>CAWJVW010000007.1:0-325909 GCA_963846425.1 uncultured Acidobacteriota bacterium | reverse complement strand
GAGCGACCCGGGAAAGCGTGTCTCCGGCGCCAGCCGGTAGTCGACTGACACTGCCACACAGTTGTGAGTGGTTGAGAGCTCCTGAATATCGCGACTCGACATCGCGGCGGAACCCATGACATAACCGCCGCCGTGGATGTGCAGCACGGCGGGCTTCGACGCGCCCGCGACATTGCCGGCCACAAACACACGCACGGACGGTGCACCGGGCGCACCGGCGATCGTCCGCTCGGTCACCGGCGGGCTCGGCAGGACCGGACGGGCAAAGCCGTTCATCATCTGCCTCTGCTTCGACAGAGTCTCGGCCGTCAGCGGCGGGAACGACCCCATCGTCTTCATCAAGCCTTCGAGCGACGGCCGCAACTCGGGATGGACGTGGGCCATCGCCTCCGCGACAGGGGGCGGCAGAGCGGCCGACGACGTCGCCTGTGTGAAATGCCGGCTGTCGAGCAGAGTGCTGGCTGGAAAGGCTACCGCTGCGGACAACAGTTCCCGTCGTGTGAGCATGACGAACGGTCCTCCTCTCAGTCGTGAAGGTCGAAGGTGGCCCTCCGGTTGCCTCTCTAGGTCGTCCGATGCGATAGCAGGAAGCTGCGCACGTGGCGCACCGCCAGCGGAATTTTCTCCGGAGCGTCCTTCCAGGGGTACATGCTCAGTTGGCCTTTGGGCGCCAGCATCGCGCTCTCAATGGCGACAGCCAATGAATGCCCGGCGGTGTCATCCGGCAGGACCAGGTACAGGCGTCTGACACGCTTTCACGAAATCGCGCGTCACCGTGAACAGGAAGTCAGGGTTGTTTCGGAACATGCTGTTCAGGAACTGGTCGGCCATTGCAGTTGTGATTTCGGGGCGCCGCTTGACCAGCGGTGCGGCCCAACCGGTCGTCTGACTCTCGTACAGGGCGTTCGGCAGCTCTGGCCGGAACCCGACCGGCTGCACCGGCACGGCCGCGACGACGCGATTGGGCGCCCGCTTCATGAGATTCCAGATGAAGGGCCCCGCAATGCAGAAGCCGAGCACCATGAACTTGTCGATCTTCAGATGATCCATCAAACCAAGATGGTCGTCGGTGTAGGAATCCCAGGGCCTGTCCATCTCGAGCGGGCCGGTGGACTGACCGTTCGAGTTGCGCAGGTCAGCATAGATGCAGCGGAACTCTCCCTTGAATGCCTCGATTGTGTTGAACGGATTCCCAGCGCGGATGCCCGCGATCGTCGAGCCGTTCAACCCCCCGCCCGAAATGAGGAGCAGTGGGAAGCCCGCGCCTGTCTCCTCGTAGCGGATGCGGACATTCCCCTTCTGGTAGAACTGCCCGCTCTCTCCGTTCCCGCTCTGCTGCGCGAGCACTGACGGTGTCGCGGCGAGCGCCGCGGCTGCGGCGCCAGTCTTCAGAAGCTTGCGTCTAATCCGATCCACCATATGTCGTCCTCTCGGTCAGTATGACGCCTCGACGTCCTTCGTGACGCGCCACGAGGGAGATGTTCGACGGCGACCGCTCCGGCGAGGAGTCCCGAAATCCAACGGCCATCGGCGGATCCTGCGACACATGTCGCGGCCCGGTCAAGCTGCGTTCACCGGCGTGCCCACGGTTTTTTCGCCGCGGAAGGCGCCCGCTACCGGGTCAGCTCCCAGTACTGCCGAAATCGCCCCTGCTGGTAGCCATCGAGCAGCGCCTGGATCGGCTGCGTCTGCGACGCGCTGTTGTAGCCGTGTGAGATCCGCGCGCCACCGCCTGGGAACACACTCCGCACGATGACGCTCCCAGGCTGGCGGGGCAGGCGAGCCAGGTTGGCGATGAATGCCTGGGCACTGCCGTCGCGGAACAGATAGAACTCCACGTTCGAGGTATAGAACGCGGACACTCGCAGTCCAGTGGCGTCGAGATACCGGCCGACGTTCGCGAGCGCGTCGCGCCCCGCCAGATCGCCGACGATGGGAACGATCCGATCGCGCGCGTGCAGTGTCTTCACGAACTGGAAGTCGTCCTCGTTCGCCAGGAAACTCCGCCGCACGGCGTCGCGGTCGACCTCGAGGAGCAAGTCTCGATACGTCGGGTAGTCGTACTGCGGTAGGCGCCCGCTGGAATTGAACTGCAGGGAGAGACCGGCATCGACGAACCGGCGATGGAAGCGCGCAATCGTGGCGCGGTCCGTGTTCGAAAGCGGCACGCCGAAGCCGTTGATGACCGCTGCCAATCGTGCCTCGAGTCGTCCGAGGTCGGTTCGGCCAAGCGGCCTCGCCTGATCAACCAGCCGCACGAGGTTCTCGATCGACGCGTCGCGTGTCGCGGCGGGCTCGCTGCGTCCGGTCAGCAGGGCCAGGTAGCTGGCTCTCGTGGCCGCCTCCGAGAACATCGCCTTGAACAGCAGGTGCAACAACAGGTTATCGCGCCGGATGTCGATCAGGATCGCCAGCGTCGGGCGAAGGTGCGCGATGTATGAGAAGTTCTGATCCGGCCCGACGCCGAGGTACACACCACTGCCACCGGCTTGCCCCGCGAGGGAACGAAGCATCGGGACGACGTGCAGGTATGACCGCTCGTTCGAGATGAGATTGTCGGTGTCGAAATAGCCGCCCGGCTCAGACAGCGACGCGATCAGCCCGGCGAGTGACTGCTGTGTCGCCGGCGTCGCAGGTGCTTGCGGAGCCCCGGCGCGGACCGATGGCATCACCAACAGCAGCGCCACACCCGATGCGATCAGCAGACGGCACATGTCAGCCCGCATGCAGCCAGCTCACGGCAACGGGAAGGCTACCGCTGCGCATCCGTCGACCGGTTCACCGTGCGCTCGCGCCAGAAGAACGGCGGCAGCGGCTTCTGGTGGGGCCACTCTTCCGTCATCGATTCGGCGTCGTAGAGCTCGCCGTTCTTGATCACCCAGCGAATCTTCGCGGTGTTGCGGATGTCCGACAGCGGATCGGCGTCGAGCACCACGAGATCGGCCAGCTTCCCGGTTTCGATCGAGCCCAGGTCCGGGCCGAAACCAATCTTCTCGGCCGCATGGATCGTCGCGGCGCGCAGTGTGTCGATCGGCGACATGCCCGTGCGGCCGCCAGTGGCGCCGGCACCGGCTTGCGCCCACAGCTCCCAGTGGTAGCCAAGGCCCTGCAGCTGTCCGTGCGCGCCGATTGTGACGCGTCCGCCGGCTTTCGCCACCTTGGCCGCGCCCTCCGCGACGATCGGGAAGTGATACTCGTCGAGAGGAATGAACATCCGCCGCCGGCCGAGGTTGTCGAAGGATCGATGCGGTGTGAAGCGATTGAGCTTGGGATCGTCGTGCGGATTGCTGGTCTGCCAGAAGTAATGCTCCGCTGTCGGGCCGCCATACGAGACGATGAGCGTGGGCGTGTAGTACGTCCCTGATTTCGCCACGAACTGCGCGACGTCAGTGCGCAGTTCGACGGGCAGCGAGTGCTCGAAGGCCGTGAACCCGTCGAGCGCCATGGTCAGATCGGTGTGCAGCTCGCCGGCGCCTTCGGCCGTGAGCAGCATCTTCTGCTCGCGCGCGGCCTCGGCGAACCAGATGCGCTGATCGCGGCGCGGCTGCTGGTAGACCTTGATCATCCGCGCGCCATACGCCTTCATGCGCTTCACCTGCCGGCGGGCGTCGTCCAGGCTGTTGACCTCGGCGAAGATCGGCGCCTGCTGGCCGCCGTACAGCACGTCGCCCGACGAGTAGACGCGCGGGCCGGTCATGACCCCGGCTTCCACCATCTCGCCCTGCGCGAAGACGTCGAGCGAGTGCGCCGACGGGTCGTAGACCGTGGTCACGCCGTAGGCGAGGTTCGCGATGTATTCCCACTTCGTTTCCGGGAACGTCTCGAAGCCGGAGTAGTGCAGGTGCGCGTGCGAATCGATGAACCCCGGCACGATCGTTTTGCCTTTCGCATCGAACTCCCGGGCCCCGGCCGGCGCCGGGGCCGAACCAGCGGGCCCGATCGCCGCGATCCGGTTTCCAGTCACGACCACGTCGACGTTGTCGAGAATCTCGTCGCGCCCGGCCGCGTCGCGCTTCATCGTCAGGACGCGCGCCCCGCGCAGCACGAACGATCCCTGCGGCGCCGGCCGAGGCATGGTGAGCGTGATCTGGATCTGCTGAGACGAGGGGACGACTGGCTTTTCTTTCTCCTGCTCATCTTTCTTGGCTTGGGCCTTGGCTGCGTCGCTCGCCGCTTTAGTCTTCTGATCCTGGACGAACTTCATTGCGTCCGCGAACGGCAGCCGATGGAACGTGTCGCCCAGCGACCACGTGATGACGGTGCCGTTGGCCGCCCACGAGACCGAGGATCCTGCGGCATCCGACAGACGCCAGACGGGAACGGCACCGTCCTTGGCGCCGACGGTAGCCGGCTCTTTGGTTTGGGTCATCGGCAGCGCCGCGACGTAGACGTTGTCGCGCGAGGTGAACGCCACCCATTGGCCGTCGGGTGACGCCACCAGATCGTCGACTGCCGGCAGGCGCAGATGGGTCTTGCGATCGGTGCCGTCGAGGCGAATTGAGACCACATCGTTCTGCAGCGGATCGGTCGGCTTCGTCTGCTCGACAGACCTGCGATAGATCAGGCGTGTCCCATCGGGCGCCCAGAAGGCCTGCGGGTGGAAGCGCATCGCGTTGGCCGTCGTTACGGTGGTCACGAGGTTCGTATCGCCGCCGTTCGCGTCGATCCAATGGATCTCGAAGAAGTTCTCGTCCTCTGGCTGCTGGCCACGAAACTCGAGACCCGATCCGCGAATAAGTGCGAGGCGATCGCCTTTGGGCGACCACGACGGGTTGGCGTAATGACCCGGCGCGCGCGTGAGTTGCCGCGGTGCACCGCCGGCGATGGGAGCGGTCCAGAGTTGACCGCCCTCCGTATCGCTCCAGGTGACGTAGGCGATCGATCGGCCGTCTGGAGAGAACGCAGGCGCGTATTCGCGCGCCGGCAGCGTGCCCGACGTCAATCGCTTCGGCGAGCCCACTGGCCTGCCAGCGGCGATCTCCTGCAGCCACACGCGGCCGAATGCGTCGAACGCGATCCACTTGCCGTCCGGGGACTCGGTTGTCCAACGCAGGATGCGCGCGTGCACCGGACCGGTGTCGATGCGCTCCTGCCAGGTGACCTGAGGCGCGAAGGTCTGCTCGACGGTCGCGCGGAACGCAATCTTCTGCGTGTCCCCGCCGTCGAGTGCAACCTTCAGGATCGAGCCCTGGTGCGGCACGATGACGTGACGGCTGTCGGCGGTGAACGTGTAGTTCGGCCACACGTCCATCGGCGCGAAGCCTTCCTGCTGATCCTTGTCCATGCCGCGCAGGACGATCCGTTCGGCGCCGCTCCGGAGATCGCGCGCGACGAGCACGGTGTCCGCGTCGCGCCGGCCCAGGAACGCGAGCGTGTGCCCATCCGGGGAGATCGCCGGACGCACAGCGCCGCCAAAACCCGTGGTGAGCGGATGCGTCTCGCCGGTCTGCCGATCGAAGCGGACGATCTGCCAGAGGCCCTGCGTCATGTCGGGCACGTAGTTGAAGCGCGCCTTGCGCGCCGAGAAGTAGATGTAGCGTCCGTCATGCGACACGACCGGTCCGGAGGTGTGGTGCCACTCGTCGGAGGAGGTCAGCTTGATGCCAGTGCCGCCGAGACGGTGATACATCCATAGTTCGACCGGTGGGATGCCGGCCGGCTTGGCGTCCTGTTTTCTGGCGACGAGGTAGTGGCCATCCGGCGTCCACGCGGCGCTTCGCACGTACGCCGTCTTGTCATCGGTCAGCGCACGACGGTCCTTCCCGTCGACGGCCATCAGCCAGAGGTTCTCCATCCCGGCTTCGTCCGATGTGAAGGCGATCGTCGTGCCGTCGGGCGAGACGCGTGGATGGTGGTCGTACGCCGGCCCGCGGCTGATGGCGCGCGCCTCGCCGCCGTCGATCGGCATCGTGTAGATGTCGCCGAGCAGGTCGAAGACAAGCGTGCGGCCGTCGGGCGTGACATCCACGGACGCCCACGTGGCCTCGGTCGTCTCGAACGTCACCTTCCGACCGTCCGAGCGGGGTTTGTTGATCGCTGCCGCGGGATCTTTCGGCTTCTCAGGTGCGGGCGGCTTGCCCGTGTCTTTCTTTTGCGCGGGGAGCGCAACCGTACAGAGGACGACGAGGAGGGCAGCGAGCGTCTTTCTCATATGTGGAGTGTAGACGAACGTGTGCGATCCGGCTGCGGCGCCGGCCGGCCGCCGGCGCGTTCAACCCGCGAGCTTCGCGTATTCCGCTTTCGCCTGGAGCGGGAGCGGCACGTCGGGGTCGGCCCGCTTCAAGAATTCGAAGAACGCTTCGTACGCCTTACGGGCGCGGGTCGGAGTTGCCAGAGAGGCGCTCAGAGCTCGCCTCGGCAAGTAGTCCGCCGATCAGGGTTGTCGAATCTGCGTCTGCCGCGCGAGTTCGAGCTGTCGTGCCCCACTGTGAAGAGTCTCGGAGCGAGTGTAGACTCGATGCGCGGTGGATGGCGCGTGCGCGTGACTTGCGACCCAGGCGCGTTTGTAGGACGCCACCTAGGTGGCTACGAGATTTTGTCGCTGCTCGGTGCGGGCGGCATGGGCGAGGTGTATCGCGCGCGAGATGTGAAGCTCGGACGCGAAGTTGCACTCAAGGTCCTCGCGCGGCCGGCCGGAAGCGATCCCGCCTACCTGCAACGGTTCGAAGAGGAAGCCCGACTCGCTTCTGCCCTCAACCACCCGAACATCGTCACAATTTATGGCGTCGGGGAGGAAGGTGACATCGCCTACATCGCGATGGAGCTCGTGCGAGGGCGCACGCTGCGAGAGGTACTGGCGGAGCGGGCCCTTCGCGTTGGAGAGGTGCTCGATCTCGCTGCGCCGCTGGCGGACGCGCTCGCTGCGGCGCACGCCAGCGACATCATGCACCGTGACCTGAAGCCCGAGAATGTGATGGTCACCCCCGAGGGCCTGGTCAAGGTGCTGGACTTCGGCCTGGCAAAGCATCCCGTCCGGCTCGACTCGCGTGTTCACGCCCAAGACGACGTGGCGACGCGGGCCGCGCTCACGCATGACGGAATGATCCTCGGCACCGTAGGCTATATGTCGCCCGAGCAGGCAGCTGGCCGGCCAGCGAGCCTGTCGTCCGATCAGTTTTCCTTCGGCGTGATTCTCTACGAGATGTGCTGCGGGCGTAGACCGTTCGAGCGCGACACCTCCGTCGAGACGCTCTCCGCGATTATCCGCGAACAGCCCCCAGCAATCCAAACGGTCAATCCCGGTGTCACATTCCCGATACAGCAAATCGTCGAGCGCTGTCTCGCCAAGCAGCCGGGCGATCGATACGCGAACACACGGCACCTTGCGAACGAACTGCGCGAGATTCGCGATCAATGGAACCGCGTGAGCGAGTCAGGAGCGGCGCAGGCGCTTACGGCAGGACTTCCGGAGACGAGGACCGTTGCTGATGCAGCGCCGGTCGTCAGCGTCACGCGACGTCGCGCACTCTGGCTGGCCGGTGGAGCCCTGACGACCATGGTGGCAGGCCTTGGCGCATGGCGCCTGTGGCCGCAGGACACCGGGATTCGGGTGCTGGCCGTACTGCCTTTTGCGAATGCGGCGCACGACGAGGAGGCCGAGTACCCTATGTGACGGCATTACTGAGAGCCTCATTCGTCAGATCTCGCGCCTGCCGTCGCTGACGGTGATGGCGCGTAGCACAGTATTCAACTTCAAGGGCAAGACCATCGATCCGCGCGAGGCAGGACGTCAGCTGGGTGTGGACGCGATCTTGACGGGCACGGTGACGAGCCGGTCCGGACGGCTACGGATTACGGCGGAACTCGTGGAAGTGGCGACCGGCATTCAACTGTGGGGCAACACATATGAGCGCGCCGGCGCAGAAGTCGTGTCGATTCAAGACGAGATCGCCAGTGCCATCATGGACGAAGGGATCCGGCTGAGATTGAGCGGCGATGAGCGCCGCCGGCTCGTGCGTCATTTCACTGACGACCCGGAAGCCTACGAGTTGTATTTGCGAGCCCGTCACTACCGGCTCAGAGGTTCTGAAGCGGATATTCTGCAGGCGCGCGAGCTTCTGACGCGCGCCACGATGCGGGATCCTCGATTCGCGCTGGCCCACAATGCCCTCGCGGCCACGTACGTTGCGGCTGCCATCGACGGCTTCGAGCGGCCGGCTGCTGCGTGGCCATTGGCAAACATGAGCAATCGCCGCGCTCTCGAGCTCGACTCGGAGCTTCCGGAGGCTCATGCGACCACGGCAAACGTCGCGTTCCTTTTCGACTGGGACTGGGCGACCGCCGAGCGCGAGTGGAAGATCGCGACCGCCGCGCCGAGCGGCGCGTTTCCAACCAACACGCTATTGATTTACCCAATGGCGCGGTGGGCGCTCGGCCGTCCCGATGATGCGGTCCGAATCATGCGGAGAATCCGGCAGGCGGATCCGCTGACCCCCTTCTTTGCCATGTTGGAGGCAGACTACTTGTTCTATTCCGGGCAGCTCGAGGCTGCCGTGGCCCTCTACGAACAGGCAATCCGCGACGAGCCGAGTGCGTACGCCTTTCTCGGCCTTGCCGAAGTCCGACGCACGCAGGGTCGGTTTGACGAGGCCATCGAGGCGCGGCGACGTGGCCATGAAGCCCGTGGCGATGACTTCCTGCGTGACGTCCTCGAAACAGCCAAGGGAGCCGACGGATATCGGAAGGTCGAAAGGATGGCGGCACGTCAGGAACTCGAGGGGCTCAGAAGTCGGGCGACTGCAGCGTATGTGTCGCCTTTGGACTTTGCCCGCGCCCATGCGCAGCTGGGTGAGGTGGAGCAGGCGTTCAGCTACTTCGAGGCCGCCTTTGCTGATCGCGCGCCTGGGCTGGTCTTTCTCAAGGCCGATCGCTCGTGGGACGCGATTCGCGGCGACCCCCGGTTTCTCGCCTCCGTTCGCCGCGTCAACCTGCCGCCTTAACGCGAGGATAACCGCCCTGCGTGGTCGCGATGCGAGGTATAGTAAAGATGCCTTTACCAACCTCAGCCCGGGGGCCACCATGAATACCCGAATCATCGCTGCGGCGCTTCTGCTTCTCGTCGGTACCGGTAGTAGCGATCCCCTGAGAGCGTGCGGGGAGAAATTCTTGATGGGCAGTCGGGGCACTCGTTTCTCGCGTCCCGCGCCGGCGCGCCAACCCGCGGCGATTTTGGTTTACGCAAATCCAGCGCTCAATCTCCCCAAAGCGCTCGCCAATGTTCCTTTTGAGGCAACACTGCGCAAGGCTGGCTACCGGCCCACCGTGGTAACCAGCGCTGAGGCATTAAGCGACGCATTGGGCCAAGGCGGATGGGATCTCGTTCTGGCTGATGTGTCCGACAGCCAGGCAGTGAGCAGTCGCACGCAAAATGCGAAGGCGCCAATCGTCCTTCCGGTGATGTACAACCCCAGAGACGCCGACCTGGCGGCGGCGAAGAAACAGTACCAGCGCGTTCTCAAGGCGCCGACGAAGAACCAATCGTTCCTGGACGCTATTGATGACGCCCTCGCCTCGAGGTCCGCGTCGCAGGCCAAGGCCGGGGATTAGAGCCGCCACGAGATCTCACGCAGGATGGACCCGGTCCCACGCGTCGGCCGCCGCGCGTCCCTCGCGTCCCTCGCGTCACTGGCGCTCGCGGCTCTTGCTGCGGTCGCGCCCCCCGCGTTTGCGCAGGCGTGGGTACCACCTGCTGGCGTCGGCTCGGTCACCGTTGCCGCTCAGACCATCAACAACACCGGGCATACCGACACGGACGGAGTGTTCCTTCGAATAGGGAGAAGCGTCCACACGCGGATCGACATCGAGGCCGACTATGCCATCACCGATCGGTTATCCCTGTCGGCCGGACTTCCTCTTGCGTTTGCGAAGTACGTGGATCCCGTCCCGTACGGTCCGCCCGGTGTTGCGGTTTCTGATGTCCCCGTGGGAACTATTCCCTTTCCACCCCGGGACGAGTGCCGCTGCTGGCAGAGCGGATGGCAGGACTTCGGCTTCACGGCGCGCTACAACGTCATCAACGGGGCTTTTGCATTGACGCCGTCCGTATCGGTCGGCGTGCCAAGCCACGACTATGAGTACCGGGGCGAGGCTGTGGTGGGCCAGCGTTTGAAAGAACTGCGCGTCAGCGTTGATGCGGGGCAGCGCCTCGACGCCATCTCGCCCAGGCTGTACGTGCAAGGCCGCTACTCGTACGCGTTCGTGGAGCGTGTGCTCGACGATGTTCCGAACAACCGCAGCAACGCCACGGTCGAGGGTGGGTTTCTGATTACGAGGCGTCTCGCCGCTCGCGGTCTGGTCTTATGGCAGCGCGTTCACGGCGGGCTCCGATTTGGGGGATCGGATTCATCGGCGCTTCCATTCCCGGGCGACGTTAACACGGCGGAGCGTATGTTCGAGCACGATCGCCTTCTCCGCGACAACAACTGGCGGTTGGGCGCCGGCATCACGTACTCGATGCGGCAGATAGACGTGTTCGCTTCCTATGTCGAATTCGTACGGGGAACCGACTCGCATGGCGGTCGGGCATTCACGGTCGGGGTTAGTAGGCCGTTCGAACTAGGGCGGCGCCAAGCCCCCTAAGCTACCGACATTAGCGACCGCATTACTCGTCCCACGTCCTGAAGATGTCGATTCCGACCGGAATCGCTGGAAGGCGTTCGTCACCCGCTAGCGCCAGCAGGTAGACCGAAATACCAGTCTGAGGCCAGGCGCACGAGGGTCGCCAGGACCCGGCCCGATTCCGATCGGTAAAGAGTCTCAATGGTCCTGCTGAGTTGTTCGGGCACAAGGCGGCGGCATCTACGCCAAACTAGCAAGCGGAGCGGCTCGACACAACTGCGCTCGGGCTTCTCCGCAGTACCCGCGGAGCCCATGGGTGATAGGCGAGCGTCTAGGGGACCGCCTATGCAGCCCCGCTCCACACTCTGCAAGTACCGGCGGTTGCGCGCCCCCGCAACCAAGCTTCACATGTAAGGTTGCATCGCTTCATTTGTGCGCTGCCGACACCCCATCAAACGAAGAGCCGAGTGCATCTCCTGAAGCATTTGTCGCCCCGGATAATTGTCACGGCTGGCGCTTGTGCAGGGCGTTGACGTAAAGGCGACGCTGGTCGCGAGCACACCCGCGCCGTGGGACACTACTATGCGGTCTGCAATGCTGTCCAAGCAGCCCTGGGTCAGGCGCGCGGTCGTCGTCGTGGCGTGCATGCTGTTCGGCGGAGCGTGCCGCCAATCTGGACCTGAAGTTACACGGATCTCGGCGCGTCCGACCCCACCTAGGGCGGCTTTGACGGCCGGCGCGCACGACCTCGGGCTTGGGAAGGCCATCTATCGCGGCATGCGCAGGGACGGGACGCTCTACGTCCCCACCAAGGCCGCGTCCGGCACGCAAGTGCCGCTCCTCGTGATGCTGCACGGCGGAGGGGGACAGGCACGCGATTTCCATTTCATGTTCCCACTCGCCGAGGAATTCGAAATCGCATTGCTGACGCTCGACGCGAGGCACAACACCTGGGATGCCGTCGATAGTCGCATTGGTCCCGACGTTCTGTTCATCGACGCGGCGCTCCGATACACGTTCGAACGCGTCGCAATCGACTCATCGCGCGTCGGGCTTGGAGGCTTATCGGACGGTGGCATGTACGCGCTGTCAGTTGGAATGATCAACGGCGATTTGTTCACGCACCTGATCGCCGTCGCGCCGGGGTACATGCTTGCGCCAGCGCCGCCAGTCGGCACGCCGCGCATTTTCCTCGCGCACGGCACGCGGGACAACGTATACAGCGTGGCAGGAAGCAGGAGCCGGCTGCTGCCACAGCTGCGCCACGCCGGCTACGATGTCGTCTATTACGAGTTCGATGGGCCGCACTTCCTGACGCCGCCAGCGGCGCGTGCGGCCGTCGAATGGCTGGTAGGCCGCCATGGCGTTGAGTGACAACGCACATGACCAGGCCACAAACCACAAGTACCGCTTGCTTGCTGTCGCCGTTTTCGCCGGACAAAACGCGCGGCTAAAGCCGCGCGCTACGGGTGACACGCGCGTCCATTTGCACGCAACCTATTTCGCCGGCGACGGACACGTCGGCGCAAGGTGCGTTACGGACGTGACGTTCAATCGACTGATCGGCGCCGCCTTGATGAGCAACGCTTTCACGAGCACGGTATGGCCTTTGTGGGAAGGCAAATCGAACTCCGAAACGCCGACCAATGCAAATTCGTTCTTGCCAGTCGTCGGGCCGGTCACCTGCACATTCGGCGGCGGACCGTTGGCGATGCTCAGTGTCGGCTCAGTGGCTCGACTCAGCGTCCACGAATGTGCCGCCCGTTCTACGAGGCAACCGCTCACGGCCACGAGCGGGACTTTCTCGGCCGGCATCTGTGCGCGGAGCACGGCGCCGAAGCTGGCGGACCAGACCGCAAGAGCGACGATAACGGCCGCGAGCCAGCGGGTCATCGGTTGGTGTCCTTCTTCCACCAGGGATTGCCATAGTTGGTGAACGGTCCATCGCTCACGGCGATCGTCGTCAGCGTTCGATAGTTCAGCGGAGACAGAAGGCGCTGAACGCTCCTCAGGCGGATCGACTGTCCGTTGTAGACGAACGGCGCGCTCTCCATTCGAATCGTGAACTGTCCGCCAAGATCGCCGGCGACCGTGCCCGCTTGCTTGTAGCCGAATCCGCGGCTGTCGGTGACTTCACGCGAAATCGTGTGCTGGTCTCGCTGATAGGAAATGGTCTCGCGAATCGTGACGGCGCCGCCCTCGCCGGTCGCGGTTGAGATCGCCTCGAAGGTTGACTCGTCAATCGTCTTGAAAACGGTCGTGCCCGTCAGTGTGCCCGCGGGGCCGAGCGGGCTATCGGGAAAATCCCAGGTGAACTGCCACGAGCCGCTGAAGTACGCGGCGAAGTCGAGAACCGGCGCGGGATCGTCGGGGCGCGTGGGACGACCCAGCGTCGGCACCTGGCTTGTGGGCAGCTGTGGTTGTTGACGCTCGACCGACTGGCCGAATATGGCCCGCGCGTCACTCGTGCCTGACCACGCGCCAGCCAGCATGACGAGCAATGCCGACATCAGTCTCAACGCTGGACTCCGGCGGATCACTGACGATGTCGGCTCCGTCTCACTGCCGCTGCTGCTGGCGATCTGTCGTCGGGCGATTCGGCTTCGTGAGGTCGCGGCCGTCAACCGAGAACTGCGTCGTCGGCTGGTACATCTCATCCCAGCTCTGCTCCGACCAATACACTGCCTTCTCGGGTGCGGGGTTCCATTTGTTCTTGGCCGAGTTGTCGTAGATGGCGATGTTGGTGATCTTGCTGCCGGCCGGAAGTCTCAACGGCGTCTCCAGTTCATATTGGATCTGCCAGTTGAAGTCGTAGTTCGGCACGTCGAGGATCACTTGTTCGCGGCCGTCTGGATACGTCACCCACCACTTCATGCTCTTGCCTCGCAAATGCATGTGTGGGGTCAGCGCGTACAACGTGATCGGTTCGTTGACGGGCGTGATGCCCATCATCTTGAAGCTCTCGGTGTGCGGCGGAATCGGCGGCGTCTTGCCGCGACGCCCCGTCGTGTCGTCCGACTCGTACAGGACTTCCTTGTTTTGAGCGAAGTAGAGTCCTCGGCCGCCGCTACCTGGCACAGGGTCACCCGCTTGCAAATTGAGCACTTCGTGCGTCACCGGCGCCTTGGCGAACCAAATGCCGAGACGGCTTCGGTCTGTTTCGGGTTGACCAGTCGGGTTGTAATGCAGGACCCATCGGACGTACTTGCCCGCCGGTATCCGCTTAGCGAAGCCCGCCGGGTGCTGCTCGTAGCCACGGCCCGGAACGTAGGAGATCAGCTTGTCGGCACCCGACAGCGGCGACAGGTCACCGGAACCGGCCTTCTTGCCCATCGGCTCGGTCGGAGGTACCTGCTTGCCCTCCTTGTCGTAGAGATAGCCGTCTCGGACCGAGTAGCCCTCCGGGATATCGACAACGTACACACCCGAGTGATGCACCACACTGAAATTGCCCGGACGAATCTCGATCGCGCTCGCGAACTTGTCCTCGGCGAATGGGATCTTTTGGTAGAAGTACAGGTACGGTTCCTGACCGTCGGCGCGCACGGTCCACTCAACCGGTTGCTCGAAGACGAAGTCGGGCTCGCCAAGCTGCCAGCCACTCGCGAACGTTGGCAGTGGAGGCTGATCAGCCGGATTGCCCCGCGGCGCGCCCGCCGCAACCCACGCCACGATGATGTCAATGTCCTTCTGCGAGAGGCTGCGATCGTTGCGCATCTTCATGCTGGTGGCCGGATCGGCGCCCCATGGAGGCATCTCGCGCGACACCACCTTCTCCTTGATCGCGCGCGCCCACGGCCGCGTGCTCTCGTAGGTGAGAAACGACATCGGACCGATCTCACCGGGGCGATGGCAACTCGCGCAGTTCTTGTAGAGGATGGGCGCGACATCGGTGGCGAATGTCGGAGCCGTCGTCGATGAACTCGATGGCTGGGCTGCCGCGATCGCGGCAATCGATATCCCGGCTAGTGCCAGCGAGCCCGCCACTACGCAAATCACGCGCTTCATATGGCTCCTTCTGACGCTCAGTTGCGGCCTTGCGATCCGGGACAGTATCCCCTCTGACAGCGCGTCTGTCTACAGGCCAAATCTCTGCCAAATGGCGTGGGCGAGCGGCGTGCGGGCTGGCGTGATCGGCCGCGTCGGCTCAGTGCTAAGCTGCGGGGAGGTCCAGTCGCATGGCCATCATCTCGTTGACGGTCAATGGAGGAGCGCACGCTCTCGACGTCGATCCGACGACGCCGCTGTTGTATGTGCTGAGCGATGATCTCCAGCTGCGAGGCCCCAAGTTCGGTTGCGGCCTCGGGCAGTGCGGTGCATGCACCGTCATCATCGGCGGACGTGCGGTCCGATCGTGCGTAACGTCTGTGTCGTCAGTGGCCGGCGCCGAGGTCACGACGCTCGAGGGGCTTGGCACGCCCGCCAAGCCGCATCCGATTCAGCAGGCATTCATCGACGAGCAGGCGGCGCAGTGCGGTTTCTGCCTGAGTGGCGTGATCCTGACAGCGAAAGCGTTTCTCGATCAGAACCCGAAGGCGACCGACGCCGAGATCAGAGAGGCCCTGTCGGGCGTCCTGTGTCGATGTTTCGTGCACGTGCGCATGTTCAAGGCTATCAAGCGATACGCAATGCGAATCAGGGACGGCTCGAGGATTCAGGATTAGAAGAGTGCGACTCACCTCGGAAGCGCGAAGGGCACTGGCACGAGAAGGCTTGTCGCGGCGGGAGTTTCTCAACCGCTCGGGCCTGCTCATCGTGTCGTTTTCGGCGATCGGTTTCTCGACCCCTCCGTCAGGTGCGCAGACCGGTGCAGCGGGAATCGATGCCGGCCAGCTCGATTCCTGGCTGGCGATTGCCGCGGACGGCACGGTCACGGGTTATACCGGCAAGTGCGAGCTGGGCCAGGGGATGCACACCGCTCAGATCCAGCTGATTGCTGAGGAGCTCTCGATTCCGATCGAACGTGTGCGTCTCGTCGCGTGCGATACGGCCATCACACCGGATCAAGGAACGACATCGGGCAGCCAATCGACTCCGACCAACTTCAACTCGCGCAACCTGGCCCTGGCGGCGGCCACCGCGCGACACGCGCTGATTCAGCGCGGCTCGCGTCGGCTCGGTGTTGCCCCCGATCAACTCAAGACTGCTGATGGAACGATAACAAGCCACACCGATTCAACGAAGACAGTCAGCTACGGCGAGCTCCTTGCCGGAGAACGCTTCTCGATTGCACTCGATGTGAATGCGAAGCGGAAACCGCATCGCGAATGGACCGTGCTGGGGCGTTCGATTCCGCGCGTCGATATGCCGGCCATGGTCACCGGACAGCTCGAATATGTGCACAACGTCCGTGTTGACGGGATGCTGCACGGGCGCGTCGTGCGCCCGCCCGCGATCGGTGGAAACCTGCTGAAGGTCGACGAGGGCTCAGTCGCCGGACTCCCTGGTCTCGTCAAGATAGTGGTCAAGCACAACTTCGTCGGTGTCGTTTGCGAAAAACCGTGGCAGGCGATGCGGGCGGCGCAGGCGTTGAAGGCCACGTGGTCGCCGGGGACGACACTGCCGGCGCAAGAAACTTTCTACGCGCACATGCGGCGTCAGCCGTCGCGCGACACGCTCGTTGTCGACTCCAGAGATGTGGAGTCGACTCTTCGGAAGGCCGCGACCATTGTTCGCGCGACCTATCTGCACCCATATCAGATGCACGGCTCGCTGGGGACGTCCTGTGCGGTGGCCGACGTTCGAGGCGACCGCGCCACGATCTGGTCTCCGACCCAATCCTCGTATCCACTCCGAAATACGACGGCGATGATCCTCAACCTGCCGCCGGCAAACGTTCGCGTCATTTACGCGCGCGGTTCCGGCTGTTATGGCATCAATGGCGCGGACACCGTGTCGTATGACGCGGCCGTACTGTCGCAGGCGGTGGGCCGGCCGGTGCGCGTGCAGTTGTCGCGCCAGGACGAGATGGCGTGGGAGAACTATGGATATCCCTACGTCGTCGACCAGAGCGTTGGACTCGACGAGGCCGGCACGATCATCGCGTGGGACTGCGAAACGTGGAATGCGGCGTTGGGCGGTCGGCCAGGGTACACAACGCCCGGCAACGTCGTCACGGGCGCTCTCCTCGGCTTGCAGCCGGCCGCGTTCGAGCCTCGCGCGACCGCACCGGCGCCCACCTCGTTCAACAACGGCAGTAATGCCGCGCCGTCGTACGTGAGAGGGTGCGTGGGGACGACGTGCGGAGGGACAGGTGCGGTCAGAAGCGAGCGGGTGCTGGCCCACACGATTCGTTCGCCGTTTTTCACCGGACCCCTCCGGTCTCCGAATCGACTGCAGAATACGTTCGCACACGAGTGCTTCATCGACGAACTGGCCGCGCGCGCAAAGGCCGATACCGTGGAGTATCGACTTCGCCATTTGAAGGATTCGCGCCTGATTGATGTGGTCAAGGCGGCGGCGAACGCCGCGGGCTGGGACACGCGGCCGTCACCACGCTCCGGACATCAGCCGTCAAGCGTTTCGAGCGGACGCGGGTTGGCGTGCGTTCTGTACGAGGGCGACAATGGGTACTGCGCATTGGTGGCTTTTGTGAATGTCATCGCGGCCACCGGTCAGATTGCGGTGACGCGACTCGTCGCGTCGCAGGACTGTGGTCCGATCTCGTCGCCGGACGGAATGAAGAACCAGATTGAAGGCGGGGCGTTGCAGGGTCTCAGCCGCGCGCTGGGCGAGGCTGTCACGTGGGACGACACCAAAGTGACGTCGATCGATTGGCGGACGTATCGGAGCCTCTCGATGAGCGCTGATGTCCCGGTGGTCGAGAGCGTCCTCATCGACCGGCCCGACGAGGCGGCGATGGGTGCGGGTGAAACGACGATCACCTTGACCGCAGCCGCTGTCGGAAATGCCGTCTTCGACGCCACGGGCGTTCGCATCCGAGAGGTGCCGTTCACACCCGACCGCATCCGGGCCGCGCTGGCGACACGCGGATGACGCGACAACGACGCAAGATTCGGATCTGCCCGGGCCTCGTGATGGCCATAGCGACGTCTACTTGTGATGCCGCGCGACTTCCTCGGCCGAGAGTCCGAGGAACTTCGCGGCGTTGTCGTAGAAGATATCCTGCTTCTCTTCGATCGTCAGAAACTCGAGGCGGTTGACGCGGTCGATCGCAAGTCCGATCGCCTCAGGCCAGCGCATCTGGTCGCTCCCGAACATCACGCGGTCCAGCATCCGCCGCCGCTTCGCCTCTCTGAGGAAGGGCTCGAGCATATCGCCCGCGACAGGGGTCCAGCTGAGCGCACCGATATCCACATAAACATGCTGGTACATCGTCATCAGCATGAGTGCGTTCTGCGGAAAGAAACCGCCGGCGTGCATCACGTACACCCTCAGTTTCGGATACTTGACGAGGAGGTCTTCGAGCAGAAGCGGATCACCGAGTCGCAGTCGAAACTTCGGACAACAGGTATACGGCGTCCCCGGCGGGCCACCGCCGGTGTGGATGCCCACCGGCACGCCATGCTTCGCCGCCACCGCCCAATACGGATCGAACGCCGGATCGGAGGGAGAGTAGCCTTCGTACTGGGCCGCCACCTCTCCGAATGCATCCAGTTTCTTCTCCCGGAACAGCCGATCGAGGTCCTCAGCGCTCATGAACTTGGTAGGGTCATCGACGCTGATGCCTTTCATGATTCGGTCTGGCGCCGCCGCGTCCCACGGCTCGACATCACCGATTGACGATCCGGACACAATGCCGAGCACGACGTTTCGATCCCTCATGATCTCGAGCGACCGCGTCATGTGCTCTTCAGCCGTCTTCGGCGACATTTCACCGGTCGCAGGATTCGGCACAGGTTGCGCGAGACTCTCACGCGTGTGGGCGTGGAGGTGCACATCGATGATCGGTCCGCGGTACGGCCCCGTGCTTTGAGTGGACGCAATCGCGGGAAGCAACGCGATTGCTATGAGAACCTTCTTCATGAGTGCTCCTCCGCGAAACGCGAACGTCGCGCTAGTCCCTGCTATTCGCCGGTCACAACCTAGGTGGCGCGCCGGACGCCGATCGGCAGGACACGATGGCGCATATACGCGAGGAACGTCGCCATAGCGAGCAGGAGCAGGGTGATAGCCGCCGAGCTTATCTCGCCGCGCATCAGATGGTAGGCCGTCGCCGATAGGGTCACGATCATAATTCCGGCGGCCGCCCAGACAACTAGCCACGGCATGATCCGCGTCAGTCCGGGAAGTGTGAGTCCGACCGCGGCCAGCACTTCCGCGACGCCGAGGAAGAGCTGGAACCACCGCGGCAGCGACGCGTTCATCTGCACGGCGATCTCCGGCGGGGGCGAGAGAAAGAGCCAGCCGTGAGCGAAGAACGCGACCGCGAGCAGCACCTGTAGGACCCAGAGCATGATGTTCATGACGCCAATCTTCTCTCCTCTACCAAATGCGTCGAACGAGAAACTCTCGAATCGACCTCCAACCACACAAAGAAGGTGCGGGGAACTGGAGCCCGGCGATGGGTGGGCGAGGCTTACGGCGCGGACCGGATGTGCGCCCTGGAACGCCAGCCGGGCCAGCCCATGCGGCGGACTCGGGGTCGTCTCCCTCGACGAACTCGGCGCGCCGCCTCTCCATGCGGAGATCGGTCGGGCCGGCAATGACGGCCGCGGCGTTCACCGGAATCTTCCGCCGAATGGCGATATATGTCATCGGCCCACAGCGCGACAGGCCAATCATGAAGGGGTCGGTCATGTCGATGTACCCGAGGTCGCGCTGGTTCCTGGCTTCGTCGTACTCCGTCTGAGGAAAACGGAACTTTGCCAAGTCATCGAGCTGCGCATACGGTTTGGTGAGCATGAGCGGCTCGCGCGATTGGAGACAACCATCCTTGTCGGCGCAGCTGCTCATCGGGTCGCATGCCGTGCTCCTTCATTTGCCTGAGTCCGCCGGTGCCGGGTTCATGATTCGACCGATGGCGTGGACGAGCCGCGACCAGCGGTCCTGCTCGCGGAGCAGCTGCGCTTTCCCCGCGGCAGTCAGCCGGTAGTACTTCGCGCGCTGGTTGGCCTCGCTCACGCCCCATTCCGCCTTCAACCAACCGCGCTTGACGAGACGGTGCAGCGCGGGATAGAGCGAGCCAGTTTCGACCCTGAGCAAGTCGTCCGACTGCAAGCGGATAGCCTGGCCAATGCCGTGCCCGTGCTGGGGGCCCCATTGAAGGGTCCGAAGAATGAGCATGTCGAGGGTGCCTTGCAGAAGGTCAAGGCGGGGATCGTCAGGAGTCTTCGCCATAGTCGTAGACAGTCTAGGTCCTTAAGACGTAGACTGTCTACGGCTTGTTCTCAATCGTTCAGATTCGCATCGCCGACACCGGATTGATTCTGGCCGCACGTCGCGCCGGAAGCCAGCTTGCCGCCAGCACCGCGGTAAGGAGAACGGCCGCCGTCGTCCCCAGCGTTAGCGGGTCCTGAGGGGCGATGCCGAAGAGGATGGATCGCGCCAGCCGACTGACTGCCGCCACGCCGAGAGCGCCGACGACAGAGCCCGCTAAGGCGAGCATCAATGACTCCATCATGATTAACCATGCCACCGAAAACGATGACGCCCCGATAGCCATGCGTACCGCGATTTCGCGTCTCCGCTGAGCGACCGTATACGCAAGCAACGCGTACACTCCAGTCGCGGCGGTCACCAGACCCGCCACGGCAAACAACGCCACCAGCAGCATCGCGAATCGGTCCTGTTGCATCGTGTCAGCCAACAGCCGCTCCATCGTGGTGACGGAGTGAACCGGTTGATCGGGGTCCACCTTCAACGCCTGGGCGCGTGCAGCCTGGGCCATCGCGCCCGGGTCGATCGTCGTTCGCATCACAACGTTCATCACCAGATAGGGGTTCTGCGCGTGCGGGATGAAGATCTCCGGTGCCGGATCGCTGCGCGGGCCGCGGTACCTCGCATCGCGGACGACGCCGACGACCTGGCGCTCGGTCGGACCGCCTTGGTAGTCGAGTACGAGTGTGCGGCCCACGGGATCCTGGCCCTTCCACGCGCTCCGAGCCAAACTTTCGTTGATGATGATGACGCGCGGCGCATCCAGTGCATCTTGTGCTGAGAACTCACGGCCTGACACGAGCGGGAGGCCAAGCGTGGCGAAGTACCCTGGCGTCGCCATCCGAACGTTCGCCTGTGGGACATCGTTCCCGGCAGGACGGCCGCCCGCCAACCAATACGGCCTATAGAAGTCCGAGCCGATCGTGCTCATCGGAAGTACCGTGACCGCCGCGGCCGACGCGACGCCGGGCAACTCACGGATTGAGTCGAGCACCCGACCGTAGTAGTCGCTCACGAGCGGGGCCCCTCGGTACCTCGTGACATCGGGCGCGATTCGCAACACGAGCAGGTTCTGTACGTCGAAGCCAGGGTCGACGCGCTGCAGACCTGCGAAACTACGGGTCAGCAGTCCGGCGCCGACGAGGAGCACGACAGTGACGCCGATTTCAGCGACCACGAGCGCGCGTCGCACCCGACTCGCGTTCTGTCCAGAGACCGGCGCGCCGTCCTTCAGCGTGGACGCGATCGCCGTGGAACTGCCGCGAAGGCCCGGAAGGAAAACTCCGATGATGGTGACCAGCAGCGCCACGGCCATCGCAAACGACACGACGCGGGCGTTCAGCTCGACCTCGTGCAACCGAGGTATGTCCGACGGAGCAAACGCGATCGCGGCACCCAACGACCATGCTGTGAAGACGATGGCCACGAGCGCCGTCAGCACGGCGCACAGGGCGGTCTCCGCCAGATGCTCTCTGACGATGCGTGATCCGGCCGGCGCCGAGCGCTAAGCGAATGGCCATCTCCTGCGCACGCGCTGCGCTCCGCGCAATCGCGAGACTCGCCACGTTGGCGCAGATGAGCAAGAGCAAACAAAACACAGCGCCGAATACGAGCAGTAACTCGGTGCGGCTCGAGCGGACCAGCTCCTCACTCAACGGCACCAACTCGAACGCTCCACTCGGCATTCGTACGCGGATGATCGACAGCGAGGCGGGCCGCGAGGACTTCCATCCTGTCCGTCGCTGCTTCACGCGAAAGGCCAGGTTTCACACGACCGACGGAGCGCAAAAACCGGGCTTCGCGCGGCGGCCCGTCGGGAAAGCGCGCGCCACGATATGACTCGCCCATGTCCCAAGGCGTCCAAAAGCCCGCATTCAGATCCGGAATGGCAAAGTCGGCCGGCATGACTCCCAGAACACGCCAGTTGCGACCTTCAACGTGGACGGTTCCTCCGACCAACGCCGGATCTGCGCCGAGGCTCTGCCACAGACGATGACTCAGAACCAGGACCGGCTCCTGGCCGCCAGCCCTACCGGACGGGATCGACGGCCTGCCCACGTACTCGTCGCCCGCGAAGGTCCGACCTAAGAGGGGAGCGCGGCGGAAGACCTCGAAGAAGTGTTTCGTAACTTGGACACCTGTGACCGGCGCACTGCCATCGTGGCCTCGCAGCGTCGCCTGGGCTGTCCACCACGCGGTGAGCGTCTCGAATGCATCGTTGTTTGCAACCCAATCGTTGACGTTGCCCGGCGATGGCCCCTCGCGTAGACCGCTTCTGCGGAACGTTCGACTCCCAGACCATGACCAACTGTTCCGGCTCGCCATAGGGCAAGGGTTTCAGGATGACCGCGTTGATCAGCGCGAACAGCGTTGTCGTTGCCGCAACGCCGAGACCGAGGAGCAGAGACACCGTCAGTGTAAATCCGGGTGTGCGCACCAGCGATCGAAGGGCCCGCGCGAGGTCGTGCCCAGCGCCGACGATGACGAGATCCCACATCAGGGCGAGCCACGTCGTCGCCACTGCACCTCGGCCCCGCGCACGAGCGGCGTGCAGAAGCAGTTCCGCGTCTTCCTTGATTGCTCGCTGCTCCTGAGGATCCCGGCCGCGAAGCAGCCAGAGCAGTTGGGTGTACGCACGAATGGCTCGCGAAGTTTCTTCTTTAGGGGGCGGCTTCATGCGCGTCCCGGCCTGCGCAGGGCTCGGCTCGCGCGTGCGTGGCCGACGATCACTTCCAGGCGCCGGACCTCGCCACTCAGCACGCGCTTGCCGAGGGGCGTCAGCGCAAAGTATCGTCGCCGCTCGTCATCATCACTGGGTCGCTTCTGTGACTCCGCGATCAAGTCCAGGTCTTCGAGCTCGCGAAGGGTTCCATACAGGGCTGCCGGCCAGACACGGACATGTCCATCCGTGCGGGCAGCGACCTCCTGCATGATGCTGTATCCATGACGCGGGCCATCAGCGAGGGCCAGCAGAATATGCAGGACCTTAGGCTTCAACGGCAGCAGGCGATCGACGCTTCGTGGTCTATCCAACATGCTGGCAAACCTCGGTTTCGCGTGCGCACCGTCGCCCGGGATCAGTGCCTGCGACGACTATATATCATTCAGTATATATACGTGATCGTCAAGAGGATGCGCAGGTGGGTGCTCTTATCGAAAGTTCTCCACCAGCATGAGTTCGTCAACTGACGAGTCAACACGCGAGAAGAATATCGTGCGGCCGTCGGGAGACGCACTCAGGCCAAAACCCACGGTCCCGAGGTTACGTGCAACGGTCGTTGACTGACCAGTCGCAAAGTCAAAGTACTGCAGCCGTGTCTCGCCTGACGGCGGGCCGGTGAGTTGTACGCCCACTTCACTCGACAGCCGGTCGATATAGTAGATGCCGCCTTCGACCACATCGAAATTGCCAAGGATCACGCCGTCTAGCACCTTGACAGGTGATCCACTCCCGAGGGGCAGCCGCCACACCGAACTCGGCCGCTCGGCTCTTTCGACGTAATAGAGGTCGCGGCCGTCCCGGGACTCGATGGCAATCGTCCCGATATTGTTCGTGACTTGAACGGCTGCACCGCCCGATACCGGCATCTTCCAAATGTGCGGCTCTCCCGCCTCAACCACGGTGAAGTAGATCCATTGACCGTCCCGGGAAAAGCTGGGAAAGCCACCATTGGGCATATTCGTCGTCAGGTTTCGCGGCTTGCCGCCGCGGGACGGCACCAGGAGAATGTCGGGGCGTCCCTCCGGATCGGCGAGGAACGCGATCAGCTTGCCGTCGGGAGACCAGCGTGGGAAACTCGGCGCAATGCCCAGCGATGTGAGCTGGTCCGCATTCGATCCATCGGGAGCGGCAATCCAGATTTCGCTTTCGCCCGAGCGGTTCGATAAGAAAGCAACTTGAAGCCCATTCGGCGAGAGGTTGGGAATCTGATCGCTCCGCGTGGAAGCGATGGCGGCAACCGGCGGCGTGGAAGCCGGAGCGCCTGCCGCTGACGTGTCCACGCGCCACACATTTCCATCTGCAAAACTGCGCACATACACCAGCCGTTGTTGGCCGTCAGCGGTTCGCGAGACGACCGGGGTCTGACCGTCCTGACCGACGAACGGCAGACGGATTGGCGGGCCACCGCTGCGTGCATCGAGCCTCCATAGCGCGCCGCGGGCGGCGAACAGAATCTCGCGGCTGTCAGGCATCCACGCGGGTTTGCCCGCGCTGAGCGTCGACGTCAGGCGCACTGGTTCGCCGTCGGGAACCGCGTTGGCTCTCAATGACACGCGGTAAAACGCCCCGCTGAACGGCGTCGTGTCGCGACGGAAGATCAACGACCGACCGTCAGGTGAGATCGCCGGATCGACATCGAGGATCTGGCCTTCCGGGTACGTCAACTGCCGCTTCTCACCAGTGTCGAGAGCAATCAGAAACGCGGCGTCCCACTTTCCTTCGCCTGGCGAATCGGTGACGAGCACGCAGCTGGAGTCTGGGCACCACGACAGCGAGAGCGGGCGGTAGAACGCCGTGCGGGGGCGAATTTCCTCCACCTTCCGCTCGGTGCCTCCCAAAGGGGCTATCACCCGCAATTCACTCATGCCTCCAGCGGGCACGCGACGCAGAAATGCAATCATGCGCCCGTCAGGCGACCAGCTCGGGCTGTAGTCGTTGCTCGGATCGCTGGTCAGCCGATGAGGAGAACCGGCGCCGATCTGCTGAACGTAGATATCGGAGTTGTCCTGCATCGGACCCGTCCAAGCAAAGACCACAAAGTTGCCATCGGGAGACAGCGATGGAGAGCGCACGACTCCCTGGAGCGACGTCAGCGGAAGGGCGCGCAGCGGCTCGCTTGACATGCGCTGCGACTGCACGACGAAATACACGGCCGCCGCTAAAACCGGGGCGAGCGCGAACAAAGCGGCCCATCGTCGCGAGAACGCGAAGGAGCGCGGCGGGACGTGTCTCTGCGCGGTGCCGCTCGAGTCGGAATCGAGATCTTCGAGCGCCACTTTCGCATCTGCCATCGTCTGATAGCGACGCGCCAGATCTTTCCGGAGGAAAGGCAGAACCGTTTTTTCGACGTCGGGCGGAACTGATGTGGTGAGACGACTCGGAGCCGCTGGTTCCTGATTGACCCCCGCCAAAATCGAGAGCCGGGATTCGCCGCTAAAGGCCTTGCGTCCCATCTCTGCGGTACCCTCCGACGACGGCTGTCCGCCATTCGCAGGATTCACGGGCGTCACCGTCGCCATGAACCGGTAACCTCGCTTTGGGACCGTCGCGATGTACTGCCCGTTCTCAGCCGGGTCGCCAAGCGCCTTGCGGAGTGCGAACACGTTGTAGGCCAGGTTCGATTCCTCAACGAAGGTTTCCGGCCACACCTCCTGTAGGAGATCCTCTTTGGAGATCAGTCGCCCAGGCTGCGCGACCAACGCCGCTAGCAGATCGAATGCCTTGGGTGTCAGGGGCACGGGCTGGCCGTCCCGCAGCAACACCCGTTCTCGTACGTCAATCAGGAACGGCCCGAATCGGCTCTGTGAAAGGTTCTCCAACCGCTTGCGCTCCCGCCATGTAGACCCGTGCCGAGGGCCCCGAGGGTACCACGTTCGGTGTCCGAGGCATGCCAAGCCTCCCAAACTGCGATTTGTGTAGCTCTCACCGCGTCCAACGGGAACACGAGCCCGGCACAGGCTCGGACGCCGGCCATAGCGGCGAAGCGCTTGGACCCCCAAACACTGCTCGAAGATCGCTCAAATGAATATCCAAGCGCTTTTCAAACGTGTTTCTAAAGACGCCGCGATTACCGGCGACGTACCTTCTGCCGTTGGCGCGTGAAATCGAGGCCCGGGCACCAGCCCGCGGCGTGATTCGCGCCGTTTCTTCAACGGAAGGGGATCCCTATGCGAACGATCATGCTCAGTGTCTGTGTGTTCACGGCCGCCTGCAGCGGCCAAGCCTTCGATACACCAACGTCGCGCACGAGTCAGACACTCGCACCGGCCCAGGCGCCAAGTGGCACGGCTCAAACCCACGCGCAAAACGGCGCAGAGCTCCCATTCGGCGGCTCATTCACTTCAAGAACGAGCGCCGTGACCGATTGTCCTCCGACCTGCCCACCGACTACTCTCCGAATCACCGGAAATGAAGAAGGAACTGCGACCCACCTCGGGCGTTTTACCGCCACGTCCGTGGATATCGTAGACACCATGACGAATACCGGGACGGGCACCTTCAACTTCACGGCAGCCAACGGAGATCAGCTGTTTGCTACAACCGCGAGTGTCGAAAATGAGCTCATCCCCCCAAATATCTCGCACGTCACGCTCTCCGCCGAGATTGTGGGTGGGACCGGTCGATTCGCGGGAGCGACCGGGGCGTTTACCATCCGGCTAATTCAGACAATTGACTTCGCCACCGCCACCTCGATTGGAACGGGCTCGTTCGACGGGCATATCAACCAGAGCGAATGAGTGTGGCTTGCGCTGAGGCAACCGGCTGAGACCCGCGAGTCGGGTAGTATTTCGAGCCACGCCTTGGGCTCGCGGGTCAAGGCGCCGAAGCGGCACTGCTCGTCATGACGGCTCTCGCCGGGAGATGCTGTATGAACACCTCGAGACATATTGCTCTGGCAATCATTGTCGCTGGTCTTGCACCCCTCGTGACGACTGTGAGGGCGAACGCAGAAATCGTCAGAGTCGAGTTTGCGGGAACGATGGATTTTTCGAGCATAGGAGGCAACGCTTCACACCCATATTCCGGCGTCTTCGTCTATGACACCGCGGTGCCACCCTTCGAGTCAGGCGTCGTGAACGGCATGGCGTATGCCCACTATCAACTCACCCTTGTGGGTTTCGAGATGTTTGGGAGGACTGTGCCTGCCGCTCTCGTCGCTATCCTGGTCCAGGACAACAATGGGTCGCCCACACTCAGTGATTTTTTCACCTTGACCGTGCACTTTGGACTGAACGGCGTCGCCATTCCCGGAACAAACCGGATGCTGAAATCCATCGGCGTCAATGCCGTTGCGTTTCCCGCAACGATGTTCTCGAGCACTGCCTTCCCACGCAATCTCGACATCGCCCAGGCATCCACGAAGATGAATGACTATGCCGAGCTCACTACCGGGCAGCTTCTGGTCAGGGACGTTCCTCCAGCGATATCGAATGTCGTATTCACGGCGCAGACTCCTGGCGCGCCCACGAATTTTCAAGCGAGTGTCAGCGGGAATACCGTGAACATGTCGTGGGTCGCGCCGACTTCCGGTGCGCCGCCGACGGGCTATACGGTGGTGGTGCGGACCACGGGTGGGCAACTGCTGGCTACCGTGCTGGTCGGCAACGTGGCGACGCTGAGCGTGGGCGCACCAAACGGCGTGTACGCCTTGAGCGTGCGGGCGCGGAATGCTGCCGGATCCGGGCCCGAGTCAAACGCCGTGACCGTGACGGTGCCTCAGGCGGTTGCGGCACCCGCGGCGCCCACCAACCTCACTGTCAGCGTGGTTGGCACAACCGCTAACTTCACCTGGGTCCCCGGCTCGGGCGGCGGCGCTGTTGCGAACTACCTGCTCGTGGCGGGCACGACGCCCGGCTTTGGGATCCCAACTGCGAGCGTCACCCTCACTGGCGCGCCGGGGGCGTCAATTCCCGGGGTGCCGCCCGGGACGTACTACGTACGCGTGCTCGCCGTGAATGCAGGGGGGACGAGCGGGCCCAGTAATGAGGTGACCGTGGTCGTCTCGGGCCCCGGCCTGCCGGGAACACCGACGCTGAACCCCGCAGTCGTGTCGAGCACCACCGTCTCGCTGTCGTGGGTCCCGGGTGCCGGCGGCGTTCCGACATCGTACCTGCTGACGGCGGCGTCAGCGCCAGGCGGCAGCGCCATCGCGACCGTGCCCTTGACTGGCACGTCAGCGACATTCACCAACGTGCCGAGCGGCACGTACCACCTGCGGCTTGCAGCGATCAATGCGGTCGGCACCAGCCCTGCGTCGAACGAGATCACGGTAGTAGTGCCCTGACTGATCCGGCAACCCAACGACCCAATACCTTCATCCGGCCATGACGCATTTAGGACAGTCATAAGGATCGACTTGCGAACTGCTCCTCGAGGGCCGCTCTCGCGCCCTCCATCATGTCGACCACGATTTGTGCGGCGGGCTGAAGCCTCTTGATGACGCGAACGCCTTCACCGGCAGGCATGCACATCTCCTCGAAGTCCCCGCTCGCGTCCGGTGTCGGCATCATCGCGCTGAATTTCGGCATGTCGTACGGGATGCCGCCGGGGACGGAGTTGGGCATGAGCGTCGTGTGGCCAATGACGGCTGGCGGTGGCGGAGGGTTAGGAATTTGATCGTCGCGACCAGCCCACTCCTTGACGACGCGATTTCTAAGCACGTGCATGCGCTGACCCGGCCACTCCGGGCCAAATAGCGTCGTGTGAGCCGTCGCACGCTCGGCGGCCTTCACGATCCGGCGTTTGTACTCGTCGTGGGCGTTTGCCTCAATCGATGCGACCAGCCGCGTGCCGACCCATACGCCATCCGCGCCATGGGCGAGCGCTTCCGCAGCCGATCGTCCATCGGCAATACCTCCAGAGGCCAACAGCAGAATGGACGATGGAATGGCGGCGCGAATTTTCTTGAATGTGGGAATCGTGCGCGTGGTCGCTCTGACGTGTCCTCCCGCTTCACTCCCTTGCGCGACGATGCCATCCACGCCGGCGTACGTGGCGTCAAGCGCTTGCTCCACGAGTCCGGTTTGGAACCAGACTTTTGCGCCTGCCGCGTGGAGCGTATCCACCCACCGGGCGAGTGGAGGATTCCAATGAAATGTCACGAGCTTCACGCCCGCCTCGACGCACGCGTTGATATGGGCATCGGTGGTCATCGGGCCGAACGCGGTGTCGTCGACGATGAAATTGACGCCGAAGGGTCGATCCGTGAGCGCTTGTGTTGCCCGGATGAGGCTCAGCACTCCGGGAGCCTGTTCGGTCGCTACGCCGAGCATTCCGATACCTCCCGCGCTCGCGACCGCTGCGGCAAGCGGGGCAGTGCCGACGAATGCCATCCCCGCGCAGACGAACGGATAGCGGACACCGAACTCGTCAGTCAGCCGCGTCTTCAGCGACCGCCTGCTCAGCGGTTGCAACCAATAGCCGCGACTCTCATGCTTGCCCACGATTACCTCCGCCTTAGAAAATACCGAAGCTGTCTTTTCCGGTCATAAGAAGACGGTGTAATTTCGGTGGAACTTGCCGATCCCGGCGCAGGAACCGCATGACGCTCGACCGACCAATCCGTTTCACGCCGTTCCGGCTCGACCCGGCGAATCGGCGGCTGTACTGCGGCGAGCAGGCCATCGCGCTCAGGCCAAAAAGTTTTGCGGTACTGAAATACCTGGTGGACCATGCCGGCACGCTTGTGACAAAGCACGAGTTACTCGATGCCGTATGGCCTGCGACCGCTGTCAGCGACACGGTGTTGAAGACCAGCATCCGGGAGATCCGCGAGGCGCTTGGAGACCTGGCCAAGACACCGCGGTTCGTCGAAACAGCTCATCGTTCCGGCTATCGCTTCATCGCCGCGCTGACGACGGATCACTTGCCCCTGGAGCTGACCGCCCTGATCGGGCGGGACCGCGAGGTCGCGTTGATCAAGCGCCTGCTGCAAACCGCGAGACTGGTCACTCTCACGGGGCCTGGCGGCGTCGGCAAAACGAGGCTCGCGCTCCGCGTAGCCAGCGATCTGATGAGCGCGTCAAGAGACGGCGTCTGGTGGGTAGAACTCGCGGCGCTTTCCGATCCCCTGCTGGTTCCTCAAGCTGTGGCGAAGGTCTTGGACGTGCGCGAACAGCCAGATCGCCACTTGGATGTGTTGCTGCAACATCATCTGCGCGCCAAGGAGTTGATGTTGGTGCTCGACAACTGCGAGCATGTGATTGACGCGTGTGCCGCGCTCGCTCACGGCCTGCTGCGTACATGTCCTGGCGTACGAATCCTGACCACTGGCCGCGAGCCGCTCGGGCTAAGTGAGGAGTGCGTGTGGACCGCGCCGGCGCTCTCGTACCCGAATCCAGACGACCTACCGCCGATCGCCGAGCTGACCTCTTACGACTCCGTACATCTGTTTGTCGAGCGTGCGACTGCCGCCTCAGGGGATTTCCAGGTGACGAGTGAGAACGCACCATTTGTCGCCCAGATTTGCCATCGACTCGACGGCATGCCCCTGGCCATCGAGCTGGCCGCGCCCCGCGTGCGTGCGCTGACGCTCGAACAGATCACCGAGCACCTCGAGAAGTGTTTCGACGTGCTGGCACGTCGAAGTACCGAGGTGCCGCGACACCAGACGCTGCGGGCAACGATGGACTGGAGCTACGGCCTACTCTCCTCCGAGGAGCGCAGGTTGCTCAACAGGCTCGCCATCTTCGCCGGCGGGTGGACGCTCGAAGCGGCAGAGGCAGTGTGCGCCTCTTCGATTTCTGCGCGTGACGAGGCGGATACGAATGGTGTCGTCGACTTGATCGTTCGGCTTGTGGACAAGTCGCTCGTGGTTGCCGGAGAGACGAGCAAACGCAAGGGACGTTATCGTTTGCTCGAAACCGTCCGGCAGTACGCGCGAGAGAAACTGATTGAAGCTGGAGACCTCGTCGCTGTGCAGCAACGCCATGCACAGTTCTTCGTTAATTTCACCGAAGAGATCGAGCCAAGCATCAACACCGCCAGTCGCGCCGCGTGCCTCGCGCGAGTCGATGTGGAGCACGACAACCTTCGCGCAGCGTTGCGCTGGGCGATGCGAGATGAGCCCCTGCTGGCGCTCCGCCTCTCTGGATCGTTGTGGTGGTTCTGGTTTCACAGAGGCTACTGGGGTGAGGGGCGGGCATGGCTCGAAGAGGCGTTGGTGTTAATCGGCGAGGAGGCGACAGCCACGCCGCGCCGCGCGAAGGCGCTTCTCGGCTCGGGTGTGATCGCTTGGGCGCAGGGCGATCGCCAGGCGGCGCGCGCCAGGTTGGAGGAAAGCGTGGCTCTCTGGCGCACGCTCGATGACGAGCGCTCGCTGGCGGAAGCGATGCATTTTCTCGCCACCGAAATGATCGCTCAGGGCGATGCTGTAATGGCCCGTGCGCTCGCGACATCCAGTGTGGAATTGTTTCGGAAGACCGGCCGGGATCGATTTGGTCTCGCCGTCACCCTTTCCACACTGGGAATCGCTGAAATGACGTTGGAAGATTACAGTGCGGCCCGCCGCGCACTGGAAGAAAGTGCCGCCATTTCCCACAACATCTGTGACAACTGGGCTCTCGCGTTGTCGTTGAGAAACCTGGGCATTGTTGCGTTTCGGCAGGGCAATTATGGAGAGGCTGCGACGTTCGTGAAAAAGACGCTGCTCATTCTTCGCGATCTTGGGGAGAAGTGGTTCATCTCGCGAAGCCTTGAGACGATGGCTGAAATCGTCGCCTTTCAGGGTGATTATGAACGTGCCGCGCGACTGTTTGGTACGGGGGAAGTGTTACGAGAAGCAATTGGTGCATCCGTTCTCCCGTTTTACCGCAAGGATTACGACAGCGGAGTCGCCGTTGTTCGAAACGCGCTGGACGAGGAGGCATTTCGTGCGAACTGGGCAGAAGGACGGACGATGACGCTCGAACAGGGAATCAGTTGCGCGCTGGCCGAATCGGTATGACTACACCCCAATCCAAAATTTGAAGCGGGCACATGGCGCCCCGTTTTCATGTACGCTGGCTCCTCGCCGTGATTCGACGAACACTGGTTCTGTTCCCTCTCGCTGCCGCGCTGATGGGGGTCCCCACCTTGGTCTCCGGCCAGCGGGGAAGCCGCGACGCCCACCCGAACTTCGAGGGCATCTGGAACTCCGCGACCGCCACGCCTCTCGAACGTCCAAAGGAGCTGAAGGACAAGCCGTTCTTTACGCCTGAAGAAGCGGCAGAGTGGGAGCGCCAGTTCGCGCAGAGGAACGAGGAACCTGCGCCAAAGGCTGCCACGAAACCGAGCGGCACCGGAACTTACAATACGTTCTACCGCGAGTTCGGCACGCGCACTGTCAAGACGCTGCGCACCTCGATCATCACCGAGCCTCCCGATGGTCGCATTCCCGCACTGACGCCGGCGGCGGCCGAGATCAAGCGCCGCCGTCTCGAGCGGCTGAAGATGTTCGAGAACCCCGAGGATCTCGGGCTTCAAGATCGGTGTCTGGCATTTTTAACGGCGGGCCCGCCCATGCTGCCGTATTCCTACAACAGCAACTACCAGATCGTTCAGACGAAAGATGCCGTCCTCATACACGCAGAGATGATCCACGATGCCAGAGTCATTCATATGGACGGGCGCTCGCATCTGCCGCCGAGTATCCGGCTCTGGTTGGGTGATTCGGTCGGTCGCTGGGAGAAGAACACGCTTGTCATTGACACCACCAACTTCAACGACGGCGGTGGCTTTTACGGGGATGCCGGCGGCAATTTCGGCTGGGATCGAAATCTGCACATGATCGAGCGCGTGCGTTTGTTCGACGAGGATACTCTGCTGTACCAGTTCGAGATCGACAACCCGTCGGCGTTCACGCAGCCCTGGAAAGGTGAGCTGACGATGACGCGGTCGGCTGAACGGATCTACGAATTCGCATGCCACGAGGGCAACTATTCGTTGACGAACATGTTGAGGGGGTTCCGCGCCGCCGAACGAAAGCGGATCCCCGTGCCACAGCGCTGACCAACGGGCGCTCCGGCGCGTCACGCCTCCCTCAGCGCGTCGGTGGGCTGGATGCGCAGCGCGCGTCTCGCCGGTTCGATACACGCGAGCAATCCGACAGTCAGCATCACGCCCGACGTCATCAGCAGCGCGTCGGTGACATCAGCGAGGTCCACTTCGTCTGAGAGGGTCACAAACAACACCAGTACGAGATTGCCCGCTGCGATGCCGCTGCCGATGAGCGTCAGCGCGCGCGAGAAGACGCCAGCGATCAGACGCCCGCGACTCGCGCCGAGTGCCGTTCGCAGTCCAATCTCCCGCGTGCGCCGCGCGACGCTCACCGACATCAACGCAAAGATCCCGGCGGCTGAGAGGAAGAGCCCGAGCGTCACCACGGCCGCCACAGTGCCAGCGCCGATCATCATCGGTACGTCCACGCTCCAGGCAATCTCGTCGAGTGAGCGGACTTCGTCCAACCGCAGCCCGGCATCCAGGTCGGCCGCGATCGCCCGCACGCGCGGGGCGAACACCGCCGGGTCGCTCGCGACACGTACGGCTACAACGAGAGGAGTGGTCGTGGACACCGACGCAGGAGTGAACATGTAAGGCGCTTCGCCAAGGTCTGTTGGCGTCATGCCGATGTCGCGCACCATTCCGACGATCTCGAGCCAGGGCTCCGCGTTCGCCGGATCCGAGGTCGCGTACCGTACGCGGCGGCCAACCGGACTGGCGCCGCGCATGTACCGGCGCGCGAAAGCCTCGTTGACCATGACGGCTCGTGCGCCGGCCGTCCGATCACTGTCGTGGAAATTGCGACCCGCGACCAGTGGAGTGTCGAACGTTTCAAAGAACCGTGGGCCCACACTCGCGATCCAAAGGTTCGCTATCAACACCGGCGTCGTCCCCGGCGAGACTTCAGCCTCGGCGGTCCGCACAGCCGGTGCCATCCCAGGCAGACGATCCGCGAAGGTCACGGCGAGAACGTTTGGTTCCTGTGCGATTCGCCGTTCGAGTTCCGCGTACGCGTCCTGGAGCCCGGTGACCACGACCCCGGATGAGTCGCCACCTGACCCGCCGCCTGGATCGCGATCGAGTTCGAGGCGTATGGCCAGGTATTGCTCGGTCGGGAACTTATCCCGAATTCTGCGATCCCGCAGCGCCTCTTCTGAGATCCCGAATGCCGGCGGCAAACAGATGACCGTCAGTGCGACTTGCACGATCATCGCCGTCGTCCAGAACTTCCCAAATCGCAACGTGGAGCCGCCGACACCAAGGGTCCGCAGTTGTGTGTGGACGTGCGACGACGTGACTTTCAGCGCAGGAAGCACACCCAGGATCGCCGCGCCGCCGATCGTGAGCATGGCGGCGTACAGGATCGTCGTCGGCTTCAGGCCCGGATCGACCCAGAACGGCGGACCACCGATCTGGCCAGAGTAGTAGACACGCATGCCCCATTGAACCGCCCAATGTGCCGCCGCGAGTCCGAGTACGGCTGCAACAGACGCCAGCACCAGCGCTTCGACGAACAGTTGAGCAACGATCCGCCATCGTCCTGCTCCGAGCGCATATCGTGTGGCGATCTCCGCCTCGCGTGTGGCCGTGCGCGCGTAAACGAGTGTGCCGACGTTGGTGCACGCGACGATCAACACGAGCAGGATGGGCAGGTGAGTGACAGCAAACTCAATCCACGTGCGATCGCCGGGAGATTCGCCGCCGTACGCCAGCACACGCGGACGCAGATGTTCGTGCGTCCGAGGAGAGTCGGTGGCCGTCCGTTCGACCAGTGTGGTGAGCTCCGCGTTGGCCTGCGCCTGTGTCGCCGCCGGCGCGAGCCGGCCATAGACGCGCACCGCCGGACCCTCGAGTGGCGAATAACCTGAAGTCCGCAATTGAAGCGGCACCCAGAGCCGGTGGTTGACGGGGAACGCGAACCCGTCGGGCATCACGCCCACGACCGTCGTCGTGGTCTTACCGAGTTGTATCGTTTTTCCAATGACGTCCGCACATCCACCGAATTGCTGTTGCCATACGGGATAACCGAGCACGACGACAGCGATCGCGCCGGGCTGTTCGTCGGCATCGAGCAGCGGTCTGCCGATGAGCGGCGGCACACGAACGAGCCGGAAGGCAGATGCCGTGGTCTCGGCGATCGTCACGGGCTCGGGTCGCGCGTCTCCTAGAATCAGGTTCCGTTCGACGGTGCGATACACACCCAAATCGCCGACCGACCGCACATCACGTTGCCAGACGGAGAAGTCGTGCAGCAATCGCCGCTCGTCGCCGCCGGCGAGGTTCCGCATTTCAATCTCGACGATGCGATCGCCGTCGGGCAGAGGAATCGTTGGACGAAGGAAGTCGCGCGTCAGGTCGTACCAGCCCGCTCCGATCCCAATCGCAATGGCGAGCGCTAAACCGCCCGCAATCGTCAGCCCCGGATACTTCAGAAGCATCCGGAAGCCCAGTCTGTAGTCCTGCACCATGTCGATCCCCTTGACCCAAGCTCGCGCGGAGCGCACGCGAATGAGCGCCGCAGACATTTCACTGATTTCGAGAGCGGTGAGGAGCCGCGCCTTTGCTATCCCGTGCCGGCGCAGGCGGCGTCGATGGGCTTCCTCGAGATCGCCGATCACATCGTCTGCTTCCCCCGGTGGTGCGAGCCATCGCAGCAGCACCGCCGTCCACCGCGGAAGCTGAATCACGAGGTCTCTCCGATGACGTGAGTCAATCCTGCGACCATTGCCTGAATCCCGACGGTTACCTCGCGCACGGCAGCCAGGCCCGACGGCCGCACCGTGACCAGCCGCCGCGGTTTCCCTCCACGCTCGGCTCGCGGCGCGCCTAGTCGTGTCGTGACGAGCCGTTTGATCTCGAGGCGCTGCAGTGTCGTGTAGACATTGGCGCGCCGGACCGATCGCCCCGTGCGTCGCTCGATCTCGTCCGCAATCGAGACGGTATAAGCCTCATCAGGCCCAAGTCGTAACGCGGCCAGCAAGACAAGAAGCTCGAATTCGGCGACCGACGAGACTCTTCTCAGCCGGCCCATTTAACTCACGTTGTGACTATATACGAACGGTTCGGCGATGAGGTTCTCTGAATCGCTTTTCGCCTGCGCTTGCAGGCGTCCTCGGGCTGGAGGTTCTGACGCGTACACGGATCGACACCGTGGTATTGTCAAGCCTTCTATGGTGGGTTCGGAGGTCGCGTCGTCTCTCACGGAGGTCATGATGGCACGGCGTCTCGTCAGCCAGATATCGGGAGCGCTCTTTGGCGTCGTTCTTCTCGCCCTTGTCGCCGCACCCGCTGCGGCACAAGGTGTTGCCCGCCTCGACTCGTATGAGGGAGTGGCGGTACGGATCCTTCAGAGCAACAACGCCGGCAACCTCCATCACATCATCGATCCAACCATCAACCGCGTCGTCGGGATTATCAAGGGCTGTCCGCATGCGCACAATCTCACGGTGCACCCCGACGGACTCTATTACTACTGTGCGAACGAGCAGGACAAGACTGTCGACGTGTTCGACACGAAGACGCTGCAGCTCGTTCAGCAAATTCCTCTGTCGGAGCGCCCAAACAAGATCGCCGTCAACAAGAAGCACCGGAAAATCTACGCCGGCATCGTCTCCCGGACGGCTAAGGTCGCCGGCCCGGGCTTCAAGCCGCGTGATGGCAGTTCGCTTGCCGCCGTGGTCGATGTGATCGATATCGCGACACACAAGGTGATTCGCAGCGTGGCAGTCCACCACCCGGTGCACAACGTGTTCGTAACCCCCGACGAGAGCCAGGTCATAGCCGGCCTCAGGGGCGAAGTCGAGCCCGGTGAGCCGACGATTGAAGTGATAGATCCCAAGACCGACACCGTGGTGTGGGGCATGGAGCTCACGGGCCATCGTCAGTACGGTCGGGATACTCACGAGGTGCGGCCAATGGCGTTCGAAGCGGGCGCCGACGGTTCGACGAAGCGGGCGTTCGCGCAGGCGACCGGCATCAACGCTGTGTGGGTGATCGATTGGGCCAAACGGCAGGTCGTCGATCTGCTGTGGCCCCCGAAACTGCCCTTATGGCGTCAGAACGCAGACGGAATCCAGACCGGTGACATGCACGGCCTCGAAGTGCTCCCGGATCGCTCCGCGGTGTGGGCATCAAGCCGGCTCGACAGCCGCATCTACGGATGGAGTTTGCCCGACCTGAAGTACATCGGCGCGGTAGAGGTCGGCCCGAGCGCCAACTGGATGACTTCGACTCCTGATAGCCGCTACATGTATGTCGCCATCTCCGGAAGCGATCACACGGTGGCGGTGGACCTGCGTAAGCTGGCGATTGTCGCGAAGATCAAGACCGGCGCACGGCCCGCCAGAATCAGCACCGCCGTCCTGCCGCGCGATCGCGTGAATCCCACTACGACGATCAGCGGACAGCAGGAGGAGTAGTTGCCATGCGCGTGCGGAGGCTCGTCATGTCGCACTGTGGCGGCTGGATAACATGTGTCTCGACCGCCGCCTGCTTCCTGTTCGTCTTCAGCCTGGCTACATCGCTCATCGCTGGTTCAGGGGGCACTCAAACGCCTGCCTTTCCCGGCCCCGCCGATATCGAGTCGTATCGCAGCGTCGTCGAACGGGTGTTCCTGACAGACCGTGGCGGCACGGTGCCCGGCTATGCGGCGTGCGTGATGTGCCACACCTGGCAAACGAGCGTGCGGTTCAGCCTCGAAACACCAGCGAGTGACGCAGGATGGACTGCCGAGCAGTCGCGGCGCAACTTCGACGTGGTGACCAAGCTAGTGAACACCGCCGACCCGGAGAGCAGCCGATTGCTTCGGAAGCCGCTCACCGCGGAGGCCGGCGGTCTCGGACATACGGGCGGAACGTACTGGACCTCACGAAGCGACCCCGAGTATGTCGCGATTTTGCAGTGGATCCGAAGCTTGCCGAAGGATAAGTACGTCGCTGGGCCTGAGCCCGCGCTCGACTTCGAGTTCTTTCGGGCGTGTGTTCAGCGGGTCTTCGCCACCCCTCGGGAAGGTCACATCCGTTGCAGCAATTGCCATTCGAGCGGCCTTATCGGCTTCGCGCCGGTGCCGCAAAGCGGCAGCGAGTGGTCCGACCAAGAAGCGAGGCGCGCGTTCCAGACCGCCTCCAGGCTAATCATCCCCGGGAATCCAGAGCAGAGTCGATTTCTGTTGAAGCCGCTGCACCCCGACGGCGGAGGTTCGTACACGCACAACGGGCCGCGCCGGTGGCAGTCGCGCACCGACCCCGAATGGCGGATGCTCGCGGGTTGGGTCCGCGGGGAACGCAAGGGTCGAGACTGCTCATAGCCCTATCCTCGCTGACGGACATAGTGGAGCCCCACCACACCACTCGGGTACGCGGTCGTCGATCTCAAGGCGAATGTCGAGTGGACGCCGACCGGCAGCAGACGCTTGCCGCTTCCTAATGTCAGTGGATACAGCAGCAGGTGCAGCTCGTCGACGAGATCGTGTGCAAGCAGCGCGTGCACGAGCTGACTGCTGCCGTCTGTCACGATATTTCGGCCCGGCTGGGCCTTCAGCGCCCGTACGGAGTCGATCACATTGTCGCGAATGATCGTCGTGTCGCGCCAAATCGGCTTCTCGAGCGTCCGCGAGACGACGTATTTCTTGGGGGCATTCATCATGTCTCCAAACGGATCGCCAGGCGCCATCGGCTCGAAGGCTTCGGCGTGGATCACATAGGTGCGTCGACCAAGAAGGAGTGCGTCGACATCCTGCATCAGCGTATCGAAGCTCTTGCCGATGTCGTCGTGCCAATAAGGTACAGTCCAGCCGCCGTGCTCGAACCCGCCGTCACGATCCTCGTCTTTGCCGCCCGGCGCCTGAATCACGCCGTCCATCGTTATGAACTCCGACACGATGAGCTTCCTCATATTTCCTCTCCTCTGTCTTTACGTCGAATGGCCGGACCCGGAATCGACAGGGCGGAACTGCAGCACGAGCTCCGAGAGGGGGAACCCTGATCGGTGATCTGACGTCTTTCTCCTTGGCAATCTACAAAAGGAACCATCGACACGCTCATGCGCGACACGCGACACGCACTCCGGCGCCTCGCCCGCGACTGGCGCTTCGCGGTTGCGGCGGTCGTAATCCTGGGCCTCGGCATCGGCGCCAATACCGCCATCTTCAGCCTCATCAACGCGACGATCTTCCGCCAGCAATCGCTGGCCGATCCCGATCGTCTCGTCGACATCTATCAGAACGCTGCAAACCCAGGAGGCGTAGACGCCAACTCGTACCCGGCCTATCTCGATATGGCGGCGTATACCGACGTCTTCGCGAGCACGACCACCATGTTCATCCCTCGCGGTGTGAACTACCTCGACGAAGGCGGGTTGCGGCCGGCGGTCGTCGAACACACCACTGCGACATACCTGTCCGTGCTGGGACTTCGGCCGTCACTCGGACGCTGGTTCGACCCGGCTGAGGACACCTTCGGTGCCTCCGTGGTGGCGGTCGTCGGGCACGAGGCCTGGACGAGGAAGTTCCGTGCGGATCCGTCCGTGATTGGCCGCACCATCCGGATCGAAGGTGTGCCGGTCACGATCGTGGGGGTGGGCCCCGCAGGCCACCGGGGCTCGATCAACATCGGCATCGTCACGGACTTCTGGCTGCCGATCTCGTCGCTCACGATGCTCGGCGCGCCGCCGCGCACGCTGGAGCGGCGTCCGGAGGAGGCGGCGTTCTTCGTGAAGGCTCGTCTCCGGGATGGCGTGACCGTCGCGCAGGCACAAGCCGTGATGGGCATCCTGGGCTCCCGGCTGGCAACAGAGTACCCACAGGAGGACCCGGGCAAGGGCATTGCGGTGTTTGCGTCGAGCGACGTGCGCGTTCACCCGCAGATGGACGGACCCTTGGCGGCCGTCGCGTCGTTGCTGCTTATCGTCGTCGGGCTCGTGCTGGCGATCGCGTGCAGCAACCTGGCGACGCTGTTGCTCGTGCGCGGTGCTGCCCGTGCAAAGGAAGTGTCGGTCCGACTGGCCCTGGGCGCGACGCGCGGACAGCTTGTTCGTCACCTGCTGATGGAGAGCCTGCTGCTATCCGCTGCCGGAGGCATCGCCGGCTGCTTGCTGGCCTGGGGGACTATCCGATCGCTTGGCACGCTCGACCTGCCGTTCGCCGTGGATCTGAGCCTGGATTACCGGGTCCTCATCTTCGCCGTCGGGCTTTCTCTTATCACTGGCGTAGCTTTCGGCCTCGCACCGGCGCTCAAGGCGACCAGGATCGACCTGGTGCCGACGCTGCGCGACGATGGCGAGACGCGATCAGCGGACCTGCGCTGGCTCACGGTCAAGAATGCCCTCGTCGTGTTCCAGGTGGCCGTTTCGGTGGTGCTGCTTGGCGGCACCAGCATCTTCCTCCAGATGCTCAGCGCCTCCCGGGGCCAGCGCGCCGGCTTTGCGATCGACGGCGTCGCGATGCTCGAAACGGATACGCGCTATGCTGGCTACTCTGCGACGGATGCGCGAAACGTGTCCGAGGAGATTCGACGCCGGGTTGCGGCGATTCCTGGTGTGCAATCCGCAGTGCTGATCCGGGGCCTTCCGATGCAGGTCACGGGCATGCAGCTTGTCGTCGAGGGTGCGGGAGCCGGACCGGCCGCGGTCGCGGGCGGGATCTGGGTGGGACCGGGTTACTTCGAACTGCTGCGCATTCCCATCCTGTCCGGCAGGGCGATCGACGAGCGAGATCGCCGGGACACGCCACGTGTTGCAGTCATCAGCGAGACGATGGCGCGGCAGTACTTCGGCACCGTCAATGCGGTAGGACGCCGTTTCCGATTCGAACAGGACGCGAACACCTGGATCGAGGTCATTGGCGTTGCACGCGATACCGGGACCGCCGATCTGCACGGCGATCTCGTCGATCCAACTCCTCAGTTGTTCTATCGATCGTTTGCACAGTGGGACCTGTTGCCAACGACCGTGCTTGCGCGCACCTCGCTCGATGCGAGCGGGCTCGTTGGTGCGATGCAGCGCGAATTGCGCGCGGTCAACGTCACGTTACCCGTAGTCTCGGCGAAGACGATGACGCAGTATCTCGACGAATCGCTCGTCGCCCCCAGGGCGGTGGCAACGTTTCTCGGGGGGCTTGGCGCGCTCGGCCTGGGCCTGGCCGGCATCGGACTCTATGCGGTCGTCGCCTTTGCCGTGTCGCGACGGTCGCGCGAGATCGGGATTCGGATGGCGCTTGGCGCGCAAAGCCAGCAGGTGGTCTGGACGGTGGCCCGAGAAGTCGCCCTACTCGTCGGTGTTGGGACGGGCGCGGGGCTGACCCTCACATTGATGGCCATCGTTTGCCTCCGGCTCGTCACGGTCCCGACCCCGGGCGTGTCGCTGTATCGCCCGGCTCCCGATCCAGTGGTGCTCCTCTCGATTGTCGCCTTCATGGCGATGGTGGGGCTGGCGGCCTCCTACGTCCCAGCACGACGCGCGGCCAAGTTGGATCCGCTAGTGGCGCTCCGGCACGACTGACCTGTATCACTCCTTAACCCTAGGGATACGCCAGATTGCGCGCCTCAATCAAGAAGGCGCGCGGTCGAGCGGCGTCCGTGACCCGCTCGGGGTCAATTCGCGCTGCGCGAAGAGCTGATATCTATGCATCCCTAATGTCAGCGCGAACAAAGGATAAAACCAAATGAGATGATTCGCGTGAATCTGCCTGAAAGTCACCTCACCTACAATCAATAAAAGGGTAAAGCTCGTGAGAACATTTTCGTACTCGAGCGGTATCCTGCTGTTTCGGTAGAGCGAATAGACGACTGCTGCCAGCAGCAAAAGAGGAAAAATGAAGTGCAACGCCGGATGAATTTCCGAATAGAGACTTGTGGAATCGTAAGGAACCGTGAAGCGGACCCAGAAGACATTATTGAAGACTCCCTTTGGATCCCAGAGAGCAAAAGCCAGTAGGGGAAGAAGGCCAAGCCCGAAGCCTTTAACGATTGACACCTGTAGATTTCGTCGCAACAACGCGATCAGCAGAAAAATCGCCGGCGAGAACTTGGCGGCAAACGACAGCCCTAACATGAGGCCGGTCAGGAAATATCGGCGGCCTTTGAGCGCCAACAGAGAAGCAAGCAAGAGGGCGACCGGCAAAACATCGTTGGCGCCTTGGGTCAGGATTTCGTACCAAAACCTTTCAGACAGCAGGAACAGGCAGAGAACAAACGTGAGCGTCGCCAGCCGATGCGCGCCGAGCTCCTTGGGCGCGGAGGCCAGCAGGCACACGAGGAACACCGACGCCAACAAGTACGTGACGCTTGCGAGCTTGTATCCCAAGCCCGGCGACAAGACCGACGGCCAATAACCTAACAGCATCAACGGCCCGTAATGAAAACCTCTGTATTGAGGTCGTAGCTCGCGTTGCCGATTGATGTCTTGGCTCGAGTAGGGATTTTTTCCCTGGTTGAATAACATCGACGCGGCATTGACCGTCGTATATCCGATGTCCACCCGAGGAGGATGGACCACTTCGGGTCCGTAAGTGTTTCCATAGCTGACTATGATGCAGACAAGAACAATCGGCCACACGACCCGCTCCACCCGTACGAGACCCGGTGGAGGGTCAGGCAGCTGTGCCCGGCCTCGGAGGAATACGATCAACACGAACGCCGCGGCAAAACAGAAAAGCTTGATGAAAGGGTGGCCCCAGTCGTATTGGTGCAGCAGTGTATAGAGGCCGAACATCAGACCAAGGATGACAACCGGTGATGCCGCTTGCAGCAGGACTCGAGACTTCACAGAAAAGTCAGTTGAGGGCGTATGTTCTGATCTACGTGTTGTGGCTCGTCGTCCTGGGCGCGGGTACGGGGGCATTTAACGACTTTCACGCGTGGTTGATCTCGTGGTCGAAATGGGACGCTCAGTGGTACGAACGCATTTGGGACGAAGGCTATTCGCGCATCGACCCACGAGCGCTTGTCTTTCCACCGGGTTACTCGTTGCTCGTCGGCGCCGTTGCCACCTTTTTCCATTGGGACTTTCACCTCACGGCAATGGGAGTGAATATTACTTCGTACTTCGCCGCGATGGTGCTCGCCGTTGACCTGTTTGCGAAGGTTCTGAAGGTTTCTCCGATCGTAGCCTTTCCTGTTGCGCTGTCATCACCTGCGGCCTATTTCATTCTCGCAGCGTATTCTGATGCCGTCTTTTGCCTCGTCCTCTGGGCACCTCTTTATCTGGCTCTCCTCTATCCACGCAGTCGAATCGCCCGACTCGGTGAAATCTCTTTCCTCCTGGTAGCACCCTGGATCCGTCTGGCGGGGTATGCCTTCATTTCGTGGATTCTACTCAAGAGATGGACGGCTCTGGCGGTGTGCGCCTCACTTCTCGGATGGCTCGTCTTGAACGCGATGATCGGAGGCCAGGCTTTTTACTTTCTGCAAGCACAGGAACTCTTCAGGATGCCCGAAGGAAATTTCATGGACGGTCTGCGGAGCACGTTCTCGGGCCTGCTGCCTGCGTATGTGACCGGCCGTCCATGGGATGGGACTGCCTATCTTCAATTCCATTTGCTTCCAGCATGTTACTTCGTTGGACTCCTGCTCACGGCCATTTGGCTTTGCTATCGGCGGCAGCCATTGATTGGCATCACGGTTCTTTCCATCCTGTTCATGTCACACAATCAATCGTTTTGGCGAAGTGCTGTCCGGTACGATCTGCCGATTTCTTGTTGCTTGAGCCTCCCGATGCTTGTATTTTTGCGGAACAAGCGTCCGCAGAAGCCCATAGTGTCGGCCGGTCTGTGGGGGATTGTGATCGTCGTGAGTGCCGCCCAATTCATGCTGCAGATCTACTTCGCCAACCTCTTTAAGAACGGCCGTTGGGCTTTTTGAAGGGGTTCTTTAAGGCGTCGCGAGATCGCGACGAACGTAAAGAACGAGGTCGACGCCCGGCCGCAGTGGGTACGAGCCAATCCGCACATAACCGTCGCCGAGCTGGACGCGCATGGCTTCGTCCTGTCGGTGGGATCCGATGAAGATTGGGGCATTGGTCTTGATGAAACGCCCGTAGAAACTGGCTGGGTAGTCGCGAAGGTACCACGACAGTGGGAACTGCTCGACCGAAACGACGGCAATGGTTAACCCTGGACCGCCGACCGCGCGGATCTGATCGATACGCCTCGTCAAGTCCAGTACCTCGCGATGCGTGTGCGCATAGACATAAGGATAGCGATCGTCGTCGTAACGGACGAAATTGAGGACCACCGCCTGGTACGCGGAGATCGAGACGACCAGGATGCCCATCGCGAAGACCACTCGGCGCCATGTACCCGACGCGCGCACGTAGAGCACTTCCACAGCCCACCCGCCTACGATGGCGAACGGAACGATCATGTTGAGCGTGAGCCAGGGAGTCTTGTAAGGGATGAGCGAGTAGGCGAGGAACGTGCCCAACCCCCACAAAGAAGCAAAGACAACGAAAGCGTTGCGCGCCTGCCAAAACGCCAGACCGCTGCCGACGAGACCAAGCACGAGCGACGGCATCTCCTCGCGTGCCAGCCACCCAAGGTAGCTGTGCCATGGATGTAGATGGTCGCGAGTACCTGTGTGCCTCCAAAGCGCGAAACTTCTAAGCGCGTCACTGACCCCATCCGAGTTCGCGAAGAACGAACTGTAGAAAAGTATGTTGATGCCAACGAATACGCCGGTGCAAACGGCCACGAGGTCAGTAGGTGGCATCCAACGGACCTCGCGCCGTGTGGTGTTGCTGTCTGGCTTCGGGCTGCCGTGTACTCGCCGCCTGAGAGCCAAAAACAGTCGTGTCACCAGAGCGGCGATGATGAGCACGCCAGCCGAGATCACGGCCGTCTCCTTGGTGGCAAACATGAGTCCAGCCATGACGGAGGCGAGCATCAAGTAGATGGCACGCGGCTGCTGGAGGTAGTGCCAGGCCGCAACGACTGTTCCAAACGTGAAAAAGACCAGCAGTGACTCGTGAATGAAGTAACGGGAAAAATAAATGGCTCCCGGGGAGATAGCAATCAGCACCGCTGCCGCGAGAGAGCCGGCCGAGCCTATCCACGGCCGCAGATAGATTGCCAGCAGGACGATGGCAATTCCACAAAGGGCCGGCACCAGGCGGATGGCAAACGTCGTGAGGCCAACCGTCAGCGCAACAGCCTTGGCCAGATAGTAAAGTGTGGGGCCGTGAAACCTGGCGGGGTCGTAACGGTACCAGTACGGCGGTTCCATCAGCCGCATCACGAACAGACCGTTGACACCCTCGTCATGATGCAGCGGTTTGAGCTCGAGATCGATCAGGCGGAGGACGATCGCTACTGCGACGATGAGGATCCCCACCAGCGACCATGCGAGAGGCGAGATTCCCGACGAGGCGTCAGCTTCCTGTTGCATCGTCGGAGAAAGCGTCACCGGCCGAACGAAGTCGGTGTTGGGGCGGTCCGGTACAGCACGAAGGATCCAATCTGCCCGGCCCTTGGGTACCGTTCGAGAAAGGCGTCGCTCACTGGAATCAATGCGCGCTCAATCGGACTCAGGACGACGTACTCTACACCGTAGCGCTCTATCAACGCCGCTGCATCCGGCGCCCCCGCATATATCCGCTTGATGTCGGCCTGGCGGGCTGCGTACGGAAGGCCATGCGACCAGAGGTGACCAGGATAGCCCATGAGCGAGCGACGACCACTGAGGACCACGGGATGATTGTAGGTGGGGGCGTGCAGAATCAGCGAGCGAGTGGGCACGGCGCCGCGCACGAGCTCGGCAAATGCGATCCCCTCACGTGTAAAGATGCGCGGCTCAGAGGCGTGGGAGATCACTCGCCACACATCCAGGGCCCCGGCCAGCATCAGCGACCCGGCCAACGCCACCGACACCACGCGGAGCAAGCGCCCGCCTCGCCAGAGGCGGACCAGCACAAGGGCGACGAGCGGCGCCGAGGCCACATGCCAGTAGACCAGTACCTTGATGTTGTCCCAGATCCACGGCGCCAGCGCCACAACGTTGGGGATCAGAAAGCACAGGTTGAAGGGAAGCCAAAAGCGTAGGAGCCGCCAAGGTACAGGTGCACGGTGGCCTCGCCAGAGAGAGGCAACCAGGAGAAGTGGAATCAGCGGCCCGGTGTTCTTGAGCCAGAACCAGAAGATGTTTTGATTGCCGTGATCCCAGCCGACGTGCCAGCGGACGAACCGATCGGTCTGGACCGACGTGCCGCCGGCGAGCCAAATGATTTGGGGCAGACTGAACGCGAGCGATGCAGCGAAAAACGCGACCCAGAGGCGGAACCGGCCGAGTATCAATACAAGGCAGCCGCCCATGGCCATCACCACGGCGTAAGTGTGCGCGTGCACCAGAGGCAGCAGACCGGTCAGGACCCCGGCGGCAACCATCCGACGTCTGGCCGAACTCGTTGGGTCTTCGAACGACTTCCACCACAACGTGAAGACGATGATCGCGACGGGAAGTCCGAGGAGGATGCTGCGCTGAGGAATGAGCAGCGCCGTAACCATATTGCCCCAGCGCCAGTCGGTGCCATTCCTGATCGTATAGTCGCGTGGCAAGTGGGTTAGCATGTTTAACATGCCGCCCTCGCTCCGGATCAGTTCTGGCACGAGCAGCCACCAACCCAGTCCTCCGCTCAGGAGTACTAGAGCGAGGGTCAGAACAGCTGCCGAGCGCTCACGAGTGAGATCGAGGGACCATCGATGGAGCAGGACAACCAGGGAAATCGCGAGGACGAAGCTCTGGACCAACATCGCCCCTCGTAAACTCATTCCAGTACTCACAAACATCGCTGCTACAAGGTCGGCCAGAAACGAGTAGGTGAATCGGACTCCCGCGTAGGCCGGGTGTTCCGGCGGAAAGTTCTCGCCCACGGCGAACCTCGTGATCACGCCGAGATGGAACGCAAGATCGCCGAAGTTGTTGATCACGCCGGTGTAGAGGCCGTCCGGACGCTCGAACGCGACGCGATCCAGGACTCTCCAGACCAGCAAACCCACGAGAAGGCAAAGAGTCGAGGAAAAAACCGTGCGCCGGGTTGGGGGCAGAACGAATGCCCGCAAGGCAGCGACGAGTGCTTCGATGTCAGCCCAAAGCTGCGCGCGCCGATGTTTGGTCGAGAGCAGAACCAGTGGAGAGGCGGCTAGACCGGCAGCAAGGATCGACGTCAGGAGCGTCAGCCCAAACCACGAGGCCAGGCAGAAGCCGATTATCCCGATCGCGACCAAACCCGTGCAGGCGCCCGCAGAAAGACGCCAGGCAAAGGACGCGCGGTCTTCGTAGAGGTACGTGGCGAGTGTGCCGCCGAGGATCGCGGCGGAGGCAACGCTCAGCGTGAGCAACATCTCAGCGATGGGTTCGGAACCCGCCGCCATTCTAGATCGCTTCGAGAGATGGTCTTGCTCGTCGCAGCTTGTTGTGAAGCCAACGCCGTCAGACGAGCCGCCATCTTCGATCGGCTTGCGGGTTCGCGGAGATCGCGCAAGCCTCACTCATCGCGCAGTCGTAGACCCCTTGCGCCGCCTGCCGGCGAACCGTCTGGATTTCACCGATCATGCGAGCAGCGTCGCGACTGACGCGGACCGTGCTTCCGTCGCAGTGGTTCCACCGCACTGGAATTTCGCGCAGTCGGAGCCCAGCGCGGTGGGCGACGTAGAGCAGCTCCACGTCGAACCCAAAGCCGTCAATAGTCGCGGCGGCCGCGACGGGGCGGCAGACGCTCATGCGGAACGCTTTGAAACCGCACTGCGTGTCCCAAAACGGCAGCCCGGTTGCCAACCGAACAATCAGGTTGAATACCCGCCCACCTGTTTCGCGCATGAACGGCTGACGCACGCCGATGAGCGAGCGGTCAAGTGCCCTGGAACCAAACCCGATGTCACACTCGCCGCGTGCGATCGGTTCCACCAATCTCGGCAGTTCTGTGATGGGCGTGGATAGGTCTGCGTCTGTGAACAATGCGATGGGCGCGCGGGAAGCGAGCAGACCTGCCCGAACCGCGTACCCTTTACCACGGTTGGGACTGTATCGGATAAGTCGCGTGCTCACGTTGCCTCGGTGACCGAGAACAGCTTCGGCGACTACAGCGGTCTGATCGGCCGAACCGTCGTCCACGACTATGAGCTCAGTGTTGCCGTACTGCTTCAAATACTCGGAAATTGTCTGCAGCGAATTACCGAGTCGCGATGCTTCGTTATAGGCCGGGACAATGACCGAAATGGATGGTGTCATCGAATCCCTGCAACGGCAGTATTACTGCTCGCACGCTGGCATTCTCACTATCGCCGCATCCCAAGATGGCACGCCGAGTCATGCAATCGCTCGGCGCGCCCCCTCGAGGACTTGCGGCGTGACGCGTGCACGCCTTACGGTTCGGGCGTTGGATCCGGCGTCGGTTCCGGCGTCGCCCCGCCTGGGCAATCCTGCTTTGTGTTCGGAGGACTTGAACCGAGGTAGAAATCTTCCTCGTGCCCTGATAGCGGATTACCGCTCTCGTCCAGATGTCCGTTGTTCGAGAACGGAGGCGGTGTTGCAGAGCCTAAGCCAACGACAACGCCAACGAACGGATTGCTGGCAGATCCCGTGGCGTGGCAAATGACACCCTTGAACTCCGGCTGGCTGGCGAGGCTGCCGCCCTCGGCTGCACTCGGTGACGTTGGGCTTCCTGCTTGACTCGAACACGCGGCTACAGCGAAGGCGAGCGTGATCGCCAACGCGGCGGCCGCAATCGTTGCGGGACGAAGGACGAAACTTCTTACCGTTTTCATAGGCTGCTCCCTTGGGCGCGCAGCCAGCAATATTGCCGCCGCCTTTCCGCTTCTCAGGGTCTAGACATCACCCGATTCCTTAACCTCCTTCATTTGAGGAGCTTGCACCAGATCGATTTCAGCGATTGCTCGCCTGACGAATAACGAAGTCGCGTGCCGCGAAGACTTTTTTCACGGTTCCTTACTCACTGCGCGTGGAACGTTGGCGGCCATCGTTTTGACAAGGCCCTACACGCTCGCGACCGGCGGGCGTCTCTTCCAATGCTGCGTGGCCTCTTCGAACGCGTGCGCGAGCTGGAGCACGCTCCACTCGTCTCGGTGGCGACCCACGATCTGCACTCCGACCGGCAACCCACTCGCCGTGAATCCGCCGGGTACCGAGATCGCCGGATTCGACATGAACGTGATGGCGTTGACCTTCGGGTTGACGGCCTCAATCTGCGCGATGTGAGCGGCCATCACCTCACGCGCGAAGATCTGCTTGCGTCGGATCCGCGAAGACAACCCGACGGCGCTGAGATGCTGCAGTCGTTGTCGGGACCCTTCACCTGCGACACCACAGGTTCGGTCGAAAGGGAGCGCTGCCGAGACATCTCCGCCGAACTTCATCTGCAGCGAACTGCCCATGGCGGCTGCTCCAATTGCCTGTCCAAAAGTGCGGCGACTCATCGGGATACTGGCGGCATATCCACCTTCCTCAGTGCCTCGAGCATCTGTGTAACGGAGTCAGCAAAGACTTCGATACCGTGAGTACGGTCTGATCCCTACATCGAATAACGCGCAGCGTGGGCTGACTTCCTTCTGCCTGGATCGAGAAGATTGTCGCCTCACCAACGAAACCTCCGCAAAATCCAGCTTATCCATTCGGCTCAGACCTTGCACACTTGCGCCCGCTATTCGTCTACCTCGAGGCAGCTAAAGGAAACCATGAGCGCTTTCGATAGGGGTCGATCCGCCCTCAAGGGGTGGTTAACCGCGGGAGCGATCGCGCTCGCGCTTGGCATGGTGTTGCAGCCACCAGGACTCCTCGCCCAGGCAGGCACGGTAGGGCAGTGGAGCACGCTCCCCTTTCTGATGCCGATCAATCCGATTCATCTGGCGCTCACCCGCGATGGCAAGGTGCTCGTGGTCGCGGGCTCCGGTAACGACGCGGATGAAACAGAGTTCCGAGCGGTCGTGTGGAACGCACCAAACGACTCGTTCGTGTCCTACACGTTTAATTGGGACATGTTCTGCAACGGAATGTCCGTGTTGCCTGATGGTCGGGTGTTCATCAACGGCGGCAACCTCCAGTACGACCCGTTTTTCGGCGAGCGCCGCAACGCTGTGTACGATCCGGTGACGGGAACGTTCACCGACATCGAGGACATGGCCAACGGGCGTTGGTATCCCACCGTGACGACGCTCGGCGACGGCAGAGTCATGACGTTTTCGGGATTGAACGCAACGGGCGGTACGAACACGACGGTTGAAATCTACGCGCCCAGTCTGCCGTCCGCTCAGCGCTGGAGCGCGCCCGTCGCGGCAACCTGGACACCGCCGCTCTACCCTCGAATGCATCTGAACACAGACGGACGTGTCTTCTACGCAGGCTCGGGGCGAGGCTCGCGGTTTTTCAATCCCACAACGATGACGTGGACCGCCGTCATAGCCACGACCAAATTTGGCTCCAGCCGCACATACGGCACATCCGTGCTGCTCCCGCTCACGCCGGCTAGCAACTATCGTCCGAAAGTCATGATTCTCGGCGGCAGCAGCCCGTCAACGGCAACGACTGAAATCATCGATCTCGGCGCGGCGAATCCTCAATGGCAATTCGGACCGTCGATGTCCCAGCCGCGGATCCAACTGAACGCGACTATTCTGCCAAGCGGCAGAGTACTGGTCGTCGGCGGATCCACGTGGGACGAAGATCCGGATACCAAGAGTCTGAACGCCGACCTCTACAATCCGGCAACAAACACGTTCAGTTCCGCAGGCGCCAATGCCTTTCCGCGCCTTTATCACTCCGGGTCGCTGCTCCTTCCGGACGCGACGGTCATGTTGGTGGGCGGAAACCCGACACGCGGCTCCTACCAGCAGCAAATCGAGATCTATTCTCCCGCCTATCTGTTCAACGCCAATGGCACACCCGCCACGCGGCCGACAATAGACAGCGTGACACCCGGCGCGGTTGCCTACGGCCAGGTGTTTCAGGTAGCCACGCCCAACGCGGCGAGCATCGCCTCCGCCGTGCTCGTCCGGCCTGGTGCACAGACGCATGCGTTCGACATGGAGCAGCGGCTGGTCGGCTTGAACTTCACGGTTGGCACTGGCGTGTTGAACGTCACGGCACCGCCGAACGGTAACATCGCGCCTCCCGGCTATTACATGCTGTTCCTGCTTAATGCAGCGGGAGTGCCGTCGGTCGCTCGCTTCGTGCACGTCTCGACATCCCCTCCGCCGCCCCCGGACGGTGTCCCGCCGACGGTGTCGATGACGGCCCCGGCCAACAACGCCACGGTCTCCGGCAACGTCACGGTCAGCGCCAACGCCAGCGACAACATCGGCGTGCTCGGCGTGCAGTTCCTGCTCGGAGGGCAGCCGCTCGGCGCCGAAGACACAACCGCACCCTACAGCATCACCTGGAATTCCGCCAGCGTCGTCAATGGCCCGTATCAGTTGTCGGCCCGTGCGCGCGACACGGTCAATCAGACCACCTCCACCGCCGTCAACGTGACGGTCAATAACGCGGGTCCGGGCGGGCTCGTGGCGGCCTACGGCTTCAACGACGGCACGGGGACCTCCCTTGCCGATCAGACCGGAACAGGCCATACGGGCACCGTTTCAGGAGCGACGTGGACCGCGCAAGGAAAGTTTGGCAGCGCGCTGACCTTTGACGGCGTGAACGACTGGGTGACGGTGAACGACGCCAATGACCTGGATTTCACAACGGGCATGACCTTGGAGGCCTGGGTGTTCCCGACGACGTCGGGGGGCGGGTCGTGGCGGAACGTGATCATCAAGGAGCGGTCGGCGGGTGAGATATATAACCTGTATTCCAACGCCGACACCAACGCGCCGGTCGTATATCTTGTGCGGGCCGCTCAGCCCGGGCAGCCGCTCGATGCGCGTGGCGTCGCGTCCCTCCCGCTCAATACGTGGAGCCATCTCGCCGCGACCTACGACGGGACCACCCTGCGGCTCTACGTCAACGGCGGTCAAGTGGGGACCCGGGCCGTCGCGAACCCGCTGGTCACTTCGGCAGACGTGCTCCGGTTCGGTGGCAACAGCAAGTGGGGCGAATTCTTCGCGGGGCGCATCGATGAAGTCCGCCTGTACAATCGCGCGCTGACCCAGACCGAGATCCAGACCGACATGAACACACCGGTCGGTACACCGCCCAATGATACGACCCCCCCGCTACGGTCCAACGGCCAACCCACTGGGACGCTGTCAGCGGGAACGACGCAGACCACATTGAGCCTGACCACGAACGAGAGTGCCACATGCCGGTATAGCACGACCGCGGGCATTGCATATGCGTCGATGCCCAACACGTTTTCCACGACAGGCGGTGCCGGTCACAGCACAACTGTTTCCGGGCTCGCCAACGGCGGCAGCTACACCTATTACGTGCGATGCCAGGATGGATCGTCGAACGCCAACACGGACGACTTCAATATTGCGTTCTCAGTGGCCTCTGATACGACGCCACCAGTGCGCTCCAATGGTCAGCCGACTGGAACACTGGCAGCGGGGACCACGCAAACCACGATAAGCCTGACCACCAACGAGAGCGCCACATGCCGCTATAGCACGACTGCGGGTGTCGCCTATGCGTCGATGCCCAACGCGTTTTCCACGACAGGCGGTACCAGTCACAGCACGACTGTTTCTGGCCTCACCAACGGCGGCAGCTATACCTACTACGTGCGGTGTGTGGACGGAGCGTCCAACGCCAACCCGGACGACTTCAGCATTGCGTTCTCAGTGGCCAATCCGCCGCCGCCGGACGGCGTCCCGCCGACGGTGTCGATGACGGCCCCGGCCAACAACGCCACGGTCTCCGGCAACGTCACTGTCAGCGCAAATGCCGCTGACAACGTCGGCGTCGTCGGGGTGCAATTCCTGCTGGGTGGCGCGCCGCTGGGCACCGAAGATACGACGGCGCCGTACAGCATCACGTGGAATTCCACCAGCGTGGCAAATGGCGGCCCGTATCTGTTGTCAGCGCGCGCGCGCGACACGATCAACCAGACCACCTCCACGGCTGTGAGTGTGACGGTCAATAACACCGCGACTCCTCCGGGCCTTGTGGCGTCCTACAGCTTCAACGAGGGGACGGGGACCACGCTCGTCGATCGGACAGGGACCGGGCATACCGGCACCATTACTGGTGCGACGTGGACGACGCAAGGGAAGTTTGGCAGCGCGTTGACCTTTGACGGGGTGAACGATTGGGTGACCGTAAACGATGCCAATGACCTGGATTTCACAACGGGGATGACGCTGGAGGCGTGGGTCTTTCCGACGACGTCGGGGGGCGGGTCGTGGCGCAACGTCTTAATCAAGGAGCGGTCGGGAGGCGAGGTATTTAACCTCTATGCCAACGCGGACACCAACGCGCCGGTCGTGTATGTCGTATCGGCGTCGCAACCCGCGACGCCGCTCGATGCGCGCGGCGTTGCGTCCCTCCCGCTCAACACGTGGGCCCATCTTGCCGTGAGCTACGACGGGACCACCCTACGCCTTTACGTCGGCGGCAACCTGGTGGGGAGCCGGGCCGTCTCGAGCCCGCTGCTGACATCGACGGGCGTGCTGCGGTTCGGCGGGAACAACGTGTGGGGCGAATTCTTCGCGGGGCGCATCGATGAGGTGCGCCTCTACAATCGCGCGCTGACCCAGACCGAGATCCAAACGGACATGAACGCTGCGATTCAACCCTGAGGAACGTTCACGCCGTAGCAAATAGTACCGCCATGAGTCTTTCGCGCAGGCAAGTGCTTCGAGGAATTGGAACCGGCATTGTCGGGGCGTCGGTCGCGCCTTCAATCGCCGGCGCATGCACCCCCACGGTTGCTGGCACCTCGTGGCCGCTGGAGGGGACCAACGACTCGGGTGGGCCGATTCGGCTGCACCGCAATGTAAACGCATATGGCCCGTCGCATGCCGTCATCGCGGCTACACGGAAAGCTGCTCTCACTCTAGCCAACCGCTACGCGAACGAGGAAACGGAACAGCTCCGCAACGTGATCGCTGACCGGCATCGGGTCCCCGCCGATCATGTCGTGCTTGGCTGTGGGTCGAGCGAGATTCTTCGCGTGGCCGCAAAGGCACAATTGCGATCCCGCGCGAAGCTCGTGATGGCATCCCCAACGTTCGAGTGGTTCACGACGTATTCCCGACACTCCGGAATGGAGATCGTCACGGTCCCGCTGACCAAATACTACGCGCATGACCTCGACGCGATGCTCGCGCGGTGCGGTTCCGATCCCGCGCTCGTGTATATCTGCAATCCGAACAACCCAACGGGCACACTGACGCGCTCGCGGGATCTTGAAGCGTTTGTGCGCAAGCTGCCCGCGACGACGCGAGTCGTCATCGACGAGGCTTACCATGATTACGTCAGCCCGTCTGCGGACTTCGCGTCGTTTCTCGATCGTCCGCTTGCCGACCCACGGGTGATCGTGACCCGCAGCTTCTCCAAAATTCACGGGTTGGCCGGCCTGCGAATCGGGTACGCGGTCCTGGTGCCAGACACGGCGCGTCGGCTTCGCCTCCATGAACTCGAGGACAGTGTGAACGTGGTGTCGGCCAACGCAGCCCGGATTGCGCTCACCGACGACGAGCATGTTGCCACCAGCCTGGCTCGCAATGCGGACGACCGCCAGGAGTTCTTCAACGCAGCGAACGCGCGGATGCTCCGAGTGATCGATTCCCAAACGAACTTCGTGATGCTGGACACCGGCCGTCCGGCAGCGCCCGTGGTCGATCACTTCCTGAAGCACAACGTGGTACTCCCCCCGCCGTTTGCCGGCTTCGCGCATCACATTCGTGTGTCCTTGGGTACGCCTGGGGATATGCGCGCGTTCTGGCACGTCTGGGATCTCATGCCTGGCGGCGGACACGTGATGTCGATGTGAACCGAGGGCTCTGCGCGTAGCCCCAGGCAAAGCGACTCGCTTGACAAGAGGCCGCCGTGACTTTACGATACAAAGTAATTTGCACGATGTCCGCCTCAACGTCGTTGGGGTTGGGTGATGCCAGGAGGTAATGATGGACGCCGCACTGCTCAGGCGGCCGAGTGCCCTCATTCCAGTCACGATGTCGCTCATCGCACTCGGCATCGTGATTGGGTACGCAGCGATGTTTGGCACCGCCCGTCAAGCCGATGAGGGAACTGCTGCCCACCTCTGGCAGCTCCTCATGGTGGGACAAGCGCCCGTTGTCGCGTGTTTCGCAATCAAGTGGATCCCAATTCAGCCCAGACAGGCGCTCCTGGTTCTTGCCGTACAAGTCGGCGCGGCGCTCGCCGCGCTGGTCCCGGTCTGGTGGTTCCAGTGGTGATCCGGCGGTGCAGTCACGTCTCGTGGGAACGGCGATTCCGACGCCGCCTCTCGTGACGGAGTCGATCCTCGAAGCCACACTTTCAGTTTCCCGGTGCACGGCGGAAGCGGATCGCAAGCCAGCAGGTACAGCACAATCGTCGTCAACACGATGAGCGAGTAACTCAGGAGGGCGACGAACACGCGAAGGTTCGTGTAAACGAAAAGGACTGGATAGAAGAGCACGATGGAAAGAGTCAGAAACGAGATACGCAGCAGCGCGTCCCGAACGCGTCTGGGATTGCGGAAGCCGTTCGCCACGCGGCGATAGGCACTGTTCTCGTACGTTTCGATCGGCACTTTGAAGATGGTTTGGGTCAGCACGTAGAGCAGGCCGCTGCAGAACAGCCCAAGGACTACGCGTGACCCGACGTCGCTGCTCCAGAAATACACACCCGCCCAGACGAAATACACGATGATGCTCAAGTTCGTGAGCTGCACGGCAAGCCACACGTTCGTCCGGCCTGTCAGCAGCTGAAACTTGCGACAGAGCCATTCGGTCAGGTCCAATATGGCGAAATCGAGCCTGTGAACCACGATCAAACTTTCCGGGCGGTACTGGTCGTTGTCTTTCTTGTGGTCCTTCCCATCGGGATCTATCACAGGCTCAAGTCGCAAGCGACGCGCGAGAAACTCGATCGGCGACAGGAGGGCCTGTTCATCCTGGCGACGTTACGGCCTCTTGGGGCTGTGTTTTGGCTCGGACTCATCGCCTGGATCGTCAATCCCGACTGGTTGGCCTGGTCCGGATTGCCCCTTTCAGCCTGGCTGAGGTGGACAGGCGTCGTTCTGATCACGGTTGCCATGGGGTTGCTGGCTTGGACCTTCCGTTCCCTCGGGAGGAACCTGACCGACACGGTTGTCACACGGCAGAACCACACGCTCGTCGTGCATGGCCCCTACCGATGGATTCGGCATCCGTTCTACGACTCTGCCGCCTTGTTCACAGTGGCAGTCTCTCTGATCACGGCAAACTGGTTCTTCTTGATGACGGGCGTTCTCGTGTTTTGTTTGCTCATCATCCGTACCCGAACAGAAGAAGAGAACCTGTTGGCCCGTTTTGGGAGCAGCTATCGCGCGTACATGGAACGGACAGGTCGCTTCTTGCCGAGGATTGGAGCGAATCGAAGTCGATGAGGATCGATGGCGAAGTAATTCAGCGTCGGGGGCGGGGACGCCCGTCGCTGTCTCGATCGATGTGAGTTATTTGAGGAGTTCGCGCCACTCCAGCACGACCCCGATTTCGCGAGGCGTCTCCCCGAGCCGTTGATCCAGGAAATAGACACGTTGGCCATCGAGTGACAGATCATATTGGGTTCCATAATGTCCGGTGCCGATGGGGGGAACGTTGACTCGAGTTGCGATGCCCACTACGGGCCGCCCATCGACGGTTCGTCGGACAGCGGCTCTTTGGAGGAAGCCTTCTGGATCGACAAAAAACAGCTCCGCACCGTTCCGGCTCCAAACGGGCTGAGTCCCGCCGCCCACCGAAACCACCTCGCGCCGTGGTCGTGTCTCCTCCGCGGTCCGGACTGATATTTCCGGCCTTCCGATCTCCTCCGAGACGTACGCCACGAGCTGGCCATCGGGGGAAAACCGAGCGTCACGTTCTACGAAGGAATCTGTCAAGAGGGCTCGCGGCGTGCCTTCGCTCGCAGTCGAAAGCATCCAGACGTCCACTCCATCAGCGTCCCGGGTCGTTGCCAGCAGCCACCGTCCGTCTCCCGACCAGTCGGACGGTTCGCAGCGGAATTTCGGGCACGGCAGGGTCGATATGACGCCGGTGCCATCCGCGGCGGCGATCGTCACCACAGGCTTCTGAAATGTCCCAGCTACGTATGCCAGTCTGGTCCCGTCAGGAGACCAAACGGCCAGTTGCCCGGAGGCCCCTGCCTGGGTTACGCGGACTCTGGTACCCCGTTCAAGATCATGCACCCACAAGTCGGGGCTGCCGGTCATCGCGTGTACTTGCTGGGCCACGATGCGTGCACCGTCCGGCGACAAGCGAGGCCAGTTGATGATGCCGCGATCCGCGTGCCATTGCTGGCCCTCACCAGTACGTGAGCTCGACGCCAACCGCAGCCCGTACGGAATCGACGACGAGACGTGCGCCAGCACGCCAGCGGAGATGCTCAGCGACGACGCGTTATGCGGCGTATTGCCGCCGGCAGGAATAGAGATGATTCGCGGATCACCTGTGATTACCTTGCGACGGACGTCGAACGGATGAACATCGAGATGTCCGTCGGACACGCTCAGGAGCACACCACGATCGCGATCACCCAACGGCGCATAGACAGCCTCGGACTCCGAGCGAAAGAGCGCCGCGCCGGGCGCTGAGGCGGGGAGATCGATGCGACCAAGATACACACCGCGCCGTTCGGCCGCGATCGATCGGACAAAGTAAAGGAAATGAGTGCCGTCAGGCAGAAACACAGGCCATCGGTGCGAGTTTTCTCCCTGCGTGCTATCGAGCAGCGTCACTGGTTCGGCGGTTCCGCCGTCGGCCGACACCTGAGACAGCCCCGAGTAGATCGACCCTGGCGAGAACACGATGACGTTGTTGCGGCCCCATGTGCCGCCTCGAGGGTCGCCTGCGGCGCATAACTCTACTGGCGCTCCTTCCTCAATCGCTACCTTCACGAGCTTCCCACCAGCGAAATAGCCCAGCGCCCGGCTGTTCGGGGACCAGAAGGGTTGTTTCGCACCTTCGGTGCGGGGAATCGCCCTGGCATGGAGCGCGCTCAACGGCCGCACATACAACCGAGGAGGTGCTCCGTCCACAGACGCGGTGAACGCGATGTGCTGTCCATCAGGAGAGACAGCCGGAGGCGATTCCAACCGCATGCCGGCAGGCACGGGCCAGGTAAACCGCGTCGCCCGTGCCGTAGACGGATCGGCCACAAGGAGCTCGCGTATCAACACTCCGAGTGCCACGCATCCGATGGCGAGAATGACGCAGGCGGCGAACCTGATGACGTTCGTACGCCTGGAAGGTCCAAGCGTTGGCGCTTGAGACAACTTCGGTCCGGGTTGCAGCGCATCTTCTATCTCAATGCGCGCATCGGCGATGTCATGCAGGCGCCGATCCGGATCCTTGTCGAGGCAACGTCGGAGCAGCGGACCAATGCCGGGAGGCATCGTCTCAGGCAGGGCAGTCCAGTCGGGCTGCCGCTCCAGCACCGCGGCGATCGTGTCCGATGGCGTGCCTCCGCGAAACGCGCGCTGTCCGGCCAGCAACTCGAAGAGAATGCACCCGAACGCCCAGATATCCGTCCGTTTATCGACTGGCAGTCCGCGCGCCTGCTCGGGACTCATGTAGGCGCATGTGCCAAGGATGAAACCTTCACTTGTGTGAAGTCCGTCGCGCGATTCGGGGGGTCGTGCGCCAAATGGCACGTGCTCCTTTGCGAGTCCGAAATCGAGCAGCTTCACGTGCCCCGATGGCGAAAGCTTGACGTTAGCCGGCTTCAGATCGCGATGCACGATCCCGCGCTCGTGCGCGGCTTCGAGGGCGCTCGCGAGCTGTCGTGCAATGGTCACCGCCTCTTGCACCGGCACCCGCCCGCTCTTGAGACGCTCGGCGAGCGTTGGTCCGTCGACTAGTTCGAGGACCAGCAGGTGGAGACCCTCGAGGTGCTCGATGCTGTGGATGGCGGCGATGTTCAAATGATTCAGCGACGCGAGAATGCGCGACTCTCGCTCGAATCGCGCGAGCCGCTGCGGATCTGCAGCGAATGTAGGAGGCAGCAGCTTGATCGCGACGTCGCGTCCAAGCTCTGAATCGTGCGCGTGGTAAACCTCCCCCATTCCACCGGCCCCCAGCGCCGAAACCACCTGGAAGTGGCCGATGCGATCGCCGGGCTGGAGCGCCAATGCCCGGTCCGTACCGGGGGGATCCTCGATGCGAAAAACCGGCGTCTCGAGGAATCCGCCTGCGCCCGCGTGGGCGGCTAAAAGCGATGTAACCTCGCGCCGAACTCTCTCGTCGCCCTTGCAGGCGGTCAACACGAAGGCGTCACGAGCTTCTGCGGGCTGCTCGAGGGCAGCTTGGAAGAGAAGCCGTACCTGGTGCCAGCCAGTGCCGCTCATGAGCGCTGATGCTGGAGCTCTCGAAACAGCCACGCGCGCGCGAGTGCCCAATCTCGCTTCACCGTGATTGGCGCGACGTCGAGCACGGCCGCGGTCTCTTCGACCGTGAGACCGGCGAAGAAGCGAAGCTGGACGAGTTCGCTCTGGCGTGGATCCACGCGGCCGAGCTTATCGAGTGCCGCATCGAGCGCAAGGATGTCGACATCGATGGGCGCGATGCCGATGTCGACCTCTTCGAGGGTAACAGTTGCCCCGCCGTGGCGCTTCGCGGCTCCGCGCGCCCTTGCATGGTCCACGAGGATGCGGCGCATGACCCGTGCCGCGACGCCGAAAAAGTGCGCGCGGTTCTGCCAGCGGACGCGGTGTTGATCGATCAACTTTACGTACGCCTCATGGACCAGCGCGGTCGGCGTGAGCGAATGGTCCGCACGCTCCCGACGGAGGTGCCGCTGGGCGACCCGCCGCAGTTCGTCGTAGACGACTTCAACCAAGCGGCTTCGCGCAGCCTCCCCCTGGTTGCCCCATGCCAGGAGCAGCGCCGTGACGTCCGCCCCGTTCACCATGTTCAGCCCTTATACCCCAAGAGTTGCGCCGAATGAGACGGTCGGTCGCTCTTTTCCGCGTTTCTATATAGGCGCGAAATGACGCCGCTTACAAATCCGTAGCAGGTAAGGAGCAGATATGCCGCCGAGTATCAGAATTGCGACAGTAATATCCGCACTATCCGCATGTGCGGCCATCGTGGGATGCAGCGGATCACCAACCGCACCGTCGGCAGCAAACGCGTCGAATTCACAGGCGATGCTGGGAACCCTTGACCAGTCTCAATTGGCTGCGCAGGCGGCGCACTTGAGTCCCGACGACTTCGCGGCCCGCGGCTGGGAGTGCCGGCCGTCGCCCGTGCCGGGCCGAACGGTTTGCAGTCACCCCCACCAAGGGTTTCCAGCCGTCCCACCACCTGAGGACCGTCCCCCGACCTTTACGTTACTCGTCTGGGAGAACGGCAGTTTCGCTGGCACTCTCATCCTGCGGCGCCCGGATCTGTACGAAGGTCAGCGCTGTGAATCAACTGCAGCCCCGTACATCTTTCGCCCGGTTATTGGCTATTACGAGTGCCTTCACACCGTTGGTCACTGATCGATCGCGTGTTCGAGACAGTTCGCAGCTATGACTCTTTCTTCGGCCGCCAGAGGCCCAAGAGCGTCCCGCGGGTCGACGTTTTGAGGTCGCGCCACCGATCGATCGGCAGCTCAATATGCGCGAGGGCCGCAGTAGGCAGGTCCTCCTGTTCGCCGGTCAACTGCGCCACGAGCTCTTCCAGGCCGGGATTGTGTCCAACGATCATGACAGTCCCGGCTTTCGCCTCTTGGATCGTGCGCAGCACTGCGATGAGATCGCTCGGCTCGGCGCCATACAGACGAGAATCCACCAGGATCTCTCTCGGATAGCGAGCTGCCTTGGCCACGGCCTCAGCGGTCAATCGTGCGCGCACCGCGTCGGAGCTGATGATGACATCGGGGATCAGGCCGTGCTCACGCACGAACTTTCCTATGCGCGGCGCATCTCGCTCTCCACGCACGTTCAGCGGTCGCACATGATCGTCGAGCGCCGGATCGTTCCAGCTCGACTTGGCGTGCCTGAGAATCAGCAGGGTCTTCATCGGCTCGGGTGCGGTCGGTTTGCGTTGACCAAGTTACACTGAGGCGAGGCTCAACCGGGTGCGGTTGCCTTCAAGTAGTCATGTTTTACCATCATCGTGTTCCGCGTCCGCCCCTCAATGGGTTTGTCGAGTTGATCTGGCTGTACCACAATGACCCACGCCCGCACGCGCTCGAGCGAGTCCTCCCAACCGGCGCTGCGCAACTGATCGTCAATCTGAAAGAGGACCAGACACGCCTCTACGATCCGGGGCTCGGGCACGAGTGTGAGGCAACTGCCGGAACAGTGTTATCCGGTGTGCACTCGCGCTATCAGATCATCGACACCTCCGAACAGGAATATGTGGCCGGTGTGGCGTTCAAGCCCGGAGGGACGGTTGCGTTCATGCGCGTGCCCGCCCATGAAACCAGCGATGCCGACACTCCTTTAGAGTTGCTTTGGGGGCGCCGTCGTATCTCTCTGCTCCGCGAGCGGCTTCTCGAGAACGACAACGCAGATGCCAAACTCGATGCTCTCGAGATCGCGCTCCGGGAGATGTGGACCCCACCGGGCTTGCATCCGGCTGTTGCTTTCGCGTTGAACGCCTTCGATCGAGTCCCGCATACGACGAGCATTGCCGCGGTCACGGACGCAATCGGGCTGAGCGCGAAGCGATTCATCGAACGATTCAAGGTCGAAGTCGGCACGACGCCGAAGCGCTACTGCCGCATTCGGCGCTTCCAGCAGGCGGTGGCCCTGGTGCATGGAGGGCGACAAATCGACTGGTCTCAGATCGCGCTGGATTGCGGGTACTTTGACCAGGCGCACTTCATTCACGATTTTCAGGCATTCGCAGGACTCACACCGACGGGCTACCAGGCAGCCCGAACGACATTTCAGAACCACGTCAAATTCTTACAATCCGACTAAGCCGTCATTCTGAAACGATGCGGGTATGGCAGATTCGACAGAGACGTATCGGACGGTCACGCCTTACCTTGTGGTACCAGACGCGGATGCGGAACTGGCCTTCCTGAAGGCAGCGTTCAGCGGCACGGAGGTCAATTGTCAAAGGAACTCCGACAACACCGTGATGCACGCCGAAATCAAGATCGGCGATTCGCTGGTGATGCTCGGGCAGGCGGGCGGACAGTGGAAGCCGCTCAACGCCGCTCTGTATCTCTGGGTGGCGGACGTCGACGCGACGTATGCGAAAGCGCTCCAGTGCGGAGCAACGTCCCAGAGCGAACCCGAAGACAAGCCGTATGGACATCGAAACGCCGGCGTCGTCGATCGGAACGGCATCACATGGTGGATCGGCGCTGCGGTCAAGTAACGGCAGCGGCGAACGCCTGAGCAGTGTGTTGCTCCGGATCCGGCCCTCCGCCACGAGGTGACCGATCTCGTCACGGAATCGAGATGGTCTGCACGGGCGTTGCCGGGCTCGAGCCGCAGGCGTTCGTGGCGAGAACGCTCAAACTGTAGGATCCCGGCCCGACGGTCCCGCTCAGCATCCGGCTGGTCGTTGGAAAGCTCCCGACAAAGGCCCCGCTGACGTTCAGCACATAACCAGTTGGCGCCGGGCCGCTGGCAGCCGGATCCCACACGACATAGATCGTGGTGCCGACCTTATAGGCCAGAAACCTGATCGGACTGAGCGGCACGCCCGAGCATGCGCCAGGGAAGGTCAATGTGATCGGGTTCGACGGCCCGCTCATCCCCGCAGCGTTCGCTGCACTCACGCTGAGCGTGTAAGTGCCTCCTGGCACGCCGTTGAAGGTGAAGTTGTTGGCGAAGCCCAAGGGAAGCGACGCATTGAGTGAGCCCGTGACGCTCAGCACGATTGCTGTTGGGGCTCCACCGGAAAATGTGTTCCGCCAGCTCAGACCAAGGGATGACCCGTTCACGACGCCCAGCAGATCCGCCGGCGGCGAAGGTGGAGTTGGTGTATTGACGAAGATACGGATCTCGTTCGAGGGGCCACTCCGGTTGGCGCCTGCCAACGCGTGCACCCGCACGTAGAACGCGCCGGTGGGCGCCGTGAAGGTGTAGATCGGAAACGGACTGCCCGTCGGAATGCTGGCCAGCACCTGGCCGGGGAGGACGCCGCCTTCCAACACGAAGTTCGTCGGCGTCGGGCCGATCGCCGGATTCGTCCAGCGCAGCGTCACGACGTTGCCGATGATCGACGAGGCCAGCAGCCCTGTCGGTGGCTGCACGGGCGGGGGAGGGTTGACGATGAGTGGCACAGCGGGCGAAAGGCTTGGCAAAAAGCCGCTACTCCCAGCGAACACTGCTAACAAGCGGTGAGATCCTAAAGCGAGTGAACTGGTCTGCAATGTGCCGACACCGGTGGTCAGCGACGTTGTTCCGAGGGACGTGGCGCCATCGAAGAACTCGATCTGCCCGGATGGAACACCAGTCTTGGCGGCAACAGTGGCTGTAAGCGTCACTGGTTGGCCTAAGACAGCGGGGCTAGGCGACACGCCGAGCGTCGTCATCGTCGCCACCCTGATTGGGTCTGCGCGGACAATCGCGAGAGGAAACGTGCCGTTACCTCCGTCGCAGCGCACAACGAACGCGACCTGTCCGAGATCGTTGATGGCTTCTTCGCCTATGGCCACCCCGGTCACGGTGCCGAGGCCAGGCAGAACATCGCCCGTCTTGACAACCGTGTCAGTGACCGGATTGGGACCGATGAACACGCCGGTCGGACCTGACGCCAGCCCTGCCCAGAACGCCACCAGGCTCGCGTTGTTGATCGCCGCTTCACCGCCAAATTGCACGAAGGTGCCCGCCGAGGCGACAGTCCTGACCGGTCCGCCATCTCCCATCTGCACCGCGGCGCTGTTCGCAACGAATGCCACCCGGCCGACATCGTTGATACCGTTGAAAACATTTGGGTTGTTCAGCGAAACCGTCGTCAACGCTCCGCCGCTGCCGGTGAACAAACCGACGCCGCCCGCGCCCTGCGCGGCGAACGCGGCGACGCCGTTGTTGTTGAGGGCTGGCTCGATTGCAAACGCGAGAATGCCGACGCTGGAAGTGATCGAACCCGGCCCCGCGATGGTCAGGAAGCTGCCGCCGTTCGCAACGACGACGGAGTCGTAACCATTGGTAACGGTACATCGCCATGAATGCGACCGCGCCCGCGTTGTTGATGGATGGGCGAAGAACGGCTTTGAACTGCGTATGCAGGTCGGTGTCGACGACCGCGCTGACCGGACCGCCATCGCCCACCAAGATTGCGGAATGAGAACCGCTCTGGCCAGCGAATGCGACGGCGCCGTTGTCGTTGATGGAAATGTAAGAGTCGGGAGCGAAGACGGGACTCGTTGGGAAGGTGTAGATCTCGGCAAGCGGTCCGCCGCCGTTCCCGCGACGCACGACGATGCCTGGTCCGATCGGTGCACCACAGTTGGCGACAAAGGCTGCTTCACCCTCGTTGTTCAGCGCTGGGGTACCGATGTTGAAGCAGTTCGTCACATCAGCGATCACCGTATACGTGTAATTTGGTTGAGACTGGGCCGCCACGGACGGCACGAGCGCGAAATAGTCGCTACGGGCGTCCGGACCCATGCCCAGACACACAAGCGCCGAAATGACGATCCCAAATCTGAGCCTGCCTGCCAGGCGCCCTGACACCATCACGCGGTTCATGACTTGCCCTTCTGCGTTCGCCCGTTTTGATGGCGGTTTGACACACCAATCCCATGCTGCGGTTCATGATGAGGATGTCGTGCGTGACCTGGCCGCCTTCGGACGGAGCGTCGAATAATGGCGCGTGGGGCTCGAGCATGTCAATGCGATTTGGGCGAAATCAGGACGAGCTCGAGAAGAACGGAGCGAACGCCTGAGCATTGTGTAGCTCCAGATACGGCGCTACACTCGGTGCCTCCATGATCGGTACCACAGTTTCGCACTATCGACATCGTGGGTTCCATCGGAGCCGGCGGCATGGGGATCCTCGACTTCGGGCTCGCGAAGGTCTTCGCCGACGTCGTCTACAACACGGGGCCACAACATCCCGCGGCCTGAGCTCATTCGCGAATCACTGCAGTGGCTGGACAAGTACCTGGGCCCGCTGCAATGACTCGCCGGCCGGCCTGACAATGTCGCCGAGGCCCTGAACATCCGCGTTGCATTTGACTTCCTAATAGAGCATATTCCCACTCCATTGGGATGGCTAATAAAGAACCGACCAGGGGCCTGATGCGCCTCGAGCAGCGCGGCTTCGTGCGCGGCAAGTGGGGCGTCACCGACAACAACCGAAGGGCACGGTTCTTCGGGATTACCGCCGCGGGACGTCGCCAGCTCGCCACCGAAAAGGCAGATTGGGATCGCTCCGCCGCGATCATGCAGGCCCTCTTGCGGGAGCCGTCATGAGCCCGAACGTTCGAATAGCCGCCATGCGCGAGTGGCTCAGCCGCCTGCTGGGCGCATCCTGGATGAGGCGCGGCGATTCGGACCTGCAAGAAGAATTGAAGCTTCACCTCGAGTTCGCCTCCAACGACGCTGTCCGCCGGGGCGACTCGCCGGAACACGAAATCCGAGCTGCAAAGCTGCAGGCCGGGGGCGTGGCGCAAGCCATGGAAAAACTGCGCGACCAGCGAGGCCTTCCGTGGTTGGAGAACCTGGTGCGTGACGTGCGCTACGGCTGCCACATGCTCGCAAAGAATCCGGCCTTCACGTTCGTGTCAGGCGTGTCGCTGGCGGTCGGCATCGGCGCGAATTGCGCGATCTTCAGTTTTGCCGACGCGCTCCTGCTTCGGCCGCTCAACGTGCCACACGCCGGCGAACTCTTGACGGTGGGATCGGCAGATCCGCTGGACCGATCGCTGGTCGCGTCGTATCGCGATTACCTCGATATCCGCGATCGCGTCACGAGCTTTGCAGGGTTGACCGCCTTCACCGACGCGATTGTCCGGTTCTCTACAGGACAAGACGACGTTCCGACATTGCGCCTTGGTGCGTTGGTGAGCGGCAATTTTTTCGACGTAATGGAGGTCCAGCCTCAGTTCGGCCGTGGTTTTCGACCCGAAGAGGATCAAGTACCAGGACGTCACGCCGTCGTCGTGCTCGGGCACGATTTCTGGGAGCGACAGTTTCATGCTGATCCATCGATCCTGGGCCGCACTGTCTTACTGAATGGAATCGCGTTCACCGTTGTCGGCGTGGCGCCTGACGGCTTCACAGGGCCTGCCCAGTTCAGTCGATTCGACTTCTACTCGCCGCTGATGATGTGGCCGGGCCTCATGGCCGACCCCTCTGTCGAGCCTCTCGACGCGCGCGGTTTCCGGCGCCTCATGATCAAAGGACGCCTCAAATCCGGCGTCACGCTCTCGGAGGCACAAACTGAGCTGATGGTGCTTGGCAGAGATCTCGAACGTGCGTACCCAGACACCAATCGTGATAGGCGACTGGTGGTGCGGACGGAGTTGCAAGACAGGATTGCCGATGCGGCAGGCCTGGCCATTCTGCTCGCGATGCTTGGTCTGATTTCTGTTGCTGTTCTGATTGTCGCGTGTGGCAACGTCGCGGGCCTGCTCGCGAGCCGCGCTCCGGTCAGAGCTCGTGAGATTGCGCTCCGGCTCGCCATTGGGGCTGGACGCTCACGGATTGTCCAGCAGCTCCTGGTCGAGAGCCTGCTCATCGCAACGATGGGTGCAGTACTCGGGCTTGGGGTTGGGTACGCCGGTGTGGTGTTGTTTCGACGGATTCGGATCCCGACCGACCTGCCGATTGAGCTCACGTTCGAGCTGGATCGACGCGTTCTGTTGGTCAGTGTCGTTGTGGCGGTCGTCAGCGCGATTGTGTCAGGCTTGATTCCAGCGATTCAAACGACACGCGCCGATTTGACGACGACCATGAAACCGAGGGATGGCGCGGGGTTTCGACGCAGTCGTCACAGCGGGCGCGCGATGGTCGTGGCTGGCCAGGTCGCCGTCTCGGTAATCCTGCTCGTGACCGCGACGTACATTTATCGCGGCTTTCAGCACCTTATCTCCAACGGGCCAGGTTTTCGAACAGATCGACTGCTGATGTTGAGCGTCGATCCGAATCTGCTCAAGTACGACAATCGAAACGCCCAACAATTCTTCGAGCGCCTTGTCGAACAGGCCGCACTCGTCCCTGGCGTGACATCGGCTGCCTTGACTCGTTACATGCCACTCGACGGTGGGATGCCATCGGTGACTCTTGTCCCGGAAGGTGTCCAATTGCCTGCCGGCAAGGAGGGCGTCACCGTCGGAAGCTCGGTTGTGGACGAGCACTTCTTCGACACGATGGGACTTCCGATTTTGAGGGGACGAGGTTTCCGCGCGACGGATTCGGCCGATGCACCGCCGGTCGCCGTGGTCAACGAAGTGCTGGCGGAGCGTTATTGGCCAGGAGGGGATCCGATTGGCAGGCGCTTTCGGATCGACGATGCCCGCGGACCCTGGGTGGAGATCGTGGGTGTCGCGAAGACCAGTCGGTATTCGTTCCTCATCGAACCACCTCTCGAATTTGTTTACCTCCCCTTCAGGCAGCGTCCGTCACAAGTCATGTTTCTGTTGATGGGATACGACGGCGACCCGTCGGATCTGGTGTCGCCATTACGGGACGTCGTTCGACGGCTTGATGCGAATATGCCGATCATGAACATCCGCACGATGCAGGAGCACTATCGGATGCGGAGTGTCGAGATCCTGAATGTCGTCACCACTGCAATTGGTGCGATGGGGTTGATGGGGCTTTCGTTGGCGCTTGTGGGCCTGTACGGCCTGGTTGCCTATGGCGTCAGCCAGCGAACCAGAGAGATCGGGATTCGGATGGCGATTGGTGCGGAGGGCCACGCTGTGATGCGACTCGTGCTGCAGCAAGCGGTGGCGCTCGCGATCTCCGGCCTCACCGTGGGACTGCTGGCAAGCGTCGGCGTATCTCGCGGGCTGGCGCGTGTGTTCCCCGGAGGCGCTTATGGCGACGGCAGGTCAGATGAACTCTCGCTGATACTCGTCGCTCCCGCCATCATGGTGGTCACTCTTCTGGCCGCGTACATCCCCGCTCGTCGGGCCTCCTACATCAATCCAACCGAGGCGCTGCGGTGCGAATAGCCATCAGAACAGGTCTGACTGGCGCACGACCCAAAGCTGCCGTCTGGGCCGCTTGGGTCAAAAACAACATTTATGGCTATTTGGGGGTTCATAGCTTCCTTGCTCGGGGGTTCCAAGCATTCCGAGCATCATCCTGCATCTGCGTCGTCCAGGCCGGGAGTGGAACTTCGAACAAAGATGTTGACGATGAAACCGTCTGAATTTGGACTCGTACCAAGCGAGGAGTTTCCACGTGTGTACGGAGCCCTGATGGACTGGCCACTCGAGGATCAAATAGTGACGGTGATTGGTCTATGCGACGGTAATGCAAGTCTCTACACCACTTCAACTTTCGGTGTTATAGGAGGTATTGGACATGAAACTGTCCGTGTCGCCGCACAAAACCTAGTGAGGGTTGCGGAAGGTTTACACGACCTCGCGAAGCCATCGGCAGAGTACTCTTATCCTCGGCAGGGTCAAATCCGGTTTTATCTGCTCACCTTTCATGGTGTTCGAGTTCTTGAAGCAGAGGAACGCAAAGTCTCAGAAGGCACCGACCAATTATCAGAATTGGGCGATAGAGCTCAGCGTCTCATTACTGAGTTGCGTTTGGTTACAGAAACAGAGGAAACGCGGTGATTGGGGTGGCCGCCGCAGGTGAGCCCGCGTCACCTTAGGTGAGTGTCATGCGACGCGGCGTCGAGCTTATAAGCGAAGATCGCGGAGATGGAATGCTTGTGGCATTCGGAAGCTACGAATCGCTCCTCATCTCGGGTACGGTGAAACAGGGGTTCCCGGATCCATCCCCCCCAATACCCTTCTCACGGTGGAGGTCTCTGTTCTCTCCGAACGGGAGGAAGGACGAGTTTGACGTCGCTGTATTAACGGTTTCGTCGGATCAGACGCGTACCGTCCGCATCTGGCCAGTCACTCTGGTCCGAACACGCGAACGGCGGCCGCTAGAGTTCGCGTCAGCGCTGGGTCATCGGTCACGGTCCAGTCGACTTGCTGATACGTCACCGTCCGATCCGTCGGCGTGTGAAAAAAGAGCAGCCCTTTCACTTGTGTGTAGTCCGTGGACAGCGACCCCAGCGCGTCGCGATACCACGCGTGCCGATCGCCTCCGACGCCCAACGATCCGAATTCTGCCACCATGATTGGCTTGCCGAATTCAGCGAGCCGCGGGTACTTCGTTCCGAAGATCTCGTCGAACGTCCACCAGCGGGACCAGTGCGCGATAGGCCCAAAGTTGAGCACGCCCGTCGCCACCCAGTCGACATGCTCGGCGCCGGGATAATACAGCTCCCAGTATTCATAGGCCACGTGCGGCGACCACACCCAGATGATGTTTCGAGCGCCCGCATCCCGGAAGCGCTTCGCGACATGCTGCCATGCGGCGATGAATTCCTCCTTCGTGTTGTGCTGCGGCCCCCACGGATACCGGTAGGGATCATTCATCTCGTGTGCGAACCGTAGGAACAGCGGCTGCGCGAAGCGCGCAGCGTCCGCCGCCCACGGATCGATGTAGAAGTCGTACTCGCCGCGGGCGATCGCGCCGAGCCCATGTCGGTCCCGTATCTCGCGCAGCGGCAGAAACGGATGGCGTGCGTTCTCGAATGCGGATAGCCAGGGCTCCCAGGTGATGACGGGCAGCGATCCCATGTTCCAAATGGAGGTTGCGGCGCGCAGCGGAAACTGGTGCTCAGCCTGATCGCCCCAGGCGCTGTAGACGTGGACGAGCGGCAGCGTCGTCTCCAGGCTGCGCTCGAGTCCGACAATGCCCTCGAGCATCTCGGGCCCGCTGCCGACGTATGCGCCAAGCAAGAGACGATCGGGGCGCCGCAGACGGTCCGTATTGGCCCGGTACGGCTCGAACCATTGCAGCTCCCGCCGACGGCCGGGCCCGCGGAGGCGCTCGCGCGCATAGTGCTCAATTGAATCAACCGCGCCGCCAAGTCGATCAAGAGTCTTGGCGAGCGGCCCCTCGCTGAGACCACTGATTGAGGTGAGCAGCCACACGGCCGCCGCGGCACTCAGGAGCGCCGCGGCCGTCACCGCGAGTCGGCGCCCGCGCGTCACCGATCACCTCCGAGCATGTCGATGTTGAACGCGTCCCACGGCGCATCCGGTGGCGGACGTCGTGATTGCCAGGCTGCGTAGAGTGCCCCGATGGCCGCAACCGCTGGAATCGTCGCGAAGGCGAGCATGCCCCACGTGGCCTCGGGGCTCACGGCGAGCGAGACGTCAGGTGTCAGCACACGTGTTTGCAGGACGCGAACCAGCGTCAAGAAGTAAAGGCCGAGCAGCAGAAGTTGTGGCCAGGCCAGCCGGATAAAGCGGCCACCGACCGCCCGCTTGGCCGTCGGAATGTACGGGATGTTCGCGCGGCCAATGGCCAGCAGCGTGCCTGTGAGGTACACAGGCCAGCACGCAACTTTGAGCATGAGGCCACGCCAGTGCAGGCCACGCTCCGTGCCGGGGTCGCAGAGCCAACGCTGAACGTACAGGTAGATCGCCACGCCCGCGATCGCCACCGGCGTCACCGTGATCGTGAAGCTGCCGAATCGCATATTCGCTGGCTGAACGCCCAACCAGAGGTAGACATACGGGAACACCAGATACGCGGCGGTCGTGACGCCGCAGAGATAGTACGTGCCAATGGTCATGTACGACAGCCGCTGTCGCCAAGTGAGGCGTCCGAACAACTGAGGCAGCTCCGTAAACGCGACCTCATAGACGCCGCGAGACCACTTCAACTGCTGTCTGAAAAACGACAGGAGGTCTTCGGGAACCAGCCCCCGACTGACGATCTCCGGGACGTACACCGAGCGCCAGCCGGCCGCGTGCAGGCGGATGGCGGTGATGAGATCCTCCGCGAGCCCCGTCCCGTGTCCACCAATGGAGGACAACGCCATGCGACGAAACGTGCAGTTCGCGCCTATCGCGACCGCCGAGCCGTGCCCGTACAGGCCCATTTGCCCCGGTCCATAGAAGCCGTAGGTCTGCTCTGCCGCGCCGCTTGCGGTAAAGGATCGCTGCTGGTTGTAGTAGGCCTGCGCCACCTGCACGAATCCAACCTGCGGATCTTCGAAGTGGCCGAGCACGCGATCCAGAAACTCTGGAAAGGGAATGTGATCCGGATCGAGCACCAGGATGAAATCCTCCGATGTGAGCTGGAGAGCAGCGTTGATCTTGCCCGCTTTCGCCCCCGCCAACCCGACGAGCTCGAGCCAGACTGCATCATGTCGTCGAGCAAGCCCGGGGAGCCGCATGTCGCGAGTGTCATCGAGGAGGTACGTCGTGTGAGGATAGGTGATTCGTGCACAGGCGGCGAGCGTCTTTTCGAACATCTCCACAGGCTCGCCAGGCGAGCTGGTGGTGAAAATGGCTACCCGCAAGTCCGATGACGCCAGACGGTGCACTGGTTTGGCAATGGCAAGATAGTCCACCCAGCCGAGCACGATTCGGCTGATGCCGTACCAGAAGGCGACTGACAGGAACACGAAGAGTGCTGGTTGGCCCACATGTCCGGCGCGAAACCACCACTCGAACAATCGCCCGACAGCGATCACGCCGGCGGCAGCAAGAATGCTGATGACGAGACGATCGCGGAACCGCACGCCGGGCGCGGTGCGACGTCGCCATAATGCCGCTGCATCCGGCCACACCACGCGCGTCTCTTGCATCAGCGAACGACGGCCGTTCGGCGTGCGGCCCCAGTAAAGCGATAGGTCAGGTGAACCCCTGCCGTGCCCCACTGGTAAAACGCTCCGCGCCCTGTTTCGGCAGTGATTCCAATCGTGACGTCGTCGGCCGCCGTCACATCAAGCGAACTGCGAACATCCCATGGTTGGAAATTGCGCGGAGCAAACGTCCGCACCAGTACGCCGTTGAGCACCTGCCATTGGGGCACGTCTTCCGTGGCTCGAACCGCAACCGACCCGCCCAGTCGGGCAGTCGCCCGTGCTGACATTCGCGCCGTCACCGAGCTCACGATCGAATGTTTGAGGACATGCGCGGGCGTGTAGTACGGCGCGTACCGGCCGGTCGTGTCGAAGCGCGGGTCGCTCGGTTCGTACGCCTGCATGCTCTCCACGAGGACGAACCGGCTTTCATCCGCGTGCTCAAATGCGACTGCATAGCCGCCTTGCAAATCAAACCGTTGGGATCGAAGCAAAGGCGCTAAGAGCCAGGCGTACCGCACGTTGATCGCATTGCGATCGGGAAAACGTTGTTGCGACACTGCAGCCTGTCCAGTCCAGCCGCGCGGGCTGTTCCAGTGGAGCTCTCCACTGGTCGTGTCAGTCAGAATCCTCGCGCTGAGGCTACTGGTCGTGGACAGGTACAACGCGCGCTCCACACGTCCACGGATCGTCACGTGTCCAGGAACGCGGACGCCGAGCGCGCCTCGGCCGATCCATTCGGATGCCTGTTCGCGACCCACCCTGCCGCGCACCACGCCACCGGCCAGCTCCGTCTCCAGCCGCAGTGCGGGTAGGTAATGGCGGATATCGGCTTCTGCGATCCACATCCTGCGGCTGACACCTCCGCCATCGTGCTCGGCGGCCTGAATCCGTAGGCGGATGGGCGTGAGCGGCGACGCAAACCAACCGCCCTCAATGGCCGCCGCCCGCCGGTCGAGCGGCTGATCATCGTACCAGACGGTCGGCGACAGCCGTAACCACGGTGTCGATGCCAGCTGGATCTCCCGAAGCTGACGTCGGGCCTCCGCGTGCGTGGGGTCGAGCTGTAGTGTCTGTTCGAATAGCCGTGCAGCCGCCGTGAAGTCTCCGTTCCAGTAGGCAAAGGTGCCAAGCAACGCGTACGTTTCAGCGCGGGGCCGCCCACCGGCCAGCGGCGCGAGAAGGCGTTGTGCAGCGCCCCGTTCGCCCGTTTCACCTAACATCCGGGCATAGTCGAGCCGCAGCTGATCGTCTTGGGGGTTGCGCTGAAGCGCAGATTCATACAACGCGCGCGCGGCCGACACGTCCTTCAGCCAGTAGAGCGTCTGTGCCAGCAGCCGTGCCGCGTCCCCATCTTGGGGATGCTGCTCCAGGTGTGCCCGCAACACCCGCGCCGCCCCGTCAAGATCGCCCGCCTGTTGCAGGCGTTGAGCTTCAGCGGTCACGGACTGACCAATCGCAACGCCTGTATGAAGCAGAAATAAGCTAACGAAAACTGCGACGGCTGAGCACGAGGGAATCCAACTTCGTGGCATTCAAGATCTCGCAGCAGGCACAGCCGAGCGTCCAGGTCATTGTAGCTGAACGATCACAGTCATTCAGAACTGGAAGACGAAACCTGATTAGCCCGCCTTCTCGCGGCGAACCGGGAACCTGCGCGGAAATGTGGTGTCAAATCATCGCGCCGAGCGGAACCCCTTCCCGATCGCTGCCGGCCATGTGGAGAGGTCTATGCACACCGCTGCCTTCGTGCTCGCTCTATTTGCATTCGTGCAGGTAGGCCCAGGAGCGGCGAGTCCGTTCGTGGGTAGCTGGACGGCCAATCTGTCCAAATCGAAGCCGGCTCCGGAATTCAAAGTTCAGAGCGTGACGCTTCAAATCGCTGTGGCCGGCGACACTCTGACCATGGCTACCGAAATTGTCAGCGCGTCGGGTCAAAAGCAACGCTTGGCGGAGACGTTTCGGACAGACGGAACAGAAACGCCAGGCACGTTGAATCCCGGTGTGGTTCTGATGGCCAAATGGCTTGGTACACATGTGCTTGCCTGTCTCGCGAAGAAGAATGACCAGGTGATCGCTCTCATCACGTACGAGGTTTCCTCCGACGGCAAAATGCTGACCGCGAGAAGCTCGGGAATGATCGATCAGATGATCGTGTTCGAACGCGAGTAATCTCGTCCGCCCGAAAACTCTGCACACCATTTCATCGCGTAACAAGAAGATCGCAGCCGGCATTCGTCCATTCCATCCGATCTGGCGGCCTTGGCCCACGACATGCAACGAACTTGGGGCTGAGGCAAGCTGATGAGGAAATCTACAAGGCTCATCCGTCGAGTTGGCATTCTTTCGGTGGTGCTTCTCTGCACGCACCCGATCGCGACGCCCGCTCAGGAACGCCGAACCATCCCGCCCGAACGTCCCGTCGCCGAACAGGCGTCCGAGCCGCAGGGATTTATCGTCGAGCCTGGATTAATTGCGAGGGCCGCCACCTTCGGAGATCGTCACCTCGCCAATGGCGAGTTGACCAACGGCTTCTATACAGACTTCTTCAGCATGGGTCCTGGTGCCGGTTGGATTAGCGGCGGGCCGGGGTACAGACGTTGGTCCTCAGAGGATCGTGTCTTCTTCGACACCTCGGCTGCCATCTCGTGGCGGGGGTACAAAACCGCGCAGGCGCGTTTTGAGCTGCCGAGACTGGCCAGCAGCCGGTTCATGCTCGGGTCGCAAATTCGGTGGCAGGACTATACCCAAGTGAATTACTTCGGCGAAGGTCCTGACGCGTTGGAATCGAACGTCAGCGAATATCGGCTCAAGTCGACCAACCTCGTTGGATACGCGACGCTGCGGCCGGTTCAGTGGGTGGCCATCGACGGGCAACTCGGATGGCTGAATCCGTCAATCCTGCCGCGCGCTGGAGCCTTTATGCGCGATCGGCCCGACACCCACAACGTGTTTCCAAGCGACATCGTCTTCGCTCTGGCGGACCAGCCGACGTTTGTTCATAGCGAGGCGGCAGTCACGGCAGACACGCGAGACTTTCCGGGTCACCCCACAAGCGGCGGCCTGGTTCGGGCCGCGGCGGCCAACTATTCCGACCGCGATGCCGGCCTCTTCAGTTTCCGGCGATACGAAGCGGAAGGCGCAGGGTTCATCCCGCTCGCCGATTCGCGTGTCGTCATCGCGTTGCGCGGATGGCTGGTCACGTCAGACACCAGCGAGGGCCGGTTCGTGCCGTTTTATCTGCAGCCGAGCATCGGTGGAAAGAACTCGCTGCGAGGCTACGCTGACTATCGCTTTCACGATCGTAACCTGATGCTTCTCAACGCCGAAGCGCGTATTGCCATGATGACCCACGTCGATGCTGCCGTGTTCCTCGATGCCGGGAATGTCGCCTCCCGCTTCGGAGATTTGAACCTCGACAAGCGCTCGTACGGAGCCGGGCTCCGCCTGCATTCGCGGCGGCAGACCTTTGCCCTGTTCGACGTCGCGCGCAGTGACGAAGGATGGAGGTTCGTGCTCAGGTTTGCTGAGCCGCTGAATCTCTCGCGGATCTGGCGCCGGACGGCCCCGGTCCCGTTTGTTCCATAGTGGGAGGACGATCATGAATCGAGTGTTCATTGCGGTTGTGGCTGCCGCGCTGGCGGCGACGTTGACGTCGTGTGCGGGTGCGAAGCAACCTGCACTGCAACCCACCGCTCCGGAGCCCGGAGCCACCTTGTGGGAACGACCCACCAATCTCGCCGCGCGCGATCTTGTTTACGGCCCATGGGGTCGCGAAAACGCTCCGGATCCGAACGGCACCTACACATTCGTCGAGCGTAAGCATACGGGAGTCAATCTCGGCTTGACCGTGCTCGACTCACAAGGTCGCGAATGGAGCGTTAAACAGGCGTATCCAGGCGGAATGGATGACGAGGCGCCAGTGGAAGTCGCGCTCTCGCGGCTGCTCTCCGCAGTTGGATACCACCAGCCTCCCATTTACTACCTGCCCAGCTTCACCCTGGAAGACGACTGGGGTCGCCACGTCGAGCCCGGGGGTCGGTTCAGGCTCAAACACGACGCGCTCAATGACACAGGTCCGTGGCGATGGGAAGAAAACCCGTTTATCGGCAGCAAACCGTACCAAGGGCTGCTCGTGCTGCAGATGATGTTCAACAACACGGACATGAAGAACAGCAATAACACGCTCTATGAACGTCGCACGGGCGGCCGCGTCGAGCAGTGGTATGTGGTGAGAGACATTGGCGCAGCGTTGGGAGACACGGATCGGTTCGCGCCGCGGAAGGGCCATCCTGAATCGTTCGAGCGGCAGCCGTTCATCCTTGGCGTCAGCAACGGCTACGTGGATTTCGCCTATGCGAGCTGGTATCGGAAGCTCGTAAGCGGTCGCATCACGCCCGACGATGTGGCGTGGGCGAGCAACCTGCTGGCGCAGCTCACCGATCAACAGTGGCGCGACGCGTTCCATGCAGGTGGCTTCCAACCGGAGGTCGCGAACCGATTTATCCGGAAGCTGCGCGAGAAGGTTGAGCAGGGACGTCTCGTGGGCAAACGCGCCACGGCCGAGTGAGGCCCACGACACCTGCCAGCAACGATCGAGGACAATCTCCTGCTCGGGCGCCGAGATGGTGAGCGGCACGGGGCGAGCTGTGCGACCGACATCCAAGAGTCAGACGAGGCGCAAGATCACTACGATTGACGAGTACCTTGCGACTTTGAGTCGTGACAAGCGAACGGCGCTCGAGAAACTTCGAAACATCATCCGCGCCGCGGCGCCGAAGGCTGAAGAATGCATCAGCTATCGGCTTGCGGCGTTCCGTCTTGACGGGCGGCCGTTAGTTGCCTTTGGGGCATCCGCGAATCACTGCGCCTTCTACGTGATGAGTTCGTCCACGCTCACGGATTACAAAGACGAGCTCGAGGGTTACGACACCAGTAAGGGAACAATTCGCTTTCAACCGGACGATCCGCTGCCGGCCACACTTGTTCGCAAGCTGGTCAAGGCTCGGATCGCGGAGAACGCCCGCTGATCATTGCGGCCACCCGCTTCGCGGGAGTCCCTTCACGACGCGCAACGCATTCTGAAAGTAAAGCTTCTTGAGCACCACGTCCGGCAGGTCCATGCCGTACAGCTTCCAGAACGCGTGATAGTCGCGATAGTAGTCGAAGTACTCGTCGCGTGTTTCGAACACACGCCAGTAATACGGATACTCCTCGGGTTGAAAGGCGTCCTTCCCGAACAGGACGCGATCCTGGTACTTGACAAAAAAGTCATGCGCCGCGCGTGGCTGTCGGCCGAGATCGTACAGGATCGCGCCGACTTCCACCGTAACGTTTGGAAACGCATCGAGCATGGCCGCGGCTTTCCCGAGGTCGTTTGCGTGCCACCCGAAATGCGCGGCGATGAACCGCGTCTTCGGATGTTTCCGAAACACATTGTTGCGCTCGCTCATCAACGCGTCGAACGTCACTTGGCCCGGCTGGTTGTTTCGGCGACTGGCAAACAAGGCGAGCTCGAGCCATCGCTCGTTGTGAAAATCGAGCGGCTGAAAAAACTCCTGCGGTTCTGCCGTGTGGATGAAGACCGGCACGTCTAGGCGCGCGAAAGCCTGCCACAGGGGGTCAAGGTCGGGGTCATCGACCTTCAGACGTGAGCCATCGGCCTTCCGCGTGTTGAGGCCGAAACTCTTCGAGATCTCACCCACACCCACAGCCCCCGCCTTGATGTCCGACTCCAGTTGCCGCACCGCCTGGTCTGCCCATCCGGGTCCGACATTGCGAAAGTCAACGCCGGCAAGCACACGAAATCGATCTTTGTGAGGGCTGCTGTTGATCGACTGCAACGTCCGCGCAAGCCGCTCGCCGGAAGAGTTGTCCGCGCTCACGAAGACCCGCAGGTTGAGTGCATCCATCGCCCGCACCACGTTCTCGATTCCCTGCGCCATTGCCAGCGACGGCGCATGACCGTGGATGTCGATGGCCGGGAATTTCGCCTTCGGCACCGGATGTTCGGCAGTCACCAACGTGGACCGCGGGCGGTAGTCAACGATACTCGGCGGTGGAAACTCAGGCGCCTGACAACTGCCGGGTCGCGTCTCTGTCGTTCCAGGAGGACAGGCGTCGCCCGGCTTGACCCGGCTTCCACCCCGATTGCTCGGTCCTTGCGCAGCAATGACCGTAGCGAACGCGACGACACTCAAGACGACTGGCACCCAATTCGACCTGCGCATGATGGCTCCTGCTCAACAGCCGATCATACTTCCCTGCATGTATCAGGCGCCGCGTGTCTGAGGGCGCGTGCACGGGCCAAGGGCCGCGTGTGCGCGCGCGATCCGCCGGGGAACCAACCCCCGACGGATCACGGATGGAACGATGGACAACCGGCTACCGCAGGTTGCGGCAGTGGGCGTGCGCCGGAAAGTCAGGATTGGGAATGACTAACGGACTGAGAACCAGGTCGACACCGCCAGGGCCTCCGCCGGGAATCGTCAAGTCAAAACCTGCTGACATGAATTTGGAATTGGGAACCGTGGGATCGAACGTGATTACCACTTTAGTCGGGTCCGAGTCATCGATCGACACGATGAAGCCCGTTGCCATGAGCGCCCTGACAAACGCTCTGGAACCCTCCCTGACTTGGCCTGGAGGTTCCACGTCACCCTCGACCGTTCTGCACAGTGCGGCGATGATCTCGTGGATGAATCCCTCCGCGGGTGGTGGTGCGGCCAGGTTGACCGTCAATACCACGATGACCGCGACTACGCCTGCTACGCCAAAGCTTCGCCCATACATGGTTTTCTCCTTCCAGATGGGTGCAAAGGCGCGTTGCACTCGTGCTGTTGCGGCCGAACGCGACCGAGAAACGGAGCCTATGCCCGATCGTCGAGGCTGTCAATTCTGCGGCAAGGCAGTAGAGGGCAAGGAATCGACTTCACCCTGCACACGAGGTTTTCCCCGCAGATAGCGAGAGATTTCAGCCGCAGATAATGCAGCGCAAGCCGCAGATAGCGCAGATTATTTTCTAATCGTGGTGGGCACCAGGCTTTGGTGACTTTTGGTGACCGGATGGGCGTTGACGAAGATCCAAGCGAATCCGCGTATCCGATTCATCTGGGTCATTCGCGGCCCACGTTGACCTGTTCACACGAACGTCCCGCAGATAGCGAAGAGATCTCAGCCGCAGATAATGCAGCGCAAGCCGCAGATAGCGCAGATTATTTTTCTAATCGTGGTGGGCACCAGGCTTTGGTGACTTTTGGTGACCGGATGGGCGTTGACGAAGATCCAAGCGAATCCGCGTATCCGATTCATCTGGGTCATTCGCGGCCCACGTTGACCTGTTCACACGAACGTCCCGCAGATAGCGAAGAGATCTCAGCCGCAGATAATGCAGCGCAAGCCGCAGATAGCGCAGATTATTTTTCTAATCGTGGTGGGCACCAGGCTTTGGTGACTTTTGGTGACCGGATGGGCGTTGACGAAGATCTTAGAAGAGAACCCGCGTTATCTGCGTCGTCCACGGCCGACTCATCTGGGTCATCTGCGGCCCACGTTGACGTATTCACACGAGGTTTCCCGTAGAGAGCTAGCCGCAGATAGTGCAGATTATTTTTCTAATCGTGACAGGCACCGGGCTTTTAATGACCGGATTGGGCGTTGACGAAAATCTAACTCGAATCCGCGTTATCTGCGTCATCTGCGGCCGATTCATCTGGGTCATCTGCGGCCACTTTGGGGTATTCACACGAGGGTTCCCGCAGAGAGCTAGCCGCAGATAGCGCAGATTATTTTCTAATAATGATAGGCACCAGGGCTTTGGTGACTGGATGGCGTTGACGAAGATCTAAAGCGAATCCGCGTTATCTTGGTCATCTGCGGCCGATTCATCTGGGTCATCTGCGGCCCACGTTGACGTTTTCACACGAGGGGTTCCCGCAGAGAGCTAGCCCGCAGATAGCGCAGATTATTTTCTAATCGTGATCGGCACCAGGGCTTTGGTGACCGGATGGCGTTGACGAAGATCTAAAGCGACTCTGCGCTATCTGCGTCATCTGCGGCCTGACTCATCTGTGTCATCTGCGGCGCACATTGACCACTGACACGAGGTTTGCGCATGAGGCTAGCCGCACAGATAGCGCACCTGTTTTCTCATCGTGATTGGCACCAGGGCTTTTTGGTGACCGGAGTGGCGTTGACGAAGATCTAAAGCGACTCTGCGCTATCTGCGTCATCTGCGGCCTGACTCATCTGTGTCATCTGCGGCCAAACTTTGGTCTATTCACGCGAGGTTTTTCGTCAGAGAGCTAGTCGCAGATAGAGCAGATTATTTCTAATCATGATAGGGCAGCAGCTTTTGGTGACCGATGGGGGTTGACGAAGATCTAGAGCGAATGCGTGTTATCTGCGTCATCTGCGGCCGATTCATCCGGGTCATCTGCGGCCCACTTTTGGCTATCAGCAGTTAGGATTTTCCGAACGCGTAGAGCGCCGCTGTTGTCCGCACATAGAGACGGCCGTCGGCAAAAGCGGGTGTTGCGTAGGTGTCCTCGGCGAGATCGTTGATGACCTTCGGCGTCAGATCGTTGCCCGGTGAGACGACCACGACGGCGCCGGCCTCGCTCGTGAAGAAGATGTTCCCGTCAGCGGCAATTGGTGAGGCGAAATGAGGACCGGGCGCGCCAGTCAAACGCCCCTGCTTGATGAGGGCGCCCGTCTCGGGATTGAGCAGCGTGATGATGCCGTTGTCATTCACCATATACAGTACGCCGCCATAGAGGAGTGGAGAGGGCAGTTGCGGCACGCTGCGTTGGTACTTCCAGCGAATGGCCTTGTCGGTCATGTCGCCCGACCCGCCGAGTCGAATGGCCAGCATCCCGTTCTCCGAATCGAGCGCCGCACGGTAATACGCCCACTCATCACGTGAGAGCCCGCCGCTCAGATCCAGGTCCGCGACATCAAACCAGAAGGCTTGCGTGAATTTCGGGAATTCGGTCTTGGAGAGGACCCCATTGCCATCGGCATCCGCTGTTTTCCAGACTTCGTCAGCGGGCGGGACAGTGACTTTGTTGCCGGGATCGTTCACCGGGGCGCCGTAACCGTTGACGTAGATCGTGTCGCCGCCAATCACCGGTGTTGATTTCATCTCGAACGACAAGCCGCCGACCCACCAGAGTTTCCGGCCGGTCGCCGCATCGTAGGAGGTGAGCAGAAATGACCCGGGCACGATGATCTGATCCTTGCCATCGGGCCCGCGCCACAGAATGGGTGTGGAGTGTCCGCTCTTGGCTTCGGGCCGATCCATCTTCCACTCCACGCGGCCCGTGCGTTTGTTGATCGCCATGAGGTACGAGCCCACACTCTGGTCGCAGGCCAGCACCAGCAAGTCGCCCACGATGACTGGCGACGCGCCCATCCCATAAATGTTGTTGAACGGTCCGAGGGGCATCGTCCAGAGCTCTTTTCCCGACGCGTCGTACGCGATGAGGCCGTAGTCCGGAAAAAACACGTAGACGCCGTTTTCTTCGACGGCAGGGCTCGGTGAGGCGGGGTTGTTGCGCTTGTCGACGACCTTCGTCGTGACGCGGGGCGCCGGACGCTCCCACAACACTTTGCCCGCGTGACGGTCGATCGCGATGGTGACTAGCGCGTCTCCCCGAAAGGCCGTGAGATAAATCCGATCGCCGTGCAGGATGGGTGACGAGTGTCCCTGCGGCAATTCGAGACGCCAGAGAAGATTTTTTGCCGGGCCAAACTCTGTCGGGACGTCGGTGGCCACCGAAATCCCGGACCCGTTGGGCCCGCGGAAGCGCGTCCAGTCGGGCGGAGTAGCAGCCTGCGGCGTGGCTAAGGCAAAAGGCAGAAGGCAGAAGGCAAAAGGCAGAAGGCAAAAGGCAACACGCATCGCGGAACGCATCATCGAAGTATAGCGTGCGAGTCCGATTGTGAACCTCCGCCCCTTTTTTGCGTAATAGGTGTCTAAACCCCTAGCGCTGTCATTCGAGGAGTCGGCATGGGCCTGTGGCAAGACCTTCAGTTCGCGATCCGTCTGCTGATCAAAGACAAGTGGTTCACGCTCGTTGCCACGATCGCGCTGGCGCTCGGCATTGGCGTGAATGCCACGGTCTTCACGTTTGTCAACGCCGTCCTGATTCGCGGGCTGCCATTCAACGATCCGGACCGGATCATGGCCCTGAGTTCCCGCGACGCGGTCCGCGACCGCAACATGGGCGTGTCCTACCTCGACTTCAAGGACTGGAGCGGCGCGACCCAAACGTTTACCGCGCTGGCTGGCCACACCGGCAGCACGATGAACGTCAGCGATGAAGGGCGAGTCCCGGAACGCTTCAGCGGCGCCTTCGTGTCGGCCAACGTATTCAAACTCATTGGCCAGGCGCCCATCTTGGGGCGCGAGTTCCTGCCAGAAGACGATCGCCCAGGCGCCCCCGCGGTCGTGTTGCTCGGCAGCAGCATCTGGAAGAACCGGTACGGCAGCGATCCGGGAATCGTCGGGCGCACGATTCGCGTGAACGACACACCGTCGGTCGTGATCGGTGTTATGCCGGAAGGCTTCAAGTATCCACAAAATGCGGACTTGTGGCAGTCACTGGCGATGGTCCCCAACATCGAGACCGAGCCGCGCAACGCGCGCGGATTGGAAGTGATTGGACGCCTGGCCCCTAACGTGTCCCGGGAGCAGGCGCACGCCGAATTTCTCGCGATCGGTCAGCGATTGGCGAAGGATTATCCGGACACGAACAAAGACATTCAGCCACGCGTGCAGACGATCAACGAACGCGTCAATGGCGGCCCCATCAGGGCCATCTTTCTTTCGTTGATGGGCGCGGTGGCATTCGTCCTGCTGATTGCCTGCGCGAACGTCGCGAATCTCCTGCTGGCGCGCTCCGCTCAGCGAGCGCGCGAAATCGCCGTACGGGTGTCGATTGGCGCCACGCGCTGGCGGATCGTCCGGCAGTTGCTGATGGAAAGCCTCGTGCTCGCGCTCATCAGCGGCGTGCTCGGCTTCGCACTCTCGACGGTCGGTATTCGACTGTTCGACCGAGCGACGCAGGATGTCGGCAAGCCGTACTGGATCGAGTTCACGATGGACCTCAGTGTCTTCGCGTATCTCGCCGCGATCTGCCTCGGCACGGGCATTCTGTTCGGCCTCGCGCCGGCCTTGCACGTGTCGAAGACCGACGTGAACGAGATTCTCAAAGAGGGCGGCCGCTCGGGCGGGGCCGGCATTCGCGTGCGCCGCTGGTCGGGTGCGTTGATCATTGGCGAGCTCGCGTTGACGCTGGCGCTGCTGGCGGGCGCCGGGTTCATGATGCGCAACTTCCTGGCGTTGTATCGCATGGACCTTGGTGTGGATACGTCTCGCCTGTTGACCATGACGCTGGCGCTCCCCGAGCGCAAGTACCCAGCGGTCGAACAGCGTTTGGCCTTCTACCAGCAATTACAAGAGCGGTTGCAAGCGAGTACGCAGATCCGCGCGGTGGCCGTGGCGAGCAACCTCCCGTTGCAGGGTGGTTTCGCAAGACGCCTCGCTATCGATGGCCGACCGCTCGGCGACGGCGAGCAGCCACCGATGGTGACGATGCTGACCGTGGATCCCCAGTACTTTGCAACGATTGGTCTGCCGCTTCTGCGGGGGCGCGCGTTCACACCTGCCGACGGGACGCCCGGACAGGAGAGCGCTGTCATCAACACTCGATTCGCGCAAATGCACTTTCCGAACGAGGATCCGATCGGCCGTCGCATCGAGTTGAGCATTGACCTGGCCGGTGGCGCACCACCGGCTGGCGGCATCCCCACCTCTTTGACAGCCAGCATCGTGGGCATCGTCCCCAACGTCCGCCAGCGCAACTTCGAGGAGGCTGAAACCGATCCGGTGGCGTACCTCCCATACCGGACCGACCCGCGCGGCTTCATGACGCTGCTGGCGCGCAGCGAGGGCGATCCGAACGCGGTGACGGCGCTCGTGCGTGAAGAGCTGCGCGCGATCGATCCGGACCTGCCGCTGTTCAACATCCGGACGATGGATGAAAACCTCGCGCGACAGCGATGGCCGTTCCGGGTCTTCGGCACGATGTTCGCCTTCTTCGCGTTCATCGCGCTGATGCTGTCGGCCGTTGGCCTCTATGCCGTCACGGCCTACTCGGTGACCCAGCGGACGCAGGAAATCGGCGTGCGGACGGCCCTCGGGGCCGAATCCAAGCAGGTGATGTGGCTCTTCCTGCGGCGGGCGATGTTTCAGCTCGGGATCGGGCTCAGCCTCGGCGTTGCCGGCGCCTTTGGCGTCGGTAGGATCTTCGAGAGCAGCGACCTGCTGATCCAAACGAACGGCCGCGATCCCGTGATCATCACATCGATCGCTTCACTTCTGGCTGTCGTCGCGCTGGTCGCGTGCCTCTGGCCGGCCCGTCGAGCGACGCAGCTCGATCCGCTTGTCGCGCTCAGGCGCGAGTAGGGAGCCCCAGCGAGAGCCGCGCGAGAAGTGAATTCGTCGGCCTGATCGCGGACGTGAACCCGCACGGCGATGAAGTCACGCATGAGTTTGATCGCGGACCGCGCTAAGATGACGCTCGTGAATCAACAGCCTCGTCTCCATGCTCTGACACGGCGACAACTGCTGCGCGGTGGCGCAGCGCTCACGGGATCGGCGTTGCTGGTCCCGATGTTTCCGGAGTGGGTCGTCAGCGCCGTGGCCACCGCTGGCCAGCCGGCGACCGCTCCGGCAGCGGATCCACTCGCCCAAATGCGCGCGCAGATGGGCGCCATTCCCATCGAGGTCGTCAAGCTGGCAGATCAACTCTCGATGTTGTCCGGCCCCGGTGGGAACGTCATCGTCCTCACGGGACCAGATGGGAAGATCGTCGTAGACACGTTCGTCCAACCGGCGTGGAGCAACCTCGCCAAGACGCTGGATGGCCTGGACAAAGCGCCGATCAAGGCGTTGATCGATACGCACTGGCACTTCGATCACACCGACAACAACGCCAGCTTCCGCAAGGCTGGTGCGGCCATCGTGGCGCACGAGAACACGAAAACGCGCATGTCGCAGTCGCATGCGCTGCTCGGAATGAAGTTGCCGCCTTCGCCTCCGGACGCGCTGCCGACCGAGACGTTCAAAGACACGCACAAGATGGACGGTAACGGTGAGCAGATGTCTCTCGGCCACGTCCCGCCGGCACATACGGACACGGACATCTACATCCGTTATACGAAGAGCAACGTGATCCACCTCGGCGACCTGTTCTTCAATGGGATGTATCCCTTCATCGACGGCAGCACGGGCGGGAGCATCAACGGCATGATTGCGGCGGCTGACTCCATGCTGAAGATGGTGGACACCAGCACCAAGATTGTGCCCGGACATGGCCCGCTCGGCGATAAGGCTGCTCTGACCAAGTACCGCGACATGCTCATCCTGGTCCGCGATCGCGTTCAAAAGCTCAAGACCAGCGGTCGCACGCTCGAAGAGGTCGTGGCGGCGGCGCCCACCAAGGACCTCGATGACGCGTGGGGCAAGGGCTTCATGAATGCCAACAACTTCGTGACAATCGTCTACAGCACGCTTTGAGATGATCGGGCGGCGAGCTCTCGTCGGGAGCTGGCACGTGATCGCGGCGCTCGTCCTGGGCGCCGCGCTTCACGCTGCCGCGCCCGAGCCTCTCACCATCATGTCGTTCAACATCCGTTATGGGACGGCCGATGATGGCCCCAATCGTTGGGAGCTGCGACGCGGCCAGATGATTGAGCTGTTGAAGGCGCAGAACCCGGATGTCCTTGGGCTGCAGGAAGCCCTCCATTTTCAGATCGATCAACTCCTCGAGGCCCTGCCGGAATACCGCACAGTAGGAGTCGGTCGAAGCGACGGCGGGCACGGCGGCGAATACTCAGCGATCCTCTACCGCGCCTCACGGCTGACGGTGCGACAAACCGCAACCTTCTGGTTCTCGGATACGCCCGAAATCGTTGCCTCGAACACGTGGGGCAATGCCATCGAGCGCATTTGCACCTGGGCGCTCTTCGACGACAAGCAGGGCCGCTCGTTTTACACGTACAACCTGCATCTTGATCACGTGTCACAGCCGTCCCGCGAGAAGAGCGTGGCGCTGCTCCTGGATCGGATTGCTGCCCGCGCCCCCCTCGCGCCCGTCGTCGTCACGGGCGATTTCAACACCGGCGAGACGAATCCGGCGACGCGAGCCATGACGAAGGTCTTTCGCGACGCGTTCAGGGTCGTTCATCCGGAAGCCAAGGATGTGGGTACGGGCAACCAGTTCACGTTTGGCCGGATCACTGGCGAGAAGATCGATTACGTCTTCGTCGAGCCGGAGACCGACGTGCTCAGCGCGGAGATTGTGCGGACGGCGGCGGCCGAGAAATACCCGTCCGACCACTTTCCAGTTGTGGCGCGCATCCGTCTGCGATGAGCGCGTGACAGGGCGGCTGCGGCCCGGACTTATCGCGAAAGGCCCAGTCCGCGAAGCGTCGCACGCGCCTCGATCAAGCCATGGCCGAAGTCATTGTCCTTGCCGGCGGCGCCGAGGTCGCGGGCGAAATGTTTGATGGCCGCTTCGATGGCGGCCGGGCTTGTGATGCCCTGCGACTGCAGCAGCGCCGCGAGGCCGACCACGTGAGGCGTCGCCATCGACGTGCCTTGATTCGGCTGGTCGACGTACCGATCGAAGCGCGGGATGATGACCGTCGCGCTGTCGAAGTCGTCATCCAAGAGCCCGGTCTGGTAGATCACTCCGGCCAATCCACCATCACGAACGTCTCCGCCAGGTGCGGAAATCTCGATGTGAGCGCCGGTATTCGAGTAGAACGCGCGATTCAGGCTGCGCCCGACTGCTCCCACAGACATTGCACCTTCGATTTGTGCGGCATAGGCGGCCGGGTACGAGACCGGATTCCCATCCTCGAATTCGTTACCCATGGCGATGGCGACGAATGCGCCGCGATCGACCGCATACCGGATCGCATCGAGATAGGCCGGCGCCTCACCGGGTCCCCCGAGGCTGAGGTTGATGGCCTTTGCGCCGGCGTCCGCGGCAAACCGGATGCCCTCGATGACATCCGCATTGGCGCATCCGCCCGTGAACGAGGGCGGCACGAATCCAGGCTGGCCAAGCGCCGACACATACAGCTGAAAGTCCCAATACGAAAAACAGGCCTTTACCGGAATGAGCCGTGCCTCGTAGGCCATACCGGCAAAGCCGATGGCGTTGTTGGTTGACTGCAGCACGGTGCCGGCAACGTGAGTGCCATGGCCCTCGGTGTCAAGGACCGGCTGTGTGGCCAGACCCGGATACGTCAGTCGGATGCTGGTGGTGTCGCGGCCCGTCGCCATGCGTGCCGGGTCCAGGTCGGGATTGATGCGATACGGGACGGTAACCGTTTCGAACGCGGTGCCCGTCCATAGCCGATAGTTGATGTTTGCTGTCAGGTTGGTGATGCCAGTATCCACGACTGCGACCAGGACGTCCCGGCCACCGGGGTTGATGTCCCACGCACGCGGCATATCGATAGCGGTGAAGTTCCATTGACGCGACAAGCCTGGATCGTTGGGTGTCGCGCTCAGTCGCGTGAAGTAGTTCGGCTGCGCATACTCGACCTCTGGCTCGCGGGCGAGGCGTTCAGCGACGGCACGCGCAGGCGCCGTCGGATCGACGTCCACAACCGCAAGATCGCCAATCCATCGCACACGTCGGCCGTACGACGGTTCGGGAGTCAGCGCGAAGACCGAGGCTTGTGTGCCTGAATCGGTGCCACTGCGAAACTTCACCAGAACCTCGCCAGGCACGTGGTCGAGTCCATCACGGATGGTCTGGAGCAGTGCCGCTGCTTTCGCCAGATCCCGAACCACGGGATCGCCCGCGGTGACAGTGTCCTGTTGGGCTTGGGGTGTGGCCATTAGCAGTCCGGCCACGGGAACAATTGCAAGTGATCGCCACAGACGTCCCGAAAACATCATTTCGCAAGCCCTCAAATCATCAGTCGCTCGCGCGCCGCCGGCGAGCTCTGGTTACTTGTCCGCGCTCCAGCCCTGCGCCTCGAATTCACGTTTTTTCTCTTCTGCCATCGCTCGAACCGCGCGGGCGTCCTTCATAACCTGCGAAAAGAGCAAATCGTAGGTCTGCTGCTTGCCGCTGCCCGCGTAAATACGGAGCTCGGGCTGGTCACCCCCGGTACCGGTTCGCGCCTCTGCAGTTCTATCGGCCTTGTGGAGCGTCCACAACACGTCTTCCGGGACCTTCCAGGTTGCCATCGCGTGCGCCTCAGTGGGAAAGAATGTCGGCGACAAAGGATAAACACTTTTCGCATCAACGTCTGTCGACGATTATCTTACGCGCACCGGCCCTCATAGCTCGACTTGCATCCCAATCTCGACGACGCGATCGGGCGGGATCTTGAAGAACGACGTGGCTCGCAGGGCATTGCGGGACATCAGGACGAACAATCGCTCGCGCCACAGCGGCATGCCCGGCCGCTTCGTGGCCAGCAGCGTTTCGGTCCCGAGGAAATACGTCGTGTCTTGCGGCGCGATCGGGGAGCCGGACATTGCGGCTTGCGCCAGCGCCGTTGGAACGTCGGGTTCCTCCATGAAGCCGTAAGAAATGGCTACCCGAAAGAACCCCTCGCGGAGAGGGTCGACCTTGACGCGATCCTGATCGTCAACGTGCGGCGCGTCACGCGTCACGACCGTGAGCAATATCACGCGCTTGTGCAGGACTTTGTTGTGTTCGAGATTGTGCAACAGCGTTGCAGGGGTCCCCTGCGCGTTGCTCGTCATGAAGATCGCCGTGCCAGGAACACGGTGCGGCGGGCGATCGGCAACCTCCTGCAGAAACTGATCTAACGGGTAAAGCCGTTCGACGAACCTCGACGCAAGCAGCGCTCGCCCCTTTTTCCACGTCGATAGTGCGGTGTAGAGCAGCGCACCGACGACAAGTGGAAACCATCCGCCTTGTGCAATCTTGATGAAATTCGCTCCGAAGAACCCGAGCTCGATGACGAGAAAGAACGCCGCCAGTGTGCCCGCGACGCCACGACTGATACCCCATGATCCTCGCGCCACCAGATACGCGAGCATCGTTGTGATCACCATCGTTGACGTGACCGCAATGCCGTACGCGGCAGCAAGCGCGCTGGAACTGCCAAATCCGATCACCAGGGCCACCGTGGCGATCATCAGCGCCCAATTGACTTGCGGGATGTAGATTTGGCCGCGCTCGGTCACCGACGTGTGGTCGATGTCCAGACGCGGGCAATAACCCAACTGCACAGCCTGCCGCGTCAACGAAAAAACGCCCGAGATCAACGCTTGCGACGCAATCACCGCGGCCATTGTTGCCAGCACGACCAACGGATAGAGCGCCCACGAGGGCGCCATCAAATAGAACGGAGACGATGCCATCTCGGGATGCGACAACAACATCGCGCCTTGTCCCAGATAGTTGAGGAGCAGTCCAGGAAGCACGAGCGCAAACCAGGCAATGCGAATGGGTCGCCGGCCAAAGTGACCCATGTCGGCATACAAGGCCTCGCCCCCCGTGACGACGAGAAAGACCGCGCCGAGCACGACGAAGCCGTGCCAGCCGTTGCCGACGAGGAAGCCAACAGCGTGAGTGGGATTGAATGCCGCCAGCACGTGGGTGTCTGACACGATCCAGCTCACGCCGAGTGCACCGATCGCGACGAACCACAGCACCATGATCGGTCCGAACATCACCCCGACAGTGCCGGTGCCGTGCGATTGGATCAGGAAGAGCGCGAGGAGAATGACAACGGTGATGGGCACGACGTATGGCTCGAAGACGTGCGTGGCAACCGCGAGCCCTTCGACCGCGCCGAGCACCGAGATGGCGGGTGTGATCATCCCGTCGCCGTAGAGCAGTGCGGCGCCGAACAACCCGAGAGCGACCAGCGTTGCGCGACTGCGCCGCTTGGACTGCGCCTGTGGCTGTCGCGATACGAGCGCCATGAGCGCCAGAATGCCGCCCTCGCCATCGTTGTCGGCACGCATCACGAAGATCAGGTATTTGATCGAAATGATGAGCGTGAGCGACCAGAAGATCAGCGAGAGGACCCCCAGCACGTTCTCCCGTGTCGGGGCGATGCCGTGAGGTCCGTGAAAGCACTCTCGCAGCGCGTACAGCGGACTGGTACCAATGTCGCCGTAGACGACGCCGAGAGCTCCGAGGGTGAGAAAGGCGAGACGTCGGCCGGACGCGGGCGCAGGTTCGGACACGGATCCTTCCAATCACGCCGACGGGGTTAGCTGACGGGCTCGAGGTTGGAAGTCCTCTACCGGTATTCCGGATACGCCCCAGTAACCTGGGTCCCCCGCGACGCACCAGCGTCTTAGGCGTACCCACCACCCTACTCTCGTCCGCCAGGCCGGTCAACCGGAGGTGGTCGCGGTGTATTCTGTTGAGATATTGCAGACCTTGTTGACTCGCTTTGCCGCAATTCTCCTGACCGTCGTTACTGTCGCCTCGTGCCGTACGGCGGGCGGCGATCCGTCTTCGCCGAGCGCCCCGTCCAGCCCGGCAGAGGCGCAGGCCGGGCCCGCCATCATCCAGCCGGGCGCGCCCGGTCAGGCTGGTCAGGTGCTGGATGTCGCCAAAGCCACTGACCTTTCAAAGGTCCAGCACACCACGGCCGACGTGAAGTTCATGCAGGGCATGATTGGTCACCACGCCCAGGCCCTGGAAATGGCCGCCCTGTTGCCGCCGCGGACCGCGCGCGAGGACATGAAATTGCTCGCGAAACGGATCGAGGTGTCGCAGGAAGACGAGATCAAGATGATGCAGGAGTGGCTCCAGCAACGTGGCCAAACCCTTCCCGATCCGCACGCGCATCACGCGCAGGGCGCGACGCTCATGCCGGGGATGCTCACGCCGGAAGAAATGGGGCGGCTCGCTGCTGCGAAAGGCGATGACTTCGATCGCCTTTTCCTCGAGGGCATGATCAAGCACCACGCCGGCGCCCTGACGATGGTGAAGGAATTGTTTTCCACTCCTGGCGCCGGCCAGGAGGCAGATATCTTTGCGTTTGCGTCCGACGTCGATGCCGATCAGCGGATGGAGATCGATCGCATGGGCGCGATGCTTGCCATGATCAAGGAGCGTCAGAAATGAGATCTGTCAGCAAGTTCGTGTGCGTGTCAGCCGTGTTCCTCTCTCTCGCGGTGGTGGGCGCACAGGACCGCTCGTCAACACCGGCCGCACCGCCCACAAACGATCCGCGCGTCGGGCTCAAGCCCGGACTGAAAAACGCCGGCGTCGCGGCGCGCAACATGGAACTGGTTTCCAGCATGTCGAAGCCCGAAGGGTTTTTTGATCCAAAGGCTCCTGGTGGTGTTCCGGTACCTCCCGAGACGCCGGCGACCAATGAAACACCGCCGGCACCCTCCACCCCCGCGGCCAACACTTCCCCGCAGGCGCCTGGCGCCCACCTGCAGGGGGCGGCGGTGGAAGCTCACTGAACTTCGCGAATTCGGACCTGGCATTCAGCGGGAATCATTTGTTTCAGGGCAACTTCCACGGGTTCAACACCTACGACATCGAGAACACCCGCCGGCCTCGGCTGCTGGCGTCGATCGTTTGTCCGGGCGGACAGGGTGATGTGTCGGTCCACGGCAATCTGCTGTTCATGTCGGTCGAGCAGACGCGCGGACGGGTCGACTGCGGCGTCCAGGGCGTCGAGGCGCCGGTGAGCGCCGAGCGGTTCCGTGGCATCCGTATTTTCGACATCAGCGATCTGCGCAAGCCCAAGCAGGTGGCCGCGGTGCAGACGTGTCGCGGATCCCATACGCATACGCTGGTCGCCGATCCGAAGGACAAGAGCAACATTTATGTCTACGGGTCCGGTACCGGCTCGGTGCGCTCGGTTGAGGAGCTGGCAGGCTGCTCGGGGTTGAAGCCGGAAGAAGATCCGAATACGGCGCTCTTCAGCATCGACGTGATCAAGGTGCCGCTTGCCACGCCTGAAAAGGCGGCCATCGTCAATCGTCCGCGCATCTTTGCGGATCCCAAGACCGGTGCGATTTCCGGGCTGTGGCAGGGCGGCGATCACGGTCCTGGGACCCAACGCACCTCGACGACCAATCAGTGCCACGACATCACGGTCTTGCCGGAAGTCGGGCTGGCGGCTGGCGCGTGCTCGGGCAATGGCATCCTCATGGACATTTCGGATCCGGTGAATCCGGTCCGGCTCGATCATGTCAGCGACAAGAACTTCGCCTACTGGCACTCTGCCACGTTCAACAACGATGGCACGAAGATCATCTTTACCGATGAGTGGGGTGGCGGCACGAGACCGCGTTGCCGTGCAACCGATCTGCCGACGTGGGGCGCCGATGCCATTTTCGACATCGTGGACAGAAAGCTCCGCTTTGGCGCTTACTTCAAAATGCCGGCCCCGCAAACCGAGACGGAGAACTGCGTCGCACACAACGGGTCGATCATTCCCGTGCCGGGACGCGACATCATGGTGCAGGGGTGGTATCAAGGCGGTTTGTCGGTCTTCGACTTCACCGATTCGGCACACCCTGTGGAGATCGCGTTCTTCGATCGCGGCCCCATTGACGCCAAGCAACTGGTGACGGGTGGGTACTGGTCCACCTACTGGTACAACGGCCACATCTACGGGGCCGAGATCGCTCGCGGCATCGACATTTTCAGGCTGCTGCCGAGCGAGTTCTTGTCGCAGAACGAGATCGACGCCGCGGTACAGGTGCGCATGGAAGTGTTCAACGCGCAGCAGCAGCCGCGGGTGCAGTGGCCGGCGAACTTCACCGTTGCGCGCGCGTATGTCGATCAGCTCGCGCGCAGCAAGTCACTGCCGCCCGATCGAATTGCTTCACTGAAGACCGCACTCGACCGCGGCGATCGGTCGCCTGACGGCGCAGATCTGGATCAGCTGAATACGCTGGCGGCACAGTTGGAAAAAGACGCCGGCGCGGCGAGCGGACGCGACGCGATGCGGCTGCGCTCGCTTGCCGACACGATTAAGGCACGGACGTTGAGACTACGCGGGAACTAAGAACGAAGGAACGAAGAACGAAGAATGCAACGCAGAACAAGGGACGGGGAACGAACGAGGAACAAAAGAACACGGTTCGTCGTTCCTGGTTCTTCGTTCTGAGTTCGTCTATCTTGTGTATCCTCTACGCGGTGACGTCCATGACATCTAAAGCCATCACACTGGCATTCGTTTTCTCTGTGTCAGCCTCTCTGCTTTCCCAAACCACGCAGGATCCGCGGGTCGGGCTCAAGGCCGGTTTGCGAGACGCGGGACAGGCGGCTCGCAACATGGAGCTCATGGCCAACTTGCCCAAGCCGGAGGGCTTCTTCGATCCCGAGGCGCCGGCGGGTGCGGTGACACCGCCCGAGCGGACGAATGCCACGCCCGCGACGCCTGCCAGCGGGCCGCAACCCACCGGGGAGGCGGGCGGCAACGCGACACCACCTCAACCCCGTGGCGGCGGCTTCACGAACTCAGACCTCGCATTCAAAGATAACCATCTGGTGGTCGGCAACTATCACGGGTTCAATACCTACGACATCGAGAATGCGAGGAAGCCACGGCTGCTCGCCTCGGTAGTGTGTCCGGGCGGGCAAGGCGACGTGTCGATCCACGGCAACCTGCTGTTCATGTCGGTGGAGCAAACGCGCGGCCGTCTCGACTGCGGCACACAGGGGGTTCAGCCGCCGGTCAGCGCCGAGCGGTTCCGTGGCATTCGCATCTTCGACATCACAGATCTGAAGAAACCAAAACAGGTGGCCGCCGTGCAGACCTGCCGCGGGTCGCACACGCACACGCTCGTCACCGATCCGAAGGACAAGGAGAACATCTACGTGTATGGATCCGGGACCAGCTCGGTCCGCTCAGCCGAAGAGCTCGCCGGCTGTTCAGGGCTGAAACCCGAAGAGGATCCCAACACGGCGCTCTTCAGCATCGACGTGATCAAAGTGCCGCTTGCGACGCCTGAGAAAGCCGCCATCGTCAATCGGCCTCGCATCTTTGCGGACCCAAAGACGGGCTCGATCGCCGGTCTCTGGCAGGGCGGCGATCATGGTCCCGGCTCGCAGAGCTCGCGGATGACCAATCAGTGTCACGACATCACGGTCTTCCCCGAACTCGGGCTTGCCGCCGGCGCGTGCTCCGGGAACGGCATCCTCATGAACATCTCCGATCCCGTCAACCCAGTCCGGCTCGATCATGTCGTGGACAAGAATTTCGCGTATTGGCATTCGGCGACGTTCAACAACGACGGTACCAAGATCGTGTTCACCGATGAGTGGGGAGGCGGCGGCCGTCCTCGCTGCCGCGCGACCGACCTGCCGACGTGGGGCGCCGACGCCATCTTCGACATCGTCGACGGAAAGCTCCGCTTCGGCGGCTACTACAAGCTGCCAGCCGCACAGACCGAGCAGGAAAACTGCGTGGCGCACAACGGATCGCTGATCCCTGTGCCGGGGCGAGACATCATGGTGCAAGCGTGGTATCAGGGCGGCGTGTCCGTGTTCGATTTCACGGATTCGTCAAATCCAGTCGAGATCGCCTTTTTCGACCGGGGTCCGATTGACGCCAAGCAGCTCGTGTCGGGCGGCTACTGGTCAACGTACTGGTACAACGGTCACGTGTACGGCGCGGAGATCGCACGCGGGATCGACGTCTTCCGGCTCTTGCCGAGCGAGCACTTGTCACAGAACGAGATCGACGCGGCGACGATGGTGCGCGTCAACGCGTTCAACGCACAGCAGCAGCCGCGGGTCGTGTGGCCGGATGCGTTCGTGGTCGCTCGTGCGTATCTCGATCAGCTCACGCGGAGCAAGGGTCTGGCGGCCGACCGGATCACGGCGGTGAAAACGGCAATCGACCGCGCTGACCGCCGGCAACCGGCGCGCGCAGACGTGGATCAACTCGACACGTTCGCGACGCAACTGGATCGCGACGCCGGCGCCGCAAGTGGACGCGACGCGGCTCGGATGCGCTCGCTCGCGGAAACTCTCAAGAGCCGCGCGGCGAGACTGCGCTGACCGTCCGCTGGCTGTGGTTCCTCGCTCTGCTGCTGTTGCCGTCATGCGGATCGCCGTCTGCTTCGCTTCCAGAGGTGGTCAGTGTGACTCGCCCCGTGGGCACGTGGCAGGGGAGGGGCAACCAGACCATCGGGTTTGTCAGTGATTCCGGGAGGCTTCGGATCGGTTGGCAGGCTCGCAATGAAAAGCCCGCGTCCAGCGGGACGTTTCGCCTGGCCGTGCACAGCGCTGTGAGCGGACGGCCGATTCAGGTCGTGGCCGACCACCGCGGCGAAGGCACTGGCACCGTTGACTTCGCAGACGATCCGCGTTCCTACAACCTGATGATCGAGTCGGCAAACGTTGACTGGTCGATCACCGTGGACGAGATTGTCGCGGGTTACGCGAAGACGCCTTCATAAGTCGATTTCGAAGCTTCCATCCTTGAGAAACGCCGCCGACAGTCGCGCTTCGTTGCCCTGGCGCAAGGCCGTCACTGCCGCCTTGACCTTCTTCATGTGCTTTTTGCGGCTCTGAGTTGGTGTCTGGTACGGCGTCGTCGGCGGCCCCACCCGCTCCAGATTATCTTGCTTGATTGCCATGTGACGGGCTCGTTGCGTGCGTCAGTCTAATCCAGAGATTACGCAGCTTACGCAGAAACAACAGCCGCAGATGACGCAGATTACACAGATACGAGTGAGCCCAGCGGGAAGGCCGCTCGCGTGAGTAAAAGTGTCCCGATTGAAAGAGTTTTGTCCTCTGGGCTTTTTCAATCGGGACACTTTCACTCACGCCGACCGCCGGTCTCCGACCGGCGGTGGGCTCACGGATGTGTCTCTGCCCCGCGCTGCGGCCAGAGAGCACTCTGTAGCGAGTTCCAAATCGGCGAAATCTGCGCAATCTGCGGCTGGCGTGGCCTGTCTCTCGTGTCAGCGGAAGATATCCCTCACGCGACGTCCGATTTCATTCACCCATCCCTGTACCGTCCGCGCCACCCGCTGGCGAATGCTGCCGCGATGGAGCGAGCAGAGGCGAGTCGGCATCTCGTCGCCTTCCTTGAAGAACTCAGAGTAGATAGGGCAGCCATCAACCGGCTTGAGGTACGTAATCGCGCAAAGGGTCTCGTCCTGCAATCCGGCCGGACGTTCGAATGCTTCGGGCTGGCGCACGCGGGCGGCCCGGCGCATGAAGTCCGACCAGATTGGCAAGGCGTACCGCGATCCGTATGCCTCGCGCCCGATCGTTTTTGGCTGATCGAATCCCACCCAGACGCCCACGACGATGGACGAGGAGAATCCGACGAACCACGCATCCTTGAAGTCGTCGGTAGTGCCGGTTTTTCCGCCAGATGGGAAGGTTACGCCCAGCCGCCGCGCCGGCGATCCCGTGCCACGGTCGATCGCGTCGCTCAGCATCGACACCATCTGATAGGCGACCTGCGGCGAAATCACACGTTCGGTTTCGACATCAGTGGCCTGCGCCATGGTGCCATCGGCATCGCGGACGCGGACGATGTCGCGAGGCCGGACGGCAAGGCCGCCGTTCGGGAACATGGCAAATGCTGTGGTAAGCGCGAGCGGCGTCACCAGGCCCGTGCCCAGAGATAGCGACGGCACGTCCGGCAGGTCGCGAAGCCCCGCGTCCGACGCAAGGCTGATGACATGTCGCGATCCCACGCGCTGCTGCAACATCGTCGCGGCACGATTGTTCGACTCGATCAATGCGGCGCGCAGCGTGAGGGCATCGGCCGGACCGTCGCGAACGTTTCTCGGCGCCCACTCATCCGGTCCTTGCGGCTGAATGGAGTCGAGACCGGTCAAGGTCGAGACGGGTGAGAACCCGCGCGCAAGTGCGACTGCAAAGAGAAACGGCTTGAACGCCGACCCGGGCTGGCGGCGGCTGCGAAACGCGCGGTTGAACGCGGACTGCTGGTAATTGCGCCCGCCGACGAGCGCCAGGACGTTGCCCGTCTCCGGATCGATCGCCACCAAAGCCGCCTGGAGATCGGGCTGGCCGCGGCGCCGTAACCCGTCGTCTATTGCACGTTCCGCGGCATCCTGCAGCGCGATGACAAACGTCGTGTCCACGCGCCAGTCCGGCGGGTGATCGCCGCCGAAGCTGTCGCGAAACCGTTGCCGCAGATAGTCCTTCGCGTAACCGTGCCGGCCGTCGCTCTGGCTGCGGTATGGGCGCACATGAATGTTGGCGTCTCTTGCCGCGCGCTCCTGCGCCGCGGTGATGAACCCGGCCTCGCGCATGCGGACAAGGACGACGTGGCTGCGCGAGACTGCTCCGCCGAGGTTTGACCATGGCGATAGAGTGGCGGGCGCCCGGGCAAGCCCCGCAATCAGCGCGCTCTCCGCAATCGTCAAGTGTTTGGCCGGCTTGTCGAAGACGCGTTGGGACATGGCCTCGACACCATACACGCCGGCGCTGAGGTAAATGCGGTTCAAGTACAGCTCGAGGATTTGCTCCTTGGTGAGCTGTGTTTCGATCAGCAGAGAGATGACTGCTTCGCGGAGCTTGCGACCATAACTCTTGCGGTTGGACAGAAACAGCGTGCGCGCCAGCTGCTGCGTGATGGTGCTGCCGCCCTCAACCGTGCCGGGTTCACGAAAGTTGCGGAACACCGCGCGTCCAAGCGCAATGGGATCGACACCTGGGTGCCGAAAGAAGCGATGATCCTCGACCGCGACGAACGCATTTTGCAGATGAGGAGAAATGGCGGTGATCGGGACGTCATGCCGCTGCTCGTCCAGCCGAAACCACCGCTGGCCGTCTGCAGTGTGGAACCACGTGTCGCCGACGCCGCGGGTGAGCTTGTGGACAGAATAGCTTTGCTTGGATACCCAGACCGTTGCCACCGCGCCAAGGCCAATGAACGCATACAGGAGCAGCTTGGCTCTTCCAAGGTCAGTGCGTAGTAGGCCACGCATCGTCTAAGTGTCGCATCGCGCCCAGTTCACACGAAGCTCGGCGGTCACACTTTTTGGACGCGCTAGACCGATTCAAAGTTCTTTCCGGCGCTACCGTGTCGAATCTGGGCCGTCCGTCTTCGTGCGTTGTCTTTTCCGCTCAGGAGCCTTTCACTACACCTCGTCGTTGACAGCTGACACAGCTGCACGCCGGATGGCGAGCGGGCGAGGGCGCAGTCTTTGCACCTTTGTCATGTTTACAAGGGTGCGCGGTCGAGGTTCGCCCGCGCCGAGGGTAACGGAGGCGGCGTAATGAATGGACGAAACAAGCGCGGCAGACGCCGTGAGCGGCAACTATATCGGGACTATCGGGACGTGAGCGAGCGCCGGGTTGGCCACGATGAGCCGTGGCGCGAAGAGCCACCCCTCAGCTACGCCGAACAGCTGTCGCGCACCGAAGGCAGCCGACGGCCGAGTTCGTACGGACATGGCTATGGTCACGGATTCAGCGACGACAGCAGCTACCGTCCGTTGAACCTGCCCGATCGTTGGTCGGACAGCGACCCTGAACATGACCCCAGCTGGAATCGTGGATCGTGGGAACGCGACCGTGACCGTGCACGTGAACACCACTGGCATCGTGACGAGGTGGCCGGCGGGTATGGGAGCGAGTTCGGCTCGTGGCGGTCCGGGGCAGGCCTTGGCTTTGGCCCTGACGAAAGACCGCGCCACGACCAGGGGTCAGCGTCGAGCGAAGACTACCGCGGACGCGGCCCGAAGGACTATCGCCGGTCGGACGAGCGAATCCGCGATGAAGTCTGCGATCGACTTACCGACGATTGGGCGGTAGACGCGACTGAAGTGGCGATCAAGGTGGAAGGCGGCGAGGTGACCTTGACCGGGTTTGTGGGCACGCGTGGTCAGAAACGGCGGGCTGAAGAAACCGCCGAGCAGGTCCGTGGAGTTCGTGACGTGATCAATCAGTTGCGGGTCATCCCGAGCGACACACAGGCCGCCCAGCAGACACTGGCGTCGCAACAACAGACCAGTCGCGCGCAACGGTCGGGCTCAAGTGCCCAGCACTCCAGTGTTGCGGCAGATCGCGAGAAGTACGAGAAATAAGGAGGGGACGATGACGCTGCAGGACTTGTTGATTGAAGAACTCCAAGATCTCTACGACGCTGAACACCAGATCATCAAGGCACTTCCGCAGATGGCCAAAGCGGCAAGTGGTGGTGCGCTGCGTGGCGCCTTCGAGTCACATCTGGAGGAAACCAGGAATCAGATTACCCGCCTTGAAGACGTGTTCGTGACGATGGGCCGGAAAGCCTCGGGCAAGCACTGTGCGGGCATTGCGGGCATCATCGAGGAAGGATCGAAGCTGCTCAAGCAGCGCGAAATCGACGGCGCTGTCCGCGACGCGGGCCTGATAGCGGGCGCCCAAAAGGTGGAGCACTACGAAATGTGCGGCTACGGGACGTGCGCCGCCTGGGCCCGAACGCTCGGACTCGACGAGGTCGCAGATCTCCTGGAAGAAACGCTCGAGGAGGAGAAAGCTGCCGATCAAACGTTGAGTGATCTGGCAGAGCAGGAAGTGAATATCTCAGCAACACACGAAGGGGTGTAGTTCGGGTGCTGGGGTGCGAAGGGTGCTGGGGTGCGGTAGGTGCGGTGCGGTGCATAGGTGCGACAGGTGCGGTGCAGGTGCCGCGTGCACACGTGCAGCTTCGCACCCGTGCACCCGTGCACCGCACCGTACCTGTCGCACCCAGCGCACGTGTCGCACCCCTCGCACCTAGTTCCGACGCTTGAGCGCGTAACCCGACCACGTCTCGTCAACTGAGCAGACCTTGTAATCGACCCACCCGGCGGCGAGCGCCGCCTCACGAACCACGTTGGCATCGACATCGGTCTTGATGCGTGACGCCTTTTTCGGCCAGATGATCCACACGGATTGGCGCGTCACCACGGGGGCGACCGAGACGAGGTGCGCCGCGAGTTCCCGGCGACTCCGAATGAAAACGAGGAAGAGCCCACATTCTGTCGCAGGTTTGGCCGTGAACGTCGTGCCGGGAGGAAGCGGGACGAGCGTAGCCGTCAGCCCCTTTGGAGCGCCAAGCACACATACGCGCATGCCGGCCTTGATGCCGAGCTTCTCGACGGTTGGCTTGCCAGAGTAGATAGATGAGGGCGGCACGACCGGCGCCGCAGGCGGACGAGCCATGGCTCTTGGCAGCGCGGTCTTGAGCCGACCCCAGGTCGTGAAGGTCGCGTCGGGGAGCAACGTCTTCAGGCTCGCGACTTTGTGCGGATCGCCGTCGACGAACACGATGGGTATGTGGCGCGTGTCTTTGTACGTGCGGAGGGCCATCGCGACTTGCCGGCCGTGCGATGGAAGTCGCGACAGGTCGATGATGTAGGCCTCCGGAGGGTTCGCACGCAGCGTTCGCAGCATTGCGGGCTCGTCGAGATCCTCGAACTCGGCGTGGTGGCCGAGGGAGGCGAGCCTGAGCGTTCGCTCCCGCCCTTCGGGTCCGTTCCAGTGGATCAAGCGCACTCGGGCCATAGACGCGCCGCGACTGAGGTCGCGGACTACTTGAGGGTGGCGTTCAGCGTGACGGTCTGCACGCCGGCCAACGCGCGGGACACGACGCATCCCTTCTTGGCGCCTTCAGCGTACTGTTGAAAGGTTGAAGCATCGATGCCGGGCACCTCACCAACGACATCGAGATCGATCTGCGTGATGGTCGGACCGGCGTCGGTCGCGCCCAGGTGGACCTTCGCGGACGTCTTGATGCTCGTGGGGGTGTGTCCCGCACGGCCAAGCGCGGCTGCCAGGGCCATGGAGAAACAGCCGGCGTGCGCCGCGCCGATCAATTCTTCCGGATTCGTTCCTGGACCTGTTTCAAACCGAGAGACAAAGGAATACGGCCCTTCGAAGGCGCCGCTGCCCAAGCGCATCTTCCCTGCGCCTTCCTTCAACGACCCCGCCCACTCCGCACTCGCGCTATGAACCGCCATGAGTCCTCCAAGTCAGGCCTCAGGCATCAGGTCCCAGGCCCCCGGAATCATAACGCGACGCGGCTGCCGCACCCGCGGCACCTGCGGCACCTGCTTACTTTTTCGGCTGAACGTCTTTGATGATGAAAAGCGTTTCGCCCGGCTTGATCAAGCCGAGCTCACGGCGGGCGATCTCTTCGATTGCGGTGGGGTCCTCACGGAGGCGACGCGCCTGTTCGCGCGCTTCTTCGTTGTCGCGCCGCGCTCGCTGGAGCGCCTGCCCGACCGCTTCGTAATCGCGTCGGGCTTTGATGAGCGACAGGAGCCCCTTGTCGCCGACAATAGCGTCCACGAACAGAACAACCGCCACGAAGCCCAGCAGGTAGCGGACGAGACGACGGCTGCGCCGGGTCATCGACCCCCGTGCGGGTAAATCGGCGGGTTTCCGTGTGGGCGCGTCGCTCATCGTTCGAATCGCTGGTAGAGCGTGACTTCCGCCTTCGCTAAAGCTAGGGCGGACCGCCGAAGCCTTGGCGTAGGCTGGTTAGTCCCGCTGGATCAATAGGTTACCGAAATTCGTGTGAGAGTACAACTACTTTTCACAGAGTACAGGTGAAAATCCCATGACACCGTCCTCTTTTGCGATCGTTCTGAGTACGTTCCCTGCCGACGGCGATGCCGATGCGCTGGCTCGGACGCTGGTCGACGAGCGGCTGGCTGCATGCGTGAATCTGCTGCCGCCGATGACCTCGATGTACCGCTGGGAAGGGAAGGTCGAGCGTTCCCTCGAGCGTCAACTCCTCATCAAAACCACCAGCGCGAGCGTCGATCTTCTCAAGACGCGACTGGCCGAGCTCCACCCCTACGACGTCCCAGAAATCCTGGTGCTGCCCATTACCGACGGCGGAGCGAAGTATTTGGAGTGGCTGAGAGATTCGGTGAACTACTAGGTTCGTTACATCAGTGCAAGGCCTGATCGAGGTCGTCCTTCAAATCCTCCACGTCCTCGATGCCCACCGAAATCCGGATCATGCCATCCGTGATGCCAATGGCGCCACGGCGGTCGGGAGGCACCGAAGCATGAGTCATGATTGCGGGATGCGAGATTAGCGTTTCGACGCCGCCGAGGCTCTCGGCCAGCGACATCAACCGGAAGCGCGGCAAGATCTCCTTGGCAGCGCTCAGGGACCCGACGTCAAACGTGATGAGCCCGCCAAACCCTCGCATCTGCTTCTTGGCCAGGGCGTAGTGTGGGTGGTCCTTGAGACCCGGATAGATCACCGACTTGACCTTGGAATGCTTCGCGAGATGTTCTGCAATCGCCTGCGCGTTGTCGTTGGTACGTTCGATCCGAATCGGCAGCGTCTTGGTGCCGCGCAGGACCAGCCAGGAATCCATCGGTCCGAGGATCGCGCCTGCGGCGTTCTGGACAAATTTCATCCACTCCACATCATCCTGATGCTTCAGGACGACGATGCCCCCGACGCTGTCACTGTGACCGTTGAGGAATTTCGTGGTGCTGTGGGTCACGATGTCCGCGCCCAGCTCGAGCGGCCGCTGGATGTACGGGCTCGCGAACGTGTTGTCGACAATGACGCGCACGCCGTTGCGATGCGCGATGGCGCTTGCAGCACCAAGGTCGGTAATCCGCAGCATCGGGTTCGTGGGCGTTTCGATGAAGAGATACTTTGTCTTCGTGGAGATCGCCGGTTCGATCAGCTCGAGCTGCGACGTATCCACGTACGTAAAGTCAAGCCCGAACTTTCGGCGGACCCGCTCGAAGAGCCGAAACGTTCCCCCGTACGTGTTGTCGCTCACCACGAGGTGATCCCCGGATTCCAGACGGGTCAGGAGTGCGTCGATGGCAGCCATGCCCGACGCGAAGGCAAATGCGGCCACCCCGGATTCCATGGCGGCAACGTTGGCCTCGAGCGCCATCCGCGTGGGATTTTGCGTGCGCCCGTACTCGAATCCCTTGTGCTGCCCGAGACCCTCCTGCACATACGTTGATGTTTGATAAATCGGCGTGATGATGGCGCCGGTGGACGGATCCGGTGTCTGGCCGGCGTGGATGCAAATCGTATTGAAGCGTGCAGTGTCGTTGAGTTTCACGGTGGGTTCCTTTTACTCTGATATCATTTTGCGGGCAATCGATCCGGTCAATATGAACGCCCTGCCTCACTAAATGACCTTCACCCGTCGGCTGCTGCCCGGTGACACGCCCACCCGCGCGCAGTCATGGAGGCGCTGGCTGCTGAAAAGCATCCCCGGCCGCGCCGCGCTGATCGGCATCGCCATCAAGGTCGTCGCCGCGATGATCGGATTGATCGCGCCTGCGACGTGGACGACGCTCGAAGCCGTAGACGCGGTCGGAAGCCTCGCCTTGATCTTTGCGGGCGGGTACAGCATCGCCCGCGGCGTGATCTGGGCCAAGCGACGCCTCTTATGGCGTGTGCGCCGGAAGCTGATCCTTTCGTACATCTTCGTCGGCCTCGTGCCCGGCCTGCTAATCATTTCGTTTTTCCTCATCGCGGGGCTGATTCTGTTTTTCAACGTCAGCACTTACCTCCTGCAGTCACGCGTACGATCGGTAATCGACCAGGCGGGCTTTCTGTCGCAGTCGGTGGCGCTCGAAGCGGCGCATGGCGACCCGACAGCAACGTTGCGCCGTACGCTCATGCAGCGTCAGAGGGCGGCCGCCGAGCGTTATCCGTTCACCTCCATTGCGATCGTCCCCGCCGAGGCGCTGACGTGCCCGGCCAACCCTCCCACAGTCACACCGGCCGTGCGCCCGATGACGATCGGCCCCTGGGAACATTTGGAAGCGCCCGAGCGGCTGCCACCCTGGGTTTCATGCGACGGCTTTGCAGGCTTGCTCGCCTACGAGGGTGCCGGAGAAAATGGGCTCGAAACGCGCCTGGTCATGCGCGCTGTGACCATTCCTCAAAGCAAGGCGCCGCGATGGGCGGTCATCGTCGATGTGCCCTTCACCGCGGCGATCGAAGAGCGGTTGCGGGCGGAAACCGGGATTCGGTTGGGCGACGCCACGGCCCTCCCGTACTCCAACGCCGCGGTCGTCACGCCTCGCGGCCGTTTGCTCGACACCAGGCCGCGGCAGGAACCCGACACGGCATTGCCGCTGGGTGAGGGATGGGTCGTATTTCTCGACGTCAATCACTGGGAGACCGGCGCCACCAATTTTGCGACCGTCGGCATTCAACTGAACGTCCGCGAGATTTACGATCGCATGACGGCGCTCTCGACCGGCCGACAGCTCGGTCAGTTTCTGCTGCTGATGCTGGCGTTCCTGGGCGTGTTGTTTCTCACGATTCAGTTCGTCGCCCTGGTGATTGGCTTTGCGCTGGCGCGACAGATTACTGGAGCTGTGCACGACCTCTTCACGGGCACCGAGCATCTGCGGAACCGGGACTTCACACACCAGATTCCGGTACGGGCCCGCGACCAGCTGGGCGAGCTCGCGGATTCGTTCAATGTCATGACGGGCGAAATTACGAAACTCCTCAAGGAGAACGCCGAGAAAGCCCGAATGGAGCAGGAGATGCTCGCCGCCAGAGACATTCAGCAGAAGCTCCTGCCGTCGGGCCCGCTCAGCATCCCCGGACTGTCCATCATGGCGTTCTGCGAACCTGCGCGCGAGGTGGCGGGGGATTACTACGACTTTGTGCGGATCTCGGCGACGAAATTGGGTGTGCTCATCGCAGATGTCTCGGGCAAAGGGCTCCCGGCCGGACTCTACATGGCGCAACTGAAAGTACTGTTCCAGTCGCTCGCCCGGAGCCATCCGTCGCCCCGAGATTTCCTGAAAGCGATCAACCGCGTGGTGGCCGACAACATCGACTCGAAAAGCTTCATCACCATGACGTATGCCGTCATCGATCTCGAGCGGCGCGAGATGGTGATGGCCCGCGCCGGTCATTGTCCGCTCATCCGCGTGCCCGGCAGATCGCCGGCCGGATTACGCAAATCAGAGGTGCATGCTCCGGACGGGCTGGTCCTCGGCCTCAAGATCGACAACGGGGAAATGTTCGATGCCATGATTCAGGAAGAGACCGTGGCGCTCGGGACCGATGATTTGATTGTGTTCTTCACGGACGGCATCAGTGAGACGATGAACGACGCATTCGACTGCTACGGCGAGCCGCGGTTGGCCAAGGTGCTCGAACAGTATTCCCACTTGCCTTTCGACCAGTTGCGGGCGTTTCTCTTCGCCGATCTGCGCGCCTTTGCAGGCGAGGCCGATCAGCACGACGATATGACGATGGTGCTGTTACGCGTGGGGGCGATTCTCGAATCGCCCCTGGAAGTAGGAGGGCTTGGCGAGCCCCCCTCCGTTGAGCCATGCCCGAACTGACCGTCATCTTCCGGACGGCGTCGAATATCGAAGCGAGCGTCGTGCAGGCGCTGCTCGACAGCCATGGCATCGAGTCTGTACGCACATCAGGGCCGCCGGCGTCGCTGTTCCCCTTCACGGTCAATCCGATGGGCGAGACACGCGTCTCCGTGCGCGAGGACGACGCCGCGGAAGCCGTCCGCATCATCGAGAGCCATCGCGAAGAGGTCGGCAGCGGCCTCGTAGTGCCACTGCCGCAGCAGTTTGATGCCCTCGAATTGCGTCTCGGCTACCGCTTCCGCGATCGCGGGCTGCTCGAGCACGCACTTACCCACAAATCAAAGGCGCACGAGGATCCGAGCGGCGGGGTCATCGACAACGAGTCGCTCGAGTTTCTCGGAGACGCGGTCCTCGGCTTGGTGATCGCTGACGCGCTTTGCCGCGGCTTCCCGCAGTCATCGGAAGGCCAGAAGTCGAAAATCAAGGCGATGATCGTGTCGACGACGTCGCTGGCAGAAGTCGCCGAGCGGCTCCAACTCGGCGATCACATGATTTTGGGACGCGGGGAGGAAAAGACAGGGGGCCGGCGCAAACAGGCGCTGCTCGCCGACACGTGCGAGGCGCTCATCGCGGCGGTGTATCTGGATGGCGGCCTGGAACCGGCGCGTCAGTTCATCATGCGCGAGATGGGCGAAGCTCTCGAAGCCGCAGGCCAACCCGACTACTTTGGCCGCGACCACAAGTCCCGCTTGCAGGAGGAGCTGCAGGCACTCGGCCGGCCGCTGCCGCACTACCGCGTCGCCGGCGAAGCAGGCCCCGAGCACCGCAAGATGTTTCATGTCGAAGTGATCGTCGGCGGCCGCCCGATCGCCCAGGGCGTCGGGCGCACGAAGAAGGATGCGGAACAGGAAGCGGCGAAGGCCGCGCTGCAGGGGCTCAAGGCAGAAGGGGATGCGGCGTCGTGAATCTGATGATCTGGTGATCTAGTGATCTGGTGATCTAACCGTTAGCGGCCACCCTCAGATCGACACATCACCAGATCAACACATCACCAGATCAACAGATCAACAGATCACCAGATTCAGTCAATCTCAATAATCCCCCATCCCTTGCGTTCTGCAGCCCCGGTTCCTGCGGCAACCATCTCGAGCGAGGGCTCGGCTTGCGGCAGGCGCGTCAGCGCATAACTCTGCACCTCGCGCGCGACTTCGTCGACGGCCGGCGGGACCGGGCGGCAGTGCAAGCGTACCCACAATCGCAGCAGAGGGTCCTCGAAGCTGTAACGCTTCTGGCGTGAGACGACGAGATCGACGTCTTCAAGCCAGGACAGATAGTCCTTGGTGGAGCCGGGCGTGCGCTGGAGACGGTGCGCGATCTCGGTCAACGTCAACGGCTCTTCCTCTGCCAGAATCTCGAGGATGGCTTTGAGCGCGCCGTACCCGCGCGCGCGATGCAAGCGAAGCTCGTAGCGATAGGCGCACCACGCCGCCAGCGCGCCGTCAGACGTGAGCAGCGCCGTCAACGCCGAGATGGGATCGCCGCCGCGTCCACCGGCGCCGGCGGTTGCCTCGCTGATCGCGTGGACGTAACTCGCACGGCCGTCCGCCAGCGCCTGGATCGTGCGGCTCATGAACTCCCGGTCCTCGTTTGCCGTCTCGCCCATCGAGGGGAGCATCCCGGACACTTCCGCGGGAGACAGCGCCGGCAGATGGATCACTTCGAACCGGGCCGGGCCGTCGCGCAGCAGACGGTGCGCACGCGCAACATAGCGTGACGTCAACACGAAGCGATTGCCGCTGTCCGAGAGCGACTGCACCAGCTCGCGTAGCACGTGGCGAAGGCCAGGAAAGCTTTCGAACGTCCGGAGTTCCAACACTTCATCCAACAGGAAGGTGGCGGGGCGATTAGCCGCTCGCGCGGCAGAAAAGTACACGAGCGTGTGGTCGAACGCGTCTCGGGCCGAACGCGGTCCCTCGGCGGCGACGGCCTGCGGAAATGGCGACGAGGTCGTCACGGCGCGCAGGAAACGTTCCGGTGTGCTCGCGGCGCGCTCGACGTCGATGTACTGACATTCTTCACGACCGAGACGATCGACCAGCGCATGTAGCGCCGTGGTCCGCCCCGTTCCGCATCCACCGAGCACTACTGGGATGCGTGGCGGCGTGGCTTCGAGAGCCGTCAGCACGCGCCGTTCGAGCCCGGCGTGAGGACCCATCATCGTTTTGTCTCCACCATCGGAATACGCACACCACGCTCTTCGGCAGTCCGAAGCGCTTCCGGATACCCGGCGTCTGCATGCCGTGCGACGCCGGTTCCCGGATCGCAGGTCAGCACGCGCGTCAAACGTTCATCGGCTTCAGCGGATCCGTCGGCGACGATCACCATTCCCGCATGGATCGAGTACCCGATCCCCACACCGCCGCCATGGTGGACCGAGACCCACGTGGCGCCGGCCGACGCGTTCAGGAGCGCGTTGAGAATAGGCCAGTCGGCGATCGCGTCACTCCCGTCGCGCATGCCCTCGGTTTCACGATTGGGCGAGGCCACCGATCCGGTATCCAGATGATCACGGCCGATGACGATCGGCGCTTTGATCGCCCCGCTGCGAACCAGCGCGTTGATGCGGAGCCCAAAGCGCGCGCGGTCGCCGTACCCAAGCCAGAAAATGCGCGCGGGCAATCCTTGGAACTGCACACGCGCGCCGGCCAGGCGGATCCACCGGCACAGCGCCTCGTCGCCAGCAAACATTTCAAGGGCCGCGCGATCGGTGACGAAGATATCTTCCGGATCGCCGGAGAGCGCCGCCCAGCGGAACGGTCCTTTGCCTTCGCAGAAGAGCGGCCGAATGTACTCAGGAACGAAGCCCGGGATTGAGAACGCGTCGCTGACACCGGCCTTGACGGCCTGCGCGCGAATGTTGTTGCCGTAATCGAAGGCAATGGCGCCACGGTGTTTCATGGTCAGCATGGCGGCCACGTGCTTGCCCATTGCGGCAATCGCCCGCCGCTCGTACTCGGCTGGGTTCGACGTGCGAAGGGCGGCGGCGGCCACCAGCGACAAGCCATCCGGGACATAGCCGGTGAGGGCATCATGCGCGGAGGTTTGATCGGTCACGACGTCAGGGGTGATGCCTCGCTGGACGAGGGCCGGCAGCACGTCGGCGGCGTTGCCGACGAGCCCAATAGACCGTGCTTCTTGATTCTGCTGCCAGCGACGCACGCGTTCCAACGCGGTGTCGAGGTCATCAGTAGACTCGTCGAGGTACCCTGACGCCAAACGCCGTTCGATGCGCGTCGGATCGACTTCGACCACAAGCGCGACGCCCTCGTTCATCGTCACGGCAAGCGGCTGGGCGCCGCCCATGCCGCCCAATCCGGCCGTCACGGTCAGGGTGCCGGCCAGGCTCCCGCCGAAGTGTCGGCGGCCCAGGGCTGCCAGCGTTTCGTAAGTGCCCTGCAGAATGCCCTGTGTCCCGATATATATCCAACTGCCAGCCGTCATCTGGCCGTACATGGTGAGCCCACGATCTTCGAGATCGCGGAATGTCTCCCAGGTCGCCCATTTCGGCACGAGGTTCGCGTTGGCGATCAGCACACGTGGTGCGTGCGGGTGCGTCCGAAACACCCCGACCGGTTTTCCCGACTGCACCAACAACGTCTCGTCGTCGCCCAGTCGTTTCAACTCGTGGACGATGGCATCGAAGGCGGCCCAACTGCGCGCCGCGCGACCGGTGCCGCCGTAGACGACGAGATCCTCTGGTCGTTCGGCGACGTCGGGATCGAGATTGTTCATGAGCATTCGCAGCGCGGCTTCCTGGAGCCATCCTCTGCACGTCAGCGACGTGCCGCGGGGCGCGCGGACCAGACGAGAGGCGGTGGTCATCGAAGGAATCGTACGGAGGGCGAACGCGAAGCTATGAAACTAAGCAGCGTGACTCGCGTTGTCAAATGAAAACGCGATCACAATTCAGTTGACAATCGCGCCGGAGGCGTACTCAAGTGAACCGGAGCGAATCATCTGAGCGATTCGCTCGAGATCGGGTGCTGGGGGACGATCGTCCGCGAGTGTCGGCACGCGTTCACGCACGGCGTGGTGCACACGTGTCAACGGGTCAGACGTTACGAGCGGCGCCAGCAAATCATGCGCCTGGCACGCGCAGAGGACTTCGACAGCGATCACGTGCGTCGCGAGTTGCAAAGCGCGTTCCGCCTTCAGCGCGGCCGCCATGCTCATGCTCACGTGATCTTCTTTGTTCGCGGACGTGGGAATCGTGTCCACGCTGGCGGGGTGCGCCAACGTTTTGACTTCGGATGTGAGGGCTGCGGCGGTGACCTGCGCGATCATCAGCCCGGATTGCAACCCCCCGTGGCGGGTGAGAAAGGCCGGCAGGCCGCTCAGCGCCGGGTTGACCAGTCGTTCAGACCGCCGCTCGCTGATTGTTGCCAGCTGAACGATCGCGATGACGAGCAGATCGGCGGCGATCGCCAGCGGCGCGCCATGAAAGTTGCCGCCCGACACGATGTCGCCGGTGTCCGCAAACACCATTGGATTGTCGGTGGCCGCGTTCATTTCGGTGCTGATGATGTGCCGCACCCACGTGAGCGATTCGCGCGCGGCGCCGTGGACCTGCGGCACACACCGCATGGAGTAGGCATCCTGGACCCGACCACAATTGACGTGCGAGGCATTGATGCCGCTGCCCGACATCAGCCGGGACAGATTGTCCGCGACGGCCGCCTGCCCCGCAAACGGGCGGGCAGCCTGAATCCGCGGCTCAAACGGATGCATGGACCCCTGGAGCGCATCAATTGACAAGGCGGCCGCCACATCGGCGGCGCGCGCGAGCCGTTCGGCCGCGGACAAGGCCAGCCCGGCGACTGCGGCCGACACTTGTGTGCCGTTGATCAGTGCGAGACCTTCTTTGGGGCCGAGCACGACGGGCTCGATGCCCGCGGCGCTCAGCGCGGCCGCCGCCGCCTGCGTCTGATGCCCGTCCCAGACCTCGCCCTCGCCGATCAACGTGAGGCCTATATGCGCAAGCGGGGCGAGATCGCCACTGGCGCCGACTGATCCGCGGCTGGGCACGTGCGGATGAACGCCGTGGTTGAGCGCGGCGATGAGCGTGTCGAGGGTTTCGACACGGATGCCCGAAAATCCCTTCGCCAGTACATTCGCCCTCAGCGCCATCGATGCGCGCACGGCACGAACAGGCAGCGGCTCATCCACGCCCGCCGCGTGACTGCGGAGCAGGTTCACCTGGAGCTGTCCCAGGTCCCCGTGCGCGATCCGCGTTTCGGCAAATGAGCCGAAGCCCGTGTTGATCCCGTAGACCGGGGTGTCGCCCTCGGCGCGTTCGTCCACGACCTTGCGTGCGGCGATCACGCGCGCCCGCGCGTCCGCCGACAGCGCGACCTCGACGCCGTCATCGGCAATGGCGACGAGTTGATCGAGCGTCAGATCGTTGCCCGTCAGCGCAATCATCAGCAGGCGATCATAGAACGGATCGTGATGGACAGACCACGGAGACGATCCAATCGTTCTCGTGACCGCGTATCTCCGTGGCCCGTACGTCTTGAAGCGTTGGACGATCAGGTATTCTTCCACCAATGAACATCGTCGTACTCGGCGCGCAATGGGGTGACGAAGGTAAAGGCAAGATCGTCGATCTCATGACCCCGCATTTTTCCATCGTGGCCAGGTACCAAGGAGGCCACAATGCGGGGCACACGGTTTACGTGGGCGGAAAGAAGTTTGTCCTGCACCTGATTCCCTCAGGCATCCTGCACGACGGGGTCACCTGCATCATCGGGAACGGTGTTGTCGTCGATCCGCATGCGCTCTTTGCCGAAATCGAGGAGCTTGCTCGCCTCGGGATCGAGGTGGGCGATCGTCTCCTGATCAGCGAGAAAGCCCATCTGATCCTGCCGTATCATCGCGAGCTCGACGTGCTGAGCGAAGCGCGACGCGGCGAGCGCAAGATCGGCACGACGTCACGGGGAATCGGGCCGGCGTACGAGGACAAGATTGGACGCCGGGGTATTCGCGTGTGCGACCTGGTGGACACCCGGGCACTGGCCGACGAGGTCCGTGAAAATGTTCACGCGCGCAATCAGATCATCAAGGATTCGACGCTGGATTGGAACGAGGTGTATCGCGACCTGCTCGCGTACGGTGCGCGAATGCGTCCCTGGACCGCTGATGCATCCCTCTACCTGGCCACGGCCATGCGCGAGGGCCGCCGCGTGCTCTTCGAAGGCGCGCAGGCCACGATGTTGGACATCGATCACGGCACTTACCCGTTCGTGACGTCCTCCAACGCGTCGATCGGCGGCGTGTGCACCGGCCTTGGTGTTGCGCCGCGTGCCATTGGCGGCGTCCTCGGGGTGGCGAAGGCCTACACCACTCGCGTTGGCGAAGGGCCGTTGCCGACAGAGCTGTTCGGCGAGATGGCCGAACGTCTTCGCGAAAGCGGCCAGGAGTATGGCGCGTCCACCGGGCGCCCGCGACGTTGTGGCTGGTACGACGCCGTCGTGGTCCGTTACGCCGCGCGCATCAACGGGCTCGATGCGTTGGCGCTGACGAAGCTCGATGTCCTCGACGGGCTCGACGAGGTGCAAATCTGTACGGGCTATCTGATCGGCGGCAGGACCGTGACGGAGTTTCCTGCAGATCTCACCTCGGCGGGACAATACGAAGCCGTCTACGAAACCCTCCCCGGCTGGAAGGAGCCCACGCGCGGCGCGCGCGAGTACGACGAGCTGCCCGTCGAGGCCCAGAACTACGTCAGGCGCCTGGAAGAAGTCAGCGGCGTGCCCGCCGCGATCGTATCGACAGGATCGGACCGGGAGGAAACGATTGTGCGCCGGGGGTCAATTGCGGAGGAATGGCTGCGATAGGATCGTCGCGTGAATGTCGTCGATCATGCGGTGCGGTGCAGCAATGTCGTCAAGCGCTACGCCGACGTGATTGCTGTGGATCACTTGGACCTGGATGTGTACAGGGGCGAGTGTTTCGGCCTGCTCGGACCCAATGGCGCCGGGAAGACCACGTCGATTGAAATTCTCGAGGGGTTGCTCGCGCCCGACGACGGCGACGTCGAAGTGCTGGGCCGGCGATGGAAGACCGACAGTACCTGGCTTCGTGCCCGCCTGGGCATCCAACTTCAAGAGACGCAGCTTGCTGATAAGTTGACGGTGGAGGAAACGCTGCGCCTCTTCCGATCCTTTTATCCCGATGGCCCGACGGTGGACGAACTACTGGCCCTGGTGGAGCTCGGTGCGAAGCGCCGGTCGTGGGTCGTGAAGTTATCGGGCGGCCAGAAGCAGCGCCTCTCGGTGGCATGCGCAATGGCTGGTAAGCCGGACCTCCTTTTTCTCGACGAGCCGACGACCGGCCTCGATCCGCAGTCACGAAGGCAACTGTGGAGTGTGCTCGAACGCTTTCGTGCGACTGGCGGGACGGTGCTCATCACGACGCACTACATGGACGAAGCCCATGCGCTGTGCGATCGGGTCGGGATCATGGACCACGGCCGCTTGATCGCGCTCGGAACACCCGAAGCGCTCGTGGCCGGGTTGGGCGCGCAACATGTGATTGCGTTTGCAGTGGCCGACCGCTCGCGTCTGCCGGCAGACGAGGCGCTTCGTGCACTTCCAGGCGTTACCGATGTCCGGCACGAGGACGACACCGTCGCGCTGGCTTCGTCAGAGGTCCACCGGGCCGTGCCGGCTCTGCTCGACGTGCTGCGTGAGCGGCAAGTGGATCTCAGCTCGCTGGCCACGCACAGCGCCACACTCGAGGACGTGTTCGTCTCTCTGACCGGCCGCCACCTGCGCGATGCCTAGACACCAGCTGGTCGAGTTGACGCTCGCGCGGTTTCGTGAGTTTCTGCGCGAGCCGGAGGCGGTCTTCTGGTCCTTTGCCTTCCCCGTCATGATGACGTGTGCGCTCGGCGTGGCTTTCCGTTCGAGCGCTGACCAGCCCGTGATGGTGGGCGTGGCGCAAACTGAGGGGAGTGATCGCATCGCGGCGGCGCTTACGGCGACGCAAGGGTTTACGATCCGCCCGATCCAGCCCGATCAGATCGATCGTGCAATTCGTGATGGTCGCGCGGCAGTGGTCATCGTGCCGGGACATCCGCCCGCTTATCACTACGATGAGGCACGTGCGGAGAGTCAAGCCGCGCGATTGGCCGTGGACGAGGCGCTTCAGCGAGCGGCAGGTCGCGCCGACGTCTTCGCAGCTGCACGGCGGCCCGTCGATCGCATCGGGTCGCGCTATATCGACTGGCTCGTCCCCGGGCTACTCGGCATGGGGATCATGAGTACGGGTCTCTGGTCGGTCAGCTTCTCGATCGTGACGTCGCGGACGCGAAAGCTGCTCAAGCGGTTCGTGGCGACGCCGATGTCTCGTGCGAACTACCTGGCGTCATTCGTCCTCAGCCGACTGTTTTTTCTCGCGCTCGAAGCGATTGTGCTCATCGGATTCAGCTGGATCGCGTTCGACGTCGTCGTGCGAGGATCGCTCGCTGCGCTCGGAGCGGTCTGCGTGGTTGGCGCGTTGGCGTTTGGCGGCATGGCGTTATTGGTGAGCAGCCGGGCTCGGACGATCGAAGCGGTGTCGGGGTTGTTGAATCTCGTCATGCTGCCGATGTGGGTGCTCTCCGGGGTGTTCTTTGCGTCGAGCAACTTTCCGGAGATGATGCAGCCCTTCATCCAGGTGCTGCCGTTGACGGCGCTCATCGACGCGCTGCGCGCGGTCGTCAACGAAGGCGTCTCGCTGGTGGCCGTCGCGTCCGACCTTGGCATCCTGGCCATGTGGGGCGGTGTTTCGTTCGTCGCCGCCTTGAAGCTGTTTCGTTGGCAGTGAACCTCAGTCCTCCAACGCCGTATGCTTCGAGTACCAGTCCAGCAAGAAACGCTGGGAGTCGAGTGGCTCGACGCCTTCTGGTGGTCTGACCCTGAGGTAGCTGCCGTCGGGTTGAAGCTCCCAGGCGCGGTGCGTGTCACTGAGGAGCGCCTCGAGCACCGTGTCCCGCAAGTGGCGTTTGAGCGTCGGGTCCTGAATCGGACAGACGACTTCCACGCGCCGATCAAGGTTGCGCTCCATCAGGTCGGCGCTGCCGATGTAGAGCTCCTCCTCGCCGCCGTTGAGGAAGTAATAGATCCGAGAGTGCTCGAGGAATCGGCCGACGATCGAGCGGACCTGGATCTTGTCGCTGATCCCTGTGATCCCCGGTCGCAGGCAGCAGACACCGCGCACGACCATGTCCACTTTGACGCCTGCCTGCGAGGCACGGTAGAGCGTCTTGATCATGCCTTGATCGGCCACGGAATTGTTTTTTATGACGATCCGCGCCGGCCGGCCCGCTTGCGCATGCTCGATCTCGCGATCGATCATGGCCTTGAGCCCCTGGCGTAATCCGACCGGCGCGACCAGCAGCGCGTTGTACGACCGCTTGTTGGAATAACCCGTGAGGAAGTTGAATACTTCGGTGACATCGTCCACCAGGGCCTGATCGGCGGTCAGAAGACCAATGTCCGTGTACACCTGTGTCGTGAAGCGGTTGTAGTTGCCGGTTGCCACGTGGGCATAGCGGCGAATGCCATCCGCTTCCTGGCGTACGACCAGCGTCAGCTTCCCGTGCACTTTCAGGTTGAGCAAGCCGTAGACAACGTGAATGCCTGCGGACTCGAGCCGGTTGGCCCACGCGATGTTGTTCCGCTCGTCGAATCGAGCTTTCAGCTCGACCAGCACCGCCACCTGCTTCCCCTGCTCAGCGGCCTCGATCAGCAGATCGACCAGCGGCGAATTAGCGCCGATGCGGTACAGCGTCATCTTGATCGCGACGACTTGAGGATCGTTCACCGCGGCGCGCAAAAACGTCTCGATCGTCGTGAACGAATCGAACGGGTGGTGGATCAGGAAGTCCTGGTCGGCAACCTCCTCGAACACGTTGTCCGCCTGGTCGGGCGCCCATAGTAGCCGTGGGTGGAACACGGGATCCTTGAGGGCCGGGCGATGCAATTTCGTCAACGCCGACCAGTCGGCAAATCCCATACGCTCCGACGTGCGCACGACGATGTCGTCGCCGACCTCGAAGTTCTCGATGAGGATGCTGAGCACGCGGCGAGGCATGTCCTCTTCGACTTGCAGGAGCGACAATGCGCCGTAGCGCAACTGCTTGAGGCCACGGTCTACCGTTTCCAGCAAGTCGTCCGCTTCATCCTCCTGAATCACCATGTCCGTGTCGCGGATGATGCGAAACAGATGTGCGCCTTCGACCTGGGTTCCGGGAAACAGCTCCTGAATGTTGCGGCGGATGACGTCCTCGAGAAACACGAACGACGTCCCCGTATGTGGGGACAGCGTTTCGGGAATCGACACGAACCGCGGCAGCATGCCCGGTACCTTGACGCGGGCGAACTTGGTGCGGCCGCTGTGCTTCACGCGCACCGCCAGATTCATGCTCAGGTTCGAGATGTACGGAAACGGGTGTCCGGGATCGAAGGCCAGCGGCGTAAGAACTGGAAAGATGTAGGTCTCGAAGTACTGCTTCAGCCACTGATCCATGCCCGGCGTGTAGTCGCCGGGTTCGACGAAATGGATGCCCTCCGACGCGAGCAGCGGACGCAGCGAGTGCGCCCAGCACGCGCTCTGCAGATCCATCTGCTCGAGGGCTCGCTGGCGGATCGCGCTCAGCTCCTGCTCAGTGTTCAACCCGTCGATCGAGACGTCGTCTATATCTGCACGAAACTTTTTCAGAATGGTCGCCACGCGGACCATGAAGAACTCATCGAGGTTCGATGCGGTGATCGCCAGAAACTTCACTCGCTCGAGCAGCGGGTGGTACGAATCCTGGGCCTGCGCAAGGACTCGCTGGTTGAACTCCAGCCAGCTGAGCTCCCTATTTATATAGAGTGATGGCGCCGAGAGGTCGCCAGCGTCGATCGTCGACCAGTCTGTCGCCGGGACCAGTTGCGGCGGCGGTTCTGGCGTCGTCCGTCGCGGTCGCGTACGTCGCAGTGGCGGCCGTTGTTGGGGCGATGGAACCGGGCGCAGAGTGGTGGATCGGCGCGAGCGGGGGGCTGTCATGCAGGTTCGATCAGCATAGCAAACTGAGATGACGGCTGGTCAGGGCAGGTCCCCCTCAGGAGCCTTCTGACTTCATTTTAACAATGTTAAGATACAGCGGTGGCAGAACTTAACGATGTAAAGATAGGCTATCCTCAGCCCGATGCTCGAGTGGTTCGCAAGTATCACCACGGATCGCTTCTGGCTGTGCTGGTGGACACGGCCGCTCGGCTTGCGGCCGAGCGGGGGTATGAGTCGGTCAGCTTGAGAGAAGTGGCGCGTCAGGCGGGTGTTTCGCAAGCCGCGCCTTATCACTATTTCCGGAACAAGTCGGCCCTTGTCGCGGCGGTCGCCGAGGCGGGATTTCAACTGCTCGACGCCGCACAAGAGGCGGCCTTGAGGCACGCGCCTGACGATCCGGTGCAGCGTCTTGCAACCTTCAGCGCGTCCTACGTCCGCTTTGCGCTCGACCGGCCGCATTACTTCAAGGTCATGTTCCGGCCGCACTTGGCCCAACACGGGGAGTATCCAGCGCTCAGTGAAGTCGCGAAACAAAGCTTCGAACGGCTGGTTGAAATCGTCCGCGCCGCGCGCCTGGCGTCCGATCAGGACGATGCGGATCCGTCAGTGGCGGCAACGTTGATTTGGGCGGTGCCGCACGGTCTTGCGCTGTTATTTGTGGAGGGTCCTCTCGCAACGAAGACGACGCCGCGCGCTCTGGAAGATCTCGCTCGAGCGGCGATGCCGGCGCTGGCCGCCGCGTCGCTCGACGAGATCGAGCCCGAGCCGCATTGGGGAGTGTGATCGGCCCACAGCCCACAGCCCACGGCCCACGGTCCACGGTCCATGGCCAACGGCCTTCGGCCGGTCTACGGCTCACGGTCAACGGCCTACGGTAATGACGCATCAGATTTCCGTGGGCTGTGGACTGTCGATCCGCAGACCGGGGACCGGGGACTGGGGAGTGGGAGACCGGCGACCGCCGGAACATTCCCCGCCGCGCTGCCGTCCAAGCAAATCGACGTTTGTCGATATGACCATGTCGACGCTTCCCGAAGCGGAACAGGATGTGCTGGGCGCTTTGTATGACGCCGGCGAGGCGACGGCCCGCGATGTCCGAGAGCGGCTCGCCGCGCGGCGCCCGTTGGCGCACGCATCGGTCGTCACGCTTCTTGGCCGCCTCGAAGACAAAGGGCTTGTCAAGCGACGCAAGGGGACCAGCGGCAAGGCATTTGTCTTTACGCCGACCCGTCCGCGAGGCCGGACGTTCGGACCTGTGTTGTCTCGGCTGGTCCGTCGTGCATTTCGCGGGAACAGCGCGGCGCTCGTCGCCTCCCTCTTCGAATCCCGCCCACCCGATGCGCGCGAGATAGAGGAGCTGCAAACCTTGCTGGCCGAATGGCGTGCACGCACAGGAGCGCGCAGGAAATGATGGAGCTGCTCCAGTGGGCCGGCGCACGATGGGCGGCATTCATGTGGCCGTCGATGTGGGACGCCACCATCGTTGCGGTTCTTGCGCTTGGAGTCCTCATTCCTTGCGTCCGCGGCATATCGCCAGCGCTCGCGATGACGGTTGCGGCGATCGCGCTCTTAAAGTTCTATGTGCCGCCGACACTGCTTGCGCCAATCGCCATCGTGGATCGCGCCGCGGGCTGGCTCGAACCTGCAGCGGTGCGGTGGTTCCCTGAAACCTGGGTCTGGCCGCTGATGGCCGTGCATCTGATCGGCGTCACAGTCGCCCTCACGAATTTGGCGGTGCGAAAGCAATCATTGCGGCACGAGCGCATGGCCGGTCGTCCGGTACCAGAAGGAGCACTGCGTGAGGACTTGGGGGCAGCGGCGGAGGCGCTGCGAGTCAATCACCGTCCAACCTTGATTCTGAGCGACAGCATCGATGCGCCGGTTGCAATCGGCGTGCGATCGCCGGCAATTCTATTGCCCGCAGTCTGCACCGAGCGGTTGACTCGCGAGCAGCTGCGCCTCGTGCTTGCGCATGAGCTCGCACATCACAAGACGCGCGACTTGCTCGGCGAGCTGTTGCTCACGTTGACAGCGGCGTTGTGGTGGTTTCACCCGGCAGTGTGGGCCCTCGTCCGACGAGTTCGGGAGCTTCGTGAGGAGCGCTGCGATGATCTCGTGGTCCGCGCGTTCCGAGATCCGGAAGCGTACTGCCGCGCGATTCTGGCTGTGGCCGAGAGCCAGCTGCCCTCACCGGCGATCGCAGTGCGACGTCACGGGCATCCGCTCGGCCGTCGGTTCGATCGGCTCCTGAGCGCCCGCGAACCGCGCCGCTGGCAGCGGTGGCTGGCTGTCGTGGGCGCCGCTGCTTTTGCTGTCGGTGCGATACCAAACACGCCCGGCCGCGACGATCGTTCTGAGGACTCCGCACAGGAAATTGCACAGACCGTGCGCGAACAAGTGCGGATCAAGGAAGTTCGCAGGATTCAGGTTCCCTGACATGGCCAAACGACGAGGAGAGCAATGATGACGTCCGTTCTTAATATCGACAAATGTCAATTTATAACGTGCGTCGCCGCCATCGCAATCGGGCTTCTGCGTCCAACCGGTGCCGATGCACAACCGGCCGGATCTATACACTGGGAGCCGTTCAAACTCGAGATTGCCGGAAACAAGAGCGCCGAAGCGGAACTCGGACGCCTCACCGTCCCTGAGCGGCGCGGCGCTCCGGCGCGACAGATTGAAATTGCCTTCGTGCGATTGAGAAGCAGTACCGCCAATCCGGGCGCCCCGCTCATTTATCTCGACGGCGGGCCTGGAGGACCTGGTTACACGGTGGTCCGTATACCGGCGCTCCTCAAACTCTTCGAAGCCATCAGGACGACACGCGACGTGATTCTTCTCAGCCAACGAGGCATCGGCCTCTCGACACCAGTGCCAACATGCCCCTCATCAGAACCGTTGCCGACCGACGTCTTTCTCAGCGCCGAATCAATGGCGAGAGCTCTCGAGCCACGAGCCAGCGCGTGTGCTCAGGCATGGCGCGCCAAGGGGCTGGATCTGGCCGCCTACAACTCGGAAGAGAGCGCAGATGACGTCGAGGCGCTGCGACGCGCGCTCGGCGTACCGCAAATCGCGCTTCTTGGCTTCAGCTACGGCACCCATCTTGGATTGTCCGTGATTCGTCGACACCCCAAGTCCGTCGAACGCGCCATCCTCGCTGGGGTCGAGGGTCCGTCTCACACGTGGAAGCTGCCGACGACCTTTGATGCGCAATTCGACAAGCTCTCGAAAGCAGTTGGTTTGGATCTCGTATCCGCCTGGCGGTCTGTCCTGGCGAGAGCGTCGACCGATCCGTTTCGCGTGACCATTACCTTCGACGGCGCACCGCGCCAGCTGACGATTGGCCCTGCGGCACTGCAGTACTTCGTGCGGCGGGACATCGGAGACACAAATGATTGGCCATGGATCCCAACACTCATCACAGAGTTAAGCCGCGGGGAGACAACGCTCCTCACGCGCGTTGCCGTTTCGACGTATCGGGGCCTCGGCTCTGGGATGCGGCTGATGCCTCTCGCGATGGATTGTGCGTCTGGAGCGTCAGCCGCACGCTTGAAGCGCATCCGCGATGAGGAGCCCGGGTCGATGCTCGGGACGATGACCAATTTTCCGTTCCCTTCGGTGTGCGAGATCTTGAGAGTGCCAATGTTGCCCGATGGGTTTCGGGCGGCGCTCCAGAGCGACGTGCCAGCGTTGTTTATCAGCGGCACGCTCGACGCTAATGCGCCCGCGGCTCAGGCGGACGAAGTCGCAACAGGGTTTTCGCACGCCTCGTCTATCCTTGTCGACAGTGCTGGTCACGAAAGCACTCTTCCGCTCGAGGCCGTGCAGCATCGCGTTCTGAAATTTCTCGGCGGTGAGCCAGTGCCTTCGGAGCGTCTCACGGCACCGCTCGTGTTGAAGTCTGAGGCGGAACCGCAATTTTGAAGAAGCAAGGGACGCCACGACATGCCACAAATCAGCACATGACGACAAAGCCTAAAGTTTCCGACGAGGCCGTGAAACGCGCCACGGGACGCGATTGGCGCGAGTGGTGCCGGCTTTTGGACAAAGAACGCGCCGCCACGATGGGGCACGCGGACATTGCCAGGCTGGTCGACGAGAAATTCAACGGCGGTCCGTGGTGGAGCCAGATGGTCGCCGTTGGGTACGAACAGCTCCGAGGTTTACGTGTCGTCCATCAAAAGGCTGGAGGGTTCGAAATCAGCCGCAGCAAAACCATTGCAGCCCCGGTCGCGCGAGTCTTCAAGGCATGGCAGTCCCCGGCGGTCCGCCGTAAATGGCTCGCCGATCCTAACCTGACTGTCAGCGCCGCGATCGCGAACAAGTCCCTTCGGTTTGCGTGGGTTGACGGGAAGACGCGTGCTGCGATCTATTTCGCCGAAAAAGGTGATCGGACGGCCGTAACCGTGCAGCACATCAAGCTGGAGAATGCGGAAGCCGCCGAGAAGATGAAAAAATACTGGGGCAAACAGCTCGACCGGCTGGCCGATCACTTTGAAACTTCCTGACTGACATCAGTCACCGATCCATAGCAGCACCGCGAAAACGATAATCGTCGCCGTCACTACACGTTCGAGCCACTTCTGGCCATGGAGGACCGCCACTCGCACGCCGACGAGTCCACCAGCCACGTTTCCAATGGCCAGCGCAATGCCGGCCGGCCAGTCGATGTGGCCCGTTCCGGCAAAGACGCCCACCGACAGGAGTGTGAGCAACATGACGGTCACCACCTTCACGGCGTTCCCTCGTACCAAATCGAGACCAGCCTGCGTCGTCAGCGCCAAGACGAGGAACCCAACGCCTGCCTGAATGAACCCTCCATAAAGCCCGACGACGAAAAAACCAAGCACCATGCTCCAGTGCCACGGACTCTGCAGTACGGCAGGTTGTCCGCCAAACCACGAACGATGGAGCAGTGTGCCGACGGCTGTGGCGAGCATCACCATCGAGAGGATGCGGCGGAAGGCAAGATCCGGCACGGTCAATGCGCCCCAGACGCCGATCGCCGCGCCTGTGAGCGCGGGCACGCTGACTGCCAGCGACCACTTCCAATTGAGCACCCGATGGCTGTGGAAACCCCAGACGGCCCCGACGTTTTGCGACAGGACGCCAACTCTGTTGGTCCCGTTGGCGACCGCAGCAGGCAGGCCGAGGAAAAGCAGCAAGGGCAACGTGAGAAACGATCCGCCCGCGGCGATGACGTTGATGACGCCGGCGACAAAACCAATCACCGCGCAGGCAGCAAAGGAGAAGGGCGACACGCAGTGAGCTTATCGCTTCCTGTAAAGTACGCACGTGGATGCGCACGGCATCTTGCAAGAACTCGTCCTCGTCTATGCGCTGGCGGTCGCGTTGTTGTTGATCGCCGCGCGTCTGCGCGTGCCGTCAATCGTCGCACTGATTGTCGCGGGAGTAATTGCAGGTCCGGCGGGGATCGCCTTGATGACCTCGCAAGAAGACGTCGACCTGATGGCGGAAATCGGCGTGGCCTTGCTGCTATTCACTGCAGGTCTCGAGTTCTCCCTGAACGATCTACGCCGGATGTGGCGCACGATTCTCCCAGGGGGCCTGGCGCAAGTCGCACTGACTACTGCGGTGACGGGAACAGTCGTCCTGCTCGCGGCAGGCGGGTCGATGACGCGGGTAGCGGTCGTGGGTTTGTTCGTTGCGCTGTCCAGTACAGCTGTCGTGCTGAAAGAGCTCGCGCGTAAGAACTATTTGCACACGCCCCACGGACGTCTGACGATCGGCGTGCTCCTGCTGCAGGACCTTGTCGTGATTGCGGTACTCGCAGCGGCGCCGGCGCTACTGAGTGGTGAGGGACAGCCGCAAGGAGACATTGGCGCCGCATTGTTGAAACTTGCGATCGTGGGAGGCGGCGTGCTGCTCCTGGGTCGCGTTTTGTTGCCTCGCCTCCTTCGAATTGCCGCCGCGTTGTCGCGCGAAGCGTTTGCGCTTTCGGTGCTGCTCGCCAGCGTGGGTACGGCGTATCTGGCCGCGCTGCTTGGCCTGTCGATGGCAGCGGGCGCGTTTCTCGCGGGCCTCATCCTCGCAGAGGGCGAATTCAGCCACCAGGTTCACGCAGATGTCAGGCCCCTCCGCGATCTCCTCGCAAGTCTTTTTTTCATCTCCGTCGGCATGTTGATCGACGTGCGGGCGATGTTGCCCGTGCTGCCTATCGTGCTGGCAGTGGGTGCGGCCATCATCGCGGTCAAGACCGGCGTGGCGGCCGGCGGGCTTGCGTTGACGGGCGCGCCTGCTCGCGTCGCGCTGGCATCGGCGCTGGCCCTCGCACAGGTCGGTGAATTCTCGTTCGTGTTGGGACGGGCCGCTCTTGAAGGCGGTGTCATCACGGCCGACTGGTGGCAAGTCCTGCTGGGGGCAAGCGTCGTGACGATGGTGCTCACGCCGTTTCTCATCGGTGCAGCGCCTGAGCTCGCTGCGCGCTTGTCACGCGGCCGATTGCAGGAACCTTCGAGCCTGGCTGAGGGGAAAGAACAGCTCCGCGATCATGTCGTCATCCTTGGCTACGGCGTTGGCGGGCAACTTGTCGCGCAGTCGCTTGCTGAGCTTTCTGTGCCGCACGTCGTGCTGGAACTCAACGGCGCGACGGTGCGCAGCGCGCTGGCGCGTGGCGTGAACATTCACTATGCGGACGTCTCAGCCCCCGAACCGCTCAAGGCCGCCGGTGTCGAACACGCCGCCGCGGTCGTCGCGGTGTTGAGCGACCCCGATGCGTCGGAGCGCGCCTTGCGATCTGTTCGAGCGATCAATCCGGAGGTCATCATGATTCTGCGGACGCGCTATCGGCTCGAGGCCGAGCGGCTCGCGCGAGCAGGGGCGACGCTGGCGGTTGCCGAGGAGCTCGAAGCCTCGCTCGAGGTACTGTCGCAGTTGCTGGCACGCTTGCACATCCCAGGGAATGTCGTGGAAACGCTGGTGGATAACTATCGTCGTGTCCTGGGCACTCCAACTGGACGCTCGTCGCGCGCGCCGGCTATTCCACTGGACCAGATGCCGCGTGAAATCATGGATGCGCCGGTGTCGAGCTTCCGGCTGGGCTCAGGTGCGTGGGCGGCCGGACGAACCCTGCAGGAGCTTGACATCCGAGCGAGGACCGGCGCCACGGTGCTTGCCGTGCGGCGGCAGAGCGGCACGACCACGTCGCCTCACGGCTCTTTCCGGCTCGAAAGTGGCGACGACGTGTTTCTGCTGGGAGATGACACCGACGTGATGCTTGCGCGGGCGCTGCTGACGGAGGGACCCACCGATCGTCCCAGCTAAGGCCCAAAAGGGGACTGTCCCGCCGTTACAGGGACTGTCCCTCGATGACAGGGACTGTCCCCCAGTGACAAATGGAGACAAATTGCTGACTGGTATGAAGATGATTTGCTTCTGCATCTCACGCGGAGCGTGTAAAATCTGACCGTTTAGGCAATAGAGGGCGACGGCCGCGTCGTCCACGCCGGTTGGCGACGCGCGAGTCGCCTAACTCAAGTGCAAGGAGGAGACCCATGTCGCTGTCCCGTCGGCGACTGTTCCAGCGGTTTGGCTCGGCACCACTCAACGGTGAGTGGATTGCTGGGCGGGGCCGCGAAGCAGCCGTAGCCGAAGGTTCACTGGAGGTCGCGCAGCAACAGCGCGTGTCCGCCAGCTCGAACGTCATTCGCATTGCCAGTAACGAGAATCCTCTCGGCCCCGGGCAGCACGTAGTCGACGTCATTGTCGGCAAGTTTCCCGAAGCCGGCCGCTATCCCTTCAACGCCGTCGAGCGCGAGCCGGTCCTGGTCAAGGCCCTCGCCGCCAAAGCGGGAGTTGCAGAGAATCAGGTGGTGCTGGGTCCGGGTTCAGGCGAAATCCTGTCGAATTCGGTTCGCGCCTTTACCTCGCCCACCAAGCCGCTGGCCCTCGCATGGCCGACCTTCGAGAATCCTCGCGACACCGCGGCGAAGATTGGCACCGAAGTCAAGGCGGTCGACCTCGATCAGAACCTGCGGATCGATCTCGACAAGCTCGTGGAAGCCTCCAAGGGCGCCGGCCTTGTGTTCTTCTGCAATCCGAACAATCCAACGGCGACCGTTCATGGCGCCCCAGCCGTAGCCGATTTCGTCAAGCGAGTACGGGCGGCTTCACCCGACACCGTGATTCTGATAGATGAGGCGTATCACGACTACGTCACCGACCCTGCCTATAAGAGCGCGATGGACATTGCGAAGAGCACTCCCAAGGTGTTCGTCACGCGAACGTTCTCGAAGGCCTACGGCATGGCGGGACTCCGAGTCGGGTACGCAGTCGGCGACGCTGAAGTCATCAAGCGGCTGAACGAATTCCGGATGCCCTACGCGGTGAACCTGCCGGCAATCAAGGCGGCGACAGTGGCGCTCGGGCATCAGCCGCATATCGATCAGGAGCGCGCGCGCAACACCTCGGTCAAGGCGATGACGGTGAAGGCGTTCGAGCAGATGGGGTTCAAGGCGACCGACTCGCAGACCAACTTCATCTTCGTCAATATCAACCGTCCGGCCGCGGCCTTCCGCGATGCCTGCCGCACGGCGGGCGTACTGGTCGGGCGCGATTTCCCGCCCTACGAGAAGACACATTGCCGCATCTCCATCGGGACGCAGCAGGAGATGGAGCGTGCGGTCGGCGTCTTCAAGAAGGTCCTGGCGTCGACGACGAATACGGCGAACCAGGGGCGGCGGTAAACAGGGACATCGATGAAGATGAAGGAGGATTCAACCATGTCGCTGTCGCGACGTCGATTCGTTCAGACTGTAGGCGCGGGCGCGGCCGGAATGTGGGTTGCGGGCCGCGGTCGCGAAGCCGGTCTCTTCGACCTGGGCTTCGAGGCGCTCCACGCGCAGACGAGCTCGCCGATCATTCTGGCCAGCAACGAAAATCCGCTGGGACCGGGCCGGGCTGTGCTCGACGCCGTGCGCGCCGGCTTTGGCGAGCTCGGGCGTTACCAGTTCGCCACCTCCGCCGAGGTGACCGAATTGATTGCCAAAAAGCATGGCATCAAGGCGGAAAACGTCCTGATCGGATCCGGCTCGACGCAGATCCTGCGGACGACCACACATATCTTCTGCTCGAAGACCGCGCCCCTCATCGCGCCGATTCCGGCGTACGAGGAGTGCGCCGGCTACGCGGCGCTCATGGGCTATCCGGTCCGCACCGTGAAGCTCACGGCCCCACCGGAGCTCAAGATGGATGTCCCGGCGTTGCTCGATTCGTCGAAGGGCGGCGGGATGGTGTTTTTCTGCAATCCGAACAACCCGGTTGCCACCGCGGTTGACGGCAAGACCACGCGTGACTTCATCGCGGCACTTGGCAAGAGCTCGCCAGCCACCACCACACTGGTGGACGAGGCGTATTTCGAGTACGCGACGATGCCCGGCTACGAGACAATGATTCCGCTGGCCATCGAGAATCCCCGCGTGGTCGTCGCGCGCACGTTCTCGAAGGCGTTCGGCATGGCCGGCCTCCGTATCGGCTACGCGGTCGGTCATCGCGACTCGATTGCGAAAATGCGAACCTGGGATGCTGACGGCGCCGTCAACGTGCTTGGTCTCAGCGCGGCCCGTGCGGCGCTGACACAGGATCCCAGCATCCTCAAAGCCGAGAGCGCCCGCAACACCGAGGCCCGTACGTTCACGGCGAAGTGGTTCACGGATCACGGCTACACGCCAACCGATTCGCAGACCAACTTCCTCTTCGTCGACATCAAACGTCCGGCGCGCGGCTTCAGAGAGGCGTGCGCGAAGCAGGGCATTCTGGTCGGCCGGGACTTCCCGCCGTACGAGAAGACGCACTGTCGGATCTCCATCAGCACGCTGGCGGACATGCAGAAGGCCGTCAAGGTGTTCGAGCAGGCTCTCGCCGTCCCCGCTCAGGCTGCATAACTGAACCTCGGGACGGCTGACGGGAGGCAGGTGGGGCAGGTCGGGCAGGTCGAGCAGACGGAACGCGAGTTCTGACCTGCTCAACCGGCCTCACCAGCCTTTACCTGCCTTTTCATCGTGGAGGCGACATGGAGATCGATCGAAGAGCATTCATCGCATCACTCGGTGGGGCCGCAGTCGTCGATGCGATGTGTCCGGAAGCAAAAGCCGAGGCGCTCGAACATCATCTGAGCGATCTGCTCGATGAGTCGCTCGGTCACGGACACGCCGAGGGGCAGGTGGTCCCCGCTCCGCCCGAAGCGACGGTGCGGCGTGGCGCCGGCAGCCTGTTCACGCCGCAGGGGCCTCAGGACGATCGCAAGATGCCCGTGCTCGCGCCCATGCCCGACAAGCCGACGCTGGTCGACTTCTTCAATCTCCGGTTCGCGCCCGCCAACCATGTGCTTCAGAGCGCCACACGCGCGCTCAAGACGGGCATGAGCGAGGAAGTCATTCTGGCGTGCCTGATGCACGACGTCGTGCAGAACCTGATCAAGGTCGATCACGGCTGGTGGGGCGCGCAGATGATCGAGCCGTACGTGTCCGAGAAGGTCAGTTGGGCCATACGCTATCACCAGGCCCTGCGGTTCTATCCGGATTCGTCCGTCGGCTACGAGTACCCCGAGCTCTACACGCGCATTTACGGCAAGGACTACGTGCCGCCTCCCTACATCAAAGAGGCGTACGAGTTCGCCAAGAAGCACAAGTGGTATATGGAGGCGCGGCTCATCACCGTCAACGACCTCTATGCCTTCGAGCCAGGGGTGCAGGTGTCTCTGGATCCGTTCATCGACATCATCGGTCGAAACTTCAAACAGCCGAAGGAAGGGCTGGGGTTCGATAACAGCAAGACGGCGCACATGTGGCGCACGATGATGTATCCGGATAATCCTCTCTGACACTGAGGTCTACGGTCTCCGGCCCACGACCCCCGGTCACCCTCAGCTCCTACAGATAGACCGAGGGCCTACCGTCGGCCGTGGACCGTAGACCGAGGGCCTTGCCCTGTCACGTGGCGCGAGCCACCCTCCATGTCATCAAGCGTCCTCACCCGCGCGATAGGCCTCCCTCACGCGACGGCCATCGTCGTGGGCATCATCATCGGGGCCTCTGTCTTCGTCCAGGCCTCAGAAATCACGGCGAGAGTGCCGTCGCTCTGGGGTGTCACGCTGGCGTGGGTGACCGCAGGCCTGTTGACGATGGGCGGCGCGCTGGTGTGCGCGGAGCTGTCGTCGGCGTTTCCGCGCACCGGTGGTGTTTATGTGTTCCTGCGCGAGATCTACTCGCCTGCCCTCGGGTTTCTGTGGGGCTGGGCCATGTTCTGGAGCATGCACACGGGCATCGCCGCCGCCATTGCGACGGTGTTTGCGCGCTACGCGGCGTACTTCGTACCCATGGGGGACGCCTCGCTTCGCGGCGTCGCCGTCGCGGCGATCCTCGTGCTGTCCGCGGTGAACTACCTGGGCGTGCGGTTTGGCAGCGGCGTGCAGACGGCCTTCACCGTGATGAAGGTTGTTGCGGTTGCGGCGATTATCGTCGTCGGGTCGGTTCTCGATCCGGCTCCTGGCAATGTGGCCGCGTCGACTGTCCCGGCTGATTTCGGCGTCGGTGACTTTCTCCTCGCTGTCGGCGCTGGTCTCTTTGCCTTCGGGGGGTGGCACATGGTGACCTACACGGCGGAGGAAACCAAGAATCCAGAGCGCACGATTCCTCGCGCGCTGGTTCTCGGCACCCTCATCGTCACCGTCTGCTATGTTGGGCTGAACATCGTGTATCTGTCGGTACTGCCCATCGAACGCGTAATCGCGTCCTCTCGTGTGGCGGCCGATACGTTCGAAGCCCTGGTCGGTCCTGCTGGTGGCAGCTTCGTGTCGGCGCTCGTGATGCTGTCAGCGTTTGGTGCTTTGAACGGCGTCATCCTCGCGGGCCCGCGCGTGTACTACTCGATGGCGCAGGATGGCCTGTTGTTCAAGTGGGCCGCGGCAGTGCATCCCACCAATCGAACGCCAGGCCGCGCGATCGTGCTGCAGGGGTTCTGGGCGGCGATTCTTGTGCTGACGGGGACGTATCGGGACCTCTTCACTCGCGTCATTTACACGGAGTGGATTTTCTTTGCCTTGCTGGCCATCGGCGTCGTGCTGCTTCGAGGTCGGGCAGGGTACCGGCCGCAGTGGCGCATGCCCGGAGTGCCGGTGATCCCTGTCGCGTTCGCCGCCGTCTCGCTGGCCATTGCCGCCAATCAGATTCGTGTCGATCCGCTGAACAGCGCCATCGGTCTGGGCATGGTTCTGGTGGGCCTGCCCGTGTATTGGGTGTGGATTCGACGCGCCCGTCGCGCGATGTCCGTGGCAGTTCTCGCCACCGCGATCGCCGCACCTTCCGCTGCCATCGCACAGACCCGAGCGTCTGCTGCGGATCGCGATCTCGCGCGCGACATTTTTCGTGAGCTGATCGCCATCGACACATCCGAGCCTGATGGCAACCCGCGGGCGGGGGCGGAGGCGATGGCAAAGCGGCTCATGGCCGCAGGGTTCACCCCTGGCGAAGTGCGGATCGTCGGCGCCGAGCCAAGGCTGGGGAATCTTGTCGTCCGCCTTCGCGGCGCTGCGCCGAGCGGCGCGAGCGAAGGCGGCCCGTTGCTGTTGATGGCACACATCGACGTCGTCCCCGCACGTCGTGACGATTGGTCGCTCGATCCCTTTGTCCTGACCGAGAAAGATGGTTACTTCTACGGCCGCGGGACCCACGACAACAAGGCCGGCGCGGCCATGCTCGTCGCCAATGTCATACGGTTGCGCCGCGAAGGCTTTCGGCCGGTTCGCGACATCGTGATCGTTCTCACTGCGGACGAAGAAACAACCGGGAATGGTATTCGCTGGCTGCTGGCGAATGATCCGGATGTGAAACGGGCGGCACTCGCGTTGAATACCGACGCAGGCGATGGGATGTTGCAAGGCGATCGGCGGCTGGTGCTTGGTGTTCAAGCCAGCGAGAAAGTGTATGTGAGCTATCAGCTCGAGGTGCGTAACCCGGGAGGACACAGCTCGGTGCCGCGTCCCGACAATGCCATTTATCAGCTCGCACACGCGCTGAGCCGCCTGTCCAAACATCAATTTCCTGTGAAGTTGAACGAGGTCACCCGAACCTACCTGAGTCGTACAGGTGAACTGGGGGGACCCGAGGCGGCCGACATGCGGCGCGCCGGACAGTCTCCGCCCGACCCGGCCGCAATTGAACGGCTCGCGGGCAATCCCTCGTACGGGTCAGCCATGCGCACGACCTGTGTCGCCACCATGCTCGAAGGCGGCCATGCCGAGAATGCGCTCCCACAGACCGCTCGTGCTGTGGTCAATTGTCGGGTGTTGCCAGGCGAGCGTCTCGAGGAGGTCGAGAGAGCACTGACGCACGCGATCGCGGACAAGACAGTCACACTGCGTCGACTGGGCGAGCCGACAACGAGTCCGCCGTCGCCGTTGACACAAGGGGTGATGAGCATCCTCGAACGCCTCACTGGTCAACATTTTCCCGGGGCGGTGGTGATTCCGGAGATGTCGGCCGGTGCCACGGATGGTCTTTACGCGCGCAATGCCGGCATTCCGGTCTATGGGGCATCGGCGATATTCTTTGAGCCGGATGACGTGCGTGCACACGGGCGTGACGAGCGCATCCCCGTCCGGAGTTTTTACGACGCGTTCGATTTCTGGTACGACATGGTGCGGGCGTTTTCGGGCGGCCAATAAATTCCGGAGTCGACCCGAGTCGCCGTATTCCCAGGGAGATCGGGAAGATCCGGGAGACTATTCTGCTCCCGAACTCCATGATATCCCTGTGACTCATACCGTCACGTATGCCCGCGGCCAAGATCATCAGCGTCGTCGCCCTCGTCGCCATGCTGGCCACTTACGGTGGCGCGAAGTGGTGGTCGCAGCACCACATCGCGCGAGCGGGATTCTGGTTCGACCAGGTCACCTTCGACCTGCCGCATCTAAGGGCGGCTGGATTTGGCGGGCCGCTCACGGCCGAGGAACGTCAAACCATCGAACGGATCGCGTGGTCCGAGTTGCGGGCGGCCTTTGCGGGGCTGCGCATCGAATTTTCTGATTACCGCGAGGCCCATCACAGGGTGCGCGTGGTCCAACAATTCGCGGAGGGACGCGGTACTGGCGCTGCTGGAGCGACTCGTGTATTGAGACCGATCGGAGGATCTGGAGAGGTCAACTTTCTGATGCTGGGTAGCCAGGCCGTCTCGCACGCGCCGCCAGGTGCGGATCGCCAGGCCATCGTCGAAGCGATTGGGCGAGGTATCGGGCGTGGCGCTGCCCACGAGTTTGCGCATCAGCTGGTCCCGCACGTCCCGATCCACGATAGTCAAGATCCGACGAGCTATGAGTTTGGGTATTCATCGCGGCCCGCGCAGTACTATGGAGAGATGCGTTGGGACAATGCCTGGACGGCTCTGGTGGAGAAGCTGGGCCCGGTCGATTTGACTTGCGGTGCTGCGGTTGACCCCGATCGGGAGTAGGGAATGTGCAGGAACATCAAGACACTCGCTAATTTCGCGCCACCCGCGACGGAAGAGGAAATCCGCGCGTCGGCGCTCCAATTCGTTCGCAAATTGAGCGGCACGACGCGTCCGTCGCGCGCCAACGAAGCGGCGTTCACTCGCGCCATCGAGGAAGTCACCGAGGCCGCCCACCGGCTCATTACCTCGCTGACGACTAGTGCGCCGCCACGCAATCGCGAGGAGGAGGCACGAAAAGCGCGCGAGCGGTCGGTGAAGCGTTTTGCCTGACAGGTAGCCCTGTGGACAAACCCCGCCTGGCAACCAAGCGTACGACGCTCGACCCGATCGGTCTGGAAGACATTTCCACGACCCACGCCCTGTGGACTGATCCGGACGTTCGCAGATACTTGTGGGACGGCACGGTCATCACTGAGAAGCAAGCTGCGGAGGTCGTCGCGTCCAGCGACGCCCACTTTGCGCGTCACGGGTTTGGTCTCTGGGCCGTTCGCACGCCCGATTCCAGCGAGTTCATGGGGGTCTGCGGGTTCAGACCATCCGCCGCCGGCGAGCCCGAATTGCTGTTTGCATTTTGGCCGCGCTTTTGGGGGAAGGGCCTCGCTTTTGAATCGGCATGCGTCGTGATCGCGTACGTGTTCGAGGTCTTGAATCGATCGCAGATCGTCGCCGCAACGGACGTCCCGAATCAGGCGTCGAGCCGGGCGCTCGAGCGCGTCGGCATGCAGCTCGAGCGGCGCGGGGAGCTGAATGGCCTAGACACCTACTTCTACCGGCTGACGCGCGAACAGTTCCAGTTGAACCCGCCGACGCCTTACACCTGCTGACCGCGTTCCTGCTGCGCAGGTAAGGTATTGCACGTAAGATAGCCGTCCCATGAGACGCTTGCTGGCTCTTAGCTTCGTGGCGATGGTGGCCTTCACCGGCGGCGGCGCGACCGGTCAGGGCGGCCACTCAGACGTTGCACGATTCTCTGTTGTGGAGGCGACGATTCCGCAAATGCAGGCGGCGTTGACTGCGAAGCGCGTGACCTCGCGGCAACTCGTCGACCAGTACCTCGCCCGACTGGGGCTTTATGAAGATCGCCTGAACGCCGCGCTTGCCGTCAACCCGCGTGCGATTGAAGAGGCGGAGGCGCTCGATCGCGAGCGCGCCGCAGGGAAGGTGCGGGGCCCGCTTCATGGCATTCCGGTCGCACTCAAGGACAACATTCACACCACGCACCTGCCGACCACGGGCGGCGCCCTGGCGTTTGCGGGGTATGTGCCGCCGTACGAAGCGACACTGACCAGCAACCTTCGCGCGTCTGGCGCGATCATCTTGGCCAAGACTGGCCTCACCGAGCTCGCCAATTGGGTTGCTGGGGCGCCCAATCCCATGCCGGGCAACTACAACGCCGTCGGCGGCTTCGCGTTCAATCCCTACGACCCTCGCACGGATCCACGTGAGGCCACCTTTGACGGCCGGCCCGCCCTCTCGACTGGCGGATCGAGCTCCGGCATCGGCACCGCCGCCAACTTGTGGGCGGCGAGCGTCGGGTCGGACACGGGCGGTTCGGTGATTAGTCCGTCAAACGCCAACATGCTCGTCGGCATCCGCCCCACGATCGGCCGCATCAGCCGGTATGGCGTCATCCCGATTACCGCCGATCACGATACGGCCGGGCCGATGACGCGCACAGTGGCCGATGCCGCGATCATGCTTGGCGCGCTGGAAGGCGACACTGCCGATCCGAACGACCCGGCGACCCGGACATGCACCCCGCCGCCCGGGCGGAACTATACGAAGTTCTTGAACGCCACCGGTCTCAAGGGCGCGCGGATTGGCATTCCTCGCGCCTTCTACTACGACCGCATCACTCTCTCCGGCGAGGAGCGGCCGCGCGGTGGCCTCAATCCGGAACAGGCCAAAGTCATGGCTGACGCCATCGCCGTGCTCAAGCAGCACGGCGCGGTGGTGGTGGATCCAACGGATGTCCCCAGTTTCGTGGACAAGGACGCGACGAGCAATTTTCTGTTGTGGGATTACTGTTCGGGCGGCGATCAAAGCAAAGGCAAGGATGCCGGATGCTCGGTGAATTTCAAGTACGGCATGAAGCGTGATTTCGACGCGTGGTTGAAGAGTCTGGGGGCGTCAGCGCCCGTTAAGACGCTTACTGAACTTCGCGAGTGGAATATCGCGCACACGAAGGCAGGCGCCATGCGATTCGGACAATCGCGACTGGATATCTCAGATGAGATGGACCTCGCCGCCGATCGCGCGCGCTTCGATGCCGATCGCAAGAAGGATCTCGCGCTGAGCCGCGCACGTGGCATTGACGGTGTGATTGACGCGCACAAGCTCGACGCGATTCTCACGCCTGGCGGTTCGGGCGCCGCGCTTGCCGCCCGCGCCGGCTATCCAATCATCGTCGTGCCGTTCGGTGTCGTGCCGAACGCGCCGACGCCAGCGTTTCCCGACGGATTTGACGCCAAGCTCGCGCCCTATGGCGTCGGCTTCACCGGCAAGTCGTGCAGCGAGCCGCGACTGATCGAGCTCGCATACGCCTTCGAGCAAGCGACCAAGGGTCGCGTCCCGCCTCCGTTGTTTCCGTGATGGCGTGATACGCTTCGCATGGACCGGCGAGGCCCGCGGCCTCCGGCCGTTCGGTCCCCGGTCCACGGTCTCCGGCCTCCGGTAAAAACACGATGACAATCGATTTTCATAATCATTACTACCCGCCTGAGTATCTGAACGCCGTCAAAAAAGGCCCTGCGCGGGTCCGGATCGATTACGACAAGGATCAGAATCCGCGGCTGCACTATCCGGGGGACTACAACATCCTCGTGCCAGGTCACCGCGATCTCGACTACCGCGAAGGCGTGCTGAAGCAGCACGGCGTGGACATGCAGGTGCTGACGTTCACTACACCCGGCGTGCATTTCGAAGAGGCGACGGCTGCCGTGGCGATGGCACGTGAGGTGAATGACGCCTTTGCGAACGAAATTCGCCGAAGGCAGCGGTTCACCGCGCTTGCGACCTTGCCCCTGAACGATCCAGCCGCATCTGTCGGCGAGCTGGAACGCGCGATGAAAGACCTGGGCTTGCCCGGAGCGATGGTCTTCAGCAATGTCAACGGCACACCGTTAGCCGATACGGTCTATGAGCCACTCTGGAATACGGCAAACGAGCTGGGTGCCGTGATCTACATTCATCCCGCGCATCCTGCCAGCGTGCAGGGCATGGAAGAATACTGGCTCACGGCACTGGTCGGCTTTCTCTTCGATACCACGCTGGCCGCGGCACATCTCGTGTTCGCGGGAGTGCCCGAGCGGTATCCCCAGATCAAGTGGGCGCTCACGCACATGGGCGGCGCACTGCCGTATCTGGCCGAACGCTGCGACCGCGGGTACGAGGCGTTTGCGGACTGCCGTCGCAATATCTCGAAGCCGCCGACGGAGTACTTCAAGCGTTTTTACTACGACACCGTGAACTTCAATCCCGATGCGATCAATTTCGCGATATGTTTTGCCGGCGCCGATCACATCCTGGCCGGCAGCGACTATCCGCATCAGATTGGCAGCATTTCGAAGATGCTGGAGGCGATTGAGCAGATCGACGTGACCGATGAGGAACAATCGATGATTCTCGGCGGCAACGCCGCGAAACTGTTGGGGTTGAATCAAAAACACGCCACGAAAACACGAAGACACGAAGCTATTCCTTCCACGAATGAATCTTCGTGATTTCGTGGTTTCGTGGCGATCTTTTTTCTCTGACTCTCTGTGTCTCTGAGGCGTTTCCTTTCTGGAGGTTGAGATGCGATCGAAGTGGACGATATCCGGAGCAATGGTTGTGGTATTCGCCGCCGGCATCGGCGTCGGTGCCTGGCAGCAGCCAGCGGCGCAGACGCGACGGGAGCCCCAGTTCGAAAACGAGCACGTGAGCGTCTGGAAGTCGATCATTCTGCCGAACCAGCCGCTGGCACTGCACCGCCACGATCTTGGGCGGACCATCGTTGCGCTCAAGGGGGGGACGCTGGACGTCGTCGATGCCAACGGCAAGACGATGAAGCAGATGACATGGGAGAGTGGCAAAGCTTATTGGTTGGGACCCGACCCGGCTGGTGAACAGCACGGTGACATGAATCGCGGCAAAGAGCCGATGGAAGTCATCGTGGTGCAAATGAAAAAGTAACGTTCCTCACATGGGTTCACGTGGGCTCACGGAGGTGCTTGATGAATGCCTGGATCGCACGCCAGTAGTTTTCGGCGTCTTCGGGGACCGGTTCGTTGTGATCGCCTCCGGGGATGGTCACGAACGTCTTGGGCCCGGGGAGCGATTCGTATAGACGCCGCCCGAGGCGATATGGGATGACGCTATCGCGGTCGCCATGCAGGACGAGAGTGGGCTGCCGGACGCTCGACATCCACTCGGCGGTCGGCATTCGATAGCTCGACGCCCACGACACCACCCATAAAAGCGGATTGGTTTCGAGGACCGAGCGCATCGAGGGGAACCCGGCCTCCAGCACCACACCGTCTGCGGCCCGCCGACTCGCCGCATAGGCCGCCATCACTGTTCCGAGTGATCGACCCCAGTAGATCAAAGGAACATCAGCGAGGCGCGGCCGCTGCTCGAGGAACCGGAGCGTGGCATCGACGTCGCGATACAAGCCTTGCTCGGAGGGACTGCCAGTACTCAGGCCGTACCCCCGATAGTCCACCGCGGTGACGTCGAATCCCTGGCGCCAGAGGCCGACCAGCACGTCCGACCACAACGAGAGATTGCCGCCGTTGCCGTGAAAATACACGACCTGTGCGATAGCATCCGCGCGGGGCACATGCCACACGCGTAACCGCTCACCATCATCTGTGAGTATCGTGTCGGGTACATAGTCCAGGCCGTGCGACTGGGGCGTGATGTCCTCTCCGGCGAGCGGGAAGAACGCCATTCGTGGCTCGACTTGCCGCACGTACCAGGTGATCACGGCAAGGACGGCAACGACGATCAGGAGAGCGCCCAGCCACTCCGGGATCGACCGCATGACAGGAGTGTAGCGGACCTTGGACGTCGGCTATTCTTGGCCGCATGTGGATTTCGTCGGGTTTTCGTCGCTCGAGGTTCCCAATCCCTCCGTTCGTGGTGGCGATCTCCATATTCACCGCCACCTTGCCGCTGGACAGCCAGTCGAGGAAACCAGTCTCCGAGGCGCCGTTCACCACGTTCGATCCGATGGAGAAGTCGATTGAAGACCTCCAGCGCGCGCTGGCGGCACGAGCGGTGACGTCGCGGCAGCTCGTCGAGATTTACCTCGCCCGCATTGCCGCCTACGACCAGCAGCGGCCGGCGCTCAACGCCATCGTTGCTCTCAACCCCCGCGCACGCGAAGCCGCAGACGCGCTCGATGCCGAACGGGTAAGCAAAGGACCGCGTGGGCCTCTGCACGGCATCCCCGTGCTCGTGAAGGACAACTACGAGACGATTGAGATGCCCACGTCGGCGGGTTCGATCGCACTGGCGACCTTTCATCCCGAGCGTGATGCGTATCAAGTCAAGCGATTGAAAGAGGCTGGTGCGATCATCCTGGGTAAGACCAACATGCACGAGCTTGCGGCTGGCATCACCAGCGTGGGTTCCCGGTTCGGCCAGGTCAGAAATCCGTATGATCTCGATCGCAACCCGGGCGGATCGAGCGGCGGCACTGGTGCCGCAGTTGCCGCGAATTTTGCGGCGAGCGGCATGGGGAGTGACACCTGCGGCTCGATCCGGAATCCTGCGTCGCACAACAACCTCGTCGGCCTGCGAGGAACGCAAGGCTTGTCGAGCCGCACGGGCATCGTGCCCCTGTCTAGCACGCAGGACATCGGTGGACCCATCACCCGCACGATCGCTGACCTGGCCATCATGCTCGACGCAACAGTTGGTCCAGACCCCGCCGACCCGCCGACGTCTGTCAGCGCCGGGCACATCTCGAAGTCGTATCGCGAAGGGCTTGTTGCCGACGTGTTGAAGGAAGCTCGCATCGGTGTGATCCGCAGCTTGTTCGGGACCGCCGCCGAGGACCAGGAAGTCACCGGTATCGTGCAGCGCGCGTTGGACAGCCTCAAAAAGGCAGGCGCCGAGGTCACTGATGTGACGGTTCCGGGACTCGAGGACCTGCTGCGCGACGGCTCGATGATCAACGCCGACTTCAAGTTCGATCTGGCGGAGTACCTTGCGGGTGCCGGGAATCCGCCGGTGAAGTCACTCGGTGAGATTCTGGACCGTGGTTTGTATCACAGCGCGCTCGAAGCGACATTCCGCGCCCGCAACAATGTCGAGTCGCGCGAGACCGATCAAGCACGTCGCGCGCGGATCAAACGTGGCGCCCTACGAACTGCACTCGAAACCGTCCTCGACGAGCATCGGCTGGTGGCGTTGATCTATCCCACGCTGCGTCGCAAGCCTGCGCGCATTGGCGAGGCCCAGGGCGGAACGAACTGCCAGGTGAGCGCGCATTCCGGGCTGCCAGCGCTTGGAGTGCCGGCCGGCTTCAGCGATGACGGCCTTCCGGTCGGCATGGATTTGCTCGGTGGACCGTTTACCGAACAGGCATTGCTTTCACTGGGGTATGCCATCGAGCAGACACTCGACCTGCGCCGACCGCCGTTCAGCACACCGGCGTTGGTTGGTGGCAAGGCGCCCGCGTCCCGCACCACGTCGGTCGCGTTTCGCGGTTCATCGGTCAACCTGACTTTTGACGGTACGACGTCGCAACTGACCTATGCCGTCACGCTCGAGAAGCCAGACCGCCGCGAGGCGTTGGCGGCGATCTGGATTCATGCCGGCAAGCCGGACAAGCCCGGTGCCGCGCGGCATCGATTGTTCGCAGCGGGGCAGCCGTTGGCGGGACACATCACACTGTCTGCAAAGGATCGAGAGGATTTGGCTAGCGGACGTCTGATCGTCCGCTTTTTTTCGGACGGACAGATCACAAACGACGTACCGCTGCAGTTCGTCCAGCGATAGAACTTTCAAATCCGAGGCAAGACCCTACGGGGGACGGCAACGACGACGATGCCTGAAGGCGCGCGCAAGTGCGCGCGCCCGTCAGGGAGCTCAACCGCGCGGTTGCGGCACGATCCGAAGGTACGGCTTCGGCGCGCGCCAGCCTTCCGGATACCTGCCTTTGGCCTCCTCGTCGGACACCGCAGGCAGGATGATCACATCGTCACCATCTTTCCAGTTCACCGGCGTCGCGACTTTGTGCTTGGCGGTGAGTTGCAGTGAGTCGATGACGCGGAGGACCTCGTCGAAGTTGCGCCCGGTGCTCATCGGGTACGACAGTACGAGCTTGATCTTCTTGTCCGGGCCGATGACGTAGACGTTGCGGACTGTGGCGTTATCGGCAGCGGTTCGTCCTTCGCACGTCTCTCCAGCTGTGGCCGGCAGCATGCCATAGAGCTTGGAGACCTTGAGCTCCGGATCGCCGATCATCGGGTAGTTGGGAGCATGGCCCTGCGTTTCGGCAATGTCCTTCGACCATCCCTCGTGCCTGTCGACCGGATCCACGCTGAGGCCGATCACCTTGACGTTCCGCTTGTCGAAGTCCGGCTTGATGCTCGCCATGTAACCGAGCTCTGTTGTGCAGACCGGTGTGAAGTCCTTGGGATGCGAAAACAGGATGCCCCAGGAATTCCCCAGCCATTCGTGAAAGCGAATCGGACCCTGGGTAGTGGTGGCTTCGAAATCGGGCGCGTCGGCGCCAATGGGGAGTGGGCCACTCCCTGCAAGTGCGGTCATTGCAAGTCTCCTGTTCTGAGTAATGGTGAAAAACTGATGATATCAAAGCCTCAACGCTTGTCGACGACGACCCTTCCGCCCTTCATGACCCATTGGACGCCTGCGATCAGCGCGTCGATGCGCTCGAGCGGATCGCCTTCGACCGCGACGAGATCGGCGTGATATCCGGGCACGACGCGACCGAGCTCTTTGTCGAGTCTCAAGAGTCGCGCGGGCACGACGGTCGCGCTTTCGAGGGCCTGCGCGGGCGTCATCCCCGCCTTCACGAACCAACTCAGTTCGCGTGTGTTCTCTCCGAACATCGAGTAAACGGCGTCGGAGCCCATCGCGATCCGAACGCCCGCTGCAATTGCACGTCTGAGCGAAGCAACGTTGCGCTCGATGTAGTCTTTCAAGAGCCCCTCCGAGCCCTGCGCGAATCCGTACTCAGCTTTTGCGTCGATGTAGTACCGATTGTGATCAACCGTCGGCACCCAGACGGTGCCGCGCCTCACCATCTCCGTGATCGTTTCGTCGTCCAGGTCTGCTCCGTGCTCGATGGAATCTGCGCCCGCTCGTACCGCGTCCCTGACGCCTGATGGGCCATACGAGTGAATCGCGACCGGTTTACCCAGCTTGTGAGCAGCGTCGACGATCGCTTGCATTTCGTCGAACGAAACAGTTTGGGTCCCGTCGACGTTGTCGAAACCGCCGCGCGATCCGAAGACCTTGATCCAGTCGGCGCCCGCCTTCACACGATCTTCGACCAGCGTCCGTAAGGCTTCCAGACTCGGGTGATCACCGACGCGGACGGAAAGTCCCGGCCCGGATGCGAGTATGCGCGGCCCGACCATCGCACCATCCAGAATGAGCTGGCGCATCGCAAAGTCCATGTCGTTGCTGGCGTTCAGATCACGGACGGTCGTGACGCCGGTTTCGAGCGTGCGGCGGGCGTTCTCTTGCGCAAGAAAGACGGTGACCGCCGGCAGACGTCGTTGGCCCCGCGGTCGTGTCCCCGGCGCGCGATCCCAGTAGTACGTGATGTGCGTGTGCGCATCGATCAGACCGGGCAACCCCGTATAGCGCGACAAGTCGACAATCGTCGCACCGGCTGGACTTGGGCCGCCTTCGGTGACACGGACAATCCGGTCGCCCTCAACGACGACCACCGCGTTACTGACGACGCGCTCGCCATCCCAGAGTCGGCCAAACCTGATCGCCGTCGTTTGTGCTGACGCTTGGACGGCGCTTGCAAGCAGGGCAATCAGTAGGCAGCTCGGGACCTCCGCCTTCGCCAAAGCTACGGCGGACCGCCGAAGCCTTGGCGGAGGCTGGTTAGTCCCGCGATCTCGCCAACGCATTGCGATCGACCTTTCCAAGATGGGTCCTCGGCAGCGCGTCGAGGAAGACGACCTCACGTGGATACTTGTAGGGCTCGAGGCGGCTCTTGGCGAATGCCTGCAGATCGGCCGCGAGATCGGTCGATCCCTCGTCGGTGACGACAAACGCGTACGGCTTGATCAGTCCATCGGCATTCTTTACGCCCACCACCGCCACTTCACGCACGCTGGCATGCTGGAGAAGACAATTCTCCAGCTCGCCGGGAGACAGCCACTTGCCACTGACTTTCAGCATGTCATCGGCGCGCCCGTGGTACACGAACGTGCCGTCGGGATTCGTGCTCAGCATGTCGCCCGACACGTACCATTCGCCGCGGAACGCGTCCATCGTGTCGTGCAGGCGTTGCCAGTAACCAATCGCTCGCGAATCGCCCTTGACCCACAAAGCGCCCACCTCTCCGACTGGCACCTCCCGGCCGTCCTCGTCGCACAGTCTGACCTCGAAGCCATCTACGACATGTCCCAGTGTGCCCGGCACGACGTGGCCGGGTCGATTGGAGATGAAGATGTGCCACATCTCGGCCGTACCGAGCCCGTCGAGCAGCTCGACGCCGAACGTGTCCTTCCATCGTTCGTAGAGTTCGACTGGAAGCGCTTCGCCCGCGGAGGTCGCCAATCGCAGGCTGCTCAAGTTCTGCTGCCGCGCCGATGGATGCGCGACCATCTGTTGCACCATGGTCGGAACGTTGATCAATATCGTGGGGTGGTGGTGTGCAATCTGTGAAAACACGGCGTCGGGTGTGCTGCGTTCCGGAAAGAGCACGCATGAAGCGCCAACGGAGAACGGAAAGAGAACGTTCGAGCCCATGGCGTATCCGAAGAACAGCTTCGGCACCGCAAGGGTGATGTCGTCTGCTTTCAGATCGAGCACTCCTTTGCCGTAACACTCCGTGGTGTTTATGTACGAGCGATTGGTCTGGACAACGGCCTTCGGGCGGCCGGTCGTCCCTCCGCTGAACAGCCAGATGGCGCCGTCGTCTCGGTGCGACAGAAACGGCCGGTACTCGGAGGGTTGCGCCGCCAGCCGGCGCTGAAACTCAGGGCTGTCCATCACAAACAGTTGCGGTCGCGGCGTGATGGCGACGATAGCGGCTTCGAATGCTGCGAGATGTGCCTGATTGACGAAGCCCGCGCGCGCGCGCGTGTATTCGAAGAAGTAAGCCACCAGATCCGGCTGCAGGTCGGGGTTCACCATGACAACGACGGCTCCCCGGCGGAGGATGCCGAAGAGTGCGCCAACAAACGGCGCCCCGTCAGGCAGGGCGATAATCACCCGCTCTTCCGGGCGAACATCTGCCTCGTCCAACACTCCAGCGATACGTGCGGTGAGTGTGGAGATGTCCGAGTAGGTCCAGATCCGTTCGCTCGTCCGAACCGCCGGGCGCCCACCCCCTCCCTCGTTGATCCGTGCGTCAACGAAATGCGTGGCCAGGTTCAGGTGCAGAGGGAGGTCCACATTCATCGCCGCGATGCTATTTAAGTTACGCTTCAACGGCAAGCATGGCGGTACATCACCTCACGTCGATGTCGTGGCTCGCGGTCGAGCGGCTGCCGAAGGATCGGCTGGTGGCGATCCTTCCTCTGGGTGCGATCGAGGCACATGGCCCGCACCTGCCGCTGGGGACCGATATTGTCATTGCCGAGGCGATGGCCCGCAGTGGCGCTACGCGTCTGTCAGCTCGCGGGCTGGATGTCCTGGTGCTCGACGCCTTGCCGGTCGCTCCAGCGCCATTCGCATCTGCCTTTGCGGGAACACTCGACACGCCTGGCTCCGCAACGACCGCGCTGATTTACGGGATCGCGCAAAGCCTGCAGCGGCACGGCGCACGCCTGACAGCAGTGGCGAATGCCCACCACGATCCTGCGCATGTTGCGGCGATTGCCGCCGCCGTCGCGCGCGCGCATGCGAGCCAGGCCGCGAGGATCGTCTTTCCTGACCTCACAAGACGCCGTTGGGCCAGTCGTTTGACCGAGGAATTTCAGAGCGGGGCGTGCCATGCAGGCCGTTACGAGGGCTCGGTCGTTCTGGCGGAGACTCCCGACTGGGTCGACCAGGACCGCCTGCGGGAACTGCCGCCGAATCCATCCTCGCTTGTGGATGCTATTCGTCGAGGGGATGGCTCGTTTGCGCAAGCCGGTGGTCCGCAGGCATATTTCGGATGGCCTGCGGATGCGACGGCCGACGAGGGACGGCACACTGTCGAGTCGCTCGGTGCGATCCTCGAGGAAGCAGTAATGGAGAGCTGGGAGATCGCCGGACAACCGCGAGAACATCCAATGACCAACGACGCCCTTCCGGACGCGCTCACGATCGTCAACCCCACGTCCCGGGCGCGGCCTCGTGGGTTTTCACATGGAGTGCTCGCGCCAGCCGGCTGGCGCACGCTGCATGTTGCTGGTCAGACGGCTGCAGATGATGGAGGGCACGTCGCCGAGCGCGAGTTCGTCGCACAGTTTGGCGTCGCGCTGGAGAAAGTGGTGGCTGTCGTGAGCGCCGCTGGTGGGAAACCACACCAAATCGCCCGCATGACCATTTACGTTACGAATCTCGAGACGTATCGGGCCAGCCGGATCGGACTTGGCCACGTCTGGAAGCGGTTCATGGGGTCTCACTATCCGGCGATGTCGCTTGTCGGCGTTGCGGGGCTCGTGGATCCTGACGCGACCGTCGAAATCGAAGCCGACGCTGTGCTCCCACCATCCGAGGGCGTACGGTGAAAGTGCCCACTTCATTTCTCTACGGCTTCAATCCGAGCACGGGTGTTGGCACCATCACGCTCAATCGCCCGGACCGGCTCAACGCGTTAACCTTCGAGATCTACGAAGAGTTGCGCGACACGTTCGACGAGCTCAGCGACGACAAGGACCTGCGCGTGGTCCTTCTGACCGGCAACGGAAAGGCGTTTTGTTCGGGAGGGGACGTCCACGACATTATTGGACCTCTGCTGTCGCGTGACTTTCACGGATTACTCGCGTTCACACGTCTGACGTGCGATCTCGTCCGCAGCATTCGCAGTTGCCGGCGACCTGTCATCGCGGCGCTCAACGGTACGGTGGCAGGGGCAGGCGCTGTGATTGCCACCGCATGTGATGTGCGGATTGCGGCCACGTCTGCGAAGATCGCGTTTCTGTTTTCGAAAGTCGGGCTGTCCGGTGCAGACATGGGCGCGGCCTGGTTGTTGCCGCGGATCGTGGGTGCCGGGCGCGCCGCCGAGCTCCTGATGACGGGAGATTTCGTGAGCGCGGACGAGGCGCTTCGCATCGGGCTCTACAACCGGGTGGTGCCCGACGACCAACTCGCAGCGACAGCCCGTACGTTTGCTGAACGGTTGGCGAAAGGCCCGGCATTTGCGCTCGAGATCACCAAGAGTGCCATTGATCGCGAGGCCGCAATGGATCTGTCCAGTGCGCTCGAAGCCGAGGCGCAAATTCAAGCCGCGCTCATGCTGCATCCAGATTTTCGAGAGGCATACCAGGCCTTTCGCGACAAGCGTGAGCCCAAATTCCGATGAGAGCCGTCGCGGCATTTCTCGAGCGGGCACACGAGGAGCTCTGGCAGCGCGTGTCGTCCTGGGCATCCGCATCGCTCGGCCCGCGCGCGGAGGCCGCGAGTGACGACGAGGCCCGGCGAGAGGCGAGATCGCTCCTGGAAGAGATTGGCAGTGCGGGATGGCTTTCCCCAATCGACACACAGGATTTGCGAGGGGTCTGTCTGGTCCGTGAGGCGATAGCGGGTGTGAGTCCCCTTGCTGACGCCGTCGTCGCAATCCAGGGACTGGGTGTCACTACGCTGATTCTCGCGGGCACTGACGCTCAACGCGGGCGATGGCTGCCAGACCTGATCGCCGGTCGCGCGATGGCCGCCTTCGCGATGACCGAAACGGGCGCCGGGTCTGACGTCGCTGCCATGAGCACCCGGGCGCGTCGCGATGCCGACACGTGGGTCATCGAGGGCGAGAAACACCTCATCTCCAACGCGGGGATAGCGGACGTCTATCTGGTGTTCGCCAAAACCTCTCCAGACACTGGTAGCCGCGGCATTACCCTCTTTCTCGTCCCCACCGACACGCCTGGTCTCGAGTTTGCCGGGCCGCAGGTCATGGCTGCGCCGCATCCGCTCGGGCGGCTGACGTTCCGGGACTGTCGCGTGCCGGCCTCCGCCGTCGTGGGCGAGATCGATCGCGGCTTCAAGATCGGCATGATGACGCTCGATCGCTTACGTCCAACGGTCGGCGCAGCCGCGTGCGGCATGGCAGCGCGCGCGCTTGCCGAGGCCGTGACGCATGCGCGCGCACGCCGTCAGTTCGGACAGGCGCTGGCCGACATGCCGCTCGTGCGCGCAAAGATCGGAGATATGGCTACCGAGCTGGATGCTGCGCGTCTGCTCGTCTACCGGGCTGCGTGGGAACAGGCACGCGGTACCGAGCGAATGTCTGTGCCGGCGGCCATGGCGAAGAGCTTTGCAACAGAAATGGCGCAACGGGTTGTCGACGAGGCCGTGCAAATTATCGGCGGAGGTGGTGTCCTGGCAGGCCATCCGGTCGAGCGGCTGTACCGCTCCGTGCGCGCCCTGAGAATTTACGAAGGCGCCACGGATATCCAACGCTTGATCGTTGCAGGTGGGATTCTCGACGAGGCCGGTCGCGCGTGAGCCATCCCATGCGGATTGTGTGCGTCGGAGGGGGACCAGGTGGGCTCTACTTCGCGCTTCTGATGAAGCGCGCCGACCGACGGCACGACATCACGGTCATCGAGCGCAATCGTCCGGATGACACCTTTGGGTTTGGCGTCGTGTTTTCCGACGCAACAATGGCTGGCCTTGCCGAGGCCGACTCGGAGGCCTACGCGACCATCGCGCAGCACCTGGTGCACTGGGACGACATCGCTGTTCATTACGCTGGCGAGACGATCGTCTCCACCGGTCATGGCTTCAGTGGCATGAGCCGGCACATGTTGCTTCGCGCGTTGCAGCACCAGGTGCACGCCGCCGGCGTCAGGCTCGAATTCGAGCGCGAGGTGCAATCGCTCGATGAGTTCGGCGGGGCCGACCTCATCGTGGGAGCCGATGGCGCGAACAGCACCATCCGAAGACTTCTCGACGCGCGCATTCAGACAGCCGTTGATGTCAGGCCGAACCGGTTCGTCTGGTTGGGCACGACGAAACCCTTCCCCGAGTTCACGTTTTACTTTCGACACAGCCCACACGGCCTGTGGCGAGTGCACGCCTATCAGTACGCTCCCAGTCAATCGACATTCATCGTCGAATGTCGCGACGAGACGTGGCGCGCGGCTGGACTCCACGAAGCCGATGAGACACAGACGGCCGCGTTCCTCGAAGCGCTCTTCGCCAGGGAGTTGGACGGGCACCGGCTGATCACAAACCGTAGTTTGTGGCGTCAATTTCCAACCATCAGCGTCACGCCGTGGTCCAGCAGCAATGTCGTGCTTCTGGGTGACGCCGCACACACCGCCCACTTTTCTGTGGGATCGGGGACGCGGATGGCAATGGAAGACGCAGTTGCATTGCGAGATGCGCTCTTGGGGCGGGTAGGGCAGGCAGGGCTTGTTGATGCCTTACAAGCGTATGAAGCTGCACGCCGTCCAGCGGTCGAAAGTCTCCAGCGTGCTGCGCAGGCGTCGCTGCAGTGGTTCGAGGACACCGAACGCTACATGCAACTGCCGGCACTCCAATTTACGTTTACGCTGCTGACGCGATCGCTGCGAATCACTCACGAGGACTTGCGGAAGCGCGACCCGGCATTCCTCGCGCGCGTTGACGCGTTTGTCGCTCAGGAAGCCGAGCGGCAGGTGGGAAGCAGGGCCGTTCTCCCCAGTCCGCCGATGTTCACGCCATTTCGGCTGCGCGATCTCATCATCCCCAATCGCGTCGTCGTTTCTCCGATGTGTCAATACGTGGCCGACGATGGGACGGTGGGTGACTGGCACGTGGTGCATCTCGGGAGCCGCGCGATCGGGGGGGCGGGGCTCGTGATGGCCGAGATGACCAACGTCAGTCGTGACGCGCGCATCTCAACCGGATGCGCGGGGCTCTACAAGCCTGCGCACCGAGAAGCGTGGAAGCGCGTCGTGAATTTCATCCACCGCGAGACACCGGCGAAGGTGGGCATACAGCTCGGCCACGCCGGCCGCAAAGGCGCGACGAAAAAGCTGTGGGAGGGGGACAGCGAACCGATGGAAGGTGAAGGATGGCCCCTCGTCTCGGCCTCGCCAATCCCGTATTTCGCCGACCGCTCGCAGACCCCACGCGAGATGACGCGTGCGGAAATGGACGCGGCCCTGCAGGACTTTGTCGGCGCAGCGCATTTGGCGATGGATGCTGGCTTCGATCTGTTGGAGATTCACATGGCGCACGGGTATTTGCTTGCGTCGTTCATCTCGCCGCTCACCAACCAGCGCACCGACGAATACGGTGGCACGCTCGTCAACCGCATGCGATTTCCACTCGAAGTCTTCGAGGCGTGTCGAAACGTGTGGCCGCAGGAACGCCCCATGAGCGTGCGCATCAGCGCCGTCGACTGGATGCCCGGAGGCCTCGAGCCGGCGGACGCCGTAGAGGTCGCGCGGCTCCTGCGCGTCCACGGCTGCGACATCGTGGACGTCTCGGCCGGCCAGACCGTTCCGGAACAGCGTCCCGTATACGGCCGCCTGTTTCAAACATCGTTTGCCGATCGCATCCGCCACGAAGTCGGCATTGCTACGATGGCGGTGGGCAACATCTCGTCGTATATGGACGTGAATACGATTATCGCAGCGGGGCGAGCCGACCTCTGCCTGCTCGCACGGGCACACTTGTTCGACCCGTATTGGGCACGCCATGCCGCACACATGCTGGGATACGCGATGCCCTGGCCCGATCCGTATCGGTCGGTCGAGCGGTACGTTCCGCGTTTTGAATTTCGATTCACCGGAGACTCTTAGGTGGTAGGTCAACTAAAACCCGCTGATCCGTGCACGATTGTCATCTTCGGCGCCAGCGGCGACCTCACGAAGCGGTTGCTGATTCCTTCTCTGTACAACCTGGCACAGGAGAACCTGCTACCGGACAAGTTTGCCGTCGTTGGATTCGCAAGGAGCCCCGCGACCGTTGACGAATTTCGCGAACGCTTCAAGCAAAGCATTGCGGAGGTCGAAGCCAAGCCGGTAGATCAGGCAGCGTTTGGCCGCGCACTCGGAAACTTCGAGTACATCGCGTCAGACTTCGACGACGAGGCGGCGTGGCAGCGACTTGTAGAAACCCTCGACCGTACGGCAGCGAAGATCGGGTCGAGGAACTGTCTCTTTTATCTGGCGACTGCGCCAGAGCTCTTCCTCAACGTCTGTGAGCGTCTTGCGGCACGCGGACTGCTACAAGACAAGGACGGCTTCTGGCGTCGCGTCATCGTCGAAAAGCCGTTCGGGACCGATCTCCGATCAGCCCGCGAGCTCAATCGGCGTCTGCTCGCCATCATGCACGAGCACCAGATTTTTCGAATCGATCACTATCTGGGCAAGGAGACCGTTCAGAACATTCTGGTATTTCGATTCGGCAACGGGATCTTCGAGCCAATCTGGAACAGGCGCTACGTGGATCACGTACAGATCACGGTTGCCGAGACGCTTGGTGTCGAACAGCGCGGTGGCTATTACGACCAGGCGGGGGCGCTTCGAGACATGGTCCCCAATCATCTCTTTCAGATTCTGACGCTGACGGCCATGGAGCCGCCAAGCTCCCTGGAAGCGAACGGCCTTCACAACGAGCAAGTCAAGGTCCTCGAGGCGATTGAACCGCTCGCTCCGAGCGACTGCGGCCATCTCACAGTGCGAGCGCAGTACGAAGCAGGCACCGTCGCCGATACGTCCGTGCCTGGATACCGCGCGGAGCCGCGCGTGAGCCCGTCATCAACCACCGAAACGTACGTCGCGTTTCGTATCGCCGTTGACAACTGGCGGTGGGCGGGGGTGCCGTTCTATCTGCGCACTGGCAAGCGGTTGCCGAAGAAGAAAAGTGAAGTCGTCATCCAGTTCAAACAGCCGCCGCTCGCGCTCTTTCGCGAAGCCTCGATGACGATGCCCGAGCCGAATCATCTGGTGATTTCGATTCAGCCTGAAGAGACGATCAAGCTGCGATTTGCCGCGAAGGTACCTGGTCCAGAGATCACCACGAGTCCCGTGGACATGCGGTTCAACTACGAAGATTATTTCGGAGTGGAGCAGCACACCGGGTACGAGACGCTGCTGTACGACGCCATGACCGGCGACCGAAGCCTTTACAAACGCGCGGACATGGTCGAGGCCGGCTGGACGATCGTCGATCCGATTCTCACCGCGTGGGTACTGGGCGAGTGCGGCCTCTCCACCTACGCCGCCGGCACTGACGGTCCCGTTGAAGGGGACCAACTCCTCGCACGCGAAGGGCGGAAGTGGCGGAGTTTGTGATTGAGCGGTCTCCGGTCCCCGGTCTCCGGTCTCCAGCGATTACGCAGATTGTTCTGGTTGGCTGAGATCGAGGGCCGGCGACCGGTGACCGGCGACTGGTGACTATGTCGGCTCCTTGTGTCCACCAAACTGCGCCCGCATTGCCGAGAGCAGACGGTTGGCGAAGTCTTCTTCGCCACGCGACGCGAAGCGCGCGAAAAGCGCCGCGGCCAAGACGGGAACGGGCACGGCGGTGTCGATGGCCACGTGCGCCGTCCAGCGTCCTTCTCCGGAATCGCCAACCCGGCCAGCAAAAGCGGTCAGCTGAGGGTCTTCATGCAGCGCTCGAGCGGTCAGATCGAGCAGCCACGATCCGATCACGCTGCCACGGCGCCAGAGCTCTGAAATCTCGGGAAGATTGAATTGATACTCCGGCGCATGCGCGAGGAGGTTGAACCCCTCGGCATAGGCTGCCATCAGGCCGTACTCGATCGCGTTGTGCACCATCTTGACGAAATGACCGGCGCCGTGTGAGCCGCAGTGCAGATACCCACGCTCTGCGGCCGACGGTTCACCGGATGATGTCGCCCGCGGTGCCGCGTCGACGCCAGGAGCCAGGGTTCTCAAGATGGGATCGAGCGTCTTCACCGCCTCCGCGCGCCCGCCAATCATCAGGCAGTAGCCGCGATCGATCCCCCACACGCCGCCACTCGTACCGACATCGACGTACTCCACTTGTCGTGCCGCGAGGCGCGTCGCGCGTATGGGATCATCCTGGAAGTGCGAGTTGCCACCGTCGATGACGATGTCACCAGGGGCCAGATGTTGCTGCAAGGCATCGATCGTGGCATCGACGACCTGTGCGGGAACCATGATCCAAATGGCGCGCGGCGTGCGGAGCTGGTGCGCGAGCTCTTCCAGGCTCGCCACTGCTCGCGCGCCATCCTTTTGGAGAGTATGGGTCGCTTCCGGGTTCCGATCGTACGCCACGAGCTCGTGACCGGCCTTCAGAAGCCGTCGCGACATGTTGGCGCCCATTCGGCCGAGTCCGATCATTCCTAGCTGCATCGGCTCAGAATATCCGCAGACGAGGGTGATTGCGGAAATCAATCCCTGATGGACATGAGTCTGTGCCTTCATCGACCAGATCTGCTCTGGGACTAGAATTCGTTGTGTGAAACGGTTCAAAGATCTGAGCGAGCGTGAGATTCTCGCGCTCGCGATCTCGCTCGAGGAAGAGGACGAGCGCGTCTATGCGGACTTCGCCGAAGGCTTCCGCGAGCACTATCCGGCTACAGCAAAGTTATTTGCGGAAATGCGCAGCGAGGAGTCGGACCATCGTCGTGCGCTGACCGATCTGTATCGCGAGCGATTTGGCGAGCACATTCCGCTCATTCGTCGGCAGGACGTGAAAGGGTTCGTCGAACGACGGCCGGTCTGGCTGACACATCCGCTGCGGGTCGAAGCCGCGCGCGCGCAGGTCGCGGCAATGGAACTGGAGACGCGCCGCTTTTACGAGGCGGCATCGGCGCGCGTGGGTGATGCTGCCATTCGGACGCTGCTCAACGACCTCGCGCTTGTCGAGCGCCGGCATTCGGAAACGGCCGAAACCCTCGAGCGGCAGTTGCGTCCCGACCGGATCCGCACCGCGGAAGAAGAAACGCGCAACAAACTATTTGTTTTGCAAATCGTGCAGCCGGCGCTGGCCGGTCTGATGGACGGATCGGTCTCAACGCTCGCGCCCCTCTTCGCCGCGGCATTTGCGACGCGCGACAGTTGGGACGCTTTTCTGGTCGGGATGGCGGCATCGGTGGGTGCGGGCATCTCGATGGGATTCGCGGAAGCGCTGTCCGACGACGGCTCGATGACCGGGCGCGGGCGTCCCGCGCTTCGCGGGACGGTGTGCGGGGTCATGACGACCGTGGGCGGCATCGGCCACACGCTGCCGTTCCTCATTCCGAATTTTCACGCGGCCATGATCGCGGCCGTGCTCGTCGTGGCGATCGAGCTAGTCGCGATCTCCTGGATTCGGTATCGCTACATGGACACGCCATTTCTCCAGGCGGCGTTTCAAGTGGTCGTAGGTGGTGTGCTCGTGTTTCTGTCAGGGATCCTGATTGGGAGTGCTTGACGGTTCCAATCCGCCGAAGAAAACGCGGAAACTAAATACATCCGCGGAAGAGCGGAAAGGCGGAAGATTTCTTGGTAAATCATCCGCGGAACAGTGGAAACAGTGGATGCATAGTCTCGGCAGCGCCACCCGCCGCTGGATGGATTCGGAACGGGCGTTCACATTTCCACGCTCCCGCGGATGTATTGAAAATTAGCGGTTTCCGCCCTTCCGCGGATGCCTTCGTCTGTTCCGCGGATACGTGATCAGACGAGGCGGCGCGGCAGATGCCCTCCCAAGTGCATCAGGAGGTCGTAGACGGACGCCCCACAAGCAGCGGCCACGTCTTCGGGACGCGACCCATCCTGCCAGTCCCACAGCGTGGCGGTGTCGCCGATCTGCGCGGCAGGCTCCCGGCCGATCTCGACAATCGTGTGACTCGCGGATACTGATGCGATGACCGGGTAGAGGGTGCCGTTGATCCTCACCTTCGCCCCCTTGGCGGCAACACGCGGCCATCCGTCCGCGTGGCCTACGGGCAACGTCGCGACCCAGGTGTCGCTCTTGGCCACGTATGCGCGGTTGTAGCCCGCGCTTTCTCCCGTGGCGAGCTTCTTGACGTACGCGACACGCGCGCGAAGGGCCCCTGCCGGTATGAGCGCCATCCGCTTGCTCGGGCGAAAGGCCGGCTCCGGGTAGACACCGAAGACGGCCATCCCGGGTCGGACCATATCAAGGACGACATCGGGATGCTGAAAGAACGTGTAGCTCGACGCCGCATGACGCAGACCTGTGGCGACGCCAGCCTTTTGCAGCTCACCGGTCAGCGTCTCGAACCGGCGAAGCTGTTCACGATCGAATGCCTCGTCCTCGGTAAAGGTCATCATCACGCCATCGATAACGAGGCCGCGGCGCCCGGCCAGATCTCGGATGAGCGCCGGCGCGTCGCGATACGGCACCCCGACACGACCGAGGCCGGTGTCCACGCAGACATGAATCTTGAACGCTCGTCGGCCTTGAGCAGCCGCTTGTGCCAGCGCGTCGCCAATCGGCGTGTAGACCATCGGCATGATGTCGCGCGCGTGCATGTCGGCGAGATCGCGGTCCTCGAACGGTCCCATGAGCAGCACTGGAGTCGTGATGCCAGCATCGCGAATCGCGATTGCTTCCTGCAGCTTGATCACGGCCAGGCCGCGGATCTGTGAGAGGCCGGTGAGTGCGCGGGCGATGGGCACCACGCCGAATCCGTAGCCGTTGTTTTTGATGACCGCGAGAATGGGACGTCCACCTGTCGCGCGCGCGATCTCGGCCACGTTGCGCACCAGGTGCTGCGGCTGGATCTCGATCCACGGATCGAATCCGGAATCGCGCGTGGTGGAAACCTGTGCGGGTGTTCGAGTCACGGTCCACGGCGCAGCCGCAGCCGCAGACCACTGAATGAACGATCGGCGATTCATAGGCCACAGATTACGCAGATTGCGCAGAAAAACAATGGCCTAAGAGCGTGTAAGAAAACCTCGGAATGGCCGCCGCGCTGCTTCCAGATCCGTTGTGGGATCTTATCGAACAGTTTCCCTCGGGTGCGCAGTGATTTGCTGGCAGTCGTTGCGCAGGACGTGGAGGACCGCCTGAGCAGACGCCCCACCTCTCTGGCTGACCCGTCGAAATAAGTCGAGCAGCCCTAGTCCTTTCGCAGCTTCGCGCGCCACTGCCTGGCTTTGTCCGGCTGCCCTGTCGCGATGTACAGGTCGGCGAGCCGCTCCGCGGCGCTCCTGGTGGTCTCGTGGCCGGCGCCGAGTCCCTTGACGTATCCCTGGTATGCCGCCAGGGCGGCCGATTCGGCTTCTGGATAGCGGCGCTGCTTCATGTACATCGACGCGAGGCGTGACAACGTGTGACATGTTTGCGCATGCTCGTCGCCGAGCACGCGCCGGCTCGCGACGAGCGCCTTCAGATACAACGGTTCGGCCTCACTGTACCGACCCAACGCATCGTAGATCGTCGCCACATTATGGAGAGCACCCAACGTTTCCGGGTGATCGTCTCCGAGGAGGCGACGTCTCCCTTCGGCGACCTCGAGCGCAAGCGCTTCTGCTTCAGCATAACGGCCATGCCTGAAGTAGAAATATTGCAGGTTGTTCAACGAGGACAAAGTGTCAGCGTGCGCGGCACCCAGGACCCGACGCTGTTTCGCCAGCACGTCCCGGGCGAGCCGTTCGAATTCATCCCAGCGTTTCTGGCCCGCGTATGCACTGGCCAAGTCGTAGTTGGCCCTGAGAGTGTCCGGGTGATCTTCTCCCAGCACACGCGTTCGCCGCTGGACGATGTCACGGTACAGGAGTTCTGCCTCCTGATATTTCCCTCGATACCAATACGCATTGGCCAGGTGATTCGCGGTCACCAGACTCTCTGGACTGTTTTCGCCGAGTAATTGCTTCTGCGTCTGTAAGGCCCGTGCGAGCAACGGCTGTGCATCTGCGTACATGCCAAGACCTGTGTAGACTGCGCCGATTGTGGCCTGAAGCCGGGCCTGCACCTGCGGCTGATCGCGGAGACCACCTTCGACCTGAAGGGCGCCCTTGGCGAGAATCTCACGAGCCGTCAGCGTGTTGCCGCGGGCCTCGCTCGGATCGGACACTCTGAACATGCCGACTAGGAAGTCCGACACCTGCGTGGCAGTCGCCGCTTCCTGATTGGCACGGTCGCGCTCCCGCGCGATGCGCCCGGCTTGAACCGTCATGATCGCGGCGAAGGCCAGCACGACCGCGACGAGCGCCGTCACAGTTGCGACACCCACGCGATGCCGCCGAACGAACTTGCGCGTCCGGTACGCGGCGCTCGGGGGGCCCGCCGCGACCGGTTCGTGGTTGAGGTGCCGCCGGACATCGAGCGCCAGCGCGTTCGCCGTCTGATAGCGACGTGTGCGGTCCTTTTCGAGGGCTTTCATCGTGATCCAGTCGAGATCCCCGCGCACGACGGCGGCGAGCTTCGCGGGCTGGATCTGTCGCTGCGCGGCGACCGAGAGCGCAGCCGCGTGGCGTGTAATCCGCGTACTGGGCCGGAGGGGGTCCTTCTCGCGAATGGTCCGGCGAATCTCGTCCACTCCCGCCTGTCGCAGGCTGGCGCTGTCGAAGGGCAGTGTCCCGACCAGCAGGTCGTAGAGCAGCACCCCGAGCGAATAGACGTCGCTGCGGGTGTCCACATCGACGGGCGTCAACTCGGCCTGCTCCGGGCTCATGTACTCGGGAGTGCCGAGAAAGCCTCCGATTTCAGTGAACAGCGGCCGTTCGGTCAGCGGCTGGCCTACCGCCTTCGCGATGCCGAAGTCGATGATGCGCGGGACCGGACGGTCCTCGGCAACCGAAACGAGTACGTTGGACGGCTTCAGGTCACGGTGGATGATGCCTTTCTGGTGCGCGTGCTGGACGCCGTCGCAGAGCTGGATGAATAGCTCGAGCCGCTCGCGTATCGACAGACGCTGACGGTCGCAGTACCTGCGTGATCGCCTCGCCCCGCACATACTCCATTGCGAAGTACGGCCGGCCTTCGGGCGTAGTCCCCCCGTCGAAGACTTTCGCGATGGCGGGGTGGTCCATGACCGCGAGCGCCTGGCGTTCCGCTTCGAAGCGCGCGACCACCTGCGCCGTGTCCATGCCTGCCTTCACGATCTTGATCGCGACCTGTCGCCGAATCGGACGCAGCTGCTCGGCGAGCCACACCTCGCCCATGCCGCCTTCACCCAGGCGCTGCAGGAAGCGATACGGACCGAATCCGCGGGACGAGTCCGAGCCGCTCGCCGACGTGCGCGTCGGCCCGCTCGTCGGATCGGGCTCGTCGGGACGCGGGGGCTGAGCACTCATGGAGAACTTGTTGACGGAGGACCGAATCGGCTGGCGCCGATGAACGCTCGGACCTGGTGGGTCGCCGTCTCAAGGCATGCCCGCAAGAGTGGTGAAGAACCTCTCCACGGCGGCAAAGTATTAATCACCATGCGTGAACCACCGTCGGGCGTCGTCGCACCAGAGCTGCGACCGCTCAGGATAACATCAGTCACCTCGACGTCGTGACTCTGAAGGCACACGTCGAGCAGCGTTGAACCCAGGACGATCCGACGACAACAACTTTTCGATCGGCACGAAGCGCCGTAATCAACCGCTGGAGATCGCCAACGTGAGCCTCCCAATCCGGTGCTGCGGCCGCCGCCGCGCTGAATACAGTAGATTACTTCGCGCCACCTGGCCTGCCGATCGAGTTCGGGAAGCAGTTTCCGAGAAGCGACGGCTCCAGAGAGCCGAATTGCTTGATACGTGCGTGCAGTCATCGAGTCGCTGCACATCGTAAGGCGGCGTAGCCCGCGACGCCATCCTGCGCATCGAGATCGCGCACCGCTTCTATCGGGCGATCACTGGAGATAAGCGCCAATCCTGTCGCGGCAAGCTTGGCATAGTGGTCCCGACCCTCGCGGACGAAGCGGCCGTCCCAGGAGCGCGCGGGAGTGCCAACCGTACCAAACATCGCTTCGACGCCTTGTCGCCCCAGTGCAACATTGAGCGCGGCGTTCGGCTCTTCGACCCCCGTCCACGCCAGCACGCGCGTCAGGTCGACACCGCGTGCAACAAGCGCATCGAGATCGGCCGCCGCATCAATCGAGACCGAGATCATGACCGCCGACGCGAGCTCATGTACGCGCAGAGCGGTGTCGTCGTTGTAGGTAATGACAATCACGCGATCCATTGCGTCTGCTGCGCGTACCTCCGCGATGACGTCAGCAAACGGAACATCGTCGTTGACATCGAGTTCGAGCACAGTGCGACCAGCCGACCAGTTGAGCGCCTCGCGCAGCGTCGGCATCCCCACGTCGAGCGCTAGTCCGTCGCGGTCCTTGAGCCGCAACGTTTGCAACTGCGACAAGGTCAGATCACTGACGCGGCCGGTCCCAGTGGTCGTGCGATCGACCGTCTCGTCGCGCATCAGGACGAGCACACCATCGCGTGTGCGTGAGATATCAATCTCCAGGAATGCGGGTACCTGTCGTAGCGTGTTTTCGAACGTCGAGACGGCGTTCTCGGGGAACCCAGAACTTGGCCCGCCGCGATGCGCGGCAACAATTGTGCGCCCGCTCTCTCGCAGGCAATCGAAAAACGCTGACAAGTTCGCCGGAGCGAGTCCTTGCCCGACGGCGTCGTGCTGGCCATTTGCGACAATACCTGAACCGGACGCCGCCGCCAGCGCGCACGCGACCAAGTGAAGCATTGTCCGAGGTACCAGTTGCAATTCCTACCTTGCTCCCGCGAGCAAGGCGCATCGAGATCTTCCGCGCCGACCCGAGGCTCGCGGGATGATAGCACCGGCCTACGCTAAACTAAGCCGCCCATTGGTTGGCTGCGAGCGGCGTGGTTGGAGCGTGGAATCGGGCCTTTGGCCGATGGGCTCACGCGGTCTAGTGTCTACCGCATGCAGCGTGATACTAATGTGCGATTCGGCACCATATCTGCGAAATCGGCGTCATCTGCGGATGTGTTTTATCTGAGTCACCCACTCAGTCGCGCGTGTCACTGAGCTCGTATCCCGTGGCCAATTCGGTTCGTACCATCTGCCACCTCGCGCGTGGGAGCAGTGATACGCCTACGAGATACAGAATGATCGTCACGAACGCGAGGTAACCCTCAGCCGGGTGAGCGGCGCGTTGGGACACGGTGCCCAATGTCACTCCCTCGAAGAACAATTGAATCGCCCGAGTCATCCGACTCTCGGCTGGCACAGAAACAGCCGCGAGGATCACGAACTTCAACACAAAAACCGCACCAAACGTCACCAGCAACCCGCGGAGCAGGCGCTCGCGATCGGGCCCGATGGCAAAGGCCTGGAGAAGAAGCGAGATGAGCACCGCCCATACGATGAGTGCCGGCACGCCCGAGTCTGGAACGACCAGTGTGATCGCCTGGGAGGACGCTGCAAACACCGTCAGCAGGATGGCCAGGCCGTTTGCGTTTGCCATGGTGGACCGTGACGCGTGCAGGAGTCGTTCAGGCGCGAGCGCGCCGCTGCGGACCAAGAGGCCCAGCATCATCATGGCCATGACCAGCGAGCCAAGCGAGGGGGGCACGAGCGTGACGTCCGCGCCTGGCCGGATCGCTCCGAGCAGCACCACCGTGAGAAACAGGCATGGCAACAGGCACGCCTCGAAAAAAGGATTCATTTGCGGTTTTGCAGCAGCCTCAAGGGGTTGAAGTCCGACGCGTCGCGGGTTACACCCTCCAGCAGTTCGGCCTTGAGCTCGTCGGCCGATCGCATCTGCAGGTTTGTATCCTCGACGACCAGCCGACCATTCGGGGCCAACGCGATCGCCCGCTCCACGTGCACCAGTCCCTCCTTGAACAGCCGATCATCATGATGCGTCCGGTGCCACCCCTGGCGATAGCACACGTACGCCAGATAGAACTGCGTCTGAGGATCGCGGGATGCCGGATCCGCGCGCACAAAGGCCGCTCGCGCCTCGGCGAACTGGTCCTTTCGAAAGAACGCAAGGCCATCCGCAAAGGCTTGCGAATCGACGGTATAGGTCCCGAGAGTGGAAGACAACCCTCCGACCGCTTCGGTCATGGTCCGGGGCTGCAACGTGAACAGCCAGCCAATGAGCACGGCATAACCGATCGTCGCCGCCAACCCGACGCCTCGCGCGACCGGTTCTCGCATGACACATCCTACGGCCACGGAGACGCAGACGTGAAGCGGCCCAGGACCGGATGGTGATCCGATCCAAATTTATCCTCGACACGGATTGTGGTGGCGGACCACTCGGGCGCCAGCCGAAAAAAGAGATAGTCGATACGCCCCATGTGGTGCGTACCACGACGATCCTCACCAACGAGGCTTAGCGACCAGGCACGCGCCTGAAGGTAGGCGTCCTCGTCGACGCCACCCTGAATGGTGTTGAAGTCGCCACCAAGCACGGTCCCAATCGATGGTCGACCCTGTTCGAACGGCGATGATCGAAGCAGATCCAGGATGGCAGCCGCCTGCCGCCGGCGCGGATTACGGAAGATCCACAGCGACCGGGGTGAGCTGAGCGGCTCGAGGTGCACATTGACCACGTGCAATCGCAGGTCTCCGCGAGGCGAACGGACCTGGATGGCTGCACCGATCGCGACTCGTCGCTGGCGTTCCAACGGGAGCTCGAGCGCGAAACCGTCGACCAATGGCTCGGTCGAGACAATGGCGTTGCCACGATCCTCCTGCACGTCGGCGCCGTTTCTCATCGACGGCACATACAGCATCGACAGCCCAAGCGTCTGCGAATAGTCACGTGCGTCCAGCGCGCGTGGATCGCGGGCGCTGATGGCATACGCGCTCCGACTGTCCCCAGCAAACTCCGGCACGTCCGAACCGCGGCGATAGAGCTCCTGCAATAACAGGATGAAATGGTGCACCGGACGCCCGTCGGTCAGCCGCCCGGCTCGCAAACTGCGGATCAGTCCTTCGAGGTCGCCTTCAGCAAGGTGCGCGTTCCAGGTCAGGACGACGAGGTCTTGCAGAGACGGACGATCGGCGCTGAGCAGATGCGCGGGAGTCGGGATCGCGAGCGGCGGTCCAACGGCGCGGCACCAGCGATCGAGCGACTCGCGATCTTCAACCGGGCCGGCATGCCAGGTCAGCGGTAGGGCGTCCGCGTGGCCGGTTCGAGCCTCACACGACGTGGGCGAAACGACTGTGGCCTGATCGCCGGCCCTTGCGGTGTGTGGCATCGCGACAACCGCTGTCGCGACGCTGATCGACAAGAGCCCGACCCAGAAGAGGTGCACCTCACAAGAATAGCAACGACAGCAATAGGCGCTCGCTCCGCACGCTCGACGGGCAGGTATACTGCCGGCTAAATGCTTCAGGTAGTTCTGGTCAGCGGTGCGCTCGTCCTGCTCCTTGCGCAGCAGCCAACCCCGCAACCTGCCACCGCCACGCCTCCAGCCACGGACATCTACGAGCTCACGTTCGATGGATCGATCGACGGGCTCAGGAAGGCAACAGTGGAGAGCGTGACGCGCGAGCGCGGGTACGAGAATCAGCCGAACTTCACGCCCGACGGCAAGACGATTTTGTTCACGGCCAATCGGGACGGCAAGCAGACCGACATCTACGAGTTCGATCGGACGAAGCGCAGCATCCGGCAACTGGTGGCGACGCCTGAGGCTGAATACTCCGCGACGGTGACTCCCGAGGGATCTGTCTTCAGCGTGATCAGAGTCGAAGCGGACGGGACGCAACGTTTGTGGCAGTTCGATCGCAACGGAACGAACCCGCGCCTCGTGTTGGCTGATATCAAACCCGTCGGGTATCACGCATGGGTCGATGCCAAAACCCTGGTGCTGTTCGTGCTCGGCAAACCGGCGACGCTCCAGGTTGCGCGTGTTCCCGCCGGAACGGCGGACGTCGTCGCGCAAGATATCGGCCGCTCGCTCCAACGAATTCCGGGTGGGCAGTCCGTCAGCTTCGTGCATCGTGAGGCTGATGGTGAGTTCTGGGTCAAGGCGCTCAATCCCGCGACGGGCGCTATCACTCCCATCGTCCGCGCAACCGAGGGCTCGGACGCCCGAGACTGCGTGTGGCTTTCAGACGAGACGCTGTTGATGTCCGCTGGTACGCGCATCCTCGCCTTTCGACCGTCGTCGGCCGGAACCCCCGCCGATGGAACATGGCGAGAGGTGTTTGATGCCGCAGCTCACAAACTCGGTGACGTGACGCGGATGGCTGTGGCGCCTGACGGGAAGTCGCTTGCGATTGTCGTCAACGAAGGCGTTCGACGCTGACCACCTCAGTCCCGCGACCGGACGCGGCCGGCCGGCGCTGGAACCAAAAGCGCCAGAAATCGGGCCTGCCGCGGGCACGCTGTTTGCCGTGATTCGCCGCTTATGGATCGCCTGACGCAAGACCTCAAAATCGCAGTTCGTACCCTCCTTCGGCAGCGGACATTTACGTGGGTTGCCGTCCTGACGCTCGCCCTCGGGGTGGGTGCCACAACCGCGATCTTCAGTGTGGTTTACGGGATTTTGCTGCGGCCTCTGCCTTACGTGGATTCTGAGCGGCTCGTGACTTTCGGGCAGACGGCCAGGAGCGCGCCGGCGGAGCCAGTCGATGGATCGACGGCTCATGTGAACTTCATCGACTGGAAGCGAACGGCCAAAACGATCGAGACCATGGCGTTGTATTCCGGCGGTCGCGCCGTGATCAGCAACCAGGGTGAAGCAGACGTCATTCCGATTGGAAGTGTCACGCCGGACTTCTTTGCGGTGTTCAAAGCGACACCGATCCTCGGCCGCGAATTTACCGCCGACGAGAATCTGCCAAGTGGTCCGCGGGCGATTGTCGTCAGCTACGGGTTCTGGCAGGACCGGCTGGGCGGACGCGACGACGTGCTGTCGCAGACGGTCGAGATCAGCGGCGTGCCGTGGCCAATCGTTGGTGTGGCGCCGCGCGGGTTCGAGTTTCCGCGGGGCGCGCGCCTCTGGACTCCCGTCCGCAACAACGACGAGCAGTGCGGCCGCGGCTGCGTCTATCTGAACGGGATTGGGCGACTCGCGGCTGGTGCGAGCGCGGACCTGGCGCAACAGGAAATGGCGAGCATCGCTGCAGTCCTCGAACGCGACTTCCCCGACGCGAATTTCAACGTCACGGTGATGGTGCAAACGCTGCACGACCGCACGGTCGGCAACGTCCAGCTCGGGCTGTTCGTTCTGCTTGGCGCGGTCGCGATGGTCCTGCTGATTGCCTGTGCGAACGTGGCGAACCTGGTCCTCGTGCGCGGCGCCTCGCGACAAGGCGAGATTGCTGTCCGCACGGCGCTGGGCGCCGGTCGCCGTGGGCTCGTGTCGTACTTGCTGACTGAAAACCTCGTGCTGGCGATCGCGGGCGGCGTGCTCGGCCTGGTACTCGCGGCGTGGGGTGTCGACGTCCTCACCTCGCTCGCGCCCTCGAACTTGCCTCGTCTCGACGACGTGCGCTTCGACGCGCCGACGTTTGCTTTTTCGCTGGCGGTCGTATTTGCGACGACTCTGCTTTTTGGCCTTGGGCCATCGCTCCAGCTCTCACGCACCCCGTTGTCGCAGGCCCTGGGTCAGCGCGGGGCGATCGGCGCGACCCGCACGCGCTGGACTCGTTCGACGCTCCTCATCGGCGAAGTTGGGCTTTCGGTGGTGTTGCTGCTCGGCGCGGGGCTTCTGTTGCGGAGCCTGACCGCGCTGCAGAAAACCGACATGGGCTTCGATGCGAGCGGCGCGACAGTGTTCACCGTGTCTCTGCCGCCTGCTCGTTATCCGGTCCCCCAGGTCATCGCCACGCACGAGCGGCTCGATGAACAAATCGCCGCGTTGCCGGGCGTCTCGCATGTCGCGCGCATTTCCGGTCTGCCCCTGGGGCCGAGCGAAAACGTGTTGAGCTTCACTCGCCCTGATCTCCCCCCGCCGCCGCCGGGACAGAGTCCCAACGCTCTCTACCGTGTCGTTGACCCCGAGTACTTCATGGCGATGAAGATTCCGCTGCTGGCGGGTCGGGTGTTCGAACCAACCGATCGCGACGGAGCACAACGTGCCGTCGTGGTCAGCCGGCGCATGGCCGACGTCTTCTGGCCTGGAGAGAGTGCTGTTGGACGACCCATCCAGATCAGCGGGCAGGATCCTGCCATCGTGGTGGGGGTTGTCGCCAATGTCCGATCGCAAGCGCTGGCGACGGTGGCACAGCCGGAAATGTATGTTCCACACGCGCAGGCGCCCGTGCGGACCATCACGTATGTCGTGAAGAGCAGCTTCGATTCGGCGCAAGTAATTCCGGCGGCGCGCCAGGTGGTCCAGCAACTCGATGCGCGGCTCCCGCTGATTGGTCCCAGCGCCATGCAGGTCCTCGTGGACGATCAGCTTGCCCAGCCGCGGTTTTATCTGGTGCTCCTGGGACTCTTCGCCCTGCTGGCGGTCGTGCTTGCCGCAGTCGGCATTTACGGCGTCGTGGCGTATGTCGTCACACAGCGGACGCGCGAGATCGGCGTGCGCATGGCGCTTGGCGCGCGTCAGGGCGAGGTGGTGAGCTTGATGTTGTGGCAGGGGCTGCGGCCGGCGATTGCAGGTCTGCTGATCGGCGTGGCTGTCGCGATGGGTGGGGGTCGCGTCATCCAAGGCCTGCTGCACGAAGTTCAACCCAATGATCCGCTGACCTTCGTCAGCGTCTCGGCCGTCTTGATCGCTGTCGTCCTGGTGGCGTGCGCGATTCCAGCTCGCCGCGCAAGCGCGGTGGCGCCCGCGGATGCGCTCCGCGGGGAATGACGACGCGGAGCGCGTAAAGGACTCGGACGTGCTTCGCTCGTCTCGTGCAGGACTCGCTCGCTTTCGCTCGCCTCGCAGGACTCGCGACTTTGGCGCTCGCTGGGGCCGCGGCCGGTTCGGCCGCGGCATCGGATTCAAATTGTAAGGCTAAGAGAGGCGCGGCCGAACGGCCGCGGCCCCTGCGAGTCGAGCGATAGCGAGTCGTGTCGCGGCGCCGCCGGGCGGGCGCCGCTCCTGCGCGCGCATCTGGCGCGTCCTTTTAGAATCCGTACCGCAAATTCAGCTGAGCCGTTCGTGTCGGACTCTCATCGATCGTCGCTGTCGTCCGCAGGAACGTCGCCGGAATCCGGCGATCGCTCGAGACATTCGCCGCAATCGGGTTCGCGAAGTTCGGCTCGTTGGTCGCATTGAACAGATCCAGGAACGCATCGAAGGTGCGCCCGCTCGCCAAGGCGGAATCGGTACCCGATCCTGAGGTCCAGCCGCTGATAGTTGTGCCCCCGAGCTCCGTTGCGACCGCCCTTGTAGTCCACCGAGAACGCACCGTCACCCGCACCGCTGTATGTGCCAGCCGGCAAGTACTCGTTGGTCGTGAGGCCGTTTTGATCGCCGTCCAGCGCAGTGTCGACGAGTGAATACGGTGTTCCGCTTCGCGCACTGTAAACGGCGCTCACCTTCAATCCGCCAGTTCTTGGCACATCGTACGTACCGGACACATTCACGATGTGAGGGCGATCGACGTTGGTCGGCCCGACTTCGTTGTCGAGCCTGAGTTCCCCGAGGAACTGTGAGGGTTGCTGTATCACGGCCTGGCCGTCCGGCGTGTTGCCCCGGCCGCGCGAGTAGGCATAAGACAGCCGACCTTGCCACCCGTTCGAGTAGCGCTTGGTGCCCGACACTTGAATCGTGGAGTAGTCGATGTAGCCTTCGTTGACTAGCGTGACTACGCTTGCCGCCCAATCACCAACGCCTTCCGATCAACGGGGTAGTCCTGGTGGGCGTTGCCCCTGCGACGATGGTCGACGCGCGCAGGAGCGGGTTCAGTTCTTTCAGGATGTACTGGTTGCGCTGCTCAGAACGGATGAAGTCGATGCCCAGCCCGACATTGGTGGCAATCTGGCGTTCGTAGCCGAGGCTGTACTGGCGCGACCAGGCGTTCTTTCGATCAGGATTATCGAATCTGACCGTGCCGCCATTGCGGATCCGTGTGCCGGGTGGATACAACGCATCGATCGCGGCATGGTTGACGACCGGACCGCCAGCCAGAAGCGGATCGGTCGGGAAGGCCCCAAGCCGAGGGCCGCGATCGATATCGTTCACGGGAAACTGCCGCTCGAACGAGTGGAGAACAGCGCCTGACTATCGAACATGCCTGTCAGGAACGTGTAGGACGTCCGCTGATAGAAGATGCCGAAGCCGCCCCGCACAGCGGACTTCGCCTCGTCGTCCAGCGCCCACGAGAAGCCTACACGCGGTGACACGTTGTTGGCGTCGCGCGGATAACCATCCGGGTCATCGGCGAACATCGGGTTGTCCTGGTTGGGCGTCGGCAGGATTTCCAGGTCATAACGCAGGCCGCGCTCAAGGTGAAGTTGTTGCGCAGCTTCCATTTGTCCTGCGCAAACATACCGATGAAGTGCCCCTTCATGTAGGAAGTTCGACCGGACCAGGCACGCGGATCGTCAGCCGCTCGGGGTAGGTCCGCGGATTGCTCGCGTCAAACGGCAAGTCGCGTGTTGAAGTCGAATTCGCCGTTCATCCTGCCGAAGTCCTCGATTACGCAAAGTCGAATAGAAGTAGTTGACGCCGAACTTGAGATCGTGATCCCCACCCTTGCCCGGCACGAACCACGCAAAGACGTTGTCGGCGCCGTACGCCACGTCGAGACGACGGCTGGCGCGGGCGCTCTCCCGTCCTGAAATGACAGATAGTTCGAGCAACGGCGCCAGGCTCTTCTGATCGTGGCCGTTGGTGTTGAAGATCTGGGTTGCCGAAGCACACGTCCTCGAGACCGCCGAGACCCGGAAGGTATTGACCTTCGTCGATCCAATCACGGAGCTCAAGTTGCCAACGACGGTCCAGTCAACGTCGGTCTCGGCCTCATGCCGCGACGGCGTGTGGATCGTGTCCTGGATCTGCAGGGGCTGCGGTGAGGTTTCACGAAGCCACCGGACACCATAGGTGTTGGAGGGGTTGATCTGGTGGTCAGCGCGCAGGATAAGTGTTCCACACGCGAGAGGTTTCGAAGTCGGTCCGGTTCAGGTCCGGTCGCGTGGGAATGTTCGTCGTGACCCCACCGTCGAGCGCCACGCGCTCCAGACTCGCGAAATAGTGGGCCTTGTCCCGGACGATCGGGTCCGCCAAGCGTGCCGCCCCATTGCTGCTGCTTGGTCTCCGCCTCCTCGAGTCCCTTCGCGCCGTGCGAAATACTCGTTGGCGGCCAGCTTCTCGTCCTGGTAGAACAGGAACGCACTGCCGTGGTACTGATTCGTGCCGGATTTCGAGACCGAATTGACGATGCCGCCGGATGCGAGGCCGAATTCGGCGTCGAACTGACTCGTCAGGAGCTGAAACTCCTGCACGGCCTCGACCGGAACGCGCGCCTGAGCGCCGCCGTTGCCGCCGTTGAACGTGTCGTTGTTGTTCGACCCGTCCATCGTGTAGTTGACGTTGCGCACGTTCTGTCCGGCAACGCTGATAGAGTCGGCGCCGAAGGTCGTGGCTGAAATCGTTGCCACGACACCCGGCAACATGCCGAGATAGCCGGCGAAAGTTGCGGTTGAACGACGGCGTGTCCACGAATTCCTGCGCGCTGATGCGCCCGCCAATCTCCTGACGTGGTCGTTCGACGAGCGGCGCTTCTGAGGAAACCGTGACCGCTTCGGTCACCCCACCGACCTCCAGCTTCAGCTCGACTTGCGCCGTGCGCCCAACCTCGAGCCGCACATCACGCTGCGCGTATTTCTTGAAGCCCTGCAACTCGGCGGACACCTCGTACACCCCCGGTGTCATCGCGCTCATCAGGAACAAACCATCCGGGCCCGTGACGGTTTCACGGAAGAGCCCACTCTCCTGATGGCGCACGACGACGGTCACGCCCGGCAGAGAGCCGCCCTGCTGATCGATGACTCTTCCGCGGACATCAGAAGTGCCCTGCTGGGCGAACGCAGCAGGAGCAGCCAGGAGCAAAGCGAATGTGACCAAGAGAAAGCGCCGAAGCATCACATCCTCCTCCCGGGGCGGGAGCCCCGAAGATGCTGGCAAGCGCGCGGCGATGGGCGCGCCGTCACGCAAGGTAAGCCTGGCCGCGACATTACAGGCCTGCGGCAACAGCGTCAAGAGGACTTTGGCTGCTCCTGCTCGGCGGCAGCCACCGCGGCGTCTGTCTTGGCCTGCATCAGGCGCGCGATGTCCACGCCAAACTGATCCTTGAGCATCGACAGCATGGCGGTCATCCCTCCGCCGACGGTTCCCATCACTTTGCCGACACCGTTGGAACCACCCGAGCCATTACCCATCTCGATGATGTTGATCTTGTCGATGCCCGCCAGCTGCGTCGCGAACGCCTGGGCGAGCTCGGGCATTTTTTCCACGACCATGTTGATGACGGCGGCCTCGTTGAAGTTCTTCCAGGCCTCGGCTTTCCTCTGGAGCCCCTCAGCCTCGGCCAGCAGCTTCTTCTTGACGACTTCGGCTTCGGCCTCGCCAATGGCGAGCACCTTCGCGGCCTCGGCCCGACCAATCCGCTCGATCTTGGCGGCCTCGCCGGCGCCCTCGAACTCGAGTTCCTTCTGCGTCGCCTCGGCGCGGATGATCGTCGATTGCTTTTCGCCTTCCGCGCGAAGCACGGCAGCCTGCCGCTCGGCCTCGGCCGGCTTGACCACGGTCGCCTGCAGCTCTTTCTCGCGGCGCGCAACCTCCTGCTCCTGCACGAGAACTTCCTGCTGCTTGCGCACCTGATCGATCCGCGTTTCCTGTTCGGTGACTCGTTGCTTCGCCGTAGCTGTTGCCAGAGGTCCGGCTTGCGCGGATTCCGCTGTCTTGGCTTGCACGGCCGCGTTGAACTCCGCCTGCTTGGTTTCCTTGTCGCGCAGCGACTGGGCGATGGCGATGTCAGCCTCGTACCGCTTGGTCTTGCCCTCTTGATCCGCCAGCGCGGATTTGATCATCGCATCGCGTGTCGCCTGTGCTTCGCCGATGATTGCGTCACGCTTGACTTCGGCGGTGCGCTTCTTGCCCAGCGCGTCCAGATAGCCTTGCTCGTCGCTGATCTGCTGAATCGTGAGGATGTCGATGTTGACGCCCATCTTCTTGAGATCGACGGCGGCCTCGTCGGTCATCTTCTGCGCGAAGGCTTGCCGGTCCGCGTTGATCTCTTCGACCGTGAGCGTGCCTAGGATCGCGCGCAGGTGTCCCTCGAGCGTCAGGAAGATCACCTCTTTGATCTTGTCGGTGCTCATGCCGAGGAACCGCTCGGCGGCGCTCCGCAGCGAGGAATCGTCGCTTGCGATCTTCACATTGGCCACGGCCTCCACGGTGACCGCCACGCCCTCTTTCGTGTAGGCCCGCGAGATCCGTAGGGGAATGGAAATCACATTGAGCGACAGGTACTCGACCTTTTCGAGCACTGGGACCCTGAGCGCGGCGCCGCCGCGGACGACACGGAAACCGACGACGGCCTTGCCGCCCTTGTCGTCCGAGATCGTGTGCTTGCGGCCATAGAAGATCGCCACCATCGACGGCGGAACCTTGATGTAGTTGCGTGCGAAGAGGGCCATCGCGGCAAAGATGCCGAGCAGCCCGAGCAGAATCGCGAGGGCGACGGCCATCGCTCCCAGCTCCATCCCCAGCAGACTCATTGCGCTCCTCCCGCCGCTGGCGTCGTCGCAGGCGCGACAATCAGCGAATCCCCTCGCAGCCCGGTCACGACCACCTCGGTGCCTCGCGCGACGGCGAGGCCACCGGCGCCCCGCGCGATATGTTCCGAGCGCTCGCCTGAGGCTATCAGCACAACCTGGCCGATGCCGCTCGCCGGAATCGCGACGGAGACTTCGGCCGATTTGCCGATCAGCGTGTTCATCCGCACCTCGCTGGACGCCTGTTGCCCGTACAGCACTCGGGCGAACTGATAAACGAGCCCGGCCATGACGATACCGGCAGTCACGCCCACGCCGGATGCGACGGGATGCGAGAGCCCGTTGTAGCGTGCGACGACACCGCCCACGCCAAAGGCCGTGAGAAAAGCGGCCATGATCCGGACACTGAAAATCCCTGGCCCACCATGATCCACGTCGGCGTGATCCACTGACACGTCGTGACCGCCGATGTCGTGATCGCCCCCGACGTCGCCCACAAACAGCATGACGAGCAGAATGAGGAAGCCGACCGCTCCGATCGCGGCATAGATGAGCATGTGCCGCTGACCGTACATCCGGCTTCGCCGGCTGTCAACGGCACTATTTGGCGATTGAGTGATTGAGGGATTGGGTGATTTGATTGTGTGATTTGGCGATTGGGTGATCGCTGATTGAGTGATTTAAGTGATTGAGTGATTTGAACGGAGCGCCTAAGCGATCGCGAGCCAATGACGCGGCGATCGCCCAATAACCAAATCGCCAAATCACCAAATCGGCGATCGCCCAGTCACCAATCACTCAATGAAATCACCAAATCACCGATTCACTCAATCGCCAAATGCTGCTACTGCGTCGCGCCCGAGGCGATGAGGAACGCGACCACCGCCGCGTGCCCACCCCGCTGGGCCATGTTGAGCGGTGTGCGCCATTCGCCGCGAGGGCGCTCATACGCAGCGTCCGCGAACACACGCGCATTCACGTTGGCGCCGCGCGCGACGAGCAACTTGACGACGTCGAGCGCGCCCGCGCCGCTGGCTTGAATCAGCGCATTCTCGTCTCCCGGCACGACGTCCTCGATGCGGGCGCCGCGATCGAGCAGCGTCGCGACGATCGTCGTGTGGCCAGCCTGCGCGGCCATGATGAGCGCGTTGCCGTCCCCCGGCACCGCGAGGTTGGGATCGGCGCCGCGGTCGAGCAGTAGCGTGACGAGATCCGCGTGGCCTTCGCGCGCAGCCGCGATCAGCGGACTGCCATCGCCATCGACGGCCGCGTTCACGTCTGCGCCGTCGTCCAGCATTTGCCGCACATCGTCGATATCACCCTCGTCGGCGGCCTCAACGAGTATGCGGTCCATTCGCGAGGACCGTGACCGACGCTGCTCGGCGTTTCCCGAGACTGCCGAAGTGTCGGCGGTCGCGGCCACGATGCGTGTCGGCGCCAACGTCAGTAGCACAACGGCCGTGACTGCACCGATTAATGCCACGCGCCCCAGACCCACCCTGCCACGTGACTGACGTGCGTCGAGCAGGGCAGTTATACGAGCGGACAGATCGCCGCGACTCGCCATCGTGAGGGCCGGTTGTGGAGCGCTCGCGCTCATCTTGCGCGCGAGAGACACGAGTTGCTCCGCGTACTGCGTGACTTCTTCACGTTCGACAACAGCATCGTCGCAGGCGCGCTCGGCCTCGAGTTGGAGCTGGCGATAAGCGATCCACACGAGCGGGTGGAACCAGTACAAGGCGCAGACCGCTCGGGCAGCGAGATGAACCCACCAGTCGCGCCGCCGCACATGTTCCAGCTCGTGGACGAGAGCGCGCCGGAGGGCCGCATCACTCCATTCCCGGGCCTCCATTGGGACGACGATTGACGGGCGTACCAACCCACAGGTCAACGGCGCCGAGACTCGCTCGTGGAGGAGCAATTCAATCCGTTGCCGAATCCCCGCACGCTCGGCAAGTGTGGCCACGACGTGCTGTGCTTCCAGCCACGGCAAACCGTGTTGACACAGCCGGCGCAAATTGGCCACTCCCGCGATCAGGGCCATCAAGAGGAGAGCGGCGCCCAGCCTCCAGACGTTGACAGCGATTTGGTCAAGCGACATCGAGACAGCACTTGTAGAAGGGGCAGCGTTGGGCATCGCGGGTGCCAGACCGACCGGCTGAGGCGACGAGGCGGGCGGTGCGACTCGCTCGACGATTCGAGCTGGTGCCTCAGGAAGGGCGATCGCGACCGTAGGCAACATCATTGTCGCAAGCGGCAACGCGAGGACGGCGGCAAATGCCGCGGTCAGCATGGCGTGTCGTATCGAGGCGCGTGCACGGCGGGCGAGGGCGGTCGCTGCCAGGCCAATCAACAGCACCAGGGTCGCTTTAGCAAGAATGGACATCTCGGTCACGACCGTCTCCTCTCCATACGGACGCGCTCAATCTCGGCACTCAGCGTGTCGAGCTCATCGTCGGTCCAGTTTTCGTCCTTGAGCAACGCTGTCGCCGCTTGCCCCGGGGATCCGGAAAAAAACACGCGCAGTAGTTGCTGAACGGCGGCACGCCGGGCCGCGGTTCGCGGCGTCGTGGGGGAGTAGACGTACCGCAGCCCTTCCTCGCGGTGCCGGATGTATCCCTTGGCTTCGAGCTTGACGAGCATGGCGCGAACGGCTGAGTAGCTGGGCGGGTCGCTGAGTTCGGCGCGGATGTCCTCGGCAGAGGCCCGGTCGCCCAGCGCAAACAGGATGTTCATGATTTCGCGCTCGCGTCGTGATAATCGTTCGGGCGTGGTGGCCACAGGAAGCTCCCCTTCGTGCTACGGACGTAGCATAATGCTACGAACGTAGCATGTCAAGGGCCGGCAGTTTCGGCGAAGATTTGGCGGCCCTTCGCGAGACGTCATTTTTTGTAACCACCCGCAGAATCAAGGGTTTCCGGTGTACCATCGTTCGATATGTCGCGACAGGTCCCGGGCCAGCCGGGACGGGGACATCGTCGAATGATTAGTGTCAGTTCCAGATTCCTGGGCGCTGCTGTTGTGTGCCTGGCGATGGCGACGGCGATCGGGTCGGCGCAAAACCCCGCCACGCCTCCGCCGGCATCGCTGAAGCCTGCACCGCAGCCGAAGGTCAAGCCAGTGACCTCGCACACGAACGGTGCGACACCGGCGCAGGACCACGACGCCGTGGTTCGGCGTTATTGCGTCACCTGCCACAACGAGAAACGCAAGACCGGTGGTTTGTCTCTTGAAACCTTTGACGTCGCTCGCGCGGCCGACGCTGCACCAGTTGCGGAAAAAATGATTCTGAAGCTGCAGGCCGGGATGATGCCGCCTCCCGGCGCGACGCGGCCCGACGCTGTGGCGCATCAGGCACTCGTGGAGGCGCTCGAGACCACCGTCGATACTGCGGCTGTCGCGCGGCCGAATCCGGGTCGGCGCACGTTTCCTCGGCTCAATCGCGCGGAATACCGCCGGGCTATTCGGGAGTTGCTGGCGCTCGATGTCGATGCAGGCAAGTGGCTGCCGCTCGACACCATGAGCGCCAATTTCGACAACATCGCCGATGAGCAGGCGCTGTCGCCGACGCTGCTCGAGGCTTACCTCAATGCGGCGGCGGATATCAGCCGCATGGCGGTTGGCGATCGGACCGCTCGCGGCATCGATCACACCTACACGAATCCGAGCTACATCTCGCAGCACCCGTGGGATCACCTTGAAGGAGCTCCCTATGGGACGCGTGGCGGGATCGTCGTGGACCACGTATTTCCGGCCGATGGCGAGTACGTGTTCGAGGTGACCCTCAACGCCGGCGACAATGCGCGCTACGAAGATATTGACATCTCGATCGATGGTGAGCGGGTCGCGTTGCTGCCCTACGAAACGGCACCGGCTGGTGGTGCCGATGGACGCGGCGCCAATGGCATCATGACCGAGCCGGTCGTCATTCGTGCGGGCCAGCAAAAGGTGGCGGCTGCATTTGTCCGTCGATCGGAAGGCCCGTACGAGGATTTGATTCGGCCACACGACTGGTCGTTCGCGGGTGGCGGGGCAGGCGGTGGCGGCATCACGACGCTCCCGCACTTGCGTGACCTCATCATCCGCGGTCCGTACAAGACGACAGGACTGTCGCCGACGCCAAGCCGCCAGAAGTTGTTCACGTGCCGCCCGACGTCGCACGACGAAGAGGTCAAGTGCGCGCGTGAAATCGTGACGCAAATGGCCGGCGAGGCGTATCGGCGTCCGATCTCGCTGCGGGAGATCGACCGTCTGATGCCCTTCTATCAAAAGGGGTCGGAGGTGGGCGGCTTCGAGGGCGGCGTCCGATCTGCGCTCGAGGCCGTGCTCTCGAGTCCTCATTTCATCTTCCGACTCGAGCGCGAACCGGAAACGGCGCAGCCAGGCACTGCCTATCGCGTCGCCGACCTGGATCTCGCTTCGCGCCTCTCGTTCTTCATCTGGGGCACTCCGCCGGACAAGGAACTGGTCGGCATCGCTGTGCAGGGTAAGCTCTCCAACCCGGTGACGCTCGAACGGCAGACAAGGCGTCTCCTCGCCGATCCCCGGGCCGAGGCGCTGGGCTCCAGATTCGCGGCACAGTGGCTTCGCCTGCAAGACATCAACAAGGTCAAGCCCGATCCGAACTTTTATCCGAACTTCGATGACAACCTTGCCGAGATGATGCGTCGCGAGACCGAGCTCTTCTTCACGAGCCTCGTTCGCGACGATCGCAGCGTGCTCGATCTCTATCGCGCGGACTTCACCTTTCTGAACGAACGCCTTGCGCGGCATTACGGTATTCGCGGCGTGGCGGGGTCGGAGTTTCGTCGCGTCACGTATCCAGACAACCGACGCCGCGGCATTCTCGGGCAGGGCAGCATGCTCGTGCAGACGTCGATGGCCAACCGCACCTCTCCGGTGCTGCGCGGCAAGTGGGTGATGGAAGTGCTGCTGGGCACGCCGCCACCGCCGCCGCCGCCGGACGTCCCCGACCTGGAAGCGTCCGGAGAGGCGAAGGAGGGGCGTCTGCTGACCACGCGGGAGCGGATGGAAATCCACCGCAGCAACCCGACGTGTAACTCCTGCCACCGGATGATGGATCCGATCGGGCTGGCGCTGGATAATTTCGACGTGACTGGGAAGTGGCGCGCCCGCGAGTACGGCAGCCCGCTCGACACGAAGGGCGACTTCTATGACGGCACGCCCATCTCCTCCGCGACCGAGCTCGTCGACGTGCTCATGAAGCGGCCCACGCCGCTCATCCGAACGTTCACTGAGAATCTGATGGCGTATGCGCTGGGACGCCGGATCGAGTACTTCGATCAACCCAGCATTCGAGCGATCACGACAAAGGCTGAAGCCGACAATTACAAGATGTCTGCGTTCATCCTCGGAATCGTCAAGAGCGACCCGTTCCGCATGAAGCGAGTAGAAGCAGCACTGACCACCGACGACGCCAAGGGCGTCGGCCGGCACTAAACCGATCAGAGTCGAGGAGACCTAAGACGATGTCTTTCATCACAGGAAAGCACATGCCCCGCCGGACGTTCCTCCGCGGCGTGGGTGCCACCGTGGCATTGCCCTTCCTGGACGCGATGGTGCCCGCAGGCCGCGTGTTCGCGAAAGCTCGAGCCGCCGATCGCACTCGCCTGGTCTGCATCGAAGAAGTCCACGGCCTCGCCGGCTGCAACAACTGGGCGGCGTCGAAGTTCCTGTTTGCGCCTGAGCACACGGGCCCGAACTTCACGCTCGTGCCGGACAACCCGCTCAGCGCGCTCGAGGCGTACCGCAGCGCCATGACGATCATCAGCAACACCGACGTTCGAAATGCCGAAGCGTTTGCCCTCCCCGAGATTGGTGGCGACCACTTCCGGTCGAGCGCCGTGTTCCTGACCCAGGCGCACCCGAAGCAGACACAGGGCTCCGACATCTGGGCCGGCACCTCGTTGGATCAGATGTACGCCAAGCGGTTTGGGCAGAGCACGCCGCTGCCCTCGATGCAGTTCTGCATCGAAAACCTGGACCAGGCGGGCGGGTGCACTTACAACTACTCCTGCGCCTACACCGACTCGATCAGCTGGGCGTCTCCGAACGAGCCGTTGCCGATGATTCGCGACCCGCGCGTCGCATTCGATATGTTGTTCGGCGCAGGGGCCACGGCCGCCGATCGCAAGGCGCGCCGCGAGAGCCGCAGCGGCATCCTCGACTGGATCTCCGGCGAGATTACGAGCATGCGCAAAGAACTGGGCGCGGGCGATCGCGTCCGCCTCGACCGGTATCTCGAAAACGTGCAGGAGATCGAGCGCCGGATCAAGGCCGTTGAAGCGCACAACCAGAGTGGCGAGCCGCGCGAACTGCCAGACGCGCCGGCTGGTGTTCCCGATTCGTACTCCGAGCACATCAAGCTGCTGTTCGATCTTCAAGTGCTCGCGCTCGAGTCGGACATGACTCGCGTGATGTCGTTCAAGACCGGACGGGACGCGCAGAACCGTGTGTTCCCGGAGAGCGGATCGAATCAGCCGTTCCACCCGGCGTCACATCATGGCAATCGGGAAGAGCGGATCCTGGAGTTCAACAAGATCTGCAAGTACCGTACGAGCCAGCTCGCGTACTTCCTCGAGCGCATGAAGACCACAATGGATGGGGAGTCGAGCCTGCTCGACAAGACGTTGGTGATCTTTGGGTCGCCGATGGCCGACGCCAACATTCACAATCACCGGCGCTGCCCGCTGGTGCTCTTTGGCCACGCTGACGGCATGCTGAAGGGCAACCTGCACCTGAAGGCGGCCGACGCGACACCGATGGCCAACGTAATGTTGACCCTGATGCACAACCTTGGGCTCGACGACATTCAGTCCTTCGGCGACAGCACGGGCGAATTCTCGCTCTCGGCAGCCGCATCCACGGCCTCGGCGTAATCTCCGTGGACCGTGGAGTAGGTACGTGATTCATACCGGAGACTTCGTATGAGACGTCTGAGCGTGATCGTGCTTGGTGCGTTGTTGATGACGGCCACCGTGGGCGCCATGGTCACGGCCCCCGTCGCCGATGCGGCGCGCAGCGGCGATCGTGAGGGCGTGAAGGCGTTGTTGAAAGACGGCGCGGATGTCAACTCGCCCCAGGGCGACGGGATGACCGCGTTGCACTGGGCGGCCGAACGCGGCGACGCCGAGCTGACCAACATCCTGATCTACGCGGGCGCCAATCCCGCGGCCGTCACACGAATCGGACAGTACACGCCGCTCCATATTGCCGCGCGCACTGGTAACGCGACAGTCGTGACGGCTCTGATTGCGGCAAGAGCCGATGTGGGCGCACGGACGTCGCCGAGCGCCGTCACGCCGCTCCATCTTGCCGCCGCATCCGGCAGTGTGGAGACCATCACAAAGCTGCTCGACAGCCGCGCCGACGTCAACGCACTCGAATCGGAATGGGGTCAGACGCCGTTGATCTTTGCCGCGTCGCAGGATCGTCTCGAGGCGGTCAAACTTCTGTTGACGCGCGGCGCCGATCCCAAAATTTCGACCAAAGCCATCGACCTCGCACAGCAAGCAGCGCTCGATCGGGCAGCCAGGCAACTGCAGCAGAAGATTCTCGAGGCGACGGTGCCAAAGGGACAAAAGGCAACTGCCAGCCAGGTCCAGGGGGCCGTGCAGGCAGCGCGCGAGCTGCTCTTGTCGGGCAAGCTCCCGCCTCCGGAGGCACGCCCGACTGGTCCTGACACGACGGACCGTAACTTCAATCCCGAGGAAATCAATCCGCCTGTCAGCGCCAAGGGCGGCCTCACCGCGCTGCACCACGCGGTCCGTCAGGGGTATCTCGAAACGAGCCGGGCGCTTCTCGACGGCGGCGCGGATAAGAACCAGCCGAGCGCGGGGGACGGATCAACCCCTCTTCTGATGGCCGCCATCAACGGACAATTCGACATCGCCATGCTGCTCATCGAGAAAGGCGCGGATCCGAACATCGCATCGAAAGGCAACGCCGTGACCCCGCTGTGGGCCACCGTCAACACACAGTGGCAGCCGAGGACGCGCTTTCCGCAACCGCAGAACATGGAGCTGCAGAAGGCAACCTATCTGGATCTGATGCGCGCGCTGCTTGATGCTGGCGCCGACCCGAATGGCCGCATTCAATCGCATCCCTGGTACATGGTCTACACCGGCTGCGGGAACCGGAATTGCGGACTCGCCGACAATTCTGGCTCCACGCCGTTCTGGCGCGCGGCGTACTCGGTTGACGTCGAGGCAATGAAGCTGCTTGTGAAATACGGCGCGGACCCGCACATTCCAACTGTTGCCCCGGCCCAGGCGATTCGTCGCGGGGGCGGCGGCGGTGCTCGGCCACAGCCCGGCCCTGGCCAGCCAGGTGCCCAAGGAGCGCCGGCCAGCAATCTCGTCGGACGTGATGTCGGCGCGGGCGGCGCCGTCGCGCCAACGCCAGATGCCGATCAGGAGCGATACGACGCGCCCGCGGTTCCCGCTGGTGGTCCAGGGGCGTTTCCAATCCACGCGGCCGCAGGTGTCGAGTACGGCGAAGGCTTTGCCGGCAACGCCCATCGTCACGCCCCGGGCGGCTGGATGCCGGCAATCAAATACCTTGTCGAGGAGTTGGGCGCCGACGTCAACGCGCGCGACAACGACGGCTACACGCCGCTCCATCACGCGGCGGCACGCGGCGACAACGAAATGATCCTCTATCTCGTCTCGAAGGGCGCCGACCCGAAGGCTGTCGCGCGCAGCGGGCAGACGACCGCCGACATGGCTAACAGCCCCGTGCAGCGCCTCTCGCCCATTCCCGAGACCGTTGCGCTGTTGATGAAGCTGGGATCGAGAAACAGCAACAAGTGCGTGGTCTGTTAGGGCAGGTCAGGCAGGGGTAGAAAGCGAGGGCGGGGCTTGTAGCCCCGCCCTTCGTTTTTGCTGAGCCACGCTGGTCACTGAGCGCTGACCCTGATCCCGAATCAGTCGTGGCGTTTGACCACGACGAACCCGAGTGCCTGCCAGCGGTCAGATTGCCGAAGGATTTGTATAGCAGCGTCGATCCCAGACGACAGGGCCCCTCGCTTATACTCCGCCTGAACTGGAAAGGCCCGTTGGGTTGAGTCGCGATCTGCGCGTCAAGGAGACGGCACCGTGCAAACAATACGGAGACTTTTGCTCACAACATTAGTTCTGCTGAGCCTTGACTCAGTGACGGATGCTGGCATGAAGCCCGCTAGCGCGCAAACAACGGTTCGCACGGGCGGGGCCGCCTTTGTCGCCTACTACTGGCGTGCGCGGCCAGATCGAATTCAGGAATACAACGATTACATCCTCAAGGTCGCGGAACCGATCGACGAGGATGCGCGCCGCGCCGGCGTTTTCGAGGAAGTTCGCACGGTCACGCCGGTCACCTCACCGGACACTCCAGCTCCCGACTGGACGCACCTCCGGATCTTCCGTCTCAAGGACATGTCTGCCGTCGCGCAACTGGGTCCGGGACTTGATGCTGCTACTCTTCGCGTCGTACCTGACGAAGCGCAACGAAAGGCCAATTCGGCACGGTCTGCCGGCCTTCGCGATCTGATTCGACGAGAAGTGTGGGCCGAGCTCAAGTGACGAACAGGAGGGACGGCTGTGTGTGACTTTTCGAACGGCACTGATCACCACTTCGGATTCATCGTCGATACACCGGAGATCCGGAGCGTCATCGACCAGACCCAACACCTCATGGAAACCGTCGCGGACGACCGCACGCGCCTCGAGCAGCTGCGGCCCGTTTTCGCGAAGCTGCTCGCGGCTGACGGCTGGCTGCCGGACGAGTACGCACGCCCGGACTTCACGAGCCGCATGGGGGGAGGCATCGGACAGTACGCGCTGTACCGTGCCGAGGATGGATCGCTCTGTCTGTTCGCGCTCGTGGTCCCCGCAGGATCTCGTACGCCGGTTCACGATCATCTGGCATGGGGGCTCGTCGGGATCTACCGTGGCCAACAGGATGAAACGATCTATCGTCGCCTGGACGACGGCGCGGAGGAGGGACGAGCTCGGCTCGAAGTCAAGCAGCGTCAGAGGCTTCGTACAGGCGAGTTTTACGCACTCTTGCCGCCGCTGGACGATATTCATTACGTCGAGACCGTGTCCGAGTCACCCTCGATTTCCATTCACCTACTGGCCAACGATACCGCATGTGTCTGGCGCCATCGTTTCGAGCCGGAGGCAGGAACGGTGAGCGCGTTCCGTTCGGGCTACAGCAACGCGCCGTGCCCGCCGGAGGCCACGAGCGCTTCGGAATGAGCGAACAAGGCGGGCACACCGCCGGTGTGGAGAAACACAACGGTTGAGGCCGGATCGAGCTCGCGCGTGCGGACGTGGCGGATGAGGCAAGCCATCGCCTTGGCCGTGTAGACCGGATCGAGCAAGATGGCTTCGGACCTTGCGACGAGGTTGAGCGCCTCGATGCATTCGGGAGTCGGAATACCGTAGCCCTCGCCGATATAGCCCTGATCGGTGAAGAGGTCTTCATCGACGATTCTCGTCGCGATGCCCGCAAGGGTTGCGGCATCGTTGGCAATCCTCAACGCGCGTTCCCGCTTCCACGGTTCGCCCCCGCTCACTGCTACGCCGTACACCTGATAAGGAGCATTGCACCACTTGGCGCCGAGCGTGAGGCCCGCCTGAGTCCCGCGCGAGCCGCTGGCGTAGTACAGCCGCACGGGCGACTCGTGCTGCTCGCGCAGCTGGGTCACGATTTCGGCGCTTCCCGACAAATATCCGAGAACACCAACGCCACTCGAACCGCCGACTGGGATGAGATACGGGCGTTCCCCGCGCGCGCGCGCCGACGCTTCGACCTCGGCGACTTTTGCGGCTTCCTCATCGCTGGTTGCCAGCATCGGATCTGCAGGAGGCGGAACGTAGTGAATCGTGGCGCCGAAAAGGTGATCGAGCAGCAGGTTCCCTTGCGCGGGAGGATTCTGGTCGGCGGAGGTGAGAACGAGCTCCGTGCGCAATCCTGCTGCGCAAGCAGCCGCCGCCGTCATGCGCGCGTGATTGGACTGCACGGCGCCGGTCGTGATGACCACCTTCGCGCGCTGATCGATGGCGTCGCCGATGAGAAATTCGAGCTTGCGGGCCTTGTTCCCGCCCAGCGCGAGTCCCGTGAGGTCGTCGCGCTTGATCAGGATCTTGGGGCAGCGGCTGGGCCCGCCGAGCGCGTCGCGAAGCCGCGCTGCCACGGTGAGTGGCGTTGGAAGCGTGGCGAGCGGAACGCGAGGCCTTCCGGCAAATGGTTCAGACATTACGAGTAACTCGGACCACGAACATAGTCACGATCGATCCGAAGCGCCAGCGCGCTGAGTCCGATCATGAATATCCCGAACGCGATGAGCGCGATGGGCCAGCCCACGGAATCCGCAAAGTGCTGGCCGGTGAAATAGCCCGTATAGGCCAGGATCGCGAGCGTCGCAACAGCCAGCAGCGTGCGGCTGTGCAGCACAACGCTGAGATACACGAAACCCGAGGAAACGGCGAGAAAGAGGATCTCTAACGGCGTTTCTTCCACGACCTCGAAGAAGCCGTACAAAAATGCGACCGCGCCGAAGAAGTACAACACCGGTGTGATGTCGCGGTGTCCGAGCCGCGTCACACCCACAGCCGTGAGCAGGAGGCTCCCGCCAAGGATCAAAGCCACGACCGTGTCGTCCAGCTCGAGAAGGTCGAATGCCGTCCACCAGAACAGCAGGCCAAACAAAATGGCAATGAGCAGCAAGGTCGAGCGGCGGATCGAGGCGAACGTCCCCCCGAACTGCAGCGCCATCGCTCCAGTCGTGATGAGGCTGGCCCAGCGCCAGTCTCCGCCCGACCCAAATTCTTCGAAGCCGACGAGCATACCCGTCGGCTCCAGGACGGCCGCCATGAGAAACAACGGCGTGGTCGCTCGTTCGAATCGCACGTCTTGATTGGCCAGCACGGCGAGGGCCAGGGCGGTGACTCCGGATCCCAGCGTCACGATCAGGCGCGCGGCGGAATTCATCTGATCCCATTGGAGAGCGATGAACACGCCAATGCCAGCGAAGACAAACGTGGCGCCGAGCACGCCGAGCACTCGTACCATCACGCCCCGCCAGCGATTCTCGGGCGCGGTGACGGCACTTTCTCCGAGCGCGGCGGCAATCTCGGTCGACGTCAGCCCGTGCTGTCGCACGAGTGTTGCGATCGTCTCGAGCGCGCGTGCGCGGTCTTCCATGTCAGCGCTGTCCCTCATCCACGAGCCAGCCGACGGTATAAATCGGCATGTGATAGCGATGGGGAGAGGGTAGAGGGATGCGCACCGAGCGTCCACTCTTGACCAATGAAGCAAACTGTTGGTAACCGTTCATCCCGAACAGATCGCCGATGAGGCCGGGACCACGCGTGCTGCGTGTGTCGAGTTCGTAGCCATCGGGCGCCTTGGCCTGCGCGAGCACGTGCCTGCCGGCGAGTGCGTCGATGGTGATGGTCCTGGGCGGGTCTTCTTCAGACAAGCCAGTTGGGAGATCGAACGGAATTTCGCGAACCTCCGCCGTCTGGTGATCGAAGAGGAACAGTGACGATATCTGTGGGTAACTGTTGGCGGGGAGAGCCTGCACGACTGCCTCTACTCGTCCGTCGCGCACTTTGAAATCGACGGCGATGCGCGGCCTGACCTGATCGTAGGGTCCACCAGCGCGGAATAGCAGATCGTAGGTGGGTGGAGGCACGAGCCATCGCGGTACAACGGAAAATGCCAGGAACAAAGCGACCACCGCGACAGGTAACGCCACGGCCGCGACGAGAAACGCATTCTTTCGCAGAAAGCTGGGGCCGCTCGTCGGCATGGGACGGATTCTACCAGTGACCGCGCGGAACCTTGCTCGACGTCTGATGGCACACTCGCGTACTTCGCACCGCAAGTGCCTGCACAACATCATCGTGAGGTGGTTGAGAGAGCCCGCGAGCTGACACGTGGTTGAAGGCGCGCGAAAGCGTGACGCGTAGGAAGCGAGGCTCGCCTGTCAGTCGTGCCATGAGCCCGGCAGACTGCAACCGTGACTCGCCCGGCGGAAGTAACAACTAGGTGCGATTGATGGGGAACTTCAGCGGGGGGCCGATGGGCCGTCCACGCTGATCGACGTTCTCCTGCCACACCGAGCCCATTGCGCCGACACATTTCGAGGCAGCAATGGCAGCTTCGGCCATCGATTGGAAAGGTCCACCGATGGCGCGATGCGTTTCAGCCTCGAAGAGCAAGTAGCTCGTAGGCGTCGTGTTGGTCTGGACTCGGATCAACACGTCGCCCGCTCTCGGACCAGGCATACGCAGTCGCTCCGGGGGAATACGGATATTCTGCACTGCTCAGCTGGATAAATCAAGGGCCAGCACGGTCACCGGCGATTGGGGCGGCGGCCGGCGACCGCAGACCGGGGCGACCGGAGACTGGCGACCGGAAACCGGCGACCGGCGACCCGGATTTCAGGCTTACCAGACACGCAAACCGTCAGCGCTGAGAGCGATCGGAATCATGCGGCATGACGGGATCTCCTGTTGGACGGCGGCGATCGTGGCTTGCCTTTCATCCGGCCGCTCACTGCACAGCAGAGTCACCGAGCCGCCAGCGCCCCCGGCGCCATTCACCTTCCATCCCAGCACGCCATGCGCCCTTGCGATCTCGATCACGCGCCTTGCATCGCGCTGAACGAGCTCAGCGTGCAGCGCCGCCTGTGCGTTGGTGTTCTCTCGCATCGCGTGTCCCAGCGCGTCGAAGTTGCCCGCCAGTGTCGCGTCGCGCGCCTGTTCGGCCGCTGCGCGCAAGGCGTTGAGTGGCGCGCAATCCGGCCCCAGGCGTTCCAGATCCCGCATGACCGTTTCGTGAACCCTTGATGAGCTATGCGGTTGTCCGAGGTATAGAAGGAGGAGTCGACGCTCCAATTCTTCGCGCGTCTGGCGCGGCAAATCGAGGCGAGTCACAACCGCGTGTGGATACTCGTTGATCTCGATGAAGTTGACGCCGCCGAGGGCGGCACAGAGCTGATCTTGCACCCCGCTTTGCCACCCGAGTCGTTTCGTTTCGACGGCATGCGCCTGGTTCGCGATGTCCACCGGCGCGCGTTTGCCGCTGCCCAGTCGATCCAGCGCGCCAAGCAGAGCCACGACCACCGCTGCGGAGGTGCCGGTCGACGCGCCGGCAGGCGCGTCGGAACGAATCGACACCTCGATGTCGTGATGCCTTGGTGGAGGCATTGATTGGAGTGCGGCCTCGAGCAACGGATGCGGACCCCGAATCTCATCGTCGAGCGATGGCGCGTAGCGGATCCCGTAGTTTTCAACGTTCAGAATCACCCGCGCGTCGCGAGCGCCCGGAGGAAACGCTTCAATCCGCACGGTAACGAGAGGCCGGACGGCGACGTTGAACACCTTGCCACGCCGGGCCGCCCAAGTGTCGGTCCAACCGCCGTTGTCGCAAATTCGAATGGGCGCGGTTGCGGTGATGACAAGATGTGGCACGTTGGGGGGATCATAGTGGACGTGCACGATGAATCTTACGGCGCTCTCGGGTACAAGAGAGTGAGGAAGCCATGAGACTGAACGCTGGACTTGCGACAAGGTACCGCCAGTGCCGCACGGCATCTGCGCGGCTCGATCCCTGATCATGAACTGCCGAAATTGCGGAGCAGCCATGGACCTGATCGGTCGGCGGCGATACTTCTTCTGCCGCCACTGCGGCTCCTTTCATTTCCCGGAAATCGTCGACGAAGGCGTGCGTGTTCTCCAGCGCGACGGTAGTGGCGACCAGTGCGGAGTCTGCAAGCAAACACTCGCAGCCGCGGAAATGGACGACGGCCATGAAGTGCAATACTGCGAGCGCTGCCGAGGCGTGCTTCTGTCTCGTGCGCAATTCGCCGAGATCGTTGAGAGGCGTCGGGCGTGGGCCTCGACGCCGCCGGTGACGCCGATGCCGCTCGATCGGCGAGAACTGGAGCGGTCGATCGCCTGCCCCGGCTGCCGGGAACCGATGGCTAGGCACCCGTATTTTGGACCCGGCAACGTGATCCTCGATACGTGCGACCGCTGCGCCCTTGTCTGGTTGGACTTTGGCGAGCTGAAACAGATCGTCGATACGCCGGGGCAGGATCGGGGCCGCCGGCCGGGGCCGGGGGGCAACCGGGACGAGCCGGACCTGCTGCAGATACTGGCCGATCGGTATGGCACGGGCGAAAAGACGGAGTAACCGCAATCTCCGTCCGCGGGCGACCTCAGTGCCGGTCAAGCGGAGCGCCTACAATAGATGATCGACAACCTCTCGAGTGAGGGCAAAGAACCGTGAGCTTCTGCGAGCATTGCGTCGGCCAACGATTCGACAGGGCGCAGGTCCTTCGGACTCTTCGGGCCACCAGAAAAACTCTGCGAGATAAAGGGCTCGGCCGGGACGCTGACGAGGCGCTCGGCGCCGCCATCGAGGCCGTGCGGGCGCTGGATCTTCCTCATCTGGAATTCGAGGATGATCTGCCTCAGGGGCACATCGTCCACTGAGCCCTGCTTTCGGAAGTAAATGGAGGCACGGCCGATGGTGCAGGCGATTGTCGAACTCGTGCTGGACGAGGGCAACTGGATCTTCGCCTCGATGGTGTTGTCCATTGTTGTCATCGTTGTGGTGTCGCTCCGCCACCGGCGAACGCTCGTGTCTGATCGGTCCGAAATCCTGCTGGCGATGAACCTGTTCTATGGCTGCCTGATGGGCACGATGGCCTTTGGGCATCTGCTGGCTGTCACGATCAAGATCGGTCAGGGCACACTGCAAGGGTCGTGGCAGCTTCTGTATCCGCTCGGGCTCGTGCTTGCCATTCCGGCTTGGTGGCTGGCCTTTCGCGTGGCGCGATACGTCGTGGAAGAGGACCGATACAGGAACAGGATGGTTGCGCTCAATGCCTGGCTCGGCATCTGTCTCCTCGGCCTTGGTGTTCACAATTTTCCGTTGGCTGCACCCGCGGCGCTGAATATTGCCTACCAGTTCCACACGAAGCGCGCCGTGGGATGGACGATCGTTACTGTGGCAATCACGGCGAACGTTGCGCTTCTCGTCGGGTCGCTGGTGTTTCTCGCCAGCGGTCAGAGTTTTGAGCAGTTCCAAGGCATGGAGTGACGCCGGTCCATCGCCTAAGACCGGTTGAAAAACGTCTCCCCTGCGGTTGACTTCCTCCGCTCCGTCCACTCTTGCCCAGTCGTGTCAGGTCGTTGGCGGGCGATTTCTCGCACCAAGCGACATTTTTGAAACGGCGCGCGGTTTGCTGAGCTGCCCGTAACATTTGAGTGCGCAGGCTGGGCGGAGCCGTCCGCCAGTTGCAATCACAACGCGGTTGCGAAGGTGTGAAATGAGGCTGAACATGCTGCGACGCCGGGTGGCCACGATTCTCATGGCTCTGTCGTGCCTCGTTGGTCTGCCGACCACAACGCAGGCGCAATCAATTGCCTTGGGTCTCGGCAGGCTCCTGACCGAACAGACCCCACCGCCGCCGGGCTATGTTCGCGATCAGGTAGCCGCCGACGCGACCTTCGGCACAGTCGCGGGATTGTTCCAAGTCGAGTTGACCAGCATTCCGGTCGCTTCCTCTTCTGGCGGATTTGTATATCGCTTCAGCCCAACCCTGGGCACCGCCGAACGCGCAACCGATAGTTTCGGGCCGTTCTTCACCGAACGGGCCATGCGCAACGGCACCGGGCAGTTATCCGTCGGCCTTGGCTACCAGTTTGCGAGTTTCGAAACCCTGCAAGGCGCAGACCTGACCTCTGGCACGTTCCCCACTAACACTGCTCGGTTTGTGAACCAGCTGCAACCCTTTAGTGTCGATACGTTGTCTCTCAGGCTCGACGTCAAAACAGTTACGGCATTCGCGAGCTACGGCGTGAACGATCGGTTGGATGTCGGCGTGGTCGCTCCCATCACGACTCTGCGCTTTTCGGGGGAGCGGATCAACACGTTCCACGGAGTGTCGTCTCTCCAATCGTCCCAGTCTGGTTCGGCAAGCGGGTTTGGCGATATCACCGTCAATGCGCGGTACTGGCTGGCCGGTCGTTCCGAAACCGGCGTGGCCATTGGCAGCGATCTGCGTCTTCCCACTGGCCGCGAAGAAGATCTGCTTGGCACAGGAAAGACGACTTGGCGCCTGCTTGGTATCGGGTCATGGGACACGGGACGGATTGCGGCGGACGTGAACGGAGGTTTCGGCCTTGGTGGAGTATCCCGCGAAGCGTTCTGGGCAGGCGCATTCACGTTTGCTGCGACTCCGAGACTCAGCCTGGTCGGCGAGCTGATGGGTCGCCGACTGAGCGGCCTCACGCGCGTAGCGGACGTCTACCAGCCGCATCCCGTTGTGGAGGGCGTCGAGACGATGCGTTGGCTCCCTGCCGAGCGTGGTCTGCACAGCGCGTACGTGGTGACCGGAGCGAAGTTCAACATCCGGGGGAGCTGGCTCGTGAATGCCAGCGTGCTGGCACGGCTCACTGACACTGGTCTGCGCGCTCGTTTTACTCCGTCAATCGCTCTCGACTATGCGCGTGAATTCTGAGCCTTGCAGAAGTAGACCATATCGATGGCGAGCACGAACTCCACCTTGAAGCGTGTTGCCATCGCGTGCGTCTTGACATGTGTCGTGCTTGCCGTCGTATTCATAACGCGTTCCTCGATCCCTTCCAAGGAGGGAACCGCGCCACTCATCGGGGCACAACCGCAGTGGTCCGAGACGGCCGCTCCCGTCACTGACTCACGACCGCAACCCACTGTGAGCGACGTGCCGACAATCGCTCCGCTCACGCGGCCAGCAGCCGGCCGGCCGCAGGCAATAGCCCCGGCCGTCCCACTGAAGAAGCCCGCGCGCGCTCCGATTGATCCAACGTCGGTTGTTGGCACCGTCGTACCAGTGCCGTCTACTGATGAAGTCAAGAGCTCGCCAATTATCTCGACGATCCCTGAACCACCATCGGTCTCCAGCAACCGAGACAAACCGGCAACGCCAGAGCTCGAGCACGCTGTTCCTCCCTCAGGGACCTTCGTCAAAGAATCCGTCGTGCTCGATGAAATGCTCGACCGCTATGAGCAAGCCTACGACCGTCTTGATGCTCGCGCGGCGGCTCAGATTTGGAACTCGGTCGATTCCCGCGCCCTTGCTAGGGCCTTTTCACTTCTTCGGCATCAAGACCTCGAGTTCGATGTGTGCAGCTTCGTCATTACCGAGAGTCATGCAACGGCGCACTGTCCGGGAGAGTTGCGTTATGCCCGGCGTATCGGAGACACGACGCCGAAGCTCGAGCGTCATGTGTGGACGATCGAGTTTGCCCGCTCGGGCGAAACCTGGCAAATCGTGCGCGTGAGCGCTCGGTAGGTCGCCTGGCCACGTTGAAGCTGCGCTGTTCGCTGGCATCTCCATTGCTTCTTGCGGAACATCGTTCTTCCGAGAGGGGGAGATGTGAAGTACGGAATTGCGTGGCTACTTGGAGTGCCGTTCTCGTTGATTGTGCTGTGGTTTCTCGCGAACCAAATGGGTTGTGGCTTGTAACTTGGTCTTAATCTTCGCTCGCGCTGCGAGCATTGACGAGATCCGGTTTCTGCACCCCGGGCTTGGAGATTCGTTGCCGTCCCGTCGGCCTCTTTGATGGTTCAAACGGAGGAATGCTCACGGCTTTGCCCGTTTCAGCCGACTCATAGAGCGCCTGCACGATGCGCACATCCTGAAGGCCCCCTTCCCCGGATGGCTCGGGTTCGCGATTCTTCAGGACACAGTCAGAGAAATACAAGAGCTCCGGTGCAAACTGATCACGTTTTCCGATGCGCTTCCGCGTCGTCCGTCCGTTCACGGTCAACTCGTACGCGAGGCCTTCAGCGTACTCATACGCCGGATCGACATGGAGCTGTCCTTTGGTTCCCACAATTCGATACGACGCGACATCGGCCGCATTGAAGCTCGTCACGAAGGCGGCGACGCGCTCGCCGTCGAACCGCAGAAGGGCGCCCGTCGATTCGTCTATGTCAGCGAGTTTCGCGGTGCCGCTATTGACTGAGATGGCCATCACTTCCTTCGGTTCGGCACGAAAGAGGTAGCGTGCGGCGTTGATGCAGTACACGCCGATGTCGTACAACGTGCCACCACCCATGTCCTTCTTGGTTCGGACATTGTTGTCCCGCACAGTCATGGCGAACGACGAGTTGAAGAACTTCGGCTTTCCGATCCGGCCGTGGCGAACGAGATCGACGGCTTTCAGGTTGATTTCTTCGAAGTGCAAACGGTAAGCGATCATCAGCTTGACGTTGTTCGTCTGACAGGCATCAATCATCTTCTGGCACTCGTCGGTTGTAACCGCCATTGGTTTCTCGCAAAGCACATGCACGCCGGCATTCGCTGCGCGAATGGTGTACTCGGCGTGCAGCGAGTTTGGCAGCGCGATGTAGACGGCGTCCACCTGCTCGAGGCACGAGTCGAACTCGTCGTAGGAATAACTGTTGGCGATCCGATATTTTTTGCAGAGCGCCTTACGCTTGCCGGGGTCGTCGCTCACGAGTGCGACCACCCTCGAATTGCGTTTGGCGTGAGCGAACGCCGGCAGCACCGCGACTTGCGCAATGTGTCCAAGCCCGACGACCGCGTAGCGAATGGTCGCGCGTTTCCCTGCAGGCATTGTGACTTCTCCCTTGTCCACGAAACAGCAAGGACGATGCCGTCTCCCGAAGGGATCCGCCCGCGGCCAATCATCCCCTGGTCGGTGGCTTCGGGGAAGGAGCCCTGCCATTTCACGGCGGCCGAGGTGGTGGATTCGTTTCTGCTGGCCGTGTCACAGCCGTAGAACCTACCGCCCTGGTACTCGCGAGCAGATCGCGAAGGCCGTCAGCGTGGACTCGAGACCGCTCTTGTTGTTGCCGTAGCAGAACCACTCGTCATCGAACGGCTCACTGTTTTCGAGCTGGTGACCGATGTCACCCGTGCCGCACCCTCCGCCCGTCAAGGCATACCCGGCGGGACAGGGCGGGCTCGAGCTGGATCCGGAATCCCCGTTGGGGATGTCCACGGTGTTCTCCAGCACAGTCCTCTGCAGCGCCGTCGCTTCAGGCTCGATGAAGGCGCCAAGAATGTCCATGATCACGTGCGTTGACCCGGACGTCTGGATGACGAAGTTTGAGACGCCATCGGCGGTCTGGAAGATCCCCGCGTTGGCCACTTGAACGTTCGGGCCCGACTCGTACCAGTTGAGCAGGCTCGAGACAGCGGCTGCCCCCGTGGGCTTGACGGCGAGAAACCCCGGCGCATTGACTGGTGACACGATCGTCAGGTTCGCTGCAATCGCGCCCACGGAATCACCGTTGGCTCCCAACAGTGCGGTCGGATTGCACGCGCCGCTGCTGCCGTACGACGCACCGGTCAGATCCAAATCGAAAGGACGTATGCCGTTGATGGCACCGTCCACGTAGAACCTCGTGTCGATGAACCGGCAGGGGGTGATAGGCGTGTAGACGAGATCTGCGTTTTCGTCCCCAAACACGTTAGAGTCGTCCGCTGCCACAGCTTCGGCCGTACTGGCGGCGAGCGACTGCAGGCTGACCGCTTGCTGCGAGACGCGCTCCAGCGCGCGGACGGAGAGGGGCAGAAGGGTCTCGAGGACTGGTTGACGCCACCCCTCGGACAGACCGCGCGCCTTGGCTTCGGCAGCGAAGCGATTCACGATGCCCATGGCGAGGTCGATGCGCGCCTGGACGTTCTCGCGTTGCCGCTCGGTGACTTTCTTTGGTCCCGCCCTGCGGGCGGTAGCAGCAACGTCTGGCCTGGAGTGCTTTGCTCTTCGTCCTTTTTGGGCTCCGGTAGTAGTAGTGGAAACCAAGGCAATCACACCTGCCACGAGCAGGGCGGGGCCAAGAAGGCGGCGGATGCTTCTCATCACGGACTCCTCCATCGTTGAAGTCAAGCTGTGGAGCGAAGCTTACACGGTGTCGCCGTCTCTGAGGGGATCGGTGGCTATTGTCGCGCGGCGCTCCACCGGGTGGGACACGAAGGAAGACTGATTGTTCCAACAGCGGCAGACGCTGAGACGATTCTGCCAGTCACAACAATCCCGTTGTCCTTGGAGAATGAGAACTCGCCGTGGATCACCGCGGGACGCGGTGAAAACGTCAAGGTCGTCAACTGGTCGCACGAGAGACCGACAACAAGGTTGTTCTTGATCGTGAACCGGACAGGAACGTGATGGCCGTCCGTGCCAAAGCCGGACCAGCTTCCGTTGAAATCGAAGGATTGAGGTAGAGCGTATGTATAACCCCCGGTGAGCCGGTGGGTCTGGCCGTCTGGGTTGGTCACGAGGACGTCCACGATTCCAGCGGTGTGCGCCGGGGTTTGCAGATACAACACGCCGTTGGATCGGTTTTCAAATCTTCCTTGTAACGTCGCGCCATCGAGCGCGACGGTCGCGCCGGATTGGAATCCCGTGCCGCTGATTCTCACTGGCGTGTAGCCGGACGTCGAGCCCAATGGCGGGGTGATAGCAGTAATAAAGGGTGCTGGAGCGCGCGTGGAAGGCTTCGAGGATTCGGATTGACGTTGGGATTGTGATAATCGCGTCATAGACCTCGCGGCACAGCCGACGCTGATTGCCACGACGATCAGGAGGCTCGTGACGATCGGACGAACAGTCTGGAGCTGTTGGTGAAACATCGCTTCCTCAGCGGAATAAGCCGCATAGAGGTAAACGCCACAGCCCGGGATCCCTAACAAATCGAGGGCCTGACCAGCCTTGGCCAAGGCTCCGGAGGTCCGCCGTAGCTTCCGCCAAGATGGAAATCCCGCGCTACGGATGCGGAAGTTACAAAACTGGCGGCGGCCCAAGCTTTGCTATCGCAGCCGCATGCGTATTCGTGTGACGCGGGCTTGTCCGGCAGTGATCGATGGCTTTTCCATCGCACAACTCCAAATTGATCGTGAGTACGAGATCAAGGACTCTACGGCCAGATTCCTGATAGCGACAGGGTGTGCAGAGCCGTGCTGTGAGGAACAAGCGGACACTCCGCCCAACGATCGCCAGCGTGAGCACATGACCCCGCGATAGGGTCTTGCCGCTGCCAGACCGCCATATCCCCTTGCACAATCGCCACGCCCTGGCACCTCTGCGTCTCTATTTGTAAACTTGCCAATACGGCACCTCACTCTCCAGGCGCCTCAGGAAGAGTAAATGTCAGAAGACAACACAACCACGAAAAAGGCGCCCAAGAAGGCAATGACCAGGCCGCTCGGAGACGACGAGCGCGATGCGCTGTGGATCTCGTGCTACACGGCCGCGCTCACTGGCGTACTCGCGGCAGCGACCCAGGCGGGCGGCGAGAATCCGCAGCGCATCGGTCAAGTGTGCTGTGACCTCGCCGATGCCGCTCTCAAGGCCATCGAAAGACGGCACGAGTCCGGCCCGTTCTAAGCCGAGGCACCTCTTCGGTTCAAGCGGCGAGCTGCGTCCTCGACCAAACGAGGCCGGGTTACACTTGGCCCGTTGATCTCAGCTTGCGTCCGTCATGCCAGAAACGCGCGAACTTCGGTCTGTTCTTGACGCGGCCGAACAGGCCGCCGCCGCCGGCAACCACGCTGCAGCCGAGCAATTGTTGCGGGAAGCCCACCTTATGCAAGAGGCGAGTCTCGGCCCGCGCCATCCAGATCTCGCGAACACTTTGAACAACCTGGGTGTCGTGTGCGAAATCACCGGCAAGATGGCCGACGCTGAGCAGTTCTATCGACAGGCCTCTGCCATCGCAAAAGAGGTCCTCGACCCGAACCACCCCTTCGTGGCCACCAGTGAAAAGAATCTCCGCGACTTCTGCGAAGCTCACGGAAGGCCAATCGAGCTGCCAAAGCTCCCGACCGCTGTGCCGGTGGCGCGGGCACCTGAAGCTGCAGAGTGGGAACCGCCGGTTGCACCGCCGGCGCTCCTGCCGGAGGAGCGCGCCGCGCACGCCGACTCAGATCTGTCCGGAGAAAAGCCTGTGCGTCCATCCCCAATCGGTTTTCTCGGCGCTTACGCTCTCGTGCTTGTGATAATTGTGTCAGCGTACGTGTGGTTCAGAGCGGACGCCCCGGATAGCTCGCCACGAGCGAGCGCGCCAGCATCGGTACCACAGACTCCGACGCCATCGCCCAAGCCTTCTCCCGTCGCGTCAATTCCGGCGCCTCCCGTGCCGCCCAAGGCCGCCCCCACTGCCGCACCAACCCCGGCGCCCACCGGCGCGCCTACCGCCGCCCGCACCCCTGCCCGCACCCCCGCACCCGAGGTGCCCCCGGCCAAAGCCGTCGGTAAGGTGGCGCGACCTCCGCTGGTGACGCCAGAGGTCGCCGACGCGCAGCTGTGCAAGGACCTGGCACGCGGCGGCGATTGGCGCTGCGATCCCGTGAGCGGTCCGGTCGATCCGGGTTCGCTGTTCTTTTTCACCAGGCTGAAGGCTGCGAACGACACCACTGTCCAACACCGTTGGTATCGTGGCGCCGCTTTGGTACAGGCCGTGGATCTCCGGATTCGTGCCAACCCACGCAACGGTTACCGCACGTATAGTCGTAACAACGTGAACGCGCAGGCTGGGGGCGACTGGCGGGTCGAGCTCAGGGCTGCGGACGGCGCTCTCCTGCACGAAATACGCTTCGTCGTCCGATGATCTCTCGTTCCGACCTCACAACGATCAGACGGCAATGCCATCAGCGCCGCAGGACATCTCGGATCAACTGATCGCGATCGGCCGACGTTTCGACACGCGCGGCTGGGTGCTCGGCACGAGCGGAAACTTCAGTGCGGTACTCAGTCGCGATCCGCTTCGGCTGGCCATCACGGCGAGTGGCAGTGCAAAAGGGGATCTCACGGCGGAGCAGATTCTTGAAATCGATCATGACGCCGCGGTCGTGTCAGGTCACTCAGGCAAGCCCTCGGCGGAAGCTCGCCTCCATGTCGAGCTCGCCCAGATTCGCGGCGCGGGCGCTGTGCTCCATACCCACTCGATGTGGAGCACATTGCTCTCGGATCGGCATGCCACGATGGGCGGTCTCGCGATCGAAGGATACGAGATGCTCAAGGGCCTGGAAGGCGTGACGACGCACGAGCATAAAGAGTGGATTCCCATTCTCGAGAACGACCAGGACATGACGCGGCTCGCGGGTGAGGTGCGCAAGGCTCTCGAGGCTCATCCGGAGGCGCATGCATTCCTTCTTCGACGCCACGGGATGTACACTTGGGGTGCGACGCTGCCACAGGCCGTGCGCCACGTCGAAATTGTCGAGTTCCTGCTCGAAGCAGTCGTCTGGAGGGCGCGGCTTTAGCTGCGCCGGAATCGGCGGGACTGCAGTCCCGCCCTCCGAGGAGAACATCATGGCGGTTGTCAAGATCCCGGTGGAGAACAAGGTCCTCAGCGAGACGCCGGCAGTGAAGACGTTTCTCGCGACCTATGGCATCGACTACGAGCAATGGCCATCGGACCGCGCGGTGGACGACAAGGCCACGTCCGAGACGTTGCTTGCGGCGTATGCTCCTGAGATCGAGACCTGGAAGGCACGTGGCGGATACCGCACCGCCGATGTAATCGACGTGCGTCCTGACACGCCGAATCTCGAAACAATGCTCGCCAAGTTCAGCCGAGAGCACTGGCACGACGAAGACGAAGTGCGTTTCATCGTCGAGGGTCGCGGGCTGTTTCACGTTCATCCGCCCGGCGGCCAAGTGTTCGCGATCGAGGTGGAGGCTGGGGATCTCATCAGAGTGCCTCGCGGGACGCATCACTGGTTCGATCTTTGTGCCGATCGCCGGATTCGAGCGATCCGTTTGTTCCAGGATCAATCGGGCTGGACGCCGCGATACACCGACACCGGCATCGACCAGCAGTTCCAACCTGTCTGTTTCGGCCCATCGTACCTGTCGTCGCCCGGCGTGTGAGCGCGGGGGAGTCGTCAGTCAGGCTCCAGGCGATTCTCCTGGATATCGAAGGCACGACCACCCCCATCGCCTTCGTCCATGAGGTGCTGTTTCGGTACGCGCGGCTGAACCTGCGCCGTCATCTCGAGCAGCACGCGTCCTCGCCCGAGTACGATTCCTTGTGCAATCGATTTCGTGACGAGCACGCTGCTGATCGAGCGGCAAGCCAGGCGGTGCCGCCGTGGGTCGATGCGCCTCCCGCCGCCCGCCTCGCCGCGGTTGCCGCCTACAGTGAGTGGCTGATGGACCGGGATCGCAAGTCGACGGCCTTGAAGGACCTGCAGGGGAGGATTTGGGAAGAGGGCTACAGTTGCGGTGAGCTGGTCGGCGAGGTCTTTTCGGACGTCCCACCTGCCCTCGAGCGCTGGCACGCGCAGCATCTGCCGATCGGCATCTTCTCATCGGGAAGCGTGCTCGCACAGGAGCTGCTGTTTCGACATTCGTCGGCCGGAGATCTCACGCGGTTTCTTCGGTGGCACTTCGACACGACGGCTGGCGCGAAGACCGACCCGGACAGCTATCGTCGCATCGCGGCGACAATGGCGGTCACCGAGGGATCGATTGTGTTTGTGTCGGACGTCGTGCGCGAGCTCGATGCGGCGCGGAGGGCCGGAATGCAGACGAGGCTTTGCATCAGGCCAGGTAACCAGCCAACCCCGGACGGCCACGGCTACGCCCTGATCAGAAGCTTCGACGGTCTGTGAGCGTCCCTCGGCTTCACGATCTTCGGGGATGGACAGGGTGCGGTGCCGTGCGCATCGTGCGGCAGGGAGGTCGGAGTGCCTTGGGCAGCTGTGCTGAAGGCGATTCCGATTGCGCTCGGGATTATCGGTGCCACGCTTTTGCCGCAGCCGTGGTCGATCGCGAGCCCGATCGGAGGTCTCGCCATCTACATTGGTATCCAACGGTACGCCGTGCCGCTGGAAGGCCGCGATAAATGAGCTGAGACGAGTTCCGTGAGTTCCAGGCAAGCGTTTTGCTGCTACGTCCGAGGCAATGCTCCCCCGTATCCCCGAATCCCATTGTTACTGTTGTTGGGCGCGACGCAACGGTCCCTGGCGCGCGTGATACATAGCCGCCCGCCGAGGCCTCGTCCGGCAGAAAGATCGGAGCGAACCGCGCAGGAGTTGTGCGGCTCGCCTGCCCAATCGCAGTGATTGAGGAAATGAGGACCGTATTTCGGGGGCCCGCTTCTTGAAACCACCATGTCTAGAATCAAAGACGCCGAGGTCGGCGTCACACCACTCACGCAGGATGCACCGGCTGAGGACGTCGTTTGGCGTCTTCGGAAGGGCGATCGCATTGCTGAGGCCCGAGTCCGCAAAGTGCCTTTCGGGTACGAGCTGCGGTTTGTCGCGGATGGAGTGCTCCGTTGGAGCCAGTTTTTTGCCGCACGAGACAATAAATTGATGCAGCGCGCGCTCGAGAAACGCGAGGATCTGGAGCGGTTGGGATGGCAGTTGCACGGTTAAAAAACAAACGCACGGTTGGAGTGCTTTGCCATGTCCAAAACGCTCACGATGACCGCTCTACCGTCAGGCGCACATTGTTTCGTGTTGGCGTGTGTTGTCTTTGCTGGGTTGGCTGTCGGCCAGGGTCAGGCCCATGCGCAAGCTCGTGATTCTCTGCTGAACGGCGCGGTGATTGGCGGGGTTGTGGGCGCCGGGATAGGTGTCGCCTTTACACACGCGGTTCGCGATTCGGACCTCGTGTTCAGCCAGTACGCGCGAGGGGCGCTGGTTTTCGGCGCGATCGGCGCCGCGGTCGGCCTCGGTGTGGACGCCTTGCTCAATCGTGCGTCGCCGGGTCCAGCAGTCACGCCGCGGCGCGTGTCGATCGCCCCCACCGTCTGGCGCGACGTCGCTGGCGTTGTCGTGACGTGGAGATGGTGACGGAGTCCGAGCAGCGTGCTTCTGGGAAATGAGCCGGGGGGGAGACCAACCCCGTTGGGTATCGCCTATGTGACGCAGCCAAAACGCCGCTCGGAACACTCCGGCCATAGCAAAGTGTGCGCCGGCCACTAATCCGCCATGCAGATCCATGGATTGCACGCCTTCACGCATGCCGGCCGCTCGGGCGAGTACGCGTTGGGATATTCTTCCGTGGCGGAATGACCCGGTTGGCAGATCGTGAGGCGATTCGGCGATTGAGTCGTGTGGGACAGATTTCGCAATTCAGCTCGCGCTTTCACGTGCGTGCGGGCGTTGAAGCCGACCCGCCCTTCCTCAGAGGGACAGACGCGTCGACTCGCGTGGTCGTGCAGCCACACGCGACGACTGCCGATACTGGTAATGCGTAGACGGGCCGATGCGCGGACGCGGCGCGTAAAGCTGATGCGGACGGGCATAGGAACTGCGTCTGGGGGGTCCCGACGACATGCCGGTAGGCGCGAGGTTTTGCACTGAGTTTCAGAACGCCACAGCGCAGTTCGCCCTTGAGATACTCGAGGCTGCCGTGGCCGCGCACGACCTGCCACGCGCAAGAGCTCGGGTTTCCAGAAGGATCTTTCATGCGACCTCGAATGGTTCTGGCGTTCATTGGCGTTGTGATCGCCGGTGCTATCTGTGTGAATGGCGCACAGCGCCCAGACGTGCAACGGGCCCGCGTCGCGGCGACCGTACCCGTCCGCCTTCTACCAGATCCTAACGGGGTTCCACTCGCCACGCTGGCTCCAGGGACCGAGGTGCAGGTGCTCAGTCGTGACGGAGAGTGGGTTCACATTCAGTTCAACGACAGACGCTATGGGTATCGCGTCGGATACGTTCCCGCCGCCGGCCTGGCCGCCTATAACGCCGGAAGCATTGCCGACCTGCGACCAGTCGATACCGAGCCGGCAAAAGTCGCCGAGTCGAACGGTGACTCGGGCGCTGAGATCCCCACCGAAACGATTGTGGTCTATGCGTCGCTGAGCCCCGCCGACATCGTTCGCTCGATTGAAATTGGTCAGAGAACGAAAGGTGCGCTTGGTCTCGTGCTCGAGGACGCCACAGATCTCTCGTTCCCGACGCTGGGCAACCTGTGGAAAGGGGCTGCGACCGAGCCCGATTTGCGCGTGCAGTTATTCACGCCCCTGGCGTGGATTCGGCAGCTGGCGAGGCACGCTGCCGAGGACCAGCGCGTGTACACGGTGGCTGATGTTACCTCCGAGACAGTAGAACCCGTGTTTCGCGTGGTCGCGATGGCCGAGCTCCCGGGCACCGGCCCGGGGGTGGCCGCTGTCCGACATGTTGTGCTCCGCGAACTAGGCGGAAGCAGGCTCGTGCAACCGCTGCTGGAGGAACCTGTTTCGGAGGTGGTGCATACAGTCAACGGGCGGATCACTCGCGAGGGGCTCGCTGTCAAGTTTGCACTCGAACACGTCGACGAGCTGCGAGGGCCTCGTCGTGATCAGGCATTCTACGTGACCGTGACGCGGGCCACGGGCGCGGCGAGAGACTTCAAGGTAACGAGCGCACAGCTCGACACCCTGCCCTGACCACCTGAAGTCCTAGTTTTTTAAGCCAAGGCTGGGGCCACAGAATCCACGTCGCTGCTTGAACTGGCTCTGCCTTTCCCCGTCCCTGCTGCTGGCATCAAAGTGAATGGTGTAATGCGCGGACACTTGCTGCACGATGGCGTGCGGATGTGTGAACGGTACCGGCTGCCCCATGGCGTCAGTGGTCAGGACGGTCTGGCCGTCGGCGTTATACCAATACACGGGACCGGCGTAGTGCTCACGATCGCAGCCACGAAAATTCGCTCTCGGATCATACGGAAAGTCCAGTGAACCGTCCAGCTGCGGATCCCACACATACATCGTCCGCAACGGATCGGCTGGGTCGCGTGCAGTAATCGGGTCGAAGACTGCCGTCGCCACGGCCACAAACGCTACGCCGACATTGGCGTGGAACAGCCAGAACTCATACGGCCGTTGCTTGCACGTTGGATGCAACGTCATCACCGAGCGTGAGCCGACGCCATCGGGCCGCGGATCGCAACCGGTGAGATCAGAACCATTCGACAGCGTGATTGGCTGCCCGGTGTCGGCCATGACTCTCAGGCTGACGAACTTGCCCAAACCATCATTTACATCGACATCCAGCGAGTGGTGCTGCAGCACAAACCGCTTCGGCGCGGAGGTGCCCATGTGCGCCACGATCCGCGAGTCAATCAGGCTTGAACGACCCTCGTCGTTGACGTCGCCGCGATTGACGACGAACACTTTGTAGCCTTCGTGCGCTTCGACATGGCCATCGGGCTCCTCCGGTGACGGCATCCGCCGTGCGGCATAGCCAAACCGCACCGGCATCGCCCGGATCACCGAATCGACTTGTGCCTCCGGGCTGTCGCCATGTTCATGGGCAAAGGCACAGCCCGATTGATCAACCAGCGGATGCCACGTGCGATAGGCAAAGCCATCGCCGCCATCCACGACGTAGCGGTCATGTAACGCTGCGTCACACGTACCCAACACCGCCGGATCGACAACCCCCCAGATTTGTGGCATCACCGCCACCTGACTGGGCAGCACAGCCACGGCAGTGGCCATTGAGACGACTACGGAGCCAACGAGTCCCCGACGAGTCATGGGGATGACTTCCTCGACTTCAAGAGAGAACCCACGTTTGCAACGTGCTCGTTCCGCACGATGCAGCAGTCATTCTAGCCCGATTGATCAACTGCGGCTATCGACGTTTCCTGTCATTCTGGCAAACTCGTCATTTCGCCCGGCTGGAAGTCTTACGAAGGCGTTTCACTTTTGCGCTGCACGATCAACAGAAGTGCCCGTGCCTCTCGACGCAGGCGCTCTCGACGACGCACGATGGTATCGACCTGCGCATCGCGCTCTGCATCTCGATCAAGAATGCGGCGATCGAAGCTTTTATGTCGTAAACGCACCAACTTCGAGGGGTACGAGCGAGAAACCATCGATAGCCGCGGGGCAGCGGTGGCGGTAAGATTCCGCAATGGCGAAACGCAAAGGCCCGTGCATCATGCCAAGTGGGGCCGAATTCGCGGTCGCGCGAGTGTAGTGTCTGTTGCCGAGCGCCGCGGTGCTGCGCTTCGAGGACGGCTCGCATTCTGTCGGGGTATTCCCACACCCGCAAGACGTCTCGAACGTCTACCTCGGAGGGCTGGTGTGTGCTGCGCGCCTTTATCGGAAGGTCGGTCTTCGGCCGTCGCTAGCTGATGACGCGCTCGTGCCAGTCCGTTACTTGTGTTCGGCTCAATAGGTGCCGCTCGAGCACTCTTGCAAGACTCTTCGCGCCCTCACCGGCAAGAAGCATTTCGTGGGGGCCGGGCAGATGTTCGATTACGACCTTTCCCCTGATGGTACGGCCCCATGCAAGGTCAGGCTCATGGGGACCCTCGAACGGATCGATGGGTGTTCGAAGCAACACCACGTCCATTGGATCCTGTCGCGGTTCATAAGAAAGAATCGCGTCTAGGCGGAGCTGCATCAGTTCCTTCGCTTCACGCTTGAACCGGTCATCCATGCCGATGATGAGATCGTCAACCCTCTGTTTGCGCCATGCGGCGAACGGGAACCAGCACGTGACACTTCGGACCACGGCCGATTTCGCACGTGCCCATAACCGTGCAGGCACATAGGGTTCTTCGAACAGCTCCCTGAAGCGGTCAGCGATTGTGCGACAGAGTCTCAGCGACCGCCTCAAGCTCGTAAAGGGTGGAGGAATCGAGACCGACGCCGGGGGGGTCGAGTCGATCAGTCCCACGAAGTCGGTCTTGTCCCCGCACTCGTGCAGTGCCTGGGCGATAGCGATTGCGACGATGCCCCCCGCAGAGTAACCAGCTATCGCGTAGGGTCCCGTAGGCTGAGTCTTCCGTATCTGCTCGGCGTAATGGCGGGCAGTTTCAGCGAGGTCGTGATGTGCCTCGTCACTCTTGCGTACCGGACTGTGCTGGAACCCGTAGACAGGAATGTCGGGATGCAGCGCGTTGGCGAGGTTCGCATACTCTGAACTCAGCCCCAGCAAGCCCGGCGCGAGAAACAGCGGTCGCACGTGCGGTCGCCCAACCGAGAGACGTATCAGCGGCTCGACCGAACTTGTACCACCCTCTCCGCTCAACAGTCCGGCTAGACACTTGACGGTGGGGTTCGCGAGGAAGGCATGGGCCTCGCAGGTTCGATTGAGCCTCACCTCGACCTCGCACAACATCTGAAGCACGAGCAGCGAATGGCCGCCCGCCTCGAAGAAGGTCGTCGATGTGTCGGTCACAGACGTTCCGACGAGATCAGACCAGATCTGGAGGAGCTCACGTTCAAGGGGATCGGCCGTCGTAGGGGAGGGCGTCACTTCGTCACTGTTAGGGAGGTCACGGGCGGACAGAGCGGGCCGGTCGATCTTGCCTGCGGGCGTCTTCGGAAGCTCGTCCACTATCAACAGACGGGGAACCATGTGGCGTGGGAGCGCTGCCGCCACGTGCTGGCGCAGCGTTTCGGCTGAGACTGCCTGGTCTCGGGGTAGAACGAACGCCCGCAACTCGGGCTCCCCGTCGGCCGGACGATGAAGTACCACGACGGCCTCGGTGACGCCAGCATGCTGCCTCAGGCAAGCTTCGATTTCCCCGAGCTCGATACGAAATCCGCGCAGCTTGATCTGCTGGTCGATTCGGTCAACGAAGACGTAGTTCCCTCGTTCGCTCTGCCGCACCAGGTCTCCGGTTGCGTACAGTCTGGCCCCCGCGCGGAACGGGTGAGCCGGGAAGCGCTGCGCCGTCAATTCCTGTCGCCCGAGGTAGCCGAGCGCCAGACCCGCGCCGCCGATGTACATCTGCCCGACCGCACCGGGGGGCACGGGCCGCAGGTGTTGATCCAGAGCGAAGTGGGAAAAACCGTTTAACGGTCGCCCGATCGGAACCGTTTCATCGTCGTGGTCGTCCTGCGAGTCATCATAGAGAGTGGACGTGATGGTCGTTTCAGTCGGTCCATAGCCATTGAGAAAGCGTATGTGCTCGGTCTTGCCTTGACGAAAGGTTCGGAGGTCGGCTGCAGAAACTCGTTCACCTCCTACGATCAAGAGGCGCACCCCGCTCGGCCAGGAGGCTCGCCCCGAGTGAGCCAGATAATGCCAAAACGCCGTCGGCAGATTGAGCACCGTTACGGCGCTGCGCTCGACGATGTCGAAGAAGCTTCGTGCGCTACTAGTCATCGCGTCGTTGCGCAGGACAAGGGAAGCACCGACCGAGAGGGTCGGCAGTATTTCTTCGAGAGCGACGTCGAAGTTCAACGACGAGAACTGGAGTACTCGATCGGCGCTGCACAGGCCGAAGGACTCAATGACGGACGCTGTATGGTGCGCAAGCGCCGAGTGAGGGATGCACACGCCCTTCGGTTCCCCCGTCGATCCGGAGGTGTAGATCACGTACGCGATGTCCGATGGTTTGGGAACCGAAAGGCTCCTTGCTCCTCTGGGCGCCTTTTGAGCGATGTCCATTCGCAGCTCGAGCTCGCCTGCGCCCTTTAGAGCACCAGCCGTCTCTCCGTTCACCAGGACACGCGCGAGGTGTGAGTCCCTCAGCGTGTACTCGAGTCGTGCTACGGGATCGCTAGGATCGAGTGGCAAAAAGGCGGCCCCGACTGCGTGAACTGCCAGCATCGAGACAATCGCATCGATCGATCGCGGAAGGAGGATGCCTATGAGGGCGCGCTCGGCAACACCCTGCTCGCGGAGCTCATTCGCCAACCCGAGGACTCGGCTGGCAAGTTCGGCATATGTCAAGAACCGGCCATCGATTTCGCTGATCGCAACCGCCTCAGGACATTCATCGCCATTTCGGAGGATTCGCTCAATCGGATTCGGCTGCGGCTGAACCTCTTCCCGGCGAGCCTCGCCCGTCGTCAGCGCCTCACGGAGTCCGGGTTCGAGCAAGCAGAGGTCGGCGGGGGCGGCGTCGAGCCCGTGAGCGATGCCCTTGAGCAGTCGGGCGTAATCCATCAGCAAACGGTTCGCGGCTCGCGCGCTGTAGACGCTGACGCTGTACTCGAGATCGAGGGCGAGTTCGCCCTTGTCAAAGTAGGCCGAGAGGTTGAGCGGATAGTTTGTCTGCGATCGCGACCATAACTTCCGGTGGGTCCAACGCGCATCCTTGCGTCTGAGCACCGCGTCGAAACGTTCGTACTCGAACACGACGTTGGTTCGAAAGATCTGGCGCCCCTGCTCGCGCGCGAGCTTTACTGCATTGAGGGGTGTCTGCTGGAAGGGCCGCATGGCCAGATGCTGATCCCTCAACGCCCGCAACGCGCTTCGGACTGTGGAGGAATCGGCAACTTTGACCCGAATCGGTAGCGTGTTGATGCACGGACCAACCAGCAGGTCGGTTCCATCAATGGTCTCCGCACGTCCTGACCAGGTTGCGCCAAACACGACGTCGTCGTCGTCGCCGTACCGGCTGAGCAGCAGACCCCAGGCGAACTGCACAAGGGTATTCACCGTAGTGCCGGTGTTCCCTGCTGCCGCCGCGATGGACGTACTGTCGACGGACTCGAGGCGGAAACGTGCCTCTTCAGATCGACCCGTTTGGAACTCGCTTCTTCGGCCATACTGCAGTGGCAGGCGAGTCGGCTGGTGAAAGCCACCAAGAAGCGTCTCGAAGTGGCGAACTCCTGCCGTGGTCTCATTCTCCTGCAGCCACTTCAAGAACGCCTTGAAGGGCGGTCCTGTTGGCGAGTCGGGAAAGCGCCCACTCGACAGCCGGTCGTAGCTGTCGAACACATACTGAAGCACAATCGGGTAGGAGAATCCGTCGATGATCGTATGGTGAATCGTCCAGACGAACGCCCACTTCGAGTAGTCGAGTAGGAGGACGGAAACCCGCATGAGGGGGACCGCATTCAGGTCGAAGCCATCAAGACGGTCCCGTTCAATGAACTCTTCGATGCGCGCGCGCTCTGTGCCGGGGTGCTGCCTCAAGTCTGCAATGTGGAACGGGAGCTCTGCGGACGCCGCGATAATCTGGTTGGGGACGCTCCCATCGGCCCAGCTCAGCGCGAGGCGCAGCGCGTCGAAGGCAGCTACAGCGTGTTGCCAAGCAGCACGAAAGTGGCTGATTTCGAGCGGTTCATCGAGCTCACCAACGATCTGCTCGACGTACATGCCGCGCTCGTGCGGCAGCAGACTCGCGGCAAGGATCCCCCTTTGCGTCGCCGTCAGCGGGAAGACCTCGGTGCCGGTCTGGACGACGGTCTCTGACAGACCGCTCACAGCGTCTCCTGACGGGGCACGAGGTTCAAGCCGTTCAAGCTGGGATTTTCCCTGTTGCCCGCCCGGACGGACGGCCAGTAAACCTATACACCACCTCAGCCGTGCGTGGCAGGTTTTTCGCGCGTAGGACCCAAGATTCTGTGCAAAATCCCCCGAACACGCGTCGAGCCAACGAGTCTCCCCCTGAAACGCGGTACCGCGCGCGCTTCACCAATCGCCCGCCCGTTCTGACCGACAACTCGCGCCGATTCGATTTCGGTAACGAGTCGAGCGGAACCTTATACGACTGACTGAATCATTTGGTCTAGAGGAAATTGCGAGAGGGTAAAGCTCTTTGTGCCACGCGCGACGCCGATTACGGTAGGTTACCTGCACTGGCTTTGACCAGCGGTAAAGTGGGTTCGTCCCCAGCGAAGTTTGCACTGAGTGGACAACCATCGCTTGAAGGCTCGCGGCTCGGATGGGGCCGAGTTCGGCGCAAAAGTCATTACTGAAGGAGAGAGACATGACTACCAGCAACCGCTGGGCAAGGCCCATCATCGCTCTGGCGATTGTGTGCGCTGCGCTCTTGCTCGCGCCGCCGATTGACGTCGGCGCGCGTGCCGCCCCCGTCTTCGTCAATGCCACGGCACTCCGCGAAGCGAGTGCGGGTACGAGTCTGGCCGGCACGGCGTTTGCGGCGACAACGGGGAATGCCATCATCGTGGCCTCGCGCAGCTCCACGCCCGTTTCGACCGTGACGGATACGGCTGGCAATACCTACCATCGCGTGCCGCCGCCGCCGATCAGCCTGGACGCGACCTACGCGGAGATGTGGTACGCCTCGAATGTCACGGGGCACGCCTCGAATCAGGTCACGTTTACGTGGGTGGCTTCTTCGGTGAGCCGTCACGTCGCCACGATTCAATTCTCGGGTGTAGTCAGTAAGAGTCCGCTCGATCAGGCGTCATTCAATACGAGCGGAGCGTCCTCGACACTCGCAACACGAGACAAGATCACGACATCTGTCGCCGATGGCGTACTCGTGATGTATTGCCAGATGAATGCCACCAGCACCACAGACTGGACTGCCAGCAGCGGCTTCACGGTCGCGGCGCAGGATGCCAGTAAAGTCACGATGATCGCCTACGACCTCTACACATCGATTCGGTCCGGCGTGTCGCCTTCCTGCACCCATGCAGACGGGGGCGGCAAGTCGATCATCGTCGGCGCGTTCAGTGCCAGCATCGGTGGTGGCGGTGGAGGATCGTTTATCGGGCTGTTCTCGCCGTTCAAGTCGGTTCTACAATGAAGAAGGGGCGAGTAACGACGGAGGCATCCCTCAATCGCTGGGGCCGACTCGCTCCACGTGAACGTGCCGGTAGTGGCCACGCACTTTCCAGAGCACGCGATACCCGGCGCGTCGCATCATGTCCGACAGCCCGTCCGGTTCCGACGAGTGGAGATCGAGTGCCAGCCCAGCGTAGTGGGCAGACCCCTGGCTGTGGACATGGTCGTTGGCGGAGACGAGGCGGACGTCATGGCCGGTCCGTGCTGCCCAGATGTCGGCCAAGTCGAAGATCCGCAGCGCTTCGCGTGACGTCAGGTGCACCGGCACCCGAAGCCCGTGAATCACTGCGGCTTGGTTAAAGGGGGCAGCGTGTACCCCTGTGAGGCGAGCAGCCCGCGCACCCCGTCGAGCGCTTTACCTTGCTGTTCAACCGCATTGGCCAAACGGTTATTCGCGTCGAGCAAGGCGCCGGTTGTCCGGCGATGCTCGGCGATCAGAAACGCGACAACCGTACCTGCCAGAATCCAGGGGAGAATCGCGTTCTTGAACTCGGTCCAAATACTCACTGTCCCTCCAAGACGGCGCGGGGGGCGGCGCGCAGATCACGGGGCTATTGAGAAATCCAGCCTTCGACAGTCCGCCCTCTTGACTCGACATCTGCACAGAGCGACGCGTCACGACGTCGCTCCGAATGACAAGACGAGGTCCCGAATACACTTTTGGTAGCGAAACCAGGGCGGAACCGCCAACCTGCGGTCGCTCCTGCGAAAACCGCGCCCACAAGGGTCAGAGGGTCCAAAGTGCACCCCCTAGCATGAGAATGCGCGGCGCAACGCCGCATGACACGCGCACCTGGCAATATCAGACGGCCTTGGTATCTCGCGGTGTTTCCGTGTTGGTTGAAGACTGGGGCTGTGATTCAGTCGGTTTCTTGCCGCGGAGTTATCTTTTCACTGCCGCTCGCCCCATCATCTCCGCAATTCTGCGGGGGGCGGGTGCGCGGCAGCGGGGACCGGATGCCAGTCATGAAGACGATAGTGGGCTCAAGCGGACCGGCGGCCCTCAAGTCACAGCGGGCCCCGTCTTGGCGAAGCTGGCGATAGCCTCGCCCTCTGCGTCGTACGATTCGAAGATCGTGTCGAGTGCTGTGATGTGGAGCAGATCCCGCAAATGAGGACCAACGTGCTCCAACTTGAGAATCCCACCGTTGGATGCCGTGGTCGTGTAACTGCTGACGATCTCGCCCAAGCAAGAGCTGTCCATGTGGCGCAGGTTCTCGAGGTTCAACAGAATCCGTCGCTCACCGCGACGGAGAAGAGCGATCACCTTCTCTCTCAGAGCGCCCGGATTGTCGGGTACTGTGAGATCGCCGGTTACATCGATGATCGTCACTCCATGGACCTGGCGTTCACTGAGCTGCATTACACCCTCCTATTTCGGAAGGGAGGGAGATCCACAGTTTATCTTGGAACAACCACTGTTTGCGGAGAGATGGGCTTCCGTGCTGCTGCTTGGCACATGACGGGGGTGGGAGGCAGATATGCGCAACCGTGTGTGGTGCTAGCGACTATCGACGACGTATGCGGGCCTCAGTTGTCGACTCTTCTTCTAGGGCGAGCTGAAGCTCGGGGCAGTTCTTCATCAGAACCTGGGCGGCCAAGCGTACGCCATCGGCGGCCTCGCAGAGTTGGCGGATTCGCTTGAGCTGCCGTCGGATCGCCACCGGTTTCTTTGCTAACGGACACGATCGGCACTGTGCCGGTTCGTCAGAGCACCAAAGCTCGCGCGCTATGTCTTCTTCTTTTTCTGTTTCTCTTTCGTCGTCGATTTGGTGGGATTCTTCGTCCGCAGGGCACGCTCCGCCGCTCGCGCAGCGGTGCGCGATACCGCGGCGGCCTGCTCGTGCGCCTCCGCTTCTACCTCAGCATTCTCGGCGATCGTCCCCAAGAGTTGCTCTTCGGTGCGCTCGCGAGCCGCCTCGGCCACACGTGCCTGCGTTCGAGCGGCTGTGGCGGCGCGATCCAGCGCATCCGCGCGGATTTCTGCCGAGGCTTCGATTTTCTCGAGTCGCTCGATTTCCCTCGCGAGCTGCGCTTCGGGCTGCAACGCGAGCCCGCGCTCTAGTGCACCCTGCAGATACACTTCTGACAACGCTGCTGCCCAATGCGCCAGATCCGCGAGACTCGATTGAGTGGTCTCGCGCTCAGTCGCGATAAGCCGGCCACCGCCGACTGAGACAAACACCAGGAACCCGCTCCACCTACCGTCGTCCATTTGTTGACCGTAGACGCGCGCGCGGTAAGTGCCAGCCGCCAAGCTCAGGGGTTCCTCAAAGTGATGTGCCAGCGTCAGCATCTTGCTTACCTCATGGTTTCCGCTGGATTACTCATACGAGATTCGTGCCAGTAGGGCGACCAACAACTTATGCGACGCGCAAAGGCTGGACTGTCGCTGATGATCGCATCTACGTTGACGATGGGATCAGCGGGGCAGAGTTTGCTAGCCGGCCAGGCTTCCTGGGTCTGATGAATGCGCTCAAACCGCGGGCACCATTTCAGTGCTGATCATGTCGGAGGAATCGCGGCTCGGCCGCGAAGCAATAAAGACCGCGTATGGATCAACGAAGCCGAGGCCGGTCGTCCGGCGCATCTTCGCGCTCGCTGCCATCGGCGAAGGGCCTAAGTCGACTCGAAGCGTCTCGGCGTTCCAGTCCTATCGAAGCAGCGCCAAGAACGCAATGATGTCCGACTGGTCTCCCTGTGTCAGGTTGATCGTTGGCGTGAATTGCGCGAAGTACGCCTGGTAGTGCCGCATGACGTCCTCGAGGGTCTTCGCCGAGTTGTCGTGGAAGTATGGCGCCGTGCGTGCGACGCCCCACAGAGTCGGTATCTTGAATGCGTTCAAGTTTTCGCCGTCTTCCGCGGCATTGCCGGTGATCAATGCCCGCCCCGGATCCGGGCTGATCACAATCTTCGAGGTGCCGTCAAAATTCTGAAATCGGAAGCTGAGCAATGGATTGTTGGCCGTGTTGAATTCTGAGACGCTGATGCTTTGAAATCTGCCGCCGCGGCCGAACGGTGCCCTGGGGATGAATTCGTTCGTCTCATTGAGCATCGGCCCGCTGTGACAGATCGCGCAGCTGCCAGGTCTGGGATCGTCGGCCGCGAGCGGTACATCCACGAAGAATCGCCGCCCGCGGGTTTCCGCGTCGTTCGTCCCAAGAGGCAGCGATGGCGCCTGCCCGGTTCGAGCGAACGTTAGAAGGGCATCGGAACTGAAAAACGATTCGGTAAGCTCGAATTCAGCAATCCGCTGAAGGTCCTTCTGGCTTGGAAGCTTCGTCGGTTGTGCGTGATCGATGAGAGCGCCGAGGGCCTGCGACGGCAAGGTCGGCTGCCGGCCGTCGTACATCAGCACCGGATCGAGCGCAGGCGTGTTCAACGTCGTGGGAATCCCGCGGCGCACCGTGACGAAGCGGGCCGGATCGTCCAACAGACTGACGCTCGCGGGCAGCTGGATTTTCATCAGGATCGTGGCATCGAGCAACATCCGGTTCACGCCGTTGCCGGCGCCATCGTCGCTTCCATCCGCTAGGAAGAGCGGATCTCTCGGATCGATCACAAACCGATTCTGTGCGTCTTCGGGCGACACGGTTCCTGTTTCACGGCTGTGGCACGTGCGACAGGTCCGGCCATTGCCGCCGAACGTCTCGCGCTCGAACAGGCGGCGTCCGGTGTTGCTCGATTTGGAATCGGCCGGTGCTGCCGGGACCGATAGATCGAACGGCCCGAACAAGAAGATTGTGACCAGTGCGGCTGAAGCAAATGTCCGGGAGACGGGACAGGGAACCATCATTTCGACTCCTAGATACCTACGTCAGTCGTGTTGACGTAGCTGTGGCGACGCAGTGTGAAGCTGGCCGACACTCGTCGCCTGACCGCGCGAGAAGACTCGAGGACCAGGCTAGGCAGGAGTCATGCCAGGCATGAGCGGCTTTTTTCCCCAAAATGGCGCAAGGAGCGACAGAAGGTGCCGCTGGATCAGACTTTCGTCTGCGGACACGCTTCGAAACCTCTCGTCGCACCGATCCTATGGTTTTGGCACGATCGTCGTGTCCTTGGTCGCTGATCCAAGCGGGGTAATGGCGCACGGACGTCCTCATCCCGTGTCGACATTCGGCCATTTTTTTCGGCGGGCGGAGGGAACGTCCCCAGGCGGATTGTCAAAGGTGGACGCCAGGCGACGGGTGGGTGGACCGCTGCGGCGGGCGGCATAGCGGTCGCATAGTGAACGTCGTGAACCAAATTCCAGCCGAACCCTGCTGATCACTCCAGAGCGGTGGTCAGCACAAACGGAGTGATTGAAAAGTCGTAGTCCCACGGCGCGAAAGCCTGGTCGATCCTCAGCAGATACGTCTGGCCTGCCGCCACGGGCACCCGGCCCACGACAGGCGACCAACCTGGAGGTGAAGGGTTGAACTCCATGTCACCTACTGCGACCATCAATTTCAAGTTGGTCGCTGGGTTCCAAATGAGCCGTAAGACTAACGTGCCGTCCGAGGGCGCGGTCAGCTCGTAGAACTGCCACGGGCCACTGAAAGTGGCCTTGAGATCTTCGCCCACCTGAATCACGCCGTTCACCGAGGACGGAGGTACAGGAGTCGGATTCGGGGCGGGCTCAGACACCCCGGTTGGTTGCGAAGGCCCAAATCTGCGCTCGTCTCGAGAGTCACAAGCGACGACGATCAGGAGGACGAAGAAGGATGATAGGCGGGTCATTGCGGTGACTCCTTATTGCCATCAAGCTGCGAAAACGACTCTATCCTCCAAAACGCGATTGAGCAGGTCGAGCGGACAGCGTGTTCGATTCGGGTGCTCGGCCGGAATTGCGCAGCTCGCTTACAAGGTAGGGGGAACGTCCCCAGCGGGATGGGACGCGATGTACCGCGTGGTCGGAGGACCGCTGCCGAGGATCGCGGCGAAGGGTCGGTGATCGGAGCGCGTCCCGCCACTGGCGCTCATCCGCGGATTGCACGGAGAGGATGAGGCATCTCATCTACTATTGATCGGGCGGCATGCTGGGAAACCCTAAGCGCCTATCCATCAATCCGGGCTTGGCGCACGGGCTTGTCTGGTTTGCAATGCTCGTCCTCTCCACGATCTCGTCGGCGCAACCGGCGACGCGATCCAATGCGGTGGCGTGTGTGAGCTGCATCATCCTGCATGTTCCCGTCACGGCCGCTGCTGCGCTGCGCCAGCTCCCCGCAGGCGCGCTCGAAGGCATGACGATCGCCGCCAATGCAACCGACCCGGCGACCGATCTCGTTTTCATTGACCGCATCCGGGCAACCGGCGCAGTTCCAGGCCTCCTGCTCTCCGCGACCAGCTCCATACAACCCTACCCGGAATTAGGCGCCGCGGCTGTGCTCATCCTGACCGATGTTGGCGTGAGCGACGAAGCCACGTTCCAGGTGCGCACGCTCGTCACGGCGGTTCGGGCGATCGCGCCACGTGTTCGCATTCTGATTGCGACGCAGGCCGTGCCCGAACGGCTGTCGGGGTACGTGGACGGAAGGGTAGAGCCCGGGCCGCGGCTCTCGAGTGCGACGGCGGACGCGTTGATCGACCTTTCTCTGAAAGGCGAATCGGTTCCAGTTCGGGTACGAATCGACGAAGTCGATCCACAGGCGCTCGTCGCGTTCGCCGCGCAACGCGCGCTCACGGCGGAGGTGAGCGCGGCTGCCGCGTTGACGGTGCAGGAGATCGTCGCGCGCTACCAGGCACGCCGGCGGCGCCAGGAGCAGCTGGTGCAGCGGACGATCGCGAGAGGGACGACCTCTCTGGTGTTCGAAGTCCCTGGATTCGTCGCGCCCGTCGCCATCACGGCCGAGACGACGATCTACGTGCAGCCGGGTTTGATCGAGATGGAGCAGCGGGACATCCGCGTCAACGGCGCGGCGATTGCCGGCGGCAGCGCCGCCACGCCGCCCCAGTTGCCGCTGCTCGAACCCGAGCGCGTTGCCACGCCGCCACTCACCATCACGCTGGACGAGACGTACCTGTACTCGCTGGCCGGGCGTGAGCCGATCGACGACGCGGACGCCTACGTCGTGACATTCAACGGACCCGGTGCGCGCGGGCGTGCCTGGATTGACACCACGACGTTTGCGCTCCGGCGTCTGGAAACGGTTCAGGCCCGACTGCAAGGCGCGATCGTCTCGTCGGAGCAGCACGAGCAGTTCGCACCGTTCCAGGCCGACGGGGAGACGGTCTGGCTCCCGGTCCGGACCAGCGTGTTCCAGATGTACGAGGGCGCGGGACACCGGACGCCGATCCATCGCGTGATAGAGACGCCGGCATACGACATCAACCCTGCTGGTTTTGACGCACGGCTGCAGGCGGCGCACGCGTCGCCGCATCTCATGCTGCGAGAGACGCCGCAGGGATTTCGATATCTCCTCCGCGAGCCGAACGGGGCTGCAAGCGCTCGTGTCGTTGCACCTCGCGCGGGCGAGCGGATCCGGACCGCCGTGGCCGGCCTGCTCGTCGATCCGAACATCAGTGTCCCGCTGCCGTTTGCGGGATTCAGTTACGTCGATTTGAACCTGTTCGACACGGGCGCTCAGCTGAACGCATTTTTTGGCGGCACCTACGGGCAGCTGTCCTGGAGTGTGCCGTCGGTCGGCGGCACTCGCTGGCAGGCGCACGGGCGCGTGTTTGCGATTGCAGCGAAGTTCAACGATCGCGCGATGCGTGGCGGCGTCGAGCAGTACGACGAGAACGTCACCCAGCGGCCAGCACACCTCTCGACGGGTGTCCTGCGGCCGCTGGCCACCCGCCTGAGGATGCGACTGGGGTACGAACTGGATTACACCGCGTTCGATGCCTCAGACACGACCGGTGCAACGTTCGTCGTGCCCGTGGATGCAGTCGTGCATGGCTTCGTCGCCGCGGTCGAGACTGAATCAGGCCCGTGGAGTGCGCGTCTCTGGTGGAATCCTGCCCGCCGACAGCGGTGGCAATCGTGGGGTCATATTCAATTGCGCGATGAAATGCCGGACGAGAGCGCCGCCGATGCACGTGCCTTCCAGCGCTTTGGCGTGGTGATCGCACGCACCCTCGCGCTCGGACGCACGTTCGGATCGCGCATCGAACTCGCGTGGATGGACGGCATCGACCTGGATCGATTCAGCCGCTATGGCTTTAACGCGTTCGAGAACCGGCTGCATGGATACCCGACCGCGAGCATCCGCTACGACCGTGGCGCCGTCACCCGATCGGCGACAAGCTGGTCTGGTCGTGGATGGCGCGTGAATGCCTTCGTCGACATCGCAGTGGCCCACGATCCCGGCTTCGGTGACGCGCTGCGCGGGTATCCAGGCGTGGGCACGGCAATCGAAACGCCAGGGCCGCTGCGGACGTTGTGGTCGATCGACTGGGGCTACGGATTCAAGGCGCGGCGCACCAATGGCGTCATGGGCACGCACGCCGTCCGACTCACGGGATTTCGTACGTTCTGATCCCTTTATCCTCGCCGGGCCGATCGTCATCGGGGCGGCGTCCCTAACAGCTCGGAGTGACGTGGGAAGCGTAGGTGAATCCCGGCGGGTTCTCGGAAAGTTGTGTGTGCTTCCACACAGTTGGCGTCCCCAGGCGGATTGTCAAAGGTGGACGCCAAGCGACGGGTGGGTGGGCCGCTGCGGCGGGCGGCATAGCATGAGGGATGACTGGCGATCGTCACGTTGCCCATGTGCGCAGTCCCGTCATATGGCGGCTTCGAGTAGTTGCTGGTCACGAACCATCTCCCCACCGGGTCCCGTGACGACCTCCCCCACCTGGAAGGACACTCCAGTCACCCGGCCTGACCCTGTGGAGGATCCCCACGAGTGGCGCTCGCTCCGAAGGCGAGGCGGCCTGCTCCTGAGGAGAATTGGGAGCTCCCAAAGAAAACATCTAGACGACGGGCAGAAATTCCCGGATTGTTGCCACGAGCCGATCGGGAGTGACGGGCTTATGAAGCACGCGATCGTCATCGCAGCTTCCACGTAGAGTCTCCGGCACGCCGGTCACGATAACGACCGGGATGTTACGAGTCTCAGCATGCGCTCGGAGTTCATCGCGAACCGAAGGCCATCGAGTGTTGGCAGCATGAGGTCAAGCACCAACACGTCCGGAGGATCGTTTTCAATCATCTGCAGCGCGGTCGGGCCGTCGCCCGCTTGCTCCACGCGGAAGCCGGCCCAGAACAACGCGTTAGCGAAGATGCGGCGGAGATCGGGATCGTCTTCGACGATCGAGACGGTCTTGACGGACGGCGGCCGTTGACGCGTTGCGGGGGACAACATCTACAGCCTAGCGGAGCTTCCAATCGAGAACAAACTCAGCCGGCACAAAAACTGCGGCTCAGCCAGTCGCGTGGCCGGCACTACATTCACCGCCTCTCTATGAGTCTCGAATTAAACAGCCGATGCTGGCATTGCAGGAATATAGTGAGGGCCCATGAAATCCACACGGGAGACCTCAGGCCCATGTCGACTCGTGAGCTTAGGAATCGCCTCAACCTAACAAGCTCGGCGCAATAAGGAGCGGTCATGAACCCAAATGCTGAAAAAGAGCCCAACGCAAGCGCGCGGCCTGTCACTTTCGCGCTCCTCGTGTGTCTGGGCACGCTCTTGCCTCAGGCCGCTTGGGCCGATGCCGTCACGGATTGGAATGCGAATGCCGGTAAAGCCGCCGTCGCGGCCTGCATCTCTCCCGCTGACGACCCGCTCCACGAGTCCCGCATGTACGCAATGATGCATGTCGCCATCCATGATGCTCTGAACGCGATTGACCGTCGTTCCCGCCCATATGCCTTCGATGGCCAAGCGCCTGGCGCATCTTTGAATGCCGCCGTTGCTGCGGCGGCGCGACACGTGCTCGTGCCGGTGATCAACCAGATTCCGTTTCCGCCGGCGTGCCTTCAGGCGGGCGTCGATAGTGTCGAAGCGGACTACGCAGCGGCGCTCGCGGCTATTCCAGCTAGCGCAGCCAAGACGCAGGGTATCCAAGTGGGGCAGGCCGCCGCTCTCGCCATCCTGGCCCTGCGTGCGCAGGATGGGTCAGATACGCCGCTGGTCGATTCCGCGTACCCGCAAGGAACCAATCCGGGTGAGTACCGCTTCGTCCCAGGTTTCGATTTCACCTTCGCCCCAGGATGGGGGAATGTCACACCATTTGTGCTCGAACACAGCTCGCAATTCCGCGCGGGGCCTCCGTATCGCGTCGAGAGCCAGAAGTACGCTGCAGATTTCAATGAGGTGAAGTCGCTCGGCGGCGACGACGTCACGACACCGAGCGAGCGTACGGCCGAGCAAACTGAAATCGGTTTGTTCTGGATCGAGAGCTCGCCTCTGGCATGGAACCGTCTGGCCCGGAGTATCTCCGCCAGTACCGGCCTCGATCTGTCGGAGAACGCGCGACTGTTTGGATTGCTCAATCTGGCACTGGCTGATGGCTACATCGGATCCTGGGAAACCAAGCATCACTACAATTACTGGCGGCCGGTCACCGCCATTCATACCGCCGACACTGACGGCAATCCGAACACGGCCGGGGATCCGACTTGGACGCCGCTGCAACCGACCTATCCCCTCCCTGACCACGACTCGGCGCACAGCGTCGAGGGTGGCGCAGCGGCGGAGGTTCTGAAGCAATTTTTCGGCACCGACCACATTCGCTTCAGCGCCTGCAGCTTGTCGCTGCCGGCAGGCAGCCGGTGCACCGACGCGACCCCGGTGTTCCGTTCGTACACCAGCTTCTCGCAGGCCGCGGACGAGAACGCACTGTCGCGGATCCTGATCGGCATTCACTTCCGTCGTGCGGTGGAAGAAGGCGTTCAGCACGGCCGGAAGATTGCGAACCGTGCCGTCAACCTATTCCTGAAGCCGACGCATTGATTGGTCACGGTATACATCTCGCCCTGAGAAGAATGGTTCTCCGCGGGTCGGCGGGCCGCTGTGCCGGGTGGCTGATCAGGCGGTAGCACTACGACCGGCCTCACGGCGACTCCTTGGAAGCCGACGCCTCAGGCCGAGGGCTGACCGAGGAGCGCCGAACTGAGGCCGGCCATAAAACTATGGCCTACCGGACCGCGCCGGTGATCACCGCGTCAGGACTTGTACCGATCGCGCGCGTCTGTCGCACCTGCGGGGCCGCTTTCGAGATCACGACTAACCCCGACTCACTTGAGCGACGACAGAATCTCGGAATGCTTCCTAGGCGGAATGCTGAAGTTGGACGAGCAATGGCTCACCCATCACGCGCCCTCGGTGGTCGAGAACCTGCTGAAACACTTGGCCCGTTGTGTACAGACCGCGCGGCGGCTATTGCGACGGCAAACGAGTGATACGGACCAGTGAGATGCTCGAAGGACTCGGCATCGACTATCTCGAAGTCCTCGTTCATGGTATTGCGGATGACGACATCGTTCGACGTCATGACACCTTCAGCATGTGCCGAAACGCCAGCGCCGATCTGTACGGTGTCTTACAGATCGCCGGCACCTGGCGTAACTCCCCGCGCCGAGGGATTTTACGGGATTCTTGAAGTCAAATCCCCTATTTGAACGATGGCTATATCGATGGTGCCCCAGTCAACTTCGCCCTAAGAGTGCCGGGCTTTGCAACCTACAGACCCAGACGCTCGAAGGTTTCTCGAACCGTGGCATAGCATTCGCACGACGCGCCTTCTAAGCCACCCCGATCGATGATGTGGATTTTGCCATGCGTATAGCGGATCAGCCCCGCAGTCTGGAGCATGCCGGCTGTCAGGGTGACCGTCGGCCGACTGGCACCCAGCATCATCGCCAGGAATTCATGACTCAGCTGGAAGTCATCGCCGTGCACACGATCATGTGCCATCAAGAGCCATCGGGCGCACCGTTCGTTGACGGTATGGAGCGCGAGGCAGGCGGTGGATTGCATCATCAGCGCGATCAGGCCTTGCGCATACCGCCGGACACACTCGATCAAGGCGCCATTGGGGGCAATGTGTTCTTTGAACGCGGCAACCGTCATGCGTTCGGCACTGGTGTTAGGAACTTGCATCATCACTTCGGAGGAGTTGCTCTCCCCGTCGCCGAAGTACGCGTCCATCCCGACGAGGCCCTCGTCCCCGACAGTCGCGACCTCGACCATTTCGCCGTTCTGCATCACGGTCGTAATGGAAACGACGCCCCCGTTGGGGAAGTAGATGTATTCAATGGGCGCACTGCTGGCTGCAGCACCTGCTTGACAGTCAGGGGAACGGTGCGCAGATGCGGCTTGAGACGCTCGAAGTTTTCTGCGGACAAGCGTGCCAGCAGCTTGTTCTTCGGACGATCAGTGACAATCGACAAATGGTCTGCGCGCGCGTGTGTGCCCATAAGAAGCCCTCGAGACTCACGAAGAATGAGGCTGGGGCTTGGCCGAACTCGCGGGAACGCGGCGGCGACAGTCTCAGAAACGACGGCAGAAACAACTACGAACAAGCCGAAGACGCTGCAGCGAATCTTCGAGCAGAGGATGTGGTTCTTTTACTGGCTCGGGTTTGTCAATGGGGGCCGCGCCGGCCACTCACGCTTACATGCCGGGCAGATAATTGTTGTTCCCCAGGTGACCAGCTTCGTCCAATGGCAATGCGGACAAAGCGTATCCGCCGCTGGCTCGACCAAAGGATGCTCCACCTATTGACCATACGAGCCGCCGGCAGAAGGCGCTGTTCCATTGAGGACACGGGTGCGGGCCACCTCAGCGGACTCCGGAATTAACGACCGAAGTCGTGCGGGATGGCCGTAACGTAGTGACTGGCTGAGGAAGCGAAAGCAGAATGGTTGGCGCGTGGATGGTCACGAAACCGAATCTAACGATAGGCGCTAGACTGCGTGCCCGCAGGCACAAACGATGGAGGCTGCGCGATGACCGGAGGCGAAGTGGCCCGGGTCACACTCTCGAAGGCTCACCGCAATACGCCTGCGGGCCGCGAGCTCGTCGAACTCTTGACGGAGCTGTCTGCTGACGGACAGGTCTCGCGTGAGGAGATGGAGCGGCTGCGAGCATGGTTGGAGGTCGATCGTGGTATCGATTTTCCCGCGTGCGGTTTTCTCTACGAGGTCCTCGATACCATTTCGCGGGACGGTACGATTACTGAGGAGGAACTTGACAGCCTGGCGCTTGCTATCGAGCGCGTGTTGCCGGCTGACGTGCGGTTCGTCGCGAGGCTGAAGAGAAGGGAGCACCAGGCCGCCAGGCGAAAGGAAAAAACAATTAAGCGTGCGGCAGAACGTGCGGCCAGGGTCGAGGCTCGAGAATGTGCGAAGCCACTGCACCGTGCGGATTTCATTATTGCCGGCGCGCGTCGGTCAGCTGAGCGGCGTGAGGCTGCGAGAATCTCGAGGTGGGTGATGTAGTCATCCTCGAACGTGAGCCTGACAACATCCATGATGAGAATGCGATTCTGGTCCTCGCCGACGACAACGGAGATCGACCGGCTCACGTTGGCGATCGCACAGGGCGCGGCGCTGGATGCCGTCCTGGCGGCGCTCAAGGCGAGAGAATGCGAACGGGCACACCTACAGCGGCGACGGCTGGAACTGTCACAGGCCGTCTCGCCAGTGACCACGTTAGACAAGGAACTTGAGCGGCTCGAAAAGGATGTTGCGAGATGGCGGGAACTGTTACGCTCGCACGTGCCGCAGGCACGTCAAGTGCTGAAGAAAGTTCTGAAGACGCGCATCGTCCTGCAACCAGAGGAACGTAACGGTGTAGATGGCGTGGCGTTCTCGGCTGAGGGGCGACTCAGACCCCTGATTGATGGCTTCGTGCCTAGTGTGGTTACGGTGGCGTCCCCAGCGGGATTCGAACCCGCGTTACCGGCGTGAAAGGCCGGCGTCCTGGGCCTCTGGACGATGGGGACGCAGCAGCGAAACATTTCACTATAGCATGCGGTCCGCTCACATCGCTGGGTCACCATTGTGCCGGACGGTATCGACCTTGTCCCGCAGAACGCCGCGGCCTCAGAAGAGACGCGGATCGCTCACGCGATAACGCATCGACAACCCGAGCAGCTGCATGATCAGCGGCGCAATGTCAACCGAGCGCATCTGCTCAGGCAGTTGCACCGGCGTCGGGCCCGCCACAATCATCGGCGACAGCGACTCGAGCGCGTGAAGTCCGCCGTGCGACGCGCCACCAACGTGCGCGTTGCCGCCTTGGACTTCGAACTCACAGCCAGGAACGGCCGTCGCCCACAGCATCCCTGCAGCGCCGCTGAAGAAGCGATCCGGCGATCCGTTCGAACGCGTTGGGGTAATCCGTCCATTCCAGGTAGTCCCTGTCGACGCGCGCCCCAACAACAGCCAGATCGCCGCGCCAGCTCCATGTTGTCCCAAACGCATCGCGTGCCCGAGTGGACCCATCCGCCCCAGGCCAGAATTCGAGCGCGCCCCGCCTGGAGGCCACCGTATAACCCGTGGCCTCGGGCCGCGTCTCACACGTGCGCCAGATGACGTGATCGACGCGCTCATCTTCCAGCAGACACGAAATCGCATGACCCCTGCGCTCTTTCGTCGATTTCTGAAAATGGATCTGCGCAGCCCGCATGTTCGGGCAGATCATCACCTCGTCGTCATCCTTCCACGGCGCACCTAACGCGGCCTGCTTCAAGTCACCAAGATGCCGCTCGAGACGAATCGCCGCGCGATCCGCGTCCGCAAGAATCTCGCAGTGACCGTGATCGGACGTGATGATGACGTACGTATCCTGAAGCACCTTCTCCATGCCGCCAGCACAATCGAACATCCGACCGAGCATCTGGTCCACGTGCTCGACGACGGTCAGCGCCGTGTGTGGTCCAACCTCATGGCTGCGGTAGTCGTTGTCGGCGAAATACGCAACGGTCAAGTCAGGCATTGCCTGGTCCTCGGCCAGTTCTGCCAGCATCGCGCCTGTCGACGCGTCATCCATCCCAAACCGATGCAGCAGGCCCTGCTTTCCGTTGAGTTTCTTCCCGCGTAACGTGCGAGTGGACGCAAAGTCACCAAGACAGAAAGTTGACGATCCCTTCACGACGTCGGTCAAAGGGACGCCCGGCAGCATCGCGAGGAGAAGCGGCACGTGTACCTTGTGCTCGTGGAGACCCTTGAATACGAGGTAATTGAGACTGGCGGCGCGTTTGCCCGCCTGCTCGACAAGCTCGAACAACGTTGGCGCGGTGAGTCGATCGCCGTTGAGACGGACGAGAAAGTCGCGGAGAAACGCGCGAAAGCCTTCGCGGGCGACCACCCAGAAATCGTCGCCGTAGTAAGCAATCTCCTGAGATACCTCGTCGTACCAGGCGGCACCTGAGATGCCGTTTTCAGCTGGGTACGAACCAGTCACGATCGCGGCGGTTGCCGCTGGCGTGATGGAGGGAAAGATTGTCGAGGACTGCTCGTGCATACAGCCCGCCTGCAAAAGCTTGTGCATCACGGGCAGCTGGCCTGTCCGGATCGCGGGGCAGACAACTCGGGGCGTCGCCGCGTCAATCACAACAAGCAGAACCTTCACGCTAGAAGGATATCGCGGCCTTCCACATATACTGTCGCGCGTGCGGCAGATGAGCTTAATCGCGGGACTAAAGTCCCGCGCTACGATCGTGAATTGCTCCCGCGCGACGATTGTTAGTCGGTCCTGCGCGACGATCGTTAAACAATTTCGCGCGACGATCATCAATCTTGTCACGATGGCCGTTGTGGTCACGGCAGCCACATCAGCCGCGGCGCAACCATCGCCGCTCCGTTGGGGCGGAGACGCGGAAGGCGGCGCGCCGTTTGTTGAAGCGGACCCGAGCGATCCAACGAAGCTGGTCGGCTTCGATGTCGAGATCGCCGAGCTCATCGCACGCGAGCTGGGCCGTCCGCCGCAGTTCGTGCAGGTGGCGTTCACCTCACTCGATCAATCAGCCGCACGCGGCGACTTCGACATCGGCTTGAGCGGCATCGAGGACACGCCGGGGCGGCGCGAGGCCGTCGCCGCAAGCGTTCCGTACTATCGATTTCAGGAGGTCTTGACCGTCAGGGAAGCGGATCGTGGTCGCTTCCGCACGCTCGCCGATCTTAGAGGCCGTCGTGTGGCAACGCTCGGCGGCACGATTGCCTACGAGCTCCTGTTGGAAGCGGAACGTAAGCACGGAATCGTGGCCGTGTCCTATGACGACGATGTGCATCCGTATTCGGATACGGTGATCGGACGTGTCGATGCGGTGGTGCTGGATAACGTCCTCGCCGCCCGCGCCCTTCGTCGAAACGCCGGCCTCTTTACGCAGCCCGGGCCAATTGCCGATGGCCATTACATTGTCATCACGGCACCGCAGAACACGGAGCTTCGAGACGATGTGAACCGTATTCTGCGAACTGCGATGGTTGACGGCCGCCTAGAGACGATTTTCCGCAAGTGGGATGTCTGGACCGAGGATCAGTCGGTCCTGTACGCGAGCGTGCTGGCCTTACCGGCAGGGGAGTCGGACATTGGACAGAGGGAAGGGGGCGCCGCGTCGGCCAGGCCGTCTCGCTTCGACATGACCATTCGGTATCTGCCTGCGTTGCTGCGCGCTGCGGGAATCACACTGGCGCTATCCTGTCTCGCGATGGCGCTTGCCGTGAGCGTCGGTATGGCAATTGCCGTCGGTCGTGTGTATGGCGATCCGATTACCCGCACGGCTCTCACACTCTACGTGGAGGTCATGCGCGGTACGCCCGTGCTGCTTCAGCTGTTTGTGATCTACTACGGTCTCTCGGCCGTCGTTCGCCTGCCGGCATTTGTGGCCGCTTTGATTGGTCTTGGCCTCAACTACGCCGCATACGAGAGCGAGATCTATCGAAGTGCGCTCGAGGCCGTGCCCCGCGGACAGATCGAGGCCGCACGGATTCTCGGCTTCACCGAAGCGCAGATTCTCCGCCTCGTCCGGGGGCCGCAAGCTTTCAGGCTTGCGCTCGCGCCGATGACCAATGATTTCGTCGCATTACTGAAGGACTCGTCGCTCGTGTCGGTCATCACTGTTGTCGAGCTCACCAAACAGACGCAGATATTTGCGACAAACGTTGGCAGCTGGGTGATCCCGGGCTTGCTGTGCGCGGGCCTGTATCTTGCGATGTCACTGCCGCTAGCACATCTCGCCAGGCGTCTCGAGGCGCAGTGGAAGGCGGCGTCAGCATGAACGGCCTACGGTCTCACGGTCTACGGTCTCCAGTCAAAGATTACCGACGGATCGACACCGGTACTGGAGGTACGACAGCTGCGGCTGGCGCGTGGGACGCGCGAGATTTTGTGCGGTGTGGATGTATCGGTTGAACACGGCGAGATAGTGGCGTTGATGGGCCTGTCGGGATCGGGAAAAACGACGATTCTCAGATCGGTAGCGGGACTCGAGCGCTTCGACGCGGGAGAGATTGTCGTGGACGGCGTCGCGCTGTCAGGGGGAACGCCCCCCGGCGCTGCACGCCGCGCGTTACACGGCAAAGTCGGCATGGTGTTTCAGTTCCACTATCTCTTCGAGCACTTGTCGGCGCTGGACAATGTGTGCCTGGCGCCCGTGCACGTGCAGCGACTCCCGCGCGATCAGGCGCACCGGCGCGGGAGCGAACTTCTCGAGCATCTGGGCATTGGCCACCGTGCGAGGGCGTTCCCTCGAGAGCTGTCAGGAGGCGAGGCCCAACGCGCCGCCATCGCGCGAGCGTTGGCCGTCAACCCGCCCCTGCTCTTGCTCGACGAGCCCACCGCTTCGCTCGACCCGGCACGTTGTCACGAGTTAGGAGAGACGCTTCGGTCGCTTGCCGCTGAGGGTCGGACGCTCGTCATGACCTCGCATGACGATGAGTTCGTTGAAGAGTTTGCCACGCGCGTGATCGTGCTGGCGGATGGCTGTGTCATCGAGGCCGGCGCGCCACGTGAGGTGCTGCGCAATCCACAACACGCTGCCACCCGAGCGTTGTTGCAGGTAGGGCGGGGCGACCGCCCCTAGCCGTTCAGGGAGAAGAAATTTCTTCAGACTTCGAGTGAACCCCGTTTAACGCCGCTGCAGATCAACGGTCATCGTGACTGCTTCGATATCTGCCTCCGCAGCGGGCATTGGGACCCCGGATGCTCGAAAACTTTGCCACCAGGCCGCCGCGTCCTCGGGCTTCCATGGTGGCGCCATCGTGCAGCGCTTGAGCTCCTGTCGCAGAGCCCGCGCATCCGGCGGGCGATCCTCCACACTCTTACTCAGGCAGCGGAGAACCACCGCCTCTAAATCCGCCGGAACAGGGCGTTTCGTGCGATGGGACGGCGGCGTCGGTGCCGTGTGGAGGTGATGCGCGAACGCTTCAGCCACGCTACCGGCCTGGAAGACCGGTTCGCCGGTCAGCAGGAAGTAGGCCACAGCGCCCACGGCGTACAAGTCGCTGCGCGGATCTCCTGAATCAGGCGTCGTCAAGACCTCCGGCGGCATGTACAGCGGCGTGCCCGCGAGCACGATCGACGAGGACATCGTTACCTCCGGACCGCCCGCTTCGAATCGCTTGACGAGGCCGAAGTCCACCACCTTCGCCACATCGAACTCGCCGCCACGCTCGGTCAGGATGATGTTGGCGGGTTTGATGTCACGGTGCAGCAGGCCTCGCCCATGGGCCTCGGCAAGCGCTCCGCAGACCTGCGTCAGGATGGAGATGACGCGCCCGGCTGGAACCGTCCCGTCACGGCGTACGAGCTGGTCGAGATTGACGCCATCGAGAAACTCCATGGCGTAGTAGAAGAGCCCGTCGGGAGTGCGGCCGTAGTCGTAAATCGCAACCGTGTTTGGGTGGCTCAGCTCCGCGGTGATCTGCACTTCGCGTTCGAAGCGCTGCAGGTTGCTTTCGCCTGCGCGATCAGGTGGCAGCAGCTTGATGGCGGTTGGCCGGCGGAGCATCGCATGGCTCGCACGATAGACCACGCCCATCCCTCCGGCGCCGATTTTCTCCTCGAGCGTGTATTGGCCGAGCCGCCGTACGCGCGCGGCCTCGCTGCGAAGGCCGAAGATGACGCGCGAGCCCACGGTCGCGATCGCAACCGACACAGCGCACCAGCATGCGATGTTGACAACGGACGCCGCGGAGCGAGTGGCCAGATACGTGTCGGGCACGAGGGAAATCATCGCCAGCGTGCTCAGCCAGAATGTGCGCGTGGCGGTGCTGGGAACGAAGATGGCTCGTCCGCCAACGACGTTCGCCGAGGCCAGCAGCCCCGCGTAGACGCCGAGCGACGGATCGGAATTCAACTCGAGCTCCATCTGCGCGAGATACATCCCCATGAAGGAAAACAGGGCACATCCCCCGATCAGCGTTCCGGCATCCAGCGCGCGGAGCGCACGGAGCGAGTAGTGCGCCCGTCGCACGAGGACTGCGACGCCACCGAACAGGAGCGAGGCCGCCAGATGAAACATCGGTCCCGGATGCACCAGCATTTCCAATATAGGGCGCGAGAGCGTCAACGGCCAGCTGACAAGATTGGCGATGTAGAAACCGAACGACAGGATGAATACCCAGAACGCCCAGAGGCCGATGCGTTCCTGGAGCAGCGCGCGAGTCCCCTCGTAGTCGCTGCCCACAGTCGGCAACGCGATGGCGACGTGAGAAGGGTTGCGGCCGGAAGGTTGGTCCATGGCAGTGGTCAGTGTAGTGACCAGTGAGTCAGCGGTCGGTCAACGGGAGGCGTCAGGCTGCTCAGCACGTTCGCGCTGCAACTGTTCTCGATACGCGTCCTCGCTTTCCTTTACATGCTGGCGAAAACCTTCGGGGTCGATGAACGGGTTGTGATCAGCACCGCTGCGCAACTGCCGAGCCTTATCCTCGAACCCGAAAATATCCGGATGCTGCGCGAGAAAGACCTCTGGCTTCAGCCCTTTTAGCACAGTGAACGTGCGCGCGTAATCCTCCGCAATGTCAGGGTACTCTTTGTTCCCCACGAGCCGCACGCCCGGATTGATTCCGGACCCACCGATGAACACCACTTGAAGTCTCCGACCGTCATCCGCAGTGTCCATCGTCCAAGTGGTACAGCCCTTGGTGTGACCCGGTGTAAGGTGAGCTGTCAGTTCGACGTCATCGAGACGGACGATGTCGCCGTCGTGAAGTAAGCGATCAACTCTCGCTCCGCGCCAACCCGCCCAGAGTTGCTCGTCTCCACGTGAAATGACCTCGCCGTCGAGTGCGCTTGCCATCACCTGTGCGCCTGTCTGCTCCTGGATGAGGGCATGCCCGGCGACATGATCGAAGTGGGCATGCGATGACAGAAGGATGCGAATCTCTTCAAATCGAAATCCGAGTTTGACGACACTGTTGCGAATGAGCGGCACGCTCTGATTGAAGCCGCTGTCAAGAAGGATGTGCCCCTTGGGCGTGACAATCAGAAACGATGAAACCCCGTTCGTTCCGACGTAGTAAATATTGCCGATGATGTGAGCAGGCTCGACGGGCTGATTCATCTCGGGCAAGAAATCGTCCGTCCTGAGTTGCTGCGGCGGGCCACCAACGCATGACGCCAGGAGGGCGCAGCTCACAACGACGCCGAAAACTCTAAGCTTAGTCATCCACGGGTTCGGAATTCAGTGCCGGCCTTGTGCCATACGCACGGAAAACACCCACGCGCAAAGCGCTCCGCAAGTCGCGCATAGAACGAAGGCTTGGGGGGAACTGGTGCCGGCGCCAGCTATTAGTATCTGGACGGTGACGAGAAGGCCAGCGACTAACCCAGTCGGCACGTATACCTTCCAACCGCGCCAACCAAACGCCTCAAACATCAAGAACACCGGCAGGAGCAACACGCCGACGAAATAAGAAATGGCCACGCCGATAACGGCCATGTAACCAAAGGCAGCTCCGATTTCGCTGAGAGCCAGCTGGCGGTCGCCTACGACTGAAACGATCGTATATACCGCCACGCCGGCTACCGTTCCTAACGGTGAAACCAGATAGGCACGCCACCACTCCCGAAGTGCCATTTACTTTACCAGCCGAAACTCGGCGAAACGTCATCCGAAACTCCGATCGTCGGCAGTCGGCCCATACACCGAAGGCACCTTCGACTGGAGCGGGTTTGTATTGCGGTCCGCCTTTCGGCGCGACATTCAGTTCGTCTAGCGTGATCGCCATGCCGACCCACGGTGGAATGTTCGCGACCAGATCCGACAAAGAGGCGATCGGTTGATTCCGGTTAGTCATCCCTTTACTCCGCCGTGCATCCGGCGACACCTAGGTGGCGCTAGCGCTTCGAGGCGCTCGGCGACTCTCAATAAGCGATTCAGGACGCACCGTCGAGGACTGCCAGATCGAGCCGCGCGAGACGTTCCGGATCGAGCAAGCAGTCAATCTCGACGATCTTGCCGTCCGCAACCGTAAATCCCATCACGACGAAGGGCCGCCCGTTGGTCATGACGACAACCCCCGCGGCGCCATTGACGAGGGCAGGAATTTTGACGGCGGCGGGCTGCGCAGAGGTGATCGCAGTACGCGCCACTTCGGCCGCTCCACGGCGAACGAACGACCGTGCACGCCGTTGTTCCCCGCCATCCGATCGTAGCACCACGTCGGGATCCAACACTGCCACGAGCGCGTCGAAGTCGCCGCGGTGCGCCGCTGCGAAGAACGCATCGACGACTTGTCGCTGACGCGCGAGGTCGGGGTCTGGAGCCGTCATGGATGCCCCATGCACGCGACGCCTCGCACGGCTGGCAAGCTGTCTCGCCGCGGTTGCAGAGCGGCCCACCATGGGTCCGATCTCGTCGAACGGCACGTCGAACATGTCGTGCAGCACGAAGGCCAGTCGCTCGGCTGGGGACAACGTGTCGAGCACGATTTGCAGCGCGAGGCCGACAGAGTCGGCCATCAGCACCTCGTGCTCCGGGTCGAGCTCGCCGGCGCGCCCGACGATTGGATCAGGGAGATGCACACCGCAGGAGTCCTCCGGCCGCGCCTTCCGCGCTTGCAGTGCGTTCAAACACACGCGTGCCACGATCGTCGTCAGCCACCCGCGGAAGTTTTCGATCCCATCGGCTCCTGCACGGCTGACGCGCAACCATGCATCCTGAACGGCTTCATCGGCTTCCGCGAGGGAGCCCAGCATCCGATACGCCACCGCCCTGAGGTGTGGGCGATGTTCCTCGAAGTGTTCGACAAGCCAATCGCGTTCGTCCATCAGTGTTCCTGGTTTCTCCCCTCACTATGCATGACCGGCGAGACGGTGTCGATGTGACCACCAAGCACAGCCGGTCGGTCACACTCCCGCGCCGTCGCCGGTCATTCCAGTAGGAACCGAGTTCTCAAGGAGGACCTCAATGGAGAACATGAAAGCACGCGTCGATTTTGCGAAGGTGTTGCTGCCGAGAGCCATGCGGGCCCTGAACCCGATTGTGAAATATGTCAACAGCTCTGGGCTCGATCATCGGCTGCTCGAGCTGGTCAAGATGCGCACGTCGCAGCTGAATGGCTGCGCTTACTGCATCGACATGCACAGCAAGGATGCCCGTGCCGCCGGCGAAACCGAGCAGCGCCTCTACCTGCTCGACGCCTGGCGGGAAACGCCCCTCTATACCGAGCGCGAGTGCGCGGCGCTCGAATGGACCGAGGCCGTGACGCGCGTCGCCGACGGCCACGTGCCCGACGAGGTGTATGCCGGGGCGCGAGATCACTTCAGCGAAGAGGAGCTGGTGGACCTGACCATCGCCGTCATCACGACCAACGGCTTTAACCGGCTGAACATCGCTTTCAGGCCGGAGGTCGGCGATTACCGACCGGGAATGTTCGATCAGCCGAAGACGGCACAGGCGGCGATATGAGCAATATCACCGTCTCGTCAGAATTGAACTTTGTATCGATGCGTGCCGGAAATCCCACTGAAGTTGTTCAACATCACGAACGACGAGTGTCGAGGACCAAGAACGGAGGAACAGCGATGCTGAAAAGGGTGGTGTACGTGGCGCTGTTGGTGAGCGATCAGGACAAGGCGCTCGACTTCCGCGGTTTATACCATCGAGGTGGAAGATTGCCGGATGGCGTTCGAGATGCTGAAGTCGCGCGGAGTGAAGTTCGAGGCACCCGAGATCCTCGAGTTCCCTTGGGGTTACGCCGCGAGGTTCCAGGATCCGGACGGGAATCTGCTTCAGGTCCGAGAGGGTCGCGGAGCATTTCGGCGCTGAAGGAGCGGAACCGCGAAGGACGGGCGCGACGTGCCTGTTGAGTGGCGATTTAGTGTTTGGTGGGCCGCGTTGGGATCGAACCAACGACCCTCTGATTAAAAGTCAGATGCTCTACCACTGAGCTAGCGGCCCTGCTGATTGATTCTATCGGAGTTACGTTCCTGTGCGCTGAGGCGGCAATCCTTCAATCGCCGACCACGAAATCGTGCAATCACCACATTCGATTTCGAAATCGCCGAATCAGCAATTCGGCAAAGCCCGCAGGGCACCCTCCCGCACCTCCGCACCTCCCCACCTTGATATGATCCGTCCCGGAGGCGTACTTGATAGCGGTAGTCTGGCAATTTCACGTGAAGGCAGGGCAGCAGGAGGAGTTCGAGAAGTTCTACGGCGCGGACGGCGAGTGGACACAGCTTGGCCGGCGCAGCCGGTCGTTCCTCGGCAGCTCGTTTCTGCGCGACCAAGCCCACGACACCAACTATTTGCTCATCGAATACTGGAGCGAGATGGTGGTATATGAACGCCATCGGAAGAGCTTTGTGACGGATTTGCGCAGCCTCGAGGAACGACGCAACACCCTTTGCGAGTCGATTGTGCCACTAGGCATCTATACCGGGCTCGACGTGCCGAATCGCTTCGGGCCTACGTGGAGCCAGCGCGATGGCGCCTGAGGGGGCTGATGTTCGTTGCTGTGAGGCGGCGCGAACGAGTTCATAATCATCCTGTCATGGCGGACTCCTCCCCGATCGTGCTCGTCGTCGAGGATGACACGGCGGTCCGGCAGCCTCTCGTTCGCTTCCTGCAGATGCGCCAGTACACCGTCGTAACCGCCGAGACGGCGGACGAGGGGGTTGCGGCCGTCCGCGAGCACCGGCCCGACGCGGCAATCATCGACTTGAAATTGAAGCGCGGTTCCGGACGCGACGTGGTCGTGTCCATGCCGCCAGAGGTGCCGGTGATTATTTTTTCCGGCCTTCGATCCGAGTCAGGGGACCTCGAGGTCACACGACCGCGCACGCGGCTCATCGAGAAACCGGTACTCGCTCATCCTGCTGATGGACACCTTGGAGAACATGCTCGAGCAGGCGAGGTCGGACACGTAGACGGGGACCTTATAAGATCTGTTTCCCCATCGCCGATAACGCCAGCTCGGTGCCGAGCTCGGCGGTCGTGTTGCGCAGGTCCAGCGTAGGATTGACTTCGACCAGATCGAGCGACATCAATCGCCCCGATTCGGCGACTATCTCCATCACCACGTGCGCTTCGCGATAGTCGAGCCCGCCTTTGACCGCTGTGCCGACGCCTGGCGCAATCGACGGGTCGCAGACATCAAGATCGAACGACACGTGCACGCCGCCCGTGTCGCGTCCGGCGATGGCCAACGCACGTTCCATGACCTGCGCGATGCCCAACCGATCGATGTCTTTCATCGTGAAGACGTGCACCTTCGACGCGCGGACGTGCATCTTTTCTATCTCATCGAGGTTGCGGATGCCGACCAGCACGGTGTGGTCCGGGAGGACCGCTGGTTCGTCACCGCCAATCCGTGCCAGCTCGAGGGGCTCGGCGCCCAGCAGCGCCGCGAGCGGCATACCGTGGACGTTGCCGGATCCGCTCGTTTGTGGCGTATTCATGTCGCCGTGCGCGTCCACCCAGATGAGCCCCAGTTTCTTCCCACGCTTCCGCTGATAGACGGACGCCGCCGCCACAGAACCAGCGCCAAGACTGTGATCGCCGCCCAGTGCGATTGGCAACGCTCCCTCCTCGAGTGAGCCGAGCGCGCTCTGAAAGAGCTTCTGACACACGCGGACGATGTCTTTGACATACCGTTTGTGCGCGTCGCCCGGTCCTTTGGTTTCTGGAATCGGCGTCGGAATGTCGCCCTTATCGAGGACCGTGCGCCCGAGCCGAGTCAGGTGTTCGCCAATGCCGGCAATACGGAACGCAGACGGCCCCATGTCGGTACCGCGACGATTGCCACCGAGGTCAAGTGGGACGCCGATGATGTGAATAGGCTGCATCACAAGTCAAACGAGCTTCCAGCCACAAATCGAGAAGATGTTCTACTGTGAACTGGTAACTGGCAACTGGAAACTGACATGACGCACTTGTTCATCGCGTCTTGTACGTCATCGAAATCCCCTCGTGTCCCGGCGACACGGTGGTATTGAGGGCCTGCGGATGCGTCGCAATCGCCGTGAGGAAGTCGCGCATTTCGTTTTTCTTGTTGATGACGTTGTGCGCGAGAAACAGACCGCCTGGTGACACTCGCGGAAAAACCATGTCGAAAAATTTCTTGTAGTCGGGCTTCCACGCGTCGAGGAAGACGAGGTCGAAAGTGCCCGGGAGCTTCGGCACTTCCTTGAAGGCATCACCAGGGATGACCTGCACGACATCCAGCAATCCGGCGCGTCGTATGTTGTCAGCCGCTTCGCGAGCCCGCGTGTTGTCGTATTCGATCGTGACGAGTCGTCCGCCTGTCTGCCTGAGACCGAGGCCCATCCAAATGGCGCTGTATCCGCTGGCGGCGCCGATCTCGAGGACATGCTTGGCGCCAGTCGAGGCGATCAGGACGCGGAGGAATCGCCCGTCTTCCTCCGATACCGCAAGTTGGCCTTTGTCGGCCGCCCGGATGTTCTTCAGCAGTTGGTCGATAGCGGGGGTCAGCTCATCCGATGCCTCGAGAGTCGGGAAACTGAGGATCGCGAGCACGATGAGTACCGATGACGCGCATGCTGAGATCTTATACGGACCTCCGCAGGAAGGCGACAGCCTGCGATGCCGTCGCCCGTGCATCGGCGACGCAGTCGGGAATCCCCGTTCCGCGATAAGCGCTGCCGGTGAGATACAGACCTGGGAAGCGGGTCAACTGCTCGTCGATATCACGCACCCGCGCGAGATGGCCGACCAGGTATTGCGGCGTCGCGTGAGGCCACCGATACACGCGGGTCAGCTCTGGTTCGCCGGAGATCTCCAAGGCTTGCGCGAGATCGGCGAATGCCGCATGCGCGATCTCGACATCTCCTTGACCGAGAATTGCCGGATCGCGGACCCCGCCAAGAAACGCACGCACCAGGACCCGATCAGCCGGCGCACGATGCGGCCATTTCGCCGACACCCAGGTTGCAGCCATCACAGCGCGACGCTCCCGGCTTGGTACGACAAAGCCGCTGCCATTCAGTGGGTGGCCAACTTGCTCACGCTCCATGCCGAACGCCACTGTTGCAGACGAGGCATAGGGAATGGCGGCGCACAGTGAGGCCAGCGTGCGATCGAGCGGCTGCAGAGCGGTCGCGGCGGCCAGGGCCGGCGTCGCAACGATCAGCGCACGTGTCTCGATCGAACGGCCGGCCTCGAGTCCGATCAGGTACGGGCCTGCACCCGTGATCTGCGTGACCTGGTTGTTGTAGCGGATCGTCTCGACACCAAGGCGCGCGACGAGCGCGTCAACCATCTCCACAAGCCCACCCGGAAACGAAACGAACGCACTGTGGGTGGGCGACCGCCGTCGCCTGAAAAGAAGCGAGCGGAGCACGCTGCCGTGTAACCGCTCGGCTTCAACCAGCCGTGGGAAGAGCGCGTGGATCGACAGTCGGTCGACGTCGCCCGCGTGGATGCCCGCAAGTAACGGCTCCGCGAGCAACTGGCACGCTTCGTCGCCAAACCGTCGTCGGATAAAGCTCCCAATCGATTCGTCCCGGCCGTGCCGCCTCCGGGGGACGAGTATCTCGGCTGCCATCCGGGCTTTCCCGCTCCAGGAGAACAGGCTGGATGCGAGGAATGGGCGGATGCGCGTCGGCAGCCCGAGAAACGACGCTTCGGGAATTGGAACCAGCTCGTGACCGCGTTTGATGAATGCCGTGCGCGGTGGCAGCGTCGGCACCAGGCGGTCGGCGATACCAAGCTCCTGGCACAAGTTCACCGCCGCTGGCTTCTGGACCAGCAGGCCGTCTGGTCCGCCGTCGATCACAAATCCGTCGATCACCTCGGTGCGGATGACGCCGCCCGCGCGCGCGGTCTGCTCGACGACCAGGGGCGAGAAGCCCTGCTGCTGCAACTCCCACGCTGCGGTGAGCCCCGCGATGCCGGCGCCGAGGACCACCACGTCGTTCATCGTGTGGAATGGGAATGTACGAACCGTGCAAGCTCCTGCACGTTCTCGACTGGCGTGGACGGGAGAATTCCATGACCGAGGTTGAAGATGTGGCCGGGCCGGCCGGCCGCGCGTGTCAGCACGTCGCGTGCGCCATTGAGCAGGCGATCGCGGGGGCCCAGAAGGAGCGTCGGATCGAGGTTCCCCTGAATGCTCCGGTCGATTCCAATGCGCTCCCATGCTTCATCGAGCGGGATGCGCCAGTCCGCACCGAGGACATCGCCGCCGGCTTCGCGCATCACATGCAAGATGGATCCCGTGGCAACGCCAAAATGAATGGTCGGAACGCCGCATCCTTCGAGCGCGCGAAAGATCTTCCGCGTGTGCGGCAAGGCGAACTCCCGATAATCGTCGGCGTTCAGTGTGCCGACCCACGAGTCAAACACTTGTACGGCGTCAACGCCGGCGTCGATCTGGGCGAGCAGGTAACGGGACACGACGGTGGCGAGCCGATCGGCCAGGCGATGCCAGGCGGCGGCGTCGCCATACATCAAGCTCTTGGTCAGCGCGAAGTTGTTCGAGTGACCACCCTCGATGGCATACGAGGCAAGGGTAAACGGCGCGCCCGCAAATCCAATCAGCGGCATCCTGCCGGCCAACTCCCGCTTGACTTGTCGAATAGCGTCGAACGTGAAGCCGAGAGATTCTCGCGGATCGGTGTCTCTCACGCGATCGATGTCGCTTGCCGAGCGGATCGGTCGGGCGATCGCAGGCCCCTCGCCTTTGACGAAGTCGAAGGGAATACCCATCGGCTCGAGCGGCAGCAGCAGGTCGGAAAACAGAATCGCGGCATCCACATCGATGCGACGCAGTGGCTGCAGCGTGACTTCAGTGGCAAGCTCCGGTGTTCGACAGAGCTGCAGAAGTGTGTAGTTCTGGCGGAGCGCACGGTATTCGGGCATGTAGCGTCCCGCCTGCCGCATGAACCAGAGTGGCGTCTTGTCGACCGGCTCACGCCGGCAGGCGCGCAGAAACCGGCTTGCGCGTACGTCATGTGCAGTCATCAGGAATGGTCAATATGCGTGCTATATTATCGAGTTTGTTTCGAACCCGGAGGTCCAGTGAGCCCGATACTCGTGAGGCCGGTTCGCGAGCAGTTCGAGCACGATCGTGTCATTCGAGTCCTGCAGGCCCGTTACAAGCGTAAGTTCGAGGTCGCGATCAATCCGGGGCCGGAGCAGAATGTGTCAGTGGAAGTCGGGGCGATTGCCATGTACCCCGATCTTCTGCTGTTCAGTCAGGAGCGCGGGCGCAAATTACAGGGTGTCATCGAGGTCGAAACAGTCGAGTCGATCAATACGCTCGAGGCGATGGCCGAATGGGCGCAGTTCAGCCGCTTGCGCGCGCCGTTTTATCTCTACGTTCCTCCCAACACAGTGGACACGGTGCGGCGCTTGTGCGCCGAGCATCAGGTGACGGCCGCGGAGATCTGGACCTACCATATGGCCGTCGATCAGATTCGCTTCACCATGGTGCATCGCTCGGCAGACGCTCCAGTGCTCAGCAACTCAAGGCCGGCGCCAAAGGCGGAGAAGAAGGCCGCAGCAGTGCCCGCGAAGAGCGTGAAGAAGGCTGCGCCGGCGAAGTCTCCAGCGAAGGCCGCCAAGTCCAAGGCCACAAAACCCGCCAAGGCGATGAAGAAACCCGCGACACGCAAGGCGGCTAAGCCGGCCAAGCGTCGCTAGGACCAGCCCGTGCCGTTTCTACGGCTCGCACGCGATCAGCGCGGTTACGAAACGACGATTCTGCTGCACGCGGCCGAGCCCGGCGCGCGCCCTCGCGTGCTGTACTGGTATCGCAGCGCGCCCGGCGTCCGTGTAGGGCGTCCCGCGCTCGATGAAGACGCCATCCGAACCATCGAAGACCAGCATCCCGACATCGATTTCGATTGGCCGCACATTCTCGAAGTTCATGCGTCCGCCATCGTCGAAGTCGAACGACGACCCGAGCGCGGTCAGAAAGGGCGCGGCGCCACCGTCGATCGAGCGAGAGCCGGACGTTCTCGCGACGAGGCGCCCCCGGGCAGTCGGCCCGGCGGCCGAACCACCTGTCCAGGTTGTCGATTTTGACGAGCCGATCGACGAGCAGTCCATCGAGGGAGGTGAAGACGAGGGTGCGGTCCCGCAACTCGCACATGCGTCGGACCTGCTGGCGGAGCTCGTTGGCCGTGACATAGCGACGCGTTTGCGCGCGCGCTTTGCCGAAATCAATGCGAGGATTCACAAGCTGGCTGCCGATGACGCGACGCGTGCGGTCTGGCAGACCCGAGCCGAGCCCCTCAATCCCGATTCGTGGCTGACGCCGGAAGAGATTCTCCGAGGCGTCAATCATGCCGATGAGTTGTTCGACGCGCTTCGCCGGCAGCTGCTCAGCTGAGCTTGGCCCTTTCCACGTTACACTGTCTGACCCCCTCTGGCTGGTTGCGATGTGATTGGCGGGACTGAAGTCCCGCGCTACGATCGTGACCCTATAAGTACCCTATAAGTACGTAGTGACCCTAATAAATACATAGCGCAGGACTTTAGTCCCGCGAGTTACACTCGGAGCCCAGATGACCAATCGTCTGTCTGTCACATGCCTCGTGGGCGTGCTCTTTCTACCGTCGCTTGCGTTTGCCCAACTCCGTTCTGAGGTGGTCGTGACCGGTCTCAACGGCCCGGTCGCGTATGTTGCCGACCCAGCTATCCCAGACGTCTTCTACGTCGTTCAGCAAGGGGGGGTCGTGCGCGTCGTGCAAGGAGGGCAACTCTTGCCGACCCCGTTCATCGATTTGTCGGGCGCCATCGCGTGCTGCAGCGAGCGGGGTTTGCTCGGCATGGCATTTCCTCCCGACGCGGCAACAACCGGACGCGTGTTCTTCAATTTCACCAACAACGACGGCCATACTGTCGTGGCACGGTTCACCCGTACGGCGAGCAATCCGCTCGTGGCGGTGCCCGGGACGCGGTTCGACCTCAGGTGGTCCACTGGCGAGCGCCTCATTCGCCAGCCGTACGACAATCACAACGGGGGGAACCTGGCCTTCGGCCCGGACGGCTTTCTCTACATCGGATTGGGCGACGGAGGAAGCGCAAACGATCCGGAGAACAGAGCACAGAATCCGAGCGAGCTGCTTGGCAAGTTTCTGCGGATAGACGTCAGTGTCAGCGCCAGCGATCCGAATGGCTTCCGTGTGCCAACTGATAATCCGTTTCTCGACGGCATTCCGATTGCGGCGCGGCCCGAAATCTGGTCCTTCGGCTGGCGGAATCCGTGGCGATACAGCTTCGATGATTTTGGCGTCGGTGCGACTGGTGCGCTGATTGTCGGCGACGTTGGCCAAGGCGCTCGCGAGGAAGTGGACTATGAGCCGGCGGGCGCGGGGGGTCGAAATTATGGATGGAGCGTACGTGAGGGCAAGATCCCCAACCCAGATATCCCGCCTCCGGATCCCGCATACACTCCGCTGACCGATCCGATTTACGACTACCGGCGGGACGTTGGGACGACCATTACCGGCGGATATGTGTACCGCGGCACCCGCTTGCCGGCGGCCTATCGCGGCCGCTACTTTTTCGCTGACTTTGGCAGTTTGCGCGTGTGGTCGATGGGGCTCTTGGTAAATCCGGCCACGCAAGAGGCGACGCCAACCGACATCATCGATCACACGGACGAATTGGGACCGTTGGTCGGCGTTTCATCATTCGGCCGTGACCTGCATGGCGAGCTCTACCTCACGATGTTTGACGGACGGGTTCTGCGCATCGCACCTGCCGCTGCCAGTCCGAGTCCACCACGCGATTTTCAGGCTGTTGTGTCGGGCCACAACGTTTTCTTGAGTTGGAATCCTCCGGCTGCCGGCGCCGTTCCGGGCCAGTATCTGCTCCAGGCGGGCAGCGCGCCAGGTTTGAGCAATTTTGGTTCTGTCCTGATGAATGGCACCCAGACGACGATCTATATCCCTGGCGTGCCCGCCGGGGCGTACTATGCGCGACTGCGGAGTGTCAGCGGCGGATCAATCAGCGGTCCGTCAAATGAGATTGTGGTCATCGTGACAGGTGGCTGTTCTGCCGCGCCACCGGCACCGTTCGGTTTCGTGGCAACGGTTAGTGGCCAAGTCGTGAGCCTGGCGTGGTCTCTCGGCGCAACCGCAAACGGCCCGACTCAGTTTCAGATCGAAGCAGGAAGCGGTCCTGGCGCCGCGGACCTGGCGATCATCACCGTCGCCGGCAGCCTTCGCGGTCTCGTCGTGCAAGCGCCGCCGGGCGCGTACTACGTCCGCCTGCGCGCTCGCAATGGATGCGGCGCCAGCGGACCCTCGAATGAGATTCTGGTGACCGTGCCCTGAGCGGTGGCCAATGGTCAGTGGTGTGTTGGCAGTAGGGCAGTGATCGATGAAGGATTCGTTCTGTTTGCGAATTCGGGTCGTTTGCCTTCTCGTTGTGCTGTGGAGCCCCTCCGGCGCGCTGGCGCAGCTCCGGGCTGAGCACATCTTGTCAGCGGGCGGTACGCCGGTCGCCTTTGTGGCCGACCCAGCGGTGCCGAACGTTTTTTACGTCGTCTTTCAAGAGGGGGTAGTTGACGTCGTCGTGGACGGTGTCACCAGACCCGACCGTTTCATCGACCTCCGAGGCGCGATCAGCTCGGGTGGTGAGCGCGGACTGCTCGGGATGGCGTTTCCCCCCAGCGCGGCGACAAGCGGGTACGTGTTCTTCAACTTCACCGATACCAACGGGGATACGGTCGTCGCCCGTTTCAACCGGACCATCGGCGACCCTTACTCGATGGCAGCAGTCGTCGACACGCGACTCGATTTCAGGTGGTCGACAGGAGAACGCGTGATCCGGCAGCCGTTTGCCAACCACAACGGCGGTCATCTCGCCTTTGGTCCCGATGGGTACCTGTATATCGGACTTGGCGATGGTGGCAGTGGAAACGATCCGCAGAACAACGCTCAAAGCCCTGGCACGCTATTGGGAAAGATGCTCCGAGTTGATGTCAACGTCAACGCGGACGATCCCAATGGCTTCAGGATCCCCGAGGACAACCCATTTCTCGACGGTGTGCCCATTTCTGCGTTGCCGGAAATCTGGTCGTTTGGCTGGCGCAATCCATGGCGTTATAGCTTCGACGACTTTGGCGAGGGGGCAACGGGCGCACTCATCGTGGGTGATGTTGGCCAGAACGCCCGTGAGGAGATCAACTACGAACCGCACCGCGCGGGCGGCCGCAATTACGGGTGGCGGATGCGCGAGGGAAGGATCGACACTCCCGGTGTTCAGCGAACGATCGCGGCCTATCTACCACTTGCAGATCCCATCCACGACTATCCACGTCCGGATGGATTTGCAGTGACTGGGGGATATGTCTATCGCGGCTCCCGGCTTCCAGCCTTCTATCGCGGCCGATACTTCTTCGCCGACTACGTCACGTCGCGCGTGTGGTCAATGGCGCTCACCGTCGATCCGGCGACAGGGGAGGCGGTGCTGGCGGATCTCATCGAGCACACTGATGAACTCGGGGGACCGGGCCGGCTTGGTCAGGTCACGTCGTTTGGCCGCGACCTCGAGGGCGAGTTGTACCTGACGACATCTTCAGGTCAGGTGCTGCGAATCGCTCCAAGCCTCGACGCGCCCGACCCGCCACGCGAGCTTCGCGCAAGAGTCACAACTCGCAACGTGAGTCCTCATGAAGAGTCGACGCGTTCCGTCACCCCAAGCGTTTCAACCCAACGAAGCACCCAGACTCGATCCCCACTGCGTCAGCCGCCATCAGTCGTCGCGCCCTTGCCGCGGATGATCGCCACGGCGCTGCCGGCCGCCGCCGCTCTCCCGCACGACATCCCAGATTTTTCGACCGACCCATCGCGCTCGACGGTGCGCAGCGTTCGAAGTGGTAGTTGGGCCTCCCCTTCGACGTGGTCGTCAGGGCAGGTGCCCACCGCGAACCACATCGTTCACGTTGATCCCGGACACGTCGTGACCATCGATACGACGGGCGCGTTGGCCTACACCCTTGCGGTCCACGGCACGCTCCGATTCAGTCCCACGGTCAACACCAGCCTCAAAGCCACCAATTTGATGGTGATGGGCGATCACGGCATGCCCGGGATGACCGGGGTGGGCTATCTGGAAGTAGGAACCGCAGATGCCCCCATTGCCGCGAACGTCACGGCTGAAATCATCATTGCCGATTCGCCTCTCGGAAGCGGCGTGGCGGACCCGGAGCAGTTTGGCACCGGCCTGCTGAACTTCGGCAGGATGACGATGCACGGCAGCGCCACGAATCCAACATTTGTGCGCATGGCCACTGAACCGCGGGCAGGTGATACGACGTTGACGCTCTCGCAACCAGTCTCCGGATGGCAGGTTGGGCACAGGCTTGTCCTGCCTGATACGCGGCATCTCGATTGGGATGACACGACCAACGGCGGATGGGAAAACCTGCAGAACGAGTGGGAAGAGCGAACGGTCCAATCCATTTCCGACGACGGTCTCACCGTGACGCTGACTACCGCGTTACAGTTCGATCACCTGGGCGCCCGCGACCTCAACGGTGTACTGGACTTTCTCCCGCATGTCGGCAACCTCACGCGTAACGTCGTTGTTCGCTCTGAAAACGCGTCTGGCACCCGGGGGCACACCATCTCGGTCCATATCGCGGACACCGATGTGCGATACGTCCTCTTCAAGGATCTTGGGCGAACGAAGTTTACGCCGTTGAACACTACGACGAATGCGATCGGGCGTTATCCGATTCACATGCACCACAATCGCGGCCCGCTACCGAGCCCGGCCAACGGCTATCAATTCACGCTGATTGGCAATGCCGTGGACGGAGGGTCGGTGCAGACGCAGTTCAAGTGGGGCATAGCCGTCCACAACAGTCACTATGGGTTGATCCAGGACAACGTCGTGTACAACTACAACGGCGCGTCGATCGCGACCGAAGACGGATCGGAGAGCTTCAACGTTTTCGACCACAACTTTGCAATCCGGGGGATGGGCGAGGGCAACAACGCTGTTTCCGAGGCCAGACAAGCGATGGGCACGGAAGGAGTTGGCTTCTGGTTCAGGGGGCCGAGCAACTACGTCAGGAACAACGTTGCGGCCAACTTCCAGAATCCTGTTCCTGAAGCCGCCTACGGCTTCGTCTTTCAGTTCATCTTTTTAGGGGACATTGCCATTCCCACGTTCAAGGGGGCTGATCCCGCGATTCCGGGCGAGTTCATCACAACGAATGGCAACAACACGCCCCTGCTGCAGTTCGAGAACAATGAAGCGTATGGCGCCATGCAAGGCGGGTTGACCTACTGGTGGGTCGGATCCCGCGATCCCTCAGCTTACGTGGATGCGCAGGAGAGCGTCATCAAGGATTTTAAGGTTTGGCACACCTACAACAAGACCATCTACGTCTACCCCGGCGCAAAGGTGACCTTTGACGGATTGAAAATCAGAGGGCAGCACACGGCAAACAGCCATTGTTGCGGGAACGGTATCTATTTCGGCGACTACTCGACGACGGCGCATATCGTCCGCAACGCTGACATCCAGGGAGTCGAGAAGGGTATTGATGCCCCCTCTGCTGGTTATGGGCCTGCGCCTAATGTGATTGTCGAGAATTCTTACCTGAGAAACTGGTACAACATCAACGTTCCCACCCCTTCGTCCGTAAACGGATGCTGGATGGAAAACAAGCTGGTCACAATCGTGAACACGAGATTTGAAGCCCCGCCGGGCCGAAGTCTGGTGGCGATTTCGATGAAGGACCGGGTGAATGGCGCCGAATGTCTGACCAAATTGGATGAAGTACGAGTCTATGCGTACAACGGCGATGCCAATGATAATTTCCAGGTCTATCACAGCCGCAGCGACGTGTTACCGAGACCGCCCGGCTCGTGCACGCAGACGACGCGACCTGGCATCAGTGATCCGACGTGCCCAATTGCGCCGCTCGGTTCGAGCTTGCCGATTGCGACACGGCGCCGCTGACGATTGCTCCGAACTGTCTCTCCCGCCACGACGAACCCCGACACGCTGATCGCAACGAACGCAGCTGGTTCTGTGACGGCGACCACTGATCACTGACCACTGACCACTGATTACTGACCACCGACCTTGCCAATCCGTTCCGTTTCCACCGCGTTTGCCGTCGGCCAGATGCGAACGGGAACCTCGGCAGAACCCAGGCGAATGACATCGCCGTCGACGAGCCGTCGCGCGGCGCTAACCGGCGTGTCGCTAACGAAAGTTCCGTTCGTGCTCCCGAGGTCCTCGAGCGTCGCCTCGGAGCCCCGGACCAGAATGCGCGCGTGACGACGTGAAACACCGGATACGTCGAGCCAGATCCCACAGGCGGGATCGCGTCCGATCACGTTCTCGCCTTCACTCAAAAACAGCACACGGCCTTGCCATACGAGTCCGATCCGTTGCGCCACAGTGTTCGCCCGCGCAACTTCGGCTGCGTCGCCGGAGAAGGCATAGCCATGCCTGTGGACCGTGCGGATGAACCGCGGCCGCAGCGCGTCATCGCCCAACGCGCGGCGCACTTCGGCGATCAAGACCGTCAGGTTGGCCTCCACCACAGCTGTGTCGGGCCAGACCAGCTCGAAAAGTGTCTTCTTCGCTAGGGCGTTCGGCCGGCGCTTGACCAGATCACAGAGCACATCGAATGCCTTGGGCGAGAGGTGAACGGCCAGTCCGTCCCGCAGGAGCTGCCGGCTTTCGGAATCGAGCACGAAGTTCGCGAACTGCACGCGCATGAGTCAGGGTTTTGCAGAATTCCTGCAACTTCCTTGCGACTTTACCGCAAAGCGCACGCGATACTGCTGGCATGCAGGGTGTCGCGCCGCCTTCTGGTCGCACCATCGTGCTCGAGCTCGTCCAGGAAATGGAGCGCGGGCTCTATCCGCTGCTCTATCGAATCTTGCCGCCGAGCGTGTATCACGTCTATCTGCATCCTGAGGACTATCGTCAGGTTGAAGCGGTCACTTCCTCAATCATCGCTGATGCCCAGCGCGCACTCAGTGCCCGTGTAGAGGAGCGCAATGCGCGGTCGCGGTGGTCGACCTTCATCAAAGGCAAGGAATCACCGATCGAGATACCGGCCACGGGATGGGAGATCAGCTTGCACGCCGATCCCAATGCCGAGCTTGAACAGGGCGAATTGGGAATCGTGTCGCGACTTTCGCTGCCGCCGGCGCGACAGTTCGAAGGCGGCACACCGACGACCCGAATCGTCAGGTCCGTGATCACCGGAACCATCCGACGGAGCACTACGAGCGAAGAACCCGAAATTGAAGGCACCCAAGGCTTCGCGCGGCTGGCGTATGTCGACGATCAAGGCCCTCACGTTTTCGTGATGCGGAAGGAGCTCGTCACGATCGGCCGGGGCGGCAGCGCGCACTGGGTGGACGTCCAAGTGATGACTGGTACCCGTGTGTCGCGCGAGCACTGCCGGATTCGTCGGAGCCCGGAAGGGCGGTTCTTTCTGCAAGACGTCAGTACGTGGGGCACCTCCGTTGATGGGCAACTCGTGCCACCCTTCATCCGGCAGTCCGGCAACGGGCAACCTGAGGAGACGGGCCAGGAGCATGAGTTGTCGCGCGACGCTCGCATTCAGTTGGCCGATGCGCTTCACATCGAGTTTCACGCATGACCACGCCAGCAGTGTTGAACATTTTGCGGGTCGTGTTCCTGATGGGACTCATCGGTGCCGTCATGTGGCTGGCGTACCTCGGCTGGGTGGTCCGTAACGATGATTGAGTCGGCGATCGCCGTGCAGGCCCACCAACTCAAAGCCGCTGGGGGCTCCGATCCTGGCCGCGTTCGCAGTGCGAACGAGGACCGCCTTTACCTCGACGTCGAGCGGGGCATTTTCCTGGTTGCGGATGGCGTCGGGGGGCACGCTGCTGGTGAAGTTGCGGCACGGATTGCCGTCGATGTGGCCGTTCAGCGCCTGGAGCGTCGTGCCGGAACGCCCGATCAGCGCGTCCGTGAAGCGATTGCGCTGGCTAACAATGAGATCTTCCGGCAAGCCAAACACACACCACAACACGCGGGCATGACCTGTGTGCTCACGCTTGCTCTATTGACCGAGCGCGGCCTGACCATCGGCCACGTTGGCGACAGCCGCCTGTACAAGATCGCGGCTGATGGCATCAAGAAGGTTACTCATGATCACTCTCCGGTAGGTGAGCGCGAGGATGCGCGTGAGCTTTCCGAAGTCGAGGCCATGCGCCATCCTCGCCGGAACGAAGTGTTTCGCGACGTCGGTAGCGCGTTTCACGAACCGGACGATAGGGATTTCATCGAGCTCATCGAGATCGACTTCGAGCCGGACGCGGCGGTTCTCCTTTGCTCCGATGGCCTCAGCGATATGGTGCCGTCGGCGACTATGGCCTCGGCGGTGCGGCGTCACGCGGGCGATCCGGCTGCAGTCGTCAAGGCGCTAATCGACGCCGCCAATGCTGCCGGCGGCAAAGACAACATCACGGTGGTTTACGTTGAGGGTGCGTCGTTCCCAACGGCCAGCGAGTTGTCTCACGAGACGTGGTCGTCCGCAACGCGCGCGCGATCCAGCGAGGCCGGCGACGCCGCCACTGGCGATCCATCGCGAGAACAGTCTGGAGCGTTGGGCCCCGTCCGAAACTTCCTGGCCAGTCGGGCGACGTGGCTGGGGACCGGTCTGCTTTTCGGCCTGACGCTGGCGATCGGACTGAGTTTGATTCCGCCCTTCGACCGATTTGTAACGGGCCCCAGCGTCCGAACGATCGTGGCGGGTGGAACCGCACGGGGCCAGTTTGCGTCGATTTATGCCGCGCTTGCCAACGCCGCCCCTGGTGATGTCGTCCAAGTCGAGCCCGGCGAGTACACGGAGTTCATCGTGCTCACCAACGGTGTAGACCTCGTGGCCCGTGTGCCGGGAACCGTGGCACTGGTCGCTCCGTCAGGCTATATGGACTGGGTCAGCATTGCGGTGGATGGCGTGGGAAGCCGAGTGTCAGGCATTCGTGTGGTGGGACGGCCCACTTCACCCATCGCAGTCGGGATCCGGATCACCGGTCACGATGCCATTGTCGATGACATCTCTGTCGAGGGCGACGTCGGCGTCGGCGTCGATATCGTGAACGACGGGGCCATCCTGGTGCGCTCGAGTCGCCTTGTCGATGTGACCGGCCTGCCGATGCGGCTCGGCCCGCTGAGCAGACCTCTGATACGTCAAAACCAATTCATCCGCAGCGCGCCGACCGATCAGGCGCGGGCCATCGAGATCGCCGACAACGCGATGCCCCAACTTGTTGCAAACGTGTTCGTCAATTATCGAAACCCTGTGACGGGAGCGGCTGTTCCTGTTGATCGCCTCCTGCAAGACAACTACGTCATCCGGGACAATCATGGCCGCGAGCGTTAGTCGTCCGCTGACGGAAGATCTCGCCTGGCCACTTGATCCGTACCTCATCGTTCGGCAGATCGGCAGTGGCAAGTTCGGCACCGTGTATTACGCGAAGCATTTGCCGAGCGCGCGTGAGGTCGCCCTGAAGCTGATCCCGCGGCAAGGCGCCGACGGCAGCGAAAAGGCCGCCGCCGAACGGCACGGCGCGATGCTGCAGGAGAGGTTCGGCCAGATGCACCGCGGGCTGGTCCCTGAGGTTTACGACCATCAACCGCTGGCGACGTTCTACGCGATTGCGATGGAGCTGGTGCACGGCCAGCCACTCACTGAGGTCGTTGCAGCCGGCCCGCTGCCTGCTCGACGCGCGGCAGTCATTGCTCTGGCCATTTGTCGTTTTCTCGAAGAAGCGCATCGCTTTGAGACGGAGATCGAGGGTGTTCCCTACGCGTTGATCGTCCACGGCGATCTCAAGCCCGATCATGTTCTGCTGGTCGAGGACGACCAAATCCGCGTGCTCGACTTTGGAATCGCGAAAGCGCTGGCAGCGCGCACATTGGTCACGACGAACAAGTGGGGCTCGATCCAATACGCCTCGCCGGAACGGCTGCAATCGGATGGCCATGTGAATGAGCAGGCTGACTTCTGGTCGCTCGGCGTGATGCTCTTCGAGATGGTCTCCGGCTTTCGCCCGTATCACCAGTACGAATACAACATCGGCCGGCTCGACGCCGCCATCCGCCGGCAGGAGACGCCCGCCCCGCTTCCTTCAACGACTGACGCGATCCTCGCCTCGATCATTTACAAGTTGCTCGCGCCCCAGATCGAACGCCGCTATGGATCCGCGGCGGCGATCGCGGCGGATCTCGAGAATTTTCTCCAGGGCGCTCCAACCGTAGCAGCGGATGAAGCAGCGCAGGCGGGACAACAGACCGTACGGATTGAGACAAGCACTGGCGTTCCGCCGCAGATACCGGCCTCGGTTGCTACAGATCCCTTGCCCCCCAGGCCTGCGGCATCTGCGGCACCCGCGGTACCTGCGGCACCCGCTCGCCGCCGATCGTCGTTTCGTCGCCGGCTCATGAAACTCGCATTGGTGGGCGGCTTGTTCACGATGGTCAGCGCAGAGGGACTCGGATTAGTTCGTGCCGAGCGCATGCTCGAGCGAGTCCCTGCGCTCGAGCCAGCCGACGTTGCTGCCGTCCGCACGGAGTATCACAACCTTGCCGCGTGGTCCCCGCTTGATATCGGTCTGGGGTGGCGACTCGATGAATCACTGAAAAACCGCATGATCGAGCTGGCCGAACGAACGATTCTCGAGTACCGCACCGAGGCGCCAACGGTGGCCCAGGTCCAGTGGGAGCAAGCGCGGGAGTGTCTCGAATTTGCGCGGGAAATTGCGCCCGCCGATGCGGTGGTGGCGAGCAAGCGCGCCTATACCGTTGGGCACCTTACCCGGATTGCGGCGCGCGATCGGACCGACGTCGATCGGGCGATCAGGATGTTCCGGGAGGCCGCACGGCTCGACCCCGACTCGCTCGATCCGTACCTCGGCCTCGCTCGGGTGCATGCGTCCTCGACGCGCGATATCGAAGCACTGGCCGAGGCCATTCGCGAGGCGGAAGCCCGTGGGTACAAGGCCGGCCGCCGTGAGCGCGCCCAGTTCGGCGACCTCTTCAGCTTGCGCGGGGATCGGGCTCGCGCGACCGCCTCGAGGCTTCCACGTGCGGAACGAGATGCCGAGTTGGAGGTTGCGGCGCAAGCGTACCAAAAGTGCATCGAGTACTTCGATGGTCTGAACTTCCATAACTCTGAACCGAACCTCCGAACGTGCCGCAGGCGTCTGGCTGCAGTGATGAAAGATCTTTCTCCACCACCGGCTCCGCCGAGCACTTTGCCGCCCTGGGAGTGAGATTCCATGCGCGTGGTCAAAGTCAAAGCGCCGGCGCAGCCGGGATGGCAGCAGGCGATCTCTGCGACTGAGCGCACCTCGCATCTGGAGCGGCTGGGCCTCGCCGTCACCTCGGTTGTGATGCTCCTCGGACTGTGGTTGACCTACGCAGCACAAACCGCGGATTTCGGCGAAGCGAGACGCGATCTCGCGAGCGGTCATCTCTTCAATCTGAATGCGATCGCCCGCAGCAGCGATCTCGTTCCAGCGCTCGACATGTTCGATCAACGGGCGCAGAAAGAGGCGGTCGCGGCGGCGATCGTTCAACGCGTGCAGCGTGGTCCCGACGGAGAAGCTATCGAGCACGTCGGCGCACTGGCCGGCGTTCCAGGTCTGAAAGCAGCCGATTTGGCAGCGCTCAAACCGCGATTCGTCGTGAGAACGCCGGTCGAGTTTCGACGGCAGGCCGCAATTGCGGTCGGCCTGTTCATGTTCTGCTTCTGGCTTGCACACGCGGTCCGCTGGAGGTTCGGCACGACCGGGGACCCCGTGCTGTTACCAGCAATTCATCTGCTGACCGGGCTCGGTCTGATGGCCATGATCGCGCTACGCGATCCGTTGCGGGACACGTTCATCGCGGGTGTGGCCGCTCAAGGAATCGCTGGAGGGTGTGCGCTGTGGACGGCCCTGAGCTTCATCGACTTCGAGCGGCCACGACTCAGACGCGCTGTTCTTGCGCCGCTGGGGATGGCGGTTCTGCTGGCCACGGCGTTGCTGGCCTTTGGCGGCGGGCCGACCGGGAGCGGCGCGAAGGTCAATCTGCTGGGGGGACAGCCCGTCGAGGCGATACGGCTGCTCGTGGTGTTCTCGCTCGCCGCCTACTTCGCGCGACGTTGGCAATTTCTCAGAGAGTTTTCGACGAACGTCCACCTTGGAACTGAGAACTCCGGTCGCGCGGTGCGGGTGGCAGCACGGCTGCCGCGCTGGAAGGATGTGCGGCCGCTGGTCATCAGCATCACTGCGCTCCTGGCACTGTTCTTTCTGCAGCGTGATCTGGGTCCGGCCCTGGTGATCTCGTGTGTATTCCTAGGTCTCTACGGCATTGCACGTGCGCGAGTCCCCCTGCTCCTGTGCGGTTTCGCGGCGCTGACAGCCGGGTTTGCTGCCGGTTACCTGCTGGGAATCCCAGCAACCTTGACGCGCCGGGTTGCCATTGCCGTCGATCCCTGGGACAACGCCTTACCGGGCGGTGATCAGATTGCGCATGCATTGTGGGCGATGTCGAGCGGCGGGCTCTGGGGTCTCGGCCCGGGCGTTGGCGATCCGCAACTGATTCCGGCGGGCCATACCGATCTGGTCATCGCAGCCATTGGCGAAGAACTGGGTCTGATCGGGGTCATGGCAATCATCGCGCTGTCGGGCATCGTCATATGGCGTCTGTTGTCGATCTCCATACGCGCACCAGGCGACTACACGTTGTTCCTGACCGTGGGATTGACGCTGGCGGTTGCGGCACAGGGCGTGGTGATTGTCGCCGGTGTCCTGGGTCTCCTGCCCCTGGCGGGCGTGGTCACACCGTTTCTCAGCTATGGGCGCTCCGCCATGCTCAGTAACTTCATTGCTCTAGGTGTGTGCGCAGCGATTGCGCGTCGTCGCGGGGCCGAACGTGTTTCATTGGCGAGGCCAGTGCGCGTGCTGGGCTGGACTTTGGCGGCCACCGCGGTTCTGGTGATGTGCCGCACGGTGGACGTACAGGCGGTCCGCGGCGACGGCTATGCCACGCGCGCGAACCTCACTCAGCAGGCTGACGGCGGCTATCGTTACCAGTACAACCCTCGTCTCCTGATTGCCGCACGCGATATCGTTCGAGGCACCATTTACGACAGAAGTGGGCTGCCGCTCGCGACGAGCCGCCCAAAGGAATTGGCTGCGTTTGCAGATCAATTCCGGCGGCTCGGCATCGGCTTGCCGAATTGTCCTCGCCAGCGCACGCGCTGTTATCCGCTGGGCGGCCTTGCGTTTCACGTCCTTGGCGACGGGGCGCAGCAGACGAATTGGGCGGCCGGCAACGTCTCGTACGTCGAGCAAGACTTCGATGCACATCTAAAGGGCTTCGACGACCACCCCGAGGGGATCGACGTCACAAACCCGCGCACCGGGCGTATCCACGTCGTCATCAGGCGCAACTACCGCGAGCTGCTGCCGCTGGTCCGACACAAGGACAATCCTGGACACGCCGCCGTCCGCCGGCTGCTCGCGCGTAGTCGCGACCTCCACATAACGCTCGATGCGGGACTACAGGTACGAACAGCCCAAACCCTGCGGCTGCATGCGCAACGTGCCAACGCGCCTGGCGGGGCGGCGATCGTCCTCGATCCCCTCACAGGGAATCTGCTCGCATCCGTGAGTTATCCGTGGCCCGAGACGCTCCACGATGGCGGCGATGTAACCGCTTCCACTGGCGTGTTGCTCGATCGCGCGCGGTATGGTCTCTACCCGCCTGGATCGACATTCAAATTGATTACGGCAGCGGCGGCCTTCCGATCCAATCCGGCGGCTCAGCATTCGACGTTTCAATGCGCGCGCCTTCCGGACGGGCGAGTCGGGGGGCGGGTCCGCGGCGCCGCCAAACCTATTCGCGATGATCCGCTGGACACTCATCCGCACGGGACCGTTGACCTGCATCGCGCGCTGGTCGTCTCGTGCAACGCGTACTTCTCGCATCTGGCCGAGCGCATCGGCGCCAGCGCGTTGAGCGATGCCGCGGCAGCCGCACAAATCGCGGCAGCGTCGCCACCGGTTCGTGAAAATCTGCGGCGCAACCTGCCGTACGCGGGGTATGGGCAAGGCGAAGTGCTCGCCTCGCCCCTTCGCATGGCGCGCGTGGCCGGTGCGGTGACTGCGGGAGGCATACTTCGTGACGTCCGGCTGAAGACCGCGCCCGGCCCGCCGTCGGCCGGCGTGAGATGGCTCAGCGCCGACGCGGCCAACAAGCTGCGGCAGTACATGCGTGAGGTGGTCACGTCAGGCACCGGACGCGCCCTCGCCCATCACCCGATTGCCGTTGCGGGAAAGACAGGCACGGCAGAAGTCGATCGTGCGAGATCTCATTCGTGGTTCGTAGGCTTTGCGCCTTACGACCCTTCGACCGCTCGGCAAATCGCCTTTGCCGTGGTCGTCGAACATGCCGGTTACGGCGCCCGCGTGGCCGCGCCGATCGCCGGTGATATCGTCAGCGCGGCCCACGCGCGAGGGCTGATCCGATGAAGCATCGGCTCAGTCGGGCAGAGGACGTCGTACGCAGTGCCGTCGACCGACTCAGGATCTGGTTTGATCCGCCGCTGGAATCGGACGCGCGCCCCCTCGAGATTCGCGAAGCCATCGTCGAGGACATCGAGCGGCTCGCGGAGCCCGCAGGGCAGGGCCGTCGGGTGATGCCCTATACGCACTTTTCCGTCACCGTGCTTGCGCCACAGAAACACGATCGCCTCCGCCTAAAGGCGGCATTGTCAGACATCGAAGAGGTCATGCGGGTGAGGCTGCGCGAGCTCCGCTGCTCGGTGCCCAACGGGTTTTCGATGACCGTCAAATACGCCAGGCGAGCGCCGCCGGACTGGCGACCGAACCAGCACCTCGCCATCGGCTACGATTCGCGCGAGCAGGGCCCTGCGGATACCGCGCGGAGAAAAGAGCTGCCAAAACTCCGCGTCGCCGTCGTCCGTGGCGAGGCGACACGATCGTCGTACACGTTTGCCGGTCGAAATGTGCGAATCGGCCGCGGCGCGAAGCCAGTCGATGCGCGGGGGCAGCCGCGCCTGAATGACGTCGTGTTTGCCGAGGAGGGCGACGAGCATACACAAACCGTCGGACGCGCCCACGCGTCAATCCGCTATGAGCCGGCACGGCGCGAGTATCGGCTCTTCGATGACGGGAGTCAGAATGGCACCCGCATCCTTCGCGAGGGCATGATTCTGGACGTCATTCGTCGTGATCTCGTCGGGGTAACCGTCAAGTCAGGCGATGAGATCCAGCTCGGCACGGCGGCCATTCGGGTCGTGATCGCTGATTACTGATCACTAATCACTGGCCATTGATCACTGAAGTCGCTCGCGCGGCAGCGCGCGTGATCAGGATCGTCGCGACGACAGTGGCAGCCAGGCCAACCGTCAACAACACGTAATACGTAGTGCCGCGAGGAGTCGCCGCGCCTGACGCCAACGACGCGAGATCGCCCGCAACCTTGCCCGCATAGACGTACGCGGCGACGGCGGGCAACATGCCCGTGAGTCCGATCATGTAGTCGCGCAAGGTGATGCGACTGATCCCCAGCACGTAGTTGAGCAACACGAAGGGCACGATTGGCGACAACCGCAGCAGAAACACCAGACGTGCGCCTTCGGACTCGACCGCCCGATCAATTGCTGCAAGTCGTGGATGACGATGGACGTAGGCTTCGACAAAATGTCTGACGAGATAACGGCCAGCGAAGAAGGCCAGCGTGGCTCCGAGGATCGCGCCCAGCGTCACGTAGATCATCCCGCGACGAAAGCCGAAGATCGCGCCTCCTGAAAGCGTGAGCAGTACGACCGGAATGAGTACGACGGCCGCGATGCCGTAGCCCACAATGAACGCGAGCGGCCCCCAAACGCCGAGCGATTGCACCCAGACCGCAAACGCCGGTAAACGAGCGGCCGCCTCGCGGCCAAAGACAAGCATTACCGCGAGGACGCAAAGGGTCAGGAGAACCACCCGGGGGTTCGTCACGATCCTTACAGGGTTTGGGGTTTATTCCTTCGTGAACCGCGACTCGATGGCATCGACCTTGGCAAGCCTGCGAAGGTGCCGCTCCTCGGCGGTGAACGTGGCGCCCAGAAACTCTTCGGCCAGCGCCCGCGCCAGCGCAGGGCCGACGACGCGTGCGCCCAGGCACATCACGTTCACGTCGTCATGCTCGACCGCCTGGCGGGCGGAGTAACAGTCGTGACACACAGCTGCCCGCACGCCTGGAAATTTGCTGGCAGCCACCGCTACGCCGGCCCCGCTCCCACAGACAATCACTCCGCGGTCAACCTGCCCGTTACGGATGGCCGTGGCGACCGCTTCGGCAATGTCGGGATAGTCGACGGCCGCGCTGGAATGGGTCCCGAGATCCAAGATTTCGTGTCCCTGCTGGGCCAGCACGCCCGCGAGATCACGCTTCATTTCAAACCCGGCATGGTCGGCGCCGACCGCTACGCGCATGGGGGATGGTATCTCTAGGGTGCCTACAGTGCCTAGAGTGCCTAGCACTCTAGGCACCTTATCCCGCAGGCCCTTTTGATCGGCCGCCCGTCTTATACTGTCAGCATGCAGGACAAGCCGTCTCGTCTCGTGTTGGGCGCTGCCATGATACTGGCGGCAGCTGCGGGGTTGGTCGCGCAGGGTCCCCCCAGTGGACAGCCGCCGCCCGCACAACCGCAGGCACAGGCGCCGCGGCAACCAGACTTCCGCACGGCGATCGACTTCGTCACGATGGACGCCATCGTGCGCAACGGTCAAGACCAATTCGTAGCGGACTTGACGAAGGACGATTTCGAGATTTTCGAAGATGGCGTGAAGCAGGAAATCGCGTCGCTCACCCTTGTGCACGGTGGGCGTGTGCACAATCTGCAAGCGCCGCCACCGCCGCCGGTCCAGGAAGGGATCGTGTTGCCGCCATCGCGCCCGCGCAATGATGCGGCAGGCCGCATCTTCCTGATCATCGTCGACGACCTGCATCTCGATTTCAGAAACACCGGCCGCATTCGCGATCTGTTCAAGCGGATCTCACGAACCCTCGTTCACGAGGGCGACATGTTTGGGATCGTCTCCACGGGCCCGTCATCGCTCGCAATCGACCTGACCTACGATCGAAAGATTTTGGACGATGCGATCAAGAAGATTACGGGCAATGGGCTGAAGCCGTCCGACGTGATTCAGGGGGCAGAGGGTGCTGAAGGCCCGTCAGAGGTGCGATATCGGGCGCACGTTGCGTTCTCGACTGCGTACGACATCCTTCGACAGCTCGAGCGCGTGACCAATCGGCGCAAGGCCGTGGTGTGGGTGAGCAACGGCTTTGACTTCAATCCGTTCGCGGATTCGCGGCTGGGTGAAGACCCGGTGTTCGGCGGGCGTTTCGGGCAGTCGCGCGAAGAAGGCAAGGAGATGCGCGATCAGTTCAACCGCGGACACGTGTTCGCGGATGCCGACTTGTCGCGCGAGCTGGGTGAGCTCACGCGTACAGCGAATCGCGCGAACGCGACCATCTACACGATCGATCCGCGTGGATTAGTGGCGGGGGCCGATCTCGATGAAACCCTGGATCCGACGGAATTTGCCGAACACGTGAGGAAGACTCAAGACAGCTTGCGAGTACTGGCTGACGAAACCGGAGGCATCGCCGTCGTCAACCAGAACGACTTCGACAAGGCGCTGAAACGCATCGACAACGAGACGAGCGACTACTACGTGCTGGGCTACTCGTCCACGAATCCCGATCCGCTGAAGCGGACTCGTAAAATCGAAGTCAAGGTCAAACGGCCAGACATGCGGGTGATCAGCCGCACGTCATATTCGCTCAGACCCCAGCCGCAGCCGCAGAAGTAGCCCTCGCCTGGGCCCCGGTGGAAGACGCCTGGGCCCGGATCGTCTCCTGAATCCGTTCGCGCAGCCACACGGCAGGTTGCGGCTGCAACTTGACGAATTCCTCCCAGTCGCGGTGAGTCAGAACCACGGAAATAACATGTTCACGATCGTCGTGCATGTCTGATCCTAAGCATGCGCGTCACAATCTAAAAATAGAATGATCGAATTGGATCGATGAGACAGGCTCATGGCGCTTCACGCTTCACGCTTCACGCTTCTCGGTCGTCGGTCCACAGTCCAGTGACAATGGGAATCTCTGTCATCACCGTAGACCGGGGGGGCGTAGACCGTGGGTCGGTTGCTCGCTACGGTGAGAGTCGCAGCTTGGGCCGGACCCGTTCGAACGCGCGAATGACCTCCTGCACGGTCCGCGGCGTTCGGCTCATCTTCGGGTAGACCCAGCCCGTTTCACGTACGAGAGACCGCCCTTCGATCCGGGCACAGAAGAGCTGACCGCTCGACACGTCCCGGGCGACGGCCTGAAACGGAATGATCGTGATGCCGATGCCGTTGCGGACCATGGCCTTGATGATCTCGACGTTCTCGGTCTCCATCACAATCTGAGGCTCGATGCGCGAGGTCGTAAAAAACTCGTCTGCCACGCGCCGAGAGTTCGAGCCGGTCTCGAACAGGACGAATGGTTGGCGCACGAGATCCTGCGGAAAGATCTTCCGTTTCCGCGAGAGGGGATGCTTGGCGCTGGTGACGAGCAGGAGTTCCTCCTGCATCACGGGCACCGTGACCAGGTCCGGCTGATCGACCGGCAGGGTCAGCAGAGCGAGATCCCCGGTGCCGGCCCTGAGATGCGCCAGGCATCGCTCAGAGCTGCCGGCGACGAGCTTGAGATCGATGTCTGGGTGTTGCCGTTTCAACTCGGTGAGGAGGGCCGGGAACACGTAGAGGCACACGGTCATCCCGCCCAACAGCCGGATCTGACCGCGCAAGGATTCCTGGCTGTCGGTAATCCCGGCCAGCGTGTCCTTGAGATCCTGAAACATCCGATGCGACAGCTGCAGCAGGGCATCTCCGGCCGGCGTGATGCGAATGCGCCGCCCGACCCGTAAGAAGACCGGTTCCTTCAGCTCGTCCTCCAGCAGCAGGATCTGTCGGCTGATCGCGGATTGCGACACGTGCAGCTTGTTGCCAGCCGCCGTAAACGAGCCGGTCTCGGCAATGGCGCGAATGATTTCGAGTTGTCGAAGGTCCAAGCAGGCTCTCGCGAAAAGAGCCCAAGCTTATATCTCGGAGAGAGATGATTTCAAGGCCTGACAGCTCGAAAAGTAATAGAAAGATCGCCCACGAGTAACACGATTCCGGGGACAGGTTCAAACCCTGTCCCCGTCGTGTCTTCGTATTTTCGCGGCCGTCCTTTATTTCTTCTTGAGTAGCGAGCAGGCCCCTACGGCGCCCGCTGGATCCAAGGCGGCCTGGGCCGAGTCAATGTGGCGAAGGATCCCCTGGTCGTCCACGACGAAGGTAAAGCGGCGGGCGAAGCCGGAGTTCTCGTCGAGGATGCCAAGCTGCCGCGAGTAGTCCTTCTTGGAGTCGCTGAGGAGCGGGAAGTCCAGCTTCATCTGCTCGCGGAATGCGAGATTGGCCCAGGTCGAGTCCACGCTCACGCCGAAGACGGCGGCGTTGTTGGCGTTGAACTGCGCATAGTTGTCCCGGTACCGGGACATCTCAGTCGTTCAACCCGGCGAGAACGCGGCCGGGAAGAAAGCGAGCACGACCACCTGCTTGCCCTTGAAGTCGGAGAGCTTGGCGGTCTTCGACTGGGGGCGTCCACCATCGGCAGCGGGCTCGAGATAGTTCAACGAAAAGTCCGGCATCGGCTCGCCGATCTTCACCGCCGGCGGGGGTGGAGGTGGCGGAGCCTGCGCCGCGGGGGCTGCGCCGCCCTGACCCGCTGCGGCGACTGGAACCGCAGCCATCAGGCCGATCGCAAGCACACCCAGTGCTATCAACGCGCGCTTCATGCCGTGAAGGATACTCGCTTCGCTCGCTGCAGGGAAGCCCACGGGGACCGGAGGCTGTCAGGCGAGCCGTTGATCACGCGAGCTCAGTGCGTGTTCGTGCGATAGCCTCTTTCAAATAATGCTCGTCGAGTTCGATCCCGATGAATCCCACACGCAGGCGGGCCGCTGCGACGGCCGTACTGCCCAGGCCCAGGAACGGATCCAGGACGATGCGTGTCCGGGTCACGCCGTGCAGGCGAATGCAGTATTCGGGGAGTTTTGGCGGAAACGTGGCCGGATGCGGGCGATCCCGGTCGCGGCTTTGGATCGTTTCGTAAGGAATGAACCACGCATTGCCTCGGCAGCGCAGACCCTGCCGGGCTGCTTCCCATCTGGTTAGATTCGAGGAGTCTTGGTACTTGACGCCCAGCCCCAGACGATCGAGTGCCGTGTGCCCGTCCGGAGAAAAATGAAACACAAACTCCTGACAATCATGGAGAAAGCGATCCGAGTTGATTGGCTTGTAGTGACCAACGGCCAGGTCGGCGGCGAGCCCCGCCCGAGCCCCCGCCGCGTCCCGCTCGATGGCAATGGACTTGATCCAGTGAATGATGTTCTGGAGCTGCAGGTGGGGTCGCGCCGCCTGCGCAACGTCAAGTGCCGTCCACGGATCCGTTGGTTTGGACCCGACGTTCAAAAACAATGAGCCTTGGCGCGACAGCGCACGAGCGACTGCCGCAATCCACTGGCCGGTCCATCTCAGGTATTCCTCGCGAGGCCGTTGGTCGTCATAGGTGCGATACCGCACCCCGAGGTTATAGGGCGGTGACGTGACAACGACATCGGCGACAGCGGCGGGGAACCTCCGGAGGACGTCGACAGAATCTCCGAGGTAGAAGCGGTGCGCGCGTGACCCTCTACCAAAGAGAGCGTAGGGTTTGGAAAGACGCAACAGACGGAATTGTACCGGGGGACGAGGGGGGAGTACAACCCCCGGTACGGTGGTGTTCGTTATTAGGCAGAAGCCGTCAACACGGGCATGACCTTTGGTTCCCGCTCGCGGTGAGCGGAGATCGTGTGGTTACGACGGTGCGCGTGGCTGTCACAGCCCAACCCTTTTTCTTCGATGTAGGCAACTTCTTTCATGCTGCCCACGTCCCGATAGCGGCCTACCACGCACCCGCAGGGCAACGTTGCGAAGCCGAGGAGCCTGACGACGCTCATTGTGCTCTCTCTCCGACACGCTCAAAAGCAAGTTCAGTGCCGCACGAGTTTGTTACGACGAGTGCGAGTTTGATCTCCGACGAGTGCTGCAAAGTCGGCCTGAAATCGCGCGAGCGCGCAGATCGTCGCTTGTCGGCAGCTGCGCAATTGTGCAAATTATGTAGAGGACAGCGAGAGCATCTTTGACACACTGTGGACGTTTTGGATCACAATCCGTCGCCTTGGATGGCTAACGAACTTGAAGGTCGGCAATCCCGCGCCGGGCGGTTTCCGATGACGGATCGATTGTGAGGGCTTCGGCAAAGTAGCGCGCCGCCCGATCGCGATTGCCCGCCTGGAGTTCGAGCGTGGCGAGGTTGGAATAAGTCGCCGGGTCGCGGGGGTCCGCCGCAATCGAGGCCTGAAACGCGGCACGTGCCTCGTCCCGTTGACCGAGATTCGCCAGACAGGCCCCCATCAGATTGTGGGCTTTCGAGTGAGACGGGTTCACTGCAATCACCCGACGCGCTTCCATCAGTGCCAGGTCCGTCCGGTCCTCCATGAAGAGCAGAGCGGCGCTGTAATAGTGCGCAGCCTCGCTCGAGGGCGCTTCCGCCCGAAGCCGGGCAACCACCGGCTTCATCCGTTCGAGATCGCCGGCATCGGACAGCACTGACGCCATGCCCTCGAGTGCCGGCACGTTGCCCGGGTCGGTTTGGAGAATGCCAAAGACAATCCTGGCGGCCTCGTCGAATGATCCCTCGGACGCGAGCTGGCGGGCGAGCGCGAGCTTGGCGGCCTGATGGGTCGGATCGGCCGCAAAACGTTCAAGGAGCGCCCGTGTCTGCGACCCACGTCGAAGCGGCGCGGAAGCGCGGATCAGCCCCTCCAGCGCGCGCGCGTCGTGCGGATTCGCCCCGACGGCGGTCACGAAATCGTCATACGCCGGTCGGACCGAATCGGCATTGAGCAACATCCAACCCCGATCTCTGAACGCGGCTGGCGTTGCGCTGGCTTCCGCCTGGGCCACCGGGGGCGGGCGGGCTGCCGGGCCACCTGCCAGCGTGCGCAGCAGTGCGGCATTGTCAGCCGATTCCCGTCCGAACACGCTTTGCGGACCTGAGAACTCCAGCGCAACCCGGTTATCAGCCTGGACTGGCGCGCCAGAGGCCCATTCGCTCAGCCGCGGCCCCTGCGCGACAAACATCGAGAGGACGTGGAAGGGCTCCAGGGCGCCGACCGTGGCCAGGTCCTCAGCCACGCCGGGACGCTGCCAGGCGCTGGCCAACCCTGCCAGTCGCGACTCGAGCGGCTGGTTGGATCCGACCAGCAGAACGTCACCATCGCCAACGAGCCACAGCGTGCCATCCGGGAAGACGGACGCGAACGTCGCGACAATCGACTGCAGATCGCGCGTGCTGATGTCGTAGGTATGCGCCCACTGACACAGCACGCCGCCGGGCGCCAGCCGGCTGCGCGCGGCCTCGAAAAACTCCCGCGTGAACAGCGACGCGATGCCGGCCATCCACGGGTTCGACGGCTCTGACACGATCACGTCGTAGCGCTGCCGCGTCAGAAGGAGATGCGTGCGTCCGTCACCGAGGATCACGCGTGTGCGCGGGTCGAGTGTGGCGCGATGATTCTCCTGATCGAAATAGCGTGCCGCGTCCACGACCTGCGGTGAGATCTCGAGGACATCCGCGCGCTCGATCGGGTGTCGCAAGGCTGAGCCCAATGTAACGCCGCTGCCAAGCCCGAGGATGGCGACCTGTTTGGGATCAGGGTGCAGCAGCAGGGGGACGTGCGCGAGCAGACGCTGCGTGAGCATGTCGCCCGCGTTGGAGGCGTCGACCTTACCGTCAATCGCGAGCGATGTCGTACCGCCCACTCGTCGAACGGTAACCGTGCCGCTGGGCCCTTCGCCGTAATACAGCAATTCGCCGGCCTTGAGAGCGGTCTCCAGATCGGGTGCCTGCATGACCGACGCGTACTTATACGCGCCACTCGACAGCAGCAGCTTGTCCCAGTCAGGAAGGAGGATGCCTGTCGCCAGAACGACGACAGCCACTGCGGCGCCAGCAAGCCAGCGGCCGCGGCGGCTTGCGGCGACGAGGCCCAGCGCACCGATGGCTCCGGCGATTGTCACCAGGCGAATCGTCCCGTGTAAGCCGAGCCAGGGGATGAACACAAACCCCGCGAGCAACGCGCCGGCGATCGCACCCGTCGTGTTCACGGCATAGATCAACCCGAGATCAGAGGCAATCGTGTGGTCCGTGCGCGCGCCGACCGCAACTGCAAACGGAAAGGCGGCGCCAAACGCGATCGTCATCGGCGAAAGCAGACCAATGGCCAGCAGTGCCTGGCGAGCGATGACCTCGGTGAACGTGACGTCTGGCTTTGCGACGACCTCCGCGATTGCGAGCAGCCCGCGGTCGACGAGGCCTGCCGCGACAGCGCCGAATCCCACTGCCAATGCCAGGCAGGTCGCGAGCCCCAGCAGCGGATCGCGGCTCCGCGCGACGAAACGCGACGCGACGGCGGCCCCAATGGCAAGACCCGCGATGAACACGGCGACCATGGTGCTGAACGCGTAGGTGGTCGGTCCGAGGATGAGCGCGAGCAGTCGCGTCCAGACGACTTGCAAGGTGAGCGATGCAAAGCCGGAAACTCCCAGCGCGGCCGCGGCCAGGGCCGGCCGCGCTCTGAGGGCCGCGCGACCTTCGGCCGATTGGTGAGCTCGCTTCGCTCGTGGGACTCCGGCGCTCTGCGCTCTCGTAGGACTCGGGACGTGACCCCTCGTAGGAGATTTTGCGATCTGCCACGCGCCTGCGGCCGCGACCATATTCAGCGCAACGCCGATCCACGTCGCGCCACTCAGGCCAAGGAAGGGCAGGAGCACGAAACCCGCGACGAGCGCGCCAAGCGCCGCGCCAATGGTGTTGCTTGCGTAGAGCGTGCCGGCATCCCGGGCAGCCCGGCCCACATGCTGGACGAACCATCTCGACGCGATGGGGAACGTGGCACCCATGGCTGCGGCGGGCACCGACAAAAGCACCAGGCTCGCCATCAGCCGCAGCGCGCCGAAGCGCGCACCGCCGGCCCCATCGGCATAGGCCCACGCCAGTAGAGGATCGAGGGCGCGTATTGCATAGGGCATGGCCAGCGCGAGAACGGCTATGCCGATCTCGAGACCGGCATACACGCGCAGTGCGCGAGCCGGATCAAGAGTGGACCCTCGACTGCCGCCGACAGCCGAACCCGCCGCGAGCCCACCCATGAAGGCCGCGAGCACCGTGCTCGCGGCAGCCACGCCATGCCCAAGCTGCAGCGTGAGCAGACGCGTCCAGGTGACTTCGTAGATGAGGGCTGCCGCGCCGGAGGCGGCGAAGATGAGGGCGAACCTCGATCGCATTCAGATCGAGCATATCAGGGTCAGTGATCAGGGATCAGTGACCAAGGATCAGTGTTCAGATGCGCATCACTGGTCACCGATCACTCGTCACTGTCGTGGGGCGGTAGAGGACTTCGGGTGATGATGTTTGGCGATCGTCAATCGAGCGCGCGGGCGGATGATTGGATGTCCCGCCAAGAAAAAAAGGCCGTGAACCCCGAAGGGCGCCCGGCCTTTTCTTTTCTGTGCTTCTGCGCGTCTTCCGCGCTTCCGTGCTCCTAGAAGTCGTACCTCAGCCCGAACCGTACGATGCGCGGATCGAGAAGCGAGGTGACTTCACCGAAGGTCGCACCCGTCGAACTGCGGAACGTGGTGACAGTCGGCGGATTGAACACGTTAAAGATGTCGACGAAACCGGTGAACGTGCCCGCCTTGCCGAACTTGATCCCTTTGTCGATGCGGAAGTCCAGGATCGAGATATTCGGTGCACGATTGGCTGTGACCGACTCCACGCGAATCGATTCGTTGCCGGCGACCGGAAGCGTTACGGAGACGTCACGTCCCCACTGACGGCCACTCTGGAGTTTGTAAGACCCGCTGACACCGATGTTGAATGGCAGCACGTAGCGTCCCAAGATTTTGTAGTTCCAGACCGTGCTCGTCTCGAGACCAAAGCGCCGGACATTCGGCCGCCAGTCGTACAGCTTTCCGTTGCCCGCTGAGTCGAGGGCGTTAGTCGAATTCGAGTTATTGTGGAACTGGTTCAACCACGTGTACTCATACGAGGTGAGGAACATCCATTTGCCACGGAAGCGCCGGTTTACCGCAAACTCGACGGTGTTGTAGTCGGACTTCGACTCAGGATCCGTGGGATTCATAAAGACGCGGTTCTCGGCGACTGTCGTGCGGTCGAAGAGACTGAGAGTCTGGTCATCGCCGTTGCCGCGCACGTTGTCGGGACCTGGGTCGATGAAAGTGAACGGGGTCGTGTAGGCACCGATTCGGTTGACGTCGACGATTTCCCATTCGTTGCGGATGTTCTTGTAGACGTACGAGGCCCGCGCTGAGAGCCCTTCAACGATCTCTCGCTCGAAATGGGTAGAGAGTTCGTCCCCATACGGTCGCTTGAGACTCGGATCGACGGTGACCCCGGCCGCGCCTGGCAGCGAGCCGGTGACCGTTCGAAGGAACCCGCCAAGTTCGGCCGTGTTGTCAATGATCAGGTTGTCGTTGAGATCCTGCCAGCGATATCGGAGGCGGGTGCGGCCGACTGGATTGACGAGCGCGGCAATCGTGTCTGGCGCCGAGTTGAAGTAGAAACGGCCGTAGAAGCCCTTGATCACCGACTTGCCGTCGCCTGTCAGGTCATACGCAAAGCCCACGCGAGGCGCTGCCGTCGTCGATTCCGCGAGCTCGGTACGCTGGACAGTGAAGGGCGCCCAGAGCGCGCGCAGGTTGGTGTCCGTGGTGACTCCAATCAGGCCTGGAACGCCTTCGGGCGTGACGCTCTGCTCGGGATACAGATCCTTGTAGTAATCGACGCGGATGCCCAGGTTAATGGTCAGGCGCTGGTTGAACCGCCACGTGTCGTTGAGATACGCGCTGACGTTATTGGTCTGGTTGATACCGGTGTTGGGCGTGTTGTAGAACTCGACCTCCGCGGGGACGCGGCCAAGCTGTCCCGCCGCATCGTAGTACGCCAGGTTGTATGGCTGCGGCGCGAAAAAGCTGCGGCGCTCGCGCCGGCCCTCGGTGCCGAGTTTGAAGTCGTGGCTGCCGTGCCAGCCGTCCTTGGCGTAGGACAGCGATGCAGCGAACTGGGGCTTGTACCGCAGCTGATTCTGATACGTAATATTCGCCCCGCCGTCGATCCGTTGGGCGGATGCAGCCGCGGCAGCAAGGTCGAGCCGGGCCGGCATCAACGGTCCCGCAAACGCTCCGCTGTTTAGCGTTGTGTCCAATGGGAAGAAGTTGTACCAGTTCCCGACGATCACATCGAGGAACATCCGGTCGCTGACGACGCTGGTCCACTCGACTTTCATCGGGTAGTTCCGAGACGATTGGAAATAGGCCGCCGATACCGGCACCGTGGGACCGATGTCGCGCAAGGCCTGCAACTTTTCGCGTTTGTTCAGATACCCGATGATTTGGTTGTTCCGAGTGATCTGGAACGTACCCTTGAACGTGTACTGATTGCTCAACTTCGATCGGGCGAGGTCGTCGAAGTTCAACACGTACTTGTACTGATCGTTCAGGCGGTAGGAATAGAAGAACCAGGCCTTGCCTTTGTAGAGGGGCCCGCCAATATTTGCGTTGATGTCGTACTGGCGATCGATTTCGTTGCCGTGCCGAAGCGGCGCGCGCACGAAGAAGCCGTCGTCGTCACGCACGTTTGGCGTCCTGAACTTATCGGGCACGTTGTCCGAGATCGTCGCGTCGCCTTGCCAATCGCTGTACCAATTCCCGGTGAAGCGATCGCCACCTGACTTCACGATGATGTTCATCGAGCCGCCGGGCGTGTCGTGGTCCGCCATATTGCCTGCGCCACCCAGCTGGAACTCTTCGAACGATCCAAAATCGAAGTAGCCCGCGTTGGCGTCGGTGTTTTCGGTGGTGTTGACTCCCTCGATACGGGTGGTGCGTTGCTGACTCACACCGTAGGCGAGGAAGCCCGTCTGCGTTCCCGTGTGAGAGCCGCCGACGTCAAACCCGGTCATCTGGAACCCCGGCGCCTGCGCCATGGCGGCCCAGATGTCCCGGCCGTTGGGGATTTCCGTGAGGAGCTCCCTCGTGAAGTTCGTCCCGACCAGCGTCGTCGAGGTGTCGACGACCGGCGATTCACCCGTCACGGTGACTGTTTCCTGCAGGGTGGCGACCTGCAATTGCTGGTCGACGCTCAGCGTCGTGTTGATGACGACGCGAATGCCTTCGCGTTTGACCGTCTGGAAACCGGTCAGCTCGAACGTCAAATCGTAGACGCCCGGCGGCAGGGCAATAAGGCGATAGTCGCCAGCTTCTCCAGTCACCTGCACCTGCGGCTGAATCATTGCAGGACTGCTAGCTGTGACGGTGACTCCCGGCAGAATTGCGCCGGAGTTGTCAGTAACCGTGCCGTTGATACGGCCGCGGAATTCCTGCGCGCTGGCCGGTACTGCTGCGCCAAGCAGTCCCGCACACAGAAAAAACATGCCTATCCGGGTCAGCCTCATGGAGGACCTCCAAAGCAAAGGTCGAACAAATGCCCGACAACCTACGGCGCGCACCACGAACGGCCGCGCGCCGGGAAGATAAGGGCCTGGTTGCCTGGGACTAAATCTGCCGAATATTAGACCTATGGGCGGAAAATGGCAAGGATTGGTGCCCGGCTCGGCCTGTCTCGCGGTGGGAAACACGAAGGCCCGGGCAACTATGGTTAACCGCCCCTTCCATTTCTGTCCAAGCGCTATCAGGCAAAGTCCCAGCACCATCATCTTCCTCATGTGATCTCCCTTCGCAGACTGAGTACAAAGCGTTAAACGGCAGGGGTCAGGAGCAATGGGGGTGCCGGGACGAGGTTAGGGACCGTCCCGGGTCAAGTGCGACCTGCACCCAAAAATTCGCCGCTCGGCCCTTGGCGCCGTATTTCAGTTCGCGAATCTGAGTTCGCGGATTCGATCAATTGAATCGGCTGGGACGAGTGTGGGGCGGCCTCGGGGTGACGTGTGCGGGAGGGGGAACCTGTGGTTGCTGGCGAGTGTGCAGGGGGAACCTCCTTGCTGGTCAGTGTGCAGGGGGAACCTCCGAGGTTGTCGGCGAGGACGGAGGTTGCCTGAGGCTGCCGGGGGGAACCTCCGAGGTTGCGGGTGAGGACGGAGGTTGCGGTCGACCTCCGAGGTCGCAGGCGAGGACGGAGGTTGCGAGGTCGCGGGGAACCTCCGAGGTTGCGGGTGAGGACGGAGGTTGCGGGCGACCTCCGAGGTCGCCACCGAGGACAGAGGTTGCTCGAGGCTGCCGGGGGGAACCTCCGAGGTTGCGGGTGAGGACGGAGGTTGCGGGCAACCTCCGAGGTCGCCACCGAGGACGGAGGTCGCCGCAAACCTCCGTCCTCACCCTGATCGATACTGTCGCCCATGCACCAAACGAATTGCGTACTTGTTGTCATTATGGCGATCGCGACGCCGGCCATCGCCCAGCAAGAGGCGGCCCAGATCGGCGCACGCTTGTTACAAGACGCGGCCGTGAAAACAGCGCTCGATGCCGTACGGGCGGCTGAGCCGCAGACGCTGGAAGATCAGATTCGTTTGTGCGAGGTCGAAGCGCCGCCATTCAAGGAAGCAAAGCGAGCGCAGCTGTATGCCCAGATGTTCAAGGAGATCGGTCTCACTAACGTACGTATCGACAAGGAGGGCAACGTTCTCGGCGAAAAACGCGGAACGCAGGCCAGGCCGCATCTCGTCTTCAGCGCGCACCTCGACACGGTCTTTCCCGAAGGCACCAACGTCACCGTGAAACGCGAGGGCACCACACTGCGCGCGCCCGGCATCGGCGACGACTGCCGTGGGCTCGCCGTCGTGCTCGCCGTCGCGCGCACGATGATCAAAGGCAGCATTCAGACGCCCGGCACCATCACGTTCGTCGGCACGGTCGGAGAGGAAGGTCTCGGCGACCTGCGCGGCGTGAAGTATCTGTTCCGCGACGGGCTCAAAGGCCAGATCGACCGCTTCGTGTCGATTGACGGCACCGGTCTTGGCATCACGCATATCGCGGTCGGAAGCCTTCGTTATCGCGTCACGTTCAAAGGTCCCGGCGGCCACAGCTACGGCGCCTTCGGCATGGTCAACCCGATTCATGCGCTCGGGCGCGCGATGGCGCGCGTGGCGGACTTCGAAGTGGCACGCGAGCCCAAGACAACCTTCAACGTCGGGCGAATTGGTGGCGGGACCTCGGTCAACGCCATTCCGTTCGAGGCGTGGGCCGAAGTCGACATGCGTTCCGCGGACGCTGCCTCGCTGCAGTCACTCGATGCAAAGTTTCACAAGGCGATGGACGATGCGGTCGCGGATGAAAACACGCGGTGGGGAAGTCGCCAGCTTTCGGTGGACAAGACCGTGGTCGGCAATCGTCCCGCGGGACGCACCGCCAGCGATCACCCCATCGTCGCTGCTGCGGTGTCGGTGACCAAGGCGCTCGGCTTTCCCGTCACTCTCGATGAAGGATCAACCGATGCGAACATTCCGATGAGTCTTGGCATTCCCGCGATCACAATCGACGGCGGAGGACGCGGCAGCGGCGCGCACGCGCTTGATGAAACGTTCGACTCGACGAATTCCTGGCAGGGCACCCAGCGGGCGTTGTTGCTGGCGGTGGCTTTGGCACAGCCGTAGGGAATCTGCACAAAAATGCTTGCACAGAAAGAATTGTTGAGCTAGCCTCTCCCCCTCGTCGTTAACTCAATCGCAAGCTCGGAGCGCAGAAAGGGTCTCCCCTCATGTCCCTGATACTCCGCCGAATCAGTCGATCAAACACGAGTCTCTCTCGCCAGCTACTCCTAGCGGCCTCGGCCGTTGTCTTCATGCCGGTACTTGCCTTTGGGCAGAACGGAACAATGACCGGCACGGTAACAAACGCCGCGACGGCAGCGGCGGTGCAGGGAGCGCAGGTGTTCGTTTGCATGGACACCGGCGGAGGCGGTTCCAACTGCTCCGGGACTACGACAAACGCATCCGGCGCGTTCTCCATCAGTCGGCCCGCGGGGACCTACTATGCCCTCACGTCGAACTCGGGATTGATCAACGAGGTGTACAACAACGTTCAATGTCCCGTGAGCGCCTGCTCAACACAGTTCGCCTTAGCGAGCGGCGCGCCGATTGTGGTAACCGCGGGTAATACGACACCGGGGATCAACTTCGCTCTTGATCCGGGCGACAGCATCAGCGGCACGGTCTTCGACGCGGCGACATCCGCGCCGGTCCAGTCGGTGACCGTCAACATCTACGCGCGCGTTGGCACCTCGACGACGTTTGTCGCGAGCAACAATACAAATGCCTCTGGCGGCTACACGGTTTCGGGATTGCCCGCCGGGACCTATTACGCTTTTACGTCGAACTCCGTTGGCTACACCAACGAGATCTACAACAACGTGCTGTGCCCGGGGTCGTGTTCGTCGACGATTGCGGTGAATAGCGGAACACCGATTCCGGTGACGACCGGAGTACCAGTCACAGGGAAGAATTTCGCGCTGGACCTCGGCGGCAAGATTAGCGGCACGATCACCAACGCTGAGACATCCGCTCCAGCACAGTCCGTCTTCGTCAACGTCCGGACTCGGATCGCGCACGACACCTTTCTGACCTTTGTCGCTTCCGCCATCACCAACGCCAGTGGGGTGTACACCGTCCAGGGATTGCCCACGGGGACCTACTATCTCGCCACCTCTGGTAGTTCAGGCTTGGTGCACGAGATCTACAACGACGTGCAATGCGTGGGGGGCTGCTCTCCAACGGTGCCCGCGCCTGGCGCCCCGGTGCAAGTCAGCCTTGGCAACACGACCAGCGGGATCGACTTCCAGCTCGATCCTGGCGGTGCCATCGCAGGAACGATCACTGATTCGATTACGGCATTGCCGCTCCAGAATGTCTTCGTGGGTGTCTATCAGTCATCGGGTTCCGGGGTTCAGCAGGTCGCTCAGGGATTTACGACTGTAGCGGGCGTCTACAACGTGGCGGGCATTCCGACCGGCAACTATTACGTCGTGGCGTTCCCCTCAGCCACGTACGTGCCTGAGGTCTACGACAACATCCCGTGTACGGGGGCTTGCAATACTGCGACGGTCCTCACTGGTGCGCCGATTCCCGTGACGGATGGTGCGACGACGGGAGGGAGGAATTTCTCCTTGGATCCCGCCGGCACCATCACTGGGACCGTGACGAATGCGGCAACGGCGGCGCCTCTCCCGAGCATCTCCGTCGACGTGTACGTTCGCGTGGGCAGCAGTTCGCTGTATGTTGGGAGCGGTTTCACCAACAGCGTGGGCGCCTGGTCGCTTGGCGGCCTTGCAGCGGGCACCTACTACGCCTCCACCTCCTCGTCTTCGAGCTTCCGTCTCAACAACGAGATCTACGACAACATCCAGTGTGGGGATTTCTGTTCCGCGGTGGCGACCACATCGAGCGGGACACCCATCACCGTCAACGCGGCCGCGACGACATCGGGGATCAACTTTGGCCTGTCGCCCAGCACTCGGCCTCCGAGCGCGCCAACGAGTTTCGGGGCCGTCGTCTCTGGCTTCCGCGTGAGCTTTTCGTGGAGTGCGCCCACCTCTGGCGCCCCAGCCACGAGCTACATCATCGAAGCCGGCGTCGCGCCCGGCACCACGGCCGTGACGTTCACCACAGGGTCGACGTCGCTGGAGATTCCCGGCGCGCCGCCCGGCCGCTTTTATGTGCGTGTCAAAGCCGTCAACGCCTACGGCACGAGTCAGGCGTCCACCGAGTTCGTGCTCGTCATCAACGCGGACGGCTCGGGAGGTCTGCTGGCACCGACGAATCTGGTCGTCCGGATCAACGGGGGCCGGCTGACGGCGACATGGGCTGCTGCGACGTTTGGCGGCGTGCCGACCAGCTATCTGCTCGAGGTCGGAACAGGGACAGGGCTGTCGAACATCGCGTCGCTTCCGCTGACGGAGCGGAACTTCACGTATCTCGGCGTCCCGAACGGCGTCTACTTCTTCCGTGTGCGATCCCGTCATTCGCAGATCGGCCCGCCATCCGCTGAAATCATGCTCGTGGTCGGGAATGTCCCGGCACCACCGGAGCCTCCGCGGAACCTCACTCACACGTTAACGGCGTCATCGCTGACGTTGACCTGGCAGGCGCCGTTCTTCGGCGCGCCCACCAGCTATGTGATCGAGGCGGGTACCGAGCCAGGTCTGACCAACATCGCAGTGCTCAATACAGGGAGCACGGCGACCACGGCGACATTCTCGGGTGTGCCACCTGGCACTTATTACGTCCGCACGCGAGCCGTCAATGCGCTGGGGAGAAGCGTCGTCTCCAACGAGCGCACGATCGTCGTTCAGTGAGGGACTCGCTTTGCTCGTGAGGGCCGCGGCCGTTCGGCCGCGGCTCCAGTATGCTGACGGGAACCACGAATGCGAGGCCGAACGGCCGAGCCCATACGAGCGCCGAAGGCGCGAGTCCCAGGAGCGAGCCAAAGGCGAGCGACTCCTACGAGCGGAGCGAGTCCTTCTTGAGCGCGCGATAACGCACTAGCTCAGTCGTCCGCTGCTGCCGCATCCCGCGATCGCAATACAGCATCCACGCGATGAAGGCCACGTGAGGAACGAGGAGCGTGCCAATCTCGATGGGCAGCGGGCCCGGCAGGATGACGGCAATCAAGTTCACGAACGTTGCCAGCAGGAAAATCGGAAAAAACAGCGGATGGCCTCCGGCGCCGGGTACGCTTGGCCCGAACGCCATCGCTGTGTGCTCCCACGCGGGCGGTTGAAGGGACGCAACCTCTTTGGCGACGTCCTCTTCGAAAAATACCTGAATGTAACGTCCGATGCGCTCAACGCCGAGATGGAGCGACCGGATGACCTCGAAGGCTGTCACCAATATGAGCAGCGGCACCACTGCTGCAAGAGGGTTTGGGAGCCATATGAGCACGCCCAACATGGCGCCCGCCCAGGCGGAAATCCCCGCCAATGCCACCAATGGTCGAGCTCCGCCGCGAGATCTGATGGTTTCGCGGAGGAGGGTATATTCCTGCTGTGCTAGCTCGGTCATGGGGTAATTTCTACACGGCGGCGATTTCGATCGCCCTAAAGCCATATTTTGCTGAGGGATAGCCTTGACCTCTACAGGGAACATGTTACAATGCCGACTAAACGTTTATAGAAACTAGAGGACCACTGTCTCTGCTGTGGTTCTCCTTCCGGCTCTAGGGGCGAGATTTTGAAGCATCCGGGTGCCTTTCAGAGAATGGTTCGGCTTAGCGCGGCCCTTATTGTCGGGCTAGTCCTTGGTCTGCCAGCTCAACCGCTGTCCGCTCAAACGTCGCCTCAGCGGACGAGATCCACACGCCCGCCAGTTACCAAGAGCGCCCAGTCGGGAACGGCGAAGAAAGCGTCTGTCAAGCGCCGTAGTACAAAGAAAGCATATTCGGCCAGCGCCTCTCGCGCTCGTCGCGCGCGACTCGCCAGGGCACGCGCCGAAGCGCGGGCCCGCGAAGTCCGCGAAGTCCAGACCCCGCGCTTCAAGCTCGACGATCTCGGTCAGCAGGTACCGGATGTGCGTGCCGAGGCCGCCATCATCTACAACCCTGAGACCAATCAGGTTTTGTGGGAATCGAACGCGCAAGATCAGCGCTCGATCGCCAGCATCACCAAGGTCATGACCGCGCTCGTGTTCCTCGAATCCGGCACGCCGATGACGACACCCGTCAACGTCGTTCGCGCTGACGTGTATCGTGCGTCCACGACGTATCTGCGCGCAGGATATCAGGTCACAGCCGATGATCTGATGAATCTCCTGCTCATTGGATCCGACAACGCTGCGGCACGGGCGCTTGCGCGCATCTCGCCATATGGCGCCTCGGGGTTTATCGATCGGATGAACGAAAAGGCCGCTGAGCTCGGGCTCGAGCAGACGCGATACGCCGACCCGTCTGGGTTGCTGGCGTCGAATGTTTCGTCGGCGTACGACATGGCGCGCCTCATTGCGTTTGCCTCAGCCGACGATCGGCTCGGCGCGATCATGCGCAGGGCCACCCATACCGTCTACAGCGGCAAACGCACCATCAACATCTCGAGCACGAATCATCTCGTGCGCAGTGGCGAATTCGACGTGCTGGGCGGCAAGACCGGATTCATCAGCCGCTCCGGCTACTGCGTCGCGACGCTTCTTCGTCTGCCGCAATCCGGCCAGCAGGTCGCGGTCGTCGTCCTCGGCGCCAAGTCGAACCAGGGCCGGTTCTGGGAGACGCGCCATCTTCTCAATTGGATGACCGCACACACGCAACGGCTGCTCGGCATTGGCAGTCCAGCGCCGCCGCCGCAGCCGCAGGAAGAGACGCTGCACTGAAACAGTTTCAGTTATCAGTTTCACTTCAAAAGGGCGCCTCGCGGCGCCCCTTTTATTTTTTGCCATCGACCAAGTTACCTTTTGTCTTTGAACAGGTAACTGACAACTGGAAACTCACGTGACTCATGAGTACGTCACCGCCGTCCCGCTCGCACTGACCATCAACATCGATCCGCCTTGCCCTACGGTCTCGTAATCGAGGTCGATGGCGATGATGGCGTTCGCGCCCATCGCCTGGGCCTGGTCGATCATTTCCTGGATCGCCAGATCCTTCGCGCGTCGGAGCTCTTTCTCGTACGCGCCCGACCGGCCGCCGACGATGTCGCGGATGCCGGCGAAGAGATCCCGAAAAATATTCGCGCCGAGGATCGCCTCGCCGGTGACGAGCCCGTGATACGTCACGATGCGTTTACCGTCGATGACGCTGGTTGTGCTGAGAAGCATGGATTAATTCCTTCGTGTGCTTCGTGGGGAGCCTTGCTTCAACTGTTGGAAAACCCCTTCTGCATCACGACCGCATCGAGCGGCAAGGTCGCGATCGAATCAAGCGCTGGAATCACGGCGCGGCCTGCGCGCCGAATGTCGAGCGTCTTCAGATACCGCTTGCAGGACTGACAGGCCGTCACGCGGTACGTGCCGTCCGGCGTGGCAAAGCTCGTGATGCGGCGCTTGTCGGCTTCGCCGCAGAATGGGCACGCAAACGGCTCGGTCGGCCAGCGCGTCTGACAACGCGAGCAAATCAACAAACGCTCGCCAGACGTCGTGATGCACGCGAAATCCGGCTCGCCCCCACACACAGGGCACACGCCCCGCTTCCACGCGCCAAACGGCACGCTGTGTTCACGGCGTTGCTGGAGCACATCGGCGGTGCGCACGAGAAACGGGCGCATGGACCAGGCGATCACTTCGTCGAGCATTTCGACCGGCGGCTCGTTACTACCGTGTTCGAACCAACGCCTCGCCAGATCGGGCAGCGACGAGCCGCGTCCGATCTCGTGCAGGCGCGTGGCGGCGGCCGCATCGAGCGCGTCATGTCGACGCAGCACATCGGTCACCTGACGAAACAGCAAGCGCGCCTCGTTCCAATCGATCGGAAGCCGATCGAAATCAATCAACGGACGGCCGCTCGACAGACGGGATGCCATTTCTCCGTCGGACACGATGACCGATGCCGTGGCGGTGCGACCTTGAATGCGACGCAGCGCGCTTACCAGATCGATTTGCAAGGAGGCCGCGGCGGAGAGCTCCGGCTGCCGCTCGGCAAGTGCGCGAAGCTCAGCGACTTCGCGCGGATCCTGGCGTCCGACACGAGGAGGGCGCGACACAGTTGAGATTGTAGCGTTTTCTTTTTCCGGTCGAGTCGGCCGCCTTTGACGCACGTTTCAGCGCCCCTGGCCGGCCACGCGGCTTTCGACGGCACGACCCTGCGAAAAGGCGCGCTCGGCGGCGGCCATGTTGCCTTGGCGCGCGAACACGTCCGCGATGACGAAGTAGCCCATCGCGGCGACCCGGCCATGTCGATCGATCTCGAGACCTTTCCGTGCGGACGCCAACGCCGACTCCAGTCGGCCAGTGTCCAGCTGAGCCTTCGCGAGATAAAAGTGCCCCTCGCCAAAGCGTGGATTGATGGCTACTGCTCGCTCGAAATAGGTGAGGGCCTCGCCATGTCTGTTCTCGCGCTGATGCAGACGCGCAAGATTGAAGGCTGCGCGATAGGCGGTGTCGTGAAGCGCCAGCTCACGCGTGTACTCTTGCGCCGCCTTCGCGGAATCACCAACTGCCTCCGCAATCAATCCTAGATTGAAGTGTGCGAGCCGGACGTCGGGTTTGTCGACGAGCGCCGCGCGTATGAGCTTCTCAGCCCCGGAGACGTCGCCGCGTCTGAACGCCATCGTCCCTAGCGCGTTGCGGGCCGCCGCAACTTTCGGATCGATTGCGATGGCCTGATTGAAGTGTGCTTCGGCGGCCTCCAGATCGTTGCGATCGAGACAAACTTCTCCTGCCTGATAGTGAACCCACGCGTTTTTGGGATCGACGCGCAAGTAGTGCTCGTATCCGGCAAGCGCCGCTTCGTCCTGTCCGAGCGCCCGATAGGAGTTGGCCATGTTGATGAGCGCCAGATCGTAGTCGGGCTTGAGCTCGAGTGCGCGCTTGAAATAGACGATCGCTTCCGTGAATCGCGCCTCCTTGAAATACGTGTTGCCCAGGGTGAACCAGGCGTCGATCACCTGCGGGTCGGCCCGCACCACTTCGTCCAGCAACGCCACGACTTCTTTGAACGAGCCCTCGGGGTCATCCCTGCCTCGATTGCGCGCGCGGCTCATCAGGTTGAACAGATTGATTTTATCCTTCGGATCCGCGCGCGCCGTGTCGGGGCTCGACGCCGAGGCCACGAACGACCCCACGTAGCCAAGCGCAGCGAGCCGTTCCCGGACCTCTGGATCCACATCCGCAGACGGTGCTTCTGCCGACGCCGTTGCCGACAGCTGAGCCTCGAGCGTCTGCAGCTCGGATTGCATCCGCTGCCCGAGCGCCAGCCGTTCCTCGAACAGATTCTGCGTTTCCGCCGGGTCCTGTTCGAGGTCGTAGAGTTCGGGTCGTGGCGCGTCGATGAGTTTGAACCGGCCGGCCCGGAGCGCCCGCAGCTCGCTCCATCCGTAGTGATGAAGCGGATACATCGCTTCGGCGTAACCGTCCAGTTCGAGCTCGAGCCGATCGCCGGTGATCGCGGGGATCAGGCTTCGCCCCGAGATCTTCGAAGTCAGCGGCGGAAGCCCGAGCAGGTCGAGCAGGGTTGGTGTCAGATCCACTGTGCGGACGAGGTCAGGGACCCGTCGCCCCTTGGTTCGCGCAAACGGCGCGCGAATCACAAACGGTGTGTGCGTGGCCGATTCGTAAATGAAGAATCCGTGAGTGCCCTCACCGTGTTCCCCGAGGCTCTCGCCATGATCGGCAAGCACGGCGACAATCGTGCGTTCAAGAATTCCCCGCGACTCGAGAAACTCCACGACGCGGCCCAACTGCGCATCCGCAAAGGCGACCTCTCCGTCGTACAAGCGCCCGGCGTACTGCGTCGCGAAGGGCTCCGGCGGCGCGTAGGGTGCGTGCGGATCGTAAAAGTGGAGCCAGGCAAAGAACCGTTCGGCCTTTACCGTCTCGAGCCAGGGCAACGCGAGGTCGACGACCTCGTTGGCTGGCCGCTGCACGGCGAGCGACGCGGCGCGTGCCTTGGCCATGTCGAAGTCGTCCGCGTACCGCTCGAAGCCTTGGTCGAGGCCCCACTTTGAATCGAGCACGAAGGCGCCAACGAATGCGCCGGTCCTCATCCCCAGCCCGCGCACATGCTCGGCCAGCGTGATGGCATCGGCTGAAAGAAAGAAGCCTCCGTTGTCGCGCACGCCGTGTGCGGGCGGGAACTGGCCCGTGAACATCGACACGTGGGAGGGCAGCGTCAGCGGCGCCGTTGTCATGGCGCGCTCGAAAAGCGTGCCTTCTCGCGCCAGCCGATCGAAGGTGGGCGTCTGAGCGGCTTTGCTTCCGCCGTATGACCCGAGGCGATCGGCGCGTGTGGTGTCGAGCGTGACGACCACGAGATTCAAGGCGTCCCGATCGATGCCGCGCTCGAGGCTTCCCAGATTGACTGCTCCCGCCAGGTGTTCGGACGGCACCAGATATCGCCACCCAATTGCCACGGCTCCGGCCATGAGCGAGAGAGCCAACAGCCAACGCCAGCTCAACATTATTCGACCACCGGAACCCGTCCCAGTGATATTCAGACCTCAAAACCCATGAATGGTACCAAGCGTGGTGTGATTAGTTTATACTCCGCCCCGGACGGTCGTGTGCCGACGCTTCAACTGGACCGCGACTTCCGCTTGTCTTTTTGGGGGTGAGGGTTATGACTAGGTTAGTGCGGCTCGCAAGTCGGCCGTGCGCGATCGTCTGCGCATTGGCTGTCGGTTTGAGTTGTCTGCCTACGACCGTGTGGGCAAATGAACCTCCCAGTTCGGCCACTTCCACCACAGAACGTTTGACGCCCCTGCGCGTATCCGCCGAGCGAGCGGCTGCTCTAGAGGTCCATCGCCTCCAGCAGGCCAAACCGGGCCCGGTCGTGCGCAATACAGAGGTTGAGGCGCAGGCGCAGACCTCCGGTAGTTCGGAACTCCAGTCTGGGTCGTTCTTCAAACGACCCGTCGGCATTGCCGTGCTGGCGGTGTTCGGCGTCGGCGTAAGTTACGCGTTGTATTCGTCGTCGAACGATCGCATCAGGTCGTCAGGTCGCTGAGGCGAGGCGAACATGAATCGAATCAAAGTTGGTTTTTTGGCGTTGCTCCTCACGGCGCTACCGGCCCTGGCGGCGGCGCAGACGCTTTCAGGAACGATCACGGGCACCGTTACCGATGATCAGGGCGCTGTTTTGCCCGGTGTCAATGTCACGCTGACCGGTCGCACCGGCAGTCAGAACACGGTGAGCGATGAACAAGGCGTGTTCCGTTTCGTGGGCTTGACTCCGGGGCCTTACGCAGTGCGCGCCGAGCTGTCAGGGTTCCGGCCGTACGAAGAGCAGAACCTCGATCTCGGCATCGGGCGCACCATCACACTACGTGTTGGGATGAGAGTCGGCGGTCTCGAAGAACGAGTTGAAGTCACGGCCAGTCCAATCAGCGTCGACACGACGAGCACCGCCACGGACACCACCATTTCGCAGGACTTACTCTTCAGCATGCCGATCGCGCGGACCAATGCTGCAACGCAATTGCTGAATTATTCCCCCGGCGTGAACAGCGGCTCAGCCTTTGGTGGCTCGGCGAGTTCGGGGAACGCGCTGCTGCTCGACGGCGTTGACACGAGTGACCCTGAAGGCGGCACCGCGTGGACCTTCTTCAACTACAACATCATCGACGAGGTCCAGATTGGCGCGCTTGGACAACCGGCCGAGTACGGCGGCTTTACGGGCGCCGTGGTCAACACCATCACGAAATCCGGTGGGAACCGATATTCCAGCCTGTTCGAATATCGCTACAGCGGGAAGGATCTTCGGGGTGACAACATCAGCGACGAGGTTCACACGGAGAATGAGACGCTTGCCGCGACGGGCGCGGACAAGTTGAATGACTACACGGTGCAGCTGGGTGGCCCTATCCGTCGCGACAAGGCGTTTTTCTTCGCCAGCATCCAGCGGTACTCGATCAGGGACGATCCGGCCGGGCCTCGCACGATTCACACGGAGGTGAGCCCCCGGTTCAACACCAAGGTCACCTTTCAACCGACAGCGAGCGACAGCATCACGGGCACGTTCCAGTACCGACCAGTACAATCAGACCGGTCGTCCCAACGCGTTCGCCCTTGTGCCTGGAACCACCGATGCGCTCGCCATCGAACAGGACTCGCCCGAGTTCGTCTGGAACGGGCAGTACCGCAAGGTCCTGGGGTCGTCCAGCTTCTTCGAAGCCAAGTTCACCGGTTACTGGGGATACTTCGATCTCGATCCCGCTTCACCGGGCTCGCTTCACATCCAGGATGATGGCGGGTACTCGGGCGGAGGCGGCTACAACGCCAAATACGATCGGTTGCGCAACCAGCTCAACGCGTCATACACGAGATACGTCGACGCGAAGGGCACTCACAACTTCAAGTTCGGGATGGAGATCGAGCGCAGCACCACCCGTAACCGCTCCACTTACGTAGACGATGTGTATTACTACGACATCGGAGGTGTGCCGGCGTACGCCTACAGCTACGGCTACGACGTCGAGGGCGACAACCGTCGCAACACCTTCTACGCGCAGGATCAGTGGACGTTTGGCCGCGTCACGGCAAACCTCGGTGTGCGGATCGACGGCCATAGCGGTGTGGGCGCCAATGGTACGGAGTACTACTCGAGCAATGCTGTTGCGCCGCGGCTTGGCATCGCCGTGGACTTGACCGGTCGCGCGACCTCTGTGGTGCGAGCGTTCTATGGTCAGCTGTACGGCGGCGCCGTGTTTGCGTCCTGGAGCCGGGCGGTCCCAGGCATCTTTGACGAGGTGACCTACGAAGTTCTGCAGCCTGGCAACCGGCTGGTCGAGATCGATCGTGTTCCAGCAGAGGACAAGTACGCGGTGGATCCAGACATCAAGCACCCACGCACGGATGAGTTCAACGTTGCGCTCGAACAACAACTGTTCGGTCGTATGAAGGCGACTGTGACCTACATCCGGAGGCGATCGGAGAATTTCATCAACTCGTTCCTGATAGACGGGCAGTGGGCGCCCTTGACGGTCACCAACTCGAAGACGGGCGCGCCGTTGACCATCTATCGCTGGGCGAACCGAGGAGATGGAGAGCAGCACTTCAACATCACCAACGTCGATGATGTGACCTACCTCGGGCCGGGCGGCCAGCCGATTGGCACTAGCGATGCAACTCGTGAGTACGATGGTGTGATGTTCGTGCTCAACAGGCCGCTCCAAAACCGGTGGCAAGGGCAGATTTCCTATGTCCTGTCGAAGACCGAAGGCCGGGTGACGAGCGCGGCCTTCAATGGCTTCCAAAGCTCCCAGTTCGAGACGCCAAACACGATTCTCATCAATCGTGACGGGCCGGTACCGATCGATCCCCGACACGAGGTCAAGATTTTCTTCGGCTACCAGATTCCACGAATCGAAGTCGGGTTGAATACCTTATTTCGAAGCGTGACCGGCAACACGTACACACCGTTTCAGCGGATTACCGCAGGTACCTTCGGCTGGAACACTTCGAATGACGTCCAGATCGAACCGCAGGGAAGCTTCCGCAACGACACGCTCAACCTCGTCGACTTGCGACTGGAAAAGGTCTTCAATGCCGGCTTCAACCGATTCGGTATCTACGTGGATGTGGATAACCTGTTCAACGTGGGTACCGTGACCACCAGACAAACGCGCTTCCCGGGCGCCAGCATCACCAGTCCAACCGGAGACAGCGTCTTTGTCGACTTCGGCGGGGCCACGGCGGTCACGGCGGCGCGTCAGGCGACGTTCGGCCTCCGCTGGTCGTTCTAAGACCGGCCTGATCTCTTGTGACGCCCCCGGAAGCCTTCCGGGGGCGTTCGTCTGTACGAATCGTGTACGCTGATACGGATGGCGCGGAAGACAGCAACGACTCGCCGTACGCCAGCAACAACTCGCCGTAAGACACCCCGATCGTCTGAAGCACCTGCCGCATCTTCGGCACCTGCGGCACTTGCGATTGTGATGGTCGCTTCTGAAGCGCAGCCGTTTTCGAAAACGGGAGGCCTGGCCGACGTGTCGACGTCACTGTCACGCGCGCTGGGTCGTCTCGGGCACCAGGTGACACTCTTCACACCCCGATATCGGAGTGTCGAGATCCCCGGCTCTGCTCGGCGCAGCGACCCCTTTCGCGCATACGTCGCCGACGACTGGTTCGACGCGCAACTCATCGAAGTGCCAATCGGGCCAGACGTACGCGTAATGCTTGTCGATTGCCCGGCGCTCTATGATCGCGCCGGCATTTACACCGAGAACAATATCGACTACCCGGACAACGCCACACGATTCGCATTCTTGTCCATCGCTGCCCTCGAATGGTCCACAGCGCAACCGACGCTACCGTCGGTGTTCCACGCTCACGACTGGCAGTCGGGACTGCTTCCAGTCTATTCACGGCACTACGCACCAGCACCAAGCACCCCGCACTCCGCATCGGCTCTCCGCACGCCGCACCGAGCAACCCGCACGATTCCTTGTGTCTTCACGATCCACAACCTTGCCTACCAGGGGATCTTCGACAAGTCATGGGTGCCGCGTCTCGGTCTTCGTTGGGACGATTTCTCCGTCAGGGGCTTCGAGTTCTGGGACCACTTGAGCTTTCTCAAATCCGGTCTGATGCTGAGCGATGCGTTGACGACCGTCAGTCCCACGTATGCAAAAGAAATTCAACGCCCCGAGTACGGATACGGGTTCGAAGGGGTGATGCGGTCGCGCGCCGACGTTCTCGTGGGCATCCTCAATGGCATAGACGTCGACGAATGGAATCCCGCGACTGACCGTCACATACCCAGACCATTCGATGCCCAGACGCTGGATGGCAAGCGGGACGCCAAGCGCGCGCTCCTCGAACTGTTTGGCTTGCCGGCAGACGATGCCGCGATGGCGCGACCAGTTGTCGGGATGGTGTCACGGCAGGTGGAACAGAAAGGGCTGGATCTCGTCGAGGCTGTTGCCCTCGAACTCCCGCGGCTCGACGCCGCGTTTACTGTGGTCGGCTCCGGCGACCCGCGATACGAACGGATGTGGCGTGCACTGGCCAATGCCTTCCCGGATCGCATTGCCGCGTTCGTGGGCTTCGATGAGCGGCGGGCTCACCTGGTCGAGGCGGGCGCGGATCTGTTCCTGATGCCGTCGCGATTCGAACCGTGCGGATTGAATCAGATGTACAGCATGCGCTATGGCACGGTCCCCGTCGTCCGAGCGGTTGGCGGATTAGTGGATACCGTGCGGCCGTACAACAGCAAGACCGGGCAAGGCACAGGCTTTTTGTTCAGTGACTATTCGCCGGCGGCACTCCTCGACGCGCTGCAGCGGGCGCTGGACGGTTACCGGCAGCCGCGTGCCTGGCAGCGCCTCCAGCAAAACGGCATGAAGAAGGACTTCTCCTGGGACTGTTCGGCGGCGGAGTACGTGAAGGTGTATAAAAGAGTGATCGCCGCTCGACGAAAGAGCGGGACGAAGGTGGCGCCGCGTATCCAATCGACGGGCCCCGGCATCTAACCGGTTGAGGCACTTTTATGGCTTCCGAGAAGATCAAGACATTCACCGATGCGGACTTCGACCAGTCCGTCAAAAACGGCGTCGTGCTCGTGGATTTCTGGGCGGAGTGGTGCGCGCCGTGCCGCCGGCTCGCGCCAACGGTCGATCAACTGGCCGACGACTACAACGGACGCGTCACCGTCGCCAAGGTCAACATCGATGAGAATCCGATGACTCCCGTCCGATTCTACATTCGTGGTATTCCGACGATTCTTCTGTTCAAGAACGGCGAGCTGAAAGAAACCGTTGTCGGGCTTGCCAACAAAGACGATCTCGTCCGCGTCATCGACAAGCATCTTGACGATGACCGTCGCAGTCTTGCGTAGACGCGACACCATGCCCCAACATCATCAAGTCACGATCATCGGCACCGGACCAGCCGGTCTGACTGCCGCGCTGTACACCGGACGTGCCAATCTCAGTCCGCTCGTCATCGAAGGTATCGAAAAGGGTGGGCAGTTGATGCTGACCACGGCGGTCGACAACTATCCCGGTTTCCGCGATGGCATCATGGGCCCCGACTTGATGGAGGAAATGCGGCTTCAAGCGGAGCGCTTCGGAGCGACCTTCATCCCGGGTGATGTTACGTCGATCGATCTCGCGCAGAGACCCTTCCACATCGCGGTGGGCAACACCGAATACCTGACCGACGCCGTGATTCTGGCAACCGGCGCGACTGCCAAGTGGTTGGATCTGGGGGTGGACAAGCAGTTGTCCGGACGCGGTGTGTCAACGTGCGCGACCTGTGACGGATTCTTCTTCAAGGGGCGGGCGGTCGCGGTCGTTGGTGGCGGTGACACCGCCATGGAAGAAGCGATCTATCTGTCGAAGCTGGCCTCGTCCGTGACGGTCATTCACCGTCGCGATACGCTCCGCGCATCGAAAGTCATGCAGGACAAGGCGCGGTCGCTGGCCAACGTCCACTTCATCTGGAACACCGAAGTCGTGGACATCAAGGACGTGACCCAGGGTACGGTCACGGGCCTCGTGCTTCGCAACATTCCTTCAGGTGAGACGAGCGAGTTGGCAGTCAGTGGTCTCTTCATCGCGATCGGCCACATTCCGAACACGAAACTCGTCGCGGGTCAGGTGACGTTGGATGATGGCGGCTATATCGTGACCTACGGGGGCACCCGCACGAACGTCCCCGGTGTCTTCGCCGCTGGCGACCTACAGGATCACATCTACCGCCAGGCCGTCACTGCAGCCGGCAGCGGCTGCATGGCCGCGATCGATGCTGAGCGTTTCCTGTCCGGCCTCGCGCACGACGTGCCCGCAGAAACCGCGCACGCCTGAAAAGAACAGACACGAAGATATCGACACCGGGGACAGGTTTTAACCTGTCCCCGTCAATCTATCCAGCCACCGCCAACGACAACATCGTCGTTGTAAAACACAACAGCCTGCCCTGGGGTAATTGCGCTTTGGGCCTCGTCGAATTCCAGCTCGGCACGCTCGACGTCGATGGCCCGGACACGAGCAGGTGCAGCCGAGTGGCGATGGCGGATCTGGGCCGTAACCCGCATCCAATCGTCGGCGGCCCGTCCTGAAACCCAGTTCACTTGCGATGCGGTCAACGCGGTCCGGCCAAGCGCGTCGCGCGGGCCGACCACGACTTGCGCCGTGTCCGGACGAATGGCCAGGACATACAGCGGCTCGCTGGCAGACAACCCCAGCCCCTTGCGCTGTCCAATCGTGAAGCGGTGAACGCCCGCGTGACTGCCGACGACCTCGCCTGCTTGATCGACGAGTGCCCCCGGTCGCTTCAGTTCGGGAGCCGCGCGCTCGAGGAAGCCGGCGTAGTCCCCGTCGGGAACGAAGCAGATCTCCTGGCTGTCGGGCTTGGCCGCGACGCGAAGCTGCAATCGTCGAGCGTGCTGCCTGACCTCGGCCTTATCAAGATGGCCAACCGGAAACGAGGCGCGCGCCAATTGCTCCTGTGTCAGCGAAAACAGGAAATACGTCTGATCCTTGGCCGGATCGATGCCGCGGCGGAGGACATATGTCCCATCCAGGGCGCGATCGATACGCGCGTAGTGGCCTGTCGCGAGTCCATCAGCGCCGAAGCCTATCGCGCGTTCGAGCAGCGTCGAAAACTTCAAATCGGCATTGCAATGCGCGCACGGAATCGGCGTACGACCGGCACCGTACTCCCGGATGAAGTTGGAGACGACCTGCTCGTCGAAGCGGCTCTCGAAATTGACGATGTAATGGGGGATGCCGAGCGTGGCAGCGACGCGCCGGGCATCGTGGAGATCGTCGATGGTGCAGCAGGTGCCAAAGTTCGCGAGCGCGGAATTGCCCGAATGGTCCTGTCCCTCGCGCTGGTCATAGAGCTGCATGGACACACCGATGACGTCATGACCCTGCTCGGCGAGCAGAGCCGCGGCCACGGACGAATCCACGCCGCCTGACATGGCAACAACTATTCGCATTCGGGTCAGCACGTACGATGCGCGGAATCACGGAAGCGCGGAATCTTTATTCCGCTAAAAATGGTTTCCGTGCTTCTGTGTTTCCGTGCAACGTGGTTATCGTCTCCCTCCTACCGTAGACAGGCTTCTGAGCTTCTCCACGAGCGGCGGCAGCGCGCGAACGACGCGATCGATGTCTTCTTCTGTGTTGCTCTCCCCAAGACTGAACCGAATCGAGCTCAGTGTCCGCGCGTGCGGGAGGCCCATCGCTTTCAACACATGCGACGGCTCGAGTGTCCCCGACGAACACGCTGACCCCGACGACACTGCCAGACCGTCGAGGTCGAGGCCAATCAGCAGCGACTCCGATTCCACACGCGCAAAGCTGATGTTGGTCGTGTTCGGCACTCGCGGCTCCTCCGCGCCGTTGCGTTCCGCGCCCGGCACTGCCGCGAGGATGCCCTGCTCCAGCCGATCACGAAGTCCCGCGATTCTCCGCGCTTCGACGTTCATCTTGCCGAGCGCGCGCTGTGCCGCTGCGCCGAGGCCGACGATCCCCGGCACGTTCTCTGTGCCCGCCCGGCGGTTGCGTTCCTGACGTCCGCCCGTAACGAACGGGAGCAGCCTGACGGTCTTGCGAATCCACAAGGCGCCGGTGCCCTTGGGCCCATAAAACTTGTGGCCCGAGATCGACAGCAGATCGACCCCGAGCGCCTTGACATCGATCGGGACTTTGCCTGCTGTCTGGACCGCATCGGTGTGCACGAGCGCGCCGTGCGCCTTGGCAATCCTCGCGATTTCCGCGACCGGCTGAATGGTCCCGATCTCGTTGTTGGCGTGCATGATCGAGACAATCGCGGTGTCGTCGGTGATCACATCTCGCAGCGCGTCAGGGCTGACAATGCCGCTCGGCCCCACCGGCAGGAGCGTGACCCGCCACCCGCGCCGGGCCAGGGCCTTGAGGGTGTTCAGGACGGCCTCGTGCTCGATGGCGCTGGCGATCAGATGACGGCGGCCAGTGGGCTCGAGCGCTTCGGCCGCACCGCGAATGGCGAAGTTGTCGCTCTCGGTGCCGCTCGCCGTGAACGTGATCTCGGAGGCGTCAGCACCCAGAAGAGCGGCAACACTGGCTCTCGCGTCGTCCACGCCGGCCTTGGCCTGTTGACCAAAGTGATGGACGCTGGAGGCGTTCCCCCAGAGCTCCCGGACAGCACGGTCCATCCGGTCGGCCACCTCGGGCGCGACCGGTGTCGTCGCGTTGTGATCGAGATAGACCCTGGTCACCGTGTGTCGATCGTAGCATTCCTGCTAACCCCCAGCAATAAAAGGGGTAGACAACGCTCGCTCAGCCTCAATATACTGACCGTCGCTTCAACCGAGACCCCTTCCCCGGTCTCACAAGCACACCCTCCGGCGGACTTCTCCATCAGAGGGGGAGGATTTTCAGCAATGTGGAAGCGTGATGAGTCGGCGAAGCCGACGCCCCCACCGCCAGCAGCCCCAGCAGCGCCAGCGGCTCCGGCGCAAGCGTCGGCGGCCTCGGCGTCCAAACCAGGTAGCGATACGCGCCCCCAGATTGAGAGGGATAAGGTGAACATCGGCAAGTCGGTCGTCATCAAGGGCGAGTTGAGCGGCAGTGAGGATCTGACCATCGAAGGCCATGCCGAAGGTCGCATTGAGTTACGCGACAACGTGCTCACCATCGGACCCAACGGGAAGATCCGCGCCGAAGTGTTTGCCAAGTCGGTCGTCGTGCTCGGCGAGGTCGTCGGGAATGTGACGGCTTCTGAAAAGGTCGACATTCGCGACAACGGATCGGTGGATGGCGACATCATCTCGCCACGGGTCGCGATTGCCGAGGGCGCGCATTTCCGCGGCAGCGTGGACATGCAGCGTGCCGGCACCGGTGCCAAGCCTGCTGCGGCGGCGGGTAAGACCGACGCGAAGACGACGACACCGTCAACGTCTCCTCCGCAGCCTGCGCCGACGGGCCAGAGGGTGGGCGCATAGTAACCTGCCGATGTCCGGGGCCACGCGGTCATTGACTGACTTGTTCTCGATGTTTGGCGGCCGGCGCGCGCCCGAGTCGCGCGTCGCCGCCGACGCCACGTCGACGAACGACCCCACGTATCCCACCAAGGCGCTGGCGAAATTTCTCAAGCTGCTCAAGGGACGCCAGAATCCCGCGCTCATCGACCTGGGTCCCGTGGTCGGGCCGAACGTCACGTTCTTCGGCGAGGCGTTGGGGTGCCGCATCCGGGTCGAGGACGTCGTTGCTGACATCGAGCGCCACGTGAAAGAGGGCAAGGCCGACGCGCTGCCGAAGTTCTTCGAGTCACGCTTTGCGCAGGAAGCCGAGAGCGTCGACGGGATCTTGTGCTGGGATGTCCTGGACTTCCTCGATCGGCCGGCAGGCAACGCGTTGGCGCTGGCGCTGACTCACATTCTCAAGCCGGATGGCGGACTGCTCGCATTTTTCAACACCGCCGAAGCCAAAGCACAGGTCTACACGAAGTACATCGTCGCGGATGATTCGACCCTCCGCTACAAGACGTACCCATCCGCACGGGCGCGACAGCGCGTCCTGCTCAACCGCGACATCATCAAGATGTTCGAAGGGTTGCGCGTGACCGAGTCGTTTCTGATGAAGAACAACGTCCGCGAGATTCTGTTCCGCAAACCCGCCTATCTCGCGGGAAAATAATAAAGGTTCAGGGGTTCGGAGGTTCAGAGGTTCGGAAGTTCCTGAACTCCTGAACTCCTCAACTCCGGCACCGCTAAACCTGAAATGCGCCCTATCGTTGCGCTATTGTCGGACTTCGGGACGCGCGATCACTACGCCGGCGCGATGAAGGCGGTCGTGGTCAGCGTATGTCCCGACGCGACGTTGATCGACATTGGTCACGAGATTGCGCCGCACGACGTGCTCGGGGCCGCGCTCGAGCTTGCGGCGTGCTATCGGTACTTTCCCTCCAGCACGGTCTTCCTGGTCGTGGTTGACCCGGGCGTTGGATCGAGCCGCCGCGGCCTTGCTGCCGAAGCTGGCGACTACCGCTTTGTTGCGCCGGACAACGGCGTACTGACCGGTGTGTTTCGCGATACGCCGCCCAAGCGCGTTGTTGAACTCAGCGACCGGAAGTTTGCGCGTGCGACGGTGAGCCGCACGTTCGAGGGCCGAGACCGTTTTGCGCCGGCCGCTGGGTGGCTCGCCAGGGGTACGGGCGTGTCGTCATTCGGGCGCGCAATCACCGACTACCAGATGCTGCCGATCGCTGAACCGCGTGTGGACGAGGGCAGCGTCTCCGGCGAAGTCCTACGCATCGATCGCTTCGGCAACCTGATTTCAAACATCGATCGCAGGACTTTCGAGCGCCTTTCGCATGCCGGGTCGATTGCCGTCCGGGCCGGCGAGCATGAAGTGGACCGCACCGTTTCGACTTACGCTGAGGCTCCCACCGGGACTCTGTGCGCCCTGTTCGGAAGCACCGATCACCTCGAAATCGCGGTGAACGGTGGCAACGCCGCCGAGGTCCTGGGCGCCGCCCGGGGCACGCCCGTGACGATCACGCGCGTGACGTAGATCTCGGCACCTGCGGAACGTTGGCACCCAAGGCACCCTGGAGTACTATTCCCGGTTGCCATGCTTAATTTTGAGTTCACAGACGAACAGCGCCTGCTCGAGCAGAGTGTCCGCGAGTGGGGCGCACGCGAAGTCGCGCCAAGGATCCGGGATCTCGATCGCGCCCATCAATTCGATAAGGCTCTCATCATCGGCGGGATGAAGAAACTCGGGTTGCTCGGCATCTCGGTCCCCCAGGAATACGGAGGCGCAGGGATGGACTACCTGGCGCTTGGCCTTGCCAGCGAGGAACTGGAGTATATCGATACCTCGCTCCGCGTCATCATGTCGGTCCACGCCGGCCTCAACTGCCTGTCGCTGCTGACGTGGGGCACAGACGACCAGAAACAGAGGTATCTGGTTCCCCAGGCCCAAGGCGAGAAGCTTGCGACGTACGGGCTGACAGAGCCCTCGGCTGGCAGCGACGCCCGCGGGATACAGACCACCGCAGTCAAGAAAGGCGATCGATGGGTGCTCAACGGCGAAAAAATGTGGATTTCGCTTGCCGACGTTGCCGACCACTATCTCGTATTTGCATGGTCAAACGCCGAAAAGAAAAAGCAGCGGGACCCGTCGGGCATCACGTGCTTCATCGTCGAGCGTAGCTTCAAGGGATTCACCAGCGGAACCCTCAAGGAGAAATGGGGCATTCTCGCGGGCAATACCGGATTCTTCAAGATGGACGACATGGAAGTGCCGGCCGAGAACGTCCTCGGTCGTGAGGGCGAGGGGTTCAAGATCGCCATGTTCGCGCTCGACCAAGGTCGCTACACCGTGGCAGCTGGCGCGACGGGGCTGATTCGCGCCTGCCGGGATGCGAGCGCGAAGTACGCACTCGAGCGCACGACCTTTGGGCAGCGCATTGGCGAACATCAGCTGGTGAAGGAGATGATCGCGCGCATGGAGGCCGACTATCAGATCTCGCGGCTGCTGTGGATGCGATCAGGCTGGCTGAAAAACCGCGGCCAGCGCAATACTCGAGAGACGAGCCTGGCCAAGTGGTACGCCACGGTAGCCTCGGAAACGGCAGCCGGCAACGCGGTCCAGGTTCATGGCGCCAATGGCTATTCGGACGAATACCCGGTCGGCCGCTTCTATCGCAATTGCAAAGGCGCGGTGATCTACGAAGGCACGCGCGAGATTCACACGATTATGCAGGCCGACTATGTGCTGGGGTTCCGGCAGGACAAGGCGCTCCGGTGCGAGTTGCCGGCGGCGTCTGCGGAGTAACATTCGCGGGACGAGAGTCGCAGGACTACGGTCCCGCGAAACAAAGGACGCGTTATGGCGATACAAACCGCTGCCTCACGGCCACCGCAACGCAAGAAGATGGAATCCGATCTTTCTCTCGAGTTCTTACGCGTGGTCGAACAGGCCGCCATCGCCTGCGCCCACACGATGGGCCAGGGCGATCGACATTTGTCCGATCAGGTGGCCGTCGAGGCCATGCGCAAAGAGCTCGACACCGTGCCCATCGACGGCACGATCGTCATTGGCGAGGGCGAGCGCGACGAGGCGCCGATGCTTTTCATCGGCGAAAAGGTCGGGATGGCGCATCACCCCAACGGGCCGACAACTCGGCAGTTCGATGAGGTGGACATCGCCGTCGACCCGCTCGAGGGCACCAACCTCTGTGCGACCGGCGAGCCCAATGCCATTGCGGTGCTCGCGGCATCCGAGCGTGGCGGGTTGCTGCACGCCCCCGACGTCTACATGGAGAAACTCGTCGTCGGGCCCAGTTCGAAGCACATGGTTGACCTCGACGCACCCGTTCGCGAGAACTTGCGGGCGATCGCGCGGTGCCTTGGCCGGCAAATCGACGAGCTCACGGTGGTGGTGCTCGATCGCCCTCGGCACGAGAAACTGATTGCCGACATTCGCGCGACGGGCGCACGGATCCGACTCATCGGTGACGGCGATTTGTCGGCTGGCATCGCCGCCGCGGTTGCGGGCAGCGGCGTACATGCCGTCATGGGGACGGGCGGTGCGCCGGAGGGTGTGCTGACGGCGGCGGCCATGCGGTGTTTGAACGGAGAAATTTACGCGCGGCTCGTTGTGTCCAAGCCTGAGGACGAAGAGCGTTGTCGTGCGATGGGCCTCACCGACCCGCGTCGCGTGTTCAAGTCCGAAGACCTTGCGTCCGGTCGCGAGATCATCTTTGCCGCAGCCGGTGTGACCGAGGGGACGCTGATGAAAGGCGTGCGATTCTTTGGTGAGGGTATCCGGATCAGCTCGATGATCATGCAGACCCATCCGCATCGGATTCGCTTCATCGACAGCATTCAGGTCCATCCTGGGCCGGCTATCAAGATCAGATTCTGAGATCTCGTGATCTGGCGATCTGGTGATCTGGTGATCTAGTGATCTTCACTAACGATGTCTGAAGCACACGACCAAGCTCGAGATCGCCAGATCTCGAGAGCGTCAGACCATCAGATTCCTCGATCGCCAGATGCGCTGTCCGAGGCGCAATCGCGGCGCAACGTGTTCGTCGCGGCGGCCACCGGGTTCACCGGCTTCGCGGGCTTCACGCTGGTCATGCCGTTTCTGCCTCTCTACATCCGCGAGCTTGGCGTTCGTGACGTCGGCGAGATTGCGATGTGGAGTGGTCTTACGCTGGGCGCGACGCCCGCCATCACGGCACTCAGCGCGCCATTGTGGGGGCGCGTCGGCGACCGCTACGGCAGCAAGCTCCTCGTCATTCGGTCGCTCGGCGCGTTTGTGTTGACCAAGGCGGCCATGGCCTTTGTCACAGCGCCGTGGCAGCTTGTCGCGCTGCGCGGATTGCTCGGAGTGTTCGCGGGCTACGGCGCGCTGACGCTCTCGATGGCGGCCGAGTCAGTCCCTCGCGAGCGCATGCCGCGCGCCATTGGCGCCGTGCAGATGGGGCAGCGGTTGGGTCCGGCCGTCGGACCCGCAGTCGGCGGACTCATTGCGCCAGTCGTCGGTTTGCGATCCGCCTTCCTCGTGACGGCGGCCTTCTACCTCGTTGCGCTGCTGATGATTGCCTTCCTCTATCGGGAGCCTCGAACTCGACGGGCGAAAGAGCGGGGCCGGAGTCTGGGATCGGTGTTTCGCGAACTCGCCGCCACGCCCGGTTTCTTGTTGGTGCTCGCTGTGATCTTTGGTCTCCAGACGGTGGATCGAAGCTTCAGCCCGATCCTCCCGCTGCTTGTCGTGCAGCTCGGCGTGTCAGCGGACCAGGTCACCACGGTCTCGGGCGTACTGTTTTCAATGGCTGCAAGCTTTGCCGCGCTCGGCCACAGGATGGCTGGCAGCTTGATGGAGCGTTATTCGTCGCGTGCGTTGATGACGACCGTGGCGGCAACGACCGCGATCGCTCTGATCGTCATTGTGTTGATCCCGTCCCTCTGGACGCTGTCGCTGGCGCTGGTAGTTGCCAGCGTTGGCATTGGTGTGGCGATGACTGCAGCCTACAGCATGGCCGGCGCATTGTTGCCCTCCGATGCTCACGTCACCGGGTTCGGCATCCTGACGACGGCGTCGCTGTTGGGGCTGGCCTTCAGTCCGGTGCTGGCCGGCGTTGTGGGCGCCTCCGGCTTGCTCGTGGTTTTCATCGTTGACGTTCTGTTGCTCGTAGGTTTAGGCATTGCGGTCGCCACCCGGTTGCGACCGACGCGTGGGGCAGCGCTGCCACCGGAACCAACGGATGTGACCGTCCCTTGAACTGGGTCATGAGTGCCCGGTTCAAGCGTGACCGCCTCACATGGTCAGACGATGATCCGTTTACGGACGGCGTACAACACTATTTCCGCCGTGTTGTGAAGGTTGAGCTTCTGCATCAGATTCGCGCGGTGGGTCTCGACCGTTGACACACCGACATCGAGCAACACAGCCACTTCTTTGTTGGACCGTCCCTCCGCCAGTAGTTGCAGCACCTCGCGCTCGCGATCGGTGAGCAAATGATAGGAATCAGTCAACCCGCGCGCCTGCAATTGCCGAACGTAATCCTCGATCAAAACAGCCGTAACGCTCGGACTGAAGAAGGGTTTGCCGGCCGCCACCGCACGCAGCGCGGGCATCAAATCTTCGTCGGTCGCGTCCTTTAGAAGGTAGGCACGCGCTCCGGCCGCGAGGGCGCGAATGATGTACGACTCGTCGGCATGCATGCTCAGGATGATCACACTGGGCGCGCGTTGGAGCTTCTGTACACGTTCGGCGACTTCGATGCCATTCAGCTTGGGCATCGCGACGTCGAGAATGATCGCGTCCGGATGAAGCTCGTCGCACATGCGGAGTGCTTCGAGCCCGTCGGCCGCTTCCCCGACGACCGCAATGCCGGGTTCCGACTCGATCAGGCTGCGCAGTCCCCGTCGGACAATGGCGTGGTCGTCAGCTAGCAGAACGCGCAAGCGTGGGCTCCATGCTGTCGAGGGGGAGCCAGATGGCCAGCGTCGCGCCCTGGCCTGACGCGCTCTGCAGACTGACACGTCCCCCGAGCTCCCGGACGCGTTCCTCGATACCCCGCAACCCAAATCCGGAGCGACGCCGGGTGGGGTCCAGACCTACGCCATCGTCGCTCACAGATACTTCGAGCGCGTCCCGATGTGCGTGAACCCCAACGCTGATGCGCCCGGCTCGTGCGTGGCGTACGCAATTGGTCAACGACTCCTGCACGACTCGATAAATACACGTGCGATGCTGATCGCTCAGCGAGTCGAGCGCGCCCGTCATCGCCAAGTCGACAGGGACGTTCGAACGCCTGGTGAAGTCCCGTGCCTGCCACTCCAGCGCGGGCTGCAGACCAAAATCGTCGAGCATGCTCGGACGCAGGCCAAGCGCGAGATCTCGTACGGTATGCACCATGTCATCGACGAGTTGCCGGCATTCACCGACCGTTGACGCGAGGCGCGGATTCGCGCCGACCCGAAGCCGGTCGATGCGTCCCAGCTCCATTCTGAGCGCCGTCAACGTCTGACCGACGTGGTCGTGCAGCTCACGGGACAGCTTGCGCCGCTCTTCTTCCTGCGCCGCCACAAGCTGTTGTGAGAGCTCGCGCATCTGATGCTCGGCCTCACGCGCCAGATCTTTCTGCTGCTCGGATCGGCGTTCGAGCACGCGCAGTCGAATCACCGCGGGAACGGCGAGGACCAGGCCCACGATGAGTGTCCGCCAGACGAGGTTGTACAGCTCGGTCCGGAAAGCGGCGTGCTGACGGGTGACTTCGGCACGCTGCGTGATGAGGTTCGCATGATTGAGCTCCTCGATCTCCTGGGCCATCGTCATGACGGCCTCGCGTCGCGGCAGCACTTCGCGGCGCAAGAAGCTCGCGCTCCGGTTGATTTTCTCGGGGACCGTCCAGTCAAAAAGGGGCTCGAAGCCCTCCCAGTAATCGTGGAGCTTGGCTTCGAGGCTCAGAATGCGGCTGTCGTCTTCGCCGCGGCCGCGCGCGATCGCCAGCAGCTCGGCGAGCGTCACGCGATTGGTCTCCCGCAACGCGGCCAGCCGCTGTCGATATTCCGGCGCCCGCTCGCGGGCTGAGTCCAGCAAGTAATCGCGGACGTAGATCCCGGACAAGTGCACATCGACGCGGAGCTGCCGCAGCTTTGACTCTACTTCGCGATTGTCGGTGTTGAGCGCATCGAGGTGCGTGTAGATTTCCTGCGCCCGCCGTGATGCCGTCGAGACCGAAAACACCACCAGCAGCAACAGCGCGGTCAGTCCCACGGCCGCGACGGGCCATGTGCGAAACCTCATGGCTTCAGCCCCTCCTGCATCTCATGCCTCAAGCGTAATGGTTTGACGCTGCGCGAAACATCCCGTCAATAGGGGAGCGGCAGCTGCCCAAGGTCGAGCTTCCGTCGGAGAACCGCCTGTCTCCGGTTCAAATATCACGGGTTTCCCCTGTTGACTGGATTCCTTCGATTCGCCCCGCCCGCTTAACTGTGAAGATGCGCCACCAACATCCTCAGCTCATCGTCGTGGCCAATCGCGAGCCCTATCGTCACCTGCACGATGGCGACGGCCGGTTGATCGTGTCGCGGTCGGCGTCGGGTGTCGTCAATGCCGTGGAACCGTTGCTGCTGGCACACTCCGGTGTCTGGATCTCAGAAGGAGTCGGTGAGGCGGACCGTGAAGGCGCGTCAGACCGTCACGGCGTTTTCGTCCCCCCGGGGGCGCCGCGGTATCGCCTCCGCCGAGTCTGGCTGACGGAAATCGAGCAACATGGCTACTACGCAGGGTTTTCAAATGCCGCGTTGTGGCCGTTGTGTCATCGGACGTCGGTCGAACCAGCGTTCTACCCGGCTCATTTCCACGCTTACGAGATCGTAAACCGTCGATTTGCGGATACCGTCTCCGAGGAAGCCATCGGGCCCTCACCAATCGTCCTCGTGCAGGACTATCACTTCGCGCTCGCGCCCCTGCTGATCCGCCGACAGCTACCCCTAAGTCGCATCGGCACGTTCTGGCACATCCCCTGGCCGCGCCCGGAGACGTTTGCGCTGTGTCCGTGGAGCCGTGCGATTCTCGAGGGTCTGCTGGGGAGCACGAGCATCGGCTTTCAGACCATCGCTGACCGCGATCATTTCCTTGCCTCCGTCGAGCACTTGCTTCAGGCCGAAGTCGATCACGGCGACAGTGCTGTGACGTACAAGCATCGCCGGGTGTCGATTGGCGTGTTTCCGGCTTCGATCGCGTGGCCGGGCCACTGGAACGAGTCACCCTCTGTGAGCGAGTGTCGCGTCGACATTCGGCATGAGCTCGGGATCGACCAGACGACTCTCGTAGGCGTGGGAGTCGATCGCCTGGATTACACCAAAGGCATCGAGCAGAAGTTTCTGGCTCTCGAGTGGCTGCTCGAACATCGCCCGGATCTCGTCGACCGGTTCGTGTTCGTTCAGCTGGTCGAGCCAAGCCGGGAAGTGTTGCCCGCATACCGGCACACGCGGGCGCGCGTGCTGGAGACGGCTGTTCGTATCAACCGGAAATTCTCCAGGGAGGCCGAAGGTCCGATTCGTCTCATCGAGGGACATCACACGCCGCAAACAGTGGCACGGTTTCTTCGGGGCTCGGACTTCTGCTATGTCGGCAGCCTGCACGACGGCATGAACCTGGTGAGCAAGGAGTTTGTGTGCGCGAGAGACGACGAACGTGGCGTACTCGTCCTGAGCCTGTTTGCCGGCGCTGCACAGGAACTCAAGGATGCCCTGATCGTCAATCCGTACGACCTCGACGCTGCCGCCACTGCCTTGGGGACTGCCCTTGCGATGCCAGCCTCCGAGCAGCGCGATCGAATGCGTCGGATGCGTTGCGTGGTCGCTCGAGCGAGTGCGGGCCATTGGGCTAGGCGGATTCTGGACGAGGTGTCGGACCAAACACATCAGAACCGCGAGTCGTCGCAGCAACGTCTTTCGCGGCGCATGCGCGAGGTATTCAACCCTCGTCCGTGGGCCGCTTCCGATGCTTCTGCTTCCTGAACGGACGCTTCGACTTGTCCTCGTGCACGCCGCCGGTTTGACGAGGTAACGGCACGCGCGGGAGGCGTGGCTTTCGTCGCGAGCTTTTCTTCTTTGCCACGGAGACCTCTCAGGCGGGGCTCGGGTCATTGCCCAGCGCCCGTCGGAGCACCAGCGTTGCTACGGCTCCCGCAACCACGGACGCAACAATGATCCCGGTCTTTGCCGCCTCGAGTTGCGGGCTGTCACCAAACGCCAGGGCCGCGATGAAGAGAGACATGGTAAACCCTATACCGCCGAGCCACGCGCAGCCATGAAGCATCCCGAGTGTCACCTCCGCCGGCAACGTGGCGCGGCCCAGGGCGATGGCGGCATACGACGCCGCCATGATCCCCATGGGCTTACCGAGGATCAGCCCCAATGCCGCACCGGTCGTCACGCCGACGTCCGCGGTGATGCCCGTCAGCGACACACCTGCGTTAGCGAACGCGAAGATGGGCATCACGAAAAATGCCGAGAATGAATGGAGCGCGTGTTCGAGCCGCAGTAAGGGTTCGGTCACATGCTCACTTGCGCGTTCGAGCGAAAACAACGCCTCCTGCTGACCCTTGCTCGTCAGCACAAGAAAATCTCCAGTCTCCGTTCGATCGAATTCGTCGAGCAGCTCGCGCGCTTGGCGTGAAAATTCAACGGCGTTGATGCGCGTACGGGTTGGAATCGTCAAGGCCAGCAAAACGCCAGCGATCGTCGCGTGAACGCCGGATTCGTGCACGAACACCCAAAGAGCGATGCCAAAGAGCAGATAGGGGCTCAACCGTCTCACGCCCAGCCGGTTGAGGGCGATCAGAGCCACCACGATTCCCACTGCAAGTGCCACCGACGGCCACACGATATCTTGTGTGTAGAAGAGGGCGATGACGATCACCGCGCCCATGTCGTCCACGATGGCCAGTGCGGCGAGAAACACCTTTGCGCCAAGCGGCGCCCGCGGCGCAATGAGCGACAAGGCGCCTAGCGCAAAGGCAATGTCGGTGGCCATGGGGATCCCCCAGCCACGGGAGGCAGCGCCGCCGGGGTTGAAGATCCAGTAGATCAACGCCGGCACCACCATCCCGCCAATCGCCCCGGCGATGGGGAGCGCCGCCTGCCGGGGGGTGGCCAGCTCGCCGGCGATCAGCTCGCGCTTGATCTCGAGACCCACCAGCAGAAAGAAGATGGCCATCAGCCCGTCGTTGATCCACTGGAGCAGCGTCAGTGACAGTTCACGTCCCGCAATGTCGATAGAGATCGGCAGTCTCCATGCGTCGTGGTAGTAAGACGCCCACGGTGAATTCGCCAACGCGACGGCGACGCAGCCACTCAGGAAGAGAACGACGCCACCGGCGGATTCGGTTTGAAAGAAGCCTTGAAACGGCTGGAGGGCCTTCATTCCTACTGGACGAGTCCCTTCGGCGTGGGATGCCAGCCGAGGATCGCGAGGAGCACGAAGAATCCGATCACGTACGCGACGGCCACGTGCCAGCCGGCACGCACCCATGAAACGGCCGAACGCGCGTGGGGATAGATGCTGCAGATGGCCACGCCGGCTGACGAACCAAACCAGATCATCGATCCGCCGAAGCCAACCGCATACGCCAGCATGCCCCAGTCATAGCCACCCTGTTCGAGCGCCAGGGCCGTCAACGGGATGTTGTCGAACACGGCAGACACGAACCCCAGCCCCAGCGTCGTCTGCCACGAGGGCGTCGGCAATCGTCCGACCGGCATCATCGATGCGGCGAGCACCAGGGAGAGCAAAAACGCTGCGCTCTTTGCAGATTCCGGCAGCACCTTCCAATCAGGTTGGCGCGCCGCCGACATGAGCAGCAATACGACCCACACTGACGCGCCAAGAAAGGGGAACGCGTCTGAATACTCGGGGAATTGCGTATTCACGATCACATTGACGCCAATCGCCGCGGCGAGGATGAGAACGACGATGCTGACTCGCACCCAGTCGATGCAAACGGCGCCGGGCGTGGGGTGAATCATTGGGGCGTGACGGTGCTGTTGGAACGCCGCCGGAATGCCACACACGCACAACGCCGTGACCGCGGCCACATACGCGTGAAACACCTGGACCGGCGACACCCGATCGATCCACATCATCGTCGTCGTCGTGTCGCCGACGACGCTCCCCGACCCGCCGGCATTGGACGCGGCCACGATGGCCGCGATGAAACCAGTATGAACGGAGGGGAACAGCGAATGCGCCATCGCGCCGCCGATGAGCGCAGCGGCGATGTTGTCGAGAAACGACGACAGCACGAATACCATGACGAGCAGAACAAACGCGCCCGTCCAGTTTGTGGGCAGAAATTGCGGCAACGCTTTCGGTACGCGGCTTTCTTCGAAGTGTCGTGAGAGCAGTGCGAAGCCGAGCAAGAGTCCGGCCAGGTTGGTCAGGACGACCCATTCCTCACGAAGGTGACTGGCCAGGCCCTCGAACCCGGTACCCTCTGCGAAGCCGCTGAAGAAAACTTTATAGAGCGCAATGGTAACCAGTCCCACGGCCGCAATTTGCAGCGCACGATGATGTGTAAAAGCGACGCCGACGAGAGTGAGCGCGAAGAGAACAAACTCGGCAGGGATGTCCGGCACCAACGGGATTATATGAACCCCGGCAGTTCTTTCAACGCCTGTGCACCGCACGAGCCGGGGCTGCAAAGTGCGCGTGCTAACATTACGTTGAGAGCATGCCTGATCGGCGTTCCGCGCTCGTGTCATCTACCCCGCAAGTCCTGTACAAAACGGCGGCCAGCACTGAGCGAGCAAAGGATCACGCGAGTCGAAGGGAACGAGCGGCCCTGGTCGGTCTCGTTACTGGCAACAATCGCCGGATCGACGCCGAACACTCCCTGGAGGAGCTGGCCGGACTTGCCGACGCTGCCGGCGGGCTAGTCGTGCTTCGTGTCCTGCAGGAGCGGCCAAAACCGGACTCAGCCACTTTTCTCGGCAGCGGCAAAGTGGATCTGCTTGCCCGTGCCGCGGCCGAGGCGGACGTTGACGTCGTGATCTTCGACAACGAATTGTCTCCCGCGCAGCTACGCGAGTTGCAGAAGCGGCTGGCTCTGAAAGTCATCGATCGAACGCAACTAATCCTCGATATCTTTGCGCGGCGTGCCCGCACCCGCGAAGGTAAGTTGCAAGTCGAGCTCGCACAGTTGAAGTACCTTCTGCCGCGTCTGGTCGGCGCTGGCTTGGAACTGTCACGGCTTGGCGGCGGCATCGGCACACGTGGCCCCGGTGAAACCAAACTCGAGACCGATCGCCGCCGGATTCGCAATCGCATTCACGTCCTCCAGCAAGATATCAACGATGTCCGGCAGCGCCGTTCGCAGCTTCGTGACCGACGGCAGAAAACGGCGGTGCCCACCGTGGCGTTGGTCGGGTATACCAACGCAGGCAAGACCACGCTTTTCAACCGGCTCACCGAGTCGAACGCGGTGGCTTCAGACGCGCTTTTCGTGACCCTCGATCCATTGGTGCGACGTGTGAAGCTGCCCGATCGACGCGAGCTGCTCCTGTCAGATACCGTCGGATTCATCGATCGCCTGCCCCATGCCCTTGTCGCGGCCTTTCGCGCGACGCTCGAAGAGACCGCCGAGGCCGATCTCGTGCTCCACGTGATCGATGCCTCTTCACCCGAGCGCGATCGGCACATGGCTGCGGTCGGCCGCGTTCTGGAAGAGGTGGGCGCAACCGAAGTCGCCCGCATCGAGGTCTACAACAAGGGAGATCGCCTGACGCCAGACGAACGCCGACGGCTTGCGGATGCCGATCCGTCGGCGATCCTGATTTCTGCGGCGACCGGCGAAGGGTGCGATGAGTTGCTCGAGACGGTCGCGGCGCGCGTTGCGCTTGACCAGGTTAGGATCTCCCTCGCGCTCGACCTGACGTCAGAGAGCGACCGCGAACGGCTCTCGTGGCTCTATCGCCACGCGCGTGTGCACAGTCAGGTGATGCAGGGCGATCGCGCGACGATCGAAGCCGATGTCCCGCGACGTCTGCTCGATCGTGTCCAGCCCGCCGGCACCACTCGTGCAGTGGGAGGGCGTCGTGGGTAAAGTCGCGACGATATTCTTCATCGGGTTGCTCACTGCATCGTGTGCGGCCCGTCCGGCGGCCGCTCCGCCGGTTCCGTCGGCTCCCAGCCATCCCGACTTCCGCTACCCGACCGTTCCGGATGGGACTGACGCTGTTCAGGTCACGCGCGTCGAAACAGGGTGGCGGTACTTGCAGGAGAACAATTTCCGGGCTGCCGAACGCGAGTTTCAGGCCGCACTGAAAGACCAACCCACGTTTCATCCGGCCGAAACCGCGCTCGGATATCTCGAGCTGGCACGTAAGGATGCGAAGGACGCCGTCGGTCGATTCGACCGCGCGCTGGCGACAACGAGCAGTTATGTGCCGGCACTGCTCGGTCGCGGACGTGCCTTGCTCGAACTGGGAAGGGACGGCGACGCGCTGGCGAGCCTCGAAGCGGCCCTTTCCGCCGATCCGTCGCTGACCGACCTGAAGGGGCGGATCGAGGTCTTGCGGGTGCGAGCCCTGCAGGACAACCTCGCGCGCGCCAAGGCAGCGAGCGACGCTGGCCGATGGGATGAAGCCCGCGCCGCATATGCGCAGGCTATTTCCGCCTCCCCAGAATCCGCCTTCCTCTACCGCGACCTGGCCTTGGTCAACCGCAAGGCGAACGACCCGATCCAGGCGCTCGAGCACTTTCGAAAGGCGGTCTCGCTCGATCCCACCGATGCGCGGTCCTGGGGGCAAATTGCCGCGATCCTCGAGGAACAGGGGGATGTTGCAGGCGCGCTCGAAATCTACGAAAAGACGCTTGCGCTTGATTCAGCCGAAGTGCCCGTCGATCGTCTCGAGCGATTGCGCGAGGCCGCGGCCCTCGCCACGATGCCGGAGGAGTACCGAGCAATTCCGGCCGCGCCTGTGGCCACGCGCGGCGACGTCGCGGCGATGATTGGCGTGCGTCTCGCCACGCTGCTCACCGCCGCCGCCCAGCGCCAAGCAGTCGTCACGGACACCCGGGGACATTGGGCTCAGCAGTGGATTGTTCCTGTCGTACGCAGCGGCGTGATGGACACACAGCCGAATTACACGTTTCAACCGGGCGGCCGCGTGCGTCGCGGGGATCTTGCACAGACTGTGTCGCGGGTCCTCGACCTGATCGCCACGCAGAAGCCAGAGACGGCGAAACGGTGGCGGGACGCACGTTTGCAGATCCCAGATGTCGGCCAGGCCCATCTCAGTTACCCGGCTGTCTCGGAAGCCGTCGCCTCGGGGGTAATGCCTCTCGCCGACGACGGCACGTTTCAGTTGCTTCGCCCCGTCACGGGTGCTGAGGTCGGTGACGTCGTCGCCAGACTCGAAGCGCTTGCCGACGTGCCGTGAGGGCGCCATTTTTACCATCGCCAATCAGATCACCATGCTCCGCATGCTGCTCATCCCGGCATTCGTGTTGCTGGTGGTCTATGGTTACTTTGGCTGGGCGCTGGCGGTGTTCACATTTGCAGGTGCGACCGACGCGCTCGACGGTCTGATTGCGCGCGCCGCCCATCAGAAGACGGACCTTGGTGCGTGGCTCGATCCGGCGGCCGACAAGCTCCTCCTGGTCACCACGTTCATCGTGCTGACGCTGCCAAACATTGGTTTGGTAAACCGAATTCCCATCTGGCTGACGATTCTCATCATCAGCCGCGACGTGGGCATCGTGCTCACCGTTGCGATTGTGAGCCTGGCCGTTGGCCCGCGGACCTTCAAGCCATCGCTGCTCGGCAAGGGCGCCACGGCATTCTTCATCTTGACGTGCGTCGTGGTGATGTACTTCAACTATCTCAACACGACATCGTGGGTCGTCGACGTCTTCATTTGGGGATCGCTCGCGATCACGCTGGCGTCGGGGATCGACTACGTGTTCAGAGTGGCGAAGATCATCAACGCCTAGGACCGCTCACTGCGTTCGCGGCGAGGGAGCACCTCCAGATAGCAGCCTAAAGGCGAGCCGAACGGCGAGCCCCCTCATTCCTACCGGGTGTAAGCGGTCCTACCGGGCGAAGCGGTCCTACGATTCCAGCACTTTCGACCGAAAGTACCCGATGGTGTGTCCCAGGCCTTCGCGCAGGTCCACTTTCGGTTCCCAGCCCAGCAAGGTACGCGCGCGGGTGATGTCTGGCTTGCGCACCTTCGGGTCATCTTCGGGAAGGGCCTTGTAGACAATCCGGCTCTTCGAGCCCGTCATCTCGATGATGACCCGTGCGATCTCCTCGATCGTCATCTCTGCCGGATTGCCAATGTTCACCGGATCGTTGACGGATGAAAGCATCAGCCTGATGATGCCATCGACGAGATCACTGATGTAGCAGAAGCTGCGCGTCTGCCGCCCGTCGCCGAAGACCGTGACATCTTCGTTACGAAGCGCCTGCGAGATGAACTCCGGCACGGCACGGCCGTCGCGGATGCGCATGCGCGGACCGTAAGTGTTGAAGATGCGTACGATCTTCGAGTCAAGGCCGTGATACCGGTGGTAAGCGACGGTCATCGCCTCGGCAAACCGCTTGGCTTCGTCGTACACCCCACGAGGACCTATGGGATTGACGTTGCCCCAGTAGGTTTCCTTTTGAGGATGCTCGAGCGGATCGCCATACACCTCGGAGGTCGAGGCAATCACGAATCTCGCATTCTTGGCCTTTGCCAGACCCAACGCCTTGTGTGTGCCAAGCGCGCCAACTTTCAGCGTAGGGATCGGCAGTTCGAGGTAATCGATCGGGCTCGCGGGGCTGGCCCAGTGCAGCACGTAGTGCACAGGTCCCTGAATGTAGATGTAATTGGTGACGTCGTGCTTGATGAACTCGAAATCGCGGTTGTGCAGATGCGCGATATTGGCGATGTCGCCGGTGAGCAGATTGTCGATGCCGATGACAGCGTAGCCACGATCGAGAAGAGCCTCGGCCAGGTGAGAGCCGATAAAGCCGGCGACCCCTGTGATGACGACGCGTTCCTGAGACATTGGTGGCTAAGCTGCCGGGCGCTGAGCGAAGACGCCGCGGATGAGCGTCAGCCACATGATTTTCAGATCGAGAGACACTGACCAGTTCTCGATGTAATACAAGTCGTACTCGATACGTTTTTCGAGCGAGGTATTCCCACGCCACCCGTTGACCTGCGCCCAGCCAGTTATACCCGCCTTCACCTTGTGCCGCAGCATGTACTGCGGAATCCGATGCTTGAACTGCTCGACGAAGAACGGACGCTCGGGGCGTGGGCCCACAATCGACATGTCGCCTTTCAACACGTTCCAGAACTGCGGCCACTCGTCGAGGTCGCGCTTACGCAGCCACAGCCCGACGCGCGTCGCGCGCGGGTCGTCCTGATCGGACCAGATCGGTCCGGTGTCCGCTTCCGCATCGACCGGCATCGTGCGGAACTTGTAAACCACGAACTGCTTGCCGTCGAGGCCCATCCGCTCCTGCTGATAAAAGATCGGGCCTGCAGTATCGCGCTTGATGAGCCACGAGATGATGAGCATCGGCACCGACATCGCGACGAGGGCCGCAGACGAGATCGCGATGTCGAGCGCACGTTTGACGACGGCATTGACGCCCTGAAGCGGCACGTCGTTGAGGTTGATGACCGGAACGCCGTCAAGATCCTCGAGCCGGGCGCGCAACGCGATGAACTGCAGCAGGTCAGGGACGACCTTGACGTCCACACCTTCGCGGCTGGTTGATTCGACAAGATCGAGCAGCTTCATGTGCTCCTCGAGCGGGAGTGCCACGTAGAGGTGGTCCACTCGCTCGCGCCGCACGATGTCCGCCGCCTCCTCCAGGCGACCGAGCAGCGGAAGGCCGCGATACCCCAGGTGATCACCGCCAGCGCGATCGTCGAGGAACCCGATGATCTGGTAGCCGAGCTCGCGGTGCTCGAGGACTTTATCGGCCACCATCCGTCCAAGCTCCCCGGCGCCGGCAATCAGAATTCGACGAAGTCCGACGCCCGCAATCCAGCGGCGCTCGAACGCTTCGCGCACCAGTTTGCGCGACAGATACGTGAGAACAATGTTGAAAACAAGAAAGATCGCCCAGCCCCACTGCGAAACCTGATACGCGCCGAGCGCTCTCTGAGCGTCCGACGTGTAGTAGGTGCCGACATACAGGGTGACCACCACTCCGAGCACGACCGCGATGACGCTGCCGACGAGAACGTTGAAGAAGTCGTCGATGCGCGATCGCCCGCGTCGCAGCCGGTACAGCCCCTGCAGCTGGAAGGCCAGCGGGACGATGATCGCGATGATCGGCAGGATGTCGAGATACTGGCCGAGCGGTGGTTGACCCTTCGGCGCCGGGATGAAGCCTGTCTCGAACCGGAAGAAATACGCGAGGACGAACGCCGCCATGCCCAGCAGGGCGTCGGTGACGATGTGAAAGGCGACCAGCAGCCGATTGTGGCGCTTTACCATCGATGTGCGGGGGGCGCGGCCATGGTGTCGTCAATCACTTCGCAGATCTCCCGGACAAATCGTTCGCGACTGAAGCGCTCGGCGTGACGACGAATGCGGTCGGAATCCCACGTCCCTGACGACGCGCGACGAAGGCCCTCGACGAGTGCGTTTTCGCCTGGCTCGACGAGGACACCCGTTTCGCCATCGATCACGGTCTCCCGCGCGCCACCAAGCCCGAGCGCGACGACGGGACGGCCGCACGCCTGGGCTTCGAGCGGGACGATGCCAAAATCTTCCTCACCCGGCAGAATCGTGGCGATCGTGGATCGGTACAAGTCGCGAATCTCTTCATTCGTGGACCAGCCCAGGAAGCGCACCTGTCCGCCTGCCAGTGCCTCGAGCCGCGCGCGTTCTGGCCCGTCGCCGACGATGGTCAACGACGCACCAGCACGTTGGGCTGCGATGATTGCCAGGTCCACGCGCTTGTAAGGCACCAGCGCCGAAACCACCAAGAACCCTTCGACTCGCTCCGGCTCGCTCGCCTCGACTGGCGGGGGCTCGCTCGGGGCAGGCGTGTAGAAGGCGGTCTCGACCGGGGGATACACGATGCTCGACTGGCGATTATAGTAGAGCGAGATCCTCCGCGCAACATATTGAGAGATAGCGAGATAGCGGTGTACGCGCCCTTCGGTCGCTCGGTCCCACCGCGCCAGCCCGGCCATCACCACCCGCATCACTCGGCTGGTGGTCGCGCCGGCGCGCTCGGAGCCAAAGTAGGCCTCGAATTGGTCCCACGCGTAGCGCATGGGGGTCAAGCAGTAGCACACGTGGCGCGTTCGGCCCGGCACGACGACTGACTTGGCGGCGCAATGGCTCGTGCTGAGCACGAGATCGTAGCCGTCGAGCCCGAACTGCTCGATGGCGAGAGGGAACAGGGGCAGGTACTGTCGATATAACCTTCCGGCAAAGGGCAGCGACTGGATCGGCGAGGTGCGCACGCGGCGACGCTCGATGATGGGATCGGTCGCGCCAGGCACGCGTACCAGCGTGAACAGATCGGCGTCGGGGAACAGCTCGCATAAGGCGAGGAGGGCTCGCTCGCCGCCCCGCATGCCCGTCAGCCAGTCGTGAATGAGCGCGACCTTCACCGCTCGAGCACTTCCAGATAGATGCGGTGCGTTGCGGCGACCGACTGCCTCCAGGAAAACGCTCGCGCTCGTGCGAGGCCCCGTTGGATCAGGTCCTGCCGGAGCGGCTCGTCGGTGACTGCACGGGTAATAGCATCGGCGATCGATGTCGCATCGTAGGGATCCACGAGCAACGCCGCGCCGCCAGCAACTTCCGGCAGCGAGGACACGTTCGATGTGACGACCGGCGTGCCGCAAGCCATGGCTTCGAGAGGCGGCAGGCCAAAACCCTCGTACAGCGATGGAAACGCGAAGGCGCGTGCGAGCCGATAAAAGCCCGCGAGCGTCTCGTGCGGCTGAAAGCCGAGAAAGCGGACGTACTTGTCCAACCGGTGGCGATGCACCGCTTGCCGAAGCGGCGGATATCTCGACAGCTCATCGCCAATAATCACCAGCCGCAAATCATCGAGCCCTCGGGCACGCGCCCGTCCAAAGGCGTCAATCAGGCGTTCGAGATTCTTGTGCGGCTTGATGTTGCCCACGTAGAGGACAAACGGATGGTCGAGCTGATACCGCTGCCGAATCAGATCCATCCGCTCTTCGTCCGGCGGCGCGAGAAATCGCTCATCGATCGCGTTGTAGATGACGGCCACCTTTTCGGGAGGGATGTCGAAAAACCGCAAAATGTCACGTTTGGAGGCTTCGGACACGGTGAGAATCCGATCCGATTTCCGCACGGCGGCCCACATCGCCCCGCGCGCGTAGAGGTGCGCGAGCGTTCCGGGCAGGTATTGGGGAAACATGAGGTGAATGCAGTCGTGAATGGTCACCACGGCGCGGCATCGCGTCGCAACCGGCAGTACGTAGTGCGGTTCGTGGAACAAGTGTGCGCCTTCGCGGGCCAGACTCAGCGGGATGCGGATCTGCTCGCTGACCGAATAGGGCTGTGACGTTTCGATCACGGCTCGAAAATTCGTCCCGACTCCGCCAGCGGCCTCCTTGTCTTCCGGACGGCAGAGCACGATGTACTCGCTCTCACTGTCCAGCCGCGCAAGCCCAGACAGGATGTTGCGGATGTAGGTGCCGATGCCGAAGTCGTGGAGCTTACGTGCGTCAATCGCGATGCGCATTCGGGATGACACAGATTATTGCGTTTATCCGCGGAACGGCGGAAACGCGGAATCGGACCGCCCGGGCGGTGCCGGCACGCCCTCGTGTCTTTGCGTATTCAAGATCTGCGTAATCGGCGTAATCTGCGGCTGTCTTTCCGCCTTTCCGCTATTCCGTGGAGGGATTTTTTCCGGTCACGCGTAAATAAAGCTTGAGAAGCGGCAGCCAGGCGGGGTGATGCTTCTCGTAATAGGCAAGCTGACTGTTTCGCCGGCGTTGCTCGGTCCGCGGATTCCGTCCCGCCGATCGGCCGCGGAGATGCACGACTTCCGCCTCGGGCACGAACAGGATCTTGCGGCCTCGGCGACCGAGCTGCACGCAGAGGTCGACGTCCTCCGTGTACATGAAATAGCGCTCGTCGAGCAGGCCTACGGCCTCGAGATCGACTCGACGCACCAGGAGGCACGCACCACTGACCCATTCGCGCTCGCCAGGCTCACGTGTCCAACGCTCGACGCGATCGACGACCGACGACACGCCGCGGTGATAGAGCTCGCCGATGATTTTCTGCCGAAGTTCGCCGAACGGCCCAATTGCCCAGCCGAACGACAATTCGGCGGCGCCGTGTTCATCGACCAGCCGAGGCCCCGCTGCCCCGGCTTCAACGTGCGACTCGAGCGCGCGGAGCAGCGCCGCAATTGCCCCCGGGCGCGCAACGGTGTCGGGGTTCAGGAGCAGCACGTAAGCGCCGGGCGTCTCACGAATGCCCACGTTATTGGCTCGCGCGAATCCAAGATTGGCGCCAGCCACAATCAACTTCACGCTTGGCCAACGCTCGTGGACCATTTCAACGGTTCCGTCAACCGAACCGTTGTCAACGATGGTGATCGTGGTCGCGAAGGGTTCAGTTGGTCCCACGATGGAGCGCAGGCAGGCCTCGAGCTCGTCGCGGACGTTGTAGGAGACGATGACGATCGCGAGCGATCGCGAATCAGACACCCGCGGCCTCCTCGATGGCGCGGAGCGTAGCGGCAGCGGTCGTACTCCAGTCGTAGCGGGCCAACACCGTGTCAGCGTGCTGGAGGATCGCGTCGCGCGCGGCCGGGCTCGTCAACAGCTCGACGAGGGCGTCGGCCAAGGCCACGTGATTCGTCAAGTCAGGATTCACGTATCGTGCCGCAGGTCCGTACACCTCACGGGCGATCGGAGTGTCCAGCACTACCGAGGGGATTCCTGCCGCTAGCGCCTCGAGAGGCGTGAAGCCAAAGCCCTCGTACTGGGATGGAAACGCAAACACGGTTGCGCGGCGATAGAGATCCGCCAGCGCGTGCTCGTCCACGTACGAGCGCAGCGTCATGCGGTCTCGAGCCTCGCGAGGATATGAGGCCAGCAATGTGGACACGTCCAATGGTGGGTGTGCTCGATTCTCGCCCACGATTTCAAGCCGGCTGCCCGGCACTCGCAACGCCACTGACTCGGCGAATGCCGCGATCAGGCGATCGATGTGACGTCTCCGGAAGATGGAGCCCACAAACAGAATGACGGGCTCGCGCTCTCGGCTCGGTGAGGTGATCGGCCGCGTCAATCCGGGCGGCACCACACGAATCTTGTCCGAGGGAATGCCGATGCGATCCACGATCTCGTCACGCGAGAACTGCGAGTCGGTCAACACGACCGCCGCGCGTCGGGCCGACCACGCGGTCAAGCCTCGCCGGCGAGCGCCTTCTCTCGAGGAAAACCACTCCGGGTGCGCGAAGAACGAGACATCGTGGATGGTCAGCGCCGTCGGACAGGAAGCCGTGAGGGGCGCCGTGTATCCAGGGGCAAACAGCACATCGACACGGGCGCGTATCAACGCGCGGGGGAACGACCACTGCTCCCATCGGGTGCCAGCGCTACCGGGTACGATTTCGATTGCGGGTCTGAAGGCCTCGGGTAAGGAGGGACGCTGGTGCGCGTAAAGCACCCAATCATGGCGCCGAGCGGCGGGATTGTCCGTCCATCGCGCGATTAGCTCCGACAGATACCGACCCACGCCCGTCGGTCGGCCGATGAGCTCGCGCGCATCGACGGCGATTCTCATCCAGCGCGCCTCGCGCGCGCCGCAATCGCCGCGCGGTAGGCAGCTCGCGCGGCTTGTGCCGTCGCAGCCCACGTGTAGCACGCGGCACGTGCGAGCCCGTTGGTTGCCGCCACCGCGGCGGCGTCCGGATCGAGCAGACGCTCCATCTCGGTGGCCATCGCATCCGCATCGAGCGGATCGATCGGCGACGCCGCATCGCCGGCTACCTCGGGAAGCGACCCGCGGTCGGAAATGACGACGGGCAGGCCACAGGCCATCGCTTCGAGCACAGGCAACCCGAATCCTTCCTCCAGCGACGGCAGGACGAGCATCCGTGCGTCACGATACAAGCGCTGACGTTCCTCGTTGCTGACGTACCCAGGGACCGTGACATGACCGGCAAGTGGCGGCCGCTCGACGCGGCCGAGCTCGATCCGTACAGACTCGGTCACGCGCCCCGCCAATACCAGGGGAGGGGCGTCGGCGCGGCGCGCGCGCAACTCGGTATACGCATCCAGAAGCCCTGTGATGTTCTTCCTCAGATCCAACGTGCCCAGAAACAGAATGATCGAGCCACTCTTGCGGCTCGCACGCTCCAACGCGATCGCGCCTGCCCACTCGGGCACACCAGGCGAGCAGACGGTCACGCGATCGGGTGAGACGCGAAGCTCCCGCACGACTTCGCCGGCCGCATATTTCGAGGAGACGACAATATGATCAGCACGCTGGGCGTGGTTGTGCACCAGCGCGGGAAAGTCCCGGCGGATTTCTGCTTCGCTGCGATGAGGCCAGGCAAGGAAGTGGAGGTCGTGGATCGTGATCACCTGCGCCGCGCGCGAGGCCGGTATCAAGACAGGCGCCTGTCCATGGACGACGTCAGCGGCGCCCGCCAACCATTCAACCGGCGGCCATTCGATGCGATTCCACATCCAGGTAAGTGGTCGAACAGGCAGGCGACGATCGATCACGGCGACACCCGGCAGCTCGGCGGCGAGCTCCGACGACGGGCGGTCCTTCCACGAGGTGGTCAAGATCGCCACCTCATCGTCGTGCGGCCGAACCGCGAGTGCGCGGGTCAGCCCATGCACGAACTCCCCGACGCCGCTCCGATCGCGCAGCGCCGGCCGGTAGTCGAGCAGAATCCGCACCGCGCCGAGAGTACCACAAACACGGCAAGTCCTTGTGGGTCAGTATGTTGACAGCCCCATATGTGGGTGATACCCTCCAAAGTTTCGGGTCAAGCCGATACATTAACGAGAGAGCGAGCCTAGCTGATGAAGATAGCTGTTGTGGGAACTGGTTATGTTGGGCTGGTGGTCGGCGCTTGTCTGGCTGAGACAGGCAACGACGTCACGTGCGTCGATAAGGATGTCGCTAAGGTTCGCATGCTGCGGAAGGCCAAGGTCCCGATCTATGAACCTGGCCTGACGGAGCTCGTTCGCAAGAACGCCGCCGAGGGTCGACTGACATTCACGCCGCAACTTCCACGGGCGGTCAAAGGCGCACAGATTGTGTTCATCGCCGTTGGCACGCCACAGGGCGAGGACGGGTCCGCCGACCTTCAGCATGTGATGGCCGTGGCCCGCGAGATCGGTCGCGCTATGGACGGGTACCAGGTCATCGTCAACAAGAGCACGGTCCCGGTTGGGACAGCGGAGAAGGTGCGTGCCGTCGTCCGGCGTGAAACCACGCATCCGTTCAGCGTGGTGAGCAATCCCGAGTTTCTCAAGCAGGGCGCGGCCGTCGATGATTTCATGAAGCCGGATCGCGTGGTGATTGGAGCCGAGGATCCGCGAGGCGCCGAGATGATGGTGTCCCTCTATCAGCCCTTCACGCGCACCGGTGCGCCGATCATGATCATGGACTGCGCGAGTGCCGAGCTGGCCAAGTATGCCGCCAATGCACTGCTTGCCACGCGGATCTCGTTCATGAACGAAATCGCGAATGTCTGCGAGAAGTTCGGTGCTGATGTGGACCGCGTCCGTCAGGCGGTTGGGTCGGATCGGCGGATAGGCCCCTCCTTTCTTTTCCCCGGCGTCGGATATGGCGGCAGCTGTTTCCCGAAAGACGTCAAGGCGCTGATTCGCTTTTCGGCGGACCGGAAGTACGACTTCAAGGTCCTGAAGGCGGTTGAAGCCGTCAACGATCTGCAAAAGCGTGTTCTGGTGAAGAAACTGGAGGCGCACTTCGGTTCAATCAAAGGTCGGACGATTGCCATCTGGGGCCTTGCTTTCAAGCCCAAGACCGATGACATGCGTGAGGCGCCGGCGATTCCGATCGTGCAGACTCTGCTCGAGAAAGGCGCCAAAGTGCAGGCGTATGATCCGGAAGCGTCAAAAACCGCTAAAGCAATCTTCGGGTCGAAGGTGCAGTATGCCGCGTCGAGTTATGACGCGCTCAAAGGGGCGGATGCGCTGGCGATCATCACCGAGTGGCACGAGTTCCGCGAGCCGGATTTTTCTCGAATGCGGAAGCTCATGCGGACACCTGTGATTTTCGACGGGCGTAACATCTATCAGCCGCAACAAATGAAGGCTCACGGCTTTACCTACAACTCGATCGGCCGTTAACGTGGCGCGCGTCCTCGTCACCGGCGGGGCGGGGTACATCGGCAGTCACGCCGTTCGCGCTCTGCTTGCGGAGGGGCACGCCGCCGTCGTCCTCGATGATCTGTCCGCGGGCCACGCAGAATCGGTGGCGGCGGGCGTGCCGCTCGTGCAGGCGCGTGTTCACGATCGGGCCATTGTGACCAGCATCCTGCAGGAGCATGCCATCGACGCGGTCATGCACTTCGCGGCTTGGTTGTCGGTACCCGAGTCAGTGCGCGATCCTCTCGGGTACTACGAGAACAACGTCGCGGGATCACTCGCCCTCCTTGATGCGATGGCGGAATCCGGAGTGAGGCGGTTGGTGTTTTCCTCGACATGTGCGGTATACGGGGAGCCATCCACGGTCCCCATCACGGAAACGGAGTTCACACGGCCGATTAACGCGTACGGCGAAACCAAGCTTGCGGTTGAGCGCGCGCTTTCGCACGTGGAGCGAGCGAACGGCCTGCGGTGGATAGCTCTTCGTTATTTCAATGCCGCGGGCGCTCATCCGGACGGCACGATGGGAGAAGATCACAGCCCGGAGATTCACCTCATCCCGCGGGCGATCGACGCCGCGACTGGTGGTGCCCCGCTTCAGGTGTTTGGGCAGGACTATCCGACGCCAGACGGCACCTGTCTGCGCGACTATATTCATGTGGGCGACCTGGCGGGCGCGCATGTGTGTGCGTTGCGCGCACTGGACAGCGGTGTGGCCTCGGGCGCATTCAATGCGGGTACTGGACGCCCCCATTCTGTCAAACAGGTGATCGACACCGTGAGCGCGGTCGTGGGCTCGCCGGTGCGCTGGACGCCTGCGCCGCGCCGTCCTGGCGATCCCGCGGCGCTGTACGCATCGAGCAGTCGCCTTCAACGCGAGTTGGGCTGGACGCCTCGCTACGCTGATCTCGAGCTGATCGTGCGACACGCATGGCAGTGGCACCAGGGACACCCACAGGGATACCGGACCACCGCGTCATCTTGATGGACACGTACCTTCGCCTGCTCCGCTATGCGGCTCCGCACCGCTTGCTCATCGCCGGCGCCACGCTGGCGATGTTGGTGTACGGCGCGGCGTCGGCGGCGCAGGCGTGGTTGATCAAGCCGATCATCGATGATGTGCTGCGCAATCAGTCGTCGCTGCAATTTGTCGCCGTAGCGATTCTGATTGCGTACTTCTTCAAGGGCGTCGGCGGATATTTCTCCAGTTACTTGATGGACGACCTCGGCCACCGGGTCGTGATGAAGCTGCGCAATGACCTCTTTCGCCACTTGCTGAATCAGTCGGCGGCGTTCTTCTCGCGACGCACGACCGGGTCGCTGCTGTCGCGGATCAACAACGATGTCGCGCAGGTGCACCGGGCCGTCGCCGAGACGCTGGGAGATTTGGCGCGTGAGTCGCTCGCGATTGTGGGGCTGGCAGCCCTTCTCCTGTATTTCGACACCGGGCTCGCGCTGCTCTGCATGACAGGAGCACCGTTGGCGATCTATCCGCTGGTCCGGCTTGGGAAGCGTCTGCGGACTGTCACGCGCCGGAGCCAGGAGCGGTTGGAGCAGATGTCACATGTCGCGGCCGAAGCGTTCACGGGGCACCGGATTGTGAAGGCGTTTGGTGCCGAAGCGCGAGAAGCCGCAAAATTCAAACGGGCGGCGCGCGATCTCTATCGCACCAACTTGAAGGTGACAGGCATCCTCTCGGTGCTGCCACCGCTCATGGAGTTTCTCGGCGGGTTCGCGATTGCCGGCGCACTGTGGTACGGCAGTCGCGAAATTGCCATGAACCGGCTGACGGCGGGGGAATTCACCTCCTTCGTCGCGGCCTTACTGCTGATGTATGGGCCGGTCAAGAAGCTCAGTCGCGTGAACGCTAACCTCCAGCAGGCTGCCGCCGCGTTGGAGCGCATCTTCGAGGTTCTCGATCTGCACACGGAAGTACGCGAGGCGGTGGATGCCGCACCGCTGCCAGCGTTCCGTGATGCCATCGAGTTTCGCGACGTTGTGTTCGGATATGAAGATGGTCATGGGCGCAGCACGCTCAAGGGCGTGTCGTTCCGCGTGTGCGCCGGCCAGATGGTTGCAATCGTCGGGCGGAGCGGTGCAGGCAAGACGACGCTGGTCAATCTCATTCCGCGGTTTTATGACGTCACGGCCGGGTGTATAGCCATCGACGGCGTCGACATTCGCCAGGTGACGCTGAAATCGCTGCGCGATCAGATCGGCATGGTGACGCAGGACACCGTCCTGTTTGACGACACGATTGCCAACAACATTGCATACGGCGTACCTGGCGCGACTCGCGAGCAGATCGAAGCAGCCGCGAGAGCGGCTCACGCTCACGACTTCATTACGGCCCTGCCTGACGCGTACGCATCGACGATTGGAGAGCGGGGACAGCGACTTTCCGGCGGTCAACGCCAGCGGCTGGCAATTGCCCGTGCGTTGCTCAAGAACTCGCCCATTCTGATTCTCGACGAAGCGACGTCCGCGCTCGACGCGGAGTCCGAGCGGCTGGTGCAAGAGGCGCTGACGACGTTGATGCTCAATCGCACGTCCTTCGTCATCGCGCATCGGCTGTCAACGGTCCAACGCGCAGATCGGATTATCGTCCTCGAGCGCGGGCGCATTGCCGAAATCGGCCGCCACGACGATCTGATGGCTCGGAAAGGCGTGTATGCACGGCTGCACGATATGCAGCTGATCGAGGGCAGGGCCGACAGCCGCAAACAGAAAGCCGAAAGCACTCCATGATCAAGAGCATGACCGGTTTTGCCTCGCTCACCCACGACGACGAGCGCGGCAGCATCGGCTTGACGATCCGCGCCGTCAATCACCGGTTCCTCGATCTGCAAGTTCGTCTGCCATCGATGCTGGCGGACCTTGAAACCCGGCTGCGCACTCAACTGCAGAAGCGGCTGGCACGTGGCCGCATCGAGCTGGGCGTCTCGCTCCAACTGCGTCAAGGACCGACGCCGCAGGTCGAGTTGCAGGAGGAATTCGCTCGTGCCGTCGCGGCCGCCATCGACGTCGCCCGCGAACGGGGGCTCGTCAAGGGGGAGCTCACCCCCGGTGACCTGTTGCGGATGCCTCAGGCGTTTGTGATTCGGGACCGCGTGGGCGAAGCTGAATCGCTTGGTGGGATCCTCGGAGATTCGGTCGAAGCGGCCCTCGATCTGGCAATTGAGCAACTCGAAGCGATGCGTGTTCGCGAGGGCGAGCATCTGGCGGCAGACCTTGGCGCCCGAAAGGCCGTACTCAGCACGCTCATCGACGGCTTGGCAGACGCGAGCAACGCGGGACGCGTGGATCTGCAGGCACGGCTCGGGGAACGCGTGAAAGACCTGATGGCCATTGCCCCTGCCGACTCGAATGCCGTCGCGCAGGAAATCGTGCGTGTGGCGCAGCGATCGGACATCACCGAAGAAGTGACGCGGTTTCGCGGCCACCTCGCCCATTGGGACGCGCTCGTCGCCGGCCCGGAGCCCTGCGGCCGCAAACTTGATTTTCTCCTGCAGGAAATGAACCGCGAAGTGAACACCATCGGCTCGAAGGCCGACGGCCTGCACGTGTCAGAGTTGATCATTCAGGCCAAAGCGGAGCTCGAACGCATGCGGGAGCAGGTTCAGAATGTCGAATAACCGGCGCGGCCTGCTCTTCATCGTGTCCGCTCCTTCCGCCACCGGGAAGACGACGCTGGTCGAGCGACTCGTGCAGATCATGCCCAACCTTCGCATGTCGAGGTCATATACGTCACGTCCCGCGCGTGATGGCGAGCGTGACGGCGTGGACTATAATTTCATCAGTCGCGAAGCGTTCGAACGCCGAATCAAGGATTGCGATTTCCTCGAATGGGCCGATGTGTTCGGCAACTATTACGGGACTGTCGCGGCCGACGTCGAGCACCTCGTGGCTGACGGTCAGGACGTCGTCCTGGTCATCGATGTGCAGGGAGCGCGACAGGTCAAGGCGCGTGGTGCCGACCACACCTCCATCTTCGTGATGCCGCCGTCCTTCCAGGTTCTCGAACAACGCCTGCGGGGACGCAGCAAGGATTCGGAGGCCGAGATGCAGCGCCGACTCGACACAGCGCGCGGCGAGGCCTCGAGCTACGTGGACTACGACTACGTTGTCGTCAACGACGATCTGGAACCGACCGTGATGCGGCTGCAGGAAATCATCGCCGCCGAACGGTCGCGCACGCATCGGATGAAGCCGATGGCCGAACAGATCCTCACGAGCTTTCGGGCTGGAAGCTGACCATGTCACTCATTGCACTCGGGGTGTCCGGCGGTATTGGCGCCTACAAGGCGGTCGAGATCGCGCGCGGCCTGCAGAAGCAGGGACACGACGTCGTGGCCATCATGACGCGTTCAGCCAGGCGCTTCGTTGGACCGGTGACCTTCGAAGCCATCACGCGGCACGAAGTTGTCACGGACCAATGGAAGCCCGGCGCCAACGCCGACATCGAGCACATCGCGCTCGCCTCATCGGCCGACTTGCTGCTCGTGGCGCCGGCGACGGCCAACGTCATCGGCAAGTTTGCCAACGGCATCGCGGACGATTTCTTGTCGTCGCTGTATCTGGCGACGACGGCGCCGGTCCTGATGGCGCCAGCCATGAACTCGAATATGTTCGCGCACCCAGCCGTCGTCCGAAACTTCCAGACGCTTGCGTCTCGCGGCGTGACGTTTGTCGAGCCGGGCGAAGGGTATCTGGCGTGCGGGTGGATCGGCAAGGGACGCCTCGCGGAACCGGCCGACGTCGTTGAGGCTGCGCAGCGGGTGCTGCGCCCCAAGGGGCCTTTGGCCGGGGTCCGCGTCCTCGTGACGGCGGGTCCAACATTGGAAGATATCGACCCTGTGCGATTCATCGGGAATCGATCCAGCGGCCGCATGGGGTACGCCATCGCCGCCGAAGCCACACGGCGCGGCGCCCGGGTCACGCTCGTGTCAGGACCGACCAGCCTCGAGCCGCCCAAGACGGAGGAGACCGTCCCGGTGCGGAGCGCCGCCGAGATGCATCACGCAGTTCTCTCGCGAGCCGCCGTTATGGATGTCATCGTGATGGCGGCCGCTGTCGCGGACTACACCATCAGCAGTCCCGGCGGTCAGAAAATCGCCAAGCGCGATGAACCGCTGGTGCTGACCCTGTCACGAACCAAAGACATCCTCGGGGATTTAGGGCAACTCGCAGCGCGTCGGGACACGAGTCGCCCGCTGCTCGTCGGTTTTGCTGCCGAAACGCATGACGTGGTTGCGCACGCGCGGCAAAAGCTCGATCGCAAAGCCGTGGATCTCGTCGTCGCCAACGACGTGTCACAACCCGGCGTGGGGTTTGACGTGCCAACCAATGCCGTGACTCTTGTGTCCCGCGACGGGCTCGAAGAGGTGCCGCTGCAACAGAAGACGGCAGTTGCGTCCCGGATTCTCGATCGCGTCGAAGCGCTCCTGTCGGCGACGCCGGCCCCTGTTCGCACGAATCCAGCGGCGAGTTACGACGAGACGAGCGCCTGACGTCGATGTCGCAAGACCTGCGCGAACACATCAGATTCTTCGAGGAGCTGGGCATTACCGGTGTGAGTCGTGATCCCGCGTGGCGCACGAGGCCGGTGCGACCTCCGTCCTCTTTGTCGACCTCCGTCCTCGACGTCACCGAGACGGCCGAACAAATGGCTGAAACAGCTCGTGCCGGTGAGCGAGGACGGAGGTTGCCGGTGACCTCGGAGGTCGATGGTGGACGCCTTCTCGGGGTCCTCAAGGAGGAGATTGGCCCGGCCTGTACGCGTTGCAAGCTCCACGCTCTGGGACGTAAGCAGGTCGTATTCGGGGTCGGCAACCCCGACGCCGATCTGATGTTTGTCGGCGAAGCTCCTGGCGCGGATGAAGATGAGCAGGGGGAGCCATTCGTCGGGCGCGCGGGACAGCTCCTGACGAAGATCATCGAGGCCATCGGATTGACCCGCGATCAGGTCTACATCGCAAACGTCATCAAATGCCGGCCGCCGGGCAATCGCAATCCTGAGCCAGATGAAGTCGATACGTGCGAGCCGTTCCTGTTTCGCCAGGTTGACGCCATCAAGCCCAAGGTCGTGATTGCGCTGGGCAAGTTTGCTGCGCAGTCGTTGCTCAAGACGACGGATCCGATCACCCGGTTACGGGGACGCGTGTTCAACTACCGCGGTGCGTCGCTCATTCCAACTTTCCATCCGGCCTATCTGCTCCGCAATCCGTCATCCAAGCGGGAGGTGTGGGAAGACATGAAAAAGGCGCGGGCCATCCTGCAGGGCGACGAGTAAAGTCACGTGGCGGCACGCCTCGTGGCAGTGGCGGTCCCTGTCCCCGCCTTGGATTTGCTCACCTATCGCGTTCCAGACACGTACCCGACGCCCGTTCCTGGCGCGCGTGTCGTCGTGCCGCTTGGCACTCGCCGGCTGACGGGCGTCGTGACCGGTGAGGCCTCGGTGCCGGAGAGAGACTTCGTGCTCCGGGATGTGTTGGAGATTCTCGACGATACGGCGTTTCTTCCCGCCGACGTGCTGCAACTGACCGAATGGGTGTCCGACTACTACCTGGCTGGCCCGGGGGCAAGCCTCGCGGCCGCAATGCCGCCGCAGGCACTGACGAATCGGACAGACACCTTTCGCACGGTTCGCGTCGTCGGACTCACCGCCGAGGGGCTGGACGTCGCCAGCCGGTCAACCGACCCCGTTTTGGTGGGTCCGCGCCAACAGGAAGCACTGCAGGTGCTGAAGGGCGCCCCCGACGGTCTCAACGCATCGATGCTCGCGAGTCGGGGCATCTCGGCAGCTGTCGTGTCACGCCTGAAGAGCATGGGGCTGGTCGCGATCCGCAAAGAGCGTGTCGAGCGCGATCCGTTTGCTGCGGACGGCGTGATGATAGCCGAGCAGAACGATCACGAGGGGCGTGAGCTGACGGCCGACCAACAGCGTGCGGTCGACGAACTCGAGCAGTTGGCCGAGACGCGCGCGTTTCACGTCGCGCTCCTGCACGGTGTCACCGGCAGCGGGAAGACTGAAGTCTATTTGCGCCTGGCCGATCGCGTGCGGCGCTCCGGTCGAGGCGTTTTGATGCTCGTGCCCGAGATCGCCCTGACGCCGTCTGTTGCTGCCGCCTTTCGGGCGCGCTTCGGTACGCGCGTGGCGATCCAACACAGCGGTCTCTCGGACGGCGAACGTCATGATCAGTGGCATCGCATTCGTCGTGGCGAAGTCGATGTGGTCATCGGCACGCGGTCGGCGATCTTCGCGCCACTGGCCACACCGGGACTCATCATCGTTGATGAGGAGCACGACTCTTCCTACAAACAGGAAGAAACGCCGCGCTATCACGGACGGGACGTGGCCGTGATGCGCGGAAAGTTCGCCGGCGCGCTCGTCGTCCTGGGCTCGGCGACACCCTCGATGGAGTCGTTCTTCAACGCGCAGCAGCGACGTTACACGACAGTCACGCTGCCACGGCGCGTCTACGACCGAGCACTGGCGACGGTGCGCGTGGTGAACATGCGCGAGGAGTACGCCGATGAAGGGCCGGATGTGATCCTCTCGCGGCCGCTCCGCGAGGCGATGCAGCAGAGGTTTGATCGTCGCGAACAGATGCTGGTCCTGCTCAATCGTCGTGGATATGCGACGTCTGTATTCTGCCGCCAGTGTGGGAGCACGATCGACTGCCCAAACTGCAGCGTGTCGCTGACGGTTCATTCAAGCCGTCAGCGATGGCATGCGCGGTGCCACTATTGCAACTACTCGCGAGTGGTGCCCAGGCAGTGTCTGAACTGCGCGGCGCCATACCTCGAACATATTGGGTTTGGTACCGCACGCGTGGAATCCGAGATCATGTCTCTCTTCCCGCAGGCTCGCGTGGGCCGCGTCGATCGCGATACCGTCAGACGACGTGGAAGCCTGACCAATCTATTGCAACGCTTCGGACGCCAGGAACTCGATGTCCTCGTTGGCACACAGATGATTGCGAAAGGGCATGATTTTCCACGGGTGACGCTCGTGGGCGTGATCTCGGCGGATGTCGGCCTCGGAATTGCCGATTTTCGCGCCGCGGAGCGCACGTTTCAGCTCCTCACCCAAGTTGCAGGGCGCGCGGGCCGCGGAAATGAGACGGGTGAGGCGATCATCCAAACGCTGTTCCCCGGCCACTACAGCATTCGACTGGCAACCGTGCAGGAGTACACGGCGTTCTTCGAGAAGGAGATTGGGTTTCGCCGGGCGATGCGCTATCCGCCAGTGATCGCCCTCGTGAATGTTGTGGTGCGAGGCAAGACCTACGACGGCGCCATGAGCGCCGCGGCAGATCTCGCGCGCATGACGAACGAGTGCTCACAGCCCGGAGGTGGATTCGTGATTCTCGGTCCCGCGCCCGCACCGTTGACGCGCCTCCGAGGCGAACACCGCGCGCAGTTCTTCTTGAAAGGCACGTCACGCGCGGCGATGCGGAAAGCGCTCGGCGAAGCGCTGGCCGCAATGCCCGAAGTCGCGCGGAAGGCGGCGGTGGACGTCGACCCGATCAGTGTTCTGTAGGACTCGGCTGCCGCGCGGCCCTCGCAGGGCGCGGCGGCTTTCAGCGCCGCGCCGGACTTCCTCGCTCCGCTCGGAAGCACGACGGCCGCCGTTCGGCGGCCGCGTGGAAACCCTTTAGGAACTGAGGGCCCTGTCGCGCGCCTGACGGCGCGCGTCCTGCCCGCCGGCCGAAGGCCAGGCGGGTCCTGCGGGGGTTACAGGCAGCCGCCCGTCCTGCGCCGTAGTGACCGCGCGTCCTGTCATTGTCCCGTCACGAACGGCTCGATCGGTGCCGGAGTGAAACACACGATTAGCATCAACAGGGCAATGCACGCGAGGATGAAACGCGAACGGTCCATTTCCATCGAGTCGTTGAGCGTCGGTGGGTGATGTGGGCCCATGACGAGGACCATCACCAGCAACAGAATGGTCCAGACAATCCAGCCTGCCGAAAAGACAGCGAGACCGATCGCCACCAGCACCATCGCAATCGTCACGAACGCCGATCGCCGGCCGAGCACCGCATACGTCACGTGCCCGCCGTCCAGTTGCCCGATCGGAAAGAGATTGAGCGCCGTGGCAAGCAGACCGAACCATGACGCAAACGCCATGGGATGCATGTTGATCGACATGGTGTCCGGCAAATCGCCCCACACCAGCCAGGCAGCCGCCTGGAACAGGAGCGGCTCACCCAATTCCACGCCTGTGAAGTCTTCGGGAAGGGCTTCAATCGCCGACATCGTGAGTCCCATGAACAACGTCGGTACCGCAACGATGAATCCGGCAATCGGTCCCGCGATCCCGATATCGAACAACGCGACCTTCGATGGGATCCGCTGGCGAATGCGGATGAAGGCCCCGATGGTACCGGTGAGCGGAAGCGGCGCCGGCAGGAAAAAGGGTAGTGACGCGTCCACGTTGTAGTAGCGGCAGGCGACGTAGTGCCCCATCTCGTGACACCCGAGGATCGCGAGAATAGTTCCGCTATACCAAAAGCCGCTCAGCCAGAACGAGTAGTCTCGAAACGGTGGGACGACCTGCGCACTGCTCCCAAACCCCTGCGAGAACGCGAAGAAGTGAAGCGCACCAACCGCCGTCGTGGTGAGCACGGTGAGCAGCAGCAACAGGACGTGCAGCCAGACACGGTCCTGCTTCGGTATCGCGAGCGGAAGGGGATCCAATTACCCGATATTCTGAAGCTCTTTGCCGGGCTTGAAACGAATCGTCCGGCCAGGCGGGATGCGAACTTCCTTACCGGTCCGTGGGTTACGGCCAATGCCCCGCTTACGGGGCTTGACCTGAAACACGCCGAAGCCCCGCAGCTCGATTCGTTCGCCACGCTGCATCGAATGCCGCATGGCCTCGAATACCGCATCGACGGCGAGCTCGGCCTTGACCTTGGTGATCTCCGCCAAGCGCGACACTTCGTTGACGATATCAACCTTGATCATGGGCAAAAAGGGGCGTCGAGACGCCTAACTATCTTATTTCGAGTCACTTACGCTGTCAAACCGGCAAGTGTCTGTGCAACAGGGAGTTATCGGCGCGACGGTTTTACCCCATAGGGGCCCGCGACCCACAAGCCCTTGTCAGCCTGTAAGATAGGGCAACTTCGACGTGCCCCCACAACGTTTACCCTCAGTCGTGCTGGTTGGCCGACCCAACGTTGGGAAATCCACGCTCTTCAACCGGCTGACGGGGACCCGCCGGGCGATTGTGACCTCCGTCCCGGGGACCACGCGGGACGTTCTGACGCATCCCGTGGTCTGGCAGGACATGGGCCTGGAGCTAACCGACACCGGGGGAATGTTCGGCGCCTCGCAGGATCCGCTGCGAAAGCTCGTCTTCGAGCGTGGCCAGCGCGCGCTCTCAACGGCCGATGTGATCGTGTTTGTCGTCGACGGACGCGAAGGGCTCGTTCCCGGTGACGAAGAAATCGCCGCTGCCGTGCGCAGCGCCGACGTCCCCGTCATCCTCGCGGTCAACAAAATTGACGATCGACGCGCGCGCGCCGGGGCGCTCGAGCTCTTTCAGCTCGGCTTCGATCCAATTCTCGAAGTGAGCGCCGAGCACGGAGAAGGCGTTGGCGAACTCCTTGACGAGATCGTGCGGCGCTTGCCGCGTACGGTACGGCTGCGGAGCCGTGACGCAGACGAGGATGAGATCCGCGAAGAAAGCGGCCGGCATCTCGATGAAGGTGGGAGCGCGGCGTCGGAAACTGCTGTTGCCATCGTGGGCCGGCCTAACGCGGGCAAGTCCTCGCTGGTGAATCGGCTGCTGCGAGAAGAGCGCATGATTGTGTCGGAAGTGCCAGGGACGACACGCGACCCCGTCGACTCAGTGATGAAATGGCACCGCCGGCAGTTTCGTATCGTTGATACAGCGGGCATCCGCCGGCCCGGCCGGGTCGCGCAGTCCGGTCAAATGGAGATTCTCAGTGTGATGCTTGCTCGCCGAGCGATCGAGCGCGCAGACGTCGTCATCCTGGTCCTTGACGCGACCTCCGGTGCCACCGACCAGGATGCCGCGATTGCGGGCGCCGCCGACAAAGCCGGTCGAGGCGTCATTCTTGCCGCCAACAAATGGGACCTGATGAAGCAGCAGGGCCCTGATGCTTACAAAGGTTTCGACGAACAGGTACGGCGTCAGCTGAAGTTTCTCGAGTACGCGCCTATCGTGCACATCTCAGCCAAGAGCGGCGAACGCACGCCAAAGTTGCTCGAGCTCGTTGACAAGGTTGCCGCTGCCCGTCGCGTGCGTGTCCCGACGGCAGAGTTGAACCGCTTCATCGAGCAAATAACCGCCGCGCATCGCCCCGTCAGCCCAGGTCACCGCAACGTGCGTGTGTTGTACGCGGCGCAAACCGGGGTGGCGCCGCCGACGTTCGTGCTCTTCACGAACGTCGCCACGAAGTTTCACTTTTCGTATCAGCGGTTCCTCGAGAACCGGCTGCGTGAGGCGTATGGTTTTGTGGGCACGCCTCTCAGATTGACCGTCCGGAAGCGATCGCGAACGTCGGCTCGTGAGCGAAAACACTGAGATTCAGCGTGATATACTCCATCGATCAGGTCAGAATGTGATGGCAGCGGCCAAACGCGAGCTGTTCAAGTCGCTTGACGTCTGCGAGATGGCGCAGTTGCAGCCCTATGTGCTGCGCTCCTGGGAGGCCGAGTTTCCGGGCCTGGGTCAACCCGCGAGCGCCGGCGGAGGCCGCGTCTATCGTCGGACCGACGTCGAACTCGTGCTGCGGATCAAGCAGCTCGTGTTTGTCGAAGGCCTGACGCTGGCGGGCGCACGTCGCAGGCTCGAAGAGGATCCGCGCGGTCCGTCAGTCCCTGCAGTCACCGTTGACGACGCGCTTGGTGGCATGGCGCGGTCAAAGCTCCGACAGGTGCGCACCGGTCTCGAAGCGATCATGCAGTTGCTCAGTCGCGATGCGGGTCGTGGCAGGCCGCTCGAACTACAGTTAGTGCCGCCGCCCCCGTCGCTTGGAGTCAGAACCCGCGCGAGGGCTTCGAAAACGGTGCCGGGTGACCGACGGCCAGCCAAGCCTGCGACCAAGAGCGCGGCGGGCAAGAGACGCCGCGCGTCATAGCGCGACGTTCGCCAGTTATCGGGATGTAGCGCAGCCTGGCTAGCGCGCCTGCTTGGGGTGCAGGAGGTCCCGGGTTCGAATCCCGGCATCCCGACCATAACCTTCGATTGACCACCGAAATCCAACACGTGACTCGGAGCTCCCACATCAACCATGAATAAGAACGGTGTGATTGCCGTCGTCGTTGTCGTCGTCGCCATTGTCCTTGTGGGCCTCTGGGCCATGCGTAGCGGGGAACAAGGGAGCGGTCCTGATTGCGGCTCCCCGCCCGGCACGCCACAGGGCGTCACGGCCTCGGTAACCGGTCGCACCGTCACCATCGGCTGGGCGCCTGGTCCTGCGGCGGATCGCATCGCGACGTATCTGATCGAAGCCCGGGCGACCCGCGACGTGAACCCGACGACATTTGTCGCGCCGGGCAGCGCGACATCGTTCAATCGCGAGGCGCCGCCGGACACCTACTACGTGAACGTGCTCGCGCGCAACGCCTGCGGGACCAGCGAACCCTCGCCTGAGCTCGTGGTGAACGTCCCCTGACCTCAGCGCGGCGAGACGTCACCCGCGACATTCTTGACGTGGCCGTCGTCACGGTCGCGGCACTCGCGCCACGGCTCTTGATTCTGTCGATGACATCGACGTCGGGGCTGATGGCCGATATGGTCGACTACTTCGATCGTGCGCGCTATCTCTTCGACAACGGGCGGCTGTACCCCGATGCGTTTCGTGTTCCGGCGTATCCCGTTGCCATCGCCGGGTCATTCGCTGCTCTTGGCTCCGGTCTGCTGTCGGCTCGTGTCCTGCAGTGCGTGATTCTCACGGCGACCGCGGTTCTAACCTACGTGCTCGCAAGTCGAACGATGAGCCGCGCGCGGGCTGTGGCCGCAGGCCTGATCGTGGCCTGGTACCCGGGGCTGCTCATGTACACGATCTACGTGATGGCTGAGCCGCTCTTCATGCTGCTGGTCCTGCTGGCTCTTTTGTGCGCCCGTCACACGAACGCTATCGCGATGATCGGCGCGGGCCTGTTCGCCGGGCTGGCGACGATGACCAGGCAGGCTGGGGTGGCTGTCATTGCTGCGCTTCTGTTTTGGGCTGCCAAACGGCCAGAGACAATGACCTGGCGGCCCACAGGCGGTCGCCGCGCGACTCTTGCATCCGCGCTTGCCCTTGGAGTCGTGATTGCGATCGCGCCGTGGGCCATCCGGAATCAGACCGTTTTTGGCCGATGGATGCCGCTCGAGACCACCAGCGGGATAACCTTTCTGATGTCGTATTACGAGGGCGCGACCGGACGTTATGTCCTGAACGACTGGGACGTCGTGCACAAGCGCTATCTGAATGCCGAACCCGAGGAGTTCACGCGTAATACGACGGCCTATCGGCTCGGCTTGCGATACATCACACGCGAGCCTCTCCGGATTATCAAACTTGTGCCGATGAGATTGGCCTATCTGTTTGATCTCGAGGGGCGTGAGCATCTGTGGCTGTACACCTCGTCTTACTTTGGTCCGCGTCCACGTGCGCTCGTTCTTGGCATGGGATGGGCAATCGCTCTGGCGTTCCCCCTTCTGATGACGGCGGCTGTTATTGCGCTGGCGTTCGGCCCGCGCCCGAAGACCGCCACCGAAGTACTCGTCGTGTCGGTTCTAGCGGTGATGGTGCTGCAACTTCTCACGGTGTTTGGCGATTCCCGTTTCCATTTGCCCCTTGTCCCACTTCTCGCGATCCTTGCGGTGCGGCCATTGTCGATGAATTTGGAGAAGCGATCGTTCTGGCGCATGAGTGCAGGCGTAGTCGTGTTGGCCATCGCATTGTTCTGGTGGGGATCACGCCTGCCGAATCAGCTTCGATTGATCGAAGAGGCCGCCGAGCCGGCGGGCTGGCAGTCGGCCAAAGCGTACTGAAGTTCCCGGAATGCCATCGTGAAATTGCGTCGGTTACTGCAGATCGGCGTGGTCGGCCTTGCCGTTGCGGTTGCGGCCGTGCCTTTGCCACCGCAACTGGTGGAGCAATACTTTGCCCAGGGCGTCTATCCGCGTCTCCAGACGTGGCTCACATCCTGGTCGAACCAGACTGGTGTTGCGCTGTTCGATTACGTGCTGTTGACGCTGGCCGTGGTCGTAGTCGTGGCGATTGGCCACAGTTTCAGATCGGCCGTGCGGCGTCGATCCCTGTGGCCACTGGTGCGCGGCGTTGGCGCGCTGCTCACACTGGTCGCACTCGTGTATCTCTGGTTCGCCGTCGTGTGGGGCCTGAACTATTCACGACCGGCCTTGGAGGGCGCCGTCGGATACGACGCGACCCGCGTGACAGCAGCTGCGGTTCGCACCCTGGCGGATCGTGCAACTGAGCAGGTCAATCGCTCTCACGCGTCCGGGCATGCGGCGGGCTTTCCGGATGCGGGTGCAGTGCCGCCGAGCCTGGTTCAGGCCATGCACGCGGTCGAACGCCGGCTGGGCCGCCAGACCGTAATCACTCCAGGCCGACCCAAGCGCACACTGCTTGGCCGATTCTTTCGAGCGGCAGGTGTGGACGGCATGCACGCGCCGTTTCTTCTCGAAACGCTGCTCAACCCCGATCTCACGCCGCCCGAACGGCCCGCAGTGCTCGCGCACGAATGGGCACACCTCGCCGGTTATGCGCCCGAAGACGACGCGAGCTTTGTCGGTCTGCTTGCGGCGCTTCGAGCGGATCCGGCTTCGCAGTATTCAGCGTGGCTCGCGTTATTCCACGAGACCGTGGTGCTCATACCTCGGGCGGAGCGTCAGGAGTTCCTCGCGCGTCTTGAACCGGGCCCACGCCGGGATCGGGAGGCGATCGTTCAGCGACAGCAGTTGCGCGTCGAAGCTCTATCACGAGTGAGTTGGGAGACCTACGATCGCTATCTGAAAGCGCAAGGTGTCCCGGAGGGCGTTCAGAGCTACAGTCGTGTCGTGCAGTTGCTGCTGGGAACAGGCGCGCTGGACTGGTAGATGACGCGCGTGCTCTCCGTTGATCCCCGACAGCCCGAGCCCGGGACCGTCGCCCAGGCGGCCGAGTCTTTGCGGCGCGGCGGCCTGGTGGCGTTTCCCACGGAAACGGTGTATGGCTTGGGGGCACATGCCTTGGACGTCGCCGCAGTCGAGCGGTTGTTCCGCGTGAAAGGCAGGCCAGCGACCGACCCGGCGATCGTTCATATTGCTGACGCGGATGCACTGAGCGGGATCGCCGAAGATGTGCCACCGGTCGCACATGAGTTCGCCCGTCTCTTCTGGCCGGGACCACTGACCCTCATTCTTCGCAAGCGAGCGGAAGTACCGGACGTGGTGACTGCGGGCCTGTCGACGGTTGGCGTTCGTGTGCCCTCGCATCCGGTCGCGCAGTTGCTGCTGGAGCTGGCCGGGGTTCCGATCGCTGCTCCAAGCGCCAATCGATTTTCGCGACCGAGTCCGACAAGAGCTGCCGACGTGCTCGCCGATCTCGACGGCGTCATCGATGTGCTGCTCGACGCCGGTCCCACGACGATCGGCGTCGAGTCCACGATCCTGGATCTCACGGTGTCACCGCCGTTGCTGCGGCGACCTGGTGGTGTGACATTGGAACAAATCCGCGCGATCCGGCCGGACACCGAGAGGGTGACCGACCTGCGCGGTGCAGAGCACGCACAACCCGCGTCAGGCCAGTTGCTGCGGCACTATGCACCACGTGCACGGCTCACGCTGTATGTCGGCGACGTCGATCGGGTCGCGCATCGCCTCGCCAACGACGCCAGGTCGGCAGTCGCATCGGGCTCGCGCGTTGGCGTCCTGGCGCCCGAGGAGGATCTCATCGCGCTTGCACCTCGTCTCGCGGCAGTTGCGACGACCGGGCGCATGGTCACGATGCGTTATGGATCGCGGCGCGATCGCGCAGAGGCGGCCCGCGAGCTGTTCGGCGCGCTGCGCGATCTGGACGCTGTAGGCGTGGACATCATCCTGGCCTCCGCCCCTGACGAGGTGGACATCGGCGTAGCGGTCGTCGATCGGTTGACGCGGGCAGCGGAAGGAAAGGTAATTCGCGTTTCGAGAAACCTCAGTCACGGACTCCAGTGAGCACAAGCGCCCGCATCGGCAGGCGCATCGGTGCGGCGCCGCCTTCGGTTGTGAGGCGTGCCGCCACGGCGTGCACGATTACCGTTGGATTGATCGTGCCGCGCTCTTGAATTGCGGTGACGAGAGGCGTGCCGAGTACGAGCCCTTTGGCCGCCGATTCAGGCGACTCGCTCTCACCGATGAAGTCGACGGTTTCGCAGCTCACGTTGGAAAAGCCCGCCTCTGACATCATCCGGGTCAGCAGCGCCTCGTCATGAAGCCCAAATGGGATGGTGTAGAACTTCGGAGGATCGGTAGGAAAGAACGACGCGGCAACCTCATGAGCCACGCTCGCGATGGGATTGTCAGCGAGCGATCCCCAGACGTTGAGCAGCAGCATTCCCGACGACTTCAGCACGCGGTGTGTTTCGCGCAGGGCTGCAGGCTTATCGGGGAAGAACATCAGGCCGAACTGACAGACGACAGCGTCGAAGCTGCCATCGGCAAAGGGCAGTGCGCACGCATCCGCCTTCTGCCACTCAATCCGCGAATCCGGGCCGATCTTCTGACGTGCGAGATCGAGCATCGCCTCGTTCAGATCGGTGACGACCAGCCGTACACCTGTGGGCAATGTCTCCCGCAAGTGCTCGGTGACGATGCCGGTCCCGGCGGCGATCTCGAGTACCGCGGCACTGGCGCCGACCGTGAGACGCCTCACGAGATCACGAGCGTAGGGCTCGAAGAACATTGGCCCAAGCTGCCGGTCATAGATCGCGGGGTTCATCCCGCTGAACGCCACGTCTTGATTGGTCATAGCGGCAATGTGAGCGTTGCGCGAGCGCCGCTCCCCTCCATTTTGTTTTCCAATTTCAGCGATCCTTCATGTGCCTCGGCAATCTGCCGGCACAGCACGAGCCCAATCCCGGACCCGCCGGGTTTGGTCGTGAAGAACGGCACGAAGAGATTCGAGGTGTTCGACAGCCCCGGACCCTCATCTTCCACCGAAATTTCTACGGCGTGTCTGGTAAGGCGCCATCCTACCGCGACAGTGGCCCCGCCGACTTCCAGGCACGCGTCGGCGGCATTGCGAATCAGGTTGATGAACAGCTGCTCGATCTGGTCGGTATCGACGGAGACGGTGACATCCGGACCCGGCCGGACATGGACCGGAACTCGTGTCTCGAGACCCGCAATTTTCAACAGGAGCGGCTTGAGCACGACCGGCGAGAGTCGCGGGGCCGGTAAGCGGGCAAGCCGCGAGTACGCGGCAGTGAACCGGCTGAGCGATTCGGTGCGCGACGCGATCACCTGAAGACCTCGTGTCATGTCGTCGCGCCAGTCCTCGGGCGGAGGATTGCGCTGCAGCAGGGTTTCAAGACTTCCCGCAATCGATTTGATCGGGCCGAGCGAATTCCCCAGCTCGTGGCCGATGACGCGAATCAGGCGCTGCCAAGCCTGCCGCTCCTGTTCGCGGAGCGGCCGGCTGACATCCGACAGGACCAGCAGATCGTGGGGCAGACCGCCCAGCCTGAATGTGGTCCGCCGCACCTCCCATCGGCCCACACTCCCACCGGGCAACGACAAATCGACGACGCGCGGAGCATCGCCGAACCAGTCCGTAACTCCGAGCTCCTCGGCAGTCCGGCCGAGCATCTGTTCCATGTTGCGCCCCATCAACCGCTCGCCGGTGCGATTGACGATCCGTAGGTGCTCGGCAGGGTCGAACGCGAACACGGCGACATCGACCTGTTCCATGACGGTCCGCAGCAACGCTGTGGCTTCAACGGCCCCCAGCCGTTGCTCGTGCAGGGTTTCGGCGAGCTCATTGATTTCGACCAGCACCGCGCCCAGGGGATCTTCCGGGTCTGGAGTTCGCCCTCGGATGGAAAAGTCGTCCTCGCGCATCGCAGCCAGAAGGTTCGCAACCGTCTGGAGCGGTAGAACGACGCGGTTGCGCACAGAGGCTGAAAATGCGATCAGGAAGCCGAGGATGACGACGGTAAGGGTCCACTGGACTTTGGGCGTGTAGTCGCCGGTCCAGAGGATGATGAGGGACGTCAGCACGCCGGGCAGCGCGGCCGCGAGAGTGAGCAAAAAGACCTGATGGTCGTGGGTGAGTCGCCTCACGGAGAGATGTCAGAGTTTGTAGCGTTCGAGTCTGCGGTAGAGGGCGCTTCGCGACAGGCCGAGCGCCCGTGCGGCCTGGCTGACATTGCCATAACGCGCCATCGCCTTCTTGATCAAAAACGCTTCAACGTCTTCGAGGCTCATGTCTTCGAGCCGGGCCGAGCTCGCGCCTTCGGTGCGCAGTCCGAGGTCGCTGGCGCGAATGGTCGCGGCCTGTGACATCAGCACGGCGCGTTCGACCGCATGGTCGATCTCCCGCACGTTCCCCGGCCAGCGATGATCGAGAAGCACCTGCATCGCCGCGGGATCAAATCCCGCCACATTCTTGCGATAACGCTGCGCGTGTAAGCGGAGGAAATGACGCGCCAGCAAGGGGATATCCTCGCGCCGGTCGCGAAGCGGGGGAAGGTTGACTTCGATCGTATTGAGCCGGAACAGCAAGTCCTGCCGGAACGTTCCTGCAGCAACCTGCGTATTCAAGTCAGCGTTGGTCGCGGAGATGAGACGCACGTTGACCTTGCGCGTCTTCGACGATCCCAGCCGCTCGAATTCGCCGGTTTCGATGACGCGGAGCAGCTTGGCCTGTTGACTCATTGGCACATTGGCGATCTCGTCGAGGAACAGCGTGCTGCCGTCGGCGAGCTCGAAGCGCCCCACACGATCGACCTTGGCGTCCGTAAAGGCGCCCTTCATGTGTCCGAACAGCTCGGACTCGAACACGCCTTCTGCCATGCCGCCGGCATTCACCGTGACGATGGGACGGTTGGCGCGCGGCGAGACGGCGTGCAGCGCCTGTGCCACGAGCCCCTTGCCGGTGCCGTTCTCACCCGTGATCAGGACGTTGGCGTCCGACGGCCCGACGCGCGCGATGATGTCGAGCACAGGCCGCATGGCCGCCGATTCGGCCAGCAGGGGAGAGTGCCCATCGGCCATCAGCGCTTGATTGGCAGCCTCGAGTTGCCGGCCGCGGCGGATCGCGCGCCCCAACTCGGTTTGCGTTCGAAGAATCGAGAGTAGGCGCTCGTTGTCCCAGGGTTTCTGAATGAAGTCGCGCGCGCCTCGGCGCATGGCCTCGACGGCCACGTTGACGGTGCCCCATGCCGTCATCACCACCACCGGCAACGATTCATCCGCCGTGTGAATCCGCTGAAGGAGGTCCAGCCCCTCAGTGCCAGATGTGGTGTCGCGCGTGTAGTTGAGATCCATCAGGATGACGTCGTAGTCCTTGAGCTCCATCGCGCGCATCAGTTGCTGCGGTGAGGACGCCGTGTCGATGAGATATCCCTCCGGCTTGAGCAGCAGCCGAAGAGCCTCGAGCACATCCGGCTGATCGTCGCCGATCAAAATGCGCGGCGCAGGCTCACCACGAGTGGAGCTGGATTTGGTTTGTGGAGCTTCAGTTAGCATCTTCGCCCCCTAATCCTCCACAATCCACCCGTCCTTCAACTTGATGATGCGGCGTCCGTAGGACGCGTTGACCTCGGAATGCGTGACCTGAATGATGGTCGTGCCCGCATCGTTGAGACGTTTGAACAATTCCATGATTTCGCGGCCCTGATCCGAGTGCAGATTCCCGGTCGGCTCGTCGGCCAGAATCAGGTTGGGCTTCGCCACGACCGCGCGCGCGATGGCGACCAACTGCTGCTGCCCCCCGGACAACTGATTCGGATACAAGTCTTTCTTCCCGACAATGTTGAACTTGTCGAGAATGTCCGCCACCATGCCCTGCCGTTCGGACTTCTTCACATCGCGGTATGACAAGGGCAGGTCGATATTCTCGTAGACCGTCAGGTTGTCGAGCAGGTGGTAGCTCTGAAACACGAAGCCCACGTGCTGCTTCTGGAGCCGCATCCGATCTTTCGCCGATAACTGGTGAACGGGCTCGTCGAACAACGCGTACTCGCCGGTCCACGCGCTATCGTGCATTCCCATGATGTGCAGCAGCGTGCTCTTGCCGGCGCCAGACGGTCCCATGATGGAAACGAACTCGCCTTGTTGGATGTCGGCATTGATACGGCGCAGGACAAAGGTCTGGGAGAGGCCGTGGCGGTAACTCTTCTCGATGCTTCGTAGCTTGATCATGATTCACAAAAGCGATGAACAGGGCTCAGGCCCCAGGCCTCAGGTCTCACCTGCATTGTGCCTTGTTGGCGTTTGCCTTGTCACTCCGAACGTAAGGCGGTCATCGGGTCGACACGCATCGCACGGCGGGCCGGGATATACGAGGCGAGCGCAGCAATCGTGAGCAACAACAGCGCGAGACCGGAATAGACTCGTGGGTCGGTGGCACTGACGGAATAGAGCAATCCGTCGAGCAGTCGAGTCGCCGCGACAGCAGCGACTAGGCCACACGCTACACCAATGGCCGCCAGCGACATCCCCTGGCCAACAACCTGCCGGCCGACTTGTGATGGCGTCGCGCCAAGCGCCAGTCGTATGCCGATTTCAGGCGCGCGTTGCGCCACGGTGTAGCTGATGAGGCCATACAGCCCGACCGCAGCCAGCAGCAGCGCCGCCGACGCAAATGATGCGATCAACAGCGCACGAAATCGCGGTTGCCCCGTCACCCGCTCGAGAATCCGGTCGAGCGTTTCGACCTCTTCAATCGGCAGTTCGGCATCCAGCGCGCGAACTGAGGAACGGACCGCACTCGCGATGGCGGCCTCGCCCAGCTCGCTTCGCACGACCACGCCCATGTATGGCAGCGTGAACTGACTGTGCGGCAGGTAAGCCGCCGGTTGTGGGCCAGTCTGCAAATCTGTCCGTTTGAAATCCCCGACGACACCCACGACAGTGATCCACGACTGCGGATCGCCGGGCTCGCCGCCGATGGCGATCCGCCGGCCGATCGGGTCCGCGCCTGGCCACTCGCGCTCCGCCATCGTCTGATTGATGACCGCGACGTTGGGTCGATCGGCGGTGTCGGTCAGTTCCACATCACGTCCCCTCAGGAGGGAGATTCCCATCGTGTGGAAATAGCCCGGCGTCAGAGACCCGATCTGTGCAACGGCCCGTTCGCTGCGCGATTGCGGGGGAGCGCCTTCAACCACGTACGCGCCGGCCGCATTGGCGCCGCCGAACGGTGTCGGGAAACCAAGCGCCGAACGGACCGTGACCGGGTTTTCGCGCAGCCGTTCGAACAGTTGTGTGTAGAACCGCGCTTGCGCGGGGTTGTTGTAACGCGCCTGTGGAAGAGGAACACCGACGACGACCACGTTGCTGACGGTGAATCCTGGATCGACCGCACGGAGTCGGGTAAAGCTGGTGAGCATCAGGCCGGCCCCGATGAGGAGAACGAGCGCGAGCGCCACTTCACCGATCACCAGGAATTTTTGCGTCCGCGTCCTCGCGGTGCCCGTACGTCCGCCGTCCTTCAAGGCAGAAGTCATCTCCCCGCGCGCTCCCTGAAAGGCCGGAACGATCCCGAACAGCATGCCGACCGACAGCGACGCCATCACTGCAAACAGTGTCACGCGCGGATCCACGCGCACATCCGACAGCCGTGGAATGGATTCAGGCGCCAGAGCCACGAGCGCCTGCACACTCCAATAGGCGACGATGAGACCAAGCAGGCCGCCGGCGCATGCGAGCACCACGCTCTCGGTGAGCAGCTGCCTGACAAGGCGTCCCCGCCCGGCTCCGAGAGCGGAGCGGACGGCAAACTCTCGGCGTCGAGCGGCGCCTCGAGCGAGGAGAAGGCTGGCGACATTCGCACACGCGATCAACAGCACGAATCCCACCGCGCCGAGCAGCACGAGCAAAGCCGTGCGAACCTCGCCCACGAGACTCTCTTGGAAGGGAATGACCCGTGCAGATTCACCCTCGTTGGTATCGGAGTGCTCCCGCGCCAACCGCTCTCCGATCGCCCGGAGATCGTCGTTGGCTTGAACCAGCGTCACGTTTGGTCCGAGCCGCGCGATGGCCTCGAAGTAATTGACTTCGCGGTTGGCTGAGGGTCACCCTCGGTAGCCACAGGACTCGTCGGCACATCATTCGGCGCAAGCACCCACAGATCGGGATTGGGGGATGCGCGAACCATTCCGGCATCACGCCGACGACCGTCATCGGGATGCCATTCAGGCGAATCGCCCGGCCGACGATGGCCGGATCGCTTCCCAGGTGCTGTTGCCACATGCCTGTAGACACGACGGTGATGCGCGGTCCGTGAGGCGAATCCGTGGCGGCGTTGTACACCCTGCCGTGCAACGCCGGTACGCCGAAGACATCGAAGTAACCCGCCGTCGTCTCCAGCGCTGCCAACCGGACCGGCTCTGACCCGCCAGTGAATCCACGACCTCCTGACGGACTCCCGCCACCGCCGCGAAGCTCCGGCTTCCGTTGCGGTAATCGAGATAATCGGCGGCGGAGAAGCCGGCGCCCTCACGATTGGCTGCCGTCACGCCTAACAGGCGGACGATGGACGAAGGCTCCGGATAGGGAAGGGGCCGCAGGAGGATTCCGTCAACGACGGAGAAGATGGCGGTAGTCCCGCCGATCCCAAGGGCCAGTGTGAGGAGCGCGACCAGGGTGAAGCCTGGCGCCCGCCCGAGGGACCTCAGCGCGTATCGAACGTCCTGGGCCAGAGATGCACGGTCCACTGCCTACGGTCCACAGTCGACGCACCTACCGGACACCGTGGGCCGCAGGCCGTTGTCCGTAGGCCGCTAGTCGTTAGACGACCGCGACGCTTTCTTCGACGATCCGTCCGTCGAAGAGGTGAACGCTGCGGTCCGCGTGTGCGGCATATCGCGGGTCGTGCGTGACCATGCAGATGGTCGCTCCCTGTCGGTGGAGCTCGCGGAGCAGGTCCATGACCGCTTCGCCGTTTTTCGAATCGAGGTTACCGGTCGGCTCGTCTGCGAGCAGGATGGACGGCTACCGCCGACGGCGCGGGCCACGGCGACGCGCTGCTGCTGACCGCCGGAGAGTTGAGACGGCAAGTGCTTCAGCGATGAGCCATTCCCACGCGTTTGAGCGCCGGTTCGCGCGCTCGCGCCGTTCGGCGGACTTCATCCCGCGATAAATCAACGGCATCTTCCGTTTTCGAACACGGTTAGGTCGCCAATCAGGTTGAAACTCTGAAAGATGAACCCGATCTCGCGGTTGCGGACACGTGCGCGTTCTGACAGCGACAGGTTGGCGACCTGATTGCCATTGAGGTGTACTCGCCTTCGGATGGCGTATCGAGCAGTCCGAGAATCGCCAGGAGCGTAGACTTGCCACAGCCGGACGGCCCGGCGATAGCGAGATACTCGCCCTGCTGGATCTCCAGGTGTGATTCCCGCGAGCGCGTGCGTTCCACTTCATCGGTGTAGAGACCTTCTTGATGCCGTCGAGTTTAATCAGCGGCTGCCCTGAAGCGTTCATGCTCACTCCTTGAGACGGAACCTTGGGGACGGCCCGTTCGACGACGTTCACGTGGAACTTCGACCGTACCCCTTATCGCAAACGAATCCGTTCGAACTGATCCCACGCAGACATGTCAGACAGGACGACCTGGTCACGGCCATTCCGCCAAGGACCTCGATGGTGTTGACGGAGCTGCATCCCAGCTGCACCTGTGCGCGCGCTGCCTCGC
>CAWJVW010000006.1:0-36020 GCA_963846425.1 uncultured Acidobacteriota bacterium | reverse complement strand
ATAACCTTCGATTGACCACCGAAATCCAACACGTGACTCGGAGCTCCCACATCAACCATGAATAAGAACGGTGTGATTGCCGTCGTCGTTGTCGTCGTCGCCATTGTCCTTGTGGGCCTCTGGGCCATGCGTAGCGGGGAACAAGGGAGCGGTCCTGATTGCGGCTCCCCGCCCGGCACGCCACAGGGCGTCACGGCCTCGGTAACCGGTCGCACCGTCACCATCGGCTGGGCGCCTGGTCCTGCGGCGGATCGCATCGCGACGTATCTGATCGAAGCCCGGGCGACCCGCGACGTGAACCCGACGACATTTGTCGCGCCGGGCAGCGCGACATCGTTCAATCGCGAGGCGCCGCCGGACACCTACTACGTGAACGTGCTCGCGCGCAACGCCTGCGGGACCAGCGAACCCTCGCCTGAGCTCGTGGTGAACGTCCCCTGACCTCAGCGCGGCGAGACGTCACCCGCGACATTCTTGACGTGGCCGTCGTCACGGTCGCGGCACTCGCGCCACGGCTCTTGATTCTGTCGATGACATCGACGTCGGGGCTGATGGCCGATATGGTCGACTACTTCGATCGTGCGCGCTATCTCTTCGACAACGGGCGGCTGTACCCGATGCGTTTCGTGTTCCGGCGTATCCCGTTGCCATCGCCGGGTCATTCGCTGCTCTTGGCTCCGGTCTGCTGTCGGCTCGTGTCCTGCAGTGCGTGATTCTCACGGCGACCGCGGTTCTAACCTACGTGCTCGCAAGTCGAACGATGAGCCGCGCGCGGGCTGTGGCCGCAGGCCTGATCGTCGCCTGGTACCCGGGGCTGCTCATGTACACGATCTACGTGATGGCTGAGCCGCTCTTCATGCTGCTGGTCCTGCTGGCTCTTTTGTGCGCCCGTCACACGAACGCTATCGCGATGATCGGCGCGGGCCTGTTCGCCGGGCTGGCGACGATGACCAGGCAGGCTGGGGTGGCTGTCATTGCTGCGCTTCTGTTTTGGGCTGCCAAACGGCCAAAGACAATGACCTGGCGGCCCACAGGCGGTCGCCGCGCGACTCTTGCATCCGCGCTTGCCCTTGGAGTCGTGATTGCGATCGCGCCGTGGGCCATCCGGAATCAGACCGTTTTTGGCCGATGGATGCCGCTCGAGACCACCAGCGGGATAACCTTTCTGATGTCGTATTACGAGGGCGCGACCGGACGTTATGTCCTGAACGACTGGGACGTCGTGCACAAGCGCTATCTGAATGCCGAACCCGAGGAGTTCACGCGTAATACGACGGCCTATCGGCTCGGCTTGCGATACATCACACGCGAGCCTCTCCGGATTATCAAACTTGTGCCGATGAGATTGGCCTATCTGTTTGATCTCGAGGGGCGTGAGCATCTGTGGCTGTACACCTCGTCTTACTTTGGTCCGCGTCCACGTGCGCTCGTTCTTGGCATGGGATGGGCAATCGCTCTGGCGTTCCCCCTTCTGATGACGGCGGCTGTTATTGCGCTGGCGTTCGGCCCGCGCCCGAAGACCGCCACCGAAGTACTCGTCGTGTCGGTTCTAGCGGTGATGGTGCTGCAACTTCTCACGGTGTTTGGCGATTCCCGTTTCCATTTGCCCCTTGTCCCACTTCTCGCGATCCTTGCGGTGCGGCCATTGTCGATGAATTTGGAGAAGCGATCGTTCTGGCGCATGAGTGCAGGCGTAGTCGTGTTGGCCATCGCATTGTTCTGGTGGGGATCACGCCTGCCGAATCAGCTTCGATTGATCGAAGAGGCCGCCGAGCCGGCGGGCTGGCAGTCGGCCAAAGCGTACTGAAGTTCCCGGAATGCCATCGTGAAATTGCGTCGGTTACTGCAGATCGGCGTGGTCGGCCTTGCCGTTGCGGTTGCGGCCGTGCCTTTGCCACCGCAACTGGTGGAGCAATACTTTGCCCAGAGCGTCTATCCGCGTCTCCAGACGTGGCTCACATCCTGGTCGAACCAGACTGGTGTTGCGCTGTTCGATTACGTGCTGTTGACGCTGGCCGTGGTCGTAGTCGTGGCGATTGGCCACAGTTTCAGATCGGCCGTGCGGCGTCGATCCCTGTGGCCACTGGTGCGCGGCGTTGGCGCGCTGCTCACACTGGTCGCACTCGTGTATCTCTGGTTCGCCGTCGTGTGGGGCCTGAACTATTCACGACCGGCCTTGGAGGGCGCCGTCGGATACGACACGACCCGCGTGACAGCAGCTGCGGTTCGCACCCTGGCGGATCGTGCAACTGAGCAGGTCAATCGCTCTCACGCGTCCGGGCATGCGGCGGGCTTTCCGGATGCGGGTGCAGTGCCGCCCAGCCTGGTTCAGGCCATGCACGCGGTCGAACGCCGGCTGGGCCGCCAGACCGTAATCACTCCAGGCCGACCCAAGCGCACACTGCTTGGCCGATTCTTTCGAGCGGCAGGTGTGGACGGCATGCACGCGCCGTTTTTTCTCGAAACGCTGCTCAACCCCGATCTCACGCCGCCCGAACGGCCCGCAGTGCTCGCGCACGAATGGGCACACCTCGCCGGTTATGCGCCCGAAGACGACGCGAGCTTTGTCGGTCTGCTTGCGGCGCTTCGAGCAGATCCGGCTTCGCAGTATTCAGCGTGGCTCGCGTTATTCCACGAGACCGTGGTGCTCATACCTCGGGCGGAGCGTCAGGAGTTCCTCGCGCGTCTTGAACCGGGCCCACGCCGGGATCGGGAGGCGATCGTTCAGCGACAGCAGTTGCGCGTCGAAGCTCTATCACGAGTGAGTTGGGAGACCTACGATCGCTATCTGAAAGCGCAAGGTGTCCCGGAGGGCGTTCAGAGCTACAGTCGTGTCGTGCAGTTGCTGCTGGGAACAGGCGCGCTGGACTGGTAGATGACGCGCGTGCTCTCCGTTGATCCCCGACAGCCCGAGCCCGGGACCGTCGCCCAGGCGGCCGAGTCTTTGCGGCGCGGCGGCCTGGTGGCGTTTCCCACGGAAACGGTGTATGGCTTGGGGGCACATGCCTTGGACGTCGCCGCAGTCGAGCGGCTGTTCCGCGTGAAAGGCAGGCCAGCGACCGACCCGGCGATCGTTCATATTGCTGACGCGGATGCACTGAGCGGGATCGCCGAAGATGTGCCACCGGTCGCACATGAGTTCGCCCGTCTCTTCTGGCCGGGACCACTGACCCTCATTCTTCGCAAGCGAGCGGAAGTACCTGACGCGGTGACTGCGGGCCTGTCGACGGTTGGCGTTCGTGTGCCCTCGCATCCGGTCGCGCAGTTGCTGCTGGAGCTGGCCGGGGTTCCCATCGCTGCTCCAAGCGCCAATCGATTTTCGCGACCGAGTCCGACAAGAGCTGCCGACGTGCTCGCCGATCTCGACGGCCTCATCGATGTGCTGCTCGACGGCGGTCCCACGACGATCGGCGTCGAGTCCACCATCCTGGATCTCACGGTGTCACCGCCGTTGCTGCGGCGACCTGGTGGTGTGACATTGGAACAAATCCGCGCGATCCGGCCGGACACCGAGAGGGTGACCGACCTGCGCGGTGCAGAGCACGCACAACCCGCGTCAGGCCAGTTGCTGCGGCACTATGCGCCACGTGCACGACTCACGCTGTATGTCGGCGACGTCGATCGGGTCGCGCATCGCCTCGCCAACGACGCCAGGTCGGCAGTCGCATCGGGCTCGCGCGTTGGCGTCCTGGCGCCCGAGGAGGATCTCATCGCGCTTGCACCTCGTCTCGCGGCAGTTGCGACGACCGGGCGCATGGTCACGATGCGTTATGGATCGCGGCGCGATCGCGCAGAGGCGGCCCGCGAGCTGTTCGGCGCGCTGCGCGATCTGGACGCTGTAGGCGTGGACATCATCCTGGCCTCCGCCCCTGACGAGGTGGACATCGGCGTAGCGGTCGTCGATCGGTTGACGCGGGCAGCGGAAGGAAAGGTAATTCGCGTTTCGAGAAACCTCAGTCACGGACTCCAGTGAGCACAAGCGCCCGCATCGGCAGGCGCATCGGTGCGGCGCCGCCTTCGGTTGTGAGGCGTGCCGCCAGGGCGTGCACGATTACCGTTGGATTGATCGTGCCGCGCTCTTGAATTGCGGTGACGAGAGGCGTGCCGAGTACCAGCCCTTTGGCCGCCGATTCAGGCGACTCGCTCTCACCGATGAAGTCGACGGTTTCGCAGCTCACGTTGGAAAAGCCCGCCTCTGACATCATCCGGGTCAGCAACGCCTCGTCATGAAGCCCAAATGGGATGGTGTAGAACTTCGGAGGATCGGTAGGAAAGAACGACGCGGCAACCTCATGAGCCACGCTCGCGATGGGATTGTCAGCGAGCGATCCCCAGACGTTGAGCAGCAGCATTCCCGACGACTTCAGCACGCGGTGTGTTTCGCGCAGGGCTGCAGGCTTATCGGGGAAGAACATCAGGCCGAACTGACAGACGACAGCGTCGAAGCTGCCATCGGCAAAGGGCAGTGCGCACGCATCCGCCTTCTGCCACTCAATCCGCGAATCCGGGCCGATCTTCTGACGTGCGAGATCGAGCATCGCCTCGTTCAGATCGGTGACGACCAGCCGTACACCTGTGGGCAATGTCTCCCGCAAGTGCTCGGTGACGATGCCGGTCCCGGCGGCGATCTCGAGTACCGCGGCACTGGCGCCGACCGTGAGACGCCTCACGAGATCACGAGCGTAGGGCTCGAAGAACATTGGCCCAAGCTGCCGGTCATAGATCGCGGGGTTCATCCCGCTGAACGCCACGTCTTGATTGGTCATAGCGGCAATGTGAGCGTTGCGCGAGCGCCGCTCCCCTCCATTTTGTTTTCCAATTTCAGCGATCCCTCATGTGCCTCGGCAATCTGCCGGCACAGCACGAGCCCAATCCCGGACCCGCCGGGTTTGGTCGTGAAGAACGGCACGAAGAGATTCGAGGTGTTCGACAGCCCCGGACCCTCATCTTCCACCGAAATTTCTACGGCGTGTCTGGTAAGGCGCCATCCTACCGCGACAGTGGCCCCGCCGACTTCCAGGCACGCGTCGGCGGCATTGCGAATCAGGTTGATGAACAGCTGCTCGATCTGGTCGGTATCGACGGAGACGGTGACATCCGGACCCGGCCGGACATGGACCGGAACTCGTGTCTCGAGACCCGCAATTTTCAACAGGAGCGGCTTGAGCACGACCGGCGAGAGTCGCGGGGCCGGTAAGCGGGCAAGCCGCGAGTACGCGGCAGTGAACCGGCTGAGCGATTCGGTGCGCGACGCGATCACCTGAAGACCTCGTGTCATGTCGTCGCGCCAGTCCTCGGGCGGAGGATTGCGCTGCAGCAGGGTTTCAAGACTTCCCGCAATCGATTTGATCGGGCCGAGCGAATTCCCCAGCTCGTGGCCGATGACGCGAATCAGGCGCTGCCAAGCCTGCCGCTCCTGTTCGCGGAGCGGCCGGCTGACATCCGACAGGACCAGCAGATCGTGGGGCAGACCGCCCAGCCTGAATGTGGTCCGCCGCACCTCCCATCGGCCCACACTCCCACCGGGCAACGACAAATCGACGACGCGCGGAGCATCGCCGAACCAGTCCGTAACTCCGAGCTCCTCGGCAGTCCGGCCGAGCATCTGTTCCATGTTGCGCCCCATCAACCGCTCGCCGGTGCGATTGACGATCCGTAGGTGCTCGGCAGGGTCGAACGCGAACACGGCGACATCGACCTGTTCCATGACGGTCCGCAGCAACGCTGTGGCTTCAACGGCCCCCAGCCGTTGCTCGTGCAGGGTTTCGGCGAGCTCATTGATTTCGACCAGCACCGCGCCCAGGGGATCTTCCGGGTCTGGAGTTCGCCCTCGGATGGAAAAGTCGTCCTCGCGCATCGCAGCCAGAAGGTTCGCAACCGTCTGGAGCGGTAGAACGACGCGGTTGCGCACAGAGGCTGAAAATGCGATCAGGAAGCCGAGGATGACGACGGTAAGGGTCCACTGGACTTTGGGCGTGTAGTCGCCGGTCCAGAGGATGATGAGGGACGTCAGCACGCCGGGCAGCGCGGCCGCGAGAGTGAGCAAAAAGACCTGATGGTCGTGGGTGAGTCGCCTCACGGAGAGATGTCAGAGTTTGTAGCGTTCGAGTCTGCGGTAGAGGGCGCTTCGCGACAGGCCGAGCGCCCGTGCGGCCTGGCTGACATTGCCATAACGCGCCATCGCCTTCTTGATCAAAAACGCTTCAACGTCTTCGAGGCTCATGTCTTCGAGCCGGGCCGAGCTCGCGCCTTCGGTGCGCAGTCCGAGGTCGCTGGCGCGAATGGTCGCGGCCTGTGACATCAGCACGGCGCGTTCGACCGCATGGTCGATCTCCCGCACGTTCCCCGGCCAGCGATGATCGAGAAGCACCTGCATCGCCGCGGGATCAAATCCCGCCACATTCTTGCGATAACGCTGCGCGTGTAAGCGGAGGAAATGACGCGCCAGCAAGGGGATATCCTCGCGCCGGTCGCGAAGCGGGGGAAGGTTGACTTCGATCGTATTGAGCCGGAACAGCAAATCCTGCCGGAACGTTCCTGCAGCAACCTGCGTATTCAAGTCAGCGTTGGTCGCGGAGATGAGACGCACGTTGACCTTGCGCGTCTTCGACGATCCCAGCCGCTCGAATTCGCCGGTTTCGATGACGCGGAGCAGCTTGGCCTGTTGACTCATTGGCACATTGGCGATCTCGTCGAGGAACAGCGTGCTGCCGTCGGCGAGCTCGAAGCGCCCCACACGATCGACCTTGGCGTCCGTAAAGGCGCCCTTCATGTGTCCGAACAGCTCGGACTCGAACACGCCTTCTGCCATGCCGCCGGCATTCACCGTGACGATGGGACGGTTGGCGCGCGGCGAGACGGCGTGCAGTGCCTGTGCCACGAGCCCCTTGCCGGTGCCGTTCTCACCCGTGATCAGGACGTTGGCGTCCGACGGCCCGACGCGCGCGATGATGTCGAGCACAGGCCGCATGGCCGCCGATTCGGCCAGCAGGGGAGAGTGCCCATCGGCCATCAGCGCTTGATTGGCAGCCTCGAGTTGCCGGCCGCGGCGGATCGCGCGCCCCAACTCGGTTTGCGTTCGAAGAATCGAGAGTAGGCGCTCGTTGTCCCAGGGTTTCTGAATGAAGTCGCGCGCGCCTCGGCGCATGGCCTCGACGGCCACGTTGACGGTGCCCCATGCCGTCATCACCACCACCGGCAACGATTCATCCGCCGTGTGAATCCGCTGAAGGAGGTCCAGCCCCTCAGTGCCAGATGTGGTGTCGCGCGTGTAGTTGAGATCCATCAGGATGACGTCGTAGTCCTTGAGCTCCATCGCGCGCATCAGTTGCTGCGGTGAGGACGCCGTGTCGATGAGATATCCCTCCGGCTTGAGCAGCAGCCGAAGAGCCTCGAGCACATCCGGCTGATCGTCGCCGATCAAAATGCGCGGCGCAGGCTCACCACGAGTGGAGCTGGATTTGGTTTGTGGAGCTTCAGTTAGCATCTTCGCCCCCTAATCCTCCACAATCCACCCGTCCTTCAACTTGATGATGCGGCGTCCGTAGGACGCGTTGACCTCGGAATGCGTGACCTGAATGATGGTCGTGCCCGCATCGTTGAGACGTTTGAACAATTCCATGATTTCGCGGCCCTGATCCGAGTGCAGATTCCCGGTCGGCTCGTCGGCCAGAATCAGGTTGGGCTTCGCCACGACCGCGCGCGCGATGGCGACCAACTGCTGCTGCCCCCCGGACAACTGATTCGGATACAAGTCTTTCTTCCCGACAATGTTGAACTTGTCGAGAATGTCCGCCACCATGCCCTGCCGTTCGGACTTCTTCACATCGCGGTATGACAAGGGCAGGTCGATATTCTCGTAGACCGTCAGGTTGTCGAGCAGGTGGTAGCTCTGAAACACGAAGCCCACGTGCTGCTTCTGGAGGCGCATCCGATCTTTCGCCGATAACTGGTGAACGGGCTCGTCGAACAACGCGTACTCGCCGGTCCACGCGCTATCGTGCATTCCCATGATGTGCAGCAGCGTGCTCTTGCCGGCGCCAGACGGTCCCATGATGGAAACGAACTCGCCTTGTTGGATGTCGGCATTGATACGGCGCAGGACAAAGGTCTGGGAGAGGCCGTGGCGGTAACTCTTCTCGATGCTTCGTAGCTTGATCATGATTCACAAAAGCGATGAACAGGGCTCAGGCCCCAGGCCTCAGGTCTCACCTGCATTGTGCCTTGTTGGCGTTTGCCTTGTCACTCCGAACGTAAGGCGGTCATCGGGTCGACACGCATCGCACGGCGGGCCGGGATATACGAGGCGAGCGCAGCAATCGTGAGCAACAACAGCGCGAGACCGGAATAGACTCGTGGGTCCGTGGCACTGACGGAATAGAGCAATCCGTCGAGCAGTCGAGTCGCCGCGACAGCAGCGACTAGGCCACACGCTACACCAATGGCCGCCAGCGACATCCCCTGGCCAACAACCTGCCGGCCGACTTGTGATGGCGTCGCGCCAAGCGCCAGCCGTATGCCGATTTCAGGCGCGCGTTGCGCCACGGTGTAGCTGATGAGGCCATACAGCCCGACCGCAGCCAGCAGCAGCGCCGCCGACGCAAATGATGCGATCAACAGCGCACGAAATCGCGGTTGCCCCGTCACCCGCTCGAGAATCCGGTCGAGCGTTTCGACCTCCTCAATCGGCAGTTCGGGATCCAGCGCGCGAACTGAGGAACGGACCGCACTCGCGATGGCGGCCTCGCCCAGCTCGCTTCGCACGACCACGCCCATGTATGGCAGCGTGAACTGACTGTGCGGCAGGTAAGCCGCCGGTTGTGGGCCAGTTTGCAAATCTGTCCGTTTGAAATCCCCGACGACACCCACGACAGTGATCCACGACTGCGGAGCGGCGGGCTCGCCGCCGATGGCGATCCGCCGGCCGATCGGGTCCGCGCCTGGCCACTCGCGCTCCGCCATCGTCTGATTGATGACCGCGACGTTGGGTCGATCGGCGGTGTCGGTCAGTTCCACATCACGTCCCCTCAGGAGGGAGATTCCCATCGTGTGGAAATAGCCCGGCGTCAGAGACCCGATCTGTGCAACGGCCCGTTCGCTGCGCGATTGCGGGGGAGCGCCTTCAACCACGTAGGCGCCGGCCGCATTGGCGCCGCCGAACGGTGTCGGGAAACCAAGCGCCGAACGGACCGTGACCGGGTTTTCGCGCAGCCGTTCGAACAGTTGTGTGTAGAACCGCGCTTGCGCGGGGTTGTTGTAACGCGCCTGTGGAAGAGGAACACCGACGACGACCACGTTGCTGACGGTGAATCCTGGATCGACCGCACGGAGTCGGGTAAAGCTGGTGAGCATCAGGCCGGCCCCGATGAGGAGAACGAGCGCGAGCGCCACTTCACCGATCACCAGGAATTTTTGCGTCCGCGTCCTCGCGGTGCCCGTACGTCCGCCGTCCTTCAAGGCAGAAGTCATCTCCCCGCGCGCTCCCTGAAAGGCCGGAACGATCCCGAACAGCATGCCGACCGACAGCGACGCCATCACTGCAAACAGTGTCACGCGCGGATCCACGCGCACATCCGACAGCCGTGGAATGGATTCAGGCGCCAGAGCCACGAGCGCCTGCACACTCCAATAGGCGACGATGAGACCAAGCAGGCCGCCGGCGCATGCGAGCACCACGCTCTCGGTGAGCAGCTGCCTGACAAGGCGTCCCCGCCCGGCTCCGAGAGCGGAGCGGACGGCAAACTCTCGGCGTCGAGCGGCGCCTCGAGCGAGGAGAAGGCTGGCGACATTCGCACACGCGATCAACAGCACGAATCCCACCGCGCCGAGCAGCACGAGCAAAGCCGTGCGAACCTCGCCCACGAGACTCTCTTGGAAGGGAATGACCCGTGCAGATTCACCCTCGTTGGTATCGGAGTGCTCCCGCGCCAACCGCTCTCCGATCGCCCGGAGATCGTCGTTGGCTTGAACCAGCGTCACGTTTGGTCCGAGCCGCGCGATGGCCTCGAAGTAATTGACTTCGCGGTTGGCTCGAGGGTCACCCTCGGTAGCCACAGGACTCGTCGGCACATCATTCGGCGCAAGCACCCACAGATCGGGATTCGGGGGATGCGCGAACCATTCCGGCATCACGCCGACGACCGTCATCGGGATGCCATTCAGGCGAATCGCCCGGCCGACGATGGCCGGATCGCTTCCCAGGTGCTGTTGCCACATGCCTGTAGACACGACGGTGATGCGCGGTCCGTGAGGCGAATCCGTGGCGGCGTTGTACACCCTGCCGTGCAACGCCGGTACGCCGAAGACATCGAAGTAACCCGCCGTCGTCTCCAGCGCTGCCAACCGGACCGGCTCTGACCCGCCAGTGAGATCCACGACCTCCTGACGGACTCCCGCCACCGCCGCGAAGCTCCGGCTTCCGTTGCGGTAATCGAGATAATCGGCGGCGGAGAAGCCGGCGCCCTCACGATTGGCTGCCGTCACGCCTAACAGGCGGACGATGGACGAAGGCTCCGGATAGGGAAGGGGCCGCAGGAGGATTCCGTCAACGACGGAGAAGATGGCGGTAGTCCCGCCGATCCCAAGGGCCAGTGTGAGGAGCGCGACCAGGGTGAAGCCTGGCGCCCGCCCGAGGGACCTCAGCGCGTATCGAACGTCCTGGGCCAAGAGATCCACGGTCCACTGCCTACGGTCCACAGTCGACGCACCTACCGGACACCGTAGGCCGCAGGCCGTAGACCGTAGGCCGCATAGTCGTTAGACGACCGCGACGCTTTCTTCGACGATCCGTCCGTCGAAGAGGTGAACACTGCGGTCGGCGTGTGCGGCATATCGCGGATCGTGCGTCACCATGCAGATGGTCGCACCCTGGCGGTGAAGCTCGCGGAGCAGCTCCATCACCGCTTCGCCGTTTTTCGAGTCGAGGTTCCCCGTCGGCTCGTCTGCGAGCAGGATGGACGGCTGACCGCCGACGGCACGGGCGACCGCGACGCGCTGCTGCTGACCGCCCGAGAGTTGAGAGGGCAAGTGCTTCGAGCGATGAGCCATCCCCACGCGCTCGAGCGCGGCGTTCGCACGCTCGCGCCGTTCGGCGGACTTCATCCCCCGATAGATCAATGGCAGCTCCACGTTCTCGAACACGGTTAGATCGCCAATCAGGTTGAAACTCTGGAAGATGAACCCGATCTCGCGGTTGCGGACGCGTGCGCGTTCTGACAGCGACAGGTTGGCAACCTGATTGCCGTTGAGGTGATACTGGCCTTCAGTCGGCGTGTCGAGCAGTCCGAGAATCGCCAGGAGTGTCGACTTGCCACAGCCCGACGGGCCGGCGATAGCGACATACTCGCCCTGCTGGATCTCCAGGTGAATCCCAGCGAGCGCGTGCGTTTCCACTTCGTCGGTGTAGAAGACCTTCTTGATGCCATCGAGTTTGATCAGCGGCTGCCCTGAAGCGTTCATGCTCACTCCTTGAGAACGGAACGTGCGGGACGACCCGTTCGTTACGAACGTTCGCGTCGAACGTTCGACCCTTACCCCTTTATCGCAATCGAATCCGTTCGAACTGATCCCACGCAGACATGTCTGACAGGACGACCTGGTCGCCCTCGGCAAGTCCGCCAAGGACCTCGATGGTGTTGACGGAGCTGCGTCCCAGCTGCACCTGTGCGCGCGCTGCCTCGCCGGTCTGATCCAGTTTGAACAGACCAACGGTGCTTTGTTCCTGGCCAAACGCCGGACGGCCGACATACAGGACGTTGTCGAGCCGCTCGAGTTCAATCGTGCCATCCACACTCAGGTCAGGGCGCGCGCCCCGCGGCAGCTCGCCGGTCAGTTGCACGTCCACGGTGACGGTGCCCTGCTGTGCCGCCGGGTCGATTCGGCTGACCTTGCCTTCGATGATGCCGTTGCGTGTATCCACTTGCGCGCGCTGGCCGATCGTCAGATCGCGCGCTTGCGTTTCTGCGATGCGGAGTTCGGCCTTCAGCCGCGTGGGATCGGCGACGCGCGCGAGATTAGTGCCCGGCGCGACCTGCTGGCCGACGTTCACGGTGATTTGCTCGAGCACGCCTTCCATGCCGGCGCGCACGCGAAGCTGATCGACTTGCTCACGGCGCAGGTTGCGAAGCGAGCTGAGCTGGTCGATGCGGGCCTGCTGCGCCAACAGCTGCGCCTTGACGTTCTGCTCGAGGACTTCGATGCCCTGCTGCGCGATCTTGTGACGTGTCGCCAGCGAATCGGCCCGCACCGTGGACGTTTTCAACTGCAGGCTCGAGACCAGACCATCCTTGGCCAGATTCTCGTCGACCTCCTTCTGCAGCTGCGCCGCGCGGTAATCCGCTTCGACAGTTGCCGCGGACGAACGCTGCGTCAGGCGGTCGGTCTGCAGGCGCGCCTCGAGGCTGTGGTAATCAGCTTGGGCCGCGCGAAGCTGCTGTTCGGCGTCGCTCAGGGACTGCTGCAGCTGTGGATCGCTGAGCTCCAGGATGACCGTGTCGGCATCAACGGTTGCGCCGGGTCGGATCACGACGCGTTCCACGCGACCCTGGGTTGCCGCCGGAATCAACCGGCGGGCTTCGTCGACAGGCACGAGCGTGCCGAGTCCACGCACTTGGCGGAGCATCGATCCGCGTTTGACGGTATCCACCCACACGGTTGCCCGCTCGACAGTCGGCGCCGCCGGCTTGAGCCGCGCAAGCACCACCGAAACCACGCCGATAACGAGCACGCCGATCACGGCAAACATGATTCGGCGCATCTTTTTCTGGCGCGCCACTGATGCGGGTCGCTGAATGTCCATTGCGTAAAGTTCCAAGATTCCAAAGTCCCGAGGTTCCGAAGGTTCGACCGTTGAAACCTTGGGTACTGAGGAACTCTGTCGTTAGACGTTAGTTACGGGTCGAAAAGATGACAACGGTTGCAATCATTATCTCAAAGGGTGTGCCAGCCAGCCGACTGGCGTCAACATATTGATACAACGAGAGTTACGCGCAGAAGGTTCCACGATCTGAGGACCGAAGTGTTCGTTTTCGGGACGCCCGGTGTCAGGGACGCCCATCGGCTGAGCTCGCGGGCAAAGGGCGCGATACAGAGGAGGCGTAGACCTCCGGGTCCGTCACGCCCTCGGTGACGAAGACCATCGCTCGCGAAGTCGCGTCGAGCGACAAATATCTTCTGAGATCGGTCGCCTCCGGGTCTTGCAGGACTGCCATCAGGCCGCCCAAGGCGGCCGCCCCTGAGGCGCCTGCCTCAATCTGCGGATCGTCGTCTTCGGGGATTGCTAACGCGCGGGTCGCCTCGCGCGCCCACTCGTCCTCTATCGCGACGTATCCATCGACCAGCGTGCGAATCGCGGAGAATGCGAGCGGCGACACTTCACCGCAGCGCAAGCCGCCCATGATGGTGTCGAAAGGTCCTTCGATGGTCGTGGGCGCACCGTGTCTTGCCGCGACCTGCAAACATGCGGCTGACGCAGGTTCAACACCGACGATCCGGGGCCGTGAAGGTCCATAGCGCCATTCAGCCCAACATGCGACGGCAGCCAGCAAACCGCCCACGCCGCCTTGCACGAAGATCGTGCTCGGCGGCGTTTGAGCGTTCCACGTGGCTTTCGCTTCGTCCAGCAGCCGCGTGTAACCAAGCATGATCAGCCGTGGGATTTCGTCATAGCCGGGCCACGACGTGTCAGAGATGATCATCCATTGGTTCAGCGCGGCTTCGTCGGCCATCGCTCGTACGGCATGATCGTACGTGTGGCCGATGCGGACGACCGTGGCGCCCTCGGCCCGAATCGCCTCAATGCGTGCTGGTGCGACCGTATCGGCTACGTAGACGCGCGCCGAGCAGCCGGCCTCGCGCGCGGCCCGTGCCACGGCGCGTCCGTGATTGCCTTCGCTCGCACATACGAGCGTAGCGCCCGGACGAATCTCGCCGCGCTCACGCAGCGTGGCGACGGCGAAGGTCGCGCCCGCGGCTTTGAAGGCATTCAGCCCGAAGCGGGTGGTCTCGTCTTTGACGAGCAGTTCGCCAATGCCCAATCGTCGCGCCAACCCAGGTAGCGATCGGAGCGGCGTCGCGGTGAGCTCCGGTCGCGCCGCAAAAAACGCGCGCTGTTCGGCGAACTCGCGATCGCCGAACAGATTGACGATAGGCGGTCTTGGCGCCGCAACAAAAGTGAGAGGCACTTTTCCACAAAGGGGTCGGGTCTATTTAAGATTTCTGCGATCCGAATTGGCCCGCCACCCGCACGTACGAAACTATTGCATCGGTCTACCCGCTATCCACACGCTTCGAATCAGCCGCGTATTCCGAATATCCTCCAGGGGATTCGCATCGAGGACGACCAGGTCGGCTGCCGCGCCCTTCTGAATGGCGCCAATTTGTCCTGCCCGACCATGACAGGCGGCGGCAGCGCCTGTCGAGGCGACCAGCGCCTGCATCGGCGTCAGTCCAGACTGCACCATCATCTCGAGCTCGAGATGCTCGAAGAACCCTTGCCAGCGACCCGCGGGTCCCGTATCCGTGCCCATCGCGATGCGGACGCCCGCGTCCGACAGCGTCTTCAGATTGCGCTTCGCGACGACCAGGGCCTCCTTGTACCGAAGTCCCTGTTTGTAGCCAGTGCTTGCCTGCACCTGCGCGTGCCGTGCCGGATCGGACAACTCGTCCCCCACGCCGGGACCCGCACCCTTCAAGAAAAACGGATCCCGCGCCCATTCTGGTGTCGAGCCGTAAACAAACGTTGACACCTCGCGCATCAGCGTGGGCGTGTAGCACGCGCTGCGGGCTTTCATCTCACGAATGAACTCCGCATCGACCGGCACATCTCGCACGCTGTGCGCCACGATATCCGCGCCCGCCATCAGCGCAGCCTTCGCATCTGCGAGGTAGAAGATATGAGTCGCGACGGGAAGCTTGATCTCGTCGGCGCGCGCGATCGTCGCGCGCCATGCTTCCTCCGCCATCTTGCGGGAGCTCCCCAAATTGTCGTCAATGCGAATCTTCAGCAGGTCAGGCTTCAGCGACGCGACTTTGTCCGTCATCGCGCGGGCTTCGTCCGCGGTGCTCGCATTGATCACGGGCCCCGCGACAAACACGCGCGCGCGATCCAATGGACCGCTCGACTGTTCGGCACGGAGTTGAAAGGCAGCCTCCTGGTCGTCGCCGAGGCTGAAGACGGTGGTGACGCCGTAACGTGCATACGTCTTCAGTTGACGCACCAGATTGTCGCGCGTGTACCCATTGGGGTCATTGCGCATGCCCACCGCTGCGGTGAGATGTCCGTGTGCGTTGATGAGTCCGGGAATAATGGTCGCGCCGCCCAGCTCGACGCGCTCAGCACCGGCCGGAACAGTCGTTGACGTTGCTGGCCCGACCGCGAGAATTCGTCCGTCACCGACGACGATCGTTCCCCGCTCGATGACCTGCCCCGTGCCATCAATCAGGCGGGCGCCAACAAGCGCCGTCACCTGGGCGTGAGCGGCCGGCGGCAGCGCTGCACACACCACCAGACTCAAACAGCAGACAAGCAGCTTCATCCGGGGAAGGGTAGCACTTCGGCTGTTATGATCAACGGATGATCACCCAGACCTATCCCGAGCGTTTCCTGGCGCCGATGCGCGAGGAGCTCACCAGAATTGGATTCGAGGAACTGCGCACGGCCGCGGCCGTGGACGAAGCCGTCAACCGCGGCGGGACGACGATGATTGTTGTGAATTCTGTGTGCGGCTGCGCAGCCGGCAAGGCGAGACCAGGGATCGCAAGTGCGCTCCGCGGAGGAGTCCGTCCCGACCACCTCGGCACGGTGTTCGCGGGTGGCGACATCGACGCAACGGCTCGCGCCCGGGAGCATTTCGCTCCGTACCCGCCATCTTCGCCCTCGGTCGCGCTCCTGAAGGACGGATCGCTGGTCTACATGCTGGAGCGTCGCGAGATCGAAACGCTCAGTGCGGACGCTATCGCTGAGAGGTTACAAGAAGCGATTCGGACTTACTGTTTGTAAATCCGCGTGCCGTCGGGTGTCGATCTCGGCCCTCGCTCTTTAATACAAAAGACAAAATTGTCACTCCTTGCAGTGCATTTGGCCTTACTACGGCCATTTTTGACGTTTACTGATCCACGCAGTTTTACAGGCCAACTTTCGGCCAATTCGTAAAAAAGTGTGCAAAATTGTCTGCTCAGGGGTTGACAAAGAACATGAAGGAACTCTAGCGTCAGTCATTCACTGGGGGCCGACCCGTCCCAAAGTTCCCCCAAAACCGTTCGCAGGTCGAGCGGTCCGCCGGTGGATACACCACGGAGGATCGGCATGACCCATGTAGGCCATACATCAGGCAAGGTCTTACTAACAGCACTCGCGTTGGTTTTTCTGGCGACGAGCCTTGACGCGCAACGTTCCCAGCCGACGTCGAAGGGGGAAGCGCGACAGAGCAAACTGACCGCCAAGCAGATTGAAAACATGGAGGCGCGGATCGAAGTCGCGACCGCCATCGTCAACCGACTGCAATCCGAGGCAAAAGCGCTTGGGCGTGCGAATGGGTGGCGACAAGCCAGCCTCGATTCACTTCTGGCACTGCCGCTCAACCAGCTTCAACGCGTCCAACAGGAGGCTTTTAACGTTGATAGCCTTCAGAGGTCGATCTCGGAGGCGAAAGCCGACCCACAGCTGCTGGGAGATCCCGATGAGGATCTCGTGTACACCCCGCTCCCCCCGTGCCGTTACATCGACACTCGTATTGTCGCGGGCCGATTCACGGGCTTCCGTTCATACGACCTCGCCAACGCCGGCACTACCTACGGCGGCGACGCCACATGCAGCCCCACGGCTAACTTTGGTGTCGGAGAGGAGGATATCGGCGCTCTGGCAATGAACCTCACAATCATCAACCCGGCGATCGCGCCCGGATTTGCGGCCGCGAAACCAACGCAGGGCGCGCCGCTCTCGAGCCTCGTGAATTGGTACGAAACGGGTGAGTTCGTCCAGGCAGCCAACATGGCAATCGTTCCGCTCGATCAAACGGCAGCGGCCCCTGAATTCGTCCTTCAGACATCCGCCGACGTGCACGCCATCGTGGACATCCTGGGCGCGTTCCTCGCTCCCACGGCCAGCGCCCTTGAAGTAACCTCAGTGGAAACTGGCTGGAATCTAATCCTTCAACTCCAGTTCGATGTTGTGGCGACGTGTCCCGTGGGTTATTCCGTGACGGGAGGTGGCTACAACGCAATAACCGGCCTGGGGCTTGTCGTGCCCATCCAGTTTTCAAAGGACGGCGTCAATAACGCGTTCAGGTGCCGCGGGATCAGCATCACCGCTCTGCCGATTACTGCCAGCGGCAATTGCCAGGCGATCTGCGCTCGGACTCCGGGAAGATAAGTTTTCTCATCTCACACGCGGCGTGTTTGTGCGCCGCGTGTGAGACGTCCCAGAAGCCCTCTCCGGGACATTTGAGCCGCCGCGCTGCGGGCACACGAGCAGGCCCCAAATACCGCTATCTTCAGTCAGCAATTGTCACTTCCTGACAGTTCCAGGCGCGTCAAAGTTTGCACCTCTCTGGTGTTGCACACAAAAAATCGACCGATAGAAGTGTATGGGCAACACTTTGTTGCCCGTCTCATGCTCCCAGGAGGTTGAGGAATGCTCAGTTCGCGACGCTTTTGCGCATGTATCGTTTCCGCCGTGGTTGGCGCTTTGATGGCGACGACCGTTGCCGCCCAACGGAATCATCCGGATCCTGGTGCCAAGGCTGCCGGGAGCCACGGAAAGAAACTGACGTCAGGCCAGGCAGCGAATCTTCAAGAGCGGGTCGCCACGACGATGCGACTCGTGGACCGACTCGAGTCCGATGCCAAGGCCCGTGGCCGGGCAAACGGCTGGCGACAGGCGACAATCGACGCGCTCTTGTCGTTGTCGCTGGAGCAACTCCAACTAGTCGAACAGCGCGCGCACCATGCCGATGCGTTGCCTGCGGCGATCGCCGAGGCCAACGCTGATCCGCAGTTGTTGGGCGACCCGAACTCCGATCTCGTTTACACGCCGATCACGCCGTGCCGCTTCAGTGATACGCGCATTGTGGCCGGTAAGATTCTCGGCTTCCGCGGCTACGATATGGACGTCAATGGCGCCGTGTACGGCGGTTCAGCAGCCTGCGATCCGATTACAGCCTTTGGCGTCGCAAATGCCGATGAAGTTCCGGCCGTCGCCATGAACGTTACGCTGATCGACACGACCATCGCGCCAGGCTTTGTCGCCATCAAGCCCAATGCGGCCGCGCCGCTTTCAAGCCTGGTCAACTGGTACGAGGTAGGAGAGTTCGTGCAGAATTCCAGCCTTGGGATCGTCCCACTGGAACAGGATCTCGCAAACGCGGACGAGTTCGTCGTCCAGACTCCGGCGCCGGTTCACGTCATCATCGATCTTTTCGGTGTGTTCCTCCCGCCTGAGGCGACTGGTCTCGAGCAGGCATTCCCGACAGCCAGCGTCGATATCAGCAATGGACAGTTTGGTTTTGTAATCACGCCTGCGTGTCCGGTGGGATTCAGCATCACCGGTGGACAATGCGGCTCGTCGGTCAACAAACCTGAGTTGACAGACTCGAAGATTGAGAGCGGCGGCTGGTACTGCGGCGGTCGCAACACCGGTGGAGGTACGCTCACACTCACTGCAGTCGCCATCTGCTCGCGCGTGCCCGGACGATAGGCACTCGCGAGAACTGGACATTGACATCACACACGCGGCGCCATCTGCCGCGTGTGTTCTCGCCCGAAGTACTCCCGCCACCTCGACAATTTCTTGGCATTGCGATTGCGCGTTCAAGAGTCCGTCGATGTCTCCTGCGCGCGTAACATGACTGAAAAAGTCATGCAGTTTTACGTTTACAACTGTTGACATTGGATTGAGACGTCAGTAGCATGCGCCTGCCCTAACGGGTGTGGCCGAATCCCCCCAGCGGTCCATTTTCGATAACACCTAGCTTGACTTCTACGATGGAGGAAATAGGTATGAGAAATATGCGCCGTATGTTTGGCCCCGCCCTATTGATCGCAGGCGTGATCGCTCTGGTTGCACCCACCGTGGTCGCGCAGCTAGGCGAGAAAACGGACGGTAGCCAATCCGCGCGTGGTACGGACGAAGCTCGAGGCAAGACCAAAGCTGTCACTCAAAAGCAGAAGGAGAATGCCGAAGCTCGCATCGCCGCCGCGACGGCGATTGCCGATCGTTTGGCTGCTGACGCGAAGGCCCGCGGTCTCGCAAGCGGATGGCGGCAAGCAACTCTGGAATCGCTGCTGCCGCTGTCGCTCGAGGCATTGCAACGAGTTGAGCAGCAGGCGTTCAGCCTGGACGCGCTCGCCAGTGCGACCAAGAGCGCGGCAGAAGACCCGAACCTGTTAGGAGACCCGGACGCGGATCTCGTCTACACACCGATTGCGCCCTGTCGCTATGTCAACACCATTGACTACGCCGGCGGCAAGATCAACGGCATTCGTGGATTCGACTTTGCCTTGAGTGGCGCGAACTACGGCGGCGCGGGAGGCTGTCACCTGCCGACGCTGTTTGGCGTGAACGAGAATGCGTTCGGCGCAGTCGCCATGAACGTCACCGTGGTCGATACCTCCATCGCGGGGTCACCGGGGTTCCTCGCGGCGAAGCCGAACGCGGCGGCGGGGGTCACGAGTCTCATCAACTGGTTCACGTCATCAGTCAACGTACAGGTGGCCAATGCTGGGATCGTAAGCACCGATCAGACTGGCACTGGCAACGAGTTTGTGATCCAGACGTCCGGCGCCGTGCATGTGATCGTCGATATCTTCGGCGCGTTCATCGAGCCCGAGGCGACGGCACTCGACGTAACGACGGTAACCAACTCCGTCTTTGTCGCCGCAGGGGATCCCCAAGAAATCTTGTCGGCCACCTGCCCGGCCGGAAGGTCGATGACGGGCGGTGGCTGCAACTTCGGGGCCTTCAGCAGCCCCCTGTACTTCATCAGCAGTAATCCAATCCCTGGCAGCAATGTGTCGTGGAACTGCGCGGTGCGCAATACCAGTGCCGTGGTCGGAGACACTCTGACTGTCTACGTGCGCTGTGGTGCTACTCCCGGAAGATAGGGCGTGAACTGAACCAGGGGGATGGCGTACGCCGCCCCCTGGTTTCCATCGACTTCGCCACTGGGATCGCCGTTGACGCTCGGGTGGGATCGCTGGAATTCTTCTCCTATCCCCCTCGCGTGTGCATCTCCAGATGCGGATCCCTCTTCAATGAGCTGAGCGGAATCATCGGTGCGCGGTCTCGCATGGCGAGCCGCGATTCAGCGCCGCGATCGTTGCGCCGATGCCAAGTCTCGGCGATCAACGAGGCGATCGCTTCGTTCGTGGCGCCGGTACGCAGCGGCCCCCGCAGGTCCGTCCCGCGTGTCGCGTAGAGGCACAGGTACCACATACCGTCTGCAGTCAGCCGACTGCGATCGCACGCCTCACAGAAAGGCGCCGTTGTGGACGCGATGATCCCAAACACGGTTCCGTCAAGCAGCTTGAAGCGATCGGCGGGAGCTGAAGAACGTTCGACGATCGGCTCGACTCCCCCGTAGTGCGCGGCCAGAGTTGCGAGAATTTCGCGGCGCGTGACCACCTGATCCCAGCTCCAACGCGTTGCACCACCGACGTCCATGTATTCGATGAACCGGACTTCGGCGGATCGCGTCTTCGCAAATTCCACCATGGCGACGATCTCATCGTCGTTGACGCCACGAATGACGACGGTGTCAATCTTGAATCCCGGGAACAGAGGCGTTGCAGCGTCGATGCCGGCCATCACGCGATCGAGTTCGTCGTAACGGGCCAGTCGAATAAACCGATCACGCTGCAGTGTGTCGAGACTCACGGTCAAACGATGGAGGCCGGCTCGTTTCAGCGGTGCCGCCATCGGTGCCAGGAGCACGGCATTGGTCGTCATCGCCAGATCTTCGAGACGCTGTTTTGCCGCAAGGCGTTCGACGAGAACGGGGAGATCCTTCCGTAGTAGCGGCTCGCCCCCCGTCAATCGGACTTTGCGCACGCCTAAATCAAGAAAGGCATCGACGAGGCGATCAATCTCTTCGAACTGCAGGATGTCCTCCCGCGGCAACCACACGTAATCCTGCTCCGGCATGCAGTACTGGCAGCGGAGGTTGCAACGGTCCGTGACGGATAGGCGCAGGTTTGCGAGCGGCCTGTCGAAGGCGTCCAAAAGCACATATCTATTATGACCGGCTTCGCCGGTGGGACCCTCGCTTCGCTCGGGTGGAACGACTGTATCTGCTAGTGCGGCAAACGGCTGCGCCGCTTCACAGCCTAATCCAACGCCTGAAGGCTGGGAACCCGCTACTCGGCCAATCCCGCAGCGAGCGAAGCGAGCCGCGGCCGCCACGAACGACGTGAGCTTTCTCACCCGAGCGAAGCGAGGGTCCCACCGGAAAGCCGGTCCCACCGCGCGGAGCGCGGTCCCACCCGGACGTGAGCGTGGGTCCTACACCATCCGCAGCCGCGCCCGATCGTGCGGGAGAAACGGATGCGACGTGATTTGGCCGGCGAACGCCCGGTCCCATCGCCCCGGGAGAGCCGTTTGACACGTCGGACACTTGCCATCCGCGGTCAGGCGATATTCGCGAATGTGATAGCCGTACCGTCCGATCAACACCGCGTCACACGAAGCGCATCGTGTGTCCTCCAGGTCGCCAACCAGTCCTGGCAGGTTGCCCGCGTAGACGTAGCGGAGACCCGATCGTTTGCCGATTGCGGTGGCGTTCCGAAGCTGCTCAGCCGTCGTGGCCATCGGGTCGAGCATGTGGTAGTCCTGGTGAAAAGCCGTGACGTGCCAGGGGATTTCTGGTGAGACCGATGCAATGAATTCCGTCAGCTTGGTCAGCTCCTCCTCGGAATCGTTGAAGCCCGAGATCAGCAACGTGACGATCTCCACCCAGAGACCACGCGCATGCAGTGATCGAATCGACTGGAGAATGGGATCGAGACGCCCTCCGAGTTTTCGGTATTGCTTGTCGTCAAAGCTTTTGAGATCCACCTTGTAGAGATCGATCCACGGCGTGAGGTAGTCGAGGACCTGCGGGGTCGCATTACCGTTGGAGACGAAACCGGTCGCGAGCCCGCGCGCGCGCGCGGCCTTGAACACCGCGACGGCCCATTCGACGGTGATGAGCGGCTCGTTGTAGGTTGAGACGACAACCCGGGCGTCCTGGCGCAGCGCATCACGTACAAGGTCGTCAGGATCGACATCATGCGGCGGCGCCGTGGCCGCCGGATCCCGCAGGGCTTGTGAGGTGACCCAGTTCTGGCAATACGCGCAATGCAAATCGCAGCCGAGCATTCCGAAGCTGTACGCAAGCCCGCCCGGCCACGCGTGAAAGAACGGTTTCTTTTCAATCGGGTCGCACTGGATGCCGGCGACATATCCCCATGGGACCTGCAGCGTGCCTTCGAGATTGAAGCGAACCTTGCAGACACCTACGGCCCCAGGCGGAATCCGGCAGTCGTGTCCGCACGCGTGGCACTGGACCCACTGTCGGTCGAGCCGATCGTAGACGTCACCCTCACGAGTGCGAGTGTTCAGCAGCTCGCCGAGGCTCGGCATGCCTTCAATTGTACCTTCCACGCTCTTTCCGTCCACCTCGGGTAAATCGAGCCCGCCCGGCGTCGTAACTCCAGCAATGCGGCTTTTGGTCGTGATTGGCTTTGTTCTGCTTGGCGTGACGGCCGCTGCGGCACAGGATCGACGGATTTCAGTGCGAGTCGAAGACCCTTCTGGCGCCACTATTCCCAACGCCGGAATCATCGTGCTTGCCGGGTCGGATCTGATCGCGGAACAGCTTGCCGATGCGCGTGGTCTCGCGACTATCAACATCCGTCGCGCTCAGCAGATCAAGATTGTGGTCAGCGCCGCGGGGTTTGCGACCACTGAGCTCGAGGTCTCGATTCCCGCGCGATCGACGACCCATCCGGTGACGGTGTCGATGCCGCTGGCGAACATCGAGACGGACGTCACGGTGGCTGCCACTGACGAACAGGCCGATGGCTTGACCGAAACGCTGAGCCAGGCTGAGATTGACCAGCTGCCCGACGATCCCGACGAGTTGCAGCGGATGCTCGAAGAGATCGCGGGTCCGGGCGCGACCATCCGGGTGGACGGTTTCACCGGTGGCCGGCTGCCCACACGCGATCAAATCGCGCAGATTGTCGTACGGCGCGATGCTTTTTCTGCGGAGTTCCACCAGGTCGGACAGGGCCGCGTCGAGATTGCGACGCGGCCGGGCGTTGACCGTTGGCGCGGCAACGCCGGCCTCACGCTTCGTCCCAGCGGATTGTCCGCGCGCAATGCGGTCGCGCGCAGCGCAAGGGCGGGCACACTCCTCCGCATGAATGCCTTTGCAACGGGCCCTCTCGTACCCGGCCGCATCTCGTTTTCGGGGGAACTCGAAGGATCGTCATCAGAGGAGACGCGCGGAATTTCCGCGATCACGCCGCAGGGCCCTTTTGTCGCGGCGCTGACGCAGCCAAATGACAATCGCGAGATTTCGGCACGCGCCGAAGGCCTGCTGACCAAGACAACCCTGTTTCGCGCGTCCTACAGCCGCGCGACCTCCGAGAGAGACAACCAGGGAATCTCGGAGCTGGACCTTCCGGAGCGTGGCTACCGCCGCGAGGACGTCGAACACGAACTCCGCTTCTCTGTCGAGGGCGGCCAGCGGCGTCCTTACCATCTGCGGCTGCAAATGGACCAATCTACTGGCGCCGCGATCCCCGACACGATTGCGCCGGCCATCGTCGTGCAGAACGCCTTTCGATCTGGCGGAGCATCAACGAGCGGTGAAGATCGCAATCGGAGTGCCGTGGCCGACACCATGTTCACGCTCAAGGCGCGTCCCTACACGCTCCGAGTCGGTTCGCTCGTGACATGGGATCGTAACGAGCAGGGACAATTGCGCAACACGCTCGGGAGCTTCACGTTCACCGATATCGATACCTTCAACGCGGGGCGGCCCTCTACTTTCACGCAACGCGTGGGCGCTCGCCCGTTGGCGTTTGCGGTCGCGCAAGGTGCGGTGTTCGTCCAGGCCGACTTCACGCGCCGCAAGTGGAACCTCGGTCTAGGGGCACGCTACGAATGGCAGTCGGGCATCGACGACCGCGCGGCCATTGCCCCCCGTGTGGGGATTTCACGACAGTTCGGGCGCACCAATCGGACGAACCTTCGCGCCGGCTACGGATGGTTTTACGGCTGGATGCCGGCTCGCATCGAGGAGGAAACCATCCGTCTGTCGCAAGGATCCGCGGAAGAAGAGGTCATCATTCGGGATCCAGCATATCCAGATCCGTTCGGCACCGGAACGGTGACCACCCGGCGCGACCCGCCAACGCGACTCCTGCTGGCAGAGTCCGCCGAACTCCCGCGGTGGCAGCGGACCTCGCTTGGTTTCAACCACGAGATTCGGCAAGGGCTGCGCTTCAATCTCGACACCTACTACGAGCACACCAGCAACGACTTCCGATCGATTGACCTCAACGCGCCCGTCAATGGCGAGCGCCCGGATCCATCATCTGGCCGTATGCTGCTCGTGCAGTCGATCGGGCGATCGACCCGCAGCGGCTTCAATGTGGACCTGTCGTTCGCACCGCGTCAACGGATGTTCAGCAGCGTGCGCTACGGATACTCGCGGACGTTCACGGACGGTGAGGATGCGCTCACACCGCCGCCGCAGGGCACGTTCGCTACCGAATGGGGGCCGTCGCGTGGTGATATGCGTCATCGACTCAATTGGAACATCGGTGGTCCGATCTTCTGGGGCGTGACCGCATCGATGAACGGCCGCCTCAATTCAGGCGCTCCGTACAACCTGACCACGGGCTTCGACGACAACAGTGACGCGCTGTTCAACGATCGACCCGCAGGCACGCCCCGAAACAGTCTGCGCGGCGATCTGACGACGCTAACCGACGTGAGGCTGGCGTGGTCCGTGCCGCAGGTCCGCTCGAACGGCAGCGCGAGTTTCAACGCCCAACGTGGCCCCGGCGGCGGTCCGCGAGGTCCCGGCGCTCGCGGACAGGAGCGACGATTCGAGATGTATCTGTTCGTTCAGAACGTATTCAATCGTGTCAACCGCAGCTCGTGGGTGGGCGTGCGGACGTCACCTCTGTTCGGGCAGCCCACCTCTGCGCAGGCTGCGAGACGCGTCGAGTTGGGATGGCGATTCTCATTTTGACGCGCGTGATGTCTCGCCGTCTTCGCTGACCACGTACAGGCCACAGAGACACGGAGCCACAGAGAGGAAAAAGCAAGCCACGAAGTGCACGAAATCACGAAGGACTTCTTAGGTTTCTCTCGCGTCTTCGTGCCTTCGTGCCTTCGTGCCTTCGTGACGATCCCTCGTGTCTCCATCTCCGGGCGAATTCATGAGGATGTCTGTTCACTCGCGCGTGAGATTCCGCCAAGCGCGTACATAGTGGTCCTTTCCGGGCCGCAGTTTCTGCGAGGCCGAGACTTGCTAAAAGACGGCTCGCTGCGGCGTGGTCGTTTTCGACGCCAGCGAAAAGCGAGGGTCTGGTCTCACGCGCCCCTCAATCAAATCGACAACGTGGCGTGCGATTGCGGGACCGTGCTTAAAGCCATGTCCCGACCCGCCGCCGGCGATCCACACGTTCGGCCAGGCGGGATGTTGGTCGACGATGAAGTCCCCCGTCGATGTGTTTTCGTACTGGCAGACGCGTGCGTCGACCAGCGGAGCTGTCCTGAGGCCAGGAAAGCGGCGCGCGAGGAACTGCCGCGTGGTCTCGACCAGCGCAGCATCCACCACGCGGTCCGCCGTATTCGGGTCGATGGGCGTACCGTGTCGATCGATGCCAATCTTGAAACCGCGCGCGTCGATGTCGGGAATTCCGTACACACCGGCAGCGAAATCGATCCAGACCGGCAAGTGTGGAACGGAGTAGCGCACATCACCGGGGGGCACACCAAAATACAGGACCTCCTGGCGAGTGGAACGGATGCGATCACCAATCGCCTGGGGCAGGAGCTGAGGCAGCCAGGGACCGCCGGCCATCACATAGAGGTCGCTGCCAAGGGCAGCTCCGTCCATCATGTTCACGACCGGTGTGGCCCGCGCTTCGTCGAGGGGCTTGATGAATCCTGTGCGGTACACGACGCCGGCTCGACGTGTCGCGATGTCCACGACCGCCTGCACTCCAAGACGCGCGCGGAGAACACCTGCGTCGCACTCGAACAGCGCAGGGCCAAGGCCGTCGGTCGCGATCGCGGGAAATCGAGCGGCGATCTCAGCTGGCTCGAGCCATTCCGCAGCCAGGCCCAACGCGGCCAGCGTGTCGCGACTGGTGTGCACATACGCGTTGGCGGGCTCGCCCATGAACAGCGCGCCGGTCGTCGTCAAGAGGGTTTGGCCGCATTCCGCGGAGAGCCATTCCCAGTCGCGGCGCGATGCGCTCGCCCATTGGGAGTAGACGACATCGGCGCCATAGCCGGCTCGAATGACGCGGGAATGATCTGAGGAGCTCGCGCGCGGGTTCGCCGGCCCGTACGCGTCAATCAGCGTGACGCGATGGCCCGCCTCGGCGAGGCGCAACGCTGTCCATGCGCCAAACACACCCGCGCCAACGACTGCGATGCTGGACACGCCGGTTACTGGCGACGGCGCATCCGATCGAGAATCTCGCCCAGGCGCTTGATTTCCTCTCCGTACTTCGCCCAGTCGCCGGCGCGTTGGGCGGCGAGTGCTCGTTCGTACGCCTCGTGAGCCTGGAGGGCCAGATCGGGTGCGCTGGGTGCGCCGGGTGCGGTGCGGTCACCAGGTGCGCCAGGTGCGGGGGGTGCGCCCGGTGCGGCGGGTGCACCCGGTTGCCCCACGGCCACGCCTTCTGTCTCAGCGGGCGCGGGTGGAAGGGGCAGGCCGAACAATCGCGCGAGGCCTGCCTCGAGCGTCCTCTCCATCACGATTTGATTGTTGTACGCGACGATGACGCGGGTCAGTTCCGGGATGCGGCCCGCTTGCGCGCGAAGATACAGAGGACGCACGTAAATCAGCGACTCCTCGACGGGGATTACCATGAGCGTGCCTTGGATCACTTCGGAGCCTTGCTGGTTCCAGAGCGTGATCTGCGGCGCAATCACTTGATCCTGGTTGATGCGCGCGACCACCTGTCGCGGACCGAATACGAGTTTCTGCTTCGGAAACTGGAACACGAGCAGTTGCCCGTAGTGCGCGCCATCGCTGCGCGCCACCATCCACGACGCCAGGTTGTCACGCCGGCGCGGCGTGAACGGAAGCATCTGAATGAACTCGGCGGAGCTTTCTCGCGGGAGCCTCATGATCGTGTAGTACGGCTCCATCCGTACGGTCTCGCCGCCACGATCGATGGCGGGCACCTCCCACTGGTCCTCTTTGTTGTAGAACACGGCAGGGTTGGTCATGTGATACGTGGAATACACCGACGCCTGCATGTTGAAGATGCCTTCGGGATAGCGGACGTGCTGCCGAAGGCCTGCGGGCATCTCGCCGAGCGGGCGAAACAATGTCGGAAAGATCTTCGTGATGGTCTGTGCGATGGGGTCATTCGGTTCGGCAAGATAAAACGTCACGGCGCCCTGATACGCATCGATGACGATCTTGACGGCGTTGCGGATGTAGTTGACGTTGCCGCCGCTGGCGGTGGAATACGGATACCGATTGGAGGTCGTATACGCGTCCTGAATCCAGAAGATCCGGCCATCGTCTATTACGGGGTAGGGATCGTCGTCATAGGTGAGAAACGGCGCGATCTTGTCAACGCGCACACGGATCTGCCGATCGAAGATCAGGCGGCTCTCATTGGAGATGTCGTCGCTGAGCAGAATCTGGTAATGGCGGAAGTGAGCTGCGAACAACAGTTTTCGCAGTAGGGATGAAATCGGGATGCCGCCCTGGCCGTCGTAGTCGGCGTAGACGTTGTCTTCGCCCTTCGGGTAGTGAAACTCGCGCGCCCTGGTCCGCGCGATGACGTAGTCGTTGGACAGCTCACCAAAGTAGATGCTCGGCTGAGTCACCTGCATGTTGATCGACGATGCCGGCGGAAGGTCTCGAATGAAAAGAACAGGCAGCCCCTCGGCCGTTACCTGGTTGACGGGGCCAAGTGTCAGCCCATGGCCATGAGTAAAGACGAGGCGCTCGTTGATCCACGTACGATTGGGCAGGGTCGCCGGATTCAGCTCGCGTACGGACAACATCACCTGACGCGTGCGGCCGTTGATGTCGTATCGATCGTTGTCGACGGAGATGAAGTCGTAGTAGGTGCGTATCTCCTGAATCTGCCCAAACGTCTCGAGGAGCGGCTGATGATCCCAGAGCCGCACGTTGTCGAGTGTCTCGCGGTTGCGTTCGATGTCAGGGCGGGTCAGCTCGGCATCGCCGGTGACCTCGCGCTCCTCGATCCGGTCGAGGGCAAAGCCCTGGCGCGTTGCCGCGATGTTGTGGAGGATGTAGGGTGCCTCGCGCGCTTGCTCGTTGGGCGTGACCACGAAACGCTGGACGAACCAGCCATAGAGATTGCCCCCGATCAGCACGACGGCGTAGAGCCCGGCGCCCGCGGCCAGCGCCCAGGGAGCGCGGTCGGTCGCGCGGATCACCGCAAGAACGGCGCCGATCGCGGCCGCGACGGACAAAGCAATGGCCGCCGGCATGCGCGCATGCACATCCGTGTAGCTCGCACCTTGAATGATCCCCGACACGGTCACGAGCGCCCGTGGCTGATCGAGCCAGGCGCCGAGGGCAAGAACGACGAACAGAGCAGCCGCGAGCATGGCGGCGTGACGCCGCACGCTCGGCGACATCCGGACGCCGAACGGCGTCAGTGCGAGTTCCCCCGCAAGCACGTACAGCGCAGCCGCGCCTATCGCCGCGAGAATCACGAGCGCGAGACCGAGCCCGCGAATCAGTTCGAGGAGCGGCAACGTGAAGATATAAAAGGCGGCATCACGTCCGAGAATCGGGTCTTGGACGCCAAACGGCGTCTGATGCCACCACGACAAGAGCGTCAGCCACTCGGATGAGGCGAAGATCGCAATGAGGACCGCCACGCCTGCGGCAGCAAGCAGCGCGAGTGGCCGCAGCTGGTCGCGCGTCGGGAGCACGATCGTGAAGCCCTCTCGTGTCGTGAACGATGAAGGTGCACGGCCCGCAGCGTTGAGCGCCTGGCGCAGGTGGACGGCCAACCACAGAAACGCGAGGATGAATACGCCAAGTGCGATGGCGCCGCGCGCCCACAGCGCCGTCGTGAAAATCGGCTGGTACCCGACTTCGCCAAACCACAGCCAATCAACCAGGAACGTCGTCGTCGACGGCAGGACGAAGAAAACAAGGGCGAGCGCGATGATGACAATCGTTCTCGGGGCCACGTCTGTATCTTACCGCCGTCATGTCGTCCACTTGCGCCTGGCGACGTCGCGTCGGCCCTTGCGGTCGAGGCGTGTGGTTCCCGTGCTTGCCTTGAAAAGACGCTCGAGTCGTCTCATCTCCACTTCTGCAGCGGTTGGCAGGGGCGTCCGATCGCGGTACAGGTGACGAGCCTCGGCTTTCGACACATGCTTGTCCGCGAGCGTTTGCACGGTAATTGTCTGACGACGGCCCGCGGGGCGGCTGATTACGATCTCATCACCCGGGCGCAACTCGCGGTGCGGCTTGGCAACGGTGCCATTCACGCTGACACGGCCAACTTTACACGCCCGTTGCGCCTCAGACCGGGTTTTGAAGAGGCATGCGACGTCGAGCCAGACGTCGAGGCGAACGCTTTCGGGCATAAGCTGTAGCGCGGGATTGAGTCCCGCAGATGGCGACCAGAATCATGATTATCTCGCGGGACTCAGTCCCGCGCGACTGGTTGCGAAACGGATCCGGATTCACAACATGATCAACAAGCGTCCCCATTCCTCTGAAGTCCTCGACGGTCCGACACGTGCACCCGGACGCGCCATGTTGCACGCCGTGGGGTTCACGCGCGAGGACTTTGCCAAGCCGCAAATCGGCATTTGTTCGACGTGGAGCCAGGTCACGCCGTGCAACGTCCACATCGACGAGCTCGCGCGTCATGCCGCGACGGGTGCGAACAGTGCGGGCGGTAAGGCGGTGATCTTCAATACCATCACCATCTCTGACGGCATCTCGATGGGGACCGAGGGCATGAAGTACTCGCTCGTGTCGCGCGAGGTCATCGCGGACTCGATCGAAACGGTCATCGGCGCCGAAGGGTTCGACGGCTTCGTGGCAATCGGCGGTTGCGACAAGAACATGCCCGGCTGTGTGATGGCCATGGCGCGGATGAACCGTCCGGCTGTATTCGTGTACGGCGGCACGATCATGCCCGGCGTCTGGCGGGACCAGCCAGTCGACATCGTGTCGGTGTTCGAAGCCGTCGGACAGCATGCGGCCGGCAAGCTCGGCGACGCGGACCTCGCGGACCTCGAAGCGCACGCATGTCCAGGGGCAGGTTCGTGCGGCGGAATGTACACCGCCAACACGATGGCCTCGGCGATCGAGGCGCTCGGTCTCAGTCTTCCGAACAGTTCGGCGCAGGCGGCCATTTCCAACGACAAGCGGGACGATTGCGCGCGCGCGGGTGCGGCCGTCGTCGGGCTACTCGAGCGAGGCACTCGACCCCGCGATATCCTCACGCGCCAGGCCTTTGAAAACGCCATCACGACCGTCATCGCACTCGGTGGATCGACCAACGCCGTGCTGCACCTTCTCGCGATCGCACACGCTGCGGGGGTCAAGCTGGGGATCGACGACTTCAATCGTTTGGGACGTCGAGTTCCGGTGCTTGCCGATCTGAAGCCGAGCGGCCGGTATCAGATGGCCGAGCTCGTGCGAATCGGTGGCCTGAAACCGCTGCTCAAGATGCTGCTCGACAAGAAACTGCTGCACGGTGATGCGCTCACGGTGACGGGCCAGACGATGGCGGAGAATCTTCGCGATGCCAACGGATACCCGGCAGGGCAGGAGGTGATCCGCGCGTTCGACACGCCGGTCAAACGCGACAGCCACCTCGTTATTCTTTACGGCAACCTGGCGCCTGACGGCGCCGTGGCGAAGATCAGCGGCAAGGAAGGGGAGCGCTTCACGGGCAAGGCTCTGGTGTTCAACCGCGAGGAGGCGGCGCTCGACGCAATTCTTCGTGGGCGCGTGAAGAAGGGCCACGTCATCGTCATTCGGTACGAAGGTCCGCGGGGTGGTCCCGGCATGCGCGAGATGTTGTCGCCAACCAGCGCAATCATGGGCCGCGGCCTCGGTGCCGACGTGGCGCTCATCACCGACGGGCGCTTTAGCGGTGGCACACACGGATTCGTCGTTGGCCACATCACGCCGGAGGCATTTGTTGGTGGGCCGATCGCGATTATCAAGAACGGCGACCCCATCACCATCGACGCACGTGCCCGCACACTGACGCTTGCCGTCTCATCGAAGGAAATCAAAGCGCGTCTGAAGCAATGGAGACAGCCAAAGCCTCGCTACAAGCGCGGTGTCCTGGCCAAATACGCCCGCCAAGTTTCGAGCGCGAGCAAGGGGGCGGTCACCGATAGTGATTGAGAGGTCCACGGTTCACGGTCCTCCACGGCCGTGGATCTTATTCCTCGTCGTCAGGCCCCAGGCCCGAGAGCAGCGGCATTGGCGAGGCTTCGGAGTCGGACAGCAGTCCCTTGCTCGCGTAGAGCAGGAGCTTCTCTCGCGTGTCAGCGATGTCGAGGTTTCTCATCGTGAGTTGACCGATGCGGTCCTGCGGTGAGAAGGCGGAGTCGCCCTTTTCCATCGTGAGCCGCTCCGGCTTGTAGGTGAGGTTTGGGCTGGTCGTGTCGAGCAGCGAATAATCATTCCCACGGCGTAGCTCGATAACGACCTCTCCGCTCACGGCGCGCGCGACCCAGCGCTGTGCCATCTCACGCAGCATGATCGCCTGCGGGTCGAACCAGCGTCCCTGATACAACAGTCGCCCGAGCCGACGGCCCATGTCGCGGTACTGCTCGATGGTGTCCTCATTGTGAATGCCGGTGACGAGCCGTTCGTAGGCGATGAAGAGGAGCGCCATGCCCGGCGCCTCGTAGATGCCGCGGCTCTTCGCCTCGATGATGCGATTCTCGATTTGATCGCTCATACCGAGGCCATGTCGTCCGCCGATGGTGTTGGCTTCGAGCATCAGATCCAGCTCCGAGTCATAGGAGTGGCCGTTCAAGGCCACGGGATGGCCGTCGTCGAAGCGGACGGTCACCGTTTCCGCCTTGACCTTGACGTCGTCTCGCCAGAACGCCACGCCCATGATGGGGGCGACGATCTTGATGCCCGTGTTGAGATGCTCGAGGTCTTTCGCTTCGTGGGTTGCGCCGAGCAGGTTCGAGTCGGTCGAGTACGCCTTCTCGGCGCTCATCTTGTAGGGCAGGCCCGCCTCGCGCATGTATTCGGACATTTCCTTGCGACCACCGAGCTCGTCGATGAACGCCTGATCGAGCCACGGTTTGTAAATGCGAAGGTCGGGATTCGCGAGCAGCCCGTAACGATAGAACCGCTCGATATCGTTGCCCTTGAACGTGCTCCCGTCGCCCCAGATGTGGACGTTGTCTTCTTTCATGGCGACGACCAGCATCGTGCCCGTCACAGCGCGCCCAATGGGCGTCGTGTTGAAATAAGGCACACCCGCCGTGGACACATGAAAGGCCCCGCATTGCAGGGCGGCGATTCCTTCTGCGACGAGCTGACGACGGCAGTCGATCAACCGCGCCTTCTCTGCCCCATATTCGAGTGCCTTGCGTGGAATTTCGTCGTAATCGGGCTCGTCTGGCTGCCCCAGGTTTGCCGTGTAGGCGTAGGGCAGCGCACCCTTGCGCCGCATCCAGTGCAGCGCGGCGCTGGTATCCAGCCCACCTGAAAACGCAATGCCGACTCGGTCGCCGACAGGAAGTGTCTGGAGAATTCTCCGCGCAGTCATCTCACTCGCGATCCTATCAGGGCGGGTTGGGCGCGTAGGCAGGGGGGTAGACGGTAGGCGGGTAGGAGTAGGCCAGCCTTACCTGCCGGACCTGCCCCACCATCCCCAAGGAGAGGGCTATACTTTCAGGGTCATCAGCTCAGCCCATTGTTGCCGACTATGAGACGAGTCACCATTGCGATGCTGGGCGCCGCGATCGTGCCGCTCGTTACGGCTTCCACGACCGGCCAGGCGCAGAGCCGCGCGGTTTCGCCGGCCCCTTCCATGGCGGTCGCGCACCGGGCTACTTCCGACTCCCAATCCGCGCTTGTGAAGCAGGTACTGCGCGCCGTGTCATAGCGAACGAGGCCGGGCCGGAGGTCTGTCGCTCGCCACCTTTGATGTTGCCAAGGCGCAGGAGCATCCCGCGGTGACCGAGAAGATGATCCGCAAGCTGCGACTTGGAATGATGCCGCCACCCGGAGCGAAACGACCTGACCCGGTCCAGCTGAATGTGTTGGCCGAGGCGCTGGAAACCAGGATGGATCGCGCGGCAACGCACAACCCGAACCCCGGCTGGCGGCCTTTCCAGCGACTCAACCGGGCGGAGTATGCACGCGCGATCAAGGATCTGCTGGCTGTTGATATCGATGTGACGGCGTTTCTACCCGCCGACACCATCAGCGACGGATTCGACAACATCGCCGACGCTCAAACATTTTCGCCCACGTTGCTGGCGGCCTACCTGCGCGCCGCGGGCCGCGTCACGACGCTTGCATTGGGCGATCCCGAGGCGGCAGCCAGCGAAACGAACTACAAGGTCCCCAAGACCGCATCGCAGCTCCGCCGCGTTGACGGCGCACCGCTCGGCACCCGCGGGGGCCTCGCGGTTCGTCACACGTTCCCGGCCGACGGTGACTACGTATTCCGGATGGACCTGCATGGCAACGCCTGTGGTGTGCTGTTTGGTGGTACCGCCACCGGTGAAAAGCTGGAGGTCTCGGTCGATGGCGCGCGCGTGGCGCTGATCGACATCGATCCCAGAATGACCGAAGCCACAACCGGCGTGACACTCAAGACACCCGCCGTGCACATCGCGGCTGGCGCGAAGCGCGTCGCGGCGGCGTTCGTCCAACAGTTCGAAGGGCCGGTCATCGATTTGCTCGCGCCCATTGAGCACACGCTCGCAGACACGCAAATCGGCGTCGCGTTCGGCATTACCACGCTGCCGCACTTGAAGGACTTGAGCATCGTCGGCCCCTATCGGCCAACCGGCGTGTCGGAAACCGTGAGCCGGCGACGGATTTTTACCTGCCGGCCGACCGACCCGTCAGAAGAACTGCCGTGTGCACGACAGATCATCAGGCGCCTGGCGACGCAGGCGTTTCGTGGCCCAGTCGGCGAAAGTGACTTTGCGGCGCTCATGCGTTTTTACGAAGACGATGGCGGGTTCGAGGCCGGGGTCGGGTCGGCACTCGAAGCGATTCTTGCCAGCCCACAGTTTCTCTTCCGCATGGAGCCGGCACGGGCGGTCACGGCCGGTGCGCGGAGTTACCGGCTGGGCGATCGGGAGTTGGCATCGCGCCTATCGTTCTTTCTCTGGGGTGCGGCGCCGGACGAGGAACTGTTGACGAGTGCGGCAGCAGGCCGCCTGCGGGCCCCGGCCGGCCTGGAAAAGCACGTACGTCGCATGCTGGCGGACCCGCGCTCTGAGGCGCTCTCGACTCGGTTTGCGTCGCAGTGGTTGCGGCTCAACGACGTCGATCAGATGCTGCCCGATGCGCTGCTCTATCCCTATTACGATCACTCGTTGGGCGAAGCGTTCAAGCGTGAAACCGAATTGTTTTTCGACAGTATCGTTCGGGAAGACCGCAACGTGCTCGACCTGCTGACAGCCGATTACACGTTTGCCAACGAACGGGTGGCGCGCCATTACGGGATTCCGAACGTGACGGGACCCCGGTTTCGACGAGTGACAGTGCCGGACTATCGCCGCGGCATTCTGGGCCACGGAAGCGTGTTGACGTTGACCTCCGTCGCCGACCGGACTTCGCCAGTCATGCGTGGCAAATGGGTGATGGAAGTCCTGCTCGGATCGCCGCCACCGCCGCCGCCCGCTGACGTACCGCCTTCGAAGAAACGAAGGCCGCGGTGGGCGGGAAACGTCTCTCCGTGCGCGAGCGCATGGAGGAACATCGCCGCAATCCCGCGTGCATGTCGTGCCACAGAGTCATCGATCCGCTCGGCCTCGCGCTCGACAATTTCGACGTTACCGGAAAGTGGCGCATCAAAGACAACGAAGTCCCGATCGATGCGACGGGGGATCTTACGACGGCACGAAGATGATAGGGCCAGCCGGATTGCGCGACGCGCTGTTGAAGCGCCAGGACGCGGTGCTCCACAGTTTCACCGAACGGTTGCTGACCTACGCGTTAGGGCGCCGACTTGAACCCACCGACATGCCGGCGGTCAGGTCGATCGTCCGAAACGCGGCTCGTCAGGGATATCGATTCTCGTCGTTCATTCTCGGATCGTTGACAGCGCCGCATTCCAGTCCACGAGTGCTGGCGCACCCGCGGAGTAGACATGTTCATCAAGAGGCAACCACTCTCTCGTCGAGCCGTTCTCAAGGGCATGGGCGTCACCGTGGCGCTGCCGCTGTTGGAGGCCATGGTGCCGGCGCGACGCGTGGCCGCTCACGTGGCGCGCGCTGCCGCGGAACCGCGACTGGTCGCGATTGAAATGGTGCACGGCTCGGCCGGCGCGACGGCGTTCGGTCTTGAGAAGAACCTCTGGTCGCCGGCGGAGACTGGGGCGAAGTTCGACCTCACGTCCAGTGTCCTGAGTCCGCTGGAGCCCTACCGGCAGTACCTGACAATCGTCAGCAACACGGACGTCCGCAACGCGGAAGCGTTCACCGCGCCTGAAATCGGCGGTGATCACTTCCGATCCGCCGCGGTTTTTTTGACTCAGGCGCATCCGCACCAGACTCAGGGATCGGATTTGAGGGCGGGAACGTCACTCGATCAGCTCGTGGCTCAGGCGTT
>CAWJVW010000005.1:937500-3292206 GCA_963846425.1 uncultured Acidobacteriota bacterium | reverse complement strand
TGGGCGCTCCGCCCGACGAATCTCGCGGTGCCGCTCTCCGGTAGCGAGACCGCCACCATCGACGTCGACACCACCGGACGCCTCTGGCTGGCGACGGAGATGGGGGCGAACATCCTCGTCTACTACGGCGATCCTCCGTACACCGCGCTCCAGGGACCGCTGGTGGTGGCGAACGACGTGCTCGAGGACGACATCAGCGTGGTGACGGCGCTGCCGACGCCGGGGCCGCCCAAGATCGGCGTCTTCTGGTCGAACCAGGCGACGCGCCGCTTCGGCTTCCGGGTGCACGTCGACGGCGAGGACGCCGACATGTGGCTCCCGCCCGAGGTCCCGGCGGCGCAGTCCGCGCTCCAGGTGCGCAACGGCATGGCGGACGACCACATGAACGTAAAGGTCGCCGCCGACGGCACCCTCTACGTGGCGGTGAAGACCTCCTACGACACGCTCGGCTTCCCGCTGATCGCCCTCCTCGTCCGGCGCCCGAACGGGGTGTGGGACGACCTCCATCTGGTCGACGACATCGGCACGCGCGGGATCGTGCTTCTGAACGAGCCCGCCGACCTGGTGCGGGTCGTGTACACGGGCTCGACCGACGGCGGGAGCATCCTGTACCGCGACTCGCCGGCGTCGGCGATCGCCTTCGGCGCGCGCCAGACGCTGATCCCCGGCGTCGACCTGAACAACCCGACCAGCTCGAAGCGGAACTGGACCGACGAGGTGGCCGTGATCGCGAACGGGGCCGGGGTCCGGATCACGCGGGCGACCTCCACGTCCACCACGTCGAGCACGACCTCCTCGACCACGCCGCCCACCAGCTCCAGCACCGTCACGTCGACCACCAGCACGAGCAGCCTGCCGTCCATGACGACGACGACCACCACCAGCAGCAGCACGCTGCCGGGCGGCGTCAGCGTGGTCGAGCTCCGGGTGGCCGGCAGCCTGGACGACGCCGAGGAGGCATCCAACGGCGCCATCGACCTCACCAGCACCGACCTCGAGCTGGTGCTGGAGTCGAGCATCCAGACCGTCGGGATTCGCTTCCAGATGGTGCCGATCCCGCGCGGCGCGCAGATCACGCGGGCCTGGATCGAGTTCCGGGTCGACGAGACGGGCAACACCGCGACCGCGCTCACGCTGCGCGCGCAGGCAGCGGACCACACTGCTCCGTTCAGCGCCACCGCGCAGGACGTGTCGTCGCGCCCGCGCACGGCCGCAGCCGTGTCGTGGAGCCCGCCGGAGTGGTCCACGCTCGGCAGCCCGCAGCAGACGCCGGAGCTGGCGTCCATCGTCCAGGAGGTCGTCTCGCGCGCCGGCTGGGGAAGCGGCAGCGCGCTCACGATCATCGTCACCGGCACGGGCAAGCGGGTCGCGGTCGCCTTCGACGGCATTCCCCAATCCGCGCCGCTCCTGCACGTCGAGTACGGCTCGGCCGCGACCACCTCCAGCACCACCACCTCCAGCACGTCGACCAGCCGCTCGACGACCACGTCCAGCTCCACCACCTCCAGCACGCCCACGAGCCAATCGTCGACGACCTCCACCAGCTCCAGCACCTCCACGAGCCAGTCGGCGACGACGTCCACCTCCACCAGCTCCAGCACCTCCACCAGCCGCTCGACGACCTCGTCCAGCTCCACCAGCTCCAGCACCTCCACCAGCCGCTCGACGACCACGTCCAGCTCCACCTCGTCGTCGTCGCTGCCGCCCAGCAGCACCACCACCACCTCGACGACGACGTCGAGCACCGTCCCCGGCGGGACGACGACCGCGGATATCCGAATTGCCGGGAGCAACGACGACGCCGAGGAGAGCGCCAGGGGCAAGGTCAACCTGAACAACAACGACCTCGAGCTCGTGCAGGCTTCGTCCACCCAGACCGTCGGGATGCGCTTCCGGAGCGTTCCCGTCCCGGCTGGCGCCCGCATCCTCCACGCCTGGATCCAATTCGAGGCGGACGAGGCCACCGCGACCGCGACCTCGCTGCACGTCGCCGGCCAGGCGGCCGGCGATGCCCCCGCGTTCACGACCACGTCGCACGACGTCTCGTCGCGGCCGCGAACGGCGTCGAGCGTGCTCTGGACGCCGCTGGCGTGGACCAGCGGCGCCGCCGGCGCGGCGCAGCGTACTCCGGAGCTCGCGGCCACCGTGCAGGAGATCGTGAACAGTTCGGGCTGGGCCCCAGGGCACGCTCTCGCGCTGATCATCACCGGCAGCGGCCGGCCGAGGACAACTACGCCGCGCTGCGCTGGATGCACACCAACGCCAAGGAGCTCGGGATCGACGTGAAGCGGATTGCAATCAAGGGCGAAAGCGCTGGCGGGGGACATGCGGCAGGGCTGGCAATCGCGGCCCGCGATCGCGGAGAGTTCCCGATCTGCCTTCAGGTGTTGATCTATCCGATGCTCGACGATCGCACGGGCGCGACGCGCACGCTTCCCGAGCAGTTCGGCCAGTTCATTTGGCGAGCAGACGACAACCGCTTCGGGTGGACCTCACTGCTGGGCGTCCCGGCCGGATCGGCCTCGGTCCCGGCGAACGCCGTGCCCGCGCGCGTCACCAATCTCGCCGGGCTTCCGCCGGCGTTCATCAGCGTCGGGAGCATTGACCTGTTTGCACCCGAGGACGTCGAGTACGCCCAACGGCTCATGAGTGCCGGCGTGACGACGGAGTTGCATGTGGTGCCCGGTGCCTATCACGGCTTCGACTTCTTCGGCGAGACCACGCTGTCGCGGCAATTCGCACACGCGTGGAATGAATCGCTGCGCCGGGCGTTCGCGTGATCGTTGTGGCTGTCGACGAGGGAAGGTAATGGCTGTGACCGTGCGGACGCACAGCACAGCGCAACTCATCGGGCGAGTGCGCTTGGTCGGAGAGAGCCTTGGCGGGTTCAAAATCGGGGTCGAACGAACCCACCGTCCCAACTCCTTGGATTCGATTGAACTTGTCGATTTGGGAATTGCGGGGGCCCGCAACCAACATTATCTGCAGCTTTGGTGGCCTGCAGCGTGATGTTGGACGCGCCGAGTGGGCACTGACGGTTTGCTAAACGTCGGCGAGCCTTACGGCCATCTTCATTTGTCCTCGTAATTCCTCAGTCTTCAGAACGTCGATGACCGGACGATTTGGCTCTGTTGACTGTGAAGCCCGGTTTGCCGGCTTCCACGGACACACTCAAGCGCAGTTCAGCGTTCGCCACATTTACTTACGTTCCGGTTCTTCGCGGGCTATCCGCACTGGACCGGAAGAAGCCCACGGACAGCGTGGAGCAGTTACAAATCGCTCTGCCCTATGAACTGGCGGTGAACGGCCTCAACTTCAATCATTTTTATCTGGGTGGACTGCACTCAGCCTATGTGCGCGGCGAGGCTTTCGCGGCCGCGCAACGGTATGCGGACGCGGCCGCCGAGTTTCAGAAGATCCTCGATCATCGCGGGATCGCCGGCCCGGATCCGATTGGTGTTCTGGCACACTTGCAATTAGGTCGGACATTCGCTCTCGCGGGGGACAAGGTCAAGGCAAAGCGTGCGTACGGGGATTTTCTCACCCTCTGGAAAGACGCCGACTCCGACATTCCGATTCTGGTGCAAGCAAAGGCGGAGTACGCCCGGTTGCAATAGCGAGCCTCCGCACATCCGCTCCGCTTGCGCGTCCCGTGACCCGACCTGGCGGAGCGGGAGCACCCGCGCCACCGCGTCTGCACGCAAGGTCCAATGAGATCGTGGCCCAGGTTGATCGTTCCGTCGATCGTGGCGGAATTGTTGTAAGGCATCGAGAGGCCGCGGGTCTGTACAACCATGAAGGTGCCTGACGCGTTGGCACATCGGCCGGTGCCGCTGGAACTGGTGTGGGTTTTCGTAAGGGTGATGGGGGCGGCACCACAACAGCGCGTCTTGTAACACTCGTGGAAAATTCATCGCCGTTGGCGGCCGTCCATGTGCTGGTCCCGAAGCCGCCGGTCGGAGCGAGCGTCCAATCGGCCGTCGCTGTGAATCGACCGAGATGGGTGGCGTTGCCTGTCGCATCGAGATGGTGCTCGCTCGACACCGTCCCTACGGTTTCCAAGCCTTCGTACGTGCCCTTGAACGCTAATGCCGAACCGCCATCCGCTCCGTTGTTACAATCCCTCCCCCGATCTGACTCCAACGTATCTCATGTGTTGACCCCCAGTCGGATTTACGCGTCGGAGGCCCGCCCTCTCAATAGAGATTGCGTTGCGTTCCTCCACTACCAATAGGCGCAAAACGAGCGCGCCAACGCTCATACGAGGAATTGGCCGGAGGAATGGCGGGTCGGAGACGAAAGCGGGGGCGCCGTGCCGATGCCCCGTCGGCTCGTCGCGCCAAGTCCTTCATGTGGACGACGAATCCAGGCGTCGGTGCTGTTGGACAGCGAGCGCAGATGGCTGTTTCTTGTGGGCGACGTGGCTGAGGAAGCTAAAGCGGAGTGGCTGGCGCGTGGCGCCCTCGACGAAATCTTGATGCGTTCCGAGTGTACGTACCCGATGCGGTCAATTATCCCGAATTGACTCAGACACGGCCCGTCGGCCCGTCACGCGGATGATGCGAATGCGGAACACAATCGACGTGCGCCGTTGATGGGCAGCGAGTGGAACCGAGCTGGGCTCCCACCACATGGGATGCTTCTGAAAGAGGCGCTCAGCCACTCTCCGCGATTCCTCATGCTCGGATGTGGGCAGGAGCTCCTCGGTACTGGCCGAATACGAGGATGGTCTCCCATTGGTCGTGAGAGATGAGGGCGTCGATCTCGAGACAGACCAAAGGGTTCTGTCGCATCCACTCAATTTTTTGGCCGAGCATTGCGTAGCTATAGAAATAGTCGGCCTCGAAGTCGACATGAATGGGAACAACGTACGGTTGGTTGTTCCAAGCGCACGCCAGGCGAGCGACATTTCTCCCGGTGAGCTTGGCGCGGCACTCTCGGGCCGTCATTTCCTGGATAACCATGCGACAGTGTCGCACCAACGGGGAAATATCGAAACGACTTGGCCCCCTCGAAGTGACGGGTGTGTATGAGGCCAAACGACTGTAACGGGGCGAGCCCGATCAGCGAAGTTCACAATCGAACAGCCGCTTGGCGGTATCCTGTCTCGTATCAGCGACGACGATACCCCACGGCGCAAACTGGGTCGGCCACGCAGTGCTGATCCGGGATCAGTCATCACGTTCGGGCTGCCCGTGCGCGACGCGGCGAAGTTGAAAGCCTGGGCCGCTGAGGAGCAAACCACCATCTCGGCCATCATTCGCCGAATCCTGCTCCGACCGCTTGACCGTCCGAAACCGTTCCGTTAGATAGACCGTAGATAGGAATAAAAAACGGGTTACGGCAAATCGCTGTAACCCGTTGTGATGTCTTTGGTTGCGGGGGGGGGATTTGAACCCCCGACCTTTGGGTTATGAGCCCAACGAGCTACCGGACTGCTCCACCCCGCGACACAGAAGAAACGAATTATACCACGCGCTATCCGCCCCTCAAACCGCTGCAGCTATTTGTGGCACGATCGCTCATGGCCATTTGGATCGTCATCGCCCTCAATTTGCTCAGCATCCAGGCCCGGCAATCGGCGCGGATCGCACCACCTCCGAGCGTTGAATGCGCCCGCGATAACCTGACCGCCTACACCGGCCGCGTGTCGCGATGGTCGCGGGCCCTGGGTCAATCATCCTTGACCATCGCCACCGACGAAGACACGATTGAAGTCGTCACCCTGAAACACCCGCGCACGGATGACGCACGCCAATGGTTCCTGCTCCACGCGAAGCCTTTTCAAGCGAGCGATTGGTCACGCATCGAAAGCAGGAAAGGGACCTTACGGGACAGGATGCGCGCGACGGCCTGGGTGTGCGACGATGGCCGCCAGCCGATCATCGACTGGCAGCCGCCGTCGAAAGACTGAGGTTATTTCCCGAATCGATATGTCGTGAACTGCGCGTCCATCCGGCCGTCCTGACCACCCGAGAACGTGTTCATGCACGCATCGTCGGTGTAGTCCATGAAGTTTCTGATGGGATCGAGACCGCCGCCGCGGCAGGTGTCTCGGCCCACGGGACATCCGAACGCCGCTGACCGCTCGCTCGGCGTATCGTCCACCAGATCGCCACCCTTCTTCGCGCAGCCGCCCTGGAAGGTGTGGAAGAGTCCCATCCAGTGCCCGACTTCGTGAGTTGCCGTATCGCCAAGGTTGTAGGGCGCGGCGGATCCACCGGGCAGCGACGAGTGCAGAACGACGACGCCGTCGTTCTTCGGGTTCGACGCGTAGTTTTGCGGGAACGTCGCCCACCCGAGCAAGCCACCACCTGGATTCGCTGAGTAGATGTTCAAATCGTCGGCCGAGCCCTGACGTAGCGCGTTCTTCGCCTGCTGCTCGGCGGCAGTGCCAAGTCCCATTCCATACCACGAGTTATTCGCTGTTCGGTCGACACTGGCAAGATTGAAGCTCCAGCCGGACGGCGCGAACGCCGCGTTCAGCACGCTGATCTGCTGGTTGATCATCTGGTCCAATATGTTGCCAGCGCCAGAGGTATTGGTGATCACGTGAAAGTACACATTTACGGTGCCACCAGTGGCCGACGCAAAGGGATCTCCCTCGGCGCGACGTTTCAGGAACTCCGCGACCTGACGATCGATCTCTTTTTCTTCATCGGGGCCAACGTGGCGTGTGGCACACCGCGCGCCCGACTCGATAAATGCTTCTTTGCTGGCCCAATCCTTGCCGTTCAATCGAAAGTTCGTGTCTTGCTGCCCGCCGGCGAGCGCCATTGATCCGCTCAAACTGAGAGCGGCGGCACCAAACACACACCAGGCAAGCGGGTTCGAGCGATTCATGAATCCTCCTTGAAGTCACCCACCGGCGTGACCGCCAAAAAGGATAAATGATAATGGTCGAGCTTCGGACTGGAACTGTCACACTACACAAAATCGCAGAGCAGATCGATGTCAAAACACGCACGTACAAGCACGGGGTGCGAGCGACGACACCGCCAGCCACAACGACCGGGCAACGCAACCCAGAGAATCGCGTTTATTTTCCTAATCGATACGTCGTGAATTGCGCGTCCATCCGGGCATCCTGACCATCGGTGAACTCGAACATGCACGAGTCGTCGGTGTAGTCCATGAAGTTCTCGATCGGATCAAGACCAGGACGCGGGCGGCACGTATCGCGGCCGGTCGGGCATCCGAATGCCGGTGACCGCTCGCTTGGAGTATCCGAGATCAGATCGCCACCCTTCTTCGAACAGCCGCCCTGGAAGGTATGGAAGAGTCCCATCCAGTGCCCGACTTCGTGCGTGGCCGTGTCGCCCTCGTTGTACGGAGCGGCCGATCCGCCAGGCAGAGATGAAAAGAGAACCACTATCCCGTCGTCCTTAGGGTCCGCGGCATAGCTTTGTGGGAACGTGGCCCACCCAAGTAACCCACGGCCGGGATTGGCTGAGTAGATGTTCAGATCGTCGGCGGTACCCTGACGCAGCGCGGTCTTCGCCTGCCGCTCTGCTGCGGTTCCGAGTCCCATCGTGAACCACGTCGCATTTGTCGTTCTGTCGATTGCAACGAGAGTGAAGGTCCAACCAGTGCTACCGAAGGCGTTGTTCAGCACAGCGATCTGGGCCGTGATCATCGAATCCGGAATGTCGCCGTTTGCAATGCCGGTCCCTCCACGAATCACGTGGAAATAGACGTTAATCACGCCCCCCGTCACGTTTGCCGCGGGATCGCCGGCGGCACGTCGCCTCAGGAAATCTCTGATCTGCTGATCGATCTCCCTTTCTTCGTCAGGACCAACCTGGCGTGTGGCGCAGCGAGCACCAGATTCGATGAATAAATGCTTGCTGGCCCATTCCTGACCCGCGAGGTGAAAGGGCAGGTCCTGTTGCTGTCCTCGCTGTCCCTGGACCGTGGCGAGTGATCCGACCAGAGCCACGGCGACAACAGCGACACTCCATAGAAGCGTTCGATTCATGCTTCCCCCTTGGCCTCACCTGGGGAGGAGGACCGCGACGAGCATAAATGATCCTCGAAGGGTTTAGCGAAGGAACCGGCGGTAGAATTCCCGTCTTTTTTCGGCAAGCCGCGCGTCGCTGGCGACCCGACGCAGATCTTCCGGTAAATCGACATCAAACCACCCATTGACGAGCTTTGTTGTGACTCCCACCGCGCGGGCGGCCGAGAGTGTTTCCTCGAGAACACGAGGCGTGCCCCACCGAACGCCTGTCACGATGCGAGACAGGTCGACACCCCGCCGCACTCCAATTAGGTAATACCCGCCATCGTCTGCTGGCCCAAACACACAATCGATGCCCGATTCGAGTACGCCGAACGCATCGTCAAGATGCGTAGATGGAAGTGTCGGCAGATCAGAGCCAATGAGGAGGACTTGTGTGGCTCCCGCAACAAAGGCGTCGGTGAGGGCGCAGTGCATACGGGCACCGAGGTCGTCGCCACGCTGTGGGCGCAAAGAGGCCAACGGTCGCCGGCCGACAAACGCCTCCATTTCGGCGCGTGCGTTGTCAGGCGTATAAGCGAGGGTCACCGGCACGTTGACAGACCGCACTATTTCCAATGTGTCGAGAAGGAGCGCTTCGCGCAGGGCGCGCGCATCATCGTCGCGGAGATTCGCGGTCAGTCTGGTCTTTCCAGGCACTGACGGCGCGCGTGCGAGCACGACAATCGCGCGGACGTGCTGCGACGAAGGAGCCGGGAACTCTTCGTCGGTGGACCGGGTCACGTGCGCGCCGGCGCTGGCCGCGTGGCGCGGCTCGCCTGACGTTTCGTCAACGAGCGGACGAACCGCGCGCCGAGAAGCACGCCAACCATGGCCGCGTAGAACATCGGATCAGTGATGTCGAGCTTGACCTTCCACCAGTAGTGAATCACGCCAAGGATGGCGGTGAAGTACACGAGCTTGTGCAGCAGGTTCCAACGTTGCCCGCCGAGACGTCGAATCCATCCTTTGGTCGATGTCAGCGCCAGCGGGATCATCAGGACAAACCCGGTGAACCCCATCGTGATGTAGGGACGCTTGACGATGTCTTCCCAAAGCCCGTCGAACATCAACGAGCGGTCGAGGACGAAGTAGATCATGAAATGGATGGAGCCGTAAAAGAACGCGAAGAGGCCGAGCATCCGCCGGAAATTGATAATCAGATTCCACTTCGTGAGCCAGCGGACCGGGGTAATGGCGATCGTGATGACAATGAAGCGTAGAGTCCAGATGCCCGTTGTGTTTGTAATGGTCTCGATCGGATTGGCGCCGAGCTCGCCCAGCCACGCGTTATAGACAAGCCAGGCGAGGGGACCAAGGGCGGCGATGAATACCGCAGGTTTCACTACCCGCCGAATCAGTTGCATCTGCGTCATGCTGCCCCGAACACCAGACCAAAAAACAAGCCACGAAGACACGAAGCACACGAAGGAACCCATCTTCGTGACTTTGTGCCCTTCGTGGCCTGCAGTTTTCCCTAATGGCTCAGTAAAACTTGCTCAGATCCATGCCGCTATACAGTGACGCGACGTGATCACCGTAGCCGTTGAATGGCAGCGTCTTGCGGCGGAACAGTTCGCCTAGCCGTCGTTCGGTCTTCTGGCTCCAGCGCGGGTGGTCGACGTCGGGATTCACGTTGGCGTAGAAGCCGTACTCGCTCGCGCGGGTCTGCTGCCACGTGTTGAGCGGCGCGTTCTCGACAAATCGCATACGGACGATCGACTTGATGCCCTTGAAGCCGTACTTCCACGGCACGACGAGGCGAATGGGTGCGCCGTTCTGATTGGGCAGGACTTCGCCGTAGAGGCCCACGGCCATGATGGTCAGCGGATGCAGCGCTTCGTCCATGCGCAAGCCCTCTGTGTACGGCCATTGCAAGTTGGGCTCCGTCTGTCCGGGCATTTGCTGCATATCCACGAGCGTTTTGAACTCGACGAACTTGGCGCGTGACGTCGGCTCGAATCGCTTGACCAGGCTCGCCAGCGGGAAGCCGACCCACGGAACGACGATTGACCACGCTTCGACGCACCGCATACGGTAAATGCGCTCCTCGAGCGGGAACCAACTGACCACGTCACGGACGTCGTACTTGCCGGGCTTCGCGCAGTGACCTTCGACGACGATGGACCAGGGCGTCGGCCTCAGCGTGTGCGCGTAGCGGGCCGGATCCGCCTTGTCGAGGCCGAATTCGTAAAAGTTGTTGTAAGTGGTGATGTCCTTGTACGAGTTGATCTCTTCGTCCGTGTCGAACGGGCTGCCCTTTTTCAGGCTCGGAAACTTGTAAGCGTTCGGGTTCTGCGCCGCCGCCGGCTCGGCAATGAGGGCCGACCCAACTGCTGCCGACGCCGCCGTGGCCACGGCCGCCGTGCCGATGCCCTGAATGAACTCCCGCCGTCGCAAGTACAGCGATTTCGGCGTGACCTCAGAGCTCCGAATGTCCGCCGGTTTCTTGATCAGCATTCCGCTCTTTCCGCTTTTCTTCGATAATACCGCCCCGCGAGCCGGTTGGGCGAAACCCCGAGCCAGTACAGGCCCAAAATCATTAGGTTTCCCGCACTTCGGCGCCACCACCCCTCGCGCTCCCAACGTCGCGCGGAGGTCGTGAGGTTAATCGTTAGATGCCGGAGCCGGCCCAGATGCTTCAGCCGGCCCATCAGCTCGACGTCTTCCAGGATGGGCATTTCTGCAAAGCCATTCATAGAAAAGAACACCGAACGCCTGATGAATATGCCCTGGTCACCGTAAGGAAGGTTCAACCACCGCACTCGACCCGCAACCCCCCGCTCGATCACGCGGGCCTGCCAGGCGGGCGAGCTCAGAGCGAACCTGAAACTACCGCCGACAACTCGGTCGCGGGTCTCCGGTCGCCGGTCGCCGATCACCGGTTGCCGGTCATCGGTTGCCGGTCGCCGGTCGCCGGTCGCATCGAGGTTCCGGAAGGCATCGAGCCAGCCGGCCGGAACGGTGCTGTCGGCGTGGACGAACCACAGCCATTCTCCAGTTGCGCGTGCGGCGCCCGCGTTGAGCTGCGTTGCCCGACCGGCCGGTCCGGTCACCCAGATGAGGTCAGATCGCTGGCGAGACAGGGCGGCGATCGCCGGATCGTCATCGCCAGCCGTCGAGACGATGATTTCAACCTCTCCAGGTGGGGCGACTAAAGTCCCGCCCTCCAATTGAGCGAGCAGGCTGATCAGGGAAACAGCGTCGTCGCGAACGGGAATGACGATCGATACGAGAGGCGGCACGTCGTCGTACGATACTTTAGGCACGGTCATGACGCCCGACCAGACGGCACGTGTTCTATCGCTGCTCTCCCATGAGCTGAGAGGGCCACTGGGCGTAATCCGCGGATATTTGCGTCTCCTCGAGCAAACGGGCCCCGAGCTGTCCGATCAACATCGTCAGGCGGTATCGGCGGCGCTCAAGGCGAGCAATCGCGCGCTGGACCTGCTGACACAAACAAGCATGCTGGCGCAGCTGCAGCGAGATGAAACGCCGTTCAACATCAAGTTCATCTCGTTGAAGGACCTTGTGAGTGGGGCGATCGACGGCCTCGAATTTCCCAAGGACCCTGCCGTGCGCCTCGAGATCGGCGACATGCCAACCGCGATGATCGCCGCAGACGCTGTGCTCCTCGGTGGGGCCCTCGCGACGCTCGTCGCTGCCGTCGCCCGCGCACAGGCGCGGGAAGCTACTGTGACAATTGCATGCCAGCAACAGGAGCGTGATGGCATTGCCGGAATCGTGATGACAATCGCCGCGGGCTCATCGTCCGGGGCGCCGGCCGAGCGCACCCTCGACACCACGCGCGGAGGAGTGGGGCTCGATCTTCCCATCGCACAAGAGCTGATCGCGCGTCATCGCGGTGACCTGCGCCAGCTGCAAGACGGCGAGCGTCTTGCGGGCATGTTAGTGTGGTTGCCCACCACATAGTGACCATGCCTCTTCCGATTCGCGTTGCGTGTCTGGTGGTCGCGCTTGGCTTGGCGTCGTTGCCCGCGCGCGCGCAAATGCGTCTGGCCGATGCTTCCGACCGGGCCGCTTTCCGATCCTGGTTTGTTTTTCTCGCCGACGCCCAGTTCGAGCGGCGCGCACCAGAAGTCACCGATTGCGCGGCGCTGATACGCTTTGCGTTCCGCGAAGCGCTGCGAGCGCATACCTCGGAATGGGCGCGACGGGTGTCGCTGCCTTTCGCGCCCCCCTTTCCCGACGTGCGCTCCGCGCCCAAACCTGATGCGAATGGGTGGCCGCTTTTCCGAGTATCTGCCGGCGCGCCCACGCGTTATGGCGAGTTTGTGGACGCGCGGACGCTCGTAAGACTCAATGCCCAGCGCATCAGTCGCGACACCAATGCACTCGAGCCTGGCGATCTGCTGTACTTCCGTCAGCCCGCGCAACGCCAGCCAGATCACCTGATGGTCTTCGTCGGTCGATCGCTTTTCGATCGCGAGCACGCCGATTGGGTCGTGTACCACACAGGACCAACTGACGACGGACCTGGCGAGGTCCGCAAGGTGCAGCTCCGCGATCTCGAGCAACATCCGTCCGCTCGATGGCGGCCGCTCACGGCCAATCGACATTTCGTGGGTGTCTTCCGCTTGGCGGCTTTATGAGCGTGGGCTCGCGTGCCCTGGCTGTTGCTTTGGCGGTAGTGCTCGCCGCCGAGACGGCGTGGGCGCAGACTGACGCACAGCCCTCGGAGACTGAGCCTGCGACGCCAGCGTTCACGCTGTCGAGCAGCGAGGTGTTCACCACGCGTGACAACGCGTCGTTCAATCTGACGTTCCGGCACATCACACAGCTCGACTTCCGCGTGTACCGCGTGCGCGATCCGTTCAAGTTCTTCGCGGGTTTGCGCGATCCGCATCAACTGGGGAGCGAGGAACATCCGGTGCCACAGGAGCGAAGCTGGATCGAGCGATTAGCCGACTGGAAGGCTGCGCAGCGTCGCGAGATTCGCACGTTCTTCCGCGATCAGGTGAGCGTCGATTATCGGGGCAATCGCCGCCGGTCACGCGATCGCGAGCAGATTGCGCAGCGCGTCGTCCTGAATCACACATCGTTTGCCCAAGTGCCATTGCTCAATCCCGATCAACTCGTGACGGCCTGGCGTGAGCTGCTGCCGGATTACCGCGATCCTGAATACCGGCGTGTCCCACTGGACGTCAAGCAGCCAGGCGTGTTTCTGGTGGAGGCTGTGTCGGGACTCTTGCGCGCGTACACGATCGTGATCGTCTCGGATATTGGTCTGGTCACGAAAGTGGCGCCAGGACAGCTCCTGATGTTTGCCGCAGATCGCTTTACGGGCGAGCCAAGACCGGGCTGTGACGTGCAGGTGATGGCCGATCAGAACCCTGCCGGGAGTGGTCAGACTGGGGCCGACGGTGTGCTCGTGATCGCCTTGCCCGAAGCGAAGTCTGAAAACGTCGTAGGCGTCGCGCGATGCGGCGATCAGGTCGCGGCGACCGACCCGGGCGGATGGTTCACGAGTCAGCCGCAGCGGCAGATCGTCGGATACGTCTACACGGACAAGCCGATCTATCGTCCAGGCCACACGGTTCACGTGAAAGCGGTGCTGCGCTGGCGCGAACACGACGCCCTACTCGCCTTCGATCGGCCAAACGCCGAGATCAGCGTGAGCGATGCCAACGACAAGGTCATCTTTCGCCAGCCGTTGACCGTTGACGATTTCGGCGCGCTCAAGGCCTCGTTTCCGATGCCGATGTCGGCAGCTCTAGGCTCATACAGCATTCGCATCGCGGCAGGCGATCATCAAGCGCAGGGAGCGTTCGAGGTTCAAGAGTATCGGCGGCCCGAGTTCGAAGTCGTGTTGACGCCCGTCGCTCGCTTCGTCCTGCAGGGGGGCGAGGCCGTCACCGCCGTTCAGGCGCGCTACTACTTTGGACAACCCGTCGCGAATGCGCGCGTTCGCTACGTGGTCAATCAGCAGCCGTATTATTCGCCCTTCCGCTGGAACGAAGATGCCGAAGGTGAGGAAGGCGGCGACTATTGGTACGGCGGGGATCAAAATGTCGAAGGCGAGCTGCGACTCGATGGTGAGGGCCGCGGCGAGATCCGCGTCCCCGTGCCGCTTGATGAAAACGGCCGCGATTTCAGCTTGCGGATCGAAGCCCAAGTTGCCGATGCAAGCAGCCGTGAAGTCACTGGCAACACCGTGGTGCATGCCACCTACGGCCCCTTCCTGCTTTCAGCACGCGCTGCCGGTTACGTCTTTCGGCCCTCACAAACGCTGCAAGCCAGCGTGCGTGCCGTGGACTATGCCGGCAATCCGCAAGCCGGAATCTCAGCCACGCTCGTCCTCGAACGCCTGACCTATCCATCGGGCTATTTCGGCGAGCCCACCGCAGAGGAGGTTGGCCGCGTCGCGATCACAACCGGCGCCGACGGGTCCGCAGCTGCCTCTCTGACGCTGCCGTCGCGGCCGGGGGCGTATCGAATTCGGGCGATCGCGAACGCGAACGACCGCGAGATCACCGACGCCACGTGGCTCTGGGTTCCGGGCGCAGCGGAAGCAGTTTCTGACGACGGCGAACGCTACCTCGAGCTGATTGCCGATAAACGTTCGTACGCTTCCGGAGAGACGGCCCGCCTGGTTGTCCGCGGAGATCCTGTGTCGGGGCCAATCCTCGTGACCAAGGAAGGACAGCACGTCACGTGGCATCGCCTCATGCGCCCAGCCGCCACTGACGTGATTGAGGTACCGATTGATGCCGGGGACATCGGCGACATCTACGTCCACGTCGCGTTCATGCGAGATGGGCGGTTGTATCGTGCGGAACGTCGCATGTCAGTCCCCGCGACCGATCGAGCGCTACAAATAACGGTGACAGCAGACCGTCCAACGGCGAAACCTCAAGAGCCCGGAGTGTTCACGCTCCAGGTCACAGATGCCGCTGGAGCACCGGTCAGCGCGCAAGTCAGCCTGGGTGTGATTGACGAAGCGGTGTACGCGATTCGCCCGGACGAGACTCCGGATCCCGTTCGCTTCTTTTATCGTCGCGAATACAGCCGGGTCGGTACCACGTTTTCGCGGGACTACTACTTCACGGGATTCTCGGGCGCCGACCGGCTTCAGCTTGCCGGACGACGCCGGCGGCCGTTTACGCTCGCAGACTTCAAAGGCGACAAACAGGTCCAGCCACAGGTGCGCAAGGACTTTCCCGATGCGATTTATTGGCTGAGCGACCTCGTCACCGATGCGCGCGGAGAGGCCAAGGTTTCAATCAAGTATCCCGACGCGTTGACGACGTGGCGTCTGACCGCACGAGCCGTCACCAAGGACACGCGCGCCGGCGCGGCCATCGCGCGGACGACAACGACCAAGGATCTCATCGTTCGTGTGATCACCCCGCGCTTCCTCACCGAAGGTGACCGCGTGGTGCTGCCCACAATCGCCCACAACTATCTGAAGGACGCGAAAGAGACGAGCGTGTCGTTCGCAGCGAACGGCCTGGATGCAGATGTGAGTGCAGGAACTGCGCCTGTTTCAGCCGGCGGTGTTCTTGCCAGTGGTGGCGAGCGGCGCGACGATTGGCGCTTCAGTGCCTCGACGGTCGGTACCGCGACGGTGACGGCCACAGCACGCACCGACGCCGATAGCGACGCGGTGGAATTGCCCATTCCCGTGCTGCCGTACGGTCTGCGGCGCGAAGCGGGATCGAGCGGATCGTTGGGCGGCACGGCCGACCAGACGACCGAGGTCACCATCCCTGCCTCGGCGAACCCAGCCTCGCGTACGGTGTCGGTTTCGCTGGCACCCACAATGGCTGGCTCGCTTCTCGGGGCGCTGGACTTCCTCACGACTTACCCGTACGGATGCACGGAGCAGACGCTCTCCAGTTTTGTGCCGAACCTGATGGTCACGCGTGCGCTCGCACAGTTGAAGCTCGCCTCCACCGAACGTCTGTCGGCGCTCGATCGCCAGGTTGGCGACGGCCTGCGCCGGCTCGGTGATTTGCAGCATGACAACGGGGGATGGGGATGGTGGAAGACCGACGAGAATCATCCATTCATGACGGCGTACGCGCTCTACGGCATGGCCGAGGCGAAGCGCGCAGGGTATCCGGTCGAGCAGTACAGGTTGGACAACGGTGTCCGCGCACTCGAGTCGATGTACGCGGAATATCCGCGCGCCGAGCCCGACCTCAAAGCCTACGTCGTATATGCACTGGGTAGGGCGTCGCCGGAGGCCAACCACACGGGACGCGTCAACGAGCTCTGGGAAGTCCGCGGCCGCATGTCCGCTTACGGCCGCGCGCTCCTGCTACTGATACTCGACGACCTCAAGGATCCGCGCGGGAACGAGTTGGCACAAGCGCTCGTGTCCGAAGCGCAAACCACGGGGGAACTCTCGTGGTGGATCTCGGAGCGCGATTCACTCCTGTTCGACGTCGTGGAAACGAACATCGAGGCCACCGCAACGGCCCTCCACGCGTTGGCCCGTCGCGATCCCGGCAACGCATTGATCGATCGCGGTGTCCGCTGGCTGATGCTCAATCGCCGAGGTGGGTATTGGTGGTCCACGAAGCAAACCGCGATGGCGCTTTATGGACTTCTGGAGGTCATGCAGGCGCGGCACGAAACGCCACAGGCCTTTTCGGTCGACGTGTATGTCAACGACACTTTGGTACGAACGCAGGCGTTCGCGGCCGAATCGTTCACAGCGCCTGACCCCATCATCGTCACCGTACCCGCCCGTGAGGGTGTCAACACGGTACGGCTCGTCAAGAAAAGCGGCGGCACGCTCTACTGGTCTGCGCGGGCCATTTTCTACGACACCCAGGGCGCGCAGTCGCGGAGCGGAAGCCGGCAGCTGGCAATTACCCGACAGTACGCCCGCCTTCTTCCGGTCCGTCAACGTGAGGGGATCGCCTATCGCGAACATCCGTTCGATGGACGTCTGAATCCCGGCGACGTGCTGACGGTCCGCCTGACGGTGGCCGGCTCGAAGGACTGGCGTTATCTGATGATCGAAGATCCGCTGCCTGCCGGCGTCGAAGCGATTCAGGACACGACGGCCTACCCGATGGAGCGCGCAAACCGTTGGTGGTGGGGATCACAGGTCGAGTACCGCGACAACAAGACCATGTTTTTCCAGGAGCAGTTCGACCAGGGGCGCTACGAGTTCATCTATCTCGTGAAGGCGATTTCGTCCGGAGAGTTCAGGGCCGTGCCCGCACAAATCGCGCCGATGTATGTCCCGGACGTCGCCGCCTCATCGGAACCGCAAACGGTGATCGTGGCCACTCCCGCAGTGGGTGCACGATGAGCCGCGCGACGTTCGAAGTCGCTGGCTGGCTGGCACTCGGCGGATCGGTGAGCGCAGGACTGTATTGGCTGTTTCTCAACACACCCGAATCAAACGCGTTGACGTTATCGTCGTCGGCCGCACTCGTGCTCATCATCCTCGCCACGGCAGCACTCACGGTGAACGGGGCCATACTGCTTGCGCTGGGCAACGCCTGGCGTCAGGCGGTGCGGACTGCCCTCAGGGGTATTCCCTGGTTCATTGTCTCGGCGATTCCGGTTGTGATCGCGTGGATGGCCGTGGCCCAGGCCGATGCCTGGGTCGAGCGGCACAATGGTGAAATCAGCGCATGGTTCATCGCGCGGTTCGGATGGGGGGATGTAACGCCGGTGTTCAGAGTAGAGCTGTGGGTCAGTCGCTGGATCCGCTGGGTTGCCGTGCCGATTGCTGCGCTCTGCCTGCTCGCTACGCTCTTGCAAGACGGCCGACGCGCACTGACCGGCACGGGCTGGATTCGCCACGCATGGCACTGGAGAACGTTGGTCGTGGCGTCGCTCGTGGTTTTTCTGCTCGTCGCGCTGCCATCGAGGTTGACGGGGTGGCGCCCGGCGCTGCCGGCGACGTGGGTGCAGCCGGCCGCGGCCGGGTTGCGTCTTGTTGCGGGTGCACTAGTGGCGTTGGTTGGGTGTGCGCTAGTCGTGCGGCTCACGGTGGCGACGGCAAGGTCCCGTGCTCCGGGATCGCCGACAGGTGCAGAACGTGAGTGAAGACATCGACGCTCTGATCACCGAGCTCAACGCCTCGAGCGGGTCCCGAACCGGTGAGGGGGCACTGAGCGTGGAGTCGCTCTTGACGGACGTCATCGCTCGACATGGCAGCGACCTGCTGCTCGTCGCGGGAAGTCCGCCCGGCGTCCGCGTCAATGGCGTCATCGCCCGACTGGATGGCCCGGTGCTCGACGGCGTTGACGTCGAGGAGGCAGTCGTCCCACTGCTGCCGCCGCACGCCCGCAAGCAATTCCATTTGGCTGGCATCGCTGACGCATCACTTCGTCTGCCGGGCCTTGGACGGTTCCGCGTCAACCTGCACCGCGAGCGCGGGCGCGGCGCCGCGGCCATTCGCGTGCTGCCGGCGCGTGTCCCGAAGCTTGCGGAGCTCGGCCTGCCGCCGGAGGTGGAGGCGCTCTCCACGCTCCCTCGCGGCCTTGTCCTGATTGGCGGCGCGACCGGCGCCGGCAAGACGACAACGCTGGCGGCACTCGTGGATGACATCAACCGCCGCGATGCCCGCCACATCATCACCGTCGAAGATCCTATCGAGTACGAACACCTGCACGACCGCTGCATCATCGAGCAAGTCGAGATCGGATCCGACGCGCCTGATTTCCCCACCGCGCTCAGAAGCGCCGTCCGGCAAGCGCCGGACGTCCTGGTCATCGGTGAGATGCGGGATCACGAGTCGATGCGCATCGCGCTGAGCGCCGCCGAGACCGGACATCTGGTCTTCAGCAGCCTGCATACGACAGATATCGCGTCGACAATTGCGCGATTGTGCGATTCCTTCCCCAACGAACGCCAGAACACGATTCGACAGGAACTCTCGTTGGCGCTGTCAGCGGTGATGACGCAAACCCTGATTGCCAGACACAGTGGCGGCCGCACGCCTGCCGCGGAATTGCTGATGGTCAGCTACGGTGCGCGTCAACACATTCGCAAGAATGCCTTGCAGCATCTGCACCAGGAGATGTCCTTGACGCGCAAACAAGGGTCGCTGACGCTCGAAGAGTCGCTAGGGCGACTGGTCAAGGCCAGCATCATCTCGCGCAGTGACGCAATGACCCATGCGGCGCATCAGGACGAGTTGGAGAGCATTCTCAGGGGGCCATCGTAGCGGTAGTTCCAAGTTCAAAGTTCTTGCGGCAGATTACCGAATTCTCCGTCATGAACTCAAAGATCTGTCGCATCTGCGTTATCTGCGGCCCGCATTGCCCGCGCTTTATCCGCGGCTCAGTGCGACAGCGCGAGGAGCGCGATTCTCCAAGAGTCACACTTGAACTCGTAACCTGTAACTTGCAACTTCACCGCATCGCCTTTACCGCACCTCCTGCCAGCGTTTCCCGCCGGCGATCGCCCGTCTGAAGCACGCCTCTGCCCTTGCATACGCACTTCGGTGCACGCCCGCCGAAAGCGGACGAAGAAATTCGGCATCCGCCGGGCACGTGGTGCGACCCGGCAATCCGGGCACAATCAGCGAGCCGGTCGTCGACGCGGCTGCCTCGGAAAAATACAAAGCAGCGCCTTCGCGAACCCAGAGCGGACGTGCATTGAGTGAGCCGTCAAGCAGCACATGCGCCACCTCGTGTCGGATGGTGCGTTCGAGCTGACCCTGCTGCCTGAGCATCGTCACCGGAAGCAGGTCGATGTTCGGCCCGTCGGTCGCGCCCGACACCCACCACGGCTGCCCAGTCGCGCGACCAAAGGCCTCCACGTTTGGATGCACCATCACGCGAATGGACGAGGGCGCTGCCACCATCGCCTTCGCCGCAATCTGATCGCGCGCGGATCGGATTAACTGGACGACGAGCTGGCGATCGCTTTCTTCGGCGGCGGGCAGCGCGATCAACACGTCGGCAGGCCTCGGGTCGCTTGGTCGTGCGGGAGTCGGAACGACGGTAGGACCTGGCGTGCCAGTGAGTCGCGAAACGCCGCCGTAGGTCTCGATTCGCAGGTTCGGAAAATAAAACTTGAGGATGTCGTTGGCGCTCGATCCCGCGATGGCCCGCTGCCCTGCGCCAATGACACAGAGACCGACCCCATGACCAAAGCCCTGGCCGGTGAACTGAAACCCCGCGCTGGTGCGACGGAGGTCGAACGCCGTGCTCTTCATGCGCTGCCAGCCGGCAACACGCCCGACGGCCGTTCGAAAGTCATGACCTGAGATTTCTGCGGGCGTGAATCCGTCGGCGCGCAGTTTGGTCACGCGGTTCGACGCGTTTCGTTCGACGATGCGCAGGTTGCGCAGGCGGGCGCCTCGATGCCCGGCCGCACGAAGAGCGCGCTCGATGTCGTCCGCGCGAAGCTCGCTCACCCACCGTGGCTCGTCGCGACACGCATCGTCGCGTTGCGAGGTCGCCGCGTAGTCGACTGCGCCCGGCCACACCTGAGATGCCAATTCCGAATGGCCTCCACAAGAGGCGGAGTAGAAGATGCTCGCAGGCTGACCTTGATGAACGAGCACACGCCCGGCGGTGGCCTGTGCGGCGCGTCGCGTGGCGGCCGTCGAAGGCCGCATGACCTGGCAATGTGTCGTGTCGCAGAGGTCGTAGTTCTCGCGGCGGTGTCGCTGAAGATTGGCAAGCGCGAATGTACGGGCCGCGATGGCCAGCGCCTGTTGCGCCGCATCGCGAGCGGTGGCCTCGCCTTCCGCCGCTACGACCCGGGCAATGTACTCTTCGACATCGAGCTGCAGCACTCGCCCGTTGGCGGTCGTGCCGATACGAATGGTCTGCAGCGCCGGCGCCTGGCGCGGCTGGGCTTCTGCGGTCGCTGAAGGCCGGCCGCTCCTCGACAACAGGTCTGCCGCGATGGCCGCGGCGTCCACACCCGCCGCACCAGGAGCGACAACCACAATCCCGCGGGTTGGTTTGTCGGCGGGCTCCAGCGCGACCACCAGGCCCATCCACGCGCCACCCGGCATGGGCGCCGTGCCGGTCTTGGCTAACGATGCAGTGCCACGCCCACCCAGCACTTTGGCCGAGCCGTACTGACTAGCGCCTCGCAACCCCTCCAGGAGCACGCGACGTGCGCCATCAGAGATCGCGATCGGTCGACGCTCATCGGCTCCGACCAGTCGAGAGATGGCGTCGAGGAGCGCGCGCGGAGTGATGCGGGGACCGTCGAGCCCGACGAAAGACGCGGGCAAATTCGCGGTGTCAGGAATGGGCGGCAGCCCGAGCCGTCCGCGCACGCTGTTCAGCGCTGCTCGTGGGAGTCGAGGCGCGAGCGAAACGAAAAAGTCGTTGCATGAATGTGCCAGCGCTTCTGCCGGTGACAGAGGACGCTTGAGGTCAGGATGCGAACATACATAGCGGCGGCCGTCGATGTTCACGACCCTCCGGCACATGCGGGCGGTATCGGCTTCAATGACCTGACTTTCCAGCGCCGCCACCAGCGTCAGCGCCTTGATCACCGAACCCGGGAGCACTGGCGTGTCAAGCACGTTGGCGCGTTCCTCCTGCCGGTCAGCCGGGTTCTGCAGCGACTGCAGTAAGTAGGCCGGCCCCGCTTGCGCGCGTGCGAAGGTTGGCCCGACTCCCCCACCGGCGACGGCAACGATGCCGCCGAGGAGCGCCCAAGCAGCCGCACGCGCACCAGCCTTCACAGCTTGGTCTTGCAGCCCGGACGACATCGGCACGGGATTGTCTTGTCGCCCTCGGTGTTGTAGTCGTAGGTCAGCTCTTCCCCCGCCTCGATATTACGTGCAGCGCGAATCCAGATGGTCTTGTCCACGACGTCCACCCAGCAGTTTGGCTTGCAGGCATGGTTGATGAAGCGTGCGACATTGCCGTTGATATTGGCATCGCGGCTCCAGGCCCGGTTGACGCGGAAGACCCAGATACAGCCGTTGCGGAGGTAACGCTCTTCGCGCCTCTCACTTTGTTTGTTCGTGATGAGCTCACCGGCGTAATCGATGATGCGCTTGTTCTTGTTGATGGGCTCGAGAGCGAAAACGCCAAAGCCGTGCAATTTCGATTTACGACGTCGAATTTTTGGAAAGGTGGTTTTGCGTAGACCCATGTCGAAAGCAAAAGGCAGAAGGCAAAAGGCAAAAACAGGTATGAGTTTAACACCTCGTGATAAAGTCACGCCGCGAACGTTCGTCACGAACGAGCGTCATCTCTGGAGGTAGCCCGTGCGCGGTGTGTCTTGTGCTCTGTTGCTGGCTCTGACGGCGCTCGACGCGGCGGTATTCACGCAAGGCCGTCAGACAATCCCAGGTCCTATGTCCAATCTCCCGTTCAGCTCCGCAGTGCGCGCCGATGGTCTGGTGTTCGTAGCAGGCACGTTGTCGGCCGAAGGCGATATCCGCGCGCAGACCAAGAAGACGATCGAGGATATGAGCCAGGTGCTTCAAAAGTCCGGCTCGAGCCTCGCAAATGTGGTCTCGGTTCACGTGTATCTCACGAGCGCCGACAACTTCGCCGCGATGAACGAGGTCTATCGCACGTTCTGGCCGAAAGACCCGCCCGTACGAACGACAATCGTCGCGGACCTGGTGATCCCCGGTGCGCTGGTCGAAATGTCGATGGTCGCGGTGCCAACTGGCGGCGAGCGCACCGTGATTCATCCAGCCGACTGGATGAAATCGCCCAATCCGTACAGCTACGGCATCCGGTCCGGCGACTGGCTCTTTCTATCGGGGCTGGTCTCCCGCAACGGCAAGGACAACTCGGTTGTCGAAGGCGACCTGCCGACACAAACCAAGACGACGCTCGACAATGCCGGCCAGATTCTGAAAGCGGCGGGCATGTCGTTTGACAACGTCGTGTCGTCGCGCGTGTACATCACCGACGGCACGAAATTTCAGGACATGAACAAGGTCTACCAGACCTATTTTCCGAAAGACCCGCCCGCCCGCGCCACGGTGGTCGCGCCACTGATGGGAGCGCAATATCAGGTGGAAATCACGCTCACCGCCTCGCGACTGCCAAAGCAGGCGTTCACCACCCCGATGGCCGATGGCAGCCCTGGCAAGCCCAGCGCCGTGTTGAGCAGTGCCATCAAGGTGGGCAACCGGCTCTATGTGTCAGGAATACTGGGCAACAACGCGACCAACAAGGGCGATCCCGAAGCGCAGACCGTGGAGTTGCTCGCGCGCGTCGGCCGGACACTCAAGGCCGCGGGATTCGACTGGGCCAACGTCGTTGACGGGATCGTGTACATCACCGATGTGAAGAACTTCGACGCCATGAATCGGGGATATCGCACCGTGTTCACCAAGGACTTCCCTGCGCGCGCAACGGTCCGCACTGGCCTGGTGGCTCCGGACGGGCTCGTCGAGATCATGTTCGTCGCAGCGAAGTAGAACCGAATTCGGCGAGTTGGACAGAGGAGCTGGCAGGACTATCACCAGCTGGTGCTACGCTATCAGGCATGGAAGGCGTGGTGCGCGCATGGGGCAAGATTCTCGCCGGCTATCGTCCAAACCTCTCGGTCGAAATCACGCGCGAATGCCCGCTGCGTTGTCCGGGGTGCTACGCATACGGGGACGAGCACCTCGGCGGCAACGTCACGCTGCGTGAACTACGCGACCTCAGAGGACAACCACTCGTCAAAGGTGTGCTGGCCCTGGTCGATCGGCATCGACCCCTGCACCTGTCGATCGTTGGCGGTGAGCCGCTCGTCCGCTATCGCGAACTGAATACGCTGCTGCCGATCCTGGCCGATCGTGGCGTCTATACGCAGGTCGTGACGAGCGCCGTGCGTCCGATTCCGCAGGAGTGGGCACACCTGAGGCGGCTGCAGGTCTGCGTTTCGATCGATGGCTTGCAGCCCGAGCACGACGAACGCCGAAAACCCGCGACCTACGATCGCATCCTGAAGCACATAGGCGGGCATCAAGTGACCGTGCATTGCACCGTGACGCACCAACAGGTCCAACGCAACGGGTACCTCGAAGAGTTCGTACGATTCTGGTCCGAGAACCACAACACCAAGACGATCTGGATCAGCCTGTACACGCCTCAGGTGGGCGAGCAGTCAGACGAATGTCTCACTTCGGATGATCGACGGACGGTGATTTCAACGCTTCACGGATTGAGAACGAGATATCAGAAGCTTCAGATGCCCGCGGCGCTGCTCAATGCGCTGGCCGAACCGCCGCAGTCGCCCAATGACTGCATCTTCGCGCGAACGACCGAGTGCGTCTCCGCAGACTTCGTGAAGCGGATCACGCCCTGTCAATTCGGTGGCACGCCCGACTGCGCTCAGTGCGGCTGCATGGCATCCGCCGGTCTTTCGGCCGTGGGCCGGCACCGCGTCGGGGGTGTGCCAATCGACGCGATCTTCAATGCCTCGTTTGCTGTTGGCAAACGGGTCCGCTCAATGCGTGAGGGGGCGGTTTGGGGCTGGTGGCCCGGGTAGGGCGAGCAGGCCCACCTGACTTACCCTCCTCACCCGCTCTACCCGCCTTTTCGAATCACCTCGAGCGAGTCACCAGTCTTGTGGTGCTGGATCTGAAATCGCAAGAACTCGTACACCGCTGCTAACGCGCGCGCGTGCCGGGTGGTAATCCGGATGCGGCCGCCGTCTCGGATGTCCTCATACGCATACGCGATACGATCTCGCAGCCGCGACATGTGTTCTGTCCCCGGCACATCCTGCGAAAGTACCAACGATGGCGCGGAAAGGTCACCCTTTGCCCAGGCCTGCATGATCTGAGGCAGTTGAGTGCGAATCGCGACGAGATTCTTCTTGTCCGAGCGGTTCTTGACCGTGACCTCGAGGGCACCGCCGTCCTCGTAAAGATAGAAGTGATGGGTGGCGAGATTCTGATCAAAGCCCATCGCTTGCGCGCCCACGGACAGCGCAAGCATCAACACTCCTTCGCGCGCTTTCGTCCAATCCGCCATGGACAGATTGTGGCAGGACATTCGATACGGCGCTCGGCTCCTCGTGCGATTTCCAGGGGTGACTGCCGCTGCCCTCCTCGCGTTGGCACTGGGAACCGGCGTCAACACGGCTCTCTTCAGCATCGTCAATACAGTTCTACTGACGCCGCTTCCGTTTCCTGACGCGGACGAGCTGGTCCAGGTCTGGCGCACGGAGCTGCCACGGCTGCAATTCGGATCAGCCTCATATCCCAGGTACGTTGACTGGCGAGCTCGCAATCGTGTGTTCACCGAAATGGGGGCATATTCGCCGGGTGGTCTGACACTCTCTGGTCGGGACGCACCCGAACGTCTGCCCGGTGCGCGCGCCTCGTCATCCTTCTTCCACACGCTGGCTGCGCAACCGATTGCGGGCCGATATTTCACCGACGACGAAGATCTGCCAGGCGCCGCAAAGGTGATCGTCATCGGTGAACAACTCTGGCGGCGGCGGTTCGGCGGCGATCCCAGTCTTGCTGGCTCGACGCTCACGATTGATGGCGCGCCTCACACCGTCATAGGTATCGCGCCTGCAGTTTATGCCGAAATGTGGCGCGTCGAAGCGTGGGTGCCGCTGGCGACTTCTGTCGATCAAAATACGCGCGGCCGCAATTTCCTGGTGGTCGTCGGACGGCTGAAAGACGGGTTGACCCTGGAACAGGCGGGACGTGCGCTCTCGTCGTCCCGATGCGCCACCTGACGCTGAAACGTATGTCCCACACGTGCAGGGTCCGCTGCCGTCAATGGCGTTCACGGTGCGCACGGCTGGCGCACCAGAATCGCTGGTGCCCGTCATCCGGCGAGAGCTTTCGGAGATCGATTCCTCGCTGCCGATGGCGGCGGTGCGCACGCTCGACGAAGTGATCGCGGCGGCGACACGCAGTTCCCGATTGTATTCCGCACTGACCGCGCTCTTCGGCATACTCGCGGCGGCGCTCGCCGTCGTGGGCATCTACAGCGTGATGTCGTACACCGTTGCGCAACGTATGCGTGAATTGGCGATTCGCTCGGCGCTTGGGGCCTCGCACAGAGGCCTGCTTCAACTCGTGCTGCGCGAGGGGTTCATCATGAGTGCGATCGGGATCGCTCTGGGACTCGTTGGTTCCTTTGGCGCGTCACGCCTCATTCGAGCCCTGCGCTATCAGGTCAGCCCAACCGATCCGATCGTGTTCGCCGGCACTGCAGCAGTCGTCGCAATCGCGGCGATGCTTGGCTATCTCATTCCGGCATTGCGCGCATCACGGGTGGAGCCGGCGGTGGCGTTACGAAGTGAATAGTGTCTAACCGACAGCTGTCAAAGGCGACCACGTACTGGCCACAGAGACACAGAGACTCAGAGAAGATCAGATCTCAAGATCTCAAGATCTCAAGATCTCAAGATCTTTTACGTGACCCTCTGACTCCGGGGCTTGTTGTTTTTGTCGCACAGTTGCTTCGTGATTTCGTGTCTTCGTGGCCGTCTTTTTCTCTGAACCCTCTATGTCTCTGAGGCGTTTTTGATAACGTGGAGTTTCATGGACTGGAGTTGGGCGACATGGCTCGTCAGCGTAGGGGCTGTGGTCATCTCCGCGGCGGCAGCGTGGCGTGAGAACTGTTGGGTGCGGCGGCCCGGGCTGGATATGGGGTTCGTGGATCACGGCGGGATGTGGGGGGACCTCATCCTGCTCCCCATCGCCAACGGGGTGATCGTCCCGCATCTAACGATCGGCCCATGGATCGCGCCTGCGGTGATCGTTGCGACACTGGCCTCGGTCTGGGTTCATCAGCACTGGCATTGCCGAAACGGCGGACGCCGCGAAGGCGGCCATTCACGGGAGCACATGTGGCCGTCTCGTCCCAAAGGAACGTGGCACGGCGACTTGTCGCGGGCGGGCTGGTTGCACGTGCTGTATGTAATCGGCGAGCTCTCGATTTTGATCGGCTTCCTGGCACACTCCATCCCGTCCGCGGTCGTGCTGGTCGTCGCCGCGGTGTTGACGATTCATGTCCCAATTGGGCTGCTGCAGCCACGGTGGTTCTTGACTCACCGGGTGGCAACGCTGCAGCAGCAACCATTGCTGGTGCCGTGTTTGGCGACGTTGTGGATCGTGGCAGCCGTCAAAATGTGAGGCTGAGCGGTCTTTCGGTCCATGGTCCACGGCAAAGGCAGAAGGCAGAACGCAGAAGGCAAAAGGCAAAAAAGTAAAACACGGTCAATGAAAGTCATGCGACTCGATCGATGAGCCTTCGGAAAGCCCGTCGAGGGGGAGGACGCGCTCGGCTTTGATTGCGGTCACGCCGTCCTGGGTCTGCACGATGCCTTCGACGATGAGGAACGGTGCCTCGACCAGGGTCAGCCGCTCTTTGTCGTAGAAATCCGGCCGCACGATGATGTTGGCGACGCCGGTCTCGTCTTCCAACGTGAGAAACACAAATCCTTTGGCCGTGCCCGGACGCTGACGCGTGATGACCATCCCCGCCGTACGCACACGTCGGCCCGTGCGCACCCGTGGAAGATCGATAGCGGGCATGACGCCGCGCATCGAGAGCTCATGACGACGGAACGTCATTGGATGTGGGCCGATGGTCAGACTGGTGCCTGCATAGTCGGCCACCAAACGCTCGCTTGCAGTCATTGGCGCGAGCGGTGATAGCTCGCTCGCGCTTCCGTCCACGGTCCACGGTCCACGGTCTACGGTCCACGGTCCAGGGCCTACGGTCGCCAGTCCCCGGTCACCGGTCGCCGGTCGCCAGTCCTCAGTTTGCGGTTCTTCCTCTCCCTCAAACAGTTCTCCCGCAGGACGGATCACGCGTTCCACTTGCCAGAGTGCCGAGCGGCGATCCATGCCGAACGAGTTGAGCGCACCGACCTCGGCGAGGACTCTGATTTCATCGCGGCGGAGTGGCACGCGGCGCGCGAGATCGTCGATCGAGGCAAAACGCTGCTGGGTCGGCGTGTTCTCGGTCCATTGATGCGAGCACACATTGCAAAAGCATCCATCGCTTCGCTCGATCATTGACGGATCATCGCAGCCACATTTCGGGCACACTCCTTCGCGGACCGGAGACTGGTGACCGGAGACCGGTGACGCCGCAATCTGCTTGCCCACCTCCTCACGGAGCCCGCTGACATATCGCAACCCCAGGCGGACGATGCCGTCGGGCGTCACCGTGCAATCCCAATCGGACACCTGTACGTCGATGGGCGCGAAGCGGACGCCGCGCCGCTGCGCGTCCTTGACGAGCGTCGCCGGATGATAAAACCCCATCGGCTGATTGTTGAGAAGCGCCGTGTAAAACGCCGCCGGGAAATGCGTCTTCAGATACGCGCTTGCGTAGGCGAGCAGCGCAAAGCTGGCAGCGTGCGATTCCGGAAACCCGTACAGCGCAAACGACGTGATCGACAGCACGATGCGGTCGGCGGCTTCGCTCGTGATGCCATGTTTTGCCATGCCCTCGCGCAGGTGCACTTCGAGCTGGCGCATCCTCTTCTCGGATCGCTTGAAGCCCATGGCACGGCGGAGCTCTTCGGCCTGCCCGCCGCTGAAGCCTGCGACGACCATGGCCATTCGCAGCAGTTGTTCCTGAAACAGCGGAACACCCAGCGTGCGCTTGAGTACAGGCTCGAGCAGCGGATGGTCATACACGACGGGCTCACGACCCGCACGACGATTGAGATACGGATGCACCATCTGTCCGACGATCGGGCCCGGTCGGATAATTGCCACCTGCACGACGAGATCGTAGAAGCACGTCGGCTTGAGCCGTGGCAGCGTTGCCATCTGCGCACGCGACTCCACCTGAAACACTCCAATCGTGTCGGCCGCCTGCAGCATGCGATACACGACGTCATCTTGTGGCAGGTGGGCCAAATCAAGTCGCACTGAACCCGCGTTCCGACCGGCCCCACCCGCCCCACCTGCCCTACTCGCCCCATCTTCATTGACCAGCCGAATGGCGTCCTGCAGGACTGCCATCATCCCCAGTCCCAGCAGATCGACTTTGATGAGCCCCATGTCGGCGCAGTCGTCCTTGTCCCACTGCACGACGACGCGGTCGGGCATGCTGGCGTTTTCGAGCGGGACGACCGATGACAGCTCGCCCTGGCAGATGACCATGCCGCCCGAATGCTGGCCCAAATGCCGCGGCAGGTCCTGCATCTGACACCAGAGCCGCGCGAAGTGCTGCACGCGCCGGTTGCCGGGATCGAGGCCCGCCGCAGCCATGTTTCGCCCGATCGTGTCGGCCGGATCGACGAACTCGAATTGATTCATCACCTTCGCAAGGCGATCGATGACCGGCTGATCGAGCCCAAGCGACTTGCCCACTTCGCGTGCGGCGCTTCGCCCACGATACGTGATGACGTTGGCCGTCATCGCCGCACCGTGCGCCCCGTACTTTTCATAGACGTGCTGAATCACACGCTCGCGGCGATCGCCGCTCGGCAGATCGATATCGATGTCCGGCCACTCGCCGCGCTCTTCGGACAGGAACCGCTCGAAGAGCAGCTCCATGCCGACCGGATCGACCGCGGTGATCCCAAGGCTGTAACAGACGGCGCTATTGGCCGCCGATCCCCGGCCCTGCACGAGAATGTCCTGCTGCCGGCAGAAATTGACGATGTCCCAGACGATGAGGAAGTAGCCGGCGAGGTCGAGCTTGTCGATGAGATCGAGCTCGCGGGTGATCTGCGCACGGGCACGATCGTGATACGGCCGATAGCGATCGCGCGCGCCGACCTCGGTGATCTTGCGCAAGAACGACGCCTCGGTGTCGCCGGGCGGCACCGGATACCGCGGAAAGCGATAACCGAGATCCGTCATCGAGAACTGCAGCCGTTCGGCAAGACCGAGCGACTCACGCACGGCGTCCGGCCGGTCGGCAAACAGACGCGCCATCTGCGTCGGCGGCTTCAAATATCGCTCCGCGTTGCCCGCCAGGAGCCGCCCCGCCGCGTCGAGCGTCGTATGTTCGCGGATGGTCGTGAGCACGTCGAACAGCGGACGATCCTCCGGGGCGGAAAATCGTACGCCGCCGGTCGCAATCACAGGAACGCGAAAGGCCTCCGCCAGACAGCCCAGCGTGTCATTGTCGTCTTCCTGATCCCGCCGCAGGTGACGCTGCAATTCGACGAAGACGTTGCGGCGGCCGAAGAGACCGACGAGTTGATCGAGCAGCCCGCCAACCCCGTAGCGTTCGGCCAGCAGCAGTGAGCGGCCGGGCAGCGCCACCAGACCGGTCGTGAATCCCTCAAGGTCCCCGAGCGTGAGCGCGCCCTCGCCTTTCGGCGCACGCAGTTTCATGCGTGTCACCAGTCGGCACAGGTTGCGCCATCCGTCAGAGGATTCGACGAGGACGGGCAGCGTCCATTTGGCAACCGTAAGCTCGGCGCCGATGATGGCGCGGAGGCCAGCGGCCTTGGCGGCCTGATGAAAACGCGGGGCGCCGTAAACGCCATCGCGATCGAGCAGCGCGAGAGCCGGATAACCCAGCGCCGCCGCACGGTCGATGAGCGTCTCGGGCAGCGATGCGCCGCGTAGGAATGAGAACGCGGATGAGGTATGAAGCTCGATGTACATCTGGCGATCTGATGATCTGGCGATCTGGCGATCTGATCTCACCCAAGATCATCAGATCAAAACATCACCAGATCAGAAGATGCACTAATCGATAACACCCTCAATGAACCACTGCCCCACATCGCGTTCGACGAAGACGCGATACACAGTCCCATCGACGAGTGCCACATCCCATTCGTCTCGATCCCAATGGGTCGGGTGGGGAGAATTCTTCCCCACCTGCCCCACCTGCCCTACGTGTCCATCGCTCCACCACTCCCCCGAGGTCCGCCAGGGGCCGGCGGCTTGGACGACGGGACCACCGGTGACGCCTCGCCGATCCGTTATGACTCGCACCGGCCGGCCATCCTGAACCCGGACGCGAGCCGGTACCGGCAGACGAAACCGACGCAGCGCACTGGAAGGAGCCCGATGACTGCCTCCGCTGCCCGAGTCGGCTGTGGCGAGACGGCCAGCTTCCTGCGTGTGCGGGATCTTGAAGTTCGTCATCTCAAAAATCCCCGGCTTCCATGAATCGACGAGCCGGGGGGAACCCACATGTGTCTCACCCATCAACGCTGTCAACCGGGCGAGGAGCGTTGACACCTGTTCAGGCGAGGGCTGCGCCCGCTCGAAGAGCCTCCACTGCGTGACGCGTGCGGGTGTCGGCTCGATGAGCACGCGCACGCGATCGATGGCTGCCGACGGTGGATTCGACTCGAGATCGAGCAGCATCAGCGTGCGCAACGTTTTGGGGTCGCGCATCGGCGCCGGCAACTGCAGCGTGCGCGCGTGGACGTCCTTCGACACCAGTCGCAAGTGCGTGTGCAGGACGGCCACGCCGCGATCCGCACGCTCGAGCCGTTCCGCCAGCGGCTCGAGGAGTCGGCCCAACACGAATGACAGCGGCTCGAGTCCTTCAATCGGCCACTCCAGATCGAGCGACCCTTCAAAGGGATCTTCGGGAACCCACGGTACCAGCGGACTGGTGTCCTCGCCGCGCGCCAACCGCTGCCACAGCACCCCGCGCGCACCCAGCCGCTCATACACATTGCCGGCAGGCAATGCGGCAAATGCGCCGAAGGCTTTGATCCCCCATCGCCGCAATGTGTCCAGGAGGGACTGAATCTCAGACATCCCACGTGCCTGGTTTCTCCTGGCAGGTGCACCAGCATGACTGACCGGGGCCTGCAGCTTGAGTCCTTGTGCCGCATGCGACTCGCGTGGATGTTTCCAGCCACCGCCGCAGGTATGCGCGGCGCGGACCGCGTCCGATGCGCGATCCAGCGTTGAGTGAAAGTACGGGAGCACATCGAGCATCTCGCCAACGTGCGGGGGATGAATCGCAGGGGCCATCGGTGTCTTCGCGGGAGGCATCGCAGGAGGAATCGCGGGACTAAAGTCCCGCGCTACATACTGCGCCACATCGTGCGCGACGGCAGGCGCACCGTTGCGCACGACATTTGGCACCAGACGCAGACGATCGAAATCACCCAACAGCGTGACGGGCAATGAAGCCAGGGCGTCACGCTCCTCGCCCGGCATCACCACTGTCAGACCAGCGCGACCGAGCGCCAACAACGAGGCCGCCGTCTGTGTCGGGGCCAGGCCGATCCGTATCGGCTTGCCTGGCGTGCGCTCAGAGCCAGCCCGTCGTAACTGCTCGCCTATCTCACGCGGTGTGCCCAACAACCGCGAGAGGCCGCTGACATCGAGCATCACCAACGGGCCCACCACCTCGAAACGCGGGGTGAAGTCTTCGGCGATTTTCACGAGCGCAGCAACAGGTGCCGAGCGCGCGTACAAGCACGCAAACATATCAGCTACTCCAGCATCGCCACGTCACGCGAGATTGTGTGTAAATCGACCATTCCCTGCACAGTTTGACGTGGGGATGAGAGCCGCGCTGAGACTGAGAGACCCGCTAGCCGACGCGACCGATCATGTGCGCCGCTCCAGAGTGCCGCACGAGCCGGGCCCGTCGCACCTGTTGTGATCGTTACTCCACCGGCGCTGCGGGCGAGCGGCACCGGACCCACCAGCAAACACGCCGTGTCAGTACCCTCGACGATGCGCTGCAAGCGGAGCCAGGTGGTGAGCGGGACCCGGCGGATGCCGGAAAGAGGCACATCCGCACAATCGAATATGACAGCCGTGCACACGCCAGACTGCAGGACGAGATTGAGCGCCTTCAGCGCCCGATCGATCGTGCGCTCGAGCAGCGTGCCCGGACCCTCGACGGCACGGGCGCCTGGCAGCCACGCCGGATCGACCGCCGCCGTCGTCTTTGTGATCGCCTGGCCACGCACCCAGAGCAGACGGGAGAGGTCGATGCCACATGTCGTTGCGCTCGCCGGATCGAACCGATCGAAAGTGTCGATGAGTGCCACCGATTCTCCTCGCGCCGTCGCTGCACCGAGCCAGGTCCACGCCAGGCTTGTGCGACCAGAAGAAACCGGCCCAATCAACTCGGAGACCTGGCCGCGCCGCAGTCCCCCCGCGAGCGGCGCGTCGAGCGAGGCAAGCCCGAAGGGCGCCAACGCGTCCGTCGATATTTCCGCTGGCTGCGCCGTCGTCAGCGTGCGATCGAGCTTTCGTTCACGAAGAATGGCTTCGACACGATCACGTACGACAGGTGCGGCAAGTGGCATGGCGTTCCTTTTCGCTTAATTTTCGTCTGCCATTTATAAGCGAACAAAATACGAAAGTCAATGGCAGGTTGGCAGGAAATTTCGGGGGGATTCCGCTACCCCCCCAATCGCCTTACCTGCCCTACCCGACCTGTTAGGATCGAGCCGTCTTGCTCGCGCTTGTCGTTCAAGCTGGGCGTCGCGTTGCCGCGGCCCTGGCGTATCGCGATTTTCGCCTTCTCTGGTTTGGCGCCCTCGTCTCCAGCATCGGGACCTGGATGCAGAAAGTGGCGCAAGCCTGGCTTATCGTCACGCTGTCGGGTACCGCCTCAGCCTTTTTCCTCGGACTCGATTCCTTTGTCGGGGAAGTTCCGATCCTGCTCTTCACGCTGATTGGCGGCGTGGTGGCCGACCGCCGCAACCGTCGCCATCTGCTGCTGATGTCGCAGGGCGTGCAGATGGCTACTGCGTTCACGCTGGCCGCGCTCGTCTTCACCGAGAGCATCACCATCTGGCTGATCCTGACGCTTTCTTTTATTACTGGCGTCGCCCAGGCCTTTGGCGGCCCGGCCTACCAGTCGCTCATCCCGTCGCTCATTCCCAAGGAGCATCTGCCGAACGCAATCGCCCTCAACTCGATTCAGTTCAACCTGGCGCGTGTGATTGGACCGCTCATCGCGGGCGCGACGCTCACCGCGTTTGGAATGGTCGCGTGCTTCGGAGTGAATGGCGTCTCGTTTCTCTTCGTCATTGCTGCGATCGCGGCGCTGCACGTGGCGCATGTGCCGCCGGCCGTCGTGTCGAGCATGCGCGACCAATTGACGGGTGGGCTTCGATACGTGCGTGGTCAGCCGCAGCTGGTCACGCTCACGCTTCTCGGCTTCATCTCGGCGTTTCTGGGACTGCCGATTCTGACGTTTCTGCCCGTCATCACCAAGGACGTCTTTCAACAGGACGTCGCTCTCTACACGCGGTTCATGACGCTCGCGGGCGCAGGCGCCGTGCTGGGCGCGCTCAGCGTCGCGTGGATTGGCAAGCATCGCCACATGGGGCTGATGCTGCTCATCATGCAGGCGCTCCTCGGTGTCGTCGCGATTGCGTTCGCGTTATCGCGAGTGCTCTGGGTCAGCCAACTGCTGCTCTTCGTTGGTGGGGCGCTGCTCGTCACCTGCTTCTCGATGACGACCTCGCTGGTGCAACTGCTTGCGCCGCACGAGCTGCGCGGACGTGTCGTGAGCATCTACATGGTGGCGTTTCGCGGCGGCTCGCCGCTGGGAGGATTGGTCAGCGGCTGGCTGGTCACACAGATCGGCTCAGCTCCTTACGTCCTCGCCATCAACGGCGCACTGTTGACGATCGTCGCGCTCAGCGCGATGACACGCGATCACGGGCTTCGCGAGATCTGATTGCGGACGGTGCACGGAAGCTCAGAAGCACAGATCCGGGACAGGTTTAAAACCTGTCCCGGTCATATTCCGCGCTTCTGTGTTTCCGTGCACCGTACGTGATGTCAAATTAGAATGCGCTCATGAAAACGCTCATCTCGGCGCTGACGATGATCCTCGCGGCGGCTCCCGCCGCCGCACAAGAGCCCTTCTCAATGGGGGGCGTGTCGGCAGCACCGGGAACGGTGGCCGCGGGGACACTCCGTGTCGCGCCGCGCGGCGGTGACGAGGGGACGACAGTCCCCTTTTCGATTATTCATGGACGCAAGCCGGGACCCGTACTGGCACTGATCGCCGGCACCCACGGCATGGAGTACGTGCCGATCGTCGCGCTCCAGCGACTGCGCACGAACATCGATCCTGCCACGCTCGGCGGCACGATCGTCATGGTGCATGTCGCCAACATGCCATCGTTCCTGGGCCGGACGATCTATTACTCCCCTGCTGACGGCAAGAACCTCAATCGTGTCTTCCCGGGAAAAGCCGATGGGACACTCTCCGAGCGCATTGCCGACACGATCACGCGCGAGGTCATTGCGCGCGCAACCCACGTGATCGACATCCACTGCGGCGATGGCAACGAGTCGCTGCGCCCGTATGTGTACTGGATCACGAGCGGCGCGCCGGAGGTGGCCGAGGCGGGGCGGCGGCTCGCGCTGGCATCCGGTTTCGATCACATCGTCATCGATCGCGGCCGGCCGACCGATGCGGCACAGTCCGTCTATTTGTCGAACACGGCTATTCTGCGGGGCAAGCCGGCGTTGACGGTCGAGTCCGGATACCTGGCCGTCACCGATGAGGACTCGATCGGCCGCGTCGCACGCGCGGTGGCGGGTTGGCTGCGTGAGCTGGGCATGCGTCCCGACGGCCCGCCGCCCGTGGCCGCACCAGTCTGGATCGATCGCAACGAAGTGCTGACCAGCGCCGCAACCGGAATCTTCTATCCTGCCGTCGAGCGCGGCCATAGCGTGGCGGCTGGGACATTGATCGGGCGCATTACGGACTTTCACGGCGCCGTTCAGCAAGAGATCAAGTCGCCCTTTGCGGGCATCGTCTTGTACGTGCTTGGCACGCCACCCGTCAGCAAAGGCGAGCCAGTGGCATTCATCGGACACGTTCAGTAAACGCTGACCAGATCACCAGATCACCAGATCACCAAATGCTATATCGCGGCGGCCTGCGGGTCCCATACACCAGTGGCCGCAGTATCGCGCACGTATTGCGCGAATCGAATCGGGTCTCGTCCGGTCACCTGCCGGATATCGTTGGTGACGTGACTGGCGTGACCCTCGCGAAAGTAGCGCTCCAGGTCCAACAACCGATCCGCGATTGCCTCGGGCATGTCCTCGGCCAGCATCGCGCTCTTCAACTCGGACGGCGAGACGCTGATGTGGCTGATCGAGCGCCCAAGCACCCTGGAGAGCTCGCTCGCCATCCCGTCATAGGTCAGCGGCTCAGGGCCACTCAATGTGTATACCTTGCCTTCGTGGTTCTTCCCTGTCAGCGCCTTTACGGCTACTGCCGCGATGTCGCGGACATCCACATGGGTGACCCGTGCCTGATCGCTCGCGCTATAAAACACTCCCTCAGTCCGGATGCTGTTGCCCATGAACGTGACGGCATTCTGCATGAAGCTGTTCGGCCGGAGAAACGTCCATGCCAACCCGCTCGACTCGATGGCTTTCTCGGCCGGCCGATGAACCTTTGCCAGACTGTACGCCTCCTCGCCGGCTCCCATGACCGACTGCTTCACGATGTGCCGCACGCCAGCCGCCTTCGCGGCCTCAACGGCGTTCAGCTCGAGTCTGGTCTGGTTCAGCGCGTTTGGTCCGAGAAGAAACAAGCGCTCGCAGTTCTGAAACGCCGCGCGAAGGCTCTCCGGTCGGTTGTAATCGATGAGGACAGCGTTGATCCCTCTCGCGCGTGCGGCCTGAGCCCGTGTATTCGAGAAGTAGGCGGCGCGAAATGGCGCGCGTGATTCGACCTGTCTGATGACTTCGCTTCCAAGTGTTCCACTGGCTCCGGTCACGCAAATCATGGGATGGCTCCTGGCACCACTACGGCAGTGGCTTTAATGAGAGCGTCCACGACACAGGCACAGTCTGGGGGCGATAACAGATCGTGTCGTCACACGCTTGGTACTCGAGTCGCGCGCCAATCGTCACGGTGCTTTGCCCGCCCAACGCCTTTTTCGCCGCTGGCGTCGCCAGAATCGTCACCTCCTGTACGAGTTGAAACGGCTTCTGATAGACGGGCACGCGCTCATCGAGCGGCTTGAAGTGATAGATCTCCGACTCCGGATACTTCGCGGCATGCGCACGAAGCCAGGGCCGCGGATCGATCGTCACCTTGACGACCTGGTAGGTGTGTTTCCCCGGCGCGTACACGTGGATGCCGCGACGCGGCGTGATGTCAAAGACAAGTGACAGGCGCGTGCCGGGGACGACCTGGGCCTCGCTCGCCATCGCCATCAGCGTCAGGTGCGGACCTTCGGCCGTGACTATCGGGCCCGATGGTTTTGCAGGTTGAGCGTCGAGCGTGCAGGGGAGCGCTGCGAGAAGCAAACCGAGTACAGAAAAACGCCGCGTCATCAGCATCTCTATCTTACTCGCGAGATACTGCGGTGACGCGGCGTTGGTGTGGGGCTGCATCCCGGCAACCCCGCACATCTTGACTGCGCGCTTAGTTGCGCTTGATGGCTTCGTAGATGGACGCGGCCCCGCCGCCAATTGCGGCGCCGATGAGCGCGCCCTTCTTGCCGCCGGCAAGTGCGCCAACACCCGCGCCGGCGCCAGCGCTACCGCCAATCACGAGCGCCGTCTTCTTCCACGAGCGCCTCGGCTTCGCTTCCTGATAGACCACGCGCTGGGCACGAGGGCGGACTGTCTGCGTCTGCACGACTGGCCGCTGCACGATGTCCGGCTGCGCGTACCCGGCCGGATAGTACGGGGCTGGCGCCGCGGCATAGGCGGCCGGCGGGGCCATTCGGGTGACGCAGGTCACTTGAGCCACCTCACGATTGGCCACGAGCGACCGCTGGAGCACCGCTTCCTGGTACGGCTCGCACTGAACGAGCGTGGGTGACGTCGTGGAGGCGGAATTCATTCCCCGGGTCTCCCCGACCGTCATCGCGTACGGCGAATTGCTCTGCGCGGCATTGGGCCACGCGGCCTCTGGCGCGCGTCCTTGCGCCGTCGCCACCAGAGCGACCGCGCCGGCAACCAGGCCGCCGATGGCCGATCCGAGTATGGCTCTCATCATGAAACCGTCCTCCTGCCCGCCAGAGTCCAAGGACCGTGCCACTTTTACGAGGCGGATAACATGGCCCAATACAGCGATTTAGCGCTGGATGGCGCCAGTTGCACGTCTCATGTAAAGCTCAGGTGTGGGACCGTCAGAGGACACTCAGCTGACCGAGTGCGACGGGTGCGACGGTGCGCTGGGTGCACAGGTGCGGTGCGGTGCAACGGGTGCGGGAGGTGCGGGGGGGCAGGGTGCGGGCGGGCAAGCTGCGTGAGCAATGGGCGATGCTGCACAACCGCGGCAACCGCAGCACTTGTGCGGCCCGCACCCCTACAGCAACTGCGTACCTGCGCACCCGTGCACCCGTGCACCGTGCACTGCACCGCACCTGTCGCACCGCACCGCACCTGTCGCACCCAACGCACCCGTCGCACCCAGCGCACCAGGCAGCTATACTCCCCCCATGAGCCGGATCCTGGTCGCGGAGGACGACCCCGACATCGCAAGCCTGCTCACGCACTATTTGCAGCGAGCAGGCTTCGAGGCCGACATGGTCACCTCGGGGGGCGACGTCCTGCCCCGGATGCGCAAAGCCCCGCCAGACCTGCTGCTCCTCGACATCATGCTGCCTGGGCTCAATGGGCTGGAGGTCTGCCGCGCAGTTCGCGGAGACCCGCAAACCGCCGCCGTCCCCATCATCATGGTGACCGCCAAAGACGAAGAGTCGGACCGCATCGTTGGACTGGAGCTCGGCGCGGACGACTACATCACCAAGCCGTTCAGTCCCAATGAAGTCGTGGCGCGCATCCGGGCGCTGCTTCGCCGCGCACAGCGCACGGCCCCCTCGGACGGCCGGCTCACGTACGGACCGCTGACCGTTGACGTGGACCGTCATCTGGTCCGCATCGACGGCCGCGAGGTGCGGCTGACCGCCAAGGAATTCCTTTTGTTGCAATATCTGATGCAACATCGCGGACGCGTACTGTCGCGCGATCTCCTGCTCTCTGACGTCTGGGGCTATTCGTACACGGGCGGGACGAGAACCGTGGACGTCCACGTGCGAAGACTCCGCGAGAAGGTTCCGTTCCTTACCGATGCCATCGTGACGGTCAAGCAGTTCGGCTATAAACTGATCGAACCCGCGCCCGCGCCTGTCGCCACTTAGCGTCTCGACCGCGGCCGGCACACTAGTGCGCTCCTACTACCGGCTCACAATCTTCCTCAGCATTTTCGGCGCAGCGGCGATTGCGCTCCTTTTCGTCACCTTGACGACTCTGGATCCGTTGTCTCCTGAACGCCGCATCCAACTGATTACGGTAACGGCGCTTGGTCTGGGCGGTGCGCTTGTTGCAGGTTTTCTCGTCTCGTCCGCCCTGGCCGCGCCTCTCGAGCAACGTGTTGCCGCGATTCTCACCGTGGCCCGACGCTATAGCGTCGGGGACCTGGTGCGGCCTGCGCCGGACTACGGAGACGACGAACTGGGCGAGATTGCGCGCGCAATGGACAGCGCCGTACGCGAGTTGGGGCGGCGCGTGGACGAGCTCTCACGGGATCGTACGCGTATGGTCGCCATCCTGGCGAGCATGGTGGAAGGCGTCCTGGTGGTCGATGCGCATGGCCGCGTCCAGCATGTCAACGATGCCGCGCGATTGATGCTGCGGCTCGACCACGATGCCATCAATCGTTCTTACATCGAGGCCATTCGTCACCCGGGGATTGCCGAGCAAATCACGCGCGTCTTGGGCGGTGGGCAACCAGAAGGCCTCGAGCTGTCGATCACCCGCGATATCAGCCGCACGCTCGTCGCGCGCGTCGCGCCCGTCATTGCCGCAGGAAGGGGCGCGGTCCTCGTCCTCCACGACATCACCGACTTGCGGCGCGCGGATCAGATCCGCCGCGATTTCGTCGCCAATGTCTCGCACGAGCTGCGGACGCCGTTGACGGCGATCAAAGGATACGCCGAAGCGCTGATCGACGAGCCCGAGGACGCGGAGGAGAGCCAACGCTTCCTCGAAATCATCCACCGGCATGCCACGCGGATGGAGCGGCTCGTAAAGGATCTGCTACGCCTCGCCCGGCTCGATGCCGGGCAGGAATCCGCGGAGCTCTCGCGTTGTGATGTCGAAGCGCTGATTCGGAGCCTCGTGTCGGATTTCGAACCTGCCGCGACAGAAAAGAAGCAGCACTTGCAGGTGGCAGTGACACGCGAGGCGCGCACGCTCGTCGTTGATCCGGCCAAGCTGCACGACATTCTTCGCAATCTCGTCGAAAACGCCGTCAATTACACGCCTGATGGCGGCACCATCACGGTTGCCGCCGACATTCACGATGGCCTTTATCGACTCACCGTCTCGGACACGGGCCCAGGCATCCCTTCCGAAGATGTCTCGCGAGTGTTCGAGCGTTTCTACCGCGTGGACAAATCCCGCGCACGGCCAGGCGGAACGGGTCTGGGCCTGGCCATCGTCAGAAACCTGGTTCACGTGCTCGGGGGCGACGTGAAAGCCGCCAATGCGGAGAGTGGAGGAGCAGTCTTTAGTGTGACCCTGCCTCTCCAGGCAATAGATGGAGAAGGCGAATAGCCTGCACGGACGCGGCGACAGCTTCGGGCAACATACTGCCTGGCGGCATGTCGGCGCTGGGAGGCCGAATGCCCTCGTACGCCGGTTCGAGACCGGCCAAGTCTATTGTCGCGGGGGATTGCCCACCATTATTGGAGATGGAGTTGTTCGGACCATTCGCGTTCTGAAATATGCCGCGATCGCCCGTGTTTTCGAGGACGTTGTCGCGGACCGTGATGAAGTTGCTGCCCTCGTCCAGATAAATACCGCTGATGTTGAATCCGCCATGCACGGCCGTCCGCACGATGTTGCGGACATGGTTTTCGGCGATCAACGTGCCCGGCTGCCGCGACAGCGTATAGATGCCGCCGCCGTCTGACATCGTACGAAGGACGTTCTCGATCTTGTTATAGCGAATCCGGTTGTTGCGGGCGGCATTGTCGACATCCGCCCAGCCCCACCCGACGCTGATACCGCTGTAGGGCATCTTGGATAGTTCGTTGTGCTCGATGACGACCCCATCGCCGTACGCCACCATGATCCCGACCGTCTGATAGAACTCGACACCGGTGTCGGAGAGATAGTTGTTTTGAATCACCGTGTCCCGTGACACCTGTCTGGAATCTGCCGGGTTGCCTTCGAGGTCCAGACCGACCGAGATCCCACTCGCCGAGAGATCGGTGAACACATTGCCCACCACTCGATTGGCGTGGGTCCCCTTATACAAGTTCAAGCCCGATGACCCGAGGTGCGAGAAGACGTTCCGCTCGAACACGACGTTGTCGGCGGCCTCGACATGCACGGCCGCCGGATGGCGATGCCCTGGGTACGAGGTGATCTCGTCATTCGGCAATGGCTGGGTAAAGACCACACTCGCCTGATCACCGATGAAGCCTTCAGTGTTGGGTAGGAGCCAGGTGGTGTAGGAAAAGGTCAGATTCCTGAATTGGATGTTGCGCACGGGCGAAGCGAGCGTACCCGCAACGCTCACCAGTCGCTCGAGGCGCGGCACGACCACATCGGCCGTGGCGAGGTTCTCGCCTGCTCTCGGCATGTAGTAGACCTCGCCCGTATCGGCGTTCAAGTACCATTCGCCCGGCGTGTCGAGCAGCTCGAGCGCGTTCTCGAGATAGAACGGCCGGAATGGCTCCTTGGGTGGGTAGACCTGCTGGAACAGCCGCGTCCGTTCTGGTTCTGCCGGGGTGACCCATTTACTGGACCCTGCCGTGGAGACGGAGCCGAGCCGGAACTGAGCTTGATTCACACCTTTTCCGAGGATCACCATCTCGACCTGATTCAATCGTTGCCAGGTCCCGATCTCGTTGGACGCAATCTCCACCCGGCGCCCGGACGTGTCCCACGACCGGACTTGATAGTACGACCCGGCATTCGGCGTCCGCGCACGCACCGCGCGTTGCCCATTCACATAGAGCTGCCGAAATCGCAGCGCGCCCACATTCGCTTTGTAGACGCCGCCACCCACAGCCGCCCATCCCGTGACGCGCTGCCCGCCGTGTAACACGGGCCGTTCACCAGGGTAGGCGATATAGATCACGTCGTGGCCGTTCGTCCCGGAGTCGGGTTGGTTGAACACCAGCGTAGACGGCAAACTGTACTCACCCCCGCGCAGCACCACCTGGATGTCGGTGCTCATCGAGCCGTTGATCCCGCGAACAGCCTGACGTGCGCGGTCGATCGTTCGGAACGGCTGTGCCAACGTGCCGGGACTCGCATCGTTTCCGGCAGGCGCCACATAGAATGTGGCGTTCTGCGGTGGTGGTAGTGGCTGGTTCGAGACGGTGACCGTGATCACGAAGTCATCGCTGTTCGCGTTGCCCGCGATGTCCCGACACTTGATGTAATGCGTCCGGACAGTTCCGTTGGACAGTCCGGTTACCGCGAGGGGATGTGTGGTCGCACCTGAGGACGAGAACACCCCCGACATGTTTGCGAAAGCGACACCGGCCGTCACTGCGTAGCGGCAGGTGGCCGCTTCGTTGGTCGTCAACGAAATGGTGGTCTGCGTCGTACCGGCGGGGAGCGTGATGTTCGGCTGACTGGTGGATCGGACAGGTGCTGTCGTGTCAGCGCCGCCCCCAGGTGTGACGACCGCCGCCTGGTTGGAAACCGCGCTGGTACCACACGCGTTGCGAGCGCGGATGCGAACGTAATACGTACCCGCGGGCGCAGAAACGGACAGCGTTGTAGCTGTATTCCCCGTGTCGAACGCGAAGTTGGTTGCACCAGCAGTCAAGCCCACTTCGAGGACGTAGCGCTCCGGGGCTGGCCCCGCGCCGCTTGACCAATTGAGGGTCACGCCGAACCCATTCACCGTAACCACAAGTCCTGTCGGGGCGCTCGGCGGACCCGCGCACCCGAGTTGCACGGCGACTTCATTTGACGGCGGGCTGACCCCACAGGGATTGCGGGCTCGGACGCGCGCGTAATAAAGCCCCGGTGGCCCAACCGCGGAGAAACTCGTGGCCGTCGTCTGCAGCACCGCGAGATTGCTGGCCCCTGGACCGTTTCCCGCCTCGAGCACATAGGTCGTGGTGGGCTGCTGTGACGACGTGCCGACCCAACCAAATCTGACACCCAGCCCAGTGACTTGTGCGCTGAAGGTCGAGGGCGCTGTCGGCGGGGCCGAGCACGTCCCCCCCACGCGCACGAGCACTTCGTTAGAAGGCGCGCTCATGCCGGCAGCGTTAGTCGCCCGCAATCGCACGTAGTACGTGCCCGCCGGAGCGTTGACCGTCACGCTTGTCTGATTCCCGAGAGCAGCCGATGCCAGGTTGCTGAGCCCCTGCCCGCTACCGGCCTCGAGCATGTACTGACTGACGGCGCCACCACCGGTCGGCGCCGTCCAGTTGAACGTCACCTGTGTGCCGAGAACTCCAGCAGTGAAACCTTGCGGCGCGTGCGGCGGCGCCAACACGGCCGGGTCGCTGATTGGCGTGGGGTTCGTAAACGCTGATGCCCCCGCGATCTCTTGCGCGCTGGCACCACTCTGTGCAGCAATCGCAAAGGCGAGCAGCACAACTGGACCGATATTACGAACCGGGTGATCCATCAGGGATTGAACTAACCGTCGGAGGGGTCTGGACAGTCTAAGGCATTCCCACCGCGGCGAGCAAATAAAACGTGGCCGCGGCAATCACGGCCGAGGCCGGGATGGTCATGATCCACGCCCAGACGATGCGGCCCGCGATGCCCCAGCGCACAGCCGACCACCGTCGGACTGAGCCCACGCCGACAATGGCGCCGGTGATGGTATGTGTCGTGCTGACCGGCACGCCGAGACTCGTGGCCGTGAAGAGAGAGATCGCGCCCGCGGTCTCAGCGGCGAAGCCCCCCACAGGCTGCAGTTTGGTGATCTTCTGACCCATGGTGTGAATGATCCGCCATCCGCCCGAGAGTGTGCCAAGCGCGATCGCCGCGTGCGCAGCCAGCACGACCCAGATATCGATACGAAACTCGTCGATGAGTCCGCCGGCCAGCAGCGCACCCGCGATGATCCCCATCGTCTTCTGCGCATCGTTGGCGCCGTGTCCAAGGCTGTAGAGCGCCGCGGACACGAGCTGCAATTTGCGGAACCAGAAATCGACGCGGAAGGGAGCAAAATTCCTGAAGATCCAGTAGAGCGAGACCATCAGCGTGAAACCCAGGGTCAGCCCGATCGCAGGCGCAAGCACGATGAAGATGAGCGTTTTCGTCCAGCCGCTGGTGATGATGACGCTCGTACCAGCCTTGGCTACTGCCGCGCCCGCATAGCCGCCTATCAATGCGTGTGACGAGCTCGTCGGCAGCCCGTAGTACCACGTGATGAGGTCCCAAACAATCGCGCCAACCAGACCAGCGAGAATGACCGCGTAGGTCACCACCGCCAAATCGATCATCCCGGAGCCGACGGTCTTCGCCACGGCCGTGCCAAACCCAAACGCCGCCGCGAAGTTGAAAAATGCCGCCCACATGACAGCCTTTGCAGGCGTCAGGACTCGTGTTGAGACGACCGTCGCGATGGAGTTGGCGGCGTCGTGAAAGCCGTTGATGTAGTCGAAAACGAGCGCAACCGTGACGACGAGGATGACGAGAACCAGGTCCACGGTCGTACTATCCGTGCTTGACGACGACGCCTTGGAGGACATCGGCGACGTCTTCGCAGCGGTCAGTGGCCTGTTCCAGAATCTCTAACATCTCCTTCCACTTCATCACCATGAGCGCATCCTTTTCTTCTTCAAAAAGCCTGCGCAGCGACTCGTCGAGCACGTCGTCGGCCGCGTTCTCGAGGCGATTCACTTCGACTGCCCGTTCGTGGACATCCGTCCGTTTCTCCAAGGCCTCGACCGCGACGCGCACCTGCATCGCCGACTGCCAGACCAGCGACGCCAATTCGCGCGCGCCATATCGAATCGACGACATCCGGTACCGGCGCGTGACGCTGGCTGCCGCATCAATCGCGTCCATGACGTCGTCGAGCGACGTCGCGAGGGCATGAATATCCTCGCGATCGATCGGCGTAACGAATGTTCGATTGAGGCGCTGGATGATCTGGTGGGTCAGGGTGTCGCACTCCTGCTCGATCTGCTTGATTTGAAGCGCCGTTTCCCAGCTCGGCGGATCGGATGCCAGCATTCGTTCCAACAGGGTGGCGCCAGAAACGATCCGGTCGGCCAGGGTGACGAAGTCGTCGAAGAACTTCTCATCGCGTGGGATCAGGCGGAGTCGAAACACGCGACAAGTGTGTGACAGGAATGTTTCGGGCGTGTTAACAGCTCAATCGGCGATCAGGTAGCTAAAGACTTTCCAGCCTTCATTCTTCTCTATTAACGACCCCGTCAGCCGCACCTCTCGAGCGTCTTCGGTGGCGCTTCGGATTACGAAAACTGGGTCGCGGTGGACGCGAAACGCCCCGTAATCCGTTTGGGGGGCGTCAAATCTTATGGAAATGAGCTCGAAATGGCGCCCGGCATGCTCATTCAGCGTGGCCGTCAAAAAACTGTCGCTTTTCTGTTTGAGGTCGCCCCACACATAGCTGAAAGGCAAGTTGCGTTCGGGCCGGGCGGCCGATAACGAGGGCCACACATGCGCTCTGAACTCCTGTTCACTCAAACCCAGATTGTGCAGCGCTGCTTGATCACGCAGCTCCATAGCCATCATGACTGCTCGCGCGAGATCTTCGGGAGAGGAGTGTGTGGAAGCGAGTGGCGCTGGTCCGCAGGCAGTGACGGTCAGAGCAAGCAGCACACAGAACTGGCGCATGAGGATGCGATAGGCCGGGCTCAAACCCGGCCCACCTCTAAACCGAGCGCGAGCCAACGCCTTAGCGCTGCGGATACGACGTCCAACCGCGAGTCCAATCATCGGCGGGCGGCGGCGGGACCGCGCCGATGAACGTGACCGCCTGGAAGAAGCCATCGTTGGGGGGCTGAAACGGCTCCAATTGGCCGCCGGCCAGCGTCGCAACCGACGTCGGCTGGAAGTTGGGGTTCTCGTGATCGAAGCAGGCACTCGAAAGACCGCCGTCGACATTCGATCGAATGTTCGGGAAGCGGCCGCTGCTCACATACGTCGCGATGCTCGAGTGAATTGGCGCTGTGGCGCCCGCACCTCCGAGACCCCAGATCACACCGTGGCCCAACTGCGTGGTGCCGTTGTCGACTTGACCAGTCGTTGCAGTATTGGTCGTTTCCATTTGAAGCCCGGTCGTCTTGAACCCCGTGACAAGAAAGTTCCGAATGGTGAACGCTGTTCCACGTCGCAGGTTCGCGGCTCGGGCACTCTCGTTGCCCAGAGCGGGTGAAGGGTCTCCACACATCGTAATGTTGTAGATCTGCGGGTTCGAGCGCGGCAGGTTGCTGTTGTTGAACTCGTTGTTGTCCGCCTCGATGGCGTTATCAGCGTCATCAGCCCGCTGGTGGATCGCAATGAACTGCGCACGGCCGCTCCACCCGAACGTCCAGTCGAAGCTGTCGTCGGCGGCATTGGAGGCCACTGCATATCGGATATCCGCCGTCCCGCCGAACCATTCGAGCGCGTCGTCTCGATTCATGTGGACCTGGATGAACTCGAACGTGCCACCCCGCCCGACGCCCTGGAAGGCGATGCCGTTGAGCTCATTGTCCGGACTGAACTCAACACCTGCAAACTCGACACGCACGTAACGCAGCGTGCCACTGTTGTCGTCCGGATCGTCGCCGCCGTAAACACCGGTATCGGCCTCGCCGAAGCCCTGTCCGCCATCGAGATTCACCGGCGCATTTCCGTTGATGATCAGCCCTCCCCAATCGCCACGAGCACGCGAGCCCACTGGCTGATCGCTGGTAAACACAATCGGCTCTTCACGGGTCCCGGTGGCGTTGATCCTCCCTCCGCGCAGTACGATGAGCGTGCCGACGCTGCCTGACTCGCCGATAACCCGCGTGCCCGCCTGAATGTTCAGCGTGGCACCTTGCGGTACGAAAACCGCTCCCCGCAGTACGTAATAGAAGTTGTTCGTCCAGTTCTCGGTGCCCTCGATCTGGCCTGTGACGACGATGACCGGCTTGTCGATCCCCGGCACGCTAACCGGAGGCGACTGCGCCGACGACAGAGGTGCAATTTGTGCCATCAGGAGGGCGGCCCCTATCGCGAGCGAGCCCAATGTGCGTGAAACGTGATTCATGATCTCCTCTTATTGGGCCTAAAACACATTCACACCAAAGGACAGCTGGAAGGTACGTCCGAGCTTGAAAACGCGCTGGTCTTCGTTGCCTTGTGTGAAGAGGTATTCGCTGTCGGTCACGTTGTCGACCGAGAAGCGAACGTTGAAGCGGCCCACTCTCTGACCGAAGATGAAGTCCAGCGATCCGCGGCCCTGCTCGATCACGTCAGGCGCCTGGTTGGCGCCCACATCCGAAATACGGTCGCCGAAGTAGTTGGCCAGCATCCGCGCCGAAAACCCAGCACGCGTGTACTCTGCAGTGAGGTTGAAGAGATTCTTGGACTGGCCCGCCAGGGGCCGCTCGGATGACGTCTGCACCGTGGCCTGATCCGGCAGCAGCGTGATCTTTGAATCGACGAACGTGTAGTTGGCGCCCACGAAGACCGAATCGTGCAACTGGTGGCCAGCCTCGAGTTCGATGCCAAAGTTCCGAGCGTTGTCGGCGTTCTGGAACGTGACGATTGGCTGCACGCCTGAGATCACGACACGCTCGATCGGCGAATCGAAGTACTTGAAGAATGCGCTGGTGGCTAAGATGCCGCGGCCACCTGGGAAGAACTCCCATCGCGCATCGACGTTCTGAATCAACGCGCGCTCGAGGTCCGGGTTCCCTTTGATGGCTCGGTTGCCAACGACGTCCGTGAACTCGAACGGCGCAAGCTCGCGGAACTCCGGCCGGTTGACGGTCGCGCTATAGCTCAAACGGAGATTGGTATTTGACCGGAGCGCTTGCACGAAGTTGGCTGCCGGAAAGAAGTCAGTGTTCGTGTTCTCGGTGGTGAGGGTGCGTTCGAACAATCCAAATGGATCGAACGTGTTGACTTGCTGATCGAATCGCTCCACGCGCGCGCCGGCCACCAGGCGGGACCTCGCCGATAACGCAATATCCAGCATTCCGTAGCCTGCCGTCGTAGATTGATCGCCGTCGTAGGCATCTACTGGCCGGGTTTCTTCGTTGAAGCGAAGGGCGGTGCCAATGTTCTGCGGCGTGTAGATCTCTTCGGGCTCCAGCTGGTTGTTGAACTGGATCTGCGGCGGGTCCGTCTTGTTCAGGACGACGGGAATGAAACGGAAGCGGCGTGACTGAAAATCGCGGGTCCGCTCGACGTAATTCACCCCGAACTTGAACTGTGTTGGTCGCTCACCGGCCGTGCTGAATACACTCCAGTTCAGGGCTGCGTCGATCGAATCGTCGTTGAGCTCGCTGAACATCCGGAAGCCGCTCTGCGACTCGTCGGCGAGCGTGTACGGTCCTGTTCTCGTGAACGTGCCGTCGGGATTCGCCTGGAGGGTCGCTTCATACAACACCTCGCGGAGATCCGGCTCATCACGTTGCGCCCTGGCGTAGCTCACGCGCCAGTCAAGACGGCTGTTCGAGAGGTTTTGAAAGAAGTGCTCGCCGGATAGGCCGTTGGACAAGAGGCCTTCCTGGATGTATTGGAGGCGTCTGTTCTTGTAGAAACGCGCGTTGTCGGTATTGGGGCCCTCGAAGAATCGCCCCTCGTCACGACCACTGTGACTATAGAAATTCTCGACCGACAAGCGGTGACTCGGTGCGAACTCATAAGCCACGTTGCCGAGGATGCCCAATTGAGCCTTCTGCGTGCCGTACTCCAAATGGTACTGGCTCAAGGGTTCGAGCTCGGTGCCTTCCGCGATGCGAAAGAAACTGCGCTGCTCCCGAACGTACTGCTCCTTGTAGGAGTGAGTCACGCTGGCGACGACGCCGAGCTTGCCGAATCGATTGCCGAAGACCGCTCCCCAGTTCTGACCGGGAGCCCCATCTTCGCGCACGGGCGTCCATTGCGACGTGTCAAGGGCACGCCCAAACGCCGTGATTTCTTCAGGGCTGAAGCCCACATCCGGCGTGAAGATGCCGCGCCGGACAATCTTTCCGTTGGGAAACGAGCTGGGCAGCGAGCGGGCGCCATCGTTGTAGCCGAAGAGGTCGTTGCCATCCAGCGGGCTCATCGGAATCGAGTCGCCGGTCGCGGTCGTGAAGTAGCTGACGCCGTAGGAAAAGTCGACGACGGGGCGGGTTGGAAGCTTGAGCGGAACGATCTGTACGAGACCACCAGCAAACTCCGCCGACCGATCCGGCGAGTACGATTTGTTCACCTGGACGCTGTCCAGGAGTCCCGCAGGGAACAGATCGAGAGGGACAACTTTCTTGTCGGGTTCAGTGGTTGGTAACACCGCTCCTGCCAGCGTCGTGTTGCTGTAGCGCTCGCCGAGACCACGGACGAACACGTACTGACTGTCGACCACGGACAGTCCTGTCACGCGCGACATCGCTGCCGCCGCGTCGGAGTCACCGTTGTCCCTCATCTGCTGCGATCCCATGTTGTCGGTGATCACGTTTGAGTTCTTGCGCTCGATCAGCTGTGCCTCCGCCGTGGACGTGATGGCGTCGAGAGGGGTCTCGGCCGTGACCGTGACCGTTTCCGCGAACTTCGACATCTGCAGGCCGACATCGGCTGTGATCTGCTTGCCACCTTCCGGCACCCCAACGCTAACCAGCCGTTCCTGATAGCCCTCCATCGTCACTTTGAGCTGGTAGTCGCCGGGGGCGAGATCGACGACGTATCGTCCATCCACGTCGGTGAAAACCGTTTGACCGGTACCAACGACTTCGACCGGCAGACCAGGAAGCGTGATCGCGTTTTGCTCGTCCCGGACCACGCCAGTGACACGCGTTTTTTGCTGTCCCGCTGTCGGACGGGCAGATTGCTGCGCGACCGCCGATTCGGCGATGCCGCATAACAGCAGGCTCGACAACAAAACGCGAGCGAGGATTCGAAGACTCATACACTCCTCTTGCGAAGGCGGCATGCGACCGCCCAGACGGCCGGGATTGCGCGAAACGGAATTGAGGCGGGAGAACCAAACCGCTGATTAGGCTATCGAGCGGCTATGAATCACCCGTAACGAGGGTGTTACGCGTGGGTTAACTCGGTCAGTTAGAACAAACCGCGGCGGGCGAGCGCCAATCCAGCGAGGCCATAATCCGTCCGGCGGCCCAGCCCCAATTCCGCGCGCACGGCGTTCTCGCGACGAATCGAGCACGCATCTGTCGCACGCTGCTGAGGCGTTGGATCGGCGCACCGGCCAGAGAGATCGCCGGCCAGCAAGTACGGGAGTGCGTGGCCGTAGATCTCGTGCACGAGCAAACGGTCGAGATCACGGTCGAGTTCGATCGGCACCGAGCGGCCGTTGCGGTACGCCTCTTCGAGCAATGCCAGATTCACCACGACCACAACAGCATCGACGCGAGAGTCCATACGGGGAACAGGCGCGACCTCTGCCAGGAGATCCGAATCAAACACATCTTTGGCGCGATTGTTGTTCTCGTCTGCGATGACGACGTCTGCGGGAGTCAGGATGTAGGCATGCCGGCCAGTCTGACGAACTGTTTCGACAGCCTCTCGCCACAAGGCGCTGCCGGCGGCGATTCGTTGGAGGCTTGCCTGGAAGGCAGGATTCCTGGTCAGCAACGGTGAATTCACCGCAGCGTGACCTGGCGGCCGATCGCTGGCCCCTACTGACGCCAGCATTGAGCACACTGCTGCGAGCGCCAAGCAGGCAACTCTAGGGAACATGCCCCAACCCTCCGAAGAATTTACTTACATGTAACGTTACTGTCGTGTGAACGTCACGGCAAGCAGATTATCGGCTGGCGCAGTGAGGAACTTGAGCAATTGCGAGGCGTTCTGGCTGGCGACCCGCGACCGGCGACCGGCGACCGTAGGCCGTGGGCCGTGGGCCGTGGGCCGTGGACCGATCATCCCCTGCGCGGTGTTGTCTTGAGTTCAAGCCGCAGCGCGTACATCGCTGTCTTCGAACCGTTCTCGATGCCGGGGACAGACTTTGAATCTGTCCCCTGACCCGCGCACCAATGCACATCGCCATGCTCCCCGGCGACAACGAGATCAGAAGGCTGGGATGCGGTGTGCCTTGTCCGGGACACGCATTGAACGTTGCCTCGGATATCGTCCGTGACGGCCAGAACAACCGCGTCACGCGAATCTGAGCGTTCTCGAACTGGACCTTCTGCATCGGCTCGTCGAAGGTGGGTTCGGGCAGGAACTTACCGCGCAGCGAACGTGGATCTGGGCCGGGATCGGTCTTGAACTCGACTCGAAGAAAGTCGCTCGGAAGATCAGCAGTGTTTTCAACCTCGTGGATCTCGTCAGGAACTGCACGAAATACGCGGATGGCCCCCGCTTTGGTTGGCGCCCGCGTCACGGCCCCGTTCTCTCCTCCAATATGGCGAAAGACGACGGGGCCGCTGTCGTTCAGGTACACGTACGCGGATGGAAGCGCGGTATGCGTGTGCGCCGGGAGCTTCGCGTGTGCCGGATAGTGCACACGCGTGACTTTCACCCAGTCGTTTTCGAACTCGAGTTTGTAGTTGTCGGGCAGCGTCGAGATAGCGTCCTGTGCGACCACAGGCACGCACGTCACCAATAGAAAAAGAGCGAGTCGAAGACTGGCCATTGGCGTCCTAGCTGCAACAAGTAGGTCCACAGCAGGCCTCGGCGCTGGGCTTGCGCGCACGCACGAATGCGCTCATGAACCGCCCGTCGATCCTGTTGAGCAGCGACTCGTCGAGCCCGGCGGACTCCAGAAACGACCGCGCATCTGCCGCGCGATAAATGCGCGTGGGCTCGAGGTTCACCTCGGCGAAGCCCGCAGCGCCAAGCTTGGCTCGATAGTCGTTCTCCTCGAGCGCGCCGGCGACGCAGCCGATCCAGAGCTCCATGCTGCGTTTCACTTCCGGCGGCACATCGTCGCCACGGACAACGACATCCGATACGGCGAACCGGCCTCCGGGCTTCAGCACGCGAAAGGCTTCGGCGAGCACGCGATCCTTGTCGGCCGAGAGGTTGATTACGCAGTTCGAAATGATGACGTCAACGGAGTTGTCGGGCAGCGGAATGTGCTCGATCTCACCTTTGAGAAACTCGACGTTCTCGAGACCTGCCTTGCGCTGGTTCTCACGCGCGAGCGCCAGCATGTCGTCGGTCATGTCAAGCCCAAACGCCTTACCCGTCGGGCCGACGCGACGTGCGGACAAGAGCACGTCGATGCCGCCGCCAGACCCGAGATCGAGCACGACCTCGCCTGGCTTCAGCTCGGCGAGCGCCGTTGGATTTCCGCATCCGAGCGAGGCGATGACAGCCTCGATCGGCAAGGTGCCAACCTGGGACGCATCGTACAGGTTCGACGTAATGGGGTCGCAGCCCGCGCCGTCGCTGGTGCAACAGCCCGCATCGCGCCGGCCCTCGGTTGCGCTTCTGGCTGCCGCGCCGTATTTCTGCTTGACGACTTCTCTGACTTCACTCGGCGTGCTCATAGCCTCTCTCCCTCGACGAATCAACCGCATTGATATTCGCTTATGCGAATATATACAGGTATGGTATATTCGTCAAGGCGAATATGTCAAAGACAATTTCTGTGGCCGCTTGCTGCACCAGCAGTCCCCTGCCTCGCCTGAAAGGCGCGCGGGAGTTGGTCGAGGTGTATCGCGCGCTGGCCGATGAGACCCGGCTCCGGATTCTCGCGTTGCTCCGCGACGGCGAAGTCTGCGTGTGTCATATCCACGGTGGGCTCCGCCTGCCTCAGCCGACGATCTCGCGACATCTCGCTTATTTGCGCAGGACCGGCCTAGTCGAGGCGCGCCGGCAAGGCGTCTGGATGTATTACCGGCTCGCCGAGCAGCGCTCGCCGATCGTTCATCAGGTGCTGCACGCCGCGCTTCATGCCCTCTCGCACGCCGAAGTGACGGCCACTGACGCGGTGCGCTTACGAAAGGAGCTGGCGGCCGCCTCTTAGCATTCGCGTTCTGGCCTCTTGTTCGTTTTACCTTTTGCCTTTTGCCTTCAACCTTGCGCCTTGTGCCTTGTGCCTTGTGCCTTGTGCCGTAGAATCGCCCGCACATGGTCCGCTACGGCCGCCTGGCGGTCCTCGTCGGTCTTTACGCTGTTGTCGCTCACCTGATCCCACCACCAGCCGGCATCACCCCTCAGGGTTGGCGCCTGTTCGCGATCTTTCTGGCCGTCATCGCCGGCCAGATGTTGCAGCCCATTTCGAGTGCGGCCGTCGTACTGCTTGGTCTCGCGGCGATGGTCGCCAATGGCACGTCGATGCGCGAGGCGCTCGGCGGATATGCCGAGCCATCTGTGTGGCTGGTCTTCTTTGCAATGGTGATGGCCCGCGTGCTGATGGACACCGGCGCGGCGCATCGTATCGCCCTGCTGTTCATTCGTCAGTTCGGGCGGCGATCGCTCGGCATCTCGTACGCGCTGGTGATGACCGACGTCACGTTGGCGGGTGGAGTTCCCTCGATCACCGCGCGATCGGCCGGCATGGTCATGCCGGTTGGCAAGGCGATCGCAGAGCTTTTCGAGAGTCGTCCGGGTCCGACGGCAGCGCGCCTCGGCCGGTTCTTGTTTGCGGCGATGTACCAAGGCTCCGCGGTCGCGTGTGCGATGTTTCTGACCGGACAGGCCAGCAACATTCTGGGGGCGGGTCTGGCCCTCAAGATCGTCAACGTCGAGGTGACCTGGAGCAGCTGGTTCATCGCCGCCATCGTCCCTGGGATCGTGTCCTCGGCCGTGGTCCCGTGGATCGTCTATCGAACTGTACGACCCGAAATCACCTATACGCCGGAAGCGGCCGAGTTTGCCCAGAACGAACTCACGCGACTCGGTCCCGTCAAACGCAACGAAGCAATCGCACTGGGTGTATTCGCCAGCGTGGGGATGCTGTGGATCACATCGGGGCTCCACGGGTTTGATGTCACGTTCGTGGCCCTCGCCGGGCTTGGCACGCTCCTGCTGTCGCGGACGCTTATTTGGGATCAGGTAACGAGCGAGCGCGCCGCGTGGGATGTCTTCGTGTGGTACGGCGGCCTGCTGAAGATGGGCGAGCTGCTCAATGGCACAGGAGTCACGAAAATTTTCGCCGAAAGCGTCGGTGGCATCTTCATTGGATTCCCGTGGATGACCGTGCTCCTGCTCACGCTGTTGGTGTACTTCTACGTGCACTATTTCTTTGCCAGCATTACGGCGCACGTCCTCGCGCTATTTCCTCCCTTCGTGATTCTTCTGACGAGCGTTGGCGTTCCACCGCTCCTTGCCGTCTACAGCCTCATGTGCCTCGCAAATCTGACTGCCGGACTCACCCACTACGGCACTACAACGGGACCGATTCTTTATAGCCAGAACTACGTCACGTTCGGTGAATGGTGGCGAGCCGGATTCTTCGTCTCGCTCGCGAATCTCTCGATCTGGCTCACGATTGGTTTCGGGTGGTGGAAACTCCTGGGATTTTGGTAAGGCCTCCGTGAACTGTTCCTTTGAACTGCATCTGGAAACTGACGTCTGTCACTGCATGATTCCCATGAAAAACAAAATCAGCTCGAAAACCAGGATCGCGACGATGGCCAGCTCGAGGAGGTGCCCGCGCTCCATGCCGGTCTGGTCTACCGCCAGTTGATAGATCTTGTCGAGCGTCTTCAATTTGTCTTCGACCGAGTCGCGCCACGTGCTGACGCCGAGCCGCGAGTGCGTCTGCGCCAGGAGCCGAGCCGCGTACGCGTCGCCGACGAGCTTGAGCGCATTCTCAGTCCGCTCGGTGAGCTCGTTGACGTCGATGAATAGTGCGTGCACCTCGCGAGCGGCCCGCGAATACCGGCGCGGCAGCCACCAGCTGGAGTAGCCCTGGCGAGTCTCGAGCTCCTTGTAAATTCGCGCGAGCCGGCCGTTGAGAAGCTCGTCGTAGTAGCGGAATTGCAGCAACTGCGAGTTCGCGTACTCAAACAGCTCGAGCGCAGCGCGAGTGCCGGCCTCGGAGTCGTACACGAGCGCGCTGGCCCACGTCGGCACGACGAGGTCATCGGCGAAGTATGAGAGGCGGTGCCGTAACACCTCCTGGACCTCCTGCGTACTCAGCGGCTGCTTTTCTGCGCGCAACAATTGCGCGATGGCGCCGCCCGCCTCGGCAACCAGCGCCTCGGCCGATAACGGACGCTCGAGCGCGCTGACGCTGAAAACGAAATAGTCCTCCGAGAGAAAGCGCTCCCGCGGATCGCGCAACGCCGGCCTGATGCGGGTCACAAATTCCCGGCACAACCGTTCCGTACCGGCCTCGAGCGAGTCTTCACCCGACAGGCGATACGCAGCATCCGTGAGATCGTCCCACGTGCCGGAAAACGCGCGTGTCAAAGCGAGCGAGACCACGCCGTAGTCGAAGACCTTGAATCGAACCTCGAATCCGTTCAGGGGCGCGCAGCCAACAGCGGCGCCATCGATTTGCAGCGGCGGGGCCTGGTAGCGGACATACGACGGCATCGCCGGCTTCGACGTCAGCTGCGCTGGCTCCGTGGCCGTGTGCAACAGCGACGACAACTGATCCAGTTCGACGGATTCGGCCACGTCGAACAGGTAGAGCGCGTGGATCTGGGCGGAACGAATCACGGAGGGAGCCAGTTCAAAAGAATTGCACGGGGACAGGTTGACAACCTGTCCCCGAACCTGGTCGCTGACTGGAACCGATTGCCGTCAGAAATTCAACTTCAGCCCAAACTGAATGATCCGCGGATCGTAGGTTGCCGTGATCGTGCCGAACGCCCCGGCACTTCGATTGCCGTTGGGGGCGCGGAAGTTCGTCCGATTGAACAGATTGAAGAACTCCGCTCGGAACTCGAAGTTGGTGCTGCGCCAGGGCAATGCAAAGCGCTTCGACGCGGCAAGGTCCATCTGCCACACGAGCGGACCTCGATACGCATTGCGCGGGGCGTTGCCGAACGGCTGGCTCGGGTCTGCTGGAACCACCACGTTGTCGCGGTTGAGCCAGTTCTGCACGTCCCGCTGATCGCTTGGGACGAGAACGTCGCCTGTCACATTCGGTCGGTAATTGTTCGCGCCGCGGAAGTCCTGCTGGATGCCCGAGACGATAAATGTCGGACCCGGCGTGTACGTGAGCGTCACGGTCTCGCCAGCGTAGATGCTGTTGACACCAGCGATCTGCCATCCGCCGATGAAGGCATTGGCCAGCGCCGATGCGCCGCCCATGTACTTTCGGCCCGTGCCGATCGGCAGGTCGAAGACGAAGCTCGTGGTGTTGTTGTAGGGCTGGTGATACGCACCCAGACCGAAGTCCGCGTCCAGATCATAAAAATTCTGTGGCGCTGGGAAGTTGCCTTGGGTGTTCTCCAGCGATCCCGCCCCATTGTCCTTGGTCCGCGAGAGCGTCAGAGAATTCAGGACTGAAAATCCCGCGCCCACCTTCCAATCGAGCTTGCCCTGAAACGCGTGATATCGCGACTTGCCGCCGTTGAAGGAATACGTGATGTCGGCAAACTCCGATATCGGTCGGCGAGATTGCAGCGACAGCGTCCCCGCACTGTTGTTGGGCGTGGCCTGATTCAGGTTTGCGAACAGCAACATGTCGTCGGCGCGGTTCCCGATATAGGCGAGGTCCACGAGCGCGCCGTCCCACAACTCACGCTGAACCGAGAAGAACCAGCTCTGGACCTGGCTCGAGTGATAGTCCTGGGGCATGTACGTGATGTTGGCGGTCAACGGGTTGAAGCGCGACGGATCGGTCAATCCGACGGGGTACCCCTGCTGGGTCGTGCGGAAGTCCGCTTGCGTCGGCGCCTGCACGACGACCGCGTTGATGACCTGCGGCCCGTTGATCGGAAGGACGTTCGCTCCGCCGGCTCGATGGAAGTGCACATAGCTGACGCCGTAGCCGCCACGCAACACCGTTTGCGGCGTCAAGGTGTACGCAAATCCAAGCCGCGGTCCGAAATTGTTGCGATCGGGCTTGAGCGTCGAGCGGTCCTGCAGCGACCCGTCACTGGCCAGGACCATGGTCCGGCTCTGTGGATCGAAGTTGGAGAGGATGTTGTCCTTCTCTACCCACGGCGTCGCGTACTCGTAACGAATCCCGAGGTTGAGCGTCAGGTTGTCGTTGACGCGCAAATCGTCCTGCAGATACCCAAAATGCATGTTCTGCCGGAGGTTGGCAATAAGGATGTTGCTGAGGGCATACGTCGACCGCAAACCGAGCATGAAGTCGGCAAGGTTGAACAGATTGTTGGTTGTGCCCGCCGGGCCTGTGAATCGTCCCGCGTAGGAATCGCGCCCGTAAAGCGGGTTCACATCCTGCACTTCCGTCTGGATATGCTGGAACTCGTAACCACTCTTGAGCGAATGGCGGCCCGCGAGCCACGTGTAGTTGACTTTCGGGTTGTAAACCGTCGGGTACTGCCACTGCGGATTGGTCGCCTGCCGCCCGAGGTCTGAGTACCCTGTGATCAATTGCGTCGGCAATCCACCGACGACACGAGGATCGGTGGGCAAACCCGTAATACCGTACGCATCCTGCACACTCGCCGTGCCCAGGGCGGCCGGATTCTTACCGCCTTCGGTGTTCGACCAGCCAAAGCGAACTTCGAGCAGCGAGAGCGAGGTCGGTGTATAGGTGACGCCAAGCGCAAGCTGCTTGTTGCGAGCATACGTGAAGGCGTTCCCGGCGCCGCCCGAGGGCAGCGGAATGTTCGGCTGGTCGAAGATGTCAACGTCGCGCCAGCCAAAGCGACCGAACGCCGACAGCCGTGGGTTCACCTGGAAGTTGATCTTGCCGCCAGCCTTGTTTGTCGTGTTCTCGAAGTTTTGCAGCACTTGGTAGTTGTTCGAGGTGCGATTGTTGGTGGGCTCTGGCAGCTCGGTCAGGACCTTGCGCGCGAACGCGGTCATGGGAATGGGCGTCCCGGCGGGGTACACCTGCCCGGTGAGCGGGTTGCGCACCTCCACGGTGAGGATCCCGTTGCGCTGCGCCATGTCGGGGATCGTGGTGCTGGCCGTCATACCGCGGGTCTGCTTGAAGCCTTCGAAGTCGGCAAAGAAAAACGCGCGGTTGCGGATGAGTGGACCGCCGATGACACCACCATACTGATCGCGTTCGAACGGAGGTTTGACGCCGTCGGGCGGACGGAAAAATCCCGTGGCATTGAGCCCCGTGCGCCGCGCAAACTCCCATCCCGACCCGCGGAACTGATTGGTGCCGCTGGCATACGCCACGTTGATGGTCGCGCCTGCCGCCCGCCCATATTCGGCGCTCATATTGTTGGTGACGACCTTGAACTCTTCCACCGAATCTGGCGACGGCTGCATCACCTGATTCGAAAACCCCTGATTGCTCGTGCCGTAGGCGTTGTTGTCCACGCCATCGATCAGGAAGTTGTTGAACGTCGATCGCAGGCCGTTGACGTTGAATGAGCCCTCGCGTCCACCGAACGCCAACGGCGACACGCGTACGCCGGGCGACAGCAGCGCCAGTTGCGAATACTCCCGGCCGTTGAGAGGAAGCGCGCGGGTTTGTTCCCCGGTGATGATCTGGCTCCGCTCGCTCGAGTCGGTCTGGAGGAGCACGGCGCGGGCGCTGACCTCGACGGTTTCACTCACCTGGCCAACCGCCATCGTCAGCTCGACACGTTGCCGCGCACCAACGGTGACCTGCACATTCTCAACGATGGCGATCGAGAAGCCGGCCTTCTCGGCCGAGAGCAGATAGGTTCCGATTCGGACCGTGAAGAACTCGAAGCTGCCGTTCGCGTCCGACATCCGCTCGGCGCTGACTCCGGTCTGGGTATTAGTCAGCGTAACCTTGGCGTCGGCCACGACGGCTCCGGAACTGTCACGGACGGTCCCAACGACGGTGGCCGTCTCGAACTGTGCCAGCGCGGGACTAGCGAGGCAGAGCACGAGCAGCGTAATAAAGGGAACGAACCTTCTCATGGGTGTGTCCTTGAAAAACGGTGACTGAAGACAACAGGCAGCGACGCGCATCGAACATTGAGCGCCCGCCGGTGGGCCCTACACATCTCCGTGTAGCGGCGCGCCTGGCGGACACTCGTGGCCGTTCTGAGCGGCCATTGCAAGTGATAGCACCACGTCTTGACCATTTGGTGACCGGCGCGTAACAACGGCGCGATGGTTATCATAGGGGGTCAGGTCACGAAAAACGAGTCCCAAAACTCGTTTTTCGTGACCTGACCCTCTCCGCCCAGAGTCAGCCCACGATCGCCACCAGGCCCAGCACGGCGCCGCCAAGCCGCTCGTCCCCGGCGATCGTCATCTGCCGCCGCGCCTCCGAGCGGTCGATGCCCTTGGTGAAGACGCGCCACGCGATCTCCTGCGGCATCGTCGTCTTCACGACAATGTCGGTGGCGGCAGCGCGATTGACCAGCGACCAGCGGTCTGACTGTCGCCGGAGCCACCACGTGTCGCCGCACTCGCCAAGGACTGCGATTTCTACCGTCGCACCCGCGGGTGCTTCAACATCGCGGTAGGCTTTTGGCAGCCCGCGCATGAAGCAGTCGAGCACGGGCAAGTACAAGGCGGGCGTCGTGATCCCCGGTTGGTCAACCGCCAGTCGGATCTGCTGCTGGTGATGCCAGCGCTCGGTCAGTTCTCGGGCGATGTCGAACCAGTTTTGCGATTCCGATTCGCCTGCCCAGCTCACGGGAAACGCCGCGGGCGCAAACGGATCCAAAGATTGTAGATACCGGTGCAGCTGCGACAGCGCGACTTCCGACAACGCGATCAGGACGGGGGCACTCAGACGGCCATACACGTCGACGCCTTCCGCGTTCAGGCGATTCACGAGGTCCGTCAGCTCACCGCCTGTCAGCAGCTTGCTGTTTCGTGATCCGGACGCATCGCGGCCGAATGACAGTCGCCGCAACGCCGTATCGAGCAAGTGTGCGGCGATCTGTTTCACGTTCCATTTCGGGACGATGGTCGCACGCATCCACTCGTCATCGGTGAGGGATCGCAACAATTCGAGCAATCGGGCATCGAGTTCCGGAAACAGATGCGCCGTTAGAATTGGTGGCGGCGACGCCGGGGCTAATTGAGCCATCCGGCATTCTAGCTGGGCGCGCATTCAGGCCTGGCCCACTCCACGATGCGGTTATCCTGTGGCCCGTGCGATCGGTGCTGGCAATCATCCTCGGCGGCGGACAAGGCAGCCGGCTATTCCCACTCACCCAGCTTCGCTCCAAACCGGCGGTGCCCATTGGCGGGAAGTACCGACTCATCGATGTCCCGATCAGCAACTGCCTGCACGGCGACATTCGGCGCATCTACATACTGACCCAGTTCAACTCGGCGTCGCTGAACCGCCACGTCAGTCAGACGTATCGGATGGACTCGTTCTCGAGCGGATTCGTTGATGTGCTCGCGGCGGAACAGACTCCGGAGAGCGAGGCATGGTTTCAGGGGACCGCCGACGCAGTGCGCAAAGCGCGCCGTCACTTTGCGGACGACGCCGCGGATTATTACCTGATTCTGGCCGGCGACCATCTCTACCGCATGGATTACCAGCGCCTGCTCGACGCGCACGTTGAGCGCAACGCGGACATCACCATCGCGGCGCTTGCCGCCACGGCTCACGATGCCACGGGCATGGGCATCTTTACTTTCGACCGCGATGGTCGTATTGCCGGGTTTGATGAAAAGCCCAGCGCCTCGCGACTGTCCGAAATGAAAACCAGCCTCCCGAACGGCTCGACCGGGCTGGAGATCGACGAGACCAAACCCTTCATCGCGTCGATGGGCATCTATCTCTTCTCGCGGCGCGTGTTGTTTGAAATGCTCGATCAACCGGGCAACGACTTCGGCCGGCAGTTGATTCCCGAGGCGCTCCATCGCTATCGCGTGGCCGCGTACGGATATGCGGGCTATTGGGCTGACGTGGGTACTGTTCAGAGCTTCTACGATGCCAACATTCAACTGACGAAACCCGACGCACCGTTCAGTTTCTACGACGAGTCACGTCCAATCTATACGCATCAACGCTTTCTCCCGCCGTCACGTGTGATCGAGGCCAGAGTGCAGAATGGGCTGGTAGCCGAAGGCACACACCTCGATCGCTGCGAGATATCTGACAGCGTCGTTGGCATTCGAACCACGATCCGCCGTCGCGCTTGCGTTCGCGAATCTGTCCTTCTTGGCGCAGATGTCTATGAGGACGACCCCACCAGTGCCATGACGGAGGTGCCGCTCGGGATCGGGCCTGACGTCCAGCTGCACCGCGTTATCGTCGACAAGAACGCACGAATCGGTGCCGGCGCGCGGCTGGTCAACACCCGGGGTCTTGATCACCACGACGGCCCTGGCTACTCCATCCGCAATGGCATCATCATCGTGCTCAAGAACTCGACCATCCCGCCCGGTTTCGAGGTCTAGCAGCAACCCCGCCAGCTCGGACGCGGCAGCGTCGGCAGCCACGAGACGTGTTCTTTGGGCCGTTACGCAGAATTAACGGCTTCGTCACTGCTCGGAAATCTCTCGTCGCTACCGTGAAGGTCACTGAATTCATGCAGTCACACCCATTGCAGGCGGGAGCCGCTGAAGAGTTGTCAGTCACCCACCGACATCGCTCCGCGTCGGCCAGAGGTCAACTCAAAACACGTGTGCTCGTCGTCGAGGATGAGCAGGACATCGCCGGCCTGATCAAGCACACGCTCGAGCGTGGCGGCGAGATCGACGTACGTCTGGTGTCCAGCGGGGACGCGGCGCTGAAGGCCGCGGCCGAGGAGCCCCCCGATCTGATCCTGCTCGATCTGAATCTACCCGTGCTGAACGGGCTCGAAGTGTGCCGCCTGCTTCGGTCGCGCGCCGCGACCAAGTCGGTACCGATCATCATGGTGACCGCCCGCACGTCGGAAAGCGATCGCGTCGTCGGGCTTGATGCCGGCGCCGACGACTACGTCACCAAGCCTTTCAGCCTGCGCGAGCTATCCGCCCGCGTGCGCGCCGTGCTGCGACGAGGGCGAAGCGATATGCCGCCGGCCCCCGTTGTGTATCGCGGACAGCATCTGGTCGCAGATTTCGAAGCGGTCAATATCGAGGTGGATGGCGAGAGTATTCGCCTCACGCGGCGGGAATTCGAGCTGCTGAAATACCTCGTTGAAAATCGCAATCGTGTGCTGTCACGCGATCGGCTGTTGGAGCGTGTCTGGGGGTACGATCGCCTGATCGAAACCCGATCGGTGGACGTTCACGTGGGACGCTTGCGGAGCAAGCTTGGCGCGGCAGGCCGACAAATCGAAACGGTTGTCGGGCTCGGGTATCGGTTTGTTGAATGACGTCAGTTTCCACTGATCCCTGACCAGTGATCACTTCTCTCTGATCACTGCACCTCCTGCCAGCCTTCCTCCCGCAGGTTCGAGAGCTCGAGCACGAACGCGCGACGCGCATGCTCGACGCGGTGCCAATCCTGGTAGCACGCCTGACGTACCACCTGGCTGTCCTGCTCTTCGCGGACCTCCCACCCGGTGTTGGTCGGCCTGATTGAATAGTGGCGCACGTGATCGGCTTTCTTGATGCTTTTGGCAAATGCGTACATCGATGGGTCCTGGAGGGCAAACGGCCCTACGCCACTTATGGTTACCCGAGCTGGACAAACCCCGGTGTAAATTCGGTGTAACAGATTTGGTCAGATGCAAGAACAGTCGATATTTACGGCCTTGGCGCACGGACCCGAAGGGCCTGTGGATGGACCGAGACGACCAGTTCACCGGTTGCCAGGCGGGGTTCCCCGTCGACATGGTACGGAATGGGGCCGGGCGCTTTCACGCTCACGTTAGTCGCAGCTCGCATCGTGATGCCGCGTCCGGTTCGTAAGGTTCCGCGAAACAGTGACGGCAGCCGCCACGCGATGCCGAGCAGCGACAGCTGATCCACGACGACGACCTCGAGAAGGCCATCGTCCAGTTTGGCGCCGGGAGCGATGAGGAGGCGATTGCCATACTGCCGACCGTTCGCGATCGCGACGAGCATGGCTCGACGATCGACCACTTCCCCGTCCATCGTCAGCGTATAAGTCTGCGCGCGGTAGCGCATCAGCTCGGCCGTACTCAGCTGCGCGTACGCCACCAGCCCGCGGCGTCGGAGGCCGCGCTCCGCGAAGCGCGCCGCGACCACCGCGTCAACACCGACGCCGGCGATGTTGAAGAAAAGGCACTCATTGACCTGACCGACGTCGATCATCATCGTTGGGCCCGTGGCAGCCACTGCAAGCGCCAAGGTCGGCGCGAACGGCACGCCGAGATCGAGCGCGAGCCCATTGCCCGATCCGGCAGGCACGATCGCAAGTGTCGCGGCCGAGTGGACCAGGGCGCTCGCGGCCTCGTTCACCGTGCCATCACCGCCCCACGCGATCACGAGATCGCAGCCGTCCTCCACGGCCTCGCGCGCAAACGTGCGCGCGTCGCCCTGCGCAGTCGTGGGGCGGACAACGCACTCGATGCCGTGGCGCGCGAGCAACTCGCGCGCCATCGCCGCGTGATCGTGGATCTGAGTTCCGAGGCGGCCGTGACCTGAGAGCGGATTGATGATGACGACCGCGCGGGTCATCGCGCGATCTTGCGGAGCGCTCGGGGCGGTAGAAACCACTTGAGAGTGCCAGGGCCGGTCGGCATCGCGCCGTCCATCTCGAGACAGCACACCGCCCCCTTCTTGAAATCGACACTGCCCCGTGAGCGGAGCAAACGTGCCGTGAGCTCTCCGAGGTCGGGTTCATGGCCAACCAGTGCGATGTGCTTCGACCGCTTGGAATATTTGCCAATCGCCTCGAGCACCTGGGTCGTCCGTCCACCCGGAGAGAGCGCCTCCAGCGTTTCAAGCCGCGGCTTTCCGCCGATGCCGGCAATTAGCAATTCGGCCGTGTGTGATGCCCGCACGAGCGGGCTGGTCAGCACGAGATCGAGCTTCACATCGAATTTCTTAAGACCCTCGACGACCCGCTTGAACCGCGCGATGCCTTCGCTAGTCAGTGGCCGCTCGCGGTCGTCGGGATAGTTGGGGCCGCGTTCCGCGGCAACCGCGTGACGGATGAGGATTAGCTCGATCGTGGCTGCCATATCTCTTAAGGTGCCTCGGGTGCCTCGGATGCTGACGCTGTCATCTTCATGCCACTGCCGTCGAGCGGTCATTCTCGTGCGGCGTCACGACTTCACAAAGTTTGAGGATCGACGCACGCCGGCGCATATAGACGGCATGAAGTTGACGGCACTCTTCCTCGAGCGTGCGCACGAGGCGATCCAGCTCGGTCGCGAGACGCCGATCGCTACCCGCGACTTCCGCCTGAAGGCGGCGCGTGCGGTCGATGAGGATCTCGAAATCGTGCATATCGCCCAGCACATCCTGTAGCCGCTTGAGTTGCAGGATTCGAGCCGTCGAGCGTGATCGTTTCAGCTCCCGTTCAATTTCAAGCGCGTAGCGCAGCTTCTTCGTCGCCACCCGAACCGCATGGAGGCGATCTGCGAGATACAGGCCGCCCGCACGTTCGATGGCAGCGGTGAGATGCCGCGCTCGTCGCGCCACTTGCTGTTCCACCTCTGTCAACGCGGCCGCCGTCCGCGGCCCGTCAGCCTCGGTGCCCACCGCTCCCAAACGCTGCCGCAGCTTTTCGACCTTGCCAGGCGTGATGGCGGCAAGCATGTCGCGCCGCCGCTTCAGGCGCTCTTGCGCCACGGCCTGACGTACGCGCCCGATGGCGCGCGGCGACACGATTTTTTTTTCCGCGAGCTCGTCGAGATGGTGCAGCGCCACATCCAGTTCCCGCACCGGCCCCAACGCACGCGTCATCCGTCGCACCTGTCGGCGAACGCGACCGAGTGATCGAGTGCTCACCGAGGCGCTGAGCACCGGGAGCGCTTCGCGAAGACGCCGTGTTGCGACGCGCGCCTGGTGGACCGATCGGATGTCGCCGGCCTGCGCCGCAGGCATGGCGTCAACCAAGTTGGTCAGTCGCTGACTGAGCAGCACGAGGAGGGCAGTCCGATTGTCCATGCTAGTATCGAGCGCTCGCGGCCCAATTATACCGATCACTCCCCATGCGTCTCGCGGCGATCGACATCGGCACCAACTCCGTTCACATGATCGTGGTACGCGTGCGCCCCGATTTTTCCTTTGAAGTTATCGATCGTGAGAAGGAAATGGTCCGGCTCGGCGCGGGCGGCCTCGACGGGAAAAAGCTCACCCAGGAGGTGATGACCTCGGCGCTGCAGGCGCTGTCGAAGTTCGAGCGGCTGGCTCGATCCCACCAGGTTGACGAGATTCTCGCGGCAGCCACCAGCGCGACGCGCGAGGCCGAAAACGGCGGCGAGTTTCTGGCCGCGATTGAGCGCACGACGGGCATACGGCCACGAATCATTACCGGAACCGAAGAGGCGCGCCTCATCCACATCGCAGCCGTTTATGGAGTCGACACGCCCAAGACGACCGTCGTCATCGACATCGGCGGTGGGAGCGTGGAGATCACGCGGGGGAGCGGACACCAGGTGCAGTTCGCCCGTAGCTTCAAGATCGGCGTCATCCGCCTCACGGAGCGGTTCGTCAAGTCCGATCCGCTGAGTAGGCGCGACGAACGCAAGCTGGTCAAGCACATTGGCGACCAGGTCGATCGTTACGTCCGCCACATCGTTGCCGCAGGGTTCGATCGGGTCATTGGCACGTCGGGTACGATCCTGTCGATCGGCACCGTGGCGACGGCAATCGATCGCGGCACCGTGCCGCCCGAAACGCGCAATCTTCGCGTCTCGGCGAAGAGCATTCGGCGACTTCGGAAAGTGGTCACCGAGCTGGATCTCGAGGAACGGCTTCATCTGCCCGGCCTGGATCCTCGTCGCGCCGACCTGACCGTTGCCGGCGGCATTCTTCTCGACACGCTCCTGCGCAAGTTGAACGCGGAGGAGATCACGCTGTGCGATCTCGCCCTGCGCGAAGGGCTGGTCCTCGACTACATCCGGCGGCACCGCTCGGACATCGCACGCGTCGATCGTTATCCGGACGTCCGCCGACGTTCGGCGATCGAGCTTGCCGAACGATGCAACTGGGAAGCCGAACATTCCAAGCGAGTGTCCAAGCTGGCGCTGGCGCTTTTTGACGACACGGTGAGCATCCATGCCCTCGGCGCGCGTGAGCGGGAGTGGCTGGACTTTGCAGCGCTGCTCCACGACATTGGCAATCACATCAGCTACGAGCGTCACCATCGACATTCGTACTATCTGATCAAGAACGGGGATCTTCGCGGTTTCGAGCCGGAAGAGATCGAGGTCATGGCCCTGCTCGCCCGCTATCATCGCCGGGGAATGCCCCGGCGCGGGCACGAAGGCTACGGCGACTTGTCGCGAGAATTGCGCCGAACGGTTCGCACCTTGTCCGTCTTCCTCCGGCTCGCGGAGACACTGGATCGCAGCCGCAATGGCGTCGTCCGCAATGTCGAGGCCCGCGAGCGCGCGGGCGTCATTCGACTCGATGTCTTCGCGGTAGGCGACGCCGAGCTCGAGGTCTGGGCCGCCAATAAACAGTTGCCGATTCTCGAGGAAGCGCTCGAGCGATCGGCCAAAATCATCGCGCATCACTTGCGAGAGCCCGACGCCACGGCGAAGTCCGTCGCGCGCACGCGAAAAGTGAGGCCTCGTCGGCCAGTGCCATCGAAGCGCGGGAGTACCAGAGCCGCGGCGCCCGTCGTGCACTAGTCGGCACTCACCCGTTACATCGAATTTACAACCCCGAAACTGCTCCGAAATCGCTGTCCGCTACGGTTGAGGACATGCGTGTGTTACACCTTCGTCGTCTTGGTTCGCTGGCTGTGGTCGTGTCCTTCGTCGCCGCGTGTGGCGGAGGCGGATCTTCGAACCAGCCAGGGACGCCGGCCCCGTCTGACATCAAAGTCGACGGCTCGAGCACGGTGTTCGTGCTCAGCGAGGCTGTTGCTGAAGAATTTGGCAAGGAAACCGGTCACCGAGTTACGGTCGGTCAATCCGGAACCGGTGGCGGCTTTCAGAAATTCTGTCGCGGCGAGACGGACGTCAGCGATGCGTCACGGCCGATTCGCCCCGCCGAACTTGCCGCGTGCAAGACGGCAGGCATCAATTTCATCGAGCTGCCGGTTGCCTATGACGGGATGGCCATCGTGGTGCATCCCAAGGCGACATGGATCAACGAGATCACGGTGGCCGAACTGAAGACCATCTGGGCGCCCGAAGCACAAGGCAAGATCCTCCGCTGGACGCAAGTGCGGCCGGGTTGGCCAGACCGCGAAATCCATCTCTTTGGCGCCGGCGTCGATTCCGGGACGTACGACTATTTCACGGAGGCGATCGTCGGCAAGGAGGGCGCGAGCCGCGGTGACTTCACGTCGAGCGAGGACGACAACGTCCTGGTGCAGGGCGTGGCTGGAGATGAGCTCGCCCTCGGCTTTCTGCCGTTCGCGTACTACAACGAGAACAAGGCGCGCCTGAAGCTCATCCCCGTCGACGACAAAAAGGCGGACAACGGCGACGGGCCGATTGCTCCGAATTTCGAGACGATTCGGACGGGTACCTATCAGCCACTGGCCAGGCCACTCTTCATTTACGTGGCAGAGAAGTCTCTGGCTCGGCCAGAGGTCCAACAGTTTGTCGACTTCTACATCGCCAAAGTCGGCGGCCTCGCTCAAGAGGTCGGGTACGTCGAACTCGGAGGCGAGGGCTATCCGCTGGTCGCGGAACACTTCAAGGCGCGGCGCCTCGGCACCATCTTCGGCGAGGGCGGGTCGCAGGTTGGCGTCACGATCGAACAGCTCCTCGCGAAAGAGCGCCAATAGGGCCCGGCGACGAGCCACGCGCACATGAGAAGCCGGACCATCGAATGGGCGATTGAGTGCGTGCTGTTGGCGTGTGCGGTGCTCTCCGTCTTTACGACTGCCGGGATCATCATCGTCCTCGCCATTGAAACCATCGGGTTTCTGCGCGAGGTGCCCGTTCTGGACTTCCTGTTCGGCACGGAATGGACCCCGCTCTTTGCCAACAAGCAATTCGGTGTTCTACCGCTCGTGGCAGGCACGATGCTCGTGTCATCCATCGCCATGGTCGTCGCGTTGCCGATGGGGCTGCTCAGCGCAATTTACCTGAGTGAATACGCACCAAGCCCGGTCAGGCGGGTCGTCAAGCCGGTGCTCGAGATCCTCGCGGGCGTGCCGACAGTCGTCTACGGGTACTTCGCCCTGATGTTCGTGACACCCCTGCTCCAGCGATTCATTCCAGGCCTCGCTGGGTTCAATGCGCTCAGTCCAGGCATCGTGATGGGGATCATGATCCTGCCGCTGGTCTCCTCGCTCGCTGAAGATGCCATGCGCGCGGTGCCGCAAGGGCTGCGTGAAGGCGCCTATGCGCTGGGCGCCACGCGGATGCAGACCTCGCTCAACGTCGTGGTCCCAGCTGCGTTTTCCGGCATCACGGCGGCGTCGATTCTGGCGGTGTCACGCGCGATCGGCGAAACGATGATCGTCGCAATTGCCGCCGGCCAGCAGCCAAGGCTGACTAGCAGTCCGCTCGTCCCCATTGAAACCATGACAGCCTACATCGTGCAGGTCAGTCTCGGCGACACGCCGCAGGGCACACTGGAGTACCGGACGATCTTCGCCGTCGGGATGCTGTTGTTTCTCATGACGTTTTCGCTGAATCTTGCCAGCACGTGGCTTCGGGAACGTTTCCGCGAGGAGTACGCCTAGTGGAGGCAACGGCTGCAACGTTTCGGACAGCCGACGTCGGGACTCGCCGCCGGCATGCGATGGACCTCGCGTTTCAGGCGGTGGCGCTCGTCGTGTTGCTGCTGGCGCTCGCCGCGCTGGGAGTCCTGATCTATGACGTGTTGTCCGACGGCCTGGGCCGCCTGAATTGGCAGTTCATGACCAGCATGGCGTCGCGGCGCGCATCGAGCGCCGGGATCTACCACGCGCTGGCTGGCAGCGTATTCGTGATCGCGCTGACCGGCGCGCTCGCGCTGCCGATCGGTGTGGCCGCAGCGATTTACCTCGAAGAGTACGGCACGCGCAGCCGGCTGGCACGGCTGATTGAGATCAACATCGCCAACCTCGCCGCGGTGCCGTCGATCATTTACGGACTCCTCGGTCTGGGCCTGTTTGTCCGCGCGCTCGCGATGGAGCGCAGCGTGCTGGCCGGGGCATCGACGCTTGCGCTGCTCGCGTTGCCCGTGGTCATTCTCTCCACGCGCGAGGCGCTGCGCACGGTGCCGGGGACCATCCGGGAGGGGTCGTACGCGTTGGGCGCGACCAAGTGGCAGACGATCTGGCATCAGGTGCTGCCGATGGCTCTGCCCGGAATACTCACTGGACTCATCCTGTCGTTGTCACGGGCCATTGGTGAGACCGCCCCGCTGATTACTATCGGCGCGCTCACGTATGTGCCCTTTGCACCTGACGGCATCTGGTCCGCGTTTACGGTGCTGCCGATTCAGATCTTCAACTGGGTCTCGCGGCCACAGGCCGACTTCCAGAGTAATGCCGCTGCGGGCATCATCGTGCTACTCGGGTTACTCTTGATCATGAACGCGACGGCCATCATTCTCCGCGACCGGTATCAACGGAAGGTGCGATTGTGAACGCCGTCACACGCGGCCAAATCCCATTGGCCACTCCGGTGGTTCGCGGTGGGCAGCCCCCCGCCGCGGAGCGCCCGACGAAGATCGACGTCAAAGACCTCAACTTCTACTACGGCGAAAAGCGGGCGCTCGAGGCCATTACGATTTGCATGCAGTCGAACCTCGTCACCGCCTTCATCGGGCCCTCCGGTTGCGGCAAGAGCACCTTCCTGCGAACGCTCAACCGGATGAACGACATCATTCCGGGCACTCGCGTGGAGGGCGCTGTTCAGATCGACGGCCAGGACATTTACAGACCTGGCGTGGACGTCGTGCAACTCCGGCGTCGCGTCGGGATGGTGTTCCAGAAGTCAAACCCCTTCCCGAAATCGATCTTCGAAAACGTTGCGTACGGGCTTCGTGTCAACAACCTGGCCCGATCCAAGTCGGAGCTTGTAGATCGCGTCGAGGAAAGCCTTCGTTCAGCCGCGATCTGGGAAGAAGTGAAGGACCGAATGCACGACTCCGCGCTGGCGCTGTCCGGTGGTCAGCAGCAGCGGCTCTGCATCGCGCGCGCACTGGCGATTCGCCCCGAAGTCCTGCTGATGGACGAGCCCGCTTCGGCGCTGGACCCCATCGCGACTCAGCGCATCGAAGAACTGATTTACGACCTGAAGAAGAACTACACGATCATCATCGTGACACACAATATGCAGCAGGCGGCACGCGTCTCCGACTACACGGCGTTCTTCTGGCTTGGGCGGCTGATTGAGTTCGACCGGACCGACAAGCTGTTCACGGCGCCGGCGGAGAAGCTGACAGAGGACTATGTGACGGGACGGTGTGGATAGATCCCAGACGATGAAGGAGTCAGTGTTTAGTTGAAAACTGACAGCGGAGGAATGTTCGTGGAGCGCGTTACCAGACACTTTCAAGAAGAGCTCGAGTCGCTGCAGGAGCGCCTGCTGGCCATGGGCGGACTCGCCGAGGAACGGGTGCGCGAAGCCGTGCGCAGCCTCGTGAGCCGGGACTCCGCGCTGGTCGAGCACGTCCTCATCGGCGACGAGCCGATTAACGAGCTCCACATCGAGATCGACGACCGCTGCTTCAAGCTTCTGGCGCTGCATCAGCCCATGGCGGCTGACCTGCGAGCCATCGTCGCCGCGGTCAAAATCAACACCGATCTCGAACGAGTGGGGGACCTGGCCGTCAATATCGCCGAGGCCACCAAGCGATACTTGCAGCATCCTCCAGTCAAACCGCTGATTGACATTCCACGCATGGCCGAAATCGCGCAGGCCATGCTGCGCGATTCACTCGACGCCTTCGTCCGACGCGAGGTCGTGATGGCCGAAGATGTCATCGGCCAGGACGATACGCTGGACGGCCTGAAGACGCAGATTTTTCGCGAACTGCTCACCTACATGCTGTCTGAGCCGGAAACCATCGAGCCGGCGCTCGATCTGATACTGATTTCACGGCATTTGGAGCGAATTGGTGACCACGCCACCAACGTCGCTGAAGACGTGATCTTCATGGTCTCGGCCCGCGACGTCCGACATCACAGTGCTGATCATCCCTGAGCCGGAGGCGGCTACGCACCTCTACCCTGGGAGGTGGACTACAATCATTTAGATGGATCGGCCGCGAATGTGCGTTTCGTGCCGCACGCGCCCGGTCGACCCGCGCTGGCGTCCGTTCTGCAGTCAGCGGTGCCAGACGCAGGATCAGGCGCGGTGGGCTGATGGAGCCTATCGTGTGGAAACTCCATCCACGACATCCCCACAATCTCAGGACGCCGACGGCGAGGACGATGGCTGACACGCTGACGATTACCGACAACCGGACAGGGAAGCAATACGAGCTGCCAATCACCGACGGCACCATTCGCGCGACCGACCTCAAGCAGATCAAGACCGGTCCAAACGATCTCGGCCTTGCGACCTACGACCCGGCGTTCATGAACACGGCTGCGTGCCGGAGCCGCATTACTTTCATCGACGGCGACGAAGGAATTCTGCTCTATCGCGGGTATCCGATCGAGCAGTTGGCCGAAGCCAGTACGCACCTCGAGACGGCCTACCTGATCCTGTTCGGCGAGCTCCCCTCGAAGACGCAGCTGGCCACATGGACCCACGACATCACGATGCACACGATGGTGCACGAGAACATCAAGAAGTTCATGGAGGGCTATACGTACGACGCCCACCCGATGGGCGTCTTCGTGAGCACGGTCGCCGCGCTGTCGACCTTCTACCCCGACGGCAAACAAATCTTCGATGAGCGGTCCCGCAAGCGACAAATCCATCGCCTGATCGCCAAGGTCCCCACGATTGCGGCATACGCCTATCGGCACAGCATCGGGCGTCCCTACGTCTATCCGGACAACGACCTCAGCTTCACGGGCAACTTCCTGAACATGCTGTTCAAGATGACTGAAGTGAAGTACTCGCCAGACCCGGCGCTCGAACGTGCGCTCGACGTGTTGTTCATCCTGCACGCGGATCACGAGCAGAATTGCTCGACCAGTACGATGCGCAACATCGGCAGTTCACACGTCGATCCGTATTCCGCGCTGGCCGGCGCGGCCGCTGCGCTCTATGGCCCGCTTCACGGCGGAGCGAACGAGGCCGTGCTGCGGATGTTGGAGGAGATTGGCTCCACGAGCAACATTCCCGCGTTCATCAAGCGCGTCAAGGGTGGCGACGGCCGGTTGATGGGCTTTGGCCACCGCGTCTACAAGTCTTATGATCCTCGCGCGAAGATCATCAAGAAGACCGCTTACGAAGTCTTCGACGTCACCGGCAAGAACCCGCTCCTCGACATTGCGCTCGAGCTCGAACGTATCGCGCTCGAAGACGAGTACTTCATCAGCCGCAAGCTGTATCCGAATGTCGATTTCTATTCCGGGTTGATCTATCAGGCGATGGGGTTCCCAGTGGATATGTTTGCCGTCCTGTTTGCCATCGCCCGCACGGTCGGGTGGGTTGCGCAGTGGGAAGAGATGTTGCTCGATTCGGAGCAGAAGATTGCGCGGCCCAAGCAGATTTACGTGGGCTCGGCGAAGCGTGATTATGTCCCGATGGACAAGCGCCCATGATCAGGGACCAGGAACCGGCCCCGCACCCGTAGGAGAACATGTCGAGTAGCGCACGATTTCCGTTTTGCCTTTTGCCTTTTGCCTTCTGCCTTCTGCCTGTCGCTGTTCTTGGTTCGTGGGCCTGCGCAGCAGCCACGCAATCTCCGCCCAGCGGTTTCGACAGCCAACGCGCACACGCGCACATGCGCAATCTCGTGGAGATCGGGCCTCGCGTGTCGGGCACACCGGCAAACGTGAAGACGCGGCAATACATCATCTCGACGCTCGCGGCCATGGGGATCAACGCCACCGAGCAGCCTTTCGAAGCCCGTACATCCGCTGGGCACGGTCGCGATGGCCAACGTGGTCGCGACCCTGCCTGGTTCCAAGCCAGAACGAATCATCCTTTCCAGCCATTTCGATACGAAGCTGTTCCGCGACTTTCGATTCGTCGGCGCCAGCGATAGCGGATCGAGTACCGCCGCACTTCTGGAACTCGCCCGAGTCCTCAAGGACCGGCCGCGACCGTTCACCATCGAGCTGCTGTTCTTCGACGGAGAGGAAGCGGTCGTCGAATGGAGCGCAACGGACTCGACTTATGGCAGCCGCCATTACGTGCAGGCGGGCCGCGCCGCGAATACGCTGTCATCCATCAAGGCACTGATCCTGCTCGACATGATCGGAGACAAGGACCTCAACATCCGCCGCGAGTCACAATCGACCCCGTGGCTCACGGACATCATCTGGAACGCCGCGCGACGCCTTGGACATCAAGCACATTTCGTGATGGAGAGCACCCCGGTCGAAGACGATCATGTGCCCTTCCTCAAGGCGGGCGTCCCGGCCGTCGATATCATCGACCTCGACTACCCAGCCTGGCACACCGCGGCCGACACACTGGAGAACGTCAGCGCCGGGAGCCTGCAGATCGTGGGGGAAGTGGTGCTGGCGGCGCTGCCGGATATCGAGCAGCGATTGGCTGATCAGTAATCACGCGACTGTCCTTTGTTGGTTCCGTGATTCCGCGCTTCCGCGCAACGTCCGTTACTGATAGACAGCGGCGAGGATCTCTTCTTCCGTCAGCACGGTCGCTGACGCCTTCGCCCGACGGAAGACGCGATCGACGATCACGTCAGTGGGTGTGATGCCGCGCTTCTCGAGCCAGAAGATCACGTTCGACTTGCCGGACATGGGCCCGACGTCGATTTCCTGCTCACGTCCAATCAAGCTGGCGGGGATGGCGGAGTACACCGCATCCATCAGCTCCCGATCCCCTTTTTTCCATGCCTTCACGACCGCCGCGGCGTGGACACCAGTCGCCGTTCGAAAGGCGTCACGTCCGATGACCGGGTAGTTGTCAGGAATCGTCACCGCACACGACTCCGCCACCGTTTTGCAGTATTCGTTCAGGAGGCGCAAATCGCGAGTGATGTATCCCATCAGTACCAGATTGACGAGCAGCAGGTCCATCGGTGTGTTGCCGACGCGCTCGCCGATCCCGAGCGCTGCGCCGTGCAGACGCGTGGCCCCTGCGTCGAGCGCGGCAATGCTGTTCACGACGGCCAGATCGCGATCTCGATGACCGTGCCAGTCGATGCCGACCTCAGCGCCGGTGTCGCGGATGACTTGACTCACGAAGCGCACGACAGCCGCCGCGCCGATAGGGGTTGCGTGACCCACCGTGTCCGCAACGCAGATCCGCCTGGCGCCCGCGCGAATGGCGCACCGATAAATCGCCCGCAGGGTGTCAGGGTCGGCCCTGGTCGTGTCCTCGGTGACATAAGTCACGTCGAGGCCCTGCCCCACGGCAAACGTGATCGCTTCCTCCGTGCACCTGAGGAGCCACTCGAGCGTCCAGCCTTCTGTGTACTGGCGGATCGGCGAGGACCCGATGAAAGTGCAGCACTCGATCGGAACGCCAGTGCGCTGCACGACCTCGACGATCGGTCTGATGTCGTCGATGTGCGTGCGCGCCGCGCAATTGGCGCGCACGTTCAGGCGGGCGCTGGCAATCTCGCGGGCCAGCTGCTCGACGTCGCGCACCACGTGCGGCCCCGCGCCCGGAAGGCCGATGTCCGCGGTGTCGATGCCCAGCGAGTCAATCAAATGCAGAATTCGAATCTTCTGATCGATGGTCGGCGCGCGCACTGACGGTGATTGCAATCCGTCGCGCAGCGTCTCGTCGTCCAGCATGACCAGCGGCGGAGGTGCGGCGGCTCCAACCTTGTTCCAGTCGTAGATCAGATGGGGATTCATCGAGGCGCGGGGGGATGGAGATCGCGGGACTTCAGTCCCGCGACTCGGCGATCCGCGAGCATCAGGGCTCCCACACCGCACAGCAGGACGACACCCGAGTAGAGCGTAGCGGTTACGGCGGCCTGCCTCACGCGCGGACGGAACCGGATGTCTATGGAGCCGACCGGCGCACCCTGCTGATAGCGCACGATCTGATCGCGCGACAACTCGACCGCGGCATCCGCGACGCCGCGGTCGAAGACGACATTCCAGGTGACGAACGCGAAGGTGATCCAGAGGGCAATGGCCAGGCGGCGGTGTCTCATCCCGTGAACTTCACCACCATCGCCGTCACATCGTCATGCTGCGCCGCGCCGCGCGCAAACGTCTTCACGCCTTCGACGATCGCGTCGAGGATGGCAGTCGCTTCGTCGGTGTGCCGCTGCGTGAGGATATCGACGAGCCGCTCCTCGCCAAACTCTTGACCGTCGACGTCGAGCGCCTCGGTGACGCCGTCGGTGTAGACGATCAGCACATCGCCAGGTTGAAGCTGCTCGGTTTGATCCGTGTATGGCGCGTGGCCGAAGAATCCGACCGGCATGCTGCCTGATTCCAGGCGTCGCAGGCCGGCGGTTCCGAAGAGCAGCGGCGGATTGTGGCCGGCGTTGCAGTAGGTCAGGACGCCCGTCGGACTGAGCGTGCCGTGAAACACAGTGGCGTACTTGGCCTCGACGGCTCTGCGTGTGAGGCCCTTGTTTACCGTGCGAATCGTGTGCGCTGGCGATGCTTCGTCGAACTGCGCGCTGAAGAGGCCCTGAATCTTGGCCGTGAGAAGAGCGGCCGCCGGACCCTTGCCGGAAACGTCGCCCACCGCAAAGCCGAAACTGCCGTCCGGCCGATCCGTGAAGTCGTAAAAATCTCCGCCGATCGACCGTGAGGGCAACGACGCGCTCATGGACTCATAGAACGCGCCTGCATGGCGGCCGGGGGGTAGCAGGGCGCGCTGGATTTCCGCCGCGATCCGAAGCTCGTGCTCGATCCGGGCCTGTTCGAGTGTCTGTCGATAGAGACGCGCGTTCTCGATCGCCACGCCGGCTTCACTCGCAAGCATGTCCAGCGAGGACCGCGTATTGGCCGACAGCAGCGAACCCTTTTCCCGGCTGTCGAGATACAGGACGCCAGTCGTTTTCGTTTCGCTCGGCAGATCCGCCTTGTCGAGATAGCGCACGAGGCGCAGCGGCACGCACAAGACGTGGCGGATTCCCAACGCCACGGTGCCCATGTGCACGTTCGCCAAGTCGCCGTCGAGCAGGTCGGCTACGATCTTTGGCTCCCCAGTCGCGTACACCTCTTCAGGAATCTTCCGGCTGGTATCAAATCGATTTCCTGGCAGCGTGATCTTTCCGCGTGCGCGGGCCAGCTTCATTTCGAGGTTCGTCCCCTCGATCGCGAGCATGACGAAGCCGCGTTCCGCGCCCGTGACCTCGATGGCCGAGTCGAGGACCAACGCCAGGACCTCGTCGAGTACGCGGCCAGAACCGAGCGCCCGCAGCCCCTCCAGCAGTGTCGCAAGCTGCCGAATGTCGCCGACCGCTGTCTGGTGATGCCGCTCGGATGAGAGCGGTGCGGCAGACCCGTCTTCGGTTAGAAAAACAACATCGGTCCCCGACGCGCGACCAAACTGCAGCCGATCGCCATGGCGGAGCGCACGCTCGGCAACCTGTTCGCCGTTGACGAACGTGCCGTAGCGCGATCCTTTGTCCCGAATGATGTAAGTGCCGTCGGCCGCAGCGATCTCCGCGTGGTCACGCGAGACGTCACTGCCAGATAGACGAAGGTCGTTCTCACCACGACGGCCGATGGCGAGAACCGGCTTGTCGATCGGAATGACGCGGCTACCCAGCCCGTCGTTGACTTCGAGGCGTGCTCCTAACATTCGTCAGCGGGGGTGGACCCCCTCCGGGATCCATACGCATCATAACGCAGACCTCATCGGCGCTTCCGCCTGGGGGTCGGGCGCAGAACCCAGACTGCCAGCAGCGTCACGACGACCAGGGCCGCCCAACCGGCTAGCCTGCTCTCGCCAGGCGGGAGTTGGGGCAGCGTGACGACAGCGGCGACAATGATGACCAGAATCGCCATGATCAGCGGTAGCGGCCCCCGAACCGGCTTCGCAGCAGGCGGTGCAATGCGCGGCTCGCTGGTCGCGGTGCCACATCGGTAGCAAATCAGGGCTTTTTCGGCTATCTCGGTTCCGCAGTTACGACATTTCATATCAGGCCCCAGGGATCAGGGCCCAGGGCCCAGGCAGGGAACGAAGGTGCAGAATACTAAAATTCTGATCCCTGGGGCCTGAAGCCTGATACCCGTACAAGACGTCATCCCCACTCGATCGATCCCGATCGCGACCCTCGGGCTTATTGCCGTCAATGCAGTGGCCTTTCTGCTCCACTGGCTGGCGGTCCCTCTCCCGTCCGGTGTCGCAATCTTGATCTCGCCGCTGTTTTTCCACGCAGGCGCGCTGCCGTTCTTCCTCAACGTGTTATTTCTATGGCTCTTTGGCGACAATGTGGAGGATCAGACCGGACGATTACGATTCGTCGTTCTCTACGGTTTGAGCGGCATGTCCGGGGCGGTGATGCAGGCGGTGTTCGACCCGGACCTGACACACACACTGATTGGCGCGAGTGGGGCCGTCAGCGGCGTCTTGGGCGCGTATTTTTTGCTCTATCCGCGATCACGCATCCTACTGTTCTTTCCACTTCCCCTGACTCTTCACGAGCTGCCCGCTGCATTTTTTCTCGGTGCCTGGTTTCTTCTGCACCTGCTGATCCTGGCGGCAACCAGCATTGACCCGCAGCTGTCCGATATCACCCCCGGCCTCGCCGCCCACGCCACTGGATTTGGAACCGGAGCAATGCTCTGCCTCATCCTGCGCCGTGCGGAACGCACGCGGGTCGAGTGGCGTGATTCCTGATTGCTAGGAACGGGCGCGGATGTCGCGCGAGACTTTCGCCAGCTCGATCATCAACTTCTCGTACTCGGCCTCCCAGGCCGGGCCGGGCATGACGCCCTTCTTCAACTTGAGTGCTTCGGCCTCGGCTTCGAGCTCGCGACGGCGACGGATCAGCGCAGCAAGCTCTGGATTGTTTGCAGCGGCTGGTGTTTCGGCATCGAGATAGAGGAGGCGGGCGAGCGCCCCATCCGGCCCCGGGGCCTCGGACTCGCGGCCGACGCCATCGCCGTTATCGTCGAAGACCGCGCGCTCGGTTGTGAGTTGGCCCCGCTGCTCGTAATGCTGTTTCACGGCGGCACTGGTCGCCGCAAACACCTCGAAGATCGATGTGCGTCCGTTCTTGTCCAGATCGCTCGAGGCTTCGCGCATTGCCTTCGCGAAGTAGTCGGGAAACACCGTCGCGTACTTTTGTGCCGCAGAATCAGTCGCTGTGATCACGATACGATTCGGGCCCGCGAGCCGTTCGAGAAAAGGAAAGCTCGCCTCCGTCGTATTGACGACCACGAGACGGCCTGGCAAGCCCTTGAGGAGCACGGCCCATTCGGGCGCCGTGAGATCGGGACCCACCAGATTGAACTTTGCAGTGTCCCCGTCAGAAGTGCCGTGACCCAAAAGGATGAGGAGCAGCAGGTCGTCGCGGGTCATCTGCTGGCGGATTCCGCTGATCGCGGTTCGCACATTGGCCGAGGTGCCCTGTTCCCCGCTCTTGATGGTTTCGTCGACGAAAACGCGGATTTTGTCCGCCGAGAAGCCATAGCGATCCACCAAAGCGGAATTCAACGCCGTGCGCCAGTCGCGCATCTGCTCGGCATACTTCGCCCCACCCGACGCCCCCGAAAGGATCAAGGCCCAACGCTCTTCAGCTCGCGCTTCGGCGGCAAAGCCCAGCGCCAACACAACCAGCAGGACGACGCGCATTCTCACTACCTTAGCACCAGCGATGGACGTTGTTCTCGATTCAAGCCAGGCCAACGCGGCGTCGGGCCATCCATTCCGCCGCGAGCAACCCGACGATGAGGATGAGCGTCCAGGCGTTGTGCCAAAGATCACGCATCTCGGTCGGCGGGTTGCCGACTTCGCTCTTTCGCAGCAAGCCGGCCAGCGACGAGGCCTCGGACGCGGGCAGGTACTGCCCGCCCGTGGTTTCGGCAATTCGTCGAAGCACGGCTTCGTTGAGCCGCGGTTCGCTGAGCTCCACATCGGATCCACCGACGAGCGTCGGCCGGGACGTGGATCCGAGCGCCTGCGATCCGCGTCGCACATCAGCCGCAATCATGTAGACGCCGGTCTGGTCGAATCGGACGGACGCCGTGTAACGGCCCTCACCGGGATTGGCCAGCGCGGCGGGAATCGAGCGCTCCTGTCCCCCTGGCTCAGTGACGCGGATGCTGACCTCGGCATTGCCGATCGGCTTGAACTCTTCATCTCTCACCAGCACGCTGACAGTTTCGTTGGTGCCCGGAAGACCGACTGAGGTCGGCGGAATCTCAATCCGTTCCGCCGCGCCGGCGGCAAGCCACCGCGCCAGTTGACGCCAGACGAGCTCGTGAGTCGTGTCGTTGGCCGGCAACATCATGCGCCAGCGCCACGAGGCTTCACCTGCAAAAATCATCGCGCGTCCCAACCCGTAGCGCTGTGTCGCGAGCAGTGGCCGCAACTGGCCGCCATAGTTACTGACGGCAAGCACTTGCGCGCCGGGCCGTGGAGATCCGGCGGCCGCTACGGCAGCCAGCGGCGGGAGCTGGCTCCAGCGTTTCCGACTTTCATCCACATTCACCGCGATCCGCGTTGCGGGATGCGCGGCGCCATCGGGGGTGAGCGTCAGGGCATTGGCCGCAGGCGACCCGCTTGCGAGTGTCATGGTTGGTGCACCGCGCCGGTCCGTCAAATCGAGCGGCAGGACTTCTTCGAGGGGCGTCCCGACCAGACCTGCCCGCTCGAACGAACGGGCGCCTAGAACCAGCAGGCCACCACCGCGCGCGCCCACGAAATCGGTCGTCATACCGAGTTGATCGCGGCTGAAGAAGTCGCCTTCGATGTTGCCGAAGATCACCGCGTCGTACGCAAACAGGTCCGCGCGCTTGGCCGGATAGCCGGCCGCCAGCGCTGCCGAGCGGCCCGCCGCCGCCTGGATGAAAAACGTGTCACGTCCCTCGTCGTTCTGGCCTTTGCGAACGACAGAATCCACTTCAAGGGAGCGATCGCGTGCGAGTGCACGCTTGAGGAACGTGTGCTCGAATCCTGGGGCCCCCTCGACGAGCAGCAGCCGACGCCGCCGGCCTTGTTGTGGTACGACCACGCTGCGGCGGTTGTTTTCGGCGGCGATCTCGCTCGCATCCGCGGGGATCTCAATCGCATACACCGTCGGTCCGTCTGTGGAGGGCGAGACCGTGAACACTTCGTGCATCGGAATGCCGTCGTCGGGTGGCGTGAGATTCCGTGTCTCGACTGGACGGCCGTTTGCCGTCAGGCGCAGCGCCAGGGGCGCGTTGCCAAATCCTGTGCTCGTCACGGACACGCTGAGGTCAACGGAGGACTCCGACAGAATGGGTTCGCCGGCCGTGAGATTGATGACCTCCCGGTCGCGCGCAATCGATGTGTTGCCGACACCGACGGTGAACACCGGGACGTCCAGCTTCTGCGTGGACCCCGCTTCCTCCGAGGCCGTGTCACCACCATCCGAGAGCACCACGACGCCGGCGAGACGCTGGCCGCGGTAGCGATCGGCCAGCGCGGTCAATGCGCCACTGAGATCGCTGCGCCGAGCGTGTGCTGTCAACTGCGTGGCATCGACCCGGGAGAGGGCTTCGCCGAACGACAAGAGCTCAGGTACCGAAAATCAGCGCCGATCTCGGTCCGCAGGTTTTCCGCGAGTGTCCGTGCGCGATCGATGCGCGGCGCGCCCACGTCTGCCAGTCGCATGCTGCGGGAGACATCGACGAGGATCGCGACCGTGCTGTCACGGGCGCCGGTCGCCCGTACGAATGTGACCGGACGAAGCAGGAAAAACACGAGGAGTACCAAAGTGACGGCACGAAGGGCGGTGAGCACCGCACGTTGGGGACGGGTCAACAGAACCGCAACGCGCGCGTACGTGAGCCATGCGAACGCGAGCGCCAAGGCAAACGCCGTGACGTACCCCCACCATGGAAGTGCTGTTGCGAAACGCATAGGGAAGGTGCCTAAGGTGCCTAACGTGCCTAGTACATTACCCTAGGCACCGCAGGCACCCTACTGAGGCTTTCGAGGCGTGGCAAGAGATCGATAGTACTTGTCCACTAGATCGCGGTAGGCGTCGCCGACGCCCTGGTGACCGCCCGCGTTGAAGCGCTGCTTGTTTTCATGCGCACGCAACTCGCCCGACACCTTGGACTCGACATTTTCCAGCGCGATCAGCAGGTTGTTCTTCAACGATTCCCACCGTGCAAAGTCCTGTTTGAAAGCTTCGGTTCCCGGAGCGGACGTGCTGCGCCACCATCCTTCGTCGTCGTTGGGACCCTGCATGCCCGGATTTTCCCGGCGTAGTTCTCCCGCAAGACGCTCTACATCGCGCGCTCGTTCGTTCACTTCGCGCTGTAACTGCTGGAGCCTGCCTCCGTTGCCGCCGGTGCCGCTTCCCTGCTGACCGCTGGCGCCCTCACGCCCGTCGGCTGATGGCTGATTGCCCTGGCCTTGCGAGGACTGCTGCCCTCCTTGCTGTGGCCCCTGTCGCGGGGCCTGCTGATCCTGGCCTTGACCTGATTGGCGGCCATCGGCATTTTGGTCCGCTTGATTCTGCCCCGGCTTTTGCTGGCCCTGCTGCGCCTCGCGCTGCAACTCCTCAATCGACCGCTCCAGCCCGGCCATCTTGTCTCGCAGGTCCTGCGTCTTCGACAGGTTATCGGAGAGACGTCGGGAGTCTGCATCCTGCCTGCCGCTCGCGGCGCCGAGGCGATCGGCAATGCGATCGAGGGCGCGCGCAAGGTCTTCTCCTTGGCGCGCCGCCTGACGTGAGGCGTCTGGCGTCGACTCCTGCGGTTGCCCGTCCTCCGATGGCTTGCGCAGCGATTCCGCCGATTCGCGCATTCGTTCCGCGAGTTTCTGACGATCGATCTCGCGGGCCGCTTCGGTGGTCGCGGTCTTTTCTCGCGCGTCACCTTGCCCGCTGCGAGCGAGCCGGTTCACATGATCCTGCAATCGCGCGGCTCGTTCCGCAAGACGCTCCTGATCACCCGCGAGCCGGCGACGAGCATCGTCTCCAGGTTTGCCATTCGCGGTGCGACTTGCCTCATTTGCGAGGCGCCGCTGCGAATCAGCGAGTTGGCGAGTCTCGAGCTGCAGATCGCCCAGCGCACGACGGCGATCGTCGGGTCGCGAGGCCTGCATCTGCTTTTCGAGATCACGGAGACGTTGTGACGCGCGATTGCCGCTCTCCGATGCCTGCGTGGAATCCTGGCGTCGCATGCCGGTCGCCGCGCTGCGCATATCCTCCGAAATGTCGCGCAATTGCCCGCCCGATTGCCCGCCCGATTGTCCGCCCTCTGACTCGCGCGAGCCTTGTTGTTGCAGGCGCTGACCAAGTTGTTCCGCCTGTTGCCGCAGCTCGTTCTGCTCACGTGTCAGCCGCTCGAGCTGACGCTTCAGCTCGGCTTCATCCATCTGCTCGCGGCTCCTCGCCAGATCACGCTGCTGGCGATTGAGCGCATCCTGACGACGGGCGAGCTCGCGAATCCGTTCGAGCGGATCATCCTGCGTCGTCTCTTCCCGTTCCTCCGTGGAGTTGGGTGTCTCGTAGTTGGTCTCCTGCCGGCGTCGAAGTTCCTGATCGAAGAGGCTTGACAGGTCCGCTTCGGGCCGATTCATGCCGCCGCCGCCGCCCGCTTGCTGCTGCCGCGTCACCTGTCGCCGCTTGTTTTCGGCTTCCGCTTTGAGCAACTGATTGAGCGATTCCATTTCGTGCGGCAATGCGCTCGTGGTGTCGAGCTTGTCCAGCTCGTTGACCGCGCGGCCCATGGCCTCGATGGCACGGCCGATGGGATCATCCCCGGGCGGCGGGCCTTGCGCGCTCCGTCGCCGACGTGCATCGGTGCCAAGCCTGGAGAATTGGGCGCTGGCCTTTTCAGCGCGCCCGCGCAAATCGGACTGTGCCTTCGAAATGACCTTGATGTCCTGCTGGGAGCCGGAGTCTCGCGCCCGCCGTGCTCGGGCATCAAGTTTCCACGTCGCAACAATGATGTCTTTTTGCGCCTGGGCAAGGCCTTCGAGGCCACCACCTTGCATGCCCGCGCCCTGACCCATTGCCTGACTCTGCGCCGCAACGAACTCTTCTTCGAAAGGCTTCACCTCGAGAAAAAAGATGTCGCTGCGCGCTTCGGTGGAGCGTCGTCCGCGGTTCACGTCCCTGGCTCGCGCGTAGTAGGTCACGAAGTCACCGGGCTGCACGCCAAGATCCTCGATGAACAGCGTGTGCAAGCCGGCGGCGGTCAGACCCCCCTGCACACCACGAAGCGGGACAATGCGTTGCTTGCCTGATGGTGTCTGGAACACCAGATCGAACGACGAGATGCCGTAATCATCATCGGCACGGGCCTCGATGAGCACTTCTTCGAGGGCCGTGACCTGTTTGTCGCTGGCTGGGCGCAGGATCCGTACGTCGGGCGGCCGATCGTCGAGCGTTCGAATGAAGTACTCAGTGTCGCCAGGACTCTCCAGCCCATCCTGGTCCTGGAGAGCGACGCGATACGACCCGTCCTCTTCTATCGTCAGTGCTCCAGCGAGCGACTGCGACTGGCCATCAAGGTCGATCTTCGTTCCGTCACCCAACAGCAAAGAGCCCTGCGCGATCGGCTTGTCAGTAACAACCGTCAGCCGGACCTTGGTGCCCGCGGGGCCATAGATGTCGCCGCTGTCTTCGTCGGTCCTCGGCTCGAGGCCTAGACCGCGCGGAAAGTCGTAGTGCAGATCGATTCGCTCCACGCGAGCCGGACGAATGACGGTCACCACATAGTCGCTGGATCGCGCGCTGCCCGCGCTGACGTTGTAGGCGAAGGACGCTGCGACGTTGTCAATCGTGACGGCAAAAGTACCGGGTTCGGCCGTTGGCAGCATCCGAATGGTGCGTGCGTCGGCCCCAACCGCAACCGTCAAACTCGGAACGAGCTCGCCGACCAGACCTCCGATACGTGCTGTGATTGTCAACGGCTGGCCCGCGCGCACCTTCGTTGTGCCGGGCATTACCTGGACATTGAGACGCGCAGGGAATAGGTAAGCCGACGCCACATTGGTGGCACGTGAGAAGGCCGGCGTGAACAATGCGACGACAATCGCAAGCGCGGCAGTCGCGGCTGCAGCACGAAAAGCCGCCTGCCGGAGCGACTCGCGCGAAACCACGGCATCGACGTTGAGGCCGCTGAGAACACGCGCGGCGTCGGACGCCAGCGCAACAATCATTCGCGGCGACGCATCGGGACGAACGGCGTAATCAACGGCGGTAACTACGACATCGTCCAAGTCCGGGCTGCGTTCTTCGATGAGACGTGCGATCTGCCGGTCCGTCGGCTTGACGCGGCACGGCCACAGAGCCCAACCAAGGCCAAGAAATGCGGTGAGCAGGACGACAGCGGCAGTAAAAACAAGGGGAAGGCCATCGCTGGCGAGGAGCAGGACAGCTACCAGGCCAACCAAGACGACGGTGGCGGCGACCGCCGCGCCAAACGCCCAGGCACGCAGCAGCGAGCGCTGGGTCCAGCGCCGTCTGACATCAGTGAGAATCGCCTGGAGCTCTAGGGGTCGCTCGCTCATCTCCCTGCCTCTTCCCCCGTGATGCATATCCTACGCCCTTCGCAGGGCCCGTCACGTCAACGATCTTAGGCTGCTATTCTTCCAATTAAATGATCTTAGGCCGCTTTTCTCCCGATAAGCCCCTCGCCCGCAAGCGCCAAAAACATGACGGTCAGCCCGAGTTGCCACAGTCGCTGGCGCTCCTCCTGCTGCCGCGCCTCAGTCTGCGCGCGCACATCAGCCACCTGATTGAGCCGCAGAATAGCGCCCTTGAACTGTTCGACGGACGTGTGAGCCGGATTTGACTCACGCACGTCGATATTCACAGCCACGCGCCGATCGCCCGCCTGGTAAACGCCGGGCATCGGCTTCGCTCCCGCCGGCAGATCCGGCAACGTGAAATTCTGGCGCTGCTCGCGGCCCTGCGTCAGATACCGGGCGGTTTCAACCGCCCATGGCACAAACGCCGGATTCAGCGGAAAGCGGTTCCATCGGTTGTCGAGATCGGATGCGAACAGCAGCAGTCGTCCGCGGCCAACCGTCTGCTCGGTCAGCGCATTGCCAGCGCCGGAGAAGCGAGCCAGCACGGTCCGGCCACTCTGATCATTTAGACGCCGGTACTGCTCCACATAGACGTCCCCCAAGGCGCCGGTCGGATTGAGAAAGGGACGAAAAATCGGGTGACGCCCATCAACGGCAACCAGCGTCACCGTCTTTTGAGGTGTATCGGCGCCCGTATCGGGAACGTCCACGGGCGTGCCGACGGTATCGGCAAGCGTGTCGAGGTCAAGATCTGGCCCCAGCGACACCAGCGCTCGCCCGCCTGCGGAAAGGTAACCGGCAATCATTTGACGGCCGGTCCGGTCGAGCGTGGTCGTACCCAACAGGATCAGCGCTCCGGCGCTCTTGAGGCGGGGGGCCTCCAGTCCGCCGGGCAGCGCGGAAAACGCGCGGCCGTCTATCACGTCTGCCCTGAAGGCACGCCCTTGGTCAGCCACACCAAGGGCCCGCTCGACATAGATGCCGGCGTTAGAGGATCCCGGGGGCTCCGCGGTGATCACCAAAACCGGGACGGCTCCTGGAGGATCCAATACGAGGTGCCGCACGTTGTCCGCCAGATATCCGCCGGGATCGTCAACGATGACCGCGGCGCTTCCGCGTGCTGGCAGAGTCGCCTGTAGTGAAACCTCCGCAGCGGCCTGCGGGCCAATTTCCACGGTTTGCGACGTCAGATCTTTGTCATCAACGCGAAGACGCACCGGCACCCGCACAGATTGCGAACCGAAGTTGTGAACACCGGCAATCACGCCTCGACCATCACGGCCCGCCGCCGTCACCGCAATGTTCCCCGCGGGCGGGGCAATCTCGATTACATCGACCTCGATGCCATCTGCCACGGCGCCCTCATCGCCGGCATCCCAACCTGCCTGCTGCAGGTCCGTCACGACGATGATGCGGCCTTGCCCGCCAGCAATGGCTTCCGCCGCACGAGCAAGAGCGGTACGAAACCGTGTCCCGCCCGCGGTTACCGTCGCCGCATCAATCGCCGAGATGACGCCGCCGCGATCGGTCGTAGCTGGGACGACGAGCGACGCTGAATCCGCAAACGTGACAAACGCAACAGTCGACGTGGCCCCTGCGTTCTCGACCGCATGCCGCGCAGCCTGCTTTGCCTTGTCGAACTGGCCTGGGGCCGAGAGACTCAGTGAGGTATCGAGAGCCACGACCGTGACCGGGGCAGGAAGGGACGCAGTCGCGCGATCGAAGTAGGGGCGCGCGAAGGCAAAAGCCAGCAGAGCAAGCGCGCTGACGCGCAGCGCCAGCAGGATCAGTTCACGGAGACGACGGCGTCGCTGATACTCGACCGGCGACTTGTGCAACAGCCGCACGGCCGGGAAATCCACAACGATTTCCGTTTTGCGCCGAAAGAGGTGAAGCGCAATCGGAATCGCCACCGCCGCTGCCCCCACAAGAAACAGCGGATATAGGAAGGACAAGCCGAACATGAGTTCCTGGTCTCCGGTCGCCGGTCACCGGTCTCCGGTTTAGTACGCTCTTCGTCGTGCCAATAGATAAGACATCAGCGCCGACTCCAGCGGCACGGACGTCTCGAGCATTGCGTAATCGATGCCGGCAAGCTGCAGTTCGCGTTTATACCGCTCCTGTAAGTCGCCGATCGCCTGAAGATATTGCTCGCGAACCACTCCAGGCACCGCCACGACCTCCTCGGACGTCTCCATGTCGCGAAACCGTGCCGCTTGCTCGAATGGAAACCCGAGCTCCGCGGGATCGAGAACATGAAACACAATCACCTCGGTACCCCGATACCGGAAGTGTTTGAGCCCGTCGAGAACACGATCGACCTCGTCGAGCAAGTCGGAAATCAGGACGACCAATCCTCGCTTGCGAATCGCTTCGGCCAGATCGCGAAGCGGCTTGGCGACGTCGGTCCGCGAGCCGAGCTTCACTTTTTCCAGCGTGACCAGCAGCGAGGTGAGATGCCCGCTTCGTGCGCTGGGCCTCACCATCGTCACGATCTTGTCATCAAAGGTAATCAACCCGGCGGCATCGCGTTGCCTGTTCATTAGATACGCGAGCGCCGCGGCAAGATACGAACCGTACTGGAGCTTGGTCAGCGCGCCGGACCCAAAGCCCATCGACGCGCTGACATCCAGCAGGATGTGGCAATCGAGGTTTGTTTCCTCTTCGAACTTTTTGATGAAGTGTTTGTCGGTTCGGCCGTACACCTTCCAGTCGAGCGTCGCCAGGTCGTCGCCAGGCAGGTATTGGCGATACTCCGCGAACTCGACGCTGAAACCCTTGAAGGGGCTGCGGTGCAAGCCAGTGAGGAACCCTTCGACAATTGTCCGCGCTTTGAGCTCGAGGCTGCCGAGACGCGCAAGAGTCGCTGGGGCAAGAAATGTGGAGCGAGTATCGGACGGCATCGAAAAATCACAGGCCGCTCGTGGGCGACGGCACGGCCTCGAGCAACTGCTCAACAATCCGATCCGATGAGATACCTTCGGCTTCCGCGTAAAAGTTTGGGATTACACGATGACGAAGGATGGGCTTCGCCAACGCCTGGATGTCCTTCACCGACACGTGATGCCGACCGTGCATCAGGGCGCGCGCTTTGCTCCCGAGAATGAGGGCCTGCGAAGCGCGCAAACCGGCGCCCCACTTGACCCATTTCTCCACGAAGGCTGGTTTGGCTCCCCGACCGGGTCGAGACGTATCAACCAGACGGACCGCGTACTGCGCGACCTCATCGGCCACTAAAACATCGCGCACGCTCTTTTGAAAGTTGTTGATAGCGACGCCGTCGAGTACCCGCGACGGCGTCGGGGCCGAGGCCCCCGTCGTTTGCGTCACGACGCGGACTTCGTCCGCGGGATCCAGGTACGTCATCACTACATTGAACATGAAGCGATCGAGCTGTGCCTCTGGCAACGGATATGTGCCCTCGAGCTCGATCGGGTTTTGCGTGGCGAGCACGAAGAACGGCCGCTCGAGCTCATATGTGCGCCCGGCCGCAGTGACGTGGTACTCCTGCATCGCTTCGAGCAGCGCCGCCTGGGTCTTGGGCGGCGTGCGGTTGATCTCGTCGGCCAGAATGATCTGCGCGAAAATCGGTCCCTTCAAGAATCGCAGCGAGCGATGTCCGCCGTCGTCATCGAGAATCTCGGTGCCAGTAATATCCGCAGGCATCAGGTCTGGCGTGAACTGAATGCGCTTGAAGCTCAGATCGAGAATCTCGGCCAGTGTCTTGATGAGGAGCGTCTTGGCCAGACCGGGCACACCGGTGAGCAAACAATGGCCGCCTGTGAAGAGGGCGATGAGCACTTCATCGACGACTTCGTCTTGCCCGACGATGACTTTGCGCAGCTCATGAAGGATGCGCTCGCGGCCTTCGCGGACTTCCTCAGCTAGGTTGATCGGGGCGGCGGATTGTTCCATGCACGTCAATGCGTCAGCGAGTAGATGACCTCGTTGATCATCATCTGATAGGCCTGCGCGGTCCATTTGATGTAGCCCGGGTAGTCTTCGGCGTTCGACCACTCCACACCGTCACCCATGTCGGTGTTCCAGTTGATCAGCACCATGGGGCGACCGGCATCGTCCATGATGCCGCGCAGATGCGGAACGAACCCGCCTTTTTCCCACGTACGCCCCGAGAAAAAGGATCCGAGCCCTGGGACCTGGGGATACTTGTCAATCTTGTAGAAGCATGTGTAAACGGGATGCGGGGGCTCGATCTCGACGATCTCGCGATCCGGAAACACGGCCTGCATCTGGCGCACCGTCAGATCCCATTCGTAGGGGCCGTGAAAGTCGTCCAGCATCAGCGTGCCGCCCCGCAGCAGGAACTCGCGCAGCGTGGCCGCGTCCTTTTCGCTGAGCACCAAATTGCTGGGCTCGACGATGTAGAGCCAGGGGTACTGCCAGATCTTCTCGTCGTCCAGCGTGATAACGACCGGTTCGGTGACCGTGATGGACGTGACGCTGCGAATTCGGCGAGTGAGATTCTGCTCTGCGGCGGGGGCGTCAATGGCCCACGGTTCTTCCCAATAGCCGATCCGGAGATTCGTCCGCGCGTCGCCCGAATACGAGTTGTATTTGATGCGCGCGAAGGTCCACTGGAGGCCCGCGAAGCGCTCATCGACAGTGACCGCCATCTGCGCCACGGCGAGCGACGCCAACGTGGGGCCGAGAGCGAGAAGAGCGCCCGCAATCAGGGCAATGCCGCCAGCACGACGCAGTCGATACCCGTCGAGGAGATCCTGTGTGCGCGTCGTCTGCTCTCTGGCCTCAGCCATCGGCGTCCTATCGTGGACCGTCTATCAACTTCAACAACAACGCCTGGGCACGTTCGTAAGTCGGCGCGATTTCGAGCGCGGCCAGCGCCTCGCGCTTGGCATCGCCGTGGTTGCCGTTCTGGAACAACCCCTCCGCCAAATCTGCGTGTGCCGACGCGCGGTCGAGCGGGCCCGCGGCAAGCGCTACGCGGAAGGCGCGTACCGCCTCAACCGCCTGATTGGATCCAAGAGCCATGCGCCCCAGGGTCGTGTGGGACGCCGAGTCGAACGGATCGACGGCAACGACTCGCTGCAGTGCGATGCGCAATCTCTCTTTGTCCTTCTGCGGATCGAGGAGACCCACCAATTGTCGAGCGGCATCGACGGCCGTGTGGTCCTGAGCCGTCATCGCATCAAGCGCGTCAGCCGCCTTCGCCTTGTCGCCACCCGCCATGGCAACCTCCACTACCTGCATATACGGGCTTTCGGCGCCAGTAATCATCGGCACCAGCTTCGCCGCCCGTTCGTACGCCGCGATTGCGCCCGGAGGGTCGGTGGCGCGGAGGGCTCGCCCAAGGGCCATCTGGACTGCGAAACTATCGGGGTTGGCAGCTGCGGCCGCATTCAGCTTCTCCAGCGGCTGATCCGGCGTAAATCCTTCGGGTATCGCCAGCGCTCGTCGGAGCGCCCCGAAACGCTCGCCGAGGAAGGCGTCAAAGGTGCCTTGCAGTGCATCGATATCGCTCGACAGCACTTTCTTGATCGCCCCTTCCGTGTCGACACCGGTTGCAAATGATTGAACCAGCGCCCTGAGGGACGGCTCGCCGTGTTTCTGCACGATGTGTTCGACGAGCAGAGAAGCTTCGTAGTACGCCATCGAGATGGTTTGCGGGTTCTGAAATCCCGCGTTGAGATCTCTGAGCTTCAACGTTTCGCCGGCCTCGAGCGCGCGTGCGAACGCCACTTCCATTTCGCGTCCCCATTCGGGCCGCGCGCGTTTTTCTTCGAAGACGGAGATGCCTTCACTCAGCCAGCGTGGCAAACGCTGATTCGACAACTGCAGGGTGATGACGTGCGCCATCTCGTGCCAGAGCGTGGCGCCCCAGTTGAAATCACCTGGTGGACGCGCCTTGGGTGAGTCCATCGTGACAACGCGGCCAAAACAGGCGCCAAGCGCGCCGATCATACCGGGCAGGCCGAGCGTCCGGACCGCGAAGTCGTCGTGCTTCGGAAAGACTTCGATGAGGATGGGGCCCTTTGGCGTGAATTCCCAACGTTTGCTGAGCGACGCCAGCGCTTCGCGCGCCAGCGTCGGGACGTACTCGCGCATGACAGCTACTTCATCGGCGTGCAACTTGATCGTCAGCTCGCCCTCCTGAATGGTTTGAAAGCCATCCAGCGTGTCGAGCAGTGCCAGCAGGTTGAACGTGATGGTGTCGTAGGGATCGGCGCGAAACGCCATCTCGAGGGCGCGTCGAGCGTTGCGTTCATCACCCGTGCGCATCAGATGTGCGCCCAGATCGGCGTGTGCGCGTGCGTTCTCCCGATCGATCGCGATGCCGCGGCGCACCTGCTCGGCGGCTTCGTCGAAACGATAGTAGTGCGCCGTAATTGCCGCGACGACGCGATGCGCCTCGCCGTACAGCGGATTGATCTTGAGCGCGGAGGCAACCGCCGCCTTGTACTCTACGTCCCTTCCTTCGATGAAATCTATGGCCGCGGTCAGCGCGAAGGCCTCTAGGCTATTCGGGTTGATCGCCTGTGCCTTGGCAATGGCCTCGCGCGCAAGATCCTTCTTGTCTTCGTCGATTGCCAGCTCGGCGAGAAACAAGTATGCCGAGGCGTCCGAGGGGTTCAGCTCCAGCGCGCGCCGCGCATACCGCATCGCTGCCGGGGGATTCTCATCGGCCACGGCGCGCGCCAGGCCGCGCTGCGCCGGTGCGTAGTCAGGTTCCGCCTTGAGTGCCGCCTGAAACGACTTTGCGGCGTCCTGGCGGTTGTGTTTTTCGAGAAACAACTCGCCCCACTCTGTGTTGATGACGGCGTCGTTCGGGGCCTGGGCGATCGCTTCGCGGAAATAACCGTTTGCATCCTCGAATTGGCCCAGCGCGCGCGCAGCCCGCGCCGCCCGCGCGTAGTCGCGGGCCGTCGCCGATCGTGCATCAGCCAACAGAAGCAACTGCAGCGTCCGCCGCGCTTCGCTACGGCGACCCAAGTACCATTGCAGCAAGCCGAGCTCGAGCGCAGCGTCGCTCGCCGGCGCAGCGGCTGCCGGCGAGGTCAGCACGCTCTCCGCTTTCGAGTACTCCCCGCGCGCGACGAGTGCTCTTGCACGCAGTGTGACGAGCACGTCGTCGGTCCCAGCGTTTTGCGTCAGCGTCTCGACTTCGTCATAACGCCCGGCCCGGAATGCCTTTTCGGCGGCCGCACGCGCAGAACTGACGGTTTGATTGGCGGACGGCTGTGCGGCAAGGGTAAACAGGGCAGCCAGCACGACCGCGAACCCCGCGCAGATCCAGCCGAGCCGCTGCCAGGGCCACAGCATCAGCGAACCACGAGAGTCGCGATCACGCGGTGGGAACATGAACGAAGCCAGTATAGCGGTACGCCCGCCTGCCGGTAAGACGTCGCGCGGGCGCTGAAGGACTCGCCGCCGTTGGCGGCGAGCAGGACGCGCGTCGCTCGCTCACGCTCGCCGCGCGCGGGACGCCTATCGCTGCCAAGAGCTCAGCGGCTTCGCGCCTCGCTACGGAAACTATCGAAGACTGTTGGGTGCCGCCGGACGGCGGCGCTCCCGCACGCGAACGAAGTGAGCGTGTCCTGCGCGCGAGCGAGCGGAGCGAGCAAGCGCGTCCTGCTTGCGGCCGTCAGGCCGCGAGTCCTAATACAACGGTCGCCAGGTGAAGAACAGAATCGCGCACACCGCCTGCATCATTGCGAACGCAGCAATCCAGGCGAAGCGGTGCGTCTGTGGAATGGCGACCGCCAACCACAAAAACGTTGGGAACAACACCGACGTGACGCGGCCCATGGAGAGCAGCCCGCCCATCGCAAGCGGCGGCAACACGTTGACGAGAATCATTGCGGCATACGCAAGGCCGAAGCGGCGGAAGACGGGCCACACGCTCACGAGCACAAAGATCACTGCCATCGCCTGCAGCATGTCGAGCGTCCGGTTCGAGGCGTAGTCGTAAAAACCGCTCTCGCTGATCCAATGAATACGGTCCGTCACCAACGCATCGAGGCTGCGATAGACACGACCCCACGCTGCGTTTTGCTCCGCCCATTGCAACGGGTTGCCGGTCAGAAAAAAGATGTACGTCGAATAGATCAACATCCCAATCCCTGGTGCAGCCGCGGTGGCAATGCGGTCGGCCAGTCGTGGCCAGCCTGTCGGGGGAGGCACCACCGGACGCCAGCCATGCACAAAGAGCGGGCGCAGAGCGATCAATCCGAGCACGATCGACAGCAGGCACCCGTTCGGTCTGGTCAAACCAGCGATGAGCCCCCACATCGCGGCCTGCCAGAGCTCGTCACGCTCGAAGTGGTAACACGCCGCCACCACTGTGAGCAGAAACAAAGATTCTGTGTACGCGGCGCTGAAGAAGAGGGCAAACGGATACGAGGCCAGAAGCGCGACGCTCATGACAGCCGCCTCATCACCAATGAATTGTCGCGCTAGCCTGAACAGATAGATCGAGGCAAAGAAAAACGCGACCAGGGAAATCAACACGCCCACCCACATGGTTTGCCGCCCTGCCAGCAACGCCGTATAGCGCATTGCCATTGGATAGACAGGAAAGAAGGCAATGTTCTGTTGCCGATTTCCCTGCGACGGTCGCCACTGGTAGCCGTCGATTGCCACCATGAGGTACCACCCCGTATCCCACCGCGCCGGCAAATCCATCAAGTCGTCACCATAGACGTCCCATGGGGGCGCCTTCGGCGGGTATCCAATCAGCACCACCGCGAGGAACCCGACGACCAGAATTCCTACGCGCGTGGCAACCGCGAGCGGCCAGATGATCCGCGCCTCGGAAACGCGCCACCAATCGCGCACGCTGCGGACAATCTGTATCGGCAGCACCGGTCGTGGACGCAGCGCATGGCGCACAAGCAAGACGACCGCGGCGATAAGGAGTGGCCTGACCCACGAGGTCATCGAAAAGCGACCAAACGGCGTCCATTCGCGAAAGCCGCCTGTCAGGAACACGTTCAGCGATACGAGAAGCGACACAACCGTAAGGATGTCGAGGGTGCGGAGCCACCACGGGAAACGCTCCGGACGCGAGGCGAGGGGCATGTGCGCCCTATTGTCTCCCGAGCGCGCGATCTTCGACAGCGATGCGCCGGTACAGCAAGACGCCAAAGCCGGCAAGCGAGAGCACGCCGGTAAGCGGTGCCCACACAATCAACGCAACCCCTGCGATCTCACCCAGGACCGCGACGTAGTTCGGATGCCGCATCCAGGCATATGGACCGCGCGTGATGAGCGGCGTGCCCGGGAGCACGAGCACGCGAAACGTCCAACGGACGCCGAGCGTGCTGATGGCCCACATCTTCAACGCCTTGGCAAACCCGAAGATCGCGAGCCCAGCGGCAAGCGCATCACGGCTGGCCGGGCCAGCCATCGCGCCTTCGATCGCCATGGCGACAAAGCATGCCGGGTAAGCCCACCGCATCGTGGCGAACACGTCGCCGGGTGGCTCGACCGCGCCGCGTCTTCGGAGCATGCGCTCGTTATAGGCGGAGAGCACGGCTTCGCCGATCATCACCAGCAACACGGCTAACAGCGCGAGGAAGGCAATCGTCGGGGCCACGGTATGGAAGCGTTGACGTGAATCGTCGAGAGTTCAGCCTAATGACCTTCGGCACTTGCGGCACCCGCGGCACCTGCCGGCACCGCAGCGTTGCAGTCCCCTGCGTAGCGGATGATGGCTGCGAACGCCGATGGCAGCAAGCGGGCGCCAACCGCGGCGGCCCCTACGGCAGGCGCTGATGCCACCAACGCGCGCAGTGTCCGATTGAATCGCCATTTGGCGCGAAACATCTGACGACGGTCGGCAGCCAGTCGCGCTGGCGCAGCTTCGATGTCGAGACGACCCGCCAGCACGTCGACGGCGATACCAGCTGCGAGCGCGGCCCCCGCGAACGCAAACCGAAGCCCATCGCCGGTCATCGGGTCGATGAAGCCGGCCGCGTCGCCGGCAAGCAGTAATCCCGGGACCCCCGCCGCCGTGGCATCGACTGCCATCGGGCCGAGGACCTGGGGACGCGAGACCAGTCGTGCCCGGACAAAGCGCGGCGCCAGTTGCGCATCTCCCGTCAAGGATGCGGTCAACGCACAAGCGGGATCGGGCCACGCGCGATCGCCAGCCTGGTGGGGCACGACCAGGCACACGTTCGAGAGCCCGTCAGGCATCGGCGCGACGCCAATGTAATGCCCACGCCGAATGTGCATTTCGCCAGCGCTGGTCAGGTCGTCCACGCCATCAAAGTAACCGCCAATCGCCCACCTGCGCGGTTGCATTGGGTGGTGCAGCAGGTTGAGCGCTCGGGCGAGGCGCGACTCGCGACCGTCAGCAGCAATCACGATGCGGGCGCGATGTTCGTGCGTGTGGCCGTTCGCGCCTTTGACTGACACACCGATCACATGCCCATGCGCATCACGGATCGGACCGAAGACCGATACGCCGTCATCAAACTGCACACCCGCACCAACGGCGTGCTGTACCACCATCACATCGAGAGTTGCTCGCGGGATCGCGCGGCCCTCGAGCCCGGTTTGATAGCGGCCGCGTACAGCGACTCCCCCAGGCCCGGTCAGGACCATGCCGTCCAGCCGAAGTGAACGCTTCAGCAGTTGCTCGATCGGCACATATGCAGCGAGCAAACCTAACGCCCCCGGATTGAGCGTGTCGCCACACAGCTTCGTGCGCGGAAACCGTGCGCGGTCGAAGACGCGCACGCGTACTCCCGCGCGCGCCAGAATCAACGCGGCCAACGAGCCGGCCGGGCCGGCACCCACGACGATGACATCATTCACAACGACTCGCTCGCTTCGCTCGCTCGCAGGACGCCCGTCGCATCGCTTTCGCGCAGGACACGCTCACTTCGTTCGCGTGCCGGAGCGCCGCCGTTCGGCGACGCAAACCCGTGCGAGCGTTTGGTTCCTAACTCGAGGCGCGAAGCCGCCGAGATCCCGCGCCCGAGCGAAGCGACGGGCGTCCTGCGCGCGAGTGTGCCTGCGACGCGATGCGCGTCCCGCTCGGCCGAAGTCGCACCGGCCGCGTCCTATACGGCTCCCAGCACCAGCGCCGAGTTCTTCGACCCAAACCCCAGACAGTTGCACAACGCCGCCGCCGGCCGTGCGTGACGCCCCTCGTTGGGGACGAAATCCAAATCACACTGCGGATCCTGATGGGTCAGATTGATCGTCGGGGGCAGGAATCCACGCGAGAGGGCCAACGCCGTGGCCACCACACCTGCGGCGCCGCTCGCTCCTTGCGGATGACCAATCATCGACTTGATTGACGACCCGGGCACACGATCGGCCAGCGCGCCGAAGACGGCGCGCGTGCACTTCGCCTCGACCGCATCGTTCAACTGAGTCGAGGTGCCGTGGTAGTTGACATAGCCGATCTCGTCGAGCGCTCGGCCGGATCGTTCGATGCACTGGGTCATGCACCGCATGATCTGCGCCCCGTCGGGATCCATTTGCACACGATGATAGGCGTCGCAGGTGCTGGCATAGCCATCGATGGTCGCGTAAATGCGTGCGCCGCGGGCGCGCGCGCGATCGGCGCGCTCGAGCGTCAGCATCCACGCGCCTTCTCCCAGCACGAACCCGTCTCTCCCGCGATCGAACGGCCGCGACGCGGTCTCTGGACGCTCGTTATAGTGGGTAGAGACGGCGCGCATCCTCGAAAACCCGAAAATCATGCCGGGAAGAACGCAGCCATCGGTGCCACCGGATAGCAGCACGTCGGCCTCGCCGCCACGCAGCAACATCGCGGCGTAGCCGATCGCATCGGTCGAGCTCGTGCAGCCTGTTGACAGGACGTGGCTGATGCCGTGCAGTCCGAGTGCGATCGAAATCTCGCTCGACACCATGCCGCAAATGCCAAGCGCGATGGCGTACGGCGTGACGTGTTTGCCGCCGTTGGTGAAGAAGTCGCGATACTGACGTTCGCCGATGTCGATGCCACCGCCGCCGGTGCCGATTATCACGCCCGCGTTGGGCTCGGACTCGGTGAGCCCGGCATCACTCCATGCTTCGCGTGCAGCGAGCACGCCGAACAGTGCGGCGCGAGAGTAGCGCTTGGGATCCGCGTGCCCATTCCCGTTGCCGTGCGGGATCAACTCCGGCGCCAGCGGTGGCACCGCTGCCGCGACCTGGCAGGGATAGGTCGTCGCGTCGAACTCGGTAATCGCACGCGTGCCGCTCACGCCCCGGCGAAGGTGCTCCCAGTACGTCTCGCGGCCGAGACCAAACGTCGAGACCACCCCGATCCCCGTTATCGCGACCTTCAAGGTCCCTCCGCCCTGGCGCAGTCAATACCAACACCCAATCACCGATCACGAGATCACTAGATCACTAGATCACCAGATCATCAGATCACCAGATCACCAGCCCCCGTCCCCTTCTATATTATTGGCCCGTGCAGGCGATTCGGTGGCTCGGCGGTATCGCCTTCGTGGCATCGCTCGCCTATCTGGTCTATTTCTACAGCCTCGTCCTGAGTTCCCCAGCCGGAGACGCCTCCCACGTCGTCCGAAACGCACTCATCGACGCCGGGCTCTTCACCGCATTCGCGCTCCATCATTCCGTATTTGCTCGCGCGGGCATCAAACAACGTCTGATCGACCTGCTGCCTCCCGCCATCGAGCGAACCGTCTATGTATGGTTCGCCAGCGCGCTGCTGGTGGGTGTGTGCGTGCTGTGGCAGCCGGTCCCGGGCGTCATGTACTCAGTGGATGGTATCTGGCGCGTTGTCCTTTACGGTCTCCAGGCGGCCGGCGGTCTGCTGACCATGCGTGGTGCGGGGGTCATCGATCCGCTCGAGCTTGCCGGCATCCGTCAGGCAACGGCCCATCCATCATCCGATGCCCTACGCGTCGTCGGACCATTTCGTGTGATCCGTCACCCGATTTATCTCGGATGGATATTGATGGTGTTTGGTGCGCCGACGATGACGGCAAATCGCCTGCTGTTTGCGTCGATCAGCTCCGCGTATCTCATCCTCGCCATCCCCTGGGAGGAGAGGTCACTCGTCGCGGCCCACGGCGATCAGTACCGCGCCTATCAGCAGGCTGTTCGCTGGCGCGTCGTTCCGGGCCTTTGGTAGCGGAACTATCACGGTCGGCATCTGGCGGGACTGAAGTCCCGCCCTCCTCTTCTTCCACATCGCGCGGCAACCCTTCCAGCTGATCGACGAACAACAGCGAGTGCAGTGACGGGATCTCGAACTTCTTCCCGCACGTCTTGCAGACGACCTCGTCATCCACACGGATGAGATGATCACGGAGCTTGGCAAACTTCGCGCGGTCGCGCTCGTCTGCGCCTGGCGGCAGGCGATCTTTCTTCACGCGTCGCACCCACCGCACGTTGTATTCGTTGGTGCGTTGACATCGCGTGCACGTGTAGCGTGCCGGCCGTGTTTCGTTTTTGTCGGAGAAGAACGCGCGTTCGTCTAGTGACATAGGTGGTTGGGCTGGTGTGGCAGGTAAGCTGCCGGAATTGTACTCCGACCGCACTCACCTGCCCTACCGGCCCCACCCGCCCTTCCTGCCCCAACTAGAACCGAGCCGTTATGCCGAATCGGACGATCCGTGGGGTCAGAATACGATTCGGGCGACCGGTCGTGGTGCCGACGGCTTCGATCTGCCCGGTCACATGATTCGCGTTCATCATGTTGAAGACGTCCAGCGTTCCCTCGAGGCGGGCTGCGCCAACCGTGAGGCGTTTGGCAAAGCGCACGTCCACGAATTTGTTGACGACCTCGACGCGGTCAACGCCGCGAGGCTGCACCCACACAGTTTCACTACCCTGCGTCAGGTTGCTGACAACGAGCGTACGCGTCAACGGGCCGCCGGCGCCGGCGGTGTATTTACCCGAAAACACGATTCCGTACGGCAGCTGATAGCTGCCCGACAGCCCGAACCCCCACGGAACATCGGTCAAGACTGCCGAATCATCGCGATTCAGTACGTAGTTCGGGTTATTGAAGTCCGTCAGGTTGGTAGTGTTGGTGAAGGTGCCGTCGTGCGGGAAGCCCTGATGGTTCTGAATCGTCAGGCCCGCGAGCATCTGCCAGCGGTTGGACAGGCGCTTGTTCACGCTGAAGATAACGCCGTCGTAGTCGCTTCGGAGACCATCCACGTTCGTGATGATGCGATCGCGGCGCGTCACGAGCGACGGATCGAGATTGTAGACGGTTATTGTTTGCGCCGCACCATGATCCGTGTACGGTCTGGTGACTGGCGTGTATGCACTCGCTGGTCTGGCGCGATCGAGAATGGTCAAACCGTCGCGATGTTGCCGACGATGATAGCTGACTCCTACCGCGAAGTTCGGCAGAAGCTGATGATCGACGCCGACGTTGATTTCGTCGCTATACGGCCTTCCCGCGTCCGGATCAATCGGAGGAAAGAGCCCTGCTTGGAATCCTGTAAACGTCGACAGATTCAGCTCGCCAGGATCTGCACGGAGGTTGCTGTTTGAATCGTTCCAAGGCACCTGTATTCCGGGCAACACGGCCCCATTCGGGTTCGAAGCCTCGGCGAGCTCCGATCCGAACTGGTTGTAGAAGCGGCCAAAGTACGCCTTGAGTGCGGTGCGACCGTTGCCCAACAGGTCATAGGTGATCCCGAGTCGCGGGGCGACGTTTGCGGAGAATTCGAACACGTCGCGTTCTGGGAAACTGCGTTCGCCAACCCACGTGCCTGCGGGGCTTGACTGCTCGGGCAGATACGCCTTGACGCCGTCCATCCGAACACCGAGGTTGATCGTTGCGCGGCCGACCGTCCATCGATCCTGTGCAAAGACCGCCCACGTTTCGAGACGGTGATCGGAGTTGATGGGAGTGTTGGACAAGAACGCACGGGTCGCCACGCCATCGACGAGTTCGAGGAGAATGTCACCGTTGCGCACGCGATCGTACGCCATCCGCTCCCACGAGAGTTGTGTACCGACCTTGAAATCATGCGCTCCGATGCCAAGCTTGTCGGCGAAGTAGCTGAGCGCAGCGTTCGCCTGATATCGGTGATTCGGATTCAGCGATTGCACTTCTGCGGCGTTGATACGGGTATTGCGGACTGAATCCCGGACGGCGATATCGTCTGGCCCTACCTCCTGTTGATATCGGGTGGGAAACACACCCCACATCCGTCCGACGCGCGCGTCGAGGACGGCCTTTCCGCCGATCACGTGGTTCAGCTGAGCCACATAATTCTGTGCCGGCTGATCCTGCAACACGGTCGCGCGGTCTTCGACGAACAGATACGGAGCGTCGCGGCGGTGAAATCGGTATTTCAGGTTTCGATTGAATAAGAACGACGCACGGCTGTTCGTGGCAAGCTGCGCGGTCACCTTACCCATGTAATTCTCGATGCGGTTGTCGTCGATCGCCTGTGAACCATCCGCATTGAGCGCGCCAATCTGAAACTGGTCGAGCCGCCAGCGTCTCAGTGCCGTAAAGAACCATGCACGATCTCTCTTGATTGGGCCGCCGAGCGTGGAGCTCCAGTCGTAGGAGATGTCGACGGGGTTACCCGCGGCGCCCGTTTGCTGGCCAGGCTGGAGGCCAAGCCTCGTCCGAAGGTCATCGTCCACGTTGTCGCCCTGCAGCGCGTCGTTCATGAAATAGAAGTTGTGATCGCTGCTGAAGCGGTTGCCACCAGACTTCGTCACCATGTTCATGTAGACGCCGCTGACATCACTCTCCGCGGTACCTGACGCCGTCTGCATGTTGTACTCGTCGTACATCTCGAAGCCGTAGTACTGCATCGTCGAGCCGCCAGCGCCCGCCGCCCCAGTTGGTCTTCAGGCCGTCGATAGAGAACGACTTCTGGCTGTCGGCGGATCCGAACGCTTCGAGGTTGTACTGCTGCATGCCCTCGGTACCGCCGACATCGAGCCGCCCGGTCACCACGCCAGGCACCAGACCCGCCATGACCCACGGGTTGCGGCCCGTCGGGATCGTGTCGTAGATCTCCTTCGTGATGTTGGTCTGCGTCACGGTGGAGCCGACGTCGACCATGGGCGAATCTCCGCTCACGGTGATGGTCTCCTGGACCGTGCCGAGGGTGAGCTCGACGTCGAGTCGCGTGCTTCGTGCGACCTGCAACTCGATACCCTCTCGTTTGAGCGGCGCGAATCCGGCCAGCTCGTAGGTGATGACGTACGCGCCTGGGGGAAGAGTCGTAATCTGGTACGCTCCCGCCTCACCGGTTACGGTGGTGCGCGCACCTCCAATGAGCGCCGGACTTGAGGCCGTGACGGTGACACCGGGGAGCACTGCACCCTGAGCGTCACGCACGACGCCCGCTAGCGTGCCGGTCTGCTGCGCCCACGCCGTCGACGTAACCAACCCCGAAACCAACAACACAAGACAGATCCGATGGAACACTGCCCTCATGGCCCGCCCCTCTCTCTGCCCGCGTGCTAGCGGGACTAAGACAAACAACCACCCTACAATTCAACCTGAGCCGATGGTAGTTGCGACCCGACGTATGATCAACCAAGAATCGCGCGATGGCCGAACCTACCCCACCAGCTGTCTTCCCTTCTGAATTGCCCGTTCTCCCGCTCCGGCGCACCGTCGCGTTCCCGCTGACGCTGCAACCGCTGGCGGTCAACCGTCCCATGTCTGTTGAGGCGGTCAATGCCGCGCTGGCGGGCGACAGGCTCATTCTGCTCCTGCTTCAGAAAGGCGATGAGGAAGAACCGAACGTCACGGAGATGTACGACGTTGGGACGATTGGCATCGTGCGGCAGATGGCACGCGGCCCCCAAGGGTTGAACATCATCGTCGAAGGGATGGCCAGAGCGCGTGCAACGAAAATATCGATTGAATCGGGGATGCTCCGCGCGCAGCTGACTTTGTCACCTGAGCAAGTAGACGAGGGTGTCGAAGTCGATGCGTACGTTCGTCGCATTCAGGAACTCGTCGATCGTGCCCTCTCACTTACGTCGGGGCTGGCGCCCGAGGTGCGGCAGCTGGTGGCTGGTATTGACGACCCCATGCGCCTGTCGTACCTGCTCGGCACCATGCTCGATCTCAAGGCGGAGGAAAAACAACAGCTGCTCGAAACCGATCCCTTGCCGAAAAAGCTCGAGCTGGTGCATTCGTTGCTGACGCGTGAAGTTTCCGTCCTGGAGCTCAAGGGGAAGATCGAATCGCAGGCGCAGCAGGAGATGACCGATGCGCAGAAGCAGTACTACCTGCGCCAGCAAATGAAGGCGATTCAGGAGGAGCTTGGCGAAGGTGAAGGCGACGAGATCAAGGATCTCCGTGCGCGTGTGGCCGCGGCATCGCTGCCCGAGCACGTGCGGACGGCTGCCAACCGCGAGCTGGATCGTCTGGCTCGCATGGGACCGGCGTCTCCTGAGTACCAGATGATCCGGACGTACATCGACTGGATTCTCGAGCTTCCCTGGGAAACGGTGACCGAGGATCGCCTGGACCCGGTCGAGGCGCGCCGCGTGCTCGACGAGGATCATTACGATCTCGACAAGGTCAAGGAGCGCATCGTCGAGTACCTCGCGGTGCGGAAGCTCAAAGGCGACATGAAAGGGCCCATTCTCTGCTTCATTGGGCCGCCTGGAGTGGGCAAGACGTCGCTCGGCCAGTCGATTGCGCGCGCGATGCAACGCAAGTTCGTTCGCATTTCGCTGGGCGGCGTGCGCGACGAAGCCGAGATCCGCGGGCACCGCCGCACCTACATCGGATCGATGCCCGGGCGGATTGCGCAAGCGCTCAAGCAGGCGGGGTCGGCGAATCCCGTCTTCATGCTCGACGAGCTCGACAAGGTCGCGGTCGGTTATCAGGGCGACCCGGCGGCGGCGCTGCTCGAGGTGCTGGATCCGGCGCAGAACAACAGCTTCCGTGATCACTACATGGAGGTCCCAATCGATCTGTCGAAGGTGCTGTTCATCGCGACGGCCAATCAGATTGGTCCGGTGCATCCCGCGCTGCGTGACCGCATGGAGATCGTCTGGCTCTCGGGCTACACCGAAGACGAAAAGGTGAACATCGCGAATCGATTCCTCATCCCGCGACAGCTCTCGGAGCATGGGCTTGCCCTTGACGCGGTGAGCTTCTCCGAAGCCGCGCTGCGAGCTGTGATCAGCGAGTACACGCGCGAGGCCGGCGTCCGCAATCTGGAACGGTTGATTGGAACAATCGCGCGAAAGATTGCCGCGAGCGTCGCGATGGGCACTGAGCCGGTCGTCAGCGCGGTCGAAGCGAGCGAGCTGGAAACATATCTGGGGCCCGCACGATTCAAGCGCGAGGTTGCGTTTCGCACATCGCGGCCCGGTGTGGCAACTGGGGTCGCCTGGACGGAAACGGGCGGTGACGTCCTCTTCATCGAAGCGAGCCTGCTGCCCGGCGGCCGTGGACAGTTCATCCTCACGGGACAATTGGGCGAGGTGATGCAGGAGTCGGCGCGCGCGGCCGTCAGTCACATCCGCGCGAACGCGCGTGAGCTCGGCGTCGAGCCGAATTTTCTGGAACAGAAGGATTTGCACATCCACGTCCCCGCCGGGGCAATTCCAAAGGACGGACCCTCGGCCGGCGTCACGATGGCCACCGCGATCTTGTCAGCTGCCCGAGGCACGCCGGTCAATCAGGATGTGGCGATGACCGGGGAGATTACGCTGAGTGGTCTGGTGCTGCCGGTCGGGGGCATTCGCGAGAAGGCGCTCGCGGCCAAACGCTTCGGCCTGCACACGTTCATCCTGCCCGCTCTCAATGAGCCCGATCTCAAGGAGTTGCCGGAAGAAATCCGGAAGGATATGCGCTTCGTGCCCGTCGCGACTCTCGAAGAGGTTCTGAAGATTGCGCTCCCGGCGCATGAGCAGCCGTCGGCCGCACCATCAACCGCCACCCCATCCACACCCGCCGCGGCATCGGAACCTTTCTCCGAAACTCTTGTAAAAGAACCTCGGTAGGGAGCTTCAGTAAAGGAACCAAGCAAAGAACCCCAGCAAAGAACCCATGGGAACTCTTGTCGGGAAATCCCGGAAGGAACCCTCGAAGAGAACCCTCGTTTTCTACATTTCCGGCCATGGGTTCGGTCACGCCTCCCGCAGCGTCGAAGTCATCAATGCGCTTCTCGCGCATGACCCGGATCTCCGCATCATCGTCCGGACGATGGCGCCCAAGTGGCTGTTCGATCTAACTGTGCGGAGCTCGCAGCCAATCGAGTATCACCCCATCGAAACCGACACCGGCGTCGTCCAGATCGACAGCCTCCATCTAAACGTTGGACAAACGGTCGACCGCGCCTCCGATTTCATGCGCACGTTTGACACGCGAGTGACCCATGAAGTCGCCTTTTTGAACGACGTGCGTGCCTCGATCGTTGTCGCCGATATTCCACCGCTCGGCGTTGCGGCCGCCGCCACCGCCGGCGTGCCCGCGATTGCTCTGGGAAACTTCACGTGGGACTGGATCTACGCGGCGTACCCAGACACGGACGAGGTCGTCCGCGCGATCGGAAACGCGTATGCGCGAGCCGATCTCGCACTGCGTCTGCCGATGCACGGCGGATTCGCGGCGTTCCCCCGGGTTGTCGACGTTCCGTTCATTGCGCGACGGTCAGCACGCGATCCGCTGGAGACGCGAACGGCGATGGGCTTTCCGCTGGACAAGCGACTCGTGCTCGTCTCTTTTGGCGGCTATGGCCTCGAGCGTCTCGACCTCGATCGACTGGGACAACTCGACGGTTTTGTGGCGCTTGTACCGGCCAACCTGATGATGACGGCGGAACAATTGTCGAATCCCTCACCCATTCCACTCGACGAGCCCGCCATGTATACGGCAGGTTTTCGCTACGAGGACATCGTTCGCAGCGTCGAAGTGGTCGTCACTAAGCCTGGCTACGGAATCATCGCCGAATGCCTTGCCAACGACACGGCGCTGCTGCACACGTCACGCGGACACTTTATCGAATATGACGTTTTGGTTGCCGAGATGCCGCGGTTTCTGCGCACCGCATACATTGATCATTCCGATCTCTTTGCCGGCAACTGGACGCCTTACCTCGACGCGTTGCTTGCGCAACCACGCCCGCCTGAGGACCCGGCCGTGAACGGCGCTGACATCGCGTCAAGACTTCTGCTTGCAATGATGCAAGATTAACCGCGCTAGAAACTGAACTGGAGTCCCAAGGCACCCTGGGGATAAAACCACAAACCGAATTGGCGGGCCGCGCCAGGCCTGGTACGCGATCCAAGCCTGAATACAGGTTTCCTTTGAGCGACCAATGCGTCGATTCCTGCCCCGACAGCGCCGCCGATCGCGATCAAGCTGAGAGCACCGGAGACAAACTGACAGTTCGCCTGGCATAGCGCATTCTCGGAGTAGTACTTCAGAAAGATCGCACCCCCAACGGCCGCTCCCAGCAAGAGGCCATTGAGCACCGAGTCTGACGATTGGCGATCGATCTCGCTGACGTCGGCCTCGACGAAGTCACGAGGCATCCCGTCGACCAACAGGCGAAGCGAAGTTCCCGATAACTCTACGAGCGTGCCCTTGCTCACCCGTCGCTCGGCGTCGGTGAGGAACACCAAATCACCAGGAGTGAGGCAGCTCCTCAATTGTTCGAACGACGCTGCGGGTGCCTGAGCCGATGCCTCGGATATTCCAAGGACTGCGACGCCGATTACCACCACCCATCTGCGGAAAATGAGACGAGCCACAGCTACCTCCTGGGTCGCAGAGCCTGATTAAACCGCTCCCATCTAATGTGCTGACCGCGAGCAAGTCGGCTCATCGACCGTTTATGATGGCCTGATGATGAAACGTCGAACGTTCCTGAAAAGCGGATCTGTTGCCGCTGGCGCGCTGGGTCTGACGGCCCTCCCAGGAGTCGAGGCACAGGAAGCGGCACTGCCCCCGTCGCTGGCGACCCTCCAGTCGATGCGTCACCTCGCGAAGCCAATCACAGCGGTCGAGCGCCGGGGGCGCATCGACAAAGCACGGCGGCTGATGAGCGAACACAGGATCGATGCGGTCCTGCTCACGGGCGGCACGTCGCTCGTGTATTTCAGTGGCATTCGGTGGGGACTCAGCGAGCGTCTCTTTGCGATGATCCTGCCGTCCCGAGGCGAGCCGTTTTTTGTCTGCCCCGCATTCGAAGAGGACCGCGCACGCGAGCAGATTGCCAATGGACCGGTCGGCGCCAAGGCGGACGTGCGGACCTGGGAGGAGCACGAGAGTCCGTACGAACGCGTCGGCCAAGGCCTACGCGATCGCGGTATCGCAGCGGGACGCATTGGAATCGAAGAGACGGTGCGGCACGTGTTCAGCGACGGCGTCACACAGGCGGCGCCTGCACTGAAGATCGTGAGCGGCACGCCGGTGACGGCGGGCTGCCGCACGGTGAAGGATGCGCACGAACTGGAACTCATGCGTCTGGCGTCGCAAGTCACGCTGAAGGCGTACGAGGCGGCATACAAGGCGATGAAGGAAGGGATGACGCAGGATGACTTTGCTGGTCTCGTCGCACTGGCGCATCAGCGGCTCGGCTTCACGGGCGGCGCCGGTGTGCAGGTTGGCGAGTATTCGGCCCTGCCTCACGGATCGATTGCGCCCCAAATCATTCGCCAAGGGACAATCCTGCTGATCGACGGGGGGTGCAGCGCCGAGGGATATGCGTCCGACATCAGCCGCACGTTCGTTCTCGGCAGAGCCGCCGACAAGATGAAATCGGTGTTCGACATCGAGCTTGCCGCGCAGACGGCAGCACTGAAGGCGGCCCGGCCCGGTGTCCCCTGCGAAGCCGTTGACGCCGCAGCGCGCAAGGTCATCGTCGACGCGGGCTATGGTCCTGATTACAAGTTCTTCACGCACCGTGTCGGGCACGGTATGGGCATGGACGGCCACGAGTGGCCGTATCTTGTCCGCGGCAACAAGCTTCCGCTCGCCCCCGGCATGACTTTCAGCGACGAACCCGGCATCTACATCCGCGGCGAGTTCGGGGTGCGGCTCGAAGACGACATGATCATCACCGACTCCGGCGCCGAACTCATGACGCCACAGAGCCGCTCACTGGAGGATCCGTTTGGTTCCTGACGATTCGGAACGTTTTCGACAGCCCGTGGACGGCTGGCAGCCGGTGCAGCCATTTCTGTCGACACCGGCAGCGGGGTCATTCGTTTCAGGCACAGCCGCAGCGGATCGGACACGAGTGCAGTATTTCCGCGCGCCGCCGAGCGACCATTTGCACGCGCGCGTCGCCTTTGGACCAGGGAGCGAGGGGCCACCGGATTCGGTCCATGGCGGCGCCATCGCCGCCGTTCTCGATGAAGCCATGGGCGCGGTCTGCTGGATGAACGGTCACCCCGTCGTCGGTGCGCGCATCACGATCAACTACCTGCACATGACACCAGTCGGATTCGTTGGCCGCGTCGAGTCGTGGATTGAGAACATCGAACGTCGCAAAATGTTCATCCGCTCGCGGCTGACCGACGACGATGGTAAGGCTTATGCGGAAGGGGAGGCGTTGTTCATCAAGCTGCCGCCTGAGACGTTGGAGCAAATGGACCGGGTCCGGAAGGTTTAACGGACGAGCGAGCAAAGCGAGCGAGTCTTACGAGGCGGTGAAACCGCCGAGTCCTACTCTTTGACGCACGTCACGAGCGTCCACATCTTGAAGATGTTGACCTTCTCGATCGAGATCGGCGTCAGGTCGGCCTGAGTGAGGAAGGCGTTGAGGTCGAGATCAGTTTTGAAGCCAATGTGCACGGTAAGGGGAGAGATTGCCGTATCGAACCGCGACAGTATCGGGTTCTGGCTCTTGAAATGATTCAGGATGACTATGCGGCCGCCGCGACGACAGACACGGCGCATCTCTTGCGCGACCTTGACGGGGTCCGGGACGACGCTAATGAGATAGGGCGCGTAGACGATGTCGAAAGACTCGTCGGGGAACGACATCGCGGCAGCATCCATCTCCGTGACGCGGCAGTTGCGCAGGCCCTTTCGGAAAATTCGCTCGCGAGCTTTGTCCAGCATCGGCGTCGACAAATCGATGCCGGTAATCGCCCCACTCGACGGGTACAGCGAAAGATTGATCCCCGTGCCGACACCAACCTCCAGCACGGCGTCGCCGCCCTGGATGTTCATTTTCTTGAGGGCCTCAAGGCGGCCCGGGTGAAGAGTGGGGCCGAAGACGAGGTCGTAGACGTTGGCGAGTTTTTCGTAGACGCGCTCGACGAAGTGGTTTTCGACAACTGTGACTGACAGCGCCCGCGTGGCCGCGTCACCGCTGAGAGTTTCGTCCCGTTCGTTGTCGAATAGCGCCATCTGAGCTACCTCCGCTTCGATTCAGTGTGCCTTTTGGCTCTTGCAACGGTGCCCTGCGGCGTAATCGACGTGAAGCCGGACGGCACTATATCAGATGTGTAACGGGCCCCAGGTTTCAGGGCCAGCGTATTAGACCGACATCGTCGATCCTGAGGCCTCGAGCTCGTGCGCCCGCCACCTGATCCTTTAAGCGCCAGAAAGTGCGTCCAACGTCCTCAACGCCAAGTCGAGTCGGCTGGATGGGGCGGAGACGTGCAGGCCTTGCACCATTTGGCGAAGTTCGACGCCGAGCTCATGCGCGATCGCGATACCCTCCTCAGCCGCAGCCTCCTCGCTTTCCGTCAGTTTCATACGTTGCAACAGCGCCTCGGGCACGGTTACACCGGGCACCTCGTTCGCCATGAACTCGGCGTTGAGCACGCTCTCGAACGGCCACAGGCCAGCCAGGATCGGGATGCGGAAGGCCCGAGTGCGATCGAGAAAACGCTCCATCGCTTTGACGTCGAAGACGGGACGCGTGACGGCGTATTCGGCGCCGGCCTCGACTTTGTATTCGAATCGGCGCAGCTCGGCATCCAGATCGTCGGCGGCCGGGTTGACCATCACGCCGATATGGAATGTCGTGGGCGCCCCGATGGGCTGTCCACCAACGTCGAGCCCATGATTGAGCCTGGTGAGCACGTTGGTGAGGCCAATTGAGTCCACGTCGAACACCGCGGTCGCATCGGGAATGTCGCCCAGTGTTCGCACGTCGCCAGTGATCCCTAGGAGATTGCGCAGCCCCATCGCGTATGCGCCGAGCAGGTCGGACTGGATCCCCAGCAGATTCTTGTCGCGGCACGAATACTGAAGCAGCGTCTCGACACCGGCCTGTTGTTGCACCAGCACGGCCAGCGACAACGCGCTCATGCGGGCGCCAGTGCGCGGCCCGTCAAGAATCGTCACCGCGTCGACGTTGCGTCCGGCGAGAGACTTCGCCCCCTCAATCGCCTCCGCGCACGCGAGCCCTCGCGGGGGCGCGAGCTCCACGCCAATGACGAACCGACCGCCCGCCAGCGCCGACGCAAACCGCGATTTCGCGGCACGTGCGACCGGCTTCTGGGCATAGGCTGCGTCAGCAACCGACACGGCCCGCGTATCGGTTGTGCCGGCAGCAGTCCTGGCCGCAGGGGCCATGCGCTTTACGGCCGTGCTGATCTGGCGGATGTGCTCAGGAGTCGTCCCGCAGCACCCACCGACGAGCCGAACGCCGTTGGCGATGAAGCGGCGCGCGTAGGAGGCCATGTACTCCGGCGAGCACAAGTAAATGTTGCGGCCCTCGATGTCGCGCGGCTTGCCAGCATTGGGCAGCGCCGACAGACGCGCATCGGTCACCGCCGCCAGACGCTCGATCGATTCCAGCATTGGGGCAGGGCCGACACTGCAATTGACGCCCACAACATCGGCGCCATGCTCGAGCAGCACGGGCGCAAACTGTTCGGGCGGGGTACCGTCCAGGCTGTTGCCGTCCTCTTCAGTCGTCATCTGCGCAACGATCGGCAGATTGCACACGCCGCGTACTGCTGTAATCGCCGCCCCGATCTCATTGAGGTCGCGAAATGTTTCGAGGATGAACAAATCGACGCCGCCCTCGACAAGCGCCTCGGCCTGCTCTGTGAAATACGCCTCGGCTTCGTCAACGCCGGTCTTGCCCCACGGCTCGACCCGGATACCCAGCGGGCCGATTGCGCCTGCGACATAGACGCGATCGCCCGCCGCCGCGCGCGCGATGCGTGCGCCCTCCAGATTGATCGCTTTGACCTTCTCACTCAGGCCAAAGGCTCGCAGCTTGATGCGATTGGCGCCAAAGGTGTTGGTCTCGATGACATCCGCGCCAGCCCGCACGTATTCGGCATGGACGCTGCCCACGAGTTCCGCGTGCGTCACGTTCAGCGATTCGAAGCAGCGGTTGATGAACACACCCTTGGCGTAAAGCTGGGTGCCCATTGCGCCGTCGCAGACCAGGACGCGGCGATCGATTTCTTCGAGGAAGGAGGACTGGCGCATCTCAGCGGTGGTACGTCAACCCCTCATGGTACTTCATGCGTCAAACGGGGGTGCTGTGGACCTCCCACACGAACGTGTCTCGGTCCACGAGCAGGAAGGAACGATTGACGCGATCGACACAAACAGTCGGAATTCCGACGCGGGTAAATGATGCCTGGACGTGGTGATGTCCGAAGAAGTGCAGCCGAGGTTGAAGCGCGTCCGCCACTTCCGCAACCGGCACTTTGCCTACATCCCGTCTCCAGCGCTTCGATGGCGCTGTCGATGACGGCAAATCGATCCAGAACGGCTTGGGCGCTTCGTGGCTGAGCAGGATGTCAACTCGACCCAGGGCTTTGCACGCCTCCACCTCCTCGCGCACGAAGTGACGACGCTTATCGTCCTTGGGCCGGACAGGCAATGCCGCCACTGGCGTGTCGTACCACGTCGGAGCGTGCGTTCCTCCTAGCCCGGCCACGCTGAGCGTTCCGACAGTCACGACCGTACCGTTCGGAATGTAGTGCAGATGGGGGATCGCATCCCTCCCCACGCGAAACGCCTCGATGCGATCGAAAGACTCGTTGTTGCCCTTGATCCAGTAAAGCGGTGCCGCAGGCTCCGGATACGATCCGTCCGCGCTTGCGACATCGCCGACACACAGCCAGAAAGGAATCTCAGGATGACGCGCGATGATCCGGTCGAGCGCGGCGAAGTTGCCGTGGATGTCGCCGAGAACACCGAAACGTTCGGGCCTCAGAGGCACAGAGACTCAGAGAATCGGCTGATCTACTTACTGGACGGCGGCGGCACGAGCAGCTCTGACTTGTCCCACACGAAATCGTCCTTGCTGTAGACGGCCAGCTCGTAGTCCTTCCCCATGAAAATCGCCGAGACCGGGCACGCTTCTTCGCAGTAGCCGCAGAAGATGCACCGCGTTTTGTGGATCTGATAGACCGACGCGTATCGGGGCCCGGCCATGACCGATCCGTCGTTCTCCGCAGCCTCCAGGTAAATGGCGTCTGCCGGGCAGGCCACCGCGCACAAGCCACAGGCGACGCACTTTTCCAGTCCGTTTTCGTCCCGCATCAACACTTGCTTGCCGCGGTACTTCGGGAACATCGGGACCTTCTGGTCCGGATAGTTGACGGTGATCGGGTTGCGGAACAGATGTTTGAAAGTGAGTGCAAAGCCCTCAACGAGCGGCCGGATCATGTTTAAATTGTACCCGACCTTGCCGCAAGACGCTCGGCTCCTGTCCGCCGACCAGTTCCTGCTCGCGACGCTTGTCGGGAAACTGGCCGTGATGGCCGCGCTGGCGACGATGCTGGCGCGCTACCGGCGCTTTCGCCACATCCTCATTTTCGAACGCCGCGACTGGCCCGACCGGCTGGCCTTCGCGCTTGGGTTGACCCTTCCACTCGCCATCGGGGTCGTCTCGCGCCTGTTACTCAATTACGACGCGGCGGACTTGATGCTCGAGGGCGCGTTTCTCGCAGGGCTCATCGCCGGACCCTACACGGGCGCAATCGTGGGCGGAGCGATTGCCCTGCCGGCCCTGTTCGCCAACGAATGGGCGGCAATCCCGTTTGCGGTCGGCTGCGGTTTTGCGGGTGGCGGCCTGCGCGAAGTCTGCCCGAAAGAACACATCTGGAACTTTTCTCCATTCGTGTTTTTCAGCGTGCCCCGCTACGCGTGGCGCATGGTCCGCAACCTCGCGATCGACTGGCAGGTCGTGCTGCTGTTCGTTCCAATCGGCCTCGAGGCCATCCGCCAAACTGTCGGCATGCGTTTCGGCGAACAGCGCCTATTTTATTTCGAGGCGCCGTCCGCGTGGCTCACCGTCGTCGTGTACGTTGCAACCGTGCTCACGGTGTCGATCCCCATCAAGATCTGGAACAACGCACGGATCGAGCATCGTCTGCAGGAACAGGAGAAGCTGCTGCTCGCCGCCAAGATCGAAGCGCTCAAGAGTCAGATCAATCCGCACTTTCTGTTCAACACGCTGACGTCGGTCTCCTCGCTCATTCGCTCGGAGCCCGAAACGGCGCGAGCGGTGATCCAGAAGTTGTCGGGACTGCTCCGCAAGCTGCTTCGCAGTCATGAGCAGTTCGTGACCCTGCGCGAGGAGCTCGATTCGATTGACGAGTATCTCGACATCGAAGTCGTCCGCTTTGGTCCTCGCCTGGGAGTGCAGAAGGAGATCGCACCAGATACACTCGACATCATCGTCCCGAGCATGATTCTCCAGCCGTTGGTCGAAAACGCCATCAAACATGGATTGACGCGCAAGGTCGGCGTCGGACACATCACGCTGCGCAGCCATCGCGAGAATGAACTTCTGATTCTCGACATCGAAGACGATGGCTTGGGGATTTCGGATGAACGACTGCAATCCGCCATGTCGAGCGGGATTGGCCTGAGCAACGTCCACGAGCGCCTTCGCGTGATCTACGGTGCGACAGGCCGCGTCGTGCTGCGCGGGTCGCCGGGCGAGGGCGCGTGCGCCCGCCTCGAGATCCCGATTCTGGTCGCCGAGGAGCAAGCCTCCGCGTGATCACCAACGGATCTCTGACGGCGCTGGTGGCAGACGATGAGCAGCTGGCGCGAGAGGAGTTGTGCTTTCTGCTAGGGAAAGTCGAGGGGGTCGAGGTCGTCGCCCAGGCGGTGGACGGCCTCCAGGCCCTCGAGGAAATCACGCGGGTGGGACCAGATGTCGCGTTTCTCGACGTCCAAATGCCCGGGCTGACGGGCTTCGAGGTCGCCCGGCGCGTCCTCGAGAGCGGAACCGACCTGGCCGTGGTTTTCGTCACGGCCTTCGACCACCGGGCCGTCGAGGCATTCGAGGTAAATGCGGTGGACTACGTCCTGAAACCGGTGGATCCCAGCCGGTTGGAACAGGCTGTGCAGAGGGTCCGGAGACGACGGGCGGGACCGCCCCTGGGCGACCAACTCGAACGTCTGGTACGGCTGATGTCGGGGCAGAAAGACCGGCGAAACCAGGTTGCGGTCAAAATGGCCGACCGGATTGCCCTGGTCCAGGCCGAGGACATCATCTACGCCTCGCTCGCAGAAGATTCGATTAGTATTGTGACAGGGCAGGTCTCGGGAACGTCTAACTATCGGACTCTCGACGAGTTGCAGGCCCGGCTGGATCCCGAGGTGTTCTGGCGGGTTCACCGGTCGCACCTCGTCAACATCAATAAGATCAAGGAGATCGTCCCTTGGTTCAGCAGGAACTACATCCTCAGGATGAAGGACGCGAAGGCGACGGAAATCCCAGTGAGCCGCATGCAAACCCGCCGGTTACGGGAGTACCTGAAACTGTAGGCGGGGTCGGCTCCGAGCAGCCCCAATCGCTGCCTGGCTTCGAGCGGAGCTTCGACTCCATGGTCAGCTTCGATCCGCCGTCGCAGTCACCACTGGACCGTGGCTTCCCGCCGCCTCAGGCCGCTGCAATCCGCGCGGAGCTCGACGATCGGTCGTCTATCATCATTCGTCGGCTCGAGCTGTGGCGCGACGAGTTTGTGGCGTGGGTCAAGACACTCGCGTCGGCGGCTGTTTACGCCACCTTGATCGTCACTTTTGGCTTCCAGGTGGCGCGTGTCGAGGGCCAGAGCATGGCGCCAACGCTGGCGGATCAGGATCGCCTGATCGTCAACAAGCTTGCCTACCGGATCGCAGATCCGCAGCGAAGCGACATCGTGATGCTGTACTACCCGCTCAATCCCGACAAGTCGTTCGTCAAGCGGGTCATCGCCGAGGAAAGCGATACCGTGCGCATCGTCGACGGCCGTGTCTACGTCAACGACGTGCCGCTGCGCGACGACTACGTGCCGCCCGAGTATCGCAGCCACGACGACTGGGGCCCACAGGTGATCCCTGAAGGCTACTACTTCGTGATGGGTGACCATCGCAACAACAGCTCCGATAGCCGGCACTGGGGCTTCGTGCCCAAGAAGTACATCATCGGCAAGGTGCAGCTGCGGTGGTGGCCAGTGCCGAACGGCAGGGTGTTCTGAAAGTTTCCTCACCGGCACCGGGGACAGGTTTAAAACCTGTCCCCGGACGGCCACTGGAAACTGACCTGCCTTGGACCGCTACGCCGACGTCTCCCGTGTTCTCGGTCGCGTCCTCGCTCTCAATCTGCTGGTCGCGTTTGCCAAAATCGCGCTGGGCGCAGCCACCGGCGCGGTCAGCGTACTGTCGGATGGGTTTCACTCGCTGACCGACGGCGCCTCGAATATCGTCGCCCTGGTTGGCGTTCGAGTCGCGCGGCAACCGCCCGACGCCGATCATCCTTACGGCCACCGCAAGTTCGAAACAATGGCATCTGTCGCCATCGTGCTGTTTCTGTTGCTGGTGCTCGTTCAGGTGCTTTGGGGGGCGATCGAGCGGTTTCGGTCCCCCGTGTCACCGCGAGTGGAAGCCCTGAGCTTCATCATCATGGCGGCGACATTCGTCGTGAACCTCGGAGTGGTGGTTTACGAGCGCCGCGCGGGTCATCGGCTTTCGAGCGAGGTGCTGCTCGCCGATGCGCATCATACGCAGAGCGATTTGTTCACCTCGGCAACAGTAATCGCTGCGCTCGTGGGGATCCGCCTGGGGTTTCCCCTGCTCGACCCCATTGCAGCGCTGGTCGTCGCAGGCTTCATTAGCTACGCATGCTGGGAGATCTTTCAGGACACATTGCGCATTCTCGCTGACGAAATCGTGATCGCGGCCGATGACATCCGCGACGTCGTGCAAACGGTCCCCGAGGTGCTGGGATGCGAGAAGATCCGCTCACGCGGGGCGTCCGACCACGTATTCCTCGATCTGCACATCTGGATGAATCCGGGGATGCGCCTGGACGAGGCGCATCGAGTCTCTCACATCGTCAAGGATCGCATCATGGCGAGGTTCCCACAGGTCAAGGATGCGGTCATCCATATCGAACCTCCCCCCCAAGATCCCCGTATCCGGTAGGGGGCACGTTTGAGCGTACTGCTGAGAGATCTGCGCCATGGGGCGCGCCAATTGTTTCGCCGTCCGGCCTTTGCCGCCGCTGCGATCGGATCGCTGGCGCTGGGGATCGGCCTCAACACGGCCCTATTCAGCGTCGTGAACGCCGTACTGCTTCGCGACAGCCTGGTCGCCGAACCCGACCGGCTGGTCGAGATTTACACGGGCCTCACCAAAGACTTTCCTCAGCTGACAACGTCGTATCCGGACTATCTCGACATTCGCGCGGGGGCCGACGCCCTGGTCGGCGTCGCCGCGAACGCCTACGTCCGCGGCATTCTGTCGACGCGCGATCGCGGCCGGCTGGTCACGGGCGAAGCGGTGAGCGCCAACTACTTCGATCTGCTGGGCATCCGGCCACCACTGGGGCGCGGATTTCGAGTGGGTGAAGACATCGGGCCGGATGCGGCGTCGGTAGTGGTCCTGGGTCATGGGCTCTGGCAGCGACAATTTGGCGCCAGTCCATCCGTGATCGGCGAGACAGTGAGGCTCTCCGGTCACGTCTACACGGTCGTGGGGGTCGGGCCGTCCGGCTTTACAGGAACACTCCCGGGAATTCCGACGGAGTTCTGGGTGCCAGTGACGATGGTGGAGCGCCTGGAGTTCTCCGGGGTTCAGGCCAGCTCCGACAACGACCCCGGTACGACTCGTTTGACTCGCCGCGGCACGCGCTGGCTCTTCCTGAAGGGCCGGTTGGCAGAAGGCCGTACGGTCGAAGACGCCCGCGTTCAGGTCGAGACGATTTTTGGGCGCCTGTCCACCGAGCACCCCATTACCAATGACAAGGTTACGGCCAGTGTCCTGCCCGCCGCTAACATCCGTTTTCATCCGATGCTGGATGGATATGTTCGTGCTGCCAGCGGCGCGCTGCTGGGCGCCGTAGGCCTGGTGCTGCTCATTGCGTGCGGCAATGTGGCGAGCATGCTCCTCGCGCGTGGTGCCGCGCGGCGGCGCGAGCTGGCCATCCGCGCAGCGATCGGCGCAAGTCGCGGACGCCTGGTGAGGCAACTGATTGCAGAATCCATGCTGCTCGCAGTCGCCGGAGGCGCGATCGGTTTGCTCATCGCGTGGTGGGCCGGGCGGGCGTTGTCGGGGGTTGGAAGCAACGTTTTCCCGATGCCAATCGAGTTCGACTTTGCAATTGACCAAATGGTGCTGACGTTTGCATCGAGCGTGTCGGTCGCGACGGCTTTGCTGTTCGGGTTGGCGCCAGCATGGACAGCTTCGAAACCTGATCTCGTGCCGGCTCTCAAAGACTCGGCGGAATCAGCTCGACGACGCCGCATCTCGGTGCGAGACGCGCTCGTCGTGGGGCAGCTCGCTTTGTCGCTGGTGCTGCTCGTGGCGGGAGCGCTGCTCGCTCGTGGCCTTGTGCGGGCACAGAATACCGACCTCGGCTACGACCCTCGTCCCATCTCGTCGTTGTCGTTCAACTTGCAAATGAACGGGTACGACGTGGATCGAGCAACAGCACTGCGGGATCGCGCAATGGAGGCACTTCGCGCGCTTCCCGGCGTGACGGCTGTTTCCACGGCATCGCGGCTGCCTCTCGCGCCCGACATCAACATAGATGGCGTCAGAGTGCCGGGGCATCACGCGCCGGATGATGACGGCACACCAATCGATACCGTGGCAGTTGGCGCTGACTACTTCGATGTCGTCGGTATTCCTATCGTGGTGGGGCGTCGGTTCACACAGGACGATACGGCTGGCACGCGCAAGGTTGCCATCATCAACGAAACCATGGCGAAATTGTTCTGGCCAGATGGCACCGCGGTAGGTCGCCAGATCTATGTGAGCGATCGGGAGCCACTCGTCATCGTGGGCGTCGCGCGCGACCACAAGGTCCGCTCCGTCGGCGAGGCGCCGCGTCCCTACCTCCATTTGCCAGAAGCAAGGTCGCGGGCGATCGGCCTGATCGTTCGCACGGCCACACCTGCTTCGGCGGCATTGCCAATGCTGCGAGACCAGCTATGGAAGCTCGAGCCTGACATCGTGTTCACCGAGGACGTGCCGGCCGAGGATGTGGCTGCGACGACCGTGGCGCCCACGCGCATCGGCGCCATGGTGCTCGGCGCATTCGGCGTGCTTGCGTTGTTGCTTGCCGCGGTCGGCGTCTACGGTGTCGTCGCGTACTCAGTCAGTCGACGAACGCGCGAGGTAGGCATCCGGATGGCGCTCGGCGCCGAACGGGGACAAGTGCTGCGAATGGTCCTGGCGCAAGGCGGCCGCCTGGCCCTGACCGGGATTGTGCTCGGAGCCGTCGCATCGGCCGGCTTGGGCCGCTTACTGGAATCTCTGCTCTACGGTGTCGGCGGGGCGGACGCGCTGGCTTACGGCGCCGCGACGGGGTTGTTGCTCGCGGTCGCCGGGCTCGCGAATCTAGTACCCGCAATTACGGCGTCGCGAATTGACCCGGTGCGGGCGCTGCAGAACGAGTAGCGCGCGTGTACGGAAACCGTGCCTTCATCGCATTGATCGGACTCTCCACGAGGCGCCACGAGACGGCGGCAAGGCCCACGGTGAGACCGGACAGAATCATAAAACGCCACGGCTCAGGCAACGCCCGGCTGTTGATTCCGACGCCGGCGAGGAGATCGCCGGCGAATCCGTGTGCGAGATAAATGCCGTAACTGATGCGGCCGATGTAGACGACAGGCCCGGCTGACAAGACGCGGCCGGTGATGCCACCAAACCCTTCGGCCGCTCGGAAAACCAGCCACGCAAAAACAATCGCCTGCAAAGTCTGCTTGAGGGCGATAAGCCCGAGCGGCAGTTGGCTCCCCGAACCTTCAGCGACCAGCAACGCCGTCAGGAATCCGGCGGCGCCAAGGCTGACGACGGGAGACCGGAGACGGCGGACCGGAGACTGGTGGTTGGCGACCGCTGACCGTGGGCCGTCGGCTGTTGACCCGCGGTGCGTGTCGCTCGTAGAGCGGGACTTCGGTCCCGCCATTAATGCCACCAACGCGCCCACTCCCAGCGAATCCAGGCATCCTGGTGTCAACACGGCGAGCAGCGTCTCGCGATAGCCCTCGGTCGCCAACCACCATCGAAACATGGGCGCGGAAACGATCGCGACAACGACAGCGGGCACGAGCCAGCGACGCGGCACAAACACGATGAGCCAGGGCCAGATCACGTAGAACTGTTCTTCCACCGCCAGCGACCAGAGATGACTAATTGATCCGGGCCACGTCTCCGTCAGGAAGATCTGGACGTTCGACAGGTAAGCAACGTGCCAGGCCAACGTCTCACGGACTGGAGTGACATCCGCCAGCCACGCCAGCGCGAGGGTCAGGTAAAACGCGGGGAAGATCCGCAGCGCCCGTCGCACATAAAACGCACGAACGGCGCTCATCCGATCCGCGTGCGCCCGCACTTCGAGCAGAATTCCTGTGATGAGAAACCCGCTGAGCGCGTAAAACAGGTGGACCCCGGCGCCGAATGGGATCCCGAATTGATACGCCCGTTCCCAATGCGACCACGCGACGGCGACAACGGCCAGCGCGCGCAGGCCATCAAGCTGCGGGCGGTAATCAGGGTGCCTATGGTGCCTAGGGTCCCTAGCGTGCATAGCGTGCTTCGGCACTAGTGGAACGTCAGGCACTTGAGGCACCCTAGGCACTCTAGGCACATCAGGCACCTTAACCACCGACTCAGTACCCCAACTCTGGCTCGACACGAAAGTGCACCGGTTCACCGCGGCGGTAGCGCCGCAAATTCTCGCTGAACAAATCGATGACCTCGTCCCAGTGCCCCTGCCGGAAACCCGACGTGTGCGGCGTGAGAATGACATTGGGGAGCGTCCACAGCGGGTCGTCAGGTGGCAGCGGTTCGCGTGGGAAGACGTCCAGCGACGCGCCGCCGAGATGACCGGTGCGGAGCGCATTGGCAAGCGCCTGATGGTCAACGATTCGCGCGCGACCGACGTTGATCAACACCGACCCGCGCTTCATGCGTGCAAGTTGGGCGGCCCCAATCATGTCGAGCGTTTCGGGTGTGAGCGGCGCTGCGATCACCAGAACATCGGACTCGGCGAGCAAACGATCGAGGCTTCCAGGTGGCAGCATTTCGGCGACGTCCGCCGACCTCGGGCGTCCGGCGCGGCGCGTCAGCGCGATCACCTTCATGCCGAAGGCGGACGCGAGCCGCGCGATTGCCGAGCCAATCGTGCCCGCGCCAATCAAGCCCAGCGTCTTGCCGTGCAGCAGCCACGGGAGCCGTTCGCCAATGAAATCGTTCTGTGCCCACTGCCGATCGCGCTGACGATCGATCACATACGGCAATCGCTTCGCAAGCGCGAGTAGGGCCGCCATCACATGCTCCGCGATGGGGCCCGACTGCACACCCCGCGAGTTGGAAACGACGATCTGACGCGCGAAAAGCTCGGGGAGACAGAGTGTCTCGACTGCAACCGCTGAAGAGTGAACCCAGCGCACGCGCGATGCGCGCGCAAGCTCCGCTGTCGAAAGGATCCACGTGAAAGCAACCTCGGCAGCCTCGAGCCCGCTCGCGCGTGTTTGATCGTCAGTGGCGTGAATGAAGTTGACGTCCGGAAACCGCTCCCGCAGTGTCTCAACACCCTCGGCGGGAATCTGCCAGGCGCGCACGGGTTGCTGGATGGAGACGAGAACGTTCATGGGGAACTAAGAACTAAAAACCAAGAACGAAGAACGCAACAGGGGAACGGACAACAAAAAACGGAACGGTCAACGGTCGACGGCGAACGTCGGTTCACGGTTTCGTTCTCCGTTTCGTTCCTCGTTCCCGGTTCTTCGTTGCGTTCTTCGTTCCTCGTTGTTCGTTCTTCGTTCGTCTATATTCACCTGATTTGCCGCCCCGCTTCTCGAGAAGGCACATCTCTCCGATCACCATCCCCTTGTCGACCGCTTTCACCATGTCATACAGCGTGAGAGCCGCCACCGCGACCGCGGTGAGCGCCTCCATTTCCACGCCGGTCTGCGCGGACGTTCGGACGCGGGCTTCTAGGGCATAGCCGCTAGGAGTCGGGGTTATCTCCACGTTGACAACAGTCAATGGCAGCGGATGACAGAGCGGGATCAGCTCGGATGTGCGCTTGGCGGCCATGATGCCGGCAAGCCGTGCGGCCTGCAGGGGGTCGCCTTTCTTGATTTGCCCGGATCGGACGAGCCGCCGCGCGGTGGCAGACATGCTGACCGTGCCGCGAGCCACCGCTTCGCGCGAGGTGACCGGCTTGGCGCCCACGTCCACCATCTGGATTCGACCATCGGCGTCTACGTGGCTGAGGCGCGGCGGTTTCACACGTCGGTGCATAAGAGAAAGCGTCCGTTGTCGTGATCTTCGACCTGTGGCCTGAGTCGTCGTCCTAATCGGGGTCGATGCCCTGCGCGAGATAAAACGACAGGCTTTCGAGTGAGACCGTGAGGTCCACACTCTTGAGTTTCACTCCGGGTGGTGCCTTCAAGGCGCCCGGCGAGAAGTTCAGGATAGCCTTGATGCCGGCCCCGACAACCTGTTCGAGCACGGGCTGTGCGGACTCTGCCGGCACCGCGATGACGGCGATGTCGATCCGGTCCTTACGCACGAGGCGCTTCAGTTCGCGAATGTCGAAAATTGGCACGCCGCTCCGGGATTCGTCGCCAATCTTGCTATCGGCCACGTCGAAGAGCGCCACAATCTCGAAGCCCTCCCGTCGAAATCCCGGGTAGTCGGCAAGCGCCTGTCCGAGATTGCCTGCGCCCATGACGGCCACGCGGAGCTTGCGGTCGAGTCCGAGAATCTGTCGCAGATGCCGCTTGAGATCCTTGACGTAATAGCCGACGCCGCGGACGCCGAACTCACCGAAGTACGCGAGGTCTTTGCGGATCTGCGCGGCGTTCAAATGGAATTGCTCGGCAAGCGCCTGCGAGGAGATGGTTTCGACGCCAGATGATTCGAGCTGCGTCAGGCAGCGCAGGTAAACAGAGAGCCTGTTGGTCGTGAGCTCGGAAACTTGCTCGTTGCTGGGTTTCCGCTTGTTCTGTGAATTCACAAGCCCGAAAACAGGATATCACTTCGGGTGCGCTGGGTGCGACAGGTGCGCTCGGTGCGACAGGTGCGGTGCAGGTGCGAGACAGGCGCCGCCAGTACCTGTGACAACCGCACCCGCACGCCCGCAACCGCACCTCTGCGCCGCACCTGTGCACCTGTGCACCCGTACACGGTGCACCCGTGCACCGCACCGCACCCATCGCACCTAGCGCACCCGTCGCACCTGTCGCACCCGTCCTGTTATGATTCCGCCCCATGGCCACTCCGACGACCCGTACGGCTCAGCCCGTCGAGCACGCCCGGGGATTTCGACCGTATGTCGCCGCCTCTGACTCGCCCGCCGAGTTCACTGCCAAAGCCATCGCGATCGGCATTCTCTTCGGCGTGATCTTCGGCGCATCCACGGTGTATCTCGGGTTGCGCGCCGGGCTCACCGTGTCGGCCTCCATTCCGATTGCCGTTCTGGCGATCTCAGTGCTCAAGCATCTCGGCGGATCGACGATTCTCGAAAACAACATCGTCCAAACCATCGGGTCGGCGGGTGAATCGGTCGCCGGCGGCGTCGTCTTCACGATTCCTGCGCTGATCTTCCTCGTGCCGCACGGTCCGGCGTACTTCAACTACACACAAATCCTGCTGCTGTCGTTTGCCGGCGGCATTCTCGGGGTGCTGATGATGGTGCCGCTCCGCCGTGCCCTCATCGTGAAGGAACATGGCGTGCTGCCCTATCCCGAAGGAACCGCCTGTGCCGAGGTGCTCGTCGCAGGCGAACGCGGCGGCAAACTGGCGGCGCTCGTGTTCAGCGGACTCGGCATCGGCGCGCTGTGGAAGTCTCTCTCCTGGATTTTCAACCTGTTTCGAACAGAAGTCGGGCATTCGTTTGCGCGGACCGGCTTGTTTCCCAACGCCACGGTCAACATCGACATCTCGCCCGAATACATGGGTGTTGGCTACGTCATCGGCCCACGGATCGCAGGGACGATGGTGGCCGGTGGTGTGCTGTCGTGGCTGGTGCTGCTGCCGTTGATGTCGATCATGGGCTCGGCTATTCCGACGCCATTTCCACCCATCACGCCGGCAAATGCGCTCAACCCGGCGACCGGCCAGCCGTTCCTGATTGCCGAGATGAGCCCGGGTCAAATCTGGAGTGCGTACATCCGGTACATCGGCGCTGGCGCTGTACTCGCAGCAGGATTGATCACGCTGGGTCGAACGCTGCCGACGATCGTGTCGTCGGCGCGTGAGGGGCTGAAGGGATTCGGCACGGCAGCATCCGGCGGTCAATTACGCACTGAGCGCGATATCCCGATGACGGTTGTCCTCGCGGGCTCGCTCGCCCTCGCGATTTTCCTGGCAGTGATGCCGGGCCTTCCGACCCAGGGCAACCTCGTCGTGTCAGTCTTGGTCATTTTCTTCGGGTTCTTCTTTGCCACGGTGTCGTCACGAATCACCGGGCTGATCGGATCGTCCTCGAACCCCATTTCAGGCATGACGATCGCGACGCTCATCATCACGTGCGTGATTTTCGTCGGTCTCGGATGGAACGACAGCATCTACGCGCCGGTCGCATTGTCAGTCGGCGCAATCATCTGCATCGCTGCCGCGAACGCGGGCAACACCTCGCAGGATCTCAAGACGGGGTACATCGTCGGCGCGACGCCGCTCTACCAGCAACTCGGTCTCGCCATCGGTGTGATCACATCAGCATTCGTCATCGGCTGGACGTTGCTCTATATGCACCAGACCTTCGGCATCGGCTCGCAACAGGCGGCGGCGCCTCAGGCGACCCTGATGGCGACGATCATCCGCGGGCTCCTCGACCAGCAACTGCCGTGGGGGCTGGTGCTGGTTGGCATCTTCATCGCGATCACGTTGGAACTCTGCGGCATCCAATCGCTGTCGTTCGCCGTCGGTTCCTATTTGCCGATTGCAACGACGGCGCCCATTTTTGTCGGCGGCATGGTTCGCTGGTTCGTGGAGCGTAAGACCGGCGTGACATCGGACTCCGATATCAGCTCGGGCACGCTGTTCAGCTCCGGTCTGATCGCCGGCGGGTCGCTAGCCGGGATCCTGTTTGCCATCCTGGTCGGCACAGGGGCCATCGCGCCATTCCAGGCAGTCGGCAATGCCTTGCCGTTCCTGCATGGCGAAGACGTCATGGGACACCTTCTGGGCGGGCTGCTGTTCCTCGCGCTGGCCATGATTCTCGCGCGATTCGCGCAGCGCAAGCTCGATTAGCGGATCAACTCAAGTGCCCAAGCCCCATCCTTCCCAGGAGTGACTTGAATCGAGGATCCTCACGCACGGGATCGAACTCCAGAGCGGCCGTGATCAACACCAAAGAGCCGTCTCGTTCGGCGAAGGCGCGGTCAAGCCAGTGGAACAGGCTCTCGAGATCCGACAGACCAAGGTGAATCATGGCGATCCATATCGCTGAAACGTATCCCTGCGATGCGCGTGCCGTGAGCTCCTGTAGCAGCGCCTCGGCCCGATCGCGGTTTCCCGACCGCCCATAGGCATAGCCCAGCACGCCGATGTGGTTCACGGTTCGGCCGCCCAATTCGATCGCCGTATCGAACTCGGCAAATGCCCGGTCGTATTGCCCGCGCTGCGTGCACGCGTCGCCGAGCGCATAGTGCGCAAAGGCGAACGACGGTTCCAGCGCCAGTACCTGCTCGAACTGATGGATGGCGCGATCGAGATCGTGTCGAAAGTAGTGGATGTATCCAATCAAGGTCTTCAGCTGAAAGTCGAGGGGGTCCAGCCGCTCGGCTTCCTCGAGTTCCACGAGGGCCTGCTGATGTTGCCGTTCGAGCAGTGCGAGGCGCCATGCATTCCGGAGATGCGCGGCGGCGGACCCGGGACCGAGTTCGATGCTGCGGGTGATGGCTTTCGCTGTTCCATGCCGATCCCAGTCGTGGGTCATTGCGATCAAGGCGCGCAACGTGTACGCATCCGCCAAAGTCGGGTCGAGCTCCAGTGCCTTGTCGACTGCCCATCGGGCTTGGGGCATCGTCTCGGCCGCCGAAAGGATGCCCAGTCCGGAGTAGAGCCAGATGTGACCCTCTGCGAACGCGGCGTACGCCGGGGCAAAGCCCGGATCTCGGGCGATCGCGTCCTGAAAGCTGGCGATGGCGCGCTGCATCGAGACCTCGGTCCATTGGTGTAATGCGTACATCCCCTTCAGGTACGCGTCGTGCGCGGCCATGTTCAATGGGGCTCGCTTCCCAGCGGGCTTGCCAGCGAGCCCGCTACGAAGCTCGTTGACAATCGTCGCGGCAACTTCGTCCTGAATCGCAAAGACGTCCGACAGCTCACAATCGAAGCGCTTGGACCAGAGCTGATAGCCGTCCTGGGCGTTGACGAGCTGCGCCGTCACACGCAGCTGGTCACCTGCCTTGCGGACGCTGCCCTCGAGAGCAGTGCCAACCTTCAATCTCCTCCCGATCTCAGTGATTTCAAGATTGCTTCCTTGCAAGGCAAACGCCGACGTGCGGGAGATGACGCGTAAGCCGGGCACTGTCGTCAGGGTGCTGATGATCTCTTCGGCGACGCCGTGACAAAAGTACTCCTGATCCTTCTGCGGGCTCATGTCGACGAATGGAAGCACGACGATCGATGACGGCATCCTCGCCTCGGCCGGAACTGGCGATTGGGCCGGACGACCAGTGCTCGAGGGATCGATTTGTTTCAGATCCTGGAGAAGCTCGATTGCCGACCCGTAGCGTCGATCCGGATCCTTCTCGAGCGATTTGTCGATGATGGCTGCCAAGGACGCGGGCAGGGCCGGATTCAGTGTTTGAGGTGAGGGAGGCCGTTCGTTCAAGAGTCGATCGAAAACCGCCGCCAGCGTGTCTCCCGCGAACGGGGCTGTGCCGGTGGCCATCTCGAAAAGTACGACTCCCAATGCGAAGAGGTCCGTCCGTGGATCGAGCGTCTTTCCAAGCGCCTGTTCGGGAGACATGTAACCAGCGGTGCCAAACGTCATTCCCGAACTGGAATCCACTCCCGCCATCGTCGCGGCCTCGGGACCCGACACCGAGGCCGGCGTCAGAAGCTTGGCCAATCCGAAATCGAGAATCTTGACGCGGTCGTCGTCGGTAATCATGACGTTGCCGGGTTTCAGATCCCGGTGCAGGATTCCGGCCGCATGCGCACATGCCAGGCCCTCGGTCATTTGAGCAGCGAAGGCCAGCGTTCTTGGGAGTGGGAGCGGATTACCAGCATCTAGAAGCTTGTGCAGGCTGCGGCCCTGGACGAGCTCCATCGTGATGAACAGCAGGCCATCGAATTGCTCCACCGAGTAGAGGTGCACGATGTTGGGATGATTGAGTGCGGCGGCGGCGCGTGCCTCCTGCTGAAACCGCGCGCGACGATCGGCCGATTCGGCGATGTCCGGACGCAGAAGCTTGAGAGCGACTCGCCGGTTGAGCCTCGTATCCTCTGCGAGGTACACGACTCCCATCCCGCCGCGGCCGATCTCGTCCAGCACGAGGTAGTGACCGAGTCGGCGACCGGTCAAGGTCTCGCGCTCTGTGACCATGCGCAAGCCTAGGCGATCCGCACTGGCGGGAACGAGGTCTGGCCGCATTTGCACTGAGCGGCTTCCAGGTTGCCTCGATGCCAGACGCGCGTTCTGCACTGTGGGCATGACCACTGTTGGTCCAGAGCCTCGATGCGCTTCAGGGTCGCCTCCACTTCACTCGTGGCTGCTCGGCGGCGGCTTCCGTGAACTTCCACGTTCAACGTTGCTCCCACGTCCGCCTCCAGGTTCTTGAGTAAGGGCTCCATCGACTCCAACAGGGGCTTCGCCCGCTCCTTCAGCGTGCGCCGGACTCCCTTGAACAGCTCGCCAATCTCTCTTTTGTCATTCGCCTGGCCCCGTCGAAACGGAAGCGGCGCCCACAGCGCTTCGCAGACTTCCTGCAGCAGTTCCTCCAGTCCGCGACGGGCCTTGGCGGCCGCACCGTGGACGTCTCCCGCCTGGAGCCGGTCGCGTGCGACCGCAAGAATGCCGGAGGTTTCGTACCGCGTCGTGCGCGGCCCGGCTGCGTGGCTCCATGAGGTGAGTTCGAGTTTCCGCCAGGACGGCGCGCGACGGCTCAAGTGCTCGAAGAACAGCTGGTCATGCGTCAAGACAATGAGCTGCCAATCGGAAAAGCCGTCTGCCAGGAGCTCTGCGAGCCGGCCCGCGGTGTTCGATGTCGAAGCTGTTGATCACGTCGTCGAGCAGGAGGAAGCCGAGCTGCTCATTGAATTCTTCCGCCATCGCCAGGAAGAGCGCTATCGCGAGCGAGTTGAGGTGTGACTCGCTGAGCACGCCGTGCGGCGGGCGTTGGCGCGACCCGTGGAACTCGATGGCCAGCTCTACGCCCTTCGCCGTCCACGGCTCGATGCTCACCGCAGCGAGGTCCTCGCCGGGATGGAGCTTGGCATAAATTCGCGCGACCCTGCGGCTTATCTGCTTCAGAAGCTCAGTCAGGTCTTCTTTCTGCTTCGTCTGGTATGCATCGAACACTCGGTCGGCGAGCGTCAGCGCCCGGAGCGCTCGGGCAGCGTTCTGCTCCGCATCGCGCCAACTCTTGACCTGCTGGCAAATGCCCGCCAGCATCACGAGCTGCGTGTCCCGGGCGCTGGGTCCGGAAGGGGAAGACGCGCGCCCCATTTTGCTCGCTGCGCGGTCCCACTTACGGAGTTCAGTGAGATAGCGCGTGATCGCGGCAGCATCGATGGGTGCGAGTGCGTCGACACTCGCGTGGAGTCCTGCGCCAGAAGGCGCGGGCACGCCGGGCAATTCCAGGCCCATCGATCGCGCGCGATCGTGAATCGACAGACGCTTCTCGTGAGCCTCGGCGAGGTCCTCTGCACGCTCGACAATCGGGTCGCGAAGGCGCTCGAGCTCGCGAGACGCCTCCATCACGTCGACGAGCGCACTCTCGATTCGCCGCGCCAGCTCCTTGTCATCGAGCGATTGCCCGCACAGCGGGCAGCATCCGTCACTCGACTGAGTGTCGAGGAGGCGTTTTGCTTCCCGGACCAGCGAGGCTCGCGGCAGAAGCCGTGCCCGTTCCGATGAGATGAGAGCATTCCACGCCTGGAGCAGGCTGGTGTCCAGGGCCGGTGTGGTCAGGGTTTTGACTTCGGTCAGCAGGTTCTCGCGCTCGGACGGCTCGGCGCCAGCAGCGCTGGCGCCGACCGCTTTGGCAAGCCAGGACGGTTCGACCACCTGATCGAGAGACTCGGGCGGGTCGACATTGAGCAATCCGCAGATCTGCTGAAGGTTCGTAAGAACCGTTTCGGGAGTGACCGCTTCGCCCGCGGTCGCGAGGGCGCGACGGTACGCTTGGACTTGCTCCTCCGCAGCCTTGTACTCCTTGCGAAGCTCGTTCCGGGCACGTTGAAGGTCTTCGCGAAGGCTCTCAATGGCGTCCAATCCGAGAATCTCGACCAGCGCCTTCCACTTCTCCGTCTTGGTTTTGTTGATGAAATCCGCCAGCGTGCGCCCGCGAAGGAGGAACGTCTCGCGGCGAGTCGCCTGGATGGCCTCGGCGTTCCGCTCGTCCGGGAAGACAACTTTTCCCCCGAGCTTGCCGTTGGTCACGACCTCGACCGAAGTGACGCCGGTGTCGTCATCTCCCACGTAGCGAACGGCATGCTGGCGTCCTTCGTGGCTCAGGAGCTCGATTTCGCCCGTGAAGTACCATTCCAGAGCGTCGGCGATCGTGCTTTTTCCGGTGCCATTGTCTCCGTACACCGCGAGGCTCTCGCCCTTGCCAAAATCCACGGTCATCTCCGCCGGGACTCCGCGGAAGGCTTGCATCACCACACGTTGGATCTTTTCACTCACGTGCGAAATCCTCGAATAGCTTCCGGATCGCTTGTGACCGATCTGCGTCCGATTCCTTCAGGACCTCCGCCAGCCGTGCGGCGAAATCCGGCGGGAGATCATCGAGTGCTTCGAGGACTTTCAGCAGGAACTCTGGTGCGCTCGGACGGTGCATTGGGTGCTCCTCGCCCCAAAAGAAAAGCGAATGGACCCTCAAGAGTAAGGAGAACGCTATCAGGCGTCAACCGGACGAGGCCGATGGCTGTCTTTCTTGCGGCTGCAACTAGCGGCGCACGTAGGCCCACAGGGCCAGATGCAAGTATGCCGGCGACCCGTCGGTCGCGGGCTGTAACACGAACTCAGGACCAAGGGCGCCAGGTTTTGGCCGCGCGAGGTAACGGTTGTCGCCGATGCGGGTCACAGCGAAGTGGGGGCCATCATCGAGTACCAGCACGACGGCGCCGTCCCGAACGGTAATTTCTGCGGCGCCGCGGTTTTCATAGCGGCCCACGAACGGCCTGATCTCTTCAGCGCTCACTGCAGTCTCAGTGCGCGTGGCCGGTGTGAGATCTGGCAGCCCCAACGTCTTCGCCATCACTACCTGTGCAATGCGCCGCAGCGGTGCGTTATCCAGATTCGTCAGGATCGCTATGCCAAACCGACGCTCCGGCGCGACTCTCAGAATCGCGGAAAACCCCGGGAGCGTACCACCATGCTCGTACACCATAACGTCGCGGTCGCGCGCGATCATCAGGCCGTATCCGTAGTCGCCACCTACGAACACGTTGGGCATTGGCACGTGCGGCGTTGTCACAAGATCAACGACCGCAGCGGGTAGTCCAGCGTGTCCAGCGACGCGGCCGCCGTTCAGCAAAGCCGCCAACCCGCGGGACATGTCCGCCGCAGTCGTCCAGAGGTAGCCGGCCGGCCAGATGCGGGTGTCGTTGGCGGGCGGCTTGACCGTCGCCGGGGCTTTCCCTTGCAGGCGATGACCCACAGCGTGGGCCCTCGACAGCACTTCTGATGGGCGGATGGTCGAACGCTCCATCCCGAGCGGGGTTAGTGCCGACTCCCGCAGTGCCTCAGCAAAACCCTTCTTGCTCAACGATTCGAGCGCAGCGCCGGCAAGGGCGTAGCCGAGATTTGAATACGAGAAGACCACCCCCGCCGGCAAGACGAAGTCAGACGAAGACAACGCGCGAGCACTGGCCGCAAGTGCCAGTTCGTCGTCCTCGCCGGAATCGCCCGGCCGGTCGCGCAAGCCAGATGTCTGAGACAGGAGCTGGTGAAACGTCGTCTCAGCGGCACGCGGCGTGAGTCCTGGCATGACTTTGCCTACAGGCGTATCCAGTGGGAGCGCCCTCGCGTGGAGCGTGGTTGCAACAGCCAGCGCCGTGAACAATTTCGTCACCGAGCCGACATGCATCAGCGTCAGCGGCGTCATCGGCGTCGCACTTTCCGCATCCGCGACGCCAAAGCTGCTCGCGAACACCTCGTCGCCCAGGACGATAGCGATTGCGGCGCCTGGGACGCGCGCAGTGACGAGCTCCTGTTCAATGTCTTTCGCCACAGCCGCTGGTCGAGTGGGATCGCTCTGTGTGGACAGAACGCCGAGTGCCAGCGCGGCCGTGAGAACGACGAATCGCATCCACTAGAGGATAAGCAATCGTGTTAAACAATATCCATGAGCCGCGGTTTGGCCGTCGCCTGTGCAGTCGCGTTGATGGCTGGCAGCGTCCACGGGCAGCCGGCTTCCCCGCGCATCACCTCGGTCACCGCCATACACGCAGACCCGGCGGCATTTCACGGCGAGCTGGTTCAAATCACCGGTACCGTGACGCGAGAAGGTGAGCACATCGTCCTCTCCCACAGTGGCAATACACTGCGGCTGCTTTCACGCGAACCCATTCCTACCGGCGACGTTGAAGTCCGCGGCGTGGTGCTCGATGTCGGACGTCTCGAGCGCGACGACCCTCGACTGCTCCCGCGTCGCACGAAAGCAGCACCCGGCAACCTACCTCGCACCAGCTGGCCCGCGCCCGGCGAGGAGATAGCGGTTGCAGTGAGAAGCGTCACCGCGCAGTCGCGCGAGGTCGTGGCGATCGCGGTCGCACCGGTGTCAGCAACACCGTTGGAAGTCGATTTCAGCGCCCCGATGAATGGCGAAGCGGATGTGCGCCTTGACGCGCGGATTCGTCTGCAATTCTCAGGCGACGTAGACGCGAGCTCGCTGACCGGCCATATCCGGATCACCTACTCACAGTCCGATTCAGTGGAGCGTGGCGAAGCGCAGCCGCCGATTGTCGCCTTCGGCTTCAACTACAACAAGGGCACCCGCGCACTCGAGATCAGACCGACGCAGCCACTGGAGCGATTCAGGCGAGTAAAGGTGGAGTTGCTGGAAGGAATCGTTGGAACCGATGGATCGGCCCTGGGACCCTGGGCGCTGAATTTTACGACAGGAGGATCTTGACCAGGCCTACGGGACCAGCCTGAACGCATACGTCGCCGCTTCCTTCTTTCCTCCGGCCTCGATGGTGATCTCCAGGCCGTATTCTCCTTGCGCGAGAGGCGCGAGCTGAACATCGGCGACGATCAGGCGCAACTGCAAGTTCGCATCAACGCGCTCGCTGACGGCAACAGCGAGCGGGAGAGCCTGGCCGTCGCGCCCGAGCACGCGGGCCGAGACAGTGCCTTCCTCAGCTATGCGCGGAACCTCGACCCGTAACCGTTCAGTGCGCCGAAAACGCGCGTCCGCGGTCGGCACATACTGCAGGCCAGTCGATGGCCCGCGACGTGAGGCGAGCCCGCTCGGGCTGATCAACGCAGTTTGGTCGGGAACGAAGACATCCGCTGTGGTTTGGATCGGAATCGTTCCTGCAGCCGGCGTTAGTTGCAACCGAAGGACGTAGCGTCCCGGAGCGACCGAGATCCCTTGCGGGGTGATGCTGAACGATCTTTGGCCGGGTTCAATTGTGATTTGCTGCTCGAACGGTGGCGCCGCGCCCCGATCGTGCTCCAGGACGATGCGTGCACGTCCCCCCTTCTCCCACTCAGGCAACTTGAGAGTCGCCACGTCGAGCTCCGTGGTCACCCAGATCTGGGAGAGTCCCGCAGTCGCTTGCACTCGCACTGGGAGGTTCCCGCGAGTCGGCGTGAGTCGTTCGAGCGCACGCGCCAATCCGGGAGGGATCGTCGAATGCCCGGGCGGAGCGCCGTTCATCAGCGCATTGACACGAGACGAGGCCAGTTCCGCTTCGGTCGGGGCAAGATAACCCGGACGCGCGCGAACCTGTGCGTTGGGGCGTTTGACTCGGACCGTTAGTTTGCGGAATCGTCCGTCCAGTTTTGTATTCGTCGAATAGTAGCCCAAGAGATAGTACGAGCTCGTGTCCGCCAACATACGTTCCATTGCCCCGGTGACGTTGTTGGTATTGAGCACGGCAAAGCCATCAGTGTTCTCAGCCAGAGTCCGCAGCGCCGTCTGCCGCGTCCGCAGCCGAGCGGCGTCGACTGATGGCGGCGGAGGCTTTGCCGGGCCAATCGGTTCGTCAAAGGGGACAAGCCCGCGAGCGTCAACGGGGTAGAAGCTGACGTTCGCCCGATTGGCGCGCTGCACCAATCTCATGAAGTCGTCATCGTGGTCTGTTTGAGCAAGCATCGAGCGCTCTCGTTCACACGAGTCCCACGAAAGGCCGCCCTTATCAACATCCGTTCGCAGGCGTCCGGACGGATCGACGCCGATCGACGTCGGACCGCCTGGTGGCCGCGCTTTGTCGGCTCCAGGCTGTAGCACCGGACGCGCGAGCCTCTCGTCGCGCCGGTACAAAAGCCATCCCTCGGAGAGGAACACGACAAACTTTCGCTCTTCGCGAATCCCCTCGAGGTGGACAATCAGATCCTCAATCGCACCAAGCGTCTTTCCTTCACGGCGTCGCTCGATCATCTCGGCCGCGATGCCGGCCCACTCCCCTTGATCCGGATAACAGAATTTGAATGCCTCCTCGCGAGGATCGACTGAGTTCACCTGATCGCGACGTCCCCAAAACCATTCCTGCGTCAGGATGCCCTCGATGGTCTTCGAGCGGCGCGCAAGAGTAAGGTTCCGTGCTGACATCTCCGGCGTCATGAGACCAACCATATCGTCCTGGCCGATGACGCGATCCAGCAGGTTGATGATCGGCTTCTGAGCGCGGTACGAACCGGCAAGCTGAACGTGCCACACGTCCATGAACAGCACGAAAATCCGCGCCTCCGGATCGATTGCCATATCTCTCGACTCGGCAACCGTATTGGGCTCCACCACCGCGTTTTGCGGCGCGGGTCCTCGCGGTCGAATCAATTCGAACGATTCCACACGCTGAGGGACGTTGTCTTCGAGGACTTCGAAATCCTGAGTGGTCAGGTCTGTGACCGGCACGCCGTCTATCGTCACGTAGGCGTCGAGCCGCACAAGGTTTGCACCGCCACGAAATCGAGGCTGTTCCTCGAGGCGTTCAGCCTGCGGCTTGGCCGGGGGCTGCTGGGCAAACACCAAGGGCGCGGCCAGGAGCACCAGTACGATCGCGAGACGGGCACGCGGAGTCATGCAGTGGCGAGTCGGCGCCCAACAGAGCTCAGCTTACGAATAATCCACCGCAACGCAAACACAATGGTGACCAGAATCAGAACCGTGATGACCAGTGCCACCACCGGGTATTTCAATGCGAGCAGGCCCAAGCCGAGGACAAATGCGTCCTCGAAGAAGCTCAGCGCCCAATTGGAGAACGGTTCTGGGCTCGTGTTGGCCGCCACACGCGTGCTGGCCTTTGTAAAATGGCTGCCGGCGGCAATCGTCCCGCCCAGCAAGCCCATGAGCACCTCGAGGACTGGCGAGGCATCTCCCAACGTCGCAATGGCGACAAGGGCGCCGCCCGCTGGCCGGATAAAAGTGTGGACGCTGTCCCACAGCGAGTCAACCCACGGAATCTTGTCCGCGACGAACTCGATGACGTAAAGCACCAGGGCCGTCCCAATGACCCAGTCGTTCGCAAAGACCTGGTACTGAGGCGGGAGCGCGACCCACTCGAAACGCGTCGCCAGGCCGAGGATGGCAACGGTCGCATAGAGATTCACGCCCGAGGTCAGCGAAAACCCGAGCGTGCGGCCCAGGGAAATGAGCAGCTCCATACCGCCAGTATCAAGGCAAAAGCCGCAGAGCAAAAGACAAAACGAAAAGGCAAGAGGCAGGAGGCAAATCTAAGGAACTGCTAGAAGGCCGGACCGAGGCGACGGAGGTCTTCGATTCGCCCCCTCACCTCGTCAATGACCGCGTCCCGGTCATCGGCTGTTCGACCCGACGTCTCGACGGGCTGTCCAATCCGCACCGTCACATGCACGGGTCGAACGATGGCGCTCCCTTTGCGCATCGCGGTGCGGCCTCCCGTGATGGCGACGGGGACGATGGGCGCCTGCGCGTCGAGGGCCATGACGAAGCCGCCCTTCTTGAACGGCAGCAGTTCATCGGTCTTGCTGCGTGTGCCCTCAGGAAAAATCAGGAACGAGTTCCCATCACGAATTGATTGCGCTGCGTGTTCGATCGACGCAAATGCCGCATCGCGGTTCTCCCGCTGGACGGCCACAAACCCGCCAGCCTCGAGCACGCGACCCAGGACGGGAACCTTGCGAAGCTCGGCTTTGTACAGGATGTGCAAACGACGGTGGAGAGCACGAAACAACACGGGCGGATCGACGTTGCTCTCGTGGTTCGAGCAAAACACGACTGCCCTTCCCTGCGGGATATTCTCTCGACCGATGACTCTGTATCGGATGCCGGCAGTGCCCAGTGCGAGAGCTACCCCGCCGTGACCCAGCGTGTAGAGAAGACCCTTGAGACCAAGGGGAACGACAACGAGCAGAGCAAGAGTGCCGACGATGAGGACATAGGTCGCTGTGAGGATGTAGGTGAGGATGGACCGGACGGCAGCAACCATGTACACAAAACGGGCCTCGTGTTCGGGGTGCGATACCCGAAAGGCGAGGCCCGGTTATCCGATTCGTTCAGGACGCGCGGGCCTGGCGACGCGCCGTTGCCGCGCGCGTCGTTGTCGCCTTCGCAGGCGTGGCCTTGGTCGCGGCGCGCGTGGTGGCGCGCTGTGCGGCGCGCGCCTTCATCATAAAGCAGCGCTCCAGCGCTTTCTCGACGCGATCTTCGATTTCGGCCACCGTCTCGCGCATCACTTCGGAGACTTCGGAGATGATGAGAGACTTGGCGCGATCCAGCATGCGCTTCTCGCGGAACGAGAGGCTCTTCGACTTGGCGAGAAACGTCAAACTCTTGAGCACGTCCGCCATGTCATAGATGGAGCCGGTGCGCATTTTGTCGGAGTTGTCCTTGAAGCGCCCTTTCCAATTCTGATGGTTGTCGATCTTGCCGTCGCCAAGCAGATGGAAGAGCCGCTCCACCTCTTCGTCGGTGATTGCGCGCCGCAGTCCGACGTTGTCGACGTTCACCACTGGAACGAGAACGGTCGTTTCGTTCGACAGGATGCGCAGATGGAAAAATCCGCACGTCGTCCCGAGGATGGTCTTCTCCTCGATCTTTTCTACAACGCCCAGACCGTGGTTTGGGTAAATGACCTTGTCGCCAACCTGAAATGACACGTGCCCCTCGCTTCGGGTGGTGATTGGGAGGACCTAAAGACCGTGATGCCGACTACGTAAGTATAACGCAGTAAGAGGCAGGAATCAACGGAAATGCCCGAAAAATCGCGGTTTTCCAACTGTCGAGCGGACGGGCTGGTGCAGCTGTGTGTAACCCCTGATACATCACGCGGTTAAGCAGTCTTGGCCTCACCGATGCGCGGTCGTCATCGGTCGCAGGCTGGCCTTAACCCCTTCGCAACTCTCCAAGAATCTTAGTATGAATCACTAATATTTCCGCTTCGGCTATGCTGGCGAAGAATGAACGGGTGTTTGAAGCGCACGGTTCTCGCTCTTGCCCTTGCTCTGGCAGTTGGACTGCCCCAAACGGCTATTCTCGCGGGTCAGGCGCCGGCACCCAAACGACTCGATGCACCGCACCTCGCGCCGTACGTGCCGACCCCGCAAGAGGTCGTGGACCGAATGCTTCAGCTGGCTGCGGTCACCAAGAGCGACATCGTCTACGACCTGGGATGTGGAGATGGTCGCATTCCCATCACCGCGGCGCGCGTGTACGGCGCACGCGGGATGGGCGTCGATATCGATCCGCAGCGCATCGCAGAAGCGAATGCCAATGCCAAGAAGGCCGGTGTCTCCCATTTGGTGAGCTTCAAGTTACAGGACGCGATGGCGACGGACCTGTCGGAGGCCACGGTCGTGACGCTCTACCTTCTATCGTCGTCCAACCTCAAGCTGCGGCCGCTGCTGACCCGACAGCTCAAGCCTGGGGCGCGCATCGTGTCGCATGCGTTCAGCATGGGTGATTGGCAGCCTGACCGGGTCGATACCTTCGCGGATTCCGCGAACAGCCCTCGCACACTGTATCTGTGGAAGGCCGACGGCAAGATCCGGCCCTAGGCTCGACGTATCGGTCGCGACTCGCAGATCGCCGTGAGCGGGCGGCACATCTGGAGCGATCGCACGCGAGGCTTGCGTGGACGCGGCTGGGGATATTTCTCGCAGCCGCACTGCTCCTCTTGGTATTCGGCCGCGCAAGCGCGCCCTGGCTGGCGGTTCCCATCCTCGCCTTTGTCCCGCTGCTCTTCGTTCACGCACGCGTTCTCAATGCGCGCGATCGAGCCACGCGAGCTGCAGCGTTCTACGAACGCGGGCTTGCCCGTATCGAGGACCGTTGGCATGGCAGCGGTGAGCGTGGTGAGCGCTTCCGACACCCCGCGCATCTTTACGCCGAAGATCTCGATCTGTTTGGAGCCGGCGGGCTGTTCGAACTGCTGGCGACAGCCCGCACACACGCGGGTGAAGACGTGCTGGCTGCGTGGCTGCTGGCACCTGCAGATCCGACGACGATTCGTGAACGCCAGGGTGCCGTGACCGAAATGACGCCACTCCTCGACTTGCGCGAGGATCTTGCAGTGCTGGGGCCTGACGTCGAAGCAGCGGTTCGCACGGATGATCTCAAAGCGTGGGCGCAGGCTCCCAGTCAACTGACGAGCCAATGGCCGCGCATCGTGCTGCCGATTGTGGCGGCAGCTTCAATCGGTCTGCTGATTCAGTGGATCTGGACCGACCAGCCGCCAGACATTCTGCTGCTCGCGCTCGTCGTCCAGTGCGGTCTCGCCCTCCGCTTTCGGCACGCCGTGCACCACGTGACGCACGGCATCGAACAGCATGAGCAGGAACTACGCGTGCTCGCGACGCTGATCGAGCGCATCGAACGTGAGCCGTTCGAGTCTCACCTCCTGCAGACCCTCGGTGGCCGCTTGCGCGCGACCGGGCGTGCGCCCGCCGATGAGATTCGCCGGCTTGCACGGTTGGTGGAAATACTCAGCTCGGGCCACAACCAGATCTTTGCGCCCATTTCGGCGTTGCTGCTGTTGGGCACGCAGCTCGCCTTTGCGGTCGAACGCTGGCGCACGCGGTGCGGTCCAGCCGTCCCGGGGTGGTTGGCCGCGGTTGCCGAATACGAAGCGCTTTCGGCCCTGGCGACGTATGCCGCCGAGCATCCCGACGACCAGTTTCCCGAGATCACGGAAGGTCCCGCCGCATTTCGCGCGCACCGCCTCGCGCACCCGTTACTGCCCGCGTCGGTGGCCGTCGCGAATGATGTCCGCTTGGGAACTACCGATCCTCATTTATTGCTGGTGAGCGGGTCTAACATGTCCGGCAAAAGCACGCTGTTGAGAACCGTGGGCCTCAACGCGGTGCTCGCGCAGGCCGGCGCCCCGGTGTGCGCCGGGAGTTTGACGATGACTCCCCTGCGCATTGGCGCAACGCTCCGGATTCAGGATTCGCTGCAGGCGGGCCGCTCGCGGTTTTTTGCAGAGATTACCAGGATTAGCGAGATTGTGACGCTGACGGGGGGATCGACCTCCGTCCTTGCTGGTGACCTCCGTCCTCGTCCGCAACCTCCGTCCTCGCCCGCGACCTCCGTCCTTGCTGGCGACCTCCGTCCTCGCCCGCAACCTCCGTCCTCGCCCGCGACCTCCGTTTCTGCGATCTCCGCCACTGCGGCAACGTCTGGCCCCAGCGCCGGGGTCCTGTTTCTCCTCGACGAATTGCTTTCCGGTACCAACTCACACGACCGCCTGCAAGGGGCGACCGGGATTTTGTCCGGGCTCGTCGAGCGCGGGGCGATTGGGTTGGCTACGACCCATGACCTCGCGCTCACGAACATTGGCGCGACGCTCGGCGAACGGGCCATGAACGTGCACTTCGAGGATCGCTTCGAAAACGGAGTGCTGACCTTCGACTATCGACTCCGGCCCGGCGTCGTCCAGTCAAGCAACGCGCTGGCCCTCATGCGCGCCGTCGGTCTCGACGTGTAACCCTTCCTCTGCCTTTTGCCTTTTGCCTTTTGCCTTTTGGCGCCCACCTTGATATCAAGGAACACCAATGGATTTCGAAAAGCTCGGCCTGTTCTATCTCGGACGCCGTGTCGACCATGCGACGGGCGAGCTGACCGACGTTCCGCTGCTTTACGACGCGGCAGATCTGGTTACACATGCCGTCATCCTCGGGATGACCGGGAGCGGCAAGACAGGGCTTGGCATCGGACTGATGGAAGAGGCTGCCATCGACGGCATTCCTGTCCTCGCGATCGACCCGAAAGGCGACTTATCGAACCTCCTGCTCACGTTTCCCGGCCTCGATCCCAAGGAGTTTGCGACGTGGGTCAACCAAGACGAGGCACGCCTTGCGGGCGTGGACATCGACACGTACGCCGCGAAGGAAGCCTCTCGCTGGAAGGCAGGGCTCGAGGAGTGGGGACAAACGCCGGAGCGCATCGCGCGTCTTCGCAGTGCTGCGGAGTTCGCGGTGTATACCCCTGGAAGTCGTGCTGCGCGGCCGCTGTCCATTCTGCGAACATTTCAGGTGCCAGCAGCCAGCGTCATCAGTGATCCCGAACTGCTCTCCGAAAGGGCGTCGGGTGCCGCGACCAGCGTGCTCACGCTGGCGGGCATCGAATCAGAACCGCTCCGTGCGCGTGAACACATTCTCATTACGACGCTGCTGAGTGAGGCGTGGCGCCAGCAGCAGCCCTTGGACCTCCCTGCGCTCATCGGGCAGGTGCAGACGCCGCCTCTTCAACGCATCGGCGTCCTCGAGCTCGATAGCTTTTTCCCCGCGTCAGATCGTTTCAAGCTCGCGTCGGATCTCAATCGTCTGCTCGCCGCACCGGATTTCGCGGTGTGGCTCGAGGGTGATCCGCTGGACGTGAACTCGCTGCTGTACACCGGATCGGGAAAACCACGCGTCTCGATCCTGTCAATCTCGCATCTCGATGACCGCGAACGGATGTTCTTCGTCTCGCTGTTGCTCAACGAGATCGTCGCGTGGATGCGAATGCAGCGTGGGACGTCCTCCCTTCGCGCGATGGTCTACATCGACGAGATGATGGGATTCCTGCCACCGGTCGCGATGCCGCCGTCGAAACCCCCACTACTGACGCTCCTGAAGCAGGCGCGGGCCTTTGGGCTCGGGATGACGCTCGCTACACAGAATCCGGTTGACCTCGATTACAAGGCGCTGTCGAATGCGGGCACCTGGTTTCTCGGCCGCTTGCAAACCGAACGGGACAAAGCGCGGCTGCTCGACGGCCTCGAGGGCGCAAACGCAACGTCCGGGCGCGGCTTCGACCGTGCGACGACGGATCGCATCTTGTCGGGATTGGAGAAGCGGACGTTCCTGCTGCACAACGTACACGAGTCAGAGCCGGTGTTGTTCAAAACGCGGTGGACGCTCTCGTATCTTCGCGGCCCCCTCGGCCGGGAAGAGCTCGCGAAGCTCGTGGGTGCCGCAGGTACAGCTGACGAAACTGTCGCACCTGAGCACCACGCCGCACCTGTCGCACCTGTCGCACCCGTCGCACCTGTGCACCGCACCGCACCTGTCGCACCCGTCGCACCTGTCGCACCTGTCGCACCCGTTCTCGACCCTTCCATCCCCCAGTTCTTTGCCCCCGGTGATGGCGACCGCTGGAGTCCCGCGCTGCTGGGTGCTGCCCGCGTGAGCTACTCCGACAGCAAGCTCGGCGTAGACGATGTCCGCGATGTCGTGGTCGTCGCGCCGATCATCGATGGACCCGTGCCTGTCGATTGGGAGCATGCCGAGCCCGCCTCGTTCAAGACCGGTGATCTCAAACGCGAGCCGCATCGGGCAGCTCCATTCGAGCCACTTCCAAAGGCCGCCTCGATGCCGCGGAAGTACGCTGGGTGGACGAAGGACTTCACACAATGGGTTGGCCGCGCCCAGGCGATCGAGCTGTCAAGGAGCCCGCGCGCGAAACTCGTGTCAGCGCCTGATGAATCCGAGCGTGATTTCCGGATCCGGTTGCAGACGACCCTGCGCGAGCAGCGCGACCGAGAACTTGCGCGGGTGCGTGAGCGCTACACCTCGCGTCTGTCGACGGCCGAAGACAGAGTGCGACGTGCAGAAGCCGCCGTGCAGCGCGAGTCGGAACAGGCGTCGGAGTCCAAGGTGCAAGCGGGCGTCTCGGTTGCCGCGACGATTTTCGGCGCCATCCTTGGCCGAAAGGCCGTCAGCGCCAGCACGCTGGGCCGTGCCACGACCGCCGCTCGCGGGTATGGACGGGTGGGTCGAGCGACCCAGGATGTTGCCCGTGCTGAGTCCGAGCTGACCGCGCTCCGCACCAAACGCGACGAGCTCGCCAAGGCCCTCGAAGAGGAGCTTCAAGCGATTTCTACTCAATGGGATGCGCAGCAGGAACCCCTCGAGCGCGTCGTCGTCAAGCCCAAACGCGGCGGCGTCTCCGTCCAACTCGTCGCATTGGTGTGGCTTCCGCGGTGACGTCTCGCAGCGGGACTGCATAGGATAGTGCTGGGACATGAATCGAAAACTCAACCTGTTGGCTTTCGGCTCTTTACTCGTTGCGGGATGCAACTCGGCGCCCCCACCACCTCCATTCAGGCCGGTTGCGGACGTCAAGCAACTGATGGCGTCGGTCGTCGAACCATCGGCGGAAGTGTATTGGGACGCCGTTGGAACGATTTATGACGAGAAAGGCGCAACCGAGATCGAGCCGCAGACAATCGAAGAGTGGGACACCGTACGCAATGCCGCGTACGTCGTCGCCGAGTCGGGGAATCTGCTGATGATGAGCAGCCGTGCCAAGGACGGCGGCGACTGGATGACCATGTCGCAGGCGATGATTGACGTCGGCCAACGCGCTATCCGGGCTGCAGAGGCGCGGAACAAGACCGCTGTCTTCGACGTTGGCGGGGAGCTGTACGAGACCTGCACCAACTGCCACGCGAAGTATGCGCTGGAGATCCAACGCCCGAACTATCAGCCTCAGTAGGCGTCAGTTTCCAGTCGACGGTCGCGCCGGCGGGCGCGGCTTGCCGTAATCGGGCCGGTAGTTCTTGTGGCACGTGACACACGACTCGTAGAGCTGATCGCTCAGCGCTTCGAGCGTGGCGACGTCCTTTGCTTTTGCTGCCTTGAACGCCGCCCAGCCGGCATCCAGCATCAACCTGGCGTCTTTCATCCAGCGGTCCTGATCGCGCGCGCGGCCGGGCATCATCAGTAGATTGGCGGATTCGGCCAACGTGAGCGTCTTCGCTTGAAGCTCCGCCCATTCGGAATCGGTCTTGGGCGTGCGCGACGTGATGTAGAACACGGCATCAGAGGTCGGATAAATCATGTGCACCATTAGCTCGCTCATGGTGCCGACTCTCTGTGTTGGCGACTGGGGGGCTGGAGCTTGGTTCGCGGGGCGGTCCGCCGTAGCTTCACGCGAAGGCGGAAAGTCCCGTGCTCCTGTCGCTGGTGCGGTCGTCTGGGCCAAGAACGCCAACAGTAGTATCAAGAGCCATCGCATGCTGCGCATGCGGCCGAGTTTATACTTATCCGCAGATTACGCAGTGTCGTTACTGAGTTTCCTCGAGTGGCTTGCCAACACCCCGTGGAGCATCGCGCTCCACGAGTCGCTCTACATGTACCCCCTGATTGAATCCACGCACGTCCTCGCGCTGACGCTGTTCGTTGGCCTGGCGACTATGCTTGATTTGCGGCTGCTTGGACTGACGCTGACGCGCGTGCCCGTGTCCGAGATGCTGGACAAGGTCCTGCCCTGGACCAAAGTCGGTTTCGTCGTGATGATAATTACTGGCGCGCTGCTTTTCTACGCCATCCCGGTTCGGAACTATCAGAACATCTTCTTCCGCATCAAAATCGTCATGCTGCTTCTGGCAGGCCTCAACGTCTGGCTCTTCCACTCGCGCGTAGAGAAGCGGGTCGCCGACTGGGATCTCGATCCGGTGCCGCCGAAGGCGGCACGCATTGCCGCAGTCGCCTCTCTCATCCTCTGGGCCGGCATCGTCGTCGCAGGCCGCATGATTGCCTACAACTGGTTCGACTGCGATATCCAGCCCCAGCCAGAGGTCATCAACTGGGCCGCGGGGTGCGTTGTGCCGCCTCAATGAGAGCACAACGTGTCGGTTGCGAGTGTTTGCTGGTATGAACCTTCTGCCGTTCTTCGAGTGGTGCGAAGCAACCTGGGTTGGCGACACCATCCGCAACTCGCAGTGGCTGTTTCCGGTCATCGAGGCCGTTCACCTGCTGGGGCTTTGCGTGCTCGGAGGCGCTGTGCTGGTTCTCGATCTGCGGATGCTTGGCGTCGGCCTGCGTCAACCGATCGACGAGGTCGCACGCGATGCGCGCCCGTGGCTGATCAGTGCGATTGTCGTCATGTTGCTGACGGGTACCGCGCTGTTCTTGTCGGAATCCATCAAGTGCTACTACAACACGTCGTTCTGGGTGAAAATCACCACCTTGCCGGTCGCCTTGCTCTACACCTTTACGGTGCGCCGACGCGTGGCGCAGGCGGGCGATCTCGACGCAACCGCCAGGACCCGGATCGTCGCGCTCGTGTCGCTCGCCCTCTGGTTCACCGTCGCCGCGGCCGGTCGGTGGATTGGGTTTTCTTGAGGCGGGTGGCCCTACTGCGGCGCAGAAATTTGCTTGCCGTTGATGTCCACGAACGAGATGTCTTTGAACGCCCCGAGCTGGTCCTTCACCTTCGCGTAATCACCGACCACGACAATCACGGAGTCTTCGGAGCCCAACAACATTTGCGCCGCTGTCTTGATCGCTTCGGGTGACAGCGTCGAGACCGTTTTCTGGAAAGTCTCGGGATAATCGTTCGGTAACCCGAAGCTATACATCGTGTTCAGAGTGTTCGACAAGCCTGCTTGCGTTGCGTTTTGAATGACGAACAGACCGCGCGCATAGACCTTCGCATTATCGAGCTCCGCCGTGCCGGGGCCTTCCGCTCGCAGTTTGTCGATCTCGGCGTAGATCTCCTTGAGTGTGGCGCCGGTCACATCGTTGCGCACGTCGGCAACGGCCCGATAGACGCCGGCCTGCCCCATGGCCTGAAACACCGATTGTGGTGAATAGGTGTAACCCTTCTCCTCGCGGATGTTACGCACCAGCCGAGAGTCGAACGCGCCGCCATAGATCTGGTTCGTCACATTCAGGACCGGCCAACGCGGATCGCTGCGACGGATTGTGAAGTTGCCGAGCGAGATCGATGACTGAACACTGTTGGGTCGCTGCACGAAGACAATCTTCCTGCCTTGGAGCGACGGCAGCGGCGACGGCGGCGGCGGCGGAACCACACCGCGCGCCCATCCGGTGAATGCCTTCTCGGCGACGGCAAAAACCGCGTCAGGCACGACGTCGCCGGTCACGACGATGAAAGCGTTGTTCGGTCGGTAGTAGGTCTTGTGGTACTCGACGATCGACGAGCGATCGATCACCTTCACGGTGTCGAGTGTCGCCCCCGTGCGCGCGTAGGGATGCGGCCCGAACAAGGTTTGCCGGTAGATGCGGTTGCTGACTATCTGCGGCGAAGCCAGCTGCGCTTGCAGAGCCTGCGTGGTGTTGGCCTTGAGCAGATCGATCTCGCTCTGCGGAAAGGTCGGGTTGCGGGCGATGTCGGCGACAAGCGACGTCATTTGCGGGAGGGTGTCGGCAAGGCCGCGCATCGTGAACGACGAGGTGTCTTGTCCCGCGGTAGCGGTCAAGCTTGCCCCCAGGGCAAAGATCTCCTGGCGAATCTTGACGCTGTCGCGCGTCGTCGTCCCTTCCTGCACGGCGTCGGCGACAAACTGCGCGAGTCCCGCCTTTTCCGCCGGATCGACGGCCAAGCCAGATTGGATTGTCAGCACGACCGACACCTTCGGCACCGTGGGATACCGGACGGCAATCACCCGCAGGCCATTCGAGAGTGTCCGCTCGACCCGCGGCGGTGGCACGAACGGCCGCTCGGGCCCCACAGCCGGACGTGTCGAGGTTTGCGCGAACGTGATAATGGGGATGACGAGCGCCGCGGCAACGAAGAACACCCGATTTCTGCGGCCTGGGGCCGGATACCTGGGGCCGGTCATCGAACACCTCCCTGCGCTGTCGGCTTGGTGGCGGGCCGGCTGTCGATCGACGTGCGGTTAGTCGGCACGAACCAGCGTCCCGCAGCAGCCTTCACGTCTTCGACCGTCACCTTGTCGAGCTCATCGAGGATCGTGTTGATGCGCTTCGGGTCATCGTCGAACAACGCAAACGCCCCCAACAGGTTCGCGCGTCCGAAGCGCGGCATGAAGCCGCCCTCCATGTCCTCGAGGAACGCAGATCGGAGGGCGGTCTTCGCCTGCGCAAGCTCCGCCTCGCTAACACCCTTTGTCCGCACCTCCGCGAGGACGGTCTCTACGGCGTCCAACACCTGCTGCGCGGTTTTGTCGTTGAGATAATCCACGCGCATCGTGAACAACATGGGTCCTTTGACGTCCCAGTTGTTGCCCAGGAAGTTGAATGCGCCGATGACCGACATGGCCAGCCGATCCTGGCGTACGAGTTTCTGGTGCAGGCGAGCGCTCTCGTCACCGACGATGAGCGGGTCGAGCACACTCAATGCGAAGAAGTCTTTGGTCATCCGCTCCGGCAAATGCCACGCGATCGCCAGTGCCGGTGTCCGCGCCAATTTGTCCTCGCGGGTCGAGTGCTTGGTCTCTTTTTGCGGCGGCTCGGAGATGTCGGCGGGCGGTGGCAGCGGCTGGCGTGGAATCGAGCCGAAATGTTTTTCAGCAAGCTTGCGCACGTCGGCGGCGGTTGTGTCCCCGACCACCACGAGCACGGCATTGTTCGGCGCGTAGTAAGTCTTGAAGAACTTCTGCACGTCTTCCAGCGTCGCGGCCTCGAGTTCGGCCAGATCGCCATAGAAGTTGTGTGCGTTATTCCAGTTGGTATTCGCCCGCTGCCAGATCTCCAGCCATTCAAAGGCGGCGTGCGGCTGATTGAGGACATTCACCCGCACTTCTTCACTGACAACGTTCTGCTGGTTTTTCAGGTTCTCCGCACTCACGTCGAGCGATCGCATGCGGTCGGCTTCGAGCCAGAGGGCGAGATCAAGGGCATTCGAGGGCACGACCTCGAAGTAGTTCGTGTAATCGAGCCGCGTCGAGCCGTTCACGATGCCGCCCGCCTGTTGCACCATCGACACGTGCTCCATTTTTTTCACCTGCCCAGAGCCTTGAAACATCATGTGCTCGAACAGATGCGCAAATCCGGTGCGACCCTTCGGCTCGATGCGGAAGCCAATGTTGTAAATGACCTCCACCATCACGACCGGAGCGCTGCGGTCTTCGCTGACGACGACCTTCAACCCGTTCGGGAGGGTGAAATACTCCACGGGGACGTTGAACCGCGAGGGGGACTGAGCGAACGCTGCTGCCGTCGTCCACAGCAATGCAACTGCAATGGCGATTGGTTTCACTGGATCCTTCCTGAAAAACAAAATTCCAGGGTGACAAGCTACCATGACGCGCTGTCGCATCACGGCTGCTGATCACCCTGGAATCCGCGAACTCGTCCCTGCTGACCAATCACCGGCCCCAGGGGGCTCTCGCCTGAACCCTATTGCCGCGGCGGTGGCGGCTTCTTCGTGCCGCCCTCGGTGGGATCACGGCCATCGCGCGGCGCACCGGTTCCCGATGAGCCCATGAACATCTTGCGGCCATCGGTGAACGTCACGTCGCGGCCATTCGCGCGCTTCAGGGAGTGATCCTTGGTCTGATAGCCATCGACAATCAGTTCGGTCCCAAAGGTCAGCGATTCACGCGTCAACCCTCGTCGTAGCAACGTGTTTGGCGTGCCGCCCTCGACCATCCACACTTCTTTCGAGCCGTCCGGTTTGGAAATTTCGATGTGGATCCAGGCGTGAGGGTTGACCCACTCGAGCTTGACCACTTTGCCCTGCAAGCGAATCGGCGCGTCGGGGTCGAATTCGGCGCCGAAGGCGTGATGTCCCACGACCGGCACAGTCGCCGCCAGCAGAACGGCGCCTGCAATCAGGATTGATACGGACTTTCGCATAGCTCTTCTCCTGGTCCCTGACCACTTGGCCCTGGCCACTGACTACTTCTGCGTCTTCTTTTCCGCTTCCCGCTTTTCGCGGTTGCGCTCACCACTCAGCACGTTGGAGAGCGCGTAGTTCCCCTCGTGGCAAGCGTATTCATAGATTAACTCGTCGCTCCGCCTGAAGGGAACCTCGCCGGTCCAGGGACCCGTAAAGGTGGTCGGATCCTCGATGGTGAACTTGTAATTGATCGTATCGGCGTCCGCTCGTGTGAAGCGTTCGGTGACCTTGAGGTTTTCAGAGGCGCCACGGAACTGCTGCGACGGGTGGAAGTTCGTAGTCTCGACGACGAGCGTGTCGCCTTCCCATCGGCCGATCGAATCACCCATCCAGGGACGGATGTGCTTGGGCAGGCGCTCACCGCCCAGCCGGATCACCCGGACGTCATGGACCATTTCCACGAGGATCATCATGTGGTCCTTGGTCTGAACGATCTGGTAGTTGTTGTTGTAAAAGTAATTGGGCAGCATCGGCGGCCCCGCGTTCGAGCCAAACGACATCAGGCACCGCTCTGCCAGCGGACGGAACTCGGGATGATCGTACTGCCCGCGTCCTTTCATGGCCGCAAGGCGAAGTTGCGCGCGCTCTCTGGCCTCAGGGGTCTGCGCCGGAATGCGACCGTTGGGCGGATCGATGATGAGCGACGCGCGATACTCGCCGTTGACGATCGCAATGCGATCGCCGGGATCGATCCAGAAGTTGTTATAGCCGCCGACGTTGCCGGCAGCGCCGACCGAGCCGTCGCCACCCTTAGGCGGGGCAGGGCGATTCGGGTCGCTCGCCTCGGCAAGACGCTCGACCCGCTCGGAGAAACCCTTCTCCCTTTTCGCGACTTCTTCCTTCGACATGACCAGCGGCGTCCCCTCGGCGCGTTCGAGCGGCGTGAGCGTCGCGTTGCTCCAGTTGCCTTGCAGGTCCGGCTTGCCATCCGCCGTGCGCGGCATGGTCGAGGGCTTGGCACCGCTCGGCGGAGCCTGGCCGGCTGCGGAGGTCAGCGCGACCAGTGCAACAGCAAGTCCGAGAATGAAAGGCTTCACTGTTGTTGCTTCTCCTTCTCGGATTCGCGTTTTTCGCGCGCGCGCTCGCCGCCGAGAATGTTCGACAAGGCGTAGTTGCCTTCGTGGCACGCGTACTCGTAGATCATCTCGTCGATGCGATTGAACGGTAGCTCGCCGCTCCACGGCGCCGTGAACGTCGTCGGGTCGTCGATAATGAACTTGTAGACGATCGTGTCGGGTCCGGTGCGCGTGAAGCGCTCGGTGACCTTCAGATTTTCAGAAGCGCCACGGAACCGCTGTGAGGGATGGAAGTTGGTCGTCTCGATCACAAGGGTGTCGCCCTCCCAACGCCCAATGGAATCGCCCAGCCATTGGCGGACGTGCTTGGGCGGATGCTCGCCCCCCAGTCTGATAATGCGAACGTCGTGCACCATTTCCGTCATGATCATGACGTGATCCTTGGTCTGCACGATCTGATAATTGTTGTTGTAGAAGTAGTTGGGCAACATTGGCGGACCGGCGTTGGAGCCGAACGACAGCAGGCAGCGCTCCGCGAGTCCGCGCAGTTCCGGATGGTCGAACTCGCCGAACTTCTTGGCGGCTGCGGCACGTTCAGTGTTGCGCTGACGTGCGTCGGCAGTGAACGCCGGCACATGGCCATCCGGCGGGTCCACGACGATGGAGCTGCGAGCGACACCGTCGATTTTGATGACCTTGTCGCCGGGATCCAGCCAAAAACCGTTGTAGCCGCCCACCTTGCCGCCAGCGGCTGCTGAGATCCGCTCGATGAAGGACGGATCGCCGGGCGCGATGAGGCGATCTTCACCGCCCTTGGGCGGTGTCGGGCGATTGGGATCGCTGGCCTGATCGCGAAATTCAGCGACCAACTTGGCGCGATCCTCGATGGCCTGCGCCTGCTCGTTGGTCAAGGTCGCCCCCTGCTTATCCGGGCGCTCGAGCGGCGTCTGAGTCTCGTTACTCCAGTTGCCCTGCAGGTCCGGCTTTCCGTCTGGCGTCCTGGGCAGCGTCCAGGGTTTGGCGGTGCCGGCCGGCGATTGTCCTTCGACGGGCGTAAGAGCGAAGGCGCCTACTGCAAGCGTCGTTGCAACGAGAGCGCCAATCGAGCGCGTAAACCGGGTCATCTGCTCCTCCGAGATCGCGGGACTAAAGTCCCGCGCTACTTCACCGGCTCCTTGCGGAGGTGGCCGTACATCAGCTCCTCGACAAATTCAACGCACTTGAACTGTCCAAGCCGCGCGCCCTTTTCGACGCGGCGATAGAGCGGCATGCTCATCTTCCACGGCACGCGTGAACGTTTTCGGATCGTCGATCGTGGCTTCGGTACTGGATGTGATCAGGATCCGTCATCGTGTACCGCTCGGTCACTTTCATCACTTCGCTGTGATGATTGCCCGACCGATCGAACCAGCTCTGATCGTGGAAGCCGTTGGAATCGATCACGAAGCTGTCGCCTTCCCATCGTCCGACCGACTGCCCCATCCACGAATCCACTTGCGGCGGTCCTGGATCCTTCAAATAGACGTTGCGATAGGCACCCGCGTACTCGTACGCAATGGCAAACGCCTTGTCGCTCTGGAAAATCTGAAACGGAAATGGCATGTAGGTGGCGCGCGGGACGCCGGGGAGATAGCACTTCACCTCCGGATCTTGCGTCAGCCAGTTCTCCTGATTCTCTTTTCGCTTCTTGAGGCCGTCAGGCGTATACGGCATTTCGCCCCCCTCGACGACACCAAGTCCGCCGGGCACAGCGCCGACGGCGCCGAAGGCAACCACTTCCTTTGCGGGCACCGCAACCACGGGACCGGGCCGCATTGCGAGCGCCGGGCGCGCGACATGGGTTTCCAGGTCCCAATTGGCCGTGTTGATGGTCTGCCAGATCCCGTTGAGGTCCGGCTTGCCGTTGGCGGCTCGTGGGATTCGGGACGCGGGCGCCTGCCCCTGCAGGGGGAGCGCGGCGTAGAACAGGGCCGCCATGGCAGCAGCGCCTACGACGGCAAAGGTCAGATCTCGAAGCTTTCTGCGCATCGAACTGGCAACCTCCGGACGGGCGTGATGATGGGTGCCGCTCCTGGGACGTATGAGGTAACGGTCGCGATAGAATAGCCAAATCCGTGGTGAAAGTAACCCGCGGAATGGACGCAGCAGGGTTTCGAGGGGTTTCAAAAAACCTTGGAATTGCGCCGGAGTGGCGGAACTGGCAGACGCGCGGGACTCAAAATCCCGTTCCCTTTTAGGGAGTGTGGGTTCGACCCCCTCCTCCGGCACCATTTTCATTGGGTTTCCCGCGAACACACAACGAGCGCGACCGTGAGATCGCGCGCGACTTTCCCCGTTCTTTCCTCGTCCGTGCGTTAGCTGGCGCGGCGAGCGAATCGCTTGCCTTGACGTTTCGCGCGGACGTTCGACGCCTCAGCTAGCTTGCCGAGTGCGCCCGCGCAGATCGTCCTCGTTGACGTTGTCGTAGCGGTCCAAGACGGAGCGCGTTTTGTGACCGGTGACGCCCGTCGCCGTCTTCTTCGGGATGCCCGCCCGAACGAGGTTGCGAACCTGTCGTGCCACAGAAGTCGTGCAGGAGCTTCACCGCTCCGACCTTGTTGTTCTTGGTCGTCCCCGACTTCTGTGCAGGAGGTTTCGGAATCGCCAGAAAGTGCCACCCAAAGCGCGCGGCTGGTAATTCCTTTTCTCCTTTTGCCATCCTGGGCTCCACCACTAAAATCAGCGTCTCCAGCGCTCCATGACCCTGTCTTGCGGATCGCGTGTAGGGTAGTAAGTTTTGCGGTGAGAGGTTGCCATAAGCGATCGACCCGTCGATGACTCTGTCCTCAATCCCGATCTGACACGGGCGCAGCCTTCCCGCGTCTCCGCAACAGAAACCATCGGACCATACCGCCTCCTGGAGCGAGTCGGCCAGGGAGGAATGGGAGAGGTCTGGCTTGCCGAGCAGACGCGGCCCGTTCGCCGGCACGTCGCGTTGAAGGTGATCAAAGCCGGAATGGATACCGTGCAGGTGGTCGCGCGGTTCGAGGCTGAGCGGCAGGCGCTAGCCTTGATGGACCATCCTGCCATCGCTCGGGTATTCGATGCGGGCGCCACGCCGCAGGGCCGCCCATATTTCGCCATGGAGTACGTGCAGGGCCAGACTATTACGGCGTTTGCCACCAGGCACAAGCTCGCAATCCCTGATCGTATCGATCTGTTTCTCGCTGTCTGTGAGGGGGTGCAACACGCGCACCAGAAAGGGATCATTCACCGGGACCTCAAGCCCTCAAACGTCCTCGTGACGATACGCGACGACCGCCCAGTGCCGAAGATCATCGATTTTGGCGTGGCGAAGGCCATGACGCAGGCGCTGACCGACCGTACGCTCCACACCGAGTTGGGTGCGCTCATCGGTACACCCGAGTACATGAGTCCCGAACAGGCCGACATGAACAGCATCGACGTCGACACGCGCACCGACGTCTACGCCCTCGGGGTGATCCTGTACGAGGTGTTGACGGGCGTACTGCCATTCGAGTCGAAATCGCTGCGGGAAAAAGGTTTGGACGAGATCCGCCGAACGATCCGTGAGGTCGACCCGCCCCGCCCAAGCACGCGCGTGACCACGCTCGCGGCGGCCGCGGAGACGGGGCAGGGTCAGCCTCCGAACGTGTCGAGACTGGCCAACCAGCTTCGCGGGGATCTTGATTGGATCACCATGAAGGCGCTTGAGAAGGACCGTACCCGACGGTATGGGTCGGTATCGGATCTGGCGACCGACCTGCGTCGACATCTGGACGATCAGCCCGTCCTTGCCAGCCCGCCCAGCACCGTGTATCGCGTGACGAAGTTCGTCCGTCGGCACCGATTGGGTGTCGCAGCGGTCGCGACACTTGTTGTGCTTCTCGCGGGATTCGCCGCGACGATGGCCGTTCAAGCCGAGCGCATTGCACGCGAGCGCGATCGGGCGAACCTGGAGGCCGAGGCCGCCAATCAGGTGTCAAACTTTCTCGTCGGCCTCTTCAGCGTTTCTGATCCCAGCGAGGCCCGTGGCGATACGCTGACGGCCCGCGAGATTCTCGCGCGAGGAGCGCGGCAGCTCGAACAGAGCCTACGTGATCAACCGGCGGTGCAGGCGCGACTCGAATCCACAATCGGAAAGGTGTCCATGAGCCTTGGACTCTACGCTGAAGCCGAGGGACAACTTCAGCGCGCGCTCACTACTCAACGACGAGTGTTCGGCAACGACCACCTGGACACAATTGCGACGGGTCATTCGCTCGCGAACCTTTACTGGTATCAAGGGAAATACCGGGAAGCAGAGCCGCTCTATGTGGACGTGATCGATCGGCGCAGGCGTCTACTGGGCAAGGATCACCAGGACACGCTGAAGGCTCAGTATGATCTCGCGTCTTCATATACCATGCAACAACTCTGGGACAAATTAGAGCCACTGGCCCGCGCGACACGGGAGGCGCAGGAGCGTGCGTTGGGCGCTGACCATCCAGACACACTTGCGACATCGAACGAACTCCAGGTGATGTACTTTCGGCAGGGCCGCTACGCGGAGGCCGAGCCAATCGCCCGGCGGGTTCTCGATGGCTTCCGTCTATCACTCGGGAATGCACACCCCGAGACATTACGCGCGATGAACAACCTGGCCTCTGTGTACGAAGCGACGGATCGCTATGACGAAGCCGAACAGCTATTGCTCGAAACGGTGAACGCAAAGCGGAAGGTGGTCGGGGAAGGACATCCAGATACGGCATTTAGCGAATCTGTTCTGGCCGGTCTGTACATCAAACGGCGACAATTCGATTCAGCGGAGCCGCTGGCGCTGGCGGCATATCAGAGCTTCTTGAAATCCCTGGGTGCCAACGGCGATGCGACGCAACGAACGATCAAGCAGCTTGTGCAGCTATATGATGGCTGGGGAAAACCTGAAAGAGCCGCCGAGTGGCGTGCGAAGCTGAGAAAGGAGCCTGCGTCGAGTCGTTGATGCGTCCTACCGACGTTCTCACTCTTTCCTCGGCAAGCACTGCCATTATGGGAATTGTCAGCCTCGATGGTTCCGAAGCCCCTAGGACGGCCGTTCCCTTTTAGGGAGTGTGGGTTCGACCCCCTTCCTCCGGCACCAAAATTCTGCAATGAATCGCGATCTGAAGCCCGGCCTTACCTCAGTTGCTGGGCCGCGTGTCTGTGGCGAGACTGCCATGCAATTCGCGCTGCGCGGACACGGATCTGATGCGATTTCATGCAGAGCTCGTTGAGCCAGCGCATTGTCACGTGGGCCAATCCTCGAAGGTGTGGTTCTTGCTCCACTGATTCCTCATGAGTGTCGGCGCTGAGCTTCTGGCGGCGCGAAACGCGCGCGGTATCTCTCTTGAAGAGCTCGGCGCACGAACGAAGGTCAGCGTCGAGCGCCTCGATGCCATCGAACGAAGTGACCTCGAGCGGTTGCCGCCGCGTGTTTATCTGCTCGGATTCGTCAAGGCCTACGCCAACGAGGTTGGGTTGGAGCCCGACGATGTCGCCCAACGCTACGTGGCTCAGGTGGAGCAAGAGTGGGCGCAGGATGTACGAGGCTCGCTAGACGCGTATGGGTCGGAAACGGTGGCTCCATCGATGGACGCCGCGCCAGTCACGGCCAGATCCGCGCCGCCACCCGCACCCACAGGCACGGCCGATTCCGAACCGTTATGGCGGCCGGCGCAATTCAACCCGACGGCTCCTGACGCCGAAAACGCTCGTGATGCACCTCCGCGCCAGATGTGGGAACGGACCGCGTTCATGCCGGCGCCGGATAGTGGTGCGCCAATTGTCCGGATTCCGTTGTTGCTCCTCACTGTCGCCATTGCGGTAGCGGTCGGACTCGGGCTCTCGATAACTGTCGGGCAATCGCGTCGCGCTGGGCCGGCGTCTGAGGCGAGGTCAACCTCCGAGCTTGCGCCTTCCTCGAACGGGTTGGTTGAGCGCGCGGCTCCCGACCCCGCCGCGGCTGACGACACGCCCATCGAGCGCCCGGTTCCAGCCGATACACGGCAACGCCCGGCCCCGGATGACTTGAGCGGTGAATGGTCGCTGACTACACGCGTCGACTCATCGACCTACAATCGCTATAAAGGGCTCACCCTTGGTTATGCCCTTCAACTCCAACAACACGGCAATCGCATTACGGGGTTCGGAGGAAAGGTCAGTGAGAACGGTCGGGCGCTGCCGGCCGCGAGCCGAACCCCGATCGCACTCGAAGGGACGGTGCGTGGCCAGCGCCTGGAGCTCGAGTTCATCGAAACCGGCAGCCTCCGAACCAGCGGCGGCACCCTGGTGATGGATGTCGGAGACGATGGCTCCCTGCAAGGACGGTTCTCCAGCGACGCGGCGCAATCGCGCGGGACCGCGCAAGCAACTCGCGCGTCTTCCGCGGCCGCCAACGCCACGCCTAAGCGTGACAATTGACCAGGCGATTATTCCCGCGTTAGGTCACCATCACGGCGCTTGGCCGACCAGCGTCACTGAAGCCTTTATTACAATCGGTCCGTGAGGACATCTCGGATTCAGCTGCCGACGTTCCTCGCGCTCATCGTCGTAGCCGTAGTCATCGGCGTGACGGTTCGCTTCAGCACATTCACCCCGTGGGGCACGGATTCTGCCGCATACATAGACGCGGCACACCGGTGGGCTGATGCCGATCTGTTCAGTCCAACGACGTTCGTGTTTTGGGCCCCGTGGTCGTTCGGCGGCCATGTGGAAATCCCGTTAGGCCAACGACTTGGCCCGACCATCGGCAGCGCGGTGGGTATCTATCCCCTAGGGTATCCACTCCTGTTGGCTGCGGCGCTCAACGTGGGCGGCTCGCTGGCGCCGTACGCAGTCGCGCCGCTCTTTGCAGGACTCCTCGCATGGTGTGCGTACCTGTTGACGTCACGCTTCAGCGGCCCTTGGGCGGGCGTGATGGCCAGCGTCCTGATCGCGGCGACTCCAGTCACCCTTGCGCACGCGATCTCGCCGATGAGCGACGTGCCGGCAACAGCTCTGTGGGCTTTGAGCTGGGTGCTAAGCCTGCGGCCCGGACTCGGGGCCGCGACCGCGTCCGGACTCGCGGCGGCTTTCGCGATCATGATACGGCCCAATCTCGCACCGCTGGCCGGCATCATCGTGCTCGTCATCGCGGCCTCCGCCGGGGCTTGGGCGCACCGAACGAAGCGCGTCCTGACTTTCGCCGCCGCCACGATGGTCGGACCTGCCATGGTTCTCTGGTCGCAGGGTGTGCTCTACGGCGATCCGCTGATGTCTGGTTACGGCAGCGTACGTGAACTGTTCAGCACTGAACGCATCCTCACGAACCTCGCTCTTTATCCACGTCTGTTCATCGAGCTCCATGGCTGGCTCGTTGTCGTGGGACTGCTCGCTTTTCCATTGAACATCCTGCGCACACGCGAACGCTTGCTCCTCGCGATGGCAGGGGTCGGCTTCATCGTCACCAACCTCGCGCTATACCTGCCATATTTCACATATGACGGTTGGAACTGGTTGCGCTTCATGTTGCCCGCACTGCTGGCGGTGTTTGTGCTCTTCGCGGCCTCCATGGATCGCATCCGCCGGCTTCTGGCGGCGCGATCGCCTCTACTCGCCACACTAGTGGTCCTGCCGGTCCTCATGGTCGTCCTCAACGCACGAGAAGAGATTCGTCAGTTGTTCCTCGATGGTCAACATTTCAAGCGCGTGCAAGTGATGGGCGACTATCTGCGCGAGGCCGTGCCTGCAAACGCCGTCATCCTCACGTACCTCCAGAGCGCCGCAGTCGCCTACTACACTGGCCGGCCCGTCATTCGGCTGGACTATCTCGACTCGACGCCGCTCGATTCCGTTGTCAAGGATTTATCGCGCCGTGGGTACCAACCAGTGTTCATCATTGACGAGGCGATGGAGGAGCCGCAGTTCCGCGGGTGGTTTTCAGATTCGACGTTCGAGGCGCTCGAATGGCCAGCACGCGCGGAGTTCTGGAGCAACACCCGCCTCTTGTACTTGCTTCCAGCGGATCGCGAGCGCTACGCAAACGACGAAACGTATAGTGTGGACCTCTTAGGTTCGCCCCGGCCGACGTCATCCTTCAATGAGCCGATGTCGGCACACCACTCGCAGAGCGAGCCGTTTCCACCCATGCACGAGTCGATCGCGTTCAGGCGGATGTTGGAAGACAAGTACAGCAATGATCTGCATCGTGCCACGGCGCCCACCTACATTGATGTTGCAACGTCGGTCACATGGACACAGCGTTACATTCGCTACCGGCTTCACGCATGTTCCCATGCTGAGGCCTTGCGCCGAGTCTTTCAGCAGATGAACGAACGAGGGATCTCGCCAGGTTGCGCCGCGCGCCTGACCAACATTTTTCCACCGCGCGATGACGTCGTGAACTTTCGGCGACAGCTGGAATTCAAGTTTCGTGACGCCAACAACCGGCCACTCGGAACCACCCACGTCGATCTCGAAGACGATGGCGTCTGGATGCAGCAGTACCTGCAACATCGCCTGGAGCGCTGCTCGCACGAGGAAGCTGCCCGGAGAGTCTTCGCACAAATTGACGGCCAGCCGTTAGGACCAGGGTGCTAACTCGTCCGCCGAGGGAGCCCCTGTGGCATACGGCTTGCTGCTTTTGCACCGTGCCCAGACCGGCTGAGTTGCAGATCGAACGGCCCCAGAAGTTCCTCAAGCACGAACGCACGGTCCAGCGAATCGGCGTGGCCCTGCTCACCGTGTTTGTCCTGGCCGGCGCGATTGGGGCGTTCGGCGACGGGCCGTTGGCCCGGGCAAGGACCGGAAGCCACACACGACTTGCCTACGATCGCTTTGGGCGTACCACGGCATTGACCAAGCTGGTGATCAGCATCGAAACCGCCGCGGCCGATGGCCAACCGGTACGCTTCAGCATCGAGCGCGCATTTCTCGAGGATCTCGAATCGCTCGAGGTGCGGCCCCCTGACGCGTTCAAGACGCTCGATGAAGCCTCGGGTTGGTTCGAAGTCGCGGCACGTGGTGGGCGCGGATATGTGGAGCTTCATTACCGGCCGGATCGCCCTGGCGTCTTTCAAACGCTGATCACGCCGGAGGCCGCTGAGCCTGCGCGCATGTGGCAGTTGATTTACTTCTAGGGAATCAGTGACATGAACCCTGTCTTTCGCGCGGTGATCATGTTCGTGATTCTCTGGATGGTCTTCCGTATCGGCGGACGCCGGACGCTCGCTGAGATCACGACGTTCGATTTCATCCTGTTGCTGATCATCGGCGATGCGGCGCAGAACGCGCTCGTTGGAGAGGACTTCTCTATCACCACAGCTTCGCTCGTCGTCGTCACACTCCTGCTCCTCGATATTGGTCTCGGGCGGCTGGGGCTCGTGTCAACGACGATCGCTCATGTCATCGACAGTGCGCCCGTGATTGTGATCAACAACGGGCGAGTGCTCGAGAAAGAGCTGCGCGCAGAAGGTGTGGACCTCGAAGAAGTGCTCGCCGCCGCGCGCGAGCGGCATGGTCTCGAGAGTTTAGACGAGATCAAATACGCGATCGTCGAACGCCACGGCGGGATCTCGGTGGTGCCGAAAGAGAAGTGACGGATTGGGCCACTGGTCGCTGGCACTGATCACTGACATCACATTCCGAAGGTCATTCCCTCTCGGACAACGTCGTCGGCCTCAAGTTCTGCGTTGGTGTGATTGATGTGAATGAACAAGAGGCGCGCGCGCGTACCGCGCAAGAGCTCTCGTGTTCGACTCATCATCGGGTGCGGAATCTCATCGATGTTGCGATTGACTTCTGTGGGCGACGCAAACGTTCCATCGAGCAAGGCGAGGTCAACGGTCTCAGCCATCTCCCGAATGCTCCGGTCCCACTTCTCCCAACGGTCGATGTCGGGAATGAAGATCGCCTTGCGGCGCGGACCGTCGATTCGATAGCCCACGGTATCGGAAAACTCATCGCGATGGGGCACGCGGAAGGCCGTCACCCGCAGCTCACCTGAGAGCGGCACCGACTGGTCGTAGGCGATAGCTTTCCGCTCGATGTTGCCCAATGAGATCAGCTGACTCCATGGGCCGTTACGGTCGAGAAATTCGAGCATGCGAGCCGTCGCATACACCGGCACGCCTCGAGAACCGATCGACTCACGTCCGAGGTACATCAGCCCGGTGTAGTGACCGATGTGCGCGTGGGTAAGAAAAATGCCGTCCGGTGGACGCCCGCCGGTCAGTGCATGGACTTGTGAGTTGAAATCCGGCGTGGCGTCAAAGAGGTAGGCGCGGCCACTGGCACGATCGACGAGCCCGACACTCGACACGCGCTCGGCGCGCCGCTTGCCTGCACGAATCGACGCGCAGAGAGGCTGCTGGCAATTGAGGTGCGGAATGCCGGCGTCCTGCGCGATACCCAACACGACAAGTTGCCAATCGGGCGCTTGTGCGGGGCGGGGTGCCGCCGATGAGAAATCGGCCACGGTAGCCGCCGCGACGACTAGCGCCGCGGCAAAGAGCCTAAGGTGCCTAGAGTGCTTCAAGGTGCCTAGCGTGCTACAAGCGCCTCAGTGCGGCAAGCACCGCGTACCGGGGACGTGAGGCACCCTACGCACCCTAGGCACCTTAGCCACCTTAGGCACCTTGGCCTACGTAGCAACAGGCTCCGAAATCGCCTGCACCACCTGACCGGTTTCTTGCGGGTTCGCCAGGCGCGTCGCGATATCGGCTTGAGACACGATGCCGACAATGGCACCGTCCTTGTCCACAATGGGAATACGCCTCACTTGACGCGAGGCCATCAGCTCCATCGCGGTCTCGACCGACTCCTGCGGCAGGCAGGAAACCGGATCGGTGGTCATCACCTCGGTGACGGCCGTGCCTCTCGGCTCGCGGCCTGCAGCGACAACTTTCAGCGCGATATCACGATCGGTCAACACTCCGATGAGCTTCGCGTTGCCGTTCGCGACCACCGGCACCAGCCCGACGTCTTCCCGCTGCATCAACTCAGCAGCATCAACCACCGTGTGCTCGGGCTGACAACAAGCCGGGGACGGTGTCATTACTTCTGCGCAGGTCATGGGCACATCTCCAAATGGTTGAGTTCGACGAGTGGGATCGATTCAACGTTTGCAGAGCGTGTGCCATGTCTGTGGTCCAGTGGCAAAGACCAGTGGCCGGGAGTAATTAAGGACGCTGAGAGTAGAGGAAGTAGCGCGCGTCGCCTCGAACACCCACGGCGTCATTGAACAACACGACAAACGATCAGGAGGATTCGCGATCGGACCACAAAGACTTCCCTTCTTTTCTAAGCCACCGTCGGGCCTCGGCGTGGCACGGACAACAAGTCGCGACGAGCCGCCAGAAGCGACGCGAATGATTGAGCTCGCGTCGATGCATCAGCTCGTGCAGCAGCACGTATTCGCGGACGAAGGGCGGCGTCTGGACGAGTCGCCAATTGAGCGTGATGGTTCCCGACGGTGAACACGCCCCCCAGCGCGAGCGTTGATTGCGGATGGACACACGGGGCACGTCAATGCCGTGAGTGACGGCAAGCGCGAGCAGCGCTCGCGGCAACTCCTCCCTGGCGCGCTCGCGCATCCACGTCTCAACGGTGTCACGGACACCGCCGCCGGCGACGGAGGTTGCGGCAGGGGCTGAGGTCAGCATCGCGACCGCCATGCCGTCTTGCCAGAGGCCGATGCGATCGGAGGACCCTTCGAGCCTGACGAGGGTCTCGCGGCCATCCAGCAGAAAACGTGTGCCGTCGCCCCATTCTTGCAGGGTCGGGGGCATGACCTCTCGACGCTCTCGTTGTTTCGCGATCCAGTCGCGGCTGGCTTCCACAAATCTGCGCGCCTCACGCTTGGCACCCCATCTGGGAAGCGTTACCCGCAGAGTGCCGTCGGCAAGCACGCGCAGGATGTACCGACGAGCGCGCCGATGTCGCACGAATATCACTGTCTCAACCTGTCCGGCGGAGTGTTCGGTCCACAGAAAGCTGAGCTGCACCGTGGACTACCATAGCGCATTCGGCCATGACTTCCGACGAGACGTTGAGAGACGCAGTTCGCGGCTGCACGTTTGACGACTTCCTGCTTCGGCCGCAATACAGCGTGGTCGAACGGCGCGATCCCGCCGTCATCGATCTTTCCTGTCGATTCTCGGAGCACATCACGCTCAAGCGGCCGCTGGTCTCCGCAAACATGGACACGGTCACACGGGCGCCGATGGCGATCGTGCAGGCCGAAGAAGGCGGGCTCGGCATCATAGACCGCGGGTTCCGCGCTGGCGACATCGACCCGCAGGTGCGCGAGGTCGCAAAGGTCAAACGCACACAGCATGTGATCATTCGGGATCCGTACGCCGTGAAACCCTCGACGACGCTCGCCGAGGCGGTCGCCTTGATGCGTGGCCGTCGCATGGGCACGCTCGTCGTCGTCGATGAAGGGGGCCGTCTCAAGGGACTGCTGACCGAGCGCGACGTCCGCTTCGTGCCCATCGACCGCGGTACGGTCGCGTCGCGAATGACGCCGCTCGATCAGCTCGTCGTCGGGCAGGGCGAGGTGAGCATGGAGGCCGCCGAACGGCTGATGGTCGAACGCAAGGTCAAAAAGCTTCCGCTTGTCGACCGCGACGGGACACTCATCGGGCTCGTCACGGCCAAAGACATCGTCCGGCAAGAACGATTGCCATTTGCCACGCGAGACGCGCAGGGTCGCTTGCTGGTAGGCGCCGCGATTGGCGCGAAGGGTGACTATCTCGAGCGTGCCGCCGAATTGATTCGCGCCGGAGTGGACGTGATTGTCATCGACATCGCCCATGGGCATTCGGTCGTGATGGCCAAAGCGATCGAGGCGTTCCGCGCACGCTTTGGCGATTTCGAACTGGTCGCCGGCAACATCGGAACCGCAGAGGGTGTGCGCTTCCTGATCGAGCGTGGCGTGAACGCGGTGAAGGTCGGCATTGGCCCTGGTGGCGGGTGCACGACGCGGATCACCACGAGCTTTGGCGTGCCACAGATCGAGGCGCTGGTCGAGTGCCGGCTCGGGTCCGGTGGGCGGATCCCGCTCATCGCCGACGGCGGCATTCGTCGACACGGTGCGATTTTCGAAGCGTTGATCTTCGGCGGCGATACCGTGATGCTTGGCAGCATGTTCGCCGGCACCGAGGAAACCCCTGGCGAGGTCGTGCAAAAATCCGTCGTGCTTGCCGATGCGCAGCGGAGCGTCAAAGTGCCTTTCAAGGTGCTGCGCGGTATGGCATCGATTCAGGCGATTCGCGATCGACTCGACGTCGAAGACGCTGACACCCTGGACATCGAAGCCTTGGGAGCGGAAGGGACTGAAGTGAGTGTCCCCGCTCGCGGATCGGTGCGACCCATCGTTCAGGACATCCTTCGGCACCTCTGTTCGTCGGTCAGCTACGGTGGCGCCGGCAGCCTCGCGGAACTCAAAGAAATCTTCTGGAAGGATCCGTTTCGTTACTTGATCAAGCTGTCAGGGTCGAGCAAACGCGAGTCTTACGAACGCTAGAGAAGAACCCCGGAAACGATGCACGGGAGCGCGGCAACGCGGAATCTTGTTTTCGAAAGTAAAATTCCGTGCTTTCCCGCTTCCGTCCAACGTACGTGATCACTTGCGAGGACGAAGGTAGCTCCACCCGAATTGCAGGACATGCGCGTTGACACCGGGGTTGCGATCCAAACGGTTGCCGTTGGAAATGTGGTGCAGCCGATAGCTGACAATGATGGCGTCCTGTGGGCGGATGTAAATACGCAATCCGGCTCCAGCGTGTGCGGTGAAATTCGACGTGGTCGTGCGCGCCGGAACGGCGTCTTTCGTCCAGAGTGCGCCGCCCGCGAGTTCTCCGTAAGGCGCCAGCCGCCCGCGCGGCTCGAGGTTCCAGCGCCACACCAACGGCGTCAAGCCGAATCCGTAAGTGCGCTGTGGCGCGTACTGACCATAGATTGGAACGACTTCGAACGCCCACTCGAATCGTCCGCGCAACCGACCAGAGCCCCGAGGCTTTGACATCATCCAGCCCCACGACAGCGTCTGCAGGGCATACCGGTGACCCGCGGCCGAGTGGAACAACACCGTGCCAAATGCCGGGCCCCCAGTGACCATCCACTCCCAGGTGCCTACCTCGAAAAACGACGGATCCACGAGCGGTGATTGTTCCGGGGTAGTCGCGACCGGTGGTTGGCCTTCGCTGGTCTCTTGCGCCACGACCAGTGATGGACAGGTGAGCAAAAGCGCGATCGCGACAAGGGCGGACCACCGCATATCGACCGATGCTATGGCCATTCTGCAGGTGGGGGCAAGACCCGGCAAAGGGCGTCGCGCCGCGGTCCATCGGTATTCATGTGTTCCACATCAGGCGATAAGTCTCGCCAGACGTTGACTTCGAGCTCGAAGTTCACAAACACATCCACCATCGGCTTATCGGCGTCCGCTTCGATCTCAACAGAAAGGCCACCGTTAGGGCTGACGTTGGAGATGGTAGTTCGGTCTCTGGACTGGTGAACCTGTGCGTCGGGCAGAGGCAGATCGACGACACGATCGCCAAGCGCGCGCGAGCGAAACGACAACCACCATCGCGGCTGGCTCCCGGATCCACGGTCCACGATCTGGTAGACGCGCGCGTCGGGGTCGCGAGGTATTGTGCACTCCGCGACCGTGAGCGGCGCAGGCGCCTGGAGCACGCTCGCGATCGCCGCAACACTACCGGCGCGTCGCCACGATAGAGGACACCAGCTTGCCGTCAACGTCTCCCTCTCTGCTGCGGAGAATCTGCAAAGGTTGAATCAACTTCGGCAGCTCACCGTTGGCCAACAGAAACGCAGGGTTTGTTGGACGCCCGCGTTCGGCCTGACCGACGGTAAACGTTTCATAAATCAACACCCCGCCCAGTGCCACCGCCTCGACGATCGCCGGCATCAATGGCCGGTGCAGATAGTTGAACACGACGACTGTCCCGTAGGCTTTCGATCCGAGCGATGGGCTGCCCCACTCGAGATCGACGGCTTCAGTCGTGAGCGTCAGATTCAATTCGCGGCGAGACGCCTCCAGCGCCGCGAGCGCCTCAGCGTCACGATCGACTGCGTGCACGACCCATCCGGCACGCGCGAGAAACAGCGAGTGACGGCCGCGGCCGCAGGCTACATCGAGCACGGGCTTGCCGCGCGGCATCAGCTCGATGTTTTCCACGAGCCACGGCGCCGGGTCCATTCTCTGAATCGCCAAACTGCAATCCCAATCACCAAATAAATCATGCAATCACCAGTGAAATCACCCCATCACGAAATCACCAAAATCACCAAATCACAGGCGGCGCCATCCCACTGTGCTACCGTGCCGGTGATGGCCAGAGGGTGGGAAAGCAAGTCGATCGAGTCGCAGCAGGAGGATGCCCGATCCAAAATACTGCCGCGGCGCGAGCTGTCTGCCGAGGAGCGAGTTAGCGTGCAGCGTCGCGCAATGCTGGAACTGGCGCTCACGCAGACGGTGGCAGAGTTCCAGGCCGCCTCCCGCCCCGCACATCGCGAAATGTTGCGTCTGAAGCTCGATGCCTTGAAGGCCGAGCTTGGCACCCTCTAGCGTTTTTGTTATGCTTCTGGTTGCGGACCAGCCGCAACTTCCCTCCCCACGATCCCGTGCCACCTGTTCGACTGTTCATAGGTAATCTCCCGTACCAAGCCACTGAAGACGACTTGCGGACGCACTTCTCCGCCGTTGGTGAGCCGACGCAGATCGTTCGCCCACTCGACCGCGAGACCGGGCGAGCACGTGGGTTTGCTTTCGTGGAATATGCCGACCGCCCCAGCGCAGAGGCCGCGATCAAGCAGTTCGACGGTCAGCTCTTCATGGGCCGGCCTCTGGCGGTGAGCGAGGCGCGGGCGCGTGAAGATCGCGGTCCGGGCGGCCCACCCCGGTCAAGCGGAGGATTTAGTGCACCGCGTCCGGGCGGCGGTGGCTTTGGTGGACCTCGGCCTGGCGGACCCAGGTACTGGATACGGCGGTCCGCGACCAAGTGGCCCTGGCGGACCGTCACGTCCAGGCGGCTTCGGCGGCCCGCGCACCGGCGGGTTTGGCGCGCCCCGCTCCGGTGGACCCGGCGAAGGCACGGGACGCGAACGAAACTTCGGCCCTCCTGCCCCGCCCAAAGGCAAAAAGGGCAAGGGTAACTTCCAGCAGAAAGAGCGCGGACCGAAGGGGCCGATCCCGACGAAGTTTACCGGTCGGATGTACGATCTCGACGAGGTCGATGCCTCCGAGGATGCCGTCGACGAAGTACCGGAATTCATGAAGCCGGATGCTGACGACGTTGACGAAGTCGACACTGCTACCGGCGAGGTGGAGGGCGGCACGCTCGACGAGGCGGAATCGGACGTCGATCCCCACGATCGGAAAGAGGAATAGCGAGAAGAAGACGGACCCGACCCCTTTTCTTCGGGCAAGCCGCTTGGCATCCCGAACTGCCACCATCATGATCCATTGACAGGTAATGAGCGCAGCTCATACATTGTGAGCCATGCCATTGCCGACGCTGGAAGTCCGGCATCTCTCGCTGGTCAGCGAGATTGCGTCGACCGGTAGCGTCACCCGCGCAGCCGAACGGCTGCATTTGACCCAGTCAGCTCTGTCGCATCAGCTTCGAGACATCGAATCGCGTCTCGGGATCCAGCTGTTTCTCCGGCTCGGAAAACGGATGGTGCTGACCCCACCCGGCGAGCGTGTTCTTGGCGCAGCTCGACGAGTGCTGGACGAAATTGGACGGACTGAGGACGACTTACGCCTGATGTCCCAGCATGGCAAGGGTGTCTTGCGATTGTGTACGCAGTGCAACACGGGCTATCACTGGCTGCCGCCGTTGTTGCAGTCCTTCCATCGCAAGTATCCCGGAGTGGACGTTCAAATCATGGTGAACGCGACTGAGCGTCCACTGGAGGCGCTGTTGGAGGGTCAGATCGATCTGGCCATCGTGACCAGCGAGGTTGAGGACAAGCGTGTCTCGACGTTGGCCTTGTTCGAAGACGAGCTCGTCGCGGTAGTGCCGCCGTCGCATCCCTTTGCCAAACGCGCGTTCATCGAGGCCGACGACTTCGCCGACGAGCACTTGATCGTCTACAAGGCCGAACGGGCGGACAGTTTCATCTTTTCCCGGGTGCTCGGGCCGGCGGGAATCGAACCGGCACGTGTCTCCCAGGTCCCTCTCACCGAAGCCATCCTCGAACTCGTGAAAGCCGGGCTGGGTGTCAGCGTCATGGCACGCTGGGCGATTGAGCCTGCGCTCAAAACGGGGGCCGTTCGTGCGCTGCGGATCACGCGTCGCGGGGTCTATCGAGCATGGACGGCCGTCACGTTGAAAGATCGCACCGAGCCAAAATGGCAGAAAGAATTTCTGACACTCCTCTCGAAGCAGGCATTGCCCGCAAAGATGGAACGCGTGCGGTAGGTCCGGGCGAGCCGCCGCTTGTCGACTGGCGGACCGAGATCATCGCGGGCATCACGACCTTCTTCACGATGTCCTACATCGTGATCGTCAACCCCGCCATTCTGTCCACGGCCGGTACCGGCATGCCGTTTACAGGCGTGCTCACGGCAACAGTGCTCGTGTGCTCAACGATGACGCTGCTGATGGGACTTTATGCGAAGCTCCCCTTCGGCGTCGCTCCGGGGATGGGGCTCAACGCGTTTTTTACCTACACCATCGTCCTGCAGGACGGCGTGCCGTGGCCGGTGGCGCTTGGCATAGTGTTCTGGGCAGGCGTGCTGTTTCTCCTCGTGTCGGCCACGCCGTTGCGCGAACAGATCGCAATGGCGATCCCTCCCTCGCTTCGGATGGGCACGGCGGCTGGCATCGGACTGCTGTTGACCTTCATTGGCCTCAAGAATGCCGGGTTCGTCGTCGCCAACCCCGCGACGCTGGTCGGCGTCGGCGCGCTCGACCACCGCGTGCTTTTGACCTTGCTCGCTCTCGCAATCATCGTCTGGCTCACGCGCCGAGGGAACCCGGCAGCCTTTCTGGCGAGCATCTTCGTCGTGACTGCCGCCGCATGGATTGGCGGCTATGTCGCTCCTCCCGCGACCTGGTTCAGTCGACCTGACTTTTCGTCGGTGCTGTTGAAGCTCGATATCCTTGGCGCCCTGCGGCTCGCGCTCATCCCCGCTATCGTGACCGTCATGATGACGGACTTGTTCGACTCACTGTCCACGTTCATCGGAGTCGCACAGGCCTCGAATCTGCTCGACAGCGATGGGCGGCCAAAAAACCTCCGCAAGGGCCTGATCGTTGACGCGATCGCAACGGGCAGTGCGGGGCTGTTTGGCAGCTCGCCGGGCACCGCCTATGTCGAGAGCGTTGCTGGCATCCGGATGGGAGGGCGCACGGGACGCACGGCGATTGTCGCTGGGCTCTGCTTCCTCCCCTGCCTGTTCATTGCGCCGCTGGCGGCCGCGGTTCCTCCGTATGCCACCTCCGCGGTGCTGATCATGGTGGGCGTGGCGATGTTTCAGACAATCACGCGGATCGAGTTCGATCGCCCCGAGATTGGTGTGCCTGCCTTTGCGACCTTGATCTTGATTCCGCTCACGTTCTCCATCACGCAGGGTATCCTCTGGGGGTTCATCCTGCACGTTGCGCTACACGTGGTCGCCGGCCGGGGCCGCGAACTGAGCTCCGCGGTGCTGGCGCTGGCCGCCGTGTCGGTCGCGTTGCTGATCTTGGAACATGCAATCTAGCACCCGAGGCACCTGTGGCCCCCGCGGCACCTGCGGCACCCGAGACTTGAGGCACCCATGACTTCCCCTATCCTCGACATCGCGCGCGATGAGTTGGAGAAAATCAAGAAACTGGCAGACAAGTCGATCGCGCAACTCGATGACGCCCAGCTCTGGGCGAAGCTCGATCCTGAAGCCAACAGCGTAGCCATTCTGATGCGGCACATGGCCGGGAACATGCGATCGCGTTGGACCGACTTTCGTACTTCGGACGGCGAAAAGCCAGATCGGCATCGCGATCAGGAGTTCGAGGAGCCCGAACTTGACCGCGCGGCGCTCACGGCGGAATGGGAGGACGGCTGGCGCCGTGTCTTCGACGCGCTCGCGCCACTGACCGACGAAGACCTGCAGGAGGTCGTGTACATCCGCGAGGAGCCGCACACGATCTACAAGGCAATCAGCCGGCAGGTCGCCCACTACGCCGGCCACGCGTATCAGATCCTGCTGCTGGCCAAACACCTGAAAGGATCCGACTGGAAGACACTGTCGATCCCGCGGGGACAGTCCGAGGAATTCAATCGCCGCATGCTGGCGAAGGGACGCACAAAACAAGCGTGAGCGCCGCGCTTCGCTGGGGTCTCGTCGGCACCGCACACATCAACCAGCGGCTCATTCCGGCGATGCGAGCGGCACGACGATCGCTGGTCACCGCGGTCGCCAGTCGCGACCCCGCCCGATGTCAAGCCTACGCAACCGAGTGGGACATTCCTGTCGCCCACGCGAGCTATGACGCGTTGCTGCGCGACAGCGCCATCGACGCCGTCTACATTCCACTGCCCAATTCGCTGCACGTCGAGTGGACGCTGCGCGCGCTGGACGCAGGCAAGCACGTGTTGTGCGAAAAGCCGCTCGCGTTGAGCGGTGAAGACGTCGATCGCGTGGCAGCCGTTGCGCGGGCGCGCGAGCGGGTCGTGGCAGAAGCGTTCATGTATCGGCACGAGCCGCTGTTCGCGCGCGTCCTCCAACTGATCCATGACGATGCCGTTGGTCCGGTGCGAACGATGAGTGCGGGCTTCACGTTTGCTCAAAGCCGGCATCATGACGTTCGACTCGACCCTCGGCTCGGGGGCGGAAGCCTGTGGGATGTCGGGTGCTATCCCGTGAGCGCGACGCTCGCCATTGCGGGCGCGTCACCAAGTGAAGTGTTCGGATGGGCGACTACAGCCGCCAGCGGCGTGGATGAATCCTTTACAGGGCTCCTGCGGTTTTCAGGACACGCGGTGGCGATGATTCACAGCAGTTTCCGCGCGGCCTATCGGACGTGGCTCGAAGTCGCGGGTACTGACGGCGTCATGCGCGTGGCAAGCCCGTTCAAACCCGGACCACGTGAACCCATCGAATTGCAGCGCGGGGATCGCACTGAAACCTTGTGGGTCGATGGCTCCCCGGTACTCTTTGTTCGACAGGTTGAGGACTTCGTGGCCGCCGCGCTCGACGGTCGTCCGCCAGCGGTCAGCCTCGCGGACAGTCGTGGCGTCGCTGCCGCATTGGCAGCGCTGCATCGCTCGGTCGAGCTGCGGCGCCCGGTCCAGCTATGATGGTGGGGTGCCCGTTCACGAGCCGACCGTTCTCTGGCGGCTGTTTCACCCCGGAGGCCGTCACGCACGCGCCGTGTTGTTGCCAGGCACGCCCGAGTTCACCGTGACGTTCTTCGTCGATAACGTCATGGATCGGGCAGAGAATTTCGATTCGATGGACCTCGCCTTGTTCCGGTCGGATGATTTGAAGCGGTCGATGATCTCGGACGGGTGGAAGGAAGACGAATGATCCACGTTCGGAAGCGCCATCGCACGGTCCCCGTTCGCGTCGGCGAGGTGACCGTGGGGGGTGACGCCCCCGTCGTCGTCCAGTCGATGACGATGACGGACACCGCGGATGCGGTTGCGACAGCGCGGCAGTGTGTCGAATTGTGGGAAGCGGGCTCGGAGATGGTACGTGTCACCGTCAATGTTCCAGAATCGGCTGTGGCCGTGCCCGAGATCAAACAGCGGATGCTCGATGCTGGCTGCACAGCGCCTCTCATCGGCGACTTTCACTACAACGGCCACTTGCTGCTGACCCGCTATCCTGACTGCGCCCGAGCGCTGGACAAGTACCGCATCAACCCTGGCAATGTGGGCACCGGCCGTCGCCGCGATGAACAGTTCACGACGATCTGCAAGGTGGCAATGGACAACGGTCGGCCGGTTCGCATCGGAGTGAATGGCGGCTCGCTCAATCAAGAGCTCGTCATGGCCAAGATGCAGGAAAACACCGACCGCGCCGTGGGACGCAGCTCCGACGAGATCATCAACGAGTGTATGGTCCTGTCAGCAATTCAATCGACGGAGCTCGCCATCGAATCCGGCCTGCGGCAAGACCAGATCATCATCTCGTGCAAGACGTCGCGGCCGCTTCACTTGATCGAGATCTACCGTGCGCTGGCAAAGCAGACCTCCCAGCCGCTGCACCTGGGATTGACCGAAGCCGGCATGGGCACCAAGGGGCTGGTCTGGTCAGCATCAGCCATGGGTGCGCTGCTCAACGAAGGCATTGGCGACACGATTCGGGTCTCGCTGACGCCGCGCCCTGGTGGAGATCGCCGGGATGAAGTCTATGCCGCCTGCGAGCTGCTGCAGGCGCTCGGCTTGCGGTCGTTTGCGCCCAGCGTCACGGCGTGTCCGGGTTGCGGCCGCACCACGAGCACGACGTTTCAGGAGCTCGCCGAGCGGGTCCAAGGCTATATCCGCGACAGCATGCCGCGGTGGAAGGCGGAGTACGACGGTATCGAAGAGCTGACGCTGGCCGTCATGGGATGCGTAGTAAATGGACCCGGAGAATCGAAGGCCGCCAACATCGGCATCTCGCTGCCCGGCACCGGCGAAGCTCCGAACTGTCCCGTGTATATCGACGGCGAACACGTGACGACGCTCCGTGGCACGTACGAGGAACTGGCGGCGGCCTTTCAGAAGCTGCTGGACGATTACGTCGACAGCAAATACCAAAAGCATCCGCGGAAGGGCGGAAGCGCGGAAAAAAACACGGTACCCATACCCAGTTAGCGGCACCAGACGGCAAATCGCCTGGCGGCCGGCCGCCAAGCGGCCGAGCCATCGAGTGGCAGACCGCACGAATACAAGAGCCACTTGAGCCTGGGCTTTTGTATTCGTGCCGTCTGCCACTCGATACGCGCGGCTACGCCGCGCACGCCAGGCGATTGTTGTTCCGCGTTTCCGCCTTTCCGCGGATGCTTCGAATCGCGATCATCTGCCGGGATGTATTCTTCTCCCATGCAGCGTACCGCTCTGATCGTCTCACTCCTGATCGCCGCCACGGCATCCGCGGATTCTTCACGGCAATCACAACCTGATCGGTACGATCTGCTGATTCGCAATGCGCACGTCTTCGACGGCAATGGCAATCCGTGGATCCGTGCCGACGTCGGCATCATCGGCGATCGCATTCGGGCTGTCGGACGCCTCGAGGGGGCTACGGCAGCGAAGACCATTGATGCCGCAAGTCTCGCGCTGACGCCTGGTTTTATCGACGTGCATTCGCATGCGGGCGGTGGCCTGGCAACGGAGGAGCTCAAGCACGGTCAGCCGGTGCTCGCACAGGGCATTACAACAGTGCTGGTCAATCCCGACGGCGGCGGCCCAACTGATTTGGAGGGACAGCGCGAGCGATACCTCAAACAGGGCATCGGCCTCAACGTGGGGTTGATGGTGCCGCACGGCTCCGTGCGTGAGGCGGTCCTGGGTATGACGGATCGCGATCCGGATTCGGAGCAGATCGCCAAGATGGTAGACCTGGTGCGACAGGGGATGCTTGCCGGGGCTTTCGGCCTGTCGAGCGGTTTGTATTACGCACCGGGTTCCTACTCGAAAACCGGCGAAGTCGTGGCGATGGCGCGCATGGCCGCGCAGTTTGGCGGCGTCTACAGCAGTCACATCCGCGACGAGGCCGACTACACGATCGGCGTGGTCGCGGCGGTGCAGGAGGTCATTGCGATCGCGGAACAGGCGGGCCTCATCGGCGTGGTGAGCCATATGAAGGCGCTTGGGCCCGCCAGCCATGGATTGTCGATGGCTCTCATAGAGCGGATCGAGGCCGCACGGGCCCGCGGAGTGCAGGTGTATGCCGATCAATATCCTTACAGCGCGAGCGGAACCGGTATCGGGGGGGCGCTGGTTCCGCGATGGGCGCTGGTGGGCGGCCGCGATGCGCTACTCAAACGCATCCGCGGACCCGAACGGAGCAAGCTGCTCGACGAAGTTCGCGTGAACATTGCTCGTCGCGGCGGCGCCGAGACGCTCGTGATCAGTCGGTACGCGCCAGATTCGACGATCGAAGGCCGGAATCTCGGCGAGCTGGCACAGAAGGCCGGCAAGACGCCCGAGGAGCATGCGCTGGACCTGCTCGAGCGCGGCGACGCGAGTCTCGTGTCGTTCAACATGTCCGAACGCGACATCGAGTTGATCATGCGGCAGCCGTGGACGATGACGAGCACCGATGGTGACCTCGTGCCGATGGGACGCGGGAAGCCGCACCCGCGCGCGTACGGCGCGTTCCCGCGCAAGCTACGGTTGTACGTGCGCGACCGCGGCGTCGTGGATCTCGCATTTGCGCTGCGATCGATGACGAGCCTGCCTGCGCAGGTATTCGGGTTGAAGGATCGCGGGCAGATTCGTGCTGGAGCCTTTGCGGACATCCTGATCTTCGATCCAGCGAAGGTCAACGACGCCGCGACGTACCAAGAGCCGCACCAGCTCGCCGAGGGAATGACGCACATCCTCGTCAACGGCGTGCTGGTACGTGAGAACGGCATGTTTTCGAGTGTGCTCGCTGGTCGAGTGCTCTCGCCTGAGCGGCGCTAGAACTGCTCGATTTCCAGGACGGGATCCTCCTGCTGATTCCCAAGCCAGACGGAATACTTCTTCGGTCCCTCCGGCGCATCGTCGCGTAACACGCATTCGATCTTGCGCTTGTTCCGTTTGACGCAAAGCGTCAGGGGGTCGCCGTCACCCTTGTCGAACTTGACCTCGACCGTAGCGTCAGCGGGCACCAAGCAGTCGGTGTCGTCGACGATCCTCCACTCCACCTTGTCATCGCGGCCCTTCTTGACCTTGAAGTACGGCGTCGTATTCGTTTTGCACACATTGTCGGCATCCCGATACACCTCGATCAAGGCTCTCCTGAGCGGCGCATTCATCACCCGGAACGTAGCGCAGGCTGCCCCGGCAATCACGACGGTTGTTACCGCAAGGCCAATCATTCGGACATTCATCGGGGGACTCCTCCTGACGGTGACGCGTTACGGATCAAAGCCTGGAACCGTTTCGAACCCTTGAAACTCTGGAACTCGTCGGTCTCGGCCACCAGCGTCCGGCTGTAGCCTCTCTGGACGGCCTTTTCGAGCGCGGTCATCGCGTCATCGACTTGGCCGAGAAGGGCGTAGACCACGGCGGCGCTGGACAGCACCTGCACGTCATCGGGTGAGATCTGCTGTGCCACTTCGAGATGCCGACGGCTCGCGGCGAACTCACCGGCCTTCGCGGCATAGGTTGCCAGAGCCGCCAGCGCCACCGGGTCGCGCGGATTCACTTTCAGGTCGGCCTCACCAAGTCGAACCGCTTCGCGGTAAGAGGTCCGTGCGTCCGCCGACCGCCCGGAACGCCGAAAGGCATCGCCCAGATTGCCGTGCGTGCTGGCGCTGTTCGGCCGAATCTTGATGGCCGCGCTGTATGCCGCGATCGCCTGTGTGTACTCGCCGCGGCGGTAGTGCAGCGTCCCGATATTCGAGAACGCGGCGGCGGACGGGCGAATCGACGTCGCACGCTGATAGTTTGCCAACGCTTCGACGTCTCGCCCGACAGCCTGGTATACCGTCCCGAGTTGCTGATAGCCGATGAAATTATCTGGTTGCAGTTGGATGACGCGGGAAAACGCCTCAGCCGCCTCGTCGTACCGCGCTGCTTGGTACAGCCGCAATCCAAGCGTGCTGTAGTGGCCCCAGAAGCTTGGTCGGAGGGCGATCGCCCTCCGCAGTTCGGCCACAGCCTCGTCGATTTTTCCCTGCCGCGCGAGGACGCTGCCAAGCTCTCTGCGTGCGTCGTCGTAGTTTGGCTGCAACGCGAGCGCGCGCTGTAGCTCTTCGACTGCTTCATCCAACCGGCCATTGCCCGCCAGCGACAGCGCCAGCGAGTACCGTACGTTCGCGCGGTTTGGATCGATGCGGAGTGCCGTCACACCTGCCTCGACTGCCGAGTTCGCGATAGCAGGATCTTTCGTGTCGAGATAGAGGGCCCATAACGCCTCGCCCCGCGCCGCGTGCGCGTCCGCAAATCGCGGATCGAGTCCCACGGCCTCATCAAAGGCCCGCAAGGCTTCAGTCGTGTGGCCCTTGATATCACGGCGCTCCAACAGCATACGGCCGCGCCAGTACGCGGCCAGCGCGTCGGAGTTGAGCGTCGGCTGCTGTGCGAGCGTGGCTCGATCGGCGGCGGACAGCTGCACCTGGAGTGCTTCGGCAAGCACGGAGGCGAGCCGGGTCTGCAGCTCGAAGATCTTGTCGAAGCTTCCCTCGACCGTCTCGGCCCACGCCACGGAGGCATCGTCGCGAACCAGGTTGAGATTGATGCGGAGTTGATCGCCAGCCTGCTGGACGCTGCCGTCCACGAGATACGTTGCGTCGAGCTCGGCCGCCAGAGCGGGCAGGTTGCGCGTGCGGCTTCGCGCATCCGCAACCGCAGACCGCGAAAGCACTGTGACCGAAGGCAGTGATGCCAGACGCGTGATGAGGTTATCGGCGACACCAAGCGCGAGGTAATCCTTCGACGAATCACCGCTGGCGTTGGTCAGAGGCATCACCGCAATCACAGGCACTTGGACATTGGCGGGCCTGCCCAAGATGAATGGCGCTGAACCGATGGACCACAGGAGCGCTCCGACGCCAACCGCGGCCACCAGCATCGCTGCGAGCGCCCACACGCGCCGCGGGCGCGCCAAGATGATTGGGATGGGGCCAGTAGGTAGGTGGGCACGAAGACCTTCTCTAAACTCGCCAGCCGTTTGCGGACGACGAGCCGGATCGCGCGAGAGAGCCCGTGCGAGGAGATCGTCGAGTGGCGGGGGAATGCCCGGCACGACGGTGCTGATATGCGGCGCATCGCCCTCGAGCATCGCCCGGACGACGGTCGTGGCTTCTCTTCCCGGGAAAGGGCGGTCGCCGGCTAACATTTCGTAGAGCACTACCGCCAACGAGAAGATGTCCGCGCGCGCGTCGGCAGGCTGGCCCAGACACTGTTCGGGAGAGGCGTAACCGATTGTGCCGGTAAAGCTTGCTGTGGTGCGGACGGTGGTATTAGTCGGCGCTTCACGCGGCACTGTGCGAGCGATCCCAAAGTCAAGAACCTTGACGACGCCATCGGGCGCGATGGCGACGTTGGCGGGTTTGAGATCTCGATGGATGATCCCGCGATCGTGCGCGGCGCGGAGCGCCTCGGTCAGCTGCAACGCAATCGCCAGCGCCGAATCAATGGGAAGTCGTCCTTTTTCCAGGCGTGTCGCGAGCGTGTCTCCTTCGATGTATTCGAAGACGATGACGATCTGCCCATCGGCGTCGAGCACATCGTGGACGGCCGCGATATTGGGATGGCTCAGCGACGCAGCGGCGCGCGCCTCGCGGAGCAGCTGCTCACGCGAATACGCGGTGTCGGCGTCCGCCCCTGCAACCGTTTTCAGCGCAACCTGACGTCCAAGCCGTGTGTCCTCGGCAAGCAGCACGGTGCCCATGCCGCCCTTGCCGAGCGGACGAACCACACGGTAGGGACCAACCGTCTGCGGAACCGGCATTTCAGCCGTGAGAATAGCACCGTCCGTCCTATGATCGCGGCGGTCCGCCGGTGATCAAACGGACGCTGCGCTGATATGTCATGTACGATGCCGCCCACTGCAGCAGGACCGAAAGGCGGTTGCGGAAGCCTACGAGGAACAGGATATGAACGAACAGCCAGAGGAGCCATCCCAGGAAGCCTGAAAATCGCGCCCAGCCAAAATCCGCGATCGCAGCCGCGCGGCCAATGGTCGCCATGTTTCCCGGATCGCGGTAGCGAAACTGCTCGGTCGGTTCGGCCGCAATGAGGTGCAGGATGTTCCGCGCAGCGTGCTTCCCTTCCTGTTTCGCGACCTGCGCGACCCCCGGTAGCGGCTTCCCTGTCTGGTGCGTGAAGAGCGCAAGGTCTCCTGCGACGAAGACGTTCGCGAAGCCAGGTACTGACAAGTCGGGTGACACGGTGATGCGGCCCACGCGGTCGAGTGGGACGTTGAGAGACTGGCCTAGTCGTGACCCCGCAACTCCTGCCGCCCAGATGATGGTGTGTGCCTGCAGAAGATCGGGGCCCACGTCAACCGCGTCCTTTCGGACGCCGGTGACCATCGCACGTTCCCACACTTCGACGCCCAGCTTACGCAGCGCCCGTCTCGCCGAATCGCGTAGCGAAGGTGGAAAGCTTGGAAGAATGGTCTCGCCCGCTTCGATGAGCACGATACGGGCGGACTCCGGGTCGATAGTTCGGTACTCGCGGCGCAACGTGTGCCTGGCGATCTCGGCGAGTGCACCGGCGAGCTCGACCCCCGTCGGCCCGCCGCCAATCAGCACGAACGTGAGAAGGTGTCGCTGCCGCGTGGGGTCCTTCTCACGCTCCGCTTCTTCAAACGCCAATAGCATGCGCCGGCGCATCACGAGCGCATCGTCCAGCGTCTTCAGGCCTGGCGCGTGCTCTGCCCACTCCGGATGTCCAAAGTACGAGTGTCCGGCGCCCGCCGCGACGATCAAATAGTCATAAGACAACCGCTCGCCGTCGTCGAGGACCACGACTTTGCCAGGCGCGTCAATGGAGCACACCTCGGCAAGGAGCACCCGCACATTTTTCTCCCGGCGCAGCACCCATCGAATGGGCGACGCGATGTCGCCGGGCGACAGTGCCGCAGCCGCAACCTGATACAAGAGCGGCGAGAAGACGTGATGATTGTGACGATCCACCAGCGTCACGGCCACCGAGGCCCGGCGGAGCGCACGCGCGGCGTCGAGCCCCGCGAAGCCACCGCCAATGATCACGACGTGCGGGTACGGAGTAGCGGCATCGTTCATGAAGATGATGAAATGATATTGCGGTTCGAGCCTTGACCGTGCGTGGGCCTTCCACGTCCACCTGAATTAAGCTAGGACCGTCACCATGATTCGTCCCGCCCTCGCGCCACCGGAGTCGCACGTCGAGACGGCGTGCCCGCTCGATTGTCCCGATGCCTGCAGTCTGCGGGTGACGCTTCGCGGCGGCCGCATCACCCAGATCGACGGTACCAACACCAACCAGGTCACTCGTGGCTACATCTGCGCGAAAGTTCGGCAGTTCCATCACCGTGTTTACGGAGATGATCGACTGCTGCATCCTGCTCTGCGTAAGGGCCCAAAAGGCTCGGGCAGTGTCCGACCCGTCAGTTGGGATGCGGCGCTTGACCTGATCGCCGCAAAGATCCACGAGGTGACGGCACAGTTTGGCGCTGAAGCGATTCTGCCCGTGTCGTATGGCGGATCGAACGGCCTCCTGACACAGGACACCACGGATGCAACACTGTTCCGTCGCCTTGGCGCGTCGCGATTGTTGCGAACCGTCTGCGCAGCGCCAACCGGCGCGGCGAATCAGGGCCTGTACGGCAAGATGGCATCGGTGAGCTATGAGGACTATCCCGAAGCCCGCTTGATCGTCGCATGGGGGGTGAATCCAGCGACATCCGGCATTCACATCATGCCCTTCCTGAAGGAGGCGCGTGATCGCCGCACGAAACTCGTGGTCATCGATCCCCGCGCGACGACGTTGGCGCGGCAGGCGGACTTGTTTTTGCAGCCGCGCCCCGGGACGGACCTCGCCGTCGCGCTGGCAGTTCACCGCTTCCTGTTCGAGGGCGGCCACACGGACGACGCGTTTCTGGCGGAGCACACGACCGGCGCGGAGAAACTTCGTGAACGAGCCGCCGAGTGGACGCTGGAGCGAGCGGCCGAGGTCAGCGGCGTTCCAGTTGACCGCCTCCGCATGTTTGCCGAGTTGTACGCCGCGTCCTCACCGGCACTGGTCAAATGCGGGTGGGGCCTCGAGCGCAATCGCAACGGCGGGAGCGCGGCGGCCGCGATCCTGGCGCTGCCAGCCGTGGGCGGCAAATTCGGTGTCCGCGGCGGCGGCTACTCGATGAGCAATTCGGCCTCCTGGAACATCGAGCGAACCTGGCTGCGTGATCCAGAGCCACGCACACGTGCCATCAATATGAATCATCTGGGCCGCGTGCTGACCGACAGCATGGAAGGCGGAGCTTTAGTCCCGCCGATCAAACTGCTCTTCGTCTACAACTGCAACCCCGCCGTTACAATGCCCGACCAGACGAGGGTGCTGAGAGGTCTCGAGCGTGAGGATCTCTTCACCGTCGTTTTTGATCAGGTCGTCACCGATACGGCCCTGTATGCGGACGTCGTGCTGCCCGCGACCACATTCCTCGAGCATTACGACTTCGTCAAATCGTACGGGCCCATCACGCTGCAGTTGGCGCGACCAGTGATCGATGCGGTCGGCCAATCACGACCGAACGCGGAGGTGTTTGCGGACCTGACGCGCCGCGTGGGGCTCGATCGCGGCGACGACCCGGCCGACGAGCTCGAGGCCATGCTGCAGGTTCTGGACGGACTGCCCGCGCCTCATGGCGACGAGTTGCGCGCGTCCGCGATGGCAAACGCGCCATTTGGTGGGCGCCCGGTGCAGTTCCAGGATGTGCTGCCGCGCACGTGCGACCAGAAAGTTCACCTGTTTCCCGATGATCTGGATCGACAGGCGCCGATGGGCCTCTACGGATTTCAGCCAGACCCAGCGACCGAGAAATATCCCCTGGCACTGATCTCGCCTGCCAGCGAGAGAACCGTCAGCTCCACGCTGGGCGAATTGCCGCGCCCGACGATTCGGCTGGACATTCACCCGGCTGATGCTGCGGAGCGCGACATCGACGACGGCGAGATGGTGCGAATGTTCAACGAACAGGGCGAGGTGCGCATAGCCGCGCGCGTGACGCCGCTGGTGCGCAGTGGCACCGTCGCGATGCCCAAAGGCGTGTGGCGGCGAAACATGGCCAACGGATTGACGTCGAACGCTCTCGTGCCGGATTCGTTGACCGACCTTGGCGGTGGAGCATGCTTCAACGACGCCAGAGTGCAGGTCGAGAAGATCGCCATGTGAGATCTGGCGATCTGGTGATCTGATGATCTAGTGATCTAGGGCGCGTCGTCTCATGATTGCAGATTGAAGATTGTCTGAAGCGTGCACGATCTTGGGGGTGTGCGTCGCGATATTGGTTTGAAGACGTTTCCTTCAGTGACCGACGCACGCGACCGCGAACAGCCTCATTACAATCTGCAACCTGCAATCATTGACGGTGATCGAACCACGCGACTAGGCGGCGGGTTCGGTCGGATCGATCGGGTTCGGTGACTCGACCACCGAGGAAGATGGCGAGGCGACGGGCAACTTGCCACGGCCACCGCGACTGGCCATGCCACCCTTCCGGCCCGCTTCGCGAGCTTCGTCAGACGACCACTCGTGTGCGGTCCCCTTCTGGTGCGCTGCACGGCCGCCCTTGCTGGCGATATCCCGCTGCTTTTCGGCAGACATGGACGCGAATCCTCGACGTTCCTTGCGCGTTTCGTTCACGGTGTAACTCCCTTCTTCGCGTTCTCCTCGCAAGGGATGTGCCGCTACCTCGACCTTCCATCTCATCTTCGTAAATACATGCAAACAAATGCTTTATTGGCAACTGAGCGGTGCGGGCGCAATTTGGGCAAAGTGAACGGATTTACTACAGTCGAGGTGGGTGATGGTGTAGATCAATACGCGGAGGGTGAACTTGGGTAGCCGGATACTCGTTTCCGGGCTGGCGGGCTTTGGACTCCGCTGCTCGCTGGTCAATCGTGGGCCGAGGACTCCTTGTCGGGCCCGAATCCACGGTCGTCCGCCAGTTTCGTCCGTTCGGAGCCTTGACCTTGGGTCGGGCGCCTTCACACAAGGTCACGTCGCCCAACAACGCACCAGAATGGCGGGGACGGCGAAAACTCGATGCCCGATAGTCCTGCGCTGGACATCATGCTGGCGATCTCATCGCGCGTGAACCGCTTCTCGACTCGCGTGCCGAACCGATCGAGCGCGTCCGTCCGCATGTTGTAGAAACGGAGGTTCCTGTAAAGGGCCAGAGGCCATGAGGTGACATTCAACCCTGCGGTCTCCCCGAGCCAGGCCGCCCTCGCCAACGGGTAGTACACGACGGCAGCGATGATCTGCGAAAGGGGATAGCGCAGCCAGAAAGGAAGGCGGGACATCACAACACGCACCGGGTTGGTGATACTCCAAAGAGCGTGGTACCACAGTGGTCGGTTCTCGAGGCGGTAGTAGAGGTAAAGCAAGAGCGGAGCGCCGGGTTTCAGCTTGGTGGTAATTGCCCGCAACGCGCCGACCGTGTCATCGACATGATGAAGCACGCCGAGGCAGTACGCGAAGTCAAGTGACTTGTCGTCGATCGGCAGCGCTTCGGCACGCGCGGACCGGCACTCGACGTTCGGAAAGACAGCAAGCGACTCACGGGCAACCTCGATCGCCTCGCTCGGATCGAAGCAAAGAAGACGGTGAACCCTCGGTGCCACGTGACGCGCCCAGCGGCCGGTGCCACAGCCGATGTCGGCGCCAACAGCCTGATCCGGAAGCTCGCGCCACGGGAAGATGCAGAAGTACGCCTCGAAGGCCGCACGTAAGTCGGCATCGTTGGCGGCGTCGTCGTGCCGAAAGTGCTGCCACTGCTCTCCAAAGGAGCGAATAACGGGCTCATCAGCATCTCCGCTGACACCCTCAGGGGACCTCCAGTTACGGTTTGGGTTCACCTCGCTACAGTGTAGCCTCACGGTGCGGCTTCTTACGTTTTCCTTCAGGGGCTCCGCCGTTTTGCGATCGCGAAAACCTCGTTTTCTGGCCGTAGCAGACGTAATAGCCAGAGGCCGCCTCGGTAGACGACGTCCCCAGCCCGGGCGAGCGGAGCGAGACGACGCTCGTAGGAGAAGGGTTGGACGCGCACGTTCACCACGTCGAAACCCGTGGCCTGAAGCAGATTGCCCAGTGTCTGCGCGTTCCAGGAGAAGAGGTGGTGCGCCGTATCGCCCGTCGAGTAGCGGCGGTAGCGGCGACGCGTCTCGAACGGAACGTGCAGTAAGAGCTGGCCGTCCTGGCCCAGCAGCGACCCGATCTCTCCGAGAGTGTCGACCGGGTCGGGTACGTGCTCGAGTACGTGGTGACAGATCACGACATCAAACTTCCGATCGCCGAGTGCGCCAAGGGCGTAAACCAGGGTGATGCCTGCACGAGCACAGTCCTCGTGAAACGTCTCGCTGAGATCGAAGCCCCACTTTTCGCTGCACCGGAGGAAGCGCAGGTTGTAGCCCATGCCGACGCCGTACTCGAGAACGGAGTCGGATGGTCGCACGTGCGGCTGAAGCTTCCGTGCACGCTGCCGCGCAATCGCCATTTTGGCGTGCTCGTCTTGCGCAAACTCGCCGAAGTAGGCACGCCCGCCTGCACCCTGATAGGCAGCACGGATCTCGTCGCCGAGGAATCTCTTGGTTCGGCTCACGATGTGGTCGCCCGATTCAATGTGACGAATGCCTGGCAGAACCGGTCAACGAAACTACCACGGGTTGATAGAAAAGCAGAACAGCGACCACGCGCGTCAGGAAAAACGCCCATGCGATGCCGGAGACATCTGCGAGCGCATTCCCGACGACGAGCGCCACCCACCCACCAATGACCGCGACTATCGACAGCTTGAGCAACGCGCGGTCGCGAAAGCAGGCGTGGTACCAAAGGACCGCGAAGAGCGCGAGCCCTTCGAACAAACCACTCAGGACAATCAGGCGGACCACGGAGTGGACGGAGCGATCGCTGACGTCGAAGGCAAGCGTGACCAGCCATGGCGTGATGGTCAACAACATGAACGTCAGCCCGACGGTCACAACCAGGCTCAGAAAAAAGTCGGGGCGGGTCCGGCGCCAGGCTTCTGCAAGGTCCGCGGGTGGTCCTGCCACAGTCGCGTGCCGGTACGCAGGCACGGTGATCGCCACCGCCGACATCGAGACGACAGCCAACACGCTCAATCCGATGGAAAATGCACCGGCGGCCGCAGCGCCCGCCAACAGGGCGACCAGTGGGACTACCAGTCGCACGTGAGCGGCGGACAGCATCATCTGTCCCAGCAAGAATCGCGTCGCCTGCCATTCTGCGGCGAGTGCCTGCCGCTCGAATCGCACGCCTGGTGACGATTGCCGGCGACGAACCCAGGCAAGTTCGATGAGGCGACTCACATTGAGCGCGAGCGCAAGCGTCCACACATTTCGGTAGGGCAATGCTTCGCCCAGGGCAAAGGCTCCTACGAACAGCGCCGCCAACGCGATCGCGGGACCGATCCCTATCGTCAAGTAGTCATCCGCGGCGAGAGCCAGCGCGTATTGCATGTTGGTCATCGTGCTCCACACGGCTGTGCCGAGGACCGCATACGTCCAAGACGGAGTTGCGGGCAACGCGACGTTCAGGGCGGCGAGGCTCAGACACAGGCCGACTCCCAACACAACAAAGCGCAGTGCGTTGTACGCCGCCAACCTGTCTGAGAGCGCCTCGCGTGTCTGCAATCCGACCAGGCGCGGAACGTGTCGCTGACTGAAGATGTCGGCAACCTCTGCCGTCGCATACGCCAGCATGAGCGCCGTTGCGAGCTCTCCCATGACTTCGAGCCCGTGAGCTCGTGACGTCAACGCCGCAGCTACGACGGGGAACGCTCCGGTGCTGCCGCGGCCGATGATGACCATCAGGCTGGGGGCCAGTCGTCGAAACGCCAGACGAGACTCGACGAGTGTAGGAATCGCGTCCAAATGTGAAACCGCGATCAGTTTACCGGGAGTCCGGCATCAAAGCCGCCAGCCTTGGGTCACCGAGCGCCAAAGCGGTTAGAATGGCGTCATGAGTATGTGCGGGGGGCCTCCGGGCCTCGGCCCCGAAGCGGCTGGCAATCAAAGCGGACGCAAAGTGTTTTGCGTGAAGTTTCAAAAGGAGCTGCCTGGCCTCGATGCGCCGCCGTGGCCTGGCGAGATTGGCCAACGGATCTACGAGCAGGTCTCGGCCCAGGCCTGGAAGCTCTGGGAAGAGCGACAGAAAATGATCCTCAACGAGTATCGGCTGATGCCTTGGCAGAAAGAGGCCCAGGAAGTCATTCTCAAGCACATGGAGGAGTTTTTCTTCGGTGAGGGCGCCGCACTGCCGCCTGGCTATGTCCCGCAGCAAGCCAAATCGTAAGCGACCGGTCTGAGGCGCGCTACGAACGCGACGCAGTCACCGCAATTGCGCGATCGATCACGAATGACAATCGCTGGTGCGCTTCGCGCAGCGCACGTTCCACGCCCTCCGCCCGCCTGGCGCTCGCAAAGATGAACCCCAAATAGCTTGCGCCTTCAGGCAACGGGACCAGTCGCTGGTCGGGCTTGGCGGTAATGCGAACATCATCGACCCCGCGAACGCGCAATGCATCCTCGACGCCAGCCACGCGACGATAGATGCCTTCGACGGGAATGGGGATCATCATCACCCCGGAGGCGCCCGGCCCTCGCTGCCACCCGGCGAGGCGCTCGCCCAGTGCGTGGCGAAGAAGCAGTTCCTCTAGGGCAATGCTGGAACCATCATCCCTGCTGAAGCGTAAGGCCTGCGCACACAATCCGCCGATCGGCCGCGCAGCAACTTCGAGCACGAACACGCCTCGAGCATTGACTCGACACTCGGCATGGATTGGGCCGTGCCACAGCCCCAGCGCGCGAACAGCGGCCGCGACACTCGCCTCAATGGCCTGCACGACGGACGCGGGCGCGCGTGACGGGGTCACATACAGCGTCTCTTCGAAGAATGGCCCGTCGAGAGGATCGGGCTTGTCGAAAATAGCCAGGGTATGCAGCCCGCCTTGCTCGAGCATTCCTTCGAGTGCGTACTCGGATCCGTCGATGAACTGTTCAATGAGGATCTCGTCGGCAGCAGGATCCTGCATCGCTCGGATGTCTGTCGCGGAGAGTAAACGCTGAACCCGTGCAAAGGCCTCGATGAACTCGGGCGCGAGGTTGGCACGAATCACCCCGCGACTGCCGGACAACACGGCGGGCTTGACGACAACGGGCCACGAAAGCTCCGGCGCTATCTCACTGGGATTGGCCGTGCGAGGGACCACGCGAAACCACGGTACGAGAAGCCCAGCGCTCCGGAACTGCTCGCGCATCAACCGTTTGTCACGCGCGGCGGTGGCTGCGTGCGGCGGATGCCCCAGCAGACCCAGTTCCCGAGCCACTTTCGCGGCTACTACAGTGGGGCGATCGCCAACTGCGACGATCCCCTGGAAGGGCGTCGCACGAGAGGCATCAACGATGGCGCCAACAGCCACCGCTTCCTCATGGAATCGAACCGGAATTGCGCCGTCACACCACGGATCGTCGATCTGATCGCATCGGTCGGTGGCAAACAGCAGCTTGACACCGAGTCGTTCGGCCGCCTCACCAAACATCCGCGTCTGATATCCCGTCGTCGTTGCCAGAAGTAAAACACGCCTCATATCGACCCGCATCGCACCTGTCGCACCTGTCGCACCTATCGCACCCGTCGCACCCGTCGCACCCGTCGCACCCGATTAGACCAGAGCCACCTGCTCTGCATTGGGCTCTGCTCAACAGAACCAGGGCTCATTGAGATACGGGACGGTCGATCGCGGAGGCGCAACGTCGACAGACGGTAGCCCGGTCATCTTCCGGACGACCTCAAACACCTCGCTACGCGACCAGGTCAACCGAGAACTGACCATCCGCATGATCTCCGCCTGGAGCGCATCAACGGCCGGGTCGTCGTGTCGCCACGGATAGGTCAGCGTGACTGGATCGAAGGCGCGAACGCGTGCGCGAATGTCATCGAGCTCCAGCAGCCGCGAGCCTTCGGTGACGAGCAACCGAAGGCCCCACTGCACTGGCGCAACATGCTCGACAAGATCGAGCTCCGCCACGGTGTCGAGCAGGTCCGCAAAGCCAGCCACGCTTGTCCACGGCGTGAACGCGACAAAGGTCGGCACGAGCGAGACGCCAGCGTCGCGGCACAGCGACACCGCGCTGACGAAATCCGCGCGCGTGTGGCCCTTCTCCAGCTTCGCCAGCACCTCGTCGTCAACAGCTTCGGCGGCGCTTGTCAGAAACAGGCATCCTGTCTGCGACAAGACCGGTAACAGGGCTCGGTGTTTGAGCACATGCTCAATCTTGATCGTCACATCGTACGTGACGTGCGGATGACGTGCGTGCAGCTGTTCCACGATACGACACGCATGCGTGGGCCCGTTAAAAAAGTCCGGATCTCCGAATGTGATGTGCTCGGCGCCGGCCGCGACCTGCTGCCCGATGTCCGCCAGCACGACCTCGACCGGGACGACCCGGAAGTGACCGTCGTAGATAGGCACAATCGGGCAATGGCGGCAACGGTGCTTGCAGCCTCGGGTCGCATCGGTCGCGCCAGCCAGTCGCTGCGTACCGTCTGGCATCTGCAGTGCCGCATATCCTGCCAGGGCGGGCAGCGACGTTCGATCGGGTGTGATGAACGACAGCCGGGGAATCTGACGATCTGGCGATCTCACGACCGCGGGATCTGCCGATCCGACGACCAGGCTACGCGCGAGCCTGACCAGTTCCTCTTCAGCTTCAGGACCCAGCACAGCCGAGACACCGTGCTCGCGCAGGAGCGTTTCACTCAGCGGTGCGTACAAGCCGTAGGCGGCAATAGTGATCGACGGATGGACTGCGCGCACGCGATCGATCACTCGAACCGCGAGTCGAGTGGCCGTGTGCATGGGCAGGTAGAAAGCGATCAGGGCGGCACGTTGGAGAGCGGCATCGTCGAGCTTCTCGCGCGAAAGATCCGCAGTGACAACTTCGATACCCGCGCGCCGCAACCAGGCCGCCGGCGAGGCGAGGCCGAATGGCTGACGTCCGAGATCATACGTTGACACGAGCACGACGGACATGCGTCTACGATTGTACCTTTGTGAGGATCGAAGGACGCAATGCGTTCTCTATTCTTTAGTCATGCCTTCTCCGTTCGTCGTGCCGCGTCGTGTCGCTGTTGTGCGCAACACATCCGCTAGAGTGGCGGCGGTTCGCTGCATGGAATAGTGTGCAACCGCATATTCACGGCCTCTTTGCCCCATCTCGCTTCGTACTGCTGCGTTGGTCAGCAGCGCGGAGAGGGCACTGAACCACTCATCGTCGTTCCGTGCCTCGAAGTGCGTCGTGCCTGGCACGCCTATTTGCGCGACGACACCCACCGGTGAGGCGACGTACGGGATTCCGCATGAGAGGTACTGGATAGCCTTGAATCCCGATTTCCCTTTCGCCCACTCCTCGGCCACGATTGGATATACCGCGACGTCGAATGACTGCAGATCGGCGAGCTCGCGATCGAGCGTCCACGGCAGCATTTCTGCATCGAGCCCTTCGATCGGTGCCTCCGTCGGCCCCGCCCCGATGACGCGCACGCGAAAGCGATGCGAGGCGGCAAGCCGGCGCAGAACTGGCAGTAACGTGCAGAAATAGGAGAAGGTCGAGTGGGAGCCGATCCACCCGAGCACGAGCTCTCCGTCCTGACGCGTCAGACGCGGTTTGAATCGATTGACGTCTGTGATGGTCGGGACGACCGTCGTCGGGATTTGGCAGCGGGCAATGTAGGACGCGATCCAGGGGTTACCGCAAATGACGTGGTCGGACCAACGAATCAGGTGATTGGTCTTACCACGCCATTTCATCGCGCTGAGCAGTCCCCCATAGACTTCGCTGGGGCGGTCGAGATACGTCGCGTCGTCGAGATCGAGCACCAGAGGCAACCGCCGATGGGCGAACCATTCGACCAATGGCGGTCCAATCAAGGCCGCCTCACGCTGCACGAATACCAGGTCGTAGCGTCCGAGCTGCAGGACGTCGCGGATCCGATGGGCGAGGCCGGCGAGGACGCCTGCCGCGGAGGTCACGATGTGGTTTTTGTTATGAAGCCCCACGAAGACACGGTTGCTAAGAAACGGGTGTACATCGACGGCTATGCCCTCTTGGGCAAGCAGCGGAACAAACTGCAGGATGCGATAACGGGTCGGGGCAGCCAGCTCAGGATGAGGCGCGAGCGCGAGTACGCGAAGGTCGTTGGTCATTCACTGCGGCAATGGCGCGGAGTCCGTCGTGCGACCCAGCACGTAACGGATCTCATAGCACGGAAACAGATAACAGAAGTTTTCTTCCCAGAGCTCCTGCATGTATCGGCAGGAATTGAAGAGGGGGCCCACGAGGCGCTTGATTGCGTGGCGGCCGTAGAACGGCACGGACGACTTGAAGCCGAGATCCACACGCTTCAGCGTGAGATGCTCCCGGCGGACATACCCTGGCACCTTGCGCCGAAAATTCGAATCACGTGCATAGTACGACATCGTGTAGAGGCCGAAACCAACCCCACTGGCATGGGTTGGATCCGAATGATAGTAGGGATTCGCGAAGTGCGGGACGATGATCTCGATTTCGCCTCCCGGCGCGAGCAGGCGGTTCATCTCGTCGAGCATCGCGCCCGGATCCTGCACATGCTCCAGAAAATGCGACGATGTGACGAGTCGGGCACTCCCTTCCGGCAAGGCGCGCTGCACCTCGATGGCGTCGCCCAGCAGATCCACGGCGTCGCTGTCGATGACGTCCACGCCAATCGAGTCGGCATAACGCTTCGTCGGACCGCAGCCAAGCTCGATCACGACATTCCGCAGCTCTTGTGGTCGCGCGAGGAGACCGCGCTTGTCCGTCATCGCGCTCCCCCTAACGCGTGAGCGACCGCGCGCAGATGGGAAGTCACCAAACCGAGGGAGGGCTCATTTCGTCGGAGCGTTGCCGCTGACCGTGACTTTCACGTGCGCGTTGGTCCAGCAGCACTGGAATCCGCCGCCGCCGTCGCCGGACCGATCATTGACTTGCGCGCGGAGAATGTATTCACCGGGCACGGCAAACGTCGCCGTGGTCGTCACGCTGCCGTCCTTCTCGACCGGGGGCTTCGCATTGCCAAATGTCACGTCGCCAGGGCCGCGATGTTTGGTCCACACCACCGCAATGGGCGGCAGCTTGAGTTGAATCGGATTGAGATCCGGATCGTTCTCCGCCCCGTCAGTCGCGATGGCGTTGAGCGTGAGCGGCTGTCCGGCGACGGCCGTGAGCGTGGCCGCAACTCCCACCGGTGGGCCGGAGAGGGTTGGGCCCTTCGGGTCAAACTGAATCTTCGGTGGCTCATTCCCCTGGGCCACTTCCTTGAACGGCTCGACTTGATAGCCCTTGATCACGCCGACCGGCACGGATGTCGTCTGGCCATTAGCCACGATCGTCCAGGTAAGCCGCTTATCGCCGAATTCTTTTGGAACTTTGATCGTGAACACACCCCATTGCCGGCGAGGCAGGAAATGCGTCGGTTGGCCATAGTCAGGCCCCGCCTGGTTCGATGCGATTGTTCGGCCCAACCGGGATATCCAGCGTCTCCTTGACGTTCCGATTGAAGTACCCGATGAGCAGTGTATGGCTGCCATCCGGGTTCGGGTACCAGCCCTCAAACGCCGGCGTCACGCTCTGGCCGGAATCGCGCGCGGGCTGAAGAGGCAACTGGCCGGCGGACGATGAGGTCGTTAGCCAGCTGACGACGGCCAACACAACGCCCAAGCTGGGAAGGATTCGCTCTCTCCGCATCCGATAGCTCCAAGGATAAGTACACAAGACTGTACACAAAAAAAGGCGCCGCACTTGCGCGCGGCGCCCTTTCGATACGTTCTACCGTTGCTGCTGGATGGTCGTGGTCGCCGATGACTTCTGCTTGCGTTTCTCGACCTCGGCCTTGAAATCCTCGTCTTCCATGTAGGTGATGTTGACCCACGCGTGCGCCATCTCGTCGACAGTGCGGTCGCCCCAGCCCACCCACTGATTCGGGTCAGGATTGTTCTTGTTGGCCGCCGTGTTGTCGTGCCACGACGTGATCTTCAGAATGGTTCCCTTCGGCAGCAACGGGGCAGCGTCGTCCGTAAAGACGTAGTTGTTGTGCCAATTGAAACTGAACTCACTCACCATGCTGAGCATCTGCGTCTGACCAGTCGGCAGAATCGCTTCGATCGACATGGCCTTGCCACGCAGGTGCATGTGCGGCTGGAAGTTCTCGACGCGCCCGGCCTTGCGCATCACGTGGAAGTTGGTGCCGACGTACACAGTGTTCGGCGGAATGTCGAGGCTGCGGTTGCCTCCGGTAATGCCGCTGAAGAGGGCGAGGGCCTGGCGATACTTCGGGTCCTGGCCTTTCGGGTAGAAGTAGATGCCGAGCTCGACCGAATCGGTGATGTCCTCGCCCACTGCGGAATAGTGAATATCCCAGACAATCTTCGATCCAGGGAGCATCAGCTTGCCCGAGTTCGGCCGCATGATTTCACCCTGCTTGCCGACAGCCCATTCCATGAAGAGGCCGGGCCCCGGCTCGTCGCCCGGCCCTGGAGCCGACGACCGCTGCAACTCGTCATTTCCGTTTTCTGATTGCTGCAGGCGTGCCAGCGCGTGGTGCGTGATCCTGCGGCCTTTCACCGTGGACGGGCGAATTTCGATAGCGCGCACCCAACGGGGCTCGGTGAGGCCGGTCGGGACGACGGGCTTGTACCAGGCATCCTGCGACAGCGCCCGTTGCGTATATGGCGGCGACTTGATGATGAGATCCGGCGGACCGCCAAATAGCGGCGCGAAATTCCACACGTTTTCGTCGGCCCATTTCACCGGTGGGGGCATGTCTTTCGGGTCACCCTTCGGTGCGCCACCCTCGACCCATCGCACGATGGTGTCGATCTGCGAATCGCTCAGCGACCGATCGTTCTGAAAATCCTGGATGCCGATTGTCTTGTCGATGTGCCAGGGCGGCATCTGGCGGGCCGCGACACGATTCTTGATGGACCGCGCCCACGGCCGAGCCTCTTCGTAGGTGACAAGAGACATCGGCGCGATCGAGTCGGGCCGGTGACAGGACTCACACTTTTCCTGGAAGATGCTCGCGACATCCTTGGTGAATGTCGGAGTCGGCGTCGCGGACTGAGCAGCGGCAAGTATCGGAAAGGCGACAACGGAACTTGCCATCGCTCCCAACCGCAACAACCCGCGGAACTCTGCGTGCGCCATCACTCTGTCTCCCTTCACGGGTATTGGTAGAGGTGCGGACTTTCTCCCTAGTCCGGGGCCATTAGTGTAGCGGAATCGACACGGCCCTGTCACCATCGAATCCGCTCATCGAAAGGTTCCGAAGCCCTTCTGCGCGAGACAATTAAAGACATTCCTCTTGACTGTCGCCGGGGGTCGGGCGTAGCCTCGTCGCCGACCTCGTACATTCCCGTTTAAGGCTCTCTTTTTGTCGGATCGTCTCGCGCGGTTTAGATCGGCCCGCGGCCTGAGCCCGGCGCTGTTGTCTTCGCTCTGACCGAACGGGTTTGTTGTCTTTCAGAGGAGCCGAACATGATCAAGCGACATGCGGTTTCGCTATTTGTCGTTCTCGTAGCCCTCCTGGGCATTCCAGCCACCACGCACGCGCAGAGCGCCATCGCAGGCATCGTCAAAGACACTTCCGGGGCGGTGTTACCTGGCGTGACCGTCGAGGCCTCGAGCCCAGTCCTGATCGAAAAGGTGCGCACGGTGACGACGAACGACCAAGGCCAGTTCACGATCGTGGATCTGCGTCCGGGTGTGTACTCCGTGAGGTTCACGCTGGCGGGATTCAACGCGTTTGTCCGCGAGGGCCTCGAACTCCCCACAGACTTCACCGCCACGATTAACGCCGAGATGCGTGTTGGCATCCTCGAGGAGACGGTCACCGTGACGGGTGAGTCACCGGTGGTAGACGTCTCCACTACCGCTCGCGTGCAGGTTCTCGACCGCGCCGCGCTCGACGCGCTCCCCACCGGCCGGAGCATTTTCTCGATGGCGCAGCTCGTGCCAGGCGTTCAACTCAACCAGCCAGATGTAGGCGGATCCCGGGCGATGCAGCAGACCTACATGTCCACGCGCGGCCTGACCTCGGCCAACAACATCGTCCAGGTCGATGGGATGATGATCAACGGGCTCGATGGCGACGGCGCCGTGCAGCAGTACGTCAATAACGCTTTCATCCAGGAGATGACGTACCAGACCGCCGGGGCCGGCGCCGACGTGTCGCCGGGCGGCGTGAGGGTCAACATCGTCCCGCGTGACGGCGGCAACGAATTCCACGGATCGTTCTTCGGCGCCTGGAACGACGGGCGGTGGCAGTCGAACAATCTCGATGCCGACCTGCAGGCACTTGGACTGAACACTGTCGATAAGGTGGACAAGATCTGGGACTTCAACTTCGGGATAGGCGGCCCGATCTTCCGGGACAAGCTCTGGTTCTACGGCTCGGCGCGCCATTGGGGAGTGCACGAAGGGAAAACGGGGACGTTCGACGTACCGAGCGGGGCCAACGTGCACCAGTGCTCGACCGGAGCCATTGCCTGCGCGCAGGGGATCGACGATCAGCAAATCAAGAGCGCCGTGGTGCGTCTGACATGGCAAGCGAGCCCGCGCAACAAAATCAGTGCCTACTTCGATGAGATCGACAAGTTCCGTGGCCACGGATTCACGACGGGCAACGTGACCGACTCGCTGACGGCGTCACAGATCTGGACCTCGCCGCTCTACAACGACGCGGTGCTCAAATGGACTAACACTCTGAGCAGCCAGCTCCTTCTGGAAGCGGGTTTCTCGATGAATTACGAGCAGTACGTCATCGTGAACCAGGACGGCATCAACCAGGAGCGCGGGACGCCAGGCTGGTACGCTGGCGCAAGCCGCTTCGATATCAACCGCTCGACGCTCTGGGGCGGGATCGGCAACGGGCAGGGCGGCCGCTACCCGGATCGCTACAACATTGCAGCGTCCGCGTCCTACGTCACGGGGTCCCACAACATCAAGGCAGGCTTCCAGTACAACTGGGGCCCGTATGAGAACACGCGGGACTCGAACGCGGATCTGCAGCAGCGCTACACCAACGGCGCGCCGTCGCTTGTCCGCGTCTACAACACCCCGCTCCGCTACATGGACCGGCTGAACGCGGATGTTGGCATCTACGCCCAGGACTCCTGGTCGCTCAATCGGCTGACGCTCAACTACGGGATTCGCTGGGAGTATCTCAACCACGAGGTCGCCGAGCAGTTCTCTCCGGCCGGGCGCTTCGTCGGTGAGCGGCGGTTCGACGCCATTCCGATGCCGACCTGGAAGGACTTCGCGCCGCGGTTTGGCGTCATCTACGACCTGTTCGGCAATGCCAAGACGGCGCTCAAGTTTGGCTTCAACCGCTACAACGAATCGCGGACCACGTTCTTCGCCAATCGGTACAACCCGCTCCAAGCGCTCACGCAGGATCTGTCGTGGACGGACCTCAACAGCGACGACATCGCGCAGGGCGAGCGAGGCTGTCAGTTCCTGACGGCGGGCTGCGAAATCAACTTCGGGCAGTTGCCGACAACGTTCGGCACGCCTCGACTGAACACGGTCGATCCGGACTTCAAGCGCGTGTACAACCTCGAAACGACAGCTGGCATTCAGCACGAGCTGGTGCCGCGCATCTCGGTGAGCGCCAACTGGTATCGCCGATCGTTCCATAACCTGCGGGTCACCGATAACCTCCTGCGGACGATGAACGACTACCGGGCGTACAACGTCTTCCACCCAATCACGGGTCAGCCATTCACCATCCATGATGTGTTGCCGGCGGCGCTGCCTCGAGTTGAAAACTTCGACACGAACTCGAACGACCGCAGCCACGTCTACGACGCCTACGATGTCGGGATCAACACACGTTTCCCGGGAGGCGCGATGCTCTTCGGCGGGTACGTCACCGAGCGGAATATGCGGAACATCTGTGACGAGCCCGACGATCCGGTTCTGCTGCTCTATTGCGACGACGCGCAGAACGACATCCCCTACCGTCAGGCGCTGAAGCTCTCGGGCACATACCCGTTGAAGTGGGGGATCTCCATCAGCGCCACGTGGCAGGATCTCGCGGGTCGGCCACTAGGACTAACGACGACGACCGGCAACAAGATCAGCGGTCCCGGGTATGGCGACACGGGCAGCCCGGTCGGCACGAACTGGTTCCTGACCAACGCCACTAGATATCCAACCAACTGTCCCGCTCCGTGCCCGGCGGGCCAGCTCGTCTTTCCGAATGCGGACGCGCGACTGGCCTCAGCGTCGCTGGAGGTACCGCTCGTCGCGCCTGGGACTGAGTTCCTGCCGCGCATGCGGCAGCTCGACCTGAGCTTTGCCAAGTGGTTTGGTCTCGGGCAGAGCACGCGTCTCCAAGGCCAGGTCGACATCTTCAACGTGTTCAACGCGAACACGTTTACTGCGGTCCGCTCGACACGGTACGACACTGCCGCGTACAACCTGCCGGCGAGCGTCCTCCAGGGGCGGATGATTCGACTCGGTGTTCAGATGAAGTGGTAGGAAAACAGCCCACGGTCCACGGCCTGCAGTCCACGGTCACAAGCTTCTTACCGTAGGCCGTGGACCGTGGACCATCATCAACGCCTCTCCGTTGCCCGTTCGAGGTTCTGCTGCGCGTCGGCGAAGCCTGGCTTGATTCGAATCGCTTCTTGCCAGTGCTTCACGGCATCAGCGATCCGGCCTTGTGAGGCGAGCGCAATTCCCAGATTGTTGTGCGCCTCGGCGGAACCGGGTTTCAAGTCGAGCGATTCGCGGAAAGCGGCAGCGGCATCCGCCATTGCTCCTGACTCGAGCGCCGCGGTGCCATAGTCATACAACGCGTTGGCCAGGGCGTCGCGAGTGTGCGGGGAGTCCTCGATCGACTGCGCCCGCCGAAACGATGCGATGGCCTCGCGTAGCCGACCCTGCGTCACCAGCGCGTTCCCCAGGTTGAGATGAACGGACGGCCAGTCGCGGTTTTGCTCGAGCGCCCGGCCGTAGACGCCCACGGCTTCGTCCACCCGCCCGGCCAGGCGGAGAGCGGTCCCGAGGTTGTTGAGGGCCGGTGAATAGCGCGCATCGAACGCCAGCGCACGCTCGTATCGATTGATGGCTTCCTCGACACGGCCACTTTCCTGAAGGGCGGTTCCGAGATTGTTTTCGGTGATCGCGCGTCGCGCTTCGACGGTGTCGAGCGGCCAGAAGGCGCAGACAGCCATCGCGCCCGCAGCCGTCACGGTGGCGAGCAGTTTGGGTCGCGGGGCGGTGCGGACAAACGATCGGAGGCCAGCTGCACCGCCCGCCGCGACGATCATGATGAAGGGCACGAGCGGATGGCGATACCGCGCGACGACAAAGAACACGATTACGCTCAGTGCGTAAACCGCCGCCATCGCGAAGACAATCAACAATCTCTTTCTCAGTGGCCACAGAACGGCGAGGCCGACAACCGCCAACGCCAGCAGGACACCGAAGTTCCAGAGGGCGATGAGACGAAGCGGCCAGGAGGTACTCGGCATGGCTTTCGAGGCTCTCGGTGTCGATTATCTCGGAGGCGCTCAACAGCAGCCTCACCTTGCGTGCCATCAGCCTCAGCCAGGCGGCTGGATCGGAGCCGATGAACGCCAGCGTGCGATCGGTCCAGTAGCCCGACACCTCCGACGGTGTCAAACGTCTGCCGAGGGCGTCCTCGGCGAGCGCGGTGGCGTCGAGTCGCTCGTACTCCGGCGACCCACGACCCGGACGCAACGCCATGTAGCTGCCATCGGCACGCTCGTTGTTGCCGATGAACAGGTTCGAACCAAACTGCGAGGTCGTGAGATAAAACCCGCCGCCGACCGCGTAGTTCCGCACGGCGACAGGCAGCAAGATCACCGCAAGACCCGTGGCGAACAGGATCGCCGGGGCATAGCGTATGCGCTGTTTCCTCTGACGCACCATGGCCCAGACGACAATGCACGCAACCAGTGCGACCGCGTTCTCTCGCGTGAGGCTCAACGCGCCCATCGTGACGCCGAGCAACAGCCACCTTCGCGAGTGGTCCCCGGCCGCCACAATGCGTCCGATCAGCGCCAGTGCAATACAGACAAAGAGCGCATCGAGAACAGACTTCTGAATCAAGCCGTCGAAGAAGATTGCCGGCGGGTAGAGGGCCAACATCAGGCCGGCCACGATCCCGGCGTTACGCGAGATGAGTTGAGACGCAGCGTAGCCCAGCGCGCCGCACGATACCGCGCCCAGCACAGCCTGAATGATGCGGACGACGAAAAGGTCCCGGCCGAAGATGGCATAGAGGAAGCCGAGAAAGTACGGATAGAGCGGGGCCTGATAGAACACCTCGCTCCCGAGCCACTCGCCTCCCGCAATCTGCAGGGCCCACTGGTCGTAGCCGCGCGAGTCTCCCATCAAGACCGTGAGATACAGCGTGTCGCGCATTTGCCAGACATGCAGGAGACGAATGGCGAGCGCCGCGAGGAAGATCGCAACCGGTCCCTTCAGCCAAGGGTCGGTGCGGAGGGCCCGGGGATTCCGGCGGCGCGTCATGGGCTGGTGTCCCGACACTCGTGAGTTTGTATAGCATGGGGCGTATGGGGCAGGTCATTCGCTCCGCGCGGGTCGCTGTCCTCGCCAGCGTCTTCCTGGCGGCTGCCGCCGGTCCATCGGTTGGGAGCGACCTTCGCGTCGTCGATCTCGACGGTCGTCGCATCGATCCGCTTGACACTGTAGCAAGCGTCCACACCACGGTGTTTCTCTTCACCACGACCGATTGCCCCATCGCAAACCGTTACGCCCCCGAGATTCGGCGACTGTTCGAGAGCTTTTCGCCACGCGGGGTGGCGTTCTGGCTGGTGTATGTCAACCCGTCGGAGCCACCCGCCACGATTCGCGAGCACGCCAAACGATTCGGGTATCCGATGCCGCCCGTTCGTGACCCTGATCATGCGCTCGTGAGGCAGCTCGGCGCCACGGTGACGCCGGAAAGCGTCGTCGTCGATCGCAAGGGGCGAGCGCTGTATCGCGGGCGAATCGACGACCGTTACGTGGACTTTGGTGTTGAGCGTCCCACGCCGACCGCGCACGACCTCGAGGACGCTCTCGAGGCGCGCGTCAGCAACCGGCCAGTCCCCACACGAGAAACGCGGGCCGTCGGATGTATCATCGCGGACTTCCGTCCTGTCACATTTTCCAAAGAGATCGCGCCGCTGGTGTTTGACAAATGTGCGGCGTGTCACCGCCCCGGCGGCGCGGCGCCGTTCAGCCTGCTGACCTACGCGGAGGTACGGCAACGCGCGTCGCAGATTGCGGCGGTCACCGAGAGCCGGTTCATGCCGCCATGGAAAGCCGACTCAGCGGCTGGCGACTTCGTCGGGCAAAAGCGATTGAACGACCAGGAAGTGGCGCTTTTTCGGCGCTGGGCGAATGAAGGGGCGCTTGAAGGCGACCCGCGAGATGCGCCACCCACCCCTCGCTTTACCGACGGGTGGCAGCTTGGCACACCGGATCTCGTCGTCACAATTCCCGAAGCGTATCGACTGCAGGCGGAGTCCACCGATGTTTTTCGCATCTTCGTGATCCGCTTGCCAACTGACACGACGAAATACGTCACGGGAATCGAGTTTCATCCGGGCAACGGGCGCGTAGTTCACCACGCGAACATCCGGCTCGATCACACGGCGGCCTCGCGCGAGCTCGATGCCCGCGATCCCGCGCCCGGCTATGACGGCCTGATGGCGCGATCTGCGGTGTATCCGGATGGGCACTTTCTCGGGTGGACACCTGGTCAGATTGCACCACTTGTCCCGGGGGCGATGGCGTGGCAGCTGGATCCAGGCACGGACCTCGTCGTGCAACTCCACATGCAGCCAAGCGGCGCCGTGGAAGCCGTGCGGCCGACGGTCGGCTTCTTCTTCGGGAAGGAGCGGCCCACACAAACGCCGACGATCGTCCGCCTGGGCTCGCAAGGAATCGATATTGCCGCGGGCGATGCCCACTACATGGTGACTGATTCGTATGTGCTTCCGGTAGATGCTGACTTGCACGCGGTGCAGCCGCACGCACACTACCGGCTTCGAACCGCGACGGGCCTGGCCACCTTGCCCGACGGTGGCATCAAGTCGTTGATCAACATCAGTGAGTGGGACTTCCGCTGGCAACACGTTTACCGCTACCAGACCCCGATACCGCTGCCCAAAGGCACACGGGTGTCGATGCGATACGTCTATGACAACTCCACGGGCAACCCCCGCAATCCTCAACAGCCTCCTCAACGTGTGCATTGGGGCCAGCGTTCGTTCGACGAAATGGGAGACCTGTGGTTTCAATTCACCACCAGGCGCGACGCTGACCGAGCGCTGTTGAATACAGAGATTCATCGGAAGATGACGGCTGAGGACATCGTCGGGTACGAAACGATGCTGAGCGTTACACCCAACGATGCGGAGCTGCACGACGATGTGGCACTGCTGTATCTGGCAGCCGGCTCCGCCGTGGATGCCGTCAAGCACTTTCGTGCATCGGCTGCACTCAAACCACGCGTCGCCGCTGCACAGTTCAACCTCGGGACGGCGCTGTCAGTGGCAGGGCAGCTCGAAGAAGCCTCTCGCGCGTATCGTCGGGCACTCTCGCTCGATCCCGATTACGCCGCCGCGCACAACAATCTTGGCAGCGTGCTGCAGGTTCAGGGCCGGGGCGACGAAGCGATCGCGCACTTCCGCGAAACAGTGCGACTGGATGCCGCCAACGTCCAGGGCCACCGCAATCTTGCGTGGCATCTGGCGACTGCAGCCGCAAGCGGGCCCGTCGAGGCACAGGAAGCGGTGCGTGCCGGAGAGCGTGCCGCGCAATTGACGAGCCATGGCGATCCGCAGGTCCTCGACGCGCTCGCCGCGGCCTACGCCGCGGCTGGCATGTTCGATCGCGCCACGACGGCCGCGGAACGCGCCCTTGCTCTCACCCGCGACGAGGCGTTCGCACAAGCGGTGCGCGAGCGTCTGGCCCTCTATCAGAAAGGCCGCCCGTATCGGGCGCCGTAAAGAGAGAGAGAGAGAGAGAGGCGAGACCATGCAGGCGACGCACGGTGAAGCAAGTCATCCGCGGAGGCGCGGAAAGGCGGAACCGAGCGGGCCGCAACGGGCATTGCCCGCTTGGCAAGGGATCAGGAGGGACAGAGATAAGAGGCTCCGGTTCTTGCTTGATGCCTCTTATCTCTGTCCCTCCTGATCCCTTGCCACCGCCGGCCGATGGCCGGCGGTGCGGCCCGCGGCGTCACTAGGCACCGCGCGTCGGTGGTGCCGCTTTCCGCTGTTCCGCCCTTCCGCGGATGTTCTTTATTCGCGACCGCTGACTAAGAAACGGCCGCCACCTCGCTTGCCGTAGGCGGCGGCGTGGCGAGACTTACCCCCACAAGGGCAACCAGCGAGAGCGCGATCGCCGGATACACCGTTGCTAGATCGTACGGATAGCCGCCCGTGTTCCGCGCGTAGATTTCCCAGCCCAGCGTCGTGATCATGCCTACCAGAATCGACGCAACGCCTCCGGCGCGCGTTACGCGAGGCCACAGGAATACGGCAAGCAGGGCTGGCGTGATGGCAGCGCCGTACATCGTATAGGCCCAGAGAGCCATTTCCAGAATCGTGGTGAAAAATCGCAACGCGAAGAAACCGAGGAGACCAAGCGCGACGACCATCAGTCGCGTATAGAGCAACACCTGCCGATCGGTCGCGTTCCTGTTGATGCTCTTCTTGTAGACGTCGCTCACCAGCGCGGTGGCAGGAGTTAGCAGAAAACTGTTCGCCGTGGAGACGATGATTGCCGTCGCACCGCACAGCAGAAGCGCCCCAAGGGTGAACGGCATCAGCGTCGCGGCGGCGCGGATGACGATGCCCTCCGAGTCGGCGGTTGACAGACCGGGGATCGCCGCACTGCCAAAGACACCGACGCTGACGATCAGCGTTTCGACGACGATCGTTCCGACGATCCACCCGATCACCGACAGCCGTGCGGCCCGCTCGTCCTTGGCCGAGAAAAACTTCTGATACATGTTCGCCTCGCCCATCAACAGCAACATGGTGGGTAAAAACAGGGCACCGACGTCGCGCCAGGGGTCAAGCGTTCCAAAAAGGGCGACTTGATCGGGCCGCAGGCCATCAAGGGCCGCCCCGAGGCCACCCTGTTGCATCACGATGTAAGCGGCAGCTAATCCGACGCCGAACAGCATCGCGATGCCATTGCCAAGGTCCAGGTACGCCACTGACAGCATGCCCGCGACCGCAGTGTAGACAACGCAGAATGCCATCGTGATGAGAGCCCCTTGCGCGATGTCAATTCCTGCGACAAGGTTCAGCAGTCGGCCGCCGCCACGAAATTGATACGCCGCGATGGTCGTGTAGGAAATCACGACCACGATCGTGGCGAGGATGCGCGCCGTCGTTCCATAACGCAGTTCCAGAATGTCCGGCATCGTGTACTTCGCAATCCGTCTGACTCGATGCGCGAGGAAAAACACCAGGGCGATGCCGATCCAGGCGCCGGCCGACTGCCATAGGGCAGGGAACCCAGCGCGATAGCCCAATCCAGCCCCGCCAAAGAGGCTGCCTGAACCAATCCAGGTCGCCAGCAACGTGAAGACGAGGACGTGCGCAGGCAATGTGCGCCCGGCAACCAGAAAGTCATCCCCCGTCTTCAGCTTGCGCGCGTGGAACAGGCCAAGCCCGACCAGAACCGCTAGGTAGCCGAGAATCGCGTAAAGCATCCCGGCACTCTAGCAGCCCTCCATTGATTTCTGCAGGGTTTCGTGTTGTTCTGCGGTCTCAATGGCCCTCGACGAATACAAACGGAAGCGGGACTTCTCGAAAACGCCCGAACCCGCCGGCGACACGTCCGGCAAGAAAGCGCCGAAGAAAAAAGAAGCCCGCTTCTTTTGCGTACAAAAACACCTCGCGTCCCACTTGCACTATGACTTCAGGCTCGAGTGGAATGGCGTGCTGCTCTCGTGGGCGGTCCCAAAAGGGCCTTCGCTCAATCCCGCTGACAAGCGACTGGCGATGCACGTCGAGGATCATCCAATCGAGTACGGCACGTTCGAAGGTGTGATCCCTGAAGGCTATGGCGCCGGCATCGTGATGCTGTGGGACCAGGGGACGTGGGAACCGGAACACGAGGATGTGGACGCCGCCCTGAAGAAAGGCGACCTGAAGTTTCGCCTCGATGGATTCAAGCTCAAGGGCTCGTGGGTGCTGGTCCGCACACGCGGCTACGGAGATGGTGGCGGCCGTCCAGGGCGCAGCTGGTTGCTGATCAAGCACCGGGATGACTGGGCCGGCCCCGTGGACATCACGACGTTCGCACCGTATAGCGTGAAAACACCGGATGCCGATCTCGCAGACATCCTGGCAGCCGACAATCCGGACATCTGGAGGAGCCACGCACCGGCCAAGGGTGGTGACTCCGGTCAGATGTTTCAGAAGATTATTGCGACGGCACTGGAAATCCGAGAGGGCAACAAAAGGCCAGCCACGAAGAGCACGAAGAGGACAAAGAGCGCGACGACAAAATCGGCGAAGAAAAGCAGACCCGCAGTTCGGAGAAGAAACAAATAGCCTTCGTCTGCTTAGGGTCTTCCGTGGCGATCTCTTCCTGCCTCACGCCGGGGCCCTGCCTACTTGCGATAGTCAAGCGCGGGTTTTCGATCCGCGAGACGAGTTATGTACTTGAACGTGGGCCCGCGGGATTTGTCGAATTCTGCCCGCGCCTTCTGGATGTGCGCCGGGTTGCTGATCAGATCGACTGTGGTCAGCGCCATCGTCTTGGCCGCGACCATCATGCCCTTGGCGCCGATCGAGGTCCCGCCCGCAGCGACCGCCTGCCAACTATGCGCGGGTGTACCGGGAACCCACGTCGCCGCGGTGAGTTGCACTGTCGGCACTCGCCAGCTGACATCACCCATATCGGTTGATGCAGATCCGACGCCGGGCTGCGGCGGAGAAATCTGATTCGACGAGTCAATCGCGGGAAGCGGACCCTCTAACGACTTTCGCAGTGTCTCGGCAAATGCACGCTCCTCAGGCGTGTATTCATAGCCGCCCACCTGCTCCAGATGCGTGTGCATGACCGAAGCGAGATAGTTGTTCGGCAACACGTTCCAGACTGCCGCAGTGACTTCCATCTCCATCTTGGTGTCCGTCCCGAGCGCGGCCCCGCGACCAGCATTCGTGATTCGTTCCCAAATGCCGTCCAGCACGCGCATGTCGTTATGACGCGCGTAGTAGTACACCTCGGCAAAATCGGGCACCACATTGGGCGCGCTTCCACCATTGGTGATCACATAGTGGATACGCGTATCGGATGGCACGTGCTCGCGCATCAGATTCACCATGTCGTTCATGGCCTCCACGCCGTCGAGCGCCGAGCGGCCACGATGTGGCGCGGCTGCCGCATGTGCCGATACTCCCCGGAACCGAACCTTGGCGCTGACGTTGGCCAGGGAACTGGCGGCATTGACGGCATTGCGATCCCCGGCATGCCACGAAACCACCGCATCCACGTCGTCGAAGAGACCCGCGCGCAGCATGTACACCTTGCCAGCGCCGCCTTCTTCAGCAGGTGTGCCAAAGAACTTCACCGTCCCCGCGCGCTTGCTTGCAGTCAGCCATTCCTTGACAGCGATTGCGGCAGCAGTGGACGCCGTGCCAAACAGATGGTGCCCACACCCGTGCCCGGGTGCGTTCTCCACGAGAGCTTTCCGCTCCGGCGTCGCCGCCTGCGACAGGCCAGGCAGCGCATCGAATTCTCCGACGATGCCGACGACCGGCGTGCCGCTCCCCCACGTTGCGACAAACGCCGTCGGGATTTCGGCCACTCCAGCGTTGATCGTAAAGCCCGCCGCTTTGAGCTGTTCCTGAAGTAAGGCGCTGCTCCTCGTCTCCTGATACCCGACTTCGGCGAACGACCAGATCTTCATCGCAACGTCGCTGTAGATCCGAGCTCTCGCATCGATCGACGCCATGATCGATTTCGAGTCCGCAACCTGCGCACGAGGCGAGGTGGTCATGGCCAATGTTGCAACAAAGAGCAGCGCCAGGAATGCCGCACGAGAAATCATGATGGTCTGCCCCTTTTTGCCTTCTGCCTTCTGCCTTCTGCCTTTATTAGGTCAACAATCTTCTGCTCAATACCGACCACACCGCATATGACAATCGTCGCCGATCGTGGCGTGCGATGTCGGTGCACCAGAACTCGCCTTCGACAACCTCGACGCTCGACGGCACGCGCCCAAGACTGAGCGGGCGCTTATGCTCTCGCTCGTAGCGGTCCAGTATCTCTGCGTTTGGCCGCGCCGTGTTGACCACGAGAACATCAACCGGTCGCCCGATGGTCCGGGCGATCCAGGCCGCGGCGTCCGCGGCCGAGAACTCCTGCATGCCGCGCCCCTCGGTCAGCAAGTTCGCGACGAGGACGATCGGTCCTTTTACCGTCGCCAGCGCGTCTGTCACGCCGTCCACCAGCAGCGTCGGCATCAGGCTTGTAAAAAAGCTGCCGGGACCGATGGTCACCGCATCGAATTTTGCGATCGCGTCGCGGACGACGGGCAGGATGTGCGCGTCAGGCTCCAGCCAGAGGTCGCGTACTTCATGGCCGCGCGCGTGGCCTTTATCGACTTCGACTTCGCCGCAGTGAATGGTCCCGTCGGCGTACTCGGCACAGAGCATGGCCTGCTCGACACTGACGGGCCAGACATAGCCCTGACACTCCAGCAACGTGCGGAGGCCCCCGACGGCGGCAAGAAAATCGCCAGTGTATTGCTGCATCATCGACAACAGGAGGTTGCCGCCCGTGTGCCCTCCGAGCCGGGCGTGTTCGATCGTAGGCAAGCGCGAGAGCAGCACTCGCCGCGCTTCGCCCTCGTTGCGCGCCAACGCCAGCGCGCACCGAAGAATGTCTCCCGGCGGCAGCACTCCCAGCTCGTCACGGAGCTGCCCGGAGCTGCCCCCGCTGTCGAACATGGTGACAACGGCATTGACCGACAACCAGGGATTGCGCTTCAAACCGCCCAGCAGGCTGGGAAGGCCGGTGCCGCCACCAAAGCAGCCAATCCTGAGCTCGCGCAGACGCACGGAGGGAATTCTATAGTGCCGCGGGTGCGACACGTGAGGCACTGCGGCACTGGCGGCACCTGCGGCACTCTAGAATGTAGCTATGACCAGTCGGCGCAACGCGTCGCTCCAGTCGCTCGTTGATGACCTTCGGCAGATCTTCGGCGATCGACTCACGGCCATCGTCGCCTATGGATGGCGCGTTCATGGTCCTGTCCCGAGCCTCGCGCTCGTGGGGACATTGGGGATCGAGGACCTGAACGCGTGTGCTGCTCGAACGCGCGCGTGGCATCGCGCGGGTGCGGCGACACCGCTCCTGCTGACCCCCGCAGACTTTGCGCGATCGCTTGACGCGTTCCCAATCGAGTACGGCGAGATTCTGGCGAGCCACGAAGTCGTGTATGGACCGGACCCGTTCGATGGTATGTCGATCAAGCGCGAGGATCTGCGCCGTGCCTGTGAGGTGCAGGTCAAGAGTCATTTGCTGCACCTGCGTGAGGATTATCTCGAAGCCGCCGGCAATCACGGCGAGATTGAGAGCCTCGTGCGTGAGTCGGCTGCGGGCTTTGCGGCCCTCTTGCGTCATCTCGCCCGCCTCGAAGAAGCGCCGATGACCACGACCCGGGATCTCGTTGCCTATGCTGAGCGGCGGATCGGCCTCGACGACCACGTTGTGGGCGATGTGCTCTCACTGGCCGATCCCGACACGGTGCCCGCCGTCGATGGGGTCAAGTTGTTCCCGGCGTATCTCAGAGCAATGGAGCGACTGGCGCGTTTCGTCGATCGATGGCCCGACGAATGATCCGCGTCGCCGTCGTCCCCCTCGTCGCCTTGATCGCTGTTGCGCCGTTCGCGCTGCCGTTGTCGGCGCAGCCTGCGATACCGGAGCTCACCGCTCCGGTCAACGATTTCGCCAACGTGATCGATGCAGACGATGAAGCGGCGCTCGCGGATTTGACCCGCAAGCTGCAGGCGGCAAGCGGCGACGTCCTCGTGGTTGCAACGGTCAAGACCTTTCAACCCGCGGCAGACATTCGCGTGTATGCGAACGAGATGTTCGAGAACCACGGACGCGGCATCGGTCAGAAGGGTCGCGACAACGGGCTGCTGTTGCTGCTCGCGGTGGACGATCGTCAAGTCTGGGCTGAAGCCGGCTACGACCTCGAAGGCATCATCACTGATGGCTTCGCTGGCGAGACCAGCCGCAACGTCATGGTCCCCTACTTCCGCAAGAGTGACTACGGCGGAGGTATGCTGGCCGGCGCAACGCGCCTAGCTCAGCGGATTGCCGAGGCGCGGAACGTCACGCTCGAGGGTGTTCCGGTTCGCCAACCCGCCGCCGGCGAAGATGACGACGGAGAATTCCCGTTCATTCTGATCATTTTTCTGGTGATGATGATCATCAACGGGATTCGGTCGGCCATGAACCGGCTGCTCGGTCGCACCAATCGGCGGCGCGGCCGGCGCTGGACGAGCACGGTTGGACCGTTTGGATCGGGATACGGCGGCTGGTCGTCGGGGGGCGGCGGATGGACGAGCGGCGGCGGTGGCTTTGGCGGCGGCTTTGGAGGCTTCGGCGGCGGACGTTCCGGGGGCGGCGGCGGCGGGGCGAGTTGGTGAGTGGGTGAGTTGGTGATCGTGGTAGAACGAAGAACTAAGAACGAAGAACGAAACGAACAACCAGGAACCGAACGGAACCCCGAATGTCGTTCGCAGCCGGATGGGCCGGTTCCTCGTTCCGTTCTATGTTGGTTGTTCTTTGGTTCCGTTCTTCGTTCTTCGTTCTTAGTTCTTAGTTCTCCATCGGGAGCACATATGACACGAGTGATGAAGACGACAGCGATCGCGGTGCTGATCGTCGCGGCGGCAACGACAACGGCGGGGTGTTCGTACAACCGGTTTGTTACGGAAGAAGAGGCGATCAAAGCGCAGTGGGCGCAGGTTGAGAACCAGCTCCAGCGCCGGAATGATCTGATTCCGAACCTGGTTGAAACGACAAAGGGGTTCGCGCAGCAGGAGCGCGACGTCTTTCAGGCCATCGCCGACTCGCGAGCGAAGCTCGCGGGCGCGCAGACGCCCGAGCAGAAAATCCAGGCCGCCAACGAACAATCCTCGGCTCTCGCGCGGCTCCTCGTCATCGTCGAAAACTATCCCCTCCTGAAGTCGAACGAAACGTTTGCGCGACTGATGGACGAACTCGCCGGGACGGAGAACCGCATCGCCGTCGAGCGCATGCGCTACAACGAACGGGTGCAGCAGTACAACACGTCGAGAAGGTCGTTTCCGGCGAACATTACGGCGGGCATTTTCGGATTCAAGGAGTATCCGCTGTTCCAGGCGCCTGAAGCGGCAAAGGTCGCGCCTAAAGTGGACTTCGGGCGGCCACCGACAAAACAATAGCCAGCAGAGTGTTGAGCGCATGGGCGGTCCAGCACAACGGACACGACATCCGCTCGACTCGCAGCAGGCGGTAGCCGAGATACGCCCCGAAGGCCACGGTGGACCACGCGGCGACCAGGAGAACCGGCCAGGCTGACTTAGGAAATCCGGAGAGCGCGACAACGAGGACCACGAGGTAATAGATCAGGCCGAGCAGCGAATTCGGCACGCCAAACACACGGGCGCCGGGCGTGAGGATCACCGTCCCGCAACCCGGCCGGTCGGGGTCGAAGCCGCAGAACTCAGGCGGCGCCAGCCGCGCAAGCGGGCTTCCCGGCCGATAAAATGCGGCCGTAAAGGACGCCGCAATGACCAGCCCCGCTCCGGCGAGCCCCACCACCAGCCATGTCATGCGTCCATTGTCCGGGTGTTCCCCTCGCAAAATCCAACGGTACAACTACCGGTTCCAACCTCTGTGACCCCTGACCCATCCAAACAGAAGCCGGTGGACGATGTGGCCCTTGCGGCTCAAGGGGATACGGGCGCATTCGAGCGCGTCTATCACGCCCACCTGGGTCGGGTGCACAACCTTGCGCGCCGGATGGCCGGGGCCGACTCCGCCGACGAATTGACGCAGGACGTCTTTGTCCGGGTCTGGCAGAAGCTGGGGACGTTTCGCGGGGAGTCGTCGTTCGGGACATGGCTGCATCGACTCGCCGTCAACGTGATCATCGAGAGGTTTCGAACGCTCGGCACGGCGCGCGACCGGTTTCTCGCAGATGGCGAAACGGTCCTCGAGAGGATGGCGGGGGCACCCGCACCGGCACGGTATGACGCGCGGATGGACATCGACACGGCGATGAAGCGGTTGCCGCCGGGCGCCCGCGCAGTGTTCGTGCTGCATGACATCGAGGGGTACCGGCACGAGGAAATCGGCGAGTTGCTTGGCGTGTCGATCGGCACCTCGAAGTCGCAGTTGCATCGTGCGCGAATGACGTTGCGCACGCACTTGACCGAACGCATCAGTGGAGGGGACTTCAGTCCCGCGGAGCAGACGTGATCACCCATTGGATCGAGCGACTTTCGGAATACCACGACGGCGAGCTGTCGCCCGCTGAGCACGCCGCCTGCGACGCCCACCTCGCCGAGTGTGAGATGTGTCGAACGGTCCTCCGCGAGCTGCAGATGGTGACCGTCGCCGCGCGAGCCGATGTCGATCGGGATCCGCACACGGATCTGTGGCCGGGAATCTTGTCGGCAATTGCCGACAGCGATCGGGCCCGAGCGCGGCCCGTCAGCGACCGGGTGCTTGTCGGCTCGTTCGGCCCTCGCCGACAGATCTCGTTCAGCTTGCCGCAATTGGCGCTTGCCGCTTCGCTCCTGATCGCCGTTTCCGCAGGCGTGTCTTATGTCGCGGCCGGCCGCAGCGCGACTCGGCCCGCTCCGCAGGAAGTCCCAATACAGGCGATGGCCGAACCGCTGATGCCGCCATCAGCGGATGTCATACCAGCGAATTTCGCTGACGCGCAGTTCGACCAGGCGGTGGCCGATCTCGAGAAGATTCTCGTTGACGAGCGTGATTCGCTCGATCCCCGTACGGTTGTCGTGATCGAACGCAATCTCGCGGTCATCGACGAAGCAATTCGGCAGGCTCGTGCCGCGCTCAAGGCCGATCCGGCCAACACCTATCTGAATTCGCACCTGGCTGATGCCCGCCGGCGCAAGCTCGATTTGCTGCGTCGCGCGACGAGCCTGTCGTCAGGCGCGGGGGATTAGTCACATCGGTTCGTTACGAGGTTCGTGTGAGGGAGATTAGTCGATGATTCGGATGTCGTGTATTGCCGCGCTCGTCGCGTTGACGTTGGCCAGCCCCGCTGCGGCCGCGCAGGATCGTGCGGTCGCCGAGACTCAGCAGCCGCCGATCCAGGCGCGTCCCGGCGGACCTGAGGGATCGCAGCGCACTGATCAAACGGTCGATGTCACCAAAGGCACGCGTCTCGTGCTCAGCAACAACGCCGGAGAAGTGACAGTGCGTTCGTGGGAACGCGATCAAGTCCGCGTGGAGGCGTCACACAGTGAGCGCGAGCGTGTGGACATCCAGACCGCGGACATGACGCTCCGCATTCGCGGGCGCGCCACACGGGGGCCTGCAAATCTGATCGACTATCAGGTCACCGTGCCGCGATGGATGCCAGTCAATCTCTCCGGGACCTACCTCGAATCCACCATCGAAGGCACGGCCGCAGAAGTCACCGTTGAAACGGTACACGGCAATGTCCGCGTCGTCGGCGGCACGGGCGCCGTCGTGGTGCGCTCGGTCGAAGGGACGATTACGGTTGAAAAGGCCACCGGTAAGGTGCAGGCCACCACGGTCAACGAAGGCATCCGACTGTCGAACGTGTCTGGCGACATGACCGCTGAAACGACGAACGGTGACATCGTGATCGAGAATGCCCAGACCACCAGCCTCGAAGCGTCAACGGTCAACGGCGACGTGACGTTCAACGGCACGATGCGTGATGGCGGCGCTTATCGCCTGACCACCCACGGCGGGGACATTCGATTGGGGCTGGGCGGTGCGCCCAATGCAACAGTGTTCGTCAGAACGTTCCAGGGCGACTTCAACGCGGACTTCCCCATTCAACTGCCTGAAGGGCAGAGTGCACGGAGTGGGAGCAAGCGCTTCAACTTCACGCTCGGTACCGGCGGCGCGCGCATCGAGCTGCAGTCGTTCAATGGCGACATTCTGGTGGCTCGAAAGGCCATCCTGACGCAGGAGGAGGCGCGCCGCATTCGCCGCGGGCAGAGTCCACAGCCTCCTGAACCCCCCCAGCCGCCGCAGCCGCCCCAAGCGCCCAAACCCCCGAAGCCGCCCAAGCCTCCCGGGTTGGCGTTCAACATCGAGCCTGGTGTCGATTTCGATCTCGACCTTGACTTCGATCACGATCTCGATTTTGACCACGATCTGGATTGGGATGCCGACCTGGCGCCGGTGTTCGAGTTCGACTTCGATTTCGACAACCTGCATCCGACCCCGTGGCCCCCTCCTGTGCCACATCTCGCACCGACACCGCGTCCGACGCCGGTGCCACCGATCCCTCGGACACCGCGGGTGCCGCGCACGCCGCGGCCGTAGAGGAAACAAAAACACAGCCACAGATGCGCGCAGATGCCGCAGATATGCGTGAGCCCACCGCCGGGCGCAGTCCGGCGGTAGGCGTGGTCTGAAGCAGGGCGCGAACAAGAGCCATCAGCATCCAGGGCTTTTGTTCACGCCCCGCTTCAGGCCACGCAAGCGGCCTACGGCCGCTGGGCTCACGGTGTCTTGCCGTCTAACACGACAGCGTGACAGTGATCGGGGACCGTATCTGCGAAATCTGCGTAATCTGAGGATGGCTTGTTTGGGGTCATCCAGGGTACACGCTCGTTCGCTACTTGGTCGTTCGTTATGATCACGGAATGACCATTGCCGAAACGCTCCTGCCCGAATTCGACCGGGAGATGGGCCTGACGCGTCGTGTGCTCGAGCGCGTGCCCGACGGGCAATTCGCGTGGAAGCCGCACGACAGGAGCATGACGCTCGGACGGCTGGCGGAGCACCTCGCGCAATTGCCGGAATGGGCGACGATTACTATTACCCAAAGCGGCATCGAAATGGGCCCGCCCCCGCCAAATCACCAGCCGCCTGCGACGCGCGCGGCCGTACTCGGGCTGTTCGATCAGAACGTCGCGAAGGCCCGCCCGACGCTGAGCGGCCGTTCGGACGCCGAGTTGATGGCGCCGTGGACGCTGAAAGCACAAGGCAAAGAAGTCTTCACGATGCCGAAGGCCGTTGTCCTCCGAAGCTTCGTGTTCAACCATCTCGTCCATCACCGCGGGCAGATGACCGTGTACCTGCGGATGCACGACATCGCCATTCCGTCGATCTACGGGCCGTCAGGCGACGAGCAGATGTAAAGCGAGCGTATACTGACCGCACCGGAGGACCCCATGGCGACCAAGCACGGCGTCACGAACGCTTCGCCCCTCAGCTCGGTATCTCGACGCGATTTTGCTCGCCTTTTTGCCATCGGCGGCTCGGCTGCCTTGTTCAGCCATCCCGCCTGGGCCCAGTCGGCGAGAGCCCTCGCTGCACTGCCCTCGGCCGGGGCCGCCTCGGGCGATGCGTTCTGGACGGGCGTGCGGGCGCAATTCGTCATGCCGCCTGATCTGGCGGTGATGAATGCCGCAAACCTGTGCCCGGCGTCCACTCCGGTCATCGAAGCGTTGACGCGCGAGACCCGAAGCGTCGATCAGGATCCGTCCCCGCAAAATCGAGCCCGGCTATCAGGCGCCAAGGAGGAGACACGCAAACGGCTCGCGGAATTCCTTCGCGTCACGCCCGAGGAGATCGTCATCACTCGCAACACGAGCGAGTCGAACAACCTGGTCTCGAACGGAATCGACCTCAAGGGGGGCGACGAGGTTCTGATCTTTGCGGACAACCATCCCAGCAATCACCAGGCCTGGCTGGAGAAAGCCAAGCGCTTTGGCTTCACGGTGACCATCGTCGAGCAAAAGAATCCGCATCCCGGGGCCGAGTACTACGTGGATGCCTTTACTCGGGCCATCACGCCGCGGACCAAGGTGATGGCTTTCACCCATCTCACGAGCACGGTCGGCGACGTGATGCCCGCGAAAGAGCTGTGCCGGATCGCGCGCGAGCGCGGGGTGCTGTCCATGCTGGATGGGGCGCAGAGCTTTGGGCTGCTGGACGTCGATCTGCGCGAGATTCAGCCAGACTTCTACTCGGGCAGCGCGCACAAGTGGCCCTGCGGCGCGCGTGAATGTGGCGTTCTCTATATCAATGCCAAGGTCCACGACCGCATCTGGCCGTCGTCGTACAGTGCGTATCCCGGCGCAGTCGGCGCATCACGGAAGATGGAAGCCTTCGGACAACGCGATGAAGCGACGATGATTGCGTTCAGCGAGGCGCTGGCGTTTCAGACAAAAGTCGGCCGCGCCGAAGTCGAAGCGCGGGCGCGCAGCCTGACGCAGCAGTTGTTGGGCGGGCTGGCAAAGATCGATGGCTTCAAGGTCTGGACGCATCCGTCGCCGGAACGCTCTGCCGCCGTCGTGTCGTTCCTCCCCGGCTCGCTCGATACGCGAAAGCTCCTCGCCGCGTTGTATGAAAAGGACAAGGTCGCGATCACGGGCCGCGGCGGACAGGACCGCGGCGGGGTCCGCGTGTCGCCACACTTCTACAACACGCCGGAGGAGGTCGATCGATTGCTGGGTGCCCTGACGCGTTATTCGCGCACGGGTGTCTGAGGAACGAGCCGTCAGCCCTTCTCTGTTCACCTGAAGTCCAAGCTGGGGCTGTGCTGTTTTGAACACCTCATGGCTCAGCTCTGCCTTACAATCCCCACGGATAGAAGTGCATGCTCCATGAGTTCATTACCGTCAACCGCGAAGAGATCATCAAGCGGTGCAGGGGGAAAGTGGCCACCAGGTCGGTGCCACCGCCCACCGCCGCGGAGATCGATCATGGCGTGCCGGTCTTCCTGGATCAACTCGTGGAGGCCTTGCGCCTCGGCCTGACATCAAGTCCCGACATTGGCCGAAGCGCGGTCCAGCACGGGCATGACCTGCTGCTTCAGGGGTTCACCGTGTCGCAAGTCGTGCACGACTATGGTGACGTGTGTCAGGCCATCACCGAGCTGGCAGTGGAAATGAACGCGCCTATCAGTACGGACGACTTTCGCATGCTGAACCGCTGCCTGGACGACGCAATCGCCGGTGCCGTGACCGAGTACGGGCGCGAGCGCAATCAGTCGACGCTCGAGGGAGAGACCGCGCGCGGGAGTGAGCGCCTCGGGTTCTTCACTCATGAATTACGGAACCTGATCAACACGGCGATCATCGCGTTCGAGGTCATGAAGACGGGAAACGTCGGAGTCGCAGGAAGCACGGGGGCCGTGCTCGATCGCAGCCTCGCCGCACTACGCGCTCTGGTTGGTCGCTCGCTCGCCGAGGTCCGCCTCACCCAGGCCGCCCAGAGTCGCGAGCCGTTCCTCGTGTCCGGATTCATCGAGGAACTCGCGCCGGCGGCAAGATTGGAGGCGAACGCCCGGAGCATCCGGCTGACCGTGATGCCCGTCGAAGATGGCGTGGCAATCGAGGCTGACCGACAAGTCCTTGCGTCGGTTGTGCAAAACTTGCTGCAGAACGCATTCAAGTTCACCCGGCCTCGTTCCAGCGTCACGCTCAGGGTCAGCGCCAGCGCCGAGCGCGTGCTCATTGAAGTCCAGGACGAATGCGGCGGTCTCCCAGACGGGGACGTCAACGGGCTTTTCCGCCCATACCGGCAGCGCAGCGCCGATCGAACCGGCTTGGGCCTTGGCCTCGCCTATTGCCGTTGGGGCGCCGAGGCAAATAGCGGCCGGATCTATGCGCGCAACCTGCCTGAACGGGGATGCGTCGTCATCATCGACCTGCCACGGCACCCCGTTCCTGCCGTCGCGATGGTGTAGTCCCGGACCTGCACGCGGCGAACGCATTGCCACAAGTCAGCGCGAGGACGTGGCGCTGCGGGGCGGGCCTATGGTGTGTTGCCAATACAGCGAGTTCGTGTCAATCTGAACGAGACAAGGTCACTGATTCGAACGGTGAATTCTTGTGCAAAGGAGTCCTCCCTCCGCAGAGAGCGGCTATGTGCAATGGCGAAGTCGAAGCGTGGACCGACGCTCAAATTAGACGGCGCACTCGATTGGACCGGCGCGCGGACCGAGCGCGTTGAGTACGAATCCGCGGCCAGGATTTTTGCTCAGGGCGATCCGGCTACGAGCGTCCTCTATCTCGAAACAGGTACGGTGCGGCTGTCGGTCGTGTCGCACGCCGGAAAAGAGGCCGTGGTCGCCGTGCTCGATGGAGGCCATTTCTTGGGCGAGGGCTGCCTCGCTGGCCAGTCGCAACGAATGGCAACTGCAACGGCAATGGCTCCGTGCACGATCCTGACCGTCGAGAAGCAGGAAATGGTGCGGCAGCTCCATGCTCAGCCCGCGTTCGCGGATCGCTTCCTGAGTCACATGCTGACGAGGAACATCCGCATTGAAGAAGACCTGATCGATCAGCTCTTCAATTCCAGCGAGAAGCGGCTGGCACGCACGCTGCTGCTGCTCGCGCGGTACGGTGAACCCGGGGCGTCTCACCGCACACTTCCGAAAGTGTCTCAGGAAGTCCTGGCCGAAATGGTCGGCACGACGCGCTCGCGTGTCAACTTCTTCATGAACAAGTTTCGGAAGCTTGGGTTCATCGACTACAACGGCGGTTTGAAGATCAACAACTCTCTCTTGACAGTCGTGCTCCGCGACTGACCTCAGCCAACTACTTGGGCAGCGCGTCGTCGATGAAGTCTGCGATGACGTGCGCGTGCGTATCCAGCAGGATAAGTCGGTCGCCGACAAAGCGGTACTCCAGGTCCTCGGAAAGCTTCGGCAAAGTCTGCAGCACCTGAGGCGGGACGCTGGACAGAGGCACGGTGTCCGGATACCGCCCGTTGACGGCGAGGGTGAGACCGACGGGGTTCTCATCCATAATCGACGCTTTCAACTGCTGGCCGTCAGGCCCGGCGAAAACAGTGGCCAGCAGGCGCTTGATAACACGCGGTCATTCATGGTCGAAAGCGCTTGCGCGTCGTCGGGGCTGAGCGGGCCACCGACACGTTCGATCGATGGCGCCGTCGCAGGAGAAGCGGACGTCGCAGGGGCTGCCGTCGGCTTATCGACGCCTTTGCATGCGCTGAGCTTTGCAAGCGCGAGCGCCGGCTGAGGTCTGTGCAATAGCGAACGGACAGGGAGGAGGCGGTCACTTTACTCTCAACACCACGCGAGGGAACTGCATGCGCGTCTACAAGAGAGTTCTGTCCACCGTTGCGGCGCTATTCCTCGCGCTGCCGATCTTCGCTCAGGAGGCCAGACCCACCGCTGCGATCTGGCACGACCGCGGCGATGTCTCCACTCTGGACCTCGCATTTGGCCCTGGCGGGAAAGATCGCGAGCCTGGCACCATCTTCACGTTTATCAGAGAGTCTCAGGGTGGAACCTCGCCGAAATTTGAGGTTGAAGACGAACACGGGACCACGTGGAAGGTAAAACTCGGGGAGGAGGCAAAGTCAGAAACAGCCGCCACCCGCCTGCTCTGGGCTGCCGGCTACCGTGTCGACGAAGACTATTACCGGCCATCCATCCGCGTTGCGCGATTGACACGGCTCGCCCGCGGGCAGGAGTTCGTGTCCAACGGTGGCACCGTCACCGGGGCGCGCCTGGAGCGGGAAAGCGGAAGCGAGGGTGCGACTACCTGGAGCTGGTACGACAATCCCTTCATCGGTACGCGCGAGTTCAACGGTCTCCGGGTGATGATGGCGCTCGTCAACAATTGGGACCTGAAAGAAATCAACAACCGCGTCTTTGATACAGCTGCCGGCGGAGGTCAGTTCGGAATCACTGATTTGGGCGCCACATTCGGGCGCACGGGCAACAGCCTCACTCGCAGCAAAAGCGTGGTGAAGGACTACGCGGAGGCGAGATTCATCGAAAAGATCACGCCGACCCATGTCGATTTCGTCATGCACAGCCGCCCCTTCTTCCCGACTTTCTTGTATCTCTCCAACTACCGCTTGCGGACACGGATGGAGAGCGTGGTCAAGCACATCCCGGTCGCCGACGCCCGTTGGATCGGTGACCGGCTTGGACAATTGTCAGCTGAGCAGATCAGCGATTGCTTCCGCGCCGGCGGCTTCTCGCCCGCCGATGTCGAGGAGTATACGCGGGCCGTCGCGCGGCGCATCGCGGCATTGAAGGCGTTGGATCCGCAATCACGGGACCCTTCCATCGATTCACACGCAGACGCGACCATGCTGCTGTACTGGTCCTTCTCGCGCGGGTTCTAGGATGAAAGATTCGGACGACTTCTACGCTCGCGCACTCGCTCGAACTCTTGTTTCAGCGCCTCGAGCTGGTCATCGTCGAGCTCTTCAAGTTGAATGAGCTGTGGCCGTGCGCCGGCCGTGGTTCTGATGAGCTCATCGAGCTTCAATTGCAGCGCTCGCGTGTCACGGTTCTGGGTGTTCTGCAGCAAGAACGCGATGAGAAACGTCACTTGAGACGCCGCCGTGTTCATCGTCAATTGCCAGGTATCCGAGAACTGAAAAACAGGACCGAGCAGGAGCCATAGGGCCGTTAAGGCGACATTCGCAGTGAAGGCCCACGGAGAGCCGACCACGGACCCGGTTACGTCAGCAATTCGCCTGAATCCATTCGTCATGAGTCCTCCCAAGTGGAGGAGTTGACGATAACAGGTCGGTGTAACACGAGAGCATTGTTCTCAAGCGCACACACCATGCCCCAAGCGCACCGTCGCGTTTGATTACGTCGCTCCAAGCAACGGTGTCAAAGCGACTTCAAGTACTCGATCAAATCCCCTTTCTCGGCGTTGGTGAGCTTCAGCCCCAGAAACTGGTCATATTGCTCGAACCGGCAGGGCGAGCAGATAGAACTCCAAGGCCGGCAGGTGCATCGAGACCATATCCGGTGTGTTGCGCTTGTGCCTAACTTCGCCTTGGCGGCCACGGGGTACTGTTTCACAACGTCGAGTCGCGCGTCGAAGAAGTTGCCGCAAACCATTACACTCTCCTTGCGCGGTTATCGACGTACGTGCTGGCGCCGCACGCGGCCGCGATTCAGCCCGGTGTTTATCCTCCCAAACCAGGTTCAGGCTCGGCCTTCAATTGGACACACCCTCGGGATCTTCGAGAACAAACTTCACTTTGGAGGTGTGCAGAAGTGAACGGCGTCCCTCTTCCTCCCAAGGTAGGCTGTGCGACATGGATACGAACACCCTACTCATTATCGTCGTCCTGCTGCTGCTCTTCGGTGGCGGGGGACTTTACTTCAGGCGTCGCACCTAAAGATGCAAGCAGCGCCCGCCTAACGCCGAGACCGGGCGCTCATTGGTAAGTAAAAGTTTCGGCGATGGGCCGGGGCGCGCCGATATGGAAGCCTTGCGCGTAGTCGATGCCGCAGCGCCGCAGCCGATCACTCATGTCTTGGCCGGTGACGAACTCCGCCACGGTTTTCTTCCCCATGCCCTTGGCGATCCCCACGATGGCTTCGACCACGAGCTGATCGGTGGTGTTGGCGCCAAACCCACGTATGAAATCTCCATCGATCTTGAAATAGTCGAACGGGAGATGCTTCAAGTAGTAGAACGAACCGAAACCGGAGCCAAAGTCGTCCAGCGCAAAGCGGCAACCCCGACTCCTCAACTCCGTCGTAAACGTCTTCGCCTGGTCGATGTTGCCAATCGCCGCCGTCTCGGTCAGCTCGAAGACCCGGCACGCGGGGTCGATGCGCGTGTCCGCGAGCGCACGATCGATGACAGCAACGAGTTGCGGGTTGCCAATCGACTTTGCCGAAATATTCACATTGAGTGTCAATGAGCGGCCAGCCATGGCTTGCCGGGCGATCAGCGCCACCGCCTGCCGCACCACCCAGGCGTCGATCGCGAGAATGGTGCCAAATCGTTCGGCGACGTACAGAAAGGCGCTTGGTGGGAGCAGCGTGCCGTGGTCGGTGCGCAACCGGAGGAGCAACTGGTACTGACTGACCTCGTTCGTCGCGAGGTCAAGGATGGGCTGGCAGTGCAGCTCGAACTGGACTCAGATTCTCAGCTAACGAGGCCGCGTCCCCATTGTCCGCCGACAACGAATCCAGCTTTCTTGACTCCCGGAAAGATCGCAATCGCTTCGGCTTTTTCCAGAATGGATCCCGGAATCGCCTTGTCCTGTGCGCGCATCATCTCGTTCAAGACGGCGGTTGCTGCACCCACTCGCTTGACTTCATCTTTTCCTGCGGCGGCGCGGATCGTGATGTTCGCCCCGATCGCAAAGACCGCGAACATCATTCCTAGAGCTACGTTTTTCAGTTTCACTGATTGACCTCAGAGCAACGATAGCGGGTTGCTCCCGTCAGGTCTGCTCACTAGAGCGCACGCACACACTTTTGCAGAGGACCCAATCGATGGCTGCCGCTCCGCGCGAACGTTTATCGCATGGAGGCGGCAGCCGGCGAACGTCGGAGCGTTGCCAGCAGCAGTCGAGTTGGGCCTGTAGCTGTCTCACTGTACGTTTCAGCACATCGCTCGTGCCACGTAGTTGATACGCTGCTGGCAAGTGGATTTATGAATAAGCCTCTCAGCCGCCCCTTGCGGTCGCGCGCCAGCCTCCGGAACCCGGAACGAACTGGGAGCGCACGATGCAGAACCGTCTCGGCGGAGGCTGCCAGGAACGAGGCGGAACAGTTCAGGCGACTTTCTGAGGAAGCGCGTGAAGTTCGCGACCACCATCGCGAAGCGCTCGAGACAATCCGACAGGAGCGAGAGCGACTGCGGGAAAGCCAGGAACTGGCGCGTGCCGCCAGCGAGGAGGCACGCGGGGCGACTGAGGCTGCGCGTCAAGCAGTAGTGGATGCGGTGCGAGCCGCCGCCGATTCCCTGAACAGTACGCTCGAACAAATGAAGGTCGTAGAGGAGATGCGGCGGACCCTCCGCGAGGTTGGGGACGTGAACAAGCTCGACTCCAACTAGTCAGGACGTTTCATCGAACCAATAGTCCGTGCGGGGACGGCAAGTCGTCGCCGGTCTCGTTTTTAAGCGCGGTCGACACCCGCGGGAGAGTTTACATGCTGTACACGGTCGCCGTCGTTCTATTGATCGCGTGGTTCCTCGGAATCCTCGGAACCTACACCATTGGTCCGTTCGTCCATGCGCTGTTGGTTGTCGCGGCCGTGCTGGTCTTCATGGGGCTGCTAAGCGGACGGCGTACGATCGCTTAGTCTACGCAATCACGAAAGCGATTGCTCGGAGGGGTTGCGACGACATCGAGATGACAAGAACCAAGACGACGACACTGAGGCTGCCGCTGGGGAATCGAAAGGTGATCCGTCTGTGCAAACATGCACGCGCGTGTTCGCCAGCGCTCCTCGTGGTTGACGGTCTTCATTGGCGCGACATGCTCGACTCGGGCGACTGGGCGGTCCGTGCTGCCCAAATCCCATTTGGTTTGAGCAGTCGAGGAGATTTCTTCGGCACGGTTGGCCCGACGGCGTAAGCCCCGCGTCAGCGCGAGCCAATCTGTTTCAGGCGTGACCTGCGCCGCGGCCGTGTCGAGCTGATCGGAATGCGTTAGCTAGAGGCCATCCCAGGGTTCCCTGTCTCCAAGTCGGCCGCATCGAACCGCACGATCAGGACGGTGATGTTGTCACGACCGCCACCATCCTTTGCTTGCCCGACCAGCTTCTTCGCGGCAACCTCTGGTGCGGGCTCGGCGGCGAGCGTGGCCGCGATCGCCTCATTGGTGACCATCTCCGTCAGTCCATCCGAACACAGCAACAAGAGATCGCCAGCCTGGACTTCGAACGCGCGGGCTTCAACCGTGACGCCGAGTTCAGTGCCGCCAACGACGTTCGTGATGACGTGGCGAAGGTGATGCCCAGCGACCTGGTCTGGCCGAAGCGCACCGCTGCGCACCATATCGGCCATCAGCGTATGGTCCTGGGTGAGCTGGTGCAACTCGCCGCCTCTGTATAAGTACGCACGGCTGTCGCCCACGTGTACGACGCACAGCTGCCTATCCAAATGGAGCGCCATCGTGACCGTGGTCCCCATGCCGCTCAGTTCCGGGTGTTCCGCCGCCTCTTCGATCATGCTGGCGTCCGCCCGACTGAGCGCGGACTGGAACTGCGCGAGCACTCTGTGCGCATCGGTGCTGTTCGACGAAAAGAACCACTTGAATGTATTGAGCGTGAACTGCTCCATCGCGACCACGACGAGGGCGCTCGCCCGTTCGCCTGCCTGGTGCCCGCCCATCCCGTCGGCCACGAGAAACAGATGTGCGCGCTCCTCACCAACCTGTAGCTTCGGTTCCGGCAGGCTCGTCTGCCAGACACGCATCGCTTTGGTGAGTTCGGCGATCAGAAACTGATCTTCATTGGTTTTGCGCACCGTTCCGGTGTCGGTGATTCCAAAGGTCTTCACCGTCAGCGCGCGCGGTGGCATTGGCATGACGGTCACGTCAGTCAGCTGTGTCTCGGCTTGTTCCGGCGTCACTGTTAGTACCTCTTTTGAAACCAGTCAAATCTCTGAAGCCGTTCACACGAGGCTAGCGCTTTGTTCGAGCTCGTCCTCCACGTCATGGCGGCTCCTGCAGGACGAGCGTAGCGCGGCGCGTGAGCGTGCGCTGTACTGGACTGCACATCGCCATTTCGCCGAAGCCGATACAGTGCGATCGGATGCTGGCGGCCTCTTCGCGTCCCAACGCAGTTCATAAATGGAGTAATGGATGACGTCATGGCTCTGGCTGCTAGCGCCTGTTATCGGAATCGCGACCTGGGCAGTTCGTGATTGGCACGGGCGCAGGAAGGACCTCGGTAGCGTGAGCCCGCAGTGGCTTCACGAGTACCGACGGGAGGTACACCAGGACCAGTAAGGCCCTGTTGGCAGGGATCGTGACCACTTCAACACGTGGCTTCGCTCCTTGAACGCACGACAATGGATGACTCGGCCAAGATCTTGAGACCGTGGGTCACGTTCGCCGGCAGTGTGCTGGTGGTGGTCGTCCTGTACTGGGCGCAGGCCATCTTCGTGCCCTTCGCACTCGCCATCCTCTTGACATTCGTCTTGACGCCGCCCGTGACCGCACTCGAGCGCTGGGTCGGCCGCGTCCCGGCCGTGCTCGTCATGGTTACGCTGGTGTTCACCGTGCTCGGCTTCGCCGGCTGGGGTGTGGCGCGACAAGTGAGCTATCTGGTCGAGGATCTGCCTGAGTACCGCGACAACATCCGAACGAAGATCGCAGACGTGCGCGGTGCCGGCAAAGGAGGTGCGGTCGAGAAGCTGCAGGAAACGATCGACGGAATCAAGAGTGACCTGGGAACATCGGATGTGCCCAAGCCGACGACGCCGCGACCCGTCGTCGTCACCCCGGAAGAGAACGCCGGGTATTCGGGACGCGCGTGGCTCACTTCCATCGTCGGACCGATGGGTACGGCCGGGCTCGTGCTGGTGACGGTCATCTTCATGCTGCTCGAGCGCCGGGATCTGCGCGACCGACTGATTGGACTGTTCGGGCACGGCCGATTGGCCATCACCACCAAGGCGATCGATGAAGCCGGAACCCGGGTCAGCCGACAGCTACTGATGCAGTCGCTTGTCAATCTGGTGTACGGCATCGCCGCCGGGGTCGGGCTCTACTTCCTTGGCGTACCGTATCCGTTGCTTTGGGCCTCACTTGGTGCGGCTCTCAGGTTCATCCCGTACGTCGGGCCCGTGCTCGGCGCCGGCGCGCCGATTCTCGTCAGCCTCGCAGCTCTCGAAGGTTGGACGGGGCCACTGGGGGTGCTCGCGTTGTTCGTCGCGTTGGAGCTCTTCACCAATCTGGTGCTCGAAACCGTGCTGAATGCGGGAGCCGCTGGAGTGTCACAGGTAGCCCTGCTGATGTCCGTCGCGTTTTGGACATGGCTTTGGGGGCCGCTCGGCTTGCTCATGGCCACACCGCTGACGGTCTGCTTGGTGGTGCTTGGCAAGCATGTTCCAGGTCTCGAGTTCGTGGGGACGCTGATGGCCGACACGCCCGCCCTTGCACCGGAGCATGGGTATTATCAGCGCCTGTTGGCGCGCGATCAGGGCGAGGCGGCTGACCTCATCGACCAGTACATCAAGACCGAGCCCCCGCGGTCGGTCTACGACGTCCTGCTGCTGCCGGCGCTGAACTATGCAGAGCGCGATCGCCTGGAGCAGCGGTTGTCGCCAGATGAAGAGACGGCGGTGATTGAAGCGACCGGGGAGCTACTGTCGGACGCCGCTGAATCGATCCGGCAGTTACAGCCAGAGTTGGCGCCAGGGCCGGACGTCATACAGCACTCCAGGCCGCGCGAACAGCTGCGGGTGCTCGGTTACGCAAGCAACGGAGTCGCCGACGAACTCGCGCTCGCGATGCTCGCCCAACTGGTCGACGATCTACCCATAAGCGTTGAAATTACCAAAACGCGCATGCTGGCCTCGGAACTCGTGTCCCTCGTGCAGGAGCGCGGGGTCTCTGTCGTGTGCCTCGCCGATCTCCCACCGAGCCCCTCGTCGAAAACCAGATATTTCGTCAAGAGACTCCGCGCCACATTTCCCGAGCTGCGGATCCTCGTTGGGCGTTGGGGACCGCCGGCGCTGGCGGACGAGAGTACGCAGGCGCTACGCGATGCCGGAGCGAATCATGTCGCGTCGACGCTGGCGCAGACGCGCGAGTACCTTGGCGGCCTCGAGGATCTTCCGCGGATCCCCGTCCCGGCCACCACGGATCTGACCGACGTATTACTCGAACGAGTCGGTTGAGCCGAAAGGCGCGATGCGTCTGTCTTGTTGTGAACAGCGTTTCGGGCGGCGGCGCGCTATCGTGCAGACATGATGAATGATGTAGCAATAGACACGAGCATGCAGAATACCAGCGGCCCCGGCTTCGCGATAGGACTCATCGCGGGCGGGATGATTGGTGCGGCGTTGGCGTTAGCTTTCGCGCCACGTGCGGGCGCAGATCTCCGACGAAGTGTGGCCGGCACCGCCAGGAATCTCGGCAGAGCCGCTTCCGACCGCTACCAAGACGCGAGCGCCCAGGTCGGCGATGCCTTCGGACAACTCGCCAGCAAGGCAAAGTCAGCGCGTGACGATGCCGCCGACGCAGTTGTGAGCAGCACGCACACGGGGGTCTGAAGAACGCGAACGAAGAACGGTTGATCGTTGGTCTTCTTCGTTGAGTTCTTTGTTCCTAGTTCTGCTGCGTCGTCCCCCCACCTCGGACGGTCGGATACTTGATCCCCAGCTGCTCGAGATACGTGGCGTACCTGCTCGGGTCGTAGTAGTACTTCTTCATCTCCGGCCGGTATTTCTCGAGAATGGCCTTGTTCAGCCACGTCGGCGGGGGCGTGTCTTTGGCGATGAACGGGATGTACTTTTGGTCTTTGGTCTGGACGTTGGTGAAGTAGTCCCACGCCTGCTTGACAAGCTCCGGCTTCACGAGGAAGTCCAGGATCGTCATCGCCTGCACTTTGGCGCCGGCCACGACACCCTTGTGGGCAATGGGGGTTGCGCTGGCGATTGCACTCGACCAGTTGTGCCCCGGCAGGCCGGGGATATTCGACGGATACCGCAGCGTCACCGTTGGCACGTTCCAGGATATGTCGCCGATGTCATCCGACCCGCCGCCACGCTTGTCTTCCTCACGTACCGGCATGCCGAGCGCATCGATCTTCAGTGCCAGGCCTTCCTGCCGCGGATTGCCAAGTTCCTTCTGCAGCGCCTTGGCCAGCGTCTGATCAGCCTCGCTCCACACAGGCAGGCCGACACGTTTGATGTTTTCGTACATCGTTTCGGCCGTGATCTTGTTCATGTGCTGCGGCCATGCCGTTCCGAGAATGCGCGACGTCCATTTGGTATTCGTCATCAGCGCGGCGCCTTCCGCAATCTTGTTCCCGATGTCCCACATCTCCTTGATGTGCGGGTAGTCGGTTTCACGAAAGTAGTACCAGACGCTGGCGTTGCGCGGAACGACGTTCGGCTGATCGCCGCCGTTGACGATCACGTAGTGCGAACGCTGGGTCAGGCGCAGATGCTCGCGGCGATAGTTCCATCCGGCGTTCATCAACTCGACTGCGTCAAGTGCCGAGCGGCCGCGCCACGGGGCTCCGGCGCTGTGCGCGGTCTCACCCTCGAAGGTGTACTCGATGGAGACAAGCCCGTTGCCGCCACCCTCCCCCCACGACACGGTAAGGTTGTTGCCGACGTGGGCAAACAGCGTGATGTCCACGTCTTTGAAAAGCCCGTCGCGCACGAACCACGCCTTCGCCGCCACGAGCTCCTCGGCGGCCCCGGGCCAGAGCAGCAACGTCCCCGGCAACTTCTCGCGCTCCATGATTTCTTTCACCGTAAGCGCCGCGACGATGTTCAGCGGCACACCGGTGTTGTGCCCTTCGCCGTGGCCAGGTGCGCCGGGAATGATGGGATCGTGGTACGCCACACCAGGCTTTTGTGATGCCTGCGGAATGCCGTCGATGTCCGATCCCAGCGCTATGACGGGTTTGCCCGACCCCCAGCGCGCTGCCCACGCAGTCGGGATGTTCGAAATCCCGCGCTCCACTTTGAAGCCGTTCTTTTCGAGAATCTCCGTGAGGTAGCGCGACGTCTCGAACTCCTGGAATCCAAGTTCGCCAAAACTGAAGACGGAATCCACCATCTCCTGCGCCAGCTTCGCGCGGGCGTCGACCTTTGTCGCCACCTCTTTTTTGAACGTTGCCAGCCGATCATCCGCTGACCCCTGCGCGACCGCGGCACGCGGGGCGATGAGGACGACGACGGCCAGAACGGCAAGAACCCTGAGACGAACCATGAAATCCTCCAGTTGGAGTCCGCGGAATCTTCCGGAAACGATACCTCAACTTCAAATGCATCCGCGGAAGGGCGGAGAGACGGAAGATATCTTTCGAAATACATCCGCGGAAACGCGGAAAACTTTGGGCATTTTCCCGATTGCGTCAGCGGTGCATTTGAACGAACCCTTTTCCGTCTCCGCCCCTCCGCAGTTCCGCGGATGCATTCTGAAGAGGACGATCCGCCCTTCCGCGTTTCCGCGGATGCATTTAGAAAAAAGGCTTTCCGCCCTTCAGCCTTTCCGCGGATGCATTTCAAACAGTACCCCGCTTCTCCGGCCTTCCGCGGATGCGTTAGGGCTTTGATGCCCCGGGTTTGCCGGCCCCGTGGAGGAGCGGATGATACAGTTAATCGGCAAAGGTGACGACTGAGTACGTTCCCCTCCCCCGATGGGCTGGCGGACACAAGATGACGGTGTATGCCTGGGCCAAGCCACGGCGGTTTCCCGGACTGGCCAACGCGGTGGTCCGCTTCTTCGACGTGGCGCCGGACGCCCGGGTGCTCGCCCATTGCCATTGGCAAGACGCCGCCTCCGCACATCCAACGCTGATCGTGTTGCATGGGCTCGAGGGATCGAGCGAAGCGCATTACATGCGTGGCACAGCCGCCAAAGCATGGGCACGAGGGTTCAACGTCGTCCGTCTGAATCAGCGCAACTGCGGTGGCACCGAACATCTCTCGCGGGGCCTGTACCATTCAGGCCTGACGGCCGACCCGCTCTTCGTGCTCCGCGAGTTGATCGACCGTGACAAGTTGCCGCGAATCGCCATCGCCGGGTACTCGCTGGGTGGCAATCTCGCACTGAAGCTCGCCGGCGAGCTCGGCACGACGGCGCCCTCCGAACTGGTGGCGGTGTGCGGCGTCTCGCCGGTCATCGAGCTCGAGAGCTGCGTCCGCGCGATCGAGCGCCGTCAGAATCTCGTGTACCAACTCAACTTCGTGCGCAACCTGCGCGGGCGTATGCGGCGCAAGGCGCGCGCGTTCCCCGGCATCTGGGACCTGAAACCGCTCCCCCGGATCTGGACGATTCGAGAATTCGACGAGCGCTACACGGCCCCGCACCATGGCTTCGACGGGGCAAGTGACTATTATCATCGCGCCAGCGCCATGCGTGTCATCGATCGCATCGCCATTCCTGCGCTGATCGTCACCGCCGAGGACGATCCGTTTGTCCCCGCCGATCCGTTTCGGGATTCGCGAGTGACGACCAACCCGCACATCACCACCGTCGTGACGTCTCACGGTGGTCACTGCGGATTCGTCGGCCCGCCGAACGGATACGACGGATATTGGGCCGAGCAAATGATCGTGGATTTCGTAACCCGCGTCATGGCGAATACATCTGGAGGGTCACGGGATGGTGTTTCCAGTCGGCGATGACAACACGGGACGGGTACGGACTCCTTACTTCACCTACGGCCTCATCGCAGTCAACATCCTGGTTTTCTTCCTGCTCCAGGGCATGGGCACGAACGAGCGTTTCACCTATGCCTTTGCCACAGTGCCTCAGGAGATTCGCACGGGTGAAGACGTGGCACGGCCGGTCGAGGTGCAGGTTGGCGACGAGACCGGAACGATTCCGCTGCAGCCTACGCCAGGCCACGTCTATCTGACGCTGCTCGTGTCGATGTTCATGCATGGCAGTCTGATGCACCTGTTTGGCAACATGCTGTTTCTCTGGATCTTCGGAGACAACATCGAGGACGAACTGGGGCATGGCCGCTATTTGGGTTTCTATCTCGTGACAGGTGTGCTCGCCTCGCTCGCGCATGTCGTCTCGACGTTTGTCATCGGCGACAACCCCTACATCCCCAGTCTGGGTGCGTCGGGCGCCATTTCAGGTGTCATGGGCGGATACCTCGTGCTTCATCCGCACCGTCGCGTCCGCGTCATCATGCTGCGCATGTTGACCGAGGTGCCGGCGTACGTCGCTGTCGGTCTTTGGTTCGTGTTTCAGCTCATCAGCGCGTTTGGGGTGATCGGCCAGGGCGCACAGTCAGGGGGCGGCGTCGCATTCATGGCGCATATCGGCGGCTTCATCGCCGGCGTGATCCTGGTAAAAGCCTTTGCGGTCGGAAGCCAGCCTGCCGTCAAGCCTCGAGCTTTTCCCTGAGAAGTCGGCCGAAGTACGGCCCCTTACCCTCTTCCTCGTGCTTGAAGTAGACGAACACGTCGCGGCACTGCGTGTTCAGCTCCTTGACCGTCTGCGCCCACTGCGTGATGTCATCTTCGGTATAGCCCTCGTCGCGCAGGCGAAGATACGCATAGTCTGCGGTCGTCACCACAGGCGTCGAGCGCTTCTCGCTGTCGGCAATACACAACGCAAGGTTGCGATCGCGGAGCCGCGCGTAGACCTCGTCGTCCAACCACGACTCGTGACGAAACTCGAATGCGCCGCACACGCGGGGCGGCAGAGCGGTGAGACACTCGTCGAGTGCTGCCAGATCTTTCTTGAAGGTCGGAGGGAGCTGAAACAACAGGGCGCCGAGTCGCGGGCCAAGCTCCGCCGCGGCCTCGCAGAATCCGCGCACGAGATCAGTCACACCGCGCAGCCTGCGATCGTGTGTGATGCGTCGTGGCGCTTTGAGCGTGAAGCGGAAGTCCGCGGGAACCTGTGCGGCCCAGCCCGAGACGAGCTTCGCCGTCGGCATACGATAGAAGGTGTAGTTGATCTCGACGGTCGAAAAGCGGTCGGCATAGTAGGGCAACATCTTCGCCGCCGACAAATCCTGCGGATAGAAGCTGCCCTTCCATTCGGGGTAGTTGTAGCCTGAAGTCCCGATTAGGATCACGGGCTGAAGTTACCAGTTACCAGTTGGCCAGTTCAAAGAAACAGCAGTCCCCGCGCCTTGGAACTGAAAAACTGGAAACTGATAAACGTGAGCGTTTTTACCAGCGGGGCTCTCGCCGTCCACCACCACCGCCGCCGCCGTAGCCACCACCGCCCCGGCCACCACCGCCGCCCCCGAAATCGCCGGCGGGTTTTGGCCGCGCTTCATTGACTACCAGCGCCCGGCCCTCCATCTGGTACTGATGGAATTCGTTGATGGCTTTCTGGGCGTCTTCGTCCGACACCATCTCGACAAACGCAAAACCTCGCGCGCGGCCCGTGGCCTGATCGCGCATGACACGTACGTTATCGACTGCTCCTGCGCGGCTGAAGAGTTCGGTGAGATCCTCGTCCGTGCACTTATAGGGAAGGTTGCCAACGTACAATCTGCGGCCCATCGCTCTCGAGACCCTCTCGCGCGCATTCGCTGTCTGGGCGGAGCCACGGGCGGCGCGCGACCGTCGTGACACCGAAAGAGCTCGCAACCAGTGGCTTGTCGGGGACGCTAGGGCACCGAGACGCTCAGCTGCGGGCGTGTAACCGGGGAGTATATAGCAGCAGGGACACGTTTAAAACAGCAGCGGAGACAGGTTTAAACCTGTCCGGCATCGGCTGCTGGTCCCATGCTAGAGTCGTCACGTTTTGGAGCGCGTGCGAAGTGCCGGTGCCTGAAGAGCCCTTGATCTTCGGCGCTGCTCTGGTCGTGGTGCTGTCAGCATGTGCGCCGAGCGCTTCAAAAGCTCGACAGTACGAATTGCAGGGTCAGATTCTCGCCATGCGTCCCAAGGCAAGGAGGTGTTGATCGCGACCGCGGCCCTGAAAGCCCACGCGACAAGAGTCGGCGCAGATCCAAGCCTCTGGCGCTTTTCCACCGCACCGCCGGACGTCGTCGACCGGTTTGCCTCGACGTTTGGAGTCAATGTCATTCGCGAAAAGGATCGGACCATTACCCACAATCTTCGGACCGCGGTCATCGACCCGGACGGGCGTGTTGCCAGTGTCTACGACGGCAGTGACTGGACGACCACCGAGGTACTCGATGAGCTCCGGAACACCCTCACGCGATGAGTTCACGCCGCGCGAGCGGCGGTTGATTGAGCGACTGAACACGCCGCTGAAGGTCCAGCGGTGGCTGAACGCCCTCCCGTACAACTCGGAGCGGCGCGGCGGAACGCTTCGATCGTTTCGGGGCGTCATCCGAACCGGCCGCGCCCACTGCCTCGAAGCGGCGCTGGCGGCGGCCGTCATTCTCGAACAGCACCGCTATCCACCATTGGTGATGAGCATCGAGTCCAAGGACTGGCTCGATCATGTCGTCTTCATCTATAGAAAGAAGGGACGCTGGGGTGCAATCGCACGGTCTCGCGATCCCGGCCTGCATGGCCGTAAGGCCGCGTTCCGTTCTCCTCGCGACATCGCGCTCAGCTACGTCGAGGGGTACGTCGACTACACGGGACGCGTCCGCGGGTATGGCGTCGCGAACCTGGCACAGGCGCTCCCGCGCTACGACTGGCGCCTTTCGCCGAAGAACATCTGGAAGGTGGAGCGGCTCCTGATCGACTGGCCGCACCGGAAGATCAAGACGTCGAATCGACGATACCGCGCGCTGCTTGCACGATACATCGCTTATCGCGATCGCTACGGCAAGAAGCCCTGGCGCTATTATCGTGGTCGCGAGAAGTGGACGCCGCTGCCAGTGGAGTTTCTGTAAGGGAAGGTTGTAGTTTCCAGTTTGCCAGTTACCAGTTCACAGAAGATTCACGCCGCCCCGCGGATCATAGCTGGACTATGATCCGCGACGACGTGACCCTATGAATCGTCGTCGCTTCCTCCAGACAGCCGGCACTGGCCTGGCCCTGGCAAGCACGCGTGCGTCGATCACAGTCGCGCAAGGACCCGCGGTGGGCGTGGGCGCGCCAGACGTGATCGTCATCGGAGCCGGGGCGTTCGGCGCATGGACTGCGCTGGTGCTACGCGAACGTGGCGCACGAGTGACCCTGCTCGACGTCTATGGGCCTGGGAACTCGCGTGCGACGTCGGGCGACGAGACCCGGCAGATTCGGATCGGCTACGGTGATCGGGAGCCCTATTCGCGCTGGGCGAAAGAAGCGATCGGGCGTTGGCAAGCGCGCGAACGGGAGTTCGGCCGGCGGCTCATGTATCAAGCCGGCCGTTTGCAGCTCGCTCCGGCCTGGACGCCCGCGTTCGAAGCCACCACGAAAATCTTCGCAGGGCTTCGCGTACCGATTGAACGCATGTCCCCCGACGATATTCGGAAGCGGTGGCCGCAGCTCGATCCTATCGGGATGGAGGCCGGCCTGTTCGAGCCGGGCGCGTCGATTCTGCGCGCCCGCGAGGCCATCATGACGGTTGCCGACGCCTTCGAGAAAAAAGGTGGCACGCTGACGATCGCACGTGGCATGCCGGGCCGTGCGGCGGGCCGCCGACTCGAAGAGGTCACGCTCGAATCGGGCGGTCGCCTTGCCGCGGGCACGTTTGTCTTCGCATGCGGGCCCTGGCTCCGAAAAATCTTTCCCGGGATCATCGGCGGCAAGATCGACACGCCTCGTCGTGAGGTGTTCCTGTTCGGTCCCCCGCCAGGGGATTCGCGTTATTCGTGGCCGAACATGCCGGTGTTCTCCGAATCGACCTACTACGGATTCCCCGATTTCGATCGCCGGGGCGTCAAGGTGTGTCCGGTCGGCGGATCGATCGAGATGGATCCAGATAGCGACGAGCGAGTCGTCACCCCACACTACGTGCGGCGCGCGTATGAATACGTGGCGCGCAGGTTTCCGGGGTTACGGGGTCAGCCGGTGATCGAGACGCGTGTGTGCCAGCTCGAAAACACGGCCGACGAGCACTTCCTGATCGACCGGCACCCCGAGTTCGACAACGTTTGGATCGCCGGAGGCGGATCAGGACATGGGTTCAAACATGGTCCCGTCGTCGGCGAATACATCGCCGAGCGTGCACTGGGCCGCCCGGCGGATCCGGTTTATGAAGGGTTGTTCAAACTGAATCGGCCGCCGAGCTGAAGTTAAGGGGAACGAATTCGCGATCGCTACGGCGAGAAGCCTGGCGCTATGGTCGTGGTCGCGGAAAAGTGGATGCGGTTGCCGGTAGAGTTCTGTAACGATACGGTCGTCCAGGATGTCTGTCACGCGTGTAGCCGCCATCTACGATATTCACGGCAACCTTCCTGCACTCGAAGCCGTGCTCCAGGAGATTCGCAACGCTGAAGTCGATCAGATTGTTGTCGGTGGCGATGTCGTTCCGGGCCCGATGCCATGTGAAACCATCGAGTCTTTGCGAGAGCTCGACATTCCCGTTCAGTACATCTACGGAAACGGCGAGCGCGAGGTCTTGGCCCGGAGAAGAGGCATCGAAACAAATACGGTCCCGGAGCAGTTCCGCGGGATGATCCGCTGGGTGGCAGACCAGCTTCATCCTGAAGACGAACAGATGCTGAACAGTTGGCCGCTGACGCTTCGCTTAGAGATTGACGGCCTGGGTAACGTGCTGTTTTGTCATGCGACACCGCGGAACGATACCGAGATATTTACGCGGCTGACGGCTGAAGATCGGCTCTTGCCAATCTTCGAAGGCCTCGATGTCCCTCTGGTGGTGTGTGGGCACACCCATATGCAATTCGACCGCATGATTGGCGGCACACGCGTCGTGAACGCCGGCAGTGTGGGAATGCCGTTTGGCGAACCTGGCGCCTATTGGCTTCTACTCGGGCCAGACATTCAGTTTCGGCGTACGCATTACGATCTCACGAGGGCGGCTGAACGCGTTCGACAGACGCGGTATCCACACGCCGAGGATTTCGCGGCTCGTAACATCTTGCAACCGCCCTCAGAGCAACAGACCCTTGAAGCCTTCAGCCGCGCGGAGCTGACATAACAAGGTCCCTCTACTTGATTTCGCCGTAAATGATTTCAACGTTGCTGAGCAGTCGCGCAGGCTGCGGAGCGGTATAGTCCTTGTACTTCTCCGGTATCTTCCAGCTCTCCACAATCTGAGACGGCGACTGACCTGCCTTCTTGCCGGCCTGCACGAACAACATGAACTCGCGGTTGAAATCCGAGTATTCCTTCAAATCAGCCATCGTCATCGTGGTGCTGTGACCGGTGATGATCGACTCGACGCTCTTGACGGAACTGTGGGCCTTCGCCAGCGTGTCGGCGATTTCGACGCCGGTTCCACCGTTGTTGGCGTCGAGCAGCGGCAGGTTCTTGCCCGAGAAGATATCGCCCGCGTGCATGACACCCACGGACGGGAACACGATCCAGGCGTCGCCGTTGGTGTGACCGCGGCCAAAGTAGTAGAGGTCGACCTGATCGTTGCCAGAGCCGATCGACATCCTGTCCTTGAAGGTCCGCTTCGGAAGCCCCTTGCCTTTGTTCGCCTCGAAGATGTTGACGGCGCCCGGCTGTGACTGAAAGCCGCTGACTGTCTTCATCGACTTCATGTTCGTCGCCGTGTTCTCATGCGTGACGATGTCCACGGTCTCTGGGAACTCGACGTTGCCGCTCACGTGATCGCCATGCGTGTGCGTGTTGATGATCGTCGTGACAGGCTTGTCCGTCAGTTCCTTGATCTTCTCGAGGATTGGTCGCCCCCAACCCGGATTCTTCGTATCGACCACGACAACACCCTGGCTGCCGACGAATACGCCGGTGTTGCCGCCTCCACCTGTCCCTCTGAGCACGAAGAGGTTATCGCGCAGCTTCTCGACCTCGACGACCTTGGGCTTGTCGCCGGCGGCCGGTTGCTGAGAACGGGCGACGGCGGCAGTCAGCCCGCCCGCTAACACCAATGTGACTAACACAACCGCTCGTTTCACAGCCCCCTCCTTGAAACCGGCCAAGAACCCTTGGCAGAGCATAGCTCAACCGAGGGGCTCGCGTGGTAGCCTGACGGCCACGGATGCTGGCGCAACCAAGCCTCCTTCGTTCGTATAGACGTCTATCGCTGGTCGCGGCGGCCTTGCTTCTGACTGGCCTCGTCGCCACGGGCGATCAGGGCCAACCCTTCGATCTGGTCCTCTCGGGCGGCCGTGTCATGGATCCCGAATCAGGGCTCGACGACATCCGGCACGTCGGAATTCGCGGCATGCAGATCGCCGGGGTCAGCGCTACGCCGCTGGTCGGCCAAACAACAGTCGACGTGTCGGGACTCGTCGTCGCGCCGGGATTCATCGACCCCCATGCCCATGCGCAGACACTGGAAGGCAACAGCTTCCAGGCGCGCGACGGCGTGACCACGGCGCTCGAGCTCGAAAGCGGCGCCATGCCGATGGGCGACTGGTATCGCTCTCGCGAAGGAAAGGCTCTTCTGAACTACGGCGCAACGGTCGGTCACATCTACTCTCGCATCGCGGTCATGCACGAAAAGCCGACATGGGAGGAAATACGGGCCACACGTCTGGACAGCTCGCAACCCAAGCCCGCGTGGGCCTATCGGAAGGCTTCGGCAGCGGAAGTGGACGCGATGATCGATCGTCTCGACCGCGGTCTGACAGACGGTGCGCTTGGCATCGGCATGGGGCCGGCCTACACCCCTGCGGCGGGTCGTGAAGAGTTGTTGCGCGTGTTCGAGCTTGCCGCCCGCCGTAAGGCGCTGGCGTTCATCCATATGCGTTCGGCTGGGGAGCTGGAGCCTGGCGGCAGCATCGACGCACTGCAGGAAGTGCTCGCCAATGTCGTTTCGAGCGGCGCGTCGGTTCACATTGTCCACATTGCCAGCATGGGGTTACGACAAACGCCGCGCCTGCTGGCCATGATCGACGGGGCGCGCGCCCGAGGTCTCGACGTAACAACCGAGGTGTATCCCTACACGGCTGCTTCTACCTATTTGCAGTCAGCCCTTTTCGATACTGGGTGGCAGGAACGCTTCGCGATTGGCTTCCGCGACGTCCAGTGGGCCGCCACCGGCGAGCGCCTGACCGAAGACACCTTCGCACGCTACCGCGCACAGGGCGGCCTCGTGGTCATCCATATGATTCCGGAAACGTCAGTGCGTGCTGCGCTCTCTCATCCGCATGTGATGGTGGGCAGCGACGGCGTGCCCTTGACCAATGGCGGTGGGCACCCTCGCGGCATCGGCACGTACGCGCGCGTGCTGGGACACTATGCTCGTCAGGAGAAGGTCCTCGACCTGATGACCGCGCTTCGGAAGATCAGCCTGATGGTGGCTCAGCGCCTCGAACCGTTCGTGCCGGCAATGCGGAACAAGGGACGCATCAAGGTGGGTGCTGACGCAGATGTCACGGTCTTCGATGCGGCGCGCGTCATCGATCGCGCCACATACGAGAAACCTGCACAGTTCTCACAGGGCATTCGCCATGTCATTGTTGGAGGGACGTTCGTCGTGCGCGATGAGCAGCTCGTCCCGGGCGTGACGCCCGGCCGCCCGATTCGCGCCAGGCGGCCCTGAACGCTCACGGGGAGGTCTCCCATGTCTCGACGCCGATCTTCTGAGAGACTTGCGATTTTCGTCGCGATCGTTGCCTTCGGACACGTCGCTACGACCGCGCAACCTCCAGCATCGCCGCAGCCGGGACTTCCAGGGGCTCCACCGCTCCGGCCCGCCGTGATGGGAGCGCATGCCGGCGTCTCGACCGGGCATCCGCTGACTACGGCTGCCGCCTTTGAGATCTTGTTGAAAGGTGGCAACGCCTTCGACGCCGGCGTGACATCACTTTTGGTCGGCGGTGTCGTCGAGCAAGACCTCTATAGCCTCGGTGGCGAAGCGCTCGTGCTCGTCTATCCCAGGAAGGAACGCAAAGTCACCTCGATCGTCGGGCAAGGCTGGGCGCCAAAGGCCGTCGATGTTGATTGGTACACGTCGCGCGGCAAGACTCTCGAAGGCGCCGGACTCGATCCCGCGGTCGTGCCTGGCGCGCTCCACGCTGCGCTCACCGTGCTCGAAAAGTGGGGCACCATGAGTTTCGCCGATGTCGCCGCCCGTGCCATTGCATACGCGGAACACGGCTTCCCCATCCGCCACAGCACCACGCAGGGCGTCGAACGACAACTCGAGTTTTTCAAGAAGTGGCCGGACAACCAGAAGTATTGGCTGAAACCAGATGGGACGACGTACAAGCCTGGTGAGACCATTAAGCTCCCGACGCTCGCACGCACCTTGAAACGGATGGTCGACGCTGAGCGCTCAGTCAAGGGTCGAGGGCGGGCGGCCGGCATCATTGCAGCCCGCGACCGCTTCTATAAGGGTGACATCGCTAAAGACATGGTGGCGTTCCTGCAGAAGCACGAGGCGCCATTCGACGTCAGTGACTTCGCCGAATTCCAGGCGCGCGTCGAGGCCCCGGCGAGCGTGACGTATCGTGGCTACACGATCTACAAACACTCGTTTACCAGTCAAGGGCCCGTGCTGCTTCAGGCGCTCAATATTCTGGAGAACTTCGACCTTCGCGCGATGCGGCATGACAGCGCCGACTACATTCATATAGTCATCGAGGCACTGAAGCTGGCGTATGCCGATCGCGACACCTACTATGCGGACACAGCATTCGTTCAGGTACCAGGCGAGGGTTTGCTCTCGAAGGCGTATGCGAAGGAGCGTGCGGCGCTGATCGATCCAAAACTCGCCTCGAAATCGTTCATCGCAGGCGACCCCCTGAAGTACGACTCGAAGGTGAAGGAGTGGACGTACACGAAATTCAACATCCCGGACGGCACCCGAATCACCGACGTCCCGGGCATCGATTCAGCGGGTGTGATCAAAGACACGACCCACATGGCGGTCATCGACAAGGACGGCAACGTGTTTGACGTGACACCAAGCGGCGGCTGGATCAACGGTGCAGTGATTCTCGGCGATACCGGCATCGGCATGAGCGTGCGAGGCGAGCAGTTCTGGCTCGACAAGGCGATGGCGAACCAGATTCGCCCGCGCGCCCGTCCCCGCTATACGCTGACGCCGAGTCTCGTCTTCCGGGGTGACACCCCGCTCATGGCGCTCGGCACACCGGGGGGCGACAATCAGGACCAGACGATTATTCAGGCGCTCCTCAACATTGTCGAGTTCTGGGATGACTGGCATCCCAACCTCCATCACGCGTTGGAGTGGCCGCGCTTCCAGACGCTGCACTTTCACGGATCGTTCTGGCCGCACACCGCGGGCTTCAACAGGCTGAATCTGGAAGCGACGATTCCCGACGATGTGTTCAACGAGCTCAAGGCCCGTGGTCACGACGTGAGTCGGATTCGGCCGTTTGGAATGTCGGGGTGCGCGACGGCTGTGATGATCGATCCTGCCACCCAAAACCGTTTTGCCGCCGCGGATCCACGCCGCGACTGCTATGCGATTGCGTACTGAAACCGCGCGGGCTTCAACTTGGCGAACTTGTTGCAAGAGTGCCCGCCGGAGCCCCCAATTTACTGTGGAGATCGCCGCCGACCTTCGCTATCTCGACCCCCAACACCTCGCCGTGGGCGAAATGAGATGCGAGGGCATGACCGTCCGCAATGAGACCGGCATTATTGGGCAATTTCGCGGCTTTCTGGTTGATCCCGTCGCTCGCAAGTTGCGGTATGTGGTCGTCGAACTGCTGGGGCGCCTGCGGTTGATGCCCGTCACCACTGCGCGGGTCGACTTGACGGCTGGTGCCATCGAATTACTCGATGATGCCGACATTCGCCACAGTAAGCCCTTCAGGCCTGAGCTGTTTCGCACGCTATCCGACGAATCGTCGAGTTTCCGCAACCGGTCCCTCGCTTAAGCACCGTCTCGTCGTCGGCTGCGCCGTTTCTGTACCGGTGGGTGCAGGCGTGCCACATCTGCGTACCGCGTTGCACAAGGTCGCATTTCACATCCTGACGCAGCCTTCGTCTAGAATCGATCGTCTGAAGGCAGCGCGCACGTGAATCGCATTGGTCGGTATCACATCACGCGGATGCTCGGCCAGGGCGGCATGGGCGTCGTTTATGCCGCGCACGACGATCGGCTGGATCGGCCGGTCGCCATCAAGGTCGTGCGTCCGGACGTTCTTTCTGACGAAGGTGCGCGCGAGCGCTTTCGTCGCGAGGCGCGGGCGGCCGCGCGCGTCAGCCATCCGCACATCTGCCCACTCTACGAATTCGACGAGGACGCCGGGCAGCCATTTCTCGTCATGGAGCTGCTCGAGGGCGAACCGCTGTCGGCGCGGCTCGAGCGCGGCGCCATTGAACTCCCCGAGGCGCTCGACATCGCTGACACGATGCTCGATGCGCTTGCGGCGCTCCATCGCCGTGGCGTTGTACACCGCGACCTGAAGCCTGCGAACATCTTTCTCACGCCGCACGGATTGAAGCTGCTGGACTTCGGATTGGCGCAGCCGCTGTCAGGTGACGAGCAGACGCTCGAGCTTGCCCTCACAGGCCGCAACGTGGTGGTCGGCACGCCGCAGTACATGGCTCCCGAGCAACTGCTCGAAGGCCGTGTTGATGAGCGCGCGGATGTCTTTGCTGCTGCGGCGGTGATCTACGAGATGATCGCCGGACGTCCCGCCTTCAACGGCAGCACGCTCACCGCCATCATTCATGCAGTTGGTTACACCGAGCCCCCAAGCCTCGAGGGATCCCCGGAATTGGTCCGCGTCGATGGAGTGTTGCGACAGGCTCTGGCGAAAAAGCCTGAGCAGCGCACCGCGCGGGCCGATCTTTTGGCGGCGGCGTTGAGGGACGCCGTTGCCGCGCCCGATCCGGCCCCGAAACCACGGCGTCCCAGAATGCGATTCGTGGCCTTGCCGCTCCGCGTGCTCCGTCCCGATCCCGAGACGGACTTCCTGGCCTTCAGCATTCCGGATGCGGTATCGGTTGCCCTTGCCACGCTCGACTCGGTTGTCGTGCGGTCCCCTCAGGCGGCCACCGGCACTGACGTGCGCGTTATCGGGCGCGACCTGTCTGTCGATGTCGTCCTCACGGGGACGTTCCTCAGAGCAGGAGACCACGTGCGCGTGAACGCACAACTGGCCGACGCGACGGCTGGAACGCTCATCTGGTCGGAGGTGGCGCAGGCACCGATCGCCGACCTGTTTCAACTGCAAGACACGCTGACCGACCGAATCGTCTCCTCGCTCGCCTTACCGCTCACGGCGCGCGATCGGCAGTCGCTCGATCGGCATGCGCCCGCAAGTGCCGAAGCGTATGAGTTGTATTTGCGTGCGAACGAGTTGACGAGAGACCCCACGCGATGGGGCGACGCGCGCGATCTCTATGAACAATCGCTCGCGATCGATCCGTCGTACGCGCCCGCGTGGGCAGCGCTCGGTCGCGCGCGCCGCGTGCTGGCGAAATGGTCGGGACGGCAGAGTATTGGTCTTCTTCCGCAGGCGGAGGCGGCCTTCCGCCGAGCGTTCGAGCTGGACCCTGACCTGTCTATGGCACACGATCTCGCGGCGTACGTGGACGCCGAGCTTGGACGCGCGCCCGACGGGATGGAACGGCTGCTAAAACGGGCGGCAATTCGTCGAGGAGATACGGGCGTGCTGGCTGGGCTGGTCACGACATGCCGCTATGCGGGACTGCTCGACGCATCGATGGCTGCGCACGTCAGAGCTGCAGCGCTCGATCCCGCGCAGCCGACCAGCGTCTCCTGGACGCATTTGATGCTTGGCGACTACGACGGCGCGATCCGGAACGACAAGGGCAAGCCGCCGTTCTGCGCCTTATTGGCACAGCTGCTGACCGAGCAGGTGAGCACAGACGTGATTCGGCAGACTGAGATGCACGCGTGGTCGGAGGGATCCCGTCTCGCGATTGGGGCATATCGCGCGGTGTTCGATAGGCAAGCGGACGAGGCCGTCAGACTTCTCGATGACCTTGCCGCCTCAGGCTTCGACGATCCTGAGGGCTGGTACTTATATTCGTTCGCGTTGGCACACATTGGAGCGCCGGCGCCGGCGCTAACCTTCCTGGAGCGGGCAATTAGGGGCGGTTACGGCTGTTCCGAGCAGCTCAGGACCCAACCCGAGTGGGCGTTGCTCGCTGGCCAGGCATCATTCACAGCGTTGGTTGAACGCACCACGGCAATGGTGGCGGACGCACGCGCGCGCTTCGACGCGCTGGATGGCGCCACTCTGTTGTCTGCCAGGGTCGCGCCGTCGTCAAGAGGTTGACTCTGCGCCGTTCAGCGAGCCACTCGCGCGTCCCACCAGCGCGACAGATTTTTTCCGGCGGCACGCGGATAGCGACTGTAGTGCGACGTGTCGTTGAAGAGCATCAGCCGCACTCGGACTGGATCGCGAAAGTCGAGCACGTTGACGCACGCGGGCGCTTGATCCAGACGATCGCGATAACCGCGCGCGTCGATGCCGAGCAAGCTGCTGAGCAGGAGGCGAATGGTGGCCTTGTGCGACACCAGCAGCACACATTCGCCGGGATGTCGCGTCACGATTCTACGAAAATCCGGCAAAGCCCGTGCGAGCACAGCGACGCCAGATTCACCGCCTTCCGGGGCGAACGTGAACGGATCTTCCTCCCACGATGCGTACTCGGTGGCGAAGCGCGCTTCTACTTCGGCGCGAGTCAACCCTTCCCAGTGCCCGTGGCTGATCTCGCGCAGGCCGTCACAGGGCTCAATCGGTAGACCGCGGGATCCGCAGACGATTCGCGCGGTTTCCAAGGTGCGCGACAACGGACTGGAATAGATTGCCGTGATGTTTTCCCGCGCCAGCCGCTCGCCGAGCTGCGCCGCCTGCCAGCGTCCCTCGTCTGAAAGCTCGACACCCACGGCGCCGGAGAAGCGATCTTCGGCCGTGAGTTGGGTGGCGCCGTGCCGAACCAGATAGACGCGGGTTGCGATCATGAGGAGGTCAGGTGAAGGTTGGCGGCCAAAACTCGTTTCTCGTGACCTGACCCCTCCGTCAGTCGAGGTCAAACCCGCGCAACGGTTTGGAGACCGGCTCCTTCTTGGCTTCTTTCAGCGCTTCTTCAAACCGTTTCGAGAGCGCATCGCCACGCGTCTTTTCGTCCTGCACCGACTGCTCGAACAGCGCTTCGCGTCGCGCTGCCTGCTCGGCCAGGATGCGCTGGGCCTCACTCAGTTCCGGACGATTGGGGTTCGGGGGGTCCCGGTGCTCGACGATGCGACCGAGGTTGGTGTCGATGACAAGCACCGCATTGCAGCACGGGCAAACCAGTTCGAGCTCACTCTTCAGCCGGGCCATGGACACTCACCTCCCCGCCCTTCACGTAACTCGCAGATTGGATAAGGGTACACTGATTGCCGGTTGATGGCGCAAGACGCAACTGCGCGAACCCGAACGCTGCGGGTCGTCACGTACAATATCCACCGGTGCCGCGGACTCGACGGCCGCACGCGACCGGAACGCATCGCGGCCGTCCTGGCCTCGATCGAAGCCGACATCATCGCCCTCCAGGAAGTCGTCGGCGCCAGTCCGGTCAAGCCGGGCCAGGCGGCCGAAATCGGCGCCGCGCTCGGCATGGGCTGGGTGATGGCCCCTACACGCCAACTGCGCAACGCGCTGTTTGGCAACGTCGTCCTCAGCCATTTTCCCGTCAAGCATCATCAGCAGTACGACCTCAGTTGGAAGACGTGCGAGCCGCGTCTGGTGCAGCGCGTTGACCTGCAGATCGGCGACGAGGACATGCTGCACTTCTACAATGTGCATCTGGGAACGGCGTTACTCGAACGACGAGACCAGGCGCTGCGGCTTGCCAGCGTCGTACACGATCGTCGTGTGGCAGGTCCCAAGATTGTCCTGGGTGATTTCAACGAGTGGGCGCGAGGCCTGGCCACCGATGTTCTCGCGCAGAAGCTGCACAGCATCGACCTCCGCAAACACTTGAGTCGGCGACGGACCTATCCCGGTTTCTTTCCGGTCCTGCATCTCGATCACATCTACTACGAGGGTGCGCGCGTCGAGGTCGATCGCGTCTGGCTCCCCAAAGGCCGGCTCGCGATGATTGCCTCTGATCATCTTCCGTTGATTGCAGATTTGAGGATTCGTTTCTCACCCGACTAACGGGTGGTGTCTCCCCCGGGCACGTACACTCGACGAGAGGTCTGCCGAATTCCCGTAATTGACAGTGTGCTTGCATAATGATATCACTTAGATATCAAGGAGGATTTGTCGATGATTCGCGAACGCGAATTCCACGGCCTTCCCGGGATCCCGATGCTCGTCACGCTCCTGCTCGTCGAGGCGGGCCTCGTGTGGGCCCTGGCAGCCACGATCCGGGCCGAAAGCGCAGTCGGCATCGTGCTCGCCAGCGTCGGACTGACCGTGGCCACGTTTCTGATGTTCGGGCTGTTCATGGTGCACCCGAACCAGGGCAAGGTGTTGCAGCTTTTCGGCCAGTATCAGGGGACGGCCAAGGTGCAGGGGCTGCGGTGGGCGAACCCGCTGCTCATGAAAAAGCCCGTGTCGTTGCGGGTGCGCAATTTCGAAAGCTCTCGACTCAAAGTCAACGACAACGAAGGCAATCCCATCGAGATCGCCGCCGTCGTGGTGTGGAAAGTCGTAGAAACGGCGGAAGCCGTCTTCGAAGTGGACGATTACGAGAACTACGTTCACGTGCAGAGCGAATCGGCGCTGCGGAATCTCGCGACGAGTTATCCGTATGACGCGCACGACGAGAACCTCGTCTCCCTCCGCGGACACACGTCGGCCGTTGCCGAACACCTGCAGCGCGAGATTCAGGATCGGCTCTCGAAAGCAGGGGTGCAGGTCGTCGAGGCACGCATCAGCCATCTCGCGTATGCGCCCGAAATCGCCGCGGCCATGCTGCAGCGACAGCAGGCCGGCGCGATCATCGCCGCCCGTCAGCGCATCGTCGAAGGCGCCGTTGGCATGGTCGAAATGGCGCTGGGCATGTTGTCGCAAAAATCGATCGTCGCACTCGACGAGGAGCGCAAGGCGTCGATGGTGAGCAACCTGCTCGTGGTGTTGTGCGGCGAGCGTGGCGCCCAGCCCATCATCAACACGGGCACGATTTATCAATAGATGTCAGACCGAAAGGCGTTTCTCCTTCGCATCGAACCGAAGCTGCTCGAAGCCGTGCAGCGATGGGCGGATGACGACTTGCGCAGTCTCAATGCGCAGATCGAATTCCTCCTGCGCCGCACGCTTCGCGAGTCAGGTCGGCTGAAGGATGCGCCAAAGGAAAGGGCCGGTCGAAGACCGGCCCACGATGCTTCCTGAAACTCAGACCCTGATACCTTGCACGGTCGATTTATCCCTCTTCTTCGAACTCCCCATCGACGAGAGGTCCGAGCCGAGTAGACGGTCGAAGGGCTTCGCGGTAGTCGTAGAGCGGCAGGTCCGTCACGTGCAGCGGATTGCTGCAGCCGGGCGCTGCGCGATCGACGATGACGGTAACGGGGCTGCCAGGCGTGCCTTCACGAAAGGAGAGACGGCAACCGCAGGCGAGGCGCGCGTGTTGAAAACCTTTCAGCATGGGCTGAAAGGATCATACTACAGCAGCGCCTTGATCTCCTTTTCGAAGACTGCCTTCGGCGCGATTCCAAGATGCTTCTTGCAGACCTTGCCCTCGCGGCTGATGATGAATGACGCCGGGATGCCCCAGATCGGTCCAAAGGCGTCCTGCACGTCCTCGCGGCCCTCACCCAGAAGGATCGGATAATTCATCTTGAACTGGTTGGCAAACGTGCGCGCCTGGGGCGCTGTGTCATCGACCGAGTACCCAACGACCACAAGGTCGTCCCGATAGGTGTTCTGCAGCTCGACAAACCCTGGAATCTCTGCCTTGCACGGACCGCACCATGTTGCCCAGAAATTCAAAAGGATCACTTTGCCCTTGAACGAGGTGAGCGACACCTCTTTGCCATCAAGATCCTTCATGGTGAAATCAAGCTTGGCAGGCTTCGCATTGGCCATACAGGCCTCACCAGACTGCTCATCGTCGAACACCACGGGCGCGGCATCCGGCGCATGTGAAGCCACGGGGGCAATCTCGTCGCCGGCCGATGGCTCGGCCTCGAGATCGTTTTGCCAGACAAACGGCACGCTTATGGCGAGCAGGGCGGCGAGCGTGGCGGCCATCGCCGCGAGGCGCAGCTTCGAGCTTGGCTGGTCCATGGATCTATTGTGCCTCATCCCTCTATGGATATCTACGATAGGCAAAAGGGCACGGTTACTACTTACTTGGCTCTCGTCTCGCCTTCCAGATAGGCGACCATGCGGTCCAGTTCAGCCTCTGGAACTCCGCGAGCGACCAGGGTGTATGCGTTGCCCTGGGCACTCCAGATGCGTTCGACGTGTCCGAGGACCGACAGCGCTTCGCGTCGACGCTGCTCTCCTCGCGTCACGTAGAGCGACACCTGGCGTTCGCCGGAGCGATAGAGCATGTGCGCGTGGTTACCAAGCCAGAAGGGACAGCGCCGTGCCGCGACGAGCGTCATCCCTTCCGCGGGATCTGACGGCGGGACTTTAACGGTCCATCCGTAGTTTTCGGCGAACTCTTTCTGGAGTTTCTTGGCATCCGCCGGAGCTTTGGAGGCGATCTCCACGACGAAGCATCGAACGTGGTCGATTGCAAGCTGCGCCGCGAACAGCACATTGGACTGTGGGGACACGAACTCGAGCGCCGCAATCAGCAGCACGATAACCGTGGCTGCCGCGCCAAACGCCGTCAGGCGACCGGACCACCCGAGAGACGGACGCTCGAGCGGGGCCAGCCTCGCCACAACCCGGGTCCGAAGCCCGGGGGGAGCGGGGTCGCTCAGCTCGCTTGCCCGCGCGCGCAGAATCATTCGCATCCCGCGTTCAGCGGCCACCTCGGCCCGACATAATGCACACACGTCCAGATGGGCTTCTACACTGGCGATTACGTCTGTGGAGGCTCCGCCGTCCACGTACGGTGGCAGGAGCGACTCGATTCGGCGACAGTCCGTCATTGAGGGTTCTTCAGTCTACGGTCCACGGTCGCAAAGCGACTCTCAGCGTTGCCGCCACCTTTGGCCACAAGCAACCGATGCAGCTGCCGTCGGCCGCGTGAAATGCGCGACATCACCGTTCCGACGGGAATGTCCATTACTTCGGCAATCTCCTGGTACGACAACTCCTCGACGTCTCGCAGCCAAACCGCCTCCCTGAACGCTTCGGGCAATTGGTCTAGCGCAGCCCTCAATTCAGCTCCGACGTTCGCGCGCAGTAACAACGCCTCTGGGCTCTCGGGAACGGCCGCCGTCCCGGTGGGTGCCTCCGCCGCGAGTGCTACAGCGTCTGAATCGAACTCGACCCGTGCCCGCGCCTCGTCGCGTCGCCGGTTGCGCCACGTGTTATGCAGAATCGTAAAGAGCCATGCTTTCAGATTCGTGCCCGTCGCGAACCTCGCGCGCGCGCGAAACGCTTTGAGATACGTGTCCTGAACCAAGTCCTGGGCGCGGTCACGATCCCTCGTCAATCGCAATGCGGTTCCATAGAGGCTGTCGAGCAGCGCCAGCGCTTCGACCCCAAATGCCTCGCTTTCGCGTGTTGAATCCGAGCGGCGTCGTCCAAAGAGCATGTGGAAAGGGGCGCCGCTCTCCAAGTAAACACCGGAGGGCGCCTGTTATTCCGCGGGTGGTCGTCCAGAGTATAGGACAAACAGCCCGGTCTGAATCTTGCTGGCGCGAGTCGCTGACCTTGATGGGTCGAGTAGGTCGGGTCGGTCGGGTAAGACCGGGGGGTCGGGTGGGTCTGGTGGGCCAAGTCTGGCGAGCGCGAGTAGATGCTTCATCTCTTCATCTTCTTACCAGGCTTACCCGACCTTCCCGACCTACCCGACTTAACCTGACCAGTCGACCTACCGGTCCTACGTCACCCGAAGTAAGATGCCTGCCAGGAGTAGGTCATGAACATTTGCACGTCGGGCCGGTCTTGTTCGGCGCCCTTGATTGCCATGTTTGCGGCGTTTGCCCTGATCGGCGGCGCTCAGTCAGCCTCGGCGCAGACTGAGTTTGTGCCGTATTTTGGCAAAAACCAGATCCGCTATGACAACTTCAAGTGGCAGATCTATACGACCGACCACTTCGAGATTTATTACTACCCCGAGATTGAGCCGCATCTCGAGAAAATCGCCGGCTATGCCGAGAGCGCGTATCAACACGTGAGCTCCGAACTCAAGCACGATCTCGCGTTCAAGGTCCCGCTGATTCTCTTCTCCACCAGCAGCGAGTTCTGGCAGCAGAACGTGATTCCAGGCGCCGCACAGGAAGGCGTCGGTGCGTTTGCCGAGCCGAGCCGGTACCGCATCGTCATGCCGATGGACGAGCCGTCGGACTTGCTCTATCGGCTCACGGTGCACGAGCTCACCCACCAGTTCCAATACGACATCATTCCAACGTCGCTCATTCGCAACAACATGCCTCTGTGGGTCTTTGAGGGCATGTCGGATTACATGACGGGCGTCTGGCGCTCGATCGACCTCATGGCAGTCCGGGATGCCGCGGTTGCCGACATCGTTCCGAAGATGTCTGAGCTTCAGGGATACGGCAACTTTGGGAGTGTGCGGACGATCTACAACCTCGGCCACGCGGCGTTCGAATTCATCGAGGCTCGCTGGGGCAAAGAGGGCGTCCGGCAATTCGTCTTCTCGCTGCGGAAAAGTGTGATTGGCGGCGGTGACAACGCCTTCAAAGAGGCGTTCGACATGGAAGCCGACGAATGGGACCAGCAGTTCGACCGCTATCTCAAGGATCGATTCAAGCCGTTCCGCGACAAAGAACGGCCGGCCGACTACGGTCGCGACCTCGCGCCCAACCCGGAGAAGACGCGTTTCTCCAGTGTCCTCTCCGTCGAGCCTTCCCCGTCTGGTGACTTGCTTGCCGCGGTGACCGGCAACCGCCGGGATCGCGAGTACGACATCGTTCTCCTGTCGAGCAAGGATGGGCAGGTGATTCGAAATCTGACGAGCGGGTTCGACCAGGACCTGGGTTTCGAGTCGATTCCGACGCCCGGGATGCGCTTCAATACGGTGCCGTGGATGTCGTGGTCGCCGCAGGGCGACCGGATCGCGTACTTCGTCAGGACCGAGAAGGATCGCTCTCTCCTGCTGCAGAACGTCATCTCGCGGAAGGTCGAAGAGCGGATTTCGATGACGACGGTCGACTCGCCCGAATCTCCAGACATTTCGCCGGACGGCAAGCTCATTGCGTTTGCCGCCGCCCGCGGTGTCGTCAACGACATCTTCACCATCAACCTGGCGAGCAAGGAAATCGTCAATCTCACGAACGATCCCTTCGCTGACTACTCGCCTACGTGGGCTCCCGACGGCAAATCGATCGTGTTCCTCAAGCGCGTCAGCGGCAACGAGAAGCTGTTCCGGCTCGACCTGGAGTCCGGCAAATCAACGCAGCTCACTTTCGGCACCCACGATGAGGGAGGAGCGCAATTCCTCGACACCGACACGCTGCTCTTCACCTCGACGGCGACCGATCCCGCCAAGGCGATCGATCCGGACGTCGCCAAGAACGGCACGGTGCACAACATCTGGACGCTCAACCTGAAATCGGGCGAGCTCCTGCAATACACCGACGCGCTGGCCGGCAACTTCTCGCCCGTGGTGCTGCGTGACGGCTCTGCCACGCCGCGTGTCGCATTCGTTACCTATTACAAGAGTGAGTTTGGTCTGCACACGCTGGATCGCAAAGAGCCGATCGCGAAAGCCGCGTCCGCCGACTTTGGTACACCAGGCCCGGTGATCGATTTCCAGGCGCCAATGACGCATACGCTCGTGGCCGAGAACAAGAAGAAGAAAGGCAAGTTCGAGAAGATGTTTCTCGATGGCCGGCCACCGGTCAACCTGGGCGTGACCTCTGGTGGGGACTTCTTCGGCGGCACGCAGATTTCGTTCACCGACGTGCTGGGCGATCAGCAGTTCAACATGTTCGCGGCCTCGGTCTCGCAGTACCGGACGATGTCGTTGAGTTATCTGAATCTCGAGCGGCGGTTCCAATGGGCGCTGCAGGGATACTCGCAGACGCAGTTCTTTTACGGCGCGCTCGAAGGCATCTTCTATGACCCGGCGTACAGCGGCGTGTTCCTCGATCGCGATCTCGCCGTCGCAACGCGCACGCTCCGTGGCGGCACGGCATTTGGCATCTATCCGTTCAACCGGTACCGGCGCGTCGAGTTCTACGGCGGGCTCGTGAACTACCAGGAGCGCTTCGACAACCCGAATGTCGAGGATCTCTCCAACGAGTTCCAGGAACAGCAGTTTGGCCGCGTGCTCTTCAACAACGGCACCATGGTGCCTCTCGGTGTGACCTTGATCCAGGAGACGACGGTCTTCCGTGAGTTTGGACCTCTTGCGGGAAGCACCATGCGCGTGAACTATGAGGGCGCGCCGAAAATTGGCGACAACACCCTGTCGCGCCAGACCGTGGACGTCGATGCCCGCAAGTATTTGCGACTCGGCGGCAGTGGACTGCTCGCCTTGCGGGCGAAGGGATTCCACAGCTGGGGCCAGAGCCCAGACTTCATGTATTTCGGCGGCAACTCCGAAATGCGCGGATACGACTACCTGTCGTTTGTCGGACAGGACGCGTTTTTCTTGAATAGCGAGCTGCGCTTCCCCTTGATCGAAGCGATGGCCACGCCCGTAGGGATTCTCGGCGGCATCCGTGGAACGCTGTTCGCGAACCTCGGTGGAGCTACCTGGGATAACCAGCCGTTCAAGGTTTTCACCAAGAACACCAGCGTCGAAACCCCGATCATCGGCGCACAGCAGACGTTGGGACCCAACGGCGACCCCATTCTCGTCCCCATTTTTGGGCCGCCCCAGACGATCTCGGGCTTCAGACTCGTCGATGCACGAGCGTCCTACGGGATCAGCCTGCAGACCTTCGCGCTCGGCTTCCCCGTCCATTTCGACTGGTCATGGCGAACGCTCTTCAATCGGGAGTGGGAAGACATCGTCTTCTCGCAAGCCGGCGGCAGCTCCACGTTCCGCAAGCCGAAGTTCACGATGTGGATCGGGTATGACTTCTGATCGCTGACGGGACCGAAAGCGATGAAGGATCCGAAGGCCACGAAGGATCCGAAGGGTCGAAGGGGGCCATCAGCTACACTCGGTAGCCATGGCCCTCACTCCCAAGCGATGGCAGGACTCGGCCACTGAGACAGTCCAGGTCGTTCTCCCGAACGACTCAAATCCCCTCGGCTACATTCTCGGCGGCACGGTGATGCATATGATCGACATCACCGGCGCGATCGCGTGTCATCGCCACACCAACAGCCTTGCACTGACGGCAGGCGTGGATAGCCTCGATTTTCTCCATCCCATCAAAGTCGGAGACATGATCATCCTGAAGTCACGCGTGACGGCGACGTTTCGAACGTCGTTGGAAGTCGAAGTGGAAGTGTTCTCAGAGGAGATCACGAGCGGCGATCGGAAACTCACCAGTCACGCGTACCTGACGTTTGTCTCGCTGGATCAGTCGGGAAGGCCGAAAGAGGTGCCGCCGTTGCTGCTCGAGTCGGACGACGATCGCGAACGCAATCGCCAGGCGAGCGCCCGACGGGCAGAGCGTCTGGCCAGAAAGCAAAAGGCGACGTAGGAACTGCCGGCTAGTTCCCTTTCGACATGCGCAGCTGGCTCCGCTCGAGATCGAGCGACACGCGATAGGGGCTGAGGAACTTGTGTCCGACAATGCCCCCCACCTCGAACCCGAGCAGCACGCTCGGCGCCCGCAGATTCAGGACAACGACCGAGAAGTTGGGATAGGCGATGTCATTGAACTTCAAGCTCACGCCCGGCAGTAAAAACGCGTCACGGTCCCAGCCCGACGTGCCGTAGACCTTCAGCGCGATTTTTCGTGACGGGTGCGTATTGAGCGCCTCGGCCGTAGCCGTGCTGATGGAAATCACCTCGCCGCCGGTGTCGACAACGAAGTAAGTGGGGTGCGTCCCATTGATCATCCCTCGCACCATGGCCAGGCGATGATGGCGCATGGCCAGGTTGAACTCGGCCTCCTCGGGCGGGAGGTGCTGGCCCATCGTCAGCTTGCGTGTGGCATAGTCGATGGTCATCGACATGCCGAGGGCCAGCGGCGAGAAGCTCTCGGTCTCGCGCTTGGGAATTCCGCGCAGCGCGGGAGCCTTGATGAGCACCGGCACGTTTTCCATCTTGAGCGTGCCGACTTCAAACGAATCCATCCGTCCAAGCTGCAGACCGCGGAGACCAACCTCGCCGACGCCCGCGCTGAGGGTGTAGGTGACGGGACGCACTCCCGCCGACGACGCCGTCCCGCGTGAGATGGTTGTCTGCTCGGATCCGGTATCGAGGATGAAGTCCTGCCAACGCCCGCCATTGACGCGCGCCTTCACGATGACTTTGTCGTCCACGATCTTGAAGTCGACCGTGTGCAAGCGATCGACCGCATTGGCGTCCACGGCAATCGGCTCGTTCTCGCCGAACGATTTCAGGAACCGCACTTGTGCGCGCGACCACGCGGCCTTATCGCTGCGATCCTTGTTGGGCAGGAGGTTGATGTAATTGGTGTAAGCCGCAGCCGCCTGCTCGTACCGGCGCATGCGCTCGAAGATGGCGCCGACCGTGTGGTGCAGCTCGCTGTCACGCGGCGAAGACTTGAGCGCCGCCTGCGCCTCGTTAATCGCGAGCTCGAGTTTCGACTGCGACGCCAGCGCCCGCGCAAAGCCGTGACGCGCGCGTGAGGAGTCGGGGGCAATCGCCAGTGCATCACGCCACGACTGCTCCGCTTCATCGAACAACCCCGCCGACCAGAGGGAGTCGGCGTACGCGGCCAGCGCTTCGGGATTGCGCGGCGCCAGCGTTTTCAAACCCGCCGCCTCGCGTTGCGCTTCCTGGAATCGCCCGATGCGGAGCGCGGTGCGGACAAAGCCAATGCGCGCGGCTAGCGCCAGGGACGTATCGCTGGTGTCGACGGCCTTACGGAAGGCTTCGAGGGCTTCAGCGAAGCGTGTTTCTTCAAACAGCAGGTTCGCGAGCTGCAACTGCAGCTCCGCGTCGTCGAACGACGAAGAGGCTCGTGGTCCGGCAAGGAGCGCTGCGCACACCGCGGTCATCAGGGCGAGACGCCGGAAGGTACCCATAAGAAACCTCTCCCTATGCGAGGGGCGGGGGCGCAGCCCGTCCGCGAAGTGGCCCGATTCTAGCTCACTTCTGAAAATGCTTGGCGTTGATCTCGATATAGCTCTTCCACTTGTCCGGGACTTCATCGAGGGCAAAAATGGCCTCGACCGGGCAGGCCGGCACGCACGCGCCACAGTCGATGCACTCGTCCGGATGGATGTAGAGCATGGTTTCTGGCTCAAAATCGGCCTCGTCCTTGCGGGGGTGGATGCAGTCCACCGGGCAAACGTCCACGCAGGAAGAGTCTTTCGTGCCAATACAGGGTTCAGCGATGATGTAGGCCATGAATCTCCGGTAGGACCGCGGTCCTCCCCTCCAGTTAACTTGCTGTTTCGAGCGCGGGCGGCGGGAAGTATCCCAGTCGCATCGAAATGCGGCGCGCCAACTCCCAGGCGCCCTTGTGATGGTCGGTGAGAATCGGCCGATCATCGGTGCCGTGCCCGAACATTCCCACGCGTGCAACCTCGCGCCCCGTATAGTCGTGAACCGGCGCGCAGGTGCAGAACAGCCGCTGCAGGGCGTCAGGCTCCATGGGCGGCGGCCCCAGACGCACGATGGCTTCCTCGGCCTTGAGCACATCCTCCGGTTTGACCAGTCGCAGACAACTCAAGCGTCGGGTTGCTTGCCGCGGCGAAAAATACAGGGCGCAATGTCCCGGCATCTCTTTGCCGTAGACCGTATGCATCGCCACCTCGTCCGGGCCCGAGCTCCACAGGTACGTCACTTCACCAGCGTCAGGGATAGCTATGAAGCCGCGGTGCGTCGTGCGCAGGATGTAGCCGCGCATGATCGGATACGCATGAAGCCGGACTTCCGAGCGTCCCAGTGAGCGGAAGCTCAGGTCGAGCATTTTCAACGTCAAGGCGTATCGCTGGGTCTCGTCGTCCTGGCGCACATAGCCGCGACGCTTCAGCAGGCGAAGCAGGCGATGGACCGTCGACGGGGGTTGTCGCAGCGTCCGGGCCAAGTCCGACACGCTCATCCCGCGAGGGCTGGCACTCAGCACTTCACAGACTTCGAGCGCCTTGTCTACCGAGGTGACTGCCCCAACGCTACCCGAGGCTGACGAGTCGCTCTTTTCCACGATGTGGAATGCCGTTTCGCAGATCTGACTGTATAGCTCTGCCAATGGGCCTGTCAAGGCGACAGAGAGTTGACGCCCGCCAAACTGGACCGTAGGATCGACCGCGCGGGCACTCGTAAAGAACCATCGAAGAACCGCCGTAACGAATCCTTGGAAGGAACCGCTGTCGCGAACCCTGTGCCTGACTCCCTCATCGGCCAGACCCTTGGGCAATACAAGATCGTCGATCAGCTCGGCGCTGGCGGGATGGGTGTGGTCTACCGCGCGAAGGATGTACGCCTCGGACGGCTTGTCGCCCTCAAAGTGCTGCCGCAAGGGACAGCAGATGACAGCGAGGCGGTTGAGCGATTCAGGCGAGAAGCGCGTACGGCGTCGAGCCTGAATCATCCGAACATCTGCACGATCTACAGCTTCGACGATCAGGAGGGGCAACTATATCTTGCGATGGAGTTGCTCGAGGGCGAGCCGCTCGATCGCAGGCTCGCCGGCCGACCGCTGGATCTCCGGACGATTCTCGATCTCGGCGCGCAGATCGCCGATGCGCTCGATGCAGCACATTCGGAAGGAGTCCTCCACCGGGACATCAAACCCGCAAACATCTTCCTCACGCGACGCGGTCAGGCCAAAGTCCTCGACTTCGGGCTGGCCAAACTCGCACCCGGATTTCTGGCGCGTAGCGACCCCGCTCCTCGTGCAACCGAGCACTTCACTAGCATGGTCGGGACGACCGTCGGCACCATTTCGTACATGTCGCCGGAACAGGCGCGCGGCGAAGACGTGGACCCGCGAACGGATTTGTTCTCGTTTGGTGTGGTGCTCTACGAAATGGCGACCGGACGCCAGAGCTTTGGTGGCGCTACGACCGCCGTCGTCTTTGATGGCATCCTCAATCGTGATCCAACGCCGCCGAGCACGCTGAACACCGCGATTCCGCACGAGCTCGATCGAATCATCTCGAAGGCGCTCGAGAAAGACCGGGCGTTGCGCTATCAATCTGCCGCTGACATGCGCGCGGACCTGCAGCGGCTGCGTCGCGACTCCGCCACTCGGCGGCTCGTCGTGCCGTCGGATTCCGCGTCGACCACCGTCGCGCCAGACGCCGATCCTTCATCGGCCCAAACCGTCTTCATTCCGCACAGGGGTTCCCCGGCAGTCAACCAAACGTTGCCCGTCGCCCCACCGATGAAGGCGGCAACTGTTCCCGCGAAGGGACGGCAGGGTTGGTCGCCGATGAAGGTCGGGCTCGCCGGGCTCGGGTTGCTGGGGCTCACAGTCGTAATCGGACTGACGAGCGTCGTTCTGTCCACGCTGAATGAGCGCGAGAGCCCGGTGGGGCAACTCACAACGGCTACTCCATCCGCCACGCCAGCCGCCGAATCGGTGGCCTCGCCGGCCGTACCCGCGGCACCTGCGCCACCCGAGGCACCCGCGGCACTTGCGGCACCTGCGGCAGCCGCGGAATCCGCTCCGGCCACTATCACGCCATCCGGACCGCCTGCACCTCCGGCATCAGCGACAGTTCCCTCGGTTCCAAGGGCGACCAGCCCTGCAGCAACTGCGCTGAACAGAGCGGCAAAGACACCGGTGCCCAAGCCTGCTCCTGCGACAGCGCCTGCGGCAAGGACGGAGGCGCAGGCTCTAGAGCGTCTCGACGCGGCGCGCGCGAAGGTCGCCGGCAATCAGCTCGAGCCGGCGCTGAATGACCTGCGCCAGATCATGATCGAGTTTCCGGGTTCTGCCGCGGCCGTTGGCGCATCGTTTCTCTCCGCGGAAGTGCTGGAAAAGCTGGGCCGTTTAGATGAAGCAATTACAGCCCATGAGGACTTCGCGAGCCGCTTCGGCAGCGATTCGCGCGCGGCGGCGAGCAAGCTGCGCCTCGCCGAATTGGTGGGGCGATCGCGTCGTCCGAATCGTGAGGCCGCCGCCCGCGAGCTGCTCACGCAGGTAATCACGATGCATCCGCGAACACCACAGGCTTTACAAGCCCTGCAAATGAAGATTCGCGTCGAGGGAGAGAGCCGTCAGCGCATCATGGACCCTATATACGGCGTCCAGGTGCCGGCCGTGCTGCCGACGCTGCGCACCTTGACAGAGCAGTTTCCTACGGCGCCTGCGTCGATGATCGCGTTCAATCGGCTCGCCGGGTATTATCACGATCTCGATCTGTATGAGCGCGAGGCCCAGGCACTCAACGATCTCGGTACGAACTTCCCCAACAATCCCTACGATGTGTGGTATCGACTCGGCGAGTTGTCCGAACGCCGACTGAAGGATCCGGTTCGTGCGCGTGAGGCCTATGGGAAGGTGCCGCAAAGCTCGCCGCGGTATCGGGACGCGCAGCGAAAATTGAGAGAGCGATAATCGTACCTATTTGACGCTGATCTCGATTTTTCCCGTAATCACATCGATCGAGATCACCGGCTCCCCCTTCCCCAGCGTTGCTTCGCCCCAACGCGGGCCCCATGTGCCCTTCCTCTGAAGCGGAATCTGCGAGTTGATGGTGCCGTTCAAAGCGAGCGCCATGATACGGGCGTCCTCTGGAATCGCCTCCAGCATGAGCCGCACGTCACCATTGAAGGCGCGCAAACGGAGCAATCCCGCGGGCGACAGCCTGACGCGGTTGGCGGTGATGTGGCCGATGCCGGTTTCCAGTCGAATGACGCCCTGAAGATCGGTCGCCTGGATCGACCCCCGTCTGATGTCGGCCGTAATCGCACCCCGAAGACCAGCGAGCGTCAGACCGCCTTCGACAATCCGAATTGCGCGGAGGGCTGCATCATGCGGGACACGGATCGTCACGTCCGTGCGCAGTGCCGGATCCGTCGCCCCGTCGGCCTGCACACCGCGCACGCGAATTTCTGCGCCGTCCTCCTCGATGACGACAGGGATTCTGGTCAGCGCCTCGGCATTGGGCGCGTGGCGCACCACATCGATGACAGCCTCCTCGCCGGGTGAGCCCTCAATGCGGACGTGACCGACCGTAATCTCCAGGCTCAGCGCGCGGCCAGGCGGGAGCGGTACTCTGCGCGTTTGGCGGTCGGTGTCGGCGCCAACATCCGACGGACTCAGCAAGACGAGCGCGGCAATCGCAATGGGCAGCCACACCGGCAGGTACGACGAGGATTATACTTTTAGCTTCAATGCACCGAATTCCGGTGGTCCTCGCGATGCTCATCGGGTTGGGCGGCGCTACGCGCGTGAACGGTCAGGGTTTGCCCACCGAGCCGGTCAGCCTCGGGGACGGACGCGTCATCATAGGCGCCGAAGTCACGGCGGTCGTGGCGACCGAGGACCCCGGGTTTTTCAACTACACGGATTACGAATACAGCGCACTGAGGAATTTCCGCATTGGCATTACCGCCGCGGTCCGCGCCAGCCAGCGTGTCCAGTTTCTTGGCGAGGTCCGAATGGACCACGGGGATCTAATCCGGCCATTCGCGTTTTACGCGCGCATCAGGCCCTGGCCCGAGCGTCGCTTCGACATCCAGGTCGGTCGTATTCCGCCAACCTTCGGCGCCTTCGGTCGGGGGACATATGGCACGTCGAACATGCTGATTGGCACGCCGCTCGCGTATCAGTACCCTGACGTCGCTGCGACCCGACGCGTTGCCTGCCGTGCCCGAGGATCTCATTCGCATGCGCGGACGCGGATGGCTGGCGAACTACCCACTCGGTAACACGGCACTGGATCGAGGACTCCCCGTTATCAACAGTTTCCGATGGGACACCGGTGCGCAAGTTCATGGTGTCAGCGGCATCGTGGAGTGGACGGGATCGATTACGACGGGATCGCTCTCGAATCCGCGGCTCGCTGACGACAACGGCGGACGCCAGTTTGCGGGGCGTGCGGTCGTGCGACCCGCACCCGCGCTCGCGCTTGGGACGTCGCTGTCGCGCGGCGCGTTTCTGAGCCGGAGTTTGGAGACCGTGCTCCCGTCTGGCAGCCGGGTCGAGGACAGCGTGCAGAAGGCCGTCGGTGTTGACGCGGAGTATTCGGCGGGACGCTTCCTCGGCCGGAGCGAAGTGATCTGGTCGCAGTGGAGCTTGCCGATGCCGTCCGCTGCAACTCACGCCCGTCTCAGCGCCACGTCCTTGCTCGCCGAGGGCCGCTATCGAATTCTGCCCGGTGTGCACGTGGCGGCCAGAGCGGAGAGGCTGGGGTTCAGCCGACTCCAGACGGCTGCCGGACTGCAGTCCTGGGAGGCACCCGTGCGACGGTATGAAATCGGCGCCGGCTATTCCGTGACTCGCAACGTGCTGGTCAAAGGGTCGTGGCAACGCAACCTGCGTCAAGGTGGGCGCGTGGCGCTCGACACGATCGGCGCCCTGCAAGTTGTGTACTGGTTCTGATCCATGAGCAGACTGATACTCGTGGCCTCGGTCGTCGCAGCAATCGCATCGGCTGCAGCCCGTTCCGAGATCCATGCGGGTGCCGCGGAGCAAGCCGCGGGCACCATCCGGGGACGCCTCGAGATCCGCAACGTCGCGAGGCCTGCAGAACGGCGTCCTGAGGTGGCCGAATCCGGCAGCGCCGGCATCCGCGAAACCCAGGATCTCCGCCGCGGGGTTGTGTATCTGGAGACGGCACCGCGAGGCGCGTTCGAAGAGCGCGAGCCCGTTCGCGCCGTCCTCGATCAACGCAACGAGACTTTCGTGCCACACGTGCTGGCGGTCATGGTCGGCACGGTCGTCGAGTTTCCCAACAGCGACAGGACGTACCACAATGTCTTTTCGCTGTCGAAGGCCAAGCGGTTCGATCTGGGCCGCTATGCGGCAGGACACTCGAAGAGCGTCCGCTTCGATCGGCCGGGCGTCGTCCGGGTCTTCTGCGACATTCATTCCCACATGAATGCGTTCGTCCTCGTGTTCAATCATCCCTTTTTCGACGTGACGGCGCCGGACGGCCGCTTTCGCTTAGACAACGTACCGCCGGGCACTTACACGGTTGTCGCGTGGTACGAGGGAGAAGCACACACCTCTCGCGGCGTCACCGTACCCTCGGGAGGGGTCGTCGACGTCGAGCTGGTCGTGCAGTGACATCAGCGCTCGCGTCCCTGACGAATCGGATTTTCCTGGCGAGCACTCTCCTCGCCACGGTGTCGATTGGTTTTGCCGTGTATTTCGTGAGCAACCGGCTACGGACCGAAGCCGAAGCCGAGCTGCAGCGGGATCTGACCGAGGCCGCAACTCTCGTCGATCAACAGCGGGCGACCTTGTTCGACAACTTCACGCGCACGGCGCGGCTGATTGCCGACCTGCCGAAGTTCAAGGCGGTGGTCGAGACCCGCGATCCCCCAACCGTGGAGCCGATCGCGCGCGACTATCACCAGCAGGTCCTGTCGGATCTGTTCCTCGTAACGGATCCCGATGGCCATGTGCTGGCCGCAATCGGCGGGTCCGCTGCGTCGAGCCCACAGGCTCGGCAGGCGCCTGGCATTGCGCGCGCCCGCGCGGGCGCGCCGACCATGGCGTTCTGGCCCCACCCGACCGGCGTTCTTCAAGTGGTCAGTCTGCCGGTCACGATCGGCCTGGACCGACCTGAGATTCTAGGCACGCTGACCGTGGGCTATTTGCTCGACGATGAGCGCGCAGCATCGTTGAAGGCGCTGACCGGTGCCGACATCGCGTTCGCGATTGACGGCGAGGTTCGATCGTCCACGCTCGGTGCGGAGGCCCACTCACGCCTGGCGGCGCTGCTCACCTCTGACCGCGTGCCTCGCGTCATGATCGGCGACAGTGAATACGCCGCGCTCGTGACACCACTGCGGCCGCTCTCGGACGCAGAACCGGCGAGCTCCGCCGTGCCGCTTGGCATCGTGCTGCGCTCGCGCACCGAACGCATGCGAACGCTCTCGGCCATCCAAACCGGCCTCGGGTTCGCTGCGCTGGCCACGGTTTTGCTGGCTGCAGCCGTGAGCTACGGCGTCGCGCGCACGATCACGCGACCGCTCGCCAGAATCACGGATCACATGCGCCAGGTGGCTGCGACCGGGGACCTCACGCGCAAGCTCCAATTGCCAGGGAGACGCACCTGGCAGGATGAGGATGCGCGTCTGCTTGCAACGACGTTCAACACGCTCACGGATTCGATCGCGCAGTTCCAGCGGGAAGCGGCGCAGCGCGAGCGGTTGTCCTCGCTCGGCCGCATGTCCACGATCGTCGCGCACGAAATCCGCAACCCGCTGATGATCATCAAGGGGGCGTTGCGTCAGCTTTCCCATGAGGGTGCCACGGCCGACGATATCCGAGAAGCCGCTGCCGACATCGACGGTGAGACGGAACGCCTCAATCGGGTCGTCAACGAGGTCCTCGACTTCGCGAGGCCAATGCGGTTCGATCGGACGCCGACCGACATCAATGGGCTCTGTCATGACGCCGCGTCTGCCGCCGCGGCCGCACAACCGGAACCGCCGATCGCCACCGATTTCGACCCCTCCGTGCCGGCCTTACAAACCGACAGTGAGAAACTCCGCACGGTCCTGGTCAACCTCCTGACGAACGCGAAGCAGGCGGTCACCGCTCGCGGTGCGATGCCGATCGCGTCGCCCAATGGTGTCAGCGTGATCCTGTCGACGACCAGGCTGTCAAACAGTCGCGTGGCGATCGTCATTCGCGATCGTGGTATCGGCATTGCTGCGGAGGATTTGCCGCGTGTGTTCGATCCCTACTTCACCACCCGTCGCGCTGGCACCGGTTTGGGGTTGCCCATTGCCAAGAACATCGTGGACGGCCTTGGCGGGCACATCAGCGTCACGAGCACTCCCGGTGCCGGGACAAGCATTCGGATCGAGCTCGGCGACGCGCCGCTCCCACGAACGTGACCATGCCGGCCGGCAGCATCCTGCTCGCAGACGACGAAGAGAAGATTTTGAAAACGCTCGGGCGGGCCCTCCGAGAGGAGGGGCACGATGTCGTGACGGCCTCCAGCGCCCTCGACGCGCAGCGTCTTCTCGTCGAGCGCTCTTTTGATCTGCTCGTGATCGACTACCTGATGCCGGAGCGTACGGGCCTCGAGGTGATCCGCGAGCTCGCCGCGACCATGCCCGAAGGCGAACGCCCGGCGATCGTCATGATGACGGCGCACGGCACTGTGGAGAGTGCGGTCGAGGCCATGAAGCTCGGCGCCCGCGATTATCTGCAGAAGCCGTTCGACGTTGATGAACTGATCGTGACGACGCGGCGGCTCCTCGAGGAGCAGCGCACGCGGACGGGTCTGCGCTACCTGTTGAGCGAGCGCGACGCCGAGTTCAACCACTATGGTCTGGTGGGCCGCAGCCGGGCGGTGCTCGAAGTGATCAAGCGTGCGGAGCTGGTGGCCGAGTCGCGAAGCACGGTCCTCGTGACCGGTGAAACCGGCACGGGCAAGGAGCTGGTCGCCCGCGCCATTCATGCCCGCAGCGCACAGCGCGACATGCCGCTCATCAAGCTCAATTGCGCGGCGATCCCGGAAACGTTGCTCGAATCCGAGCTGTTCGGCCACGTCCGGGGGGCCTTCACTGGCGCGACGTTCACCAAGAAGGGCCGGTTCGCGCTCGCCGACGGGGGAACGATCTTCCTCGACGAAATCGGCACGATCAGTCTTGCAGTGCAGGCCAAGCTGCTGCGGGTCTTGCAGGATCGCGAGTTCGAGCCGCTGGGTTCGGAACGGACGCAGAAAGTTGACCTGCGCGTCGTCGCCGCCACCAACCGCGATCTGCGCCAGATGGTGAGCAGCGAAAAATTTCAGGAGGATCTCTATTACCGCTTGAACGTGATCCCAATCGCGATTCCGCCATTGCGGGAGCGCCGGGAAGACATTCCGCTGCTCGTCGAGCACTTCCTGCGGCGGTTCGCACGCGACAGTGGCAAGCGCATCGACGGCGTCGAAGGCTCGGTCATGAAGGAGCTCGAACGCTATGACTGGCCTGGCAACGTCCGCGAGTTGGAAAACACGATCGAGCGAGCCGTAGTCCTTGCGACCGGGCCCTATTTGACCAGCGACACGTTGTGGCTGATGGGGGCCGTGTCGCCGCCGTCCTCCGGTCTGCCGTCACAGCGTCTGCATGCGAATCTCGAATGGGCCGAGCGCGAAACCATTCGACGCGCACTCGAGCAGGCAGGTGGCGTGAAGAAGGACGCGGCGGAACTGATGGGAATCAGCCAGCGTGCGCTGAGTCATTACCTGCAAAAGTATCGTATCGACACGTGATACTTACGTTCACCGTAAGTACTTACTCCGGTCGTAACCCATCCTTCCTCTGCATCACCAACCATCGACTGTTTTCCCGCGACATTCGGCCGCACCGCGACACGGCATCCGGCTTGCTGAATGTTCCATCAGCTTGAGGTGTGCATGTCCAGGCGAGAGTTGAAACTTGCGGCGGCCGTGGCGGGGATGGCGCTCTTGTTCGGGGTGACGTTTGCGTCGGCTCGACAGGACCCCGCCACGGCAACCGCGCCGCGGGAGATCGAGGTCGTGGCAAAGCAGTTTGAATTTGAGCCTGCGCGCATCGAGGTGACCGAAGGCGAGCGCGTGCGGCTGATCGTCAAGTCTGCGGATAGCGTGCACGGTTTTCAAATCAAGAAGTTCCGCGTGAACACCTTGATCCCCCGTGGTGGCAAGCCTGTCAGCATCGACTTCGTTGCGTCAGACCCGGGCACCTACGAAATCATGTGCTCCGAGGAATGCGGTGACGGCCACGAATCCATGAAGGGAGCGTTGGTCGTCGTCGCAAAACCGGGAGCAAAGTAGCCGTTTGTTCGAAGGTTCCGACAATGGCTCTCCCCCGGAACAGGATTCGCGCCAATGAAACGTTCCGTTCTTTTCTTCGCTGCGGCTGCGCTTGTACTGAGCGTGGGGTGCGATGAGAGCCTGCGCGATTTCGCCGGGCCCACTCCCAATCTCGAGCCGACGTTTTCCAGCATTCAGCGCGACATTTTCAGCGCGAGGGACGTGGCCGGCCGCGCAGCGTGCACGGAGTGCCACAACGTCGAGGGCGCGATCCTCGCGAACAACCTGAATCTCACCGGCCCAACGGCATACGCCGCCCTGGTGAACGCGCCGAGCACCGGCAAGCCCTCCGCGATCCGGGTCGTCCCCGGTGACCCCGACGCGAGCTACTTGGTTCAAAAGATCGAAGGCGCGCCCGGGATTGTCGGCGAGAGAATGCCCCGTACCGGCGGGCCTTTCCTCACACCGGGACAGATTGCGATCATTCGTCGTTGGATTGAGCTGGGCGCGGCGAATAATTAGGAACGCTGCAGAAGGGACAACACTGTGGGACGGATACTGGTCACGATCTCGACACTCCTGGCAGTCGCGTTTGCCGCGCCGGCCCTCGCCCAGTCAACAGGCGGTGGAGGTGATGCGACGCAGGCCCAGGCACCGCCCACGCCTCCGGCACAGGAGGAAGACGATCCGGACAGAGACATCAACCGGGCGCAGCCAGACTTCACGTTGGTGGCACTCCCGACGACGCTGCGCGTACCACGTCACAAGAGCTCGTTTCGGGTCACGCATCGCTTCACGCGGCCGCTGGGGGCCGGGGACTTTGACGACCTCCTGTCCGATCTGTTCGGGCTCGACGGCGGCGCGATCATCGGCCTCGAATACCGCTTTGGGGTGTTTCGCGGAACGCAAGCCGGGATTCACCGAACGTCGGACAAGACGATTCAGTTCATGGCACAGCAGGATCTCATACGGCAGAGCGACACGTTTCCATTCGGCATCAATCTGATCGGAGCGGTCGAGGGGCTGGACAACTTCCAGGAGAGTCACTCGCCCAGCATTGGCGTGCTTCTGTCGAAGGAGCTTGGCGACCGGGCCGCGCTTTATGTCGAGCCGTTCTGGGTCAACAACTCCAATCCGTTACCCAAAGAGCTTACCGACGACGACAATGACACGTTCATGATTGGCCTCGGCGCCCGCATTCGGATTCGCCCCACGGTGTATCTCGTCTTCGAGGGCACGCCTCGCGTCGCCGGGTTTTCTCCAGGAGACACGCAAGCCAGCTTCGCGATCGAGAAGCGGTCGGGCGGGCATCTGTTTCAGTTGAACTTTTCAAGCGGGTTGGGAACAACTTTCGGACAACTTGCACGCGGCGGCTTTACCGACAACGACTGGCATCTCGGCTTTAATATTTCGAGAAAATTCTTCTGAGCGCAAACTCAACTTGCCGGTTTGCGTCACTGTCCAAGGACTAGGGAATCCATGAGATATCGCACAGCGATGTTCTTATTCACAACATTTGCCATCGCCTGCGGCGGGTCACCGACAGGTCCTTCAAATGGCGGCGGCGGTGGAGGTGGTGGCGGGGGTGGCGGGGGTGGGGGCGGCGGAGGGGGCACCACCATCACGATCACCGCGGCGGGCGTGAGCCCACGGGAGATCACCGTGCCGGCAGGGACGCGCGTCACATTCATCAACAACGACACGCGACAACATGAGATGAACTCCGATCCGCACCCGTTTCATGGCGACTGCCCAGGGATTGACGACGTTGGGTTCCTCGCGCCAGGACAATCCAAGCTGACGGGCAATCTCAACGTGGCACGCCGGTGCGGCTTTCACGATCACAATGCGCCGGAGGTGACATCGCTTCAGGGCACGATCATCGTGCAGTAAGTATGGGCGGCCCAGTCGCGCGCCGGTCAGCTAACTGCCGGTGAAGTGTGGTTTGCGTTTTTCGAGATTGGCGGCGATGCCTTCGCGGGCATCGTTGCTCTCGAAGAGGCGTTGCTGCAGCTCCCGTTCGAGGGCGAGGCCGTCTGCAAGCGACAAGTCGAGCCCGGATTGCACGGCACGCTTGATGTGGCCCACCGCCTGACTGGCGCGATGCGGGGGCATGAACTGCCGGGCGTAGTCGACGAGCGCCTCGCGGAAGCTGTGTCCGTCGAGTTCGGTCCCGCCCCAAACATGGTTGACCAAATCCAGATCGCGCGCCTGTTCAAACGTCATTAGCGTTCCGCCAGCCATCAGTTCGATCGCCCGCGCCTTGCCTACGAGCCGCGCCAGCCGCTGCGTACCACCGGTGCCAGGTAGCACACCGAGAGCCACCTCCGGCAGCCCAATCTTTCCTCCACCTTGACGCGCAATCCGAATGTCAGCGGCCATGGCCACTTCGAGCCCTCCGCCGACCGCGTGGCCATTCAGTCCCGCGATTACCAGCTTGGGCGTCTGCTCCAGCCGGTTCAGCGTCTCGTTCGCATGCAGGCAGAAGTAGTACTTGAAGCGCGGTGACGCGTCGCGAAGCATCCCGATGTTCGCCCCTGCGCAGAAAAATTTATCGCCGGAACCGGTCAGGAGGATGACGTGCACGGTCTCGTCCATCCGCGCGGCCAGCACAGCGGCATCGATCTCCTGCATCATTTCGTACGAATAGGTGTTGGCAGGCGGATCGTTCAGCTCAATGATCGCGATGCCATCGGTTACCGCGTAAATGATCTTGGTCGGTGTCATAAGAGCAGTCGGGGACGTCTTTTCTCACAGGCTCAAAGACACAGAGAAAAAGCAAGCCACGAAGCGCACGAAATCACAAAGTCATTCTTGTTCAGTTATTTCTTCGAACCTTCGTGTCTTCGTGTCTTCGTTGACTTCGTGGCTATCTTTGCTTTTCCCTTGGCCTTTTGCCTTGTAGCCCTGAGCCTCTGTATCTCTGAGGCGTGTACGGGCGCTACGCCTCGGTCCGCACGTACTCGAAGTTGAGCGGCAGGCGATTGATTCCGCGCTGTGGCGGCGCAATGTAATTGGCGAACTGCCCGGGCTGGTAGACCGGCACTGCCTGAATGCTGCGCAAGTAATCTTTATCAGCTGGAATCGGAAGCCATTCGTTCTTGCGGCGCTCCCACTCCTCCGCCGACAGCGGATGGCCCCACGGATCGAAGTGCCTTCCCGCATAGACGCCGATTGCGCGATTGAACTTCCGTGACGGGAGGTAGATTCGATCGGGAATGCCGTGGGCTTCCAGCACGCGCTTGTTCCAGCGATCCACGCCAGCCTGACAGTCCCCGACGTACCAGTCGCGCAGGACTTCGTTGAGGGCATTGCGCATCGGCACTTCTTGACGGTCGATGTGCCCGGTGTCGTCGGGCAGATCGAGCACGTAGACGCTGCCATCGAGGACGTGATCGTCCTCGTGCTTGTCTTCCTCGGCGCGCCCCTTCAGCCCGTTGGAGAAATAGTTGGCGGCGTTGCTCGAGACTTCGCTTCCGTGGAGATCGAGACTCTGACTGAACCAGAAGTTGACAAACTTCTGGATCAAGGGAATCTCGATTCCGCCGAGTTTGCGCACGTCTTCCGAGAAACCGGCTTCCTTCATGAGCTGACAAGTCCGCTCCAGAATCCGGGAAATGCCGGTCTCTCCGACGAACATGTGATGTGCTTCCTCGGTCAGCATGAAGCGCGTCGTCCGCGAGAGCGGATCGAGCGAGCTTTCTGACAGCGACAGGAGCTGGGACTTGCCGTCTCGGTCTGTGAACATCGTAAAGGCGAAGAAGTCGAGCCAGGTATCAATCGGCTCGTTGAACGCCTCGAGCATGCGAGGCGAATCGCTGTTCCCACTGCGCCGCTCCAGCAGGGCCTCGGCCTCTTCGCGGCCGTCACGGCCAAAATATGAGTGCAGCAGGTAGACCATCGCCCAGAGGTGACGGCCTTCCTCGACGTTGACCTGGAACAGGTTGCGCAGGTCGTACAAGCTCGGGCAATGCGCGCCGAGCTGACGTTGCTGTTCGACGCTGGCCGGCTCGGTGTCGCCCTGCAGGACGATCAAGCGCCGTAGTGGATTGCGGAATTCGCCGGGGACCTCCTGCCAGACCGGTTGACCCTTGAAGTCGCCAAACCCAATGCGACGGTCCGCTGTCGGCTCGGCCAGGAAGATGCCCCACCGGTAATCTGGCAGCTTGACGTAATCGAAATGTGCCCAGCCTGCCGCATCGACGCTGATCGCAGTGCGCAGGTAGACCTGATGATGGTCCTGAAATCCCTGCGGGCCCATGTCGCGCCACCAGTCCAAGTACGCCGGCTGCCAGTGTTCCAACGCACGCAGCAGGCGCTTGTTCTCCGACAGGCCGACGTTGTTGGGAATACGTTCGTGTAGATTCATCGAAACCACCGATTTTCAGCGGCCAGTTACCAGTTGCCGGTTCATAGAGCAGGACAGCGGGGACAGGTCTCTAACCTGACCCCGAACTGGTAACTGGCCACTGACAACTGACTATGTTCTTTTCCAATCGAATTGCGGCCGCCCTTCTTTTCCGTAAACCGTAAGAGCGCCTCGCTCTCCCACCGCATTGGGTCGCTGGAAGATCCAGTTCTGCCAGGCCGTCAGGCGGCCGAAGATCTTGGTTTCCATCGTTTCGGGACCGGCGAATCGGAGGTTGGCTTCCATCCCCGTGAGCGCGTCCGGTGAAAACGCCGTGCGCTCCTCGATCGCCATCCGGACTTCATCTTCCCAGTCGATGTCATCAGGGGCGAACGACACCAGACCGGCATCGAGCGCTTGCTGTGCCTCGAAGCGGCCGTCATGATCGAGTGCTGCCACCACGCTCTCTGGTTCGCCGAGGAATCGGACCTGCAGGCGCGAGAGGCCCGTGCTCATCGGATACGCGCCCCCATTCATCGCCGACAAACTGACGCTGTTTTCCTCATCAGGATGATCGAGCATGTACGACCGATCGGCCGCCAGGGCCAACTCGAAGAGCGTGCCCGCGAAGGCATTCCCGGGCTCGATCAAGGCGAACATGCTGCGTGCCGTCAGATCGACGCGCTTTAACGTGCGGCGAATCTGGCCGATGATCTCGCGGACCAGCCAGTGGTGCTTTCCGGCGTCAAGGGCGGCGTCCACGTCGAGAACGGCTTGCGGATCACCTGTTGCGCGGATCAGGATTGTGCCGATCTCTGGCTCGTTCAGCCGCAATCGCAGAAAAGCGTCGTCCAGCTCGCGAAATGCGCGAAGCGCCCAGGACTGGTCGCCCGCCTTGACGAATTCCTCCGGAGTTTTGGGCTGCGGCGCGTCCGGCGCACTGATCGTCAGCTCGCAGAGGCGCTTGGTGCGATCGATCGTGCCACGGACATGCTTGTAGTGAATCGTATCGCCGTCAATCGTCGGGGCGAGTGGTCCCAGCGTGATACCCGGACCTGTCGGTGGGCGATCTGACTGCGCGGCCATTTCTTCGGCTCGTTTGGCCACGGCGTCCTTGAATTGGCTCGTTGGAAAGACTCTGTCCACCAGCCGCCAGTCGACTGCGCGCTTGCCACGCACACCTTCGGTCAGCGTGCTGAACGCATCCGCCAGATCGCGGCGCACCTTGCGCTTGTCAACAACTCGAGTGAGACCACCGGTGCCAGGGAGCACCCCAAGCAGGGGCGTCTCGGGCAGCGCTACCGACGCGCTGCCATCGTCCACCAGATAAATTTCGTCGCACGCCAACGCGAGCTCGTAGCCACCGCCCGCGCAAATGCCGTTGAGCGCTGCGAGAAACTTGACCCCGCTGTTGGCGCTCAGATCTTCCATCCCGAGCCGTGTCTCGTTGGTGAACTTGCAGAAGTTCACCTTGAAGCCGTGACTCGACGAGCCCAGCATGAAGATATTGGCTCCGGCGCAGAAGATGCGCGGCTTGAGGCTCGCAATGACGACGGCGTGGACTTCGGGGTGCTCGAAGCGGATGCGTTGAAGCGCATCGGCGAGCTCGATATCGACCCCTAGATCGTAGGAATTGAGCTTGAGCTTGTAGTCCTGTGGACGAAGCCCCGCGTCCTCTCTGACGTCCATCCCGAGCGTCGCGACATGGCCCTCGATCGTGAGCTTCCAGTGTTTGTACTGGTCTGGCGAAGTCTCGAACGCCACGCTCGAGGTTTGCGCGGGAACAGTCTGCTCCACGTCGCGAGTGTACACCAGTTTAAACGAGCGTTCAAAGCGTGCTATGTTGCGTAGCGAGAACGGGCCATCATGCCGAGACTGTCCAACGGCTCCGACCGTCGCATCGAGATTCTCAAGAGCGCCGCCGCAGCGTTTCGCCGGCGCGGCTATCACGGCGCGAGCGTGGACGAAATCGCCTCTGCGCTCGAGATGACGAAGGGGAATCTCTACTACTACTTCAAGAACAAGGAAGAAATTCTCTACGCCTGCCACGACTATTCGCTCGACGTACTGCTGGCATTGATGGCTGAGGTGCGAGCGGCGCCATCGCGTCCCGACGACAAGCTGCGCACGCTCATACTGGCCTTCATTCACATGATGCTCGATGAGCTCCAGGGTACGGCGCTGACGCTCGACCTGCAGGCGCTCTCACCGCCGCTGCTGAAGCGGATCATCGCCAAGCGCGATCGATTCGATCATGGCATGCGCGAGATCATCCAGCAGGGGATTGATCGAGGCCTGTTCCGACCCGGCGATCCGAAAATGATCGGCTTTGCAATGATGGGTGCGGTGAACTGGATCACGAAGTGGTTCGACCCCGCCGGCCCCATGTCCTCGGAAGACATTGGCCAGCGCTTCGCGGATTACCTGGTCGGCGGTCTACTGGTCACTGACCGCTGACCACTGCCCACTTACTCAGCCGTCTCACCCGGCTTCAGCTCCAGGACTTGAACGCTGGTCCCACTCAAGTGGTGCTTCAGTTGATCGGGCGTGCCCGTCAGCAGCGGGAACGTGCCCCAATGCATCGGTACGACCTGCTTCACGCCGAGCCACTTCGCCGCCAAGGCGGCTGTGTCCGGTCCCATCGTAAACCGGTCACCGATAGGCAGAAACGCGATGTCGGGATGATAGAGCTCGCCCAGCAGCTTCATGTCGCCGAAGAGTGCGGTGTCGCCGGCAAAATAGATCGACTGGCCGTTTTCGAGTCGTACGATGAAACCGGTGGGTTCACCGAGATATACGATGCCGTTCTCGTCGAAGCTGCTGCTGTGACACGCGTCGGTCATCGTCACGCGCAGCCCTTTGACCTCGATCGTGCCGCCCTTGTTCATCGGCTCGAGGTTCCGGACGCCTTTCGAACCCAGCCACGACGTTACTTCCCAGATCCCGACGACGGTCGCATCCGTCGCCTTCGCGGTTGCCGCGGCATCGGTGATGTGGTCGCTGTGACCATGCGAGACGAGGATCAGATCCGCTTTCGTCGGCCTCGCCTTTTCTGGAAAGGAAGGGTTCCCCGTATACCAGGGATCGAACAGGATGGTTTTTCCACCCGGTGTGCGTAGTGAGAACGACGAGTGGCCGAGCCACGTGATCGCGAGAGACGGCATGGGGCGGAAGTATATCTGGTGATCTGGTGATCTGGTGATCTAGTGATCTTGTGATCGAGTGATCTGGCAATTGCTGTTTCCCTGATAGGAACTGAGGGGAGATCATCAGATCGCCAGATCATCAGATCGCCAGATTCATGTACACTGAAGCCAGTGACCGTTTCTCCTCTGCAGTTCGTGCGACCTCACGAGCCCAAGCCCGCCTGGCTAAAGGTGCGCGCGCCGGGGTCGGAAAACTATCTCCGCCTCAGGGGGATCATGCGCGGACTGAAGCTGAACACGGTCTGCGAGGATGCACACTGCCCGAACATCGGCGAGTGCTGGCATCACGGGACTGCGACCTTCATGATCCTGGGTGACGTCTGCACACGCGCCTGTGCGTACTGTGCTGTGGCGCATGGCCGGCCGACGGAACTCGACCTCGACGAGCCGCGCAGGGTCGCCGAGGCCGTGCAGGCGATGGGTCTCAAGTATGCGGTGGTGACGTCAGTCGACCGCGACGATCAAGTGGATGGCGGCGCCGGCATTTTTGCGGCCACGATTCGCGAAATCCGGGTGCGCAGGCCCGACACGCGTGTCGAAGTCTTGATCCCGGACTTCAAGGGCGAGGCTGGCCCCCTGCACACCGTGCTCGATGCCCGGCCGGACGTGCTCAATCACAACACCGAGACGGTCCCGCGGCTGTATCGCATGGCACGGTCCGGCGGCAAGTATTCGCGGACGTTGCAATTGCTCAATCGCGTGCGCGCGTACGCGCCGGACATTCCCACCAAGACCGGGCTGATGGTGGGGCTGGGCGAGGAGCACGACGAGCTCGTTCAGGTCTTCCGTGACCTTCGCGAGGTCGGCGTGTCAATCCTGACGATCGGTCAGTACCTCCGCCCCTCACCCGCACACGCCGTCATGACACGCTACTACCATCCCGACGAATTTGCGGCGTTGAAGCGCGCCGCACTTGATCTCGGGTTCGTGCACGTCGAGGCTGGTCCTCTGGTACGCAGCTCGTACCACGCGCACGAGCAAGCTGACGCCTATCAACGTTCGCGGGACTAAAAGTCCCGCGCTACAAACCACCCGCTCTACCTGCCCTACTGCCCTACCCGCCCCCCGGTGAGATGTGTTTCTCCTTTCTTTTGGGCTTATACACGTGTGTCGCGGTCCCGAAAAACTGCTCCGCTGACTCCATCAGTGTCTCCGACAACGTCGGATGGGGATGAATCGTCAGCTTCACGTCGGACGCCGTTGCACCCATTTCAATCGCGAGGACGCCTTCCGAGATCAGTTCGCCCGCGCCGGACCCGACAATGCCCACGCCAAGCACACGCTCGGTCTCAGGATCGATCAGGAGCTTGGTCATCCCATCCACACGATCGATCGCAATGGCGCGACCGGATGCACCCCAGGGGAACCGCGCCACTTCGACTTTGCGGCCCTCTTTCGCGGCCTGCGTCTCGGTGAGGCCGGCCCACGCAATCTCGGGATCCGTGAACACGACCGCCGGGATCGCCAGCGGCTCGAAGATGGCCTTGTGCCCGGCAATCGCGTCGACGGCTACTCGCGCCTCGTGGGACGCCTTGTGCGCCAGCATGGGTTCGCCGGCGACGTCGCCAATGGCGAAGATCGTGGGCTCGTCGGTTCGCCGCTGAAAGTCTGTCTGAATGAAGCCGCGCTCGGTGATTTGCACCCGCGTTTTGTCCAGGCCGGGCACGCGCGCGACAGGCCGTCGGCCGATCGAGGCGAGCACGTAGTCGTATGTCGCCTCCGTCGGAGCGCCTTCGCCTTCCAGCGTAACACTCACCCCCGTGGCCGCCGCTTTCATCTTCGTGACCTTCGTGGACAGCATCACGCGCTGAAACGTCCTCTCGACGCGCTGCGAAAGGTAACGGACGAGATCGCGATCGGCTCCCGGCAGCAGCCCGTCAGTCATCTCGACCACCGACACCTTCGTGCCCAGTGCCGCATACACGGAGCCAAGCTCGAGGCCAATGTAGCCGCCGCCAATCACCAGCATCGACCCGGGAATCTCAGGGAGATCCAGCGCGGTGGTGGAATCCAGAACCCTCGGGCTGTCGAGCGACAGTGCCGGGATACGCGTCGGCTCCGATCCGGTCGCGAGAATGATGTGGTCTACCTCGACGGCTTTTTCTCCACCGCCCTCGAGCGCGACGCGAAGGTGTGAGGGATCGACGATTGACGCACGGCCTTGCAGGTACGTCACCTTTCGCATCTTGGCAACCTGGCCCGTGCCGCTGGTCAGCTTGTCAACAACTCTGTTCTTGAAACCACGAAGGCGATCGACGTCGATACGCGGCTTGCCGAAATCAATTCCCCAGTCTTTGGCGTGATGGGCTTCATCCAGCACCTTGGCTACGTGGAGAAGCGCCTTCGAAGGAATGCAGCCGCGATAAAGGCACACGCCGCCTGGATTCTTCTCGGGATCGATGAGAGTGACCTGCATCCCGAGATCAGCAGCATAGAAGGCGGCAGCATATCCGCCAGGACCGGCACCGACGACTGCGACGCGTGTGGACATGCTTGGAGATCGCGGGACTAAAGTCCCACGCTACGTACTGTTCGGGTTAGCCCCTGAGCATCATCGTGAAGGGCTGTTCAACCGCCTCGACCACCCAACGAAGAAACCTGATCGCGTCGGCGCCGTCGATGACGCGATGATCGTAGCTGAGCGACAGCGGTAGCATCTGCCGTGGCTCGATTGCGCCATTCTTGTAGACTGGTTCGAGCGCCCCGCGCGACACGCCGAGAATCGCGACTTCGGGCCAGTTGACGATCGGCGTAAAAGCGGTGCCGCCGATGCCGCCGAGGTTGGTGATCGACATCGATCCGCCGGACATTTCATCGATCGACAGCTTTCGTGCCTTGGCCTTCTCCGCCAACTGATGAATCTCGACGGCAATTTGCAGGATGTTCTTCTGATCGGCATTCCGCACGACGGGCACGAGCAGGCCATGCTCGGTATCGACCGCGATGCCGACGTGCACGTACTTCTTGTAGATGATGGATTCGGCGGCCGGATCGATCGACGCATTGAACTGAGGAAATTTCTTGAGGGCGGTCGCGATGATCTTCGTCAGCACGGCCGTAACTGTCAGCTTGCCACCGGCCCGCTCCGCTTCCGCCGCGTACTTCGGCCGGATCTCTTCCAGCACGGTCATGTCGGCTTTGTCGAACTGTGTGACGTGCGGGATGGCCGACCAGGCGTGGCTCAGATGCTCGGCCGTCTTTCGCCGGATACCGGTCATCGGCTTGCGCTCGACCTCACCCCACTTCGTGAAGTCGGGCAATGCCGCCCCGTTGCCCGGCCTCGCCGGCACAGGCGCCAAGGCCCCACCTCCGAGGCTGCTCATAATCCGCCGCGCAAACGTTTTCACATCGTCTTCGGTAATGCGTCCGTTCGGGCCCGAGCCGGTGACCTGACTGATATCGACGCCGATCTCGCGTGCGACACGGCGGACCGACGGCGCCGCCGGCGCCGATGCCGTCGACGGCACAGGCGGAATCGTGGGGGCGGCAGCAGGAGCTGCGGCCGGCGTCTGTCGTCCTCGAATATCGACGACCGACGCGCGCTTGCGCGCATCCTCTTTGGCTGGCTCGGTGGTCTTTGCCGGTGCTTCGCCAGGCTTTTCCTCGGCAGCTGGCTCAGGCTCCTCTTCGCCCTCTTCCTGTTTCTGGGTTGCCGCTGACGCTCCGGCTTGTTGAAGCGCAGGCGCCTCGGCCTTCTCGACTGTCTTTCCGCTCTTTTTGCCGGCAGGCGCCTCGGCTTTCTCGCCCCCGCCTTCGTCAACCGACAGGATCACCTGGCCAGTCTTGACCTTGTCGCCGACTTTGACCTTCACCTCCGTGACGACCCCTTCAACACTCGATGGGACTTCGAGGGTGGCTTTGTCGGTCTCGAGCTCGAGGACTGGCTGGTCCTGCTTGATGCGATCGCCTGGCTTGACCAGGACCTGTAACACATCGCCTTCTGGAACGTTCTCACCGAGATTGGGAAGGATGAAATCTGCCATATCAGCTAATCGCCGGATCCGCTTTCTCGGTGTCGATCTCGAGATCCTTGATTGCCCGCGTCACCAGCTCGGGCTCGATCTGCTTTTCCTGCAGGAGGGCGTACAGCGTGGCAAGGGTAATGAACCGCGCATCGACTTCGAAGAAGTCGCGCAGGGCAGCCCGTGTTTCGGATCGGCCGAACCCATCGGTGCCCAGCGACTGCAGTCGCCGCGGCAGCCATCGGTCGATGGAATCAGGCAGCTCTTTGAGATAGTCGCTGACGGCGACGAAGACGCCCTTGGCGTCGGCAGTCGCCTGCGTCACATAAGGCACGCGCGGCTTGTCGGCCGGATGCAGTCGATTCCACCGCTCGCACGCATGCCCATCGCGATAGAGATTGACGTAGCTCGTCACGCTCCACACGTCCGCGCCTACGCCGTATCGCTCTTCCAGAATCTTCTGTGCCTCGAGGGCCTGCATGAGGATGGTGCCGCTGCCGAACAGTTGCGCTCGCAACGTCGCGGACGGCTTGCTCGTCGGACGCACGACGTACATCCCCTTCAGGATGCCGTCACGCGTGTTGTCTGGCATCGGCGGATGCTCGTACTGCTCGTTCATGAGCGTCAGGTAGTAAAAGATGTTTTCCTGATCGCCGTACATGCGCTTGATGCCGTCCTCGATGATCACGGCGAGTTCGTACGCAAACGCCGGATCGTAGGATTGACAGATCGGCACAGGCGACGCGAGGACGTGACTATTCCCGTCCTGATGTTGCAGGCCCTCACCATTCAAGGTCGTACGACCGGCAGTCCCGCCAAGGACGAAGCCGCGCATCCGCATGTCGGAGCCCGCCCAGATCAGGTCGCCGACGCGCTGGAAGCCAAACATCGAATAGAAGATGAAGAAGGGAATCGTGTTGATGCCGTGAGTGGCGTAGGCGGTTCCGGCGGCGATAAATGACGACATGGAGCCGGCTTCGTTGATGCCCTCCTCGAGAATCTGGCCGTCCTCTGCCTCCTTGTAGTAGAGCAGCGTGTCCATGTCGACCGGCTCGTACAGCTGCCCGCTGTGCGCGTAGATGCCGACCTGACGGAACAACGCTTCCATGCCAAAGGTGCGCGCCTCGTCCGGAACAATCGGGACGACGAGTTTGCCGATCTGTTCGTCGCGCAGCAATTTCGAGAGCATGCGCACGAACACCATGGTCGTACTCGCTTTGCGGGCTTCGGTGCCTTTGTGGAACTCGGCAAACGTCTCCGACAGATTGGGGCGGATGGGCTCGGCACGCACCTGTCGCTTCGGCACGGCGCCGCCGAGCGCGTCCCGGCGCTCCCTGACGTAATTGAGCTCTACGCTGTCTTGCGGTGGGCGATAGAACGGCGCCTTGGCAACCTCTTCATCGGAAATCGGGATGCCAAAGCGCGTCCGAAACGCCTTCACTTCTTCGTCGTTCAGCTTCTTCTGCTGGTGCGTGACGTTCTTGCCCTCGCCTGATTCGCCGACACCATAGCCTTTGATCGTTCGTGCAAGAACAACAGTGGGCACGCCTTTCGTCTCGTTCGCGCGTTTGTAGGCGTTGTAGACCTTGTTGGGGTCGTGTCCGCCGAGCGTCAGCTTCTTCAGCTGCTCGTCAGAGAGGTGCTTGACCATCTCGAGCAGACGCGGGTCGGCCCCCCAGAAGTTCTTCCTGACATATGCCCCTGTCTCGACCGCGTACTTCTGGTACATCGCCATCGACGATCTCGCCCATGCGGCGAACCAACAATCCTTCAGTGTCCTTCTCCAGCAGGTCATCCCACTCAGTCCCCCACAGGACTTTGATGACGTTCCAGCCGGCCCCGCGGAAGATCGCCTCGAGCTCGGTGATGATCTGGCCGTTGCCACGCACAGGGCCATCCAGCCGCTGCAGATTGCAGTTGACAACGAAAATCAGGTTGTCGAGTCGCTCGCGTGACGCCAGCGTGATGGCGCCGAGTGCTTCGGGCTCATCAGTCTCACCATCGCCCAAAAACGCCCAGACTTTCGAATCAGAAACGGGCTTGAGCCCACGATCCTCGAGGTAGCGGTTGAAGCGCGCCTGGTAAATCGCCATGATCGGCGCGAGACCCATCGACACCGTCGGCACTTCCCAGAAATCCGGCATCAGCCAGGGATGCGGGTACGACGACAGGCCGCCCTCGGGCTTGAGCTCGCGCCGGAAATTCTCGAGCTGTTCGGCCGTGATACGGCCCTCCAGAAACGCGCGGGCATAGATACCCGGCGACGCGTGCCCCTGGAAATAGATCATGTCGCCTTCGGCGCCGTTCTCGCGGCCACGGAAAAAGTGGTTGAACCCGACTTCATACAACGTGGCAGCGGAGGCATACGTCGAGATGTGTCCGCCGATCCCATCCTCGATGCGGTTGGCACGGACGACCATCGCCATCGCGTTCCAGCGCACCAGGCTCTTGATCCGACGTTCGATCTCGCGACTGCCGGGATACGGGACCTCTTCGGAGGCGTGGATTGTATTGATGTAAGGCGTATTCGCGGTAAACGGCAGTTTCACCCCATTCTTCTGAGCGTGAACGCCCAGCTCGCGAAGCAGCCGACCGACTCGCGCCGGACCCCCGTGCTGGAGCACATAGTCGAGCGACTCGAGCCACTCACGGGTCTCGAGCACTTCCAGTTCGCGAGCATCGGTTGGAGCTGAATTCCTCATGGTTCTAACAGGCCTTTCCTCATGACTGAGGGCAACCTTACTATTGTATCCCCGAGTGCGGGGTGCGGAGTGGTGCGACGCGCAGGCGAGAGCTCCCTGCCGATCAGGTGGCGATGAATCAATTGGACCGCGTGACCGAGGCAATCGTTACGTGCACGCGCTGCGCACGGCTGCGTCGCTACTGCCAGCAGATCGCTCGCGAGAAGAAAGCCGCGCATCGAGACGAGGACTACTGGGGCAAGCCCGTACCAGGCTTCGGCGATCCGCGTGCGCGTGTCTTGATCCTCGGACTCGCGCCGGCAGCGCACGGAGCCAATCGAACCGGGCGCGTCTTCACCGGCGATGGCGTCGGCGCTTCAGGCGACTTCCTGATGGCGGCCCTGCACCGAGCGGGTTTCGCAAACATCGCGACATCGCGGCACCCGGACGATGGCTTGCGGTTGAAGGATTGTTACATCGCCGCGACGGTGCGATGTGCGCCGCCGGATAACAAGCCGTTGCCAGTCGAGATTGCCGCCTGCGCCGATCACCTCGACGCCGAAATCGCAGCGCTCCCTCGCCTTCAAACGGTCGTTGCGCTCGGCAAGATCGCCTGGGACGCGTGGTTCGCACATCTGACGCGCAGTGGTGTGACGATTCGACCGCGACCCCTATTCGCTCACGCCGCAGTCTTCCATCAAATCACCCGCGGCACCCACCTCGCGATCGGTTGCTACCACCCGTCTCGCCAGAACACGAACACCGGAAAGCTGACCGCGGCGATGTACGACGACGTCTTCAGCACGGTGCGGGCGTTTCTTCGATAATCCATTTCAGCTTGGCCGCATCGAGGTTGCCGCCGGACATGACCGCGACGATGGTCTTGCCGGCGAGCTGGTCTTGTATCTTCATCGCGGCTGCGAGCGCCGCAGCGCCCGCGCCTTCGGCGAGATTGTGCGTCGCGCGCAACGCGAGCCGGACGCCCCCGGCGAGTTCTTCCTCGCTGAGCGTGATGACGTCATCGAGCTCGCGCTCGAGGATTCCGAACGGCAAATCGAACGTAACGCGGGTCGCCATGCCTTCAGCAAACGTGGCCGCCGACTCGCCGACGACGCGTTGGCGCGTTTTCCACGAGCGCGCGAACGCATCCGCCGCCGACGCCTGAATACCAATGACCTTGGCGCTTGACCCCAGGGCGGACCGCACGAGGCAGTTGCCACTGGCGCCGCTCCCCCCACCGATCGGAACGAGGATCACGTCGGCATTGGGAAGGTGTTCGAAGATCTCCAGCGCGTAGGTCGCAACACCGGCAATCAGCAGCGGCTCATCGGCAGAATGCACGTAGCGGGCACCCGTCGCCACCGCCGCGTGCTCGCAACGCTCCCGTGCTTCGTCAAAGTCCCGGCCGCCTTCTTCCACTACGGCGCCAAATGCGCGCATCGCGGCGTTTTTTTCGGGATTGTTAGCGTCAGGGACGAACACGGTGCACTGAACCCCTTCTAGTTGGCACGACAGAGCAATCGACTGGCCGTGATTGCCGGTGCTTGCGGTCACGACCCCGCGCGCGCGTTCGTCAGAATCGAGCGCCCGTACGAGGTTGAGACCGCCACGGACCTTGAACGCGCTCGTGGGATTGTGATTCTCGTGTTTGACCCACAGATTGAGTCCGGTCTCCTGGACCAGCAACGCATGGCGGAGGAGCGGTGTCGGCCGGATCACATCGGAGATGCGTTCGCGGGCGGCGTACACGTCTGCTAATGTCGGTGTCGTCATTGATAGGGGCCTGATGTGCCGAGCGTGCCTAAAGTGCCAGAGGTGCCTAATGTGCCAAGAGTGGCGGCTCGGGACATCAGGCACGCTGCGACGCGACCCACTCGTCGCGCGTCGCGACGGCGAGATCTGGACGATCTGTAATAACGCCGTCTACACCGAGGTCCAACAGCCGGGTAATGTCATCCCGATGATCGACCACCCACACATCCACGCGGGCGCCATCGTTGTGCGCCTGGTGTAGAAACGCGGGCGAGATCACCTGGAGCCGGCCAGCGCGCTGCGGCACCTGAAACGCACAGTATGGCCGCTCCGCCGGGATTGGCCAGCGACACCACGACCGGTACAGCGTCCACCGCGCCTCGCTTTCGGATGCGCTCGTGGCGATCGCGGGCGCCTCGGTCCTGATGATATCGAGGCCGAGCTGATAATACGACCCGACGCAGACACGTTCGACGGCATCGGCGTGGCGCACAAGGTCGGCGACGGCTCGCGCGAGGGCCGGTTCGCCGTCCTTCATCTCGATGATCACACGAGCGTCGGGAAACCGGCGCAGCACGTGTTCGAGCCGGGGAACCCCAATCCCATGCCCACGAAACGGGTGGGCGTCGTCCAGCCTGAAGCGAAAGCCCGCATCCACGCCTGCGAGTTCGTCCGCGGTCCGCATACAGACTGCACCAGAGGCATCGGTTGTGCGCTCGAGCGTGGCGTCGTGGATCACGACTGGTATCCCGTCACGCGAGAGGTGGACGTCACACTCGATCCCGTCGCTTCCGTGTGAGAGGCCCTGTTCGAAGGCGAGCATGGTGTTTTCCGGCGCCAGTTTGGCACCCCCGCGATGCGCAAACACGAGCCTCGCGCGGGATGCAAAGGGATGAACCAGTCGCGACATCAGCGGCAGCCGTCATGATAGCGGTCACCAAACCCAGTTACGAAACCGTATGGAGGGGCGGGTAAGTCCCCCTGAGAGCAGACTTTTATCCTTAGGCTGGCCGACCTAGGGAGTCGAGCCCCCGCTGTCTCCTCGGACCCCGCTCTCGAGATGTCGTTGCGTTCGGGCGGTTGAAAGCACTGGACTATTGGTTTCGATGGAGGGACACGGCGAGACTTTGGAGACCTCTTTTCAACGATCCGGCGTCGTCTTAACCCATTCGCCATGAAGGACTTGGGTATTGACGGACCGGGTATCAGTTTTGCTACAAGGACGCCGCGCCGTCAGCACGACGATTTTCCTCCAACGTCGCTCACGCGACATCAGTGACGCGCGTTGGATCCTCCATGGGAGAGTGTATGCGTCTGCAGGTCCGAGTGCTGATAGCGATCGTAGTTGTGATCGGCCCGACATTTCTTTTTTCAAAACCGGACGCAGCATCGACTCTTTTTTCAAAACAAGACGCAGTATCGACGCTGGTCATCGGCTACGCGCTCGACGAGGGAAGCGGCGACGTCGCCTCAGAAGTCACTGGGTCGAACCAGGCGGCGACCCTTGTCAACAGCCCGAGCTGGACATCCGGCAGGTTCGGTAACGGCCTGAACCTCGATGGCAAATCGCAGTACTTGAGAATCGACAGCCCCTCACTTCCCACCGGCGACTTCACTTGGGCAGTTTGGATCAATCGTCGATCGAACCAGAGTTTTCAGTCGCTCATCCAGGCGCAGGGCATGACATCCGCCGAGTTCGAGATCGATCTCGAAGGCGACGCTCTCACCATCTGGTCCAGCGGCGAAAGACGCCTCACCACCACCTCGCTTGTACCAGCGAACGTTTGGACACATGTTGCGCTGACCAGGGCCGAAGGGGTCCTGCAAGCCTACATCAACGGCGTCGCGGACCAGCAAACAGGTACTGATAAGAGGACCCTGCATTTCATCCCATGTCCACTGCTCGTAGGGGTGGATGCTGACAGTGGCTGCATTGAGTCGCTCAACGGCTACTTGGACGCAGCGATCGACGAGATTCAGCTCCACAGTCGAGCACTCACTGCCGATGAGATTCAAGAACTGATGGACCTTCCTCTTGGGGGAAACGGCACCGATACCATAGCGCCAGTACGATCGACCAACCAGTCAGAGATAGTGCTGCCCGTGGGTACCACCGCGACAACCATCTCGTTGACGACCAACGAATCTGCCACCTGCCGGTACGCGCTGACCGCCAATGTCGCTTACGCAGACATGTCCGGGCTTGATTCCACGGGGACGATCGTGCACGCACACGGAGTGTCAGGGTTGGCCAACGGCGCTGTCCGTACCCACTACATCAGATGTCAGGACGGGGCGGGCAACACAAATCTGGATGACTTTTTGATCACGGTCAGTGTCGCCATGGCGAATCCGCTCCCCAGCACACTGACGTTCTATGTGGCGCCAGCGGGAAACGATCTGAATCCAGGCACGTTCGGACTGCCGTTTCGGACGATCGAGCGCGCTCGCCAGGCCGTGCGCGGAGTCAACGGCTCGATGACCAGCGACGTCAAGGTGGTGCTGCGCGGTGGGGAGTACAACCTGTCGTCGACTCTCGTGTTCGACCAACTCGACTCCGGTACGAACGGCCACGACGTGATTTATACCGCCTACCCTGGTGAACGGCCGGTCTTACACGGGGGGCAGCACGTCACGGGGTGGACCGCCCTGGGTGGCGGCCTCTACAAAGCAAGTGTGGGCGCGCTGCGATTTCGCCAGCTCTATGTGAATGGCCAACGCGCAATACGCGCGCGGACGCCCAACCTGGGCGAGTACTATCAGCTGCGTTCGTGGGACACGCCCGAACGCCGGCTGGAGATTGCCGAAGACGAGATCGCGGACTGGCAACGCTTGAATCAGGTCGAGATGGTGATTTTGGGGACGGGCGTGAATCACAGTCAGTTACGGATCTCCTCGGTGTCGGGCTCTGGATCCAGAAAATGGGTACGGCCTCAAGAACCGGAACGGACGCGACTGTTTCAGCAGGTGTACCCGCCCAAGGAACCATTCCGTCCGTACTATTTCGAGAATGCGCTCGAGTTGCTCGACACGCCGGGCGAATGGTACTTGAACACCGATGCGGGCGAGGTCTACTACATGCCGAGACCAGGCGAGAACCTCGCCACGGCCGATGTGGTCGTGCCGCGCCTCGAACGGCTGGTGAGCGTCGCGGGCGCACTCGCGGCGCCCGTACGCCATATTCAATTCAGGAATCTGACGTTTTCGTACGCCACATGGCTCCTGCCGAGTGCGGAAGGCTTCGTCGGCGATCAGGCGAGCGTGGTGTTTACGCAGCCCCTGCCGGATGACGAAATCACCTCGTACCCCGGGCATCGGCATCCGGCGGCCGTGCATGTCGAGGCGGCCGACGACATCGTGTTCGAACGGAACGTCTTCTCGCATCTCGGCTCGTCGGGCCTGAACTTGTATAAGGGGACCCACGCCAATCGAGTGGTGGGCAATGTCTTCACCGATCTCTCGGCGAGTGGGATCTCAGTGGGTCTGGATCTCGAAGGTAACCCGGCGGATTCCAGACAGGTGTCACGGGACACGGTGATTCAAAACAACTATCTCTCCGACACCGGTGTCGAGTTCTATCAGAGTGTCGGGATCATGGTGGCGTACGGCGACGGGATCGTCATCGAGCACAACGAACTATCCAAGATGCCCTACAGCGGTATCACCGTCGGGTGGGGCTGGGCTGATGTCGACAACGCAGCCCGCAACAACCTGATCCGCTACAACAAAATCGAGAACGTCCTCCGAACGATGTCAGACGGCGGCGGCATCTATACGCTGTCGAGACAGCCCGGAACGTTCATCGCCGAAAACCATGTGCACGACATTCTTCGTACGCCCGTTCAGGGGGGCTTCAACATCAGCGGCGTTTATCTCGATGAGGGGAGCAACTTCATTACGGTCCGCGACAACGTCCTCCAAAACACGGGCGATCGCGGCATATTTCAGCACGCGAATGGTCCGAACAACTCCTTCGCCAATAATGGTGGGCAATCGCCGGCGACAATCGCCTTCGCCGGTCTCGAACCCGCGTACGCCGACATTCGACCCGGCGGCACGCCCTCCGACGATCTGGTCCCTCCGGTTCGTCTCAACCCACAGCCGTCTGGTCCCTTGCCGGCCGGCACGTCCGAAGCCCAAGTGTCTCTGTCGACCGACGAACGCTCCAGTTGCAGATCCGCCTCGACCCCGGGCGTCTCGTTCCCCGACATGCCGCACTCGTTCTCTTCGACCGATGGAACATCTCACGTCACGCTCGCCACTGGCCTGAACGCCGGTGGCATTTATCCGTACTACGTCAGATGTCAGGATGTCGTCGGAAACGCCAACAACGATGATTTTCTAATTACGGTCGCCGTGGCAATCCTGCCGCCGCCCCCCGGAACCGTCGCGACGCCGGTGATCAACCCGAACGGCGGCGCGTTCTCAGGATCAGTGAGCGTGACCCTGTCGACCTCAACGGCCGAGGCTTCGATCCGGTATACGACTGACGGGACGAATCCGACGGCAGCTTCGGCCCTGTACACTGCCCCACTAACGATCACCAGCAGCCTGACCATTCGAGCAGTCGCGTTCAAGGAAGGCCTCAACGACAGTGCTGTGGCGGCGGCGACATTCATCGCGATCGACGCAAGTCCAGCCGGACTCGTCGGTGCGTTTGGATTTTCGGAGGGCGCAGGGACATCAACGCGCGATACCTCTAGCAATGCGAACGTGGGAGTGCTGACCGACGGGGTGACATGGACGACACAAGGCATGCACGGGAGTGCCTTATCGTTCGATGGCGCGAATGGTTATGTGGAGGTTTCGAGCCCAGATCTGCCAACAGGAGACTTCACCTGGCTGGTCTGGCTCAACGCTCTGGACATGAAACCGTTCCAGGCGGTCATGATGGGGGGGAATGATGTCAGCCCTGAACTCGCCATCGGCGAGAACGGTCGTGTGATTGTGGTCCATGGCGAGGGACAGCTGCGCACGGTAAGCACTGCGGCGATTCAGCGGGCGACCTGGACGCACGTGGCCCTCACCAGGAGCGGAAATCTGCTGCGCATTTACCTGGATGGCGTTGAGGATGTCGTTGACAGTACGACCACATCGGAGTATAGCTTCGGCGCTTGTCCGCTGTTGATTGGCGTCGACTCCGATTCCGGCTGTGCGGACGCGCTTAACGGCCACTTCACTGGAACATTGGACGAGGTCCGGATTTTCAACCGTGCGCTTTCGGCATCGGAGATCCAACAGGAGATGTCGAGACCCTAGGCCCACGTCCGGGTCCGGCCTGCAATTCAGCGGCCCCCAGAACCTCCACCCCGCGAGACGAACCGCGAACAGCCAAATGCAGGCGGTAGAATAGCGGTATGTCAGTTGGTTCCCGTCCTACGACTCTCGGAGAATTGAAGGTCGCCGTTCGGCAAGGGGCGTTTCCCCAGCGCAGCGTGAAGGACGAAGTCCGCCAGAATCTGATTGCCAAGCTGCGGCAAGGAGAGACGCTGTTTCCCGGCATCATCGGTTACGACGAAACGGTCGTGCCGCAGATCGTCAACGCCATACTCGCGCGTCACAATTTCATTCTGCTCGGCCTGCGCGGACAGGCGAAGACGCGCATTCTGCGCGCGCTCACTTCCCTGCTCGACGAAGCGATCCCAGTCGTGCCGGGAAGCGAGATCAACGATGATCCCCTGGCGCCGCTTTCCGCCTATGGCCGTCAGAAGGTCGCCGCCGAGGGTGACGCGATGCCGATTGCGTGGCTGGCGCGCGAGGCGCGTTACGTCGAAAAGCTCGCCACTCCGGACGTGACAATCGCGGACATGATTGGCGATATCGATCCCATCAAGGCCGCGCACGGCGGCCTGCAGCTTGCCAGCGAGCTGGCAATGCATTTCGGCCTGCTCCCGCGGGCCAATCGCGGGCTGTTTGCCATCAACGAACTGCCGGATCTCGCGGGAAAAATTCAGGTCGGGCTCTTCAACATCCTCCAGGAGGGTGACATCCAGATCAAGGGCTTCCCCGTGAGGCTGCCGCTGGACGTGATGGTGCTGTTCACTGCCAATCCGGAGGACTACACCGCTCGCGGCAAGATCATCACGCCGTTGAAAGACCGCATCGGCGCTGAGATCCGGACGCATTACATGAACACGCGAGAACAGGCGATGGCAATCACCGCACAGGAGGCGTGGGTCGAGCGCGATCATCCGATCGAGGTCCCGGCGTTCGTGCGTCACATCGTTGAAGAGGTAGCGTTTCAGGCCCGCAACGAACGCAAGATCGACAAGCGGTCAGGCGTGAGCCAGCGCATGCCGATCAGCGTTCTCGAGAGCCTCGTGTCGAACGCCGAGCGTCGCGCCCTCGTCCATGGCGAGTCGCCAGTGGTCGCACGGGTCATTGATCTGTACGCAGCCCTGCCGTCGATGACGGGCAAGTTCGAGCTGGAGTATGAAGGCGAGCTGAAAGGCGCCGACCACGTCGCCCGCGAGCTGGTGCGCGGCGCGGTTTCGACAGTGTTCGACGGCTACTTCCCCGACGCCGATGTGCGGTCCGTGGTGGAATGGTTCGATCTCGGGGGCACGTTGAACCTGGGCGACAGCGTATCCGCCGCAGACGTCGTCTCGCAGGCACGAGGCGTACAAGGACTCATCGAGCTTGGGCAACGAACCGGGATCGCGCCCGACGCACCCCAACCTCTTTTGGCGTCCGGTATCGACTTCGTCCTGGAGGGCCTGTACTCCCAAAAGAAGATTGGTCGCACCGACGACCGGGGCTATCGCGGCACCGAGCCGGTTCGACGACGCGAGCCGCAGACCACGCGCACACCGGTGCTCACACCGGACGATGAGGACGACGACGCGTTGCCGCGCGGGAAAAAGAAGCGGTACTACAACTAGGGATCAGGCCCCGGGCCGCAGTCAGACAGAGGCAGACCCCGAGTCCGATATTGCGAGGCGATGAGATGTTTACTGATGCCTGGGCCCTGAGGCCTGGGCCCTGAATCATGCGATACAAGTACTCGAAATACACCCCCTCGCTTCTCGACGAGCTCGACATGGACGAGCTCATGTCGAAGCTGTCGGATCTGATGCTTTCGAGCGGGTTCGACAACCCGTGGGGCGATCCGTCCGCCAACGAGGACCGCACGATGCAGGCATTGCACGACGCGATTCTCGAGGCGCTGTTCAGTGGCGGCGTCCTCCCGCCGGACATGCTCGACAAGCTGTTCGGCGATCCGGCAGATGGCGATCAGGAGCAGTTGCGCCAGCAGCTCGAAGAGCTCATCGAACAGATTATCGAGCGCATGAAGGAGTCCGGCTATATCACGCCGTCCCCGGACCTCGAAACCGAGCGCCAGCGCCGGGCCGAGGCCGGCGGCATGGGCGAGGCGAACGAGCATGTTACGTTCGAGGTCACGGACAAGGCACTGGATTTTCTGGGGTTCAAGGCCTTGCGCGACCTGCTGGGCTCGATCGGGCACAGCAGCGCGGGGCGCCACGACACCCGCGACCTGTCAACGGGAATTGAGGCGAGCGGCGCGCCCAAGCCGTACGAGTTTGGCGACACGATGAACATCGACGCGACCGCGACGATTCTCAACGCCATTCGCCGTAACGCCGCCGAGGGCACACCACGCGACGGCCGGATCGACATCACCTACCGCGATCTCATGGTCGCCCAGGGCGAGTACCAGAGCTCGTGCGCCACCGTGCTCATGCTCGACTGCAGCCACAGCATGATTCTGTACGGAGAAGATCGCTTCACGCCGGCAAAGCGCGTGGCCATGGCTCTGTCACACCTGATCCGCACCCAATACCCGGGGGACACGCTGCATGCTGTGCTGTTTCACGATTCGGCAGAGGAGATACCCCTGCGCGAGCTGGGTCGGGTGCGCGTTGGCCCGTACTACACGAACACGCGCGAGGGCCTGCGCCTCGCGCGCCGTATTCTCGAGAAGCAGCGTAAGGACATGCGACAGATCGTCATGATCACCGATGGCAAGCCGTCGGCGCTGACGCAGCCCGACGGGCGCATCTACAAGAACGCGTTCGGGCTCGATCCATTTGTCATCTCCGAGACGTTTGGCGAAGTGTCCAACTGCGCGCGCGCCGGCATCATGATCAACACCTTCATGCTCGCCCGCGACTACGACCTGGTCGCCTTCGTCCGTCGCGTCGCCTCGATGTGTCGCGGCAAGGCCTATTTCACCACGCCGTATACGCTGGGCGAATATGTGCTGATGGACTACATGGACAAGAAGACACGGACGATTCACTGAATCTGGTGATCTCATGATCGAGTGACCTGGCGATCTTGGCGCATCGCTGGTAGCAGGCAATCTGCCAGATCACCAGATCACCAGATCACCAGATCATCAGATCACCAGATCCCCGATCACCCGATGCTCCCCTCCACCCTCCCTCTCTTCCCCCTGCCATCGGTCGTTTTGTTTCCCAACGTCTTTCTCCCGCTCCACATCTTCGAACCACGCTACCGCCAGATGGTGGCCGACGCGCTTGGGGGCGATCGGATGATTGGCATGGTGCTCCTGCAACCCGGGTACGAGGCCGACTACGAGCGCACACCGGCTGTGTACGAGGTCGGTTGCGCGGGACTCATCACCCACGTCGAGCGGCTGCCGGATGGCCGGTTCAATATCGTTCTGCGCGGACTACAGCGGTTCAGGGTCGTCGGCGAAGAGCGGCAATCCTCGACGGTGCTGTATCGGCGCGCGCTCATCGCCCCGCTCGTGGAGCAGCTTCCGGGCCGGCCGGATGGTCTCAAGGGGGAGCGGCAAAAACTGGAGGCGCTGCTCGCGCCGTTGTTCAGTGGCACACTCGCCGAACGCGGACTGCCCGCGGCCATGCCGGACGAGGATGTGATCAACGCGCTGGCGCAGTACCTCGAGCTGGAGCCGATCGAAAAGCAAGCCCTGCTCGAGCGCGATGGCCCGCTCGCCAGGTGCCGTTCGCTCGTGGAGTTGATCGAAATGAAGGCGCTGACTGACAAGGGACCCGCCGGAGAGGGTTGGGTCCACTAAAGGACTCGCGGCTTCGCCGCTCGCATGACGCGCACCTGCTGATCCCGACAGGTGCGCACAGGACTCGCTCGCTGAGGGCGAGCGAGCGAGACGGCCGCCGTTCGGCGGCCGTAAATGTGCAAACTGATCGCCCTTCGTGTTCGCGCGCCGAACGGCGCGCGTCCTGCTCGCAAGCGTCAACGGGCGAGTTCCTGCGCGCGCTCGAAGAGCCGCGCGTCCTGCGAGGGCACGCGGCGCCCGAGTCCTAGTGCGTCATCGAGTAAATGACGACGTTCAACCCCACCGCGTAGCCATCCGGCGAGAAGCTGTAGAAATACTGCGGGTCTTCGCCCTCGCGCTCCCAGGCGTCTGAAATATCGGTGTTGTGCGTGATGAGCACCATGAGATTGCCGTTGGCATCACTGATGCCGCGAATGACGGGGACGGCGCTGTCGGATCCGCGTTCGGATGTGCCCCCTCCGCTTCGACGCCAGTGTGAGATCGAGGGGATCTGCGGCAGCCTGGTGATGTGAAACATTGTGCGGAAGAGCGGGTGATCCAGACCAATATCGCGAATTGGATAATCCACCGATGGCAGCACGCGGCCGATTTCCTGCTCCCATGACTCCAGCGCCCACGAGCCCCAGGAATCATCGACCCACAGAAAGCCGCCCTTCAGCAGGTACGCGCGCATCTGTTCGACTTCGTCGTCAGAAAAGGCGAGCGTCCCGACGTCCTCCATGTGGAGATACGGACAGTTGTAGATCCAGTCGTCCCCAATACGGACGACCAGGTGATTGGGATCCCCGGTTCGTTGCCGGCTGACCCTGGCTTTGGTGAGTTCGGCGAAGCGGATGGAGAAATTGACGTCGGCGTCCGGATAGTCCGTGCTCCATCCCGATCCGCTGGGTTCCCGCCTGACGCTCGTGAACATCCCGCGGCAGAAATTGAAGGCGCCATCGTAGCTGTCAGCCTTTGGAAATCGCGGAGGGACCCGATTGCCAAAGCCGTAGCCGCGGAACCAGGGCTCCTGCGCCGCGGCGGTCGCGGCAATCAAGACCAACAAAAACAGAATGCGAAGAGTGCGCGTCACGGTGTCAGTGGCTCATCGCATACAAGGCCACGTTCAGGCCCAGCGCGTACCCGTCCGGCGAAAAACTCAGAAAGTACTGAGGGTCTTCGCCTTCCCGTTCCCATGAATCCGAGATATCGGTGTTGTGGGTCATCAGGACGATGATCCGGTCGTCTGCGTCCGTGATGGCGGCCATGTGCGGCTGCGCGCTATTGCTACCCATCTCGGAGGTGTCGCCGCCGCTCCCCGACCAGTACTGCCACGATGGCACCTGTGGGATTTTGGTGACCGTGAACATCGTCTTGAAAATGGGATGATCGAAGCTGAGATCGCGAATGGGATACTGACCGGGCGGCAGGACCTTGCCAATCTCGCGCGCGAAATCGTCCCAGGCCCAGGGTCCCCAGTAGTCATCCACCCAGAGAAACCCACCTTTCAAGAGATAGCTGCGCAGGCCCTCGACGTCGGCATCGGAGAATCCCGCGCTTCCCGGGTCGGACATGATGACGAACGGGCACTGAAAGAGCGCGTCATCGGACGGACGTACGACGAAGTGGTTGGGGTCGTTGGCGGTGCGGCTCACGCGCGTCTTCGTCAGCTCCGAGAGGCGAATCGACAGATTGATCTCCGCATAGGGATAGTCCGTCCCCCAGCCAAGTCCCCGCTGGTGGGCGCGCACGCTGCGATACATCATCCGGCACATTTGAAAGGCGCCGTCGAAATCGGCCGTGTCGAAAAAACGCGGTGGAATGCCCGCCCCTTCCCCCCGCCCGCCGAAGCCGCGAAACCACGGCTCCTGCGCGAACGCAGTCGTAGCGACCAGAGCAACCGCGAGGCCAACCGCCTGGGCATAACGCATCGGTTACCGTTTCTACTGTTTGGTCTTCGACAGCGAACGGTAGTACTCCTCGACCAGCTTCCGGAACTCCTGCGGCACTTCGTCGGCACCGGTGACCAGGGCGCGATCCGCGTCGTCGCCCACCCTGCGGCGAAGACCGTACTCGAACCGTTTGAGTCCTTCGGTCACGAGCGTCTGCAGGCGCGCCAGCTCGTTGACGTCACGATAGACGCGCGTATCTTCGAGCTCACGAAGCCTGCGGAGGATTTCGTCGAGCTCACGCGGATCGAGATTCTGCTGTCGCAACAGATCGCGCAGCTCCCGGCCTTCGCCGAGCCATCGGCGCGCTTCGTCCCGAAACTGACGGATCTCGTCCGGGCTGAACCAGTCACCCGGGCGGCGGCTTCCCCATCCGCCGGGCCCATCGCGCCAGGCGCCAGTTGAATCGCCGCTTTGCATGCCACCCGTGTCACCCCGCCCATCGGCGCGACCGCCTTGTCCCTGCCCTTGTTGACCTTGCTGGCCTTGGCCCTGCTGTCCCTGTTGGCCCTGCTGACCCTCGCGGCCTTGCTGGGACTGCTGGTTCTGGCCCTCTCGGCCCTGCTGGCCCTGTTGATCCTGTCCGGGTCGTCCTTGCTGCCCGGCGCGAGCCGCGGCCTTTTCCTGCATGCGACGGCCGAGTGACTCGACGCCGCGTGTGAGGTCACGCGCGCGTTCGAGGGCATCGGCGTTGCGATCGCGGCCATTGGGCCCGAGCGCGGATGCCGCCTCATCGAGCTTGCGGCGCACGCCGTCGATGTTGGCTTCGAGCTGTTCCTCGAGCGTGCGAGCAAACTCCTGCAACTCGGGGCGGTCCACGCCCAGAACCTGTCGCGAGTAATTCAGCTTCTCCTTGATCTTGTCGTCGCGAATCTGCCCTGCGGCCTCCTGCAGCTTGCGCGAGGCGTCGCGCGACTCGCGGGCAATCTCGCCCGCGCTGCGGTCAAGCTGGCTCTCGAGACTCTGGACCTTCTGTCCGAGCTGCTCCTTTCGCTGCCCGATCGTCTGTGCCTTGGCCGTTCGCTCGCCGCCCGAACCCGGCAGGTTGCGCACGTCGTTGGCAATCTCACGCTGCTCGCGCGCGATGTCTTCCGCCATCCGCTGTACGTCCTTGATGTCGCGTTCCGCCCGGGCACCCTGTGTCCCCTGCAGAGCGCGCTGCACACTGCGCAGACGCTCGGCCGCCGCCTGCGCCTGCCCTGCCGCTCCTGGATCGCCATTGGCTGCGGCACGACGCATGGCATCCGCCGCCTGCTGCATCTGCCGTGCGGCCTCGCGAAGGTCCGGACGGTTCTGCTCGCGCGACAGCCGTTCCAACTGCCGCGCCGCTTCTTCGGCCTGTTGCGCGAGCGCCCGCTGCAAGTCGCCGCTGCGCGCGTTCGGTGATCCCTGGCCAGCCGCCAACTGCCGCTGACGCTGCAGTTCTTGTTCCTGTCGTCGTGCCAGCTCCCGCAGTTTTTCTGCGAGCTCATCCACCTGCTGATCGGCATTCTGCTGCATGGCCTGCTGGTTCGTCTCGTACTGGTTCGCCATTTTGTCCAGTTCGAGTTTGAACAAGTCGGCCAGGTCTTCCGCGATTGACCCAGCACCGCCGCCACCGCCGCCGCCTCCGGCGTTGCGGTTGGTCTGCACCTGCAGCTCGTACTCTTCTTCTGCCTGCTGCAGATATTGAAGCGCCTTGTTCTCTGGCGACAGGGCGGCTTCCGCGTTCTGGCTCTGAAGCTTGGCTTCGGCCGTTTTCATCTCGGCGGCTGCGAGCGGCAGCACTTCGGCGATTTTCTTGAAAGCCGGATCCGGTGTCACCAGCCGGCTGTTCATGCGCTCGACCAGCCCTTGGACTTGTTCACGCAACCGACTCTGTGACAGGGCAAGAACCACCAGCGCTTCACGTGCCTTATCGGCACCCATGGTTCGGCGATCGCGCTGGACCTTGAAAGTGCCGGCGATGATTTGCCGCTGCTGCTGCGACAACGCGCCCACTTCGGCGCCGGCGCCGCCGCCACCGCCCCCTCCTCCCTGCGAGGTAGCCGGCTTGAAGTCCTTGCCAAACGGACGAATGCGCAGGAAGTAAATGTCGCTGGTCGCACGTTTTGGGCCTGCGTTGGCGTCGTTGTCAGTCGCGCGCGCGTAATAGGACACGGCGTCGCCAGGCTGCACACCGAGCTCTTCGAGGTAGAACGTGTGTCCAGCGGTAACCTCGGTCAAGGGCTTGCTGCCGCTGAACAAACCAACCGTCTTCTCCTCGCCACCGTTGATGGAATACACGAGTTGCAGATTCCGCACGGCAAAGTCGTCATCCGCTCGCGCTTCCACGAAGAATTCCTGCACGGGTGTCGCGTCGGTGTCGCGGCCGGGCTTTGCCAAGGTGACTGATGGCGCCTGATCGGCGAGGATGTCGATTGTGTACTCGGGTGACGCATTCACTTTTTCGCCCGCGGGCCCGTCGAGCTCGACGCGGTAGAAACCGTTCGCCGCGGCGGTAAAGCGACCGGCGAGCGTTCCATCGGCGTTGGCTGTGAGCGGTGTCGAGGAGCCGTCAGCCATCACGAGACGGCCGCCGGACGCGGCCATTGTTGGCTGAATGCGCACGCGAACATCGGTGCCGCGCAACGTGGCAACGTCGCCGCCGTCTTCGACTGTCCGCGGCGCAAGCCCTGTGTAATTCGGGAAGTGGTATTCGAGATCGAGTTGCTTGACGTACGGCAACTCGAGGACCTTCAGTGTGAAGGACGGAGAGCGCACTCCCGCCGCTTCCACGAAGTACTCCATGCCCTCCGCCAAATCGAACAACATCCCGTCGTACGCGCCGTTTTCAGCGCGGACCATCGGGAGCCGTTGATACTCGCTTTCCGCCGACTTGCGCATCATGACGATGGCGTCCACGGCATCGAACCCGTGCAGCGTGGCGGTAATCGTCTGGTCGGCGCCTTTCGGGACCGTCGCGTTTCCCGGTGCGACGTCGATGCGGTACGGCGCAGCGGCCTCAACGTCCCGCGAAATCACCAGCAACGCCGACAGCGCATGGCGCAGGTACGCAGGCCCGAGCGCGAAAAGTGCGAGTGCCGCGATGCCGACGACGCCTGCCGCGGCCGCATATCGACGGACTGAGACCCGTTCGATGCGCCGACCGTGCTCGATTCGCTGGGCACGCTCAACGGCGCCCTCGATCAAGCGCTTGAGCAGCGCGGGCGACATGTCGTGCGCCCGGCCCTCACGCTCGGCTTCGATGGCCGTGATGATCGTCGCTTCCAGAGTGGGTTCATGCTCTTCGAGGTACAGGGCGACTTGTTCGTCACTTACGCGCCGCATGAGCGGTCGCACGAGGAACCATGCGGCAAACGCAGCCGCCGCCAACCCAAGACCGATGCGGAACCCAAGAATTGAGGCGGGGCTGAAGCGCAACGCTTCGAGGGCGTACGCCGAGGCGATGAGCGCGAGAGCGGTCGCCGCAATGAATCCGACGGCGCCGCGCACGGCGAGCTTGACGCGCCACCGCTTGCGCACCTGACGAATGACGTCCAGGAGCGTCGCGCGTGGGTCGCCGCCCTTCTCGTACTGCAGCATCTGCGCCTCCGTCTCAGGCTCGCGCGCGTGAAATTCTGTGCGCGAGGAGTGATTCGCCCGTAAGAAGCAGAATACCTGCGAACAGCAGGTACCACCAGAGTCGTTGTGAGCGCTCCTGCGCCTCGTCGGGCAATGCCAACGGGTCGCTCGCGGCCCCGCTGCCACCCGGACCACCCGTCACGGCACTCACGATTTCGGCCGGATCCACGGCCGTTCGGTCCGACTCTCCCAGCTCGACGTTGCTCGCCACCACGGCGACCAGGGGCGCTTGCCGCCCCTGCTCCCGTACCTCGTAGAATCCCTGTTCGTTCAATTCGAGCACTCGGCCCTGGTCACCTTCGAGGGCGACCCGTTGCCCCGCCGGGGTCACGGCGATCCGCGATCGGGACACGTCACCTTCTTGCGAGAGGTCGAGCACCTGGCCTACCGTCGACCAGCTGGCTCGCTCCCGATGATCGGCAAGATGCCGTGTCAGTTGATGTACGAAGGGCAGATAGACGGGCTTGAGTGCGAGGTCGTTCCAGAACAGGTCCAGCGTGGACGTCCACACAACGACACGACCGCGCCCGACAACCTTCTCGAGCACAGCCGGCGTGCCGTCGTCGAACCGCGCGAGAACTTGGGCATCCTTCGTGGGCGTGACGCTGCGATAACCGTAAAAGCGCGCGGCGGAAAAGTCGCCGCTGCGCGGGGCGCGGAAGGGCTCGAAGATGGCGTGGCCATACTCCAGGCCGCCCAGAGCTCCCGCCCCGCCTCGGGATCGATCGACGCTGCCTGCCGCTGTCGCCGGCAAGAAGTCTGCGGCGGCGGCAGGCCACGACGATTGAGGGCCATACACGACAAGCAGCCCGCCGCCATCTTCGGCGAATTTTTTGAGGCGCCCGGCGAGGCTGTCGCTGGGGCTCGCGTCATTCATGATCACGACGCGGGTCTGCCGGAGCACATCGTCTGAAAGAGCGTCGACCGCTCGGGTTGAGGATTCGAATCGCGGCCGCTCGCCAATCGCGAGAGCGCGCCCCAGATACAACCCCGGGTCACGCGATCCCCGGGCGGCATTCACGACGGTTACGGGAACAGGCTCTGGCGGAGACAGGACGAAGTGAAACGCATTGTCTCGTGCGAGCGCGTCGTCACCGATGCGCACTGACGCACGCGTGTTTGGTTGTGAAAGCGTTACCGGAGGAAAGGTTGCTGATGCGGAGCCGTGGGGCTGAACCGTCATCTGCAGCGACTGCGTCACGTGTCCGTCGAGCTCGAGAACGATCGGGACATTGGTCGCAATCTTGTCGCTGCGATTGAGAACGCCCGTCGTGACGGTCACGCGGTCCTGCCCCGACACCTGCTCGCGCTGGATGCTTACGGGTGCTACCGCCAGGTTTTGCTCCCCGGTCGCTTGCACGGTCACTGGCGTCAGCGTCGTGCCAGCCGGAAGCCGCAGCCCATCGCCTGGCGACCACCCGCTGCGCTGAAAATCGCTCACGATGATCACTTCGCGCCGTGGGAGATTTGACGCGGCGAGAAGACTCCCTGCCAGCTTGAGCGCCGGGCCGAACCGGGTCGCTCCGGCCGACAATTGTGCGGCGCCGATCTCTGACTGCAGCCGGCCTCGATCGTTCGTACCTTGGACGGCAACCTCAGCGCTGGCCGCGAACAGGACCAGCGTCGCGCGGTCGCCATCGGCCAGACCGGCCACGGCATCGGAGGCTCGGCCGCGCGCACGATCCCATTGATCGCCATGACCCATGCTGTAGGAGCGATCGAGCAGGATCACCACGTCGCGGGCCCCGCCCGCGGCCGCAGCCAGGCTGCTGTTGCGGAGGAACGGTCGCGCGAACGCAGCGACGATCAAGGCCAAGGCGGCAAGGCGCATCGCCAGCAGCGCCCAGTTGTGAATCCGCCGGCGTCGAATGGATGAATACGGGATCCGCCGAATGAACATCAACGACGGAAACTGAACGACGTTTTTTCGCTCACGCTGAATCAAATGGATGAGGACGGGAATGGCCAGTGCGGCGAGGCCGGCGAAGAAGAGGGGCGCGAGAAACGACATGCTGGCGGCTCGGCTACCGCGTGCGCGTCAGGCGATCGCGGATCGCCATGTAGTTGAAGAGCGCGAAATCAAGGGGCACGGACGTGTTGAGCAGCGTGTAGTCCACACGCTGCTCGGCGGCCTTGGTCGTCAGTGACGCCACGTGTTCTTTGATCATCGCGCGATACTGCTCGCGCAGCGCCTCCGGCACGACCGGCATCTGCTCGCCGCTCTCGAGATCCTCGAAGCTGGAGGCGTCGTCGAACGTGAAATCGATTTCGGCCGGATCGAGGACGTGAAACAGGATTACGTCGTTGCCGCGGAAACGAATCAGTCCTACTGCGTCGAGCACTTCCTGGGGCTCCTCGTAGAAGTCCGAAATGACGACAACGATCCCGCGGCGCCCGAAGTGTTCGGCGAGCTTCCGCAGCGGCGGCCCCAGCCGGCCAGGCCGCTCCGCTCTCGCTCGATCCAGCGTGTGCAGGACGACATCAAGATGCTTGGCCGAGGGCGGTACGTGCTCGACAATGTCTTCGTCGAAGGTCACGAGACCCACGCGATCGCGCTGCTTGTGCACGAGATAGGTGAGACAGGCCGCGATGGTTTTGGCGTAATCCAGCTTGCTCAACCGGGTGCCAAACGCCATGGATTTCGACACGTCCATCAGCACGCTGAAGTTGGCGTTGGAATCCGCCTCGAACTCCTTGACGAAGTACCGATCGGTGCGGGCGAAGACCTTCCAATCCACACGGCGGATATCGTCGCCCGGCACGTAGCCTCGGTGCTCCGCAAAATCAACCGACGCACCAAAGTACGGCGATCGGTGCATGCCGTTGATAACCCCGTCCACAACGCTTCGCGCCACGAGCTCGAGGTTGCCAATCCGCGCCAGAACCGCGGGATCGACGAACCGCGCACCAGGAATCGGGCTGGAAAACTCCATCTACATTCCCGAACGCGGCACGGGGACCGCTTCAAGCAAGCGCTCGATGAGAACGTCGCTCGTAGTGCCCTCGGACTGCGCATGAAAGTTGGTCAGGATGCGATGGCGGAGCACCGGATGGGCCAGCGCACGGATGTCCTCGTAGGTCACGTGATAGCGGCCGCTGGTCAAGGCGCGCGCTTTGCCACCGAGGACCAGATACTGTGCCGCACGAACGCTGGCGCCGAACGCCACCCACTTACGGATGGCTTCCGGACAGTTCGGCGACTTGGGCCGGCTCGCTCTGACGAGCGACAGCGCATACCGCATGACCGAGTCGGCAACCGGCACTCGCCGCACCAGTCGCTGAAACGCAATGAGATCTGCGCCGCTCACAGGCCGCTCGAACACCGGTTCCTGAATTGCGGTCGTCGTTCGCACGACGTTGTATTCCTCGTCTTCGGGGGGGTGCTCGATGACGATGTGGAACATGAAGCGGTCGAGCTGCGCTTCGGGGAGCGGATACGTGCCTTCGAGCTCGATCGGGTTCTGCGTCGCGAAAACGTAGAACGGTTCATCGAGCTGATACGTGCGTCCTTGGATCGTGACGCGATGCTCCTGCATCGCCTCGAGCAGTGCTGACTGTGTCTTGGGCGGCGTGCGGTTGATCTCGTCTGCCAGGAGGATGTTGCAGAAAATGGGACCGGGTGAAAACACCATTTGCCGGCGGCCGGTGGTCGCATCCTCGTTGATGATGTCCGTGCCGGTGATGTCCGACGGCATCAGATCCGGCGTGAACTGGATGCGATTGAACTTCAGCTCGAGCACACGCGCGAGCGTGTGAATGAGGAGGGTCTTGGCCAGGCCCGGCACGCCGACGATGAGACTGTTGCCACCGACGAAAAGCGTCAGCAGGACCTGGTTGATCACCTCGTCCTGACCAACAATCAGCTTTTTCAGCTCGATGACAATCTTCTGTCGGCCCTCGTTCATGCGATCGGCAAGCGCGACATCATCCGACTCGAGCTCGACCGCGACATCTTTCACCACTGATTCCACGAAGCCTCCCAAGATGAAGATTGACGAACGAAGAACGAAAAACGAAAGAAACGAAGAACCGAACGGTCAACGGAGAACCAAAAACGGAACAAAGAACGGCGTCGGCCCATTGTTGCGTTCCGTCGGCCGTTGCGGCGTTCCGTTGTTGAGTTCTTCGTTCTTTGTTCTTCGTTCTTAGTTCGTCATCGAAGTCTCCCTAATGTGTCATCGCGTAGACGACGTAATTGATCCCGTATTTGTACGCATCGTTCGATAAATCGACGGGCACGAAGCCCGTGTCCGAGAACTCCCACAGCTCGCCAAGATCGTGGTTGTAGTTGGCGACGAGCAACAGGCGCTTGCTGGGGTCGTTATCTTCAAAGACGCCGTGGAAGGTCGCAGGGCCGTAGAAGCCCTGTGTTTCTGCGGTATTGATGTCAAAGAACGAATGAAAGACCGGGTGCGAGTTGTCGAGCACCACCAAGCGGCCGTTCGGGATGACGCGGCGCACCTGTTCTTCGAAGTTGTACCAGTGCTCCCCCCTGAAGTCGTCGAAAATCAGAAAGCCACCCTTCTTCAAGTAATTCTGAATGCCGCTGAGTTCGTCGTCGCTCATCTGCCAGAAGCCCGGCTCCGACATGTACGCGATCGGGTACGTGTAGAGATCGGGATCGTCCAGTGTAAAAATGTTGCTCCCATCCATGTGCGGCTTGATAAGTGTGATCTCCTGGAGGATCCGCGCGAAGTTGCGTTCGGCGCGCGGATAGTCGTGCGCCCACGGCGGCTCACCCCGGCCGAACGATTCCACGCCGTGTCGAAGCCTCACAAACCTGAACCGGGCGTCGTACGGGACGTTTTCCACGACGATGTCGCGCCGGCTTCGTCGTCCATAGAAGCCTTCCTGCGCAAGCACCGCCGACACGCACACGGCCAACGCCATGCCGACCATGCCCGTCGCCTTCACCCACGATCGCCCGATCAATCCTCTGTCCCGTTCCTTTATGCCTTCGCGTCTGCCATGCCGTGTGATTAATCCTGAATAACACCTCGACAGGGAGATCAACGAGTTCAGGGAGAAGAACCTGCGCCTGATCTCCCCGCGAATCTACCGGGCTCCAGGATTATGAAAGCCCCACACGGCGCCGGTACGCCCACTCCGCGCACAGCAGCCCGACGAGCAACACGAAAACGATCGGCAAATCCCAGAGGTCTCGTTCCTCGACCGTCGTGACCCCGCGGCCCGTGTATCGGAGATCCTCGGCAAGCCCCTCTGTCGCATTCGCGGTGTAGAACTTGCCGCCCGTTTCGTCAGCGATACGACGCAGGGTCGCGGCGTGCATCGTGGCGTCGAAGTATTCGGCGTCTCCCGGCGCCGCGCGAAAATGCGCGACGGTCGTCCCGATGGTCTTGTCCGCGCGCGTTGCATCGATGCGCGCCTCGTACGGCCCGGCGCCGGCGCCCGGCACCGTCCCGACGTATTCCCCGCTGCGCTCCCCGCTCCACTGCATTGGAACATCGGCGATGGTGCCGTCAGGCCGCGACACATGGGCCATGACTGTGGCGTCGTTCAGCTCGACGAAGTCCGAATCGACGACATCTGCACGGAGCGTGATGGCCTCACCGGGTTCGACGCGATCGGTCAGCGACCGTGGCTCGACCGCGTCCGGCACGCCATCCACGAGCGCGCGCATCAGTTGGCGCCAGAAATACTCGTGCGTCAGATCGTCCACCTCGATCTTCGCGTGCATCTGCCACAGCCATGAATCCTGCACCGTGAAGGCGAACGCTTTGCCGCGTCCGTATCGCTGGAACGTCAGCACGGGTCGTTCACGCCGCGCTTCGTCAGTGCCGGTCAGCAGAACCGTCGCGCCGGGCTTGATTGAGGAGGCCGCGTTGAGCGAGGTGACGCTTGGCTCGAGCGTCGAGAGGAATGTCCACTTGTCCGCCGACGATGCTTCGGTTTGTGCGATCTGGGTCACGCCGTGCGCGGCGCCAGCCCGTGTCGGACGCACTGTCAACCGAGCGAGTTGCGGCTCTCGCGCCGACGCGTCCAGCGTGACCGGTAGCACGTCGGCGACGGCCGTTCCGGCGTAGCCCCCTTCCGAAAACGCGCGCGCGCCGCCCAGGATCAGCAGTCCGCCGCCGCGTCGATCGACGAAATCCGCAATCATGCGCAACTGGTCGCCAGTAAATGCGCCGGCCTCGATGCTGCCGAGGATCAGCCCGCGATACTGGAACAACTCTTCCCGCGTCTTGGGGAACGCCGAGACAAGCTCATCGGGATGATCGACGCCCAGTCGGAGATACTTGTTGTCCGCGGTTCGTTGGAGCACGACCAGGTTCAAGTTCGGATCGGCGTGTACGGCGCGGCGAATGAACCCCACCTCGGATCGCGGCTCACCTTCGAAGTACAGAATTTTCTCGCGCCGGTCACGCACATCGATCATTCCCTCGCGTGCGTTGTTCTCGGTCACGAGCTCACCGTCCTGCGGCGCAACCCGAAAGCGAAACACGCGCGGGCCAGCATCATCGACGGTGAAGCGCGCTCGCGCAGTCGCCGCCGATCCATCAGCCGGCAGCTTCACTTTTTGCGAGCCGACGATGCGGCCTTCATCCTCGACGTCGAGGGTGATCTCTTTGCCACTGAAGCCGGTCTGGCTGATGATCACGTCGATCATCAGCGTCGTGCCTTTCAGCGCGACGCGCGGCGTGCTCACGCGGCCGATTTGGATGTCTCGCGACAGCGTTTCCTGGCCGACGCCGACGGTAAAGACAGGCAGGGCCTGCGACTTGAGCGCGAGCAGCGATTCGCTCAGCGCACTTTCGGCCGTGTCCGCCCCGTCGCTGACCACGACCAGCCCCGCCAACGGCAGCCCGGCAAGTTCCTGGCGTGCGCCGTCGAGCGCGGTGCCGAGCCTTGTCTGGGCTCCGGTGAAAGTGAGTTCGTCTTCCGCATCCACTCGCGAGGCAGCGCTCGAGAAGCGGAATGTCCGGACCATGAACTTCTCCGACAGCGTTTTCAGGATCCCGCGGTCTGGAGCGCCGAATTCTTGACGGACAAAGGATGAGCGTGGAGCTTGCTCGTGATCGGCGATCTGCATGCTGCGGGAATCGTCGAGCAGCACGGCGAGAAAATTCTGCTGCGGGACCGCTGCCTTGACCACCAGAACAGGCCGGAACAGACACACAGCGACGAGGGCGACAAGGGCCACCCGCAGCCCGACCAGGACAACGCGCGCACGCGGCGGTATGCGGGGCCCGCCGGTCCGGTAGGTCGCGACCGCAACAGCAACGGCGACGCCGGCCGCCAACGCCGCCACATACGATCCGCTCCAAGCCGCGAACCGAAGCTCACCCTGCGAGAAGACAACCGGGCGGTACTCGAAGAGTAGTTGGAAGAGGCTTTCGAACACGTAGTTATCCGGGCCCGACGCGAACCCGTGCCTTTTGCCGGATTCTACTCGACTGAGACGCTCGCAGGCGCCGGAAGGCTTGGCGAAAAGCGTTCCGCGATGACCCGGGCGATGCGTTCGCCATGGAATCGGCCGTTTTCGATGAAGACGGTCCCCGTCCGTTTGCCGGCCTGTTGGCCCCCGGCGACAAAGAGGTTGGGGACGTTGGTTTCAAAAGTGTAGGGGTCGTATCGTGGCTCGGCCGTCTCGGCGCTGACCTCGACCCCAGCCCGACGGAGAAACTCGGGGTCGGCGCGATAGCCCGTCAGCAGGAGCACCGAATCGGCGGCAATCGTCGAGCGGACTCCCGCCTCCTCTGCGACCACTTCCGTGGGCCGGATTTCGATCACTCGAGTGTTGAAACGAGCGGTAATTGCCCCGGCCCGGATGCGATTCTCAATGTCGGGCTTGACCCAGTACTTGACGGAATCGCCCAAGGCTGGGCCGCGATGCACCAGCGTCACATGTGCGCCGTTCCGGTAGAGGTCCAACGCAGATTCGCACGCGGAATTCTTGCCGCCAACGATCACGACTCGCTGGCGGTAGTACGGATGTGGCTCGTCGTAGTAATGCCGAACGTGCGGTAAGTCTTCGCCAGGCACGCCGAGCACATTGGGCTGGTCGTAATAGCCCATTGCCAGCACCACGATTCTGGCCTTGCGCACGCGCCGGACACCGAGACTCGACCGCGTCTCCAGAAGAAAAATTCGCTCGCCTCCCTCGTCGTCGCCTTCAATCGTCAGAACTTCCTCGTGAAGCGCAATCTGCAGTTGAAAGGTATCGGTGACTTTGCGGTAATACTGAAGCGCTTCGAGGCGGGTCGGCTTGTCGTATGGCGTAGTCAGCGGAAGGCCGCCAATTTCCATCAGCTCGGGTGTGGTGAAAAACACCATGTTGGTGGGAAACCGCCGGATGGACTCCACCAAAGTGCCTTTTTCGAGGACGAGGTAGTCGAGTCCCAGCTGCTTGAGGGCGATGGCCGTCGCCAAGCCCGACGGTCCCGCTCCGACGATGATCACGTCGCGGACAGACATTCTGTGATTGTATCGGGCTGGGGTCTGACGGTGGTAAGGTGCGAGGGCCGCCGGCCACGGGGGCCCGTGCGAAGGAGAACGCGCGTGCGACAGATTGTCCTTGTCCTGACGCTTGCCAGCGTCGCGCTGTCCGCGCAAACGCCGGCGCCACCGCCACAGCAACCGCCGGTATTTCGAGCCGGCGTCGAGCTGCTTACCGTTGACGCGACCGTGGTAGACCGTGAAGGTCGCCAGGTAACCGACCTCAAACCAAACGAGTTCCAGGTCGAAGTCGATGGTGACGCACGCCCGGTCGTCTCGGCCGAATACGTCAAGCTGGTTGACGACACGCCAGTCCCCGTTGGCGCGAAACGCGCCGCCGTGCCGACGACGTCACCTGACGAGGCGTTCTTTTCCACCAACACGAGGGGGATCAATCCCGGTCGGTTCATTCTGCTGCTGGTTGACCAGGGCAACATCCGCGTCGGCCAGGGGCGCATGGTCATGCGAAGCGCGGCCAAATTCGTGGACGGTCTGGCGCCCGCGGACCGCGTCGCGATGGTTGCGATTCCACAAGGTGCGCTCGTGGACTTCACGACCAATCACGAACGCGTGCGTGAGGGTCTGCTGGCCACCGTCGGCCTCGCAACCCCGTACAAAGGGCGTTACCACATCAGTCTCACGGAGGCGATCGCAACCGTCGAGCACAGCGACGTCAGCCTGCGCAACCAATTGATCCTGCGCGAATGTGGTGGCGCGCTGCTGTCGCCAGTGGAAGCCACACGCTGCGAAATCGAAGTCGAGCAGGAAGCCAGCGAACTGGTGACCCACCAGCGACTCCAGACACAAGCGTCACTGCGAGGGATGCGGGACGTGTTGCGCAGCCTCGCCGCGATCGATGGCCCCAAGTCGGTCATTCTCATTTCAGAGGGTTTGGTGCTGGAAGGCCTGGGGAGCGAGGTAGACGACATCGCCGCAGTCGCCGCCGACGTGCGTGCGAGCCTCGACGTGATGCTCCTCGATGTGCCCGCCGTCGACGTCACGGAGAGCCAGCGACCGACGACTCCTCGCGAGGACCGGGACAAGCAAATCCAGGGGCTCGAGTCGCTCGCCGGCATGTCGCGCGGGGCGTTGCACAACGTCATTACGTCGGGCGACAACGCCTTTGCACGCATCATGCGGTCGATAGCCGGGCACTACCTGATTGCCGTCGAATCGCGCCCCCGGGACCGTGACGGCCGTCGTCACCGGATACAAGTGAAGTCGACGCGCCGAGGCGTCACGCTTTACTCACGCCGGGGATTTCTGGCTACGACATCCCCTGCCGCGTCGTCACCGGCCGAAGCGGTGCGCCGCGCACTTCGCGGACCGTTGACCCTCAACGACTTGCCGATGCGCATGGCCACGTGGACATACAAGGAACCTGGTGGCTCCCGGGTCAGACTGCTGATGACCGCTGAAGTTGAGCGGAACGCCGATCAGCCGCTCGATTACACAACCGGCGTCGTGTTCATCGATCGCAACAACAAGGCAAGCGCGACCGACGTCGAGACCCGAAAGCTTCGCGTGAACGAAGCGGATCCCGGTGTTGCTGTTTACACCGGCAGCATTTTGCTGGAGCCCGGTACCTATGTCGTGCGCTTTGCAGTTGCCGACAGCGAAGGCAGGATGGGGTCCATCGAACGGAAAGTGGCCGTCTGGCAGATGAATGCCACAGGACTGACCGTGGGTGATCTGCTGATCGCCCAGGCGTCAACGACTGATCAGCCGCCAGCGCCGATGGCGGCGATCGAGCCGCACGTGGGCAACGGGCGGTTGGCTGCGATGATGGAAGTGTACGCCGCGAACGTACAGTCGATGAGCGATCTCCAGGCAACGCTGGACGTGCTCGCGACTGAGAACGCACGACCGTTGACCACGTCGCCCATGGGAGTGGCAGCAGGAGACACTCCTGAAGTCGCTGTTTTGCACGGCGCGCTCAATACCTCCACGTTGCCTCCGGGACGCTACCTCGCACGGGCAACCGTCGTGCAGGGAGGCAAGGCCCAGGGGCACATCGTGCGGCCGTTCCGTGTCGTCGCCGCGACGGACGCGGCGGCAACGTCGGTCGCGATGCCGACGACGTTGCCCGCCGAGCTCCGAAGTGCGATGCTCGCCAATCTTCCTCCAGTTGATCGGAAAGAACTGCTGGTGCCTGGCGTCATGAACGCCGTCCTGACCGCCGCGGAGCGGGCGCGTCCCGCCGCCAAAGGCGCCCTCGCGTCCGCACGCGCAGGCAAGCTGGGTCCCGCCGCGCTCGAAGCGTTGGCCGCGGGGGATCAGCCGATGGCTGCATTCCTGCGCGGCGTCGACTTTTTCTCTCAAGGGTTGATGGAGCGAGCCATTCAACAACTGCAGGTTGCAATGCAACAAGCGCCATCATTTGCGCCGGCACGACTCTTCCTCGGCGCGGCGCTCGCGGACGGCAACAAGCATCGTGAGGCTGCTGGCTTGCTGCAGAGTGTCACCCCCGACATCGCCGGTACCGCGCCGGTCGCGCGAATGGCGGGTCTGAGCTGGCTCCATGCGGGAGACTCGTCGCTGGCAATCGAAACACTGCAAAAGGCTGAAGCGGACAGCACGACAACGCGCATGTTGGGGCTCGCGTATGTCGTGGGCAATCGCGTCGGCGACGCAGCGCCGCTGCTCGCAAAGCATCTCGAAGCCAATCCGAAGGATCAGGCAGCGCTGTTGGCCGCGATTTATGCCGCGTATGCGACACATGCTCCCGTGCCGCGCGCTGACACGCTCGCGACCGACCGAGTCAAGGCACAGGGATGGGCCAAGACGTATGCAGCGTTGAAAGGCTCGCACCAGGGACTCGTGGATGCCTGGATCGGCTACTTAGTGAGTGCGAAATGAAGAGACATCACATGCGAAGCGTCCGAATGATCGCAACTGCAGCATTCGCTCTCGCTGCTCTGTCCTTATACGCGCAAGGCAACAGCACGGCCGAGCGACGGCTGATCAGCGAATCTGACCTTTTGAAGTTCGTCTGGATCGCCGATCCGCAGATCTCGCCCGATGGCTCGCACGTCGCGTTCGTTCGCGTCGTCGTCAATGAGCAGAAGGACGACTACGAGACGAGCGTCTGGCTCGTCCCGGCCAGTGGCAACGAGTCGCCACGCCGGTTGACGTCTGGCACGCGGGACTCGAGTCCGCGCTGGTCGCCCGACGGCCGGCACGTGGCGTTCGTGCGAACGATTGAGCGCGAGGGTCGCGCGCAACCCGCACAGATTTACCTGCTCGCGCTCGACGGGGGGGAGGCTCGACCCATCACGGACGTCGCGCGCGGCGCGTCCACGCCGGTGTGGTCGCCAGACGGCAGGCGCATCGCCTTCGCAAGCACCACGCGTCCTGACGATCCACCGCCAACTGCGACGGGAAAGCCCGAGGCCACGGCCCCGCCGAAATCCGACGTGCGTGTCATCACGTCTGCGGTCTATCGAAGCAATGGCGGCGGCTGGACCGACCCTGAGAGACCGTCGCATCTCTGGGTTACGGACGTCCCAACCTCGGGTGATATGCGGAAGGCGCGTCAGTTGACGAGCGGTGAGTTTTCAGAAGGCGGCCATGTGTGGGCGCATGACAACTCGCGGGTGTTGTTCGTGTCGAACCGCGTCGTGGATCCCTACTACCGATCGGGCGATTCGGATGTCTACGCGGTGCCGTCAGCAGGCGGTGAGATCGCCAAGATCGCAGACATCAACGGCACAATCGGCAATCTGCAAATCTCCCCTGATGGGCGGTCCCTTGCGTTTATCGGGACGCTGACAGGCGCGCCCGAGAGGTCGTACAGCCAGTCGGACCTGTTCGTCATGGAACTTAGCGGGGCGCAAGCCCAGGCAAAGAATCTCACGGCGGGCTACGACTTCGACATCGGCGGCGGGATTGGCGGAGATCAGGCCGCGCCGCGCGGGGGATCAACACGAAACCCACTCTGGTCGTCGGACGGCAAGTCGATTGTCATCGTGGCAGGTGAGCAGGGCGATGCGAATCTGGTGCGCGTGGATATCGCATCGTCGAAGGTCGAGCCGTTCTTCAAGGGACGGCATGCAGTCCAGTCTTACTCGGCGTCTTCCGATGGGCGCTCGATCGTGGCGCTGGCATCCACGGCGACCAACATCGGCGATCTGTTCGTCGTGGGTTCCGGCCCGAAGCAAATCACGAGAATCAACGACGACCTGTTCAAAACGCTGAAGTTGAGCGAGCCGGAGGAAATCTGGTGGACCAGCGTCGACGGCAAAAAGGTTCAAGGTTGGTTGCTTCATCCGCCGGACTTCGACCGCGCTCGTAGCGGCGGAGCTTCAGCCCCGCCGACGAAGTATCCCTTGATCCTCGAAATCCATGGGGGTCCGCATTCGGCTTACGGCAACACGTTCACGCACGAATTCCACTGGATGGCCGCAAAGGGTTACGTTGTCCTCTTCCCAAACCCGCGCGGCAGCAGCAATTACGGCCAGGAGTTCGGCAACATCATTCAGTATCGTTATCCCGGAGATGACTACAAAGATCTCATGGCGGGCGTTGACGAGGTGCTCAAGCGCGGTTACATCGACGAGAAGCGTCTCGGCGTGACCGGTGGCAGCGGCGGCGGTCTGCTGACGAACTGGACTATCACGCAGACCAATCGTTTTACAGCGGCGGTGTCTCAACGTTCGATCGCCGACTGGTCCGGGTTCTGGTACACCGCCGACTTCTCGTTGTTCACGCCATTCTGGTTCCGCAAGGCGCCCTGGGAAGACCCCACAGACTTCGCGACACGCTCGCCGATCACGCATGTCGCCAAGGTCAAAACACCGCTCATGCTGATCGACGGCGACGATGACCTGCGAACACCGGCGTCGGATGGCGGCGAAATGATGTTCCGCGCGCTGAAGTATCTCAGGGTGCCCACTGTCATGGTGCGCTTTCCTGGGGAGACGCACGAACTGTCCCGGTCGGGCAAACCTCGTCACCGCATCGAACGGCTGCAGCACATCGTCGGCTGGTTCGACAAATGGCTGCAGGGCGCAAAACTGTACGAAACTGCGTCGTCGACGCGGGACTAAAGTCCCGCGATACGTACGCGGACTGTGTAGTACGTGGATTGCGTAGCGCGGGACTTTAGTCCCGCGAATCCCGCGAATCCCGCAAATCTGCGAATCCATGAACCGACGAGACTTTCTGACGATTGGCGCGCTGGCGACCGCCGCCCCGTTCGTCAATCGGAATCACTATCGTCTCTTCACCCGGCAGCGGGCGAGCTATTCGAAGCGCGCTGTCGATCTCGTGACATCGACGACGGTGCTCGACATGCTGAGCCCGTTCAAGATTGGCCGATCGACCTGGCTGGAACGGCCGCCTGACTTTACGGCCGCCGACTTGCAGCGGTTTCGCGATTCGAGCATTTCCGTTTTTCACATCGCAACCGGCGTCGGCGGCGTCGACGCATACACGAACGTGCTCCGCTTCTTGGGTCTGTGGAATGGGTTTCTCGCGCATCATCACGCCAGCCTGATGCGAATCGATTCGGCGCAGGCGCTCGACGCGGTGAAGGCAAGCGGAAAGATTGGCGTCCTCCTCGGCATCCAGAACTCGCAGCATTTCAGAACTGTCAATGACGTGGACGCCTTCCACGCGCTCGGCCAGCGCATCTCTCAACTCACCTACAACAGCCGCAACATGATCGGCAACGGCTCGACGGAGCGGCGGGACGATGGAGTGTCCGATTTTGGGGTGTCGGTGATCGCGCGGATGAACCAGGTCGGCATGGCGGTGGACGTGTCCCACTGCGGTGACCGCACGACACTCGACGCGTTCGAGGTTTCTGCGCGGCCCGTGCTCATCACGCATTCCAATTGCCGCGCGCTGGTGCCTCAACACCCGCGCTGCAAGACCGACGAGGCCATCCAGCGCATGGCTTCACGAGGTGGCGTGATGGGGATTACCAGCGTACGCATGTTCGTCAAGGCCGAGGAGCCGACGACGCTGGAACATATGCTCGATCACTACGATCACGTGCGTAAACTGGTCGGTGCCCAACACCTGGGGCTGGGCAGCGATATCGACCTCGACGGCTATGACGACCTGTCCCCCGACGAGCAGCGGTCGCTGCGAGCGGGCTACAAAGATAGCTACGGCTTCAGGGAGAAGATCGACATCGAAGGCGTCGATCATCCTAAACGCGTATTCGATCTCACGGAAGGGTTGATCCGCCGCGGCTATTCGGATGCCGACATCCGCGGCGTGCTGGGCGACAACTTCCGGCGGGTGCTCAAGGAAATCTGGACCCTGTAAGAACCAGCCACGAAGAGCACGAAGTGTCTTCGTGCCTTCGTGGCTATCTTGATCAGTTGGTCCCGACGAATTTCCTGGCGGCGACCAATTCCGGGCGCTCCGTATCGGCTTCTTTCGCAATGTCCAGTAGTCGCTTGTAATAACTCATGGCTTGTGCGCGATCGCCCGCGGCTTCGGCCGCCCGGCCTGCGCCATACAGGCCCCGGAAGCGGTTTGGTTCCTTCTTCGTCGTCGCGTCGAACGCGGCAAGAGCTTCTTTCGCGCGCCCCGCCTCGAGCAGCATGTATCCGAGCAGTTCGCGCGCTGGAGCGATTGGTCCGGGCGAGATCGCCGATTTGTCGGTCGCATCCTCAGCGTCGGCCGCGGCACTGAGTCCGGCGATGCCCTCGTCTTTGCGCCCTTCGGCATACGCAACCCAGGCCAGGGCGACGCGGCGCTGAATGTCCAACTGCTCGGTCCAGTACGCGTCCTGCATTGACTTCATCTTGTCGCGCAGACTCGCGAGCCGCTCGATGTCTGGCGCTGCTGCCGCAGGGTTCCCGCTTCGAGCTGCACCAACCGCCCGCGCGAAATGCGTGATGGCTTCGGTGAACGGCGTGTTGGCCGGACGTGGCTGCAACGCCGCGGCTTCGGCCCACGCGCCACGTTCGAGAGTGTAACGGGCGGGTATCGCCGCAATCGCGTACGCGCCCGCCCCGGCGGCGCCCGCGGCCATGCCTTCGGCGCCACCGACCACAGCCACCGCGTGATCGAGCACGGTCTTGGCCGCCTTGTCCTGGGCGATTTGAAGATAGGCGTACGCCTGATAGTCGAGGGCATGCAGCTCTTCCCCGGCGCCGTTGCTCTTGCGCGCCGCCTCTGCCGAGCGGCGATTGGTGTCAATCGATTCCTTCCACGATCCGACGCGCGTAAACGTGTGCGACGGCATGTGGAGCGCGTGGGGAATCGCAGGGGCCAGCGACGCATAGCGACGCGCGGCGACAAGCGCCATTTCGGCAAGCGGTGGTGCATCGTAGGCGTGGATGATGTAGTGCGCCAGGCCAGGATGCTCGGGCATCTGTTTGAAGAGCGGCTCGAGAATCGCGGCGGCCTGGCGTTGCTTGGCGTAGGTCTTGTCCGTGGGCACGGCCGATTGCGTGACAGCCAACGCGTAGTAAATGCGCACCTCGACGTCCTTCGGGTGGTCGTTGGCAATCTTCTCCATCGCCGCCTCATACTTGACGACACGGTCTCGCTGCGTGGTCGCGTCCGCGCTGCTATAGAGAATCGCCACGGCATCGATCAAGGCACGTTCGCGGGGCGTAGGTGTTCCTGTTGCGCGGGCTTTCTCGACCGCCGGGATCCCTGCTTCGACCACTTTGGCAGCGCGGATTCCGGCAAATGGATTGCCCCACTGGCTCATCGCAACACCCCAGTACGCGAGTGCACACGATGGATCCTTCTGAGCGATCCCCTCGAACATCTTGGTAGCTTCCGGATACCAGAACGAATGCAGCAGCGCGATCGCTTTGTTGAAATCGTCACGCACGGCTGGCGCGCACGAGGTTTCGAACTTCACGCTGGCGCTGCCAATCTGATCGCCTGGCGGGGCGGCGTGCGCATCATGCTGCGCGAATGCCAGTCCGGGAATCAGCAACGTACACGACACAGCTAGGGCGGTCACTCGCGTCATATCACTCTCCCATTCACTCTTGCGAGGTCGCCTGCGGGCGACCGAAGTTCAATCGATCCAGGGCCACTCGGCCATTGCTGATCACCAGGAGCGGATCCTGGAGCGTACTGATGTGTTCCAGAGGATTGCGTTCAACCACGAGCAGGTCCGCTTCGAACCCGGCGGCAACCTGCCCGATCTGCTTGTCGCGGATCAACATGTTCGCGTTGGTGATTGTCGCAGCCTGCAGGGCGGCGAGCGGTGACAGGCCGACGTCCACGAGGTTCGCCACCTCGATCGACAGCCTCCCAACGCTCGCAGGTCCGTAACCCGTGTCGGAGCCGGCGACGACCCTGACGCCCATTTTGTGCGCTCTCGCGATCGCATCCCGGAGGCGCGGCATCATGTGACGCCCCCGAAGTTGCAAGTCGCGATTGTCGTAATCGCCGCCCACGTCAGAGACGTCCTTCAGCGCCTCCATTGTTGGATCGAAGAACGTGCCTTGCTTGGCCATGAGCTGCAGCGCTTCGTCGGTGAGGTACGTGCCATGCTCGATGCTGCGGACCCCAGCCTTCACCGCAGCCAGGGCGCCCTCAGCGCCATGCGCGTGCGCCTGGACCGGGACGCTTTTCGCCGCCGCTTCCTCGACGATCGCGCGCAGCTCCCCCTCCGTGTAAACCTGTTTGCGCGGATCGGTATCGGGCGTGCCCGCGCGTTCGGTCGCCAGGACCTTGATCCAGTCCACGCCACGCGACAAGTTTGCCTGCACCATGCGGCGCATCGCGTCGACGCTCGTCACCCCACTCCGCAACAGCGTTGACAGCGACGGATGATCGAAGAACGCCTCCTCGGCAACCATTGGGCGGACGTGATAGCCCGATGCCAGCATGTCAGGTCCGGCCACGGTGCCCTGTTTGACCAATTCGCGGATCCCGATGTCGACATAGTGCGACACGCCAGAACTGCGCACCGTCGTGACTCCGCTCTCGAGCGCTGTGCGCAGAGATCGGAGGTTGGCAATGTGGACATGCGCATCGATGAGCCCCGGGGTCACATATCGTCCGCGGACATCCATCGTCGTGATCCCTCCGCCTGGCCCGCTGGTACCCACCGATTCGATCCGACCAGACCGCAGCACGATCGTCGCGTTGCGCTGGACGGTTCCATCCATCACGTTCACGACGTTCGCATTGACGAGCGCGATTGGCTGCTGTGTCAGCGGGTCGGGCTTGCTTTGCTCGAGGGGACGCGCCCAGAGCAGAACCGGCACGACCATGAGGCAGAGGCCAGCAGCAAAGCGGGACATGCGGCCGATCTTCAGTCGGCGCCTGCAATTTGTGCAATGGCGACTGTTTTTGTCGGATATGGCCATTGAACCTGCCGCCTGACCCGCTCACCGGGGCCAGACGCCCACTCCCCGAAACCGTGAAAGTTTGGGCAGCTAGGACCCTAAAATACGCCAAAACGTCAAAGGGAGACCATAAAGATGCACGCGCCCATCAAGTACATGGAGAAGGGGTTGGCGGTGGCCGCAGAAGGCGCCTGGCAGGTGTTTTCACGGGTCAACAAGATCAACCAAAGCGCCTCCTTCATCCCGCGCTGGTCGGACAAGCCGCTGTTGAAGTCGTATCAGAAGACCAAGCCGCCGCTCGGCTGGCCGCGGGAAACCGATTCACTGTGCCCGACGTGCGTGCGCGAAGCACGACAGGCCATCCTCGATGGGACCAAGCCGCTCGAGTCGCTCCTGAACGAGAAGGTCGGAGAGATCAAGGCGACGATCCTCGAAAAGGACGGCAAGATTGTGATGGTCAAGGATTGCCCCGTCCACGGGCATTTCGAAGACACCATGGCGATCGATCCGACGTTCTTCAAGCACCTTGAAGAAGTCTTTCCCGGTCGCGACATCCAGGCCCACAACGACGAGAAGCTCCACAACCACGGCAGCAGCACGGTGAAATACGGGCGCGGGTCAGTCCTGACCGTGGACCTCACCAATCGCTGCAACATGATGTGCGACCCGTGCTTCATGGACGCCAATCAGGTGGGCTTCGTCCACGAACTGTCGTGGGAGGACATCAAGACAGTTCTCGACAATGCCATCACGATCAAGCCGCGCCGCCAGATGTCCGTGCAGTTCTCAGGCGGTGAGCCGACGCTGTCTCCGTACTTCCTCGACGCCGTGCGCTATGCGCGGAAGGTGGGGTACAACTCCGTGCAGGCGGCCACCAACGGCATCGAGTTCGCCAAGAGCGTGGACTTCGCAAAGGCCGCGGCCGAAGCGGGGCTGCGCTACGCGTATCTTCAGTTCGACGGCATCGGCAATGCCGCCAACTCACATCGTCGTGTCGGCAATCTGTTCGACGTGAAGCTGCGCGCGATCGAGAACCTGTACAGCGCAGGCGTCGACATCGTGCCGGTCATCACTATCGTCAATGGCGTCAACAACGAGCAGGTCGGCCGCGTCATCGAGTTCGCGCTCGACAATCCGAAAAAGATCAACTTCCTGTCGTTCCAGCCTGTGTCGTTCACGGGTCGCGACGAGGAGGTGACGCCGGAACGTCGCGCGGCACAGCGCTACACGCTGTCGCACCTCGCGCATGACGTGAAGAGTCAGACCGGCATCGGCGAACCCGTCCGCGACTGGTTCCCGATCTCGTTCATGTCCACCTTCACGGACTGGGCGGACGTGGTCCATGGACCGGATCGGGAATGGGGTCAGCTGACCTGCGGCTGCCATCCAAACTGCGGCATCGGCATGGCGGTCATGATCGACAAGGAAACCAAGGAGGCGGTGCCTGTGACGGCATTCCTCAAAGCCGACCAGCTCGCCAGGGACGTCGCTCAGGTGAACGATGCGGGGCGCGGCAAGTGGCTCTCGATCACCGGGATGACGCTGGCCTTGCTGCGCAACTACGACCCCTTCAAGGCGCCGACGCATTTCAAGATCGCTGACCTGCTGAAGAAGTTTGACAAGACTTTTGGCGCGACCGGCAAGAGCTACGGCAAAGTCGAAGGCGATCGCACGATACAGGACATCGAGAAGCGCCGTTCGGATCGGTGGAACTTCCTGTTCGTGGCAGGGATGTGGTTCCAGGATCTGTTCAACTACGACTTCCGTCGCACCGAGATGTGCATCATTCCGTATGCGACGCAGCAGGGTGAGATTTCATTCTGCGCGTACAACACGGGCATCGGATGGCGGAACATCATCGAGAAGATGCACATGACAGCAACGCTCACCAAGTGGTACGACGAGCACGGCCGTCATGAGATCTTTGCCGGCAACAAGTCGGTGCCGCTCAGCTCGACGGAGCACTCGCTCAAGCTCAATGCCGAAGCCGTGGCCGCTGGCGCTCAGACGGACCTCGACAAGCTCGGCATCGCGAAGAACGCGCGCGAGGAACAGCTGCAGGCGCGTAAAGCCGCAAAGGAGTTGACGCCTGACGAGAAGCGCCATCACGCGGAGATGGAAAAGCTGTATCGGCAGCACGTTCTGAAGGAGGAGGCCGTGCCGGTCCTTCAGATTCAGGGCCTGGGCGGCAGCAAGAAGAAGTCGTCGCAGGACGAACCGGTTGTGCTGCACAAGCCGGTTGTCTGACTCGGTCACCGGTCGCCAGTCACCGGTCGCCAAAGACAGAACGCGGGCGGGTCACCTTTGACCCGCCCTTTTTTTGTCCCGATCTGTTTGCCGGAGACCGGAGACCGGAGGCGGAGACCGTTCAAAAGCTCACCTTGAACGCCAGCTGTGCGACGCGCGCCTGGTAGGCGTTCAGCAGGTTCTGTCGCGGATCGCCGAAGGTCGTCGTGTTCAAAACCGAGTTGTAGGCGCCGTAGTTCTCGTGGTTGAACATGTTGAAGACTTCGGCAATGCCTGTCAGCTTCACCCCGCCGGGCAGGGCGAGATCTTTTGAAACACGGAGGTCGACGCGATGCAAGGGGAACCCCAGCAGGGCGTTTCGTGGAACGATCTCCCCCACCGCGTACGTAGGGTCGCCATCGAAGCGGTCCAGGGCCGCAGGATTGACGGTGAGCGGCGCGGTCACGTATCGATTCGTCCCTACGGCGCCGAATGGGGTGGCCGAATAGGTCGTCGCGTAGTAGTTACCGGATCCGTAGAGATACGCGCCTGCGACCGAGAGGCCATACGGCAAGCGCCAGATCCCGTTGACGCGAACGGTGTGACGCTGGAACTCCGTCGAGCGCGCCCATTCAGCCTGCGGGTCGAACGGATTGTTACCCTCGAACTGGAATCCGTTCGTGTCGTCGTTTTGAAACAACGTCAGCGTATAGCTGAGACTGGCTTGCCAGTTGTTGCGGAAGCGGCGGTTGAGCGCCGTTGAAATCGCGGCGTAGTCGGCGCGACCATCGGACTCCAGCCATTGGATTTTTCCGAACTTCGGATCCGGGCGCCCCTGATTCGGATTCACGTTGTATCCGGTCGCCGGGTTGAAGAACAGGTTTGGATCCCGCTGGTTGCCAAAGTGGTACCCCTTCCAGTGGGTGAAATCGGCTTCGAGGCCCACGCCTGCCGCAATTTCAGACTGAAACCCAACAATGCTCTGCCAGGTGTGCGGCATCTGATAGTCGTGCGCGATCACCCGGGGGGACTGAGCGGGGAGGGGGAACCTGCCGCTGAGGAAATCTTGCCCGGTGCGCCCGCGGGTCGGATCCAGGAGAAACCCCGGCAGACCGTCGTTCGGGAAGGAGTTGACGAGAATGCGCTCGCCGTTGAACGACTGCTGGCTGAACGTCGTGTTTGAATCAGGGATGCTGTAGTAGAGACCGCTGCCGCCACGGACCACCAGCTTCCCATCGCCGTTGACGTTCCATGTGAACCCGGCCCGAGGCGCCACGTTCGCGAGGTCGCGCAGGTCTCCGGGGTAGAGCCGATCGCCAGCCTCAATCGCGATATCAGTGTATGGGTTCCCTCCACGCGGATCGAACGTCACCGGCGTCGTGATGTGCGGAGGATCGAGGGCGCCCGTGTCTGCATCCCACCGCACACCGTAGTTGATGGTGAATTGGTCAGTCATGCGCCACGTGTCGCCAAACCACACCGCAAACGTAGGGCGCGGGATGTCGATCGTCCAGTCGCCGAAGTTCGCATCGTAGCGCGAGGCAATCGAGTCGAGCCCGCTGAGATCCCACCGCGATGGATCGTCCCAGGCGTCGGCCGGGAATCGGCGCGACAAATCCGAGGGGTTTGCCGTAAAGATGAACTCGCCGCGTGACAACAATTGCCACTGTCCGGTGTCGTGCCACCGGAGGTACTCGCCACCAATCCTCACATCGTGGCGTCCGCGGTTCATCGTCAAGTCGTAGCGAAAGCTAAACGTGTTCTGGAAGAACTCCTGGGGATAATTGCGGCGCTGTCCGACCGTGAGGCCGGGGAAAACATAGTTCGGGGTGTTTGCCAAGGCGTCGATTGCGAGAAGGTTCTTCCAATCGAAATGGCTGTAGCCGATGCGCACTTCCTGTAGCAGACGATCGCTCAACACACTTGTCCAAGTCGTGCCGACGTTGATGGCGGTGCGTGACCGAGCCGCAGCCTGCGAGGGGTGCTCTGTCCCGGCCACCTGCGTAAAGGGGTTGTCCCAGTCCCAATACGAGGCGCGGGCGGAGATGTGGTCTCCCTGACGCACCTGCCAGTCACCGCGACCCAGAAAACTGTTCTGTACGAGCTTGGTGTCGAACGAAAAGCTCTGGCCGGGCAAAAACGCCGGTGCGGCAAGGATCGTGTTGGGTTCGTTCTCGCGTTCCCACGAGACAAAGTAGTGCGCACGGTCTCTGATGATCGGTCCGCCGATGGCCGCGCCGATTTGCTGATTGGCATACGGCACCACGCGGCCAGCGAGAAAGTCCTTGGCGTTCAGCTTGTCGTCGCGGAAATAACCATACACGCTGCCATCGATGTTGTTCGTGCCGGACCGTGAGATCGCCTGCACCTGGATACCCAACGAACGGCCCTGGGTTATGTCGAACAGGTTGGTGACGACCTGAAATTCGGCAATCGCTTCGCGGCTGAATCGCGGCTGACCGAACCCCGAGCCTGCAACCTGCTGCGTAATCTCCTGGCCGTCGAGATTCAACTGGAACTGTCGATCGCGCACGCCGGGGGTGGTGTCCACGGCATTGGCGGTAATGCCTTTCACCTGCATGGCCAGCTCCATCCAGTTGCGTCCCTGTAACGGAAGCTCTTCCATCTGGCGGCGATCGACGTTGCCAGCAACCTGCGTCGAGGTGATGTCGACGAGCGGCGATTCGGCGGTCACAGTGAGAGTTTCGGCGAGGGAGGCGACCTGCATGGTGAACGGAACCGTGCGGTTTTGCCCGACCAGCAGTTCGATATCCGGGAGGATGATCGTCGCGAAACCTGAGAGGTCGGCCTGGAGCTTGTAGCGGCCCGGCGCAAGCGCGCGCAGCCGGTATTCGCCTCGCTCGTCGCTCGAGGCGGTGGTGATTCGGCCGGTTTCAAGCGATGTGGCCGTAATTGTGGCGCCGGGAAGCGCAGACTTGGTGTCGTCAACGACCGTGCCTGTCAACGACGCGTCCTGCGCGACAGCAGGCAGCGCAACACCGAGCACGAACACGAGCGGGAGGACAAAGCGCGCAGCCATAGTATTCCTTTCTGCCCCGGGCACCGGCAGCGGACGACAATTGGGACGCCGACACGAATCGGAATCAGACCAGTCGTGCTTTGCGCACTCGATATGAAGGATCGCGGGACTATACATCGTTTATCCTTGCGCGGTATCGCGAGTTTCGACAGGAGCCCCGCCATGCTTCGCGCGCACGCCCGTCTCGTCACCGCACTCGCCGCTCTCAGCGCACTCGCCGGCGTCGCGCTCTGGGCTCAGCCGGCACCGCGCACGTACCCGATGGCGCGAAGCGGCGGCAACTACATGCACAACTACTACATCCCACCTGCTCCGAGCTCGACGCCGTGGGCACCAGCGTGGGCGCCGGACGGTCGCTCGATCGCGGTCGGGATGGGCGGATCGATCTGGCGCGTGGATCCAGCCACCGGGGCAGCTGATGAGCTGACGGCGGACGACAAGTATCACTCTCTCCCTGCCTGGTCCCCCGACGGCCGCTTCCTGACCTATGTGGCCGACGATGGGGGGACGAACATTCAGTTGAACGTTCTGGAGATCGCGAGCGGGAAGACCTGGCCGCTGAGCGATGACAAATTCGTGTATCTCGACCCTGTGTTTTCGCCGGATGGATCGCGCCTGGCGTATGTGAGCACCAAACCAAACGGCTATTTCAATGTGTACGTGCGTCCGATTCGCGATGGACGCTGGGACGGTGACGAAGTTGCCGTGACCAAAGACCACAGCTTCGGCCGCGAACGGCTCTACTTCGGCGAGTGGGACGTGCACATCACGCCGGCATGGATGAAAGACGGCAAGGAACTGCTGCTCGTGTCGAATCGTGACGTGCCCCTCGGGTCCGGGCACGTTCTGCGCGTGCCGGCGGTTGCCGACGGAATCCAACAGGCGCAAGTGGTCCTTGCCGAACAGACGCTGTATCGGCCCCAACCCGATGTGTCGGTCGACGGTAGGCGGTTCGTTTACGCATCCACGCGCGGTTCAGCCGATCAGTTCACCAATCTTTATGTCCAGCCGACGAAGCCGGGTGGAGAACCGTACAAGCTGACATTTTTCGAGCACGACGCTTTCCATCCGCGCTGGTCTCCCGACGGGGAATGGATCGCGTTCATCACCAACGGCAGCGCCAATGGCCTCCCGCAACTGGCAGTGCTGGAGACCTACGGCGGCGAGCAACGCATGATCACGATCGGCACGCGACGCTGGAAGCGTCCAATGGGCACGCTCGCTGTTCGCGTTCTCGAGACGGGCACCAAGGCGCCAACCGCGGCACGCGTCCACGTGGTGGCGTCGGATCGCAAATTCTACGCGCCAAGCGATGCATATGCGCGGGTCAGCGGTGCCGGCGACCGCATGTTTCACACGACTGGCACGTTCCGCGTCGATCTGCCGGTTGGCAAGGTCGTGCTCGATGTGGCCAAGGGATTCGAGTTCATTCCCGCCAAGGTTGAAGCCGAGGTCAGCGCGGGCCAAACGACGAACCTGACCATTACGCTTCAGAGACTCACGGATCTGTCAGCCTCTGGGTGGTACAACGGATCGACGCACGTGCACATGAACTATGCCGGCAACCTTCACAATACGCTGCAGAACCTGATGATGATGTCCGCTGCCGAAGATCAAGACATCGTCAACGAGCAGGTTGCCAACAAGGACAACCGGATTCTGGACTACCAGCATTTCGTGCCGGGCGGCGGCGCACATCCGGTCTCAACACGCGATCGCGTCGTCGTGGTCGGCCAGGAGTACCGGCCTCCGTTTTACGGTCACGTCTTCATGTTTCAGTTGAAGAAACATCTCATCAGCCCGTTCTTGACGGGCTATGAAGGCACTGCTGTCGAAAGCTTGTATCCGAGCAACACCGACATGCTGCGCAAGGCCAAGGCACAGGGTGCAACCACGGGTTATGTGCATCCTTACAGCGGCGATCGCGATCCAATCGAGTCCAACCTTGGTGGCGGCAAAGGCTTCATCGTGGATGCGGCGCTTGGCGCGGCCGATGCCCTCGAGTGGTCGAACGCCGGACGCGCGGGGTTTTTCCCCTGGTATGCGGTCCTGAACAATGGCCTGCGGGTGACGGCCGTTGGCGGTGAGGATTCGATCAGCAGCCTGCACGCGTCGAAGCTCGTGGGCTCGTCACGCACTTATGTTCACACCGGTACCAGGGGACTCAATGCGGATGCGTGGTTCGAACACCTGCGTCGAGGCAACGCGTTTGTGAGCACCGGTCCATTGGTCGAGCTCACAGTCAACGGGCGCATGCCCGGTGGATCAGTCACGGTGCCCGCGGGTGGTGGTCAGGTCGAGATTTCCGCGCGCGTGCGATCGATTACTCCGCTCGAAACAGTCACGCTCATCTTCAATGGCGACGTTGTGGAAAAGATCCCGCTCGCTGCAGACCACAAGAGCGCAGAGCTGAAAAAATCACTTCGCGTGACCCGGAGTGGCTGGTATCACCTTCGGGCTGAGGGCGCCGCGGAGGATCGCTTCCCGCTGGATACGGCGTTCGCCCAGGCCTTCACCAATCCCGTTTGGATCACTGTCGGCGGTCAACCCGTCCGCAACCGCGCGGCAGCCGAGTACCTGCCTCAAGTGGATCGATCTCCTGCAAAAACAAGCGGAGGCATGGCCAGACTGGCGTTCAGAACGGGAGCGGGGTCACGTGTTCGCCCAGTTCGACGAGGCGCGCGCAGTATATCGCCGCATGCTCGCCGAAGCGCCGGCACCGACGGCGGCGCAGTAGTGGCGCTGCTCTCCGGAGTCAGGGTCGTCAGCATCGCGCTGAACGTTCCCGGGCCTCTGACGGTTTCTCGACTAGCCGCCGAAGGCGCCGATGTCACCAAGATCGAGCCGCCGGACGGCGATCCACTAGCCGAGTTCTGTCCAGCCTGGTATGCGGAACTCCATCGCGACGTGGCAGTCGAGCGCCTGAATCTCAAGGGCAATGGCCAACTGCGTGTTCAGAAATTGCTGTCGGACGCCGACCTGTTCGTCGCGAGCCAGCGGCCAGCAGCGCTGACCCGCCTCGGACTCGATGCCGACGCCCTCCTCGGTAGCACGTTTGGCGCCACGCGCTTGCGCCACTTGAACATCGTCGGTGAGCTGTCGGACCCCAACAGGGCTGGACATGATCTGACGTATCTGGCGCGAGCCGGGCTGCTTGGCACGGAGCTTCCGCGGACGCTTGTCGCCGACGTGATGGGATCAGAGCGCGCCTTTTCGGCGGCACTACTGCTGTTGCAGCAACCACCAAGCGCCCGTGTCGAAGTCGGTCTCTATGACGGTCTCGAGGCCTTGGTGGCGCCCCTTCGGCATGGACTAACAGGCCCGGGCGGCCTGCTTGGCGGCGGTCTTCCAGCCTATGGCATCTATCGCGCTCGCGACGGCCGCGTGGCGATCGCCGCTCTCGAGCCTCATTTTCGCGCACGCCTCTACGAAGCGCTAGGCGTGAAGCCAGACGCGGCGCTGGCTGAGATCTTTCGTACGCGGACAGCAGCGGAGTGGGAAGCCTGGGCGCTTGGACACGACTTGCCAGTCAGCGCGCTGCGGTGACGCGCGATCCGATTGCAAACGCAACGAGCTCGGCGTTTTCACCGCCGCCGGTCGCAACCACGACGTATTGCCGCGCATCGGGCAGCCCCGTGCGATACGTCATAGGCGTGCCCGTGGTGCGCTGCGATAGCGAGCCGCGCCACACGGTCTCACCCGTTGCGGCATCAACGGCATTCAGCGCCATGTCGCCGCCACCCGCGAACACGAGCCCGCCCGCAGTTACGATCGCTCCTGGTGCGCCGCTGACTCCGAGCTTGGCAGGGAGCGTGACGTCCTTCAACGCAGGATGCGCACGCAGCGCTGGCGTATCACCAAATGGCACCCGCCAGGCGATCTCGCCTCGATTCAGATCGATTGCTGTCAGATGGCCATACGGTGGCTTGAGCAGTGGCAGGCCATCCATGAATGTGGCGCTGCCACCTCGATTGATCAAGGCCGCATCAACCTCGCTCGCACGTGGGTTGCTGGCCGAACGATCGGGTTCGGCCAGGCGAAGGATGGCCGGGGTGTTCGAACTGGTCTTCACATAGAGCCTGCCGGTTTGAGGGTCGAAAGCGCCGCCGCCCCAATTTGCACCACCGATGACTCCGGGCCGCATAACGGTGCCCTGCAGTGACGGCGGCGTGTACAGCGGCCCTAGTTTGTACTTCGACAATTCCGTCCGCGCACGATCGCGCAGTTCGGGAGTGAGGTCGAACGCGTCATCCAGCGAGACACCTTGTTCGGAGAAGGCCGGCGGCTTGGTGGGAAATGGCTGCGTTTTCCATGCGACCTCACCCGCCACGTCGCTCTCCCCCACTGCGCGCTCTTCGATCGGCCACACGGGATCACCCGTAACCCGATCGAAGACGAATGCGAATCCCTGCTTGGTGAGCTGGATCGCCGCGTTGATGCGACGACCTTCGACCGAAAGAGTCGCCAGCACCGGCGCTGCTGGCAAGTCGTAATCCCACAAGCCGTGATGCACCAGTTGGTGGTGCCACTTCCGCCGCCCTGTCAACGCATCGAGACAGACGATGGACTCGGCAAAGAGATTGGCGCCTGGCCGCGTGGCGCCATAGTAGTCGTTGCTCGGCGTGCTCACGGGCAAATACAACAGGCCGCGCGTATCGTCGAGTGACATGGGAGCCCACACATTGGTATGCCCTGTGAACTCCCAAGAGCCGTTTTCCCAGGTTTCATGACCAAACTCGCCAGGACGTGGAATCGGCCGGAAGGTCCACACCACCTTGCCCGTCCGCGCATCGAACGCGCGCACATCGCCTGGCGGATCGTTGCGATACACGAGTCGATCACCGACGCCGTTGCCCAGAATGACGAGATTGCGATAGACGACAGGCGGCGACGTGTTCGTGTAATGCCGCCGGTCTCCCTTCCATGACAGTCCGGCGACCAAATCAACGATGCCTCCATTGCCAAAGCTTGGAACGAGCGTACCCGTCTTGGCGTCCAGGCAAATCAGCCGATAACGGCTGTTCATGAAAATCCGCAGCCGCCCCGCGTCATCGCGCCATGCGGCAACACCGCGGTGGACGAAGCCGGTTCCATTTGGTGGCTGACCGTCCTTGAAGGGCTCGGGATCGTAGCGCCACAACTCACGACCGGTCCTGGCGTCGAGCGCGACGACACGATTGTATGGAGTGCTCACATAGAGCACGTCCTCGATCATCAGCGGCGTGTTCTGGAAAGTACCAGGCTGCGTGCCGAACTCGGGAAGCGGCTGCTCACCAGGCTTCCAGGTCCACGCGACTTGGAGCTTGTCGACGGTCTGAAGATTGATGTCGTCGAGTGCGGCGTAACGCATCGCACCCTGATCGCCGCCATAAACGGGCCACTCGTAACGGCTCCGCTGCGCACTCGCGCTCAGAATGGAGAGAAGGACGGCCGCCGCAACAATCAACCAACGACGCATGACGGGAGGGTAACACTACTCCGCGTGCGGGGGTGCGGGGGTGCAGAGGTGCAGGGGTGCAGTTTCAGCGCGGCGGAAGAATGTGTTCCGTGGGTATCGACTGCCCTTGCATATAAGCAACGCGATCGGAGGGCTTGAAGATGCGGACCTGCCGGTCGATATCGAATCTGGGGGGCCAGTCCAGGTTGCCCACCGCCGTTCGCGTCCCAAATCGCTCCCGAAACAGCGGCTCCTCCCAGCGTTCGAGCAGCAGGTACGGCTCGAGGCCTCGCGACGACAGCCACGTGAGCGCCCCGTCGGCCGCTGTCGGCTCGAGCGAGTCCCAAAGCACCGAAGGACGGTCGGCATGGAAGCGAACGCTGCCGCTTTGCCAGACCGTCACGAACGCCGCGTTCACCGGAAGTCGTGTTCTCACGATCTCTCCCGTGCGTCGGAATCGGCCTTCAAGCTTCTGGAGCTCGAACGCCTGACGATCGCGGGCCGTGACAACGCCAAACACCGCCAGTCCGGCAACCGCTGTGATCAAAGCGGCACGAGTCCACAACGGCCGGGAGCGCCCCACGAGATGGGCGGCAGCCACTGAGGCCAACGCGAGAAGAGGCGCCAGTGCTGGCAGCAGAAATCGGAGATACCACCATTCCGGGAGCGGACGGTACAGCAAATACACGGCAACGATCGACGAGGAGATTGACACGGCGAGCCACACAATCGGGCGATCCGGACGCGAGACTGTCGCGAGCGCCGCTAGTCCGAAAAGCGGCAGGCCCAGCATGGTCTCGAACATCGCCGTGCCGTAGTGACGGAGATTCGGCACCAGATGCTGCACGCTGAAAAGGTCGCCCACACGCCCATACCCTGACTCCAATGCATTGCCGTAGAGAGCCTCATTGAGCGCGAGCATCGCGGCAATGGAGGGGGCGGCGGCAATGCCAAATGCAGTCGCCCTCCGCTGCAACCTGCGCAGCCCACCCCCGTCTTCCTTCCACGTCGTCACGACGAGCCACAGGCCAACGACCGCCGCCGCAGGCGCGAAACTCGGCCTCACCAGAGTCGCGAGGCCCGTGACGCCGCCGAGCAGCCAGGAGCGGCTTGGTTCCGACGACGTGGCCGCGACAAGCACGCCCATCCAGAGCGCGGCGCCCAGAATGTCGTTCATTGGCTGAGTGACTTGAAAGAAGACGATCGGTGTCGTCGCAACAATGACAGCGGCGGCGACTCCCGCGAGCGGACCGCCCAGGCGTCGGCCGAAGATGAACGTGAGCCAGACCAGTAAGCCACCTGCCAGCGGGGTCACCAGGAATATGCCGTCGGGCCCCGCCACCCGGTAAAAGGGGGCGAGAATCAGCGAAAAGCCCGGCGCACACACAGGAGACGCGGCGCCAGGACGCTCAGTCGACGGAATGAAACCCCCCGGCGCAAGAGTCAGCGAAGCGTTCGGCCACGGTGCGTGGAGTGCGAGATCCGAATGAGGTTGCAGATCGCCGTGCGCAAAAGCCATTGCCATCAGGGCATAACACGAGGAATCAGACCCTCCGACGGCCCAAGTCCCTCGAACGATGCCGACGGTCGCAACCGCGACGGCAGCCACGACGGCGACCGACGTGGCGAGCCGCGTCATCACGAGATCCGATGTTTGACGAGCACCTGGATTGCCTTCACGCCATCGCGCCACCCAATCTTCTTTCCCTGCGCGCGACTGCGCGGCTCGAATCGAACGGGCAATTCGGCAATCCGATGTCCGGCCCGGAGTAGCTTCGCTGTGATTTCCGGCTCGATGTCGAAGCGATTCGCCTCAAGCTGGAGCGCACGCGCGACTTCGGTGCGCATGATTTTGTAGCACGTCTCCATGTCGGTCAGACGTGACCCGTAGAGGAGGTTGGTGAGTGACGTCAAGAAGCGGTTCGCCGCGACGGTGAGCCAGGGTGCGTCGCCATAGCCGTGGAGGAAGCGGGACCCATAGACCACCGATGTCTGCCCCGCCAGGATTGGCTGTACGAGTGCACTGATCTCGGCGGGGTCCAATTCGAGATCCGCATCCTGAATCGCCACGATGGTCCCGCGTGCCTGATCGAATCCCGTCCGAATGGCAAGGCCTTTTCCGCCGTTGGCGGCTGCGTGGAAGATGCGCAATTGATCATTGTGGGTCGGGAGCGCATCGAGCACACGCCTGGTCCCGTCAGTCGATCCGTCGTTGACCACGACAATTTCACGGTCGACCGGGAACTCAATCGATAGCAATCGTTCGATGACCGCACCAACTGTCGCCTCCTCGTTGTAGACGGGAACGAGAATCGAGAGCAGCTCACTCACGCGACGTCAGCCGACCTCCACGGGGCTGGGAGAGGACTTTTCGATGCGTCTGGCCGGCACGCCCGCGTAAATCGCGCCCGGGTCGAGCCTCGTGTTCTTGGGCACGACGCTCAGTGCCCCAATCTGGCATCGTTCACCGGCTTCGACGCCAATGCCGACCATGCTGCCCAGTCCGACGGTGACGCCGCGTCCAAGGCGGACCCGACCGGTTTTCACCACACCCCCTTCGACGGTATGACCGGACAGATGGACGTTCTCACCGATGACGACGCCGTCGCCGAATTCGAGCATGTTGTGATCAGAGATCGACAGGCTGTTGATGTAGACAGCACGCCCAATCTGCGCGCCATTGAGCTTCATGTACCACGTCCAGAGCGGTGAGCTGCGAAAAAACGTCCCGACGAGCACCCGCACCACGTGCGTTGAAATCATGTAACGCGACCAGTCGAGCAGCGGCCACTCGAGATCCGCCAGCCGCCAGGCGCCGTCCTTCGCGGTCCGCCAGCCAAATAGGCGCGTCGTTCCCGCAGACAGGACAATGAGCGTGACCGCGAATGACAGGTATGCAGGCACCAGCGACATCGCTAGAATGACGGGCCGTACGAGAGGCAATGGAGGTGTGGCCCACGACAACGCCCACGTCCAGAACAGAAACGCCGGCAGCCCCGAGAGTCCGAACACAAGGGTCTCGACACTGAAAATGGACACGACGGTCCACGTGACGCGTGCGGTGCGAGCAGCTGAGGACTGCGACACGACTTTGGCGCCCGTAGCATACCGTGAGTCACGACGAGTTCAGGGTCGCTTCTTCTTGGTCGGGGGGGCGGGGCGGTATTCGATCATGACGTTGCTGATGGTGGCGATGGGCCGGCCTGGGGCGATGAAATTGTCGTCGCCATCCGGCCGTTTCACTCTCAGGTTCTCTCCAAGGATGCTTACTTGGTCGGCCACGTCCTCCGGCAATTCGATCGAAATCATCTCGGCGCCGCTCGGGGCTACAGCCTTCACTCCGCCCGGGCTGGCCCCGCCCTGAATGCGATCGTAGAGATCGTCAGCGGTCCGGAAATCGCTCTGGATGATCGCGCGATCGATGAGCGTGTTGTCCATGGTAAGCACCCCGACGGTGGCCGTGTACTGCCGGAAGGCCTTCTTCGCTTTGACCAGCTCTTCCGAATACGTGTGCCGATTGTGCAGCTCGAAGGACAACGTCAGAGGTCCGCGGTGTTCCGGGATATCGATCAGAATCCCGGCCTTCGGGTCACGGCCAGTCAACACATCACAGTAGCGGCGCTTGGTCTTGACGCCGATGCCCAGTTCGGAGGGGCATTGCAGATCCGCCTGGATGCGTGTGATTTGCGGTGGGGGCGGAGCCGGGGCTTTGCGCGCAGGCGCTTTCCGCGCAGGCGTGGGCCGCTTCGCTGTCTGGGCGTCGAGTGTACCGATCGAGGCAAGAACGAGAACGATGACGCACACGCGCGACGCACTCATGTGGTCAGTATAACGTCGGCCTCAATCTTCATCGAGGCACGTGACACCCGCCGGAGTCATGGCGCTGAGGCCGAGACCGGCTCCGGCGCCATGAAGCTTCAGCAACTCGAGGAACTCCATGCGCGTGCGCGCGTTGTCTCGAAAGGCGCCCAGCATCGCCGACGTGATGGTGTAGGAGTTTTGCTTCTCCACCCCGCGCATCGCCATGCAGAGATGCGTGCCCTCGCACACGACGGCAACCCCGAGCGGGTTGATCTTCGTGCGGATCGTCTCGGCAATCTCATTCGTCATCCGCTCCTGCAATTGCAGCCGGCGCGCAAAGATGTCGACGAGACGCGGCAGCTTGCTGAGGCCGATGACGCGGCCATTGGGGATGTAGGCCACGTGACACCTTCCGAAGAACGGCAGCAAATGGTGCTCGCACAAGCTGTAGAAGTCGATGTCGCGTACGATCACCATCTCGCTATAATCGACGTTGAACAGCGCGCCGTTCAGCGTTTGATCGACATCGGCGTGATAGCCGCTCGTGAGAAATTTCAGCGCCGTTTCGACGCGCCGTGGTGTGCGCACCAGCCCTTCGCGTGATGGATCCTCGCCGAGCTCCACCAGCAGGCGGGTGATGAGATCCTGCATCTTCGTATTCTATATCGTCGTTTTTGGCGCGCTCCAGCTAGCCTCGTTCGCGGGACTGTCTTCGACTCCGACGGTTCACGAGTTGGTCAGCTCAGGAAAATCTCGCGCGACAAACATCTCTCAGGAAGATCCCGACGCGTTGTATCGCGATCGCGAAAGCCTCGCCAGCGCAAAACGCGCCATGGCCATCTGGGCTGAACGACTCGCCGCGCAGAACGACTTCGAATCCGCGTGGAAGCTCGCGCGGGTGGAGTACTGGCTCGGGACCAATGGCCTGCCGACCGATCAGCGGAAAGTGGCGCTCGAGGCCGGCATCGCGGCAGGACGTCGGGCCGTGGCCATCAACCCGAAGGCGCCCGAGGGCCATTTCTGGACCGCGGCCAACATGGGCGCGCTGGCCGAATCCTTTGGCCTTCGACAAGGGATCCGGTATCGCACGCCCGTTCGTGAGTCACTCGAACGGGTGCTGCAGATCGATCCGCCCTTTCTCGAAGGGTCCGCCGATCGCGCGCTCGGCCGGTGGTATTACAAGGTGCCTGGTCTTTTTGGAGGCAGCAAGAAAAAATCAGAAGAGCACTTGCGCAAGGCGCTCGCTTACAACCCGCAGAGCATCATCACGCGGCTCTTCCTGGCGGAGACGCTGATCGAGCTGGGTCGTCGCGATGAGGCACGCAAAGAATTGGAAGCCGCGATCGCTGCCCCGATCAGCGAAGAATGGGCTCCTGAGGATCGGCGATTCAAGGAACAGGCGCGCGCGCTGTTCCAGAGACTCGCACGATAACGGACGTTGCACGGAAGCACCGAAGCACGGAACTATTTGTTAAGATTCCGTGCTTCCGCGCTTTTGTGCGGAGTAACGTCTTACTTCGTGGCGTAGTCGTAAAACCCTTTACCGCTCTTTTTGCCGTGATGCCCTGCCAGCACCATCCGCTTGAGCAGCGGCGGCGGCGCAAAACGCGCTTCACGGAACTCGTCGAACATGATGTTCGCGATGTAGTAGGTAGTGTCCAGACCGACGAAATCAAGCAGCGTCAACGGACCCATCGGATGGCCGCAACCAAGCTTCATCCCTTTGTCGATGTCCTCGACGGTGCCGAGCCCTTCCTCGAGGCACCGAATCGCATCCAGCAGATACGGAACAAGCAGACGATTGACGATGAACCCGCCCTTGTCCGGTGCCGTGATCGGCTCCTTGCCGAGCGCCGTGCCGAACTCGAAGAGCGCCTTGTAGGTTTCATCACTGGTGGTGAGTGCGCGAATCACCTCGACCAATTTCATGAGCGGAACGGGGTTGAAGAAATGCAATCCTCCAACCTTGTCAGGGCGCCTGGTCGCCGCTGCAAGCTCTGTGATGCACAGCGATGAGGTATTCGACGCAATCAGACAGGCGGGGCCAACGTGCGCCTCGACCTGCGCGTAGGCCTGCTTCTTAACTTCGACGTTTTCGACGATCGCCTCGACCACGATGTCGCAGTCCTTGAGATCGGCGTAAGACGTCGTGCCCGTGAGACTCGCCAGCGTGCGTTCACGAACCTCAGCCTCCACTTTGCCTTTGGCGACACCGTCGCTGAGAAACTTGTCGATGCGGCCGAGCCCTTTGTGAAGCACCCCTTCGTCCACTTCGAGCACGATAGTCTTGAAGCCAGCAGATGCGGCCACTTGCGCAATGCCCGCGCCCATCAACCCGCAGCCGAGCACGCCAACAGTCTGGATTGCCATCTATTGGAGCGTATCAACAAAGACGCCAGTATCAATGACGTCGCTCAACCACCATTTTGGGGCCGTTCCTACGGAACGGCCCCTGTCCAAATCGACCACACACTCCATTAGAGCGCCTCCACGATGGCGGCAATCCCCTGCCCACCGCCAATGCATGCCGTCGCCAGCCCGAACTTCTTGCCGCGCCGCCGCAGTTCGTTGGTCACTGTCAGCAATAACCGTGTCCCGCTCATCCCAAGTGGATGCCCGAGGGCAATCGCGCCGCCGTTGACGTTCACCTTCTCGCGATCCAGTCCCAATTCCTTCTCGACCGCGAGATACTGCCCGGCAAACGCTTCATTGACTTCGATCAGATCGATGTCGGCCAGCTTCAGTCCCGCGCGGTCGAGCGCCCGGCGCGTTGCTGGAGCAGGGCCCATGCCCATGACTGACGGATCGACGCCAACGGCGGCCCACGACACGAGTCGGGCCACGGGCCTGAGGGCCTTCTCCTTCACCGCGCGTTCAGACGCCAGGATCAGGGCCGCGCCGCCGTCCACAATGCCGCTGGCATTGCCGGCCGTCACGGTTCCGTCCTTTGAAAACGCCGTCGGCAGCTTCGCGAGCCCTTCCATCGTCGTGTCTGGCCGCAAATGATCGTCTTTGTCCACGACGGTGACGCCCTTGCGTGTCTTGATCTCGACGGGAACGACTTCGTCCTTGAAGCGGCACTCGTTCCATGCAGCGGCTGCACGCTGTTGGCTTCTGAGGGCAAACGCGTCCTGCTCCTCACGTGAGATGCCGTACTTGCCGGCGCATTTCTCCGCGGTTTGCGCCATGAACAGGCCGCAATACGGATCGAGCAGCGCTTCGTAGAGGTAGTCTTCGAGCTTGCCCTGGCCAAGCCGAAGGCCGGAGCGCAAACCTCGCATGACATGCGGCGCCTGACTCATGCTCTCGATGCCGCCGGTCAGAACGATGTCGGCCTCGTCGAGTTGAATCAACTGCGCGCCGCTGACCGCTGCCTGAATACCCGATCCACACAAGCGGTTGACCGTGAGCGCCGGCACCTCGATCGGCACCCCTGCCTTCAGCGCCACGTGACGCGCGCCGTAGATGGCGTCGCTGCTGGTCTGGAGGACATTGCCCACGACGGCATGGTCAATCCATTCTGGCCTGACTCCGGTTTTATCGAATGCGCCTTTGGCAGCGATGGCACCGAGCTCCAGCGCTGAAACATCCTTGAGAGCCCCGACATACTCCGTCATGGGCGTGCGTGCGCCGCCAACTACGAAAACGTCTTTTGACATAACCAATCTCCGACCTCGCGTGTACCCAACGTTCCACCAATATCCTGTGTGGTTTTTCCATCTCGCACCGCTCGTTCGACGGCGCGTTCGATCGCGGACGCTTCGTCCTTCCAACCGAGCGTGTCGAGCATCAACGCTGCCGACAGAACTGCGCCCATGGGGTTTGCCACATTCTTGCCCGCGAGTGTTGGTGCCGAACCGTGGACAGGTTCGAACAGCGAGGTGCGACCGGGATGAATATTGCCGGACGCCGCCATGCCCAGGCCACCCTGTAATGCCCCGCCGATGTCAGTGATGATGTCGCCGAACAGGTTGTTGGTGACAATGACCTGAAACTGGCCGGGATCCTTTACCAGGAACATCGCCAGCGCATCGATGTACAAGTGCGTTGCCTGGATCTCAGGATGCTCACTCGCGACCTGCTTGAAGACGCGCTGCCACAGTGCGTGTCCCTGCTGCATCGCGTTGCTCTTGTCCGCCATACAGATCTTCGACAGCCCATTGGCCCTCGCAAATGCGAATGCATGCCGAATGATCCGATCGACCCCCTTGAAGGTGTTGATCTCTTCCTGTACGGCCACTTCATCGTCTGTCCCGGCCTTGAAGCGGCCACCAACGCCAACATAAACGCCCTCGGTGTTCTCTCGAAACACGACGAAATTGACGTCCTGGCAGGTGCGATCCTTCAACGGACAGAGGCGGTCGTCGAGCAACCTCACGGGCCGGTAATTGACGTAGAGATCCAGCTCGAAGCGCGTGCCCAGCAGAATGTCGCGGGCGTGTCGGTTGTCCGGCACGCGCGGATCTCCGAGCGCCCCGACGAAAATGGCGTCGAAGTCGTCGCGGAGCCGCTGGTATCCATCCGCCGGCATCGTCTCACCAGTCGCCAGGAAATGATCGGCACTCCACGGCAGATACACGAGGTCGATCCGCTTGCCGGCAGCACTGGCAGTGGCACTCAGAACCTTCACGGCCTCGGCGGTAACGTCTTTGCCGATCCCGTCGCCGGGAATCACAGCGATTCGCATATTACGCAGAGCCCGTACGATGCACGGAAACACAGAAGCACGGAACGTCTGTTCCCAATAATGCTTTCGGTGCTTCAGTGCTTCCGTGCATCGTACGTGTCACTTGAGCTTGAACTCTCAAATGCTCTCAAACGCCATCGCCATTCCCATGCCGCCACTGACACACAGCGTCGCGAGGCCGCCGGCAACGCCGCGACGCTGCATCTCATGCAGCAGCGTCACGACGATACGGGCGCCGGAGCAGCCGATTGGATGACCCAGCGCGATGGCGCCGCCGTTGACATTGAGCTTCTCGCGCGGGACGGCGACATCTTTCAAGACGGCCAGGACCTGCGCGGCGAAAGCCTCGTTGATCTCGACGAGATCGAAGCACGACAGGTCAAGCCCGGATCGCTCATAGAGCTTGGCGACGGCGGGGACCGGGCCGATGCCCATGAGGCGTGGGTCGACCCCGGCGCTGGCCCACCCCGTGATGCGCGCCATCGGTGTCAGCCCGCGATCCGCGGCCCACTTGTCGGATGCAAGCACCAGCGCCGCACCGCCATCCGTGATGCCCGACGAAGAGCCGGCCGTAATGATCCCTGGCTGACCTTCGACGTTTGGAAAAACAGGCGGCAGCTTCGCAAGGGCGTCGAGCGTGGTCCCGTGGCGAGGGTGCTCGTCGGTGTCGACCACAACGGGTGAGGGCAAGGTGACCGGTGCGATCTCACGCGTGAAATGACCCGCCTTTTGTGCCGCCTCGGCTTTTTGCTGACTCTCGACGGCAAACAGATCCGACTCTTCGCGCGTGATCCCATATTGGCGCGCGAGAATCTCCGCCGTCTCGCCCATGATCAGGTTCGACAGTGGATCGTGAAAGCCGTCCCGGTACATCGCATCGACGAGCGGGAAGTGGCCCATGCGATGACCCCAGCGCGCATCCGCGCTGTCGATCAAGTACGGCATACGGCTCATCGACTCGATTCCGCCAGCGACAATGCACTCTGACTCGCCGAGCAGAATGCTCTGCGCCGCGGCGGCAATTGCTTGCATCCCCGACGCACACGCCTTGTTGATTGTTTGCGCCGGTGTGGTCACGGGAATACCCGCGCGATGACCAACCTGTCGAGCGGGGTTCGGCCCTGAACCTGCCTGGCGGGCATGCCCCATGATCACTTCATCGATTTCGTCCGCAGGCACACCGGCGCGCTCTATGGCGGCTCGGGTGGCCACGGCGCCCAGTTCCGCGGGATGAAGATCCTTGAACGCTCCGCCGTACCGCCCAATTGGCGTGCGGGCCGCTCCAAGAATCACGACATCACGCGCCGCCATAAACACCCTATGATATCAAACGGTCGTTCAAATCGGCGTCCTCGCCCAACCGTACGTTGCAAGTTGCCCTGCAAAATCGACCTGGAACTCGAACGGCGTCCTCGGTTGAAGCCGTCGACCGCCTCGAAACCCTCGCCGCCGGGGTTCGTTAGCTTAGGGTTCGCACTCTGCGGTTCTCTGCATCGGTTCAAGGGTTGTTGTCGATTTGCGCCCGTTGCAATTTGCCGCTGAAGTCCACGTAGATCGACTTCCATTCCGAGAAGACGTCGAGTGCCGCAGTGCCAGCTTCTCGATGACCGTTGCCCGTGGCTTTAGTCCCGCCAAACGGCAGATGCACCTCGGCGCCTATCGTCGGCGCATTCACGTAGAAGATCCCTGTGTACATCTCACGCATGGCGCGGAAAGCGCGATTGACGTCCTGCGTGTAGAGGGAAGCGGATAAGCCGTACACGACATCATTGCCGATGGCCATCGCTTCGTCGAGGGAGCCACACTTCAACACCGACACCACAGGGCCAAAAATTTCCTCGCGGGCGATGCGCATCTGCGGCGAGACGCCAACAAACACCGTGGGTTCGTGGAAGTAACCACGGGCGTACGAACCCTCTTCGAGACGATGGCCTCCACACGCAATCGTGGCTCCTTCCTGCAGCCCAATCTCGACGTAGGTGACGACTTTGGCTAACTGCTTCTGGCTGATCGATGGGCCAACCTGCGTCCGAGGATCGCGTCCGTCACCGACCCGGAGCCCGCTGGCGCGTGCGACGAACTGCTCGACGAACCGGTCGTGCACGCGCTCGTGGACGATGACCCGGCTGGCCGCAGTGCACCGTTGCCCTGTGGTGCCGAAGCCGCCCCACAGGCATCCCTCGAGCGCCAGTTCGAGATTCGCATCATCCATGATCATGATGCAGTTCTTCCCGCCCATCTCGAGGTGAACTTTCTTGAAATAGGGAGCGGCGTTCTGATTGACCAGCCGCCCGACCGTTGTCGATCCAGTGAACGACACGACGGCAACGTCCGCATGCGTCGTCAGCAGCTCGCCGATGGCGGGCCCACCAGTCACCATGTTGACCACACCGGCTGGCAAGCCAGCTTCCTCGAGGACTCGCACGAAATTGAGCGCAGATAGTGGCGTCAGCTCTGAGGGCTTGAAGACGACGGTATTGCCGCACACCAGGGCGGGGATGATCTTCCAGGATGGGATCGCCATCGGAAAATTCCACGGCGTGATGATGGAGCACACCCCCAACGGCTGCCTGACGGACATCGCAAACTTGTCGGGCAGCTCGGAGGGGACAGTTTGGCCATACATGCGCCGGCCTTCTGCGGCGATGTAATACGTCATGTCGATGGCTTCCTGAACGTCGCCGCGCGTTTCGTCGAGCACTTTCCCCATCTCGCGCGTCATCTCCGAGGCAAACGCCTCTTTGCACTCGACGAGCCTGTGCGCTGCGCGAAACAGAATCTCTGCACGTTTTGGCGCCGGCACCAGCCGCCACTTGTCATACGCACGGCGCGCGGCATCAATCGCGGCCAATGCGTCGTCGGCGGTGGAGTCGGGAAAGATGCCGATCAGATCGTCGCGGTTCGCGGGGTTGCGATTCTCAGACGTGCAGCCGGACGCCGAGGGAGTCCACCGGCCGTCAATGTAGTTGTCGTAGATCGGGACAGTGGGCTTGGCCATGCCCAGATCTTACCCGGCAGCTGTTTACGCACAATTGCCACGCCAAGGGGTGACACCTTGACCTGACACCAGACTTTCGCCTGGCGCGTTTCTGCCAATGATTGCTCGAAAGCACCTCGTGCATTGGCTGGCTCGCTTCTTGAATTGTCATTTGGCGAGGCTGATGATGACGACAAACCCAACTCCCCGTGACGCCGACACGCAGCTTGCCGTCTTCGTGGGCGGTGGAGCCGATGCACTGGCGGTCGTCGAATCGACACTTGATGGGCGGGCGTACGACGTTGAATTCGTCGATGCGGATGACGAGCCATACGCGACAATTGTCGCCCTCAGGCCCGACCTCGTCGTCGTGAGCCTTGATCTGACCGAGCTCGCAGGGTTTCAGCTGCTGACCATGCTCCGGCTTGACCCGGAAACGGCGGGTATCCCGGTGCTGTCCTATGTCCGGGACAATGATGTCGCAGCGCTGGGTGTTACGGGCGTGGATCCGAATCCCACTACTCTCCCATCAGTGTTCGTCCCGCGGGTCCAACGGCACTAATTACGCATCGGGCGGTTCAGGCGCATCTTTGACCTTGAGGTGCTCCAGGTAGTCGCCGGATTCGATGCGCTGTGCACGGCCAAGCGGCGCATTGTAGAAATAGACCCAGGCCTTTTCTACGCGGCCGTAGTCGAGGCTTACGTCAATGAGCTCGCGCAGGTAAAGGCTCCGCTCGGGTTCGTTCGGTCGATACCCTTCGATTTCATCAAGCGCAGTCAGCACCGCCGTCGAGTCGAGCATTTCGTACACCTCGCCGCGGACGATGCTGCCGTCATCCGCTGGCGTCGCCGCTGGATAAATTCCGAGATCGAAGAGCGCCGCCCTGATGATACCTGGCCCGACAAACGACAGGTGCGGATCGACGCGCTCCCGCCCTGGCCGATTGAAGGGCGTCATGAGTGTGCCGTAGAAAAAGACGAACTCAGGCACAGGGTGCTGGGCGAGATTCTAGTGCATCTGGTGATCTGGTGAGCGCCTCTGATTACCTGACGGCCAGAACCTAGATCACTAGATCACTAGATCACCAGATCGCCAGATCACTAGATGTGTGTGCGTTACTGTTTGGGTTCGATCTGGCGGCGATGCTGCTCGCCCATTGCTTCGAGCATGTCGAACAACTCGGACGGCACGGTGAAGGAGATCGCCACATTCTTGCCGTCGCCGGACAGTTGCAGCGAGTCAACCATTCCCTTCAGTTCCGGCTTTGAGCCGGCCTGCATTTTTGCGAGGGCGAGGAATCCGCGAACGACATCGCGCAGATTCTGTGCGGACGCTTCGTCGCGTGTCTCGGCCTTGAAGACGCCGCTGATGCCGCCATTGACGTGCCCTGCGGCGGAGAACCACTGGATCGCGGGGATTTGTGCTTGGATTTCGCTGGGAAGGTTGCCGGCATTGGTGATCGCGTCGAAGCGACCCACGGCCCAGGCATTGCTGTTCTCGAGATCGTTGATCTGCCGCATCAGCTCGGTGTTCGAGATGATGTTGTTGCCGCCCGTCGCGTCAATCGACTTCTTGATCGCCGCGTAGCTGCCGAGGGCAATCACATCGGCCTCGAGAAAGCCAACCGCCATGTCAGGTTCGCCGGTGTCCTTGACGTGCGTCAGCAGGCGCTTGCCCTGGTAATCCTCGACCTTGCCGCCATGCTCGAGCGCCAAAGCTTCGAGCCGCGGCTGCTCGAACCGGCCGCGCGCGACAATCAGCACGCCCTTGTCATGCTCCCAACCGGTCTGTCCTGCGGCTCCGGGAATCATGGCCGCAACCACGGTGTGGATGTCCTCTTCGATGTTGACGCCGGTCTTCTGTTCGAACTCGTCGCGTTCTGTCGTGTCGGGCTCGAACTTGCGAAAGCGCTCACGAAACTCCGAGTTCAGGACGTCCTTGACGTTCGCATACGCCACCACGGCCGCGTCGGCGGGCACGTATTGCAACTCGTCCGGACCCGCGGCCCGGGAGAACGCGACGGGCAAGCCCATGTAGGAGGCAACAAGCCCCGTGGTGAGGCCAATCGCCAGAATCGCCCCCGCCCCGACCACGAAGTACCGCGTCTTGTTGGACATCGAATCCTTCCCCTTGATCGATTAGACGAAGCCGCCTAAGCCCTCAGTTCCCAAGAGGTTGCAAAAAAGTGGGACGGGGGCGCCTTCAGTTGGGGCTACTGCTCCAGAATGTATTCCTTTCGATCCACGGTTCTGGCCGCAAGATATAGAAAAACAACGAGATAAACGGCCAGCCAGCCCAAAGATACGGCGGCCGGGGGGCTCTCCCTGAAAAGTCCCTGCAGAATGCTGACCACCCCATCCGACGGCATGGCGTGCGGCACCAGCGACTGAATGTAGTACGCGATCGTGAACCGCCTCATGTAACCCGGCATCACCAAAGCCACCTGTTCCCAGCCGAAGGCGAACACGAGGCCGATGACCAGGGGACGCTTGAAATAGGCGCCGACGAAGGCGAAGACCGCGCCGTAGACCGCCAGTCCGAGTCCCAGCAGCCCGAGATCCGTCACCAGCTGGATGAAGGTCCCAGGGATCTCCGAAAACCGGACGAGCAGGAAATAGACGATCATCACCGACGGCAACACCACAAGCGATGTGCACGCTAGGTACGCCAGGTATTTCCCTATGAGGACGGCGCCTCGCGGGATCGGCCGAGTGAACAGATACGTGATGGTCCGATCTTCGACCTCGTCAGCCATGAGCGCCGTGCCGTAGAAAACGCCCAGGACCGGGATGACGAAGCGCAGAAACAGCATCCAAATCATGATGCCGAACACGCCCATCCCACCGATTCGTTGACCGTTCACACGCAACGCGGGCATCCCGAACACTTCGAGGATCCGGACAATCAGGGCCAGAATCACCGGACCGCCGACGACGAGCGCCATGAAAATCGTGCGGCGTGACCAGAGCATTTCCCCGAGTGAGAGATCGAAAACACGGCGGGCAGCGCTCCAGAAAGGCAGCGGGCGCCCGATCATTGCTTCACCAGGTAGCGGAAGACGGCCTGCAGATTGTCATCAGGCGAGGTGACCTCGTCGATCACCCCGGCGTCTCCGGATGCGGCCAGGGTCGTGAGTCGCGCGTAGAAGTCATCAGGCTTCGCGGTCTCCACGATGACAGCCCCCGGCTCGAAGCGCAGGCTGAGCACGTCGTCTTCGGCGAGAAACCGCCGCGCCAATGCCCGTGGATCGGCGCCACGGACGTACACCGTATGCGGATGCGTATCGATCAGATCGCGAATCGCGTGCACGTTGCCTTCGGCAAGAATTCGCCCGTTGTTGATCAGCAGGATATTCGACGTCATCGACTCGATCTCGTGGAGGATGTGGCTCGAGACGACGATGTGCTTGCCGGCCCGCGCCCAGTCCTTGATGAAGCGAATCGTCTTGCGCCGCATCAACGGGTCCATGCCGGTCAGCGGTTCATCCAGGATGAGCAGTTCAGGATCGTGGACGAGCGCTTGCGCGAGTTTCACGCGCTGCCGCATGCCCTTGCTGTACGCGCCGATCTTCTTGCCGGCGGCATCCAGCAACTCCACTTTGGCGAGCGCCTCGTTTGCGACCGTGGCGGCTTCCTGATCGGTGACGCCATTCAACCGGACCAGCGCGGTGACCCACTCCAGCCCGGTCATGCGATCGTAAAAAGCGTCCTGCTCCGGGCAAAACCCGATTCGGCTGTACACGGCGGGATTGCTCCACAGCGATTCGCCAAACACCGTGATTGAGCCCTTGCTGGGTTTGAGCTGGCCGGTCATCAACTTCATGAACGTCGACTTGCCGGCGCCGTTGGGGCCAAGGAGTCCCGTGATTCCCGGCGGAATCGCCGCCGTCACATCGTTCAATCCACTGACTTGGCCGTACCACTTCGAGAGCTGGGTGGCTTGGACAATGGGCGATCGTCCGGTCTCCGGTGTCCGGTCTCCGGACTCCGGAGCTCCGCTGGACTGGCTCGCGTTGGGCAGGCGGTTTCGGGGCTCCCGGACCTCTTCGTGACCGGCGACTGGCGACTGGCGACCGGCGACTGTTTCGCCCTCGATCACTGCACCACCTCGATTCCTCGCACGCGGCGCTCGAGGATCCAGCATGAAGCGGCGATGAGCGTCACGATTGCCAGAACGGCCACCACGGGCGACATCTCAAACGGCGGCTCGAGCCGGAAAACGCGATGGCCCAACTGCTCGAGCGTCTCGGACGGCGAAATCCACGCCAGCGACGAGCGGCCCGTGATCCCACGAATCGCGTTGAAGAGTGCACTCGTAAAAAAGATGAGGCCAGCGTACATCACGCCGACAAAACGGCTGCTCTTCGACATCGACGAGAGAGCGAGCATCGTGGTCGATGCCACCAGCACCTGCAGAAGCGAGAAGAGCGTGATAGCTGGAACGAGGAAAATGTTCTCGCGAAAAAAGGTCAGGCTGCCCGCGAAGAGGATTTGAATCATGAGCAGCAGGATTGCCGGGAGCCATGTGACGCCAATCAGGAACAAAAAGAGGATCGCCAGCTTCCCGGCCACGTACTCAGCTCTCGTCAGCGGCTTGGACAGGTAGACCTGCAGTGCGTTGGCGCGGCGATCGTTGGCAATCAGGCCGGCGCCCACGTAGATCGTGACGAAAAAGACAAACACGCCCTGCTGGCTCAGAAACTCGAAGAACGTCTCGGCTTTTGGTGCCAGAAACGAGGCCTGCTGAAAGTTGGCGGCGACGTAGACCTGGACCGCGCGGACCACGAATGGGGCCCAGGCGAACAGCAAGAGTCCCAGAAACGTACGCTTGCTGAGTACGGCCCTGATGCCGGCGCGTGTGATCACCTGCCACGACCGGCCGACAGCCGCACGCGATCCCAGATACCGCCGGTAGCCCTGATCGTGAATGGGCACTTAGCGGGCCACCGAAAAGACCACAAGGCACAGGGCAAAAGGCAAAAACATCTAGTCCTCCCCGACCGCACGGGCAAACACGTCTTCGAGCGTCGGGACACTCGGTCGCAAGTGCCTGATTTGGGCGTTCTCGCGCGACGCGAGGCCGAAGAGCAGGCGCGCGCCTTCTTCAGTCGTGCCCGGGACGAACACCCGCATCACATCGTCCTCAGTGTCGTGGCACTCGTAGCCTTGACCGCGCAGCGTTTCGATGAAACGGACGGTGTCGCCTTTGATGCGAACCTCGTATACGCGCCCGGCGGGCCCTTTCAGAGCATCGATGGGCCCGGACGCTGCCACGCTGCCCTTGTCGATGACCACGACGTGATCGCAGGTGTATTCCACGTCCGGCAACAGATGTGAAGAGAGAATGAGGTTGACGCCCTTGTTGTGGGCGAGGTCGCGAATCAACTCGAGCATCTCATCGCGACCCTTCGGGTCCATGCCGTTGGTGGGCTCGTCGAGAAAAAGCAAATCGGGATCGTGCACCAGCGCTTGCGCGAGCTTGATGCGCTGCTTCATCCCAGTGGAATAGGTCTCCACGTTGCGATAGCGCGCTTCGCCAAGACCAACGTAGTACAGCACTTCATGTGCGCGCTGCATCGCGTCGGCGGGCGGAAGCCCTGACAGCTGTGCGCAATAGGCGACGAACGATACGGCATTCATGCCGGGAATGTGCGAATCGATTTCGGGCATGTAGCCGATGCGTGCCCGAATTTCGAGGGGCGACTTCGACACGTCGAAGCCGAGCACGGTCATGCGGCCCTGGTCCGGTTTGATGAACCCAAGCAGCGTCTTGATGAGCGTGCTCTTCCCGGCGCCGTTGGGCCCAAGAAGTCCCACCGCGCCGGGAAGAAAGTCGGCCGACACCTCCTTCAGCGCCCAGTTCTTGCCGTAGCGAACGCTGACCTGATCGCACCGGACGACGGGACCGCTGATGGCGGGCGGGGCTGCGGCCTCGCCGTGATTCAAGGAGGGCGGGGTTTCAGCCGCGCCAGAGGCCTCCGGCATGCTTTGAAGTATACGGAACGTCAGCCTAGAGCGTTCCTCGAAGTCCGAGGTCGTCCGCTTTTTCGCGCATGAAGCGGATGACGTTAGTGATGTGCTGGTCGAGGGGCAACTCGAGTGCGTCGGCGCCCGCTTTCAGGTGTTCGCGCGGGACGGCGCGCGCGAAGGCCTTGTCCTTCATCCGCTTGATGACCGACGACGCCTCGAGGTCGAGCACGCTTTTGCTGGGCCGAACCAGTGACGCCGCCGTCACGAATCCAGCCATCTCATCGCAGGCATAGAGGGTCTTTTCAAGCTTGGACTCGCGTGTGACGCCAGTCGCTTCCACGGCGTGCGAGAGAATCGCTCGCGTTACCCACTCGGGATATCCGAGACTCGCGAGATGTTCGCAGCCTTTGACCGGATGGTCGCCGAGCGTGGGGTACCGCTCGTAATCGAAATCGTGGAGCAGGGCGACGACGCCCCACTCCTCTTCATTTTCGCCAAACTGGCGGGCATATCCGCGGACCGCCGCTTCAACTGCAAGCGCGTGCTTACGCAAACTGTCGCTTTGCGTCCACTCCGTCAGGAGTTGCCATGCAGCGGGCCGGGAAACATTCATGACGATAAGTTACAGGTTAGAAGTTCCAAGTTCAAAACCCGGGTCGAGGATTGAGCGCCAAGCCCTTTCGAATCACCGCCGCGGCATGCTCGTTCACGCCGTAGCCCTCGAGTTCCTCAGGCGTCACCCACGCCACGTCAAGCGCATCGTCCGCCGCCGTGAGGGTTCCGCCACACGGTGTGCATAGAAAATCGGCGATCACGAAGTGATATTGCACCTGCCCGTCGCGTCGATGGACCCTGTCGAAGAGCTCGATGAGCGCCCCTACGTCGACGTCAAGGCCGGTTTCCTCCTTGATCTCGCGCCGCGTTGCATCGACCAGCGTTTCGCCCAGCTCGACACGTCCGCCGGGTAGCGACCACTCTCCTTGTCTCGGTTCGTGCGCCCGTTTGATGATCAGGACTCTCCCATCCTGAACGATGACCGCACCGACACCGACGACGGGGCTGTCAGGGAACTCGCGCGCCACTACTCCCCCATCACCTTCACGACCACGCGTTTTTTCCGCTGTCCATCGAATTCCGCGTAAAACACCTGCTCCCACGGGCCGAGATCGAGCTTGCCGTTGGTGATGGGCAGAATCACTTGATGTCCCATCAGGGTCCGCTTCAAGTGCGCGTCGGCGTTGTCTTCACCAGTCTGATGGTGCCGGTAGTTCTGACCAGACGGTGCCAGCTTTTCAAGCCAGACCTGGAAGTCGTGAATGAGGCCGTCTTCCCAGTCGTTGACATACACAGCTGCTGTGATGTGCATGGCGGACACCAGCACCATGCCTTCCGTCACGCCGCTCTTCTTGACGAGTGCCGCCACTTCATCGGTGATGCGGATGAATTCCTGCCGTCTCTCCGTCTTGAACCAGAGGTAGTCGGTATGAGCCTTCACGAATGTTCCTCACTTAGGTTCCTCACCGAAGTTCCCCACATAGGTTTCTCACGGCCGAGACCAACACCCGGCGACCGGAGCCCCGAGACCGTTAGAGCGGCAGTGTTGCGGCTGCATTGAGATCTGCGTGAGCTACTTCGCCCGCCGCCACCTTCCGCATGCCAGCGGCCGCAATCATGGCCGCATTATCGGTTGACAGGTGCAGACTTGGCAGCAACACGGGCAGCTCGGCTCGTGTGCCGCGTGCACGCGCGACCGCGCGCAGCCGCGAGTTGGCCGACACGCCTCCGGCAATCCCGACGCTCCGCGCGTTGTGCCACTTCGCTGCGGCAAACGTACGATCGACCAGCGTGCCCACCACGGTCGTTTGAAAGCTCGCCGCGAGATTGCGAACCTCGGCGTCAGGAAGCCGCTCGACGCCAAGCGTGGCTTGCCGTTCGCGCACGTGCCGAAGCACCGCGGTCTTGAGACCGCTGAAACTGAAGTCGAAGCGATACTCGCGAGAGGGTGCGTTGCGATCGGGATGCGTCAGGCGGGTGGCAGGCAAGTCGATCGCATCCTCAGCTGTGTCCTGCGCGAGGCGGTCGATGATCGGGCCACCGGGATAGCCGAGACCTAGCAGCTTGGCGACCTTGTCGTACGCTTCGCCCGCGGCGTCGTCTCGCGTGCGCCCAATCAATTGATACGCGCCGGCCTCCGGCACGAGATAGAGGCTCGTGTGCCCGCCCGACACGACGAGCACCACAGCGGGTGTTGGAACGTCACCGTTCTCAAGCCACAACGATTCGATGTGACCGGCCAGATGATTGACGGCAACCAGCGGCTTGCCGGCAGCCCACGCCGCGCTCTTGGCAAAAGCGACCCCCACGAGAAGTGACCCAATCAGTCCGGGCCCCTGCGTCACGGCAATTGCGTCGAGCTCGGGCCAGCCAGTCCCGCTCTCGCTGAGCGCACGCTCGACCACACCACAAATATCGCGCACATGCTGGCGGGACGCGAGCTCTGGGACGACTCCTCCCCACTCGCGGTGAATCTCAACCTGCGAGGCGACGATGCTCGACCGAAGACGCCATGGCGGACGGCCACCTTCGGCTGCCTCTACGACAGCCGCCGCCGTCTCATCGCACGATGTTTCAATCCCCAGAACCAGCATCGTGTCGTTCGGCCAGTGTTGTGATGAACGGCGGATGGAACACGCCGCGATCGGTGACGATCGCGGTGATGTAGTTATGTGGCGTGACGTCGAACGCCGGGTTACGAACGGCGGCGGCCTCGGGCGCAACGCGGTTGGCTCCCATGTGCGTGATCTCCTTCGCATGACGCTCTTCGATCGGAATAGAAGATCCATCCGGCGTGGACAAATCAATCGACGACCACGGTGATGCCACGTAAAACGGAATGCCGTGCTCCCTGGCGAGGACGGCCACCGTATACGTCCCGATCTTGTTGGCCGTATCTCCATTGGCCGCGATGCGATCCGCACCGACGATGACGAGGTCGATTTCCGCATTGCGCATGAGCGCCCCCGCCATGCTGTCGGTGATCACAGTCGTGTCAATGCCCTCCCTGGTGAGCTCCCACGCGGTCAGGCGCGAACCCTGGAGAAACGGACGCGTTTCATCGGCCAGCACGCGGATGCGCTTTCCCGCCTCGACGGCGCTGCGAATCACGCCCAGCGCCGTGCCATAGCCGGCCGTCGCCAGCGCCCCGGCATTGCAGTGCGTAAGGATGCGTGCGTCCGACGGGACCAACGCCGCGCCGTACGATCCGATCGCACGACAACTGGCCACATCCTCGTCGTGAATCGCGGTGGCCTCGCCGCGCAACCGCTCCTGCAGCTGGCCCACGGATTCGCCGGCGAGCGCACCTTCGGAAAACGAGCGCTTCATTCGCTCGATCGACCAGAACAGATTGACTGCTGTCGGACGCGTCGACGCCATCAGATCGCAGGTTTTTTGAAACTCCGTTGCAAACTGTCGCGTCCCGGTCGCCTTGCTCCGCGTGAGCCCGAGCGCGATTCCCATGGCGGCCGCGACGCCAATCGCGGGCGCACCTCGAATCACCATCGCCTTGATCGCTTTGGCTACCTCGTTGGCCGACTTGCAGTGCACATAAATTTCGGACGACGGCAGCTTACGCTGGTCAATCATCACAATGGCATCGTCTTGCCAGGCGATCGTTGGGAGCATCGTTCCTTGATTGTACAGGCCGGAGACTGGAGACTGGAGACCGGCAACTATCGCAAAAATCGTCCGTCAAATGGATGCGGAAAGAGCGCGCTCATGCGATGTGTTGTGGTAACGGTCTCCAGGTTCGCGAGAATCACTTCGATGTCGCCGGCAAACTCCCAGAGGATCTGGCGACACGATCCGCACGGGGGCGTGGGGTGCTGGGTATCGGCGACCACGACGATGCGCCGAAACGACCGGTGTCCCTCCGAGATGGCCTTGAAGACGGCGACGCGCTCGGCGCACATCGTGAGGCCATAGGTGGCATTCTCGACGTTGCATCCGGTGATGATCTGCCCATCGGCGGTCTCGAGCGCCGCGCCGACCTTGAAGTTCGAGTAATCGGCGACGGCCCGCTCCCGTACAGCGCGAGCGGCATCGACGAGCCGATCAGAGGCGGCCAATGATGCCCTCGAGGAACGCGATGAACTCAGCTCGGACGCGCTGAGTGGTTGCCATGACTTCATCATGGTGCAGCGGCTGCGGGAGCACACCCGCCGCCATGTTGGAGATGCACGAGATGCCGAGTACGTCGAGCCCCATTTGCCGTGCAACGATTGCCTCCGGGACGGTCGACATCCCGACCGCATCAGCGCCGAGCGTCCGGAAGGCACGTATTTCCGCGGGTGTCTCGTAACTCGGTCCGTGTACGGCAATGTACACGCCGTGCTCGATGCCCAAGCCGATATCGTGCGCCGCCGCATCGGCAATACCGCGCAGGCGTTTCGAGTAGACCTCGCTCATGTCCGGAAATCGAAACCCGAACCGTTCGTCATTGGGTCCTACGAGCGGGTTGCTCCCCAGAAAATTGATGTGATCGTCGATCACCATCAACGCGCCCTCCGCGAACCGCGTGTTGATGCCGCCGGCGGCATTGGTGAGTAACAGGATCTTGATACCGAGCCGGCCCAACACCCGCACGGCAAACGTCACGGTCCTCAGGTCATGGCCTTCGTAGAAATGCGCGCGCCCCGACAACGCCAGCACATGGCGACCATTCACCGTGCCGCCAACCAGCCTCCCGGCATGACCGATGACGTTCGAGGCAGGCCAATGCGGGATCTCGTTGTAGGCCAGCCCGAAGCTTCCAGCCATCTGGTCGGCAAACGCGCCCAGCCCGGACCCCAACACGATCCCAACCTCACCTCCACCGAATCCGCGGCCGCGAAGAAACTCCGCCGCTTCGGTCACGCGGTCGAAATAGTCCGCGGTCACAGTGTGGGAAGAATTACACAGATTGAATCATCCGCGGAAACGCGGAAGCGCGGAACATCATGTGGCCCGAGCCGCGGCCAACGGCCGCGGGCGATGGTGCGAGAAGGGTCCGCGAGAGAACACGCCGCATTCTCTGTGTGTGCGTGCTCTCTCCTGGACCCTTCTCGCACCATCGGCGCGCCGGGCGCAGCCCGGCGCGCTCGGGCCTCGTCAACAACCCGAGCCTTGCTCTGCGCCATCTGCGCCATCTGCGGCCGAAACTTAGGCGTCATAACAGCATTGCGGCAATACAGGCCGTGACGAAATTGGCAAGCGTACCGGCCACCATCGCACGAATCCCCAGGCGCGCCAAGTCATGGCGGCGCGCCGGCACCAGGGCGCCAATGCCACCAATCTGAATGCCAATCGATGAGAAGTTCGCGAATCCGCAAAGTGCAAACGTGGCGACGGTAACCGACCGCGGATCGAGCGTGTCCTTGATCCGGCCGAGTTCGGCGAAGGCGATGAACTCATTGAGCACCATACGCGTACCGAGCAGGTTGCCGATGGTAGCGGCATCGCGCCACGGGACTCCGAGCGACCAGGCGACCGGTGCGAAAATCCATCCGAAGAGTTGCTGGAGGCTCAGGCCCACGATCCCCAGCAGGGCGTTCAGCATGGCGATGAGCGCCATGAACGAGATGAGCATCGCTCCTACATTGATCGCCAGCTGCAAGCCTTCCGACGTTCCGCGGCTCGCCGCATCAATCACGTTGACGTCCGTGCGCTCGACATCGAGTTTCACCGTGCCCAACGTCTCCGGCACGGCGGTCTCGGGCACGAACAGCTTCGCCATCATCAGCGTCCCCGGCGCCGTCATTATCACAGCCGTCAACAGATGGCGCGGCTCGATACCGAAGGCAATGTAAGCAGCCATGATGCCTCCGGAGATGTGAGCCATCCCCGCGGTCATCACCGTCATCAGCTCCGATTCGGTCAGGCGTGGAAGATACGGCCGAATGGTCAGCGGCGCTTCGGTCTGCCCCATGAAGATGCTGGCCGCGACGTTGAGCGATTCGGCGCCGCTGGCCCCCATGACGCGATTCATGAGGACTGCAAATCCGCGGACAACCACCTGCATGATGCCGAGGTAATAGAGAATGGCGAACAACGCCGCGATGAAAATAATCGTCGGGAGGACTTGGAACGCAAAGATCACACTGTACCGAGCGCCCGCCTCGCCCAAGACGCGCGTCATGATGTCGCCCCAGACTGCGCGATTGCCCAACGGGCCAAAGACCAGCTCCGAGCCGACCGCGGAAAATTCCAGCAGTTGCCGAATCCGGTCGCCGAGCATCTGAAAGGTGGCCTGGCCGAAACCGGTCTTGAGCACGATGACGGCAAACAGCAACTGCAAGCCAAACCCCCAGGCAACTGTTCGCAACCGGATCGCCCGGCGGTTCGTTGACCAGGCGACAGCGATGGCGGCAATAAGCACAAGCCCGATGAGCGGCTGAAATCGTTCCACGCGCTTGCTCCTTCTAGAGTGCCTAGAGTGACTAAGGCACCTACTTCAAGTGATCGAGCACGAGCGGCCAGGCCGGCGGCGGTCCGTCGGCGAGCTCGATCGCTTGAGCTGCCAGTTGTACGGCCGCATCGACCTCGTGACCATCGTTGTAGTGCAATTCGAGAATCGAATCGCCGACGGCCACCTGATCCCCCGGCTTTCGATGGATCACGATGCCGGCTGCAAGATCAATCGTGTCGCTCACCTTGGCTCGGCCCGCCCCGAGCAGCATTGAGGCACGGCCAACAAGCTCGGCATCCAGTCGCCAGAGATAACCCGACGCTCGAGCGGTCACCTGACGACGATGTGCAGCCTGGGGCAGCCGTGCCGGATCGCGGACGATTTCGGCGTCGCCACCTTGTCGCGCCACCATCGCCTCGAACTTGGCCAGTGCGGCGCCCGAGTGCAGGGCCTTGCTCACGCACGCTTCCGCGTCTCGCTCGGCGGTCTGGTCGTTCGAGAGCTGCACCATTCGCGTGGCCAGGCGGACGATCAATGCCTGCAGATCGCGCGGCCCGCGACCCTGGAGTGCCTCCACGCACTCGGCGATTTCAAGCGCATTCCCAACCGCCCTTCCCAGCGGTGCGTCCATCGCCGTGATGAATGCTTCGGTCCTCACGCCATTGGCCGTCCCAATCGCGACGAGCGACCGCGCGAGGGCTATTGCGTCTGCCTGGGTCTTCATGAACGCGCCGCTTCCACACTTCACATCGAGCACCAGCGCGTTGCTGCCTTCGGCGAGCTTCTTGCTCATTACTGACGCGGAAATCAGGGGAATACTCTCGATCGTCGCCGTGACGTCGCGGAGGCTGTACAGCTTCTTGTCGGCCGGGGCGATGTCCGTCGTCTGACTGATCAAGCAGCAGCCGATGTCTTGCAACGTGCCCAGAAACTCGTCGAGCGACAGCGCGACTCGAAATCCGGGAATCGCTTCGAGCTTGTCGAGCGTCCCACCCGTGTGACCGAGACCGCGCCCTGACATCTTCGGCACAACGACGCCGCAAGCTGCGGCGAGCGGGGCGAGCACGATCGAGACTTTGTCGCCAACGCCACCGGTGCTGTGTTTGCCAACCTTGATCCCGGGAATGCCGGAGAGGTCGACGCGACGGCCTGACCGCACCATCGCATCGGTCAACCATGCCGTTTCCTCGGCGGTCATATCGCGCAGCACGATCGCCATCAGGAGAGCGGCGACCTGATAGTCTGGCCAGGATCCGTCAGTGACGCCGGAGACAAAGGCGTCAATCGCGTCACGGGATAAGGCCTCGCCGTCGCGTTTGGCCCGGATGATGTCGACGGCGCGGACTGACTGCACGCTCAAAGTGGCCTTGACGCCGAGCAAATCCTTCATTTGCGGCGGCGGCGCAGTATATCGTATTCGTAGACGATGGACACTCGCCGCCGATCGTCCGCTGCGCAATCATGAAACCCGATGACCGCGAGGAGTCGTCGGGGCGTGACGTCGCGGCGATTCGGCGGTTGTACGCCGATGCGGTCAAAGTCGCGGGGAGCCTGTGGGACATCGCCGAGCGGGAAGGACAAGCCGATCCTGAGGCGACCCGGCGACTGATTGACGAACTCGCCGAGGCGGTTTGTCAGTACCCCACACCACTCGTCGCACTCACCGCGCTAAAGGCACGTGACGATTACATGTTCACGCACATGGTGAACGTGTCAATCCTGACGATGGCGCAGGCACGTGCGCTTGATGTCGAAGGCTCTCTGCTACGCGAGTTCGGCATCGCGGCACTGATGCACGACATCGGGAAAGTGCGAACGCCCACTGAGATCCTCGTGAAGCCGGAGAAACTGACCAGTGCCGAATTCGCGATCATGCGCATGCACGTCATCGACGGCGCTGAAATACTCCGCCGCACGCCGGAAATGCCGGCGCTGGCATCCGTCGTGGCTTTCGAGCACCACTTGCGACTTGACGGCAGCGGATATCCAGTTGGCATCACGCGCTCGTCGCTCAGTCTCGGCACCATGCTGTGCAGCATCTCGGACGTCCACGACGCGATGCGATCGCAACGGGCCTATCAGGAGTCGTTTCCGACCGACCGTATTCTTGCTGTACTGAAAAGCAATGACGGGTTGCAGTTCGACCAGCACCTGGTGCAGCGTTTCAGCCAGTTGATGGGAATCTATCCCCCAGGGAGCCTCGTGCACCTGAACACGGGCGAACTTGGCGTGGTGATCCGCGTGTACGCCCCTGATCCCTCTCGACCAAGTGTGCGTGTCATTGCGGATGCCGACGGCCGGAAGTTGCCGCAACCATACGATGTCAATCTCTGGGAAACCGCCGATGAAGCAGACACGCCGGGCGGCATCATCAGTCCCGTGGATCCCGGACCGATCGGGGTGGATCCATTGACATACTTGTAAGTTTCCAGTTTCCAGTTCAAAAGGGGATTCAAAGAGTGCAAGAATCGCGGCGCCACTTGAACTGGCAACTGGCCACTGGCCACTGACACTCTTTATACTCGCGCCATGCGTCGCCTTTCTCTTGTCGCCATCGTGGCCCTGCTGGCCGCCTGTCAGTCGTCTCCCCCCGCGGAGCGCGCGACGCTGATCATCCACAACGCGCAGGTCTACACCGTCAATACGGTGCAGCAGACTGCCCAGGCCGTGGCGGTCCGTGGCGATCGAATCGTGTTGGTCGGGTCCGATCAGGCGGCATTGGATCTGCGCGGACCTGAGACCAGAGTCATCGACGCGCGCGGCGGGACACTCGTGCCAGGGCTGCAGGACTCGCACGGGCATTTCACGGGCCTTGGCAGCAGTCTGCAGGTCCTTCGGCTGCGCGGCACCACCAGCTATGAACAAATCGTCGCGATGGTTCGCGAAAGGGCCGCGAAAATGCGGCCGGGCGAATGGATTCAGGGCCGGAGCTGGGATCAGAACGATTGGGCGGTCAAGGACTGGCCTTCGCATCAACTGCTCACAGAAGCCGCTCCGAGCAACCCCGTCTATCTCACACGTGTCGATGGGCATGCGGCGCTCGTCAACAAGATGGCGCTCGCGGCCGCGGGCATTACACGTGACACGCCGGATCCACCAGGCGGACGTCTGATCCGCGATCAGATGGGCGAGCCTGCCGGCGTGCTGATCGACAGCGCACAGAATCTCGTCGCGGCGAAAATTCCAGACCCGAGCCCAGCGCAATTCGAAGAACAGATCCTGCTGGCTGATCGTGAGACGCGTCGACTTGGGCTGACCTCGGTCCACGACGCCGGGGCGACGCCCGCAACGGTGGCGCTCTACAAGCGGCTCATCGACGAGGGCAGGCTCAAGACGCGGCTCTATGTGATGCTGCGCGGGCCGATGTCGATGCTCGAACCGGAGTTCAAGAAGGGCCCCCTCATCAACTATGCCCAACAGCACTTGTCCGTGCGCGCAATCAAGATCGGCGCTGATGGCGCCCTCGGGTCGCGAGGTGCAGCGCTGCTCGAACCCTACAGCGATGAGCCCGGGACCAGCGGCCTGATGACGACGCCGCCCGATGAAATCTACGCGCAGACACTTGCGGCGTCCAGCGCAGGCTTTCAGACGTGCATTCACGCGATTGGCGACCGCGGCAACCGTGTCGCGATGGATGTCTTCGAGCGCGTGCAGCGCGAGGTGCCTGGGGCGCGCGATCTCCGGATGCGCAATGAGCACGCGCAAATTCTCGACGCCGCCGAAATTCCGCGATTTGCCAAACTCAACGTGATTGCCTCGATGCAAGCCACACACGCCACCTCCGACATGCCGTGGGTTCCCGCTCGTATCGGGCCGGCACGCACACAGGAAGGCGCGTACGTCTGGAAGCGGTTGCTGAAAACGGGCGTGGTGCTGGCCAACGGTTCTGATTTTCCCGTAGAAGAGCCAAACCCAATGCTGGGATTTTACGCGTCGGTCACCCGACAGGACTCGTCGGGTCAGCCTCCTGGCGGATGGATGCCCGACGAGCGGATGTCGCGTGAGGAGATGTTGAAAAGCTTCACGTGGAATGCGGCGTATGCCTCGCATTCGGAAAAGGATCTCGGCTCGCTCGAAGCCGGCAAGCTCGCGGACATGGTGTTGCTCGACAAGAACGTGATGACGGTTGATCCCAAAGAGATCCTGTCGACGCAAGCGTTGGCGACCGTCATCGGCGGCGAAGTTGTCTACGAGAAACGATAGCGGGATGATCATGGGCGGCGCTCGCATCGTTCTCGTCCTCCTCGCCGCCCTGGCCCTGGCGGCGACGCAGTTGCCGCAAGGCAGCCAGTCAACGGCCACCAAGCTTCTAGTCATTCTCGTCGTCGACCAGATGCGATTCGACTATCTGGATCGTTCCGCGAAATTCACGCAGCGAGGCCTGAAACGACTCCTGACGGAGGGCGCCGTGTTCGACCGTGCTGCCTATCCATACGGGACGACGGTGACTTGCGCGGGCCACGCGACCATCGCGACAGGAACAGTCCCCGCAACCCACGGCATCATCGCGAATGAATGGTGGAGCCGTACCGACGGCCGACGGGTCGTTTGCACGGACGATGAAACCGTCATCAGCGTGTCGTACAGCGGCGGCCCTGAGAAGGCCAGCCACAGCGCGCGGCGTCTTCAGGTACGAACCATCGGCGATCGGCTTCGCGCCACCAATCGGGACTCTCGAATCGTCAGCATGTCGATGAAACCGCGCAGTGCGGTCATGCTGGCAGGCCATGCCGGTGCGGCGGTGACCTGGTTCGTTGATGCGACCCATGGGTGGGCCACGTCAACGGCATATGCGGCTCACCCTGTGTCGGAAGTGGAGGCGTTCATTGCCAGCCATCCCATCGAGCGCGATCGCACGCAGGTGTGGAATCCGCTCAATGCATCGTCGTTTGCCGGCGTCGATGACGCCGCAGGCGAGCGGCCGAAGCCGGGTTGGTCGTCTACCTTCCCACATCCCTTGGCTGGCGCACCTGGCACACCCGAATCACAGTTCTACGAGCTCTGGAAATGCAGCCCCTACTCGGACGAGTACCTTGGGGCGCTCGCAGCCGCGCAAGTGCACGCACTGAAGCTGGGGCAGCGGGATGCGGTGGATATGCTCGGTGTCAGCTTCTCGAGTCTCGACTGCGTCGGCCACGACTTTGGGCCTGACAGCGCCGAAGTCCATGACACGCTCCTGCGCCTCGATCGGACGCTGGGGGTGCTCTTCGATACCCTGGACGCCACGGTTGGCCGGGATAAATACGTTGTCGCGCTATCGGCCGACCACGGCGTATCGCCCATTCCCGAGCAGCGTCGAGGTGAGGGAGCGGACGCGGGCCGTGTGCTCGCCCCTGAGGTTCGCAAGGTCGCGGAGGCCGCGATGGAAGCCGCACACGGCGCCGGGCCACACATCGCGGCGGTCCTTCCGCCGTACATCTACTTTACGCCGGCCACGCGCACGCTCGTCGAGAAGAGGCCGGATGCGGCGCAGCCCATTGTCGATGCCGTGTCGAAGATCGATGGCGTGCTTCGCGTGATGGCAGGCCGCGGACTCGAGCAAAAGCGCCAGAGCGCGGATCCGATCGAGCGTGCCGCTGCCCTTAGTTACTATCCGGCGGAAAGCGGCGAGTTCCTGTACCTGTTGAAACCGCAATGGGTCAACGGGAATTCGTCGGCGGCCAGTCATGGCACGCCGCACGACTACGATCGACGAGTGCCGGTCGTCTTCATGGGCGCGCCCTTCAAGGCTGGTCGCTTTACGACCGACGCATCCCCTGCCGACATTGCACCGACGTTGGCATCGATCATTGGGCTTGGACTGCCCGCCACTGATGGAAATGCTTTGAAGGCTGCTCTGCGTTAGCACCATCGGCATGGAGCGAATAAGCCTGGGCACTCCGGTCAGATCAACCGATAGACAACCTATAAACTCTGGTTCGACGCCCTTCATGGCGCGCATCGGACTTGCTCTTCTCGCCTGCGCCATTTTGATGGTGACTCCCGGCCGGACACAAGACGAGGTTCAGGGTGCGATCAAGTTGCAGTTACCGGACGCGGCGCTTGCGGGCATCGACCGCGGCCTTCGCGACCAGGGCCCGCCAGTGGAGCCCGGTGGACTCGCGGCGCAGTTGTTACCATTCGTCCAACGCGCCGACGGCACGAGACCGCACCACACATTCGCGCCGGGCTCCGTAATTGTGAAATTCCGAGCAGGAGCAGAGCAATCGCCATTAGTTCCGCAATGCGTGCCGTGTTTGCCCGGACACAGGAGCAGCCTTCTTGGGCGAGTTTCGACATTGTCGAAATTCCGGCGGCCTTCGTGCTACAGCAGACCATCGATCAAGATCTGCTCCACACATACTCGGGTGGATCGTCGACGTATCGTGCCCCGCGGATGGATGTCTTCGAGTACGAATTCTTCCAAGGGACGTCGATGGCGACGCCACATGTGGCGGGCTTTGCGGCGCTGCTGATGCAGCAGGGCATGACCAGTCCTGCGGCGGTCGAGGCCGCAATGAAGCAGTTTGCAAGAGACCTTGGGCCCCCGGGAGCCGACCCGGAATACGGTGCAGGTCTCATTCAGCCGCGCACCACGCTCCGTGGTATTGGATTGGCGCGTTGATGACACGCGCGTGAAGAGCCGCGATGCTCGAGAGACGGCGTTCACCCGCCGGGTTCATTCGGTCGTGCGCCGCATTCCCGTCGGACGTGTTACCACGTATGGCGAAGTCGCCCGACTCGCCGGTCGTCCAGGCGCAGCTCGCGCGGTGGGAAACATCATGCAGCAGGGGCGTGCGCCTGGCCTCCCCTACCATCGGGTAATCGCCGCGGGCGGCCGGCTCGGAGGATACGGCAGCCCTGGCCTCAAGCGGTCATTGCTGGTGGCCGAAGGGCTGACCGTGACACGCACGCGGGTGAAGAATTTCGACAACGTGCGATGGCCCTGACTGGCGAGTTGGTGTCGTAACGGGTAGCGGCACGTCCATTTTCCGTTTTCATCCGTCCAATACACGAACTCGACCGCCCTCGTGCCCGTATCTCCCTAAGGTGTAGATCTGACACGAGATGTCGGCCGGTCTGACCCAATCAACCCCCTTGCCCATGTCCCCGTCTAAGCCAACAGGAGACGTGAGAAGCGCCGACCTGGACCTGGCTGGACGTATTCGGTCCGGGGATGGGACAGCATTCGAGGAGCTGTATCAGCAGCACGCCACCCGCCTCTACAATCTGGCGTATCGGATGGCGGGCACGGCAAACGACGCCGAAGACCTGCTGCAGGACATCTTTCTCCTGGCGTACCGGAAATTGGGAAGCTTCCGTGGCGAGTCGTCGCTGGGCACATGGCTGTATCGGCTGGCGATGAATCACTGCCTGGACGTGTTGCGAAGTCGCCAGGCGCGCATGGGACATCAAACCGACTCGCTCGATGACGAAGCGGCACATGTGCCCGTGACCAAGTCGGCGCTCGGCGCGGTGAGCCGGATCGATCTCGAGCGAGCGATCGGACATCTCCCGCCGGCATGCCGGGCGGCCTTCCTGCTGCACGACGTCGAGGGATTCGCGCATCAGGAAGTCGGGACGATTCTGGGGATCTCGGAAGGCACGTCGAAGTCGCAAGTGCACAAGGCGCGGTTGCGAATCAGAGCGTATCTGACCCAACCGCAGGTGAGCACCTGATGAGTTGCAGCGATTACAGTGACGCGATCGCGCAGTCGATCGATGGGGCGCTCGATCCCGCCTCGGAGCGGGCCCTCGAGCGGCACGTCGAAGGCTGTGCCGCGTGTCGCGCGCTCGTCGCGGACCTCCGAACGATTCAAGCGGCGTCGTTCACGCTCGATCGTCATGAGCCGCACCCTCATGTGCTCGCGGCCCTTCGCGTTCGCCTCGCAACCGAAGCCCTTCCTGTGGCGCGCGGTCGCCTGCTCGCGTGGCCAGCGTCGCGCGCGGCGTGGGCTGGCTGGGCCGCGGCGGCCGCGCTGGTCATCGCGACCATGGCCGGGATCTACCCGCTGCTTCGAACCGACACACGCCACGTCGAGGACCAGGCCGATGCCGTCGAGTCGACCGGAGACCCTGTGGCCTCTGTCGTACAGGAACTGGAAGCCGCTGCCGGCCACTACGACAAGGCGATTCGCGATCTGGAGCAAATCGCCCGCAGCGACAGCGGCGCGCTCGATCCGCAGCTCGCCGGCGTTCTGCAGAAAAACCTTCAGGTCATCGATCAGGCGATTGGCGAAAGCCGCGCGGCCCTCAAGGCGCAGCCGGCCAGCCAGGATGCGCAGGAAAGTCTGTTCGACGCGATGCGATCAAAAGTGGTGCTCCTGCAGCAAACCGTCGAGCTCATCAACGAAATGCGTAAGGGCAATCAGGCCGAAGCTGGACGCCTTATTCAAGGGCTGAATCAATAGCATGATCCGATCTCGGTACTCTTTCTGTGATGACAGCGTTGCTTGTTGGTGTCACGCCGGCGGCGGCGGCCGTCACCAAGTCCGCGGGCATGGACGAAAACCCCCGCGTGGCGTGGCTCGAGCGCTTCCAGGAATCACGTCAGGGACCCGAACAAACCGAGCGTTTCGCGGAGACCTACAAAGTCGGCGCCGACGGGTCCCTCGATTTGACGCACATCGCGGGCGACGTGCGGGTGATTACCGGCCGCACCAATGAAATTCGTGTCGAAGCGATCAAGCGCGTGCGGCACCGCGATCCCGAAGAAGCCAAGCGGCTGCTGGCGCTGCTGCGCATCGAGGTCTCGCAGGTCGGCAGTCGCCTCGAGGTTCGGACCATCTATCCCCGCAGCACGGGCAACCGCTCGATGTCGTCGAACGTTGACTACACCATCACGGTGCCCGTCACGGCGACAGTGGCGCTCAAGACCGTGTCGGGCGACGTGTCAGTCAACGGCGTCCGCGGAGAGGTTCGCGCCGAAACCGTGAGCGGGGACGTCGAGGTCGTGGCCACGCCAAACCTCGCTATCGCAAAAGCCGTGTCAGGCGACGTACGGGCGCGAGACATCGGCTCGCCGACCACTCTCATGTTGTCAACGGTCAGCGGGACGGTCATCGCCACGGCGCTCAAGGTCCGTTCCCTCGAGGCCGGCAGCGTCAGCGGCGGCGTCGAGTTGTCAAACCTGCAGGTCGAACGGCTTCAAGCCAAGACCGTCAACGGCGACATCGTGTTCGATGGCAGTCTCGCGCGCGGTGGCCGCTATGAATTCCATGCGCATTCCGGCGACGTCCGTATCGCACTCGCCAGCGACACCGGCTTCGAGCTCGACGCGAGCACATTCAGCGGCAGCATTCGCTCCGACTTCCCGATCACGCTGCGGACAACTCCGCGCGATGACGGCCGGAACCGTGGGTCCAGTCGCGGCATCTCGAACCGCGCCGTGCGCGGCACCTTTGGCGACGCGAGCGCTATCCTGTCGGTACGGAGCTTCTCCGGCACGGTGGTAATTACGAAGAAGTGACGGGCCTGACATTTAGTGATTGGTGATTTGTACTTTGTTGAGTTCATTTCGTGATTTGTCATTTGGTGATTTGAAACTGGCGATTGAGCGATTGGGGACTCGCCCATCGCTGCGTGCCTAATCACTCAATCGCAAGGCGCTCAATCAGCAATCACCCAATGACCCCAATCACCAAACAAAATCGCCAAATCCCCAAAATCACCAAATCACAAATTGCCGAGGTGGCTGAGCAGTAGCACTACCACGCCAGTGGTCTGCCGTTTGCTTCCATGAGCAGCTATAATGCAGTGGAGGCTTTTTGTGAGGAGGACTCGGATGAAGCACACGTGGCTCGTCGGAATCCTGTCGGGCTTGTTGCTCGCAGGCAGCGGAGCGGCACTGGCTCAACAAAAGCCGGCGGCGCGCGCTGAAGTGGTGCCCACTGGCGATGTGGCGCTTGGCACGATCACGATTCCAAGGCCGGTGACGGCTGATGGCAAGCCGCTCCCGCGTGGGCGCTACACCCTACGCCTGACCGCACAGAGCGCCCAACCCACAGTGCCCGGGCAGAAACCTGATCTCAACCGCTGGGTCGAATTTGTCCAGGGTGGTCAAGTCAAGGGTCGCGAAGTAGTAAGCATCGTCCCGGCGGATGAGGTGGCTACGACTCAACCGGGACCGGATATGCCAGGCCATGTCGGCCGCAACGGCTCGCGAGTCGAGATGTTGAAGGGTGGCGAGTACCTCCGCATCTGGATTGCACGCGCGGGGACTCACTACCTCCTGCATCTGCCGGCGGCGGGGGCATAAAAGCGGCCTACGGTCCACCGTCTGCGGCCCACGGAGAATCTGGGTAATAACCGGAGGCTGGAGACCGGGGACCGACGGCGTTCGCGCGAAGCGCGCTACCCGCCAATCGACATCACGTCAAACTGCTCATGGTGCAAGTGCACGTCGGGCTTGACGATGACGTCCTTGCCGAGCATGTGTTTCAAGTCCTTCAACACATTGCGCTCTTCTTCCTTGAGCGCGCGCGCAATATCGGGGTTGACCCGCAGGAGAACACCGGGGCCATCCATATCTGACCCTACTTTCTTGACCTCGGACAGGATCTCGTAACAGATCGTCGAGCTCGATTTGATCGTTCCAGCGCCCGAACAGTACGGGCACGGCTCGGTCAGCACGCGCTCGAGACTCTGCTTCACGCGCTTCCGCGTGATGATGACGAGACCAAAATCAGAAACCTGCAACGGCTTTGAAGGCGCACGATCCTTGCGCAACTCCTGCTCGACCGTCTGAAACACCTTTTGACGGTTCTTCTTCTCCTCCATATCGATGAAGTCGAGCACGATGATCCCGCCGAGGTCTCTCAGCCGGATCTGCCTGACGATTTCTTTGACCGCTTCGAGATTGGTCTTCAGGATCGTGTCCTCGAGCCGCCCTGCCGTCTTTTTGCCGACGTAGCGGCCCGTGTTGACGTCGATGGCGACCAAGGCTTCGGTTTGATTGATGACGATCGAGCCTCCGGACTTCAACCAGACCTTGCTGCGCAGCGCCTTGTCGAGTTCAGCCTGGACACCGTATTCCTCGAAGATCGGGTAGTCCTTGTCGTACAGCTTTACGCGCGGGGACAGCGCGGGCATGATGCGCGCGACGAATTCGACGATGCGTTGATGTTCTGGTGCGTGGTCGATTCGAATGGCGGTGTAATCGTCGGTCAGCAGATCGCGCAAGAGCTTGGCGACGAGGCTCGGTTCCTGATAGACAACGGCGGGCGCGCGGTGCGTCTCCATCTTCTGCCGCATGTCCGTCCAGATTCGATAGAAATACTGCAGGTCGGCAAGGATATCGTCCTTGGACCGCTCCTCGGCTGCCGTCCGCACGATGACGCCGCCGCTGAAGGAATGCTCTTCGCGAAATTCGCGGACGATGCCGCGAAGCCGGCCCCGTTCTTCACGGCTCGCGATCTTGCGCGAGATGCCGATGTGATCGACGGTCGGCATGAAGACGAGGAATCGCCCTGGCAGGGTGACATGCGATGTGAGCCGGGCCCCTTTGGTGCCAAGCGGTTCCTTGGCGACCTGGACCAGAATCTCCTGCCCTTCTTTCAGCAGGTCTTCGATGCGCGCTTCCTCGACTCTCTCGCGCGCCTCGGTCCGCTCGGAACGACCCGGTCCGCTTCGTCCTCCTGGCCGTCCTCCGCGCCCATCGGCCCGCCCGGACGCGTCCGAAGTTGCGGGCCCGCGACCGGGCGCCTCATCGTCATCTTCCTCGTCAAACAAATCAGCCGAGCTGATCACGTCCGAGACATACAAGAAGCCGTCACGCTCGAGGCCGATGTCCACGAATGCCGACTGCATGCCGGGCAGCACTTTCGACACGCGCCCTTTGTAGACATTGCCTGCGACCCCACGGTTGCGTTCGCGTTCGACGAAGATTTCCGCGACGAGGTCGTCCTCGAGAATCGCCACGCGCGTCTCGTGGCCATTCGAGGAAATGATCATTTCTTTGTTCATCTGGAAGCTCAACGCTTCTCACGTACGTTGCGCGGAAACGCGGAAGCACAGAATTATTTGGCTTCCGTGATTCCGTGCTTCCGTGCGCCGTACGGGGCAGCGTCAGTTTGTGAATCGACGCATCCTCACGTTGAGGATGAGGCCGAAGCCGGCCAGCGTCGCGATCATGGATGACCCGCCGTAACTCATGAGTGGCAACGTCAATCCCTTGACCGGCGCAAGTCCCGCCGACATGGTGATGTTATAGATGACCTGGAACGTGAAGGTTGCCAACACGCCCAGAACCAGATACGCGCCAAGGCGGTCCTTAGCCAGTTTGGCCGCCTCGAGCGCCCTCATAATCACGAATAGATACAACCCCAGCACGACGATGACGCCAGCGAAGCCCTGCTCCTCGGCCAGTACCGAGAAGATGAAGTCGTTGTGCGCCACGGGCAGAAACCGCAGCTGACCCTGCGTCCCCCGCCGAAATCCTTTTCCCCAGAGTCCGCCGGACCCCACTGTGATGCGCGCTTGAATTTGCTGATAGCCGGCCCCGCGCGCATCCTGTTCGGGATCCAGAAACGTTTCGATACGTTCGCGCTGATAATCCTGCAGCGCAAATTGCCAGGCGAATGGCGCCGAGATGGCACCGGCAATCGCGAGTGCTGCTAGATACTTGACCGGCAGCCCCGCCGCGAAGGTGATGACCAGCAGAATCGGCAGCAGCGTGACCGCTGTTCCAAGGTCCGGCTGTCGCGAAATGAACAAAACCGGGATCGCAGTCAGGACGACTGCGATGAACAGCTCGTTATTCGTCAGCACGTGGCGACGGCTGTCGCCGAGCAACTTCGCCAGGACGAGCGCCAAGGTGGCCTTCGCAAACTCCGAGGGCTGCAGATTGAACACTCCAAGGTCGATCCATCGCCGCGACCCACCGCGAACCGCGCCAAAAAACATCACGAACACGAGCAGGCCGATGATGGCGAGGTACAGCAGGTGCGATTTGTCCGCAAGCGTCCGGTAATCCACGACCAACGCGGCCGTCATCACCAGCAGTCCGAGCGCGACGGCATACATCTGCGTCCAGTAGACGCCGCTGGGACCACCGGTGGTGCTGTAGATCATCGCCAGTCCTACGCCGCAGAGCGCGACGACGGCGGCGATCAGCAGCCAGTCGATGTGGAAGTACAGACGACGCTCGAGCATTCGACGGTTACCGGCCGGGCCCACCCCGTGGTGCCGGGTCGTTCGAGGCGATCGCAGTCGCGGTTGGGCGGGCGGGGGCCCCGGGGGCGAGCCCGCCGAGCGGCTCGAATGCAGGCAGCGGCCGGCCTTCCTTTTCGGCGTAATACGTTTGGATCACATGTCGGGCAATCGGTGCCGCAAAGTACCCGTGCTCGCTGTGTTCGGCGAAGACCACGCCGGCAAGCTCGGGATTGTCGCGCGGGACCATGAACACGAACCACCCATGGTCGCGCAAATCCTTTCCACTCCCTCGGGCGCGTTCTCGGCCCTGGAGAGAAATCACCTGCGCTGTTCCCGTCTTCCCGGCGACATCGCGGCCAGCGATGCGCCCACGAATTGCAGTACCGGCTTGATTCACGGCCATCCACAGACCATCGTGAATGGACTTGATCGTGTCGGGTTTGAACAAAAACGGCTTGAAGGGATTTGCCGGGGGTGGTACCGCTCGCCATCCGCTGCCGTCGTCAACCTCTTTCACGAGGCGCGGCACGTGACGGGTTCCGCCATTCGCCAGTGTGGACATCATCACAGCCAGCCCCATCGGCGTGACCGAATTCTGTCCTTGACCAATCGCGACCGAGATGGTTTCCCCGGGGTACCAACGCTCACCCGTCTGCTGCTTCTTCCACTCGGACGAGGGCACCAGGCTTTCCTGCTCGTTAGGCAGATCGATGCCACTCTTGCCTGCAAGACCAAGGTTCACAGCCCACTTGTGGATGCGATCGACGCCGAGCATGTTGCCGAGGGTATAGAAATACACGTTGCAGGACTTTTCGATCGCGTGTCGCAGATCTACGCTGCCGTGGCCCCCCGCGAGATGGCACTGGAAGTAGCGGCCGTAGAATGTCGCGCCACCCGGACAGAACGCGCGGAAGGATGGGGTAATGAGTCTTTCCTCGAGCGCAGCGGTGGCAACGACAAGCTTGAAGGTAGAGCCGGGAGAATATCGTCCCTGAATCGCGCGATTTTGAAGAGGCCGCAGCTTGTCGTTGACGAGTGCCTGGTACGCCGCGCGATCGATGCCGCCCGCGAACGCATTGGGATCGTAGGCGGGCAGGCTCGCCAGCGTGAGCACGTCGCCGGTCCGGGGATCGAGCACGATAGCCGAGCCCCAGTAGCCGAGCGCGTGGAACCCCTCTTCCGCGGCCTTCTGCATCGATAGGTCGAGCGTCAGCTTCACCCGCCGGCCTTCGATGGGATCAATCTCTCCGAGATCGGAAATCTCCCGTCCCATGCTGTTGACGACGACCTTACGGGCACCGTCTTTCCCCATCAGCATGCCGTTGTAGTTTTTTTCGACGCCCGTCTGCCCCACGATCGCGCCGAGCGAAAAACCGCCCTCGGTCATTTGCAGTTCATTCGCCTCGCCCACATAGCCAAGCAGGTGCGCAGCAAGCGATTCCGGGGGGTACTGACGCGTTGGCACTTCCTGGACGACGACCTCTGGCAGCTCGTGATCAAGGCGGCGGGCCTGGACGGCCGCCACCTGGTCGAGCGTCGCGTCGTTGATCACGACGACCGGGCGATACGAAGGCTCATGCCGATGACGGGCGATGACCTCGCGGATTTCTACGGCGCTTACACCCGTCAACTCGGCGAGCAGTGAAATGGTACGTTCGAGATTCTTGCTGTGCTCGCGAAGGATCGAAATGTTTTTGGAATCGCGGTTTTCGACAACTACGCGGCCATGCCGATCGAAGATGATCCCGCGGGGCGCACGCAGCGGCAGTATCCGCTGGTGGTTGCTCTCCGCCATTTCCTTGAACTTGACGTGCTGGGCAATCTGGAAAAACCAGAAGCCGCCCACCAGCAGGACGAATCCGATCAGGACCACGACCTGGATGGCCGTGACGCGTGTTGCGAGACGTCGTTTGTCTTCGGCGATAGCCATTAGCGATACTGGAGGCCGACGGTCTACCGCCTACGGTTTCGGGTTCTCCGGTGGACCGTGGGCTGCGAGCCGTGGGCCAAAGCTTTCCCTGTCAGGAGTTTACCCTAATGTCGGCTCAGCCGTCTGTCACGGCGGCGAGCGCGGATTCCCGGCAGTAATTCAACGGCTTGCGCCCCCAGGACTCCCAGAAACCCATTTCCAACCGCCTGGCTCAGGACCGCCGTGTAGGGAGAGTCAAACTGGCGCACGTCCAACAGGACATAGAGGCCCATGAAGATGGCAGCGTGCAGGATGGTCGCGAGAACGAACATGACAAAGCGTGAGAGCGGTGCTGTCAGGATGAACTGCGTTCCCAGCATTCCGGCGACGAAGCCGACCACCGTTTTGGCCAGACCTCCGATTCCGATGATGCCGCTCGACAGGGAGTCCTGAATCAGTCCGGCGGCGCTCCCCAGAAGGAGTCCTTTGACCGGACCTGAGATCAAGGCGAGGTAGACGACGACAATCAAGACGAGATCGAGCGCAGCGGTCCCTCGAATCACGAGACTCGCCAGCGTGGTCTGGAGTGCCAGGGCAGCAGCAATGGCCGCCAGGGCTGCTGCGACCCTCACTCGCGCGGACCCTGCGAGGGAAGGACACCCTCCCCAGTGGCGTTCCCCGGCGTGGCGTTCCCCGGCGTGGCGTTCCCCGGCGTGGCGTTACTCGGCCTGGGGTTACGCGGGGTGGCGTTACGGGGGGTGGCGTTACGCGGGGTGGCGTTTCGCGGTGCGAGCTTGCGAGGCGTGGCGCCCGGCGGAGTCGCGTTGGTGGTCTTGCGGGGCGCGGCGGTCGGCGGAGTCGCGTTGGTGGGCGAGGCGTTCAACGCAGCCGCCTGCGCCGCCGCTTTCTGCTGCGCTTCGAGCGCCGCGGCCTCAGCCGCGATTTTCTCCGCAGTGATCGCTGGCGGTGGCGTGGTCACCACCAGCACCTCCTCGAGCTTCGAGAAGTCAACGGCCGGACGGACGGTGATTTCGTGATACGACCCTGGACCCCGATTGATCGCCTCAACCGACCCGATGACAAAGCCCTTCGGATAAATCTTGTCGATCCCCGAGGTGACCACGAGATCGCCCTGCTTCACGTCTGCCGTGCCCGGGACATACTCCATGCGGAGGGCCTCTCCCTGGCCGAGCACGATGCCCTGTGCGCGTGTGCGCTCGATCATTGCGCCCGCCGCGGCATTGCGATCGATCAGCATTTGCACGCGCGAGGCGCGGGGGCTGGGCAGGATCACGCGGCCCACGACGCCCGCTGGCGAGATGACGGCCATGTCCTGCTTGACTCCGTCGGTGTGGCCTTTGTCGATGGTCATGTCACGGAATTCGATCGTGGCGGGGCCTGCAATCACTTCGGCCGCGACCGTTTCCAGCCGTGCGCGCTCGCGAAGTTCGAGCAATTGACGCAGGCTGTCGGTCTGTCGCGCCTGGGCTCGCTCTTCCTGCAGGCGAACTTGCAGCGTCTGCAGTTCGCGCTTCAGGTTCTCGTTTTCGACCTGCGCATCGCGCAGCGCGAAATACCCGCTCCACACGCCACGCACGCTGTCGATGCTTTTCATTGTCCCGCGCTGTATTTCCGCGAACACGCCAAAGGTGACAATCTGGATCACTGGAATCCCCGCGGTCGTGCTGACCTGCGCCGAGATCAGAATGACCTGGAACACGATGGCGCCCGCAAGCACGATCAGCGGTCGTTGGGACAGTTGTGTCGGAGACATGACAGCATCGGCAAGCGCGAAAGCACGCGCTCAGCAGCACCCGTCAATCAATCGCGATCTTCCTCAGCAGATCGAAGTCCGAGAGCATTTTTCCGGCCCCCAGCACCACCGAGGAGAGGGGATCCTCGGCCATGGTTACCGGCAGGCCTGTTTCTTCGCGGAGGCGCTTATCGAGGTTGCGCAACAACGACCCGCCGCCGGTGAGCACGATACCCCGATCGACGATGTCCGCAGAGAGCTCCGGCGGCGTGCGTTCGAGCGCCACGCGGACCGCGTCGACAATCACGTTCACCGTTTCCGCCAGCGACTCGCGAATCTCCTCGTCGGTGATGGTGATGGTCTTCGGGACGCCTTCAATGAGGTGACGGCCCTTGATCTCCATGGTGATACGGTCCTCGACGGGGTAAGCGGAGCCCAGCTCCATCTTGATCGCCTCGGACGTGCGCTCGCCGATGAGAAGGTTATAAGTTTTCTTGATGTACTGGATGATCGCTTCATCCATCTCGTTGCCGGCGACACGCACGGCCTTGCTGTAGACGATCCCCGCGAGCGAGATCACGGCGATGTCCGTCGTGCCGCCGCCGATGTCCACGACCATGCTGCCGGCCGGCTCCGTAATCGGGAGACCTGCGCCAATGGCCGCCGCCATGGCCTCTTCGACCAGGTGGACCTCGCTCGCCTTGGCGCGATAGGCACTGTCCTTGACCGCACGCTTCTCGACCTGAGTGATTTCAGACGGCACACCGATGATGATGCGCGGACGCACCCAGACGTTGCCGTTGTGTGCCTTTTTGATGAAGTAGGTCAGCATCTTTTCGGTCACATCGAAGTCGGCGATGACGCCGTCTTTCATCGGCTTGATAGCGACGATGTTGCCCGGGGTCCGCCCGAGCATCTCTTTCGCCTCCCTGCCGACAGCTTCGACGCGGCCGTTGACCTTGTTAACGGCCACGATCGACGGTTCATTGACCACGATGCCGCGACCCTTGGCATACACACAGGTATTGGCCGTGCCAAGGTCGATCGCCAGGTCGGTCGACAGAAACGACAAAAACGAGCCTAGTCCCAAGTGACGTCCTTTCAGTCCGCGGCGTCGTCGCCGCGCGCAACTAACACGCCGTTCTTTCCGGATCCCTTGACCCGATACATTGCCTTGTCGGCCGCCTTGACAAGCTCGTCGGCGGACTTCGCGACATCTGGCAGCGTCGCCACGCCTACCGACACCGTGAGCCGAATGTCCAGCGACTCGGCCGAGAGAAACGCGTGAGCCGCAATTCGCTCACGGACGCGCTCGCCCACGGCTACGGCACCGTCCAAGCCGGTGTCCGGCAAAATCAACGAAAACTCGTCGCCGCCAAATCTCGCGACGACGTCGGTTTCTCGCGCCGAGCCACGAATCACGTGTCCCGCTTCAACGAGTGCGCGACTTCCCGCCTGGTGGCCGTGCACATCGTTGACACTCTTAAACCCGTCGAGATCGATGAACAGCAGCGACAGCGGCCGGCTGCTTCGCGTCGCACGTTTGACCTCGCGTCGCAGCGATTGATCCAGATACCGCGAGTTGTAAAGGTGCGTCAGATCATCGGTGACCGACAGCTCCTCCGCACGCCGGAGCGCTAACGCATTATCAAGCGCAATCGCGGCACCTTCCAGCACTGATGTGAGCAAGTCCTCGACAACGGCCCCCAACCGAGGCTCGACGGGGGCGGCTGCCCGCTCGAGCACGACCAACGCCGCCACCGTTCGCGACCGGCAGCGCAGGGGCACAGCCAGCACCGCCCCACAAACCCCTCGAATTCTGGCATCCCGACGCAAATCCGCGGCAGCAAACTGGCGCCCATGGGACAGAACCCAGCGGGCAACCTCGATGGCCGCTTCGGACAATTGCGGGCTCAACCCACGGCCGGCCAACGGGACCAGCTGCCCATTGTGGTCGGTCGCGAGCACGGCGCACGAAACTGCCTTGAGCCAATCGGCGGCCCGGTCCGCGAGAAGATCGCCAATCCGCAGCGGATCCCGCGTTTCGTGGGCGGCACGCAACACCGCTAAATGAGTTTCGGGTTTCCCGAGACGGCCCTTTAATGCACGCTGGGTCAGACGGAGGCGGGTCGCGAGGTCGGGGCGGACACCCGGAGCGGGTGGCATCGGTTACTCGACTTCCAGCCGGTCCCAGACCGCCTGAGCTGCCGGGTCTCACCGCCGCAAGTCTTTAAAAGTCAAATATATCACGGGGGTTCCGCACGGGGGTCGGTCCTCACAGGGGCCCGTGACGAAGCGCCGCTTTAAAGGGGCTTCCACCTCCACCCCCTCTGACCCACTCTTGAACCTTAATCTGGAACTCCGCTGAAGAACCGTCGGCTTCAGCGCTAGGGAAGCCCTCGAAGGGAAGCTCATGTTACGATCTATGTTTCCCATCAGGACAAAGTTATGACAATGCTCGACCGGATGCGGCGCCACAAAGGCTGGCTCAAATGGAGCCTCGCGCTCGTCGTCCTGACCTTCGTGGTGTTCTACATCCCCGATTTCCTGTCCACCAATACCGGTGCGGCGCCCAGAGAAGTGCTGGCCGAAGTCGAGGGAGCTGAGATCACGGTCCGCGACTTTCAGCGGCGATATTCCGCGCAACTGCAGGCATATCGCAATGCGTATGGCGCCCAGATGAGCGAGCAGTTGCTGCGCCAGCTCGGCATTGAGCAGCAGATTCTCCAACAACTCGTGGACGAGCAAGCAATGGCCGCCGAAGCGCGGCGCCAGGGAATTTCGGTAAGCGACGTCGAGATCCGCGAGCGCATTCTCGCGATTCCCGCGTTTCAGGAGAACGGGCGATTCATCGGCGAGGCGCGGTATCGCCAATTGCTGCAGTACAACAACCCGCCCATGACCACGAGCGAGTTCGAGGACAACTTGCGTCAAGCGATTCTGGTGGCAAAACTGCGAAGCGCCGTGACCGGATGGATGTCGGTCGGCGATCCCGAGGTGGCGGAAGAGTATCGACGTCGCAACGAGAAGGTGAAGCTCGAGGTCGTCCCGCTGACGCCCGATGCCTTTCGCAGTCAGGTCACGGTGAACGACGCGGATGTCACCGCACATTTCGAGAAACATAAGGAGACGTATCGCATTGCCGAGAAGCGCAAGATTCGGTACGCCCTCGTCGACGTCGATCAGATTCGCCAACAGACGACGGTTCCCGAAGCTGAGATCGAGGCTTTCTACAAACAGAATCAATCGCAGTACTCGACCCCGGAACAGGTGCGCGCGAGCCACATCCTGCTGAAGACCGAGGGCAAGGACGAAGCGGCGGTGCGTACGCAAGCTGAAGAGATCCTCAAGCGTGTCAAGGCCGGTGAAGACTTCGCGGCGCTCGCCAAACAGTACTCAGAGGACGACACCAACAGCGCGAACGGCGGGGACCTTGATTATTTCGGCCGCGGCTCGATGGTGCCGGAATTCGAACAGGCGGCGTTTACCATGAAGCCCGGCGAGGTCAGCGAGCTCGTCAAGACATCGTTTGGGTTCCACATCATCAAGCTCGTCGAACGTCGTGACGCGGCGACGCGCCCGCTGGCGGAACTTCGCACGGAGATCGAAGATCAGTTGAAAATGCAGAAGGCGCAGCAACAGGCCGAGCAGACCGCCAAGACCGTCGAGCCGCAGATGAAGACCGCGGCGGACATGGATCGCATCGCGAAGGAACGGGGATTCCACGTACAGGACACAGGGTTGTTTCTGCGCGACGAGCCCATCGACGGGCTCGGGCCGTCGCCGGAGGTGTCTGCGCAGGCCTTTCAGCTCGCGGATGGCGCCGTGAGCCCGGCGCTGCGTGTCTCGCGTGGGTGGGTCTTCGCAACCGTCACGCAGAAGCAGGACCCGTACCTCCCCCAAGTGGCTGAAGTCCGGGACCGCGTCCGCGAGGATCTCATTCGCGAGCGCGCCGCGGAAATTGCCAAGACCAAGGCAACCGAGATTGCTGCCATGCTCAAGGGCGCCGGCGACTTTGCCGCGGCAGCAAAAAAGGCCGGCCTGGAAGTCAAACCCACCGAGTTGATTGCCCGAGGAGCGCCGCTTCCCGACATCGGCGTGAGCCCGCAGATTGACAGCGTCGTGTTCCCGCTGCCGGTGGGTGCAGTGAGCGATCCCATCTCGACGCCCCAGGGAACGGCGATCGTGCGGGTCGCCGAAAAGGAAGGCGTTACCGACGCGCAAATTGCCGCAGGGATGGACCAGACGCGGGAAGAGCTGGTGAACCAACGACGAGACCGCTTCTTCAGCGGCTATATGGTCAAGGCGAAGGAAAGCCTGAAGATTGCGATTAACCAGGAAACACTGGCGCGTGCTGTCGGGCCCGTCCCTGCCGGGGCCCCCGCGCCGCTCATCCCGGGCCGGTGACTACCGCAAGAACACGTACGGCATGTGCGCCAGGACCTCGCCTGATCGAAACAGGCGGGAGGGAGCCAGCAGCGCGCCGAGGATTCGCCGATCGCGGGGACCCAGCAGCGTCATGATCGATTCTGCTGTGTTCTGAGAGTTTGGCTGATCGAACTGATCGCTCAACACTTCATAAAAACTGCGGCGCGGCGGATAGACGACCAGCTCCACTTCTTCCTCGGCAGCGATGCGGGCGCGCTGCTTGGCCACGGCCACGGCCACTTGCAGGCCACCCAGCTGATCGACCAACCCCACCTGACGCGCCTGCTGGCCCGTCCACACACGACCTTGCGCGATCTGATCGACCTTCTCCGGTGAAGTCTGGCGCGCCTCGGCCACCTTCTCGACGAACTGATCGTAGAAGGCCTGCATCGATTCCAGGACCTTTGCGCGCTCTTCATCGCTGAACCGGCGATCCGGCGAGTAGATCTCGGCGTGGCGTCCGTCGCTGGTCGTCTCGATGTTGGCCCCGAACTTATCGAAGGTTCCGCCGGTCACGAACTTGCCGCTGTAGATGCCGATGGAGCCTGTCAGACTGCCCGGCTGCGCCACGAGCACGTCACCCGCCATGGCGATGTAGTAGCCGCCTGACGCTGCCAGATCGGACATCGAAACCACGATCGGCCGCTTGTGGGCGTCGTTCTTCGTGATCATCAACTCGCGCCAGATCACATCGGATGCCGTCGAGGCGCCACCAGGGCTGTCGATGCGAAGGACAATCGCGCGAATCGAAGAGTCCGCTCGAATCTCGCGGATGAATTCGACGATGGAATCCGATCCCATGACGGGGCCGTTGATGGGATCGAAGCCGCTGCGCCCGAGCGTGATAGCCCCCACCGCATGCAGCACGGCGATTCTGCTGCGACGCCGCACGCCGAGCGAGTCCCAGCTCACACGACCGTAATCTTCGTTTTCGACCACCGTGAGCGTGCCCGGAGCGCCCACATCTTTCACAAGATCGTCGAGCTCGTCTTCGTACGCGAGGTCATCGACCAACCCGTGCCGCAAGGCGTCCTCGGGAAGAAGCGGACCCTCGTCGATAGCCGCTCGCACGTCGCCTTCACTTTTGTGACGCCCATCGGCAATCGCGCGCACGAGTTGATCGAACTGGTCGCGGTTGAGCGCTGCGCTCATTTCCTTGTGCGCCGGCGTGAATGTCTTCTCGGTGAACACATTGATCGCGGTCTTGTAGTCGCCGATGTGGAGCAGATCCGGATACGCGCCCACCCAATCGAGCGTCCCACGTAGAAACACTTCGTATGTTGCGACACCGGTCAGATCGAGCGTCGAGGTCGGGAGCAGAAACACTTTGTCGGCCGCGGTCGCCAGGTAGTATTCGCGGTCGCCGCCATATTCGAGGAAGGCATAAACCGGCTTCCCAGAGGTCTTGAAGTCGACGACGGCCTCACGCAGCTCTTGCACCTTGCCCCAGAACGGCGAGCTGAGGGCACGCGGGGCCAGCAGGACGCCCGTCACTCGCGTGTCGAGTTTGGCCTTGCGGAGGGTCTCCACGTATCCACGGAGCGTGCGCGATTCGGCTCGGCTCACGAACTGGAGCACATCGTCGGGAACGATTTCGAAGATCTCACCCCCCGGGCGCAGCACGAGGGTGGACTTGTCGGCGACACGCGGGACGCGCGGGCCCACGACGACGTACAGAAGGGACAGACCCGCGATCGACACGACCGCCGCCGCGAGCAGAAGGAAAACGACCAGGCCGAGGCCACGTTTCATAGAGGTGGGCAAGTGGATCGACGAATCAGTTTCCCAGTGATCAGTTTCCAGTTCAAAGGAGCGCCGCCTTCAAGCAGTATATCTCTTGGCTTGCCGCCCGGCTGAGCAGGAGTTCTCCATCGATGCAGCAAATTGACGTCTACACATCCGTCGCCGACGCCGCGTATCAGGGCGCGCCGGGCGCCTACAGCGAGGAGGCCGCGCAGGCGCTCCTGGGTACCGACGCGCGGCTGATGCCTTGTGCCACGCTCGAACAAACGTTCGACGCCATCGTCGATTCTCGTGCGAGCCACGCCGTGGTCCCTGTCGAGAACGCGGTTTCCGGAACCGTCCCTGGCGTGTACGAGCTGCTGCTCGCGCATGACTTCGTCGTGACCGGCGAAACGTCGCTCAACATCGATCACGTCCTGGTAGGCGCCAAGGGTGCCAAACGCGACCGGCTGCGGCGGGTCATGTCGCATCCGATTGCCTTGGCCCAATGCGCCGACTTCTTCCGCGCGCATCGCGGTGTTGAAGCGGTGACGGTATTCGATACGGCGGGTGCGGTACGGCTGGTGGTGGAATCGGGTGATCCGCACGCCGCCGCCATTGCGTCGAGGCGCGCAGCCGCGATGTATGGAGGTGAAATCCTCGCCGAGCGGATTCAAGACGCGCCCGAAAACTGGACGCGGTTTCTCCTGTTGATGTCGCGGGCGCAAGCACCGAAGTCGCAGTCCGGGCGCAAGGCGATCGTCGCGTGCGGGCTGCGCCACGAACCGGGGGCGCTGGCGCAAGCGCTGCAGCACATCGCGGAGAAGGGATTGAGCGTGACGAAGATCGAGGGCCATCCCATCAAAGGCAAACCGTTTGAGTACCGCTTCGTCGTCGAAACTGTCGCGCATGACGGAGGCGCCATCGAGACCCGGATCTTCGAGGGCCTGGCGGCTCGCACCGAATGGTTTGCGCTGCTGGGGGTCTACGATCCTCTCGCGCCGCAGAGCGCCTCATGATCAGGAGATGCGGCCTGACATTCCGCTGGCTCGCGGTGCTGGTTGCCGCAGTCGGACTCGCGGCCGACTCCGACCTGAACGGACAAGTGTGGGACCCGGATGACATGGGCACGTTCTCCATCATCGCCCGCGATCCAGAGACCGGCGAGCTCGGGATGGGCGTCCAGTCAAAAGCGTTTGCCGCAGGCAACCGGGCGATGACAATCAAAGGTGGAGTCGCGGTCATTGCGCATCAGGCTTCCGCCAATCCAATGTATGGTGCGATCGGGCTGGAGCTGCTGCGGACAGGGATGGCGCCGCAGCAAGCGCTCGAGTTCATGCTGCGCAGCGATGAGGGCCGTGACAACAGGCAAGTAGCCATCCTCGATGCCCAGGGTCGCACGGCCGCCTGGACCGGGGTGGGCGCGAATGATTGGAAGGGACACACCTGTGGCGCCAACTACTGTGCACAGGGCAACATCCTCACGAGCGCAGCCGTCGTTGACGCAATGGTCAAGTTTTTCGAGGGTTCATCGGGCCCGCTACCCGAACGGCTTCTGGCCGCTCTCGACGCAGCGCAGGCTGCCGGTGGCGACGCACGGGGGATGCAATCAGGCGCGGTTGTGGTGGTCCGACCGCTGGCTGGATCTGCCGGCTTCAGCGATCGGGTCGTCGACATTCGAGTCGACGATCATCGCGCTCCGCTCGTGGAGCTGCGACGCCTGCTGAACATGGTGCGATCGGGTCAGCTGCTGACCGAAGCCAACCGCATGATGACCGATGGCAACGCCCAGCAGGCGATCGCGGCCGCAGAGAAAGCGACGGTGCTGTCGCCGGAGAACGACAATGCGTGGGTGGGGCTCGCGTCGATCCAGCTGCGCGCTGGTCGCAAGCCAGCGGCGATCGATGCGCTGCGGCGTGCCATCGAGCTGAATCCGGCCAACAAACGTCAGCTGCCGCGGAACAAGAATTTCGACGGGCTCCTCGCGGATCCCGATTTCAAAAAGCTCATCGGTCAATGACCTCGCGAATACCGAGCATGCGAACATCTGGAGATCCATGTTCACGCTGACACGTCCAGACTTCGAACATGCGCGCGCGCGCATCGCGCAGCACATCAAGCGCACGCCGCTGGTCTCATCGCGACAACTCAACGAACGAACCGGCTACGACGTCCGGCTGAAAGCCGAAGTGTTTCAGCGTGTGGGCTCGTACAAGATTCGCGGACCGCTCAACAAGTTTGCATTGATGTCAGGCGAAGACAAACGGAGAGGGGTCGTGTGTTCGTCGGCCGGCAATCACGCACAGGGTGTGGCGCTTGCCGCGCAAATCCACGACATGCGCGCGGTGGTCTGCATGGCGGCCAATGCGACCCCATCGAAAGTCGCAGCGACACGCGGGTACGGTGCCGAGGTGGTCTTGCACGGCAGCATTTGGGACGAGGCGAACGAGAAAGCCAGGGAACTGGCCCGCACCGAAGGTTTGATTTACGTACACCCGTTTGACGATGAGCAGCTCATTGCTGGCCAAGGGACGTTAGGACTCGAAGTCGTCGAGGACTGGCCCGAAGTCGAGGCCATCGTGGTCCCGATCGGCGGTGGTGGACTCATCTCGGGTGTCTCGATGGCGGTAAAGAGCCACAACCCCGCCCTGCGCGTGATTGGCGTTGAGTCGTCCGACGGACCGGCGATGCAGCGCAGCATGGCGACCGGCAAGCTAGAAACAATTGACTGCCGAACCGTGATCGATGGCCTGCGCGTGAGACGTGTGGGCGAGATCAATTTCTCGGTCGTCCAACGCTTCGTGGACGAGATCGTGGCGTTACCGGACCGCGAGATCTTCGACGCGATGGTCTGGGTGATGGAGCGCTGCAAGCTTGTCGTCGAAGGCGCGGCCGCGGCGCCAGTGGCAGCCCTGCTGCACAATCTCGTGAAGCTCCCAGCCGGATCGAAGGTGGCGGTGGTGCTCTCCGGCGGAAATCTGAACCTCGATCAGCTCCGTTCCATGACCTGGAACTGACACCCGTCGCTTCCCGTTGTCCACCCGCAACTGCTGGAAGAGGGGACTGTCCCCAGTTTCATTTTCGGCCCACCAGATCCACGGCGGCCTTCACGCCCTCAGCCAGCGTCTCGGCGCGGCCACGGCCCCAATAGTGCAAAAAGTAAATCGACGGACTGTCGGTCGTCATGTGGTGATGAATCGCCACGATCTCGAGTCCTGCCGATCGCATCGTTTTCAGGACCGGCGTCACCTCCGCGGCGAGCATCGCCACGTCGCCCGCGACCACGGCGTCATCGTCTGTACCGGCGAATGCCGCCCAGGTGTTGAGGCCCATCCGGGCTTCGATCCGCGCGCCGTGCTCTCGCACGTTCAAGTCGTCGCGCCCGATGGTGATCTTGTAAACGGGTCCATTCTGTTCACCGGGGTGGCCGATGATTTTCGCGAGTCTCGCAGCCGTTAGCACTCCGTCGGCGAGCGCGGTGCCCGTCCCGGCCTGAACAGCAAACGGATCGCGCGCGATCAGATCGATCGCAGGCCTCATCTTCTTGGCTAACTCCACTGCCGTTCCGACTCCGTGTACGTGCATGTAGTACACCCGCGGTGAGTCGCGCAGAAAGTGATTGTGCAGCGCCGTGACGTCCAGACCCGCATTCAACACCACAGACATCACCGGATTGACCTCGCTCTCGGTGAGCACGAGGTCCCCCATCATCACGTCCATGTTGTGCTCGCCCTTGGTCATTGCAATCCAGCCGCCAAACCCCAGAGGGATCGGGACAATGACGCCCGCCACGGCAACGGTCAGGTCGTTCCGCGGAATGTTGACCTTGAGGACGTTGCCTTTGAAGTCTCCTGGCTTATTGATCGCCTTGAGCGCAGCCGCGTAGTCGGCTGGCATTTCTTGCGCCACCGCAGCAGCGTTCGCGCACAGTACCGAGCATCAGCCCGATGACTAAAGGTTTCATGACCGGATTGTAACCGGGCCACGTCCGGCATGGTCCGAGTTGCGATTGTGCGACACTACCCGGCAACGGCCCTCGGCACTCGGTACTCCGCACTTGCACCAAGCACCTTGAACTCCGCACCCACTCAGCCTTCCGCACTCCGGACTCCGCATCTGAAGGTTCTCATCGGCTTCTCGTCGACGGCGGCCCTCGCGTATGCGGCGTATGCGATGTGCCGAGCGCCGGTGTTGCCTCTCTACGCACGCGAGCTGGGTGCGGGTCCCGAAATGATTGGGCTGATTGCCGGTGCGTCCACGCTGACTGGCGTCGCCCTGAAACTTCCTGCGGGTGCCATTTCGGATGCGCTTGGCCGGCGCGCGGTGCTTCTTTCGGCCGGAGCGGTGTTCGCGCTTCTTCCGTTCGCCTACCCACTGGTTGCGACGCTGTCGGTCCTGATGCTGGTGCGATTGGTTCACGGCAGCGCAACTGCGCTCTTTGGCCCAACCGCATCGGCCTCGCTGTCGGATCAGGCGCCGCCCCACGAGCGCGGCCGATGGCTCGGAACCTATGCGGCTATCCAGGGATCGGGCCAGGCAGTCGGACCCGTCATCGCAGGGTGGCTCGTCGGCTCGTACGGTTTCGATATCACTTTCGTCGCCGCCGGCGGCGTTGGCCTGACAGCCTGGGCGCTTCTGGCCAGCGTCTCGCCACCCCGCGCACCCGCGTCTGGTATTTCCCTCGCAGCAACTCTCACTACTGTGCGCAGCGTCACCAAAGATCCCCGCATTCTCCAGACGAGCGTGGCGCAGGCCGGCCAGTTCGTGCTGCACGGACTCATGACAGCCTTCCTTCCGCTGTACGCAGTCGAGCGAGCGGGACTCAGTCCGGCTGATGCTGGGGCCCTGTTCGGCGCGCAAATGTTGACGACCATCGCGTCGCGACCGTTGTTCGGCCGCTTGTCCGATCGCGTGGGCCGGCGGCCCATGATTCTCGTGGGACTCAGCACCAGCGCAATGAGCGTCGCGGCGTTGTCGCTGGCGCAGGATTTCGTGGTCCTGGTAGTGATTGCGGCGATCTACGGCGCGGGGTTGGCAGTCACCAGTTCAAGTACCGCGGCGCTCATTACGGACCTCACTGATCGATCCCGTTACGGCGCTGCCCACGGCCTGTTTGGCACCATCTTCGACGTTGGCGATGCACTTGGCCCGATCGCCGGCGGATGGGTGGTGGCTCGCGTGGGCTACGAGCGGACGTTCCAGATTGCGGCGCTCGCGGTTCTCGTCCTTGCCATTGCCTTCGGCGAGGTGTCGCGGCGGTGGAGTTGGGGGGTCAGGTCGGGACCTGCCTAGAAGCCAAGCTGCAGTCCGATCCGCACACTGCGCGGCAATGCCGGATGCGAATGTACATCGCTAACGCCGCCGGCCGGCTCACCGCGCAGTCGCGAGGTGTAGAAGTAGTCGATATCACTGACCTGCACATCGAACAAGTTGAACGCGTCGAGAACGACTCTCGTGTGGCGCGCCACAGGAACGACGAGCTGGCCGTCCACGAGAGTGGTCGCTCGCGATCGCACACTGCCGTCTTCGACTAGGTCCCGAGGTCCAAAGTGCCGAAGACGCAGGCTGCCGCCCACGCGGCCTGGCCTCTCAACGGTTACGCCGCCGGCCAAGACCCGCGTCTGCCCTGCGGCAACGCAGACCGCGCCGTAGCGGCGCCTTGCGAAATTCGGCAACCCGATATCCACTCGATACGTACCGGGAGGCACCCCAATGCGAAAGCGCCCTTCGGCATCCGATGTCGTCAGGGCGACAACGCGACCGCTCTCGGAATGAATGGCAATCGTTGCGCCGGGCAGCACCGCCGCCGTGTCGTCGCGCACAGTGCCGGTAATCGTCGCAGTGCCTGCGACGCTTGCGCTCTGCGCGCTCGCCGTCGGCGCCCACGGGCAAGGAACAATATCAGGACAGCCACGATCGGCATGTCAGTCGATCCCACGACTGGCGCGCTCGACGGCCCCGGAACAGCCAGGCTCGCCATCAACGCGCGCACCTGTGGCGAGGCAATCAGGTCCAGCTCCACGGCTGGCGCCTCGAGGCGCCCGAGCAACTCGCGGGCCCCTGAAGGGTCGCCCACTGCGGCGCGGATCGCCGCCGCATGATACAGAATCCGCACGTCGCGCGTCCCCATCCGCACCGCGCTTTGCGCGACGCGATGCGCGCGGTCGAGTCGCCCGGCCTTGAAGTAGGCCCACGCGAGCGCGTCCATCGTATGCACATCGCGTCGATTCGCCGCGGCTGTCTCGGCCAGCGTCACGGCCTCTGACACCTTGCGTCCTCGCTCTGCGAGAAATCGGGCCAGCGCCTGTGGCTGGGGTTCTTCACTTGCCCATCCCTCGCGTTCAAGCCGTTCGGCGTCCAGATAAGACATCTCCGCGAGTTCGGCACGGCCCGCACGCGCGTGTAGATCGCCGAGCACGGCCGCAAGCTCCGGCGTTGGTGTTCGAGCGTAAAGCTGTTGATAGAGCGCCAACGCCCCGGCTTCATCGCCCTCGGCGGTCTTGACGCGCGCCAGTCCGATCACTGCGTAAGGGTGATTCGGAAAGGTGAACGCGGCCCGTTCGAACTCCCGGCGCGCATCACCCAACTGCCCTCGCTGCAAGAGCAGATTTCCGACCTGTGCGTAATGCCACGCCTGCCCTTCAGCATCGTGAGCACTGGTGCCATCGGCTGCCATGCGCATGCTCGCGAGCGCGCCGGTCAAGTCTCCCTTGATCTCGAGCGCATAGGCGACACGCGCGTAAGCGGGAGGTCCCGGGCGCAGGGCCCCCATCCGATCGAACGCCCCAAACGCCTCGTCGTACTCCCCGAGCTCGAGATGCGCATCGCCGATGACGCCGTAGTTCCATGCGTCACGCGGGTCCAGGGCGCGAGCACGTTCGGCTTCGCGAATCGCATCCCGGAACCGATGCTGCGAGAGCAGCACCGACCCAAGTACACGCCGCGCGTCGTAGTAATCCGGTGTTTCTGCCAGGAACGCGCGGAGCCGGCTTTCTGCCCGCATTACCGCCGCAGCGTCGCTATTGACGCGCTGCACTCTGATCAATGCTTCGGCGAGCCGGACGACGGCGTCGCCGTCGTTGGGATGCTTCGCCAGACGCTCCTCCATGTGCGTGACCGTCGTCGCAAGGTCCTCGCGCGTCGTCGGCAAGGGTAGGGTCAACGCCGCGGCGCCAATCTCTTGTGCGGGTCGACGCGCATCTCGAAGAGTTGCGACCACAAGCATGAGAAGCGTGACGCCCGTAACCGTTAAAAGCAAAATTCGTTTACTCATGACCTGGCTCCTTGCGCTTGCCGACGCACTAGCACGATGCCTGGCCGCCCGGCACCACGCGCCACGCATCGGCATGGCGGATGGTGCCGGGCGACGAGCACCAAACAATTACTTGTTGCCCGCGTGCGGAATCCCCAGATACGGAAACTCCGACAGGTAGGGCACGTCGTTGCGGTTCACGTCGTCGCCGAGACGGTTGTTCGGTGCACGGTTGAACGCGGGTGTCAACGGAGTCGCACCTGCGGCGGCCTGCAGCACGATGTCGAACACGTCGTCACCGACGCGTCGCCCATTGGGGAAGCCTGCGATGTCGCCGCGAAGGACGCCCATCGGATCCGGATTCGTCGCAGGCGGCACGGCCACGTTCAGCCGCAACAGCTCCGCAGGACGCACATTGGGCGGCTGATTCAACCCCGAGATGCCTGTCAAGAAGATCGCAACGAGGTCGTTGCGCGGCGCCGGTGGGGAATCAACGCCGAAGATCAGATTGAGCAGCTTGGGCACTTCGGGATCAGTCACGCGGTCTAGAGCGACAGCGTCGCTGGTGGGCTCGATGCCGTTGAACGCGTCTTTGCGCGCCAAATCGATCACCGCCTCATTGACCAAAGGATTCCCGAGTCGCGACACCTGCACCAGCGCGCCGGAATGTGTTTGCGCACCGGCCGTCAAGGTCCGCGTCGCGAACCGGCTCGCGGTCGACCACACACCGATGACTGCGTTGGGATCGGATGGGCTCGAGGGCGTCGCGCCCCCCCGCGTGAGGGTCGTGATAGGAACCTGGATGGCCAACGTGCTCACGTTGAACCCGGCCGTGCTGTCTTCCTTCTGCCCCTGAGCAATGCCAAGCAGGTCGAAGACCGCGAGGTCCACATAGAAGCCTTCGTCCCGCTGTCCGGCGAAGACCGTCATGTCGCCCGCCAGTCCCTGAATCCCTCCACCCAGGGCGCCATAGTTCGGGGTCGAGCGAGACCCGATGTTGGGCGGCGGCACAGGCAACCGACCCGACAATTCGGTAACGGCCCCGGTTCGTCTCGGCCCGTCGATGCGCGTCAGGCGGTAAAACTGCCTCACGTTCAGATCAGGATCGTCGAGTGTCGTGACGGCACCGGTGTTGTAAAGGAACGTGCCGGGATTGCGGATCTCGGTGGTGAACCGCCATTGAAAGGTGATGTCTTCCACCGCATCGGCGTTGTTGTCCACGTGAATCTCGTAAATCACATTGGGATCGAACGAATAGAAGTTTGGTCCCCCGTCGGGCTTCTGCAACGGGATGAAGTTGGCGATGAGCGTCACCTTGTCCGGCGAGTCGGGTGACCGAAACGCGTAGACGTCGGTGTTATCCGCCAACGGATCTTGAGCCGTGAGGGGCGCCTCTCGATGGCTTGATGCCTGACCGGGCATCATGGCCCACACCACAACAAAAACTGCGACGAGGGCGACGAGGTCACGCCGCCTCATTGGTTCAGCCGTGAATACTCGCTTGCAACTCATGGGTCCTCCTGATTGCCGCGGCCGCCTGCGTCGCCGGTCATCCGGCGAACGCGAGCGACCACGTCGATGATACGGAGCGTGATCGCAGGCCGGTCATGACCATCCGAGGGTTTCTGGCTTCCCTCGGAAGCCCCATTTCCTCAATGACTTCTGGGTCGTCCTTCCCAGGAATAAAGTCGCTGGGTCGAGGGTTGAACAGGACGTGACCATCCTGCGGTTCGGGACGTTCGAGGTCAGGCTGACCTCAGCGGAGCTGTACAAACAGGGACGACGAGTGCGTTTGCAGCAACAGCCGTTCGAAGTGCTGCGCGCGCTGCTCCAAAACGCCGGCGAACTCGTCACGCGCGAGGCACTGCGAAAGGCGCTCTGGCCCAACGGCGTCACCGTTGACTTCGATCAGAGTTTGAACAAGAGCGTCACCAAGCTGCGTGATGCGCTGGGCGACACCGCTGCCAGCCCCTGCTTCATCGAGACGCTGCCCAAGCGCGGCTATCGATTCATTGCGCCAGTAAGTGTTGTCGCCCCGCCGACTCTTCTCGAGCCTGAGCCCGCGATCGTAAGGCGGACATCGTCGTCGCGCACCCTCGTGATGATTCCGCTCGGGCTATGCGTAGCGCTCCTCGGCGGGGCCGGAGTATTTGTGGCGACGAGCCATCAAACTGCCAGAGTCGAGGCACGAGCCGTGCGGCCTGTCGTCCGCCCGACAGCGGCAACACGATCGCCGATCGTGGCCGCGCGCGATGCCTATGAGCGTGGCCGTCTCGCACAGGCGCGCCGTAGCGAGGACGGGTTGAAGCTGAGTGTCGAACATTTCGAGCGCGCCCTGGCGCTCAGCCCGCGGTATGCCGAGGCCTACGTGGGACTCGCCGACAGCTGGAGCCTGATGTCGAGCTACGGCCTGATCGATCCGCGTGAAGGGATGCCGAGAGCCCGGGACGCTGCCAACCGCGCCTTGACGCTCAATCCGTCACTGGCCCGCGCGCACGCCTCGCTCGGACGCACGACGATGATCTTCGACTGGGATTGGCGGAGCGCGAGCTGGCATTTCGGCAAGGCTGTGGAGCTGGAGCCCGGCAATTCGACAACGCATCAGTGGTTCGCCTACCTGCTGAGCGCCATGGGACAGCACGACGAGGCAGTCGAGGAGGCCCGCCGGGCGGTGGCCGCCGAGCCGCTCTCGCTCAACAGCCAGACGTCACTGGGGTATGTGCTCTACATCGCGCGGCGGTACGACGAAGCGGCCGCACAGCTAACCCGCGCACTGGAAGTCGATCCCGATTTTGCGCAGGCGCGTCGTGACCTCGCGCTGGTCCGGATTCAACAAGGCCGCTACGTTGAAGCCCTCGCAGCGCTTCAGCGTGTCGCGGTTCTCAACGAAGGTTCGCCGGTTGCGATTGCCCAACAGGCGTGGGCGCATGCCGTTGCCGGAGACTCGACGACGTCCCATCGGATGCTGGCAGACCTGGATCGGCTGCGAACGGTGTCCTATGTCCCACCTGACAGCCTGGCGCTCGTGTACGCCGGGCTTGGTGTGCACGACGAGGCCATCGCGTGGCTCCAGCGCGCGTTCGCGGTGCGTGCGGGTCCGCTCACGCACTTGCCCGTCGATCCGGTGTGGGACCGCCTGCGAGACGATGCCCGCGTGCGCGAGATGATTGCAACCATCCGTGCCGGTCTGAACTGACTCACCCCTTACCCGAATGGATTGAATCGAGGCACTTGCTTTCCGTCCACGTCCGTGAACCCATATTCTCTGGCGAGATCGGCGACGAAGTGAATCTTGCCCGACTTGCTTCCCACCTTGGGATCGGCGGCAAGTGCGGCAACTGCGCGACCGACGTATTCCGTGGATTCACTCTTGTCGAAGCCCATTTGCTTCTTCACCTTGTCGGTCGTCATGACCCGAACGACCCTTTCGGTGCGCATGAATCCGGGCATCAAGGTAACAACCGTGATCTTCTTTTTCTTCAGTTCCGCAGCCATCCCCTTCATCAGCAGGTTGATACACTGGTGCGACAGATTCCACACCAACTGGCCGCCGCCCATGCTCTCCTCGGCCGGAGTCCCCGGTGAGGTCTCGACGTAGCCGTCGGTGATGCCCACGATGAGGCCGCGGCTCTGTGTCGCCATCATGCGGGCGGCATGAACACTTGTCAGGAAATAGGCGTGTGGGCCTGCATTCATCATCCGCTCCCACGCGGTAACAGGCTGGTCCCAAAACGGAGTTGCCCATGAGGCAGCCCAATCCTCCATCGTCACCTGGCCCACATCCGCCGCACCCCACACGGCATTGGCAAGCACATCGAGCCGCTGGTGTTCTTTTGCAACCCGGTTGAACAACTCCGCCACCTGACGGTCGTCGGTGCAATCGACCGCCACGGCAACGCCATTGCCTCCACGCTTGGTCACCTCCTCAGCCGTCTGCTCGACGCTCCCAGGCGCGCCATCTGCGGGAGGTGAACCATGCGCCGATGTCCGGCCGGCCACGTACACCGTCGCTCCCTTGTCGCCCAGCGCGAGCGCAATGCCCTTGCCGGCTCCGCGGCTGGCGCCCGCGACCACCGCGACACGTCCTTTCAAGTCAGCCATGTGCCGCCCCCTCACGTCCCTGGTATTTCGTCACGTTGGTGTGGGTGAGCCGCCAAAGCGCGCCGGTGCGGCGCGGCCCAGGACTTTCGCCGTATTGCTTCTCGAACTCGCGGCCAAAATCCGGACGCGATCCGTCGTCGTCGGTCACGTCGTACTCCGCCGCGAGCGTCCACGACCCATAGAGCCCGCCCGAAAGCCGTGCTGAATCTGGATCCGCTGCAAGCGCCGCGATGCCGCGCCCCAACAGGTGTGGAGACTCGGATGAGAGAAACGCGGGATCACGCGTGCCTGCCTCACGCCAATTCGCTTCCGTTACGCCAAACCCGTCGAGCGCGAGCTCGGTGCGCAGATAACCCGGGGTGACGGCCACGGTCGTTATGCGGTGTGGTGCGAGCTCCTCGGCAACGGCATAGGCAAGACGCGCGCGCAGCGTTGCGGCCAGGTCGAAAAACAGACTCGTCCGGTAATACAGCGCCGGGCCATCAGCGACCTCGACGATCAAGCCGGGCTCCCGTCGGTTGCGCAGCATGAGTGGAACCAGCCGCTGCAACGTGAGGATGTGAGGCCAGAGGGTCCGATCGATCGTGGCACGTCCGCGATCGATCGGGATTTCCCAGAAGGGCGTGCCGAACGGCACCGGGGACTCATCGCCCCAGAAGTCCAACACGAGAATATCGAGGCGGCCGTGCTCTTCCGTGATGCGTTCGGCCAGCGCGTCGACGTCTGGCTCGGCCGCGTGATCGACGCGAACGGCGAGGCCTCGACCGCCGTGAGCGGTCACGCGCTCGGCGGTTTGTTCGATGGTTTCCGGCCGGCCCGCGTAGTGACCGCTGCTGGGAGGGCTCCCGGCCACGCTCCGGCCGGTGCAGTAAACGGTTGCGCCGGCTTCGCCCAGCATGCAGGCAATTCCGCGGCCCGCCCCACGGGTGGCGCCCGCAACCACGGCGATGCGATCGGTGAGCGGTTTCATTACTTCCTCCGACGAAAAGCCCTATACTAAACGGCCATGCAGTTACTCTCGTTGATTCTAAATATATATTTAGAAATGTCAAGCCGATGAGTCCGCGCCCTCGTAAGGCCAGCGACGATGAGGTGTTCGCGGCTGTAGTGCGGACCATGTCGCGGCTGGGTCCGCGGGAGCTGACGCTCGCGCACGTGGCCATGGAGGCCGGCCTCACTGCCGGTGCACTGGTGCAGCGGTTCGGGTCGAAGCGGGCGCTCCTGCTCGGGCTGTCGGAGCGCTTCGCTCACTCGACCAAGGCGATGTTTGAGGGATTACGCGCGGCCAACCCGGCGCCGGTCGCGACGATTTACGCGTACGCCGACTGCATGGCGCAGATGGGCGAGTCGCCGGACGCTCTGGCCAATCACTTGTCGTGGCTCCAGCAGGATCTGACCGACCCAGACTTTCGCCGCTTCACCTTGATCCAGGCGCGCGCCAGCCGACGCGAGTTGCATCGGTTGGTCGAAGAAGCCATTCGCGAGGGCGCGCTGAACAAAGACGTCGACGCGGCTGCTCTGGCGCGGGCGATCGAAATCACCGTGGGCGGCTCGTTGATGGCGTGGGCTGTTTATCAGGAAGGCAAAGCCACGACCTGGATGCGCCGCGACCTTGACGCGCTGCTGCACTCCGTGAAGACCCAGCGCGCACGACAAGGTCGGCGCCCGCGGCGAGGCCGATCGGCCGGCGGCTGAGAAACAGCGATGACCCGTGCGGACCCACGTCTGACAGGCGCCGAGGTCTTGGCCGCGTCGGCGCTCACCTGGATCGCCGGGCTGATTGCGATTTCCTATCTGACCGGTCGTGCAGGTCTGGCGATCGCGCCAGCGTCGAGCGCGGTCGCGGCGGCAGCGGGCGCCGTCGCGATTGGGCGACTGCTCACTGGACAGGCTCACTGGCGAAGCGTCGACGTGTGTCTCTACGTCTTCGTCGTGATCACCGTTCTCGCGTACCTCCTACGGCTTGCATGGCCCACACTTCTTCCTCTGGGACGTGGACCGGATCTCGCCCATCACCTTTTGCTCATCGACTACCTCGAGCGGCACGATCAACTCGCCCACGGTGTGGAGGCGGCCGGGCACCTCGGCGAGATGGCCCAGTACACACCGGGGCTGCACCTGCTCGCGGTGATCGTGGGAGCGCTGGCGCGTACCGACGGCTTCCACGCCCTCTACCCGGTCGTGTCGCTGTCAGTGGCGCTCAAGGTTGGCTTCTTCCTGCTGATTCTGATGCGGATCTTGAGAGAGTCTCGCGTGAGGGTCCCGCTCTCCGTCGGCGGCGTCCTGTTGGTCGCCGCAACGTCGACCTACAGTATCGGATCCTTCACGCACGACTCGTTTCTCGCGCAGGTCGTTGGGGAGCTTTTCGCGGTCGCGCTCTGGTGGGCCGTCTTGGTCTGGGATCGAGAGTCCAGCCGCTCGGCCGTGGCGATCTTCGCGATTGCGGGAATCGCGACTGTTCTGACGTGGCCGGTGTGGATCGGTCCGCCCGTGCTGACGCTTCTCGTGTCTCTCTTGATGCGAAGTGATCGCACCGTCCGTCTCAGGCTCGCACATGGCGCACTTGCACTTGTACCGCCCACGGTCGTTGCGGCCATCCATGCGATCGGGCGCTCGTCCTGGGTCTCGATCGTCGGGACCAGCGGCGCGGTGCAGCGGCCCACGCTCGGCATGCTCGGTTGGTGGCTGCTGGTCCTGGCGCTGGTCGGCCTCACCGTCGCCGCGCGCGACCGGCGCCATCGCACGCTAATCGTGTTTACCGCCGCCATCCTCGCCCAGACCGTTGCCCTCCTCCTCGTCGCAACGGCGAGCGGCGCCACGACCCCGTACATGGCAATCAAGATGACCTACCTCGTGGTTTACCCGGGAATCGTCGCCGCGATCATCGCACTCGATGCCGCTTTGCAGGCAGTTGTCAGCTGGGCGGGAGACGCTGTCGCACCTCGTGCTCGTGTCGAGTGGATGGCAGCCTGGGCCATGGTCGCCGCGTTGGCGGTTCTGGCCGGCCGCACCATGATGCTGGTGGCCAAGCCGTCGCCTGTCGTCTCGGAACAGTTGTGGGCCGCTGGCCGATGGGCTCGCGACAACGTGCCCCCGCACTGCGTGGACTATCTGGTTGGCAACGAGGGCACCGCGTATTGGCTCCACCTGGCCGTGCTCGGCAACTCGCGCGCGACCTCACGCTCGGCGGACGACAACACATTTTTGACGCAACCGTCGTTTGCACGCTGGATCGTCTCCGGTGGCGTGCCCTATGCGATCGCGAATTTGAATATCCTCCCCGACGAGATTCGACGCGACGTGGAGGTGTTACAGCAGTTCGGCTCCATCGGCGTCATCGCCCGGCGCGTCGGCGGCGTTTGCCCTTGATTCACTCTCTGGTAAACGCGTAACGGCCACGACGCTTCGCGGCGTGGGCTTCGGCGACGGTCAGAAACGCGGCGGCCGCGTGCGACACCGAGCCGCCCTTGCGGTATACCAGCCGCACCGGCCGCTCGAAGGCCAGTTCGGGCACGCGAATGCGCACGAGCTCGCCGCGGTCGAGCTCACCTTGCACGGCGACCGCCGGAAGCAGCGCGACACCATGGCCCTCGGCCACGAACTTCTTGATGGCGTCAATCGTGGGCATTTCGACCGGCATCTGAAGCGCGATGCGTCGGCGCCGAAATGTCTCCACAACCTTGGCGCGATAGGGAGACGCTACATGGTGGGCGACGAAATGCTCCCCGCCGAGATCCTTGATTCGCACCTGCCGCCGTTTCGTGAACCGGTGCGTCCGCGGAACCACGAAAGCCAGCTGGTCGTGATACACGACGACTGATTCGAGCTCATGATCCGATGGCTGATAGGTGACCACGCCAAGGTCGGCGCCATAGTCGCGCACCTCGGCGGGGATTCGGCTTGCAAGACCACGACGCACGGACAACCGAACGGCAGGGTAGAGCTCGTGATAATCCTCGAGTAGCGGCAGCAGATACAGACAGGTCAGCTCGTTGGCCGCAATCACCAACTGCCCGCTGCGCAGGTGTTGGACGTCCTGTAACGCCGCCAGCGCCTGACCCTTGAAATTAATGAGCCGTTCCGCGTGCTCGAGCAGGACCTGCCCGGCGTCGGTCAGCACACCGCGCCGGCTCGATCGGTCGAAGAGCCGCTGCCCCAGCTCGTCCTCCAGCCGCTGAATGATCTGGCTGACGGCCGGCTGGGTTCGGAACAGGACTTTCGCCGCCTTCGAGAAGCTTCCCTCGCGCACGACGGTCACGAACGCCTCGAGTTGGAATAAGTCCATCGGTCTCCGGTCTCCAGTCGCCGGTCTCCGGCCTTCGGTCAGGCCGTGGACCGTGCCGAGGACCGTGCCGAGCACCGTGGGCACTATAAACCATCCTGATTCGGTCAGAAGAATTATCAATTTGCTTAATGTCACCGTAAACCCCGAAACTGATGGCGCATGGGCCACCCTGTCCGGGTTCGGATTTTCGATACCTCCCTGCGCGACGGCGAACAGGCTCCGGGCTTCAGCATGACGGCCACCGAGAAATTGCGGATGGCCCGTCAGCTCGACGTGCTCGGGGTGGACATCATCGAGGCCGGCTTCCCCATCGCGTCCGACGGAGATTTCAACGCGGTTCGCGCGATCGCCGGTGAGGTGAAACGGCCGATCGTCGCTGGCCTTGCGCGGGCAGCCCGACTGGATGTCGAGCGGGCGGCTGCAGCTGTCGAGCGCGCGGCGCATCCGCGCATTCATGTGTTCCTCGCCACCTCCGACCTCCATCTTCGGGACAAACTCCGGATCGATCGCTCGCAGTGCCTCCATCAGGCTGTCGACGCGGTGAGGCTCGCCCGGCGGTTCGTCGAGGATGTGGAATTTTCGGCAGAGGACGCGACCCGCAGCGACGTGGACTTTCTCTGCAAGGTCGCCGAGGCCGTTGCGGAGGCCGGCGCGACGACCGTCAATCTTCCTGATACGGTCGGATATGCCCTGCCTGAGGACATCACCCTGATGTTCAGCGCGGTTGGGCGCTGCCTTCCCCCCCACGTCACGCTGTCGGCCCACTGCCACGATGACCTCGGGATGGCAGTGGCGAACTCGCTCGCGGCAGTGCAGGCGGGTGCGCGGCAAGTCGAATGCACGATCAACGGCATCGGAGAACGGGCCGGCAATGCCTCGCTCGAAGAAATCGTCATGGCGCTGCACGTGCGCCGCGATCGGTTGTGCTTCGAGACCTCCATCCGAACCCCAGAGATCACGGCGGCGAGCCGACTCCTGAGCGCGATTGTCGGCGTGGCCGTGCCACCCAACAAAGCCATCGTGGGCGCTAACGCGTTCGCCCACGAGGCCGGCATCCATCAGGATGGCGTGCTGAAGAATCCGCTGACGTATGAAATCCTCCGACCGGAATCAGTCGGCGCGCCTGGCACACGGCTCGTGCTGGGCAAGCACTCGGGCACACGCGGCGTCGATGCCCGCTGTCGGGCGCTCGGATTCACTCTTCGACCAGAAGCACTCGCGCGTGTCTATGCGCGTCTGGTCGCGACAGCGGACACCGTCAAGACGATCGAGGATTTCCACATCGTCGAAGCCGTCGCCGCCGACCACGCCGCGCAGGAGCTCAGGCCGTGCGTCTGAGCATCGTCGTCCTGCCGGGCGACGGTATTGGACCCGAGGTAATCGCGCAGGCGGTTCGAGTGCTGCAGCTGGTGGGCGACGCGTGCGGTCACGAGTTCGACTGTCATGAGTTTCCCATCGGCGGCACCGCGCTGACCCACTGCGGCCACGCCCTTCCTCAGGAAACACTCGACGCCTGTCTGGCCAGTAACGCGGTCTTGCTGGGTGCGGTTGGGGATCCCTTGTTCGATCATTCGCCTCCCGAGCAGCGTCCGGAGGCGGCGCTGCTGAAGCTGCGCAGTGCGCTTGGTGGGTTTGCGAATCTTCGTCCCGCCCGGACATTGCCAGCGCTGGTTGACGCGACGCCCTACCGGCCCGAGCGTGTTGCGGGAGCGGACGTGCTGATCGTTCGCGAGCTTCTGGGAGGGTTGTATTACGGGCAGCCGCGGGGTCGAAACGCGAGCGAGGCGTATAACACGATGCGCTACACGCGCGACGAAATCGTGCGGGTCGCACGCGTCGCCTTCGACGCGGCTCGGGACCGGCGGGGTTTCGTCACGTCGGTCGACAAGGCGAACGTGCTCGAAACTTCCCGCTTGTGGCGTGATACGGTCATCGATGTCGCCAGCGCGTACCCCGATGTCCGTCTCGAGCACATGTTCGTGGATGCTTGCGCGATGCGCCTGGCCTTCGAGCCGACGCACTTTGACGTCGTGCTGACCGAAAATCTTTTCGGCGACATTCTGAGCGATCAGGCGGCGGCCCTGGCAGGATCCATCGGGATGCTGCCGTCGGCGACAGTTGGCGGCCGCGTCGATCTCTATGAACCGGTCCATGGCTCGGCGCCCGACCTGGCAGGCCGGAACCAGGCCAATCCGTTTGGTGCCATCGCGTCGGTCGCCCTGATGCTTCGGCAGACCGCGGACCTCGCGCGCGAGTCTGACCTCATCGAACGCGCGATCGAACACGTGCTCGATGCGGGGATCCGTCCCGCGGATCTGGCCGGTCGTAACGGCCGGGCGTCGTCGACGACCGAAGTTGGCGATGCCGTCGCCAAGGCGCTGGAAGAGCTCATCGACCATCAGCACTCGTACCATGCGGTTTGATCAATGCCAGGTCGCCAGCAACGAGGGTGCCGGGGCCAGTGGCCGGCAACTCGAAACGCGGACGCTCCTGGATCGGCTGTGGGATGCTCACGTCGTCAAAGAGCTCGGCGACGACCAATCGCTGTTGTATGTGGACTTGCACCTCGTGCACGAGGTGACGTCGCCGCAGGCGTTCAGCGGTCTGGCCGCCGCTGGTCGCCGCGTTCGCAGGCCCGATCGCACATTCGCAACAGTCGACCATAACGTCCCGACGACGGCTCGTCACATTCCCATCACCGATGCGCTCGCCGAGGCGCAGCTCGACGCGCTTCGCCGGAACTGCCTCGCACACAACATCCCGTTGTACGACATGGCTTCGGGTGATCAGGGGATCGTTCACGTGATCGGCCCTGAGCTCGGCCTGACGCAGCCGGGCATGACGATCGTCTGCGGCGACAGTCACACCACGACGCATGGTGCATTCGGCGCACTGGCGTTCGGCATTGGGACAACCGAAGTCGAACAGGTGCTGGCCACGCAGTGCCTCGTTCGGCGCAAGCCGAAGGCCATGCGCGTCGATCTCGAGGGCCGACTCGCACCTGGCGTGAGCGCCAAGGACGCGGCGCTCGCAGTCGTCGGCCAGCTCGGGATGGCGGGCGGCACCGCACACGTCATCGAGTTCGGCGGCAGCCTCATCCCGCAACTCTCAATGGAGCAGCGCATGACGCTCTGCAACATGAGCATCGAAGCCGGAGCCACGGCGGCAATCGTGCCGCCAGACGAGGTGACGTTCAGCTACGTCGCCGGGCGCCGCTTCGCTCCGCACGATGTGGATTGGCCTGCGGCCGTGTCCCGATGGCGCCCGCTCGCCAGCGATCGCGGGGCATCGTTCAACCGCATCGTGCGCATTGACGTGGACGCGCTGACGCCACTCGTGACGTGGGGCACACGGCCAGACATGGTCATCCCGGTGACCGGCGTCGTGCCCGATCCCGCGTCAGCGGCCGATGAACGCGATCGCGACGCGATGACGCGTGCGTTGGAATACATGGCGTTGACGCCGGGGACACCGATGACAAAGGTCCCGGTTCAACGCGTGTTCATTGGCTCGTGCACGAATGCCCGGCTCGAGGACCTGCGTCTGGCGGCGCGAGTCGCGCGCGGCCATCACGTCAGCGCAGGCGTCCATGCGATGGTCGTTCCTGGATCAGAGCGCGTCAAGGCGGCGGCCGAGCGCGAGGGTCTCGATCAGGTGTTCCGTGAAGCCGGTTTCGAATGGCGCGAACCCGGCTGCTCCATGTGCCTGGGGATGAATCCCGATATCCTTCGTCCCGGTGAAAGATCGGCATCGACGAGCAATCGGAACTTCGAGGGCCGGCAGGGTCGTGGAGGTCGGACTCACCTCGTCAGTCCAGCGATGGCTGCCGCGGCGGCCGTCGAAGGTCATTTCGCCGACGTTCGCACGTGGGAGTACCGCTGATGGAGCCATTTCGGGTCCACAGCGGGCGGGCCATGCCCCTGCTGCGCCGGGACGTCGACACCGACCAGATCATTCCAAAACAGTTCTTGAAGAGCATCGCGCGATCAGGGTTCGGTCAGCATTTGTTTCACGACTGGCGGATGCAAGCGGACGGGACGCCCAACCCAGGTTTTGTCCTCAACAACCCCCGCTATGCGGGTTCGTCGGTGCTGATCGCTGGCGCGAATTTCGGATGCGGGTCGTCACGCGAGCACGCCGCGTGGGCGCTGGTGGAATACGGCTTCCGCGCGATCATCGCGCCATCGTTTGCGGACATCTTCCACAGTAACGCCGTGACCAACGGATTGCTGCCGGTCGTGCTCCCCGAGTCCGACGTCGGGACCCTTGCCGCGCGAGCGCAGGATGTCGCCGACTATTCCGTGGCCATCGATTTGGAGCAGCGCCGGGTGTCGGACGCTCACGGGTTTGACGCGGGGTTCCACATCGACGACCGATCGCGTCATCGGTTGTTGAACGGGCTCGACGATATCGGACTCATTCTCCAACACGAGACTGCGATCGCCACGTATGAAGCGACGAGGGGCGACGGAATGCGTCGCCCCTTGCCTATTTGATCGCGAAGCAATAGAACAACCCGTCGCCACCCGTGCCGCGCAGGTTCTCCTGGCTGCAGCCTTTGGACGCGTGTGCGTTGTTCCACGATGTGGGGTTGGCGCCGCCGCCCTGGCGATCGTGATGGCCGACCTGCGCGCTGCCGGTAGAATTGCTCGTCCAGTTATTGCAGGTGTGATCGGCGCCGTCAGCGAAGGCAGTGCCGTCGAGCTGCGAGCCGGTGAGAATGTCGTGCTTGTTCGGCGTATCACCGCGACCGTTGACCACCTCGCCCTTCTCGCTGAGCTGTGTTTCTTTGGTCAGCTTGTTCTCGCCGTGCAGCTCCGCGACGTTCTGGGCGATGATGACGCCCTTGGCGTTGTACCAGGGGCCAGGCCCGATTCGATCCTTCGCATTGACGGCCGCGGCTCCTTCCGCGGCGCTGGTGCTCAGGTACGCACGCCACGTGCGGCTCCCGCCTCCACCGGCTGCGGCCAATTTCTGACAGTGCGCATCGGCGCCCTTCAAACCGCCGAGGTTGGCGCCATCTCCAGGGCCGACACTCGTGATGAAGAAGCTCATGGGTTGAGTCTGTGCGACCGCGACGTTACCCGACGGGAACGTCAACACGGTCGCAGCAGCAAGAAGGAATAGCTTTCGCATTCATAGTCTCCTTTGCGACCGCCGATTCTACTCGATGCGCAACCCTCGCGGTGAGGCGCTGCATTACAATCGCCCAAATCACGGAGGTGTGAGATGAGAGAGACGATTGGCGTCGTCGTCGCGCTGTTGACCGCCACCGGAATCGTGTTTGCCCAAGGCCCGCCCAAGCTGACGCCGGTGCCCGAGCACAAGAGACTCGCGTATTTTGCCGGAACGTGGAACTTCGTTGGCGAAGCGAAAGCGAGCCCGATGGGCCCAGCTGGAGCAATGACATTCAAGGAGGAGTGCGAGCTGATGGAGGGTGGCTTCGCTCTTGTGTGCCGCTCGGAGGGCAAAACTCCGATGGGCCCCTCGAAGTCACACAGCATCATGAGCTACGACGTCGAGAAAAAGGCGTACACCTACACTGCAGCTGAGAACAACATGCCAGTCTTCACAGCCCTGGGTCAGGTCTCGGGGCCCACGTGGACCTGGAACACCGAATCGAAAATGGGCACGCAAGTGGTGCGGACGCGGGTGACTATCAAAGAGAACGGGCCGACGTCATACGACTTCCTGATGGAGATGGGCATGAACGCCGCTCAGCTCGTCCCCATCGTGCAAGGCAAAATCACGAAGGCTGGAACCTAGCGGCTCTGCGTCCGATGGGCTGACGCGGGCCTGACGATCCCGCTACAATGCGCGCGGTCATGTCTGTCGCGGTCGCCGTCGTGTTGGTCATCTGGGTCGTCATCTTGGTTCTGATCGCCAAGTCGATCGTAAGGGTGCCGGCGGACGCGGCATATGTCGTGAAAACTCTGGGCAAGGTCAGTCGGGTTCTCGACACTGGCTTGCATCTGGTGATGCCAATCGTCAGTTCCGTGTCCGATCAGATCTCGCTGCTGGAGCAGGTCCTCGACGTCCCGGCTACGCCGGCCAAGATGCCGGACGGCTCGCCGGCAACCGTGAGGGGCACCATCAGGTTTCGCGTGACCGATCCGGCACGCGCGGTTTCCGACGTTGCCAACTTCCGTACCGCGCTCCCCAAACTGGCAGCCAGCGAATGGACGCATGCTCTTGCCGGCAGTGACGCCATCGATGGATTGCAGGCGCTCCATGGCAGTGAACCAGCCATCAAGACCGCAGCCGAAGCGTGGGGCATCGAGGTGCTGAATGCGAACCCTATTCTTATCCTCGACGACGACGCCATGAGCCTGCTCGACCAACGGGGCGCGCCGTGATTTCCGCCGCTTGATCGAACCGCCCCTGGCCTGCACTGTCAGAAACTGCGAGCGCCCGCTCGTACGGGAATCGCGTCGCCTCGTCTGTGCGAACGGGCACACCTACGACGTGGCGCGCAGCGGCTACGTCAACCTGTTGCAGCCTCAGGACCGCCGATCACGACGAGCGGGGGACACAAAGGCGGCGGTGCAGGCCCGAGCCCGATTGCTTGCGGCCGGAGTCGGCCGGACCATCCTTGCGGAATTCGTCCGCCGCGCCGGGTCGCTTGCGCTCGACGAATCTGCGATCGTCGTCGATCTCGGCTCGGGCTCAGGCGATGCGCTCGCGTTGCTGTCCAACGCGCGTCGGATCACTGGGATCGGTATCGACCTGTCGCCAGCGGCTGCCGAACTTGCCGCAACGCGCTTCCCTTCGCTGACCTGGATCGTGGCTAATGCCGATCGCCGCCTCCCGATACTCGATCGCAGCGTCGACCTCGTATTGTCATTCCTGGCCCGGCGCAATGCGGCCGAGTCCGCGCGCATCCTGAAGACCACAGGATTTCTCTTGATCGCGGTGCCGGCCGGAGACGACTTGATCGAATTGCGCGCGTCGGTGCAGGGTCAAGGAGTCGAGCGCGATCGTGCCCACCGCGTACAGGCCGAGCACGACGCGCTCTTCACTCTTGTGGACCGCTCCACGGCGCGCGAAGAGCAAGATCTCGAGCGTGATGCGATCCTTGACCTGTTACGCGCGACATACCGCGGCGCACGTGCCGCCCAAGCCGAACGGGTGGGCAAGCTCATGAAGATGAAGCTGACGCTGGCTTTGGATGTCCTGCTGTTCGCACCACGGTGATCAATCGACGCAGGCGCGGCGCGATCTCAATGAGCGCGCCGTCCTTGCGGCGGATACGTCTTCACCTTCCATCTTTCACGATGCGATCTGATTGTCGCCGCCGTGTTCGCAAGTCTCGAACCGGCTTGCGAATCCGCTCCATGCGGCGGCCTACCAGCGAGGCTCGGATCGGCGACGATTGTCAAAACCGCCGCTGCGTGGCTCTTGAGGGCGAGCCTCGTTCACCGCGAGATTGCGGCCACCGTACGAATGCTCGTTGAGCGTGGTGATAGCGCTCTCGGCATCCGCATCGGTTGCCATTTCGACGAAGGCAAACCCCCGTGCACGACCGGTCTCGCGGTCGCGAATGACCGTCACGGATTGAACAGCACCGGCCGATTCGAACAGCGTCTGCAGATCGGTTTCGGTTGTTTCGTAGGGGAGATTGCCGACATAAAGCTTGCGATTCATTCTTTCTGACTCCAGCATCCGCACAAACGGGATGCAACTGATGGAAACTATCCTGAGCGGAATGCTCGTAACTGCTCACGAGCGCGGAAACGAGTCAGTGATGAGTCGAATCGTTGCGGGGAGAAGGCGGGTCTAGCTTCCGACTTTCTTATTGTAACACACTCAGCTGACACACTGCCCAAGCAGGAGCCGGCCCACGCGGTACGGGACCTCGACCGACTCGCGTGGCGCGAGCCGAACAGCGTCTTTCTGCAGTGCCTCACCGTCCCGGGGTCCCACAATCGTGATGGACGTCGTGCACCCGAGATCGTTCCGGACGCGTCGTGGTGCGCGGCCACCGTAGATCAACGCCACGACCCTGCGTCGATCGGCGCTGACCGCCTGATCCAGGCGCGCAGGACCGTGTACGACTCCTGCATCGCCGGCATACCCGTCCGGCGAGCGCAGCACCGCTTCACCTCGACCTCCATGATACAGGGGCCAGCGCATCACGTCTGGTGCGAATTCGCGAAGCACGGCTCGAAGACGTGGCGTGCCGAAAAAACCAGCCTGGCGTTCGATGGGGCCTTTCCAATAGACACCGTGTTGCGACATGTAGGTCGCCGCCGAGCGGCCGCCAACCAGAGTCATCGCGTGGAAGAGTGCGATCTCCTCCGCGTCGTTGGTGTGGTTGATCGTGACGCCTGGACCGGGGTCGTGTTTGGGTCCAATCGGCTCGCCCTCCCACCCGAGGTACGGCAGGTCGTCCGTCCGCGCATACCCGGTGGAAAATTTTTGCGCGAGTCGCTCGACGGCATCGCCGCCGCGCGGACCATGGTAGTACCGCACGGAGAAACCTCGCGAGTAACTCACCATGTCCGCCCGGTCATCCGAACAGGCAGCCGCGCATGACGAAGCGACAATCGCTCCGCGTGCCTTCAACGGCTCGACGATCTGCAACAGCCCTGCCGGGCCGAAACTGCCGTTCTGAAAATCCTCGTTGTTGCCTTCGTACAACGCAAGCACGTGCCAGCCGATAGCGTCGTAAATCGTGGCGATGCGCTTCGAGTGCTCGACAACGGACGCAAGCGGGACCGCTGGCTTTCCGCGTCCGAGATCCCCGCGGCTATGGTGCGCCGTCAACCCGACACGTTTGAGCAGCTCGAGAAATTGCCGCAGCTTGTCGTAATAAGCTGGCGTCGCGTCCACGCGGATGCCGTCGCCGTTGGTCCAACTGAAAGGGCTCACCTCTTTGCCGCGCCAGGCTTCCGAGTACTCGCCGAGGTTGTCCCAGAAGCGGATGCAGTCGTAGCCCGCGTCTCTGATGATGCGAAGCTGCGCTTCGACGTCCGCCGGGCGGCGCACCCAGGCGCTGAACGCCTCGCCGAAATGCGCGCAGAGAGGCAGGACAGGCTGCCCCGCCCCGTCGACGAATGCGCGATCGCGTGATCTGCAACCGGCCCGACCATGGAGGAGTACCTGCGGCAGCAGGCACGCCGATCTGCGCGGCCAGCAGTGCGATCATGATCCCGAAAAGAGTTGGCAGCAAACGCTTCGTCCTCACTCTCGGAGTACAGCAAGCGCCGCTCCAAGCGCAAGCTAGACCGTAATCAAACGGTCCTCTATAATCAGAAGTCCTGCCTTCGTGATCAGCACTTCGTGCGGAAGTGGCGGAATTGGCAGACGCGCAAGCCTCAGGAGCTTGTGCCCGCAAGGGCGTGGAGGTTCGAGTCCTCTCTTCCGCACCAACCTTCGCTCGCTTTCGGCGAGCTTCGGTTGGCAAGCCAGCCGGGTCCGATGCCACACGAAGGCTGTCCCTACGATGTGACGTTCACGTAGTACCGGCCGCTCGAGGTCGTCACATAGATCTGACCTGTCCCCCCTCCAGGTAAGGTGACGCGGTAGGAAATGGTCCCGGAGCCGACTCCATTCAGCGTGATGGGTGTAATCCATCCCGTATCCCGTGTGAAGACAGTCCAGGCGCAGCCGCCCGAGACCGAAACGCTGACAGTGTAGACTCCCGAGAAACTGACATTTCGATTGAATGGCGAGAGCGTGGGCACGCAATGACTCGAGGAACCCAGATCGAGACGAACCTCGTTTGACGGTTGTCCGAAGCCACAACCGCTCTTGCCGCGGACGCGGACGTAGTAGGTGCCGGGGGCTCCAGTGGCGATCAATTGCGTCGGGAAGGTGGGGAGCGGCACAACCGCAAGATTGCTGAGTCCCGGCGCGCTCCCGACCTCCACTTGGAGTGCGGGGACAACGCCGATCGGCGACCAGTTGAACTGGACGTTCAGACCACTCTTCGTTGAGCGCAAATCAAGTTCTCCAATGGTGCATACGACCTTGATTACGACTTCGTTGGTCGGTGCACTCGGCACTCCATTGACCAGCGCACGAACCCGAACGTAGTACGTGCCGGGAGGCACGTTAGCGAACGACAGCAGTCGCGTGGTCGAGACGACCGGTTGCCGCACCAGGTCGGACAATCCCGAGGCTGAACCGGCTTCGAGAAGCCACGTCGAGCCGTCGCCTTGCCACCGCAATGAAACGAACTGTCCCGACATGCCGAAGGTGAGTCCGTAGGGCGCCGCCGCCTCCACGGGGCTACTGCAGAGAACGGAAACGAGCAGAACGAGGCCGACACAACCGGCTGACCGCATAACATCCTCCAGTTCGCGTGGGGGGCTCACCCAAAGCGAGGAATATGCGATGGCGATGATGTCGCGGGACCGAAGACCGTGTCAATCCGAAGCGATGGCGTAGGCGGCTAGGCGGCCGTCGTTTCACCCCCCAGCAGGGTGAGAATCTCTCCCGTGATGTAACTCGAATCCCCGGCAGACGCGAAAAACACAAACGCAGGCGCGATCTCGTCAGGCTGCGCAGGACGATGCATGGGAGTGTCCGCGCCATGCTGACCAGCCTCGTTCGCAGGCTTGTCCGCGACGTTGAGCGGCGTCCACACCGGGCCTGGAGAGACGCAGTTCACGCGAATTCCCTTGTCGACCAGGTTCTGCGCCAGCGACTTGGTAAAGGCATGAATGGCGCCCTTGGTGGACGAGTAGTCGAGGAGCTCCCGGCTTCCTTCAAGCCCGGTAATCGATCCGCAGTTGATGATCGCATCGCCCTTCTGCAGATACTTCAGCGCGGCACGCGCCATGTAGAAATACCCGTGAATGTTGACGCGAAAGGTGTGGTCCCACTCCTCGTCGCTGATGTCGTCGATCGATTTCTTGCGACTCTGGTACGCAGCGTTGTTGACGAGTATGTTCAACCGGCCAAACGTCTCGACCGTCTGCCGGACCGCGCCCTCGCAAAAGTTCGAGTCGCTGACGTCTCCCTGAATCATCTGCACGCGCTGACCTAGCTTGTGAATCTCGTCGCGCACCTCAATCGCATCCGATCGCTCTGCCTCGAGATACACGATGGCGACATCCGCGCCCTCGCGCGCAAACAGATAGGCCACTGCCCGGCCAATGCCCGAGTCACCACCGGTGACGAGCGCGACCTTGTCAACGAGCTTGCCCGCAGGCCGATACTGCCTTCCACGAAACTCCGGCTTGGGTGTCATCGCGCCTTCGAGACCCGGAGGTTCCTGATGCTGCGGCGGAAACGGCGGCTCCGGCCTGTTATCCGTCACGGTGGACCGCTGACGGTGTTTCAACTGGTTGGAAGTCTGACTGACGGTTTTCAAGGCGCATCGTCTCAACGATCGGTCGTGCTTGTCGCCGACGTCCATGACGGAGGGTCGCTCGCCGGAAATGACTGATCGATCTCCTCGTCAACACGCGGCTCCTCAGTGTCGAGCGCGTTAGGATGGCGCATCGCGTTCAGCGCGGCGCCAGGCCTCGGCGCATAAAGCAAACCGGCGACCGCGCCAGCAGCTGAGCCAACGAGCAAGCCCGTGAGAAATGTCGTCGAATCAAAGCGGCTCATGTGTGATCTCCCCCGCTAAGGTGTTGCAATGGCTCTGCCACCAGGGACGCGACCCGGTGGCTCGCCATTCACGAGGATTTTGAAGCGCTCGGCGTCGTGAACGGCGTAGCCATTGACGTCGTTGTTGAAGTAAACGTAGGCATCGCGACCCGTCGCCAGAGCCCCCCGAAGCCAGGTGGCCCACTTCTCGAGCACAGCGCTCGGATAACTGCCCCCGTACTTCACGCCATACCCATGAAACCGCACGTAAATGATTGGCCCCACTATCACCAAGGGGGACTCGAGCCCTGCCATGTCGTGCACACACAGGCTCACGTCATATCGACGGAGCAGATCGATGACCCATCCGTCGTAGCCGCGGGGATCTCGCATCTCGATGACATGGCTTAGGCGATGGCGTGCGCCGGTCAATCGTTCGGGGAGCGCCGCGAGGAACGCTTCGAGACGTTCAGCGTCTGGAAACCATCCAGGCGGCAATTGATACAGCAGTGCGCCAATCGAGGCACCAAGCGGGCGGGCGTGTGTCAGCAACCTGGTGAGCGGCTCGTCTGGATCGCGCAGACGCTTGATATGCGTCAGAAAACGGCTGGCCTTGACCGAAAACAGGAAGCCGCGAGGCACCTGCTCACGCCAGCTGGCAAACGTCTGTTCGGCGGGCAAACGATAGAAACTGTTGTTGAGCTCAACGGTACAAAAACGTCTCGCGTAGACCCGCAGCCATGATGTGCTCGGCACGCGATCGGGATAAATCGTGCCGCGCCAACTCTTGTAGTGCCAGCCCGAACACCCGATCCGTGCCACCCCGGGGCAAGGCGCGGGATCGACTTCACATTGGCGGTCGGACATCGAGTTCGTTGACGACATCGATCATCCCCGCCACGCTCCGCACGAGGTTCCCCACGCGTTCTTTCTCAAGGGGTGTCCACACTTCGCCAACGATAACCACCACGCCATCGACGACATCGATGTAGATCTCGCGGTCGCGAAGCAGGGTGTCCAACTCGAGTCGGTCCACCGCGCGCATTTCCACGCTCGTATCCAAGGCGTGCACAAGGCTGTCGTCGGAAACGATGGGAACCCGCATGGCGGGATCTCTAACCTCTTCAATCGGCGACGCACAGCCGATTGCAGTCATGGCAGAAGCGATGAGCGCTGCGATCGCCCACCGTGTTGCTCTCATACACAAGCTGAGTATTTCCCGTGTTGCCACGTGCGTGGGCGTGCCAAAAAGGTGCCAAGCGCGACCACACGTTCATTGGCGCGTGTCTTGCCATACATCAATCGCGTGGAAAGCCTGACGACATCGTGTAATCCGCCAAAGGTTGCCGCGCTGTGCGTGGTGGCGATGGTCGGGCTAGCTTCCACGTTGAACGCAAATCTCGACGCGGCGGATGCCTCGGCACAAGAGCTAATACAACGTGTCATCGCGCTGACGGGCCGCGAAGCGGTCGCGGTTCGCGCCATTCGTGAATTGCGGGCTGGCACACGCAGCGGCAAGCATCAGGGATGGATGGAGGTTGAAACGATGCTGAGTCCATCCGGCGCCTTCACGTGGAATGTGATCGAAGAAGGCGGGTCCGAACGCACCCGCAACAAGATCTTTCGTGAGCTGCTGCAAAGTGAAGCGGCGTCGTGGCGCGACGGCTCACAGGAAGCGGCGGCCTTGACACTCGAGAACTATGAGTTTCACGCGTTGCCCGGCGCGCGGGTCGGCGACCTGCAGATCCAGCTCAAGCCACGGCGATCCGATTCGAGGCTGATCGATGGGACCTTGACGGTGAGCGCGGATGGCTATCCGCTGCGTCTCGAAGGCAGGCTCGCAAAATCACCCTCGTTCTGGGTGAAGTCCGTCACCATCATCAAACACTACGGCAGATTTGCCGGGGTTGCCTTGCCCACCGCCATCGAGTCATGCGCAGACGTGAAGATGGTTGGCGAGTCGACGTTCACGATGCGTTACCGGTACAGCGAAGTCAACGGCCGCAGCGTCCCACTGCTGAGTCAACTCGTTGCCGGCCGCTGATCGAAATAGTCTCCACTGATTTTTGGATCGGCTCTCCACAGACCCGAAGCGCGGTGTAACCCATCTCGGACAAAGACCGATAACACTTCTGAAATCCTAGAAATGTAAGGAGTAATCGGCTCATCTCATCGGCGGCAATCGGTTACATATGAGTGAGTAACACACTACTCAACAATGACGGTCGAGCTTCGCCAACCCGAAGAGATTGGCGGTCCAAACCTTGCAGTAAAGCGACGCAGGAGTAACGAGGCCGATATGACGACGATCTCGATCAGAATCCCCGGACCGCGGACACTCACGAGCATCGATCCGAGCGCGCAGGCTGCGTCGCTCGGGAAGCGATTGACGAGCTGGCTTTGTAGCACGTGGTGCGTGATCAATGGCGGGCACTACAAGGTGCTCCACACCGAACCCGAACGGATGGCGTTGCGGTGTGTTGCCTGTGGTCATCGATCACCGGGTTGGGAAGTTGGATCTCCGCGCCTCGCGCGCGTGCTGCCCGCCAACCCTGAGCGGCTGCGCACCCGCCGCCCATCCGCTGCGTAATCACGAATGCGGCTCACTGAATCACTCGGTACTTTCGTAGCACTTCTGTAAGTTTGTCGATGGGGATGGCTTCAGCCATCCCTATGCGACTCGTCACCGTCGTCGCTGTCAACATCGAATTGTAAACAGCTTCTTCCGTGGCTTCGAGCGCCGCCTGGAATAGCGCGGACACGCCATCGGTCGGCAGGACCTGTGCGGGGCTGCGGCGAGGACTCACCGAACTTTACGCGTAAGCCTGTGGCGGTCGAGAACGCTATCGCAAAGTCACCGCTGCCGTTGCTGTAGGAAGACCCGGTCCGCGCGAGCCCGAACACTGCGCGTGCCGCCAGGCGCTTCAGGTCACGTGCGTCGAGTGGCGCATCGGTCGCAACGACGATCATGCAGGAGCCGTCGGCATCAGCCCCCGCAACTTTGCGCGTGGGAGACAATTCCCTTCCGACTGGCGCCCCGCCCATTGTCAGGTAACCGCCATAATTGCTTTGCACCAAAACGCCGAGCGTGTAGCTTCCGTTCCGCGCATCGAGTCGACGGGACGTTGTGCCGACGCCGCCTTTCCAGGCGAATGCGCGTGTGCCCGTCCCTGCGCCGACGCTGCCCTCCTCAACGGGGCCTTCCTGTGCAGCCGAGAGTGCGGCTAGGACGTGTTCCGGACGGACGTGCAATCCTCGAATGTCATTGAGGCCGCCGTCGTTGGTTTCCCCCACCAGCGCATTGACGGATCGAACCTCCGCGTTCCCGTTCTGCTTCAGCGTCCACTGCACAAGGCCTTCAATTGCAGCGCCGACGCTCAACGTATTGGTCAACGCAATCGGCGTTTCGATCGTGCCGAGTTCGTCTACCTGCGTGGACCCGGCTAACTTGCCAAAGGCATTGCCCACGAAAACAGCGCCAGGAACTTTCTCTTGAAAGATATTTCCACCATGCGGGATGACGACGGTGACGCCGGTGCGAACGTTGTCGCCGGTGGTGAGCGTCGTATGCCCAACGCGCACACCATTGACATCAGTAATGGCGTTGAGTGGTCCTGGTGCGAGAACCCCTGGAGCCAATCCAAGGTCGCGCGCGCGCGGACGTCTTGTCTGGCCCACGAGCGCGGGTGCGCTGAAGGCCAACATCAGAATCGCGGCAAATCGGACGGACATGGTGAGCATGATACGATCGCGCGCCCTATGCGTGTGATCTCGCTGTCGGCAATCGAGGATGCCGCCAAGTTTGCGTACGAAGCCGCGATCCGCACGCCGCTCGTGCGACTCGAGTTGCCGTTTCCGGCCGACGGTGCTCCCTCACAAGAGATCTACTTGAAGCTCGAAGCTTTGCAGCCAATCGGTTCATTCAAGATTCGGGGCGCCTGGAATGCCGTGCGTGCCATGTCTCGCGAAACCCTCGCAGAGGGCGTGTGGACGGTCAGCGCCGGGAATGCGGCGCAGGGGGTTGCATTTGCCGCGCGTCGCGCGGGCGTGCCGTGCTCGGTGATGGTCATCGACACTGCGCCACAGACCAAACTGCGTTCCATCGAGCGGCTGGGCGCCACCATTGTCCCGGCCACATACGATGAATGCTGGAAGACGGTCGAGCAGCATCGGTCGGATCGCATGCGCGGGCACTTCGTGCATCCGTTCGATAACGATTTGTTCATTGCAGGCAACGGCACGGCAGGCCTCGAGATTCTCGAAGATCTGCCGGACGTGGACGCCATCATCGCTCCGCTTGGGGGAGGCGGCCTGCTGGCGGGCATTGGTTCCGCGGCCAGGGCACTGAAGCCCAGCGTCAAGCTGTATGCCGCAGAGCCAGAGACGGCGGCGCCGCTCGCGACGTCGTTTGCCCGCGGCGAGCCGGTTTACTTCGACCAGTGGAGGGCTTCGTTCGTTGACGGCGCGGGTGGGCGTTCGGTGCTGCCGACAATGTGGCCGTTGCTCAAGACGGTCGTGAGTGATTCAATCGTAGTGTCACTTGATGAGGTCCGCAGTGCGATGAAGCGAACGGCCGAGCGTGTGCACGTCATTGCAGAAGGCGCGGCGGGGTGCGCCATCGCCGCCGCGCTCAGTGGACGCGTGAGTGGACAGAAAATAGTTGCGGTCGTGTCCGGCGGCAACATCGACTTGGCCCGATTTGCCGATCTCGTCGATGCCTGCCCTTCGCGATCGGCGTAGTCACTTTCTGCTTTTTGCCTTTGGCCTTTTGCCTTTAATCTGATCCCCGATGGAACGCTTCGCGCTCGCCGCCCCGGTACCCAGCCGCATTCACCGTCTGCCCGAGCTCTCGCTCGACCTGTGGTGGAGTTGGACTCCCGCCGCCCGTCAAGTGTTTCGGCGCCTCGACTATCCGCTGTGGCAACTTTCGTCGCACAACCCGGTGCGCATGCTCATCAACATCGACGAAGAGCGCTTGCGTTCGGCTGCGGAGGATCCTGAGTTCGTGGCGTTGTACGACGCGGCACTCGCAGGTCTCGACCAGGCCCGTGCTGCCAAGGGCACATGGTGGGCGCAAAACGGGCCGGCGCTCAACGGAAAGGTCATCGCGTACTTCTCGGCAGAGTTCGCCTTGCACCAATCGTTACCCATTTATGCCGGCGGCCTTGGCGTTTTGGCTGGCGATCACTGCAAGGAAGCCAGTGATCTGGGCGTGCCGCTGGTAGGCGTGGGGTTCATGTATCCCCAGGGCTACTTCCACCAGCGCATCTCGAATGAGGGGTGGCAGCAGGAGCATTACGAACGCCTGACCTGGACAGACACACCTATTGATACGGCAATCACCCGCGACGGGAAACCAGCTCTCACCGCAGTGCCGCTCGGCGATCGAACGGTGCTGGCGGCGGTCTGGCGCGTCCGTGTCGGCCGCGTGCGACTGTTTCTCCTCGACACCGATTTGGAAGAGAACGCGCCGTGGGATCGCGAGTTGTCGGCACGGCTGTATGGTGGCGACCGTGAAACGCGCGTGCAGCAGGAAATCATCCTCGGCATCGGCGGCGTGCGTGTCCTCCGTGCGCTCGGGATCGAGCCTGCCGTCTGGCACCTCAACGAGGGTCACGCCGCCTTTGTGGCGCTTCAGCGAATTCGCGAGCTCCTCGAGCGCGGATCGTCGTTTGACAGCGCTCTGGACGAAGTGCGGAGCAGCACGGTATTCACGACCCACACGCCAGTGCCAGCCGGCCATGATGCCTTTCCATTCCAGTTGGTCGAAAAGCACCTTGCGGGTTGTTGGGGGGACATCGGCCAATATCGCCAACGTTTCCTGGCCCTTGGCGAATACGACAATGGCAACGGCCCGCAGTTCAACATGACGGCGCTCGCCATGCGCACGGCCGCACACGTCAACGGCGTGAGTGCGCTGCACGGCGAGGTCACGCGCAAGATGTGGCAGCCAATCTGGCCAGAGCTGACGCCAGACAGCGTGCCCGTCAAGTCGATCACCAATGGCGTCCACGTCCCGACCTGGATAGCCGGTCCCATGCTGGATCTCTTCAACCGGCACCTCGGACCCTCGTGGTTGGACCGTCACGATGATCAATCGTTCTGGGATCAGCTGACCGACATCCCGGACGAGGATATCTGGGCCGCACGCCAGACGCTGCGCGCAGAGTTGTTCACGTTCATTCGCGAACGCCTGCGCCAACGTTGGGCGGCCGATCGCGTCGCTCCACCACAGATCGTTCGAGGTGGTGCCATGCTCGATGCACATGCTCTGACGATCGGCTATGCCAGGCGCTTTACGGCGTACAAGCGCCCTGAGCTCATTTTTCACGACCCGGTACGGCTCGCCCGCATCCTCACGGCGGCAAATCGCCCGGTGCAGATCGTGTTTGCGGGCAAAGCGCATCCCGCCGACGATCCAGCCAAGCACCACTTACAGCAGGTCTTCCGGCGCACGCTGGATCCGACATACGCGGGACGCGTGGCCTTCATCGACGACTATGACTTGCACGTCGCGCACTGTCTCGTCGGGGGCTGTGACGTGTGGCTCAACAACCCGCGCAAGCCGCTCGAAGCGAGCGGGACGAGCGGTATGAAAGCCTCGCTGAACGGCGTCCCGCATCTGAGCATCGGAGACGGGTGGTGGGCCGAGGGGTTCAACGGGCGAAATGGCTGGCTCATAGAAAGCCACACAAACCCGGACGACCATCCTGCGACCGATGCGGCCGATGCCGAAGCGCTCTATCGACTGTTGGAAGAGCAGATCGTCCCGGCGTTCTATGAACGTGACGAGCGCCTGGTACCAAGGCGCTGGATCCAGATCGTGCGCGAAGCCATTCGCTCCAACTTGCCTCGGTTCTCCGCGCGACGCATGCTGAAGCAGTACATCACGGAGATGTACGCGCCGGCGTCGGCCGCCGCGCTCAGCGTGCGAGAGCCGTGACGCTCGCCCGCGCCTCCTGATACCACTGCTTCCACGCGGCGAGAATTTCTGCGCTGGCGGCGTTTCGGCCCTCGGTTTCCAGGCGGGCGCGCTCTGCCGCCTCAACCAGCCGAGCGAGCGCCGGGCCGTCTGACGAATCGGCCGCCGCCAGAAACATCGCCGACGTCCCCACCGCCGTCCCAACATGCCCCATGGTCACCGGGCTCGTCTTGTCAGGCGTGTCCAGGTTGGTGTGGTAGTAGCGATCGGTGAAATGCCAGTTGAGCAACGCCGGTACCGCAGCCTGCGTAAAGACTGTGTGATCACTCCCCCCTTCGTAAGGATTCGTACGGACAATCCAGCCTGTGTCACGCGCGCGTCGCAGCGCCACCGCGAGGTGGAAGTCATTGAGGAAGTGCCCGCGGACGAGCGTCCGATCGACCTCCCCAGCGCCCCACTCCGAATGTGGGTCTGACGGCCGCGGCCAGATAGCTGAGGGGTCTGGTGATTTCTCGATCAGAAACGTGCCGCCGGTTTTTGGAGTGTCCTGGCCAGTCATGTCGAGCGACATCATCGCGACGACGCGGCGCGCCCTCTCGGGATCAGCCTTGATCCATTGTTCGCTTCCGCGGATCTCGTCAAGCCACATGAACGTCAGCGTGCGCCGAGGGGCTGAAATCGCGCCTTTGGCGATCGCATTGCGAAGGGCGAGCGCAGTCGCGAGCAGCGTTCCCGAGCCGCTGGCGTTGTCGTTCGCGCCGGGCTCCTGGACGTGCGCAACGAGCACCACCCGCTCGTCTGCGCGTTGGCTGCCTGGAATCTCCGCAGTCAGCGTGCGGTTGCGGCCACGGTGAAATGTCGTCGCCACGTCGACGTGGACCCGGACATGCCCTGACGCGGCCGCCGTGCGGAGTAGACCCGCGGCTCGAGGGGTAGCTTTGAAGCCAAACGATCGACGTGCGTCGTCATAAGGAATGCTTCCCCACTGCAGGACATTGGGCGTCTGTTCGGGCCTCGTATAGATGGCAATGTCAGTCGAGATGACGCCGGCCGCGCCCCGTTCACGCACCGCGCGCGTCCACAAATCGCCGACGGCCGCATCGCCAAGCACGACCGTGCCCTTGACGTCCTTGCCCTCGAAGTCGGCCGGTTGGCCGGCTCCCACGTCCACGAGCGGCAGCACGACACCTCCGGGTTCTGTCGAGAACGAGTTGATGCAGAGCGCCAGTCGATCCTGATCGCGTGACAACACGACTTCGCGCGAGCTGCCTTCAATCGCCAGCGTCCCTCGTTCCTGTTCCCACCCGTGGCCGGCGTTGTCGAATGCATCGATCCAATGCCGCGCTGCCTGGTGAGCAGACGACGAGGCGAACCCGCCGCGAGTGAGTGCGGCAGCAATGTGGTCGAGCGAGCGGTCGTAGCTCGGATTCCCGGCGAGGCGCCACAGAGGGCTCATGAAGCTCACGGTCTCCATCGCCACCCGCGTGTCGACCAGCGGGGCGACGGCGCGGTAGATCGTCTCCGCGCGCGGTGGCAGCACCCGGTCGAGCGGCGGCAGATGTAACCGCGGCTCCTGCGTGGTTGCGCCGAGCCCCACCATCGCAACGACCGCGAAGACGTAACGCGGGACTCTTTCGAGTGGCATCATGAAGTGCTTTCGGACAGCGCGGGACTTCCGCCTGCGCGTTAAGGCATGACGAATCGCCGTCGCCCGGGCGGAGGCGGTTCGTCCGCTTCAGGAGTTTAGTACAATCCATCCGTCATGTCCCGTAAGTCCATTGCGAAGAAGCCCGGCTGCGCGCTGTGTGGTGCAAAAGAAGTCTCTGAGCCCCGCGGCGAAGAACGATATTGCCGCGACTGCTGGGACAAGAAGATCGCCGTCGAAGAGATCGTCGCCCGTGAATTTGCTCTCAAGCGGTACATCCGAGCGCACAGCGCGGAGAAGTACCTGATTTACCATTCGACGCAGAAGCGCCCGTGCGGTCAACTGGTCGTGGTGGACGATGGCTACGATTTGTTTCTCACCATGATGATCTATCCCAACTTCGCGTGGGACGAGCCCGCGTATCACCTCGAGGGCGATCCTGAAGGCCGCACCTTTGCGGAGCTCCTGGTTGACGTCGTCGCCACGGAAGTCATCGAGCCATGGGGCGGCGGCAAGTGGCACCTCGAAGTGTTTCGCGCGACGGCTGCTGAACCCGAGGACTGGAACGGCGAGATGTAACGTGCGGCCTGATATAATTCACGGCCCGGAGGGTTTTGGCATGATGCGCCTTGGTTCGATGTTGGTTGTCGCCGTCGGTGTAGGCCTCTCGACCGGGTCGGTCTTCGGCGAGCAGGATGCTCCGCGCAAGCTCGTAGCGCCTGTGCGCGGTGTCGCCAATGTGGAGCTGACGGCCCCAGATACGAAGGTCGTCGGCGGTAACGTCGTGACCACGATCCGCGTCAAGAACGTGTCATCGGGACCGATCGCCGGATTCCGGATCGAGGAAAACTGGTTTGACAGATCCCGGCAGCCGGTGCCAGGCGATATATACCGACACCCGCGCCCACTGCCAGCCGGTGAAGTGATCGAAATCAAGTTGACCACGCCGCGCAAGCCCGGCATGGGGGACAACCGCTACAATTTCACGCACGCCAACGGCGAGATTAAGACGAAAGTCGTGCCGAAGCTGGATTTGCCGAAGCCGCCACCGAAGCCCACGAAATAGCTCACGAGCTGGGTCACAGCGCTGCGAGGCGATCCGCGAGGTCCGCCACAAACGGCACGCGCCACGTGTCTCCCTTGAATGTGCGGAGCATCAGCACCAACCAGATGCCCACGGCTCCGATCCACACTAGATACACGAGCATGCGAACTGCCTGAAACGCGCCAGCGGACACGACTAGCATGGCGACGCTGAGACCCGACAGCAGTGCGATCAGCACCGACAGGCCCCCAAACAGCACCAGCGACTGCGCCGCATGGAACCGCACGCCGCGGTGCTGTTGCTCGATGACGAGGAAAACAAGCGCCGAGAGCCACCAGGCGGTATAGCAAAGCAGGGCCGACAAACGCGGCTCGACCCCCGTGCTCGTCGGACCCGCCAGGTCTGTGACCTCGGACTCGGTCACGCTCCTAGCGCTCCACCTTCTCGAATCGTACAGGACCGTCCTGGCGCGGCACCGAAACCAGGTGCGACGGCGCCGTCATGACGGTTACCGCCGACGTGCCGGGCGCAGGACGGGTTTCCGCCCATTCGACAACGAGGCCGCCGGCCTCGGACCGTACGCCAGTTATTGCCACGCCATATCCACCTGACGGGCGGCTGCCCAGAAACACGGCAAGCACCATGTTCTGTTTGAAATCGACTGCAGGCACCGGGCGGCCGGCTGCGTGCTGCTGCCACAAGGTGCGCCACTCCTCGTCGGTGCGCACCACGGTCTGCTGCGCTCGATCGATGCCGCTCATCCTGTCGCTGTTGATGGGGGTCATAGAAACGGTCCGACCGGCAGGCGCTGGTGGTGTCGCCTGCGGCGGCACGGGCTTTCCCACTGAAGGTCGCGGCGCGGCCGGCGCCTCCGTTCCGGGCGGCGCGGCCACGACATTGACAATCGTTTCGCGGAACACGGCTGGTCGATCGCCGACTCGTGACTGCGCCTCTACGCGAAGCACGTAGAGCCCCGGAGACAGATCCCGAAGCGGCACCTTCGCAGAGAAACCGTAGCCGCCGCTCGATCCACCGAGCTCGCTGCTGTCGCGTTCTTCGCGCGTCTGGAAGACCGTCTGCCCACCCTCTGCCTTCATCGTCAGGTTGATTTCAACCTTGTGCGCGGGACCGCCGCCGGCCTCGTACACCTCGGTAAAAAGTGCGAGCTCGTCGTTCTGCCCGAAGTCGCGATACGTAGACAGCGGGCCAGGCATCAGCTTGACCAGCGGATCTTTCGGACGTGCCGTCGGCACCAGGCTGCTCGCCATCGACGTCAGTGCAATGCTGCTAATCGACAATGTTTCCTTGGCGAAGTCCGGCACCTCGAAATCGTGGAGCACCAGACCGGAGCGGCGACTGTTCGCCTCTCGCGCCGCCACGCGCAGCTGGTAGCGCCCCGGCGGCAGTTCCAGCGAAGATATGACCCTGAAGCCCGCGTTGCGCACGCGGGCCACCGAATCAGGTTTGAGTTGAAGGTTCAGCGTATTCCGGTCGCCCGGGAAGGTCTTGCCCTTCGCATCGACAGCCAGAAATACCACTTCGAGATCGTTGCGGAACGTGCCGTCTCGTTCGACGAGCGGCAAATCCCTGCCGCCGATCAGCGTGGAGACCACGACTGATCCATTGCGGTCGGGGCCCTTGAAGACGCTGGCGGTTGTCGCGAGCGGTAATCCGCTGACGGGCACCGGGCTGCTCATCGCCTCGCGCAGTTCGGCAGAGGCCTCACCGGGTCCACTGAGCTTGGCCTCCTGGACGCGGCCGCGAGGTGCAAAGTAGCCACGACGCGCGCGCACGGTGAGGCCTGGCTTGTTAACCCGCACTTCGATCTTCCGAAAACGTCCGTCGCGCCGTTCATTGGACGCGTAATACCCCAGCACGTAGTACGAGCTGTTTTCCTCGACCAGCCTGGTGAACGCACCTGCGATATCGTTGTTGTTGACCGTGGCAAAACCACCGGTCTCGTCGGATAGGACGCGCAGGCTGTCCTGCCCCATCCGCACTTCGTCGTTCAGCGCGCTGGAGGTCAGACCAAGCGTCGGGTCATCAGGGAACGACTGAATTTCGATTGCGTCGTCGGTTCCCGCACCCAAGCCCCGAACGTCCATCCCGTAAATGGATACGTTCGCTCGCGTTGCGGCGGCGATGAGCTCGCGCGTACGGTCGAGAATGTCGGTCGCATCGCGGTTGTTGAAGGGATCGTTGATGTCGTAGTCCACGCCTTCGCTGAAATACACAAGCGCCTTGCGGCGGCCGCGCACGCCCGCCATGATGTCGGCAAAGTTTTTGAGCGACTCGAGCGTGTTGCGCGCGTGATAGCCGCGTTCGAGGGTGTCGGGATCGTTGATGCGTTCGCCGGCGCTCCGAGTCCCGCGTGTTCTCGACTCTTCCTCCAAGCGGTTCATCAACGAGGAGCGCAGCTTCCGCCCCATGAATTTGTCCACCGCGTTCAACAGCAGCCGCTGATTGCTGGTGAACTCCTGCGCGGCGTCAGCGCGTCCGCTCGTATGCACGATTGCGGCAACGTCGTTCGCGCCCATATGGCGCTCGATGAACTCATGCGCCGCCCGCCGCACCCGCGCAGAGCGCAAAGCATGCGTATGCGAGTCATCCAACACGATCAGGTACACGCGGCCGTTGTACCCTGCCAGGTTCGTCTGCACATCGGGTTCGATTGGCTTGCTCGCAAACAGCGGTCGCGTGGCGCGCTCGACGGGCAGATTGACCAACGAGAAGATGGTGATCTGTTGCGGCTTGCCGTCCTCGAGGACCTGGAAGTCGCTCTGCCCAAGACCGGGGACGAACTTGCCTTGAGCGTCAAGGACGCGCGCATCCACCTCGACATAATTGACCTCGGCGCGGAACGTCACTCCCGGCTGCGCCTGGGGTTCGGAAGGCGGCGTCTGCGCTCCCTGGCCGGTGAGTGTCACCGCGCCTGAGAGAAGCGACGCAAGCAACAGTACAAAAATGTTTTGTTTCATAGGGTTACGGACAATCAGCTGGTGCTGGCCAACCTCACATTATAAGACGGCATCCACGTAACCGCAGTTCTTTTACCCCTTGATCACCCCCATGGGCCGCAGTTGCGCGACACGTCGCGCCAACCCCGCCTCGTGAACGATGCGGACGACGTCAGCGACGTCTTTGTAGGCGTCGGGCATTTCCTCGGCGAGGGTCGCGAGGCCTGCGGCCTTCACGACAACACCCCGTGCCGCGAGATCCTTCACGACGGCATGCCCTTTTGCCTGGCGCTTCGCGTGTGACCGGCTCCATCGCCGCCCCGCGCCGTGGCAACTCGAGCCAAACGTTTCGTAGAACGCCAGTTCGGTTCCAACCAGCACGTACGAGTAGCGGCCCATGTCGCCGGGGATCAGGACGGGCTGCCCGACTGGCCGATAGGCAGCTGGAACCTGCGGGTGATTTGGCGGATATGCGCGCGTCGCGCCCTTGCGATGAACGCAAAGCGTCGACGCGTGAGAAGACCCGCCTTTGACCCGGGCGCTCGGAAACTCCTCAAACTTGGCGATGTTGTGACAAACGTCGTAAACGGTCCGAATGCCAGTCGCCTCAGACGTCATCCCGAGCGCATCGGAAATCGACTCACGCACCCAATGCGCCATCACCTGCCGATTTGCAAAGGCGTAGTTGGCCGCTGCGCTCATCGCCGCGAGATACTGGCGGCCCTCGTGGGACTTCAGCGGTGCACAACACAGTTGACGATCCGGCAACTCGATGCCGTAAGTTTGCGAGGCCCTGATCATGATCCGCAGGTGATCCTCGCAGACTTGATGCCCAAGCCCACGCGAGCCACTGTGAATCATCGCCGTCACCTGATCGAGCCTCAAGCCGAACGCCGCGGCAACCACCTCGTCGTAAATCTCGGAGACGTATTGCAGCTCGACGAAGTGATTCCCCGAGCCGAGCGTTCCCAACTGTGAGTAACCGCGCTCGTACGCGCGATCCGATACCAATGCGGGATCGGCCCCGGGCAGCGCGCCGCGTTCCTCAATGTAGTCGAGGTCACTCGGCGCTCCGAATCCGCGATCGATGGCCCAAGCGGCCCCGCCTTGCAACACGTGAGTGAGGTCGTCCCGCGACAGGCGAAGGTCGCGCCGGTGAGCGCCGACACCAGTCGGGACTCGCGCGTACATCGCATTCACGATCTCGCGGAGCCGCGGTAACACGTCCGTGCGGCTCAGACCTGAGCCGACCAGCCGTACTCCTCAATTGATGTCGTAACCGACGCCACCCGGCGAGACGACGCCGTCCTCGGCATCCATCGCCGCAACGCCGCCGATGGGAAACCCGTAACCCCAATGGATATCGGGCATCGCCATCGAGGCCCTGACGATCCCCGGCAGGTGCGCGACGTTGGCCACCTGCTGCAGCGCTTGATCCTCGCGAAGATCCGCCATCATCGACGCGTCGGCATAGACGATCCCCTCGACGAGCATCTTCCCTTCACGAGGGATGCGCCAGCGATAAGGATCGATTTGCTGGAGTTTCATATAGCAAGAATGCGCCTCAGAGGCTTTGGCGATTTAGACATCGAACACGACGTTCGCGTGCCATTCTCCATTGCGTTCAATCACGTGCAGACCGTGATACGTGACCGCCTTGATCAGAATCTTGACCTTGTGCCGCTCTGGATCGAGTTTCTCACCGCTCAAGGTGCCCTCGAGGGCCCAGCCACCATCACGCTCACGCACGTCAACTTGAGCATCCCGGGACAGCCATCCGCGCGTGTCGAACCGATACAGCAGCTCACTCAGAAAGTCTACGAGCAACAGATCGAGCTCTGGGGCGTCTAGAGCCACCTCTTCAGGCCGACGCGGTTCGACATTGGAAACCGCTGTAAGGGTGTCGGTGAACGCAATTGCGGCGGAGGCAAACAGCGCCTCGCGGGTCTTCCCCGTCAGCGTTACTCCGATGTCACCGGTGTGGTCGAAGAAACGGTAAGCCATGTTTTGCGAATCCTTAACATGGGCACAAACTTTGCCGACGACTTCGACGTCGAACCCAATAGTGGTGCAAATGCCCCTGGTCGCTGCTTGGGCAAGCTCAGAGGGCGGCACCTCGCTATACTGAAGGACTATGGCCGTTGACGTCGCCGCCGTCCAGCAGGCACTTCGCGAACAAGGGCTGGATGGCTGGCTTTGGTACGATTTTCAGGGCGCCAATCCCATTGCACAACGTCTGGCAGGCCTCGGGGGCGGGCACCATCTCGCCTCCCGGCGGTGGTTCTACCTTATTCCGGCCTCGGGCGAGCCTCGCGGGCTGGTGCACGCGATCGAGCGGCACAACCTCGATCGATTGCCGGGTCAGAAGAACCCTTACGCGGGGCGAGCGCAGTTGGAATCGGGGCTGAAAACATTGCTGTCGGGGACTCGTCGCATCGCGATGGAATACTCGCCCAAGGGCGCGATCCCGTACGTATCTCGGGTCGATGCGGGCACGATCGAACTGGTGCGGGCACAAGGCGTCGACGTTGTGTCGTCCGGGGATCTGATTCAGCAGTTCGAGGCGCACTGGAGCGACGAGGCCATCTCGTCGCACTATCAAGCAGCCGAGAAACTGTACCGTGTGAAGGACCAAGCCTTTGAGGCGGCGGCAAAGCGCTTGAAAGACAGCGTGCCGACGACGGAATTCGATTTGCAACAGTTGATGTGGCAGTGGTTTGCAGAGGAAGGGCTGGTTAGCGATTCGGCCCCCAACGTGTCCGCTCAGGAAAATGCCGGGAATCCCCATTATCTTCCCAGCGAGCGACGCAGCCGCACAGTGCGGCCGGATGAATTGTTGCTCCTGGACCTATGGGGGAAGCTCGACAGACCGGGCGCCGTGTTTGCCGACATCACGTGGGTAGGGTTTACAGGCCGTCAGGTGCCTGATGAAATGTCCAAGGCGTTTGCTGCGGTACGGGATGCGCGCGACGCGGCTGTCGTCGTCGTGGAGGGTGCTGCGCGAGAGGACCGCGAAGTTCGCGGCTTCGAGCTCGACCGTGCGGCGCGCGCAGTGATCCAAGCCGCTGGTTACGGGGACTACATCCTGCATCGCACCGGGCATAGCCTGGGCGAGACCGTGCACGGCAATGGCGCGCATCTGGACGACTACGAAACACACGACGAACGCCGGCTCTTGCCCGGGACCGGCTTCACGATCGAGCCGGGCATCTATTTCGAACGCTTTGGTGTGCGGACGGAAATCAATATGGTCTGGGGCAAGTCCGGACCCGAAGTGACCGGGCCACGCCAGAAGGAAATCGTCTCGTTGATCTAGCTGGAGGACGTCAATGTCTAGTCGTAAAACGACGGTGTTCTACGGGCTGCTGATTGGTGTGGCATCGCTGGCCGTCGGGATGGTGATCGCGTCGCGTCTCGACCTGTCGCCGCCTTCGATGGCGCAGCAGGCCATCTCCGCACCAGCGACCAACAGCGCGCCGCTGAGCGGGCCCGTTGACGCGAGCACCTTTCGCAACATCGCCAAGGTCGTGAGCCCATCGGTCGTCAACATCCGCACCGAATCGCGTCAGCGCGCCACAGAGCTCACGGAGTTTTTCGGCGGTGATGACCTCTTCGAGCGCTTTTTCGGCGGCCAGCCTGGCCGAGGCCAGGGCCAGGGCCAAGGCCAACAGCAGCGGCCGCGCGAGCAGGTTGCCGTTGCCGCCGGCACCGGTTTCATCATCAGCAAGGATGGCTACATCCTCACCAACAACCACGTCGTCGAAGGCGCGACCAAAATCGAGGTCTTCATGTACGGGGACGAGGAAATCAGCTACCAGGCGAAGGTTGTCGGGCGAGATCCGCTGACCGACAGCGCGCTCATCGAGCTCACCGAGAAGCCGAAGACCGCGCTTGCGGAAGTCAAGTTCGGCGACTCTGCGCAGATCGCCCCTGGCGATTGGGTGATGGCCATCGGCAATCCATTTAATCTCGCCCATACGGTCAGCGTGGGCGTGGTCAGCGCCGCACGTCCCGGTGGCCTGCCCGTCAGCACGGGCCGGTGGGCAGACGTGATTCAAACGGACGCGGCCATCAATCCGGGCAACTCCGGCGGACCGCTCCTGAACGTGCGCGGCGAGGTCGTCGGGATCAACACGGCCATTTATTCGGATTCGCGTCAGCAAGGCAACCTCGGCATCGGGTTCGCGATTCCGATCAACGTTGTGCGCGATCTGCTTCCGCAGTTGCGGGGCGGCAAGATCACACGCGGAGTCATTGGCGTGACCGTCCAGGACGTGCCGTTGAGCGCGCTGGCAGAATTCGGTCTCAAGGAACGCCGTGGCGCGCTCGTGGGAAGCGTGAACAGCGGCGGCCCAGCTGACAAAGCAGGCCTCGAACCCGGCGACGTAATCATCGAATTCAACGGCAAGCCAATACAGCGCCGCGATCAGCTCGTGTCGATGGTGGTCGCGACAAAACCTGGATCGTCAGTCCCCATCAAGGTGCTGCGCGACAAACAGGAACGTTCGCTGACCGTCACCGTCAATGAGCTGGATCTCGAAAGTGAGGCTGGCGTTACCGCACGTAGCGGTACGGATGATCCGGACATCGAAGAGACAACCGGATTCGGCATGGAAGTCAGCGCGTTGACGGCGGACACGGCGCGGAGGTTGCGCGTGCCACCTGACACCCAGGGCGTGTTGGTGTCCGATGTCGAGGTGGGTAGCGCCGCTCAGCGGGCTGGCATTGGCCGCGGGGACATCATTCTGCAGGTCAATCGTCGCCCCGTGACCTCGCCGCAGGAGGCCAGCCGCGCACTCGCGCAGGTGCCAAGCGGGGGGACGGCATTTCTCCTGATTCTGAGGAATGGTCAACAGAATTTCGTGACGATCCGCAAAGAATAGCGAAGTTCAGAGGTTCAAGGGTTCAGCAGTTCAGGGGTTAGGAGCTCCTGAACCTCTGAACCCCTGAACTTGTGAACCCCTGCACCGACAAATTCCTCTATCATCCGTGGTGAATGGCGGTCGAACGCGAGATAAAGCTCCGGTTCGAAAATGCACAGGAGGCCCGCCAGCGTGTGCTTTCCATCGGCGCCACGCCGCTGCGTGGACGGCGGCTACAGGAAGATTGCCTGCTCGATGCCATTGACGACGGCCTCTATCGCCGCCGCTGCGTGCTACGCGTGCGCAACGAAAGCGGCAAGAGTCTGCTGACCTTCAAGGGTCCCGTTCAAGCCGGCTTGATGAAGACGCGAGAAGAATTTGAGACCGTCGTCGCCGACGGGGGCACGCTGTTGACCATCCTCCACGAGCTTGGACTGCGTATCTGGTTCCGCTATGAGAAATATCGCGAGGAGTTTTCCGCGGAGGACGTGGTGATTGCGATCGACGAAACCCCGGTCGGCACGTTCGTGGAAATCGAAGGCGGCGAGGATCATATTCACCGGACCGCCGCCGCGCTCGGCAAGTCAACTGCAGACTACATTACCGATTCTTATCGCACTTTGTTCGTGCGCTATTGCACCGAACACGGTCTCGACGAAAGCGACATGATCTTCGGGTCGATCAACGCGCCAGCCGCCGTCAGCGTTCCCTCGTCGAATGAATGACCTGTCGGCGTGGCCAGCGCTGGTCCTCACCGCTGGCATCGCGACCCGACTGCGACCGGTTTCAACGGTCCGGGCAAAGGCGGGAATGCCCGTCGCCGGCAAGCCCCTGATCGGCCGCATTCTCGAATGGCTGGCTGCTGCGGGGGTCCGCCGCGTGGTGTTGAATCTCCATCATCGGCCGGAAACAATCACGCGGACCGTTGGTGATGGTGCAGAGTGGGGCGTTGAGGTCCAGTACTCCTGGGAGGCGCAAGTCCTCGGGTCGGCCGGCGGTCCGCGCCGCGCCCTTTCGCTGATCGACGCCGAGCGCTTCCTCATCGTCAATGGCGACACGCTGACGGATTGCGATCCGCGAGCAGTCGTGCAGCGACATCTCGACACACACGCACGCGTCACGATGGCTGTCGTCCCCGGCAACGTAGGTCGATACGGCGGCGTACTGGTGGGCCCAAACGGGCGCGTCATGGGATTCGCGCGCGCGAGATCGCTGCAATCTGCGAAATCAACCCTCCCTGCCCCACCTGCCCCAAACGCCCTGCACTTCATAGGCGTTCAAGCTGTCAACGCCCAGGTATTTGAGGCGCTGCCGGACGACAAGACGAGCGAAACCGTACGGACGCTGTATCCGCGCCTGATCGCGGAAGATGCGAACGCCATCGTCGCTTTTGAGAGCAACGCCGAGTTTCTGGACGTGGGAACGGCGGCCGACTATCTGCAAACAGTCGCGGCCGTCAGCCGTCGCGAGCGCGTGCCCTTTGACGTCGGAACCGGCTGCCAGATCGACACTGCCGCGGAGGTTCGTGATTCCATCCTCTGGGATCGCGTGGTCGTCCCGGCAAAAAGTCAGCTCATCAATTGCATCGTTACCGACGGCGTTCACGTCCCACCGGGCGAGCGCTTCGAACGGTGCGCGATCGTTGCGGACGGCCACAGCCTCGTCCTCACGCAGTTTTGACTGCGCACCTGTAGAATCGGCCCTGTGCACGACTCTTGGCAGGCGCGCATCGACCAATATCTCGACGAACAGCAACTCACGCCGATCGTCGCGAAGGTCTTACCGCTTACCGGCGACGCGTCGGACCGCCGGTACTTCCGGGTGCTCCTTCGCGATGGCGACTGCGCGTCAATCGTACTGGCCCTGCACGGGGGCGCTATCGAGTTCGACACGATGTCGTTCGTGTCCGTCGCGCGGTTGATGACGCATGTGCCTTTGCCGGTTCCGACGATCCTGCATCATTCCAACGCGCTCGGGATCATCGGTCTCCAGGATCTTGGCGATGTGACCTTGCAGGCGCACGTGGGGGCAGAAACACTCGAAGAACACCATGCGCTGTATCGCGAAGCCGTGTCTTTCATCGCGAGACTCCAGCAGCGCGGAGCGGAGCTCGCGTCGGACGAATATCCGCCGTACTCGATCGCCTTCGACACGAACAAGCTCTCGTGGGAATTCGAATTCTTCTACAAGCATTTTCTCCGGGCGTATCGCGGCGCGACTCCGTCAGTCGAGGTGCAAAAGGCCCTGTCTGCGGAGTGGTCCGAGATCGTCAACGAGCTCGCGGCCGAACCGCGCGTGCTGTGCCACCGCGATTACCACAGCCGCAATCTGATGTTGCACGACGGTGGCCTCTACATCATCGATTTTCAGGATGCTCGCATGGGCCCTGATACGTATGACCTCGTCTCCCTCCTTCGCGACTCCTACGTTGACCTGATTCCGCAACAAGTTGATGACCTCATCGCATATTTCCTCGCGGTGAGGCATGGCAGCGCCGGCGTGACGGCCGCGCAGGCGACGGAGTTTCGACGTCGGTTCGACGTGATGGCGCTTCAGCGAAACTTCAAAGCGCTCGGCACGTTCGGGTACATGACAGTCGCACGCGGAAATCCCGTCTACATCCAGTACATCCCGCGAACGCTGAATTACGTTCGCGCCAACCTGGCCAGATATCCGCGGTTTGGCCGCCTCCAGGGCCTGCTGGCCGACCTCGTCGACGAGGTTCGGTAGAATAGTCGTTTGGCATTCGCGCCCGAGGAAGGTTCCGTGAGCAGTCTCCGCTTTGGCGTTTCGACGCACCTCTATCACGAACAGCGTCTCGACCGGGAGCATCTCGTGGAGATCGCCGCGCACGGGTTTGACTGCGTCGAGGTTTTTGCAACTCGTACCCACTTCGACTACCACGACAGTGTCGCCGTCCAATCGTTGGCCGAGTGGCTCGACGACACACGCTTGACGCTGAACTCGATGCACGCACCGATTTGTGCCAGCCTGGTCAACAGCGAATGGGGTGAGGCATTCTCAAATGCCATCACCGATGACCACCGGCGGCGCAAAGCGCTGACCGAGACCGAGACCGCACTGGCGGTGGCGCAGACGATTCCGTATCGGCACCTGGTGGTGCACTTGGGCGTCCCCGATTCCACAAAGCCTGCCGCGTCGGACAACAGCAGAGACGCCGCGCGGAAGAGCATCGTGGCGATGCTCGAGATGGCCGAGAGAGCTGGCGTGCAATTGGCTCTCGAAGTCATCCCAAACAAGCTGTCCAGCGCAGAAGCACTCGTCTCGTTCATCGAAAATGACCTCGATGGGAGCAACGTGGGCATCTGCATGGACGTCGGCCACGCTTTCATCATGGGCGACCTCGGTGACGCCATCGAAGCCTGCTCAGGTCACCTGGTCACGACGCACCTCCATGACAATCGCGGCAAGACCGACGATCACCTGACGCCAGGTGCCGGCTCAATCAACTGGCCCTCGACGCTCATGTCGCTTCAGAAGATTGGCTACGATGGTACGTGGCTGTTCGAAGTCGCCAACACGTCCACACCTGAAGCCGTCCTCGAGAAGACTGAAAAGGCGCGACGCCAATTCGAAAAACTCCTCACTGAGCAGGGCGCCTGAGCACATGCGGCACCGTCAGCACCATCTGGCACACGCTTAGCACCCTTGGCACACTTGGCACCTCAGGCACTTTAGGCACTCAATAAATGCCCCACGTTTCCATCGACAAAATTGGCGACCACGTCAGCGAGACCGTCAGCATCAAAGGGTGGCTGCACAACCGGCGTTCGAGCGGCAAGATTCACTTTCTGGTCGTGCGGGACGGCACGGGATTTCTACAGGTTGTGATGGGCAGAAACGACGTCCCCGAAGAAACGTTCAGGGCCGCTGACCACCTGTCGCAGGAGAGTGCCGTCATCGTCACGGGCACGGTGCGCGAGGACAAGCGGGCAAAAGGGGGCTATGAACTGACTGCCAACGCGCTCGAGGTCGTTGCGCCTGCGCACGATTATCCCATCACCCCCAAGGAGCACGGCGTTGACTATCTGCTCGATCGACGGCACCTGTGGATTCGTGCCGAGCGGCAGACGGCCATCCTGCGTGTCAGGCACGAAGTTATTGACGCGGTGCGCAACTTCTTCAACAGCCAGGGCTTCATCCTCGCCGACACGCCCATCTTCACTCCGGCGGCGTGCGAAGGCACGACGACACTGTTCCCAGTGCAATACTTCGAGGACAACACGGCGTTTCTGACGCAGAGCGGGCAGTTGTACAACGAAGCCAACGCGATGGCGCTGGGGAAGGTGTACTGCTTCGGACCGACGTTCCGCGCGGAGAAGAGCAAGACACGACGTCACCTCACCGAGTTCTGGATGGTCGAGCCTGAGATGGCATACGCAGATCTCAACGACGTCATCGCTCTGGCCGAAGGGCTGATCACGTCCGTCGTCGGGCGGGTTCTCGATCGGCGGCAGGCTGAGTTGAAGGTGCTGGAGCGCGATATCGCGAAGCTCGAGTCGGTGAAAGCCCCGTTTCCGAGGATCCGTTACGACGAGGCCGCGAAGATCCTTCACGACAAGGGCGTGCCCTTTGAGGTGGGCGGCGATCTCGGCGGTACTGACGAAACTGTGTTGTCAGAACATTTCGACCGCCCTGTCTGCGTGACGCACTACCCGGCAGCGATCAAGGCGTTCTACATGAAACCCGATCCAGAACAGCCGGATCGTGCGCTGTGCGTGGACGTCTTGGCGCCGGAAGGATACGGCGAGATCATTGGCGGTGGCCAACGACTTGACGACTACGACCTGCTCATGCAGCGCATCAAGGAGCACAACCTGCCGACCGAGGCATTCGAGTGGTACCTCGACCTCCGCCGCTACGGTAGTGTGCCGCATGGCGGGTTCGGCATGGGTATCGAGCGGGCGGTGACATGGATCTGCGGGCTGGAGCATCTTCGCGAAAGCATCCCGTACCCGCGGATGCTTTATCGGCTGTATCCATGACAAGTTGCCGGTAATTGAAACTGACACGTAAGACATCATGAAAATAGGCTTTATCTCTCTCGGTTGTCCCAAGAACCTCGTTGACGCAGAGGTCATGCTGGGCCTTGCCGAGCAGGCCGGACACGAAATTGTCGCGGACGCTGACGCCGCGGATGTGCTCGTGGTCAACACGTGTGCCTTCATCGATCGCGCCAAACAGGAATCGATCGACACCATCCTGGAGATGGCAGAACTGAAACAACAGCGGTCGGGACGACGGCTCGTCGTCACCGGATGCCTGGCCGAACGATATCGCGACGAGTTGAAGAAGGAGATCCCCGAGATTGACGCGGTTCTCGGCACGGGCGAAGTGCCGCAAATTCTCGATGCGCTCGCGTGGCCTACGGTCCACGGTAGACGGGCCACGGCAACACCACTGACGTTCTACCGTCGGGATCCTGGAAGTCCACGAACTGTCAGCGAAACGCCACTGTTCGGCGTCGATCTGCCGGACTATCTCTACGACGCCGACACGCCGCGACGACTCGCGACGCCAGGGCACTACGCGTATCTCAAGATCGCGGAAGGCTGCGACTACAAGTGCGCCTTCTGTATCATCCCGAAAATGCGCGGCCATTACCGCAGCCGCACGGCCACGTCGATTGTCCAAGAAGCGCGGTCACTCGTCTCGCGCGGTGTCAAAGAACTGCTCCTGATTTCGCAGGATACGACTTTCTACGGCATCGATCGCAAAGAGCGTGGCGCCTTGCCCCGCCTTCTGCGCGAGTTGAATACGGTCGAGGGACTCGAGTGGATTCGACTGCTTTATCTGTACCCGACCACGATCTCCGACGATGTGATCGATGCGATCGCTGAATGTGACAAGGTCTGCAAGTACATTGACCTGCCCTTGCAGCACGCCGCAGACGGCGTACTCCAACGCATGAAGCGGCCCGGCACGCGCGCAACCTACGAAAAGCTCCTTGCCCGCATTCGCAGCCGCATGCCAGGTGTTACGCTTCGCACGACGTTTATCGTCGGGTTTCCGGGCGAGACCGAGCGAGACTTCCGCGACCTTCTCGGATTTGTCGATGAGGTCAGGTTCGACCACCTCGGTGTCTTCACGTATTCGCACGAGGAAGGCACAACCGCATTTGGCTTCCCCGATGATGTACCGGCCGCAACCAAGAAGCGGCGGCAATCGCGATTGATGGAGCACCAGAAACAGCTTGTCGAGACTCGGCACTTGGGACGCATCGGGGACCGCGCGCGCTTGCTGGTCGATGGCTTGTCGCCGGAACACGACCTCGTGCTGCGAGGGCGTCTGCAGGGTCAGGCGCCTGATGTCGACCCCGTTGTCTATCTCACCGATTGCGACCCGGAACGTGTCGCGGCCGGGGATTTCCTGGACGTCGAGATAATCGGGGCGAAGGGGTATGACCTGGTTGCGAGGCCCCTCCCCGAGGGACCGCACCCTGTGCGCCTCAAAGTGCGCGGTAAGACCGGAATCCGCGTAACCGCCCCACCGGCGCGTTAAGCGCCGGTCCAACCTCGAAGGGGTCCTGCCACCCGAACGGCGGTCCCACCCGAGGGTTCAGTCGTCCATGCTAAAATGTAGAGTCCGGTCGAAGTCTGGGAGACCAGAGTGGGCCTTTAGCCCACTTTTTGTGTTTAAGGCGGCCTTTTGACCCCGCTCGAGCGCATACGGGAAATCGCTGTCCGCGTGGCGGGCGACTACGACCTGCTGATCGATGAGGTGACGATGCGACGTGAGGGCGGCCAGGACGTCTTGCGCGTCGTGCTGGATCGGCCTGGTCCCGGATCGACGGCAGGAGAATCGGTCAGCATCGCGGACTGCGAGCGCGTGAGCCATGAACTCGGGACGATTCTCGATGTCGAGGATCTCATCCCCGCGAGCTTCACGTTGGAAGTGTCATCGCCGGGCCTGGATCGGCCGCTCCGTCACGCGGACGATTACCGGCGATTTGCCGGACGGCTGGCAAAGATCGTCACGCGTGAGCCGATCAACCGGCAGACCGCGTTTGCCGGACGCCTCCGTGGTGTGGAGGGGGAAGACGTGCTGTTCGAGTCGGAAGGCGGCAAGCTGGTGCGGTTGCCCCTCGATCTGATCAGCCGGGCGCGCTTAGAGGTGGAGTTCTGAAAGACATGACGAGCAGCAATCCATTGCAGCAGACCATTGAGGCCCTCGCGAAGGAGAAGGGCATCGAACCCGATGTCGTGATCCAGGCGATGGAAGAAGCCGTCCTCACTGCCTCGCGCAAATACTACAAGTCGACCGAGGACCTGCGCGCCAAGTTCAACCCCGAGAACGGGCAGATTGAGTTGTTTGCAGTCAAGACCATCGTTGACGAGGTGGCTAACCCTGCGACGGAGATTTCGATTTCCGAAGCGAAAGACATGTACGGGGACGATGCCGAAGTTGAAGTGGGCTACCAGATCGAGTTTCCCAAGCGCACCGATGTGCTCGGACGCATCGCCGCGCAGACGGCCAAGCAAGTCATCTTCCAGAAGGTGCGCGAGGCCGAGCGCGAAATCATCTATGCCGAGTACAACCAGCGCGTCGGCGAGGTCATGAACGGTATCGTCAAGCGCTTCGAGCAGGGCGACATCATTGTCGAGGTCGGGCGCGTCGAAGCAATCCTGGCGCGCAAGGAACAGTCGCGGGCCGAAAGCTATACGCAGGGCGACAGGCTCCGCGCGGTGATCAAGGGCGTCAGCAAGAGCGCCAAAGGCCCGCAGATTGTGCTGTCCCGCACGGACCCGGCGCTGTTGATCAAGTTGTTCGAACAGGAGGTCCCCGAGATTTACGACGGGACAGTCATGATTCGTGGCGCAGTGCGCGAGGCGGGCGACCGCGCCAAGGTTGCCGTGTTTTCGCGCGAGCGCGATGTCGATCCTGTCGGCGCATGCGTCGGCATGAAAGGAACGCGGGTTCAGGCGATCATTCGCGAGCTGCGCGGTGAAAAAATCGACATCGTCGAATGGTCGGACGACCCGGTGGCGTTCGTCACCAACGCGTTGTCGCCGGCCAAGGTACAACGCGTCACGATCGTGAGCGATCAGGAAAAAGTCATGGAGGTCGTGGTCGAGGACAAACAGTTGTCCCTCGCCATTGGTAAGAAAGGACAGAACGTACGACTCGCGGCCAAACTGACAGGCTGGCGGATCGACATCAAGAGCGAAGAGGAAAAGCGCAAGGAAGTCGAGGCGCAGCTTGGTGCGCTCGAAATCCCGGCGGAAGAGCCAACGGAAACGGCGGAGACAACTGACCAGACCGTACAAACGGCCGAAGACTCGGTGCAGACAACCGATGACGTCATCGTCGAGACAGAGCCTGCCACCGAAGAAGGTAGCGAGTCAGAGCCGTCGCTTGACGAGCAGCGAGAGAGCTGAACTAGTTGACGCTTGAAAGCGTCCACACGAAGGAACCATTTTGGCAACAGTCCGGATCTACAAAGTCGCTGAACTGCTGAACACCACCAGCCAGGAAGTGCTGCAGCTGCTCAAGCAGAATCACGGCATCGAGCTGAAGAGCGCGTCCAGCACGCTCGAGGAGATCGTTGCGCGCCAATTCGTGGAGCGGCTCGCGCGACAGCGGGGCATCGAGCTGCCAAAAGGCGACATCTTTTCAGAGGCGGCTGCAAAATCCGTCAAGAAGGGGAGCGGCGCCGGCGCTAAGAAGGCCGCCGCCCCGGCGGAGCCGGTCAAACCGGCCGCCCAGGCACTGCCGCCGCCCCGACTGATCAAGACAGTCCGACCGCCAACTCCTCCCGCGCCAGCTCCGGCTGACGAACCTGAGGCACCTTCGCTGGCAGAATTCCCGGTCGAAGCACCGCTGCCCGCGGTCGCGGCCGCGACTCCCTCGCTGGAGACTTTCGCTGAGCCATCAGCGGGCGAAGCAGCGCCTCCTCCAATTGAGGAGCCTGCTTCCGGCTCAGAGCCAGCGATTGACGAACCTGCCGCTCAGACGGATGCTCCGATTGCCGCAAAGCCGTCGCCAGCGTCGGGCCGATTCGTGCCGCCGAGCATCCGCTTGCGCGTCGAAGAGCCAGGCAAGGCCCCGCCGAAGGCTCCTCCACTGCAACCGCGACGTGCCGTCGTTCCGCAGCAGCCTCGAGTGGCGCCAGCAGCACCTCGTCCAACGCCACCCGCGCAGAGTCGTCCGGCATCACCGGGTTCGCCGCGGCCCGCGTATCCGGCCGCAGCGAGACCTGCCGCAGGCACAACGCCAGCGATGATCGGCGGCCCGCGACCCCTCCCGGCGCAGCCTGTTCGGCCGACGAATCTGCCGCCACGCCCTGGGGCCTATCCGCAGCGACCAGGCATGCCGCAACGTCCGGGCGGCACGTATCACCGTCCTGGAGGTCAGCAGTTCCGGCCGGCGGGGCCTCGCCCGTCCGGGCCGCGGCGCGAAGCACCAGCCAGCCGTCCCGCGCCGCAACCCGTCGAACTCCCGCCTGTGTCTCGGACGATCACCCTCGCCGAAGGGATGACGGTCAAGGACCTGTCGGACAAGCTCGACGTGCGTGTGAAGGACGTACTGAAGTCCCTTCTTGATCGTCGGATGATGATGACCATTAATTCAACGATCGACATGGATACGGCGCGCGAGGTCGCGCGGCAGTTTGGCGCAGACGTGCAAACGCGCAGCTTCGAAGAAGAGCTGATGGATGTTGAATCCGAGGCAGCTGACGCGGCCGACCAGGTCGGGCGCGCACCGGTCGTCACGGTGATGGGTCACGTGGACCACGGCAAAACGACACTGCTCGATTCGATTCGCACGACGCGCGTCGCCGAGCGCGAGGCCGGCGGTATCACCCAGCACATTGGCGCCTACCTGGTGCCCGTCGGCGAACAGGGCGAGAAACACATCGTCTTCCTCGACACGCCCGGTCACGAGGCGTTTACCTTGATGCGTGCGCGCGGATCGAGGGTTACCGATGTGGTCGTCCTTGTGGTGGCGGCCGATGATGGCGTGATGCCGCAGACGAAAGAGGCAATCGATCACGCACGGGCGGCGAACGTGCCGATCATCGTGGCAGTGAACAAGATCGACAAGCCAGGCTCGAATCCGGAGACGGTCAAGCGTCAGCTCGCGGACCTGAATCTGGTGCCCGAGGAATGGGGCGGGACCACCGTCTTCGTGGAAGTCTCTGCCAAGAAGAAACAGGGTCTCGATCTGCTGCTCGAGATGATTCTTCTCGTGACGGAGATCGGCGAGCACAAGGCCAATCCGAAGCGGGCAGCGATCGGCACGGTGCTCGAAACCAAGCTCGATCGCGGCCGTGGCCCTGTCGCCACCGTGCTCGTCCAGGACGGCTCGCTGCGGGTCGGCGACAACATCATTGCAGGGCCTGTTGTCGGACGCGTGCGCGCGCTCATCGACGACCGCGGGCGTGCGCTCAAAGTCGCAGGTCCGTCAACTCCCGTCGAAGTGCTGGGACTCGAGAACCTCCCGTCGCCCGGCGATTCATTCCAGTCGGTTGGCGATGCGGCGAAGGCGCGGCAGATTGCTACGTTCCGCCAGACCCAGGCCAAAGAACGCGCATTGGGCGCCAAAGGCGGGCGGCTGACCCTGGAATCGTTGCAGGCGCAACTGGCCGAAGGCGACGTGAAAGAACTGCCGATCATCATCAAGGCTGACGTGCAGGGCTCGGCCGAGGTACTCGCCTCGACGCTGTCGAAGCTGACGGATGACAAGACGAAAATCAAAATCATCCACTCGGCGGTTGGGGCGATCAACGAATCCGACGTCCTGCTGGCCGCCGCGTCGAACGCAATCATCATTGGCTTCAACGTCCGGCCCGATCGCAACGCCGCCGACGTCGCGGAACGTGAGAAGGTCGATATCCGCCATCACTCGGTCATCTACAACGTGACCGACGAGATCAAGAAAGCCATGGCTGGTCTGCTTGATCCCACGTTCAAGGAACAGCGGCTCGGCAGCGCGGCCGTGCGGGAAACGTTCAAAGTCCCGAAGGTCGGCACCATTGCCGGGTGTCTGGTGCAGGACGGCCGCATCACACGCTCGGGCGACGCCCAGGCGCGCCTCCTCCGCGACAACGTCGTCGTCTGGGAAGGCAAGCTCGCGTCGCTCCGCCGTTTCAAGGACGATGTCGCCGAAGTGAAGACGGGGTTCGAGTGCGGCATCGGGCTGCAGAACTTCAATGACATCAAGGTTGGCGACGTCATCGAAGTCTTCGCGATGGAGCGGGTCGCGGCAGCAGTCTGAAAGGGGTTGGGTAAGTCGGGTTGGTCAGGTAGGTTGGCGTGGAACCGTCTCCCACCAGACCTACCAGACCCACCAGACCTACCAGACCGAGTAGAACATGGTCGTCGGCCTCCTGAGCGTAGAGCTTCACATTCCGTACGCGCAGTCGCTCAAAGAGAAGCGAATGGTCCTGCGCGGGCTGAAAGACCGCCTGAAAAAATTCAACATTTCCATCGCTGAGGTCGAGCACCACGACGTCTGGCAGCGCGCCGGGCTTGGCGTCGTGACCATCAGCACGGCGCAAGATCACGCGGATCGAGAGTTGCAGTCGGTTGCTGCAGAGATCGAGCGACTCGAACCGGGACTCGTGAGTCGCATCGAGATCGAGTTCCTGACATGATCAGGCCTCGGGCTACAAACGTCAGGTCCTAGGCCACTGACCATCGATTGCTGGCCACTGACCACTGATATATGCCTCTTTCCCATCGTACCGAGCGCGTTGCCGAACAGATCCGTGAAGAGGTCAGCCAGATTCTCGCCACCGAGGTGGCCGATCCCCGGATCGGCCTCGTGACCGTCACCCGCGTGAAGGTGACCCCTGATCTCTCGCTCGCACGCATCTACTGGACGATGATGGGCGAGGTGACCGAGCGAAAGCAGACCATCAAGGCGCTGTCGAGCGCTGCCGGCTACGTGCGGCATCTCTTGAGCACTCGGATGACGCTGCGCCGGTCACCCGAAGTTCAATTCGTGTTTGATCAGTCGGTCGCCGCACAAGATCGCGTCGAGCAGATCCTGCAGGAGCTCAAAGCCGAGGAGGCTACGCGGCAGGCCGAGGTTGACGCGTCGGTCACGGGCGATTCCCCACCGGAAGACGGCGCGACGGAGCCGCCGAAGACGCCGCGTGTCTGAATTCGATCGTCTGCTCACGCGCCTCCGCGCCGGCAATCGCTTTGTGGTCTCCTCGCATCAGCGGCCTGACGGCGACGCCATTGGCTCCGCGGTCGGGATGACCCTTGCCCTCCGCGCAATGGGCAAAACGGCTGACGTTGTCATGGATGCCCTCCCGCCGTACTTTCTGCAACCCTTCCCTCACGTCAGCGAGATTCAGATCACGCGCGAGATTGCCGACTCATATGATGGCGCGCTGGTCATGGAATGCAGCGCGCTCGATCGCACCGGCATCGCCGGGCTCGACCGATCACCCGTTTTCAATATCGATCATCACGTCGGCAACACGGGCTACGGCGCCATCAACTGGGTCGACGAATCGGCAGCAGCCTGCGGTGAGATGGTCTACACGCTCGTCGAGGGCCTTGGGGCGCCGCTCACTCCAGAGATTGCGACGCACGTCTATCTGGCTCTGCTGACCGACACGGGATCGTTCCATTTCTCGCACATCACGCCGCGGAGCTTCGAGATCGCGCGGCGATGTGTCGAAGCCGGCGCCGATCCACAGTGGATTGCGCGGACTCATTACGACAGCAGCACGCTGGCGCGCGTCAAGCTTTTCGGGTCCGTCTTGAACGCCATGCAGCTCGATCATTCGGGACGTGTAGCCCTTCTCACCCTTACCCAAGAGGCCGCCGCCGCCGCCGGCGGCAGCTTTGACGATACCGATGGCATCATCAACTTTCCGCTGAGCGTCAAAGACATTCAGGCCGTCGCGTTCCTGAAGGAAGCAGGGCCGGGTGAGTGGCGCGTCAGCATGCGGTCGAAGGACGTGGTTGACGTCGGCGCGATCGCACGGTCGTATGGAGGCGGCGGCCACAGGAACGCAGCCGGGTGTTCGGCGAGTGGCGAGCTCGCATTGCTCCAGCAAACCTTCCTTGACCTGCTCGTCGTCGCGACGGACGTCGCGCAGAAGCGCGGAAACACGGAAGCTTGATCAACTGTTCAGTGCTTCTGTGCTTCCGTGCAGCGTCCGCACTTTGAGGGCTCTCGTAGCGTGGCCGAAACCAAGCATAAGATCGACGGCGTTCTCGTCGTTCACAAACCGGTCGGACCGACGTCCCACGACGTCGTCATCTGTGCACGACGGTCGCTCGGCGTCAGTCGTATCGGTCATACCGGCACGCTCGATCCCCAGGCATCCGGCGTCCTGCCGCTCGTGCTCGGCCAGGCCACACGCCTCGCACAGCACTTGACGGGTTCGGACAAGGAGTACGAAGCCACCATTCGCTTTGGCGTGGTCACTGATACGCACGACGCCGCAGGGGAGGTGCTGGAGGCAACCGACCGGGTCCCGTCGAAGGCGCAGCTGGCAAGCGCACTGGGGCGTTTCGTCGGCACGTTCGATCAGACACCGCCGCTTTACTCGGCAAAAATGGTCGGCGGCGAGCGATCCTACGTCCGCGCCCGTTCCGGCAAGCCTATCCAACCACAACCCGTTCAGGTGACCGTTCATGCGCTCGAGCTCGCCTCGCTCGACGGCGCACGCGCCAGGATCCGGCTGCGTTGCTCCGCGGGGTTTTATGTCCGATCGCTCGCGCACGATCTCGGTGCGGCACTCGGCGTGGGCGCCATCCTCGACGGCCTCGTTCGAACAGTCGCGGCGGGATTCACGCTCGCAGACGCGATCCCATTCGAAACTCTGGTTACGGCCCCTCGTGCCGAACTCAGGTCACAGGTCCAACCCATCGAGGCTCTCTTGACCGAGATCCCCGTCGCGCGGCTCACACATGAAGGCGTCAGGTGGGCGCTGCACGGGCGCGATCTCGGGCCTCACGAGCTGCGGACGCCGCTCCCGATAATCCCCCCGATGGTGCGAATGATTGGCCCTGACGAGCGAATCGTCGGACTGGCCGAACCCGCAAAAATGCGCGGATTTTTGCACCCTACCGTGGTTTTCAGCTACAATTGAGGATTCTCGGCGAGCCTGAAATCGCCGTATACGGCGGGCTGGAACAGTTCCAACGTTCGAACCTTGGAACTTTGGAACCTGAAAATTCTGGGCCGTGCGTGGAGGACACCGTGGCATTGACGAAAGACAAGAAAGACACCCTCATTGGCAGCTATCGGACACACGACAAGGACACGGGGTCCCCTGAAGTTCAGGTCGCGCTGCTCAGCGAACGCATCAACTATTTGACCGAGCACTTCAAGTCACACGCGAAAGACCATCACTCGCGTCGCGGGCTTCTGAAACTCGTCGGACAGCGCCGACGCCTGCTCGACTATCTCAAGAGCAAAGACACCGACCGCTACGCTGAGCTCATCAAGAGACTTGGGATCCGCAAGTAACATAACAAAAGGCAGAAGGCACAAGGCACAAGGCAGAACGTGTCAAGGCTCTCCCGCCGCACTTTGTTTTGCCTTTCGACTTCTGACTTTTGCCTTTCAGCAGTCCTACCAGCAACGGGGAACGTGACCCCATCGAGGCTTTATGCACAAGCGTGAGATTCAGATCGGCCAAAGCACTCTGTCGTTCGAGACAGGCAAACTGGCCAAACAGGCAGACGGGTCCGTCATCGTCCGCCTGGGCGACACCATGGTGCTCGTCACGGCCTGTCATGCGTCCAGCGCGCGGGAGGGGATCGACTTCCTGCCGCTGACCGTCGACTATCGGGAATATACCTACGCGTCCGGGCGCATCCCAGGCGGGTTTTTCAAGCGCGAAGGCAAGGCGACAGAGAAGGAAGTTCTGACCAGCCGCTGCATCGATCGCCCAATTCGACCGCTGTTCCCCGTCGGCTGGCACTTCGAGACGCAGGTTATCGCCTTCGTGATTTCCGCCGACGACGAGAACGATGGCGATGTGCTGGCAATCAGCGGCGCCTCAGCGGCGCTGGCGCTGTCGGAGATGCCCTTCGAAAAGACTATTGCCGGGGTACGGGTTGGACTCATCGACGGTCAGTACGTGATCAATCCGACGTTTGCTCAGCGCAAGCAGAGCCGTCTCGATCTCGTCGTCGCGGGCAGCAAGGACAGCATCGTAATGGTCGAAGCCGGTGCCGACGAAGTCACCGAGGAAGAGGCTGTGCAGGCCCTCGAGGCCGGCCACGCCGCCATCCGTCAGATTTGCGACACTATCGACATACTCGCCCAAGAAGCCGGCCGTAAGAAGCTGCCGAACCCAGAGCAGACCGCCGACTCCGAATTCCAGCGTGGCATCGAGAACAAAGTCCTCGAACCGCTGACCAATGCCATGCGCATCAGGGACAAGCTGGAAAATTACGGCAGTGTTGACGAAGTGCTCAAAGAGCTGATCGCGTCGATGCCTGAGGATCAGGTCGAGCGCAAAGGCGAAATCAAGGGCATCTTCAAGTCGCTGCAGGAAAAGGTGATGCGCGACGAGGTTCTCGACCGCGGCGTGCGGCTCGATGGCCGCAAGTTCGATGAAATCCGCCCCATCTGGATCGAGACGAGCGTGCTGCCGCGTGTCCATGGATCCGCGGTGTTCACGCGGGGCGAGACCCAGGCGCTCGTGACGGCAACGCTCGGCACGGCCGACGACCAGCAAAAAATCGAGACGGTGGATGGCGAGACCTGGAAGCGCTTCATGCTCCATTACAACTTCCCGCCTTTCTCGGTCGGTGAAGTCCAGTTCCTGCGTGGTCCCGGCCGCCGCGAGATTGGACACGGCGCGCTCGCCGAACGTTCGCTCGCGGCGATGATGCCGAGCGAAGAGGAATTTCCGTACACCGTTCGCATCGTGTCCGACATTCTGGAGTCGAACGGCAGTTCGTCGATGGCGTCGGTGTGCGGTGGCGCACTGGCAATGATGGATGCGGGCGTGCCGATCAAGAAGCCGGTCGCCGGTGTGGCGATGGGCCTCATCCTCGATGAGAAAACCGGGAAGTATGCGGTTCTCAGCGACATCGCTGGTGCCGAGGACCATTACGGCGACATGGATTTCAAGGTGGCCGGCACGGCGGACGGCATCACCGCCTTGCAGATGGACATCAAGGTGTCGGGCATTTCGTCCGAAATCATGCGCACGGCACTCACACAGGCACGGCAGGGCCGATTGTTCATCCTCGACAGGATGATGGAATCGCTGCCGTCCTCACGCACCAACATCTCGGCGTACGCACCACGCATCGTTACCATCAAGATCCCCGTGGACAAGATTCGCGACGTCATCGGGCCAGGCGGCAAGATGATTCGCAGCATCATCGAGAAAACGGGTGTCAAGATAGACGTCGAAGACGATGGCCGCGTGAACGTCGCCTCGTCGGACGAGGCCGCGGCGAAAAGAGCCCTGGATATCATTCAGGAGCTCACGGCGACACCAGAGCTCAACAAAACCTACCTGGGCAAAGTCCAGCGCATCACCGATTTCGGCGCGTTCGTCGAAATCATGCAAGGCACCGACGGTCTGCTGCACGTGTCAGAAATTGCGAACTATCGCGTCAAGGACGTGCGCGACGAGCTGAAAGAAGGCCAGCAGGTCCTGGTAAAGGTCATCAACATCGATCCCACCGGCAAGATCCGGCTATCCCGAAAGGCGCTCTTATCGCCCGATGAGGGCACAGCGCCACCGCCGGGAAGTAGCGAGCCTCGCGAAGAAGCCGGCGCCGCCGCCGGCGCTCCTCGCGAAGGTCAGGGCCGTCGAGAGGGAGGCCGCGACAGCGGTCACCGCGGCGGCCGCGGCCGCGGTCCCCGTCGCGATCGCGAGTAAGAGATGAGGCGGGCCCTCGGGCCCGCCTGCTCGAGACGACATGGCACTATTCCGGGCATTGCTGCTGGTTGTGTTCACGGTGATAGCGGTCACCGCCCAGGATCAAACGCCCAATCGACGCGAGGTCGTGCTCACCGCCCGCGAGCACACTTTCAAGCCCAATCGCATTGAGGTCGTGCAGGACGACCTCGTGCGCATCTCGCTGACCAGCGAAGATCGGCCTTATAGCTTCGGCATCGATGCGTATCGCATCTTGAAGCGGGTCGGAGGGGGCCAGACGATCGTCTTCGAGTTTCGTGCCGATCAGGCGGGGACGTTCACGTTCTACTGCAATCTGACCAGCGATCCGCAGTGCCGCGACATGAAGGGCGCACTCGTCGTGAATCCGAAATAACCACGAACGCAGCCAGAAGCGTGGAAGCATCTGTGCTTCTGTGCAGCTTCCGTTTATCGTCGTGGGAATTGATCCGGGTTGTCTGTAAACAAGCCGTCAACGCCGAGCGTGTAGAGGAAGTGCTCCATCTCGGCCTTCACCGTGGGATGCTTCCCCGAGTTGGACGATCGAAATGTGTAGGGCACGACCGTCAGGCCCTCGGCATGCGCCCACTTCACGAGATCGGGGTTGGACTCCACAATAGCCTTGGCAGGACCGAGGCCCTGCACATGGGCCTTCCACTCCTTCACCTTCGCCGCCGATTCCCAGCCTTTCCCGTTCGACATCAGCAACACCACCGGCACCCCAATTTTCATCGTGGCCAGTTTCTTCGCGCTCGACTCGCTGAAGGTTTGCAGGATGATCGGGGTCTTGGGGTCGGCCTTCGGGCCGCGCAGCCCGTGTTTGTCAAGCGCGGCGGCGACCAGCATCTCGAAGTTCACGTTGCGCCCCTTATAGACCTCCGGCGTCTTGAGCTCCGGAAACATTCCCGCCTTTCCCTTGACGAGCGCCACCGCTTCGTCGAAGGTCGGAATTTTCTCGCCCTTGAATTTCGGATCGAACCACGATCCTGCGTCGAGCTGTCTGATCTCGGCAAGCGTCAGGTCGTTCGCGAGCCAGCCTTGGACGGTTTTTCCCTCCCAGGTCACCTGTGAGACGCGATCGGGGAACAGCTCCTCGACGTTGGTCGTACGCTCGAGCGTGGGGTCGTGAAGGCAGATCAGCACTCCGTCTTTGGTCACTGCCAAGTCCTGCTCGACGAAATCGGCGCCTTGTTCGAGGGCCAGACGATAGGACGCCAGTGTGTGCTCCGGAGCATAGGCAGATGCTCCTCTGTGCGCGACATTCGTCTTGCGCATGGATTGCGTCTGCACGGACACGACGGATAGAAATAACACGGCAACGACTGCCGCGCGAGTGAGTTTCATATGTCCGCTCCAATAACGAGAGCCAAATATGACGGTCATGCCACTTCGGGTCTGCGGCCTGCTTTTTGCGCTTCCCATGCGCGCGCCGCCTCGATGCGCTCGAGGATCGGAGGGTGCGAATAGAAGAGCCACTGAACGACTCGTGACGGGCGCTCTTCGGCCAGATTCTGCTGCGACAGCCGCTTCATCGCTGTGATGAATGGGCCGGCCTCATTGGTCATCTCGAGCGCGAATCGGTCGGCGCGACGCTCGTGCGCGCGTGACAGGGCGTTGGCGAGCGGCATGAAGACGAACGAGCACAGGCCAGCCACGAGCAGCAGCAGCGGCATGCCAGCGGGATCGTCCATTCCACGCAACGCAAGCCGATCGTTGAGACCCAGAAGCGCCAGGTGCGCACCCAGGAAACCGATGAAGAGCAGCAGCGTCTGCAAGGCCACTCCGCGCCAGAGGTCATGATTGACGTGATGTGACAGTTCGTGCGCCAGGATCACTTCAATCTCGTCGTCAGAATAATCGGCGAGCAGCGTGTCCGCCAGAAGGATGCGGCGGGTTCGCCCCATTCCTGCCAGCGCCGCGTTGGCTTTTTTGGTATGTGCACTGAGCGCCCATTCATACACGCCCACCACACGGGTATGGGCGCGAGCGGCAAGGGCCAACAGCCGGTCGACCAGCGCAGGGCGGTCGAGAGGCTTGAAGCTGTAAAACAGCGGCAACAGGACCACGGGGGCCAACTGCACGATGACAATCATCACGAGAGCCAGGGCCGCAGCAGACGCAGCCCACCACAAATTCGGGTTCCACCGCATTGTCGAATAAACAATGGACGCGCCAACGGTTGCGAACACCAGGGAAATGAAGATGCCTTTCATGTGGTCGCGAGCCCATTGCCCGAACGTTTGGTTCGAAAGTCCGTAACGGTGCTCGAGCACATGGCCCTGGTAGTACGCGAACGGCAGCTCGATGACGGTGAGAAGAACGGAGAGGGCGACTGCGAAGCCGACGACCGTGCCCGGCTCCTCATAGCCGCGGCCAATGAGACTGCCGACAATCGATCCGAGTTCTCGCAGTTGGAGCGTCGCACCAGTCAGAAGCAGCGCCACCAGGATTACGGCGGCCACGATGGTGCCCAGGATTTCAGTGCGGCGACGCAGACGATGATAATGGGAGGCTTTGTCTTCGTTCACAGGCCCGTGGTGGCAGTATGCCACGGGCAAGGTGCCTGGGGTGCCTAGAGTCCCTAGAGTGCGATGCGTGCCGAGAGTGCCCGCCGCCGGGATCCGGTGCACCCAAGCACCTTAGGCACTTCAGGCACCTTACGTAGTCCCGCCAGAACGCCCGATCTTCACACCGCCGTTGACAGTTTCCATCGACACCCGTGCTCCCCCACCGCCATTCAGTTTGCCGTCCAGCCGACGACGGGTCTTTTCACCGATGACTTCGACGTCGAGACCTGTGACGGAGATGCCGCCATTGACGCAGCGTGCAGCGATGTCAGCCTTGCTTGCTGCGGGCAGCGAAAGGGTCACGCCGCCGTTGACGCTCTCGAGATCGAACGTCCCGCTGGAGGGGGCCGTTGCCAGCTCGATTTCCACGCCGCCATTGGTCACGGAGGCATCCACGCTCGAAGCCGCAAGGCCTGATCCGACGATCCCACCGTTGGTGCTGCGGGCGCGAATGTCGCCCTGCAGCGCTGACATGTGGACGCCACCATTGACGGTGCGCAGATCGACGGCCACACCCTTTGGAACCTTGATCGTCCACTTGATCTCGTGACCTGACGGGCCATTGAAGCGAGGGGCGCGGACTTCGACGCGGACGCGGTCGGGGCCCACCTCTTCACGCATTTCGAGTTTCGCGAGCAGCTCCCGGGCCTGATCATCGCTCAGCGATTTGGCGCTGCGTTCGGCCCGCACTTCGATGTCAGGCCCCTCGGAGGGTTCGGCCGAAATCCGGCCGTTGACGTTGATGATCTCGAGCCGCCCACCAGCGGCCACCTTATAGGTACGCGTCCACTCGTCCTGCGCCTTGCCAACCGCCAAGTCGAAGCCGAAGCCGCCGTGTCCATCAACCGCGATGTCGCAGGCCGCAAGAGCTGCGGCGACCGCAGCGATCATGGCAAATTGTGTGATTTTTCGAGCGCTGGCGTACATAAAGCTGCCCACCTTTAGGGGTACATACGGTTCCTGGGGGCCAAGGTTCCGGAGAACCTTAGTTGAGCTGTATCGAAATCAGCTTCGACACTCCCGGCTCCTCCATTGTCACCCCATAGAGGCGATCCGCAATCTCCATCGTCTTCCGGTTGTGCGTGATGATGATGAACTGCGTGCGATCCAGCATGCCGCGCAGCATCTCCACGAATCGGCCGATATTGGCATCGTCGAGCGGCGCATCGATCTCGTCGAGCACGCAGAACGGGCTGGGCTTGTATTGGAAGATCGCGAACATCAGGGCGATGGCGGTGAGTGCTTTCTCACCACCCGAGAGGAGCATCACGCTCTGGAGGCGCTTGCCGGGCGGCGAGGCGACGATGTCGATCCCACTCTCGAGCGGGTCGCCTTCATCGAGCAGCGTGAGGCCGGCGCGGCCGCCGCCGAACAACGTCGAGAACGTCTCTTGGAAGTTCGTGTTGATGGCCGTGAACGCTTCGCGGAATCGCGCGTGTGTGGTTTCGTCGATGCGCTTGATTGCTTCGTTGGTCTGGGCGATTGAATCGACCAAATCTTTCCGCTGAGTCGTCAAGAAGCCGTGACGCTCATCGAGCTCGGCGAACTGTTCGATCGCCATCATGTTGACAGGACCGAGCTTGTCGATCTTGGCGCGGAGCTCGATGATTGCCTCTTCGGCGGTCATGCGAACGGGCGCTGGCGGAGCCGAGAGCTCGCCCTCCAAGCCCGTGGGTTCGGTCACCGGTTCCAGGCCGACGCCGGCAGCGTCCTCCTCTTCATCGGGTTCCGGTGCCTCGACTGCACGAATAGCGTTCGCATCGGGCTCGATGACGCCGGCGGCTTCCATCTGCTCCACCTCGACGCGAACGTCCTCCAGCGGTTGGTTGACGGCGTCGAAGCACTGCTGGCCGAGATGAGCGAGATCAGACTCGGCAGTCGCGCGCGTCACGTCGAGTTCTGCCCCAAGGGCCCTGACGGCGTCGACGGCGCGCCTTGCGTCGCGAATCATCTCTTCCTGCTGATCCGTCGCAGCCTTGAGCGCCATCGCCTTGTCATCGGCCTCACGCATATGCTCGCGAAGTCCATCCAGCGTGCGCACATCGGCGTCAACCAGGGTATGTCCGTCGGCCACGACCGCGAGGAGACGCTCCCGCTGATCCCGCATCAACGTGATGTCGCTGGCACAGGTCTCCACGCGGCGCTCCAGTTCGCGCGCTCCCTCCTCGAGACGACGAACGTCCGCGACGACTCCAGCAGTGCGCTCGACAAGTGCGGCATGCATGGCGCGAGCTTCAGCGGCACGTTGCGCAAGCGCGTCGGAGCGTTCGCGGGCGGTCGCCAACACACGTTGCGCGTCGGCCAGCGCGGATTCGGCCGCAGTTCGTTCACCGTCGAGACGCGCGATTGATTCGCGCGCTTCGGTCTGCCTGGCATCAAGGGTCGCGATTTCCTCGGTCGCCCGGTGCGTTTCTGCCGAGACGAGCTCGCGGCGATGGGAGAGTCGGGTCTCGTCCTCGGACGCCCGCTGCACCAGGGCTTCCACCGAAACGATCGACTTTTCCTGGCGATGCAGCTCGGCGGCCAGCGCCGTCACAGCGGCGGACGCGTGCGCGATCGCCTCCTGGAACTCCGTCGTCTCTCCGACGAGGTGTTGTAGGACGTTGCGCTCAACCGCGACGCGCTCGCGCAGCTCTTTGATCTCTCGCTTGGTGGCCAGGATCCCGCGCGATTCAACCTTTCCGCCTCCGGCGACCAGGCGCGTGCCGCGGAGGACGTCGCCATCCAAGGTCGCCACCGGCAGGGAGGAGAGGGCCGATAGCTCGCGCGCCTGCCCGAACGTGTCAACGATGATGGCTTCGCCCATCGCCTCGCGAAGGGCTTCTTCATGCTCGCTAGCTACGCGCACGACGCTCGACAACAGGACGGCGTCATCCGGAAGTCTCGAGGCACCCGCGGCACCCGCGGCACCTGAGGCACCTGAGGCACCAGCGCTACCTGCCCCCACCACGATGAAGCCGCAGCGTCCCGCGTCCTTTTCACGCACCAGCGCAAGGCCGGCCTCGGCCCGCTCATGGCGCAGCACCAGCACGTGCTGGAGTAGTTCCCCGAGGCAGGCCTCGACGGCACGTTCGAACCGCGGCTCCACGTCGATGACGTCTGCCAGGGCGCCCATTTGTCCAACGCGGCCGTTGGCTTCGACCAACACCATGCGCGCGGCATCGCTGAACCCCGCGCGATGCGAATCGAGTTCTTCGAGCGAGGTGAGCCGGGCTGTCAGCGAGGCCAGTTGATGCTCGCCCGAGCGCAGTTCGCGCGCGCGCCATTCGTGTTCGGTGCGCGCAGTTGCGAGTTCGGATTCGCGCGCCGCCCGCGCAAGCGTGGTCTCATCCAAATCCTCGCGTGCACGGGTCAGCCCAGCGCTGGCTGCCAGCCGCGCGGCCTCCGCGCGATCGTATTCGGTGCGCAAATCGGCGCCTTCCATCTCGAGCCGGCTCAAGGCCTCGGCAGAGCGTTCGCGCTGCGCCGTTGCGGCCTCCAGCGCCGCGGTCAACGCGGTGATCGTATTCATGACCGCGTAGACTTCGCCGCGTGCGCGCTCGACATCCTGCTCCGCGGCCTCGATGACCTGTTGCGCCTGCGCGTGCTCTGCGATGGCCGCTGCAACAATCGCCGCCGACTCGTCGCGTGTTCGCTCGGCGTCCGCGGCGGCGGTGCGACGCTCTTCGAGTGCAACCCGCTCAGGCTCACGACGCCCATCGAGACTCACCCGCTCGACTTCGAGCTCGTCAGCGCGCGCTTGAAGCATGGCGGCTTGCTGGGCGTCGAGCGCGATTTGTTGCTGACGGCGATTCATGTCGAGTTCGCGCGCGTGGGCCGTCTCGCGCGCCTCGGTCGCGGCCGACTCTGCTTCGGCAAGCTCGATTCGTACGCGTCCCAGTTCGTTTTCAACTTCCGCGAGGCGTGCGGCCGCGCGCGCCTCCTGCGCGCGGGTCTCGCTCAACCGCCCGCGGGTCGATTCGATGACTTCGCCAAGCGAGCGGTAGCGGCGCGCGAACAACACCTTTTCCCAACGGCGCATCTCATCGCGCAACCGCGTATAGCGTCGCGCCTTCGCAGCCTGGCGCTTGAGCGACCCGCGCTGCTTCTCCACTTCGAAGACGATGTCGTCGATCCGCGTCAGGTTCTGCTGAGCGGCTTCGAGCTTGAGCTCCGCCGCCCGACGACGTGACTTGTATTTGGTGATGCCCGCTGCTTCTTCGATGAGTTGACGGCGATCAGTTGGCCGCGAGCTCAGAATCAGCCCGATCTTTCCTTGCTCGATGATGGCGTAGGCCTTTGCGCCGAGGCCCGTGTCCATCAGAAGCTCGTGAATATCGCGCAGGCGGCAGGTGTGACCGTCGATGAGGTATTCGCTTTCGCCTGATCGGTACAAGCGGCGGGTGACTTCGACCTCTCGTACCGCGTCGAGCAAGTCCTGAACGTGATGCCCGCTTCCGTGGCCGTTCCCGTTGCCGCCGCCGTTTGCAGGGACAGGCGGTTCAGCTTCATGGGCGGGACCGTCAACCCCTGGAATCACACTCGGGGCCACGGCCACACCGCTGAATCGAAGACGTACTTCTGCCGCGCCGGTCGGCTTTCTGGCATCCGACCCGCTGAAGATGACATCCTCCATCCGCTCGCCGCGCAGGCTCTTCGCGCTCTGTTCGCCCATCACCCAGGTGAGAGCGTCGGCGACGTTGCTCTTGCCGCATCCGTTCGGGCCGACGATCGCCGTTACGCCGCGGTCAAACGACAGTTCGGAGCGGTCAGAAAATGACTTGAAACCGGCTATTTCGAGACGTTCGAGACGCATGGTGCGGCGGGTCCTGCCACTTGTTGAGTTTGGGGGATTGGGCGGGCCAAGTCTAACAAGCCCAGCCCGTTGTGGCAAGGCGCTTCGGGGGCGCTATATTTTGGGGTTAACCCCAAAAGGCAGTAGCTACTGCCCAACTTTCGTGGTTCGGGTCTTGGCCAGCTCCGTCAGCTTCTCAGCTTCGGGAAAGAGGCTCAAGGCGAACTGGGCCTGGGGATCGTCGGCCATCAACCGCTGCCGCGCGTAGGCGGCGCTGAAGAGCGCCAGATCGATCTCGTAGCGAATGATCGCGCGGACGAAGGCCTTGTCCTTTGCAAAGGCTGCCTCATCGACGGTGATCTTGCGGCCGGCGACAAACTGCTTGAAGTCCTGGATCATCGCATCGTCCACCGTGAAGCCGCGACGAACGGACTTGCGATTCTTGCCCTGCGAGCCCGCGCGTGTGTCGCCTTCTGCCGAAAACTGCTCGGCGTAGCTGGCAAACAGTTGCCTTGCGAACAGGGTACGGCCGAACATCGTTGGGCTGAAGCCCTCGTATGGTCCATCGAATCGTCGATCCGGCTCAATGCCACCGCCGCTGTAGACCTTGCGGCCGCCCGCGGTGTATTTCAACTGTTCGGCCGTGTGCGGACGCTCTGACTGATCCTTCAGCGTGTATGTCAGGTACTCGTCGAACGAGCCGTCCCACGGCCGCTGGATCAGCCGGCCACTCGGCGTGAAGTAGCGAGCGGTCGTGAGTGCGAGCCCGGCACCCTGGCTCACCCGGTACACCGACTGCACCAACGCTTTTCCAAACGTCGTTTCGCCAACGACCAGCGCGCGGTCATAGTCCTGCAGTGCACCGGCGACGATCTCGGAGGCGCTGGCGCTGCTGCGGTTGACGAGCACGATCATCGGATTGGTCAGGAACTGACCGTTTTCCGTCGCGCGATATTCCTGATCGGCGTTCTTCTCGCGTCCGCGCGTGTACACGATCATCGACCCGCGCTGAACGAACAAATTGACCATCCTAATGGCTTGATCGAGCTGTCCTCCGGGATTGCTTCGGACGTCGAGGACGAGGCGCTTCATCCCTTTGGACTGCATCGCTTCGAGCGCATTGGTCAGTTCTTCCTCTGTGTGCTCGGCAAAGTCGTCGATGCGAACGTAGCCGGTCTGCGCATCCACCATGAAATGAGCGGTTACGGCCGGGATGGTGATTTCATCCCGCATGACGTCCATGGGAATTAGGTCGTCCATCCCCTTGCGGCGGACACCGATTGACACGAAGCTGCCCTTGGGACCCTTGAGGCGACGAACAGCCTGGTCGCTCGTCCAACCCTTGGCGTCCTCTCCTTCAATCCGCGCAATCACGTCACCGCGTCGAATGCCCTTCCCAAATGCCGGCGAGCCCTCGAAGACCCGCATCACAGTGATATCCCCATCGACCGCGACGATCGTCAGGCCCAGACCGTAATAGCGGCCTTCTTGCCGCTCCCGCATCTGCGCGTACGTGCGGGGGTCCATGAAGGCCGAATGCGGGTCGAGCGTCTGCAACATCCCGTTGATGGCGCCGTAAACCAGGCGGTCGGCTTCGACTGTGTCGACGTAATTCGTTTGGATCGCGTTAAGGGCCGCCGTAAAGGTCTTGTAATGCTCGGGGAGTCGATCTTCCCGTGCCAGCGCACTGCGGCCGAATACGCCGCCAGCGAGGGCAGACAGAAGTATGGCGAGGGTCGCGGCCGTCAACGATCTATAGCTGCGCATTGTTTAATGCTAACAGAATAAAACCTGTTCCGGCAACGATTTCCGGGGATTTCGCAGGGTCGAATGCCTTGACCGCTGACCAAAGCGGTTTCTATACTGCACTATTAGACTGCCGGGCAGTCGCACCGGTTGGAGCGGGGGCGCCGGCGCGGTTTTCGCTTTGAGGAGCGCGTTCCATGTTTGGTTCCATCGGCATGCCCGAGCTGATCATCATTTTGGTGATCGCGCTCATCATTTTTGGCCCGCGGAAGCTGCCCGAGCTCGGCAAGTCCCTCGGTCGAAGTCTCAACGAATTCAAGCGGGCGTCCACCGACCTTCAAAACACCCTCGAGCAGGAAATCCGGCTCGAAGAGCAGAAAGAGAAGCAGGTGAAGGAGCGGGAGGACGTGTCCTCTGAGCCACCCGGGGTTGACTCCGGCGCGTCCGTCCCACGCGCGGACGACGACCGCCAATAGCCGCGATACGCGTCGACTGATGGCCCTTGTACCGTTCCCCGGATCGGCTGCACCGGAACCCGAGCCCGAACAAAGCGATGTCACGCCCTATCGTGTGAACAGCCCTCCGCCCGTCACTACCGCTCCGTTGGTCGGTGGAGATCCTGAGGATGACGAGCCGCCCGAAGGGCGGATGACGTTTCTCGAACACCTCGACGAACTACGCAAGCGCATTACACACGCCGTGGCGGCGCTGCTCGTTGGATTCCTCATCGCATTCGGCTTCATCGATCGGATCTGGAGTTTCGTCTTCGCGCGGCTCACCGCCGACATTCCTGGCGGAGAGTTGATCTATACAGAGCCCGGCGAAGCCTTCTTTCTGTACATCAAGATGGCGGCGATTGCGGGGCTGCTCATCGCCTCACCGTACGTGATGTATCAGGTGTGGTTGTTCATCGCGCCCGGTTTGTACGCGAACGAAAAGCGGTTGGCTGTCCCGTTTGTCTTCTTTGCGTCGGCCCTGTTCGTGAGCGGCGCGGCGTTCTCGCACTACATCCTCTTCCCGTTCGCCTGGCAGTTTTTTGCGAGCTTCTCTAACGAGGCGCTGTCGTTCATGCCGCGGGTCGAGCCGGTGTGGTCGCTTTACGTCAAGCTCCTGCTCGCCATGGGTCTCGTGTTTCAGTTACCGATGTTGATGTTCGTACTTGCACGTTTCGGGCTGGTGACGCCGAGGTTTCTTGCACGGAATTTCAAGTACGCCGTTCTAATCATCTTCATTATTGCGGCCATCGTGACACCCGACGCCAGCATCGTCCCGCAGGTGATCATGGCGGGATCGATGATTGCGCTGTATCTCCTCAGCATCGGGGTTGTCTGGGTCTTCGGCAAACAGTCGCGCGACGACGAATCGAACGGCTGAGGTGCGAATTCGGCTCGGATGTTGCACAGCGTCGCCCAGAACGTCACGAAACTGACTTATGGCTAAGTTTGACTTCCGGCGGTAGCGGTCCTACCATGACAGTTGTGCGATCGCTCCGCCCGTTTTCCTGTGGAGGTTGGTCCTTTATGAGACTTTATCGCCGGCTGGCCACGGGCATGGTGCTTTGCGCCCTGTTCTCGTCGCCCGCGTGGGCGCAGACGCCGGGTAACAAGAGTGCTCAACAGCCCCAGAGTACTCAACAACCGCCGCCCGACGATTCGGCGACCCGCCCGGCCACTACAACGGTCTTCGGTGACACTGGCCTTTGGTATGTCCCCACTGGTGAGGTATTGCCGAAGGGCCGGTGGTCTGTGAGCGCGTACCGGGTCAACTGGGACCGCACCGAAGCCTTCACTGATATTTCGAACTTCCGTGGCACGTTTGCATTCGGCGCCTCGGATCACGTCGAGTTGTTCGGCAGCATCGACGCGCAGCGCCGGATCGATGCCGATCGACGGCCCGTGCGATCCGGGGGCACGCCCATGGACGAGCCCTTCGTGTGGCAGCAGTGGCAAACAGGGTTTGGGGATGTGCGACTCGGCGCGAAGTTCAACATCACGGCACCGTATCGTCAGCAACCGGCGGCGTTCGCGATTCGCGCGATCGCGAAAATTCCCACATCCGACACGGATGAAGGGCTCGGCACCGGGAAGTTTGATTTCCTGGCCGATGCCATCATCAGCGGCGAAGCGGCGCGCAATGTGGAACTGTCAGGGTTCGGTGGCTTCATGTACCGCGCTGACCCGGACCAGTACGAGCTGAGTAATGGGTTCCGTTGGGGTGTAGGTGCCGGCTTTCCAAGCCGCAGCCGTCTCCGTGTCACGACCGAGCTCACCGGCGAAATGTACTTTGATGACGAGATCGTGTTCACCGGGGTGACGGCCGACGGAACCCCGGCCTCGTGGCAAGTGGACTCGCCGGCGGATTTCATCCTGGGACTGACTTATCAGCACCCCAATGGATTCTTCATCGGGTACGGCGCGTCGTACGGCCTCAATACGACGAACCGCAGTGATGTGCCTGGTGCGTCATTCAGCAAGCCAAAGACCTTCGACCGCTGGGGCAATCAGGTACGCATTGGGTATCACCCTGGCGTGCGCATCTACGTGGCGCCAGCGCCTCCGCCGCCGCCTCCGCCACCACCGCCGGTAGTGAATCGACCGCCGACGGTCAAGGCGCGTTGCGAGCCGTGCGTGGTCGAGGTGGGCCGGACGTCCACTGTGACCGCAGACGCCTCTGACCCCGATGGCGACGTGCTCTCCTACAAGTGGAGCGCGCCCACCGGCAGCTTCGCGAACCCGGCCGAGCGTCAGACGATCTTCACGTGCCCGGCAACGCCAGGCTCGGTGCCAGTCACCGTGACGGTCAACGACGGCAAGGGCGGAACGGCGAGCGATACGATCACGATTCAGTGCGTGGCACCGGCTCGGAAGGAATACACGTTCGAAGACGTCCATTTCGACTTCGATCGCTACTCGCTGCGACCTGAAGCGACGCGCATCCTCGACGAGGCCGTAAAGGCGATGCAGGCCGACACCTCACTCCGGCTCACGCTGGAAGGCCACACCTGCAACATCGGCACGACCGAATACAACCTGGCACTTGGGGAGCGGCGCAGCAACGCGGTTCGCGAGTACCTGGTCAGCCGCGGGATTGGCGCCGATCGGCTCAGCACGGTGAGCTACGGCGAAGAGCGTCCGAAGCACGACAACTCGCGCGAAGAGACGCGCCGGCTGAATCGCCGTGCGGCTCTGACCGTGAGGTTGCAGTAACGTTTCGAACCGACTAACGGCAAACACTAAAGGGCGGCCGGTAAGCACCGGCCGCCCTTCGTTTTTCAAACTAGCCCTATTACCCCGCCCCACCCGCCCTACTTGGCCTACCTGCCCTAATACGCTTTCGCGAACCAGGCGTACATCGTGGCCGGTTTCCCGCACTTGATACAGGGATCCGTAGGCGTTCCCTGGTTGAAGGGAATATTGCGGATGGTGGCCTGCGTTTCCGCTTTCACCTCAGCCTCGCACTGTGGCGACTCGCACCACGGCGAGATGACGAAGCCGGGACGGCCGTCCATGATCTGTTTGAACTCGTCATAGCTGCTCGTGCGGCTGGTGTGGTCCTCCCGGAACGCGCGGGCCTTCGACAACAGCGACACCTGGATCTCAGCTAACAGCTGCCTGACCCGATCGGCGATCCCCTCCATCGGCAGTGACTGTTTCGCACGCGTATCGCGGCGCGCCGCGAACACGGCATTTTTCTCGATGTCTTTCGGACCGATTTCCAGTCGCAGCGGCACGCCGCGCATTTCGTACTCGGAGAACTTCCAACCCGGTGTCTGACTTTCGTCGGCGTCGAGACGCACGCGCACGCCGGCGGCGACCAGCTCGCTCCGAATCTCCTCACACTTGGGAAGCACCGTTTCCTTCCAGTTGCCCCGTGGAATCGGCACGATGACCACCTGCCATGGCGCGACCATGGGTGGGAGGACCAGTCCGCTGTCATCGCCGTGCGTCATGATCAGGCCGCCAACCAGTCTCGTGGACACCCCCCAGGACGTCGTCCAGACGTACTGCAGCGTCTTGTCGCGGCCCTGGAACTGAATCTCGAACGCCTTCGCAAAGTTCTGCCCCAGGTTGTGTGACGTGCCAGCCTGCATCGCCCGGCCGTCACGCACTAACGCTTCGATCGAGTAGGTCTTCGCAGCGCCGGCAAACTTTTCAGTTTCGCTCTTCTGGCCCTGTATCACAGGCATGGCCAGGACGTTCTCGCAAAACTCCGTATACAGATTCAGGATTTTGAGCGTCTCTTCCTGCGCCTCGTCGGCGGTTTCGTGAGCGGTGTGTCCTTCTTGCCACAGGAACTCTGTCGTACGCAGGAAGGGGCGCGTCACCTTTTCCCATCGCACGACATTGGCCCATTGGTTGATGAGCATGGGCAGGTCCCGCCAGGACTGAATCCACTTTTGATACATCACGCCGAAGATCGTCTCGGAGGTCGGACGGATGATCAGCTTTTCCTCGAGCTCTTCGGTTCCACCTTTGGTCACCCACGCAACTTGTGGCGCGAAGCCTTCGACATGCTCCGCCTCGCGCCTCAGGAGGCTTTCGGGAATGAAGAGCGGAAAGTACGCGTTGACATGGCCGGTGGCCTTGAAGCGATCGTCAAGCTGCCGCTGGATGTGCTCCCAGATCGCGTAGCCGTAAGGCCGAATGACCATGCAGCCTTTGACCGGCGAATAATCCGCGAGCTCCGCCTTGCGCACGACGTCGAGGTACCACCGCGAGAAATCGTCGGACTGTGGAGTAATTTCCGTGACGAACGCGTCCTGAGCCTTCATGTCAGCCATGTTTTCCACAAAGGGGTCGGGTCTATTTGCAGTTTCTGCGCCCCAAAACGTCGCCAGTCGCTCAATCAGCGATTTTCTGCGACGTGAATCTTCCAGTTTAGATCGTCTTTGGCTGGGAAGTCGGTGCGGAAATGTGCGCCACGCGACTCTTCCCGACGCAGCGCAGCCTTTGCCATGAGCCATCCGACGGATCCGAGGCTCGAAGCCCGCGCCGACAGTTCATCTGCGGGAAATTGAGCGGCCACGCGCTCAAAATGATGGTGCAGCCCTCGCAGCTTCTGCACCGCGGCGTTAAGAGTGCCGCCATGACGCGTCACGCCGACTGCCTCCCACATCAGGGATCGGATGGTTTTGTCAATCCAAGGGCCGTCGACGGGTTGGCGTGACAAGACCGGCGTCGCGGCGGACTCTCTGTCCTCCGCAACGATGCGCACGTTCGACATGCCGCCTTCGCGTGGCGGGTCCAGCATCGCTTTGGCGGCGCGTGCACCAAACACCAGACCCTCCAGCAACGAATTGCTCGCAAGCCGGTTGGCGCCGTGGACTCCGGTACATGCCACCTCACCGGCTGCGTAAAGTCCGGGCACGGTTGTGCGCCCCCAAATGTCAGTCTCTACTCCTCCCATGACGTAATGCGCGGCGGGACCGACCGGAACCAAGTCGCGTGCGAGGTCGAGCCCCGCGGACTGACACGCGGCGGCAATGGTCGGGAACCGCTCGCGCACCCAGGCCGCGTCGAGATGCCCCATCGACAGAAACACCGGGCCGCCGGTGTCCGCTGCTTCGCGGACGATCGCACGCGATACGAGATCACGCGAGGCCAGTTCACCCAGCCTGTGGTATCGCGACATGAAGCGCTCGCCCCTGTTGTTCAGCAGATGCGCGCCCTCACCGCGCAGCGCCTCAGACAGCAGAAAGCGTGGGGCGCCGTCAACAGCGAGCGCCGTTGGATGAAACTGCACGAACTCGAGGTCTGCAACGCGAGCGCCAGCGCGCCAAGCCAACGCGATTCCGTCACCGGTCGCAATCGACGGATTGGTGGTTTCGCTGAATACCTGCCCGGCGCCGCCTGTCGCCAGCAGCACAGCTTTCGCTTCGACGACATCGGTGTGCGAGGCGACCACATACTGAGCGCCGGCACAGCGGCTATCACGAACGATCAAGGCAAACACCCGCGCATGATTGAGCACGCGGACCCGTGAGTTGCCGGCCACGCGCGACCACAGGAGCCTGCCGAGTTCCCGTCCGGTGGCGTCACGTGCATGCAACACGCGGCGCACGCGATGCGCGCCCTCGCGTCCGAGCGAAAGTTGCCCGGCAGCGTCGCGATCGAACGCTGCGCCCCAGTCGAGCAATTGCTGCACGTAGGTCACACCGTCCTCGACCATGACGCGCACCGCGTCTTCGTCGCAGAGTCCGTCGCCGGCTGACATCGTGTCGGCGAAATGTTCTTCGGGAGAATCGTCCGCGCCCACTGCGGCAGCAATGCCGCCCTGCGCATAGCCAGTATTGCTTTCCTCCGGATTACCTTTCGTGAGGATGGTGACACGGCCATGTCGAGCGAGGTCGGTGGCAGCGCGCAGACCGGCAATGCCGCTGCCCACAATGAGGAAGTCCGCCTCGCCGTGCACCGTCGGCTATGCTACCACCTGCTCCATGCCGCCGACTCGTATCGAAGTCACAACCGCAGCCGGTTCCTATCCCATCATCATCGGCCCTGACAGTGTGGCCACGCTGCCACGTCTGCTCGATCAGTCCGGACTGGGACCGCGTCGCGTGCTCGTGTCGAGCCCGCTCGTGTGGCAACTGCACGGCGGACGGTTCCGCAAGGTGTCGACCGAACGCCAACCGATTCTCGTGCCCGACGGCGAACGCTTCAAGACGACGGCCACCGTCGCACGGATTTACGACTCCTTGATTCAGATGGGAGCCGATCGATCGACGGTTGTGATTGCTGCCGGTGGCGGCGTAATTGGCGATATGGTTGGCTTCGCAGCGGCGACATATCTGCGTGGCTTGCGCCTCGTGCACGTGCCCACCACGCTGATGGCCCAGGTCGACAGTGCTGTTGGCGGCAAGACGGGCGTGAATCATGCCCTCGGAAAGAACCTGATCGGCGCGTTTCATGCGCCCTGCCTCGTACTCGCGGATCAGACAGTGCTCGCCACGCTGCCGCGCCGCGAGTTTCGTGCCGGCCTCTATGAAGTGATCAAGTACGGGATCATTGCGAGCCCGTCATTGTTCGATCGCGTAAGCGCATTCCTGCCCGCGCTATTCGGACGCGATCTCGACACGATGACTGCAGTCGTTGCGGAATCATGCCGCATCAAAGCCGAGATCGTGTCGGCCGACGAGCGCGAGTCCGGAATCCGACGCGTTCTGAACTTTGGACACACGGTGGGACATGCGATCGAGGCAGTGACCAGGTATCGACGATTCTTGCACGGCGAAGCCGTCGCCTACGGGATCCTCGCAGCCATGGCGCTGGGCGCAAACCGTGGAGTGACGCCGGCTGATGCGTACCGGCGCGTCGCTGATCTCATCGCAATGCTCGGTCCCCTACCGCCGGTCGTCGATCTGTCGGCGAAAGATCTCGTTGGCGCGATCGGTCACGACAAGAAAATTGTTGAGGGAGAGCTCCACTTCATCGCGGCGACGACGATTGGTGCAACCACGACACTCAAGGACGTCACGACCAAAGAGCTCAAAGGCGCAATGAAGGCGATCGGAATCAGGAAGGCGTAGAAAGTCCGAGCGCCCGCATCTTCTCGAGCAGTGCCTGGTGACCAATCTGCAGTTGATGCGCAGCGCGCACGACATCCCCGTTGGCCTCCCGAAGCGACCGTTGGATAGCCTGCCGCTCGACTTCCGCAACAGCCCGTGCCGTCACGTCCGCCAGCGGGCCGGCCAAATCCACCCCGGCGAAAGAGTGTGAGACCGGCGACAAGCTTTCCGCATTGAGGTTGAGATGCGCCGGATGGATTGTGTCACCCTCCGTCAGAATAACGGCGCGTTCGAGGCAATTCTGGAGCTCGCGCACGTTTCCAGGCCAGCGGTACGACTGAAGCGCGTCATGGGCGGCCGTGGAGATCGTCAGAATAGGTTTGCCGAGCTCGCGACTGTGTTTCTCGACGAAGTGCCGCGCAAGAATTGGAATGTCGTCCTTACGTTCCCGCAGCGGCGGCACAGTTATCGGAAACACTGACAGGCGAAAATACAAATCTTCCCTGAATTGGCGATCAGCGACCGCTTGCTTCAAATGACGATTCGTGGCGGCGACGAGCCGAACGTCGACCTTCACCGTCGAGGTGCTACCGAGTCGATCGAACGTGCGGTCCTCCAGGGCGCGCAGAATCTTGCCCTGTAGCGCCATGGGCAATTCGCCGATCTCATCGAGGAACAGCGTACCTCGATGCGCGAGCTCGAACTTTCCGAGCTTGCGTTGAGTGGCGCCCGTGAAGGCACCCTTTTCATACCCGAAAAGCTCCGCTTCAAGCAGCATGTCCGGGATTGCAGCGCAGTTGATGGCTACGAACGGTGCGTTCGAGCGCGTGCTGAGCGAATGAACAGCACGCGCAAACAGCTCCTTCCCAGTGCCGCTCTCGCCTTCGAGCAAAACAGTGGTATCGGCCCGAGCCGCACGTTGAACGGCCTGTGAAACGCGCTTCATCGCCACCGCTTCGCCGATGATCGTCGGGGCGCCGCGTCGTTGGGCCAGCTCCTCTTTGAGGAGCACGTTTTCGCTCATCAGCCGCCGCTGTGCAAGCGCGCGATCCACCAGCAACAGCAGGTGCACCGGGTCGACCGGCTTGGCTAGAAAGTCCATCGCGCCGGCCTTCATCGCCTGCACTGCATCCTGGATGCCTCCGAACGCGGTCATCACGATGACTGGCAACTCGGGATCAGTGTCTTTGGCCGCCTTCAGGACGCCGAGACCGTCTCCTTTGGGCAAACGCAGATCGGAGAGCACCACGGCCGGAGCGCTGTCCCTGAGCCGCTCCACTGCGTCGGGTTGGTCCTTTGCCTCGACCACCTGATGCCCGTGCGCCTCGAGGGCGAGACGCAGCATGGTACGCAGCGAGTCCTTGTCCTCGACGAGAAGAATCGTCGCTGGGTGTGTCACCGCAACCAACCTGGCGGTACCCCGGCCTTGCGCGCGTCTTCCTGAATGTCGGCGATTGCCTTCGTCTGCTCTGCGATTTCTGCGTTCGTTCTGTCGAGCTCACTCAACGCTCGCCGACGTTCGATCTCGAGCTGCGCGCGCTCGGCGGGATCGTCCCGGTTCACGATGTCAGTAGCTAAGGCATTCAACCGACTCTGCAGCGCATCGGCGAGGACGCGGCTGCGATCCAGCGCACCGCGAGCGGCCGTGATTAACGCCTTCCAGTACGCCTCGCCTTTGTCGGGCTCATCGCCTTTATCGGAGTCGTTATCTTTCTCGGGCGATAACAAGTCCGGAGGTCCAACTGGTGCGCCCAGTACCGGAGACTGTGGAGGCCACCGGCTTCAGGTCGGCGTTCGTGTAGACCCTGCCGGGCAGCTTCACGGTTTTTCGTCGCGCCTCTTCCTCCCTCGCCACATCAGCAAGGGATTGGGCGATTGCGGCCAATGGCAAGAATAGTGCGCTGAGCGAAAGACCGAGGACGAGGACTTCTTTCATTCGTCGGTGGAATGGCTGCTTACGAACCATTGATCGTAACGACGCGACCATGCAACAGATCACGGGACAGCCGTGGCAACGCGCCAGGAACGCACGCGGGTGCCGGGCATGCAAATCTCGACAACTCCCTCGAGACGACAGAAACGGACAAGCTCCGCTTCAATTGCTCGTCTGGCGCCATCTGCCCCAAAGGCCTCTGCGCGAGCTCGAAGCACATGTCGGCCTTCCCCGCCGGGACTGCCGCCGTCTACACCTGGATCACCGTCCGTTTCTCCCGCATCATCGCCTATCCAGACGATGATGTAGACGGCCTGGCGCAGTCGCGCATTGTTTAGTGCCGTGAGCGGGGTGTGCATGAACAGGCCCCATCGCGGATTGTCAGCGCCCCACGGCCGCTCGGCAGTGCTGCTTGCGCGCTGCGCGTCCGAACACAGGGTGTCAGAACCGCACGTCACTTGATTCGTGAGGCGAGTGAGATCGAGACTCCCGCCAGCCGGCATGGTCCGAATGCCTCCCGGAACACCGTCAACCGCCGGCGATCGTGCTGACCCATCCAGCACACGATTCCAGTCGGCGATCGCTGACAAGTCGCGCGCCGCAAGCTCCAATGCAGATTCCGCCGCGTTCAACAGCGCCACAGCGTCCTCGTGATTGTGGTCTGCGAGGCGGGCAGCCGACGAGGCCAGCGAAAGGCCGAGCCCCAGCGCGGTGAACAGGCTGATTGCCAAAAGCGTCACGATCAGCGCGATTCCACGGTCAGTGCACAACATTCCGAATCCTCACCGTCAGTCGCAGTTCGACGTCCGGCACCCATCGTGAGGCGTTGCGCTCGGTTCCGGGTCGCCGGAACAGCCGCCCCGCGGGACCGCGCAGCACGGCGGATGCGGCCTCCACACGGAGCCGCACCTCGATCGCGCTGACGCGCAGGAGGTCAGCGTCATATCGAGAAGAATCCGACACGTCGGCACACCACGGCCCATCGGTAATCAGCGCCGTTGTGAGTGGCACCGGCTCCGAATCTGAGGCAAGGGTCGCAAGTCGCGGAATCGGCTGCCCCTCTCCATCACGCGCGATTGTGCAGTTCTCCCCTGCCCCCCATGCGTCGCGAAGATCGTCCTGGTCCAGTGCCGGCGGCGCCGGGCCGTAGGTCGGCCACGGTTCGGCTGCATCGCTACGCTGTGGCGCAGCACTTCGACCCTCGATGTGCACATCGAAATCGACGACATTCTGCAGGATGGGTTGCTCGGCCCCGCCTGGCGAGATACGCACCAATCGTTGACTGCCATCGGCGTTCGACCGCAACCCATAAGCCGCCGAGGCGATTGCAGCCACGATGGCGCCCGGTTCGAATCCCGTCGGCAATCCCGATGTCAGCTGGATGAAGCCTCCTACGCCGATCGCCCCGATAGAAACCGTGGCGGACCGTGCCGTATCGAAGATGACAGCAGGCATGCCAGGCGCAAAACCGCACGCGAGACCCACCTTCGCGCAACGCAGCGACGTGTCGAGTTGGAGCGTCGTTGCACCAGCACCGACGGTCTGACTCAGGACACCTTGTGGCGCCGCCAGACCGATCCGCGTAATTCTCAGAGCTCGGGCTGGCGCCGATACGCTGGGATCATCGAGACTGACAAGCGGAACGGCTGTCGCCATCACATCGGCAAGTCCGATGCGACGAACCTCGATCGCGGCACTGCTGCCAGCCTCGCGCACGTCGTGCATCATCCGTTCGAGCGCCGCACGACTGCCCCCGCTGAGATCAGCAGCGCCCAGAGTCCGATCGAATGCATTTCGAGCTGGCACGGCAAGTGCGGCAATGGCCGCCGTCACGGCCATGAGCAGCAGGCACGCGATCAGTAGCTCGGTCAACGTGAACCCTCGATCGCTCACGGCTGCCTCGTGCGAATTCCGGATGCGCACGCCACAGGCATCGCGCCGCGTGCGGATGGTCCGAGCACCGTAAACACACAGACATGCAGGACCAACGTGTCGTAATCGCCTGAATCCAAGGTCGAAACAGACCAGCGCCGCGCGAAATCAGGTGCCACACTTCCGTCCAGCGCAACGACTTCGCCAAAGCTGTCCAGATACTCGACATACCCCGACGTATCTTCCTGAATCGATTGCATAGGCGAGATCGCAAGACCTGCGCTCGTGAATCGCGTTCCGTCGTTTCTGTACCAAAATGGCAATCGTCGAAGCTGCTCGAGCTTGCCTTGAGCGATCGTCAGCGCGCTCGCCGCGCGGCGGCTGGTAAGCGACTGCTCCGCCGCCATCGTCACCAGGTGTGCCAGGCCGACGATGGCTGATGCGGCGAGCAGGGACGCGATCAGTGCCTCCACGAGTGAGAATCCAGCGGCGTTTGGGTAACGGCGGCCAGGCATGAGGCCCCGGAAAAGTGCAAAGCTGAGACCGCTCGCATTGCAGCGTGCGATTCACCGAAGTTCTCGACTTTCAGGCACACGCCAATTGGCATGACCTTGGTCGGAGGCAGTAACTGATCGCTGTGCGCCGTGTAGGACGTGAGGTTTCTGCGCTCGGGGCGCTTTCAGTTTTCCAAGGACCCGCGCACGGAGGGCAGCGGCAGTACGACATGAAAAACCGCGCCGCCCTCGGGTCTATTCCCCGCCGAAATGCGCCCGTTGTGACTCACGATGATTTTTTGAACGATGGCCAGTCCAAGACCGGTGCCCCCGGCGCGCGTCGTAAAAAACGGCTGAAAAAGGCGGGGTAGTGCCTCGGCCTGTATGCCTGGTCCATTATCAGTGACCGTGAGAGCGATCGTGTGCTGGGGGCGATCGATCGTCCCGGTTACGCTGATGACCGCGGGGACTCCTGCTGCACCGCACGCCTCGACGCTGTTGCGGAATAAATTGCTGAGCGCCTGTCGCAGCAAGACCTCGTCTCCGTCCACGTCGCCAAAGTCGCCGGAGCAGGTGACGCGTGCAGTCGCGACATCCTCTGCCGCCTGCACGATAAGACGGCGCAAATCGAGCGGGGCGAGCACGAGCGGATCGGGCTTTGCGAAGTTGAGAAAGTTGGTGACGATCTTGCCGAGCGAATCGGTTTCTTCCCGGATGCCTTCGAGATATGGACGCTGTAATGGTGGCAGGGCCGATGGCTCCAGCAGCCGGGCATATCCATGGATGGTCGCGAGCCCGTTTCGAAACTCGTGCGCGAGCCCCGCGGTCAATTCTCCCAATCTCGCGAGCGCTTCCTTCATCTGCAGCTGCTCTTCGAGCGCGATAACCGAGGTCAAGTCGCTGAACAGGCAAATGGCGCCCCCGGCGCCGCTTGCCGCCGTCAACGGCGAAACCGTCACGCCGAGATGCATCGGTCCGTTCGCACGTTCGACAATCACCGTTCGACGCACAATCGGCTCGCCAGTCTTCAGCGATTCTTCGATCACGCTCCTGAGCGCCGCCGCGTCGTTCAGCAGCGTGCCGTCTGTCCCGTCAGCCACATCTTCGCTCTGAAGGATACGGCGCGCCGCGGGGTTCACGATTTGCAGGTTGCCGGCGCTGTCAACGACGATCAGCCCCGACAAAAGGCTCGCGACGATCTCGGTGCGCAGCCGGTCCGAAGCCTCGGCGCGTGCGGCCATCTCCTGCTCTCGTGCCTTCAACTTCTCGATGACAGCCTCGAGCGTCGCGGAGTCTCTGTCGTGGACGTCGATGCGCCGAGCATCGCGTGCCCCCGCCAGGTACCGCAGGAGCACAAAAGCCAATACGGCCCCGAGCGCGCCCACGATCGCCGTCACCGCAAGGAACGCATATCCTGTGGCATTCACAGGCGACCTATGTACCACGCCACAATTGAATCTCCGGCCAGCATGGCAATCAGCGCGGCAAGCGCGAGAAAGGTCCCGAAGGGCATGGCGTGGCGCATATCGGCGCGCGTGAACAGTATCAATGCCACCCCGATGACGGCGCCGGCCAGCGACGACAGCACGAGCGTGACAAGCACCGCGGGCCACCCGAGAAAGGCACCGATCATGGCGAGCATTTTGACGTCGCCCATGCCCATGCCTTCCTCCCTGCGAACCAGGTAATACCCGGCCGAGATCGCATAGAGAACACCGGCCCCTAGCGCAATGCCAATCAGAGAGCTCACCGGCCCCGGTGAGCCGATGAAACTCAGCAGGAATCCCACGACAATGCCCGGCAGCGTGACCGCATTGGGCAATATCTGGTGTTCGAGGTCGATCATGAACAACACGATCAACAGGGCCCCCAGTACGAGTCGACTGATTAGCAGGGCGCCTGGCGGCGTGAACGTCACGATGGCCATCGCGACCAGGGCCGTGAGCGCTTCCACGATCGGATATTGCAGCGAAATCGCCGTTCCACACTCGCGGCATCGGCCGCGTAAGGCCAGCCAACTGATGATCGGGATATTGTCAAACCATCGAACGGGTTTGCCGCAGCCACGGCAACGTGACCCCGGCGACACGATCGACTCACGACGGGGGAGCCGATAAATGCAGACGTTAAGGAAGCTGCCGACGATGAGCCCCCCGATGGCGGCGAGCGCCAACCCGAATGGGGACGTCATCACGGGGCGGACGACTCGAGTCCTGTCGGAAGCGGCCAGAGTGGCGATTTTTCCGAAAGGCGCACATCATCAGTGATGGCATCGAGGATGTAGGGCACACCCGCAGGGTCAAGAGGCACGCGAGGCACCACCCCGGCCTCAATCAGCTCCTGCCAGTCTCGCGCCTGACGTCCTGTGCGAGTCTCGAATCGCCCGACCATGTCATTGAGCGCATCAATCGCATCCAGCGCGTCGAATTGGGCGATCCGAATATCCGCCAGGTTTCTGAGCGACTCGTCATCGGCGCTATCGTGCAATTGCCTCCACAGCACGCGGGCCGACTGTCGATCGCCCGCCTCGGCCCGCATCAAGGCGGCCGTTGATTTCAGCCAAATCGGAGCGCCCTGGACCTGAGAGGCGCGCTCCAGCCACTCGGCGGCTTCGGCGTAATTACGATGGCTCCAGTAATGAACAAAGCCAATGGCGTGCAGATATTCCCATCGTTCGGGTGACACTGCGACGCCGCGCTGCAGGAGAGCCACTGCGAGATCGGAACGACCCGGACCGTTCGGAGGTTGTTCGGACAAAAAGATCGCCCCGAAGCGGTAGGCCACAGTGAACCGTGGATCGAGCGTCGTGACGACCTCGAGCAATGGATACAGGAGATCGTAGTTTTTGTCCGGCTCCTCCGACAGCCGTTGGCGCCCGAAATACACGACGGCCCGAATCCAGTAGAGATCAGCGATCAAGGTATCGAACCCGAGTGCCAATCGCTGGATAGCGGATCCAGCGTGCAGCCAGATCACGGGTGTCGGGGGCTCGTAAGCCCGCCAACCGCGGTCGCGCCATACCTGCAGCGGGACGGCCGTCGCGATGAGAAGCGCAATTGCGAACAGGTCCTTCATTTGAAGTCCCGGCGGCGGAATATCGCTATCGCGCCAATCAACAGCATCGACACGTACACCGCAGCGTACGCAAGCGTCAGCCCAACGTGCATCGCGGGAACGGGAATGCCGTGCACGACTTCTGCTCTCACGTTGAACGGCGCCAGGTTCGGAAGAACGTAATAGAGCCCCCGCGCGACATAGACCGCGGCCGGCGCCGCCACCACTTCTTCGAAATTCCGCAGGTCGGCGTTGAAATGGCCCGCAATCCACAACCCGAGCGTCAACATGATGGCCGTCAGAGGACCGCTGAACGTGGAAAAGAACAGGGCGACGGCCGTAACGATCATCAGCTCGGCAAACATCAGCAGCACCGCGACCATCAACCGCGGATCGGCCGCCGGCGCTGGCCAGACGGATTGCTCGGCGGCGGTCACGGTCAGCTGCTGATAGAAGAGCAGCGCGTAGAAGGCTACGCACATCGCGCCAAGATTAACGGCCAAGGTCATGGCAACGCCGAAGAACTTGCCCAGCACGAATTGTTCGCGCGTCAGTGGTCGGCTGAGCACACTGTAGATGCTGCGCCGCTCCACCTCTTTCGCGACCAGACCAATGCCGATGAACACCGCGATGAGAAGCCCCAGAAGGTTCAACGCCGCGAGCCCGAGATCTTTGATGATCTTCAGATCCTGCCCGGCCGTCATCTGGCTGATGAGATAGGAGGCCATCACCAGCACCACGCCAAACCCCGCAATCGCCAGCGGCACGCGGTCGCGAACCGATTCGCGAAACACAGCGGAGGCGACCAGGACGATGGCTCTCATCCGTTGATGCCGCTTGGATCCCGTTGCGCCGCTCGTTGAACAGTCGTCACGAAATAGTCCTCCAGCGTCGTCCGAATCGGGTTGAGAGACACGACGCGCACGCCATGAGGGGACAAGTCCTGCAGCAGCCGCTCAGGAGCTTCGGTCGGCGCGAGTTCGAGGGTGTAGCGATTGTGCGAGAGCGCCGTCATCGATCGCACGCGTCCGTGCAGCTGAGCCTTCACACCATCGGAAACGTCGGCCAAGACCAGCTCCCAACCGCGCGTTTCGAACGCCACGATGTCTGCGAGCCGTCCCTCAGCCACGAGACGTCCTTGCGCGAGTATGCCGACGCGGCTGCATAACGCCTCAGCGTCGGCCAGAATGTGCGAGCTGAAGAAAACGGTGCAGCCGCGATCGCGGAGCTGCAGCATCAGCTGGCGAAGGTCGCGGCGGCCGAACGGATCGAGCCCGGACATCGGCTCGTCGAAGAAGACCACATCAGGCTCGCCGACGAGCGCCTGGGCGACGCCCACACGCTGAATCATGCCTTTGGAGTACGCGCGGAGTCGCATACGGCGTTCTGCGCCTATACCGACTTCGTCGAGCACGGCTGCAACCCGTCGTGCGCGGCCAGGGCCGCGCATGCCGGAAAGGCCCGCGTAGTACGTGAGCAGTTCTTCGGCACTGAGGTACTCGTAAAAGAAGGGGTTTTCTGGAAGGAAGCCGATGCGACGGCGCATTGCCAGGTCACCGATCGGCTGGCCAAGGATCCGCGCCGTGCCGCTGGTGGGAAACATCAGCCCCATGAGCAGCTTGAGCGTGGTGCTCTTGCCGGCACCATTCGGGCCAAGAAACCCAAAGACCTCGCCTTCCCCTACTGAGAGGGTCAGGCGATCAAGAGCACGAGACGGCTTCGGACGCCAGAATCCGACGAAGTAATCCTTGGTAAGCGCCTCGGTCTCGATCGCGGCCATCTAGCGCGCGGCTTCGACCCGCCGTAACTCCCAGGCCACCGCCGCCTCGAAAAACTCGCCACGCAGATTGGGCAACCGAATGCCGTTCATGAAAAACGTCGGAGTCCCTCGCACTCCCAGTTGTTGTCCCTGCGCAATATCTCCGCGAACCAGTTCCAACGTTTTCGGATAGCGCGCGTCGAAATCCGACACGCCGGCTACCGTTGAGACGCCCTGACGCACCGAGTCGGGTGTGAGTGTGGGCTGGTTCGCGAACAGCCAGTCCTCCATTTCGGGGGCGCGGCCCTTTTCTCTGGCGAGCCGAACGGCCACTGCAGCCTCGCACGCCGCCTGGTGTCCGCCCCCGAGCGTGTTGCATTCGGGATCGAGTGGAAAATCGCGCGTGATGAACGCAATCTTGCCAGGATGCTGCTGCTGGAGTTTCGCCAGGATCGGTTTGTATTCGCGGAAAGTCTGCCCGCACGGCGGGCATTGATAGTCGTTGAACTTGATGACGGTGACGGCCGCGCCGCTGCCGCCCGCGACGATCGGCACGCGAGGCTGGGCTGCCAGGAACTGCTCGAGCTGCTGAATCTGGCTTTGAGGCGGGGGCGCTGCCGGGGGTTGCGTGGCTCCCGCCTGTGGCGCCGCTGCGGCATTGGCGCTCGACGCAGAAATGGGCTCGCCGGGAAAGGCCGCAACGGCGACCACTGCAGCACCGAGGAAGGCAAGAATCGCCGTGAGGGCTGCCGGAGTACGAAGCAATGTACGCATGTCACTGGACGCGCGACCCGGGAGAGTTGTCATGGGATACCTTGCCGCTGCCCCCGAGATGAGGAACAGCGCGATAATGGCCGCGTAGACGCCTACGCAGAGCAGACACACCGCTTTCAGCACGAAGAACGACGCGTAGGCGAGGTAGAGTACGCCGGCCAGGCCGACGGTCGACACAGCAAACACATACCCAGCAAGGTTCTGGCGTGCCGACGCTGAACGCCTACAGAGCGCAATTAACACCAGAACAAATGCGAAGTAGAGGATGCCAATCAGAGCGACAGGCACGCCGCCGACGCTGCCATACCGACTCGTATACGCCTCTGTGCAACTGAAGGTGGCGCTGACATCGCAGATGCTCGAATACAGCGGATCGCGCAGGATGCGATAGTGGACCCACGTCGAAGCCGCGGCGAACCCGAGCCCGGTCAGCGCGGCCACAGTAAGCGCCCCCACGGGGGCCGGGGTGCCAGTTGTCGGGATGTGTTTCGTCGCCCGAGCCATATCGATGGATTCTACCCTTACGGAATCTTGAACGTGTCCAGCGCGTCGAGCGGCGTGGCAAGGCCACCGGCCATGTCGCGTTCGAGCGGGGCAATCCCGTCAAAGAACACGAAGATGCGCCCGGTTGCGGTCACCGCGAACGCCTGACGACCAGACGACTGCACCGAGCGCGGAGACACTGCTGCGTAGTAGTCGGATACGAGGGGTCTGCCGTGACAGTCCTTGGCGGCACTGACCGCGAGGTGCGCCGGGCGCAGAATCGCGTCATAGGCCGCGCGCTCCAGCGCCGCAACGTCGCTCGCCAGAATTGGCACCTCATTCCTGCCTCGACACGGCATCGTCAGACTGTCCAGGGCTGACGCGTAGCCTGCGTTCCCGTGCGACACTCGGAAGGCCTGTTGTCCGGCATGCACTCGCCCGAGAAATGCCGACGCCGCTGATTCAGCCCGAGTCTGCTGCGCGTGGCGAACAAAGGGGATCAGCGTGACAACGACAATTCCGAGCATCGGCACGCCCAGGAGCCATGCGCGTGAAATCACCGAATCACCCATGTGCGTACAAGCGAAAGCCGCACGGAATGAGCCGTGCGGCTTGTCGCCATCGTACCATCTATCGACCGACCGTGTTGACCGTTGCGCTAGCCGTAAACGGCTGCGTCGGCGCGGCACCGGTGATGTCTTGCCAGATGGTAGAGCCGATGTCCGCCGCGAAGGCGCGGTTGCCCGTCGAGCCGATGTCCTGCGGGACAGCCGTCACGTAGTAACGCGTATTGGTTGCCGTGCCGCACACATCGTTCGGGCCCGCGGCTCCGCCGGCGCCAGCCACAACCGTGAAGGTGTACCCGCTTTTCACGACCGGCGCGGGCGTTGCCAGATCCTGGGTTATGAAGCCGATCGGCAAATTGGCACACGTCGCCCCAAGTGCCTGCAACGAGTCCGCGAAGCCGCGGTTCACGCCCCAATAGTCCACCTCGGCGCCAGCTATGGCCCTCGTCGATCCGATCGCGGAGGCCTCATTGCCTGCGATGCGGGCGCGCAGCAGGCCCGGCACCGCAATGGCGGCAATGATCCCAATGATGGCCACGACGATCAGAAGTTCGATGAGCGTGAAGCCCTTCATGTCACGAATACGCATGGTCCTCTTTCCCCACGAAATCTCGGTCCTGTCCGTTGCCGGCGCGGTTGCCGACGCGACTTTACTTAAGACTGATGATGGTCGAAACCGGACGGGAGCAACAGCCGTACCAGACGCGATCGCCAGCGGCGAGATCTATTGTAAGTTATTGAGTCCAAAAGTGTTGCTCGCCATTGTACTGAGGGTGTTTGACCCTCGACTCTTCCGCGATGGCTGGCAAGAGTGACAAAAAACGTCACCGATGACTGCCCCGGAGTGTCAGGTGGCCCGATCTCATGCCTTCAGGCCATACTTCTTCACCAGGTATCGGAATTGCCGGAAGGTGAGGCCCAAGAGCTTTGCCGCTCGCAGTTGCACGCCGCCCGATTGGCGCAGCGCGCGCTCCACGTGAGTGCGCTCGACATCCCGCAGATGCTGCTCCAGATTGAAGCCTGCGGCAGGCAACTGGTCGCCACGACGAACTGCGACGGCAGGACCCGTCGGTGCGGCCGACAGGTGGTCGCCCAGCGTGTCAGCCTGAATCCGATCCGAGACCTCGAGCGCCACGGCACGCTCGATCACGTTTTCGAGTTCACGCACGTTGCCAGGCCAGTGGTATTCCGTCAGTCGCGCAATCGCTTCGGCGCTGAGCCCACTCAGGGGCTTTCCCATCTCTCGTGAAAACCTCGTCAAGAAATACTCAGCGATCAAGGCCACATCGTCGGCGCGTTCACGAAGGGCGGGGAGCCGAATGGGAATCACATTGAGCCGATAGAACAAGTCTTCGCGAAAGCGCCCCTGCGCGACCAGCGATCCGAGATCGCGATTGGTCGCGGCCACCACGCGGATGCTGGCGCTGATCTCGTCGGTTCCTCCAACGCGTCGGTACTTGCGCTCCTGCAGCACCCGCAGCAACTTGACCTGCATCGAGGGAGTCATGTCCCCGATCTCGTCCAGAAAGATGGTCCCTTTGTCGGCAACTTCGATCAGGCCCTTCTTGCCGGTGTCTGCGCCAGTAAAGGCACCACGCACGTGACCGAAGAGTTCCGACTCGAGCAACGTTTCGGGCAACGCGCCACAATTGATGGCCACAAACGGGTGATCGCGGCGGAGTGAGAGCGTGTGGAGCGCGCGCGCGACGAGCTCTTTTCCCGTTCCCGACTCCCCCGTCAGGAGTACGGTGCTGTTCGTGCGACACACTGTTTCCACGAGGCGGAATACGTCGAGCATGGCGCGGCTGCGCCCGACGATGCCCGCGAAGCCTTGCTGAGTGATGGCCTGCCGCAGGACATCGCGTTCGTGCCGCACTCGCCGCGCGTCGATCAGCTGCCTGACCTGGAGTGTGACGAGGTTGATATCGCGAAATGGTTTTTCGAGCAGGGCGGCGGCGCCAGCTTCCCGCGCACGTTTCCACTCGTCGGAGTCTCGATTGAAATGCGCCGTCATCATGATGACGACGGCGTCGGGGGCGAGACCACGAATAGCCTTGAGCAACGCGAGACCATCCATGCGTGGCATGCGGATGTCAGTCAGCACGACATCAACGAATTCGCGGCTGACCAGGTCGCGGGCTGCCACGCCGTCTTCGGCCGCGAGCACGTCGAACCCGTCGCGTTCGAACAGAATGCGCATCCACTCGCGCATCGACTGTTCGTCATCGACAATCAGAATGCGCGGCAGAGCACCGCCTGTCCTGACCGGGGCGTCGCGACGAGGCTGAGGGCCGGACTGGGTCATGACGACAGTTGCCTCGACTCGCGTCGGTCGCTTGCCTGTGGTCCGCGGACGGGGGGAAACGTCACCCGGAATGTCGTACCGCGACCCGTCTGCGACTGAACATCCACGCGAGCGTGATAATCGCTGATGATGCGATGAACGATGGCAAGGCCCAGTCCAGTGCCCTTCGAGAACGAGCCGCGGAATGGGTGAAAGATGCCGTCAATTTCCTGGGCTGCCATCCCGACGCCTTCATCGGCGACGGTCAACACCGCCGAATGGACGCCGCCGGTTGTTTCTCGCGACGCTTTCAAATCGAGCGTGCCACCGTCGGACATGGCGCGAAGGCCGTTGATCGCCAGATTCCAGACGATTTGGCGCACGTGATTCTCGTCCGCCTCGACAAGCACCTCGTGCTCGAAAACCTCGACATTGATGACGTGCCGCTCCGTGACCTCGGTGCTGTTTCGGAGGAGTGTCGCCGTGTCCTGCACGATGTCGCGCAGATCGAGTTGTCGGACCTCGAGCCGGGTGGGGCGCGCATAGGCGAGCAGCGACCGCAGCGTGGCGTTCAGCCGATCGGACTCGCGCAGCACGATGTCCATGAGCTGTGCCTGATCGCTCGAGAGCGCGAGTTCCTGACGCAGGATCTGCATCGAGCCTGACATGGCGGCCAGGGGGTTGCGAATCTCGTGGGCAATGCCTGCCGCCATTTCCCCGACAGCGGCCAGGCGAGTTTGCATTTGCGCTTCGCGTTCGAGCCGCTTGAGCTCCGTCACATCCTGAAATGTATATAGATACCCTCGTCGCCCATCAAGTAACGGCAGCTGGGCAACGCTGAGCCCAAGATCGATGACGCGAGTGTCGGGCCGTTGGTACTGGAATTCCATCCGCTTGCTGCGCGTACGCTGCAGATCCCCATCGAGCGTCGCGCGAATCTCTGCGGGAAGCTGTAGGACATCACCCGCCGGACGACCCAGAACCGTATCGAGCGCATGCCCCGTTATCTGGCCGGCGGATCGATTGAAAGTCAGGATCCGGTTCTCCGCATCTGCCGTCGCCAGGCCGCTCACGAGGTTGTCGATGACGTACTGGTTGAAGAACTGAAGGTCAGCGAGCTCTTCTGAAGTCTGCACCAACTGGACGTCGGTTCGCCTCAGCCGTTCGGCCAGTGATCCTGACAGAAACGCAATGGCAAATAACCCGGCCACATTCAAGCACACCGTGTACTGCGCCACACTCGCTCGCGGCAAGTCGTTGGCCAACCTGATGCCCATGAAGGGATCGAGCAGGCCAGCCCCCTGGGCAAATTGAGCCAGCACGATACCTCCATACATCACCGAGCTCAGGGCTGCCACTTGCAGGGCCCCGCGCCGGAACTGCAGCGTGCTGGCGGCCACAATGGGCAGGGCATACAAGGACGTGAAGAGGCTGGTGAGGCCGCCTGTCAGGGCAACCGCCGCGGACACGACCAGCACGTCGATGGCAAAGTGCAGGTCGATCAGCCAGGGAAAGCGTTCGACGAAACGCAGCGACGCAATGAAAGCGAGGCTGATTGCGTAGATGAATGCAATCAAGAGAAAGAACGCAGTGGCGTCGAAAAATCCCGGGAGCCGAAGCTGTACAACGATCGCAGATCCCAACAAGACCGTCGCGGCCAGCAGCCGCACAGCAGTGTGTGTAAGCAGGCGACGCGTGAGTGTACTGTCGGTCATCCGGCCAGCTCGGAAATCAACCCGAAGATCGGGAGATACATCGAGATCACGATGCCGCCAACAATCACACCGAGAACGGCAATCATCATGGGCTCGAGCAGCGTGAGCATGCCGGCGACAGCGGTATCGACCTCGTCTTCGTAGAAATCGGCGATCTTGGACAGCATCGTGTCGAGGGCGCCGGTCATCTCCCCCACCCCGATCATCTGCACTACCATGCCTGGAAACACGCCCGTCTGCCGAAGAGGGGCGGCGATGGTGTCGCCTCGTTCGATGCCTTTCCGGGCGGCCTGCACGGCCTTTTCGACCGTCGCGTTGCCGGCTGTTCGCGAGGTGATCTCGAGGCCATCCAGTATCGGCACCCCGGAGGCGATGAGCGTGGACAGCGTCCGACAGAACCGGGCCACGGCAATCTTGCGGAGGACTGGTCCGAGAATCGGAAGATGAAGAAGCAGCCCATCGATGGCGAGCCGGCCGCTGTCAGTCGCGTAATAACGTCTGAGGGCATACCCGCCTGCGAGCGCGCCGCCAATGACGTAGGGCATGGACTGTCCCGTCAGATCGCTGGCTGCAATGACCATGCGTGTGGGTAACGGCAATGTCGCGCCCAGTCCGGCGAACAGGTCCGCGAATGTCGGAATGACCTTCCAGAGAATCACGCCGACGACACCCGAAGCGATAACGATCACGGCGGCCGGATAAATCATCGCGGATTTGACCTGGGACTTGAGCTTCACGGCTTTCTCGATGTAGGTTGCCAGACGCTTGAGCACGGTGTCGAGCATGCCGCCGGCCTCGCCCGCGGCGATCATGTTGGAGTAGAGCGCGTCGAACGTTCTCGGATGCTTCTGCATGGCGTCGGCCAGCGATGCGCCGGCCTCGACGTCGGCGCGCGTCTGGAGAATGACAGCTGAGAAGCGCTTGTCCTCTTCCTGCGCCCCGAGAATGTCCAGACATTGCACGAGGGGGAGGCCGGCATCGATCATCACGGAGAACTGCCGGGTAAACACCGCGAGATTTTTTGCGGGCGGGGCGGTGTTGCGGACTGCAGGCAATCGCTTCCTCGGCTTTGCCGGCGTGATGCGCGTGACGCGGATGTGCTCGCGTCGGAGCATCGCAACGACTTCCTCCATGGTGTCACCGACGCGCTCGCCCGTGACCGGCTCTCCTCCACGCGTGCGTCCTGAAAACGCGAACGTCTGCATATCGTGATCCCTGCTGAACGAAGAACGAAGAACGAAGAACTAAGAACGACGGGCGGCGGCAGGCACGACGCCCACGCCGCGATTAATCATGTCCCGGAGCTCGTCGGGGTGCGATGAGTGCCGCATCACGGTCTCCAAGCTAACCTCTCGCCTGTAATACAGCGTCGCGAGCGATTGGTTCATCGTCTGCATGCCGGCTTTGTCTTGTCCGGCCTGCATGGCCGAATAAATCTGGTGAATCTTGTCCTCTCGGATCAGGTTCCTGATGGCCGGTGTCGGCACCAGAATCTCCAGTGCGACGGCGCGGCCTTCACCCGGGTCTTTTGGCAGCAGCGCCTGACACACGATCCCTGCGAGGACGAGCGAGAGCTGCAGGCGGACCTGCGACTGCCGGTGCGCGGGAAATGCGTCAACGATGCGGGTGATCGTGGAGGCCGCCGAATTGGTGTGCAGCGTGCCGAATGTCAGGTGGCCCGTCTCGGCGATCGTCAATGCCGCTTCCACGGTTTCGAGGTCGCGCATCTCTCCGATCAGCACGATATCGGGATCCTCGCGGAGCGCCGCACGAAGAGCGGATGCGAAGCTGGACGTGTCACTATGGACTTCGCGCTGGTTGACCAGGCAGTTCTTGTGTGTGTGCAGGAATTCGATCGGGTCTTCGATGGTCAGGATGTGTCCGTGCCGTTCACCGTTGATCTTGTCGATCATCGCCGCCAGCGTGGTGGACTTCCCGCTGCCGGTCGACCCGGTCACGAGGACCAGCCCGCGCGGACGAGCCGCCAGTTTCGCAACCGCAGCAGGCAGTCCCAGTTCGTCGAAGCCACGGATGCGGTTAGGAATCTGGCGGTAGACGGCAGCAACAGCCCCTCGCTGATTGAACATGTTGCAGCGAAATCGCGCGGTGTCGCGGATCCCGAACGAGAAATCCAGTTCCAGGGTCTCGTCGAATCGCTTCTTCTGCGCGTCTGTGAGGATGCTGCAGGCCAGCATCCTGGTGTCGCCCGGCGTCAGATCCGGAAAGTCGAGGCGACGCAGTGCGCCATGCACGCGCACCTGCGGCGGAGAGTTGATTGACAAGTGGAGGTCCGAGCCGTCGAGCTCGACGGTCAACTTCAACAGCTCGGCCAAAGTCGGCATTGGGCTCTCGTCGCAATCAGTTACTGGACCGTTTCGCGTAACACCTCTTCGACCGAGGTGACACCGTCTCTGATTTTCTGGAGGCCGCTCTGTCGCAGCGTCATCATGCCGCTGTCAATGGCCTTGCGGCGCATCTCGACAGACGAGGCGCCATTGAGAATCAGTTCGCGGAAATCGTCAGTGACTTCTATTACTTCATAGAGGCCGACCCGACCTTTGAAGCCCGTCCTGTTGCATTTGTCGCAGCCGGTACCTTTGACGGGTCGTACGATCCGTGCCTCGTTGCCGGCAAATCCGATCTGCTCGAGCATCTGCGGCGTGACGGCGTCCAACACTCTGCATCGATGGCAGACACGGCGGACCAGCCGCTGCGCGCAGACAAGGTTCAGCGAGTTGGCGACGAGAAACGGTTCGATGCCCATGTTCACCAAGCGATTGATGGTGCTCGGCGCATCGTTGGTGTGCAGGGTGGAGAACACAAGATGGCCGGTCAGCGCTGCTTTGACGGCAATTTTTGCCGTCTCGACGTCTCGAATTTCCCCGACGAGAATGATATTGGGGTCCTGCCGCAGAAAGCTCCGGAGGGCGGCGGCGAAGCTGAGGCCGATGCTCTCGCGAACCTGAACCTGATTGACGCCGGGCAAGTTGAACTCGACCGGATCCTCGGCCGTCATGACATTGGTCTCGGTCGTATTGATGCGCGCGATCGCCGAGTAAAGCGTGCTCGTCTTACCGCTGCCCGTAGGACCAGTTACGAGCACCATCCCCCAGGGCTTGCTGATCGCTCTCTCGAACTGGTGAAGCGGACGCGGCTCGAATCCCAGCCTTGTCATGTCGAGCATCAACTTCGTACGGTCGAGCAGTCGCATCACGATCTTCTCGCCAAAGAGCGTCGGCAGGCACGACACGCGGAAGTCGATGTCTTTGGAGGTGCCGTCGTCCGAGAACCGAATCTTGATCCGGCCATCCTGCGGTAGGCGCTTCTCCGCAATGTCGAGCCTGGCCATGATCTTGATTCGGGACGCAACCGCGTCCCGAATCTTCAACGGCGGCGACATGACGTTGTAGAGGATGCCGTCGATGCGAAACCGCACGCGGTACTCTTTCTCGTACGGCTCGATGTGAATATCGCTCGCGCCCCTGGAGATTGCCGACATCAACACCACGTTGACGAGCTTGATGACGGGAGCGTCTTCTCCCTGGCGTGCCAGAGTCTCGGCACTGATCTCCTCGAGGTCATCGATGACCTCGACGCCACCGGTGTCTCCGGGCCCCGGCATCTCGTCAAGCGCGCGCGCGGCGACAGCGAGCGCGCTTTCGCTCTGCTGAATGACAGCAAGCGTGGCTGGGTCTGCCGCGGCACCGTAATACTTATCGATGGCATCGAGAACCGCCGACTCCGAACCTACCACCGGGTTCGACGTTGTAACCCGTCATGAACTTCACATCGTCCATCGCGAACACGTTGGTCGGGTCCGTCATGGCGATTGTCAGCGTGGCCCCGGAGTGGTTGAGCGGCACAATCTGATACTTGCGCGCTGTTTCTGCAGGCACGAGCTTGATGACCGACGGCGCGATCTCGAAGTGATTGAGCGCGATGGAGGGAACGCCATACTGCGTCGAGAGAAGCGCAGTGATTTCTTCATCCTCGACGTACCCGAGCTTCACCAGATTGGCGGCCAGTAGGCCTCCGTACACCCGCTGGTGAGTCAGCGCTTCCTGGAGCTGTTCTGGCGTGATTCGGTTCTCTTTTACAAGCAGTTCAACGATTCTGGCGGGCATGGCGGATTCCGATCGCGGTGTTTTCAGTAAGTCATCCTTCCGGCGATGCCCCACCCACGAGCGTGGCGGTCGCCGCGTGACACGTAGGCATCGATGTATGTCCCCGAGCGGACCGCGTAGGACAGTCCGCCGGTTGCAATAGCGCGGGCGCGCCCAAGCGTGCTGGTCCGCACGCCGCCGCGAATGCCGATTTGGCGCGACCGAAGCCACCGCTCGACGCCGGCCGCGATGTCGCGCCGCTCGCCTGACGGGTGTTCGACCCTCGTGAGATCTGCGTCGAGGGCGAGGATTGTTCCTGACATGCCCGGCCAGCGGTCGCTCCACGCGACGCCGGCACGCGCATGACGTTTCACAGTGAAGTCGGCGCCCGGAGTGTTTTCATCGACAAACGTCGGCTCGCTGACGTTGCGAACAACGATGCCGGCATGGACACGCCCCGCCGTGAACATCGCGCCAACGTCGAGGTCGCCTCTTGTCGATCCATGCGTCTGGAGCGTGTCCGCGCGATCGAGCCCTTCATCCCACGACTGCACAGCGACGATATCCGCGGCGACTTGGCCGCGGACAAGCTTTACAGTCGTGCCGATTGTCAGATGGTCGCCGAGTGATTGAAGTAGTGTCGCGCCCAGATGACTTGTGACGAGCGTGCGGACTCCGACTTTCCGATCTTCTCGGCGCACATCGGCTTGGTCTGCAGCCCCGATCGGCTCGACGAATGTCGTTCCGATTCGATAGTACGAAAGACCGAGGGGCGGGACACCAATTGCGATTAGTGACGTGCCGATCTTGCCGGCGCGTTCGTCGTCCTCCACTGCTCCGTCAGGCGCAACGGACGACCGACCAAGATCGACGGAGATATTGAACAGTGGGCCAAGAACCAGGCCAGCAGGGTTCCATGCCACCGCGCTCGCGTCATCGGCGACCGCCACGAACGCCGACATCCCGGCCGCCCGGTTGCCCAGCGTGTCCAGACCCTGGGCAGCGGCGACTGAGGGGAGCGTGGCCAGAGCTAGGGTGACTGCCACGGCGCTGAGTTTCTTGACCATAAATATTTATTTTGAGTAAACTAAATCAAGAAAGTGTTGAGGGCAAACCCGCAAGCAAGCCACCTTTCGGCATATGCCCAAAAGTCCATCCGATTCAGCACTTTGAACGCAGTGTAAAGGAACACGTGGCACCCAAAGCGTCGTATTCTTCTGGGAGGGGGGACGGGTGCTACGGAGGATCGCGGGTGTAATCACGCGCCCGCGGGCCACACTGGCTGAGTTGGTTGACCGGCCAGCGTGGGCGGCAACGTGGTTCTTCATTCTGGTCGGATGGGCCATCTGCGGCGGCTGGCTTCTGAGTACCGACGTTGGTCAGCAGGGGCTGATCGACGAGCGCGTCAGAGTCATCGAGTCATTTGGCGGCACGGTTACAGAACCTGAGTATGCCGCGCTGCTCGCGCAACCTCCATGGTGGGTTTATTTCACCAGCGGTGGGCGCCTGCTACTCACACCAGAAGTCACCCTCTTAGTTGCGCTCGCAGTGTGGGCCGTGGCGCGGCTGGAAGGCGTGTCCGCAAAATTTTCACAGGGGCTCGCCGTCGCGGTGCACGCGTCAGTCGTCCTATTGGTGGGCCAGTTGGTTGCGACGCCGTTCCATTACATTCGCGAGTCGCTGACAAGCCCGTTGAACGCAGCAGCCGTGTTGCCCCTGATGGAAGAGGGGACTGTAGTGGCCAGATTTTTCGGAGTGATGGATCTCTTCGCGGTGTGGTGGGCGGGTCTGCTCGCTGTCGGCCTTTCGGTCCTGACGGGCCGACCGACGGCCCGTTACATCGTGCCGATTGCTCTGCTCTTCGCTGGGTTCGCGGGAGTGATGGCGGTCGTAATGGCGGTCATGGGAGGAGGATCTTAATCGTGTTTCGCAGGAAATGGGTATGGGCGCTGATCGTGCTCGTAGTCATCGCTGCTGGTACGGCGGCCTACTTCGCGCGGCGGCAACCGCAGGGGGCCCAGGTCACTGCCGAAACAGTCCAGAAGCGCGATCTCGAGGCCCTGGTGTCCGCCTCTGGCAAGATCGATCCGAAGAAAACGGTCAATATCAGCGCCCAGTCCATGGGGCGTGTGACTCGTCTGGCTGTCAACGAAGGTGATCGTGTCAAAGCCGGACAATTTCTGCTGCAGATTGATCCCGTGATGGCAGAAAGCGCCGTGCGGCGCGACGAAGCGGGTGTCGCTGCCGCGCGCACCGGTCTCGAACAGGCAAGGACCCAGGTGCGAAGCGCCCAGGCCAATCTGGATCTCGCGCGCCAGAACTTGAAGCGGCAGCAGGAATTGTGGTCAGCCGGCCTGACGACGCGGGAAACGCTCGAGAAGACGGAGTCGGAGGTTGAGGTGCGCGAGGCCGAACTGCGTGCAAGCGAGCAGGAAGTGCGGACGCGCGAGGAGCAGCTTCGACAGCAGCAGGCCGGGCTCACGAGCACCCAGCATTCGTTGTCGCAGTCCCGGTTCGAATCGCCCTTTGACGGAATCGTCACGCGGCGTAACGTCGAAGTCGGCGAGAACGTCGTGGTGGGGACGATGAACAATGCCGGCACGGTGTTGCTCACCATTGCCGACATGTCGGTGATCGAAGCGGAAATCGAGGTCGATGAAACCGATATCCCCTTGGTGAACCTCGGGCAGCCTGCCAAAGTCACCATTGACGCCATCGCCGACCGCACGTTCAAAGGCACGGTCACCGAGATTGGCAACAGTCCCATTCAAACCACGGGCGCTCAGACCGGCGGACAGCGAACGGCCACCAACTTCAAGGTGGTCGTGACGCTGGAAGAGCAGATACCGGATGTCCGGCCTGGGTTCACGTGCACGGCCGAAATTACGACGGCGACGCGTCAGCAAGTGGTGGCAGTGCCCATCCAGGCCCTGACGGTTCGCGAGCTGGTTTACGACGAGAAAGGCAATGTCGTGCGACAGCCGCCGCGCCCCCCGCGCTCGCGGTTCAGCTTTGGACCCACTGTCGATCCGCCGGTGTCGGCGTCCGTGGCAGTTGAGCTGCTGCCGGGGCAGCGGCGCGAGGAGGTCGAAGGCGTGTTCGTGGTGCGTGATGGCCGGGCGCAGTTTCTCGCGGTCAAGATTGGCATTGCCGGTGAGCGGTATTTCGAAGTGGCTGGCGGCTTGAACGAAGGCGATCGCGTGATTACAGGTCCGTTCGATTCGGTTCGCAACATGTTCGACGGCGACCTCGTCCAGCTCATCGACCCGACACAACGCCGGCAATAGCGCCCGAGGCACCCGAGGCACCCGACGAATGGTCCAGATCTTCGAGTCCATCATGCTTGCGCTCAGCTCGATCTGGGCGAACAAGCTTCGATCGTTGCTGACACTGCTCGGCAACATCGTCGCGGTGTCTTCGATCATCACGGTGGTGTCGCTGATTCAGGGGATGAATGCCACGGTGTCGAATGCAGTGGTGTCGGATCTGGGCGCCGACACCTTCACCATCGACCGAATGGGTGTCACTACCAACGAAGAGGATTTGGACCGTGCACGCAATAATCCGCGAATCACGATTGAAGAAGCCGAGGCAATAGAGCGCTTCAGTCCCTACATCCAGTCGGTCATGGCGCAGGCAAACTCCAGCGCGCCGATTGCCTATGGCACCGAGGAGCTCGAATCGGTCCGCATTCAGGGCGTGAGCGGCGACTATGCTGACTTCTCCACGTTCGACGCCGAGCGCGGCCGGATGATCAGCCCGACCGAAGTCGAGCGGAGCCGGCCGGTGGTGATTCTCGGCTGGGACGTCGCTGATCGACTCTTCGGGCAGGCCGACCCGATCGACAAAGTGATCCGCATCCGTGGCGTTCACTTCCGCGTGATCGGTGTCAGCGAAAAGAAAGGGGCAGTTTTTGGCAACTCGATGGACTCGTTCGCCGTAATCCCCCTCGGTGCGTTTCGCAAGCTGTTCGGTGCGCGCCAGTCGTTGCAGATCATGGTCAAGCCCCGAGACGCATCTCTCGTTGCGGCCGCCAAAGACGACGCGAGAGTTGCGCTACGGGTGAAACGTCGCCTCGAGCCGAGGGAGCCGGACAATTTCGGCCTCGTGAGTTCTGATTCAATCCTCGATCTCTACAACCAGGCAACCGCCGGCATTTTTGCCGTGCTGGTCGGTGTCGTCGCCCTCTCGCTGGTCGTCGGCGGGATCGTCATCATGAACATCATGCTGATGGTGGTGAGCGAGCGGACACGCGAAATCGGGCTGCGAAAGGCACTCGGCGCGAAGCGGCGGGACATCATGTCGCAGGTTCTGACTGAGTCCATCACGCTGTCGCTGACGGGTGGCATCGTCGGCGTGGCACTCGGGGCACTTGCAGCCGCCGCGATTGCGGCGGCAACACCGTTGCCGGCAACGGTTCAACCGTGGTCGGTGGCGATCGGTGTCGCCATCACCGGAGTGGTCGGTCTGTTTTTTGGTTGGTATCCGGCTCGTCGTGCGTCGATGCTCGATCCGATCGAAGCCTTGAGGCGTGAGTAATGTCTCGATTCATTGCGCGCTTCGCGTTGTTCAAGGACACGGCCTTCATGGCTCTGGACACCCTGCGGGTCAACAAGATGCGGTCCGCCCTCACGGTGCTCGGCATCGTGATCGGCATCACGTCGATCGTGGGTATGACCTCGCTCATCCGTGGTTTCGACCAGTCGATGCAAGCATCGATGCGCGAGCTGGGTCCGAAGACGATTTTCATCGCGAAATTCAGCGCACTCAGTTTCTCATCAGGTACGTCCTTCCTGGAAATGGCGCGCCGCCCGAATATCACAGTCCAGGACGCGGAGGCGATCCGGAGGCTCGCGCCGTCCGCGGCGCTGGTGGATATCTGGCTCGGCGCCGGTGGACAACCCACTCAAGAGCGGATTTTCTATCGTGGCGAGCGCACCAAACCGTTGGGGATCCTGGGAACCACTGAGAACTTCGTCGAGGTCAACTTCGCCAAAGTCGTCGCGGGCCGGTCGTTCACCGAAGCGGAAGTCCAGCGCCGCAAACCGCTGGTCGTCCTCGGATACGGCCCGTACGAATCGATGTTCGAACGAAAAGGTCTGGACCCGATCGGCAAAAAGGTCCGGCTGGGCGCGCTGGAATATACGATCATCGGCGTGATCGGAAAGCGCCCGGGCATGGGCGGGTTCAGTCTCGGCCAGGACGACTTCGTCATCGTGCCGTACACGACATTTCGCAAACAGTTTGGTTCCGAAATGCGACGCACTGGCGGGCCCTTCGGCGGCGGGCCTTCGGCGATGATTGCGGTTGTTCCGCACGAATGGGCCACGCGTGACCAGGCGATGCGAGAAGCCGAAGAGATCATGCGGATCCGGCACGAGCTCACGCTCGACAAGCCCAACGACTTCGACGTCATCACCCAGGACGCCGCGCTCAAGTTGTGGGAACGGATTTCTCAGGCGATTCTCCTGTCGCTCGTCGTCATCTCGTCCATTGCCCTGATGGTCGGTGGGATCGGGGTCATGGCAATCATGACGATTTCAGTGACCGAACGGACACGTGAGATCGGGGTTCGCAAAGCCATCGGGGCACGCAAACGCGAGATCCTGACGCAGTTTCTGATCGAAGCGGTGGTACTCACCTGTGTCGGCGGGGTCATCGGCATTGTTCTCGGCAGCGCTATCGGTCTGCTGGTCAGCGTGTTATCCGGCTTTCCCATCTCGCTGCCGTTATCATCGTTCGCCCTCGGGCTGGGCTTTTCAGCGGCGGTTGGAATTTTCTTCGGAATCGTTCCCGCCTGGCGCGCGGCGCGGCTCGATCCGATCGAGGCGCTCCGCTACGAATAACGCCGGAAATTCGCAGGGAGATCAGAAAGATCAGGGAGCAGAACCTTTCTCCCTGAACTCCTTGATCTCCCCGGGATCTGTCATCGATCGGGGCTCATCCGCTCCGGATTTCCCGAACGGCGATCGGCTCCGTGTTTCCGTCTTTCCGTGGCATGATGCGCGGTAGAACGGCTTTTTTTCCCGTCGGGGGGATATCGCTATGAAGGTCTACGACGCAGCCAGCATCCGTAATGTCGCCGTGGTCGGTCACGGGGGATCAGGCAAGACCCAGCTTGTCTCGGCCCTGCTCTTCGCCTCTGGGACGGTGAATCGCCTCGGCAAAGTGGACGACGGCAACACCGTGACGGATTACGACGACGAAGAGATTGCGCGCAAGCATACGTTGGCCGCGAGCCTCGCTTACGTCGAGTGGAACAAGACGAAAATCAACCTCATCGATACCCCAGGATTCGGCAATTTTTTCAGCGACGCGCGCGCGGCCATGCGCGTCGCGGATGGCGCCCTTCTCGTGGTTGACGCCGTCGCTGGCGTCGAAGTGCAGACCGAAAAGGCGTGGGCGGCGGCCGAGGAGTTCGAGCTGCCACGGATCGTCGCGCTCAACCGCCTCGACCGGGAGCGGGCATCGCTCGAGCGGTCGCTCGACTCTCTTCACCAGGCGTGCGGGCGAGCCGTAATCCCGATTCAGTTGCCCATTGGCGAAGAGAAGCAGTTCACTGGTGTCGTCGATCTCGTGACGATGAAGGCGTACACGTTTGCGACGGATGGCTCCGGCAAGCTGACGGAAGGCCCAGTCCCGTCTGACATGACCGACAGGGCCAACGCCGCTCGCGAAGCGCTCGTCGAGATGGTGGCGGAAGCCGATGAGCGTCTGATGGAGAAGTTCTTCGATGCCGGCACGCTGACGCAGGAGGAACTTGTCGCTGGACTGAAGCAGGCGACCCACAGTGCGAAGATTTTTCCGCTGGTCTGCGTCTCCGGCTACGAGAACGTGGGCGCACAGCCTTTGCTGGATGCTCTGGTGGCATACATTCCGTCACCGGCCGAGCGGCCCTTCAAAGGAGTGGATGCGACGGGCGCCGACGTGTTGCGCACGGCCAACGAGACTGCGCCTTACGCGGCATTCGTCTGGAAAACAGTGGCCGATCAGTTCGCGGGCCGGATCACGATGTTTCGCGTCTACCAGGGCAGTCTGAAGGCAGACACCTCCGTTTACAACGCGACGCAAGGGGGCGCGGAGCGGCTTGGTCACCTGCTCCAGTTACAGGGAAAAACTCAGGCCAACGTGCCCGAGATCAAAGCGGGCGACCTTGGTGCAGTCGCCAAACTGAAGGACACAAAAACCAGCGACACCATCGCCGAGAAAGCCGCAGGCGTGAAGTTCGCGCCTCTCACCTTCCCGGAGGCGGTGCTGTCGTATGCCATCGAGCCGAAGAGCCGCGGCGACGAAGACAAGATCAGCACCTCGATGCATCGTCTCGAGGAAGAAGATCCGACGATCAAATACGGACGCGACGCGCAGACACACGAGCTGCTTCTTGCCGGCCAGGGACAACTGCACATCGAAGTCACCGTCGCGAAGCTCAAGCGTCGGTTCGGCGTCGAAGTAAACCTCAAGCCGCCGCGGATTCCGTACCGTGAAACGATTACGGCGAGGGCCGAGGCGCACGGCCGCCATAAGAAACAAACCGGCGGACACGGCCAGTTTGGCGACTGCAAGATCCGCATGGAACCGCTGCCGCGCGGCAGTGATTTCGAGTTCGTTGATGAAATCTTCGGCGGGTCCATCCCGCGCCAGTTCATTCCCGCCGTCGAGAAGGGCATTCAGGAGTCACGACTACGCGGGTATCTGGCTGGCTACCCGGTGGTCGATTTCCGCGTCGTGCTCGTCGACGGCCAATACCACGACGTGGATTCCAACGAGCTGTCGTTCAAGACCGCCGGCTGGCTGGCGTTCAAGGATGGCATGTCGAAAGCGCGACCCACGCTGCTCGAGCCCATCATGAACGTCGAGGTGTACGCCCCAAGCGATTACGCAGGCGATCTCATGGGAGACCTGAATGGCCGCCGCGGCCGTATCGGCGGGATGGAGCCTCGCGGCCAGATGACCGCGATCAAGGCGCAAGTGCCGATGGCGGAGATGCTGACTTACGAGCAGCATCTCACCTCAGTCACGGGAGGCCGAGGCTCCTATCACATGGAGTTTTCTCACTACGACGAAGTCCCCACCCACCAGCAGCAGAAGATCATCGCCGCATCGAAGGCGGAGCGCGGCCAGGCAGTTGATATGGAGGCTTGACGCGGCTCAGGGCGTTGCAGGCCGGGCGCGATCGTATAACGCGGCTGGCCCTGCTTTTTCGATGAGCTGTATGAGTTCGGTGCGACGCGCGAGCACGCCGCGCAGCTCCGGGCCGGTCAGGTAATTTTCCATCGCGGTCTTGAGCGTCTTCTCATCCAACGCCTTCAGCTTCTCGAAGAGCTGACGCTCGCACTTCGTGATGTTGCCCGGCGTCTTGACCTTATCGAACAAGCGGAACGCGCGCGTGTGATCGATCATCCAGACCGTCCAGGTCTTGTCGATGACGAGATTCCCGAGGTTGCGATCGACGTTGTAGATCAACTGATCGAAGAGTCGCACGATCCACATCTGCTGATTCCACACGTCCAAATCCGGGGCTGCGGCCTTTGTCTTGATACGTTCGCCCTCGTCCATCAGCACATCGTCTACCCACCAGGTGAATGACCCGTCTTTGTTCTGATGAGTACGTTCGACGCTTGGCGGCGTCATACCGATATCGAGCAAGCGGTCCAGTCGGTACGCCGCAACGTTGTACCGCCAGGAGTCGCGGAAGTTGAATTCAACGCCTCGATTGCTCTTGAATTCCGTCATGGACACGTCGACGGTTTGAATATGCGCATCGTGTGTCAACGTGCCGTCACTCAACGTGGCCCGTGTCGTCCCGGTGACGCCCTTACCAATCCCTTTCGTCTTGATCACCTTCGCCTTCTTCAAGAACTCTTCCTTCTGTTCCAGTGAAAGCTGCGGTGTCGCGGGCGAACTCTGCGCCGCGACCTGAGGCTGGCGGGCCAAAAGCGGGGGGACGGAAAGTCCTCCGACAGCGACGAGGGTTGCCAGAACGGTTGAAAGCAATGTGAAGCGAGCCGCGGACGTGCTACGAGCTGCCATGGGTACTACCCCCTCCTGTCATGCGTACTGGACGACACTTGTACGAGGGAAGTTCGTCGGCGTCAACTGATCAATCGATGGACTGTCCTGGGTGCAGCCCCACCTCCGAGCCCACGGCTATAAAAGCGGAGACCGGCGGGCGGGCCAGGATCGGCGTGAACTGGGAGCCAAAACTCCTGGATATATCGCAATCGAGGGTCGGATCCGTGGCCGGCCAGACCTCCCAGGACGGATGATCGACCTTGAATTCAGCCGTGGATCCGTCTCGCTGCCGGGTGTAGCCCCAGAGGCGATCCGTAATGAATGCCTCGGGAGAGTCGGGGGAGACGGGACGGGCAGGACCGCTGCGCCGTGCCGTCACGCGATTCCAGCGGTCGGCCAGCTGCCATTCGTACGAGGCCCAACCGAGCTCTCCGGCAGTCACCTCGTGACGCATCGGGGCGGTCACGTAGCTCTCGTTGAACAGCACCCGCGCGGCCAGCGTCATCGACAGGCTCGGCACGATTTCTTTGATGAAAACGGCCCCACGACGGACCTCCGAACCGGCCTGCCGCCGGACATAGAAGCGAAAATTCACCTGTTCGAAGTCCTGATGGAGAGGTACGGGAATGCCGGCGAGCCGCGTGTGCAGGAAGCGCAACGCCACAACGGTCACGAGCGCCCGACCGTTGAAAAAATCGAGCGACGTGCCTGTGGGCACGAGCGAAGTGAGCACAAGCGGATCGACCTCGTATGAGAGCATGACGAGATCGCGCCACTCCGCGGACAGCAAACCCGTCTCCGAGGTCATAACAACATGGGCCTGGGGCCCCCGGGGCCTGCCTAGGAGCCGCCAGCCTTGCGCGGTGTGGTGGTCTTTTTGGCCGGTCCCTTTGCGGGCTTGCTGGCCTTGCTTCGGCCGCCTTCGCCCTTTGCGTCCTTCTTGCCGCCGCGAAGGTTCTGCGCCGCGGCCCGCAGCCGCTCGCCAACGCTTTTCTGTTGCTTCGGCGCGTCGCTGGAGCTTTCCTGCTCCCCTTTGGCCGCTTCGGCTTTCTTTGGATCGTACTCGCTGCCGACGAGCTCAATCTGTGCCATCTCGCCGCCGTCGCCGCGACGATGCCCGAGGCGAAGGATGCGAGTGTAGCCGCCGGGTCGCTCCATGAAGCGCGGCGCGAGATCGTCGAACAGCTTGGTGATCACTTCCGCATTGGGAACGTCGCGCATGACTTGTCGCTTGGCCGCCAGAGTCCTGCCCTTGGGATCATCAGCCTTGACGCCACGCTTGGCGACGGTGATCAGTCGTTCGACGAACGGACGCAACTCCTTCGCCTTGGGAACCGTCGTCTCGATTCGCTCGTGGCGGAGCAGAGCCTCGGCCTGATTGCGTAACAACGCCATGCGATGCTGCGTATCCCGGCCAAGTTTTCTATGTGCTAAACGGTGTCTCATGATGAGTGTCCCATACGAGGGCGGCATGCGGCGTTCAGAGTGCCGCGTGCCGCCCTTCGCATCAATCTTGTGAGGCTCCTGCCGGCTGATCGAGCTTCATGCCCAGGCTCAACCCCATCGTCGTCAGGATCTCCTTGATTTCGTTGAGCGACTTGCGACCGAAGTTCTTCGTTTTCAGCATCTCGGGCTCGGTCTTCTGGACGAGCTCGCGGATCGTTCTGATGTTCGCGTTCTTCAAGCAGTTGTATGACCGGACCGAGAGCTCGAGCTCCTCGACGCTCTTGTCGAGATGTTCGTTGCCGGCGCCAATCCGAGCCGGCTCACTCGAGCCTTCCAGGGGCTGCTCGTCGCCTTCGTCGAGGTTGATGAAGATATTCAGATGATCGCGCACGAGCTTGGCGGCCAGCGACACCGCGTCGTTGGGAGTGACCGAGCCGTTGGTCCAGACGTCGAGCGTCAGCTTGTCGTAGTCCGTCGTCTGGCCCAGGCGAGCGGCCTCCACGAGGTAGTTGACCTTCTTGACCGGTGAGTGCACGGAGTCGATCGGAATCCAGCCGATTCCCAGATCTTCGTCGAAGTTCTTGTCCGCCGACACGTACCCGCGGCCACGCTTGATCCGCAGCTCCATGTGGAGCTTGCCGCCATCGGCCACCGTCGCGATGTGCGCATCGGGTTCGAGGATCTCGATCTCCGAATCGCCTTCGATGTCGCGCGCACGAACTTCGCCGGCCTTATCGACACGCAGATACAGCGTCTTCGTGTAGTCCACGTGGGAGGTCAGCGGAATCTGCTTCAAGTTGAGGATGATGTCCGTCGCATCTTCCACGACACCCTGGATCGGGGAGAACTCGTGGAGCACACCTTCGATCTTGACCGCCGTGATCGCGGCCCCTTCAATGGAAGACAGCAGCACACGTCGAAGCGCATTGCCGATCGTCGTGCCGAAACCGCGCTCGAAGGGCTGGGCGTGAAAGCGCCCGAAGCGGTCGGTGAGCGTTTCGCGCTCGAATTCGAGGCGCTTGGGACGTTGAAAACCTTTCCAGAGCATCTGATGTTCCTTTCGCGAACGGGCCGGCAGCCCGGCCTCCAGACCTGCGGGTTAACGGACACCCCTGCGCGATTGCCGCGCTGGGGACCCCGTCGGTCGCCGGCCTCCCGCTGCAGGTCTGAAGAGCTGCGGGCCAGCGACGGGCGAAACGGTCGCCGGTTCCTGGTCGCCGGTTCCCAGTTCCCCGGGTAAGACCGGGGGCGGGAGACCAGGGACTGGAAGCCGGAGACCGCGCTTATTTCGAATACAGCTCCACGATCAACTGTTCTTGCACTGGCAGATTGATTTGCTCGCGTGTCGGGACGGAGACGACCTTGCCGGCCATCTCACCCTCGAGTGACAGCCACTCGGGCACGCCGCGGCCTTTCACTTCCTCGACGGCGTGGAGAATCGACGCGTTCGCACGGCTGGTTTCGCGCACGGTCACGACGTCGCCCGCCTTCACCGAGTACGACGGGATGTCCACTTTCCGGCCGTTGACCAGGAAGTGTCCATGCCGAACGAGCTGCCGCGCCTGCGGCCGTGATGTCGCGAAGCCAAGGCGGTAGACCGCGTTGTCCAGTCGCCGTTCGAGCAGCTGCAGAAGCGTCTCACCCGTGATGCCCCGCGTCCGCTCCGCCTGCTCGAAGTAACGGCGGAACTGATCTTCGAGCACCCCATAAATGCGCTTCACGCGCTGCTTCTCGCGCAGCTGCACGCCGTAGCCGACCATCTTCGCCTTGCGTGAGCGGCCGTGCTGACCGGGCGGGACATTGCGCTTCTCAATGGCGCACTTTTCCGTATAGCAGCGTTCGCCCTTGAGGAAAAGCTTCATACCCTCTCGGCGGCACAAGCGGCAAACCGGACCGTTATATCGAGCCATTCTGTTTGTGACCTTTGTCAGTTCCCAGTTGTCAGTTTCCAGTTCAAAGCGTTACACCCGGCGCCGTTTCGGCGGCCGGCACCCGTTGTGGGGAATCGGCGTCACGTCCCGAATCGACTTCACTTCGAGTCCCGCAGTCTGCAGCGCACGGATCGCTGATTCACGGCCCGAGCCTGGGCCCTTCACCAGCACTTCACACGACCGCATGCCGAAGGTCTTGGCCGCGTTGGTCGCATTCATCGCGGCCTGAGTGGCCGCGAAGGGTGTGCCCTTGCGCGAGCCTTTGAATCCAATGGCTCCGGCGCTCGACCATGACACGACGGCGCCTTCAGCGTCCGTGATGGTGATCAGCGTGTTGTTGAACGACGCCTGGATGTGCACGAAGCCGTGGTGTACGACGCGCTTCTCGCCGCGCTTCTTGAACGTCTTCTTTTTTCTGGTCGGCTTGTCGGCGCCGGCCTGTGGTTCAGTCTTAGCCATGGGTTATACCGTCTTCTTCTTAGCGACCGCGCCCTTGCGCGGGCCCTTTCGGGTGCGGGCATTGGTTCGCGTTCGCTGACCGCGTACCGGCAGGCTTCGCCGGTGGCGCGCGCCGCGATAACTGCCGATCTCGATGAGGCGCTTGATGTTCATCGAAATCTCCTTGCGGAGATCGCCTTCGACACCGCCTTGCTCCTCGAGCACCCGGCTGATTTTGCGGACGTCCTCCTCGGACAGGTCCTTGACCCGGACGTCAGGACTCACGCCCGCCGCCGCCAGCACCAGATTCGAACGGTGACGCCCGATGCCGTAGATGTAGGTCAGCCCAATCTCGACCCGCTTGGTTCGCGGAAGATCAACACCTGAAATACGCGCCATCTCTTTGCCTTACCCCTGACGTTGCTTGTGTTTCTGATTGGTGCAGATCACCCGCACCACGCCGCGGCGCCGGACAATCTTGCACTTGTCGCAAATCTTCTTTACCGATGCTCGCACTTTCATCGCGGTCGCTCGCTTTCCGCTCGCTCAAGTTTCCAGTTCCCAGTTTCCAGTTCGAAGGTCGATGGCCGTAACGGGAACAGGTTAAAACCTGTCCCCGACTCTGGAAACTGACAACCTACAGTTTCTCGACTATCCGCCCCCGCGTGTGATCCGCCGGCATCAACGCCACTTTCACGCGATCCCCGACGAGTACCCGCAGGTAATTCCGATGCACCGGATCGCCCAAGTGGGCAATCACCTGATGCCGTCCATCGAGATCCACCTTCGCCAGTTGGCTCGGCAGGAGCTCGATCACTACTCCGTCGGCGACGAGATCCACGGTCGCCTCAAGGACGAAGACCCAAGGACGAAGAAGCGGACGCCGCGTGTTGCGGGCTTTCGTTCTTCGTTTTTCGTTCTTCGTTCTTCACTCCCTCAACTTTCGTCAGAATCCGGCAGCCGCCATTCACGACCACAACGGTGTGCTCGAAGTGCGCGGACAGGCTTCCGTCACGAGTTACCGCTGTCCAGCCGTCTCCCAGCACCTTGACGCCGGGTTTGCCGAAGTTGACCATGGGCTCAATCGCCAGCACCATCCCCTCAGCCAACCGCGGTCCGCGCCCGGGTGTGCCGTAGTTGGGAATCTGCGGCTCCTCATGAAGCTTCGTCCCGATCCCGTGGCCGACGAATTCACGCACGACCGAAAACCCTTCCGCCTCGACATGCGCCTGCACGGCCGCGCCGATGTCCGACACACGCGCGCCAGATCGAACCGCGGCGATCCCCTTGTAGAGCGCCGCTTCGGTGACCCGCAGTAGGCGACCTGCCTCCTCGTCGATGACCCCAACGGGAACCGTGACCGCCGAGTCGCCATAAAAACCGTCCAGCTTCGCCCCGAGGTCGATGGAGACGATATCGCCAGCCATCAGCGCGCGCGCCGACGGTATCCCATGCACGACCTGTTCATTCACCGAGGCACAAATCGTCGCCGGGTATCCGTGATACCCCTTGAAGGCCGATTCGGCGCCTGCGTCGCGCAGCTTCGACTCGGCATGCTCGTCGAGCATCGCCGTCGTGACGCCGGGCTCCACCATCGCTCTCAGCTCGCTCAGCACGCGTGCCACCAGCGCGTTCACCCGCGCGAGGCGCTCGAGCTCCGCCGCCGATCTGCACACAATCACGCCTTCGACTCCGGACGTGCCGGCACGACGGTCTGAAGCTCGGTCGCCGGCTTTCCCAGGGCTGACGCGACCGCTCCGATGAGCGAATCCCGGACACGTTCCGGCGCCTGTGCGCCATCGACGGCACGATAGGTTGGCCGTGTGGAATAGAACGCAATCATCGGCATCGTCTCTCGCCAGTACACCTTCAATCGATCACGCACCACCACTTCGCTGTCGTCGGATCGGGCCACTAAAGTGCCGCCGCAGTCGGCGCATTTGTCGGCCGCGACGCCGTCGTCTGCGAACGCCGACACGGTGCTGCCGCACTTGGAACAAATCCGCCGACCGCGAACGCGCCGCACGAGCTCGTCGTCCGGCACCTGAATCTCCACGACGATGAGCGGACTGCGATCCGCAAGAATCTCGTCGAGCGCCTTGGCCTGGGGCACCGTCCGTGGGAACCCATCGAGGACGAAGCCGCGCACTGCATCGGGACGCGAAAAGCGATCTTTCACGATGCCAACGATCAGATCGTCGCTGACCAGCTCCCCGCGGTCCATCAGCGCCTTTACCTGCCGGCCAAGCTCCGTCCCGGCCGTCACCGCCTCACGCAGGATGTCGCCTGTCGAGATCTTCGGAATTCCGTGCTCGCGCGCAAATCGCTCGGCTTGAGTTCCCTTGCCCGCACCAGGCGGGCCAATGACCACCAGGTTGAGCGCCATGTCAGCCGCGCCGGCCACGGATCCGGGTTTTCTTCATGAACCCGTCGTAGTGCCGCATGATCAGTTGCGACTCGACCTGGTTCACGGTGTCCATTGCCACACCGACCACGATCAACAACGACGTGCCGCCGAAGAAAAAGGGCACGCCGAGACCTTGCGACAGCCACTGCGGCAGCGCCGCGTCGAGTTCATCGCCGATAACCGGAATTGGCGCCACGTTGACGCCGCCGATCAGGAAATTGGGCAGCAGCGCCACCATCGCGAGATAAATCGCTCCAACCAGCGTGATACGCGCCAGGATGGTGTCGATGTGCTCGGCGGTACGCTTCCCCGGCCGAATGCCAGGGATGAACCCGCCGTATTTCCGCATGTTCTCGGCCACGTCATCCGGATTGAAGATGATCGCAGTGTAGAAGTACGCGAAGAACAGGATCAGCGTCACATACAGCAGATTGTGCAGCGGCATATTGAAATTCAGCTGCCGCACGAGCGCGTCCCCCCACCCACCCGCGCCAAACATCGGCGCCAGAGTGGCCGGAAAGGCCAGGATGGACGACGCAAAGATGACCGGAATGACCCCGCCAGTGTTCACCTTCAGCGGAATGTGTGTGCTGGTGCCGCCATACTGGCGACGGCCAACGACCCGCTTCGCATACTGGACCGTAATCCGCCGGTGGCCGCGCTCGACATAGATGATCGCCGCAACCACCCCGACCATGACCACACCAAGAATCAGCATCCGAAGCAGCGTGATCTGCCCGGTCTCCATCATTTCGAAGGTCTGCAGCACCGCCCGCGGGAAGTTGACGACGATGCCCGCGAAGATGATGAGCGACATGCCGTTGCCGATGCCGCGCTCGGTGATCTGTTCGCCCAGCCACATGATGAACATCGTGCCGGTCGTCAGCGTGAGCACACACATCAATCGGAAGCCCCAACCCGGGTCGTAGACCAGCGGTAAACCGCCTGCCACTTCAGTGTTCCGTTCGAGGAAGATCGCAATGCCCAGCGACTGCACGACGGCGAGCAGAAGCGTGAGATACCTCGTGTACTGCGTTATCTTGCGGCGTCCCAGCTCGCCCTCTTTCGACAGGCGTTCCAGATAAGGCCACACGACGGTCAGCAGCTGCAGAATGATGGACGCGCTGATATACGGCATCACGCCCAGCGCGAAAATCGTGATCTGCGACAGCGCACCGCCGGTAAACATGTCGTACAGACCGAACATCGTGTTCTGCATCTGCCGAGCAAGCTCCGCCAGCGCGTCCCGGTTCAACCCCGGAGTGGGGATGAAGCTGCCGATGCGATAAACCGCCAGCATCCCGAGCGTGAACAACACTCGGTTGCGAAGGTCCGTAACGGCGAACAGGTTTCTCAGCGCGTCCACGTGATTGCCTCGCCTCTAAGCGATCGCCTCAGCTTTACCACCCGCAGCGGCCAGTTTTTCTGCCGCCTTGCCACTGAACTTGTGCGCATGCACTGTGAGCGCCTTTGTCACTTCACCGCGGCCGAGCACCTTGATGGGCAGGCGCTTGCCGTGAATCAGACCCGCGTCGCGCAACGTGTCGGGCGTCACAGTCGCATCCTTGTCGAAGCGCGCTTCCAGTTGGTCGAGATTCACGACGGCGTATTCGGTGCGAAAAATGTTGTTGAACCCGCGCTTGGGCAGCCGGCGGTGCAGCGGCATCTGGCCACCTTCAAACCCGCGCTTGAACGAATAGCCCGAGCGCGACTGGGCGCCTTTGTGACCACGGCCCGCCGTCTTGCCGTTGCCAGACCCGGGGCCCCGACCCACACGCTTCTTGGTCTGCTTCGCGCCCTTCGCAGGTTTCAGGTTACTCAAATCCATAGTGTCGCTCGCTTCGCTCGCTGGTCAGTCTCCGGTCACCAGTCGCCGGTCGCCGGTTGCTAGTAGGAACCTTCGTGACCGGAGACCGAAGACTGGAGACTGGAGGCCTCTTATTCCCCATCCACCGTCACCAAATGCCGCACCTTGTGAATCATGCCGCGTGTTTCGGGCGTATCGGCCAGCTCCACCGAATGGCGAATCTTCCGCAGACCCATGCCCTGCACCACGCGCGCTTGCTTCTCGTTGAACCCAATGGGGCTCTTGACGAGGGTAATTTTCAGCTGCTTCTTCGCCATTGGTCAGCTCTCAATTCTCGGTTGTAGGGACCGGAGCCAGCTGCGGTTCGCTCGTCTTCGGCCCACGCTTGCGCACGACATGGAACAGGTCTTGGGGGTCCTTGCCGCGGAGGCGTGCCACCCGATTCGGGTCGCGCAACATCTGCAGCGCCGTGAACGCCGCCCGCACGACGTTGTGCGCGTTGGCGCTTCCCAGCGACTTGGTCAACACGTTCATCACTCCTGCGGACTCGACGACTGCGCGCACGGCGCCGCCGGCGATGATGCCCGTGCCATCGGGCGCGGGCTTCAGCAGTACCTTGCCCGATCCGAAGTCGCCGACGACCGGGTGCGGAATCGACGTGCCGCGGAGCGGCACGCGAATCAGATTCTTCTTCGCGGCCTCGATCCCCTTCTTGATGGCCGACGGGACTTCCTTCGCCTTGCCGACGCCGTACCCGACGACACCGTGTCCGTCGCCGACGACGACGAGGGCGCTGAAACTCAGGTTCTTCCCGCCCTTCACCACCTTCGTGACACGGTTGATGGACACCACCGTGTCCTTGATGTCGAGCTGCGAGGCGTCGATCTTTTCGCGGGTGCGGATCATGTTCTCAGAACTCCAGGCCGGCCTGCCGCGCGGCTTCGGCCACGGCGCGCACGCGCCCGTGATAGAGGAACCCGTTTCGGTCGAAGATCACGCGCGTGATCCCCTTCTCTTTGAGCCGCTCGGCAATCGTCTTGCCGACCAGTTCGGCGCCCTTCTTGTTGCCCGCGCGTGTCTCCTTGGTCATCTTCCCCTTGACCGCCGGCTCCACGCTCGAGGCCGATGCCACCGTCGTCCCCGCCATGTCGTCAATCACCTGCACATAGATGTGCGACACACTGCGGAACACCGACAGCCGGGGTCGTTGGGAAGTCCCATGCATCCGCTTGCGGATGCGGTACTTGATTCGCTGACGGCGGTCGTCTTTCGTCTTTATCTGCATGACATCACCAGATCGTCAGATCACCTGATCATCCGATCGCGAGATTACGCTCCCGTCTTCCCTGCCTTCTTCTTCAATACCTCACCGGTGTAGCGCACGCCCTTCTGCTGATATGGATCCGGCTCGCGGAGCCGCCGCAGATTGGCCGCCACCTGACCAACGAGCTGCCGATCGGCCCCCGTCACGGTGATGTGGGTCTGCTTCTCGATCGCAATGTCGATTCCTGCTGGAATGTCGAACACGATCGGATGTGAATACCCGAGCGCGAGCACGACCTGCTTGCCCTTCATCTCGGCGCGGTAGCCGACTCCGACGATGTCGAGCTCGCGCTTCCACCCATCGGTGACGCCGAGAACCGCGTTGTTCACCAGGCTGCGCGCCAGCCCGTGGAACTTGTCGAAGGCGCGCTCTTCGCCGATCTTACGGGTGATCAACTGACCCTCTTCGACGGCGGCATTGATCCCCGGTGGCATCGGCTGCCGCAGATGGCCTTTCGGCCCCTTGACCTCGACGGTGTCGCCATCGACGTTGACGGTGACCCCCTTCGGGATCGGGATTGGTTTCTTTCCAATTCGAGACATAGTGTCCTACCAACTGTCACGCACGACTCACGAAAGCCCTGAAGCGCAGAAACTGTTTCACCACACGTTGCACAGAATCTCTCCACCGACGCCTGTCCTCTGCGCCGAACGGCCGCTCATGACCCCGCGTGACGTGGTCAGAATGCTGACCCCGAGTCCTCCGAGGACAGCGGGGACTTCATCGCGACTGACGTAGACGCGGCGTCCGGGACGGCTGACGCGCTCGATGCCGCTGATGACCTTTTCGCCACCGGGGCCGTACTTGAGAAACAGACGCACCACTTGTCGCGCGGCTTTGCCGGGACGATCGGCGGCTTCTTCCACCATCTTGAAGCCCGCGATGTAGCCCTCGTCCTGCAGGATGCGCGCGATCTCGACCTTCAGCTTCGATGCCGGCAGGTCCACGCGCGGATGGCGCGATCCAACGGCGTTACGAATCCGGGTGAGCATGTCGGCAATCGGGTCAGTCATGTCTACAACTCTCGTCAGTTATCAGTTACCAGCTGCTCTTGGTCACGCCCGCGACGTCGCCTTTGAGGGCCAGCTCGCGGAAGCACAGTCGGCAGAGGGCGAACTTGCGAAGAAACGCACGCGGCCGGCCACAGAGCTTGCAGCGGTTGCGATGGCGCACCTTGTATTTCAGCGCTTTCGATTCACGAGCTACTTTTGCAGTCGTCGCCACAATGTCTCCTTAACTCGCTCGAAACGGCATGCCGAGCAGTTGCAGCAGCTTGCGCGCCTCTTCATCCGTCTTTGCCGTCGTCGCGACCGAAACGTTCATCCCGCGCGACTTGTCGACCTTGAGGTAATCGATCTCGACGAAGATCAGCTGGTCGCGGAGGCCGACCGTGAAATTGCCACGGCCATCGAATCCTTTGGGCGACACGCCCCGGAAATCGCGAACGCGCGGAAGGCTGATGTTCATCAGGCGATCCAGAAACTCGTACATCCGTTCGCCGCGCAGGGTGACCATCGCGCCAATCGGCATGCCCTGGCGAACCTTGAACTGCGAGATCGACTTCTTGGCACGGCGCACGGCGGCCTTCTGGCCGGTGATTCGCGCAAGTTCTTCGGCGCCGGTGTCCACGACCTTGGCGTTCTGCGTGGCCTCACCGAGCCCCATATTGACGACCACTTTCGTGATCTTGGGCACTGCGTTCACGTTCTTGTAGCCGAACTCTTTCTGCAGCGCCGGAACGACGTCTTCCTGGTAGCGCAGGCGCAGGCGGCTTTTTTGTTGAGCTTTCATTTGTCCACCACCGTGCCGCTCTTGCGGCTGATGCGCACGCGACGCCCGTCGGGTAACACCTTCGTGCCCAGGCGCGTCGGCTCGTTGGTATCCGGATCGAGCAGCATGACATTCGACGCGTGAATCGACGCTTCACGCTCGACGATGCCACCCTTGATGTTCTTCTGCGGATTTGGCCGGGTGTGACGCTTGATGAGGTTCGCGCCCTCGACGATCACGCGATTCTTGTCGCTCACCACGCGGATGACCCGGCCGCGCTTGCCGCGATCCTTGCCCGTGCGGATGGCGACCATGTCGTTCTTGCGAATCGACGCCATTACAAAACCTCCGGCGCCAGCGAGATGATCTTCATGAACTTGCGCTCGCGCAGCTCGCGGGCCACTGGCCCGAACACACGGGTTCCAATCGGTTCGCCCTGATCGTTGATGAGGACCACGGCGTTGCGATCGAACCGGATGTAACTGCCGTCCTTGCGCCGCTGTTCCTTGCGGACGCGGACGACGACGGCCTTGACGACCGTGCCCTTTTTCACGTTCGACTCGGGAGCGGCTTCCTTCACGTTCGCCGTGATGGTGTCGCCGAGCCGCGCATAACGTCCGGTGGAGCCCCCAAGCGGCTGAATCATGGAGACCCTGCGCGCCCCAGAGTTGTCCGCGACGTCGAGGATCGTTCGCATCTGAATCATGGCGCTCCTCCTATACCTCGGGCGCGCGCTCGATGACGCGCGTGACGGCCCACCGTTTCCGCCGGCTCATCGGACGAGTCTCGGCGATCGCCACCTTGTCGCCCACCTTCGCGTCATCGTTTTCGTCGTGGGCGACGAACCGCGACGTGCGCTTCTGGGTCTTGCCATAGACCGAGTGCTGTACGCGACGCTCGACGGCGACCACGACGCTCTTTTGCATCTTGTCGCTGACGACCACGCCCTGCAGTTCCGCTTTCGCGCTCATGGTTACTTTGCCTTCTCCCTCAGGACGGTCTGCACGCGCGCCAGCTCCCGACGCACGTTGCGAATCTTGCCGGGCGCCTCGAGCTGCCCCATCGACTTCTGGATGCGCATGCGGAACAGCTGATCGTCCAGCTCGCGGGCTTTCGCCTGCAGCGCCTCGTCGTCCAGATCCCTCAGCTCAATCGCCTTCATGACACTTTCTCCTGGGCGAAGCGCGTGGCGAACCGGGTCTTGATGGGCAGCTTGGCAGCTGCCAGCACCATTGCACGTCGGGCCTCGACCTCGGCGACACCTTCCATCTCGAAGAGGATGCGTCCAGGCTTGATCACGGCCACCCAGCCTTCGGGTGCGCCTTTGCCTTTCCCCATTCGTGTTTCCTGCGGCTTTTTCGTGATCGGCTTGTCCGGGAACACGCGCACCCAGATCTTGCCGCCGCGCTTGATGAAGCGCGTCATCGCGACGCGGGCCGCCTCAATCTGTCGATCGGTCAGCCAGCACGGCTCCAGGGCCTTGAGGCCGTAGTCGCCGAACGACACGTCGCCCCCGCGCCACGCCTTGCCGGTCATCCGGCCGCGTTGCTGTTTCCGATACTTGACCTTCTTTGGCATCAACATAGTGATGTTTCCTGCATCCGATGATCCTGCGACCTGTTGATCTGGCGATCTCTCGATGCCGCGGCCGTCAGAGCGCTAGATCACCAGATCGTCAGATCGCCAGATTCCCTATCTCATCTCTCCGCGCGGTCGATCGCGCCGTGGGCCGCGGTCGCGGTCGCCACGGTCCACTCGACCGCCGTACTCTTCCTCGCGTCCCACCCGCGGCGTCAGGCGCTCACCTTTGTAGAGCCATACCTTCACGCCGATCTGCCCGTAGGTGGTATTCGCTTCGGCAAACCCGTAATCGATGTCGGCGCGCAGCGTCTGTAGCGGCAGTTGGCCGTGCAGATACCACTCGGACCGTGCGATTTCGGCGCCGTTCAACCGTCCGGACACCCGAACCTTGATTCCACGCGCGCCGAAGCGCAGCGCCGACTCCACGGCTTTGCGCATTGCGCGGCGAAACGCCACACGCTTTTCGAGCTGCATCGCGACCGATTCGCCAATTAGCTGGGCGTCGAGCTCGGGTTTCTGGATCTCCTGGATGTTGATGAAGACCTCGCGGCTGGTCCGCTTCTGGATCTCCTGTTTCAACTTGTCCACTTCCTGCCCTTTGCGGCCGATGATGATGCCTGGACGCGAGGTGTGGATGTCGATCTTCAGCTTGTTGGCGGCACGCTCGATCTCGACCTTGGCGACGCCGGCATGCTGGAACCGCTTCTTGAGGTCGCGCTTGAGCGACAGGTCCTCGTGCAGCAGCGACGCGTAGTCCTTGTCGGCGAACCAGCGCGACTTCCACGTTTTGTTGAACCCGATCCGAAACCCGTAAGGGTGGACTTTCTGGCCCACTGTGTCTCCTTGATCGCGGGCCTGAAGGCCCGCGCTATCTACATCCTGCTCTTACTATCTTGCTGCGCTCTTCGCGCCGCGCTTGGCCGCCGTCTTCTTCGCGCTGCCCTTCGGTGCCTTTGCCGCCTTCGTTGCCTTCGTGCGGGCGGCCGCTTCCGTCCCTACGGCCGCAACGACCTGGGGTCGCTCGGTCACCTCGACCGTGAGGTGCGTCGTGCGTTTGACCACTCGGAACGCGCGGCCCATCGGAGCTGGCCGCACGCGCTTCATGGACGGGCCGTTGTCCGCGTGGCATTTCGAGACGAAAAGCCGCTCGACGTCGCCGCTGAAGCCGTCCTTCTGCTGCGCATTGGCAACAGCGGACCGCAGGACTTTGGCAACGTCGCGCGCGACGGACTTTTTGCTGAACTGCAACGCAGACAATGCCCGATTGATGTCCTTGCCGCGAATCAGGTCCAGCACCAGCCCCGCCTTCTGGGCGGAGGTGCGCACGTATTTCGCCGTAGCCTGCGCACGAATCATCGCTTACGCCTTTCCTTGCGGCGCCGGGGCGGCCGGCGCGCCGGCGGGGGCGGCAGCAGCAGCCTTATCCGATTTCGCGGCGTGACCCTTGAACTGGCGCGTGGGCGAAAACTCACCAAGCTTGTGCCCGACCATGTTCTCGGTCACGTAGACCGGCACGAACTTCCGCCCGTTGTGCACGGCGAGCGTGTGTCCCACCATCTCCGGAATGACGGTCGAACGCCGCGACCACGTCTTGATCACTTTCTTTTCATTGGCACGATTCATCGACTCGACCTTCTCGAGCAGGTGCGTATCGACGAACGGCCCCTTCTTCAGTGAACGACTCATTGTGAATTCCTGAATCTGTTGATCTCGTGACCTTGTGATCTCGTGATCTGGTGATCGCCAGATCACCAGATCACCAGATCATTAGATCGCCAGATCTATTTCGGTCTCCGCTGAACGATGAATTTGTCGCTCGGCTTCCGGGTGCGTGTCTTATAACCCTTGGTGGGCACGCCCCACGGGGTTACCGGGTGCCGGCCGCCCGACGTTTTGCCCTCGCCGCCACCAAGCGGGTGGTCAACGGGATTCATCGCGACGCCGCGGACGTGTGGCTTCCTCCCCCTCCAACGCGTCCGACCCGCCTTGCCAATCGCCACGTTCTCGTGATCGAGATTGCCAACCTGTCCGATTGTGGCCAGACAGTGCTGCTGCACTTTGCGAATCTCACCGGACGGCATCTTGACCGACACGTAGTCGCCTTCCTTGGCGACGACCTGCACGGCCGCACCCGCGCTTCGAGCCATCTGCCCGCCGCGACCCGGCTTCAGCTCCACGTTGTGGACCATGGTGCCGAGCGGAATGTTCCGCAGTGGCAACGCATTGCCGGGGAGAATGTCGGCCGACTCTCCAGAGACGATCGTGTCGCCGACCTTGATGCCTGCGGGCTGCAGAATGTAGCGCTTCTCGCCGTCGGCGTAGGTCACCAGCGCGATTCGTGCCGAGCGATTCGGGTCGTACTCGATCGTTGACACGGTCGCCGGGATGTCTTTCTTGTCCCGTTTGAAGTCGATGATGCGGTAGAGCCGCTTGTGGCCGCCGCCGCGCCACCACATGGTGATTTCGCCGGTGTTGTTTCGCCCGCCCGACTTCTTGAGCGTCTCGGTCAGCGGCCTGTACGGCTCGGTGGTCGTGAGCTCGTCGTAGGTCTGGACCGACATCCCTCGTCGGCCCGGCGACGTCGGCTTGTATTTTCTGATGGGCATAAAGCTGTATCCCGTGTCCCTCTACGTGCCTTCTAAAAAGTCCGGCAGCTTCTGGCCGTCTCGCAACTTTACGTACGCCTTCTTCCAATCCGACCTGCGTCCGACAAACTTCCCCTGACGCTTCACCTTGCCGTGCGCGTTCGCCGTTCGGACGTCGGACACCTTCGCACCGAGCAACTGCTCGATTGCGCGTCGAATTTCAATCTTGTTCGCGGCCCGTGCCACTTCGAAGACGATGGTGCGGCCGTCCTCACGAAGCGTCGTGGTCTTCTCGGTGACGAGCGGCCGTCTGATGACCTCGGTGATTTTCATGACAGCACGTCCTGCAGCTTCTCGAGCGCGGCCTGCGTCAGCACGACCTTGCGCGTGTCCATGACGTCGCGCGCCGTGATGCGGTTGCTCGGCAACATGCGCACGCCAGCGAGGTTGCGCACCGACAGTGCGAATTTCTCGTCCGGCTGCACGTCAACCACGAGAGCCTTGCCATTGACACCGAGCGTCTTGAGAAGCGCCGCGGCAGCCTTGGTCTTGATGTCGTCGGCGACAAGGGCATCGACAACGACCACGTCGCCGCCCTGCAGCTTCGCGGACAGCGCTTCGCGCAGCGCCCCCTTCTCGACCTTCTTCGGCAGCTGATACTCATAGCTGCGCGGCTGAGGCCCAAACACCGTGCCGCCCTTCCGCCAGAGCGGGTTGCGCGTTTCGCCCGCCCGGGCACGGCCGGTACCCTTTTGCCGCCAGGGCTTCCTGCCACTGCCACTGACCTGTGCGCGATTCTTGGTCGCGTGCGTTCCCCGGCGATCGGCCGCGTTGGCACGCACGACCGACTCGTGAATCAGATCGATCTTTACGCGCCCGCCGAAGATCTCGTCGCTCACGTCGAGCGAGCCGACCTTCTCGTTTTCGTTGTTCACGACATCCAGCGTCATGGCGCCTACTTCTTCCCTTTCTTCGGCTTCTCTTGGAGCTGCGGCTGCGGTTCGGGCTTGGCCGCCACGGCCTTCCGAATCAGCACGTAACCGCCGTTGGCGCCGGGCACGGCCCCGCGCACGACGATCAGATTGTTTTCTGCGTCCACCTTGAGCACTTTCAGGTTCCTTGTGGTGACGCGATCCACGCCCATGTGTCCGTGCATCCGCATCCCCGGCAGCACCCGCGAGGGATACGACGAGGCGCCAATCGAACCCGGCGCCCGGTGAAACATGGATCCGTGCGACTTGTCGCCGCCGCGGAAGTGGTGGCGCTTCACCGTGCCCTGAAATCCCTTGCCCTTGCTCGTCCCGACGACGTCCACGCGCTCGCCGGCCGCGAATATCGAGCAGAGGACCTGCTCACCAAGCGGAGGAACATCCGCACCCTTCGCCAGACGCACCTCTCGACGCACACGAGTCGGCGGCACATTGGCTTTCTTGAAGTGGCCCGCAATGGCCTTGGTCGCGCGAAACGGCTTGCTCTCGACAAGGCCGATCTGCACCGCCTCGTAGCCGTCACTCTGGGCATTCTTGCCCTGAACGACGACACACGGTCCAGCCTGGAGAACCGTCGCAGGCGCGACCGTCCCGTCCTCGAGGAACAGTTGCGTCATGCCGACTTTTTTGCCGATGATTCCTGTCACCATCTTCGATGTTCCTTAAAGGGCTCAGGCCCCAGGGCCCAGTCACGAACGTGCTTCGTATTGTTCTGGGGCCTGTAGCCTGATCCCTGGGGCCGCTACTTGTGATCCTTCCCGAATGCCTTGATTTCGACGTCCACACCCGCCGGCAGGTCGAGCTTCATCAGCGCGTCCACCGTTTGCGGCGTGGGCTCGAAGATGTCGATCAGACGCTTGTGTGTGCGGACTTCGAACTGCTCACGTGACTTCTTGTCCACGTGCGGCGAACGTAGGACCGTCCACTTGTTGATCTCGGTCGGCAGCGGAATCGGGCCTGCGAGCCGTGCACCCGTGCGCTTGGCTGTCTCGACGATCTCACCGGTGCTCTGATCGAGCACGCGCGCGTCGTACGCTTTCAGGCGAATGCGAATTTTGTCTCCCAGCATTTATTGATCCTCGAGGCCTACGGTCTCCGGTCTCCGGTCGACGGTCGGTGCACTCGCGCACCTGGCGTCAAAAGTAGGCCGTTGGCCGTGGGCCGATTCATTTCGTCCCTTGAACGCGTGCGATCACTTCTTCGCTGACCTGCGACGGCGCCTGCTCATAACGATCGAAATGCATGGAGTAGGTCGCGCGACCCTGCGTCCGCGATCTCAGCTCCGTCGCATAGCCGAACATGTCGCTGAGCGGCACGCGCGCGGAGATGATTTGCGTACCACCGCGGTCCTCCTGCGACTGAATGCGCCCGCGGCGTGATGCGAGATCGCCCATGACGTCGCCCATGTAGTCCTTGGGCACCACCACCTCGACACGCATCACCGGCTCCAGCAACACCGGCCTTGCCTTCTTCGCCGCATCCTGGAATGCCAGCGAACCGGCGATCTTGAACGCCATTTCCGACGAGTCCACTTCGTGATACGAGCCGTCGTACAGCTCGATACGCACGTCATCGATCGGATAGCCGGCGAGAACACCGCGCGTCAGGGCTTCCTGAATACCCTGATCGATCGGCTTGATGTACTCCTTCGGCACGGCACCGCCGACGATTTCGTTTTCGAACTGATAACCCGTGCCCGGCGGCAGCGGGATGAGGCGAATCTTCGCTTCGCCAAACTGACCCCGACCGCCCGTCTGCCGGACGAATCGGCCATGGCCCTCGGCAGGCGCCGTGAGCGTTTCCTTGTAAGCGACCTGCGGCTTGCCCACGCTGGCGTCGACACTGAACTCGCGCTTGAGGCGGTCGACGATGATCTCGAGATGGAGCTCACCCATGCCAGCGATGACGACCTGACCGGTCTGTTCGTCGGTGCGGACACGGAACGTGGGATCTTCCGCCATCAGCTTGGCCATGCCCTGACCGAGTTTTTCCTGATCGGCCTTGGTCTTGGGCTCGATCGCGAGCGAGATGACCGGCTCGGGGAAGGTCATCGACTCGAGCAGGATGGGCTTCTTCTCGTCGCACAACGTGTCGCCGGTCGTCACGGATCGCAGTCCGACGGCGGCGGCAATGTCACCAGCGAAGACTTCCTTGATTTCCTCACGCTTGTTCGCGTGCATCTTCAAGAGGCGTCCGATGCGCTCGGTCTTCCCCTTCGTGGCATTCAGCACCGAGGTGCCGGTCACGAGAGTGCCCGAATACACACGGAAGAACGTGAGCTGACCGACGTAGGGGTCGGTCATGATCTTGAAGGCAAGCGCGGCGAACGGCTGTTTGTCGTCGGCTTTGCGCTCGATGAGCGCGTCCGGTTCCTTCGAATGGAGATCGAGGCCGGTGACAGGCGGGATGTCCAGCGGCGACGGAAGGTAGTCGACGACTGCGTCGAGCAGCAGCTGCACGCCTTTGTTCTTGAACGCCGTGCCGCAAATGACCGGGACGAACGGCGCGTCTTCTTTGCGGACCGATTCGATGGTGCGCTTGCGGAGCGCCGCCTTGATGTCGTCTTCGGAAATCGCTGCGCCCGACAGATACTTCTCGAGCAGCTTGTCGTCGGCTTCACTGACTTTTTCGATGAGCTTCTCACGGAACGCCTGGGCATCGGCCATCATGTCGGCCGGAATCTCGCCCACGACGTAGTCAGCCCCCATCGTCTCGTCCTTATAGGTGAGGGCCTTCATCCTGACGAGATCGACCACACCAATGAACTTGTCTTCAGCACCAATCGGCAACTGCACGGCGACGGGATTGCCCTGCAGCTTGGTCTCGATCTGTGACAGCGTTTCCTTGAAATCCGCACCGACGCGGTCCATCTTGTTGACGAAGCAGATGCGCGGGACGCGGTACTTGTCCGCCTGGCGCCAAACGGTTTCAGACTGAGGCTCGACCCCAGACACGGCATCGAAGACCGCGCAGGCGCCGTCCAGGACGCGCAGCGAACGCTCGACTTCGACGGTGAAGTCGACGTGACCTGGTGTATCGATGATGTTGATGCGGTGATCGCGCCAGAAACAGGTCGTCGCTGCGGACGTGATGGTAATGCCGCGTTCCTGTTCCTGCTCCATCCAGTCCATGACGGCCGTGCCTTCGTGGACCTCGCCAACTTTGTACGTAATTCCAGTGTAGAAGAGGATCCGCTCAGTGGTGGTCGTCTTCCCGGCATCGATGTGGGCCATGATGCCGATGTTCCGCGTGCGTTCGAGTGGTGCCTGTCGAGCCATTGGTGTCAAAAACTGTGTGGTCCACGGTCCACGGTCCACGGTCTACCGAAGAACCTTCGTGACCGGAGAGTGGAGACCAGAGACCGGAGACCTCGTGATCTCGTTATCACCATCGATAGTGGGCAAACGCTTTGTTCGCTTCCGCCATCCGGTGCGTGTCCTCGCGCTTCTTGACCGCGCCACCGCGCAGATTCGCGGCGTCGAGCAGTTCGTTCGCAAGCTTCTCCTGCATCGTCTTGCCGTCGCCGCGCGAACGCGAATAGCTGACGAGCCAGCGGATGCTGAGTGACAGTCGACGGTTCGGGTTGACCTCGATCGGCACCTGATAGTTCGAGCCGCCGACCCGCCGGGATTTGACCTCGAGGCTCGGCTTCACGTTGTCCACGGCCTTCTTGAAGACCTTCAGCGGGTCGTCGCCGCTGCGCTCTTTGATGATGTCGAACGCCTGATACAGGATCCGCTCCGCGGTCGACCGCTTGCCTTCCTGCATGATCGTGTTGATGAACTTGGTCACCAACGAGCTGTTATAGAGCGCGTCCGCTGGAATGTCGCGCTTCGGAATTTCTCGTCGTCGAGGCATAGAATTTCGCTTTCAGCTATCAGGTCGGCCGGTCTAAAGGCACGGCCTCTACTGCTTGGGGCGCTTCGCGCCGTACTTCGATCGGCCCTGCTTGCGGCCCTGAACGCCGACGGCGTCGAGCGTGCCGCGGACCACGTGATACCGCACCCCCGGCAGGTCCTTCACACGGCCGCCGCGGATGAGCACGAGTGAGTGCTCCTGCAGGTTGTGACCCACACCCGGGATGTAGGTCGTCACTTCGATCCCGTTGGTGAGCCGCACACGCGCCACTTTGCGGAGCGCAGAATTCGGTTTCTTCGGCGTCTGTGTGAACACCCGGACGCAGACCCCGCGTTTCTGCGGGCTCTCCTGCAAGGCCGGGCTCTTGGTTTTCCAGCGAACCTGCTCACGTCCTTTGCGAACCAACTGACTGATCGTCGGCACGAGCGCTCCAAACGCCACAAAACGCGGAAGTCTTCCGTGTTTGATAGCAAATCCACACACGCGGTGCCATGTCCGCATGTCTGGCGCGACGGGCCTAGAAACTGTTCGTGTGAACAGCTTGGCACCCGAAGCAAAAAACCCTAATCGTTGTGTGTCATCGGCACCGGCGGACGCGCATTCGACATGTCCAGCCGCGTTGTCGCGGCAGGCCCTGAGCCAGGAAAGCGGCCTACAGGAGCGTCACAGTGCTTGGAGGAGCCTAGATAGGGTGTCCCAGACTCCACGAGAACCTACGAAATATAACATGGGCTTGGCGAACTCTGCAAACAAAGTCTGGTCGACGAACGAGAGACTGTGGGCCCGTGTTACGCTGTCGAGCTGCCAATAACGCATGAGGACTCAACAAGATGACGCCATCCTCCGGCTTGCTGTCCTGTTTGGCTCTGGTGATCGCTACCTCTACCGTTGAGGCACAACCACCCGCGATACCGAACAAAGTCGAAAGCCCCACGGTGACGGTGCTGACAGGGTTGACAGTCCAGGAGTTTGAGCGGGAGATGCAGCATTTCGTCCAGGCGATTGGTGTGAGCTGCGGCGGCTGTCACTTGCCGCGGGGCGATTTCGCGAGCGACGAGAATCCGCGCAAAGTCAAGGCGCGCCAGATGATCGCGATGACCAAGGCCCTCAACAAGGAGTTTTTCCCCGATCACAAGACGACTGAAGGCGAATCCACGTTGGGACGCGTGACGTGTTACACGTGCCATCAGGGCGATGTGAAACCAAAGGCGGCGCCGTGAACCGCTCAACGCCTCTTGGAGAGGTATTGCACAAGCGCGTTGATTTCATGCTCGCTCAGCCGCTCACCGTAGGTCGGCATCATCGTGTCGGGAAACTCCGAGGTCGGGTCGCGAATCATTTTCTTGATAGCCGACGCCTCGCGCCTGGCTCCAACACGCGACAGGTCTGGCGCGCTCTCCCCGCCCTCACCAGCAATCTTGTGGCACCCCACACACGTATTTGAGAACGTCGTCGCTGCCAGGATGTCCTCATCGCCAACCTGCGGAGGCTCTGAGCCGGCGCGAATACGTCGGAGATATGCGAGCACCGAGTGGGACTGAAAACGCGTCAAGAGCGGTGGTGGTGCGGGATCATCTTCGCTGCGGACGCCAGGCGCGATCGTGATCGGATCCGCCATGTGCGCGAGCAGCCATTCCTCATCCTTGGTGATGCGCGTAATTGCCAGCTCCGCAGCCGGTCCCCCGCTCACATGGCACCTCACACACTTGTTGTCAGGAGCGGTCACGAGTTGATGGCCGGCTATTGCCCGCGGTCCCCAATCGCTTGGATCGTACTTGGCTGGCGAATCAGCCAATCCCATCATCGTGAGGACAACAGTCGCAGTCACGAAGCCGCACATCACGAACGTCAGAAGCATGCGGCCGCGGCTGAACGGATTGCGCGACGGGCCGCGATCGAGGAACGGCAAGGCAAACAGGAATCCGACCGCGAGTCCCGGGATGACAAGTGTTGCCAACGGCTCGAAGGGCCCGGGGAAGTACTTCAACAGCTCGAACAGCGACAGGAAGTACCACTCAGGCCGTGGCACATACGACGAGTCTGCGGGATTGGCGATCTCATCGAGATGGGCCGGGAAACTTGCCGCAAAGACAACCAGCGCGGCAAAGACCGCGCCGACGACTACAGTGTCCTTGATCGCATGCCACGGGAAGAACGGCGTCGGCGGACCATCTCGCGCCGTCAAGGGGCCGGAGATGCCGTGACGACGCATCAAGGCAATGTGCGCAACGACCAAAGCCACCAGGATCGCGGGCAGCAGGAAAACGTGAGCCGCGTACCAGCGGCCCAGGGTGAGCGCACCAAGCTGGCTCCCGCCTCGCAGGACATCCGCGATGTACTCGCCGATGAGCGGTGAACTGCGCGCGATGTTGATCGTGACGATCGTCGCCCAGTATGCCTTCTGGTCCCACGGAAGCAGGTAACCGCTCAGCGAGAACGCGAGGATCAGCAGAAACAGGGCGACGCCGATCAGCCAGGTGACCTCACGCGGCGCCTTGTATGACCCATAGAAGAACACGCGCAGCATATGAATCGCAGCGACCATCACGACGAACGTGGAGCCCCAGTAGTGAAGGCCGCGGAGGAGCCATCCGAGCGTGAGCGCATCTGTGATGAAGCGGACGCTGTCGTAAGCGAGCTGCGGCGCCGGCACGTAATACATCGCGAGTGCCACGCCGGTCAGCAGCTGTGCGGCGAGCAGGAACAACAGGACGCTGCCGGTCGTGAACGCCCACCCCGTGCCCTTGGGCAAGGGCTCGTCGAGCAAGTGACGAAGGCCAGCGCGATAACCAGTCCGGCCGTCAAGCCAGTCCAGCAGACCCCGCATGGCTAGACCTGCACCAGCACGTACCCGTTCTCCACGCGGGTGGTGAGTGAAGGAAGAGGCGCGGGCGGCGGACCATCGATCACGTTTCCGTGCGAGTCGAAGACACCGCCGTGGCAAGGGCACAGGATGCGTTTGGATTTGCGGTCGTAGGCCGTTCGGCAACCGAGGTGGGTGCACGTGGAGTGCAGCGCCCGCACGTCCTGTTCGCCCGTGCGCACGAGATAGACCACCGTGCGATCGACGACCTGCGAGTACCCATCCTGTCGCGTCACGCGGAGCGTGACAGCGAGTGGTTGATCGTCAGGCACCGAATCGAGTGCGGCTGCACGAAGCCATGCCGCCTCGCGTCGTGTGAAGCTTGGCGTCAGGGTGGTAGCGCCTAGCACAAACGCCAGCGTTGCGCCGATAGTCGCTTGGATAGCCACGATCGCGCGCACCACGAAGTTACGCCGCCCCATCGAGCCGGGTGTCGGCTGTGTGTCCGTCATCCTCATTCCGAAGAAAAGGCGCGGCCACGCTGGCGCTAGGCGGGAAAACGCGCGGGACTATGCGAATTATACGGCGCTTCGCGGGGCCTGAGGTGTCTAGGGTGCCTAGAGTGCCTGGAGTGCCTGAGGTGCCTGGAGTGCAGACCCGTCGGAGCACCCCCAAGCACTCTAGGCACCTTAGGCACCCTAGGCACCTTAGGCACTCTAGGCACCTTAGAATTGAACCCGTGATCGACCCCGGTTCCTCGCGAATGGCACTTGCCATCTCTGCTGACCCCAAGAAACGTGAGGCGATCGCAACGACGATCGCGGCCGCCTGGGCCGCTCATCATCCGGGCGCGGTGAGCGTGACAGCTCCGTTCGCCGCGAATTGGCCGTTCATCCATCCTCTCGGTGCCACACTGCCCGCCTCGCCGGTCGTCGTCTGGATGCCCGATACTCACGAAGCATTCGTGAACCACCAAACCGCTAGCACACGACTGGTCACAACTCAGGCGCCCTACTTGATGCACCTGTGGCTTGGCGTCGTGCGCGACCATGCTGACGTGCTGCTTCTCCTGAGCGCCGATCCGGCGAGTCTCGAGCAGCACGCACCTGAAGTCGCGGCGCGCCGGGCGCCGTTTGCCGAGATGTTCGTCTGCAGCGATTTTGAGCGCAACGCAATTGCACACGGCAGCATGAAGCTGACGCCACCCGCCGGGCGTCGCGAGCCTTCGTTGCTGCCCGACGCAATGCGCGTCGGCGACCCGGCCGAACGCCTGGCCCTCTGCGTGAAGGCACTTGACCACGAACGGACGGCTCCCACGCTGCTGGCGACCGCCAGCGCATGCATGGAAGTCAACGATCTCGACGCCGCCGCCCGCGACCTCGATGAAACGCTGAGAGTTGCGCCGGAGTGGGCTGCCGCCCATTTCGAGCAGGGCAAGCTCTGGCTTCGCCGGGACGACATGGAACGGGCCAGCGACTCGTTTCGCGCCGCCGCGCGTCTGATGCCGAACCTCTCATCCGCATGGGCAAACCTCGGCGCGACCCTGGGCGAGCTCGATCGACCGGAAGAGGCGCTGATCGCCTTCGAGGAGGCTCTTAAAACCGATCCCGCAAGCCACCAGGCCCTCAACAACGTGGGCGTCGTGAATCGAGAACTGGGGAGGCTTGCGGATTCGGAGACGGCGTTTCGCCGCGTAACCGAATTGGCACCCGAACTGGCCTTTGGCTATTACAATCTCGGACACACGCTGTTTCTGCAGGGCCGGTATCACGCGGCCCTCTCGGCCTACGTCGCGGGCCAGAAACGCGACCTCGAGCGCAATCCCGTGCAGGCGAGCCGTCTGGCGCTTTGTCGGCTTGCCTCGGGAGATGCTTCTGGGGCGTTGCGGGAATTGCAACAGGCCACACGCGGCCTTCCGCCGGACTACAAACGCCAGCTGGTGGCTGATGCGAACGCTATCGCATGGGCGCTGCTGACGCACCGACCGGAGCTGCCTGGATGGAAGCAGGTCAGCGACTGGTTGACCGCGGAGCTCGCGAGGTAACGGAACGTCGGCAATTCGTGTATATCGCGAGGACTACATGGATCCGCAGCAGACCACCACGCCGAGCGCCTTCAGTCATCTGCTCTACGACCGCGGCGTGCGTTTTGCCGCGGGTCTTGCGGTGGTCGTGGCGATTCCCGTCGCGGTGCTCTTTTATTTCCAGTTCCGATCGCTCAACGATCTCGAGGCGACCTCGGCCGTCGTTTTGCGACAATTGAGCCACGACACGACGGATTCGCTCTCGCGCGAGATCGAGGAAGCGCTCAAGCGCCCGCACATCAACCTGTTGTTGAGGCCCGGTCAGCAAAGCCGGCTGTACCCGCCCGACTTCGCGTATATCGACTCGGTGTTTGCAGAAGGGCTCGTCGCGAGCCCGTTTATCGAGGAGCTCTGGCTGTGGTCGGAGAATGCTGAAGGGTACGAGGATAAGTTCTTCGTCTTCGACCGCAATAGTCTGGCCCTTCCGCTACCCGCTGCGGACCAGCCTGCGAGTCAGCGCTTCAGAGAATCGCCGACTCGCCATGCGCAGCTGGTCCCGATGCTTCGGACAATGGCGGCTCAACGCCGCGCTATCGTGGCATTCCCTGCGGTAATCGACGGACGCCAGAAATATGTGCAGGTTCAGCTTCGTTTCACAGAACCAGGCCGTGAACGCGTGCTGGGATTCCTGGGCTTCATGGTGGACGCCGAATACCTCCGTGGTTCGTATTTGCCGCAGTTGATCCAACGGAGAGTGGCCGCCGTACAACATGCCGTCGGATTTCCGCCGCTCGAGATCTACCTGCTGGATGGGGACGGCAGGGCCGTGACCGCGACCGGCCAGCAGCCAACAACCGGCGCCTTCGTCGACGAGCGCACTCTGCCGTTGGTGTTCTTCGACCGCGAACTGCTCGAATACGCCGCGCCGTACGAACAGCGCCGCGAAACCTGGCGCGTCCGCACGGGCTACGGCACCCAGTCGATCCCTGAGATCGTCAGCGCGAGCACCCGGCCGCAGATGGCGCTGATGATCGTGCTGGCGCTTGTGATGGCCGGCGGCGTGTTCTTCGTGGCAGGCGCCGCGGCGCGCGAAGTGCGTGTCGCCGAGCTCAAATCCAACTTCGTCGCCTCGGTTTCGCACGATCTGAAAACGCCTCTTGCGCTGATTCAACTCTTCGCAGAGACCCTGGAACTCGGTCGCGTCAGGACGCAGGAGCGCGCCCAGGAGTACTACAGAATCATCAACACTGAGGCGCGTAAGCTGACACGTCTAATCGAAAACATCCTCGACTTTTCGAAAATGGAAGCCGGGCTGCGCCCGTACCGGACGGAGTCGGCCGACCTCGGCGCTCTGACGACGCAAGTGCTGTCCGAGATGAGCAGTCAGTTCGATCAGACCCATTTCAAGGTCCACGCACGCGTCGACCCGGATCTGCCGCGCGTCCTCGTGGACGAGGACGCCGTCGAGCAGGCCATCGAGAACCTGCTCGCCAATGCAATGAAATATTCCGGCGACTCGCGCGATATCGAAGTTCGCGTGGGACGCGAGAATCGACACGTGTGCGTGAGTGTGATGGATCACGGGATCGGCATCGCGCGCCGCGAGCAGAAACGAATTTTTCGCAAGTTCTATCGCATCGACAGCGGTCTCGGCGGCGGCCCGCAGGGCTGCGGCCTTGGCCTCGCCATCGTGGACCACACGATGCGGGGTCACGGGGGATTCGTCCGGGTCGAGAGCGAGCCCGCCCGCGGCAGCACATTCACGCTGCACTTCCCCATTGCCGCGGGCGCCGCGGAAAAGGACCGACATGAAGCGCATCCTGGTGATCGAGGACGAACCGCAGATGTTGCTCGGTCTGCGTGACAACCTCGAGCTCGAAGGCTATGAGGTGCAGACGGCGGCCGACGGCGACGAGGGACTCGCGCGGGCCTCGAGCTTCAATCCCGACCTCGTGATTCTGGACGTGATGCTGCCGAAGAAGAATGGCTTCGACGTCTGTCGAGAGTTACGCGCCCGATCGAACCCAACGCCCATTGTGATGCTGACAGCACGGTCCGCCGAGACCGACAAGGTGCTGGGACTCGAGCTGGGGGCCGACGATTACGTCACCAAGCCCTTTTCGATTACCGAGCTTCTGGCTCGCGTGCGAGCCGTACTGCGCCGGACCGGCACTCAGAAAACCACGCCGGGTGACATTGTCCGGATCGGCGACATCGAGATCGACTTCAAGCTGCACCAGGCACGCCGCGGCAAAGCGCGCATCGAGTTCACCGCGCGCGAATTCGACCTGCTTCGATATTTCGTGCTTCACACGGGTCAGGTCGTGACGCGCGAGCAGATCCTGAACGAAGTCTGGGGCTACGAGGAATTTCCGACGACGCGCACCATCGACAACTTCGTGGCCAAACTCCGTCAGAAGATCGAGCGGTCCGCTCACGCGCCAGAGCACATCCTGACCATCCATGGCTCGGGCTATAAGTTTGTCGGGTAGGTAACCCGACCTATCAGACGCGTTGTTGTTTCCGACTGATGTAATCTGACCAGCCATGGACGCCAAGCTCATTCTGATCGCTGCCCTGATTGCCATCACCATCGGCTATGCCATCACGTGGTGGACGATGGCCCGCCGGAAACACGCCGCGCGCGACCACGGGCACCATGAGCCCGTCAGGCCAACGCTGCTCCTCACCGCCATCGGATTCATCACGAATTTTTTCGATACGCTGGGAATCGGATCGTTTGCGACGACGACGGCGATGTTTCGAGCGTGGAAGCTCGTGCCGGACGAGCAAATCCCCGGGACGTTGAACGTCGGGCACGTCCTGCCGACTGTGGTTCAAGCCATCATTTACACTCAGCTTGTCGAGGTGGAGTTCCAGACGCTCTTCCTGATGATTGCCGCAGCCTGCGCGGGCGCCTGGCTCGGCGCCGGCGTCGTCGCTGGAATGCCCCGCCGGAATGTGCAAATCGGGATGGGAATCGCGCTCTTCGGCGCCGCGACGATCATGCTGTTGCAACTGCTCGGGGCGGTGCCTGGAGGAGGCACCGCGCTCGCGCTCGATGGCACGAAGCTGGCCATCGGACTCGGCGGCAATTTGATTCTGGGTGCCCTCATGACACTTGGGATCGGTCTCTACGCGCCCTGCATGATTCTGATTAGCCTGCTCGGCATGAACCCCACGGCTGCCTTCCCCATCATGATGGGTTCGTGCGCGTTCCTGATGCCCGTCGGCAGTCTGCAGTTCGTGCGCAAGAACAGTTACAGCCTCCGCGCCGCTCTTGGCCTTGCCCTCGGAGGGCCGCTTGCGGTGCTCATCGCGGCGTTCATCGTCAAGTCGCTGCCGCTGTTTTACGTTCGCTGGCTGGTCGTCGCCGTGGTGATTTATACGGCGTCAACGATGCTGCGCGCGGCATCGAGCGAGCGGAAGGCCGCGATCGCTCGGGCACAAATGACGGACATGGCATAGGACGGTTCACGGAGGTTCGCTACGGAAGTTCCACACGGGGTTCCTCACGTAGGTTCACGTGGGTTCGTTGACGCGTTCATTGTTCACGCAGCAGTTCTGCCGGCGAACGCCGGGAGGCTCGCCAGACCGATGGCCCGGCTGCGACTGCGGCTGCGGTGAACACAGATAGCGCGCCAATCACCAGCGGCGAGACCATATCTCCCGAGGCAATGCCTAGTCCTCTGACTGCTGCGAGCGCCAGCGGCGCGACGAGGAGCCCTGTCCCCATACCAAGTGCCACCGCGCGAGTCAGGATGCCGAGCGGCGCCCAGGCGGCCTGTAGCGGCATCGCACCAATTGCCTGACGCACGCCGATTTCTGCCCACGCTGCTCGTAGCGCGGTCGCGGCCGCGCCGAAGATTCCCAGGGTCAGGAGCAATAGGCCCGCGCTGCCAAGCATGGTTGTGAGGGTAGCGAGAAGCCTGGCGGGGCTGAGTACCGACCGCACGAGCTCGCGAGTCGTCAGGATGCGTTCGATCGCGATCTCCGGTTCGACGCGACGCATTGCCTGTCGCACGACGGCGTCTCCGATGGATACTCCGGGCTCAGTGGCCAGCACGAGGCTTCCAAGCTCTGTTCCCGCCTGCGTATGTGGCACGTAGACTTCCATCGATGGCCGTTCGAGCCCGCGATAGCGGGCGTCGCGCGCCACGCCAACCACCAGCCTCGACCGCCATTTTTCGCTCAGCGTGAACGTCTCCAACCGCTTGCCGACAGCAGGTTCGTCGCCCCACAGCGCCCGGGACAGCGTTCGGCTGACGATGGCCACTGATTCGGTATCAGCCCGATCGAAGGCCGAGAACGGCCGACCCTCAACAATCGGCTGCCCGAGCGCCGCAAAGTAGTGCTCGGTGGCGACGACACGGCTGGCCCCAGTAGCGTCTGCTGGCTGCACGATCGCGTCCCCCGCACGCCTTACGGGCAGTCCATCGACGATTTCGCCGAATCGAAATGGACGAACCGAAACGGCAGCGACGTGCTTCACACCAGACAACTCGCGCATGGCCACCAGCAATCGCTCGGTCAGTTGACGCCGGTCTGCCGGCGTCTGGTATTTCCACGTCGGTACCGCAGTGTCTACCAGCGTGACGCCGCTGGTCCCAAAGCCGATATCCGTCCGGGAGAGACGATCGAACACTTGCAGCGCGGTCGCAGCGATTGCGACAACGGCAATCGCGACAGCCGCCTGGCCGAAGAGTAATGGTGCCCCGGCGGCTGAAGCTCGTCGCGCCACACGTGCCGAAGACAGCTGAGCCTCGGCAACTTCGCGGCGAGAGACGACCCACGCCGGAATCGCACCGACCATCAGCCAACCCGCGATAGACAGCAACGCGATCGTCAGCACCGCCGCACCGCGATGCTCGGCGAGCCGGACGCCGCTGTCTACGACGGTCGACGAAGTCGAGAGCAGCGCGACCAAGCCGGACCACGCAAGGATCGCGACCACGAAAGAGACGACGGTCACAGGGATAGTTTCAACCGCAAGATCCGCCGCAAGCCGTCGACGCGATGACCCGAGAAACAATCGTGCGGCCAGCTCTGTTGCTCGCTCGCGAAGCTGCGCCATCCGCACTGCGCCAACGTTGGCGCACGCAAACAGGAACACCGCTGCGGCCAAACCGAGCGCAATCCAAAGCCGTGACCCGAGTCGCCCGAGTAGGACATCAGCATATGGGTTCACAACCGCGGTGACATTTGCTTCAGCCGGGTCATACCGCTGGCGCAGGTTTCTGACGATCGCGGTCAGTTCCTCTCTGACGTGGTCGTTGGAGACGTTCGCCCGCCGACGTCCCAACACCTCCAAGACACCAATCGCGCGTTGTTGGTCCTGCGACAAGCCTTCGAATGCGCTGCCGAGCGCCCGCTCGAGCGACACCCACGCGTCCGGGTCATCAGGATAGGCAAAGCCGCTGGGCATGACTCCGACAATCGAGTGGTCCTGACCATCGATGAAGACCACCTGCCCGACGATCCCCTCGTCGCCGCCAAACCGGCTCTGCCACATCCGATGACTCAGGACGACGGGCGGCACCCCGCCCGGATTCTGATCGGACGCAGAGAAGTCGCGCCCGAGGGCCGGTCGAATGCCGAGCGTCGAGAAAAACGCGATCGACACGCCACGCGCGGCGATGGGCACGGTATCCGCTCCAATCCGCGCAAGCGCCGGCCAATGCGACGAACCGAACGCAGCCATCGACTCGAGCGTCTTCGACTCACGCTGCCAGTCCAGAAAGTTGAGGTGAGAGACTTCGATCAGATCGTGACCGCGCGACAGATCCGCTTCCCACACCACGACAAGCTCATCGCTGTCGGCGAGGCCAAAGGGCCGAAAGATCGTCGCGTCGAGCAGCGTCCATGCGATTGCGCATGCGGCTATTCCGATCGCAAGGCATAGCGTCGAAGTGACCGATGTCAGGGGACGCCGAACCGCCCAGCGCAACCCGTGCCAAAAGGCACGAAATGCGGTATCCAGGTACCGAATCATCGCTTGAACCTGCCTACAGAGGATACGACAGCGTCAGGCCGAGTACGGTCACGAGAACCACGACGACTGGCGTCAGAACAAGAAACACGATCAGCGTATAACCCATGACGTCGCGGGCGCGAAGTTGAAACATCCCCAGGATCGGGAGCATCCAGAAAGGCTGCAGCAGATTCGCGAGGGCCTCGCCGAGATCGTACGAGGCCACGATCCACCCGAGGTGGACTTTCAGCTCGTGCGCCGCTGCCATCACGTACGGTGCCTCGATGACCCACTTCGATCCGCCCGACGGGACGAAGATGCCGAGCACGGCTGAGTAAAGTGCGACCAGCGCGGGGAAGGTGGTCGGATTCGACACACTGACAAACATATGCGCGAGGCGATCATTCAGATGCGTCGCCGTAATGATCGCCGCAATCCCCGCATAAAACGGGAACTGCAGAATCACCCCCCAGGCCGAGGGTGTGGCGGCTTGAACGGCTTGCATCAGGCGGGCCGGCGTGCGGTGCAGCAGAAAGCCGAACAGCAGAAAGGCCAGGTTCACGATGTTGAGCGTCACCGCGTTGAGCGGGTCTGGCGCGCGGAGGAAGTAACGCGTCAGATACGTGACGCCAATGACGACGATGAGCAGGGGCAACAGCGCTGAATGTTCGAGCCATGCCCCGGGTGGCACGGCGCGGGGCGCCGTCCTGGCGGGCTCATGATCGGTCAGGTCGATGCCCAGGCTCGCAGCCGTGCGCGCACGCCTAGCAGGCGGCGTGGCGAGCCACATCACCAGGGTCACGATGATGATCTCGACCGTGACCGACACGAAGCTTTGCCACAGAAAGATCGTGTCGCGAAACGGGATGATGCCTCCGGGCACCGCACCGCCGCCTGCGACGATCTCGCGAATCTGCGGTTGCAGCGCGCCCGGACTAGCCATCTGTAAAGCGGCGGATCCGCTGAGGCCCTGGGCCCAGATGCTGCCGAGACCCAGAAAGCTCGCCGCCGCGAGCGCCCGATAGTCCACACCCTCCACGCGCCGAGCCATCTCGCGTGCGAGCACCGCACTGAAGATCAGGCTGAATCCCCAGTTGAACCAGGAGCTGACCAGCGCGAAGAACGTTACGACGGCGACGGCCCCCCGCGGTGTCTGCGGCCAACCGGCAATCGTGCGGATCACGTGTCGCATGGGCGCTGAGGTCGCCAGCACGTGTCCCGTGATGATGATGAGCGACATCTGGAGCGTAAAGGGAATGAGATCCCAGAACCCGTTGCCCCACGCATCGATGATCTGAGGCAATGTGGCAGGCGTCCATAACAGTCCCGCCAGAACGACTATCAACGTCGCGAGCAGGGCAAAGATGAACGCGTCGGGAATCCACTTCTCGGTCCATGCGGTCAGGGCCAGCGCCGCACGTGCCACTATCCCGGGTTGCTCATCGCTCGTGGGCATGCGGCGAGAACTTAGCACGAGCGCGCACGTTCAGTAGATAATCTGGGCGCCCGTGATCGAGTCTCCCGTGAATGCTCTCGACGCTGCCAGCGCGAATCCACCAGCGCGTCTCAGCGTCCTCAAGCTTGCAGGTCCCGGTCTCATCGTTGCCGCAACCGGCATTGGATCTGGAGATGTCGTCTCGGCCACCGTCGGCGGAGCTCGCTACGGCGTCGTGCTGTTGTGGGCGATTGCGCTCGGCGCATTTTTCAAATTTGTGTTGAGCGAGGGCATCGCACGCTGGCAGCTCGCGACAGGATTGACCGCGCTCGAAGGGTGGGCCGCACATCTGCCCGGCTGGGTGAAGTACTATTTCGCGGCTTACCTGGTTCTCTGGACCGTTGCGGTCAGTGCCGCACTCACCAACGCGACGGGGCTCGGCATCTCCAATCTCACAGACGGAGCGATCCCACAGTCGTGGGGAGCAGTTGCGCACAGCCTGATCGGCTTTGCGTTCGTCTGGGTCGGTGGCTACGCCTGGTTCGAGAGGCTCATGAAGCTGCTCGTTGGAGTCATGGGCTTCAGCATCCTGATCTGCGCCTTGCTCATCGTGACCGACTGGGCAAACGTGTTGCAGGGTTTGCTGATCCCGAGGATTCCCTCCACCAGCGGGACTTATGTGCTGTCGATCATCGGCGGGATCGGCGGATCAATCACGATGCTGTCCTACAACTACTGGATGCGCGAAGAGCGCATCAGCGGCGCGGGGTGGCTGGGCTATGTCCGCGGAGACGTGGCGATCGCGTATCTGTTCACGGCTATCTTCGGCATGTCGGTGATGCTCATCGCCAACCAGGCGTTCTATCTGGCTGGCGTCAAGATAACCGACGCGCAAGCCGTGCCAAAGATGGCTGAAGTGCTGGGGACGCTTCTCGGGCCGTTTGGTGTCTATGCGTATTCGCTTGGCTTCTGGGCGGCTGTCTTTGCCTCGCTCCTGGGTGTGTGGCAGAGCGTCCCGTACTTGTATGCAGACTTCTACGGCATCATCAAGAACCTGCCAGTCGATGCTCGCCGCGAGGCCACGAAGGTCACCAGCAAGCCCTACCGCCTTGCGTTGGCGTTTATCACGCTCGCACCGCTTCCCTTCGCGTTCACGGGTCGGCCACTCGTGATCATCGTCACCTACACGATCGTCGGGAGCCTGTTCATCCCGTTTCTGGCCGCCACGTTGCTCTATCTGAACAACCGCGTTCGTTGGTCAGCGTCAGTGCCCCACAATCACTGGACGACCAACGTGCTCCTCGTGGCCATCCTGGCGCTGTTTGCCGTCGTGGGGGCGCAGGAAGTGATGAACGCGCTGTAGCCCGAGGACGGAGGTCGCCCGGAGGACGGAGGTTGCCCGCAAGGACGGAGGTTGCCCCAAGGACGGAGGTCAGGCCCGAGGACGGAGGTCGACGTGGGGCGGTCACCCGCGAGGACTCAGTGGCCAGTTAACAGTTGCCAGTTTAAGGAAGTCGCGGGACTAAAGTCCCGCGCTACTTCGCGATGAATTCACGGATATAGCGATTCACCTCCGCCGGTTTCTCGTGAACGACCCAATGCGTCCCGTCCGGAATCCGTCGGATGGTGAGCTGTGGCACATGCGCGTCGAGCCCCTCCAGGTTGCCGGTGAGGAGCGCCGTGTCTTTCTCTCCCCAGATCACAAGCGTTGGCACGTTGACCTTCATCATCGCAGGCGGTATCGGTGTGGCAGTGGCTGCCGGCTCGGAGCCAGTGGGAGGCCCAACCTGAGCCGCGCGGTAATAGTTCAAACCACCGGTGAGCGCGCCTGGCTGCGACCATGCCTCGATGTAGGCCTTCTTGTCGGCTTCCGTGAAGTGGCCCTCCTTGAGCCCCGCACCGAGGACCGCATTCACGAGCATCTGGTAGTCGTTCGCGGAGAGCGTTTTCTCCGCATCCGGTCCACGGAACATCAGCATGTAGGCGCTCGCCTTTTGCTGTGCGGGATTCTCGCGCAGCTCGCGCTGGAACACTGCCGGATGCGGCGCGTTCACGATGACGAGCTTCTCGATGGTCTCGGGATGGGCCGCGGCGTACGCCCATGCGACGACCCCGCCCCAATCGTGGCCGACGAGGATGAATTTACGCGTGGCGCTGTGGCCCAGTCGCGCCGCAAGCTGGTGCACGTCTTCGATCAGCAACGGGATGCGGTATTGATCGACCTCGGGTGGTTTCGACGAGAGGTTATAGCCACGCATGTCCGGCGCCACCGCCAAGTGATCGCGGCCAAACTCCTCGAGCTGGTTTTTCCAGCCGTACCAGAACTCGGGGAAGCCGTGCAGAAACAACATCAACTGCCCGGTGCCCGACTTCGCGAAATGAAGCTTCACGCCGTTGACTTCGGCTGTGTCGTATTCGATTGGTGGAGCCGCAAGAGCCATGCTGACAACCACGAGGGCCAACATCATGATGCGCGTCATGTGCCGAATGCTACCGCAAACAGAGACTCCCACGGATGACCGCGGATGGGTTTTAAACCTGTCCCCCTGACGGCTTCGTTGCCAGCTCGCGCAGCTTGAACCGCTGAATCTTCCCGGTGGCGGTCTTGGGCAGTTCCGGCACAAACGCGACCCAGCGAGGCCGCTTGTAGTCGGCAAGCTGCGTCCGGACAAACTGTTCCAACTCCGTCCCGCGGGCCGGGCTGCCGTCCACCCCGGGCCGCAAGACGACAAATGCCATCGGCTTCACGAGCGAGTCGTGGTCTTCACGCCCAATAACCCCGCACTCCTGGACATCCGGATGCGTGAGCAAGGCGTTTTCAACTTCGACGGGGCTGACCCATTGGCCGCCGACCTTCAACATGTCGTCCGAGCGGCCCGCGTACCAGAAGTAGCCGTCGCTATCCTGCGTGAACTTGTCACCGGTGCGCAACCAGCGGCCTTCAATCGTGTCCTGCGTTTTTTCCGGCTGGTTCCAGTAGCAGGCGCAGACCGAATCGCCGGCGATCCACAGATTGCCAATTTCGCCCGCGGCAACGGGCTTTCGATCGTGGTCGAGAATCCGCGCCTCGTAGCCGGAAACCAGTTGCCCGCTCGATCCCACGCGAACCGCGCCAGGACGGTTCGAAATGAACATGTGAAGCGCCTCCGTTGATCCAATCCCGTCGATGATCTCCAACCCAAACCGCTGCTTGAAGCGCTCGAAAAGCGCCGGTGGCAACGCCTCGCCAGCCGACACCGCCACCCGCAGACTCGACAGATCGAAATCCGGCGATGTAGCTCGCGTGTGCGCCAGCAGCATTCCATAGCCGGTCGGCACGGAATAGAAAAGAGTCGGGCGATGCCGTTCGATCACGTCATACACCTTGGCCGCGACCGGCGGCCCGGGCCAGAGGATCGTGGTCGCGCCCACGGCAAGCGGGAAAAACAAGGCGTTGCCGAGTCCGTAGGCGAAGAAGAGCTTCGCGACGCTGAAGGTGCGATCCGATTCACGGATCCCCAGCACACCTTTTCCGACGAGCTCGGCGGACACGGTCATGTCGTGGTGAAGATGGACGCAGCCCTTCGACGCACCGGTGCTGCCTGACGAGTACATCCAGAAGGCCGCATCATTGCGGCTCGTCGGCTCGGGTTCCAGGTTGCCGTTCCCGCTGGCCAGCAGTTGATCGACAGACACCGCCTCGGCATGCGGCGTTTTTCCGCTGACGACGATTTGTCGCAGACGCCGCAGTTCGTGACGCGGGATTCGCTCCACCAACGGCAGCAGGGCCTCGCTTACCACCAGGACGACGGCGCGCGAGTCATCGAGGAGGTAGCGATAGTCTCTTTCCTTGAGCAGGGTGTTGACGGGGACCGCGATCGCGCCAATTTTCAACACACCGAAGAAAGCGTAGGCGAATGCCGGTTCATCCACCATGAGAAGCATCACGCGTTCTTCCGGGCGCACGTCCAGGCGATTGCGGAGCGCGCTGCCAAAACGGTTGACGCGTTCGTGAAGCTCGGCAAAGGTGACGCGCTCATCGCCGCACTCGATTGCGACGCGAGCGCCACGACCTTCCTGGATGTGGCGGTCGATGAAATGGGTCGCGGCGTTGAACACCTCGGGGATTCCCAAGTCAACGGCGGAGATGACGGGAGACATAGGCACACTTATACAATGCCCCATCGTGCGACTCACCCCCCTCAGGCGTCAGTGGGAACGGCTCGGCCGGCAGGAGCCGTTTTTCGCGGTCCTGACGGACATCAATAACCGTTTCGGCGGGCCGGATATCGAGCGATTCTTCCGGAGTGGACGAGACGAACTCGAAGTGCGGCTGCAGCGGGCACGCGAAGTGGGTGTCGTCGTGCCGCGTCGGCGAGCGCTGGACTTTGGATGCGGTGTCGGACGCGTCACCCAAGCCATGGGGTACCACTTCGAGCAGACCGATGGCGTGGACATCTCCGCGCCGATGCTGAAGTTGGCCCGGCGGCACACTCGGAATTCGAAGCGCTGCACCTATCATCGCAACGTCGCCACTGATCTGTCGCTCTTCGCGGACGCCAGCTTCAGCTTCGTGCATTCGACACTGGTGCTGCAGCACATGCAACCCGCCCACAGCACGCGTTACATCCGCGAGTTCATGAGGGTGCTGGCCCCTGACGGCCTGTTGGTATTCCAGCTTCCCAGCCACCGCGCCGTTCACGCGCCATCCGCCAATGCCGTGCGAACGCTGAGCGACGGGCCGCTGCCGCACGATGGATTCAGGGCGCACATTTCAATCGAACCAGACTCGCTGTCATTCAGCGCCAACGAGCTCGCGACGATCAGGGTCGGTGTCGAAAACCGTTCGACGTCCGTCTGGCATACCTTGCCCGGCGCCACGGGTCGTCACCAGATCAAACTGGCGAACCACTGGCTCCACGAAGACGGCGAGCTGCTGCGGCGTGACGATGGGCGATGCCCCCTGCCATACGACCTGATGCCGGGATCCCGAGTTGAACTCCTGTTGGGCGTCACCGCACCGCAATTCGATGGGGACTATCAGCTCGAGCTCGATTTGGTTCAGGAGAACGTGGGCTGGTTCGCCGATCGCGGATCGACCTCCCTTTGCATCCCGACACGCATCACCGGTGGACTGCCGGGTCCCCATCCGCGTGTTCGACTCGATGCAAGTGAAGCGCGGCTGCAGACTCCCTTTCGCGAGCGCCACCCTCATGTCTTTCGCGCCTTTCGCGCGACAGGCCTGCGCGACATTTACTGGCGCGGCCGACGCGGTGTTGACGCCGTCAAAGAACGCCGGGACCGAATGGTCAGACGGCTGATCAACCCGATCATCAAGTGGTGGAAGGGTCGGCCCCAGCCCGAAAAAATGGACATGCACTGCGTGCCACGCTCCGACGTGCTCGCGATCCTGCAGGAGGCGGGCGGACATGTCGTGGACGTCGAGGAAGAGATGATGCCGGGCGGGTTTCAGAGCTGCCGCTACTGGGTCACGAAAAAGTCGGTCGAGTAAGCGTATCCAAAAAGAAAAAGGGCACGGAGAACAAACCCCGTGCCCTTGTCAGTGGTCGTTGGTGGCGCTTACAGAATGTCTTCGCCGCCGCGATCGAGTGCTTCTTCCGGCTCGGCCAGGTACTCCATCTCGCGATCGAGCTCCATGTCCTCGTCGCTCGGCTGCTGCACCGGCGGCGGCGGTGGTGGCTCGTCCGCCGGAATCTGCACGTGGCGATACCACCAGAAGCCCGTGCCCGCTGGGATCAGCCGGCCCATCGTGACGTTCTCCTTCAGACCGCGCAGGTAATCGATCTTCCCGGAGATGGCCGCTTCGGTCAGCACCCTCGTCGTCTCCTGGAAGGAGGCCGCCGAGATGAACGACTCCGTCGAGAGCGATGCCTTCGTGATGCCCAGCAACAGCGGCTGCGCCGACGCCGGCCGGCCGCCGGCGTGGATCACGCGTTCGTTCTCTTCGAGGAACCGGAACTTGTCGACCTGTTCGTCGATCAGGAATTCGGTGTCCCCCACATCCTCGATCCGTACCCAGCGCATCATCTGCCGGGTGATGACCTCGATGTGCTTGTCGTTGATGTTCACGCCCTGGAGCCGGTAGACCTCCTGGATCTCGTTCACCAGATACTTCTGCAGCTCCTTCTCGCCCAGCACATGGAGAATGTCGTGCGGGTTGCTCGGGCCGTCCATCAATGGATCGCCCGCGCGCACACGCTCACCTTCCTGCACGTTGACGTGGACGCCGCGCGGGATCGAGTATTCCCGCGGCTCGGCGTTCGGGTCGTCGGCGTTGATGAGAATCCGCCGCTGCCCCTTCACGACGCCGCCGTACTTCACGGTGCCATCGATCTCGCTGATGACCGCCGGATCCTTCGGCTTGCGTGCCTCGAACAGCTCCACCACGCGCGGTAGACCGCCCGTGATGTCCTTGGTCTTCGTCGTCTCGCGTGGGATCTTCGCGAGCACGTCGCCGGCGTGAACCTCTTCGCCGTCCTGCACCATCATGTGAGCATTGACCGGCATGATGTAACGGCGAATGACGTTGCCGTTCGGTCCCTTGATTTCGACTGTCGGCTGCTTCTTCTCATCCGGCGAATCGACGATGATCAGCCGGGACAGGCCCGTGACCTCGTCGAGATCCTCGTGAACCGTGAGGCCCTCGATGATGTCCTTGAACCGGATCTGACCGGACTCCTCGGTCAGAATCGAGAACGTGTACGGATCCCATTCGACGAGGATCTGGCCGTTCTCGACCGCGCCGCCTTCCTTGACCTTGAGGCGTGCGCCGTACGGGATCTGGTAACGCTCACGGTCTCGGCCTTTCTCGTCCTGAATGACGAGATGGCCGTTCCTGTTCATGACGATCAGGTCCGTGCCGCCAGCCGCGTTGGGTCGATCGACAACCTGGAGGTTGTCGAACTTGACGATGCCCTTGTGTTTTGAATCGAGCGTCGAGGCATCCGAAATGCGGGACGCCGTGCCACCGATGTGAAACGTGCGCATCGTCAACTGCGTGCCCGGCTCGCCAATGGACTGCGCAGCGACCACACCGACCGCGAGACCCATTTCCACGAGCTTTCCTGTCGCCAGGTCACGGCCGTAGCAGGCCGCGCACACGCCACGGCGTGAGGCACACGTGAGGACCGACCGGATCTTGACCTTCTCGATCCCGGAATCCTGCACCGCCGCCGCCTTGTCCTCGTCGATCTCTTCGTTGAGATCGAGCAGGACATCGCTCGACAGCGGGTCGATGATGCGTTCGAGCGAGGTGCGCCCGATGATGCGGTCGCGCAGCGGCTCGATGATCTCACCGCTCTCGACGATCGCCCGCGCCTCGATGCCGTCGAGCGTGCCGCAATCGCGATCCGAGACGATCACGTCCTGCGCCACGTCCACGAGACGACGAGTCAGGTACCCCGAGTCGGCGGTCTTGAGCGCCGTATCGGCGAGGCCTTTGCGAGCGCCGTGCGTCGAGATGAAGTACTCCAGTACCGAGAGGCCTTCGCGGAAGTTCGCCTTGATGGGCGTCTCGATGATCTCGCCCGACGGCTTCGCCATCAGGCCGCGCATGCCCGCAAGCTGACGGATCTGCTGCTTGCTGCCGCGCGCGCCAGAGTCCGCCATGATGTAGACAGGATTGAACTTGCCCTCCTGATCGCGGCGCTCCATCTCCTTGAACATCGCGTCGGCGATCTTCTCGGTGACGTCGGACCACACGGCGATGACTTTGTTGTAACGCTCACCGTTGGTGATTGCGCCTTCGAGGTATTGCTGTTCGACCTTGATGACCTCGTCGCGCGCCTTCTCCGACAGCGCCGCCTTGCTCTGCGGGATGATCAGGTCCTCGATGCCAATCGACATCCCCGATTTTGTGGCATAGGTGAAGCCCATGTGCTTCAACCCATCCAGCATCTCAACCGTCGTCTGCAGGCCAGAGGTCAGGTAGCACTTCTGCACGAGCTGCTGTAGCCCCTTCTTCTTGAGCATCCCGTTGACGAACGGCATGCTCTTCGGAAGCGCGGAGTTGAAAATCACGCGCCCGACCGTGGTGTTGATGATCTTGTTCGTGACCTGCTGCACCTCGGTGTGCAGCACGTCCTGGTCGTCACGCGCGGTCGTGAGGTCCTGCAGATCGCCCGAGTAGCGCAGGCGAATGGGCGTCAGCGTTTCGAGCTCGCCTGCGTCCAGCGCGAGGATCACATCGTCCAGCCCGGCGAACGCACGGCCTTCACCCTTCGCGCCCGGCTTGGCCTTCGTCAGGTAGTAGCAGCCGAGGACGATGTCCTGCGACGGGACGGCGATCGGCGCACCGTTTGCCGGCGAGAGGATGTTCTTCGACGACATCATCAGCTCGGTCGCTTCGATCTGCGCCTCTGGCGACAGCGGAATGTGCACCGCCATCTGGTCGCCGTCGAAGTCGGCGTTGAACGCCGTGCAAACGAGCGGATGAATGCGAATGGCCTTGCCCTCGACCAGCACGGGCTCGAACGCCTGGATGCCGAGTCGATGGAGCGTGGGCGCACGATTGAGCAGCACCGGATGCTCGCGAATGACTTCCTCGAGCACGTCCCAGACTTCTGCCACCTGCTTTTCGACCATCTCCTTGGCTTGTTTGATCGTCGCAACCAGGCCGCGCTCTTCGAGCTTGTTGTAGATGAACGGTTTGAACAGCTCGAGCGCCATCTTCTTCGGCAACCCGCACTGATTCAGCTTCAGCTCGGGGCCAACCACAATCACGGATCGGCCGGAGTAGTCGACGCGCTTGCCGAGCAGGTTCTGACGAAACCGGCCCTGCTTGCCCTTCAACGTGTCCGACAGTGACTTGAGCGGCCGGTTGTTCGCGCCGCGCAGCACGCGTCCACGGCGGCCGTTGTCGAACAGCGCGTCCACGGCCTCCTGCAGCATGCGCTTCTCGTTGCGGATGATGACGTCGGGCGCCTTCAGCTCCATCAGCTTCTTCAACCGGTTGTTGCGGTTGATGACGCGGCGATAGAGGTCGTTGAGGTCCGAGGTCGCAAAGCGGCCGCCATCGAGCGGCACGAGTGGGCGCAGCTCTGGCGGGATGACCGGGATGACGTCCAGAATCATCCACTCCGGTTTATTGTTCGACTTGCGGAACGAGTCCACGACCTTGAGCCGCTTGGCGAACTTGAGCTTCTTCTGCGCAGAGGTCTCGGTGCGCATCTTGCCACGCAGTTCCTCTGCGAGCTTCTCCACGTTCTCGCGCTTGAGCAGCTCCTTGATCGCTTCGGCGCCCATCTGCGCCTTGAACTTCGTGAAGCCGTACTCTTCTCGCGCCTTGCGGTACTGCTCTTCCGAGAGCAGCTGCTTGAACTTGAGCTCGGTGTCGCCGGGCTCGCTCACGACGTAGGCCTCGAAATAGAGCACGCGCTCGAGGTCACGCAGCGAGATGTCCAGCAGGTGGCCGATGCGGCTCGGCAGCCCCTTGAAGAACCACACGTGGCTGACGGGAGTCGCCAGCTTGATATGGCCCAGCCGCTCGCGGCGCACCTTGGCCTGCGTCACTTCCACACCGCACTTGTCGCAGATCACCCCGCGGTGCTTCATGCGCTTGTACTTGCCGCAGAGGCATTCCCAGTCGGTGATCGGGCCGAAGATCTTCGCGCAGAACAAGCCGTCGCGTTCCGGCTTGAACGTGCGGTAGTTGATCGTCTCCGGCTTGGTCACTTCGCCGAAGGACCACTGTTCGATCTTCTCCGGCGAAGCCAGGCTGATGCGGATGGCGTCGAAGTCCGCCCTCAAGGCGGTCTTGCTGTCAGTAAAGCTTGGTCTCATTCGTTCAGCCCTCCAGCACCGGTTCGGCTTCTTCCACCGGCTGCTGCTGCAGTTGCGGCGGCCGCTTCGTGGAGATCAACTCCACGTCGAGGCACAGCGACTGCAGCTCCCGGATCAGCACGTTGAACGATTCAGGCAACCCGGGTGTAAAGCTCGCGTCGCCCTTCACGATCGATTCGTAAATCTTCGCGCGGCCTGTCACATCGTCGGACTTGGCCGTGAGCAGCTCCTGCAGGATGTGTGCGGCCCCGTACGCCTCGAGCGCCCAGACCTCCATCTCGCCGAATCGCTGGCCGCCGAACTGGGCCTTGCCGCCCAGCGGCTGCTGCGTGATGAGCGAGTACGGTCCGATCGATCGCGCGTGGATCTTGTCGTCTACCAGGTGCGACAGCTTGAGCATGTAGATGTAGCCGACGGTCACGTCCTGCTCGAACGCGTCGCCGCTCATGCCGTCATACAAGCGCGTCTTGCCGCTGCTCGGCAGCGCCGCGCTCTCGAGCCAGCCCTTGATCTCCCCCTCGCGCGCGCCGTCAAAGACCGGCGTCGCGAAGTACAGACCCAGCGCATGCGCCGCCCAGCCGAGATGCGTTTCGAGAATCTGGCCGACGTTCATACGCGAAGGCACACCCAGCGGGTTGAGCACGATCTCGACCGGCGTGCCGTCGGGCAGATACGGCATGTCCTCCTCGGGGAGGATGCGTGCGATGACGCCCTTGTTACCGTGACGGCCGGCCATCTTGTCGCCGACCGACAGCTTCCGCTTCATCGCAACGTACACCTTGACGAGCTTGATCACGCCCGGCGGCAGTTCGTCGCCGCGGCGAATCTTCTCTTTCTTCTCCTCGAAGAGCTGCTTGATCACCTCGACCTGGCGTTCGGTCCGCTCCTCGAGCGCTCGCAGATCGGGCTCGAGTCCCGCGTCATCGGTCTGAATCTTGGCGCGGACGAGCACGGCGTACGGCACCTCCTGCATGAGGTCCGTCGTCAGAATGGTGCCTTTCTTGAGCAGCCGCTCACGGCCGAACTCGTCGAAGAGATCGGAGCGCAATTCGGTGCCGTGAAGCATCTGCATGACGCGCTTCTTCGTTTCGTCGTGAAGAATGCGGACTTCGTCCTGCAGGTTCTTTTCCATGAGATCGAGCTCTTCCTGCTCGATCGCCTTGGCACGGTCGTCCTTCTCGATGCCTTTGCGCGAGAAGATCTTGACGCCCACGATGATGCCCTCGATGCCTGGCGGGCAAATCAGGGAGGCATCGCGGACATCGCCCGCCTTCTCGCCGAAGATCGCGCGAAGGAGTTTCTCTTCCGGCGTCAGCTGCGTCTCACCCTTCGGCGTCACTTTCCCGACGAGGATGTCGCCGGGCTTGACGTAGGCGCCAATGCGAATGATGCCGCTGTCGTCGAGATCCCGCAGGTAGCCTTCCGACACGTTCGGGATGTCCCGCGTGATTTCCTCGGGCCCGAGCTTCGTGTCGCGTGCTTCGATCTCGAACTCTTCGATGTGGATGGAGGTGTAGTAGTCCTCCTTCACCATCTTCTCGCTGACCAGGATGGCGTCCTCGAAGTTGTAGCCGCGCCAGGGCATGAACGCCACCAGCACGTTGCGTCCCAGCGCGAGCTCGCCGAGCTCCGTGCACGGACCGTCGGCGAGAACCTGTCCCTTCTGCACCTTCTGTCCAGTCCGCACGATGGGCTTCTGGCTGATGCAGGTGTTCTGGTTGGACCGCTTGAACTTGGTCATGGGGTAGATGTCCGCTCCCATTTCCTTGCTTGCGGCTTCCGACTCGCTCTCGACCCGCACGACGATACGCTGCGAATCGACATAGTCCACTGTGCCGGTGCGGCGCGCGACGGCAACGGCGCCCGAGTCGCGGGCCGTGATGTACTCCATCCCGGTACCCACGTAGGGTGCCTGCGCACGGAGCAACGGCACGGCCTGACGCTGCATGTTCGAGCCCATCAACGCGCGGTTCGCGTCGTCGTTCTCGAGGAACGGCACGAGTGACGCCGCCACCGACACGAGTTGCTTCGGCGACACGTCGATGAACTGCACTTGGTCGCGCGGGGCCAGGATGAAGTTGCCGGCCTGTCGCGCATTCACGCGCTCGGCCACCAGCCCGCCCTTTTCGTCGAGCTCGACGTTGGCCTGCGCGATGATGTACTGGTCTTCCTCCCACGCCGAGAGATAGAAGCAGTAGGGCTCGCATTCAACGCCCTTCTTCTTCGGCCGCCCTTCGGCGTTCACCAACTCGTCGGCATCGACAATGTCTCCCACCTTGTATTTGGGATTGCCGCCCGCGTTGGTGACCTGCACGAAGTCGAGCACCTTCCCGTTCTTCACCTGTCGATACGGCGACTCGATGAAGCCAAACTCGTTGATGCGCGCGTAGCAGCTCAACGAGCTGATGAGGCCGATGTTCGGCCCTTCCGGCGTCTCAATCGGGCAAATGCGCCCGTAGTGCGTTGGGTGAACGTCGCGGACCTCGAACCCCGCGCGCTCGCGCGACAAGCCGCCGGGACCAAGGGCCGAGAGCCGGCGCTTGTGGGTCACCTCGGACAGCGGGTTGGTCTGGTCCATGAACTGTGACAGCTGCGACGACCCGAAGAACTCGCGAATCGCCGCCATGACGGGCTTCGCGTTGATGAGGTCGTGCGGCATCGCCGTCGCCATTTCCTGGTACACCGACATCTTTTCCTTGATGGCGCGCTCCATGCGGACCAGCCCGATGCGGAACTGGTTCTCGAGGAGCTCACCGACGGATCGGACGCGGCGATTGCCCAGGTGATCGATGTCGTCTACGTTGGCTGGATTCTTCCGCAGCTTCAGGAGGTAGCCGATGACCTCATAAAAGTCCTGCGGGTGCAGAATCTTCTCGTCGAGCGGCGTATTGAGCGCCAGCTTCGTGTTGAGCTTCAGGCGGCCAACCCGCGAGAAGTCGTATTTCTGCGGGTTGAAGAACATGTTCTCGAAGAGCGACCGCGAGCTGTCAAGCGTCGGCGGATCGCCGGGTCGCAGGCGCCGGTAGATTTCGATCAGCGCCTCTTCGTGGGTCCGAACCGCATCCTTCTTCAGCGTCTGCGACAGGATGGGCCCGACCTCGTCACGCTCGGGGAAGAAGACCTCGATCTTGTCGACGTTTTTTTCCTGCGCGTTCAGAATCTCGCGGTCGGTGAGCGGCTCGTTGGCCTCGAGCAGCACTTCGCCGGTCGAGGGGTCCACGATGTCGGACGCCGTAAAGGCGTTCTCGAGCGCCTCGTCGGTGACCTCGATCTCTTCGATACCGGCCTTGCGAAGGGCGTCGATATGCGCCTTCGTGATTTTCTTACCTTCACCGATCGAGACGTCGCTCTTCTTGATCTCGCGCTTGGCGCGCAGACCAATCAAGCTGTCGCCGACCGCCCAGCGCCGAGTGTTGTCTTTCAGGTGAATCCGATCGACGGGGTGGAACGCCCGGATGATTTCATCCGCGCCGCGGAGGCCGAGCGCACGGAGGAACACCGTGGCCAGGAACTTGCGCTTGCGATCGATGCGAACGTAAAGCAGGTTCTTCGCGTCGTACTCGAACTCGACCCACGATCCGCGATACGGGATGATCTGCGCGATGAAGAGCGTCTTGTCTTCCGAGTGGAAGAAGGCGCCGGGCGACCGGTGGAGCTGCGACACGATGACGCGCTCGGTGCCGTTGATGATGAACGTCCCGTTGTCGGTCATCAGCGGGATGTCACCGAAGTAGACCTCCTGCTCCTTGATGTCGCGGATGGTCTTGACCCCGGTCTCGGGGTCCTTGTTCCACACGACGAGGCGGATCGTCACCTTGAGGGGCACGGCGTAGGTCATGCCGCGCTCCTGACATTCGTCCACGTCGTACTTCAGCTTGAGTGCCACGGTGTGACCGCAGATGTCGCAGACATCGCCGCGCGCCTGGTTGGGCGTGCCGCATTTCGGACAGAGCACGTCCTTGTCGCCGTACGGGTCGGCAACCAGCGTATGGCCGCAGGTCTTGCAGGGCTTTCGCAAGTGATGCAGGCCCTGAAGCTTGCTGCACTTGCATTCCCAGTTGCCAATTGAGTACTCGATGAACTCCAGCGACGAGTTTTCGCGGAAATCACTGATCGGGAACACGGACTTGAACACTGACTGCAGCCCCTGATCCTCGCGTTCGGAGGGTAGGCGGTTCATCTGCAGGAAGCGCTCATAGCTCTTCCGCTGTATCTCGATCAGGTTCGGAATCTCGACCGTCGTCCGGATTTTCGAGAAGTCCTTGCGCTCGCGGTAGACGTTCTTGGGAAGGCTGTACATCTCTAAAAGACCTCGAAGAGAAACGGGGGAGCGATCGCTTGGGCCCGGGGGTCAGGCCCCAGGACCCAGGGCGAATTCAGGGATCAGGCATGAGGCCCAAGGCACCAGAGAACTGGGGCCTGAGGCCTGGGCCCCTACTTCACTTCGACTTTGGCGCCCGCGTCCTCGAACTTCTTCTTGATCGTCGCGGCCTCGTCCTTCGTCACGCCTTCCTTGATTGGCTTGGGCGCGCTCTCGACGAGATCCTTGGCTTCCTTGAGACCCAGGCTGGTGACCTCGCGGACAACCTTGATGACATTGATCTTGTTGCTGCCAATTTCGGTCAGCGTCACGGTGAACTCGGTCTGCTCTTCAGCCGGGGCTGCCGCGCCGCCCGGCGCCGCGCCACCCGCCATGGGCATCGCCATCGGCATTGCCGCGGCCGCCGAGACGCCAAGTTCGGTCTCGAGCGCCTTCACGAGGTTGCTGAGTTCGAGGACGCTGATCCCCTTGATGTAATCGACCACCTGTTGCTGATTGATCTCGGCCATTGCTCTACTCTGCTCCTTGATCGCGGGACTGCGGTCCCGCCTACATCTGCCCCGAAATCGCGGGACTAAAGTCCCGCTGGTAACCCGTTACGACGTCTCGTTTTCCGACTTCCGTTTCTGTTCCGCCTGCACCAGCACGCTCATCAGGTCGCGCGGCACGGCATTGAGCACGCGGACCAGGTTGACCATCGGCGCCTGCAGGACGAACAGGAGCTTCGCGTACAGCTCGGGCTTGCCGGGCAGGTTCGCGAGCTCGGTCACCTGGGCGGGCTTGATCGCCTGGCCCTGCACGACCGCCGCCTTGATCTGCAGCGTCGGCGCATTCTTCATGAACGCGGTCAGCGTCTTTGCGAGGGCAACCGGATCCCCCTGCGTGTACGCAAGAGCAGTCGTCCCCTCGAAGTGCGCGTCGAACGGCTCATAGTCCGTTCCTTTGAGCGCCCGCTTGGCCAGCGTGTTCTTGACGACCTTGTATCCAGCGCGGGCCTTGCGAAGCTGCGCGCGCAGCTCGGTAACCTGCGGAACGTTGATGCCCTTGTAGTCGATCAGGATCGCCGCGTCGGCCTCCTGAAAAACGCCTTCGAGCATCTGGAGCTCAGTCTCTTTGTCGGCTCGTGTAACTGCCATATCAATCTTTCACTGAGGTCTATCGCTTCGCCGCGGTCTCGACGCGGCCTTCATCGATCTTCACGCCTGGGCCCATCGTGGACGACACCGTGATGCTGCGCAGGTACTTGCCCTTTGCCGCCGGCGGTTTCGCTTTGACGATGCTCTCGAGCAGGGCCGAGGCGTTTTCGATGAGGTTCTGCGCGGGGAAGGACGTCTTCCCGACAGGCGCATGGACGATGCCGGTTTTGTCCACACGGAACTCGACCTTGCCCGCCTTGATTTCCTGGACCGCCTGCGACACGTTGGGCGTGACCGTGCCGGTCTTGGGATTGGGCATCAGCCCCCGAGGGCCCAGCACCTTCCCGAGCTTTCCGACCACGCGCATCATGTCGGGTGTGGCAACCACGGCCTCGAAGTCGAGCCAGCCACCCGCGATCTTCTCGACGAGCTCTTCGCCGCCGACCACGTCGGCGCCGGCGTCCTGGGCTTCCTTCTGCTTGTCCGCCGCCGCGATCACGAGCACGCGCTTCGACTTGCCCAGTCCGTGCGGCAGGACCACGGTGCCTCGGACCATTTGATCCGCGTGCTTGGGGTCCACGCCCAGGCGAATGGACAACGCGACCGTCTCGTCGAACTTCGCGAACTTGATCCGCTGGACGAGCGGCAATGCTTCATCCAGCGCGTACGATCGGTCTTCGACCTGCTGTCTGGCCGCCGTATATTTTTTGCCGTGTGTTCTCATTTCGTGTCCTGTTGTGGTTTGTCGGCTGCTTACGCAGCCTCCCACTTCGTGCCTGCGTTCAAAGGCAAAAGTCGAAAGGCATAAGGCAAAAAGTGCCTATCGCCTTTTCTCTATCCGACCACATCGAGCCCCATCGACCTCGCCGTGCCGGCCACCGTCTTGACGGCGGCCTCGAGCGAGCCCGCGTTGAGGTCTGGCAATTTCAATTTCGCGATCTCTTCAACCTGTTTCTGCGTGACCGTGCCGACCTTGTTCTTGTTCGGCTCGGCCGATCCTTTGGCGAGGTTCGCCGCGCGCTTCAGCAGCACCGACGCAGGCGGCGTCTTGGTGATGAAGCTGTACGACCGATCCGAATAGATCGTGACGACCGCCGGGATAATCAGCCCCTCGTCCTTCGCGGTCCGCGCGTTGAACGCTTTGCAGAAGTCCATGATGTTGACGCCGTGCGGCCCGAGTGCCGTGCCCACAGGCGGCGCCGGTGTGGCCTTGCCAGCGGCAATCTGGAGCTTCACCATTGCCTGAACTTTTTTTGCCATTTAGAGCTTCTCAACCTGCAAAAAATCGAGTTCCACCGGCGTCGAACGGCCGAAGATCGTGACCATCACCTTCAGCGTGTTCTTGTCGGTATTCACCTCATCGACGACGCCATTGAAGCCGGCGAACGGACCCTCGTTGATGCGCACCTGATCGCCCTTGTCGAAGCTGTATTTCGGCTTGGGTTTCTCGGCGGCCGTTCGCACCTGCGTCAGAATCTGTTCGACTTCATCCTTGGTGAGCGGCGTCGGCTTGGCACCTGCCCCCACGAATCCCGTGACCTTAGGCGTGTTCTTGACGACATGCCACGCGTTGTCGGTCATGGTCATCTCGACCAGGATGTAGCCGGGAAAGAAGCGCTTCGAGGACACCACTTTCTTGCCCCCGCGCAACTCGACGACATCCTCGGTCGGGATCAGCACTTCTCCAATTTCGTCCTGCAGCCCATACGCCTGTACGCGCTGCTGCAGCGACTCAGCAACCTTCTTTTCAAAGCCCGAGTACGTGTGGACGATGAACCAGTTCTTCCCGGTCACCTCGGTCATGCGGCACCGAAGCGTGTGAAGATCTGTTGTACGACCGCGTTCAGCGCCAGATCGACTCCAAACAGATACAGCCCAAAGAATGCCGACGTCAGGATGACGACCACGGTCGTGGCGTACACTTCCTTCCGACTCGGCCACGTCACGCGCTTCATTTCGGCGCGCACCTCGGCAAAGAACTCCCGCGTCCGCTGCCACCATCCCAATGGCGCGCGAAGCCCCGTGTTTTCTTCGCCGTTGTCAAATTTGTCGGTCGCCATTTACACTCGCTTCGCTCGTTTCGGCCTTCGGTCTACGGCGGCCGGCCCCCGGTCACGAAGGTTCTCCCGTGGACCGTGGACTGGAGACCGTGAACCTCACCGGCCGCAGGCCGAACAGATGGCAGGCCAGGAGGGACTCGAACCCCCAACTCCCGGTTTTGGAGACCGGTGCTCTACCAATTGAACTACTGGCCTATACCTTCTCGCTCGCTTCGCTCGCAGCGATCCACGGTCCACGGTAACCTCGTAGGCCGTAGACCGTGGGCCGTAGGCCTTACTTCTGCTCCTTGTGCGGCGTGTGCTTCCGACAGAACGGACAGAACTTGCGCATCTCGATCCGCTCGGTCGTCTTCTTCTTGTTCTTCGTCGTGCTGTAGTTGCGGCGTTTGCACTCGCCACACGCCATTTGGATGATGTCTCTCATTGCTTCACAACCTGTCAGTTCCCAGTTACCAGTTCAAAGAAAGGCCGCGCCCCAATCCGTTGCGCCCTTTGAACTGGAAACTGGCCACTGACAACTATTCGACAATCTCCGTGACCGTCCCCGCGCCAACCGTCCGGCCACCCTCGCGAATTGCGAAGCGCGCGCCCTTTTCAAGCGCGACCGGGGAAATGAGCTCGGCACTGATCTGCGTGTTGTCGCCCGGCATGATCATCTCGACGCCTTCCCCGAGATGCAGCGAACCGGTGACGTCCGTCGTCCGGATGTAGAACTGCGGACGATACCCGTTGAAGAACGGCGTGTGACGGCCGCCCTCCTCTTTCGAGAGCACGTAGACTTCTGCTTTGAACTTCGTGTGGGGGTTGATCGACCCCGGCTTGGCCAGCACCTGACCGCGCTCGACGTCTGTCTTTTCCACGCCGCGCAGCAGCACGCCGATGTTGTCGCCCGCCTCGCCCGAATCGAGGAGCTTACGGAACATCTCGACGCCCGTCACGACCTTCTTGGCCGTGGGCTTGAAGCCGACGATCTCGATTTCCTCCCCGACCTTGACCTTGCCACGCTCGACACGCCCCGTGACGACGGTGCCACGACCCGAGATCGAGAACACGTCTTCGATCGGCATCATGAACGGCTTGTCCACCTCGCGCTGCGGCACGGGGATGTAGCTGTCGAGCGCTTCCATCAGCTTCGTAATGCCTTCGATGCCATCCGCCTCGCCCTGAAGCGCCTTGAGCGCCGAGACACGGACGACGGGGACATCGTCGCCAGGGAAGCCGTAGCCCTTGAGCAACTCACGGACCTCGAGCTCGACGAGATCGACCAGTTCCGCGTCGTCCATCATGTCGACCTTGTTCAGGGCGACCACGAGGTAGGGCACGTTGACCTGGCGAGCCAGCAACACGTGCTCGCGCGTCTGCGGCATCGGACCGTCCACACAGCTCACGACGAGGATCGCGCCGTCCATCTGCGCCGCGCCCGTGATCATGTTCTTGATGTAGTCGGCGTGGCCCGGGCAATCGACGTGCGCGTAATGACGGTTGGCCGTCGAGGTACTCGACGTGGCTGCTCGCGATGGTGAGAATCTTGGTCTCGTCGCGCCGCCCCTGCGACTCGGAGGCTTTCGCCACTTGGTCGTACGGAATGAATTTCGCCCACCCCTTGTCGGCCGCGACTTTCGTCAGGGCCGCGGTCAGTGTGGTCTTGCCGTGGTCGATATGGCCAATGGTTCCGACGTTGACGTGCGGTTTGGACCGATCAAATTTCTCTTTCGCCATGTCTCTCTTCTCACGGATGACATCCGGCCCCGTGCCGGCGTCGTAACGCTTGTTCCTTCACCACCTGGCTTGCCAACCGTCGCTCGCGGAGCGAGCGAAGGTTGGAGCCGATGACCAGGATTGAACTGGTGACCTCGTCCTTACCAAGGACGCGCTCTGCCAACTGAGCTACATCGGCCCTCGCTCCGCTCACCCTTCGCGGCTACGACCGACACGTCGGCCTGCCCACTAACATGGCGGACCTAGCGAGCCTGCGATCGGCACGCGCCGATCGAGCAACTCTGGCTTGCCAACCGTAGCTCACGCGCCTTTGGCAAGCGTGAGCGAAGGTTGGAGCGGGAGACGGGGATCGAACCCGCGACCAACAGCTTGGAAGGCTGTGACTCTACCACTGAGTTACTCCCGCCTTCGCGTCTCGCACCTTTCGCGCCCTCGAACCAAATTCGCCGATCAAGCCGCCTCCGCCCGCCTCAGTCTTTCCCCAAAGTTGGCCTGTCAGCCGGTAGCCGCCTCGCGCTCGTCGAGGCTGGCCTTGTCAACCGTAGCTCGCAGGGTGATGCTGCTGCGAGCGAAGGTTGGTGGGCAGGGGAGGATTCGAACCTCCGTAGCCCTGGGGCGGCAGATTTACAGTCTGCTGCGATTGACCGCTCCGCCACCTGCCCATCCTGGCGCGTTGGCAGCGACACGCGGCCTCCGCCGCTCGCGCACCGACCCGCGAAAAATTCGGTATCTTTGTAAGGAATGCCTGTTGTCGCGACCGCGCCCCGTTATCCCGTCTGGCTGCAAGCTGTGAGTCGATGGAGCTGGCGGAGGGATTTGAACCCCCGACCGGCTGATTACAAATCAGCTGCTCTACCGGACTGAGCTACGCCAGCCAGACGAAACGGCAATCGTAGCACGTCCCGTGCCAGCTGCGCAACTCCGCTCGGCAGGCCAACTTAGGACCGTCTTTTCCTCCTCCGGAGTTGAACGGCCGGTTACGGCCTCCTCCGGCTTCGACGCTGCCGGACGGCATCGAATAAGACGATGGCCGCGGCCGCCGAAACGTTAAGACTACTTACGTGGCCGGCCATGGGGATGGCGGCCACGAAATCGCACCGCTCGCGGACCAACCGCCGAAGGCCGTGGCCCTCTGCGCCCAAGACCAGCGCGGTCGGCACTGTCAGATCCAACTCATAGTATGGCGTTTGGGACTCGGCGTCCAGCCCCACGGTCCAGATCCCTGCCTCTTTGAGTTCTTCGAGGGCGCGCGCAATGTTCACGACATCTGCGACCGGTACATGATGCACAGCCCCGGCGGAGGCCTTGGCGGCCGCCCCTTCGAGCGGCGCGGCCCGGCGGGTCTGTCGGACCACACCCGTCGCGCCGGCAGCGTCAACGGTTCGCAGAATTGCACCCACATTCTGCGGATCCTCGACGCCGTCGAGCACGACGATCAGCGGCGGGCCGCGGTCGGTGCCCGCCAAATCCGACAACGACACCCTAGGGAGCGCAGTCACGTCGGCGACGATCCCTTGGTGCACGCCGTGCGCTTCGCGATCGAGGGCATCGGTGGACACGCGGACGATTTTCACCCCACGTGCGGTCGCATCGTCCACCACACGCTGCAGTCGTTCATCGTGACGGGACCCGATCCGAATCTGCTGCACCCGTCCCGCCCGAAGCGCCTCAGCAACGGAGTTGATGCCGTAAATCAGCATGGGGTCAGGACCGCATCGAATGCTGCCGCTCGTTCCCGGCATCCCGTGACCGACGCCAAACCACTCGCGGGCGGAAGGTCGACGGCCCGATCAATCGCGGGAACGATCAAATCCAACTCGGGTCCCTCTGTCGCGCCGGTCAACGCCACGCGTATCGGATGAAACAGCGCCCGTCCCTTCTTACCAGTTTTCTCCTTCACACGATTGGCCGCTGCTCGAAAAATGTCCCGAGTGGTGAGGCGCGGAGCATTCTGCAAATCTTGCGCGAGCGCCGCAACGACCTCGCGCGATCCGCTGTCATCGAACTCACGTCGAATGTCATCGTGCAACAGAGCGCTGGCGGCATCGTAAGAAAAGATCGTGTGCATCCGGTCCGGCAGCTGCGATACCCGATCGAGCGAAGACGTCAGCGCCGGCACGATACTCAGGAGCCATTCCCGCGCGAGCGTGGACGGTTCACCAATGACCATCGACTGCTCGCGCAGGTAAGGGACAACGAGCCCGACGAGCCGTTCCGGATCGGCGCCCTTCAGATAGTGCCGATTCACCCAAGCCAGCTTGTCTTCGTCGAAGACTCCTGCGCTGTGCGCGACCGTCGACAAGTCGAAACGGCGTGCCAGCTCGTCGAGCGGCAAGACTTCCTCGCCCTCCCCTGGAGACCAGCCGATCAGCGCCAGATAGTTCGCCAACGCTTCCGGCAGATACCCCTTCGCACGGAACTCGGCAACCGATGTGGCGCCGTGGCGTTTGGAGAGAGGCGTGTGATCCGGACCCATCACGAGCGATAAGTGCGCGAAGGCTGGCGGCTGCCAGTCGAACGCCTCATACAGCAGGATCTGTCTCGGAGTGTTCGAAATGTGATCTTCGCCGCGGACCACATGCGTCACCTGCATCAACGCGTCGTCAACGACGACGGCGAAATTGTACGCAGGCATTCCATCTGACCTGACGAGGATGGGATCGCCGATGACGTCGGTATGAAACGAGACAGGGCCTCGCACGATGTCGCGAAATGTCACATCGCGGCCGGCCGGTACCCGAAGGCGAATGACGGCCTTCTCACCGCTGCCCACTCGCGCGGCGGCCTCCTCGGGCGCGATTCCGCGACACGTGCCCGCATACCTCGGGGGAAGGCCCTGTCGCAGCATGGCCTGTCGATCTGCTTCGAGCTTCTCGGCGGAACAGAAGCAGTAGTACGCGCGACTGCGTTCGATCAATTGACGAGCGTGATCGGCGTAAATGGCGAGGCGCTCCGACTGCCGATACGGCCCGCGCATGCCGTCGGCATCTATCCCCTCGTCCCACGAAAGACCCATCCATCGCAGATCGTCCATGATCGCCCGCTCAGACTCTTGCGTGGACCGCTCGATGTCGGTGTCTTCGATGCGAAGGATGAACGTCCCGTTCTCATGCCGCGCGAGGAGCCAATTGACGAGCGCCGTCCGCGCATTGCCGACGTGGAGGTGGCCGGTGGGTGAGGGTGCGAAGCGGACTCGCATGGTTAAAAGGATAGCCACGAAGTCACGAAGAACACGAAGAATAGTCGCGTCTTCGTGTCTTCGTGGCTAGTTCTTGAGAATCAACGCGACCGCATGACATGCCATCGCATCGCCGCGGCCGACCTCACCAACCCCTTCGTTGGTCTTGCCCTTGATGCTCACCGCGCTCGACTCGATCCCGAGCGAACTGGCGAGATTTGCCCGCATGCCCTCCAGGTAGGGCAGCAGTTTCGGGCGCTCGGCGATGACCGTGACATCAACGTTGCCGACGACGTACCCGGACTGGTGCACGAGGTCAACCGCGCCTCGCAGCAGTTTGACACTGTCCGCTCCCTTCCACCGCGGGTCGCTGTCAGGAAAGAGACGCCCGATGTCGCCCGCACCGGCAGCGCCGAGAATGGCGTCAGTCACGGCGTGACAGACGATATCCGCATCGGAATGGCCTTCGAGTCCTCGGTCGAACGGGATGCAGACCCCCGCCAGCACCAGGGGCCGCCCGTTCGCCAGACGATGCAGGTCGTACCCGGTCCCAATGCGAAAGTTGGTCGCGCGCGCCGCCGAGGTTGCGAGCACGCGGGCGCGCGCTTGCGCAAGATCCTCCGGGCTCGTGACTTTGACGTTAGCCGGGTCGCCCTCGACGATGTACACCGGGAACCCCGCGCGTTCGACGAGCATGGCTTCGTCGGTCACCGCGTCCTGCCCGGAAGCCATGGCTCGCGCCAGCACGTCTCGACGAAACGCTTGCGGTGTCTGCGCCAGAAAAATGGTGTCGCGGGGGAGCGTGCCGCGAATGACGCGTGCGCCAGCTTCGTCCTGGGAGGATGTCTGCTTCACCGTGTCGCTCACCGGTATGGCAGCCACGGCTGCGCCATGAGTTGCAGCTGCCTTGACGGTGCGTGTGATCAGATCTGCGCTCACAAATGGCCTAACCCCATCGTGAATGACAATCAGATCCGCGGCTGCCGAGACGCTAGCCAAGGCGTTGGCCACTGAGTCCTGGCGTCTGACTCCGCCGCGGACGAACGTAATCGGCACGTTGCGAGGTGCAACGAAATCGAGATGCCGTTCATCGCGGCCCTGTGGAAGTGCCACAACGATCTCATCGACGAGAAAGCAGTTGGCCACTGCGCAAATGCTGTGCACCAGCATGGCCGTGCCGTCGCCGAGATCGAGGAACTGCTTTGGCGTGGGACCGCCGATGCGAACGCCGGCGCCACCTGCCGGGATGATTGCCGCTACATGCATATCAGGCGTCCTGCCTCTCGTCCGCCGGCGATCTCAGCCATCCGTGCGGCAGTCGTGTCAATGACCACTGTCAGCCGGACGAAATCCACATCAATCGGCGCGAATACCACCACGAGTGCGTCCCTCGTCGCGGTTGTAACCATGGTGCGGGATGAGTCGGACGTCGGATTGCCAAATGGTCCCTCATCGTCGACCAGCGCGATCCGTCCCGCGACATGAACAGTGTCTTTCCTGATGCCGGCGTATTCCTCGTCCTCACGGCCAATCCGAAGCGTCACAGGTCCGCGGAGATGCTTCCGATCATACAAGCCGTAGGGCAGCTGAAATTCGAACGAGCACCAGTTGATGACATCGACGAGTGAATTCACGCGCGGCAGCGGCTGGCCCTTGCGGACACGGCGCAGGAGCGCCTCGTTGGATGGCCGTGTCTTCGTCGGGTCGATGCCGACCCGCTTGTACATCGTGCGAACGGAAGCCGATTCGGTTGGCGGATGCGCTCGAACACGCTGTTCGGCCTCGGCAAGCCGCGGATCGAGCTGTGGCTCGTGATCCACCACGCGCGCACCGTCCCACCACAACACGCCGGGACGAACAACGGTTGCCAGCTCCGGCGCCAAAGCGAACAGCTCGACGGTCACAAAGTCGGATTGTAGTCACCAGATCGCAAGATCACCAGATCACCAGATCACCAGATCACCAGATCACTAGATTCGTCTATGCTCTGTAATGAATGCTCGATTTCCTCCTCCACGTAGACGTCTATCTCACGAAACTCATCGCGGACTACGGCACCCTTACTTACGCCATCCTCTTCGGCGTCATCTTTGCTGAGACCGGTCTGGTCGTCACACCGTTTCTGCCGGGCGATTCACTGCTGTTTGCGGCCGGCACGTTCGCCGCGACCGGCGCGCTCCGGCTCGAAGTCCTCATGGTCGTGCTCATCCTCGCCGCTGTTATCGGTGACGCGGTCAACTACACGATTGGCCGGCGGCTGGCCCATACGTTTCTGGACGACGCCGCCGAGACGAGCTGGATGCACAAAGTCGTCAAGCGCGAGCACGTGCAGCGTGCCCACGACTTCTTCGAAAAGCATGGTGGCAAGGCCGTCGTACTCGCCCGTTTCGTTCCCATCGTCCGGACGTTCGTGCCGTTCGTCGCCGGGGGTGCGGCCATGTCGTATCGCGTCTTCGCGTTCTACAACGTGACCGGCGCCATACTCTGGGTTACCATCTGCGTCGGCGCCGGCTATTTTTTTGGCAACATTCCGGTCGTCAGAGAGAACTTCGAGCTGGTGGTGATTGGCATCATCGCGATCTCTGTCATCCCGATCGTGATTGAAGTGATCAAGAACTGGCGGCGAACGCCCGATTCTCAGGAAGGACGCGCATGAGCGAACCCGTAGCCTCGTCGGGCAAGGGCATGAAGCTCCACACGAAGATCCTGATCGGGCTGGCCGTGGGGCTCGTCCTGGGGATTGCCGTCAACCTGACGGTCGGGACTGACGACCCGACGGTCGAATTGGTCAACGACTACCTTGCGGTGCCGGTCGGGCAAATCTTCCTGCGCATGCTCTTCATGGTGGTGATGCCACTGGTGTTTGCGAGCATCGCGCTCGGCGTTGCCGGGCTTGGCGACATTCGCAAGGTCGGGCGGGTCGGCGGCAAAGCGATCGCGTATTTCCTCGTCACCACGGCACTCGCTGCGACGCTCGGGCTCGTCGTCGTCAATCTCATGCGCCCATGGGACCGCGTGACCCCGGAAACGCGAGTGGCACTGATGGAGCGATTCTCGAAGGACGCGTCGAGCCGCGTCGAGGCCGCGGCCATGTCCTCGTTCGGGATGGACACGCTCATCAACATCGTGCCGCGCAACCCAATCAGGGCCGCCGCCGAGACTGACATGCTGGGCGTGATTTTCTTCGGGCTGATGTTCGGCGCGGCGCTCACCCTCATTCCCGTCGCCAAGGCCAAGCCGATGATCGACGTGCTCGAGGCGCTGAATGCCGTCGTCACGGCCATCATTCATTTTGCGATGCTGTTCGCGCCGTTCGGTGTCGCTGCTCTGATCTTCACGGTGTCGTCACGATTCGGCTTCGATCTGATGATTGCAGTGGCGGCATTCGTCGTGACCGTCCTGCTCGCACTGGCTATGCACGTGGCCTTTACACTGTCGGCAATCATTCGATTCCTCATCGGAATGAACCCGCTGCTGTTCTATTCGCGCATCCGCGCAGCGCTCATCACAGCGTTTTCAACGAGCTCGAGCAGCGCCACCCTGCCGACGGCGATGGACATCGCGCAGGAACAGCTCGGGGTACCTGGGCGCATATCGGGGTTCGTGCTGCCGATTGGCAGCACGATGTGCATGAACGGGACCGCGATATTCGAAGGGATCACGGTTATTTTCCTGGCGGAGATTTTCGCCATCGACTTGTCCCTGGGTCAGATGGCTGCGGTCATGGTGATGTCGGTGATTACGGCAGTGGGCGCGGCCGGGGTGCCCGGCGGCTCCATCCCGCTTTTGGTCGGCGTGTTGACGATGTTCGGCGTGCCGGGAGAAGGCATTGCGATCGTGCTTGGCGTCGATCGACTGCTCGACATGTCGCGTACGACCGTCAACGTGTGCGGCGACCTGACGGCCGCGACCTGGGTGGCGAAGAGCGAAAACATGTGGACGCCGGATGCGGTCCCGGCACCGCGCGAGGCAGTGGTCGAGGCCCAGCCCTAGTCGTCAGCCAACGCGCGCCTCGGCTTCCACAGGCGGCGCGATGATCTCGCGGACACGCGCGGCCAGCGCGCGTACTTCGCGAATGTTCGGCTCCGCTGCCGCGACGGTCGGAATCGGCTCGTGGACCACGAGGTCTACTTCACCCGGACATGTCATGAGGCGCCCCTTGCGCATGACATGACGGCTGCCCGCAACCGAGATTGGCACGATGGGCAGTCCTGCCTGAACCGCCGGATACAGACTGCCGCCTTTGAAGGGACCGATGACGCCAGTCTCGCTGCGTGTTCCTTCCGGAAACACCAGTAGCGACAAGCCCTTGGCCGTCAAGCCGTTCGCCCACTCGAACACGCGTCGCGGATCGATCTTGCGGCGATTGACCAGCAGATGCCCCGTTCGGCTCAGGTGCCAGCCGAGGAACGGAAAACTACCCAGCGAGTCCTTCGCGATGATGCGGAGTTGATACGGCAGCGACGCGAACAGCACCGGGATGTCGTAGATGCTTTGATGATTGGCCACGAAGACGTAGGTCTTGCCAGGCTCGAGGCGATCCAGCCCACGCACCTGGACCCGCACGCCAGTCGTCGCGAGGATCAACCACGCCCACGTCTGCGCGCACCAATGGGCGAAGTACCCGCGTGATTCAAACAGGCTCGAGCCGATGGAAAGCGTGCCCAGGACGATTGTGTAGATCGCAATCGTCGGGATCAGCCAGAAAACGGTTCTCCACCAGTGGAAGGGAGGAAGGCGGGAAATCAAAAAGGCAGAAGGCAAAAGGCAACAGGCAGAAGGCAAAAAGCAGCGAGTTTACTTGCCCGTCGCAGGTGGAGCGGCCGCGATCGGCACTACCGGGCCCGCTGGCGAGGCCGCTTGCGCGGGCTGAATCTGGCGCGAAGACCGCGGGCGAGCCTCATCGCGATCGCTCATCGATGAGTGGCCGGACTGCGACGCCATGTTCGGGTCGATGTAGCGGCCGAAGATCATCTTGCCGGCCGTTGTCTGCAACACGCTGGTGACCACGATATCGATCGTTTTGCTGATCATCTTCCGCGCATTGTCTACGACCACCATGGTCCCGTCGTCCAGATACGCGACGCCCTGGTTGTATTCCTTGCCTTCCTTCAGGATGAACACTTTCATGATCTCGCCGGGCAGCACGACTGGTTTGAGGGCGTTGGCGAGCTCGTTGATGTTGAGCACCTCCACGCCGCGCAGCTGGGCAACCTTGTTGAGATTGAAATCGTTGGTGACGATCTTGCCCTGCAGCGTGCGGGCCAGCTCAATGAGCTTGAGATCGACCTCGCGAACCTCGGGATAGTCGGCGTCGGAGATGGTCACCTCGACGCCTGCCATCTTCTGGATCTTCTGGAGGATGTCGAGGCCACGGCGCCCACGATTGCGCTTCATCGAATCGGCCGAGTCGGCCACGAGCTGCAGCTCTTTGAGGACGAACTGCGGGATGACAAGTGTGCCGTCGATGAATCCTGTGTCACACAAGTCGGCAATGCGGCCGTCGATGATCACGGACGTGTCGAGAATCTTGTAGCGACGCTGCGGCCCCGAGGCGCGGAACAGACTCATCAGACGAGCGGGCTCGAGCCAGTCGCCACGCCTACCGCCAAGAACCAGGCCGATATAAGGCAGCACGAGCAGTAAAAAGCTGTGAAGGAATGCGACTCCGCGATTGGCGGGATCGGCCCAGAAGAGACCCGCGCCTATGCCTTTCGCGATGAGCAGCCCGATGGCGCCTCCCAGCAGCGCGCCCAACAGGCGTGTGATGGCCAAGTCATGCAGGAGCCATTCGAACGTGACCGCCAGTCCGGCAAGGCCCAGCCCGAAGAGAACATTGATGAGCGGATCAGCACCGACGGGACGGAGCAGAAACGCCGTGTACGCGACCGCACCTGTAAAAAGAAGGCGAGCCAGTATGAACCAGGCCATGTCCCTCGATCCGCTATGACGGCTGTATGACAGTCGAACAGTAGAACCGCAGGGCCCGTCAAGTCAACAAGGCATCCAGGGCTTCGCCGATATGTTTGACGCCGACCAGGTCGGCTTGGGTCGCCTCGCCGTCGACATTGGCGGCCGGCAGGACAATACGGGTGAATCCCATCTGCTCGGCCTCCCGGATTCGAAGACCGGCCTGGGGGACGCCGCGCACCTCCCCGCCAAGTCCGACCTCGCCGAAGACCGCAGTGGCCGCCATCAACGGCCGGTTCCGGACACTGGATGCCACAGCCGACACAATAGCCAGATCGGCGGCCGGTTCTTCGATGTTCATCCCGCCCGCGATGTTGACAAATACATCGTCGGTCACCAGGTGCAGTCCCGCGCGCTTTTCGAGGACCGCCAGCAGCAGCGAGAGTCGATTCTGATCGATCCCCACGGCCATCCGCTTCGCCATCCCAAACGACGTGGTACTGGCAAGGGCCTGCACTTCCACGAGGATGGGGCGCGACCCTTCGACCGAGCACAGCACGGCGGAACCAGGTGTCGCCACTGGCCGCTCGGCGAGAAAAAGCGCCGACGGATTTGCCACGGCCTTCAGGCCCGTGCCCGTCATTTCGAACACGCCCAGCTCGCTGATGGCGCCGAACCGGTTCTTCACCGCGCGCACGACGCGGTGCGAATGGTGACGCTCCCCTTCGAAGTACAGCACGGTATCGACGACGTGCTCCAGCGCCTTGGGCCCGGCGATGTTGCCATCTTTCGTCACGTGGCCAACCAGAAACGTCGGAATGTTGTGCCCCTTGGCCGTAAAGAGAAATTGGGTCGCTGCCTCACGAACCTGACCAATACTCCCGGGTGCGGACTGGAACTTCAGCGAGAAGACCGTTTGCACGGAGTCGACGACAAGCAATCGAGGGCGGATGCGGCCCACTTCTTCGAGAATGCTTTCGATGCACGTTTCGGCCAGGAGAAACAACGGTGCATCGCCGACCCCGAGCCGATCGCCGCGCGACTTGATCTGGTGTTCGGATTCCTCCCCCGATGCGTACAACACCGTGCCATGGGTTTGCGCGAAGTTGGCGGCCGCCTGCAAGAGAAGAGTGGACTTGCCAATGCCAGGCTCGCCGCCGAGCAGCACGAGGGATCCGGGTACGATTCCGCCCCCGAGCACGCGATCGAATTCGCCAATGCCGCTGGGGATGCGTTCGGCAGACGAGGCTTCGATCTCGGAGTATCGCTTCGCGCCTTGAGCAGCTGACCCCGGCAGCGCATAGCGATGCCCTCCTGGCGGCAACGCCGAGCCCGCTTCGGGTGCGCGCTCTTCAACCAGCGAGTTCCAGGCGCCGCAATCAGTGCAGCGTCCCTGCCACTTCGGGCTTTGCGAGCCGCATTCCTGGCAGACAAATACTGGCTTGGATGGCTTCATGTCACGTACCGCGCACGGAAGCACGGAAACACGGAATTGATCTTATCTCTTCCGTGCTTCCGCGCCTCCGTGAAACTGTACGTTCTTATCGGTACGTTCGATGCACACGCGATCCAAGGCGGCATAAAACTTCATATGGAATTGAAGAAATTGCCGATGCCATCTCACGCGCGTCGATGGTCTGCAGGGGGCTGTCGCCCTGCGAGCCGAGGAAAACCACTTCATCGCCCGGATTCACGTCGGCAATGTCGGTGATGTCGGCGGTCAGCATGTCCATGCTGACGGCGCCGACAATGCGTGCGCGATGCCCGCGAATCAGGACCTCGCCACGATCCGCGAGCCGCCGATCCAGGCCGTCGGCATAACCGGCAGGAATGACGGCAAGCGTCGTCGGCCGATCCGAGTGAAAGCGCGCACCGTAGCCGACCGCTTCGCCAACGCGGATGCCTTTCACTGCTACCACGCGACTGGTCAGCGACATGACCGGCTGAAGGGCTACCGTGGTGGCAAGCGGAGGGGGCACGACACCCTGCAGCAGCAGTCCGGGGCGCACGAAGTCGTACCAAACACGCGAATCCCGCAGCAGTGCGGCGCTGTTTGCCGCGTGCCGATACTGCGGACGCGCGCCGAGGTCGACCAGCGTTCGGCAAGCCTCGTCAAAAGCCACGCGCTGCTGCTCGAAGAGCTCGTGTTCGGGTTCATCAGCCGTGGCAAAGTGCGTGTAGACACCTTCGAGTTCGAGGTTAGGACTGCCGAGCAGTTCCGGCAGCGTCCACGGAAGATTCTCGTGACGGAACCCGAGCCGGTGCATGCCGGTGTCGATCTTGAGGTGATAGCGGACGCGCGCATCACGTGCGCTGGCGGCAGTCTGAAGGGCTCGACCCGCTGAGGGACTCGCGATCGTGGGGGTGAGATCGTAGTCGAAGACCCCAGCGAGATCGCTCACACTCAGCGCGCCGAAGACCAGGATGCGCGCGCGAGTGCCAGATTCCCGTAACTCGATGCCTTCCTCGATGTCCGCCACAGCCAGCCACGTGGCACCGGCCTCTTCGAGTGCCCGCGCCACGCGCACCGCACCGTGCCCGTAGGCGTTGGCCTTGACGACGGCAATGACTCCCGGAGGCGAGGTCGGACCGCGGGCAGCGCCGCGATTGAGCTCGGCCTCATTCGCCAGATAGTCAGCGATGGCCTTGTAATTCGTCCGTGTCGCGTCGAGGTCGACGTGAGCTGATGTGCAGCGGATCACGCTGTGATGATCCCACGGAATACGCGGTCCCTAGCGCGCCGGCGAATAGTTCTCACCACCAGAGAAAGCCCTCTGGATCGCGGACAGCATAGAAGCGGGCGCCGTAGGGGGCGGTTGGCGGTTCACGAACCGCTACGGCGCGGCGATCGCCGTCTACCACGTGCCGATGTCCGACGAATGTCGAACGATCTCGATCCGTCGCATGGACAATCGCGGGACTAAAGTCCCGCGCTACGAGCGTGTTACCTGTACCGCAATGTAGCGCGCGGGACTTTAGTCCCGCGCTCCAGATTACGCGTGATCCGCGAGGTTGGCAAAGCGGGTCTGCTGCCGCAAGAACGCCAGCTTGACGAGGCCCGTCGGACCGTTTCGCTGCTTGGCCACGATCAGTTCGGCGATCCCATCGGACTCAGCCGGCTCGTTGGACTGTTTGTACATCTCCTCGCGGAAGATCAGGATGACGACATCGGCATCCTGTTCGAGCGCCCCTGACTCGCGAAGGTCCGCCAACTGCGGCCGCTTGTCGGACCGCGCTTCAGGAGCGCGCGACAGCTGTGAAAGCACGACGATCGGGACGTTGAGCTCTTTCGCCAGGCCTTTGAGCGATCGAGAGATCGAGGCGAGTTCCAACGTGCGATTCTCAAAGCGTCCGCGTCCCGTCATGAGCTGAATGTAATCCACTGCCAGAAGATCGAGGCCATGCTCGGACTGCAAGCGCCGAGCCTTGGCCCGCATTTCGAGCACGCCGACGCCAGCGGTGTCATCGATGTACAGGTTGGCGGCGCTAAGGGCTTCCAGCGCATGCGTGATGTTGCCGTATTCCTTCTGCCCGATCTGGCCGCTCATGAGCCGGTAATTGTCGATTTTGGCTTCCGACGCCAGCAGGCGCATGAAGAGCTGCTCTTTCGACATCTCGAGGCTGAAGAAGCCGGCGATCCCGCTGGTCGTGGCGACGTGCTGCGCAATGTTCAGCACGAGACTCGTCTTCCCCATCGAGGGTCGAGCCGCAACGATGATCAAATCACCTCGTTGAAAGCCCCGCGTCATCTTGTCGATCTCAGTGAAGCCTGTCGCAATCCCCGTGATGAAGCTCTTGTGTTCGAAGAGCTGCTCGATCTTCGGGAAGCTGTCCTTGACCAGATCCCTCATCGGGATGAACCCGGACTTGATCCGGTCATCCGCCACCGAAAAGATCGCGCTCTCGGCTTCGTCGAGGATCAGATCGGCTTCCTGATCGGCCTCGTAGGCATTCGCGAGGATTTTGTTCGCCGAGTAGATCAGGCTGCGAAGCGTGGATTTCTCCTTCACGATCTTCGCGTAATACTCGACGTTGGTTGCGCGTGGCACGCCATCCACGAGCGACGCGATGTAGGCGGGGCCTCCTACCTCGTCGAGCTCGCCGGCGCGCTCCAACTCCTCTTTGAGCGTCACGAGATCGATCGGCTGGCTGCGTTCGGCGAGCGCCACCATGCGATCGAAGATACGGCGATGCGCGTCGCGGAAGAACGCGCGGGCATCGATGACCGAGGCCGCTACGTTGAACGCTTCGTTGTCGATCAGGATCGCGCCGAGGACCGAGCGCTCGGCATCGAGATTGTGCGGAAGGGTCCGGTCGGGCGCGGTGCGTGTAGCGACGTCAGCCACGGAGGGATGATACGAGAGGGGCAGGTAAGGCAGGTAAGGCAAGTAGGGCTGGCATGCGGAATTGGGTCTATGCCCTACCGCCCTACCAGCCCAAGACCTACGCTTCCTTCCCGACCGTTACCTTGATCTGTGCAGTGACTTCGCGGTGCAATTTCACCGGCACGGTGTTCTCGCCCAGCGCCTTGATGGGATCCGGCAACAGGATTTTCCGCCGGTCGATTTCAAAACCCTTTGCGGCAAGCAGATCTGCGATGTCGGCATTGGTCACCGAACCATAGAGCTGGTCGTTCTCGCCAACTTTGCGGGTGATGGTCAGATCGAGCGCGTTGAGGCGCGTCGCGATCGCCTCGGCCGCGCCGCGCTCCTCGGAATCGCGCACCTCGGCGAGCTTGCGCTCACGCTCGACCCACTTGCGATTGGCATCGGTCGCGGGCAGCGCCAGTTTGCGCGGCAACAGAAAGTTACGGGCATACCCATCGGCGACTCTCACAATCTCGCCGCGGCGACCCAGGTGTTCGACGTGATCTCTCAGGATGACTTCCATGATGTGTTCTTAATCCGATGCATAGGGAAGCAGCGCGAGCTGCCGCGCCCGGACGATGGCGATTCTGAGCCCGCGCTGGTGCTTCGCACACGTGCCAGAAATGCGTCGCGGCAACACCTTGCCGCGCTCTGGTACGAAGCCGGTCAGCAGCTTCACATCCTTGTAGTTGATGTCGTCAATTTTGTCCGCGCAGAACTTGCAGACTTTGCGCCGGCGGAACAGTCCGCGCCGCTGGCCCTGCTTGCCGTCCGCCTTCTTGTCGTCGCCGCCGCGCCCGCGGCCGCCACCCGGTCCACCGGACCGTCCTCGTCCCATTCCAGCCATGATTACGCCTCCGCCTCGATACCTTCGAAGTCTGAATCATCCGAGTCGTCGACTTGTGGACCTTCACCAGGCTGCCGATCCGGGGGAAGCCCACGGGCGATTCGGCGCCGGCGCGACTCTTCCTGCCGCTTGGTCCGCGCGCGCTCGGCTTTGATCTGATCCTCGTCCACGCGGACGATGAGATGGCGGAGAAGCCCGTCGGTGACCTTCAGACGACGATCGAGCTCGTGCACGAGCGCGCCCCCGCCCTTGATCACTTCGAGGACGTAAATGCCTTCTTTGTGATGTCCGATTTCGTAGGCGAGCTTACGCCGGCCGCCAAAGGCCGCTTGGGCGTCGCTCTTCTCGAGGGTGCCGCCCATGCGCCCGACAATCTGTTCGATCTGCGTGTGGAGGTCGGCGACCTGTTGCTCGGTCGCGTCGGGTCTGATGACGTAGACCAGTTCGTACGTGCGTTCCATTCGTGCTCCTTGTGGATGTCTTGGGTGATTAGCGGGACTAAAGTCCCGCTCCACGTACGAGATCGCGATGAAACTCGCGATCGTGTACCCGCTGTAGCGCGGGACTTTAGTCCCGCGATCAACCTCGAACAGCCACCGTAGTGGCAAGGAGTGCTCCGGCGCGCTATGCGCCGGTGTCTTCCTGCTGTTTGTCCGCTGCAGCGTTGAACGTGTTCATCACACGCCCAATCCCCTCGGTGACGAACATCTCCGAGGCATCGGCGGCCCGCTGCACGGCCGCCACAATCGTATCGCGCTCGTCCGGATCGAACTTCGACAGGACATGATCGGCGAGATCCCGCCGCGCGTCCCCGCGTCCAACCCCTACCCGCAGCCTGCAGAACTCTTCGCTCCCCAGCTGCTCGATAATCGACCTCAGCCCATTGTGCCCACCGGCGCTCCCGCGTGCGCGTGCCCGCAGTCGGCCGAGCGGCAATGCGGCCTCGTCCACGACGACGAGAATCTCGGCGGGTTCGACCTGGAAGAACTGCCGAATCCTCGACACCGCGAAGCCGCTGTGGTTCATGAAGGTGAGCGGCTTGACGAGAATCGCGCCGCCCGCCTTCTTCACAAACAACGTATCGTCCCGTTCGCGCCAGGCGTCGCTCAACTGCCAGCGCCGGGCGACCTCGTCGATCACCCGGAAGCCGACATTGTGCCGGGTGTCGCGATACTGCGGCCCCGGATTGCCGAGGCCGACGAGCAGCTTCACGTCTACTTCTTGTCCTTCTTGTCCTTCTTCTCTTCGCCTTCGACTTCGGTCTTGCCCTTCTTGATGACCTCGGGCTCGGCCGGCGCACCAGGCACAGCGGCAACGACCGCAGCCGGTTCCGCCGCGACCGGTTCTTCAATCGCGCGCGGGGTAATGATGTGCAGCAACATCAGATCGCCACCTTGCACGGGCGTCCATTTCGCGTCGCCGACAACGTCGCGCACGTACACCGCGTCATTCAATCCAAGGTTCGACACATCGACTTCGATGTGGTCCGGGATCTCTCCCGGCAGCGTTTCGATATCGATCTCGCGATGTACGAAGTCGAGGATGCCGCCCTCCAACTTCACGCCGCGAGGCTCGCCTCTGGTCACGATCTGGACTGTGACCGTGATCTTGCGATCCATGTTGACTCGGTAAAAGTCTGCGTGCAGGAGCTTGTCCGTGACCGGGTCCAGCAAAAACTCCTTCACGAGCACGCGCGAGTCGCCTTCCCCATCCACCTTGAGGGTGATGAGCGTGTTCACGCCCGAGCCCGAGTGCAAAATGCGCAGGAGCGGTTTCGGATCCACCGCGACTTCGACGGTCTTGCCCGACTCGCCTGCTTTCTGCGCACCGTAGACAACTGCCGGAATTCGGCCCGCGGCGCGCAGCCGACGCGCCTCGTTCTTGCCTCTGGTGTCTCTCTTGACCGCTTCGAGTATTGCGTCCATGAATGATTCCCACCTGCCCTAAACAAACAACGAACTGACCGATGTCTCCTCGTGAATGCTTCGGATGGCCTGCCCCAGCAGCCGCGCAACCGACAGCTCCACGATCTTTCCGCACTTGAGCCGCTTGCTCTCGACCGGGATCGTATTGGTGACGATCAACCGTTCGAGCGGCGAGTTATCGATGCGGTCGAGCGCCGGACCCGACAGTACACCGTGCACGGCACAGGCCAGCACGCGCTCGGCCCCGGCTTCCATCAACGCCTGCGCGCCCTTCTGAATCGTTCCGGCCGTATCGATGATGTCGTCGGCAATCACGCACGTGCGTCCGCCGACCTCACCAATCACGTTCATCACCTCCGCCTGGCCATCGTCGCTACGCCGCTTGTCAATGACGGCCAGCTCGGCGCCCAGGCGCTTGGCGTAGGCACGCGCCCGTTCCGCGCCCCCCGCGTCCGGGGCGACCATGGTCAGCCGCGGAAAATCCTGGCGCGCCAGGTAGTCGATCATCACCGGTGCCGCAAACAGGTGGTCAACCGGGATGTCGAAAAATCCCTGGATTTGCGCTTTGTGCAAATCCATCGTCAAGACGCGATTGGTCCCGGCGGCGCTGACGAGATTGGCCACCAGCTTGGCCGAGATCGGCACTCGCGGCTTGTCCTTCCGATCCTGCCGCGCGTACCCGTAATACGGCAGCACCGCCGTGATGCGCGACGCCGACGATCGGCGGAACGCATCCACCATGATGAGCAGCTCGATCAAATGCTGATCGACTGGCGCGCAGGTCGGCTGCACGATGAAGACATCCGTGCCCCGGATGTTTTCATCGATCTGAAACGACACCTCAGTGTCCGGAAATCGGCGCAGCCGGCACTGACCGAGCGACACGCCGAGGAACTCGCAAATCTGCTTTGCGAGCTCCGGGTGCGCGCTCCCCGAGAATACTTTCAGGTCGCCGTAGCCAGTCGGTCGCATAACGGTTCGAGGATCTGGTTGGGGCGGAAGGATTCGAACCTTCGAATACGGGATCCAAAGACCCGCGCCTTACCACTTGGCCACGCCCCACCACACAATTTGGCGATTTGGCGATTTCACGACTGGCGATTTCGCGTTACGGCGCCGACATCGCCATCACACACCTCGATTCACAAAATCGCAGTGCTGTGAACACCCTAGCTTATACGACCCTCTGGGCCCCTGCAAGCAGGGGGCGTAAACGGCGACCGTACTCCGCGCGCGACAGCGTTCGGGTACAAACCACTTGCCAACCTGGACGAGCGAGGTCGACCGCAGTGCGACGCGCGGCGTCGAGCCGCTCAAACAGGCCGAAAACGGCCGATCCCGACCCCGACATCGCCGCGACCACGGCGCCTGCGTCGATGAGGGCGTGCTTGATCCGGGCGATGGTCGGGTGATGCCTGATGACGGCCGGCTCCAAATCATTTCGCAAGCTCATCGCCCATTCGGGCCAACGATCCGGCAAGCGACGACGGGCAGGCTCGCGGCCCGTTTTTCGGGGCTCGTCGTCATACCAGCCGTAGGCCTCGACGGTTGACACACCGAACTGCGGACGCACGACCACGACATACGTGCGTGGGAGGTCGGTCAACGGATAGATGTCGTCGCCTCGACCGAGTCCGAGGGCGGTGCCGCCGACGAGAAAAAACGGAACGTCTGCGCCGACTCGCGATGCCAGCCGGCTCAATGTCGGAAGGTCCACGTCGAGGTCCCATATGCGCGACAGCCCCAGCAGCGTCATCGCCGCATCGGCGCTGCCGCCACCGAGGCCTGCCAGCGGCGGGACGAGCTTGCGCAGCGCGACGGTCACGTCGCGCGGCGTTTCACCGCGTCGTCGTCCTACGGTCCGCCATAAGAGTGATGCAGCCTTCCATATGAGGTTGCGCCGATCGGTTGGTAGCGCCGGGTCGTCACACTCGATCAGGAACGGGCCCTTTCGCAGCGTGAAGGTCAGCACGTCGTGCAGCGCCAGGGATTGAAAGACGGTCCGCAGGTTGTGGAAACCATCGGGCCGCATTCCCAGAATGCGAAGATCGACATTGATCTTGGCGTAGGCGGGAAGAACGAGCGACTGAAGCGGCATCGCGCTAGTTCGATCCGCGTAGTGGAGCGACGGCGCGGAGGTCGTCAAGCGTGATGGGGATCGCTCCGGCTGGGACATCGACTGTGAACGCTTTCTCGTCAATCGTGGTATTGACTTCGAGCTGCTCGAGCGCCGCTGTGATATCGACGGCGATGGCGTTGCGCGCGTCGGGCGACTCACCAGACGGCGGAGCGCTGCGGATGCGAACCGTCCGAGGGAAGCCGTTCTGATGATTCGCGTAGTCAACGCGCCATGCGCCGTGATCGGCCGCGACAATTACCGTCATGCCGTTTCGTTGCTGCATGTACGCAACGGTGCCTGTGCCGAGAGTCGCTGCACGCCATCCATTGGGCCAGGAACGGCCGTCGGTCGGTGTCGCGCGTTCGACGAGACAGCCCGTGAGAATCAACCGAATGTCATCGGCCGCCAACGCCAGGCCGGTGAGTCGTTCGAGTAACTGAGAAACGTCGGCATCCGGGAGCACGCGCGTGTCGCGCGGCAAGAGCAGGGTTGCACGGTTATCTCGGCCGGCAAGAATGAAGATCGGAGGACCAAACGGCGCCACCGCCTCGAATCGCAGAGCGGCGGGTGTGCTCAGTCCGGTAATCAACGTGCCGCGGATCCGTTCGGCTCCCGCACGGCCTGAGAGCCGAAGTTCGGCCGTAACTGTCCTGAGACCGACGCACTGCTTGGTCGCCTGCGTGAAGGCTTCAAGGGCCGTTGGATCCGGCGTCGCGGCACCTGCAGGCCGGACCGGCGCTCGCGCAGCGCATGCGCCGAGCGCCACGCTGCAACCAACAGCGAGGATCCAGCGCGTCACCGCTGTCGCCCTTTGGCGTCCCTGATTTTTTTCTCGATGGTTGGCCGGTCGATGTCGGCGCCGTCGCCGGACAGCGCACGTTCCCATGCCCCGATGGCCTCGGTGAACTTGCCCCTTCGCGCCAGCACGTCGCCGAAGTGATCCTGGATGACCGATTGCCCCCGGCAATGCATCGGCGGCCTTCCGCAGGTGCGGTTCGGCTTCCTCGGGGCGGCCCTGTTTGAACAACGCCCAGCCGAGGCTGTCGAGATACGACGGATTGTCAGGCTCGACTTTGAGCGCACGCTGGATGAAGCTCACGGCTTCTGGCAGGCGCTCACCTCGTTCCGCGAGCGTGTAGCCGAGCGAGTTGAGTGCGGGCGCGCTCAGCGGATCGCTGGCGATGGCGGCCGTCAAAGACGCGATCGCCGACTCGTGCTCGCCAAGCTCCGATTGCGCATGGGCCAATTGCGCGAGAAGTAGCGCAGCTTCGCTCTCGCGACCCTTGGAGTGAACTGTGAGGTTTTTCGAAAACGGTGTCAGCAGGGCAACAACCGCACGGTACTCTCCGCGTCCCACGAGCGCGGCCGAGAGCGCGCGCATCGCCGGAATACTCGTCGGATCGAGCGCGAGAAGCCTGCGGGCCACCTCTTCCGCCGCGGCGAAATCTCCCGTCTGCAGATTAGCGCTCGACAACAGAAACAGGCCACGCGCGTCCTGCGGGTTCGTGCTGAGAAAATCTTTCAGCGTGTCACGTGCCTTGGCAGCGCCCTGGCCGTCTGGCAGATTGAGGAGCGCCGCGGCCCATCGCAGGCGCACATCACGACTTGCGCCGCGGCTGTTTTTAACGGCCTGCTCATACGCAGTCGCTGCTGCGGCCCAGCGCCCCTGACGTTCGTACAATTCGGCCAAGCTGACATAGTGCCGCGGGTTCAACTCGGCCGCCCGTTGAAGGGCGTCGATGGCTGCATCGACGCGGCCAAGCGATAGTCGCGCCTCAGCGAGCAGCGTGTAGGGCTCGGTCGCAAACGGTGCCTGCGCCACGATGTTTTCGAGGATTGGCACTGCGCGGTCGGCACGCCCCGCGCGGAACTGAAGCCGGGCGAGCGTCAGTTGAAGATTGAGATCGGTGGCAACTGCGGGCGTGTCGAGAATCCGCGTGAGGTGATCAATCGCTGCTTCGCGAAGTTGCGCTGGTGTTCGTCCGGGCGGTGGTGGCACACCGCCGTCACTCCATGCCGCAAACAGAAGGCCGAGCAGACGATTGGCTTCGCTATTCCTGGGATCGATCTTCAAAGCACGCTCAGCAGCTTCCATGGCTTCCGGGCCCTTGTTCTGACGGGCAAAGAGTCCGGCGGTCTCTGCAAGGATCTCTGCCGATTGCGGGTCGAGCGCCTGCGCACGCTTGAGGGCCTCGAGTGCGCCCACTGTGTCACCCTGAGATTCGAGCCGCCGAGCAAGCAAAAACTCGAACGAGGCCTGTGCCTTCGGCGTGCCGGCAGTTGGCGCAGCCGGCGGCAACTGAGCCAACGCCGGCCCTCCACACAGGGAAAACAGAGCGACCACGAGAACAAGGCGACCCATAGACTGAAATATTACCGGTTCAGGGGTTCAGGGGTTCAGGGGTTCAGCGGTTATAGTTGCGAGTATGGCCGTCGATCCGGAACTGCTGAAAATTCTCGCGTGTCCGGCCTGCAAAACGCCTGTGAAGCTCGTCAACGACGGCACTGGGCTCAAATGCGGGCAGTGCAATCGTGTGTATCCCATTAAAGACGACATCCCAGTGATGCTGATTGAAGAGGCCACGGTCGAGCCCTGACCTTTCGACAAATGGTCAGGGTCACTCCGACCCTTCGGCGAGCTCAGGGTCGCCCCGAGCGGGGTCGAGGGGCGAGCCGAGTCGAGGGATGAAGATTCTGCTCCTCCGGCTGCGCTCGATCGGCGATGTCGTGTTCACGACACCTGCCGTGACGGCTCTTCGTCGGCGCTTCCCACACGCCCGCATTTCGTATCTCGTCGAGCGGGCCGCCGAACCGGTCGTTCGACACAACACTCACATCGACGAGGTCATCATCGCAGAGCGCCCGCGAGGACTGCGACGGGTCGTGTACGACCTCAGGCTTGCACGGCGCCTCCGCCGTGCCGGCTTCGATCTCGTGATCGACTTTCACGGCGGCCCGCGCAGCGCCTGGCTGACACGCGCGACGGGCGCCAATCAACGAATCGGCTACTGCCTGCCAGGTCGCGCCTGGGCGTACACACAAAGCCTTCCCTGGTCACGCGCGCTGGTACCTCCACGTCATTCCGTGCTGAATCAATGGGAGCTTCTGACACCGCTCGGCATCGCTCCGCAAGAGCCGGGACACTCGCCAGTCGAGATGCCAGAGGATCCACACGCTACCGCCGAAGTCCGGAAGCGGCTCGCCGCTGCGGGCATCCAGGACGATGCCGAGATCGTTGTGATGCACGTGAGCGCCGGCAACCCCTTCCGGCGATGGCCCGCGGAGCACTTCGTGACCGTTGCCGCCGGGCTCGCTCGCGAGGAGTCTTCACGGCGGATTATCATCACGTCAGGTCCTTCAGAGAGCGGCGCGGCCGATTCGATTGCCGCCGCGGCGCAAGATCTGGCAGGACAGAGTGGATCTCGCATCGTGCGTTGTGGGGAATTCGATTTGTCCGAGTTGAGAAGTCTCGCAGGTCGAGCGGCGCTGTTTATCGGAGGCGACAGCGGTCCGCTCCACATCGCGGCGACGACCGCCGTACCGGTGGTCGCGCTGTTCGGACCGACGCTTCCAGAACGATCGATGCCGTGGCGAGTGGCCAGTGCGCCCGCGATTGCGATTGACGGCGGACCGCTGCCCTGCCGGCCATGTCATCAGCGATACTGCGAGCCCGGCGATTTCAGGTGTCTGACACGCGTGGGACCGGACCAGGTGCTGGCGGCGGCAGAACAACTGCTCACTTACGATCATTCAGCATGACGACTCTGACCCTCACGGCCGGCGCCGCGCCCCGCGATCGCCTCGAGCAAATCGGCCTCGTGTCGCTCGTCGGTCTGGTCGCGGCGGCGCAACTGTCGATCGCGGTTGCGCAGATTCTTCTCGGCGTGGCGGCGCTGTGCTGGTTTGCCTCGCACCTGATCCGTCGTGAGCGCCTGGACGCGCCGGCATTTTTCTGGCCGCTCGTCGGCTATTCCGCACTGACGCTGCTTTCGGCCGGGTTCTCGCGCGATCCAATCGTCAGCGTGACCGACTGCAAACAACTCTTCCTCTTCTTGCTCATCCCAGTCGTATATGACTTCGCTCGCGGTGCGCGCGCCCGCACCATCCTCGCGGTGATTGTCACGATTGGCGCCATCAGCGCCATTGTCGGTATCGTGCAGTACGCGATTTTGAACTACGACCTCGGGCGACGGCCGCAGGGGACGCTGTCGCACTGGATGACGTATTCGGGCACGCTGATGCTGGTGATCTGCGCGGCCGTTGGACGACTGTTGCACGACTCGCGCGATCGGACGTGGGCTGCTGTCGTCATGCCCGCGCTGGTCGCCGCGCTGATGTTGTCTTTCACACGCAGCGCCATGGTTGGCGTGGCAGCGGGCGTCGGCGTGCTGCTCCTCTTGCGCGACCTCCGGCTGGTTGCCCTTTTGCCGATCATTACGGCTGCGGTCATCGCGATATCTCCAGCGGCACTGACCGACCGCATCTACTCGACGTTCGACCTGTCGGACCCCACCAGCCGCGACCGTATCGCCATGCTGCAGGCTGGCGCCGCAATCGTAAAGGACTATCCTTTGACTGGCGTCGGTCCGGAGATGGTTGGCCGCGTGTATCCCGACTATCGAGTGCCAGGCGCAGTGCAGGAGCATAACCTGCACCTTCACAACGTGCCGATGCAGATCGCCGCCGAGCGGGGAATCCCGGCGCTGCTGATGTGGCTGTGGTGCGTCAGCTCAGCGGTGCTGGACCTTCGCAAGCTGTTCCAACGCAGCCGGCATCGCGTGCTCGCAGCGACGGCACTTGGCGCGATCGCCGCAATGCTCACTGCCGGAATGTTCGAATACAACTTCGGGGATTCCGAATTCCTGATGCTGTTCCTGATCCTCGTCACGCTGCCGTTTGCGGCGGAACGTGACGGAGGCCTTCCTGAGTGACTCTGCCGCCGTTGGCGCCGGCTCGCGCCCGGGCCATCGTCGATCGCATGGCCAGGTGTCGCGTGCTGGTGATCGGCGACGTCATGATCGATCAGTTCATCGTCGGTCGCGTCAGCCGGATTTCACCCGAGGCGCCTGTGCCGGTGGTGTCGTTCGACCGCGACGAGTATCGTGCGGGCGGAGCCGCCAACGTTGCACTGAATGTGCGCGCGCTCGGCGCGGGCGTCGACCTGGTTGGGCTGATCGGCGCGGATGCCGCGGCCACGCGCCTCGTCGAGCTGCTCACTGCCTCGGACATCGGAGCGCACGCGCTCATCACGGACGAGAAGCGACGCACGACCGCCAAAGTCCGCATCGTGACGACACGCAATCAGCAGGTCGCCCGCGTCGATTACGAAACGGACGATCCGGCGGTTGAACGGGTCGAGGATGCCGTGATCAGCCAGGTGAGCGCTCGAGCGGCACAGGCTGACGCGATCGTCGTCTCTGACTACCTGAAGGGCGTCGTCTCGCGACGAGTGATGACGGCCGTCGTCGCTGCTGGTCAGCAGCGTGGCATTCCCGTGCTGGTGGATCCGAAGATCCCGCACTTGGACTACTACGCGGGGGCGACGCTGGTGACGCCGAACCATTACGAGGCCGAGACAGCGACGCATCTGCGAATCCGGTCGGAGGAAGACGCACGTCAGGCCGCGACGATTCTTCGTGAGCGCGCCCGCTGTGCGGGCGTTCTGATCACCCGCGGTGAGCAAGGCATGTGGCTCGCGGGCGACGGTGTCGAAGGTCACCTTCCGGCTTCGGCGCGCGAAGTATCAGACGTGACCGGCGCCGGTGACACCGTCGTCGCAAGTCTCGCGCTCGCGATTGCCGCCGGCGCTGCGATCGTCGAAGCCGCGCATCTCGCAAATGAGGCCGCAGGAATCGTCGTGGGCAAGTTTGGTCCGGCCACAGTCACGCCGACCGAGCTCCTTGCGGCATGTGGCGCGGGACTTTAGTCCCGCGATCAATGCCTGAAGTGTCGCCGGCCGGTGAACACCATGGCCAGGCCATGTTCGTCCGCGGCCGCAATCACCTCTTCGTCTCTCACCGATCCACCGGGTTGAATGACGGCCGTCGCGCCCGCCGCGGCCACGGCGTCAAGGCCATCCCTGAATGGAAAAAACGCGTCAGACGCCGCGACGGTGTTCGCTAACGGTTTGATCGGCGCTGCAGCCCATCCCGCAGCCTTCATGGTTGCGACCTTGACCGCGTCCACACGACTCATTTGTCCGGCGCCAATCGCACGCGTCTGGTATTCGGTGGTGAAGATGACGGTATTGGATTTGACGTGCGCCATCACCCGCCACGCAAAGCGCAGCGCGTGCCACTCCCCATGGGTGGGTTCGCGCCGGGTCACCACCTTGAGTTCGTCGGTGGGCCACGGCACTCGCGCTTCAATCACCTCGTCACGCTGCTGCACGAGCAGCGCACCAAGAATCGAGCGCATCTCACTCGTGTGGACGCCGGCGCCCGCCAGCGAACCGAAATCAGCCGTCACAACCCGCATGTTGCCCTTGGTCTGCAGGATGGGCGTCGCCTCGGGAAGAACGGCCGGGGCGATGACGGCTTCGATGAACGTGGAAACGATTGCGGTTGCCGTCGGCTCATCGATCGACCGATTGAGGCCAACAATTCCGCCAAAGGCAGCCAGCGAATCCGCGTCGCGTGCCCGCGTATACGCCGTCGTGATGTCCTCACCGGTCGCCGCCCCACACGGGTTTGTGTGCTTGATGACACAAGCCGCCGGCTCGTCGAACTCAAGGACGATACGTGCGGCAGCGTCGAGGTCGAGGAGATTGGTGAACGACAGTTCCTTGCCCTGTACTAGGCCCGGCGCACCCATCGCGGCGGGGGGATCGATGGCGTACCACGCGGCCGATTGGTGTGGGTTCTCCCCGTATCGCAGATCGCGGATCTTGTGAGCAGTGACGGTGAGCTGGGGCGGTGCAAACGCCCTCCTCCCATGCTGTCGGTTGAAGCCAGTGCCATCCACTTGTACTTCCTCGAGCGTGGAGGCAATGGCGCTGTCGTAGGCACCGGTATGCCCAAATGCCCGTCGCGCAAGATCGAAGCGGAACTCCAGCCGAGGTCCTCCCTCGCGATCGAGCTCTGCCAGGACACTGGTATAGTCCATCGGCCTCACGACAACCAGCACATCGTGAAAGTTCTTCGCCGCGGCACGGATCAGACTGGGGCCGCCGATGTCGATCTGTTCGATCAGGTGATCGAAAGCAATGCCCGGCTTCGCAGCGGTTTCCACAAAGGGATAAAGGTTCACGCACACGATGTCGACCAGACCAATGTCGTGCGCGCGTGCTGCCTCCAGGTCTTCCGCTTGTGACCGGCGTGCCAGGATGCCGCCGTGAATTTTGGGGTGCAGCGTCTTGACGCGGCCATCCATCATTTCGGGAAACCCTGTCACGTCGGACACGTTCGTGACCTTCAGTCCGGCGTCGGCAAGGGTTTTCGCCGTGCCGCCAGTCGAGACAAGCTCGAAATTTCTCGCGGAAAGACCGCGTGCAAATTCAATCAATCCCGACTTGTCAGACACACTCAAAATGGCGCGGCGCATGACATGACACCTCCGACGCAATCAGCGAATTAAACGCGAAACTGTGTATTCCCGAGATCTTTTTGGCTACGACGCAATTGACACTCTACGGCTGGGCCAGTATCATCCCCGAGCGGTCCAGCTTTTCGGGACCCGAGAAAGGCCGCATGTGCGGCCTTTTTTTATTGTTCGGAGTCCGGTTCATCAGTCGGTGGACCGAGTGAGAGAAAGGTCTGGTGGCAGTGCCACCAGCAAGCCAGGAAGAAGAAACGATGCGCATCACAGGCAAGGTCAAGTGGTTCAACAACGCTAAGGGGTACGGGTTCATCGAACGCGAGGGCGGCAGCGACGTCTTCGTGCACTACTCGGCAATCCAGGGCTCGGGCTTCCGGTCTCTCGAAGAGGGACAGAATGTCGAGTTCGAAATCGTCGACGGCCCCAAGGGTCCACAGGCCGGGAACGTCGTCCGGATCTGACCGCTTGACTTGCCCGGCGCCGGCACACCCCGGCGCCGGGTCCCGCTTACGTCCATCCCACGCTCCAAATACAACTAGCGAAGCAGCAGCAGCCAGAACAGCGGCAGCCAGAGCTCTCGCGCGTACGGAACGGGGCGATCATCGATCAGCACTTCAGTACCTTGCTGACCTCCGACGATGTGAAACAGATCCCGCAGCTGGAGTGCATCGCGGGAAAAATAGCGAGCCCGATGACGAAACTCGGCGCCCGATCCCACCTCGCGATACTCCGCCGACTTGCGCGCCATGTCCACGGCCCGCGCATACTCGTCGCCGTCGAAGCGCGAGAACACGAGCGTGATGGAAAACGGAATATCGCGCGCGCCAAACAATGCGGCGTGCAAATCGGGATCGAGCGCCGCCAACTCCTCCGGGGTCGGCTCTTCGGAATGCTCGGCGTACGGCCAAAAGCGTTCAAGAGGACGGGTCTGCCGCTCAATCGCCATGAAGGAAGCGATCGTAACGCAGAGTGCCTAAAGTGCCTAGGGTGCCTAGGCACTTTAGGCACCCCAGGCACCCCAGGCACCCTAGAATTGTCCTGTGCCCGATTTTCGCGTGATCCCCTCGATTGAGCAGCTTCGGCATCGGCCGCGCGTCGTGGCGCTCGAGCGCGATCATGGGGTGGCAGCCACAACAGCTGCGCTGAGAGAGGCGGCCGCAGACCTGCGGGGGGCTATCGCGTTAAGCGACGACCTCGGGGATCTGCCAATCGAAGCCGAAGTCGCCGCGGCACGAATCGAGGCAGGAGCGGCGCAACGGCTCGCCCGTCAGTTTCGCGGATCGCTCCGACCGGTCATCAATGCCACCGGCGTCATCATCCACACCAATCTCGGGCGTGCGCCGCTGTCGCACACGGCCCTGGTTCGTATCCAGCAAATAGCAGAGGGCTATTCCAATCTCGAATACGACATCGACCACGGGGGTCGGGGTTCGAGACATGCGCATGCCGCATCACTCCTGACTTCTCTCACCGGCGCTGAAGCCGCACTGGTCGTCAACAACAATGCAGCCGCGACGATGCTGATTCTGGCGGCGCTCGCCTCCGGCCGCGAAGTCGTGGTGTCGCGCGGAGAACTCGTGGAAATCGGCGGCGGATTTCGCGTGCCGGACGTCATGGCGCAATCGGGCGCGATCCTGCGAGAAGTCGGGACGACCAATCGCACGCGTGCGGCTGACTATCGAGCCGCAATCGGGCCGCGGACGGCGTTGCTGCTGCGGGTGCATCCGTCGAATTTCCGCATCGAAGGCTTCACAGAGCGACCGGCCCTCGACGCGCTTCTGAAAGAAGCCCGCAATGCACAAATTCCTCTCGTCGAGGACCTCGGGAGCGGATGCCTTCTCGAGTCGATGGCGTGGGAGCCGTCTGTGCAGGCGTCTGTCGGAGCTGGCGTGGATCTCGTCTGCTTCAGCAGCGACAAGCTGCTGGGTGGGCCGCAGGCCGGCATCGTCGTGGGTCGGCAGGACCTTGTGCGCACGCTCCAGACACACCCCCTCATGCGCGCGTTGCGCGTGGACAAGCTCACGCTGGCCGCTTTGGAAGGAACGCTGATCGAATACGCCGCTGGTCGCGCGGGGGAAACGGTGCCCGTCGCGAGCATGATTCAGGCGTCGGTCGAAACGATCGAAGCTCGAGCCGCAGCGTTGGCGGAGCACCTGCATGGCGCAGGCTGGAAGATCGCCCTAGTGAGCGGCGCCTCCGCCATCGGCGGCGGCAGCGCACCGGGTGTGGAGCTTCCGACGGTGTTGATAGCCGCGGAGCTACCCGGCTTCTCCACTGTGGCGCTCGAACAGCGCCTGCGCGCCTTGGACCCGCCTGTCATCGCGCGGATCGAATCAGATCGCGTGCTCCTGGACCTGCGCACGGTTCTCCCGCATCAGGATGAGTCACTCGGGCGCGCACTGGCGGCAATCGATCGCTAGGTCACTGTGTGCGCGTGCCCTGCTGTCCTTGCCAGTTCAGCACAATCGTAATTCTCGTGGGATCCGAATCGGTCAGTGGACTGTTGATCAGAAAACGTTGGAGCTGGCCTTCGCGATTGACGTAGTAAATCTCCCTTCCATCGCCGCGCCATCTGGGTTGCGAGCCACCACCCGCTGAGACCTGCCACTTCCCTGCGCCTGCGGGAAAAGGCTGTGCGTACACTTCCCAACTACCCGTCTCGTCGGAGGCGTATGCCAGCCAACGTCCGTCCGGCGAGAGGCTCGCTTGCACTTGGCTGGCGGGGGCTTCGACAATCGGCCGAGCCTTGCGATCGTTGAGGCTGAGACCCCACACATCCCATCCGGTCTCTCCCGTCGCTGTGTACAGCAGCCACGTGCCATCCCTCGAGATGGCCTCTGGAAAAATTGCGTAGTGATTGCCGGTGCCAGTGATTGGCGTGTCGTTACCACCGGCCGATGGCTTCTCGAAAAGTTGAACGAGTGTGCTGAACAGCACAGATCGTCCGTCGGCTGACCAAATGCCGAAGCGGCCCAGGCCGGAAAACGTCAACCGCGATCTCACACCCGTCGTAAGGTCCAGACGCCACAAGTCCATGGTATTGACGGTTCCTGGAACGGGCTCAGTAATCAGTAATCGCGTGGCATCCGGCGATAGCGAAGGGTTCCCCGCGGCAGTTGATGTGCCGACTCTTCCCAACGGTCGGCCGCTGCGGTCAATCCACAGAAGCTCGGTCTGGGTGAACTCACCGACCCAGTACGCCAGAGTGCCATCGCGCGACAGCGACAAGGGCAGATACGCAGAACCCATGTTGCCGCGAATCGAGTCTCCGAGCGAAAAGGGCGCACCAGTTAACTTGCCCGTCGCCGCGTCGAAGCTCTGCGCCGCGAGTGTTCCGTTCTGCTCGAAGAGCAAATGGCCGCTCGACGAAAACAGCGCATTCGCAATAGACGTCAGCACCTGCGTCTTCGACTGATCCTCCAGCGAGCCGATGTACACACCACTGGTCTCCGGACTGCTGCTGCGTACGTAGAAGAGGAAGCGACGGCCATCGGGAAGAAATTGCGGCCACCTGTGGCCGGTCTCGCGTCGGCTCGCATCGAGCGCTGCTGCGACTGCGACGGGGCCGCCATTGGCCGACACGCGCAACAGGCCGGAACCAGGAGGGCCGCCAAACACGATGATGTCGTCCTGATTCCAGGTTCCGCCGTTCACATCGGGTACGACGTCAGCGAGATCCTGGGGAGGGCCCCCATCAAGCGCCACTTTCTTCAACTTCCCGCGCGCGAAGAACGCCAAGCTTCGGCCGTCGTACGACCAGAACGGCCCGAGCGCGTCCTCGCTGCCCTGCACTGCCTGAACGGCGGACGACTCCAGGATCTGTACCCACAGCCGCGGATCCTCGCCTCGTCGAGCGGCGACGTACGCTATCCGGCTGCCGTCCGGCGAGAGAACAAACTGCGGCTGTGCACTGGCGTCTCGCGGCGTCAGGATCATGCCTAGAGGCGCGACGATCGAAAACCGTCGCGTAGGTTGTGGCTCAAAGCCGGTTGACAGAGGTCGCAAGAACATCACGACCGCGGCTATGAGCGCGGCCCCGGCAATCAGCCAGGGAACGACTCCGAAAACCCCAGGCGCGCGTGGCGGCGCACTGACGCCTGGTTCAATTAACGACGTCGTCGTTCCGTCCAACTCCGGGAGCGCATCCGCAATGTCCCGTAGCCGACGTTTGACATCCTTTTCGAGGCATCGCGCCAACAGCGTGCGCACCGAAGCGGGAGTTCGTTGTGGCAAGAGTTGCCAGTTCGGCTCACGCTCCAGAATCGCGGCGACGATATCGGGAACCGTCCCGCCGCCAAACGCCACGCGCTTGGTGAGCATCTCGAAGAGCACACACCCGAAAGCCCAGATGTCCGTTCGTTTGTCGACTGGCTTGCTTCGCGCTTGCTCCGGGCTCATATATGCCGCCGTACCAAGCAGCGCACCATTCAGCGTCATAGGCGCCATCGCAGTGGGCGATTTCGACACGTCTGAGACGCCGTCGTAGGCCGTCGCTGGTTTCGCGAGCCCGAAATCCAGAACCTTCACCACACCGTCCGGGGTGATCTTGATGTTGGCCGGCTTCAGATCGCGGTGCACGATTCCCTTCTCGTGTGCGCCATCGAGCGCCTCGACGATCTGACGGGCAATCACGAGAGCATCTGTGATGGTCAGGCCGGCTTCAATTCGCTCGCTGAGCGTCTGACCTTCGACCAGTTCGAGCACCAGCGCCCGGACGGTCGGTCCTTCGACAGTCGAAGGAGCCTCCTCGATGCCGTGAATCGCGGCTATGTTAGGGTGATTGAGCGAGGCGAGTACGCGAGCTTCGCGCTCGAACCGCGCCAGCCGATCGGGATCGCTCGTGAAGGCTTGCGGCAGGAACTTGATCGCAACCTCACGCCCCAGTCGTGTGTCCTCGGCCCGATACACCTCGCCCATACCGCCTGAGCCGAGCAGCGACCGAATACGATAAACGCCAAACTGTGTGCCGGTCATTGCGGGCACCTATGGTAGCTCTGAATGCGCAACACGGTCGGTCGCCCGAGGGCTAGTCGGTGATGATGTGCGCACCAGCGGCAACCAACAGCTCGCGCAAAAGGCTGCGGTGACACCGCTCGGCGTTCTCGCAGTAGCAGCCGACCGACAAGTTGGTCTGATGAGAGAGTGCGGCCAGCATCGCAATGAGATGGCGTGCTTCCGGCGTCTGCATCTCGCGCCGATACGCCCGGGTGAACTGCCGCCACCGCCCGTCGGTCCATGGCGCCGCCATCGCCGCGGAGACCACTTCAGCGCTCGGCGCAAGCTCGGGCAGCCATACGTCGTAGTAGTCGCGCGTTCCGAAGTCATCCTTCGAGACGCCACGAGGTGGACGCCGGACGGTTCCGATGCGTAAGCCCTCATTTTTCGTGCGAGGCCTACCGAGGCGCACGATTCGAATCGCCATGATTGGCAGTCCTTGATTACCTATCTCTCCCGCATGGAAGGGCGGCATGTTACTCGGGGAACGCGCGATTGGACGCTCGAATACGCTACTCTTTCTGCACCGGAATCGATGGCTGAGGCAGCCGATGGAGGGGCCGATGAAGAGACGTATCTCGCAGGTTTCGCTAGTCGTCGCATGCCTGGCCGTCAGTTTCACCCTTCCACTCGCCGCCGATCGGTCAGAGCCGGCAGCGGCCGACGCTCCCTGGAAGTGGAGCGGCAAGTACGGCGACAACGCCGTGTCACTGCTCATCATCGGCGACATTCAGGTCCACGAGCGGCGTGCGGACCCGACGACTGCCTTCGTCAATGTACGCGAGACGCTGAACGTTGCAGATCTCGTCTACGCCAACCTCGAGGGCGTGCTGGTGAAGTCTCAGGGACCTGAGGGGGACATTCCGGACAAGAAGGGATGGACGAATCCTGGTCCCGGAGGTGTCCTGGCACTCAAGTCTGCAAACGTGGACGTCGTCGGCGTCGCCAACAACGTCGCGTACGGCAGAAACCACATTCTGCAGACCGTGAAGCTCCTCGACGCGAACGGGATTGCACACGTGGGCGCGGGCAATAACCTCGACGAAGCACATCGACCGGCGATCCTCGAGCGCAAAGGCGTCAAGGTTGGTTTCCTGCAGTACACGGCTCGCTGGTACCGCGCAGATGAGCAGCTTGCCACGGCGAGCACCGCTGGGGTCGCGCGGATCACGTCGAGAGATGGCATCACGATCGAGGTGGCCGATCTCGAACGGCTGCGCAACGACGTTCGCCGGCTGCGCTCACAAGCCGACATCGTCGTGGTGTCACATCACAATCGTGATGGAGCGACGCCGGTTCAATTCGGCCGGCAGCCGCCGCGGCCAGCCGGCGCACCGCGTCCTGACCGGACGAAAGCCGAGGAGTATCAAAAGCAGTTTGCTCGGGTGGCGCTTGACAGCGGTGCCGATCTTGTTTTCGGTCATGGCACACACACGGTTCAGGGCGTTGAAATCTACAAAGGCAAACCAATCTTGTACGCGATCGGGCATTCGGCCTTCGATCAGCCGGGGTACGAGGATTCAAAGGATGGACTGGTCGTTCGAGCGGTCATCCAGGACAAGCGTCTGCAACGCGTATCGTTCGTGCCGGTCAGCCGCGATGCGCACAACAACGTGCTGATGCTGGATCCGTCGAGCGGCGAAGGCGCGAAGCTCGTGAAAGTGATTCGAGATGTATCATCTGACGTAGCGCTGCCGATTGACGGACAGGAAGTAGTGCTGATCGACAGGCAAGCGCAGACGTCGCGACGATAGGTCGCACACGAGGATCCGTCGATGGCTCCGACTCTGGCTAATGGCAAGATCTGCTATCTCGAGATTCCAACGACCGATATTCGACGATCGGCCGATTTCTATGCGAAGGTTTTTGGCTGGCGAGTCCGACAACGTGGCGACGGGAGTACAGCGTTCGACGACACGACAGGCGAGGTGAGTGGCACCTGGGTCACCGGGCGGTCACCTTCCAGCCCGGGCTTGCTGTTCTACATCATGGTGGACGACGCGGCTGCCACGATCGAGGCGGTCAAGGCTGCCGGGGGCGAGATCGTGCAACCGATCGGCATGGACGCACCGGAGATCACGGCCAGATTCCGCGACCCAGGTGGAAATGTGATGGGCCTGTATCAGCAACCCAGCCGCTCCGCACCGTAGATCACACCCGAACCGCCGCTCGCCAGCGATCGGCAGCGTCACGGAGCTCCGCATTGTCGATCACGCGCCCGCGGATTCCATCCTTCGTCGCTTGCAGCATCGCACGGCCGATGTCCTCACCGCTGACGTACACGGTGCGAAACGGCTTCAGCACACGGAACGCCGGCCGCAGCCACTGATACAGCCGCGGCGCACTCGCTGAAGCCGCGCCGTCGATGAAAGCGGGCCGCCAGCACACCGCGTCAACCAGATTGATCAGTTCGCTTTCGGCCTCTGCCTTGACGCGGGCCCACATGAACCGGCTGTCCAGCGCGGCGCCCTGACCGCTGATGTAGTGAAACACCGCGCTGGGACTGTGCGCTCGCAGCATTCTTGCTGCCGCCACGGCGAAGTCTCTGGTGATAGTCCGATACTCCGCCTCGCCCGACACCTGCGATACCGAAATCCCAAGACAGAAGAAGCAGGCATCTACGTCCACAAATGCCGACTCGATCGCCGTGTAGTCCAGAAAGTCGGCATGAACCACCACGTGGAGCTTGTCATGCGACACGAGCGGAGGACGGCGCACAACGGCCCGCAGTGCGGTGACTTCTGGCGTCGAAAGACACACACGCAGCACGCTGCCACCGGCCGTTCCCGTCGCGCCGAAGAGCAGAATCTTCACCGCGGTCGCTGGCACCTCAAGTTCGTCTCACCCACCGGACAACCGGGCACCGGCAACCAGGGACTGGCGAGCGGGCACTGGAGGCCGTCAACGCGCCAGCGGATCGGGACGCACCTGCACTTTGATCACTTTGCTGGTCGTTCCTTTTCCGCCTTCCATATGGAACGGTGCACGCGTGCTGACCGTTGCCCACAGCCCCCTGCCCTTCCATCCACCTTTCGGATCGTCGATGCGCCCGTCCATCCATTTGGTGTAGAAGCCGAGCGGATACGGCACTCGCAGTACCACCCACTTCCCGTCCTTCAGCGCCAGCAGCGCCTCGGACGCATTGCCCGTGTTGATCGGGATGTTACGACCCAGCCCTAACGTGTCGAACTGATCCACCCATGTGTAGTAGCTGCCTTCTGCGCTGCCGGGATCGGTCACGCCGGTCATCTGCGGCAACGGCTCGGCGTACAGCGTCCAACCCTCCGGGCAATGTTGGCCCGTGGCCTTAGGTCCGTTGAGGGGTCCTTTGCATTTCCGGCGATCGAAACTCGCGAGATGGCCGCTGGCCAACGCGGTCCAATACACACCGTCCCGATCGACATCACCGCCGCGAGGAGAGAATCCCGGATTCTTGGGATCGTTGAAGGGTGGCTCGTACACCTCGGCGAGGGCTGTCTCCGGCGGGTTCGATCCCGGATTCAACCGGATGACGGCGCCGGGATATCCGAGCTGCGTGCCCCACACCGATCCGTCGGGCGCGGGCGCGACGGCGTAAAATCCTCCTCCATATCGCTTGTCCTTGATGGGATCGAGCGGCGCGTCAGGCTCCACGGACGCGTCACGCTTCCCGTTCCCGTTCGTGTCGAGGATGAGTGCAGTCCAGCCCTGCGATTTGACCTCGTCGCCGGTTTCCTCGAACAGCTTCCGGTTCAACCAGCCCACCACCTGCCCGCCGCCGCTCGTCCACAGGGTCTGGTTCGCATCCTCGGCAAACATCAAGTGATGCGTACCGAAGCACGTGCTGATGTGCGTGAGCTTCTTGCTCTTGGGGTCCCACATCGCAAGATGGCGAGTCGATCGCTCGATCGGAAACAACTTCGCCGACGGATGGCTCGATCCCGCCTTGCAATAGTCTGGATTGTCGGGAGGCCGGACTGCAGACGTGATCCACATGCGGCCCAGCTCGTCGAACATCGGATTGTGCACGTTGTTCCGGCTGGTCCAGATCACCTCGCTGCCCCAATACGGCGACGGCGCCGGCATCTTCGGAGAGGTCGGCGGTGTATTGGGATCGCGCACCGTCAGCGGTACCTGACTCTTGGCATGGCGAACGGGATCGAGCACGGGCAAGTAGTCGGCACTCAGTTCGAGCGCACCGTACACCGGGCCGTTGGCGTTTACTGTTGGATTGCGGCGGTCGGTCGAGACAACGTCGTGCAGATACGCGATCGGATCCGCCCAGTCCCACATCGTGATGACCACGTTCCGTTCGAGACCCTGGGGGCGTGGAGGCGCCGGCGGCACAGCGCCGGCGGCGATGCGATCGGTCCAATCGGCAAACGCGGCCAGCGTACGCTCGCGGCCAAGCGCATTCAAGCCGGTGAGCATGTTGCCTCCAGCCTGCCCCGACTGAATGCGTCGCTCCCACGCATGCACCGATGAAGGAAATGTCCCAAGCGCGGCGGGAATTTCGCGTGTGGCTTTGTTACCCAGTTGATGGCATGCCCAGCAACCGCCAGACTTCAGGCTGCGGAGCCACTGTGCCTGCGTTTCCATGTTTGGCGAGATGCCATTGCCCGACGGTCCGGTGCCGGGAAACTCCTTCTTGTCGGGCACGCGGAGCAATGAAAACCAATAACCGGCCGGGTAATATTCGGCTGCCGCGCGGGCATCGGGCGCAGCGATCGCAGTCAGGTTCAGCGCCTTACCCGGCGCGGCAGTCGCCTTCTTCGAATCGACGAGACCGTAGCCGCGAACCCAGACGCTGTATGTCGCCTTGGGCAGATCGGGAATCAAATAGCGGCCTTGATCATCGGTGACGGCGATTTTTGCGAACTTGGTCGGCAGGTCCGTGGTTTCGGCGATGACCCAGACGCCGGCTTCCGGACCCTTCGCGCCGCTCACCACGCCACCGAGATCGTCAGCGTCCACAGCAACAGTGGAAGGGGTCGGCTGAAGTGCGCTCATCGCAGAAAGCGACGCCGCGACGAAGAGAGCTGCGGTGGCCATCAGCAGCCCAGAGCCAAGCCATCGTTTCATACTCATGCCATTACTCCTCTTATCGCTGCTCCGGCGAGTAGGTCGTCACGACGATTCGCCCTGTGAGACGGGCAATTATTTCGAGCGTGGCCGGACTGATTCGAAGTTCGTGCGCGTGCGGCGTCAGGCCGGCCTGGATGCCGACGTTGAACTCGCGAGCGCTCGCGGTGTCCCAGAGCCGTCGCGCGTGCTTCGGCAGTTTTTCGACGAGCTTGGCAAGCGCTCGAGCGGTGGTATCAGGGTTTTCGCTATCACCTGCGAGGCAAAGGTGGGCGCTATATCGCCTGCCCTCCCGGCCGACGTAGTGAACCAACACACGTTTTCCCAGCGCAGCCACGAGAGGCTCGAGAGGTCGCGTCGAATAGACGTCGAGATCCACGTTCAGGAACTGAGTGGCGTCATCGGAAATCGGCATACGCGTATCGCCGGACAATCAGTTCGCGGTCGCATGAGACCGGTCAGCTGTGGTGGTGAGTCTCGGGCATCCCCAAACGGCTGACGGTGTCGCCCTCGAAATCAAACTCGATCAGCACGACTGGCTCGTTGCCGACCACCCAGCCGTCGTGGCCGGGTTCAATCGCAACGATTTGCGGCGCCTTGAATTCTCGCACGCAGCCATCCGCATACTCGATGTGAATCTCACCGCGCGCGAGAAAGCCCGCATGCCCGTGCATGCAGAGGTCGGTGCCGACGAGACTTTTCATGTGCGTGGACCAGCGGAAGCCGGGCTTGTAGATCAAGCGCTTGACACGCGCGTCGCCGGCGGGGCCGACGTCGATCTGCACGCCGCCGACTTCGCGGGGCACGGATCCTTTGATCGGTGCAAGCAGTGGATCGGTGGCGCTCATCGTGACGTCCTCCCGAGGATGGAGAGCTGAATCGCAGAGGCGAGTGTACTCATTCCTGGTGTCGATGCGCGAGAACGAGCCAGGCGGCCAATCCCGCGGCTTTCTGTTCGGCTCGCCATGGGCCCGACGTCCTTCGCCCCAGCTCAGCGATTTCGGCACGGAGCTTTGGTTCCGGGCGTTTCAAGACGCCAGCCGCGAACCCGTACAGGTCTCGCTCGCGCCAGATTGAGCACTCGAGGCCCCTTCGGACAGTTACATCCTCGATGACGCCGCGGAAAAGACGCCCTTCGAGCGCGTGAATACGCACGTGACTGTTTCCCAGCGTGTTCGGATCGACGGTACTGCCCACCACCATGCCAGTCCCCGAGAGCCGAAAACCGCCTGCCTGGTATTCCTTGAGAACCGTCGTAACCGACTTTTTGCCGAACTGCTTCACCGATGCAAGCAGGCGAGACAGTTCGGGACCGCCGGCGCGGGCCGTACCAAAGCCGTCATGGTACGGCTGTCGCGAGTCGGGGATCGCGGGATCACTCAGTTCAACCCTGCGGCTATCGAGCACGCGCGGCGACTTCGTCGAACCACCCACAAGGACGGCGGCCGCCCAGCCGGATTTGACGGTGAATCCAACGGCGGCAAATTTTCCGCCAGCGTCCAGCGTCATGGCCACCTCAGCTAGTCAGGGGACCGAGCAGTTGAATTGCGCAGTCCCCTCCGGCATGCGTCCACATCGCGGGACCAATCCCGCGTGAAGCGAATACGTACCCGATCACCAGCCCCGCAATCGTGTTCAGGGCAAGGACCGACAGTGTCAACATCACGGACCCTGTCGTTGCGCTGCTCCATGACGGCAGATGACTGACGGCAAATGCCAGCGCCGACACCGCGTTAGCCGCCCAGACGATGCCAGATGTCGGCACCAACGACGTTCGCTGCAAAAGCCTGTTGGCGATGCCAACGATCGCCGAAAGCAGGAGCAGTCTGAAGATCAGCTCCTCGAGGACAGCCGCCACGTAAATGATGATCACTCTGCGCCATATCGGGAGTGCACCGGCCTCAGCGATCCGCATTCCGATTGACGGCACCGCTGGCTCGATCACCAAGCGAATCACGGCCAGCAACGCGAGTCCCACGGAGAGGCCCAGTGCCAGCCATTGCAGCGGCTCCAGCCTCCGCCAGGCCTGATCGTGTTCCGGCGGACTGTCCATCAACGCCGGAAGGCGCGACCATTCCCATACCCACAGGGCAAGCGATCCCAGCAGGCCGGCGCCCATCGCGGCCAACGGGGTGCCAAGCCAGTCGGGACGGACGCTGAGTCCTCCAGCGACCACACACGTGGCGACCAGCGTCCACCTTCGACGTTCGGAGGCGACTGTACCGGGCAGGTCAGTCACTCTGCCTTCGTCCCCACGAACACCAGGTACCTGTCCGGCTCGAGCTCAGAGTGATTGAATGGGACTGATCGCGGCTCGAAGCCTGCTTCCCGCAGCCAGCGCAGCCACTCGTCTCGGGAAAACAATCCTTCGATATGCCGATCATGTTCGACACGCACCGATCCGTCAGCTTCCCGGAGCAGGTACGCATAGTCAACCACGTACGTCGTGTCGGCTGGATCGGGATCCCAAGTCCACTCCAGATACCGCAGCCCCTTGCCCCCGGCATCGTGTCCACCGCAGTCGGTGTTTGGACCGAAATTCTCCCGCACGTGATCTGGCGCGAACAGCACGGCGCCGCCAGGCCGGCAGTGCACGTACGCGGTGTCAATAGCCTGTCGCACGTCCGCCTCCGACGTCATGTAGCACACCGCGTCATGGACAAAGACCGCATCGAACTCACGCCCGAGGCGAACGGTTCGCATGTCGCCTCGTACATGCTCGCATTCTGGATTGAGAGCGCGGCTCTGATCGAGCATGCCCTCAGAGGCATCGACGAGGACCATCTTCTCGAAATGCGCCTTGAGATGCGACGCGTTGTTCCCGCCTCCGCTGCCGAGTTCAAGAACCGTCCGAGGCGGCCGCAGGCATGCCCCGACGAGCTCTCGACGATAGAACGCCGCCTCTTCTTGGTACTCGGCCGGACTGGACAGAAGCGTCCACCACGATGCCAGTTCGTCGTAGAGCTTCGGCATGCGACTTCAACGGGTGCGGCGGGTCGTCGGACGCTTGCTGGCCTCGTTCCGCCAGGCGAGAGTCATTGCCTCTCCGACCGTCTCTTCATCGGCGGCGCGTAACAAGACTCGGGTGCACCCCTGACGACCCCATGCGCCGCTTTCGGGCGCGAAGCTGGCCGGTGCCTCGGTCACGAATCTGTGCTGCTGATCGGGCGACAGTTTCACCATACCCGCTTTGTTGTCGGCGTGAAGCGTCGCGAAGATGCGTCCGTTCACGCGGAAATCCGGATGACCCATGTGTGCACCTTCAACGGCGCCTTCCAAGCCCAAAGCGATACGACGAAACTGGTTCGAGGTCATCAACGATGTCCCTACGTTGAGATACTCAATGCATTCAACGCCTAGCGTCCCGAGAAGGCACCGTTGACATCCGCAAACGGCACAGCACGTGCCAGAGCCGTGAACGTCCCGCGCTCCGCAATCTCCTTTGCGGCCTCGAGAAAACCTGTCCATGCTGCGCGAGCCAATGCACCGCCGACGCTAATCCGCCGCACACCCAAGTCGGCGAGCGCTGACACCGTGGCAAAGTCGCTCCCAACCAGAACGTTCACGGGTTTTGGGGCGACGGCCTTCACGACCGAAGCGATGTCAGCCGTCGCACGGATGCCTGGCGCGTAGAGGCAATCGGCACCGGCTTCGGCGTATGCCACGAGACGCCGAATCGTTTCGGCGAGATCGGGGCGTCCCACGATGAACCCTTCGGATCGACCTGTCAGCAGAATCCCGGTTCCGCTGTCGTCTAGTGCGTTGCGCGCGGCGCGTATTCGTTCCACTGCCAGGGCAAAGTCGAAAAGCGGCTTGGACGCGTCCCCGGTGGAATCTTCAATCGACAATCCAGCGACGCCCGTCGTCGTCGCGAGGGCCACGTTGGCGCCGACTGCTGCCGGCTCAACGGCGAAGCCACCCTCGAAATCGGCGTTGACCGGCACATCGACGCCGTGGGCAATTGCCCGCAGGTACGCAAGAGTGGCTTCCAACGTCACGCCATTGTCGCAACGTCCCTGTGACCACGCAAAGCCGGAGCTTGTCGTCGCCAGAGCCTTGAACCCGAGTTGGGCGAGCAGGCGCGCGCTGCCGAGATCCCAGGGGTTGGGTATCACGAAGCAGCCGGACTGATGAAGATGGTGAAATACCTGGTAGCGATCGGACGTGTGTGTCATTGAACTCGTCGCGTCATCTTGGCAGAAACGGATGCGCCCTGTCAGAGTGCCGCTGATCCCTCGATCGATCCGGCCGCGTCTTCCAGCCACCGCTGCATTTCGGCGTGACCAACGACACCGGCCTGCTGAAATACGGCGCGCCCGTTGTTCAGTACCAGGAAGTTCGGAATCCCCTGAACGCGATATCGTGCGGCGATTTCCGGATGACGCTCGGTGTCGACTTTCAGGACGATGGCCCGCCCGGCCATTTCGGCAGCAACCCGTTGGACGGCCGGCGCCGCCATGTGACAGGGGCCGCACCAGTCGGCCCAGAAGTCCACGAGCACGGGAACTCGCGCCTGCCGCAGTACCTCCTCGAACAACTCCGGATCGGCATCGAGAGGTCTGTTCACGGGCGTGAGAGAATTCTTGCACTTGCCACACCGAACCTTGCTCGTCAGGTGCGCCGCGGAGATGCGATTTTTTTGACCGCAGTTGGAACAGACTTGGATCATCCTTCAACGCTGACAGCTCTCGGGAACACGAGCAGTCACGTCCTCAGCGGAGGCAGGGCTTCGCCTTCCGGAACAAACCTCAGCGCCACGCCGTTGTTGCACCAGCGCTGTCCTGTTGGCGGCGGCCCGTCATCGAACACATGCCCCTGATGACCACCACAGCGGATGCAGTGATATTCGGTTCTCGGCAGGATCAACTTGTAGTCGCGTTTGGTGCCGAGACGTCCCGCGAGTGGTTCGAAGAAGCTGGGCCACCCTGTCCCGCTGTCGAATTTGGCTTTCGAACTGAAGAGCGGCAGGTAACACGCCGCACAGATATAGGTCCCCTGGCGCTTCTCGTGATCAAGCGGGCTCGTGAACGCACGCTCCGTGCGTTCCTCGAAGAGCACGCCGTATTCTGCCGGCGCCAGAAGTTTTTGCCACTCGGATTTGGATTTTTCGAGTTTGGTGACGAGCGCGTTCGGCGGGGCCGACTGATCTCGCGAATCCGCACGCAAGCTCCCAGTCGAAGACACCAGTGCAACAGCCGCCGCAAGCCCCTGCTTCAACCAGACTCGTCGTGGGATGACTCCTGCGGTGTCCATGGTCAACCTCGCTGCCCCCTCGGATCGGTTGCGGAATAGGCCCTGCCAACGGCGTGGGTAAACCTCTCAGGTTCCGGCTCCATCACCGCCACAGCAGACTCTCGACCGTTCGGCCGCCTGTTCCGAGGCTCTCGAACCCCGGCATCAGGATTCTGCAACGGACCGGAGGGCGGGGGACGCCGGCCCAACACGCGCGCGACAATCTGCTTGAGTCGATCGAGCGCGAATTTCATTCCAAGGCTTATTCTGCCTCGATTCGGCTCACGCGGTCACCGTTCGGCGGATTCGGGCCAGCTGAGCGAGATGCAGCAGATCGTGTCCGGCATACATGCGAAGCATGTGGCCGACGCTCTCCTCTCCCCGCTCTGCGTGGACGCCCACACGCGCGATGTCATCAGGTGATGCCCGCGCAAGCAGTCGGAGGTTTGCCCGTCGTAATACGCCAAACTCCTCGAGCGCCGTCTCCACGTCTGCTTCGTCATAGTGCAAGCGCTCTGCCCATTGGTCCTGATCGAATCCGGTCAGCGGCGGCCGTACCTGCGCGAGCACCATACGCAGGCGAAACCCCCACACGAGCTCCGAGTCAGCCAGGTGTTGCACGACTTGACGGACGGACCACTTGCCCGGCGCCTCTGGTTGCGCGACCTGCGCCACGGTCATGTCGGCGCACGCGCGGAGAACGGCGGCGGGCGTCTCAGGAAGGACGCTCATCGGATCCCGATCCCCCAGCAGGTTCAAAATGGCCGCCGTGTAAGCGTGAGCATCGTCTATCGATCGTGACGCTGGATTCGTGAAAACAGACATGGCGGCCAGTCAGAGCTGCGCGATCACCGTCGCTGTCGCAACATCGGCACGAGCGGCGGTGAGGAGCCGACCTGAATCGTTCCCAGCGCCTCGAACCCGTGGCGCTGGTACAACGAGATGTTTCTCGGGTTGGTGGATTCCAGGTACGCCGGCATATGCTCACGATCGCATTGCTGAAGCGCGTAGGTCATGAGCGCCTCACCAAGACCGTTGCCCTGGTGCGCAGGATCGACGCCAATCAACGGGAGATACCAGTGGGGCTCCTCAGGGTGATACGCGGCCATCTGCTCCATCACCGCGATCACATCTTTGCGAATTGAGTCTGCGACCGTGCTTCGTACGAGCCCGTCCAGCGTTTCCTCGTCAGGAGAGATACCGGGCGGCAGCCACAGCGCCGCGCCGCGGTAATTGTCAGTCGTGAACGCGCCATTGTGCGCAAACCCCCGGCCTCCGAAGGCTTTGATCAGCCGCGGCATGTTCGCGAGGTACTGATGCGAATCAGGCCAACTCCATCGCGCGATCGGATCGGCTGCGAAGGCGAGGACCACGGTATCGATGGCTCGTAGTTCCTCAGCCGGCGTCATTGCCCTAACAGTTGTCATCGGAATTACTCGAGGGGACCTACTCAGCCTAACAGCTTGGGGTAAACCCACCAAAACCATCCGTGAGCCGTGAAAAGAGTGTCTGGCGACGAGCGACTGGTAATCGGAGACTGGCAACCGGAGACCGTGGACTGTAAGCCGTGGACCGTGGACCGTGCACCGGCGACCGGTGACCGGTGACCGGTGACCGATTAAAAGATCGTCCCCACCGACGCCTGCGCGAGATTGATGACCTGCGTCGGGAGAACGCCGAGGTACAGGATGCCGATGACCGAGATCGCGAGGCCTGCAAACGCCATTGCCGTGACAGGGGCAGGCATCGGGCGTGCGTCGCGCTCGGACATGTACATCATCACGACAATTCGCAGGTAGAAGAACACAGAGACGACGCTCGAGAGCACGCCGATGATGGCCAGCCAGTAGTACTCGGAGCCGATCGCCGCGCTGAAGATGTACCACTTCGCAATGAAGCCCGCCGTCGGCGGAAAGCCGCCGAGTGACAGCAGAAAAATCGTCATCAGCGTGGCAAGCGCGGGATGCGAGTACCAGAGACCGGCATAGTCGCGGAGGTCGTCATTGGCACGCTCCCGCGAACCAAGCAGCGCGATTACGCCAAACGCGCCGAGATTGGTGAGGGCGTAGGCCGCCAGGTAATACAGAATCGCCGCTTTCCCGACATCGTTGCCCGCGACCAATCCCACCAGCAGGTAGCCGCCGTGCGCAACGCTCGAATACGCCAGCATTCGCTTCAGGCTGGTCTGCGCAACGCCGAGGACCGTCCCAACAATCATCGTCGCCGCGGCGATCACCCAGAGGACCGGCGCCCAGTCGGCAATCATCGGCTCCAGGGAAGACAGAAACACGCGCGCGAACGCGGCAATTGCGGCAGCCTTGACGCCCGTTGACATGAAGCCCGTGACGATGGCCGGTGCGCCTTCGTAGGCGTCGGGCGACCACATGTGGAACGGCACTGCGGCAATTTTGAATCCGAAGCCGACAATCAGCAGGCCGACGCCCAGCAGGATCATCGGATTGCCGCTCATCGACTGCGCGGCAATCACCGACCCGATCCGATCGAGGCTCGTGCTGCCGGAGATGCCGTAGATAAAGGCGATGCCGTAGAGAAAAAACGAGCTCGCAAAGGCCCCGAGGAGAAAGTATTTGAACGCCGCCTCCGTGCTCGCCGCCTGATCGCGGCGGATGCCGGTCAGCACGTACACGGCAATCGACATCGTTTCGAGCGCCAAAAAGAGCAACAGCAGATCCGTGGCCTGGACCATCAGCATCATGCCGACGATGGAAAAGAGAATCAGCGTGTAGAACTCACCGGACGGCAGGCGATCGCGATCCGTGGTTTGTGCCGTAAAGATCACCGTCAGAATCCCGATACCGACGAGAACCAGGTTGACGAAGAGAGCGAAGTTGTCGGCAGTGACGACACCAAAGCTCGTCGCGTTACGGTCCCACAGAAACACCGAGGCCACGCCGGCGCCCACCAGGCCAATGAGGGGCAGGCCTGCCATCGGCATGCGCTCGTTCCTGTGTCGGAACGATTCGGCCAGCAGGATCACGAGACCCGCCAGCGCGACGCACAGAACCGGAATGACCGCGTCGAAAGAGGAGCTCAGCATATCAAGGTGCGCTGGGTGCGCTGGGTGCGACAGGTGCGACTGGTGCGGTGCGTGCGGTGTGGCGCACCTGTAGTGGTTGGTGTTGCTCGACCCGCTGGACGATGCGGTTTACCGCTGGCTCCATTGGTTTGAGAAACACGTTCGGGAACACCCCCATGTAAATCGCCATTGCCGCCAATGGACCGACAATGGCCCATTCGCGGATCGACAGGTCGGGCATGCTGCGGTTCTGTTCGTTGGTCACCTCGCCGTAATACACACGCTGGAACATCCAGAGCATATAGACCGCAGACAAAATCACGCCGAGTCCCGCCGCGACGACGAAGCGCGGATCCCACCGGAACGCGCCGAGCATGATCAGAAACTCGCCGATGAAGCCGTTCATGCCCGGTAGGCCAATCGACGAGAGCGTGATGAGCAGCGACGCCGCGGTCAAACGAGGAACGATCTTCTTGATGCCACCGTACTCGCTGATGAGGCGCGTGTGCCGCCGATCCGAGAGCATGCCGACGAGACAAAACAGCCCGCCTGTACTCACACCGTGCGCCAGCATCTGGTAGCTCGCCCCCTGCACGCCCTGCAGATTCATCGCGGCAATTCCGAGCACCACGAACCCCATGTGGCTCACCGACGAGTACGCCACGAGCTTTTTCATGTCGGGCTGCACCATTGCGACGAGCGCGCCGTAGACGATCGCGATGACCGCAAGCACGGCGAGCATGGGCGCAAAATACAGCGCGGCTTCCGGAAACAGCGGAAAGGAAAAGCGAATGAGGCCGTAGGCACCCATCTTCAGCATGACGCCGGCGAGGATCACAGATCCCGCGGTCGGTGCTTCGACGTGCGCATCCGGCAACCAGGTGTGAAAGGGAAAGAGAGGCACCTTGATGACAAAGGCGAGCGTAAACGCGAGAAAGAACCAGTACTGCGTCTCGTCGGCGATGTCGAGTTGATAGAGCCGCAGGGTGTCAAAGCTGTAGCTGCCCGTCGCCCCGTAGTGAAGCCACGACAATCCGATGATCGCGACCAACATCAACACGCTGCCGGCCATCGTGTAGAGAATGAACTTGACCGCGGCGTAGATCCTGCGGTCGTAGCCCCACACGCCTATCAGGAAATACATCGGGATGAGGACGAAATCCCAGAACACGTAGAAGAGAAACAGATCGAGCGCCGCAAACACGCCCAGCATCGACGCTTCCAGCAGCAGCATGAAGATCGAGAATTCCTTGACCTTCTTCTGAATGCCGTCCCACGACGAGAGGAGCGCTATGGGCGTGAGGAAACTGGTAAGCACGATCAGCATCAGGCTGATACCGTCGATGCCCAGGTAGTACTCGATGCCGAAGGCGGGAATCCAGGGGACGCGCTCGACGAACTGGAACTCGTCGGCGGTCGCACTCCCGTTGAAGCCGGCCCACAACATGGTCGCGGCCGTGAGGGTCATGAGCGAAATCGCAAACGTCAGTTTGCGCATGACGTCGTCGCGCGCGCCGTCCTTGTTGCCAATGAGCAACAGCAGCAGCGCCCCCGCGACGGGGAGCCAGATGACGATCGAGAGCAGGGGCAATCCGGTCGGCAAACCTATCTCCAGAGATAAAAGGCAAGGATCGCCACAACGCCCAGGAGCGTCGCGGCGGCGTATGCCTTGACCGACCCGCTTTGCGTGAGGCGCAGCACGGCGCTCAGGCCGCCGACGACCTGCCCGGCCCCATTCACGGCGCCGTCTACGAGACGCGCATCCATCCCGCGCCAGAGGCCGTCCTCGGACACGATCTTCACCGGCTGCACCACGGTCATGTCGTAGAACTCATCGACGTAGGTACTTGTTGAGCATCCACCGATACAGGCTTGGGAACCACGCGGCAATTCGTGCCGGGTAGTCGGGACGCTTCAGCCAGAGCCACGTGGCGAGCCCGATGCCAAGCACGGCAATCAGGCTCGACACGCCCATGAGCGTGAGTTCGAGCGTTTCTCTCTCGCGTTCCGCCGCGGCCGCGTCGGTGTGCGATGCCGTCTCCGTGGGTTGTGAGGCGCTCGCGGCCGCTCCGCCGGCCTCCGCCACACCCGCGGCGGGTTGGCCCGAGTCGGCAATCAGGAAATTGGAGGCAAGCGCGACATCGCTCCCCGGGGCGCAGTCTGCAATCGCCATCCCCGCCAGCGCGCCGCCCGCCGTCGTCGTATCCGGCGCACCAGGCGTGCAGTTGCCCAGCGTCATCGAAGATCCTGCCGCGACCGAGGGCGCGTGGGCTTCGAAGGCCGGCTCGAGCCATGTGCCGATCGCGTTGTGGCCCCCAAGCGCATGCGGGATGCCGATGTAACCGGCAAACACCGATCCGACGGCCAGCAGCACGAGCGCAATCGCCATCGCCGGTGGTGCGTCATGCAGATGCAGGGCACCGTGTGCCTGGGCGTGTGCCGGTTCATGACCGTGGACCGTAGACCGTGGACCGTGGGCTGTAGCCACCTCGTCGTGGCCGTGAGTCGCGTGAGCCAATAGGAAGCGCGGCTGACCAAAGAACGTCATGTACACGAGACGGAACATGTAGGTCGCGGTCAGCAGTGACGTGACGACGCCCACGATCCACAACCACTGATAGCCGCGGGAGAACGTCTCGAAGAGGATCTCGTCCTTCGAGAAGAAGCCTGCAAGGCCTGGCACCCCGGCAATTGCAAGCGAGCCGATCAGGAACGTCCAGAAGGTGATGGGCAGATGCTTTTTCAGCCCGCCCATGTTCCGAATGTCCTGCTCGCCGTGCAACGCGTGAATCACCGCGCCGGACCCAAGGAAGAGCAGCGCCTTGAAAAACGCGTGCGTGTAGAGGTGGAAGATGCCCGCCCCAAACGCGCCCACGCCCATCGCCAGAAACATGTAGCCAAGCTGCGAGACGGTCGAATACGCCAGCACACGCTTGATGTCGTTCTGCACCAGACCAATGGTCCCGGCCATCAACGCAGTCGCCGTTCCGACAATTGCCACGATGTTGAGCGTGACTGGCGCGTGCTCGAACAACACGGCCGTCCGCCCAATCATGTACACGCCTGCGGTCACCATGGTCGCCGCGTGGATCAGCGCCGACACGGGTGTCGGGCCTTCCATTGCGTCAGGGAGCCAGACGTAGAGGGGAATCTGCGCCGATTTACCCGTTGCGCCGATGAAGAGCAGCAACGTGATCAGCGAGAGCGTACCGAATGTGAGCTCAGGCGGCAGCGCCGCCGCCCGGGCGGCAATCTCCTTGAAGTCCAGCGTGCCCAGGGTGACGACGATGAGCAGCGTGCCCAGGATGAAGGCATAGTCGCCAATTCGATTGACGATGAATGCCTTGTTCGCCGCATCCGATGCGGATTTGCGTTGGTAGTAATACCCGATGAGCAGATATGAGCACAGACCGACGCCTTCCCAGCCGACGAACATCACCAGGACGTTCGAACCCAGCACGAGCAGAAGCATGAAGAAGACGAAGAGATTGAGGTACGAGAAGTAGCGCGCGTACTCGCTGTCGCTCTCCTCGTGCATATAGGCCGTGGAATAGATGTGGATCAGCGAGCCGATGCCCGTGATGACCAGAATCATCACCGCCGCGAGCGGGTCGAGTCGAAATGCGGCGTCAATCACGAAATCACCAGATGCGATCCACGTGAAAACCGTCTGTGAGATCTCGCGCGGGGTGGCCATGCCGACGAGGCGCCAGGTTTCCAGCACCGACACGGCAAACGAAGCGAGCAGCACGAGGCAGGCCAGGCCGCCGGACACACTCTTCGAAAGACGTCGGCCGATCGAGGCGTTGACCAGGAAGCCGGCGAACGGAAGCAGCGGAATCAGCGACAGCACGCGGTTACCACTTCAAGGCCGTGAAGGCTTCCGGGTTGAGCGACTCGCGATGTCGGAACAGGCCGATCACCAGCGCTAGACCGACCGCCGCTTCCGCGGCTGCCACGGTCATGACGAAGAACGTGATGATCTGCCCATCCACGGTCCCAAACTGCCGGCCGAATGCCACGAACGCCAGGTTGACGGCGTTCAGCATGATCTCCACCGACAGCAGCAGCGTGATCAGATTGCGCCGCAGGAACACACCCGCACTGCCGATCGTGAACAGCAAGCCCGAGAGCAGCAGGTAATGTTCGAGCGGTACCAGTTCGGTATTCATTCCGCCTGCTTTCGCGCCAGCAGCACGGCGCCAACCATCGCGACGATGATCAAAATCGATGTCACCTCGAAGGCGAACATGTAATCGGTGAAAAGCACGCGCCCCAGGTCGCCGACATCGGCAACGGCCGGACTCTGCACGCCCACGCCGCCCGTCAATCCTGGTGTGTGCATCAGCGCCCACCCGAGCTGCGCCACCAGAAGCACCGCGAGCAGCGCCCCAATGCGCATCGGCCACGGCCGGTACAGCGGATGCCGGCGATCCCACTCCGCCGCGTCCTCGCGTGGCACGTTGAGCAGCATCACCGTGAACAAGAAGAGCACCATGATCGCACCGGCATAGATGATGATCTGCACGACGGCGACAAACGGCGCTTCGAGCAGCACGTACAACCCGGACAGCCCGAAGAAGGCCGCAATGAGCGCGAGCACGCTGTAGATCGGGTTTCGCTGGACGATGACGAACAGCGATCCAAACACCGTGACGGCGGCAAACGCGTAGAAGAGCAAAAACTCAGAGCCCAAAGTACAGCACCCCCGCCGCTGTCACGAGGAGGTTGACCGTTGCAACGGGCAGCAGCACCTTCCACCCGAACGCCATCAGCTGGTCGTAGCGAAAACGCGGGAGCGTCCACCGCAGCCACAGGTAGACGAACAGAATCACGCTCAATTTGATCAGGAACCAGATCCACCCGTACTCGGGCGGCAGGAACGGGCCATGCCACCCACCCAGAAAGAGGTTTGTGGCCACGGCCGACACCGTGATCATGTTGATGTATTCCGCCAGGAAGAACATGGCGAACGCCATGCTGCTGTATTCAGTGTGATACCCGGCGACCAGTTCCTGCTCCGCTTCAGGGAAATCGAAGGGCGCACGGTTGGTCTCGGCCACGCCAGCAATGGCGTAGACCAGAAACCCGACGGGTTGCAAAAACACAAACCACTTCGGGATGAACCCAAACCAATATCCGGCCTGATCATCGACGATGTTACGCAGCGACATCGAATTGGCCAGCATGATCACGGTGGCAAGCGAGATACCGTACGCCAGCTCGTAGCTGATCATCTGGGCTGAGCTGCGCAGGCCTCCCAGCAAAGAGTACTTGCTGTTGCTCGCCCACCCGGCCAGCACGATGCCGTAAACCCCCATCGACGCCACGGCAAAGATCACGAGAACCGCCACGTTGATATCCGAGACAAGCAACGGGATTGGTTCGTCGAGCAGACCAAAAAACGTTGACGCGGCCCCGAATGGTACTGGCGCAAACGCCACATACGCGGCTGCCACCGAAATCACCGGGGCCGCCAGAAACAATACGGTATCGGCCGCCTTGGGTCGCAGGTCCTCTTTGAAAACCAGCTTGACGATGTCGGCAAGCGGCTGGAGCAGCCCGCGGGGCCCGACCAGGTAAGGGCCCATGCGCTGTTGCATGAAGGCCGCCACCTTCCGCTCCGCATACACCATCACCGCCGCGCCGATTTGCAGCCCAAAGAAGACGACGGTGACGATGCCGATGTAGACGAGCAGCTGCGGAGTGACGAACTCGGCCATCGCCTAGTGCACCTCCGCCGCTTCGCGTGCGCGATAGTCTGCCGGCGCCGGCGCCTTGCCCTGAATGTACGCCTCGTATTCCGGCTTGAACCACTTGAGCGTCGTCAGAACGGGCGTCGCCGCTGCGTCGCCAAATGCGCACAGCGTCTTGCCCGCGATGTTGGCCGCCACGCTCTCGAGCAGCTGGACGTCCTTTGCAGAACCCTCGCCCTTCAGCAGGCGATTCAGCAGCCGGTACAGCCAATCGGTTCCTTCGCGGCACGGCGTGCACTTGCCGCACGACTCGTGACGGTAGAAGTGCGTCAGGTTTTCGGCGAGCCACACCATGTCGGTCGTATCGTCGAGGACGATGATTGCGGCCGATCCGAGCATGGAGCCGGCTTTCACGATGTCGTCGAAGCTGGCCGGAATGTCTATCTGATCCGGCATCAGAATCGGGACCGACGAGCCGCCCGGAATGACCGCCTTGAGCGTGTGACCGTCACGCATGCCGCCCGCGTAGTCGAAGATCAACTCGCGTAGCGACACTTTCATCGGTGCTTCGAACACCCCGGGACGTTTCACGTGCCCGCTGACGCAGAACAGCTTCGGCCCGCCGTTCTTCTCTGGACCAAGCGACGTGAACCACTCGATGCCGCGTGTAAACACGAGCGGGACGTTGCAAAGCGTTTCGACGTTGTTGACAGCAGTCGGGCACGCCCAGAGACCAGCGACCGCTGGAAATGGCGGCTTGAAACGCGGCTGTGCACGCTTGCCCTCGAGCGACTCGAGGAGCGCGGTCTCTTCGCCAGCCTCGTAGGCACCCGCGCCGCGATGCACGTAGACCTCGCAGTCGAAGCCGCTGCCCAGAATGTTGTTGCCTATGAAACCCGCACGCCGCGCATCCTCGATCGCCTGCTCGAGGATCGGCTGCATGTGAAAGAACTCACCGCGGATGTAGATGTAGGCCGTCTTTGAGCCGATCGCGAAGCAGCCGATCACACAGCCCTCGATCAGCAGGTGCGGATTGCGTTCCATCAGGAGGTGGTCTTTGAACGTGCCGGGCTCGCTCTCGTCGGCATTGCAGACGATGTATTTGGGGTTGGGGGACTTCTTGTCCACGAACTGCCACTTGAGTCCGGTCGGGAAGCCGGCGCCGCCGCGGCCGCGCAGGCCCGACGCCTTGACGGCGTCGATGACTTGCTCAGGCGTCAGCGCCAGCGCCTTCTTCAAGCCTTCATAGCCTTGCTGGTTTTGCAGGTAGTGGTCCAGCGTGTTGCCGTGGGGCGTGAAGGCGTATTTCGTCAGTACCGGTTCATAGTCGGGCATGGCGTTCGAGCGGACAGGCGTCGTCGTCTTGCCCTGCCACTCGCGTTCCGGGCGTCCTTCGATCGCGAGGTGGCAGCCGCCGAGCACGGAGACACCGCTCGCACGGATTGCGTCGACAAACGCCGGCGTCTCGGCCGGCGTCAGGGTCTCCTGCCAATGTTCGTTGTTGACCATGACCACCGGCGCGCGATCGCACGCGCCCAGGCATTCCATCGGCTGAAGGGTGAACATGCCGGTTGGGTCGGTCTCACCGGCCTTGATACCCAGCTTCTGCTCCAGCTCTTCGATGACGCGTTCGGATCCAGCCACCGCGCACGACAGGGTGTTGCAGACTTGCAGCACGAACTTGCCCACGGGATTGCGGAAGAACATCACGTAGTACGAAACGACGTCTTCGACGTCGGCCGTCGTAATCCCAACCACCTCCGCCACGTGTCGTGCCGCATTGGCGGAGATGTAGCCCTGCTGTTCCTGCGCAAGATAAAGCGCGTGCAGGACCGTCGCACGTCGATGCTCGGGTGGATAGTGCGCCGCAAATTCCTCGAAGCGTGCGCGGGTCTCGGCCGTGTAGGCAAAGTCCGGCCCCTCGGGGAGCGTCACGCGGCGCGAGCGATGCCACTCCTCCGTGCCGTATGGCATCACTGGATGGAAACTCATCGATCCACGTCTCCCATCACCACATCCAGCGAGCCAATGACCGCGATGACATCCGCAATCATCCCGCCGACGATGAACTTGTGCAGCGCCTGACAGGCCATCAATCCCGGCGAGCGCATGTGCACACGCCATGGCCGATTGGAACCATCCGAGACGACATAGCAGCCGTGCTCACCGCGTGGCCCTTCGACGGGAAAATATGACTCGCCTGCCGGCACGGTAAAGCCTTGCGAGTAAATCAGGAAGTGCTGAATCAGCGCCTCCATCTCGGTGTAGACCTCGTCTTTCGGCGGGGGGACAATGCGGCGGTCCTTCACGGCCCACTCGCCCACCGGTGCAATGCGATCGAGCGCCTGACGACAAATCTTGACGCTTTCGCGCATCTCCGCCACGCGGACGATGTACCGGTCATACACATCGCCATTCGAGGCGCCGATGACGTCAAAGTCGTATGTGTCGTACCCCGTGTACGGAAATGCGCGGCGCACGTCGTAGTCGCCGCCCGCGGCGCGCGCGATGGGGCCGTACAGACCCCAGGAATAGCAGTCCTGCAGGCTGATCACCCCGACGCCACGCGTCCGGCCCAGCCAGATCGGGTTTTTCGTGATCAGCGTTTCGTATTCATCGAGCTTGCCCGGGAAGCGATCGAGAAACGCGGCGACCGCTTCCTTGAACCCGCGCGGGATGTCTTCCCGCAGGCCGCCCACACGGATGTAGCTGGGAAAAAACCTGAACCCGGCGAGCAGCTCGTTGAGATTCATCAGAATCTCGCGCTCGCGGAACGCGTAAAGCATGGCGGTGATCGCGCCAACCTCCATGCCATGCGTCCCAAACCACACCAGGTGACTGCTGATGCGCTGCAGTTCCGCGATCAGGACGCGAATCGCCTGCACACGTTCCGGCATCTCGAGACCGAGCATCTTTTCGACCGCCAGCACGAACGCCAGGCTGTTGGACTGCGCGGCCAGGTAATCCATGCGTTCGACGAGCGGAATGACCTGCTGCCACTTCTTCTGCTCGGCGGTTTTCTCAATGCCGGTGTGAAGGTATCCGATGGTCGGGGACACCGAGACGACTGTTTCGCCGTCGAGCTCGAGCACCAGCCTCAACACGCCATGCGTGCTGGGGTGCTGCGGCCCCATATTGACGGTCATTGTCTCGGTTCGAATGCCTGCCATAAGACTCTGAATCTTGCGATCTGATGATGTGATGATCTATTGATCTCTATCGATCCAGATCACCAGATCACCAGATCACCAGATCATTAGATCGCCAGATCACTTCGGGCGCACCTGTCGATCGCGCTCCATGCTCACCTTGAACTCTTCTTCGGTCACCTGCAGCGGCATGAACGTTTGGGCGTCCTTCCGAACCTGTACGGGATAGTCCTTTCGCAGCGGATACCCTTCCCAATCCTCGGGCATCATCAGCCGCCGCAGATCATCGTGTCCGTCGAACACGATGCCAAACAGATCGAACACCTCTCGTTCGCACCAACCCGCGCCCCGCCAAATGGCTTGAACCGTTGGCACCGATTGGCCGTCGTTGACCTGCACTTTCACGCGGACGCGCGCCCGTCGATGCGGCGACACGAAGTGGTACACGACGTCATAGCGCGGGTCGCGACGGGGATGGAAGTCGGCGGCCGTGACATCGGTGAAGGCGACGAACTCGAGGCCGGGCGTATCGTGCAGCGCGTGGCACACGGCCAGCAGATGCTCGACCGGGGCAAGGATCGTCGGGTTGATCGACTCGTCCAGCGGCGTGAGCGGCTGGAGCGGTGCGCCGGGCAAAAGAGGCGCGAGGACGTCGATGATGTCCGTGGCGTTCATCAGCGATCGGAGGGTCCCGTGCTACATGCGTGATGCATCAATCTTTTTTTGCAGTTGCACGATGCCGTAAATCACCGACTCGGGCCGCGGCGGACAGCCGGGAATATATACGTCAATCGGCACCACTTGATCGGAGCCCTGGACAATCGCGTAATTGTCGAACACGCCGCCGCACGACGCGCAGGCGCCCATGGAGATCACCCACTTCGGTTCCGGCATCTGATCGTAGATGCGTCGCAGCGCCGGCGCCATCTTGCGCGACAACCGGCCGGCGATGATCATCAGGTCCGATTGTCGCGGCGAGCCGCGGAAGACCTCGGCGCCGAAGCGCGCAATGTCGTAGCGGCTGCAGCTCATCGCCATCATCTCGATGGCGCAACACGCCAGACCGAACGTCACCGGCCAGATCGCCGAACGGCGAGCCCACTGAACGAGCTTCTCGACGCTCGTCGTCAACACGGGGATTTCAATCTCAGTTTCGAGTCCCATACCGATATCTCTTGACCACGGCCGGACCCGGGGCTGGCGAGTGCACGTAGTCCGGATCGTGTTCTGGACCCCAGTCGAGCACGCCCTTCCGCCAGACGTAGATGTACCCAACCAGGAGGATCAGAAAGAAGACGACGATCTGGATGAAGCCGGGCCAGGACAGCTCGCGAATCGCCATGGCCCACGGACCGAGGAACGCTATTTCAATGTCGAAGAGGAGAAAAATCATCGCAATCAGGTAGAACTTCACGGACTGGCGCTCGCGTGCGTCCCCGACCGGGGGCATGCCACATTCGTAGGGCGCCATTTTTTCCGGTGTAGGGTTACTCGGGCCGATGAAACTCGAAAGGAGGATCGAGAAGGCGCCAAACCCGACGCCGACCACGATCATGATGATGAGCCCGTCCCAGCCGCCCATTAGAGGATCTCGGTTCCTACCTGCCTCACCTGCCCGACCGGCCAACGCGCGCGACACGCGCTGCGAGCTTGTGAAGAATTTCCCAAGTCCAACGCCCCACTCTATCACAGGGGTTCCGAGGCGGTTCCCCACCTGGCGTCGGGAGCGGTGCGAGACAAAATGTGGGTAGGGTTCTTCCCCTAAAGCCAAACCGCGTGTAGAACTCTAGCGACACAATTCTGGTCCGGACCGCAGAACGGCCTAAACCATTCCAGCATCAATGAAGGTCGCCTGGTTCTCGCCGCTTCCTCCAAGCCCATCAGGCATTGCGGCCTATTCCGCTGAGCTACTGCCGCGGCTCGAGGCCCGTGGGCTCGACATCGACACGTTTACGGACGACAACGCGCGTGACTTCGTGTGGAAACAGCGCCGAACGCCGTACGACCTGACAGTGTTTCAAATGGGAAATGCCGCGTGCCATGACTACATGTGGGCGTACCTCTTTCGTTACCCGGGACTTCTCGTCCTTCACGATGCGCAGCTGCACCAGGCACGTGCACTCTGGCTGACCCGACGCTGGAAGCCACGGCGCGAAGACTACCTGAGCGAATTGCGCGCGAATCATCCGGAGGCGCCCTCTGACGTCGGCGAGCTCATCGCAGCTGGCCTCGGCGGCTCCCTCTATCACCACTGGCCGCTCATCCGGCTCGTCGTCGAACGGGCGCGGCTCACGGTCGTGCACAACCGGCGATTGATGGAGGACTTGCGCGAACGCTATCCCGAGGCGCGGTTCGACTTCTGCGAAATGGGCGTTGGTCAGGTGACAGGTCCCAGGCCACAGGGATCAGATCCCGACCTACACCGCCTGCATGGTGTTCCGCGCAACGCGATCGTTCTCGCAGCCTTTGGCGGAATCACCCCCGAGAAACGGATCCCCCAGCTGATTCGCGCGGTCAGCGCGGTGGCTGAAAGACTTCCGCAGCTGCACGTGATGCTGGTCGGCAACGCCGTCGCACACTATGACGTGTTCGAGGATGCTCGGCGATGGGGAGTTGCCGATCGTGTCCACCTGACTGGTTACGTGCCGGATGAGGCGCTCGGCGGCTATTTGGGAGCCGCGGATGTTTGCGCGTGTCTCCGCTGGCCGACGAACCGCGAAACCTCGGCCTCGTGGCTGCGATGTCTCGCCGCTGGTCGTGCAACGATCATCACCGAACTCGCGCACCTCGGCGATGTGCCGACAATCGATCCTCGTGGCTGGCGCGTGCTCACCACGGCGCCTCGATCTGGCGAAACGGCGCAGCCTGTTGCGATCAGCGTTGACCTCCTCGACGAGCAGCACTCACTCGAGCTCGCGCTTGAACGGCTCGCGACCGACGAGACCTTGCGTGCAAAACTTGGGCAGGCTGCACGCGCGTGGTGGGAACAGCATCACAGGCTCGACGACATGGCTGATGCGTATCAGCGCATTCTCGCGAAAGCAATTGAGTCGCCGATTCCCCACCGCAACCTGCCGCGGCATCTGCTTGCCGACACGTCGGACCACGCCCAGACACTGGCCGAACGCATGGGTATGGGTGAACGCCTTTCCAATCTGTTCAGCAGCTGATGGACGTGTCCGAGCCCTCTTCGCTCTCACGCGGGCGCCTCATTGTGAGTGTTGTACTGGCGTGCGGGCTCGCGATTGCGGGCTTGCAGATTGCGCTCGTGCGACCGTACTTATGGCCGGCAGGCGCCGGTGTGACACTCTCCGGCGACACGACTCTGGCCGCGCTCGCCGAACCTCGATCAACGCCGCGTATGCGTCCGCCACATGTGCCGCCGGCGACGACTGTGTCAATCACGCGAGTGAACGAGGTTCTGGGAACGGGCGTGAGGTCCCTCGCGGTGGGCACAGTGGTGACTGGTATTTACGACCACGATGGCAAACACCTCGATCTGTCCGGGGGGCTGCCAAACGATGCGGCAGGAGTGTTGCGGGTCTGGCGCGATGCTTACGGCATGCGGACGGATCGGCCTCTGGCGCTTCGCGTGCAGGATGGATCTGGTGACGCCCGCATCGTGACTCTGGAGCGAGTGTCGGCCTGGCGGTCGGGCAGCGCGACGCGTACCGCGTGGCTCGATCAGCACGGTGGGTCGTTGCTGCAGCTGACAGCCTTTCTCGCGGGCGCTCTGGCGCTGGTCGCGTTGGGCACGCGCGGGATGACCGCCCGGTTGATGACGCTCGCCCTCATTTCTGCGGCGGTGGCCACGGGCGGGCCGTTGTACGGCGTGGAGCGAATGGTCCCCCTCGTCGGCACGATCCTGCTGTTTCTGACGTGGATCGCCACGCCCCTTTCGTTCCCGATCATCGGCCTGGCCACGCTGCATTTCCCGAATCGGGCTCCGATTCTCGATCGACACCGGTGGATCTACCCGGCGCTCGCGATGGCGACCGCACCCATGCTCGTGATCAGCGTCCTCGCGGCCGCGTTTCTCCTTGGCATGGACGGGATCCTGCCGGCGCTGGCGTGGCTGGTGTCGAACGGATGGACGTTCGATCTGTCCTTTGCCGTCGCGCTCGCGGCCAATCTTCTGATCATGGTCGAGGGCGTTCGTCGGTATCGGGCCAATCGCGACGCCAACGAGCGCCGCCGGATTCAAATCGTCGTGTACACCGGGGTGGGGGCGGTCCTCGCCTACACGATCACCAACATCATTCCGGCGCTGTCTTCGATCACCGGGCGACCGGTGCAGCTTCCCTGGCTGCTGCAGTGGACGCTGCAGGCCATCATCCTGCTGCCGGCGTTTGCATTGCCTTACGCCGTCGCGGTCAAGCGCGTCTTCAGCCCGCGCACGGTCCTGCGGCAGGGACTTCAGTACGCTCTCGCGCGGCGCACGCTTTCGATTCTGGTCGCGCTGCCGGTTGCCGCGCTCGTGTTCGCGCTCGTTCGTCAGCGCAATCAGCCGCTTGGCGCCATCATCCTCGGACAGCCCCTTTTCTACGTCCTGTGCACAGCTCTCGCCGGCGTCGGTTTTCGCTACCGCGATGCGGCACAACGCTGGCTGGACCAGCGCTTCTTTCGGGCGGAGTATGACGGCCGCGAAATTCTCGTATCACTGGCGAACCGCGTGCCGTACGAAACCGATCCAGCACAGCTCGTCTCGCTCGTCATCGCTCAGATCGACAGCGCGCTTCACCCAGAATCGGTTGCCGTCCTGGCAGGCGACGGCGACCGGCTCGAGGTCATCTCACCTCGAGGCCATGATGTAGGCGTTCTGCCTCGCGACGGCGCGCTCGCAACCCTACTTCGGTGGTCTGAAGAACCACTCGAGATATTTCTGGACGACGACCGTTCGCCAGCGGCGAGACTGCCCGCGGTTGATCGCGCCTGGCTCGCTGCAAGCGGCTTGTCACTGCTGGTCCCAATCCTGGCCGGCAGCGGCGACCAGCGCGCGCTGGCAGGTCTGATTGGCCTTGGGGAAAAACGCTCGGAAGAACCGTATACGCCCGAGGATCGCCGCCTGCTCAGTGCGATCGCCGCACAAATGAGCGTCGCGCTCGACCTCTCGAGGCTGCGGCGGCGCCTCTCGTCCGGCTCAGTTGCAGTCGCTGCCGCTTCTGTTGCCCCAACGACCCACTCGCTCGCGGGATTCAACCGAATGCCAGCAGTCATCGACGACAAGTATCGAGTCGATGCGGAAATCGGCCGCGGCGGCATGGGCGCGGTCTTTCGGGCTCACGATCTTCGGCTGGGGCGAGACGTGGCGATCAAGGTCGTTCGCACGGACCTCGTCGCGCACGCGGATGCGCGCATCCGCTTCGCGCGCGAGGCGCAGATCGTCGCGAAGCTGCAGCATCCAGCCATCGTGACCGTGTTCGACTTCGGCACGTTGCCTGACGGCGCGGCGTATCTGGTCATGGAATACGTGCGCGGGCAAGACCTGCGCTCGGTCCTGAAGCAAGAGGGATCACTCAACCTAGAACGGACGGTCGCATTGGTCGGCAGCCTCGCAGCCGGCATCGACTTCGCACACCGGGCCGGTGTGCTCCACCGCGACCTCAAGCCCGAAAATGTCCTGCTGCCCGACAACGGTATCGGGCCAAAGGTGCTGGATTTTGGCGTGGCGAAGATGACCGACACTGCCGCCGGTGACGAGAGACAGACACTCACGCAAGGGGGCACCGTCATCGGCACCCCCGCCTACATGGCGCCGGAGCAACTGCGCGGCGAGACGGTGGACGGCCGCGCCGACGTTTATAGCCTTGCGGTCCTGACATTCGAGACGCTGACGGGCCGTTTGCCTTTCGGCGGAGGATCGGTCGTGGAGGTTGGTATCAAGCAGGCCGGCGCGCACATGTCTCTCGAGGGTGTGCCGCCGGGCCTGGTCCCAGCACTCGTCAGCGCCCTGTCGTTGTCGCCCGATGACCGTCCGGCGACCGCTGCCGCGTTTGCTACTTCTTTGCTCTTACCTTCTTCGCCTCGATCTTGACCGCGTCGAGATTCGTGAGGCGCTTCTCAATCTCGATGATGGCCTGATCAATCTGCGTACGACGGGCCGGATGTTCCGTGCGCGTTCGTTGTTGCTGCAACTCGGCACGCGCCAGCTTCAGCGACTCGCGCTGCCGCACTTTCTCGGGATCCTCGAGTGGCTTCCTGGTGCGCGCCGCCTTCCGCTCTTCCTCCAGTTCGTCCATCCGCTCCTGGAGCCGTGTATCCGCGTCAATCAGTCCTTCGCCCGCATCACCCATGTTGTCGTTCCTATTGCTGTTGAGTTACGAACGAAGGACGCCTTTGTTCCAAGTTCTTCGTTGCGTTCGTCGTTTCGTGTTCTTCGTTGTGTTCTTCGTTCTTCGTTCTTCGTTCTTAGTTCAGCAGCAACAGATTATACGGCCTCCCCCGTCCGCCATAAAATCGAAAGTTCATGCGCAGCGATCCACTCGACCTGTTTCACGTCCCGGTGCGCGAGTGGTTCCGCAAGTCCTTTGCTGCGCCGACGCGGCCTCAGCGCCTGGGATGGCCGGCCATCGCGCGCGGCGAGTCCACGCTGATTCTCGCGCCGACGGGCACGGGCAAAACTCTTGCGGCCTTCCTCGCATGTCTGGACCAAGTCATGTTCGAGCCCCTGCCTGATCGCCCGGCGCGGTGCCGCCTGCTGTACGTCTCGCCGCTGAAGGCGCTCGCCGTGGACGTCGAGCGCAACCTGCGCGCGCCCCTTGCCGGCATCAGCAACATCGCCACGGCGGCCCACACGACGTTTCACACACCCGTTATTTCGCTGCGAACAGGTGACACGCCGTCATCCGAGCGCGCGCGCTTCCTCCGCGACCCGGGGGACATCCTCATCACGACCCCCGAGTCGCTTTATCTCATGCTCACGTCGAACGTCCGCGAACGGCTCCGCTCGGTCGAGACCGTCATCATCGACGAGATTCACGCGCTCGTCTCGACCAAACGGGGCGCACACCTGGCATTGTCGCTGGAACGACTGGAGATGCTCGTTCACAAGCCGATGCAGCGCATTGGGCTGTCCGCGACGCAGAGGCCACTCGACGAAGTCGCTCGATTTCTGGGGGGCACTCGCCAGGCTTCGGGGCGCTCGCGCATGAAGGACTCGAAGGCGACGAAGGGAACGAAGGACACGAAGAGGGGTGGTCCCACGGACCTCGAGGATGTCGTTGACCGTGAATTCGCAGCGCCGGCCGGACCGATCGTGTATCGCGATGTCACCATCATCGACGCCAGCGAGCCAAAGCGACTCGACATCCGCGTGCAGGTCCCGGTCGAGGATATGGGCAGGGTCGCCGCCGAGATCCGCAGCGGTCCCGCCGCACAGGCGCCCGGCACACCGTCAATCTGGACCGCGATCCACCCACGCCTTCTCGAGCTGATCCAATCGCATCGCTCGACCTTGATTTTTGTCAACAGCCGTCGCCTTTCGGAGCGACTGGCGGGCGCACTCAACGAGCTCGCCGGCGTGCCGCTGGTGCGCGCCCATCACGGGTCCCTCGCCCGTGCGCAGCGCGTCGAGATTGAAGATCTGCTGAAGGCTGGTCAGCTGCGCGGTCTGGTCGCCACCAGTTCGCTCGAGCTGGGGATCGATATGGGTGCGATCGATCTGGTCGTGCAAATCGAGTCCCCGCCGTCGGTCGCCAGCGGTCTGCAGCGGATTGGACGTGCCGGACACCGCATCGACGAAATCAGCAAGGGGATCATCTTTCCGAAGTTTCGCGGCGACCTTGTCTCGTGTGCGGCCGTGACGCGCGCAATGATGAAAGGCGCCGTCGAACCGTCGCGCTATCCCCGCAATCCGCTGGATGTCCTGGCCCAGCAGATCGTCGCCATGGCGTCAGTGGAAAGTTGGGCCGTGGACGATCTCTTTGCGGCCGTTCGCGGCGCTGCGCCGTATGCCGAGTTGAGCCGCCGTGTGTTTGACGGCGTCCTCGACATGCTCTCGGGGCGTTATCCTTCCGACGAGTTTGCGGAACTACGGCCCCGCGTGACATGGGACCGTGTCAACGGCCTCATCGGCGGCCGGCAAGGCGCCAAACAAATGGCGATTGCCAACGCCGGCACGATCCCCGACCGCGGACTGTTTGGGGTGTTTCTGCTCGGCGCCGAGCGCGATCGCGCGCGTGTCGGCGAGCTCGACGAAGAAATGGTCTTCGAGGCGCGAGTGGGGGAAACGTTTCTCCTGGGCGCGTCCTCGTGGCGCATCGAGCAGATCACACACGATCGCGTGGTCGTCTCTCCCGCGCCTGGCGAACCCGGGAAGATGCCGTTCTGGAAAGGCGAGGCTGGGGGACGCCCGATCGAGTTGGGCATGGCCATCGGCAAGCTCGTGCGCGAGTTGCGGCATCAGGAGCCTGCGGCCGCGCAGCAACGGCTCGAGCGCGAGCACGGCCTCGACCAACTCGCGGCGGCCAACCTTCTGCAGTACCTGGACGATCAGCAACGTGCCGTCGATGTCGTCCCCGACGATCGCACCCTGCTCATTGAACGCACCAAAGACGAGCTCGGTGACTGGCGCGTACTCGTGATCTCGTCGCTCGGCAGTCGTGTGCACGCACCATGGGCGATGGCCGTCAGCGCGCGCCTCCGCCACGAGATGGGTCTGGACGCCGAGATCATGTGGGGAGACGACGGGTTCGTCGTGAGGTTGCCGGAAACGGATACCCCGCCCGATCCCGCGCTGATGCTGCCCGATCCCGACGAGGTCGAAGGCCAGATTCTGCGGCAACTCGGTTCGACGGCCCTTTTTTCCGCACGCTTTCGGGAAGCTGCCGGACGCGCGCTTCTGCTTCCGCGCCGCCGGCCCGGCGCCCGTGCGCCGCTCTGGCAACAACGCAAGCGCGCCGCCGATCTGCTCTCTGTTGCCGCGCGATATGGATCGTTTCCGATCATCCTCGAAACGTATCGCGAGGTTTTGCGCGACGTGTTCGATCTGCCGGCACTGATAGACGTGCTGCGCAAGATCCGCAGCCGGTCATTGCGCGTCGCCTCGATCGAATCACGCACACCGTCACCGTTTGCCGCAGCGCTGCTGTTCAATTACGTCGCCAATTACATCTACGAAGGCGATGCGCCGCTTGCCGAACGGCGCGCGCAGGCGCTTTCAGTCGATCAATCCCAGCTGCGCGAGCTCATCGGCGACGCCGAGCTGCGCGATTTGCTCGATGCGACCGCGATTGAGACAGTCGAAGCGGACCTGCAGCACCTCCCTGAACGGTTCCACGCCAAGTCTGCGGACGGCGTGCACGATCTGCTGCTGCGGATTGGCGATCTCACACGCGACGAGATTGCCGCGCGTGCCGTATCAGGTCTGGCGGAATCGGGGGTGCCCGAGCTACTCGCGTCGCGACGCGTAATCGAGCTGCCGATCGCCGGCGACTCGCGCGTGGTGGCGGTCGAGGACGCCGCTCGATTTCGCGATGCGCTCGGCATCCCGCTACCGCGCGGGCTGCCCGCCACGTTGCTCGAACCGGCCGCCGATGCGCTCGGCGATTTGATCAAGCGCCACGCGCGCACGCACGGTCCGTTTACGTCGAGTGATATCAGCGTACGGTTGGGTCTTCCGCTGACCGGCATCGAGACAGTTCTTGCGCGCCTTACGGCCACGGGCCGCGTGGTCGAGGGTGCGTTTCGGCCTGGCGGGCGCGGCCGCGAATGGTGTGATGCCGACGTCCTGCGCAGCATTCGTCGGCGCTCGCTTGCTCGGCTCCGCCAGGAAGTCGAACCGGTGGAGGCCCCGGTGCTTAGTCGCTTTCTCACGGCATGGCACGGCATCAACCGGGCACACGGTGGACTCGATGCCTTGCTGGATGTCATTGAGCAATTGCAGGGCGTCCCGCTCGTGGCATCGCTGCTGGAATTCGACATTCTGCCTGCCCGCGTGCGCGGGTACATACCGGCGCAGCTCGACACGCTGCTTGGCGCGGGCGAGGTGGCGTGGATCGGCGTAGAACCGCTGGGGGATCGCGACGGGCGGATCGCCTTGTATCTCACCGATCATCTCTCTCGGCTGCTGCCCCCTCGTGAGGGCTTCAAGGAGGCCGCGACTCCCACGCCCTTGACGGGCCGCGAGCCCGAGATCCTGGATCGGCTGCGTGGTTCGGGTGCAGCATTCTTCGCACCGCTCCACGCGTCCACTGGCGGCGGATTCCCGCAAGAAACGGTTGACGCGTTGTGGTCACTCGTGTGGAAGGGCCTTGTAACCAACGACACGCTGCACGCGCTGCGTGCCTACTTGCGACCGCCGGAGCGATCGCGACGACCGGGACGCGCGACGGCTTTTCGATCACGCAGGCTCGTTCCCCCATCGGCCGAGGGACGCTGGACCGCGATTGTGACGCCTGAAATGCGATCGCTGACAGAATGGGCCACCGCGTTTTCACAGCAGCTCCTGACTCGCCACGGCATCGTGACCCGCGAGGTCACCTCCGTCGAGCAGATCCCAGGTGGCTTCAGCGCCGTGTATCCGGTGTTGCGCCGGCTGGAGGAAACGGGCCGTGTGCGACGCGGGTATTTCGTAACCGGGCTTGGTGCCGCGCAATTTGCGCAGCCTGGCGCCGTTGACTTGCTGCGCGCCGCGCGCGAGGAAGGCGAAACCCCCAGCGTCGTCACGCTTGCGGCAACCGATCCCGCAAGTCCTTACGGCGCCATGCTGCCGTGGCCGGATTGGGCGGGGCCGTCTGGCACGGCGAGTCCGCTCAGAGCATCGCGGTCGGCCGGCGCCCGCGTGGTGCTGGTAGATGGCCGCCTGACGGCATGGATTGCGCGAGGCGATCGCTCGCTGCTTGTGGCGCTGCCGCCCGACGAGCCCGATCGCTCACGCATCGCACGGGCGCTTGCGAAGGAGCTCGTCAATCTCGCGCATCGCGCACCTGAAGGAAGTCGAGGTTGGCTCATCGAAGAGATCAATGGCGCGGCGGCGGCGGCCGACGCTGCGGCCCCGTTCCTGTTGGAGGTTGGCTTCGCCGCCACGGCAATGGGACTGCAGCTTCGAGTCGCCCGCCGTGCACGGGCGAATGTCTCTGGTACCGCAGATGACGCCGAGACAAAGGCCGCCGCAGATTACGCCGATTAACGCAGATGAACACAGATGATCTTATCTGCGACAGAGTGGCTTGCGGCGCCCGCGTAGCGGGCGCTAAGAAGACCGTGTGGGGGTGCGGAGATAAGTGAACGGGATTGAACATGTGGTTCACTTATCCCCGCACCCCCACACGGTCTTCTACGCGGCCTACGGCCGCGCGCAAGCCACTTCATATCTGCGATATCTGCGGCTGACCTTTTCTGAGTCATCACGGTATCGGAGTATTGGTGTAATCAAAGACAGAGTCATGCCAGAAGGCGACACCATCTTCAGGGCCGCGCGGACGCTTGATCGTGCGCTGGCCGGTCAGCAGATCACCCGCTTCGAGACCGGTCTCGTCGCGCTCGCTCAAATTGACCGGGGCGAGCCGATCAGAGGTCGTACGGTCGAGCGCGTGGAGTCCGCAGGCAAGCATCTCTTGATGACGCTTTCGGGCGGTCTCGTGCTCCGCACCCATATGCGGATGAACGGGTCGTGGCACATCTATCGCCACGGCGAAAAGTGGCAAAGGCCCGCACGCGCGATGCGCATTCTGATAGAGACTGCGGATTGGGTTGCTGTCGCCTTCGACGTTTACGTCGCAGAGTTCATCCGGGCAGAAAAGCTCCCGCAGCATCCGCCGCTCGCGGGGCTTGGACCCGACCTGCTCGGTGACTTCAATGCGGATTTGGCGCTCGCGCGCCTCCGCCAGATCGGTGACATGCCAATGCACGCCCTGCTGCTCAATCAGCGCGTGATGAGCGGTATCGGCAACGTCTATAAGTCCGAAATTCTGTTCTTGTCGGGCATCCATCCCGACATGCCAGCCAGCGCCCTGACCGACGAGCAGCTTCGTGGCGTCATGGCGCTTGCGCGCAAGCTGTTGAAGGCCAACGTCTCCGACACTTCAGGTGCCGCTATCGTCACGTATTCCGGCCTGCGTCGGACGGCCAGCCGTGTCAATCACGAAGATCGCCTTTGGGTGTACAGCCGCGGTGGTCAGCCCTGTCGCAAATGCTGCACGCCAATCGCCAGTCGCAAAGATGGAGACGACGCGCGGGTCACCTATTGGTGTCCAGGGTGTCAAAAGAATCAGGCCGACGGTCCACGGCCGTAGACCGCACGTCTCAGCCGCTAGGCGATCCGCTCAGGGTGCGCATACACGTTGAACGTGTCTCCCCGCACGAATCCGCAGAGGGTGACCCCGGATTCCTGGGCCAGCTCGATGGCCAGGCTCGACGGCGCCGAGACGGCAGCGATCAATGGGATGCCGGCGAGCAGCGCCTTCTGCACGAGCTCGAACGACGTGCGGCCCGACACGACGAGCAACGCCCGATCGAGGGGCAGGGCGTCTTCGAGGAGGCGGCGGCCGACGACTTTGTCCACGGCATTGTGGCGGCCGACGTCTTCAGCCAACACCTGCAATGCACCCTCGAGCGAAAACAGTCCCGCGGCGTGCAGCCCTCCGGTCGTGTCGAACACGTTTTGAGACTGTCGCAGGGTATGCGGGAGTCCCCGGACGATCTCGGCTTTCACGGTCCACCGGCCGTCAGCGAACGGCACACGTGAGCGGAGTGATTCGATCGTTCGGCGACCACAGAGGCCGCACGAGGCCGTCATCATTACTTGTCGCCGTTCGCCAAGCCGTGTGCTGAGCCGGTCCACCGCGTCGCCGATCACTGTGACGTTCAGCGTGTTCTCACGGCCCTCCTGGTCAGCGTCTTCGCAGTATTCGATCGTTGCGATCTCGTGGCTGTCTCGAATGACGTCTTCGGCTAGCAGAAAGCCGGCCGCCAGCTCACGATCGTGGCCGGGCGTGCGCATGATGACGGCAAAGGCAGCGCCGTTGACCCGCACCTCCATCGGTTCCTCGACCGCCACGACGTCGTGGTAATCGGACCGCGTAGCCGTGCCGACCTTCTGTGCGTGGACTTGCCGGCTACCGGTCGCGCTCATGCGCGCCTACGTATTGGCCGCGCCCATCGCTTTGCGAACCTCAGCGATGACCGCATCAGGGAGTGCCGGCTTGAGAACAAATGATGAGCACCCGGCTGCTTGCGCGTCGCGGGATGCCAGCTCTGAAGTGTGGCCGGTAATTGCAATCACCGGTATGTGGGCCGTGGATTTGTCAGCCTTGAGCTGGCGAGTCGCTTCCCATCCATCGATGCCTGGGAGCGAAAGGTCCATCAAAATACAGTCGGGCTGCAGCTCGTGCGCCTTCGCGACCGCTTCGATCCCGGTGCGCGCTTCGGCCACACGGAAGCCTGACGCCTTCAGGTACTCGCAGTACATATCACGAGCGTCCTGATAATCGTCGACCACGAGGACGAGCGGTTCGGCCGAGTTCCTCATCGACTCAGCTACTCTAGCTGGCCCGGTTCGGCTGAACAAGCACATCTTCACAGGGGTTCACGGAGGTGCGTGAACCCTCGTGTACGATTGATGCATGGCCACCATCAATTCCTTCGACGTGACCTCCGAGATCGACCTGCAAGAGGTGGACAACGCGATCAACCAGGCGCGGAAGGAAGTGTCGCAGCGCTACGACTTCAAGGGCTCGCCAGCCTCGATCGAGCTCGACCAGAAGAACAAGACCCTAACGCTGACCGCAGAAGACAAGTTCAAGATTGGCGCGCTCCTGGAGATCCTCCAAACTCGCATGGTCCGTCGCAACGTGCCGGTGCAGAACCTGAAACCCGCCGAGATCGAGCCGGCGTCGGCCGGAACCGTGAGGCAGGTGTTCACGCTGCAGATCGGCATCCCCACCGACACGGCGCGTGAAATCGTCAAGGTTATCAAGGACGCGAAGCTCAAAAAGGTGCAGGCATCCATTCAGGGCGATCAGGTTCGGATCCAGGCGCCATCTCGCGACGACCTTCAGGCAGCCATTCAGCTCTTGAAAAACCACGATTTCGGCATCCATCTCCAGTTTGGCAACTATCGATCGTGACCCGCCGCCAAGGGCTCACACGAAAAAATCACGCATCAGGTCTTTCTCGTCGACACCTGCCGGTTGATAGCGCGAGAGGTCTGTGACACCCGCATCTCGCAGTACGTCTTCGTCGATGAAAAAGCTGCCGGTGCATTCCCGACTAGGCCGCGTGAGAATGACATAGGCCGCATCCGCCATGATCTCTGGACTCCGTGTGCGTGTACGTGCAGCCGCGCCAGCAATCAAGCGGATGGCTTCTGTATCGATTGCAGTCCGCGGCCACAGGGCGTTGACGGCGATGCCCTCTGCACGAAACTCCTCGGCCATGCCCAGCACACAGAGCGTCATCCCGTACTTCGCCATCGTGTAGGCCACATGTGGCGCGAACCATCGCGCCTGCAACGTTGACTCGAGGGGCGGCGCAATGTTCAGGATATGCGGGTTGACGCTCCGTCGAAGATGCGGCACCACCTTCTGCGAGCACAGATACGTGCCGCGCACATTGACCTGATGCATCAGGTCGAACCGCTTCATGGGTGTGTCGAGTGTCCCGGTCAGCGAAATCGCTGAGGCATTGTTGACGAGGACATCGATGTGTCCAAAGTGTGCGGCGGCGCGTTCCACCGCCCCATCTACTTGCTGTTCATCGCGAATGTCGACCCGAAGAGGTAGCGCTCGGCCGCCAGCCCGCTCAACCTCCTCAGCGGCGGTGTAAATCGTACCGGGCAGTGTTGGGTGAGGCTCGACTGTTTTTGCCGCGATGACGACGTTGGCGCCGTCGCGTGCGGCCCGAAGGGCAATGGCTTTCCCAATGCCGCGGCTGGCGCCCGTGATGAACAGTGTTTTTCCAGCAAGACCGGCCATGCAGCGCTAAGTGTAGGCAATGTTCTTGCACGGTACGCCTCATATTTTCGGTAACTGATGAGACGAGGGCTTCCCCAGCCCTCACGGAGGCAGCCTGATGAAATCCTTGAAAACGATGACCGCCTGTGCCGTTGTGGCTCTGTCGGTCGCAGTGTATGGATGCGATCGTAATGAGACGAAAACGGCGCAACAGACCGAGCCGGCACCCCCAGCGGCCTCAAGCGACGCGGCTCCAGCCGCCAACACAGCGATAGGCGTCGAAGACGTCATGAAGAATCCCGACCGGTACATGGGACAGGAAATCACGGTCATCGGTGAAGTCGACGAGGTGCTGAGCCCGATGGCGTTCGCGCTGGACGAGGATGCGCCTCTCGAAGCGGGGATCGACAATGACCTGCTTGTGTTCTATCCGAAATCAGCGTCGCTGGCGGACCTCGACGATCAGTGGCTCAACGACGAAGTGCGCGTGACCGGCACGGTCGGCAAGATGACCGTGGTCGAGATCGAGCGCGAAGTCGGGTGGGATCTCGATCCGAAGATCGAGGCTGAAGTCGAAAAACAGGCAGCCGTTCTGATTGCAAAGAAGGTCGAACGCGTTCAGTAGGTCTCAAACCCGCCCAAACAAAAACGCCCGGCTCTGCAGAGGGCCGGGCGTTCCTAAACCTGGAGTGTGGGGCCTACGGCCTATTCGACGTAGCTGTAGCCGCAGTTCTCACATACCCACATGCGGCCTTGTTTGTACATGTTGTAAGCGCACTGCGGGCACACGCGGTACTCGCGGCCTTCCTTGTCGATGAGTTTCCCGTCCTTCGTCTTGTCGGGCTCGCCAAATGGGTCGGCCGGCTTCTTCTCTTCGCCTTCTTCCGGCTTTGGTGGCGACTGTGGCTTTTCGGGCTGTTGCGCCAGGGCGGGAACGGCAGCCAGACCGAGGGCGGCGGCAAACACCACCGATCCGCGCAGGAAACTTCGACGATCGACGCTCGCTCGGGTGACGTTTTCAGCCATCTTCTTGGATCCTATGAACCCCAAATCTGCGTAATCTGCGTAAGCTGCAAATAAAAAACCGGGTGAAGCGCTGCGGCTCACTGGAGACGCTCCACCCGGTGCTTCCCCTCTGTCGTTGTAATGTCAGGATACGGTCCGGGGGCGCCAGATCGTTGTAATCCTTTGTATTTCTTTGCCACTGGTTGCAAATGACTGGATTTCTGAGGATTTCCGACGGTGCACGGAAGCACGGAATTACGTTTTTGCAGAGAGTTCTGTGCCTCTGTGGTTCAATGCAACGTACGTTCTTCAGCTCAGTTGACTCAGCACTACGGCGATCCGGCGCTCCTGGCGTTCGGCCGGCTGCCACTGGACAAGGATCGGGCTCTGATACGTGCCTCGGACCAGACGGGCGCCGTGGTTCGCGTCGGATGCTGCGAGAAAGCTGACGCGCCGCGATCGCAGGAACCGCCGGGCAGGGACGGACATCACTTTGGCTACCAGGCGCTCGAACGATGACTGATCGAGGTGCAACGCCTCCATCAACGAGTTCAGCACGCGGACCGCGTCGAACTTGGCGTAGTTGAGTGTTTTGCCTGGCACCGCAAACGGGTCGATCAGCGCATTGCGCGCCTTGATTTTCGCGAAGCGCAGCGGATCTCTCAACACGTCAATCAGGTCGTGTTGCATCAGCAACGTTTCGTACTCGTTGACGGTCAGCCCCACGTTTCGCTCGGCGGGATCGATGACGAGATCCACGCGTCCACGCGCCAGGCCGTGCCGACCGATCAGATCATTCACCTCGTCGAGCAGTCCAAGCCGAGGATCTGCCAGGTTCACCGAATCGACCGGATGCTTGGAGACCGGAATCCGCACCGACGTGCGCTCGATCACCCGCTCTTCGTCATAGGCCAGCACGGTCGTCGTCCGCTCGCGCCGCATCGCGTCGCTCATCCCATCGAGCTCGATGAAATACACCGGGGCGGCCGGCCGCGTGCGATAGGTGACGCAGTTTCTCAGGCCGGCGCCGATGTAGGTGAGGTGCGAGTCGCCGTTACGAGGCTCGACCTCTTTCTGCGCGTCGGTGAGCTCCGTGCGGAACTCCATCTGATCGTGGCGGTATTCGCCACCCTGGGGGAAGAGCGCGTGGAAGGTCCGGAAGAACTGCGAAAGACGGTCCTGGCTGTGACGCATCCGAGCCGACAGGCTTTGATCGAGATAGCCGGCGGTTGTATGAAACGAGCAATACAGGGCGCGCCGGTGCCGGCTGAGAATGTCGCCGGCCTCCTGGACGATCCTCGTATTGACGTCGATCGCCTCGAATCGTCGTTGCGGCGCCAGCCGCAGGTTGAGTTCGGTGGGGCGTATCCCCATTACACAGAGTTTACAAGAGTTAGCTCGGCCATAGGTAATCGGGGCAGCGGTCTACGGCCTACGGTCCACGAGTGCTCAGTTCTGCGTGGGCTTGGACGAGGCAATCGCCTTACGAATGGCGTTGGCCGTGATCGTGGCCCGATGCTCCTGAATCTTCCGGCCGTTCTCGAGCATCTTGGCGATCGACCCAATCTCGACGCCGTTGATGCTGAACTTCTTCGCCTTCATCCGCTGCTCGGCACGAATCAGTTTCGGGTCGACGAGCGCCACCAGTGCCTCGTAATGGTAGTCGTCGTGGATGTCGTAGCGCGTCGCGGATTGCACATCCGGCTTCTGAACGATGCCGATGCTCTTTAGAAACTCGAAGCTCCATTTGTCTTCGTCGTAATACTCGGGGACGAAATGCACGCGCGCCTGCGAACCGGACCATTTCGCGTTGAGCGCCGCCGCCGTCTCTTTCATGCCGTTCACGTTGCCGCCGCTGTCGCCGATCATCACGATGTCAGTGAAGCCCATGGTTTTCAGGCTCGTTGACATGTCCGACAGGATGGCCTTGAACGTGTCGGCCGTGATGAAGACGCTGCCCGGCGTGAGTCCTTGACGCTCGGGGTTGCCTGGTTCGAGCGTCACGATTGGCGCGCACAATGCGTTGCCGAGTTTGCGCGCCGTTGCCTCACACGTTGCGCGCAACACGTAGTTGTGTTTCCCGTTCGCATTGTATGGGCCGTTCTGCTCGAGGCCGCCGGTTCCGATGATCGCGGTCGTTTTCCCCGCTTTGATCGCATCGCGAGTTTCCATCCACGTCTGCTCTTCGATCCACACCGTATCGAGCATGTCGATCGGCCGCGGAGCGTCGGGCGCAGCCGCCGCCTGGCGCGCACGTTGCGCCTCCTGTTGCTCGGCTGTCAACGGCGGGCGGTTCTGTCCTGGTCCTTGTCCCTGCGGAGATGGTGGTTGCGGTGGTTGGGCCCCGGCCACTGTCGCCACCGTCCAGACCACACATGCAAGAACCAGCGAAGTGAGAAGTCTCATGTGCGTTCCCGCTGTCGGGAGTTGGTGGCCGGGCAAAGCCCGGCCCCACTCATCTATTTCAAATGCTTGCCGACCAGCTTCGTCATTTCGAACATGTTTACGGTGGCCTTGCCGCCGAACACAGTCTTGAGCGCCGCGTCGGCCTTGATCATCCGCTTGTTCTTCTGGTCCTGCAGGCCGTTCTTCTTGATGTAGGCCCAGAGCTTCTTGGTCACTTCCGTGCGCGGGAGCGGCTTCGAGCCGACGATCTCCGCCAGCGCGGGGCTTGGGGACACGGGTTTCATGAACGCGGCGTTGGCCTTACGTGGAGCCTTCTTTGCTTTCTTCGCGCTCTTGGCACTCTTCTTAGCCATCTGATCTCCTTTGAAAGACGAGCCGGTCGGCCGACAGGCTTGCACCGAGGCCAGCGGACCAACAGAAGACTACACCCAGACGCCCGATCATGGAGCGTTTAGTTCAACTTTTTCTCGCATGCCGCGAGCAGGGCGGCGATATCCGTCAAGCCCGCATGCTCGGCCATCTCGCGCGGAGTTTCACAATCGTCAATTCGCGTGCGCAGGTGGGGATCGGCTCCGCGCTCGAGGAGAATCTCGACGACGTCGCGATGGCGTTCAGCAACTGCCATGTGGAGCGCGGTGTAATCGTTGATCCCACGGAGCGACGGATCGGCGCCAAACTCGAGGAGCAGTGTCACGATCTCCGCAACGTCCTTCCGTCCCGGGGAACCAGGTTGCGCGCGCGTACACGAGAGTGCAGCGATGAGCGGGGGAAACCCGTCGTGGTCCGACAAGTTCGGGTCGGCGCCAATTTCGAGCAGCGTTCGAATGAACGCCAGCGGGCTGTGATAGACGGCGTACACGAGACAGGGGCCGATGACGAGCGGCATCGGTCCGTTCGGAACACTGTCGGGGTCGTCCACGGCGGCGCGAAGCGCAGCCAGATCTCCAGCACGGAAGGCCTCGTCAATCCTCCGAAACTTACGCGCTTGCGCACACCGTTCTTCTTCGGATGTCACGACTCGTTCGCACGTACTAATGCCGGCACAACTTCCTTGAGCACTCGATCCATGACAGGCCGCGATTGACGCGATTGTCCAGCGGGGAGGCGGTGCGAAAAATCCGACATTTACGGAATGAATTCCACATTCAATCGCCCAGTATTGTCGCCCAACCCATCGTCGCAGTCATTGACTCGCAGGAAAATCGCACCGCCCGACGGCGAACTGAATTCGCCGCCGTTGCCGACAGCAAAGACGTCCGTGCCGACTCTGGCGACCAGGGATGCGCGGCGCTCATCGGGAAGCGGCTCGCAACAGCCGGGGTCGCCGCACACGTAGTCGCTGCCGTGCGCATCCGCAATCTTCGTATCCTTGTCGGTGATCTCGCCCGACCGATAACGCAATTGAAACCTCTGTTGGGGTGAGACCGAGATCCCGCTGTCCTGCCATCCGCGATTGGCGGCGATTTCGACAACGCGCGGGCCTGCACCGGTGACCGGGGAGGCGGCGGGAGTGTTGGGCGTTTGCTCGGACTCGGTACCGCACCCGACGACGAAGCCTCCGGCGCAGCCAGCAATAAAGCAAAGGCCGATGGTGAACGACTGCTTATACGTCATGGAATCTCCCAGGAGTTTTGCACAACTCCGTCCGCACGAACTTCCACGATTTGATGCGGCCGACATTACGGGCTTCGACCGGTTCTGCTTCACTGAAACGTCCCTGGATTCCTCAATCCGACGCTGCCAATGATTCGCCACTGATTCGCCGATGCTCAGCAATGCTTCGGCAGTCGCGAGCGCTCTGGTCAGAGCACTGTCATCAGCATCCGGAATCCCGAAGAAGCCGATGACCTCGTCGCCGGCAAACTGATACAGCATTCCTCCGTTGTTGATGATCTGATATCTCGCCTTCGAGTAGAACGCGGTCAGGCAATCGCGGACGATCCCCGAGTCCGCGGTGTCTCGCACGTAACTCGAGAACGAACACAGATCGGCGAGCAGGACGGCCACGCGTTCGTACTTGCGCGGCACGAGAATGTCGCGCTCGTCCCATGTTTCCAGCTACACCTTCGACCCCGATTGAGCGGCAGCGGTCCGAGGGCCGTACTTCCGACTCAAATGGCGCCGGAGGGTTTCGGCGGAGTAGCCAAACTTCACCTCGACGAAGTACGGCGCGGCGCCCGGCGGTGCGACGCGCATGTCGGCAAACGCACCCGGCTCACCCAGGTGGAACTCGCGATCGATGACGACGTCCTCAGGACGGCAGCCATCTTTGGCGAGGTGGTGAAAACGGCAGAGATCGCAGCAGACTTCTTCCAGAAGCAAGCGAAGTTGGAAGAGATCGCTCTCCTCTTCCTGCAGGAAGGTGCTCATGATCGCCTGAGCGAAATGCTACTGCTGCGAACGCGCGTTTGCACATATCTGCTTCGAAGCCCGACCGCACGAGCGGGCGTAAACTAAAGACCGCCGTGGCGTCGCAGCTTCTATCCCGGCTGGCCTTGTGTGCCGCAATCGCGGCCGGGGTGACGTCATGCGGTCAGGCGAGTTCGCCCACGTCCCCCGCACCGTCGGGCGCACCCAAACGTCTGATCGTTGTGACACACACAACCGGGTTCCGCCACGCATCGATTGCGACAGCGGAAACGGTGCTGGCGCGACTTGTCGACGAGAGTCGCAATTTCACTGTGACCTTCTGCCGTGACGCGTCGGATATCGCGCGACTGTTGACGCCTACGGGACTCGCCAACGCCGATGGCGTATTCTTCGCCAACACGACGGGCAACCTGGGTATCGCCGATCTACCGGGGTTTCTCGCCTGGATTCGCGATGGTCACGCGTTTCTCGGCGCGCACAGCGCGTCGGACACGTACCACGATTCGCCCGACTACCTCGCCATGCTCGGCGCAGAGTTCGAGACGCACGGCAATGAAGCGACCGCAGACCTTCGTGTGGAGGATCCCACTCACCCGGCCGGCGCACCACTCCCAAATCCTTTCAGGATCTTTGATGAGCTGTACGAGTTTCGCACCAACCCACGGGGGCGGGTGAACATCCTGTTGTCGCTCGATCGGCACCCCGATGACGGCCATCCGGCCGCAGGTCAGCCCGGCGACTATCCATTTGCTTGGTCACACACCTACGGCAGCGGCCGCGTGTTCTACACGGCGCTCGGTCATCGAGACGAAGTCTGGAACGATCGACGGTTCCAACAGCACCTGATCGGCGCAATCCGGTGGGCCACTCGCCAGTGATTTGTGGACCGTGGACCGTCGACCGTGGACCGTGGACCGTGACCAGGTCATGACGTTTCAACAGCTGGCGACTGCGTGGACGTGGCGGCCCATCCCCAACTGCCCCGGTCGATTCGTGCTGGCTCACGAGGGTCAGGCTCTGCTCTCGCCGCAGGACCTCGCGGGAGCAGACACGATGTTCTCGACATTTCACGTGCCCACGGCAAGAGATGCCGTTGTGATCGGGAAATTCGATGGAGGCGGTCTGATCAGTTACCACCGTCGCGATGGCACTTTCGTTCACACGCTGAATACAAGTGACGGCTTTGCGCGGAAACTGCAGCAGCTCGGCATCGTTCTGACCGCTGATCACTGATCCGTGGTCTTCTTCGCTTTCAGGTGACGGTCCAAGAAGTCCGCCGACGCGCGAAACACCTGCAACCAACTGTCATACCGCAGGAAACCGTGGATCTCATCGGGCAGAACCAACTGCTCGAATACCACGCCTTGCTTCCGCAACGCCTGCGCCAGCGTGACAGTCTCCGCGAACGACACGTTGCGGTCGTCATCGCCGTGCACCAGCAACACGGGGGACCGCCAGCCGGCAACGTGCGCAAGCGGTGAGGCGTCGAAGTTCCGGCGCTCGATTTCAGGAGTGGGATCGTAGGTCGGAATGAACGTGCGAATCCCGACGTTCCAGTCGTGAACCCCATGGATGTCGACGCCGGCGGCAAACAGATCCGACGCACGCGCCAGCGCATGTGCCGTCAGATATCCGCCGTACGATCCGCCGTAGACACCAATTCTCTGCGGATCGACATCGGCCCGCTGCTTCAGATAGTGCCCCGCGCCGATCACGTCGTTGAACTCGCTCGCGCCCGTGGCACCGTAGTTGAGCGCCTCGCGAAAGTTGAGACCGTAACCCGTGCCGCTGCGATAGTTCACCGAGAGCACCAGATAGCCACGACTCGCGAGGAACTGATTCAGGGCGTAGGTGTTGTGATAGTAGGACAGGTAATGCCACGCTAGCAGCATCTGCCGCCTGGAGCCGCCATGGAAAAAGATCACCGCTGGCCGCTTCGCCCCTCCGGCGTTGTCGCGAGGCACGAACAACTGTCCAAAGATAGGCATGCCATCGGCGGCAGGAAACGTAACACCTTGTGGCTCAACGAGGGCATCGATCGGAAACTCACCCGGCATCGACTGCGGCGCGAGCGCGCGCGCGTTGCCATTCTGCAGAATCGCGGCATGTGCAGGCCGACGGCCATCGGATCGGAGAAACGCCGTCGTCGCCTCGTCGACGCTTGCAGGCATCCACTCGGCGCCCTGCCCGCGCGTGAGCGGCGTTGCCGGCCCACCCGTGACCGGCACGGACCAGAGATGCCGGCGGTCGATATCATCCTGGTTCGAGCTGTATACGAGCCGGGTGCGATTCGGCGTCACCGTGACGTGTTCCACTTCGAAGGGGCCGGGCGTCAGAAGTGACTCCTCACCGCCGGACACCGGGACGGCATACAAGTGAATCCACCCGTCGCGTTCCCAGGGAAACACGATGCGATCGCCGGCGGCCCACTGCAGTTGGGCGGATGCGGTCACGCTCTGAAACACGCTGCCCGCACCTTCTTGTGCCTTCCAGACCTGCGCGCCACGCCCTGTTCCGACGTGGGCAATACGAATCGACCACGGCGAGGCCGCTCGCCTCGGGGCGAACATGAAGTTCTCGCCGGATGTGGGTGTGCGCGTAAAGATGATCCGCGTTCCGTCAGGTGACCAGGTCGGGTTTCCGTCCAAATCGATGCTCGGATCCAGGAATCGAAGCGACTTCGCCGTGCGATCGTAGGTGCCAATGAAGCTGTGATCGCTGCGGCCGCTGACAAAGGCCAGTCGCGTGCCATCGGGCGACCATCGCAGCTCGCGCGCTTGCCCGCGCGTCGTGAAGAGCGGCCCCGGCCGTTGCGTGGTCGCCAGACTCGTCGTCCACACTTGTCCACGCACCAGGAACGCCACTTCTCCCGTCGGCGCGACTGCAGGGTTGCTGCCGGCGGCTAACTTACGCGGTACCGTCGTACCCGACACATCGACCGCCCAAATCGCTTGTTCAGCGCCGTCGACCGCCAGGGCTGGATTGGGAATCTCGCCCTGACGATTTGGTCCACCGCCGCGAACGTACAAGAGCGTGCGCCCGTCAGGCGCCCAGGTCAGCGTCGTGATGTCCTGGCCGTCGTCTCCCGTGTAGAGCGTGAGCGGCCGGGCGGTGTAAGTCGGTGGCGACGCCAGCCATACGTTCCGTGAGCCCTTCGCGTTCTCCACCCACGCCACGTGGCCGCCGGCCGGCGCTGCGGCGATTTCCGATGGAAAGGGCGCAGACAACAGCGCTTCGAGCGTGACTGGCGACTGAGTGTAGGCCGCTGACGCGAGGGTCACAACGACGAGGATGGCTGCGGCTGGCGTTCGTTGGTTCATTGCTTCTTCTTTGCGAGATAGGCAGATTTCAACACATCAATCAGCCGGGTATCGACGAGCCCGGCCGGGTTGCCCTGATAGTTCAATTTGCGGTCCGCGCGAAATTTGTCGACCGCGGCAATGGCCTCTTCGTCGTACTGCGCGTAGGCGCGCGTGTAGTCCTGCGAGACGCGACGCGATTCGGCGATCAGCTTCTCGGTCCTGTTTGCGGTCAGTCTTCTGCAGCTCACGCATCTTGGAGGTGGTGGTGGAGGGCGGCGGCTCCGGGAAGGCCGCCAACGTCGGTCGCCAGTAGCCGAGTGCGTGCAGCATGCGCTTCAACTCGATGACGTCGGGACCATCGACGTGCGAGAACGTACGGTAACCGAGACGACGGCCTGTCGTGTAGTAGATGCGTTTCAGTTCACCGACGGGCTCGGCGTGCTCGCCCACTTCGATCGCGAGCGCAATGTAATCGCCGCCGCGTCCCGGATCATTGGGGTCCGCGATTTTGATGGCCGCCGACTGCAGATTGCCCCATCGTGAATCGCCACCCTTGGCCTGCCCTGCTTCCATCGCAAGGATCATGCGCTCGGCAAGCGCCATGCCCGTGCCTTCGGTAGATTCAAAGTTGGTTGCGATTGCTTCGACGACTTCGGGACCCACCATGATGTTCGCCTGGACGCTGTAGTTGAGACCCTGCCGGCTCCCCGCCCAATTGCCGTTGTTCTTGCCCGTATGAGCCGCAGCGCGGCCCTTCATGTCGATCACGCCAACCTGCCGCGATTCACGTTGCTCATCGTCGGCCAGCAACTGCTGCAGCACCGCCTGCGGCTCGACGCCTTCGGCCAGCAAATCAAGCCCGCGCGGCCCGTACTCGACTACTGTTGATGCCTGCGTGCAAACGGCGCCAACACCGGCGCGGACATGCGGGACCGCGCGACCCACGAACGGGACGCGCGTCGTGACCCCAGCGCCCGATTGCCCAGTCGCAGGATCGATCGCACACAGTGAGAACGTGGAGTACTGTGGCAGCCCTTCGTCGTTGAGCGTGACGCCGTCGGCTGCGCGCCGCTGGGCGGATGAAGAGGACGCGAGAAAAATGGCCGCCATCGCGAAAGCTACGGCGGACCGCCGATGCCTTGACCGATGCTGACGCTCACCCATGGTGCCTCCTGCTGTACTCACCGTCACCGGCCGTGGGTCGTGAGGGCATGTCTACTGCAACTCGAGAGTCTCCGAAAAGAAGCGCACGACGCGTGTTTCGATACGCTGGTGCACCTTATTGACATGGTCCCCGCCCGCGTAGACCTCAAAGGTGTGAGCAATGCCACGGGCAGTCAGCTCGTCCGAGAAGGCACGTGTTCCGATGCGAATGTGCGGAAACTCCTCGAGGGCGCCGTACTCCAGATAAATGCCTCGTAGTTTCTCGAGGTTCCGGCGGTAATCCTCCACGAGATAGAGCGGCATCTTCGTCCGCCACTTTTCGTACGCCTCTTCATTGATCACCAGCGCGCCCTCCTGCTCCTGGAACGGCAAGTCGACAAACAGCGGGCCCTTTGCAGGGTTTGGTGAGAATGCGGCGGCCAGGGCTACGAAGACTGTGGAGTAAAAGTCCGCCAGCGAGCGAGGGATGGCATTCAACTCCTCACGCGTCTTGAATTTCAGCGACCTGTGCCACGCAGGATTGTCGCGCCCGACATCGGCGTCGAAGCTGAGGCAGCATGGGCTCATCGCATACACGGCGCCAAAGACGTCCGGATATTTCATCGCCAGCATTAGGGCGCCGTAGCCGCCCATCGAGTGTCCGACAATGCCTCGGCTTCGAGCGTTTGGAATCGTGCGGTACTTCGCATCCACCCACGAGACGAGCTCGCGCGCGATGTAATCCTCCCAACCGCCGCCGACAGGCGAATTCGTGTAGAAGCCGCCAAAGTAGCCATTGCGACCGCTCGGAACCACGACAATCATCTCGCGCGTCACGCCGCGCGCAATCAGGTTGTCCATGGTTACGGAGAGGGCCTTGCTCTGAAATCCGCGCGTGAAGATCTCGATGTCGGTCAGATATCCGTGGAGCAGATACATGGTGGGATATCGCTGCTGAGGGGAGTTGGCGTAGCTTGGGGGCAGATAGACCGCCACCCGCGATTCCGCAGGATCCCCGAGGAGATTGCTCTTGAGCGCAACGGACGCGACTTTGCTTTCGACGAGCGTCCCGGCAGGAAGGACGGCTTGCTTAACCGCTCCAGTCGTCGTGAACAGAAGCAGGAGGCCGAGTGCCACGCGTCTCATGGATCTACTCCGTTCTCAGCGCCCCAACAGGATCGATGCGAGCCGCGCGCAGCGCTGGGACACTCGCCGCGATCGCGCCAACTGCGATAATCGCCAGGCCGCTCGAGACATACGTCAGGATATCCAGCGGCGGCACACCAAAGAGGAGGCTCTGAAGGGATCGGCCAGCCACGGCGGCGCCTGCAAGCCCCAGGACAACGCCGAGAAGCACGACCTTCAACGCCCCGCCGACGACGAGCCGGAACGTGCGGTCGGCATCGGCGCCCAGCGCCATGCGCACGCCGATTTCGGCGGTGCGTCTGGCGACGGAGTAGGTCACGACACCATAGACGCCCACTGCGGCGAGCAGCGCCGCGCAGAGCGCGAGCGACGCGAGCAGCGTCATATTGAAACGTGGCTGCGCGATGGAGGCTGAGACGAGATCCTCGATCTTCGAGACCCTGACAATCGGCAGATCGGGATCAAGCGCGGACATCTCGCGCTTGACGCCGATAATCACATCCGACGGATCCCCATCGGTCGCCATCACGATCTGCATCTCAGTCAGGGGAAACTGAAAGTACGGCACGAATACTTCGGCTTGCGCAGTGCCCTGCAAGCCGTCGTGCTTGATATCCGACACGATGCCGACGATGTGGAGATCGCCGGCCATGGGGATCTTTACGAGCTGGCCGATAGGATCCACCCTGCCAAAATATCGGCGTACCACTGATTCGTTCACGATGGCGACTCTTGGGCCGTTCTCCCGGCCGTCGAAATCATCGAACAGACGACCTCTCTTCAACTCGATCCCTATCGTCTGAAAGTAGTCGCCGACGACGGCGCGATAACGTGCACGCGGCCGTTCGGTGGGTGACGTGGTTTCGAGGCCCGCAATCGTGAACGGCAGTTCGAATTGCACGCCGAGCGCGCTCATCGGGAGCGCTGACACGGCCGACGCCCGCTCGACGCCACGTACTGTCTTCACTCGTGTGACAAGGGCATCAAAGAAGCGCCGCTTGGCGGGTGGATCGGGGTAGCGGCTGTTGGGCAGTACCACGTGCGCCGCGACGATCCCGGACGTCCGGTAGCCCGGGTCCACAGCGTTGAGACGTGCGAAGCTGCGGACGAGCAGGCCTGCGCTCACGAGAAGCATCAGCGCGAGCGCCACTTCGGCAGCCACCATCACATTCGACAGTCGTCGCGTCGAGCGGCCAGTCGTCGATCCGCGACTCGATTCCTGCAGGACGTCCAACAGGTTGGGTCGCATGGCGCGCCACGCGGGCACGATGCCGACAAGCAGGCCCGAAACAATCGTGATGGTGGCCGTGAAAGCGAGCACCGGTAGATCGAGACCAATGCTGTACGCTCGCGGGACGTTGGGTGGGATCAGCGGTCGCAGGGCACTCGTGCCCCACCACGCCAGCAGCAACCCGACTATTCCGCCGGCTGAGGTGAGAAACGCGCTTTCTACCAGCGACCGTCGGACGAGCGCCCATCGGCCGGCGCCAAACGCAGCACATAACGCGAAGCCTTTGGCAGCGGTCGATGAACGGGCGAGCATCAAGCTGGCGATGTTGGCGCAGGCAATCCCGAGCACCAGGACGACCGCGCCGAACAACACCCAGAGCGTGTCGCCGATTTTGCCGACAACCTGCTCGTGCGCCGGCACCAGCGCAACGGCCCAGCCGCTGTTCGAGTCGGGGTTCTCGCGCGCGATGGCGCCGCTGACGGCGGCCATCTCGTGGCGCGCCTGTTCGATCGTGGTACCGGGCGTCAGTCGGCCCATTGCCTGGTACATGCGGTGCGGCCGCGATGCGAGCGCTTCGAGATTGATTGTCAGCGGCGACCACAGTTCGACGTCCGGATCGGTGGCGGGATACTGAAACTCGCGTGGCATCACACCCACAATCGTGTGTGTCGCATCGTCGAGCGTCAGCGTCCTGCCAAGGACATTCGGATCCTGCCCGAAGCGGCGCACCCACGCGCCATGGCTCAGGATGACCTTGCGCGAATCGGGGCCTGGTCGCTCCTCCTCGTCGGTAAAGGTCCGGCCAAGCAGGGGCGTCACACCCAGCACCCGGAAGAGCACGGGGGACACATCGACCGTGATCAACCGCTCCGGCTCAGTTGCGCCGGTCAGGGTGTAGCCGCGATATCGGGACAATCCGATGTTGGCAAAGGTGCGCGATCGCTCCCGCCAATCGAGATACGTGGCCGCCGCGACCTGCGAGCGATCCTGCCCCTGCGAGGGATTGCTTTCCCAGATGCCAATCAGTTGATCGGGCTCGGCATACGCCAGCGGCCGCAGCAGCACGCCGTTGAGGACGCTGAAGATCGTGGAATTGACACCAATTGCCAGGCCCAACGTCAGCACGATGATGGCGGCAAACCCGCGGTTCGACGCGAGGAACCGGACGGCTTCTCGGAGGTCCGTTTTCACTGTGCGCACAGACTACCGCAACTGCGCTCCGGCTCGCGCCCGGCTTGCCGGCACTACATAGCTCGCGCGACCACGCGAATTCCGCCTAACTTGCCCGCGACGTACAAGTCGACAAACGCGCTGTAGGTCCGATCCCACTTCGCGAAGTGCGCTTCGCCGAAGCGTGCAACAGTCGTGTCGCGAAGCGATCGGTACATCCGCAGTCGGGCCACCAGGATATCCTTCCACCCCGGCGACAAATCGTCCTGGCGTTCAACGGCGAACCCGGAGGCCTTCAGGGTGGCGAGATAGTGCCCGGCGGTGGCGATTGTCGGGAACTGCATTTCGTCAGCCATCTGAATCGCTTCGTCCGATGTCAGCGGCGCGCACGAAATAATGTCCGTAAAGCCGAGCACTCCTCCGGGCTTCAGGACACGCCGGATTTCGGAGAGCAATGTCGTTTTGTCGGCGATGTGAATCCAGGCTTCCTGCCCTATCCCGCGATCGAATCGGGCATTCGGAAACGGCATCGCTGTCGCATCGCCCTGAACGAAGTCCACCAGATGCGACAGGCCCACACTCTCGGACAACCGACGCGCACAGTCCACCCGACTTTCTGTGAGGTCGATCCCCGTGACCTTGCAGCCGAGTCGATGGGCGAGCCACCGCGCAGGACCGCCGAGTCCACTGCACACGTCGAGAACGGCGTGCTCTCTGCGGATGTCTGCCAGCGCAGCCAGCGTATCCGTCGCCTCGAACCCACCGTAGTGGTCTTGATCGAAGTCCCGAAGATCGTCCTGGGTCAATGCCTCGAGATTCGCGCCTTTCGCAGCAACTTTGGCGAGGATCTCGTGTTCGTTGATGGGATGTGTGTCGTAAAAGTTCGTTACCCGTGCTTTATGTGTGTCGCTCACATTCATGTTCGGTCGTCTGGGCCCAATGGCTCGCGCCGCGGCTATCGCTTCACTGATCAGAGTTCGTTCCTTCGGCAGGAAGTCGGCTCGTCTCGGTGGTCGTTTCCGGCAGAGGCAACGGCGTCGTCCCAGAAGGCATCCCGACGACAAGGGTGGTGCCAGCTTGCTGGCCCGCCACCTGCAGCAGTCGGAGTTGCAGCAGCTGTGGGCTGCGTTGGACCATCTGGGCCGCATTCGCGAGGTTTCTCAGCGCCGCGGTTTCTCCGCGCGCACGTTCCAGAGCAGCGAGGCCTTCCTGCCGCGCCCTGACTACTTGCGCGAAGATCTTTTTGAGGTCACCCGGAAGCGTTAGATCCTTGATCGCCACGCTTTCAAGCGTGAGACCAATTCGTTCGGCAAAAGGCTGGGTCAGCGTCAATATCTGCGGTCCCATCTCCGCGCGTTTGGCAAACGGATCCTCGACCTCCGCGCTTGACACGACGGCTCGGAGGCTCTGCTGCAGTTCGGTGTAGAGCGCTGTCGTGTAGTCGCCAACATTCAGCACCGCCGTGCGTAGGTTGACGATGCGATATGACGCACTCAGGCTAACTTTCACGGCGACGCCGTCTTTACTGACCACCTCTTGTGAATTGACGGCCGAATGGGTTGTGCGAAGATCGAACTTGCGTATCGTCGTATACGCGCCGAGGTAGCGATACAATCCAGGTGCGACTTCCTCTGTCAGCCTTCCGCGGACGAAACGCAGGCCCCGTTCGTACTCGAAAACCGTTACGGACGACACCCGCAGGACCCCGATGACCAATGTCATCAGAAGAACAACCACAGCGACAACGAAAATTGGTGTCATAGGCTGCCACTAAAAACCGCCCTGCCTCGAGAACCCTCGACGCTTCGCGGAGGTGTAAACCTGCAGAGCGAAGCGGCGAGTGCGACAAGCGCCGGCCCCAAGGCAGAACGGAGAAGGGAGTTGAACCCTGGTGATTTCCCACCGGGAGGGCAATGCGCAGGATCAGCAGCCGCTACGCGGCCGTGACTGCTTCCGACTCCCGGGTCGAGTGTAGCAGGCTTCGCGCGCAGGTGCGGGAGTCGGGGGCTTCAGGCCCGAGGACAAGGGCCTGAGCCCATACGCCCTGTCATTCGTACCGCAGCGCAACCATCGGATCGACTTTGCTGGCTTTCCGCGCCGGCAGCCAGACTGCGACGAACGCGACCAGCGTCAACAGCACCGGCACACCCACAAACACCAGCGCATCCTGCGTGGTCACGCCGAAGAGCAGCGTTTCCATGAGGCGTGCGAGGGCAAATGCGGCGGCCAGCCCAATGACTACGCCGGCAATCGCCAGGATCATCCCCTGCCGAACCACCATCTTCTTCACCTTGGACGCGCTGGCCCCGAGCGCCAGGCGAATCCCGATCTCCTGTGTGCGCTGTTCAACCGCGTACGCCATCAATCCGTAAATCCCTATTGCCGCGAGGAGCAAGGCGCATACGCCAAACACGGTCATCAGCCACATGTTGAATCGTTGACGCGACGTCGAGCGCGACACGACCTCCTCCATCGACCTCACATTGGTGACAGGAAGGCCAGTGGCCTGACGAAGCTGCTCCTGCACCTGGGTACTGACAAGGTTGGGATTACCCTCGGTCCGCACGACCCATGCGATCGGGGTGATGCGCACGTTCAAGGCGTTCACCGCGTCGGGCACTTGCGCTTGCGGAATGAACATCGCGGGGCCGGGATCGTTGTTCAACCCGCCATCACGCGTGTTGCCGACAATGCCGATGATCTGGCGTTCGGATTCGGTGGCGAACTCTTTCATGACACCTCGACCGATCACGAGGCGATCGTTCAGCGGATCCCCTTCCGGCCAGAACTCCTTCGCCATGGCCTCGTTGATGACGACGACCCGCTGTGCCGCGCTGTTGTCGCGATCGTTGAACGCACGGCCGCGCTTCACGGGGATCTTGAACACATCGAAATAACCGGGCGACGCGGTCATCCACTGGCCGACGCCATGGGACGGGCGGTCCTGCGGAAGGGCCCGGCCAACGATGGTGAACCCCAAACCGTAGCCGCCCTCGAGCGGCACGCAACACGTGGCGCTGGCAGACACGACACCAGGGACGCCGCGCAATCGTTCGACGCCGTCGCGGACGATCTGCTCGACGCCTTCCGATTGCAGGAATCGCGGCCCCGTCAGCGACATCCGCATGGTGAGAATGTTGCGTGCATCAAAGCCTGGATCGACACGGCCGAGCGCCACGGCCGTGCGAATGAGGAGCGCCGATCCGACGAGCAGAATGAGCGCCAGTGCAACCTCGGTCACGACCAGGATCGATCGCGCTTTGTTCTGCCGGAAGCCTGTCCCAGATCGTCCCCCGCCCTCCTTGAGCGTCGTCGTCAGGTCGGTGCGAGCGCTCTGAAATGCCGGAAAGAGACCAAAGAGGATGCCGGTTCCAAGCGCGATGACGAGCGTGAACCCGAGCACGCGCCAATCCAGCCCCACCAGCGCGCCATCGACACCCACGCGTGGAAAGCCCGCCGTGTTAACCGATAGCAGCGCGCGAATCCCGACAAGCCCAACGATGAGACCCAGCACGCCTCCCGCGAACGCGAGCACGACGCTCTCGGTGAGGAGTTGACGAGCGATTCGTCTGCGCGATCCACCGAGCGCGGCCCTGAGCGCGATCTCCCGCTTCCGACCCGTTGCACGCACCATCAGAAGGTTCGCGACATTCGCGCACGCAATCAGCAGCACGAACGTGACAGCACCTACGAGCACGAAGAGCGACGTGCGAACGTTGCGAACCAGCACCTCTTTCACCGGCTCGACGGTGAAGCTGTTGCCCTGGCCCAACGCGCCCGGGAACTTACGCTCGAACTCCTTTGCCGAGAGATCGAGCCCGGCTTTCGCCTGCTCGAGCGTGACACCGGGCTTCAGACGTCCGGCGGCCTGGAAGAAGTGCCCCTGGTCGGTGGTGTTGGGATCAAGCTGAAAGGCAGTCCACACGTGGGGCGCCAGCCCGAACTCCCCAAAGTCGAACTCGCCAAGGACGCCAACGATCGTGAATGGTTCGCCGCTGAGGGAAATCGACTTGCCGACAACTTGCGGATCGCTGTTGAAACGCGTGGCCCACGTGCTCTGGCTGAGCACGGCAACCTTTGGACCATCGGGCGCGTCTTCCTCTGCCGCAAACGTGCGGCCCAATGCCACAGGTGCGCCAAAAAGCCTGAAGAAGTCGATGGATACCTGCCCGGAACGGAGCTGTTCTGGAAACGTTCCGCCGGTGTAATTCACGATGCCACCACGATAGGCGGCGACATCCTGCACGACGCTTGTCTGGTCGTGCCAATGCCAGAATTTGGCGGGCGAGGCGCCGCCACCCGACCCGCCCGCCGACACGTTCATGAACGCGACGATGCGGTCGGCATCGGGGAAAGCCACCGGCCGCAGCATGATCGCGTTGACGACGGAGAAAATCGCCGTGTTGGCGCCAATACCGAGCGTGAGCGCCGCGATAGCGGCGAGCGTGAACGCCGGACTCTTGGCGAACGCTCGCAGCGAGTGCCTTAAATCCTTGAGAAATGCTTCGATGGCGACACCCCCGCAGCATTAGACGCTCGAAGGGGTAGTTTTGCTTCATTGCACGGCGTCGCGTGCGAGCCACTGAATGAAAGCAGCCCATCGGCGGCCAAACGCATCGAGCGCGCGACGCTTTTCGTCGGGGTTCATCGCCGAATGAACCAGTGAGTTGATCGCCAGCTGCTTCAGGCTCCTGAGGTCGAGTCCCCACGCCATGAACGCGGTATAGAAGTCGTGGGACAGGGAGTGTTGCATGATGCCAGGGTCGTCTGGCGACAGGACCACCGGGAATCCGGCGTTGATGTAGTACACCGCGGGATGGTTCCTGAGATCGGGCACGAAGCCGAGAACCTGGTTGCTGATTGGGCAAACTTCGATCGCGATCCCACGCGCCTTCACGATTTCCATCAAGAGTGGATGCTTGATGAGCGCCAGCCCATGTCCAATGCGTGACGCGCCAAGCAGGACAGCATCGTACAGGTTTTCGTTCTCGGCCCAGTTGCTCTCGCCCGAGTGCAGATATAAGGGCAGGCTGGTGCCGCGCCGCTCCGCTTCACGCCGTGCCGCCAGGAGCTCCTCGAGGTAGAACAGGTTGGTGTTCGTCCGATCTTCTTCCTGAACCAGGTCAAAACCCTTGACCCGTTCGGGATTCTCGACACGCTGTTGTACGGCGTAGTTCAAACTCTGCGCGATCCGCTCGCGCCCCTCGCCGCGTCCGGCTGCCGGAATGAACTTGACGTCGAAGTCCGGGTCACGTTGTCGAATGTCGCGAATGATTGCTTCATCGATGGGTGGCGTGCGCGATTCCAGGTACTGGACGTTCTCGTCGATCAGGCTCAAGAGCATCCTGCGCCAGAACTCGGTGTGAACGGCGCGATTTGCGAGGAGACCGCCGCTGCGGCGGAAGTTGCGGCCAAATTCGTCCCAGATTTGCGGATCGCGAATGTCCTCTTCGCCGAGCGTAATCGATTGGTAGATCTCCTCGTCGAACGCCTTGAGGTCCGGGGCCGCTGCGCGAAGCTCGCTGACAAGACGCCAACCTTCGCCAGGGGTCTGGTCCGAGACCCGCAGCATGCCGCGAACCAGCTGCGGGGCGTCACCGACATACATGTAGCAGTTGGGTAAATATGTCACGTGGGAGACGAGCCAGCGAAAGTCACCCATTGCAGACCCGTGGGCATGGAGAATGCCGCCCTTGGGCATCCGGCGCATCACGTCGAGCACAGGCGACATGGCAATCCGTTGCTTGGTCTCGTTGAGGAGGAAGCTGCGAGCGGGAGGAAAATGCTCGCGCGTCCGCTCGAGCTCATCCCGCTTGAGGGCCATCAGCCGGCGATTGGCTGATTCTTCGTCGGGCGTCAGGACGAGATCGCCCCCAAGCCCGAGCGCGCGCTCTCGTTGGATGAGCCGCTCGCGCGCGGCGCGGTACTGAGCCGCGTCCGCAAAGCGTTCTGGCGGAGTCGGGGCCGTGCGAGAGGCGCAGGCCGTCAACATTGCGAGCGCTATACACAGAACCGAAGCCTTCATGGCGCGCATCTTATTGCCTTTTTCCTGTTGCCTTGATACTGCTTGCCGCATGCCGTTTCCCATCGACCCCCCTATTGAGCCCATGCTGGCCAAACTGGCCGAGGAGCTTCCCGCGGCTGGGAATTTTCTGTTCGAGCCGAAGTGGGATGGGTTTCGCGCGATTGTGTTTCGCGGCGATTCAGAGGTGTACATCCAGAGCCGCGATTCACGGCCGCTCGACCGCTACTTTCCCGAACTGCACGAGGTGCTCCTCGAGACCCTCCCGCCGGGTTGCGTCCTCGACGGCGAGATCGTCATCGCAACTCCGCATGGCCTCGACTTCGATCTGCTGCAGTTGCGCCTGCATCCCGCGGCGTCGCGAGTCGCGAAACTGGCCAAAGAGACGCCGGCCTCGTTCGTGGCTTTCGATCTTCTGGCTGTCAACGATCACGCCCTGCTGGCGGCGCCGCAAGACGAGCGCCGAGGCAAACTCGAGCAGCTTCTAGCTCGGGTCAAACCGCCGCTCCATTTAACGCCGATGACCCGGGACCGCGACGTGGCTCGCGATTGGCTCGAGCAATTCGAGGGCGCCGGCCTCGATGGCGTCATCGCGAAGCCGATCGACGGCGTCTACCAGCCGGGTAAGCGCGCGATGATCAAGATCAAGCACGCGCGCACGGCCGATTGCGTCGTCGCGGGATTCCGCTGGCACAAGGTTGGCGAGGGGTCGGTGGGCTCGCTCCTGCTGGGGCTATACGACGACGGGGGCAAACTGCAGCATGTCGGCGTGACATCATCATTCACGATGGCGAAGCGCAAGGAGCTGGCGGTCGAGCTCGAGCCGCTGCGTAAGAACGCTATGAAGGAGCACCCCTGGCGCGAATGGGCGGCAGCTGAGGGCGTGACGACGCGCATGCCGGGGGGGCAGAGCCGTTGGAGCGCAGGCAAGGACCTCTCGTGGGAGCCGTTGCGGATTGAACGCGTCTGCGAGGTGAAGTACGACCACCTGCAGGGCGATCGTTTTCGGCACGCGGCCGTCTTTCTCCGATGGCGCCCCGACAAACAGCCTGGCGACTGTCGCTACGATCAACTCGACGTGACTATGCCTTACGAGCTCGAGAAAGTCTTTGCCACTCGGTGAAGCCTTCGGGCGGATCATCGGGATCGAGGGCTTCTTGCTCGGGTCGAAGACTGGCTGGCACATGCTGCAAGTTGATCCGCACCCGCGTCCACGTGGACGAACGCCCACGCATCGCGTCCACGAGCACATCGGCGGGCTCGAGGTGTTCGGCCGCCGTAGGATGACGCTCCTTCCAGCGCTCCAGGCCAGCCAGGGCGTCCTCTTTCTTTTGTGCGCGACCGATTTCGATCAGCGGATGCTTCGATCGGCGCCGGCCGCTGGCCTCTGACTTCTGACTGCTGGGCACGGGCTTCTGACCACTGGCCACTGATTTCACGTCACTGGCCTTCCGGCGGCGCGAGGGCTGGACCCGCGGCGGCTCGCCCGGCTGTTTCTTGTATTGCGGTGGCCACGGCGCGTCGCCGAGCCCTTCCTTTTCATGTCGTGCCGACAGCTCCAACAAGCGTTCCAATGATCCCGGGTGATCGTTGATCGCCTGGTGGCGGTCACCCAGCTTTGCGAAACGCACCGGCATGGTCTTCAGTGTGAAGTCGGCAGGTTCTGCCTCGACGACTTCGCTCCACGCCAGCGGCGCCGATACGCGCGCGTCGGGCTTGGGACGCACGGAGTACGCGGAGGCGACGGTGCGGTCCTTTGCGTTCTGGTTGTAGTCCACGAACACGCCGTGGCGTTCTTCCTTCCACCATTTGCTCGTCGCAAGCCTGGGCGCTCGCCTCTCGACCTCTCGGGCCAGCGCAAGGGCCGCACGCCGGACCTGGTGGAAGGTCCAGCGCCGCTCGATCCGCACGTTGACGTGGATGCCGCGCGATCCCGATGTCTTGGGCCAGCCGACGAGTCCGAGATCCGCAAGCGCAGCTTCCACGACGCGCGCCACCTCGCGCACCTGCGCCCATTCAACACCGGGCACTGGATCCAGGTCCACGCGCAGCTCGTCGGGATGATCCAGATCGTCGGCCCGCACGGGGTGTGGGTGCAGCTCCAGGCACGCGAGGTTTGCCATCCACACCAGTGCGGCAGCATCCCGCGGCACCATTTCCTCTGCGGTACGGCCTGATGGAAATTTCAGCGCGACGACCTCGATCCAGTCGGGACGCGACTCGGGCGCGCGCTTCTGGTAGAAGAACTCGCCGGTGATGCCGTTCGGATAACGAACGAGCACATTGGGCCGTCCACCTGCTCCGACGAGCGCGCCCTCCGCAACTGAAAGGTAGTAGTGGGCCAGATCCCGCTTCGTGTAGCCCGCATCGGGGAACAGCACTTTGTCGGGATTCGATATCGATACCTCCCGGCCGGCGACTTCGAGGACCTCACTTGGAGTCTTGCTGGGCACGTAAGGATTCGTCCGGGAATAAGTGTGCCATTTCTCGGCGTCGAGGCGCCCGTATGGCAAGGCGCGACGAGCGTGGCATACCGGGTGTATGCAAGCGAGGAGCAACGCCGCCAGGCGGGATGCATCGGCTGCGAAAATGGCGCGCTTATTCCTGGACGGGTCCTAGCTCGTCGCTCGAAGCCCCGACCACCAGACGAGCACGATGAACAGCACCTGCACCGCGATTCTCGGAATGAGCGGCGTGACCGGCGCACCCCCGATCGTCACCTCTGTCGTGGCAGCGTGCACGTTGGCTGGCAGGACCGCGATCAGAAAAATGATCAGCGCGATCGCTGCCAGGCGTCGCGTTTGTCGCAGGAGCAACCCGATTGCTCCGAGGATCTCACACACGCCCGTGAACGACACCATCAGCTCCGGATTGGGCACCCAGGGCGGCACCATCCGAACCAGGTCGGCGCGCATGGCGTTGAAATGGGCGGCGGCGGTGAAACAGAACATCACCGCCAGCCCCATGCGTGTAGCCCCTGCCCAGTCGAGACCCCTGATGCCGAGGCGTCCCGCCAAGCGCGCAATCAGCGTGGCAGCGGCGAGAACGATCAAAGGCGCCATCGTCGCGGACGCGAAAGCGTTACGGCACGATGCGCACGACTTCTCCTGTCCCAGCGAAGTTGGTCCGGGTGGTGACGTAAAGCGCCCCGTCAGATCCGACGGCGACGCCGCCCGGCTTGACGAGGCCGGCTTTCGCGAGGTCTTTCTGCTCGCCGGTCGCAAGATTGATCTGCACCAAGCGGCCATCCAGACCGGGGCCTATGATGCCGTCCGCGTCGTGTTCGAGCACATAGCCGAATCCCCTGACGCTGTCGAGCGCGATATCGATGATGTTCGTGAAGCCTGTTGCCACCACTACCGGTGTGCCACCGCTACTCGGAACGCGGTATACGCGGGCGGCGCCGACCACAAACGGGAAACCCGTCAGCTCGCCCACGAACAGACTCCCGTCGGGTCCTTCAATCACCGTCGTCGGAACGGACTGGAATGTGACGGGGCCCACCGTGCGTGGCGGAAAGACGGCATGCGTCGAGATTTGTCCAAAGGCCCCGATGTGCAGCAGCGCGTTGGCGCCCGCATCGGCGACCACGATTCGATTGGACAGCAAAGTCATCGCGAACGGGTTGGTATCGCGCACGCCGCCGTCAGGATTGTAGATCTCGTGGTCGGACACGTCGAGCACGTGTGCCCAATCCTCGACCCCATCGACGCGAATCAGCGACCCCAGTCGAATGCCGGCGGCCTCGAACTCCGTTCGGTTCAAGGGATCGCCCGCGTACCCGATCAGCACCCAAGCGGCATCGAATCCGAAGTCGATGTCGTTCGGCCCTTGCGCATTATTGCCGCTTGCCGGAGCAATCGACGGCAAATCGCTGACCACGCGCGAGTGAACTCCGATCCCCGTAATGCGTGTGATTGCTCCTGACGGTCCATAACAACGATTGGCACCCGTGCCCGGATCGATCGAGCAGAGCTCACTCTCGCCGCCGCGTCCGGCCTCCGCGACGTACAACGCGCCATCGGGTCCAAAGGCGAGTTTTCTGGGATTGTCCAGGCCACTCGCAATCACTAGCATCGGCGACTGCGCCTTTAGTGTTGTGCCTAGGCCGCCGCTAGAACCGGCGGCAACGAGCGCGGCAACCGCGATCGCGAGCTGTCGAATGGGACGCATAGAGCGCATGTTGTTTCTCCTGTCAATGACTCGTTGGCGCACCACGCTTGAGCGGCGCGCAGATCTGACTTCGTTATTCGTGAATGTGGAGTCTACACTTACGGCATCGATGATTTCGTGACCTCCGGTTGTTTGGTAAACCGCAAATCCCACACGCGGCTCTGGGAAACACTGAACGAGGTGACGCTCGCGCCCTCGCGCCTGAAAATCACCGTGCCCAGCTCACTGGTGAACGCGTCCTGGTGAATCGGTGTCAGCCTGATGATCCTGTCCGGGCGGGTCTTCAACACTAGGGTGCCGGCGTCAACTGCCGCTTGCAGCGAAATCTCAGCCTCGTCGCTGGCGTAGGTGCCGGTGAATTCGCGCAACTGATCTGGGCTCAGAGTCGGTGCAGTGATCCGTGCGAGTGGCTCAACGCTTCCGAACGAATCGATTAGACGAGCGGCCCCTGGTTCAGGCGCCAGCTCGAAGACATCACCTTCCGCCGTCATGAAGCGTGAGGGCGACATGGCGGCAAACGAGCGGTCGCGCCCCATCCGGACACCTGGCGCGGCGCCAGTCATCGTCACCGGCGCATTGGTCACCGTATTGAGATACACACCAACCGCTGCCTGGGTCTCCTCGGGCGTCAGGACATGTTTGGCGGTCAGAACCGTTGGTTTCAGCCGACTGGCCAGGTACACATCAGCAACCGCGTTGGCGGACTCGGTGGCGTCGCCGTCACTCGCGTTGCAAAGCACGGCGAGTGAAACGTGCGAGTCAGGGTATCGACTGAGCTGCGCGCGATATCCTGCTGTGGAGCCACTGTGCGAGACTTCGCGAAGACCCTTGTATTGACCGACTTGGAGACCCAACGCGTATCCATGCACGCGGCCGTCCGTGAATCGACCGGCCTGTTCCTGCTCGCTGACCAGCGCGCGGTCACCCACTTTGGGCAGCACAAAATTCTCGTTCCATTTCAGCAGATCGCCGACAGTTGTCAGCAGTCCGCCATTGCCATGGACGTTCTCGAATGGCATCTCGGTTCGATAGCCGTCGCCGTCAACGGAGTACGCGATGGCGCGGCCTTTGACAATTCGCCCATGGTCGTCGCGCCATGATGTGCGCGTCATGCCGAGGGGCTCGAAGATGCGTTGACGCGTGAAGTCGGCAAACGACATTCCACTCACACGCGACACGATGATCGCGGCGAGATTGTAGCCAGTGTTGCTGTACGAATATCTGGACCCCGGCGGGAAGTTCAGCGCGCGCTGACGGCTGACGATGTCGAGTACGTGAGCGTGAGTATAGGCTCGCGAGCCGCGAGGCCATCCTCCGATTGCCGCCACACTGCCCCAGTCGCGAAGGCCGCTGGTGTGATTCAGCATGTGGCGAATCGTCAGCGGTACTCCATAGTCTGGGAGCTCTGGGATGTACTTGCGGGCGGGATCATCCAGTGACAGTTTCCCGTCGCGCGCGAGGAGGAGAATAGCCGCTGCCGTGAACTGTTTTGAAACCGAACCGGCTTCGAAAATCGTGTCGGCTCGGTTCATGACGGCGTGCTCGAGATCGGCCATCCCATACGCCTTGGTCAGCGCGGGCTGACCACCGACGCTGACGCCTACCGCGCAGCCGGGAGTGGATATCGACCACTTCTCGAAAACGCGATCGACCTTCGTCTCGACATCGGCCGCAGATTGTTCGACAAGGGCCGTGGACGCTCCGAGACCGATGACCGCACTGAGGACCGCGAAGCAAAGGGGGGACAGCAGTCGCAGGTGCATAGCGTGACCGCTATCCTATCGCCGGATTCGTCGAAAGGAGGCAACAGAACGCGTCGCCCCTTTCGCGATCATGACTTTATCTGGCTATTGTCCAGCTGCCGCCGCTGCCCGGGAACGACCCAGGTTTCCGAAGTAGTCGTACACGAATTGTTTGAGATCTTCGTGAAAGTATCCCTTGTCGAATTCGTGCCGCTTCATCTCGGCGTAGGCACGGTCCGCCGTCCAACCCTGCTCGGTCATGCGGTAAACCGCCGTCATTGCGCCCGTCCGATGTCGCCCGCCCTGGCAGTGCACGTAGACCGGTTGATTCGCCGGGTCATTCACGAGAGCGAGGAAGCGCCTCACCGCCCCCTCATCGGGCCGTGAGTGCGTGGTCATCGGAATGCGATGAAAGTTCATGCCCTGGGCTTCCACCGCCCGCTGTTCGCCGGATTCGCCATCCTTCGTGAGATCGATCACCGTCTTGATCCCGAGCGCGGCCAGGTCCGCATAGTCGTCACCTTTCGGTTGAGCGCCCCGATAGTAATCGGCATCGACCATTGCGAAATTGCTGATGCTGACGCGAGAGAGCGCGTCGTCCCGGCTGGGAGCGGCGGCCGAGACCACCGCAGCGGAGAGGAAGAGCAGGGTGACGCCGACCCATGTTCCAAAGACACGTGTATTGAAAACCATCGAGCACCTCCAGAGTGCAGAGGTCATGTTGGGAAGCAGCAGACTGGCGAGCCTGCTGACGACGCTTGGGGCAACATCGGTGCCAACAGAGCGGTGTGTAAACTCCGCGCTGTATCCGCCCGGCCTACTGGCGAGATCCGGATTTGTGAGCACGGCGCCCCCCGTGGAGGACGGCGCCGTGATTCTGGGCGGTCAAGTTCGAGGGGCTATTGCTTCCCCGGCGTGCTCGTCGTGACGCGTTCCTTGTCCACGCTGTAGAGGAGACCCGTGTATTGCATCTCTTCCCACGTCTGGTCGCCCCAATAGACGTTCTGCGTGGCGTCAGGATTCGACGGGTTTTCCTTCGAGTTGTCGTAGTGCGCCACCGCCTTCAACACGGCCCCTTTCGGGACCCGCAGCGGAGTGGCAAAGACGTAGCCGGTCTGCCAGTTGAAGTCGTAGTTGGGCACTGCCAGCAGGACCTCGCTGCGACCATCGGGATACGTGATTCGGTATTCCCAACTCCGGCCGCGCAAGTGAGTGTGCGGGCCGAGACTGTAGAGCGTGACATCCTCGAGGAACTCCATGGCGGATTCCACCGGATGTTTCGCGGCGCCGGCAGGAATCATGAAGCGCGGATTGATCATGGCTCCCGCGCGAACCTCCGTTGTGGGCGGCTGCTTGGCAAACTGGAACCCGATGCTCGTCCGATCGGAGGCCGGCTTGCCGCTGGTCGTGTAGTGGACTTGGAACGTCAAGACTGAACCGGCCGGCACCAGCATCGCCGTGCCAGCCGGGTACACTGCGAAACTCACCCCGGGCGCGATTTGAGCAATCAGTGGACCACGACGCGTCGCAGGGTTCTCTTGCTGCGGATTCTTCTTCGCTTCGGCGATTTCTCGTTCCTGTGTTGGCGACAGCGGTCCCGGCGGATTCTGCGGACGGAACACGGGCGGGCGCCGCGTGAGCTGCGGCGGTCGCGCGTAGACGAGCACGTGATGGACGACCGATCGCGCGCCGGGCCGGATCTCGAACGCCTGCACCCATTTGTCTTCGGTGAAGTTCGTGGGCACCTCGAAGTACTGGTACGGGATCTCGCCTTGCGCCGGCACGTCGTACGCCGCAGCCATGCTAAGTACTGCGTCCGGCTGCCCGAACGACCAGCCTTCGGCATACACCGGCTTGGGCGGCAGATCTTCCGGATTGCCCTGTGGCGCGCCGGCATCCACCCAGCGTGCGATCAGGTCTTTCTCCTGTTCGTTCAGCCGTCGATCGTTGGCCCACGTGCCGTGGGCTGGATCCGCGTGCCACGGCGGCATCGTTCCCTTGACGACGTTGTCCCGAATCGCGCGAGCCCACGGCCTGGCGTCCTCGTACGTGAGGAGCGACATCGGCGCGATCTCTCCAGGCCGATGGCACGTGGTGCAGTGCTTGTAGAGCACGGGGGCGACGTCTTTGCTGTAAGTCACCGTGGGCTTTGCGGTGTTCGCTCGCGAACCCTGTGCGGCAGCCTGGCCGACGGTCAGCACAAGCGAACCCATGAGAACCGCGCAGCACACCGCGAAAGACCGCTTTGTCGTCTTGGTCATCGGTACCTCAACTCATAGATGGTAAGACTGTGCTGGGGAAGCGGTCAATGAGTCTCAATCGAGTAACTTCGCTACCGGCCGACACAAAGACGGGTCGCGTACAAGCCACAGAGGCACAGTGTCACGGAGAAAACCTCCTATCTTTTCTCTGTGTCTCTATGTCTCCGTGGCCCGTTTCTGTGCGATGGAGTGACTTGGGGCCTGGTTGTTGCTGGCTCAACGTTCACCACACCGACCGCCCAGTGGGGCTACGAGCCCGGCGGGCGATACGCGACAGACTTCTTGGATGCGGCGTCCATTTCTTCAGGAGTGATGAGCGGCACGGTGGTCACGCGAACGGCGCCTGACGCATTGACGGCGAGGCTCACGGCAAGGCCGGCGGCCGCATCGGGCAGGTCTGCAATGACAATGGCGTCATCGGCGCCATAGGCGAAGTAAAACGATTCGACTTTGCCTCCCATGCCTTCGATCAACTTCTGGACGGCCGCGCGCCGCCCCGATCCACCCTCTTTGATGAGCCCCTTGACGCCTTCGGTGTTATACGACGCTTTCACCATGAACTTCGGCATGACCGGCCTCCTCTCCAAACCGCGTGTCGTTCCTCTGCCTTCTCACTATTGACTTGTGTCTTGTGCCTTGTGCCTTGTGCCTTGTGCCTTTTGCCTTGTGCCTTTTGCCTTGTGCCTTTTGCCTTTTGCCTTTTGCCTGTTGCCTTTTGCCTTTTACTACTGCTTGACTACGTCTACGTAGTAAAGGTCTGTTGCGACCTCGAAGACCTCTTTCTGGAGCGAGGTCGTCATGGTCTTCCAATCCGTCGTCGGGTGGATTATCTGCCAGTTGTCTGGTGTGCCGACCCGAATCGGCATGGCGAACCTCGGTTCCCCGGCTTTCCAGCGATACGCCACGGTGCCTTCCTTGACATCAAAGGCGAGCTCGAGCGTCGGGATCTCGGCGCGGCGGAGGTACTGGTCGAAAACTGACGTCAGGTCCTGCCCGAGTTGCCGATTGAAGAACGCGACTATATCCTCGGTCACGACGTTCTTGTATCTGAACTGCTGATACAGGTCTCTTAACAGCTTCCACCACCGCTCGTCGTCATTCACCACGCTGCGCAGCGTATGAATGAAGAGAGCGCCCTTGAAGTATTGGTCCTGCTGCGGTGATCGGTGAATGCCGCGCTGGGTGATGATCGGCGTGCGATTCTGAACCTTTGCCTTGTAGCCGTTCACATACTTCAGCGCATCCTCGTACCCAAAGACACGCTCGACGTACAGGCTCTCGAGGTACGTCGCCCAGCCTTCCTGAATCCACATGTCGGAGATGTCCGCGGCCGACACGGCATTGCCAAACCACTCGTGCGCACTCTCGTGAATGATGATGAAATCGAACTTCAGGCTGACGCCGACGCCCGTCCAGTCGCGTTCGAGATAACCGTTGGCAAAACGATTGCCGTAGGTCACGGCACTCTGATGTTCCATCCCGGAGTAGGGCACTTCGATCAGCTTATAGCCGTCCTTCTTGAAGGGATACTCGCCAAAGATCTTCTCAAATACCTCGAGCATGGGCTTGGCTTGCGCGAATTGCGTCTTTGCCTTTTCCAGGCTGTCGGGCAACACGAAGTAGTCGAGCGAAAGGTCGCCATACGTGTCGCCGAAATGCACGTAGTTGCCGATATTCAGCGAGACGTTGTACGAGTTGATCGGATAGTGGACGCGCCAGTCCCAGCGCGTGTAGCCGTCTCCGACGTCGGTCTTTCCCAGAAACTTCCCGTTGGACACGTTCACGAGGTCGTTCGGGATCGCGACGCTGAGCTCCATTCTCTCGGGCTCATCGCGCCACTGATCTTTGTTGGGCCACCAGAGGCTGGCGCCCTGCCCCTCGTTGGCAGTCGTGATCCAAGGCTTACCGGAGGGATCCTTGCCGAAGCTGAAGCCGCCGAATCTGCCTGTCTCCATCGGCGTGCCGGAGTAGCGCACCTCGACGGCATACTCACGGCCGGCACGCAGGGTCTCGGGAAACTCGATGAAGACCGCGTTGAGCTCACGGGCGTATTTCACAGTTTTGTCAGCAAGACGAATGTCGTCGACGCGCAGATTCTCGTAAAGGTCCAATTGGATGCGGGCGTCATCGTTCAACATCCGGAAGCGAATGATGTTTCGGCCCGAGATCAGTTTCTTCTCGGGATCGACGCGGACAGAAAGGTTGTAGAAGAGCAGATCGTTGTTGGCGCGATGCCGTCCGTATTCACCGCGGAGGATGTCGGCTCGGGTCGGCGGTCGCAATACGGGCGCCGGCGGGGACTGGGCCTCCGACGCCACTGTCAGGAACGTCACCAGGGCGATGAGAGCCAGGGCCACGAGAAACAGGATCTTCCACACGCTGTACGGGTACTTGCCCGCGATCTTGCCGGTGTAACCGTTGACGATTACCTGAAACGCCCGAGCGCCGTAGTTGTAGGACAGCAGCCAGACCGGCACGAGAACGTGTTTGAAGGTGCGGCCGGAATAGTCGGGGTGAATACGCAAGTTGCGATACGTGTCACCAGGGATCTGCCTCGCACAGAGTTCTTCAAGTGCGGCGTACATTTGCTCCTGCGACAACTTCGCCGCCTCCATCAGAACGACCTTGTAGTGCTCGACCACATGTCCCGAGAGAAACGCCGTGTCGTAGGGAACGACCTCTGGAGTCGGAAATGGCTCGACCTGCCGCAACAGCCCGATGGGCAGCCCCTGCGTACCGGGCACAGGCTCGTCATCGAAAAAATGATCAACAACGCCTGACGCGGCCTCCCAGCGCGTGCGCTGCTCTCGACGCACGACCTTGTTGCCTTTGCTGTCGCGGCCTTCGACGTTGACATAGTAGTGATAGCCGGCTTCCGCCTCCCAGGGACAGTGGACCTGGGCATCGAAGGTCCAATACGGAATGTAGAGGCTGTGCACGGTATCGACCAGCGCGGCTTTCGAAAGCCGGCTAGGCGCCAGCCATTTGCTGCGCCACCAGCGGCGAATGTCGTCGCGCACGCGCGGCTTGTCGATCTTGAATGGCAGGACGCCCGTGGGTCTGATAGGCGCCTTGATCTCGTCGTAGCTGACCAGGGAGGGCGATCCACAGAATTCGCAATTCTGTCCCACGCGCTCGGGGTCGAAAACCATGACCGCCTTGCAGCTTTGACACTGCACGCTGCGTCGTGCGGTTTGCCAGCCCCGCTCCTCCTCGGGGAGCTCGCGCAATGTGGTGACGAGATCGATCTCACGCACCTTTCCCGTCTCGCGATCGAACTGGTACGGCGACTCCGTTCCGCAGAACGCGCAGACGAGCTTCTGCCTGGTGGGATGCCACTCGGCCTGCGCGCCGCACGCCGGGCACGCATGCTTGTCGAGTGCAGGGATCTCGGACGACATGGCGATCCGATCGCTTGTAGACGCCGCGCGCGTCTTATTGCGTCATGTAACTGGTCAAGGCCGCGCGCGGGATGCGCCAGGTCGATCCGATCTTCTTGCCCTTGAGTTCGCCCGTTTCGAGGACGGCCATCACGTCCGCTTCAGCAACGCCAAGCGCCTGCGCAGCTTCTGCGGGGCTCATGAGTTCGGGGAGACTGCTGCCGGCGGAGGCGCCGCCGCCGACCGCAATGGTTGGCGTCGCCTGTCCGCCGGCGAATCCCTGCTGCATCATCTCTTTCGCCAGACCGAAACCAACGGCCAGTTCCGCAGCCGTCCCTGCAGCGCCCGCGCCACCACCGCTTTCGAATCCCTTCCCCATCTGATACTTGACGTAGTCGTTGAGATTGCCAATCGCGGCCATGCTGGATCGCTTGTCGATCGCCTGCTCAACCTCCGGGGGCACCGACACGTTTTCGACGATGAAGCTCGTGATCGCGAGACCGTACTTCGAGGTGACCGCGGGATTGATCAACGGCAGCAGCGCCTCGCCCAGCTCGGTATACCGCGCGGCGACGTCCAGCACGGGGATTTTCGCAGACGCCACGGCGTCGGTGAAGATGCTGACAATGCGCGAGCGCATGGTGTCGCTGAACTCGTCGAGCCTGAAGTTGTGATCGGAGCCCGCGACCTCGCGGAGAAACGTCTGCGGCTCCACAATCTTGAAGTCGTAGGTCCCAAACGCCCGCACCCGCACGACGCCGAAGTCGTTGTCGCGGAGCATGACCGGGTTGGATGTGCCCCACTTGTTGCCGGTGAACAAGCGCGTGACGACGAAGTAGACGTCCGCCTTGAAGGGAGAGTTGAAGCCGAACTTCCACGACTTCAGCCTGGTCAGGATCGGGATGTTGTCGGTGGTCAGCGAGTGCTTACCAGGCTTGAAGGTATCGCCAAACTCGCCGAGGTACACGAACTGGGCGACCTGCGACTCTCGGACGATGAGCTGTGCGCCGTTCTTGATCGCCTTGTCCTCGTCCGGAAAACGGTACGAGAGCGTGTCCCTGGAGTCGTCGGTCCAGTCGATGATTTCGAGCAGTTCGCCCTTGAAGAAATCTGTGATGCCCACCTTGCGCTCCTAATCTGAAGAATACGGGAACGACCGATTGTAGTTCCGAACCCTGCGGCTGCTAAAAATTCACACGACCGCGCAAGAATCGCCTGATCACCGTTACGGGGACTGTCCCCCGGTGACAGGGACTGTCCCCCCGTTACAGGGACTGTCCCCGGTGACGAATGGTTGACGCGGCGGGAGCGCGGCGATATTCGCAGAATCTGTACATCAACGGTCCTTCGGTCTGCGGCGGCGACTCGGAAACGAGCGCGAATGCGCGAGGGATCGCCGGAAAACGAGTGTCGCAATTGAACGTGGCATGGACGCGGGTCAGATAGATCGTGTCGAGATCCCGATGCACGATCGCCTGGCTATAGATCTGTCCGCCGCCAATCACGAACACGCGACCGACGTCAGCCATCCTATCCAGCGTGGCGAGTGCTTCGTCCAGGCTCTTCGCGCGAATCACGTCGTCTGGCAGCGGCACCGCGGCATTGCCCGAGATGACTACGTTGATCCGCCTCGGCAACGGACGAAACTTCTCGGGAATGGACTGCCACGTGACGCGTCCCATGATCACCGCGTTCACGGTGTCGGCGGTCGGCGGTTCCTGCGTCAGTCGCTTGAAATGCGCCATGTCCCTTTTTAGATGCCATGGCAGCTGCCCTTGCTTGCCGATGCCTCCGGCCTCGTCGGCCGCGACGACAATGTCGAAGTGAGGCATCAAACAGCGACTGGCAGACGGATGAACGGATGGTGCTGATACCCGTGCAGCTCGATATCACCGATCCCGATGTCGCCCAATGGCCTGCGGGCGACGGTCACTCGCGGAAGCGGGAGCGGGTCGCGCCTCAACTGCTCTTTCAGTCCCTCTAGATGATTGAGATAGATGTGTGCATCCCCCAACGTGTGCACGAACACACCCGGCGTCAGGTCGCATTCCTGCGCAATCATCGTCAGCAACAGTGCGTAGCTCGCGATATTGAACGGAACTCCCAGGCCGAGATCGGCGGACCGCTGATAGAGCTGGCAATCGAGCCGGCCCGACCGGCTGACGTAAAACTGAAACAGGATGTGACACGGCGGCAGCCGCATCTCCGCAAGCTGCCCCGGATTCCACGCGCTGACAATGATGCGTCGCGACGCGGGGTTCTTCTTGATCAGATCGATCGCGTGTTGCACCTGATCGATGCCCTGGCCGTTCCAGTTACGCCATTGATAGCCATAGATGGGTCCCAGATTGCCGTCGGCATCAGCCCAGGCGTCCCAGATGGGCGTGTGATCGCGCAGCTTCTGTTGATGAGTGTTCGTGCACCCGCCCAAAAACCAGAGCAGCTCACGGACAACAGCCTCAAACAGAACTTTTTTTGTAGTGAGGAGTGGAAATCCCTCGCGAAGGTCGTAGCGGGTTTGGGCGCCGAACACCGAAATTGTGCCTGTGCCTGTTCGATCCTCCCGCGTCTCCCCGGTGTCAAGGACGTGCTGAACGAGGTCGAGATAAGCCCTCATGGTCTTCCGGCCTGTGCAGAATTATAAAAGGGGACAGTCCCCTTTTCTGCGCGTTGACAGTGGCGTCTCACAGTTTTTTCCACTTGATGCGCGTATATGCGATCCGAAACCCCTGGCGTTCGGCATTGCGCTGCGACGCGCTGCCGGGCAGCGCACACATCATCGCGATGTCGCAGCCATGCTCGGCGGCGTAGTGCAGGCGGCTGTCGAGCAGCGCGAGCTGCGCTCCCTGCTTTCGCGCCTCTGGGATCGTGCTGGCGCCCGCGAGCAGCGCCACGCCTCCGCACAGACTCATCGCGCCAGTCGCGACGGGTCGGCCACTCAGTTCCGCCAGAAAGGACACGGTGTTTTGCCGTTGCGCACTGATTTGCGACAAGGTCAGCATGAAATCAGCCAGCTCGGGAGATTCTATCCATCCGCGCGCGGCGGTTTCGGCCCACAAGTCGTACTCGCTCTCATCGACAGTCCGCACGCGGATACGCTCGTTGCGCGGTCCTTCGACGCTCGCCGACCTAGTCAATGAACGTGAGGTGACGCTCGTGAACTCGATCGGCTGATAGCCGCGTGCGTTCAGCAACGGCAGGAGTGACGGATCCGCGAGCGGGCTCACTTCGTGGCAGACGGGGGCCCTGCGCTGCTGGAAGAAGGCCTCGAGACGCTGCAGCTCGGCATCCGTAACCCTGTCGAAGAGGCCGAGACCAAACGACTGCGTCAGCGGCGACGTGATGCCGTCGAACATGGCATACGCGCCAGCGACCTCGATCCATTGCGCCCCGCTGTCGGGCAACGCGCGCGCGCGAGCCTCGACGAAATCGACGTTGCTCTGGGCCTCGGCCCTTTCGAGTCGCCGCGCCAGCGCGAGATCGGTGAAGCTCATTGACGTTTGTACGAGGTGCTCTGATGATCGGGGAGCACCGACAATCACAAGATCACAAGATCGCAAGATCGCAAGATCACCAGATCACCAGATCACAAGATGGCGCAATCATATCTGCTAATGCATGCCGCCAGGCATGCCGCCGTCGACGACGAGCACCTGTCCAGTGACCGACTCCGCACGGCAGAATGTCAGGACCTGATCCGCGATGTCCGCTACGCTGGCCGTTCGGCCAAGCACGGCCTGACGACGAGCGCCTTCAGCCACTGCTGGAGGCAGCCGCTCGGCCATGCGCGTTCCTTCCACCAATCCCGGCGCCACGCAATTCACCGTGACCGTTGGAGCGAGTGCAACGGCCAGGCAACGCGTGAGGTGAATCAGGCCGGCCTTGCTCGCCGAATAGGCGACGCTGCTGCTTGCGGGCAGCAGCCCGCCAACGGAGGCAATATTGACAATCCGCCCGGCGCCGTGCGCGCGTAGATGCGGCGCGAACGCCCTGGAAAGGAGGTACGGGCCTCGTAGATTCGTCTCGTGGACACGGTTCCAGATGTCAGCGGTGAGCTCGTCGAGCGCCGCGAATGGAATGCCGATGTTCCAGCCGGCATTGTTGACGAGAATGTCCACTCGTCCCAGTCCCTTGACTACCTGATCGACCGACGCGTCGATCGAGTCTGGATCCCGCTGATCGAGTTGCACCATCAGGCTTCGCACCCCGGCTGCGTCGATCGCGGCCGCCGTGGCCATGGCCCCATCCTTGTGTCCGACGTACGAGATCGCGACATGTGCACCGGCACGGGCCAGCGCCTGGGCAATTGCGGCACCGATGTCGCCGGAGCCGCCGGTCACGAAGGCCGTCTTACCGTTGAGATCCATGGGGGTCGGGGGGCATCTGGTGATCTGGGATCTGGTGATCTAGTGATCTAGTGATCTAGTGATCGCCAACTTACGGTTCGCACGTCGGCCGCGGCTGCGGCAGCGAAAGACCGACCAAGAGGAACTGCACCGTCGGGGGCATCGTTGGCGCCAGGGTGATGGACACGCCTAGCTCTCCTCGCTCGCATTCCAGCGACCACGACCCGCGCAGCGCGTTTTCGACATCGCTGAACGTTCCATCGGGACGACACGCGCCAACTTTGGCGCGCAGCGCCTCAATTTCGCGACGCCGGCGATCCTTCGATCGATCCAGAAACAAATTTTCCGCGGCAATTCGATCCGCCAGGCCATCGTCCCATTGAACGATCAGACGCGATACGGCGTCACGTGCGTCGACAAGCGCGCGCGACGGCTGCGGCGTGCGGCGTTGAAGACCTCCGGTCTTGTCCAGGAGCTCCAGGGCAGTCGAAAACACGCCGCCCCATCCCGTGTAAGTGCGGCTACCCACTGCGATGAGGCCGACGCCGTATTCCGGCAGCCACCGCATTTGGGAGCCAAACCCTGGGAGCCCGCCGCTGTGCGCCACGACGTGGCCAAACGTGCAGCTCTCCGAGATACCGAGCCCGAAACCGTACCCGCCGGCGTTCAGTTGAATCGAGCCGTTGGCGGTCCGATTCACGGTGCTGGCGCGCGGTCGCGAGATCTGCTGCATCTCGCGCAAGGACGATCGCTTGATCGGCGCCGTCTCCGGACCATCGCGTGGAGGCCACGCGGAGACAAAGGCCGCCACATAACGGCCGAGATCACGTATCGACGTCAGCATGCCGCCCATCGGTCCGAACGCGCCGTCGCGCAGTTGCGGTTCCTCTTTCCATCGCTCGTCTTCCCATCGATAACCGCGCGCCAGCCGTTCGGGCGTGACCGAGGAGGGCTCGAGCGTTGTGAAGTGCATGCCAAGCGGCTTCAGAATGTTTGCTGAGACGTAATCGCGATACGGCATCTTCGCCACGTTCGTGACGATTCGACCGAGAATCGCGAAGCCGTAGTTGGAATACTCGTATGAGACGCCCGGTGCATTCGAGAACGGAATCCCCGCCCGCAGCATGGCCGACATCTCGTCTTCCGTAGCGGCGAGTTGTTGATCGCCCCACGGGTTGTCTTCCGGAAAGCCTTCCGCGTGTGAGAGCAGGTGCCGGATCGTGATGCGCGGCGAATCGCTGGTTGGGTAGCTCAGATTCTTCAGCTCAGGAACGTAACGCTCCGCAGGATCATCGAGCGAGAGCTTCCCCTCGTCACGAAGTTTCAGAATCGCCATCGCCGTGAAGCTCTTGGTCATCGAGGCGATGCGAAACACCGTATCGGGATCGACGGCGCTCTTAGACGTCACATCGCGGTTTCCGGTCGCGCCTGTGTGTGCGAGTTCGCCGTCGATCACGATGCCCCACGCCGCGCCGGGCACGTGCTCGCTCGTGGTGAAGTCGGTGAAGACGCGATCGATCGCGGCGAACGCACTGCTCAGCTTCCCGCGCCGATCCGAATCAGCGAGTCGCGGTCGATCTTTGGCGCTCGCCGCTGATTGGCCGGACGCGTGATGGGCACCGGGCAGCGTGAACGTGGTGACTGCCGCAATGGCGATGACCGAGCATTTCACGCGCGCTCGCGGAGCCAGCTTCGTCATAGTCGTAATCGCGCGATTAGTATGGACCATGCAGCGACGTAACAGCGATATATTGGGCAGTATCCAGCCCGTGGGGGCTTCTTGGTGACCAACGAAACCACGCCTGAGAATGCGACGAATCAGCTGCTCCGCAGCGCTCCGTACTTCGTCGTCGCGGACATCGAGCAATCGGCAGCTCACTATGAAAACGTGCTCGGCTTCCGTCGCGAGTACGCTGGCGGTACGCCGCCACAGTTTGTGATCCTGAGCCGAGACGGCCTGGCCATCATGTTGCGGTTGGTGTCAACGCCGGAGCACATCTCCCCGAACGAGAAACAAGGAGGAACGTGGGACGCGTTCTTCTGGGTTCGCGACGCGCGGGCGCTGCACCGAGAGCTGCGGGCAAACGGTGCGGACGTCGTGTACGGCCCGATTCTCCAGGAGGCTTATCACATGGAGGAATTTGCCGTGCGGGACCGCGATGGGTACGTCCTGGGCTTTGGGCAGACGCTGCGATGAGCGTCACCACGCGTCCCGATCGCACCGAGGCGGCTGAATATTACTTCGGCTATATCGATCGCGTGCCGGCCGGCGACATTTGCGACCTCCTGCACGCGCAGTCGGCCGAGACACTCTCGCTGCTGCGGGGCATCACCGAGGAGCAATCGCGACAACGCTACGCTCCGGGCAAGTGGAGCATTCGCCAGCTTCTGAGTCACATCAACGATACCGAACGGCTGTTCGTCTCCCGCGCGTTCTGGTTTGCACGCGGCTTCGAGAGCCCGTTGCCCAGCTTCGATCAGACTGTTGCGGCATCCGCGGCGGGCGCTGATGCGCGTTCGTGGCGCACTCACGTGGAAGAGTTCAGCACGGTCCGAGCGGCAACCCTGTCATTCTTTCGCAATCTCCCGGACGAGGCCTGGAGCCGCCGCGGCATCGCCAGCGGAAACCCGTTCACCGTGCGTGCACTCGCGTATCTCGCCGTAGGCCACGTCATCCACCACATTGCGATTCTCCGGACACGATATCTCGCCACACGGGGAACGAAGCCCTAGTGTCTCCATCGCACGTGCTGGTCAAAATCGTCGTGAAGGGTCTGGTCGGCCTGGCGGCGACAAGTTTCACGCTCTTTGGCCTCGGGGGACGTCTCGATTGGCCGGCAGCGTGGTTCTTGATCTCACTGCTTGCCGTCTATCTTTTGCTTGGCGGTTGGTGGTTGTTTCGTCGCGATCCCGAGTTGCTGCGAGAGCGAGTGACGACCGCACAGAATGTCCCCCACTGGGACAGGCTCCTCGTGCGAGGCTATTGGATCCTGGTATCGACTGTGTTTGCAACCGCGGCTCTCGACGCGGGTCGTTTCCAATGGTCGGACATGCCCGCGGCCGTGCAAGTGATGGGGACGGCAGCGGTCATGGCGGCATTGGTCGTCATCTGGTGGTGCACGGCGGCCAATCATTTTCTGTCATCGAGCGCGAGGATCCAGAGCGACCGCGGACACAGAGTCGTTCGGCACGGGCCGTATCGCTTCGTCCGGCATCCGATGTACACGTCCCTGATTGTGCTCATGATCGGCCTGGCATTGATGTTGGGGTCGTGGCTCGCAGTACTACCCGCAACATTGATCGGTGTTTTGCTGGTCATCCGGACGTCGTTCGAGGATGGCATGCTCACGACCGAACTCGCCGGGTATCGCGAGTATGCGAATCACGTTCGCGAGCGTTTGTTACCCGGCCTCTGGTGATGACTAGATGCCTACGTTTCGCGCAAGACTTCATCAGCTCACACGAGCGTGAAGTCCACCCGCTCACGTCATGAGTCCTGGTGTAAGCTCCGGTACCCATGAAGACGCTCATTCTGGCTCTCGCGGCAATCGGCGCGGCGTGCGCACCTCAGGCGACCGCCGATAAGGCGGAGTCGAGCCGCGATATCACCGCATGGGAGCGGCAAGCGCAGAACGTTACGATCATCCGTGACGATTGGGGCATTCCACATGTCTATGGCAAGACGGATGCCGATGTTGTCTTTGGAGTGATGTACGCGCAGGCGGAGGATGACTTCAACCGGGTCGAAACGAACTACCTCAACGCAATGGGACGTCTCGCCGAAGCTGAAGGCGAGAAGGAGGTGTACCGCGACCTTCGTATGAAGTTGTTCATCGATCCGGTGGACATGCAAGCTCAGTACGAGAAAAGTCCGGGCTGGTTGAAGGGGCTGATGGACGCGTACGCCGATGGGCTGAACTATTACCTGCACACGCATCCCAACGTGGCGCCAAGGGTGATCAAGCGCTTCGAGCCGTGGATGGCGCTCACGTTCAGCGAGGGCAGCATTGGCGGCGACATCGAACGCGTCAATCTGACTCAGCTCGAGGCGTTTTACACGTCCGCGGACTTGTCGCGCCGAAGCGCCGAAGGTGCTGAGGCGGAGGTGGAACCACGTGGGTCCAACGGCATCGCGATTGGCCCGTCGAACACCGTGAACGGCAAATCGCTGCTCCTGATCAATCCGCACACTTCGTTCTTCTTCAGAGCTGAAGCGCAGATGGTCAGTGACGAAGGCTTGAACGCCTACGGCGCCATCACATGGGGGCAGTTCTTCATTTATCAGGGCTTCAACGATCGCACCGGATGGATGCACACCTCGAGCGGCGCAGACAACATCGATGAGTACGCCGAAACTGTCATCAAGAAGGACGACGGTGTCCATTACCGCTACGGAAACGAAGAGCGGCGGATGAGCACCAAGAAGATCGTCGTGCCCTACACGTCGAGCTCGGGCTTGAGGCAGAAGGAATTTATCGTTTACTACACCCATCACGGGCCAGTGGTCCGTGAGGCCGACGGCAAGTGGATCAGCGTCAGGCTCATGCAGGAGCCGCTCAAAGCGCTCACACAGTCGTATTCGCGCACGAAGGCCAAAACCTACAAGGAGTTCCGGCAGTCGATGGAGCTGCACACGAACTCATCGAACAACACAATTTACGCAGACGCGGACGGGAGCATCGCGTACTTCCACTCCAACTTCATTCCCAAGCGCGACACGAAGTTCGACTGGACAAAGCCGGTTGACGGCAGCGATCCGGCCACCGAGTGGAACGGCGTGCTGTCAACCGACGAGACGCCCGGTTTGCTCAATCCGCCGAGTGGATGGCTGTACAACACGAACAACTGGCCATGGTCTGCAGCAGGTCCGAACAGCCCCAAGAAGGTAAACTTCCCTGCCTACGTGGAGAGCAGCGGTGAGAACGCGCGGGGCATCCATGCGATCAAAGTGCTCGAGAACACGAAAAACTTCACCTTGGACTCGCTCATAGCGGCGGCGTACGACAGCTACCTCCCGGCGTTCGAGAGGCAAATCCCCGCGTTGCTGAAGGCGTGGGATCGATTGCCAGCCGAGAACCCGCTCAAGAAGAAGGTGACCGAGCCGATCGAGGTTCTGCGTACGTGGGATTACCGATGGTCGGCAACGTCAGTTGCGACCTCCGTCGCCGTGTATTGGGGTGATGAGATCGCGCGGCGTGTCAATGACGACGCACGAAAGGCGGGAATGTCCGCCGAGGAGTTCATCGTCAACAAGGCAACACCCGAGCTGCTGCTGCAAGCGCTCGCAACCGCGTCCGACAAGCTCGCCACCGATTTCGGCACGTGGAAAACGCCGTGGGGTGACATCAATCGGTTCCAGCGTCTCACCGGGGACATCGTGCAGCCGTTCAGCGACGCGCAACCAAGCATACCGGTGGGCTTCACCTCGGGGCGGTGGGGATCGCTTGCGTCATACGGCGCGCGGACCTATCCGGCGACGAAAAAGATGTACGGAACGAGCGGGAACAGCTTCGTGGCCGTCGTCGAGTTCGGCGATCGCGTGCGCGCGAAGGCAATCACCGCAGGTGGACAAAGTGGGGATCCGACGTCGAAGCACTTCAACGACCAAGCGACGCGCTACGCCACGGGCACGTTGCGCGACGTCTATTTCTATCGTCCGGAACTAGAGGGTCATATCGAACGCCAGTATCGGCCCGGTCAGTAACGCTCAGGACATGGATTCCGATTTCCATTTCGGACCCGCTCAAAGCGGCGAGCCGACCGCGTACGGGGCGCGAACGCCAGATGCGTCTCTCCGCGGCATCGACGAGTGGGCCCGCGTCATGCGTTCTCGAGGTGTGACCCGAGTGTGTTGCCTCCTCGACGACGAGTATTTGGCCGGCTTTGCCGTCGACCTCGAGACCGAGTACAAGAAACTCTTCGGCGCGGGCAACGTGCTGATGGAGCCGACGGCTGACCACCATCTCTGCTCATCCCAAGCGCTCCGCAACATTCTGCGGTTCCTGCGCACTGCCGACGCCCATGGTGAACGCGCAGTGATTCATTGCTGGGGCGGCAATGGCCGAACCGGTCACGTGCTTGCGGCCTGGCTTGTCGCCGCGCGAGGCTTGTCTCCGATGGAGGCTGTCGCCGCGGTGGAAGCAGCGGGACGCCTGCCGCGGGAAGCGGTTGATGCAGGCAACGCCACTCTTGACGAATTGCTCGAGCTGTTGGCAGGTTGCCAGCCTGATCGTGCTGGGGCAGCCGACGAGTGCGACTGAACTATGCGATCGTGTTTGTGACCGACATGAAGCGGTCGGTGGCGTTCTATCGCGATGTGCTGGGAGTGCCCTTGAAATTCGAGTCACCCGGATGGACCGAGTTCGCAACGGATGGGGCCACGCTCGCCCTTCACGCTGCTGAAACCGCCGCGGCGGGAACCGCCAACGCGGAACACCTTCCCGCGGGGCGATGCCGTCCCGGTCTGAGCGTGCCGAACCTGGATGAATTCCACAGGCGAATGGTCGACAACGGCGTGCCCTGCGTCGAGGAGCCGAAAACCACTTTTGGTGCCCGAATCGCCCAGTACGCCGACCCCGATGGACTCGTGATCTCGGTCAGTGAAGAACGACCCAGTCCTGGCTCCAGCCCCTGAACACTGAGGCCTGAGGCCTGAGCTACTGCGGCCGTCGAAACAGCCCGACGTACACTGCCTTGCCGAGGATGTGCCCCTGCATGGCCTTCATCAGGTTCGTGCGTGTCTCCCACGCATCAGCTCCAGGCTGTATGTCCAACTTCGTATCGAGCGCATAAATCTCGAACGTGTAGTGATGCATCGGTCCGGTTGCAGGCGCGCCAGGGCCACGATAGACCGGTCCACTCGCGCTGATCTGGCGGCTGCCGTCCGGTAGCTCGGCGCCCTTCGGCACACCTTCAGGAAGCCCGGTTGCCGTGCCGGGAATATTCCACATCAGCCAGTGCACCTGATCTTCGGTCGTCTTGTTGCGCGCCACGTCGGGATCGCGCATGTGCAACACGAAGCTTGCGGTATTCGGCGGAACGTTTCCCCAGGTAAGCGCGGGGGACACTTGCTCACCGGCCTGCGTGTACTTCACGGGGATCTGACCGCCATCCGGCCACGCCGTCGTGGTCAGCGTCATCGCCGCGCGTGGCGGTTGGGCGCCCGCTGCCGGGGGCGCCCCGCCTGTCGCTTGCGCCGCGAGGGACACGGCAAACACGCCGCACATGATGATCGTTCCTACCCACACATCAATTCGCATGTCGAACTCCTCGGAAAAGCCTGGCCAAGCGCTTACGCGATCCGTTCCGGTTCCATTATCTTCTCGACAACTTTGCCGCCCATGACGCTGACGTAATAAACCTTCGCCTCGGCGCGCGTGGATACCACACGCTTGACGGCGTTGTCTTCGAAGTAGATCCCGGCGTCGTTGTCGCAGGCGTATCCGGGCTTCATGGCGCCGGACGCAATGAGCTTCTGATAGAGCGGCCGGCGATCGGCCTCGCGATCGTAATGCGGGGAGTGACTGCCCTTCAGGAACCCCAGGCATTGCACGGTCGTCAGCTCCTTCGGCCTCGAATCCGTCGTCCCTTCTTCAAACCAGCAGAGCGAGCCGGCACTGGCGCCGCCGAGGACAATTCCGCGATCCCAGGCTTGCCTGAGAATCAGATCGATGCCCTGAGCTTTCCAGATTGCCTGTTGATTGAGCGTGTTGCCGCCCGAAGCGACGATCCCATCCATGGAGAGCAGCACCTCTTCCCAACTCTTGGTCTGGCGGGTGCTGGCAATGAAGCTTTCCTGAACATGAGGCTCGACGTCGAGTGGAGCGCAATTTCGAAACCACGTGATGATCCCGTTCGGCGAGTCAGCGGATGCGGTGGGGAGATAGCATAGTCGTGGGCGCTTTTTCCCGGTGAGTGCGGCCATGTAGCGAAGGAAAGCCGTCCCGAATCCACCACCAGCGATCAAGATCTTGCGGGTCGATGCTGGAGCCTGAATTTCAGCATGCGTGTCGGACAGACCAGAAGTCAGCTTATCGAGGCCCGCCGCAGCCGCAACCGAGCCCAGGGCCGAGGAGACAAGGAACTCTCTTCTCTTCATGATCTGCTCTCCAGTGTGAATAGGTCGCCGAGCCGTGCGACAGTATCATCCACTCCGGAGCTCATATGACCAAACCTCTCCTCGCCGCCCTCGTCCTTGTGAGTGCGAGCTCCGTCAGCGGAGGCCCTGTTCAGCAGCCGTCACAGCAGGACCTGGTCCGCGCGGCGGCAGGTGCAGTCAACCGTCCACTGGTCTATCACGTGGATGGCGAGGACAAGGTTCGCGTTCGTATGGACGTCGTCTACAGGAGTGACCCCGAAGGCAAAGCCGATATCTATGAACCTGCAACTGCGGCGACAGGTGCGAGGACGCCCATCGTCGTGCTGATCCACGGCGGCGTCCCAAAGATTCCGGTGCTGCCGAAGGACTGGGGCCTTTATCAGGGCTGGGGCCGGCTGCTTGCGGCCTCCGGGTTCGTCACCATCACTTTCAATCACCGGCTTGGCTATCCCGACCCGCGCATGACCGAGGCCGCTGATGATGTCGAACGGCTCGTCGCCTACGCGCGAAGCCACGCAGCAGATTTTGGTGGAGATCCCGAGCGGATTTGTCTTGTCTCCTATTCCGGGGGTGGTCCGCTACTGAGCAGCTACATCCGCGAACGCCGCCCGCACGTCCGCTGCCTGGTCGCGTTCTACTCGGCGCTCGACATCCGCAATTCAGAACCGCATCCGAAGTTCATGAAGCCTGAACAGCTTGTCTTGTTTTCGCCGGCTGCGCAGGTGGAGGCACATGCGGCCACGATGCCTCCCATGTTCGTGATGCGGGCGGGCCGCGACCAGATTCCCGGCCTGAACAGCTGGATGGAGACTTTTCTCAAAGTCGCGATCGAGAGGAACGCGCCGATCACGCTGATGATTCATCCAACCGGAGCACATGGATTCGAGAACACAACCGATGACGACCGCTCGCGCGAGATCATCAGGGCGGCAATTGGTTTCATGCGGGAACAACTGACGGTGATGAAATAGAGTCAGTTTTCAGTTTCCAGTTACAAATTCAAAAGTCGTGGCCTCCTGATGGCCGGTTATGCGAGTAGGCGTTCAGTACGTTCTTGAACCGGTAACTGACAACTGGAAACTGAACCTCTATTCCGCCCTCAGCGCCTCGACGGGGGCGATTCGCGTTCCACGACGCGCGGGAATGTATGACGCGAGCGTCGCAACGCCGACGAGCAGAATGGCCGTGATCGCAAACGTCCCGGGATCCAGAGGTTCGGTTTCGTAGAGCAGAGTTTCGAGGAGTCGCGTTAACGCGCCGGCGGCGACAAGACCCACGACCACACCCGCTGCCACAAGCCGCAGCGCCTGGCCGAGCACAAGACGGAATACCGATTGCGTGGTCGCTCCCAGCGCCATACGCACACCAATCTCCTGCGTGCGCTGGGCGACGGAGTATGCCATCACGCCGTAGACCCCAACGCCCGCGAGAACCAGCGCGATCAATGCGAATGCCGTGAGGAGCACCGATACCGTGCGCGGGCGCGCGAGCGTGGCATCCACAACGTCTTCCAACGTCCTCACATCGGCGAGCGGCAATTCGGGATCGAGCGAGTGCACAGCCCCAGTGACGCTGCCGACCAGCGACATCGGCGGCGTCTCGGTGCGCACGAGGAGAGTCATTAATCCGATAGACAACTGCGTGTGTGGAATGTACACAGCCGGCCGCGCCTCGGTATCAAGGGATGTCATCTTGACGTCGCCGACCACGCCAACGACTTCGACGTTCATCCCTCCTCGAGGACCTATCGACACGTGCAGCCGTCTGCCGATGGGATTCTCGCCAGCCAGATGCCGCCTCGCCAGCGTTTCACCGATGATCGCGACAAAGGGGCTATCTGCAGCGTCGGCCTGCGTGAAGTCACGACCTGCCAGATGCGGGATGCCCATAGTCCGGAAAAAGCCCGGCGTGACGGGTCGTACCTCGGTGGTGGGCGACTCTCCCGGAGCCGGCTCGGGTTGATCGGCGCGATGGAAACTGGTCGCGATGCCGGGTCCCGCAAGTGGAAGAAAACTGACGCCCGCCGCACTCTGCACGCCCGGGAGGACGGCGATGCGCGACACCGTCTCAGTGAAAAACTCGGCCGACCGTCGTGGGTCGTCGTATCGCGCGCTGGGAAGCTGCACGCGCGCAGTCAGTACCCCATCGGTGCGGAACCCGGGACTGACGTTCTGGAGTCGAACGAAGCTCCGCACTAACAGCCCGGCGCCCGCGAGCAGGACCAAGGACAGGGCCACTTCGGCGACAACCAGCGTGCCGAGCACGCGTCGCGATCGCGGCCCAGTACCGTGACGACCGCCTTCGCGCAAGGCGTCGCTCGCGGTGCTCGATGCAACCAGTGCGGGGATGATGCCAAAGATCAAACCCGTGCCGAGAGCCAGCGCCATCGTGAACGCGACGACGGGCATGTCGAGCGAGACCTGATCGAGCCGTGGGACCGGGATTCGATTCGCCACGAGCGCAAGCATTCCTCGATGAAACGCTACAGCGAGGACGAGCCCGGCGACACCGCCGATCACCGACAGCAACAAGCTCTCAGTGAGCATCTGTCGCAAGAGCCGCCAGCGCCCCGCACCAAGGGCCGTGCGCACGCCGAGCTCACGCTCGCGCACGGTGCTGCGCGCGAGCAGCAGGTTCGCGACGTTCACGCACGCGATGAGAAGCACGAGCAGCACGGCGCCCGCGAGGACCATGAGCGCCGGACGAATCTGGTCGACCATCTGTTCATGGACCGGCACGAGCGTCACCGACCAGTTCGCGTTCCGTTGCGAGAATTCCTGTTCGAGCTGCGCCGCAATGTTGGTCATGTCAGCGACCGCCTGTTCGAACGTCACACCTTCGCGCAACCGCGCGAGACCGTGCGAAAAGCCGCGGCCAGGTGACGATCGCAGCCGCTCGAGCGTCCAGCCGTACGGAATCAAGAAGTCGGCCTTTTGTCCGATGATCGTGAACCCAGGCGGCATGATGCCGACAACGCTCCGTGGCCTGCCGTTCGCGGTGATGGTCGTGCCCAGCACGTCGCTGCGGCCGCCGAGACGCCGCTGCCAGAATTCATGGGTCAACAAGATGACGCGGTCGTTACCTTCCAAGTCTTCATCCGCGGTATACGTGCGTCCCATCGCAGGCTGGACGCCGAGCGCCGGAAACACGTGAGATGAGGCAAACAGGCCGGAGACCTCTTCAGGCTGGCCATCGAGGATCACGCTCAAGCGCGACGGCCCGACCATCCCCAAGTGTTCCAACGATCGGTTTCGTTCGCGCCACTCCACGAAGTTCGCCGAGCCAATCACGTTGCGTGGACGATTCCGCCGCTGATTGTTCTCCCAGACCACGACAATGCGGTCGGGATCGCGATACGGCAGCGGCTTGAGAATGACGCCGCGTACGACGCTGAATATGGCCGAGGTCGCGCCAATCCCGAGCGCCAAGGCCAGTATCGCGGGGACGGTAAAGCGCGGCGCGCGGAGGAAGGCCCGCGCGGCGAAGCGAAGGTCCTGCTGGAGATTGCTCAGCATGTCAGTCTTGGATGCGTCTCAAGGTGCGACGGTTGGAAGTGTGTGCTAAAAATTCAGCAGATGCAAGCTCAAGTTGAATCGGTAAAATGCCGGTGCTTCTGGTGACTCAATCAGCAATGAACCCGAAGGCAGACGATCACGCAGCCGCGTTTATCGAGGCCTGTTTCTGGCACGGCTCGGTGGACAAGGCCAACGCGATACTCGCCCAACACCCGCAGGTCGCGACTTCGAGCATTCATACCGCCGCGATGCTCGGCGACGATGTGACGGTGAAACGGTTCATCGCCGTCAATCCGGCGAACGCGACCACAAAGGGCGGTCCACGCAACGTGGACCCGCTCACCCACTTGTGCTTTTCGACTTACCTTCAGCGCGATGGCACGCGATCGGACGCGTTCGTGCGCGCCGCGACAGCCCTGCTTGATGCCGGCGCCAACCCTAACACCGGTTTCTGGGAGGACGACCACCAACCCAAGCCCGAATGGGAGCCCGCGTTGTATGGCGCCGCGGGCGTTGCCCACCACGCGGAGATGACCCGATTGCTACTGGAACGCGGCGCGGAGCCGGATCTCGAGGAAGTCGTGTACCACTCGCCCGAAACCGAGAACAACGAGGCGATGAAGCTGCTCGTCGAGACCGGCAGGCTCAGTGCGGACAGCCTCGCACTCATGCTGATCCGCAAGCACGACTGGCACGACTACGAAGGCGTCAAGTATCTGCTCGCACAGGGCATCGACGTCAATCAAAAGAGGCCGCGCGGCTGGCGACCACTTCATCACGCCATCGCTCGTGACAATGCTCTCGAGATCATCGCGCTCCTCCTCGACCACGGTGCCGATCCCATGCAGCGTGAAGATGGCCGGTCGGCCGCTGCGATGGCGGCGCGACGAGGACGCGGTGACCTGCTCGCCGAGATGGAACGACGCGGCATCGCCGTCGAATTCCACGGTATCGAACGCTTGATTGCCGCCTGCGCGCGCCACGATGCGGCAACCGTCCGATCCATCGCCGAGCGTGAGCCATTACTCGTCCGCAAGCTGCTCGAGGCCGGAGGCACGTTGCTGGCGGAGTTTGCGGGAACCGGCAACACTGCAGGCGTGGCGTTGCTTCTCGACCTCGGGGTCCCGGTGGATGCACTCTACGCAGGCGATGGCTACTTCGGTATCCCGAAAAGCAGCACAGCGCTCCACGTCGCCGCCTGGCGCGCGTGGCACCAGACGGTGACGCTGCTGATCGAACGGGGCGCGCCACTCGATGCCAGGGACGGCAAGGGACACACGCCTCTGGCACTTGCTGTCAAGGCGTGCGTAGACTCGTACTGGTCTGACCGTCGCAAGCCCGACTCGGTTGACGCGCTGCTCCGCGCCGGGGCTTCGGTAGACGAGGTCGCATGGCCATCAGGGTACGCCGAAGTGGACGAGTTGCTCCGGCATCATGGCCGAGGACACTGACCATCAATTGAGGAGACTTATGCTGCGGATTCTCATCGGCCTGCTCCTTCTGGGTCACGCATCGCTGGTTGGCGCGCAAACCAACTACTATCCGGAACGGTTCGACTGGCAGCGACGGACGCCCGAGCAAGCGGGTATGAACCGGGCGGCCGTCGACGCTGCAGTGAAGTTCGCAATTGCGAACGAAAACCCCGCGCCAAAAGACCTTGCGCTTGCCCATGCCGCGAGTCTTGGTGCGAGCGAGCCGTTCGACACGCCGATTGGGCCGCATAAGCCCCGCGCTGCTGCCAACGGGGTCATCATTCGCAACGGCTACCTCGTGGCCGAGTGGGGCGACACCAAATCCGTCGACATGACCTTCAGTGTGACGAAGACGTTTCTGTCCACGGTCGTCGGGCTCGCCTGGCAAAAGGGACTCATTCGCGACGTGACAGACCGGGCGCGGGACTACATGCCCCCTGGCGTGGATCTCTTCGAGGATCCACACAACCAGTCGATCACCTGGGAACACTTGTTGCGTCAGACCAGCGACTGGAAGGGCACGCTGTGGGGCAAGCCTGACTGGGCCGATCGGCCGGAAGGCAAGCCCGAGGAGTGGGCCAGCCGCACGCTTCACGAGCCGGGGACCCGTTACAAATACAACGATGTGCGTGTCAACGTGCTGGCACTTGCCGCGTTGCATGTGCTGCGCCAGCCACTGCCAGACGTCCTCCGCGAGGAGGTCATGGAACCCATTGGGGCTTCGAGCACCTGGCGGTGGCACGGCTACGACAACGCCTGGATTGAGCTCGACGGCCGCAAGGTGCAGTCGATGACCGGCGGCGGCCACTGGGGCGGCGGAATGTTCATCAACGCGTGGGATATGGCGCGCTTCGGCTATCTCTTTCTTCGGAACGGCAAATGGAAGGACAAACAGGTCGTTTCCGAGAAATGGATCGAAATGGCTCGGACTCCCGGGCCGGCCAACCGCGAGTACGGCTACATGAACTGGTTCCTCAATACCGGGCAAAAACCACTGCCTGCCGTACCGGCGTCGAGCGTGACCTTCCGCGGCAACGGCCAGAACATCATCTACCTCGATTGGCAGAACGATCTCGTCGTGGTCGTCCGATGGATTGGCGGCGGAAATGCGCTGAACGATTTTCTGGGGAAGGTCGTGGGCGCGATTCAGCCCACCTCGACACGTCAATGACGGTCGTGCGGTTCGTGCGCCTACTGTGACTTGCGCGCGACGAGAATCCGCTTCGGTCCGGTCCCGCGCGCGAACTGCACGTTCGCCAGGACCTTGCGGCTGTTGATGTCGATCGCGGCCACCGCATGCGAATCCCACAGGCTCACGAACAGGACCTGCCCGTCTGGACGCACTGTAATCCAGTGCGGGAATTTTCCAACACGGATCTGCGCGACCTCTGTCAGGTCGCTCGTCCGAACGATCCGCACGAGGTCATTGATGCAGTCGGTGACCCAGATCTCGGAGTCGTTCTTCACCAGTTGGAGCGCATGTGTGTAGGTGTTGAGGTACGGCTTGGGAACACCCTCTGGCAGCGGCCCGAGCTCGACGCGTCTGGTGACTGTCCGGCTCACGGGATCCACGACAACAAAGCCAATCAGGTGGGACAGCGCAGTGTAGATGGTCTTGCCGTCGTGCGTTGGTTCGAGTGGCCTGACGCCGTCGCTCGTCGGGATCTCGTGCAGCAACGAATGCGTGGCCGTGTCGAAGACGGCGATCGCATTGCCGTACTGCGCGCCGACGTAAATGCGCGACCCGTCCGCCGACGTGTATGCGTCGTGGGGTCCCTCGCTCATCGGGATCTTTTTCACGAGCTTCAGCGGATCGAGTTGGACAATCGCAACTGAGTTCTCGCCGCGCATCGGCATATAGGCAAACCGGCCGTCTCTTGTTAGCGTCAGCTGATTGGGATCTTTGCCAAGCGGAATCTGCGCCTCGACTTTGCCGGATCGCGCATCGATGACCTGGAGGTTCCCCGTGCGATCGCTCCCGATGTAGATCTTGGATCCGTCAGGCGACGCGGCCAGGCCATGCGGCCTAGGGTCTGTGGTAATGCGACGGACTTCCTTGAACGTGTACGCGTCCACCTCCACGAGCTGATCGGAATCGCCGAGCGTGACCCAAAGCGTCACGTCCCGCCCCTGCGCGGCAAGAACGGTCGATGCGAGGACCAGCGCCGAAACAGTGATTCTCAGCATGTCTTCATGCCTACTGATTGCGAAGCGCCGTAGCCGGCGCGACACGCGTTGCGCGCCGCGCGGGCAACCAGCTCGCCAGGAGGACCGAGATGATTAGCGTCGCTGTGGCCGCAAGGATAACCGGTAAGTCGAGCGCGCGGCCCTGGAAGAGCACGGCTCGCAAGGCCTGACCCGTGAGGAGGGACAACGCGGCGCCCGCGACGACGCCCGCCCCGATGAGGACGAGACCCTCGCGGATCACCATCCAGATTACGTCGCGCGGCTCGGCGCCCAGCGCGACGCGCACGCCAATTTCACGTGTGCGCCGGGAAACCAGGTACGACTTGACGCCGTAAATACCCACGGCAGCGAGCGTCAGGGCCGCAGCTCCAAATACAGCGAACAGCGCGGCTCCCGTTCGCACCACGGCCAGCAGCAGGTTCCGCTCGCGAAACATCGGCCGGGTCTCGAGCGACACCAGTGGAGGTGTCGGCGCGATCTCGGTGATCATCCTGCGCACGCTTGGGAGCATCGCCGCCTCGGCCGTTGGTGTCGGCGCCGCCGTCCGCGCGTGCAAATACATGCTGCCCCGCGGCTCTTGACCGTACGGCCGATACAGGAAGGGCCGTGGTCCTTCGTCGAACAGATTCGGCCGTACACCACCGACGACGCCGACGACACGCGCGAGCGTCGGCGGATCGCCCTCGCGATCGCCCGCGATCTGGACAGATTGATCAATCGGATCGGTATCGGGAAACAATCGCCTGGCGAGTGTTTCGTCGATGATCGCAAGCGCATCGCCACCGCTGGCGAACTCCTCGCCCTCGCTGAACTCGCGTCCGCGTAGCAGCGGCACTCCGATCGCATCGAAGTAGCCGGCGCCAATGCTCGCTGTGGTCGCAGAGAAAAGGCGTTCCTGTGCCCCAGGATCGCCGCGTCGCAGCGGTGCCCCAGGCAGCTGGACGCCAACCGCGTCCTCGAACTCACCGAAGGGCATGTGCGAGGCAAATGCGCCAACCTGGACGCCTGGCAGCCGGCGCAATCGTTCGAGCGCCTGCCGATAGAAGTTGCGGCTCTCGGTCTGCGACAGGCCCAGGAGCGTCGTGTCGAGGTTCGCTATGATGCCGCGATCGAGCGTGAAACCGGGATCGGATTCAGCCGCTTCGATCGCACCGCGGACGAAGAGGCCCGCCGCCGTCAACATCACAAACGTCAGCGCCAACTGTCCCATCACCAGTAGGTCTCGCGTCGTCAGCCAACGCAACCAGAGTCGGCGTGCCTCAGCTTCCCCGGCTTGTTCCTTGAGCGCCGGCAACACCTCTGTGAGTGCGAACCGCCACGCTGGTCCCAAGCCGAAGACAAGTGCCGACAGTACCTGAGAACAGAACTGTTGCGCCCAGCACTCGCACATCCGGCGTGGCGTCGAAGGCCAGCGACACTGGCATCACGGCCGGTAAGTTGGTAAAGAGAAAACGAGTTGCCCACGATGACAACAGCAAGCCCCCGACGCCGCCGAGGAGCGCGAGCACGAGGCTCTCGATGACGAGCTGGCGGACGAGCCGCCAGTGACTGCCGCCGATGGCCAGTCTGATGGCGAACTCGCGACTGCGTGCGCGACCGCGTGCCAGCAACATGTTGGCGAGATTGAACGACGCGATCAGTAGCACCACGCCCGCCAGCGACAGCAGCAGTCCCAGAAACGTCGTCAGTTCGCCGTCGGTCTGAGGGCGGGTGCTGACCGATAGCCGTGAGAGCGGCGCAAGCTGGAGCTCGTACTCGGCGTTTGCCGCAGGGTCGGCAGCAGCCATCCGGCGCGTGGCGAGATCCAATCCAGGGGTCAGTGATCCAATTGTTGCAGCCTCGGGAAGTCGTGCCACCAGGATCAGCGCGCGGAATCCAGGTGCGCCGAGCCGCGCGGCTTCGCCCTCGTTCACGGCTTCGAACGCGATCGAGTCGTACATGCCAGTCGGCACCCAGACGTCCGGGGTGACCATCACCATCGATCCGCCGAAGCCTTCAGGGGCCACGCCGACAATCGTGAAGGCTCGGGTGTTCACGGTGATCGATTCGCCAACGATGTCGGGCGACCCGCCCAGACGTTTCCACAGGCCGTAACTCAAGATGATTGCAGGGATGTTTACGCCGGGCCGTTCTTCCTCGCGTGTGAACGACCGCCCGAGTACCGGCTTCACGCCGAACGTCTCGAAAAAGTTGGCGGTCACGATGTTGGCAAACACCCGGCGTGTGGACCCGCCCTCGTCGACTCCAACAAGGCCAAAACTGTGACCTGCAAGCGATCGGAACAAATCGGTCTCGTCGCGAAGGGCGACGTAATCTGCCCAGGAAAACTCGCGGTACGTGTCGGGTCTGGTGCGATTGCGGCTGTACACGCCAGCGAGCTCCGCGTCAACTCCTCCAGTGCGCGGTTTGAGCATCAGCGCGTTGACCAGGCTGAACGCCGCTGTGTTGACGCCGATACCCAACGCCAGCACCACGAGCGCGATCGCAGTAAAACCCGGCTGACGAATCAGGAGGCGCAGGCCGAAGCGGACGTCCTGAATGATGGACTTCATCCTCGAATCAGACGGCCGGAGTCATGCGATTGTTCATCGCGGCCGCTCCTCGGACCGCCGTGGATACAATGATTTTCGTCAGTGACATCAACCTTCCCCGACTGGCTCGTACCCATGGCGGCGACCTTGACCGAGGAACGGTTCACCGGACCCGACTGGATCTTCGAGCGCAAGTTCGACGGCATCCGGTTGATCGCGTTCAAGAACGGGTCGGAGGTTCGACTGCTCTCCCGCAACCGCCTGCCACAGAGCCTCCCGTCCGTCGCGGCAGCGGTTGCAGCCTTGCCAGTTGACGATGTGATCCTCGACGGCGAAGTCACGTTTGGACGGTCCCGCGTGACCTATCATGTTTTCGACCTCATGTGGATCAACGGTCGCGACGTGACGTCCTTGCCGCTCGATGCGCGACGAGCGCTCGTGAGACAGATGACGTTTCGGGCGCCCCTCGCGCACGTGGATGCGCTCGATGATCCGAAACCGTGGGAACGGGCGAGCGCCGAAGGCTGGGAGGGCGTGATTGCCAAGCGGCGCGACTCGCGATACGAGCACCGCCGTTCGCCACACTGGCTGAAAATGAAATGCGAGGCGTCGCAGGACTTCGTCGTCGGGGGGTTTACGGATCCGCAGGGCGGACGCGTCGGACTCGGGGCGCTTCTCGTCGGCTTCTTCGAGCACGGCGACTTCGTCTTCGCCGGCAGGGTCGGCACCGGCTTCGATACCAAGCTTCTTCTGGAACTGCGCGCGCGGCTGGATGCGCTCGAGATCCCGAAGCCGCCCTTCACCAAAGCGGTCGGCCTGCCGCGTATTCGCGCCCACTGGGTGCGACCTGAGATCGTCGCGCACGTTGCCTTCATCGAATGGACGGTGCATCGCAAGCTTCGCCACTCGCGGCTGCTGGCCATCCGGTGATTCCAGGAAAAAGGGGACAGTCCCCTTTTCCCGCAGTTGCTGACACCGATGATCACTCATCCTGACAAGGTGCTGTTTCCGGACGAGGGGATTACCAAGGGGGAGCTGGCTGCGTACTACGAGACGATCGCGCTTGTCATGCTGCCGCACATCCGGGGGCGTCCGATTACGATGGAGCGTTATCCCTCGGGCATCGGCGAGAAGGGATTCTGGCAGAAGGATGTGTCCAAGGGTTTCCCGGCGTGGCTCGAGCGGGTCGACGTCCCCAAAAAGGATGGGACGGTGCACCATCCGATCATCCGCGACAAGCGATCCCTGCTCTGGGTTGCCAATCAGAACACGATCACCCCGCACGTGTGGACCTCACGCGTGCCAAATCTCTATTACCCGGATATTTGTGTCTTTGATTTGGATCCCTCGACCGATCGGCCCGAGGAGCTGCGCGGGGCCGCGCTCGCGCTGCGCGAGCTTCTCAATGAGCTGGGCCTCCCCAGCTGGCTCAAGACATCAGGCTCCAAGGGGTTTCACATTGTCGTCCCGCTCGACGGCAAGGCGGGATTTAGCGACGTCGCACAATTCGCGAACAGCGTGGGCACGACGCTGGTAAATCGCGATCCTGCCCACCTCACGCAGGAGTTCAGCAAGGCCGACCGCCGGGGGCGGATCTACGTCGACACTGGCCGCAACGGCTACGGTGCGACGTTCGCCGCAGCGTATGCCGTGCGTGCGAAGCCCGGCGCGCCGGTGTCCGCGCCCTGCACGTGGGAAGAGCTCGAACACGGCGAGATTGGTCCCGGCACGTTCACGCTGCGGACTATGGCCGTTCGAGTAGCGGCGGTCGGTGATCTGTGGTCCGACATGCGGAGGCGTGGCCGATCGTTGACTCGCCCGCTTCAAAAACTGCGACGCCTTTGAAGAAACCGCCGCTGCGGGATAGGGGGACTGTCCCCCGATGACAGGGACTGTCCCCCGATGACAAGGCCTGTCCCCTGGACGGCCCGCATCGTAATATTCTTGATGCTGTACCTTTTTCACGGAGAGGACTCACATGCGTTTCGTGCATCGTTCGTCGTTAGCTCTCGCTCTCCTGTTCGCGTCCACGCACATCACCGCGCAGGCGCAGGACGCTGCGCGCGTCGTTGCGGGTGGTGGCATTTCCGTTCCAGGGTGGACTGGAAAAATCGACGCTCAAGAGGAAAAGGCTGGACAGACCCTGAACAATTCGAAGCTCGCGCCGACTGGCAAAGACCTCCAGGTCACGACAGGCCCTGCCGTGACGTACTGGAATCCCAAGAACACGGCGACGGGCAACTACACGGTGAAGGCGACGTTCACCGAGTCGAATTACATGGGCCTCAATGACCACCCCCACCCCTACGGCATCGTCATTGGCGGGAACGATCTAGGCACCGCACAGCAGAGTTATCTTTATTGCGCCGCGTACGGCGACGGCAGCTTCATCGTGCGGGGCTTTGGTCCCGAGCCCTTTCAAATGGGCGGGCGACGTCCGGAGCCCAACGCCGCGGTCCACAAGGCCGCAGGCAAAGGCGCGTCGGTGACCCAGGAGATTGCGGTATCGGTCAAGGGCGATCGACTCGAGTGCGCCATCAACGGCACGGTCGTGGCGGGGTACCCCAAAGCTGATCTGGTGGCCGCCGGCAAACTCAAGTCCACGGACGGGGTGTACGGAATCCGTTTCGCCCACAATACCGACGCCGTGGTGAGCGGCCTGAGCCTGACGAAGAACTAGCGAGGCTCCGCCTTAGACCGGCGAGCATGTCGAGTGTGGCTCCGCCTCGCTAGTCACAGTGCTGGTCTTACCCCGCCTCCGGCGGGGCGGGCCAATTCGGGTGTAGTATGCCCGAGTCGGCCGGGGGTCGGGTCCGCGGCAAGACGAGCAGTCGGCAGCGCAAATCTCCAAGGGGGGCACCGGCATGGCACCACGTGCAGCACTCGACCGCAGAGCGTTCCTGAAGACCGCGGGCATGACCGCACTCGTCGGCGCGGCCGGCGTAAGGGCGCCGTCGCTCGTCGCCGCTCCCGCGGTTAAAGCACCCGACGGGAAGTACGACTTCGACACGATTTACAACCGTGTCGGGACCGACTGTACTAAATGGGATCAACAGCTCAGGACGTACGGTCCGGGCAGCATCGCGGTCGGGATGGGAATCGCGGACATGGACTTCAGAGCCGCGCCAGGCATCACCAAAGCGTTGCGCGATCGCCTCGAGCATGAAAACTGGGGTTACCTCGATATGCCAGGCCAGCGATCCTTTTACGAGGGCGTGGCCGCCTGGAACAAACGCCGGTATGGCGTGGACATCAACCCCGATTCGCTGGTGATTGCCTCTGGTGTTCACCCCGCGCTCATTGCGGCGCTCGTGACCTTTTCACCGCGAGGCAGCAAGGTCTTGCTGCAGACGCCGACCTACAACGGGTTTTATTCAGACCTGAGGTTTGCTCAGGTCACGCCGGAAGAAAGCCCCCTCAAGCTGGTGGACGGTCGCTACTCGATGGACTTCGAGGATCTGGAGCGGCGGATCAGTGCCGACACCAAGACGCTCATTCTTTGCAACCCGCAGAATCCGACGGGCAACTGCTGGAACGCCGAGGATCTCACCAGGCTCGGCGAGATCTGCCTCAAGCGCGGCGTGATTGTCCTGGCCGATGAAATCCACTGTGACTTCGTCACGAAGGGACACAGGTACACGCCGTTTGCGAGCCTGCCCAATCGCGACATCGTCAACAACAGTCTCACCTTCAAGGCCGCCAGCAAGTCGTTCGGTCTTGCCGCGCACAAGATCGGGTGGTTCTATTCCACCAATCAGGAGTTGCTCGAGAAGGTGAAGGTCAATCACCGTGCGGACCTGAGCACGCTCGGTATGGTCGCCAATCGCGCGGCGTATGCCGATGGCGAAGACTGGCTCACCCAGGCCGTGGACTACATCGACGGCAATCACGACTTCGTGGCGCGGTTCATCAACGCCAACATGCCGATGGTCAAGTACGTCAAACCTGAGGGCACGTACCTCGCCTGGCTCGACGTGAGCGCGGTCGTCGACAAGATCGGCGCCAAGGCGCTCGCCGCCGAGGCGAGCAAGACCAGCGCCGCGCCCGTCACACCAGAGACCATGGTGGAACGCTATTTCGTGAAACACGCGAAGGTGCACATGAACCAGGGCGCCTCGTACGGCTACGGCGGCGCCGGGCACATGCGGATGAACATCGCGACGTCGCGAAAGCTGGTGGAGTTGGCGTTGACCAACATGGCCAGCGCACTGCGCCAGGGTAACAGCGTGATTTGAACCCCGCGTCGCGCAAGGTTCAGAACGTTTACTTGCTCCTGCTGCTGCTCCACACGCTGGCAGCGTCGTTTATCTGGGGCATCAACACGCTCTTTCTGCTCGATGCGGGATTGAGCAACACCGAGGCGTTCGCCGCGAACGCCTTTTTCACCGCCGGTCTGGTGATCTTCGAGGTTCCCACGGGTGTCGTTGCCGACACCCGCGGACGTCGACTCTCCTATCTGCTCGGCACGATCACGCTCGCGATTTCCACGCTGCTGTATCTCCTGATGTGGTATCTCTCCGCGCCCTTCGCCGCATGGGCGATCGCCTCCGTATTTCTCGGCCTAGGCTTTACGTTCTTCTCGGGAGCCGTGCAGGCGTGGCTGGTCGACGCGTTGACGTTCAGCGGGTACTTCGAGGGAGGAGGGACGCTCGAACAGGTTCTGGCGAAGGGTGAGATCGTGGAGGGGGTTGCGATGCTCTCCGGGTCGGTCGCGGGAGGGGTCGTGGCACAAGCCACCAATCTTGGCGTTCCATACGTCCTTCGCGCGCTCGTGCTTGGCGCCACTTTTTTCGTTGCCTTCACCTTGATGCGCGACCTGGGATTCTCGCCAAGCGCCAACAAGCACCCTGTGAAAGAAGTGAAGAGTCTTCTGCGCAGCTCGATCGAGCAGGGCCTCGCCAACCCGCCAGTGCGCTGGATCATGCTGGCAGGCCTCTTCACCGACGGCGTCACGATCTACGCGTTCTACGCGATGCAACCCTACCTGCTGGAACTGTGGGGCAACCAACGTGCCTATGCGATTGCCGGACTGGCGGCTGCGATCGTCGCTGGGGCCCAAATTGCCGGCGGCCTGCTCGTGCCGCACCTGGGTCGCGTCTTTCGACGACGTACAACCGTTTTGCTGATTGGCCTGTGCCTGAGCACCCTGATGCTGGCGACGATCTGGTTCGTCCCCAGTTTTGGGATCACCGTTGCTCTGCTCGTGTTGTGGTCGCTGATGTTTGCTGCACTCACGCCCGTGCGCCAGGCCTACCTGAATGGCCTCATCGAATCCAGGCACCGTGCCACCGTGCTGTCGTTTGACTCGCTGCTCGGGTCGAGCGGAGCGGCTGGCGTTCAGCCAATCCTTGGCAGGGCGGCGGATCAGTGGGGCTATCCGGTTTCGTACGCGTGCAGCGCGGCCATACAGGCGCTGGCCCTGCCATTCGTCTGGATGGCCAGGCAAGAGCGAGCGACATCGGACAGCATGGACGCCGCGCAACCCTAGGCTGGAGGTTCATCGTCTAACAACCCGTGACGTCACCGACTCACGATATCCGCCTCGCCCTTCGCGGCTTGCTTCGCAGTCCTCTTTTCTCCATCGTCGCGATTCTGTCGCTGGGGTTGGGCATCGGGGCGAACACCGCAATCTTCACCCTTATCGACCAGGTCCTGTTGCGCAAGCTACCGGTCACTAATCCTGAGCAGCTGGTCATGCTGTACCAGGAGGGCCCGCATCCAGGCAGCAACATGGGCGCGCGGGCACAGTCTTATCCCATCTACCAGGAGTATCAAAAGCGTGCGGAGCCGTTGTCCGAGGTGATCGCTCGCCGACTGATCGACACCTCGGTCAGCATCGACAACACCACCGAGCGCCTCGACGCCGAGATGGTGACGGGTAATTTCTTCACGATGCTGGGAGTCAAGCCCGCCATCGGGCGCGTCTTCAATTCTCAGGAAGACGACCAGGTGTACCGGGGACATCCTGTCGTCGTGCTGGGTTACGACTACTGGACGCGGCGCTTCAACCGCGACCCCGCGGTCGTCGGCAAGAAGATCCTCGTCAACAACTACCCGATGACGATCGTCGGCGTCTCCGCTGCGGGTTTTGCGGGACTCGATCCGACGAGCGCTCCACAAATTCGGGTGCCCATTCTGATGAAGCCCGTCCTGGCGCCCGAGTGGTGGTGGTTCGAGTTGGCTGACGAGCGTACTCGTTGGGTCCAGGTGTTCGCTCGCCTCAAGCCGGGCCAGACCATCGAATCTGCGCAGGGGCCTCTGCAGGGACTCTTCACCCAGATTCGCGCGCATGAGATGACCCTGCCGGGCGCGAAAGACTGGTCCCCCTTCCTGCGCGAGCGTTTCATGACCGGTCGGCTGCGACTGGAGCGTGCCGACATTGGCTATTCAGGGCTCCGCAATGAATTCTCCACGTCGCTCCTGGTACTGATGTGCATGGTCGGCCTGGTGCTCCTCATCGCGTGCGCCAACGTCGCCAACCTGCTGATTGCGAGAGGCATCATGCGGCAGCGCGAAATCGCCGTGCGTCTTTCACTCGGCGCTTCGCGGCGTCAGCTGGTGCGCCAGCTGCTGGTGGAGAGCCTCATGTTGTCGCTTGCCGGCGGCGTGCTCGGCGTGCTGCTCTCCATCGCGCTCACTCGCGCGCTGCTCGCCCTCATGCCATCCGGCGGAAATCCCCTCCTGGTAGGGGCCACGCCCGATCTGCGCATCCTGATGTTCACCTTCAGCCTCGCGCTGGCCACTGGAATCATCTTCGGCCTTCTGCCTGCGCTCCGTGCGAGCCGCCCGGATCCGTGGACGACGCTGAAAGACACTGTGGGTGCACTCGCCGGCACCGGCGGGTCGCTGTATTTGAGGAAGGGCCTCGTGGCCGCGCAGGTGGCCCTGAGCTTCCTGCTTCTTTTCGGCGCTGGCCTGTTCGTCCGGAGCCTCCAAAATCTGCAGACGACCGACACCGGGGTCGCCCTCGACAATCTCGTCACGTTCCAGCTGGCACCGGCGCTTAGCGGGTACGACGGGCCGCGAACCGACACCTTCTATCAGCAACTCCTCGAGCGGTTGAAATCAGCGCCGGGCGTCAAGTCGGCTGGACTGGCTTCCGTGCCCATCCTGTCCGGCGACGAATGGGACAGCACGACGTCTGTCGAGGGCCACCAGGCGAAGGATGGCGAAGACATGCAGGCGTACATGAACGCCCTGTCGCCGGGTTATTTCGAGACGATGCAAATACCGTTTCTCGAGGGCCGCGATTTCACCCGGCTGGACATGAAGGAAGATGTGACGGTCGCGATCGTCAATCGTCGCTTCGCTGAGCATTACTTCCCCGGCAAGAGCGCGATCGGCAAACGCCTCGGCCGCGGGGGCGGGCCCAAGACGAAGCTCAACATCGAGATCATCGGGGTCGTCGCCGATTCGCTCTACGAAGGTCCACGCGAGGGCGTTCGGCGGCAGGTGTTCGTCCCCAAGACCGGCAATACCAGCGCGGCAATCTACGTGAGAATGCAAACGCGGTCGGATGTCGCGTACGAGGTGCTCCGTAACGAAGTGAAGCAACTCGACGCCTCGATGCCGTTGTATGCCTTGAAGACCGTGGAAGGTCAGCTCGACGAAACCTTGCTCAATGACCGACTGATTGCGCTGCTATCGGCAGGGTTCGGATTGCTGGCCACAATACTCGCGTCGATCGGGCTGTATGGCGTCATGGCCTTTGTCGTCGCGCGCCGGCGCAAGGAGCTCGGCCTGCGGTTGGCGCTCGGCGCCGAACGCGGGAGCGTCCTCTGGCTTGTGATGCGAGAGGTCCTGGTGCTTCTGTCCATCGGCCTTGCCGTCGGGATTCCGACAGCGATTGGACTGGGGCGGTATGTGTCGTCGCAGCTTTACGGGATTGAGCCCAACGATCCATGGATTGCGGGAACCACGGTCGTGCTCCTCGCCGCGGTGTCGGCGGCAGCGGGCCTGATTCCGGCCCATCGCGCGAGCCGCATCGATCCGATTCTGGCGTTGCGATACGAATAGACTCGGGCTACCGCCGCGCCTGGGACTCGCCGGCGCGCACTCAGCACACGGCGCCCTTTTGTTCTCCTCACGCCAATTCAAGCGGGCTAGGATCACCGGAGGCTAAAGGGGGTCGGTGGTGAGTCGATGAAACAAGTTGCCTTCGCCCTGCTTCTTGGCAGCGTGCTGCTCATGGGGCAGCGATCCGAAGAAGTCGCCTGGATGGCGCACGGACGCGACCTCCACGGCACGCGCTATCTGCCGGCCTCACAGATTTCCCGGGAAAACGTCAGCAAGCTCGACGTGGCGTGGACCTACCGCACCGGCGAGACCGATTCAGACTTCGCGACGAAAACGCCAGCGGCATTCGAGGCGACACCCATCGTCGTCGACGGATCGATGTACGTTGGCACGCCGCTGGGGCGCGTGATTGCCCTGGACCCGGCAACCGGGAAAGAGCGATGGGTCTTCGATCCAAAGATCGCCCGTGACGTCACCTACGGCGACTTCGCAAGCCGAGGTGTGTCAACGTGGCTGGACGAAACCGTGCCTACGGACGCTCCATGCCGCCGCCGGATTTTCGTCGCGACGCCGCAGTCGCAATTGTTTGCGCTGGATGCGCAGTATGGTCGTCCCTGCGCCGGCTTCGGCAAGGACGGGTTCGTCGATCTCGCGTCTGGGCTTCGCGTACCTCCATTCGAACGTCAGGCTTATTCCATGACGTCGCCGCCCATCATCGTGAATGGTATCGTCGTCACGGGGTCGTCAATTGCTGATAACACCACGCCGAACCCGGCAAGTGGCGAAGTGCGTGGATATGACGCCCGCACCGGTGCGCTCAAGTGGACGTGGGATCCCATTCCGCAGGATGCCAGCGATCCAGCGTACGGTCAGTGGCGAGGCACGATGGCGCACAAGGGAGGCGGCGCCAACGCCTGGTCTGTGATCTCGGGGGACGCTGAACGCAACCTGGTGTTCGTTCCCACCGGGAGTGCCGCCCCCGACTACTATGGCGTGCTGCGTCTCGGCGACAACCGGTACGCGAACTCCGTCGTGGCGCTCGACGTCGCCACTGGCAAGCTGACGTGGGCGTTCCAGACCGTTCACCACGATCTCTGGGACTACGACAACGCATCGCCTCCGGCGCTCGCGACCCTGACGCGCAATGGCACGCGCGTGCCAGTCGTGATTCAAGCCACGAAGACCGGCATGTTGTTCGTGCTCAATCGTGAGAATGGCCAGCCCGTTCTCCCGATTGAAGAGCGCCCGGTGCCGTCAAGTCTCATTCCCGGCGAACAGGCCGCGCGGACGCAGCCGTTTACCGTGGCAGCACCACTCAGTCCACACCGCTTCACAGTCGATCAGGTCTGGGCGACTTCTGAGGCCGATCGCGCGGCCTGCCGGGCCGCGGTCGAAGGACTGCGAAACGAGGGCATCTTCACCCCACCAGATACGAGAGGAACGCTGGTGATGCCCTCGAACATCGGGGGCGCCCATTGGGGCGGATTGGCTGTCGATCCCGTCCGGCAAATCGCCGTCATCCCGGTCAACCGTCTCGCGGCAGTGGTGCAGCTCATTCCCCGGGAGGGATTCGATCTGAAACGCACGCGGAGCGAAGAACAGCGGATGGGCGACGACTACGAGTACAACTTCATGCGGGGCACGCCCTACATCATGAGGCGCCGGATGCTGCTCGCGCCGTCCCGCCTACCCTGCACGCCGCCGCCCTTCGGGGCGCTCGTTGCGATTGACCTGACGACGGGCAATCGGGTGTGGGAGGTTCCGCTTGGCAGTGTCTCGGCAATGTTGAGCAGCGAGATGGCCGGCAAGGTACCTCCCGAATGGGGCTCGCCAAACCTTGGAGGACCAATCGTCACTGCCGGTGGTCTCGTGTTCATCGCTGCGGCTCTCGATCGACGACTGCACGCATACGACATCGAGACGGGGCGCGAGCTCTGGACCGGTGTGCTGCCTGCAAGCGGCAAGGCGACGCCAATGAGTTACCAACTCGGTTCCGGTGCGCAGTTTGTAGCGATCGCTGTGGGCGGCGGCGACGCGTGGGGCACGGGAGATCACATCGTAACCTTCCGGCTGCGATAGAGGCCGGCCGAGACACGATCTCCCTGATTGCACATGAATCGAGAAACGATCACAGGGAGATCAGGGGGCAGGGAGAAGATTTGCTCTTGGATCTCTCCGATCTCCCTGTGAATACATCTTCTCGATCAACCGGACACACGTTGCTGCAGGCGCCTCATGCCGTGAAGCCAGCGATCGTAGTCGCTCGCCTTGCGTCGAAAATATTCGGCCACTTCAGGATGCGGAAGGATGAGGAACCGCTCGTCAGCCAGACCACCGATGACAGCGTCCGCGACAACTTCCGGATCGATCGCCGATCCGCCCAGCAACTGGCGGACCGCATCCGACGCCTCCTCCAACATCGGCGTACGCACACCCTGCGGACAGAGACACGACACGGTGATCCCACGGTTGCCGTATGTGACACTGAGCCACTCCGCGAACGCGACGGCCGCGTGCTTGGTCACCGCGTACGGCGCTGACCCGATTTGCGTGAGCAAGCCCGCCGCCGACGCGGTCTGAAGAAGGTATCCACGTCCCCGAGCCAGCATCGAGGGCAGGACGGCGCGGGCAGCGTAGATGTGCGCCATGACGTTGACCTGCCAGACCTCCTGCCACTCGCGGTCCGAGGCATCGAGACCGCGAGCGTTTCCGCCGATTCCGGCATTGGAGCAGAAGAGGTCGATGGCGCCGTACACGTCGAGAACAGTCTTCACGACACGCGCGACGTCATCCTCCACGCCTACGTCAGCGACGAGCGCAAGCCCACCGATTTCGGAGGCCACGGCATGAGCGCTGGGCTCTCGGTCCACGACGACGATAGCCTGCGCCCCCTCTCGGGCGAACCGCTGGCACAGCGCGCGGCCGATGCCACTCCCGCCGCCGGTTACCACCACAACCTTCTGCCGAATGTTCATGCCTGCCTCCTCGCGACCGCGCCAGCGGTGTTAACCTCAAGTCGAGTTCCTGGTTCGATGGCAAGAAAGAAGATTACCTTCGACACCGTGCGCGAGATGGGACTCGCGCTCCCTGACGTCGAGGATGGTACGACGTACGGGTCACCGGCGCTGAAGGTCCGCGGAAAGATGTTTACGTGTCTTGCGATCCACCGATCGGCAGAACCTGGCTCGCTGGCGGTGCGAATTGATTTCGACCAGCGGGAGGAGTTGCTTGCCGCCGATCCGGCGACTTACTACATCACCGATCACTACGTGAACTATCCCGCGATGCTGGTGCGACTGGGTCGGGTCCACCCGGATGTGTTGAGAGATTTGCTCTTGATGGCGTGGCGGTTCACATCGAGCAAACCGACACGGGCACGCCCTCGGAGATCGCGCGCTCGACGATCGCGAGGCTAACCAAGGCCTTGTCGCGGGACTAAAGTCCCGCGCTACGTACAATCAAGATTCGCTACGTACAATCAAGATTCGCTACGCACAATCAAGATTCGCCCGTAGCGCGGGACTTTAGTCCCGCGATCTACTCCGCTCGCAGCGCCTCCACGGGACTGAGACGCGCGGCACGACGCGCCGGGATCCAGCACGCCAACAGTGCGACACCCAGCAGAACGAATGCCGTTGCCGCGAACACGCCCGGGTCTCGCGAGCTCACACCGTAAAGCAGCGACTCAATCAGCCTGCTCCCAGCGAACGCGGTCGTCAAGCCAACCGCAACACCAGCGAGCGCAACCAGTCCACCCTGCCGCACAATAGCTGCCGCAACCCCTCCGGGATTCGCTCCGAGCGCAAGGCGCACGCCGATCTCTCCCGTGCGCTGGCTGACGATATAGGACATGACGCCGTAAATCCCGATGAGGCCGAGCATCAGTGCCACCGCCGCCGCGATCGTCAGCAAGACCATGGTGAAGGTCATGTGCGCGGAGGCGCGGTCCACCGCGCCCTGCAATGTACCTGCTTGTGCCAGAGCGAGATTTGGATCGACAGCGCTGACCGCCTGCCCCACTGACGGCAGTAACCTCTCGGGCGGTGTCGCGGAGCGTACGATGTAGCTCATGACCGAGGCGGTCGGACCGATCAGCGCATCCGCGGCCTCGCCAGGTCCGCGAGCGACGGACATGGGCATGTATACCTGAGGTAATGGAGACACTTCAGCAAGGAGACGAACCGGAGTATCCGACACAACGCCGACAATCTCGAGCCACGTGAGATTCGAGGGCTCGCCAGGCGGCGGCGGGGGACGGTTCGACGCCACGCGCAGACCGATGGGATCCTGATTCGGGAAAAACAGCAGCGCGGCAGCCTCGTTGATGACGACAACATGCTCGTTGCGCTCGACGTCACGTCGGTCGATTCCACGGCCTCGAACCAGGCGCATACCCATCGCGTCGAAGTAGCCGCCCGCGACTGCGCGGAAGAGCGCGAGCGGCGGAATCGTGCCCTCCGGATTGATGCGATTCTCTACAAGCATCGTATTGCCGCTGCATCCGCCAGCCAGCGGTAGGCATGTGGATGCGGAGACAGAAGTCACACCTGGCATCGCCGAGAGAGCGTCCAGAATGGCGTGATGCGTTGAAACAACCGCGACCAGACTCGAGTAGTCGTCGTCCGGCAAGCCAATAGTGAATGTGAGCGCGGACGTCGGGTCGAAGCCTGGGTCCAGTGCACGCAGTTTCTGGAAGCTGCGCACCATAAGACCAGATGCGATCAGAAGCACGAGCGCCAACGCAACTTGTGCTCCCATCAACATGTGACGCACACGATGGCGGCTCCGGCTTGCGGTGTTGCTGCGGCCGCCATTCTGGAGAGATACCGCAATCTCGGCACCGCGCCAGAGGGGAATCGCACCGAACGTCAACGCTGATAGCACGCTCAGCGCGAACGTAAGCGCGAGAGCGGCACCGTCCATGCGGATTTCGTCAACGCGTGGGAGATTCGGGGGTTGGAAGCCCACGAGCAGTTGCAGCGCGCCCCAGGCGAGAACCAGACCGACCACGCCGCCCATGGCGGAAAGCAGCACGCTCTCAGTGAGGAAGTAGCGTGCGATGCCCGATGAGCCCGCGCCCAGCGCGCGCCGCACGGCGACCTCGCGCTGGCGTGCCTCCGACCGCACAAGAAAGAGATTGGCTACGTTGGCGCATGCGACCAACAGCACGAGACTCACGGCGGCGAGCATGATCCAGAGCGCACGAGCTACGCCGCCAACGGTCGCGTCCTTGAGCGTTCGTCCCGTAAAAACGAGTTTGGTTTCGACGTTCCCCAGCGCTTATTGGGTCATTCGGGTACGCGTGCGCCAGATCGCCGATCAATCCATTCAGCTCTACACGAGCATCCTCGAGTGCGGCGTCGTCGCGTAATCGAGCGACACCTTTGTAGTGCCACAACCCAAAACCAGTCGAAGGCGTCAGGCGTTCCGCGATCCACATCCCGACAGGCAGCCTTCCACGGGAGTCCGCCGGATCCGGAAACGCAAAAGAAGGGGGCAGCACGCCGATTATAACGGTGGGCACACCTTCCAGAAGCACCGACTGGCCGAGCACTCCGGGGTCGCTTCCATACCGGCGCACCCAGAGGCTGTGCGAGAGGACGGCGACCTGCGAAGCGCCGGGCACGCCCTCCTCCTCTGTAAACCAGCGACCGAGTGCCGGCGACACGCCGAGCACACTGGCGAGAGACGGCGTCGCAGAGCCAACCCTTATCCGCTCAGGATCTCCGTTTCCGGTGAGCGTCCGATCGTACGTCTGATAGACCGCGAGACTGTCCAGCGTGCGAGCACGATTGGCATAGTGAAAGTAAAGACCCTGTGTCAGCCCGAGGCCGGAGCCCATGTTGAGGCGCAGCGCACCGTGATCCAGTTCGATCAGGCGATTGGAGTCCGGGTAGGGCAACGGGTTCAGGACGACCCGCTGCACGACGGCGAAGATTGACGCGTTGGCGCCGATGGCGAGCGCAAGCGTGCACACGGCCGCAAGCGTGAACATCGGGCTGCGCGCCAGCCGTCGGGCGGCCTGTCGAATCTCGAGCGCCATGCCATCCATATGCCCCGCCTTCCATTGGGCAGCATGCTGCCGCCGCCGTCGCCGCTCACGTCCCGATGGGCCGTACCGTTCCGACGCCGCCAGCACCGCGACACTCGTCAGTTCGCGTCGCCATAGCTGCGCGCGCCGCCACACGCCGAGGGCTCGCCCGTCCGCCAGCCGCCGGGCAAAGGTCTCCTCCATCGCTGCGCCGTACTCATTCCGCAGCGACGCGGGACACAATCGCAACAGGAAGCGGTAGAAACGCATTCCTCACGCACGCTGCGGATAAAGCTTCCGCTGCCTGGCCGTCCGCACCAGCCCGTCCAGCCGCCGCGCTTCCTCCGCTGCCGCTCGCCGGCCCCGGTTGGTCAGCGCGAAGTACTTGCGGCGTGCATCGCTGTCTGGGAGCGCCGCCGTTGACGCGATGAGTCCGTCCTCCGCCAGTCGTCGAAGCGCCTGATACAACGCGCCTGTCGCTGGATCCAGCCGTCCACTTGACCGCTGCTCCACGTCTTTGCCGATGGCGTAGCCGTGCGACGGCCCGTCACCCAAGGCGAGCAGGATGTGAAAGGCCAGATCAGAAAGCATTAGACGGCTCTTCACGTTGAAGAGTTTACCACTACTATAGTTTTAACTACTATAGCGCAGCGAGCCACTGCATTCAGCTCGGGTTTGCGATGGTGATCTTGAACCCGTCAGGATCCGTGACCCTGAAGCCAATCGGGCCCCACGGCAGCGGCCCGGCATCACTATCCAACGTGATTCCTGCCTTCTTGGCTCGCTGGGCCAGGGCGGGGATGTCCTGATCGGTCTCCACATACAGTGACATCCCAACGCCTTTCACGCGATCCCGACCTTTGGCAAAGTCATCCTGTGAAACACCCAACGACGCATTGCCGGCTTTGAGCATGGCGCCCTGGAGCGTCCCGTCGGCTTCCATCCGGTCATCGATCGCAAAACCCAACCCTTCGGTGTAAAACTGCAGGCTGCGCTTGAGGTCATTGACGGTTAATGCGACCGAGAGGCTGCTGGACTGTAGAGTTGCTGTGGTCATGTATCCTCCTTCAGGCTTTCTCTAATCCCGAAGTTCATTGCGTTGAGGTATTCACAGGGGGTCGGAGATCTCCTTGTGGATGAGCCTCGAATCAAGTGCACTGATTGAATAGAGTCTCCGCTAGTCCCGACACCTCGCGCAACATCAGCCGTTGCAGCGGGTGTCATGTCAATCTCCGGATCAAGCGTCGGGACCGTTGTCTGACGATCGAACGTGGGGTTCGTCGGCGGCTGTGGACATCGGGTCTGACGGCACGACTGGGCGCAGGACTTCGTGCGCACTCACAGGGATCAGGAGTTCAGGGAGAAGAATCTGCTCGCAAGTCTCCCCGATCTTCCTGTGAATCTGTGAACAGAAGTGCCTTCGAATTAACGGCGCCAAACATCAGGCAGATCCTGTTTGGTGTCGCCAATGATTTCAATGATCGCGCGGCGATCGGACTCCGACAGATGAGAATATTTGGGGCGGCGGTCCTGTCCGATCAACACAGCCCACATCCGTTTGTACACGGCAGTCCTGGCTGGCAGCGGCAGGTTCTCGAACGCTGTCGTGTACACCATGTAGCTGCAGGGATAGCGCAAAAGACGAGCGTCGAGATCCAGCTGGCGTAGCGATCGACCCAGCCGATCTCTGGGTCCTGGAGCGGTGAATCGCTCGGCAAAGCCGACACGCGGCACGACGCGTGCCGGTGGCGCGACTTCGCCGACGAACAGCAGGTAGTCCGTCAATTCGTCAACCAACTCGCGTGATGGGCCGCTGGCGACGTTGCCCTCGGCCACGCGTGATTCCCAATTGAGTCGCGTGAGCAGATTGATTGCGTGCATCTGATGATCGAACAGCATCAGCGCCGCAATGTCGCTGTCCGTAGAGGGATACCCGCGCGTCTCCGGCGCACTGTTGAGCCATTGGATGAACACTTCGTTGGAGGTCGTCGCCGGCCCCGACTGTGGATGAACGGCCACCGTCACGTTGCCCCTGTGCGCAGTCCCGTCGTACGGGGGTTTCGTGTAATTGCCTGTCACGAACCAGCCACCCCAGCGTTCGGTCAGCGGCGTACGGTGATCCACCGTGTGGCTTCCAAACATCGGCATCAATTCACCCTCCGTGCCGACGACATTGCTGCGGTGGATCATGCCCGGCACTTCGAGCGTGCTCGCCGACACATGGCAACTCAGGCAGTCGGTGCGCCGCGTTAGCTTTGGGGATGTCGCTGCCGTTTGTTCGAGGGTGTAAAACACCACGCCCTGCTCTGGGTCGTGGGCCGCAAGTTCGATCCAGCGCGCGCCCGGAATATAGCCAACGACGAGGGAGTCATCGAAAAACAACGCCCGAGGACTGCGCGGACCGGTCACCCCGCGCTGGATTCCTGTCTTCGAGAACACCAGAAGCTGCGACTCAACCTGAATACCAAGCGCCTCCAGCAAAGGGCGCAGGTATCCATCGCGCTCCTGAAATTCCAGGGACCTCGTCCCCTGGACAATCGCATGATTCAGTGCCGACACGCGGTCGCGTGTCGGTCGATTCGCGTACTGAATGGTCGGGTGCTCGTCGAGCACGCCGACAAACGTCGAAGTCGAGGGTTGGCTTGGCGCGCTGCGCGTGCCAGCGGCCAAGGCGACACTCGCGGCGGCGATCGAGAGCAAGGCCGCCCACGCAGGGGTCTGCATCCGCCAACAGTTTACCTGTGGGCTGGCGGGGGACGAAGCCTGCGCCGTAATAGGGAGAGGTTTACAGGCTGTTCCCTACCGGCGCGAGAGCGACGCTGCTGGCGTCGCCAGACGAACTCGCGCGTTCGTGACATCGTAGGTCACCGCGAACCGACCAAGCCACGGTGTTCCCACAGTCGCCGACTGCCCGCGGTCGGCCAGCAGCACTAGTGGAGTCTTCAACTCGAAGGGCCCCAGCATGATCGTGGTAGCGAGCCGCGCTTCTTGCACCTGGACGGTCCCGTCGGCAGTCTGGAACAGTCCCGCGGGGCGGGGCGTCCCGTCTAACTGCTGCGGCACGACCGCCGACATCGGCAACACAAGCGCACCGGGAAACAGGGGATCGATGCGACACTCGAGCGAGTGATCGGCGATGGTGATGGGAAGCGTGAAATCACCAGACGGGCTCAGTGCAAATACGTCTTTCTGATTTGGCTCTGGCAGCGTTCCGGGTTCGATCGTGATTCGCCACTGCAGGTAGTCCACGGTGAACGTGTGATCCTTCCACGTCGACAGGCTGATGACGCCACGGGGGCGCAAAGTCTTGTCAAATCCGGACGCGATACGCGCGAGGTCTTCAATGACAATCGGGACCTTGATGGTGTGCTCGGCGTGCTTGGCGCCGTATCCCAGATCGACCGTGAGATCAACCGCCGTCCCCGGTTTCGGCTGCTTCAGTTTGAGAGCCTCTGCGAGTTCGGGATCGATCAACGATCGCGGCTCTTTCGGCGCGACCAAGAACGGGAACGGACCTTGGCCGTTGACCGTGAAGCGCACGATGGGCCGGTTGGCCAGCAACTCCATCGGGATCGCGACGGGCTCGGCTGTCTGGACGGGCGCGCTCTGGGCGACCAGCCTTGGGTCGGCCAGGCGGGAGAAGCAGCCGGAGATCAGCACGAGCGTGATCATGAAGATGCGGGTGGCAGTCATGTTGTGATCCCTCGCAGGGCAGTGTTGAACGCGCGGACAGACGCCTGGATCTGAGCGCACCGAGGCAAAGAGCGCGCCAGCTGTGCAATCGTGATTCGCCACGCCAGGCCGGTCGTGTGCGGGAACAACGCGACGGGAGGACTTACAGAATGCGATGATCGGTTGCAGTTATGTAAAAAGGGGACAGTCCCCTTGTCCGCCGGTTTGCGCAGACTACTTGCTCAGCCCACCCTGAAGGTTGAACCGCTGCACTCGCCTCCCCGTGGAGGCTTCACCGACATAGAGATTCCCCTTCGAGTCCACGCTCATCCCATGCGGGCGCAGCATCTGGCCGACCTGCCGGCCGCCGTGTCCGAACTCGCCGACAATCTCGAGATCGCTGCGACGCAGCAGCCAAATCTTGTGATTCGTCCCATCGGCCATGTAGAGCCACTGCTCCGCGCGATCGGGCGAGGGCACCAGCACGAACGCCGATCCGGACGCGAGGGTGCTAGGCGCGACGATCTTTTCCTTGATGAACTTGCCTTTCTGATCGAACACTTGAATGCGATTGCCGCGCCGATCGGCAACATAGATCATGCCGTCGCGGGTGCCCGTGATCCCATGCACTGTCGAGAACTGCTTCGGCGGAGGCGAGTCGGGATTCCGGTCGGCCTTGTACGTATCGTCGGGCGCCTCGCCGTAAGCGCCCCAGTGCCGCAGATACTTGCCTGTGGCGCCGTCAAAGACGATGACGCGGCGGTTCCTGTAGCCGTCAGCGATGAAGGCTTCGTTGGTTTTGGGGTCCACCCAGATACCCGCAGGCCCCCCGAGCAGTGTCGTATCGTTGCTGCCCGCGTTCTTGTCATACGTGCCAATGGTCAGCACCAGCTTCCCGTCGCGCGTGAACTTCTGCACACGATGGTGCATGTAGGTGCCAACCCACACGAAGTCGTTGTGATCGACGAAGATGCCGTGCGGGTTGCGGGGGTAGACCGAGATGTCTTGTGACGGATCGCCCCACCCTTGTACGAGATTGCCCTGCGCGTCGAGCTCGATCACCGTTGGGGCTGGCGCACAGCAGGTGCCGATCGGCGGCTTTTGCACCGCTGACGTCTCTTCCTCCGTCAACGTTTCGGGGAGGTGAGTCACCCAGATGTGATCCTTCGCGTCCACGAAGACGCCGGTGACCGCACCGAGGATCCAATTGTTCGGCAGCTGTTTCGGCCAGCTCGGATCGACTTGAAAGCGTGGAGCCGCCGTCGGCTTCTGCTCCTCGAGCGCAACGCTTCCCATATTCGATATGCTGATCAATCCGAGGAGCAAGAACCAGGCGGCGCCTTGGTGAGATCTCATTCTTGGCACTCCAGTGATAAGCCGGCCGCAGATGCCCGGACCGCATTATTTATCGGCTCGCGGTCGGAGTGCATCCGCATGATCTGCACAGTAGTCGGCTAGGATCCACGAACCCGATGAAGGCTCGCTCGCCCCATGAGGCTCACCGCGCCGCAACCCCCCTCGAGCTGTTCTTCGACCTCGTCTTCGTCGTCGCCATCGCGCAGGCGGCAAACGGGCTGCATCACGCGATTGCCGACGCTCATCCACTGGAAGGCATCATCGGCTATTCGATGGTGTTCTTCGCGATCTGGTGGGCGTGGATGAACTTCACCTGGTTCGCCTCGGCCTATGACTGCGACGATGTGCCATATCGGCTCACAGTGTTCGTCCAGATTGCCGGGGCGCTGATCATGGCGGCGGGCGTGCCCGCGATGTTCGAGACACGCACACCCAACGTCGCGACCGTCGGCGGCTACGTCGTCATGCGGCTTGCGCTCGTTGCGCAGTGGTTGCGCGCTGCGGCAGCCGATCCCGAACATCGAACCACCGCGCACCGATACGCGCTCGGCATCACGCTGCTGCAGATCGCGTGGGTTGCGATGTTGTTCGTGCCCGGCTTGTGGACCCTTGGATTCCTTACTTTTGCGGCGCTCGAACTTCTGGTGCCGGTATGGGCCGAGCGCGCCGCGCCAACAACGTGGCACCCGCATCACATCGCGGAGCGGTATGGCCTCCTGACATTGATTGTGCTCGGCGAATCCATTCTCGCCGCGACCATGGCCATCCAGTCTTCGCTTGCGGCGGGCGAGAAACTCTCGGTGCTGACCGAGCTGATGGTCGGCGGCCTGCTGATTGTGTGCTCGATGTGGTGGATGTACTTTGATCGGCCGGTCCACGATCTGCTCACCGGTCTCCGCAAAGCGATTGTTTGGGGCTATGGACACTATCTGGTGTTTGCCGCCGCTGCGGCTGTGGGGGCGGGATTGGCCGTGGGGGTGGATCACGCGACGCAGCACGCCCAGGTGAACGCCGTTGGAGCCGGTGCAGCTGTGGCCATCCCCGTCGCTGTCTACCTCCTCTGCTTGTGGGTGCTTCACTACCGGCCCGAGCATCGCCGCACACGGCTTGCAGGTCCGCTCGCGGCCGCACTCGTGCTGCTCACGCCATTCACCGGCCACGCGGTGTTGTTGACTGGAGCGACCCTGGTCGCGCTGGTGGCGACCAAGCAGGTCATCTTGCCCCGAGATCGGGGACAGCCCTTGTAACGCCGGGACAGTCCCTGTCATCGAGGGACAGTCCCTGTCATCGGGGGACAGTCCCCGTCTCTGAATGTCACCGCGTCGCAGATTCTGCAAGGTGCCGCGCGACAGCGTGATAGGCCGGCAGAGACGTAGGGTCGAGGTTGACGTTGGCACCCAACGGGTGAGACGCAAATCGCGCGATCACCATCTCCGCAAGTGGATCGATGTAGATCGCCTGACCATGAATGCCGCGCGCGGAGTAGGCGCCGTGATCGTTGTGCGACACCCACCACATGCTGCGATAGCTCCATCCCGGGAGCAGCGTGTAACCCGCAAGGGCGAAATGATCCTGGTTGCCGCCGCGACGTATGTCCTCAATCACGCCGGCAGGCACGATTTGCTGGCCGTTGTAGTGCCCTCCCCGGCGCATCATCTCGCCGAAGCGTGCCATGTCGCGCAGCGTCAGGTTCAGCCCGCCGCCGGCAAACTCGACGCCGATCGGATCGACCGTAAAATACGCGTCCTGTTCAACACCGAGCTTGGTCCACAGATGCTCCCTCAATAGATCGCTCACCGACTTGCCCGTGACGCGACGCAGCACCCATCCGAGCGCATCGGTGTTGACCGTCTTGTACGCAAAGCGCTGACCGTGGGCGGTTTCCTTCTGCAGGGATTGGAGGTAGCTGTAAAACGTCTCGGGCCCTTGGTAACCCGCAGGACGAGGCCGGAAGTTGCCAGCGCGGCTGAACTCCCACACTGACGAGTCCTGGTCAGTGTAGTCCTCCACATAATTCATGCCCGTGGTCATGTCGAGCAGTTGGCGTACGGTGGCATCGGCGTAACCGCTGGTCTCCAATTCGGGCACGAAGGTCGCCACGGTCGCATGCTCGTCAACAACACCTTGATGGATCAGGGTCGCCGCGATCGTCGCGACGAATGACTTGGTTACAGAGAAAGCCAGATGCTGGGTGTGGGCATTGAGCGCACCAAAGTAACGCTCGTAGACAATGCGTCCCTGGTGCAACACGACGATGCCGTCGGTGTAATTGGCGAGCAGCGACTGCGCCCACGTCATCGAGTCGCTTTTGCCAAGCGGCTGAAACATCACCTCGTCGATGTCGTCCCGCATGACGCGGGGCAGCATCGTCACAGCAGCGTCGCCGCGCGCGACGACACTCGTCGGCATCAGCTCGCGCACATGCGAGTACGACCACCGCGTGCGTGGAAAGCGGTAAAAGCTGCTGTCAGCGAATCGGATCAGCTTGTCAGGTGGCGGTGGCGACCCCACCATCCATCCCATCGTCTTTGGATCGCTGGCAAGCGCGTCGAGCTGTTCAGCAGGAACGGTACGAGAATCGGTCGATGTCATGCGCTGATTGGTGTGCCCGGATGATACATATGGTCAATGGTCAGTGGCCAGTGACCAATGGCCAGTGACCAGAGGGCGAGTGATCAGTGGCTTATTCAATCGATCGAGGATCCCATGTTTCACCACATCCTGATTCCAACGGACCTCAGCGACCGAACTATCACGACCGTGGACGCCGCGCGCGACGTGGCGCTCGGCGCCCGGGCACGCGTCACGTTGCTTCACGTCATCGAAACGCTCTCTGGCGCCGAGTTCAAGGAGTTCGAGTCCTTCTATCACGAGCTCGAAGATCGAGCCGCGAAACACCTGACGTCGCTGGCCTTGCGATTCGGCGGCTCGGACCTCGAGCTCGCCACAACCACGGTCTACGGCAGGCCGGCTGAGGAGATTGTCACCTTTGCACTGGACAATCAGGTCGACCTCATCATGCTGGCATCGCATACGGTTGACCCGTCGCAGCCCGGGCGTGGCTGGAGCGGGTTGAGCCACAAGATCGGTGTGCTGGCACCGTGCGCGGTCCTCCTCGTCAAGGACAAGGCGCAGCCCGCGCGCGTCCGGCCATAAACCGTTCCCCGCCCTCTGCCGATAAAAGTTGGTCGATCGATCAAGACGGACATTGACCGACAGAATGGCAGTTATCAACTAGTTGAAGGCGGTTTACACTCCTGCAATGTCATATCGAATTCTCGCAGTAACGGGCGTATTGGCATGCCTCGCAACCGCTGGCATCGACGCCTCGGTCATTCGCCCCATCGAGTTCAACGACCTCGTCGCCCGCTCACAGGCGATTGTGTATGGCCGTGTGGTCGAAGTGCGGTCCAGGCATAACGACGATCGGACGAAAGTCGACACCATCGTCACCGTCGAGGTTGGGAGCTATCTGAAAGGCGACCTCGGCAAAGAAGTCGCCTTCGTCGTTCCTGGGGGGACGATGGGCCGCTACCGCACGATGGCGGTTGGGGCGCCCACGTTTGCGGAAGGCGAAGAGGTCGTCCTCTTTCTGACGGCTCGCGCTCCGGCGATTCCGCACATTCTTGGCCAAAGCCAGGGAGTGTTTCGGGTCGTCGTCGACGGCCGGACGGGAGAGCGGACGATTGCGCGAGTGCCGAGGCCGGGGTTTGGTCCCAACATCGCCAGAAGTTCCGCGCCACCGATGTCGCTCAACACCTTCAGCGGTCTGGTTCGCACAGCCATGGAGAGCGGCCAATGACCCGCCGCTTTTTCTTTGCCACGCTCCTGTTGACCGCTGTCTTCTCCCAGACCGGTGAGGGCTACTTGAGGATTTCGACTGGCGTCGGCTCGAGCCGCGTGTTCGTGCGCTCGCCCACGCCCACGATGCGTTATTTCGTGAATCCTACGGAGGTATCGGGTGTCAACGGGGAGCAGCTGCAGAGTGCCGTCGCTCGTGCAGCTGAAACCTGGCAGGCCGTGCCCACCTCCGCGGTGTCATTCCAGTTTGTGGGGACGACCGGCAATCTACCGGGCGATGTCGATGGACAGAACACGATTGGATTTCTCAACGAACCGGAGCTGGAAGGCTTCCTCGGAATCACGTTCATTACCTTCGACACCGTGACGGGCGACATCATCGAGGCTGACGTGATGTTCAACAGCGTAAACCCGTTCTCGGTTGCCGCAGACGGGGAGCCTGACCGATATGACGTCGAAGCCCTTGCGGTTCACGAAATGGCGCACATGTTTGGGCTCAGCCACTCCGGGCTTGCGAAATTGGAGGGGGGAGGGGTCGTCGCCGCCGAAACCGTGATGTTCCCGTTGTCCTTCAACGCCGGCACCATCGCCGAGCGCGAACCGAAAGCCGACGACATTGCTGGCGCGTCAGTCATCTATCCCGACGGCGGGTTTGAGGCGAACACCGGGACAATCAGCGGTCGTGTGCAGCTTCCCGCAGGCCCGGTCTTCGGTGCGCATGTAATGGCGTTCCATCCCGGCAGCGGCACGATGATCGCCGGATTCACGTACGAAGACGGTGGGTTTCTCATCAGCGGCCTGTCACCTGGTCTTCACATCCTGCGCATCGAGCCACTCGACGATGATCCCGCCAGCTATTTCGTGGAGGAGAACATCGAGGTCGCCTTCACGGCGAGGTACCTCGATCGGTTGATTCCGGTCCAGCGCAGTGTCACCACCCCACGCGTCGAAATCGTGGTGGAACCCAAGTGAGCTGCCGGGCGACGCTCGCCGCCGCGACGGTGGCAGCGTTTCTGGGTCTGGCCGACGCGGCAACCGCTCAAACCGTGCGACCGCCGTCAGTCGAGATCGGTGGCGGCGTCGGGTACGTCGGACAGGCTGAAGCCGGCACGCAAGACGCGACAATGACCCGCAACGAGCCTGGTGAAGACCCCGATCGCTTCACCTTCTTTCGCGCGACTGGGAAGACGCGTTCCGGTTTGGTTGGCTTCTTTACGATCGGCGTCAATGTTTCTCCGGCGTGGGGCGTCGAGGGCGGGTTTCAATATAGTAACCCCACGCTGAGCGTGAAAATAGATCAGGACGCGGAGCAATTGCCGCCGATCGAGATCACGGCCGCGACGTTCAGACAATATGCCGTTGAGGGCAATCTGGTCTACCACTTGAATCCGGGCCGCTTCGACAACCGGAAGACCGTGCCATTCCTCCTGGCCGGCGCCGGGCTGCTCCAACAGCAAGATGACGACACCGGGGTTGAAGAGACCGGGCAGTATTACCAAGCGGGTCTGGGGTTCAAATGGTTCTCCAGCATCTCCGCGAGAAACCGCGCTGGAGGCGTTGGAATGCGCCTTGATATTCGCTATATCTTCCGAGACGGCGGGTTCGATTTTGAAGACCAGGCACGCCGATCGCTCGTCACAGTCAGCGCAACCGCTATGGTCGGCTTCTGAGGCGTCACTCGCAATCCGACTGACTCGTAAGATCCTGCGAACTGCTAAAATTTGCGTCGTGTAGCCGGACGCATCCCGTCCGCGGGAAGGCCAGTCCAATCTGAAGTCCCAGCGTTCGGGTTGACTATTGGGCCTCATGATGGCGAGCGCTGACAACCTTCCCCTTCCGCCCCGGCCCGCGATCGTCGCCCCGGTGAGCCAGTACCTTCGCGTTGGTGATCCCGCACGAAGCGTCGCCTTCTATCGCGATGTGCTTGGATTCAGCGTACAGGATACGCTCGCTGATTCCGGTGCGCCCGCTGTCGCGGAGGTGTCGTATGGGCCCGCGCGCCTGCAGTTCGGCGCAGGGTCGGACAACGGCGCGCGCAAGGTTGTGTTCTTCGAAACCGACGATGTCGTGGCAATGCACGACGTCGTCAGCAGTCATGGTGGCGCGCCGAGCGCTCTGGCGGATGTCAACTGGATCAAGATGCGTGTCTTCGAGCTTCGGGATCCCGATGGACACACACTCTGGTTTGGTGAACCGTACGCTGGGCCGGACATACCTCGTTCGCAGCAGCAGCTCCGAACCATCATGCCGGAACTGCCGTTGGACAACGTGCCGGCGGGCGTGGCGTATTACCGCGACGTGCTTGGGTTCGAGGTCAACTATCAGCAGCACGATCTCGGCGTCATGGACCGCGACGAAGTGCGCCTGCTGCTGATCGCGCGAACCGAGGGACACAAAGGCATCGGTTCGTGCTCGTTGTACGTCAACGCCGTGGATGCGCTGCACGCGGAGCTCGTTGAGAAGGGTGCGAACGTGCAGGGACAACCGATCAGCCGTCCGTGGGGTCTGCGTGAATTTCACATCCTCGACCTCGAGGGCAACCGGATCTCGTTCGCACAGACGTTTGAGTAGCGCTCCACTGCACCCCTCACTTGACAGGGGCCGCGGTCCAAGCGTATACCCGGTCGAGGTGGGTGAGTCATCTTCATGCGAATAGCGGCTGTGATCGTGACCGGAGCTCTGGCGATCGCCGGGAGCCTCGTTCTCTCGGCGCAGGAACCCGTGATCAGCCGCAGCGCGCCGATGACCCTGACCGGTGAGATCGTCGATATCTCTTGCTACAAGCAGAAGGGTGTCGCGGCCGGGACCGGCGCCGCGCATGTGGACTGCGCCAGGATTTGTGTGCGCACGAAAGGCGCAGCACTGGGCATCCTCAGTGACGGCGACGGGCTCTATCGAATCTGGGGAACGCAGGCGCGGGATAAGTACGCGAAGCTCATGTCGTACGTCGGCCAGACGGTGGAGATTACCGGCACGGAAGTCGTGCTCTCGAACAACTACGATGTCCGGTCCTTCGATCTGCAAACAATCAAAACTGCCAGGAAGTGATGCTTAGAAAAAAGGGCACATCATGAACGCGAGATCCTGCGGCGTCGGATTACTCGGCGTACTCGTATTGGCTCTGGCCGTGGCACGGCCCGCTGCCCAGGGTCCTGGCGGGCCGGTGTCCGCACGCGCGGCTACGCCGGAGATCACCTACACCAAACATGTGGCGCCAATCATCCAGCGTTCCTGCCAGACCTGTCATCGACCAGGCACGAACGCACCGATGTCGCTCATGACGTACGAAGACGTGCGGCCATGGGCGCGAGCCATCAAGACGCGGGTGAGAGACCGCATCATGCCCCCCTGGCACATCGAACGGAATGTCGGCATTCAGAAGTTCAAGGACGATCCGTCGCTGAGCGACGACGAGATTGCGACGATCGTCGCGTGGTCGGACGCCGGCGCACCGCGTGGCAATGTGGCCGACCTGCCGCCGTCTCCGGTTTTTCCCGATGACGAGGTCTGGAATATCGGCACGCCTGACCTCATTGTGCAGATCCCCAAGGAGCATGTCGTGCCCGCAAACGCGGCAGACCTGTGGATCGACTACATCGCTGATTCAGGATTGACCGAGGATCGCTACCTGCAGGCCGTCGAGGCCAAACCTGGTCCGGGCGCACGCGCGGTCGTGCACCACCTGCTCACTTATCTCATCCAGGAGGTGGACGAAGACGAAGTGCTTGCAGGCCGACTCGACGATCGCGGAACCAACAGCGAGAGCTTTCTCAACGAGTATGCCGTCGGCAAGAACGGCGATATCCTCCCGGACGGTACGGCCAAGCTCGTGAAGGCCGGTGCGAAGATTCGTTTCAATTTGCACTATCACGCATCAGGGACCGAAACTGTGGACCGGACACGCGTCGGGCTCAAGTTCTACCCCAAGGGCTACGTGCCAAAGTATCACCAGATCTCATTGCAGATCGCCAACGCGCATCCCGATCTCGATATTCCGCCCAACACCGTCTCGCGGCATGACGGCTACTTCCGCTTTTCCAAGCCTGCTCGCGTTACCGCGCTGCAGCCGCACATGCACAACCGCGGGAAGCGCATGTGTGTCGAGGCGATTCTGCCAACAGGTCGCGCCGAGATGCTCAACTGCATGGGCTTCGAGTTCAACTGGCACAAGGTCTACAACTACGCAGACGAGGTGACGCCGCTCCTGCCGGCCGGCACGATGCTGCACACGATTCTGTGGCACGACAACACCGCCGCCAACCGCAGCAATCCCGATCCACGCAACTGGGTGGGCTACGGGCAACGGACGATCGACGAGATGGCCTTTGCGTGGGTCACGTGGACGTATCTCGAAGAAGAAGACTACAAGTCGATGGTCGCGGAGCGGAGCAAGCGGCGCACCAACGAGCGGTAGAAGCCAAACAAGGCAGAGGGCCGTCGGCAGAAAGCAGAAAGGGCGGAGGCACAAGACGAAATGCGCAAGCGCGAGATGAAGACGTGCGTGGCTGTCCTGGTGTTCCTCAGTTCTGCACCCACGTCGGCACAGTCGCCGTCAGCCAAACCGGCCGCCGCACAGGAGGTCTACTCCAACACCGTTCGCTACAACCAGGGACAGAGCATTCAGCCCGTCTTCGAAGGATGGTCGCGAAATCCGGACGGGTCGTTCGCCATGTGGTTCGGATATCTGAATCGCAACCATGAGGAGCGTCTCAATATCCGCGTGGGACCCGACAACGGATTCAATGGCGAGGACATGGGCCAGCCCGAGTTCTTCGAGACCCGGCGTCAGCAGTTCGCCTTCAAGGTTGACGTGCCGTCAACGTTTCCAAAGGATCGCGACCTGATCTGGACCGTGAAAGCAAATGGGGTCACGCTGAAGGCGTTTGGCTGCCTCTGGCCGGTGTGGGAAATCGACCAACACACCATCTCGGCTAACCGTGGCAGCCGGACTGCCGTGGACTTCGACGAGCCGCCCAATGCCCCGCCACAGATCGTCGATCCGCCGTCCCCGCAAACTGTCGGAGCTGGTAAGGCGCTCTCGCTGACCTTGTCGGTGATTGACGATGGCAACCCGAAGCCGCGGACGGATCGTGGCGCGCGCGTCGCCGGGATCAAGGGTCCGCCCACCAAGCCCGAGGATCGGCCGCTCAACCAGTCGCTTCGTGTGAGTTGGCTGCAATGGCGTGGGCCCGGCATCGCGACGTTCGACCCGAAAGTGGCGCGGGTCACCGATGGGAAGGCTGCGACGAGCGTGGTGTTCGACAAGCCTGGCACGTATGTGCTGCGTGCCTACGCAGAAGACGCGAGCATCCACACCCCACACGACCTGCGGGTCACCGTCGTCGCAGGTTCTGCCACTCCGCAGCAGTAATTGCCCACTCTTTTGAAGTGGGGACAGGCCTTGTCATCGGGGGACAGTCCCTGTCATCGGGGGACTGTCCCTGTCTCCGAATGTCACGGCTCCGTGAGGGTGACTTTATATTGCGGTGCCCGGCGGGCCTTGGTGATCTGCTCCAGTGCGTAGGCGAAGCCAATCAAGTCGGGCTCGGCATACGCGCGCCCCATGAACGTCAGACCGATCGGCAAGCCCTGGCTTTCGCCGACGGGCACGGTGATGCTCGGCGTCCCCGCGACCGCCGCCATGCCGTAGCCGGAGCCGACGAAGTGATCGCCGAGCACGTGATCGGTCGGCCACGCCGGCGACACGCTGGGCGCGATCACCGCGGCAAGCTTCTCACGGTCGAGAACGGCGAGCAGGCCATCCTTGCCGGCGAGCCGGCGCGACTCGTTGCGCGCCTTGCGATACGCGGCATCTGTCAGAGGCCCCTTGGCCTGGGCACGTTCGAAGATCTCTTGTCCAAAGAACGGCATCACGCGGTCGGCGTTTGATTTGTTCCACGCGATCAGCGCTTCGAGCGAGGTGTGCGGTGAGCCGCTCGCTTTCAGGTACGCGTTGAGACCATCCTTGAATTCATACAGCAGCGTATCGAACTCGCTGTCATTCCAGTCGTTATAGGTCGCCACCTTCACGTCGATCACCTCCGCGCCCTGTGCTTTCACGGCGGCAATCGCAGCGTTGACCGACGCGTCCACTGCGGGATGAAAGTTCATCGCTTGACGCAAGACCCCAAAACGTTGCCCCTTCAATGCATCGGCCCTGAGAGACGTCGTGTAATCCGGTGGATATCTTGCCGGCTGCCGCAGGGCCAGACGGGTCGCCATCGTCCACGCCCGCGAGCGCATTCATCAACAACGCGACATCCGCCACGGTGCGCCCCATCGGACCCGCCGTGTCCTGCGAAATGGCAACGGGAATGATGCCGCTGCGGCTGACCAGGCCCACGGTCGGCTTCAAGCCGACGAGACCGCTCACCGCAGACGGGCAGATGATGCTGCCGTCGGTTTCGGTGCCGACGCCGATGGCGCCTAGGCTGGCCGCGATTGCCGTTCCCGTCCCGGCGCTCGAGCCACACGGGTTGCGATCGAGCACATACGGATTCTTGGTCTGACCGCCGCGCGAGCTCCACCCCGACGTCGAGCGCGTCGACCGGAAGTTCGCCCACTCACTCAGGTTGGTCTTGCCGAGAATCACGGCGCCCGCCGCGCGGAGCCGACCCACGATGAACGCGTCCTGCTTCGGCCGATTCTCGGCGAGGGCGAGCGACCCCGCTGAATTCACCAATCCCGCAATGTCGACGTTGTCCTTGAGGAGGACGGGGACACCGTGCAACGGACCCCGTATCTTCCCCGCCCGTCGCTCGGCGTCGAGCGTTTCGGCCTCGGCGATGGCACTGGAATTGAGCTCGATCACCGCGTTGAGCCGAGGGCCCGCGTCGTCGACGCCGGCGATGCGATCGAGATATGCCTGTGTCAGCGCCCGCGACGTCAGCGCGCCGGAGGCCATCCGGTCACGCGCATCAGCAGCGCTCAACTCCACGACATCGACAGCGGCCGGTTGAGACGCGGCAGGGGTCATTGGTGGGGCGCAACTGCTGGAAAGGTAAACAAGAACCAGAACAGCCAGGGTGCGATACATGACGTAGATAGTAACGCGCTACACTACGGCCGCTAAACCATGGACAGCCTGTGATCAGCCATGGTCTGAGCGATCAAGTGAAAGGCGGTTTTCAGAGACATGAAGCGTTCAGCTCGAATCCAACCTCTGCGCGGACGGATCGCTCTCGTCGCTGGCGCGACACGGGGCGCGGGCCGTGGCATCGCACGCGCGCTTGGTGAGAGCGGTGCAATCGTCTACTGCACCGGTCGCAGCGTGCGCGGCAAGCCGTCACCTTACGGGCGTCCCGAGACGATCGACGAGACCGCCGAACTGATCACGGCCGCAGGCGGTACCGCAGTCGCAGTTCGTGTCGATCACACAGTTGAATCTGAAGTCGAGGCCCTCTTCGCTCGAATCGATCGGGAGCACGGTCGGCTCGATCTGCTCGTCAACAGCATCGCCGGCGAAGAGCCCATGATGAAGCAGTGGGGCTCGTTCTGGGAGGCGAACCTCAAAAACGGTGAGGCCGTTTTCCGGCAAGCGCTTTTGTCGCACATCATCACCGCCAAGCACGCCGCCCTTCTGATGATCGGCAAGCGACGCGGACTGATCGTCGAGGTCACCGAGAACGACATACTGAGCGCGGGCGGAAATCCGCTGACGCAATGCGTCAAACTCGGGCTGAAGGGACTGGCGCTCAATATGGCGGCCGAGCTGAAGCCGCACGGGGTTGCGGCGGTCGCCATCACGCCCGGGTTTCTCCGCTCGGAGGCAATGTTGGAACACTTTGGCGTCACCGAAGCGAATTGGCGTGACGGCGGCAAGAAGGACAAGAATTTTCTGGAATCTGAGTCGCCGCTCTTCGTTGGTCGCGCGGTCGCCGCCCTGGCGAGCGACAATCGCATCCTAGAACGGACCGGTCAGTTATACAGCTCGTGGGAACTTGGCCGCGAGTACAGGTTCACAGACGCCGACGGCCGCCGGCCCGATTGGGGTGCCTTGAAGATCGACTTTTCGGGCCTTCCGCCATTTCTGCTGGACATCATGAGAACGGGGTCACGCATCCAGATTGCGTGGCTCGACGCGGTGGCGAAACGAACAAAACGCTTTCTCAAACAGTTGCCGCCAGCAAAGGCCTCCGCTTCAAAAACCCGGTCGCCTGCTCAAACGCGAAAGCCAGCTCCAGCACGCCGCGGTCGTCCCGCTGCCGGCCGACAATCTGGATCCCGACAGGCAACCCGCCGCTCGTGAAGCCCGCGGGGACCGAAATCGCGGGACAGAACGTCACGGAAATCCAGTAGGCCGACTTCATCCAGGCGATGTAGTTCTCCATCGGCATGCCATCGATCTGCGTGGGCCAGTCCTCCGCCGCAGAAAACGGCGGAATTTGATTGACGGCACACAGCACGAACTCGTGCGTCTCCTGGAAGCGACGCATTCGGTCCATCAGCTCGCCATGAAGGATCATGGCGCGGGCGAGATCTGCGCCGGTGAGCCTCGCGCCATGCTCGATCTCCCAGATTGCTTCTGGCTTCATCCGCTCCCGATGTTGCTGCACGAGGGGACCAAGAGTCGCAGCGCTGCGAAACGCCCGGATTGTCAGGAAGACCTCGTCTGCATCACGGAGATCCGGAGACGCGTCCTCGACGATGCACCCGAGCGCTTCGAACGTCCGGCGTTGAGCCTCGAGGACTTGCCGGACTTGCGGAGAAAGGGGCACCCCGCCCAGATCGGGACACCACGCGACACGCGTGCCGATGAAGCTCCGATCGAGCGGTCGCGCGAAGGCCGCCGGGTCGGACGGATAACATGCGGGATCGCGGGGGTCGGCGCCAGCCATCACGCTGAGCAGCCATGCCACATCGTCCACTGTTCGTGCCATTGGCCCGTTCACGCTGAAGCCGAGCAGCGGTAGGGGACTTGGCGCTGTTGGAACGAGACCAACACTTGGACGGAGCGCGACCACGTTGTTGAAGTTGGCTGGATTCCGAAGCGACCCTCCGAGATCGCTGCCGTCGGCGATGGGCAGCATGCCCACTGCCAAGGCCGCGCCAGCGCCTCCGCTCGAGCCGCCGGCGCTTTTCGTCACGTCATATGGATTGACCGTCGTGCCGTAAACATTGTTGTAGGTGTGCGATCCCATTCCGAACTCCGGCACATTCGTCTTGCCGATCGGAATGGCGCCCGCTTGTCGCAGGCGTTGCACGATCACGGTGTCTTCTGTGGGGAAGACGTCTTTGAAAATTGGCGAGCCCTGCGTGTATGGAAAGCCAACCACGGCCTGCAGGTCTTTGAATGCGATCGGCAAGCCATGCAACGCGCCCGACTTCTCCCCTCGCGCGAATCGTCGATCCGCATCGTCTGCAAGCTTCAGGCACTCCTCATCGGGAAGCTTTGCGACGATGGCATTGAGAGTTGGATTCAGACGGTTGATCTGCGCCAGATACGCCGTCATCACCTCTCGTGAGGACACCTCGTGCATCCGGACGAGGCCGGCGAGCTTTCGCGCGTCCATGAAACACAAGTCGCTCGACATCCGTCTATGAGCCTTTGTATGAAGTTGCTAACTGCGGCGGCATCACTCATCGTTTTCTTGTCTGGTTCCCTCGTCGTCGTTGATGCACAAGCGGACACTCAGGGTGCCGCCCACGACAGCGACCTTTTCAAGACAATTGCGTCGCTCGATCGGGCCGTGTTCGACGCTTACAACACCTGCGATCTCGAAAAGTTCGGGTCGTTTTTCGCGGACGATGTGGAGTTCTATCACGACAAGGGCGGTCTCACGCCCGGGCGGCAGCGACTGGTCGAAAGCGTGAAGAACAACATCTGTGGCAAGGTGCGGCGTGAGCTCGTCCCCGCAACGCTCGAGGTGTATCCCATGGATGGCTACGGTGCGCTTCAGACCGGCTCACACCTGTTTTGCGAGCTGGCGTCGAAAAGATGCGAGGGCATTGCGAGGTACATCCACCTCTGGCAGCACAAGGATGGCGCCTGGAAGATCACACGAGTCATGAGTTATGACCACCGGCCGAATCAGTGATCAGGGATCTGAGGCCTGGGTCCTGGGACCCTGGGGCCTGATCAGGATCGACCTGCCACACGCGACGCACTCCCGACAACCTCCGTCCTCCCGGGCGACCTCCGTCCTCGCGGGCAACCTCCGTCCTCGTCGGCAACCTCCGTCCTTGCGGGTAACCTCCGTCCTCGTCAGCAACCTCCGTCCTCGCGGGCAACCTCCGTCCTCGTGGGCAACCTCCGTCCTCGCGGGCAACCTCCGTCCTCGCGGGCGACCTCCGTCCTCGTCAACAACCTCGGTCCTCGCAGGCAACCTCGTCCTCAGCAGGACCCGCATCAGGTCGCTTCCGGCGACGCCTGCTCCACGGTCCGCAGGAAATCAACGATCTCATGCCATCCGGCGGCTTGCGCCAACTCCCTGGCTGTCTTGCCGTTGAAGCCAGGTGGGCCCGTGCCACGAATCGATCGAGCCGCGCCGGCCGTGACCAGCGTCTCCACAATCTTCAGATGGTTGTTGAGGACCGCCAGCATCAACGCACTGAGATGAAACTTCGCCGTGTGATTGAGGTCTGCGCCACGCTCGACCAGGAAGGTCACCACCGGCTGGTGGCCGAGGCGCGCGGCAAGCATCAGGGCCGTCTGGCCGTGTGCGTCGCGATCGTCGATGTCTAGGCCAGCAGCGAGGAGCCGCCCGAGCGTCTCGACATCGCCTCCGCGCGCGGCCTGCTCCCATTCGGCATGCATCGAGTGCTGTCAGTCACGGTGACCGTTTCGAAGTCTCACCAGAATACGCCCATCTTGCGGAAGCGGACAACCGTGTGGCCGCTCGCGAGCCCCAACACGGTGGAATGGTCTGGGAATGCCGCGATTGTGCTCGGCACGCTGCGGACCCAACCGACCGTGAATCGAGGGGTTAGAACGTCATGCGCACGCCCAGATGAAAAGCGCGGGGCGGCTGCACGGCGGTTGTCTCGCGAAACCGATCACCGGTGACGACGTACTCCTCGACTTCCTTCGTCATGTTGAGCAGATTGTAAGCATCGAAGATCGCGGCGAGACGGGTCGCGCCGATCGCGAACCCTTTCTGCAGCCTCACGTCGAGCGTACCGGTAAACGCGAAACGCGATCTGCCGTTCGCGAATGCCTGAATTGCCTCAGCGCCCTGATTCAGGCCAGGCACGACCACGATGCGCGAAAAAGGCTGACCATCCTGATACCTCGCAATCGCGCCGAGGCGGATATCCTGTGGAAACCTGTACACCGTTGTCCACTTGATGACGTACGCGCGATCGCTGAAGAGCCGCCCGCGCGCAAAGGTCGAAGCGTTGGGATTGGTGAAGAGCTCGCCGCTGGCATCCTGATCGTTTTCCGTGGCGCGAAAGCCGCGATTCCCCCCCGATCCGATTGCAGCGGATGCGGTGGCGCCGATTGACAAGAACAAGCGGTCCGTTGCGCTCTGAGCCGTGAGTACCGACTGCTCCCAGCGTCGCCGCCTCCTGACCGGAGTTTGTCAGCAGATACTGATCTCGACCGAAACTCGCGGGGAGTCGATTGTAAACGGGCAATTCGTGGTCGTCTGCCGCGCCAAGCAGATCGACGTTGTCGTCGCGAATCGTGAACGTCTCATAACTGCTCATCGGCACGCCAGTGTTGACAACGTTCACCAGTGACGACTGACGACGCGCAATCCCCGTGACACTCAGTCGGAGAGTCGACTGCGGGCGCGACTCGAGGCTGATGACAAACTCGTCGGTGTGTGAACGTTTCAGCTGTGGATCGATTCGGCTGAAGGCCGAATCGCCGCCAGTGCCTGGACCAGTGCGCGCGATCAGAGTTCCCGTGGCGGCCAGGCTCTCCTCCCAGCGAAACACGTCCGCGACCGGCGCTGCAGGATCGCCATACGCGAGCAGTCCAAGGAGCAATTGATTGCCCGATCGGCGGTACGCGGTCATCAATTCGAGGGCGTACGGCGTCCCAAGCTTCCACCAGGCAGTTGCGCTGGGCATCAACGCCCGCCAGTTGATGGCCGCTGTGGCGCCATCCGCCTGGCCGTGGATCGATTCGAAGCGGAGCGCGAGGTCGAGTGTCATGCGAGGGAACACGGCGATGCGGTCGTTTGCGAACACCGCAATTGTGGTCGCGTGACGCTGCGAGACGAGCGCCTGATTCTTGAACGCCCACACCCGGGCCGGACGGCCGTCGACGAGCTCGCCGATTAGGCTCTCAACCGATGCGGGCGTGCGGGCTGCAATCCCTTCGACGTCTGCACCGACTTGCAACGCGTGCCGTGCGCGAGGGCGCGCCGGTGACAGGCGGCCGCCCACCGACCAACGACGTTCGGTGCCGGCGTTGTTCGCGACCAGACCGAGTATCGGACCATCGACAAGCCGCTCGACGACCAACCCTGACACCGGGCGGTGCCGCGTCCGCCTCCGCTGCGTGTAGCCGCCGAAGATCCGCCACAACGGCCTGGACGGGTCGTATTGCTCATACGTCGACTGCACGTGGATGGCGCGATCCTGTCCTGCGATGTGGTGACTACGTTGCGCCCACCCGAGCGCGCGCCACTCGGTGCTCGGCGCCACCGTCAACAAGGCATGCGCAAACGCCGATCCAGCCTCACTTTGCCGGCGAGAGGACTGCGTACGCTCGACCGTCGTGTTGCGAGTCCAAGTACCGCCGACAGTCAGTCCGAGACGACCATCGACGACAGGCCCCGTCGCGATTGCAGCGCCGCGCGCCCAGTCGTGGAGCTGGACAATTGACGGCGGGCGATGCAGTGCGGGATCTGAGATCAATCGTCCCCCCGATGTGGACGCCTCGATCGAGCCCGTCCACTGCGTGGAGTGACGATGCGGCTGCAAGATGACAGCGAGTCCGGGTGCGCTGCTGTCTACAGGCATTGCGCCTGTCGTCACCTCAACGCGATCCCAGAACGCGATCTCAGGGAACAAGAGCGGCGCGCCATCATGGGGGCTGGAAATATTCACGTCGCCCAGGCGGTACTGAGTCTGCGTCGACGAGGCGAGAAATCCGCTGACCCCGGCCGGGGCGCCCACGTTCAGCCCGCCGCTGTTGAAACGGTCGGCGATGAGCTCGGGTTGGACGGTCTCCAGAATCGCAAACAGGTTTTCAGCAACCGGCAAATCGCGCCAGACATCGGCGGTGAGGGTCGCGCCGATCTTCGGCGGCTCCCGCGCCGGCGGCGGTGCCTGAGCGGCGGCATCACCACCGAAAAGCACCGTCAACGGAAGCAAGCATGTGACGGCCAATTTCGAAAGCACGTACAAGCCACGGAGGCACAGAGACACGGAGAAAAGCCAAGACAAGGTCAGAGTGCGCAGAGCACGTGCAGAGTCCTACAAATGATTAACCACCTGCGTAGGGGTGCTTATCGGTATGACTTGCCGACGAGTCGCCGTCGGATATGCGGCACACCGACATCGGCGGTCAGTCCATCCTTGCACGAAGGGTAGCCGAACGCTGCGGAATACTTCACTTCCACCTGCCCTTCGAAGGTTGCTCGGACAAGTTCCTCAAGCGCCCCAGCGATTTCAACAGGTGGCCCAATCATTCCTGGTAGCAACCGGATGCCCCCATCGCGATGTAGAGGCCGCCGAACGGCGGCCTTCCTGCGAAGCGGCGAAGCCGCCGAGTCATGCGATGTTCGCGAAGCGAACGAGTCGTGCGAGCGCCGGAAGGCGCGAGTCCTTTAGCAGCCGCGTCAGTTTGTCGCTGTCCGCGGCTGGATCCCCATGTTGTGCATGATGAACGCGTAGATATCGGCCGTGGCTTCAATCTGTTTGGTGACGTTGCTCGCACCATGACCCGACTTGGTCTCAATGCGTATGAGCACGGGATTCTCGTGGCTGGCCGCTTTTTGCAACGTGGCGGCGTACTTGAACGAGTGTGCGGGTACAACGCGGTCATCGTGATCGGCCGTGGTAATGAGCGTGGCCGGATACTTCACGCCGGCCTTGATGTTGTGCAGCGGTGAGTAGGCGTAGAGCGCCTTGAATTCCTCCGCCACATCGCTCGAGCCATAGTCCGCAATCCAGTTCCAGCCGATGGTGAACTTGTGGAACCGCAGCATATCCATGACCCCGACCTGCGGGATGGCCACACGAAACAGATCAGGCCGTTGATTGATCACCGCCCCGACGAGCAGCCCGCCATTGGATCCGCCCTGTGCCGCAAGCCTCGCGGGCGACGTGTACTTGTTAGCGATCAGCCACTCGGCCGCCGCGATGAAATCATCAAAGACGTTCTGCTTCTTCGTTTTCGTTCCGGCATCGTGCCACGCTTCACCGTACTCGCTGCCGCCGCGCATGTTGACGCTCGCATACACAAAGCCCTGCTCCAGCAGTGCAATGCGCAGCGAGTTGAAGCCGGGCGTCGTCGCGATGTTGAACCCGCCGTAGCCGTACATCAAAGCGGGGTTGTTGCCGTCGAGCTCGAGACCCTTCTTGTGCACCAGGAACATCGGCACTTTCGCACCGTCTTTGCTGGTGAAGAACACTTGTTTGGTCTCGTACTGATTGGTGTCCAGTCCCGGGATGTCCGGCGCGCGGAAGAGCGCACTCTTCCGCGCGGCAATCTCGTAACGAAAAATCGACGTCGGATACGTGAATGACGTGAACGTGTAGAAGATGAACTTGTCGTCCATGTTGCCGCGAAAACCGCTGGCACTGCCGAGTCCGGGCAGCTCGATCTCGTTCTCGAACGTCCCCTCGAGATTGTGAACGTATGCCTTCGACGCGACATCCTTCATGTAGGTGGCAATGACCTTGCCGCCCGCCACTTGCACGGTGTCGATCGGCTCAGGCTTCTCCGCGATGATCGTTTTCCAGTTGGCGGGCGCGGGACTGGCGGGATCGATCCGGACGACGCGGCCATTCGGCGCGTTGTTATCGGTGAAAACGAGCAGCTCGCCGCGCACGTTTTCGAGGACCGCGAACGTGTCGTCCCCGATGTTTGGAATCAGCGGCACGAACTTCGATCCCGGCTTCGAGAGATCCATGACGAACACGGCGTTGCCTTGCTTGCCCGTGCCGCGGTCGGACACATCGAGAATCGCAAACCGCTCGTCTTCGGTCGTGTCGAGCGTGTGGAAGCGCTGGGGATTTTTGGCATCCTCATACACGAGCTCGTCGCTCGACTGCGGCGTGCCAATCCGATGGTAGTAGACCTGATGGTTCTCATTGGCCGAAGAGAGTTCTTTGCCTTTCTCAGGCTGGGGATAGCGGCTGTAGTAGAAGCCGTTGCCGCGCCACGCCACGCTCGACACCTTCACCCATTCGATCTTGTCGGTCAGCGGCTTGCGCGTCGTCAGATCGAGAACGTGGTATTCCTGCCAGTCGGACCCGCTGACCGACACACCATACACCGCAAGCTTTGCGTCCTTTGACGGCGCGAACGCCCCGAGACGCACCGTGCCATCCGCCGACCACGTGTTCGGATCGAGCAGCACTTCGGGCTTTCCCTCGATGCCCTTCTGTATGTAGAGGACGCTCTGATTCTGAAGGCCGTCGTTCTTCGAGAAGAAGTAATAGTCACCCTTGCGTGAGGGCGACGAATACTTCGCATAGTCGTACAACTTCTGCAGGCGCGCGAAGAGCTGTTTGCGGAAGGGAATCTGTTCGAGATAGCCGAAGGTGACCTTGTTCTGCGCCTCGACCCATTTGGCAGTGTCGGCCGAGGTGTCGTCCTCGAGCCATCGATATGGATCCGGCACCTTGGTGCCGTGGTACGTATCCACGTGATCCACGGTTCGCGTTTCCGGATACTGGAGAGTCGTCTGGGCCGTGAGGGCAGCCGACAGAAACAGCGTCGCAATGCCGACGCGCAGATGTGTTTTCATGGTGGTCCCCACGGCCAGTTTAGCCGAGGGCGTTACGGGGGTTCTACCCCCCCTTACACCGCGATACCCACCCGAAACGACCCCGAGTAGCCGGTGCTGGTATCGCCGACAAGCGTTACGAGCTCTTCCGACACGCCATCACTGAAGACGTTGTCCCGGGCGTTTGTCGTGGGGTTCTGGCCGCTCGACGCATAGACCCCGGTCCGGTAGACCGCGGCGGTGATGTCATCGGGAAATGCAATCTGCGTGACCTTCACCGAGCGTCCATTGACGCTGACCTCGACATGAATGTGCGTCGCCCGACCCTGATACCAGCCGGGATAAATCGTCGTGAACGTTACGAGCCCATTTGCATCCGTCGTCTGAATCCCGCGCAGATACGTGAGATTGCGTTCGCTGCCGTACTGCGAGTAGTTGCCGTCCGCATCACACTGCCAGATGTCCACGGTCGCCCCGGAAACGGGGGCGCAGGCATTGTTCACGTTGACAACACTGATCGCCAGCATCACCGGTACACCAGCTTTTCCCTCGCGGATGTCGCTCCGGATGAAGTCGGACATTGAGGGGTATGGCCCAATCGTCTCCGAGGGCGTCACCGCACAGGCCCCACCCGCATTGGGTGTTGGCGTTGTGGTGTTCGTCGGACTCGTCGGCGTGCTGCCGTTGCAGGCTGCCGTCAGCGCGGCGCCAGCCGCGCTCAGCAGACCCAAGGCCTCGCGCCGGCTCCACCGTGTCTTGATCGCGTTCTGTGACATGGTTTCTCGAGAGTAAACGGCGGACGTAGTCTCGGGAAGTCCCGTAGGGCTCGCGTCAGTGTTAAGGTGAGCTTCACAATGGACCTGCGGCGTATGGCGATCCTGGCCGTTGTCGTGGAGAGCGGGTCGATGCGCAAGGCGGCGCGTCAGCTCGGGCTGACGCCATCGGCCGTCAGCCAGCAGATTCGCCAGTTGGAGCGTGAGACCGGCGTCACACTGCTCCGCCGATCGACGCGTCACCTGGCACTCACAGAAGCTGGGGAAGCGTTCTACGAAGGCTGTTCCATTATGCTCGCGGCAGCCCGGTCGGCGCACGAACGGCTGGCCGAGCTGCATGATGCGATTGTTGGGGAATTGAGCGTCAGCGCACCGGTGGGATTTGCCACCGGTCACTTGACGCGCGCGCTCCTGCCGCTCCTGCAGTCGCACCCCGAGGTGACGCTCCGACTGCTCGCCACAGACGATCAACTCGATCTCTACAAGGAAAGAATCGATGTCGCCATCACTATCGGCACGCCGCCGCAGGCGTCGAGTCTCGTGCGGCGGCACCTTGCCGACTGGGACAACGTACTCGTGGGTGCCCCGTCGTACCTGTCGGCGCGAGGTAAGCCTCGGACCGTCGACGACCTGCCTCGTCACGACTTCATTGCGCTGCCGGCCTGGCATCATCCGGCGGATGTGCTATCCGGCCCGAAAGGGGAGCGGTATCGCATTCAGGTGAAGCCGCGGGTCACGAGCAACAACCAGCATGCAATCAGGCAGCTGGCCTTGGCCGGCATGGGGCTTTCGTTTCACGTGGCGCCTGAGATTGCCGAGGAGCTCGAGGATGGCCGGCTGGTGCGGGTCCTGCCGAAGTGGTCGACGCGGTCGTTGAGTGTTGACGCGCTGATGCTGCCGCGCGCGACGCAGCCGGCCAAGGTGCGGGCGGCCATCGAGGCGCTTCGCGTCTACCTGGCTGCTGGGCTGAAGACCCCTCCCGTCCCTCACTTGAAAACGCGCAGCAAGCGCGTCAGGGGATCGTAAAAGCGATCGACCACTCGCTCTTTGAGCGGGATAATCGCGTTGTCCGTAATCTTGATGTGCTCCGGGCACACCACCGTGCAGCACTTGGTGATATTACAGTAGCCGATGTTGTGCTTGTCCTTGAGATCGCGCAGACGATCTGCTGTGTCGAGCGGGTGCGTTTCGAGCGCGGCGGCATAGGTGAAAAACCGCGGGCCAATGAAATCGTCGTGCTTGCCGTGGTCGCGCAGCACATGGCACACGTCCTGGCACAGGAAGCACTCGATGCACTTGCGATACTCCTGCACGCGATCGACATCCTTCTGCATCATCCGCCATGTTCCGTCGGCGACATCGGCCGCACGCGGCTTGAACTTCTGAATCGTCGTCTTGACCCGGTAATTCCAGGAGACATCGGTCACGAGATCCTTGATCAGCGGAAACGCCTTCATGGGCTCGACAATGATCGGCTGGGTCAGGTCGAGCGAGTTGAGGCGCGTCATGCACATCAGGCGCGGCGTACCGTTGATCTCGGCTGAGCACGAACCGCATTTGCCCGCCTTGCAGTTCCAACGAACGGCAAGATCGCCGGCCTGTTCGGCTTGGATTTGGTGAACGGCGTCGAGCACCACCATCCCCTCGGAGACCGCGGTGCGATAGTCCTTCAGCGATCCCGTGCCGCCGGGGTCACTGCGCCAGAGACGAAATGTTGCGTCCATGTATGAGTCCGATTGAAAGATCGCGGGACTAAAGTCCCGCGCTACTGCTTTTGCTCCTCGATCACTTTCTTCAACTCAGCCGGGATGTCGGGAATCGGAATGCGTGAGACGTCGATCCCTCCGCCGACGGTGTGCTTCACCATGATGTTGACAGTACCGAACTCGACACTCTTGTCCGGATAATCCTCTCGGAAGTGGCCGCCGCGGCTTTCACTTCGCTCGATCGCCGACAGCGTAATGGCTTCGGCAACGGTCAGCAGGTTCTGCAGATCGAGCGCCGTATGCCAACCGCCGTTGTATTCGCGATGGCCACTCACGCCGACACGTGCGGCGCGCTGCTTGTACCCTTGCAGCCGCGTGAGGGCTTCTCGCATCTCGGATTCGTGCCGAACGATGCCGACCAGATCCTGCATCGTGTCCTGCAGTTCTTCCTGAACCGTGTACGGATTTTCGCCGCTGGTGCCACGCTCGAACGGCGCGAGCGAGTCCTTGATGGCCTGTTCGACCACCTGATCATCGACTCGCACGGCGGCCTGCTTCCGGGCAAAGTCCGCGGCGTACTCTCCTGCCCGCTTGCCAAAAACGATGAGGTCCGAGAGCGAATTGCCACCGAGACGATTTGCACCGTTGATGCCCGAGGCGCATTCACCAGCGGCGAAGAGGCCGGGAATGGTCGACATCTGCGAGTCGGGGTCTACCCGCACCCCACCCATGATGTAGTGCGTCGTCGGACCGATTTCCATGGGCTCCTTGGTGATGTCGAGATCGGCCAGCTGCTTGAACTGGTGATACATGCTCGGCAGCTTGCGCTTGATGTGCTCCTCGGCGTTGGGCAATTTCTCCTTGATCCAGGCGATGTCGAGAAACACGCCGCCGTGCGGCGAGCCGCGCCCAGACTTGACCTCACGGACGATGCAACGGGCGACGTGGTCGCGCGTGAGCAGCTCGGGCGGGCGCCGGGCGTTCTTGTCACCGGTGACATAGCGCCAGCCTTCTTCCGCATCAGACGCGGTCTGCGGCTTGTAGTTATCGGGGATGTCGTCGAACATGAAGCGACGGCCTTCGCTGTTCTTCAGGATGCCGCCTTCGCCGCGAACACCCTCGGTGACGAGAATGCCTCTGACGCTGGGCGGCCAGACCATTCCGGTGGGATGGAACTGGATGAACTCCATGTCGATGAGCTCGGCGCCTGCTCGGAACGCCAGCGCATGCCCATCGCCGGTGCCCTCCCAACTGTTGCTCGTGATCTTGTAGGCCCGGCCGACGCCACCGGTGGCCAGAATCACCGCCTTGGCGGAAAAGACATGGAAACGCCCGCGCTCGCGGTCGTATGCCAACACGCCGGACGCCCGACCGTCGTCGAGGAGCAGCGTGATGACGGTGTATTCCATGTGTACGGTGACGCCGAGATACACCGTGTGGTCCTGCAGCGTCCGGATCAGCTCGAGTCCGGTCCGATCGCCGACGTGCGCCAGCCGCGGATAACGATGACCACCGAAATTTCGCTGGTTGATGCGGCCGTCAGGGGTTCGGTCGAAGACGGCGCCCCACGCTTCGAGCTCGCGGACGCGCTCGGGCGCTTCTTTGGCATGGATCTCGGCCATGCGCCAGTTGTTGACGTATTGGCCGCCACGCATGGTGTCGGCAAAGTGAACATTCCAGCCATCGCGATCATCGTTGTGGGCCATCGCGGCAGCCATGCCGCCTTCCGCCATCACGGTGTGCGCCTTGCCGAGGAGCGACTTGCAAATCAGACCGACGCTGACGCCGGCCTTTGCCGCTTCGATGGCCGCCCGCAAGCCCGCGCCGCCTGCCCCGATGACGAGGACGTCGTAGTCGTAGCTCGCCTGCCCGGCCATCAAAGGATTCTCCAGTCGGACCAGATCCCCATCGAGCACAGGCGGACATAGATATCGGCAAACGCGACCGAGAAGAGGCTCATCCAGGCAAACGGCATGTGCCGCTTGTTGAGACCAGTCGCACAGTCGTAGCACGCACTTCTGACGGGCGACTTGGACACCTCGTCCAGATGTCCGCCGAAGATGTGGCGCCCGGAATGGCAACCGAGCGTATAGCTGCTCAGCAGAATCACGTTGAGGAGCAGGACCAGCGTGCCAAGGCCGATCCCAAACTCCTTCTGCCCTGTCGCAGGATTGGTGAACCAGAGGGCCAGCCAGACGTCGTACGAGAGGATGAACAGAAAGACGAGGGCGACGTAAAAAAAGTAGCGATGAATGTTCTGCAGAATCAGCGGGAACGAGTTCTCGCCGAGGTAACTTTTTCGAGGCTCCCCCACCGTGCAGTTCGGCGGATCAGCCCAAAATGCTTTGTAATACGCGCCACGATAGTAGTAGCAGGTGAAGCGAAAGAGACCCGGAAACGGAAGAATCAGGAGTGCCGGTGAAAATGGCAGGATCGCCGGCCACCATGTTGGCTTCGGACCCAGCCAGGCATGTGCCGAATCACCCCACAGTACCGGGGAATAAAACGGTGAGAGATACGGGCCGAATTCGTAGTGCGCGTTCTGAAATGCCGCCCACGTGCCGTAGACGAGGAACGACGAGAAGACGATGAAGACGACGAGTGGAGTCGTCCACCAGGTATCGCGTCGCGACGTCCGACCAAAGCCATGTGGGGCGGCCGTTAGCGGTATGACCTGCATGAAGGCGCCCTCTCGATAGATAAACCGATCAAATATATCGCGGTCCGCGGTCTTTGGTCCACGCGGAGCCTCCGGTCTCCGGTCCACGGTCTCCGGTCACGTACGTTGCACGGAAGCACAGAAGCACGGAAATCATCCTTGACAAGCAAACTTCCGTGCTTCGGCGTTTCCGTGCGACGTGCGTCTTGGTATATGCTTCTGAGCAACATATCGCTGTAAAGCTTATGACCAACCGCATTCTCGATCGCGAACTGAAGAAGGGCAGCGCGGAGCTGATGATCCTGGCCCTTCTCGACGGCCCACCGCGCCACGGTTACGACATCAGCCAGATCATCGAACAACGCTCCGAGGGCGCGGTGCGATTCAAAGTGGCATCGCTCTATCCGCTGCTCTATCGGCTGGAGAGCCGCGGGTGGATTGTCGGGCAATGGGTCGAGAAGGAAGGCCAGCGACGACGGCGGTATTACCGGCTCACCCGCGACGGCCGGAAGATGCTCGCCCAGCAACGCAAGGGCTGGCAGCGGTTCGTGGCCGCAATCAGCCGTATTACCGAGGTCAGCAATGCCTGATTTCAAGCCCGCACTGCGGCAACGGCTGCACGCGCGACGGATCGACGCGACCCGTCACATTTCCGTCATCGATGAGCTCGCGCAGCATCTCGATGACCGGTTTCGATCGCTGACAGCGCAGGGTCTGAGTCCCGCCGAGGCGGAGCGCAATGCGCTCGACGAGCTCGACGAAACGGATTCTCTCGAACGGGAGCTGCGACGCGCCGAGCGACGAAAACCCGACGATGCGCCGGTTCTCGGCGATCAGTCGAGAACAGGCGTGATGAGGAGCTGGGGCCAGGACGTGCGCTACGCTGCTCGCACGCTCGTCGGCAATCCCGGCTTCACCGCCGTCGCCGCTATCACGCTCGCCCTTGGCGTCGGCGCCAACACTGCCATCTTCTCCGTGGTCAACGCAGTGATGCTCCGTCCGCTCAACTACGCTGAGCCCGCAAGGCTCGTGCGCATTTGGGAAAGCAATCCCGAAGGTGGCTGGCCACAATTCGCCGCCTCACACCCGAACTTCCTGGACTGGCGGATGCAGCAGACACGCTTCAAGAGCATTGCTGCCTTTGGTTCGGTGAGTCTCTCGATGACATCCAGCCAGGGCGCAGAGATTGTGCGCGGCGTAAGCGGCACTGTGGAATTTCTCCCGCTCCTCGGCATCACACCCGCGCTCGGACGTAATTTTTCGGCCGACGAGGATCGGCCTGGCGGGGACCCCGTGGTGCTGCTGACGAACGGTTTCTGGCAACGACGGTTCGCGTCGAACCCCGCGGCACTAGGACAGAAGATGGCGTTGAATGGCACGAATTATCTGGTCATTGGTGTGCTGCCGACGTCGTTCGACTGGGGCCAGAATGTCGATGTGCTGGTGCCACTTGCTCCAGATCCTGCACGTAATAGAGGCGACCACCGGATTTCGGTAATTGGCCGACTCAAGGATGGCGTGACAATCGAAGAAGCACACACCGACCTTGCGCGCATCGCCGACGCGCTTGCAGTCCAGTTCCCTGATTCCAACCGCGGATGGACCGTTCGTCTGGCATCGTTCTACGACTGGCTGATACCGGAGGAGACCCGCGAATCGTTGATTGTGCTGCTCGGCGCCGTCGGCCTCGTGTTGCTGATTGCTTGCGGGAACGTCGCCAACCTCCTGCTCGCAAGGGGCGCGGTCAGGCAACAAGAGTTGTCAATCCGCGTCGCGCTTGGGGCAGAACGGTGGCGAATCTTCAGGCAGCTGCTCACCGAATCGCTACTCCTGGCGCTCGTAGCCGGGGCCGCAGGTCTCGCGCTCGGGGTCGCAACGACGCGATTGCTCGTCGCGTTTGGACCTGAGAGCGTACCGAGGCTGGACGAGGTGTCGTTCGATCTGAACGTGCTGGGCTTTGCGATCGCACTCTCGGTCGTTTCAGCGTTCATCGTCGGGACCGTGCCCGCCATTCAAGTTTCGAAACAGCATCCAGCTGACACCCTCCGCAACGGTGCGCGAGGCAGCAGCAGCGGCGGACGTCAGCGGTTGCGTTCGGTGCTCACAGTCGCCGAGGTGGCGCTCTCGGTGGCGCTCCTCATTGGCGCGGGGCTACTGCTGCGAAGTTTTGCCCGGCTTCAGCAAGTGGAAACGGGCTTCGATGTTGCACCGCTCATGACGCTGCGCGTGAGCTTGCCCCGGACGACGTACCCGACGGCTGACCATAATCGCGCTTTCTACGATCGTGTCCTGGCGGACGTGGGGACGCAGCCGGGCGTTGCCGGCGTCGCGATTTCGAGCGGCGTTCCCCTGGCAGGCGGCAATACGTCGACGTCGGTCGTGTTGCTGCACCGGCAGCCCGTGGCGGGCGAACAGCTGTCGGCGGACTGGCGACTGGTCAGTCCCGGGTATTTCAAAACGATGGGCATTCCGTTGCGAGGCCGGGATTTTTCTGCGGCTGATCGCTCGGACACTCTTCCCGTTGCCATCATCAGCGAGGCAATGGCGGCGCGGTACTGGCCGAACGAGGATCCGATCGGGAAGACGGTCATCCTTCGCAGCTTTGGGGATGGCCCACAAACCGTGATCGGTGTGGCGAGAGACGTTCGCAGCTTTGGCTTGGACACCGAGCCAGGGCCGATGGCCTATGGATCCGCAACGGCCTACAGCGGTTGGAACCCAATGAACCTCGTGTGGCGCGCCTCGAGCCCGATGGGCGGGTCTGGACCGGCGGACCCGTCGTCGTTGATGCCAGCGATTCGAGAGGCTGTCCGACGAATCGATCCTGACGTTCCGCTCTTCGAAGTCCGTTCGTTGCCCGACCTGCTCTCAGATTCTTTTGGTCCGCGTCGATTCAACATGTATCTGCTCGGCGTGTTTGCTGGTGTAGCACTCCTGCTTGCAGCGATCGGACTGTTTGGCGTGATGGCCTACCTGGTCGCGCAGCGGACGCGAGAGATCGGGGTGCGATTGGCACTCGGTGCAAATCGTGCTGACATCTTCAGACTGGTCCTGGGCCGCGGAGTGTTCCTGGCCGTCACGGGCGCCGTAATCGGCGTGGTCGGTGCGTTCTGGTTGACGCGCGTGATGGAGAGTCTGCTCTTCTCGGTCTCGGCGACTGATCCGGGTACGTTCGTGGCGGTGCCGATCCTTCTGGTCCTGGTTGCGATTCTCGCGTGTTACGTTCCCGCGAGGCGCGCGATGAAGGTGGACCCTGTTACAGCATTACGAGCAGAATAAGGGGCACGTTCGTGATCAAAACGACAGGCGAAGTCCGCCGTTCCACACCCGACCATCCAACGGCCCCCAGGCTTCGACGGTCCACCGACCATCAGGGAGTCGTGTGGGGCGGATGAGGGGGTCGTATTTCGTTTGACGGACATCGGCGAGATTTTCGACGTTGATGAACACGCGCGCGGCGCCAAATCGTCGCTCGAAGAGGCCGCCAAAGAGCAGATACGGTCGGCTGACGTCGCGATATGGGTTGTCGTCGAGAGGTTGACGGCCTGTGAAATACGCTTCGAAGCCCGCGCGACCCCAAGCCTCGCCTTCGATCATCGCATTGAACGACGCAGCATGCCGTGGTGTGAGAGGAACCTCGCGGCGACGGCCTGTGTCGAAGTCGAACTCGGTCGAGCGGGTGTGGGCGTGGGTGGCCATGAGGATGAATTCGCCACGGCGGTAGCGAGCTATGAGCTCCGTGCCCCATGTGCGAGTCGGATCGGGCGCGTTTCTCAGGCCGACGGGGTGCTCAATCGATCCGGGGGACGCGAGTTCCACCAACTGGACGGCGTCGTCGACCATCGATCCAAAGATCGTGGCTGAAATCTCAAACGGTCCTCGCGTCCACGTGACGTCGGCAGACGCAGTGCGCGCGAGTTCCGAGTCCAAACCCATGAGCGGCGCGACTCGTGCCAGGCCGGTTTCGTCGGTTTCCTCGGTAAAGGGCGTCGGAGCAAACGAGCCGCCGCCGGCCGAAATCCGTGCGGTCCAGTGGCTCGCCGGGCGCAGCAGCAACGACACACGGGGGCTCGCCAGAGTGCCGTACTCGCTGTGAACATCCACGCGAGCACTCGCGGATATTGATGCGCGCGTGCCAAGAGTCATCTCGTCCTGCACAAACACTGCGGGCGACGAAAATCGGTAGGCGAACCTGGTGACGTCGTCCGGGTTGTAGCGATCCTGCTGGATTGCAGCGCCGACAACCCATGTGTGACGTCCAGCCGTACCGCTCATCGAAGACTCGCCAAACCACGTCAGACGGTTTCCACGTTCTCGCACGCCGCCGAACGTTCGGCTTTGATCGAGACGCGCAAACGAACCACGAACCGTAACGATCTTCTCGCCCACCAGCCATCGTCCTAGTGCGCCCACGTCGCCGCGACGCGTCTGGAGGGCTTCGGTAAACGAGCGGCCGTCTGGCGCGACACGGTTGGCCAACGTGCCACCCTCGCGGTTCTCGCCGATGAACCCACCGGTTAGGAAGAACGATGTGCCTTCGCCGGATTCGTAAAACATGCGCGGCCGCACGGCAACGCGACCGTAGAACGGCAGATCGGTCCAACCATCCTCGTCCAGGTCACGGCGCAGTTGGCCGTGATAGCCGGAAAGTACAGTCCACGACCACCCGCGCGCCGCTTGCCCAGCCAGCCAGAACGTCGCGTCAGCACCGCCCTGTGACGTTACATTGACGAGCGCCTCGCGCTCGGCTTCGCGTGGACGGCGTGACACGAGATTGATGGCGCCGCCAAGCGCAGAGGAGCCGTAAAGCGCCGAGGCAGAACCTTTGATGACCTCGACCTGACCGAGATCGAGGGGCGGTACTTGCAACAAGCTGAACGAATCACCGCTGGCACCATAGAGTGGCAGACCGTCGGCCAGCAACTGCGCGTAGCGCCCACGTAATCCCTGTATGCGCACATTGGCTGCACCCATCGACGGTGCCGTAATTTGCACGCGCAATCCCGTTGTTTCGCCAAGCAGCATCGCAACAGACCCCGGCGTCATCAGCGCCTTCTCCTCGATCTCTTCACGGTCGATCACCTCAACGCGAAGCGGCTCATCCTGGAGTCGTCGATCGCTTCGCGTGGCGGTCACCACAACCGTTTCTTCGACGTCTGGAATTTCTTCAGGCTGCTGTGGCGACGGTGGCGTCGCATTCGAGGGCGGGACTGGCTGCGGCGCCTGCGCAAACGTCGCAAGCACCAGCAGTAACGCGAGAATCATTCGACGTATTAAAACTCAGTGGACCTTCTTGCGCGCGGGTTGACCCGGAACACGGGGATCACGCACGGGCGCCTCGGCATCGTCCGGCCCTGGTGGCGGGTCTTTCGCAGGACTATCGCTTGTGTCGGGAGGTTCGTCGACAGGCGCCGGTGGCTGCGGTGTCGGCGGATCTCTCACAGGATCACCAGGATCACGAAGATCTTCCGTGGTCCGCGCTCGCACCACACCCTCACATTCCCGGGGGTCGATTGCCAGGAGGGCGCGGCGAGGTTGGTGGCGCATTCGAGACAGGCGAGCCGGGGATGACTGATGCGGGTGTCGCAGGTGCCACGGGTGCCGCCGGTGCCGCGGGTGCCGCAGGTGCCGCAGGTGCCGCGGGTGCTGCGGGTGCTGCGGGTGCCGTCGATTCGGTGGACGGCGACGGCATCAAATGCTCCGGGAGATAAACCTTGGCAGGTTCCTGCATCGCGGGGACCGGCGGCAGTGGAACCTCGTCGAGCGTGGCGTAGAGCGATTCCGCTTCGCCGTGCAGCAGAGGACACGTCTCCGGCAGGTGACCAACAGACCGCAGCTCCTCAAACACGCCGCCCAGCTTGAACATCGGCGCAGATGTAGCGACTGCGTCCGGATTATTCGTGTCGTAGCCCGGCATCTCGAGCACCGGCAGATGACAGCGGTCCGTCGCCAGTAGTCCGCTGATGCGACACAGCTTGACCTTCACCAGCGACCCCGGCATCGCGAACCACTCGTCGCGGGCGCCGCGCGTTGCCGCAATCATGAAGCGGGCCCAGGCTGGCACGGCGACGATGCTTGCGAAGCCGCGGTCCATGATCATTTGCGGCTTGTCGTAGCCAATCCACACACCCGTGACAATCTGCGGCGTGTAGCCAACGAACCACGCATCGGTATAGTCGTTCGAGGTTCCCGTCTTTCCCGCGGCCTGCAGGCCAAAACCTGTCGTCCGCGCGGTCATCCCCGTTCCGCGGTTCAGCACGTCCGCCATCATGCTCGTCATCAAGTACGCGGTCGCTTCCGAAATGACCGGGCGCTCGGTCTCGGGTGCGCGGTACAGCTCACGCCCGTACCGATCCAGCACGCGTCGAATGGTGGTCGGGCTGCGCCACACTCCGCGATTCGCGAAGACACCGTATGCCGCGGTCAGCTCAAACAGTGACACCTCGCCCGTCCCGAGCGCGAGCGATGCCACAGCCGGCATCTGCGAGGTGATGCCAAAGCGAGACACGAGATCCAACGTCCGGTGCATTCCAACTTGCTGCAGCAAATGCGCAGCCGCACGATTGCTCGAGGACACGAGCGCGTCGCGCAGACGAACCGAGGACACTTCGTGCTCACCGCTGGGCAACCATGGGCCCTCTTGGGTGAGAATGGGTTCATCGAGCCTCTCGAGCAGCGTGCTCGGTGAGAATCCTGACTGGAGCGCTTCCGCAAAGATGAACGGCTTGAAGGCCGAGCCCGGCTGCCGCTTGGCGTCGATCGCCCGGTTGAATTGGCTTTCGCGGAAGTCGCGGCCGCCGACGATGGCCTTGACATACCCGGTGGAAGGCTCGATGGCGACCAGCGCACCCTGTAACGGCTCACTGCCGCTGCGTGGCGTGCCCTTCAGCCGCGAAGCCATCACGTCTTCCGCAATCGCTTGCAGCCGTCGATCAAGCGTGGTGTAAACGCGCAGGCCGCCGGTGTAGACGGCCTCCGATCCAAAACGTTCGAGGAGCTCCCGCGCGACGGCGTCGCGAAAATATTCGGCGCCCCGTACGTGCCGCGGGTCGATGACACCGGAGGCGTCCGCCTTGGCGATCATGATCCTGAGCGGCACGGCAAGCGCGTTGGCGTATTCCTCGTCGGAGATCGTGCCGGCGGCGCGCATCTCGTTCAGCACCAAATCCCGTCGCTGGCGCGATCGTTCGGGCTTCTTCGTTGGTGAGTAGACGGATGGACCCTTGATCAGCCCAGCCAGCGTGGCCGATTCGACGACATCCAGGGCAGATGCGGGTTTGCCGAAATACCCAATGGCTGCCGCCTGCACGCCGTAGTAGCCATCGCCAAAGTACACGCGATTCAAGTACGACTCGAGAATCGCACGTTTGCCATAACGCTCCTCGAGCCGCCGCGCGAGAATCGCTTCCTTGATCTTGCGTGTGTAGCTTTTCTCACGATTGAGCAAAATCGAGCGGACCAGCTGCTGCGTGATCGTGCTGCCGCCCTGAACGATTGCGCCTGCCCGCTGATTCGCGATGGCCGCCATGACGATGCGACGAGGATCGATGCCGTCGTGATCGAAAAAACGGCGGTCCTCGGTGACGAGCACGCCGTTGACCAGATGCGGGGATATCTCTTCGAGACGTACGGCGATCCGGTGCTCCTCGAAGAGCGCCGAGACGAGATTGTTCCGGCCGTCGTAGATCAGCGTGGACTCGGGTCCAACGTCTAATGTCAGACCATTGGCAAGACGCTCGAGGCCGCTGCGAAACTCCCAAAGTTGATGGACGGCCACTCCAGTGCCGGCGCCTGCCACAATCAGGACAAGCCATGCCGCAAACAGTCCCCATTGCCGCGGGATTCTCATCTGCCGGTACCCATCCGGCAGTGAAGTGAGCAAGACGAGTGCCGCGGTAATGGCACAGGTTGGGCTGGTGAGCGCCAAACCCGCTTACCAGCTCTTACTAGCCCTACCGGCCCACCCGCCCGAAGTATCATGGCGACGCCATCTCAGGAGGTCCCGATGATTTCGCGAAGAAGCGTGCTTCAGCAGGCCGGTTTTGCAACCATTGGACTCGCTGCGTCCGAATTGCCGGGATTTGGATTCCCTGTCGAGTGGATCCAGGCGACGGACGAGGTGGTGCCGTTCACCGATGTCCCGGCTGACTTCGTGACCATCAACGCAACCAACAAGCGCGTGTCGGGCCAGGACCTCCGTCAGCTGACGTCGTACATCACACCCGAGAGCAACTACTTCGTTGTCGCGCATTACGGCGTGCCGACTATTGACGCCGCCACGTGGAAGCTCGATATCCGCGGTCGAGTCGCAAATCCACGCAGCTTTACACTGGACGAGTTGAAAAAGCGCGCACGAGGCGAACGTACATGCGCATTCGAGTGTGGCGGCAATCGCGCGACCGCCATCATGAACCGGATGATTGGCAATGCGCGATGGAGTGGAACGCCGCTCCGCCCGCTGATCGAGGAGGCCAAGCCCACCGCTGACGCCACCGAAGTCATCTTCTGGGGCGGCGACGAAGGCGAAGAAACCATCCGCAACGAGAAATACCGTCAGAATTTCGCGCGCTCGATGACCCTGAGCGATCTGGCGCGGTCGGAGGCGATCCTGGCCTGGGAGATGAACGGCGAGCCACTCACGCCCGATCACGGTTTCCCAGCCCGCATTGTCGTGCCCGGCTGGTACGGCGTCCAGAACGTGAAATGGCTGACCGGCCTCGAAGTGTCGAACGAACGATTCATGGGCCGGTTCCAGGCCCGTGATTACGTCACCATCGTCGGTCGACAGAACGGCGAGAAAACCGAGTGGATCGAGACGTCGGTGACGAAGATGCGGACCAAATCGATGGTCGCGCGAGTGACGAAACGCCCCAACGGCGCCCTTTCAGTGTTTGGGGTCGCCATCACCGACGGCACGCCGCTGAAGACAGTCGAAGTCCAGCTCAATGACGGGGCATGGGTGGCCGCCAAACTGGAGTCGCCAGCAAATCCATACGCGTGGACATGGTTCCGCGCCGAACTGCCAGCTGCGCCAGCAGGCACGCACACGGTCGCGTCGAAAGCAACGGATGCCCTGGGCCGTACCCAACCGCCGAACCTCGACACGAAGAAGACCAACTGGGAAAACAACGCAATCTGGAAGCGGACCATCCAAACCTCGTAGGACCGACACGAGCTAACTACGTACGTTGCACGGAAGTGCGGAAACACGGAATCTATTTTCAAAACCTCCACGCTGCCGTGTTTCCGTTGCGTCGTACGTGGTCGTCTATGGCCGGTTCATCATGAACGTAGCCATCCCGTGTAGAAACTCGCGCAGCATTCTCGTCGCATCCTCATCAAGCCCTGCCTGATCCAGCGCACGGTCCATCAGCTGCACCCACCGATCGCGTGCCGCTCGAGTAATGGCAAACGGCATGTGTCGCATGCGCAGGCGCGGGTGGCCGCGTTGCTGGATGTAGCGAGGGGGCCCGCCAAAGCGGCCAATCAGGAAATCACGAAGCCGGACTTCTGCTCCCGCGAGGTCCTCGGACGGATACATCGGTCCAAGGATGTCGTCGTCCGGTACCTGCGCATAGAAAGCGCCAACGAGGCGGGTGAAGCCGTCCTCGCCGATACGCGTATAGACTTGGTCCTCGGTCAGATCCACAATCTGAGTATGTCATCGGATGAACCGCTGAAAAGTGCCTACGAGCTCGCCATGGAGCGCCTGCGCCGCAAAGACGCAGAGGAGGGCGTCACCGAGCGTGAGGTGACCGAGGAACAGAAAGCGGCTATTGCGGAGGCCAGACGCGTTCAGGCGTCGAAGCTGGCCGAGGCGGAGATTCTCTACAAGTCAAAACGGCTGGCCGCCTTCGATCCCGAAGCCCTCGCGAAGCTAGACGATGAGCACCGCCGCGACCTGGCGCGACTGCAGAGTGAACTCGATCGGAAGTTGGCGAAGATTCGGGGATGAAGAACGGTCATCGGTCTCCGGTCACCGGTCTCCGGTCACGGTCAATCACGCAGATTGCCGCCACGACTTGGAGGCCCGCAACTGGCGACTGGAGACTGGAGACCGGCGCTTTATTCCCCCCGATACCCCGGGCCCCGCACGACTCGTCCCGGCTTCGCGCCAGTATGTTCGCCATCACGTAGGACCTGTGTGCCATTGACGAAGACATGGCGCATGCCCGTTGAGTACTGATGCGGTTTCTCGAACGTCGCGTGGTCCTGAATACCGGCGGGATCGAAGATGACGATGTCGGCGAAGAGGCCCTCGGCAAGGCGGCCGCGTTCCTTGAGTCCGAGATTTTCTGCGGGTTGCGCGGAGAGCCGGCGGACGGCCTCCGCCAGCGGCACGAGCGTTTCGTCCCGCACGTAGCGACCGAGCCAGCGCGCGAAGTTGCCGTATGCACGCGGGTGAGGGTTGGACGCCAGAAACGCCCCTTCCGGGGCTAACGACCCGGCATCAGACGCAAAGCTGACCCACGGCAGGCGCAGCTTTTTGCGCAAGTTGTCTTCCGACATCAGGAAATACACCGCTTCGACGCGGCTGCCGTCTTCGATCACGAGATCGATCGCGGTGTCCTCCGGCGACCGTCCTCGCATCTTGGCGATTTCGCTCAGCCGCTTCCCCGTCAGCGGCTTGAGCGCTTCGCTCTTGAATCCCGACAGCAGGATGCCGTCCGGGCCCGCGCCCGTAAAGAAGTTCTCCCACTTATCGGTAGGAGTCGTCATCTCACGCTTGACTCGTGCGCGAATAGCCGGGTCCTTCAATCGTGCAACCCACGCGTCGTAGCCCCCTTCCTGCACCCATGGCGGCATCGTCGCGGCCAGGCCTGTGGCACCGGCCGGGTACGTGTAGATGTCGGCCGTGATGCGGAGGCCTTCACGGCGCGCCGCTTCGACGCGCGCGATTGCATCGTCGGTTTTGGCCCAGTTGTCGCGGCCCGCGGCCTTGAAGTGGTAAATCTCCGCGGGCACCTTTGCCTCCCGCGCGATGTGGATCAGCTCGTCGATGGCTTCGAGCAGCCGCGCGCCCTCGCTGCGCAAGTGCGAGATGTACATCCCGCCAAACTCCGCCGCGGCTTTGGACAACTCGACGAGTTCCGGCGTCTTGGCATAAAACGCCGGGGCGTAAATCAACGACGAGCCCACACCCATTGCGCCTTCACGCATGGCCTGCCGAACGAGATCCTTCATCCGATCCAGTTCCTGGCCGGTCGGCTCGCGATCCGTGTACCCGATCTCATGGATACGGACCGTCGTGGCGCCAACAAACGACGCCACATTCGGTGCGATGCCTTTGCGCTGCAACCCATCCAGATACTCGCCAAGCGTGGTCCAGTCGACGGGATATTTGAGGTCGCCCTGCCCGGCCACTTGTTCTTCTTTCATTCGGGCATTGAGGGGTCCCATCGACCAGCCTTCTCCAAAAACCTCGAGCGTCACGCCCTGGCGGATATCACTCTGTGAACGTCCGTCGACGAGCAGAGGCTCGTCAGCCCAACTCAGCATGTTGATGAATCCGGGAGCGACCGCCAGGCCGGCGGCATCGACCTCGACCCGTGCGCGCGCGCCTTCCAGGGGGCCAATCGCGACGATGCGATCACCGCGAACGGCCACCGATGCCGAGACGGCAGGGGCGCCGGTGCCGTCAAACACCTGGCCGTTACGGATCAGGAGGTCATAGTCTGGGGCGGAAGGTGAACACCCGGCGAGAACGATTGCGAGAAGGAGGGACGAGGGGCGTATGACCACGCCGAGATTATGACAAGAAACTTACACGTGTTTCATCTTGTGGTATCCCTCTGGATCCACGATCTCGTCACCAGGTTCGAGATGCGTGCGTGGATGCTTCCAGTTCCCCAAGGCCAAGCCGATCAGGAGGCCACCCAACGCCAGACTAAGCCCGGCGATCACAGGAATGGCAAAAGTTCGGACTCGTTGCAAGGAATCAGGTCCTTGCTCGGCCACGATGCCGACTTGAATGCCTTGGCCGACTTCCGTGATCCCAATCACAGCCGTAACGATGCCGATGAGGAACAGCGCGATACCGAAGAAGAGTTTGACGTTCATGCTGTGATCTCCAGCAGCGTTGAGGTGCAAGCGCTGTGCCTTGACGAGGCACAGGCTCAGCTGTGGAACGAAATTTGTAGCCGCCGAGCGCGGAGATCGCAGATGGTCCACTTCGCAGGACGTTTCGTTGCTGTTCGCGCCGTTTTTGTCGTTGCCGCCCTCGTCGCCCTGTCCTCCAACGCCGACGCTCAAACCGTCTCCTTGCAGTCCACGGAATCGCAGGTTGGGTTTCAGGGCGGTGTCACGATTGACCCTGAGCAGGGCTTCGTCGGCGTGTTCTGGCAGACGCCACCGATAGCGAATCGGTTTCATCTACGGCCGGGGATCGACGGCGGGTTTGGCAGCGATCTGCGAATCGCCACCATAAATATCGACTTCCTCGCACGGTTTCCTCTTGGGCGCTCGAGTTGGACCCTTATTCAGGGTGGCGGCCCCGTGGTCGTACTCACCAAGGTCGATGGATTCGAAGGCACCGACACGAGCGCCGGCGTCAGCTACATCATCGGGTTCGCGCACGACGCGGGATTCTTCGGAGAATTCCGAATTGGGAGCGGGAATGTGCCGACGCTGAAGATGGGTGCCGGTTGGGCGTTGAAGTTCTGAGCGGTCCAGTGGCTAGTGAACGATGTCACACAGGCTGGAAACTAGATCACGTACAAGCCAGAGAGACACAGAGAAAACAAGAAACAAACGAAACAAAACAAAAGCCAGCCACGAAAATTGTTCTTCGTGATCTTCGTGTCTTCGTGGCGATCTTTTGGAGTCTCTGAGTCTCTTAGCCTCTGAGGCGTCCGTATCTTTGTAATCTACTCAGCGCGCAACGCGATCGCGGGATCCACCGACGCGGCGCGGCGGGCTGGGAGAAGTCCCGCGCACAATGCAATCGTCAGCGTGATGATAGCGACGGCCACGAGCGCAACGGGGTCGGCGGGGTTCACGCCGTGCAGGACGCCGCGAATCCAGCCGCCGGCGCCGACGCCGATCGCCATTCCAAGCGCGAGGCCGAGTGCAGCGAGACCCAACGCCTGCTTCAGAACCTCTCCCAAAACTTTGCGCGGGCTGGCGCCAAGCGCGATACGGATGCCAATCTCACGCGTCCGACGTGCCACGAGGTGAGTCATTAATCCGAACAACCCGGCCGAGGCCAGCAACAACGCGCACGCGGCCAGCGCCGTGCCGAGCACGGCCAGCAGCCGCTCGTTCACCAACGATTCGCGAATGCGATCGGTCAGCCGCTCGACATGTGGGGTGAGACGGGGATCGGCCGTTGCAATGGCGTTGCGCACTGCCCTGGCTGTGTCTTCCGATGCGTGAGAAACACGGATCGACGCAAACATCGGCGTGCCATCCTCATGCTGGCGGGTCTGCAGGTGCGGCAAATACGCAATGGAACGAGTGGGCTCCTGCAGACGCTGGTATTTCGCATCGGTCACGACACCAACAATGAGTAGATTCTCGCGCGAGGCATCGCGACCGACGGTAATGCGGTGACCGACTGGATTCTGCTCAGGGAACAGCCTGGTCGCAAGCGTTTCGTTGACGATGGCGACGCGCTCGGCGCCGGGTGTGTCGGACCAGTCAAAGTCTCGACCGGCAATCAGCCTGGTACCAAGGGTCTTGAAGAATGCAGGTGACACGCTATTGAAAAACGTTCGTGTCCGGTCTTCGACAAGCGGCTCACCATCTGCGCTTACGCTTTGCGTCCAGGCGCCGTCTTCATCGCTGATTGGGGGATACAGCGACACGCTCGCCGACGCGACCTGAGGCGTACGGTGGAGCGAATCGAGTACGTTTCGATACATGAGAGTCAACGCTCCAGGTTCAGTCTCGTCGCCATCACTGACCTGAGATGGATCGATGCGCACGATTAAGAGGTCACGGCTGTCGAATCCCGGATCGATCGCCATCAGATGGCCGAGGCTGCGCAGTAAGAGGGCCGCACCTATCAACAATGTGACCGATAACGCAACCTGCACGGCGACCAGCGCGCGCCCGACCAGACTGCCCTGTGACGCGGCCTGGCGGGATCCGGCCTTGAGGGCCGGTCCGGGCTCGACGCCGAGGGCCGTGACAATCGGAGCAGCACTGAAGCTCACTGCGGTCACGATCACCACCACTACGGCAAAGACAATCACACGCCAGTCAATTGCCAGGTCGAGACTGACCGGCTCGAGCGTGGTGGTGAGCAGCCCGACAAGCGCCTGGGCCGCCCATTGCGAAACGAAGATCGCTGCGACGGTAGCGATCGACGCCAGCATCAACCCTTCACTAATCAACTGCCGCGCCAGCCGCGCGCGGCTGCATCCGAGCGCGAGTCGAACGGCGAGCTCGCGCGAGCGGCCCCACGTGCCGGCGAGCAGCATGTTGGCGACACTGGCGCACCCGACAATCAACAGGAGCGCTGCGAGGCTGGCCACGATCATCAGCGGCTCCCGAAACTGGTTGCGCACCGACGAATAACCTCTCGCTCCCGGCATCAGCTTCGTCTGACGCCCCAAAAATCTGGCGCGACGCTCCGCCGTCAGCCTCGAGCTCGTCGTCGCTTCGAGCACTTGCCCCCAGGTCACCTGGAACTCCGGCTCGGCCTGTCCGCGTGTGACGCCGGGACGAAGCCGACCCATGAAGTGAAGCCAGGCCATGGCCGGCTGAATGAGCACGTCACCATTCCCAGGCAAACGCGCCGCCAGGGTCACGGGCATCGTGATTTCCGGGTCGCGTCCAGGGGCGACACCGAAGAAGTCTGGCGGCGTCACACCGACGATGGTGATGGGGACGCCTTGTAGGCGCACCATCCGTCCCACGACATTCGGGTCGCCCCCCGTACGCCGCTGCCAGGCCCGGTAACTCAGGACGCCGACCGCCTGCACGTCGGCGTGTGATGTGCCTTCATCTGTGGACGTCAACAGTCTGCCAAGCACTGGTTGAACGCCCAACGTCTCGTACATGCTGCCCGACGCCTGGAGGACAAGGGTCGGCTCCGGCTCGGTGCCCCAGATCACGTTGTACTGCTCGAGATTCCACGCGAAGCTGTTGACAAAAAACGCGCTGCGCTCGCGCACCTCGCGAACGATGGGAAACGAGAACGACGGTGCGTCGAGATACACGAGCTCGTCAGGATTCTCGACAGGCAGGGGCCGCAGGAGCAGCGTGTTCAGCAACACGAACGCCACGGTCGCTGCCCCGACGCCCGCCAGAAGGGCCGTGACCGACATCACCGTGAACAACGGGCGGCGTACGATCATCCGGAATGCATCTCGCAGGTCCTGTTTCAGCGCATCCAGGCTGGGAGGCACCCACACTTCACGCGCGAGCTCGCGCATCCGAAGCTCGTTGCCCATCGCACGAGCCACGTCGACACCTTCATCGCCACCGCGATGCGCCTCTTCCGCTTTCAACTCACGATGAAGGGCCAGTTCTTCCGCGAGGTCGTCTTGAAATCGCCGATACCGAATACGATTCAACAGCCGCCGCAGACGCTGTGGCATGGCGCTTCTCGTTACGCGGTCTGCAGAACGCGATGAATGGCGCTGATATAGCGGTCGAAATTGGCGCGTTCAGTGGCGAGATACTTTTTGCCGAGCGCGGTCAGCGTGTAGTACCGCGCGCGCCGATTGTTATCGGACGCGCCCCACTCGACCTTGACATATCCATTCAGCAACAGCCGCTGCAAGGCCGGATAGAGCGAGCTCTCGCCAACCTGCAGGACGTCCTGGGACAGGTCCTTCAACCGCTGCGCGATGCCGTAGCCGTGCAGCGACTCTCGCGCCAACACCCGCAGGATCAGCATATCGAGCGTGCCGGGCAGGATTTCCGCCGGTGGTTTCGCCACTCTGAGGGTCTCCCATCGATAGACGATGGGAGGATAACATAGGTTCAGGGGTGCAGGGGTGCGGAGGTGCGGGGTGCGGGGTGCGGGGGTGCGGATTTTTGTATCGCCGGTCCCTGGGATATCGTGACCACATGGAATTGACGACGCCGACGCCGCCGCGGCTGATTGTGGGGATTACCGGGGCGAGCGGGACGATCTTTGGGGTCCGGTTGCTCGAGGCGTTGCGCGGCAGCGGCGTGGAGACGCATCTGGTGATGAGCCAGTGGGGCGCACGGACGCTGGTCCACGAGACCGAGTACTCCGTAACCCAGGTGCAGGCCCTGGCTTCCGAGCGCTATGCCATCGGCGACGTCGGCGCCGCGATCGCAAGCGGCTCGTTCATCACGATGGGGATGGTCATCGTGCCGTGCAGCATGCGGACCCTCGCCGCCATCGCGCATGGATTCGGCGACAACCTGATTCATCGCGCCGCGGACGTCGTGCTCAAGGAGCGTCGCAAGCTCGTGCTGGCTGTGCGCGAAGCCCCGCTCAGCGAGATCCACCTCGAAAACATGCTGAAGCTCTCAAGGATGGGCGTATCGATTTGTCCGCCAACGCCGGCCTTCTACAATCACCCTACGAGCATCGACGACATCGTCTCGTATTCCGTCGCCAGGCTGCTGGATCAGTTTGGCATTCGCGTGCCGGACGCGGAACGCTGGGCAGGCGCGATGCGCAAAGAGACACGATAGCCCCACACCAGATCATCAGATCATCAGATCACCAGATCACCAGATCGCTAGATCACCAGATCACCAGATTTCAGCGCCCTCCGTACCAAGATGGCAGCACCATGTCGCGCATTGTCCGCAGACCTGGCGCTGCCTCGAGTATCTTCGGGATGGAATTGACTGTGATCGACGCGGTCGCTACGTCGCCGTGCACACCGCCGGTAATTTTCTGTGTGATGCGCGGGTTGCCTTCGATGACCACCGAATCAAAACTCTCCGGGGCGCCGAGATAAGCCTCCATGTGCAACGTGATGATGGCTTTGCCGTCCTTCCAGCCGATGCCGTCCTGCACGATACCGCACACATAGCCGGGATCCACCGCCAGGTATTCGCTCTCGACCGTCTTGTCGGCTATTTTGGGCTGGATCTCGTCGGTGACTTTATCGAGCCGCCAGCCAAAAGCCTCGGCAATCATCGTGACCGACTCCGCCAGCCCGACGTGACGCACGCTCTGGTCGTCGACCTTCTTCTGAAACTGCTCCGTCGTGAGACCAGAACCGATCTTCTGCTGGAACGGCAAACGCCGCACACGCGCGTCTTGTACGCGATCGATCCGGATACTGTCGACGCGCTCGCACACGCCGCTCAACGCAATGGGAAGCGCATCCATCACGAATCCCGGGTTGACGCCTGTCCCCAGCACCGCCACCTTCGCCTTCCGCGCCAGCGCGTCAATCTTTTTCGCGAGCGCGCGGTTCTTCCCGACCGGATACGACAACTCCTCGGTCGTGCTGACAATGGGCACCTTCGACTTCAGCACGGTTTCGATCTGCGGCATCACACTCTTGAGTGACGAGCTCGTGCATAGGACGACGACATCCGGTTTGACACGCTTGAGGGCGCCGCGCGCGTCATTCGTCACTCGTACTCGGAGGCTGCGGTCAAGGCCAATGACCTCGCCGAGATCCTGATTTACTTTCGCGGGGTCGACGTCGATGCCCCCGACGAGTTTGAAGCCCTTACGCGTTGCCACCTGGCGCGCGACGGCCGCGCCGATCGGGCCAAGCCCGTAGAACATTACGTTGATTGCCATGTATTTTTATGGCGGGACTCAACCCCCGCCCTCCAAACAAACGATTATATCCATCACGGTGTAAGATTCGCGCGGACGATGCGACACCCACGTGCTGGCAAGGCTGGTTGGATGAGTAAGACTGGTCAGTTCGCCACCGGCGCTGCCGCGATCGCTGTTGGAATACTCACCTCACTCACACCCGCGCAAACGCAGCCGTCGCGTTCGTCTGCCAACATCTCGGCGCGCGAGCCAAGCACATCGACGGGGCCAGGTGCTGGTGCCTCTCGGCAGGACGACGCGCCTCTCCCTGGGGCGTTGTCAGCGCGCAATGCCAATTACGACATCGATGCACGGCTGGATCACTCGACCCAAACGATCACGGGCACGGCAACGCTCCGCTGGCGCAACATCGGCTTGGGGCCTGCAGACTTCATACGGCTCCACATGTATTGGAACGCCTGGCGCAACACGGGGTCCTCGTGGATGCGCGAGAGCGCACTCGTGGGCGACGAAGACAACGACCGCCCCCCGCAGGATTGGTCCTTTATTCAGCTGACCGCTCTCGCGCTCGTGAGCAGCGATGGCAAGACGGAAGAAGACCTGCTTCGCCAGATCGCCTTTGCCCATCCCGATGATGGGAACCGGGCTGATTCGACGCTGGTCAACGTCCGAATGCCGGCGCCCGTTCAGCCCGGAAGGGAAATCACGTTGCGTCTCGCCTGGAAAGCCAAGGTCCCACGGACCTTCAGCCGTACGGGCACGCTTGGTGATTACTACTTCATCGCGCACTGGTTTCCGAAGATTGGGGTCTTCGAGGATGGCCGATGGTCCGCCCATCAGTTTCACGCCAATACCGAGTTCTTCGCCGACTATGGCCGCTACGACGTCCGCCTGACGGTCCCACGCGGGTGGGTCGTTGGCGCGACTGGAACAGAACAGTCGCGTACCGACAACGCCGACGGCACCACCACTCATCGCTACGTGCAAGATGACGTGCACGACTTCACGTGGACCACCAGTCCTCATTACGTCGAGCATCGCCAGCAGTTCGTCCATCCGGGTCTGCCATCAGTCGAGATGCGGCTGTTGATGCAGCCCGAACATGCGGGCCAGGAAGACCGGCATTTTGCGGCCACCGTTGCGGCGCTCCGGTATTACGGCGAGTGGTACGGCCCTTACCCCTATCGCCATGTGACGATCATCGATCCGGCCTATCAAAGCGGTGCTGGCGGCATGGAATACCCAACGCTCTTCACCGCCGGCACGCGCTGGCTGGCCCCACGCCAATCGAATTCACCGGAAGCGGTCACGGTGCACGAAGCCGGCCATCAATTCTGGTACGGGATTGTGGGCAACAACGAATTCGAGCACGCCTGGCTTGACGAAGGGTTGAACACGTTTTCGGAGGAGCGGGTGCAATCAATCGTGTTCCAGCCAAATTACCGTGTGGAGCGATTCTTCGGCGGGTTCATCCCGTGGCAGTTCCGCGATTTTCCCCTCAGTCGCGAGACCGATGGCGATGGCCTCAACGGCTATCGACTGGCAGCGGAACGTGACGATCCGGTGACGCCGACGTTCCGTTACTGGCCCGGCACGCACGCGCAGATCACTTACAGCAAGACGGCGCTCTGGCTGCACACGCTGGAGCGCTATCTCGGGTGGGACACGCTGCAGCGGGTTTTGTCCACGTTTTTTGATCGCTGGAAATTTCGGCATCCGCGGCCAGAGGACTTCTTCGCGATCGTCAACGAGGTCAGTGGACAGGATCTGACGTGGTTCTTCGAACAGGTACATCACAGCTCGAACGTCTTCGACTACGGCGTCGAGCGGCTCCACAGTGAACGGGTGACGGTCAAGGGGCTCGAGAACGGCACCTCACAGCCCGCATATCGCGAAGTCACCTCGGACACCAATTACCGCACGACGGTCGTCGTCCGCCGGTTCGGCGAGGCGGTGTTTCCAGTCGATGTGGTGACGACGTTTGCGGACGGCGAGCAAATCCGAGAACGGTGGAATGACTTCGCGCGCTGGCGCATGTACACCTACGAGCGTCCGACCAGAGCCGTGCAGACGCAAGTCGATCCCGAGCGGAAGCTGCTGCTTGACGTGGACTACACCAATAACAGCCGGACCCTGTCGCCTCAGAGTGAGGAAGCGGCGAGCAAGTGGTCCCTCAAATGGATGGTGTGGCTTCAGGATTTGATGATGACGTGGGCGTTCTTTGTGTAAAGGCAGAAGGCAAGGATGAGTATTCGCGAAGCATGGAATGACGGATGGCGGCGTGCGTTGCGGGCCCGCTGGGTGCTTGCCGGGCTCTGGCTGCTGACACTGCTGCTCGCGCTGCCGCTGGCGATGACACTGCGCGGGATGCTGGCCGACCATCTTGGCTCGAGCCTGGCGGCGGGTCCGGCTGCGTCCTCGGTCAATCTCGACTGGTGGAACGAGTTTCTCGCGCAGGCCGCCGGGCTCGGCCAGACATTCGTGCCGTCGATTCTCGGCTTCGCGGCAGTTCTCAAGAACTTGAGCACGGTGGCTGACGCCGGCACACTACCGACCGTCATCGCGTCCGTGGTCACGGCCCACATGGTCATCTCCGTTTTTCTGATGGGCGGCGTGCTGGATCGTCTGGCGCGGGATCACACCATTGGCAGTTACGGCTTCTTCGCGGCATGCGGCGTCTTCTTCTTTCGCTTTCTCCGGCTCGGCGTCATAGCCACTGGCCTGTACTGGGTGCTGTTCACCCAGCTCCATCCCCTGCTGTTCGACACGCTCCTCTCACGGCTGACGCATGATCTGACTGTCGAGCGAACAGCCTTTTTCTATCGCGTGGCGTTTTATGTTGTGTTTGGTTTCGTCGTGGTGACGGTGAACGTGATCTTCGACTACGCAAAAATCAGGATGGTCGTGGAGGATCGGCGAAGCGCTCTTGGGGCACTGACTGCCTCACTCCGATTCATCACGCGAAACGACGGCGCAGTTTACGGGCTGTACTTGCTCAACACGCTCGTGTTTCTGATCGTGGTTGCCATTTACGCGATCGTTGTTCCAGGCGCCGCTGGAGGCTGGCTGGCCACGCTGGGGTTGTTTGTGGGTCAGCTATACATCGTGTTGCGGGTGTTCCTGCGTCTCACGTTTGCCGCGTCCCAGATCTCGCTGTTCCAAAGCCGCCTCGCCCACGCGGGTTATACGGCACGACCGATTCCCGTGTGGCCGGACTCACCAGCGGTCGAAGCCATCCGCCCGCAGTAGGACGCTTCGTGGCGCCGATGTCTCCGACGAAAACTCATCCGCAGATTGCACAGATTTCGCAGATACGGACCGTGGCCGCAGATTGCTGTCACGCTGTCATGCTGCATGCGCCAGACAGCCAGACACCGTGAGCCCACCGCCGGTCGTAGACCGGCGGTATGCGTGAGTGAAAGTGTTCCGATTGAAAAAGCCCAGAGCGCAAGTGGCTCTTTCAATCGGGACACTTTTGCTCACGCGAGCGGCCTGCGGCCGCTGGGCTCACACATGTCTGTGGACATCTGCGCGCATCGGCGTCATCTGCGTGAGACTTCGTTCCGCGCAATCCGCGTAACCCGCGGATAATGTGACCCGCGGACCCGCGAGGCGGTCAGCGCGCAGCCGCGGCCTTCAGCTTCCCTGCCGCGTCGATGGCGGTCGCACGCAGCAGCGGATCGGGATGGGCGCTCCACTCTTTGAGCTGCGGCGCAAAGCGCGCCAGTCCCAACTCGCCAACGGCGTATGCGGCGCACGATTGCAGCCACGGATCCTGGCTCAGCATCATCACTGCAATGGCCTCCTCGCGATCGCCGAGCGACGCCCCAAGCAGGCCGTTGGCAAGATGGCTGCGCTGCGCAATCGACACGCCGCGATCGAACAACGGCACGAGCAGCCCGCGCAGCTGTGGCGAGAGAATCGTGTCGAGAAACTCGATCGCGTTGTCCTGCACCACGGGATCGTCCGCCTGCAGCCCCACAAAGGCGCTGTGCATGTCGCGCATGGGATACAGGATCTTGAGCAGCCGAAAGATACGCTCGGCCTCCTGCCGAATCGATTCTTTCAAGCCCTGCACGACGGGATCGCGCGGATCGAGCGTTGCCCCCAGGCTCCCCAGCACCTGATAGGAGCGGTAATGCCCCATGATTTCGGCGCCGAGCACTGTTTCAATCAAGCGCTTGTCCACGCGCCGCTCGGGATACCTCTGCCCCAGCTTGTTCAGCGCCATGATCACGCGATGACGAAGGATGGTGTCACTGTCGAGGACGCTTTCAAGCAACACGAACTGCGCGGCGGAGGTTCCGATCGCCTGGAGCGCCGCAGGAATCTCGCGGCGAATCTCGAGAGGCGTGGACGAGTCGATCAAATGGTCGCGCAAGGTGCCGCAAATCGCGTCGCCCATGCCGGCGAACACTTTCACCGCGACATCTGTGAGACCCGGCTCGCCAAGTCGTTCGATGACGCGCGGAACGAGATTGCGCTTGCGTAACCGGCCGACGGCACGAATGGCTGCCGCGGCCACTTCCTGATCGGGATCCTGCAACAGGACTTTGAGCTCGCGCTCGAAGTGATCCGGCACCCATCCAAGCAGTTCCGCGGCTTCCAGCCGCGTGCGACGGCCCGCGTCCCCCGATTCGGCAACCATGGCAACGATCAGAGCCCGGGCGGCGTCGAGGTTTTGCGCCGCACCGGGGCGCGCGAGAAACGCAGCCATGGCGGCGCGCAGTGAGAAGTCAGGAAAGTCCCCAAGCTGTTCGATCCGTTCGAGCGGATCGACATGCGCGTGCTGCGTCAGATACAGCAGCGCCTCGGTGCGGACCTCGAGGTGGGGGTCGTACAGCAGGCGCTCGACTTCTTTGTGCATCGACGGATCACCAGCCCTTGCCAGCAATCGCAACGCCTGCGCGCGCACTTCGGGCGACCCGTGACGCACGAGTCCGCGAACGGCGGGATGGACTGCGCGCTCGTGCGAGATCTCAAACAGGTTGAGAGCGTACAGAATCTCGTCCGGCGATCCGTTGAGCTGCGAGGCAATCAAATCCGAGGCCGACCGTTCAAGCACTGGCGCCGTGGCGCGCTCGGCATCGACACGGTGCTGATGGATGCTCTCTCGCAGGTTCTCGACATACTGCTGCTTGGCGATGCGCGCCGCCCACAGCCACCCGGCAAGCGCGATGAGGGCAACCCATGACAGTTGGACTGGCGGCAGCCCTAGCATCGACGCAAACAGGAGCACCGCGAGTCCGCCCAACGCGTCGCCGAAGCGGTAGACCACCGTATCGATGAACGACTTCACGCGAAATGTGAGATCTGACCGCACAGGGAGATACAGCAGCTCCACTGTCGCCTTGTCGATCGAGTAGCGGAGCACCTGATCACTGGCCTTGAGCAGGCCGACCGCAAACAGTGACCCGGCGATCACCAACCAGACGGAACTCAGCATCAGCGCCGCCGGTACGATGAACAACGTGACGCCAATGCCCGCCGAACGGAGCACCCTGCCGGTGAACAGCACCTGCAGGACGAGCGCGAGCAGACCGGCGAGCATGTTGAACGTCCCGAAGAACATCGCGAGTTCGTCGGTCGCGGGAATGTTGGCTTTGGCGATCGCCTTGAACTGCCAGCCGGTGATGGTCGTCACAAATGCGGCCGACCAGATGACGGATGCAATCGCCGTGAGATACGGCGATTCGCGCACGAGGCCGAGACTGGACCACAAACCGCCTTCGTCGTCGCCGCCGCCTGCGGGCATGTCGCCCTCGATGCGGTCCGGGCGACGCGCCCAGACGGTCCACACGATGATGGCCGAGAGGGTCAGCGTGCCGGCCACCCAGAGCAACGTGCTTTCCGTTCCGAACCCGGCGACGATCTGGCGCGTGGCTAGACCGCCCACGATCCACCCGAGAATCGCACCACCGCCAATCAGACCGAACGCGCGCTTGGCCTCGCGCGTCGTCATCATGTAATTCGCCAGCGTCCAGACCTGCGTCGGCACCAGCACGCTCAGCACGCCAACCCAGATGTAGATCGCGATGAACAGGGCCCCTGACGTCTCATCTGGAGCGACGCGGGTGTTCCACCAGAAGGCGACCGCGATCAAGGCAAACGTCAGCAGGCTCCCAACCTGGACGTTGCGGAGGTTGGTCCGTGAACCGACCCGGATGTAGACCCCGACGACCATCCCGACGAGGATGGCAATGGCGATATCGACGTAAGGTAGAGAAGTGGCGTCAAACCGGTCGAGAAAAAGGGCGTCCCGGGTGGCTTTGCTTGCGACGCTCCCGGCCATGGTCAAAAACAGGTAGCAAAACAGCGGCAGGGCGCGCCGTAACTCACGGGGGGTCAGGCCGAGGAGGCGTTGCGACAGGGTGGGCATCGGGGCGGCGCCCTTGAGTGTAGCGCGGGCGCGTGGAACGATACTGGCTCTGCTAAGCTGACCCCCTCATGGCAGAACGTTCATCGGCTTCGCTGGCCAGCCGCCTTTTCAGCCCCATTGCCCAGATGCGACCAGGCGAGGCGACGACGGCCTTTCTCCTGTTCGCCTATTCGTTTCTCGCGATGACAGGCTACAACGTGCTGAAACCCGTGACCCGCGGGTTGTTCATCTCCAATCTTGGCGCGGACAACCTGCCGTGGGTCCAGTTCGGCGCCGGCGTCGTGATCGGCTTCATCATGCAGGCCTACAGCCGCGTGATCAGCTTCGTCCCACGACGATGGATGATCCCGGTAACCCAGCTCGGGATGGTGGGACTTCTCGTTCTCTTCTGGGCTCTTTTTGCCGGAGTCGGGAACGCGAAGGTTGTCGCCGCCGCGTTTTACCTGTTCGGCCTGATCCTCGGGATCCTCCTGATCAGCCAGTTCTGGACCCTGGCCAACGACATCTACGATGCACGCCAGGCCAAGCGACTCTTCGGACTTGTCGGCGCCGGCGCGAGCCTGGGCGGGGCCTCGGGAGCGGCACTGACGGCGTCGCTGGTGGAGCCGTTCGGCGCCAACTCGATGTTGTTGCTGAGCGCTGCCCTTCTTGCGCTGTGCATGGTCATCGTCGTGCTGATTGTCAGGCGCGAGAAACGCGCAGGCGCCACCGACGCAAGCATGACCGGGGAAGAAGAAGGCGTCAGCAGCGCCGAGGCTTTCAAACTGCTTCGATCGTCGCGGCATCTCCAGATCATCTCGCTCGTGATCGCGTTTGCCGCGATTGGCGCCGGCATCATCGAGCAGCAACTGAACATGGCGACCGCCGAAGCGAAGGGCGCGACCAACACCGACGCGATCACCGCGTTTCTCGCGCAAATCACTGTTTACCTTTCGCTCATCGGCTTCGTGATCCAGGTCGGATTCACCAGCCGCATTCATCGATACCTTGGAATTGGATTTGCGCTGCTCATTCTTCCCGTGAGTCTTGGCAGTACGGGCGTCCTGATGCTCATCGTCGGCGCGTTGTGGACGACCGGGCTTGCGCGGATTCTCGACACCTCACTGCGGTACACGGTTGACAAGACGTCGCGGGAAATTCTGTTCCTGCCGTTGCCCGCCGACTTGAAGTATCGCGCCAAGCCATTCATCGACGTCACGATGGATCGGGTGGCCAAGGGACTCGGTGCGCTGTTGATCCTGGTCCTGATCAAGGACTGGGGACTGGGTTGGACCTGGCGCCAGCTGAGTTATGCCAGCCTGACGATGATGGTGCTCTGGGTGTTCTTCGCGATGCGGGCGCGGAAGGAGTACCTGGCGGCTTTCCGTCAGAGCATCGAGCAACAGGATGTGAAACCCGCGGATATCAGGCTCGACACCGCGGATCTGAACACTATCGAGACCCTCGTCACCGAGCTCTCACATCCCGAACCGCGGCGAGTGCTCTATGCGATTGATCTGCTGGAGTCGCTCGACAAGCGTCATCTCGTCACGCCGCTGTTGCTGCGGCATGAGGACCCGGCGGTACGTGCGCGGGCGCTTCGTGTCGGCGAGGCCGCCGGGCCCGAGAAGGCCGAGCACTGGCTGCCGGCGATCGTCCACGCGCTCAAGGATTCAAATCCAGAGGTGCGCGTCGCCGCCGTTCGGGCGCTCTCGATCCTGCGCCAGGAGAACACGGCCGAGCTGATGCGGCCGTATCTGAAGGACTCGGATCCTCAGCTCGTGGTCACCGCGGCCTGTGCCCTTGCCGATAGCGGAAGCGAAGCGGACCGGAACGCCGCAGAGGAGGCGCTTCGTCGCCTCGGGGAGGACACGCGCGAACAAGCTGTGCCCGTGCGGCACACGGTCGCGCGATCGCTCGCACACGTACAGAACCCGCGTTTCAGGCCGCTGCTTATTCCGCTGATGTACGACGCAGATCTGTCGGTAGCGCGTGGAGCCATTCTGAGCGCCGGCCGGCTGGGGCCGACAACAGGGAGCGGCGAGGAACGCAGGACCGACTTCCTCTTCGTGCCGCCGCTGGTATCGCTGCTCCGGAACCGGTTGCTGAAGAGCGCGGCACGCGAGGTGCTGGTTGGGTACGGCGAGCAGATCGTGGACACGCTCGCCTATTTTCTCCAGGACAAGGATGAAGACGTCTGGATCCGGCGGCACGTGCCGTCCACGCTCGGATTGATTCCGTCGCAGCGCTCACTAGATGTTCTCATCACTGCGCTCGAGGACTCCGATGGCTTTGTGCGCTACAAGGCCAGTGGTGGGATCGAGCGTATCCGCCGCGACCGCCCGGATCTTCAAGTCAGTCAGCCTGTGGTCGAGCGTCAGATTCTGCAGGAGGCGATGCGGGCATTCAGCGCCCTGACGCTGCACTACAACCTGTTCGTGACCGGTGGGCTCGACCCGACGTCCGTTCTGGGGAAGGTGCTGCAGGAAAAACATGGACGAGCGGTCAGCAGAATTTTCCGCCTGCTCGGACTGCTTCACTCGCCCGAAGATATCGCGGCGGTTCGCACGGCGCTTGCGGGTTCCGATCCGCGCCTGCGATCCGGCGCGACGGAGTATCTCGATAACCTGCTGACGGGAGAGGTCCGACGTCGCGTGATGCTGCTCTTGGAGGAAATGCCGGCGGACGAGCGGATTCGTAAAGGCAACGTCATCTTCAAGACGAGAGGCCGCGACGTCGAGGACACGGTGGCGCAGCTGGTCCACGACGACGACCAGGTGGTGGCCGCGTCTGCGATTCACCTTGTCGAACAGCGTGAGATGTGGTCGTTAGCTGACGATCTCGAGCATGCGCTGGCTCACCGCGACCCGCATGACTGGTACGTCTTCGAAGCCGCGTCGTGGGCATTGGCCGCGCGACGTATTTCTCCGGAGCGTCGGCGTGCGCTCTGGCTCGAGCCGCTGCCTGCCGTGGAGTTGGCCGATCGCCTGAGACGCATCCAGTTGTTCGACTTCGCCTCGATCGACGAGCTGTTCCGCATCGCAGGCCTTGGCCGCCAGGTCCGGCACGAGCCGGGCCGTGTCCTGTATGAGGAAGGACGGCCGGCCGACTCGCTGCAGTTCCTGCTCGATGGCCGTGTGACGGTCGAGACCGAGGGCGGCGCGCCCCAGGAAATTTCGGCGCCGAGTGTATTGGGGTTCGAGGCCGTGCTCGAGGGCAGTCCCATGCCTGCGACAATTCGTGCGGTCGATACGGCTATCTCGCTCTCGTTGACCACCGAAGAATTCCTGTCGCTGCTGTCCGAGAACGTCGAGATTGCACAAGGCATTTTCCGGCTGCTCCTCGATCGGCGTGACGTGCCGGGTTGGCACACCGTCATGCACGGCAGGCTCGCGCGGTCGCTGGAGCGGAAGGTGGACGGCGGTCTGCAGGCGGTCGATCGCGTGCTGCTCCTGCAGTCGAGCCCACTGCTCTCGCGGGCGACGGCCGCGCAGCTGCTTGGTCTGGCTGCCATCGCACGACCGATCGTGTTGAAGCCTGGCAGCGACCCATTGGCTGGAGCCGAACCGTCCATGCTCGTGGTCCTGAGCGGAGCGGTGCGCGTCGAGCGCGAAGGCATGCCAGCTGATACGGCCGACACGGGTGATGCCATTGGCATCTATGAAACGCTCGGCGGCGTGCCGTTCCCCGTGCGCGCGGAAGTGATTCAGGAAGGCCAGGGGCTGCGCTTCGTGAGATCGGATCTCTTCGACTTGCTGGCCGACCATATCGACCTGCTGCAGGGCATTTTCTCGGGGCTTCTCAGAGCACCGACACGCACCACCGAAGTTCAGGAGGTCAGGGGTTCAGGGGTTCAGTAGTTCAGGGGTTCAGGGGTTCAGGGGTTCGGGGTTCGGGGGTTCAGATCTGCTGAACCTCCTGAACACCAAGGTTTCTTAACAATCTCTTCACATTTCCCCTTTAACCATTGACCAGGCAAGATCGTCAAAGACTTATAGCAAGCGCCTTTCATCGGAGGACGTAAGTAATGACAAGACGTGTTCTCATCGCCGCCGGCTTGGCGGTCGTTCTGGCTGCCGGCAGCGCTGTGGCGATCGCCCAGCCTCCACAGGGTGGACCTGGCGTGCAGGGGCCCGGCCGCGGTCCTCGGGGCGGCGGTTTCCGGGGCCATGGCCCGGATCTGGGGTTGCGCGGCATTGATCTGACTGACGCGCAGCGTGAGCAGGTCAAGGCCATCATGGAGTCGCATAAATCAGAGTTCGAACAGGCGGGGACGAAGTTGCGTGACGCTCATCGAGCGCTGGCGCAGGCGACCGGAGCCGAAACGATCGACGAAGCGGCGATTCGCGCGAGGAGCGCGGAAGTGGCCACGGCCATGGCGGACGAAGCCATTCTTCGCGCGAAGGTGCGAAGCGAGGTCTTCGGCATCCTCACCGCAGAGCAACAGCAGAAGCTGAAGGAGCAGCGCACGACAATGCAGGAGCGGCGGCTGCGTCGCAATCAGTAGGACCGCTGCGCGGTAGGACACCAATAGGACCGCGCTCCGCGCGGTCCTACTCTTGGCTGCGAAGCAGCCTGAGCCCGTTCAGCGTGACGATAACGGTTGCGCCGGTGTCGGCCAGCACCGCCATCCAGAGCGGGGCAAATCCCAGCGGCGCTGAAACCAAAAACGCCGCTTTCGTCAACAACGCAATCGCAACATTCTGGCGGATGACGCGTAACGCGCGCCGCGCGTGGTGCACCAGCACTTCCATCGTGCGATCGTCTGCTGCGGTCAGTACCGACATCCGGCTCGATGCTGCCCGCCCGGACCTCTCTGGCACCGACAACGGTGATGCCAGCCGCAGCCAGTCCGGCGCGGGTTGGCGCAGAGACACCCGCGGCACGCTCGAGCACCGCGCCACCTTTCACCAGCACGCCGCGTCGCGCCGCCGACGTCAACGCGGCCACCATCGTCACCGGCGTCGAGATGACGAGCGCGCAGGGACAGGCGAGTACCAGGAAGACGAGCGCACGATAGAACCACACACTCCACTCGCCGTCGGCAAGCGGCGGAACTAGCGCCAGGATCACGGCCGCGGCGGTCACGACGGGTGTGTAGATCGCGGCGAAACGTTCGATCCATCGCTCAACCGGCGCCGACCGCTGCAGGCCCTGTGCAATCAGTGACGGTCCGCGTCCTACGAGCGCCGCAATTTCACGGCGCGCACGCTCGATGCTCCACGCTTCCATTCGATGTGCCAGGGCAAACAAAAAGGCCACGGCTGCGCCTTCGGACCACTCACCAATTGCGGCTGCGCCAATCACCGTGAGGCACACCAGCGCGTGCATGTCGAGGCGGCGGTGCCGGATGGACGCGATGGCTCGGGGCCACATCGGCCAGAGTCCGACAAAGGCTGACAGGCCATAGAGGATCGATGCGCGTGCGTCGTGTGTGTGTTGGACGAACGTATCGAACCAGTGATCCGATAAGGACCCTTCGACGATCCAACCAGTCAAGAACAAGAGTCCGCTGATGACGGTCGGGACCGAGGACCGATCGTCGACGTGGTCGTGGTCGTGAACGTCCAGGCGCTCGTCCGCGCGGTCTTCACCCGCATATACGGTGTGCGCCTCCAGTCCCGTCCGTATAACGGCGCCAACCAGCGCCGCCTCTGTCGTCCGGGTCGCGTCAAAGGTGATGTCCACGTTGCCATTGATCAGGTCGAACTCGACTGCGCGTACCGCCGGGTTTGGCGCGAGCGCACGACGGACCAGCGCAGCCTCGTCAGCGCAGTCCATGTCATGCACGTGCAATCGCACCTCAGCCATCTCACCATTATGACTTTGGTCTCGTGCCTGGATGACATGACGGAGGGTAAGATCCCCCTATGGAAACGGTTCAACGGGCGCGCGTGGGTCTTGCCGTCGGCATGACCCTGTTAACCGTTGGAGTGGCTGTCGGCCGCGGCCGTGAGGCCGCGCAGTTGGCCGAACCATTCAAGGGCATCACGAGCAACGGCATGCTCGCCACAGGGCTCTTTCCCATTCGTGCAACCGGCGTTTCAACGGCGAGCGCGCGAGCAGCAGCCACGGCGTTCATCGGGTCGCTTTCTGTGGAGCAAAAGGCCGAGACCATGTTCGCCGCCGACCATGACGAGTGGCGTGACTGGCAAAACATTCATCGATACGCACGCAAGGGCATCAATTTCAAGGCGATGAGCGCCACACAGCGCGAGCGCGCCTTCGGCTTGCTGGCCGCGTCGCTGAGCGCGAGGGGTCTCGAGAAGACGCGCAACATCATGCGTCTCAATCACCACCTCGCGGAGCTACGCCAGAACTTTGAGGAGTACGGCGAAGGCTTGTATCACCTGACCTTGATGGGGACGCCGTCAGCGACCGAACCGTGGGGCTGGCAGCTCGATGGCCACCATCTGGTCATCAACTACTTCGTCCTTCGCGATCAGGTCGTCATGACCCCCACCTTCATGGGTTCGGAGCCTGCTATCGCGGAGAGCGGTCAGTACAAAGGCACTGTGGTGCTGCAAGACGAGCAAAACAAAGGGCTGGCACTCATGACCGCTTTACGGCCAGAGCAGCGCAAACAGGCGACCATCGAAGTGGCCAAGACAGCCAACAACGCCGTCACGCAAGCATTCCGCGACAACGTGGTGCTGGAGTACGCCGGAATCAAGGTGTCAGACCTGGATCAGAAGCAGCGCGGCCTGCTCGTCGACGTGATTGCCGAATACGTCAACAACATCGATCCGGGCCACGCGAAAGTGCGAATGGACGAAGTCCTCAACCATTTGACCGGCACCTATTTCGCATGGATTGGCGAGGTCGGCCCCGACACGGTGTTCTACTACCGCATCCAAAGTCCCGTGATCCTCATCGAGTTCGATCATCAGTTGCCCGTTGGCCTGCAGGGCCTGCCCCGTGTGCCAAACCGCAAACACATTCATACCGTGGTCCGCACGCCAAACGGCAATGACTACGGGAAGGATCTACTGCGGCAGCACCACGTATCCCAGAACCACTGAGGCCGACCCTATAGGTCGCGGACCGCTGCAAAGACTTCTTCGGCGTGTCCGTCAACCTTCACGTTGTCCCATCGGCGCGCGACTTTGCCGTCGCGATCGATGAGGTAGGTCGTTCGGACGATGCCCATGTACTTGCGCCCATAACGCGACTTCTCTTGCCACACCCCGTACTTCTCAGCCACGGCGTGGTCCGCGTCCGCCAGCAATGGAAACGTCACGTCGTACTTGTTCGCAAACTTTGCCTTGCTTTTCTCGTCGAGGATGCTGACGCCGAACACGACGGCCTTGCTCTTCTTGAACTGCGGCAGACGATCCTGGAAGTCGCAGGCTTCCTTCGTGCATCCGGGTGTGTCGTCTTTGGGATAGAGGTACAAGACCACCGGCTGCCCGCTGTAATCTGACAGCCTTTGCGTGGTGCCGGACTGGTCGTTCAGAGAAAACGGAGGAGCTTTGCGGCCGGATTCGATTAGAGACATTCAGGGATCATAAGGAATTCACAGCGAGGTCGGGGAGATCCGGGAGCAAATCATTCTCCCTGACCTCCTTGATCTCCCTGTGGATCCCATCACTTGGCTATTTCACCCCGAATAAACGCTCGGTTTTGCCAAATCGCTTGGCCGTCAGGTCGCGGACGGTCGCGATGACCTTGTAAACCCCGGTGACATCCGTGGGTGCGAGCGTGAGGCTCGCCGTTCCGCGGCCACCTGCGAGGGTGATGCCCTTCATCTCGCTGTGAACGCTGCCATCCGGCTTGTACGCGACGACATCGGCCGAAGCGTTACACACACCACTCGCATCAGGCTGGCATCCCTGAATCATGACGACGACGGTCACCGCTTCTGAGCGTGCGACCTCGCTGTCGTGTTCGATTTCCTTGGCTGCCGGAACGCTTTTGAGATCCGCAGCGGGCAGCGTCGAAATGGCCACCACGGCTCGCAGTACTTCGCGTTTGGCCGAAAGCGACTGCTGCGGCATCGGCGCGGTAGACGGTGGTGTCTGGCCGATCCCTAAACTGAGTGCCGCGATCGTGAGCAAGATCTTCATCTCAACATTGTAGGGACCCGGGGCCCGTCACGCCAAATGAGTTGTTACGGCTGGGTCGGCGTCTTGCGTTCGTGCGCAACCGCCGCATGCGACCGTCGCGGCTCGGCGCCACCTTCGACGCGCTGGGTCGCGGTATCCACGACGATGGCAGCGGCATATCCGTACCGCACCTCGCCTTTCCGGCCAATTTTCTGGAAGCGATGACCGCGGGCGATCAGGTCTTGCAGGATGTCACGTGGAAACCGATCTTCGATCTCGATGCGCGCGCGATCGTCCATCGGATCCGTGGGGTCGCGTTGCGTCAAGAAGCGCGGGGCTTCGATGGCCGCCTGCGCGCCAAGTTTGCCGTCGATGACGCTCGTGATGATGTTATAGACCGAGACCGGGATCCACGCGTTGCCGGCTGCGCCCACCGCAAGCTTCGGGACTTCCCCCCCCGCGGTTTTCTCGAAGACCAGCGTCGGCACACTCGCCGTACTGGACCGCATCAGCGGCACCAGGCTCGCATAGGCGCCCGGAGTGGTGCGCGACGAGCGCAGGTGATTGTTGTACAGAAATCCCAGCTCCTTCGACACGTAGAATGTGCCACCCCACGTGCTCAGCGTCTGCGTGATCGCGATCATGTTGCCGTCAGCATCCGCCACGGCAAACGATGTCGTGCCGGTACCAATACGGGCTGGCGGCCCTGGGGGCGCATCCTCGGGCAGCGGTCGCTCTAAAAGCGAAGCCTTTTTCGGATCGATTTTCGCGAACAACTTCCGGGCGTGCTCCAGGGTCAGGTGTTCGGCGAACTCGACGGGGAACCGCTCGGGATCAGAGACACGACGGATCTGATCGCGCACCTTCCAGGACTCGAGGAGGTAGTGAAAGTAATCAGCGTCTGTCGGGGTGCGTGCTCCGGAGCGCGGCTGGAAATTCTCGAGGATCTGCAGCGATTCAAACAGCTGGATGCCCGTTGAGACTGGCGGACCGCCAGCGTAGAGCGCGTGGCCACGATATTGGCCGACGATCGGGTCGCGCTCCAGCGCACGATACTGGGCCAGATCGGCCGTGCCGATGATGCCGCCGTTCTGGCGCAGGTCGGCGGCAATCTTGCGCGCAATCTCACCTCGGTAGAACGTGTCGGCGCCATCCTTGGCGATGGCGCGAAGCGTGTTGGCGTAGTCCTTGTTGCTGAAGCGATCGCCGGGCCTGGGCACTTTGCCGCCCGGCAAGTAGATCTTCGACGCCTCCGGCCATTTCTCGAGGAATCGACGTCCTTCGGAAATGCTCGTGGGCAGCGCCTCGTCGAGGACGAACCCTTCATCGGCGAGCTTGATCGCCGGATCGATGAGCTCGGGCCACTTGACCTTCCCGCTCCCGTATTTCTTGTGGAGATGGTCGAGGCCTGCCACGACGCCGGGGATGTTGGCCGCTGCGGGTCCGTCGGCCACGAGTCGGCCGTCGTTCATGATCGCGGCATTGTCAGGCGTTGCATGGATCGGCGTCTGGTCTTTGTAGTCGATTACCGTCGGTCGCTTCATGTTCTTCATGAAGAGCACGGCGACGCCATCCCCTCCGACGCCGGACGCTTCGGGCTCGACGACTCCCAGCGCAAACGACACCGCAACGGCAGCATCGACGATATTGCCGCCCCTTTCGAGCGCCATGCGTCCCGCTTCCGAGGCGAGCGGGTGGCCGGACACGACGACAGCGCCCGAAGAGGTCACGATCGGCTTGATGAGGGGCTGCTCGGCCACCATCGCGTCCACGACGTCTTCGAATTCCGCTTCAGTCGTTGCCTGAGCAGCGCGGCCCTGATGCTTTTCGCGAGTGCGCGTCCACGCGGCCGCTGACGATCCGCTGGCGTAGTACAGATCGCGCAGCGTCTGCCACGCGCGATTGAACGCGGCTGTGTAGAGTGCCGCAGACGCCGCGAGCTCGGTGGTCATTACCGCGCCATCTTCGTGAACCGGCAGCGGCGCGGGGACCTTCCAGAGCTGGAACGCGCGTGTGGTAGCAAACAACGGAGGCGCGACGACGTCGCTGCGGAGGGGATTGCCGTTGTAGACGGGCTGTGGTTCGGGCAGGCCTGCCACCAGCAGCGTTCGGCCGTCGGGCGACCATGCGGGCGCACCGCCCAGACGCGATGCGAGCTGCGGCGGCGCCGCGGGACGAGGCCGGCGCATTGAGGGCTCGCTGCCCTCGCGCGGTGGCGGATCGACCGCGGCCACCCAGACCGATCCAACGCCGTCGCGCACCGCATAAAACGCGATCCGCTCGTTGTCGGGGGCCCAAGCCAGCGATGACTCATCGCCCCGCGCGCGCGTGACGCGCGTGACACGGGGCGGCCGATTCTCGACTGACTTGACATCCATCGGCGGGCTGCCCGGCGCGACGGGACCGCCCGGGGAGGCATTGGCGCCGAGCGGGGTGGGCTTGGCGACGCTGGCCGCTGGCACCGCCATCGCAAACACATCAACATCGTCGGTCGAATCGCGATCCGAGACGAATGCGACACGTCGACCATCTGGCGACACGCGCGGATACGTTTCGCTGTCCGCGGTTTGCGTCAGCTGCAGCGGCGTCTTCCAGGTTTCAGCTCCTTGGCCCGGAGCGACCACGAACACATCCCACTGAAGTCCTGGATCCGTCGGGCGGCCTTGCGGTTCGTCGCCGCGGTGCGCAAAGACGATGCGCCCGTCGGGCGTCCACGACGGCCACCGCTCGTCCCCTGGCATCGCCGTTACCGCCTGAGGCTCGCCGCCTTTGACGGAGGCCACGTAGATGTCGAAGCCGTTGCCGCGGGTGGTCGCAAAAGCGATGCGCGTGCCATCCGGGGACCAGGCCGGTTCCCGTTCGACCGCGGCGTCGGCCGTCGTCAGAAGTTTTGCCTGCCGGCCGTCGGGGTTGAGGGTCCAAATGCGATCGAGGTAGGACACCGCGATTTGTTTGCCATCCGGCGCCCAGGCAGGGTCTTGCAAGCCGCTCGTTACCGTTTGAGCTGCGCTCGAAATCTGAAGAATCGCGAGGGCCGTCAGGAACAGTACGCACGGTGGGGTCAGGTCACGAGAAACGAGTCTAAGCACGTCGTCGACCCGATCCCTGTGGGTTTGGTCGCAAATGCTGCAAAAGCCTCACAAGAATTCCCCTATGCGCTCGTGATTCGTGCCCTGACCGCGCTTTCTCGTGACCTGACCCCGTTACTTGGTCACGGCCTCGACAATATGTCGGGCGGAAATGCCGTACTTGTCGAGCAGCTCGTCGGGTTTGCCGCTGCGCGGTATCTCGCGCACCGCCAGCCGTGTCACGGTCAGTCCGGCTGGCGCCACCGCTCGGGCGACGGCGTCGCCGATACCCCCCGCGGGATAATGGTCCTCGACGGTGATAAGCCGTTTTGTGTCTCGTCCGGCCGCGATGAGGGTCGCCGCATCAATCGGCTGAAGCGAATAGAGGTCGATCACGCGGATGGCAATGTTCCGCTTCTTCAGTTCGTCGTACGCCTTAAGGGCCTCATAAAGTGTGACTCCGGCGCCGATCACCGTTGCTACATCGCTGTCGCTCTGTCGCACGACTTTGCAACCACCTACCGGGAACGTTTCGCTGCTGTCATAAATCACAGGCAACTTCGGCCGCGTGGTGCGGATGTACACCGGGCCCGCGTGATACGCCGCTGCCACCACGAGTTGCTCGGCGCAGACCGCATCGGACGGATAGAGCACGGTGACGTTCGGCTGCGAGGTCATCATCGAGAGATCTTCGAGCGCCATCTGCGACGGGCCGTCCTCGCCGATCGAAACGCCGGCGTGTGACCCGGCCATCTTGACGTTCAGATTACTGATCGCGAGCATCCGCACGAAGTCGGCCGCGCGCGTGAAAAACGCCGCAAAGGTGGATGGATACGGAATTGCGCCGCGCGAGGCCAATCCCATGGACGCCGCGAGCATCGCCTGCTCGGCGATGAAGCACTGATAAAAGCGATCCGGGTGAACGGCCTCGAACTTATCGCTGAATGTCGAGTTCTTCACATCGGCATCGAGCGCCACGACGCGGGGGTCAGCCGAGCCAAGTCGAGCAATCGCGGCGCCGTACGCTTCACGGGTGGCGATCGACTCACCGAGTTTGTGGACAGCGGGAGGCACGTCGCTCCCAACCTCCTCGGCCGGCGCGCTCGGCGGCCTCGGAATTTCGACGCGGGATCCCGCAGGCTCGGGCACCATCTGCGCCTCGAGCTCCTGGATGGCCCGCTCCATCTCGTCAGGCTTCAGCGCCTTGCCGTGCCAATTGGGCGCGCCCTCGAGAAATGACACACCCTTGCCTTTGTACGTTTTTGCAAGAATGACGGTGGGCAGTCCTTCCGTGCGCCGCGCCTGGGCCAGCGCGTCAAGGATTTGGTCCATGTCGTGCCCGTCGATCACGATTGCGTGCCAGCCGACTCCGGCCCATCGCCGCCGCACGGCGTCCATGTCGTGCCCGAACTGGGTGGGGCGGCTCTGGCCCAACGCGTTCACATCCACGATCGCGCAGAGCGAATCGAGTCTGTGGAACATGGCCATGGCCGCCGATTCCCAGACCGATCCCTCGGCGGTTTCGCCGTCGCCCATCAACACATACGTACGGTAGTCGGACGCAATGCGGCGTGCGTTGAGGGCGATGCCAACACCCGCGCCAAGCCCCTGACCCAGCGATCCTGTCGCGACGTCTACGAACGGCAGCCTCGGCGTCGGGTGTCCCTCGAGATCCGAGCTGAGTTCACGAAGCTTGAGCAGTTCGTCGCGCGGGATGTACCCGGCTTCTGCCCACGCGGCATACAAGATCGGTGCGGCGTGGCCTTTCGACAGAATGAAGCGATCCGCATGCGGGTGCTGCGGCTGTGTCGGGTCGTACCGCATCTCCGAAAAGAACAGTGCGGCTACGATGTCCGCGGCGGAACAACAAGACGTCGGGTGGCCACTTCCCGCCGCAGTTGTCGCACGGATTGAATCGATTCTCAGCCGCGCCGCAAGATTCTTCAGTGCCGGTACCGTCGTCGTCTCGACTTGCACGAGGTTCCTCCAAGGGTCGAAGTACGAATACAGGCGTCAGTATAATTCTCTGATGCGTCCCCTGCGGTATTTGTACGTACTGTCCCTGGTGGCATGGCTGGGCGGTATGGCGGTCGCAGGATTGGTCGTTGCACCGGTGACCTTCGGGGTGCTCGAAGCATGGGATCCCTCCACCGGCCGCGTGCTTGCTGGTCAGGTTTTTGGTGCGGTCCTGGAGCGCGTCCATCTCATCGGCTATGTCGCAGCCGTGGTGATGTTCGTGGTCCTGACCATTTTGCGGATGCTGGGCCCTCGGCCACTGCAGTACGGCTTCCGCGTCGGGTTACTGGTCGTCATGCTCGCGCTTATGTTGTATTCCGGCAGGGTCCTCTCTCCCCGTATCAACCAGCTCCAGGTGCAAGTGAAAAGCCCGATGCGTGAACTCCCGATCGACGACCCGCGCCGTGTCGAATTCGACGGCCTCCACCGCCTGTCTACAACACTCGTGATGGCCACAATGGTGGGAGGGCTCGTGCTGCTCGCGTGGGAAACGAGGGAATGAGACGTCGCCATGGCAACCACCTACGACGACATCCTCGAGACCGTGAAGCTGAACATCGAGCAGGCGTCATCGCATCACGAGGCCATGCTCCAGGCGGTCACTGTCCTCAAAGATCAGATCTCCGACTATTCCTGGGTCGGCATCTACGTGCTCGACGGTTCCGACCTGGTGCTGGGACCGTTTCTTGGCAAGCCTTCCCCGCATACACGCATTCCCCTCAACCAGGGGATCTGCGGCGCAGCCGCGACACACAAACAGACCGTGATCGTGGACGATGTCGACGCCGATCCCCGGTATCTCGCGTGCAGCCTCGAGACGCGATCGGAGATCGTCGTCCCCATCATGCGCGGGTCGGACGTCCTTGGTGAGATCGACATCGACAGCGACAAGAAGGCGGCGTTCGGTCCCGCCGATCGGGAGCTGCTGGAATCTGTCGCGGCACTGCTCGCGAAAAGGTTTCCGCAGTCATGAGCCGACGCATCACGCTGATTCCTGGTGACGGCATTGGCCCCGAAGTGACCCGCGCAGTGCTGCGTGTGCTGGAGGCGGTCGGCTTTGACGCAGAGTGGGAGACATTCAGTGCGGGGGCCGGGGCGTTGAAGGACTACAACACGACCCTGCCTGTTCCGCTGCTCGACTCGATCCGGAAGAACAAGGTCGCCCTCAAAGGCCCTATTACCACCCCGATCGGCGACGGTTTTACCAGCGTGAACGTGGGGCTGCGTAAGGCCCTCGATCTTTACGCGAATCTGCGGCCCGTCTGGAACCTCCCCTCTGTCCCGTCACGCTTTCAGAACGTCGACCTCGTCATCGTGCGTGAGAATACCGAGGACCTCTACGCGGGGCTCGAGCACATCGTCGTGCCTGGCGTCGTCGAAAGCCTGAAGATCATTACGAAAGAGGCCTCGACCAACATCGCACGGTTTGCGTTCGAGTACGCGCGGCGTCACACACGCAAGCGCGTGACCGCCGTGCACAAGGCCAACATCATGAAGCTCAGTGATGGCCTGTTTCTGGAGTGCGCACGCACCGTCGCTCGCGAATATCCCGAGATTCAGTACGACGAGCTGATTGTGGATGCGGCGTGCATGCATCTGGTGATGCATCCCGAACACCTCGACGTCCTGCTCCTGCCGAATCTCTATGGCGACATCGTGTCTGATTTGTGTGCGGGACTCGTCGGGGGGCTTGGCGTCGTGCCCGCCGCGAATCTCGGCGAAAACGGTGTGGGTGTCTTCGAGGCCGTGCATGGCACGGCGCCAGACATTGCCGGACAGGACAAGGCCAATCCGACGGCACTGCTCTTGTCGGCGGTGCTGATGTTGCATCACCTCGATGAAGGTGAAAAGGCAGGGCGCGTCACGAGGGCGCTCTGGGGTGCACTGGCGGACGGTTCAGCGCGTACCGCGGATCTCGGGGGGACCGCAACGACCACGCGGTTCACGGACGCCATCGTGCGCCACGTGTCGTCGTCGTGAATCGTGAGTCCGTGCCTGTGAAGCCACGTGCAACCAGTCGCCGCCGGACATCTCGCTGGAGCCGTCGGCCGGGATCCGACGTGCTATATTCCAACCGTTTGACAGACGAACTGACCGACGCCGTGCTCGCCCGCGAGGAAGTCGCGCGGTATCTCTCAGGCAGCCACGGTTTGAGCGGGGACGCTGCACGCGAGCGCGTCATTACCATTCTCGAAGAGCTGCGAACGACACAGCGCTACGAGCTATATCGCGCCCTCGAATATCCGCTGTACCCCATCCTGCGCAAGATCGAGCGCGTCGGCGAAAACGTCGGCACGGCGGTCGAGACCGCCAAGCGCCATCGGATCGTCTACGCCTCGAATCACCGCAGCCACACCGATTATCTCGTGGAGCCACTGGTGCTCGACGACGCGGGGATCCGACCGCCGATCATCGCCGCCGGCATCAACCTGTTTGGCGGGCCGCTCGGCTTCATACACAAGTACGTGACCGGCGCACTGCCAATCCGGCGCCACACCAAGGATCCCGCGTATCTCATCACGCTGAAGGCCTATGTCGGCGAGCTGCTGCACAAGCATGACCTGTTCTTTTATCCAGAGGGCGGCCGCAGCTACAGCGGAGAACTGAAATCGAGCAAAGTCGGTCTGTTCAGCGCATGCCTGCATTCGGACGTGCAGAATCTGGTGATTCTTCCGACCGCGATCGCCTACGACCTGGTCCTCGAGGATCACATCCTGTCGCGCCAGAAAATCAAGCGGCGGCAGCGACCGTTCAGCCGCGAGCTTGCCGAGATGGTCCGCTTCGCCGTTGGCTATCGGAGCCGGGCGTTCGTCACCTTCGGCCGGCCGATCCCGACCGAGGCCTACGATCCCTCGTCGCGACGGTCGATTCTGGACCTCTCGCACCTTGTGCGCACGGCCATTGGGCGGCTCTACAAAGTGTTACCGACTGCGCTGGTGGCGTCGGCGATGCGACCGTCGATCGAGCGCCGCGAGCTCATCGGGCGCATTGACTCGACGCTGGATGCGCTGCGGGCGGTCGGCGCGAATCTCTCGGTTGCAAGCGGGGAGGAAGCCGTGGAGGCGGCAGCCGAACCGTTCGAGGCACGCGGGATCATCGTGATTGAGGACGGCCGCTTCCGGGTGCGGGAACGCAATGTCCTGCGCTATTACGGCCGGTCCATTCAGCACCTGCTCTCTCCCGACGGCCTGACGCACTGATGATTGACGCGGCATCCAAGGCCTTTTTTCACTCACTCGCGCAAATCCGGGTTCTGCAACGTCTCGCATCTCGATACGGTATGGCGTCGGAACGGGGCTTCGCCCGCCGATTTATCGCGGGAGAATCGATCGACGAAGCGATCACAGCGGTCCGCACGATCGCCGATCGCGGCTTGCTGCTGACGCTCGACTACCTCGGTGAGAGCGTCAAGACGATGCAGGAGGCAGATGCCGCCACGCGCGAATATCTTGGCATCCTTCAGGCGATCGTCGCGTCGGGCATCGAGCGCAATGTCTCTGTGAAACTGACCCAACTGGGCCTCGACGTCGATCGGGCCACCTGTGTTGACAACCTGCGCCGGATTCTCGATCCCGCCACCGAGCACGGGTTCTTCGTGCGGATCGACATGGAGAACTCGCCCTATACCGACGTTACTCTGCAGGTATTTTCCACGTTGTGGGGTCAGGGTTACCGCAATATCGGCGTCGTTGTGCAGTCGTATTTGATGCGCAGTGAAGAAGACGTCAAACGGGTCGCGGCCATCGGGGGGCGGATTCGCCTGGTGAAAGGCGCTTACAAGGAACCGAAGACAGTTGCGTATCAAAAGAAAAGCGAGGTGGATGACGCGTTCGTGAATCTGATGAAACTGCTGATTGATGAGACCACCTATCCTGCGATCGCTACGCACGATCCGGCGATGATTGATGCCACCAAAGCGTACGTCGCGGAAAAGGGGTACTCGAAAGACCGCTTCGAGTTTCAAATGCTGTACGGCATCCGCCGCGATCTTCAGACGTCGCTCGCGGCGGAGGGCTATCGGATGCGCATCTATGTGCCGTTCGGCAAACAGTGGTTCCCCTATTTCATGCGTCGTCTTGGTGAGCGCCCGGCGAATGTGGGGTTCGTCCTGAGGGGGATCTTCAGAGAACAACCGTAGCGCGGGACTTCCGCCTTCGCAGAACGCTTCGGCGGACCGCCGTAGCCTTGGCGGAGGCTGGTTAGTCCCGCGAGTCTAGACGACCCAAATGTCCTTCAAGACTCGGTGGAAGTTTCCACCAATCACTTTCTCGATCACCGCCGCTGAATGTCCGTGCTTGGCCATGGCTGCGGCGACTCCTTCGATTCGTCGGGGGTTGTTGAGCTCAGGGATGAAGAGCGGTCGCATCTCGTCAGGGGCCGAGATGCCGCGTGATGCCCGGGTCCCAACAAATGACTTGTGCTCGCGGAGGTACTCCGGGGTTTCCTCGATCGGCGTCGTGCTCAGATCGCTGCCGATGCCAACGTGGTCCACGCCGCACACCTTCAATGCGTGATCGATCTGCCGCATCAGCATGTCCACGGTTGGCGCGCCGGTGCCCTGACCGATGAATGGCATGAAGTAGATGCCAAGCACCCCGCCCTTGTCGGCCATGGCCTTCAGTTCGCGATCTTCCTTGCTGCGGGGATGTCGATAGACCTCGCGACACCCGCTGTGTGTGATGAGCGGCGGCCTTGTCGACGCCGCGATGCCGTCAGCCGTCGTTTGCGTGCCACAGTGGCTGAGATCCAGAGCAACGCCGAGCGTGTTCATTTGTGCGACGACCTGACGCCCGAACGCGCTCAATCCAGCGTCGCCTGGTTCCAGGCAGCCGTCGCCAATGATGTTTCGGTCGTTGTAGGTGAGCTGAATGATACGAACGCCGAGCCGATGAAACGTCTCGAGCCGCGACAGGTCGCGCTCCAGCATCTCGGTGTTCTGAAAACCCAGGATGAGGCCAAGCGTGTTGTCCTTCTTGGCCCGGGCGATGTCGCCGTAGCGCCTGACGATGGACAGCAGTGTCGGATAGCGATCGACCTCGCCGGTCCAGAGAGCCATGGTGCGGGTCGTGGCTTCGAACGTATCGGCGCTGACCGTGACGTTGATGGCGGTGATGCCCGAGGTCGCGATCGCGTCACGCTGCTTCTGTGACAGCGGCCCGCGCGGCGGCCAGGAGACGTTCATCGATCCTGGGTTGGCGAGCGCGTCGATGACAATCGCGCGCTTGTAGAGTGGCACGACGTCAATGGCACCCTGCACGATCTCTGTGCCCTCGGCGCGAAGGCCGACGGCCATCGCACCCCCCGCCACCATCGCCCCGAACTCACGTCGGTTGATCTCGTTTCGCACGGTGCTTTCCTTGGCCATGGAGATCGCTCCGTACGCCGAACTCGCGGCCCGCAATGGCTAGTCTGTCATTTGCGAATTGGCGGGTCGAACACCGGAGGCGCCTGCGGCACGGCGGCGCCGTCGTGCCTCGGCTCCGACGCGCCGAAGTGGACGCCGCCACGCCCGCTCATCACAGCCTGACCGTACCCGAACGAGCCGCTTCGCGCGCCGACGACTCGAATCTCGTGACCGCGTGCCTTTAAATCCGCACGCACTGTCTCCGGGACCAACACTTCGATCGAGACATCGCACCCGTCGAAGCTGCCCTTGGTGAATCGGCCCGCCTCGAGGGCTTGCTGGATGGTCATGCCGTAGTCGACGATGTTGGCCACGAACTGGGCATGTGCCTGTCCCTGGTTCCAGCCACCCATGATGCCGAAGCCAATCCGCTGCTCACCGTTTTCCATGAACGCGGGAATGATCGTATGTAGGGGCCGCTTGCGCGGCGCGAGCGTATTCGGATGACCCTTCTCGAGCGTGAAGAGTCCACCGCGATTGTGGAGCATGAACCCGGTGCCGGGCGGGACTAGACCGGAGCCAAAGCCGCTGTAGTTGCTCTGGATGAGCGAGACGATGTTGCCTTCTTGGTCTATCACCGACATATAGATGGTGTCGCTACCCTGAGCATCGGTGATGCCCGGCAGCTTCGCCGGTTCTACCTCGCAGGCCGCCTTCGCAGGATTGATCAGCTTCGCGCGATCGGCGCCGCGCGTCTTGTTCAGCAGCGCCTCCACGGGGATCCGCGAGAACTTCGGGTCGCCGACATAACGCAACATGTCCGCGTACGCGAGCTTCTTCGCCTCGATCATCACGTGCAAGGCATTGGTGCTGTGGAAGCCGTAGTCGCCGAGCGGATATTGCTCCATCAGATTCAGCATCATCAGGGCTGAGATGCCCTGCGTGTTGGGTCCAATCTCATAGACGTTCCAGCCGCGATAGCTCGTCTTGATCGGCGTGACCCACTCCGGCTGGAACTCCGCGAGGTCGGCCGCCGTCATGGCGCCCCCCTGCTCGCGCGAGATGGTCAGAATCGCTTCGGCAGTCTTCCCCTTGTAGTAACCATCGCGGCCCGCTTCCGCGATCAGACGGAGCGACCCGGCGAGATCGGGATTGCGGAACACTTCACCGGCCTTTGGTGCACGCGTGCCATCGATCAGATACGTCTTGCGCGAATTGGGGTGCGCGCTGTGCATCTTCACCGAGTTGGCCCAGCCGCGCGCGATGTTCTCTGAAAGCGGAAATCCGTTCTCGGCGTAGTAAATCGCCGGCGCGAGCAGCTCCGAGAATGGCTTGGTGCCAAACTTGCTGCGCATCGCGTCCCATCCGGCGACGACGCCAGGCACCGTGACTGAGTGGATGCCTCGCTGAGGCATCTCTTGGATTCCCTTGGAGGAAAGGAATTCCACGGTGAGGCCGCTCGGCGCCCAGCCGCTCGAGTTCAGGCCATGCACGGTGCCAGTCTTCGCGTCGTAGTAGATGATGAAGAGGTCGCCGCCGATGCCGTTGCCGGTCGGCTCCATCAGCCCGATGGTGGCGTTGGCCGCGATGGCGGCGTCGATTGCATTGCCGCCACGCTCGAGGATCTGCACCCCTGCGCGCGCAGCCAACGGCTGGCTCGCCGCGACGATCCCATATGTCGTCGCGACAACCGATCGCCCGACGACCGGTCCTTGCGGACCCGAGCCTTCCTGTTGCTGCGTTTCCTGGGCTGCTGGAGCCGTGTGGCCTCCCAAGCCAGCCAGCACGAGCACAACGATGGCAGCGGCGACGTGTCGGACGTTCATGAGGACCTCCACTCGGGCGGATTCTACACCGCCGGCAGCTGGTTAGTGCGTCATGCCATACACGATGTAGTTCACACCGAGCTTGTAGGCCTCGTTGGTGAAGTCGACTGGAAACATGCCCGTCGCCGACCATTCCCAATACTCCGCCAGATCGTTGTTGTAGTTGGCGAGCGCCACAATGCGTCTGGTCGGATCGTTCTGTTCGAACATCGCATAGTAGGTCGGCATTACGTTCACGAGCGGGTGTGGAAAGTCGATGGTCTTCATTTCGAAGAAGGAATGGAAGATGGGATGGCGCACGTCAATCTGAATGAAGCGCAGCTCCGGTAACACATGCGCCATCTGCTGCGCCATGTTGTCCCACTGTGCCTCGCCCTCGAAGTCGTCGAAGATGACGAATCCACCCTTCAACAGGTGCGCACGCAGGTTGGCGGCTCCGCCCTCGGTGACCGACCAGAACCCGGGCTCGGAGATATAAATGATCGGATTCTGAAAGATCGCGTCGTCGTCCAGATCGTAAACGTTGCTCCCGTCCAGCCGCAGTCGCATCGTGGTGAGCTCGGCCAGGATGTTCGGGAGGTGACGATCCGCGCGCGGATAGTCGTGGGCCCAGCTACCGCCGCCGCGGCCCCAGTTTGAGCCGTAGCGGATGCGGGTGAACGTGAAGCGACCGTCGTAGTCGAGGCTCTCGCTTTGGGCCCACACCGCGCCCGACAGCAGCAACGCGACCAGGGCTCCGCCTGCGATTCGCATCATTGTCTGGTCTGGCGCAAAGTTACACGCGACAGGGTCAAAGGTCTAGAACTCACAATTGCTGAGCAGCTGCTTTCGTCGGTTTGAGCTTGGAAGTTGGAACTTGTCAGTTTCACCCGTTCATGGGCAATTCGTTTGACTCCGCCCCCGCTCCTGTCTACATTCGCTCGAAAGAGGCGACCCGTGGCGAATCCACTCGTTGGCACGAACTACACGACGCCGGATCTCATGGCCAAAGTGACAGGCCGTGCCCGCTACGCGGAGGACTTTCGCGCCGAGGGCATGCTTTTCTGCAAGCTGTTGCTGAGTCCGCGGCCGCACGCACGAGTGCGCCGCATCGACACCCGTGCCGCGTTTGCGTTGCCCGGCGTGAAAGCGATTCTGACCGCCGACGACCTGCCGGACCTTCGTGGCGCCGAGCGCGCACTGACCAACGAGCCCCTCTACGGCGGAGAGCCGATAGCCGCAGTGGCTGCGGTCGACGAGTACACGGCGGCGGAAGCGGTCGAGTTGATCGCGCTCGACCTCGAACCGCTCCCGTTTGTTGTCGATCCACTCGACAGCTTGCGCCCCGATGGCCCCAACGCCCGAACCGAGGGTAATGTGTGGGCGCCGCCCGCGCCGCCCGCTCCCGGCGAACCCCCGCGTCCGTCCATCCAACAGTTGAAGTGGACCGAGGCAGATTTTGCGGACGCCGCCGACGGTCGCCTGCCCATGGGCAAGGCCACCGAAGAGTGGGCCTTCGGCGATCTCGAAGCCGGCTTCCAGAAGGCGGACCTGGTGCTCGACGAGACCTTCGTGGTCCAGTCCACTGGCCATCATCCGCTGGAAACGCGCAGCGCGATGGCGTATTGGCAGAACGGAAAGCTCTATCTGCACTGCTCGACACAGAGTGTCGTGCGCACGGTGGACAACGTCGCCCGTTGGGTTGGCGTCGAGCCGTCGCAGGTTGTCCTCATCAGCGAGTATTGCGGCGGCGGATTCGGCAGCAAGGGGGGTGGCTCCGTGTCGATGGCCATTCCCGCACTCCTCTCGAAGAAGGCCAATCGGCCCGTGATGATGCGCATCAGCCGCGAGGAAGAAAGCTACATCGGGCGCGCGCGCACGAACATGACCGGACGCGCGAGAATCGGGTTCCGCAAAGACGGACGGATTACAGCGCTCGATCTCTTCATCGTCCAGGACAACGGTCCCTACGGCCCGATGGGTGATCACCGATCCGCGGGCAACGCGGCCTCGCTCATTTGGCAGCCGCTCGCGATGCGTTGGCGGGCGGTCAACGTACTCACCAACACGCCGCCACGCACGCAGCAGCGATCCCCCGGTCCGATGCAGGCCAATGGCATCATCGAGCCCGTGATCACGAAGGCCGGCAAGCAGCTCGGCCTCGATCAGATCGCGATACGCCGTATCAACTCGCCCGAAGGCAAGGCGACCTACGGCGCACCAGGCGCGAATGGCCAACGTCGACACATCACCAGCGCGTTTGTGAAAGACGCGCTCGATCGCGGAGCAGAGCTCTTCGACTGGAAGACGCGGGTGGCGCGTGCGGGTCAGCGCCAGGGATCGAAGATCCGCGGCGTAGGTGTCGCGATCGGACCGCACGGCGCCGGATCCATCGGTTACGACGGTTTGATGACCATTCGCCCGGATGGCAAGCTCTACGTCCAGTCGGGAGTGGGCAATCTCGGCACGCATTCGGTCATCGATCTCGCGCGGGTGGCCGCCGACATCCTCGTGATGCCGTGGGAACAGGTCGAAGTCGTTTGGGGCGACACGAGCAAAAGCCTGCCCTGGAGCTGCATGTCGGTGGGCAGCCAGACGACGCACGCAATGACGCGAGCGAATTATGCGGGCGCGATGGATGCCAGGCGTAAGCTGCAGGAGATCGCCGCTCAGACATTCGGTGGGACTCCGGCTGATTACGAGCTGGGGGGCCAGCGCGTGTTTCGCAAAGGATCTCCGGCGCGCGGTATGTCATACGCTGACGCCGCGAAGCGCGCCATCGCGCTCGGGGGCCGCTATGACGGTCACGAGCTGCCAGCCGACATCCACGCCGTGACCAAGACCGCCGCGACCGCGTTAGCGGGGCTCGGTCTGATGGGCGTTGCCAAGGACACTCACCCACGCGACGGCGACACCTATTCGTTCGTCGCCGGGTTCGCCGAAGTCGAAGTGGATGTCGAAACGGGTACTGTGAAACTCGTGGACTACCTCGGCGTCGCCGACGTCGGCACGGTTATCAACCCGCGCAGTCTCGTTGCCCAAATCAACGGCGGGTGCTGTCTTGGCATCGCGCACGCCCTGCATCAGAAAATCGTGTATGACCCGCACTACGGGTTGTCGTTGTCGTCGCGTTTCTACAACAGCCGGCCGCAGACGATCCTGGATGTTCCCGCGACAATGCACGCGGTGGCGCTCGAAATTCCCGATCCAGAGACGCCGGTCGGGGCCAGGGGCGTCGGCGAGCCGCCTGTAGGCGCCGGTTACGGTGCGGTGTTGAACGCGATTGCCGATGCGATTGGCGTGGACGCCTTCCGCCGCGCGCCGGTCACGTCGGACGTGGTGCTGATGTCACTCACTCACGGCCGTCGCATGCACGAACCGCTGAGGGCCCATTTGTGAATGCTGGTCTCGAGCCAGGCGCTGCTGAAATTGACTTAGGTCCACGTACGGCGCGCGGAAGCACCGAATCACGGACCCCTTTTGTTTCCGTGTTTCTGCGATTCCGTGGAACGTTCTTGGAGAGCGTGTTCCTTGAACAGACTTGTTTAGCGGCACCACGCTCGAACCAGATTTACCAGCGCGTCACGACACTTGAGCACTGACCGGATCTCGACCCACTCCTCCAGCCCGTGTAACCCGGCACCCGTCGGGCCAAACAGTACGGACGGTATCCCTGCGGCGCCAAGAATAGCGGCGTCGGTCCAGAAACTCATGCCGATCGTCTGGCTGTTGGCACCCGCGCCCCCCGCGGCCGCGACAACGGCGGATGGCAGCTCATGATCTGGCGGAATTTCATAGGGCGCACGCGCGAAGAGCGTGTGACTGGCGGCGCTGAACTCTGGATCGCGCGCTTGTATCGTCTCCAGGATTCGGGACACCTCCCGACCGGCAATGCCTTCCGCCTCGCCGGGAATCGTGCGACGCTCGATCTGCAGCGCGCAGCGATCCGGATAGCTACTCAGCTCGCGTCCGCCTTCTATCAGCGAGGCGTGCAGCGACGCCGACCCAACCAGCGGGTGCGCGCGGCCCGCTTGCAGCTGGCGATCGAGCGTTTCGAGCTCGCCCAGTACGCGTCCCATGCGGAGTATCGCGTCGCGTCCGTCGCGCGGGCGGCTGCCATGGGCGGCGCGACCCTCCGTCTCAATCTCAACCCACTCAAAACCCTTGTGAGCAACCGCCACGGCAAGTTCGGTAGGTTCGGTGACGACACCACCGTCTGCACGCCATTTGGTGACAAGGGCCTCTGCGCCGATGCTGGCGTGCTCTTCGTCGACCACGCACGCGATCACCAGGCGCCCAGCCGCAAGCCCGCCAGACTCCGCGATCACGCGTGCCGCGCCGATCATGGCGGCCACGCCGCTCTTCATGTCCTGCGACCCGCGACCATACACACGGTCCTCGCGCTCGGCGGCATCGAATGGCCGCGTCATGCCGGCCACGCCGACGGTGTCGGTGTGACCGCAAAACATAAGCGAGCGTCCGGGGGCACGTCCCTCCAGCACGCCGATCACATTCGGCCGGCCGGGGGCAGCCTCTTGCAGATGGGTTTCCAAGCCAATGCTGCGAAGCTCGGCGATCAGCGCGCGGGCGATGTCGGCTTCGCCGGCCGCTCCGGCCACGAGCGATGGGTTCACGGAATCGATGGCGACGAGCTGTTTGAGAAGGCGAACGGTGGGATCCATGTGGCGTCAACTACATCCGACCGTCACGAACCCATGTAGTGGATCCAACAGTGACCGTGAGATCAGGAAAGAAGTTCCACCGGACATACCCACCCGTGACCGCCCCTCCGAGCTCGGAATTGTCTCCGAGCGACAGCCTCACAACTCCCGATCCATAGCCGTAGTACGGAATCCACGGATCGCGATCCGGGACCGCGAGAAGCGGATTGAATCCGAGCGCGAACTCGCGGAATGCCCGACCGGCGTCGCCGGCCCTCTGCATTTCGGCCTCTACGGCGTCCTTTCCTCTCGTCGCCGTCACCTCGACGACGCGCCCTCGCGTAAAGCGCAGCTTGAGGCCCTCGACCGGGCGACCGTCCCACTGCGACGGTGGAAAGACGATCACGCCTTCGACGCTTGCTTCAATGGGTGCGACGCGAATGGCGCCAGCCGGCAACTCGATTTCCTTATCGATGAGCACGACACCGGCGGCCGCGCGCGCGGCCGACGCATCGCCATCCTGAACGCTCACAGGCCGATTCTCTGTTCGGAATCGCAGGTCAGTGCCGCCCGGAGACGTGATGTGGACCTCGCCCGTCTTCAGTGCCGCGGCGAAGCGACGCTGAACGGCAGCAAGTCCCTTGTAATCTGTTTCGAGGAGGGCCCGCTGATAGGTCGCGTCAATCGCCACACGATTGGGAAGGGGCTGTCCTGCAATCGGATACGCGCTCGCACCCTCAACCCAGTGGAAATGAATCGTCCGCCTGCCGCGACGCTCTTTCAGGTCGTCCTGCAGCAAGTCCTGCATCGCCTGATACGCGGGATGCGACGTGTTCGCCCCGGGCATCATGATTGCGGCATCCACGTCGCGGAACATCGTTTTGTAGTGCGGTCGAGCCTCGCGCGCACTCTTCTGCAACACTGCTGGATCAAACACCGAGGGCACCGGCTCCTCGAGCACATCGACGACGCCCAGATCGATGCCGCCAGCCTGCATGACCTCGTAACGGACATGCGGCATGAGCTCATCGAAGTGGCCGGGATGCGCAACCGACACCACGCCCTCTCCAGGCTTGAGCGTAAGTTGCTGGACGAGCCTCCGTGCCATCGCCGCGTAGTCGAGTGTCAATCGGGGCTGGGCCTCGATAAAAAAAGCGGAATCCGGGCGAGCCGATCCCGCCAGTGTCGCGTCGAGCACGATGAGGATTGCTGCAACGAGAGGCCGCGCTGCCACTCAGGACGGCCTGTGCGCATCCACGCGAAGCTTGTGATTCAGTTGGTGATACTCCCGGCGAATCGCCTTGAGCGCTTCGTGGTCGTGGGCTTCAATCGCCTCTTGGCGTTTGGCGCGGAGCTCGCGCATCTTCGTCTTTGCGGCGGCCTTGATCTCGCCATGTGCCGCGTGATGCTCGTGCGCATCAATCCCGAGCGCCGTGCACAGTGCGGGTAGCAGATGATCCTTGTTCATCTGCGTAAACCCCTGCACTGCGTCGTGTTGTAGATCCTTGGCAATGTCGCGCAGTTGCGCGATGGTCATCCTCTTCAGCGATTCATAGGTGTGGGTCATCGACTGTCTCCCTCTCCATGTTCGAGTCGCTGGCAAGCAGAATCCTGCTGCCGCCGGCCCCACTATTTGATCGGTGAGTAGTCGGTGGCATCAAGGAACACCGATTCCACCTTGCTGACAATGGGGCCGCTCACCTGGGACTCGCTCGCCACTTTTTTCCATTCTGGATCGTTGCGAAACGCATCCCAACTGGCCTTCGCCATTTCGCGGCTGGGATGGGCAATCACATAGATCAGGGTGTTCTGCGACAAGGGGGCGTCCTGCGGGCTCCAGTAGCCGACGTTCGTCATGCCATGCTTCTCGAAGATTCGCATGGTGTGGTCGCGAAAGCGCTTGTGGAGATCGCCAAGCTTGCCTTCCGGCGCCGTGTAGGTCCGAAGCTCAAACACCCGGGTCTTCGACTGGGCGTCAAGCGTTGCCGGCGTCTCGGTCAATCGACCGAGGCTAGCGCCGATGGTCAGAAGCACGGCCGAATAGACCAGGATTCCAAGGCGGTTTGTCGGCATAGTGGGGCTCATCATCAAGTCGAAGGATACTTCAACGCCAGCCGCCGAACAGTGTTGACGCTGCGGAGAGTGGCGGGCCCACCGAGAGTCTTTTCCAGCACCGCACCGGACGCCAGTGACTGCATTGATGGCGTCGCGCAGAGCCAGTAGAGTTCGCGGCCCTTCACCAGAAATTCATCGGAAGGCGTGCTCAATGCCGCAACGTTTCTGCGCGTGTGGAGTGTCGGTATCGAACGAAGAAACCCTACGAACAATCTGCCTCCCTGCGGCACGGGCTTGCCAAACGGATCGTACGTCGCGACAGCTTGGATCTCGTCTGGCGTTCGCAGGAATGGCACCACCCGATATCCCAAGGCGCCTTGGAGCGCTCGCTCGATCGAGCTCTCGAGTCTGGCCACGTCTTTCGCACTGGTTGTGAAGATCACATTGCCACTGGCGATGAACGTGGCGACATCGTCGAATCCCATCTTCTCGAAGAGCGCCTTGAGCGCGACCATCTTCACCACACGCCCGCCGACATTGATGGCGCGAAGAAAGGCGATGTAGCGTTGGCCTCTCATTTCCGATCACCCGCGTATGGACCGGCAGGCTCCCACAGTTCAATCGGATTGCCTTCGGGGTCATGCGTTCGCGCAAACCGTCCGTTGGGATATTCCTTCGGATCGATCTCGACGGCGCTGCCTGCCGCACTGAGTTGCGACGCCATCGCATCGAGATCGCGCACGCGAAAATTGACCATCCATACGCGGTCGTCCTTTCCGAAGTAGTCCGTCGTCATCGGAAAGGGTTCGAAGACCGTGGCGCCACCGGCCTGGAACCACGGAGGTCCTCGTAATTGCCGGGCGTCAGTGTGATGCCGAGATGCTGCTCGTGCCATCGGCCGAGCGCCTTGGGATCGCGCGCCCGAAAGAACAAGCCACCAATGCCGACGTCCTTCTCCATGTGAAGCTTCCTCAGGCCGCGGATGACGTCGGCGACCGTGACGTCACCGTTCATCAGGCACACCCTCTACCGTGTCGAGTGACCGATACATGACATAGGCGTCGACGTCGCCGAGTGTTCGATGTCGAAAGACCTTCGGCAGCGTTCCGACGATGGCGAAGCCGAGATGTTTCCAGAGCTCCACTCCCACTGTGTTGGTGCTGACGACGAAGTTGAACTGCATAGCCTGGAAACCGGCTCGCTTGGCTTCGCGCAGGCAGTGCACGCCGAGTTGCCGCCCAACCCCGCGACCGCTGAACCAGGGCGCCACCATGAAGGAGGCGTTTGCGACGTGGTCGCCACGATCAAGGCGATTCGCGATCAGCTTGTAGAAGCCGACGATTCGCCCGTCTGCCTCCGCGACGTGAGTCCGAATGTCTGGACCAAAGAAGTAGGCACACGCATCAGCGTATGGCGTGTCCGCAGCAAAGGCATACGTCTCACCCGCGTCCACGATGGCGCGAAAGATCGGCCACATCTCTTCGAAGTCTGCCTCACTCGCGGGACGGATGGTCACGGCGGCGGGTATCGCGGCCATCGGTCGCTGGTCATCGGTTTTCGGTCTTCGGTCGCCGGTCTCCGGTCCCCGGTAACCGGGATCCGGTTCTTCATCGCCGGTTGTGGCGTGCCGCCGAACGCCGTAGACGAGTACCTCCGAGCCGTTCATCGAATCGTGTCGCTCGAAGCGTTCACCAATTTTCTCCGCGACGCGAATGGACGGCGCGTTGTCAGGCTGAATGAGACTAATCACGCGATCGGTCCCGACGCGTTGCCATGTCCAGTCGAGCGCAGCGCGTGCCGCTTCGGTCGCAAAGCCGTGATTCCAGCGAGAGCGGCGAATGATCCACCCAAGCTCGATCCCGGGCCAGCCCTCCGGATGCCACAAACCGACTCGGCCGATCACCTCGCCGCTGGTTTTTTCCACCACCGTCCACTGCCCATAGCCTCGAAGCTGCCAGTGGCCAAGCATCATGGCAACATTGCGCCAGGCCGCGGTGAGGCCGCCGGGCGTCGTGCCGAAGACGATGTACTTCACGGCGTAAGGATCCTGGTGGATTTCCATTAGCGGCTCCGCGTCGTCGGCCTGTGGCAGGCGCAGGACAAGACGCGGGGTCACAATGTCGGCCATCTCGGGCATCAGTCGCGTTTCCACATCGAAGGGGATTGTTTCGCTGCAAGAGCGACGTAGGATTCTACCGTCGATGCAGGGCGCGCGGCCAATGCTCAGGCGTCCGCTCGAGCAGAGTGGGGTGTTCGACCGCCGAATACCTCTCCCCATTTGACTTGCGCCGTCATTTGCATCAGCACAAACAGCGTGATCACCGCGCCGATAGTCACTGTCAGGCCGGTGAATCCCTCGAAGAAAAAGGCATAGCTGAAGGCGACGAGGTAAATCACCTGTGCGGCAGCGGCTGGCCAGAGTTTCCCGCGAACGCCAGCGACCACACGCAGATAACTGCCGACCAGTGCAACGCTGACGGCCGCCGCAATCGCAAACGCGGCGTGTATGGATATGTGATCGACCAGATAGGCCAGCAGCAGATGAAACGCGAAGAACGCCGCCGAGATGAAAAAGTAGTTCATCGGATGCAGGCCATCCTGCGCGAGGACATCGAGGATCACCATCACGGTAAGAAAAAACAGCAACGAAACCGGCGCGAAGAACGTGATGCGCGACGCCAGCGGGCCCGGATTCAGCCGATTCGGCAGATCGACGCCGATGGCCTGGCCCGTGACGAGGTTGGCAAAGCGCCATGTCAGATGCCAGCCGCTGCCGTCGACCACTTTCTCGGTGGGCGACATCGTGCCGGCGGGAAAATCCACCGCCTGAAAGTTGGTGCGGAGCGACAAGGCGAAATCGCGCACTTCCACGACACCGGAAGGCGTAAACGCGTAGCGCCATTCGCCGAGGCCGCGTGACAGGTATCCAACCACGAGGGTGGTGCGGCTGCCAGGCTTTACGACGGTAATCGTTTGGATTTCCTTCCCAAGGCCACCGCTTCGATTCGTGGGCGTGCCGTCGATGGTCATCGTGAAGTTGTCGTAAATCGCGGTGTCGGCGGGGAACTTGAACGTCACACGAAGTGGTCGTTCCACAGTGTCCGGGTTCTCGAAGGTATACGTCGAGGAAAAGCGCACCTGGTATGTGTCATACCAAAGCAGCCCCTTCTGCCGATGCGCCAAGTCGAGCACGGCGTCGGCCCGTGTGGAAATCATCGGAGCCGGGCGCCAGTCCGTGACTGTTTTGGTCACCTGCCGACGAACATTCTTTCCTTCCTGACTCTCAACGACGGTTTCGGAGACTTCCCGGGGCCGTCCGATCGAGCCTTCCGGCGCGAATTGGTTGTGCGGCCCTCCCCAGAGCAGGGCCACTTCCTGCCCTATCTGATGATCGAACTCTCCAGTTCTGATGACGATTGACGAGCCGAGGACAAACCACGCGAGCGCGGACCCACAGAAAATAACGGCAATGGCAAACAGCCGACGAACGGTCATCATGTCGCTCCTTGCAGCCGCGAGCGCCGGCATGGCGGCTCGGGAATAGCGTCACGATGGCAGGTTCATCAGGCAGAGTCCTCAGCGTGAAGTGAGGGAGTTGTGAGCAGTGGGTGAGATGGCGGTTCGTCCCGGTAAGTGGGCGACCTGTGTTCTTGGGGGTGACCTCCGTCCTCGCGGGCAACCTCCGTCCTCACGGGTGACCTCCGTCCTCCGGGGTGACCTCCGTCCTTCCTGGCAACCTCCGTCCTCGCGGGGAACCTCCGTCCTCAGGGGTTCCTGGGCGGCGGCCTGCCCCCGGCACCCGACCTCTGTCCTTGCGGGCAACCTCCGTCCTCCGGGGTGACCTCCGTCCTTGCGCCGACCTCCGTCCTTGCGCCGACCTCCGTCCTTGCGGCGACCTCCGTCCTCGCGGGCGACCTCCGTCCTTCCTGGCAACCTCCGTCCTCAGGGGTGACCTCCGTCCTTGCGCGCAACCTCCGTCCTTCCAGGCAACCTCCATCTTTGTGTGAGGCAAATGCCTCCCGGCCACGGTCATTCGGAGGCCGGCCGACTCGTCAGGCCCCACGCCAGACCAAATCCGAACAGGCCACTCTCGAGCACCGCCAGCAGCGTTTTGGGTATTGGCCCGAAAGACGGATCGCCCACGAGCGACCCAAGTGGCGTGAGCACCATATCTGAACCTTGCGACGCCTGTGCGATGGCATTGATCAATCCACCTACGAGGGGACGATCGAGCAATGACAGGAGCACTCCACCCATTGCACAACAGGCGGCGGCGCCGACGGCCGTTGCCCACCGGGCGCCGCCAACCGGCGTCGCCATCCCACCAGTGGGTCGCCGGGTCGTCGCGGCATAGCCAAGCGCAACCGCCGTCCCTAGAGTCACCCCCTCGAGTGGACCACCAACGGCAAGCACACGAAGTCCAAAAAGACCCTCCAAGGTCCAGCGCACCGCCGCATGGCCGATCAGCCCTATCGCCAAGCCTCCGGCTGCCCCGCCCGCGACGATGGCCACCGCGCGGCGAGAACGCGCAACCGCTTCGGCGGCGGCGATGCCTGCCGCAACGCCAGACGCACCGAGCCATCCGGCCGCGGCGCCGATCGTCATGAGCACGCCGATGGCTGTCGGAGAGGCTTCCGAGGTTGCGGCCGTGACGAGGGCGACGCCGCCAAGGCCGCCGGCGAGGGCGCCTGCAGTGGCGGCTCCAGCGGCCGCCGCAGCCCACCGTCGCTCTGCCATCCGAAAAGCCTGCGTCGTTCGCAGACGGATGAGACTCCATGCTGCGGCCAAGCCCTCCGGCTGTCCGAGTAACGGCACGGCGCCAGCCCCTGGCACGTCCCAACGGGCATCGCGCAACAGGGCCAACGCGCGCGCATGGCCCGGTTGCGCCGTCAAGCGCTCGATTGCTGCCGCCGTCCCAAGAAGATGCAATTGCTCGGCAGCATCACGCTGGTCTTCATCGCCATGTGATGCATGGACTGGGCGCACCAACCGCTGAATCAGATCATCAACCGATTGGGAGATCCCCTCGACCGGTTGGCGGAGCGAAGTGTAAGGCGGTGAGGAATCCGCGCGGTCAACGTTTTCCGATTCCTCCACCACGGCCGGAAACACAAAGCTATAGCCGTGTCGCGAGACGGTCCGTATGAACATCGGGTCGCGCGAATCATCCCCGAGCGTCCTGCGCAGCGTGCGGACAGCTTGTGACAATGCGCCGTCCGAAACGATGACGTCGCTCCACACGCGATCGAAAATCTCCCGACGGCTGACCGCGGTCTGCCGACGTTCGATCAGAAGGACCAGGAGGTCGAAATAACGGGGGATGAGGGGGAGGGCGCGGCCTTGTTGCAGCAGTTGTCGCCGAGTTCGGGAGACGACGAAGTCGGCAAAGCGATACTGCGTCGGGATAGTCACGTCAGCATATTGTGCATCGATGGCATGGACTCGGCGACAATCAGGGGGTGAGTGTCGACATCCTCGGTCAAGCCGTCGCCATTGCACAACTCGTGCAACGCCATGGCGGGCGCGCGCTCGTCGTTGGGGGCTTCGTCCGCGATCAGCTGCTTGGCCGCGATTCGAAGGACCTCGACGTCGAAGTGTTCGCGATTCCCGAGGAGCGACTGCGCGCGCTGCTCGGGGAGCTCGGGCGCGTCGAGGTCGTTGGACAGGCGTTCGCCGTCTACAAGCTTGGCAACGTCGACGTGTCGCTCCCGCGGCGTGAGTCGAAGACCGGCCGCGGGCACAGAGGATTCACGGTAACCGGCGATCCGACGATGACGCCGGACGAAGCGGCGCGGCGCCGCGACTTTACGATCAACGCGATCTCCTGGGATCCGCTGACCGATGAATATGTGGATCCGGTCGGCGGCCGCAACGACCTCGCCCACCGGATCCTGCGGGTCGTGGATCCGGAGACGTTCGCTGACGACTCCTTGCGTGTGTTGCGCGCACTGCAGCTGGCTGCGCGGTTCGAGTTGACGGCTGAGGAGGCGACAAAGGACATCTGCAGAAACATTCCACTGGACGATCTGCCGCCTGAACGTGTGTGGGGTGAGTTCGAAAAACTGCTGCTGGCAGCCATGCGTCCCTCAATCGGCTTTGCGCTTGCGCGCGAGCTGGGCGTGACGTCCGTCCTCTTGCCCGAGATGCACGCGCTGATCGATTGCCCGCAGGAACCCGATTGGCATCCCGAGGGCGATGTGTGGACGCACACGCTGATGGTGATCGACCAGGCGCGAGAGCGGAACGACGACCTCGATCGTCCGCGGCGTGCGAGCGTGATGCTCGGCGCCGTCTGCCACGATTTGGGCAAGCCCGCGACAACCGCCGTGATCGACGGGCGCATCCGGTCGCTCGGTCACGAAGAGGCAGGCGTGGAGCCGGCAACCCGCGTACTGGATCGGCTCAACGTCCACTCGCTCGACGGCTTCGACGTCCGCACGCAAGTCCTCGGGCTGACCGCGCATCACCTCAAGCCCGGCGCCTTCTACAAGGTGCGTGACGAGCTGACCGATGGCGCCTTCCGTCGTCTTGCTCTCAAGGTGGATTTGGAACTGCTGGCGCGCATCGCGAAGGCCGACTGCCTCGGGCGCACCGGCGCGTTCGACTGTTCGGCGATGGACTGGTTCCTGGAACGCGCACGAGCGCTTGGTGTGGAGCACAAGCCGCCGACGCCGATTCTGATGGGCAGGCATCTCCTCGAGCTCGGCGTGCAGCCGGGGCCGACCATGGGTGAAATCTTGAGAGCCGTGTATGAGTTGCAGTTGGATGGGCTCGTCACGGATCTCGATCGGGCGATCCAGCACGCGCGAGCCATCCTGGACGGGCGAGACTGACCGTCTCTGACGGGACTGGGGAGAGGTTGGGTTAGTCCCCCTGATGTCGTCAGTCCCTCATGTCGTCAGTCGCGCAGCGCGCGTACGACGCTGCCGATGGATTGGGCCTCGGGCGCCGCCCGTTCGAGCGCATAGCCGCCGACCGCCGCCAGTGCCATGATCACAAGCGCTGCGACCCATGTGCGCCGCAGTACCGTAACAGCCCAATGCGACATGTCCTGCTTGCGAAGTCGCCCGTACAGTGTAGACACGATCGCAGCGTCGAGCGCGACTTCGCTCAGAAGGACCGGCGCCGTGGATATCACATACATCACAGCGATGAGTCCGCCAAGGGCGCAGGCGACAGCAACAGCAAGCGGCCACAGCTCATCGAGATCGGGACCGACATCGATTCCCGGCGACGCACCGGTCGAACGCCCCGTTGAAGACGCACTCGCCCAGCTGCCGCCACCACCACTGCCCCCACTGCGCCCGCCGCTAAAGAATGACGGTTCGGAGAGCACGGATCCGCGCGGCACATTGACGTCGCCAGGATCGATGCTGGACACCAGGTCCCCTGCGACGTCGCGTACCGTTTCGAGCGCGCGTCGCTGCCATGCAATCCATCCGCGAATGAGTCCGAGAAAGGCCAGGTAGCCGCCGAGTACGGCCATGGGATAGCGCAAGGCCATTGATGAGAGGCCGAGCCGAAGGGCAACGAACGAGGTAAGGAATGCGGCGAGCCCTGCGAGCGTGATGATGACGCAGAGGTGAAGCCGCCAGCTGGTCTGCTCCAGACGACGCCGGACCTGCGCGACCAATTTGTCGCGCTGCCGCCCTGCAGCTCGCTCCTCTGGGCGTCGGGTTGACGGAATGCGCTGTTTCATTCGCTGACCCCGTCCGCCCGCTACAGATCACCAGATCACCAGATCACCAGATCACAGATCACCCTTGCGTAATGTACTCAGCGAACTTTTCGGGCTCGACGTTGCCGCCACTCACGATGGCCACTACCGAACCGCCGGACGGGTCCACCCCGCCTTTCCCGCACATCAGCGCCGCCGTCGTAACCGATCCGCTGGGTTCGACGACGAGCCGCGCGTAACGAAACAACCACCGGATCGCGCGAATCATGTCTTGGTCCGACACAGTCACGACATCGTCGACAAATGCCCGCACATGTGCAAAGGTCAGGTCCCCGGGCCGGATCGTCAGCAATCCATCGGCAATGCTGGCAGTCCGGTCGAGCGTGGTCGGAGCACCCGCCTGGAGCGACGCTTTCATCTTCGCCGCGCCCGTCGGCTCGACGCCGATGACCCGCACGTGCGGAGCGCGCCGCTTGATGGCCGCTGCCACACCCGAGCTCAGGCCGCCGCCGCCAATCTCCACGAGGACCGTCCCGACGTCCGGGCACTGATCCAGGATTTCCAAACCAACTGTCCCCTGCCCCGCGATGATCATCGGATGATCGAACGGCGGCACGATGGTCAGATTTCGCTCCGCGGCGATCTCCTCGGCGCGCACCTTGCGATCCATCGAGGTCGTGCCGGCAAACGTGACCTCCGCACCAAAACCTCGCGCCCCTTCCACTTTCACCTTCGGCGCAGTCGTCGGCATCACGATGACAGCCGGAGCGCCAAGTTCACGTGCAGCCAGCGCGACAGCCTGACCATGATTGCCGGACGAATAGGTGATGACGCCGCGCCTCAAGTCGTCTCGAGACAGTTGCGCGAGCATGTTGTACGCGCCGCGAATCTTGAACGCGCCCATGGGCTGCAGGCTTTCGCACTTGAGGAAGAGCCTGCCTCCAGGACTTGTCGCGGGACTGCCTTCGACTTGGGTGCGTGGCCCGTCGCTCAGGCCGGAAGAGGCCGGGGTTGTCGTGGACGGCAGGACAACCGGCCACGGCACTTCAATCAGTGGCGTGACGCGGGCCGCCGGGCGAATACGCGCCGCGGCGGCCTCTATCTCTGCAAGGGAAACCAGCGTTGTCATCACACGCGCCTACGTTTTGCTGCGCGCGTTGGCGAACTGATCCCCGTCGTTGTAGCGCGGCATCTCCTGCTGGCTGGCGATCCGCCAGGCGAGTTGCGCCAGGAGCTTCATGTCCTCGACGGCCCCGCTGAAGTCCCAGGTTGGATCGAACTCGTCGCTTGGCTGGTGATAGTCGGTTGTGTTGTAGGCTTCCTGCTTCTTTTTCAACTCCGCCGCGTTCGGGCCGATAAAGTCCCGCGGCTCGCTGATCGACAGCGCGGGCACTCCGGCTTTCGCGAACGGGAAATGGTCCGAACGGAAGAAATACCCGCGCTCGGGATGCTGATCCGCCCCCAATGTCCGGCCACGTTCCTTCACCAGCGCTTCGGCCATAGGACCGAGCGTCGATCGATCGGCACCAAGCAGCACGATGTCGCTCGTCCGGCCCAGGTAATTGATGCCGTCAACGTTGATGTTGGCCGCAATCTGGTCCATCGGGATTGGCGAGTGCTGCGCGAAATACTCGGCGCCGAGCAAGCCAGATTCCTCAGCCGTCGTGAACACGAACATCATCGACCTGGCGGGCTTGACGCCGGCGCGCGCCATCGACTGAGCGATCATCAGCAGGCCTGCACAGCCTGATGCATTGTCGTACGCGCCGTTGAAGATGCGATCTGTGTCAGGTTTGTCCGCAGCCTGAGGGTCCCGCGTGCCGAAGTGGTCGTAATGCGAGGTGAACACCACGGCCTGTCGTTCGTTGGCGCCTTTGAGCACGCCGATGACATTCGGGGACGTCTTACGCGCGGACTTCTGTTGAAGCGTGGCCGCGGCTCGCAGGTTCAGCGGAACCGCCTTGAAGCCACGCTTCACGGCCGCCGCACGCAGCTGATCGAGATCCTGGCCGCCTCGCTTGACGAGATCCTTTGCCGCGTCATTCCTGATCCACGCCTTGATACCCAGCGACGGCACACCCTCAGCAGGCGGCAATGAGTACTGAGTGCCCGTCCACGACGACTGCACGACCTGCCAGGGATAGGTGGCCGACTCGTCGGTGTGAATCAACAGCGCGCCGGCGGCGCCCTGCCGAGCGGCTTCCTCGAACTTGTAGGTCCACCGGCCGTAATAGGTGAGCGCATTTCCACCGAACAGGGTGGGCTCGTCGGGCGGGGCGGACGGGTCGTTGACCATCACCAGCACCCACTTTCCTTTCACATCGACACCGGCGTAGTCGTTCCATTTCTGCTCTGGTGCCACGATGCCATGGCCAACGAACACGACATCGCCCTGGAGGTGGACACGCGGCTGCTCCGTTCCCCCAAACGCCACGACATCGTCGTGGTACCGATACGTGTTGCCAGGCACACTCAGCGTGAACGATCGCTCGACGACCGACTCGACGATTGGCACCTGCTGCAGGTACGTGCCGTTGTCACCCGCAGGCTCGAGACCCGCGGCGGCCAACTGCGTCGCGAGATACTCCGCGGCGAGAGTCCCGCCGCGTGTCGATGGAGCGCGACCCTCCATGAGGTCGTGCGACAGCATGCGAACGTGAGCCTTCAGGGGGGCTTCCCCGATCTCGTCCTCTGCTGGACCAGCCGCGGTTGTTGTGGGAGCCGGGCCGGCAGCAGGCTGCTGAGTGCACGCGCTCAGCGTCGCAAAACCAAGGATGACAATCGCTCTACGCATGTCGATCAGATTACTACGGGAGTCATTTAGTGTGCTTTTGCAGGAACGCGAGCACGCTGGCCCATGCCCGTTCGCTCGCGCGATAGTTCGCGCCGCCGCGGTCGCTCTGCGCCCTCAGGAAGCCGTGACCAGCGCCTTCGTAGATTTCGACCTCATACGGCTTGCCAAGCTTTTTCATCTCCGCCGATGCTGGCTCAATCGTCGCGTTCACGCGCGCGTCGTCCGCGCCGTACAGGCCAAGCACCGGGGCTTTGATCTTCGTGAGGTCTGCGGCATTGGCCGGCGACGTGCCATAGAAGACGATGGCGCCATCGAGTTCTGGCTGATTGACGGCGGCTTCAAAGCTGCGCGCCCCGCCCCAGCAGTACCCGATGCTTGCAGTCCTGCCGTTGGACCCAGGAATCTTCACGGCGTACGCGTGCACCGCGTTGAACCGATTGATCGCCTCGGCCGGCGTCAAGCCCGCAATTACTTTTCGTGCCGCGTCGTCTCCGCCGATTTCTGCTGTGCCGCCGCCTCCGGGGCCCATGCCACTGAGAAAGTCTGGCGCGACTGCAATGTAGCCGTCTTCGGCGAGTTGCTCAGCCACGCCGCGGATCCAATCCGTCAAGCCGAAGATCTCGTGAATGACGATTACGACCGGAGCCTTCTCGCGACGTTCGGGATAGACGACAAATGATTTGATCGCGGGCCCGCCGGCATACGGCACATTCACCCATTCGTTCTTCAACTTCGAATCCGCGAGCTCGGCCGGAGCTTCGGCGTTGCCCGGCGGCACTTTGTCGTTTGCAGGACGGGAGAACTGCGGCGCCTGCTGAGCGGCGGGCGCTTGCGCGGCATGCCCCGCGTGATCGTCGTGTGCCGGGGCTTGGGCGAACGCCGGTGAGGCCGCGAACGCCGCTGCGACAACCATCTGAGTAATCGTCTTGAAAGTCATCGTTTCCTCCGAGAGACGTACGTTGCACGGAAGCACAGAAGCGCGGAACGACTTCAAAAATACAAGGGATTCCGTGCTTCCGCGATTCCGTGCAACGTTGTCATTTCAAGTGCTCTTGCAGAAAGGCCAACGCACGCGGCCAGGCCTTCTCGGTCGCGCGATAGTTTGCGCCGGCCCGATCGCCTTGAGACCCGACAAATCCATGTCCGGCCCCTTCGAAGATCTCGTGCTCGAACACTTTGCCGAGCTTCTTCATCTCTATCGATGCCGGCTCAATCGTCGCGTTCACGCGAGCGTCGTCGCCACCGTAAAGTCCAAGGACCGCGGCGTTGACCCTCGCAAGGTCAGGGGCATTTTGGGGGGACGTCCCGTAGAACACGACCGCGGCATCGAGCGCCGGCTGGGCGACGGCGTATTCGAAACTTCGTGACCCGCCCCAGCAAAATCCCATCGTGGCCGTCTTGCCATTCGCCGCAGGTATCGTCACGGCATATGCGTGAACCGAGTCGAGACGTTTCGCCGCTTCGGCCGGGTTGAGACCGCTGATGGTCTTCCGTGCCTCGTCCGCGCTCGCTAAAGCGTCAGTTGCGCCGCCATTTGGACCAAACCCACTGAGCAGGTCTGGGGCGATCGCGATGAAGCCATCTTCCGCGAGTTGATCGGCAACGGCCCGCGCCCAGTCGTTCAGTCCCTGATTGGTGTGGATCACGATGATGACTGGTGCCTTGGCGCTGCGCTCGGGATATACGACCCAGGACTTGATCGCCGGTCCGCCAGCATACGGAACACTCACCCACTCACCGTGCCGCGGCGACTTTTCAATGGCTGCACGCGCGCTGTCGCTGGCAGGCGGCAGCTTCTCATTCACGGGTACTTGAAATACGGCGGTCTGCGAGGGAGGTGTTGCCTGCAAATGCGCCGCGTGCTCATCGTGCTGCGCAAAAGCCGGGATAGTAAATAGCAGAAAGCAAAACGTGAGTGAAGGTGTGCGCATGGCGGAAGTCCCGCCTTCCCGTATCAATCTATCGTTGACCGCCTCGAAATTCTTCGAAGAGCCGTGGAATGTTGGCGGTGACGCCCGACAACGTTGGTGACCAGCCCAATGCCCGGGCACGTGGGCTGCGGACCCGTTGGTCAAGTGCCAGAGCATCCGCGTAAGTGCCAAGCTTCCGGCGCGCCTCCGGCAAGGGCATGTGCCGCACGTCGGGGCGCTGCCTGAGATGTTCGGCAATCGCCTCCACGATGTCGTTCACGCGCTCATCACCTTCGTCATTGGCGTGGTAGATGCCGCGGGCATCCGGCGCCAGCAGCAATCGGACGTACAGCTCTCCAAGATCGCGATCGTAAATAGTGGGCCAGCGGTTCTTGCCCGGCCCGACGACGCGCACGAGGCCATTCAACGCGTCCTTCAGGAAATCAGAGACGATGCCGCGCGATCCGCCATAGACGATGCCGGGCCTGACCACGACGGTCCGCAATCCATTGGTACCGGCATCGAGGACACGCTGCTCGTGACCCGGACGCCACGCAACGTGGGCGGCGGGATCGAGCGCTGCGTTTTCGTCGGCTGGCCTCGTCGTCATGCCCAGCACCCACACGCCCGAGGTGTAAATGAAGACTGGCGCGGTGTCCGCCTTGCGCTGCTTGAGCGAGGAGATGATCGTTTCGATAGCCTCGCGGTCTTTCTCAACCCCGCGTGTGGATTCTTCAAAGGCCGTGTGGATGACGGAGTCCGTACCCTCGAGCGCCGCCTGATACGACGAGGGCGTGCCAATCTCGCCGATGACCGGCGTGGCGCCGCGCGCCGCGACCCGGGCCGCTTTCTCAGGATCGCGCACCAGCGCAGCCACACGCTGGCCGCCACGCAACAGCGCGGCGAGCACTGCCGATCCGAGGTAACCTGTCGCGCCCGTCAGAAATACCCGCATGATTCACCAGAGGAACCGGACGTGAGCCGCCCATTGTATCCGCCTTCGTGCATGCCCGCGGGCAGCGCTTCGGCGGGACAAGCTCAAATGTCCCACACGCGTCCGGCGTCGAAGAACGTGATCATGCCGTCTTCACTGACCTTCAACACCGGACCATGACGGCTGGCGGCCACAGCCGCTGTCGTGCGCGCGCCTTCGCTGGGGCCATCGCTCGTCGCCAGTGCGCCCGGAGGATGACGGAGGATGGCGCCCACCGCGAGCAGCTCGCCACCGGGCTCGGTCACGATCGCGCCATCCAGCGTGGCAAGGGCCTCGAGAACGCTGGCATCGAGCTCGGTCACCGTGCGCCCGGCGAGCACGTGTAGCAGGTGCCGCCGCGATGGAGTGTCGGGATCCGATTGTTGACCGACGAGCTCCATGTCGAGCCGATCTTGATCGGCGATGAGTTCGGCAAGCGACTCGAGCGGTCGTCGCATGACCACGAAAAGCGCGCCCTCGCGGTTGTCAGCGAGGTCGAGGGCGGTTTGAAACAGACGTCGCGCCAGCGCCGGTCGTCCGACAGCCGCCGCCCACATCACGTACTTCGCCTGAAGATCCAGCAGATGCCAGTCGGCGTTGCGAAATGAGAACAACTCTGCCCCTTCCGCGAACACTTTGATCTCGCGACTTGGGCTGAGCACGATGCACACGTGACGGCCGAGGCGTGTGGCCTCCGCGTGCGCCGCATAGGCCTGCGCGCACGGCACTTCCACCTCGCTCGGTTGGCCCACCGACGCCCATCCCCAGCGCCCGATATCGACAATGTCGAGGAGACGACCGTCACGCGCGACCAAAAACACGGTGCGTAGGCCGTCCGCGAGCCGGAAGAAGCTTTTGATCGACGTGAGCGCCCCGGTGTAGTGCGGGGAGTCGCGCTCAGCGGCTGGATACGCCCCTACCGGATCCGCGTCCCCCTCGAGCAACAACACGCCAGTTGAAATCGGCTTGTTCTCGTAACTGGACAACGCCGCTATTCGCATCATTTCGAGCACTTCGGCTACCCGTTCCGAACGGCCGCCGTCGGCACGCGGCGAGTAGGGAGTGCCGTCGAAAAACGCCCCGACATACCGATCCTCGATAGCCCCCCGGAAGAGCCCCGAGCGCTCGACCATCAAATGGGGATTCAGGATCGCGCGGTAGCGCGACTCGAGGACGCTACCGATCGCACGCGCGAAACGCACCTCATGTTTCGTAAACGGACGCCGATCGGGCACGCGCAACACGTAGCGATTGCCAAACCAGCGGACCGCCAGCACTCGAGGGTCGTCGGTCGGATCAATCGCCAGCCGTCCGTCGGATGATGGCGACGGCAGGGGGTTGGTTTCCAAGGTCGCGCGCTCGAAAAATCGGCTGAGCGCCCGCTGCAGGAACGTATCGTAATGCGCGCCGACGACGAAGGCCGGCGGGAGGTTGGTGGCCAAGGATCGAATCATAATCCCTGAATGCCGCGTGAGACGCTGATCGACCTGTTCCGGGATCTGGAGGCACATCGCGGCGACTTCCTCGTCTATGACGACGGCTATCGCGTGCGCCGCCACTCGTACACCGCGGTCTGCAAAGGCGCGCGGGGATTCGCGTCACGGGTGGCATCGGCGGGCATCAAAAAAGGAGACAAGGTCGTTTTCTGGGGTGAAAACCGGCCGGAGTGGATCGCCTGCTACTGGGGATCGATCATTTCCGGGGTCATCGTGGTGCCAATCGACTATCGGGCATCGGCGGATTTCCTCCACAAGGTCACCAACATCGTTGACGCAAAGCTCGTCCTGGTCGGGAACGACGTGTCGGTTGCGGCGCCGTCCACGCCTATCTGGCGATTCGATGACTTCGATTGGAACGCGGACGGGCCTATGCCCGAAACCGGCGTGACCCGCGATGACATCGCACAAATCATTTTCACGTCAGGGGCCACCGCCGAGCCCAAGGGCGTCGTCATCCGTCACCGCAATGTGCTCGCGAATGTGATCCCGGTGGAAACCGAAGTCGCGAAGTACCGGAAATACGCTTGGCCATTTCTGCCCCTGCGATTTCTGAACCTGTTGCCGCTCAGCCACATGTTTGGCCAGTCACTGGCCACCAACATCCCGCCGATGGTGAACGGCACGGTTGTCTTCATGCGCAGCTTCAATCCGCACGACATCGTGCGCATGGTCAAGACGTGGCGGATCTCGGTGATTGTTTGTGTGCCGAAGATCCTTGAAGTACTGCGCGAGCATGCACTGCGCATCGAGCCACGCGCCGCGGAGCAACTGCCACACCGCTTGTCCATCCCGCAACGGTGGTGGCGATACCGTGCGCTACACCGAGCATTTGGCTGGAAGTTCTGGGCCTTCGTCGTCGGCGCTGCGCCGCTCGCGTCCGAGCTCGAAGATTTCTGGAAGCGACTCGGGTTCGTCGTCATCCAGGGCTACGGGCTGACCGAGACCGCGCCAATCGTTACGCTGAACCATCCGTTCAGGACAACCAGCGGATCAGTCGGGACGCCGATTGCTGGCGTCGAGGTCAAGATTGCGGCAGACGGCGAGATTCTTGTCCGCGGCGAGAACGTCACCACCGGGTATTACACCGGCGAAGGCGCCGAAGGGACCGAGGGTCGCGAAGGATCGACAGCCTCGCCGGGGCGGACTCTCGATTCGGAGGGCTGGTTGCACACGGGCGACATCGGTGAGAAAGACGCCGACGGTCGCGTTTTCATCAAGGGCCGGAAAAAAGAAATGATCGTGACACCGGAGGGGCTCAATGTCTTTCCGGACGATGTCGAGGCCGTTCTGAACAAACAGCCGGGTGTGCAGGAGTCGGCGGTTGTCGGAAGCGTCGTCGATGGTCAGGAGCGTGTGCACGCGGTGCTCGTGCTCGATCCCACTGCCGATGCCGAGGCGGTAATTCGCGAGGCCAACAAAGGGCTACAGGATCACCAGCGGATTCGCACGTTCTCGGTATGGACCGGCGAGGGACTGCCCCGCACCGAGGGGACGAAGAAACTCAAGCGGCAAGCCATCCGTTTGTGGGTCTCTCAAGGCGCACGTCCTGTCGCGGCTGCCGCCGGCGAGGATCCCCTGGCCACACTCATTGCGAAGTTTGCCGGTGGTCGTACGCTCGATGACCAAACTGCCCTTGACGATCTTGGTTTGAGCTCGCTCGAGCGCGTCGAGCTCATGGTCGCCATTGAGGATCGTCTGCAGACGCGGATTGACGAGTCGCGATTTGCAGCTGCAAAGACGCTCAGCGATGTGAAGGCATTGCTCGAGGAACCACCAGCTCCCGCAGGTCTCTCTGACCCAGTGGACTTCCCCAGTTGGAACCGCCGCCCGGGTGTTGGGTTGATAAGGCGCTTGAGTCTCGCGACCTGGATTCTGCCTCTGGCACGATGCTTTGCGTGGCTTCACGTTGAAGGACGTGAGCACTTGCGCGACCTGAAAGGCCCCGTCGTATTCGCGGCCAATCATGAGAGTCACTTCGATGTTCCGGTGATTCTCGCAGCCATGCCCAGTCATGTGCGCAAGGCCGTGGCGCCAGCGATGCTGAAGGAGTTCTTCAAGGCACACTTCTTCCCTGAGGGCCAGCCGTGGCGACAGATCCTCGCAAAGCGGCTGAATTACTACCTTGCTGCCTTCTTTTTCAACGCGTTTCCCTTACCGCAGCGCGAAGCGGGCGCGCGGCAGACGCTGCGCTACATTGGCGAGATCACGGGGGACGGGTTTTCGGTGCTCATTTTTCCCGAAGGCGTCCGATCGGAGACCGGCGAGATGACCACGTTTCGCGGTGGCATTGGGATGATCGCGTCCCGTCTCGACCTGCCTGTGGTGCCCGTGCGGATCAGGGGTGTCCACAAGATTCTGCACGTGAAGTCGAAGTTCCCCTCGCCCGGGCCGGTGAGTGTGACGTTTGGTGCACCGCTGCGATTGAAAGGCGAGGATTACGCCGCGCTCGCGCGCGAAGTGGAGTGCGCTGTGCGGGGGCTGTAAGGTATGTGGCATAATGGTTGCTTCACTGAATGAGCAAAGACGATTTAATAGATATGCAGGGCACGGTTGTCGCCGTGCACAGCGGTGGTCTCTACCGCGTGCAGGTGGACGCCGGCCACGAGGTGTTGGCACAGTTGAGCGGCCGGATGCGCCGGTTTCGCATCAAGGTTGTGCCCGGAGACCGGGTCACCGTCGGCATCTCTCCTTATGATCCTCAGCGCGGGATCATCACGTTCCGCGCCAGGTAAGTCACAAACTTGAGTTCACCAGCAACCGCCTCTGCTCGATCGCCGCGGAGAGGTCGGCCCGGGTCCCGTCAGGGAGCCCCGCGGTCGCGCCGCTCACGCCAGACACATGCGTCAGTCGTTGAAACCAACGTCCTCGCCCCCGACATTCCGTGGGAGTCGATCGACGCTGAGGCGATACCGATCGCCTTTTCTTCGCTGACGCTGCATCCGCAGCTGATGCAGGGACTACGCGATTTGGGTTTCGAGGGCACGCGGCCCGTCCAGGGCGCTGTCATCCCGCGCGCGCTCGAAGGCGGCGACGTCGTGGCTTGCGCCGAAACCGGCACGGGCAAGACGCTGGCGTTCGCCCTCCCGATTCTTCAGCAGCTGCTCAGCGAGCAGCCGCCGTTCGGCGATCCTGCGCGTGAGCCGTTTACCCGCGCGCTGATTCTGGCGCCGACCCGTGAGCTGGTCGTGCAGATTGAAGACGCGTTCGTGGGATTGACGTATCACTCCCCAGTCTCGACGGTGCCGGTCTTTGGCGGCATGCCGATGGATCCGCAGGAGCGCGGCCTCAAAGCCGGGGCGGACATCGTGGTCGCCACGCCGGGGCGGCTGATGGATCACATGCGGCATGGCTCGACCGATTTCCTGCGGCTGCAGGTGCTGGTCCTCGACGAAGCCGATCGCATGATGGACATGGGCTTCTGGCCGGACGTGCAGCGCATTGTGGCCACACTCCCGCCCGATCGGCAGACGCTGCTGTTTTCGGCAACCATGCCAGGCGAGATTCTGAAGCTTGCCCGCGACGTGTTGCGCATGCCGCGTTACCTGCAGGTCGGCGCCAATCGCGGCGCCGCGCGAACCATCAAGCATTCGATAGAAGAGCTGCCACGCGGTGAGAAGCTCGATTGGCTCGCCCACTTTGCGCGCCGCAACGCCGCCGGGCCGGTCCTCGTGTTCGTTCGCACCAAGATTGGCGCTGACCGCGTCGCGCGTCAGTTGCAGGCCAAGCATATTCGGGCCGCGGCGCTGCATGCCGATCGCACGCAGCAAGAACGGCTGCAGGCGGTTGAAGGTTTCCGTTCCGGCAAACATCCCGTACTGGTGGCCACTGACATTGCCGCCCGCGGGCTCGACATCGAGGGCATTGCGCACGTCGTCAATTTCGAGGTGCCCGACACCCCGGAGGCTTACGTTCATCGCGTGGGCCGCACGGGACGCTCCGGCGCCGAGGGTCATGCCATCACGCTCGTCGCGCCGGACGAGCAGCGTGCGTGGCACGCCCTGGAGAAACGTGTTGGACTCCAGCTTCAATAAGGGCGCTCCGGAAACGGCCGCCGAGACCAGCGAGGCTGTCGCACAGTCGCCCGCGACTGAGCGATTCCTTTCGTGCCGATGGCGGAAGCCCGCCGAAAACGGCACACCCGATCACTGCACGCATCGCGACGTGCTGCCAATGGCCGGCACTGCAGGCTTCGTCCCCGACTCCTGGTGTGCGGACTGCGCGTTCTACAAGGCGAAACGGACGCCGCGGAAGCGGCAGGAAGAGACGCCGGCGGACGAGACGTGGCGGCGGTGGTGATCGAGTAGGACGCCCGCGGTTTCACCGCGGGGCGCAGGACACGGCGGCCTCACGGCGCCGCGCGGGACTCGCTCGCGTGCACTCCGAGCAGGACGCGCGCCCGTTCGGCGCGCGGGCGCGCAGGACTCTCAGTTTCTCCCTCCACGGCACGGCCTTCTGATTGCACGTATCAGGAGGTGGTCAGATGTCCCTTCAATATAAGAATCTCGTCGTTTGGCAGCGTGCTGATGACTTATTCATCAGCATCCATCGTCTGAGGCATCAACAGTTTCCGTCTGACGAGCGTTACGAACTCGGGCGCCAGTTGCGTCGTGCGGCGCACTCCGTGCCGTCAAACATTGTGAAAGGAAATGCGCGCCAGCACACGCGTGACAAGCTCAATTTTTTCAACATCGCCTCTGCGTCACTCAGCGAGGTGACTTACGGGACTCCACGCGGCCCGGCGTCTGGGATACATCGACGAGGACACGTACCGTTCGCTCGATGACCTGACGAGGATGGTCGCTGCACCCCTGAACGGGTTGATTAAGAAGCATCGCGCCACGCAGGTGATGAAGGTCGTTTCAGTGCTCGGTTTTTCGTTGCTGGCAACCCCAATCCTGTCGTGAAATTGAAACGGCCGCCGGACGGCGGCCGTCCTGCTCGCGAGCCAAAGGCAAGCGAGTCCTGCGCGGCGCCGTGAGGCCGCCGCGTCCTGCGACGCGGCGAAGCCGCGAGTCCTACGATGCGAGCCGAAGGCGAGCGAGTCCCACGAGCGAGCAACGCGAAGCGAGTCCTACTCCTGTCTCATCGCCGTCACCGGCGCCACGCTCAAAGCTCTCCTGGCGGGCACGTAACTGGCGATCATGACGGCACCGAGCGTGAGCAGCATGACTGCGCCAAACGCGATCGGATCGGTGGTCGTGACGCCGTACAGCATGCCTTTGAGCAACCGCGTGAGCGCGAGCGCGGTCACCAGGCCAACCAACATGCCGCTCCCCGCAAGCACGGCGCCTTTCCCCAACACGAGGCGCAACACGTCTCGGGAGTCGGCGCCCAGCGCGAGGCGAATACCGATTTCGCGCGTGCGTTCCGCAACGAGATACGAGATCAATCCATAGATCCCGAGTGTGGCAAGTATGAGCGCAACGGCGCTGAAGACTCCGACAAGCGTCAGGCTGAAGCGCCGTCCCGCAAGAGCCCGATCAAGGGCCTCTTCGACCGAACGGATCTGCACCGGCAAATCGGAATCAATCTCCCGAACGACCTGCCGCGCGGTTGGCGCCATCGTGTGGGCGAGGCCGCTCCTGAGTACCACCGTAAAGCGCGACGTCATCCGCTGCTTGTAGTAACCGTAGAACAGAGGGCCGGGCAGCGTCTCCGGCGACAATTCGCGCACATCACCAACAATGCCGACGATCCGAAATCCGCGGAGGTCACCGTCCATGTTGCCAAACTGCACGTAGCGGCCGATCGGATCCTGATTCGGCCACTTCGTCGCCGCCAGCGATTCGCTGATGATCGCGGCGTGCGGCGCATCCGCTCCGTCGCGCTCGTCGAAGAGTCTCCCCCGAACGAGGGGGATGCCCATCGTCTGAAAATAGCTTTCGCTGGCAATTCGATATCCAGCAAATCCAACCCGGTTCTTGAGCTCGTCACCAAGCTTTGCGCGGTCTTCGAAACTCTGAATTTCATCCACCCTGGTCATCTCGATGAACTGACCGTTGCTGAAATACAGACCTCCAAGCGGAAACGTATTGATCAGGCCCACATGCTCCACGCCGGGCAGTGAGCCAAGCCGAGTGAGGATTTCCTGCTGGGCAGCCTTCCGCCGCTGTTGCACGGTGGGATCGCGTGAGAGAGTCCACGTCAGATCGAGCAGCAGTGAACCGTTGGTTCGGTATCCGGGATCGACCGCCAGCAGCTCAGCGAAGCTGCGTGCCAGCAAGCCTGCGCCAGTGAGCAGAACAATGGTCAACGCGACCTGCGCGATGACCAGACTCTGCCGCACCCGCTCACGCGTCCGGCCGCCCGCCATCGTGCGGGCACCCTCGGTGAGAGTGTCCCGAATGTCTGGTTTCGCCGCGCGCGCAGCCGTGGCCACGCCAAGCAGCACCGCTGTGAGCAGGGCGACGCCAGAAGCAAACAACATCACCCCCCAGTCGACCTCGACGTTCTGGATGCGCGGCAAATTCCCCGGCTGCAAGGCCACGAGCGCGCGCACACCGGCAAAGGCAATCGCTATCCCGAGCGCGGCCGCAGCCGTGGACAAGACCAGGGCTTCGGCCAGGAGCTGCCGGGTGATACGACCATTCCCCGCACCCACGGCGAGCCGCACGGCAATTTCGCGGCGACGCGTCGAGGCACGTGCCAACTGCAGGTTGGAGACATTCAGACAGGCGATGATCAGTAGCAAGACGGCTGCACCAAACAGGATCAGGAGAACAGGCCGAGACGTTGCGGTCAGCTGCTCGCGCAGCGGTACCGCAACCGCATCCGACATCCACGTTTGATCGCCATAGCGCGCTTTCAGCGATCGCGACACGGTACTGAGGTCCGATTGAGCGGCCGTTAGTGGTGCGCCCTGCCGAAGACGCGCGATGACCTGCCAGTTGTGAGCCGTACGTGCTGACTGCGGCGGGTTCAACTCCCGAGGCGTCCAGTACCTCGCTCGCCGCCGGATAATCGAAGCCCGATGGCATCACCCCGATGACCTGATGAATCGTGTCGCTGATCTTGACTGTCAGATTGTTCAGGGGTGCGCCGGCGAGACGAGTCTGCCAGAAACCGAACCCCACAATCACGGTCGGAGAGCCCCCGACGCGACGTTCGTCGTCGCGAAAACCGCGGCCGATGATCGGATGAACGCCCATGACGTCGAAGAACTCGCGCGACACGGTTGCTCCCGGCGTCATCGTGGTCTCCGACCCCACAGAGACTGGAACCGGGCCGGCGGCCATTTGCGTCATGGCTTGAAAGCTGTGCGTGCCGTGCTTCCAATCCTCGAAGTTGGGTTCGGATACGTTGCTGTTCCGACGTCCGTCGGCGTCGATCTGCAGGAGCCGCACAATCCGATCCGGCTCGGGATACGCGAGCGGACTCAACAGGATCCCGTCCACGACACTGAACACCGCCGTGGCAGCGCCGATACCAAGGCCCAGCGTGATGATGGCGACGGCAGCAAACGCTTTCGCGCGGCGGAGGACTCGCAGGCCGTAACGGAGGTCGCGAATGAAGTCCTCGAGAAAGGCCGGGCGAAATTCGTCTCGCGTTTGTTCCTTCATGTACTCGATGCCTCCAAACTTCACGTGCGCGTGTCGGCGGGCTTCAGCGGGATCCATCCCGGCGCGGAGGTTCTTCTCGGTTTGCTGATCGATATGGAACCGAATCTCCTCGTTCAGTCCGTCTTCGATGTGACTGCGGCCGACGATCGACCGCCAACGGCGCAGAAGTTCGCGTAACGATTCCATAGTCGTTTCCTTGGTCGCGGGACTTGAGTCCCGCGACTCAGCTCGCGGCTTCCAGGACGAGGTTGATCGCCCGTGACATCCGCCGCCACTGGGCAAGCTCGTCGGCAAAGTGACGGCGGCCGTCGCGCGTGAGCGCGTAGTACCGCGCACGGCGGTTGTTCGACGTCATCTTCCATTCCGATTTGATGAGGCCCTGTCGTTCGAGCCGATACAAAGCCGGATACAACGTGCCTTGGCCGAGTTGGAGCACGCTTTCCGACCACTGCTCGATGCGCTCCGTGATGCCCCAGCCATGCATTGGCTCGAGTTGGAGCGCCTTGAGCACGAGCATGTCGAGCGTACCCTGCAGAACGTCGCCTTTTTCGATGGCCACAGCCGTCCTTTCGAGAGACGAAAGGAGGCTACACAATGTTCCTTACGAATGTCAAAAGGACTCGCTTCGCCTTCGGCTCGCGAGCTGGACGCGCGCCGTTCGGCGCGCGACCCGAAGAGCCCTCAGTACCCTTGAATCTCAACGGCCGCCGAACGGCGGCCGTCCTGCTGGCGAGCGTAGCGAGCCAGTCGTGCGCGCGCTCGCAGAGCCGCGCGTCACGCGAGGCCGCCGCGGGCGGCCGAGTCCTTCAATCCGAGAATTCGCGGGCGAGCTCGACCCACTCACCGTCGGGGGCCAGCCGCTGATAGTCACGCCAGTGTTCGCGGGCCTCGTTCGAGCGACCCATTTTCTCCAGCGTCACGGCGAGGTAGAAGTGCGCGTCGGGATATCCGGGATTGAGCCCGAGCGCGTCCAGATAGCACGCTTCGGCGTCCAGAAAGCGTCCGTGATCGTGATGAATGTTGCCCAGATTGAAATGCGCTTCGAAATAGCTCGAATCGAGCAGTATCGCGCGCTCGTAGAGCGCTTGCGCCTCGGCGAGCTCGTCGCGTGCGTACCGAATGTTGGCCAGATTGATTAGTGCCGCCACCAGATCCGGATCGTCCTCCAGCGCGCGGCGATATGCCTGCGACGCCTCCTCCTGCCGCTCGGGTGTCCCGTCGTCCAGCAGCGACCCCATGAGGAAATACTGCTCGGCGGGAGTCAGCAGCATGGTGGCTACGACGGTGGGCGGCGGCTCTGGCATCGTGGCCAGCCGCGGTTTGAGCGCGATGATGCGCGCAGGCTCGGCGTCGATGCGGAAGTCGAATGCCAGCTGTCCAGACCGCGTCGCCTGGAGGTCGCGAAGCACCGCCCGAAACGACGCGCCTTGTTGCAGCTCGGCATGGACCTGCCGGAGCACGGTCAGGTCGCTGAAGCCAAAAAACGTGTCCGCATTGTTCTTGAACGCCCGGCGGATGAAGCCCCACTTCTGCAGATAGCGCAGGTGGTCTTCGCGCAGGGCTGGATACATCGCCAGCACATCCCGCTGCCCGTAGTGTTTTTCACGCAGCTCGGCCACCGGCGGTAGCCCGACGAGGCGGCAGAAGTCGTCCTCGCTGATGATGCGGATGCGGTCGGGCTGCTCCAGGTTGACCTGCGCCGCCCGTCGCAGTTTCTGGCTGTGAGTGCTGTTGTCGTCTGCGAGACGACTGATGTCGGGCACGCCGTCAGGATAGGTTTCTCCCCCGACAACAAGCAGCGTCGTCTTCAGCGTGACGTCATCACCAGCAATGCCGCCGTGGTGGTGAACGATGCTCCGAGCTTCTTTGCGGCCGAGCGACCACAGTTTGCCGGTGAAGACGACAGTGTGGCCGCGTAGAGTGTCGGACATCCGGTCACGTGCAAGATGGAGCAGAACGGCGCCGATGTCAATTTACAATCGACACCATATGATCCTTGCGGGCGACATCGGCGGCACCAAAACGCTGATCGGACTCTTCCATCCCGCCGCGCGGCGTCCCACGCCCGTAGATGTCCGTGAGTTTCGCACGACGACCTACGGTGGTTTGCCGGCGATCATCGACGAATTCTTCGGTGCGCAACGCGGACGAACCGTCATCAACACCGCCGCGTTCGGTGTCGCTGGTCCGATCATCAATCAATCTGCCGAGATGACCAACGTCGAGTGGCGTGTCGATGGCGCCGAACTGATTCGCATGCTTGGCATTCCCCACGTGCGCTTACTGAACGATCTCGAAGCGATGGCATACGGCGTGACCGTCTTGGATTCGCACGAGGTGCTTACTCTGCAGGTTGGCACGCCGCGAGCCGACGGCAATATCGCGCTCGTGGCCGCCGGCACGGGCCTTGGTGAATCGGTGCTCCATCAGGTCGGTGGACGTTACCTCCCGGTCGCAAGCGAGGGTGGTCACACGGATTTTGCCGGGCGCACGGACCGCGAGCTCGAGCTCGTCAGGTTCCTGCGGGAGCGCTACGGCCGTGCCGAACTGGAGCACGTGCTCTCCGGACCGGGTCTGCTCAACCTGTCCGAGTTCACACACCAGGACGGACGCTGCGCCGCGTTGGCCCGCCACGATGAGGAGGGACCTGATGTCCCCGCGGAGGTCACGAGATCAGCGCTCGCCAACGAATGCCCCAAGTGTGTCGAAGCGCTCGCGCTTTTCGTTGCGGCATACGGAGCCGCAGCCGGCAACCTCGCGCTCACGGCCGTGACCACCGGCGGCGTCTTCATCGGCGGGGGCATCGCGCCGCGCATCCTGCCGGCGTTGTCCAACGGTCAGTTCATCAGCGCCTTCGTCGACAAAGGCCCAATGCGCCCCCTGCTGGAAGCAATGCCGGTTCAGGTAATTCTGAATCCAGAGTCAGGTCTCCTAGGCGCCGCTGTCTATGCGAACACGATGGCGCGCGAGGGTGAGCGTGCTTCGTAAACGAAATCGGACAGGTCCGCCGAGTGAGGTGACGCCATACCCGCCAGCGCCACTCGGTAACGTCGTCGACGACTATCACGGCACGAGAGTCGCGGATCCGTATCGTTGGCTCGAAGATGCGGATGCCACACCCACAGTGGCATGGGTCGAGGCACAGAATGCCCTGACGGCACGTGCAGTGGCGACGGCCGATCGGGCAACGATCGCGAGTCGTTTGAGCGAACTGTACGACTATCCTCGCGTCACTGCACCAATCAGGAGAGGCAACCGCTACTTCTACACGCTGAACGAAGGGCTTCAGAACCAACCCGTTCTTTATGTGCAGGATGGCCTCACCGCTGGCTGGCGCGTCCTTCTCGATCCCAATACGCTCAGTCCTGACGGCACGGTTGCACTCACGGCAGTGTCACCGAGCGACGATGGTGCGCTGTTGGCGTATGCGTTGTCGCGAGGCGGCAGCGATCGTCAGGAGTTGTACGTGCGTGACGTCGCGACGGGACGGGACTTGCCCGACACAATCCTCTGGGCCAAATTCACGACTCCGGCCTGGACGGCCGACGGAAAGGGGTTCTACTACACGCGCTTTCCACAGCCGGGCACCGTGTCGGCCGAAAACGAGAACTACTTCGCCAAGGTCTACTATCACGTGCTGGGCGACTCGCAAGACCGCGACCAATTGATCTTCGAACGCCCGGATGATGGCGAGATCGTGCTTTCGACCGACATTTCGACCGATGGGCGATGGGTCGTGCTCACAGCGTTCAAAGGGTCGAGCGATAACAGCGAGGCGTACGTGATCGATCGCGCAGCGGACGATCGAACGCCGCGTCCGCTCTTCAAGGGATTCGGAGCCGCTTTCATCTTTGCTGACGCCGTCGGCGATCGTCTGTACTTCCGTACCACTCATGAAGCCCCGCGCGGCCGAGTGATCGTGGTTGACACTAGCAGCGGAGTACCTCCGGTTCGAGGCTCTGGGCTCGTACCGTTCACCGAGGTCGTGCCACAGTCTTCCGGCACCCTTACGACACTGGCTGTGATCGGCGGCCGGCTCGTGATTGTTGCCCTTCACAACGCGAGTGACCTCGTCCGCATCCATGCGCTCGACGGGAGCGAGGCCCGAACGTTGTCGTTGCCGGTGCTTGGCTCGCTGTCGGGACTCACCGGGCAGGCGGATGAACCCGAAATGTTCCTTCGCTTCTCGTCCTTCACATACGCGCCAACGGTCTTTCGCACGGAGGTCACCGGTGCACCCCTGCAACCGTTCGGGCCTGCCGGTCTTACTTCGGTCGACTCGGCGCCATTCTCCGTCACGCAAGTCTGGTATCCGTCGAAGGACGGCACTCGGGTGTCGATGTTCCTGGTCCATCGGCGGGGCCTCGCGCGGGATGGCGCGCGGCCCGTGTTTCTGACTGCATATGGTGGATTCAACATCAGCCTGACGCCGCAGTTCGATCCGGCACATGTGATTTGGCTCGAGCAGGACGGTGTGCTTGCTGTGCCCAACCTCCGTGGCGGCGGCGAATACGGTGAGACATGGCATCAAGCCGGCATGTTCGAACGGAAACAGAACGTGTTCGACGACTTCATCGCGGCGGCCGAGTGGCTGATTGAACACGACTATACGTGCCGCGAACGGATTGCGATTGAAGGGGGGAGCAACGGAGGACTGCTGGTGGGGGCCGCGATGGTCCAGCGGCCGGATCTGTTTGGCGCCGTCGTGTGTCGAGTGCCGGTGGCCGACATGCTGCGCTATCATCGCTTCACGGTTGGCCGCTTCTGGATCTCGGAGTATGGATCCGCGGACGACCCGCAGCAGTTTCCCTATCTCTACGCGTACTCGCCTCTTCACAATGTGAAAGACGGCACGCGCTACCCGCCGACGTTAGTCGCCACCGCGGACACCGACGACCGCGTCGCACCTGGCATGGCGAAGAAGTTCACCGCGCGCTTGCAGGCGGCGTCGCCACCCGACGCAGGACCAATTCTGATTCGGGTTGAAACAAAGGCCGGGCACGGTGCGGGAAAACCGGTGGCGAAACAGATCGACGAGGACACTGATGTGTTCGCGTTTCTGTTTCGATACCTCGGCATCGAGTGGAGGGCGGCATGAGGCGATTCCTGGCGACCAACAATTCCGGTGTGCTTCTCTTCCAACGCATCATGCTGGGGCTCGTGATGTTTCCGCACGGCATGCAGAAACTCCTGGGGTGGTGGGGCGGCTTCGGGTGGGACGGGACGCTTGGCCTGTTTCAGAGTCAGGGCATTCCGTACATCGCCGGCGTGCTTGTGATCCTGGGTGAATCGCTGGGCGCCCTCGGTCTGATTGCAGGCTTCCTGACCCGCCTGTGCGCGCTCGGCATCGCGGCAACGCAGGTCGGAGCCTTCTTCATGGTGTACCTGCCGGTCGGGTTCTTCATGAACTGGAGCGGAACACAAAAGGGCGAGGGGTACGAGTACGCGCTGCTCGCCCTCTCAATTGCCATCCCATTACTGATCTGGGGTGGCGGCAAAGCTTCTATCGATCGCGCGCTCGCGGCGAGATGGGGCAGGTAGGGCTGGTGGGCAGGCAGGTCTGGGCGGGTGGGATTTCGCCGCTTGCACGACCCCGACATGCTCGCCCGAACCCACCAGTCACCTGACCCGCCCGACCCACCGATCCATTACTCCCACCGACCCAACCGACTCCCACAACTAGTACGTCACGCGGATGCGATATTTGAGTGTTGCAGTACCGTCCACCGCAACCGGAACATTGAACTGCGCGGCCCAGGCGTCAGTCTTCGTGTACTCGTGTGTGGAACGGATGATGCGCCACGTGCCCCCAATCGGCTCGTTCACCTCGATGCTCACGGCCGTCGTCTTGTGATTGCGAAGGGTCACCTCATATTCCATCTCATACACATTCGAGGCGATCTTCTCGAAGTCGATCTGCTTGCGCTCGGCGACCACGTCGAACGCGTGACCGATCTTCAGATTCAGCGTTTCGTCTTTCGGCGTGTGGTCGATGCGATCCTCTCCGACGAACTGGACGCCGCCCTTAGAATCGGCTTGGTAGACCCGCACGACACCGGCCGGCATCGGCATGCCCAGACCGACCTTCTCGTCGTTCTTGAACTGGTAATACACCTTCACGACATCTTTGATCGGCGTGCCGGGATTCTGCGCGTTGCGGTAGTAATACGACTGACCATCGACGACGTAGCGTTTGCGGAGTGGAAAGCCGGTCGCACCGAGCATGTTCACTTGCTTGGTCTCGTTGTTGTTGATCGTCGTCTTCCGATCGAGCGTGTAGAGGTGGTAGTCGGAAAACGCTTCTTGAGTCATCTGCGACGCAGGACGCGCGGCAGCAACCTCACGCAACTGATCCGCGTCCTTTCGCAGGAATTCTTCGCGCACGCGATTGAGTTCTCCGGCAACGAGCTGCAGCTTCGCGTTCCGGAACGAGGTGCCGCTCCCATTGGTCAACGTGACCCATCCGTCCACGTCGCCGACCTTGTCGTCGCGCGCTACCGTGAGGACGTAGTCCGCGTTCCACGCGAGTTTCGTCGCCAGATAGGACGCTTCGACGCGGTGGCGTGCCGCACCAGAGTTGTCGAGCGACCAGATCAACGTGGGCCGCGCGTACAGATTGCCCGGCAACTCGGGAAAGCGAATGTGATCGGCGTGCAGCCCGGTCACGATTTCGTTCCCAATCTGCCAGACAGGCGCCGCGTTGTAGCTGAGAAGTCGTGCCTTGACTTCCTCGTGCCGAGTCGTGCCATTCTCCTGACGAGCGCGCATCAGGATCACGTCTCGACCGACGTACTTGCGGAGCAGCTTGTCAGGTTCGAGCAAGTCATATTCGTAGTTTTGCTCGTGGATACCGAGACGTGCCGGCTCGCTGAGCGAGCGCAGGTGAACGGTCGCGGGATTGACGGTTGCCGCGATGTCCATGAACCGCAGATCGAACGTTCCCTTAGGGAGTAGGATGTTGCGAACGTCGCGCACCAGCGCGAGATCCGAGTTGTAGACCGTCACCGCCAATTCGATCTGATCGTCGAGCGTGGACGTGTCCTGTCCCTCGGCCGTCGGCGCAGCAGCAGTTGCCGCCGAGCGCTCGTGGGTGACGGCCACGGCGGCGGCGATGACCAGGACGGACGAGGCAAGCCAAAGACGTGGATACATGAAACAGCTCCTTTGGGCTTAGAACGGAGCGGTCGTTGTTTCTTGCACGCAAAAGTGACAGGTCAGGCGGGTCGGTCTGGTGCGAGCGTGTGCAGGTGCGATGTTACGGATTACCAGCGATCCATGTCGCCCCGCGGTCGGTGGTCCGAAACATGCGGCCGTCGGCGGCAGTCACTGTGGCCTGCCGGTCATCGATCGCACGGACGGACACGAGATCAATGGGTTCGGTGAAGGGCACGCGCACGAGGTGTAAAGCGTCGGCGGTCACGAAGATCGCGCCCCCGCGCCCCACCAGCCAGACGGTTGAAGGTGCGGGGGAGTGTCCGGCGGTCAGCATCGCATCAGCTGAGGGAAGCACAATCTCCTGCCACGCGGCGCCGCCAGTGGTCGAATGCTGGATCTGGCTGGCACCGATGATCCGCCACCGATGCGTGGGATCCGGCGAGACTATCTCGATGACCCGAATCTGGGCCGCACTCCTGAGGGCGTCCCGCTCCTGGGCGAGAACCGGAGTGCCCTCCGGCGCTGAAGCGGGCGGCGCAGCTGGAGGCGCCGCCGGTGCGGGGACGGAACGTGCGCGCGACGCCGTCTCCGCCAATCGTTCCTCGCGTGCGCCAGCGGCTCGAGACTCAGGCACTGCCGCGGGCGCCGCCGCTTGATCCGCGTCGGCACGCGCTGGTTTCCGGACTTGCTTCTCGTCGGCACGGTTGGTCTGTCGTGCGATGGAGCCAGCGGGTCGCTTCTCGGCTATCTCACGGGCGCTGTCGTCCTTGGCAATCGCGGTCTCGCGGCTGCTGCTCACGCCTTGCGCGGGAGGCTGCGCCGGTTCGGCGGGAGCTTTCAGTTGCGCGCTTGGTTCGGTGACGAACCGTGTGTGTTGACGTTCCTCGGTCGGGAGGGCGACCCACACTGCCGCGACTGTCGCCGCGGTGGCAATCGGCACAAGCCAGCGAACGTTCCATTGCCGCCACCATGCGTCGGCGATGGGGGGGACGGGTGTTGTCCGGACCAATGTTGCGAGCATCGCCTGACAGCGTCCGCAATCAGCGACGTGGTGCTCCACGGCCGCCGCCTCGACCGCTCGCAGTGTTCCGGCGGTCCAGGCGGCAAGTGTCTCGCCATCAACGCAGGTATGCGCGTCGGCCGGCGCGGACGGATCGCCAGCCGCCTGTCGCAGCAGCTGGTCGATTGCACGATCGCGGTTGTTCTCGCGAGACACCTGATATCTCCCTTACTTGGAACGATCTTGCACGACTTCCTTGCGCACGTCTCTACCGCCAGGGACCTGATCGCTGAGGTCTGAGGCCTGTTCCCTGGTGCTTGTTCCCAGCATCTCTGCCATGTCCAGTGATCCGCTGTCGTGAAGCACGGCTGAGAAGCACTCTTCGATCTCTGCGGCGCTCATCTGGTGCGCGTCGCGTAGATCCGTCTCCACGTGTGTCCGGATGGCGCGCCGTGTGCGCGTCAGGTTCCGCGACACCGTCGCTTCATGTTCACCAAGCATTACGCCAATCTGCGCCAGCGTCAGATCCTGCGCATAGTAGCAGCCAAGGCGGAGGCGATCGCGCGGCGCCAGCTGGGCCACCGCAGTGGCCAGCACGCGCTTCATGATCTCCACGTGCCGCAACCATTTCGGGTTGACCGACACCATCGGCGACGTCAACGCGTCGGGGGCCTCGTCCGCAGGCAGCGGATCCAATCGTCGTCTGCCGCGAATGCGGTCCACGTGCCGCTGCGCCAACACCGCGCGCAGCCATGTGGCAAGGCTGCTGCGCCCGTGGAAGTAATGAAAGTGTGACCGGCGCGCGCCGTCGCGCTCGTTGAGACCGAACAGTTCGGCATACAGCGAGTCGGCGAGCTCGCGTGCCCCGCCGCCGGGATCGATCGCGTCGGCCGATCGATACAGGACGGGTCGATACTCGCGTACGAAGTGGTCCCACGCACTCTCGATGCCCTCGGCACACGCACACGCCAGCGCAAGGTCCTGAAGGTGCAGCGAGACGAGGAAGCGCTCGAGTTGTCGCGCGTCAGGGGGTTGTGTGCTGAACATGCGCCGTGCGCTTCGCTCGAGAGCGTCGGCAAACGGCGCGAGCGGCAACCGCCACTGGTCGGCTTTGGCCTGCCGATGAAGTCGATCGACGGCGGCTTGGTCGAGCCGCCAGGTCTGCATGTCCCATTATCGCCGGGTGGGGTCAGGTCACGAGAAACGAGTGAGCCGCGGATCTTCTCGTGACCTTCCCGTGTGCCGGCGGGGTGCTGGCGGTGGCGCGGGGCGTCGTACCTACATTCAGCCAATCAGCAGCGCGTCACCAAAATCACGGGCGGTGGCGAACCGGGCTTCGGGATCAGGGGCAAGCGCGCGGACAATCGCCGCCGAGGCCGCTGCAGGGACATCTGTCTGCAACCTGCGTGGTTCAGCGGGGCGCGCGTGCAACATCTGCCCGATCAATTCGGGCAGGCTCGGCGCGCGAAACGGCAGCTCGCCAGTCGCCATCTGGTACGCGAGGACGCCAGCGGTAAACACATCCGCCGGAGCCGCAGGTGGACCGCCCATGAGGATCTCGGGCGCGACGTACGGCAACTCCAGCTCATTGGCTTCCGCCCCTCGCAACTCCTGCTCGCGCATCGTCGCCAGCACATCCTGCACGGATGCAATGCCGGCAGTGGACATGACCACGCGATCCTCGCGACGAGATTCGGTCAGGCGGATCATGTCGGGGTTCACGCCCGCAATGAAGCCGCCGTGCGCATTGAGGGCCGCGGTCGCATTCAGCATCTGGCGCAACAGCTCCGACACGCGTGGCCAAGGCAGGGATCCACACCGCTTCAACTCGGCACGCAAGCTCGGGCCCTCGATGAAGTCCGTCACGAGGAATACGAGACGATCGTCTTCGCCGAAGTCGCGGACGTGCAGCAGATTGGGATGTGAGACCTGCAAGGTCCGCGCTTCGACCAGAAATCTTGCGCGAAGCGCTTCCCAATTTGCTTGATCCTCGTGACGCAGAATGCGAATCGCCACGGGAACGCCAAGCGCACGATGGATCCCGCGATACACCATGCTTCCCAGACGTCCGCGGCTCAGCGGCTCCCCCAGGTCATATCGCGACAACAATGCCTCGTTCGGCGCGGAAGTCATGACAGCCGGCGCCTCGCCACCAACCGCCTCCTGCAGCGCGCGAACGAACTCGACAACGCTCGTCCAACGCGCTGCTGGATCTTTGGCCAGCGCGCGCAGCACCACGTCGTCGACTGCACTCGGCAATTCCGGGCGATGCCTGGTGGGAGCAATGGGCTCGACCGAGAGCGTCTGATTGACGAGCGAAATGCGATTGTTGCCTTCGAACGGCCTGCGGCCCGTCAACATTTCGTAGGCAATCACACCAAGTTCGTAGATGTCGGTCCTGGCGTCGGCTGGTTCGCCACGGAGCTGTTCCGGCGCAGCGTACCCAAGCGTCCCGAGGAACACATTCGGATCACTCAAAACCGTCTCCGCGTTGGTGCTCCCCTCCTTGACCGCAGCCAGGCCGAAGTCGATCACCTTGTACACACGCTCGCCCGACTCGTAGCGATGGCCGACGATGTTCGCCGGCTTGAGGTCGCGATGCGTGATGGTGCGGTCGTGCGCAAGCTGTACGGCTGACGCGATTGGCTTCAGTACCGCGATGACGGCATCTGGGGCCATCGGGCCGTTCAGTTCAATCTCGTCTCGCAGGCTTGGGCCACTCAACAACTCCATCACCAGGTAGGGTTGCCCAGAGGCATCGACGTTGAAGTCGAGGATGGTCACGATGTTGGGGTGCCGCAGTTGCGCGCACGCACGGCTCTCGCGGAGAAATCGATGCTTGAGATCGGCAGGCGCATCGGTCGACGCCTGCATCACCTTTACGGCGACTTCATCTCCGAGCAACGGCCGCCGCGCGCGGTACACGTGACCCATGCCACCCGTGCCGAGCGTCGCGAGGATTTCGTAGCGACCGTCTAATAGAGTTCCTGGATTGAGCACGTCGAAGGCAAAAGGCTAAAGGCAAAAGGCAGAAAGCGCCATGCTGAAGTTCGGCCTCTCATTTTGCCTTGTGCCTTGCCCCTTTTGCCTTGTGCTTTGCCTCTTTTGCCTTGTGCCTGGTGCCTTTTGCCTTCAAACGTGAGTGAGCTCCGCCTCCGCCCGGTCGAGCAGGTGCTCGAACCACAGATTCGAGATCTTTTCCTGGACCGAGTTCTGGCGCAGGCGAGCCTCGAGATTGGCGAAATCGACCCGATCGAGGTCCTGGTCCTGGTTGTAGCAGGAGAAGATGAACTCTTCGCGGCCGGTGACCGGGTCCACGTGCCGCTGCAGGCACTGGGCACACACTTCTTTCATCATGCACTGCATCGGCGAGTTGATGCTGCCGATGCCGACGTGCGCCGGGTTGAGGTAGGGTGCAAGCGCACCATGGCGTGCGAGCCGGACAGCATTCATCATGCGGTCCGAGCCGATGGCGATGATGCGACTCACATCCGCAAGCGGCACACGCTGCGGCCCGAGCCGGCCTTCCGCATACGCGATCATCGCGTGGACGATGTTCCCGCGGACGTGGGCGTCCTGTGGCCGTGACGGCACGATTTCTTGTCCGTAGTCGGTGGCCCAGACGACTTGATCCGTCGCTTCTTCAATCTCCTCGCGCTTGAAGAGGTTCGTACCATTCTTGTAGCCGGCGAAGTAGATGACTTTATTACCGTGAGCCTTGAGCGCCTTCGCGATCGAAAACAGCACGGCATTACCGAGGCCGCCGCCGGCGAGCAGCACGGAATCGTTTTCAGGAATCTCGGTCGGCGTTCCGGTCGGACCCATGACGACGACCGGTTCACCAGGTTGAAGATACGCACAGAGTCGACTCGAGACGCCCATCTCGAGCGTGATGAGAGACAGCAGACCCTGTTCGACATCGATCCATGCGCCGGTGAGCGCGATGCCCTCCATCAGCAACGGGGCGCGATGGCCATTGGTACGGACCTGCGGGCTCAGACGTTCGAAATTCTGAAGGCGGTAGAACTGACCGGGATGGAAATGCCGTGCCGCTGCGGGCGCCCGTACGATGACCTCGACGATCGTCGGCGTCAGTCTGACGACCCGTTCGACACGTGCGAGCAGCTGGTCGTCCATCTCACGGAGCATGGCATCCCACTTGGCCTCGCGCTCCGGTTGCGTGGCAGGATCGAGCGTCGTAATCTCGTCCTCGAATAGACGAACAACGTGCGGATAGCCGTGCTTGGCCGATGCCATCGCCTTGACCACGTTGCCGTTGTACCGCGGGTGGTTGTCGCCGTAATAGCTGACGAAGCGGCCATTCCGCTGATACGAGGTAAAGAAGCCGTTAGCGTCAGGCTCGAGCGCGAACCGACCGTCATCGCCTTTGACCGCGCGGAATCCCTGGAAAAATTTCTGCCGGTCATCCAGCTGAAATGTGCCGCGGTGTTCCTTTTCGTACGTAACGTTAGGTACGGTTCCGGCAGCGACGAGAACGGTGCGGGCAGGGAGTTCGATGCGGCTCGTGCCGCGCTTGAAAGCCATTGCGCTCACGTGACCAAACTCGTCTGGGATGGCCTCGATGGGCACGAGATTCTCGGCGAAGACAATGCCTTCCTCGAGCGCCTTGCTGACCTCTTCGTGGTTCAGGCGATAGGCCGGCGAATCCTGCATGCGTTTGCGATATGCGAGCGTGACTCCGCCCCATTGCCGAACCAGCGAGATCAAATCGGGCGCCTCACCGGCCTGGGCCGCGCGCGCACGTTCGGCGCGAACGGTGCGGCCATGAACCAGGAACTCGTCGAGGATGTCTTGCTCCTCGGGATCCAGCTCGCCGCGCACCGCGGTCTCACCGATTTGGTGCACGAGTGCGTCGTAGCGGTCGAGAATTTTTTCAACCTGCAACGGGTAGTACGCGAGCAGCTCGGTGGCGGTATCAACGCCAGTGAGACCGCCGCCAATCACGACCGCCGGCAACCGAACCTGGAGGTTTGACAGCGCGTCGTCTTTGAATGCGCCGGTGAGCTGGAGCGCCATGAGGAAGTCACTGGCCTTGCGAATCCCGCGGATCAGATTGTTTCTGATATCGATAATCGTCGGCCGGCCAGCGCCCGCCGCGATCGCGACGTGGTGGATGCCGTACGACCATGCTTCCTCGAGCGGCAAGGCGCCGCCAAAGCGAATGCCTCCATAGATCCGCAGCTTCTCGCGACGCGCGAGCGTCAGGTGGATCAGCGTGAGAAAGTTCTTGTCCCAACGAACCGTGATGCCGTATTCCGACACGCCGCCGAAGCCTTCGAGGACGCGCGCATCGAGGTCGCGATAGATCTCGTGCCAGTCGCGAATGGGCCGCGGGGGACCATGCGGACCTCCAGTGAGCTCTTCAGGCAACGGCTCGATCTTGAGCCCGTCTATCGCGACGACGCCGAATCCTTCGTTCACCAGGTAATGCGCGAGCGTGTAGCCGGCCGGACCGAGACCCACGACCATCACATTGCGGCCGTTGTAAGGCAGTGCGTAGGGACGCTGGACGTTCAAAGGGTTCCATCGGGTCAACAGTCCGTAGATCTCGACACCCCACGGCATGTTGAGGACGTCGGTGAGCACGCCCGTCTCGATCTGCGGAATGTTGACCGGTTCCTGCTTCTGATAGATGCAGGCCTTCATGCAGTCGTTGCAGATGCGATGACCCGTGCCAGGACACATCGGATTGTCGATCGCGACAATGGCGAGCGCCCCGAGCGCGTCGCCGCGCTTGCGTAGCGCGTGCATCTCGGAAATCTTCTCGTCGAGTGGGCAGCCCGGTAACCCGATGCCCAGAGCGTTGGGAGCGATCGCGCCCGTTTTGTCGCGAATGCCCTTCGAACAGGTGTCCTTGTCGCGCTCGTGGCACAACACGCAGTAGTGAATCTCGCTGAGCACTTCGCGGACCGTAAAGCGCCTGTCGGTCAGCTTGAAGCCTTCTCTGCGCCGGAGCTTGTGCTCGGGTGCGACCATTGCCTCAGGGAACGCCGGATCCGGACGCACCACCTGCACCAGGTGCATTTGATCGAGCGGCTCCGGGAAACGGAAGATGACCCAGTGGCGATAGCGCGGATGATGCACATGCGCGGCGCACCAGCGCTTGAGCGACTCGATCTCCACCGCCACTGCCCGCTTCTCCGCGTCGGTGCCGCTCACCCGCGACGCTTCGTCACGATCCAGCAGATCGCAGCCCGCTCGCGCGAGCGCCTGCTCGGCCTCGACTGAGGCGCTGTCAAACGCACCGCCGATCAAGCTGTCGACAAACGCGTGATCGTCTGGCGTGGCCTCGACGTGCGCGCCACCTTTCAGAAGCGGCAGCGCGCGGCGTCGTACGAAGTCAATCTTGAAACGGAAGAGGTCGTCGTACGCACGTGTTTGCGCCACCATCCCGTCGGCCTCGGGACCAATGCTGAACAGTCGCGTCAGAAACCGGCTGACATGCGGCGCCATTGCGACAATGAGATTCGACCGCTCTATGGGCCCCACCGCCGTTGGGGTGAGCCGATGCGCTTCCCATTCAGCCCACAACTCGGGCTCCGTACGCCGGACTTCATCGCAGTACAGCTCGTACAGCGCGTGCAGACGACGCGGCTGATGCAGATCGGCAAAGGTAAAGCCCGCAATGCCGAGCGCATCCTGTGCGGTGTAGGACGAACTCATGAATTTCCCAAGGTACCAGCTGCCGAACAGTGAGTCAAACGATCGTTCAAATTGTTCGTGGCCCTGAGGGTTGCGCTACGCTGCAGGCAGTGTTGATCACGCTCAACGGCGAACCTTACGATTTGACGGGCCCGGTAACAGTTACGCAGCTTCTCACCCGCTTGAAGATTGACCCGCGGCGTGTCGCCGTCGAGCTCAACCTCGTGGTTCTCAAACGCGGCGTATTTGACACCTCGCTCGTCCGCGAGGGCGATCAGGTAGAGATCGTCAACTTTGTCGGCGGCGGGTGATCAGCCAGTCGGTTTACGGCCCACGGCCCACGGCAGTGGCCGGGCCATAATCAGCCACGTGAGCCGCTCGAGATTGACGGCGCCAGTCACAGGTGGCCTCATTGGATTCATCGCCTTTGGCAGCAGCCTCGGGCTCGAGCTGATCAATCCTGGCAACGTCGACTGGTTGCTGCACGGCGACTGGCGTATCCATTTTCTCGGCTGGCACCTCTTCCGCCACGGCCCGTGGACGTTCCCCATCGGCGCGACGCCGCTCCTTGCCGCTCCGGTTGGCAGCTCGGTCGGCCTGACTGACTCCATCCCGCTCGCGGCGTTCATCGTCAAGGCCCTCGGTCCCGCACTGCCGCCCGACATTCAGTACTTTGGTCTCTGGCTGGCCAGTTGTTTCGTGCTTCAGGGCGTCTTTGGTGCGCTGCTGATGCGACTCGCCACTAAACGGGTGTTGCTGCAGGTGCTTGGCGCCGGACTCCTGGTACTGAGTCCGCCGCTGGTGTTTCGCGTGGCCCACCCGGCTCTTACCGCGCACTGGCTCCTGCTTGCTGCATTGTGGCTGTACTTTCGGACGGGCCCATTTGTACCGTCGGCGCGGGTTTTCGCGGGATGGGCTGTGATCGCCGGAATCGTCAGCGCCACACACCCATATTTGCTGCTAATGGTGCTGATGGTGATGGGCGCCGCATACGCGCGCGGCGTGATCGGGATGCCACGAGGCGTTCTGCGTGCGGCCGGCCACCTGTCGGGTGTCGTCGCGCTGTGCGGCTTGATTCTGTGGCAGTGCGGATACTTCATCGTCAATACGACGAGCGATCTGCAAGGAACAGGATTCGGGTTCCTCTCGATGAATCTGCTCTCGCCAATTACGCCAATCGGCAGTTCCCTTTTTGGCTCCGATACCTTCGCCCAGGCAACGCTTGGCCAATATGAAGGGTATGCCTATCTCGGCGCCGGGATGCTCTTGCTCGCTGGCATTGCCATCATCCGATGGGCGCTTGCGGTACCGCGATTGCTGAAGAGTGGGATCGGCTGGCAGCATCTGCCGTTCGCGCTCGTGTGCTCCCTGCTGACGATTCTGGCACTCAGTCCCGGCGTGACTCTGGGCGAGCACTTGCTCTTCACCTACCCCGCCGAGTGGTGGGGACCGTTGACGCTGTTTCGTTCCAGCGGCCGCATGTTCTGGCCGGTCTACTATGCGATCGGGTTCGGAATCCTGACGGGGGTTTCGAAGCTTCCCTATCGGTCCGCGGTCGTGTTGCTGACGATTGCCCTCGGACTCCAGGCAGTCGACCTCAGAGGGCAATACCGGGCGACCAGGGATCACCGGGCGCTGGGCTTCAACAATCCACTGAAGAGCTCTTTCTGGCGGACGGTACCCGGCTACTACAAGCGGTTGACGCTGGTGCCGACGAGCCTCTGCACTCCGTCGCTGGCTTTCGACGAGCGCGCCTTCCTGTTGCTTGCTGGCCATCACCGGCTCGCTGTCAATGCGGGGGCGGCAGCGAGATACGATGTGCTGAAAGCGCGTCAGCACTGTTCGGCCCTGTCCGGGCAGCTGCGTCGCGGCGAGGTCCTGCACGACGAGTTGTACGTGCTCTCGCGTGACGCCGCCGCGGTGTTTCAAGCGTCGGCATCAACCACCTTGATGTGCACGCCCGTCGACGGCTTCACCGTCTGCTTCTCGTCAGCGACGCATCCGGCCTGGCAGAACTCTTATGAGGTCGCAGCTACGAGCGTGCCGCAGTGAGCTTTCGGAGGTGCGGAAGGAGTACGATGCGCGAAACCAACGAAACACCTAATACTTTTGAGGTCAGGACGTCCGGCTTCCGCGCATCAAGAAAAAACCCGTAGACAGTACAATCAGGGTTCAACGTGTCAGCAGATCCGCTCGTCATTGCCGATCGCACCTTCACGTCCCGTCTCATCGTCGGGACCGGCAAGTACTCGTCGCATCAGGTCATGCGCAGTGCGCACGAGGCGTCGGGCGCCGAGATGGTGACTGTCGCGGTGCGCCGGGTGGACATCTCGCGGCAAACGGAGTCGCTCCTCGACTTCATCGACACGTCTCGTATTTTCCTGCTGCCGAACACGGCGGCGTGTTACACGGCTGATGAGGCCATTCGCACGGCACAGCTGGGTCGCGAGGCGGGCTTGTCGAACTGGGTCAAGCTCGAGGTGATTGGTGACCAGCAGACGCTGTTTCCGGACAACGAGGCCTTGCTCGTCGCAACACGCGCTCTCGTGAAAGACGGCTTTGTCGTCTTGCCGTACACCAACGACGATCCCGTGATTTGCCGCAAGCTCGAAGACGCCGGTGCAGCGGCCGTGATGCCGCTCGGCGCACCCATTGGGTCGGGGCTTGGCATTCAGAATCCGAACAACATCCGCATCATCAAAACGCAGGCGCGCGTCCCGGTCATCGTCGATGCGGGTGTCGGCACTGCATCCGATGCCTCGATCGCAATGGAGTTGGGTGCCGATGGCGTGCTGATGAACACGGCAATCGCCGGCGCGGAACATCCCGTGCAGATGGCCACGGCCATGCGGCTCGCCGTGCAGGCCGGACGGCTGGCGTTTCTGGCCGGACGCATTGCGCGGAAGATGTATGCGTCAGCCAGCAGCCCGCTCGAGGGCGTGGTCGGTCGCTGAATGACCGAGCGCCAACGATCCGTCAGTGAAGACGACCTGGCGCGGCTCAAACGCGCGCGCGAAGAGGCCGACACTCAATACAATCTCGCGCTCACGGGTCTCGACGCCGCGATTGGGCGACTCCCGGACTTCCCTCATCCGCCGCCCGCGCTCGACGAAACACAAATCACGCCGCTCAATTCGCAGTGGGACATTCTGAAGCTCACGCCGGCGTTTCCGGACGGTTTGCGCGGGCGACTCGCACGGTTTGTCTGGCGACTTGTCGAACCCGCGCTCACTTCACAACAGGCGTTCAACGCAGCGCTGGTCGATCATGTCAACCGGAACATTCCGTCACAGCGCGAGACCTCGCGGGCGGTGGACAGCACGATCGCGTTGCTGCGGCAGCAAGTCGAGCAGCTCGTGCATTTTCAATCCCGCCTGATCGTCTATCTGCAGCGGATCACGCCGTACGTCGATACGAAGGACTACGAATTCGCGGGACTCGGCCGCCGGATCTCCGAGGACGCACAGGAAGAAATCGACCGCCTCGATCGCACCGCACGAGGTCTGGCCGCAGGGCTGAGCGGCGTCTCAGACGCAATGCTCAAGCGATTCGAGTCGCTTCTCGCGCGCGATCAGCGCTACACCGGTCGCATTGATGAGATCCGTGCGAGCCTGGCCGTTGCCCAGCAACAGGTGATGGTGCTCAAGCGCGAGTTCGGGCGGATGCCCGGCCAGGTCGTCGAGGGGCGAGACGGAGGGCGGAACTTTAGTCCCGCCATTGCCGGGACCACCGTCGCAGATCACCAAGCCGACTCGTGGAAATACGTCGGCTTCGAGAACCTCTTTCGCGGATCGTCCGACGAAATCCGGTCGCGACTTCAGGAATATGCGCCACGGTTCGAGGGCGCTTCCGAGGTGCTCGACGTCGGGTGCGGGCGCGGCGAGTTTCTCGAGATTCTTGCGGCACGGGGCATCCGCGCACGTGGAATCGATCTCAACCACGAGATGGTCGAAGAGTGCAGGGCGCGCGGACTCGACGTCTCCGAAACCGACGCGCTCAGCTTTCTGCGAGCGCAGCCGGAGCAGTCGCTCGGCGGTCTTCTTGCGGCGCAGGTGGTCGAGCATTTCGATCCTCCATACCTCCTCGAGTTCCTGGATGAATCGCAACGCGTGCTGCGGCCCGGCTCGACGATGATTCTCGAAACTATTAATGTGGCCTGCTGGCTGGCGTTTTTCGAGAGCTACCTTCGCGACATCACGCATGCACGGGCGCTTCATCCGGACACCTTGAAGTACCTCGTGACCGCGACCGGGTTCGTGGATGCCGAGGTGCAGTTCAAAGTACCCGTAGCGCCCGCCGATCGACTGCAGCCAACGCCAGCGGCCGCCAAAGGTCGCGACGAGGCTCTGGACGCGTTCGGTGAGACGTTCGATGGCAATGTTGAACGGATCAATCGGCTGCTATTCACGTCTCTCGACTACGCGGTCATCGCACGACGTCCGTGATGACGGCGTGATTGAACGGTGGAGCGCCTCTCTCGTCTCATCGTTCTGCTCTCAATGCTCGCCGCGGGCGGCGCCCACGCTTTTCTGGCGAGCCTGACCGCGCCGGCGCTGCCGTGGGCGGCGGGGGCGGCGTTCGTCCTGTCGTTCGCTCTGGCGCGCCTGTCGCTGCCTTTGGCACTCATGCCCGCCCTGCTCCTCACATATATCTCGCCAGCGGTGATGATGGTCGTCTTCGGCGCAACGCCGGGCTCGCATGACGTCCTGGTCTGGCTGGCGCTCATGGCAGGCCCCATCGTCGCGACGAGCGACTGGTCGCGCTGGCACTCACCGCCCGCGTGGACACCGTGGATAGCCGCGTGGGGCCTCGTGATTGCGCTGACCTGGCCGATCGTCGCGGGCCGAGAAATCGACTTCAGCCTCGTGGCAGCGCGCACCTTCGACACGCCAAACGGCATCGGGGCGGGCCCGCCACCGTTGTCGGCGGCGAGCGTCATCAACACCGCACTCGGCCAACTCGTTGGCATCCTGTGGCTCGACCTGCTGTGGGCGCGTTTTGGCAGCTCGCGACTGGGACGCGCTGAGCGATGGGTATTCGTGCCGCTCGTGATCAGCATAGCGATCAGCTCAATCGCAGGCCTGTACCAGCGCCTGGTTGACATCAATTGGCTCGGGGTCCAAGTCTTTGCCACTGATTCTCGTGCCTCTGGCCTCATGTTGGATGCCAACTCGTTCGGCATGGCGGCCGCGATCTGGGGACCGCTCACACTTGCACTCACGTGGCGTCTCGGTCGTGCTTCGTGGCTGGGCTTGGCGCCGAGTGGGTTACTGCTGGCCGGCGCCTGGACATCAGGCTCCCGCACGGCGTTTCTCACAGCAGCTGTCGGGTTGTGCGCACTCTTCGTCGCTTCAATGCGGCGCCTCCGCACGCGGCAGATGCGAATCGTTCAACTGGCGGTCCTGCTCATCGCGGCGTCAGCGGTGCTCTTTGTTGTGTTGCGGAGTCCCGACCGCAACAATCCAATTGCGAGATTTCTCGGCATGCGACCCACACCTGAGACCGGAGGGCTACCGGGGTTTGCAAAGGAGTTGTGGGATCGCGATGGCTACGGCATTGCCTCAATGCACGCTATCGCTGATCATCCGTGGACGGGCGTCGGTGTCGGCGCGTTCAATCAACTGTCCACGGACTTTGCGTACCTCACTACTGGGGTCGCGCTCGCGTCCGACAACGCGCAGAATTGGTGGCGTCAGCAGGTTGCGGAGCTCGGGGTGCTTGGCGCAGCGCCAGGGATCGTGCTGTCACTCATGATCGTCGGGCTGATTTGGAGAGGGGTCGCGCCCCCCGACCGTCGTGATGCCGCCATCGTCGTGCGCACCGTCCTGGTCGTTATCGGCATTGTCAGTTTATTGGCTGTCCCCACACAGCATCCGGCCCTGTGGCTCACGTTTGTCACTCTGGTCTACTGGATGGGGGCGCTCGTCGACCTGCCGTCCACGGCGCCCCGCCCGGCGTGGCGCGACCGGGCCGTGTGGGCTGGCGTATTGATTGTGCCGATCGTTGTCGCAGCGGGTCAGCTACGCAGCGCGCGGGATGAATTGCGTGTTCCAATGCGTGCGGTGCGCGTCGGCTTTCCATACGCGTATGGTTTTACGGCGCCCGACAATGACAGTGTGCCGTGGACTGGACGCCATGCCGTGGCTGTACTGCGCGCAGAACACGCGTACTTCGCCCTCACCGCCACGCCTCCCAAACTCGACACGCCGGTACGACTGCGGCTGTGGCGCGGACATGAGTTGATTGCGGATCACGAATTATCTGGGGGTGAACCGGTGACTCGCATCATCGGTCTGCCTGCGGGTCAAAAGTTTCTGATGGTCGAAAGCGACGTCTCAGCGTTGTCTCCGGACGGACGCGGCCTCAAGATGGTCGGTCAGTGGCTGCGGGAAGTGCCGCCGGATGCGCACCCCGACACGATTGTGCCGTGACTTATTTCCGTTGAATTGACAACGTACGGGCCACGGAGACACAGAGTAGATCTCTAGATCTCTGAGATCTCTCCGTGTCTCTGTGCCTCCGTGGCTCGTTTGTTCATTCGTTGCCAGCCTGACAGTGAGCCGGCTGGATCAGAGGCGAAACAGTTTCGGACTCGATACACCCTTCAGCGCATTGCGGGTGTCCACAATCAACGGGAACCGCTCCACAATCTTCGAGTAGTCGAACACCTTGTGATCGGTGATGATGACGCAGCAATCCACTCCGTCTGCGGCGTCCTCTTCTGCCACCGACTGCAGGTCCAGGCTGCCATGGCGCAACTCCGGCACATAGGGATCGGTGTAGCTCACCACTGCACCGCGTCGTGTCATCAGCTCCATGATGTCAAGCGCGGGGGACTCGCGCATGTCGTTGACGTCACGTTTGTACGCGACGCCGAACACGTGAATCCGCGAGCCGTTGAGCGCGCGCTTGTTGGAGTTGAGCGCCTCGGCCACGCGCTCCACGACATAGTCCGGCATCGAGCCGTTCACATGGCCGGCCAGCTCGATGAATCGCGCCTCGAAGCCGCTCTGGCGCGCTTTCCATGACAGGTAGAACGGATCGATGGGGATGCAGTGACCGCCGAGACCGGGTCCGGGGTAAAACGGCATGAAGCCGAACGGCTTGGTCTTGGCCGCGTCGATGACCTCCCACACGTCGATGTTCATCCGGTGTGACATCAGCGCAATCTCGTTGACGAGGCCGATGTTCACCGCACGGAACGTGTTCTCGAGCAGCTTGACCATCTCCGCCACACGCGTCGAACTCACGGGGACGACCGTCTTGATGACGGTGCTGTAGAAGGCTACCGCCGCCTCGGTGCTGGCGTTGTTGATGCCGCCCACGACCTTTGGAATGTTCTGCGTATTGAAGGTCGGGTTGCCGGGATCCACTCGTTCGGGAGAAAACGCCAGGTAGAAGTCGGTGCCGGCCTTCAGCCCCGTTTCTTCGAGCGCGGGCTGGACGACTTCATCGGTCGTGCCGGGGTAGGTCGTCGATTCGAGAATGATCAACTGGCCTTTTCGCAACACGGCTTGCGTCGTGGTCACGGCCTTGACGACATATGACAGGTCTGGGTCTCGCGTCTTTCGTAGTGGCGTCGGCACGCAGATGTCGATGATGTCCACATCGTGCAGCACCTCCGGACGTGTCGTGGCGACGAGATGTCCGCTCGTGACTACCTCCGCCAGGTGGTCGGACGACACATCGGGGATATAGCTGCGGCCCGCCTGGATGTCGGCAACCTTGTCGGCGCTGACGTCGTACCCCACGACGAAGAAACCGGCGCGGGCAAATTCGACCGCGAGGGGAAGACCGACGTACCCGAGGCCGATGACACCGAGCCGGGCTTCCTTCGACCGAATGCGCTTCAGCAGTTCCATGCTGTCATCCTCGATAGAATCGGGAGATCACGTCCACGACCGTGGCCTGCTGTCCCTCCGACAGTTCGCCGTAGATCGGGATCGCCAGCGATTCGCGCGCGGCAGCCTCGGCTTCTGGAAACGCGCCGGCGGAATACCCGAGGTGGGCAAAGCACGCCTGGAGATGAAACGGCACCGGATAGTAGATTTCGCTGCCGATACCGCTCGTCTCGAGATGCGTGCGCAAACGATCGCGATCGGGCACGCGAATGACGAATTGATTGTAGATATGCGTGCGATTCGGTGCCTCGACTGGCAGGCACACGACCTCGGCGAGCCCGGCGTTGCCAAAGAGTTCGCGATATCGGGCGGCGTTTCGTTGCCGTGCTTGAGTCCACGATTCAAGATGGGGCAGCTTCACACGAAGCACGGCAGCCTGGATCGCGTCGAGTCTGAAATTGCCGCCGACGACCCGGTGTACGTACTTCGGGTCCATCCCGTGATTGCGAAGCGAGCGGACCGTGCGACCCAGATCGGCACTCATGGTGGTGACCATCCCTGCGTCGCCGAGCGCCCCGAGGTTCTTGGTTGGGAAGAACGAAAAACACCCCAGCGCGCCCATGCTGCCGACCTGATGGCCGTCGTAGGTTGCGCCGATCGCCTGCGCGGCATCCTCGATCACGGGAATGCCCGCCTGCACCGCTTTGTTGATGATGGGGTGCAGGTCGGCGGGCTGTCCGAACAGATGGATTGGAAGGATCGCGCGCGTTCGCGACGTGATTGCCGCAGCCGCTCGATCGGGATCGATATTGAACGTTCCCGGCTGAATGTCTACGAGCACCGGCGTTGCGCCCACCCTCGCGATGGCGCCCGCGGACGCAAAAAACGAGTAAGGGCTGGTGATGACCTCGTCGCCGGGCCCAATGCCGAAGGCCATGAGCGCCACCAGAAGCGCGTCAGTCCCCGACGACACGCCAATCGCGTCGGTCACGCCTGCGGCGTCGGCCAGCTCGCGTTCGAGCGCGTCGACTTCAGCGCCCATGATGAATCGATTGCTGTCGATGACGCGGGTGATGGCGGCAACGAGCGCGTCACGGATCGGCGCGTGCTGCGCTCCGATGTCGAGAAGCGGCACTGTCACAAACAAGAGAGCATAACCCGCCGCGTCGAAGCGGCGCAACACGACGCACGGATATAGTAGGCGGTGTGACTGACGTTGATGTTGCGGTGGTGGGTGGTGGTGTGGTGGGTCTTGCCAGCGCACTCGCGCTCGCGCGCCGAGGCGCGAGCGTGTGTCTGCTCGAGCGCGACGTTCGCACTGGCCATGGGACGAGCTCACGCAACAGCGGCGTGATCCATGCCGGAATCTACTACCCGCAGGGCTCACTCAAAGCACGATTGTGCGTCGAGGGACGTGACAGGCTCTTCGAGTTTTGTGCGGCGCACGACATTCCCCATGCGCGGTGCGGCAAATTGATCGTCGCCTCAGACGATCACGAGATCGCGACACTGCACGAACTGCATGCCCGTGCGCGCAGCAACGGCGTCGCCGTCGAGTTGGTCGATCGCGCGTTCATTCGCGCGCGCGAACCGCATGTGGGCGGCGTTGCCGGCTTGTGGTCTCCAGACACGGGCATCGTCGACGCCGACGGCCTGGTGAGGGTGCTCACACGACTGTGCCGCGATCACGACGTGGCGGTGCTGGTCAGTTCCCCGCTGACTGGCGCGACCGCAACTCGCGATGCCGTCGAACTCGTGACGCCACACGAGCGGATTCGTGCCGCGATGGTCGTCAATGCCGCCGGACTCTATGCCGACGAGGTGTCCGCGGCCCTCGGTGCGTCGGTGATCAAAATTTTTCCGTGCCGCGGCGAGTATGCGGAGCTCATTCCCTCGCGGCGCGGGTGGGTCACTGCCCTCGTCTATCCCCTGCCCCATGCATCGGGAGCAGGGCTGGGCGTGCATCTGGCGAAAACCGTGTGGGGCAACGTGACGCTCGGCCCCACGATTCACTACCAGGAAGGGAAAGAGGACTACGAGGACGGTCGCCTTACCGTTGAAGACTTCGTGCTGCCGGCGCGACGTCTCCTGCCCGAGATTACGGTCGAGGATCTGCGGCTCGGAAGCAGCGGGATCCGCGCCAAGCTCCACGGGCCTGAGGCCGGATTCGCCGACTTCCTGATCGAACGCGACTCACGGAATCCACGCGTCATTCAAGCGGCCGGGATCGACTCGCCTGGCCTCACGGCGTCGCTGGCCATTGGTGAACGTGTGGCCAGCCTCTGGGGCCACGACTAGCGGAACGCATTTCCACACAAGATTGCACGGCCGTGACATTCAGAGACGGGGACTGTCCCCCGATGACAGGGACTGTCCCCCGGTGACAAGGCCTGTCCCCTACCCCAGCGCCCGACCCGACTTCAGCCGCTCAATGTCGGCGTCCACCATCATCGTGACCAGCCCGGCAAAATCGACCGATGGCTCCCAAGCCAGTTTCTTGCGCGCTTTGGCCGGATTGCCGATGAGGTGATCGACTTCCGCCGGCCGCAAAAAAGCGGGGTCCGTGCGCACGTGCTTTTGCCAGTCGAGTCCCGTATGACCGAACGCAATCTCGATCAGGCGCTTGACGGAGTGTGCCTCGCCCGTGGCGATGACGTAGTCGTCGGCTTCATCCTGTTGCAGCATCAACCACATCGCACGGACGTAATCGCCGGCGAATCCCCAGTCGCGACAGGCGTCGAGATTGCCGAGCGCCAGCGAATCGGTCAGCCCCAGCTTGATGCGCGCGACGCCATGCGAGACCTTCCGCGTGACGAATTCCAGCCCGCGGCGTGGCGACTCGTGGTTGAACAGAATGCCAGAAACGGCATAGAGGCTGTAGCTCTCGCGGTAGTTGACGGTGATGTAGTGCCCGAAGACTTTCGAGACCCCGTAGGGGCTGCGCGGGTAGAACGGCGTGAGCTCCGTCTGCGGTACTTCACGCACACGGCCGTACATTTCACTCGACGAGGCCTGATAGAAGCGGATTTTTGGATTGACCCGGCGGACGGCTTCGAGCGCGCGCGTCACGCCTTGCGAGTTGAACTCCCCCGTCAACATCGGCTGGTCCCACGAGGATGGGACGAACGACATCGCCGCCAGGTTGTAGAACTCGTGAGGGTCTGCCTGCTCCACAGCTTTGATCAACGACAACTGGTCGAGGAGATCCGCCTGCACGAGCGTCACGCGCTCCAGTAGGTGCTCGATGCGCCAGACATTCGGCGCGCTCAGGCGCCGCACGACGCCGAAGACCTCGTAGCCTTTTTCGAGCAGGAGCTCTGCGAGATAAGAACCGTCCTGACCCGTGATACCAGAGATGAGTGCACGCTTGCTCATGAGATCCCTTTGGTTCCCGTCCGAACGCCCGGCTGGCGAGCGAGATGGCGGCCTAGCGCAGCCTGCCATGTCGGCATGGCGAAGCCGGCCAGTTGCAGTTTTTCGTTCGACAATGCGCAGTACCTCGGACGAGGGGCCCGCAACGGCAAGTCCCCCATCCGAATCGGCTGCAGAGTGGCTGCGACGTGCATCTGGCGCGCAATTTCCTCACCCAATTCGAGCCAGGTACACGACCCGGTATTGACGCAGTGATACAGGCCGGCCGGCGCTCGGGTGCGCAACAAATGTGCCGTTGCCTTCGCAATGTCCTCGACGTAACTCGGTGACACCACACGATCAACGAACACGGGGGCCGTGTTCCCAGACGCGAGCGCGTCGATGATGCGGTCCACGCTGCTCTTCGACCGGTAGACTCCGCCAAACAGGCTCTCCACACGAAGCACGTAGTGAACCTCTACATCGCGGGCGAACCATTCGCCAACGAGCTTTGACGCGGCATACGTGCCACGCGGACGTGGCAGATCCTCTTCGCGATACGGCCGATCGGTTTCTCCATCGAACACGAAGTCGCTGCTGTAGTGCACCAGGCGAGCCCCCGCAGACTGCGCCGCTCGTGCGAGGTTGGCCACGGCGAGAGCGTTGACCCTGAAGGCCTCTTCTGGTTCGTCCTCCGCGCGATCAACGGCGTTGAACGCCGAGCAGTTGACGATCGCGCCCGGTTTGAGGTCCGTCATCGTCCGCATCACGTCTCGCTCGCTGGTCACATCGAGATCGTTTCGCGTCAATCCAAGCGTGTGCCATTCGCCGGCAAGCAGCTCCACCAGCGTCTGGCCGAGTTGTCCGGCGGCGCCAGTAATCACTATGGGATGAGACACAAGGGCAGATCCTTGGAAGTATACCTGAGCGCCCCACCGGCAACGTTAGCTCGCGCCCGCGTCGTCGATCAACGACTCGAAGGCCGTGGGAGGAGGCAGCCGGTCGATCGCGCGCCAGGCGCCACGCTGCTGGAGGTCATCGACACCATAAACGCCGCTGGCCACAGCAATCGTCCGGGCGCCGATGAATCGGGCGCAATCGATGTCATGAGGCGTATCGCCGATGACGATGACGTGTCCTGGCTCGATCATCGCGTCAGGAAATTTCGCGCGCACTTTCTCGAGCGCACGAGCTGCGATGCCCGAGCGCGGGCCGCTGTCGATCGAAAAGGCACCGCCCTCGAAGAACTCCACCAACCCGTAGTGCGTCAGCTTGGCTCGCGCCCCCGCTTCGGTGTTCCCGGTCAACAACATCGAGTGCACATCCTGGCGGTTCGTGCGGAGGTAGTCGAGGCTCTCGCGCACGCCCTCCAGCACGCGACCCTTACGGAGATGCAGACGCTCGGGAAGGCGTCGTTCGTAAACATCGACCATCCGCCGCAAGTCCCCTTCACTGAAGGGATGGCCGACCTGCTCCATGATCCGCATCGCGACTTGATGATCGGTGAGTCCGTCGGTTCTGAGCGATTCGACGTCGAGTGGCCGGCCGGTTATCTCACGGCACGCATCCTCCCACGCCAGCAGTCCCGCACGTCCAGTCGTCAGCAGCGTACCGTCGATGTCCCAAAAGAGAATCGTCATGGAGAAGTTACAAAGTTCTGTAACTTCGACCGTCACGCGACCCGTCGAGCCGCTATCAACCGTCGCGACCAGGCAACGAGCACAAACACTTGCCAGAGGAGATCCGGGCGATGATGCCGGCCGCGGGTAAACTCGTCCCACATGACCCGAATTGTCAGCGGATCCAAGCCGAGATCGCGCAGATCGTCGCCGTGCACGTAGTCGTGCATTCGCTCACGCAGCGGGCCCCTGAACCAGTCACGCAACGGGACGCCAAAGCCCATCTTCGGCCGCTCGATGAGCTCAGGAGGAACCCGCTTGTACAACAGACGCCGAAGCAACCACTTCGTCACGTTTCCGCGGCGCTTGAGGCGCAGCGGCAGGTTCACGGCAAATTCAACGACCCGATGGTCGAGCAACGGCGCTCGAACTTCGAGGCTCGTCGCCATCGACGCGCGATCGACCTTAGTCAAAATATCGTCCGGCAGATATGAGACCAGATCGAGCAGACCGGGCCGCTCGGTCCGAGACACATGGTCCGAGCGATCGAAGACATCGCGATAAAGCGGCGCGTCCATTGCCGGCGCGCCGGACATTTTGACGATCTGCTCTGGAGAGAACCACGAAATGAACCGCGAGTACGGGTCACCACCCTCGTGGGCGAGCACGTCTGCGATGCGCTGCATGCGCCGTGCAGACGACCGCCGCGCTGCCAACGCCGCAATACGCCGAGTGGATCGCGGCAGGTTCAATGCCCACGACGCATCCGCATAATGACGATAGCGCGGGTACCCAAAAAACAGCTCGTCGCCGCCATCTCCTGACAATGCGACCGTCACCCCACGGCGAGCGACAGCAGAAACCAGGTAGGTCGGGATCGCCGACGAGTCCCCAAACGGCTCGTCGAACATGTCCGGCATGCGGTCGACGATGTCGAGCATCTGCTGTTCGTCGCACAGTTCTTCACGGTGCGCCGTCCCGCAGTGACGAGCCACATTTGCCGCATGGTCGGCTTCGTTGTATTCGGGATTCGCGAACCTGATGGTAAAGGTCTGTACAGGAGCGCTGTCCTGCTCACTCATCATGGCGACGACGAGCGATGAGTCGATGCCGCCGGACAAAAACGCGCCGAGCGGCACATCGGCAATCCGGCGCTGCGCAACGGCGGTTGACAGAAGACCCTCGAGCTCGCGCTCCGCGTCCGCATCGCTGATCTCGCGGCTCGGCGTTGCATACGCCAACGGATCCCAGTACCGGGAAATCGTGACACGACCTGCCTCGCAAATGAGGTAATGGCCCGGAGGCAGTTTGCGCGCCGTCTTGTAGATCGTGTACGGCGAAGGCACGTAGCCGTACTTCAGGTACATCCGTAGGCCGTCCAGGTCGATGGTCGTGGGAAAGCCCGGGGTGCCGGCGAGGGCTTTCAGCTCGGATCCGAACCACAGTGAGCCATCGCGCTCGGCATAGTACAGGGGCTTCTTCCCGAGGCGGTCGCGCACCAACCAGAGGCGATGCCGCGCCGCATCCCAGAGGGCAAACGCGAACATGCCCGCGAAGCGCTGCACGCACTCGACACCCCATTGATCGTAGGCCGCCAGCACGACTTCCGTGTCCGTCTGTGATCGAAAGCGATGGCCGCACTGTTCGAGCTCACGTCGAAGCTCGCGAAAGTTGTACACCTCGCCGTTGAACGTGATGGCCAGGCGCCCACCATCCCAGAACATCGGATTGCGGCCGAGCGGCGACAGATCGACGATCGAGAGCCGGCGGTGACCGAGCGCGATCCCATCCTCCGCAGACACCCATACGTCGGCGTCGTCTGGCCCGCGATGCGCCAGGGCCGCGGTCATGCGCTCGACAACTGCCGCGAGATTGACCGCCGGCGAGGGGCTCGTGCCCAGGCCGAGCACGCCTGCTATGCCGCACATAGGAATCGGAGTCGGCGCCGCATCAGCCAGCCGCCCGGCCCTGACCCCTCGAGGACAGCGCGACGACCAGAACGCAGAGAGGGATCGCCATCATTGGACGCATGCGGAAAAGGGTGCCGTAATTCGTCACGACGTATCCCAGTAGAACGGCAGTGGTCCCTGCCAGCATCACACAAAACGCCACAAACGGCAGACGAGTGCCGATTGCATGCCTTCGCGTCCAGACGAGCCCCAGCAGACAGAGAATCGCGACGTCCTGAAAGACCGTGTCGAGATCCGCGATCGGAAGGAACCCTCGACCGCCGGGAAAGTCCACGACCGAGAGCGATTTGAGCACCGAGATGGGCACGAAGACAATCGCCAGCCCGATCGCCATGGTCTTGAGATGCTCGGACCGATTGCGAGGAATGGACAACAACACATCGACCTGCTCCTCAGACAGCGAGGACCCGGGCGTACCAGGCAACTCCCTCGGATTGGCTGAAATGCGCCCGGGCCGCACCGTGGCGAACGTCTCGTCAATCCCCGCTGCACTCTTTCCATCCCTTTTCGAGACGGGAATGATGATGTTTGTATTGCCGCCACTGGTGAGAAAGCCTGTCCGCGCCAGTCGCGTCATCCCAATCAACGCCGACGGGATTTCAGTCACGCTTTTGATTCGTGCGAGTGGTGGCTCCTGAGAGGGAAACAAGAAACCACTGGCAAAGTTTCTCAGTCCCCCCGCGGCAAGAAACACGGCAAAAACGACGAGGAGGCTGCCGGCAACGTACCGCGGCAGCGGCGTGGACCGCCCTCGGTACTGCGAAAAGCGCAAAGACGCACAGCAGCGTGCCACACACGATGATCGGGAAGTACCAACGAATTCCAGCAAGCCCGAACGTGCTCGCCAGCACCGCCAGTGCGCCAATGGCGAGCGAGGCGGACCCGCCAGCGACATTGCGGCCGTAGACGAGCAGCCTGAAGATGCCCAGCATCCCCAAGCAAACGAAGGCGACCATGGCCAGGAAGATCTCGTCCTTGAGCGGCTGCGTACCATGAATGAAAATCGCGGGCCAGAACGAGTAGGCACTCACACCGACTATACAAGGCAGATCACGGCGCCAGTCGTTGACGGGGCCGTACATCCTGACGATGAGCACGCACACGCCGATGTAGAAACAGATGTTCAGGAAAAGACCTGAGGCCGGGCTGATGCCAACGGCCAGAAACCAGATCGCCAGGACACGGACAAAGAACGGCGACGCAAAGTTCTCGTAGTCGAAGCTGAGCACACCGTTTTGAATTGCCATGATCGCGTGGTCGTGATACCGCGTGGCGTCAACGGCGGTCTGCCAGAACCCCCCGCCTGCCTGCATCGACTCGGCCAGGGGCAGCCCGAGATACGAGATCCAGAACAGTGCCAGGCCGACGGTGATCCGAGCGAGGATGCTAAAGCCAAGGATGAGACCAATTACCGTTGATCGCCGGTAGACCCATCGGTAACCCATGAGTGCCAGCCATCCGAGCCCCAGGCCGACCAGGAGATGGGGGATTTGTCGAAGGAAATCAGCTGCGTCCATTAGGCATGCATTGCGATTTCGGTGAAGTTGGGGTTATGCCAGCGGCGTAGTATACGAAACGCAAGCAGCAAACTCTTCCATTGAAGGATGTTTGATGGAAGTCTGACATAATTTGCATGCCAACGGCGTCTATTCCCATCAAAAGAGCGTAAAATAAGCCGCCCCGCGCGGGGCGTGATTCATGCAGTTGGCGCCTTCTCTGCCGTTACTCGTTGCGTTCATCGCGGCGCTCGTGATGACGCCGATTCTACGGCGTGTGGCGATCCGGTTCGGCTACGTCGCCAGACCGCGTGCGGATCGCTGGCATTCCAAGCCGACGGCGCTGCTGGGCGGTGTCGCGATTGCGGTTCCGACTCTCGCCGCCACGCTCGCTCTCGTTCCCATCGCGACGATCTGGCCCATCCTGCTGAGCGTCACGGTGCTCTTCTTGGTGGGGCTGGTGGACGATCTGCGATCGCTCAAGCCCTCGACCAAACTCGTGGCGCAGATCGCGGTCGCGTCGCTTCTGGTGTACCAGGGATACGGGCTCCACTGGACGCGCTCGTTGGCGCTCGACTCGCTGGTGACCATCTTCTGGATTGTCGGAATCACCAACGCGTTCAATCTCCTCGACAATATGGATGGCCTCTGCGCGGGCGTGGCCGTCATCGCGAGCGCGGCGCTGATGATGTCCCTCGATCCCGGCGCCACGGCAGAAGCCACGTATCTCTGGCTGCTGGTTGGTGCAATCGGGGGGTTTCTCGTCTTCAACTTCAATCCCGCATCGATCTTTCTCGGTGACAGCGGGAGCCTTTTCATCGGATCGAGCGTGGCCGCCTTGGCGCTGCGGCTTGACGACGGCGGCACGACGCAGAACATCGTGTCCGTGGTCGCTGCGCCGGTGTTCGCGTTGCTGATCCCCATCTTGGACACAACGCTGGTGACTGCCTCGCGCTTATGGTACGGCAAGAGCCCATCCGTGGGCGGGCGCGATCACTCGTCGCATCGACTCGTGGCGATCGGGCTCTCGGAGCGCGCCGCGGTCGGGCTGCTGTGGATACTCGCGGCCATCGGGGGCGGCATGGCCGCGGGGCTGCGGCACGTCAGTCCCGACTGGTCGTGGCCGACAGCGGTGTTGCTGGTGGCAGCCATGGCGATCTTTGCGGCGTATCTGGCGCAGGTGAAGGTCTATGACAGCGTCGAAGCTGACGACGTGCGGAACAATAAATTCACGCGCGTCATCGCCGACGTTGTTTACAAGCGCCGCGTGACGGAAGTCTTGCTCGACGTGTGTCTCATCTCGACGGCGTACTATTTTGCGCATCGACTCCGGTTCGAAGGCACGCAGTGGACATTGCAATTTCCCTATCTGCTGCAGTCACTGCCGATCGTGGTCGCCGTCCAAACCATTGCGCTGTACGCGGTGGGCGCCTATCGCGGCATCTGGCGCTATTTCAGCCTGGCCGACGTCATCGTCTTCGGCAAGGGCGTGGGCGTCGGGGTGCTGGGCGTCATTGCGATCCTGGTGTTTTTGAGCCGATTCGAAAGCTATTCGCGCGCGGTGTTTCCGATTTATGCAACGCTCCTGATGGTGCTGCTCGTGACGTCCCGCGGATCGTTCCGGTTGATCAGCGAGACCGTGAGGCGGCGGCGGCGCATCGGCGAGCGTTTGCTCGTCTACGGCGCTGGGGAGTCCGGCATGAGCGTGGTGCGTGCGCTCGTGGCGCCTGTTGATTCGGGCTATCGTATGATCGGGTTCGTTGACGAAGACCCATCGGCGCACCACCGGGACATCCTCGGATATCGCGTCCTTGGCGGGTTTGACAGGCTTACGGCGATGATCGTCGGGCACGACGTGGATACCGTGATTGTGTCCTCTCGGCTGATCGATGCCGTGAGGCTTGCCGGCGTGCAGCAGTTGTGTGCGGCGCATGGCGTGAAGCTGTTCCGGTTTCACTTCGAGCTTCAAACACTTGCTGACAATCCTGTCCTCCGTGAACGCGCCGCTCCCGATCGCACGATGGTGGCGGGCGGTGACTAGGCGACGAGCACAGCAGGTTTGATTCACGCCTTCAGCGTCGACGTCGAGGACTGGTTTCAAGGGATTCCAGTCAGTGACGCCTTCAAAGCCACCGCCCAGTCCCGTCTTGAACTCGGGCTGGATCGGTTGCTCGATCTGATGGCCGAGCACGGTGCGCGCGGCACGTTCTTCATTCTTGGACCGCTCGTACAATCGCATCCGCTGGCCATGAAACGCATTGCCGACCACGGCCACGAGATCGGCTGTCATGGATGGTCGCACGACCTGCTGTACAACATGACTCCGGCGCGGTTCGCCGATGAGACGCGAGAGGCGCGCGATCGGATCGCCGATCTCGTGGGCCGGCCCGTGACGGCGTATCGCGCGGCGTATTTTTCGGTGACACGGAAATCGATGTGGGCCCTCGAGATTCTCGCGTCGCTGGGATTTCAGTACGACTCGAGCATCTTTCCGGTCAGGAACTGGCGTTATGGCATTGAAGATTTCAGCCGCGATCCGATACGCATCGAAACGCCGTCGGGTGCGATCTGGGAGTTCCCGATTTCGGTGATGACTCGGTACGGACGGACGATGCCGGTCAGCGGCGGGGCCTACTTTCGCATTTATCCTTATGCGCTGACGCGGTCCAACCTGCGGCAGTGCGAGCAGGCCGGCCGGCCCGTGATTTTTTATCTCCACCCGTGGGAACTGGATCCTCAGCACCCGCGTGTGGATTTTTACTGGAAACCGCGGCTCACTCACTACATCAACCTGCGCTCCACGGAGCCCAAGTTGACGCGACTGTTTCACGATTTTCAGTTCGGTTCGATCGCCGACGTCATAGGTTCCCCTGCATGAAAACTTCACACGTCGTGCATGACTATTTCGAGCGCGAGTCTCGCCGCTTCGATGCCATTTACGATCAGGACAAACCGGTCGTCCAGCGTCTGGTGGATCGGCTGTTTCGCGGGGTGATCCTGGAACGGTTTCGGCTGATCTGCAACCTGGCGCCGATACCCGGACCGTGGTCGGTGCTCGACGTGGGGTGCGGGTCGGGCCGATTCAGCGTGGCGCTTGCCATGGCCGGCGCCTCGCGCGTTCTCGGCGTCGACGTTGCCTCGTCCATGATTGACATTGCCAACGAGGCGGCAGCCCACATGAACGTGGGGAACCGCTGTGAGTTCGTCGTCTCGTCGTTCCTGGAGCTCGATCGGACCGAGAAGTATGAGATTGTCGTAGCAACGGGTTACTACGACTATCTGGAGGAGCCGCTGCCGCACCTGAAGAAGATGGCCGCCATGTGCTCGCACAAGATGTTTCTCTCGTTCCCAAAGCGTTGGGAGCCGCGCGTGGCAGTGCGGAAGGTGCGCTTCGCGCTCGAGCGTGGTTACGTGCGGTTCTATTCCCACGCCGAGGTGATCGAACTGATGGAGCAGGCCGGCATTCCCTCGGATCGCTATTCGTTGATTGACTTGGGCCGCGACTGGATTGCCGTGGTGAGGATGGGATGACCAGGACTCAAGGTGCGCCCGTTCGTGTGGCGCACGTCATCACCCGGCTCATTCTCGGGGGGGCCCAGGAAAATACGCTGTACACAGCGATCGGGCAACATCGCGACCCGCGCTTCGACGTGACGCTGATCGTCGGGGTCGACGAGGCCGGAGAAGGCGACTTGTTTGCTGAGGCTCGCGCGGCGGGACTCGAGACCGTCGTGGTGCCATCCCTCGTGCGTCCGGTTCGGCCGCTCACTGACGTCCGTGCGTTGTGGGACTTGTATCGGCTGATGCGCCGCCGCCAGTTCGAGATCGTTCATACCCATTCATCGAAGGCTGGCATCGTCGGGCGCATCGCAGCGCGGCTGGCCGGGGTGCCAATCATCATTCACACCCTGCACAGCCTCGTGTTCCACGAATACCAGTCCGCGTGGAAGAACCGGGTCTATGTGCGGCTGAAACGGTTCTGCGCGCCCTTTACCGATACGCTCATCAGCGTGAACGACCAGACCGCGCGCGGCGCCCTGGCCGCAGGCGTGGGGCGCAGGGGACAACACATCACGATCTACAGCGGTATGGAGCTGGAGCGGTTTCTCGGCATTGGAGAGCGCCTCTCGGTGCCGGATGCAAAGCGACGCGCCGGGGTGCCACCGGATGCGCCGGTCGTCGGGAAAATCGCACGGCTTTTCGCGCTCAAGGGTCATGAGCAGTTCCTCAACGCGGCGGCCGCTATCGCCCGTCGTCGCCCCGACGTCGTGTTCCTGCTCGTGGGCGATGGTCCACTTCGCGTCGAGCTCGAGGCGCAGGCGGACCGCCTGGGCATCCGCGATCGATTGGTCTATGCGGGACGCGTGACACCCGAACAGGTGCCGGCCCTCATTCAGGCAATGGACGTCGTCGTGCATACATCGCTGCGCGAGGGGCTGGCGCGCGTGCTGCCGCAGGCTGGCGCCGTCGGTAAGCCCGTCGTCACGTTCGACATGGACGGCGCGCCCGAAGTCGTCAAAGACGGCGTGTCGGGGTATCTGGTGCCCCCGCTTGATACCGACGCCATCGCGGACAGAGTCGTCGAACTCGTCGGCAACGCCGAGTTGCGCGAGCGTTTTGGAGTGGCCGGCCGTGCGTTTGTGGCGGAACACTTCGGACTGGACACGATGGTTCGACGCATCAACGACGTGTATTTCGCGGCCCTCAAACGTCGCGGCATGGCGGATGCCGCAGCCCTTTCCGAGCAGCCTACGGCGGGAACATCCCAGCAGCCTACGGCCGGAACATCCTGACGCCGTTGATGACACGCGTCTGATCGGGGTCCGTGAGCTGATAAAAGAGCGGCAACCGTACGAGCCGGTCCGCCACGTCTTCCGTCACCGGGCACTGACCGACGCGGCCGCCGAATCGCCGGCCCATTTCTGACAAGTGCAGGGGCTGATAGTGAAACACCAGCAGGATGTGACGGGCCTTCATGTATTGGATTAGCGCCGTCCGCGCTTCGAGTGAAGGCATCAGGAGATAGAAGAGATGCGCGGGGTGCTCTCGATCCTCCGGTACGATGGGCACCCGCACGTCGGCAGTCGAGGCCCACTCGCGAAGTTCCTCCATGTAGCGCTGCCAGATCGCGTGGCGGCGCACCTGCACCTCGTCGCGCGATTCGAGCTGCCCCAGCAGGTACGCAGCCAGAAGGTCTGATGGTAAGTAGCTCGAGCCCACATCAACCCAGGTATATCGATCAACCTGTCCGCGGAAGAACCGGCTCCGGTTGGTGCCCTTTTCGCGGATGATTTCCGCGCGCTCGATGTACTGCTCGTCATTGATCAACAACGCGCCACCTTCACCGCACGTCATGTTCTTCGTCTCGTGAAAGCTCAGCGTCGAGAGCGGGGCGGTCGAACCGAGTAACCGGCCCCGATACTGGCCGAACAGCCCGTGTGCGTTGTCCTCCACCACGGTCAATCCATGCCGCGACGCCACCTCATGGATCAGGTCCAGCTCGCAAGCCACACCCGCGTAGTGGACCACGAGAATCGCGCGTGTGCGTGGCGTAACCGCGCCCTCGATCAATCGCTCGTCGATGTTCAGGGTGTCGTGCCGGATATCCACAAAGATCGGCCGTGCCCCGCGAAGGACGAAGGCATTGATGGACGACACGAACGTGAAGGAAGGGCAGATCACTTCGTCGCCTGGCTGCAAATCGAGCAGCAGTGCCGCCATCTCCAGCGCATGCGAGCACGACGTCGTCAGCAGCGCCTTGTCGGCGCCGCTGATTTCTTCCAGGAGGGCATGACAGCGCGCGGTGAACGGGCCGTCACCCGACAGCGGTCCGCGCGTGATTGCCTCGGTCACGTACGCCAGCTCGCGTCCGGTCAGACCGGCGCGGTTGAACGGAATGACGTCGGCCGGAAGAGAAGTGGGCAGCGGCTCCTTCATGTCTCAGCGGCGAACGCGCTCCTTGACGGCCGCGCGCGTCTCGCGATCGACCTCGCGCCGGCGAATTGTTTCACGCTTGTCGTGGGCCTGCTTGCCACGCGCCAGCGCAATCGCCACCTTGACGCGGCCGTTCTTGAAATACAGGCGCGTGGGGACGAGCGTGAGGCCTCGCTCGGTGGTCTTGCCGATCAATTTGCGGATTTGTTCGCGATGCAGCAGCAGCTTGCGACGGCGCCTGGGGTCGTGATCGACATACCCGCGGTGGCTGTACGGGTTGATGTGCACGTTGTAGAGCCAAACCTCCCCCCGTTCGACACGCGCGAAGCTGTCACGCAGGTTGGCTTTTCCTTCTCGGATGCCCTTGACTTCCGTGCCAAGCAGCGCAATCCCGGCCTCGAAGGTCTCGAGCAGGTGGTAATCAAAAGACGCTTTGCGGTTTTCGGCGATCAACGACTCGCCCGAAGACACCTTGGCCACGTGCTCTCAGAATATCAGCGTCGAACGGCCAACAGTCCGCAGCCTACGGCCTACGGACGAACCGTGGGCCCTGGGCCGTTTACCGCACCAGCAGCAGCGCACTCGCAACCACAACCGCAAGCCCGACGAGGACGATGATGACGCGCGGCGGCAGGTGCCCAGCCAGCCGCGGCGCAATAGGCGCGGCGATTATTCCGCCGACGAGCAGCCCCGCCATGGAGATTTCCGGACGGAGCCCCCCAAGTCCGGCAAACACCATCACGTGCACCGCGGTCACCACGAACTCGGCCACGATTGAAGAGCCGATCGCCACACGTGGCGCGACCCCTCCGACCATCAGATTTGAGGTGACTATGGGCCCCCAGCCGCCGCCCGCAGCATCGAACAGACCGCCGACGAACCCGAGCGCGCCGGCTCGCGCGTCAGTGTGTTCGCGCACCGCCTGACGACGCCAGCCGCGCCAGCAGAGCCAAACGCCCAGAATCAGGAGGTACGCCGCAATCGCACGCCGGACGACCACAACCGACCGCGGCGCGACAGTGATGAGGAGCACCGCGCCGATCGCGCCTCCCACGCTGCCGGCCAGGGCGAGACGCCAGACCAACGGCCAGGAAACCTGCTGACGACGGGCGTGGAAGGTGCCGCTGAGGCCACCCGTGATGAGCTCGGCGAAATGAATATTGGCGGTCGTGTTGAGCGGAGGCACACCGGCGCTCAACAAAGCCGTCGTCGAGACGACGCCGTACGCCATCCCGATAGTGCCATCGACGAGTTGCGCGACAAAACCAATGACGGCGTAAATAGCGAATTCAGAAGTCACGCGCGAGCCAGCCGCGCCGCGAGGAGCACGGCTTCGATCATGCTTCCAGGATTGGCAACGCCTTTGCCCGCGATGTCGAAGGCCGTGCCATGATCGACCGACGTCCGGATAATCGGCAGCCCGATGGTCACGTTGACGGCTTGCCCGAACGCGAGCAGCTTGACGGGAATCAAACCCTGATCGTGGTAACAGGCGATGACGGCGTCAAATTCGCCGTGTGACGCTCGAACAAAGATCGTGTCCCCAGGCCAGGGGCCGCTGACTTGGATCCCGCGCTTGCTGGCCTCGGCCACTGCAGGCCTGATGATGGCCTCATCCTCGGACCCGAGTACACCGTTTTCACCGGCATGCGGGTTGAGTCCAGCCACGGCAATGCGCGGCTGCGCCGCGCCAAACCGCGGCAACCAGTCGGCAGTCAGCACGATCGTTTCGAGGAGACCGGATACGGTCAACAGCTTGGGGACTTCAGACAGCGGCACGTGCACGGTTGCAAGCACCACGATCAGCTGTGGTGCGTGAAACAACATGGCGACGGGCGAGGCGTTGCACAAGTGCGCCAACAGGTCGGTGTGCCCTTTCCACGGCAGGCCCGCACGCGCGAACGCAAGCTTGCTGATTGGCGCCGTCGCAATGGCTTCCACGTCTCGCGCCAGGGCGGCTTCCACGGCGCGGACGATCACATCATAGGAGGCGCGGCCCGCGTCTGCCGAGACCTCGCCGGGGGGGAAAGTCCGATCGTCGGGAGGGGCGAAAAGCACGGGGTCGCAGTGCATGCGAACCAGCGGATCAGCCGCGGCCTTCGCGGCTATCTCGGGGCCAATCCCTGACGGATCGCCGACCGTAATCGCGACGCGTGGGCGACGCATTTTCGTAGTCTATTCGACCGCTTCGCGGTCTGGCGAGGCGTAGGCCTACGGTCTCCGGTGTCCAGTCCACGGTCTACGAAAGAACCTTCGTGCCGTAGGCCGTGGGCCGGGGACCGGGCACCGGGGACCGTGTGTCCGTGGGCCGTGTCCGTGGACCGTAGGCCGCCCGCCGTTGACCCTGAGCGACGAGTCGAAGGGTTAGATCTGCAATGCGACCCAATCCATGACGACTTTGGTGCCGGCGTTTCGCTCCAAGGCGGCGACGCCCCGATCGACGGCGGCAAACGATGCCCGTGCGCGATCACCTGCGTACGCACGGGCCACCCGACGCAACTGATCAATCAGCCCACCGTTCGCCATCAGTCGCTCATCAGCATCGGCGTTGAGCAGCTCGATGTCGCGCAGCAGCGACGAGACGAGCCGCAAAGTCAGCTTGACGTCCTTGCGCTCCCGATCTTTCTTTGCGCCCACTGTCACGATGGGCATCGTCGCCTGAAGACGCGAGGCGGCCGGACCAGTGGCAGCGCGGGCCAGCAGTTGCATCGCCATCTCGCGCAGAGCTGTCAGATCCGCGGAGTCCAGGTGCAGAGCGGCTCCAACGCTTCCGTCCGCCAGCGCAGCCAGGGCGCGGGCATTGTCCGGCGACAGGTCGTGATCGCGCGACAACACTTCTGCGACTTCTGCCTGGGTAAGACGTCCAAACCGCAAGCGCATGCAGCGTGACCGAACTGTCGGCAACAGCGCACCGGTGACAGCGGTAGTTAAGGTGAAGATCGTGCCTGGCGGAGGCTCTTCGAGCGACTTCAGCAGCGCGTTTTGTGCCGCCGGCTCCAACGTATCGGCCTCGCGGATGATGACGACCCGGCGCCGGCCCTCGAATGGGCGGAACGTCGTGCGTTCCAGTACGTCTCGAATGACGTCAATCTTGATGGAAGCTCGTTCGTCCGGCTCGATCGCGATCACGTCGACGTGCACGCCGCGATCGATTCGATCGCACGATCGGCACCGGCCGCAGGCGTCGATCGCCAACCCATCGACATCGCGCACCTGATCGTTGCAATTGAGGGCGGCTGCGGTGGCAGAGGCCACCAGATACTTGCCAACGCCGACAGGACCCGACAACAGCAGCGTTGGCGGAACGGAACCACGGGCGATGGCGGCGGAAAGAAGGTTCTTCACGCCGCTATGCCCGACGATTTGTCGAAAGGTCAATGGCTAGCGATTCTAACCTGGACTCGGGGCCTGCCCGGAGCCTGCGGCCTGAGCTGACTATCGCTTGGGCTTCTTCTCGCTATTCTTGTCCCCACGACCGAAGACGCGCGACCAGAAGCCACGCTTCTTCTTCGGCGGTTCCTGCACGTCTTGCGGCTCGTCCTTCTCGTCGCCGCGCGATTCGACCTTATGGTCATCGTCGCCCTGGCGATCGGCCTCGGCGCGACGGTCATAGACGCGCTCCTGGGTCGCGGCTGCCGGCGGGGCGCCGCCAATCCAACCCGCGATGCGGCTGAAGATCGACGGGTTCTCGTGAACGTCGCATTCTTCCTCGGGCTGCGTGCCGCGGACAAAATACTCGGTATACACAGTCGACCCGGTTTGGTATACGCCGTCCTGAGTCTGGCTGAGCGCACCAATGCAGTTGTCGGTCGCGCGTTTTCCCGACAGGCGGCAGACCTGTGCGGTAACGATACCGGCAGGCGCCTTGTACCACTCCGCGGGGTCGCCTTCGGTCGCCTTACGCATGAAGCCAGTCCAGAGGGGGACAGCAACCGTCGCGGCGTAACCGCGGCTGAGGATGGTCTGCGGCTGATCGAATCCCACCCACACACCGGTCACCAGGCGTGGCGTATAGCCCACAAACCACGCGTCGCGATAGTCGTTGGTGGTGCCGGTCTTGCCGGCAGCGGGAAGCTTGAAGCCCAGTTGCCGCGCCGGATACGCCGTTCCATGATTGACCACATCAGCGAGCATGTGGGTCATGAGAAACGCGTTCTGCTCGCTGATGACCTGAGAAACCTCGTACGGCGCGGTGTACAGCACCTGACCTGCGAGGTCTTCCACCCGCTTGATATACGTGGGCGCGCGGCGAACGCCGGCGCTGGCAAAAACCGAGTAGGCCAACGTCAGCGACTCGAGCGTCACTTCGCCCGCGCCAAGTGCCAGCGATGGTACGCCTGGCATCGTGCCGACGCCAATTCGCTCCGCATACGCAACGGCCTTTCGGACCCCGAGGTTCTCCAGCATCCGGACGGCAGCGCGGTTACTCGACGTCTTCAGTGCCGAGCGCATGGTCATGGCGCTTGCCGACGAGTGGTCGTCCTCGGGAATCCACGCGCCCTGAACCGTATACACGGGTTCATCGAGGCCGCTGATGATGCTGGCCGGTGTGTACCCGGCCTCGAGCGCTGCTGCGTAGACAAACGGCTTGAACGCCGATCCGGGCTGACGCTTCGCGTAAATCGCGCGGTTGAAATTGCTCTGAAAGAAGTCCCGGCCGCCAATCAGCGCGCGGACCTCGCCGTCGCGCGGGTCGAGAGCAACCAGCGCCGCTTGGAGCGTCGCAGGATTCGCGCGTGCTCGAGCGCCGCGTCGGCCATCGAGCTCCTTCAACACCCGCTGCACCTCGGCGTCAGCCGCTCGCTGCATTTCCAGATCGATCGTCGTGTAGACCCTGAGACCGCCCTCGTAAACTCGTGCTTCGCCAAACCGCGAGATGAGCTCGCGCCGCACGTGCTCCTTGAAGAATCGCCCGTACGGTTCCTCCTTGCGCAACGAATCGGTCAACACCACTTTCGTGTGGCGGGCCGTCTCGAACGCGTCGCGGTCGATAGCCCCGGAGTCGAGCATCGCCTGAAGCACGGTGCCCCGCCGGCTGATCGCGCGTTCCATGTTCACGGTTGGGGCATAGTTCGAGGGCGCCTTCACGAGACCCGCCAACATGGCGCCTTCAGCGACGGTCAGCTCCGAGGCGTGTTTCCCGAAGTACCCGCGCGCGGCCGCCTCGGCGCCGTACAGCCCGGCGCCGAAATACACTTTGTTCAAGTACAGCTCGAGAATCTGTTCCTTGGAGTATTCGTTCTCGATGAGCGCCGCCAGGACGGCTTCCTGCAGCTTGCGCGAGTACGTCTTCTCCATCGTGAGAAAGCTCAGGCGGGCGAGCTGCTGCGTAATGGTGCTGGCGCCCTGCGCTCTGTTGCCTTCACGAAAGTTGGCGACGGCCGCGCCGGCGATGCGGATGAGGTCCACGCCCTGATGTTCGTAGAAGCGCTGATCCTCGATGGCCAGGACGGCCTTTCTGAGGTTGGGCGACATCTTCTCGATAGGGACTTCGATGCGCTGTTCCTTGAAAATCGTAAAGGCCGGCTGGCCCTTCCGGTCGTAAAAGACCGAGGAGCGCGCCATCTGGGTTACGCGATACAGGGTGCTGCGGTCGGGGACATCGTTCAGCACCTGGTGCGCGAAGAGCGCCGAGGCGCCCATGGCGAACCAGAAGGCGATGGTCAAACCGATCATCGTCGCGACGAACCCACGGGGATTTTGGGCAACGAGCTCGCGAGCGCGGGTCATCCGTGTATTTCCTTCCTTGACACTTACCTCAGCCGCATGAAATTAGGACGGTGAAACCTTGACGGCTGACATCAACCGACATTACTGCAAGAGAGGTTCCGCATCGGTCAGATCGACTTCGGCAGCAAAGCCCAACCGTTGAGCGGAACCCGACGAACGAAGAGGACAGCATTCAAGCGTTGCCCTACCCGCCCTACCCGTCCTACTTGCCCTACCTGTAGAGGTAAGATCGCCTCGTGATTCGTGCATGCGGCGTTTCTGAAGCTGGCAGTGTTCGCCAGACCAATGAAGATTGTTTTGTTACCGATTCGGAGCTGAACTTATACGCGGTCGCAGACGGAATGGGCGGTCACCGGGCCGGTGAGGTCGCTTCTCGATTGGCCATCGAGGCTCTCACGGCGTTCGTCAGCATTTCGGTTACCGACATGGATGTCACGTGGCCCTACGGAATCGACTCCAAGCTATCGTTCGACGGCAATCGACTTCGCACAGCCATCTGTCTTGCGAATCGGCGCGTCTTCAGAGCTTCCGAAAACAACGATGATTTCGCCGGCATGGGCACCACCATGGTCAGCGTGCTGCTCAACGGAGCGCAGGTGGCCATTGGGTCGGTTGGCGACAGCCGCATTTATCTGCTTGCAGATGGGGTGCTGCAGCAACTGACGGTTGACGATTCGTGGGCCGCCCGGATTCTTGCGCAGGACTCTGGCCTTGGCCCCGATGAGGTCGCGAAGCACCCGATGCGCAACGTCCTGACCAACGTTATCGGCGCACGTGAGTCGGTTGACGTTCACCTGATTGAGCGGACACTCGTCGATGGGCAGGTCTTGTTGTTGTGCACCGACGGCCTCCATGGAGTGCTGCAGCCCCCGCAAATCCAACAAATTCTCGGAAGTACGCCTGACGTCAGGGCGGCAGCACAGTCGTTGATTGACAAGGCCATCGAACTGGGTTCCCGTGACAACGTCACTGCACTGGTCGTCAAGTACGAGGCCGATCGATGACTGCGCGATCTGGCGAACATCGACCACCGCCCCAATTGCCGGAGTACGTCGGCCGCTACCGCGTCCTCGATCGCATCGGCAGAGGTGCGATGGGGGTTGTCTACGCCGCGCTCGACGAACAGATGAACCGGCGGGTGGCCATCAAGCTGATGGTGGGCGACTTCGATCAGGACCCTGAGTTGCGGGAGCGCTTCGCCCGCGAAGCACGCATCACTGGCCAGCTGGCACATCGGAACATCGTCACCGTCTTCGATCTCGGTGAAGACCAAGGGCGGCCATTCATCGTGATGGAGCTTCTGGAAGGCCTTCCGATGGCGGAGCATCTCCGCACGCCCGCCGCGCAAAGCCTTGACGCCAAAATCGATCTGATGATGCAAGTCTGTGATGGACTGCAGAACGCCCACGGCTGCGGCGTCATACACCGTGACATCAAGCCCAGCAACTTGTTCATACAGCCGGAAGGCACGCTCAAGATTCTCGATTTCGGCGTTGCGCGGCTCTCCACCTCGAATTTAACGGCCAGCGGTTTCCTCCTTGGCACGCCGGAATACATGTCGCCCGAACAGGCGCAGGGACGCACGGTCGACTCGCGTGCCGACGTGTTTTCAGCGGCCAGCGTCTTCTATTTCATGCTCAGCGGCCGATCGCCGTTCGGATCGAGAGATTTGCCGAAGATGCTCGACGCGATTCTCCACAACGATCCACCGCCGCTTGCGGCAGCGGATGCTCCCGATGCGCTCGCCCGCGTACTCGAAAAGGCACTTCAGAAAGCGCCCGTCAATCGCTATCAACACTGTTCGGACATGCTGGCCGAGCTCGAGCGCGTACGTCGCAGCCACAACGCGGCAACGTATCTCATCACCCAGGCCGCCGTGGATCGCTATCGAAACGTTGACTTTGGAGCTTCGAGGCGCCAAAGGCGTAACGCGAAACGCTGAAGTGGATGTCTTTCTCGCACCGCGCTTGATTGGCTTATCGGATCAGAGTCTGCTCGCGAACCGTGTGCTGGTCGACCTGCGCGCGCGGCTCGCTTCGTCAACCGACGCATTCGAGCAAGCGGTGATTCGGCTGAACACGGCCGTGGCACTCGGCCGCGTTGGCGATTGGACAAGTGCCCGTGACCTTCTGAAACAGGTGCAACTGCCCGATCGCCCGGGAGTTGGCAACGGCACCGTGCAGTATTTGCTTGGGGTTTCCGAAATGGAACTCGGCAATCGCGCTGAGGCCGAGACCGCATTCAAGGCCGCCGCCGGCTCTGAGAGCCTTCTCACCGAGGACGGCCCACCGGTCAAGGAGCTCGCGGAGGCACGGCTCGCGCAGTTGGCCAAACCATAGTCACTGTCCTTGCGCATCGTGCCTCAACCGCGAATGATATGTGAGGAAGCGAAAGGTATGGATCCACTCTCCCGACGCCAGTTCATCATCACTGCTGGAGCGGCCGGCGGCGTGCTCTCGACGCCCCACACCGTCGATGCGGCTCCGCCATTCCGATCGACGCTGACACTGGCATGTGCGAACTACGTTCGCTTCATGCCGATCGCGGCGGGCGATGTCCGCCCCAGAGACCTGACGCTGACGTGGCTCCGCGGTGATCGCACTGACATGCTGCGCCGCGCAATCGAGGATGCGGGGATCGACGGCGGTGAGTCGTCCATGGCGCAGCACGTGATCCGTCTCGATCGCGGTGATCGATCGCTGGTCGCGGTTCCCGTCTTCCCCCTGCGGAATTTCACGGTTCGCGATCTCTACGTGCGCAAGGGGTCGGGGCTGACGGCCGGCACGCTGGGCGGGCGTCGCATCGGCATCTACAACTGGGCGGCGAGCGGCGCGGTGTGGTATCGACACCTGGTGCGTCATCTCGGGCACGACATCGCCAAGATTAGGTGGGTCGTCGGGGGCGCTGACGCCCCAGCGACTGTGCGACTGCCTGAGCCGTCCCTGCCCTACGTGACGCCCGCACCGGCAGGGTCGTCGCTGAGCGACCTGCTACTCGCGGGCGACATCGATGCGTTCTTCGCGCCGCTGCCGCCACAGAAGCTGCACCCCATCGATGGGCCCATCATGCGTGCGTTCCCGAACTTTCGTGCCATGGAGCAGCAGTACTTTGCCGACACGAGTTGTTATCCCCCGCAGCACGTGGTGCTCATTCGCCGCACGTCGTGGGATCGCGATCCCTCGGTCGGACGTCGCCTCGTCGATGCGTTCAACGAAAGCGAGACGATGTTCGAAGCCGCGCAGCGGCAATACCCGTATAACTCGCCGTGGCTGATTGCGGACGTCGAGGACACCCAGCGGCTCATGGGGACGCGCTACCATGCCCACGGGTTGGACAGCAATCGTCACGCGGTCGACGTGTTTTGCCGGTCGGCGTTCGATGACGGCTTGACGAAGCGACGCCTGACTGTGGAGGACTTCTTCGCCGATTTCCTGAAGGCATGAACACGCTGCTCAGAGCACCTTGGCGCCATCAATGACGAAATCACTCAATCACCAAATCAAATCGCAAAATCACCCAATGACAATTCAAATCACCAATTCACTCAATAACCAATTCACTGAATGACCATCGTCTGCGCCAGCGCCGAAGCACTGTGGCCCGCACTTCTCCACCAACGATGAGATCGAATCGTCTGGTCTGTGTGTCTGCTGACTTGGAGACGTAAGTCAAGGCGCCCGCGTCGACGTAGTCTGTTTAGGCTGCGCCTCTTTGGGTCGGCCAGGTCACGCGCCGTTGGCGCTGCGGTTCAGGGTTACGGGCTGCGTCGGTCGACGCTCCGTTCTCTCGATAAAGAAGGTAGATTCTCCACCATCCGCGCACGAGTCCGAAGAACATCACCAAACCCGCAAACGATACGCCAATCTGAGTCCAGATTTCTCGCCGCGTCATACGCCGTCGGTTCTGCATTGGGGGGATGCTCCATTTACGTCATGACGTGAAACGTTGCCTCTAGCATGAGTGGAACGTGTTGACTGGAAGTATACCGAGTGCGCGTGGAAGTTTCTAACACTACCTGACTTCAGCCGCCGCAGTTCTGCAAACCACGATCGCCGCTTACAAACTTGTCATCGTGAGCGTCTGAGCTATCTTGATGGCACGCGTTGCTTCAACTCCTCGAACCAGTTGAGAACGACCTGAATTTGAGCGACGTATGGAGCCCCCGACTCAGTTACTCCCGACGCGATAACACCGATGAAGCGTCTGCCGTCAGGCGAGACGTCGTAGTTTCTGATCGTCGTGGGGCCGCCGAACGTGTTCTTCCAGGTTCCGGTGGGAATCGGTATCGGATTGCCGAATGACAAACCTGACCTCTCTGTAACACTCGTCACGACAAAACGATTCGGTCCCGCGACGTAGAAGAGCTCTGAGCCATCCCTGGACCAGAGCGGATGGTGAGGATCATCTTGAGGGGAATCCAAAGACGCTTGAAATCGCGCGCCGGTTGCCGGAAAGGGCTGGACGTACACCGCCGGGGGCCCGGTCTCGTTGGATTGATACGCCACCCACAAACCGTTCGGGGAAAACGCGGCGTTTGTCGGCTGTCTGGAAGAGCGGACCGAGTCAAACGGACGGCTCTTACGATCGGAAGCCAAAAACGTCCACAACGTGGCTTCGGGACCCTTTGTCGCCGTGAAAAGAAGCTCGCCCTTCGGAGACCACGATTCGGGCACGTGAGCCGCGTCCTTTTCGGGCGTCGTGAGGCGTTCGGCGGAGCCAGCGCCGTCGGCCCGTTGCGAGAAGATCGCCAGATCGCCCTCACGATCCGACTGGAACGCGATTCGATCGCCGTCTGCCGACCAGGCCGGGACCCGGTTGCGACCGCCGAAGGTCAGCCGGCGCAACGCGCTCGCGCCTGACAACTCATAAATCCAGATGTTGGCGTCGTTGACGCTGTCGATTTCGACAGCGACGTGCGTGCCGTCCGGAGAAAAGCGCGGGTACAGGAACGTCGCGGGCGGCAGCTTCAAGAGATCGACTTTGCCGGTCCGATCGATCAACCCGAGATTCTGCTCGGCGGCAATACCTGCCTCCGGACCTGGCACGTACACGAGCGACCCGGTCGCCGAAACTCCGTAATACGCCGTCCCTCCCTCGGACCTGACGCCCTGAACCAGCGGCACGGGTCCGCCCGTCACTCTCAAACGCCGAACATCGAAGGGGACCGCGAACAGCACGCCGCGGCTGACGTAGGTGAGGTGGCCAGTTGGAAGGTACCGCCCTTCGACCGCGCCTTCGATGAGCACCTGTGGCTCGCTCGAGGTGAGCGACTGGGCAACGATGCGTGAGGGTAACCCGGCGCTCGAGACATTTCTTGTATTGGTGGTCGCATCGAAGAGCGTGAACAGTACCGTTTGTCCATCTGGCAGCAGGTGTGGACTGCGCAGCCGGTCGCTGGTGTGCTTACCAATCAGGGTTTCCGGTTTGCCCCCGTCGGCAGACACCCGCATGATCGATCCATCAAGCTCGAACAGAATGCCACCCGGTTCCCAGCTCACTCCATATGGAATTGCCTCGAGCGAACAGATCGTCACGGGAGTGCCGCCCTCGACAGCGACTCGTCTGAGCGTGTTGTCCTGAGCGGACACGTAGGCGATCGATCGGCCGTCGGGTGAAAACGCCGGATTGGTCACCGCTCCTGCGTCAGTGTCGGCGTTGACGATCACCCGGGTCTCGAGATCCGAGAGCGAGCGCCGAAACAAACTGCGGTTGGCCACATACGCAACCTGGGTTCCGTCCGGCGAAATCGCCATCGGCCGGCGGCCGGGGCCCGTCAGGATCTGTTCGCCGCCGAGCGCAATTGGAAAGCGCACGAGAGGGGGCGGCGCCTGGCGCGTGACATACCAGCCGGCCGAGACCCCGAGCGCGCCAGCCAGGACGGCGGCGGCGCCAACCGGAATTGCACGCTTCCAGAGCGGCTCGGTCGGCTTGATCGATACCGCCGCGCCCGACAACAGTTGTGCCTCGGCCTGCCCTTCGTCGATCTCGAGTCGGACGAGGCCGATGTGCGGCAGCCGCTTCTGGAGATCCTTCTGCAAGCAGCGGCCGAGCAGCCTGCGAATGTGCGCCGGCGTGTTCACAGGGATCGCATTCCACTCCGGCTCGTTCTTCAAGATCGCGGCGACCGTGTCTGAGACGGTATCGCCTGCCTCGAACGTCTTCTGGCCGGTCAGCATCTCGAAGAGGACGCAGCCAAAGGCCCAGATGTCGGTGCGCCGATCGACTCGCTTGCCCCGCGCCTGCTCCGGACTCATGTAGGCGGCCGTGCCGAGGATCACGCCTGCATGGGTCGCATGCGCCTCGAACGTCGGCGACAGCGAGAGTCCCATGCCGGACGAGTCCCGCTCGGTCATCTTCGCGAGACCGAAGTCAAGGACTTTGACCTTGCCTTCAGGCGTGATCTTGATGTTGGCCGGCTTGAGGTCGCGATGAACGACGCCGCGGTCGTGTGCCGCTTCGAGCGCATCGGCGATCTGCCGTGCGATCGAGAGCGCCTCGTCGAGCTCGATTGGTCCGCGCGCGACGCGTTGGGCGAGCGTCTCGCCTTCCACCAGCTCCATGACAATCGCGAATGCCGCATGCCCGGAGCTCGAAGCGGCCGACTCTTCGACTCCGTACACGACGGCCACGTTTGGGTGGTTCAACGCGGCCAGAAGCTCGGCCTCCCGTTGGAATCGAGCGATGCGGTCCGGATCGGCCGCAAAGGCCTCGGGGAGGATTTTGATGGCCACATCGCGGCGCAGCTTCGTGTCGCGCGCACGATAGACCTCGCCCATGCCGCCGGCGCCAAGGGCGGATTGAACTTCGTACGCGCCAAGACGAGTGCCAGCGGATAGTGCCATCGACTGATTGCACGCAGTGGGTCGCGCTGATTCTACTGGCTGGACCGGTGCGGTGGGAACCGCCGGTTAACGGGCCTCTGGGACGGGTGAATCCATTGCTTATTCGCGGGCCGTTGGCTGCTTGACGGCGGCCGCCGCCAGCAGTTGGGCGAGCAACTGGCCTTGGCTCGGTAGCATAGTGATGCGCGCCTCACCTTCGATGATTTGCTGACATTCCAGAATCTCGAACATGACTGCAGCGAGTTCCGATTCCTGCGAAATCCTTTGAAGGGTCGCACCGACGATTTCGGGACGGATCGCCGCCGCCTTGGCGAATTCAATGGCCGCCTTCCGTTCGGCCGTGCTCGTGATGATGTTGACCTGGTTGGCGCCGTCCTGCTTGATCGCGGACGTCACCTGGCGCAGCCGGTTGACCACTTTGCTTTCGATCTGTTTGATCATGCCGATGTCGCGAAAGTGGACCTTCCGGATATAGACCGACCCAAGCTTGTAGCCCCACTCATGCGACTGCGGCGAGACTTCAGCGCGCACGGTGTTGCTCATCGGGTGTCGGTTCACCAGCATTTCTCCCAGCGGCATGTTGCTGAGACACCGAACTGTCGAATTGCTCACATTCGCGGCAAGCGACCCGCGTGGATCCGCGTTCTTGAACAAATAGGCGATCGGATCGCTGACGAACATCTCGTACCAGATGCCGATGCCCATGGGCGCCCCTTCCTCTGAATTGACAGGCTGGCTGCGCAAATATTCCTGGTCCAGGCGCATGTCGAGCACATGACAGCGTCCCAGCCAGTTGACAACGAAAGCGCGCCAACCCATCTTCGAGAACAGAAGGTACAGCCCAGGCTCGTCAAGCGTGCAGACGATCTTGCCGAACAGCACGTAGACGTGACTGCGCTTCTCCTGGACAATCGCGTACAGCCCGAACAGTCGGATCAATCCCAGCAGGATCGGCACGACAATGAACAAGGCGACAAACGTGACAGCCGCCGCGACGAGCCCGGTGATCATTCCTTCGCCTCGACAAACACTTGTGAAGCCTGTTTGAAGAGCGCGAGGCGGACGTTGCGCAGATACGCCTGCAACGCACCGGGGCCGCTGTCTTTGAGCTCACGCAATTGCGTCGCCAGGCTAGTGAGTGGCTCGACTTCGGCCAGCGCTTTGAGGGTCTCGATTTCGACAGCGCGTCTGGACTGCACGATCTTTTGGTCGGCGGAGGCCTGGGCCAGGCTGATGTCGGATGACACGTGGTTATACGCCGTGTTGATGGCCGCAAGCGCCGATTCGACCTCGGGCGGAGGGTCAATGCCCGTAATCAGCGATGCATCCAGCACAATGCCGTAGCGAGCCGCCGAAGACTGGCATTCGCGGTCCATGTGTTCGTTCAGATCCCGCAGATTTTTTCGAATGTCGTTGATCGAGATGCCAATCACCGTCGTCGCATCCGGACTTGTGGTTCCGCCCGGCGTGCCCTCTGGCGCCTCGAAATTGGCGATCCGTTCTCGAAGCACGGCAACGAAGTAACCCATCACATGGGCGATCGGTTTCTTGACCCCGAAGAAGTAGGCGTAAAGGTTGCGCTCGGAGACGTGGTACCGGATTTGACCTGTCAGGCCCGTATTCAATTGGTCCTTCGTCACCGCCTCCAGAATCGTGCCGCCAGCATTCGCTTTCGGGTCCTCGGGATCCCACGCCATGTTCACCGTTTCGGTGGCAACCGAGACCTTGTAGACCTTTTCCCAGGGCCACTTGAAATACGGCCCGCCCGGCATGATCACCCGTACTTGCGGGTAAACGTATCGCGCTTTCTGATCCGAAGTAAGCGTCTCGGATAGCGGATCGTCCAGCGTCGTGAGTTCTGCAACCCTGAGCGCGCGACCGAATCTGGTCTTCACCGCGCGCTCGTTCTGGTTGACCGTGAACAGTCCCGCCACCAGGTACTTGACGAGGAACCACGCGACACATCCCACAAGAACGCCGGCAAACAGCGTCATGTCACGCCGGAGTGTACTACACGCGTTTGACGCATCTGTGACTTGTGACGGCGGTGTCAACTACCCCTTTACACACCCGCGAAGAGCAAGTATCGTTCGCCACCTGAGGGAAAAAATCATGCGTCACTGCGCCAGCTTCGTTGTGGGACTTCTCCTTTGCGCAGGTCCCGCGTTTGCCCAGGCCAAAGCGCGGGCCACCGCGCCTCAGATTCCATTCGAATCCGTGAGCTTCGTCAGCAAGATGCCGGCAGGCCTCTACATGGGTGAAGCCATCGGCGTGGCCACCAACTCGAAGGGCCACGTCTTCGTGATCACCCGCAGCGGCGAGTCGAGGGTGTTCGAGTTCGACCCGAAGGGCGTGTTCGTCAAGGAGTTCGGCAAGGGCAGCTATGGCTATGGCTTCGCTCATGCCGTGCGCGTGGACAAGGACGACAACGTCTGGTCGGTCGACGAAGGGTCCAATGTCATCCTCAAGTACGCGCCGGACGGAAAGCTGCTGATGGTGCTGGGCAAACGGCCGGACGCCATCGATCAGCTGAACCGCATGATGGGCACGGCGCCGTATTCGGGCGCAAACCGACCCTATTCTTTCCACCGCCCAACCGACGTCACCTGGGATCCCCAAGGCAACATTTTCGTATCGGATGGCTACACGGATTCACGCATCGTGAAATACGACAAGAATGGCCGCTTCATCAAGTCGATCGGGACCCGTGGCAACGGAGTCAATCAATTCAGCACGCCACACGGCATCACCGCCGACCTTCAGGGGAACGTTTACGTGGCCGACCGCGGCAACTCGCGCATCGTCGTGCTCGACAACGATCTCAATTGGAAGACGACGTACGAGGATGTAGGCGCGCCGTGGGGCATTTGCATATCGCAGAGCACGCCGCAATACCTGTACAGCACGGCTTCCGCCGGCACCAACATGGAGGTCGGCAACGTGGCAATCTCGGGCGAGATCTACAAGCTGCAGTTGGACGGCAAGGTGCTTGGACAGTTCGGCAAGGCGGGTAAGGCCTTGAGGGAGTTTGCGAGCACCCACACGCTCGATTGCCGCAATCCCAACGAAATCTATGTCGCCGAGATCAACGCCTGGCGGGTGCAGAAGGTGACGCTGCGTCCTTCTGGACCAACCTCCAGCGCACGTTAGGAGATTGCCATGAAGTATTTTCTGCAAATTCTCGCTCTCGCGTCATGCGCCGTCGGGCCGGTGATCGCACAGTCGGCAGCGGAGCTGAAGTACGAGGCAAACGCGAACATCCTGAATCTCCCCGCGTACGGGGAGGTCGCAGGCATCGCGACGAACTCGCGCGGCCACGTGTTCGTGTATGCGCGGACCGGCCATCCGGTCGCGACGCTCGGCGATGAGCGCACGTTCTATCACGGCAATGCGCGCCTGTTCGAATTCGATCCGAACGGCAAGTTCGTGAAAGAGATTGGCCAGGGCACCTATGGATTCGATTTCGCCCAGCAGGTGCGTATCGATCCGCAGGACAACATCTGGGCGGTGGATGCCGGATCGAATGTGTTGACCAAGTTCGCTCCGGATGGACGACTTCTGATGGTCATCGGCAGAAAGCCCGAGGCGATCGCCGTGCGTACCGGTCCTGGCATGCCGGCCAGGCTGGTGGACGACAAGGGCGGCGCGCCGGCCCCGGCCGGCGGCGGAGGTGGTGGCGGCGGAGGTGGCGGAGGTGGCGGCGCGGGCTCCAAAGCGCCGCCGGGCGCCGGCACGCGCAGCGAATCTTTCAACCGCCCGACCGACGTGGCGTTCGACAAGAGCGGCAACGTGTACATCGCCGACGGAATGGGCAACAACAACCGCATCGCCGTGTTCAACGCGGACGGCAACTGGGTAAGAGGCTGGGGCCAGACCGGATCCGAACCTAGCCAGTTCCGCACGATCCGCGGGATGGTCATCGACCAGGCCGGCAACGTGTATGTGGCGGATGCCGGCAACAATCGCATCCAGGTGTTCGACAGTCAGGGGACGTTCAAATCGCAGATAACGGGGATTGGATCGCCGCAGGCCATCTGCATCACAAGCAGCTCGCCGCAGGTCCTGTACAGCTCGAACTCGAACGATCCAGAAAGCATGGACAACGGCGAGATCTACAAAATCCAGCTGGATGGACGAGTCGCCGGAAAGTTTGGCAAAGCCGGCAGGATCCCGGGGGAGTTCGGGATGGCCAATTCGCTCGACTGCCGGACCGAGAACACGGTGTGGGTGGGAGAGGTCTGGAACTGGCGCGCCTCGAAGGTGACGTTGAAGCCGTAAAGAGCGATCCGCACGAGAGCACAGGGCGCCGCCAGGCCGAGCGTTTCACGATTGTTGATGCGGCATGGCTGAACGCTACGTCCATGACATCGATCCCGTGCTCGCCGACATCGGCGGCGTGCACGTTTGGTGGTATGGCCTCGGCTTCGCTCTCGGATTTTTTCACCTCCATCGATTCCTGATGCGCGACCGTGTCCGTCTCGGAATGTCTCGGCGCGATGCATGGTCGCTCTCCATTCTGATGACGGTCGGCATCCTGGTGGGCGGCCGCTCTGTCGAGATCGCATTCGACGAATGGCCGTTCTATCGCACGCACCCCAGCCTGATACCAGCCTTCTGGCTTGGCGGCATGGCGACGCATGGGCTCCTCATCGGCGCGGCCGCTGCCACTGGGCTCTTTGCCGTCATGTGGAAAAAGCCGTTTCTGGCGCTCGCCGACACGCTCGTCATCCCAGGGGCCTTTCTGATGGGTGTGGGCCGGATTGGGAACTTCATTGATGGACAGATCGTCGGCAGCATCACCGACGTCTGGTGGGGAGTGAAATTCCCTTATGCGGACGGCTTCCGACATCCAGTCGTCCTGTACGACGGCGCGAAGAACTTGCTGCTGATTCCTTACTTGTTGTACGTCCGCCGGACCAATCCCACGCCCGGCGCCGTGGCAGCGCGATTCGTGTTCTGGTATGCGTTCCCGCGCATCTTCATCGATCTCTTCCGCGATTACCCGGTACACCGCCTTGCGATTGGCACAGGGCAGACGCTGAACCTCGTCATGGCTGTAATTGGCGTCGCGTTGCTGGCGCGCTCTCGACTGCGGCGGCTGGGACGCCTGAAGGGCGCGAACAAGGAACCAGTGTCATCGCCACTGTCGGCCGACGTTCCGCCGCTCTGGATGCAGCGTGTGGTGTTCGCGTGCCTGCTCGCCCTGTGCCTTGCGATCCCCAGCAACTGGACGCAAGACGTGCCTGTCAGATACTCGGGGCGCCATCCGGGGCTGGCGCACTCCTGGTTATATCCAAGCCTTGACTGGGCACCTCCGCCGGCTCCTTCTCGCTGACAGGCGCAGATAGACCCTGGAGAACATTCTAGAAGCTGGGGTTCGAGGTCGGGGTGACAAGCTGAGGACGTGCCGTACCGTCCCTGTGCACGCTGCAGGCGAGTCGCGCTTCATCCGCTCGGTGCAGTCGAACGTGGTTGTATTGCACGACGGCAGCTGGTCAGCAGTAGAGCTCGCCGAGTTGCTCATAGTTCCTGATCAGTTCGTCTCAGGCATAGATCAGCTACGCGCCCGATTGTCAGACACGACACCAGCGCCGAAAAGCGTTGCTAAAATATCTGTCTGACAAGCCGTTCGTAGGACAGCGCTCGTGACTGATTTCAAGCGGTCCAAAACTCGTGCTCAGCAAGGTGAAGATCTCGCGTCCCTCAAGACGCGACTCCGGGATGAGATCGCCACACGCGAACGAGCGGAAAAAGCGCGCGCGGAGATGGAGCAGGGTCTCCGGGAGGAGCGCGAGCGCTTCGAGAGCGGGTTTGCCAATGCTCCGATTGGGATGGCCCTAGTGGACATGAACGGCGCATGGCTGCAAGTCAATGACGCGTTCTGCCGAATCACCGGGTATACCGAAGCCGATCTGAAGACCACCACACTCGATGCCATCACGCATCCCGATGATATCGGGCTCGCCGCGGACGAGCGCAAGCAAGTCCTCGCGGGCGAGATCCGGAGTTATCAAGTTGAGCAACGGTTACGTCACGCGTGGGGGCACTACGTCTGGGTGTTGCTCACCGCTTCGGTCGTCCGCGATGCGCAAGGCGACGCGCGCCACATGATCAAGCAGGTCCAAGACATCTCTGAGCGCAAGGGTCGCGCACAACAGCTCGAGTATCTCATTGATCACGATTTCTTGACCGGCCTGTACAACCGGCGGTGCTTCGAGCGGGAGTTGTCGCGGGAAGTGGAACGGGCGACGCGGTATGGCACCCCCGGAGCCGTGCTGGTCATCGACCTCGATCACTTCAAAGAAATCAACGATAGCTTTGGCCACCAAACGGGCGACGATCTTCTGAAGGGGGTTGCCGGTTTACTGAAGCAGCGCGTGCGAAAGGCAGACGTTCTCGCGCGCCTCGGTGGAGATGAGTTTGCGCTGCTTCTTCCGCAGACCTCCGCCGCCGATGCAGAGATCGTGGCTGATGAGATTGTCAAGACTCTGAGCCGTCGAATGGCCGCGAGCGCCGGGCGGTTGGTCGAGATCACGGCAAGCGTCGGCGTTGCCATCTCGGATGGGCTGACAGACACAGAACTGTTGGTGTACGCGGATCTGGCGATGTACGAGGCCAAGGAGGCCGGACGCAATCGCTTCGCGGTATACCAACCCGTCAAGGGAGGTCCGGAACACGTGCCAGCACGGCTGGCGGAGGCCGAGCGGATCCGCCAGGCGCTGGAGCACGATCGCCTTCTTCTTTACACTCAGCCGGTACACGATCTCAAAAGCAAGGAAGTCCACAATTACGAGCTTCTGGTACGACTCCCCGGCGACCGGGGCGGCGAGCCGCTTCTGCCCAGTGCCTTCCTGTACGTCGCCGAGCGCTTCAGTTTGATCCAGGCAATAGATGGCTGGGTCGTGCACAATGCGATTCGGTTGATCGCTGAGCACGCTTGGACCGGGCTCGCTCTAAGTGTCAACCTCTCGGGGAAGTCAATCAATGATCCCAAGCTCGCGCCTTTCATCGAACGATCCATCGACGAAGCCGGCATTGATCCCACGCGTCTCATCTTCGAGCTCACCGAGGCCGCCGCAATCGGTAGTTTCGAGCAAGCAACGATCTTTGCGACACGATTACGCAGTCGCGGGTGCCGGTTTGCGCTGGATGACTTCGGCGGCGGGTTCGGCTCGTTCCACTATCTGAAGAACTTCCCGTTCGACTACATCAAGATCGACGGGGCGTTCATCCGCGGCTTGGTTTCGAATCCTATCGATCAGGCCGTCGTGAAGGCCATCGTCACGATCGCGCAAAGGCTTGGGAAAAAGACGGTCGCGGAGTTCGTGGCGGAACAGGAAACAGCAATGATGCTGCGCAAGATCGGCGTCGACTACGCGCAGGGCTACTATTACGGGGTGCCGCAGCCCATTACGGACGCTTTGCGCGTCAGGCTCGCTCTATCGTAAGAGGTCCTGGGACAGGCGCCGCGGAAATGAGCAAGGCGATTTGTCGGGTGGTTGGGGTTCACCTTCGGCATGACTGAACTCACGTGGCTTGCCAACCGTCGCTCGCTCAGGTGGCGGCGAGGGAAGGTTGGTGGGGTGCATTGGCGGGCTGTCCGGGACGATTTTCGCAACTGGTTACTGTCCGCGGCCTTCATGCGACCTTCGATCCGTTCGGTCATCGGCCGGATGGAACTCGGCGTTTCAGCTCCTCGAACCAGTTGACCACGAGATGGATCTGCGTCACCTGCGGCAGCGGCTCGTTTGTCCTTGTCGCAAAGCGCTGGCCATCCGGGCTGACGTCATATGTGAAGTCTGGGAACGGTTGAGCGATACCCAGAGCCACGATGCTTCGGTCTCTGTCCCTGCGGGGTCTGACGTCATTTGTGAGATCTGGGGACAGTTGAACGAGTATCCGTGGCTTCGCCGCCCTGAACATGCCGGCAAGAGTCACCGTCACACTCATCAGCGTGTCATCGTTCAGGTAAAACAATTCGCGCCCGCTTCGAGCCCACCTCGGAAGGTCGCCGCCGTCGTTTGAAATCTGCCACTTGCCCCCAGGGCCTGGGTACGGACGCACATAGATTTCGGACCGACCCGTCTCAGTCGACGCGTAGGCCAGCCACCGACCGTCCGGGGAGAACTGCCCCGCCTTTTCGTGAAAGCGTTCGCGAAGGAAGGCTCGGGGTTTCCGCTCGCCGTCCATCGGGAGCATCCAGATGTCGTTTCCGCTCGCAGGATTGTCCTCTGTGAATGCCAGGATCTTGCCATCGGGCGACCAGGAAGAGGGAAGGTGGTTGGACGCACTCGTGGTGAGCCGTTCGGCCGGCCCGCTCCCATCCGCCGGTTGCCAGTACAGGTTAAGCACGCCCGTGCGATCGGAGCCAAACGCAATCCGGGCGCCGTCCGGCGTCCACACCACGGGACCTTCGTTGTTCCAGCCAAACGCGAGACGGCTGAACGCATCGCGTTCCAAGTCGTACATCCAGATTTCATCGTTCGCGCGGGAGACTGCGACGGCCAGCCGGCGACCATCTGGTGAAAGTGCGAGGTCCCAAAATGGATGTCGTCGCCCGCTGATCGGCTGCGCCTTTCCCTGGCGGTCCACCCACAGCAACGTGTGGTCGACCTGTGTCGAGCCGCCCGGCACGTACACGAGCGACCCGCCCTGAGAGAACACAAACTGGGCCGCCCCTCCCTCGGGAGCTGTCGCCACGCCATCGAGGAGGTGGACCGCCGTGCCGGTCACCTCGAGACGAGCGAGGTCGAAGGGCACGGCAAAAAGTGCCCCGGCTCGGGCATAGACGAGGTGCCCGGTCGGCGCGTACCGCGCGTACATGGCCCCCTCAATCAGGACCCGTCGAGCGCCCGTCTCGAGCGACAGCACCTCAATCCGGGCATCGTCGAACGAAGTGATGTCGGCGTTGGCGGCCATGAAGATCACCGCCTTGCCGCCCGGCAGGACCTCCGGATAGCGATGAGTCTTCTCGCGGCGCGCACGGTCGGGGATAGTGAGGATCTGCGGGGTGCCGCCGACGGCCGACACCCGCGAGAGTCCAGGGCCAGTATTGAAGACGATGGTGTCGTCGGCGCCCCAACTGGCGCCATGAGAACCTGATCCGGCAATCAGTTTGCAAATGGTCGTTGGTTGACCGCCACTGAGGGACACTTTCTTCAGCGTGTTCGCGACTTCAAAGCCGACCCATTGCCCGTCGGGCGAAAAGAACGGGGTCGTCGCGCCTTCTGTGCCCGGGATCGGGGTCGCCGTAGGTTGATCCAACGCGCGCACGTGAAGTCGTTCGTCACCGCTGCCGGGCGTCGCGTACAGCACATGCGTGCCAGCGGGAGAGATGGCGATCACTGAAACACCAACGACACGAATCGATTGAGGCGGCGGAAGCAGAATGACCGCATGGATGATCGGTCGCGGCGTTGACGGGTTGGACCGAGGGAGACTCCAGACTAGGGCGCCCAGCGCAGCAGCGCCGACGAGGAGCCCGACCGCCATTCCGGCGACCCGGTCCCGAGTCGTACGTCGCGTGCCGCTCGGTACACCCAATCCCGCCTGCGAGCCGACTTCCAGGATCCACGTCAGCTCTCGCCTGACATCGCCAGCCGATTGCCAGCGCTCATCGGGATCTTTGGCCAGGCAAATCTTCACGACATGATCGAGCGCGGGCGGTGTCATCGGGTGCAGCGTCGAAATAGCCGGCGGCGTCGAGTCGAGAATGGCGGCGATCAGGCTGGCCTGGCTCGCGCCGGTGAACGCCTTCTTACCGGTCGTCATTTCGTAGATGAGGCTCCCGAGCGCGAAGGTATCAGTGCGAGCATCGGTGTCCTTCCCTTCGAGCTGCTCGGGCGCCATGTACTGCAGCGTCCCGAGGATCATTCCCTTCGCCGTCAGCGAGGCTGGTGAGGTCGGGAGGTCCGTCACCACCGGGCCCTGCATAGAACCGTCGCCGAAGCCGGGCGCGCGCGTGCGCATCGTCTTCGCCAAGCCGAAGTCGAGCAGCTTGGTGCCCGCTTTCGTCAGCATCACGTTGCCGGGTTTCAGATCCCGATGCACGATGCCCGCGCGGTGCGCCTTCTCGAGCGCGTCAGCGATTTCGATCGCATAGCTGAGGACGTGCTCAAGCGGCAGCGGGCCCTTCGCAAGTCGCGTCGCGAGCGTCTCGCCGTCGAGATACTCCATCACAAGGTAATCGATCCCGTCTTGGTGGCCGACGTCGTAGAGGGTACAGATGTGCGGGTGGGTCAGCGTTGCGATGGCGCGCGCCTCGCGCTCGAGTCGTAAGCGCTGTTCAGGGTTATCAACAGAGTGGGCAGGCAGGACTTTGATGGCGACGGTGCGATTGAGGCGGGTGTCTTTGGCGCAGTAGACCTCTCCCATGCCCCCGGCGCCCAACGGTGCGAGGATTTCGTACGGGCCGAGGCGGGTGCCTGGAGCAAGGGCCACAGAGGTTGATGCGGATTATAAGGGCGCAAACTCGCGAACGGCGGCCCCGCCGCGAACGGTCCCATTAAAAGCCACACTATTGGCCGAATCCAGCAGCGGCCCAGGCGAGATGACCTCGATGAACCACTCAATCGTCGAAGCTCCGCGAGAGCGACGGCGAACTAGAGAGACACGCCAGCAGGCCATCGTCCATCTTCTGCAGCGCCGACGCTCGGTGCAGGCGGAGTTGGACCGCGGGTACGACGATTACCTTGAGGGACGGATCTCGGACGATTTCTGGACGCGGAAGTCGCAAGAGTGAGAATCGCCGTTTGGAGATAGTGCTATCGAACTGCACCTTCGATCGCGGAACTTTTTGTCCTACTTACGTTAAGCCGTTCACCTGCTGTCTCAGGGGAACGAAACTGGAAATTGGCGTTCGACGGGACTCGTGCCCGATGCGCGTCGCGGAGCCACGCGCGAGCGCCTGAGACCGGAGATCCCGACGACAGACGAGCGCTAGAGAGGATGTTGCGGAGGGTAGGCCATTTCCGCGAATGGCGGTCCACCTTCGCACTCCGCGCTACGGATGACAACCTTCGCATGGCTTGCCAGCCGTAGCTCACGCCTGATGGCAAGCGTGAGCGAAGGTTGGCGGGGTCCCCAACGCACGTCTTGTGTGCGTTGGGGTGCATTGGCGGGGTCGACGGGACTCGAACCCGCGGCCTCCGGCGTGACAGGCCGGCGTTCTAACCAACTGAACTACAACCCCGTATTTAATTGGCGACTTGGTGATTTGAAATTTGAAATTTCATTGGGTGATTGGCGATTGAGTGATTTGGGTCCTGACGCGCTTCATGCCGCTCAATTGCGACTCGGCGCCAATCACTCAATCATCACTCACTCAATCAGAAATCACACAATTTCCTAATTTCCCGATTCAATCACCCAATCACTCAATCACCAAATCACGCAATAGTGAATGGGCGGTACAGGACTCGAACCTGTGGCAGCCGGCGTGTAAAGCCGGTGCTCTACCAACTGAGCTAACCGCCCGGCTTCCGGCAGCAACCGGCAAACGTCTATGGTAGCGAAAGCCCGACCTTGAGCGCAAGCAGGCACAGAGCCGCAACCAACCCCGCCAGCGTGTGATGCTCGCGGTTGGCAAGGGCCCGTGCCGTGCTGAACGATCGCATCATGGGCGGCGCCGCGCGCGTGACGTACGCGTCGTACTCGCCACCAAACTTTTCACGCAGGTGCGCTTCTTCGGCGCGGATGGCCGCGGAAATCGTCGTCGCGAGATACAGCACGACGATCGTCGCCACAACCCAACTCGCGCATGCGATGGCGATGCCCACGCCTATCACGCACGTACCCAGATACAGCGGGTGTCGAATGAATCGGTACGGACCGGACCGCGTGACTTCTCGACTCTTTTCGACATGTCCCGCGGCCCACACTCGGAGTATTTCGCCAACCAGAGCCACCGTCCCGCCGGCCGCCACCGACCGCCACGTAGGCGTTGCTAGCCAGAGCACGATGGCACCGAACAAAAACCCGAGGCCGACTCTCCACCGTGCAAGGCGTTGAGCAAGTTTCATGAGGGACGCTGCACCGATGACGGCGGCCCAGTCGTGGCCAGCCGGCGATCGACGGCTTCGGCCACTTCGGGCAGACCGATGTCGTTGATGCACATGCGTGACTCACCGCCCTCGCGCTGGCACTGCCGCTTGTGATGACACACACACTCGTCTGCGCGCGACACCATCACGTCGTCGGGGTGCCACGGACCGTTGCGCTGGGGCCAGGTCGGACCGTAAAGACCAACGATCGGTGTCCCGACTGCCGCCGCAAGATGCAAAGGGCCCGTGTCTCCTGAAACCATCAACGCGGCACGCGTTGACAGCGCCAGCAAATCGCCGAGCGTCGTCTCGGGTGCGCGAACGGCGGCGCCCATCGAATGCGCGACCACGGCATCGGCCAGAGAAGACTCGTTCGCTCCCCACAGCACATAGACCGGCAGTCCATGTCGGTCATGGATGTGGTGCGCAAGCGCACCAAAACGGTCAGGTGCCCAGCGCTTGTTCGGCCACGCCGCACCAGGATTGATGAGCGTGAACCGGCCGTTTCCCTGGCGCGTGGCTTCCGCTACTACCTGATTCGCCACGCTGGACGGCGGAATTACGAATGGAAACTCTACCCGCGGCGTTGTGACGCCAAGCAGCGGCAGCACCGAGAAGTTCTTCTGAATGATGTGAGCATGCTCTTCGACCGCGGCAAATTCCGTATAGAACTGCGCGGCCGCGCGTTCGCGCAGCGCACGCCTTTCGAATCCAATCACGCGAGGCGCACCGGACAAGCGCGCCATCACGGCTGACTTGACCAGCCCCTGCAGATCGACGCTCACGTCATAGGTGCGCGCGCGCATCGATCGCACGGCGCGAATCAAGCCTGGGCGACCGATGATACGCCGGCTCAAACCGCTCACCAGATCCAGCACGCCGGCGTAGCGCCGGTCAGCGAGCCAGTCGATCTCGGCGTCGGGGTAGACATCACCGAGCGCCGCAAGCACCGGCAGCGCATGGACGATATCGCCCAGCGCGCTCATGCGAACAATCAAGATGCGGTTGGGACGGTCTCCGGTCACCGGTCCACCGCAGAGGGCCTACAGCCCACGGTCCACGGCTTACAGCCCACGGTCCACGGTCCTCGCCCCACGGCAGGAAACGACGTGACGATCATCGCGAATGTCTGATGCGCGACAACAGATCGCGCGTCGAATGATCTTTTGGATCCCCGACGATGGCGATGCGACCGCCGTAGGCGCGAACGGTGTCGCGTTCGGGGACTGAGTCGGTAGTGTAGTCGGTCCCCTTGCAGTGGACGTCTGGTTTGACTAACTCGAGAAGGGACGTCACTGTCGGCTCACCGAAGATCAGCACGTAGTCCACGCCGCGAATGGCCGCGACAATCTCAGCGCGGTCCTGTGCGTTGAGAATCGGCCGGTTCGGACCCTTGAGATCTCGCACAGAACTGTCGTCATTGATTGCGACGACCAGCCGATCGGCCTCACGCCGCGCCGCCTGTAGATAACGCACATGCCCGACGTGCAGCAGATCAAAACATCCGTTGGCGAGCGCGACGGTGAGCCCAGCCTCGCGATCGTGCGCGACCTGCCGAGTCAGCTCCTCACGCGTCAGAACCTGCCCCATCGTCACTGCGCTCGCGCGGCGTCCGACTGGACGGCGCGGCGGAGCTCGTCCGCGGTCACCGTTGCCGTGCCTCGCTTCATCACCACGAGGCCGCCGGCGTAGTTGGCCAGGCGCGCTGCTTCTTCGAACGTCCCTCCAGCGGCAAGCGCCAAGGTCAGTGTCGCCATGACGGTGTCGCCGGCCCCTGTCACGTCGGCGATTTGATCCGAGCCGAAGATCGGAATGTGCACGGTTGGCGTGCCGGGCTGAAACAACGCCATGCCTCGACCGCCTCGCGTGATGAGCACCGCCTCCATTTTTGTCTGCTGAAGCAGCGTACGGCCAGCCCGCTCGAGAACCCTTGGCTGATCGTTGATCTCGATCCCGAGCACCTGCTCAACCTCTGATTCGTTGGGGGTGCACGCGGTCAGGCGTGAAAAGCGCGTCAGTGCATATCGTGAATCGATGAGTACCGGAATTCGGCGTCCCGCTTGTCGAATGTTGCTTTCCAGGCTCCGAACGAATGCCGGCGTGACGAGACTGCTACCGTAGTCCGACACCAGCAGGGCGTCGACGTCACGGACCGCACGCGTCGCAGCATCCTCGGCCTGCGCGCGATGCGCGTCGGTGACGCTGTCGCTGCGGCGGTCGATGCGCACGACCTGTTGCTTGGCCGAATGCACGCCGCCCGCGAGAATCCGGGTTTTGACGGGCGTCTGATAGTCCGAGGGGCGGATCACGTTGTCACGCGCCACACCTCGAGGCAACGACGAGAGAAGTCGGCGTCCCGGTTCGTCACGGCCCGCCAGACCGACAACCGATACGCGGCCTCCAAGCGCCGCGACATTGTTGGCCGCGTTCCCGGCGCCACCGGGCAGCACTTCCGTGGAGTCGTACTCGAGGATCAGGACCGGGGCCTCACGCGACACCCGGGCGACGCGGCCATAGACGAACTCGTCGGCAATCAGGTCGCCAAAAACGACGATTCGGGGCTTTGTGAATTGGTCGATGAGGTGAAGCAAGCGGTCCGTCTGGACCAGTGGGCGCGCCTTCATTCGGGAATACAGCTTAGCAGTGAGGCGGGTGAATCCCTATCACCGCAACCGCCTCGATCAAGTTGTCGCAGATGGCCGTCGGCAAGGCGATGTCAGAAGGCCATTGATCTTCCTGGACGCGGCCGTAACCGGTGCGCACCAGGATCGTTCGTGCACCAACGACGTGGCCCAATTGGACGTCGCGCCACTGATCGCCCACAACCCACGATCGGGAAAGATCCAGGTCAAGTGTGCGAGCGGCGTCTCGCACCATTCCGGGCTCTGGCTTGCGGCAGGCGCACGGGGTCCCTAGGCCCTCGACGACCGGATTCGGATGATGCGGGCAGTAGTGCCACGCATCAACAGTGGCGCCCGCCGCCGCAAAACGCGCTGCGAGCATGCGGTGCGTTTCCTCCACGAATGCCGCCGAGTACAACCCGCGCGCGATTCCGCCTTGATTGGTCACCACGACGACCGCGAAGCCTGCGCGTTTCAGCAGGCGAATTGCGTCAATGCTCCACGGATAAATCGACACCTGCGCATCCGGCGTGAGATACCCAAGCTCCTCCAGAATGGTTCCGTCGCGATCGAGAAAAACTGCTGGCGTCATGTGTTTAAGATTCGTAGCGCGGGACTTTAGTCCCGCGGCCGACGAGCAAAGCGAGTCCTACGAGCGAAGCGAGTCCTGTTCCAGCGCGAGCCCATCGAAGACAACGCGCGCGCTAATCCCCGTCATGCACCGGTGATCGATCGGGCACTCACGCAACATGCATGGACGGCACCAGACGTTGGTCGCCACAATCACGGGCGCCGGCGCGTCCAGGGTGGGGCGGAGCGGCGATGTCTTGCGCGCGCTCGTGGGACCAAAGATCGCGACGAGTCGCGTGCCAACAGCGCCTGCCAGGTGCATGACCCCGGAGTCGTTGACCACAGCACGATGGCTCAACGAGAGAATTGCGGCAAGGGTTGCAAGGTCTGTGCGGCCCGATAAATCGACAATCGTGTTCACACCGGCCAACCGGATGATTTCAGTACAGACGCCGGCATCCGCCGCGGTGCCGACGAGCACCACCGCTACGCGCTCTCCTGCCAGCAAGCTGGCCAGTTTTGCGAAGCGTTCGGGCAGCCACTGTTTCGCCCGCCCGTAGGCGGCCCCGGGCGCGAACACGACAAAGCGTTGCCCCTCGCCGATGCCGGATTCGGTCAACAAACTCCGCCCTCGCGCAATCGCTTCGGCGTCGGGAACGATCCGCCCCACGCGATCGCCCGGTGCGATCCCCAGCGCCGGCGCCAGCGCCTGGTAGTACTCCGCCTGATGTGTGGCGCCGCGCGGACGCGAAATCGCCTGCGTCAACAACGTGCCGCGCAAGTCGCGCGCGAAGCCCCATCGCTCGGGGATATGCGCACGCGACACCAGCCATGCCGCAAGAAAGGAGTTCGGAAGCAACAACGCCGCGTCGAATTCTCCCGCCTCAAGCAGACGAGTATTTCGTCGCCAAGTCGAAAGCACGGCGCGAGCGCTGCCCTCGAGCCGGATCACATCGGCGACACCAGGCACCATCGCAAAAAGCGAGGCCACGCCGGCACGCGCCGCGACACTGATATGCGTGTCCGGCCACGCCCGATGCAGGTCGGCGAAAAGGGGCAAAGCCATCACCGCGTCGCCCAACCAGTTGGGCGCAAGCACGACAAGCCGCCGCGGCACGACAGGGGAACTCACATTGAAATCTTCGTCAGCCCGAATTGCGGGAATCATGCCCTTCACGTCATCGACCGGCGCATCACGCCATCGACGATGCATCCAGAGCCACAGCTCGGGATGGCGGCGCACGTACATCTCGAGAACATCCGTACAGCGCTGAGTGAAATCCAGGATTGCATCGGAGGTATCTGCGGCAGGCGGCGCAACGGCATGCTCGTAGATCATCCGGTATCGGCCGCCGGGCACCGGCAGGGCGAAGACGGGAACCACCGGCGCGCCTGTCCGCAGCGCCAGCGCCGCCAGCGTGGATGTCGTCGCCGCCGGCCGCTCGAAAAAGTCCACCCAGATGGCATCGGGGCTGTGCATGTGCTGATCGATCAACATTGCCACGCCTTGCCCGGCGTTCAGCGTTTTCAGGACGCGGCGGACAGCGCCCTGTCGATAAATCACGCTATTGCCTGTGCGCGAGCGCACGTCCTCGAGCAGGCGATTGAGATGAGGATTGTCCAGTGCGCGCGCCAGCACACCGATAGGTTGCAACTGGAGTCCATGCACGATCGCGTGCAGCTCCCAGAATCCAAAATGACCAGTAAAAAACAACACGCCCTTACCCTGTGCGTAGGCGTGACGTGCCCGATCTTCGCCTTCGAATTCGACGCGACGCCGCATCGCCGTGTCTGACAAGGTGCTGAACCTCAACATCTCGAACAGCAGCCGGCCGAAGTGGCAGAACATTGCTCGCGCAATTGCCCGAAGCTCCGCCGGAGTTCTCGTGGGAAAGGATTGCGCCAGGTTGGTCAACGCCACTCGGCGATGCGCGCGATCGAGCGTATAAAAGGCGAGCCCAAGCATCGCGCCACACGCGCGGGCGACAGAGTCGGGTAGGACACCGAGGACGAGGCGAACGGCGACCACCGCCCCATACTCGAGCCGATGCCTCACGCCACCTCCCGAGCTCTCGCCAGTGCCTGCTCGATCGACGCGGTCAGCACGTCCCAACCGTCGATGTCGAGTGTCATGGCAACCGCCTCGCACGTGAACGGCAACGGCGCCAGAGCCTCCCAGCGCACGAAGTCTTTCTCGGTCGTTACAACACGCTCCGCGCCCGCGGCGCTGACGGCCGCGGCCACCCGTGTCACGTCCGCGACCCGGTACCGATGATGATCGGGAAACGCGATCGTGGCCACAAGGTTGTAGTCACTTTCGCGCAGCGTCTGAAAGAACCGCTCCGGATGCGCAACACCCGCGACAGCAACGACCGCACTTCGGTCACCCGCCTTGCTCAACCTTCGCCTGGCGCCAACCGCCTGACTGATGCCCAGCGTCCACGCCTCGGCTCTCGCGCCCACCATGTCCGTCTCGAGCACGACGACGAGGTCCGCCCGAGCGGCGGCGCTGGCTCCCTCCCGCAGACGTCCATACGGCAGCACTCGACCGCCCGACACTTCGCCCGGCATGGTCATCAACACATCGAGATCGCGCGCGAGCTGCACGTGCTGAAAGCCGTCATCGAGCACATGTACCGTCGCGCCGAAATGGCGCTCGGCAAGTACGCCGGCAAGGAAGCGATCGTCAGAAACGGCCACGATGGCGCCCTGCACCGTCCGGGCCAGCATCAGAGGTTCGTCGCCCGCACGATTCACATCCGCGAGAACGCGCGTACCGTCAGAGACGACCACGACGCCGTCGAGGCGATCGCGTCTTGCATAGCCACGGCTGAGGATGGAAGGCCGTTCGCCAACGTCCATCAACCATCGCGCGATCAGCGAGGCCATCGGTGTCTTCGCCGTTCCACCGACGCTCAAGTTGCCGACGCTGATGACGGGGCGATTCAGACGGCGGCGGGTCTGTGGATGGCGCTCGTACCAGCGCCGGCGGGCGCCAACCGCCTGCGCATAAAGGAGGTCAAGCAATGGGTCTGAACGGTCGCACGTTCGATGGACGCATCTGGTCGCTCGTCGGCAACAGGGCCGCCAGGACAGCCAGCGACTTGTCTTTCGCGCCCCGGTTGGCTTCGACGAGCGCACGCGCCGCAGCGCCCAGGCGTGCGCGGCGCACTGGATCCGTCAGCAATGTCAGCATCACATCGCCAAGCTCACGTTCGGTCTTCACCTGCACGCCTGCGACGTTGGCGATGAACGCGTCGGCGATCTCGGCAAAATTCTGCATGTGCGGCCCAAACACAATCGGCTTGCCAAAGACCGCGGGCTCGAGGATGTTGTGGCCGCCGGTAGCCACGAGGCTCCCGCCCACGAACGCCACGGTGGCCAACTGGTAGATCGTGGCCAGCTCGCCAATGCTGTCGAGGATCACAATGTCGGCACGCGGCTCGGCATCGATTGCCAGTTCGCTCCGACGGATTGTCTTGAACCCCTCCTGCCGGCACAGTTGATCCACTTCGTGAACGCGCTCGGTGTGCCGTGGCGCAAGGATGAGAAGCGTTCCGGCAACCGTCGCGCGGACGCGCCGAAACGCATCGAGAACCGCAGCGTCCTCGCCCTTCATCGTGCTGCCGGCCACGATCACGCTTCGCGAGGCCGGGATCCTGAAAAAGCGCAGCACGCGGTCGCGTGCACGCGACTGCAGCGTCGGAGTCGGCAAGTCGAGTGAGTCGAACTTGAGGCTTCCGGTGACCGTGATGCGCCCCGGGTTTGCGCCGAGGTCGATGAATCGACGCGCCGACTGTTCGCTTTGGACGCAGAAGCTGTCGATGTCATCGAGAACCCGCGCAATGAAGCCGCGCACCAGGCGGTAGCGTGGGTAGGAGCGCTGCGACAGCCGGCCATTGACGATGGCCGTCTTGACATTACGGCGGCGACACTCGCGCAGGAGGTTGGGCCAGATCTCGGTTTCCATCATCACAAAGAGCCTGGGCCGCACGAGGTCGAGCGTCCGGCGCACGAAAATGCCGAGATCAAACGGGAAATAGAAGACCTCGTCCACGTCGTGCAAGTTCCGGCGCGCCAGTGCCTGACCGGTCATCGTGGTGGTCGACAAGAAGATGCGCAGCCGGGGATAACGAGCCCGCAGGTCCCGCGCAAGCGGCCGGGCGGACAGCACCTCGCCGACCGAGACCGCGTGTATCCAGATCGACGGCTCGGCATCCATGTTGAACGACACCGGTAAATAACCCATGCGCTGGGAGAGGCTCCCGATGTACTTCCGGTAACGAATCGCCTGGTACAGGAACCACGGCGAGACCACCACGAAAAAGCCGACTACCACCACGCTGTAAAGGAAATACATGAAAGGACTTACAGGGTCCGAGTATAACGATGCATTTGACCCGTCGCAAGACGCGCCGTATACAATGAACCGTTTCGAGGGGGCTTGATGGCCATCAGAGTTGGGATCAACGGCTTCGGGCGGATCGGCCGCAATATCATGCGGGCCGCGCTCGCCGACGACAGTATCGACTTCGTAGCGGTGAACGACATCACCGATGCCAGCACGCTGGCCCACCTGCTGAAATACGATTCTGTGCTCGGCAACCTGGATCGGGACATCTCCTCGAAGGGGGATGCGATCAGCGTTGACGGCGACGAATTCAAGGTGCTGGCGACGAAGGACCCCGCGCAGCTGCCCTGGAAAGACCTGGGCGTGGAGGTGGTCTTCGAATCCACGGGCAAGTTCACCAAGCGAGACGAGGCGGCCAAGCACCTGACGGCGGGTGCGAGGAAAGTGATCATCACGGCCCCCGCCACGGGTCCTGACGTGACGCTCGTGCTCGGTGTCAACGACGCGGCGTACGACGCCTCGAAGCATCACGTCATCTCGAATGCGTCATGCACCACCAATTGCCTTGCGCCGGTTGCGAAGGTCGTGCACGAGCAATTCCGCATCAAGAAAGCATGGATGACGACAGTTCATGCTTACACCAACGATCAAAACCTGCTGGACCTTCCTCACAAGGACATGCGACGCGCGCGTGCCGCCGCCATATCAATCATCCCGACGACGACGGGCGCGGCGAAAGCGGTTGGGGAAGTGCTGCCGGAGCTCAAGGGCAAGGTCGACGGCATTGCGATGCGCGTACCAACGCCCAATGTCTCCGTGGTCGATCTCGTGGCGCTCGTCGAACGCAAGACCACAGCGGACGAAGTCAACCGAGCGCTGAAATCCGCAGCCGATGGCGCGCTCAAGGGCATCCTCCAGTTTTGCGAGGAGCCGCTCGTCTCGATCGACTTTCGCGGCAACGCTCACTCGTCCATCGTCGATGCGGATTACACGAAGGTGATGGACGGCGACTTCGTGAAGGTCTTGGCGTGGTACGACAACGAGTGGGGCTATTCGAACAGGTGTGTGGACCTGTTGAAGAAAATACTCTGAAAAACGCACGGGTTACAGGGACACAGACACACAAGTAAAAGATCGCCACGAAGGCACGAAGACACGAAAGAAACCTAAGAAGTCCTTCGTGACTTCGTGCACTTCGTGGCTTGCTTTTTCTCCTCCGTGTCTCCGCGTTTCTGTATCCCGTCCGTCAACGACATGGCCAAGTACTCGATCAAGGATTTGGATTTGAACGGGCAGCGCGCGTTTGTTCGCGTGGACTTCAATGTCCCTATCAAGAACGGCCGCATCACCGACGACACGCGAATCACCTCGTCGCTGCCAACCATTCGGCATGCACTGGCAGAAGGCGCGACGGTTGTGCTCGCCTCGCATCTGGGACGACCCAAGGGCAAGGCCGCGCCGGAATTCAGCTTGAAACCGGTCGCGACGCGCCTTGGCGAGCTACTCGGGCGCGAGGTCGGCTTCGCAGAGGATTGCGTTGGGGACGCGGCCGAGCGGGCCGTGCAGCAGGCCCACGCGACGGACGGGTCGAGACTGGTCCTCCTGGAAAATCTTCGCTTTCATGCGGAAGAGGAAAAGAACGACGAGGCGTTTGCGAAGGCCCTGGCATCGCTGGCGGACGTCTACGTCAACGATGCGTTTGGCGCCGCTCATCGTGCTCACGCCTCGGTTGCGGCGATTGTTCCGCATTTCGGCAGTTACGCTGCCGCCGGCTTGCTGATGGAAAAGGAGTTGAAGTACCTGGGCCTCGCGCTCGGCGATCCTGAGCGGCCGTTTGTCGGCATTCTCGGCGGCGCCAAGGTTTCGGACAAGATCGAGGTCATCGAGAGTTTCCTCGGCAGAGTCGATCGCCTGCTCGTCGGCGGCGCCATGACCTACACCTTTTTCAAGGCGCTCGGCCTGCCGACGGGACGTTCGCTGGTCGAAGACGACAAGCTCGACGCCGCGCGCGATATCATCACGCACGCCAAAGCCAAAAATGTGGAGCTCAACCTTCCCGTCGATCATGTCGTCGCGGAGAAGATGGAGGCGGGCGCGGCTACCGCCGTTCTCAAGGTCAATGACGCGGCGATCGACGACCGAATGGGCCTAGACATCGGCCCAGAGACCACCAGTCTTTATGCAACACTGCTCCGTGACGCGAAAACCGTCGTCTGGAACGGTCCGATGGGCGTGTTCGAGATCGAGGCCTTTGGCAAAGGCACCTTAGGCGTCGCGGAAGCCGTCGCGAGGGTTGATGGCACGACCATCGTGGGCGGCGGGGATTCAGTGGCAGCCGTCAACAAAGCGGGCGTCGCGGAACGGATTACCCATATTTCAACGGGCGGAGGGGCATCGTTGGAGTTCCTGGCCGGACAGAAGCTGCCGGGAGTCGAGGCGCTGCCGGATAAAGATTAGTTTTCAGTTGTCAGTTGCCAGTTCAAAGAAAAAAGCGTCAAATTCGCGCAGCAGTCGTTTCGTCCCTTGAACTGGAAACTGGCAACTGGAAACTGACGACCGAAGGCACATGCGAAAGCGCCTGATCGCGGGCAACTGGAAGATGTTCAAGACAGTCCATGAGGCTGTCTCGCACATCAAGGAGCTGCGCCTCCTCGTCAGGAACGCTCGCGGCGTGGACATCGTGGTTGCGCCGCCGTTTACGGCGCTGCATGCCGCGTTCGATGCCGTGCGCGGGAGCAACATCGAGGTTGCAGCGCAGCATCTTCACTGGGAACGTGAGGGAGCGTTCACGGGCGAAGTGAGTGCGCGCATGATCCAAGAGGCGGGCGCCGAGTACGTCATCATCGGCCATTCCGAGCGTCGCACGTTGTTTGGCGAGACGGATCTCACGGTCAATCGCAGAGTGGTCGCCGCGCTCGGTTCGCAGCTGACGCCGATCGTGTGTATCGGCGAGACACTGGAACAGCGTGACGCCAACCAGACGTTTGCGGTCCTCGATCAGCAACTTCAGGGGGCCTTCGACGGGCTGACTGCCGAGCAGCTCAAGGATCTGGTGCTTGCGTATGAACCTGTCTGGGCGATTGGCACGGGCCGGAATGCCACGCCGGCGCAGGCGCAGGAAGCGCACGCGCACATTCGCGGTCGCATGCGCCAGTGGTTCGGGGCCGACACCGCTGAACTTTGCCGCATCCTTTATGGTGGGAGCGTAAAGCCCGACAACATTCGATCGCTCATCGAGCAGGCCGACGTGGATGGCGCGCTGGTGGGTGGGGCAAGCTTGGATGCCCGCGTGTTTGCAGAGATCGTGCAGCAGGCGACGTAACCGGGTTCAGGGGTTCAGAGGTTCAGGGGTTCCCGGTTTGATATACTGATTGCTTGCGCCTGACGTGATTGGCGCGCCAGATCATGCTCTATTACTTCCTCGTTTCGGTCTACGTCCTCATTTGCCTGCTGCTCATCGTCGTCATCCTGCTGCAGCAGGGGAAGGGCGGCGATATTGCCAGTGCGTTTGGCGGCGGCAGCAGCCAGGCGGCGTTTGGCGCGCGGGCGGGTGCGACGCTATTGACGAAGATGACGGCTGGTCTTGCGGCCGCGTTCATCCTGATGTCGTTGACCTTGGCGGTCTGGGGCCAGCGAGGTACCGGGTCGGTGGTGGGTGGTCTTGCGGCGCCTCCAGCCCCCGCGCCTGCGGCGGCCACTCCGGCGCCTCCGACAACTACACCCGCGACGGCGCCGGCAACGCCGCCGACGAACTCGACGCCGTAGTTACGGTCGTAGCGCGGGACTTCTTGACCGCCGAAGCCTTGGCGGAGGTGGTGAGTCGCGCGATCATGCTTGCGGAAGTGGCGGAATTGGCAGACGCACCAGCTTGAGGGGCTGGCGCTCGCAAGAGCGTGGGGGTTCGAGTCCCCCCTTCCGCACCAACCTCTAACTGTTAAGAAGGAAGCTGTTTACCGACAGGCGTCTCGCTTGAGACGCGCACAAGGGCTGGTGTGGTTTTCTCGTCCGAGTGCAACGTTTGTGCAACGGTCTTCTGCTCGGCCTGATGCTGTTCGAGCTTCTGCATCGCGGCCTGAAGACCTCGCCGATGGATGTTGAGGTACCGGCTGGTCGTCATCAGGTTTGTATGGCCGAGGAGCTTGCTGACGTAGCTGATCGGCACCCCTGCTTCGTCGAATCGGGAGCCAGCCTCATGTCTGAGATCGCGCAGTTGTAGGCTACGCAGACCCGCCGCGTCACGCGCCTCCTCCCACGCCTCCCTGATCGACTTGACGCGCTCGCCGACGTCGTTGCCGAAGACGAAGGCTTCGGGCCCGAACTCTTCACCGTTCGGATCCGTCCTGCGCATTTCGAGTATCGCTTTCAGTCGGGACGAGATCGGCACGATCCGCGTCGGTTCGAGTTTTTGACTCCACCGCTTCAATCAGCAGCTCCCGCCGGTCCAGGTTCACGTTCTTCCACTGGAGTGACAACACCTCGCGCACGCGACAGGCGGTATCCAACATCCAGTGCGACAATCTCGCCGTCCAGGAGTGCCGCGTGCGGTGTGACAGTCGCGGCTGCGGCGGCAATGTGCAGATAATCGGCCGTGAGGTCCTTCAGGTTACGTGAAATGATTCTCGGGCGCCGGCCGTCCTTCAGCAGCAAGGCGCGGTAGCCATCCCATTTAACCTCGTAGCTCCACTCGGAACCGACGGGCAAACTCGCAGCCAGCATGGCCGCCATGGGCACGAGAGGAGTGAGGGACACGCGTGCCAGCGTAGCGCAGAGTCGGCGAGCTTCCTAGGCGGTCCCTCCTACTTGCGCGAGACACTGGCGGTACTCCAGGGCTTCCGCAACATCGGTGAACTGTAGCAACTCACCAGCCAATTCGGCCAGATGTGCTTTCACCTCGAGTGGAGTTGCTTTGAAAAATTCGCGTCGACGGTTGACGACATTCACCCGCACGCGTGTGAGCCGCTCGTGTAAGGCCGTTTCGATCCCTACAGCGTCCTTCGAGAAGAACACCGCGTGAATGTCGAAATTGAACGGCACTGAGGCGTCGCTCAGCTCGCGGATCCGGTCCAGCGGATCCAGTCGGCGGGTTAGACCGACCTTGACCATACGCTCGCCAAATGAACCAATATTTGAAATCACATACACGTACCCCGCTCTGATATTAGCGGCTCGGTAGTCGACATCCTGTATCGCCCGCTCGACATCGCTTAACTGGCTGCGCAAGCGTTCGGCGGCGGTCTCATCGCCCTTCGCGACGAGCGCCTGAAGAGCATTCGCATAGTGCTGTCGTTCTTTTTCGAGACGGAGGCGTTCTCGCTCGATCTCTTGCTGCACCTTACGCTCTTCCCTTAGGCGTTCTCGCTCTAGTCGCTCCGCCTCTTTCTCTTCAGCCTGCTTCTGAAGAAAATCGGCTGTCAGTTCGAGTTCACGCACTCGCAGCTGGTAGTACGGCGTGGAAATCCGAATCTGCATCGTCTTGCCCAAGCGCTCGATGGTACGGCCTCAAGCCGGTGGGCGCGGAGTGGCAATGGTGCCTTGTGATTACTACCAGGAAAAACTATGAGGGAGTGCCGATCAACGCCCAGCAAATTCTTCAGGAAGCTGAGGTCAACTCCGCACTCATCGTCCCCTAACTCCGATTCCCACTCTTGCGACTTCCGCGTCCCAGAAATCGTCCGAGATCCGTCCCTCAAGGTAGTCGTCGTACCCGCGGTCCAACTTCGCCCGCAGAGAGCGTTGGCGCTGCGCAAGGTGGCCGATGGCCTGCTGGCGTGTCTTCTCAAGCTCTGTCTGGCTGTCGCGGAGGCTGTGCCTGCTAACAACTCGGAACATGTTCGTGTGATACGAGTTAGCGCCACTTGCGGGTACGCTGTGTGTAGATGATATCGATGCTGATGGCGGTCCTCTCGGCGCTACGGACCTGTGTCAAATCGCGCCTTGACCTGCAGCTCGAGCTGCTCGCGTTACGACAACAGATCCACGTCCTCGAACGGCCGCGTGGTTCCCGACCGCGACTCTCGCACGCTGATCGCGTCTTCTGGGTCTGGCTCTCGTGTCTGTGGAGTGGCTGCCGACGGCCACTGACCATCGTGCAGCCCGCGACCGTCATCGCGTGGCATCGCCAAGGCTTCCAGTGGTTTTGGACGTGGAAGAGCCGTCACCGTACCGGACGTCCACCGGTAGCTCCCGACGTCTGCGCGCTGATTCGCACCATGTGCGAAGCGAACCCACTCTGGGGCGCACCACGGATCCATGGTGAACTACTCAAGCTTGGTCTCGCGATCAGTCAGGCCTCTGTTGCGAAGTACATGGTTCGCCATCGACGGCCACCGTCCCAGACGTGGCGCACGTTTTGACCAATCACCAGCCCCAGCTGATTGCCGCTGACTTCTTTGTGGTTCCAACGGTCACCTACCGGCTCTTGTTCGTGCTGGTGCTCCTCGCCCACGACCGCCGACGCATTGTGCACCTCGCCGTCACGGCTCACCCGACGGCGGCGTGGACGGCCCAGCAGCTACGCGAGGCGTGCCCGTGGGACTCGGCGCCGCGCTACCTGATTCGCGATCGCGATCATGCCTTCGATGGACTCGGCCTCACGGCGAAGGCGATGGGGATTCATGAAGTGCTGACCTCACCGGGTTCCCCCTGGCAGAATGCGTACGTGGAGCGCTTCATCGGCTCCGTCAGACGAGAATGCCTTGATCACGTGCTCGTGTTCAATGAATCGGGGCTGCGCCGAATGCTGCAGGCCTATCGTCGCTACTACGAACGGTCGCGAACCCACCTCGCGCTCGCGAAGGACACGCCTGTTTCACGGCCGACCATGAGTGACGGCGTCGTGGTCGCCATGCCCGAAGTCGGTGGCCTCCATCACCGCTACGAACGCCGGGCTGCCTGAAGACCTCTGCCCTGGCCACAACTGACCACATGACGACCGTGTGAGCGCGAACGATTCTCGCGTCTCAGCAAAGAACGACCGCTGTGTGGTCCATTCGGCAACTGCGATCCCGCGTCCCACGTTCGCAGAACCGACGCCGTCGGTTGCCCCGACCATCAGCGCGAAGGCCGACCTGCCAGAAATCGCCGCCATCTCGCCGCGTTCGGTCTTTTCGGCAGCTACAGCTGTTACAGTCAGGTGAACGTGACGGGACCGACGGCGAGGCCTTCGGTTGCACCATCCAAGGATCCTCGGAACCTAACAGACCCCGAGAAGATCGCCCTGTATGAACAGTGGAGACCGTTTACGGCAAATTCGGGCACGTACGAAATCAAGGGATCGACGCTCATCAGGCGTGCAATCGCAAAGAACGTCGACGCCATGACCAGAGATACAAACATTCAGGAGTTCAAGCTGGAAGGGTCCGATACAGTCTGGTTGATTCCCATACCGAGTCGGTCAGCAACTGAACCACGCGTGAAACTGATAAGACTCGAGTGAGAGCTCCATGATGGCCGACCGTCGGGCCCATGTGAATCGTCAGAGATTGATGGTGAGGTGCGGGCAGACCCTCAGGAGGTCCTCGACATGCGACGTGCGAACATCTCAAGACGTTGTTCTGGTATCGCGATCGCCGCGGCGTGGGTGGGCGCATGCCTCAGCTTCGGCACCCTAGCAGCCACTCAAGATCCTTCATCCGCGCCGCTAACGCGTCCCACGATCTCCGAGGACGTGTCTCCTGTCGAAACGATCTCTCCCGTGGCACGTGACGGCAATCGCGGACTTGGGGTGCTGCGAAAACCACCTGGTAGCGGACCGTTTCCAGCAGCGCTGGTGATTCACGGCGGCCTCCTACCTTTTACGAGGGGACAGCTTGACGCGATCGCTCCTGGGCCCATGCCGTCGAGGCTTCTCGCCGCAGGGTACGTCGTTGCCGTGATTACATATCGCAGTCGCGCTGAAGACCCACAGTCGGACGGATCGATTGCGGACACTCTTGCCGCAATCGAGTATTTGCGAAAGCTCCCGTATGTCGATCCAAAAAGCATCGTGATCTACGGTTGCAGCAGCGGAGGGGACCTCGCGCTACAAGCGGCCGCCGCCACGGATCTGGCAGCCATCGCACCGGAAGAGCCCGCGAGCGTGCTTTTCACGGGCGTCCTCAATAAGGATGTGCCCAAGCGTGGAGAACGGCACACGCCGGCCGACGCAGCGCCGCTGATGATGGATCCGCTGCGCTATTACACCGTTCGGTTTCAGAAGATCACGCGCGACAAGATTGCTCGCATTCGCACGCCGATCTTGATTCTTCAGGGCGACGAGCAGAATCTGGAAAACCGGTTCAATGAAAAGGTGCTGATCCCGGAGCTGAAATCGGCGGGCAAATCGCTGGAAGTGATTACGTACCCCGGTGAGCCACATTGCTTCGCGTTCGCACCGCAAGTGCCGCGACCCGCAGTGGCACTGAAAGCCTTTCAGGACGTCGACGCGTTCTTTCGTCGGCACGTCAAGACGCAACCGAAGCCGGTCGACGCGGCTCATGTCAAAGCAACTCCCCTGATTTCGGGCCAGATCGGGATACCGCTGCCAATCGTCATTACCGCCGTTGGGAACACTCGAACGGCGTTCGAGGGCAGCTGGCAGGGGAATTTTCCAGAATCGACCGGCATAACAGTGGAACTCAACGTCGATGGACAGACTCTCACGGGAGCCGTGAAATTTGAGTTTGCCCAGGGGCGCGCCGGCTCCGCGGAGATTTACGACGGGACAATCGATGGGAATCTGATCTCGTTCAAGGTGAAGAGCCCCGGCGGCGATCGTACGATCACGTTCAATGGGACGCTGAACGGTGACGAGATTGCCTTTACGCGTGAAGTCGAAGTGCGCCCTGGCGGGGCACCCGGTGGCCTAGGCATCTTCGGCATTCGGGGCGAACGGACGTTCACCGCGAAGCGAACGAAGTAGCGCGACGATGATCGGTACGCGTTTCATGGGTGGGGAAGGGGTGCATTCGGCACACCGTACGAGCGGATGAGACCTTCAACACTGCGCAACCAACCGATCAGTGGGTTCGAACTGGTGAAAATCTGGTCCACCAACCTCCAAGTTGTTGATTCTAAAGAGCTGACACAACCACCCAGGCTGTTAGTCGAATCGCCGCGATTCTGGACTTGGCTTGAAGGCCGAGTGTAGACGGCCGCATAGCGCTTGAGACAAATCAGCGGCGGGTGGAGCCAGCGCGGTCATCCGCTGCGGATGGAAGCGCGCAGATGCCGCCGATGGAGGCGCGCAGATAACGTGTCACTCGATTCGCGTGAGAAGTGTGCGTCGTTCGCGGCCTGGCGCGAATGGCGGATTGGCAACGGTCATCCGCAACCTATTGCTTTCGATCTCCACACTGTACCTGAGGGGTTCGCCGGTCATCTCGTTGGGATTCTTATGAAGGATGGCGGTCATTATCAGCGTTGTTCCGTCGAGAATGTAGGTCCCGGAGCTGGCGACGATTGAATCGTACGCAGCGATTTTCTCGGCGTCCGACGGCCGATTGGGATCACCAGCGAATAGCCGTCGTGGCCCGACTCCTGGCGCAAACATGTAGCTGTAATGCTTGGGCGTGAAGATGTAGACGCTCAAGTACGGTGGGGTGGCGACGGTCCAGTCCGCGCCAGGCACTCTGGACGACACCTCAAGGACCTTCCAGACGCCCTCCAAAGGCGATCGAGACTGGGCGCCGACGCCGACGGCCGCGTTCGACGGTTGCTCTGTCGTTGCAACCTGTGCGACGTGACCGGCGATCAGTAGGACCATCAACACGATCGAGACGCGGTGCATATATCCTCCGTGGTGACCCGCAATCTTGGATAGAGCTTGTTTCCAGCACCTCCGCGCGACATGCCCTTTCAGCTTCTCTAACCGTTCCCGTTCGCGTAGACGTTGCGACTGGCTGAGATACCTGGATTAGGACTGCGCTGCCTCCCTTAGGTGATTGACGAGACGCAGCCAGCCGGTCAAAGGGTCCAAGTGCTGAAAATCTGGCCCTCCGTCGCTCGAAGAACGTAGCGCTACAATTTAGAGCCTTTTGCGGTCTGACGCGGGCCCACGCCGCCGGACCGGTTCACCGTCACTTGGGAGAGAAGACATGAATTGCACGGCGGCAACCCGTCGCTTAAGCATCCCATCGCTTCTCGCCCTCCTCGTCGCTGCATCCGGCAACGCTCCAGCAGCTCAGATCGCACCAGAGCAGCGCTCCGTTTCTGCTCAGCTCGGGGATTCAATCGCGATCACCAACGTGACGCTCGTCGATGTGGTCAGCGGTGCGCGACAAACCGCCACGACGGTCGTCACGACGGCTGGCGAGATCGCTGACATCGGCCGGGCGATTTCCGTCCCAGGCGGAGCCGTGCGAGTGGACGGCACGGGGAACTTCCTCATTCCCGGTCTCTGGGATATGCACTCGCATAACCAGGCGTCAGGCGCGGAGTCGTTGGAGCTCTATCTGGCGAATGGAGTGGTCGGCACGCGCGACATGGGTTCGGACCTGGAGTTTATTCTGCCGCTGCGCGATCGCATACGCCGCGGCGAGCTCAGCGGACCCGAAATCGTCGCAGCGGGACCGATCCTGGACAACGCGCCAGCGGACTGGCCGTTCCGACGCCGAGTCACCAACGCTCAGGACGCTCGTGAAGCTGTAAGGTATCTCAAGAAGCGCGGCGTTGATTTCATCAAAAGTGCACAACAACACGCCGCGCGACGCGTTCTTCGCCGTCGCGGACGAAACGCCGAAACTCGGATTGCCATTTGCCGGCCATATTCCGCTTGCCGTCACGATCGACGAGGGTGCTGCATCGGGTATCAAGAGCATCGAGCATCTCTCAGAGTCCAGGGTGTTCCGCGAATGTGCGGGCAAGCCGCAGCCGTACGATGCCGAGCGCTGTCGACCACTATTCGACAAGCTTGCCGCGAACAATGTGTGGCAGACACCGACGCTCGGATTCTTTCGCGTTCTGCCGGACGTGTTCTCCGGCAAACCGATGCCTCACGCCGAATATGCCAGCGATAGCCTTCTCGAGCTCACACGCAGGAACATTCAGGCGTCGAAGCTGAATGAACAGGCGTTGTCGTTTCTGCGGTCGATGGGCAAGACCAGCCTGACTGTGATCAGAGACATGCTGCCCAGGGGTAACTCCTTTCTGGCTGGTTGTGATGGCGGCGTGCCTGGCTTCTGCCTTCACGATGAAATGCAGGCGTTGACCGAAGCCGGGTTATCTCCGCTGCAGGCAATTCAGACGGCAACCATCAATCCTGCCAAATTGCTAGGACGAGAGAAAATACAGGGCACGATCGAAGTCGGCAAGCGGGCCGACTTGGTGTTGCTGGAAGCTGACCCGCTGACGGATGTTCGCAACACACGCCGGATTGCCGCGGCCATCGTGCGCGGCCGGGCTCTGTCGAAGGCAGACATCGATCGAATGATTGCCGCTCACGGACGTCGAACTCCATAACCAGGGGTCATTCGAACACGTGAACCCTGAAGCTCCGATGGTGCAGCGCGCGAACGCGCTCGGAACTAGAGGTTTTGGGCTCAGCTAACACGCGGGGCGCCGAGGCTACGCGGCCAAACGTAGACTGTCGAGCTGGTGCAGGCAACTCCTGATCTGGTTCCAATTGGCGAACGTCACGGTCACCATCCCAGAATCGAGCCGATCCACGCGCCGTGAGCGACGGCGACTGTTTGCAAGAAATTGCAAGCCGAACGGAGTTGGACGGCAACGAACGGCCTCAGTCAGCGATCACTGAGGACAGCCGACCCCGATTTTCCGGGGTCGGCTGCGATCGGCGTTCACTGATTCCAGCTTGAGGGGCTGGCGGTCGCAAGACCGTGGGGGTTCGAGTCCCCCCTTCCGCACCAGACTATGAGTATCGAGAAAGAGGACTCGCCAGGCGTGACGACCCGATGGCGAGTGAAGCCGCCATCGTGATTCGAGCCAACTTCGATCGGGTGCAGCTCAAAAGCGACATAGCGCAATTCTGCGCGCGGTGGCATCGTTTGGCGTCACCAAGTGACGATCCACGAACCGTAGCTCAGCAGATGGTGTAGAGTCGGTGAGTCCGCTCCTGGCGCCCCCCTTGGACGCTCGATGCCGGAACCCCGTGACCCTCGCTCCATCATCGACGCGGCGGAACAAGCTGCAGCTGCGGGCAACTACGCCGCGGCCGAAGAGCTCTTGCGCGAGGCTGCCCTCCTGCAAGAGGCGAGTCTCGGCCCACTCCATCCCGATCTCGCCAACACGCTGAACAACCTCGGCGTCGTGTGCGAACGCACCGACAATCCGGTCGATGCGGAGGACTGCTTTCGGCGAGCATTTGCCATTGCCGAAGCGGTACTGGCGCCAGACCATCCCTTTGTGGCGACGAGTCAAAAGAATCTTCGTGATTTCTGTGAAGCCCGGGGAAAACTACCACTGGGCGAACCCCAGTTGAACGCCGAATCGCAAGACTTACTGCCGCTCATGCGGAGGAGGTTTATTGGCCCACTCGCGATTGGTGCCCTGGGCCCTGGCGTAATGTTGATCGTGATTTTCACTGCGGCCCGCCCGTGGGTCAGCTCGACCGAGCCGACCGAGTCCTCATCAGCGATCGCGATAGACTCATCGCGGGAGATTCCCGCCCCGCCGCACGCGCACTTGTCCGTCGAACCGATTCCCTTATCGAAAGGGTCCACGAAGACTGTTGGAAGCGGCCCCGACGGAGCGAGCTCCAGGCGAATCTCGGCGGCATCGACACGCGCGCGACCAACGGTGGTCAGGGCGCGGCTCTGCGCCGAGCTCGATCAAGGGCTATGCGATCCTGCAGATCGTCCGGTTCCTCCCGGACCTCTGTTTTTCTACACTCAGGTCAAATCCAGAAGCGCGACCACGGTGACTCATCGTTGGTATCGAGGCGATCGGTTGTACCAATCTGTCGAGCTTCGCGTTCAAGCCAGCCCAAGCCTCGGTGACCGCACGTATAGTCGCCAAACGATGAACCGCGAAAGCGCAGGCAGCTGGCGAGTCGAGCTCAGGGCCGAGGACGGCACTTTGCTGCACGAAGAGCGTTTTTCAGTTCGCTGATCCGGTTCGCGGTCGTCACCACACGCGCACGTTGGTTTCAAACGCGCTGCCGGCGGCGCCTGTTGCCAAGCTCACCACGATCGTCGTGCCACTGTCGAAGTGAAACGAGCCTTGACAGCGCTGAGCGTTGCCCGGAAGATACGGCGTTGCCGGCAAGGCGGCCGGTCCTCAACATTCACATCTTCCCGCCCGAGCCTCAAACCGAGCGGGTCGCGTACCTCGCACGTCCTCGGAGGTTGCTTATGGCTACTCGACTTACCGCAATCAGCGTGGCGGCCGTCGCTCTGTGTCTTTGGCTGATTCCCGCTTTCGCGATTGCGCAGACCAGCTTTGCGGCACTCGGGGGAAAGGTGACGGACGAACAGGGCGGCACCCTGCCCGGCGTCACGATTGTCGTGCGGCAATTGGACACCAACACGACACGGTCGGGTGTCACCGAGGCGCGGGGCCAGTACTATGTCCCGAATCTCCCGGCCGGTCGATACGAGCTCACGATCGAGCTGCAGGGATTTGCGCCGGCGAAACGTGAGTTCGTCCTCCGCGTCGGTCAGGAGGCGTCGCTCGACATCACTCTCACAGTCGCCGCCGTGGCCGAAACCGTCCTCGTGACCGGCGTCAGCGCGTTGGTCGAAACGCAGGCCACGGTTGGCAGCCTGATTGACCGCCAGGCCATCGACAACCTGCCCACGCTGAGCCGCGACTTCGCGGAGCTTGCGAAGCTGGCGCCGGGCATCACCTCGACCGGGCAGAGTTCGATGGGTTTCTCAGCATCGGGCCAGCGTCAATTCCAGAACAATGTGTTCGTCGATGGGGCCACCAACGCCATGCAGTTCTACGGCACGCAGGCCGAGTCGTACCCGCAGGACTGGGTCCAGGAATTCCAGGTGATGACCAACGGGTTCTCGGCCGAGTTCGGACAGGCGTCCGGTGCGGTGCTGAACGTCATTACCAAGAGCGGCAGCAACTCGCTACAGGGTCGCGCCTACGGCTTCGTGCGCGACGACAACTTCGACACGGCGCCGTACGCGGGCCGCTTCGTGAACGGCGTCCCGGAGTTTCTGAGCGAGCCGCCGCAGTTCAACCAGCAACGATTTGGCGGCTATTTAGGGGGGCCCCTGAAGAAGGATGCACTGTTCGCGTTCGTCGGGTACGAGAACTTCGAGAACGACGCCACGACCGTCCTCGCCATCTCTGACTACTGGCGCAATCGCGGTCTGGCGGCCGTGATTCCGTCGAAGAACACCACGCGGGCGCTCCTGCTGAAAGGTGACTGGAACGCGAGCGATCGCAATCGCATCTCGGTGCGACATAGCCGCACGATGAAGGAGGATCAGAACTGCAGCGGCCAGGGCGGTGATGGCTGCAACAGCAGTCCCTTGTGGACCGAAGAGAAGCGGGCCACCTTCAACGGGCCGATCTGGAGCGTCATGGGCACGTGGACGAGCACGCTGAGCGGGAAGGCGTTCAACGAGATGCGCGCGTACTACGGCGTGAACAAGATTCGCATCACCTCGAACCTGGCTGGCACGTCCGGCATCGACCTGCTGCAGCAGAACGCGCTGACCGGCCAATACACCGAACGTACCTATCCGGGCGCCTCGTTCGGCGCGTCCACGACCGGAGGGCTGGAGGGTGAAACGAACTTCTACCTCAACGACTCGTTCACCCGCGTGATGGACAGGCATCAACTCAAATTCGGCGGACAGCTCTCTCGAGTAAATTTTCTGATGGACATCGACGCGTCGCAAAAGGGCCGATGGGGGTTTCCGGTCGACGTCGTGTACAACCTGGCTGATCCCAGCAGCCACCCCGACACGTTCAACGCGGCGATCGGCACGGCGACGCACGAAGAAGCGACATGGAATTACGCCCTCTACGTGCAGGACACTTGGCAAGTCCGCGACAGCCTCACGCTGAACCTTGGATTGCGATACGACGTGGACAACACGATCACGGTGGGGAACGGCTTGGTGGATGCGCGCAACGCGCGTTACTTGGCCAATCTAGGCGTCGCTCCGCTCGGGAAGGTCAAGAAGGACCTCAACAACGTGGCGCCGCGGCTCGGCTTTGTGTGGGTCCCCACCGAGGACCGCAAGCTCGCCATCCGCGGCAGCGCGGGCCTCTTCTTCGACCAGAATCACTTCAACTACAACGACGTGTACGTCAACCAGACCCTGTTGGCGGATCGTCGCGTCAATTTCAACTGCAATAGCACGACAGACAACCCGCTCTACAACCCCGTGGAGGGACTGGCGCCGTCGCGCGTCCGTTGTCGCGCCTTCTTGGCGCAGCGCTTCCCTCTCTTCCCGAACGTCGCGAGTCTGGGCCTGATTCCCGAGCTCGCCGTAGCGCTCGCCCCCGACTTCCGCGTTCCGTACACGAGACAGGCGGCTCTCGGCTTCTCACAACAACTTCCCGCGCGCCTCTCGGTGCAGGCCGACTACGTCTATTCGTACGGCGACGATGTGCTGCTGCAGCGAAACCTCAATCTTGATTTCGTGAACGGCCAATGGGTCAACAGAGACCCTCGGTTCACGGGAATCAACGTCGCCGAGAACCTCGGGTACATCCGATACAACGCTTTGCAGACACGCACCGAATACCGAGGCGCCAGGCTGCGGACAGGGCTCTCCTATACCCTTGCGAAGGCAACATCCAACAGCAGCGCCAGCGGCGTCGGCGGCGGCGCTGCGACCAACCCGCTGGACCTGTCGGTCGACGATGGACCGACGAACGAGGATCGCCGCCACAACCTGGTGTGGGACAGCTCCTATACGTTCCCGTTCGACTTCCAGCTGGCCGGTATCTATCGCTATGGCAGTGCGCTGCCCTACAGCGTCTCCAGCCGCTTCGTGATCAACGCGCGGCCCGAACCGCGCAACTCGCGACGCGGCGACGATGAGAAGAACTTCGACCTCCGAGTCGGGAAGCAGTTCAAGTTGCCACGCAACAGCTCAGTGCACCTCTTTTGGGAGATGTTCAACGTCTTCAACACGGACAATTTCCAGGCCTACCAGGGATCGCTGGAATCCTCCACCTTTGGCCAACCGGCGCGGGCGTTGGCAAAGCGCAGGCAGCAGTTCGGCTTCCGGATCGATTTCTAGCGCGAGGGCACAACAGTGAAACACCACACACGAATACTCGCGTTCGTCATCGCCGTCCTTGGTGTCGGCGTGGTTCGGGCCCAGGACACACTCGACTACGCTGTGCTCGCCAAAATCCAGGAAGAAGGGCTCGGTCGCTCACAGGTCATGGATCACGTGGGCTGGCTTTCCGATGTGTACGGCCCTCGTCTCACCGGATCACCCGGGTTCAAGCAGGCGGCCGATTGGGCGGTCAAGCGACTCGGAGACTGGGGGATGGCCAACGCGAAGACCGAGAAATGGAAGTTCGGTAAAGGTTGGTCGCTCGACCGATTTCAAGCGCAGTTGCTCGAGCCACAACGGCAGCCTTTGATCGGCTCACCCAAGGCGTGGACACCTGGGACGAAGGGTCCGATTACCGCTGATGTGTTGCGCGTCGCGATCGGGTCTGAGGCGGACTTCGAAAAATATCGCGGCAAGTTGAGCGGCAAGATTGTCCTCAACCAGCCACCTCGAGAGGTGCGAATGCTCGAAGGGCGAATCACCTGGCGGATGGGTGAGGAAATGTTGAGCGAGGCCGAGCGGCTCCCCATTCCTCCGCCCGCCACAACCCGAGCCCCCGCGCCGCCAGGGCCTTCACTCGCAGACAAGACGATGCAGTTCTTTTTGGCTGAGGGTGTCGTCGCGGTGCTGGATCGTGGCAGCGATCAATCGATCGTGGCGATGGGTGGCAACGAGAACCTTTCGCCAATGACTCAGCGCGTCGACGGCGGCACGATTTTCGTCCAAGGGGGTGGCCCGCGCGACGAGAATGCCGGCAAGGTGCCGCCGCAGGTCACGCTAGCGGTCGAGCACTACAACCGCATGATCCGCGTGCTCGACCGAGGGCTGCCGGTGAAGATGGAGATCGAGATCGAGGCGCAGTTCCACGACGAGATCGATCTGAACGGGATGAATGTGATCGCCGAGATTCCAGGAAGCGATCTCGCCAATGAGATCGTGCTGCTCGGTGCGCACCTCGACAGCTGGCATTCCTCGACAGGGGCAACGGACAACGGCGCGGGGGTGGCCGTGATGATGGAAGCGATGCGCATCCTCAAAGCCGTGGGCGCCAAACCACGGCGGACAATCCGGATCGCCCTCTGGGGTGGAGAAGAACAGGGCTATCTGGGCTCGCGAGCCTACGTGCGGGAACACCTCGGCGACGCGGCCAAACCCAAGCCGGAATATCAGCGTCTCTCGGCCTACTACAACCTGGACAACGGCACGGGTCGTATCCGCGGCGTGTGGATGCAGGGAAACGTGGCGATCACACCGATCTTCGCTCAGTGGATCGAACCGCTGCGCGGTCTCGGCGTGAGCGTGCTGGCGCCACGATCGACATCAGGCTCCGACTACGTGCCGTTCGACGAAATTGGCATCCCGGCCTTTCAGTTCATTCAAGACCGGCTCGAATACAACTCGCGGAGCCACCATTCCAACATGGACACCCTGGATCGGGTACAACGCGACGATCTCGTCCAGATGTCCATCGTCATGGCGAATTTCGCCTACAACACGGCTATGCGCAGCACGTTGCTGCCACGTAAGGTGATCACACCGTTGCCGGCGCCGCGTCCAACACAGCAGTGAGCCCAAGCACGCTATCGCAACCGGACGCATGGAGGTCGGTATGTCACGCAAAGTATGGCTCATGGGTTTTCTGATAGCAGGACTCGCAACCGCCTGGGTTGATGGGACGGGCCAGGCGGGCGGGGGTCAGCCCGCGAGCAGCGCTCCAACGGCTGCTGCCCCGCCGCAGTTCGAACTCGTGCAGCCCGATCTCTTCGCCGCCGCCGGAGGTCAGCCCAACTGCTGGGCGGACTTCGACGGCGATGGCGACTTGGACCTGTTCGTCGGGTTCCGCCAGGGCGAGCCGAACCGCCTGTATCGCAATGACAACGGCATTTTCTCGGACGTCGCCGCGGAGTTGGGGGTGGCGGACAGCAACGATACCCGTGCTGCGTCGTGGGGTGATTTCGATGGCGACGGCGACATCGACCTCTTCGTCGGATTCACGCGCAAGACTGAGATCCCCAGCAAGCTCTATCGCAACGAAGGCGCTGGCAAGCCGTTTGTCGACGTGGCGAAAACCATGGGCATCGAGGCGCCAGGCGAGACCAGGCAGTCAACGTTCATCGATTTCGATAATGACGGCGACCTCGATTTCTTCGTTGGGCTGCGCGATGCGCCGAACATGCTTTTCCGGAACGACGGCAAGAGCTTCACGAGTGTTGGCAAAGAAATGGGCATCGACGATCCTCGCAGGACCGTGGGGGCCGTCTGGTTCGACATGGACCAAGACGGCGACCTCGACGTCTTCGTGGCCAACCAAAACGGCGATCTGAACGGTCTGTTCCGCAATGATGGGGCCCGGTTCGTCGACGTGGCGAACGAACTGGGAATCGATGCCGCGGGAAGGCCGAAGACCTCTGGCAGCAACGGTCCGAGCGTCGCCGACTACGACAACGATGGGGATTTCGACCTGTTTGTCGCGGGGTACGGCGGAAACTTCCTCTACCGAAACGACGGGCCGGGCAAATTCACTGAGGTCGCCGCGCAGATGAATGTCGCCGGTGGTGCGCTGGCGACGCCGTCTCGCTGGGGAGATTTCGACAACGATGGACGAATCGATCTGTACGTCTCGTCTTACATCGACAAACCGATCAATGAACACGACTTTCTGTTCCACAACGAGGGTGCTCGCTTCACCGACGTGATGCCGGAGAACATCGCCAAGCGCGGCGCCACGCACGGCATCCAATGGGTGGATTTCGACAAGGACGGCGACCTGGATTTCTCCTTGGCCAACAACAATCCGAAGGGCACCCACTCCCTGTACCGCAATTTACTTCCGTCGGAGCAAGCGCGCCGGTCGGTTCAAGTCCTCGTCCAGGACTCGCGTGGACGAGCGACGAGAGCCGGGTCCGAGGTACGCGTGTTCGCCTCCGGAACACGCAAGCTCCTGGGCGCAGGCATCGTGGACACAGGAAGTGGATACGCCTCACAAAACGTGCTCCCGGTCCATATCGGGTTGGGCACCGACGCGCCAGTGGACATCGAAGTGACGACGTTGGGCAAGGGTGGGCGGAAGATGACGAAGGCCTCCAAGGTCAGCCCCGGCAAGATTCCGGGACGCGTGTTGGTCGTGAAGGTGGGCTAACGCGCGAGATCGACAACAGACCATCGCGAACGCGCGCTGCCCCCGCCATCAGGCTTTCGATCGTCGTTTCGTCTTCGCGTCATGTCGACGATCCGCTTCTTCGACCGAGTGCGACTGCGCGATATCTGCTTCCTCCCCGGCAAGCCTGGCGAGCATAGAGAAGTGCTCGTGCAGTGTACGTAAGTCCTTTTCAGAAAGCGCTTCGACATCGATAAGGCGATTGCTGGCGCCTTCAAGCGCTGCAACGAGTTCGTTCAACTTCAGATGAATTGCGAGCGCGTCCTTGTTCTGCGAGCGTTGGATCAGAAAGACCATGAGGAACGTGACAATGGTTGTTCCAGTGTTGATTACGAGCTGCCAGGTATCGGAGAAGCCAAACACCGGACCGAGCACCGCCCACACAACGATCACGCCGACGGCACACGCGAACGCCGTGCTGCTGCCAGTCCAGTCTGTCACGGCCCCGGATATCCGCTCCAAGTTGCCGCCCCGCGCGTTTGATCGCTTGCCCATATCATTCTCCTTAGCTGGCCGTTGCTCGTTTTGCGCGTCAGCGTACAACACACATCGCGGACGGTTCGGTTACGAACCGTCAATTCAATCTTGGTCCGGTGACAGAACCAAGCGCGTCACGTGAATCGAGTGCTTAGGACCACCAACATGAACGGCTCTTCCGTAGAGCGACGACGTGCCGTTGGTCAACGGGGCCAAAGTCCATTGGGATCGCGTGGCGATGAAACGTGGATCAGCTTGGTTGGTTTTTGCTAACGCGTACCGATACTCTCATTATCCCGGGCATACGTGGCAGCGCTCTTGCTCTAGTCGTCTGAATGGCCTCCAACATGCCTCGACTATCTCGCCAACCGGTCACTCCTGGGAGGCTCTCTTCGAGAACTGGGAAAGCGAGTTCTTGCAGATGGCCGTATTCGTGTTGTTGACGACGTTTCTGATTCAGAGGGAGTCACCGGAGTCGCGACGACCAAGACCTGTACATGCGCCGCATGCCGAGATGGGACGTTGAAAGGGATCACGATGGCCACTGCAAAGAGTGAAACCACCCCGTACTGGTCGACGTCCACCACGTTTCCGCAGTTTGCCAAGCTGGCCAACGATGCCGAAGCCGATGTGGTTGTCGTCGGCGGGGGGATCACCGGTCTCACTGCCGCGTACCTCCTCGCGACGGCCGGCAAACGTGTCATCGTGCTCGAACGTGGTCGTTGTGCCGCGACCGACACGGGACATACCAGCGCGCACTTGACGATGGTGACCGACACGCGCCTCAGCGAGCTGGTGAAAGGTTTCGGACGCACCCATGCGCAGGCGGTGTGGGACGCGGGGCTCGCCGCCATCGCCAAGATCGACGACATCGTTCGCGAGCACGGCATCGACGCGGACTTCGACTGGGTGGACGGATACCTGCACGCGCCGCTTGGTGACAACGCGAGCGATGAGGCGGAGAGCCTGAGCAGCGAAGCAGCGTTGGCGGGTGAGCTGGGTTTCGATGCGGAGTTCCTTGACTCGATTCCCTTTATGGCGCGGCCGGGAGTTCGCTTTCCGAATCAGGCTCGCATCCATCCGCGCAAGTATCTCGCAGGCGTGGCGAAGGCGTTCGCGGCACTCGGGGGTCGAATCCACGAGCACTCGGAGGCCGACGAATTCTGCGACGACCCGCGCCGTGTGAAAGTCAACGGACATACGGTGACGTGCGGGGACGTCGTCATTGCCACGCACAATCCCTTGGTCGGCTTCGGCGGCATCGCTGGCGCCACCCTGTTTCAGACGAAGCTGGCCCTGTACACCAGCTACGTGATCGCGGGGCGTGTCGCGCGCGGTGTCGTGCCCGACGCACTCTGGTGGGACACGGCTGACCCCTACCAGTTTGTTCGCGTCGAGCCGCACCGGGACCATGACATGGTGATCTTCGGCGGCGAAGATCACAAGACTGGGCAACAGGAAGATACGGAGGCGTGCTATCGGCGCCTCGAAGAGCATCTCCGGACGATCGTTCCGGGCGTCGAATTGACGCATCGCTGGTCGGGTCAGGTCATCGAGACGCCCGATGGCCTCCCGTACATCGGCCAAAGCGCCGACCACCAATACTCGGCGACCGGATACGCCGGCAATGGGTTGACGTTCGGCACGCTAGCTGGCCTCATGATCGCGGACGCCATCCTCGAGCGTTCGAACCCATGGGCAGAGCTGTTCGAGCCCGGCCGGAAGGCGCTCACCCGCGGCCTATGGGACTACGTCAAGGAGAACGTCGACTACCCGTACTACCTGATTCGCGATCGGTTTGCCGGCGCGGAGGCGAAATCCCTTCGTGCGCTAAAACGCGGTCAGGGAAAGGTCATCGAACGAAAGGGCGCGAAGGTCGCAGCGTATCGCGACACAACGGGCACGGTCACGCTTCGCTCCGCCATCTGCACGCACATGGGATGCACGGTGGGCTGGAACACGGCCGAGCGCACCTGGGATTGCCCGTGTCACGGGTCACGCTTCAAGCCGACCGGCGAAGTAATCTCCGGGCCGGCCGAGGCGCCGCTGTCCGAAGCGGACTGATCGTTGAGCCTGCCACAACGACGGTTACGCGTCGGCCGACCTCTGTGGCTTCCCGACGGACGAGCCCAACAACGATACCCCGCGCTGTCGGGTCAGCACGACACTGGCGTCGCTATCGTGGGTGGCGGCTTGACCGGCGCCTTGATCGCCCACGCCTTTGCATCCGTGGGCATCTCTACGACGCTTCTGGAAGCCGCGGTCGTCGGGAGAGGCAGCACCGCAGCCAGCGCGGCGCTCCTGCTCAAAGAGCCTGACCTCGAACTCATGGAACTGACGAACCGCTATGGTTCCCGCAACAGCCGGCGGATTTGGGAATTGTGCCGTCAATCGGTCGACCAATTGATCGGGTTGCTCAAGCGTCTCCGCGTTCGTTGTGATTTGGAGACTCGAGACGCTGTCTATTACGCCACAACCGCGCAAGCTGCCGAACGACTGCGTCGCGAGTGTGAATTTCGTGCGCGGTCTGGATTCGATGCCGAATGGCTGCGTGCCGGAGCCCTTCGCCGCCTGACCGGCATCGCTGGTCATGGGGCGATCGTGTCGCGAGGCAGTGCGCAGTTCGATCCGTATCGAACGTGTATCGGCATTGTCCGCGCTGCCGCCGCCGCAGGCGCAGATGTGTTCGAAAGGTCAGAGGTCCTACGCATTGAAAGGGCGCACAATCGTGTGCGCATCAGAACACGCCAAGGCACGGTCCACGCTGACCGCGTGGTCATCGCGACCGGCTATACCACCGCGCAGTTTCGTCCCTTGGCGGGACGGTTTCGGATGTATCGGACATACGTGCTGGTGACCGAACCGATCGTGAATTTCCAACGCGATGACGTCGGTCTGTCCAACGTCATGCTCTGGGATACCGAGCGGCCCTACCACTATGGCCGCTGGACACCGGGGCATCGCCTCCTCTTGGGCGGCGAGGATCGTCTCGTCCAGCCAAGGCAACGGCGCCATCAGCAATTCAAGACGGCATCACGCGATCTACGGGCGTACTTTGAAGCCAGATTCCCTGCCCTGGCTACGGTGCGAACTGACTTTGCCTGGGAGGGCCTCTTCGCGATGACCGCTGATGGCCTTCCTTACATCGGCCCCCACCGGCGATATCCCCGTCACTGGTTCGCTCTGGGCTACGGCGGCAATGGCATGACCTTCGGATTCTTGGCAGCTCGCCTGCTGCTGGAACGTTGGCAGGGAATGAAGTCGCGCGATCATGGGTTGTTCGAGTTTGCTCGCAGATCATATTGGCCAGGACGGAGCTGATCACCACCGTGGAACGCATTCGCGAGAGTTTTGGCAAACAAGGGTTCATGCGCACGATCGGCGCCGTGCTCGAATCGGTCGAATCCGGAACCGTGACTATCAGCTGCGGGTTCGACGAAGGCCTGACGCAACAACACGGGCTATTCCACGGGGGGGTCGTCGCAAGCCTCGTTGATGTCGCCTGCGGCTACGCTGCTTTGTCTGTGATGCCCGATGACCGAGAGGTGCTCACGGTGGAATTCAAGGTCCACTTCCTGAAACCCGCGAAGGCGGATCAGGTAATCGCCGTCGGCCAGGTTGTCCAGGCAGGCCGAACACTAACCGTCTGCGAGGGGTCAGTCTTCGATGCGACGCGCACGCGCGTTCTTGCGCGAATGACAGCCACCATGATGGCAGTTCCAGCGCGCAGCGAAGGCGTCGCGTAGGTCTGCCTACACGAAGAAGCGGCATCCAGCGTGAAGAAGGCGCCCTGATCGCCAAGGATTTCAGCCAACTCGCGAGGCTTGCGGGGCGTCGGCGAGGGGTCTGAAGGTGGCAACGAAGGACTTCATGGGCGCCGAGCAGTTTTCCGCGGCGCTTGCTCCTCCGCTTTCAAGCGCTCGGCACGAGCAAGGATCTCATCGACCTGCGTTTCCCGCTCAGCATCGTTGGCTGCCGTGGCGGAGGGTACCGCGACCTTCATCAGGAAGGGGACCAAAAGCGGGCTGATAGAGACGATAGGCGAAAGGCGATTCATCGTCGATACCCTCCGGCCGTATTTCAAGCGGCCGCCAAACACGAAGGAGCGAAGGGGATGCTAACTGGCGGTTCAGAAAGACGCTGTTCAAATTTGCACAGCCGCCCGCGACCATTCGCTACAATCCGAACCGACCGGAGTGGAGGGTACGTGTGCAGAGCATCGGCAGTGGAGGGGTCGGGGCTGTTTCCATTGGCATCAGCGAGAGCGTTATCGCATTAATTGTCCTCGTCGCTGTTTTGTTCGGTCTTTGGAAGCTGGCGAAACTCCTCTGGGCGGCGTTTTTAAGCTGACTCAGTGAGACCAACAAATAGTGCGCTAGTCTGTAGCGGATTCAGCGGAATCAGAATCCCCAGGGGATCCGGATCGCTGCGCTAGAACAAGGTAGGTGCGATGCAGAAAAACATGGAACTGCTTAGAAAGCTCCTCATCGCCATCGAGGCTGCAGGGTCTACCTCACTGCTGGCCAACCCCGTGATCGAAGGTTACAACCGAGAGACGGTTGAGAACCACGTGTTTCTACTGATGGAGGCAGGCCTTGTCGAGGGGGAGACCTTTACGACGCTGGGTCAAAGAGTGCCGCGCGGCGCGGCTCGTCGTCTGACATTCAAAGGTCACGAGGCGCTGGCCGCAATCAGAAACGAATCCGTGTGGTTAAAGACGAAGGCAAAGGTCGCCACACTCGGTGGGGCATCCCTTCCGCTCTGGATTGAAATTGCCGCAGCTTACGCAAAAGAGCTTGGGCTGGAGCACTAGGGAAAAACCGCCTCCCATTACTGCGCTCCGGGCTTTGGCATGCACGTCATGTACTCACTCACAATCTCCGAGTTGTCCTGATACTGCTTGACATACGCCTTCCACGCCGCATCGTCGGCATTCGCCGGGCGCTGTGGCGGGCGGATGTGATACTGAAGCACCTCGGTGTCGGAGTACTTTGACGTGCCGGCGGCACGGTCCATCTCGATCACACGCGCGGTAACGATCTCATTGGTCGTGATCTTGTTCGCGCGATACCAAGCACGGTGTGCCGCGGCCGCCTTCATGAAGCCGTCCATGCTGCCTCCCGGCTTGATACGAGAAACTCGGACAATGGTCAGATCCCCATCGCATGCAGGCATCCCCGTCTGGGCAAATCCAGAGCTCGCTAAGACAGTGACCAAGGCTGCGACGCGAAGCATCATCTGGGTGTGCATCAGGATCCCTCCTCCTCCGAGACTCTACTCCATCAAAGGCAGTGCTCAGGATTGAGTGCTTGGCCGTTTCGGATGGCAGTAGCCATTTCGATACATCCGCGCGTGCTGTGTGATGGGGGGTCAGAATCCGACAAAGCAATTCGCGCTTGATCACAACGGCGCGTAGGAGTAAAAAGGTTTCCCCTTATGCTCAGTCCTGGACCGGGCGACGTGCTGATTCGCGATGGGGTCACCGGATACACCGTCGTGGACGCGGTCAGCTTGCGCGAACTGTCAGGCCCGCATCCGTCAGTCGCCGCCGCTTTCGTAGCTGCCCGAAGTTTCTCTGCCGGCCATGTCTGGCGCGAGAACCATGATCGTCGGGGGCGTCCGCTGGGCGATCCATTCCTGCTGGAACTCCAAGCGTCAACACTCGCATAAGCCCCACTATCCGCGTCACTTGCGTCCGCCTGAAGAAAGCCAATCTAGTTTTGCCTGGGAGCGAGATTAGGCGGCCTAAAGTCAACCTTCCGTAGAGAAAAACCGGGCACTGCGACGCCGATCATGGCAGCGCTTGGCAGGCACACATACTGCTCAGTCTGCGTTCATGCCCCATGACTTCAAGACGGTGGCATTCTCCATGGGTCGCAACGCGGATCCGATTCCGGAGCAGCATCTCTGGACGCTCCGGAAGGACGGACGGACGGTCGAGGCGCGCATGCCAATGGCGCCGGCTGCCCCCGAGCTGCGCATCTACTACAACGGCACCTTCTTGCGCGGCGAAGTCGTGCCCGAGGGCCGCAACATTGATGATGTGGCCGAAGAGGTGAAAGCGGAATGGGTGGCGCGCGGATGGATGGTCGAGTAGCAAGCTCGTTTTGAACAGTTCAGAGAAGGACGGAGGCACCATTCTGGACCCTCGCCCGATCGCGCGCCTGCAACAATCAATGCACGGTGAATAGCGTTTTAAATTTCGCCACGAGCGCGCGGAACTGCTCGAGGTCAGCCGCGGCGCTCTCGGCTTGTTCGTCGTACGCTTGCAGGACCGCAGTGGTAATACCGCGGCCCTCGAATCCCGCACTCGTGAGATTCTGAACCGCGCGTAACGCTCGCGCGTATCCGTCGGCGAGCTGTTCGCACGCAGCGAGAAGTTCCAGCATCGGTGCATCGGTGAACGTGGCCATGGTGCGTCCCTCCCCAGCTGTCAGATTATCGGATCTGATCGAACGGACAATCCCGCCGCCATCACTCTCATCGCCCCAGCGCGACCGGCAACATTTGGCAGCAAACCCTTAATCATCCCGGCAGGCATCTCGCGTCACTGCGGCGTCGAGGTTGATGGACCCTGCGGGAGGCGTACCTGGTACAGCGCGTCGGTGTTGCGAAAGCGAACGAGCGTCGCCTGAGCGCCTTCAGCGGTTAGGCGGGCGAGCACCCATCCGGGTTCTGTCCCGCGAAAAACCAGAAAGCGCCGATGCTGAAGAAGAAACGGGGCCGGTCGTACGATGCGCAAGGATGGCGCCCACGGCTGAAGCAGTTCGAGGGCCCGATCACCTCTTCTCACTCCCACGTAAAGACCCGCGGCGTCTGGATCCACCAGCGCGACGAGGCGCTCCCTGAGCGGTTGAGGCGAGTAGTACGTGAGCTGAAGGTAGTCCAGCGGGCCTTCCACGACGATGGGGAGATCGGTATCGTCGGCAAACAAAGTCTCTGGAACCGCGAAGGAGGGCTCAGCTTTCCGCCACCTGTCGGCAATTTGCAAGCCGAGCCCCGCAATCATCGCGCAAAGCAATAGAGCGGCAAACGCAGGCCGGCGACGCTCGAGGAGCATCGTGACCACTCCCGCCAACACCCCGAACCCAACGAGGCCGCCAAGTCCATAGCGCGGAACCCAAGGCCCAGTGGTGGCGAGCGCCGTGACAGCGGCCATGGCGGGCACGGCGAGAAAACCGAGGCCGGCCACGACTTCGGCCCACGGTATTGTGGTTGGTGTCGGTCGCGAGACGTCTCCGGAGTCGGACCTCACTGCGGCGAGAACACAAAGGCAGGCCAGGGGCGGCGCCAGGGCCACACCGATGAGAATGCGGTAGCCGCTCGCCAATGAGAACAGGGTGGGCGTATCCCACGGGTCAGTACCCGACGGCATCCAGATAGCCCGAAAGCATGCTCCACATCGCAACGACGGGCACGATGGCAGCCGCGAGCGTTATCCAACGCAGCAGACGAACGCGTCCCCCAGCCAACTGATGCAAGCTCTCGCCACAGACGAGTGGAACAAACGCGTAGACGCCGGTCGCATGACAGGATGCCGCGCCTGCAACGCACAGCGATGCCATGGCCAACCACGGCGACCATCCTGGTTGAGACGTCGATCGCTGCCAGCAGAGAAGCGCAGCGCCTGAAAAGCCAACGACGATGCCGTAGGCGCGTCCTTCTCCCATGTAAGCGGCGCCCGCAGGCAGGAGTGGTGCGAGCGCCGCGGCCCAGGCCGCAGCCGACGAGCCTCGATGCCGGACGAAGAGATAGAGGCATGCAGACAGCAGGAAGAAGCCGACGAGTGCCGGCAGCCGCTGCGGCCACTCTCCTTCTCCGAACAGTGCGAAACTTCCCCGGACGAGCGCAAAAAAGAGCGGGAACGGAGAATCCGCCGCGACGCGAAGGGCCGACCAGATATCGCCCGTGGTCGGCAAGCTCGCGACGTGATGGCTCACGATCTCATCGAACCACAACGGTCGAACGAGAATAGGGATCGCCGCGCTGATGAACAGCACAATGAAGGCGAGCCATGAGAGCCCCGGTCGCAGCGCGGCGTAGCGGGTCAGGGCAGTTGCGATCGATTCAAGCCCGCCAAGTACAATACGCGCGTCATCCAGGCCGGTCGCCATCCATCGCGGCAAGCGGCGCGGCACCACTTGGGAAGGCACGCCGCCATCATAGCCGAGAGGATCTTCACTGGCGCGATTCCAGAGCTCGAGACACGTGTTTTGGCTACTGCACGGCGCGGCTGTTGCGCTCGCCCTTGCGGCGGTGGGCGACACACCACGCGCCCTGACTGCTCGTGTCGCCCCGCCGTCGTTCGAATCGGTGCGGCTGCTCGCCACCCAGGTCCCCCGCTTCGGCCGAGCGGAGATCAGCATCCAGCTCCGGACTGTCGCCAGCCGTGTGTACCATCCATACCAGCAAACCGAGGATGGTTACGCGCATCCACAAGGTGTGACCGTCGACGCCCGCATCACGGACCCCGTCGGCGCCACTACCGTGGTTCCGGCCTTCTTTTATACGCCCTACCAGCGCGCGCCAGTCGGCTCGGACAAGGAAGCGATCGGGATTGTCGGACGCAGCGAATGGCGCATGCGATTTTCGCCGCGCGTAGCGGGCCTACACACGGCAACCATTACGGCCCATGACGCCGGCGGTCAGACAACATCGTCGCCCGTGCCGTTCACGGTCCAGGAATCGGAGCGGCGTGGGTTCATCCGGGTCAGCCCCGAAGATCCACGCTTTCTGAGTTATGACAACGGTGACGACTTCATCCCAATTGCCGAAGGGCGCCAGTGGGCACCAAGTCAAGCGCGGCTGACACTGTCTTACGCCGAGGCGATGAAGGGCGATGCCGCCAACGGCGTCAACCTCACGCGCATCTGGGACCAGAACGATGGATTCAACCTCGCCATCGAGGGCAGTTATCCCGTCTGGGCCCCATCGTGGTCACAGTTCACCAAAGCCCTCGGCATCGATCGCCTCACGGCGCACAGCGGCACCCGCGCGGCCCGCTTTCGACCAACCGATGGTCCTGCCACAGAGGGCTACGTTCAATGGGTCGCCGTCCAGCCGTCAACCGCCTATGACCTCGCCTGTTGGATTCGCACGAGCGGCTTGAAGGGACGCGGCGCATTTGTCTCTGCTAACGCTCAATCGCTGATGGAGCCTGGCCGCATCAGGAGCGCTGTGCTCACTGGGACACACGACTGGACACAGGTAAGGGTCAGATTCACTACCGGGCCGTCACAGCACGCGTCGCTGATTTGGGTCGGCGCCGAGCAAAGCTCCGGAACTGCGTCGTTCGACGATGTGACGCTCGCGCCCGTCGATGGCGACTTCAACGTGCTGAGCGACGCGGGATTCGAGCGGCATTTCCCCAGGGCTGATGCCGGCAACGATCCAGCAGATCCGGCGGTCGCCTTGACCGTACCGAAGGGGACGGACATCAACCAGTGGGCAGCGTTTCAGCTCGATCAGATCCTGGAAGCGGCCGAAACCTACGGCGTGAGTGTGCAACTCTGCGCGCGCGGCGACGTCTTCTGGACGTGGGACGCCACCATCCACCCCGACCCCTACGCGACGGAAAACGGTTATCACGTCCCGTGGAATGACCCGCGGCATGTCGGCTACTGGAAGCGCAATCTCAGATACCGGATAGCCCGATGGGGCTATTCGCCCGCCGTGCTCGCATGGGAGATCTGGAACGAACACGGCAACATTCCCGTGCCGTCGGATATTCACACGTTCTATCAAACAGTGGGGCGGTTCGTCGCCGAACTCGATCCATTCGATCATCTCTTCACGACCTCGCAGGGCAGCCAAGCCTACAGCCCGCAGTTCTGGACTGACACGCCGACTGGTTTGGTCAACTATCACGACTACATGACGACAGAGCTGCAGAGGCATCCCAGGGCCCTGACAGAGGATGCCGCCGGGTTCGTCTATGTCCTGGCCGACGATCTCGTGCGGCAGTGGCCGAAGGGCGTGGCGCGCAAGCCGTTCATCTGGGGTGAGATAGGGACGCTGACGATCTGGAATGTCAGCGACGCCGTCGCGACGACGGGCGTGGGCGGCCAGATCTCTCGCCACAATTTTCTCTGGGCAGGCATGTTCAGTCCCATCTTCACCAGCCCGATCGATTGGCAAACCGTCGAAAAGTCGGCGAGCACCCGATCGCTCCGCGCATTTTTCAATGGCGAGTCGTTCAGCAGAAGCGGCTGGCGGACCTACGCGACGACAGATCTCAATGTCACAACGTCGGCTGGCGTCCGGGCCTCGCCACCGGCGCTGCGTGTGCTGGCGATTCTGAACCACAGCAACACTCGCCTGCTCGCGTGGTTACAGCATCGCGATCACACCTGGGCGAAGGTGGCGCGAGACCAGCGGTCACCGACACCGTTCACCGGCACCTTCACGACGCCGGCCCTTGCCGCGGGCAGCTATCGCGTGGAGTGGTGGAGCACGCGGAGCGCCGCTGTCATCTCTTCGCGCCTCATCGAACACGACGGCGGACCACTAACGCTGACATCGCCGGTCCCCATCGCAGACGACGTCGCGGTCAAGGTGTATCGGCCCCCTGAAGAGCGACGGGTGTCCAACCGATAAGCTCAGCAACTCCCCCCCGAACGTGGGGGGATCGTGTCTGTTTCGTCTCTTTTTGGTCGCATCGCCCCGGGGCTCGTGGCCCTGGTCCTGCTCACGGTTTCCACTTCTGCACTCACTGGACAGGCGTCAGGACCACCTGCGGCACCTGTCAATCTCGTCAGCCACGTGACGAGTTCGACGGTCAGGCTGTCCTGGCAGGCCGGAGGGGGAAACCCGACCCTCGCCTATCAGATCGAAGTGGGTTCAGCGCCTGGCGCCAATAATCTACTGGTGACGCGGACACCATCACGTGAAACCGTCGCAACAGCGGTTCCGAATGGCCGCTACTTCGTGAGGGTGTATGCCCTCAACGCCGCGGGCATGAGTGGCCCGTCAAACGAAATCGCGGTGCTGGTCGGCTGTTCTGCCACCGCGCCGGCTCCGATCGGCCTGAGCTCGCAGGTCAGCGGTGATAGCGTCACGCTGTCATGGCAACCGGTGCCAGGCGCACTCGGATATCAAGTGGAAGCGGGGTCGACTGCGGGTCTCGCCGATCTCGGGGTGATTCCAGTCAACGCGCCACCGATTGCGGGGGTGGTGCCGCCAGGCGAGTATCACACTCGAGTGCGCGCGGTAAATGCCTGCGGCGCAGGCGCGCCATCGAACGAGGTGGTCGTGACGGTTGGCCTCTCAACGCCCATCTGGGGGAAAGTCGATCCCCTTGTCCTTGGAACGTGCAGCGCGGCGCTGCACGACCGTTACACCGTTGATGGCGGCGACGGCTATCGCTATCGCACCTGGCACGCCCAGCGCGACCCATCCGGTTGCGTCTTCGCACACGAGCACGGTGACGATCCGAATACGCAGACCAACGCAGCAATTAGGGCTCACCGCGTCCGCTTCGGGTACGTCGGACGACGGCACCCGATGCCCAATGAGCCTCTCGGCCATGAAGAGCCGCACGAGGGGTTCAAGATCTTCGTGGCGAACCGGAGCCAAAGAAACGACGAAGGGCGCGTGCATCTGCACGATGTGCGACTGGTGTTCCACATGGGCACGGGCGGGCCGAAGCGCTTCGCGACACAGCATCACTCGATGGAATACGCCATCGTGACAAATGACGGACGCTGGATGTTCGTGCAGACGATGGGCGACACCGGCGGCGTCAACAGCATCTGCGTTGAGCCCCGCGCCGGAAAGTCTGTGGTGACCGTCGGTTCGCCTTGTCAGCTCACGTCGCTGTACGAAATCTGGGCGCTCCGCACGAGCGTTTACTTTCAGGGACGAGTCATAGCGGAGGTCAACGCCGCGACGGCAGTGCTCGACCCAATCACCGTAATGGATCCAGTCACTCCCACACGCCTGGTCTACGTCTGGGATCCCCTCCTCAATCCTATCCTTCGATTCCCGACCGACGATCGCACGATGTTGCGCGGGTGCACCCGCGAGGCGTATCACGGGCCGAGTTTCTGGTACAACGCCATGGGCCGGACCACGTTCTACACCGACGCGATGGGGCAGGAGACGTCGCCGGCAAACCCGCTTGCCGTCAAGCAGGAGATTTCTGCCCACAACTCGGGCGGCACATCGTTCATCGCCACGCAAGACGGGCTGTCACAATTCAAACTGCGACGCTCAACCTGCGGGCAGGGATTGGGGCTCAAGAACTAACGCGAGATGCGTACGGGTTGGCGCCGCGGCTGCTTTCAGCCGCGCGCCCAGCCCAGATGTTGCAGGCCGACGTTCACCGCCGAGCGTAACGTCGAAAGGTCGGAGCAGAGCATCTTCACATAGGTCAACATCGGGCCTGGCCGCATGGCCCACTCGCGAAATGCGCGCTTCTGCCAGTACTCGAGCTCTTCGGCGCGAAGATTCGGGTAGTCCAGGACGGTCGACTCGTCCATATCGACCTCCTCCCACCGGGTTCCCGCGCGGAACCATTTGTTCTTGGCGACTTCGTGGAAGAAGGGTGTGCCGGGATAGGGCGCAGCGATGTGAAAGAGCGCGATGTCGAGCGGCAGCCCCTTGGCGAACGCGATCGTGCCCTTGATGGTCTCGACGGTTTCGCCGGGCAGCCCGATGATGAAGTAGCCCCAGTTCTTGATCCCGACTTGCTTGGCCCATCCTAGCGACGCCTTCGCGCGCTCGGGATCGACGCCTTTACGCGCATGTGCAAGGATCGCCTTGTCGCCCGATTCCAGACCCCAGGCGATCAGATGGCACCCCGACTTCGCCATCAGCGCGAGCATGTCGGGATCGACGAAGTCGACGCGGCTGTTGCACGTCCACTTGATATTGAGCTTTGCATCCAGGATCGCTTCGCACAGGCCGACGACTTGTGCCTTGTTGACGGTGAAGAGATCCGCGTACATGTGGATGTTCTGGACACCCAGCCGTCCAAGCTCTTTGATTTCCTCGACCAGCTTGGCCGGCGAGCGCAGGCGCATCGTGGGCCCGTACGACACGTGCTTGATGCAATACGTGCAGCCCGCTGGACAGCCTCGGCTCGTCACGATGAACGCAAACGGTCCCTTGAGCAGCGGCATCCGATACTTCCCGAGGGGGAGCAGCCCATAGAGCGGCATGGGCAGGTCGTCCAGATCGTGAATGAACGGACGGTCTGGGTTTACCGTCACTTCTCCATTCCGTCGCCAGACCAGCCCGCGAATGGACGAAAAGTCCCGCTGCCCCGACTCGAGCTGGGGCAGCGTTCTCGGTTCGTAGGTAGCGTCGTGCTTGCGGAAGAGCGTTTCGATCTCCGTTGGCCGTGAAAACTGTGTGCCCTCGAGATGATCGACCAGATCTCGCAGCGTGAGATCGGGCTCTCCGCGCAACCCGAAGTCGAGCGACGGATACGGGCGCAGCGTCTCACGCGGCATGGGCGTGATGTGCGTGCCGAACGCCATGGTAACGGCACCGAGCGTTTTGGCGAGAAACGTCCCGTACAAATCGTTCTGCAGGGTCGGCGCGGTTAGTTGGGTGACGTAGTAACGCGGGCGCTCCTTACGAAGCAGCGCCTCGAACGTCTTCCACGTCATACGCTCGGCAACAGCGTCGACCACACGCACGCTGTAAGTGGGCTGCATCAGCGCGGCCATCTGCGCCAGGGACACCTGCGGCCAGATCATGTTCTCGCGCGATCGGCGTCCGACGCGATGCTGCGAGCGGATCCAGATTGCGCCATCGGGCGTCGGAGGGTTGACCAGCAACACATCGACGTTGCTGCGCTCGCCGCGTGCAGCCGCCGACTCCACGGCAATCTGATCGGTGTCGGGGTGCGCCATCGGCAACACGATGGTGCGGGTCTTCTCGCCGACGTTGCGTAGTTTGGGTGGACCAGCCGCCGTGCTCATCAAATCTCCCGACCACGATACCGCTCGCTGAGCTCGGCCAGCACGGACATGATCAACCACCACATCGCAAGCTGAAGACCGACCAGCACCACCATCGCACCGCCCGACAGGTAGAGCCACAACCGTTCGATCGGCCACCCTCTGAGCGACAGCGTGAAAGTCACGATCGACATCAAAAGGCCCACGCCGATGGCGCCGAGACCCAGCGGCAGAAACGCTTGTTCGATCGGCGCTCGCATCAACGGCTCTCGGAACAAGCCCTGTCGAATTGGCCGACGGTGGAACAACGAGACAAGGTAATTGAAAGCGGCCCCGAGCGCAAACATGCTCACGCCCGAGACACCGCACACCATTGCGGCAAAGACCGCGAGAACGCCGAGTGGACCGAGTGACTCAACACCATTCAGGCGCGCCACGAGGAGGCCCCCGGCGACCGCGATGGCCGCCGCAATTCCTGACAAGCCGAGCATGCCCAGGATGCGGACAGGATTGTACGTCATCGCAGTCCAGATGATCGTACGCAGGAATCGGACACCGTCGCCTGCGATACTCAATTTCGATTCGCCGACGCGTTCTTTATACGGAATTGGTCGTTCGACGACCCGAATGCGCTCATGAACCGCACGAGTCGTCATCACCGGCGTGAGGTTGAGGCCGTCAGGCAGAGGTGACAGGAGATCCAGCGCCGATCTTCGGAACACGCGCATGCCGCTAGCTGAATCTGTCACCAAGGTCCGGCCAACCAGCGTGAGGAGCCCCGCAAAGAAGACGTTGCCCAGCCGCCGGATCAGGGGCATCTCGGTCTCCGCGCCCGCGAGCCGTGAGCCAATGACGAGATCGGCCCGATCCTCGATGATTTCCCGGCACAAGGCTGGGAACTGTTCTGGTGGATACGTCGCGTCCCCGTCAAGAAATCCAATCAGCTCGTGCGACGCCGCCGCAAACCCCGTTTTCAGCGCAGCGCCGTAGCCACGGTTGACGGGATGTCGAATCAGACGTACGCCAGGATGCGCCGCAATCTCATCAGCGGAGCCGTCCTTCGAACCATCGTCAACGGCAATGATCTCGACCTCGCCGACGCCAGCCAGTTTCAGGCTGGGCGCGAGAGCCAGACAGCGCTTCAATGTGTCGCGGATGGCTCCTTGCTCGTTGAAAACCGGAATGCAGATTGAGAGGCCTGGCTGGGTAATTACAGGATCGGAAGCGCGCCGATCGTCGCGAGTGGTAGCAAACATCGGCTGCGCACGCGCAAAAGGTATGCCCGGGCGACGATCGAATTCGCTGCCTGTACTCGTCTCAGACGGATCACTCTCCCGGTGGTTCGGCTTGGAATGCCGACAAATATCTGCCCCAGAGCAGATTCCCGATCAGATCACAGCCTCTGCAATACGAATCTCGCGCAAGGCATCGAGCACTAGAGGCGCGACGGCATCCACGTCGTACCGTGCTAACGCGAGCCCACGAGCGGAGGCGGCGAGAGACTGCGCGAGGTCCGCATCCGTCAGGACCCGAACGAGGTCTGCGGCAAACGTCGACGGGTCGTCGGCCACCAGAAGGTGCTCGCCCGATCTCACATCGATGCCTTCGCACCCGACGCCCGTGGAAACGACGGGCAGACCTCGCGCCATGGCTTCGAGAATCTTCACTCGCATCCCGCTGCCCGCGCGCATGGGAACGATGAGCGCACGACTTCGGGCGACGTACGGCTCGATGTCGTCGACCCACCCGGTCAGCGTCACTCCCGGCACGCCGCGACACTCCGTGGCAAGTGAAGAATCGTCGCGGCCGACGGCCGTCAGCGTCGCGTTGGGCTGATCGCGGCGCACAAGTGGCCAGATCTCCCGAATAAAGAAGGCGAGGGCCTCCGCGTTAGGTGGCCAGTGCAGACCACCCAGAAACAGCACTGACGGAGTGGATGGCAAGGCAGCAGTTGAGCGATGGCGCGCGTCGACCGAGATCGGTGCGGTGCGGATCAAGACCTCCGGGCCGGCGAGCTCGGTCAAGGCGCGTCGGTCGACGTCGCTCACCGCGAACACCAGCTTGCTTCGGCGACAGCTGTCTCGTTCGTACTTGCGGACACGCCGCCACTCGTACCCGGCGGCAAGACGCATCAGGAGATTCGGACGTGCTGCGGCGAAGCGACGCAAGATGGCGTGCTCAACGTTATGAGCGTCGTACACAATGGGCACGTCCAGCCGTCTGCCGTACTCCATCATGCTCAAGTGATCGCAGTAGACGAAGTCCGGTTGAAGACGACGAACGTCCGACTCGATGATCTGTAATACCGCCGGATCGTAGTGTCGCGACACCGTATAGGGGATCCCGGTAGCGATGCTGTTCAGGGCGTAGCCGATCTCACGCGGCACGCTGCGCCGTAGCAGATGCAACGTGAGGGACGCGGTTTGCGCGGCGAGCGCCTCGCCGTGGCGGCGTTGACGATTTTCGCGGATGAAGGCATGGCAGTGCACATCGTGCTCACGTGAGAGGATTCGGAGCGTGTGGTACGTCTTGATGCGGCCGCCGCTATCGAGCGGAAAGGGGATCGATTCTGTCAGGAACAGAATGCGCATTGAACGGTGCTCTCCCTACTCCGGGTCGGTCAGCTCGTCCATCCCGCCGAAATAGATGGGCTCTGACGGGGCCGGCACTGGATTCTCGCGCATGTTGCGGACGACACGCGCAGGCGCGCCGACGGCAAGCGAATGCGCGGGAATGTCCGCAGTTACGACGGCGCCGGCGCCGATGCACGCGTTCTCACCTATCGTCACGCCATCCAGGATGATCGCTCCGGCTCCGATCCAGCACCCGTTCTCGATTCGAATCCCAACCGCCGTGATGCCCTGGGCCATGATGGGGCGAGAGGAATCGGACATCACGTGATTGACCGCGAGCACCTGAACCCGCGGCCCGAACAGCACGTTGTCGCCGACGCTAATGCCACCCTGCCCGCGCATCAGCGTTTCCTCGCCAAGAAAGGTGTGCCTGCCGATGCGAATGCCCGCATGCGCGATGTCGCGGAAGTTGAAAACGTGCAGGCGACATCCGCTCATGATCCACGAGTCGTCGCCAATCGTGATTCCGCCGTGGCCACCGTGCAGGTACACGCCATGATCCAGGAAGACGCGGGCTCCGAGCGTAATGTCTTCGGGCCGGATTAAGCGAACATGATCCTCGATGGCCGGCAAGCCCGTAGCGCGTAGAAAGAGCTTGTATCCCAAGGCTCGCGCCGCGACACCGGGAAGCCCCGGGAGCCAGCCGAGCAAGGCCTGAAAAGTTTCGCTCGCCGCATAGTGCAGCGGGCTGCGAGTGCGGTGGCGAAGGTAGAACTTCAGTTGCCGAAGCACATGCGTCTCGACTTCAGTCGTTCGGAACTCGCGTCGCGGACGCCTGCGATACGGCCCGCACGCGAAACACCGCCGCGGTGGGCGCCACGAAAAGCGGCTCGAAAAGCGACGATGTCGCCGGGCGGTAGTTGAGACCGGTGCCTTCCGCTCTGGCCGTCCACAGGACGAGCGTGACACCATCTGCGGCCAGCAGCCGTGCGCGCCACCGGTCGTCCACCTGCGTCGAAAAGAACGCCTGGACCTCGTCACGTCGCCGCAGGTATTGATTCGTCATCGCCCAGTGCGCAAGAAAGGCACGCGTCTGCCCGTAGTTCGGCACCCAGCGGCCCACGTCTTCGACGGCGAGCGCCACATCGCTCGGTCGCGATTGAGCCGCGAGGACGTCGAGCGCTGCAACTTCATCGACCGTGAGGTAGTACGACGCGTCCGGACGGCGAAGTTCGACGAGACGCCATGCGAACAAGTAGAGGTTGGTCGGAAGAATGAGGGCGGCCAGAACGAGCGTCGGCGCCCAACCGGCGACGCGAGGAGCCGCGCCCAGGCGCCCGGCAACGTGAGCTATCCAGGGAACCACCCGTTCATGCCAATAGTCACTCGCCAGCACCGCGAGCGGAACCTGCCATGCGGCCAGCAGCTTCACTTGAAACACAGTAGGCGTATATACAAGGACCGCTCCGACCAGTGCCCAGCACATAGCGAACCGTATTCGCACGTCATTCCAGTCTGCGCCCTTGAGGCGCGCGGCGGCGAGGACCAACGGAGCACCAAGCAGTACGATCAACAGCGGTGGAATCGGCGTCCAGACACCGGCGTTCACGTATTGACTGAGCACCGATCGCCAGAGCGGGTCAGTTGAAGTCAGGTATTGGTAGTAGAAGGCGAGCGGTGCCGACACGACTACGGCAACTCCTGTGGCTGCCACGAGACGCCAGGGAATGCGTCGCACCCGCCACGTCTCGAGGCAGCCGAAGGCCCCCAGCACGACGTAGACGACAACCAGGTCATAGGCATGGACCAATGCAACACCCAGCGCACCCGCCGCGCAGACGCCGTAGCTCCATGCACCACCAACGAGATGCGCCCGAAAGGCGCCGATCAGGGCGATGAGCATGAACCCCTGAGCAAGTGGCAGGTACGGATAGGCGAGCAGGCCGAACCAGGTATTCGGTTCCACTGTGTAGATCGCCTCGGGAAAGGGCGCATCCGAAAGTCGCCCCGCGTACTTCGCCCCCACAAGCATCCAGCCGAATCCACCCCCTAATAGCGCCACCCAGAAGGCCGTTCGCGCTTGGGTCCGGCCCCGCGACAGCAGGCCCGTGATGACCGCCAGAGCCGGTCCCATCACGAGCGCAGCTGCGATTCGCCACCACTGGAACAGGGCGCCAAACGACAGATCGAACAGAACCTGCACTCGAGCCAAGGCCCACATCATGGGGTTCAAAAAAATCGGGGCGTTGGGTTCCGGCGTCATGGTGTTCGAGATGAACAGCCCGTCGCGCGAGGCCGTGACCCATGACCAGTACTGGGCATGGTCGGGCGCATCGAAGAGCAGCCCCAAATAGACACGCCCAGTAGGGGATGCGACGAGGCCGTACAAAAAGGGAATGCTCGACACCGCGAACGTCGCAAGGGCGGCGATTGCGCCGAAGCGAAGATCGGCGGCGACCTGTGACCGCGTCACCGCGCGGCCTGCCGAGGACGACTTTGCCATCGCTCCATTGCCTCCGTCACCACGAGGTTGAACTCGTCGCCAATGACGCTCCAGATATATTTCTCCGCCACACGCGCGCGTCCGTTTGTGGATAGTCGCCGCCCGAGCGTGTCATCGCCCAGAACGCGCAACACATCAGTCGCAAAAGCCTCCGGATCGTCAGCGATCAACAGGTGGTCGTTCGGTCGAACGTCCAGGCCTTCTGCGCCTTTGTGAGTCGACACCACTGGCGTGCCCAACGCCATCGCTTCGAGAATCTTGAGCCGGGTCCCACCGCCCGCGCGAATGGGCGCGACGCACACGGCGGAATCTCCGATCGCGCCCTTTACGTCCGGCAGTTGTCCGGTAAAGTGGGCCCACGAGCGGTTCGGGAGCGCATCGAGGGTCACACCGTCGGTCGCGCCCGTGACCCAAAACTCGACATCGGGCCGCACCGCCTTGATCTTCGGCAGAACCTCGCCGAGAAACCACCGCACCGCGTCGAGGTTCGGTTCCCAAGTGACCGATCCGGCATAAACGATGCGTGGCCCAACCGGCGCGCGCCGTCGGTCGAGATCGTTCATCTCGGCGCCGTTCGGGATGAGAAAGATGGTGGACGGATCGCAGCCGACACGAGCGAGCGATGCGCGCTCGGCTTCGGACACGACGGTCACAGCCTCCATCCGCCCGGCCAGGCGTTTCAGGAAGGCCGCGTGCTTCCACCAGGTCAGCCGGCGCCGGGAGCGCGTCGCGAACGGTTCGGTTTGCCGCGGTTGCTCGATCTGTCTGGGTTCCGCTTCTTCGAAGATGGTCGGCGGCTTCACACCATCGAGATAGCGCGCAGCGCTGAGCTGAAAGCCGATCGCGGCATCAGCCGTGTCAGCCGCATCTTGAGCCAGCGTCCGCACAGCAGGGGCGTAGCTCTCGAAGAGCGAGCGCGGAGTCACGGACAGCCACCCCATTTTTCGTGACGCGCTAAAGGGACTCCGCGGGATCGAGGTAACCGATCGACAGAACGACCGCAAATGACGGATGGATTCCTCCGGGGGCGCGCCGAGAGGCGTGAACGCGGCGAGATCGACGTCATGTTTCGACGCCAGCGCGCGAAGGAGATGGTAGACGCGAAGCGTACTTCCGTTGACGGTCGGATGCGGAAACCACGTCGAGAGGGCGAAGATCCTCATGCTCGACCGCAGACCGAGGCGTACACGCCCACCAGCCCCTCCACGTCGTCTTCGATCGTGCGCGGTGAGCGGGATCCCTCGCTCAGACGCGCCAGCAGGCCATCTTCCGTCTGCAGTCGTTCGATCTGACGAGCCAGGTCTCCGGCATTACCAGGCTCGAAAAGCAGACCGTCACGCTCATGCGTAACGAGCTCGGGGGTGCCGCCGATGCGCGACCCGATGACTGGAACGCCGGCGCCATGTGCTTCTTGGATGATGATCGCGGCGACCTCATACCAGGTTGAGGGGACAATCAGTGCGTCGATTTCGCTTAGGATTGTGGCCAGATCGCCGCGTTCATACGCTCCCCGGAAGGTAATGCGGGGGTCACCGGCGCCGACCTGCTGCAGCCGTGTGACGTACGCGGGGTGAGTCGTGAGCGGGCCGTGGACAGCCAGTGTAAGCCGAGGGTCGGTGTTCGCCCGGACCGCTTCGATGGCCAGCTCTACGCCCTTGTGGGGCGCGATCTGACCCATGTAGCCAAGCCGCAGATGACCGGCAGGTTTGGCGCGACCGGCGCGGGAGATCGATCGGTGGCCGCAGGGAGAGAGGCGGATGCGGCGAAGCGGAAATCCGATGGACGAAACTCGTTCCGCGACGAACCGCGTGGGCGCCAGAACGACGGCCGCATGATGCAGTGCATCGAGAAGACCGGCCTGCCGCCGGGCTATTTCCGCGCCCCGACTTGTCGGCGCAAGGCGTGACATCCCCGACCACTCAGCGACTTGCGTCAGACGCTTGCCGAGCGTCCGATTCACAAGGCTGTAGCGACGCCGATCGGAGACGAGACACCAGGCGCACTTGCTGATACCGTCAGGCCCCGAGCATATGGCGCCGTCCGGATGCAGCAATGTAATCCGCGGGCATGCAAACCAGTAGTCATGAAGCGTGACGACTGATGGCACTTTGCACCGACGCGCGGCGGCAAGCGCGGCGCCGCCGAGCAGATAGCCGCTGTGCAAATGGACGACGTCCGGCGCGAAGCGCTTGATGGCCTCTGCAAGCCAGTCTTCGGCGGCATCGTGGCGCCAGACCAGTGAAAACGGGTGGCCGCGACGAAGAGTGAGCGTCAGACGATGGACGGGGTACCCGTTCCCCATGTCGGTCGCCGCGTCGCAGGCGTCCGACAGGCCGGTCCTCAACGTTTCGACCGCCGCAGCTTCCACCTGATGGCCGAGCGCCACCAGTTGGTCGGCGACGGATTTTGCATACACTTCGACTCCTCCGATGTGTGTCGGAGGCAGATGGGGTGCGACGACGAGCACGTTCATTCAGGGCCCAACAGCGCGACAGCTCGTCCGCGCGCCGATCAAGAAATTCGGTTCAACGTCCCGGCCGGAACGGGGACGATCCAAGCAGGCTGCGTGCCAGACTCGAACATTCGCCAGATACTCGTCCGAACCAGTACTTTTAACGATGGTGCCTTCGCGGCCAACCTGTTGCTGCTTCCGATCGCTGTGGCGCCGAGCGGCTTGGCGTTCATCCGAGGACGGCAACCGGCGTGACGGCTTCATCGATGCGAATCGGGATTGACATCCGGTACTTGTCGCACGGGCTGCTGGGTGGTGTGCACACCTACGTCGGCAACCTGCTGCCTGAGTTGTTCGCGGTCGCGTCGGGAGAGCAGTTCATCTTGTACGCAGATCGAAAGGCACCGCTCGAGGTCACGCCTCCGTCGGGGGTGGTCGTGCGCATGCTTCCGTGGCGTAGCTCGCTTTCAACGGTCTTCAACGACTGGAGCCTTGCACGGCGCCTGGCCGATGACGAGGTGGACGTCGCTTTCTATCCCACGAACTATGGGTTCGGGCCACCGCAGGCGGGCACAGTCGTCATGGTTCATGACGCCATCAATCTGCTACCCCTGTCAGACACCCTACGTAGTCGAGGGAGTTCCCGGCGCATGCGGAGCGACGCGATAACGGTGTACCTCCATCACATGACGACCAGAGCCGTGGCGCGTGCGAATCTCATTCTCACTGCCTCGGAGTACTCCCGTACGGCAATCTCGGTCGCCAGTGGACGGCGAATCGAGGACATCATCGCCATTCCCCACGGTGCCGCGCCCACTACGCCCGTTACGGCAGCCGAGCTCGACGAGGTCTTGAGTCGTCATGCGCTACGATCACCGTACCTGCTTGCAGACGGCCTGAAGAACCCTGGTGTGCTAATCAGCGCGTGGGAGCGCCTCGAGCCTGCCCAACGACGGGGCTGCGCTCTGGTTTTCTTTGCTCGATCTGCTGACGTGCTTCCGGTACTGAAGGATGCCGCCGCGCGTGGTTTCGCCCGGCTCCTCGTTCGTCCATCCCTCAACGACCTGGCGGCGCTCTATGCCGGCGCCGCGGCTTTTGTCTTTCCATCCTGGCTCGAGGGATTTGGCATCCCCCTGCTCGAGGCGATGAGTCACGGGACACCGATTGTCGCCTCCGACCGCGGATCAATTCCCGAGGTCGTTGGAGACGCCGGCGTGCTTGTCGACGCCGAGGACGCCGCCGCGCTTGGTTCAGCACTCGCGCGCATCCTGACCAGTGACACAGAGTCGATGAGACTACGCACGCTCGGTCGCGCGCGCGTGGCGCAGTTTACCTGGCGGCGTGCCGCCGAAATGACGTTGGAGGCTTTGCGGAAGGCACGAGCACAGAAGGACACCTGGAGGCAAGGTCAGGGGACATGAGCGAACAACTGCCAGACGTCTCTGTCCTCATCGTGAGTTGGAACACGCGCGAGTTGACGCTTGCGTGTCTTGCATCGCTCCATGCAGCGGCGGGTGCCCTGCACTACGACGTTTGGGTCATCGACAACGGGTCGGCGGACGACTCCGTGCAGGCAATTCGTGAGCGCTGGCCGAATGTGCATGTGATCGCCCGGGAGGACAACGTAGGCTTCGCGGCGGCCAACAACCAGGGGATTCAGGCAAGTCGAGGCCGGTATGTGCTGCTGCTGAACAGCGACACTGAGATGACCGCGGGGGCCTTGGAGACGCTCGTCCGCTTTGCGGACCGCCTTCCGCGCGCGGGCGCGGTCGGACCGATGCTGATCAATCCGGACGGCAGTTTTCAGTGGGGTCCCGCCCGATTCCCGTCAATCGCAAGCGAGCTGCTGTCGGTGAGCGGCCTGGGGCCGCGGCTGTTTCACAAGGGGTACCCGAGCCGCGGGCGCCGGGGGAGTGGGCACGTTCAGCGCGCGGAGTACATCAGCGGCGCTTGCATCCTGGCGCGGCGAACAGCCATCCACGATGTAGGTCCGTTTGACGAGGGTTATTTCATGTATGCGGAGGAAACCGACTGGTGCTGGCGCCTTCACCGCGGCCAGTGGGAGGTTTGGTATACACCCGAAGCGAGCGTCGTCCATCACGGCGGGCAAAGCACACGCCAGGTGCGGGAGGAAATGGTCCGACGGCTCTACCGCAGCAAAGTGCGGTTCTTCCGGTTGCATCGAGGTCGCGGTCGTGCGCTGTGCCTGAGCGCGGTGTTGGTGGCGGCCACGCATGCTCGTCGCGCGGTCCGGTGGTTCACTGGACGCCGCCCGATCGGGGTCGCACTGAAGGTTCGGGATCTGGTGTCCGACCCGAGACCCAATGTGCCGTGACAAGGATGGCTGCCGGCGGGCAGACTAAAGGTTTCGCCGAGCCCGACAAACTTTCCCGCTAAGTTGATCCACCGGACGGTAACTCTCCAACCCACTGCCACTTCGTACTTGAAAGTCGCGCGCCGGCACGGTGGCGCGGCCGATGCATAAAGGCCGCCGAGCATGTTTGGGCCTCGTCTGGCTCTCGTCGCGTCGGGTCTGTTCTTTTTTGGAGTCGGAGCCCAGGCGCAGCCCGCACCCGAAGGTCGGTTCCCGGTCGGATCACATCTGAGCGTTACGCCGGCCATCACCTTCGTTGCCGGACGCGACAGCAACCTGATTCGGACGAACACGGGCGAACCCGGTCGTGAATTCTATCTGGTGCCGCAAATCGAAGGCTGGCTGGGGCGGGGCCGCACGCGAGTGAATTTCGTGAGCGCCGTTGAGTATCACAACGCTGATCAAAACGTTTGGAACAACTTCAACATGGCTCAGGTCGACTTGGGCCGCGGCGCACGCGTGGGTCTTCAGGCCCTCGCCTCGCGCCGTGATCACTACGCGCCGCCGACCGACTTCGTGGGTTTCGAAATTGGGCTCAAGTCGCGGCGCGTGGAGAACACGCTCGAGACCAACGTCACCTTCAGACCGGGTGGGCGAGTGAGTTTTGGTGCGCTCGCGCGAAAGTTACAGTTGCGTTATGACGCTGATGCCAAATTTGAGGGTGCCAGTCTCCAGGACACCTTGAATCGCGACTCGAATGTGGTCGGTGGATCGATCGCCGTTGCGCTGTCACCGTTGACCTCCGTTGTCGGCAGCCTCGATTGGTCGCGCGAACGTTTTCTCCGGGCAACGGAGCGAGACGGTAACGGCTATCGCCTTCTGGGAGGAGCCCGATTCGAACCTCTGGCCTTGATCAGCGGGCGGGCTCTAATGGGCTACATGAGTTACACGCCAGACGAGACCGGCGATTCAATCGGTGGTGCGGCCTATGCGCTCGGCGTGTCGCTCGACCGTGGCCCTGTGTTTCTCGACCTCAGCGGCGACCGGAGGGTTGAGTTCGGTTTCGACCCGCGCGGCTTCTATTTCTCGTCGGGGATCGATGTGTATTCGACAGTTCGCGTGAGCCGCGTGTGGGAGGCGTTCGTGCGCGCATCGCGGCGGCATTTGTCGCCTCAGGGTCTATTCCGCGCACAGCAATCGTTTCGAGGAATCTCGTTGTTCAAGACCGGGGGGGCGTACCGGATCGGGCTCTTCACGCGGGTGGGCGCTGAAGTCGAACGATACGTCTACGGCGGCCCGGGGGGATTTGACGGAACGCGGATCATTGGCTTTGTCACATACGGATCCGGTCGCTTCCAGCGGCTCGATCGCCCAGTGCCAGGAGAGTTCTAATATGCGCTGCTTCGTAGTCGCTGTGCGGTTCAGGACCGGGTTCATGATGGCTTGCGTGGTCGGCGCGCTGGCCACCCTTACCGCACAGGAGAGCGCGTACCGCGTTGGGGTGCGCGACGTGCTGCGCGTATCGGTCTGGTCGCAGGCAGATCTGAGCGGGCCGTTCACAGTGGGGGCCACCGGCGGAATCTCGTTTCCGCTGGTGGGCGAGGTGCGCGCCTCAGGCCTGACGGTCGACCAGATCGAAGAGGAGCTTCGCAAACGTCTCGCTGACGGATATCTCAGGAACCCGCAGGTCTCGGTCGAGGTCGCCGAATACCACAGTCAGCGCGTGTTCGTCGTCGGTGAAGTGCGGACGCCAGGGGTCGTTCCGCTCACCGGCGCTCTGACGCTTGTGGAGGCCTTGACCCGCGTCGGTTCACTCACAGACGCATCGGGTGGCGAGCTCGTGGTCATCCGCCCGCCCGAAGGGCGTCCGGTATCGGGCCCTGTCATGGCAACCGACGCAGGCGCGCGCGAAGTATTGCGCGTCGATGTCAAGACGCTTCAATCGCGGGGGCCGACGAGTAACGTGACGCTGCAAGACGGGGACACCATTGTCGTCCCGCGCGCGGAGCTCGTGTACGCCGTGGGCCAGGTAAACAGCCCGGGCGCTTATCCGCACGAACGTGACATGACCGTCATGCAGGTTATCTCTCGGGCAGGTGGCGTGAACGACTTGGGTGCGACAACGCGCCTCAAGATCATCCGCATCGTCGACGGGGAAAAGAAAGAGCTCAAGGCGACCCTCACGGACAAGGTGCAAATCGGCGACACGATCGTCGTGCCGACACGGTTCTTCTGATGACATCGACCAATCGACCAGACCCTCGAAACGTTGCGGCACGGGCCGGCTCCGCAGGAGCCGCCGACCCGTTATGGCCCGAGACCCGCAGCCACGTGTGGGATTACGTCAGGACGCTCGTCAAGCATCGCTGGTGGGCGCTCTCGGGCTTTCTGGCGTTGTTCGTCCCGGTCGTCGTGGTGAGCCTCGTGACAACGCCGGTCTACAGCGCCACGACCAGGCTGCTGGTCTCTGAGGATCAGCCTCCGGTCGTAGGTCTCAGCGAAGGCGACGGCACGGCCGCCGCCCCGGCTGCCCCTCTCGATCCGCACACACAACTCGAGGTCGTGCGAAGTCGGGGCGTCGTACGAGAGGCGGTGGAATCACTGCGCTTGTGGGAGACCGCCGAATTCTCGGCCGACGCCGCTGACGCACAAACCGACGCGGAACGCGCGCAGCGACTCGTCGAGCCCTTCCTCGGCCAGCTGTCGGTGGAGCTGGTCCCGGACAGTCGGCTCATCGCGATCAGCTTCGAGTCGAGGGACCCTGAGTTGGCGGCGCGTGCCGCGAACGCGCTGGCGACGCGCTACATCGAGCGCGATCGCGAGTCGCGTTTCACTGCCGCCACCGACGCCGCGTCGTGGCTGACGCGCCGGCTGGCCGAGCAACGTCAGCAGGTGGCCGCCAGCGAGACCGCCCTTCAGAACTATCGCGAGACCCGCGATGCGCTCTCGCTTCAGGATCGACAGAACATCGTGGTCCAGAAGCTGGGGGACCTCAATACCGCCGTGACCAAGGCCAAAACGGATCGCATCGTCAAAGAGACTCAGTACCGTCAGCTGCAGACGCTTCGGGGCAATTCGACCGCGCTCGAGTCGCAAGCGCTCGTCGCTTCCAACACGTTCGTCCAAAGCCTGAAAACTCAGGCGGCGGACCTGGCGCGCCGGCAAGCACAGCTCACCGATCGCTTTGGGCCAAAACACCCGGAGATGGTTGAAGTGGCAACGGCAATAGAAGCCGTTCAGACCAAGCTGCGGGGCGAAATCGAGAAGGTCGTCGACGGAGTGCGCAGCGAGTACGCCGCAGCTTTGGCCCAGGAGCGAGATTTGACCGCCGCGCTCGAGGCGCAAAAGACCGAAGCGCTCGACCTCGATCGGAAGGGGGTAGAGTACTCGGCCCTCGAACGCGAGGCCGCCAGCTCCCGGCAAGTCTTCGATGCGCTGCTCCAGCAGACCAAGGAAGCTGCCCTGTCGAGCGATCTGCAGCGCAGCAGCGTGAGAGTGGTTGATGCCGCCGAGCCGCCAGGCGTACCAATTCGGCCGCAGCATAATCGCGCGTTCGTGGCGGCACTCGCGCTGGGGCTGCTTGGCGCGCTGGGGAGCGCCTTCGGTCGGGAATATCTGCGCACGCGCGTGGCGTCACCCCAGGACGTCGAGAAATATTTGGGGCTGCCCTTGTTAGCGTTGGTGCCAGTCGCCAATCAGACCGATCTCGAGCGCGTTGGCAATCTACCAGCGGCGGTGGCTGAAGCGTTCAGGCGTCTTCGCACCAGCGTCGTGTTGGCGGGCGAAGGGTTCGGCCGAGGCAAGGTCCTGGTCATAACCAGCACGGCGCCGCGTGAAGGGAAGACGATTGTCGCCGCGCACCTGGCGGCAACGCTAGCTGCCGCGGACCAGCGCGTCGTCCTGATCGACGCCGACTTGCGGCGTCCCCGGCTGCACATGTTGTTTGGCCGGGACCGGGAACCGGGTCTGACGGACGTGCTCCAGGGAAAACGGTCGCGGACCGAAGTCATAACCACCGCCCCGCCCCTGCCGGCGCTGGTTCCGGGTGGAACACCGACGTCACAGGCGTCCGAGCTGCTGTCGCTGTCGACATTCCACGATTTCCTCGCTTCTCTTCGAAGCGATTTTGACTGGATTGTGATCGATTCGCCGCCGATACTGGCGGTGACCGACGCTGCTGTCCTGGCGCACGGTGCGACGCACGTGCTGTTTGTGACCAGTGCGGAGCAGACGCCGCTGGAGGCGGCCGAACTCGCCCTCAGCGAACTCACCTCCGCCGGCGCCAATGTAATCGGTGCCGTACTCAATCGCGCGCCGCTTGCGCGCGAAGCCTACTACTACTCGCGCTACTACAGTCCCGAATACACGCCCTACTTCTCCGCTCAGACAACCAGTCCGCCCGTCATGGACGCCGCCCGGAGGCGGCCGCTCGAAGGTACCAGCCGGATGGCCAGCGCCCCCGCTCGCCGCCCGGTCGGCGAGACTGTCCAACGGTCGCAATGAGCGGCTGGCTCACACCGCAGACGCTGGTCGGTCTGGTGGCCGCCGTCGTCTTTGCCGCGGTAGCATTCTACCGGCCGAGGCGGGGCGTCCTGCTTTACGTGGTACTTGCCGCGACGCCACCGGTGCTGCAGATCGGATCGTTCAGCGGCCGGACGACCCACCAGGGGCTGCTGCTAGCCGAGGTGCTGGCGACCATTTTGATTCTGGCGTGGATCGCACGTCGGCCGTCGACGAAACGCTTCATCGACACGCCCTTCAATGGACCGCTCTTCCTGTTTGCGGGTCTAGTGGTGCTCTCTCTCGGGGCCGCGCAGGCCTTACCGGATGCCATCGTCGTGCGCGAGGCGACCTTCCTCGTATCGGTCGGACAAGTGCTGCTCGTACTCTGGCCAATTGGAATCTATTTGGCCGCCGCAGATCTGATCGACCAATCACGCCAGGTCCGCAGGCTGCATATCGCTATCGTGTGCCTTGCCGCACCTCAATTCCTTGTGCCGCTGCTACCAGACGCCGTGCGCCCCTATATGGCGTGGGGCGCGACCTTTGGCCTCTTTGCGGCGCCGCTCGCGCTGGCGGCAACCTTTTATACGACTTCGATACCGACCCGATTGATCTACATCGTCATCGCGCTGGCGCCCTTGCTGCGTGGTTTGATCGGAGGCAAGGCGTTCCTATACTCCTATGTTCTCGCCGCTGCGGTTGTCATCTTGTGGTTGAGATCGAAAACGTTGCTGCTCACGGCGGGTGGATTGATCGCAGCCGTCGCCCTGGTGGCAGTGTCCATGGGTGGCGAACGATCGGTAACAGCGCCATTGAACCGCTTGATCGACATCGAACGTGGCCAATTGAGCTGGGGCGGCCGTGCCGGACGCATCGAGCTCGGTCGAGATGCGCTTTCGATCTGGGCCGAGGCGCCTCTCATCGGTGTGGGGCCTGGGAACAGCTATGTCTACATGCTGCAGCGCTCTCCCATCGGCACGCCGCACAACCAGTACCTGAACCTTCTCGTGGAGTTCGGGATCCTCGGCCTGGCTGCATGGCTGTGGTTCGTGGTCCGAGCTTTTCGCACCGGACTACGCATCTATCAGCGCGCTCGCGAGCCGGCTCATGCGATGTTTGCGCTTGCTTGGCTCGGGATGTTTAGCGGCATGGTTGCGGGATCGCTCACGGGTGATTTCATGATCCACAGCATTCGAAACGGCGGCCTCGAGCTGTTCTCTGGCTATTACCTGCAATGGGTGCTGTTGGGGGCGCTCGTGGGCGTTGCCAGGATCGAGGGGATGCTCTACGCACCAAGTCCGGCCAGGAGCGTGCTATCAGCGATGGTGGCGCGACACTCACACGCGGCCGCGGCTCGGCCAATGCGCATATCGTCCCTTGGGGCCCGCAAGCTTGTCGCCGGCGGCGGTCCAACCGTCGAAGGCGTCCCGCAGGCAGGAGGTGTGGAATGACGCCGCGTCCCCTCAAAGTGCTCTACGTCAGCGATTCCAGCACAGTGAGCGGCGCCGAGGTGGTGCTGCTCAACCTTCTGGACGAGTTCAGGCCACCTTCCTTTCAATCGCACGTGTTCCTGCGAGCCAACAACCACCGTCTCCAACACGCGCTGGAGACGCGTCGTGTTCCGTACACCATGTCCAACACGATGGCTCGAACGCCCATTCGCACGACGGTCAACCCACGACACCTCGCCGACTTCGCAACGGCGATTGTGCGCACGGGCCGGACACTGGCGAAGCTCATTCGTGAACACCAGATCGATGTCGTCCATACCACCATGTACCCCGCCACGATCTACGTGGCCGTGGCGAGCCGGCTGACCGGATGTCCCCAGATCTGGCACGAACACGGGATCAAGCGGATTCATCGCGTCAACAAACCCATCTACCGATTCGTGAGTCGAACTTGCTCCCACGTCATTGGCCCCTCAAATGCCGTGACGCAGCCGTTGCTCGACGCGGGGATCGATCCCGCGAAAGTGCGTACCGTATACAACGGAATAGACTTGGCGAGCTTCGACCGTGCGAGGACCTCGGCCGCCGCTACCAGGCACGATCTCGGGCTTACGGAAGGCGCGCGGGCGGTCGCGCTCTTCGGCCAGATGCTCCCTCACAAGGGTCACAGAACGTTAATCGAAGCTGCGCCAGCGATTCTGGAACGGTTCCCGAACACACGCTTCTTTTTCATCGGAGCGCTCGAAAACCAACCCTATCAGGACGCATTGCTCTCAGAGCTCCGCCAGGCGGGGCTCGAGAGTCGCTTCGTGTTCACCGGCTGGCGCAGCGATGTGCCCGCACACATGGCTGCGATGGACGTCATCGTGGTGCCGACGCTGACACCAGAACCGGCAGCTCTCTCGCTGATGGAAGCCATGGCAATGGAGCGACCGCTGATCGCCGCCCGTACCGGTGGGACAGCGGAATTGGTTCTGCACGGCGAGACAGGCCTCCTGTTCGCGCCAGGGGACTCTACGGCACTCGCCAACTTGATAAACACCGTGCTCGCCGATCAGGCGCTTGCGGCCAGACTCGGACAGGCCGGCCGGAGACGGATGCTTGGCAGTTTCTCGTCTTCGCGTCATTTCGCCGAAATCGCGGAGCTGTTCTCGACCTGCACGCGCGAACCGTCTTTGCTGACACCGGCATGATGGGTGTACTGATTGCTGACAGCCGCATGCAGCTTGAAGCGCGCACGCGGCGATTCTCTTCGGCGTTCGAGCCGTTGCTCAGCGGACTGGAATTGGGCCGAGCCGCTGGACATCGCGCGGCACGCCTGGCCGCCGTAGAGGAGTATCTCAGCGTGTCTAGATGGCCGATTCGTCAACTGGAGTATTCGTTTGTGTTGGACGCGGTCGAGCGAATCGGCGGGCGAAGCTTACGAGTTCTCGATGTCGGCTGCGGAGCGACCATCCTGGCGCACGTCTTGTCTCGATGTTCGCACCGGGTGCACGCGTGCGACTACGATGCGCCCTTGATTGAAGCGTTGCGGAGTACTGCCATCTGCGAGCTCCTGTCCACGACCGTGGAGTACTCACGGCAGGACGCCACCCGATTGGATTTCGACAGTGATGTCTTCGACATCGTGACGTGCGTTTCGGTCCTCGAACATGTACCGGCGCCGGCGGACCAACAAGCCGTGCGCGAGATGCTTCGTGTGGTCAAGCCTGGTGGCACCCTCCTGATGACCATAGACTACGCACCACAAAGGGAAAAGACAGCGCGGCGGCTGGCTCATTACCTCCGGCGTGCGCGTACGATCATTCAAACAGAGGGATTCGAATCACTGAAGTTGGCGGTCGTGCGCAAGCGTGAGGCTGCCCGTGTCAGCACTGCGCAAGAGACGGCCGTGCCCAGAAGCGCGAATCAGCCGTTTGATTGGCGTCACCTCGAACGAGACTTGCTCCCGATACTGCGAAGGCACGGAATCATTGAATGGCCTGCCAACGACACGGCGATCGATCCCCGTACGATCCGCACGGCCGACGTGCGCCGATTCTGGGAACTCGAACCAGGATTGTTCGAAAGGCAGGGTAGCCGCTACGTCGTACCGTTGGCGCTAGCGGTCTGCAAGGCGTCTTAGGAATCACAGCGTGCTAGCTCTGTGCGGGCATTGCGCGCCAGCTACGAGTGCGCACCAACCCCACCATCTCCTTGCGCTCGGCCATATCAAGACCAGCAGACCAAAACAATGCCTCGTACGCCACGAACGAGGCGAAGGCGATTGGCAATAGCGCTATCGATTCGGGTCCAGCCCAAAGATATGCGGCCACGGCAGGTGTAAAGGTGACCAGCGGCCAAACAGCCGGGCCCACCGCTCGGCCCAGGAACTGACCGACGGTGACGCCGGTTATACGGCACACGTAACGCACGAACACGTACTCGAGGGCCAAGGCGGGCAACGCCGTTCCGAGTGCCACGCCAAGAGTGCCCAGGGACTGCACGAGCAATAGGCTGATCGTCAGGTTCAACACCGCCAGCGGCACGTAGTACAACGGGAGCAACCCTCCGATCCTCCGCATGCCGAGGAGGATCGCGTAGCCCGCGTGATTGAATGCGGTGACGCCAAAGGCAACGAGCAGCACTTGCACCAATGGGCGCGCATCGGCGAAGGCTGGCCCCATCCACAACTGCATCAGCGTGCCCGATGTCAGACCAAGTGCCAGACTCAGCGGGAGCGCAAGTGCTGCAGAGTACTTCGTCATGCGGAGCAATAGCTCGCGGAGTGCCCTATCGTCGCCCTGTCCGTGCAGACGGGCTGCAACGGGAGCGACAGCCTGCAACAAGATGGTCGGCACCGAGTACCCGAGCATGTAGAGCTTCCACGCTGCCGCGTAGTGCGTGACTTGACTGACGGGCAGAAAGATCCCGATCACCAGGCGGTCGGTCTGCTCGACGACGAGCGCGCACAGGTTCATGGCCAAGACAGTCCCACCCAGGCCGACGATCGCGGTGGCATGCGTCTGATTGGCCAATGACCAGGCTATCCGCAGCGCGGGCAGTTCTTGCTTCACCCAGCGAATCTGCAACACACCCGCGAGCAGGTGCGCCGCGGCCTCCATGACAACGATGCCGACCACACCGAATCCCAGCCACAGCAATCCCAAGGTCGCGAGCGTCTTGGTTAACGCCAGGGCGATCCAGAGCTGGTTGCATCGATCCTGTCGCTGGCATCCGAGCAGCACGGCCTGAAAAACGGCGAGTGGCATCCGCACAGCCACAGCAGCAAGCGTCACTGCAATCGCGAGCCGCGCCTCACGCTCGAGACCGCCGGGTAGGTCAAGCAGGCCCACGAGCCAGGGAACGAACCAGACACTCTGAAGCGCCAGCAGCATCATGCCGCTGAGAACCACGAGTGCAGTAGACACAGCGCGATCAACTTCTTCCCGGGCGTTCGTACCGAGAGCCGCAGCCACGTGTTGCGTGAGCGAGGGCACAATCCCGAGTTCGAGAAGTCCCATATAGCTGGTGAGCGACCCGAGCAAGAGCCAGATCCCAGCCGCATCCTCCCCAACGTGGGCGACGACCAACGGCAAAAGTGCGAGGTTGGCAAGGACGTTGACGGCGAAGCCGAGATAATTCCAAACAGTGTTGCGCGCCAGCAGCCGCTTGATGTCGTTTCGGGCAGAAGTGCGGTCTTGGTCCGACATTCGGCCGTCCTTCTGGCGCCCACTTGCGATCACGTGATGTCTCCCCTCATACCGGACGGTTAGGCCGAAGCCTCACGTCTCGTGGACCGGCGTTCAAGGAATGCGCGTTGCGCCTCAGCGTACACGTCGATAAGGCGGTCGGCCATCGCCGGCCACCGATGATGCTCGACCACGTAACGACGACCGGCCTGCCCCACTGCTGCTCGCTGCGATGGGTTTGCCAAGAGCCCGACGATTGCCGCCGCAAAGGAATCGTCGTCTTCAGCAGCGAGGACGTCCCTACCGATGACGGCGCTCAGCGCCGCACACGCGGATGGTGACGTGACGACCGGCGCCGCACACGCCATGGCTTCGAGAACCTTGTTTTGAATACCAGCGGCGTACACGAGGGGCGCGGCCAGCACGGCGGCGCGCGACATGATTGGGCGAAGGTCCTCGAGATAGCCGGTCACCACCATTCTTTCAGCAGCCGATTCCGCTAGTCGACGCAGCCGTTGTGGCGGGTCTTTGCCAGCGATCACCAGGCGCGCGTCGGGGCGTCGTGCCCAAACCCGCGGCATGATGCGGGTCGCCAGCCTCAAGGCAGCAGCCTCGTTTGCGTGGTAACTCATTTTGCCAGCGAAAAGGACCGTCTTGCCGTCGTCATCGCGCGGGCTGCTCAACCGATCGGCATCCACACCGTTAGGGATGGCACGAATTCGCGTGGCCGAACCCGGGCCAGCCAGATCGCTGAAGGCTCGCGCCTCGTTCTCCGATGAGACGACCACTCGATCGAATCGGAACGGCACGGTTGCCTCGAAGTGCCGCGTGCGAGCAAGGTCCAGCCGGGCGATCGCTCGCGATCCTCTTCCAGGTGCTAGACGGGCGGCCTGCTCGAAGAGAGAGGTGATGCAATCCACGGCATCGTAGACCGTAGGAGCGGGACAAGGAGAAGGCGGAAGCAGCGCGCCGCGCAGATGTTCGATGTGCACCACGTCGAAGCCTCCGCCGGTCACCAGCTCGCGGATCCGTCGCTCGGCCTCCTGAGACCGCGAATACGCAGCCTGGATGGGCACGCCGGACCCTAAGGCCCGAAAACCGTTGAGTGCCGTCTGTGCACGCGTCAGCGGAAAGATGTCGGCGGCGCTGCAAAATGGAGTGATTGCCGTTTCGGACAGCCCGGTATCCTCGGGCGGACGGAGCGCGACCAGATGCACGCGGCATCCGAGGCCCGCAAGCGCGCGAATCCAGTTATACGGGCGAATACGAATGTGCGACGGTACATAAGGCGACACAAACAGGACGTGCATGACATTAGGTCGACGGCCGCTCGGCCCGAACCCTGGCGCTCGCGGGCGAAGCGGACCCGAACAGCGCACGTCGCCACCGCCTGATCCCTTCGAGCTTTGCTCGCGATCCTTGTGGATCGGCGCGTCGTTGCTTCATGAATCCAGCGCCCATCACCGCGGCCGCGGCCACGGCGGTTGGCAGGCCATGGTTCTTGCGGTAGTAGCGGAGCCGTGTCTCGACGAGCAACGCCGCTACCTCTGGTCTGGCTTCGACGCTGCTCTGACCGCGATGGTGCACGGCGGTGACATCCGGCGCGATGAGGATGGACCACCCCGCGCGCCGCGCATTGAAACACCAATCCAGTTCCTCCGTATAAAGGAAGAACTGTTCGTCCAGCAATCCGACGTCGGTGAGGGCCGCGCTGCGGATCATCAGGCACGCGCCGTCGCACCAGTCCACCTCGCTGCATTCGGAAGCATCACGATCGCCGGGGAGCGGCCCGAGGATCGCCGTGAGGAGTTTGTTGACGCGCCTCGATTGTCGAAGCTCCGACACAAGGCTGGGGAACCGATAGCCGCAAGACTGGAACGTGCCGTCCGGGTTGACCACGCACGGGCCCGCCGCGGCCGCACGGGGGTGCGCCTCGAGCACAGTTGCCAGCCTCGCCACCGTGTCGGGGAACACGGTCGCATCGGGATTGAGGAGCAGGACATGCGTTCCGCGGGCCAGGCGGAGAGCCATGTTGTTGGCAGCCGCGAATCCACGATTCCTCGTGTTCTCGATCAATTGCACCTCTGGGAACTCCGCCGTCACCATCGCGGCGCTCCCGTCCGACGACGCGTTATCCACCACGAACACCTGCAGGTGGACATTCTCCGATTTGTACAGCGACCGCAGACACTCACGGAGCAAGTCACGCGTGTTGTAGCTGACGACGATGGCGCTGAGCTCAGTCGTCATAGCCCCGTGGGTGGCGCTCTTTCCACGCCCACGCTGTTTCGATGATGCTCTCGAGAGTTGGATACTGCGGCGTCCAACCCAGCTTGCTTCGAATGCGATTGGCACACGCGACCAGTGTTGCGGGATCGCCCGGCCGACGGTCCAGGCGCCGCTGCTCGACGCGACGGCCCGTGACCTCCTGCACAGTGTGGACGACTTCAGCGACGGTGTGCCCGGTGCCCGTACCGATGTTGAACCACTCCAGCCCGAGCGAGTCCACCTGATCGAGCGCCAGCAGGTGCGCTTCGGCGATGTCCGCGACGTGTACGAAATCTCGCACGCAGGTGCCATCCCTGGTGGGGTAATCATCACCGTAAACGTCGATTGCGGCCCGGACGCCGGTCGCCGCTTCGAGAACCAGCGGAATGAGGTGCGTTTCATGGCGGTGCGCCTCGCCACGCGCGGCCGTCGCGCCCGCCGCATTGAAGTACCGGAACGAGGCTGCCCGCAGCCCGTAGGCTCGATGGTACCAGCCGAGACACGTCTCGAACATCAGCTTCGACTCGCCGTACGCATTGATCGGGCGCTGCGGGTGATCTTCGGTCATGGGTGTCGCCACCGGTTCGCCGTAAGTCGCGGCAGTCGATGAGAAGACCATGCGCATCACCCTGTGCCGCCGCATCGCGTCGAGTAAGGTCAGACCGTTGACCGTATTGTTGCGAAAGTAGATCGCCGGATCGGCAACCGACAACGCTACTGTCGTCTCTGCGGCCAAATGCACGACTGCGTCGAACGGCTCGGCGGACAATAGCGAATCCAGAAGCCCGGCGTCACCATAGTCGCCGACGACGAGGCGGCAGTCTCCCTTCAAGGCCGCGCGATGCCCCTCCTGAAGGTTGTCGATTACGACAACTTCATGGCCCTTATCGAGGGCGCGTTCGACGACGACTGAGCCGATGTAGCCGGCGCCGCCAGTAACGAGAAGCTTCATGAGAGGTCGATCTGCCCGCGCTCGTCGACCCTCAGACAGCGGCGTCCGAAACGCCAGAGCGAACGTCGGTGATCACTCTCGCTGGCGCTCTCCGAAAGCCGTTGCCGCGCCAGAAGGCACGCAAGATGAGCGACCACCCCAGCCGCATCTTCGATGTGCTGCACATTGTCCGAAGCAATCACCAGGACCTCGCGCGCCACCCGCCGGAGGAGGCTGTCGCCCGATCCCGTCACACCGACGGAGACCGCGCCATTGAGGTTGGCGTGCTCGAGGGCGCGGATGACGTTGGGCGACCGGCCGCTGGTGCTGATGCCAATCACGACATCCCCGGGCCCCATGAACGTCCGCAATTGCTCCGCGAACACTTCGCTGAAGTCGATGTCGTTAGCCGCGGCAGTGATGGTGGAAGGCGAGTCGGTCAGTGACAGCACACGGAGCCCCGGCCGCCCTGGCCAAGCCGTGAGCTTGGCCAAATCAGTCGCCCAATGGGCAGCGATCGCGGCGCTCCCGCCATTGCCGCAACAGAACACGGTCCGACCCGCGGCGTGCGCCAGGCACAAAACTTCGGCGACTCGCTCGAGTGCAGGGCGATCAATCGCACCGAGCGCTCTGATCAGTTCGGACAGGTATACGTCCGTGGAAAATTCAGATCCGCACGGTGCCACGCTCATCAAAACGCTCCTTCTGCTCGCATCACAACGAGCGGGGTCTTCGAGAGGATCTGCAGGTCGAGCCACAGGCTCCAGTGGTCGATGTAGAACATGTCCAGCTCCACGCGTCGCTCGTAGGTTGTGGTCTGTCGTCCGGAAACCTGCCACAGGCCTGTGATGCCAGGTCTCACCGACAGCAGCTCGCCCACGTGTTTGCCGTACCGCGACAGCTCGGCCTCGGTCACCATCCGTGGACCGACCACCGACATCTCGCCGCGAAGGACGTTGAGCAGCTGCGGCAGTTCGTCGAGGCTGTATTTTCTGAGCAGGCGACCGAAACGAGTGATGCGCGGGTCGTCCGGCAGCTTGTAGTTGGTGACGTAGGCCGCCCAAAGCGCAGTGTCGGTCTTGATCAACTGATCGGCTTCTACTCGCATCGTGCGAAATTTGAAGGCATCGAAGGTTCGGCCGCCGCGTCCGACCACCCGTCGCCGGTGCAGCACTGGTCCCGAATCAGAAAGCTTGATACCAATCGCGATCGCGACGAGAGCCGGCGCAAGGCACACAAGCATCGCCGTCGCTATCGCGACGTCCAAGCCCCGCTTGACCCGCCGCGCCGTGGCCTCGCTACGGTCGTCAACGGGAGCTTTCTCAGCCGTCGGGTGTTCGCGCACAGTCAACACTGGCGCGTTGAAGGAGGCGGGCCGAGCCGAATCCTGGAGACCTGGATGGCCGGGCATTGCTGGCGGGTACGATGTGCCATCCATGTGCGAATCGAAGACGTAGCGTGCCCTGAAACAGCATCCACCGTACCAGACGGCGTAGCTCAACCGAAGGCTGTGGCAACTCTCTTGCTCAGAACGTGTTACGGATGGCGGAAGCCGTCACGCGAGATGAGATGTCTGCTCCGGTGCCAACAAAAGTCTGCGACTCAAGGACAGTAGTTAACTTCACTCCTGTACGTACGGCCTCGCGGTTGTTCGCACGGCGTTACGGATTTGTGATCTCGTCGTGAGGGCGTATCTGCTAGCAGGCGGTCGAGGTGAACGGCTTCGACCTTTGACGCACCGGATTCCCAAGTGCCTCACGCCGGTCAACGGTCAGCCACTTCTCGCGATCTGGTTGGATCTCTTCGAGCGTGAAGGGATCACTGACGTCCTGCTGAACGTCTCACATCATTTCGACACGGTGGATCGCTTTCTCGCCAGCCGATCCTCCTCGCATCGCGTTCGCGTGACGGTCATTCGTGAACCGGCGCCGGTAGGCACCGCGACGACAGTCCGGCAAGCAAGAGACTTTGTGGCGGATGAGGAAAATTTCTGGATCCTCTACGCAGACAATCTCACGGACATGCGACTGGCCCCGATGCTCAACCTGCACCGTGTCCATCGTCACCCAATCACCATCGGGCTTTTTCGCACTCGGACGCCGCGCTCGGCCGGCATTGTCGAACTGGCCGAGGATGGCCGCGTCACCGCATTCGTCGAGAAGCCATCCGAGCCCCGAAGCAATCTCGCGAACGCGGGCGTGTACCTCGCACGGCAAGAGGTGTTCGACTGGATTCCCATGACCAGTATACCGACCGATTTCGGCCTGCACGTCCTGCCCTCCCTTGTCGGTCGCATGTTCGGATATTGCATTCCTGAGTTCCACGCTGACATTGGCTCGCCAGATCGTCTTGAAGCCGCAGCGGCTCACTGGGCCACGAATGGCCGCAAGAATCGCCTGGCCCCGCAAGGCATCCTGAGGCGGGGAAACTCGTGATCATCTCGCGGACACCCTTCCGAATCAGCCTCGCTGGCGGGGGCTCCGATTTTCGCGAATACTATCGTCACTCACCCGGCGCGGTGTTGACGCTGGCGATCAATCGTTACATGTACGTCACGGTCAACAAGCGGTTTGACGATTCGATCAGGGTCTCTTACACGCAGACAGAGATCGTCCCGCGGCTTGGCGCCCTGGAGCACGAACTGATTCGCGAGGCGATGCGTATGGCGCGCGTCACGAGCGGCGTGGAGATCACCACGATTGCCGACCTGCCAGCTGGTATCGGTTTAGGGTCGTCGTCGGCCCTGACGGTTGGAGTGCTCAATGCGCTGTTTGCCTACAAAGGTATTTACGTACCACCCGACGAGCTCGGCGAGCGTGCGTGCCGTATCGAGATTGACGTCGTCGGCAAGCCGATTGGCAAACAAGATCAATACATCGCCGCACATGGTGGCTTCCAATTCGTGCGGTTTTACGGAGACGAACGAGTCACTGTCGAACCCATGCATTGCCGAGCCGACACGATTCAATCGCTGCTCGATCGTCTGCTGCTCTTCTACACCGGGATTGAGCGAGACAGCGGGTCGGTCTTGGCGGAGGCCAAACGCCGCATACGCAAGCGCGCCGGGACACGAGCCACGTTGACGGAGATGGTTGGCCTGGCCGAATCGCTCCGTGACGGCCTTGCGGCGAACGACCTTTCGGGCGTCGGTTCTGTGCTGCATCGGGGATGGATGCTGAAACGAGCGTTGGCACCTCGCGTCAGCACACACACTCTCGACCGATTCTATGAGCGTGGCCTGCGGGCGGGTGCGACGGGCGGCAAAATTGCGGGTGCGGGCGGCGGCGGATGCCTGCTGATGTACGCCCAAAACGGCGCGCACCTGGCGGTGAGGCGCGCAATGGCGCGATGCAGGCTGAGAGAGATTCCTTTCGGGCTCGAACCGACTGGCAGCACCATCATTCATGCGAGCGATTGGCGGCGGTTCGAGGAACCCCGCGCCACTCGCCCCCGACGCCGAGGCCCTCTCCCATTTCTCAAGGTCGGCTAGACGGACGTTGGCGACCCGGCATACACTTTTTGGCGTTCCTTCGCGCACGCCAATGACGCCGCCTGAGTATGTTCACCCGTCTCGTCGTTCCGACTGCCCTCAGCGCAATCGGCCTTAGCCTCCTTTTCTTCGCGGCATTTTGGACGGCGCGAGCCGTCTGGGCGATGGCGACCGGGCGTGGCCGGGTTCAGTGGCTGGGGCTTCTTATCGCATGGATGGGGGCGGGCTTCTTCGTCTTCCTCACCGCCAGCACGACGGCACGTCGGGCATTCATCAACCTGCCCATGCGCGAATTGGCCGTCGACACGACCACGGTCATTGCCGGCGTGCTGTTAGCAGCCGCGACTGGGTGGCTCGTCAGCCGCTTGGCTCGCCGCGCAAACGCACTGATTGTCGCGTTTGCTGTCGCCGTGCTCTACGCGGGCGCTACCGCGCTGCTGTACCAAGTCACCTTCGAGCCGGATCTCGACGAAATCTCGGTTCCATCACCCGAGTTGTCGCAGATCAACATTGTCGACAACATTCCGATCAAGGTCTTCGAGAACAAGGTGACGGTCAAGCCGACAGCCATCGAAGTGGGACCAGGTGGCGAGGTGTATGTCGCGTCAATCGAAGGTCTGATTTGGCTGATGCACGACGACGACCGCGACGGAGACGCTGACCGAGTGCAGGAGTTTGCACGCGACCTCCGGCAGCCCGAGGGATTGGCGTGGAGCCAGGAGGGCCTGTACGTCACAGAAATCGATCGTGTCGTCCGCCTCAATGACGACGATGGGGATGGCCGCGCCGATCAACGAACCACGATTGTCAGCGGGTTTCCCGGCGAGGTCTACGCGTTCCACCAAAGCAGCGGCCTGACCTTTGGTCCCGACGGACGCCTCTATCTCGGCGTGGGCGCGACAACCGATCATCGGCCGGAATCGCATCCTCTCGCTGCGCGCATTTTGTCATTCAATCGTGACGGATCCGACCTCAAGGTCTATGCAACCGGCCTGCGCAATCCATTTACGGTGCTGCCCGCGCCGGGAGGTGGATTCTTCTCCGTGGACAACGGATCCTCCGGCTGCGTTGACACGCCGACCCAGATCGACGACTGCACGAACAAGATCGACGTGCCTGATGAGATCAACTACATCGTCGAGGGACGGGACTACGGGTTTCCGAACCACTTCGGCGTGCCGCCGCCGAACTCGGGGACCGAGCCGCCTGTGGTGAGCTTCCCGGATCACTCGGCTCCGACGGGACTGATTTTGTACGATGGCACGAGGCTTCCCGAGAAATATATCGGTCAGCTTTTCGTTTCACTCTGGATGCGCGGCGAGCTCCACACCGTACGAGTGCTTCGAACCAGCGAACACCAGTTCGTGGGCACCAGCCGACTCTTCGCCTCCGGATTTGCCGGGCCTTCGGCAATGCACCAGGCCCCAGACGGCAGCATCTATCTGGCGAGCTTCACGGGAAACACCTTGTACACGCTCGGCCGTGGCGATACGGCGACGGGAAAACCGGCAGCCGCGCCATCCGTAAGCCGTGAATCCGGCGATCTGACGGAGGGACGGATGCTGTTCATGTCGTCGTGTGCGGCATGCCACGGTCCGGATGGCCGTGGTATCCAGAAGCTCGGGAAGCCGCTTGTGGGCAACGCGTTTGTCAGCTCGCAAACCGACGATCAACTCATCGCGTTCATTCGAAAAGGGCGCAGTTCAAGCCACCCTGCCAATACGACGGGTGTCGAAATGCCGGCCTCTGGTGGGTTGCCGATGTTGAGCGATCGGCAACTGCAGTCTATCGTCGCGTTCGTACGGAGCCTGCGGTGAGCGCAGGCTCGGCTTCGCGCCAGCCGGTTATCTGAGAACCACGACGTGGAATCTCGTTCCTACTGGCGGCGGTCCCGCCGGGCCATCGACACAAATGTACCACCGGCTGTGAATGCGCTTTACGCTCAGCGGGGCGGGAAGATAACTGTTGTTGACTTCATCTATTTCATGGGTGACCTGGACGACCACGTCTGGCTGGTTCTCGATGAGCGGATGCTCCAGGATCGTACAGTCGCCGTGGCCAGCCGAGTTTGCCAACGTCACGACGTGCACGAACCCTTGCATCGGCAGGAGAAGAGGCCGCGGCTGCCCGCCCGTTCCGCCGCCGGCCGTCAACACAAACGCCCCCGTGCGACCCCCGTCGTCGCGCCAGGTCCCGCTGAAGCCGGTCCCGGGACTGATAGTGGCGTCGATGTGCACCGAGCTGCCCGCAGGTGAGGCGATGATCGTAAGGCCGATGCCAATCGTGCCATCAGGATTGGGGAACGCGGTACCGATGGCCGACGCGCGCGTCGGATTTCCACACTGATTGTCCGCGCCCTCGAGTCGATACATGCCTCCGAGCTGCGTCACCGTTACAGTGATGACATTGCAAAACGGCTGAGTTTGCCAGCGGAAGGTACCGATGGTTTGCGCGGCGGCAGAGACCGGCAGAAGCAGGAGAAGGCACGCGAGAATCGAACGACGAGTCATGAAACCTCCGGAGGGAAAGCCGGAGATGACGAGGCAACCCCTGTGCCACTTGCAGATTTGACGGTTGCGCCGAGACTTTGACGCTTCAACCTGATGCGCGTTCGAAAAGTTCTCGGTGAGAAGGTTTCTTTGTCTGCCCGGCGCGAGACTATTACGACAGTTTTGGTTTGGGAGGCGCGGGAAAGAACGATGAATTGGTCATCGTTGTCGCCCACTCGCGGGACAACTGGGCTGCATCGTCAATGTCAGCGCCTGAGTAACCCCGGTCGGCGAGGTACTGCCTGAGCTCAGTTTCCGACATGCCTGCCCAATTCCCAAGACCGCGCTCTGGATGATCGGGCGCGACTTGCGCGGGCGGAGTGAACTCGCTGGTGCTGGCGCAATTCGTTTTCGAACTGGTGGTGATCGGGATCCTCCTCGCGCCGTCCTCACATGTGCAATCTATTTGGTTAGGTGGATTGTGCTGTTCGTGACGCGCTACGCGCCGATGGTTGGACGCCGCCATCAACGCGGACCTCGCGTGCACGCCAGCCAATCGCCAAAGGCGAGGTCGACATTCGCGCTAGAGGATTCAGTGTTGAGCGAGCCTCGTTAAGGCTGCACAACGGCTGTGCTGTTTTCAAATCACTGTGCAATCAGCCGTTTCGGCTTCTCGGCATTTCGCTTCTCTGCCATCCACCGATTTACGAAAGGCTTGCCGCGGGCAGACGAGCCCCGTTAGACTCTGGCAACCGTAAACGACACGGAAGAGGATTAGCGGCAACCAGTTCTAACTTCCCCGGAAATTGAGGCTGCATTGTTCCCTGCTCATCACCGCGGCTCGCTCACCCGCGCAAGACACCCCTACGGGTTCGCCTTGGCAACGTTGCTTCTCGCGGGGATCGGGGAGGCGCAGGCGCAACCTCTCGAGGTGAGTCCAGGCCTGCGCATTGATTTCGTCCTGCTCGAACCGCTCAAGATCGTCAACGGAGCTGGCGACGAGGAAATCATTCTCGAAGGCGAACTCGTGAACGATCTGACATCGACACAGACGCTGTTCGGTAGGTCGATGACCGGCGCCGGCTTCGCGTTCGGGACGCTGTTTCACCATCCGGAATTTGGTGCGAACAATCCCTACATCTGGGTCGGTGGACTCGATGGGGGCCCTTTCCCATTCGAACAGCTCAAGGACGCGGTGGTTCCACCAGGCGGCTCGTTCCGGTTCCGGTATGGCGTGATCAAGTCAGCCGGCGGGGCGGTGGGGCCAGGGCTGTATGAATCGACGTTACTGCTCGTCCATCAATCCTGCTCAACCTGTCAGTTCTCGCAGCCGATTGCCGTGAGAGTAACCGGCACCTGCGATCCGCCGGAGTCCATGTCCCTGGATATCCTCAACGCATCTCCCTTGGCCGCGGCGTCCATTTCTCCTGTTCGTGTCGAGGGTTGTCTGGCAGTTGCCGATGTCAGCATCAACAACCGGCTGAACCTGTGGTTGGGCGTGGATGGCGTGACCGGACCCGAAGACTCAGTGGCCGGTCCCAACTTGTCCGGAAATCCGTTGCAGCGCCAATTGGCGGCGACGAACCTGGTGTCACCTTGCGGAGGTGTGTTGGCAGGCTTGGCTGCGAATCCGGTCGGCGATCCAGCACAGTGCACCAGCCCTGGGACGGCATCGTGGACCGTCAAGTTCAATTCGGCCGGTCGTCGGGAATTCGCGTTGAGCTTCAACCAGGACGCAGCGGTATTGACCGTTGCGGATCTTTTCTTGAGCTCGCTGAAGACTAAGGGCTTGTCGGGAGCCTTGACGTTCAACCACCTTCTGAAGGTGGCTGACGCATTGAGTCAAATGCCCGGGTTCCAGCAGGCGGTGAATTGCATCACCGGTCGCGAAGCAGACGCTGTGGCGGCAGCGAGTTGTCTGGGTAAGGGCATTTTGGACGTCCTCACCAAGGCCGCCCAGATACTACGTGCCATCGACGCCCTCGGTGGCGTCGTAGGGAAACTCACCGTCGGCCAGGTGATCAACGCGCTGATGGCGGTGAGCTCGAAGACAGACGAGATCGGTGCTGCCTTGATGTACTACCTCTTCTACACAGGGATCTTCACCGATGGCATCATCACCATAGGCGTCGAGGCTCAGTAATTCTGGCGCGCCTCTAACACGGCAAGAATGTAAACGCGACCACGCCCATCACGAACCACAGCGCGGCGAAGATCAGGCGGTAGCCAAAGTAAAGGCGGAAATCGATCCGTGCGATGCTGGCGCCGACCACCGCCCAGAACGGTGTAATCAGGTTGCCCATGTGATCGCCGACGCTGAGCGCCAGCAATCCTCGCTGAGGCGTCACGCCGGCCAGCGTGGCGGTCTCGACGGTCACGAATCCCTGGATCAACCACTGCCCGCCACTCGTCGGAATGAAGATCGCCACAACCGTACTCGTGAGCGCCGTCAGCAGAGGAAAGGAGTATTCCGTGAGAATCGGCGTGAACAGCGTGACGAGGAACTCGCCGACAGGTGTGAATTGGATGAGCCCGGCGACACCCGCATACAGGTGATACATCACGACGATGGGCCACGCGCGCCCGACGGCTTCGCGCATCGCATGCGTGAATCGTGCGACCGTGCCGTGCAGGATCACGCCGAGCAGCAGGACGATGGTGTTGACCGAGTTGATGTCGAGGCTGAGATTCTTCACAAAGAAGTGGTGGTACAGCCACGCACCGAGCATCAGCGCCATCGGCGCCATGACCAGGCGAGAGTGCTCGAGCCGTTGGGCGAAGGTGGCGCCAATCGGCGCCGCGAGATCAGCCTCCGGCACATCGTCGAGTGAGCGCTCCGCACCAGGAAACTCGGACAGCGGCCGCACCCGCTTCGGCATCAGCACACAACCAACAATCATCGTGGCCAGCGTGAACGCGATGACCAGCACGATCGCAGCAGGTGCCCAGATTGTGGTCGTCAACGGCATGACGCCTGTCGTCTTCTCGAGAAAGTGCCCTGGCGTCGCCATCAGCAACGGCGCGCTGCCGGAGAATCCAAACTGCCAGATCGAGCCGGCGCCAGTGAGCGTTGCAAGGAGAAACAGGAAATCGATTGGAATTCTCTTGCGCTCGGACTCCCTGGCGAAATGGATGGCAATCACCGGCGACAACGCGATCGACAAACCCCAATTGAGATAAGCGACGACTCCCCCACACAACACGGCAGCGACCACCACTTGTGACCGCGTGCTCGGCAGCCTGGCAATGGAGGCCACGGCTTTCTTGAACACCGGTGTTGCCCCGAGGATCAGACTCAACACGAGGATCAGGGTCATCTGCATCGTAAAGGCGAGCAGCATCCACAGTCCGCGGTAATACGCGTCCATCGTCGACTCGATCGTGGCGCCAAGCGCGAGCGAGAGAAGGAACAACGCGATCATCAGGACAATCGCGGTCGTGATCGCGTCTGGAACAAGGTGCTCCATGACCCGGGCGAGCCGGTCGATGGGGCTCGAAGGTGCTTCGTTGGGCGCCTGAGTGGTTTGAGTTCCAGCCGTCATCGCGTTGAGTATAGGTGCGACAACGGTCAGCCCTGTCCGTTAGAGATCCTGCTCGACTTGGTGGGCTGCTGCTTGCGGGGAGCCTCGTCTCGACCAAGAGTCCATGGCGGTGGATCGCTCGCCGGAAAAGACTCGAGCGACGCTTCGTCGACGATATCCACGAGGTGTCCCGCCTGGTTCCGATCGTTGTGATCACCGCGGGTCGGCGGCCGTTTCTCGTGTGGGTGCGTCATCGCTTTGCGCAGCTGCGTGGGACTCACGCGTTCTCGAGCAAGGAGCGCAGGTCCACGCTTTCGTCACGAAGGCTCTCGAGATTGACGGTCTGCCGTGCCTTGATCAGCGGGATCAGGCGGCGCAGATCCTTCGCGCGATTGAGGCCAACCGCCGCATCGATCCTCCCCGCATTGATATAGCACGCCAGAAAGCTGCCCGAGTCGAGCCGGCCACGGACGACGAGTTGCTCAACTGTCGTGTGGAAGCCTGCATACTGCAGATTGGCGTCGTACTGATCGGACCAGAACCAGTGGACCTCGTCGTACGCGACCCGCTGACCGGACATGTTGCGGGCGGCAGCGGCGCCCTGTTTGATGGCGTTTTGCCAATGCTCGACCCGGATCCGGCGACCAAAGACAGGATGATAGTGATTAGCGACGTCGCCTGCCGCGTAGACACCCTTCACGTTGGTTTCGCAATACTCGTCGACGACGATGCCGTTGTCGATGGAAATTGTGCTGCCTTCCAGTACCTCCACCGCCGGCTCGATGCCAATGCCCACAACCACGAAGTCGCACGGAAGACGCACGCCACCATTCGTGACGACGCAGGCCACGCGTCCGGTTCCCTCAAACACGGCGACTGCGTCTTCGAAGATGGTCCGAACACCGTGTGCACGATGGAGCTCGGCAATGGTGTGGCCGACTGCCTCGCCCAGCACGTGGAAGAGCGGCGTCTTCGCTGGGTCGATGGCCACTACGTCGAGCCCCTTTTGGCGCAGCGACGCCGCGACTTCCGACCCGATGAACCCCATACCCACGACCACGGCCCGACGTCCTGCAACGATCTCGGCCCGAATACGATCCGCGTCCTGAACCGTGCGGAGACTGTAGATACCTTTGAGATCGCTCCCGGGGACGGTGATACGTCGATTGCGCCCACCCGTGGCGATGAGGAGCGCGTCGAACGAAACACGGCGACCATCCTCCAGCTCGACGAAGCGGGAGGACGGATCAATTCGCGTCGCGCGGGTCCCGAGGATCGTCTCGATCCGATGTTCCTCGTAAAACCCTGAAGGCCGCACCAGCGCCTTGTCGAACGGTATTTCGCCGCGCAGGTAGGCTTTGGACAGCGGCGGTCGCTCGTAGGGCGGCTCACTTTCAGCGCCGATCAGTGTGATGGCCTCTTCGGCGCCCGCCTGTCGCAGCGTAATCGCGGCCATCGCGCCGGCCAGGCTCGCGCCGATGACGACGTACGCCCGGGCCATCACACCTCGATCTGCAGCGCGTCGCCCTCGATCCTGGTGCGGTAGACCTTGACGGGCAGCGGCGCCGGCGGCGCGAGCACCTCGCCTGTTCGGACGTCGAATTCGGCGCCGTGGCATAGGCAGGTGACGGTTGCGCCAGCCAGATCGCCGTCGGCGAGCGAGCACTCTTCGTGAGTGCAGGTGTCGTCAAACGCGTAGTACATGCCGCCGACGTTGGCGACGGCTATCGGTTTGCCGCGGACATCGAACGCCACGAGGCTGCCCGGGGATATGTCGCTGGCCTTGCTGACCGAGACGAATTCTGCCATTGGGTTTCCTTCGTTCAGCTCGTTCATCGCAATTCGCGTTCCCAACCGCGACGAGTCACAAAAGCGGATCTGGTCGAGTTCCTGAAGTCTCTGTAGGGGCTTCAGCCCGGCGTTCGCCCATAGACCCTACACCGGATCGCGTGATAACGGAGTGCAGATTTCGGTATGCTCCATGACTGGTAAGGTCTGCGCAACGCGGCCCACGATTGGAGAAACCGTATGACCACAACGATGAAAGATCTTATCGAGGTCGGCCAGAGTGTCTGGCTGGACTATCTCCATCGACGAATGACGCGCTCCGGCGAGCTGCAAGCGCTGATCGACGCAGGGCTCCGTGGCATGACGTCCAACCCAACGATTTTCGAGCATGCGATCGGAAGTGCCGACTACGACGATCGGCTGTCGATGCTGACCTCATCGGCCATGACCGATCGGGAAATCTTCGAGACGCTCGCGATCGAGGATGTCGGTGAGGCGGCCGATCTCTTCCGCGGAGTCTACGATTCGACCGGCGGCAGCGACGGCTTCGTGTCGATCGAGGTCTCTCCGAAACTCGCGCGTGACACCGAGGGCTCGGTGGCCGAAGCCCGCCGGCTCTGGAGAGCAGTGGATCGTCCGAATGTGATGATCAAGATCCCGGGCACTCGCGAAGGGTGGCCCGCCATCCAACGCTGTCTGTCTGAAGGGATCAACATCAACATCACGCTCCTCTTCTCGGAAGAACACTATCGGGCCGTGGCAGAGGCGTACCTTTCTGCGCTGGAGATGCGCATCGCGCAGGGGCTGCCGATTGACAAGCTCGCTTCGGTTGCGTCTGTGTTCGTGAGCCGCGTCGACACCGAAGTCGACAAGCGGATTCAGGCGCGGGGCGACTCGCTTCTGGAACTACGTGGCAAGGTGGCGATCGCCAGTGCGCGGCTCGCCTATGCGACGTTCCTGGAGATCACTCATAGCGCACGATGGCGGGTGCTGGAGGCACAGGGCGCTAGAAAGCAGCGGCTGCTCTGGGCCAGTACTGGAACGAAGAATCCGGCGTATTCGGACGTCCTGTACGTGGAGTCGCTCATCGGCCCGGACACGATCGTGACGGTCCCGCCGGAGACCTTGAAGCTCTTTGAACACCACGGCACCATCTCGCCTGGGCTGGGAGACGGCCAGATGCGCGACGCACGCCGTGTCATGGACGCGCTTGGCGATGGCGGAATTGATTTCCGTGACGTGAACGGGACGCTCGAGGAAGAAGGGATCGAGAAGTTTGTCAAGTCGTTCGACGGGGTTCTGCACGTGATCGCTGAGAAACGGGACGTGTCCTCGAGAGAAGCGGCGAGCCGTTAAGCGACGGGGTTCTGGCACGCTGCCAGGGCGGCATTCACAGGGGGATTCATGCGTCGGATCGTGCTCACGACTCTTTCCGTTCTCGCCTTCATCCCGGTCGCCTCGGCGTGGGCGCAGCCAGGAGCGCCGTCGTTTCAGGGCTATTGGATGGGCATCGACCCGGTGGATGGCGGCGATTCGCGGCGCAGCGTCATCCAGCAGCCGGACGGAACCTTCAATTTGATCGGCCGCGATACCGTACTCACGCTCTGCGACGACACCGACCGCGGCGTCGCGACGTTCGCCGATGGCGTGCGCACCGGCCGCGACCGGATGGCATCCGACAATCTGCGAATCCACTGCTTCAACACGAACGCCGAAGTGACGATCAAGGCGGCCTATCGCCTGCTCGACGCCGGCACGATGATCGAGGAGCTTACGTTGCCGAACGGCACGCCGTTCGCGACGATCGTGTTTCATCGCGCCAGCGCGAACTCGCAACCGCCCGCGCGGCTGTTCCATGGCTACTGGATGGGCGTCGACCCGGTCGACGGCGGCGATGCGCGGCGCAGCTTCCTGGCGCAGTCGCGCAATACCTATTCGATGATCGGCCGGGATACGGTGCTCACGCTCTGCGACAGCACTGATCGCGGCGTCGCGACGCTCGACGATGGGGTGGCGACCGGCCGGACCGGGTTGTCGTCGGAGGCGCTCACCATTCAATGCTTCAACAACAGCGCGACCGTCGTCCTCAAGTCGCAGTTCGAGATCATCGATGCGAACACGATGATCGAGACCACGACACTCGAAAACGGAACGCCAGTGAGCGTTATCGTGCTGCATCGCACGAGCGCGCGCTGATGCCGCACCATCGCTCTTGGCAACGTGCGGCTTGCCCGGACGTATGGACGCGGCCCAGATGCCGCCGCCGATCCGAACACACTGCCTCCGCACGTTTTTGGGAGCTACCCAGGATCCCTTTTCGTGACAGACTTCGCCTGTCCGAAGGAGTCCCGTGTGTTTCACGCCGCTAGAAGGGGAGGCCGCGTGCAGCTTGAAACAATGTATTCGACCGTGGACGATCGGGTCGCGACCGTGATGCTCAACCGCCCGCACGTCCTGAACTGCGCAAACGAGCAATGGGCACGCGATCTGAACACGATTGTCGATGACCTTGCAGGCAACGAAGACCTCCGAGTCGTCGTCGTCCGCGGCGCGGGCCGCGCGTTCTGCAGCGGCATTGATGTCACCGCGCTCTCCCAGGGCGAGATCGCCATGACGTTCTTTCAGAACTGGGAAACGGCGCTTCGCAAGCTGGAAGCACTGGATGCGATCGTCATCGCGGCGATCCACTCACACTGCATCGGTGGCGGCCTCCAGATTGCCCTTGCCTGCGATCTGCGCGTCGCGCGCGACGATGCCCGCTTCGGAATCACGGCCGTGAGAGAAGGCATCATTCCGGGCATCGGCATGTGGCGAATTGCCCGGCATGCTGGCATCGGCCGCGCGAAACGACTCGCGTTGGCCGCCGACATCGTCGATGCCGCCGTGGCGAAGGAGTGGGGCCTCGTTGAGTGGGTCGTCGACGCAAGCTCTTTCGACGCCAAAGTCGCCGAACTCACGGATCGAATCCTATCCATGGCCTGGACGTCCACGCGGTTGACCAAGAAGCTGACCAACATGGCGTTCGATACATCCTTCACCCAATTCGTCGAGACCTACTTCGAGTATCAGCAGCTCTCGACGGTGTCGCCGGAGCACTTGGACGCGATGGCCGACCATCGCGCGTCACGTGCGGCGCGAGGACAGTGATGAAACATGACCAAAAGACGACAAGCGGCTGCCGATCTCGAGCCGATTGAGCGGGCGAGCCGGGACGAACTCGAACACCTCCAGCTGGAACGACTCAAGTGGTCGGTTCGCCACGCGTATGACCACGTGCCCCAGTACCAGAAGAAGTGCACAGCGGTCGGCGCCCACCCTGACGATCTGCGCACACTCGCCGATCTCGCACGCTTCCCGTTCACCACGAAGCAAGATCTCAGGGAAGGCTATCCGTTCGGCCTGTTTGCCGTGCCACGACGCCAGGTCGTCCGCGTGCACGCCTCCAGCGGCACGACGGGAAAGCCAACCGTCGTCGGCTACACAGCGCGCGACATCGAGACGTGGGCATCGTTGATGGCCCGCTCGATCCGGGCCGCTGGCGCACGTCCGGGAGACATCGTGCACGTGGCGTACGGCTATGGCCTGTTCACGGGCGGCCTGGGCGCGCACTATGGCGCAGAAAGACTGGGCTGTACCGTGGTGCCGATGTCCGGCGGGCAGACCGAGAAGCAGGTGCAGCTCATCATCGATTTCGCCCCCGACGTGATCATGGTGACGCCCTCGTACATGCTGAATATCTGCGAGGAATTCATTCGACAGGGAGTCGATCCGCGCACCTGCTCGCTGAGGATCGGCATCTTTGGTGCCGAGCCATGGACCGAGGCGATGCGTGGTGAGATCGAGCAGCGGGTCGACATCGACGCCGTCGACCTCTACGGGCTGTCAGAAGTGATCGGGCCAGGAGTTGCGTGCGAGTGCATCGAAGCCAAAGATGGAGCAGTAATCTGGGAAGATCACTTCTTTCCTGAAATCGTAGACTCGGAGACAGGTGCGGTGCTCCCCGATGGCGAGGTCGGCGAGCTGGTCTTCACGTCCTTGACGAAAGAAGCTTTGCCAGTCATACGTTATCGCACGAGAGATCGAACGAAGCTGTTGCCGCCGACAGCGCGTTCGATGCGACGAATGGCGAAGGTGATGGGGCGCACGGACGACATGCTGATTATCCGGGGCGTGAACGTGTTTCCATCGCAGATCGAAGAGCTCATCGTCGGCCAATCATACGTGGCGCCGCATTACATTCTCGAAGTGCGCCGCGAAGGTGCGCTCGACCATCTCGAGGTGATCGTTGAACTCGACCCGCAGGTGGCCAATGTTGCAACCGTCCGGGACGAGGCCGCGAGAGATCTCCAGCGTCGAATCAAGTCTTATGTCGGCGTAACTGCGTCGGTGTCGGTCTGCAATCCCGGCGTCATTGAGCGATCGATTGGTAAGGCGAAGCGCGTGTTCGACAGGCGCGGTGAAGGTGTTCCGCCCGCGGCCGCCATGTGAATGCGTTTTGTCGCCCGAGAGGTCTGACGGTGCCTGCCTGCACACTAACTCGAATGCTGAGTTTTCTGATTGCGCTGTTCGCGATAGCGACGCTCGTGCATGGACAAGAGCCGAAGCAAATGGCGATCACGTTCGACGATCTGCCCTTCGGCTACGCACGGAACCTGACGATTGCGGAGCAACGCAAAGCGGTCACTCGCGTGCTGGCGATGCTCGACAAGCACCGCGTCAAGGCGACAGTCTTCGTCATCGGTCGGTCAGTGACAGACTCGAACCGCAGCCTGGTTGACGCCGTCGTCCGAGCCGGCCATTTCGTCGGCAGCCACAGCTTCTCCCACCAAGATCTTGGCGTCGTTTCTGCCGAGGACTACATCCTGGACATTCAGAAGGGTGAAGAGGCGATCAAGCCGTGGTTGAAGGGCAGGCAGTACTTCCGCTATCCGTTCCTGCGACAGGGGAACACGATAGAGAAGCGGGATGCGGTACTGAGCTGGCTGACCTCGCGCGGGATTGTCGTTGCACCGGTCACGATCGACAACAACGATTATCTGTACAACCAGCGGCTCGTGGACGCGAAGGCTGAGGGGCGCGCGATGGACGTTCGCGACGAATACCTCGATCACATGTCGGAGGCGGCGGCGTATTACGATGCGAAAGGCCGGGCGAGAATGGGGCGTGCCGTCAAGCAGGTGCTCCTGCTCCACATGAACTACCTGAACTCTCTCTATCTCGATGACCTCCTTCAGCGTTTCCGTGACGACGGGTGGTCGTTCATCACATTCGAAGAGGCATTGAAGGACGAAGTGTACCGGTTGAAGTACGACTATGTCGGATTGAAGGGCGCCGGACACCTCGACGCGATCACGCCAACCGCCAGATGACGAACGTTCAGCGTGAGAGTGTCCTGGGTGCTACCATCGGGACTCGGCAGCTCTCCACACTGCTCATGCCGATTTCAAATCCTTTGCCTCGAGCGGCGTATGAGGCGCGCGATGTCTTTGCCGCAGGCCTTTTTCCGGTCTGCCCGGCAACACACGACCTCGGGATCAGGCGGTTGTTCGATCTTTCGACTCTGCTCCTGCTTCTGGATTGCCGTCCTGGTGACCGGGTCCTTGACCTTGGCGCCGGTCCCGGGTTTGCCTCGGAGATGCTCGCCCGTCTGGGTTATGACGTCGTCGCCGTTGACTCTGATTTCCAGGCCCTGCGGAACAATCGCGGGCGCGCCGCATTCGACAGCACGCGTATAGAGGGAACGGTCGAAACGGTACAGGGGCTTGCAGAGCATTTGCCCTTCGCCGGGGCTTCATTCGATGGCGTGCTTGGCATGAACGTGTTACACCATGTGTCGAACCTGACGATTGGTCTGTCGGAGCTTGCGCGGGTTCTGAAATCCGGCTGCCGCGCAGTGTTCGCCGAACCCGGATTAGATCACTTAGACACTGATGAAACGCGGCGGGCCATCCGCGAGCACGGGGAGAACGATCAGGCGTTCGACGTAATGGCGTTCTTGAAGATGGCGAAAGAGCGTGGTTTCAAACATGCGATGCTCTCCGCCACCCTGCAGTCGCCGCTGCGGCTTCTTCCGTTGGAGGAAATTGACTTGTATCTTTCCGGGTCGGCATCCCCGACCTCATCTCACGCCTCGTGGCGTCATGGATGTCCTTCAGCGGCGACAACCGTATGTGATGTTGGAGCGTGACGGCGTCCGACCGACAAGTTCTCGACATCCTGGCGTCCTCCGGTGCGCATTGCTGGTTGTTGATGTCACAAGCGTCGTCAAACGCGGTGGTCAATTCACAGTGTCAGTCAGCGCCTTGAATTCTGGCGACACTATCTGGGATGCCTCACCCCGGCGTCGAGGTGGATTCGTGACTCTCGGCTGCAAGCTGCTGACCGCCAAGGGGCGGCTGCTCACCGACACAATCGGTCGCACCTTCCTTCCGTGCGATGTGCATCCGGGAGAGACGATAAATGTGCACGCGACGATCGCCGTGCCTCCTGATATCGAACCCGGTCAGTACCGATTGCAGTTCGATATGGTCGATGAGCAGATCTGCTGGTTTGGCGACGTCTCCTCCGAGTCACCCGTAACGAGCTCGATCACTATCGCCTAATGCTCTGAGCCCCTTCTGAGCCCTGAGGCCTGAAGCCTGAGCCCTGATCTCGTCAATGCTTGTGAGGAGTCGGCGCCTTCGGCGGCTCGGGACCACTGCCCGCGAGAAACTGTTCCTCCAGAATTCGCTGCCGCACTTCATCCGGCGTTGCGGGATTCAGGCCTTCCATCTCCGTCATCTCTTCCTCAGTGAGATCGGGCAAGTGCCGTATGAAATGCACGAGATGCCAGCTCGCCTGCTCACTGGACGGTTCCCCCGTGCCCCAGCCAGGCATCCCGGTGAATCGCACGCCGTTCTCGATGATGTAGAACAACTCGCCGTCGGTCAGCTCCTGCGTGCGCGCGAGCCGCATGTCGGGTGGCTTGGGAAACAGACCACGCCCCATGGCTGTATCGCCGCCACCGTCGTTGGCATGACAGGTCGCGCAGTGATCGGCGAAGTGGGCGCGGCCGGCCGCGATGATTTCGGGTGATGGCGCGATGGGGTTCTGCAGGTTTCGCGCGTGCCGTCCGATTGCCAGGCCGCGCACGTTGCGCGCCAGCGCCGTTTCAATCGGACCTGGCTCGTCGCGGGCGCTGACCCCCGTGTTGACGATGTAGAACCCCGCCAAGGCTGCCAGCACGCCAAGCAGGGCGACGAGGAGCGCAAACGCCTTGAGGACCGCTTTCATAACAACTCAGTCTATCGCCGTCCTCTACATTTGGTGGGCGGTCGGACGTAACGTCACGAACACCCCCAACCCCATGTTGACGCGATTACCGTAGGTCGGCTGCAGAGCGCGCGGCACGATCCCGGCTGAGATGCTGCCACCCAGCCCAGGTTTGAGCCGGCGCCACTCGGCGAAGTAGCGGGCGTAGCCGGCTTGAAGCTTCGCAACCGTGAAGATCTCCTGCGTATCGTGAATGTCGAGATCGCCTCCTGGCTTGCGGGCGATCTCGAATCGTCCGAACCACGAGTCGGTTTCTCGTAACGTCAGGTTCGTCTCGACCAGAAGGGCATCGGTCGCCTCGGCGTCCTCCACATTCCGGCCCCAGGCGACCGTGGATGCCCAGAAGCTCTCGGCACCCATCGACCGGTGGAACGTTGCAGACGCCGTGATGCGATCGACCTCCACTCGCGAGCTTGAGTCGTGTGCGGCTTCGGCCTCGCTCAAGTGACCTGCTGACACCTGGAGAGCAACCGCCGGGGTTGGCATGAACCACAATCGGCCCGAATATGAATCCATCGCGGCTAAATCCAAATTGCCACGCTCGTCGTCCGGCTCACGGCCATTGAACACAGACGCCTCGGCCTTCCATCGTTCGTCGTATACACCGCCCGTGACGACACCGAAAGTGATGTGGGTGGCGTCGAGCCAATGATGAGAGATGGGCGCGAGCGGATTCGGCATTGCCGACAAGCGATGCGGATACGCGACGGGGCCGAGCGCAGGCTCACCCACGACACCGCCGTAGATCTGCAACCGCAGCGTGTCCCGAAGCGGACGATCGTATTCACCCGCGAGCTCCATGAACAGATCGTGGGGGTGCTGTCGATCGTGAATGCCTTCGCCATCGCAGATCTCTCCGCTCGCCAAGAGATCCGGGTAGCCGCATCCTCGAATCGTCAGTGGTTCGAGGCTGAACATCCCGCGTAGGCCGAAACGCCCGCCCGCGACTTCGCGTCGGGCCATTCCCATCACCCAGTTGATGCTGCCGAACTGGTCGCTCCCGCGATCGCCGCTTTCATATAGAAACTGGGCGAAGGCGCTGCCATGCGCCATCACCTCCCATCCTCCCGCCTGTTTCTGGATGCCGTACATCGGCGACGAGGCCGGGAGCCATGCCGTGCCCGAGGACTCGCGCGAAGGAAACATCGCCATACCCGCCGATTGGTGCTGTGCGTGATCGTCCACCGGCTTCTGAACCGGCGTCGGGTGCTGATGCCCGCCTTGCTGGGTCGCAGTAACGGGCTGCGAAGGCTCGTGCTGATGAGTGGTCGACTGCCCATGCACTGGTGCAGCGGCAAAACAGAGGACAGCCGTCACAAAACAAGCTGTCACCATACGAAAGCAGACACAGTCCGCGTACATCGTCTGACTCCACTTGAGGAAAAGAGTTCGGTTGCTGGAGGACGAGGGACGAATCAGATCCGCAGCTGTGTCGTGATTAGGACGATAGCGGGCGGTGAGAGCGAGGAGTTCCAGTGATTGAGGGGGCGAGTAGTACGGTTCGCGATTAGTGCGTGCTGGAGGCGAACAACGAGCAGAGCTTCCTTGACCGCCTGCCGTTCGGTTGCGACTGCGGACGCAACCGCGTCGTTGTCGGCGTGACACCCATCATCCGTACTTGTCACGGCCAGATTCGGTCGGCTTGACGTCCGCTCCTGATGACAACCCTCATCGGACGCGGCCAACGTGACATGAGGATCGGCATGCACGCAGCCGACGTCGCAGACCAGTCGCGCCACTGACGGAGCAATCAGCGCCAACGACACCAGCAGCGCGGCCATTCGCATCACCAATTAGAGTACCACGCGACAGAGCGCTATGATGGCGGCATGCCGAAGCTCATCACGTCCGGACTGACGGTTTGCTGCGCAGTCCTTGTCTTGGTGCGCATCATCGAGTCGTCTCCGCCAGAGTGGACCCTCAAGATTGAACCGCTGACATCGCCTGCCCCGGCCGGCAGCGCACAGCCCCAGCTGACCGTGTCGGATCGCGGCGCTCTTCTCAGTTGGATTGAGCGAGCCGGCGACACCGCGACACTGAAGTTCGCCGAGCGGCGCGGTAACGGCTGGACTGACGCGCGTGCGGTTGCGTCGGGCACGAACTGGTTTGTCAATTGGGCCGACGTGCCGTCAGTGATCCGTCTTGCTGACGGAACTTTGTACGGACACTGGCTGCAGAAAAGCGGCCCGAGCACCTACGCCTACGACGTGCGGCTCTCGCGATCGACCGACGACGGGAAGACCTGGGCGCCATCGATCACCCCGCACCACGACGGGACGCAGACCGAACACGGGTTTGCGTCGCTCTTCCAGATGCCCGGCGCCGGTCTGGGCCTCGTCTGGCTTGATGGACGCGCCATGAAGGCCGGTCATGACGGACACGGTGGTGGCGGAGAGATGAGCGTGCGCGGAGCGACGTTTGATCGGACAGGAAAACAAACCGGGGAAATGCCCGTTGACTCGCGCGTGTGCGAATGCTGCCCGACCGCAGTCGCGGTGACAGCAGAAGGTCCGATCATCGCGTATCGCGATCGCAGCCCCGATGAGATTCGTGACATCTATGTCTCGCGTCTCGTTGCCGGCAAATGGACGACTCCTGTGCCTGTTCACAACGACGGCTGGCGCATTGCTGCCTGCCCTGTCAACGGTCCGGCATTGAGCGCAGAGGGACGCACGATTGCAATCGCGTGGTTTGCGGCCAAAGGAGACGATGGGCATGCGTATGCGGCGTTCTCATCCGATGCGGGCGCGTCGTTCGGAACACCGATTCGACTCGACCAGACGAGCGCGCTCGGGCGTGTCGACGTCCAGCTGCTATCCGACGGCTCAGCTCTCGCGACGTGGATCGAATTTGCTGACAATCGAGCTCGATTCATGGTGCGAAGGGTGCTGCCCTCTGGGAAAAAAGGTGCCGCCATGGCCGTCTCAGCAATCAACGCTGGTCGCGCGAGTGGCTACCCGAGGATGGTTGGAACCGGGAAGGAGGTCATTTTCGCATGGACTGACCCAGGGGATGCACCTCGCGTGAACACTGCTGTTGCAACGCTACCGTCGAGCATGACACTCCGCTAGGCAGCAAGCTACAATCCGCTCTCCTAACTGAAGGAGGTTCGATCAGACCAACAAACTACAACCAACTCTCCCCAACTCAAGGAGGTTCGATGAGGAAGGTCATTGCGCTAGTGGCCACCCTATCGATTTTTGTTCTAGGTGGCGGCACTACGTACTCCCAGTCTGGCCAGGGCGATCCTCATGTCCTGGGTTTGATGCAAGCAGTCAACCAGCAATTGCAAGCGTCACGTGTGCGGATGGCTGTCGAGCAGATCGAGTTCTTCACGATCGGCCAGGGCCGTCCGAGCAATCGCATCCATCAGTCAGGTGCGCACTGGGTTGCGGGCGATCCCAGGCGTCTGGCCGACGGTGACAACATCACGTACCTGGTCGATCAGAGCGACGGAGCGACGCTCAGCGGCCTGACGAACGCGCAGACCGAGACGGCCATCGATCGGGCGTTCGACACGTGGCAGGCGGAAAACGCGTTCAATAAGGTAGACCTCGTCAAGCGCGCCGACTCCGGTGCCGACCCCGATATCTTCGACTCCTTCTTCGGGTTCGGCGGCTTCGGCAATCCGTTCCTGGCCGACATTACCAATGCCGGCTGGTTGCCGCGGGCCTTTTTCGAGGCCGTCGGCGGTCCAGGCGGGGGCCGTGGCATTCTCGCGTTCTCGGTGACGTTCATCTTCGTCGATGAGGACGGTGTGCCAACCGACATCAACGGAGATCAGTACCTCGACACGGCACTAAACGAGGTTTACTACAACAACACGTTCGGTGACCCGGGAAGCGATCGCGCCGGCAATCCATGGGGCATCAACGTCCTGTTACCGGGCATCGATGTCGAAACGGTCGCGCTCCACGAGAACGGCCACTCGCTGGGTCTCGGGCACTTCGGCCCGCCGCCGAGAGCCGTTCTGAATCCGGTGTATGCGGGGATCCGCCATACCCCGTTGGCAGTCGACCACGCGGGCATGCAAGCGATCTGGGGCTCCTGGCCGAAGTAATGCGGACGTGAGGTTTCGGGCGGAGGCGCGGTCAGCGCGCTTCCGCCCATCGCTTGAATGGATTCGAAGGCTGCAGATCCGCAAGCGGAATACACCTGCCCGATGCACCCGGAGATCCGGCAGACGGGTCCCGGTACGTGCCCGATTTGTGGCATGGCACTGGAGCCGGTCACAGTCACCCTCCAGGATCAGCCGAACGAAGAGCTCGACGACATGGCGCGGCGGTTCCGCTGGTCGCTCGCGCTGACGGCGCCGATTCTGGCCTTCATGTTTGCCGAGTTCGTTCCTGGACAACCGCTTCACCATCTGATTCCACCGAGACTGGTCAATTGGATCGAATTCGCGTTTGCGACACCAGTCGTGTTGTGGGCAGGGTGGCCGTTCTTCCAGCGAGGCTGGGCGTCGGTCGTCAGCCGTCACCTGAACATGTTCACGCTGATTGCGCTTGGCGTGGGTGCGGCGTACGCCTTCAGTGTCGTGGCGACTGTCGCGCCTGGACTCTTCCCAACGTCGTTTCGGATGGGCGATGCGGTCACGGTGTACTTCGAGCCGGCTGCCGTCATCGTCGTGCTCGTGCTGCTCGGGCAGGTGCTGGAGCTTCGCGCCCGTAGTCGAACGAGCGCCGCCATCAAGAAGCTGCTGGGGCTGACGCCCAAGACCGCGCGACGAATCACCGCCGACAAGCGCGAAGAAGACATTCCGCTCGCACATGTGCATGTCGGCGACCAGCTTCGGGTTCGACCGGGTGAGCGCGTACCTGTCGATGGCGTCGTGCTGGAGGGCTCGACGACCGTAGACGAGTCGATGGTGACGGGTGAGCCTATTCCTGTCGAGAAGACCTCGGGCGCAAAGTTGACCGGCGGCACCGTCAACAACACGGGCACGTTCGTCATGACGGCCGAGCGTGTTGGCAGCGGCACGTTGCTCGCGCAAATCGTTCGTATGGTCAGCGAGGCGCAGCGGTCTCGGGCGCCGATCCAACGGCTGGCGGACCACGTGTCTGGCTGGTTCGTGCCGATCGTCATCGTTATCGCAATCGTCACGTTCGCCGTGTGGTCTGCATACGGACCTGAGCCCCGTCTTGCCCACGCACTCGTCAACGCAGTGGCCGTATTGATCATCGCGTGCCCGTGCGCGCTCGGCCTCGCGACACCAATGTCGATCATGGTTGGCACCGGGCGCGGCGCGGAGCTCGGAGTGCTGCTACGTAATGCCGAGGCGCTCGAAGTCCTGGAGAAAGTCACCACACTCGTGGTCGACAAGACAGGCACGCTCACAGAAGGCAAACCAAAACTTGTTACGGTGGAGCCGCTTCCGCCTTTTGACGAGAAGACGCTGCTGCGGTTTATCGCGAGTCTCGAACACGTCAGCGAACATCCACTCGCGGCAGCTGTGGTGGCCGGCGCTCGTGAACGCCAGATCGCCCTCGTCGAAGTGAGAGACTTTCGGTCCGATACCGGTAAGGGTGTGACGGGCGTGGTGGATGGACGCACCGTGGCGATCGGAAACGCTCGATATTTCGAGGACCTGGGCGTCGATTCGGAGCGCCTGCTCGAGCGGGCTGATGCGCTCCGCCGTGACGGTCAGACCGTGATGCTGGCGGCCATCGACGGCGAGCCGGCGGGTCTCGTTGGCGTCGCAGATCCTGTCAAGGAGACGACGGCCGAGGCGATCCGGCAACTCGCTCAGGAAGGCGTCAAGATCGTCATGGTCACGGGAGACAACCGCACGACGGCAGAAGCTGTCGCGCGGTCGATCGGGATCGACGAACTCGAAGCGGACGTGCTGCCGGATCAGAAAACCGAGGCGATCAAACGACTCCAGTCGCGCGGTGAGCGCGTGGCGATGGCCGGTGACGGCATCAACGACGCGCCGGCACTTGCACAAGCGGATGTAGGCATTGCGATGGGCGCGGGCACGGACGTGGCGATGGAGAGCGCGGATGTCACGCTGGTGAAGGGCGATCTCCGAGGGATCGTTCGCGCGCGACGACTCAGTCGAGCGACCATGCGCAACATCCGGCAGAACTTGTTCTTTGCCTTTGTTTACAACGCGCTCGGCGTTCCGGTGGCCGCTGGCGTACTTTACCCGGCTTTTGGCGTGCTCCTCAGCCCGATGATCGCCAGCGCGGCGATGACCTTCAGCTCGGTGTCTGTGATCCTCAACGCGCTGCGACTCAAAAACGTTCGCTTGTAGCCCACAGATTACGCAGAACGAAAGACCTAACGCAGATGGCGCAGATACGCACAGATGACCACAGATGTGAGTGAGCCCTCGCGGCCCGAAGGCCGCTGACGTGAGTGAAAGTGTCCCGATTCGAAAAAGCCCAGAAGGCAAGTTCTTGTCTTCTTATCGGAATCGTCGGACACACGTCTCAGACGCGTATGCCCTAACAAGACCGCGGCTTGGGTAAGGGCGTCAACGTGCAGGCCGAAGTGAAGCTGGCGTTGTATCGTCATCTCGACAATCGGCAGCTCGACTCGCGCGCGATCTTTCAGTTCGTGATCAGCCGCACCTTCTAGGCGAGTCGGAGGGACGGCTACCGGTCGCGCGTGACTGGATTCCAGCCGCGATCGTCGGCGCGCGCGTACCAGCCCCTCCATGCACCAGGTTCGTGGGGCAGGCTCTGACCCGTGATGTCGCGCAGGGCCTGATATACCCATTTGCGCGTCTGATCGTCGAGCGCGGGATCCTCGGCGAAATCGAGCAGGCGCGGCACGGCAGTCCGACGCTGCCGCTCGCTCAACATCCCCGACTGTGCCAATCCACACGCCGCCCGTTCGCGAATCAACGGTGACGGATCGTCGTGAAACACGTCGAGCAGGGGGGCAATAACCGCGTCGGTCCCCAGATACGCCAGCCCCTCGACAGCCCAGTAGCGAATGTTCTCGTTCGGATCGTGGATTGACGCCAGAAGGATCTCGGCGGCTCGCTCGGACTCGATACCGCGATTGCCCAGCAGTCCGATGTCCCACAATGCGTTCGCGCGCGGGCCCTGTTCGCCGGTCCGCGCCGAGGGTTCGAGTCGATCCACCATCGACGAATCCTTCACGAGGTTGCGGCCGGCCATGTTGACCTCAATGGCGGCCGCCCGGACGCGCAGATCTCCTGAGTTCAGTGCCGTCACGAACAACATGTCGAGCCGGTCCTCGATCTTGATGTGTCCTCGCCATGCGTCCACGCGAGCCAGGATTTGCTCGTTGGCACCCCGGTAGTGATTGATTGAACGCTCGAGCAGCAGCTCCGCTTGATTCTGAGGCGCCATCGCATCCAGCACTTCGATCTCGTGCTCGGACAGGACGTTCGCCGACGCCGGTTCCGGGTCACCCAGCAGGCTGAGAAACTGGGCGATCTCCTGCCAGGCCGCGCGTGCCGTCCCAGACGTAACCAGGATCACCGAGACAAACACCCCCACCGCGGTGATCATCACCACGCCGAGCCTCGTGGATTTCCCCTGACCCATTACCAAACCTATCGGTTGATGCCGCCTGGCTCTGGCCCTTGGCCTCTGGCCACCGACTGGGCCCATGACCGATCTGACGATAGTGTATCGGCGGTCCAAGTCTTGAAATCGCGATTTGGGCCTGCTGACCAAATCCCCAGGAATGGGCCGTGATCGTCGCGAGGGGACCCGGCACGGGTCTTGGACACGGGACGTTAGTGCTCATACTCCTCTTTGTGGTGATGGTCATTGGCGGGGTTGCCTACATGGTGACCACACCCGACGACCGGACGCGAGTAGTGGCGGCTGCGCACGTCCACTTGCAGCCGTGGTACGCCGAGCGAGAGCTGTGCAACGTGGCGACAGCGCCGTTCCGCGAAGCCCTCCGCGCGCGCACCCCATGGGCGATTGTCACGCCGACCATCGTCGGAATTAACGCGGCGGTCTTCATCTTCATGCTCTTCGGGTCAGGCGCGATCAGCGCACCGACCACACTCGTCGCCTGGGGCGCCAATCTTGGTTGGCGCACGACCAACGGCGAGTGGTGGCGGGTTGTAACTGCCACTTTCGTTCACGGTGGCATCTTGCATCTGCTGGCCACCTTTGCTGGCCTCGCCCAATTGGGACGGATGGTCGAACGCCTTGTTGGATCTGTCACGTTCGCGTGTGTCTACATCATCGCTGGCACGCTCGCAAACCTCGTCACCATCTCCGAAATGCCACTTGTTGTTGACAGCGGGGCTACCGGGGCAATCTTCGGGATTTACGGCCTTCTGCTGGCGGCGACGCTGTGGAGTCAGACACGGCGCACCGGGATAGCCATTCCGCTGATGGCGTTCAGATCGCTGGCTCCTACAGCAGCGATTTTCCTTCTGTACACCTTCGCGACCGACGGTTTGGCGAGCCGACCCAACCTCACCGGGCTCATGGTGGGATTGGCGATTGGCCTCGTGCTCACACGGGATGTCGGCGAACGTCAAGCCGAGTTGCGTCCCACGGCGATGGCCCTGGCGGTTTCTGCCGTCGTCATGGTGGCCGTTGCCTGGCCCCTTCGCGGATTCGTTGACGTCGGGCCGCAGATCGCCGAGGTCGTGGCAATCGAAGACCGGACGATCGGGCCGTATAGATCAGCGGTCGATCGATTTCGAAAGGGCCGCCTCGGAGTACGGGCCCTCACCGATCTGATCGGTGAAACGATCATGCCGCAGCTCCAGGAGGCTAGAGTTCGTATCGAAGCGCTGGATGACGTGGGCGTCGAGCATCAGCCTCTTGTCACGGACGCTGAGGAATTCCTCCGGTTGCGCGAGAAGAGCTGGCAGCTTCGAATCGATGCGTTGAAGGCAGGCAGCATGCAGGCACTACGCGAGGCCGACAGCGCGGAACGCGCGTCGCTCGAAGCGCTGGAGAGGCTGAGACGCAAGCAACGGGAGCTTGACGCGTCCACCAAGTCGAGAAGCGTCGCCGGAGGTTAGACTCTGGATAGCGCTCGACAAGCCCGCTAGCGGTGTTCGACGAGCCGCAGACGATTGTGCTTCACCTGCGAATTCTGCTCGACGAAATCCACACCATCCGCGGTGATGATGAGACTCGATTGGTCGTCCCGCGACACCATCTTCCGCTGCGACAGATACCAAAGCGTGAACTCGAGATGTTCGCGCGGTCGGCCCGTGAGCTCCACGAGTTCGCGCTGCGATAACGAGGGGCGGTTGGGATCAGTCCTGCGGCGGCTGTAAAGAATCTCGAGGACGACGAACCGCGTGTGCTGTTCGAGTCCAAAATCGTTGTCGTCAGGCGAGCCATGCGCCACGAACTTCCATCGTTCTTGCCGGAATGTTTCGTGACGGATGTCGTACTTCGCGCGCTTTTCGGGATCGTTCAGTACCGAGGTACGCCTCGTGAATCTGGCGAAACTGCTCCTCACTGCCTGTCTCCTGGTTGTCAGGATGATAGCGCTGCGCCAGCAGGCGGAAGACACGCTGAATCGTATCGGTGTCTGCGTTCTTGCTGACTTGCAGCGTCTCGTAGTGGTCTTGAAGTTCCGTCGTCGCCATCGAGGGTCCTCTAACGTTTTGGGTATCTAGTATCCGCTATTAAATTTATCGGCGCCTGCCATTCTAGGCTTTAGCGGAGCCTTTTTAGTCGGCCGATGCCGGTGCACGGGTGGCGGGCCGGTGGATGGGGAGCGTCATTATCAGCCGGGCGCCCTGGGGGCTGGAGTCGATTTCGAGCTGGCCGGACAAGTCGAGCACACGGTCCTTGAGGGAGTCAGGACCGGTCTTCATCCGGACCAGGGCGTCGAGATCGTACCGCCCTGAGAATGGAAACCCGTGCCCATCATCGACGACTTCAATCCGAACGTCCCCGTCTCGTGCCGCGAGGTCTACCGAAACCCAAGACGCTTGCGCGTGGCGCGCGGCGTTGATGAGGGCTTCGTTCACGAGATAGGAAATGTCCTTGTGTAGGGCGGCAAAGCTGGCGTGATCTTCGTCTTGGGTCACGAGCTCCACCCGCATTCCCCATTGCTGCTGAATGCGGTCGCAGAGATCTGCGAGGCGCCCCCCAAATCCGGTTCGATCGATTTGGTCAGTTGACGGAAACGGCCGAAGCTCTTTGATGAAATTGCGCAGACGGTGCTGCTCAGCGGCCAGCGTCTCCTGCATTTCTCGAAAACGGGCAAGCGCACCACGAGGGTTCCGATCGAGCAATTGGCGGGCCGTTTGTAGCTGCAGCGCGACGCCAGTGAGAGACTGCAGAACGCTGTCGTGAAGGTTTCGGGCGAGGCGCACGCGCTCCTCGGATGCGACGGCCTCTCGCAGCCGCGTCAGCAAGTACAGGCTGTCCAGCGTCGCAGCCGTGAGCCGCGCGGCGACTTCGCCAAGCGCCATCTCGTCGGCCGTCAGCCGTCGTGGGTCGAGGAAAAACAGTTCGCCATTGGCGCCCTGGCCACGCACAACCCACGAGGGTGCAGCAGAGAGATCCAGGCGCGCCGGAACGGATTCAGTCGCGGCCCTCGGCGTCAGAAAGGACTCCAGGAGCCCTGGTGGTTCGCGCGTCCATTCAAAGGCGCCGGCCTCCCACATGACCACGTTGGTTGACGGCTCCTCTGGCTGCTCCCAGACAAGCACGACGCGTCGCGCCCGCAACGCCGCCGCAACACGGCCCATCGCATCACGGACCACGGCTTGCCTCTCACCTCCCACCGTTTGCGGCCACCCGGCAAGCGTAGCGACCTCGCGATGCGCGCGCTCCCCATGTAAACCGAGGTAACCGATCAGTGTGGCCACGACAGCGAGGCATATGGCACCCAAGAGGAAGCCGTAAACCTCGAAGGCGGGGTCGGCAAGGACTCGGGCGTCATACGCGCCAAATGACAGAAACACCGAGATCGCAATGACTGCGGTCCAAAAAGCACCGAACGTGCCCCACCGGAGCGTCCCGCAGACGACTGAGAACACGAAGTACACGAAGAACGGACTCGTGGGTCCCTGCGTAAAGAACATCAGCAGCGAAAACACTGCGAGGTCGATCAAGTGGGTGGCCAGCGGCCAGGTTCGCGGGGCCACCCACGGCATCCGAAGCAGAAAGAACAGGACGCAGGCGTGGATGGCATAGAGCACCAGAAGCGTGAGCGTCGCGGTGTTGGACCACGGTGATTCAAGCGGACCAAACCAGAATCCGAGCAGCGAAGACAGGGCGAGGGCCACTCGGCCACCCGTGATGACCCAGTCCGCACGGCTCGGGGCGACGCGGCTGAGGCTGGTTCTGCTCACGGAGCGTCCCGCACGGCGGCCATCCGGTACAATCGGTGCAGTCCCCTTGGCGGGGTTCGGATGCATAGTCTAGATGCCCTAACGCTCGCCGGTTTACTCCGCATAGGCATTCCGATTACCTGGCCTGAAGCGGTGGCAGTGGTCCTCGAGGTCGCCGACCAGGTGAGGAGCGCTCACGGCACCCTTGTCACACCCGACCTCGAGCATCTGAGCTTCGGCTCAGATGGCAGACTTACCATCTTGCCAGGCAGTCCCATTGCCACGAATCCCGTTCGACAAGCGGCGCAGCTTCTCAGGCAACTGATTGGGGGCGGATCAGCGCCCGCGGAGCTCCGTCAGCTCGTGGAGCAGAATGACCGGCCTGTGCCGGCCTGCGCCTGGATTGAAGAATTCACTACCGCGCTGGCCTATTTCGAGCGGCCGGATCGCCGACAGATTATCGCGGAACTTGCTCAGCGCGCCGATGGTTTCCAGTCCAGAATCGCACCAGTCGGGACCGCGCCGCCGGTCAGCGAGAGCGCTCCGTCTGCTGGCGGGTTCGCGTCGCTATGGCGCCGATGGTTTCGGCCTTAAGCTGCTGCGACAACAGATCTGTAAGTTTGCGCCGGCAAAAAAAGAGCCCGGGGGGGAGCCCGGGCTCTTTCGACGATGGACGTCAATGCGACGGCCCCCGTCTGCTGTCTCGAAATGAATTCAGAGCCAGCGCGACAGTATGAGTCGTGCAAACCGTGCAACTCAATTCAACGAGGGTTATGTTTGATATGCCGCTGAAGGTATAGGCCCTTGTCGTCAAGTCGTCTCACCAGCCACCAGCGGCGTTGACACCGCTGAGTTGCGCGCGCAAAATGGTTCCCGCGGCTGCCTTCAATTCCCCAAAAATGCCGATTCGAGTCGTGTTGGCGGACGATCATCCGCTCGTCCTGACTGCCCTTGAGCAGTTGTTTCAGAGCTCGCCTGATTTCGAGGTCATTGGGTGCCACAGCGATGGCGCATCCGCCCTGGCTGACGTACGACTCCATCACCCCGATGTCCTGGTGCTCGATCTCAGGATGCCCGGCATGGATGGCCTGGCCGTGCTGCGGGACCTGAAGAAGGACCGTGCCACGACTCGCGTCGTGGTCTTGACGGCCGCAGTCGACGAACGAGAGGTGCTGGATGCCATTCGCCTCGGTGTTCAGGGCGTCGTCCTGAAGGAGATGGCGCCGCGCCTGCTGCTGGATGCAGTGCGCAAGGTGCATAGCGGCGGACGATGGGTCGAAACGCAACTGGCTGGGCGCGCGATGGAGGAACTGCTGAATCGCGAAGCGGCGATCGAGCAGCTGTCTTCAGTGTTGACCGCGCGTGAGATTGAGGTGGCGCGCCTGGCAGCTACAGGCCTCAGCAACGCTCAGATTGGAAAGCGGCTGTTCATCACGGAAGGCACCGTGAAGCTGCACCTGCATCACGTCTACGACAAGTTGAACGTCTCACGCCGACCTGAGCTCACGCGTTACGCCCGTGACATCGGCTTGGTGTAGTTGCCCACCGAACGCCTCATCTTCCGAGAATCCGCTTTGCCTGCTGATTGTGGCGAATGGTGTGGGCAATCGCCCAGTCGCCTGCTTGATACACCGAAATCGTGCCGACAAGGCGGTTCGTGAGGCAGCACCTCCCCCGCTCGGGCGGTAGCGCGGCAATGGCCGCTCTGAGACGCGCGGCGCTTGTGCGCACGCGCTCTACAGCGTCGGCTGCTGAAACCGCGGCCGGTGGTACGAAGCGGGCGGGCGCTTCGAAGCGGTCGGGAATCCCGCTGGCAATGTCCGACCATGGCCGCTCCGTAAAGTCGTCTTCTGGCGGCGTCAAGGCTGGGTTGCTGCCATCGAAGACCGAAGTGAAATTGTCGTTCACGAGCGCGACATGCGCGCCGACCTGCGCCGCAGTCCACCCCGCCGTCGCAAGTTCACCTTGCGGGCCGGCGCGCTCGAGGCGCGAGACGAAACGAGAAGTGGCCTCGTCGAGGCGGGTGAGAAGGTCATTGACTCGCTGGGTGTGTGACATCTGACTGTCCATTGGACATATCCTCTTCCCCGACGGCCCGTCAGGGATACAGAAATGTTTGCGGTGGGCGGCGTGGTAATCTCGACAGAGGATTTAGAGAGCTCGCTGATGCCTATCTACGAATACCGCTGTCGAACCTGCTCGCACGAGTTCGAGATGCTGGTGCTGAAGAACACAGCCCCCGTCTGTCCAGAATGCCAGAGCGTGGAGCTCGAACGGCAGGTGTCAGTCCCCGCCGTCAAGTCCGAGAGCACCCGTGCGCTTGCGCTGAAGGCCGCCAGGAAGCGCGACCAGAAACAAGGGGCGGAAAACGCACGCGCTCAGCGCGAATACGAACTGCACCACAATGACTAATCGGTGATTTCGCGATTTGCGATTTGGTGATTTGATTTGTGATTGGTGATTGGGCACTCACCGCCCCTCTTTCACCAGCTCCTTCAGCAACGGCTCCAGCCGATCGGCGATCATTTCGTGGCCCCGATCGTTCGGGTGAATCGCGTCAGCCATGAGATCCGTGCGGCCGATGATGCCTGACAGAATATCGGGGACAAGACCCGCAGACGCACTGCGCGCGATTTTCTCGTAACCATCCTCGTAATCGTCGGAGACCAGGCCGACGCTGATGCCCACGAGGATCACGGCCGATCCACGTTGCCGGATCCGTTCGACGATTGTCGCGAGATTCTTGAAGGTGTGCTCCTTCGGCATGCGCCGAAGAAAGTCGTTCCCGCCGAGCAGCACAATCACAATTTTGGGACTGCGCGACAGCACGGCGCGATCGAGTCGCGCGAGCCCGCTCTCGGTCGTATCACCGTTTCGCCCGGCATTGATGATCGGGACGTTCAACCGGTGCGACAGACGTGAGACAAAATCGCCGCCTGATGTGGTGCCCGCACCCGACACGAGGCTGTCACCAAACGCAATGATGTTCTGCCCTGTCGTCGGCCTGGCGACCCGCGCAGCGGGCGATCCGCCAAAGCGCACGTACGCGATGCCAATCAGGATGAGCAGCGCGACCGTGACGAGCGAGTATCGCTGGAGCAATCAGATCGGACGGTAACATAGCCGTTCGATGGCGTCACTCTTCGCCCTGCTCTCGGCAGCGGCCTACGGCGCGGCTGATTTTCTGGGCGGCATGGCCGCGAAGCGCTCCACGACGGTTGCCGCCGTGATTGTGTCCCAGGCCGCCGGCCTCCTGTTGCTCGGCGTAGTGCTCCCGCTTCTTCCGCACGCCTCCGTGAGTAACGCCGACATCGCGTGGGGCGCGACCGCCGGGCTCACCGGCGGTGGCGGCGTGGCGCTCCTCTATCGCGCTCTAGCCATTGGTCCGATGAGCGTCGTCGCGCCAGTCACGGCCGTGTGCGCGGCTGCGATTCCTGTTGCGGCGGGAATCGCATTTGGAGAACGTCTCACGATGCCAACCGCCGCGGGGATTGCCCTCGCGGCGATCGCCATCGTTCTGATCGGTCAGGAAAAGCGAACGCGCGAGGCGGAGGAGCAACACGCGTCCGCGCAGGGATTGCGAGTGGCAATCGCAGCCGGTATTGCGGTGGGGTTGTTCTTCGTGTGCCTCGAGCGCACGTCCGCTGCCTCGGGATTGTGGCCGCTCGTTCCGGCGCGGGTAGTCTCGGTTGGACTCTTCACAAGCATCGCGCTGGCAACCGCGCGTCCGGTCCTCGTTCAACCCTCGGTCATGATCGTCGCCATCGCCGGCGGGACGCTCGATATGCTGGCCAATGCGCTCTACCTGATCGCAGTGCAGCAGGGCCAGTTGAGTATCGTCGCGACGCTTGCATCGCTCTATCCTGCGAGCACGATCGTTCTGGCGCGCATCGTGCTCGATGAGCGATGGTCGCGGCCGCAAGCGGTCGGGGTCACGCTCGCGATTGTCGCCACGGCATTGATCGTGGGCGGAACCTAACAAGCAGCGAACCTGCTGAACTCCTGAACCCCTGAACCCCTGAACTCCAACGCCAGGCGCCTGCGGCAAAAGCCAGCAACGCAACCATGCCCAGCTCGCCGCCGCCTGTCGATCGCGGCACCTGGATTGGCTGCGTCCAGGCGACACGGCCGTTGCTCTCGATTACTTTTGCGCGCACGTAGCCTTCGTCCCCACGAATGACGTACTCCGCCATCGGCTCCAGCACCTCTTTCAAAATCTGACCACCGCTCCCAATGAATTGCACGCGGTATTTGGAAAACGATGTGGCTTCGATCGTCAGCGAGACACGAGTTGGCGTTGCCTGGTAATCGGTGAGCACGACACCGGTGGAGGCGTAAAACTCTCCGCGTTCGATCGCCTCGACGATCAGTCTGGGCTCCAGTCGATTCGTGCGAACCACGACCCAACCGCGTCCGGGACCAGGCACATCAGGGTTGCCGGGCTGCTTGAAGACGTGGGCATCGTCTACTGCAATGCCGTACAACAGCGTGCCCCGCGACAAGATCGCATCCCACGTTTGCTCGAGGGACGGGATGCCGCCACCGCCGATGTTGTTCCCTCGTGGGTGGCCATTGAACACCTCGAAGACGCGGTTGTTCTGCACCTGTTGAAGCTCGTCTGCCGACACAGCCCAACCAAAACTCGGGTGGTTGATGTGAGGGATCCCGTTCTCCGCGCGAATGGCGTCCACGTTGCGCTGCAGCACCTCCAGCACTGACGCGCCTCCTTGCGGAGCCACGCGGCGAGCGACATCGAGGCCGTTGATGTGCAGTGCCTTGCCGCCAAACTTATCGGTGACCTCCTCGCCTTTGATCACGAGGAACTGCTGGTCGGCGCCGTGGAGCGCGTTGAGTGCGTCAACTGACGTCAGAAAGTTGTGATCGGTGAGTACGAGAAATTGATAGCCGTGCTCACGGTACCAGCTGACAACGTCATCCGGCGTTGAATCGCCGTCGCTATTGAGCGTGTGGGTGTGAGTATTGCCTTTGAACCAGCGCGCCGTCTCTTGCGCCTCAGCTCCGGCTGAGAACACGGCCAGCATAAGCACAGCTGTAAGGCGAGGCAGCCATCGGGTCAGACGCATCGCGCGCGATAGTCTAATCCCGCAGGCTGCGTGGGAGTAACGGAGTCAACAGGCTCCCCTTAACTCCCTTGACTCCCTGTGATGTCACTGATTCCTGCTGACTTCACTCCCGCCGACGTCGAGCGGCCAGACGGCGCTCCGCCTCCAGCCAGTCGGCTTGATCTCGACCGTGCTCACCGCCGCGCGCCAGATATATCGCGTACGCTTCGGCCGCGATTTCGTCGGCGGTGGGCGGCGTATCAAAGGTGTCTGGATAGATCGCGGCGGCCTCGTCGGCAATCTCTGCGGGCGTCGGTTCAACCTGGGCCGCGCGTCGATCGCGAGGTGTGGAAGGCGTTGCCTCGGTCGTATCCGTGCGAGGATCGTTGTTGGAAAGGGTTGCCACGGGGCCTCCTGTGTTCAAGGCTGAGGTACTCCAGCTGATGCAACATTCGATCTCAGACCGTTTGAGTCGTCGTATAGTCCAACTCTTCAGGGACCGTCGATGAATGAATTCGATAATCGCACGCTTCTTCGCACACGCGATGAGAATCCAGTGATTGCTCCTGCGCGCTCTGGAAAGCGCGCGATCGTGGTGATTGCCGGGCTGGGGTTGCTGCTGGGAGGGCTCGGGGCGTGGTGGTGGACGCGAGACGTCGCGCAGCCGGCGAGCCCCGCCACAACGGCGGGGACCGAAGCGCCAGTGACGCCGCCCACTGAGACGGTGCGCCCTCTCCCGCCGCTGCATCAAATGGATACGTTTTTGCGAGCATTACTCGGCAGCCTTTCCACGAGCCCCGAGCTCGCGAGATGGCTAACGACCGACGATCTGATCCGCCAGATGGCCAACGGCATCGACCGTGTGTCGCGCGGTGCGTCGCCTGCCCGTGAAGTCAGCGTGCTGAGACCACCGGGAATCTTCGCAGTATCAGGGGCGCGCGACCGCACGACGATCGATCCGCAAAGCTATCGGAGATACGACGGGCTTGCGGCGATGGTTTCATCGCTGGACGCGCGCAGCGTTGCTGACGCCTATCGAACCATCCAGCCGCGGCTGGACGAGGCGTATCGCGGGCTTGGCCGAGCGGAAGGCGGTGTGGACAATGCCGTCAGCGTGGCGCTACAAATTCTGATCGAGACACCGGTCGTCCGCGGACCGATTCGACTCGTCCCAGGGACCGGCGCAACCTACGCCTACGCGGACCCAAAGCTTGAAGCGCTCCGGCCGGCGCAAAAGCAATTGTTACGGATGGGCCCGGACAACCTCGAGCGCATTCAGGAGCGTTTGCGGCAGATCAAGCAGGCGATTGAAACACCAGTCTCTCGTTGAGTATCAGACCCACATCATGCATCTGCCCTCATTGCTCCGCGGCGCTCACGCGTATCTCTCGCCTTCCGCCGCCCTGGCCGGACTTTCATCGAGCCATGCCGCGCATCGGGGCACTCCCGATGGCCATTCGATTGCGGAAATCGTCGCGCACATGGCGTTCTGGCAGAACTGGTTTCTCGATCGATGCGACAGCATCCCCGCGCCGATGCCGGCACCAGCAGCCAAGGGATGGCCGCCTGTGGGCGACGGCGAATGGGATGCCGTCCTGGCGCGGTTCGAGCAGGGGTTCGCCCGGGCTCTCGCACTCGCCGATGACGAGCACCGCACCCGGGCGCTGGTGTCACCGCCGATCGAGTTCGAGCCGCTGGCGCAGTACACGACCGGCGACGTGCTCACCCACCTGGCCCTCCACAATGCCCACCACCTGGGCCAAGTGATTACCCTGCGACAGCAAGTCGGTTCGTGGCCGCCTCCGGCGGGGAGCTGGACGTGGTAACGCCCGCGCTTCGCGCGAGAGCTGTCAGTTACCAGCTCCAAGTTACGAGTTCAAAGTTCCCCTCAGTCCCCTGACCCACGGAGGGGCTTTGTGGCCTTCGAGAGGCTCGTGCGTTGGCGACCGGCCTCGTCAAAGTTCTCAGGCGCGAGCCACTGTTGGAACGCCGCCTCGAGCGCCGGCCATTCTTTATCGATCGCGGCATACCAGGCAGAATCGCGGTTGCGCCCCTTGTAGACGACGGCTTGTCGGAAGATGCCCTCGAACGACAGGCCGAGTCGCTCGGCCGCTCGGCGCGAGGGACCGTTCAGCGCATCGCATTTCCACTCGTACCGGCGGTAGCCCAGAGCGAAGGCATGCCGCATCATCAGATACATCGCCTCTGTCGCTGCTGGCGTGCGCTGCAAGAGCGGCGAAAAGTTGATGTGCCCGACTTCAATAGATCCAACGGGAGGCGCGATTCGGAGGTATGCGGCCACGCCCGCGGCACGACCTGATGCCAGATCGACAATCGCAAAAAACAGTGGATCGTCGGTTACGGCCGCGCTCGCTACCCAACCTGCGAACTGATCACGCGTGGCATACGGACCGTGCATGAGATATGTCCAGTTGCGATGCTCGCGATCGAGCGCAAACGCTTCCCAGAGTGGCGAAGTGTGCTCGGTCACATCGAGCGGCTCGAGCCGGCAATATCGGCCGGTGATCGTGCTGCGCGTCGGTAGCGCCGGGGGCATCCAGCCCTCTACCGGGTCCCCAATCGGCTGACCAAGATGATTCACACGCTGGTCCGGCATTTGCTCCAAGTCTAGCGGGTGAATGATGAGTCAGGAACCGCCATCGCCAGAACAACCCGGCACGCCCCCTGGCGCGCCAGGCCCGACCTTGCCCCAGCCCCCATTGCCGGGGACACCGCCGACCATCCCGCCTGACACCACGCCCTCGCCAAAGCCGGTCCCAGGTGGCCTGCCGCCGACGGGGCCGACAGACATACGTAAAACGTGAGGTCCACGGCCTACGGTCCACGGCCTACGGTAGATCCCACGGGCGACCCGCACTGCGCATTTCGACCGTAAGACCGTGGGCCGTGGACCGTCGACCGTAGGCGGCCGTGGGCCGTGGGCCGCGTAGGCCGTGGACCGAAGACCGGAGACCGGAGACCGGAGACCGGAGACCGGAGACCGATATGATTGCACCCCGAGGTGCCGATGCGTCGATCGCCGTTCACTGCTCTTCTTGCTCTCGTGCTTGCGGCTGCTTGCAGCCGTGACGCCACCCCACCCGCTCCGGCTGAGCCCTTCAATGTTGTGGAAGCATCCATTGCCGATATGCGGAGGGCGATGGAAGAAGGGCGCACGACGTCGCGGCACCTGGTTCAGCAGTATTTGACGCGCATCGCGCTCTATGAAGACCGCATCAATGCCACTTTGGCGGTCAATCCGAATGCGTTGAAGGAAGCGGACGCCCGCGATCAGGAGCGCGCGCAGGGCAACGTGCGCGGACCGCTGCACGGAATCCCGTTGGCGCTCAAAGACAACATCCACACGACCGATATGCCGACAACGGGTGGCGCCATCGCGTTTGAAGGGCTCGTGCCTCCTTACGACGCGACGCTGACCACGAACTTGCGCAACGCGGGGGCCGTTATTCTCGCGAAAACGAACATGACCGAACTGGCCAACTGGGTTGCCGGCGGGCCAACCCCGATGCCCGGCAATTACAATGGACTCGCCGGCTACGGTCTCAACCCGTACGACCCACGACGCGATCCGCGCGAGCAGACCGGCGACGGCCGCCCGGTGCTCGCCACGGGTGGCTCGAGTTCTGGCACCGGTACCGCGTCGAACTTCTGGGCTGCCAACGTGGGTACCGAAACCTCAGGCTCGATCCTGAGCCCTGCGAACCAGAACATGTTGGCAGCAATCAAGCCGACAGTCGGACGGATCAGCCGGTACGGCATCCTCCCGATCACGGCCGATCAGGACACTGCGGGTCCGATGGCGAAGTTTGTCGCTGACACGGCGCTGCTGCTGGGCGCGATGGAGGGTGCGGCCGCCGATCCAAACGATCCCGCCACTTCACGCTGCACGCCACCGGCCAACCGTGATTACACGGCGCATTTGAAAACGGATGGACTAAAAGGCGCTCGGATTGGCATCCCGCGCGCGTTCTACTACACGCAGGTCACCCCGCCCGGGGCGACCGAGGCGCGCGGAGGCCTCACGCCGGAGCAGGCCAAGGTGATGTCAGCAGCGATTGACGTGCTCAAGCAGCAGGGCGCCGTTATTCTCGATCCGGCCGACATTCCAAGCGTCGTCGACAAAGATCTCAAGAACAACTTTCTGACCTGGAGCATGTGCTCCGGCGTCGACAACGCGCGCGGCAAGGATGCAAACTGCTCGATCGTGTTCAAGTATGGAATGAAGCGCGACTTCAACACGTGGCTCGCCTCGCTGGGCGCGTCGGCGCCACTGAAAACCCTCACTGACCTGCGTAACTACAACATCACCCATGTCTCACGTGGGACGATCAAATACGGGCAGTCGCAACTAGACATCTCGGACGAGATGGATCTCCAGCGCGATCGGGCGCGCTATGAGCAGGATCGAAAACGAGATCTGGCCGTGTCAGCCGCACACGGGATCGACGAGATCATCAAAGCCCAATCACTTGATGCTCTTCTGTTCCCGGCCGCGAGCGGCGCAGCCATAGCCGCCAAACCCGGATACCCCACCGTGATCGTGCCGTTCGGCACTGTGCCAAACGCGCCGTCGCCGGGATTCCCTGAGGGCTTTAACGCCAATCATGCTCCTTACGGCGTGAGCTTCACGGGCTTGGCGTGCAGTGAGCCACGCCTGATCGAGCTTGCATACGCGTTCGAGCAGGCGACGCGTCGCCGCGTGCCGCCGCCGTCGGCGCCGTGACCGCAGATCGACTCGATCGCCGGCTTCGCCTCCTTCGGCCGGATATGTCGTGGACGCGAATCCGCAGCGCGATCGAGCGCGGGCAGGTCACTGTGGATGGCACGATCGCTCGCGACCCAGCGCTTGCCGTCTCGGCAGAAGCCGAGATCAACGTCAACGTCTCTCGTCCGGCTCTTCCCACGGCACGCCTGGACCTCCCCCGACTGTATGAAGACGACGAAATTCTGGTCATCGACAAGCCAGCCGGACTGCTGACGATTGCGACTGATCCGCAGAGTCGCGCGACCGAGGACACGGTGCTCCGCCGGGTGCAGGAGTACGCGAGGCGCTTGCATGGCCGCGACGCCTACGCCGGTGTCTTGCACCGGCTCGATCGCGGCACGTCCGGCGCGCTCGCCGTCGCGTTGTCGCGCGACACCCATGCGGCAGGTCGCGCGCTCTTCGGCAAACACGCGTTCGAGCGATGGTATCTGGCAATCGTCGAGGGCGTCCCGCGTCAAGCGCACGGCACAATCGACGCGCACATTTCGAACGGGTATGTCAGTGGCCGCCGGCGCATCGTGCGAAGCGATGACGAAGGCCGTTATGCGGTGACGCATTACCGGGTTCGTGAAGCGTTTCGAGACGCGGCCTTACTGGAACTGCGCCTCGAGACCGGGCGTCAACACCAGATCCGCTTGCATCTTCAACAACTGGGTCACCCAATCGTCGGTGAGAGTGTGTATGTATCCGCGCCAGGGACCAGCGTACGGAAACGAAAGGTGACGCGACCGATGTTGCACGCCTGGCGCCTGGAGTTTCCTCATCCCCTGCGACACCGAACCGTCCACGCCGAAGCGCCCGTCCCGGGAGATTTCGACCGTGCTCTCGCACTGCTTCGACGACTGCCCAATCCTTGAGCTGGTTCCCAAGCTTCAATCGTTGACACTCGGTTACGGATCGCTGATTATCGGCCCCTCCAAATCGGGGACAGGTTTAAAACCTGTCCCCGGGATTCCCGTCTCACGTTCCCACGCGGAGGCCTCGATGAAGCGCATTCTGCCCTTGCTGGCACTGCCGTTCGTCACCATGGCGATTGGCGTCGGCGCACACGACGAGCAGGTTCCGATCGTTCCCTACAGACACTTCTTCAACGTTGTCGAAGCCACGATTCCCGAGATGCAGGCGGCCCTCGAATCGGGGCGTCTGACTTCGCGCGAGCTCGTACTGATCTACATGTCGCGCATCGCGCAGTACGACGAGACGCTCAACGCAACCGCGTATGTCAGCCGTACGGCGCTCGACGAAGCGGAGTTGCTCGACGAGGAGCGTGCACGCGGCCGCGTTCGCGGTCCGCTGCACGGCATTCCTATCGCCCTCAAGGACATCATCAACACGACGAACATGCCGACAACGGGCGGCGCGTTGATGTTTGCGGGATTTGTCCCGAAGTTCGAGGCCCCGCTGGTCACGAAGTTGCGTGAGGCCGGCGCCATCATCATTGCCAAGACCGTTCTCACTGAGCTCGCCAATTGGGTCACGGTTGGAATGCCTACCAACTACAGCGCGTTGTTTGGGTACGGGCTGAATCCGTACGATCCGCGACCAGACCCTCGGCCTGGCACCAACGATGGCCGCGCTGTCCTGGGCACGGGTGGATCGAGCTCCGGGATCGGGACTGCCGCGAATCTCTGGGCGGCCAGCGTGGGAACCGAAACGTCAGGTTCGATCTTGAGCCCGTCGAGCGCCAACATGCTCGCAGGCGTCAAGCCGACCGTGGGCTTGATCAGCCGCTTTGGCATTATTCCGATCACTGCGGATCAGGACACCGCAGGGCCGATGGGGAGGACCGTCACCGATGTGGCCATCCTGCTCGGCGCGATGACTGGTTTCGATCCCAATGACCCGGCCACCAATCGCTGTCAGGCAGGCATCGATTACACACGCCACCTGCTTCGCGCCGGTCTTCGCGGCGCTCGGATCGGCATCCCACGAGCAAATTTCTACAGTCCGACGGTACGGCCCGACACGGGCGCCACTGTTGGCGGACTTACGCCGCCGCAGCTTGCCGTCATGGAAGAAGCCATTCAGATTCTGCGCAACGAAGGCGCCACGATTGTCGATGCGGCCAATATCCCCAGTGTCGTTGACGGAACCCCCGCCAACAACATACTGACCTGGCCGACGTGCGCGGGCCTGGCGAATCGCAAGGGAATGGATGCGGCTTGTTCGACGACATTCAAGTATGGAATGAAGCGTGACTTCAATGCGTGGGCGGCAGCATCGGGCGCCCCCAACCTGACCGCCCTGCGTCAATACAACCTGGCGAACCAACCCCGCAACTCGATCCGTTACGGACAGGAACATCTGGACATCTCTGACGAGATGGACGTGGTGGCCGATCGCGCGCGGTGGGAGGCCGATCGGGCGAAGGACGTCTTCCTGACGGCCACGCATGGCATCGACGAGATCATGGCGCGCGAGAAACTGGATGCGCTGCTCACCGGCGCCAACAGTTTCGCCGGCATCTCGGCCAAAGCTGGCCATCCCACGGTCATCGTGCCGTTCGGGATGATTCCCAATAACCTGGCAAACCTCCCGGCGGATTTCAATCCACAACCCGGGCCGTACGGTGTCAGCTTCACCGGCACGGCGTGCACAGAAGCGCGACTCATTGAGATCGCATACGCGTTCGAACAGGCGACGAAGCGACGGGTGCCCCCGTTCAGCGCGCCATAGCAACTACGGACGTTGCGCCGAAGCGCGGAAGCACGGAAGGCCATACTTAATGGTTTCCGTGCTTCAGTGCTTCTGTGCTTCTGTGCATCGTTAGTTTAGAGTTGCGCCTTCTCCAACCGCGGCGCGAGCAGGTGAATGACGCCGAGCGCTATCAGGTATGCGACACCGGCGATGAAGAAGACCAGCACGTAGCTGCCGGTCGATTGGAGGATGTACCCGGTCAGCTTCGCAATCAACATTCCGCCAACCGCGCCTGCCATCCCGCCGAATCCGACGACCGTGCCGACCGCGTGACGTGGAAACATGTCGCTCGATAGCGTGAACAGATTGGCGGACCAACCCTGATGGGCAGCCGCCGCCAGAGCAACGAGGAGCACGGCAACCCACAGACTGCTGGCGACCGACGCAAACATGATCGGGACGACGGCGATGGCCGAGACGAGCATGGCGGTCTTGCGCGCGCGATTGACGGTCCATCCCTTCTTCAAGAGCGCCGACGACAACCAGCCTCCGCCGATGCTGCCGACGTCCGCGATCAGATAAATCGCGACGAGCGGTGGTCCGACTGCCAGCAGATTGAGGCCGTGGTTCCGGCTCAAAAAGTCAGGAACCCAGAAGAGATACAACCACCAGACGGGATCGGTCAGGAACTTTCCGATCGCAAACGCCCACGTTTGACGATGGGGAAAGAGAGCGCGGAGCGGCACACGGACGGCGGGCGGTGAAGGATCGCAGCGGATATGTGCGAGCTCCGCTCGGCCGACACGCGGGTGAGTTTCCGGTTGCCCAAACATCGGCAGCCACAAGAGCAGCCAGAAAAATCCAATCGCGCCCGTCGCTACGAAGGCCCAGTACCACCCGTAAGTAATCGTGATCCACGGTACGAGCAGCGGCGCCACAACGGCGCCGATGTTGGTGCCCGAGTTGAAAATGCCGGTGGCCAGCGCACGTTCCTTCGCCGGATACCACTCGGCGACGGCCTTGATCGACGCTGGAAAATTGCCCGCTTCGCCCAGGCCGAGCGCAAATCGTGCGGCGATGAATCCTGCCACCGAGGGCGCATAGGCGAGACCGGCGACGCCCAGAAGTGCCGCGACCGCCGGACCGTAGACGGGCGCCTCGGCGTGAGCCATGGCGGCGATGCTCCACACCAGGACCGCAAGCGCAAAGCCCAGACGCGTGCCGAGGCGATCGATGAGCCGTCCCGCCACGAGCAAGCCGATCGCATAGGCCAGTTGGAAGCTGAAGACAATATCTGCGTAGTCGATCTCGCTCCAGCCGAACTGCTGCTGCAAGGTTGGCTTCAGGATGCCAATGACCTGCCGATCGACGTAGTTGATCGTCGCGGCCAGAAACAGCAACCCGCAGATCACCCAGCGATAACGGCCAATTGAGGCGGGTGCGACCGGTGCGACAGGTGCGACAGGTGCGTCAGGTGCGGTGGGTGCGACGGGTGCGACGGGTGCGAGGGGTGCGAGGGGTGCGACAGGTGTGACAGGTGCGGCCATGTGTATGCCCTTAAATCGTGGGGTTTCTGCGATGAATCGCAAACTCGCGATGGCCCAGCCGTTCAGCGGCAGTGGCCTTCCCCGAGCACACTGCCAGAATCTCGTCGAGCAAGCGGCCGGCTGCCACATCCATCGGCTCCGAGCGATCGAGAATTCCGCTCACGTCCAGGTCGGTGTTGTCCGCCATGGTCTGTGCCGTCCGGGCGTTGCCGGTGATCTTGATGACAGGCGCAATCGGATTGCCTGTCGGCGTGCCCAGGCCGGTTGTGAACACGACGACCTGCGCGCCGCCTCCCACCATGCCCGTCACTGACTCCACGTCGAGCCCCGGCGTATCCATGACGGTGAGGCCCTTGCGTGTGATGCGTGCAGCGTAGGGCACGACATCGGCGAGCGGCGAGACCTCGCCGCCCTTGTGCGTGGCGCCAAGCGACTTCTCTTCGATCGTCGTCAGCCCGCCTCGGATGTTGCCAGGCGAGGGTTGCGTCCCCCGGATATCGAGCCCGAGCGCCTGCGCCTCGCTTTCGACGCGGTTGATGACATGCAGCAGTCGGGCTGCGACTTCCGGTTGCGTCGCGCGCGCCGCCAGCAGATGTTCGGCGCCCATGATCTCGGCGATTTCGCCGAGCACCGTCGACGCACCGAACTCGTGCAGACGATCGGCGACGCGGCCGAGCGCGGGGTTGGCGGCGAGTCCCGACGTGTAGTCGGAACCGCCGCACTTGAGCGAGAGAATGAGCGTGTCGATGCCGCACCATTCGCGCTCCTCTTGCTGAAGCCGCTCGGCGAGTCCGGAAGCCAGCTCCTTGCCCTTGACGGTCGCGCGTGGCGTGCCGCCTTCTCCCTGAATCGACACGATCGCCGATGGCTTACCCGCCGCTCGAGCCGCCTCCGCCAGCATTTGTGCCACGACCTGTTCGCATCCGAGCGCCACCACCAGCACCGCCCCGACGTTCGGATGCTGGCAATAGGCCGCAAGCGTTTCGTGCGTCGTTTGCATGTCGGGGCCAAGTTGGCCGCAGCCTGCGAGGTGCGGCAGGGCGACCGCACCCGGCACAGCGGCGGCGATCCGTTCGCTCACCACGGCCGAACACACCACGGTCGGCACGACGAGGACATGATTGCGAACGCCCACGCGTCCATCTGTGCGTCGAAATCCGTGGAAGCCTGGCTGCGTGTTCACTGGCTCTTTCCTGGTTCGCTGGCTGACAGATCACCCCGGCCGCGCGTGCTCGCCACATTGTGGACATGGACGTGTGCACCACTCTCGATGTCCTGCGATGCGATGCCGATTGGACTCCCGTACTTCAACACCGCCTCGCCGGCAGCAATGCGCGTCAGCGCAATCTTGTGGCCGCTGGCAATCGCTTCTCGTACCGCGATCGGTTGTCCATCCACCTCGATCGTCTGACCAGCCTTCAACGGGTCGAGGACGGTGGCGACGTTATCGCGCGGGCTAATCACAATCACTCGGGCGGCGCTTGGATGGCGCGTCGCCGGTCCCGGGTCGCCGGTCCGAGGATTGTCTGATGCCTGGGGCCTGGGGCGTGGGGCCTGCTCACCGGTCACTGATTGACTCCACTCGCGAGAAACCCGCCATCAACCGCGATCAGCTGGCCAGTCACAAAGCTGGAGGCGTCCGATGACAGGAAGACCGCGGCGCCCACGAGTTCCTCCACCTTGCCAAATCGCTTCATCGGCGTTCGGACCAGAAACTCCTGTCCGCGGCCCGATGTCAAAATCTCGCGATTCAAGTCGGTTTGGAAGACGCCCGGCGCAATCGCGTTGACGGTGACGCCCGAGGCCGCCCATTCAACGGCCAGGGCGCGTGTCAGACCAGCCACGGCAGCTTTGCTCGCCGTATAGGCGGCCACTTCGTGCAGTCCCACGAAAGATGCGATCGACGCGATAGTAATGATTCGTCCACGGCGCTGCGCCACCATCGGCGCGCCAAACACCAGGCACGCGCGCATGACGCCGGTGAGATTGGTGTCGATGATTCTCTGCCAGTCGGCGTCAGCCATTTCGAGGGTGGGCACGCGTTTGGTCACACCGGCCGCCGCCACCAGAATGTCGACACCGCCGAGATCCCCGAGGCACGCGTCGCGGAGCGTTGTCATCGACGTGATATCCGACACGTCTGCACAGATCTCCAGGCTTCGACGTCCCTTGCTTTTGATTTCGGCCGCGGCGGTTTCAACGCGGTCTCGACGACGGCCCGTGGCTACGACGTCGGCGCCTGCGTCTGCCAGCCCAAGTGCGATGGCGCGGCCGATCCCGCTGGTCCCGCCAACAACCACCGCGACACGGCCCGTGAGATCGAAGAGCCCCGCCATCACACCACCTGTCCACGGAACGTGCTTCGCGTGTCATCTTGGCCGGCCGCGCCTGCGCCGATGCCTGGCACCTCGGCGCGCGGACGACTCGGCAGCAGGCTCACCGCGATTGCGCCAATGGCCGCCAGTCCCACGAGCACGAAAAAGCCGGGGCCGTAACTGCCGGTCGAGTCCCGCAGGCCGGCGACAAACATGGGCACGAGCGATTCGGCCACACTGTCCGCCGTCAGCACAATGCCCATCACGCGTCCCATGATCGCGACGCCGTACAGTTCGGCGGCCATGAGCGGGATGATCATGTAGTCGCCTCCGAGACCAATCCCGAATAGAAACGCAAACGCTTTGAGGGTTGCCGGCGACGGTGCGTAGAACAGCGGCGGGATCGCGGCCGCGACAATGACGTAGATCAGAATCATCACGCGCTTCTTGCGCCACCGATCTGCGAGATATCCCATGAGAAGCCGGCCGATCAGGCTGCCGACCAGAATCAGGGAAAGCGTCGTATCGATGTCCACCTGCGCAAGCTTTCGATCGAGGCTCAGGTAAAGCGCCAGGTTCTGCATGGTTCCGCCGACAGCCCCAATGGACGCCATGCTGCCCAGCAGCAGCAGGAAGAATGCGGGACGCGACAGGATCGGGCCGAGCGACAATCGTGCTGCGGCGCGCGCGCTGGCTGCGGCGTTCTGCGGTTCGCGGACCCAGAACGCGGCCGGCAACGCGATCACCATCATCAGCACGCCGAGCGACCGAAGCGCTCCCCGCCATCCGAGACTCTGCGTCAAGGCATACGCGACCAGTGGCACCAGCGCGCCGCCCACCCCGATGCCGAGATAGGCGATGCCCATCGCCTTCCCGCGGCCTTTGTCGAACCATCGGGACAGCAGCACCTGATTTGGCAATGGGCCGCCGCACACGTACCCAAGCGCGTTGAACCCGTAGAACACGTAGAACGCGCCGAGTGTCGTCACATACGACAGGCCGACCAGTGCGAGGCCAGCCATGGCGATCCCGCCAAGCATGAGACGCCGCGGACCAAACCGATCCACGATGCGGCCCGCAAGAAAGCCAAAGGCAATCGCGACAGCAATCTTGCTGTAGGCGTTGCCCGAGGTCACTTGTTGACGGCTCCATCCCAGTTCCTGCACGAAGAACGGATAGAAGCGCGGAAGCCCGTAGAGCGCCACGCCGACAATCGCAAACAGTGCGAGAAATGCCGTCACGACGGCAAAGATCTGCTGCTGTCGAGAGATCTGGGCGTCGGTCATGGCTGGCTCGGTGCCTTGGCGTCACGCAGGCGTTCGCCGTCTGGATGATTGAGATAGAACGGATCGAGGGGGAAGCAGCCCGAAACCAAACCAAGACGCGGGCCCGTCGTGCAATCACTGAAGGTGCGGCAGATAGCCTTGCGCTTGAGCGGCTCGCCGCTCAGCACGTCAGCCGGCAGGTCCGGATAGGCCAGCACCATTCGCCCGAGACCCACAAAATCAGTATGGCCCTCGCGCACGTTGAACTGCGCGACGCGCGGCAGCCACTCCTGCAGATAGGTATAGCCCGACCCTACGATTGCCATCTGCGGAAAAGCGGCTTTCAGGCGCGAGGCGGCCTCGATGTGTCTCGCGACGCCGTGCAGTGGATCTTCGGGAGGGTCGTATCCATCGCTCGGTGGGAACAATGCCGGACGCTGAACGTGCGGGCAGTAATAAGGGCTGCCTGCGGTGACACAGATCCAGCGCACGCCGCGCGCTTCCAGCATGCGAAGCACTTGATGACTCTCGTCGAGCGCGGCGGACATGTCGCCGTTTTCCAGCAGACCAAAAGCCGCTTCGTAGTCGAGGGGATCGAGCTCCGGGATACCAGCACCGTGTGCATTCTTGCGGTGCGGCACCACGTCGAACACCGACAACCGCACCGCAATTTCCAAGCCTGGCGCCTGGGCGCGGATTCCATCGACGATCTCGCGCATGAATCGGGTGCGGTTTTCGAGACTTCCGCCAAAGCGGCCCGGGCGCCGGCGCGCGCCGAGCAACTCGTGCCCCAAGTAGCCGTGGCAGTGTTTGACATCCACGAAACTGAAGCCTGCGTCCGCGGCCAGTCGAGCCGCATTGATGAAGTCATCAATCAATCGGCCGATTTCGTCGTCAGTAAACACGCGCACGGGTTGCGCGAAGCGCCGATCGAGCACCGGATTGGTCACTGCCGCGATCGGCTCGGGCCGCTCGTGGACTTCGGGCTTGGAAAACCGTCCGGAATGCGTCAATTGCAGGCCGATGAAAAGGTCACGCTCGGCCGAGGCTCCAAACCGCTCGACGTGCGCCGAGATTAGTTCGCGACGCAGGTGGGCAATCGCAGGCAATGTCTGCGGCGTCAGCATCAACTGATGAGGGTTCGCGCGGCCGTCGTGTCGCACGGCCACGGCCTCGCCGCCCCAGATCAACTTCGCACCGCTCCGGCCAAAATTTTGCCAGCGACGCGTCGTCAGGTCGCTCGGTTCGCCATCCGAAGTACCGTCCCATCCCTCCATGGGCAGAATGCAGAAACGATTGCCGACATGAATTGCGCCCATGTGAAACGGCGCGGCGAGCGGCGACGACGACGGAGGCGCGAGCTCCGCGTCAAACCCTAGCGTTATGCCGGATGTCGCGAGATGACGCGCGAACGCCTCCCCTGTGCGGAAGGTCGCCATGCGCGGGTAGCGGGTGTCGCTCACGCGCCGCGGCCTCCGGCAGCGGACGGCACGTTGGCATCGAGATACGCCGCGTAGGCGGCGAGAGCGGCCTGGTTGTGCTCGCGGATGGTCTGCTCGAGTGCCACCAGGTCTCGGGCGCGCATCTGATCGAGCATCAGGTGGTGCTCGGCCTGGGCACGCCGGGCGCGACGGGCGAGGACGCCGCTGAAGTAATAGCGGCGCACCCGGTCCCAATGATCGAAGGCCCGACGCATCATTTCCTGCAGCATGGGCATCGCGGTCAAATCGCTGATGGCCAGGTGAAAGCGTGTGTTCAGCTCCGCCCACCGCTGTGGCTCATCGGCGTCGAGCGCCTGATCCATGGCCGCAACAATCGTGGCGAGATGATCGAGGTCGCTGGGAGTGGCCCGCTCGGCGCCGGTCCGAGTCGCGACCACTTCGAGACCCTCGAGCACAGTGAACACCTCTGCGACCGACTGCCGCGAGATTGGCGCCACGGTCGCGCCGACGTGAGCCACGCTCACCACCAGGCCTTCGGATTGCAGCAGCCGAAGGGCTTCGCGCACGGGGATGATGCTGATCGCGAAATGTTTCGCGAGATCATCGATGACCAGCCGCGTGCCCGGCGCGAGCTCGCCCTTCATGATCGACTCACGCAGCGTCGCGTACGCGTATTGCTGTTTCGTCAGATGCCCTGCCGATTGCGGAATCGTCTTGATTTCTCCCGGCGCCTTCATACGGCGAGCCGTGCTTTCTGTTTGATCGATTCGTTGGCGCGGATGCAGGCGCGCGCGGATTCGATGGCCTTGTCCGGGCCGCAGGCCAGCGGGGTGCCAACGCGAATGGCCGAACAGAACCGCTGAATTTCCAGCCGTGTCGAACGCGGGCGCTCGAACAGGGGCGTAACGGTGGACGGCCGGGATTCGCTCTGGTTGGTGTTGCCCGCCTGGGTCTCAGACGAGAGCGCCGCAGGTCCGGCACCCTGCGGAGCGACGGTGATCGATGTCGGGCCGCCCTCCCCGTTGCCCTCTTCGAAAAAGAGCGCTTCGATCTCGCGTCGCAGAATCAACGTTCCTTTCGTCCCCATGAACATTTCGTAATAGTCGTCGAACGCGTTCGATTCGATGGAGGAAAAGACGGCCGTCTGCCCATTCGGATACTCGAAAGTGGCGTAGGCGTGATCGAAGACCTCACGGCCGTCCTTGAACCGATAGATCCCGCCAGTTGCGCTGACGGCTTCAGGCTTCGATCCCAGGAACCAGTTGGTAGCGTTCAGCTGATGACTGCACAACTCCGCCATCAACCCTTGGGAATACTTCCAGTACAGACGCCAGTTGACGAGATGCTCGAAGGTTGGATACCCCCACGTCGACGCGTCGTAGTCTGTCGAAGGTGGCTCGCCTTTACGCCGCCAGTTGCCGTTGCGATGCCATGCGAGCCGTACGTGATAGATGTCGCCGAGCGCGCCCGACTTCACGACGCCGTCGTACGCCGCTTGGTACATGGCGTTGTACGTGCGTTGGTATCCGATCTCCAGCACCTTGCCGCTGCGGCGTGCCGCGTCGCGCATCCGCTCGCATCCCGCGACGTCCCAGGCCATCATCTTTTCGCAGAGGACGTGCTTGCCGGCATCGAGGCACCCGGTGGTCAAATCGGCGTGGGCCCACAGCGGCGGCGCCATGATCACCGCTTCGATGTCTTCCTTCAGGAGCATCTCACTCCACTCGGCGTAATGACGAGCGCCCGGCATCTTGTTGCGTGCGAGCACTTCATCCGCGCGCTTCAAGCTGGCGGGATTGATATCGCAGAGCGCGCGAACATCGGCGAACGCGGGATCCACGTTCGACAGCAGCACGCGACCCTGCCCGCCAACACCGATGAACCCGACGCGCACTGGTCCGCCTGGAACCGGGCCCTTGAGTGCCGCCGACACTCCAAGCGCGGCGAGCGCCGGCGTGCCCGCGAGGATTTTCAGAAAGTTGCGCCGCCCCTGCGCCACTCGTTCGGGGGTGAGATTCATGCCGCCGCCTCCTTGAAGGTCGGCCTCTTCCGCGCGCGCGCCGACGCGATCCAGCGATCCAGTCCCGCGATACGCCCGGTCCTGAATACAAACACGACGGCAATCGCAGCCAGTTCGACGAGGTTCTTGTTCACCAGCAGATATGCGCCTTCCATGCGTGGCTCAGGCAAGCCGCTCGTGGGGATCGCCGACAGATAAAACATCGCCAACAGTCCCATCGCACCGATACAACCAAGCTCGGTCAACAGTCCAAGCATCAGCGACAGACCAATCGCAACCAATGCGATCGCCACACCCTGATCCAGCGCGCCCACCCACGATGACGCGCCCAGCGCGCGAAAGAGCGACGCAAAAGGCCCAGTCGCACCTTGCAGATAGCCGGCTGATGACCAGGCGGCGAGCGGAAGTCCGTCAGCGCCCCAGGCTGGCCTGAGGAGCTTGAAGTACCCTTCGTACAAGAAGTGCCAGCCGATCAATGTTCGAAGGATCACGAGCAAGGTCTGCTGGGCCGTACTCATAAATCCTCGGCCTCGGCGCCTGCATGACGGCCGATCACGAACGTTCTCCCTGAGCCGTCGTCAGGCGTCAGGAGCGCCAAAATGTTTGGATGCCAAGCGCAGTAGCGGTCGGCCAGTGCGGGCCCGCCAACGAGAAATGCGGTTGACAAAGCGTCCGCATCTGCCGCACTTGCGCACACGACGCTTGCACTCAACATGCCCTCCGCAGGCCATCCGGTTCGCGGATCGATCACGTGTCCGTATCGTCGGCTTCCTTCGATGACGAACTGTTCGCCAGCGCCGCTTGTCCCCAATGCGGCATCCTGAAGCCAAACGCGAGCAATCCGTCGATCTTGCCTCGGCGAGACGATATCGACGGACCAGCCCTGATCTCGCCCGCCAATCGCCAGCAAGCTGCTTCGACCCGCCGACAGCAGGGCATGACGAACATGCGCGCGCCGCAGTGTGGTCGCGACGCGGTCGAGCGCGTAGCCTTTGCCGACGGCGCCCAGGTTCAGTTCGACACCACCCTTGCAAAAGCGGACGCTGAGCTGTTTGGGGTCGAGCGAGACCTGGCGCATGCCTACGATGTCCCGCGCCGACGCAATCTCACCTGCGGTTGGCAGTCGTCCTTCGCGGCGGAGAAATCCCCAGCATCGGCTCAGAGGTGTGCTCGTGATATCGAATGCGCCGTCGGTTTGGCGCGACAAAGCCTGACACCGCGAGAGCAGGTCGAACAAGGAAGGGTCGCACGAGACGCTCTGGCGTGCGGCTCGCCGGTTGATGTCGGAAATGTCGCTGGTGTCGCGGAAATACGTGAGTTGCGCTTCGATAGTGTCGATGTGGTTCAGCGCTGTCTGCGCGGCAGGGACGAAGCGGGCGTCTGACGCATCGAACGTGATCTCGAATCGACAGGCCATCGCGCGACGGTGCACGCGAAGCCAGTGACCGGGCGCCTCAGCGGATTGCTGGCGCCTGCGTGGTGGACCTTGCAGAAAGCCACGCCGCGTCGAAAGTTGCATGTCGAAGGCCGAGCGTACGGCGTGATACGACCGATGTCAATGGATCATATATGATATGCCGCGGAATGCAGCCGTTACCCATCGGCCATCGGCCAATCGCGACTTTTCTCGTCGCCGTCGCTCTTAGCACGGCGTCGGAACCGGTTCGTTCGAGTGTCCCACCCAAGGAATTGCGCGTCGCCGCCGGCACTCTCGATCGGCGCAACACGTTGGTGGCTGTGACACTGCCGCCTCTCGATGGCGCGGGCGTCGAGTACGAGTTGCGCGGCGACAAGGGCGTCACGCTGCCCTTGCAGGTCGAAAGAGACGGGCGCGGATGGTTTGTGCTTCCGGCGCTTGCTGCGGGCGCCGAACGCAGCTACGCGATCGCCGTGCGACAGACACCTGCGGCACCATCGGTCACCGCCTCGGCATCGGGGAGTGACATCGCGATTGCGATCACAGGCAAGCCCGCCCTGACCTACGTCGGCGGCGCGGGCCGCCTGCCGTCCAGCGACATCAAGCCCGCCTACCAACGCGGCGGCTACATTCATCCCGTCCGCACGCCGTCAGGCCGCATCGTCACCGATGATTACCCGGCCGATCACCGACACCAGCATGGCGTCATGTTCGCGTGGACCAGCGCCGAGTTCGAGGGGCGTAAGACTGATTTCTGGAACATGGGCAACTCGCTCGGGCGTGTGGAGACCGTCGACGTGCGCTCGACTCTGGAAGGCCCTGTGTATGCGGGATGGATCGCACGACATCGGTACGTCGATCTCACGTCGGGAGCACCAAGGCCTGCGTTGGATGAAGGCTGGACAACGCGGGTGTACTCGTTGGGCGCAGGCCCTCAAACCCTCCACGTGTTCGACGTGGACATTCGCCAGACGCCAGCAACAGCAACGCCGCTCGTCCTGCCCGAGTACCACTATGGAGGCATGGCAGTGCGGGGCGCGGGCAGCTTCATGGGCGCTCCGGACAACGAAATCGTGCTGACATCCGACGGCAAGAATCGGGTGGCCGCCGATGGCGCACGCGCGCGATGGGTCCACATTTCCGGCCAGGTCGATGGCGCGGTTGCCGGCATCGCCATGCTCGGCCATCCTGACAACTTCCGCGCACCTGAGCCGATGCGCGTACACCCCGTCGATCCCTACGTCTGCTTTGTGCCGTCTCGTCTCGGTGCGTGGACCATCACGGCCGAGCGTCCACATGTCGCGCGGTACCGCTTCGTCGCCGCCGACGGCCCGGCGGATTCGGCGTTGCTCGATCGTCTGTGGCGCGATTATGCGGATCCTCCAACAGTCACCATAAAGTAGACCGGATGATCGCGATCGACCGCGTTCGCACGGCTGCCGATCTGCTGCCGGTGATCGACCGTATGCTGGACCTTTCGGCGTCAAAGATTCACTCGCTGGAGCGTACCTGGTCGTCGAGTGGCGCGCCGGTGTTCACGGTGCGGGGCCAGTACACCGCGCGCGGCTGGACTGAATGGACGGAAGGATTTCGATACGGCGCAGCGCTGCTGCAGTTCGACGGCACCGGCGACCGCGCATTTCTGGAACTGGGTCGCGTGCACACGCTCGCAAGGATGGCGCCGCATCTGACACACGTTGGCGTGCACGACCATGGCTTCAACAACGTCAGCACGTACGGCACGCTGTGGCGACTGGCGCGCGAAGGCCGCATCGACGCCGACGCCTGGGAGACCCGCTTCTACGAGCTTGCCTTGAAGATCAGCGGCGCCGTGCAGGCGCGACGCTGGACGCGGCTGCCGTCTGGCGGGTTCATCTCTTCTTTCAATGGCGCGCATTCGCTGTTCGTTGACACGATCCGATCGCTGCGAGCGCTGGCTCTCGCACATCAATTCGGCCATCGTTTGAGCGAGGAGCAGGACGCGCAGGTCAACCTCCTCGAGCGGCTGTTGCAGCACGCGCGTGCAACCGCACAGTTCAGCGTCTATTTCGGCCAGGGCCGGGACACGTACGACGTGCGCGGTCGCGTCGCGCACGAGGCATTGTTCAACGTCGTGAACGGCACGTATCGCGGACCGAATACCCAGCAGGGCTACTCCCCGTTCACGACCTGGACTCGCGGCCTCGCGTGGGCAATGCTCGGCTTTGCGGAGCAGATCGAGTTTCTCGACTCGTTGCCAGACGACGAGGTTGCAGAAGACGGTCGCGATGCCACCGATGCGTGGATGCTCGACGCTGCGCGCGCGACGTGCGACTTTTACATCGAGCATGCGGCATGCGCAGATGGCATTCCCTACTGGGACACGGGGGCTCCCGGCCTCATCGGACTGAGAGACTGGGGATCGCATCCCGCCGATCCGTTCAACGATCTGGAGCCAGTCGACAGCTCGGCGGCGGCAATCGCCGCACAGGGCTTACTCCGTCTCGGGCATCTGATCGCACGTCGGGGGCTCGATGGGGACACTTACACGCAATGCGGGCTTCGAGTGCTCGCCACGCTGCTCGACACAGCCGGACCGTACCTGAGTCAGGACCCCGCGCACCAGGGACTGATCCTTCACTCCGTGTATCACCGGCCGAACGGATGGGACTATGTGCCGCCAGGCTCGAAAATCCCGCGGGGCGAGTCGAGCCAATGGGGCGATTACCATGCCCGCGAAGCTGCCATCTACGTTAAGCGGCTCGCAACCGGCGGTCCATATCTCACGTTCTTTGGGCCCACGCATGACTGATTCACGTCCCGTCGCGATCGTGACCGGCGGCGCGCGAGGCATTGGCCTCGGCATCTCTCACGCTCTGGCGCGCGATGGATGGGACCTGGCGATTGGTGGTGTACGGCCCATGGGGGATGTCGAAACGGTACTGACGACTCTCGGCCAGCATGGCGGGCGCGTCCATTACGTCCAGGGCGACATTGCCAAGGCCGCCGATCGCACGCGGCTCGTGTCGACCGTGACGCAGACGCTCGGCGTGCCCGCTGCGCTCGTGAACAATGCGGGGCGTGCGCCGCGCGTTCGCGCCGATTTGCTGGACGCCAGCGAAGAGAGTTTCGAAGAGGTGCTGCGGACCAATCTTCAAGGACCGTACTGCCTGACGCAGGCCGTGGCGCGCGAGATGCTTGCTGCTGGCCGCGCTTCCGGCGAGCGCGGCGGCATCGTCTTCATCACGTCGGTCTCAGCCGAGATGGCATCGCCCAATCGCGGCGAGTACTGCGTCAGCAAGGCCGGACTGGCCATGGCCGCCAAACTGTTTGCGGCTCACCTCGCCCCACACGGCATCTCGGTCTACGACGTCCGTCCTGGAATCATCGCAACCGACATGACGGCTGGCGTGAAGGACAAATATGACCAGCGCATCGCCGCCGGTCTTGTCCCCATTGCACGGTGGGGCACACCGGACGATGTCGGGCGGACGGTTGCGGCCTTGCTGCGTGGAGAGATTCCGTATGCCACGGGCAGCGTGATCCACGTCGACGGTGGACTGACGATTGCGCGGCTCTAATCGGTCCACGGTCCACGGCCTACACTGGAGACCGGAGGCCCCCAGCTTGCGTGCTGAGTAACTCCTTGCCATTGCACATTCGGCAGCGGCTGCAGAGAATGCGCCCGTGACCCTCTCCGCGATCGACTGGGCGATCATCGGCCTGTACTTCGCGTTCGTGCTCGGCATCGGCGTCGTCCTGCGGCGCTACACGACGACATGCGACGATTTCTTCCACGCCGGCCGCAGCATGCCTGCGTGGGTGTGCGGCCTGGCGTTTCTCTCCGCAAACCTTGGCGCACAGGAAGTGATCGGCATGGCGGCGTCCGGCGCCAAGTACGGCATTGCCACGTCGCACTTCTACTGGATCGGCGCCATCCCAGCGATGATCTTTGTCGGGTTGTTCATGATGCCGTTCTACTACGGCTCACGCGCCCGATCCGTGCCCGAGTACCTGCGCCTGCGCTTCGACGAGAAGACCCGTGCGTTCAACGCGCTGTCGTTTGCCGCGATGACCGTGTTCTCGTCGGGCATTTCGATGTACGCAATGGCTCGCCTGATTCAGGCGCTGCATCTGTTCGACCTTCCCGTCGCGGCTCTTGGGTTGTCACCAGACTGGGTGTTTCACGCCTCGATCCTGATCTCTGCGGGGATCGTGCTCGTCTACATTTTTCTTGGCGGCCTTACGAGCGCTATTTACAACGAAGTAATCCAGTTCTTCCTCATCGTCGCGGGATTCATCCCGCTGGTGTGGCTGGGCCTGCGCAGTGTGGGAGGCATGGATGGTTTGCAGGCGACGTTGCCGCCACCGTATCTCCATGCGTGGGCGGGCACGGGCTCGCCGGAGACCAACCTGCTCGGCGTGGAATGGTTTGGGATCGCCATGGGACTTGGCTTCGTCCTTTCATTTGGCTACTGGTGCACCGACTTCCTCGTCGTGCAACGCGCGATGGCCGCCCACTCGATGAGTGCGGCCCGACGCACGCCTCTCATCGCCGCCGTGCCGAAAATGCTGTTTCCGTTTCTCGTCATCCTCCCGGGGCTCATCGCGGTGGCAACGCCAGGGTTGATACCGCCGAAGCTCGATCCGCAAACCGGCGGGGCGCTCATCGATCTCGCCGGACGCCCACAGCTTGACTACGACATGACCGTCCCGTCGATGTTGTTGCATTTCTTCCCGCCCGGGATGCTGGGGCTTGGGCTGACCGCACTGCTCGCCAGTTTCATGTCGGGGATGGCCGGCAACGTCACAGCTTTTAATACGGTGTGGACGTACGACATCTACCAGTCCTATTTCAAACCTTCGGCCAGTGACGCTCATTACCTCACGGTTGGGCGTGTGACGACGGCGGTCGGCATCGGTTTATCCGTCGGGACTGCGTACCTCGCAACCAGGTTCAACAACATCATGGACATGCTGCAACTGGTGTTTGCGTTCGTGAACGCGCCTCTGTTTGCGACATTCCTGCTCGGCATGTTCTGGAAGCGTTCAACGGGCCACGGCGCGTTCGCGGGCCTGGTCGCTGGCACCCTCGGCGCTGCATTGCACCACGGACTGACACTGCCAATCGGCGCCGCCGTGGGTATCAAGGGGGGATGGCTCGGAATGCTTTTCGAGTACCGAAGCGAGATGGCGCAGAATTTCTGGACCGCGATTTACGCTTGGACGACATGTTTTGTCGTCACCATCATCGTGAGCCTGATGACGCGGCCCCATGATGAACGTGCGCTGGTCGGCCTCGTGTATTCGTTGACGCCCCGTCCCGCGGATGACAGCCGCCATTGGTATCAGCGCCCTGCCGTACTGGCGACAGTGGTGCTGGTGGTGACAGTTGGATTGAACGTCGTGTTCTGGTGACACTCCGCAGAACAAAATCATCCGCGGAAAAGCGGAAAGGCGGAAACAGTTGCTCGACAATCGATTCGCTGCGAGCCCGAGGGTCGCCGGGCTCCGCCCGGAGCGACGCGATGGGCTTCACATGCTCGGGTTCCGCGTTTTCCGCTCCTCCGCGGATAGTTTATCGGTGTAATCAACGGTCCAAGTGAAGAGGCCCTGAATGAATCTTGACGTCCGGACGCCCGCAGGCGCCTTGTTTCTCGTGCTCGGCGGATTACTCGCCGTCTACGGAATGCTCAGCGACCCCGCCATTTACGCGCGCTCGCTGGGCGTGAACGTGAATCTCGGCTGGGGGCTGGTCATGATCGCATTTGGCGGTGCACTGCTGCTCTGGCGGCGCCTCGCGCGCGAGACGCCGCTCCGCTCTGATTCTCGTGACCGATGATGCGCGTTGTCCGTGCGCCTGGACGCGTGAATCTCATCGGGGAGCACACCGATCACAGCGGCGGGTTCGTCATGCCAGCCGCCATTCAGCTTGCCACGTCGGTTGCGATCACCCCGCGGACCGATCGCCATCTCGTCATCCAATCCGACACCATCGGCGAAACAGCGACGCTCGATCTCGAGGATCCCCTTCGCCCGACGCACCGCTGGCACGATTACGTGGCGGGCGTTGCATCCGTGCTCGCGCAGGAAGGCTGCAGGATCGATGGCGCCAATCTCCTGATCACGAGCACCTTGCCGTCCGGGGCAGGGCTCAGCTCGTCGGCGGCGCTCGAAGTCGCGGTTGCCTATGCACTCGTGACCGAGGCAGGCAGGACGATCGACCGCGTAACCCTGGCTCGATGGTGCCAGCGTGCGGAAAACGAGTTCGTCGGCGCGCGGTGCGGGATCATGGACCAATATGTGGCCTGCATGGGCCATCCGGGACATGCCCTGCTGATCGATTGTCGCTCGCTCAATCATCGCTTGCTGCCGATCCCAGACGATGTCTCCATCGTCGTCTGCAACACGATGGTGCGCCACGCTATCGCTGCCAGCGAATACAACGCACGACGCGCGGACTGTGAGGCAGCCCTCCAGGCAATTCGGCTCAAGATGCCGGATGTCAACGCGCTTCGGGACGTGACGCTGGATGACCTGAAACGGGACGGGTGCGCGCTGCCGCCTACGGCGCTGAAGCGGGCTCGTCACGTCATCAGCGAGAATGCTCGCGTGCTCGAAGCGGCAGATGCGCTGGAGCGTTTTGATCTGGCGACATTTGGCGAGCTGATGGCGGCTTCACATCGCAGCCTTCGCGATGATTACCAAGTCAGCTGTGACGAGCTCGACTTGATGGTTGAGCTCGCCTCGTCTGAACCTGAAGTGATCGGCACACGCATGACCGGTGGTGGATTCGGTGGTTGCACGGTCAGTCTCGTCCAGTCGCCGGCGGCCGGCCAGTTTTTAACCTCGATGCAACAGCGCTATGAACAGGTGACCGGCATTCATCCGGACGGGTGGATCTGCATGCCGTCGGGTGGAGTCGAGGAACTGGACGTGGCCGGATGAGCGCGCTGGATCTGAAAGTCCATCCGCATCGGCGCCTGAATGCCTTGACCGGGGATTGGGTGCTCGTTTCGCCTCATCGCACCGCACGGCCCTGGCAGGGGCAGGTCGATACGATCGTTGAGACACGCGTCGATGAGCACGACCCAACGTGCTACATGTGTCCAGGCAACACGCGAGCCAACGGCGAGCGCAATCCGTCCTACACGTCCACGTTCGCTTTCACGAACGATTTTCCAGCCCTCACAACGGATACTCCGCAGCAACAGCGCGATGTCGGCGGCCTTCTCGTTGCAGAAGGCGAGCGTGGCGTCTGTCGCGTCGTGTGTTTCTCGCCGCGCCACGATCTGACGCTGTCGCAGATGACCCGCAAGGACATTCGGCGGGTCGTCGATCTCTGGACGAGCGAACGAGCGGAGCTGGCAGGCCACGATGACATCCGCTACGTGCAGATTTTCGAGAATCGAGGCGCGGTGATGGGGGCCAGCAACCCGCATCCTCATGGTCAAATCTGGGCAAGCTCCAGCGTGCCATCGGAAGTCCTCAAAGAAAACGCGCGCCTGAGGTCCCATGTCGAGCGCTTCGGGCAGGATTTGCTGGGCGACTACCTTGATCTGGAGGTTGCGGACGGCTCACGACTCGTCTGCGACAACGCGTCCTTCGTCGCCGTCGTACCCTACTGGGCTGTGTGGCCGTTTGAAACGATGATTTTGCCGCGTCGGCTCATTCCGGCACTCGATGCCTTCACGTCTGAAGAACGGGACGGACTGGCGGATATTCTCAAGCGCGTACTAACGCGCTGCGACAACCTGTTCGAGACGCCGTTTTCGTATTCGATGGGATTTCACGAAAGCCCGGTCGACGGACAGCCGCATCCAGGATGGCGCTGGCACGCACACATCTATCCACCGCTCCTGCGGTCGGCCACAGTTCGCAAATTCATGGTGGGATACGAGATGCTCGCCAGTCCGCAGCGAGACATGACGCCCGAGGCGGCGGCGGAGCGGTTGCGTGCGGCGTCGGAAACATGAGTGGCCATCACAGGCAGATTAGGAGTTCAGGGAGAAAATTGGCTCCCCGACCTCCTTGACCTCCCAGCGAATACGTCAACGCAAGTGAATTCCGGGATTAGACCGGCCGCAGATCGATCGCCACGTTTTGACGCGCGGAGCGGTACATCGCTTCGACAATTTCGACGCTGCGGCGGCCCTCACGGCCATCGCACACCGGAGGGCGGCCGTCACGAACGGCATCCACGAAGTCTTCGATGATGCGTTGATGCGCAGAAATGTCTGACACAACTGGCGAGCTGGCGTTCTCGGGCCGGGTCGCAGCTGCACCAGCGGTGAGATCGTCGCCTGTCTGAGCATCAAGTGTCGTGACGAGACGGTCACCCTCCAGGACGAGCGTGCCAGCGCTCCCAATGATCTCGAGCCGACGCGGCTGGCCAGGAGGCGCTGCGGTGGTTGCCTCGATCGTCCCCAGCGCTCCAGAGGCAAATTCGAACGCCCCTGTCGCGGTGTCCTCGGCTTCGATCTTATGGAATCGCGTCGCGATCACGCCCGATAGCCGCCTGACTGGGCCGAGTAGATACAGCATCAGGTCAACTGTGTGGATCCCCTGGTTCATCAACGCACCGCCGCCATCCAGCGCCCACGTGCCGCGCCAGCGCGACGCTGTGTAGTATTCCGGCGGGCGAAACCACTTCACCTCGCCCGTGGCCAGCACGATTGTCCCGATGTCACCAGCGTCGATCCGACGCTTCATCACCACGACGTCAGGCTTCAGGCGGTCCTGGAAGAACACGCCGAGTGTGACGTTTGCACGCGACACTTCGTTCAGCAGCGAGTCGATCCGCGACGTGGACACGTCGAGGGGCTTTTCCACGAGCACATGATGCCCTGCACGCACCGCAGCGGTGGCCTGGTCGGCGTGGCACCCGGACGGGCTGCCAATCATGACGAGATCGAGTGTGGGATGTCGAAGAAAGGCGTCGAGACCTTCAAACGCCCTGGCATCGTGTCGTTCGGCGAGCTGGTGCGCTTTGTCGCGGTTATCCCCGAAGACGGCTACGACGTGCAGCCCAGCCGCGCGCGCCGCGCGGGCGTGCGTTTCGCTGATGTTGCCGGCGCCGAGGATCCCGACGTTCACGACACGCCGCGACGCGAGACAGCAGGGATGTTGGCAGGCGCTCGGCCGTCCGGCAACGTGAAGCAGGTGATCGCCGCAAAGCCGAACCGAATGTCGATGGGCGGGGACATCGGCATTGCCGCAGCCCTGTGCAACAGACCGGTGAACGCCGCGCCTGTGGCCGCGAGCGCCGTGTTGCAAACGAAGTTTCCACAGGTAATGCGTGAATTCATGAAACAACCAAATCGCAATCACCAATTGTGCATCGTTCCGTCGAGCAATCGATTGACCGGAAGATACGCGCGTTCGTACGGGAACGTCGCGGCCAACGTCTCGTCGATCTCAACCCCAAGTCCGGGCGCATCCCCGGGATGCATGAAGCCGTCGGTAAAACTATAGGCGTGCGGGAAAACGCGATCCGTGTCTTCGCTGTGCCGCATGTACTCCTGAATGCCGAAGTTGTGGACGCTGAGATCAAAATGTAGCGCCGCGGCCATGCAGACCGGACTCAGGTCGGTCGCACCGTGCGACCCCGTACGCACCTGGTAGAGCTCGGCCAGTGTTGCGATCTTGCGCAAGTGACTGATGCCTCCCGCGCGCACGACTGTCGTCCGAATGTAGTCGATCAACTGCTCGGTGATGAGTTGAGAGCAGTCATGAATCGAGTTGAAGATCTCGCCCACCGCCAGCGGAGTGGTCGTGTGCTGGCGGATCAATCGGAACCGCGACTGTTCTTCGGCAGGCGTCGGATCCTCGAGCCAGAACAAGTGAAACGGCTCCAGGCTCTTGCCGAGTCGCCCGGCTTCGATCGGCGTCAACCGATGATGCACATCGTGCAGGAAATGCACGTCGGGGCCGAACTCTTTGCGGAGCCGTTCGAAGAGCGACGGCACGAACGTGAGGTATCGCTCACTGCTCCATCGCGTCTCTGGTGGCAGGCCCTTCTCCGCAGGCTCGTAATACATGTCGCCGCGGCCAACGCCGTACGAATGTTCCAGGCCCGGCACGCGGCATTGCGCGCGAATGGCCTTGTAGCCCATCGACGCGTATCGCCCCACGGCCTCGACCGTCTCGTCCACCGTCGATCCGTTGGCATGGCCGTAAACCATTACGGCATCGCGAGACGCACCGCCGAGCAACCGATACGCAGGCACATTCAGCGATTTGCCGAGGATGTCCCAGAGCGCAGAATCCACGGCCGCGATCGCGGACATCGTCACCGGGCCGCGGCGCCAATACGCGCCTTTGTACAGGTATTGCCACATGTCTTCGAGGCGCCGGGCATCGCGGCCTATGAGCACCGGTATGACGTGATCGCTCAGATAGCTCGCGACGGCCAGCTCGCGTCCGTTGAGTGTGGCGTCGCCCAAGCCTGTGATTCCGTCTTCGGTCGTCAATTTGAGCGTGACGAAGTTGCGACCGGGACTGCAGACAATGACCTTGCCTTCGACGATGTTCATGCGCCAGCCGAGGATAAGTCACCGACCGCTACCGGTCGAACAAATTTCCAGTTACCAGGTCCCTGCCCCCCGGTCACTGGCCCCTGATCGCTGTCCACTGAAGAAGGTAACTGTCTCGCCGTTGCGTGCGCCCGGCGTAGCCGTCAGGATGGGGCGGGCCATGCAGGAACTCGACGAGAAGACCGAGCGGCTGGCGCGCCTTGCAACTGCCGAAGGCCTTGACGGCATTCTGATCAATACACAGCCAAACTTCTCGTGGCTGACGGGCGGCCGATCCAATCGTATCGATGGCAGCCGGGAAAACGGCAGCGGCAGTCTGCTGGTCAGCGCGAAGGGCGAGCGCTTCGTCATCGCGAACAACATTGAAATGCCACGCCTGCACGCCGAGGCCTTGGCGGGGCTGGGCTTCACGCCGCGCGAGTACGCGTGGACGGACGAGCAAGTCGATCCGGGCACGCCGGTCCGAATCGCCAGCTACGCCCTCAAGGGAGGCGAGATCGGCTGCGACAACCTAATGCCAGGCGGCATAGCGCTCGAGGCAAAAATCGCGACGACCCGTGCGCTGCTCACGCCGGCCGAAGCGGCTCGGTATCGCACGCTCGGCAGCGATCTCGGTCGCGTCGTGGGCGACGTCTGCCGTGAACTGGTCCCCGACCTCCAGGAGACAGAGATCGCACGGCGCGTCATGGCGTCGGTTGAGTGCGTCGGGGCACGCGCCGTGGTCACACTGGTGGCCGCAGACGAGCGCATTGGCCGCTTTCGACATCCGGCGCCGACGGCTGCCCGGTGGCAACACTGTGTGATGGTGGTCGTCTGCGCTCAGCGCGATGGACTAGTGGCGGCATTGTCGCGAATCGTCGCGGCCGGCCGCGTCCCAGACGCGATCGAGACGCGAACCTCCGCCACGGCCGCCGTCTTCGAGCGGTTGCTGGCGGCAACGCAGCCGGGGACCACTGGCGCGGAGCTCTTCGCGGTCGCGGCGCAGGCGTATGCGGATGCTGGGTTTCCGCACGAAGAAACGCGGCATCATCAGGGTGGCGCGACCGGGTATCGGTCGCGCGAGTGGGTCGCGCATCCTGCGTCGCGCGAAACGGTGCAGAGTCGCCAGGCGTTTGCCTGGAATCCCAGCATCACGGGAACCAAAGTCGAAGACACGGCACTCGTGACCCCGGACGGGCTCGAACTGTTGACCTCAACTCCGAACTGGCCGGCCATTCCGCTCAGCCTCAACGGCGGCTCGCTGTCAGCGGCCGGAATCCTCCGACTGGCACCCTAGGGCACCCTGCCGACGCCCGTTACCTTACGGTCACAAACCACTTGACAGACCCTTGGAGCGGGCATAGTTTGTCCCATCATTAGTCAATATCCATCCCGTCCGTGGTTGACTTGAGCGGTAAAGAATTGGAATTTCTGTGAATCACATCTCGTGAACATCCCGTAAACGTTACGGCTGGCCTTATTTAGTCTCACGATTAGACGAATGAGGAAGATCGACACCATCAAGTTCCGGGTCGCCACGCGGCAAACGTCCCGCGAGATCAACCGCACGATCGTGCTCAATCTCGTGCGCGCCCGACAGCCCCTCTCGCGCGCCGACCTCGCGCGCGCCATGGGCGTTCGCCGCGGCGCCGTCAGCCTCATCGTCAACGATCTCCTCAGGGACGGCACCATCGTCGAGGGCGCAACCGGCGACGCCATTCGCGGCCGCAAGCCCACGTTTCTCTACATCGATACGAGGCGCCGCGCGGTCGTGGCGATCGACATCCGCATCAGTCAGACGCTCTTGATGCTGGCCGACCTGCTCGGCAAGCCGATCGGCGGCATCGTGACGCTGGCGACCGATCGGGATCCCGCGCGACTCGTGCAGTCGTTGGCTTCGCGGGTCACGCAGATGCTGGCTGACCATCCCCAGATCGACGAGGTCACTGGCATCGGCGTCGCGGTGCCGGGGATGGTCGAACGGCCGTCGATGCGCGTGCTGCACGCACCCACGCTTGGCTGGCGTGACGTCGATCTGCGCGAGATGCTGGCCAAGGCCACGCGGCTTCCAGTCGAGATCGAAAACTCGGGCCGCGCCTGCGCGCTGGCGCAGCTCTGGGCGATGCACGGCGGCGGTGAGGGGCCGGCCGGCGATTTCGTCTTCGTCTCGGTGTCGGACGGCCTGGGCGTCGGCGTGAGCTTCCAACGCGAGGTGCTGCGTGGCCGCCACAACCTCGCGGGCGAGTTCGGCCACATCCCCCTGTCGATCGACGGACCACGCTGTTCGTGCGGATCCACGGGCTGTTGGGAAGCGTACGTCTCGAACCGCGCGACGCTTGGCCGCTATTTCGGACAGGAGCCTGACGCGTCGGCCGCGCCGGACCCGTCTGGCTTCTCGATTGACGATCTGCTTGTTCGCGCGCGTGACACCGATCTCAAGGCGCGCGCCGCACTCCAGGCCACGGGCCGTTATCTCGGCGTCGGTCTTGCGGCTGTGGTCAATGCCCTGGACCCTGCCGCCGTGTACGTCGGCGGCGAGATTACGGGCGCCTGGGACCTCGTCGAACCGTCACTGCGCGCGGCGTTTGCGGAGCGCGCGCTGACACCCGCGGTGGCCGCCACGCCGATTCGTCCGGTGGCCACTATTGAATACCCCCGTCTGAGAGGCGCGGCTGCCCTGGTGACCGCGCCCGCGTTTGCGGCACCCGTTGTTGCTTGATTCGGAGTCCACATTTCCTGCGGAGCTACTTATGAACGCGACATACGCCATCCACGAGAGCGACAAGCGCACGGCCCTGGAGCAGGTGTTAACCAGCGCGACGTTCGTGCGCGCCACGCAGGTACGCAACTTTCTGCGCTACATCTGCGAGATGGAGCTGCGCGGCCTCGGCCACACGCTCCACGAGTATCTGATTGGCGTCGAAGCGCTCGGCCGACCCAACGCGTACTCGACCGACGAAGATTCGAGCGTGCGGCGCCGCGCATATGCATTGCGGCGCAAGCTCGATGAAGTGTACGCGCGCGAGCTCGCCCACGCGCCCGTTCGCATCATCGTTCCCAAGGGGAGTTACGTTCCTTTTTTCGTCTGCAACGAACGAAGCGAGGATGCCCGTGATTCGTTCCGCCCCTCGACATCGACGACTCCTCAGCGCGCTGGCCTGTCTGCTGCTTAGTGGAGCGGCTCTGGTCGCGGCCCGTCCCGCCCTGAGCGACTCCCGCGTCAACGGAGTCGAGGCGCCGGCGGATGCGCAGAGCGGTGCGAGTTCAGCGGCGGATCCTGCGAAGGCCAAACGGCTCGCATGGTTTCACCAGGCGAAGTACGGCCTTTTCATTCATTGGGGGCTCTACGCGATTCCCGCGGGTGAATGGAAAGGCCGCCGCATTCCCGGCATCGGCGAATGGATCATGAATCGCGCGCAGATCCCCGTGAAGGAGTACGAGCAGCTCGCGCGGCAGTTCAATCCCGTCAAGTTCAACGCCGAAGGATGGGTCGAGCTCGCGAAGGACGCGGGCATGAAGTACATCGTCATTACCGCCAAGCATCACGATGGATTCGCCCTCTACGATTCCAAAGTCAGCAAGTACGACATCGTCGATGCCACGCCGTTCAAGCGGGATGTGCTCAAGGAACTGTCAGCAGCCTGTGCGAAGCACGGCATGCCGTTGGGCTTCTACTACTCGCAGGCTCAGGATTGGCACGAGCCCAACGGGGCGGGCAACACGTGGGATTTTCTGGCCGATGAAACGAAGAAGGACTTCGATCAGTACCTTCGCGACAAGGCGGAGCCGCAGGTTCGCGAGTTGCTGACCGACTACGGCCCGATCGCGCTGATCTGGTTCGACACACCTCGTCTCATGACGACGGCGCGCGCGCAACGCTTCGTGGATCTGCTGCGCTCCATTCAGCCAAACACGTTGATCGACGGCCGCCTGGGCATGGCCGGAGACTACGTGACCACCGGGGACAACGTCATTCCGCCCGACGTGCAAGGCGAGGCCTGGGAAACGCCGGCGACGCTCAATCACACCTGGGGCTACCGCAAGGACGATCATGACTGGAAGTCACCGCAAACGGTGATCTTCAAGCTGATCGACATCGTGTCCAAGGGTGGCAACTATCTCCTCAATGTCGGACCGATGGCCGACGGCGTCATTCCCCAGCCAAGTCAAGACGTGCTGCGAACCGTCGGTCGGTGGCTGCGCGTCAATGGCGACGCGGTGTACGGCGCTGGCGCGACACCATTCGGCGACGAGATCGGCGAGCCGAGTGTGAAGGGGAGCCGCAACGTTCGCGGCGAGCCACTCTTCCTGCAGAACATCCAGTGGAGGTACACCACGAAGCCTGGCAAGTTATACATCACGTTCTTCGACGAACCGCGAGCGCCGTTCCCAGTGCCGGCCATGAAGAACACCATCACCCGCGCCTATCACCTCAACGGCGGCAGCACCATCAAGACGACGGTCGAGGGTGGACGCACGATGCTTCATATCGATCGCCCCATTCTCGACCCCACGGCAACCGTGATTGTCGTGGAGTTCGAAGGCGACAAGGTCCTCAGGAATTGACGTGACCGATCTCTCGAGGCGTGCCTTGCTTCAGCTCGCGGCCGGCGCTCCGGTACTGGCCTTGTTGCAGCGACCCGGCCTTGATGCCAACGTCATCAAAGGCGCGCCCTGGCGCGCGACTACAAGCGATGGATCGGCTGCGCCCGCAACCATTCAGTTGTCGCGAACCTGGAAAGCTGGCCGATGGGCATTCGACATTGTCAACAAGGGTGCAGCGGCGGTCGCACTGAAGGAAGTCGTCCTGTTCGACGTCGCCCACACGTTGCCGGCAGACACATCGGTGTATGGCGAGGGCTTTCAAATGCTGAGCCAGAGCGGCGGCACGCTTGGCGCCATCACCGATCTCGGCAACTACACCGACCTCAAACACTACAAAATGACGGAGCCCGCTGGGGCGCGTGTCGTCTACAACCTGCTGACGCTCTCGCCGTCCGGGTACTCACCACGTGCTGGCCTTTACCTCCTGTCGCCGCTTCAGCGGCAAGTTTCATGTGCGTCCGAATGCGATTGAAGTCGTCCTCGACCTGGAGGGTCTGCCGCTCGGCCCGGGCGAAAGCTGGCCGCTCGAGGAGTTCGCGTTTCAGACTGGCGATGATCGTGAAGCGCTGCTTGCAACCGTTGCCGCACGGCTTCGAGAACATCACCCGCGTCCTGGACTCGGTGACCCCGAACGCAGCAGCTCGGAAGGGCCGCCGTCAGGCTGGTGTTCGTGGTACTGCTTTGGTCCGAAGGTCACCGCCAAGCAAGTCCTCGACACTCTCGATGTCATCGCACGTGACATCCCTGGCCTTCGATACATCCAGATAGACGACGGCTACCAGCCGGCGATGGGTGACTGGCTGGAGACCGGCAACGCATTCGGCGGGCAGGTCCAAACCGTGCTCCGTCAGATCCGCGATCGCGGTTTCGAGCCTGCCATCTGGGTCGCTCCCTTCATTGCTGAAGAGGCCTCGAACCTGTTCAAGGAGCATTCGGAGTGGTTCGTCAAGGATGAGGGCGGCAGACCGCTGCGTGCCGATCGCGTGACCTTCGGCGGGTGGCGACGAGGCCCGTGGTACGCCCTCGATGGTACGCATCCCGAAGCACAGGCGCATCTCGAGCGAGTCTTCAAGACCATGCGCGACGAGTGGGGCTGCACGTATTTCAAGCTGGACGCCAATTTCTGGGGCGCCATCCACGGAGGGCGGTTCCACGATCCTCGCGCCACTCGCATCGAGGCGTATCGCCGCGGCATGACCGCCGTGCTGCGCGGGACGCGAGACGCGTTCGTCCTGGGTTGCAATCATCCGATCTGGCCATCGATCGGCACCATTCACGGTTCGCGCAGCTCGCACGACATCCGTCGGGACTGGAAACGTGTCAGCGACACCGGGCGGCAGAACCTGAGTCGCAACTGGCAGAATGGCCGGTTGTGGTGGAACGACCCCGATGCTGTTGTTCTGACGGGCGGGTTGACTGAGGACGAGTTCCGATTTCACGCGACAGTCATCTTCGCCAGCGGCGGGATGATCCTCTCGGGCGATGACCTCACGACCATCACGGCTCCGCGTCTTGCCATGCTGAAGAAGCTGCAGCCGCCTACAGGACGCGCCGCGCGGTTTGCCGACGTGTCGATGCGGATGGGCGTCGTCGACTTGGAGGATCGGCAGGCATTCTGCCTGTTCAACTGGGGCGAGACGCCCCAGACCACCGTTATTACCCTCGCGCGACCGCAGCACGCGCGCGACTTCTGGACCGATGAAGATCTGGGCCGGCTCTCGTCCGGTCGTCATGAGTTTGTTTTGGCCGCGCGCTCAGCCCGCGTACTGCTGTGCACACCGGCCACTTGAGTTGTGCTGGTCGACGAATCCCATGCGGAGCAGGTTGACTCCCCGGCGCCGGTGTTTCACGTCGCGACCAAGCACGACAACACCTGTAGGAGGACCGATGAAGGCGCGCAGACGCTCAGCAACACGTCTCGGATTGTGCATACGCATCGTCGTAACGATGGTTGGTGTGGCGCTGCTGGCGACGCCACTCTCCGCGCAGGTGGCGACCGGAACCATCCTCGGCAATGTCAAAGACGCTTCCGGGGCCGCAGTGCCGGGGGCGCAGGTCACCGCGACCAACGTCGACACGCAATTCTCGCGCAACACGACCACCGACGGGGAGGGCCAATATGCCCTGCTTTTACTGCCCGTCGGAAACTATCGAGTCAACGTGGCGCTGGACGGGTTCAAGAGCTTCACGCAAGTCGGCATCATGCTCGAAGTGGGCCGCAACGCCCGCGTCGACGCCGTGATCGAGCCGGGCGCCGTTTCCGAAGTCGTATCGGTCACCGCCGACTCACCGCTCGTCGAAGCCAACACCGCGTCGTTGTCGCGAACGGTGAACCAGAACGACGTGTTGAATCTCCCGCTGGTCAACCGTGACCTTTACACGCTCCTGAACTCCACAGGAGGTGTGACCAGCAACGAGACTGGCAACGCGCTCGGCGGTCCCGAGCAAAGCACGACGATCAACGGATCCCAGCGGGCACAGATCGGCACCGTCAACTTCCAGCTCGATGGCGGCAACAATACGGCCGGTCTGCGGGGCACCGGCAACCCGGCCCCGAATCCTGAGGCTATTCAGGAATTTCGCGTCATCACCAACAACTACGCCGCGGAGCACGGCCGCTATCCAGCCGGCATCGTGGACGTCGTCACCAAGTCGGGCACCAACGATTTTCACGGTGCGGCCTTCGAGTTCTTTCGCGACGAATCGCTGAATGCCAAACGCTGGGCGCCACCGGGAATCACGCCGACCAAGGATCCGCTCGATCGACATCAATTCGGGGCGGCAGGAGGTGGACCGATCAAGCGAGAGAAGACGTTCTTCTTCGTGAGCTACTCAGGCCTGCGCCAGACGGAGACCTATTACCGGAATACCGCGGTCGTCCCTACCGCACGCGAGCGGGCCGGCGATTTCTCACAGTCTGCGATAAAGCCTCGGGATCCCGTGACGAATGCGTTCTTCCCAGGCGACTTGATTCCCTCGCAGCGGCTCGACCCAGCGGCGCTAGCGATCCAGGAGCGTTTCGTTCCACAGGCGAATCTGCCCAACAACTTCTTCGAGGTTCAGCGTCCGGATCCGTTGAACACGGACGAAGGAACGCTCAAGTTGGATCACACGCTGACGCCCACCAACTCTCTGGCGCTCAGCTATTTTTATTTGAAGGGCACCGACACGCAGCCGCTCTCAGGCATCGCCGGCACGACGACTGGCGGCAACATCCCCTGGGTCGATCGGGACTTCAACTGGACGCAGCACAACTTGAACGTGACCAACACGTGGACGATGAGTCCGACGATGTTCAATCAGCTCCGCTTCACGTTCGTGCGGCAGTTCGGCGCGCGCGTGAACAATCCGACAACGTCACTCGGCGATTTGAACTCGCGCTTCGCGATCCAGGGAGACCCGACGCTCCCGCGAATCACGGTGTCGGGATACTTCACCGCTCAGACATCGATAGCTGGTCCCGATGCCGGAAGCGACTACTACTCGGTCAAAGACAGCTTCACAATGATTCGCGGAAATCACTCGTTCAAGTTCGGTGGAGAGCTGTCGTACGAGAAGATCGTCCACGACACGCTGCTCGATAACTACGGCGCGTTTAGCTTCAACGCCAGCAAGACCGGCAATGCGTATGCGGACTTCCTGCTTGGGCTCCCGGCCACGATGACTCAAGACGCGCCGGTTAGAAAGCTGGACAACGGCTCTTATATCAGCCTGTTCGCGCAGGACGACTTCCGCGTGCACCCGCGCGTCACCCTTAATCTTGGCGTGAGGTACGACTTGCAATTCCCATTGACGGATCCGCAGAACCGCAAACTCGCCTTCGTGCCTGGCGCGAGGTCACAGGTGTCGCCGACCGCGCTGGAGGGCCTGCTCTTCCCCGGCGACCCGGGTATCAGCCGGGGCATCGTCAAGACTGACATCAACAACATCGCGCCGCGTCTTGGCATTGCGTGGGATCCGAGAGGCGACGGACGGATGGCCATTCGCGCGGGGGCGGGCATTTTCTATGGCAGCATCACCGGCAACGAGTGGAACACGACTGCCGACAACCAGCCGTTTACCGTTCGTCAAATGTTTCCGACTGTGTTTACGCTGTCGGACCCTTACCGCAACCTGCCGGGCGGCGTCGGGCCGTTCCCCTTCAACTATGATCCGGCTAACCCACGCTTCACGCTGCCCGCACAGGTCTTCGGTCCATCGCTCGACTTCGTCTGGCCGTACACATACCAGATGAATCTCACGGTCGAGAAGGAGATCCTTCGCAGTTTCAGCACCAGCGCCTCGTATATCGGTGCGCTCGGACGGCGGCTGCCTGCCAGCATCGACAGGAACTATCCCGTGTTCAGACCCGGCGCGACGACCACCAACGTCAATGCGCGACGCCCGTATCAGCCAGACGTCATTGGTCAGGCGCGGGTTCTCGAATCGATCTTCAACAGCGATTACCATGCGCTGCAGCTCAGCGCCGAACGGCGCGGCGCACGTTTTTCTGCGAAGGCGTATTACACGTTCGGCAAGGCGATGGAGGATGTCGACTATCAGGGCGGCGGACTTCCCGCCGTGCAGAATTCCAATCGCATCGACCTGGAGCGCGGGCGCACGTCTGCCGATCGCACGCACACCTTGGCGTTTTCTGGAGTGTGGAAGCTCGACTACCTGCAAACCGCGGCGCCGGTCGTCAAAGCGCTGCTGAATGACTGGACGGTCTCGACGATCGTCAGCCTCCAAAGCGGCGCACCATTAACGATCACCTCCGGCATGGATCGGAACTTCGACGGGCTCACCAACGATCGGGCGGATATCGTCGGCGATCCCGAGCTCGATTCCGGTCGCCCACGCGAGGAGCTCATCGAACTGTGGTTCAACCCGGCCGCGTTCGCGCAGCCGGCGATCGGGTTGGACGGCACTGCTGCCCGCAGCATCGTCGAGGGTCCTGGCATCAAGAACGTCGACCTTGGTGTGTTCCGCGACATTCGTCTGCTTGGCCGCGCGGTGTTTCAGTTCCGGCTCGAGGCGACCAATGTATTCAACATGGTCAACCTGATGAATCCCGGTACCGCGGTGAACGCTCCTGCAACCTTTGGAAAAATCCGTTTGGCGCGGGATATGCGGAGGATTCAGCTGGGCGCGCGAGTGTCGTTCTAGGTTGAGGCGCGTCTCAAACCCACAGCAGCGGCTGGCGGACGAAGAAGTTTCGAATCACTTCTTCGACCGCCGAATCCGCGGGCAAGCGTTTCCAGAGGTCGAGATATCTCGGTTCGTTGAGCGCGAGCCCTGCGAACAGCAGGCTCTGATGCCGCATCGGCCACTGGTCGTGATACATGACGTCAGGTTTATGCGGCCACGTCTTCTTGTTCACCATGTACGGGAATAGGAATGCGACGGCAGTTCTCACCCCTCGCCTGTCGGGCAGCTCATAGGTCCAGAGATGCTCGCCCCTGGTAGACAGGATGTGACAGACCGTGGTCATCGCGTCGAGATTGAAGAGAGAGTAGCCGTACGGCTTGGTGCGCCGTAACTCTTCAGGGAAGCTGCCGTCTGACGCAACCTGGTGTGGGAGCAGCACGGTTTTGTATCGATTGCGGCAGAACGAGGTCAGATCGTCACGGCCCACCAGCCGCGCAAACTCCGCAACTTGCATCACCCAGCATGTCCCGTGGTTGTTTTTGGCTTCCCTCTCATCAATCCCGTGCTGATGGGTGGTCATCCACGTGAGGTACTGCGAAAACCATTCGCGGATAGCCGAGTCGTCTGCGGGCGACAACGCGCGCGCCTGCTCGATAAAGGGAATCGCGCGGGCAACCTCGACCAGGTGAATGGTATCGATGATGCCAATGCCGCGACCCGTCACACGCCCGTGGATGGCTTGCGAGTACAGCAGATGTGGACTCATCCGCGTGGCCTCGTCGGCGAACCACGCGCGCAGGTGCAAGGCGGCATGCGAGGCGTAGCGCGCCTCCCGCGTCAGCAGCCAGGCCGCGGCGAGAGCAGGGACTTGAAGGCTCAATCGAACCATCGCGCGCCGATGTTCGACGAAGTTGTCGGGATTCGTCATCCCATCGCGTTGGATGTACGGTCCTCCGGGATTCGCGGGATCGGGCCACCAATAATCGGCTTCAGAGAAGAAATCGTGACGCCCGCCGGCGCTGCGCGGGCTCGACGACGCGGTAACGGTGAGCGGGGATTCGTTCAGATAACGGTCTGCCGCACTGAGTACCCGGGAACGATCGAGCGCAGCGAGATTGAACGGCACCCGCGCCACCTGCGGCCCCCGCGGCACTTGAGGCACCTGAGGCACCTGCCCCACCCGCCCCACCAGCCCTAACACAGACCAGGTGAGAAAGCTGCGCCTGTCCACGTCCGCAATGTACGTTACGCCGATGATGGCTCGCGGAACGGGACGTTACTCATTGCTCCTCAGCCCGGCGTAGTCCCTACTCATCGGGCCCCGTACGACTTGCTGAATCCGTTGCGAGCATTTGTGACAGTGAACGACCCATCGGGCATGGCTGACACCTTGATCCAATATGCCTGGCCGTTGTGCACAGGCGGTGGTGGCGCGGCGCCACCGGGCGCAGCAGGAGTCAAAGCGGCGATCGGCATCGACGAAGGCTGATCGTCCACACCGTTGGCGATGAACAACCCAGGCGTCGTGTACCTCCTGTCCGCTCAATTCTGAGAAGTGCAATTGCCAGACGTGCTCGAGGCCCGGCGCGGAGTAGAGGATCTTCATGGCAGCGGGTTGACCACCCTTCCTCGTCCCGTTGTTGAGGATCCCGACGCGCGCGCGAACGGCGTGAACCAACACTTCCGCGTTGGACGAGGGCTGGCCGTGATGCGAGACGATATTCAAATCGATGGTGCCGATTGTATTGTTCGGGCACATCAGCTCGAATTCCTTGTTCCACGTCAAGTCACCGAGGTGCATCGCGCGGAAATTGCCGAACGTGATCACGCTGCCCACCGACTGCGCGTTCTCACCCGTATCCGCCTCCTGCGGTTTGAATCCAGAACAGTAGGGGTTTGTCCCGCCGCCGCCGCCAAGCGGCGTCTTCATGACTTTTCCTGCGGACGCCACAATTCGCCAATCCAACCCGTCAACGGGGATGCGGTCGCCCGGCTGCACCACCGTGTGCTTGCTCCTGCCATACAGAGCCGGATACTGGGTGTTCAAGAACTCAGTGGAGAGCGCCTGAGGCTGGATCGTCGGGCCGTGGTCGATGAAGTGTCGAATGGGAATGCGAGTCGCCAGCTCCGACATCGCACCAAAATGGTCGCCATGCCAATGCGTCGTAATCAGATGGTCAATCTGACTGAGACCAGCGTCTTTGACGGCCGCCATGATTCGAGCGGCGTCGCGCGCGGCAGCCGCGCCCGGATTGCCCGTGTCGACCAACACCGATCCACCGGACGGTGCGACAAACAGCGTCGCGTTGCCTCCCTCGACGTCGACGACGTAGATGCGCAGGGACTTCGTCGTGGTGGCTTGCGCGGTGACCAGGACTCCCGCGATCACCATTGCCAGTAATTGAATACCGTTCGGCATATGTGAATTTCGACTGCGTTTACCTGACGTTGGGGCCCGATGCCTTGGTAGAGTATGTCGAAACGCTGGTGTCCCGAACGAGAACAATTCTGGTCGTCTTGCTGGTCGCTCAGATGGCGGCATCCCCGATCGCGGCGTCGCTGACCGCTGTCGAACGACAGCGTTTGACTGCGCACATGGACATGACTGCCGCCTGGCTCATCGACGAGGTATCGGGCCTCTCCACCGCACAGCTTCAGTTCCGGCCGGCGTCTGACGCGTGGAGCATCCTGCAGGTCTTCGATCACCTGCTGGTCGTGAAGGCGATCTACTGGGACGACCTGCGGAAAGCGGTAAGCGGGCCTCCGAGTCAGCGAGGGACATCGACGACCGACGCCGACATTCTGTGGTACGGCATAAACCGGATGTTTCGAGAAAAAGCCATACTGTCCGAAGTCCCGTCAGGCGATGTGCGCGATTTGAAAGCCGGCTTGGACACCTACCGCAAGCGCCATGCGCAACTGCGGGAGTACGTCAGGACGACCAATGACGATCTCCGGAGTCATGTCGTCGAGCGGCAGGGGTGTGATGCGTATCAATGGGCGCTTCTGATTTCCACGCACGAGCAGCGGCACATCCTCCAGATTCGCGAGATCAAGACTCACGCGAACTTTCCAAAGAAGTAGGCGCCAGATAGGGAATCGTCATTGGACCTTCGGGCAAGACGGCAATGCGCGCATTGCCGCCCAGACGCTCGCGCTCGATGGCAACGCGCGCCGTGATGTCCTCCACGGGCTCGAGGTGCGATCGCCTGATCGCGTCGGCATCGATCTCACAGTACACGCCGACGCGGGCTTTGAGCAATGCGAGCGACAGAAGCTGCGCCTGCCACTGATCGAACATGGCAAAGCCGTCCTGGAGGATGGTATCGAGAATGGCGCGTGGCGACGGATGTTCGTGGAGCAGCCGGCGAAAGTTGCCGTGCGCCGGAAATCCGTCCTGGCAGCGCGCGGCAGCGAGGATCAGCCCACCGGGCTCGACAATCTGGGCCGCGGCTGAAATCCCCTTGACTGTTTGATACAGGTTCTGATCGAGGGGTGCGCCGCTGTTTGAAGTGATCACAATCGGATAGGCTTTGGCACAAGCGGCCATCGCCGTTTCCTTCGCAAACGCGCAGCCGCGCGCGTAGGCCTCTCGCACGGCCCCGCAAAAGAACCCCGTGATCTCGCGCCGGCGGTTCAGCGTTACGTTGATCAGAAAATCGATCGGCAGGAGAGCGCCGTTGAATCGGATCTGGTCCTGCGTCGGGTTGCCATCCAGCACGCCCCACGTGCTGCGGGGATCACCAATCACGGCGGCACGATGATAGTGCATGATCGCGTCGATGCCGGCGAGCGCAGGAAACACGCCCTTGTAGCCGCCAGAAAAGCCCGCCATGAAGTGCGGCTCGATGAAGCCGAGGACGATCCGGCGATCCGCTTCGACGAACCGTCGATTCATCAGCACCTCGCGACCATCCTGTGTCCGCCCAACCAACGTCAGCGTCGAGGGATCGTGCGCGTTGTGATTGATGACCTCCCAGCGCGCGGCAATCTCGCGTCCGACGAGTCCGTCGATCTCCGCGAGGGTCGCCGGGCGATGCGAGCCGGTGCCGATGATGATCGAGATCTGATTCGGAGGGACGTGTGACAGCTCCGTCAACAGCCACGGCAGGAGCCGGTCGCTTGGCAGTGGACGAGTCAGATCGGGGATTGCGACCGCGACCCGATCACCGGGCCCGATCAGACTGGCCACAGGTGCCGCACAGATAGGATGCCGCACGGCGTCCGTAAACTTCGAGGGCTCGTCCGCGAGCCCGGGAGCATGCCGCGGAACGATGACGTCCACGTGTGAATCCGGGAGCTCGATGTCGAGTCCGGTCGTGCCGTATTGGAGGCTGACGTTCACTTAGTTCTTCGTGCCCCTGGCGCCAAGCGGAGTCGCGTCGGCTTCGAGGTCACCAAGAATGTACTGCACGGCGGCCAGTAGATGCTGCGTCCAGCGCGGGTCGGTGTAAAAGATCTCGGTGTGGCCGAGCGGCGTGAAGTACGTACGACCCTTGCCAAATGATTTGATCCAGGCCAACCCGTAGTCCTGATCCGGACGAGTACACTGGGCGCAGAACCGGCCCTCGGTCGCGCGATCGGACTTTTCGACATCGATGCTGAGCAGCACGCGCTGCTTGTCGCGTGAGTACGGCGAAGACGGCGGAAAAATGTAGAACTCGTCCGTGTGCTCGAAGCTCGCCGACCCGAAGCCCTTTGTCAGAGGACTGGTCGGATCATCGACCTTGACCATCTGCCTCTCGATGTGATGTGCGCCTGCCCAGCCTCCCATCATTTCGGCAAACTCAGGCCAGTTGTTGTTCGCGTAGGTCACCGCATGATGTCCACCGATGCCGCCGCCCTCTCGGATAAATCGCAGGAGACCCTCGCGCACCTCGGGATCGTTGTGGACCATTCCGCAGACGTTGTTGAAGTAGATGGCGTCGAATTCCTTGATTTTTGGGTACTTCAACAGGCTCAAATCGTTGCTGAAGATCGGGTGGAACGCATCGGTCTGTTTGCCCATGAGCTCGAGCAGCCAGTTGCCATGGGGGATTGTGCTGTGACCTGAGTACATCTGGATGTCGGTGACGAGGAGCTTCCGCGGCTTCTTTGGCTTGGCGATCGCCTGGCGCGGAGCTGCGTCGGCGATTCGCTGGCGCATATCCGGTTCCAGCCTGTCAGGCCCACGAATCCGTCCCGCCGGTGACGCGAGCATGGTCCGCACGCGTTCGGCCATCGCGGGCCACATCACGCGTTCGAAGGCATTCACGGCCTTGGCCAGCTCCGCCTCGGTCCGTCCAATCGAGTCGATGGTGATCGAGAGAGGCTTCAGCCCCGCCCGGTACGCCGCGAGAAAAAAATCCGCGGCGCTGTCGCCCCCGTGTGCCAACGGCGTGACCTGCACGAACAACAGGCGATCCTTCACGACGTCGAGCGCGTCGATGGGTTTGACACCTGCGGCGATCCAGCCGGACAGGTTTGCGGCCACGCCAATCCGCTTGCTGCGGGCGGCAAGCAGGGTCATCAAAGCCCTCGGATCCTTCCGGCTCTCGAGCGCGACAGCGATCCCGAATTCCTCCGCGAGCGAATCGAGCTCCACAAGATCCGACGCCCCGTTGACAATCATCAACGGTGCGGTGACGTCTTTGGCGAGCTCGAACACCTTGCGTCGCGATGCGCTATCCGCGGGCATGTCATCGACCCGGTAGGCGAGCACCTGTTGGTTGAGCTCCCGCAAACGGCGGACGAGAGCAGCGCGCTCGCCGGCTTGCAGGCGATGATCGAGCGGCTTGGGGACCTCTGGGCTGATGATTTGCGTGTGCGACAGCTCCACGTTGGCGACGCTGAGCACATCCGTCTTCGCAAGCACCTCACTGACACTGAGATTCTTCAGTGACGCCGTGGGCACACCGACACGCCAACCAAACCAGATGGTGTTGTCGGACGCCCCTACGCGAATAGTGCCCAGGCTCGATCCATTCGGACGCTGCGATACCGAGACAACCGCTGTGGGCGTTGCGACGGCTGCAGCCGCAGGTTGTGAGCTTGTTTGCGGCGTTGGATTCGGTGTCGTGTCGGCGTCCAGATCGCCGAGGAGAAACTGCACGCCCGCAAGAAAATGGCCGACGATCTCCGGGGTCGTGAACGTCTCCGGCATGTGGCCCAGCGACGAATAAAACATGCGGCCTTGGCCGTAGCTCCGAACCCAGGTGACTGGATAGATGTTGTCGGGCCGCTTGTATCCGGTCCACGGCCGTGGCTCGATGCTCGGATTATCGAGAGCCACGGTCAGCAGGACACGCACATCCTCCCACCGTAAACGATTCATGCCTTGATGTTCGAAACGGTAGTACTCCTCGCGAAAATTGAGTGGCTTCCCGGCAAAGGGCCGGACGAGCGGGCTCCTCTCGTCATAGACCTTCATGATGCCCTGCTCGATCCGATGTGGCGCGCTCTTCGCCCCGAAGATCACCCCGAACTCGTCCCAGTTCCGCGACGCCCAGGGCGTGCCGTGCACGCCGCCGATACCGCCGCCCTCGCGCACAAACCGCAGCAGACCATCGCGGACGTCGGAGTCGGGCGCAAATTCGCCCACGATGCTGTTCAGGAAAATGCCGTCATAGTCTTTGATTTTGGGGTACTTGAGGTTGTTCAGGTCGTTGCTGAATTCAGTCGTCCACGCGCCCGTGATCCTCCCCATCTCTTCGATCATCACGTTCGCGTGAGGAATCGTGTCGTGGGACATGCCCTGGAGACTCTCGATCACGAGAAGCCTCCGCGGCTTTCGTGGCGGCGCATAGGATTTCGGAGGTATGGCGGCGCGGATCCGCTGCAGGATTCCGTTGGACCTCGTTTCGAGCTCGGTCGCCGAGAGCGTTTCGCTCTTCGCGGGTCGAACGAGATCCCGCCTGATCGGCACCGTGCGTGAGAAGGTCGTGAAGTGTCTGCCGTAGGCCGGCTGTACGGCGGCCTCGAAAGCCTCGACCGCGCGAAACAGGTCCGCTGGGGCCTTCACGGCGCCGGTGGTGTCGAGCGCAAGAACCAGAGGATGGATGTTCAAGCGGTTCAAGTCGAGGAAGAGCTCGGCGTTCATTCCTCGCCCGCCGACGCGCACATAAGTCAGTCTGGTGCCGATGCTCGCCAGCGTTTCGCGCGCAATCGGCAGCGTCGCGCTGAGACCAACGCCAAGCCTCTTGCTGCGCCCCTCGAGTGCCTTCAACACAACACCTGGAGGACCGAGAACAGCAACGTTCACGCCGAATTCAGTGGCAAGCTTGTCAGCGTTCGCAAGGTCGGTTTCGATCGGAACCACAATCGTTTCGGCGCCCATCTCTTTCGCGAATTCGAAAACGCGACGCTGCCCGGCGGCCTCGCGAGGGAGTTCCTCGACGAGGTAACTCAACAGCCGCACGGGACCCATGGCAACCTTGAGGGCCGCCCGCTCCTCGGTCGTGAGGGTGTGATTCAAGTGTTTCGAGAGCTGAGCGCTGACCTTCTGCGTACTGGCTCCTTCGACAAAATCAACAACGGCTGCTTCGGTTCGGACGACGCCTTCCAAGAAGGTCGGGGTATCGAGCGTTGATGCTGAAATGGCCAAGTTCCAGTTGGTGAGACGATCGTCGCCCACGAGCGTGCGGGTTCGCCACGACACGCGTTCGAGCGCGTCGGGCGCGCGCTGAAACAGCGGCTTCTGTGCGGCGTCCTGGGCCTGCGAGACCGCGGCGGCGCCCGTCATCAGCACGGCTATGAGTTTGATTTTCATCGCTAGGCCTCAAATGCAGCCGTCCTGCGACACGGGGACAGGTTAAAACCTGTCCCCGGTTCGTCGAAACCTGTCCCCTCCCGATCCTCCCGCCGTTACCCGAGGACCGTGAAGCGTGACCGGGAAGATTCTGCACGCGTACTGCCCGATCCCCGGAGAATCCAATGCCGAGGCATTCATCTGTAACGGCAAGCCAGTTTACTTTACCGCTTGAGTTCGATATATCAAGCCAAAAACACGGTCAGGACGCGTTCGGTTGTAGGCCTTGTCAGCGGGACTAAGGGGGAATGGTATGGGTCGTCTCAAGCTGTTGTTCGTGCTGATGGCGTCGCTGGTCGCCGTCAACGTCTCGGCGCAATCAGTCACAGGTTCCCTGTCCGGCACTGTCGTCGATGACTCCAGCAAAGTGGTCCCAGGCGCAGACATCACTCTGATCAACGAGAACACGGGCGAGGAGCGGCGTGGAGTCAGCAATGAGGTCGGGGATTTCGTCTTCCCGGCTCTCGTGCCGGGGCCGTATACCGTCCGCGTACAGCTACAAGGGTTCAAGGGCGTCACACGGGCGGGCAACATTGTGCTCGCCAACGGGCGCACGGCCGTCGGCAACCTGCAGCTGCAACTGGGCGAGGTCACCGAACAGGTCACCGTGACCGCGATTGGCGAGTCGCTCAAGACGACCACGACGGCGCATGAGGCGGTGCTCGATCTCAAGCAGGTAACCAACCTCTCGATTCGCGGCCGCGACCCGATCTCACTGCTGAAGATCCTGCCGGGTGTCTCGTTGCTCGCGAACGATACCGAGACGTTCGGCGGCAGCTTCGCGACAGCGGTCCCGTCGATCCAGGGCGGTTCGACACGGGGGCAAACGATCTCTGTCGATGGCATCAACGGTGGCGACGGCGGGGGCGGTGGCGGCGGCGGCGGCAACTTCAGCGGCGCGACCAATCTCGACGCGATCGCGGAAGTCAACGTGCAGATGAGCGCGTATACCGCGGAGTACGGGCTGAAGGGCGGCGCGCAGGTGAACTTCATCACCAAGCGTGGCGGCTCGGACTACCACGGCACGGGCTACACCTATCAGCGCGACAAGGCCTTCAATGCGACGAACTACTTCAACACCATCGCCAACGTGCCGAAGCCCGAGTACCGCTATTCCACGCTCGGCGGCAATCTTGGCGGACCTGTCCCGAAGATCCCGGGGATCAACGAAGATGGAGAAAAACTGTTCTTCTTCTACTCGGTTGACGACACCCGGTTGAAGAACCCGCAGATTCTCCGGCGTTTCATGATGCCGACCGAGGCCGAGCGGCGTGGCGACTTCTCGCAAACGAGAACGCCCGCCGGTGCCTTGATCCCCATCCGCGATCCGGTAACCAATCTGCCCTTCCCAGGCAACATCATCCCGATCGAGCGGGCGAACGCGGCCGGGCTTGGCTTCCTGAACATGCTGCCGCGCCCCAACACCACAGGCTCGGGCTTCAACTTCGTCGATCAGGAAGCCAGCATCCCGCATCCACGTCGCCAACATCTGTTGCGTGTGGACTATCGACCAACCGATCGGGACACGCTCTCGGTGAAGGGGCAGACATGGTTCACCAACAGCGTCGGCGTCAATGTGGCTGGGGCATCAGCGCGGTGGGGCCTCGTGCGCCAGCGGTATGACTTCACAGCCGACCAGGCGAAGGTGGATTACACGCGCATCATGGGCGGGAACACCGTACTGGAAATCAACGGCGGCGTCTTCGACAGCCATGAAGACGGTCCCCCTGAAAACGCCGAGCAGCTTGCGCGCATCCAACGCACCAGTTTTCCAGCGCTGGCTGGCCTGCCGCAGTTCGCGGCGCTCCACAATCCGCTGAATCTGATCCCTAAAGCCATGTGGGGCAACTTTCAGAGCAGCGGCAGCAACGACTGGGTTCCGAACGTCACCTACGACAACCGTTGGCCGATCACCGGACACGACAGCGCCATCAACATTGCAGCGATTCTCACGCATACGCGCGGACCACACACCTTCAAAATGGGTCTGACGCGAGAGCGTGAGAATTTTGGCCAGGCCCGATCAGGCCTCTTTGCAGGCGAATTCAACTTTCAAAACGATCCCGCGAATCCCAACAACACGGGCTTTGCGTTTTCCAATGCGTTCCTCGGACAAGTGACGACCTACACCGAGTCGATGGGTCGCCCCGGCGACAACCGCCGCCAGACGACCTTTGCATGGTTCCTGCAGGACACCTGGAAGCTGCACCCGAAGGTCAGCATGGATGTCGGCCTGCGGATGTACAAGTCGGATCGTCCGCGGCACACGCTTGGCGAATCGTCGATCTTCAGCTTCGAGCGATTCGATCCGACGTGGGGTGGCAATCCGCCGGTGCTCTTCCGGCCAATCACGACCGCTCAGGGGCGGCGCGCCGTGGACCCACGAACCGGCGAGATCTGGCCGGTGACCTACATCGGACAGATGGTTCCCGGGACCGGCTATACCTGTGGCGTGATTACGCCCACGACTCCTTGCCAGATCAATGGCGTGGTCACCCAGCGAGATGGGAGCTACGTCGAGGGCGAAGGGTTTGTTGACCCGATCCCGATCGTGTACGACCCGCGGATCGGCGTCGCATGGGCGGTGAATCCGCGTACGGTGATTCGCGTCGGGGGAGGCACCTTCCATGAGGCTCACGGCGGGTTCTACAACACAGGCGGCGCGGCATTCCGCTTCGACCGCGTTACCAGATATACCGACATGAATTCGTTTTTGACGGGCACCAGCGCGACGACTCCGGTCAATGTGGTGGGTGTCCTTCGCGAGGACAAGCGGCCAGCAACCTATCGCTATACGGTCGGCGTTCAGCGGGAACTGGGCTGGAACACGGTGCTCGACGTCGCATACGTCGGCGACAAGACGCGATTCCTGCCCGTGGAAAAGAACTACAACCAGGTCCCGGCCAGCGCGCGGTTCCGCTCCGAGAACCGCGATCCCACGGTGACGCCTACGGCGGCGAACCCCGGTGCATTGCCAGATGTGTTCCTCCGTCCCTTCATTGGCTTCGGTGACATCTCAATCACCGAGCCCGTTGGCGAATCGAGCTACAACTCGCTGCAAATGCAGCTGACGCGTCGATTCACGGGCGGCATCGAGTTGGCTGGCAGCTACACGTGGGCCAAAGGGTTCCAGAACTTCTTCCCGAACAATGTCGCGAACAACCAGAACAGAGTCAACAACGCGCAAGTCTTCCAGGACAATCCACTACCGCCTGAAGCGTCACGCTCCCGGAGCAGGATCCAGGAACACGTCGTGGTAGCCAGCTACACGATCGATGTGCCCAACGGCAGCGGCAAGCTTGGAGGGGCTGCGCCCGCGCGGTGGCTGCTGGACAACTGGAGCGTTTCTGGCATCAGCACGTTTGCGACCGGTCACCACCAGGCCGTGACGTTCACGACCACGGACAACTTCGACTTCACAGGGGGCGGCGAACGGTGCGGCAACGCGGACGGTCCGTATGCCGTTCAGACGGGCGATGCGAATCTGTCAAGTGATCGCACGATCGACCGCTGGTTCGACACCAGCGTGTTCCAGCGACCGACTGGCCAGGGCGGCATCGGCAACAACTGCGACAACGCGCATGTCCTGCTCCCCGGGTTCCACAACCACGATCTGTCGATCTTCAAGAACTTCCCGATGAAGGGGACCCAGCGGGTACAGTTCCGCTGGGAGATCTACAATCTGTTCAACAGCCTGCAGTTCAACGAGGTTGACACGTCCGCGATCTTTGACGCACAAGGACGGCAAACCGACACGAATTTCGGTAAAGTGATCTCCGCGCGAAACGAGCGCCGGATGCAGTTCTCGCTGCGGTACAGCTTCTAACGGGGATCAGACCCCAGGGATCAGACCCAGGCGTCACCCCGTATCAGGCCCCAGGGCTCCGCAGGCTTCGGCTTGCGGAGCCCTTTTCTTTTTCTGTAGGAGGAGAGTCGGTGGGCGATCCGACACAAGATCTTTTGCGTGCGGTCCTGACCAGCCATGTGTACGACGTGGCAAAGGAAACGCCGCTTCAACGCGCGCCTCGTCTCTCGACCCGGCTCGGCGCGGACGTCTGGCTCAAGCGCGAGGATCATCAGCCGGTCTTCAGCTTCAAGATCCGCGGCGCCTACAACTGCGTCGCGAGCCTGTCCGAGGCGGATCGCGCACGCGGCGTCATCGCAGCAAGCGCCGGGAATCACGCGCAGGGCGTCGCCTTTTCAGCAAGGCATCTCCATTTGCGCGCGCTCATCGTGATGCCGCGGACGACGCCGGAAATCAAAGTCGATGCGGTCCGCGCGCTCGGCGCAGAGGTCGTTCTCGCCGGCGATCACTACGCCGACGCCGAGGAGGAGGCCCAACGGTTGGCCTCCGACCTCGGGCTCATATTCATCCATCCGTACGACGATCCGCGGGTCATCGCCGGGCAGGCAACCGTCGCAAACGAGATCCTTCGACAGCGCCCCGGCGATCTCGGTGTGATCTTCGTGCCCGTGGGCGGCGGCGGGCTCATCGCTGGCATTGCGACGTACGTCAAGGCGCTGATGCCGTCGATTCGTGTGGTCGGAGTCGAGCCCATCGACTCGGACGCGATGTCCCAGGCGCTGGCCGCCGGGCGGCCGGTACCCCTCGCTCATCCGGGTCTCTTCGCCGATGGCGTGGCGGTACGGCAGGTCGGGCTCCACACGTTTCCGCTGGTCAAGGCCTCTGTGGACGCGATCATTCGTGTGACGAACGATCAGATTTGCGCCGCGATCAAAGACGTCTTCGAGGACACCCGAAGCATCGTCGAACCCGCCGGGGCGCTTGCGATTGCCGGGCTCAAGGTTCAGGTTGAAGAGGGTGGTGACCGCGGCAAACCCATGGTTGCAGTGCTCAGCGGCGCGAACATGAACTTCGATCGCCTGCGGTTTGTCGCCGAGCGTGCCGAGGTGGGCGAAGCTCGGGAGGCGCTGTTTGCTGTGACGATTCCGGAGCAGAAGGGCGCCTTCCTTGCGTTTTGTGCAGCGCTCGGACCACGCGTCATCACGGAGTTCAATTACCGGTTGAGCACACGCGCACGCGCGGAAATCTTCGTGGGTCTGGCAATCCGCTCACGCGGCGACGCGGGGGACATCGCGAATTTGCTCCGCGGACGCGGGTATGAGACAGCCGATCTGACCGACAACGAGCTCGCCAAACTGCACGTCCGCCATATGGTTGGCGGCAGCGCACGCGATGTCCGAGACGAACGCGTGTGCCGGTTCGAGTTTCCCGAGCGTCCGGGTGCGCTCTTGCAGTTTCTCGAGACGCTGGGTGGGCGGTGGAACATCAGCCTGTTCCACTACCGCAACCACGGCGCCGACTTCGGCCGCGTCCTGGCAGGATTCGAAGTCCCGTCTGAAGAGATGTCAGCGTTCCAACGATGTCTCGATGCAACCGGCTATGACTATCAAATGGAGCCCGACAACGAGGCGTATCGCCGTTTTCTGGCGTCGAAGTGACGGAGGCATACTTCGTTAGCGTGGCGCGACGCGGGGGGCGGTTCGCGGAGGGTTTTGGCGGCTCAACTCGGTGCCCTTCGTCGTGACGTAATACTTCGCCAGCATGTTCGGCCGTTCCCAGCTGGGGAGCGTGCGTCGATCGCGCAGGAACTTCAGGAAACTCGTTGCGACCTCTGCAAAGTGCGCCTCGTGGCCAACCCGCAATGCCTCGGGAATCGTGATCCGGATCTCGGCGCCGCGATCCTCGACGCCGATGTTGGGATAGGTTGTGCGCAGCTTGGTAATCGTGGCTTGCGCCGCCGCGAGCACCTGCGGCTTCACGTCAGCGGACACAGGAATGACGTACAGCTCCGGGAGAAAACGGTCGGCGCTGGTCTGCCGTACCTCGATGCGCGCACGGGTGCCTCTGTAGAACGCAAAGTGCGTATCGCCTCCGCCCGCTGGCGCCTCCCAGTCCCAGATCACGTTCAACTTCGTGTGAATGCCGCGGACCGCATACGACACAAGCGTGTTGGCGTAGTACTCGAGCTTTTCGCCCTTCACTGATTTCGCCAGGCCGGTGCCGAAGCGCGACTCCCCCGTCACGCGTCGGAAGTCGCTCTCCGGAATCCAGGTGGGCCATCGGTGTGCCGCCAATACCTGGATGTCGGATCGGTAGTCGACCGCCTGTTCCGGAAACAACGTCCAGTGCACCAGATCCACGAGGTGAGTCCCGATATCGTTGAGCCCCTCACCTTGTTCGGCCGTGTCGAAGAACCATGGCGGCCTGATGTTGGGCGCGCCCGAGACGACCTTCATGAGATGGTGCACGCTCTCCATGTACACGCTGGGGTCTGTTTCGCTGCCGCGCTCGATCGTGCCGAATGTCGCCGGGTCGTTGACCAGCGCACGTTGGAGGATCGACGTGATCTCGAAACGCTCGGTCATGATGTCGTACGCGACAATGCCCTTCTTGTCGGCTTCGGCGAGAGCCGCATCCAACTTCCCAACGTCGGTGGATGCCAGGATCCATGGCTTGTCGCCGAGGACGTGAAGTCCGGCCTGGACGGCCGACACAATGCGGTCGATCTTGCCGCGATTGCGGCCCGACAGAATCACGACATTGCCTGGCCGCTCGCGAAGCATCCGTTCGGCGTAGTCCGGGCTCGTATGGACCTCCGTCTGCCATGTGGTCGGCCGTTCGCGGCGTGTGTTGAATGCGGCAATGCGCTTCAGGTGCTCGAACAGATCGGGTCCCAGCGGCGCAAAGACATCGACACGCGGCGCAACGCCCGGATACATCTCCTTCTGTATGAGCGCAGCATGAAAATGCCCGGGGTCCAGGGTCATGAGTCGCACATCGGCCATGGCGTGTCTGCTTTCCTGTCCGATCCCAGTCACGCCGCAGAGTCCCGCGATCAAGAGGGTTACGCGCAATGATTTCATTGGGCGGCAGCCTATCCCTGTGGTACTACAGCGTCAAGAGTTCAGGAGTCCTCTTGGAGATCAGGACCTACATCGATCGCCTGATCATGAGCCGCGCTGCAGCCCGGCATGCCTGTGTGGCGATCGAAGCGGCAATCGAGGCACGAGGCCTCGCCCGGATTGTTGTTGCCACCGGTGCATCCCAACTCGACTTTCTCGACGCCGTCGCCGCATCACCAGTTGACTGGTCACGCGTGGAGATGTTTCACCTCGACGAGTACGTTGGCCTGCCCATCGATCACCCCGCGAGCTTTCGGCAGTACCTTCTTCAGCGGCTCATTCGCAAGGCAGGCATTCGGAAGTATCACCTCCTTGACGGCGAGCAAGACCCCATGGAGGTTGCCGAAGACGTCGGGCGTGAGCTTGGAACGGTACCGGTCGATGTGGCATTTGTCGGGATCGGAGAGAACGGGCATCTGGCCTTCAACGATCCTCCTGCAGACTTCACCACGGATCGGCCGTATCTGATCGTGACATTGGACGATGCGTGTCGGCAGCAGCAAGTGAACGAGGGATGGTTTGGGTCGGTGGCGGAAGTCCCGTCACAAGCAATCTCGATGTCGGTACGTCAAATCTTGAAGTCCCGAGAGATCGTGTGCGTGGTTCCGGACGCACGAAAGGCGCATGCGGTGAAGACATGCATCGAACAGGCGATCTCTCCAATGGCGCCGGCTTCGATCCTGCGCACGCATGCAAACACCACCCTGTACCTGGATCGCGACTCGGCGGCGCTGCTGGATCCCGCCACCCGCGGTGTGATCCTCGAGACCGACAGTCATGACGCTTGAATTCCCTGGACTGTTCGACCTTCAGGTCAATGGCTTCGGGGGCGTCGACTTCAACGCGTCTGACCTGACGACCGATCGCGTCAGCGAGGCTCTCGATCGGATGCGGCCTACCGGTGTGACCCGTTGCCTGCCGACGCTCATCACCTCTTCATTCGAGCAGTTTGCCCGGAGCGCACGCGTCATCGCCCGCACCTCGAGTAGCGCCGTCGCGGGCATTCACATGGAAGGGCCGTATCTTTCGCCAGACGATGGTCCGCGCGGCGCGCATCCGCGGACGTCTGTCGTGCCGGCGAGCATCGACGACTTCAAGCGCCGGCAAGGCGCCGCCGAGGGCCGGATCGTGTTGGTCACACTGGCACCCGAGGTTCCTGGTGCATTGGCCCTCATCGAGCACCTGATCGAGTCAGGTGTCCACGTTGCGCTCGGTCATACAGCGGCGACAGCCTACGAGATTGGCCAGGCCATTGCGGCTGGCGCGACACTCGCGACGCATCTCGGCAACGGTTGCGCGCACATGCTGCCACGCCACCCGAATGCGATCTGGGAGCTGCTCGCCGCGGATGCGGTTTTCGCCAGCCTGATCGTCGATGGACATCATCTGCCTGGTTCGACTGTGAAGGCGATGGTTCGCGCGAAGGGGCCGCGTCGAACGATTCTCGTCACAGACGCGATCGCCGCCGCCGGAAGCAGGCCCGGAGCCTATACGATTGGCGGCGTGAGCTGCGAGCTTGGCGTCGATGGTCGCGTGTCGCTGCCGGGAACGCCTTATCTTGCAGGATCGGCCTTGACGCTCGATCGCGCCATCGCCCACACCGTGCGCTTCACGGGCCTTTCGATCGACGAAGTGATCCCCATGGCATCGAGTATCCCCGCAACTTACCTGGGTACGACAACCGCCGGAACAGTCGCCGCTGACTGGGAGCCCGAGGCTGGTGAGCTTCGCGTCCGCAGTGTCCGGGCGGAGTGGTCATGAACATCGCTCCGCTCGACTGGGCCGTTATCGTCGCTTACTTCATCGTCATCACCGTCATCGGCCTCATTGTGGGCTCCCGCGTCCGCCAGAGTGACGAGTACTTCCTGGGCGGACGCAGGTTCGGACCGTGGCTTATGGTGGGCCAGAGCTTTGGCGTCGGCACACATGCCGAGATGCCCGTCGCGCTGGCCGGCGCCGTTTACAGCATGGGCGCGTCGGCGATCTGGTATCAGTGGAAAAATCTGTTCATCACGCCGTTCTACTGGATCATGGCGCCGGTCTTTCGACGAATCCGCCGGACGACGATGGCGGAGTTTACGGAGGATCGATACGGCTCGTGGATGAGCGCGATCTACATCGTCTTCGCGCTGTGCTACTTCATCATCAACATGGGCAGCATGCTCAAGGGCGCGGGCAAGGTGATCAGCCAGTCGACTGGCGGATCGGTCGGCGTCAACGAAATCGTGTTCGTGATGACGGTCATGTTCATCCTGTACAGCGTCGTGGGTGGTCTGGTCGCAGCGGCGTGGACAGATCTCTTTCAGGGTTTTCTCATCATCGTCCTGTCGTTCATGTTGATTCCGCTGGGGTGGGGCGTGGTCGGCGGACTCGAAGGCATGCAGGCATCACTGGAACCGTTTCGCTTCTCGCTGGCGACTCCTTCCGGGATTGGCCCTTGGGTGATCGTCATGCTGACACTGAACGGTCTGGTGGGCATCATGGCGCAGCCGCACATGCTCGCCGCTGTGGGCACCGGCCGTGACGAATGGACGTGCCGGCTCGGGATGTTTTTTGGTAATTACGTCAAGCGCGTGTGCACAGTCGGCTGGGCGCTGGTCGGACTGATCGTCGCGGCTATGGTGGCCCAAGGCACGGCTGATGCAGCAATGCTTGGCGATCCCGAGAATGCGTTCGGGTTCGCGTGCCGGCAGTTGCTCTTCCCGGGCGCGCTGGGTCTGATGATCGCTGCCATACTGGCCGCGAACATGTCGACCTGTTCGGCCTTTCTCGTCGACAGTGGCGCGCTGTTCACGGAAGGACTCTATCGACGCCGGCTCGTACCGCATCGGCCGGACCGCCATTATGTATGGGTCGGCCGGTTCAGCGGGTTAGCGATCACGATGCTGGGCGTGTTGTATGGCGTGTTCCTGATCGAGAGCGTGCTCTACACGTTCTTGTTGACGGAAACACTTGCGACGTTTGTCGGTATCAGCGTGCTGGGGGGCATCGTCTGGCGGCGCGCGAATCGGTGGGGCGCACTGGCAAGCCTCGTGGGCGCGCTGGTAACGAATTTTCTTCTGTACTACGTGACCGGCGAGCGATTGGATTATTGGGATCCCAACGTCTTTCTCGCCGCGCTCGTCGTCGGCATCGTGGCACTCGTGGTGGTGAGTCTACTGACTGGGCCGGAACCCGAAGAGAGCATCGAGTCGTTCTTCGGTCGAATGGCGACATCGAGCGATGCCGCGCTTGCGTCGCCGAATTCTGGTGCCGGCCTTTTGCCGCACGCGGAGGAGGGGTCTCCTGGCGGCAGTCCGCTGTTGCTCGTCAACCTTCTGCGCCCGCTTCGCGCTGCTGAGGGCCGAGGCTGGCGAGCCTATCGCGAGGATCTCGGCGGGTTCGCGTTGGGATGGGTCCTCGTGGTGCTGCTCGTGGCAGCGACGGCATGGGGCCTGACATGGGGCCTGACCCCGCCGTGACGAACGTCCCCGGAATGAGCGAGGTGACCATGAAGGACTTTGCGATTGAACTCACGCACCGGCCCGGCGAGCTTGCTCGCGTCGCCGAGGCGCTCTCTCGCTATGGCGTCAACATCAAGGCGGAGGCCGGGGTGAATCTGCGGGCGATTTACCTCACCGGCATCGTCGACGACCTCGTCGAGCTTGCGATCGTCGCGGACAATCCGAAAAAAGCCCGGCACGCGCTCGAATAGCGCATGCCCGTCAGCGTGCTGTCTTGATTGTGCCGGCGAAGTCCGTCCACGGTACGGGCTTGCCGTGAACGGGCACGATCGTCGCCACATCAAGACCGAGCTTCGTGACAGCCTGGTGGAAGCTGGTGTGGTCTCGCGTCGGGGTGGCGGGTCGCGGTTGGTCTGTGTCGACCAGGTCTGCTTCGAACAGCAGTTTCTCCCTCGGCAAGTATGCAATCAGCATCCCCTCGACGTGCACCAGGGGATTGACATAGTGAACATTCAGGTTGCGTGAGCCGTCGCTGATGATGAACTGCTCTCTGATCGCCTCGTAGTAGTAGCCCTCCGCGAGCTCTGTCGGCGGCCATAGCGACAGCATGTCCGGCTTCAGCGTCCGTTGCGCGTAGTTCAGAACATCCCGGTTGTAGAAGTCGTAGTTTTTCCAATGCGTGATCACCGTCGCACCAATGTGCATGTACGTTCGCAGGCCTCCGACGTGGTCGAAATGCTGGTGGGAGTTGATCACCCACCGAATCGGCTTGCCCGGGATCACTTTGACGATTGTCTCGATCACGGCCAGGCTTCGCTCCTCGTCGAGCGGCGCCTCGAAGACCGCTACCCAATCTTTGAACTCGACGGCGGCACTGTTGTGCGAGCCGCCGCCGAGCAGGTACACACCCTCGGCGAGCTTCTCGATTTCCACGCGGACGGGAAACGTGGCTTGCTGCACTGATTGCGGTACTGTTGGCGTCGCTGGACAAACATTGGCGCGGACGTCCTTGAGCGTGCCACCGAAAGCGTTGTGCCCAGCTGAGAGGTTCTGGGCGCCGTAGTTGTCATCCCAGCCCTGGTGCGAATGCCATACGGTGGGGAACCTGATCCCGCTGCCGATGTCGACGTAACTGTCGTTGGTGAACTCGTGCTCGTAATTCATGTCGCCCAGCACGGGATCCGGCACCCACGTGTGAATTCGCTGGAGCAAATTCTGCTGGTTGATCGTGGCGTCGACGCGATATTTGCCGTTGATCGTGATCGAGACGACCGTAACCTTAGCGGGCTTGGCTTCAGGACCATCGCGCCCCATCTCGCCAAGCTCCCAGCGCCACGTAGCTTTTGGATTGGCGCCAGGCTTCCGCGCGGCTTTGAGGAACCCGTGCGGATTGAGCCACATGTCGAGCTGATAGATCTCCGCGAGATCCGGCGGCACGGCCGTTGCGGGTCCACTCGTTCCGTCCAGGTGCCAGGCATGTTTGTCGGTGACGATGAACACCTGCCGAGGGTCACGCTGGAGCGGTCCGTCGATCCATCGGACACCGTACTTCCAGGACGCTGGATTCAACCCCGGCTTGCGATTGAACTCTTCCGTCATGAATCCTGCGTCCCAGTTCATCGTCCGCGTGTAGTTGGTGAGCGAATCAATGCGGGGCCAATCAACGTTCCTTGCTGATTCGCGCTGCTGTCCCACCGCGCCCCCGTACGCGGTGCCGGCAATCGTCACACATCGCAGCTTGTCAGTTCCGATGGCTGCCGCGGCCGCGTTCAAGATTGGTTGCGGATCCACGTACCCCGGCGGGAACTGCTCCGTCGCCGCGCGAACGCCAAGCAACAAAGTGGAAACCAGGAGCGTCGGAAGCGCAAGCTTCATGATTGTGCCCTTGTGCCTTGTGCCTTTATTAGAACCCGCTCGTCTTCACCCAGAAGCTCTCGCGCCAGGTCCCGCCTGGTGCTACCTGCTGCAACTCTTTGTATAGATTCTTGTGCGCGAGATTGAGGCCGTTGGTGACCGCCGCCATGGGCTCGACACACATGAAGTTGCGACCGGTCGGCGCCCAGACGACGGTCGAGCGGAAGTTTGGGCCGATTACAATGTCGAGCCGCTGCGATTTACCCATCAGTGACATGGTGGCGAGACCTTGAGCGTCACGCACCAAGTCACTGAACACGTCGTCCAAGTTGTACGCGCGGAGCGGGGCCATCGAGGGATTCGGAAAGAGTCGTTCGATCGGCTGGGTTTCGCCCGTCGGAACCTTGTCAGCGGCGAGCACCCATCGCGTGCGCGCGCGAATCGCAATCGTCCAGTCGTCCCGCAGTGAGTCGGTGAGCTGAAAGTAAGGATGGAACCCAATCGCGACCGGCATCGGGTCCGCACTCAAGTTGGTAATCGTCGTGCGTACCTCGAGGGCCCCATCTTGTAGCAGGTAAGACATCTCGATCGTATGAGCGAAGGGCCACTGCTTGATCCAAGCGGGCTGACGATAGAACTCGAGCTTGCTGGTCACCCACGCTGCCCGATCGCTCGCGCTGACCTCCACAACCTGCCACTGGTCCGTGGTCTGAAGAAAGCCATGGATGGGAATCGCGCCACGGATGTTCCCGAGTGACATGTCGAAGCCAAATCGCATCCCGTTGGCGTAGAACGCCTGTTCGTCGAGCCGGTTGGCCCAGGGTGCCAGCAACGGAATCCCGCTCAGCGCGGGCCGCGCCTTGAAGTCGTCAACCGATCCGAAAGGCCAGTGGAGGACGTCGTGGCCTCTTACGTTCATCTCGAAGGCGATATTGCCAACGCCAGGAATTACGGACACACGCGTCTGCCGCTCGCGATCTTCGAGCTGCACGACGTCGCCAACCCGGCGCGCAGAATACGGAGGGGCTGCGGAGTAAGCCGTGGCGGTCGCGCAAACGGCGGCTACCAGAACAAGTTTCCAGCTTCTGGTTCTTAGTTCATGAGAAGAGCCCGGTGATTTATTGAAGCAGTCCGTGAACATCGCACGTGCCACAAGGCTCACCGTGGCAGAGAAAACGAGTACACGGTGTTTCCCGCGGCAATCGCGATGAACTGCTGATCCGCAACTGCGTAGCTCATGGGCGAGGCCGCCATGGCGGCGCCGGTTTGAAAGTGCCAGAGGTGCTGTCCCGTGCGGGCGTCGAGCGCGGCGAGGTTTCCATCGCGAATGGCTGCGAACACGACGTTCCCTGCGGTGGCGAGGACGCCGTTCGCCAGCGAGCCCTGGAAAATCTTGAAATCCCAGACCGTCTTGCCAGTTTCTGGATCGAGCGCTTTGACACCGGCGGATTTTTCGGGCTCACCGCTCTTGGGTCCAGTGGCCGGCTTCGCCGTCGCTCGGCCAATGTAATGCCTGCCCTCCTTGAATGGCTCCGGGGAGCTCACATATTGCTGGCCGCCTTCGCCGTACTGCAGGTACACCCACCCGGTGAGCGGGCTATACGAGGGCGCCTGAAAATTCGTGCCGCCGCCAAGCGTCGGATAGACGAAGAAACTCCCCTCGCGGCTTGAATTCGATCCGGCAACAATCAGCGGTCGACCGGACGCATCGAAGCCGCTCATCCAGTTCACGTACACGAACGGCGTGCCCGACAGGAACTCGCCAGTCGTGCGATCGAGCACATAGAAGATGCCGTTTCGATCGGCATGTAGAAGCAGCTTGCGCGGCTGCCCTCGCCACACGCGATCGATGAGGATGACGTCCTGGCAGGAGTCCCAGTCATGGCCATCGTTGGGCGTGAATTGGTAATGCCATCTGCGTTGCCCGCTGGTCGCATCGAGTGCGACCACAGAATCACTGAACAGGTTGTCACCATCGCCGCGTACTGACCGGTCGATCTGTGGGCCTGGATTCCCCACAGTCCAATAGAGAAGATTCAGCTGAGGGTCGTACGAACCGGTGAGCCACATCGGGCTGCCGCCCTGCTTCCAGCTATTGCCCTTCCATGTGTCGTGACCAAATTCGCCTGGGCCTGGCACGGCGTTCCAACGCCACAAGCGTTTTCCAGTGGCCGCGTCGTACGCATCCACGAATCCGCGTGCGCCAAACTCACCACCAGTGATGCCGACGACGACTTTGTCCTTGATCGCAAGCGGCGCACTCGTAAGGCTGTAGCCCAACATCGTATCGGCGACCTGAACCTCCCACAGCGGCGTACCTGTTCCCGCGTCGAGGGCCACGAGTGCAGCGTCGAGGGTCCCGATGAAGAGTCGCTGATCGAGGATGGCGACGCCACGGTTGAAGGGATTGATCTCCTGCGGGTTCTTCAGCTTCTGCTTACGCACATATCGCCAGAGCTGACGTCCGCTGCGCGCATCAAGGGCGGCGACCACCCCGGGTTGGGTCGTGAACATGATGCCGTCCACGACGAGTGGCGTCGCTTCGAGTACGGCATCACCTGGCATCGGAAACGTCCAGGCCGCCTGAAGCCGTTCCACGTTGCTCGTGTCGATCTGACTCAGCGCTGAGTAGTGAGTGCCCTGGTAGTCGCCCCAGTACGTCAGCCAGTTGTGCGGTTCAGCGTTGGCGTTGACGAGACGATCGAATGTCACGCTGGGAAGATCGAGGCGCCTGCTGCTCGATGTCAACTTGTCCAACACCTGGATCCGACCGGTCTGGTCGCGGACGTGAATGGAGAAAGTATCTTCGTTGAGTCGTTCACCTCCTGTCTTCGCAGGAAGGGATCGAATGTATGCGACGATCTGTCCGATCTGATCGTCGCCTAATTTCGGAAACGGCGGCATCTGGCTGCCAGGCACGCCATTGCGGATCGTCCGCCGAAGGTCCGTCGTTGTGCTGCCATGTTTGAACGTCGTTGTATTGAGCGCCGGACCCTGATCGCCTTGTCCACCGGGTCCATGACACGTCTCGCACGATTGACCGAACAGCCGCTGCCCCGCCGCGACCGCAGCAGGATCACTGGGACCTGGCGTGGTGGGTTGATGGGCGAGGAGAGCGCCCACCCAGATCGTGAAGACGAGAACAACGGCTGCGTTCAGATCAACCGCGTGACGACGGGCAGCCATGGCGGGATTCTACGACGCGGCTGGCCGATTGGGGCAGGTGGGCTAGGTGGGGCGGGTAGGGCAAGAGTAATTTCCGACCCGCCCTACTTGCCTTACCCGCCCTACCTGCCCTGCCAGCCCTAAAACACGAACTTCAGTCCGAACTGAACCAGGCGCGGATCGCCGATGACCGGAACGGTTCTCGTGATTGTCCCGAAGTTCGCGCTGTTGACCGCGATCCGGTTGTCGGTTGGCGTCGTGCCGGGAATGTCGAAGTTCACCCGGTTGAACAGGTTGAAGAACTCGACTCGGAACTGAACGTTCATGTCCGAGCCGAAACGGGCGTTCTTGAACAGCCCCATGTTCCAGCTGTGGAACGAGGGCCCGCGTAAAAAACCCTTCGGTACGTCACCGAACGTGCCGACGTCGGCAGGCGCAAAGGCTGCCGGATTGAACCACAGCGTCTCGGGTGAACCGGATGGCGGCTCGAGAGGTTGGCCCGTGAGTTTCGCGCGGTCGTTGTTGCTGCCGATCCCCCGTTGCGACCGGTCTGATCCGCTGACGACGTTGAACGGACGCCCGCTCTCGAACTCCATCACCCCCGACCATTGCCAGCCGCCGAGGAAGTGTTTCATCACTCCGGGCAAGTTGCCGCCGGGCAGATCCCACACGCCGGACGTCGTGAATCGATGAGTCCGATCCTGGAAAAGCGGACCCCACACGAGCGGGTCCTTCTCATCAAGGTTGAACTCGGTCCAGGGGATCACCTCATCACCGAAGTTGCCTTCGACTCGCGACAGGGTGTAACTGCTGGTCACGGTGAAGCCGTGCGAGTACCGCTTCGTGAGCGTGAGTTGCAGCCCGTTGTAAACCGACTCGCGATCCTGGCGCTGTTGGATCACCTGGCCGATGCCGTCCGCCGCGAAGATGCGTCGCGCGTCGGTGCCGCGCGTGTCGCCAGGCGTGTACACGGCAGGGTTCAACTGCACCGTTCGCCGGCCGTTCACCGAGCGCGAGCCTACGTACGCGACGCGCGCCATCAACGCCGGCATCAACTCGCGCTCGAACGTGAGATTGTAGTTGTAGGTGAGCGGTGTCTTGTATGTACTGTCGAGCGTTTCAATCAGGACAGGGCGCGGGAACGGCGCCTCCTGCGTCCCGATCGTGCCGTCGGTGACGAGATTGAAATCGGTGCGGCCACGATACGGATCCGAGAAGGGCCCTGTCGGTCGGGTCACAGACAACCGAATGCTCCAGGGCGCCGCATTCACCGCACCATTGCCCGACTCACCGTCGCGGTGCTGGTCGTAGAACATGCCGCCGCCGCCACGAAGGCTCGTTTTGCCGTCGCCAGTCACATCCCACGCAAAGCCCACTCGGGGCCCGAAGTTGTTCGACTTCGCGTCGGTGCCATCGTAGGGCACGCCCTCGTCGCCTCGGAACCTTTCACCACGCGGCGCCGCGGGGAAGACGGTCGAGCGGACGTTGTTGTTGTAGTCCTCCACCGAAAAGTCCTCGATCCGGCCCATGGTCTCGTGCCACGGCGGCGTGTTCTCGTACCGCAGACCCAGGTTCAACGTGAGGTTCGACGACACCTTGAAATCGTCCTGAACGAACAACGAGCCATACCACACGTTGTAGTCCTTGTACTCGCCGGTACCCTGATCGAACGTCTGGATATATCCGAGAAGGAAATCGGCGATTGGGTGTCCGGTGCGGCTGCCGTCGAAGATGAAGTGTCCGGCCCGCCGGAACTGGTTTTCGATCTTCACGGTGTAGCGCTGCGCCTCACCGCCCGCCTGGATGTTGTGCCTGCCCTTCAACCAGCTGAAACGGTTGTTCAGCTCGAGACCATTACGCACGAACGATGCCTCGAGGTTGTCGCCGATGTTGAAGTATCCACTTGCCCTGATCTCCGAAATCGACGGCAAGGTCGGATAGATCGGCAGCCGCACGCCCAAGTCCTGCATGCTCGGCACGTTGTTGGTCGGCGGGAAACGCCGCGCGTGCATGCGGTTGAATCCAACGCGCAACTCGTTCAGCGAGGTGTTCGTCAGCGTCCGTGTCCAGGACCCCACGACGTTCTGCGCCCGCACGCGCGACTGCAGCGTCGGATTCTGATAGCTCAGGAGATTGCCCTCGGTGTACGTCGCGTCGTTGGTGAAATGGTCGAAGAAATACCGGACACCGAGCTGATTGGACTGGCCGAGCTGTTGGTCGACTTTCGCAATCACTTGATTGTCGTCCTGGCCGATGAGACGCGGGACCTGCAAGCGTCCGTCACCGCCCACCTGCGGCATGTACTGCAGGAGCTTCACGGACGCGGAATCGAAGCGTTCCACTGGAATCTGATTGCCGGCGAATGGCTGACCCGTCGTTGGATCCGTGAGGGGACGGTCGCAGGCCGCCCCGCAGGTGGCGAAGTTGCCACGGCGTTGGTCGGTAGTTGGCGCAAACTGCACCAGGTTCGACCCGCGGTTGTCGATCGTCGTGCCCTGCCAGCCGCCGAAGAAGAACATCTTGTTACGAACGATCGGCCCGCCAGCGAAGCCGCCATACTGCTTCCGCTTCAGAAAGTCCCTGTCGGGCGCGAAGAAGTTCTTCGCCACGAACTTGCGATCCCGAAGGTAGCCGAACAAGCCGCCATGAATTTCGTTGGTGCCAGACCTCGTCACAGCGTTGACGACGGCGCCGGCGCTATTCCCTTGAGCGGCGCTGTAATTGCTCGTCTGGATGCTGAATTCCTGCAGCGCGTCAGGAAATGGGAAGGGCTGATTCTGCTGGTAGTACGGATCGGAGTGGCTCGTCCCATCCAACCGGAACGACACCTGCCTTGCTTCAGTCCCGTTGGTCGACAGCCGCAGCGCCCCAGGAATTGTTTTTCCCGATTCCCGGTCGACCCTCTCGAGCACCATCCCCGGGACCAGCGTGCTCAGCGTAGCGGCATCGCGACCGTTCAGCGGCAGTTCGACGATGCGTTTCGAATCGACGACTTCACTGATGGCGGCTGACGAGACATCGACCGTCGGGGATTCGCCGGAGACGGTGATCGTTTCAGCGAGGGTGCCGACTTCAATCGAGAGATTCACCGTCAGATTCTGGTTGGCTTGTAGCAGCACGCCAGTACGCTGAGCCGGCCTGAAGCCGCTGAGATCAACGCTGATGGTGTAGGTGGTCGGCCGCAACGATGTGAAGGTGTAGCGACCGTCGGCGCCCGTCACGGTGTCTCTGGACAGTCCGGTCGCGACTTCAACGGCTTTCACGGAGGCGCCAGGCACGACGCCGCCTGTGTTGTCGGTGATTACCCCGTTGATCTGGCCGGTTTGCGCAAACGCGGGGCTGGCCACGAGCAGTACAAGCAACAGCGTTGTGAGTATTGGTCGGGTCATGACGCTTTCTTCTCCTCGTGTTGGACCCTCACCGGGCGTATATCGTATATGGCGCTAGGCGCTGAAATACCCGTCTTTATCGATAAAGTAAAGTGGTCAGAACTGGTTTTCCGCCCCAGGACGCCTACACCCCGTTACCCGTCCGCCGCATCAACTCCGCAAGCGTCTGATTGGTCCGCGGACGGTGCCCCGCCAGCGGCACGATCCGTTCATGAATCGCGTCCAGCAGCCAGTCGGCCTGCGGGAAAAACATCGTTTCCAATTCCGCCGCGGGGGTAATCCAGTTCCGCGATCCAATCACCACGGGAGGCGCGTCCAGGTCGTCGAAACACAACTGCGTCAGGGTCGCGGCAACGGTCTGCAGCACGCTGCCACGTTCCACGGCGTCACATACGAGAAGCACCTTCCCGGTCTTGCGGACGGATGCTGCAAGCGGCTCGTAGTTGAGCGGCGTGACGGCCCGCAAGTCGATGACCTCTGCAGACATCCCGAAACGGACTTGCAGGTCGGTCGCCGCCGCGATTGCCGTGTAAAGGGCCGGGCCGAGCGTGATAATCGTCAGGTCCGTGCCCGCGCGCTTGATCGACGGCTCCGACAGCGGGATTTCGTAGTAACCCTCGGGCACGCCGTCAGCCACGAACATCTCGCCCACGTCGTAGATTTTCTGACTTTCGAAATAGACGACGGGATCGGTGCCGGCGAGAGCGGTGTTCATCATGCCCTTCGCATCGTACGGCGTGACCGGGTACACCACTTTCAGCCCGGGAATATGGTGCACGAGCGCGGTGAAATCCTGTGAGTGCTGTGCGCCGTATTTGGCGCCGACTGACACACGCAGCACCACGGGCATCGCGAGCTGACCGGCGGACATGGCCTGCCACTTGGAGAGCTGGTTGAAGATTTCATCGCCGGCGCGGCCCATGAAGTCCGCGTACATCAACTCGGCAACCACACGACCGCCCTCGAGACCGTAGCCAACCGCGGCCCCCACGATCGCCGCTTCGGAAATCGGGGAATTGAACAGCCGGTGATATGGGAGCGCTTCGGTCAGCCCCCGATACACGGCAAACGCACCACCCCAGTCCCGGTTCTCCTCGCCAAACGCAACCATTGTCGGATCGACGGCAAACCGATGCAGCATGGCCTCGAAGATGGCATCACGCACGTTGAAGGCCTTCATCTTCGGTACCGGTTTGCCGTGATCGGTGGGCGTCCGGATCTTGCTGGCGAGCTGCTGGACTCTGGGATTCCCGGTCAGATCGTGCAGAAACTCCGGCGCGCGTGCGTCGAATTGTTCGACGCGTCGATTGGAAAACATCACCTCGCCGATCATTTCGGAGTCGAGCGCCACGCGCGGGCTCACCTCGAAATCAATAGCGAGTCGGAACATGTCGCCAATTGCGGCGTCGATGGTCTCTCGTGTGGCATCGAGGATGTCTGTTGTGGCGAGCCCGTTGTCGATCAGCATTCGCCCATATGCGCGAAGGGGATCTGCCTGCTGCCACCGCTCGATTTCCTCCTTGGAACGATAGCTGGAAGCGTCCGACGGTGAATGACCACTGATTCGGTACGTCGCGGTCTCGAGAAGCGCCGGACCGCGTCCCTCGAGCAGGACTTGCTTCTTTCGGCGGAACGCGTCGATCACCGGCAAGGGGTTGTAGCCGTTCACACGCTCGGCGTGCATCTGGTCCGGATTGACGCCCGCGCCGATTCGCGCGATGTGCTGCATGCCCATCGTCTCGCCATGCGGCTGGCCGCCCATTCCGTAGAAGTTGTTCATGCAGTTGAAGATGATAGGCAGCCCGCCACCGAGGGACTGATCCCACAGCGTGCGAAACTGATCCATCGTCGAAAACGTGATGCCCTCCCACACAGGACCACAGCCAAACGAGGAATCGCCAATGTTGGCGACGACAATGCCCGGGCGGCGATTGACTCGTTTGAAGAGTGCAGCGCCGGGCGCGATCGATCCCGAGCCGCCCACGATCGCGTTGTTGGGGTAGATCCCAAATGGCGCGAAGAAGGCGTGCATCGAGCCGCCAAGTCCGCGATTGAAGCCCGTTTCGCGCGCGAAGATCTCGCAGTAGGCGCCATAGGTGAAGAACCGTCGAGCCAGATCCTTCACAGAGCCGTTGAATCCCTTTTCGACCGGACGGAGCAAGACGCCGTCGCGGTATGACTGCATGATGGCAAGCAGTTGCTCATCGCCCAATTGACGGATTGCTGAGAATCCCTTCGCCAGAATCTCGCCATGACTGCGATGGGAGCCGAAAATATGATCGTCGGGACTCAGCGAGAAGGCCATGCCGACTGCGGCAGCTTCCTGCCCGATCGAGAGGTGCGCTGGCCCGGCGTGATGGTAGGTCGAGCCCTTGTAACTGCCCTTGGTCTTGATCTCGTTGAGGATCGTTTCGAACTCACGGATCCCGCACATGTCCTGCCAGATGTGCAGGAGATCGTCTTTGGAATAGCTCGCTTGCTCATCCTCGATGGACCTGTCGTAGGCATTCAGCGGAATGTCGGTGAATCGAATCACCTCTCGCGTAAACACTCGGTCCGGCTCGATGACGATCGATTTGGGCATGCGTGCCTTTTGCCTTCTGCCTTTGCCTTTTGCCTTTTGCCTTTTGCCTTTTGGGCCGCCCAAGGGCGGCCTCTACGCCGTCGTCTCGAGCTTGCCTTTGAGCACCTGCAGAAAGCGTGCGCCGGGGGCGCCATCGATTACCTGGTGATCGCACGTCAGTGACAACCCGATTGCATCGATGAGCGCCACCCCGTTTTCCGTTGGTACTGATTTGAGTTGAATAGCGCCCACGCCGAGAATCGCCACTTGAGGCGGGTTGAGCACGGGGGTGAAGCTTTCGATGCCCAGGCTGCCAAGATTGCTGACGGTGAACGTCGCCCCGCAGAGATCCGACGCAGCGATGGTGCCGTCCAGCGCCTGCGTAGTCAGATCCTTCATGCGCGACGACAACGCCTCGATTGAAAGGGTTTGCGCGTCGCGCACGACCGGCGCCATCAGTCCTCGTGCGGTGTCGCAAGCAAATGCGAGATGCACGCTGGCATGGGTGACGATCCGGCCGTCGATGAATTCTGCGTTGAGGTCGGGCGCTTCGAGCAGCGCCTGAATCGTGCAGAAGGCTACCAGCTCTCCGATGGTGACATCGCCACCGGCCTTCTTGCTGCGGGCGCGAGCGTCGAGCAGCGCACGCGCATCGGCCGACGTGTGGAGTGTGTACTGAGCGGTCGAGGCCAGCGACTCGCGCATGCGCCGCGCGATGGTCTGACGAATGTTGGAGGCCGGCCGCGTCCCCGCGGCCTCGTACGCCTTCCGCACATCCTGCTCGAGCACGCGTCCGCCGGGCCCCGAGCCGTCGATGACGCCCGGCTCGAACTGGTGCGCGGCGGCAAACCCCCTCGCACGCGGGGACATTGGAGCGGGTCGGTCGGGTGGGGCGGGTAGGTCAGCTGGGCCTGGTTGGAGCGGTGTGGAAGCGGAAGCGCGCTGAGAACCGTCTTCCCCACCCGCTCCACTAGCCTCCCCTGCCTCACCAATTACGAACAGCTTTGCGAAGACTGGCACCAACGCGCCTTGTTCATGAAACGTCTCCAGGACGGTCCCATCGACCGGGGCGGTGATTTCGAACGTGGTCTTATCGGTCTCGATCTCCGCAACTACGTCGCCGGCAGACACGGACTCACCCTTGTGCCTGACCCATCGGGTGACCAGACACTCCTCGACCGTGTTGCCAAGTTGTGGGACTTCAACGACGGTGGCCATCTGCTTTCTGATTTCTACCTTCATCCCCTTCCGCGTCAACACCTCTCCAACTCTTTCCATCCGACTTCGGTGAATTGGCTCAAGGTCCGCTGTGTCAACCCGAATGTGATGAACTCCGTTGGCGTCATGCCATCAGGTTCGTAGGCGCGGACGAAGTCCGGGATCTGGCGCAAACGCGCGATTACCTCCGGCGGAATCGGCTCGTCACTGCGGGTCTCGCGCGCAAAGTCGCGCGTCACGAACGCCTCCTGATACGTCGGATGAATCGACATCACGAGCGAGGCGCCGGCCAACTCGGTCAAGTGGTAGCTCCCGCGGAGGGCCGCGATCAGAAGCTTCGCTTCATACGCGCGCTCGCGATACAGCGCGTAGGCGCGCTTCACAACGGCAAGACCCGCTTGACGGATATCGGATTCAAGAACCGCGCTGCCCTCGGGCCCGATGCCTGAGGCCAGGGATCGGATCTCTGGCGCCTGAGGCCTGATGCCTGGCGCCTGATCGTGTGCCACCTCGCGTAGATAGTCGTCCAGCCGCCCAATCATGAGAACGGCAAAGCATCTTCCTGGGGTCACGCCTTTCGCATGAGCGCGGGCGGCTCCTGCGCGATGCCGCTCGGCAATCGCAATCACCTGGGGAACGGTGAAGCTGACCGTGGCGGTCACGGTGATTCCTGCCGCGACACAATCTTCCAGCACGTCCAGTCCCGCAGCCGTCGCCGGAAGCTTGACTGCGATGTTGGACGCCCATGTGTGAAAACGCTGTGCCATGGGGGCCATGCACTCGCGTTGGCTCGCCCGAGCCGGATTCACCTGCGCGCAGACCCACCCGGACTGTCCATCGCTGGCCTCAAAGCGAGGCGCCAGCTTCTGCGCGACCGTCGCCACGACCGATCGCATCAACGCTTCGGCTTTCTGCTCCGGCGGCAGATTGCGTGCGCCGATTTTGTCGATCTCGGCGCGCCAGAGGGCAGGATTTTTCTGGACCACTGCACTAATCAAGACCGGATTCGTAGTCACGCCAGCGGCGCCACGTGCGAGCCCGACGTCCAGCTCAACTCGATCGGCGGAGTCGTGCCACCACTCGGTCTCGGTGTTTTCAGCGACCCAATCCAGATAGGTTTTCGTCACGCAGGCAGGCGGTCGTCCCGAAGTTGGTATATCGAACTGTGCCGTTAAAGTAAACCGTGTTACCGCTACTTTGCTCCGCGAGGGTTCCCGTTACCCTTCCTTGACTCTGCTCAATGCGCCACTAGAATCGCGACATGTCGAACACCCTGAATCGCCGGGACTTTGGCAGGCGTGTACTTGCCGGCTGGGGAGCGGTGGCGCTGCCCGCGTGGGCAGTGGGTGGATCGGCGGCGCAAGCACGCAAGCTGAAGATCGGGTGCACCGCGCTCATCTGGGGCGCCGTTCCGCGCACGCCCGAGAACCTCACGACGGCCATCCGCGACATGTCGGAACTTGGTTTCCACGGGTTCGAGACTTTCGCGTCGATCGTGAACGACTGGGATACGAAGGAAACGCTCAAACCTATTCTCGCGCAGCATCCGATCCCTCTGATCTCGGCCTACGCCACGGTCCAATTGACAGACACATCGACGCGAAAAGAGAACCTCGCGCAGTTGATTCAATGGGGCAAGGCGTTGCACAAGCACGGTGGCCGTTTCATGGTGCTCGCGCCCAATGGCGTCAAACGAGAGGCTTACGCCTTTGCCGATCACCGCGCCAACATCGTGGCCGGCTTGAATGAGTATGCGAAGGCCTTGAATGACATCGGTCTTGGCGCGGGCCTTCATCAGCACACGAACACGGCGGTCGAATCACGCGACGAGACCTATGCCGTGATGGAGGCGGTAGATACCAGACACGTGAAGTTCGCGCCCGACGTGGGCCAGCTGCAAAAGGGAGGCGCGGACGCGGCGAAGGTGGTGAAGGATTTCGCGTCCATCACGGTCCACATGCACCTGAAGGACTTCAAAGGTTGGGAGCACTTTGCCGGCTACTGCCCGCTCGGCGAAGGCAAGGTGGATCTCAAAGCTATTCTCGACACCGTCGAGGCCGTCAACCCGACAGCGAACATCATGCACGAACTCGACGGCTCGCAGAATGCCCCGTATACACCGCGGCAGACGGCAGAAATTGGCAAAGCGTATCTGCAGAAGATGGGTTACACCTTCCGCAGTACGTAGCGCGGGACGTAGCGCGGGACCTTAGTCCCGCGATCTCTCGCCTCCAGGCGGCACAACCAATGAAATCATCCCTTCTCCATGTCCCGGCCGTCATCGCCATCGCCGGCCTTGTCAGCATCGTCGCGCTCGGCGGACAAGCAGCGCCGGCTAAGGCGCGCTACACGACATGGAGCGACTATGGCGGCTCAGCGGATTCGATGCAGTATTCCGCACTCACTCAAATCAACAAAACCAATGTCAGCCAGTTGGAACTGGCCTGGTTCTATCCAGTGCCCGATCGCACCGGCAACTTTGGCTTCAATCCGCTGGTGATTGACGGAGTCATGTACGTGCTGGGCCCACGCAACAGCATCTTCGCGCTCGACGCGGCGACGGGAAAGCAGGTGTGGGCTCACGGGGTGGAAGGCAGCAGCCCGGGCAACCGCGGCATCAATTACTGGGAAAGCGCCGATCGCTCTGATCGCCGACTGATCTTTGGCGCCGGTGGAGAGCTTTACGCCATTGATGCTCGAACCGGGCGCTCAATCGCAACGTTCGGCACCAACGGCCGCGTCGACATGCGGAGCGGCCCCATGCGCCCGCTTGGCAGCCCAAGTGGCACGCCGGGACGTGTGTTCGAGAACCTGTTCATCACCGGCTCAAACACCGGTGAAGGTTACGGATCGACGCCCGGGGACCTCCGTGCGTTCGACGTCATCACCGGCAAGCTCGTGTGGACATTCCACACCATCCCGCATCCCGGCGAATTTGGCTACGACACCTGGCCCGAGGGCGCCTACAAGTGGGCAGGCGGCGCCAATGCGTGGGGCGAGATCTCCATCGACGAAAAACGCGGCATCGCGTACTTCCCGCTTGGCTCGCCCACACACGACTCATACGGCGGCGATCGCAAGGGCGCCAATCTCTTTGGCAACTCCTTGCTCGCACTTGACGCACGGACAGGCAAGCGGCTCTGGCACTTCCAGACGATTCATCACGATATCTGGGACTACGACCTCACCACCGCGCCGAAGCTGCTGACGGTGCGGCACAACGGTCGAATGGTCGACATCGTGGCGCAGGCCACCAAATTCGGGCTGCTCTACGTCTTCGACCGCGTGACCGGAGAACCGCTGTGGCCGATCGAGGAACGGGCCGTTCCAAAAAGCGATGTGCCCGGAGAGGAGTCCTGGCCCACGCAGCCCTTTCCCACCAAACCGGAGCCATTCGCGCGCTTGAAATTCGGCGTCGAGGACATCAATCCGTATGTCGATGAAACCGAACGAGCTCGCCTGCGCGAGATTCTTCTGAGGGCGCGCAACGAGGGACTCTTTACACCGCAAACACTCGATCGCGATCAGATATCGATTCCGGGCGAGCTCGGCGGATCCAACTGGGGCGGGAGCGCGGCTGATCCAACGACGGGGATGCTATACGTCCGGACCGCTGACCAACCAGCCATCCACAGACTGCGCGTGCCCGGGATTGGGGGTGGATCTCCGCCCCAGCGTGGTCGAGCCGTGTATCAGCAGTACTGCGAGATGTGCCACGGCGAAGCAGACATCAAAGGGATTCGATCACCGGACGGGTCGTCTCTCATCAACGTGACCGCACTTGGATCCGAGTACATTACGAGGACCGTCCGATCTGGCAAAGGCGCGATGCCGCCGTTCGCCGAGTCCGCGATCACCGCCGAGCAGCTGGACGTGCTGACCGAGTACCTGGAGGATCCGCCGGCCGCTGCGGGCAACAACGCAGGCCCTCCGCGGCCGCCACTGCCCCACATCGAAGGGATCATGCGTTACACCGGCCCACTGGGATCGATGTTTCGCGCGGCTAATGGTCTGCCGGCCATCAGCCCGCCGTGGGCAGAGATCGTGGCCTACGATCTCAACGAGGGCAACATCAAATGGCGGACACCGTTGGGCATTGTCCGCGCGCTCGCGGCAAAGGGTATTGCGAACACCGGCAACGCACAGCGGATTCACCGCAACGGCCCGGTGGTGACTGCCGGCGGACTGATCTTCATCGGGACCAACGCTGACGGCTACTTCCGTGCCTTCGACAAGGACACCGGCAAGAGCCTGTTCGAACGCGCCCTCGAGGCGAATCCGGAGGGGATGGTTGCCGTCTACGAAGTCGCAGGGCGTCAATACGTCGCGTTCTGCGCATCCAGCTACGCGGAGGTTGCGCCCGAGAATATCGCCATCTTCAAGGGGACACCTGAGGCGCAGGGTTACTACGTTTTCGCGCTGCCGCGGGCGATGTCGTTTCAAGCTGGCCGCGAATCGCAAAGCCGCAGATGACACGAAGAGCCGCAGATGACGCAGATGGCACAGATCACAGAGAGCCGCAGATCACGCAGATGACGCAGATTACTCAAGCATCACAACAAGAACGTCAGTGCTGTCGCGTTTGTTTTTTGTCCCTGACATTATTCGTCCGATCGGAGCTTTCTGCGGTCAAGTGCGAGTCCGTGGTCTGCGTCATCTGTGTCGTCTGCGGCTTCGTGTCAGATTCGTATCTGCGGCATCTGCGGCATCGTGTGAAATCCGTATCTGCGGCATCTGCGGCAATGTTTGCATTCGTATCTGCGTCATCGGCGGCTCTGTTTGAACTGGTATCTGCGCCATCTGTGGCTGGTGGTTGCCACCCGTGAGGCTCAAAGGAAAAGTTGCGCTCGTCACGGGCGCCGCTCGCGGCATCGGCCGCGGGATTGCCGAGGTGTTTGCCGCGGAAGGCGCGGACGTGGCGGTCAATGACGTCCACAACATGGTAGAAGCGGAAGAAGTCGCGAGCGGGATCCGATCGCACGGCTCTCGCGCGATCGCCGTGAAAGCGGACGTCGCGAAACGAGGCGACGTCGAACCGATGATTGACGCGGTGTGGAACGATCTTGGGCCCATCGACATTCTGGTCAACAACGCCGGCATTGAAACGATCGTCCCTTTCCTCGAGTTGACCGACGAACAGTGGACACGGCTGGTGGACGTGAACCTGCGTGGCGCATGGCTGTGTTCGCAGGTCTACTGCCGACGCGCCCTCGCCGCCGGTCGCACAGGAAGCATCGTCAATATCGGCTCCATCCAGGCCGCCAAAGTGCTCCCCGGCCGAACGCATTACGCGCCGACGAAACTGGGACTCGAAGCGCTGACCCGCAACATGTCGGCCGAGATGACCCCGCAGGGGATTCGCGTCAACTGCATCCATCCAGGTTTGATCGATACGCCGATGACCGCGTGGGTCATGAAGGATCCCACCCTGCTGCCCGGCGTCCTGGCCCAGATCTCCCTCGGCCGCGCAGGTGAGCCCCGTGAGATTGGGAACGTCGCGGCGTTTCTTGCGTCAGACGATGCCAGCTATCTGACGGGGCAGTCGATTTTTGTGGACGGAGGGTGGGAAGGAAAATGAATCGTGAGATCTGGTGATCTGGTGAATCTGGTGATCTGTGATGCCGCGTTTGATTGATCTGAGCATGGAAGTCTATCAGGGCATGATGACGTACCCCAACGTCGCCAAGCCCGTCATCGTCGAGATGGAAAGCTATCGAGACATGGCGCGGAGCGTGGGAACCGATCAATATGGAGTTGACGAGATCACCAATCACTGCATGATCGTCACCGGCGATCACATCGGCACGCACATGGATTCGTGGGGGCACGTGAAGCCCGATGCGCCGCGGGCCGAAGGGATTCCGATTGACTACTGCTACGGCGACGGCGTGGTGCTCGATCTGACGCACAAAGCGCCGGGGGATGAGATCAGCGTCGGCGATATCGAGCAGGCGGAGTCGAAACTCGGTGGGTATCGCATCAAACCGCTCGACATCGTGCTGCTCCGCACCGACGCGGCGAAAAAGCGCACCGACAAATCCTATCTCACCGATCATCCGGGCATGACCAAAGAGTCGGTGCACTACATCCTGGACCGTGGCGTCAAGGTGATGGGCATCGACGCGATCGGCTTCGACCCACCGGTTGCGAAGATGTTCGAACGGAAGAAGTTCTGGGAAGCGCACCGCGTAATGCGCGAGCGGGAGTACTACCACCTCGAGAATCTCTGCAATCTGCATGAGATCCCGCCGCCCTTTCACTCTTTCACCGTGAGTGTGTTGCCGATCAAGTGGCGTGGCGCATCGGCGGCGCCCGTGCGTGCCGTGGCGATTATCAATGCCCCATGATCCTTTCCGACTCGACGGCAAGGTCGCGCTGGTGACCGGGGGCTATGGAGGCATTGGAGTTGCTGTCTGTCACGGCCTCGCCCACGCGGGAGCGCAGGTGGCCGTCACGGGCCACAACCTGGAGAAGGCCACAGCATGTGTGAACGCGCTCAAGGCTAACGGCGCGGATGCATACGCCACCTCCTTTGATTCCGTCTCGGTCCCCGAGACGCGACGTATGGTCGACGAAGTCGCCGCGCATTTCGGGCGACTCGACATCCTCGTGAACTGCGTAGGCCTCAACCGCCAGGAGACCGCCGAAGAGGTCACCGAGGAAGTGTTCGATTACGTCGTCGACGTCAACCTGCGCGGCGCGATGTTTCAAGGGCAGGCAGCGGCGCGCCACATGATCAAACAGGGCGGGGGTGGCAAGCAGGTCCACATCGGATCGGTGCGTACGCTGCTGGCGCTGCGGGGCCGCGGCTATGCGGCCTACTGTGCGTCAAAGGGCGGGTTGGCGATCCTGTGCAAGCAACTTGCAGCCGAATGGGCACCCCACCAGATCAACGTCAACGTCGTCGCCCCGACGTTCGTGCGGACGCAGATGGTGGCTGACATGCTGTCCGATGAGCAGTTCTACAACACGCTCGTCGCCCGCATTCCCCTCGGCCGGATCGCAGAACCAGTCGATGTGTGGCATGCGGTGCAGTTTTTTGTGTCGCCGGCGTCAGACTTCGTGACCGGGCAAACGCTCTATCTCGACGGAGGGATCACGGCCACACAATAGTTCACGGCGGTTCGTGCGCGGTTCTTCTGCTGACCTGAGGCCTGTACATCAGGTCGTTTTCCGATACACCACTCGCCATACCCTACCCTTCACCAGATCGGAGATGTACACGGAACCGTCCGGTGCTTGTGCCAGTCCTGCCGGGCGATACCTGGCCTCCTCGCGCTTCATGAGTGGCTTGGCGCCGGCAAATCCGTCCGCGAAGACCTGGTACGGCCCTGTTGCTCTCTGCTGATCGTTGAGCGGCTGGAACGCGACGTTGTAACCGCCCTGTGCCTCGGGTTCGCGGTTCCACGATCCCTGAAAGGCGACAAAGGCACCGCCGCGATACTTCGCGGGGAATTGTGAGCCCGTGTAGAAAAGCAGCGCGCCTGGTGCCCAGTGGCCGGGAAACGCCGCAACAGGCGCGGGATACTTGGCGCAGTCCCCGACCGTTTTTCCGTCGCCGCCGTACTCCGGACTCTGCACGCGCTTGCCTTGCTGCCAGTCGTGATAGCAATAGGGCCACCCAAAATTCGATCCCTCGTCAATTCGCAGAAGCTCCTCGGAGGGCAACTCGGCGTTTTGCTTCGTGTTGAAATGCGCGGGGAAGAGCGTGTCGAGCTGGTCGCGGCCGTGCTGAACGGCAAAGAGCGCGCCTCGATGCCATGCCAACGCGTAGAACTGACGCATGCCTGTCGCGTATCGCCGGCCCCCGCTCTGCTGCGACTGTCCCGCTTTGCCCTCGTCGAATCGCCAGATTCCACCGTGTTGCTCGAGAAGCGGGCACGGCTTCTGACCCGGCATTCCAGGCTTGCGATCGGCCTGACCACTTGCCTGACAGGCATTCGAGGGCGCGCCGACATTCACATACAGGCTGCCCTTGCCATCGAAGGCCAGTCCCTTGGCACGATGACCGGTCTGCTCTGGGAGCGTTGCCACGACTTCGGCGGGACCCGTTGGCTTGAGCTCACCTTCCTTGATGGGATATCGAACGATTGCCGTTTCCTGCGCGTGGTAGACGTAGCCTGGACGCAGTGCAATCCCCGTCCCGCCTTGATCGCCAAACTTCTCCTGGATCTCGAACTTCCCGTCGCCGTTGGCATCCCTCATTGCGATGATCGCCCCGGGGGTCTTGGCATCGACGTTGCGCAACGACAAGAACAGATCGCCGTTGGCGGCCACCGCCATCTGGCGCCCGATACCGAGATTGTCGGCGACGACCAGGGCGCAAAAGCCTGCTGGCAGCGTCAGGCCGCCGTTATCGGGATCACAGGCAGGCGGAGCCGCGCCCTTCATCTGGGCGTGAAGCAGAAGTCCGCCAAAGGCGCTGAGCGCGACGACTGCACTGAAGAGTCTCAATCGCTTCATGGCTGTCATTGTCCTCGGTCACGGCCGCCGCGTCCACAGGAACAACGCACGGTGCATAATGTGCGGCACGCGCGGCATCCGCCTCCGCTCGCCGGGCCATTCAGGTGAGCGACGGCGAGACCTCGCCGAAGCGGCCAAGGCCGCGAAGGCGGGCCCGCGATTTTAGGAGGATGACGTGAGACCGATCTTTGTCTCGATGGCGCTATCGGCTCTACTGATTGCGACGTTGGGATCGCAGGCCCAGAGCCCGCCGGCGCCAAATCCGCCGACGCAGAAGCCTCCGGCGCAGCCGGCACCCAGCGCCGATCCATACGCGAACAACGCTGCGGCTGGCGCGAGCAAGTTTCCGCTCGCCGCTCCCGCAGCCACCGACAGCAACGCGCTCAAGCTCGCGCCGCCAGGCGCCGCCAATCAGGGGCCATTCGATCCGGCCACGTGGAAGTACGGGCCGGCCTTCAACCCGCCGGCCGACGCCAAGATCTGGAACCCCGTCAAGCTCAAGATGATGCAGGGGGGCAAGGTCACGGGCGGCACGCTGTTCAGCGCGACCGATCCGTCAACGTATTGCGCAATGGCCAGCGCCGGCTACGACTTCATCTGGACCGAGATGCAGCACGCACAGCGTGACTGGGATCAGGCGGCACGACTCTGGCGCACGTGCCCGCACGCGAAAGCTGTTCCCGGTGCGCGCGTCGCGTACGCCGACGAGCGTGAGATTCAGCACGCCACCGACGCCGGCGCGCTCGTCATCGTCGTGCCGACCGTTGACACCGTGGCCGAAGCGATCGAGGCACGCAACTGGACCTACTTCCCACCGCTCGGGCGTCGCAGCAGCGGCGGAGGCCAGGCGTTTGACGCATCGATGTGGGGAGGCGTGCCCGGTGGGTATCGCAGTACCGCCAATGACAACATCGTGCTCATCCTCATGATCGAAACGCTCGAAGGGTTGAAGAACGCGGATGAGATCGCCAAGGTCCCTGGCGTGACCGCGCTGTTTGCTGCAAGCGGCGATCTCGGCAACTTCACCGGCTATCGCCAAGGCACGCCCGACTACGAACGTGCGATCAACATCGTCCACGACGCGACGGTCAAAGCTGGCGTGAAACTCTGCGGCCCGTTGTCGTGGCGGGATCGACCAGATTTCTCCTGCTTCCAGGCGGGAAGCGAGACCGCTGCCATCGCACGCGGCGTGGCAGCTGAACTCGGCTCCCTCGCCAACACACAGGGTAAGCCAGAAGTCGGACCCTTCGCGGCGGCACCGAAGCCATGATTCGAATCCCAGTACTCGTCGTCATCGCCATGGCGTGGTTGTCTGTCCACGTCTACACCCAGACGGAGCAAGCAACCGGTACCAAAGCTCCTGCCCCGCCCGCTTCGCCCAATACCGAATGGCGGACCTACGGCGGCGATCTTCGCAGCACGCGGTACATGCCGCTCGATCAAATCAATCGCGACAACTTCAACAAGCTGGAAATTGCGTGGCGGCTGAAGACCGATCTGTTCGGGCCCAGGCCTGAATTCAATTTTCAGGCGACGCCGCTCGTCGTCAACGGCGTTCTTTTCACCCCTGTGGGATCACGGCGCGCTGTTGCCGCGCTGGATGCCGCAACCGGCGAGCTGCTGTGGCTGCACCGGATCGACGAGGGCAAGCGTGGTGAGTCGGCGCCGCGACGCCTGTCGGGGCGGGGTGTCGCCTACTGGAGCGACGGCAAACAGTCCCGCATCGTCTATGTCACGCCCGGCTACCAGATGGTGGCGCTCGATGCGGCCACGGGTGCAAGAGTGACGACGTTCGGGAAAAACGGCGTAGTCGATCTGAAGCTCGAGATGGATCAGGAGGTCGACCTCGAGGGCGGCGATATCGGACTGCACGCCGCGCCGGTCATCGCGAAAGACGTGATCGTGATTGGCGCCGCCCATCTGCCCGGTGACATGCCCAAGAGCAGACGTCACGAGAAGGGCTACGTGCGCGGATACGACGCTCGGACAGGAAAGCGGCTCTGGATCTTCCACACGATTCCGCGCCGAGGTGAGACCGGTTGGGAGACATGGGAGAACGAGTCCGCGTCCTACACAGGCAATGTGGGCGTGTGGGCGCAGATGACGATCGACGAAGAGCTCGGGATGGTTTATCTGCCCGTCGAACTTCCGACCGGCGATTATTTCGGCGGCCATCGGCCGGGCACCACGCTCTTCTCCGAAAGCGTGGTGGCGCTCGATCTCAAGACCGGCCAACGCAAGTGGCACTACCAGCTCGTGCACCACGGCATATGGGACTTCGACATTCCGTGCGCGCCCATACTCGCCGACATCACCGTCGATGGAAAGTCGATCAAGGCCATCGCGCAACCGACCAAGCAGGGGTGGTTGTACGTGTTCGATCGCGTCACGGGGCAGCCGGTGTGGCCGATTGAGGAGCGTCCAGTCGAGAAGGGCGATGTCCCGGGAGAGTGGTACTCGCCGACGCAGCCGTTCGTCACCAAGCCTCCCGCCTTCGATCGGCAGGGGGTCTCGATCGACGATTTGATCGACTTCACGCCTGAGTTGCGAGCCGAAGCGGTCGAGCTGATCAAGCGCTACAAGATCGGTCCGCTTTTCACGCCGCCCGTTGTCAGCAAATGGGAAGGGCCGCTGGGGACCTTGATGCTGCCGTCCAACACCGGCGGCACGAACTGGCCGGGTGGCGCGCTCGATCCCGAGACCAACATTCTCTACATCTATTCGTTCACCAACGTCACCTCGCTGGGGCTGGTCTCTGAGCCCTCGCGGTCCGACATGGCGTACGGTCGCGGACGCGCGCGCGATCCCAATGCCGCTCCTCCATCGGGACAAGGTGCAGCCGGGGCCCCAGCAGGCGGCGGTGAGGGTGGCGGCGCGGGTGTGACCGTGCGAGGGTTACCGCTGATCAAACCACCCTACGGACGGATCACCGCGATCGATCTCAACAAGGGCGACCTCCTGTGGCAGGTCCCTCACGGCGACACGCCGGACAACGTCCGGAATCATCCGGACCTCAAGGGTCTGAATATCCCTCGGACGGGCAGAACCAGCGGACGGATCGGGACGCTCGTGACCAAGACACTGGTCATTGCCGGCGAACCGGGGTTCAACACGACACCCGGCGGCCGGGGCGCCATGCTTCGCGCGTACGACAAGGCCACGGGCCAGGACGCAGGCGCGGTCTACATCCCGGCGCCACAGACCGGATCGCCGATGACATATATGTTGAACGGCAAGCAGTACCTCGTAGTCGCGGTCAGTGGTCCCGGCTACAGCGGCGAACTCATCGCGTTCAGAGTGCCGGGTAATCAGAAGGAGTGACAAAGGAAGTACATGCCACAGAGACACAGAGACACGGAGAAGAACTAAAAGGGTCGGCGTCCGCTTTCCCAACGGCGCATCCTCGCGTATGCTCGGCCGCATGAGGAATGCGAGCCGGCTGTGCGCTGTCACCGTTGCCGTCCTCGCCCTGGCGCTCATCGCTTCGCACGGACGCGCCGATCAGGCCGCGCCGCCGCCGCCCGCGCCGCCACCGGCGCCGATGCCAGACATTCTCAAGAGCTATCGCGCGATCACTACCGAGCACTTGAAAAGTCCGGGCGCCGAAGACTGGCTGATGGTTCGACGGACCTACGACGGTTGGGGCTACAGTCCGCTCGAACAAGTTACGTCCACGAACGTCTCACGGCTCCAGCCGGTATGGGTGTTCTCGACGGGAGTCCTCAACGGTCACGAGGCGCCACCCATCGTCAACAACGGCATCATGTTCGTGGCGACGCCCGGCAATCAGGTTCTCGCCCTCGACGCCAAGGCTGGTCGCTTGCTCTGGCGCTACACACGAGAGGTGCCCGAAACGCTGATTCAACTTCATCGAACGAGTCGAGGCGTCGCGCTGTATGGCGACAAAGTGTTCCTTGCGTCGGGCGAAGCCGCGCTCGTGGCCCTCGATGCGAGAACGGGCGGCCGAGGTTTGGACGACGAAGGTTGCGGACAACCGGATCGGCTACTACATGTCGCTGGCGCCGCTGGTTGCTGACGGCAAAGTGATGGTTGGCGTGTCAGGCGGCGAGCTCGGCGTTCGCGGGTTCGTGTCAGCTTATGACGTCAACACAGGCAAGGAACTCTGGCGGACATTTACAGTCCCCGCACCTGGCGAACCCGGCAGCGAGACCTGGCCGAAAGGCGATCAATGGAAAACCGGCGGCGCCTCGGTGTGGGTGACAGGCAATTACGACATAGAGACCAATCTCGCGTTCTGGGGAACGGGCAACGGCGGACCGTGGATGGGCGACCAGCGACCGGGCGACAACCTGTACACGGCCTCGACGATCGCGATTGACGTGGCGACCGGAAAAATCAAAGGTCACTTTCAATATCACCCGAACGATTCGTGGGACTGGGACGAGGTGTCGCCGCCGATTCTCGTGGACTACACGCGAAACGGTCGGAAGGTCAAGGGCCTGATCGATGTGGCGCGGAACGGCTACTTGTGGTTCCTCGAGCGCACGAGCGGACAAATCAACTTTGTCGATGCGACACCTTTCGTGAAGCAGAATGTCTTCCGGAGCCTTGATCCCAAGACTGGACGGCCGGATGTGGATCCGGCCCGTCAGCCTGGCACCGGCAAGGAGGCCGATTTCTGTCCGTCGCACTGGGGCGGGAAGAACTGGCCGCCTATCGGCTTCAATCCCAAAACGCGGATGATCTACATCCCGGCCAATGAAAATCTTTGTTCGACCATGATCGGCCGACCCGTGACTTACACACCGGGCCGCGCCTTTACAGGGATGAGCAACAACCTATACATAGCGCCGGGCGCCAAACACATCGGAGAGGTGCAAGCCTGGAATGTCGATACCGGCGCGCGCGTGTGGACACACACATTCGCGTCGTCGGCAAACTGGGGTCCCATCCTGACCACGGGTGGCGGGCTCGTGTTCAGCGGCGGCACGAACGACCGCGCCTTTCGCGCGTTTGATGCCTCGACGGGCAGGGTTTTGTGGGAGTACCCCACGAGCTCCGGCATCATCGGACAGCCGACGTCTTTCATGGTGGACGGCACTCAGTACATTGCAGTGCAGTCGGGTTGGGGGATTGACGCGCGATCCATGCAGGCCCGTCTCAATCGCTTGTCCCCGGGCATGTTTCCTGAAGTGCCTGAAGGTGGCGCGGTGTGGGTGTTCGCGGTGCGCGGAGGATCGTAGCGCGGGACATTAACCCCGCGGTCGTTGTAGCGCGGGACTTTAGTCCCGCGATCGGTTTCAGGAGGCATATCATGGATCGTCGCGAGTTCATCGGCCTGACGGGCACGGCCGCGACCCTCGGGCTCGCCGAACGACTCGTTTCAGCCCAAGTCTCGAAAGCGCCGCCAGCCGCACACGCCTCATCGCCAACCAAGGCGCGCATGAAGGTTGGGACGCAGCACGGCGATTCCGACGCAATTCTCCGTGTGCTGGCGGGCTTTGGCGTCAATCACATTTGCAGCCGGCTGCCTTCGGCGCGGATGGACGAGTCGTGGACGGTTGAGGGACTCACGCGTCTCAGAGAACGTGTTGAATCGTTCGGCATCACGCTCGACATGGTGCCGCTGCCGCTCAGCTCCAGCGAGATCTCGCGCAGCGAGAATCCCGCGATTCTGCTCGCGCAGGATCCCGAGCGCAACCGCCAGATCGACGACATCTGTCAGATGATTCGGAACACCGCGCGGGCGGGCATTCCGGCGGTCAAGTACAACCTCACGCTGATCGGGATTCCCCGCACGGCAAGCACGACCGGCCGCGGCGGCGCTCGATATAGCACGTTCGTCTACGCCGGCGCCAAGCAGGAGCCACCGCTCACGGCGGCAGGCCGGATCGATGAGGAGGAGTATTGGACGCGGATTACGTACTTCCTCGAACGGGTCGTACCTGTCGCGGCTGAACACAAAGTGCGGCTCGCCTGTCATCCACAAGATCCAGGCATGCCGCGCGGGCAAGGCTGGCGCGGCGTCGAGACAGTGCTGGGATCCGTCGATGGGTTGAAGCGCTTCGTCTCGATTGCCGAAAGCCCCTATCACGGGCTCAACTTCTGTCAAGGCACCATCTCAGAGATGCTCGAGAAGCCTGGCGAGCAGATCTTCGACGTCATCCGTTACTTCGGCAGCCGCCACAAGATCTTCAACGTCCACTTCCGCAATATCGCCGGCGGCTTCCTCAACTTCCGCGAGACGTTCATCGACGACGGCGATGTGGACATGCTAAAGGCGATGCGGGTTTACAAGGAGGTCGGCTACGACGGCATGATGATGCCGGATCATGTGCCGTCAGTCGAAGGCGACACCGGGGGCCTTCAAGGGTTTGCCTTCGCGTTTGGGTACATCAAGGCGCTGATCGCTGCGGTTGCGGCAGAGTCATAGCTGGGTGCGCTGGGTGCGACAGGTGGGCTGGGTGCGACGGGTGCGGTGCGGTGCACGAGTGCGACGGGTGCGGTGCGGTAAGTGGTGATTCTGGCGCTCGTAGCCGTTCGACGAATCCGAACGCTCTACGCAGCCAGTCGAGAGCCTGGCCCACATCGTCATAGATCACGACGGGAACAACCGTCGCGTTCGGCGCCTACCGATTCACGGGCATGGCGGGTCTCCTCTGATTCGTCTATCTCTTGTGAATTCTGATCATCCTCCGATCCAGGCTCTTCACATTCTCCGCCCCCAGCGCACCCATGTGACGAGCCAGATCGCTCTGCAGCATCTCGATCACACCTTGAACCCCTTCGACACCATACCCCGCCAGGCCCCACATGACCGGACGGGCGAGCAGTACCCCCTGCGCGCCGAGAACCAGCGCTTTCAAGATGTCGCTGCCGCGACGAAAACTGCCATCCACCAGCAGAACCGCTCTGTCGCGGACGATGTCGGAGATCGACGCGAGCACGTCGATGGGCGCGCGTGCGCGTGGCGACGTGTCCCCATGATTGGAGACAACAATCCCGGCCATGCCCCGCTCGATGGCGGCCGTCGCTTCGTGATCGTTCATCACACCTTTGATCACGATCGGTAGGATGACGCCCTTGCGAATCGCGTTGATGGCTTTCCAGTCCACTGGCGGGCGCGACGTGATGCAAATCACCTGGCACCCGGCATCGACGGCCTGCCGGACCTGGATGGCGGCCGCGGGAGCGTCGTCCGCGTATACCGAATACCAGAGTGGAGTCTTCGCCTCAGCCGCGATCGCGCCAATGGGCACGCTGGAGCGGCTGCTGACGATTGCTGCTGCTTGCGCCGCAGATGCGCCCCTTACGGTCGCCAACTCCCCGTCGGGATGAAACCGTCGCTGATCGGCGACCGGGCCGACGAGGATGGGCGTGAAATGCTGCGCGCCAAACAACTCGACGGTGAGATCGAGGTCGAGCATCGGAACGAGCACGCGCGGCCGAAACGTAATGAGGTCGAAGGCGGCGCGATCGCTACCGGCGATCGTCGAATACACCGCAGCCGGGAGCTTGAGCCGTGCGACATCCTCGAATTCGAGGACATTCACCAGGTCTTCCCGGCGCGGCGCGCGCTGCAGTCGCACAGGACTCACGGGAAGTCGGTCTCGAGAACGCTGCGATCGAGTGCCGCAAGCGTCGTGCGCCCGGTTTTCGCCATCGCATCCCGGAACTCCGCCTGCACGAGTTCCAGCAGTCGCTGAACGCCCTCGGGGCCAAACGCGCCAAGGCCCCACCGCGCGGCCCGGCCGAGACAGACCGCGTCGGCGCCCAGGGCAATCGCCTTGACGATATCGCTCCCGCGCCGAAACCCGCTGTCCACGAGTACGGCAATCTTGCCGCCGACGGCATCGACGATCTCCGGCAGCACTTCAAGCGTCGACGGAAGGTAATCCATGGCGCGGCCGCCATGGTTTGACACGATGAGCCCGTCGTAGCCGTGCTCGACACACAGCCTGGCGTCCTCGGCAGTGATGATCCCTTTGATCACCATCGGCCCCTTGATGAAGGGCCGAATGTCATCCAGATATTTCCACGAATACCACAGCCGTCGCGGATTGACTCTGTAGCGCCATGGGCCCTTCGCCGGCGCGGGCGTCGGCGGTGCAGCAGACGAGGCCGAACGTACGCTGCCGCCGAGATTGCGGTTGTGAAGATCGCGTTCGTAGACGGAGGTCTGCTGATCGACGGTGACGACGATGCCCTGCGCGCCCGCGCCCTGAAATCTTGCAATCTGTTCGCGGCTGGCCGCGAGACTTTCCGTTGGATAGAACTGCGACCACCGCGGTCCGTCGGCACTTGCGGCTACCTTCTCGATCGGGATGCTCGACCCGCCGACGACAATCATCGGCGTCCTGGCCCGGGTCGCACCGACGTACATACCGGCGTCCCCATCTGGATGCAGGTCTCGCTGTCGTGAGCTTGGCGCCACCAGGATTGGAAAATCCAACTTGAATCCAAGCATCTCGCTCGACGTGTTGACCGCGTCAACCGAGGTGCCCCGTCGCTCGACGAGCTTGACCCACTCGAAGGCCTGTCGATTCCGGCGCAAAGTGAACTCGGAATCGGCGCCGTGGGCCATGTAGTCATAGGCGGCCAACGGCATGTTCGCGAAGCACACGGCTTCGAAATCAAAGGCCGTCAGCATCTCGTCGATGCCCGGCACGCGCCTGTGATCTTTCAGGGGGCGCGGATCGAGCTGCGCGTGCAGCAAAGGCGATCCCGCCAGCACGCCGGCGAGCGCGACGAGAGCCTCACGACGTGTCACGCTGTACCGCCAGCGATTCTCAATCGTTCCCACACGCCTCCCTCTGCCGTGCACAGCTTGGCCCGGGCGCTAACCCAGTCGAGGGGGCCGATAGTAACGTACGGACAATCGTCCACCCCCGCCATTTGTGCTAGGCTCCCGCCGAATCACAGCGACGGAGATCAGGGAGAAAGTATTTCCTCCCCGATCTCCCCGATCTCCCTGTGAAATTACTCCGTGGATCAGGAGCGCTTGCGTGCACCTGCCATTTGTCCGACGCCTCGCGTCAATCCTCGCCGTTTCATGCGCGTTGTCCGGCACTCAAGCCGCGGCACAAACGCCTGAGACGGATCCACGCTGCTCCGCGAGTCGCCTTGTGGGTACGTGGGAGCGAGTGTCGCTGTTGAGAAATGCCCTCTCCGTGCAGCCACCGGATGCGCCGCTGTTTCTCAAATTGGGGTCAGATGGCTATTGGTCAATGATGGAGATGCCCGACGATCGGCCGAAGATCGACAAGCCGCTCGATCAGGTGACGGCGAAGGAGCTTCTGAGCCGTTTCGACAAGGTCGAAGGAGGCCAGGGGACCTGGACAGTCAAAGCCGATGGAAGCGTGCTGACGCGGCGGCATCTCGTCAACATTGCGCCCGGCGGAGAAGGAACCAACCAGGACCGATTGTGCTGGTTCGAGGGCGAGATTCTCGCGCTCGTCGGAACCGGCGCCAACAGATCACCGCAGGCGCGCTTCAAGCGGTTGCCGACGCAGCCAAACGAGCCGCATACCCTTGTCGGCACGTGGGAGCGCACGTCACACACCATCGGCGGGAAGCTCGCCGCTCAACCGGCGCCCCTCATCGTCATTCTCGGCGAAGATGGCTGGTACTCACAGACGCAGTTGCCTGCCGGCAGAAAATCCATTGGCAAGCCGATGGACCAATACAGCGTGGACGACTTTCTCGCGAGTTTCGCCGGCGTGTCGGCCGCTCGCGGAACCTATACGGTCAAAGGCCACACGTTGACCCGGAAATACGTCGCGAATACCGAGCCCAGCCTCGTCGGACGCGAGAACGTCGCCCAGTTCAGCCTCACGGGCGAGACGATGACAATCAGCGGGATGTCCGCGGACGGAACGACATTCGAATCGACGTTCCGGAAGTTGAAGGCGCTTGAGAGCCGGGCGCCCTGAAATCTGGTGATCTGGTGATCTGATGATCTTGAGGCGTCGAGAATTTCTCACCGCGTCTTCAGCGTGGATCGCGACGACGACCACGCGTGAGGCGTGGGGACAGAACAGTGGGAAGGCGCCGGAGGTGCCGACGCGTCACGCAAAGGTCGAGCGTCTCTACAAGGCGCCCGACATCCATCCAAACGCGCTGGAAGCGGCCCCTGATGGTTTGTGGATTGGCGATCAGGTTTCCGAGCGCGTGTTCAAGGTGGACTGGGACACGGGCAAAGTGCTGCACGAAGTGCAGACCGAGTCGCACAACACGAGCGGGCTGGCGTTGGGCGGCGGCTATCTGTGGCTCAACGCGAATGGCGGCGTGAGCGGACGGCGGCCCCCACGTCCGACCGACAAACCGTTCGGTGAAATCATTCAGGCCGACCCGCAGACGGGCAAGACCATCAAGGTGTTCGATCCGCCGTGGGGCGGCGTGCACGGCAACGTCTACGTCGCGCAGACAGAGACACTCTGGTCCGTCGCACTCAACATCAACGCGCTCGCCGAGTTGGACCCGAAAGACAACCTGCGTGTCCTTCGGATCATTCCCGTCCGCGGCGATCGTCCGCACGGTCTCGACTGGGACAACGGCGCCATCTGGTGCCTGTTTGCGGGCGATCGACTGATCCAGAAGCTGGATGCCAACACCGGGCGTGTTCTCGAGATCGTGAAGCTCTCTCCGACGACTGATCCTGATCCGCACGGCATGTGCATCCATGATGGCTACATGTACTACTGCGACGCCGGCCTCACAGCGCCGGGGCCCGGCAGCGAGCCTGCCATGGTCTGCAGATTCAAAATGGCATCAGCATGAGTGCCCGCGCAAATCGCAAGCGCCGAGTCATCGTCCGTGTTGGACTGGGCGCTCTGGCATTGATCATCCTGACACTGACGGCTCAGTCCGCGCTTTCGCAGCCCGACGACCTCGACGTGCTCAAGGTGATACCGGAGAACTACAAGCTGCTCATCGACAACCCCGTTGTGCGCGTAATCGAAGCGCGCATCCCAGCGGGCACCGAGGAACGGCCCCATCGACATCTGCGTGGCGTGAGCGTGTGCATGACCGAGTACACGATCGAATCGCGTGCCCTTCCGGACGGCGCGTGGGTACGCTCCGAGCGCAAAGTCGGCACGGTGTACTGGAGTGAGGCCAGCCTGCACCAGGTGCGCAACGTCGGCACGACGGCGAGCCATACGATTCGGATTGAGCTGAAGTAGGCGCCGGTGAATTTGGCGACTTGTGGATGGAAGAATTGGCAATTTCAATGGGCGATTCGTGATTTCGCGATGAGTGGCCGCTGACCCCCACTCGCTGTGTCGCCCGACGCCGAATCCAATCACCGAATCCGGCAATCACCCAATCCCCAATGACCCAGCCTCCAAATCGCCCAATGAATTCGCCAAAGGGAGCGCCCGGCCAGCGATAGTTGACCAATTCGAACCTTTTGCCTGTGAAAGGCGGCCTGTGTATACTCCGGCGGCACGGCCGTATATCGTATATTTCACGCCCGCGAGGCCGCCACATCCGCCCATAGCGGGACTGCCACGGCGCGATCTGGGATCTGATGATGATGCGTCGCTCCTTCATCCTGGTCTTCGTCCTATCCAGCTTCGTGGGCGTCCACGCGAGACAATCCGAGCTCGACCCCAAGGCAACGCTCGTCTACATCGGCACCTACACCACCCGCGCAGGGGCCGAAGCCAAAGGCATCTATCTTTTCAAGCTTCAGTCAGTAGGCAGCGAGGTCTTTCAGAACGTGACGCTGGTGCCTCTCGGCCTCGTCGCCGAAACGCCAAACCCGTCACACTTCGAGCTCGATGTCAGGCGGCGGCTGCTTTTCACGGTGAATGAAGTCGCCCAGTTCGAAGGCAAACCGACCGGCGCGGTGAGTGCATTTGCCATCGATCAAGCTGGAAAACTGACGCTGCTCAACCAGCGTGCGTCGATGGGCGCCCGCCCGTGCCACCTCGTGCTGGACAAGGACAGTCGGAACGTCGTGGTGGCCAACTGTGACAGCGGCACGCTCGCCGTGTTGCCCGTTGCTGCCGATGGACGACTTGGGGAACCGGCTCTGACCTCTCTCGCGCGGGACGTTCCCGCCCCGAGCAAAGTCGAGGGGAGTCCCGCGAACACCAACGATTCCGCCCGATGCGTCGCATTGGATCCCGCAAGCCGATTCGTATTCGCCTGCGATCCCTCGTCCGACAAGATCCGTGGCTACAGCTTCGACGCGTCGGCCGGCAAACTGACGCAGCTGGCTGCTTCCACGTCCCTCAAGGCTGGCGCGTCTCCTCGTCAAATGCTCTTTCGGCAGGATGGGCGGTTTGCGTACGTGCTCAACGAAAAAACGTCGAGCATCACAGTTTTTTCGTACGACTCGGCGACCGGAGCATTGGCAGAAGTGCAGACAGCGTCGACGCTGCCTGAATATTTCGATGGCGCCAACACTGCCGGGGAATTGCACCTCCATCGCACGGGCAAGTGGCTCTATGCGTCGAACATTGGCCACAACAGCGTGGTCCTGTTCACGATTGATCCGGAGAAAGGCACGCTGAGTTTCGTCGAAGAACAGGGAACGGGCGGCAAGCATCCGCGACACTTTGGTATCGAGCCCTCGTCCAAGCATCTCGCAATCTCCAATACGGAGTCCGACACGGTGCTGGCGTCGCGCATAGACGATGGGAATGGCCGGTTGAAGCCGTCGGGTATTTTTGCGGCGCTGCCATCTCCGGCCAGCGTGCGCTTCCTGCCACCGGCGAACGGGGCGGCTGATAAATGAAACGACTCGTTCTCGCGATCGCGCTGCTTGTGTGGGGCACGTCTACCAATGCCCAACTGCCGGCCGTTGTGTCACCGGAAGTGACCGCAGACCGCCGCGTGACTTTTCGTCTGCAGGCGCCGAAAGCCACCGAAGTGGTGCTGACCGGCGAATTCATGTCAGGCAGCAGGAACCTTGAAAGAGATGTGAACGGGCTCTGGACCGTAACCGTCGGTCCCATCGAACCGGAGATCTATCACTACAATTTCACCATTGATGGTGTCCGAACCATCGACCCTGGGAATCCGGAGCTGAAGACGGGTTCTACGTACAGCACCCTCGCCAGCGTGTTGCACGTCAAGGGTGAGCGGCCTGCGTTTTACGATGGACAGGAAGTTCCGCATGGAGAAATTCGGACACATTGGTATCACTCCAAATCTCTGAACGCTCTGCGCCGGCTGACGGTGTACGCGCCGCCCGAATATGAGAAAGACCTGAGGAAGCAGTATCCCGTGCTTTACTTGTTGCACGGCGCCAACGCGGATGAGAACGCGTGGCATCGCCTGGGTCGTGTCAACCTGATCCTCGACAACTTGCTTGCGGCTGGCAAAACAAACCCGTTCATTGTCGTGATGCCTTTCGGCTATGGCGTGGCACCCGGCGCCCCCGCTGCCCCAGGGCAAAACACCACGATGTTTACCAGGGACCTCCTCGAAGATGTGATTCCGTACATCCAATCGAGCTATCGAGCGCTCAACCATCGTGACCATCGCGCCATCGTGGGTCTGTCGATGGGTGGAGGACAGGCACTCAATATCGGCCTGAACCATCTGGACCGCTTTAGCTATGTTGGTGGATTCAGTTCGGGGCTTGGCGCAATCACTGAGTTTCCGAACACTTATGCACACGTCATCGCGCATCCGGAGGTGGCGAACAAGAAGCTGCGGCTGCTGTGGGTGGGGTGCGGCCGGGAAGACGGCGCTTTCGGCGCGTCGAAGAGGTTCTCCGACTTTCTCACAGCGCACAAAGTCGCGCACACGTTCGAGGAAACCGACGGCGCGCATACCTGGATGGTGTGGCGCCGCTATCTGCGCGACGTCGCACCGTTGCTATTTCACTAGCGACACATGAGACCCAAAAGGATTGCGGCCGCGTTTGTTGTGATTCTGGCCAGTCTCACCCTGAAGCTGGACTCTCGGACTCAGCCAGAGCAGGGTCTGGACCTTCGTTTCGCAAGCGAAGTGCGGCCATTTCTCGAGACTTATTGTGTCAACTGCCATGGTGGCCGTACGCCAGCGGCGCAGTTCGATCTCCGCGCGTATACGAGTGTCGCTGATGTCGTTCGCGATCACCAACGCTGGAATGTCGTGCTCGAAAAGCTCGAGGCCGGCCAGATGCCCCCCGCGGCATCGACACAGCCGTCCGCAGAAGCACGGCTCCAGGTCGTCGCATGGGTCCGTGCGATGCGCAAGGACGAAGCACGTCGGAACGCTGGCGATCCCGGCGTGGTTCTCGCACGCCGGTTGAGCAACGCGGAATACAACTACACCATTCGCGACTTGACCGATGTGGACATGCGGCCCGCGCGCGAGTTCCCTGTGGACCCGGCCAACCCGGCCGGATTCGACAATTCAGGCGAATCCCTGGCAATGTCGCCGGCGCTTCTCACCAAGTATCTGCAAGCGGCACGGGAGGTCGCCAATCACCTGGTGCTCAAACCGAGCGGCCTGGGCTTTGCGTCGCATCCGATGCTGGTCGAAACCGATCGCGACAGATACTGCGTGCAGCAGATCATCGATTTCTACAAACGGCAACCCACCGATTACAGCGCCTATTTCCATGCCGCATGGCGCTTCAAGCATCGCGCGGCGCTTGGTCAGCCGAAAGCCACGCTGGCTTCAGTTGCTGTCGAGAGCAAGGTCAGCCCGAAATACCTCGCCACAGTCTGGCGCACTCTGGAAACAACAAAGGAGGACGTGGGACCACTCGCGAAGCTTCAGACGATGTGGCGCGAGCTAGCGCCGGGGGAGCCGACCCGTGCGCGCGAAGGAACTGATCGCATGCGCGACTTCGTGGTGCAACTTCGCAAGAAGACGGCACTTGCCCATCAGGTGCCTGACATCAAGGACCTCGGCGACGACTCGCAGCCGCTGCTGATGTGGAGAAACCGCCAGTACGCCACGAGCCGGCAAAGCTACGATCGGGCAGCGCTGAAGCCCGCGGCTGAGACGACTGACCCGGATCTGCAGGTACCTGCCGGCGATCGCCAACGATATGAGGCGGCCTTCGCGCGTTTTGCCTCCACATTTCCGGATGCGTTCTTCGTTTCAGAGCGGGGTCGCTACTTCCCGGACAATACCAGGGACACGGGGCGCCACTTGAGCGCCGGTTTTCACAACCTGATGGGCTATTTCCGCGACGACCTTCCGCTCTACGAGTTAATCCTTGACGACAGGGGGCAGAAGGAACTGGATGCGATGTGGCGCGAGCTCGATTTCATTGCGCTGGCAACCACTCGCACGTACGTGCAGTTCTACTTGAGCGAGAGTGGCGAGGCACGCAAGGTTGCCGCGGAAGCGCGCGCGGGGCAAGTGGACCCCGTCGATGTCACCGCCACGCCGATGATGCAGCGCGTCGCGGACAGCTACCGCGAACGTGCGCGCGCAAGCGGCAACGCGATCGCGATCAAGGCAGTCGAAGACCACTTCACATCCACGGCCGAAACCATTCGCTGGGTCGAAAAGGCGCGGCTCGACGCAGAACCCACTCACCTCGCCGCTCTTCAGGACTTCGCCTCGCGCGCGTATCGACGCCCATTGACGCAGGATGAACGCCGTGGCCTGCTGGCGTACTACCGTTCGGTCCGCGACCGGGACGGCTTGAGCCATGAAGACGCGATCCGAGATTCGGTAGTGGCTGTGCTGATGTCCCCGGATTTTTGTTACCGCATCGACCTTGTCGGCACTGGCGTACAGCCCTCCGCCCGACCCTTATCCGACTACGCCCTTGCCAGCCGATTGAGCTACTTCCTCTGGTCGAGCATGCCTGATGCGGCGCTTTTGGCAAAGGCGGCGGCCGGCGAACTACGCCGGCCCGAAGTGCTGGCCGCCGAGGCACGCCGAATGTTGAAAGACGGACGCGTGCGGGGACTGGTGACGGAGTTTGGCGGCAACTGGCTCGACTTTCGTCGCTTCGAGGAGCACAACGCAGTTGACCGCGAGCGCTTCACGACGTTCGACAGCGACTTGCGTCAGGCCATGTTCGAGGAACCGGTCCAGTTCATGCTCGATGTGTTCCGCCAGAACCGGTCGGTGCTCGATTTCCTGTACGCAAATCACACGTTCGTCAATCCCATTCTCGCCAGGCATTACGGTATGCCCGCACTCGCCGTCAGTCACGATCAATGGGTCCGTGTGAATGACGCAGCGCAGTTTGGTCGTGGTGGCTTGCTCCCGATGTCGGTCTTCCTGACGAAGAATGCGCCGGGGCTCCGGACGAGCCCTGTCAAACGCGGTTACTGGGTGGTCAAGCAGGTGCTCGGCGAGCAGATACCACCGCCTCCGGCCATGGTGCCAGAGCTTCCGCGCGACGAAGCGAAGCTGGACTTGCCTTTGCGAGATCTCCTCGCCCGCCACCGTGAAGACAAGAGCTGCGCGAGCTGCCACGCACGGTTCGACTCGCTGGGCCTGGTGTTTGAAGGGTATGGTCCAATCGGAGAACGACGAACGCAGGATTTGAGTGGCCGCGCAGTGGACACGTCGGCAACCTTCCCTGGTGGCAGCCCCGGCAACGGGGTCGATGGCCTGCGCGCCTACGTGCGGGAACACCGGCAAAACGATTTCGTCGACAACCTGTGCCGCAAACTTCTCGCATATGCGCTGGGGCGCAGCTTGATGCTGTCGGACGACGCCGCCATCGAGGAGATGCGCGCCACGCTCGCTCGTGATGGCTACCGGTTCAACAGCTTGATCGAGAGCATCGTCACCACCTCACAGTTCCGAACGAAAAGGTGAATGTCATGACCGGAACGATCTCCCGCCGAACGGTCCTGCGCGGGGTTGGCGTCACCATGGCGCTACCGTGGCTCGAATCATTGGCCTGGGCAACTCCGGCGCAGACTGCTGGCGCCGGTGGCCCGTTCCCCAAACGATTCGCCGTGCTGTTCATGGGCAACGGCATCAACGGGAATCATTGGTGGGCCAGGGGGTCCGGCGCCGAGATGAAGTTGAGCAAGTCGCTCGCCCCGCTCGAGCCACTGAAGAAGAAGATCAACGTGGTCAACGGCCTGTTCAACAAGCCGGCCGTCGGCATGGGGATTCATCCGGGCCAGACCGGCAATCTGTTGTCCGGCGTGCCTATCCAGAAAGGTGCGATCGTCAAGGCCGGCATCACGATGGATCAGGTCCTCGCCAACCGCATTGGGCAGGACACGCCGCAGTCCAGCATTGTCCTCGCGTGCGAGCAGCCGATGACCGGCTATCACGAGACGAATTTCTCGATGGCCTACAGTTCGCACATCTCATGGCAGAGCGCCGACTCGCCGGTTCCCAACGAAGTGTATCCGTCGCTCGCTTTCGACAGCCTGTTCGAAAATCGAGGGGCTCTACGCTATCAAAGCATCCTCGATCGTGTGAAAGAGCGAGCCGCGAGCCTGAGCCGCGAAGTCAGCTCGACCGACCGAGCCAAGCTCGATGAGTATCTGACGAGCGTGCGGGAAGTCGAAAAACGAATCGAGCGAATGCGCGTGGCGAAAGACAACGCCGAGGATTTGGCGAAGCACAGGAACCGGCCCGTGTTCAGCATGGAGCGTCCGCAGAACGGATTGCCAGAGGACCTTCGCGAGCACACCCGGTTGATGTGCGACATCATTGCACTCGCCTTCCAGACAGACAAAACGCGCGTAGCGTCGCTGCTGCTGGCGCGGGACCTTTCGTCTCTCTACTATCCGTTCCTCGACGTCCGTGAGGGCCATCATGGCGCGTCGCATGACGATCTGTCGGACGGGTACGAGCGGATTTCGCGCTTCCATTTGAGCCAGCTTGCATACTTGGCCGAAAAGCTGGACGCTATGCCGGAAGGCGAGGGCACAGTGCTGGACAACTGTTGTCTGTTGTGGCTCTCGAACATGTGGGCCGGATGGAAGCACGACAACATGAAGGTACCTGTCGTTACGGCGGGCGGCCTTGGCGGCACGCTCGAGACGGGACGCTCGCTCGACTATCTCTATGCCGGCGACGACAATCGCAAGCTGTGCAGCCTGTATCTGTCGGTCATGGACCGGATGGGCGTACAGCTGGAGCGCTTTGGGGACGCAGAGTCGCGACTGGCTGGCCTCTGACTGTGACGCGCGTCGGCCGTCCGACAAAATGCCGTTGGCCGCTGATGATGCTTGCGGTCCTGACGACACTCGCGGCATGTGCGCAGGAGCCAAGATCCGAAACAGCCTCAGCGCGACCCGCGCCCTCCGACGCCGCCGATCGAACGCCTACGCCACCCGGAAAGCTCTTCGTCACCAATGAGATGTCCGGCGATCTCAGCGTGATCGACACGGCGACCAGACAGGTCCTGACGACCATCCCTCTGGGAAAACGCCCGCGTGGCATTCGCGTCACCTCCGATGGTTCGACGCTCTATGTGGCCCTGAGCGGATCACCAATTGCGCCGCCGGGCACGGACGAGAGCAAGCTGCCGCCGCCAGACCGAAAAGCCGACGGCATCGGAGTCGTCGATGTTCAGCAGGGAAAGCTGGTACGGGTGATCCCGGCAGGCACCGATCCCGAGCAGCTTGCAATCAGCCAGGATGGGCGCCTTTTGTTTGTGGCCAACGAGGATGCCGGCCAGGCCAGTGTCATCGAGGTGAGCAATGGGCGGCTGGTTGGTACCGTTGCCGTCGGCGGCGAGCCTGAAGGCGTGGACTTACGACCGGATGGCAAGGTCGTGTACGTCACGTCGGAGGAAGACAACCAGGTCGCCGTGATCGACACCACCTCGTTGAAGCTCGTCACCACCTTCGATGCCGGCCCACGCCCGCGCTCGACTGGATTCCTTCCCGATAGCAGCCGCGCGTATGTCAGCGTCGAAAACGGTTCATCGGTCATTGTGGCCGATGCGATGAATCACAAGGTGATTCAGACGATTCGGTTGGCAGGCGAGATGGTGCGGCCGATGGGCATCGCGCCGTCCGCTGATGGCCGTCATGTTTTCGTCTCGACGGGACGCGGCAAGAGTGTCGTGATCATTGATACCGCCACCAATGAAGCGACAGCGGCGGTGGAAGTCGGTGAGCGTCCGTGGGGTATCGCGGTGTCGCCCGACGGGAGGACGGTCTTTACGGCAAACGGACCGTCGAATGACGTATCGTTTGTGGACGTCGCAGGCCGCAGGGTCATTGCGAAAGTGAAGGTTGGTGACAGGCCCTGGGGCGTCGCGTTTCTGCCTCGATAAGGAGCGCCATGGCTCGCATGTGGATCGGTGGATGGCTCGCTCTCGCCCTGGTGATGAACGCGGGGTTGCTGGCACAGAAGCCATCTGACACGCATCCCCCGGGCAAGAATCCTCATCTCGGGAACCAGGCATCCATCCGTAGCGGCTTGGCGTTGTATCGCGTTCGATGCGGTGATTGTCACGGTCTCGATGCCACCGGCTATCGCGGACCCGACCTGACGACAGTCGTTGGCGGCCTGCCTGACGAACGGTTGTTCCAGACAATCCGCAAGGGCGTACCGGGCACCGAAATGCAGCCGAGCACGGCACCGGACGATGACGTGCTGATGATCATTGCGTATCTGCGGAACATGAATACCGCGGCGCCGGCAGACAAACCGACTGGCAACGTGGCGAATGGCGAAAAGATTTTTGCCTCACAGTGCACGACCTGCCATCGCGTGGGCGAACGCGGCGGCCGTCTGGGGCCCGACCTGTCGAGAGTCGGCGCCGCCCGATCGCGTACTGCACTCGTCAGAGAGATTCGCACGCCGTCGGACTGGATACCGCCGGTCTACGAAACCGTGACGCTGGTGACAAAGGACGGCCAGAAGATTCGCGCGATCAAGAAGAATGAAGACGTCTTCTCGATCCAAATCATGGATGCACGCGAGCGCATCCAGGGACATCTGAAGTCGAGTCTTCAGGAAATCATCTACGAGAAAACATCGCTCATGCCGGTTTACGGTCCCGATCGACTGAGCGACAGCGACTTGAACGACCTGGTTGGATATTTGAGCACGTTGCGGTTGCCAAGCCCCTCTGCTCGGTAAAGAAAAGGCGACATGCAAATGGCAAAATTTCGTGCTTCGCTGATCCTCATGCTTTGCGCGGTCTCGCTGGGAGCGCAGCAGCCGGGACCTCCGCACGTCACCGCTCAGGATCTGCTGGAGGGCCTCAAGGATCCGACCAAGTGGCTGACGTACTCAGGCACCTATGACGGTCATCGGCACAGTCCGCTGACGCAGATCACGCCTCAGAACGTGCAGCAGCTCACCACCCAGTGGACGTTTCAAACCGGCGCCCTCGGCAGCTTTCAAGCGACACCCATCGTCATCGACGGCGTGATCTACATCACAGGTTTCAACAACAACGCGTGGGCCATCGATGCACGGTCGGGGCGGCAGATCTGGCGCTACCGCCGCGAACTTCCGGACCAGCTCTATCTGTGCTGTGGCCCGGTCAATCGCGGCTTCGGCGTGCTTGGCGATCGGCTGTTTATGACCACGATCGACGCGCACCTGCTCGCGCTCGACATGAAGACGGGCGCCGTCCTGTACGACGTCAAGCTCGAGGACTACGAGCGTGGGTATTCCGCCACGGTCGCGCCGCTGGTCGTGAAGGACAAGGTCATTCTCGGCATAGCCGGCGCCGAGTACGGCATCCGCGGGTTCATCGAGGCGTTCGATGCGGAGACGGGCAAGAAAATCTGGCGCTTCAACACCGTGGCAGGCCCCGATGAATTCGGTGGCAACACGTGGCCAAAAACCGATGCCTATCTTCGAGGCGGTGGATCGATCTGGGTGACCGGCACGTACGACCCGGAACAGAACCTGGTTTTCTTTGGCACCGGCAACCCCGGTCCCGACTATTACAGCGCCAATCGCGAAGGCGACAATCTCTTCACAGCCTCCATCGTCGCACTTGATGCGGACACGGGTAAGTTGAAATGGCACTACCAGTTCACGCCGCATGACACGCACGATTGGGATGCGACGCAAGTGCCGGTGCTCGGCGAGCTGCCGATCGACGGCAAGCCGCGCAAGGTCGTGATGTTCGCAAACCGTAACGGCTTCTTCTACACAATCGACCGTGTGACCGGCAAGTTGATCGTGGCCAAGCCGTTTGTCGAAACGACATGGGCGAAGGAAATCAGCAGCATCACCGGCCGGCCGATTCTGCTTCCAGATAATCATCCGAATGAACAGGGCACCCGCACCTGCCCCGACCTCGGCGGAGGGACCAACTTCATGTCGCCGTCGTACGATCCGGCGACGCGTCTCTTCTTCGTGACGGCACGCGAGACGTGCGCGACCTATTTCGCGTTCGACCAGGAATTCAAGGTCGGCATCCAGTACATGGCCGGAGGCACGGTCCGGCCGCGCGACCAGCGAAACTGGGGCGCGCTGCGCGCAATCGATCCCGTGACTGCCGAACGCAAATGGGAGTTCCGCTACCCCACGACGTCGGCCTCCGGTGTGTTGTCAACCGCATCGGGGCTGGTGTTTGCCGGCGATGGCGACGGCAACATCATGGCGTTCGAGTCGAAGACGGGAAAAAACCTCTGGCACTACCAGCTCGGATCCGCGCTGCGGTCCACGTCGGGCACGACCTACATGGTCGACGGGCGTCAGTATTTCCTCGTGCCCTCAGGAAGCATGCTCACGGCTTTCGCCCTCCCGCGACCTTGAGCTGCAATATTTTGTGAATTGGTGACGCTGAGAGTGACAAGCTTATCCTGCTCAAATATTGGGCTCACCCCCAGCAAGATGATGACTACGACTAAGGCGCGCATCACACACTCGATTCTGCTTCGTTACGAAGAACTTGCTTTTCTTTCTTCTCCGTGTCTCTGTGTCTCTGTGGCCCGTTCGTGATCAGCGAAGTCAGCATCGTGATAGGTCATGCTGAGCGACATGGTCGTGCAACGGTTTCTCGTTACACAAAGCCGTAGAGCCGCGCTGGATTCTCGACAAGGATTTTCCGGCGCGTTTCGGGATCGGGCGCCCATGTCGGTAGCAGGTTGAGCAGGCGCGCGTCGTCGATCTGCAGCAGCGGCGTTACATCGGTGGATTTTCCGCCAGGTGGGGGGACCGGGTTGGGATGCGGCCAGTCGGTACCCCAGAGCACGCGGTCGGTATTTGCAGCGATGAGCGCCTTGGCGAGCGGCGCAACGTCGGGATAGTCAGGCACAACGGATGAAACCCGATAAGCCGCTGAAACCTTGATATAAGCCTTGCCGGACTGAACGAGCCCGACGAGTTCTGCGAACCCTGGTTGTCGTAAACCCAGTTCGGCGCGCGCGCCACCGAAATGATCGAACACGACGGGGACCGGAGAGGCGGCAACCAAATCCCTGATCGCAGAAATCATCGTCAGATTCGTGTTGATCTGGATGTGCCAGCTCCGCGGCGCCATGCGTTTCGCAGCCGCCTTGAATAGCTCTCGACCCACATCCGGGTCGCTAATGCCCCGCGTCGCCAGATTCAGACGGACGCCGCACACGCCGGCCCGACCCATCACATCGAGCTCCTGGTCTGACGTCTTGTCATCAATCACGGCCACGCCCCGCGCGTGTCGGCCGCGCGCCTTCATCCCGTACAGAGTCGCCGAGTTGTCGGTGCCATAGACGCTCGGCGTCACGATCACGACGCGTTGAATGCCAAGAGCCTTGTGCAGGGCTGCCATCTGCTCCGGAAGCGCAACTTCGGGCGTGTAGACTCGGCCCGCAAAAAATGGAAACGCTGAGGGATCCGGGTGGATGTGCGTGTGCGAATCGCACGCGCCCGGAGGGATGTTGAAGTTGACGCGCGTGGCGGGCTGCGACGGCTGCCCAAATGTCATCGCACGACGCATGACCGCGCCGCCCACGACCGCGTTGATCAGGAGCTCGCGCCGTGTGAACACGATCAGAAGCCTGATGCGCCGACGATCTTCCGAATCATCCCATCGCTCTTGCTGTAGAGATACAACTCGCCCGAGGCATCGATCGAGACCCGCACGTCGGCGCGACCTCCCTTGATCAGCCCGGGTGGGCCCTGCAAACGAGGGTGCTTTCCGCCACGCGCGTGGTACGTGGCCTCGACAATGGGGAACATCGAGTCGTACTCCTTTGCTCCGCTGTCGGGCGCATCGCTTGAATCGTTCCAGCGGACCTTTACTTCGCGAATACTCGCAAGGGTGCCCGGCTTGTTGTCGTCAGCGGCAAGCATGTCTTTGTAGTCGGCGTACCACAGCCGTCCGGTCGTCAAGTCCGTGAACAGATACTTACCGCGCAGCGCTGGAATCGCCGCGCCGTTGTACACGAACCCGCTTCCGATCGAGTCGCCGCCGCTTGCCCCATGTCCGTATTGAATGACCGGGTAGAGGGGCACCACCTTCTGATCTGTTGGCTCGTCGCCTACCTGAATCGGAATCCTGTCGTCCTCGGGCAGTGGCCCGGTGGTGTTGTCCGCGTTCAGGACCTCGTTGCCCTCTCGCCGCGCGTAGCCGTAGTTGCCGCCCTTGTGAACGAGGTAGACGGTTTCCCAGGTTCGAAGCCCGACCGAGTTGGCAATCAAACGATTGTTGGCGGGATTGGCCGGATCCACCGCCCAGTTCAAACGATGGGGATTGCGGAAGCCGTAAGCCCAGATCTCCTTCCGAGCTCCGGCCGTGGCGACGAAGGGGTTGTCGTTGGGAATCCGATACCGCCCATTCTCGCTGACCGTGCTCGTCGCTTTGTGTTCATTGAGGTCAGGGATGATGCGAAGGATTTTCCCTTCGAGATTGTCGAGGCGCTGCGGATTAGGGCGAATCTCCGCGATCTTCGATTCCCCCGATGCGCCATCGCCGCATTCCAGATAGAGAACGCGCCAGTCGGCATCGCCCGGACGGGCGGCGGGGTTGAAGATTATGTCTCCCATCGGGTGACTGCGAGTGTTCAGTTGCACCCTCAGCAACTCGCGTGCGGTCCCTTCGAACGTCGAGTTCGACGGACGCGAGTCCGTCCACTCGATCAGCACGCCCTCGTTCTGCAAAGGTCCGGGCGTCCTGATGGCAGTCGTCGGCGTGTATCCCGAGACGTCGAAGCCAGGGAACTTTTCGTTACTCGGCAGGCTGGATCCGGGCAGCGCGGGATCTTCCATGTGCACCGTGTAGAACTTGCCGTTACGGGTGTGATCGGGGTCGAGGTAAAAACCGTTCAGGCCATTGCCGTATCCCTGCAGGATCGTCAACTTGCGAAAGATGCCCGGTTTGCCTTCGTTGCCGTTGAAGTCAAGGTAGACCGTGAACTTCCTGGTGTCCTTGTCGAAGATGTAGAGTGGGCCGTTCATGTCGCTGATGAACAGACGCTTCGCACCGCCGACTTCCTCACGCAGGGTATTGACCCTGGACAGCAAGACCTCATTCGATCCCTTGCCATCGACGCGTCCCGTGATCGGCATCGCCACGTAATCATCGATGGTTACCGTCGGCTGCGCCGCGGCCGGAGAGACGATGAGAAGACCCATAGCAACACTCAGCCATCCGACGGTGTGTCGATTTCGCATGGTTTTTCAACGGCCGCTCTGAAGGGCGGCTTCTACACGTTGTGATTATCTGACCCACTGCCCGCTACGCATCACCTTGTTGATCCGAATCGTATTGTTGATGTCGGCGATCGGATCCGCATCCAACAACACGAGATCCGCAGCCTTCCCTGCTCGGACCACGCCATAGTCGGGGTCCTCAGTGCGCGAGAGGACACGCGCCGCCTCGAGCGTTGCGGCGCCAATCGCGGCAAGCGGCGTCATGCCTGCCTCCACATACATCGCGATTTCGCGGTGAGTGGCGTGGCCGAGCGGTGTCACCTGAGACGCTTCGGCGCCGCAGTCGGTCCCGGCAACGATGCGGACCCCGGCATCTGACATGGCCTTGATGAATGGATACGCGTCGCGAAGTCGTTCTTTGCGCTGCCCAAGATCAGGAGCCGACAGCGTTCGTTGCTTTCTGGCAGTATCGGCGAGCATCTGCCGCCCGCGCGGGTACAGCGCATCTTGCAGCAGCGGCATGTTCAAAATGTCTGGATGCTCGTAGTAAAACCACGAAGCTTCAGAGTTGGCCAGTGTCGGTGCGAACGAGAGCTTCTTTGATTTCGCGTACGCAACCAACGCCGGTGTGACTGGTTGATCACGTGGGATGTGCAAGAAGTCGGTCACCCCTTGATCTGCGAGCTGACGGAGCGTCGCGACGTCGGTGACGTGGGCGACGATCGGAAGATCCTGCTTGCGGCCTTCGTCGATGATAGCCGTCACAACCTCGGGCGGAAATCGCGGATTGGTCATCCAGAGTTTGAGGAAGTCAACGTTCTGCGCCTTGAGGTTCTGGACATTTGCCCGCGCTTCGTCTGAGGTCGTCGGCCTGAACACGGGAGCGCCCTCGTAAGGTCCGCTGACGCTGAACCCCTGACCCGCGGTGTACGACCGCGGCGCGAGCAACCGGCCGTCACGAGTCTCCCGAAACAACGGGACCACTGCAGGCTTGTCGTTGCCGGCCGCGCGCATAGTCGTAACACCCCAACGCAGCTGCGCGATCCAGTACCGCTTCATGTCCTCGACGGGCTGATTGATGTGGCAGTGAGTGTCGACGAGGCCAGGGATCAGGGTCTTACCTTGCGCGGCGACGATCGTGGCGCTGGGAGGAATCGACACTTTTCCACGAGCACCTGCCGCACGGATGCGATCGCCGTCGGTCACAACGACCGCATCGTCTATGGGAGAGGCGCCACTGCCGTCGATCAGGCGCGCTCCGACTATCGCCGTCGGGACGGCCTGGGCAAGCAGCAATTCGTACGGCTTTCCCGCCACGAGCGCGATCGATTGAACGTCGGGTCCACCGGAGACTCGCACCTTGACAGTGGTGGTAGCCGACGGCCGAAAGGTCGCCTTCATCGCCTTACCAGCATTCCAAATCAGATCGACCTCGACACCGCCACGTGCGCGCAAGCCGCGAAATTCGCCGTCCGCCCATGCCTTGGGCAGTGCCGGCAGCAGGTGAATTTCGCCGGCGTGACTCTGCAGCAGCATCTCGGCCGCTCCCGCTGTCCCTCCAAAATTGCCGTCGATCTGAAATGGCGGATGCAGATCCCACAGGTTTGGCAGCGTGGATTTGGCCAGCAGAGCCTGGTAGTTTTCCCACGCGCGCTCGCCGTCTTCCAGCCGTGCCCAGAAGTTGATGATCCATGCGCGGCTCCAGCCCGTGTGCCCGCCGCCATGTGCCAGGCGGCGATCGATCGTCGCCCGCGCCGCGTTCGCCAAAACAGGAGTCCCACGGACCGTGATCTGATTGCCAGGATGCAACGCGAAGAGCTGCGAGATGTGTCGATGCCCGGGCTCTGGCTCGTCGTAGTCCTCCGACCACTCCTGAATCTGGCCATGCTTGCCGACGGTTGGCGGCGGCAACCGCTTATGTGCCGCAAGCACTTGCGCGCGGAATGGCTCGTCTACGCCGAGAATCTCGCTCGCGCGCGAAACCTGCGTGAAGAGCCCGGAAATGATTTGATGATCCATCGACGGGCCCATCGTGAGAATGCCTACCTGCCCATTCGGCAGACGGTAGCGGTTCTCGGGCGACACCGACGGGCCGCTTACCAGGCGGCCGCGCGGATCTTCGACGAGGTAATCGAGAAAAAATTCTGCCGCCTCTTTCATCACCGGATACACGCGGGTGAGAAAGGCGCGATCTGGCGCGAACAGGTAGTGTTCCCACAGATGCTGCGTCAGCCACGCAACGCCCGTAGGCCAGAGGCCGGATCGGGGCAGGTCGCCAGGAGACGTGAAGCCCCAGATATCGGTGATGTGATGCGCAACAAAGCCCCGCGCGCCGTAGTGAACCCGTGCGGTCTTGCGTCCCGGTTGGCGCAGGGATTCGAGGAACGCGAAGAGCGGCTCGTGCAACTCCGCAAGGTTGGTCACCTCGGCCGGCCAGTAGTTCATTTGCAGGTTGATGTTGAGGTGATAGTCGGCGTCCCACGGCGGGCTCATGCTGTCGTTCCAGAGTCCCTGGAGGTTCGCCGGGAGATCACCCGGGCGGCTGCTCGCAATCAGCAGGTACCGGCCAAACTGAAAGTACAGCGCATCGAGCGATGGATCTGACGCACCACGCGTCACCTGTTCGAGGCGTTCATCCGTGGGCAGCGCCGACGCGCTGGTGGATGCGGCTCTGGCGCCAAGACGGAGCGCCACCCGCCGATAAAACTTCTGATGATCGGTGGTGTGTGCCGACAGCAACTGGCCGTACGATCTTGCTGCCGCAGCCGACAGATCGCGTTCGACGCGGACGATCGTGGGAGCCCTTGGCGACCCGTCCCTGCTCTCAAATGACGTTCCCGCACTCACGACAATCGTCGCGGCGTTTGCACCGTCGACGAGAATGCGTTCCGGAAAGACCTCCTGTGTCCCGCCTTCCGCGATGATTTTGGCGGATGTAAGGAACGACATTCCGTGCCCACCCGCAAGTTGGCCGATCAGATTCAGTCGGTTCTGCCCGACGATCTCGGTTCTTGCGTCCTGTTGCCGGTCGATCCACGCGCCGAACGTCAGGGCGCCCGGCCGATCAACCGTGAGGCGGACGACGACAACCTGATCAGGATGGCTGGCGAAGACTTCGCGAGTGTGCAGAACGCCGTCGACGCGATAACTCACACGTGCAACCGCCGCGTCGAGATCGAGTGTACGGCGATACTCGGAAATCGTGCCTTCATGATCGAAGTTGAGTCGCAGGTCGCCGAGGCTCTGGTACGACTCGAGCCGCCAGGGCTTGCCCATCAACTTCCGTTCGGCCAGGGCATAGGCTTCGCGGGGCTTGCCCTCGAACAACAGACGACGCACCTCCGGCAACGCCGCACGTGCCTCGGGATTGTCGGCGTCGCGCGGGCCGCCCATCCAGAGCGTTTCTTCGTTGAGTTGAATCCGTTCGCGATTGACCGTGCCAAACACCATCGCCCCAAGTCGTCCGTTGCCAACCGGGAACGCATGGTCCCACTGCGATGCTGCCGAGCGAAGCCAAATGGTGTGATCGGCCGTGTCAGTTCGCGCGTCCTGATGCATGGCGCCTGCACCCGGAGCGGGACTCCCGCTGACAAGCGCGATGACCGTTGCCAGAACACAGAATCGTGTCATGAAGACCTGCCCCAATGACCCCACCCTACCTGCCCTACCCCGGCCCGCTTCCCTGCGTGTTCACATACACCGCATAGAGCGATTGACTCGCCGCCATGAACAGGCGATTCCGCTTCGGGCCGCCAAAGCAGATGTTGCCGCACACTTCAGGCAATCGAATGCGGCCGAGCAGTTTCCCGTCAGGCGTCCATGCGGTAACGCCGCTGTAGCCAACTGCTCTGCCAGCGTTGCTCGAACACCAGACATTGCCGTAGACATCGCAGCGTACGCCGTCAGCGCGAGCCTTGACGCCGTCGATCATGAAGTCCGTGAAGAGCTTTTGATTCGATACGGTGTTGTTCACGGCGACGTCGAAGGCGAACAACTCCCCTTTTCCGCCGGGGCCGGTGTCGCCTGGCCCGCGTCCTGTGCTCACCACGTACAGCTTCTTGTAATCAGGCGAGAAGGTCAGGCCATTGGGATCGGGCACCTGCGCTTCGGTCACGACGAGCGAGACCTGACCCTTGGCATCCACCCGATACACGCCATTGGGCAACTCGCGGCGCATACGGCCAGCCTCAGGAGGCTGACCAAGTCTGGGATTGAGGCGTCCGGCGGGATTGGTCGGACCTCCTGCCTCGTCAACTTGTCCCTCGTAGAGTTGACCACCATATGGAGGATCGGTGAACCAGTAGCTGCCGTCAGGATGCGCGGCGACGTCGTTTGGCGAATTGAAGCGCTTGCCGCCAAACGAATCACACAGGATGGTGACCGATCCGTCGTGCTCGTAGCGCACCACGCGCCGCGTCAAATGCTCGCAGGAAATCTGCCGTCCCTGAAAGTCGAACGTGTTGCCATTGCTGTTGTTCGACGGCTGCCGGAACACCGTCACGCGGTCGTCGTCTTCCAACCACCGCATCTGGCGGTTGTTCGGGATGTCGCTCCAGACGAGGTATCGGCCCTGCCCGGACCACGCTGGCCCTTCGGCCCACAACGCGCCTGTCCATAGCCGCTTGATCGACGTATTCGCCTGCACGAGGCTTCCGAACATGGGATCGACGATGACGATGTCGGGATCGGTGAAGTAAGTCGTCGGTGGCGCGCCAGGACCGAAGTCGCGTGGCGGGGTCGTAATGGTGCTGGGTGGGGTGGCAGGTGGCTGCGGAGTCTGCGCGCGCACCCGAATTGGAATTGCCGCGGAGACGGCGGCAAGCGCCCCCATCCTCAGGACATATCGTCGCTTCATCCTCGCTCCACCTCAAAGTGCGGAGCGTAGCATGCGGGATCCTCCCTGTGAATCCTCCATCCCTTGATCCGCGGGGCCCACCTACGTTACAAGTGAGTTTCCCATGGCTGGCGCCCACGTCTCCGGCACGTCAACGAGCACGAACGGTTTCGTCGGGATTACTACGACTCGCACCAGGTGTCACGATTCTGGATGATGTAACGAACAAAGAGCAAACCTAGCAAGGGCCATCATCCAGAACCGGGTGATGGCCCTTTTCATTTGCACATGAAGCACATGTCAAGAGAGGTCGCAGTGAATTTCTCGCGAGTCCACAAATTTGGAGGTTCGAGCCTCGCGGATGCCGAGTGCATGGAACGAGTCGCGCGCATCCTCGAAGAGGATAGTGCACCCAGGCTGGCGGTCGTGATGTCGGCCTGCGGCGGCGTGACCGACACGTTGCTTGGACTCGTGACCTCGGCCGAGCGGGCCGACGCGACTCTCCAGCAGAGCCTTGACGCGGTTCGCACGCGTCACCTGGCGATCGCCGGTGAGTTGCTGAGGTCATCGGAGGCAGATCGTTACGCCGCGGAGCTCGACGCCGACTGCCGCGATCTGGCCGCTCTCCTCCACACGGTGCAGATCGTTCGCGCGGCTTCTCCGGCTCTGCGTGACATCGTGGCAGGATTCGGGGAGCTGTGGTCATCGCGACTGTTCACGGCATTCCTGGCACATCGCACTGCCCCATCCAGGCGAGTCGTGTGGGTTGACGCGCGCGACGTGATCCAGGTACAGAACGGCCCTTTGGGCCCGAGCGTGCAGTGGCCGGAGTCTTCTGCGAACACCGAGCGCATCATCCCGCCGGATCCGTATCTGACGGTCATCATTCCTGGCTTCATCGCGCGCGACGGAAATGGGCTGCAGACGACGCTGGGCCGCAACGGCAGCGACTTCTCTGCGGCCATTTTTGGCGCATTGCTGAACGCCGAGGAGATTTACATCTGGACCGACGTCGATGGTGTGTTGAGTGCCGATCCTCGCCGGGTGCCCGATGCGACCGTCATTGACTCGATGTCGTACCACGAGGCCATGGAGCTCGCGTACTTTGGTGCGAAGGTCCTGCACCCCCAAACGATGGCGCCGGCCGTCGGGAGAAACATCCCCATCTGGATTCGAAATACCTTTGCGCCCGACGCACGAGGGACACTCATCTGCGCGAAAGCGGCATCGAATCACAGCGTCAAGGGGATCACGACGATCGATCGCGTCGCGCTCCTCAACGTCGAAGGCGCCGGGATGATCGGTGTGCCGGGCACTGCCCAACGATTGTTTTCGGCGCTTCGCGAACACGGCATCTCCGTCATCCTGATCTCGCAGGCCAGTTCGGAGCACTCGATCTGCTTCGCGATTCCACGTCCGGAAGCCGGGCTGGCGGGGCGCGTCGTACGAGACGCTTTCGAGCCGGAGCTTCGCAACGGCCAGATTCAGCGCGTAGACACGGCAGAGGACTGCAGCATCCTGGCGGTCGTGGGCGACGGCATGGCGGGGACTCACGGGATTGCGGCGAAAGTGTTCGGGTCGCTCGGAAACGCGGGCGTGAACGTGCGGGCGATCGCACAGGGCGCCTCGGAGCGCAATATCTCGGTCGTCATCGATGAGCGGCAGACGACCAAAGCGTTGCGCGCTGTGCACTCGAGCTTCTACCTGTCGCCCCATACCGTGTCGATTGGCCTGATCGGTCCCGGCCTCGTCGGCGGCGCATTGATCGATCAGATCAGGGCTCAGATGCCGCGACTGCAGCGGGACTGCAACCTCGATCTCCGGCTGCGCGGCATCATCTCGTCCCGGAAAATGCTGCTCGCCGATCCTGCCGTATCGCTCGCGAGCAACTGGCGCGACGCGCTTGCCGGCGGGACCGGCGCAGACCTTGCCGCATTCGAAAGCCACGTTCACGCGGATCACCTGCCGCACGCGCTCATCATCGATTGCACCGCGAGCGAGAGGGTCGCCCAGCTCTACCCCCGTTGGCTTGCCGCCGGGATTCACGTGGTGACGCCGAACAAGAAGGCTGGCAGCGGTCCGCGTGAGCTTCGCCAGCAGATCGACGAGGCCCGGCGGCAGGGCGGTTCCCATTACCTGTACGAAGCAACTGTAGGCGCCGCGCTGCCGGTCATCCAGACGCTTCGCGATCTGCGTGAGACGGGCGACGACATCCGGCGCGTGGAGGGGATTCTGTCAGGCACGCTGTCGTACCTGTTCAACGTCTGGGATGGGCGCCAGCCGTTTTCCGCGATCCTCCACGACGCCATGGACAAGGGGTACACGGAACCGGACGCGCGCGACGACCTGTCTGGCACCGACGTCGCCCGCAAGCTGATCATCCTGGCGCGAGAGATGGGACTTGGCGTCGAGCTCGCCGACGTGCAGCTCGAAGGCCTCGTGCCCGAGACACTCAGCCAGTGTTCAGTGGAAGAGTTTCGCGCCCGGGTGACCGAGCTCGACGCGTCAATGCAGCAGCGGTTACAGGCGGCCACCTCGCGCGGGCTGGTCTTGCGATACACCGGGGTCCTCGACGCGGCAACCAGTCGCGCGTCGGTCGGCTTGACCGAACTGGAGCGGACGCATCCATTCGCGAACATCAACTTGACCGATAACGTCGTGCGCTTCATCACTGGCCGTTACGATCGCAATCCGCTGGTGGTGCAAGGGCCTGGCGCCGGCCCGGCCGTCACCGCCGGAGGGGTGTTTGCGGATGTGTTGCGCGTCTGCGCGTACCTGGGCGCGAAGCTGTAAATGGGGGCCCGGGATTCACAAGGAGATCAGAGCGATCTACTGTCGGCTTACACCCATCAGTGATAACTTCATCGGATGACGAACCGCTGCACTCCATGCGTCCTTGCCGTCATCATCGCTGGCAGCGTCATGTTGACGGCACAATCGACACCCTACGCCGTGCGGCCTCAGCTGACCGCTGAAGAACGGGCAGCGGGATGGCGACTGCTGTTCGACGGCGCCAGCACGCAAGGCTGGCGAGGGTTCAAGAAGCCGGGCTTCCCTGCCAAGGGATGGCTCGTCGACAACGCCCGCCTGAAACACGTCGCGAGCGGAGGGCAACCGACCGCCGACAGTGGAGACATCATCACCATCGAGACGTTCGACGATTTCGATCTGCGATTCGAGTGGACCGTTGCGCCAGGGGGAAACAGCGGTGTCAAGTATCTGGTGACGGAAGAGCGCGATGGACCAATCGCGCATGAATACCAGATCATCGATGACGCCAAGCACCCCGACGCGCTCATCGGGCCGAACCGCACAACCGCGGCGCTGTACGACGTCATTGCGCCTGCGGCGAACAAGCCCCTGAAACCGGCGGGGTCTCTCAACGAAGGCCGCATCCTGCTACGGGGCCTGCACGTCGAGCACTGGCTGAATGGAGCCAAGGTCGTGGAGTACGAGCTCGGGAGTGCAGCCCTCAAGGCGGGAAAGGCGCAGAGCAAGTTCAAGGACGTGCCTGGCTGGGAAGACAAACTCAAGGGCCACATCCTGCTGCAGGATCATGGCGACGAGGTGTCGTTTCAGAACATCAGAATCCGGGAGTTGCCAAAGCCCACGACGAGGCAGTGACGCAAGCTGAGAGGCGTCAGTTTCCAGTGGTCAGTGACCAGTTCAATGAAAGGCTCTATTGGCTCCAATTTCCTTTGAACTGGAAACTGATCACTGGAAACTGCCCTCCCCAAGTTCATGTTCACTAGAACACCAGCCGCACCGCAAACCTCACCGTCCTCTCCGTATTCGGCTGCGTCGTCGTGATCCGGCCGAAGTTCGCGTTGCCCAGCTCGCCGTTCGGATTCTGAAATTGCGGCCGATTGGTCACGTTGAAGGCGTCGATGCGGACCTCCGCCTTGACATCGCGCTGGAACGTGAACCACTTCGCCAGGCTGGCGTCGAGGTTCACGTACGCCGGACCATCGAGCAAGCCGTTTCGCTTGATGTTGCCGAACGTGTTTGGCGCTGGCAGTGAGAAGACCGAGGTGTCGAACCACTGAGTGCCGGGGCCGATACCTCCGAGGACCGCTGGCGTCCCAGTCGCGTCCGGCCGTTGTGTATTGCCCGGCGCGCGGAGCAAGGCGCCGTTCGCAGTGAAGTTGATCGGCAGGCCCGACTGGGCGGTGAAAATGCCTGACAGCTGCCAGCCCCCGAGGATCCAGCTCGCAGGACCGGTCGTCAGCCAGCGCCCCTCCCGGCCGATCGGCAGCTGGTAGACAAAGCTCTGGACATAGCTGTGCAGCCGGTCGTATTCGGCCCGACCGCGACTGAGCTCGATATTGGCAGGCGTGATGATGCCGCCGTTGGTGGTGCCCTGCCAGTAGTTGATCGAGCGGCCCAACGTGTACGACGTGGTGATCATCAACCCACGTGAGAAGCGCTTGTCAAACTTCGTCTGCAGCGAGTGATAGTTCGTGTCGGATCGCATCCATCCAGTCGTCTCGGCGGTTCGGCCGAATGGGGCGAACTGCGGCCGCCCCGCATTGTCCAAGCCGGGGACCATGCCGGCATTCAGGTTGATCATATTCACGACGTTGCCGCGATTGCCGACGTACGCGGCTTCGGCGGTGAAGCCGTACGGCAGCTGACGCTGATACGCGACGTTCCAAGACTGCAGCCGTCCCTCGTGTAGATCGCTGGGTATGGCGAAATAGCGTTGGCTCAAGAGCAGCGACGTGTTTGCGGGAATGATGCCGTTGGTGGGGATGTTGGCGAGAATCGGCGCCGGAAATCCATCAGCCATATGGACAGGCGCCGACGCGAAGGTGTTGGGCGCGTTGAAGTCGTTGTTCTGCTTCACGGGGAAGTTGAACGCGTAGCTGTTGTCGGGGAACGGAATCGTGCTGATGCCGTAGCCAGCGCGCATCACCGTTGTGTCGCTCATGCGATAGGAAATGCCGGTTCGAGGAACGAAGTTCTTGAAGTACTTCTTGACGCCCAGATTCGCCGGCACATCGCCGTGGCCCGACACCAGAATCGAATTCGTCGCGGGGTCGTAGTTTGCCAGCCCTCCCTGGCTTTCCAGTCCGACGAGCGGCGTGTAGTACTCGTGACGCAGGCCGAGATCGATTGTGATTTTCGGCGTGACCTGCCATTTGTCGTGGATGAAGCTGAAGACCGCCCAGTGCCGCGTGCCAGGGTCGACAACTGTCAGGTCGCGACCAACGCGGCTCGGCACATCGAGGAGAAAACTCGCGAACGCGTTGGCAAATCCGTTCAGCGAAGCCGCATCGGAGGGCAGGCCCGTTTGTTGACCGTTGAACTCGAACCCGCCACGTGGTCCCAGGCGATCCTGGACTTGCAGCAGGAAGTCACGATTGTGGCGAAGATTGCCGCCTACTTTCAGCGTGTGATTCCCGAGAAGCTTCGTCAACACGGTCGAGATCTCAGATGTGCGCTCCGACCGATCCCACGGGAGGCTGGCCGCGAATCCGATGACCGGCTGACTGTAAAGCGCGTTCGCACCGGTGCCGCCAATGAAGACGCTGGTGATGCCGGCTGAGAAATCATTCACATTGACGCCCCTGATCCCGAGCTCATCGGACGTCTTTTCGCCCAGGGCATCGGTGAACGCCTCGTTGTGGTAATACGTCACGCCACCGCGGATCTCCTGGACCAGCGTATTGCTCCACGTGCGCGTAAACGTCGCACCCGTGCTGATGGTGATGTTCGTTCCGGTACCGGCAAAATCCTTTCCGCCGCCGCCGTACTTCCCGTAAATGCCGGGATCGGAGATCTCCGGCCGCTGATAACTGAACCGCCCAGACACGGCATTGCGGTCCGACAGTTGATGATTCAGCTTCACGTCGAACGCATCGGTTGTCTTCTTGCGTTGATACGGAAGCTCATAGTTGATCTGGCCCAGCGGCGCGGAAATATTGGGCTGCGGGATCAGTGCGAGGATCGCTCTGGCGATGGGACTGATCATGGTAGATGGAATGACGTTGCCCTGAAATGGTTGACGCCCGGTTCCATCAGGATTGCCAGTGAACGGGTTGTACACAATCGTTGCGGCTCGACTGAAGTCGCCATTGCGGAACTCCATGGGCGGAATGATCGACCGCTGCACGCGACCGGCATTGTCGCTGGCCCGCTGGTAGTCGCCAAAGAAGAACATCTTGTTGCGCTGGATCGGTCCGCCAATCGTGAAGCCGTAGCCAACACTCTCGGTCGGCGCCTTGGTCCGCGAGAAGTAATTCCTCGCGATAGTCGCGTCGGTGTTGCCGCCGGCAAAGGCGCTGCCCTTGAAGTCGTTGGTGCCGGACCTGAGAGTCACCGCCGTGACCGCCCCGCCGGCGCGCCCGAACTCCGCGTCGTAGTTGCTCGTGGTGACGCTCACGGTTTCGATCGCGTCAGCCGATGGAATCAACACGGTCAGCAGACCAGTCTTGTGGTTGTTGTCGATGCCTTCGATCAACACGTTGTTCGCGAGCCGAGACTGCCCATTCACCTCCGTCGCGAGACTGTCCTGAGAGTTGAAGAATTCGGAGTGCTCACGATGTGGGCGTGTTGCACCCGGGACCGTGACGAGCGCGCCCTGAAAGTTGCGGTTCCACGCCAGCGGCACTTCCTGAAGCAGAACGCTCTCGATGATCCGGCCGGTATCAGTTCGATCCGTTTGCAGCAGAGGCGATTCTCCGACGACCGTGATGCTTTCCTCCAGCGCGCCAACTTCGAGCTTCAGATCAGCGCGAACCGTCGTGTTGACCTGAACCTCGATTCCATCGCGGATCACCTTTTTGAACCCGGTCAGTTCTGCCTCAATCCTGTACACGCCGTTTCTGAGGCTCGAGAAGACGAAATTGCCATTCTCGTTCGTGACCCCGGTAGACCTGATACCGGTGTTGACCTCTGTGATGATGACGGTCGCGCCGGGAACCGGCAGACCACCGGTATCCGTCACGCTGCCAAGAAGCGTCCCCGTTACCGCTTGCGACCAGGCGTTCGGGACGACAGGAGCCGCGGCGAGAGCGCCGACAAGCACGACAAGGCCAATCACGCGCGACACACGAGACGTCGACGAGATCATGTCCATCCTCCATGTTGCAAAAGTTGTAGAACGAAGAACTAAGAACGAAGAACGAAGAACGAAACGGCCAACGGAGAACAATTCTTCGTTTTTAGTTCTTAGTTCTGCTTGTCTCAGTTCCCCCCACCGCAGCCAGCACTCCACGCATGTACGCCAGGGATTCGATCATGCCGGGCAACGGATCCTTCGCATAGATCTCGTACTCGAGGCCCACTTGCCCCTGATAGTTGATGTCGATGAGCGTCCTGAACAGCGCAGGGAAATCGATCAACCCACGTCCGACGGCGACCTGGCTGTCTTTGTCGTTCTGGATTGTCAAATCTTTCACGTGCATGTCGTAGAGGCGGTCGCGGCACTCGCGGCACGCTCGTACGGGATCGGTGCCCGTGCGAAGCGTGTGACCCACATCGATACAGAGCCCGAGACGCTTGTCGCGCGACTTGACCGCCGCGTAGGCATCCTGAGGACGCGGCCAGTGCTTGTCCTCTGGGCCGTGGTTGTGGATGGCCACTTTGATGTCATAGGTCTTCGCCATCTGCTCGATAGTGTCGAGCGCGGCGGGATCCGGCGCGACGAAGATCAGGGGGAACCCCGCGTTCCTCGCGTATTCGAAGTCCTTCTTGATCTGATCAGGGTCGTTTGGCAGCGTGATCGTCCCGCCGCCCATGATGGTGATACCTGCTGCCTTGATCTTGGCGGCAAGCGCCCGTGTCGTCTCCGGCGGATCCGTGCGCGGCAGATGGACGTCCTTGAACGTCATTGACGTCACACCCAGCTTCCGCGCCATCTCGAGCGCCTGGTCGAGCGTGAACTCGCGCAGCGAGTAGGAGGCGACCCCCAGATTCAGACGGGGAGGGCTTAGCTCACCTGCCGTCGAGCGCCTGCCGTCGAGCGACGTCGAAGCCCCCAACGCGGTCCAGGCCGTGGCAGCCGCAGCCGTGCCCATAAAGTGGCGTCGAGAAACTGGGTTTTCCATGTGGCGAATCCTACCCCCAACTCGGGTGGTTCAGCTTTTCGGCAGACGTTACCTCTCACGCCCGCCCGCCCCCAAGAGGGGCTACACTTTCGGGCATATCCCAGGAGGGCACTGTGGCCAGCGACCGAAATGATCGGACGGGCATCTCGCGGCGCGACTTCGGGTCGCGGCTTGGCGCGGCGGCGGCGGGTGTGGTGGTCGGCGGCCCACTCCTCAACGCCCGCCTGAGCGCGGCGCCGAACGTCACCGGACGAGTACTTGGTGCAAACGATCGCGTCGTCCTTGCCAGTATCGGCATCCGCGGTCAGGGCAACTCCCTCAAGCGGGGTTTTGCGCGCCTGGCAAACGTCGAGATCAAGAGCCTGTGCGACCCGGACGCCAACCTCGCGCCCGAGCGCATCAACGATGAGCGTCTGAAGGACGTCGCGACCTTCAAACCTGGTTTCGTTCAGGATCTTCGCCGTGTCCTCGACGACAAAGACATCGACGCCATCGTCATCGCGACGCCGAACCACTGGCACGCCCTGGCAACCATCTGGGGCCTTCAGGCAGGCAAGCACGTGTTCGTGGAGAAGCCCGCGTCGCACACCGTGTGGGAAGGCCGTCAGATGATCGAAGCGGCGGCCCGGTACAAGAAGCTCGTGCAAGTCGGGACGATGAATCGCAGTCGCCCACCGGTGCGCGAGGCCATCAAGTTTCTGCACGACGGCGGCATCGGCAAGGTCTACATGGCGCGCGGCCTGTGCTACAAGCCGCGGCCGGCGATCGGCAAGTACCCGGATGGGCCGATGGCGCCCGGCGAAAAGTATGCGCTCACGGTTGGGTCAACGTCGTACGAGCCCACCTACGATGAACAGTACCTGTCCAAGGTTGACTACGACCTCTGGCTCGGCCCTGCGCCGAAGCGCACCTTCAATCGCAATCGATTCCACTACAACTGGCACTGGCACTGGGATTACGGCAACGGCGACACAGGCAATCAGGGTCCGCATCAGTTCGACGTCGCACGCTGGGGGCTGAACAAGCAGGAGCATCCGGTCAAGATCCAGTCGATGGGAGGATATTTCGGCGCGGAAGCGTCGCAGGAAACTCCGGACACGCACACCACGCTGTTCGAGTACGGCGATGGCACGGTCTTCGAGTTCGCGACCCGCGGCGGCTTCACCAACGACGAGGGCACGCAGCGGATAGGCAATCTGTTCTATGGCTCGAAGGGATGGCTCTGGATCGATGGCAACGGGCGTCAGTGGCAATCGTATTTTGGCCCGAAGAACGAAAAAGGACCCGGCGCCGACGTGCCGGATGAGAGCGGCGGCGGCGGCGATCCGCTGGTGCTGACGAGCACTGAATCACCACACTATCGCAACTTCGTCGACGCTATTCGGGCCAATGACGCGAAGCTCCTCAACAGCGGCATCGCCGATGGGCACTTGTCGTCGGCGCTGCCGCACCTTGCGAATATTGCGTATCGTGTCGGTCACGAGCTGCGGTTCGACGGACGATCGGAAACCTTCATCGACGATCGGAAGGCCGACAAGCTCCTGACGCGCGAGTATCGGAAGGGGTTCGAGATCCCGAAGTTGACGTGAAGCGATTCTCACTCCTGTGCGTCGCGGCGAGCCTCCACACACTGACGACCGCTGAGGCAGTCGCGCCGGCGCTCACGCTGGAGATCCGCGACTACCTCGCGTTGCCGATCACCGGGAAGCTCGATGGCACCGGTCAGACCGACGGAATGCTTGCGAGAATCAACTCGTTGCGGGAGGAGCCGGGCGCGACGCATCGGTTCTTCCTCAACGACTTGAATGGGCCGCTCTACATCCTCGACAAGAAGACGAAGACACTCACCACGTACCTCGACTTCAACGGGCGCGATGGCCGCCCGGGTCTCTTCCACAAGCTCGCCTTCGAGGTGGGTTTCGCCAACGGTGTCGTGAGCTTCCAGTTCGATCCCGACTATCAGCGGAATGGCACGTTCTATACCGTGCATATCGAAGATCCCGCATTGCCTGGCTCCAACCTGCCGGACAACACGAACTTCAGCGGCTTGCAGGTCACCCACTACACGACGACCGCGCCCATACCCACGCCCGGGCCGATTGCGCGCGAGGCCGTCCTGATCGAGTGGACCGACTCAGACATCTCCACGCCGACGTTCGTGGGTCGCGCGCGCGAACTGCTGCGCGTGCAGCTCAACACGCGCATCCATCCCCTGGGAGATCTCGCGTTCAATTCAACAGCGCGACGAGGAGAGGCGGAGTGGCGGGTGCTGTACATCGGATCCGGTGACGGCGGATCGGGCGAGTCGTCTCGGTCGGACACGAGGAACAACCCGCAAAGGCTGGACACGCTCGTCGGAAAAATTCTTCGAATCGTTCCGGACCTGGCCGAACACCCGACAACGACCACCGTGAGTGAGAACGGCCGCTATCGCATTCCCAACGACAACCCGTTCGCCGGCACGACAGGAGCGCGCGGCGAGATCTGGGCGTCAGGACTTCGCAATCCTCACCGACTCCATTGGGCGATCGATTTGGCCAATCGGCGAAACAACCGCCTCATCGCCAACTCGATTGGTCTGCGGACGTGGGAAACCATCAACGTTATTCATCGTGGCGCCAATTACGGCTACTCGCTGCGCGAGGGCAACCAGGCGCTTCAGTCCGACAACAAGACCGCCGCGCGTCCGGAGATCGATCGCATCCCCGTTCAAATCGGCTCCACGATGAGCGAGCAGACGATCGCGCCGACCTATCCCGTCGTCCAGTATGGCCATGTTCCAACGGGTGGCGACGCCGTCGGGAGCGGTTTTCTCTATCGTGGGACGCGCATACCCGCTCTTCGCGGCAAGTACGTCTTCACGGATATCTCGACCGGGCGTCTCTGGTACGCCGATTATCGCGAGATGCTTGCCGCCGACGATGGCGACGCGGAGACAATGGCGCGTATGCACGACATCAAAATTGCCTGGGACGATCCACATGATTCGCCGGACGCTGGCCAGCGTGTCTTCGACACGGTCTTTCCGATTGCTCGAGCCGCGTATCACTCTCGTGGAGGCAAGGATCCGAATTTACCGGGCAGGGCCACTGTGTCGGGCGATGGGCGGGCGGACGCCCACGTCGCGGTGGACGCAGCCGGCGAGCTGTACATCTTCAGCAAGACCGACGGCATGATCCGTGAGGTCGTTGGAGCACGATGAACCCCACCATCGTGACGTTGAAAGCCACATGACGCCGATCATCGCAGTTCCTGCCACGCGGGACCGCGTGGATACCGGTACCGCTCGCGCGACGCTGCGTGAATTTCCGCCGAGTAGCCTGGCTTCAGCGGCGGCATGTACCGCGCCTTCTGGATGACGACGGGATCCACGAAGTGCTCGTGCAGATGATCGACGAACTCCGTCACACGTTGCTCCAAGGTTCCTGTCACCGCGATGTAGTCGAACATCGACAAATGCTGGACCAGCTCACAAAGCCCGACACCTCCCGCATGCGGGCACACCGGCACGCCAAACTTGGCAGCCATCAGGATGACTGCGAGATTTTCGTTGACGCCTCCGAGGCGGCAGCTGTCGATCTGGCAGAAGCCGATGGCTTGCGCCTGCAAGAGTTGCTTGAAGAGCACGCGGTTGGCGCAGTGTTCGCCGGTTGCGACCCCCACCGGTTCGACCGCGCGCGCGATAGTCGCGTGACCCAGCACATCATCCGGGCTAGTGGGCTCCTCGATCCAGAGCAGGTCGAACTCAGCGAGCGCACGTACACGCTCGATGGCTTCTTGCACTTCCCAGCGCTGATTGGCGTCGATCATCAGCGTACTATTCGGACCAATGGCTTCGCGGACCATGGCCACTCGCGCGTAGTCGTCGGCCGGGTCCGCGCCGACCTTCACCTTGAAGTGCGTCCAGCCTTCAGCCACAGCAGCGCGGCAGGCGGCGCGAGTCCGCTCGTCGGAATATCCAATCCATCCAGCGGATGTCGTGTAGGCGGGATACCCCGATTGCCGCAGTGCCCGCTCGCGATCGGCTTTCGTAGACGACTGGCGCTCGAGCAGCGCAAGGGCCTCGTCGGGCGTGAGCACATCCGTGATGTACCGGAAATCGATGCAGCGAACGACCTCATCGGCCGTCATGTCCGCGAGCAGCTTCCACACCGGCTTCCCTTCCGACTTTGCGTAGAGATCCCACACGGCATTGACGATCGCCGCCATCGCCAGATGGATGACCCCCTTCTCAGGACCCAGCCAGCGCAACTGGGAATCACCGGCCAACCGTCGCCAGAACCCGCCAAGATCCGCCGTAAGGTCGTCGAGTGTCCACCCAACGACGTGATGGCGAAACGCCTCGATCGCGGCCACGCAGATTTCGTTCCCTCGCCCGATCGTAAACGTGAACCCGTGGCCCTCCAGGTCACCATCGGTTTTGAGAATGACGTAGGCCGCTGAATAATCGGGATCGGGATGCATCGCATCGGTGCCAATCGCGGCACGCGCGGTCGGGAATCGCAGATCTACGGTTTCCAGTCCAGTGATTCTCACCGCCCTACCCGGCCTTCCCCTGCCTCCACCGATCGAGGGCAACCGCGAGCACGATGATGGCGCCAGTCACAATCTGCTGGGCCCAGTTTGGATACCCTTTCTGCGCACACCCAATTTGAATCACGGCCATGGTGGTCGCGCCCAACAGCGTGCCGATCACGGTCCCGCGACCACCGGATAGGCTTCCGCCGCCGATGATCACGGCCGCAATCACGTCCAGCTCGAGGCCATCGGCAACAGTGGGATCTCCGACGGACAGCCGCGAAAACTGAAGCACGCCGGCGACGCCTGCAAACAACGCACCGAGGGTATAGATGGCGATCTTGCAAGGCGCGACCGCCACGCCACATAAACGTGCTGTGCGTTCGCTCGACCCGATCGCAAAGACATGGCGCCCAAAACGTGTGTACCGCAGCACGGCAGCAACCAGCAGCGCCAGCAGCAGCACCAGCCAGATGCCTGCCGGCAACAACCCACCCTCGTCACGGCCCGTTGCGCGAAGCAGGTCGTTCAGCCAGGTTTGCGGCGCTTCGATGCGCCGCTCCTCAGCAAGACCTTTCGCTGCGCCGCGCACGAGGATCATCGTGCCGAGGGTCACGATGAACGGCACGACGCGTAAGCCGGTCACCAGCAGCCCGTTGACCATTCCACACAACGCGGCGGCGCCAACTCCGCCAACCGCGGCGGCAAGCGGTGACCATCCCGCGCCAAGCATGAGCGCGATCACCACGGTCGTGAGTGCAACCACCGACCCGACCGACAGGTCGATCCCGGCCGAGATGATCACGACGGTCATGCCGAGCGCGGCGGCGCAAACGATGGCTGTTTGCCGCGCGATGAGTTCGAGGTTAGCGGGGAAAAAGAAGTGCACGCCGATGAGCGCGCCAAACGTGAGGGCCACGAAGAGCAAACCAAGCAGCGGTCCGCCGGCGCCTGCGAGCGCCCGTGGCATCATGCGGCTGTCCCGGCTCCCGTCGCTGCGAGCATGAGTTTGTGCTCATCCCACTCGCTGACAGGCCGCGGCTCACCGAGTCGCCCGCGATACATCACGGCAATTCGATCGCACAAACCCAGCAGCTCGGGAACGTAACTGCTGACCAGCAGAATGGACCGCGGCGCACGGCCGTCACTCCGTTCGGTCGAAACCAGCGCGTCGATGATCGCGTAAATCTGCGCCTTGCTGCCGACATCGATTCCTCGGGTCGGCTCATCGAGCACGAGGATGTCCACGTCATGATGCAGGAGGCGTGCGATCGCGACCTTCTGTTGGTTGCCCCCGGACAGCTCACCAACAGCCTGCTTGGGCGCAAGGCACCTGATGCCGAGGCGCTCGATCCATCGCGCCGCGACAGTGCGTTGGCGCGCAGGAATCACCAGCGAGAGCGGACCCATATCAGTGAGGCGCGTGAGGGTGAGGTTGTCAGCGACGCCGAGACCTGGCGCGACACCCTCTGCCTTGCGGTCTTCGCTCACCATTCCCATTCCCTGGATCCATCGTTGGTGGGGCGTCCCAGGACCGGCGTACGCGCCTATGCGCACGTGCCCTGATCGGACCGGATCGAGCCCGAAGATTGCGCGCAACAGTTCGGTCCGGCCAGCGCCGACCAGGCCGGCGATGCCGAGGATTTCGCCGCGGTGCAAAGTGAAGCTTGCCGCACCGGGCTCGAACGCTTCGACGTCCACAACAACCTCACCCTGACGCCTCTGGGTACGTGGGAACAGATCCTGCACGTCGCGACCAACCATCAGCCGAACGATCTCGTCAGTGGACATCGTCGGCGGGCCCCCGCCGACGACGCGGCCATCGCGCAGGACGACAATGCGGTCGCACACCTCACGCACTTCTTCGATGAAATGCGAGATGTAGACAACAGCATGCCCGTTGGCCTTGAGACGTGCGATCAGCGCGAACAGTCGTTCGACATCCGTACGTCCAAGCGTGCTTGTGGGTTCGTCCAGGACGAGGACGCGGCAACCTACCGCGATCGCGCGCGCGATCTCGACAAGCTGCTGTTCAGCGACTGACAGTTTGCCTACAAGGCGGGACGGCATGATATCGGGTCGGCCCAGCTCGCCCAGTGCTTCGCTCGCCATCCTCCGCACGGCGGCTCGATCGATCACGCCCAGCCGTGAAGGCTCCATACCCATCATGATGTTGTCGGCGACGCTCAGGTCGGGCGCGAGCGACAATTCCTGATAGATCATGGCAACGCCGGCGCGTCGCGCAGCCATTGGATGTGGAGGCGCATACCTGCGGGAATCGAGCGCCATCGTCCCTGCGTCGGCGCTGAGCGCGCCTGACAGAATCGCCATCAACGTGCTCTTGCCCGCGCCGTTCTCGCCGACCAGGCCGCAGACTTCGCCCGGCGCAACTGCGAGATCGACGCCGGCAAGCGCGATTGTCGCGCCGAATCGCTTCTCGATGCCGCGCATTTCAAAGCGCGGCGTGGGCAGCGCGGGCGCGACGCTCATTGCGACAGGTCTGGCTGCACGAGCTGCTTGATTTCGGGTCGCTCCAGCACGTCCCGCGTGACGAGATGGACGCCCGTGTCGATCCGCGGCTCGACCTTGTCGCCCCGGAGGTGACGTACGAGCGTGGTGACACTCAGATATCCCATGCGAACCGGATCCTGGACGATCAGCGCTTCGATCGCGCCGCCGCGGAGACCCGCGAGGAGGCCATCAGACGCATCAAACCCGATGAACTTCACCTTGCCCGCCCAGCCGTTGTCCTGCAACACGCGCATGACCGCAAAGGCGCCGGACTCGTTTGGCGCGAACACGCCATCGACCTCAAGGACCCCGTCAGCGGATTTGTACCGTGTGAGCAATGCCTCCGCGCGCTTGTACGCGCCCTCGACGTCGGCCCCGAGGTACTGGTTGCTGCTCAGGACCTCGATCTGCGGATATGCTGCGAGCGCGCGAAGAAACCCTGCTTCGCGACGCGTCGTGCTGTCATGGCCTTCCGCGTACCGCATCAGGATCGCCTTGCCACGACCGTTCAAGACTTTTCCGAGATGCTCCCCCGCCAACTCGCCTCCCCTGTCGTTGTCGGTCGCGACGAAGCTGACGAACTCGCCGCCCTTGAGGCCAGAGTCGAAAATGACCACCGGTATCCCGTTTCGGTGCGCGCTCATCACCGGCGCCACCAAGGCGGCTTCGTCGAGCGGCGCCAGCGCAATCGCATCAACGCCGCGCGCGACGGCGTTCTCGACCTCGGCGACCTGCGAGTCGCGATCATCCTCACGGAGAGGCCCTCGCCACGTGATGGCAACGTCGAGCTCACGCGCGGCGCGCCGCGCTCCGGCGTGCACGCTTTGCCAGAACGCATGCGACGTGCCCTTGGGAATGACGGCGATGTTGACGCGATCCGGCGTCGAGCCGCCGGAGCAGGCAGTCAGCGTCGCAGCAGTCAGCGCGATCAGCAGAAATTTCCTAATCACTTGCAGCACCTGCGGCACCTGCAGCACCTGCGGCACCCGAATACGCAACAACTCGTTGACACGATGTCCCCAATCCCTCGATTCCCAGCTCGACCACGTCGCCGGGCTTCAAGTACTTTGGCTCAGGCTTCATTCCGAGCGCGACGCCGGCAGGCGTGCCGGTCGTGATGATGTCACCTGGCAACAAGGTCATGAATTGACTCACATAGCTCACCAGCGCGTCGACGTCAAAAATCATGTTCTCGGTCGTGCTTTGTTGTCTGATCTCGCGATTGACGGTCAGCCACATGCGCAACCGCTGTGGATTCGCAATTTCATCTGGCGTCACGAGCCAGGGACCCAACGGCGCAAACGTGTCGGCGCTCTTTCCTTTGACCCATTGCCCACCGCGCTCCAACTGAAATCCACGTTCCGAGTAATCGTTGTGCAAAGCAAACCCGGCGATTCGCGAACCCGCCCCGTCGTGATCGACATATGCCGTGCGCGCACCAATCACCAGGGCGAGCTCCACTTCCCAATCAACCTTGGTCGCACCTTTCGGAATGATCAAGTCGTCGTTCGGACCTGCCAATGCGGTCGTGGCCTTGAAGAACAACACTGGCTCGGCAGGGAGATCCATGCCACTTTCTGCGGCGTGATCGCGAAAGTTGAGGCCGATGCAAACGATCTTGCTCGGCCGCGCGACTGGCGGGCCCAGCCGCACCTCAGGTCGGATGGTTGGCGCCGCACGACCCTCACGATCCATCCAATCCCGAAGTGTCGCCAAGCCGCCACGGCTCAAAAACTCCTCGTCGTAATCATGCGCGCACGCCGAAGCGTCAACCCGCCGGCCATCTGCCAGCTGCAAGCCTGGGCGCTCGCGTCCCGGATCTCCAAATCGTAAGAGTTTCATAAGCGTCAGGGTGGTGTTATGCCGCACCGCCGCCAGACTCACAAGACATTCCAGTTACCAGCCAGGACTGCAGGGTAGGCTGCAAAGCGAAGGCAAAAGGCGGACCCGGGGCCTGAGGCCCGACGTCGTAACCGACGTGTTCTTGACAGGCCCTCGAGGCGGTCATACCTTGCGAGACGCGCCTGATGTTCGATTTGACTGACAAAACCGCACTGGTGACCGGTGCAGGCTCGGGCATAGGGGCCGCGATCGCCGAGGCGTTTGCTGCAGCACACGCGCGCGTCTTCGTCACGGATCGCGATGAGGAGTCCGCCCAAGCGACCGTCACGCGCATCCGATCTCGACAAGGGTCCGCGACTTCCCTGGTGCTCGACGTGACCGACGAAACCAGTTGCCGGGATCGTGCGCAGGAGGTGCTCGGCCTCGCTGGTCATCTCGACATCCTCGTCAACAACGCCGGCACAGGACACGTCGGCACACTGTTGCAGACCGAGGGCGCGGATCTCGACAGGCTGTACACCGTCAACGTTCGCGGCGTGTTCAACGTCACGAAAGCGTTTTTCCCGTCGATGCTGGCGCAGCGCGCAGGCGTCATCATCAATCTGGCATCGATCGGCGGGGTCGTCGGCATCCGCGACCGTCTCGCGTATTGCACCAGCAAGTTCGCCGTTGTCGGACTGACCAAAAGCATGGCTCTCGACCATGCACGCGATGGCATCCGGATCAATTGCATCTGTCCGGGGCGCGTTGAAACGCCATGGGTTGCTCAACGCCTGGCAGAGTATCCGGATCCGGAGCAGGCACGTCGCGACATGACCGCGACGCAGGCCGTCGGTCGGATGGGCCGGCCCGAAGAGATCGCAGCGGCGGCACTGTACCTCGCGAGTGACGAGTCGTCATTCGTGACAGGATCGACGTTCATGATTGACGGCGGATGGAGCGCGGGAAAATAGCGATGACCGTTGTGCCAGGATCTGTCGTGCGAGTGGCGCTCGTCGGGGGGCCGATGTACGATCCGCTCTACGCGGCGATCCGGAGCTTCGAGCAAGACACGGGTCTGGCAGTCGAGGTCGTGGCGCAATTGCCGCATCCCGAGCTGAACGCGTTTGTCAAGCACGCGATTGAAACCGGCATCTCACTCGACGTCGTCTCGACGCACACGAAATACGCGCCGTCGCAAGCGGCGTGGCTGTCACCGCTCGACGAGGTGCTTCCCGCCGATCTCATCGACGATCTGCTCCCACGCCCGGCGGAGTTGTCCCGCATCGAGGGCCGGCTTCTGCAGGTTCCGCGCAACCTCGATGTTCGCCTGCTCCACTACCGGCGCGATCTGATCGCGACGGTCCCGCAAACCTGGAATGAGTTGATTGAGACGGCGACGGTGCTGAGCCACGACAACGGAGGGCGCGCACCGTTCTACGGGTTTCTGTTCCCAGGGCGCGATTCAGGACTGTTCGGCACTTTCTATGAGTTACTGATCGGCGCCGGAGGCGAACTGTTCGACGACAATCTCCGTCCGGCCTTCGATTCCGCTGCGGGGCGCTGGGCGGTCGAACAGATCGTGGAGTTGCACGACACACGGCGCGTGACGCCTCGCGACCTGATCAACTGGCACTATGACGAAATCTCTTCGTCCTTCCGCGCGGGCGACGCGGCAATGGTGTCCGACTGGCCTGGCAGCTACCATCTCTACCGCGATCCGGAAACGTGCACGGTCGCAGACCTCGTGGGGCTGGCGCTGCTGCCCGAGGGCCCTGTCGGGCTGCGGGCCGCCTACGCAGGTTGTCATTCGTTCGCGATTCCGCGGCCCGCTCGCAATCCTGCGGGCGCGGCACTGCTCGTGAGCCACCTGACCTCGTTCGATGCCCAGTTGGGCGAAGCGCGCCGTGGATCAATCCCTTGCCGCGCGAGCGCCCTGGCAGCAGTGCGCGCCGAAGCCAGCCCAGATTCGGCAGCGGCTCATCGTTGGGAGTTGCTCGCGGACACCGAGCGAACGATGATCATTCCACCTCGTTTCGCTGCGTATCCTCAGTGTGAGGACGCACTCTGGCGGAGAGTGCAGCGTGCCATGACTGGCGAGTTGACGCCCGTTGACGCGGTCCGGCTGGCCGCAGCCGACGTCCACAACATCGTCGCCGAGCACGCTGCTGCGAGGTAGGAGTCAGAGTGGATTTCGCCGGCAAAACCGTCCTCGTCACGGGGGCGGCCAAAGGGATCGGGAAAGCCGTCGCCGCGCACTTCGTGAGCGCCGGGGCGAATGTCGCGTTGATGGATTGCGATCGCCGAGCGCTCGAGAAGGCCGCCGTCGAGACGGGCCGCGGCGGGCAGAGTGGGGAAACGCTGGTGGTCCACGCGGACGTTTCGCGAAGCGCCGAGGTGTCGCAGGCCGTCCAGGCGGTGATCGACCGCTTCGGCGTCATCGACGTGCTCGTCAGCAATGCGGGCATCCACTTCGCGCGGGGCATTGCCGAGTACACCGACGAGGAGTGGAACCAGATTCTGTCGGTGAACGTGAACGGCGCGTTCTATACGATTCGATCCGCGCTCCCGGCGCTTCGGCGGTCTCGCGGCGCGATCGTGATCGTGGCATCGATGACCGCGCTCGTCGGTCAGGATCGCGGCGCGGCGTATGTCGCATCGAAGGGCGCGCTGGTGTCGATGACCAAGGCCCTGGCGCTCGAGCTTGCGCCCGATGGCATCCGCGTCAACTGTGTCTGCCCGGCGGGCGTCGACACACCCCTCATGCAATCCTGGGCGGCGACGCTGCCCGATCCTCAGGCGGTTCTTCGCGGGCAGGCCGACATGCACCTGCTCAAGCGTCTGGCCACTTCCGAAGAGATTGCCGCCGCGATCGCATTCCTCGCCTCATCGGATGCGTCGTTTATTACGGGCGTCATTCTTCCAGTAGACGGCGGGGCAACATTAGGCTATCGGAGGTCGTAGCAAAGAAAACAAGCCACGAAGCGCACGAAATCACGAAGACATTCTTTGAATCGCGCACTTCGTGTCTTCGTGTCTTCGTGGCGATCTTTCTTGATCTCCGAGTCTTCGTCGCTTGTACGTTCTACGCGGAGGCACGCACGACGATCTCGGGCGGGATGATCACGCGGCGCGGCCGGCTGTTGCCCGCGGTGCTGATCTGATCGAGGATGAGCTCCGCCGCACGGCGACCCAGATCACGCTTCGACCAGCGGACCGTCGTCAGGGGAACGCGAATCAGATCGCTGTACGCAACGTCGCCAGCGCCGACAACCGCGACGTCATCAGGGACGCGTAGGCCGGCGTCCCAGATGGCCTTCATCGCACCAATCGCCGCCGGGTCGTTGACTGCGAAGACGGCATCCAGCCGCGGTTGCACCTGAAGCAGCTGCTGCATGGCCCGGTAGCCATCAGCCTCCATGAATCCGCCTTCGACGACATGCTCCTCGCGCAGCGTCAGGTTCGCATTGTCTATTGCGCGACGAAAGCCTTCCTCACGCCGCTTCGCATGAACGATCGGTGGACCAGCGATATGCGCAACAGCGCGCCGACCCTGACCCGTCAGGTGCGCCGTCGCCAGCCGGCCTACTTCGACGTCGTCGGTCAGCACACGATGGCAGCGGACGCGTGGATGGTCGTCACGGTCGATCATCACGAGCGCCGTACCGACACTCGTGAGATCGCGGAGCAGCGCGGTGTTGCCAGTCGCGTTGGCCGAGGCCAGAACGATGCCGTCAACCTGACGCGCCCGCAGCATCTCAATTTCCGCGCGCTCTTTGCGCGCGTCTTCACCGGAGGCACAGAGCAGGAGCCCGTATCCGCGCTCGCTGACGACTGTTTCGAGGCCGGCCATGATCTCGACGAAGAACGAGTGCATCAGGTCGGGGATGATGATCCCAAGCGTGTGGGTGCGTCGCAGCGACAGGCTCCGCGCCACAGCATTGGGCCGATATCCCAGCTCCTCGACACGTGCGAGCACCCGCGCACGGGTCGCCTGACCGATGTCGGCGTGATGGTTCAGGACCTTCGAAACGGTGGTGATGGACACGCCCAACTCCGCCGCGATCCGCTTCATCGTGGTGGACGTCATCGGGGAAGGGCAAGGTTGATCGGCATCTGCCCAATTACTTTATCGGAAAAGCAATCGCTGATCGCCGAGGTTGAGGGATTCACAGGGAGGTCGTGGAGATCGGAGAGTAAATCTTCCACCCTGAACTCCGTGATCTCCTGTGATCGACTCGAATGCCCGGTTTAGGTCATGCGAATCAAATCCGCGATGCGAATCGGCCGGTTCTCATCGATGCTTTTACGGGCGGCAATCCCTGTCAGGCACGACATGGCACCAGCGCGGGAGCCGGGGAGCCGCATGTGTTCGGGCGCCGTTGCGTGGCGGAAGATCAGATCGCGCAGGCGGGTGTCGCCGCCACCGTGTCCGCCAGCACTGGAGCCTTTGGGCTCGATCTTCTCGCGCTGGCCGAAGTTCTTGATCAAGTACATCTCGGTCTCTTCACCCGGGTCCCACGCCTGGCGTTCGTAATCGCGCACCTCGAGGCGCCCGCCGGTTCCGTTGAATGCGACGCGGTAGCCCTCGATCGGCATGAATGTGTTGACCGAATAGCTCATATTCACACCGTTCGAATAGCGAACGATCGCGTTCATCGTGTCGAAGATGTCGATGTCTTCCTTGAACACGCAGCCATCACGGTGATACCCATCGGCGGATTCACACCCTACATACAGCTCGGTGAGATTCTTGTCCTTCGTGATATCCCAGTAGTACGAGCACTTCGACTGGTGCGGGCAGCCGCGGCACGTCGTATGCCTGAATGGCCCTGCTTTGCCGTATTGCTGCAGGTTGCCAAACGCCGACACCTGGACCGGATCCGCATCGAGCCACCAGTTGATCAAATCGAAATGGTGCGTGGCTTTGTGTACCCACAGCGATCCACTCTTCGACCGTAGACGATGCCAGCGCCGGAAGTAGTCGGCGCCGTGCCTGGTGTCGAGATACCAGGAAAAGTCCACCGACGTAATCTTGCCAACCGCACCTGACATCAACAGCTCCTTGATCGTCTGGTGCTTGGGCGCGAAGCGATAGTTGAACGTAACGACGATGTTGCGACCGCTCTTTTTCTCGGCGTCGAGCACGGCCTGGCATTGTTTCTCGTCGGTGACCATCGGTTTTTCGGTCATGACGTCGATGCCTCGGTTGAGCGCGCGGACGATGTAGTCGCTATGGTAGCCGTCGACAGTCGTGACCATCAGCAAGTCCGGCTTCGCCTTGTCCATCATCTGGTCGAAGTCGGTGAAGGTCGCGCATGACACACCCATCTGCTTCTTTGCGACGTCCACTCGCAGCGGATTGATGTCGCACAGGCCGACGAAGTCGGCGACATCAGCGTACTGCTGAGCGATGGGGCGGCCCCACATCCCGATCGCGCGGACACCCGTGCCCACGATCGCGTAACGCCGCTTCGCCTGCGCGGACAGCGATGGCGTACCTGTCATGGCCACACCGACGGCAGCGCCTCCCACGCTGGCGACGAATTCCCGACGGGTGACGCCTTCGCTCGTTGTCATCACAGCCTCCGGTTGCACCTTGCACTCCGCACTTTGAACTTCGAACTCGTCACTGATCAACCCTTTACCCGTTCCTTTTCACGCGCTCGACCATGCGGGGGCGCGGGCGTGTTTCTTGGGCCTGGACTGCACTTGCCTGGCGCAGGTGTTCGTCCATGGCGCCGCGTGCGGTGGCTGCGTCCCTGGTTCTGATGGCCTGATAAATTCGACGGTGCATGTCAGCCGCCGCACGACGGTCGGCATCCGAGGCCAGAGCCGCAGTCTTGCGGCGTTGCTCGTAGAACAACTTCGACACCATGTCCATGAGCGAGGCGACGATGGGATTCTTCGACGCGGTGGCCACCGCCCGATGGAAGTTGATGTCGTGCACGAGGAATGTCTGTGGGGCGTCGGTCGCGGCAAACAGGCTTGCCACCTCCTCCGCCAAAGTCGCCATGTGCTCGGGCGTGGCACGTTCGGCAGCAAGGCCGGCGGCAGCGACTTCGAGAATGCGACGCGCTTCATACAATTCGGCACGGCCAATCCCGTGGAGCGCCGCGAGAAAGCTGAGAGGTTCGCTGTCGAGCCGGGGCGGACCTTCACGAATGTACGTCCCGGATCCATGCCGCGTCCGCACGACACCCATCGCCGCCAGCGCCCGCAACGCGGCGCGGACCGTCGGTCGACTCACGTTGAGCTCAACGGCGAGCGTACGCTCGGCAGGCAACCGATCGCCGGGACGCAACGCGCCGCGCTCGATCAGGCCGCGCACGTGTGCGACGACGCGCCCGGCGCTGTCGTCGGCGGGTTGTGGCACAAGCGGCACGGTCTGGCTGCCAGGCATGGCGGGCGGCATTATAGCCGTGAACATGGCAAGTGGTTAAGCCACTTCTTCGACGGCTCGTCGGCGTGAGGCATATGGTCTGACCACTGCTCTGGCGTAACGGCACGCAGATTGCGTGGTGGTCAGGCCAATTGTAAGATTCGAGCCGGACTCCTCAGACCGATGCTCAGCAACACCCTCTTCAGAGTGCCGCGCACGCAGGGACTCCATCGCTTGCAGGGACGCAACGGGACGAGCGCCGCTCGCGAGTTGAGCAGCTCACGGCTTTGCCTCGTCGCAGGCGCGAGCGCCGAGTACGACTGCAAGGGTGAAGAGACTATCGTGGTCCTGCAGCAAGGGCGTGGCACCTTCACCACCCCCGACGCAGCCTGGCCGGTCGCCCGCGCCGGCGTGTTTCAGGAGCGCGCCACGGCGCTTTTTCTCCCGCCGGGCGTGCCGTTGACGGTGACGGCAGATTCGGACCTCGAAGCGATCCTCGTCTCTGCGCCGTCGTCAGAGGGCGGAACGCCCGTGCTCGTCAGACCAGAAGACGTCTCGGTGAATGCGAGAGGGCGCGGCATCTACACTCGCGAGGTCCACGACATTTTTGTCCGCGATCCACACGCGCGCCGGCTGATGGTGGGCGAGACGTTCAATCCCCCAGGCCACTGGAGCAGCTACCCGCCCCACAAGCACGATGGCCGCAACGGCGAGCCCTTTCTCGAAGAGGTCTACCACTTCCGCCTCGATCCGCCGCACGGGTTTGGCCACCAGATGCTGTACACCGAGGACGGCGAGTCGGTGACGCATCAGGTGCGCGACGGCGACGCTGTGCTGCTGCCGTATGGATATCACCCGGTGTCGTCTCCCCCAGGCTATGCGCTGTACTATCTGTGGGCGATGGCGGGGGATGTTCGGCAGTTGGCGTTGTACGAGGACCCGGCCCACCGTTGGATTCACGATCAACCTGATTGATCGAGACCCACAGGGAGATCGGGAGTTCGGGGAGAAGAGCTTTGCTCCTCAGGAGCTTTCCTCCCTGATCTCCCCGATCTCCCTGTGAACTCATATGACGCGAGCTGAGGTCACGCAGGCAATCGAACGGCTCGGTATTGTTGCCGTTATTCGGATGAAGGAGGCTGACCGTCTCCGCGCAGTCGTTGACGCACTGGCGGCAGGTGGGGTCCGGGCCTTGGAAGTCACGATGACGGTGCCGCGCGCGATCGATCTCATCGGCGAGATTGCACCAACGCTTCCCGCTGATGTTCTGTTCGGCGCGGGCACGGTGCTCGACGCCGAGACAGCCCACCGCGCCATCGACGCCGGCGCGCGTTACATTGTGAGTCCTGTGTTCCGTCGATCCGTGATTGACGCGTGCCATGAGCGAGACGTGCCGGCAATGCCTGGTTGCCTGACACCCACGGAAATTCTCGACGCATGGGATGCCGGCGCCGACATCGTCAAGGTGTTTCCCGCCACCACGTTCGGTCCCGGCTACATCAAGGATGTCCGGGCGCCGCTCCCGCACATCAAGCTAATGCCCACTGGGGGCGTGACGCTCGACAACGCCGGCGACTGGATCCGCGCGGGGGCTGTCGCGGTGGGTGTGGGCAGCGCGCTTGTCGAGACGGGCGCGATCGCTGCCGGCAACTATCATGTCATCGAGACCAACGCCAGACGCATCGTCGGGAATGTACAGGCAGCGCGAGTCGCACGATGACAGCAAAAGTCGTCGCGTTTGGCGAAATCATGCTCAGACTCAGCCCGCCGGGTTTCGAACGGCTGCTTCAGTCGCCGTCTCTGGTCGCCACGTTTGGCGGCGGCGAGGCAAACGCCGCGGTGAGCCTTGCACAGTTTGGTCTCGACAGCTGGTATGTGACTCGGCTGCCGAACAATCCGATCGGCGATGCCGCGGTTCGGGCGTTACGCAGCGAAGGCGTGCGCACCGAAGCGATCGTTCGCGGAGGCGACCGCGTCGGCATCTACTTCGCAGAGAGCGGCGCCAGCCAGCGCGCGTCGGTCGTCGTGTACGACCGTGCCCGCTCCGCGATCAGCGAGATGGAGCCGGGCACAATCGACTGGGCGTCGATCTTCAAAGGCGCCGTTTGGTTCCATGTCACCGGAATCACACCCGCACTTGGGCTCAAAGCCGCCGCGTGTACGCGAGAGGCGATTACGGCCGCGCAGAAAGCTGGTTCACGGGTCAGCGTGGATTTGAACTTCCGGAAGAAGCTCTGGTCCGAGGCGGCAGCGCAGGAGACGATGCGCCCGCTGATGACGCAGGTTGACGTGGTGATTGCCAACGAGGAAGACATTCAGTCCGTGCTCGGACTCGCAGTCGAGGGCACCGACGTGAACACGGGTCGCCTCGACATCGACGCCTATCGACGCGTGGGAGAGACGATCACGCAGGAACTGGGCCCATCGATGGTCGCGATTACACTGCGCGAAAGCATTTCAGCCAGCGACAACGGCTGGAGCGCCGTGCTGTGGGACGCCGTGGCGCACCAGTTTCACGTGAGCCAGCGCTACGACGTGCGACTCGTGGATCGAATTGGTGGCGGTGACAGTTTCGCCGGCGGGCTCATCTACGGCCTGGTCACCGGGCGCTCGCCCGGGGACAGCCTGCGGTTTGCCGTCGCGGCCAGCGCGTTGAAGCAAAGCATCCCTGGAGATTTCAATCGCATGAGCGTGGAGGAAGTGGATCGGCTCGTTGCCGGGGACGCGTCGGGCAGAGTGCAGAGATGAAGGAGGGTGCTCTGCCGCAGGTGCGCAGATGCCTCAGGTGCCGCGGTGAGTCGTGCGCTGGCGACGGTGTTCAGCGAATTGACGAATGGCCCTGCGGCCGATGTAGCCTTCCTCTTGAATCCGGGAGATCCCGGTCTGTTCGAATCGCTCAATCGCTTGTCAGCCGTCGCGGCTTCCGCCATCCCTCCCGGAGGCTCTTCGTCAGTGGCCGCCCACGTCGATCACCTGCGCTACGGCCTCGAGCTGCTCAATCGCTGGAGTCGTGGTGAGAATCCCTTTGACACAGCTGACTACAGCGCAAGCTGGCAACGACTCACAGTGTCCGAAGAGGAGTGGTCTCATTTGCGTGGCGAGCTTCGGCGTGAAGCCGACGATTGGCTCGCCGCGATCACACAATCGAGAGCCGTCGCGCGGGACCTGGGCCCTACGAATTCAACTCACGTGCAGCTCTCATTAATCGTCTCGAGCGTCGCGCACCTGGGTTATCACCTGGGCGCGATCAGGCAGATCGATCGCACAACACGCGGTCCACAAGCCACAGACTGAATTATTCCGCTCGCAGCGCGTTCATCGGATCAACGCGCAGTACACGTCGTGCGGGAATCCACGTCGCGATAATCGCAGCCGCGACAAGCAATGGCACCACAGTGGCGTAGGTAGTGATGTCCGTAGCGGCGACGCCAAACAGGAGCTGCGTCATCACCCGACCAGCCGCAATTGACACCACAAGGCCTGTCACAATTCCGAGCGCAACGGGACGAAGCCCTTCGAGCAGCATGCCACGCAACACGCGCGTGCGCGCTGCGCCGAGCGCCAGACGGATCCCGATTTCGTGCGTGCGCTGGCCGACCAAATAGCCGACAACACCGTAAACGCCAATCACGGCGAGCGCGAGCGCGAGCACGGCGAAGAGACCAAACAGCCATGCGCGCATTTCGGGCGCCGCAATCGTGGACCGCACGACGGTTTCGAGCGTGCGCACGCGATACATCGGCACCCCACGATCCAGCCGCGCAAGCTCGCCGCGCAATGTGGAGGTCACGGCGGCGGGGTCGGAAGAGGTTCGCACGACGAGCGCCATCGTGTGGTACGACGGCTGCTGGGCCTGCGGCGTATAGAACATCGGCACTTCGCCTTCGTCGAGCCCCAGATGCTTCACGTCGCCCACGATGCCGACGATCTCGCGCGATCCGGGCCCGCCAACGTTCTGCTGCTCTTCGCGTGGAATGCCGCTGTTGAACGTGAGCCGCTGTCCAATCGGATCCTCGCCGGGCCAGTGTCGATTGGCCATCGATTCACTGATGATCACGACCCGGGGCATGCCTTCGCGGTCGCGATCGCTGAACGCGCGGCCTCGTAAAAGTGGAATCCCCATCGCGCGGAAGTAGTCCATGCTGATCGACCGCGCCTGAATGGAGTGTCCTTGACCGGCGGGCTTCGGTCGCGCGTCGATCTGGACACCACGACTGTCATAGTTCGCACTGAGAGGCAGGATATTGATCGCTCCGACCTGTTGCACGCCGGCCTGCCCGCGGATGACGTCGTAAAACCGTTCGTAAAACGGAATCTGATCGCCTTCCTCATAGGTGGCTGTCGGCACGGCCACCTCGAACGTCAAGACCTGGTCGGTGGCGAAACCTGTCTGCACATGCAGCAGTTGCCACAGGCTGCGAACCATCAAGCCCGCGCCGGCAAGAAGCACCAGCGCCATCGCGACCTGCGCGGCGATCAGCAACTCGCGAATCGGCCGGTGAAGAGCGGCGCGGCCTTGCCCACGAGTCCCCTCACGCACGGCCGCATGCAAATCGCCGCCCGACATTTGAAGCGCGGGCAGCAAACCTGCCACGACGCCGGTGACCAGCGCGAGACCGACGGCGAACGCCAGCACGCCTCCATCCACACCAATGTCCTCCGCACGCGGCACACCCGCTGCCCCGAGCATGGTCAGGGCTCGCGTACTCGCGAACGCCAACGCGACGCCGGTCACAGCCCCCAATGCCGACAGAAGAACGCTTTCGGTGAGAAGCTGGCGAATCAATCGTCGACGGGCAGCGCCCATTGCCGCTCGAACGGCAAGCTCGGTCCGACGCGACGCCCCTTGCGCCAGCAGCAGGTTGGCAAGATTCGCGCACGCCACGAGCAGCACAAAGCCGACGGCCGCTGCAAGCAGCAGCAGGGCCGGACGAGCCGACGCGACGAGCGCGTCATGAAGAGGCGCCACAGCGACGCCCTGATTCGTGTTGTCTACCGGATAAGTCTTCTCGAGACGAGCGGCGATCAGCGAGAGCTCGGCGCGCGCCTGATCGACGGTCGCGCCTTCACTCAACCGCCCGACCGCCCGGATGAAATGTCCGCCGCGGTTGGGCTCCGCCGTCTCAAACTGTTGCGGCATGAACGCGTCCGCATCGCGCTCGGGGTTGGCCTCGACGTGACGGAACGTTTCGGCCAGCACGCCGACGACGGTGGCCGGCCGCGCGTTGACATCGATGGTGCGCCCGACGATCCCTGCGTCGCCGCCGTACCGGCGCTGCCAGAATCCGTGACTCAGAATCAGCACACGCGGACCGTTGGGGGCATCCTCCTCGCTCGTGAACGCACGCCCGAGGACGAACCGCGCGCCCAAGGTTCGGAAAAATCCTTCAGTGACGTTGACGCCACCGATGCGTTCGGGTGAGCCAGTGTGATCGGCCACGGTGAAAAAGCCGATCCAGCCATGTGCGCCCATGCTCCGCAGCGTTCGCGTCTCGCGTGCGAAGTCCATGAAATCTGCGGGCGACAAATTCTCCTCTTCGCCGGTGCCCCGATCGAGCCCCACAATCTTCACCAACGCATCTGGGGACGGATATGGGAGTGGCCGCAGTAGCACTGCGCGAATCACGCTGAACATGGCGGTGTTGGCGCCCAGCCCAAGCGCAAGCGTGAGGATGGCGACCAAGGCAAAGGCCGGACGGCGGATGAGGGTGCGGCACGCAAAGCGGAGGTCCTGGCTCAACATGAAGGTTTGGATGTCTCGAACGGGGAGAAGGTTGTAGATGGCGGTTCGGTACAATTGTCCTACGTAACGAGCTTCCGCAATAAGAATGCCCAGCCGTTCGCAACCAACCGATCCCGTGCCGCCGGTGCGCTCGATCAGCGGGCTGGCTGATGCGGCACAGGACTGTGAGGCGTGCCCGCTCTTCAAGGACGCCACACAGGCGGTGTTTGGCGAGGGACCCTCGAAGGCTCGACTCGTGCTCGTCGGCGAACAGCCGGGTGACGCAGAGGATCTCGAGGGGCGGCCGTTCGTCGGTCCGGCAGGCACCGTGCTCGACCGTGCACTGAACGAGGCCGGTCTCGATCGCAAGCAGGTCTACGTGACCAACGCGGTCAAGCACTTCAAATGGGAGCCTCGCGGCAAGCGACGTATTCACATGAAGCCGCGCGTGAGCGAAATCAAGGCTTGCCAGCCGTGGCTCAACGCCGAGCTTACCCGGATCAAACCTCAGGTGATCGTGTGCCTCGGAACCACCGCGGTTCAATCCCTCCTCGGTCCGAAGATCACCATTGCGTCCGCGAAAAACCAGGTGATCGACAGCACCTACGGCCCCGTTGTCGTCACGCGCCATCCGTCCTCAGTGCTGCGGATGCGAGAGCAGGAAGAACGCCGCGCTGCGTTCAATGAACTCGTTGCAGACTTGCGACGAGCGGCACGTTTCGCAAACAAGAGATCACCGTAGACCGTGGACCGTGGACCGTAGGCCGGTCCGGTCGCCGGTCGCCGGTCACCGGTCTCCAGTCGCCGGTCGCCGGTTAGAGATCCACCACGATGGGACCAGCCAAAAAATCATCGTTCGGCGATCGTCGTGGGATATCGGCGAGCTCGCCGTCAACCAATTCGCCGATTGGACGAACCATCATGCGGCGACCGTCGATCGTCACCAGCAGAAAGTGTGGTGAGTCCGCCCACGACACGGTGCGGGCATCCTCGAACTCGTCCGGACGTCCGCGCCGCAGCTTTCCTGCTGCCCCGCTGATGAAGTAGTCGATGCCATCCACGTGTGCATGTTGAAAGTTGTGCTCGTGCCCGTTGAACATCACGCGCACGCCTGACGCGCGAAAGCGCTGCATCAGCGGATGCATATCCCTGGTGTTGTGATGCCGCGGCCCGGCGGAATACGGCGGATGATGGCAAAAGGGGATTCGCCACAACACGCCGGCGTCGTCGGCGATTTGCAGGCTCTCCTCGATGAACGCCTGATGCTCCGGGTGTTGAAACAGCCGGCCGCGTGAGAAGAAATGCTCCTTCGAGGTATCGAGGCAGATCAACTCGACATCGCGGCCGAAGGCGACGCGGTAGAACAGGCCCGGATCGAGCGAGGCCTTGCCTGTCGCTTCGTCGGTTGCCATCCGCTCGCGCAGGAAAAAATTGTCGAGCACCTGCTCGCGATCGTCGCGATCCTCGGTTTCGGCCGAGTCGTGGTTGCCGATGCAGGGATACATCGGGATCCGGTTCAACAGGTAGCGATACGGTTGATAGAACGTGAAGAACCAGTCGTCGTCTTCATCTCCATGATCGCCCACCGGCAGGCCGAGTATGCGGCGTCCCGCGTACACGTTGTCGCCTGTCGTCAACACGAACCGTACATCGTGCTGCTCGACGGCGCGCGTCAGCGCGTTGCCAATCTCGCGCTGTCGTCTTGTCGGCGACGATTTCCGGATGCCGACGCCAAAGTCGCCAATCACCGCGAACGAGACCGGTCGGCCCAACGACTGGCCCGGCGCGGGATGCGTGCGAAAGCGATTGACGTAACGGCCACCGACTTTGGCAAGGCCCTGCGCTTCGCCCGGCTGCCAGTCGTAGCGATCGCCTTCGGCCCAGATTTCGTCGTTGACCGTCACTTCGTAGGTGTACGTCGTGTCTGGCCGAAGGCCCGTCACGTGGCACCAGTTTGTCGCTTCGGTTTTCAGAGTCGCGACGACCGCACCGCGATCGTCGAGCACGTTCACACGCGCTGCGCCGTATGGTGCGGAGCGGACGCCAATGCTGTCTCGACGCGGCGGATGCACACGCGCAAGGTCGCGATCGTCGACGAGCTTCCACTCGCCGGTGCTGCGAACACGAAAGTAAAAGGCCCCCCACGCGATGAGGGCGGACGTGGCAGACACGCCTGCTAGATGGAGGTAGGGTTCAGCGTGGAATTCAGGCAACGATTGGGAGACTAGCCCTTCTCAGGTTCGTTGTCTTCTGACTGTTCCTCCGGAGGCTGTTCATCACCCCAGGGATTGGCTTGTGGTCCCGGAACAATCCCGGCAATATCGGGGTCGTCGCCGGCCGAGTCGCCGCCGGTCTGACCGCGCCGCGCTCGCGCTTCGGAGCGTCTTGCGGCCTTTTCCTTTTGTTTCTCCGCGCGCGCGCGTTCGCGCTCGCGTTTGCCCCGCGCCAATGGGTTCCGAGTAGCCATTCACCAACATTGTACAGCGGTTCGTGAAGAACCCACTTGTGAGGCACCCCCGCTAACGGACCTTCGTGACGAACCCGCGTGACTCATTCAGCACGAAGCGCCGTGATTGGATCCACTTTCATCGCCCTGATCGCCGGCACGATCGCCGCCAGCCCAGCCACCGCAAGAACAGCCACGACCGTCGCTGCAAAAGTGAGTGGGTCCGCAGTGTTGATTTCAAACAGCATCGTCTGGAGCCCGCGCATCGCAGCAAACGCGATGACGAGACCCACGGCGAGTCCCGCGGCGGCCTGCACGAGTGCTTCGCCGAGGACCTGCCGCAGAAGCCCGCCCGGACGCGCGCCCAACGTCATTCGAATACCAATCTCCCCTGTGCGCATCGACACCAGGTGCGCCATTACGCCGTAGATACCCGCCGCAGCCAGCCCAATGCCAAGCAAAGCGAACAGGCCCAGAAGCAGCGCCGACCACCGACGCGCCGCCACCGATCGCGATGCGACGTCCTCCATCGTACGCACCGCTCCGATCGGTAGATCGGGGTCGAACGATTTGACATGCGCACGCACCGCAGTCACCAGCGCAGTCGGATCGCCGGCGGAATGGAACACGTATGTGAGTGTCGGGGACGGTTGTTGATCGTGCGGCAGATACGTCTCGGGATTCACCGGAGCGTCGAGTCCCCAGTGCTTCACGTCAGCGATGACGCCGACCACTTCACGCCACGGTGCCTCGTTGTCGTTGAACCGCATCCGCTTGCCAATGACATTCTGGCCGGGCCAATACCGCCGCGCCATCGTGTCGTTGATGACGACGACCAGAGGGGCGAGAGCGTCATCGGCGGCTGTCAAGCCGCGTCCCTCGCGGACGACAATACCAATGGCCTTGAAGTAATCAGGCGTCACGATACGCACGTGCGAGCGTACCGGCGAGTCGCCCTCGCGGCGCTCCAGGCCTTCGACGGTAATGCCGCGGCGCGCGTCGGATCCCGTCAATGGGAAGATGTTGTTCGCGCCGACAGCAATCACGCCGGGGATACCGCTGAACCGCTCGTCCAGGCTTCGCCGCGCGCGACGAAGTGCTTCGGCATCTGGGTACCGCGACCGCGGAAGCGCGAGGTTGACGGTCAAGCGATTAGCCATCTCGATCCCCGCTGGTTGCGAGAGCACGCGCACAAAACTCCGCAGCATCAAACCAGCGCCGACCAGCAACAGAGCAGTCAGGGCCACTTCGGTTCCGATGAGCGCAAATCGGGTCCAGCGATTGAGCGAAACGGGCGACCGCCCACCTTCACGCAGGCGATCGACCGGATCGTCGCGTGAGACCTGCCACGCCGGGATGAGACCGGCGAGAACCGCGGTGACGACACACATGGCAAACGTGAACACCAGTACTGGAAGATCGAGTCGCGCACGCTCCATGCCGACGGCGCGTAGCACCGGCGGTGTCTCTGTCACGAGTAACTGCACCACCCAGGACGCGATGACCAAACCGACTACCCCGCCGAGTATCGAGAGGACGAGGCTCTCGGTCAGCGTCTGCTGCAGCAGTCGGCGACGAGCGGCGCCAACGGCCGCGCGGATGGCCATCTCTCGCCTGCGGCCTGCGCCACGCGCCAGTAGCAGGTTCGCGACATTCGTGCACGCGATCAACAGGAGGAAGACAACTGCCGACATCACCACCAACAGACCCGTGCGAGCAGGACTGACGATTTCTTCGCGCAACGGCACAACGTGCGCGCCGTGACCACGGCTCAGATCCGGATATGCCCGCTCGAGGTCCTGACCGATCCGGTCCATCTCGGCTCGCGCCGATTCAAACGCCACGTTCGGCGCAAGCCGAGCATAGACGCTCAGGAAGTGTGATGCGCGTGGCGGCGCCTCGCTTCCGCTCTGTAAGACGAGGGGCGCCCAAATGTCAGCGGTCTCTCCGGGGAACTCGAAGTCCGGCGCGAGGACGCCAATCACCTCGTGCGGTACGCCATCGAGCACGATCGTTCGTCCGATGACAGTCGGATCGCCGCCGAAGCGCTGCTGCCACAGCGGGTGGCTGATGATCGCCACACGGTGACGACCGAACACGTCTTCGCCTGCTGCGAATGTCCGGCCGTGGAGGGCGCGTACCCCGAGCACGTCGAAGAAAGCGGCGGTCACGCCGGCCGCCGGCAGCTGCACCGGATCGCCAGAACCGGTGAGGTCCATCGTCGTCCCGGATAACGCCGCCATGGCGGTAAACGACCGGCTCGTGCGTGCCCAGTCGAGAAAATCCGCGGGAGACACGCTGTTGTTCATTACGCCCTCGGCTGGTCGCTTTTCCCAGACCATGACCAGCTGGTCCGGGTCCGGATATGGAAGGGGCCGAAGCAGCACCGCGTGAACAACCGAAAAGACAGCCGTATTCGCCCCGATGCCCAACGCGAGCGTGAGAACGATGGTCGCCGTCATGCCAGGCTGACGGGCCAGCACGCGCCAGGCGTGCCGCAGGTCGTATCGAAAACTGTCCATCCACCACCTCATAGGGTTTGGCTGCCGGTCCCGCCCAGTTTGATGCAATTGACGACGGTGAAGGTTGGAGGTTCCTACACTTGCGCCAGCCGTTGCAAACGGGACCGCAGGGCGCTTGTGAAACACGTGGCCTCGTGTGGTGTGCCCCCGCTTGCGACCACGGCTTCTGCAATCTGCGTGTCGGTGAGCTGACCGAGGGTCTTCATCAACCATCGCACGTCGCTGACACGAATGCCGTCCGCGATGTCGGCAGTCCGTTGACCCGTATATCCAAAGCGAACGAACGTGCCGTCGACCCCCTCCACGAGCCGGCCACTTTCGGCCGCAAACCCCTCGCAATCCCAACGTCCGCGCTGCATCACGTTGCCCCACCGACCGAGGGCGCCTCCCCAATCGATAATCAGATACCGAGCTTCCCGGCGGCCGCCTCGGAGCGGGTATTCGAAGATTGCGGTGTTGGACCCTCGCGCGACATCGCGCAGGTCCTTGGCGTCCCAGTTCGACAGCCACATCATCACGATTTTCAATCCGTTCAGCTCCCGAGTGCCGACGAACGGATTGTCGTTCCAAGCCCAGCTATGCTCGTCGAAGTGCTTGATGACGGCGTTCTCATCGAGCTCGAAGCGCGCCTGGCGAAACTGCCCCGTCGCATCGATTCTCTCCGCGGCACGCTGCAAAGTGCCAGCGTTGTCGATTCGCCCCTCCGTCACATAGTAAGTGGTCTCGACGAAATACCCGGCGGCCCACGCGAGCCGTGTCGCCAGCGTTTCGACCTGAACTTCGTTGCCCCACTTGACGCGCCACGTTCGTGCCCGCGCATCACGGACCGACAAGCACGGCTGGGATCCGGTGAGGTGCTCTTCGACAAACGTAAAAGGCGGAAGCGGCACGCCGGTTTTTCCCCCCGGACCAGCGGCGAGATCGAGCTGTGCGACGTCGCCCGGGTCTCGCCAGATTGCAGCTAGGGCGGAATGAATCGGTTCGTCCGGGGCCTGCCAGATGCGGATCCTCGAGCGCACGCGCCAAAAGGCATGGACAGCCATCGCGCCGGCAATCACGCCAATCGCGATCGCAACCGCCGTCCAGAGAAGGTCATCCATCACAGTCGAGTCAGCGTGCAGATTGCAAGAAGCGCGCTCAGCTGGCTGGCAGCCCGCAAACAAGGCCCAGCCTTTGCAAACTGGTCTGTTCATGAAACGACCGTGGTGGATGCGTGGGTGGCGTCTGGCGGTGTTGTTGGGGATCGCCATCACGGGAATCCTGCTGCTGATTGCGCAGGATCAGGAAACGCTGCAGATCGAAACCTCAGTCGCCGCGGGCGACGCAAGGTTTGTCGAGTACGTGGCATCGCTGGTAAGCGCCTCCGTGGAGCCGGGAGACACCTACACCGTGCTGCGCAACGGCGACGCCGTCTTTCCACCCATGCTCGACGCGATTCGCAAGGCCCAACAGCGCATCAGCTTCGAGAGCTTCATCTATGAAGATGGTGTGGTTGGCGATCAGTTCACGAAGGCGCTTCGCGAGGCCGCCGCGCGCAACGTCATGGTGCGCATCGTCCTCGACGCCGTCGGTGGGGAGTTGTCAAAGTCTTCGCAGGACGCCCTGACCTCCGCAGGCGTGGGCGTCCGCTGGTTCAACCCCGTCCGGCCATGGTCGCTCGAAGAGACCAACTACCGTACGCATCGCAAGGTGCTCGTTGTCGACGGTAACGTAGCGTTCATAGGCGGCATCGGCCTGTCGGATCATTGGCTTGGCGACGCGCAGGACAAAGACCATTGGCGCGATACGCAGTTCATGGTGACCGGTCCTGCGGTGCGTGCGCTCGAGGCGTCGTTCTATGAGAATTGGCTCGAATCGGGCGGCCTGTCGGTGCCCGCGCTCGATCCTGAGCAACCGTCACAAGGTACGGGCGCGCGGTCGGCCGTCGTGTGGAGCAATCCCACCAGCGGCGCGAGCAATGTCAAACTGCTGTATCTGCTCTCGATCGCGGCTGCGCGCGAACGTCTCGACATTCAATCGCCGTACTTCATCCTCGATGAATCCAGCCGGTGGGTGCTCGGCGAAGCACGCAAACGTGGCGTTCACGTTCGCGTCGTGACCGACGGCGACATCACCGACTCCATGCCCGTCAAATATTCGAGCCGCGAGGGCTACCAGCAACTGCTCGACTGGGGTGTGGAGATCTACGAGTACCAGCCGACGATGATGCACGTGAAGGCGATGATGGTCGATGGCATGTGGAGCGTGATTGGCTCGGCAAATTTCGACAATCGATCGTTTGAGTTGAACGACGAGCTGAGCGTTGGCGTGGCTGATCCGAAGCTGGCCGAGACGTTGACGAGGGATTTTGAAGCAGACATGGCGAAGTCGAAGAAGCTCGACCCGAAGACTTGGGGTCAGCGATCGATCCTGCAGAAGTCCCGGGAGTTTTTCTGGGCAATGTTCGGGGAGGTGTTCTAGACAAGACTCGGCGGCTGGGCCGCCGCGTCCTGCGAGGGCGGCGAATGCCGCCCGAGTCCTATTCCCGCTCAGCCCCCACCCACGTCCAGCCGCCGTCCGCGCGGCGGAAATAGAACGTGGCCGGCTTGGCCCAGGCAGGGTGCGCCGCGTGAGCGGCCGTGATTGCAACGCCGATGTACGCTCCGCCGTCGGCGGCCGTGAGTGTGGCCGGCGCCTGGGCCGTCGTGCTGGTGACGGACACGGGCTCCCCGACGTTTTCGCGCGTATTGGCCACATTGTCGAATCTGAACCACTGGAGCGTGTAGCCCGAGGGCGCGTCCGCGACATTGGCTGTCACGGCCAGATTCGTGAACGCTAAAGCGCCACTCGCATTCAGCGAGGGGTCGACGACGGGGTTGACGCCGTTCAGCCACGTTCGTACGACCTTGTCGCGGCGCTTGATCAGCGTTCCAGTCATGTAATCGGTGGCGCGAGGATCGCTGTAGCGGGCTTTCTCGACAATCGCACGAATCATCGAATCGCTGAATCGCGAAACGATCCGCGTGGCCCAGAAGGCGTCATCGGGCCGCATGTTGTCGAACGCCGTGTTGGGATACTCAGGCTTCCACTTCACGGGATCGAACCCATCGCCCTCAAACCGGCCGATCGCCGGCGGAACGTCGGGATAGTCAATCAACATCCAGGGGCGCACATAAAAGCCGAGCGTGGCCAGCGTTTTCCAACCCGGCGCGTGCTCGAAGATGTATTCGTTGCCGGCGCGATGCCGCTGGGCGAACACCGTGCCGCTGCCGAGGATCGATCCGAAGTCGAACATGTAATGCTTGATGAACCCGCGACCGTCGCGCGTTTCGAGCATGTCGAGGCTGTTCACGCCTCGCGAGTCGTCATGATTCAGCCAGGCGCCAAACACCCGCGCGCCCCGCAGCTCGCGGCGATGTTCGTGCGGCACGATGTCGTTCGGGTCGTCGGGCCGCGTTCCGTAATACCGGAAGTTGCCGAGCGGCCGCCCCGACGCGAAGCGGCTCGCCAGCGCGCGATAGCGGCCATTCGGTAGACGCGCCGCCTGTCGCAGCACGTTGTCGAGATCACGCCTGGTAAATGGTCGGCGCTTGCCCGTGAAGACGTCGCGAATGGTGGCCTTCTCAGAAATCACGAGCGCGTCGGCGTCAAACTCGGTCAGGTACACATCCACGGTGTGATAGCCGAACGCGTAGTAGAACGCTGTTCCGATCATCTCCGCGCCGGTCGCCATCTCAGGGTGATCGTGCGGATCCACCTCAATCTGATACGTCTGCCCCGCGGGATCGGTCATGCGGAAACCGGGCTGGATACCCGCGCCCTTGTCGCGCGAGATGACCCACCCGTCGATGGAGATTTGTGACGGACCCCGGTCGGGCCCCCGGACGAGATCGTCGAGGGCAATCTCGCGCCGGCCAATCCGGTTCGTGAACCAGCTCGAATCCGGGACCTCGTCGATCGTGTTCACGTTGAGGGCGCGTACATCACGTCGTTCGCCTTTGTTGCCGAATGTGTTGACGACGAAGTCGTACCCGTTGCTGTCCTCCTGCGCGGCCGCTTTCGAGGCGTCAACGACCGCATCGTCATCCTCCCAGATTGGATCGTCAGGATAGAACCTTGGCGCGGCACCGGATAGGCTGCCGATGACGAGAAGGCTCGCGATCACGGCGCACATGATTCGCACTAGAACACTCCTCCAAACACAATGTGCAGGTGCTTGCCTTCTCGACTGCCAAATGCCGCATCGACTCTCATAATGACGCCATTGTCGGTATTGAATCTGAAACCAAACCCGTAGTCGTCTTCGAGGTTTTTGAAACCCAGATCTTGACGTCGCAAACCTACTTTGCCCGCGTCGTAGAAAAACGCCCCATCTAAGCCTGACCAAATCTCCCAACGGTACTCGGCCTGCAGCAGCAGGGCATGCGGACCGCGAAAGCGGTAGTTGCGAAACCCGCGAAGCGAATCGTTGCCGCCAAGCCAGGGCATCAGAAAAAACGGAACACCGTTGCTGTCGCCCAAACCGTCAGATGAGGACACGAATCCGCGCAGGGCCAGCACGCGGCGATCCGCCAGCAAGCCAATGAACTGCCGCACGTCGAGGTCTGTCCGCCTGAAACTCCACGCTCCGCCATTCCGGTCATCGTGCCGCGAGACCTCCAGCCGATACCACCCGCCGCGTCGCGCGTTGAGCGGCTCGCGGTAATCCACCTCGATGAATGCGGACGATCGGACAAACTCGGTGTTAACGCCTAGACCTGGCGCCTCAGTCTCATCGAATCGATCGCCAATCGTGGGCACGCTCGAGTTCTTCCCAGGACCCGTGTGCGGCGAGATGAAACCCAAGCTGCCGCCGGCAGCCAAGGCCGGCGCCAGCCGGACGCCGCCAACGCCTGACACGCGCGCGGTGCGCAAGCGAAACGATGTGCGATCCTCCCGTCGCGCGTCGGGGCCAAGCCCGAAATAATCCTCCTGCGGATACTCACGCAGCGAGGCGACCACCTCCGCCATCAGTCGACCGCCCGGCAGATCGGGTGCTGCCACCCGCGCCTCCATGGCCCAGTATTTCTTGATGCTCGCAGCCGTCCAGAGCTCTAAACGGCCACGCTTCCTGAACAGATCCCGGTCCCGGAATCCAACACCGAATGCAAAGCCACTCCCGGTAGTCAGGCTGCCAAGCTTGGGATGGAAGCCGTCGCGGGCGACGATGAACAGCGCCCGGTTTTCGATGTAGTTCATCCCGCGCTGCAAGGCGTCCGGTTCGTTCGGCCGGAGCTCTTGTTGCTTGCGTTCGCGTTCCTCCCGAAGCGCTTCGGCACGGGTGGCTGCCCCGTCAGCCTGAGCGGCCGAGGGAGCTGGGTACGAGACAGCAGCCAATAGAGCGAGAAACAGCGGAATCAATCGCATGGTGAGGCCTGACCGCGGGGCGGCCGGAACCAAATCATAGCGCGTGACGCTATCCACAGGGAGTTCAGGGAGGCGTTTGCGCCCTGATCTCTCCGAACTCGGTGGGAATCTTGGTTTAGAGAAGTGTCAGGGAGGTTAGATGACCGTGGCGCGCGGGTTGTCGCAGATGCTCGGCCAGTTGCGCGCAGGCCTCGAGAAACGGATTGATCCTGACTTCTTTCCAACGACGCAAGGTCTCAGGCGAAATGCGCAGCACGACCCGCGTCGGTACCGCCTTGTGGATCGCGGTGCCCCTGACCTCCGTTTCGGTCTCCCAAAAGCCCTCCACCCAGCGAAACGGGGTTTGCCGTACGGAGAGGCCACCACCATTCCCATTTGCACATGGAAGCATTGCGCCGGCGAGCGTCCACTCGGGGCGAGCCGTCAAGAAAGCGCTTGAGGAATCAGCCAGTAGCGTCAATGTCAAAACCCGACCATCTAACGATGGCAGATGCAGCGAAGTCTTGCAAGCTGAACAAGTTACAGCCCATCTGTGGCCTACCGGAGTACCAGAAACGGGTCAATTGGCGCGCCCTCCCACCAGCGTTTGTCGGCATTGAGCTTGAAAATCGAGAAGTGTAAGTGGGGCGTGCCGGGCGGCGCATTGCCCGTTGTCCCGACGTAACCAATGGTCTGACCGCGTGTGACCCATTGCCCCTCGGTTAGATCGGCCGCGTAGCTGTCTAGATGCGCGTAGTAGTAGCAGGTACTGCTCGCTGGAGTCGAACTGATAGATGGTGAGGCCGCCTGCCGCGCTCGTGAACAATTTCGCGATCCGGCCGTCCTCCGACGCAAGCACCGCAGTTCCCCGAGCGGCTAATATGTCCATGGCCTCGTGTTGGCGACCACCCCCCCTCGCGTCGCCGAACGTCGAGCGCAGAGTGCTCGCAGCGATGCCAGCGACGGGGATTGCGAGGCGCTTCACCCGCAGTTCCTCGATCTCCGCACCTGCCGCGACGGCCGACATGGCGTCTGCCGGGGATGGCATCATCCGGTCCGCTGGCGTGGGCACCGACCCGCTGTCGCGTGCGACCCTCTCGAGGGCGTTAGTACCTGGTCTCACGCCTGGCCGCGGCCACATTGGGCAGGGTCGAGGACGCAGCCGATGGCGTCACGACGTCGGGTCTGATCACGCTCGCACCCAGCCACCAGAACCCGAGGATGACGCCGATCGTCAGCCATGGGGCGAGGACGTCGTCGCGGAAGAAGCGGCGGCGCCGTCGTCTCATCGCAGAACGACCTTCGTGCCCGGTGCTACCAGCGATGCCAGGCGCATAGCGTTCCAGTTGCTCAGGCGAATGCAGCCGTGCGATTCCGTGTAGCCGATGCGAGCAGGTTCAGGCGTGCCGTGAATGCCGTAGTGCTCCTTGCTCAAATCGATCCACACGACGCCCACCGGGTTGTTCGGCCCGGGAGGAATCTTCGCTTTGGCGTCAGACGGATCGGCGTCCCAAAACAGATCCGGGTTGTAGTTGAACGATGGGTTTGGGCTCACGCCGTTCACCTTCCACTCCCCAACCGGTAGCGGATCGTTCTGGCTGCCCACTGTCACAGGCGCGTGAAATATGACTTCTCCGGCAGCGTTTTCAACCGTCAGCGTCTTGGTTTTGTCCGTCACGATCACGACATTACCAGCCGTGGAAGCTGCGGGAGGGGTCCCCCCGGCACGAGCGGCATCGCCGGCCCCCTTAGTTGGTGTTGCCGCGCGTGCCGGCGTCGCGTCGCCCTTCGGGCGCCCCTGCTGCGCCGCCGCCTGCGAGGTGTCGGCCGTCTTCGGACCTGAAACGACGAACAAATCAACGTTCGGCACCAGGATCACTTCCCCCTGCTCGAACTTCGACTGCGGGTTCAGGCGTTGCAGCAGCTTGGGGCTGGAGTGAAAGCGCTCGCTCAGCAGCTCGAGGATTGAGGTGTAACCGAGGGCCGGCAACTTTGACTTTTCCATCATGTCCGATGGGATCGTCTCGACGAACGGCCCAGCGGCATCGTCCGCACTGATCGCGTAGCTGACGATCGGATATGTGAACGGCTCACCAAGACTGGTCACCGTACGCTCGTCGAGCTCGCCGGTGGGCTGAAGCCCCTGTCTTTCCTGGAACGCCTGAAGCGCGCGTTGCGTGTTGTTGCCGTTAGAGCCATCGAGCTCGCCCGGAGAAAACCCTGCGCGATCGAGTGCCACTTGCGCTGACAGCATTCGACTGGTGCGCGCATCCAGAGTCGCTATGCGCTCGTCGGTGGCAGCGACTGCCGACGGTCGAGCTTGCGGAGACGCGGCCAGAAAGCCGCCTGATGCAATGAGCATGAAGAATGCAGCTGCCGAAAAAATGTTGTGACGTTCCATGGATCCTTGTTGAGCAAGAGACATTCCAGGTTGAGCAAGAGGCATTCCAGCCGCCCTCGCGGCAAAGCCCTTGCATTTCAAGCTGGGCATGACGGGTTCCCGCAGAGCTTCTGTCACCTTCGCTGTGGTGGCTGTCTCCGTCGCTGCGGTGCTGTGGATCGCAGACGGGTATGAGGCCAACGCGGAACAAACAGCTCCGGCAACAGCACCCCCGAAGCCGGTGCATGACGACCCCCGAACGGTGTCAGAAGCCGAGCGCGCCGACACACTGTCGCGCGCACACGTCTGGCGTGCGCCACGAGTGCCAATCAGTCAGGCGAACCTCGGTGGCGGTTCGGCAGCGCCGCGCCACCTCACATGCAAATTCAAGATCACCGAGCTGGGCGGGACGACCCCAAAGTTTGATTGCGATCTCGAGACAGGTGAAGAAGTCCGCATCAAGTATGGCAAGGGGCCTGAGGTTCCTGCCGAGGCCGCTGCGACGCGCCTTTTGAGTGCCCTCGGATTTGCGGCCGACCACGTGACGCTTGTCGAGCGTCTACGGTGTTACGGATGCCCGGAGGAACCATTTTCGACGATGAAGGCAGTCGAGTTGACCCATGCTGAACCACTCTATAAACGAGTCGTGGACTACAAGGAGTTCGAAGAGTTCGAGTGGGTTGCGCGCGAACGAAAGTTTCCTGCTCGGCCGATCGAAACCGACAAGATCGAGGGCTGGGCCTTCTTCGAGCTGGACAAGATCGAGCATGCACGTGGCGGTGCCCCGCGCGCTCACGTGGACGCGCTTCGGCTGATGGCCATTTTTCTCTCGCACTGGGACAACAAATCCGAGAACCAGCGAATGGTTTGTTTGGCGAGCCACTGGCCCGAAAACACACCCTGCCCCGAGCCGTTTCTCCTGTTACAGGACGTGGGCGCCACGTTTGGGCCAAGCAAAATGGATTTGAAGGCCTGGGAGGCTGTGAAGATGTGGCACGACCGAGCCACGTGCACGGTATCGATGGAGGAACTGCCTTACAACGGCGCCACGTTTACCGAGGTGCGCGTGTCCGAGACCGGGCGACAGCTCATTGGCAAGATGCTGTCGGCGTTGTCGGATCGACAACTCTCGGATCTTTTCTCCGGCGCGCGGTTCGATCAGCGGCGCGGGCTCTTCGGAGCCGCTCACCCGGTGGCCGAGTGGGTACGGGTCTTCAGGGCCAAGACACGCGCCATTATCGAGGGGCCGCCGTGCCCGGCGGTTTGATCTCTCCGTCGGCTTGTCGTGCGTCGTTTTCGTCCAGATAGAGCGTGCCCGCATCGATCGTTTTGCCAGTCCGCGTGATGGCCTGGAAGTGCAGGTCGTCGCCGTCGATCTCGATCAACATGAAGTGGTAGTCGTTGTCGTAGGTTTTTGCGATGTAGGACGTGGCCGCGCCGTCTCCGAGTCTCAGCGAGCCTGCGCCTCCGCTGACGAAGTACTGGATGCCATGCTGCAGCGCGGCACGTTGATAAATATGCTCGTGGCCCGAGAAGACGACGTCAACGCCGCGTTTCGTGAACATCGGTTCGAGTGCCCACCGGTGCGCGCGAGCCGACCGGGTGTAGCGTCCCGACGTATAGAGCGGGTGATGAAGCAAGACGATCTGCCACTCCGCGCGGGAGGCCTCGAGGCGTTCGTCGAGCCAGCGGAGCTGCTGTCGATCGAGGTTGCTGGAATCGATCGCAAAGAACTCGACGCGCGTCGCAATTTTCGAGACGACGTCGACGGGAGGAGCGAATGTGTAATAGCGCTGGCCGTTCATGTTGAAGGGTTCGTAGGAAATCTGCCTGGGATCGTCATGATTGCCCAGCACCGCGTAGAACTTGACTCCCGCGTCGAGCAGCGCTCGATACGGCTCCTCGAATTTGAGGCGATAGTCCTCGGCCGTCGCGGGCCCTTCGTAGATGTTGTCACCGAGCATCAGCACGAATCGATAAGGAAAGCTCTCGCGAAAGCGGACCATCTGCGCAGCGATCTCGTGCTGTGGAGGTGTGCCGCGTCCGCTGTCGCCAATCACTGCGAATTTCACTGACGTCAGCTTGGCTGGCAAGTGCAGCGTCCCCGAATCCGGTTCAGTGAGGGAGACCTCGCGAACCGCCGGCGCGTGAGGCGACGTGTTCGACGCGGGCGGCGCCGGCGCGTTGCGACACGCCACCACGCCGACAATGAGGAAGCAGAGAAGAGGACGCATTACGGCCATTGGAAGAATGATGCAGAAAGCTTACCCATCGCCAGCCCAACCGCTCCTTGGCACAGACCTTGAACCCTGCAGTTCGAGCACATGCAAAAATTCATATCAATGACCTTCTTTGCGGGCAGCCGTGCGATCGGTCTGGTCCTAGTGTTGGCAGTCGGCGGTAACGCAACGGTTAGAACCGCCACGCTCGAGCCGGCGACTGGTCAGCAACCGCCAGCCAACCCGATGGGAAGCGCCACCAAGACATTTCTGAACCGTATCGCGGAGTATGTGCGGTTCCATCACAATGTCCAGAAAATGGTTCCACCTCTCGGCCAAACGGCAGATCCCGCCAAGATTGCCGAACGCGAACAGGCGCTCGGCGCAGCCCTCATCAAGTCGCGGCCCGACGCCAAGCCTGGCGATTTCTTCATCAAGGAGTACCAGCCGTATTTGATTCAGATCATCAAAGAGGACCTCGCCAAGCGCCCGGCGGCCGATCGGAAGGCCCTCATCGTCGAGTTGCCGAAGGGCGTGAAGGTTGATGTCAATACCGTCTACCCGACAGTGCTACCCTTGGCGACATTCCCGGCCAACCTGCTCAAGAAGTTGCCCGAACTGCCGCCGGAGCTCGAATATCGTATCGTCGGACGAGATCTGGTGTTGCTTGACGTCAAGGGCAATGTGATCGTGGACATCGTGCGCGGTGTCTTCCCCATACCCGCGTAGGCGACGACCTAAAGGGCCATCATGCAGAGAAAGATGACTTTCCTTCACTTTGCAACCGCCGCCGCGCTCACGGCCGCATTGGCCTCCTCGTGTGCCCTATCGTCGGGGTCGGCCTCCCCAGCTCCAGACCGCCAAACGCCCGTCGTTTCGTCTGGCAGCTCAGCAGCGTGTTTCACCGCCGGCGGCGTCGGGGACCACAGCACCCGTCGCGCAAGACTCGGTGCGCTTTGCGGTCATCGGTGATACGGGGACCGGTGATCGGGCGCAGTACGACGTCGGTGCGCAGCTAGCCAAGTCTCGCGCGGTGTTTCCTTTCGAGTTTGTGATCATGATGGGCGACAACATGTACGGATCAGAGCGCCCGCAGGATTACGTCCGTAAGTTCGAGTTGCCGTACAAGCCGATTCTCGAAGCCAAAGTGCTGTTCTACGCCTCGCTTGGCAATCATGACGACCCGAATCAGATCTACTACAAGCCCTTCAACATGGATGGCAAGCGGTTCTATACATTCAAGAAGGGCAATCCCGGCGTGCGGTTTTTCGCTCTCGACAGCAACTACATGAGTCGCGAGCAGGTGGAGTGGCTCGAGCGAGAACTGGCCAACTCGGATTCGAACTGGAAGATCGCTTTTTTCCACCATCCCCTTTATTCATCTGGCGGCAGACACGGGTCTGAGCTCGACTTGCGCGCGCAGCTCGAACCGCTGTTCTTGAAACACGGCGTCAGCGTCGTCTTCCAGGGCCACGAGCATTTTTACGAACGCCTGAAACCGCAAAAGGGCATCTACTATTTCATTGCCGGCGGTTCAGCCAAGTTGCGGGCAGGCGACATCCTGAAAACCAGCATGACCGAGTTCGGTTTCGATTCCGACTACTCGTACGTGCTCGTGGAGATTGCCGGAGACGTCATGCATTTCCAGACGCTGTCGCGTACAGGGAAGCAGGTGGATTCGGGCTCGATTTCCCGACCGAACCGATCGTTGACGCAGTCGGAGTGACGCGCTGGACCTTCCCTCATGACCCGACCCGCTATTGCATCCTATCGAGCTGATCTGTCGCCCGTAGAGTTGCGGATGATTCACTCCGTGTTGGTCGCGCTCTGCCTGCTGTCGGCCTGCGCGGCGCCAATGAAAAACACCGCGGCCAGTCCACTCACGGCCGCGGAACTCGCGCAACTGTGGGTCGAGCCGACCGATCTCAGCTCGCGCGATCTGTTCGGTGGACCAGGCGGCCAGAGCGCGGCACCAGATCTCACGGCGACCTACAAAGTGACTGCAGTCGACACGACCGGCTATAGCGCAGGCTATGACGTGGTCGATCCGGCAGGCCGTGAATGGAAGGTGAAATTGGGCAACGAGGTCCAACCCGAGATCGTCGCGTCGCGCGTGCTCTGGGCCATCGGGTTTCACCAGCCAGCTATGTTCTACGTCGCCAATCTCCGACTGGATGGCGGCAAACCCGAGGACAACGGCCGTGCGGCGCGCTTGCGGGTGGAGGAGGGCTACAAAACAGAAAACATGTGGTCCTGGAACGAAAACCCTTATGTGGGCACGCAGCCATTCAAGGGGCTGCTCGTCGCAAACCTCATCCTGAACAACTGGGATCTCAAGGCCAGCAATAACCGAATTTATCAGCTGGCCGAAGGCGCGCCACAACCCATACGCCGGTACGTCGTGCAGGATCTCGGGGCAGCGCTCGGCCGCACGCGGTGGCCCACCGGCAATCGCAACGACATCGAGGCATTCGAGAGCCAGAAGCTCGTCGACGGCGTCGCCAACGGCGTCGTCGACTTCGATTACCATGCGCGCCATCGTGAACTCTTCAAAGACATCACTCCGGCCGACGTCGTCTGGACCTGCAAGCTGCTGGCGCGCCTGAGCGACGGCCAATGGAAGGACGCGTTTCGAGCGGCACACTATCCCGAACCGCTCACACCACGATTCATCGCAAAGCTAAAGGCGAAAATGCAGGAAGGGCTCGCGTTGGAGACACGCGCTACGGGGACTCGTCCATGACTCGACAGTCAGTCGGCCAGCTCGCCCGATATGGTGCCGCCGCCGGCGCTGTGGCCTTCGTCTTAGGAGGCTCGACGGTCGCACTTCTGGGCCAACAGCAGATTCCTCCTCAGGCGCAGACGCTCCCCGACGTGGATCTTCCGGGGGTGATGGATAACCTTCAGGAAGAAGTGATCGCGGCCGTCGTCAGGCTCCCCATCGCAGCGGGACTTGGCGCCATCCTGGCGCTGCGGCCACGGCGCCGAGGCACGCCGGTGCGACAGCCCGCAGTCGTCCAGACGCAGATCATTCTCGCCGTGGTGGGCGCATTGATCATGCTCGTCGTCGGCTCGAGCCTGGCGCGCGCGTTCGGCATTGTGGGCGCCGCCAACCTCATTCGCTACCGATCGAAAATCGACGACCCGAAAGATGCAGTCGTCATGCTGTCCGCGCTGTCGGTGGGACTCGCCGCAGGCGTTGGACTGTACGGTCTTTCGGCGTTCGGGACGCTGTTCCTGTTTGTGGCCTTGTGGATTATCGAAGGGTTCCAGCCGCAATCCCGCGTTTTCGAGCTCTCGGTCAAGCTGGGCGAGAAAACGGCGGACCTGCGGCCGCGCGTGGAAGCCGTGCTCAGGCGGTTCAAGGCGGACTACGAGCTCCGCGGTCAATCAGAGGAAGAAGTGTCGTATATGGTGATGGCCCCGATGGAGCTGCACACCGACCGCGTGTCCAACGCCATTACCGCGCTGGTGCCGACAGGCAAGGGTGCGGTCGAATGGAAAGAAAAACCTACCGCGAAGGGTAAGTAGTGAAACTCATCGTCCAACCAGACGCGGGTGTCGTGCCGATCGTTCAGGCGATCCGCAAAGCCAAGAAAACGATCGATGTGTGCATCTTTCGGTTCGACATCGATGAGATCGAGCGCGCGCTTGCTTCGGCGGTCCAGCGAGGCGTCCGCGTCCGTGCGCTGATCGCGCACACCAACCGTGGGGGCGAAAACCGGCTGCGCAAGCTCGAGCAGCGGCTCCTCGCGGCCGGCGTCAGCGTCTCGCGCACTGCCGACGACCTCCTGCGTTACCACGCCAAGTACATGATCGCTGACGACATGCTGCATGTCTTCGGCTTCAACTTCACCAAGCTCGACATTCTCAAGAGCCGCAGCTTCGCCGTAGCCACGCGCGACCATCGTGCTGTTCTCGAGGCGCTGAAACTGTTCGAAGCCGATTCGACTCGTCAGACCTATAACGCGTCCTCGACGCACCTCGTGGTGAGCCCGGAGACCGCTCGCGCGACGCTGACCACCTTTCTCAAAGGCGCACGTCGAACGCTGGCCATCTACGACGCGAAGGTGCACGACCCGGCTATGGTCAAACTGCTGAAGGACCTGGTGGCGAAAGGCGTGAGTGTCCGCGTGCTAGGCAACGTCAAAAAAGATAATGGGATTTGCGAGACGCGGCGGCTGAAGAGCGGCCGACTTCATGTGCGGGCGATGGTTCGCGACGGCAAGACAGCGTTTGTCGGAAGCCAAAGCCTCAAGAAAGACGAGCTCGACAGCCGGCGCGAAGTCGGCGTGCTCGTCAGCAACCCCGCCGTCACGCGAGAAGCTGCTGCAGGTCTTCGATCAGGATTGGGCCGAGTCGGCCGGCAAGGAGATGAGAAAGGAGGAAGAGAAAGAAGCGAAGAAGAACGGGAAAGACGACAAGAAAAACGACGCCGTCGCCTAAGAGCGATGTTTCGACGCGCGATCGTGCGTGATGATGTCGAACGCCAGCCACACGCCGCCGGTGCCGGCAATCACAAACAGAATCATCGCCAATCCCGGATACCCGAATACGCGAAAACTCGTCTCGACCCGCATGATCATTGCGGCACCGACGATGAGCGCTGCCAGGATCAATCCGAGGGTGATTCGATTGGCCACCTTTTGCAGGCCATCGATCACCGCCCCTTCATCGATCATCTCGACCTTCAGCTTGAGCTCGCTCGTGGCCAGCGCATCGAGCACGCGATTCACACGGCTCGGCAGCCTTTCGGCAAACTCTTTCGCCTCCAGGACCGCCGAAAGCATGCCGCCCGCGGCGCCCTTCTGCAGCCGGCGGGTCATCAACTGGGCCGCGTTGTTGCGAATCGTCGCGTTGACGTCCATGTCAGGGTCGAGGGCACGGGCGATCTGATCGAGATTGAGCAGCGTCTTGCCGAGCATGGTGAGCTCGGCTGGCGCGCGCAGGCCGTGCTTTGCACATGCCTGCTGCAGCTGGAGAAAGACCCGCCCCACCTGCAGGTGCGCGAGCGATTCGTGGCCGTACCGGCCGACCATCACCGTAATGTCTCGCTTGAATGCCGCTTCGTCGAACTCCTCGAGCTTGTCGCCGATAGCTACCGTGATGTCAGCCGCTTCGTCACCCCTGGCGGTCGTGATCGCAAGCAGCAGCTTCAGCAGACGCTCCTGCATCGTCGGGCTGATGCGCCCGATCATCCCCAGGTCCAGGAGAGCAATGCGGCCATCAGCAGTCAGCAGTACGTTGCCAGGATGAGGGTCTGCGTGGAACACGCCATCGATGACAATCTGTTTGAGATACGCGCGAATCAGCGTTTCGGCGAGTGCGCCCGCGTCGATATCCAGCCGCGTGAGCGGACTGAGCGAGGTGACCTTGGTGCCCGCCACGTAGTCCATCGTCAGCACTCTGCCCGTGGTGTAGCCGTCGATGGGCGACGGGACGACAATGGACTCGAACTCGGCGAGATGTCGTCCGATCAGGCGAAGATTCGCCGCTTCGCGGCGGTAATCGAGCTCTGCGATCAGCACTTCGCGAAACTCGTCAACGATGCCGGTCACGTTGTATCGCCGGCCTGCATCGCTGTGACGATCGAGGAAGTGGGCGACCTCCTGAAGGGCCTCGAGATCGACGCGAACCTGTTCGACGATATTCGGCCGTTGAATCTTGACAGCCACAGCATGACCATCTCGCAACGCCGCATGATGCACCTGGCCGAGCGACGCAGCCGCCGCCGGGACGTCCGAAAATTCCGAGAACGCCTTGGACATCCGCACGTTCAGTTCTTCTTCGATGATTCGCTGGACTTCATCGAACGAAAACGGCTCAACGTTGTCCTGCAGGCGCGCGAGTGCGTCGAGGTACGGCTGAGGCAAGAAGTCGGGGCGCGTCGAGAGGAGCTGGCCAAGCTTGATGAAGGTGGGGCCAAGCTTTTCGAGGTCCGTCGCCAGCTGTTCGGGCGCAGGATCGCTCTCGCGGCCTGCGTCGCTGTCGGCAAGGTCCTGAGCGAGCGGGTCGTCACCGGACAATGCCGTTCGACGGTACTTGAGCAGCAATGCGGCGACTGCCGTATATCGACTCAGTTTGGCAGGTAGCAGACCCACGGCTCAGATCACCTCGCCAGCATCAGCTGCAAGCGTCATTCCTGCCCTCCGCGTGGTGCGAACCCTAGTCCGAGAGAAGCTCCGAGAGGGGTGCAAGGTCCTCGATCGACTCGGCGACCGTTTTTCCGATCATCAGGAGCGGCAGGGCGAGTAGCATGCCGGCGATCCCCCACAACCAGCCCCAGAACAGGAACGAGACGAACACCGCGACCGGATTGAGCCGCATTGACCGTCCGAACACGATCGGCGTAAACAGGAATCCCTCGAGCGTAGTCAGCGTCAGCGAGGCGCCGGAGACAATCGTAGCTGTCGCGATGTCGCCAAACTGCAGCAGGCCGGCAAGGAACAGCCCTGCGGCGACAAAGGCGGGGCCCAGATAAGGCACACAGTTCAGTAACCCGGCGGCAAGCCCCCAGAGTCCGGCGAATCGCACGCCGAGAGCGAACAACAGCCCCCACGTAGAGACACCGACGACAATCCCCGCCAGTGTCAAATGGAACAGCGATTTGGCCACGCGCTCGCCGATTTGATCGATCATCTGCAGGGTGATCTTCCGTTGTGACAGTCGATCGCCGCTCAGGCGTACGAGCTTGCGTTTGAACAAGTCGCCTGACGCCAGCAAAAAGTACACGAGGAAGGTCACCAGCGCTGCGCTGCCCGCGAAGGTCAGTGCACCCTGGGATCCCGACCAGACGAAGTTCGTGAAATCAACCGGGGGCTCCACGACTTGCACCGCGGTGACACCGCTCGGCGTGCTCGGCCGCTCTGTAGATTCGGTCGCTGTCTTCTGAAGTTCCGTGGCTGCGCGCTGGAGTTGCGAGAGGGCACCTCCACCACGGCTGATGACCGTGCGGAAGGTCTCGCGGAGCGTTCGCGTCGCCTGTGGGAGACCAGCAATTGCCTGCGATGCTTCATCGCTCAGGCTATAGGCCATGAATGCCAGCAGGCCCACGAGCAACCCAACGACAAGGGCCGAAGCCACCCAACGCGCCATGATGCGCTGCAACCGCCTCACCAGCGGCGCGAGCGCGAGCGCGAAGACGAGGCCGAACACGATCGGAACGAAAAAGCCCTGTGCGGCTTTGAGCGCGCCGATGAGAATGACTACGGCGATGCTGACGAGCGCAAATGACTGGAGCCCCACCATTTGAGTTCGCGCGGTCGCACGTCTTGGCCGGGGTGGCGGTGCCGCTGACACTGGTGGCGTATGGTTACCGGAGTCCACCGGGTGCAGGTCCCGCGTCGCGGCCGGATGAGCCATGCCCGCGTTCTGACTCAACACTCATGCCAGCCTTGCTTCCCGTCGTATCACGCGAAGGCACATCGGTAGAGGGACCGGAGCCCGCAGACTGGTAACGGTCTGCCGTGGTTGGGCTCTTCAGTGCCGATGGGCTAGCGACTATGCCGCACGCTTTCGCTTGCTCCTGCTGCCGCCTGACTGTGCTCGCGTCTTAGCTGAGGTCCGTTTTGGTGCAGCGGTTTTCCGGGTCCCGGCGGCACGGAGACTTGCCTTGAGGCGCTCAGCCAGATCGATGACGTCGGCGCGAACCGGCCGCTCGTCTTCTTCGAGCACCACCGTCTCACCCTTCATCTTGCCCTTGATCACCGCCTGGAGGTTCTCCTGATAGTCGTCTGTGTACTGTTCCGGCTTCCACTCAGCGGCAAGCGCCCCAATGAGGTCGCTAGCAAGTTTCAGCTCGCGCGCCGGCACTTTGATCCGGTCGACGCCAGGGATTTCCGGAGCTTCGACCATCTCGTCGGCAAATCGCATCATGGTCAGCACGAGATGATCGCCGAGAGTTTCGACTGCAACGAGATGCTGGCGATCGCGCAGGACCACCTTGCCAATGCCAATGCGGCCGGTCTCCCGCAGGGCGTCGCGAAAAACAACGTAGGCGTGTTCGCCGCCCTTGTCGGGAAGAAGGTAGTACGGCTGGTCGAAGTACCGGTCGTCGATCGACTCGTCCGGGACGAAGTCCGTGACTTGCACGCGACGGTCCTTTTCGAGGGTCGCAGCCTTGAAATCTTCTTTGGTGAGAACGACGAATCGACCGCGCTGGTATTCGTATCCCTTGACCAGATCCTCCCAGGCGACAGACTTCCCGTCTCGCTGGCAGATGCGTTCGTATTTGATCGGCGATTTGTCTTTCGCATGCAGCAGCCTGAACTTGGGACGGTTCTCCCGAACCGCTGTGTGCAACTGAACCGGAATAGCGACGAGCCCAAACGAAAGGCTGCCGCGCCAGATGGGTCGTGCCACGATGACCTCCTCGATGAACCTCGAGAGATCTATCAAGCCGCGTGCCACGAGTTGGGCCGGTAGGTCTAGCCCCGCGAATCGATCACCGCCACAAGCTCGGCCAAAGTTCTGATGCGACGGCAATCAGCGTTGGGATAAAGGTCAGCTGGGTCAAGAAGTACGCCTTCGCGCAAGCCCGCATTGCGGGCGCCGACCACATCAATATGGTAGAGGTCCCCGACGTGCGCTGTGGATTCCGGGACGCTTCCCGATTGCGCGAGTGCGATCCGAAAAAGACGTGGATCCGGCTTCTCTACCGCCCACTCGTGTGAGTCGAGAACGATGTCGAAGTACCGTGTCAAATCGAGGCGATCGAACAGATAACGCAGCCGGCCGTTGGCGTTCGAGACCACCACCATGGTCAACCCGAGGCCCTTCAGGCCAGCCAGGGCCGGTTTGACGTCGCTCGGAACTTCCTCCCACAGATTCTCGGCGCGGTGATACTCGCGCAGCATGGCAAGCGCGGCATCAGTCGCTTCCGATAGTGGCACACCAGCGCGGTCGAGCACCTTGTTGAAATAGAGCCACCCTCGTCCCGCGTCTGTCGTCGCGCCAATCACCGAGGCTTCGTCGATGTCTCGTTTTGCGAGGGGTTCTGCTTGTGCGAGCCGAGCGGGGGACACGTCAATACCCTCAGTGGCCAACGCCTTGCTGACGCGGGCCCATGCGGGATAACAGAGCACACCACCAGCATCGAGAAACAGGGTCTTGATGGAGAGCGTTGGCGGCGTCACTGAATGATCTGGGCGAGGTTGCTGGTGAGCCCGCTAAGATCCAGCTGGCGGTTGTCGTCAGGGAGCGAACGATGGTACTCGAGCAGCGGACGATCGTCGGTGAGCAGCGGTCCCGGGCCCACGAATCGCCGCATCTCGTCCGCGCCAGCCATGTACCAGGATTTCAGCACCTCGTATGAAGTAAGGCCGATGTCATCGAGCGCTGCGGCAGTCCGTGGATCGGCACGCTTCGATGCCAGCGTCGCTGGATCGAGGTGCAACGGTGCCATCGAACCTACCATCAGGTTTCCGTCGAGCCAGAGTGTCGTGTGCGGAAACACGTCGAGGAACGTGCGCATGATGAGCCCGTACTGCGTTGGGGGCCGATGACCGATCCACTGCAACACAATGCCATCTGGCTTCAGCGCCCCGCGGACGAGAGTGAAGTACTCCTGAGAATACAGATTGCCGGCGCCCGCGTGAATCGGTTGAATGAGATCCGCTGTGATGACGTCGAACTTCTCGCCCGACAGCAGCAGGAAGTTGCGACCATCGTCCACGAGTACCCGCACATTGGGCTGGTTCAGCACGTCATAGTTGATGTGCGCAAAAAATCGCGCGGCGCGTCGCACGCTCTCGGATAACTCGACGATCTGAAGGCGAACGCGATGCTGGCTCACCGCGCCGCTCGTGGCACCCCCGCCCAGACCGATCACGAGTGCGTCGGCCGGAGACGGGTGCAGCACCATCGGTAAGTGACCGATGATGCGATGCAAACGCACCATGTCAGGGGTGTCGTTGGCCTGATGAAGCCCATCCAGATAGAGCGACCGACGGAATTCACTGGCGTGCACGCTGACCGCCGTCTGGACGCCCTCTTCGCGCCAGAACTCGCGCATGTCATCGCCGTAGCGACGCGAATACGCGGCTGCAAAGGGATCGGGCACTCGACCCGCCAGTGTGACAAATACGATCGAGGCAGCGGCCAGCGCGCCCAACAGGCGTCGCCGTCGTGGATGATGCGCCACGAGTAAGGCCGCGCTCGCACCGTACACCGCGGCGAGGGTAATCAGCGAACGGCGGGTGCCGAAGAGCGGCACGAGCAGAAAGCCGCCGATGAGGGCGCCCGCGATGGCGCCCAGCACGTTCAACGAATACAGTCGACCGACTCGACGTGCAATCGCGGCTGCCTGATCACCGGCGGAGGGCGTCGCGGCAATGCGAATCGCAATCGGGAATGCAAAACCCATCAGTATGGTGACAGGCAGAATCGCCGCTGCGCTCGCCTGGGGGGCGCCCGACGTTCGCCATCCGGCGCCGTAGCTCCATCCCAGAAAGATCGCGGAGCCAAGCGCGGTACAGGCAGTGGCCATTTGCGTGTAGGCCAGCCAGGCGATCCAGTCACGAGTGCGCCGAAGCGCTCGCGCCGCAATTGCGCCACCGAGCGCGATCCCGGCGAGCACGGTGGCCAGCATCGTGGTAAACGCGTAGGCCGTTGCCGCGAGGTATTGCACCAGCATTCGAAACCAGAGAATCTCGAGTGCGAGGGCGACCAGCCCTGAGATGGCGACGACGAGGCCGATCGTGAAAGCGGTTGACGTCAGCTGGGATGCCGAAGTCGTCGGGGCCGTGTCGGGCTCGTCCGCGATTGCCGACTGCTCGACGCGAACCCGCCGCTCGAGCATCACCGCCAGAATGCCGACGCTGACGTTGATGACCGCCCCGAGCCAGAACGATCGCTCGATGCCGATCGCGCCAATCAGGTAGAAGCCGGTGAGCACCGCGCCCGTCACTGCGCCAGCGGTGTTGATGGCGTACAACGCGCTCACGCGCGCGCCAAATCGCAGACCCTGGACAAGGGACGACGCGCTCAATACGGGCAAGGTCAATCCCATCAACAGGGTTGGCACGAGCAGAACGGCGAAGCTTATGACGAGCCGAGCACTCGTCAGGACGGTGAGCGATCCCGGACTCACGTGATACAGGCGTTGATAAACGGCCGAGGCGAGATCGAGTGCGACCGGGGTCGCGAGCGCCGAAAGGCCAATCAGAATCTCCGCGAGCCCAAACACCAGCAGGGGCCGACCAGTTCGCGCGACAATGCGGCCTGCAAGCGCACTACCGAGTGCCAGCCCGGCCATGAACGCCGCAAGCACGGTACTGGCCGCGTAAACCGTCACCCCGAAGACTAGAGAGAGCAACCGGAGCCACAGAACCTGATAGATCAGCCCGCAAGCGCCGGACGCAAAAAACAGGATGAGGAGCAGCGCAAACGGCACTGGGCATTAGTGTACATGTAGAGAAAAGCGAGAAGGCACAAGGCATAAGGCGCAAGGCACAAGGCGAAAGGCAAAAGGCACCACCCTTTAGGGCGGCCGAGAGGAATAAGGCGCAAGACACAAACAAAACGCAACAACGCGATGGAGGACACGCATGAAACGCTTATCGATCGGGGTTCTTACCGTTGTTCTGATGATGAGCGGCGCGTCGCTCCCGGCGCAGCAGAAGTTTCCGCCCGACAAGTTCGTCAATCTCCAGGTCTTTCCACAAGACACGCGCCCCGACGTCCTCATCACGGCGATGAAGAACTTCACGCGGGCGCTGGGCGTCCGATGCCAATTCTGCCATGTGGGCGAAGAGGGCCTTCCACTGGACAAGTTCGACTTCACCGCGGATACGAAGCCGACCAAGCAGACCGCGCGGATGATGATTCAGATGGCAGGCGACATCAATGGCCAGATCACTAAAGCCATGCCCGATGCCCCCGAGAAAGGCTATCAGGTGACTTGCTACACGTGTCATCGGGGCGCGCAGCATCCGCAGCACGCACCTGAACCGGCCAAGCCGCCGGGTGAATGAAGAAACCCGGAACCCTTATCCCGCGTTGGACCGCAACGCCACAACCGGATCGAGGCCGAGCGCCTTCAACGCCGGTGCAACGCTGGCGACGAGGGCAGAAGTCAGCATCACAGCCGTTGTCACTGCAAACGACACCCAGTCCATCGGCTGTACGGCATAGAGCTGAGCCTCGATGAATCGCGTGAGGCCGGCGGCGAGTACGGCGCCTACCGCGACGCCAGTAGCTGCCATGGCCAGCGCCTGGCCGACCACGAGGCCCAGGAGCTGGAATCTGTTGGCGCCAAGCGCTGCGCGGATCCCGATTTCCGAGGTGCGCCGCCGGACCCAGTACCGACAACATGCCGTAGATCCCAATGACGGCCAGCGTCAGTGCAATCGCGGCAAACACGCCGGTCAGCCAACTGAGAAAACGGGCAGGCGCGAGTTGGGTCGCGACGAGCGTCTCCAGCGGCTCCACGCTGAACGCGGCAATTCCAGGTTCCGCCTGTTGCACAGCGGCGCGGGCAGCGCCAGCAACCGCTGCTGGATCGCCATCGGTCCTCAGCAGTACCACAAAGCGTCGCGCGCGCAGATTGAATGGAAAGTAAAGGTCAGGATCCGCCGTAGGATTTCGTGGGATGCCACGCAGGTTCGTCTCGTCTACCACACCAACGATCGTGAGCCACGGCGTTTTCGATGTCAGGTCACCAGGTTTGATTCGGCGGCCCAGGGCGCTCTCGCCAGGCCAGAAACGCTGGACAACTTTCCTGCTGACAATCACCGCCGAACTGTCGGAGCTCATCTCGCTGGATGAAAAGTCGCGTCCTTCGGCGATCCGGATCCCCAGCGTTTCAAAATGTCCGGGAGTGATCCGATGGACGTAGGCACGCGGGCGATTCGTCGCATCGACGACTGACATGCCCTCGGCGGAGTAAAAAATGGCGCCGGCGTCTGCTAGCGGCATCGAAGTCGTAAAGCTTGCACTGCGAACGCCGGGCACGGCGCGGAGTGAATCGAGCAAGGCCAATGCTCCGGCGCCATCTGCCGGCGCAACCGCTGGAACGGAAGGGTCCGCATTTGCCGGCGGCAGAGGCAGCTGCACGCGCATGGACAACACACCTTCGGGCCTGAAGCCAGGATCAAAATCAAGGAGGGCTGAAAAACTGCGGCCCAGCAGCGCCGCCCCGACGAGCAATGCCACCGCAACGGCCACCTCGCCAATCACGATGAAGCGGAGCGTCGACACGCGGCCAGCCCCACGTGACGCCACCGCGCCCTCGCGCAAGGACTGCGCGAGCGAGCCTCCCCCAAGGCTTCCTAAGGGCGTCAATCCAATACCAACCGTTGTCAGCAGGCCAACGATCGAGACGAACGCCAGCGTCCGCCAGTCGGTGTCCGGCAGTGCGAAGCTTGGGAGTTGGACCGGACTCAGCGCCAGCAGTGCGTCGCCGGTCCACTGCGCCAGAACCCACCCGAGTCCGCCACCAAGCGCCACGAGCAGCGCGCTCTCAATCAGCAGGAGGCGCACCAGCTGGCGGTCCTCCGCGCCAATGGCGCGGCGGAGCGACATTTCTCGTCGCCGGGCCTCGCTGCGAGCAAGCAGCAGGCTCGCCACGTTGGCACAGGCGATCAGGAGCACCAACGCGACCGCGCCAAACAAGAGCGACACGGCAGGACGCACATTCTGAAAGACTTCGTTCGCGAGGGGCGACACTTCCGCGGAGCGCTTTTCGTTCGTCGCGAAGTACGCGCGTTCCAGTTGCGCGCAGATTGCCGTCATCTCCGCTTGTGCCGCCTGTATCGTGACGCCCTCCTTGATCCGCGCCAGCGCGGGGAACCCGCGGTTCCCGCGCTGGGTCAGTGTCTGTTGCGGCTCCGACGAGTGAACCGGCGTCCACACGGTCGCCTGATCGGAACGTCCACGGAAGCGAGCCGGGACAACCCCGACGATCGTGAAGACTCGCGAATCGAGTTGCAGTGTCCGGCCGATGGCCTCGCTGGAGCGGCCGAAACGCTCTTCCCAGAATCGCTCGCCGATCACCGCGACCGGCGCGGCGCCCGCGCGATGGTCCGTGTTCTGAAAGATGCGGCCCGCTATGGGCTGCACACCAAGCAGCTCGAAGTACGGTCCGTCGACGACCTCGGCGTTGACGAGCTCAGGTTCACCCGCGCCGTACACGATGAACCCTCTCGAATCCCACGAGGACATGCCGTCGAACGACTTCGACTGATCGCGCCAATCGAAGTAATCGGGATAGGACGTGCCACGGCGTTCGACGCTCTCGCGCTGCACTGTCCCGAAGATTTCAACGAGCCGCTCGGGGTGTGGATACGGCAGCGGCCGCAGCAGCACCGCGTTCAGCAGCCCGAAAATCACCGTCGTTGCGCCGAGACCAAGCGCGAGCGCGAGCATCGCGCCCAAAGTGGTCGCCGGGCTTTTCCAGATGGCGCGCCATGCGTAGCGCAGGTCAGATCCCACAGACACCTCGCGACCGCTTGGGTTGCAAGCGACGTACCCGCGAAATCCCGCGTGTTTATTGAGATATTTACAACGAAGTCGTCCGTGGTCGCCGAGGGGCTGTCCGGTTGCGGGACGCTGGGCCCAGGAAGGACTCACTGCGCTCGTGCGACTCGCGAGCCACAGGCGAGCGAGTCCAACGAAGCGGCGAAGCCGCGAGTCCTATTCATACCGGAGAGCCAGCATCGGATCGATCCGCGACGCGCGACGCGCCGGAATCAATCCGGCGCCGATCGCCACCCCGCCCAGCACGACCGCCGACCCCGCGAGGACGATCGGATCGTGACCCTGCAACTCGAAGAGAAGCGACTGAGCAAGCTGCCCGAGGCCAACTGCCGCCGCGAGACCGATGACGGCGCCAATCACGGTCATCCATCCGACTTGCCTCAACACCATGCCTCGCACGCGCGCGCCATCGGCCCCAAGCGCCATCCGCAACCCAATCTCGCGAGTGCGCTGCGCCACGGTGTAAGCGAGCACGCCATACAGCCCGATGGCGGCGAGCAGCGTCGCGAGAATCGCAAACGCGGCCGACAGCGTGCTCATCAGGCGATCGAGGACCAGGTTCTCGCGGATCTGCTGCGGCATCGTTCGCAGATCTTCGAGCGGCAGGTTCGGATCGAGCTTCGCCACCACTGGCTGCATCGCCGACAGCAGGGCTTCAGGATCAAGCGAAGTCCGCGCATAGAACGTGATACTGCCCACCTCGTCTACCTGGCGGTAGGGAATGAAGAACTGCGGCGGCACGACCTGCTTCACCTCGCTGTACTTCGTGTCCGCGACGAGGCCGACGATCTCCGTGTCGAGCGTCCGCTCCTCCCCGTCGTCCATGCGCTTGCCAACCGGGTCGCGACCGAGATTGAACTTCTTCGCGAACGCTTCGTTGACGATGGCGACCTTCGGCGCCGATGCCGCGTCGGCACGCGTGAACTCGCGCCCGGCGAGCAGCGGGACGCGGAGCGTGCGGAAATAGCCCGGAGCGATCTGATTGAGGCTGGCATTGGTGTCCGTATCAGGACCCGCGTCGAATCCCTGCACGTGCACGCTGTTGCCAAAGTTGCTGCCGGCGAGCAGCGGCACTCTCGCCGCCGTCACGCCCGTCACTCCCGGCACCGCCGCCAGCCCGTCCTCCACGCGCTCGAAGAACGCAATCGTCTGCGGGGCCGAGTAGCCATTGAGCTCCGGCGACACGCCGAAGGTGACGACGTTATCGAGCTGCAGGCCGAGGTCGACGCGCGTCACGTTGACCAGGCTCTTGATGAACAGGCCGGCCGAGACGAGCAGCGCCATCGACAGCGCAATCTGCGCCGTCGCCAGCGACGTGCGGAACCGCTTCGCCGCGCGCGCGCCGGAAGGCTGACCCGCCTGGTTCTTCAGCGTAGACACCAGATCCGGCCGCGTACTGTGCAGCGCCGGAAACAGCCCGAAGAACAGGCCGGTGCCGAGCGACATCGCCGCGGCAAAGATCATCAGCGGCGCGTCGATCGCAACGCTGATCGTGTTGACCGCCTCGGCGGGCAGCATCGACACGATGAGCGAGAGTGTCCAGCCGGCGACGAGCAGCCCGCCGATCCCGCCGAGAATCGCAAGCAGCACCGATTCGGTGAGCAACTGTATGATCAGATGCCGCCGGTTCGCCCCGATCGACAGGCGTACCGCCATTTCCGCCGCCCGGCTGGCCGCGCGCGCGAGCAGCAGGTTCGCGATGTTGGCACAGGCAATCAGGAGCACGAAGCCGGTGACGCCCAGCAGCAGCAGGAGCGGGATGCGTGCTTCCTTGTGCATGCCGCTCTGTCCGCGATAGCCTTCTTCCACCGTGAGCTGCTTGGCCCTGAACCGCGCCATCGTCTGGTCGCTCAGGCCCTGCTGGAGCGGGGCTTCGACGTCGTGAATGATGGCGCGATAGGGCACGTTGATCGCGGTGGCCGCCTGCTCGAGGGAGACCCCCGGCTTCAGGCGCGCGAAGAGATAGGCCCAGTAGCTGCGCCGATTCTCCCAGCCATTGAAGCCCGGATCCATCAGCCCGCGCATGGTGATCGGTACGAACACCTGCGGCTTCGACTCGAGCGTGGTGCCGTCGAAGCCGGCCGGGGCGACGCCGACAATAGTCATCCCCTGCCCGTTGACGATCATCGTTTCGTTCAGCACGTTCGGATCGGCGGCGAACCGCGTTGTCCAGAAGGCGTGGCTGAGCACGGCGACGAAGTGGTTGCCGACGTTCCGGTCGTCCTCGGGCCCGAGGAGCCGCCCGAGCGCGGCATTGAGACCGAGCACCTGAAAATAGCTGCCCGAGACGGCCATGCCTTCGCCATTGACCGTCTGCCCCTTGTAGGCCAGATTGGCGCCGAAGGATCGATGTGCGGCCACGCCAGTGAAGACCTGCTGGACCCGCTCGAGATCCTTGAACATCGGGTAGCTGAAGACGAAGCTGCAGTCGCCGGCATCACCGCAGGAGATCGAGCCCGGCTTCGGCCCGGGCGCCCCGAGATTGACCAGCCGATCCGGCGTCTGCACCGGGAGCGGGCGCAACAGTATCTGGTGGAACAGCGAGAACATTGCCGCATTCGCGCCGATTCCCAACGCCAACGAGATAATCGCGACGGTGGTAACGAAAGGAGTCTTGAAGAGCGTACGAAACGCCAGGCGGGCGCTAGACATGGAGGATGTGACGAATCCGAGAGCGGCAGAGTTTACTCTTAACCCATGGAAATTCTCGTGAGCGAACTGGCATCGGGCATTCCGGATGTGGTTCAGACGACGCGCTTGCTCGTTCGCCTCGTGATCGCGGCGCTTCTGGGTGCGATCATCGGGTACGAGCGCGAGCGAACGGGCAAGTCGGCCGGGCTACGGACGCATATGCTCGTGTCGGTGAGCTCGGCACTATTCGTCCTGGCCCCGCTGGAAGCGGGCATGTCCTCGAGCGATGTCACGCGGGTGATTCAAGGCGTGGCGGCGGGCATCGGGTTCATTGGAGCGGGTGCGATCCTGAAAGACGGCAACGACCGTGAAATCCAGGGGCTCACGACTGCCGCGGGGATCTGGCTGACGGCGGCTGTCGGTCTCGCCACCGGGCTCGGCCGGCTCGGACCGGCCGCGATCAGCGTCGTCCTCGCCTGGATCATCCTGCACATCCTCGCGCGACTCGAGCAGAATCCCTGATTCGGGTCGCGTGGGACGTGATTCGCCAACCTTCCGCGACCCGGACACGTCCAACCCCTCGACGCTCAGTTGTCCTATATTATGTTTTCCTATATATGGTCACTCGTCTAATCGATCGCACAGCCATCGACTCGGCCAAGAAAGGGAGCGCCGATCTCCTCATCCTTGCCCTCGTCGACGAACAGGCGTTGCACGGGTACGAGATCGCGAAGCGGATCGAAGACCGCTCCGGTGGGACACTCAGGTTCACGCTGGCATCGCTCTACGCGACGTTGTACCGGCTCGAGGAACGCGGCTGGATTCGCGGCCGCTGGGTGGAACGCGCCGGACAGCGACGCCGGCGCTACTACCGGCTCACCGACGGCGGCCGGACGGTGCTGGCCGCGCAGCGCGAAGAGTGGGGCCGCTTCATCGTGGCGCTCACACAGGTCGCAGGTCTGAAGCCTGCCTGAGGCACGCCGAGAACATGGCACCTGAACTCCAATCACAAGACTGGCGCGTGCTTGTGCGACACCACGCTGAGCGGTCCGGTGTAAACCTGCCACAGACGACGGTCGACGAGATTGCGCTTCATCTCGACGATCTCTACACCGCGGCGCGTGCTGAGGGCCTTTCGCATGCCGAGGCCCGGTCGCGCGCGGTCGTGGCGCTCGAGGAATCCGCGCTCGCGATGCTGCGACGCCACGCGTCGCGCGACTCGCGGCGTTCATTTGCACGCGACGCAGACGCTGCAGCTCGTGCTTCGAAGGGAAGGAGCCTGTCCGTGATGAGCGCCATTCGAATGGCCTTTCGTCAGTTTCGCCAGCACCCGACATTTGCTCTGGTGACCGTGCTGGTGCTAGGCCTCGGCACCGGCGCCGCCACGACGGTTTTCACCGTCATAGACGCCGTGGTGTTGCGACCACTGCCGTACGCCGGACCCGACAAGCTAGTGACGTTCTGGGACACCAACACGGAGCAGGGGTTGGCGCACGATCCCATATCGCCCGTGAACTTCATGGACTATCGCAGCCTGCCCGTATTCACGGATGCCGCGGCATGGTGGCGGCCCGGCGTGAATCTCGTCGATCCGGGGCTGGACCCGGTCCGGGTAAACACGATCGAAGTCGGCGGCAACATCTTTGCGGTGCTCGGCGTTCGCCCTCAAATTGGCGCCGGATTTCCGGCGGACGGTCCGATGTTCGTCCAGAACGAGCTCGTCGCAGTCATCAGCGATCGGCTCTGGCGGACACGGTACAGCGGTGATCCGTCGATTGTCGGAAAGCAACTCACGCTCAACGGAACGCCGTACACAGTCGTAGGCGTGATGCCGCCAAAGTTTCACTATCCGGACGACATCGACGTCTGGCAGCGGCTGCGGTGGGATCTCACCCAACACAGTCGAGCGGCGCATTTCATGGAAGCTGTCGGGCGTCTTTCAGACGGGACGACGTTCGATCAGGCACAGAGTGCCGTCGAGACCCTCGCACTCCAGTTGCAAGGCCAGTTTCCCCGGACCAACAAGGGATGGGCCACGCGGCTGATCCCCCTGCTCGACGAGCAGCTTGGCTATTACCGTCCAGCGCTGATGGTGCTGTTCGGCGCCGTTGGCCTACTCCTGGTGATTGGATGTCTGAACGTGGCGTCGTTGCTTCTCACGCGGGCACTGTCTCGTGAACGTGAGATTGCCGTACGCATCGCGATGGGCGCGGCCCCGCGTCAGCTAGTCACCCAACTCCTCGCCGAGAGCCTGGTGCTCTCCGTTGTCGGCGCGGTCATCGGCATCGTTGCGACGATCGCCGCCCTGCCTGTAATCCAAAGCCTCACCCCCCTCGACATTCCACGCCTGGATGAGGCGACCGTTGATTTCCGCGCCCTCGGCCTTGGTCTTGTGGTCGTCGCGGTGACCACGCTCTTCTTTGGGCTCGTTCCAGCGCTGCTGCTGTTGCGGAGCCAGCTCACGACGGATCTCAAATCAGGCGAACGTGGGAGCTCACGCGGAGCGCGTCGAATCTATTCGGTGCTGGTGGCGGGCGAGGTCGCGCTGGCGTGCGCGTTGCTGGTCAGCTCGGCGCTGCTGGTGAGAACGGTTGGACGCATGACGGAAACACCGACCGGAGTCGATGCCGATCACGTCGTCACGACCACGGTCCAGCTCTCGGGCACCGCGTTCAACTCATGGCGCGTGGTGGGCGAGACGCATGCCGCCATCATCGAGCAGATCCGTCAGCAACCAGGCGTACAGGCTGTGGGAGGTTCGAACTTCCTTCCGCTCGAAGTTGGCTGGCGCGGGGGCTTTGGTATCGACGGCGAGCCTCCGCCGGCCCGTCCAGAGGACGCGCCGCAAGTGCAATATCACAGCATCAGTGAAGGGTATTTCGATGCGCTCGGCGCGCAAATGGCGGCCGGCCGCGGGTTCGAAGCGTTCGACATGCCGACTTCCGCGCCAGTCGTCATCGTCAACGAGACGTTCGCGAAACGGTTCCTCAGTGGTTCGGCCGTGGGTCGAGTGATCACATCGTCAACAACAGGGATCGGGCCGCTCGGATTGAACTTGATTCGCGCGCGGCCGGCGCCGCCTCCGGGGCAGCAACTGCCCCACCTGCCGCCGACGCGGTACGAAATCGTCGGCGTCATCCGCGATGTGCGGAACGTGCCACTCGGGCAAACAGTGGAACCGGCCCTGTACTTCTCCACGCGACAGTTTCCATTCCGTGAGTTGTTCCTGGCCGTGCGCGCTGCCGACACGGGCACGGCGCTCGCGGCCATTCGCACGGGGTTGAAGAACGCGGCGCCAAACGTTCCCATGGCAACCGTGCAAACCTGGGGCGAGCGATTCAGCAAGCGCACCGCCGAGCCACGACTGCTGATGACCATCCTGGTCTTCTTCGGCGGACTGGCGGGTCTGCTCGCCGCGCTTGGGGTCTATGGGCTGTTCTCCTGGTCAGTGGCGCTCAGAACGCGCGAGTTGGCCATCAGGCTCACTCTCGGGGCGAAGCCAGTGAGCGTTGGCGGTCTCGTCGTGCGTCAAAGCGCGATCCTCGTCGTCATCGGCCTTGCGATAGGACTGGTCGTTATTCGCGTCGCTGAGGGCGTCCTCACGCGCGTGCTGTATGAGGTGTCGCCGGGTGACGTCAGTTCGACGTTGACGGCGAGCGGTGTGTTGCTGGTGGCTGCGCTCATTGCGTGTATCCCGCCCGCTGTGCGCGCGATGAGGGTGGATCCGGTGGAGGGCCTGCGGGCGGAGTGACTCCGAGGACTCGCGCGCTAACGCGCGCTCGTGGGACTCGGCCGCTACGCGGCCTCGTAGGCGCTCGGCCATTCGGCCCCGCCCCTCGATCGCGGGACTAAAGTCCCGCGCTACGTACTAGAGGTGCGTGGGACGGGGGGGCCGGCCTTTAGTCCCGCCGGCATGAGCCGCGGCCGAACGGCCGCGGCCCGCATGAGCGGCGAAGCCGCGAGTCCCACGAGCGAGCGTAGCGAAGCGAGTCCTACGAGCAAAGCGAGTCCGGTAAAGTACCGGCGTGGCCGAGCTCGACGCGCACGTTCGCCGAATCGTTTACGAACACACCAACTTGTATGGGCATCCACCGACAATCGCAGCGCTGTCGGTGGCTGCCACTTCGTCGGACACGGAGATCCGCGCAGCGTTGCGGCGTCTCGCCGAGGGCCGCGTCTTGGTCTTGCAACCCGAAACGGGCGAAATTCTCATGGCGCCGCCCTTTTCGACGGTCCCGACTCCGTTCGTCGTCGAGACCACGCGTCACACGTCGTTTGCCAACTGCGCGTGGGATGCGCTGGGCGTGCCAATCATGCTTCGCCAGCCCGCGAGAGTCATCACGGGCTGCGGGTGCTGCGGCGAAGCAATCACGCTCGACGTGTCGCCTGACCACCCCCAGGACTCCACGAGCATCATCCATTTCGCGGTGCCAGCCGCCCGCTGGTGGCACGACATTGTCTACACATGAAGGACGATGCTGCTCTTCAGGTCTGAAGAGCATGTCGATCGCTGGTGTGCTCAGTGGGCGCTGCCCAGGGGCGCGGTGCTGAGGCTCGATCAGGCGTGGCGCCTGGCCCAGGCATGGTTCTCGGCGGACCGCGGTGCACCCGAGTGGCGCCGACCCACAGTCGAGGAGGTGGAAGCGCTTTTTGCCAGGCTCGAGTTGACCGGCACGTTCTGGACGGTCCGCTAGCAAGAACGCTCGTGCCTTCCCACCAGCAGTGCTGGTCCCACCGCGAAGCGGTCCTACCCGCAGGGGGCCACCCGATCTACAATGCGCGGCACATCACATCCTTAGAAGGAGTGCGCCATGACGAGAAGCCTTTCTCGGATGGTCTCGGCGGGTCTGTTGGTGGCGGTCTCCTTGGTATGGGTGCCGCCTCGCCTTTCGGGTCAGGCCGCGGGGCAGCCGAGCACCACCAAGGGAGAGTGGCCGCACTACACCGGCGACCTCAAAGGCACACGTTACTCGCCGCTCGATCAGATCAACGCATCCAACTTCAGCAAGCTCGAAGTCGCGTGGCGCTACAAGACCGACAACCTCGGCCCATTCCCGGAATACAAACTCGAAGGGACGCCGCTCATGATCAACGGCGTGCTCTACACCACCGGTGGCACGCGGCGATCGGTCATTGCGCTCGACGCAAAAACAGGCGAGCTGCTCTGGGTGCACAGCATGCGCGAAGGCAAGCGTGCGGCGGTGGCGCCGCGACAGCTATCTGGCCGTGGCGTTTGGTACTGGACTGATGGCAAAGGCGACGAGCGCATCTTGTACGTCACGACGGGTTACCGCCTCGTGTCCCTCAATGCCAGGACAGGCCAGCCCATTCAGTCGTTCGGCGACAAAGGCATCGTGGATCTCAAGGTCGGCGTCGTGAAAGGACGTGGACGGCCAATCGATCTGGAGACTGGCGAAATCGGGATTCACTCTACCCCGATCATCGTGAAGGACCTCGCGATCATCGGCTCCGCGATGCGTGAAGGCGCCACCGTGGAAACGCATGACAACACCAAGGGTCTCGTGCGCGCATTCGATGTGCGAACCGGCAAGAAAATCTGGCAGTTCGACACCATTCCGCGACCCGGCGAATTCGGCAATGACACCTGGCACGGCGAGTCCTGGGCCACCAATGGCAACGTCGGAGTCTGGACCCAGATCACCGTGGACGAAGATCTGGGCCTGGCCTATCTGCCCGTGGAAACGCCTTCGTCTGACTATTACGGCGGTCATCGCCCCGGGAACAATCTGTTCGCCGAGAGCCTCGTCGCGGTCGATCTCAAAACGGGACAGCGGAAGTGGCACTTTCAGTTCGTGCATCACCCGATCTGGAATTTCGACATGTCGTCGGCCCCGTTGATTGCAGATGTCACCGTGAACGGCCGGCCTCGCAAAGTCGTGGCAGTGCCGAGCAAGACTGCGTGGTTGTATGTCTTCGATCGTGTGACCGGCGAACCGATCTGGCCAATCGAAGAAAAGCCCGTGCCGAAAGGCGAAGTGCCGGGCGAGTGGTACGCGCCCACCCAGCCACATCCGCCCGAGAAGCTGCGCTACGCGCGCAACTTCCTCGACGTGCCGAATGACCTCATCGACTTCACGCCGGAAATCCGCGCCGAGGCTCTCGAGCGCCTCAAAAGCTACAAGTGGTGGCCCACACCGTTCGCTCCGCCCGTCGAAGGCAACGTCAAGGGCGTGCTTGGGTCAATCACCGGAGGCACCGCTACGAATTGGCCTGGTGGCGGGTACGACCCTGAGCTGCATGTCGCGTTTGCCCCCGCCGGAAATACTCCCGGCATCCGATCAATCGTGGCACCGCCGAAAGAGTTTTCAGACATCCGGTACGTCTCCGGCATCGCCGGTCAGCCCTTCCGCGAAGTGTTGGGACCCGGCGACTGCTGTGCGGCGGACTCGCCGCGCACCGCTGAACGCGCACGTGAGGCAGCGGCCGCGGCACCTACGGCACCCGCCGCACCCGCGGCACCCGCGGCACCCGCCTCCTTTGCCGGCGCCGTTGTGGGATTGCAGGTGCAAGGACTACCCATCGTCAAGCCGCCGTACGGGTTGCTTGCGGCCATCAATCTCGATCGCGGCGAGGTCGAGTGGCAGACACCGCATGGCGACACCCCGGACAACGTCCGCTCCCACCCGGCGCTCAAAGGGATGAGCATCCCGAAAACGGGCCAGGCCGGGACATCTGGCGTCGGACTGCTCGTCACGAAAACGCTGGTGATCATGGGCGACTCGCAGATTACGTCGACGCCAAGCCGCCCCCGTGGCGCGATGTTGAGGGCCTATGACAAGAAGACCGGCCAACAGGTCGGCGAGGTCTGGATGCCCGCGCAGCAGAGCGGGTCACCCATGACTTATTCGGTTGCGGGCCGTCAGTACATTGTCGTTGCCGTGAGTGGTGGCGCGTATTCGGGTGAATACCTCGCGTTCGCGCTGCCGGACTCCGCGACAACGAGTCAGCAGTAAGGTTGCTGGGAACCGAGTCCCGACGACCGTAAAACTTTCGACGAAGGCAAAGATCTGGGAAGGAGGAACGATGCCGCTCACGACCTCTAGCTTCAAGAGTCAGCAGGCACCATGTGGACTGATTGTGGACGGGGAGCGCTGCCTGGATCGGGACGAGGAGATTTTGATTACAGAGGAGTTGGATTACGCTTGCGGTTGCCGCACCATCCGTCACGAGTACCACGACGGCAGCATGAGCTCCAGAGTGGTACGTCATGACGGCAAGGTCCTGATGGAGGACCTCCAGTCGAAGGAATAACGGTGCGTCCCACGCATGACGTCGTGCTCGTGGGTGGCGGGGGGGCGGGTCTGCGCGCCGCCATCGCCATCGCTGAAGCCAACCCGAGGCTGAGCATAGCGGTCGTCTCCAAGGTCTACCCGATGCGCAGCCACACGGTGTCAGCCGAGGGCGGCGCCGCGGGGGTCGCCCGGCCAGACGACAGCCTCGACGAGCACGCGTACGACACGATCTCCGGCGGAGATTGGCTTCCCGATCAGGATGCGGTCGAAGCGTTCGTCGATGAAGCGCCGAAGGAGCTGCTGCGCCTGGAACACTGGGGCTGCCCCTGGAGTCGCGAGGCCGATGGCCGCGTAGCTGTTCGGCCTTTCGGCGGGATGAAGAAGATGCGCACGTGGTTCGCAGCAGACAAAACCGGCTTCCACATGCTGCACACACTCTTCCAGACCTCTCTCAAATACGGCGCGGTTGCGCGCTACGACGAATGGTTCGTGACCAAGCTCCTGGTTGACGACGGCCGCGTTCAGGGAGTCGTCGCCATCGAGCTGATGTCGGGCAGGATCGAGGGGATCACAGCTCGGGCAGTCATCCTATGTACGGGCGGGTGCGGCAAGGTCTTTCCGTTCACCACTAACGCCAACATCAAAAACGGTGACGGCATGGCGCTGGCCTGGCGAGCTGGCGCGCCACTCAAGGACATGGAATTCGTCCAGTACCACCCCACTGGGTTGCCGTTCACCGGCATCCTCATTACCGAGGCGGCACGCGCCGAGGGCGGGTACCTGGTCAACAAAGACGGCTACCGTTACCTGCAGGATTACAACCTGGGAAAGCCCGAGCCGAAGCCTGTGTTCCGCAGCATGGAGCTGGGACCCCGCGATCGTCTCTCGCAGGCCTTTGTGAAGGAAGTGGAAAAGGGCCGGACGATCAAGACGCCGTACGGCGACGTCGTGCATCTCGACCTGCGCCACCTAGGCGAGAAGGTGATCAACCAGCAGATTCCGTTCGTGCGAGAGCTGTGTCTGAAATACCAGAACATCGATCCGGTCACAGAGCTCATCCCGGTGCGACCGGTAGTCCACTACATGATGGGCGGCGTCCACACCGACATCAACGGCGCCACACCACTCCCGGGCCTCTACGCGGCCGGCGAAGTCGCGTGTGTCAGCATCAACGGCGCAAACCGCCTCGGGTCGAACTCGCTGCCGGAGTTGCTCGTGTTCGGCGCGCGCGCGGGTCGGGCTGCCGCAGAGTACGCGTCCCAGCAAAAGGATGCGTCGCCTAACCTGGCGGCGCAGGCGAAGGACGAACAGCGCCGACTGGAGGCCGAACTCCTGCACCACACCGGACACGAGCGCCTTGCAACGCTCCGCCAGGAGATGCAAAAGACAATGGAGACGAGCGCCGGCATCTATCGGTCGGCCGGCTCTCTGGCCGAGGGCGTTGACACATTGCGGCAGTTGCAGGAGCGCGTCGCCAACGTCGCGGTAGAAGATCGTAGCCGGACATTCAACACCGAGCGCGCGTCAGTGCTGGAGCTCTCTTACATGCTCGACGTGGCCGAGGCGATCGTCATCTCCGCCTTGCGCCGGGAGGAGTCGCGCGGGGCGCACCAGCGAACTGATTTTCCTTCTCGGGACGACGACCGCTTCCTGGCGCATTCTCTGGCCCACCGTAACCCCGATGGATCGTGCAGGGTGGAGTACCTGCCGGTCACGATCACCCGCTGGCCCCCCGCCGAGCGAGTCTACGGAAGGTAAGGACCAATGGCCGACCGAATCACTCTGCAGGTGGCGCGATACCGTCCGGAGGAGGAGTCCGAAGCCTCCTTCCAGTCATACGAGGTACCGTGCCCCAAGGATTGGGTCGTTCTGGACGGCCTCAACTATGTCAAGGACCATCTTGACGGGACCCTGTCGTACCGCTGGTCGTGCCGGATGGGCATTTGCGGCAGTTGCGGCATGACGGTGAACGGCGAGCCGAAGCTGACCTGTGCCACGTTTCTGGCCGAGTACGCTCCGGGGCCCGTGCGCGTGGAGCCGCTCACGAACTTCCCTGTCATCCGTGATCTCGTAACGGACCTCGGCGACTTCATGCGCAAGCTGACGAGTGTCAAACCCTGGCTGATTCGCCACGAAGAAAGGCCGGTGTCCGAGGGGGAGTATCGGCAAACGCCTGAAGAGTTGGATGAATACAAACAATTCAGCATGTGCATCAACTGCATGCTGTGTTATGCGGCCTGCCCGATTGTCGGCTTGGATCCACACTTCATCGGCCCAGCGGCGATTGCGCTGGCCCAGCGTTACAACCTCGATGGGCGCGATCAGGGGGCGCATGAGCGGTTTGAAGTTCTCTCCCAACACCAGGGCATCTGGGGCTGCACGTTCGTCGGAGAATGCACGAAGGTCTGCCCGAAACACGTCGATCCGGCGGGCGCCATCCAGCGCTACAAGTTGAGCGCCGCGCTGGAGACTCTCAAGTCGTTCGTGATGCCTGGAGGTGGGCGATGAGCAACCGCTCCAGCTACACCATCTACCACCCGCAATGGCTCCGGCGTCGGGTATCAACGTTCTGGTGGATGCAGCGATGGTCGTATTTCGTCTTCATCCTGCGAGAACTGAGCAGTATCTTCGTGGCCTGGTTTGTCGTCTATCTCCTGTTTCTGGTCCGAGCAGTAAGTGAGGGCGCCGCGAGTTATCAGCTGTTCCTCGACTGGTCGAGGAGCCCGTTGGTCCTGGTGCTCAATCTCGTCAGCTTGTTCTTCATTGTCTTTCACGCGATTACCTGGTTCAATCTGGCCCCCGCGGCGATGGTGGCACACGTGGGGGGCAAGCGTGTGCCTGGCTTCTGGATCGCTGCGTCCAACTACGCCGGATGGATCGTCGCGTCGGCCGTCATCATCTGGGTTCTGTTCGAGGACTGAATGGGCAGACTGCCGATCGAACCGTTGCTTTGGCTGCTTTTCAGCGCCGGCGGAGTGCTGGCGGCAATGCTGATGCCGGCGCTCGTGTTCCTGTTTGGCCTCGCCTTCCCTTTGGGATGGATTTCACCGCCGAGCCATGAGCATCTGGTCGGTCTGCTGCGACATCCGCTCACCCGCGTCGGCCTGTTTCTCCTTTGTACGCTCTCGCTGTTTCATTGGGCGCATCGCTTCCGCTACACCCTCTATGACGGGTTGCAGATAAAGCATTTGAATGAAGCGGTCAATCTCCTTTGTTATGGTGGAGCAATCGTAGGATCCGTCGCCTCGATTTACCTGTTGTGGCAAGTGCCGTAGGAGCTCGCCTTCGAGCGCTGGAGCGTCCAATGGATGATCAGATGCATCGCGTGTTCGTGGCCAGCGGTGAACTCCACGCGCAACAAGTGCGTGCATTCCTGCAAGCGGCCGGCATCAAGACAGCCGTACGCGCCGAGTCGTTGAGAAATACGCACGGCCTGACGTTGGACGGCCTCGGAGCAGTCGAGATTTTCGTCGCGGCCTCTGATGCCAAACACGCGCGATCGCTCCTCGACGCAGCAGAGGCCGGGCTGTTTCAGATGTCTCAAGACACCCCGCCCGATTAATCTTGGAGTCAACTTGGATTGAGGTATTCACAGGGAGATCAGGGAGAAGTCTTTTCCCTGAACTCTTTGAACGCCCTGTGATATTCGTCGCACCAGTCCGATCGGCGATAAAGTGTCATCTGATCCATGAAGCAAATGCCTTTCCTCCTGATGCTTGTGGTCGCCGGTGCCGTATCCCTCGGCGCGCAGGCTCCGCCCAGCCAGCCGCAACAGCCCAAGGGGCAGATGCCGGACCTCGGTCGGCACACCCAACAGGACGACAAGGTTCCACCCTTCGACTTCGAGATGTACTTCATCGGCAAGTGGACCTTCGAATGGGACATGCCGGAGGGTCCGCTTGGCCCGGCAGGACGTGTGGAAGGAACGACGACATACACGGGTGCCGCTGGGACGTACGAGGCAGTCACCGAGGCGACAGGACCTCAAGGCAAGTTCAACGTGCGCGAACGGATTCGATACGAGAAGGACCAGAAGACGCTGACCCGCGATGTCGTCGACAGCCGCGGATTCAAGTACGCGCAGAACGGGACCATCGGCGGCGACCTTGGCGGGTTCTACACAATCTATTTCGAGAGCGCACCCTTCATGGTTGGCGGAAAACCGGTGCGTCTCAAACAAACGATGCGACTGACGGCACCTCTCGCACACCGCGTCTCGATCACTGTGGCCGAGGGCGATGGGGCGTTCAGAAACTACGGCACTCCCTGGTGGCGGAAGACGTCGCCCTGATAGTGCGGCGCGTCACCCGAAGGCGGCAAAGGTAACGAAGGACGCGAAGGGACCAAACATGCTGAGATACGTCTCCTGGCTTTGCGTGACGCTTTTGATGGGCCTTTGTGCGTCGTCGTCGGAGATACTCGGGCAAGACGGCGGCGGGTACCGTCTCGTCTCGAATTGGCCGAAGCTGCCCGACGGGATGTACTTCGGCCTGAAGCAACCGCCACCGCCGCCAGCGGAACGGGAGGCTCAGGCCGCAGCACGACGGGCGCGGGGAACACCCCCAGGGGGCGCGACGAGCGGCGACGGGGGCGGGCAACAGACGCAGCCAGGGATTTCAGGGCTCGCGATCGATCGCAACGATCGTATCTACGCGTTCAATCGCGGACCAAAGCCGGTGATGGTGTTCGACCGGGACGGCAATCTCGTGATGAGCGGGGCCGATCAAGAGATCAATGGCAAAACGATCAATCCGTCCTGGCAACACTCCGGCGCCGTCGATTGGGAAGGCAACGTCTACATCATCGAGCGCGACGCGCACCGCATCGTCAAGCTCAGTCCAAGACTCGACAAGTTTCTCTTGCAGCTGGGCACGACCGGTGAACGCGGCAACGACGCCACGCATTTCGATCTGCCATCAGGCATCGCCGTGCTGCGTAACGGAAACATCGTCGTCACCGACGGCTACGGCAATAATCGCGTCGCGATGTTCTCAAAGAACGGCGCGTTCATCAAACAGGTCGGCAAGGGCGCGGGTGGACCTCCGGACAAAGGCGCTGCTCCAGGCGAATGGGTGCTGCCACACAAGCTGGCGCTCGACGCCGACGACAACATGTACATCGTCGATCGCGAGAACCGTCGAGTGCAGGTCTTCGATAAGAACCTGAATTTCATCCGGCAGTTTGCTAACGACGGCTGGAATCCCTGGGACATCGGGATCTCACGGGCCGGCAAAGACGGCTTTGCGTATATCGCGGACCATGCCGGCGAACGCGTCCACAAGATCTCCCTGAAGGATGGCAAAATTCTGGCCACCTGGGGCAAGCAAGGCCTCGGACCGGGCGAGTTCGACTGGGTCCACGGCGTCGTGGTCGATTCTCGCGGCGCAGTCTATGCCGCCGATACCTATGGCCAGCGGCTGCAGAAGTTCGTGCCGGAGAGGACGTCTCAGTAAAACGTACGATGCACGGAAGCACAGAAACACAGAAAAGATCCATAAAATGAATTCCGTGCTTCCGTGTTTCCGTGCATCGTGCGTCATCACGCGAAGGCACGCGTGAGTGTCCAATACGCTCCAATCACCGCGATCAACAACGAAGCGGGTACAACGACGCGCTGGTGATACCAGGGCCGGTGCCGGTACCAGATCACGCACAGCGCCGCGATCCCGATGACACTGAGCTGACCCGCCTCGACACCAAGATTGAACGACAACAGCGCCGTCACGAAGTCGGCGCGAGGCAGACCCAGATCGGCCAGCACACCGGCAAAGCCCATCCCGTGGAGTAGTCCAAACATGAAGACCAGCACAAGGCGCCAGGGCTTCAGTTGACTCGTCACGAGATTCTCGATTGCCACATAGGCAATCGACAACGCAATCAGCGGTTCGACGACGCGCGACGGGAGTGAGAGGATGCCGTACATAGTCAGCGCGAGCGTGATGGAGTGCGCGATCGTAAACGCCGTCACCTGGACAAGGATCGGGCGGACTCGCACGCTGAGCAGAAACAGGCCCAGAACGAAGAGAATGTGATCGAGTCCCTTCGGCAGGATGTGCGTGTAGCCGAGCCGAGCATAGTCCCGTGCGACGTCCCATCGCGACGCTCGTCGAAACTGTCCTGAGAGGTCAACAGTTCCGCTCCAGTTCGATCCCTGAATCCATTCGGTGTTCGACCCGCCGTCCGCGCGACGAACGGTCAGCGGATAGGGATCGATTACAAGTCCGTACAGCCAGCGCAGGTTTTTCGCGTCGCCTGGCATGCGCCCTCGAAGGCGAAACGTCGCGAGAGGTGGCAGGGCATCAGCGCTGCCATGGGGCCGCGGCGGCAGATACTCGGCGGTCGAGGGTCGGATCTCGTGGCCGTCGACGAACAACACGACGCGATCGACGAAGACGCCAGAGAGCGCGAGCAGTCGGCCGTCGCGCGCGTCCGCGGTCAGGCCCGGCGGTACGTGGCCACCGGCAAAAGACTCCAGCCGTAGCAGCAACCACGCCGGATCATTCGAGATATCGAGCACGAACGATCCGCGCTCGTCGAAGGTGAGTGAAACCTGCGTGCGCTCGAGGTCGTGCGCGCGAGCTTGAACGCTCAGCATGAGCGCCAGGCATCCCGACGCCGCTACCGCTCCTCGCCAAGCTCGCGGACCGTGCCGGAGCGAGCGAAGGCGGACCCTCTGGCGGAGCCGCATCACAGCCGGTAGGATACGCGCATGACGAGGTGGTGTGTGGTGTTTGCCGCTCTGGTGGTCGTGCCGCCAGAAGCCCTCACTCAAAAACCAGTGGAAAAAATCGATCCTGTCGCGGTAGTCGGCTGTCTCAAGGAATCATCCCCAGACACCTGGACATTGGTGAATGCCAGCGATCCGGTTCCCAGCACGGCCAATGCTCCTGATGCAAAGGAACTGGCCTCTCTCGCCAAAGGCGGAACGAAGGAGTTTCGGCTGGTCGGTGTGTCGATTTTCGATCTCCCCGCTCACCGGGACCATTCGGTCGTGGTCAAGGGCCTGCCAATCCATGCAACGCCGATCAGCCGGCTGAACGTAACGTCGGTGACGATGGTGGCGGACACCTGTCCGCCGAAGTAGACTCCGGGCGTCAGTCACCCAGCCTACGGTCCACGGCCCACGGCCTACGGCTAACAGAGTTTTGTCGTGGACCGTGGACCGGCGACCCAGTTGCAGTTACACTAAACCGTTTCTCGGCTCGTGCCTTCCAAGGGGGCGTTGATGAAGCGTCTGCTCACGGTCGTCGCCGTCGGTTGTGCCGTCGTGGTTGCCAACTCGAGCAGTGTCAGCTCTCAGCAGGCCCCGCACCGAAACTCGCCGACATTTACGAAAGACATCGCGCCGATCGTCTTCAAACACTGCGCGCAGTGCCATCGGCCGGGCGAAGTCGCCCCCATGGCGTTGTTGTCGTACGAGGACGTGCGGCCGTGGGCGCGGGCGATCAAGAGCAAGGTCGTCAGCCGCGAGATGCCGCCATGGGGTGCTGATCCCGATCAGGGATTGAAGATGCGCAACGATCCGAGTCTGTCGAAGGCACAGATCGACACGATCGCGGCGTGGGTCGACGCTGGCGCACCTCGGGGTGCTGACGCGGATCTTCCGCCCGCACCGAAATTCGCCGAGGGATGGACGTTCGGGCGCGAGCCTGACTACGTCATGGAGATGCCGGTCGAGTTCGAAATCCCCGCCGAAGGTGAGCTCGGCGTGCAGATGTTCTATTCGAAGGTTCCCTTCGAAGAGGATCGGTTTGCCGAGATCCTCGAGATTCGTCCGGGCAATCGCGCCGCCGTTCATCATGCAGGCGTCTTCGTCGTCGACATTCCCGAAGGCACGACGCTGGTCAACGGCCGACTGATCGGGAAGGACGGCAAGGTGATCGCCGACCGTGGCTCGGCTGGGCTCCCCAATACGGGAGGCATGGGACTGCCGGGTGCATCGAAGCTGCTGTCATGGGTGCCGGGTCGCGGCGTAGATGCCCATCGGGCGAACGTCGGCAAGCGGATTCCCGCAGGCAAGTACATCAATTGGCAGGTGCACTACAACCCGACTGGCAAACCTGAAAAAGATCGCACGCGGCTTGGCATCTGGTTCAACAAGGTGCCGGTGACGCACGAAGTGCTCATCAGGCAGGCTGGCGATCCCATCGCCACCAACCGTAACGGCCTGTCGCTTTATCGTGCCGAAGGCAAAGAGATCGAGTACACCGCTGATGAAGGCAGTACCAGACGACGGGGCGCAACCCCCAATATTCCGCCGTATGTCGAGAGCTGGGAACTGATTGGTATCACGCCGATCACCGAGCCCATCACGCTCTACGCGATGTCGCCCCATATGCACCTGCGCGGCAAGAGCTTGAAGTGGATTGTGACGTGGCCCGACGGTCGCGACCAGGTGATCCTCAACGTGCCGCGCTTCGACTTCAACTGGCAGTTCAACTACGAGCTCGCCGAGCCATTGCACCTGCCCGCGGGCAGCAAGATCACCGGCATCGGCGTCTATGACAATTCGCCGAAGAATCGCTGGAACCCAGCGCCAAACCTCCCGGTGTACTGGTCCGAACAGAGCTGGGATGAGATGTATCAGGCGTTCACCGAGTACTCGGTGGACAGTCATCTGGTCATCGGCGTGAGCCGGGCTACACAGAAGTAGCGCGGGACTTTAGTCCCGCGAATCGGTATCCTCGCGGGTCATGCGACTGTTCACTCTGACGGCTGCCGTACTCTTCGCAGGGGCTTGTTCTGCGCCGCCTGCAGCCCCACCGCAGTTTCCCGCGGGTGAGATCGTCGACCTTTCGCACACCTACGACGCGCAAGCCATCTTCTGGCCTACGGCTGAACCGTTCCGCCACGACAAGGTCGCCGACGGCATGACGCCAGCGGGTTACTACTATGCGTCCAACAACTTCTTCACGTCCGAGCACGGCGGCACGCACATCGATGCGCCCATGCATTTCGCGCAAGGACGTCAGGCGGTCGATCAGATTCCGCTACAGAACCTGATTGGAGCTGCCGTCGTGATCGATATCACCGACGCATCCAACCGTGATGCAGACTACCAGGTGACCACCGACGACCTTCAGCGTTGGGAGCAACAGCACGGTGCGATCGCGGCGGACAGCATCATCCTGCTGCGAACCGGATTCTCGCAACGCTGGCCCGATGCGGCGAAGTACCTCGGTACGGCGGAGCGCGGCGAGGCTGCCGTCGCCAAGCTCCATTTTCCAGGGCTGCACCCGGATGCAGCGCGATGGATCGTGGGGAACCGGCCGATCAAGGCAGTTGGCATCGACACGGCCAGCATCGATTACGGGCAGTCGACCCTGTATGAGTCGCATCGCGCACTCTACGAGCAGAACATCCCGGCGTTTGAGAATCTTACAGGTCTCGAGAGACTCCCAGCGCGCGGCGCGTTTATCGTGGCGCTGCCGATGAAGATTCGAAACGGGAGCGGCGCCCCGCTGCGCGCCATTGCCATCCTTCCACCGACGCGCTGACGAGATCCGGACGAATTGAATCGGACGGCTCCGGGCGCTACACTGCAGCCGCCTTGTGGCAAGGGAGCAGAACATGACGTCGATCAGGGACACAGCGCAGCGCTTCTTCGACGCTTGCGAGACCGGAAAGGGATGGGAAGTCTGCAAGCAGTACCTGCCATCCGGGCGCGACGTTCTCCGCGCAGGCGGGCGCGCTGGCAGGCGTCGACACGTTGGAAGGCTACACAGGATGGATGAAGGGGCTGTTCACACCCGTGCCCGATGGCCGCTATGAACTGCGTTCGTTCGCGGTGGACGAGGGCCGTAAGAACGTGACCGCGTACGGTGTCTTCCGCGGCACGCACACCGGCGATGGTGGGCCCGTGCCGCCAACGGGAAAGCAGGTCGAAGCGGACTACGTCTATGTGATGGAGTTCGACGGCGACCGGATCCGCCACATGACAAAGATCTGGAATGATGGCGTGAGCCTGAAGCAGCTTGGGTGGATGTAGGCGTCGATTCTCCCGCTCGGCGTCATATGTCGGCGTGGCTGTGGCTCGTCGCGGCGCTCGCGCTGCATGTGACCGATGAAGCGCTGACCGGATTCCTGGATTTCTACAACCCTCTAGTGCTGGCCATTCGAGACAAGATCTCCTGGTTTCCGATGCCGACGTTCACATTCGGCGCCTGGCTGGCTGGTCTCGTCGTCGCGGTGATCGTTCTCGCTTTGCTTGCCCCGGCCGTTCGCCGTGGTGCCGCGGGTACCCGACTGGCGTCCTGGATCTTCAGCGGCATCATGTTTCTCAACGGGTTGGGTCACTTAGCCGGGTCGCTGTACTTCGACCGATGGTTGCCGGGGGCGACCTCAGCTCCCTTGCTGCTCATCGCAAGCGCCCTGCTGGCTCGCCGCACATGGGCGAGGCGACACTGACGAGAGCCAGCGAAAACGTGTTTTCTTGAATTGGTTGCTGGTAACTGGCACTATCCGCCCTGAAATCTCGAGATTCGTGTCTTGGTGCCTAGTTGATGAGGGAGGTTGTCATGCTGACCGTCCTGGCGAGAGTCGTGGTGCTCGTCGCGCTCGTCGCGTCTCCTGTCGCCGCCGATGTCGTTCGCATCGAGGTTCAGTCGCGAACCGATCTCCTTGGTGGTCAGCCGTTCGGCAGCGCCGGGCCGTACGAGAAGCTCGCCGGCAAGATTTTCTTTGCCGTCGATCCGAAAATCGACGCCAATCGCATCGTCACGGACCTGGACAAGGGGCCTCGAAACGCTGCGGGTAAGGTCGAATTCTCCTCGGATTTTTTCCTCATCAAGCCGAAGCACATCGAGCGCGGGAACGGCGCGGTCCTGTACGAAGTCTCGAACCGCGGCGGCAAGGGGATGCTGGGATTCTTCAACCATGCGACCGGAAGCCTTGACCCAACCTCGGCGGCCGAGTTCGGTGACGGCTTCCTGCTGCGTCAAGGATTCACCCTCCTGTGGGTTGGCTGGCAATTCGATCCGCCACATCGTCCAGGCCTTGTACGCTTGTACCCGCCGACGGCCTCAGACAACGGCCGCCCGATTCGAGGACGAGTGCGCAGCGACTTTGTGTTGGCGGCACGCGCGCTCGATCATTCGCTCGCCGACCGGGAACACGTGGCGTATCCGGTTGTCAACGCGAACGCGGCCGACAACGTGATGACTGTGCGCGACTCCGTCGAGGGACCTCGCCGGATCGTGCCGCGCGAGCAATGGAAGTTCGCCCACGTCGAGGAGGGCCGCATCGTCGAGGACAAAACGCGGGTCTACATGCCAGCAGGGTTCGAGCCCGGAAAGATCTACGAGGTCGTCTACACGGCCGACAACCCGCCGATCGTGGGGTTGGGACCCGCGGCGATCCGGGACGTGATCTCGCTCCTGAAGTACGGATCAGGTGACGCCTTGTCGATTCCATCCGGTGCGATCAAGCGCGCGCTGGCGTTTGGCGTGTCGCAAAGCGGTCGTTTCCTGCGGACGTATCTCTACTACGGCTTCAATCGTGACGAAGGCAACCGCAAGGTGTTTGACGGCGTCATCGCTCATGTGGCTGGCGCAGGGCGCGGCAGTTTCAACCACCGCTTCGCCCAGCCGTCGCGAGATGGACATCCGTATCTGAACTTCTTCTATCCCACTGACATCTTTCCGTTCACGGACATCGCACAGACCGATCCGGAGACCGGCCTGACAGACGGACTCCTGACGCACGCAAAAGGGCCGGAGTTTCTTCCCAAGATTTTCTACACGAACTCGGAATACGAGTACCTGGGGTCGAGCCGCATCGCTCATTCACACCACGATCGACGGCTCGGCGGACGCCGCGCTCATGGACAATGTCCGCATCTATTTGCTGAGCGCAGGACAACATGGCCCAGCGCCATTTCCACCGGTGCAGACCATCGGGCAGCAGCGCAACAACCCCCTGGACTTCCGTTGGGGAATGAAAGCGCTGCTCGTGTCCATGAACAACTGGGTCGCGACTGGGACGACGCCCCCGCCCAGCCGGTATCCGACCATTCGCGAGGGGACGCTCGCGGCACCAGACCAGCTGCGCTTTCCAAAGGTCGCGGGGGTCACCACGTCTGCCCGAGTGCATCGCGGTTACCGCGTTGACTACGGGCCTCGGTTCGCGCGAGAGGGGATCGTCACCGAGGAACCTCCGAAAGTCGGCAAGGCATTCCCAATCCTGGTCCCACAGGTGGACGCCGACGGCAACAGCCTGGCTGGCATCAGGATGCCGGAACTGTCGGTTCCGTTGGCGACCTATACGGGCTGGAACCTGTTCAATGCCCGCTCAGGTCCGACCGATGTGCTCTCGAGCATGCAGGGTTCCTATATTCCACTCGCTCGGACACGCGCTGAGCGGGAGCGCGCGAACGACCCCCGACTCTCGATTGAAGAGCGATATCGCGACAAAGATCACTATCTGGATCTCGTGACCAAAGCGGCGCAAGAGTTGGTCGGGCAAGGTTTGCTTTTGACTGAGGACGTCTCCGTGATTGTCGGGAACGCCACACGGCACTGGGATCACGTGTGGTCGGCGACGACGACTGCCTCGCCCCGCGGGAAGTGATACGGGCCGGACCCAAGACGCCCGTTCCCCAGGCCCGAGGCCCCAGGCCTCGGGCCTCATGTCCCTTCTCGACGGTCGATTGCGGCCGCCTGCTTCAGCTGCGGGAACACCTTCGACACCTTTTGCAACACGTAGTCTCCATAAGTGCCGCTGAACTCGTGCACGCTCGTGTGATCCCATCGTTCCTGACGATCGCTGGCGACGAGAGCCGCGTCGGGAATGTCGATGGGTTTGATTTCGGCGAAGAAGTTGGGATCGAAAAAGAATGGGAACGAGAGACGGGCGCGCCGCGCCAGGTTGTGCACCCGGTGCGGTGTCGATCGGTAGCGGCCTCCCGTCATCCGGTCCAGCATGTCGCCGATGTTGCAGACGAACGAGCCCGGGATGGGCGGTGCGGGGATCCACCGTGATTGCGACTTCACCTCGAGACCCCCTGCCTCATCCTGCTTCAGAATGGTGAGCAGGCCATAGTCGGTGTGCTCACCAACACCCCACTGCGGTTTGAGACCGCTCTTCGCCTCGTCGGGCGGGTAACTGAAGATACGAAACAGCACCAGAGGATCGGCCGTGTATCGGTCGGCAAAGTAGCTCCGGTCAAGGCCGAGGCTCATCGCGACGGCCGCCATCAACGTGTGCCCAAGGCTCGTCATAGCATCCAGGTAGTCGAGAACCGCGCGCCGCAGCTCCGGCATGTCGTCGGGGAACAGGTTCGCGCCATGCAGAGGCGTACCAGCCTTCACGCTTGGATGATCTGCCGAGAGTTCCGCACCGAAATACAGGCCCTCCTTCAGGTCGGGTTTGCCAGAGGTCAGCTCACCGCCGACAGGGAAATAGCCGCGCCACGCCTTGCCGCCGCGTTCCATGCGGATGGCCATTTTGGGCTCGAGATCCTGGGCAAAAAACTGCCGGCTCAACGTCTCGAGCCGCGCTTGGAGGTCTTCCTTCACCCCGTGACCGACGATGTAGAAGAAGCCGCATTCGCGACATGCAATGGCAATCTCGTCGGCGACCCGGTGGGGATCCGTGTCCTGAAGAAATGGCGCGATGTCCACGACCCGCACCTGTGAAAAGTCCGTGCCGCGGATGGTCATGCTCATGCCCCCAGTTGCCACTGCTTGATTGCGTCGAGCGGATACAGCAGCATGATGATGTTCAGCGTCAGGTTATCGCGAATAATCGCTGCCACGCCGAGCTCCATCGCAATCACGAGCGCGACACTCACCCACACTGGTGACCGGCGCGCGACCAGAAAGCCAACCATCATCGCTGCAATGTCTGACACGGAGTTCAGGACGCTGTCGCCGTAGTAATCCAGCGCGATCGTCGCCGCACGATATCGATTGATCACAAAAGGCGTGTTCTCGAAGACCTCCCAGGCCGCTTCGAGCAGCACGGCCAGGACGAACCGCAGCCCTGGCGGCAGGCGCCTGGCGACAAGCCATAACAATGCGTAAAAGCTGATCCCGTGAATGATGTGCGAGAACGTGTACCAGTCAGTGATGTGCTGCGAGTTTTCCGAGCTGCTGACGATGCCATGCCAGAACTTGACGTAGCCGCATCGACACGAGGGCACGCGTCCCATTGCAAACTCGAGCGCTGCGGCAGCAAAAACGACAACGATCGCGGCGGCCGCGTACAGCTTCCAGCGAGGAGACGTCATGAATTCTTCGGATTATAGCGAGCCGCTGCACGTCCAGAATTGAACGTAACGTCCAGAATGTACGTAGCGCGGGACTTTAGTCCCGCGATCATCACGCACGTGCCTAGCGGAAGCTTTCCTGCAGCTTCTGAAGCTCGGCGTTGCCTGGGCACAAGCGTTCATGTGGCTGCTCGACGAGCGCGCCAGGCACGGTGCCATTTTGTGCGTGCAGGTCCTCGGAGTCCGGTGAGATATACAGGAGACCGGTCAGGACCTCTCCGGCCGTCTGACGCTCGCGAATGTAGGCATACGCCGCGTCGCGGTCGGTAGGGTCATAGTCTTTGGCCACTTTGCGCAGCCGGACCCACCCGCCGTCGTGCAGCATGACGTTTTGCACCGTCCCGGCATCGTAGTCGGTTGTGATCTCTTCAGCCGGCGGCACAAAGTCCGCCTGCACGACCGTGACGCTGTGTTCGCGCGTGTAGGCGTAGCTCTTTGTGGAACCCTCGTGATCGTTGAAGGTGACGCAGGGTGAGATCACGTCGATGAAGGCGAAGCCCTGGTGGGCAAGACCAGCCTTGAGGATCGGCACGAGCTGGCCTTTGTCGCCCGAGAAGCTCCGCGCCACGAACGTCGCGCCGAGCGTCAGCGCCAGCAGCACGCTGTCGATTGCTTCCATCGTATTGGCTTCACCCTTCTTGGCGGTGGAGCCTTTGTCTGCGGAAGCGGAGAACTGTCCTTTCGTCAAGCCGTACACTCCGTTGTTTTCCAGAACGTACAGCAAGTTCACGTTGCGACGGATGGCGTGACACAGCTGGCCGAGCCCGATCGACAGCGAGTCGCCGTCGCCCGATACGCCGATGTAGATGAGATCGCCATTCGCCGCATTCGCTCCCGTGGCGATCGCGGGCATGCGGCCGTGCACGCTGTTGAAGCCGTGCGCCTCGCGCAGAAAATAGGCCGGTGTCTTCGACGAGCACCCAATCCCCGACAGCTTGGCAACCCGATGCGGCGGAATCGACAGCTCCCAGAACGCCTGAATGATGGCAGCCGTGATCGAGTCATGGCCGCAGCCGGCGCAGAGTGTCGTGATTGCGCCCTCGTAATCGCGCCGCGTCAGCCCGATCTCGTTTTTCTGCAGCGACGGATGGAACACTTTGGGCTTCGCAATATAAGTCATAGAACGCTATCTCTCAGATACACAAACAAGCCTCAGAGTCTCAGAGAAAGATCGCCACGAAGACACGAAGTCACGAAGAACGATTGCCAATATTCTTTGAGTATTTCATGCTCAATCTTCATCGTGTGGCCGTTCGTTTTGTCAAGCGGCCCGTTCAAGTTTCGCTTTTACTCCCGTGATGACGTGATGCGCGCTCATCGGGAAGCCGCCGTAGTAGCGCACCGACTCCAGCTTCTCGACCGGGATCCCTGTCTCCAGGATCAGCAGGCTTCTGAGCTGCGCATCGCGATTCTGCTCGACGACGAAATTCACTTCGTGCGACTCGAGAAACTTGCGCACATCGTCGCCAAACGGAAATCCGCGCACACGCATGAAGTCGAGCGCGATGCCTTCTCTGGCCAGCAGGTCCATGGCTTCGACGCACGCGGCATGGCACCCGCCAATCGTGACGATCCCCATCGTCGCACCCGGCTTGCTCTGAATGATAGGCGCTGGCAATGCGCGCGTAGCCCCTTGAATCTTGCGGGCGATGCGGTCGAGGACGTCGGTGTATTCTTCGTCGTCCTCCGTGTACGCCCCGTAGCGGTTGTGCCCGGAGCCGCGCGTGAAGTATGCCCCCTTCGGATGCGTGCCGGGGTAAGTGCGATAGGTGATGCCGTCGCCGTCTGAATCGAGGTAGCGATAGAAGTTCTTCACGTGGTCGAGCTCATCGGCCGACAGGACTTTGCCACGGTCGGGCCGATAGCTGTCGTCCCACGTCAGTTTCGGGATCATCCAGTCGTTCATGCCGATGTCGAGGTCGCTCAATACGAACACCGGTGTCTGAAAGCGTTCAGACAGATCAAAGGCTTTCGTCGCGAGTTCGAACGCCTCACGCGGGTCCGCGGGATACAAACAGAGGTGTCTGGTATCGCCATGTGACGCGTAGGCGCAGATCATCAAGTCGCCTTGCTGGGTTCGCGTCGGCATCCCGGTCGATGGGCCCGTCCGTTGCACGTCGAAGATCACCGCCGGGACCTCGGCGTAATACGCGAGGCCAATGAACTCGTTCATCAACGAAATGCCGGGACCCGCAGTTGGCGTAAACGCCCGTGCGCCGGCCCACGCCGCACCGATGACCATGCCAATGGCCGCAAGCTCGTCTTCGGCTTGCAGGATGCACGCAAGGTTCTTCTTTGTCTCCGGGTCTCTGCGATACCGATTGCAGAAACCACGGAACGCCTCCATCAACGACGTCGCAGGGGTGATTGGATACCACGCGCCTACGGTCGCTCCAGCGTACAGACATCCGAGCGCTGCCGCGGTGTTGCCATCGATCAGGATGGAGTCCTTCGTGGCATCCATCGGCGCCAGGTGGATCGGAAGCGGACACGCGAAGTGCTCCCTGGCATAGTTGAAGCCGAGATCCATCGCCTTCTGGTTCGAATCCATCAGCGCCTTTTTGGCGCCGTACTTTTCGTTGAGCAGGACGCGGATGATCTCGGTGTCCATGTCGAGCAGCGCCGCCAGCGCGCCCGCGTAGGCGATGTTCTTCATCAGAATCCGTTCGCGGACCCCCTTGAAGGTCTCGTTGCACATCTCGGCGAGCGGCACTCCGACATACGTCACGTCCGGGCGTTTCAGCCGATCCTCGAGCGGCCAGGACGAGTCGTACAGCACCCATCCGTTCGCACGGACCTCGGCGATGTCCTTGGGATAGGTTGCGGGATTGAGCGCGACCATCAAGTCAAATTGCGGGGTACGAGCCGTGTAGCCGTGCTTGTTGACCCGAATCTCGTACCAGGTCGGCAACCCCTGGATGTTCGAAGGAAAGACGTTCTTCCCCGTCACGGGCACACCCATGCGGAAGATGGCCTGCATGATCAGGCCGTTTGCCGAGGCGGATCCGGTGCCGTTGGCTGTGGCGATCTTGAATGCGAATTCGTTGGTGCGATCCATCTCCTGCAAGTCCTTGCTAATCAACAACAGACGGGCCTCGGAGTCACAGAGACTCAGAGTTTCGTCTTTTTTTCTGAGGCTTGTTCGTCATCGTCCTATCGACCCGCAAGTACAGACTCCCGCGTTTCCTGTCCGGCCACCGGGATGTGCACCACGAATTTCCGCATGTCCCAGGCATACGTCGGGCAGCGCTCTGCGCACAGGCCGCAGTGGACGCACACGTTCTCGTCCTTCACCATGATGCGGCCGGTTTGTTTCAGCGCGCTCGACGTGAACAACGGCTGTGAGGGTTCGGTGCGTGGAGCGGTCAATCGGGCGGAGATCTCGGCCTCGTCGCCGTTCGGTGTGATGGTGAGGCAATCGGTCGGGCAAATGTCGATGCAGGCATCGCATTCGATGCAGAGCGAGTCGGTGAAATGCGTCTCAATATCGCAGTTGAGACATCGCTCTACCTCGACTCTGGTCTGTTCAGGCGTAAAGCCCTGCTCGACCTCGATCGTCATCTTCTTGAAGCGGTGCGGCATCTCGACATGACGCATCTTGACCCGCTGCGATGGGTCGTAGTTGTTGCTGTACGCCCACTCGTGCAAGCCCATTTTGGTGCTGCTCAGCGTCATATTCTGCGGCGGCCGCTCGGTCACCGCCACGCCCTGGCAGTAGTTGTGAATGGAAATCGCCGCCTGGTGTCCGTGTTCGACGGCCCAGATGATGTTGGCCGGACCGAACGCGGCGTCGCCACCGAAGAACACCCCTGGACGTGTGGACATGAACGTCTGCTTGTCCACGATTGGCATGTCCCACTTCTTGTCGAATTCCACGCCGATGTTGCGCTCGATCCACGGAAAGGCGTTGTCCTGCCCGATTGCCAGCACCACGGTGTCGCACCCGATGACCACACGCCCAATCACTTGCTGCTGCAGCTTCCCGTCAATTTCCGTGGACTTGAACTGTTCGAACTCCATCCCCACCAGCTTGCCGTTCTCCACGATGAACTGCACTGGCTGGAGGTTCTCGAGGATCTCGACGCCCTCTTCCTCGGCATCTTCCAGTTCCCACGGCGAGGCCTTGAAGTACTTCCGCGTTTTGCGGGCGATGACTTTCACGTCGGTCGCGCCCAGTCGCTTGGCGGAGCGGCAGCAGTCCATCGCCGTGTTGCCAACGCCGATGATGAGCACGCGCTGGCCGACCGAATCGACATGACCGAAATGAATCGATTCAAGCCACTCGATGCCGATCACGATCGAATCGGGTTTTGCGTCGTGCCGGCCGGGAATCTCGAGCTCCTTCCCCTTCGGCGCCCCCGTGCCAACGAAGACGGCATCAAATTCGTCGGCGTCGAGCAGGGCCTCGAGGCTCTCGACGGGCGCGTTGTACCGAACGTTCACACCCATGTCGACGATGTAGCCGATTTCTTCGTCCAGCACTTCCTCGGGGAGGCGGAATGCCGGGATGTTGATCCGCATCAAACCGCCCGGCCGCGGCAGTTTCTCGAGGATCGTCACTTGGTACCCGAGCGGCATCAGGTCATTAGCCACTGTTAACGATGCCGGCCCTGCGCCAATCAACCCGATCTTCTTCCCATTTTTTAGCGTCGGCGCCTTCGGGATGAGGTGTCGGACTTCATCCTTCTGATCCGCTGCGACCCGCTTCAGCCGGCAGATGGCCACGGGTTTGCCGTCCACCCGCGTCCGGCGGCACGCTGGCTCGCAAGGCCGATCGCACGTGCGCCCGAGAATCCCCGGGAAGACGTTCGAATCCCGGTTGACCATGTAGGCATCGGTATACCGTCCCTGAGCGATGAGACGGATGTATTCCGGCACATTGGTATGTGCCGGGCATCCCCACTGGCAGTCCACGACGCGGTGGTAGTAGTTCGGATCGTCAGTATCGGTACGGTTCATGAGCAGTGTCGGTTGCGTGTACGGCTCCAGTTTCCAGTTATCGGTTCCAGTTCAAAGGCAGGACACGCCGATTTGAACTGGTAACTGGCCACTGACAGTGACCGGCACGTGGCTAATGCCACGGTCCTTCTAGTTAAATTCTATAGGAGATCCGGCGCGGGGTCGGGGGAGGGACCGGTACCAGCAGGGAGGCTCATCTCTTCAAAATGTGGCTTCGCAGCATCGGAAGCCATGCCTTTTGCGAATCGCTCCGATGCGCTTCGCTCGGCAATGGTCGGGACGAACCACCAATCCGCCTGCAAGCGCTGAGGGGTCAGGTCCAGGATCACATAACCGCGTTGTTGCTCGCCCGCAACGAACCGAAGATGAGGCCGTGCCGCATAGAGAGCCGCGATGCGGTCGGCCGCGGGCCCTCCCGGGGAGGTCACTGCCGGTGTGACGATCTCGCTGCCGACAGCCCCGCGTCCATTTGCCGGATCGAATTTCGCGCGATCGAACGGATCGCGCGCAAGGTCAAACGCCCAGGAACTGTGGACGTCGCCGGTCAGCACCACCAGGTGGCGCACGCCGGCATGGGCCGCAGCATCGAAGACGCGGTGGCGCGCGGCACGATATCCGTCCCATGAATCGGTATTGCCGGCGGGGACGCCGCTCTGGACCTGCGGCGCAAACATGACCTGTTGGCCAAGCAGTTGCCAGGGCTTTCCTGCCGCCCTTGAATCGCGGAGTCCCTCGAACAGCCAGTCCTCCTGCGCCGCCCCGAGAATCTGCCGTGAAGCCCGTTCGAGCGTTGCGACATCGTCGCGCCCGGCCTGCAACTCGCGACCCTCGAGCCGCGTGTCCAGCATCATGAGGTCGGCAAGGTCGCCGAAAGCGAACTGCCGATACAGCCTGTAATCTCCGCTTGCCTCGCGGACGGGCATCCATTCACGCCACGCACGAATGGCTGCCGCCCGACGCACGCTCCATTCGCCTTCGTCCGGGGTGTGATTTTGCGCACCGCCGCTCCACGAGCTGTTGGCGGTCTCGTGATCGTCCCAGATGACGATGAAGGGATGCTGCCGGTGCACCGCCTGTAGGTCTGGATCCTCGCGATATTGTCCATAGCGCTGGCGATAGTCATCGAGCGTGATGATTTCGCGGTCGGGCATGGGAATGCGCCCAAACGCCGCGCCGTCACCTCCGGGGCGATTGCCGTAGCGGTTGTTGGCGTACTCGTAAATGTAGTCGCCAAGATGCAGCACGGCGTCGAGATCCGGTCTCGCTGCGATGCGTGCGTACGCATTGAAGTAGCCAAACGGCAAGTTGGAGCAGGAAGCCAAGGCCAGCCGCACGCGAGAGGTGGAGCGCGCCGGGAGTGTGCGGGTACGACCCACCGGGGAACGTGAGCCGCGTGCCGCAAACCGATAGTAGTAGGTGCTCCCGGGTTCGAGCCCCACCGGATCAATCTTGACGGTGTAGTCGCGATTGGCGGACGTCCGGATCGAGCCTCTCGCAATCGCACGCGACATTCGGGCGTCGCGGGCGAGCATCCACTCGACATCAACGATGGCATCGGGATCACCCGGCGTGACACGCGTCCATAAGACGACGCGGTCGCGCAAGGGATCGCCGCTCGCGACGCCATGCCGGAAGACAGCGTCGCTCCCCTGCCGCGCAAAAATGCGATCGACGCCTAGAAACGGCGCAGACCCGATCGCCACGGCCCCGGCCGTCATGAAGTCGCGCCTGGTGAAACGTCGTGGCATGGGCGATCCCGGGGAACGAAGAACTAAGAACGAAGCACGTGGGCTAGAGGAGCCTTTTCTGTCCCCGTTCGAGCGCGAGCAGCGCCTGCTTGATCGGCAGGCCACCGCCGTATCCCACCAGCGATCCGTTGCTGCCGATCACCCGATGACAAGGAATCACGATCGCGATCGGATTCGACCCGTTCGCGAGCCCCACGGCACGTACGGCTTTGGCATTGCCGAGCCGTCGGGCAAGCTCGCCGTAACTGATCGTCTCGCCGTAGCGAATCCGCTGAAGCTCGCCCCAGACGGATCGCTGAAACGCCGTGCCTTCGGGTGCCAGCGTCAATTCGAAATCGCGCAGCTTGCCGGCGAAGTACGCGGACAGCTGTTTCACTGGTTCTTTGAGTGTTCCGCGGTCGGGCTCCCAGTCGGACTTTGGCTTCGCGGCCTTTCGTCCCTTGCCAAAGAGCAGGAAGCGCAGCCCCTCGTGATCGCCAGCGACCAGGAGCGGGCCGATTGGACTGTCGATGGTTCGGTATTGCATGACGTCAAGTGTCGCGCTGAGGCCACTCAAATACTATCCGCGGATTACGCGGAATACGCGGAACGGTTGTTTCGCCCGACGACCGGCCCCGAGCGGCCGGGCTCGCGGGGTGCGAGGCGTCGCAGGAATGAGTGCGATGAGTCATGAAGGTCGCACTCATTCCTGAGGCGCCTCACACCCCGCGCGCGGCTTCGCCGCGCCCGTCGGGCAAACAAGTGTCCGGGTGTCTCGGCGCGTTGATTTCCGTGTCTTCGTTTCCGCGCTTCCGCCCTTCCGCGGATGCATTTCTCCGCGTGTTCCCTTCCAGCGGACCCGGTTACGCGCGGCCCGACATCTTGGCCAACCACCAGCGTACTCCCACAAACAGGAATCGCCAGTCCCTGAAGAATTCCGGCGGCTTCCCCTCGAACGCGTGACCGACAAACTGCAGCACCCAGCCCAGAACGAACAACGCGCCGGCCGCTGGCCAGAGTGATGGCACGGCGAACCCGACAATCCCCATCGCGATCGAGGCGACGATCATCGGGATGCCGAGCGTGTGCAGCAGCCGGTTGGTTGGGTGTTGATGACTGAGCGCGTACTGTGCGATCCACTCCGCCATCGGCTTATTTCCCAGCATCCCGCGTAGCATACGATAATCCTCCTGTGCCCGTGACCCTTGGTTCAACTCAACTCATCGCTTCCGGACGCCTCCGCGGCCGCCGGATCGGACTCGTCAGCAATCCCGCCTCCGTCGATCCCTCGCTTCGACATATCGTCGATGTGCTACTGGCGAATCGGGATGTCGAGGTGGTTGCTCTGTTCGGCCCGCAGCACGGCTTTCGGTCCGATGTACAGGACAACATGATCGAGACGCCGCACCGGGAATTCGAAGCCGGCTCGCGTCAAGTGCCCCTGTTTTCGCTTTACAGCGACACGCGTGAGCCGACGCCCGACATGCTGCGGAACGTCGACACGCTGGTGATCGATCTCCAGGACATCGGCACGCGCATCTACACCTACATGTATACGATGGCCAACTGCATGCGGGCGGCCCGCAAGCATGGCATCCGCGTTATCGTGTGTGATCGCCCGAACCCGATCGGTGGCGTCGAGATCGAGGGCATCACGCTCGAACCAGGCTCGGAATCGTTCGTCGGGCAGTACGCGATTCCAACGCGTCACGCTCTGACGATTGGCGAGCTGGCCCGGTTGTTCAACGAACACTTCGGTATTGGCGCTGACATCGAGGTGATCCCCATGGAGGGGTGGCGTCGGGACATGTATTGGGATGCGACGGGCCTGCCATGGGTGATGCCTTCGCCAAACATTCCCACTCTCGACAGTGCCATCGTGTTTCCTGGGACCGTGCATGTCGAAGGGACGACGGCGTCGGAAGGGCGGGGCACGACACGACCATTCGAGCTCGTCGGCGCACCCTGGGTCCGAGCAGAGCGGTTTGTGGCCGCCCTCAACGCCCGTCAGTTGCCGGGGGTTCGGTTTCGTCCAGTTGTCTTCGAGCCTACCTTTCAAAAGCATGCGCGCGTGCCGTGCAGTGGTTGCCAGATTCACGTCCTCGATCGCACCGCATTCAGACCCGTGCTCACCGGCATGGCCGTGATCGACGAATTGCGCGCCTCGGATCCGGCGAGTTTTGGATGGAAGCCTCCGCCGTACGAATACGAACACGAGAAGCAGCCCATGGACGTGATTGCCGGCTCCCCCTCGTTTCGGGCGGCCATCGACGCCGGCGAGCGGGCCGAGCAGATCGTGGCCCGGACCGCGCCCACCGTCGCAAAGTTTCGCGAGCTTCAGAGGCCGTTTCTGCTGTACGACTAGCTGATGCCGACCGGCCTTCACGTCGAACGCACGGTGACGGTGAAAGCGCCCCCAGAACGGGTTCTCGCGGCATTTTTCGATCCTCGCGACCTTGCAGCGTGGTGGCACGCTGTGCGCTCGGTCACCGTGCCACGTCCCCTTGGTCTTTACGCCATCGAGTGGGCCGACAAGGATTACGGTGACGAGCTGCTCGGTCGGCTCGGGGGCGCATTTCACGGCACAGTGATGGAGTACCGGGCCGGTCGGGAGTTTTTTCTGGCTGATGCGTACTGGAACCCTCCCGATGGCGACGCCATGGGCCCGATGGCGCTAGAGGTGCGATGCGCCGTGCAGAGCGATACACGGCTGACACAAATCAGCGTGCGACAGAGCACTGAGGACGAGGGGCCCCGATGGGAACGCTATTTCCAGATCGTGGCTAGCGGATGGCAAGTCGCGCTCACGGACCTGAAAACGTATCTCGAAAGCGAAGCGTCGAGGAGCGTTTGATGACGAGACCGGATCACGGGACCTTCATCAAGGCGCTGGGCCTGTGGGACGTCATCGCGATGAACATCGTCGCGGTCGTTGGTCTGCGCTGGATCGCACGGAGCGCACGCATCGGCGCGCCGTCGGTATCGCTGTGGATTCTCGCGTGCCTGGTGTTTTTTGTTCCGCTCGCGCTCGCGCTGATTGAGCTCTCGAGCCGCCATCCGGAGCAAGGCGGCATCTACGCCTGGGTCCGTCGCGCGTTCGGGCCGCTCCACGGTTTCGTCTGCGGCTGGTGCCTGTGGGTCAACAACCTCTTTTACTTCCCCTCGCTCCTGCTCTTCGCGGCCGCCAACTTCGCGCTCGTACTCGGGCCGACGGGGAACGGGCTCGCCGAGAATCGTCTGTACTCGGTCGTCTTCGTCCTGGGGTTCCTGTGGTTCTGCACTGCGATCAACATCATCGGACTGGTTGCAGGCAAGTGGGTCCAGCACGCGGGCAGCGTCGCCACCTGGATCCCAGCGGCACTTCTCATCGTGTGCGGGGCGGTTGCGTTTGCGAAATTCGGATCGGCCACCTCTTTCGCTCCTTCAGAGCTCGTACCGCGAGACGATGTGCTCACGACGATGAGCCTCTGGTCGTCGATGTGTTTTGCGTTTTCGGGATTCGAGATCGCGTCGATGGTCGGACAGGAAGTGAAGAATCCAAGACGCACGATTCCCCTGGGCATCATCCTCGCTGGCATCGTGGTGACGGGAATCTACATCTTGAGCTCCGCGTCCGTGCTCGTGGCGGTGCCGGCCAGCGAGCTCGCCGAACGAAGCGGCATCGCTGACGCGGTTGATCTGACAACAGGCCGGTTGGGTCTCGCCGGGATGGGCGCGCTGACTGGGCTGTTGCTCGTCGTCGCCTCCATCGGAGGAACGAACTCGTGGGTCGCAGGCGCGGGAAGGGTGCCGTTCGCGGCCGGCGTGGATGCGGTGCTGCCTGCTGCATTCGCTCGTCTGCATCCTCGCTACCGAACACCGCACGTCGCCCTGGTCGTCCAGGGTCTCGCGGCCACGCTTCTGTTTCTCGCAAGTGTCTTCGTCTCGCTCGGGGGCGGTGAAACGACGGTGCAGGAATCGTACGACATCATGATCAACCTGACGATCCTCGTATATTTCGTCCCCTACCTCTATTTGTTCGCCGCCTGGATTGTGCTTCGTCGCGCGGAGCCGGCCACACAGCCGGACCAGGAGAACGTCACCATGCCTGGTGGCGCGGCCGGTATGTGGTTGACCGCCGGCTGCGGTTTCCTCGCCACGCTGATTGCAATTGGGCTCGTCTTCGTTCCGCCGCCTGATACCGAGAACATCCTCAATTACGAGGCCAACCTGGCCGGACAATCTCTCCTGCTGTTCGTGATTGGCTTTGGCTTTTACGCCCTTGCACGACGTCGATCCAGGCGAGCGCAATGACAAGGCGATCGTCCGCAGACGTCGTGATTGTCGGCGGTTCGGTCGTCGGGTCGAGCGTGGCCTGGCATCTGCGTCAGGACGGCTTCGCGGGTCGCATTGTCGTCATCGAGCGCGATTTGTCGTATGCGCGGGCATCGGCGTCGCTGGCGATGGGCGGAATTCGTCAACAGTTCTGCACCCCGGTCACCGTGCAGATGGTCCAGTACAGCGTCGAGCTATGGAAGGACTTCGACCGGCGGATGGCATCGCCGGTTCACCTGCCGCGGGCACGCTTCCGGCAACGAGGGTATCTGTTTCTCGCCGATCGAAAGCGCTCGAACGCGCTGATGCAGCGCTACGAACAAGAACGTCGCGCGGGCGCGGCCGTTCAGATCATGTCCCGTGACGACATCCATGCGCTCGTCCCCGATCTCTTCCTGGATGACATTGTTTTTGGCGTGTTTGGGCCAGACGACGGTTACGCCGCTCCTCGCGAGGTGCTGAAGGGCTTTCAGCAGGCGGCGGCCGCCGCAAGTGTCGAGTACGTCGACGACGAAGTGGTGGGGCTCAGCGCGACGAACGGTGCCGTCACTGGAGTCCAACTGGCGTCGAATGCACAGATCGATGCGCCGTTCGTCGTCAATGCCGCGGGAGCCTGGGCTGCACGCGTCGCCTCGTTTGCGGGACTGGATGTGCCCGTCAGCCCACTGCGTCAGACCCTGTTCCGCGCGACGCTTCCGCGGTATTGGCCGACGCGGTTTCCGATGGTGATCGACCCCAGTGGCCTCCATTGGCGGCATGATGATGCAAACACGCCGGATGAGGCGGACCGCATTGTGGTGGCGCTGACCAAGTGGGATGAACCGTTTGGCGAGAATTTCGCGCTGGATTCCGAGCGCTGGCGCTCAGAATTTCAGCCGGTCCTGACGCGCAGGCTCCCGGCATTTGACGCGCTCACCAACGTCGAGGGCTGGGCTGGGCTCTATGAAATGACGCCGGATCACAACCCTCTGCTTGGCGAGCATCCTGCACTTCGCGGTTTCATTTTTGCCAACGGATTCAGCGGACACGGCCTCATGATGTCGCCGGCCACCGGACGAATCGTGTCGGAGCTGGTGCGAACGGGACGGAGCACGACGTTCGACATTTCGATTTTTGCCCCCGATCGCTTTGCCCGCGGAGCGCTGGTGCACGACGCTGCGACGATCTGAGGGATTCGGCGGCTTCGCCACGTCTGGACTCGCTTCGCTCCGCTCGCTCGTCGCGCCCGAGTCCTTCTTAGACCTGCCGTATCCGCAGCACATTCGCCCCGCTCTTCTCGAGGTCGGGGCTCGAACTGACCACGACGACTCTCGCAGGGGACGGAAGCACGCCGCTTCGCCTGAGTCCATCCACGACGCGCGTCGCGATGACTTCACCGTCGCCGGCAAGTGGATCAACGACGGGAACAACGCCCCACCATAGACACAGCATGCGTGCAACGTCGACGGCGTCGGTGATCGCATAAATCGGTCCGGTCGGGCGGCGTGCCGACAGCAGCCGCGCGGTTCGTCCCTCGTGAGTAATCGCCAGAATCGCATCGGCGCCAGCCCTGGCCGCCAGCGTCACGGCCGCATCGCATAGCGGAGGCAAATGATCTGGCCGCTCACGCACGGGAACCGGCAACGCCCACGGCGGCGGCACCGCTTCGGCATTGCGAATGATCGTCTCGAGCACCTGAACCGCACGCACTGGATATGCGCCGACCGCCGTTTCACCTGACAACATGATTGCGTCCGCACCTGCGTCGACTGCGCCGGCGGCATCTGACACTTCCGCGCGGGTGGGTCGGATTTCAGTGCGCATGGACTCGAGCACTTGTGTCGCGACGACGACGGGGACGCCACGATCGCGACCCACGCGCAACACCTGCTTTTGAACCTGCGGGACCTGCTCCAGCGGCATCTCGAGACCCAGATCTCCGCGCGCCACCATGACCGCATCCGCGGCGTCCACGATTTCTGCCAATCGCGTGATGGCTTCCGGCCGCTCCAGCTTGGCGACAATCGGAACATGCGGCCGGCCTGCTTCGGTTGCAATTTCACGCGCCCGCGTGATGTCCCCTGGGGTCTGGACAAAACTGAGCGCCACCAGGTCGATTCCGGCTGAGAGCCCAAATCGCAGGTCGGCTTCATCCTTGGCGGTCACACCCATCGCTGGCAGCGGGACACCAGGCGCATTGATGCCTTTGTGTTCTCCCAGCATGCCGCCGTCCACAACACGTGTCGCAATCGATCGTGGTGACACCGCCTCCACCACCAACTCAATACGTCCATCGTCCAGCAGGAGCCGATCGCCCGCCTTGACGGCCTCCGCCAACGGCGCATACATCGTCGAAACCATTCCGCGGCGCCCTGGCCTGTTCCCAATCTCGATTTCGAGCGGCTCGTCCCGTGAGAGAGTCAGAGGTTGATGTCCATCGAGTGTGCCAGTGCGGATCTTTGGTCCGCTCAGGTCCTGAAGAATCGCAACTTCTTTTCCGAGCGACCGCGAGGCATTTCGAATTGTCTGCAAGACGGAGCCGTGGCTCTCGAGGGTGCCGTGGGAGAAGTTCAGTCGAAACACATCCACGCCGCTCGTGATCAGCGCTTCGATGACGCTCGCTTCGCTCGATGCTGGCCCGATCGTCGCGATGATCTTGGTGTGTCTCACCTCTACAGGTTACAGTGAGGAACAGATCCCAGGGAGATCATGGCTCAGGGGAGAAGGCTTTCTCCGTGATCACCCCGACCTCCCTGTGGAATCGCTGATGACCGTGATTACGCCGCCCCCCATCGTCGAGTATCTCAGTGGCCTTCGGCGAACCCCGCATCCCGAGCTCGACGCGATTGCCGCTGAAGGTCGTGCCGCTGGAATGCCTATTGTCGATCCTCAAACGGGTGCGCTGCTTCATGCGCTGGCTCGCACGGCCCGAGCCACCCGTGTACTCGAAATCGGCACTGCGATTGGCTATTCCGGCCTCTGGATCGCAACGGCTCTGGCCGCAGACGGTCAGCTCATCACGCTGGAACGAGACGCCGAGCGGGCGGCAAGAGCCCGCGAACACTTCGTCGCCGCTGGAGTATCGGACCGCGTGTCGGTCGTGGTCGGCGATGCAAGCCGGTATCTCCACAAGGTGGCCGGGCCTTTCGATTTGATTTTTCAGGACGGGGACAAGACTCAGTACGCGCCGATGCTCGACCGACTCGTCGAGCTCCTTCGGCCGGGCGGCGTGCTCGTCACGGACAACGTATTGTGGAGAGGCGAGGTGGTTCCCGGATACGTCCACGACCCCACGCACAAGGCGGAGGACACCGCGGCGATTGCCGCCTACAATCAAAGGCTCGTCAACGAGCCGCGGCTGTACACGACGTTGCTTCCCGTTGGTGACGGCGCCGCCGTTTCCATCAAGCTCTGAGGACCGACGATTCCATGACGATTGAACAGTGGCTGGAGGACGTAAAGTCGGACGCCTACCGGCGCAAGATGCCGGAGCTGGCTGACCTGCTCGAGGCGCTCGCCAGGGGCACAGCCGCGTTGCGCGCCGCGGATTGGAACGACGATGCGGCCGGCGAGACTCATGTCGAGGCTGGCGCCGAGGCGGCTGAAGGTGATCGGGCATGACCGTCACGTCGGAGACCATCACGACGATGGCGCGTCGCGTGGCGCGCGGTGAACTGCGTTCGGAACGAATGACGGAAGATGCGTTACGCACGATCGCGGCACTGAATCCGCGCCTGAACGCCTTCATCCTGGTGACCTCGGATGAAGCGCTTGCCAGCGCGCGTCAGGCCGATCGAGAGATCGCGGGGGGACGATACCGCGGTCCGTTGCACGGCATGCCGATTTCCCTGAAAGACTTGATCGACGTTGCGGGCGTGCCCACGACAGCTGCCTCAAAGTTGCGCGAGGGCCGCGTCGCTCGGCGTGACGCGCCGATCGTGTCGCACTTGCGTGACGCCGGCGCGGTCTTCGTCGGGAAAACCAACCTTCACGAGTTTGCCTTTGGCACCACGAACGAAGACTCGGCGTTCGGGCCGGCTCGCAATCCTGTTGACGAGACCCGCTCTCCTGGCGGTTCGAGCGGCGGGTCGGCGATAGCGGTGCGGACGGGCATGTCGATCGCCAGCGTGGGCACCGATACCGGCGGGTCGATTCGCATTCCGGCCGCGGCGTGCGGGGTCGTTGGACTGAAACCAGGCTGGTCTGAAGTCTCCGCAGACGCGATCATTCCTCTCAGCCGTCAGCTGGACCATGTCGGTCCGCTTGCGCGGTCGGTCGCCGATGCCGCCCTCCTGTTCGACGTGCTGCGAGGTGCTGGTTCTTCCGAGAAAGTGGAGGAGGCCGCGCCAGCATCCGGCCTCAGGCTCGGGGCCCTTGGCGGCTACTTCATGGATCGCCTGGGCGAGGAGGTCGAGTCCTGCATTCATGCGGCAATCGACACGCTTCGCCGAAGCGGCGTGGCGATTGGCGAAACTTCAGTGGCTCATGCACCCGATATTGCGCCGGTCTATCTCCACCTCGTCCTCGCAGATGCGGCGGCCTATCATGCTGCAACCCTCGAACAACGACCGCATGCGTACACGCACAACGTGCGGATTCGGCTCGAGATGGGCCGGGCGATCCTGGCCGAAGACTATCTGCGCGCTTCGCGCGGCCGTGGCGTGCTTCGTGGCGAAGTCGACTGCGCTCTGCATGGGATCGATGCCCTGATCCTGCCGGCGCTCTCGATCGAAGCGCCGCCACTCGGCGCTGGCAGCGTCGCCGTGAAGGGCGGCACTGAGCCTGTGCGTAACGCTATGTTGCGATGTACACAGCTCTTCAACCTCACCGGGCACCCGGCGATTTCGTTGCCGTGTGGCACCACACGGGCCGGCCTGCCAGTCGGACTGCAAATCGTGGGACACGCGGGACAAACGCCTGCACTGCTGCGGGTCGCCCGCGCCGTCGAACAGGCGCTGTCGCTCTGATGCTGACGACTTTCTTTCACCGCTGGGAAGCGCGCCTCGCCAGCAGCACTCGCACCGAGCGTGTCGTGCGACCGTTTGACTGGGGAGTCGATTGGATTCCTTCCAACGGCCATCCGTTCGAGTTGGCGCACCTAGAGCGGGTTCGCCACTGGATCGACGAGGTGATGGCCGACACCGATGCTTTCTTCACGCCATCGCCGACAACCGAGTACACATTCAGTCCCGCGGGCCCCAATTTGGTAAAGGGTGGCGAAACAGGCACGCTGACATTCCCCAGCGCACTGATGACCCCGCACGATTCAAACAACACGGTTCATGCGAGGTTCTTCCCGGCCAAGGACAGGCGTCGCGCGGTCGTGGTGCTACCACAGTGGAACTCCGACGATGGCGGGCACGTGGGCCTTTCGCGACTGCTGGCGCGGTTTGGAGTGAGCGCGCTGCGACTCAGTCTTCCGTACCACGATCTCCGGATGCCACCCGAGCTCACACGCGCCGACTTCATCGTCAGCTCGAACGTCGTTCGCACGGTCCAGGTGTGCCGACAAGCGGTGCTCGATACGCGGCGTGCGTTGTGGTGGCTGCGTGATCAGGGCTATGAGAGCCTGGGCCTGCTGGGGACGAGTCTCGGATCGTGTCTAGCGATGCTGACCGCGTCGCACGAGCCGCTCGTGCGTGCGCAGGCACTGAATCACATCTCGCCGTTTTTTGCCGACGTCGTGTGGCGAGGCCTTTCGACATCGCATGTTCGTGCGGGGCTGGACGGGCACGTGGACCTCGACTTGCTGCGGGAGCTGTGGCGCCCAATCAGCCCCTGGTCCTACCTCGAGCGCGCACGCAGCCGCAAAACCCTGCTGGTCTACGCGAAATACGACCTGACATTCCCCGTGGATCTGTCGCGCAAGCTTGTCGACGAATTCGCGCGGCTCGACATTCCGACCGAGGTCGCGGTCTTACCGTGCGGGCACTACAGCACGGGCGAAGCGCCATATAAGTTCCTCGACGCGTATTACCTTGTACGATTCCTCCGAAGGAACTTGTAATCGACGACGCCCGTCCAAAGTAGGGGCGACGAATGCGTCGTTCGCCGACTGGGGTGTATGATCCACCCTTGGGCCTGTCATGGACGCCCAACTTTCTCGTAACAACTCCCTCGGAAGCCTGAGTTTCAGCCTCGTCGGCATGGTCGGCGTGCTGGCACTCGTGATGGCTGGTGCGACGATCTGGCTACTGTTGACCGATCCGGTGACAGTCGCGGAATCCGTCGATGCGGGAGAGGTGTCTCCGTTGGTGCGTTCGCTGGCCGGCGCCATCTACGAGGCGCTGCGCGGCTTGCTGAAGTACCTCTAGCGAAGCTCCGCCCGGTTAGACCTCCAGAACCACCTTCCCGAATTGCCCTCCGCGTTCAAGGTGGGCCTGTGCCGCGGCGGCTTCGGCCAGCGGGAACGTCCGATCGATGACAGGCTTCAGCTGGCCAGCGTAGAAGAACTGGGCCGCGCGCAGCAGCTCCGCCTTGGTGCCCATGTAGGAGCCCATCAGCGAGTACTGCCTCGCGAATAGAAAGCGCAGATCGATGTTCGCCTTGTAACCGGTGGTGGCGCCACAGGTGACAAGGCGAGCTCCACGCGCCATGCATTTCAGGCTGCGGTCCCAGGTCGCCTCGCCGACGTGTTCGATCACGACATCCACACCGCGGTTGTTCGTGAACCGCCGAATCTCGGCGGGGACGTCCTGCGTGCGGTGATTCACGGCTTCATAAGCGCCAATGTCACGGGCGCGCGCGAGTTTCTCATCGGTGCCGGCGGTAGCAAACACGCGGGCACCGTGCAGCCATGCGATCTGAATCGCGGCTTGTCCAACGCCGCTGCCCGCGCCGAGCACGAGCACATCTTCTCCGGCGCGAACCTTGGCGCGTGTGATGAGCATGTGCCACGCCGTGAGGAAGGTGAGGGGAAACGCGGCAGCTTCCACGAACCCAATGGCGTCGGGGATTGGCACGAGGTTCTGGACCGGGACGCGCACTTGTTCCGCGTAGCCACCGTCACTCTGCGAGCCGAGCACGTCGTAGGTCGGGCACAGGTTGTCGCGGCCATCGAGGCAGGCGCTGCAGCGCCCGCATGAAAGCCCCGGCTGCACGAGCACGCGGCGGCCCGGTGGCAGAAGATTGTCCGATGACCGTAACACCTCACCCGCGACGTCGGCGCCGAGGATGTGTGGCAGCCGAATCTTGACGACCCCGCGACGATTCCAGAGATCGAGGTGATTGAGCGCGCACGCATGCACGCGGACCACGGCCTCCCCCGCTCTCAGCTCGGGATCGGGCGCATCTTCGTAGCGCAGAACTTCGGGCCCGCCGTGCTCATGAAATCTGACTGCTCTCATTGATTCTCCGAGTCCGTGGACCGTAGGCCGTGGACCGTAGGCCGTGGGCCGTAGGCCGTGGGCCGTCTACGTGCTCATTACCAATGGCTCGCCAAGATTCAGCGACATCAGCGTGGACGCAATGCGATCGTGGTCGCCAACCGCCAGCGTCACCATCCGGGCCGTGTCGAGATACTCCGAGGCCACACGCGTTACGTCTTCGAGCGTCACCGCTTCGACACGCGGGACGAATTCCTCGAAGTACGTATCAGGAAGCGCGTGCAGCGCCAGTTGTCCCACGCTCCGCGCTACTTGCTGTGCCGTCTCGAAGCCACGCGGATACCCACGCGTGACCGACGCGCGGGCCAAGGCGAGCTCATCGGCGGTTGCCGGACGAACGCCACGAATCTCCTCGATCTCTCGCAGGGCCTCGCGAATGGCGTCGGCGGTGACTTCAGTCTGCACGCTGGTTTGAAGCGCAAAGGGTCCGAGCCCCCGCCGCAAATCGAATCCCGTGCGCACGCCGTAGGTGTAGCCCTTGTGCTGTCGGAGATTGAGATTGACGCGGCTCACGAACTGGCCGCCCAGAATCATGTTCAGCAGGACGAGGGTGTGGTAGTCAGGCGTGTCGCGCGACGCGCATACGTGGCCAATCCGCAATTCCGATTGCGCGGCCCCAGGCCGCGCCACGATTGCAAGACGGCGTTCCGGGACCAAGGGTGGGGATTGCAGTCCCGCGTCGCGATCGACGACGGTTTCAGCGGTGTGCGGTTCCCACTCACCAAACGCCTCGGCTGCGACATTAGTGAGCGTTTCGACACTGGCATCTCCGGCAATCACGAGCGTCGTGCCGTTCGGGACAAAAGCACGCGCATGGAAGGCCCGGAGTTCGTCAGGAGTCGTGGCCTCGAGCGACTTTTCAGTGCCCAGACCGAGGTGCCCGTACGGATGATCGCGATATAGCAGGCGCATCAGCGCGCGCTCCGCCACGGCCGGCGCATGATCCCGAAGTTGCCGCAGCCGCTCGAGCCGCAGTTTGCGGACACGCTCGATATCAGGATCGGCCAGATTGGGCTTCATCGCCATCTCGGCGAGCAGGCCAATCGCCGGCCGCATGAACTTGGTCAGCGTCGTCAACCCGAGCGCAATCGCATCGGGGCCCACGTCCACGTCGAGGTCGGCGCCATAGCTTGCGATCACCTCCGAAACCTCGATCGCCGATCGGCCCGCACTACCTTCGTCGAGCAGATCGGCCGTAAATGCCGCAAGTCCGAAGCGGTCCGCGGGATCTGCAGCGGTGCCGGCGCGCACCAGAAGGACGGCGCAGACGACCGGTACGTTGCGGTGAGCAATCGTGCGGACTTCGAGGCCATTCGGGAGGACGCTGCGATGAATGGCAGGGAAGCGAAACGGTTTGCTCACCCCAGGCGTCGGAAGAGTCGAGCGATCGACACGGGTCATGAGACCTGGACCTCGATCGATCCCGGCAGCGCCAACGAGGTGGCCCCGCGCGGGACGACGCTCAGCGCGACGCGCGGGCGCGCTATGAGCCATTTCTTGACGGCCAAGGCGATCGCCGGCCTGGTCACCGAATCGTATCTGGCCCGATCTTTCGCGAAGTATCCAGGGTCACCACGGAAGACGTTGTACGCATTCAGCTGATCGGACTTGCCACCAAAGCCGCCAATGGTCTGGATGCGGTAGACGAATTGCGCATCGGTCTGGGCACGGGCGCGCCTGATCTCCGCTTCTGTCGGGCCCTCGGTGGCGACGGCTCGCAGGGTCTCGACGACGATCCGCTCCAGGTCGGCCAGCGGAACACCCGGCGCCGCCGTGGTGGCAATCTGGAACACGCCGGAAATCTCGCGCGAGTGCTGGTATGCCACGACATCTGTTGCGATTTGCCTCTCATACACGAGCGAGCGGTAGAGGCGGGACGTCTTTCCGTGCGCGATCAAGTCCGCGGCGAGATCGAGCTCGGCGTCCTCTTCGCCAAACATCGCGGGCGAATGCCAAGCGAGATACAAGCGCGGCAGTTCGACGCGATCCTCCAGCACGAGCTGCGCCTCGGTGTCCAGCGATCCGATAGCAGTGACCGGCGACGGCCGGCGGCCGCCGGGAATCTCGCCGAAGTACTGATCCGCCAGCGCGAACGCGCGGTCAGGATCAATGTCGCCCGCAAGAGACAGGGACGCGTTGGCGGGATGGTAGTAGGTGGCAAAAAACTCGCGGACTTCATCGAGGGACGCGGCACGCAGATCGTCCGCGGATCCGATGGTCAGCCAGTGATACGGATGATCGGGAGGAAACAGTGCTGCCGCGAGTGCGATCCCTGCGAGCCCGTACGGACGGTTCTCATAGTTCTGTCGCCGTTCGTTCAGCACGACGTCGCGCTGGTTCTGGAACTTCTCGCGTGTGAGCGCCGGCAGCAAATATCCCATGCGATCGGATTCCATCCAGAGCGCGAGCTCGAGTGCCCCGGTCGGCACAACCTCCCAGTAATTGGTCCGATCCGTATTCGTCGATCCGTTCAGCAAGCCGCCGGCTTCTTGCAAGGGCTGGAAATAGCCACGATCGTAATGTTCGGAGCCTTCGAACATGAGGTGTTCGAACAGATGTGCAAACCCCGTCCGGCCGGGCCGCTCATTCTTCGAACCCACGTGATACCAGACGTTCACCGCAACCATCGGCAACTGCCGATGCTCGTGGAGAATCACGTCGAGTCCGTTGCCGAGCGTACGTTTGGTGTACGGTATCTGCATGTTCTGAGGGTGGAAGTTACAAGTTACAAGTTCAAAGTTCAAAACCAATTTCCGGGCGGGATGCGGGTTTTGAACTTGTAACTTTGAACTTGGAACTTTCGTGATGGATCCTATCGTGAACCGCGAGGCCGGTAAACCACACATCGCGGCTGGAGTGGCGTGGCGCATGCTCGCTGCGCTGGCGGCGGCCGAATTTCTCGGCATGACGCTGTGGTTTTCGGCGACGGCCGTCACACCCGTCCTGGTGGACGAGTTCCAGATGTCTCCCGATCGCGCGGCGTGGTTGACGATGGCCGTCCAGGCGGGGTTCGTCGTCGGTACGCTCGCGAGCGCAGTTTTGAATCTCGCGGATATCTTGAATGCGCGCGTGCTCATGTTTCTCGGTGCGGTCGCCGGTGCGGCGGCCAACGCGGGGGTCCTGATCGTGTCGGCCTCAGAGAACGTCATCGCCCTGCGGTTTTTGACCGGCATGGCACTTGCGTGTGTGTATCCACCCGGAATGAAGCTCGCCGCAGGCTGGTTTCGCGACGAGCGGGGGTTCGCGCTGGGTCTTCTGATCGGCGCGTTGACGCTTGGTAAAGCCTTTCCGCATTTGCTCACGGCCCTATATGGAGGCGCGTGGCGCGAGCCGATGCTGCTCGCGTCGGGACTCTCGATCGCGGGCGGGACCCTTGTGCTCGCTGTGGTGCGCGATGGTCCCTTCGTCACGGCCACTTCCCCCTTCGATCCGCACGCGATCCGACGAATTTTCCAGAGTCGCGGTGCACGGCTCGCCACGTTCGGGTACCTCGGACACATGTGGGAGCTCTACGCCATGTGGACGTGGGTCGCCGTGCTCGCTGCCGCAAGCTTTGCCGCCTCGGGAATCGAGGACGCGCCGGCTGTTGGATCATTGGCGGCGTTTCTTGCGATTGGCAGCGGCACCGCCGGGTGCGCAGTCGCGGGGTGGCTGGCGGATCGCGTCGGGCGCGCCCGCGTCGCCATCTGGGCACTGTGGACCAGCGCGGCGTGCGCGGCGTTGACAACCGTGGTCTTCGGGCAGGCCCCAATCTGGTTTTTTGCGCTAGTCATTGTCTGGGGGTTCGCGATTGTCGCTGACTCGGCGCAATTCTCAGCCCTCGTAAGCGAGTACTCTCCCGCCGATTACGTCGGGACCGCGCTCACCTTGCAAACATGCCTAGGGTTTCTCCTGACGCTTGTCACGATTGATTTGATGCCGCGGCTTGCGGGTGCAGTGGGCTGGCAGTGGGCTTCGCTCTTGCTGGTGCCGGGGCCGCTGTTGGGCATAGCGGCGATGCGGGGACTTCGCCAACCGTGATGTGCCGGATGGGGGATCGCGGGACTAAAGTCCCGCGCTACGGGCGCAGGTAAGAGTGTTCCATCCAGAGCCGTACGTAGAGCGGGACTTTAGTCCCGCTGGTCATTGTTCACGTCCCCGGCCGAATCAGTTCTTGAAGCTGCCGCAGGTCAACATGGCGCCGCCGTAATACGGATTGCGAATGTTGCTGCCCTTCTGCAGCCACGGTTTGTTGACCATCGGGCAATACGCAAGCCGCACATCCTTGCCGAACGTCGACTTCGTTGCCTCGGCGTAAGCCGCAACAGCAGCGCTGACATCGCCAAACGCGGTGCGCGCCTCCGCGATGTCCGATGCCGCACTGAGCTTCCTGGCGGTCGCGACAATCGGGTCGGCACCTTTGCCAAGCGCCGCAGCGGCCGTCTCGATGGCCTTCGCCGATGCCGCTACGCCCGCGAACTGATCGCTGGCTAGAGCAGTCTGCACCTCGAGGTATGGATCGACCAACGCCGCCGGCAGGTCCGCCGCCGAGGCTGGCAGAAAGGCCAACACCACACCCAAAACCACAAGACCCATCTGTCTAATTGTCATCTGCGTTATCCCCTACCTGACCGGAATGAGCGGAATCTTCCCTTTGTGTGCGATGGCGTTGTGGTGCGCGGCAATGGACACCTGTGATGCAGCGCGCTCGGCTACTTGTAGGAAAGCCCGTGTCGCCACTGAATCGGGTTCGGCAATCACGATGGGAATGCCGCGATCGCTCCCCAGGCTGATCGGCTGATACACCGGTAGACGTCCGAGGAACGGCACGTTGAGGGTGGTCGCGATCTGTTCCCCACCGCCGAATCCAAAGATGTCGCTTTCGTGATGACAATTCGGACAGGCGTAATAGCTCAGGTTCTCCACGATGCCAAGCGTCGGAATGTTGAGCTTTTGATACATCCGCACGGCGCGCCGACTGTCGGCGAGCGAGACATGCTGTGGCGTGGTCACGACAATAGCGCCCGCGACGGCAACCGTCTGGCTCAAGCTCAGCGCCACATCGCCGGTTCCGGGCGGCATGTCGATGATCAGGTAATCGAGATCTTTCCAGCCCACATCGCGAAAGAACTGCTGGATCGCGCTGTGCACCATCGGTCCTCGCCAGATGACGGCTTGATCGTCGCCAGTCATGAACCCGATAGACATCACCTGCAATCCGAACTTCTCGGCTGGCTGGATCTGGCGGCCGTCGCTGACGAGTTCCGCCTGCAGACCGAGCATGAGCGGCACATTGGGACCGTAGATGTCGCCGTCGAGGATGCCTACCCGCGCGCCGGCCCTCGCCAGTGCGAGTGCGACGTTCACCGAAACCGTGGTCTTGCCGACGCCGCCTTTGCCGGCGCCTACGGCAATGACATTTTTCACGCCGGGCAACGGTGGCCGTCCATGTTCGGGAGCCGTTGCCGAACGCACGCGCACCGTCATGGTGACGTCTACGGCTTCGACACCCTCGACGGCGAGGATCGCCGCCCGCACCTGCTCCCGCAGTGCGTCCTGCGCAGCGGCGCCAAATCGTGCCGTTTCAATCGTCACAGCGACGCGCCCGCCGTCGATCTCGAGGGCCTTCACAAACCCCAGAGTCACGATGTCTTTGCGAAGATCGGGGTCAACGACGCTCGTCAGCGACTGTCGAATGGTTTCAGGGGACACGGTCAAATTCCCAGCTTATCGGCTTTAGGAGGGGGTGACAAGGCAGCGCTTTGCCTGTAGACTGCGCCGACTCAATTCCAAGAGGTTCCAAACCTCCAGAATTGCCCGGGGAACCTCGTAAAGAGAGGACTGAATGGCTGATGCAACGCCCGGCGGCGGAGCTGCTTCAAGCAATCGCAACGTGATGATCGTGTTGTCGTACCTCTGGTTGCTGGCGTTGATCCCGCTGGTGATCGAAAAGGAGGACAGAGAAGTTCAGTGGCACGCCAAGCACGGACTCGTGCTCACGGTCGCGGAGCTCATCTTCTGGGTTGCGTTCCAGGTGCTGACCTTCGTCCTGGGATCGTTCCTCGGCTGCATCGTTGCCATGATTGCACCGATTGTCGGTCTCGGATTCCTGATCCTCCACATCATCGCAATCATGAAGGGGATCAACGGCACGCGGTTGATCATCCCCGGCGTCAGCCAATACGCTGATCGATTCTGATCAGGATCCAAGGTTCCAGGGTCGACGTAACTCTGGAGCCTTGGAACTTTCGAACCTCGGTAGTCTGGAACTCTGATTGCGCCGAAAGCTGTTCGGGCTTCTTGCACTGCTCGCTCTCCTGATTGTCGTGGATCTGCGGCGAGCCCCAACCGATCAACTGGCGACACGCGCGACGATAGCCGCCATCCATGCATATCAGGCCTCACTGTCTCGTGTGTACGAGCGGCTGGGTGTGCGCTGCAGATTCACGCCCACGTGTAGTCAGTACAGCGAGATCTGCTTTCGGCAGTTTGGTGCCGCACGCGGAGCCTGGATGACGCTGAAGCGCGTCCTACGATGCGGCCCCTGGACGCCGGCTGGAACCGTTGATCCTGCACCAAGCAGCGTCTAAGCACTGAAGGCATTAACGTCGATGCTTCACAGGGAGATCATGGAGTTCAGGGAGAAGAACTGGCTCCTTGATCACCACATGCGGCTTGGCCTCACGAACTCAGGTATAGCGCCCGCCCTTCCTCATTCAAAAGTACCCAACACGCGTAGGCGCCCAGCGCGGTGCCAAACGGAAACAGCACGAGGTTGATGAAGGCCAAGCCAAGCGCCATGAGCCGCGCCCAGTGCCGGTAACGCCGGAGGGCCGCGCCGAGCCAGAGGTGCAGCACACCCCACAGTAAGGCGAGCACGGCCAGCACGCCGAGCGTCGCGGCCGTAAGACCTGCAGCGAGATCCGTAGCGGCACGCACCGGGCCCGCATCACGCGCAATGACCAGCGCGCCAGCGGTGAGCGCGCCGCATGCAAGTCCGACCATGGCGAAGATCGCGCCCCACGCGAGGTACAGAAACCCGAGAAAATCCGCGTGGCGCTTCACACCGGGGCCCCCGACGCGCGTGGTTTGCGCGTTGGGGTGGAGACCGGGGCCCCCGACGCGCGTGGTTTGCGCGTTGGGGTGGAGACCGGGGCCCCCGACGCGCGTGGTTTGCGCGTTGGGGTGGAGACCGGGGCCCCCGACGCGCGTGGTTTGCGCGTTGGGGTGGAGACCGGGGCCCCCGACGCGCGTGGTTTGCGCGTTGGGGTGGAGACCGGCGTCCCCGACGCGCGTGGTTTGCGCGTTGGGGTGGAGACAGAAGTGTGCGGCAGGGGCAGGTTGCGCGTCGGGGTGATCATGTCACCGCGACCCGGACTTCGACACGTGTCCGGGGACCGCGCGGGCGCGAGATGCTGAAGGTGAAGCGAGCGCCGTGCGCGACGCCAGGGGGGACTGAAACAGTCAGCGTCTGGCGATGGAAGGCGTGTCCGGAACCCTTGCAGCCCTCGCACGCATCGCCCCAGACCTCGCCACGGCCTCCGCACCCGCGGCAGGTCGATCGCACCGGAACTTCGAGGGGCACAGCGGCGCCGGCGCCAGCCTGGTGACGGGACAGCGTGATCTCAGCGCGCAGGCGATCGCTTCCGACCTCCGCTTCGACGAAGGCATGCCGCATCCGTTCGACTTTGTCGCTCACTGCGGGAAAATCGATCGCGACTTCGTCGGCGAACGAGCGATCGATGTCTCGATCGAACGAGGACGATCGGTCAATGGCAATCCAACTATCGTCAACGCGCCAGTAGTTCTTCACGCTTGTCCGTAGCGTAGGAGGCCTCAGGTTGCTTGTCAATTCAAAGTGCGACGTTGCAACCACGCGCAAGCGCGATTAGAATCGAAGGCTAGACGTACGAAGGCAACAACTTCGAAGGCGCTCGAAGGACGAACGCCGAAGGCGGCGCGCTAGCGCGCGCCGATGGTAAGCAGGACCTCACGGCGCAGGGTATCTTCGACCTGCGCGAAATCGAGCGCGGTTTCACACTCATCACACAAGACTTCGAAGACGGCCGGGCGGCTCTCTTCCGCAACCTCAACGCGCCCATCATCCAAATGCACCACGTGCATTTGAAGCGTCTTTACCTGAAAATTCTTCGCGTTCCCGCAGTTCGGGCAGGTCAGTGCCACGCCTCTCTCTCAATCCCGGCATTCCGTGGCCGCAAAAAGCGCGCCATCAGCCGTAGGTACGAAAGGGCATTGTATGAGATGGCAACAGGCGAGCGCAACGCGAAACGCCCGAAAAGACGCATTTCTTCGGGTTTTCTTCTGCTAGCGGCTGAGCCGGTCTGGTTCCGGGTTCCCAAGCCCGAGCCAGCGGCCCGTCTGATGCTGCGAGTACACACAGTGCGGCCCGCGCGCCTCGAGTGACACGAGTTCGACATCCCACGGGTGCGTCTTATACACCGCCGCCACGCATCCACACGGCAGCGCATGCAACGCATCGAGCGCGTATTGAGGCGAATGGCGGGCGCGAGTCTCGACCTGGCGTCGCATGCACATGTCTCCTCGTCGAATTCGCCACGTCGGTCAAGCCACGCGGCGGAGGCAGGTGGGCTGGTACTTAGTTAGACGCCGTGGACGCCGGAAAGTTGCTCAAAGCTCGCCGAGGTAGATCAATCGGCCCTCGACGCGGGTGCCGGGAAAGAGCGCCCGCGCCGCGGCGAGATAGACATCGAGTTGAGCCTGATGCCCAGAGGACGGCCGGCCGGTCTTGAATTCGAGGACCTCAATTTGACCGGTAACACGCTTCAACACGCAGTCAATCGTGCCGCGAACGATGCTGCCATCATCTCGCCGCATGGAAAACGGCACTTCATGGCGACGCCAGACGATGGAACTCGAGGCCTCATCGAAAAGCGCCGTCATTTCAGGTCGCCCGCGCAGGCGCGCGAGAGTCGCGATGGCATCCTTCACGAGCGTTGGCATATCCTCGAGCGCGGCGCGCTCGTCGTCGCGCAGAAGTCGACTGAGTGACGCGGCGTCTGTGTGATCGGCCGATCGTGTCAGCCAGCCCGCCTCGAGGGCCCGGTGCACAAGGAGGCCAGTTTCGGGTGCGACAGGTGCGACGGGTGCGATAGGTGCGAGAGGTGCGGTGCGTGCGGCGGGTGCGGCGGGTGCGGCGGGTGCGGTGGGTGCATCGGACGCGGGGTGGGATTCAAGATCCGTTGCGGCGATGCGGACCGCTGCACTGCTTGTCAACGGCGAGAAGTCGTCGAGGCGGTCGGGGGCCTCGGATTCCGCAGCAGGCGCTTCAATGATTTGCGGAGCCGGCCGGAGCACGCGAAAGTCATGTGGGCTGGTCGCACCACTCCACGTAATTACGGGATCGGTCGTCGTGCCTGCGGCAGTCACAAGAGCGGCTAGCGTTGCTGGCAGCGTTCGGCCAAGCCCGCCCTTGAACGGCACAAAGCGTCCCTCGGCATTGAGTGTCGTGGCCAGGTAGAGGCGATCCCGCGCTCTGGTCAGCGCCACGTACAGCAGGCGCTTGCTTTCCTCCGTCTCGCGGGCCTCGAGATCGCGATCGGCATCGCTTTCATGCTCGCCGATCGTCACCGACGGCTCCATGTCGTCGTCGCGGCCAAACGGCGAGGGAAACACACGAATGGCGTCAAGCGAGCCGCCGCTCCCCCGCTGCATGTTCACCACGAACACGACGGGAAACTCGAGTCCCTTGGCGGCGTGCGTCGTCATCAGGTTCACAGCATCAATCGCGTCGATGATCGCGTTGGATTCGTCTCCGCCAGCCACGATTCGACCAAAATGATCGACCACACGACCGAGAGTCGCGTACCCGCGATTCTGAATCCGCCTCACGAGCGCACGAATCTTTTTCAGGTTCTCCCGTGACTGTCGATACGACGGCCCGCTGATTTCGGCCGCGTATCCAGACTCGGCTAGGACCTGATCCAGCAGCTCTGAGGGCGGGAGTCGATCGACCAGCGGCAGCCACGACCGGAGGCTCGACCGGGCGAGGCAAAGCCGCGACCGATCGAGAGGATGCATGTCGTCCAACGCTGCCGGCGCGGTCGTTCCGGTCAGCGCGGCAGCTAACCCCGGTGCAAGACGTTTGAGAGCCTCGTCCGACAGCCGAATGAATCGGGATCGCAGGAAGGCTGCTGCGTTCAGCTCCGATTGCGGCCGGGCTAGAAATGCGAGGAGGGCCAGGACGTCTTTGATCTCATCGGCATCGAAAAAGCCGAGGCCCTTGTATACGTAGAACGGTACTCGGCGACGGGCCAATGCGTCCTCGAAAAGACGATGACCGTCGCGTGTGCGAAAAAGAACGGCGATATCGCCCGGGCGCACTGGCCGGCGTACTCCGGTGTCGCGGTCCCGAACGGCGGCCCCGCTTGTCAGCAACCTGGCAATCTCGTCCGCGACAGTCTCAGCTTGCTGCTCGTCCGACGCGGCCGCCACCAACCCAAGCGGCCCCTGCTCACCCGCTTCAACAGAGCTCAACGGAAAGACGTCCTCGTCGGAATACCTGAACGCATCCGCCCTGTCATGTGATTTTTCAATCGCAGCAAAGAGATCGTTGACGAATGACAGCAGCTCGCGGACCGATCGGAAGCTCCTCGTGATGGCCGTCCGGACCTGGCCGATCGGCCGAAGCGCTTCGATGTAGCGAGCCGCCTCGTCGAGCACGGCGACCTCAGCGTCGCGAAAGCCGTATATCGACTGTTTTCGATCGCCAACGATGAAAATCGAGGGCTCCAGATTGCGTTCGGTGATCCCAATTCCGGAAGACCACGAACGAATGAGCAGCTCGACGAGTTTCCACTGCGCGCGGCTGGTGTCCTGGAACTCGTCAACGAGCACGTGCTCGTACCGAGCCTCGAGCTTGAATCGACTTCGGGAGAATTCGTCCATCTGCGCCAGCAGCGCGAGAGTGCGTTCCAACACATCCGAAAAGTCCAGGACACCGTGCTTTGCGAGAGTGCGGGCGTACTGTTCGAGCGCGATGGCAAACAGTTGCCGTACGGCGCGTGCGAGCACCAGATTGATGTCTTGACGATAGCCGTGCAGAGCATCAACCAGATATGGCCCCAATGCCGAGACAGCGCTGAGATGTCGCGCGTAGTCAGCTGGCGATCGGAAATCAGACTTCTTGTACGCGAGACGCTTTCGGGGCTCCCCACTCTGTGTCAGGAGATGATCCCGAACGCGCTCGAGGAGGGCTTGGGTCGCCGGCGCAGACGGCGGCGGCTCACCCACCAGTTGACGCAGGTCCCGCGTGAACAAAGCGAAGTCCGGGTGATCGGGTCCGCTTGCGGTGAGGCCGTCCATGCCACCAGGCAGACTGGCAAATGCCGCACGCAGACGTGACAGCAATCGTGCGAGCGCATCATCAATCGTGGCGGTCGCGGCGCCGCGCAGAAACCGGCCGAGGGCGTTCCACGTCACGAGCCGCCGATCGATCAGCCTCGCCAGGCCCTCGCGCAGGCGAAACTCGCCAAGCTCCGCGAAGAGCAGCGCCATCTCCGTTTGCTCGGTTGCCAGACTCCGGCCGATCCGGAGAGTGCGCTCCAGCGCTTCGTCTACGAGCCTTGGGGTTTCTGTTTCGTCCGCGAGATCGAAGCCGGGATCGACGTCGGCCTCGAGCGGAAATTCCCGCAGCAGCGCCAGGCAAAACGCATCGATCGTCGAAATTGAGATGTCGGGCACGCTGTCGCGAATGTCGCGCCACAGCTCGGGACCCAGCGTGCCATCGTCGTGCCGCTTCGCGACTTCCTGCAGGATGCGCTGGCGCATTTCGGCCGCAGCCTTGCGCGTGAAGGTAATGGCGAGAATGTTGCGAGGCTTGACCCCTGCCGCAAGCAGTCCGACATACCGATCAACCAAAACGCGAGTCTTGCCGGTGCCGGCCGACGCCTCGAGCGCGACGTTGCGTGACGGGTCAACCGCTATTCGGCGGGCCTCGGCGTCGCGTGCCTCGAGCGGATCGCCCGCATCGAAATCCAAGCGCGGCTGTTCGTCAGTCACCAGTTGCCTCTGGTGTCAGCTCCACGATCTCCAGCCGACAGACCGCGCGATACGGGCACGGACCACACAACGATTTGCGAGCAGGCCTTGGAGGGAAGTGCCCCTCGGCGATCTCGTCGAGTGCCCTCAGCATCCGATCCTGCGCGTCATCCAGCAACTCCTCGGTCGTTCGGCCTTTGGCCTTGAGCGGAACGACGGCTTTGTCGCCTTCGAAAGAGAGATATAAAGCCTCGGCGATCGCCCATTCGCCTCCTCTGCTTGCGCGCAGCGATTCGCGCGTACAGAAGCTGTAGATCGGCAGTTGCAACGCCTGTTTGGGGTCAGGAGTTTTCTTCGACTTGTAATCGATGACGCGCAAGGTCCCGTCGCCAAGCACATCGACGCGATCGGTTTTTGCACTGAGCGTGACGGCTCGGGTCACGCCTTCTCGGGTCCTGAAGGTGAAATCACCTTGCAGCGGGTACTCGAGCAACCGTTCCCTGACCAGTCCTGGACGCTCGGCCTCCATGGCAAACACGCGGTGCGCGATTCCAGGACTCACGGCGGATCCCAGCAGACGGTTACGTTCGAGGACCGCCTCTGCAGGCGGCAAATCGGCCAGGGCCCGCTCGCAGATTTCCTCGAACAGCGTTCGCGCTTCTCCCAACCGCTCAGGTTCGATGCGCCCGTGCCCGCGTTTCTGCCATTCGGAAAAGAACCGTTCCCAGAGCTCGTGCAGAAACCGTCCGCGTTCGAGCGGCGTGCGCGTGTCCTCGTCTTCTGGTTGCTCCTCGATCCTGAGCACCTCCGACGCGAAAAATCGGAAGGGGCAATCGAGGTAACGTTCGAGCCTGCTGACCGACACACGTGGCATGCGCCAGGCGCCGGCACTCCCCTTGAACTGGTTGGCATCGCGTTCGTCGCTCGCCAATCGCGCTGCCGCCCAGGATACGGAGGCGGCCGGCATCACGTCTGGTCGCCTGGGATGAAGGGCGAGCGCCTCGGCAAAAGACACACGCAATGGGTGTGGCTCCATCCGCGCGGTCGGCAATCGAAAGCCAGCGATCTCGTCGATCAGGATCGATGGTTCGACGACTGCGTCGTTCTCGAGCGCGAACGTCGACAGGCGCACACGTTTCGCCGGCGAGAACACGAGATCCTTGAACGCAGCGCGGGCGCTTTGCAGTGTGTCGCGGTCGCGGCGCCGCGGATCTGCAATGGCCGGCAGCGGCTCGAGCAGGGCCATCAACGACGAGGGGTACAGCACATTCCGCCGAATCCTTTCGGGCCACTCACCTTCGATCAGGCCGACAATCTGCATATCGTCGAAGTCGCCATACCGGGCGGCCTGGGCGTCCACAATCTGGAGCCCGCCACCGCCCGTGCCTGTCGCAAAGGTCTGCGCGCCGAGCCACCGACGAATTGCGGCGGTGAGCACGTGAACGTCGCCTCGCGCCTCGCGGTCGTGCCGCTCGTACGCCCGTCGAAGTGTGTCGAGCGCCCCAAGCACGGCCGCGCGCACACGCAGGCGCCGGGACTCTGTCGGGGCGATCTCCGCGGCCGGCCGATCGAACCGGCGCAACCACCCGATCAGTGTTCCAATCTGCTCGACCATTGGACGGTCGGTGGCAAGTGGTTGAAGGCTGCCTGCCGCGCCCAGCGCCGCGTCCGCTGCGGGCAGCGCTTTTTGCCGCCGTCGCTCGTCTCCTGATGCGGGCGCACCGATCTCGGCCCATTGGCTCACAAGACTCTGCAGTCGGTCGAGCCCGCCGAGGTAACCCGCGTCAGCCAGAGCGAACTCGCATGCAGCAATCGCCGCTTCCCATGTCGGTGGGTCTGAAGGCCCGCCGGCGCCTTCAAAGGCAAAATGCGGTGACCGCAGAAGCGCCAGCAGCGATCCGCGCGTGAAATCTGTGGCAACCGCCTCCAGCGCAAGATCAACGGCTGCCGCGTACGGTTCGGCCGCAAGGGGCAGAGTGTCCAGAGCCTCGAATGAAATGGCGGCGTCTTCGAAGACGCTGCGGGCCAGATAGAGGTACGGCAGAGGACGGCGAACGACGAGCGCGGTGCGATCGAGCGCTGCTGCCAACGGCTGCTGAAGGTCCGACTTCAGCCGCCGCGCGACTGCCGCAAGCTCCTCCTCACGATCGCGGTGCGCCAGCACGAAGGCGTCGGCGCCCGCAGCCGGCGTAGACGGATAGGTCACAAGCGTCGGAGCGTGCCGGGCGTCGAGCGGCGATCGGATCTCCCGCAGATCAGGGAGCGCGGCGTGAAGACGCTCGAGATACCCGGCTGCCAGTATCGCTTCGGTACATAAGAGGTCGAGATGCGCGAGTTCGGGAAGACGGGTCAGCAGATCCAGATCCGCAGGCCATACACCATCTGGATCCGCCAGCCGATCGGCCACCGTCACGACAACTCTCCGGAGTGGCCTGACGAGCGTGCCTCGGAAAACCTCCTCGCGAAGCACATGCTCATCGCATCGGGAGCTATCAGACAGGCGCGTTTCGTATCCACGAAACGCGCCGACCAGGAAACGCGTTTGCTGTAGCAGTTGTGCCGCGCCGCGATCTGTTTCCTGCTCGCGCTCCAGCTCGCCGCGAAAATTTCGCTCGAAGTCTTCGACCGTACGACCGAGTCGCCTCACGTGGTCATAGAGCCCGAGCATCTCGGCAACGAGCCCCGGTCGCAAACGAAACGGCGGGGCAAGACCCTGGTGTGCAATCTCACGCGAGACTGCCGCTAGGATGACCTCGCGCTCGAACCCCGAGAGCATGTCTGGCCGAACCGCCAGGCGTGACACCAGCTCCTCATAGAAATCGCTCCGTGTCGAGAGGATGGGCCACGCCAGCGAGGGACGTGCGGAACTCAGCGCGCGATCCTCGACCAAGCGCCGCAACTGCTCGGCGGCAGCGCGTGTCGGAACGAGCACGAGCGTGTCCCTTGCCTCGTCTGGGGCAAGGGCCACTATCCATTCGGCGATCGTCGTGCGGAAGGCGGCGAGGTCGGGAACGCGGAAAAGGGTCGTGCGGCGCGGCGTGATCACGGTTGCGGAACGAACGCGCCGAGGCTGGGTGGACGCACCGCAGCGTCGAGGTCGGCCCGGCCGCGCCCAAGCAACATCAAGGCACCCGATGCGGCCGCTGAGGCCTGCCGGGCAAGCTCCACGTCAGCGGACTGAACGGCGTCGAGGCGCAGCTTTACGGCGTTTTCGGCAAGCTCATTTGCGCTTCGAAAGACCGCATGGGCTGCGGACAACTCCACGGGCGGATTGACCAGCGCAAGATGGCGGGCGGCGTCGGACAGCCGACGGGCAAGATGACGTAGACGCTGAGGAGCCGGTCCCGCCAGCACCCGAATATCGTCGAGGCTGTTTCTTGCCTGTGCCAAGGTTCGGAGTGAGTTGCGCGACGCGCGTTGATACGAGCGGATGGCATCGAGTCGGACCAGCCACTGGTCTCGCGCGAGGCGCAAGCGATGCGCCGCATCGAGATGCGCGTCGATTGTTGCCACGACGGCAGCCACCTCGTCCGGCCGGCGGGCGCCGAGCTTTTCATCCTCGGCGCGAAGCCGCTGCCGCAAGGATTCGAGCCGGCGGACATCGGCCCGCTCCGCATACTTCGCAGCGTCCGAGAGGATCTTCGTGTGAAGCTGGCCGTAAAGAGTATCGACGCGTTGTTCCTCAGCGATCCCGCCAAGCGCGGAGGTGCGAATCTTGGCAGCAACGGACACCGGTAGCAGATCAACAGCGCGATCGAGAATGGCGATGACCGATTGCAACAGCGAGACCTTTTCTGCGGGCGAGGCGACCACGGCGGATGCGGCCATCAGATGGTTCACCACCTCGGCTTGAGGGGGAGCCTCGAGCAGGGTCTCGACGACGGGTTCGGTGGTGGCAGAAAGGGACAAATCAAAGCGGCCCTGGGCCTGTTCCTGGCCGGTGGACGCGCGTAATCCGGAGATCACTCCATCGAGCACGCCGACGATTTCACGAACCTCCGCCGCGCGATACCCGTGGTGCGCGCCGAGCCATTCCGTGAGCGACCGCCGCGCCAGTTCGGCCGCATTCAAGCGAGCGACGGGGTCTGTGATCAGCGCAACCCGATTGAGCGCCCCGGCAACCTCACCGCTCAAACGCGCAAAGTCGGCCTCGCCGCGGGTCGCGGCGTAGGTCTGCGCACGCACTGCCTCGGCGTAGCGCTCCGATCGGTCGACGTCGACGCGAGCGACTGGTAGCGACACCAGGTGCAGGTCCGAAGGGCCAGCGGAGGGCGTCAACGGCATCGAGAAGACAATACGATCCTCGACGCGGGCCCACTCACCAAAGCTCACGAGCGCGGTACCGTCTGCCAGAAACACGCGGTACATCGGGCGGCCGTCCTGCGACTCAGCCGGAAGTGCCAGACCCACGACAACCAACGCGATGGCCGCGATGCGCGTCAACCGTTTCATGCCCTTGCCAGCGTAGTGTCGCTCAGTTTCAGCGTCAAGGTGAGGTCATCTGACCGCACCAAGCGAGCGAAGCGAGTCGAAATGTGGAAATCCTGTGGATGGCGCGTGGAAACACTGTGGACGCGCCGACAAGAAAAAAAAGTTGTGGGCCTGGTCAGGCCGAAAAGTTGTGACCCAACATTCAACATGCGATCTTCGATCCTCCCTTCGCTTGTTTCAAAATGTCATGCATGCAACAGTCTGTGTCGTTCGGCGGCCGATGCTTCCCCCACCGGCGCCCCCTTTGACCCTCAACGCCGTGAACATCCGCCGCTACGAAGAGCATATTGCCGGGCGCACGTACCTCATCGAGGTGCGGGCGGTTTCCGAGACGCGGTGGCGAGCACAGATTGCCCGCCTCCCCGGACTCCCCACCTCGATGATGCCGTTTTACGGAACCACGCCTGAGCAGGCAGCCCACGAGCTCAGTCGATGGCTTGCGCTGGTGTATAACGGCACCACGAAACAATGACCCGAGCGCGGACTCTGCTCTCCAACCTGTCGAACGGCAACCGAGCGGCAGGCTGTGTGGCCCTTATCCTCCTTTGGACGGCCGCGGCGGGCACGCAGACTTTGCCCCGTGTGCACCTGGTGGCGACGGGCGGCACCATCTCCAATCGGGATGGCGGGCGATTGACGGCCGCGGAGCTCGCGAAATCCATGACTGGGCTCGACCGGCACGCCCAGCTGACCCACGAGCAGTTTTCAAACGTTGCCAGCAGTCAACTGACCATCGACCAGTGGATCAGTTTGTCGAAACACGTCAACAAAATCTTCGTCGACGACAAGGACCTTGCGGGAATCGTCGTCACGAGCGGGACTGACACGCTCGAGGAAACCGCGTTCTTCCTGCACCTGACCGTCCGGGACCCACGCCCCGTAGTCATCGTCGGCTCTATGCGGAATCCGAGCACGCTGGGTTACGAGGGTGCCGCAAACCTTCTTGAAGGTGTGCGCGTCGCGGCGGATCCAGCGGCGCGCGACAAGGGCACGCTCGTCGTATTGAACGACGAGATCAATTCGGCGCGCGATGTCACCAAGACCGACGCGCTGCGGTTGCAGACGTTCCGCAGCCGTGAGTACGGCCAGCTCGGTGTGGTCGATCGTGACCGCGTCGTGTTTTTTCGACAGCCGCTCCAACGCCATACCTCGCGAAGCGAATTCGACATCAGCGGCCTCGACGAATTGCCGAGGGTCGATGTGCTGATGGTGTATCAGGGCGCGCCGGGCGACTTGATCAAGGCGGCGGTTGATGGCGGCGCCAAGGGGATCGTGATTGCCACGGCCGGCGCTGGGGCCATCAGCGGCACCCAAGGGGAAGGCCTCGATTACGCCGCGCGGAAAGGCGTCTTCATCGTCAACAGTACCCGCACGGGCTCGGGGCGCATTGCACCACCGAGGACAGGCGATGGGCCGCCTGGCGCCAAGCCCAATCCTGCGCAGCAACGAAGGCGGCAGTTCACCATTGCCGCGGAGGATCATGCGCCCTTCAAAGCGCGCGTGCTTCTGATGCTGGCTCTGGCGACGACCAGCGATCGGTTGGAGATCCAACGGATTTTCAGCGAGTATTGAACCGATCGCGATCGCGGGACTAAAGTCCCGCGCTACATGCCGCGCTGTCAGTTGAAGTGTCGTACGTAGCACGGGGACTTTAGTCCCGCGACCCGCGACCCAGGTCCAGCTATGACTCCCGCGAACTACGCGCCGGTCCCGTCACCGCCGTGTCGAAGCGCGCGGCAAACGCAGCCCCGGCAGCCAGTGGACCCTCCCATCGCAATTCGTCGATCGATTCGAACAGCGCGATGTCGGTTCGCAGCGTGGCGAGGTCGCGAAACAGGAACGCCCGATCACGCTCTTCGGCCAGCGTTCGCGACAACGCAGTCGCGTTTGTCGCATTGACCTTCCATTCGCGCCAGTCGTCCGGAATGGATTCGAGATGACCGAATCGTGCCAGCACGGCGGCCGCGGACTTCGGCCCCCACCCTCTCAATCCGGGAAAGCCGTCGGACGCGTCGCCGACGAGCGCCAAATAGTCGGGGATCGACTCCGGCGGCACGCCAAATTTCGCCACGACGCCCGCTTCATCACTGATCATGCGGGTACGCCGATTCATCTGCACGATGCGCGTGCCGCGCACGCATTGGGCCAGGTCCTTATCGGGGGTGCAGATGATGACCCGCTCGACTCGGGGATCGCGTGCGGCTGCCTGCGCACCAGCTGCCAGCGCATCGTCAGCCTCGAATTCCACCATCGGCCACACCACAAAGCCAAAGGCCGTCAACGCCTCTTCGAGCAGCGGGAATTGTGCAAGCAGATCGGGCGGGACCCCGGCGCTCGTTTTGTAGCCGGGCCACAGACGATTGCGGAACGACTCGATGACGTGATCGGTTGCTATCGCGAGATGTGTTGCGCCACCGCGGTGCATCCCGAAGATGGACGACAGCACGCCGCGGACCGCCCCAACCTCATTGCCGTCGTTATCCCGTGCGGACGGAACGGCGTAGTAGTGGCGGAATAACTCGTAAGTGCCATCGACCAAATAGATCTCCAAAGCTGCTAGTGTCCCGGCCGCGTGATTCGTGACGTAAATGCCGGAGCGCGGCGCCCCGACCGGGGCCCCCGCCGCGCGTAGTGTGCGCGGTGGGGTGGGGATGGCAAGGCGCGACGAGTGAGAATATTGAGCATATTTGAGCGAGGAGCAACGCCGCCAGCGGGGATGCCCCGCCCGGCAGTTATGTTACGAATCACGCGGTCGGGACACTAGGGTGCCTTGGTCTGACAATCGCGCCACGTGGGATCATCGGGCGTGGCCAGGGAATGCGGGCCCTGCCACTGCCGCGCGGGATCGACCACGCCGATGCGTTTGTTCACGAAGAGCACTTCGGTTGCGATCGCCGGTAAGGGCTCGATTCCGTCAGTGCATGCATAATTGTTGAAGTGCAGGTGGGCTACGTAAAAAAACTGCTTGAGCCGCCGGACGATTTGGACGAAGTCGCTCTGATCGAGAAAGTGCAACTCGATGGCAAGTTGATCGATGCGCTGCAGGGTGTCGTCGGATGCAGCAAGGAGTGACTCCCACTCGGCGCCTTCGACGTCAATCTTGACGACAAGACGTTTGTTTGCATCGCCGTTTTTCGCAAACTGGTTCTCCATCGTGTCAAAAACGCGGAGCGCTTCGGTCTTCGCAACGTTTGCCACGCATTCCGCATGAAAGACCGTATCGCCTCCTTGACATGCAGGCTGCCGCGTGTCGAAGCAGTCGTATTGATGCAGTTTCACGCCGAGCTTTGTCGAGATATCGCAGCCCCACTTGTCGTAGTTGGCAATCCCGTAGGAGTAGCCGGCCTCAACCTCGCCGAGGAGATTGCCGCACATCAGGTAGCCGCCGTCGTAGGCCTCGCCCATCCGCTCGAATTCGCAATTGGCGAGCACCACCGGTTGCAACTCATCCCACAGCGTCTGGCGGAACTGTCGATCGGTGGCGCGGAATGGGCGAGCCGCCTCGTTAACCGCCTTCTGAATCGGATCCTCTGGTCCCCGCCCGCCGGTATCGGCCACCCTGCGCTGGACTACAGCAATGACCACGATGACGACAAGAGCGGCTATCACTGTCCATGCGATGCGCTGCTTCACGCGATTGACCTCGGCGGAATCTTCTCATAGGTACGCCTGCAGGAACGTCACGCCCGGTTGCCGTCAAGGCGCGGACCGCGCTACGATAGAGATCTCTCCAGCCTTCGCTCATGAATGCACAGAAGGCTGCCCACCGTGGCCTTGGCGAAGGTGGGCTGCTTTGCGTGCGAAACGGAGCTACGGCTGGCAAGCCAGAGTGGGCCAGTAGCGCAGTTGGGAGCGCGCATGAATGGCATTCATGAGGTCACCGGTTCGATCCCGGTCTGGTCCACCAACCTCCGCTCTCGATCAGGCGGAGGTTGCCCACCATAGCGCGAAGCGCGAAGGTGGGCCTCCCTCCCTCGTCACTGCGAGCTACGGTTGGCAAGCCAAGTGAACTCGGATGCGCAAGGTGTCCCTGTAGCGGCGAAGCTGCGAAGGTGGGCCGCAAGCCCATCACCGCACAATTTGACTGAAGACAGCGCCCTGCGTATTGAAGGAACTGCCAACCGGTGACGCCCTTCAAGCCAAACATTCGAGATTCCGGTCGGATTGGGGTTTGCACTTGTGGCCCGACATGCCACCGCCAAAATGTTGCGTCTACGTCCTGCGAAGCCTGAGTGATCGAACCCGTTACTACACTGGGGTGACCAGCGATTGGCGCGCCCGTTTAGATGCACACAATTCCGGAAAGTGTCGCCACACTGCTGATGGCCGACCGTGGGAACTCGACGTCCTTGGGCAGTTCGGAGACGAACTGAGGGCGCTCGTGTTCGAGCGATACCTGAAATCCGGATCTGGCTGCGCGTTTGCGAAGCGTCACCTGCGGTGAGGCATCGTCCAGCTCGCGCGGCGGCAACACCGACCGGTCTGCGGTCGAGGGTTGACGACCACGCCAACCACGGATCGGCGCGGCTCCCCTCGCGGCGTCAGCCATGCCAATCCGGATGGTCGGACCATAGTAAGCCGTCAACCGTAGATCGTGGAGGATCCGTGAAGCCAAGAACCCGGAGAACTACAGGAGCGCGCGGTGCAGTTGGCGTGCTCGCGGCGTGCCTGGTTCTGTCAGGCGGTTGCACTTCGACGGTCCCAGACAAGGACGCCGCCGCACCTGCCCGCAAGCCCGACTTCGTGCTGGCCAGGGACCAGACGCACACCAAGTTCAGCCGCAGGATCGCACCGGCCGTGCGGGTACCGTCCGGCACCACCATCGAGGCGTTCACGCACGAGGCGACCGGAGGCCAGGTGACGCCGACGTCAACCGTCGACGACACCGCCAACATCGACTGGGATCGGATTCACACGCTGACCGGGGGTTCAACGTGAGCTGGGATGCTCGGTCGTGCTCCCACTCGTACACCCACACGGCGAGTTGCTTCCCGTCGTTGATCTCGACGGCGAGGCGCGTGCCGTCTGGTGAGAAGTTGGGATTGCCCCAATTCGTCGACGTCGCGCGGAGCGGCGTTCTTCGTCCCGCTCGATCCATCCATTGAATCGGCGCGCCACCCATGGGTGCCGAGCCAATCGGGCGGCTCAGATAGACAAAGGTGCCGGTCTCAGATGCGGCGAACTGCGCCGAGCCGCCATTGGGGTTCGAGGACCGCATCGCCCACGGCAGGCCCTGAAATCAATCGGGCTTTCTACCCAGATAGGCGCAGAAGCCCGCGTTCCTGGCCCCGGCGTGATGTTCCTGTTTCCGCCCGCGTCGGTGTCGAGCAGATGAACGCGCTGCTCTCCATTGGTTCCTGCTGACCCTGCGGCGCGCCCGAGGAGCGAGTCGTAGCGCTCGGGCTTCGAGGTGTTCGACACCTCGTGCCGGGTCTGGCGATCCGCGTCTCGCCGTCCGGACACAAATCGTTCACGTTGTAATATCGCCACAATAGCCGTCTCCGACGCTTAGGACTGGGCCGCCGTCCCGACGTGCTTCTGGCGGATCCGCGCAAAACCGCGACCCAACACCGCGGTCGGATCTTCGACGCCGATCCGCAGAAGAGAGGAAGAGCGCGGTATGTCTCGTACGAGCGCTTCGGTGGCGGGAGTTGAGGTCGACGCCGTTCGGGACAGCGCCTCCACCGAGGCGGAGATGGCATTGCGCTCGTAACAGGAGCGTATCGGGGTGCAGCGGCCCCGGACGCCTTGCGCGCAGTCGTGACACTCCGTGCAGCGCCAACGCGTCAAATCACGACCGCGGTGAACGGTTGTTCCTCGGGGCCGGACGGCAGAGTAAAGTGTCGCACGGCTATCGAAGATGCGGAGCGGGACGGGAGACGGTGTCGTGCGAGTCGGCGTGCTTGGCGCCGGCACATGGGCCCAGGCGGCACACCTGCCTGGTTTTCACCGCGATCCGCGGTGCCGGGTCGTGGCGATCGCCGACCCGAACCGTGCGCTGGCGCGCGACGCGGCACACCGCTTCGAGATTCCGACGGCGACCGGCGATCACCGCGAGGTGATCGACCGCGACGACATCGACGTGATCGACGTGTGCACGCCCAGCCACACGCATTTCGAGCTCGCGTGGGCTGCGCTCGAAGCTGGCAAGCACGTCCTCTGCGAGAAGCCGGTCGCGTACGATTTCCGGGACACGCGTCGCGCGGCGGCATTGGCCAAGTCGAAAGGACTGAAGACAAAGCTCGGATTCACGTTCCGCTATGCTCCGTCGGTGCGATACATGCGCGAGCTCGTGGCGCAGGGCTTCGTCGGCACGCCGTTCATCTTCAACGGGTACGAACAGAACTCGCAGTGGCTCGATCCGGAAACACCGCTGCGACAGGTGGATCACGAAGCCGATCAGTCGATCCTGCACGTGTCCTCGCTCGAGGGGTACGGCGCGCCGATCATCGATATCGGCCACGCCCTCGTCGGCAGCGATTTGACTCAGGTGGTCGGCACGCTCCGCAACTTCATCCCCGAGCGCCTGGTCCGCGCCACCGGCCGCATGATGCGGATGAACATCGACGACGGCGATATCTTTCTGGGGGAATTCGTCAACGGCGCGCTGTGCTCGGTGCAAACGAGCTTCGTGACCATTGGAAACTATCCCGGGATCGAGGCACGCCTGTACGGGCGCGACGCCGCCCTCATCTGCCGGCTCGTCGAAGAGGGCGGCATCTGCGAAACCCTCAAGGTCGCCACACCTGACGACGTGGAGTTTCGCGACATGCCGATTCCCGATCGCTTCTATCCGCCCGGCGGGAGCGCCCGCGAATCGTGGCGCACGCTGTTCTACGCGAACCTGATCGCGAGCTTCATGACCGAGATTCTCTCCGACAGTCCGGAGAACGAAGGCAACTTCGACGATGGCGCGTGGGTGCAAGAGGTCGTGAACGCCGTCGAGCAATCATTTCGGGAGCGGACATGGGTCAGCCTGCCGCTCGCCTGACCCCCGTCGTGGCGCTCGATCGGTTTTTCGAACACTACTACCGTGCTCGACCCGTGCAGGCGACTTTCACGGGCATGCACGACTACGATCATCTGCTGCCCGATTGGTCTCCTGAAGGCCTGGAAGCCACGGTTTCGGAGATGCATACGCTTCGGACGATCCTTGGCGGGGCTTCCTTCGACTCGATTCGTTCGCTCATGGCCGAGAAAGCACCACCACGACACGAAGCGGGTAACGTGGCGCCCGGCCGTGAGGTAATTGCGTTCCCCGACGACGTCGACCTGACGCTCGCCGATGCGTTCCTCGAAATCCAAATCGCCGAGCACGAGAGCGGCCACTTCATTCATCGGAACCCGGCGCTGTGGACGGGCGAAGCGATTTTCGGCCTCATCGCGCTCGTCACGCGGCCGTTCGCCCCGATCGACATTCGACTCGACGCCGCGATCGGGCGCATGCGGGCCATTCCCGCCTTTCTCGCGACGGCAACCCGCGTCCTGCAGGCGGCTCCCGTGCCGTGGCGTGCCCGTGCATTGCGCGAGTGCGCGACAGCCATCCCGCTCTTGCGCGACAGCCTGCCGCGATGGTGGGGGGCCGAGGAGCTGCCGGCCCAGATGATCGCCGCGGCCAACGTAGCGGCGGCGGAGGCCAGCGACGCATTCAACGCCTTTAGCACGTGGCTGCAACGAGCGTTGCCTGAAGCGTCTCCATCAGCAAGCCGCGCCGGTACCGATTTGCTCGCGCTGCTGCTTCGGCGCGGCCATTGGTGCACGACAGCCACGCAGATCCTGGTGCAGGAGGCGAGAGACGCACTGAAGGCGGAACGGTCGACACTCGATCGTCAGGCGCGGAAGTATGGCGGCTGGCGCGAGGCGCAGGAGCAGATCGCAAACGCTCATCCATCGCGCGAAGACTATCTCCCGCGCTTCGCGCGTGTGTGGGAGGCCTGTCGCGACGCAGCCGTCGCCCATCGGCTGCTCACGTGGCCGGAGGCGCCGCTCCGCTACGTGCCGATTCCCGAGCACACACGCCACGCGGCGCCGCATTTGTACTACCTGTTCTACCGCTCGCCGGCACCGTTCGATCGACTCCCGGTTCACGATCACGTCGTCACACCGATTGACGCGGATCTTCCAGAACACGAGCAGCGACGGCGGCTGCGCACGACCAACGGCAGCGCGATCAAGCTGAATCACGTCGTGCATCACGGCGCCCTCGGACATCATGTGCAGAACGCGTGTGCCTATCGCGGACGCTCGCGCATTGGACAGGTAGCGGCCGTCGACGGCGCGAGCCGCATCGGCATGTTCTCGGGCGGCACGCTGGCCGAGGGGTGGGCGTGCTATGCCTGCGATCTCATGGAGCAAGTCGGGTTCCTGACGCCGCTCGAGTCCCTCGCGCAGCAGCACACGCGGGTGCGGCTGCTAGCTCGCGCCGTTGCCGACCTGGAGTTGCATAGCGGCCTTCGCACACTCGACGATACAGCGGCGTTCTATCGCGAGCAGGCCTTGATGTCCGCCGAGGCTGCGGAAAGCGAAGCGGTGAAGAATTCGATGTTTCCCGGAACGGCAGCCATGTATTGGCTCGGCACGCGCGCCATTCACGGCTTGCGGCGCGCGGCGGAAGCGCGCGAGGGGGCCGCTTTTTGTCTTGGCTCGTTTCACGATCGGCTGTTGAGTTACGGTGCGATTCCCGTGCCGCTGATCGCCCGCCTGATGATGGTTGCGCTGCTCGCATGCACCGTGCTGGCGACGGCCTGCTCGTCTCGTCCCGCGGGCGCTGCGCTCTCGAACGATCTGCTCATCGTCGGCTACGACCGCGAGCCCGACACGCTGAACCGCTTCAGCACGCACATCCTCGAAGACATCCAAACGCCGGTGGTCGAAGGGCTCACGATCACCGACGAGCAGATGAACATCCGGCCGCTCCTCGCGCGCGAGGTGCCGACGCTCGCGAACGGCGGCGTCAGCTTGCGCGCCGACGGCGGCATGGACGTCACCTGGCGGCTCCGTCCGGGCATCAGGTGGCACGACGGGAAGCCGTTCACGTCGGCCGACGTGAAGTTCACCGTCGACGCCATCAACGATCCGGCGTACAACCCGGAGAGCACGGACGGGTTCGACCGTATCAGCACCGTCGACACACCCGATCCGCTCACGGCCGTCGTCCACTACCGCGAAGTGTATGCGCCTTACGCGCTGCAGTTCGTTCGCGGGTGTCTACCGCGACACGTGCTACAGGGCCGCGACATCGATCGCGCCAACGATTACAATCGCGCGCTGCTTGGTACGGGGCCGTACAAAGTTACCGAATGGAAGACGGGCGAGTACATCCTTCTCGAGCGCGTTGACAGCTACTGGGGCGGAGCTCCTAGGATTGCGAAGCTGCTCTTCAAGTTCATCGCAAACACGAACACACGCATCAATCAACTCAAGACCGGCGAGGTGCACGTCGTCGGGACGGTGCCGTGGGACAAGTACCGCGAGATTGCCGGCGTGCCCGGCCTCACTGTGCATCGCACGCCGGGCAATGCCTACGAGCACGTGACGCTCAACCAGCGGCGGTTCCCGGCATTTGCCGACATCCGGGTGCGCCGCGCACTCACCCACGCGGTCGATCGCGACCTCATCGTCCGCACGATTCTCGATGGCCTCGCTCCGGTCACGCACGGTCCCATTCAGCCGGTGTCGTGGGCCTACACCGACGACATCGCGAGATACCCATTCGACCCGCCGCGCGCGCGTGCGCTCCTGGATGACGCCGGTTGGCGTGACAACAACGGCGACAGCGTCCGCGAGCGCGGCGGGCAACAGCTTGCCTTTACGCTGATCACGCAGGCCGGGTTCCTCGTGCGCGAGAACGTCGCCCAAGTGCTGCAACGTCAGTTTCGCGACGTCGGCGTCGATATGCGCATCGAACTGCATGACGGCACGAGCATCAGCCAACGCTGGTTCGAGGGGAACTTCGACGCCATGCTGCACTGGTGGCAGATGCCCGCCGACCCGGAGCTGACGCTGTTCTTCGCCTCCGATCGCACCCCGCCCGCCGGGCGCAACATCAATTTCATCAACGACGATGCGTTGACCCGGCTGGTGTACGCCGCCGACCGCACCGTCAATCTCGACGAGCGGAGGCATCACCTCGCCGCCGCGCAGGCCCGCATCGCCGACCTCGCGATCGAGATTCCTCTATACAGCGTGACGAAGCTCGATGCCATCCCTGCCCGGCTTCACGGTTTCAAAGGGAACCCGACGAATGCCGGGATCTTCTGGAACGTGCAGGAATGGGAGATCAGATGACGAGATCCAAAGAAGCATCTGCGTAATCTGCGGATGAATGTATCTGCGTAATCCGAATGAATCTGCGCAATCGAATCGCACAGGGCGGCCCCCTCCTGCTGCTCGTGTCGATCGGCGTCTTTACCCTGATTCACACCGCGCCGGGAGGACCCACCGCGGTCTTTCTCTCCAACCCCGGCGTCCGGCCGGAGGATATCGAGCGGCTCCGGCGCGCGCTCGGCGTCGATCAACCGCTCTGGGTGCAATACCTGCGCTGGCTGACGGCATTTGTCCGCGGCGACTGGGGCTACAGCTTCAGCGACAGCCGCCCCGTGATCGACCGCGTGCTCGAACGCGCGCCTGCCACCTTCGAGCTGGTTGGCGCGTCGCTTGGCGCGGCAGCGATTGCCGCGGTGCTCTTCGGCATAATTGCAGCCGCCACGCGAGGACGGTGGCCCGATCGGCTCGTGCGCGGCGCATCAGCGGCCGCCATTGCGATCCCGGCGTTCTGGTTCGGCCTCGTCCTGCAGCTCCTGTTCGCATCCAAGCTCGGCTGGCTGCCCTCCTCTGGCCGCGTCACGCTCGGGGACGGCGGCGTCATCGACCGGCTGTTACATCTGCTGCTGCCCGCGACCGTTCTGGCCGGCATCCATGCGGCCGCGTGGACGCGATACGTGCGTGCGTCGATGATCGAGGCGTGGGGCCAGCCGTTCGTGTCGGCCGCTCGCGCGCGCGGCGCTCCTGAACGTCACGTCCTGGTGCAGCACGTGCTCCGCACGGCGCTGCCGCCGGTGGTGACGGTCGCACTGCTCGACGCGGCGCTCCTCGTCTCCGGCGCGGTCGTGACAGAAAGCGTGTTTGCCTGGCCCGGCCTCGGAACGCTCTTCACCGAGGCGCTGGCGCGCCGCGATTACCCGGTGCTAATGGCCATGCTCATGATTGCCTCAGGTGCCATCGTCGCCGTCAATGTCGCGGCCGACGCGATTCATGCGCTCCTCGATCCGCGGGTAACGATGTGAACTTCCTCGCGCGCTCGGGGTCAGCGGGCCGTGCCGCTGCGCTTGTCCTGCTCGTGCTCCTCGTCGCGGCTGTGGCGGCGCCGGTGATCTCGCGGCATCAGCCGAACGATCTGGATCTCGCCAACCGGCGCGCGGCGCCGTCGGCGACGCACTGGTTTGGCACCGACGAACTCGGGCGTGACATGTTGTCGCGCGTCCTGCATGGCGCGCGCGTATCGCTCGCCGTCGGCCTGCTGGCGGGACTGATGGCGAGCGGCATCGGCATCGCGATCGGCGGCGTGGCCGGCTACGCCGGCGGGTGGGCTGACAGCGTGCTCATGCGCTTCACCGACGCGATGCTGTCGGTGCCGCGGCTGCTGCTCCTCATGATCCTCGGCGCGGTGCTTTCGCCATCGGTGGCGCTCCTCGTCGTGCTCGTCGGCGCCGTCGGGTGGATGGAAACCGCACGCGTCGCCCGCGCCGAGATCCTCTCGCTGTGCGCACGCGACTTCGTGATCGCCGCCAGGGCCGCGGGGGCGAGGTTTCCGCGGCTGCTCACGCGGCATCTGCTGCTCAATGCGGCCGGGCCGCTCGTCGTCGCCGGCACGTTGGCAATCGCACGCAGCATCCTGCTCGAATCGGCGCTCAGCTTTTTCGGCGTTGGCGTGCAGCCGCCGGCGGCCAGCTGGGGCAACATGCTCTATCAGGCGCAGACGACGATGAGTACCGAGCCGTGGCTGGCGTTGTTCCCGGGCGTGTTCATCTTCGCGACCGTCCTCGCGGTCAACACGCTCGGCGACGCGCTCGCTGAGCGGCGGTGACCAGCTGAGGGAGTTGCTTCTAATAGTAGAGATGTCCGAGTGGTTGAAGAGCACGCGTGGAAATAGATTCCGGCCGCACGTGCTGACGCACACCGAAACGCACCAACGCAGGTTCCAACCCAGGTCAGAACTCTTCGTCACCGAGCTCTTGCTGCGCGGCTAGAACAAGCCTTCGATGGACGGATAGCCCCAGAACAAGCCAAGGGCGGTCGATACACAGCCGACCGCCAACGAAGCGGCGCGCGTAAACAAGTGATGGGCTCCCAAGCGTGCGATCGGCCAGCCCAGTAGCCCCGAGAGTGCGGCCATCCCCACGGTCGATCCCACACCAAATAGCATCAAATAGCCCAACCGTGTCACCGGTGACGGCAGCGTGGTCACCACGAGCGCAGTCACCGCGCCGCTGCCTGCCAGTCCATGTACAGCGCCCACCAAGAGTGGTCGTGCGAGTGTCCATCGGTCCCCTTGAAAGGGTGGGAAAGCTCCTGGTCTTCGATGGGAATGCGTTGGACGCGCGGGCACTCGGCAGGCGCCCTGATAGATCGCGCGCACGCCAAAGCCGACCAACAGCAGGACCACGCAGACCTCAAACACCTGGGCGGCGCTCGCCGGCATTTCAGTCTGCAACAACACCAGAAGGGCGCCAGCCGTGAGCAGGGTCAGCGTATGTCCCAGTCCCCAACACGCGCCGAGCCACGCGGCCTGCGCGCTGCTCCGCTCGCCCGTCATGAGGGTGGACACCGCAGCCAGATGATCGGGCTCGAGCGCGTGCCGCATCCCGAGCAGCGTGCCCAGACCGGCACTCGCAGCGAATCCTAGAGGGAGGTACCCGATCCTTCGTTCGGAGCGTTCCAACCCGTCCAGATACCCGGTCCATCCATCGACCCCACGCTCGCGTGCTGAAGCAACCAGTACGTCCCGAGCGTGCACGCGAGTCCAAGGACAAGCCAGCTCGCTTCGGGCGCTCGCGTGTGAAGCAGTTCGACGGGCTGGCCGTGAGGAGTGTTTCGGTAAGCTGCAGCCCAGGCTTCCTTTCGTGCAAGGAGTGCCGTTGGATCGGCCAGTCCCTTCGCGGTGACCAAGCGCTCCAGAGCGGCCAACCAGTGTTCATAGTACCGAGAACCGTCGTCGGGCTCACCACGTGTGGCAGAGGCCTTGAGCTCGTCGGCCAACACGGCCGCCCACTCCTTCCACGTGAAGTAGCCCTGCTCGGAGAGCTTGACGGCGAGCGCGAACGCCTGCGCCTGCCACGGTTCCGCGAACACCGGCCCGCCCTGGTCACGTGGCAGCCGCGGGAGATCGGCGAGGCGATCGACTCCGCGGGAGCGGTCAGGCTCGCTCAAGGTAGTCGTCCCACATGTCGATGTGAACCGAGTCGCGCGGTGAGGCGCGCGCGCCCCACAACTCGCGGGCGGTGAAGCGCACCGAGTATACGTGCTGCCGTTTCTCACCCTGAAAGTGCGCGTTCGTGTCAGGGAAGATGTACACGCCGTGGTCGCGAGTGATGACCCCGACCTTGCCTCGCGCATAGCGCGGCAGACGGGTGTGTCCTATCGGGTGCATATTGCGCGCGCGCACACGCTCTCCAACTCTGAACAAGGGTCGCACCGACGGATCATGGCTCGAGGCAATCCCGCGGGACATCCAGCGGGATGCTGTTGCGACCGTGAACGGCGGGGCGGCCTTCTCTGAACCCGTCGCCGGCTTGCCGGTGTCCATCTCATCTTTCGTCGCGAGGCCGTACCGCACGACATGCGCCTCGAGCCTCGCGAGCCAACGCTCGTAATAGCTCATTCGCAGATAGTCCACCGGATGCATCAACTCGAGCGCGTGCCGGTCGGTGTCGAGGCTCCATTTGCGCCATGCCCGCAGCGCGCGGGACAGCGCGTAGACCCGGCCCTCCCACTCGGCGTGGAAGACCGGCTCGTTCTTCTCGTATTCGACCGGCCCCATGCCCTGCTGACCGCCCATGTCGTGCACGCCGTTCATATACTGCCTCCGGGCGGTGGTAGCGTGACCTTTGCGACTCCAACCATCGCATCGCGAGTGACGAGCGCGGCCAGTTCTTCTTCGGTCATCAGTTCGGTGCCGGCGGGACGCTCGGGGAGCACGATGTAGCGCAGCTCCGCGGTGCTGTCCCAGACGCGCAGCTCGACGTCTTCCGCCACTTGCGTTCCAAACTCGCGGAGGATACTGCGTGGGTCAATGACCGCTCGGGATCGGTAGGGCGCCGACTTATACCAGACCGGCGGCAGGCCCAGTACCGGCCATGGATAGCAGGAGCAGAGTGTGCAGACGATCAGGTTATGCACCTTGGGCGTGTTCTCCACCACGACCATGTGCTCGCCCTGGCCGCTGGTGTAACCCAATTCGGCGATCGCCGCGGGCGCATTCTCGAGTAAGCGTTTCTTGTAGGCGGGATCGACCCACGCACGCGCCACCACTCGAGCTCCGTTCCGCGGACCCACCTTGTGTTCCATGGTGTCGATGAGCGCATCGAGGGCCGCCCGATCAACGAGCCCCTTTTCGATCAGGAGCGATTCGAGCGACTTCACTCGCAAGGTGAGGTCAGAAGGGACCGTCTGATGGGCGTGGTCGTTGGCCTGTTCGTTACCTTTGGCCTGAGCAAGACCCGGGGTCGTGGCTGCCCCTGCGGCCGTCACAGCAGCCTTCAAGAAACTGCGTCGGGTGCTGTCCATCAATGCTCCTCCTGCTTGGAAGCAGGGCCAAACGACGGGGATTATAGCGAAGCGCGAGCGAACGAGCTCATCTTCCTATAACCCCCTCCTTTTTCTCGGTTGCTCCGACCCTCCATTCAACGAGATACGGGGACAACGTGTGGTTTGAGAGCCGCCTCGACTCGCGTCTGCTAAAGTGCGTCAGGCTCACGGCTATTTGCAACGCTTCGGACGATGCCATTTCTTTGAGCACATCTCATGAACAGCGCAATCAGATCAGTGGCTTCGGTCATGACGGGTGCGCTTGCAGTTCTGCTCGGATCGGTCGCAGCGTCGGCTCAGGCCACGGTCGACACCGAAAACAGCTACCCCAGTGTTGGCGCGATCATGGTTTGGCGCGTCGATGATTCCGGAAAGCCCGTCGAGCTACGAGGGTTCGCAAGCGGCACATTGATTCGCCCGCGCGTAATGATCACGGCCGGGCACTTCACCGCGCCAGCCAAGGCGCTGGGTGAGATGCCACCCACGATTCGCATATTCGCGAGCTTCAGTCCAACGGATGCACGGGATCCCCGCACGTGGATTCCGGTGATCGCTCTGGCCACGCACCCATCGATGCCGCACTGCCCGCCGCCGCCGCAATGCGATCCGACCGACGAAATCCTGGTCGCTCCACTCGAACCAGGCATTGCCGACGCTGGACTCGTGTACCTCGAACGCGCGCCGGCGAACATTCAACCAGCCGTGCTTGCTGCGCCGGGCACTCTCGAGAGATCCGAGGGCGCTCGCACGACGATCGTCGGATACGGCCTCACGTCACCCGGGCGAGCGTTGGGTATCGCAGCGGACGCATGGCCATGGGACGGTAAGCGGCGCATCAGGGCCTCGGTCGTGCGGAGGATCGTCGATGAAACCTGGGGACTCTGGTCGATACCGAGCTACGTGTGTTCTGGGGATTCAGGCGGTGGCATTTTCCTGAATGCGCGGTCCGGCCGCACAGCTGAGCGACTCGTCGCCAACGTAAGCGACGGCGGCCAGGACTGCCGCCGCCACAACAACAACAATCGCCTTGACACACGCGCGATTCAGATGTGGATCGACGATACCGTAAAGGCGAATTGGGAGAAATGATTCCGCGAACGCCTCTGCCGTCGCCTAGCAGTCCGTGGTGAAAGTCGACACGTGAGGCCATCACCACGGACTGCCGCAGCCCGTCGTTACTTTCACCACGGGCTGCTAGTGTCCCGCCACCCCCTTGTCGGGCAAGATCGCGACGCCGGTGGGGCGGGACAGTTCGCAGCCTGACCAATACCATCTGCGTTCGGCGGCCCGCTGTTTGAGCTACCCCTCGTGATTCCTACACATATGCAGGTACACGGCGACGAATGAAAACCCTCCAGAGGCGCAACGGACTTCCGGAAACCCTCGCGCTGCTGTTTGGCCTTCCGCCGGCCATCGCCGTGGGGATGTTGGCAGCGGGTCTCGGCGGCAGCGGCCACCCGTCACTGGGCGCCGTCCTGGCGTTCTGGGCCAGCTATCCGACTCTGGCCGGCTATCTGTCTCGAGCGCTCGAGGGATCCGATTTTCCTTCAATGTTTTTCTTGTGTCTTGGCGTGCTGGAATATCCACTGGTCGGCTTCGGAATCGGTTCGATCGTTGCGCGCGCGAAGTCGGTCGGTGACGTGCGAACACGCGCCGGTATCCTGGCATTTGCTGCCTACGTCGTCCTGCAACTCGCCTCGCATGTCGTGCTGAATTCCGAGAGCGTCAACCTGCGATTGATGGCGCATTCAAACCCGGCGGTCGCCGAAGCCGCGGTTGACAGGATTCGCCGATCGGGCGACAGCGCGGCGATCCCCGCACTGCAACAGACGTTCATTGAAGAACAGCAGCGTCAAGGGTACGCGAGCCAGACCGTGATCGACGCGCTGACGCAATTGGGCGGGGCAGAAGGCTGGTTGGGCATGCTCGAAAGCGGACGCCTCGGCGTCGCCGGCCGTGACGCTGTAGCGTGGCGCGCCATCGTTCAGAACGTCAGTTCAATGATGATTCCAGGCTACTTCGACGTACGCGGCGGCCTGACGACTGACTCATACCGCGAGGAGGACATCGGCCGCCTGTTCGACGCGCTTGCACTCGCGCTCGCGGAATACCTGAGAACGACGCCCGACAGCGAAACGGCACTGACGCTGCTTCATGTCTTGAAAGAGCGGCCCGATCTCTGCACGAAGTATGTCGCGATCGTGCCCAATGGGCTGCGTGCTCGCCCGACACAGGCCACCGACGACCTCCACATGAGCCTCGCCGCGATCAAGCGCGGCCGGCGGCCGGATGGCGGCTGGTGGAATGAACTGCCGCTCTCCAGGGAAGAGATCATGCGCCTGAGCCGGGATCAAGCGGCAGTCTCCGATGAGTGGAGTACTTGGGCGCAATCGGACGCGGCCGCGTGTCGCATCGAATAGATCACTTCCTCGCCGACGAGTACCGACGATCTGTTGACGCGGTGGAGGAACGCCAACGCCAAGATCCAAATAGTCAACGAAGCACGGACAGAATACGCTCTGTCGCGATGAGCGGTGCGGACATGACGGCGATCGTTGGCGAAGCGGGCGCGCCCGCGCGCGGCATTTTCGGGCAGCCGAAGGGGCTCTACTACCTGGCCGCCACCGAGGCGTGGGAGCGCTTCTCCTATTACGGCATGACCGCCTTGGTGGTGCTTTACATGGTCAATCAGCTTCTGCTGCCGGGCCATGTCGAGAACATCGCGGGCTTCCGTGGGTTTCGCGCGGCGCTGGAACGCGTGTTCGGGCCGATGTCGACGCAAGCGCTCGCGTCGCAGATTTTCGGACTCTACAGCGGCTTTGTGTATTTCACGCCGGTCCTGGGCGGCTGGATCGCCGATCGCTTCGTCGGTCAGCGCAATGCTGTCGTGGCGGGCGCGGTGCTGATGAGCACCGGCCACCTCGCCATGGCGTTCGACCAGAGCTTCCTCGTCGCGCTGGCGCTGTTGATCCTCGGCAGCGGGCTCCTGAAGGGCAACATCGCCGCCCAGGTGGGCGGGCTGTATGCCATCGACGACGAAGCCAATCGCGTGCGCGCCTACACGATTTTCCAGACCGGGATCAATGTCGGCGCGATGCTCGGGCCGATCATCTGTGGGCTACTGGCGCAACTCTACGGCTGGCATACCGGGTTTGGCGCGGCCGCTCTGTTCATCCTGATCGGCTTGGTGACCTATCTGGTCGGCTATCGCCATTTACCATCGCGGATTGAGCGCGCGGTCAGCGAGAGCCGCACGCTCACGGCTGCCGAGTGGCAGCGCATCCGGGCCATCTGCGCAGTGCTGGCGATCGTCGTGTTTCATGCGACGTCTGTACTTCCAGTCTTATAACACGGCCGCAGTCTGGACCCAGGATCACGTCAATCGCGATCTTGGCAGCTTCGCCATTCCCGTGCCGTGGTTCAACGCGGTTGATCCGGTGTTCTCGATCCTCGGCGTGCCCGTCGTGCTCGCGCTGTGGCGTTGGCAGGCCGAGGCGCGCGCCGGCGTCGAACCGGGCGATCTGGCGAAAATCGGCGTGGGCGCGTGGCTGGTCGCCAGCGGCAACGTGATCCTGGTGGCGCCGATCCTCGCGTTTGGCAACGACGGGCTGTCGCCGATCTGGCCGTTCCTCTATTTCGCGATGATGGGCTTTTCATTCCTGTTCTATTGGCCGGTGACGCTGGCGCTGGTCTCTCGCGCCGCGCCCGCGCCAGTGAACGCGACGATGATGGGCGTCGCGTACCTGACCCTGTTCGTGGCGAGCAACATCATGGGCCGCCTCGGCGGACTCTATGAAACGCTGTCGCCAGCGATGTTCTGGGGTCTCCACGCCGGGATCGCGGCGGCGGGCGGCGTGGCGGTGCTGGTGTTCGGCGGCGCGATTACGCGCACTCTCCGGACCGACGGCTAGCGGCCGCCGTTCAAGGGTGCTATCTCGGTGAATGCGAAATTCACCATCAAACCGCCGTGTGATAATCGGCCTTCGATCCTCGAGAGGCCCCTCATGTCGCGATCCTTCGCCGCTCGTTTCCTGCTGACCTGCATGGCGTTCAGCGCCGCGCTCGTGCTCTCGCCGTCTGCTGTCGAGACCCAACCCGATGGCACCTCCGCCGATGCGAGGCTCCGCGCTCTCTACACCGAGGAATGGAACTGGCGGCGCAAGGAGATGGCGAGGGCCAGCGATCAGCCTGGCGATTCGGGTGCCAGCGACCACTTTCCCAGGGTGGACGCCGCGTCGCAACAGGCCCGGCTCGAGGACCTGGACGCGAACACTGAAGACGCTCGACAGCATTCCGTTCGATGAGCTCTCGCCAGAGGAGGAGGTCAACGCGCAGATCTTCCGCACCTCGATCCGCGGGCTCGCCAGCGACGTCAGGTACCGTACTTACGAGGCGCCGTTCAACAGCGACACGTTCTTCTGGACCGACTTCACGCCACGACAGGGGTTTGCCACCGTCGCCGCGTACCGCGCCTACCTGGGTCGGCTTCGCGACGTGCCGCGCTACTTCGACGAGCAGATGGCCAACATGCGGGACGGGCTCGCACGCGGCTATAGCGTCCCGCGCGTATCGGTCGTCGGACGCGACAAGACGATCGAACCGTACGTGAAAGGCGACACGACCAATCCGCTGTATGCGCCGTTCGCGCAGATGCCCGCTTCCATCCCGTCTGCCGATCAGGAGGCGATGCGCGCCGAAGCCCTCACCGTCATCCGTGACACCGTTGCACTGGCGTACACGCGGCTCCTGACGATGATGCGCGAGGAGTATCTGCCCAAGGCTCGCACGACGCTTGCCGCCAACACGATGCCCGATGGCGACGCCTTCTACCAGGCGCAGATCGAGAAGCACACGACGCTCAATCTGACCGCGAAGCAGACTCACGACATCGGCCTGAAAGAGGTCGCGCGCATCAAGGCCGAGATGGAGGTCACCAAGCAGAAGGCGAACTTCAAGGGGACGATGGCGGAGTTCTTCACCTTCCTGCGGACGGACCCGCAGTTCTATGCGAGGACGCCGCGCGAGCTCCTCTCGTACTCGGCATATGTGGCGAAGAAAGCCGACTGGAAGCTCGCCGAGACGATCGGGCTCCTGCCGCGGCGCCGCCACGGCATCCGGCCGGTTCCCGATGCGATTGCGCCGATCTTTACGGGTGGCCGCGGTGGGCTCGACGCGTGCTTGATGAACACCTACAACCTGCCGGCGCGCCCGCTCTACACGCTGGCGGCGCTGACGCTGCACGAGTGCACGCCGGGGCACAGCTTTCAGGCGGCACTGGCACTCGAGGGACCCGAGCGCCCGCCGTTCCGCCGCGGGACGTCATTCTCCGGCTACGGCGAAGGATGGGGACTTTACACCGAGTGGCTGGGCACCGTCATGGGGATCTACGAAACACCGTACGAAGACTTTGGCCGGCTGACATACGAGATGTGGCGTGCATGCCGACTGGTTATCGACACGGGCATCCACCAGTACGGTTGGACCCGCGAGCAGGCGATGGACTACCTGCGTGAACGGGCGGCGCTCGCCGAGCACGAGATTACGACCGAGGTCGAGCGCTATATCGCGTGGCCTGGCCAGGCGCTCGCGTACAAGCTCGGCGAGTTGCAGATCCGCCGCCATCGTCGGGAAGCGGAGGAGAAGCTGGGTCCCAAGTTCGACCAGCGGCGGTTCCACGACGTGATCCTTGCGATCGGTTCGGTTCCGCTGCCGGTGCTGGAACAGCGCATGGCCCAGTTCATCGCCGAAGAAGCCGCCGGCTCCCCCACCGTGCCACGGCCGTAGCGCGCTGCGCGGGCACGCACACCGCGCTGCGCCGACGCCCTCAGGCGGAGGGAGCCTGGGAACTTTCCGAAGCGCTCGCTGAGGCGTCGGAAGACTCGATTGCAAGCTCGACGACCGCGGCCTCGCTGATCCCGAGCCGGTCGTAGTTCCTGTAGAAGTCGTCGACAGCGCGCGCGTGTTGGCCAGTCGCGATCATGCTCTCGCGCAACGCCTTCACGCGGTCGAGCACGGTGGCGACGAGCGTGGAGTTCACCACGACGCCATTCGCGCGAAGCAGATCGGCGTGCTTCTCGATGACCGCCTCGACCGCCGCTGCGCCGGAATGTTTGCCGAAAACGAAGCGATGCGTGCCGCCGACCGTCTCTTCGCGAATGAACTGATAGATGGCCGGATGGATCAGGATCGCCGCGGTGTGGATGCCCGATTCGTGCGAGAACACGCCTTCGCCGACGATCGGCTCGTGCGGCGGCAGTGGCACACCCGACGCGCGTTCGACGGCGTCGCGCAGCTCGTGAAGCCGCTCGTACTTGAACCGCGGCAGCGTCACGCCGTAGAGCTCTTTCAGCACCATCACGAACTGGTGAATCGACGTATTGCCGGCGCGCTCGCCGATGCCGTTGGCCGTCAGGCTCGGGTGGGTGGCGCCATGCATCACGGCGCGGACCGTATTGATCGCGCCCAGGCCGAAATCGTTGTGGAAGTGTGCCGTCAACTGGACCCGCCCCCGCCGCACCCCGAGCGCCTCGACGATGGGCGGGAAATAGTGATCGACGCCCTCTGGCGTGAACACGCCGCAGGTATCCGAAAAGCAGAACCGCGTGCCGCCCGCCTCGACGCACGCCTTTGCCCAGTCGATCGCGTACTGCAGATCGCCACGGCTCGCGTCCTCGGCCGCGAACTCGATCCGCTCGATGCCACGCGAGCGCGCGTAGCGAATCGCGTCGGTAATCAGGCGGATGTTCGCCTCGCGGTAGAACGCGATCGGCAGATCGAGCCACTCCGAGCCGTCGCGGCCCTCGCGCGACAGCAGGGCGCGTCCGAGCTTGTATTTGAGATGCAGGTCGGAGGCTGTCGACAGAATCAGCACCGACACGTCGCGCGGGCGGCGGCCAGCCGCGGCCACGCCGTCGAGCACGGCGTCGACGTCGCCGGGCACGGCGCGGCACATCGCCAGCACGTCGAGGTCAGCGCGGATAGCGCCGGCGGACTGCGCTTCCAGAATCCGCTGCAGCGCCACCCGATCGCCCGCCGACACGACCGGGAACGCCACGTCGATCACGTCGATGCCGAGGTCGCCCAGAAGCGTCGCAAGTGTGACCTTCTGCTCTGGTGAGAACGCGACGCCGGGCATCTGCTCGCCGTCGCGCAGCGTGTCGTCGTACAGCATGATGCTGGCGGGGTCCGGAAACGCCAGGTGCGACGTATAGGATTGCGGTCGATGAATCAGGGAATCGAGCGGTTCGCGCAGCTCAATCATGGCGGTTCATTCCTGGCATTCGCGTGAGGGAGGCTACCAGCCCCTTGATGTTGCGTTCTGGCTGACTGGAAGAGTGTCATCTCATCGCTCGTCCCGCAAGACCAGCGCGCCAACGCCACAAGTCCGGTCGAACGGCAGCCGTGGGTTTCCAATTGACCGTCAGGTTCTGCGACGTACTCATGTTGCTCTCCCGTCACTGTGAACGTCACCATAGTGTTCACCTGACCCGCCGCGTTTTACTGTAGTGAGACGACGACCTTGCCTTTTGCGCGTCCTGCTTCGACATAGGCCATGGCATCCTTGGTCAATGCGAAGGGGAAGACCCGATCCACGACAGGGCGAATGATTCCGTCATCAATGAGAGACGTGATCTCGGTCAACTGGCCGCCGTTCGCTCTCATGAAAAGAAACGAGTAGTGTGCCTGGCGGCGCTTTGCCTTCGCGGTAATTCCGTAGCTCAAGGCACTCATGATCATTCTGAAGACCCATGACGCGCCTATGCTTCGCGCAAACGCGGCATCGGGTGGGCCTGAGATGGAAATGAGCTGTCCACCGGGTTTCAGCACTCGCAGAGATTTCTCGAGCGTCACCTTGTCCAGGCTCTGCAAGACCACGTCGTAGTCGCGGAGGACGTGTGCGAAGTCTTGCTTCTTGTAATCGATCACGATGTCGGCTCCGAGGCTTCTGACCAGATCCACGTTGGTCGTGCTCGTGGTCGTCGCCACCGTCGCCCCGACGTGCTTTGCCAGCTGAATGGCAAATGTGCCCACGCCCCCCGAGCCGGCGTGGATGAGAACTTTCTGTCCTGGTTGCAGACGCGCTCGTTCGATCAGCGCCTGCCACGCGGTCAAGCCGACGAGGGGGATGGACGCCGCTTCTTCCATGGTGAGTGCTTTGGGCTTGATCGCCACGTCGTCTTCTTTAATCGCAATCAATTCCGCAAATGCACCGATTCGCCCGTCAGCCGGCCGCGCATAGACTTCGTCGCCGGGCTTGAATCGACGCACCCGAGATCCAACCCGGACCACGACGCCGGCCACGTCATGGCCCAAAATTAGCGGCAGGCGATACTGCAGAATGAGCTTGAACTCGCCGTTCCTGATTTTGGAATCCAAAAGGTTGACACCAGCGGCGTGAATCTGGACCAAAACGTCATCGTCGCGCAGCTCCGGGTCTGGCATCTCGCCAGCCCGCACGCGATCGGCGCTTCCATAACGATCGAGGATGAATGCCTTCATTGATGTTGTCTCTCGAAGACTTTTCCAAGGCCATCGAGGTGCCGAGGAAGTTCAGGCTTGCGTCGAGGTCATCGGACCAGGCCATCCAGCAGGACGATGTCACCATCCGTGTCTGCGACTGCTGCGTAAATGAATTTGCTGTCGTGCGACCACGAGACGCGCCGGCCGATGACGACGGTGCGATTGCCGAAGTCGGTGAGCGCCCGCATCGGCCCACCGTCGGTTGGCTGCGCCCAGATATTGGCCGTTGTGCCATCCAGTAGTGGCATCGCCAGCAATTTGCCGTCAGGAGACAGGACCGGCCCCAGAAATCCGCGGCCGACCGGGGCGCGTGAGTCGCCTACGCGGCCAAGCACCTCAGACGACCGTTCTCCGGACGAGCTCTGTGAATCTCGTCCTCAGCCCTAGTCGTCAGACTGAGCCGCTTCACGAAATAGAGTGCCGAGCCGTCGCGGGCCGGAGCAGGAGCGACGGCGTTGTCGCACCGCAGAGCAGTCGTTGGCTCGCCTGCAAGCGGGGCCTTGTGAATACAGGCGGTGTCGCCCTTGATCTGCGCGTAGTAGATCCATTGGCCGTCCGCTGACCAGTTCCCAAAAACACCGTTCGACGTGAATTGCCGGAGGCCGCTGCCGTCGCGATTGATGAGCGACAGGCCGGGTGCGCCCGGTCGCGTCAGGATGAACAGGATGTCGCTGCCGGTCGGCGACCAGACCGGAACGCCCACCGAAACCGCGGGATCGCGCTCGAAGGTAATCTGCCGTGCGCCGGAGCCGTCGGTACGCGCGACCCAAAGGTTGCCGTGGCCGCCGCTGTCGGACAGGTACACCACCTCGGACTCATCAGGGCTCACCGATGGCGTTCGCGCCTGTCCGGTCTGATGGGTAATGCGAACGGCGCCGCGTGTGTTCTCCGCCGGCGATCCGGTAACCGGAAACTTCCAGACGTCCGATTGCATGCGGATCCGGCTCGCCATCACCTGACCAAGCGCGTGCACATCGGGCTCCACGTACGACACGTCGCCGAACGTGAGCTGACGGTCGCCGCTGCCGTCGCGTTGGACGGTCCGCAAATTCAGGATGGGCGGGTAAAGCACGGTACTCCCGGCAGAGGAGCTGTAGACGATACCCGAGCCATCCTGCAGCCATGCGAGGCCTTTCAGGTTCGTACCGCGCACCACATCCTGCGGCTCTCCATCAGCCGCGCCAACGACGAGCAGACGGACGTCGAGACCGCCGTAAGGCCCACTGTATTGACCAGCAATCCAGCGATCGTCCGGCGACCACCGGGGATATTCGAAAACGTTGCCGGGAGGCATCTGCCTCAACTGCTCTCGCCCGGATCCATCGCGCCAGATCAGCACCAGCGCGATCCGCTCGCCTTCGACGCGAAACAGCGCGATGCGGCGCCCGTCGTGGCTGACGTCACCGCCGCTGAGCGCTGGGCCGATCCGCCGTGGCTCGCCACCCAGAGCGCTGATCTCCCAGATCATGCCGTGGTCTCCTGAGGCCGGGGGCACGTAGTAGATGAGCGAACTGGAGTCCGGCGCCCACCGGGGCCGCTCGTGATCGACATCGTCGCGGGTAATTTGCAGCGGCGCGCCTCCGGCCAACAATCGAACGAAGATCTGGCGCTTGCTGCCGGCGCGTGCCACGAACGCGACGGTCTTGCCATCCGGTGAGATTGCCGGCGAATCCTCCATGCCGACCAAGTCGGTGAGACGGTGGAGTTGCACGTTGCGGGGAGGTGCCGCCGTTGGCTGCGACCAGAACAACCAGCCCGCAAGAATCGTCGACGCCAGCGCAACAGCACCAAGCATCCAAGTAAGGCCTCGCAGGCGAGGTCCGGAGACGGCCGCGCCAGGGCCGGGTTTAGCGGTTGCAATCTCCTCCATCCAATGCCGTACGTCACCGATGTCGCGGAGGCGGCGGGCTTGATCTTTCTCGAGACAGCGCTGCAGCAGACGCCGAACCGCGGGCGGCGTTCCCACGGGCAGGCCCGTCCAGTCTGGTTCGCGCTCGAGGATCGAGACGATGGTATCGGACACAGTCTCGCCGCGAAATGCGGGACGGCCGGTGAGCATTTGGTGTAGCACGCATCCGAATGCCCAGATGTCAGTCCGCTTGTCCACCGCCTTGCCGCGCGCCTGCTCGGGGCTCATGTACGCGACCGTGCCGAGAATCACGCCAGCGCTCGTTCCGTCCGTCATCATCGTCGGCGACTTCGACAGATCCGGCGTGGACCCTCCACTCACGTGCGCTTTCGCCAGACCGAAATCGAGCACCTTCAGGCCACCGTCGGGTGTGATCTTGATGTTGGAGGGTTTCAGATCCCGATGGATGATCCCGGACCCGTGCGCGGCATCGAGCGCGTCGGCGATCTGGTGAGCGACCGTCAACGCGTCCGAGAGAGACAACGGACCCCGACTCAGGCGATCCTCCAACGTCTCGCCCTCGACCAACTCCAGCACGAGAGCCGGCACCTCGCCAGAGTCTTCGAAACCGTAGATGGCGCCAATGTGTGGATGATTGAGTGACGCGAGCAAACGGGCTTCGCGTTCGAAGCGCGCGACGCGATCCGCATCCGCGATGAACGCGGGCGACAGGACCTTCAGCGCGACGTCGCGCCCCAGCTTGGTATCGCGCGCACGGTACACTTCGCCCATCCCGCCAGCCCCGAGGGGACCGAGGATCTCGTACGGGCCGAGGTGCGTTCCGGGCGTCATGGCCACAGAGGTTGTGGGGATTATGAATTATTTGGTTGGGACGGCGCGAACGAAGGGGGGGATCCGCTCGACTAAATGCGAGGATGTTTACCTTGAAGGTCTTCCATGCGAAGGGACGCGATCTTTAGAACGTACAGGTGCCTCAACCAGAGGGTCACGTGGTTCCAATGCTACCTTCGAGCTGCGCGCAGGCCGCGTCAAGGCCCGGAGGCCCGCGCAGCGGGTCGTCGCAGAGCGACGAGCCTGGACGCGGCCGAACACAGCTCGACCCTGACGATGTGATGGTCGGCCCCGGAGGCTTGCTCACGCCCCGGTGTCATGTCGCGGTGACTCGGAAATGCTCACGCGATCTGCGTGCCGTTTACACGTGCGTACACGTTGCAGGATCTCGCGCGACGCGCTGCACTTTCGACAGACATTCTGCGCGGTATTCGCGCTGCTACGAGGACAGGCGTCAAAATCGGGGGTACTCAGGCTCACCCGCGGCCTCCGTGCCGATCGGCTCGTCACTGCTGACGCCAACCACCGCGGTATCGTCGCACGAGAAGCTTTGGTCGCGTCTCCGGTTATCAGCACCGGATTGACCAATTTCCCAGGGGGCGGCGGTTCCCGATGTAATCCGGACTGCTTGGCACAAGGTGTTGACCTAGAGACCGACCCTAACAATGCGAATCGTGGCATCGACCGGCTAAGGATTGTCGCCATCCAGTTCCAGAATGGCACGCCCACCCTCGCGAGCACCCTGGCTGCCTAGCGAACGTCCGTGAGGGCACGCGCAGCCAGGGCGGTGTGGTCCCGCCGCCCGCTGCGCCACACCTCAGGTGCAAATCTTTCGCAGTTAGGGTGTTTACCGGATGGCCTCGACCTCAACCGTATGGCACCGTCGCCATAGCTCAAATGAAGTGGCCTCCCGTCATGGACCGGGCGTCGCATCGCAACCTGTTCCACTTGCTTTTCGCTCTTCCGATCCTCATCGGCCTTACGGCCCATATGGATGCCCGCGAGCCAATGAGGGCAGGTGCGCTGCAAGCGCTGGTGGACCGTCTCAAGGACCAGCTCGGCATCGATGCCGTCGTCTCAGCCGCGATCGTCCCGAGCAATCCGTTGCTGGTCTCCGTGCAGCCTGTCGTCGGCGCCCCTGCCACCTTTCAGATGGCGTTCGAGAAGCAGTTTCTGGCCGGATTGGACGCGGACGACCTCAAGGCGATCGTCGCTCACGAGCTCGGTCATGTCTGGATCTTCACGCACCATCCGTATCTACAGACCGAGCGTCTTGCCAACACGGTGGCAATGCGTGCCGTGTCGCGCGATAGCCTCGAACGGGTCTACAACAAAGTGTGGGAACGCGAGGGTAGCAAAAGCGACCTGGCGCGCTTCCTCGGGCCGCAGTAGACGTCCGCACCCGTCACATAACGCCAAGTCCGGACGAACAGCGTTCGTCGCGTTTGCTGGCTCGCTCCACCCAGAACGTCTATGCGGGTGGAAAACTTGCCCACGTGCGCCTTACACCCTTCAGGCCAAAAACGCGAATCGGCAGGCTCGCGGATCAACCGGTTTGCGTGTCTGAGAAAGGCTCGGCGACGACCTGAACGGCATCCTCGTACGTCACGTACCCGACCCGAGCTTCTGAGAGCATCACGACGGAGTGCCCGTAGTTCTCCAGGACGCGCTTGATCTGGTGCATGCGGGACAGGTGCTTGCTCGCCGTGTCCTTGAACCACGCAACTCCTCTGGTCTTCCGGCGATCGAAACCCTTCGACTTTGTTCGGTTGAACCGAGTCGGCGTCTGAAGGTTCTTCTCGAACCAGCCCAGAGTCTCAGCCAGCAGATAACGGTCTGCCGTTTCAACATCTGGAGAATCCCGAAGCTCATATGCCAGACTGAACGTCCCATCTTCCACGCCTGAGTCTGGATGCCGCCGCGTAAGTGCGAACCGAATGAACCCCATGCTCACATCCGGACAGGTCTCTTGCGCTTGCCGCCCGTCGTCGTCCTGGAGTGCTTTACTCGACGCGCAGGCCTAGCGCTTGCCTGGCATTACCTCGACATACCGGTTATAAATCTCGTCTTTCATCAGCGCCTCCAATCCAGGATGCTTGTCAGCCACGGCCTTCCAGTCAGGGCTAGTGTGAACCTTGGTGTATACGTCTCCGCTTGGCCATGAGGACTCCCACATGAACTCGTACCTGCCGACCTGCTTTCCGGTCACTTTGTACAAGCGATAGCGAACGTCTTTGTGCCCGGCCTTCTGAAGTACAGCGTTGATGTCGGTCATCCACGCTTGAACGACCGCGACTTGTTCAGGCGTGAAGTTCACGAGGTGCACCGCCTTGAACGCTCCAGCAGGCGGATTTTCCTGGGCGGCGGTCACAGATGCGATCGTCACCACACCCACGGCGACGAGGAGAGCGAGGGATCTAAGGTGCATCATGGCATTCCTCCTGACGTGAACTGTCATCCGTCGATTGATGGCGAGGATCGGGATCCAACGCCCGGGCATTATAATCGGCACCCTTTGCGAGGACTTGCTCGCACAACAGCACTCCAGATAGTCGCCTTCGAAGCGTCATTTCTCTACTGGTTATGATGCACGCCTCTCATAACGCAGTGGCTACTTCATAATGAACAGCGCATGCTGGTTGATGGACGTCGCATGGTTGAAGGCATTCGGCAATCTGACATCGCGCGCGCGCACGAAGTCATTGCTCCGTACATCCGTCACACACCGGTTCTGCGCGCGAACGGCCGTGACGTGGGCCTCGGGCCATTTCCACTCACGCTGAAGCTGGAATTCACACAGCATGGGGGATCGTTCAAAGCGCGCGGCGCGTTCACCAATCTGCTGACACGACCGATACCGCCATCGGGCGTGGCCGCCGCGTCCGGTGGCAACCACGGTATCGCTGTAGCTTATGCCGCGAGGCGTCTAGGAATTCCAGCGAAGATCTTCGTGCCGACCGTGTCCTCGCCGGTAAAGGTCGCGCGCATTCGCGCCTATGATGCCGATGTCGTAATCACAGGCGAACGTTATGCCGACGCACTCGCCGCAAGCGAGCGATACGTTGCCGAGTCACGTGCGATGCCGATACATGCGTTCGACCAGACCGAGACGCTGCTCGGACAAGGCACGCTGGCACGCGAACTCGCCAGCCAGGTTCCAAACGAGGCCACGGTATTCGTGGCCGTCGGCGGCGGCGGCTTGATCGGAGGGGTGGCCGCGTGGTACGCCGGCGAGAAGGCGCGTGTTATTGGTGTCGAGCCCGTCGGTGCGCCGACGCTGACTGAGGCGTTGAAGGCGGGAAGACCGGTTGACGCGCCAGCGGGCAGTATCGCCGCAGATTCGCTCGCACCGCGCCGCGTTGGTGAATTGATGTTTCCGATCGCCCAGCGCTACGTCGATCGCGTGCTACTCGTCGACGACGATGACATCGTACGGGCGCAGGACGTGCTGTGGGACGTATTTCGCCTGGTCGTCGAGCCCGGCGGTGCCGCCGCGTTCGCGGCGATCCTGTCCGGGCAGCACAAGCCATCAATCGATGAACACGTCGTGGTCGTCCTCTGTGGCGGAAACGCTCAACGCTGAGTCGCGCGGCAACCCGACGATGGACATGACTCAATCGCTCGCCAATCGAGCCGCCGCTCACGCCTACGCGTATCTTTCGACCATACGCGAGCGAACGGTGAGAGCCACTCTCACAGCCGATGAGCTCCGCTCGCGGTTGGGAGGCCCGCTGCCCGTTCAGGGAGCGGATCCGACGCATGTGATCGACTTGCTGGCAGACGCCGGACGCGCAGGCACCGTCGCATCGCAAGGCCCTCGCTACTTTGGCTTCGTGACGGGAGGCAGCATTCCGGCGGCGATTGCTGCGGACTGGCTCGTCTCCGCCTGGGACCAGAATGCACAGATGTTCGTCATGTCGCCGATTTCGGCGGTTGTCGAGCAGATCGTCGCCGACTGGCTGAAACAGCTTTTTGGGATACCGGCGGCATGGAGCGTAGGGTTCGTCACGGGCGCTCAGATGGCGAACTTCACGTCGCTGATGACCGCGCGGCATCAGCTCTTGCACCAGGCCGATTGGGATGTCGAGCGCCACGGGCTGTTCGGGGCGCCACCGATTGAAGTGGTCGTCAGCGACGAATCGCATCGCACGATCTTCACCGCACTCCGAATGCTTGGCCTCGGAGCAGAGCGCGTTCGGCGTGTGGAAACCGATGCCCATGGCCGGATGCGCGCGGATCGTCTCGGAGAGATACTGCGGCGTGAATCGGGACCATGCATCGTGTGTGCGCAGATTGGAAACGTCAATACGGGCGCCGCCGACCCAATCGGAGAGATCGGGTTACTCACCCGCGAACGTGGAGCCTGGCTCCACGTCGACGGCGCTTTCGGCTTGTGGGCTGCGACCAGTCAGTCACGCCGGCATCTGGTTGCCGGAGTCGAATTGGCCGATTCGATTGCCTCTGATGGGCACAAATGGCTGAACGTGCCGTACGACTCGGGCGTTGTCTTGACCGCGCATCCAGAATCACATCAACGGGCGCTCCTGATGCCGGCGCATTACATCCAGACGACTCCCGGAGAGCGCGACCCACGCGCGTTTACTCCTGACGAGTCGCGCCGCGCGCGCGCACTGCCAATGTACGCCGCGCTTCGAGTCCTTGGGCGCGATGGTGTCAGCGAAATCGTCGATCGGTGCTGCAGCCTCGCGACGCGCATGGCGGCACTTCTCGCAAAGCATGAATGTGTTCGAATCTTGAATGATGTGGTGTTAAACCAAGTCCTCGTTCAATGCAGACCCTCGGGTGGCGATGATACGGCCGCCGCTGCCTTGACGCAGAGAGTCATCACCCGTGTGCAGGATGAGGGGACGTGCTGGGTCGGCGGGACGAAGTGGCAAGGGCAAGTAGCGATACGCGTCTCGATTTCAAACTGGTCAACCACGGCTGAAGACATCGATCGGTCCGCGTCGGCAATCATCGCGGCGCTGGATGCCAGTCGGAATTCTTCGATTTGACGTCACCAGCCGATCAACGGGTGCCAAGCGGCCGACTGAACACCGCGCCGTGCGGAATGCCGTTGGCCGTGCCGCCATGGGGCCACGTCTTGTTATCCATACGGAAGCCCGGCTCGGTTGCGCCGTCTTCACGGAAGCGTTCGTCGATGGCGAGTGCGCCTGTGGCAGGGTCGAAACGCGCGATCACGACGCGGTGTCGCATGCCCTCGTATCCGGTCACGACCACTCGTCGATGGTCCGGCGCGATCGCAATCCAGTGCGGCACATCGCCGTCGGCCAACGCGACGCGACTCACCTCGCGTGGGGCACGTGGATCGCTGATGTCCAGACTGACGACGGCACTCCAGGCTGGCACCGTGACCAGGTAGTAGTGGCCGGCGATCACAGGTATCGCGCAGTTGGTGGCGGCCTTCCGCGGAAACGATGCCACGAGTCGCGCGGACGGCGTTTCGTCCGCCAAGCCCTCCATCAGGTAGAGACCGCAGTTGAAGGTCGACACAAGCACCGTCTTGCCATCGTCGAGGAGACGAGGCTCGGCCGTCAGTAGCCCTTCGCCGCCGGCTGCACCATCGGGCAACGGAAACGTGCGCAGCAACGAAAGGTCTGAGAGTCGCCAGATCTGCAGATTGCGCGACGCGGCATAGTCCTTGTCCATGTCCGTCGTCGTGGTCACGATTCGATCGTACGCAGGTACGATCGCGCCGCTGTAGACACGTAGCTCTGGATCGGCGCCGGCATAGTTCGCTGATCTCGACCGTACAGGTGCGCCAGCAGCGGTAAGCTCCACTAACCCACCGGCAGTGACCGTGGCCGCGTCGTGGCGCATCTGGAAGGTTGCCAAGACGTTGCCATTCGGCAGCCGCAGGAACGAGTGGGGGTGCGAATAGCCGTCGATGTCGCCGAATTGATTGGCGATGCGCGGCTTCGCCGGATTCGTCAAGTCGAAGACGAAGCTTTGACCCGACCCGAAGCCGTTGGCGAACAACTGACCATCCGCGGGCATCGCATGCTCGGTGTGATGCGGCGCGTTGCCGCGCCCGGGTAATGGCAGCGTCGTGACCAGACGTCCATAACGTGAACCGCCCTCCGTAACATCAAGCACGGCAAGGAAGTCGGGCTGGGTCGCGTCGTCAGACGCGGTCCACAGATAGAGATACTGCGCCTCGGCGCTCACGGACCCTGGCGTCCGCGGGGTACAAGCGGCGAGCGCGAGCACGGTGAGAATCCCACAGTGCCGGAGACGCATCATTGTGCTGAGAGGATACCAGCACGGGCTACTGACGAAAGGGGACTTACTTGGACCGGAATCACTCTGCGGTTGAATCGTGGAGGAGAGGGTGGTTCGATACTATAGAGTGGTGTGTGCTGGAGCCTCCACAGCGCTGGCCCGTCTTCCAAGGCCGCGCTGTTCACTCGTCGTCCCGCGTCACGCCGGAGGACTTATACATGGCTACCACATGTGCTGACATCGCTGAAATTGCGGAGGTGAAACCGCCTCGCGTGCGCGTCTGCGAGGCGTGTGTAGCGACTGGCGATCAGTGGGTGCACCTGCGGACCTGCCAGACATGCGGCGCGACGTTGTGCTGCGATTCCTCGCCCAACCGGCACGCGAGCCAGCACGCCCACTCCACCAACCATCCGGTCATCGCGTCCGCGGAACCCGGCGAACGCTGGCTTTACTGCTACGTTGACGAGGTCTTTGCCGAGTATTGAGCGTCTGCGAGCTTCACGCGTCGCGAAGCACGCTGGATGGATCGATCCGGGACGCGCGATGTGCCGGCAGCCATCCTGCCAATGAGCCGACGATCGCAAGGACAAGAGCCGACGAAGCAGTGGTCACGGGATCGCGCGGCTCGAGGCCATAGAGCAGGGGCGACACAAACGCGGACGTCCAGAGACTGAGCCCGGTACCGAGCAGCGTTCCGAGCACGATCATGAACACCACACGAACGAACACCAGGCGTACTACATGCGATGGCGCCGCTCCCACCGCCATGCGGATGCCGATCTCCGTCCGCCGCCGACTGACGGCGTACCACGTAATGCCGTAGAGGCCGAGACCCGCAAGCAGCAGCGCCAGACCGCCGAAAAACCCCGCCAGCGCCGCAACCACGCGTTCTTGAACCACCGAAGCGAGGATCTGTTCGTCCAGGGGCGTAAACGTCACTGCGAGATTTCGATCCACTTGCTCGACCACATCAACGACATCGCGCGCCAGGACTGAAGGCGGGCGCGTCTCGGAGCGGACGCTCAGACTCATGGTCGCTGGAACTTCTGTCTGCTGTGCCAAGGGCACATACATCGTCGGCGGGACCCCTGAACGTATCGAAAGATATGTCGCGTCGGCCGCGACCCCAACGATCTCCATCCAGCGGCCCTGCTCGCCTGATTGCGCAAAAGCATTGCGGATCCGATGGCCGATCGGGGAGCGCCCCTGCAGCAGGCGCTTCGCAAACGTTTCGTTCACGATCACAACTGGCGGCGACGCCAGCGTATCTCGGGCATCGAAATCGCGACCAGCAAGGAGTGGCGTCCGATAAGTCGCAAACCACCCTGGACTGACCGCGTTCTTGTAAGGTGCAACCCCCGCCGTCGTCAGGCGCGGTCCGTTCTCGATCTCAATTGCCACATCCAGTATCAATCCGCTCACCGGCGTCACCTCGGACATCGCGGTATGGGAGATGCCCGGTAGTGCCCGCGCCGCAGCCAGCACGCGGTCGTACAGCGCTCCGCGTCCTGTTGGAAGGACGCCGGTTCTCGAGGCATCGAAACGCGCGAGAAGTACGAAATGGCTATCGAAGCCAAGATCGACGGTTGTCAAGGACACGAATGTGCGTGCGAACAGCCCGGCGGCCACGACGAGCATGAGGGAAAGTGCGACCTGCCCCACCACCAGTGCGCTGCCCACCGTAAAGCGATCGCCGGCAATGCCCCGGCCGTATTCACGGATGGCGTCCATCGGGCGGTTGGTCGACGCGCGCAAGGCGGGCAGGATGCCAAACAGCAGCGCGACGGCGGCAGCAACAACCGTGGTAAACGCGACGACACGCCAGTCAATTTGTGTGTCGAGAAACACCGTTGTCGCTTGGGTCGACAAGGCGCGAATGAGCAATGCGCTCCCCCACTGCGCGATTGCCAATCCGATCAACGCTGCGATGCCGGTGAGCAGCATGCTCTCGACCAGCAACTGCCTGGCAAGCTGCCAACGCGAGCCCCCTAACGCGAGCCGAACGCTGAACTCATGGCGGCGCGCGTCGGCACGCGCTAACAGCAGATTGGCGACATTCGCGCACGCAATCAAGAGCACGAGCGCCACCACCGTCATTACCGCGATCACCGCCTGGCGGTACCGATCGCGCAACGGCGAAATGCCAAAGGCCGCAGAGTGCAGCGCAAATGGCTCCGTGAGATACGTGGCGCGGTTGACACCGGGCGGTTGCAAGGCGACCGTCGCTTCGCGAATCTGCGGTTGCACGCCGCGCAGTGCCTGCTGTGTCACCGCCCGTGTCTGGCCGCGTTTCAGGCGTGCCCCAATTCGCAACGTTGACGTTCCCGCCCGATCGAGCCAGCTGTCCCGCCCCGCCAGCAGCGGCTCGGCGGCGATCGGCAGGGCAATGTCGAAGGTGCTCCCAACGATGACACCAACAAAATGCCGTGGCATCACGCCGACGATGGTGAACGGCACGTGTCCGATCATCTGCGTGCGGCCGAGCACGTCGGCGCCGCCACCCAGTCTCTGCCAGAACGCATGGCTGATGATTGCCACCGATCCGGTCGAACTCCCGGCTGCGGATCGCCGATCATCCTCGTCGTTGAAGGTGCGGCCCAGCAGCGGTGACACTCCGAGTGCGTCGAAGAAGTTGCCGCTTACCCAGAGGCCCTCGACGAAGTTGGTCTCGCCACGTGCGGACAGGTTGAAGCGGGTGGGAGAAAATGCGAACGCGGTTTCGAACACTTCGTGGCGACGCTGACGAATCTCGTTCCAGAGAAGGTAGGACCACCGTGCGAAACGCGGGTCGTCGCGTGAGAGCAATAACACCAGTTGATCCGGTTTTTCAACCGGCAGCTTCCGCAGCAGCAGGTTATCGACAATCGCAAAGATGGCCGTATTGGCGCCGATGCCGAGAGCGAGCGACAGAATGGCGACGAGCGAGACAACGGGGGTGGACCGCATGGTCCGAAAAGCCAGACGGATGTCCCGCATAGTGTTAGTTTTATAACACTGAAAAACCCCCCGTGCGCCCCTATAATTGCGGCGGCGGCACCAACAAATACGGCTCGACGAGGCGATGAATCATCCCGAACCCGTTCAGAGTGCACCCCTGCATCGCATCTTCGTCTACGGCTCGCTCCGTCGTGGCGAACACAACCACGAGATCTGGTTCGGTCGTGGAGCCACCCCCGTGGCCGATGGCTACATCAAGGGTGCGGAGCTCGTGAACTTCGGCGCATATTGCTGCATCGTCCCGGTTGACGACCTCACCCGGGAGGTCGTAGGAGAGGTCTACGACCTCACGCCTGATCTATTCCGGGAAATCGAGGCGATGGAGGCCAGTGCCGGTTACGTCCGTCGACCGGTCGAGGTCTGTCATGGCTCCGAGGACAGAGCCTCGATCTCGGCGGAGGCCTACTTCTACGCCGGACCCGAAAGTCTTGCCGATTGCCCTCGAATTGAATCCGGCGACTGGACCCAGCGAGAGGGTCGTCGTGCGTGACCGTATTTCGGAGTAATGGACTCCTTCGTGCAGATTGAACGCGAATTCAGGGCAAACGAAGCGAGCACTGTAAGGCGCCGTCGCTCAGCCGTCACCGACGCTGCCATCTCCGGCGCTCGTGTGACGTCGGTCGATGCGCTCAGGGGTCTCGTGATGGTCCTCATGGCGCTCGATCACGTGCGGGACTTTTTCGGAGTTCCAGGCGTCAGCCCCACTGATCTCGCTCAGACCTCGGTTCCCCTCTTCCTGACGCGCTGGGTTACGCACATCTGCGCACCAGTCTTCTTCCTGCTCACCGGCACAGGGGCGTTCCTCTCACTGGGCCGGAAGTCAGTACCGGAGCTTTCACGGTTCCTGTTCATCCGCGGTGTGTGGCTGATCCTTTTGGAGCTCACGGTCATCCGCTGTCTCGGCTTTCAATTCAATTTCGACTACGAAGTCACGATGCTCCTCGTCATCTGGGCGCTTGGGTGGGCGATGATCACCCTGGCGGCGCTTGTGTGGCTTCCGGCGCCTCTCGTCCTTGCGTTCGGTGTCGTGATGGTTGCGGGGCACAACATCCTGGACAGCGTTCGGTCAGCCCATCCGCTGTGGGTAATTGTTCACTCGCCGGGATTCGTGGTAAACCGTCCGGGGTTCGTGGTCTTTGCGCCGTACACGCTGGTGCCCTGGGTCGGCGTAACCGCCGCGGGCTATGCACTTGGTCAGGTTTACCGCTGGAGCTCGGAGCGGCGACGGGCATTTCTTCTGCGTTTGGGGCTGGTTCTCACCGTGGCGTTCGTCGCGCTTCGAGCTGCGAATGTCTATGGCGACCCTGTGCCGTGGACGCCGCAAGCGTCAAGCGCATTCACGGTGGTGTCGTTCCTCAACGTGACGAAGTACCCGCCGTCGTTGCAGTTTCTCTTGATGGGACTGGGTCCGGCGCTGCTTCTCCTCCGCCCGTTGGAAGGCCGGCTGCCGCGCCTGCTCCAACCTGCACTGGTCTTCGGCCGAGTGCCGTTGTTCTATTTCCTCCTGCACCTGCCTCTCATTCACGCGCTAGCTGTAATCGTCTGCTACGCGCAGAACGGTGCGGCCCGCTGGATGTTCGAGTCGCCGAACCTCGCGTCGTACCCGTTCACCCCGCCACCTGGCTGGGGCTTGTCGCTTCCATCGATTTACCTGCTCTGGATGCTCGTTGTCGGCATTCTGTATCCTGTGTGCCGATGGTTTGCGATGGTGAAGCAGCGTCGAACTGATGACTGGCTCAGCTACCTCTAGCCGAGAAGGTCCTTCGAATCGCTCGCCATTGGCGACGAGCCACCTCGCGCGCGTCGTCAAGTTTCCACGTCGAGATTGTCGATCATGACAAATATCCGTTGCCGGCTTGCCTCCGCGTCGCTGATGGCGACTTTCCTTGCAATCGCGCACGTCGCCGCGGCGCAGCCCTTCGCCTACATCGTGGGACCCCGCTCGGGGCCAGGCAACCGCGGGATTCAGGTTCTGACGGTGATCGACCCGTCGACCCGTGCAAAGGTAGCCGCCATTCCGCTGGGCGAAGGGTGCCTCTGCGTGTTCGAGAACGCTGCCGTATCGAAAGATGGGTCGCGCATCTTCGTGTCGAATTACTGGAACAACACGGTCTCGGTCGTGGACACGTCGACAAACAGCGTGACCAAGACACTCAACGTCCAGCCATTCCCGGCGTCCCTCGCCGTCAGTCCGGACGGCACTCGGCTGTACGTCAACACCGTGCTCAGCCCCAATCCCGGGTACGTGGTGCAGGTTCTCGACATCGCGTCCGGCGCAACACTGGCGACGATTCCGCTCAACGTTCCACAGAGCGGTTCGGGCATGGCGATCGCGCCCGACGGTTCGCGACTCTATGTGACGAACCAGGCGCTCACCGGCTCCAACATCAAGGTCGTCGACACGACGTCCAACACGGTGATTGCCACGATCCCGCTTGGGGCAGTGCCTCGTGGCATTGACATCACGCCCGATGGATTGTTTGCGTACGTCGCCGTGCAGGAGGCCCACGCTGTCTATGTAGTCAGCACCGCGACCAACTCCGTCGTTGCAACAGTTTCGGCAGGCACCAGGCCGACCAACGTCCGGGTGACGCCGAACGGCCTTCGGGCTTATGCCGCCTCGGAGAACCTCATTACCGTCGTGGGCACGCAAACCAATACCGCGATCGGAAGTATTCCGGCCTTTCTGCCGCGCGTGATCGACTTCACGCCTGACAGCGCCACCGGCGTCGTAGCGGCGGATGGCCGCGTGTATATCGTCAACACCGCCACGAACAGTATCGTGGCCACCATCCCGTTCACCACGGCGAGTGAGGGCAATCCGAATTTCGTCGTCATCCCGCAGGCGGTCCCGCCGGCTCCGGATCCGCCAACGGATCTGGTGGCCACATCGATCGTTGGCAACCTTGTGACGCTTCGCTGGAGGCTTCCGGTTACAGGGTCTGCACCGACCGGCCACGTTCTGGAAGGTGGAGTCAGCCCAGGACAGGTGCTCGGCAGCATCGCGACGGGCAGCGCCAGTCCGACCTTCACTTTCACCGCACCCACAGGCGCCTTTTACATCCGCCTGCACGCGACAGGCCCGGGCGGCCGCAGCCCGTCCTCGAATGAGATTCGGATCTTCGTCAACACCACGACGGCGCCGTCAGCGCCGGCAGATCTGCTCGGCCTGGTGAACGGGTCCTCGCTCGCGCTTGCCTGGCGCAACACCTTTGCCGCTGGCACCCCGACATCGCTCGTGCTCGAGATCACAGGCGCAACCACGCTGGCACTTCCTCTTGACCTGACCGACACCTTCAGCTTCAGCGCCGTCCCCCCGGGCACCTATACGTTCGCGGTGCGCGCGTCGAACGCGGCGGGCATCTTGAGTCCGCCATCGAACGCGGTCAAACTGACGTTTCCGGGCGCCTGTTCGGGTTTGCCGCAATCGCCCACCAACTTCGTCGCCTACCGGCAGGGCCGCACGATTTACGTGCTCTGGGATCCGCCCACGGCCGGTCCCGCACCGACAGGGTATGTGTTGCACGTGAGCGGAGCGTTCAAGGGAAGCTTTCCGACCGCAGGCCGCGCGCTTAGTGGCACTGTGGGCGCCGGGACTTACGGTCTCAGCGTTGCCGCAACGAACGCGTGTGGTGCGAGCACAGCCACGCCGCAAGAGGTAATCACGGTTCCCTGAACGTTCTTTGAGGCTTTTTGCTATTCCATACGCAGCGCTTCGGTCGGCTGCAGTCGCGCGGCACGCTGCGCCGGGAAATACCCCGCGAGCATACTGACGATCGTGAGAATTACGATGGCGATCGCCAGTGTCGTGGTATCGGTCGGGTCAATCCCAAAAACCAGCGAGCTGGCCCACTGCCCGATGAGCAACGAGAGTGTGCCCCCGATCACGATACCGACGATGACGAGCACACCTGTCTCGGCCAGCACCATGCGAAGGACGTCGCGGCGCCCAGCACCCATAGCCATCCGAATGCCAATCTCGTTCGAGCGCCGCGCAACGGTGTAAGACATCAAGCCGTACAGCCCAACGGCGGCCAACACGCCGGCGAGCACCCCAAACGCCGTAGACAGCGAAGCCATGAGCCGTTCGCGTACGAGCGACGCTCGTTTTGCCTCCTCGAGCACCGTGAACTCGACATTGATGCCTGGATTGAGCTCAGCGAGCGACCGCACGACGGACGGCATCATCCTGTCAAGTGTCGTCCTTGGCTTCAGCAAGAACGTGACCTGCGTGCCAGGATCGTCTTCCTGTGTGCTCGAGACATACACAAGCGGTTCGATTTCGTCGCGAAGACCGCCGTAGCGACTGTTTTTGATGACACCAACAATCTGCCATGTCGGCGAAGGCTGGCCAGCCGGGCCATCAGCGGTGATCGTCCGACCCAAGGGCTGCATGCCTTGCAGAAAGCGGAGTACGAAGGCCTCGTTGACAATGGCCACAGTCGGCGCCTGCACCGTGTCCTGCGCGCCAAAATCACGGCCGGCGAGATGTGGAATGCCGAGAGTCGCGAAGAAGCCAGGGCCCACGCGATTGAAGTTGCTCAGCGCTTTCTCAGTGGCGCCGTCAATGTGGACGAATTCGTTCCACCCGCCTGAACCCAACGGCACAATCATGGTCTCGGCCACACGCTGCACATCGGGCAGCGCTGTCAGCCGTTCTTCGATGGTATGTCGGACGGCTACCGCATCGGCAGGATCGGCTTCGAAGCTGCGATGGTCGAGAGTAGCCGCGACAACGCCGCTGGAGTTGAATCCGACGTTGAGCGTCGACAAGTTGTACAGCGTTCGCACGAACAGCAGGGCGCCCGTCACCAAGACCAATGACAGGGTGACCTGCGTCACGACCAGCACTCTGCGTGCCCCGAATCGCTCACGGCTGGTTGTCAGCCCTCTACCACCCGATTTGAGCGCCGAGACGGGCGCGATCGCTGTTGCCCGAACCGCCGGCAAGACCCCGAACAGGAGGCAAGCAATCCCCGCAACGCCCGCGGTAAACGCGATCGTGTGCCAGTCCCATTGAAGGTCCACAAACAGCGACACGTAATTGGTCGACAGCACGCTCACGAGCGTTTGTGTGAACACTTGTGCCACCAGCGTCGCGATTGCGGCGCCAATCACCGCAAGCAGGATGCTTTCTACAATGAGTTGTCGGATGATACGGAGGCGCGAGGCGCCGATCGCGAGCCGAACCGCAATTTCTCGCTCACGTACGCTCGCGCGCGCGAGAAGCAGGTTGGCGAGATTCGCGCACGCGATGACGAGCACCAGCCCGGTCGTCGCCAGCAGCAGGGTGAGTGGCTGCGCGAAGTCGGAACGCAACGGCGACACCCCTGCGGCTGCGGGAAAAGCGTTCAGTTGAAACGCGAGATAGTTCTTGACGTCGTCGGCTTGATAGCGCGAGGGCAACGTGGCCTCGAACATGGCGGGTGAGAGGGCCGCGAGATGCTCGGACGCGCGATCGAGCGTCCAGCCTGGCCTCAACCGACCGGCAACGGCGAGCCACCACGTATCCTTTCGATCCAATCGTGTATTTGCGGCCGCAAACAGTTCGTCGGCACACAACGGAATCGCCACGTCGTACATGCGCCCGACCTCAATGCCAAAAAACGCCGGCGGTGTGACCCCGAGAACTGGAAACTCGCGAGAGTTGAGACGGACCCGCCGTTCTAAAACACGTGCATCGCCCCCGAACTCACGCTGCCAATAGGCGTAGCTGATCACTGCGCCGGGCTCGGCGCATCCTCGTCGGTCTTCGTGTGCCACGAACACACGCCCGATGAGCGGCCTGACCCCGAGCACCTCGAAGAATTCCGCGCTGGTCCACAGCCCTTCGACGTAGCGAACTTCCCCGCCGGATGCGGTGTTGAACCGCCCGTTGCCCCATGCAAACACTCGCAGAGAACGCTTGTTGGTTGTCGCGAATTTGTTGCCAGAGCGCATAGGTCAAACGAGGATGACGACCGTTGAAGCTGCCCGTCCGACTAAGGCCGGGCCGGATGCGAATCTCGGCAAGTTCCTCTGGACGCTCCACCGGCAGGGTGCGAAGTCGTACCGCATCCAACAACTGGAAGATTGCCATGTTGGCGCCAATGCCCAGCGTCAACGACAGAATCGCAGCCAGCGCGAATGCTTTGTCGCGCTTGAGCAGCCTCGAGGCGTAGCGAACGTCCTGCCAGAGCGTTTCTAAGAACCCAAGGCTGTTCATGAGATAGATGTCCTCTCTCACTTTCACGGCGTTGCCGAATTTCCGCATGGCCTGCTCGCGGGCCGCGCCGGGGCTCATGCCGCGGGCGATGTTGTCATCGGTCTCGATTTGCAGATAGGACTCGAGCTCCCGGGCAAAGTCTGCGTCGTGACGCGCGCGCCGGAAGAATCGCCAGAGATCCACGGGCTACTCCGCAGCAGGGTGGAGAATCCGGCCGATTGCGTGCGCAAGCTGTTGCCAGCGATTGGTCTCGGCCGCAAGTTGCTTCCGACCGGCCGGCGTGAGGCGGTAATACTTGGCCTTACGATTGTTCTCCGACGTTCCCCAGAACGACGCGATCCAACGGTGAGCCTCGAGCCGGTGCAAGGCGGGATAGAGGGATCCATGCTCGACTTGCAGCACGCGATCGGACCCCCGCTCGATGGCATGGGCGATTGTGTGGCCGTGGGCGGGTCCCAGAATCAGCGTCCGAAGGATCAGGAGATCCAGCGTTCCCTGAAGCATGTCACCTTGCGAGGTCTGTGCACGTCTCGGCATAGCTGCTCGTACTCAGGTAGATTGTCTAGTGTAGTCTGGATTGGTGCTGCCGGCGCAAGCTCCTAGCCAAAACTCAGCTATCTGAGCGATTTGCCGCTGGCTTCAGAAGATGTTCGAGTGGGGAAACTCTTTATGACTGTCGCAGCGCCGCCATCGGATCCAGTTTCGACGCCCGTTGCGCGGGAACGAACGCCGCGCTGATTGCCACAATCAGCAGCAGCCCGGTCGCCACCGTCAGCGTGAGCGGATCCTGCGGAGCGACGCCGTACAGCTGGCTGTCGATCAAGCGCGACGCCGCGTACGCCAGGCCGCCGCCTAGTACCAGCCCCGCGATGACCAGTCCAATGGTCTCACGGAGAATCATCGAGATCACGCGGCCCGGTGTGGCTCCCATGGCGAGACGGATCGCGATTTCCCCTGTCCGGCGCGCGACTCCATAAGCGATCACCCCGTACAGGCCGATGGCAGCAAGCGTGAGCGCGACGACACCGAACACGACCGCGAGGTGCGCGGTCGAGCGGTCCTGCGCGGTCAACGGGGCTATTTGATCTTCAACCGACCTGGCATACAGGATCCGCAGGTTGTCGTCGACACGCTGGATTGTCGTGCGGACCGCTGCCATCACTGGTGCGGTGTCCGCGACCGTGCGAATGAAGAAGGTGCGGTCGTACGACGCGGACGGCCGTTGCTCGGTCGGCATGAAGTAGCGCGGCTCAATGTCGCCTCGCAGAGTGTGCGTGCGTACATTTCTCACGACCCCCACCACTTGATACGCCGTCCGCTGCTCATCGTCTTCAATCGATGTGATGTGCAGGCCGATGGGGTTCCGCCCCTCGAAGAACTGTTTGGCGAAAGCCTCATTGATCACGCAGACCTTGGGGGTATCTCGGCGATCGTTCTCCAGCACTTCCCGTCCCAAGTAGACTGGAACACCCAACGTCGAGAAGTAGCCTGGACCGACTCGATCCAGGGCGGATCCGCGGTCATGGTCTCCCTTCGGCACGTAACCCTCCACTCCGATCGTTGCCGAGGAGTTTCCTCCGGTGAAGAGACCAAGCTGAGAAAAGCTCGCCGCACGAACGCCGGGGATTTGTTGCAGCTCTCCGAGTAGTTCGCGAAGCAGGTCGTCGCGGCGCATGGGGTCCTGAGCTGCCTCGCTCAAGTCAACCCGTACGAGCAGCAGCCGTTCTGTGGAGAAGCCGAGATCTGCGCGCTGCAGGTTGTAGGCTGTCCGCGCCAGCAAACCGGCGCCAACCAGCAATGGTAAAGAAAGCGAAAGTTGCAGGGTCACTAGAAATCGGCCCGAACGCACTTGACCAAACGAGCCGATGGCACCGCGACTCTGTTCCTTGAGGCTCGCCCCGGCATCGGTTTTGGTGGCCTGCCACGCTGGAAGTACGCCGAACAACAGCGCCGCTGCAAGTGTCACCCCCACGACGAAGGCCAGCACCAGCGGGTCCATGGCAAAACTCATACGGAAACGCGAATCGGATTCCGCGAACATCCGGACCAGTCCGCCGTGAAGAACGTACGCGACAGCAATCGCGGCCACCCCTCCCATGACGGCCAGCGCCACACTTTCTGTGACGAGTTGCCGAATGAGGCGTTCGCGACTTGCGCCGAGCGACAGGCGCAACGCGATTTCAGGTTTGCGCCGCGCGCCGCGCGCGAGTAGGAGATTGGCCAGATTCGCGCAAGCGATCAGCAGCAGCACGCCGACTGCCGCCAGCAGCGCAGTCAGCGACTGCGAGAACTCTTTGCGCGTGGTGGACGCGCCGCGTGCGCCCTGCCAGAGTCGGAGACGTTGATCAAGAAACTCACGCCGGCGTTCTTCTGAAGCGATGGCTCCATAGAACGATTCCAAGCCGGATTGGAACACCGCGTTGGCCTGGGCCTCCGCCTGGGCTTCAGTGACTCCCGGCTTGAGTCGTCCGAATACATGGAGCCACATCACCTTGTCGGGAGGTGTATCGTGCAGCCAGTCAGCGCCCGGCAGCACGCTGGGCTGCACTCGCAGCGGGAGCCAGAGATCCGGCTGCTGCCCGCTGGTTTCGCCGACAAAGCCCCGTGGCGCGACACCGACGATGTTGAGCACAGTGTTGCGCACTGTGAGGGTTTGACGCAGTACGTCCGGACGGCCGCCGAAGCGTCGCTGCCAGTAGTGATAACTGATGACGGCGTCAGGCATCTCGGCGTGGTCCTCGACCGTCGTGGACAACCTGCCGATGGCGGGGCTCACCCCGAGAACCTGAAAGAATTCATCCGATACCAGACGACCGTGAACTTCTTCCCAGCCACCGCCCTCGAACCGGACCTGCCACGTAATCAAGCTGCTTTGCGATGCCATCAGCGACGAAAAGACCCCAGCGTGATCTCGCAATTGCTCGAATTCGCCGTAGGTCAGCCAGGATCGGGGACCGTCGGTTCGACCATCCCATCGACCTCTCCACATCCCCACGGCGTCTGGATTGGAGAGCATGACCAGTTGCTCGGGTTCGTGGACGCCAGGCAGCGACGAGTGCAGCACGCCGTTCCATAGGCTGAATATCGCGGTGTTGGCACCAATGCCGAGCGCCAACGACAGGATGGCGACGGCAGTAAAGCTGGGCCTCGCGGCCATCGTGCGCAAGGCGTAGCGCAGGTCCTGCTGAATGATGTGCCAGTGCTCCCTGGGTGCAACGGTCAACGCATCGGATGTGGCCTGTGCCCACAGAACGGCTTGTTGGAGCCGGCCGCCCCGTCGACGGGCCTCGCCAAGTTGCTCGGCAAACACGAGGAGCATCTGACTCCCGTACTCCTGCCGAAACGCCGCGGGATAGCAGTACAGCAACGCTCTGTAGACCGCCTTGGCCCGCATCAGGTCCCCCGGACCAGCCCTGTTGCTCGCGCTTGCTGCACCAACGCATTCAGCCGTTCCACCTCGGCCGCCGCCACACGCCTTCCGAAACGCGTGAGCCTGTAGTAGCGCCGTCGCTCGTCGGTGCTCGACGGGTCCGGACTCTCGGCGAGCTCTTCGATCAAGCCCTGCTCGAGCATGCGGCGAATGGAGCTGTACAGCGTCCCCGCGCTCAGCTGTACCTTGCCCTCGGTCCTGGCGGCGACATCCTGCATGATCGAGTAGCCGTGACGGTCGCGATCGGCGAGCGCAATCAAGATGTGGAAGACAGCCGTCGGGAGCGGAAGTAGCGAATCAGGCTTTGAATCGTTCATTGGTGAACTCTATCAACTTTAAGTATACCATAATTGAGTATACTTGACAAGAGTAGATTAAACGGGTTCCCTTGCGGGCGTAAGATGGCAGCGAACCGGAGAAGAGACCGATGAGTGTCGTATCAAGGCGACTGGCCGTGACGTTGTTATTCCTCGGGTGGGCGAACGCCGCTGGGGCTCAGACGGCGGATGAAGTCGTCGAAAGATCGTTGAAGGCGATTGGGGGGCGCGCTGCGCTCGAAAAAATCAAATCCCGGTCAACCATTGGGTCGATCACGCTCTCAACGCCGGGAGGCGAGGTCACGGGCTCAATCGAGCTCCTGAACGCGGCGCCCAACAAGTCTCGTTCGGTGGTGAAAGCCGATTTATCGGCTTTAGGGGCTGGAGAGCTGGTTCTCGACCAGCGATTCGACGGGAAATCGGGCTACGTCCTGGATACGCTCCAGGGCAATCGAGAGATGACCGGCAATCAGCTCGAGAACATGCGAAACGGCCTCTTTCCTCACCCGTTCCTGAACTACAAGGAGATGGGCGTGACGCTGAAGCTGAGCGGCAAAGAAAAGGTCGGCGAACGCGAGGCGTACGTTCTGATCTTTGAACCCAAGACCGGCTCTAACGTGCGTCAATTCATCGATGCGCAGACCTACCTTCCGATCAAGTCGATGATCACGGTCAATGTCCCGCAGCTCGGCCAAGACGTGGAGCAAACCATCGAAATGCAGGACTACCGTGAGGTTGACGGGATCCAACTCCCATTCCGAATCAGCGCCTCGTCCTCGGTTCAGAACTACACGATCACGATCGCCAAGGTGGAGCACAACGTGCGAGTCGATGAGGCGCTTTTCTCAAAACCCGCGGGACCATAATTTTTGACCCACGTCTCCACGCTTCAGCCCACTCCGGAGTCAAGCCAGCCTCGCGCGCCGTATTGAGAAGTCAGGCAAGGAGGCTCTCGGCTGCTCGTGGATCCGCAGCAATCGCTTTCATGACACTCAATGCAAACGGAAGCAGTCCGCGAGCGTCCACGAGAAAACACTGCGCATCCCCGACGTACCCGCCGCGGTTGTTCGAGTGCACCAAATACGTGTCCACGAGACGCCCAAAAAAACGGTCAGGCCAGTTCGCGTGTGCTCCGAGGTCCGAGGTGTCAAACTCCTCCATCTCCCGCCACACCCGCGTGCCGTTCTCGGCAACGGGCACCTGGAACCTGGCCACTCGCTTGTCAGGGATGTCCACGATGTGCTCCGCGTAATGCAAGAAGGTCACGTTATCGTGGTCGCATCCGAGTAACAGGACCTTGCCATCGAGCTGCACGAATCGTTCGAGAGCGGATTCATGGCCGAAGGCGTAGCTCCACGGCTGCGTCGAGATCAAGTAATCGGCGTGTTTCCCCCAGACAACGAAGCGGGCCACGTGCGAGTTGACTGTCGAGCCCGGGTAGGTGCGCAGAAACTCGACGAGCGTGCCGTTTTCGCGCGCTGCCCGTGCGCTGAACGCATCGAAGGCGGGGAGTTTTTCGAGAACGTCGCGCTCTTCGTCGGGTGTCAGCAGGCCGCGGCCCACCTCGTCGTAGTAACGGGGGCAACTGGCGTACATCATCAGAGTGCCTTCGGTGGTGATGGCATCCTTCAGGGCCAGGTGAATCTGGTCGGGTCCGCCAGAAACGGCACCCACCGCTCGCACGGAAGCATGCACCATAATCGTGTCGCCGACGGCAATGCCCAGCTTTCGAAAACCAGCGGCTAAGTCGCCTCGCGAGGTACATTTGTTGATTATGAAACGCCGAACCGTCTGGGCGGTCGCCGCCGTTCTGCTAATTACAGCGGCGCTGGTGGTGTCGAACCAGATTCGGAAGCAGGCCGCCAGGGCCGTCGCACGTCAGAAGGCGGCAGATGAGGCTCGTGTCCGACAGACCCTCTTCGACATGCTGCGACCCGTCGTTGTCAGTAACTGCGAACTGAAGCGATTCGGGGAGCCGCACGACGGAGGCTATCTGATGTGCGGCAACCTGCTCGGAGACGTCGGGGCCGGCTACTCGGTACGGCATCTCGGGTTACGACAAATGGGGTTGCGACATCTCGAGCACGCTCGGAATCCCCGTCCATCAATACGACTGCTTCGACACGCGGCAACCGGCGTGTCCGGCGGGCAACACGATCTTCCACGCAGAATGCGTCGCCGGAACCGCGCGGGTCGAGGAAGGGCGACCTTTCGACACCATGGACAACCAGATTGCCAAAAACGGAGACGCTGGCAAACGCATCGTGCTCAAGATCGATGTCGAAGGCGCCGAGTGGGATTCATTTCTGTCCGCACCCGAGCCTCTCCTTCACCAAATCGATCAGATTGCCGTGGAGTTCCATCGCGTCAACAACGAGCGTTACCTCAATGTCGTGCAGCGATTGAAGCGCGTGTTTCACGTCGCGCACATTCATTTCAATAACCACAGTTGCGCGGACGATCTGGACCCGTTTCCGACGTGGGCGTACGAGGTGTTGTTCGTCAACAAAAGGCTGGCTCAAGTAGACGCGTCGCAGAAGGCGATCGGACTTCACACACTCGACGCGCCGAACAATTCATCAGTCCCTGACTGCCAGGTCGCCTTACCCTAGCGTCGTTCCGAGTCACGACGTGGCCCGCGTCCGCCGCATGGCCACGACCGACGCTCCCCACAACAGCCACGCAGCATAGAGCCTTGGATAGGCACCGAGCGCGGACCAGCCCGTCGTCAGCCGATGTGCCGTGTAGTCGAGCGGGATCAGCAGCAGCGCCGCGACGACGAGGACGAAGGCCATGCGATAAACGCCCAGCTCCTTGAACGGCCACAGCAATACCAGAGGCACGGCCAACGAGACGAAGTGTTGTTCCGCCGCAACCGGAAGGGTGAGCTCCGCGAGACACACGCTAGCTGCCAGCCACAGCCTGGCTGGCGAGCGAGCTGAGAGAACAATCGTCACCAACACGGCCGCCCCAAGGAGAACCGCCGGAAGCACCATCGCGATGGGAGCGCAATTCGCGGCCGGTGACGGATTCCAGACGGGATCACCCACGCACAGGTGCCTGAAGAAACTCAACGTCGTCTGATACGCAGTCACCGAAGACGAGGGTCTTGCGACGAACTGCTCGACGGAGGCGGGATATGCAATCCACGTCCGCGGGTCGATCACCGGAGCGATCAGAAGAACGGCGGCGACGCAGACGGATAGGGCGACGCCGACGGCTCGCCAGCGGCGACGCGCGACCAGCAGAACGAGCAATGCGACACCGCTCGACTTGAATATCAGGGCGAGTCCGAGAAAAAGACCGGACAACTTTTCGCAGCCACGGACCAGGCTGATTGCGGTCGCTGTGAGTAGCGCAAAGACAAACAGGTAGACCTGCCCCGTCCGAAGGTTTGCGAACACGGCTGGATTGAGCAGAATCAGCGCGACGAGAGCAGCGGGCACCGCAGCTGTCTCCGCCTCATGGGACCGAATGAGCACAGCGACCGCCAGCGCCAGACTTCCGAGCGATGCGAGCAACCAGACATGACGCGCTGCAAACAGATCCATGAACACGACTGGGACGGCCATCAGAGCCATCGTCGGCGGGTTCGGCCCGAAAATTTCGAGCACGCCGCTGCCGGTCAGGTCCTGAATGTAGCGTTGAAACCATCCGTCGTCGTACACGTGAGGTCCGAACTGCCCGGTGACGAGCAGCCGCGCGGCCGCGTAGCAGCCGACGAATCCATGCGTGATCGGGCCAGCTGCCACGTATTCGGCATAGGCGACCAGGATGGTCAACGCCGCAATACCCACGATGATCGAAGTCAATGCACTCCCGCCAGGCTTGGCGGCCGAGTGTACCTTCAGTCGGGCTCGACTCCGCGTGAGGGCTCGCGATCCCGTCCTGCCAGAGTAGAATCCCCGCGCGAGGGCTTGACGATGATGAAACAACGCGTCCCGATCGTCGGGATCATGATGGTGGCGGTCCTGACACTGACCGCGCACGCGCAACAAGCGCAACGCCCGGGGCCGATGCCGTCAATCGACGAACGCACGACCGGCATGAAAAAGCTGGACGGCTACTTCCCGCTGTATTGGGACGAGCGCAGCGGATCGATGTACCTCGAGGTCCCGAGATTCGACACCGACTTCCTGTTTACAACCGGCCTGTCCGCGGGCCTCGGTTCCAACGACATCGGACTCGACCGCGGACGCGGCGGCGCGGGCCGCGTCGTCCGCTTTCAGCGGGTCGGACCCCGCGTGTTGCTGGTTCAGCCCAACCAGTCATTCCGATCGAGCAGCGCCAACCCGCTCGAGCGGAAATCGGTTGAAGACTCGTTCGCCAAATCCATCCTCTGGGGATTCGCCGTTGCGGCCGAATCCGGAAACCGCGTGCTGGTGGATGCGACCGATTTCTTCCTGCGCGACGTGAATGGCGCCGGCAACTCGTTGAGACCCGGCAACTATCGAGTGGAGCGAACACGCAGCGCGTTCTATTTGCCCAACACGAAGAACTTTCCGAAGAACACCGAAGTCGATGTGACGCTGACGTTCGTGAACGAGCCCACGGGCGGAAGCGCTGGTGGAGGCGGCGGTGGTCCGGCGCAAGGTCCGCAGCCAATTGGCGCCACTGGAGAGGGCGGTGGCGGCGGCGGTTTCGGTGGAAATCTCTTCTCGGGCACCATCGGCAGCGTCACTCCGACGCCTGACGCTGTCACGCTCCGCGAGCACGCATCGTTTGTCGAGCTGCCCGATGGCAACTTCCGGTTACGACGAGACGATCCGCGCGCTGGTTACGGCGGCATCACTTTCCTCGACTACAGCGCAGCGGTCAGCGAACCCATGCAAATACGCTACATCCGGCGTCATCGCCTGCAGAAGAAGGATCCTGCAGCAGAGATGAGCGAGCCGGTGCAACCCATTCAGTACCTGGGTCGACTCCGGCGCGCCGGAGGATGTGAAGAAGGCGCTCATCGAGGGCGCCGCCTGGTGGAATCAGGCGTTCGAAGCTGCAGGGTTCCGAAATGCGTTCAAAGTCGACGTGCTCCCTGAGGGCGCCGACCCGATGGACATTCGCTACAACATGATCAACTGGGTGCATCGCTCGACGCGTGGCTGGAGCTCGGGTGGTACAGTCACCGATCCTCGAACCGGCGAGATTATCAAGGCAACCGTAACGCTCGGCTCATTACGCGATCGGCAGGACTACTTGATCTTTGAAGGCCTGCTGTCGCCCTATGTGAAGGGCGACGAAAAACCGGCGATCCTGTACGAAACCTCGCTGGCGCGCATTCGCCAACTCTCGGCTCACGAAGTCGGCCATACGCTGGGTCTGGGTCACAACTACTACAGCAGCGGGAAGGGCTGGATCTCGGTGATGGACTACCCGCACCCACTCGAGAAGCTGAGGGCGGATGGCACGATCGATCTGTCTGAAGCCTACGCGCCGCGCATTGGTGACTGGGACAAGGTCACGATCAACTACGGTTATCGAGAGTTCCCAAAGGGCACGAACGAAGGGGCCGCGCTGACAAAAATCCTCACGGATGCGTGGGACCAGGAGCTCCGGTACTTCACGAATCAGGACACGGACATTCACCCTCGGTCGGATCAATGGTCGAACGGCACGAATCAAGCCGAAGAGTTGAACCGGATGATGAAGGTCCGCCGTGCGGCTCTCGATCGAATTGGCGCGAACACGATCAAGTCCGGTGCACCGATGACGACGATCGAGGAGCCACTCGTACCGATCTTCATGTATCACCGCTACGCCGTGGAGAGTGCTGCCTCGATGATTGCCGGACAGGATTTCGTGTACGCAATGCGGGGTGATGGCCGGACGCCAACGAGGTGGGAGACCAACGCAAATCAACGGCAGGCCCTCGAAGCCCTGGCAGCCACGTTGAAGCCTTCAGAACTCACGATTCCCAAGAACATCCTCGAGCTGATCCCGCCACGCCCACCAGGCTATGGGCTGCATCGAGAGTTGTTCCCCCGCACGACCGGTGAAGCGTTCGACCCCTTGGCGCCTGCTACGGTCGCTGCCGACGTGACGATCGGGTTCGTCCTGCAGCTCGATCGCGCGGCGCGCATGGTCGCGCAGAACGCCGTGGATCCGACGCTGCCGGGCCTTGGCGAAGTGATCGATCGATTGAGCAAAGCCACGTTCGACGCCGTCACCAGCTCTCCGTACGAAGCCGAGGTACGGCGTGCCGCCGAGCGCGTGCTCGTCGATCGGGTGATGTGGCTCGCAACGGCTGCCCCCAACGGTCAGGCACGAGCGATAGCCTCGATGAAATTGCAGCGGCTGGCCGATCGTTTGCGCGTCGCAAACGGAAAGGGCGAGTCGGATCGCGCACAAGGTGCGCTCATCGCCGCCAGCATCAAGCGTTTCCTCGAGCGACCGGCTGAGGTCGCCCGGCTCCTGCCGGCGGCAAATGCGCCGCCAGGGGCGCCGATCGGCGACTTTGGGCAAAACTGGCTCGCGTCACCTGCATGGTGCGTCTGGGACGACGAACAGTAATGTGACCGAGGAGCAAGGTGGTTAGCTCATCAGCGGGCGTTCGCCGCGCAACAGACGTTTGCGACCGGTGGAGGCCGGTCCTCGACCATCGCCTGAGGACTCGCGAACTTACGTTTGTCTCCGCCGTCTACGTAGCCATGACAAAACGTACCCTCGCAGCCCCAATCCTCGCCGGGATGCTGATCCTCTGCGCCAGCTTTGCGCAACTTTCGGCGGTTTCCGGTACTTCCAGTGTTTCCACCGACGAGTCCGTAAAGGTCACGGTGAAGTACACCGGCAAGGGGGATGTCGACAAAATGCACAAACTTTGGGTTTGGCTTTTCGACACGCCGGACATCGGCCCCGGTGCGATCCCAATCGCAGAAATGTCGCTCGACGAAAACGGGGGCATCGCCACTTTCCCAACCGTCAGCGCCCAGAAAGTGTGGATTGCCGTCGCATTCGACGAGAAGGGTGGATTCTCGGGAAGTGCTCCTCCGCCGACTGGATCGCCAGTTGCGTTGTATGGAGCGGACTCCGGTGCGCCGTCGCCGGTGACCCCTGGCGCTGAAGCCAACGTGACAGTGACGTTCGACGATTCGCAGCGAATGCAGTAGCTACCGACTCGCGCGGTCAGCCAGTCCGCGGTCGCAATTCGTTGGTTCGCCACGAACCCGCGGCCGCGGATCCGCGCGGTGTCGATTCGTTTAGCGATCGAGACGCGCGTGCCAGTTCGAGAGGACGTAGATCGGTGACGGTTCGACTTCTCGCTTCAATAGAAACCGTCGGCCATCCCGCGTCACTTCGTAGACGCGACCGCTCACACCTGTTGGTGCCAACCCCGGTGCCCGAAACAGCATGTCCCCCGGCGAATCACTCGGCGTTCGTTGCGGGTCCACTGGAATCGCAACCAACGCGGAGTCCTTGGAAAGATAAAAGAGTTCTCGCCCGTCCGCTCGCCAGCGGGGTGACGACGCCGCCTCGGCTATAGCACGTCGTGTTTCTCCGAATGGAGGACCGCTGACGAAAACGGTTTGGCTCCAGACGCCGCCTGTGGCGTCAGGTCTGCCGTAGGCCAGCCATTGTTCATCCTCGGACAGTCGCGCGTCGCCGGGGTAGAACCCTCCGACATGTGCAAGTGGTATCGACCCGTCGTGGCCGAGTTTCCAGAGATCAAAGGGCAGGCTCGGGTGCCGGGCGCTGTAGACGAGGTGTTTCGAACGCAGTATCTGTAGAGGCGTTACAGGAGTATCCGAGTCAAGCAGGAGTTCCTCCGGGCCGACGGCCGTTGCTTGCCGGCGATAAATCCGCCAGCGGTCCCCACGCCTCGAGCTATATGCGACATGCTGACCGTCCTCGGACCAAACTGGATCTCCGTCCCGATCGGCATCATCCGTCACGCGCACTTCACGGCCGTCATCGAAGACCCAGATGTCGCTCGTGCCCGTGCGCGGGTCCACCCGCTCGGCGGCAACACGCCGCCCATCGGGTGCAATGGAGAAATTGAGGTACGTGGCGGGTGGTGCGGCGAGACCTTGGAGCGTCCCGGCGCGATCTACCCAGACGAGTTCGGTGACGAGCGCCTTGCGAAACGCCAGTACGCCGGTTTCCGAGATGGCAGCGAGCACGCGGCCGGTTCGCGTGTTGTAGGCGATCCCATCGGACAGGGGAATGGGCACGCCGGACACGCGCATACGCCCCGTGTCGAACCGCTGCACGTAGAGCGTCCCAGAGCTGGCGTAAAACAGGTATCCAGGCGGAAGGTAGGCGGAGGACGATACCGTATCGAGCAGCTGCCGTCCGCCCGCTTTCCCGATTTCGCCGACGTAGATACCGGGGGGTGACAAATGGGAGCTAGCCACTGTGTAGAGAAATCGTCGCCCATCCGGCAGGAACTGAGGCCACGCGCCACAGTACTCGCAGGTGGCGTCGAGAAGAGGAGCGAGCCTATCTGGCGACCCTCCGGTCGCAAGAACCACATACATTCCGTCGCCCGGAACGCTGAACAAGATCTGTCCCCGACGACTCCAAGTTCCTCCCGTCGATCGTGGGCTCGCGAGTGTTGCAATGACACGAACGGCTCCGGTGCTGACATCCACCGCCTTTAAGCGTCGCTCCGAAAAAAACGCAATCGCCCGGCTGTCGGGTGACCAGAATGGATTGGTTGCCCCCTCGGTACCCTCGAGGCGACGCGCGACGGTAGAGGCAAGCGGCCGCAGCCAGAGCGAGGTTGACCCGCTCGCGTCGATGACGACGAACGACAAGTACTGACCGTCGCCTGATAGTGCGAGCATGCCGCCCTCTGCCGAGAATCGCCCAGATTCCGGCTCGGAAACTGTGAACTCGACGGAGTTACGAGGAGGATCCGTGTGCCACACGCGCTGGGCCGCGAATCCGCCGAGAGCGGCGGCGATCGCGGTCACGCCGGTCAGCACGAGCAGCCCGCCGTTCGCCCTTGAAGCCAACCTCGGCGGTCCGGGTGGCGCGCTCACAGCCTGCGACGGGACGGCACGGACTTGGCCGACGAACCGATAGCCTCGTCGCGGAACGGTGGCGATGAACCGCGGACGACTCGGGTCGTCATCGAGCACGCGCCGCAGTGTGGAAATGTTTTGTGCGAGGGTGTCCTCGCCCACGAAGGTGTCATTCCAAACGGCACGCAGGAGCTCGTCCTTCTCGACGACGCGTCCCGCACGCTCGACGAGCGCGACGAGCGTATCGAGCGCTTTCGGCGTCAGCGCGACCGGCTCGCCGTCCCGGTAAAGACGGCGGAGCATGCCGTCAAACCGGTACGCCTCGAAGTAATAGTCGAGAGCCGATTCGTTCCGCGGGTCGACTGCCATGGACGCCTCGCGCGTCGCAATCCCTGGGGTTAGGGTTGGAATTATAGGCCACGGAACGATCCATCCCGGCCCAGGCCGTTTCAAAGCCGCTTTCAGCGTTTTTAAACGTTTTTCAACCGGTCCTTCAAGACTCTGCCACGGAAAAACGCGCATCATCTCCGTCTCTCTGTAAGAGGGTCGCTTTGAAACGACAGAGTGACAGCCGTCGCCGGCCGCACAGCATTCAGGGCAGGCACCCTGCTGGTCATTGCACTGGCGCCGAATGCGTGTGGTCGAACGCCGACGGGTCCGACGGACGAATCTCTTACCTCATCGCCCAGTCCTGCTCCTCCACCAGGCCCAGCGCCAATACCTCCAATAAGTTGCCGCGCGATATGCCGATCCAGATTTATGCCTCAACGCGACTGCGGGAGGGTTGGGTCCAGGGCTGGTCGTTGTTGGAGCCTGGCGGCGAGCCACCATCGAGTTGATTCTCAAGTGAGTTCCTGATTTCGCGCTGTGGAGGTTGTATGCGATCAATATTTGCGGCCCTCATCGTTACCATCGTCGGCCTTGTTTCCACTGCCGATGCACAGCCCGGCTGGACGGGAGACGTGAGGACGATTTCCACAACTGTATTCCCGAGATCCTTTGGTTCTGCCGCTACTGCGGTCGATCCGACCGGCAATGCCTATGCGATCTGGACGGTTAGGGATGACGTGACACCCAGTGCCACTACACGAATAGAAATCGCTCGCTATATTGCCGCCACAGACTCATGGAGTGACCCGATAACGCTGGCAGGTCCGGGGCAGGTTGGTTTTTCACAAGCCGCGGTTGATACCTCTGGGAATGCTTTCTTCGTGGTGCCACAGTACTTGGGCGGCCGCCTTCAGATCGACGTCATCCGTCACGAATCGGTCTCTGCAACAACGACTACGACGACACTCGCCCAAAACGCGATCGCTCCAGGTGGAGTAAAGGTTGATGCGGCGGGCAATGCCATGGTCGTGTGGTCGGAAGGCGCCGGCATCTTCGCCGCACGGTACGACGTCGCTCTCGCGACTTGGGGCGCCCCCGTAAAGATTTCCGATGCCGGTGCTTTCTCCGGCGCGCTGCTGGCCGTCGACGGCCTTAACGACATTACGGCAATTTGGATCCGAGATTTGCCCGGACCCAGTCTCGTCGTTCAAGCCGCGCGGTTCGCCTCGTCAACAGGCGCTTGGAGCCCGGTAGTCGACCTCTTAACACCCGTTCCAAGTGCTGACCCCGACGACCCCTCGTTGTATGCGCCGCGCATTGTGGCCGACTCTGCCGGGAATGTGACAGCGGTGTGGGTACGTTCATTCAGCGGGTCCGATGACAGAATTCAAGCTGCGCGCTTTGTCAAGACGGTGGGTACGTGGAGCGGCGTAATCGATTTGTCAGTGCCGGGAACGTTCAATGACGCTCCAGACGTTGCCGTGGATCCTGTTGGCAACGTGATTACCACTTGGTACCAATATAGAAGCGGCGTCATCCAAGCGACTCGGTTCGATGCCGACACGGCATCTTGGAGCAGTGTCCGTAACCTGTCTTGCGCTGGCGGCTTCGCGGTCGCGTATTCGCAGGCGGTCCTCAAGATGGACGCCGGTGGCAACGCTCTTGTGCTCTGGACGTGCGACCGAGGTGGCGCGGACCGTCGGGTTACGGCGAGCCGCTATACAGCGGCGAGTAGCCTGTGGAGTACGCCGACCGAACTTTCGGCGGCCGGGCAGAGCGGCGTTAACCCCGACATCGGCTTCGACGCGGCCGGCAATGCCGTCGCAGTATGGGTCCAGGGGGCCGGTTTTTTGGGCGCCATTCAAGCCACGCGTTGGGTCGCGCAACCGCCAGCTGCGCCGACGGATCTCGTCGTCGCGTCGGTGACCGGCCACACGGTCACGCTCGCGTGGAAGAAGGGCGCGGGCAGCACACCGACCGGGTATGTGCTGGAAGGTGGGTTGACCCCCGGCAGCGTGCAGGGCAGTCTGCGCACCGAAAGTCCCGCGATGACCTTCAGCTTCACGGCACCGTCGGGGGTGTTCTTTGTCCGGGTGCGCGCGCTGTTGAGCAACTTCCGCAGCGCCGCGTCGAACGAGATTCAGCTCATCGTCAACGCGCCGCTGTCGCCGTCGCCGCCGGCCAACGTGCTTGGCATGGTCAACGGATCGACCGTAGCGCTCTCGTGGACCAACACGTTCAACGGGGGCGCGCCGACCGCCCTGGTGTTGAACGTTACGGGTGCACAGACGGGCAGCTTTCCGCTTGGCGTGTCAGACGCAGTGAGTTTCAACGGCGTGCCCGACGGCACCTACACGCTCACGCTCACGGCGTCGAATGCGACGGGCGTTAGTCCGCCCTCGAATCCCGTCACGCTGACTATCCCAGGCAGCTGCAGCGGGCCACCGAGCGTCCCCATGTACTTTGCTGTCGCGAAGTCCGGCAGCGCGCTGACGCTGACGTGGCATCCGCCTGTCGCGGGGAGAGCGGTGACGCACTACATCGTTCACGCGAGCGGCGCGCTGACCGGGTCCGTGTCGACGGTGACGCGCTCGCTCACCGGGACCGTCGGGCCCGGCATCTATTCGTTGAGCGTGGTCGCGGCCAACGAGTGCGGGACTAGCGCGCCCAGCGATGTCATCACCGTCACGGTGCCGTGAAGGTCGCACGTGCCGCAGTCGCGAGGACGGCCAGTCGATGGCGAAAGCGTATAAACGGTTGCGTCGCTGGCATTGGTTACCGCGGCGCCGCGGATGAGCTCGAACGACGAAACCTTGCGCGACAATTCGTCTAATTCGTGCGTAGGCCACACGGATTGCGTTGTTGGCGAATACCGGAGGTGAAGGATGTCTCGAAACCCTGCGCTCGGCCGGCTACTCCTGCGACCACTGTTGCTCGCAGTGGTTATCTGCGGCGCCTGTGAACGCGAGCCCCCGTCAGCACCAACCGCGCCGTCGCCAGGTCCATCCGGTCCGACTCTCATCGCCGCGCCGATAGAAGGCCGAGTCATTGACGCCGACCTCAAGGAACCAATCCCTGGTGCGCGTGTAACGACGGTCCAGGTGTGCTATCCGGGCCGGTGCGGCCCGGTGGATGAACCGTACAGCACGGTAGCGAACGAGAAGGGAATGTTCCGTCTCACGGCCAACCTTCCGCAGGACTGGGTGGAGGTGATGCTGAAGGTTACGAACCACGGTTACGAGCCAACCGAGATGTACCTGCACCACGAGTCGGCGACGAATGCCGTGCTCAGGGCGTACCGAGCCATCACTATCCATTCTGGAGAATCGGTGCAGTTACGCGTGCTGTTTCAGGAATCGTGTGCCTTCGAATCGATTCCCTGCCGTCGCATCTTCGTGGAGGCGTCCGCTGGTGAGTTGATCGATCTCGAGGTGTCCCCTGTTGAGACGCGGGACTTGTTCGGTGTAATGGTGGAACCATTTCCAATTTCGTTGCCTCCCCTTCAAACTCAGTTGACGGTGCGCCGGGGCGCCGCATGGATCGTTCGCAGCGTAGCCTCATCGGGAACGGGCGTGGCGACAGTTGTGGCACGCCGGCACTGATCTGCCCGAAAATTCGATCCTCAGGAACCGCAACTCCGCAGCTTCGCCTCGAACGATCGCACGGCGGCGCTCTCGATGAATTGCAGTGTACGACGAAGGCCCGCGCCCCTTCCTACGCGCAGAGGGATCAGGCAATTTCGAAGACCTCGCGTTCAGCCGGTTCACCTCTTCACCGTAGCGACTCATCGCCGGGGAAATCCCCGATGACCGGGCACGATCATGGTTTTCGGGTGGCAGGTCCTTCAGGAAGGCGAAGGCGTCATCGTCAAGTTAGTGGGGTCGGGTCGATGTTCTTGCTGACACCTTTGGTCGTGAGCAATCCAAGGACCAGCGGCAGGGTGCAAGGCAAACAATGGACAGAGCTACGTTCTGAACCTGATCGACGTCTTAAGGCATGCGTCTTGTGGTGCTGCTGCACGGAAAATATGTGCGAGTACCGGGAAGCGGTCGTTTTCCAGCATCCCGTTGTAGTCTAAGAAACTGTCTAGCGCCAGACCAAACGAAGCAATGTCAACCTGCACCATCCCAACACTGTGAAGTCTGAAGACGCCGCAAAAACCCCACGAAACTCCACGAGACCAATCTTTCCTAAAAGACCGGTCCCGAAGGTCTGGTCAGATCCCGGCGGTATCATGTGGCGATGAAGGACCATCCATGGCCGGCGCTGGAGTTCGCGGGGTGGCGTGACACCTACACCACCCTTCACATGTGGACGCAGGTCGTCGGCAAAATCGCGCTCGCACAGACGCCGCCTCTGAACCATTCATGGGGCATCGCAATGATGGTGACGGCGCGGGGCCTGGCCACGCGTACTCTGCCCTACGGCGAACGCTCTTTCACGATGGAGTTCGATTTCATCGATCACCGTTTGGTGATTCGCACGTCCGAAGGGCTCTCTCGCCACGTGCCACTCGTTCCAATGTCTGTCGCCGACTTCTATCGCTCGGTGATACAGGCGCTCGACGAACTGGCACTGCCGGTCAAGATCTGGTCAACACCGGTAGAAATTCCGTCGCCGATCCCGTTTGAGCAGGATACGGTCCACCATTCGTACGACGCCGAGGCCGCGGCACGGGCGTGGCATGTGCTGCGACACATCGAGCCGGTGATGAACGAGCGGCGTAGTCAGTTCGTGGGCAAGGCGAGCCCCGTCCACTTTTTCTGGGGAGCCTTCGATCTCGCAGTGACCCGGTTCTCCGGCCGCCTTGCGCCCCCGCGTGAGGGTCCGGCTTTTATGCGCGAGGCGTACTCGCACGAACTGATCAGCCACGGCTTCTGGCCGGGAAACGAACAACTGCCCGAGCCGGTGTTTTATGCTTACGCCGTGCCGGAACCGGAGGGATTCAAGACTGCACGAATCGAACCGGCCGCGGCGTATTATCACCGCGATCTGGGAGAGTTCATCCTGTCGTACGATATCGTGCGCCGTGCGGACGATCCCGCGGCGATGATCGGTCAATTCATCGACACGACCTATCAGCACGGGGCAACACTTGGAGGATGGGATCGTTCAACGCTGGAGCGACGTCATGCGATCGAGGCTCGAACGTAGTCTGCTTGTAATGGTCCTGTCGGCCGGTCTGTCTGCGCCGGCACTGGCCCAAGATTCGCGCGCCGGCGAAATCGCCGCACGCCAGGCGGAAAAGAGCAAACAGCTTCGACCCAACGAGGCCGGCGGCGGGGAGCGGGCGCTCGAGTGGTTTGAACAGCACTTTACGGATCCCAACACGGTCTACCTCACTTTCGGAGGTATCTATCCGTCTGCGGGCTTTGCGCCTGGCATCGCCTATAGGCGCGCGATGGGTCACGCTCGCTTCAACATCGGCGGGGCCTGGTCGATCAAGAACTACAAGCTGGCACACACGACCCTTCGGTTCCCAGAGCTGGCCAACAACAAGCTCGAACTCGAAGGCCATGCTCGCTGGATGGAAGCCACCCAGGTCCCCTTCTATGGGCTTGGACCAGAGACGCTGCGCGATGATCGCGTCAATTACGGCCTGCGATCGTCGGAGGCGGGCGGCAGCCTGACCATCAAACCAGTGCGGTGGTTCAGGATTGGCGGCGGTATCGACGCACGACAAATCGAGGATCGCGCGGGGGTCGGCACGAGACCGTCGATCGAGCTCGTCCATTCAGATCTGTCGGCGCCGGGACTGTTCGAAAAAATCAATTTCACGCATGTCAACGGCACCGCGGCCATCGACTGGCGCGAATCGCCAGGTTATTCGAGAACCGGCGGGTTGTACGCAGTCGGGTGGAACGACTTCCGGGACGCTGACGATCGCTTCAGTTTTCAGCGCACGGACATCGATGTCAGGCAGCTCATTCCGGTCCTCAAGGAGCACTGGGTGTTCGCGTTTCGTGCGCTCGTACAAACCACGCAGTCCGACGCCGGCCAGATAATTCCATATCACCTGTTGCCGTCGTTGGGTGGCAACCACGCGCACCGCGCGTATTCGGATTTTCGCTTCCGCGATAAGCACATGATGCTTCTGAGTGCGGAATACCGCTGGCTGCCCTCACGGGTTCTCGATATGGCGCTGTTCGTCGATTCTGGCAAAGTGACAGCGGAACGGCGCGATCTCGATTTGGACGGACTCAAGACTGGTTACGGCATCGGCTTCCGGTTTCACGGGCCCACGATGACACCGCTCAGGGTGGACGTGGCACGGGGAGATGAAGGTTTCCGGGTGCACTTTACCGGCGGCGTCGCGTTCTAATCGTGGGAGGCGTATTCACACGGAGGTTAGGGAGATCGGGGAGTAAATTCTTCTTCTCCCTGAACTCCCTGTGAAGGTGGGCGTCGACCCTCAGAAATAATTCAGCAAGGTAAGCATCATGCGTTCATCAATGAATCTGCACGGTCGCATTCGGGCACTCAGGCCGCTGGTTGTGGTCGCCACCTTGACGGCCATCTCCTCCGTTTCCAGCGGCCAAGCCCCAAAGTTCTATGACGACGATCCACTGATGCGCGTCGAGGATACGCAAGACGCATCGGGGGCGCGACCGAAGTCCGTCAATCTCGTTTACGACGAGAGCCGCAACCTTTTCGGCGACCCCGGCGACCCCGTCAAGAATCGGCGCGCGATGAGCATTAATTCGATTGATGAAGTGCCGGACTCGAGCTGGTTCACCAATCGTATTGGCAGCCGGGCGATGACCGTCGAGGAGGTCGCCAAGGGACCCGACACCAGCAACGGACCGGCTCCCGGAGCGTGGACGCTTGCATCGGGCAAGAGCGACGGAATCACCCCGGGCTTCACCATCCTCGATACCGCAGGAGATCGCTGGTTCATCAAGTTCGACCCGCCGAAGTGGCACGAGATGGCGAGCGGCGCAGAGGTGGCAGTGACCAAGCTCTTTTACGCGCTCGGTTACCACGTCCCCGAAAACTACGTCACCAAGCTGACGCGCGAAAGCCTGGTCATCAACGAGAAGTCGAGAATCACGGCCAGCGATGGCGGCGAACGCCAACTCACCTCCGGTGACATCGATCGTTTGCTGCGAATGGCGGCACAGAACCCTGACGGCTCGTACCGTGTGGTCGCGAGCAAGGCCCTTTCAGGGAAGCCCATCGGGCCGTTTCTCTACGTCGATACGCGGCCCGACGACCCCAATGACGTCGTCCCACACGAGCATCGGCGCGAGCTGCGGGGCTTGCGAGTGTTTGCGGCGTGGACCAATCACGTTGATTCGAAGGCGATCAATTCACTCGATACGCTGATCACCGAGAAGGGCAAAGCTGTCGTTCGCCACCATCTGATCGATTTCGGCTCGACGATGGGAAGCGCGTCGATTAAGGCACGTGAGTTCGACGAAGGGCACCACTACATCGTGGACCCTGGCCCCACGATGGGGGGGATCGTCTCGTTGGGGTTCTATATCCCGTCGTTTCATTTCATCGACTATCCGAAATTCCGCTCCGTCGGCCATTTTGCTGCCGAGGGCTTCAATCCACCGAAGTGGAAGCCGCGCGTACCAAACCCGGCGTTCTTGCGGGCAAGACCTGACGACACCTTCTGGGCGGCCCGGCGGGTAATGGCGTTCACCGATGAGATGATTCGAGCCGCAGTCAAAACAGGGCAGTACTCCGACCCGGCGGCCGAGAAGCATATCGCCGACACGCTCATCGCGCGTCGCGATGCGATCGGGCGGGCATGGCTCACCAACGTCAATCCGGTCGTCAATCCAGCACTCGATCCGTCCGGCGCGTTGACATTCACAAACGCCGCGGTGAGCGCGGGCGTTGGCAAGCCTCCGGCGTCATATCAAGTCGTCTGGAATCTGTTCGATAACGCGACTCGCACGGCAAAGCCGCTGGGAGAGCCGATGAAGCCTGCGACGGAGCGCGCGTCAGCCCCTGCTGGTTTGCCAACAGCGGCGGGTGCGTTTGTCCGCGTCGATATCAGCGCGCTCGGGACTGAGCCGTCGTGGGCCGTTCCCGTGCACGCTTATTTCCGGCGCATCGCCAATGGTTGGCGACTGGTAGGGTTCGAGCGGCTCGCTGAATGACGCCTACGGTGCAACGGCCTTCGGCCCGCGGTCGGAACAATCAGTTGTAATCAACCGTGGGCCGCGGGCCGTAGACCGTGGACCATAGCGAAGCCAGGTTCAATTCACGCGGAACACCTCATACACGGCGCCGTGTGTAAGCGAGACGACGAACAGGTTTCCGTTGGGTCCTGTCTGGATGTCCGTGCCAATCCCGAAATTCCTCCCGATCAAGAGGCTTTCGCTTCCCGTGATCTCCCATTTGCGAGGATTGTCTTGCGACGCGATCCTCCAGCCGCGGATCGTCGGTGCCGATCGAAACGTGGCTTGACATATTCCTTTATAGGAATATGATTCACTCATGGCGCGGGCCGCGACGACATCGGATCCGTTCAACGCGGTGGCTGAACCGCGGCGGCGGGAGATCCTTGATTTGCTCGTCGCCCGCGAGCGTTCGGTGGGAGACATCGTCGCGATGCTCGGGCTGGAGCAACCCTCTGTGTCAAAGCACCTGCGCGTTCTTCGTGACGTCGGTCTCGTCCACGCGCGACGCAACGGGCGGCAGATTCTCTATCGCACCAACGCAGAAACTCTCATGCCGCTACATGAGTGGACGAGCAAGTTCGAACGGCACTGGCGGCATCAACTGAATCGGATCAAGCAGCGCGCCGAGCAACGTGACAGATAGCTCTGCGTACATAAGGCAGCGGAGGAAAAATCATGATTCTGACAGCACCGACAGTAGAGAGCCTGACGCTCAGCGTGACGCAGGAAATTCAGGTTCGCTCTTCTCTCAACGCGACGTTTGCCGCTCTGCTCGATCAAATGGGTCCAGCAAACGAAACACCCGACGGCCAGCCGCTCCCCATGGTGATCGAGGCCCGTCCCGGGGGTCGCTGGTACCGTGACCTCGGCGGTGACAACGGTCATTTCTGGGGTGTCGTCCAGGCAATCAAGAGGCCGACGCTGCTCGAAATCTGTGGGCCGCTGTTCATGTCGTACCCCGTCGTGTCGAACCTGCAATACCGCCTGACGGAAGTCGATGGCGGGACGCTTATCACGCTGCGCCACACGGCATTGGGATTCATCGAAGAGGAGCACAAGCAGGGGATGGCACAGGGATGGTCCCCTCTTCTCGAACGCGTTCGGCGACGTGCCGAGGCTGCGTAGAATCAAGGGAGTTGCATCATGACCATTGTTGGCAGTTTGCTGCAGGAGCTCGAACAAGAAGCGCAGACGACACGACGGGTGCTGGAGCGCGTGCCCGAAGAACACCTCGGTTGGAAGCCTCACCCAAAGTCGATGTCACTGGGTCAACTCGCGTTGCACATGGCAACCGTGCCCGGCGGCGTGGCCGAGATTTCCGTGCAGTCTCCATGCGAAGTGCCCCAGTTCACGCAGCCTAGTGCGACGAGCGCCGCCGAACTGGTTCCCGCACTGAACGAGAGCGTGGCAAAGGCCAAGCAGTTGCTCGGCGGGATGGACGATGCCGCTATGGCAGCCACCTGGCGGCTGATGAAAGGCGACCGCGAGGTTATGGCCATTCCGCGCGCTGCGCTGCTGCGCTCCATCATGCTGAACCACTGGTATCACCACCGCGGCCAGCTGTCCGTCTATCTGCGCGAGCTTGGGGTGCCGGTGCCGTCCATCTACGGTCCGAGTGCCGACGAAAATCCCTTCGCATAGATGGGACCGCTCGGGGCTAAAGTAGTGCCCGTGGCGAATCCAAAATCGACGCGGCTGGTGGTCTTCGGCCTGCTTGTCGTTTCCATTGCCTTGCTCATCCCCGGATTGTTTGCCCCGGTGCTGACCATCCGGGGTGTGCTGACACGTGATGGCGTGTCTCACATGGCGCCCATGATGCTCGAGAAGGGGCTGAGCGACGACACTGTGAGCACGCTCAAGTCGCTCATGAATCCGTCGATGGTATCCATGGTGGAGGCCCTCGGCGGCGATGTGCGAAAAATGCTGATCGAAAAGCTCACGCCGCAGCTGACGGCAGCATTGCAGAAGAACGTTCAGGAAGTCGAAGTTTATGAGCAGACGCGCAGCATCGTGTCGTCAGTGCAGCGCCTCTACGAGGTCGGCAGTCCAGTCCCCGCCACGCTCATTCTGCTCTTCAGCGTCATCGTTCCGCTGGCGAAAGCCGCGCTGGTCGCCTGGGCGATGTTTTTGCGAGACAACGCTCGCCGGCAAACACTGAGGTTCGTGGAGGTCATTGCCAAGTGGTCGATGGCAGACGTGTTTGTCGTGGCGCTCTTCATCGCGTATCTCGCGGCACAGGCAAGCCAGACTGCCCCTGGAGATCCGAATGCCGGGCCGCCTCTCGTGGCCTTCACCGCGCATTTTGGTCCAGGATTCTACTGGTTCGCGGCGTACTGCGTCTTTTCGTTGGCGACACAGCAATTCACAGCGCGTGTGGCAGGGCCAAGACTCAACCGCTCAGAGTTTGCGGAGTCACGGCCAGCGGGGGAAGCCGCTCTGGGATAAGCGCCGCTGGCATCGGCAACCACCTGCAAGAACGGGCGGATGATGGGCAGCCGCATCAACATGCCTACCCACGCCCAGCCAAAGTGGATATGTTCGAGGGCGCGGGCGAACGCCGCAACACCCTCGTCGACGGGTCCGCCGTATGGAGGCTGGTACGTCAAGCGAACCAGTGCCCCGCTCGGATGTGACTCGGCCGGTACGATGTCGAGTCCCACGAGGCCCTGAGTTACGAGCCACTGCCCAATTCCGCGGCACGTCGAGCAACGGTGCGCGACATACAACCGCGCACGTGGACCAGAAGTGAAGGGGCGCCACCGAGGGCACCAGAAGCGCACTTCGCGGCGGTAAGCCGTCCAGCGATCACCAAAACGGACGACGAGCTCTCTCTCTTCGTGCCATGCCGCCAGGCCAGAGCCGTAGGCAACCGTCATCACGCTCGCGCCAATCATCCAGGGGTTTTGAAGCATGAAGGCCCACACCACAAATACCCCTGCGAGGCCGAGCTGCATCGGGTTTGCGACGAATGCATAGGGTCCCGTGGTTACCAGACGATGAGGAGGATCGTACGGAAGCGGAGTGCCGCCACCACGGACGACAAACTCCTGCACCGCGCTCAGCCCCACGATGGCAGGTATGGCGAGAAGCTGAGCGAGGAGACCATTCAGGCGCGAGGAACGATCGACGAGCGGCGCCCAATTTCCGCCTGACTGTTCAAGCACCGCAGTCGGAATCACGAGCAGCATCAAGCCGCTGAAGGCGACCATCTGCAGCGTGGCTCTCCACTGAAGATGGCTGTTCTCCATCGTCCAGCGTGCGAGATACAGCGCCGGTGTGAGCGCGGCTGCTACTGCGGCAAACTCTCCGACGAACCACCAGGCACCTAACGTAACCACTGGCGTACTCATTGGCATCACCACGACGTCGACCAGCATCATGACCAGCGCCGCGAATGGAATAGGGACCGAGGGAAACGCAAGGACTGGCACGGCGCTCCACAGGACAATCCATCCGATGTATAGATCGAGCGGAATTCCCGCGAACGCGCCGCTCGTCACATGGAAGGCCCACCACCCGGCCTCGATCGCGATGAGATTGAGGATGAACAACGCGACTGCATTCCAGGTCGAAGCCAGCAACACGGCTGTACCGACGCGTTGTGTATGCTGACTTCCGGAACGAACGGGCGACAGCCGCCATACCCATAGCGCACCCGCCAGGGTAATGGGGATGTAGAGGCTCAGCGCGCGAACGGCGAGCTCGCGATCCATTGTTTATTCGCTCCCGGGTGTGGCCAGACTGTCAATCAGATATTCCGCCGCCTTGGCAGCACCGTATCGCTCGAGCGGCCTGAAGTACCACGCCGGGTCCAGCCGTCGTCTGTAGGCTAGGGTCCATGACACTTCAGTCTGGCTTGTCGCCACCTCGCGCCAGCGAACGTCTGCGGTCTGCCACGAGAGCCAGTGTGTGATGTAACTGTCATCGGAGGTCGCGTTGAACACGATCTGCCCTGGTTCGTGTCGCTCGACCACCAGGGTGAGCGTTCCAGGATGGTGCCCGTGAAGAAACTGGATCCGGCGCACGTCGCCAACTTTCAGACCTGTGCCTGACGTCTCTCCAGGCTGCGGAAACCCCAGCCGCAGAAAAAGCGGCAACGGGCGCTCGAAATGAGGAATCCGCGCGAGCGTGTCAGCGACTTCGCCGGCAGGGGCGTTGACAATCCGCACCACGGTGACTCGTTCATCCCGTTCGAATTCGAAACCTGGAAGCACTCCCTCGAGGCTCGCTGGCGTCAGCACGATGCCGAGAAAGAAGACGGCTCGAAAGTCCATGCCCGCTGGCGGCCTGTGCCGTCGGCGATCGATGAGTAGACCAACGACAGCCCCGACAAGATAGAACAGCGGGGCCGCAAAGAGGATGCAGACGAACGCCTCGCCAAACGCGACACCGGAGATCAACAGAACAAGGGTGAGGGCCTTGAAAATCATGCCGGTGGCCGTCTGCGGGCGCGGCAGGAGTGCGACAAGGATTGCCACCAAGGCCGGGACCCCAATGAAGACAAGGGAGGTGTGTTCCAGTTGGCGCGCAGCGAGGAAGCGGTAGAACAGACTCGCGATCAGCACGGCAACCACGATAATCAACAGCGTGATCGTTGCCCTGCGTTCCGCCGACGCGTGCATGTCATTCTTCATGGCTCTAACCCCCGGCGGTCGCTGCCGCCTGTGAGATCTGCTCTTCCGTAGCCAACAGTCCCGCCTGCTCCAGCAATTGCGACACACTTCGTCTGAGCGGCCGCAGCACCGGAAGCCGTGCTACAACCAGGGCGCGCACGAACAGCTCGATGGCGCCGTCTGTGAGCGCACGCGTCCGCCGCTGCCGCGGCGATTCGTCGTAAAGGAAGTACAGCAACAACCCCATGTGCATCGCCCAGAGCAGCGTCGGGAGAATCAGTCGCAGGTCGTCAGGAGCTCGTTCGCGCGCCAGGGCGTCTCGAAACAGCGCCATGCTGCGCAACTGCAAGTCACGTGTCCCCTTACCCAGAAACGAGAGTGGGTGCGACGGATCGCCGGTATAGCGCAAGAGTGCCCCCATCAAGGGTCGGTCCCCCGACAGGATGTCGAGCTTGGCGTGCAGCACGGCCGCCAGTGTTTCGCGCAGACGCGATTCGGTCGCGAGCATTGCGTGCACGCGCCGGGCGTGTTCGTCCTGCACCTGGTCGTAGTACGCGTGGACGATGGCGTCCTTGCTTGGGAAGTAGTGATACGCCGCACCCAGTGATAGCCCGGCTTCGGCGGCGACATCCCTCATGGTTGTTCCCTCGAAGCCACGTTCGCGGAACAACTGGAGGGCGGTTTCGAAGACCCTCCGGCTGGTGTCCTCACCCTTGGCGGTCTTTGTTTTGAACACGTTCAATATTTTCATCGAGCCGTCTCCGGTCGTCAAGAAATTTTTGAACGTGTTCGATTTTGGGACGGGTGGTACAACGTTGACCTGACGACAGCCCCATGTTAAAAAGCTGGAAAAATCGTCCTGCCGCCTCGGAGACAGGGAGCCTTCGCCCGAAGGTGCGTTTCCGTTGCGAACGATGCGGAGCCCCTGGCCGCCTCCATGCTCGCATTGTCTGCGTCTGGAGGTTGCCATGTCCCAGTACCCTAAAGCTCGCGGTTCGGCTCTCGAGAGTACTCTCCGCCACGCTCGCACTCGTGACCCTTTTGTCTTTGCGCGCAGCGGGGCAGACGGATATCCCGCTGTCGCTCGAGCGGCTCGCGCTCAAAGGAGTTGTCGCAGAAAGCGTGCGCCACCAGGATCGGCAGGCAATCCGTCTGATGGAGTCCGATTCCTCCCGCAACACCCTTGGCCTGGCTGTCGTCAGGGACCTGACGTTTCGCGATGGGACGATCGAGCTCGACGTGGCAGGCCGCCGCGGGCCGTACGCCACTCCTGATGATCGCGGGTTTATCGGGATCGCCTTTCGGGTCACGCCAACCGCCGATCGCTTCGAATACATCTATCTCCGTCCGGACAATGGGCGCGCATCCGATCAGGTGCGACGGAACCACTCCACGCAGTATGCCGCTCACCCCGACTTCCCGTGGCCACGGCTGCGTAAAGAGTTCCCCGAAAAGTACGAGTCGTATGTCGATTTGGAACCCGGGGTCTGGACGCGCATGCGCGTCGTCGTCTCTGGTGCGACCGCACAGCTCTTCGTGCACGATGCCATGCAACCAACGCTCGTCGTCAGCGATCTCAAGCTCGGTGTCAGTGAGGGCAGCGTTGCGCTCTGGATCGGCGCCGGCACCGAGGGGTTCTTTTCAAACCTGCGTATTCGTCAGTAGCTCAATGCCGCCTGCTCACCGGCGTCAGAGATTTACTGCCCAAAGCGAGGATTGACGATGCTGGCGAACTGGGAGCCGAATTGATAGGTGATACCGAATTCGAGGCGCAACTCGAAATCGCTCCTCAACTGTCGGAGGCGCAACAGAACCTCCTCGGGGGTCGCGTTACGTCTCGGCAACGAGAGTTGATCACGAATGCGGGACGTCGATGCTTCGAGTGAGATTGAGAACCCGCGCGCAATTCGCAGATCGACTTCGCCGTCCAGGCTCAGGCGGTGGGTGGACAAGCCCGGAAAGTAATTCGACCACTCGACGCGGCCTTCGAGTGTCCCCCAGGGCTCGCGCTGCTCGTAAGTCGTTGACAATTCCTGGCGCGCGCGGGTCTCTTCGGTCTTGAAGAACAGCGTTTCTTCGTAGTACTTCGCGAACGATCCGCCTACCGCATAGAGCACACGCAATTGACGCCGCGTATACATCGAATAGGGGAAGAAGTTCCATTCCAACGCGGGGGCGACACGGGCGTCGAGTCGGGTATTGTCGAACGTTGAGGATCTGAGTTGCCCTTTGGCGCCAACCGACCAGTGCTCACCAAGCCCACGAACGGTCAGCCAGTCGAGGGTTCGATCCCGTCGTTCCACGGAGAGCGGCTGGTCTTCGTCGAGATCGAATTCCTCCCGCGACTGATTGAAGTTGGCGCCGAAGGTAAGCTTCCATTCCGGCGAGATCCGATCGGCACTGACTGACAGGCCCCACTCACTTTCTCGCGTGGACTCTTCTGATTCGAGCGATCCATTACCGTTGAGGCTGAAGATCCACCGATTCCATGGGTCGTCGGCAGCGCTGACGTCCGGAGCTCGAGCGGGTGCCAGATCGGCCTCGACGGCCAGACCCCGTGGAATCTCGTCGGGTGCGATGTAGGACAGCAACCCGACCGTCAGGGTCGTCGCCAACGCGCTGCGCACGCGGTCTTCTGAATCACTGGCGTCGGCGGTGGCTTTCAGCGTGCGGCTGACCGAGGCGAACTGGCCTTGGCCAATGAATGCGAGCGTGTACTCGCGACCGCGTGCGCCTGTCTCGGCGCTGGTGATGAGGACGTGGACGTCGGCGTCTGTCCGATCGCGCACGTACTCGACCAAATCAATTTCTTCGCGAAGAAATTCGTCGTGGCAGTCGTCCGAACTGCAGTCGAGAAACGCCTTGATCCGCGACGAAGAAGCCACAGGGGCTTGGGTGGGCTGCACATCCGCGACGAGCAGTCCTGCCAGCGCCACCGTGCTCAAGAGCATCCGGTAATCTTGGCACGAAAGTTCACCCTTGCCGCAACGCCGCGACCGGATCGACCGATGCCGCCCGTTGTGCAGGGTTCCACGATGCGACGACGGCGACCGTGCCTAGGAGCAAGGGGACCAGCAAGAATGTGACGGGATCAAGCGTGCCGACACCGTACAACAGCGTCTCGAGTACTCGGCTCAGGGCGAGCGCGCCGGCAACACCGACGGCAATCCCCACTCCCGCAAGTGCCAGTCCTTCTCCGAGTATCCAGCCGAGGATGGTCCGTCGTTCTGCGCCTAGTGCGATCCGGATCCCGATCTCATGCGCGCGCTCGGTGACCAGCAACGAGATCGTCGCGTAGGTGCCGATAGCCGCCAGCGTCAACGCAAGTATAGCGAACAAACCCAGCAGCCAGGCCGCAAAACGCGGGGCGGCAAGCGCCGTAGCGGTAATCTGCTCCATGGTCTGAATCTCGGCGAGCGGAAGATTCGGATCCATTGAACGCACCGCCTCGCGTAGCGACCCCGCGACGCTCAACGGGCTGGCCCCGGTTCTGATCACGATCGCGAGGCTGCGTCCCGGCCCGCCCACAGTCTGCGGCAGTTGCGCGTGAGCCAGGTACATCTCGGCGCGCGGCTCTTCAACAACCGCATTGTGGCGAGACGTCTGAATGATCCCGACCACGGTCATTGGCGGAAGGACAGTGCCGATGCCGCCCATCTGAAAGCGCTTGCCGATCGCATCCTGGCCGGGCCAGTACCGTGCAGCCATCGTGTCGTTGATGACCACGACCAGTGGAGCATTCTCTCGATCGGCTGGTGTCAACAGACGGCCGCGAATCAGCCGCGTGCGCATGACGTCGAAGTACCCGGGCGTGACGGCCTGGTAGTCTCCGTTTGGATTTTCATTTGGCCCCGCCAGCGGTCGTCCCTCGATCGTGATCGACCAATCCCCAATCGTCCGAGCAAGCGGCAGCACCCGAACCCCGCCGGCGGCCGTCACACCCGGTACCGCCTCGAGCCGTTCGGTCAGCTGACGATAGAAGTCCACTACTCGCGACCCATCCGGGTAGTCTGACGGCGGCAGTTGGAGTTGAGCCGTCAGGACGCCATTGGGATCGAACCCCAAATCGATCCGATTGAGCTCGATCAGGCTTCGCAGCAGAAGGCCTGCCCCTATGACGAGCACGACGGAAAAAGCGAGTTGCGTGACGACGAGCCCGCGACGTACCACAAGGCGGACTTTCCCCGGCGCGCCGCCGCGACCGCTCTCATTGAGCACTGCCGAAACGCCCTGACGAGACAGCTGAAGGGCGGGCACAAGGCCAAACAGGATGCCGGTTGCGATCGACAGCCCCGCGGTAAACACCAGTGCAGTGGGATCAAGCGCGGCCTGCTCCACGCGCGGTAACCCAGCGGGTCGCAAGGTCGCGAGCACCCGCAAGGCCGCAACTGCCAGGCCTAGTCCAGCCATCCCCCCTAGCGCAAACAGCACCACGCTCTCGGTGAGGAACTGGCCGACAAGATCGCTTCTGCGAGCGCCGAGCGCCGAACGCACAGCAACCTCGCGTCGCCGCGCATCTGCCCGAGCGAGCAGCAGGTTCACGACGTTTGCGCACGCGACAAGCAGCACGACACCGACAGCGCCCAGCAGGATCAGCAGCGGACGCCGCACGTCGCCGACAATGAAGTCCTGCATGGGGATCGCTGAGCGGGCGAATGCGCCGTCGCCGTTGTCCTTGACGAATCCGGCGCGGATCCACCGATCGCTAATCACTTTCAGCTCGCTCGACGCCGTCGCCGGCTGCACGCCAGGCGCGAGCCGGCCGACACCAAAGTACGATCGATCGCCCCACTGCCCAGGATTTGCGCGATCGATGACGACTGGGAACCAAAGCTCGCTTGATCGATCGGCCCGATAGTCCAGCGGCAGGCGAACGGACGGCGGCATGACCCCGACGACAGTTCTTGCGCGTCCATTCACCTGAATCGTTCTTCCAACGATGTCCGGCGCTCCGCCAAAGCGTCGGTGCCACAAACCGTGGCCCAGCACGACGGTTGGGTCAGCGCCAGGCGCATCGTCGCCGGAGATGAATCCTCGGCCGAGTAGAGCTGATACGCCGAGTGTGTCGAAGAGGTTTGCTGAGACAGCCGCGGCGCGCACGCGCTCGGGCTCCTGCCCACCGGTCAGGTTGGCATTCGTTTCGGTATAGGTGGCCAGTTGCGCAAAGCTTTGGCCGTCGTCACGATAATTGATGATCTCGCGGATGGACAGCCAGGTCCGCTCCCCCTGGGCCGTGGCGTTCCAGACCATGACCAGGCGGTCAGGATCACTGTAGGGCAACGGCTCCAGCATCACCGTTTTGATGAGGCTGAAAATGGCGGTGTTCGCCCCAATGCCCAGGGCGAGGGTGGCGACGGCAGCAAGAGTGAAACCGGGTGCCTGCCAGAGCAGCCGACTTGCGTGCTGCACGTTGCGGACGAGCGTCTCCAGCGTGGCCATTCCACGCTTAGATGAAGCAACGGGGGCGGATCGTTGGACCCGCTAGGGCCTTATCACTCGTTACTGACCTCGCTTCGTCAAGGAGAAGAAACCCGGAGGCCGAAGTTAGAGCCGTCAGTGCCAGAGCTACTCGCTGGGTATTCATACGGTCATCTCCCGTGAACTATCCTGGGCGTTCCGTGCCACGAAACGCCCGGGCAGGAGCATGGTCAAGTCGCAAGATTGCGGGCAAGTAAAGAACCCGCAAAATCCCCCGCCGACGATAGACCCCAAAGCTGGAAACCGGTGTCTAACGGTCGGTGGGCTCAACCGCCTATCGCCATCAACGCGCCGTTCCATGGATTGACTCAATGGGGCAGGACGTGCGCTTCGCGTTTCGGGTGCTGGTGAGAGATCGAGGGTTCGCACTGACCGCCATCCTCGTGCTGGGGCTCGGCATTGGCGTGAACAACATGCTGTGCACGATCATCTACGCCCACACTCTTCGTGGTCTGCCCGTGACGCGGGCCGATCGCGTGCTTTACATCTCAACCTTCGACGACAAGGCTCCTGAGCGCGCGTTGTCATACCCGGATCTCGTCGATCTGCAGGGATCTCGCTCTTTCGCGCAGGTCGCAGCGTTCTTCAACGCACCGGCAACGGTTGGCGATGAGGGGCGTGCGCCTGACCGATTCGAGGGCGCCTACGTCACGGCTGGAGCATTCGAGTTGCTCGCGATCGCGCCTGTGGTAGGGCGGACGTTTCTGCCAAACGAGGACCGGATCGGCGCAATTCCCGTCGTGATGCTCGGTAGCGGCGCCTGGCAATCACGTTACGGCGGAAACGCCGGGATCCTTGGCCAATCGGTCTTGATCAACGGCACGCCGGCAACCGTGATCGGTATCATCCCGCACGCATCGGGCTTTCCCAGCACCGCCGAAGTGTGGCTGCCCTTGTCCCAAATGCCTGGGTTTGCAACCGATAAACGCGAAGCACGAACGCTCCGCGTTCTCGGACGTTTGCGCGACGACGGCACTGTTGCCGAAGCGCGTGCGGAAGTGGAGGCGCTCGTCGATCGGATCGCCCGCGACCATCCGCAGTCGAGTCAAGGCTTGCGCGGAGAAGTGACCCCGATCAACCAGCGCTTCCTCGGCCGCCCCACAGACCCTGCGTGGCTGGCATTCATAACCGCGGGATTCCTCGTGCTCGTCGTGTCGTGCGCCAACGTTGCAAACCTGCTGTTGGCGCGCTCCGTGCTTCGCGCTCGAGAAATCGCCATTCGGGGATCGCTCGGCGCAAGTCGATGGCGCATCGTCGGACAGCTGCTCCTCGAAAGCATCCTGCTCGCAATGTTGGGTGGAGCCCTGGGTCTCGGAATCTCTCTTGGCGGCGTGCAGCTTTTCCGCACAGCGGTTCCCGACAACGTCCTCCCTTATTGGTTCAACTACACGATGAATGCCCAGGTGTTCGCCGCACTGGTCGCGGTGTCGTTCGGGGCCGTGCTGCTGTTTGGTCTCGTACCGGCAATACAGGCGTCCAGAACCGACATGAACCGCGTCTTGAAAGACGGCGGGCGCACGGGAGCCGCGACGCGCCACACAAGCCGATGGACGACTGCGTTTCTTGCCGCGGAGCTTGGTCTGACGGTAATCCTGATGTCGCATGTCATCACGGCTCTCCGCAGCACGGCCGCAGACCTGCCATCTGACGCGTTGATTCGGACTTCCGCCATCATCACTGCCTCGATCGCGCTGCCGGTTGACCAGTACCGCACTCCAGAGCAACGCGCCGACTTTTTTCGGCGTCTCGGGGAACGACTTGGCGGCGTGTCGGCGGTCGACGCGCATGCGATCGCGAGTGTTCCGCCTGTTCGAGCGGCAACGGAGTTCCGGCTGGAACTGGAAGGCAGGTCCCGTGGCGCTCACGAGCGGGGGCCATCTGTCTGGAGCGTAGGCATCGGGCCAGGATATTTCGAGACATTGGCGGTCCCTCTCCATCGTGGGCGCGATTTTACCGAGCAGGACAACGAGCCGAGTCAGCAGAACGTGATTGTGAATCAGCGGTTCGTCGAGCTGTTCTTTCCGCAGCAGGACCCGATCGGGCAGCGGATCCAACTGAGTCCGCCCAATGGACCTCGGAACCCGCAATCCTGGCTCTCCATCATCGGCGTCTCGCAGACGATCCGCCAACGGCCTTCGTCAACACCGGACCCTGTTGCGTATCGGCCGTTCAACGCGGCAGCACCGGTCACTGCCGCCCTTCTCGTGCGAAGCCGGCTGGAGTCTGCCGGGATGACCTCGCTCTTGCGCGAGCACCTGCTTGCCATCGATCCCCACGTGCCGGTGTATCGAGTGATGACGCTCAGTCGCGCGATCGAGGAATCGGACTGGAATAGGCGGGTTTCTATGCGCCTCATCGTGACGCTTGCGCTCATCACGCTCGCATTCTCGGTGGTCGGCCTCTACGCCGTCACTGCGCACGCGGTCGGTCAGCGCACACAGGAAATCGGCATTCGCATGGCGCTTGGAGCGCAATCAGCTCAAGTCCGACAGCTCATCTTGCGGCGCGCGGCGATGCAGGTCGCGCTCGGATTGGTGGCGGGAATCATCGGCACGCTGGCGTGGGGTGGATTGTTTTACAGCGGCCGTAGCGATCTGCGCTTTGCAAGCCCTGGAACGCTCATTCCTCTGCTTGCCTTGCTCGCGCTCGTGACGCTCGTCGCATGCGTGGTACCAGTACGACGCGCGACAAGGCTGGATCCGGTGACCGCACTCAGACAGGAGTAACGCGATGCTCGAGGTTCTCGACGTCACGAAGAGCTACCACGGCATGCCGGCCGTGCGGTCCGTCAGGATCACCGCCAACCCGGGCGACGTGATTGGGTTGCTGGGTCCAAACGGATCGGGCAAGAGCACAACCGTCAAGATGATTGTGGGCCTGCTCCCTCCAACACGCGGTCACATTCAGTGGCGCGGCACCAACATTCACGATCAGCTGCTGGCGTACCAGTCGGTCGTCGGTTACGTCCCCGAGGAGCCGAAGCTTTACACGTACTTGACCGCGGTCGAGTATCTCGAGCTGGTCGGAGGGTTGCGACACATCCCGCCCAGCACGCTTACGCGACGGATCGAGCGGTATCTGGAGCTGTTTGGTCTCTCGAGCGATCGCTACACGCCCCTTTCGTCCTTCTCGAAGGGCATGCGACAAAAAGTGCTCATCTCGGCCGCCCTCATCCACGATCCCCAACTCATCCTGCTCGACGAGCCCAACTCGGGACTGGATGTGGCATCCACGCTGATTCTCCGATCGCTCGTCCGATCACTCGCTCAGCGAGGCAAGACCATCATTTACAGCTCGCACGTGCTTGACGCCGTTGAAAAGATTTGTGAGCGCGTCGTCATTTTGCACAACAGCCATGTCGTCGCCCATGATTCGGTCTCTCGCCTCCGCGAGCTGGCCAAGGCCGCTTCACTCGAGCAGGTCTTCGCGTCGCTGGCCGTCGATCAAGACGTCGAGCAGATTGGACACGAGCTCGCTGAGGTCGCGATCTCATGACCACCAGACTAGTGATCGCTCGCTTCATTCGACCCGGGATCGAACGCGCCTGGCAAGCCGTGCCTGAGTCGCTTCGCCGCGATTGGCACCAGTTTCGTTTGCTCTCGCGGGATGCGCTGCGGCAGTTGATCGACACCGCGCTCTTCTCACGCGACGCCGATCCCATGGAATACGCGTTATGGCTTCTTGCCCTGGTTGCGACACCACCCGCGTTCTTTGCCTCGCGCCAGTTACTGCTCTACACGTCGCTCGTCAACGCGCCTCCCGAGGTCGTCGAGGCAATCGCACTAGCCCATCGGATGTTCTTCGTCATTTACGGAATGCTGGCTGCGGCGCTGCTCGCGGCCCTCACGTGGGAATCATTGTTTCCCGACGGTCGCGATCAGGAGATCATCGGCGTCTTGCCCGTCCGCCCGTATACGTTCGCCGGCGCAAAACTCGGCGCGGCCATCGTCCTCGGCGTAGGCTTTACAGCGGCCGTCAATGCTCCGGCAGCGCTCATCTACTCAGCAGTGTCTTTTGGCCATCCGCTGCTGCCGAATCTGTTCGTGTTAATTGCCGGACAAATGATGGGAACGATGCTGGCATCACTGGCCGTCTACTTCGCTTTGTTGACGACGCGAGGTTTGGCGGCTGTGATCCTCGGCGCAGGTGCGGGCGCGTGGCTCGGCGCGGCGCTTCAATTGGTGACTGTCGTGCTCCTGGTAGAAGTCTTCTTCTTCCTCCCCGGCGTTCTCGACAATCTCGTGCGGTCAGTACTTGACGGCAATCCTCTCGGCGCGGCGTTTCCACCGGTTTGGTTCGTCTCGGTCAACGAGTGGATTGCCGGAAGCGACCGGCTGATTGTGGCCAACAACGCTCCTCTTGGTGTCGCGGCAATCACGGTTACGGCGCTCGCCGTTGGTCCGGTGTACCTGCTGCCCGCACGATGGCTGGGGCGTCGAGCGCTCGAGTCGCGCAGCCGCGAGCGGGCCGTCAGCATCATCTCGCTGTTCAAAGCAGTGGCGAGGATGACCGCAGCGTCGCCACCGGTTCGAGGGATTTTCGTGTTTGCGACTGCGAGCCTGCTGCGAAGCCGCCGGCACCTCCTCGTGCTGGCAACCTACTTCGGGCTCGCGATCGCAACCTGCGTAGCAAGCGTGATTCTGCTCGAGGTACGCGGCTTTTCGAAGTTGAACGTCCCAGGGTCCTGGCTGCTTGCACTTCCACTCGTGTTCATCTTCTTCCTGGCGCTCGGCCTGCGATCCAGTTTCCGTCTGCCAACGGAAGTCGACGCCAACTGGCCGTTCAAGTTGTCGCAGCCATCATTGGGCGCGTGCGTCAATGCCACGGCGCTCGTGATGTTCAGCCTGGCGGTTCTGCCCGTCGCCATCGTGTTATTTGTCGGCACGGCTTCGATATGGCCGCTCGGGGATGCGATCAAAGCCACGCTTCTTCAACTGCTCGCCGGGGTCGTTCTCATCGAGTGCCTGCTGCTCCACTGGACGAAAATCCCGTTCGCCTGCGGGCATGCACCCTCGCCTGACGTGCTCAAGGCGTGGTGGCCGCTCTACTTGTTCACGTTGTACATGTACGCCTTCAAGCAGTCGGATTGGCAGTTTGCCGCCTTGCGGTCGCCGAGGGTCCTCACGATGTATGTCGCGAGCGGCCTTGTCGTCATCGTCGTGGTGCGCCTGCTCCGCCATCGAAAGATTCGCGGCCGTGCGCTCGAGTTCGACGTCGTCCCAAGCCACAGCGTCGAACGGCTCAACCTGTCCGAAGCGCTCAATTGATACGGGAGCGGATTATTCACAGGGAGATCGGGGAGCCAATTCTTCTCCCTGAACTCCGAATCTCCCTGTGATCAACTCGCCGGTTCGGGCTCTACTCGCGACTGTCTCTGGCTTGCCACGCCCCCAATCGCAGTCGCGTAGTCCTGCTGCGTATCCACATCCAGAAATGCGCCGGGGTCGTCTATCGGGACGTTGAGGATGTCCTGTGTGTGCGCGCGCACCACCGACTTGGCGCCGACAGCACGATCGGCCTCGTGGAGCTGCTTGAAGACGGCACGGTCGAACACCACGGGATGTCCATGCTGGTCACCGCGCGCGGGCCGTACGATCGGCGCACGTGACGAGCGCCACGCATGCAGGACGCGAGCGATCGTTTCCGGCGAGACAAATGGCACGTCCACCAGCGTCACGAGCGCCGCTTCGAGTGGCGAGTCTCCGAGCCCAACGAGCAGCGAAGACAGTTGGCCATCTTCCCAGCGCGCGTTGTGCACGAAGCTGACGTGTCGATCCACGCGGCCGGCTGAGGGTCGCACGACCTCTGCTGCGGCGCCAGTCACGACGACGATGTCGGGGAGGCCGGCTGAGGTAAGTGAGCGAATAATCCGGGACAGAAAGGTGTCGCGGGGATGAGAGATCGTCAGCGCAGCCTTGGGCTGGCCCATCCGCGTCGAGGCGCCAGCCGCCAGGATGATTGCCCGAACCACGCGACATGATCCCATACCGAGGATTCGACCGGCTGGAGCCTGCAGGTAAACGGACGTGGGTTTGCGGCCGTATACTTGACTTCCCCGGGAAGTCTTGCCTAAACTGGCCCGTTTTCTGGCCTCCGGCGTTTGATGCCACGCCTGTTCTGAATGGCCTCATTACGCAGATACTCATCCGTAGTGTGGCAATTTCCCTGGACTGCCCTGGGAAGTTCGGATCGGAGGACGGAAATGTCGACGGGCACGATCGCACGACTGCTGATCGATAAAGGCTTCGGGTTCATCCGCGATGAGTCCGGCATCGAACACTTTTTTCACCGCAGCGCGGTGCGAAACGCGGTGTTCGAACTGCTCCGTGAGGGGCAGCGGGTCGAATTCACAACGGAGGAATCTGGAAAAGGACCTCGCGCGGGCGACGTTCGGCTGATTGAAAGTTAGTTGATTTTCTTCCCCTCCCGGCCCTGTTTGCTACGGGGCCGGGCTCGTTCTTGACTGTCGCCTCTCCCGTTCCCGCCCGGCGGCAACATTCCTCGCGTCGTTCCAATCTCTGCGGGTTAAGCGTCCGGTTCGTTCTGCTCGCTCGTGATGAGTGGCCCGAAGCGCGGGGCGGTATGATCTGGATGCTGGAAGCGAACGGGGCCCGGTGGCCCTCCCGGTCTTCAAAATCGGTTGCTGCCCCTTCGGGGGCAGGCTGGGTTCGACTCCCAGGCGCTTCCGCCAGCCACGCGGATCGCGCCCCTTACCGAAGCATCTCCATAATCTGAACCGTATCGCGGAGGTCGGTCAGCGCGACGTCCGCTCCAGCCGCCGCGAGCTCGTCCAACGAGTAATTACCTGTCGCCACCGCCACAGCGCGCGCGCCAATTGCACGCGCGCAGGCGACGTCCTGCGGCGTGTCGCCGATGACGACCGCGCGGGCCCGCGCTTCGAGAGGCACTAGCCGCGCCTCGGCACGGGCCATCGCGATGCGCCCCAGCTCGGTGCGGTCCGGAGATTCCTCGCCGAACGTTCCCCACGCGAAAAAGGAGCCAAGACCAAAGTGACCCAGCTTGATCTGGGCCGCCTGCTCATAGTTGCCGGTGAGCAGTGCGAGATGAAATGTGGAACGTGCCGCGATCGCCGACAAGAGGGATTCGACTCCCGGCATCAAGCCTCGACGACCTGTACCAGGGCGCTGAATTTCTTCGGTCAGAAGGGGCATGTACGCCTGGCGAAAACGCACGTGCACATCCGGTGTATCGGGCAGGTTCGCGCGGCTCAAGGCCTGTGACACCAGGAAAGTGTCGGTGTGACCGGCGATTGGAACACCGTCGAACGCATTCGCCACCCCAAACACGGTCTCAAATGCGCGGGTCATCGCCCGAACACCAGCGCCGCCGCTCAGCAGCAACGTGCCATCGATATCAAAGAGGACGAGACTCAATCGACCTGTTCGAAATGAAGGTCAATGGCGCGGGGCCCTGTGACGGTCCACTCATACGAAAACCCGACTCGCTCTTCGAGCCAGAGATCGTCAAACGCGGCGTCCCGCACACCCTCGCGCACGAAGAACCAATCCATTCCGGCGTCGTCCACCAGAAATCCAAATCCGAGTTTCGGTTCGAGGCGTGCAATGTGACCGTACGGCATTAACGTCCCAACAGTTTACGCCAGCCTGTTCGGGAGCGCAGCGCACCGGTCGCTGGCTCGTGGATCAGAAGGCGTCCGCCGAGCCCGCTCGCGAACGAATCATCCGCAGTAATGGCCAAAACCGCAAGCGTGCGCGCCGCGGCGGCACGAGCGAGGTCCGCCGCGAACGGCTTGACCGACTGCCGAGGCAACGTCGCTGAGGGATGCTCCAGAATCACCAGTGAGGGGTTGAGCGCCAACGCCCGCGCCACACGTACGCGCGCTTGCACCTCAGGCTGTGACTCTGCAACCGGAGTCAGGAGGTCCCGAGGGTCAAGCCCAACTTCAGCAGCCAGCGTATTGACGCGCGCGCGCACATCCTCAGCGACGGGATCAATCGCCAGCGTGAAGGGCATCGCGATGTTTTGTTCGACAGAGAACTGCGCGATGAGGACCGCACGATCGGTCACGATGCCGACACCATCCAGCATGGCAAGCCACGCCTCGCTGTTGGTCACCTCGCGCGTGAGCTGGCCAAACAGCCGGATCTCGCCACTGTCTGGCAGCACGGCGCCTGTCAGCAATCCAACCAGCATTTCGGCGGCTGCAGCATCGAGCCCCATCACCGAGACGATCTCTCCGCCGCCGATCGTCAGATCCCGGACGCGAAGCGGACGTAAGGCCTGGTACTGCTTGACAACTTCGCGGACGCTGACGAGCGATTCTTCAGACGGCATATCAGCCGTGCCGCGCCCGATTGCTCGCCGCACCCTCCAGGCGGGAGAAGTCCGCAGCGGGCAGGGTGACACCGCCAAGAGGGCGATCCCGATCCTCGTCGCCGTGAAAGTCCGAACCACCTGTTTCAAGCAGGGCGTGACGAGTCGCAAACCTGTGAAGCTCGAGCCGCAGCTCTGGAGGATGCTCGGAATGATGCACTTCGATCGCGTCAAGCCCGGCTTTCACCAGCGTCCGCATGATCTCAGGCCGTTTGGTCACTCCTGGATGTGCCATTGACGCAATGCCGTGCGAGCTGTGAATGAGGTCCACGACTTCGGACGGCGACGGCCCCACACGCGGGACGAACGCCGGACGCCCCGCCGCGAGATAGCGATCGAATGCATCCTGTACGGACGCGGCGTGACCACCGGCGACGAGCTCGCGCGCGATGGCCGGGCGGCCGACCGATGTGCCTGGCATCCTCCCCGCCGTTGAGAGCAGCGCGGTAACGTCGATGGCGGCACCCAGCGTGGCTAAACGAGCGGCGATCTGCTGGACGCGTTCAACGCGTCGCAATCGCTGGGCCTGCAAAAATCCGGCGAGGCGCTCGTCATTCACGTCCACGAAATAGCCAAGGATGTGGACATCGCGCCCGTCCTGCACCGCGGTGATCTCGATGCCGTCCACCACTCTCACGCCACCAGCCTGGGCGGCCTTGTGCGCGTCGGGCAGGCCCGCCACCGTATCGTGATCCGTAACGCTCATGATAGTGATGCCGGCGGCGACTGCACGGCGCACGAGCTCCGCGGGCGCCAGCCGCCCATCGGAAGCGGTCGTGTGCAGGTGCAGATCGATCATGAGACTGATGGAGACTGGCCACCGGCTGTGGCCGGAGGCGTCACCTTGACGCGGCGTGATGGGAAACGGACCCGCGGCTCTTGGTCTTGCGCTTACTCTGACGACGAAGCAGAGCACGGTACTCCCGGAGGAGCATTTCGAGGTGATCGCGTTCCTCCTCGGCGAATTCCAGGAAAATCTGCTTGCCTTCCGAGTCCTCGAACCGTTCGCCGTAGCGCTTGAAGAAGCGGTGCGAGCCACGTTCGCAGCGGATCCCGATCTTGTACGCTTCGCGATCGTTCACACCCGCCACCAGCAATTCGTCGGCGCCTCGCGCGAACAGCCCATTGGCCGCTCCCTTGAAGAAGAGGAAGGTCGGCCTCGATTCGAGCTGGGGATCCTGATCGAGCAGCTTCTGGTAGCGCTTTTCGAGGGTGCCGAGATGGTGCTTTTCTTCTTCAGCGAGACGATGAAACACGCTCCGGCCACGCGGGTCCTTCGTGATCCGCGCCGCCCGCGTGTAGAACTCGAGGCCGCTTCGTTCCGTCGCAATCGCAATCCGAAGCGCATCGCGGGCAAACAGCAGCTCACTTGACGTGCCTTCTTCGGCAGGAGGACGACCCGTGCGGCACGATTCGCACGTCCCGTAGATTTGGACCACGCTCTGCCGCGCGGTGAAGCCACGAGCGCTGGCGACCTCTTCCACCAGCGTTTCGATATCCGAGCTCAGGAACTCGTACGATCGATTGCAGCTCTTGCAGATGAGATGGAAGTGTCGGGGATGCCGATATGAGTGCTCGAAGCGGAACCGCCCCTCGCCGAAGTCGACCTTGCGCGCGATGCCGGCGTCCACCATCCACTGCAACGTGCGGTAGACCGTGGCTCGACTGATGCGATGGTCCTCACCCTTGATGAGGTCAACCAGATCGTCGGCGCTCAAGTGTCCCTCTTGACGGAGGAACACATTCACGATCAGGTCGCGCTTACTGGACCGTTTCGTTCCAGCCGGTCGAAGTTGTTCGATGTCCGGCAGGGGCGTGAGCATGACAGGGTTCCACGGTTCCCGAGTTCCAAGGCTCTCAAGGATGCGCGTGAACGCGCTTAGGAACCCTGGAACATTTCTAGACGTTGAACGAGGAGCCGCAGCCGCAGGTCGACGTCGCGTTCGGGTTCTTGATCGTGAAGCCGCCGCCCGTGATGGTGTCCACGAAATCCACTTCAGCGCCCTTCAGGTAGCTGAGGCTTACCGGATCGACATACAACTTGATCCCGTTGGATTCGTAGGTCTGATCACCAACGCCGCCATTCTCTTCAATCATCAACCCGTACTGAAAGCCGGAGCATCCGCCGCCCTGGACGAACACGCGCAAGCCGCTATCAGTCTTACTCTCTTCAGCGAGCAGATCCTTGATCTTGGCAGCCGCCGATTCGGTCACGGTAATCACGCTCCCCCCCGCCGGCGACGAAGTCGGCGTGGGAGTATGGGTATGGGTCTCGGTCTGCATCTCTATCTTCCTGGCGCTCAGGACTTAGCTGGCGCCTCATCCAGTATATCCATTGTAGCAGATGCGCCTAAAGCCTTGCGCCTGCAAGGGTTTTCAGCTGTTCCCCTGACTCCGCCTCCACCTCCTGGTGAAGGCTGTTGCCATGGGCGTCCATTGTGACGATCGCCGGAAAATCGCAGAGTTGGAGGTGCCACATCGCTTCGGGCGTCCCGAACTCCATGAGCGAGACACCCTCCACGCGCTCGATGCAGCGGGCATAGAACTGTGCGGCGCCGCCTACCGCGTTGAGATACACCGCGCCTGTGTCCTTGAGCGCCGCAAGCGTTTTTGCGCCCATCCCCCCTTTACCCATGACTGCCCGCACCCCGAATTTGCGAATGATGTCGCCCTGATACGGTTCCTCGCGAATGCTGGTGGTCGGGCCCGCCGCCGTCACGCGCCACCCGTCGCCTTCCTTCATGACGACCGGTCCGCAGTGATAGATGACACTGCCGCGTAGATCGACCGGCGGCGCATGGCTGCTGAGATGATGGTGGACCGCGTCGCGTCCGGTGTAGACCCGGCCGCTCAGCAACACGACATCACCAACCTTGAGCGATCGCACCGCTGTCTCGTCCAATGGCGTGGTCAGCGCCACTTCTCGACCCGTGCGGCGAAAGCCCGCCTGGTCCATCATCGGCACAGTCGCGACCGCCGGGTCGCGATAGAGCCAACGGGTGATCGTTCCCTGTTGGGCATCGAGCACGACCCCCAGGCGGCGGAAGGCCCAGCAGTCGTAGGCCACTGATACGAAGAAGCTCGCGGGCAGGCGGTTCAGCGCGCCAATCTTGCAACCGATGAGCGACACGCGACCTCCAAACCCCATGGTGCCAACGCCAAGCGTATTGACCGTGCGCATGATCTCCGCTTCGAGATCCGCAAGCCGCGAGTCCGGATTCACGTCATCGAGCGTCCGAAACAGCTGCTCCTTGGCATGCACGTAGCCGGACGTTCGATCTCCGCCGATGCACACGCCAATTGCACCCGGGGCACAACCCTTGCCCTGCGCGTGCCACACCGCGTGCAGAATGCACTTGCGCACCCCCTCGAGTGTGCGATCAGCGCGGCCAAGATGTGGGAGCTCGGTGGGCACCGAGTACTGCGCGTTCATGTTTTCGCAGCCGCCACCCTTGAGGATCAGCTTCACCTCGATCTCGTCCTGGTCCCACTGCTCGAAGTGGATGATCGGCGTACCCGGCCCGAGGTTGTTGCCGCTGTTGTCTCCTGTCAGTGAATCTACCGAATTTGGGCGGAGCTTCCCTCGCTTGGTGGCTTCGGCCACGGCATTCTTGATCTGCTGCTTCATCCAGATCTGATTTGCGCCGATGGGCGTCTTCACTTCGAAGGTTGGCATCCCCGTGTCCTGGCAGATGGCGCCTTCGGTTTCCGCGGCCTGGTCGATGTTCTGGCCGATGATCGTGAGCGCCTGTGCAGCGCGTGAGCCTTCGGGCTCCTCTCCTGTCGCGATGCGCATGGCGGCCCGCACATCAGGAGGGAGGTCTGTCGACGTCTTGATAATCAGCGACAGGATGGAATCCAAAAAGCCGGGGAGCATTTCACACAGTCTAACGTAAGGCGGCGCATGCCCCCGTCCGCGGGCCGAGCGAAACAAAGGCCGCTTGGAAACCGTCGAAAGAACAATGCGACATGCCGTACGGCGCTTGGTATCCAACCCGGCATTTGCCCTCACCGCTGCCATCACGCTCGCGGCAGCCATTGGCGCAAATGCCCTGATTTTCAGCGTCGTCAACGGCGTCCTGCTGAAGCCACTGCCCTTTCGGAACCCGGAAGGCCTCGTGGGCGTGTGGCACCTGGCGCCGGGAATCATGCCCGGTCAGCTGAATCAGTCGCCCGCAACCTACTTCACCTATCGCGAGCAGGGGCAAGCCTTCGCCGATATCGGGATGTGGGACAACACGTCAGTGACCATCACCGGCCGCGGAGAGCCCGAGCAGGTGGAAGCGTTAATGGTGACCGATGGCACCCTGCCGATTCTTGGCGTGCAGCCGTCGCTCGGCCGGACATTTACAAAAGCCGACGATGCGCCTGGCGGCGCGGACACGGTTCTCATAAGCCACGATTACTGGCAGCGTGCGTTCGGCAGCAGTCCATCCGCAATCGGTCAGTCGCTCGCAGTCAATGGCAAGCCACGCGAAGTCATTGGCGTGCTCGCTGACGACTTCAAGTTCCTGCGCTACAAGCCCCAAGTGATCCTTCCGTTCCGCTTCAATCGGGCGGAGGTCCGCATTGGCAACTTCAGTTATCAGGGGCTCGCGCGGCTCAAACCCGGAATGACGATTGAGCACGCCTCGGCGGACATGGCCAGGCTCATTCCGGGAATGGCAGACAATTTCGCGATGCCGCCTGGCTTCACGAAGCAGATGTTCAACGATGTGAAGCTCGCGCCGCTGGTTCATCCGCTCAGCGACGATGTCGTCGGTGATATTGGACAGGTGTTATGGGTGCTGTTCGGCACCGTGGGCGTCGTGTTGCTCGTGGCTTGTGCGAACGTGGCCAATCTCTTTCTCGTTCGTGCCGAGGGACGGCAGCAGGAACTTGCCGTCCGACTCGCGCTGGGTGCTGGCTTGCGACGCGTCGCGGCCGAGCTCTTGTCGGAGTCGCTTCTGCTCGGCCTGGTTGGTGGAGCACTCGGTCTGGCGCTGGCGTATGGCGGCATTCAATTGCTCGTTGCGCTCGAACCCGCGCGGTTGCCGCGGCTGGACGAAATCGGACTCGATCCGATCGTGCTTGCCTTCACGCTCGCCATCTCGGTGGCGGCCGGTCTGCTGTTCGGCGTCGCGCCGGTGATCAAATACGCGCGCCCGGCGCTCGCGAGCGCGCTCAAGGAAAACGGTCGAGGCTCGAGCGACGGACGCGAGCGGCATCGAACCCGCAACGCTCTCGTCGTCGCCCAGGTGGCGTTGGCGCTCGTCCTCCTCGTAGCCTCTGGTCTGATGATTCGCACATTTGCTGCCATGCGTGATGTGAACCCAGGATTCGTCAATCCAGATGACGTGCTCACGATGCGCATCGCGATTCCCAGCGCTTTGATTGAAGACCCGAAGCAAGTCACACAGACGCACGAGCAGATCCTCCGGCGAATCGAGGCGATCCCGGGTGTGACCTCCGTCGGTCAGTCCTCATCGATCACGATGGACGGGTGGGACAGCAACGATCCGATTTTTGCGGAAGGGGTGCCTGTCCCTGAGGGCAAGATCCCGCCGCTTCGACGCTTCAAATGGATCGGCGAAAACTACTTCAAGACGATGGGCAACCCGATCATTGCAGGTCGTGACTTCACTTGGTCAGACGTGTACAACCTGAGGCCAATCGCGATCGTGAGTGACAATCTGGCTCGCGAGTTGTTCGGCAGCGCCACGGCCGCTCTTGGCCAGCGCATCCGGCAGTCGCCGAGCAACCCCTGGCGCGAAATCGTCGGCATCGTTGGTAACGAGCACGACGATGGCGTCACAAAACCCGCGACCACGATCGCCTATTGGCCAATGATGATGGAGAACTTCTGGGACTCGAAAGTGTTCGCGCAGCGGACGCTGGCGTATGCGATCCGCACCGAACGGCTCCGCGATCAGGGCTTCCTCCGTGAGGTGCAGCAGGCGGTGTGGTCGATCAATCCCAATCTGCCGCTCGCGCGCGTCGAGACGTTGCGTGAAACGTACAACGAGTCCATGGCGCAAACATCGTTCACGCTCGTCATCCTTGGCATCGCGTCCGGGGTGACCCTGCTCCTTGGCGTGGTAGGCATCTACGGCGTCATCGCTTACGTCGTTGCCCAGCGTCGTCGGGAGGTCGGGATCCGTATGGCGCTTGGGGCAGCGGCCGGCGAAGTCCAACGTCTGTTTGTGCGGCACGGGCTGCTCATCACGGGCATTGGACTTGCGATCGGCACGTTCGCGGCCACGGGCATGACGCGACTGCTAAGCGCACTGCTTTTCAACGTCAGCCCTTTCGATCCCGTGACCTACTTCATGGGAATCGCTGCCCTTGGTGCAGTGGCGCTCCTGGCCACGTGGCTTCCGGCGCGCCAAGCCACGAAAGTGGACCCGGCGATGGCGCTGAGGGGTGAATAGGCGTCAGTTCAGAACGAAGAACGAAGAACGAAGAACTGACGAGAACCGAGAACGATCAACCGAGAACGATGAACCGCCAACCTGGACGGTTGACGGTTCCGTAACGGTGGACGGTTCCGCTCCGGTTGACGGTTCCGTTCCCAGTTCACGGTTCTTTGTTCCGTTCTTCGTTCTTCGTTCTTAGTTCTTAGTTCCACACCTTTATAATTCAACTGTGCCCCGCGTCGAGCGCGATCCTCTCGGCGATTTCAGCGTGCCGGATGATGCGTACTACGGTGTGCAGACAGCACGTGCGCAGGCGAACTTTCCTATCAGCGGTTTGACGGCGTCGGACAGTTTCGTTCGCGCCACCATGCTCATCAAACGCGCGGCAGCAGAAGCCAATCGCGACCTCCGGCGGCTCGACCGCCGCGTCGCCGACGCGATCATCGCGGCGGCAGACGAAGTCCTCGAGGGAAAACTACGTGACCAGTTCGTGATCGATGTCTATCAGGCCGGCGCAGGCACGTCTCACAACATGAACGCTAATGAAGTGCTCGCCAACCGCGCCGCTGAGCGGCTGGGCGAGTCGAAAGGCACTTACACGCGGGTTCACCCCAACGATCACGTCAACATGGGTCAGTCCACCAATGACGTCATCCCGACGGCTACGCGGCTAGCGCTGGCTTTGGAACATGCGAGCCTGGCGAGCGAATGCCGGGAGCTGGCGTCGGCATTCGCGAGGAAAGCCGACGTGTTTGCCGACGTGCTCAAGGTAGGGAGAACCCATCTGCAGGATGCCGTTCCGATCACGCTCGGGCAGGAGTTCGGAGGTTACGCAGCCTGTCTCACGGCCGCTGCAGACACGGCGGATGTCGCTGTTGAGGCGCTGTATGAGCTCAATCTGGGCGCCACCGCGGTCGGTACTGGGCTCAATGCCGGAGACGATTACACGGAGCGTGCGGTCGCGGCCCTGGCGCGGTTGACGAAGCTGCCTCTTTACCCTGCCACGAACCGTTTTCGCGTCACGCAGAGCATGGGGGATGTTGTGGCGTATTCGGGGGCGCTGCGGCGACTGGCTGTCGAGCTTGGAAAAATCGCGAGCGACTTGCGGCTCCTTGCGATGGGCCCGCGTGCGGGGATTGCCGAGATCCGGCTTCCAGCGGTCCAGCCCGGGTCGTCGATCATGCCTGGAAAGGTTAATCCGTCAGTGCCGGAGATGGTCAATCAGGTCTGCTACCAGGTATACGGGTGCGACACGACCATCACAATAGCTGCCGACGCCGGCCAACTCGAGTTGAACGTCATGATGCCTGTCGTCGCGTGGAATGCGCTTCACGCGCAGCGGATCCTCACCAACGCGATGAAAGCCTTGCGGGAGCGTACGGTTGAAGGCATCGAAGCCGATCGTGACCGCTGCCGTGAGTTGCTCGATCGCAGCACCGCAGTCGCGACGGCCTTGAGCCCCTACATCGGCTACGCGGCAACGGCCGAAATCGCCAAAGCCTCGGTGGCCAGCGGGCGGCCCATTCGAGAGTTGGTGCTCCAGCGTGGCCTGATGTCCGGCGCCGATCTCGATCGCATCTTGAGCGCCGAAGCCATGACCAGGCCGGGGATTGTCCCCCTTCGCTCGCACCGGTCGCTGACCCGAGCTACGGGGGACAAGCAGCGAGGGAAACAAGGCACAAGGAAAAAGGCACAAGGCAAAAGGCACGAGGCACAAGGCAAAAACCGAAGGGGAAACCGTTGATGAAACACCGGGCCATTGCCCTCGCCACCAGCCTCGTGATCTTGTTGCTCAGCGAATCCACATTTCATTCGTGGCTGCACGCACAGCCGCAGTCGCAACCGCGGCCAAAACCACACGGACGGTTGTTTCCGCCACAGGACCTCGGGTTGCTCGAGGCTCCCGATCGCGACATCTGGCAGCATCCTGATCAGATCATGGATACGCTTGGCGTCGCGGAGGCCTCCGTGGTCGCAGATATCGGTGCGGGTGCCGGCTGGTTTACGGTCCGCCTTGCACGACGCGTTGGTCCGAACGGAATTGTGTATGGCGTGGATGTCCAGCCCGAGGCGATCACCGCAATCTCACGACGTGTCAATGCCGAAGGACTCGCGAATGTCAAACCGCATCGTGGGACACGCAGCGACCCAGGATTGCCCCGATCAACCTTGCACGCAGCGTTGTTTGTCGACGCGTATCACGAGATCGAAGATCGCATCACGTTCCTGCGGAACCTGGCCAGGTCGCTGCGGCCAGAAGGCCGCATCGGCGTGGTGGACTTCAAGCTAGAGGGGGGCGGGCCAGGGCCGCCAATGGACGAGCGCGTGAAACCGGAACTGGTCGTGCAGGACGCGGCTCGCGCCGGGCTGAGACTACTCTCGGAAGAGACCTTTCTGCCCTACCAGTACTTTCTGATCTTTGGCCTCGAGGCCAAGACAACGGAATCCGCCAAGAGGCCACAATAAGGTAGCTTTTCTACGTCGCTCAATCTCCGAATCTCGAACGACCCAGAATGGCCCACACTCCCGGCAGGATCGCACTGGCGATGCACACCTTGACGAGGTCGGCCACCACGAACGGATATAACCCCGTTGCCAGCGCGGGACCCAGTCCCACCGGTCCCCCCGGTGCGGTCACAAACCACGCGAGCCACGCGACGCCGCCGAGGAAGAGCACGCAGAGGCCTGCAAACATCGCGAGCACTGACGCAAAGTACCGCCGGTCGAACCCTCGCTCCGCAAGCCACCCGGTAGCGAACGCGGCAATCGGGTAGGCCATGAGATAGCCGCCGGTCGGACCCAGAAGCCGTCCGCCGCCTTGCGGGAGGATTGGGGAGGCAGCAAACACGGGCATCCCCGCAATCCCGAGAAGCAAATATAGAATCTGGCTCGCCGCGCCCAACCGCGATCCGAGTGCCGCCGCGCCTACCATGACGACCATGGGTTGCAACGTCAGCGGGACAGGCGTAAATGGCAGGTGTACGCTGAACTGGGCCGCCGCCGCAGTAAGTGCCGTCAGGAACAAGACTGCGGCAATACGGATGCTGGTCCACGCGGCTGACGAAGCGGTACCGACGCTGACATGATCAAGCAGGGTCGAGTCGTAGGTGACAAACGGGGCTCGGGTGGACGACATAGCCGCCGATTGTAGCTAAATGAAACGTGCGCTGACAATTGCAGGAAGCGACTCGGGCGCGGGTGCCGGGATCCAGGCGGATCTCAAGACCTTCGCGGCATACGGCCTGTACGGCACCTCAGCCATTACCGCCGTGACTGCCCAAAACACACAGGGTGTCGCTGGCATCCACCTGATGCCCGCGGAGTTCGTCACGCTGCAGATTGAAACGGTTGTGTCAGATATCGGTTGCGACGCCGTCAAAACCGGCATGCTCGCCACCTCGAGTATCGTGGAGGCCGTAGCTGCCGCAGTCGAGGCCCTCGACTTGCCGAATCTCGTGGTGGACCCCGTCATGGTTGCCAAAGGCGGCGATCGCCTGCTCGACGCTGACGCCGTTCATGCGGTTCGGGTTACGCTGCTGCGGCTGGCACGCGTGGTTACTCCCAACATTCCGGAAGCAGAAGTGTTGGCGGACATGGAAATCCAGTCCGTCGACGATATGCGCGCGGCGGCCCGTCGCATTCTGCGACTTGGCTGCAAAGCCGTCGTGGTGAAAGGCGGTCATCTTGGTGGCGCCGAATCGATCGACGTGCTCGTCGAAGCCGGGGGCGAGGCGCTCCTGGCCGGGCCGCGCATCACCGGACCTCACACACATGGCACCGGATGCACGTTCGCCGCCGCGATAGCAGCCGAGCTCGCGCTGGGCCACACACTCGACGAGGCGGCGCACGGCGCCAAGGAATACGTCACCGGCGCGATTCGGCACGGCATCGCCGTTGGCAACGGACACCAACCGCTCGGACATTTCTGGCAAACACGATGACCCATCCACCGCCGATGACGCACCTCCCCGATCATCACGCCGTCGAATCGCTGACCGCTGCGCGTTGGCGCGTTGCCATCCTGCTGACGATCGCGATGATGGTGCTGTATTTCGGGTTCATACTTCTCGTTGCATTCAACAAGCCGCTGCTCGGACGCCAGATTGCGAACGGATTGAGCCTCGGCATTCTTCTCGGCGCGTTGGTCATCGTCGCGTCGTGGCTCCTCATCTGGGTTTACACCCGGTGGGCCAATACGCACTATGACGCAGGCGTCGCGCGATTGAGAGCCCCTCGGCCAGGCTCGGGGCAATCCGGGGGCGGTTCTTGAACCCCTCGGCAGGCACCGCACTCGGTGCGCCCAACCCAACCGCCATTGCGGGCTTCCTGATCTTTGTTGCCGCCACGCTCGCCATCACGTACTGGGCAGCGCGCAGAACCAAGACGACCGAGCACTTCTACGCGGCTGGCCGCAACATCACGGGATTTCAGAACGGCATGGCGCTTGCCGGCGACTACATGAGCGCCGCCAGCTTTCTCGGGATCGCCGGGCTGGTGGCCCTTTCTGGCTTCGACGGCTTGATCTACTCGATTGGCTTTCTCGTTGGCTGGCCCATCGTGATGTTTCTCATCGCGGAGCCACTCAGAAACCTCGGCCGTTACACGTTCACCGATGTCGTCGCCTTGCGCCTCCGCCAAGCGCCGGTGCGTGTCGCCGCCGCCACGGGGTCGCTTGCGGTGGTTTCGTTTTATCTGATCGCGCAGATGGTGGGCGCGGGCAACCTGGTACGGCTGCTCTTCGGGCTCAACTACTCCTCCGCAGTCATCATCGTCGGCGTCGTGATGCTCGCATACGTCCTCTTTGGCGGAATGATTGCGACGACATGGGTGCAAATCGTAAAGGCAGCGCTTCTGTTGGCTGGCGCATTTCTGCTGGCGATGCTCGTGCTCGCACGATTCGATTTCAATCCGCTGACGCTATTCGCAACGGCAGCAAGCCAATACGGAGTCGGGGTTCTCGGGCCGGGGCGACTGGTGTCCGATCCGTGGGATGCTGTCTCGCTCGGGCTGTCGTTGATGCTGGGCACGGCAGGTTTGCCGCACATTCTGATGCGGTTCTACACCGTGCCCGATGCGAAAACGGCTCGCGAATCGGTGACCTACGCGACAGCCTTCATCGGGTTCTTTTATCTGCTGACGTTCGTGCTGGGATTCGGCGCCATGGTGCTGGTCGGCCAGGACACCATTCGCGCAATTGACGCGGGCGGCAACATGGCGGCCCCGCTTCTTGCGGAGGTCGTTGGCGGCACACCCTTCCTCGGATTCATCTCGGCTGTCGCGTTCGCCACGATTCTAGCGGTGGTCGCTGGGCTGACGCTCTCGGGCGCCGCGGCGCTGTCGCACGATTTGTGGGTCCACGTCGTACGACATGGGGTAGCGGACGAACAGGAACAATTCCGCGTCGCGCGTGCGTCGACCCTCGTGTTGGGCGCACTGGCAATCGTTCTGGGGATCCTGTTTCAGGGCCAGAACGTGGCATTCATGGTGGGGCTCGCGTTTGCCATTGCGGCCAGCGCGAATTTCCCCGCGCTTGTCCTTTCGATGTTCTGGCGGCCATTCTCGACCCGCGGAGCGCAGGCGAGCATGCTGGTCGGCACGTTCTCGGCACTCGGGTTGATTTACTTTTCGCCTACAGTTCAAGTCGGCATCCTGGGCAATCAGACGGCACCGTTTCCGCTGACAAATCCCGGCCTGGTCACGATTCCGCTGTCGTTTGCGGTTGGGATTGTCGTGTCTCTCATGACCCCGGAGCGTGACTCAGTGGCTAAATTCGCTGCGCTCGAACATCGGCTTCATGTGGGCGCGGACTGAGTTGGTTGTCGGTGTGGCGGCCCTGCGTCCGAAGAGCATCCGCGGATAACGCGGAATGCGCGGAGCCGGGGTCGCCTGGCGAACGCGGCGTAGCCGCGTTTTGAGGTGAGAGGCGGCGGAGGAACAAGAGCCTCAAGACCTCCCCGGGCTCTTGTTCCTCCGCCGCCTCTCACCTCGATAGTCCGGCCGCTTCGCGGCCGGTCGCCAGGCGACCCGTGTCCAACTGCCGCGGGCCGGTTGAATAGTCCCTCCGCCTTTCCGCCCTTCCGCGGACGTTTTTCTGCAGCGGATAAAATGAACTGGTGACACTTCCGGCGACCGCAATAACGACCGACGTGCTCGACCTCGCTCGGTTGGTCCGAGTGGTCGAGGCGCCGGGAGTTGGAGCTGTAGCGACGTTTCTCGGCCTTGTCCGCGATCACAATCAGGGGCGGCGGGTTCTGTATCTTGTCTACGAGGCGTATGAGCCGCTCGCCGAGCGCGCTCTTCGGCGGATCGTGGATGAGGCGCGTGAACGTTGGCCGTCCGCCGTGCTCGCGGTGCATCATCGGACGGGGCGTCTCGCGATTGGTGAAGCCAGCGTGGCGATAGCTGCTGGGTCGCCGCATCGAGCCGACGCGTTTGCGGCCTGCCGCTATGCGATTGAACGCGTGAAGCAGATCGTCCCGATCTGGAAACACGAGTATTTCGAGGGCGGCGACGTCTGGATTGAAGGCGCGACCGCGGACCCGGACGACGCCACAGCCCGAGAGGCGGCATTGAGGATTGCGTGCGCGTGACCGTCCGATTGTTCGCGCGGCTGCGAGATCTCGTAGGCGCCGGCGAGTTGGAGCGCGACGTCCCGTCCGGTGCGACGGTGCGCACCGTCTGGAACGCGCTCGTAGCGGATTATCCCTCCATCGCGCCATATGCCGAGTCCATGTCCAGCGCCGTCAACGCCGACTACGCGCGCATGACGACGGCGGTTGATGAGGGTGACGAAATCGCCTTTCTACCGCCTGTATCAGGCGGCTAGCGCCTGGCGAACCCAACCGAGAGATCCGCGCAATCCCACGAAATCTGCGTATTCGTCCACGTAATCTAGAATGTTGGTATGTTCGACAAGTTAGCGTCGGTCGAAGGCCGGTACGAGGAGCTGATGGCGTCGCTCGGCACCTCCACCGTGCAGAACGATCCGACGGAATACCGCAAGCAGGCAAAGTCCCTGTCGGAGATCGAGCCGCTCGTCGAAAAATATCGCGAATACAAGGGCGTCGCCGAAGAGATCGCCCAGGCGGAGGAGCTCGCAAAAGGCGCCGATGCGGACATGCGGGCGCTGGCCGAGGAAGAGTTGTCGGGTCTGACGACGAAGCGCGATCAGCTGGTCAGCGAGCTCAAGGTTTTGCTCCTCCCGAAAGACCCCAACGACGAGAAGAACGTCATCGTCGAGATACGGGGTGGGACCGGCGGAGAAGAAGCGGCGCTTTTTGCGAGCGATCTCTATCGGATGTACAGCCGATACGCCGAGCGCCAGGGGTGGAAGCTCGAAGTCTTGTCACTCAGCGAGGCAGGTCAAGGCGGCCTGAAGGAGCTGATCGTCAATATCGAAGGCAAGGGTGTGTACAGCCGCCTCAAGTACGAGAGCGGCGTGCACCGCGTGCAGAGAGTGCCCGCAACCGAAGCGAGCGGACGGATCCACACATCGACCGCCACCGTCGCTGTCCTGCCTGAAGCGGACGAGATCGACGTGCACATCGAGCCCAAGGACCTTCGCATCGATACGTTCTGTTCCAGCGGGCCCGGAGGCCAGAGTGTGAACACGACGTACTCGGCGGTGCGCGTCACGCACCTCCCAACCGGACTCGTCGTGTCGCAGCAGGACGAAAAGTCGCAGATCAAGAACCGCGCGAAGGCGCTGAAGGTCCTGCGGTCGCGTCTCTACGAAATCGAGATGCGTAAGCAGCAGGAGGCGATCGCCAAGGAGCGGCGTGGACAAGTCGGCACCGGAGAACGATCGGAGAAGATCCGCACGTATAACTTCCCTCAGAGCCGCATTACCGATCACCGGATCAACTTCACCACACACCAGCTCTACCCGGTTCTGGACGGCAGTCTCGAGGAGCTGGTAGACGCGCTGACTACGTTCTATACCGCGCAGATGCTCAAGGATGCCACGGAGATCGAACCCGAGTCAGTAAAACCTGTCCCCACCCCGGACTTCAGCCCCGCGAGAGGGAACTGAAGCGCCAATGACACTTCACGATCTCGTCTGTCAGGCGCGGCAGGATCTCGAGCGCGCCGGAGTTTCCACGTCGACCGCGGCGCTCGATGCAGAGCTCCTCGCGCGCCATGTTCTCCGTTGGGACCGTGCCACCTGGCTCACGCGGCGCATGGACAGTCCAGACGAACGGTTCAGCCTTGATTACGCCGTCGCGATCGCACGGCGAACAGCGCGCGAACCGGTCGCGTACATCCGTGGGATTCAGGAGTTCTGGGGTCGCGAGTTTCAGGTTACGCCGGCTGTGCTGATTCCGCGCCCGGAAACCGAGTTGACGATCGAGGTTGCCGAGGAGGTTCTCTCAGAACGACCCGCGGCCTCCGTTGTGGATGTGGGAACGGGCAGCGGCTGCATCGCGATCACGCTCGCCCTCGAGCATCCCGGGGCGCGCATCTATGCCACGGATATTTCTGGCGAAGCACTCACGGTCGCCCGGGCCAACGCCGCAAGGCTAGGCGCCACACGCATCCATTTCACGCAGGGTCGTTATCTCGCTGACGTTCCGCAACCGGTCGATCTCATCGTGACGAATCCGCCCTATGTCGCGCAGACAGATCGCCGGGCCCTGGCGCCGGAGGTCCGAGATCACGAGCCCGCGATGGCACTCTTCGGCGGCGACGATGGTCTCGACGAAGTCAGGGCAATGCTCGAGCGAAGTTGTCATGCACTGACGCTCAACGGCCGGCTCATCATGGAAATCGGGTACGGCCAGGATGAAAGCGTCGAAGCCGCGATTGACGTCGTTCCTGATCTCAAGCTCGAAGACATGCGCGCTGATCTGCAGGGCATCCGCCGTGTGGCCGTTGTCCGGCGCATGATCGTTTAGCCGTCCCAGGCCCTCCGCACCCTCCGCCCCTGTCGCACCTGTCGCACCCGGGCCTACCCCGGCGGCCATCCGAACCGGCGGCCCGCTAACACATGCAAGTGAATATGAAACACCGTCTGGCCCGCGTCGGCGTTGCAGTTGAAGACGGTGCGGTAACCGCCGGCGCCAAATCCGCGCTCGTTGGCGATCACGGCTCCACGCCTCACCATCTCGCCCACCAGCTCATCGTCTGTCGGCTGCAGATCATTGAGCGTGGCGACGTGGCGCTTCGGAACGATCAGCACGTGGAGCGCGGCCTGCGGATTGATGTCCTCGAACGCGATGAGACTCTCATCTTCGTAGACGCGCTTCGAGGGAATCTCACCGGCGATTATCTTGCAGAACAGACACGACATGCGGGCGAGTATAGCGCGCGCGATCGTTGACCGTGGACTGGAGACCGTGGACCGTTACGCCGAGGCCAGCAAATACCGTCCACCTCCACGCTCGCGCTGCAACTCGAAATCCACGGCACGATACCCCCGTCTGAAGTACGTCGCGAAGATTTCGCGGGTGTGCATGCGCCAGTCGAGCGCCAGATCAGGCACCTCCTGTTGCATCTCCGTAAAACCTGCCGGGACTTCGACCCACAGGCGGCGACCCTCCCTGGAAAGGTCACCGGGACGAGTCGCACGCCAGTTGCCTGCCTCGACGGTTTGATTCACGGTTGGTGCATCCGCAGCTTCACTCGCCCGTATCGAGAAGGGCGCCCGCGACGCGATTCGGCGCTCGACATGAGGCTCACGCAGCTGCCACTGCACGACGAATCGATCGGTCGGCGTCCCGCGGTGCAGCGCGCTGGTCGACTCCCCGTACAGATTTTCCACATATTCGTCGCACGTCACGCCGAGCCTCGCGAAATTGAGGTGTGCGTTGAGCGCCTGCAACGGATCGAAGGTCCACTCCATCAAATCGAATCCTGCAGCGATCGCGCGATCGCGCTGCGCCAGCTTGAGACGCCGGCCCAGCCCAGTCCGCCTGTGCTCGGGCACGACGCCCATCATGTGTGACCACTGAGTGGGGCGGCCATCCTTCACCCCAACGATCGAAAACGCAAAGCCCACCATGCGCGCGCTGGTGTCGAAAGCGCCGATGAGAATGCCGCCCCGTTTAACCGTAATGATGAAGACTGGAACGGTGACCAGATCGCCGCTGTCGGCGTATCCCCAGATCGCGCGCTCGAGATCGACAACAGCCCGATAGTCCTGCAAGCCGTGCAGATCGCGAAGGGTGAGGGTCGTGTCGTGAGACTCGGGGCTAGCGCTTGATTCCACTGGCATCCACCTGCTCCAGAAGCTCGGTCAACGATCGAATCACGGTCACCCCCACAGGGAGTACCGAGGGGACCTCGCCGGAACGGCGTAACAGCATTGCGCGCATCCCCACAGCCAACGCCCCCTCGATGTCGGCCTTCAAACTGTCGCCAACCATCACCGCCTCGTGCGCGGCGACCCCGGCCTGGGTCAGCGCCGTTTCGAAAATCGTCCGGTGCGGCTTCATGTACCCATGTTCCGCCGACGAAACGGTCGTCGTGATCAGCGACTCGAGCTTGAAGTGCTCTCTAAAGGCGTCGAGGCTTCTATGTGAGTTGGAGATCACACCAAGCGTCAAGCCTCGCCTGGCAAGCGCCGTCAGCACGGGTGCCACATCGTCATACATCTCGAAGTGATGGTTGCCTGCCCATTGCTCGTAGATCCGCTCGGCCACGCGTATCACAGCCGGCCCGCGGCCGCCCATATGCTCGATGATTGTCGCTGTGTAATGGACGAACAACGCCGCATCGTAGATGGGCTCCTCCACTTCGTCCAGGATGAATGATGCGGCGGCCACCGCATCGTCAAAGCGCTCGCGCTCGACCACAACACCCTGCTCGGCGCAGAAACGGGCGTATCCATCGCCCTGAAACGTCGGGCCCGGAAAAATCAAAGTGAAATCGACGTCGAAGAAAATGGCGCGCGCAGATGACAGCTGCGGGCCGGCAGGGATCATTGAATCTTGTGCGATCGCGCGATGAGATCTGCGGCCGACGCCTCGGCAGCGCTCATGACGACGGCCTCGCTGGTGGCGGGAGCGTCCCACGGACCAGCTACGACGATGACGGCACGCGACGGATCCAGCAAGCGCCGGACGATCTCATAGGCCTGATCGTGCGACACCGCCCCGAGAAGGTCCGGGAGATGTCGATCGTGGTCGGCCCCCAACTCGTGGAGCTCGGCGCTCAGCAAGAATCCGGCAATGCCAGCATTCGTTTCCAGCTGTCGGGGAATCGACCCGATCAGATATCGCTTCGACTCGTCGAGTTCCTTGGCCGTCGGACCATCGTCGCGCACCAGCGTCAGCTCATGATCGATCGAGGCGAGCGTCCGCTCGACGTCCGGGCCCGCCACCCCCGCGCGAATCATCAGCGGACCCTCCGCCAGCGTGGCATCGAGACTGCTGTATACGTAATAGGCCATCCCCTGTTTCTCACGAATGCTGTCGCCGAGCCGTCCACCAAGCGCGTATTGCCCCAGGGCGTTGTTCATCACCCACGCGGCGTAGTACGCAGGGTCCGAACGACGCACGCCGATGAAAGCGTATGCGATGTCTGCCTGGGCCTTGTTCATCATGGGGACAAACGCCAGGTCGCGTTTCTGCGCCGGCGGAACGCCAGCCAAGGGCGGCTCCGGATAGCGATTCGCCGTCCATGAATCGAACTCGCGCGTGGAGGCTTGGATCACATCGTCGGGATCGACGTCGCCGACGACCACGACCGTCGTGCCCTCGGGCGTGAACCACGCGCGATGGAATGCGAGAAGGTCGGCGCGGCTGAGGCGTTGCACGGTAGAGGTCGTGCCGCGGGGACGTCGGCCATACGGGTGCTGCGGATACAGGCGGCCCATGCATACATCAACTGCGACGGCGCCGGGATCGTCCTCGTCCTGCAGGATGGCTGTCAGTAACTCGGCGCGACGAGTTTCGATCTCCTGGGCGTCGAGCAACGGCCGGCGAATGACATCCCCCACCAACTTGAAGATGAGGCCGAAGTCCTCGGAGAGACACGTGGCGCTCACCGTAACCTGATGCCGGCCCGCCATCACCGACAGAGACGCGCCGCGGCCGTCGAGCTCGTCAGCGATAGCTGCCCCCGAACGCGTCTCAGTGCCGCGATCCAGCACCCGGGCAAGGAGTGCCGCTGTCCCCTCCGCACCATCCGGGTCGTAGTACGCCCCGGCCCTGAGGCCGACGAGAATCGTCACGGCGGGCGTCGTCGTCGTTTCCTTGGCCAACACCACGACGCCGTTTCGTAATGTGCGGCGGAGAGGGCTCAATGGCATGGCAATCCCCGCAAGTTTCCAGTTGTCGGTTTCCAGTTCGGAGTAGAGATCACCGTCACGCTGTGGCACTCCTTTGAACTGGTACCTGGACACTGGCCACTTCTGGCTCGAACCACCCAATCGTCCGGTTGTCCCTCCTCAGATAGCGACGCGCCGCTGTGTTGACCTCTTCAAGGGTCACAGTTGCGAGCTTGGGAATCAGGTCGTGATAGGTCTGCCATGTCGCAATGGTTTCGAAATACCCCAGCTGATGGGCGATGTCGGTCACGCTGTCGCTGTCGTAAACAAACCGGGCCCGAAGCTGTGCCCGCACTTTGGCCAGTTCAGGCTCGCTGATCCCCTCGCGCGTGAACTGCTCGATCGCGCTGAGGCACGCGTCTTCTACGGCATTGAGCGTTTGACCTTCGGCGACCGTTGCCCAGATGTAATACAGGAACGGATGCTCGGTCGGCAGCAGCGCTCCACCAATAGCCGATGCGAGCCCGCTATCCACGATCGCGCGATAGAGGCGGGCGCTGCGCTGTGGCGTTGGAACCTTGTGCCCGGACCACAGGTTCAAGCCGGACGCTCCCGTCAGTGCGGCATCCACGAACAGCATCGGAAAGAAATCGGCGTCGGTCAGTGGTGGAGCATGGAATGCCGCGCGCCAGTATGCCGTTGTGCCCTCTTTGCGGAAGTGCACGCGGCGCTCGGCCATCTGTGGCGGTTCGATAGCCGTCACACGTGATCGTTCGTCACCGCGTGGAATCGGGCCAAAGTGATGACTCACTCGCTTCAAGACCTCGTCGGTCTCGACGTCGCCCACAATCACGAGCGTCGCGTTGTCTGGGACGTAATAGCGACGATAGTGACCGTATAGGTCATCTCGCGTCATCGTCTCGAGGTCGCGCAGCCATCCAATGGTGGGGTGCTGATAGGGGTGCACACGAAACGCCGCGGCTGTCAGCTCGATGTCCAGCAACTGCTCCGGATCGTTCTCGCCGCCCTTCAGTTCAGAGATGATGACGGTGCGCTCGGATTCGCAGTCTTCTGGCAGGTAAAGACACGAGCTCATGCGCTCGGCCTCGATGAACAGCATGCGGTCGAGCGCGTCTCGTGACGCGGTTTCGAGATATGTCGTCTGATCGATCCAGGTATAGCCGTTCCAGGTGCCGCCAAACTGTTCGATGATGCCCTTAACCTGATCCCGGGGAATGTTTCGCGTCCCCTTGAAATTCATGTGTTCGACCCAGTGCGACACGCCGGTCAATCCAGGTCCCTCGTCCTTCGATCCAACCTTGTACCAGCACCAGACCGAGGCGAGCGGCGCCGTGTGGACCTCTTGGACCAGCACTTTCAGGCCGTTATCGAGCACGGCCTCGCGGACGGCGGGGGCGGCAAGTTCCAAGCGCGACACAGCCATAGAGCCATTATTACAATAGACAGATACCCATGCCCGAATGGAAGGACACGTGCAACCTCCCCCGAACCGCTTTCTCGATGAAGGCGAATCTTCAAACAGCTGAGCCGGCGACCGTGGCGCGCTGGCAGCTGATGGATCTGTACGGCCAGCTCCGCCGTGCGAGAGCAGGCGCGACCAAGTTCGTGCTCCACGACGGGCCACCGTACGCAAACGGCGAGATCCATATCGGGACGGCGCTCAACAAAATCCTCAAGGACTTTGTCGTGAAGTCGCGAAGCATGGCGGGGTTTGATGCACCCTACGTACCGGGGTGGGACTGTCACGGCCTGCCGATCGAACTCAAGGTCGATCGCCAGCTCGGCCCAAAGAAGCGGCAAATGACAACTGCCGACTTCCGGCGCGAATGCCACGCCTATGCGGCGAAATATGTCGGCATCATGCGCGAGGACTTCAAGCGGCTTGGCGTGTTCGGCACATGGGACAACCCGTACCTGACGATGAACGCCAGCTATCAGGCCGCCATTGTGCGGGCGCTCGGCAGTTTTGTTGAGCAGGGCATGGTCTACAAGGGCAAGAAGCCGGTCCATTGGTGCATGCACTGCCGCACCGCGCTGGCCGAGGCCGAGGTGGAATACGAGCCCCACACCTCGCCCTCTATTTATGTCGAGTTCCCACTGTCGGATGTGAGCGCGCCAGAGTTGGCTCGTCGTGTGCCTCAGCTGGCCGGCCGGAAGGTCTCGGTACTCATCTGGACGACAACCCCCTGGACGATCCCCTCGAATCTCGCAATCGCGTTTCAGCCCGACTTCGAGTACGGCGCTTATCCGGTCGGTGATGTTGTTGTGATCGTTGCCAAGGAGCTGGCCGAGACAGTCGCCGCAAAAACCGGAAAGACCTTCGGCGAGCCTCTTGCCACCTTCGACGGCCGCGTCATGGAGCGGCTGGTCTTCAAACACCCGCTTTATGCGCGGGACTCGCTCGGCGTTCTCGGCGACTACGTGACGCTGGAAGCCGGAACGGGCGCGGTCCACACAGCCCCCGGGCACGGCGCCGACGACTATGCCACCGGCGTGAAGTACGGGCTCGAGATCTATGGCCCGCTTGACGCCAGCGGACATTTTCTCGAGACCGTCGAGTTATTCAGCGGCATGCACGTGCTCGAGGCCAATCCCAAAATCGAAGCGGCGCTTGCTGAGCGTGGACACCTTTGGCATCGCGCGGACTACGACCATTCGTACCCCCATTGCTGGCGCTGCCACAACCCAGTGGTTTTTCTGGCGACATCCCAATGGTTCATCGCCATGGATTCTGCGGATCTCCGCCAGCGGGCGCTGACCTCGATCGACGCGACGCGGTGGATCCCACCTTGGGGACGCGAGCGCATCTACAACATGATTGCGAATCGTCCTGACTGGTGCATTTCGCGTCAGCGCACCTGGGGTGTGCCGATCCCGGCGGTCGATTGCAAGACTTGTGGACAGCCCCTGTTGACCCGCGAGCTGACCGAGCGTGCGGCGACGGTGTTCGAAGCACATAGCGCCGATGCGTGGTACGAACGGCCCATTGAAGAGTTCCTTCCCGAGCAGCTTACGTGTGGGTCATGTGGCGGCCGGGAATTCGAGCGCGAGCTGAACATTCTCGACGTCTGGTTCGACTCGGGCTCGAGTCACGAGGCCGTGCTAGAGAAACGCGACGAGCTCCGCTGGCCGGCCGATCTGTACCTGGAGGGTTCCGATCAGCATCGCGGATGGTTCCATAGCTCGCTGCTCGTCGGTATCGGAACCCGAGGCCGCGCTCCGTTCGATCAAGTTCTGACCCACGGCTTCGTGATGGACGAGCAGGGCCGCAAGATGTCGAAGTCGCTCGGGAACACGATTGCGCCGCAGGACGTGATGAAACAGAGCGGGGCCGATGTGCTGCGCCTCTGGGTCTCGATGGTGGATTATCGCGAGGACATGAGGCTCGGCAAAGAAATTCTCGCCCGTGTCGTCGAGGCGTATCGCAAGTTTCGAAATGTGATTCGCGTGCTCGTGGCCAACCTCTATGACTTCGATCCGTCGACGGACATGGTTCCACGCGCGCGAATGGTGGAGATCGATCGATGGGCCATGGCGCGGTACGCGTCCGTCGCGGAAAAGGTGATCCGGGCTTACGACGACTATGACTACCCGGGGATCTATCAGGCGGTGAATTCATTCATCACGGTGGACGTCAGCGCGTTCTACGTCGACGTGACGAAAGACCGGATGTACACCTTCGGCGCAACTTCAGAGTCGCGGCGGTCAGGTCAGACGGCCATGTATCTGATCGCCGATGGGCTGGCCAGGCTTCTTGCGCCGGTTCTGTCGTTCACGATGGACGAAGTGTGGCTAGCCCTGCCCGGCGATCGTGAGTCGTCAGTGCACCTCGCTGTGTTCCCAACCCATCTGGACGAATGGCAGGACGAGGACCTGCTGGCTCGATGGGATCATCTGCGGACCGTCCGCGACGAGGTCAATCTGGAACTCGAGGAAGCTCGCCAGCACAAGGTCATCACGGCCAACCTGTCCGCGCACGTTGATCTCGATGTGACGCCGGCAATCGCCGCGGTGCTCGCTCCGTACCGGGAGTTCCTGCCTACGCTCTTCGGCGTCTCCACGGCGACACTGCGAGAAAGCCGGGCCGGGGCGGAAACGGTCCACGTCGAGGTCACACGCGCCGCCGGGATCAAGTGCGAGCGCTGCTGGCGCTTCGTTCCGTCGGTCAGCGACGAGCCCGAATTCAAGGGCCTGTGCGAGCGCTGCGTTGGTGCGCTGGCCGAACCGAGCGTCGGTAGCGGGTCGTGACGTCTCCTGCAGTGTCACGCCGCCTTGAAATCGCTGTCGTCTCTGTCATCGTCATCGTCGATCAGATCACGAAGGCGATGGTGAGAGAGTCGCTGGCACTGCATGAGTCGATCCCGCTGGTGCCCGACCTGCTCGCACTGACGCGCGTGCACAACACGGGTGCCGCATTCGGGATGTTCAATGCGCTGGACTTTGCGGGCAAGACCGTGATCCTCACGGTCGTGGCAACTCTGGCCCTGGCAGGCGTCGCGTGGTACGCCGCGTCGGTGCCCCCCGGCGATCGTCTTGCCAGGTTTGGTGTCGCGTGTATTCTGGGAGGTGCGATAGGCAACTTGATCGATCGCGCCACGGCCGGCTACGTGCTCGACTTCGTCGATGCCTCGTGGCAGGGCTGGCATTTCTGGGCCTTCAACGTCGCCGACGCCGCAATCAGCGTGGGGGTGGTGTTGATGATCATCGATCTTCTGGGGCTGGGACGCCGTGCATCCAATCCTGTTTGAGCTCGGACCGATCACTATCTATTCCTACGGCGTCTTGCTGGCGGCGGCCTATCTGCTGGGATTGTGGATGGCCTCGCGGCGCGCGCGGCAGGCCGGCTTGGACGCCAACCGCGTCCTCGACCTCGGCATCTGGGTCATCATCGCCGCGCTGGTCGGTGCAAAGGCGCTGCTCTTCATCGTGGAGTTCGACCAGTTCACCAGCAGCTGGCAGGAATTTACGACCCTGCTCCGGTCGGGGGGCGTCTTCTATGGCGGCCTGATCGCTGCGGTTGTAGTCTGCATTTACCAGCTCCGCAAGCACCGCCTCCCACTATGGAAGTCAGGTGATCTGTTTGCGCCTGGCATCGCGCTGGGTTACATGGTGGGACGGCTCGGATGTCTGGCCGCCGGCTGCTGCTACGGCAAGCCGACGGATGTGTCCTGGGCCATCACGTTTACGGACCCCGCCGCGAACCTCAATGTGGGAACACCGTTGAACGTCCCGCTGCACCCCACGCAGCTGTATGAGTCGTTCGCGGGATTCGCAATCCTCGTCATCCTGCTCACGCTCGAGCGTCGCGGGCGTGCGTTCCCAGGCCGCACGTTCTGGCTCTTCGTGCTTCTGGTACTCGATCTCCCGTTTCGTGATCGAATTCTTCCGGGGCGACGATCGCGGGTTGGTGTTCGACCTTCTGTCCACATCGCAGTTCATCTCTGTTGTGTTGGGGCCACTCAGCCTGATCATGCTGTGGTATCTCAGTCGCCCCGCCCAGCCGCCGGCGGCAGAGACGCCGGCGCGGCCGAGAAAGCCGCGCTTCGCGTGAATCGGTTGGAAATTGCGGTTGAAGCCGAGCACGCCGGACTTCGGCTCGACCGCGTCCTCGCCAGCGAGATGGCGGGATATTCGCGCTCGCAAATTCAGCGGCTGATTGAAGCCGGGCACGTCACGCTCGCACGCGTCAGAGTCCTGAAAGCGAACACTTCACTTCGAGAGGGCGATATCATCGCGGTGGATCTGCCGGCTCCGGTCGCTGCCACACCTCAGGCCGAGCCGATCCCGCTCGACGTCCTCTACCAGGATCCCGACGTCATCGTCCTCAACAAACCGGCCGGCATGGTCGTTCATCCCGGCGCCGGACATGCGAGCGGCACGCTCGTCAATGCGCTGCTCCACCATGTGCCGGATCTGAGCGGCATCGGAGGCGAGCTGCGGCCTGGCATCGTGCACCGGCTCGACAAAGGCACGTCAGGTGTCATGGTCGTCGCGAAGCACGACACCGCACATCAGGAGCTAGCACGGCAGTTCCACGATCGCGAGGTCGAGAAGGAGTACGTGGTGTTGGTGTGGGGCCTTGTGCAGCAGAGGAAGCGGATCGACATTCCAATCGGGCGCGATCCGGTCCACCGGGAGAAAGTCTCGACACGAGCCCGACGAGCCCGTTCGGCGGTGACGCGTGTCACATGGGCACGCCACATCCCGGGGCTGTCGTTGCTTCGCATCGCGATCACAACCGGGCGAACACACCAAATCCGAGTGCATTTGAACGCAATCGGCCACCCAGTCGTCGGCGATGCCCTTTACGGTGGAATCCATCGGCGCGTGCCACAAAGCCTCCGTGCGGTACAGCGACTGACGCGCCCATTCCTTCACGCGGAGCGACTCGCCTTTACTCAACCTCGGACAGGAGAGCCACTCGAGTTCAAGGTAGCCCTTCCCGACGACTTACGCTCGGTTCTCGAGGACATCGAACCCTCGCTACTACGGATGCTCGAAGGCATGGAGCCCGTCGATGACACCGACACACGCGACGCTTGAAGAACGCAGGATTATGTATGACGGTCGGATCTTCCGCGTCGAGGTCGACAAGGTTCGTCTACCGACAAACCATCGTGTGGTGATGGAGATCGTCCGGCACCCAGGGTCCGTCGTCCTGATGCCGATGCCATCGGCGCACGAAATCATTCTGGTCCGCCAGTATCGCTACACGATCGACCGGTGGATCTGGGAACTGCCGGCAGGCACGTTGAAACCCACGGAAGACCCCCTGGCCGGTGCAACCCGCGAGTGCGAGGAGGAAATCGGCCAGGTCCCGGGGCGTGTCGAACGGGTGGGCTCCTTCTACCCGACGCCTGGATTCTGCGACGAGGAGATGATTTTCTTTCGATGCAGCGACCTCCGGGCGCCAGCTGCGAACTCGGCCGTCCACAAAGACGAGGACGAAGAGTTGGAACCGAGGACGTTCACGCTGGACGAGGCGCGCCGCCTCGTGGCGACAGGTGAGATCGTCGATCTCAAGACGGCCGTTGGATTGACGCTGCTTCGGTAATGGTTGCGGTGTGAATGTCGATCGTGTCTTCGATCTTCCTTGCGTAGCCGCCGGCAAGCACCACCACCACGGGGACCTTCATCGATTCGCAGGCGTGAAGTACCACGCGATCGCGCTCACGAAGGCCATCTTTGCTGAGTGAGAGCCCACCGAGTTGGTCGTCCAGATACGGATCAGCGCCGGCGAGATAAAACACGATCTGCGGCTCGTACGCGAACACCTCGTCGAGTGCGGGGCGGAGGCGATCCAGGTACATTTCGTCACCGGCGGCATCGGGCAAGCCGACGTCGAGCGATCCGCGCGGTTTGAACGCTGGGTAGTTGTGCTGCTGGTGCATCGAAAACGTAAACACGCGTGGATCATTCTCGAAGATGAGCGCCGTGCCGTTGCCATGATGCACGTCGAGATCGATGACCGCCGCTCGGGCGATCGCGCCGCCCCGTAGCAGCGCTTCGATCGCCACGGCGACGTCATTGAACAAGCAGAATCCTTCGCCGTGGTTGGCAAAGGCATGATGGAAGCCGCCGCCAATGTGGCACACGACACGTTCGCCGCCGGCGGCAGCAGCTTGCCCAGCGATGATCGTGCCTCCTGTCATGAGCCGGAACCCCTCGACGACGGCCGGCGACCACGGCACCTCGAGCTGCGCGAGCTCCTCGAGCGCAAATGCGCCGGTCCTGACCTTTTGCAGGTACTCGGCCGTGTGGACCAGACCGAGGTCGCTCCAAGACGCGGTCTCGGGCTCGACCAGATTCAGGCCTGTGACCGAGTCACGAACGCGGTCGTACACCAGTCGATACTTCTGAGTCGGAAAGACGTGCGTGCCGATATCGATCTGATACCGAGCAGAGTAGACGACTTTCACTGCATGGCGACGTGCTGCGGCCGCTTGCCGTGCTTCCTGGCATGCGAGGGGCGCGACGCCGGGAGCAGCGCGAGCAGCAGCACCTCGTCGATGGTGTTCACGAGATGGATGGTCAGCCCGCGCCTCAATTCGTCGTTGAGGTCTTCGTTGACGTTCTTCGCGTTCTGCCGCGGCAGGATGATCTCTTTGATCCCGAGGCGCTTGGCCGCCAGCACCTTTTCCTTGATCCCGCCGACAGGCAGCACCCGTCCCGACAACGTGATCTCGCCGGTCATCGCCACATCGCCGCGGACGGGGCGCCTCGCCAGCTCCGAAACCAGGGCGGTCACCATCGTGACGCCCGCCGATGGACCATCTTTCGGGATAGCGCCTGACGGAACATGGAGATGGATTTCGGATCCCTTGAAGAACTCGGGGTCGATGGCCCACTCCGTTGCGTGCGCGCGCACCCACGACAGTGCGGCACGTGCGGACTCCTTCATGACTTCGCCGAGCTGTCCCGTGAGAGTCAGCGAGCCCGTACCGGCCATTCGCGACGCCTCGACGAGCAGCACCTCGCCGCCGACCGGCGTCCACGCGAGGCCGATTGCGACACCGGGATTCTTGGTGCGTTCTTCCATTTCCTCGTCGAGAAAACGCGGGGCGCCCAGGAACGTCTGGACGAGATCGGGCGTCACGCGAACCTTGGCGTTCTGTCCTTCCGCGCGACGACGGGCCACTTTGCGGCAGATCGCGCCAATTTCACGCTCGAGATTTCGAACGCCGGCCTCCCGCGTATAGCCACGGATCACCGCGCGCAATCCCTGGTCGGTGAAGAGGATCTGCTTATCGGTCAAACCGTGGTTCTTTATCTGACGATCGACAAGGTGGTCTCGAGCAATCTCCAGTTTCTCTTCCTCGGTGTACCCGGCCAGCTCGAGCACCTCCATGCGATCCCGGAGCGCCGGCGGCACGGGGTCGAGCACATTTGCGGTGGTGATGAACAGCACCTCTGACAAATCGAATGGGACGTCGAGATAGTGATCGCGGAACGTCGAGTTCTGCTCGGGATCCAAAACCTCGAGAAGCGCCGACGCCGGGTCGCCTCGGAAGTCTGACCCCAGCTTGTCGATCTCGTCGAGAATGAACAGCGGGTTCTTCGACTCCGCACGGCGAAGGCCCTGGATGATCTGCCCGGGGAGCGCGCCAATATAAGTGCGGCGATGTCCGCGGATCTCAGCTTCGTCCCGCATGCCGCCCAGGGATACGCGGACAAACTTGCGTCCGAGCGAGTGGGCGATCGAACGAGCCAGCGACGTCTTGCCGACGCCGGGGGGGCCCACGAAACAAAGGATAGGCCCCTTCATGTCGGGATTCAGTTTCCGGACCGCCAAGTATTCGAGGATGCGGTCCTTGGCCTTCTCCAGCCCGGAATGCTCCTTGTCCAGAACATCACGGGTCTTGGGCAGGTCGATCACTTCTTCGGTCCGCTTGGCCCACGGCAGCGAGACCAGCCAATCCAGATAGGTTCGCGACACCGTGTATTCCGCCGCCGCCGGAGGCATTTTCGAGAGCCGATCGAGCTCGCGCAACGCCTCCTTCTTCACGGTGTCGGACATCCCCACCGCTTCAATCTTGGTCCGGAGCTCCTCGATCTCCTTGGTCTGATCGTCACCCTCGCCAAGCTCCCGCTGGATCGCCTTCAGCTGCTCGCGGAGGAAGTAGTCACGCTGGTTCTTGCCAACCTCCGACTGCACCTGCGATTGGATCTTCGATCCAAGCTCCAGGACTTCGAGCTCCTTGATGAGGAGCCGATTGAGCAAGTCGAGTCGCTGCCGGACATCGAGCGTTTCGAGCACTTCCTGCCGGGTTTCTGTCGAGATCGATCCGAGGCTGGAGGCAATAAAGTCGGCCAGCCGGCCCGGTTCAGAAATGTTCGTCGCCAGCGTCTGCAGGTCGTCAGACATGAGCGGCGAGAGGGACACGATCTGCTGGAAGTTGGTCTTGATGTTGCGCTGAAGCGCATCGATCTCGAGGCGATCCTTGTCGCCCAGCACCTCGAGCGCCTCCTCCACGCGAGCGCGAAGGTACGGCCGCACGTTCACCAACTGGTTGAGCCGCACGCGAGCCAGTCCCTGCACGATGATGCGCAAGCTCCCGTCAGGCAACTTGAACATCTTGTGGATATGGCTGGCAGTCCCGACTGCATACAAGTCCTCTTGAAGGGGTTCGTCTTCGCTTGCCTCCCTCTGAGTGAAGACCGCGATGAGGCTGCCGCTCGACACCGCTTCGTCGATGAGACGAACGGAGCTTTCCCGCGCCACGGCCAGGGGCATGAAAGAATTCGGAAACAGCACGGTATCCCGCAACGGCAATACGGGCAGCTCGCCGGGCAACCGGAACGCGGGGTTCTCGGACGAAGACGACTCGTCGAGGCTCGCCGGCTTGGAGGACTCTTCGGGCTTGTCTGGTTCGTGACTCATGATCGCTCTCGGATGACCATGTGAGATGAGTTGCCAGTTCCTAAAGGTAGGGGCGGTTCGGCAACCGCCCCTACGTTAGACCGTGATCTCTTGAAACTGGAAAAGAAATGCGTAGGGGCGGCTGCGAACTGCCCAAGCGGGCTGTCGCGAACCGCCCCTGATTGACGGGAATTAACCCTGCAGGTCGTAGAAGAGGCTGGACGAGCCGCGACGCTGAGAAAGCGACCGCTCCCGCTGTGCGGCAATCTCTCGCGCTTCTTCACAATCCTTGCAGCGCACGGCGAAGGGCAGCGCGCGCAGCCGCGCTTCTGCGATCTCCTCGCCGCATTCGAAACACAGCCCATAGCGGCCGTCGTCGAGCCGCGCCAGAGCCTCGTTGATCTTGTTGAGCGTTTCCGCCTTCATCTGGATGAGGGCCAGCTCGATGTCTTCCTGGATGTCAACCTCGGAAGTCTCGCCCTGATCCATCACCTCATGGGGCTTCTCGGCGCCGTCAGCGCGGACGCCGCGAATCTTGCCCTGCACTTCGGCGACGAGCTCGCGCTGACGCCCTTGGAGCATCTGCTTGAGTTCCTCGTACCGGGTACCCCCGGGGGCCGCGACTACCGTTGCGCGCTTCGATGCCTTCGCCATGATTCCAACCGCTCCTTCCCATGCCTCCGACGGTTCTGTCGGAGACCGCATGATTGCTCGCCCTCTATGCAAGGACGATGCCTATGAATCCGACTCCAACTCTGGAATCGGGAACGCTGAATAACCGACGACCGCAAGACAGGGAAACAAATGAAGCCTGATGGAGTGGCCAGCCCAGCACCAGCACCCGCCGCCGCCACTCCCCGGTCCTGCGCCCGTAACACCTTGTATCGCAAGGCCTTACACACACGCATCTCGCCTGAAATCGAGCCGTCCGAACACCGTTCAATGCATTAGACGCCGGACAGCCAAATTGGGTTCTACCAGACAGAGTGTCGCCCCGCGGTGACACTCCCAAAACGTAGGAGGGTAGCATAGGCTCAGGCTGTGGGCAAACTTACACACTCCCGAGCCGAGTGCGGACCGCGGCTACGGCAGAATGAGGGATGTGCGTTCCCTGGTGTCGGGAGGTCGTTCGTGAAGCAACCGCGCGACCAGCGTGAGATATCCCTGAGCCTCTGGGCCGATTCCCTCGACCTCGTGTTTGGCGCCGCGCTCGATGCCACGCAGCACCTCGGCTGCCTGCGTCTCGAATCGTGACCCGCCGCCGCGGCCGACCTCGGCGAGAAATGTCTTGAGCTCCCGTCGCAATTCCTCTCCGACGACGGATGCAGCTTGATGGTCGTAGAGCACCCCGCGACCTGCCGTCTCGAAGCTAGCAGCCAACGCTCCTGCGGCTTCGGCGACGTCAGCGTCGACCACGCGGCCGATTGCGGCGGGCTTGAATCGAGAGATAAACGTGTGAAGCAGGAAAAAGAGCTGCAGTTGCACCTCAGACACCCGGCCAAGGGCCGCCATCAATACCGCAAGGTCCCGTTCCTGCTGTCGCTTGACTGCCGCCGCTGGGTGCTTCTGAGCCGTCTCGAGGTAGATGCAATCCGGTGGACATGCGATCTCGATCAACCGCTTCGTTCCGCAGCAGACTGGGCAAATGTCCTTGCCAAGTGCGGGACACGCGCGACGGGCCTTCCGCGTTCGACAGAGCGTGCAAACCACTGCCGGAAGCTTATCCCGGCCGGAGGGCGGTCGGTGTGCTAGACTTATTGTTTCCCTTTTCGACTGGAACTCTTTCAGGGACTTCGAGTTATGGCGAACCGGTGCGATATCTGCGGCAAGGGGCCAGTGGTCGGTCGGCGCGTGTCTCACGCCCACAATGTGCGTCCACGGCGATTCGAGCCCAACCTCCAGAGCGTGCGGGCGGCGGTGAACGGCGGCGTGAAGCGGATGAAGGTCTGTACTCGCTGCATCCGATCCGAAAAGGTCATCAAAGCGGCCTGACGACGGTGTAACGGGTCACCTCGTCGCCGATCTCTCCACCCCCAACACCCCTTCCACGCCGCGAATGGACTTGATCACCTTCTCTAGGTGCTTCACGTCCTTGATCTCGACCGTCATGTCGATCCGTGCCTGACGATCCTCGCCGCGTGTCGAGGCTTCGAGGTTGAGGATGTTGGTGTTGATGTCCGCAATCCGCGAGCTGAGCTCCGCAATCATCCCCTTCCGATCCTCAACCTGCATCGTCAAGCGCACCGTGTAAGGCGCGACGTCGGTGCCTTTGTCCCATTCCACTTCGATGCGGCGCTCGGGGTCGTATTGCAGATTCACGACGTTGGGACAATTCGCGGAGTGTACTGAGACACCCTTGCCTCGCGTGATGTAGCCGACGATTTTCTCGCCGCGAATCGGGTTACAGCAGCGGGCGCGAAACACCATGAGGTCGTCTACGCCGCGGACGACGATGCGATCGGTCGTGGAGGTCCCCGGCTTGAGAACACGTTTGACTGCTGAGACCACCGGATGCTCGGGTGGTTTTTCCTTCAGCTCACCCTGGGGCACCAACTTGTCCAGAACGCTTTTGGCGGCCAGCTTGCCGTACCCGATCTGCGCAAACAGCTCGTCGTTCTGGAATCCGAGCTCGCTGGCAGCCTTTGCGAGCCGGTCGCTGTCGAGCAACTTGTTGATATTCAAGTCGTAGCGGCGTCCTTCTTTCTCGAGGACCTTGCGGCCGAGATCGATCGCTCGTTCCTTTTCCTCACCCTGAATCAGGTGCTTGATCTTGCTGCGCGCACGTGAGGTCGCCACGAAATTGAGCCAGTCGCGGCTCGGTTTGTGACCTGCATTGGTGATGATCTCGACGATGTCGCCATTTTTCAAGCGGGTGCGAAGGGGGACGATGCGGCCGTTGACACGCGCGCCCACGCACTGGTGTCCGACATCGGTGTGAATGCCATAGGCGAAGTCCACTGGCGTCGATCCCTTGGGCAGCACCTTGACCTGCCCGCGCGGGGTAAAGGTGTAAACCTCCTCCGGGTACAAGTCGATTTTCAGATTCGTCAAAAATTCCTGCGGGTCACGAACCTCCTGCTGCCATTCGAGCAGCTGCCGCAACCAGTGGAAGTACTGCTCATCCCGATCCGCGCCGACGCGGCCTTCCTTGTATTTCCAGTGCGCCGCGATGCCTTCTTCCGCGCGCCGATCCATCTCCTCCGTGCGGATCTGGACCTCGAACGGAAAGCCTTGATCGCTGATGACCGACGTGTGTAGCGACTGATATCCGTTGGGGCGAGGCATGGCGATCAAGTCCTTGATGCGGCCCGGCACCGGCGACCACGTCTGGTGGATGATCCCAAGCGCCGCGTAACAGTCCTTGACGCTCTGCGTGACAATCCGCAGCGCCACAAAGTCGTACACCTGATCGAGGTCGATCTTCTGGCGCTTCAGTTTCAGCCAGATGCTGTATAGCCGCTTGATGCGGCCGTCGATCCGGATGACCGGGACCTGCGCGTCCTGCAGCCTGGTCTTGATCTCCGCGAGCAGATTCTCGATGACGCCCTCAGTCGGTCGACGTTTTTCTTCTACCCGCGCGTGCAGCGATTCGTAGCTCGTAGGCTCCAGGTACCTGAACGCCAGCTCCTCGAGCTCGTTTTTGAGCTTGGCCATGCCGAGTCGATTGGCGATGGGCGCATAGATATCGAGGGTTTCCTGCGCCGTGCGCACGCGCCGTTCGTCCGACATGAACTGCAGCGTCCGCATGTTGTGCAGGCGATCGGCCAGCTTGACGAGGATGACTCGAATGTCGTCCACCATCGCCAGCAGCATCTTGCGGAAGTTTTCGACCTGCCGCTCTTCGCTCGACGAAAACGAAATGGCGCTGATCTTGGTGACGCCTTCGACAATGTGCGCAACGTCGTTGCCGAAGGTTTCGCGGATGCGTTCGATGGTCGTCAGCGTGTCTTCGACGACGTCGTGAAGCAGCCCGGCGGCCACGCAAACGACGTCGAGCTTCATGTCGGCCAGGATGTCGGCGACTTCAAGGGGATGGACCAGGTACGGCTCGCCCGAATGGCGGACCTGTCCCTTGTGCTCGAGGGCCGAAAAGACGTAGGCCCGACGGAGCAACTCGAGGTCCGCATCTGGGCTATAGCCGCGGACTTTTTCGAGGAGGTCCTCGAAACGAATCATCGGATTTGGTGTCTAAGTCCTTGAAGGCCCCAGGCATCAGGCCCCAGGCCCCAGTTTTCTTACTGTTCGAAGCTTAGCCTGAAACCTGAGGCCTGATCCCTGGGGCCTGACTGGTGGGGTTGCAGGGGGTCAAGAAACGGGTCTATACTCGCCCTCTTTGGGCAGTTCGACGGCCGGCAGCAAGCGATCAATCACCAAATTGCGAAATCTTGGAATCAGTCAATATTGTGTGGGGGAGACGATGAGAATCGGGTCTTCAGCAGTCCGTGTCGCGGTTGTGCTCGGGCTTGGAGTGTCGCTGACCGGTTGCAGCTATGTGAATGAAATCCGCGCCAAGAAGGCGTCCCGTGACGCACATGAACTGTATGCAAAGAGCGACTGGCGCGCTGCTGCCGAGAAATATGCCGAGGCGATCGAGCTCAACCCCGAGAACGGAGACATGTATTTCTATCTCGGGAACTCGTTCGACAACATGTATCGTCCGACCCGCAGGGGAGAGCCGAACAACGACTCCTATCTAGACAAAGCGATCGCCAATTACCGCCTCGGCGCCGAAAGAGCGACGACGCCGATTGTGAAAGAGCGGTCGCTGCAGTACTTGGTTAATTCATTCGGATCGGACCGAAAGAACGACCCGACGCAGGCCGAGCCCGTCGTCAAGGCGATGATCCAGATGGAGCCGGATGAGCCGAGCAACTACTTCGTGCTCGCCAAAATCTACGCGGACTCGGGCGAGTACGAACTGGCTGAACAAACGTATCTGAAGGCTAAGGAAGTGCGTCCCAACGACCCGAACGTGCACATGCAGCTGGCCGGCTTCTACAACAGCCAGGGCGACTTCGACAAGACAATCGCCGCTGTGAACGAGCGGACCAAAGTCGAGCCGAACAACCCGGAGGCGTACCAAACCCTCGCGACCTATTTCTGGGACAAGGCCTATCGTGACTTCCGTCTGACCGACAGCCAGAAACTGCAGTATGTGCTCGAGGGTCTCAAGGCCGTGGACAAGGCCATCGAGATCAAGAACGACTATATGGAAGCGGTGGCTTACAAAAACCTGCTCCTGCGCCTCCAAGCCAATCTTGAAAAGGACCCGAAACGGCAGCAGCAACTGCTCCGCGAAGCGGATCAGCTCCGCGACCGTGCCGAGCAACTGCGGAAGCAGAAGACGGCGGGGACCAGCGAGTAGGGATAAACGGTTCAGGCGACTGACCAAAGGGGCTGTTTCGCAGGTGCGAAACGGCCCTTTTTTCATTTACCCCAGGGTAACGTCGAGGTGGTATCTTCGATCGGCTCTGTAAGCGATTTCATGGATGCGAGCAGGCAATGCGAGTGGGGGACGGGGAGGAACTCTGATGACAGATACGAAAGCCGCGGGATTCAAGTCCCGTGCAGTTTGCGGCGCCAGAGCCACGGTGGCGTTGGCGTTATGTGCGCTATTGGCGCCGGTTGCCAATGCGTATGCTCAGGGCGTGACGACAGGACAAATTGCAGGCATCGTGACCGACGCGCAGCAGCAGCCGGTTGCAGGCGCCAGCGTGATCGCCATTCACGAGCCGTCGGGCACGAGCTACGAAGCGACGACGCGTGCGGATGGACGGTTTTCGATTCCCAACATGCGGGTTGGTGGCCCCTACACGGTCACCGTCGCGTACACCGGAGCAGGTGCCGCCGCGTTCGAGCCGCAGACCGTGCAAGACGTCATGGTCAACCTTGGAGTAGCTACTGATATTCCCCTCACAGTACGCAACATTGCTGTGCAAGAGACGGTCACTGTCACTGCGCAGTCCGATACTGTTTTCAGCTCGGCGCGCACGGGCGCTGCGACGTCGGTCAGCCGCGACGAGATCGCGACGCTGCCCACGCTGTCCGGCAGAATCAACGACATCACACGCCTCACGCCTCAGTCGAGCGGCCTGTCTTTCGGTGGTCAGGACAATCGATTGAACAACATCACTGTCGACGGCTCGTATTTCAACAACTCTTTTGGTCTCAGTGGCGCACCAGGTGAGAGAACCGGCGTTGCGCCCATCTCGCTGGAAGCGATTGAACAGGTGCAGGTCAATGTGGCCCCGTTTGATGTGCGACAGGGCAACTTCGTCGGGGCGGGCGTTAACACTGTCACGAGAAGCGGAACCAATCGCCTGACCGCATCGGTGTATCACCGATTCCGAAATGAGGAGTTCGTCGGTACTGAAGCCAAGGGATTGCCCTTCAATCCAGGCGAGTTCAAGTTCCGCGACACGGGGGTTTGGGGCGGCGGCCCGATCATGCCGAACAGGCTGTTCGTCTTCGGCAATTACGAAGACGAATCTGACACGCGACCCCTCACGACGTTCAGAGCGAATGCGGGGGGGAGCCCGCGGCCGGTAACACGACCCGAGTTCTCGCGACGGACCTGACGCAGCTCAGTTCAGTTCTGCAGCAGCGGTTCCAGTACGACACGGGGCCGTTCGATGACTACGAAGACCTCACCCCCGCCAAGCGGTTCCTCCTCCGGAGCGACTACAACTTGAGCAACAGCCACAAGGTGAGCTTCCGCTACAACTACCTCGATTCGAGCACCGATGTCCTGATGTCCTCGTCGACGTCGGCAGGCATCGGCCGGGCACCAAATACAACGAACTTTCTGACATTCCAGAATTCGAACTATCAGATTCTCGAGAACATCCGATCAGGCATTGGCGAGTGGAACTCGATTCTCGGGAGCAACATGTCCAACAACCTCATCGTGGGGTACACCACTCAGGATGAGAGCCGGGCCTCGAGGGGGGCGTTGTTTCCGCTCGTGGACATCTACGAAGGTGGCTTGTCCTATACTTCGTTTGGCTCCGAACCCTTCACACCCAACAACGAGCTTCGTTACAAAACCTTCCAGTTGCAGGACAACCTGACCCGGTTCGGCAACAAGCACTCGCTGACGGTCGGCGGCAGTCTCGAGCGCTATGAATCCGAGAACGTGTTTTTCCCGGTGTCTCAGAGCGCGTATGTCTACAACTCGCTGGCGGACTTCTACTCGGACATCAGCGGAGTTCCTGTCACGCTTCGCCGCTTCCAAGTGCGCTTCATGAACATTCCCGGGGCTGACAAGCCGATACAGCCTTTGGAAGTCCTGTACGCCGGCGCGTACGCGCAGGACGAGTGGCGACCCCGCACGAATCTCACGGTCACAGCGGGCGTGAGATTCGATGTCCCGAAATTCGGGAGCACGGGATTTGCAAACAGCAACGCCGACAGCCTCACGTTCAGGGACGAGAACGGACAGGCAGTTCAGTACTCGTCCGGGGACCTTCCAGATCCCAAGTTCCTGTGGTCGCCGCGCGTCGGCATCAATTGGGATGTTACTGGCGATGGACGCACGCAGGTCCGGGGCGGAACGGGAGTCTTCACCGGCCGGCCAGCGTACGTCTGGATTTCAAACCAGATTGGCAACACCGGGGTGCTGACCGGCTTTGACTCGATCGACAACACCACAACTCGGCCGTTCAATCCCGATCCAAACCGCTACAAGCCGACGACGCCGCCGACCGGCGCACCCGCACCAACGTACGAGCTGGCGCTCACGGATCCCGATTTCAAGTTTCCGCAGATCTGGCGCAGCAACATTGCCGTTGATCGCAGGCTGCCGTGGAACATCACGGCGACCGGTGAGCTCCTCTACAACAAGGACGTCAACGGGATCTACTACATCAATGCCAACCTTCCAGCGGCTCAGACGACCTTCGTTGGCGCCGACAACCGTCCGCGGTGGACGAACAATCGGATTCACTCGCACATCTCGAACGCCATCGTGCTGAAGAACCAAAGCGTGGGCTCCTCGTGGAACCTCGCCGGAACGGTGACCAAAACGACGACGGTCGGCCTGTCGGTCAAAGGCGCCTACAGCTACAGCATGTCGAAGAACACGATAGACCCCGGTTCGATCGCCCTTGGGTCCTGGGCCGGCAACCCACAATCTGCCGACCCCAACAACCCGGGTGTTGGTTACTCCACTCCTTTCGGGGCGTCGCTCGGACACCGGGTGTTCGTGCTGACCTCGTTCTCCCGTCAGTTCTTCCGATTTGGAACGACGAGCGTGTCGGTGTTCTACGAGGGACGCAATAACGGCAACCTGAGCTACGTCTACGGTGGAGACCTCAACGGCGACAGTGCCTCGGGCAACGATCTTCTCTACATCCCTCGGGATATCTCCGAAATGAACTTCGCGCAGTTCACGCACACCAACGGTCGCGTGTTCACAGCGGCGGAGCAGGCCGCGGCGTTCGAAGCGTACATCTCGCGGGACGAATACTTGAGCGAGCGCAGAGGTGAGTACGCGAAGCGCGGTGACTTGTTCCTCCCGCTGGTCCACAGGATCGACCTGAGCGTCACGCAGGACCTGTTCACCAATATCGGGGGCAAGCGGAACGCCTTCCAAATCAGGGCGGACGTCCTGAATTTTGGCAATTTGCTGAACACCAAATGGGGCGTTGGTCAGCGCTTTGTTCGGACCCAGACGTCACCGCTGGGTGTCCAAATCCTGACCAATGCGGGCGCCGATACGCAAGGGCGGGCGACGTATCGAATGTCGGTCGTCAACAATGAGCTGCTGACAAGTCCGTTGGAAACAACGACGTTCCGCGAGGACGTGTACAGCTTCATGATCAGTCTTCGCTACACGTTTAACTAGGTTCACGGGTTCAAGGGGTTCAAGAGGTTCAGAGGTTCAGGGGTTCAGGGGTTCAGGGGTTCGGTTCCTGAACTTCTGAACCTTTGAACCGACTGCTATCTGCGCATAATCCCCACCAGCTCCTTGACGAACTTCGCCGCCACGCGTGCGGTGAGATCGCGCAGGTCGTTGTGCGGGTTGTACTCGACGATATCTGCGCCGATCACGGACGTGCGAATCGCGTTGAGCACGTCAAGCACCTCCCGCACAGTGAGGCCTCCCGGCTCGGGATGTGAGAGACCGGGTGCAAGCATGGGTTCGAGCACATCGAGATCGAGCGAAATGTAGAGCGGTCCGCGCAGACGGGCAATTTGCGGAATGGCGTCGCGCCAGCGCTCGGCGCCAAGCACTTCAACGCCGAACTTGGCGGCCTGCGCTCGTTGATGGGCATTGAGTGTGCGGACGCCCACCTGGATCAACCGCGTGGCCAGCCGTTCTTCCATCGCACGCGCGAATGGGCACGCGTGCGAGTACCGATCGCCCTGAAATTCGTCGTAGAGATCGCCGTGCGCGTCGAAGTGCAGGACGGTCGGCGACTCTGCGCGGTCTTTGAAGCCGCGCAGGACCGGGTACGTAATCGAATGGTCACCGCCGAGTGTCAGTGGTTTGCGACCGTTGCGGACCAGCTCGCGGATGCGCTGCTCGATCGCCGTGCGCGCGTCCGCGGCGTCCTCCGGTAGCCGCAGATCGCCGGCGTCCTCCAGGACGCCCTGCGCGGACAGATCGTCGCCGCGCTCGTTGTAGGAGCTGCTCGAGGCAGACCAGAGCGCCTGGCGAATCGCAGGCGGCGCATCAGCAGCCCCACGCTGGAACGACGACGACCCATCCCACGGGACGCCCAATAAGGTGACGACACTCATTTGGTGATTTGGATGGTTGGTAAATTGAGGATTTTTATTTTGTGATCGAGTGATTTGGTGATTGTGTGCGATCGGGCCGATCAGGCGATTCAGCAGTCACCACTCAGCCTCAATCACCCAACACAAAATCAATCCCTCAATCACCCAGTCGCAAAATAAAATCACCAAATTCTCAAATCGCTAAACCACCAAATAGAAAGGGCCGCCCGAAGGCGACCCTGTAAAACCACAGAGCAGATCGGCGGGCCGGCTACCGGGTACCTGGCGCGGGACTAGCGCCCGCCGCACGCCTCATACCCTCGGTGACAATGCCAACCTTCTCGACCCCCGCGCCCTTGGCGGCGTCGATGACCTCGACGATATCGCCATAGCGCAGGTTCGGCGCGCCGTTGATGAACATCGTCTTGTCCTTGCGCTGCTCGAAGATGGATCGGAGCCGCTCTTCGAGCTCTGTCACGCTCACGTCCTGCTTGTTCACCGAGATGCGCTTGTCGGCGGAGTATTCGAGGACGATCTGGGAGATATCCGGCTGCGGTTGATCCGGCGTCTTGGTCTCGGCCGGCAGGTTCACGTCCAGACCTCGCTGCGACAGTGGCAGGGCGGCCATGAAAATGACGAGGAGCACGAGCAGCACGTCGATCATCGGCGTGATGTTCATGTCCGAGCTGACTTCGAGCTTTTTCGCGGTAACGACTCTGTCCGCGCCGAAGTGCTGGTGGGCGTGTGCCATGTCAGTACCCCCCTCCAGCCTGGCCGGGCCGAACGCGGCGCTCGGTGATGAGACCCATGTCCTCGATCCCGGCAGCGCGGAGCTCGTCCATCGCTTCCATGACCTTGCCGTAAGACGCGTCCTCGTCCGCCTTGATCAACACGATCTTCTCGGTCTTGTCCTCGAGAATCTCCTCGACGCGTCGTCGAAGGTCGGTATCGGGGATCGGGACGCCGTTGACGTAGTACTCGCCATTGGCCGTGACCGCGACAACGGTCTGATCCTGCGTTTCCGGCTTGTCCGCGCTGTTGGACGCAGTGGGCAGTCTGACCGGCGCGCCCTTCTGCAACAGCGGAGCGACGATCATCATGATGATCAGCAGGACGAGCATGACGTCCACGAGCGGCGTCACGTTGATGTCCGACTTTATGCCACCCTTGGCCCCGCCGACATCCATTGCCATAGTGAAACTCCTTCAGTCATCGCTGGATGATCTGATGATCGGGCGAAACCCGATCACTAGATCACCAGCTCTCCAGATCTACTACGCCGTCTTCTTGATGAAGTAATCGACCATCTCAGACGACGAATTGTCCATCTCGACGTTGAAGTACTCGAGGCGCCCTGACAAGTAGTTATAGAACCACACTGCGGGAATCGCGACGAACAGCCCAAGTGCCGTCTCGACGAGCGCTTCGGCAATACCGGCCGAAACCGCGCCGATACCACCAGAGCCGGTGGCCGCGATGCCGACAAACGCGTTGATGACGCCGACGACCGTGCCGAGGAGTCCGACGAACGGCGCCGTAGCGCCGATGGTCGCCAGGCCCGAGACGCCCTTCTTCAGGTCGTTCGACGTCAGCGCGGTCGCGCGCTGAATCGAGCGGCGTACGGTGTCGAGGAGGTCTTCGCGTGAGAGGTTCGAACCGCTTTCCTGCTGGAATTGATATTCCTGCAGACCGGCGAGCACGACCTTTGCGAGGTGGCTGTACCGGTATTCCTTGGCGGACGAGAGCGCGATTGCTTCTTTGAGGCGCCCGTCCTTGAGATGCTTCGCCACCAGAGGCGCGTACATCTTCGACTGTTTGGTGGCCTGTCTGAAGGTGTAGAAGCGTTCGATCGCCACACCGACTGACCAGAACGACATGATGAACAGCACCGCGGCAATGGCCATTGCCGTCGGACCCATCTGTTCGAACATTTCTACGAGGTCGAGGCCTGCCTGTGCCTCCTGCGCGAACGCAGGCGTGCTCAACAGCACCATTCCGAGCCCCGCACCTGCGATCCGCCCGATGTGACCCAGCTTCCGACCTTCCATCGCATCCCCTCCCGTAGCGCGAGACCTACTGTCCCGCGAAAATTACCGTGTGAAACATGATCGACGACAAGACCCGAGCGGTCCGAGCGACGCGTAGCGTCGCTCGGGACCGATTTACTGAAGCGTGAACTGTACGGTGACCGTCATGATGACCGGCACCGGCACACCATTGAGCAGGGTGGGCGTGAACTGCCACTGCTTGACGGCATCGAGCGCCGCAGCATCGAGCAGTGGAATCGATCGCAGGACGCGCGCATTCTGGACGCTGCCGTCGGCTCCAATCGTCGCCTCGATAATCACAACGCCCTGCACGCGCGCCGACTGCGCAATCGGCGGATACACGGGCTTGACGTCTTTGACCTTTGTCGGAGTTTTGATGTTGCCGCCAACGCGTACCGGCTGTGTCGGCGGAGGCGGGGGCGGCGGCGGCTCGGGGATGCCACCGGCAATGCCGCCGACGACGCCACCAGGGATGCCACCTTCGACGCCACCAATGGATTTCTCGAAGCCCGCTTCGATACCTGTCTCTGGCTTGATTTCCGACGGCGCTTCAACGGGGGCCGCCTGGGGATTCACTTCTACCTTCGGTGGTGGCGCAGCACTCGGTGGCGGCGGTGGTGGTGGTGGCGGTGGCGGCGGTGGTGGCGCGGCCGCGACAAACGCCATCATCGATGGCGGAGTCGGCAACACATCAGCGGCCATCAGGGGAACGATGACGATGGCCGCAACGATCACTGCCTCGAGAAACATGGTCAGCGGCACGGTGTACCAAGCCTTGCTGCCCATCTTGATCGAGGGATCGACGACATCGCCGAACATGTCGCGTGGCACGAGAACTCCTCCTGGCCGGCTCTGAAGTGGCGGCGCAAGACCGCCGATTATAGCGACCGCTGGAAAATAGTGTCAACGAACACAGTGTCAGCACCAGAATCCTGCACGACCGTTGCGCTGGATCGACACCACCCGTTACTCATTTAGACACCGGAGTTGGGAAATTGCTCCCTCAATCCATCGCCGGCGGGTTCCCGTCCCATCTGTTCAACTTCTACCTCACCCCCAACAAAGGCGGGCATTCTATCAGAGACCGAGTGCGACTGGTGCGCTAGGTGCGCGGCCCTCGATGCGCTAGTGCAGTGCACCGATCCCAAGTGCAGAGGTGCACGGCTGGTTTCGCTATTTATCTGCTTTTCTGCGGATGAGGCAGTCATCGCGGCGCACTAACAAAGCCCGGTTCACTCATCCTATCCATCGCAATTATCACAACCATCGCACGATCCACCCGCGCACCCGCACCCGTCGCGCCTGCGCACCTGTCGCACCGCACCGCACCGTTTGCACCAGTCGCACCTAGCGCACCTGTCGCACCTAGCTCTCAATCCTCATCGCATAAAACGACCGCCACACGAACGTCATGCCCGTGATGAAAAACAGGCCAGACAGCGCGGCCGTCAACGTCGACCCTTGCGTGCCGCCCGCCAGGTAGATTCCGAGCTCGACGGCGAGCACGCCAAAGAGCGTCGTGAACTTGATGACGGGGTTCATCGCGACAGATGAGGTGTCTTTGAACGGATCCCCCACCGTGTCGCCAACGACCGACGCCGCGTGCAACTCCGTTCCTTTCATCTTCAGCTCGGTCTCGACGATCTTCTTGGCGTTGTCCCACGCGCCGCCGGCATTGGCCATGAAGATGGCCTGGAACAAGCCGAAGAGCGCAATCGAGATCAGATAGCCAATGAAGAAGAACGGCTCGATGAAGGCAAAAGCGAGCGTGGAGAAAAACACTGCGAGGAAGATGTTGAACATCCCCTTCTGCGCATACTTCGTACAAATCTCCACGACTTTCCGGCTGTCCTCGACAGATGCCTTCGTCGTCCCCTCGAGCCGGATGTTGGCTTTGATGAACTCCACCGCGCGATACGCGCCGGTCGTGACGGCTTGCATCGATGCGCCGGTAAACCAGTAGATCATCGACCCGCCCGCCATCAGGCCCAGCAGGAACGGTGGATGGAGAATCGACAGTTTTTCCATGCCCGTTGTCAGCCCCTGCGTGAGCCCCATGATGATCGCGAAAATCATGGTCGTGGCGCCGACAACGGCCGTGCCGATGAGGACGGGCTTAGCGGTCGCCTTGAACGTGTTCCCGGCGCCGTCATTCTCCTCGAGGAGATCCTTTGCGACACCAAAGTTCACCGGGAAGCCAAACTCGCGCTGAACTTCCTGTTCGACGTTCGGGATCGATTCAATCTGCGACAGTTCGTAGATCGACTGGGCGTTGTCGGTGACCGGACCGTAGGAGTCCACCGCGATAGTCACCGGGCCCATGCCCAAGAACCCGAAGGCAACGAGTCCGAACGCAAAGATAGCGGGCGCCTGCATGACTGCGCCCAAGCCCATGCTCGACACCAGATACGCAATCGTCATGAGGCCCATGATGGCCAGTCCGAGCCAGTAGCTGCTGAAGTTGCCGGCGACGAGACCAGACAGGATATTGAGCGACGCGCCGCCTTCGCGCGACGAGGTCACCACTTCGCGCACGTGGCTCGAGTGCACCGAGGTGAACACCTTGACGAACTCCGGGATGATGGCGCCCGCGAGCGTGCCACACGTGATGACGCTCGAAAGCTGCCACCACAGGTCGGTGCTGCCTCCAAGCGACGGAATCAGCAGATACGACAGCACGTAGGTGAGCACGACCGACACAATCGAGGTGAGCCAGACCAACGATGTCAGCGGCGCTTCGAAATTCATCTTCGTCGCGTTGCCATATCGGCCGCGCGCGACGACGTTGTTCACCAGGTACGAACCCGCCGAGGCCAGCACCATCATCACGCGCATCATGAAGATCCAAACGAGCAGTTGGACCTGCACCTGCTCGTCGGTGACCGCCAGCATGATGAAGGAGATCAGCGCGACGCCAGTCACGCCGTACGTCTCAAACCCGTCGGCGGTTGGACCCACGGAGTCGCCGGCGTTATCGCCCGTGCAGTCGGCAATCACGCCTGGGTTGCGTGCGTCGTCTTCCTTGATCTTGAAGACGACCTTCATGAGGTCGGAGCCGATGTCGGCAATCTTGGTGAAGATGCCGCCGGCAATTCGCAGCGCCGCCGCGCCCAGCGACTCGCCAATCGCAAACCCGAGGAAGCAGACTCCGGCGTATTCGCCGGGGATGAATAGCAGGATCGCGAGCATGAACAGCAGCTCGACGGAGATGAGCATCATGCCGACGCTCATGCCGGCCTGAAGCGGAATGTCGCAGACGGGAAACGCCTTACCGCGGAGGCTGGCAAACGCGGTCCGCGAGTTCGCGAGGGTGTTGATGCGGATACCGTACCAGGCGACTCCGTAGCTGCCCCCGATGCCAATCAGGCTGAATAGCAGAATGACGGCGATGCGCGATGCCGGAAAGCCGATCATCGCGAAGTAGGCAACGATGATCGTGCCGATGAAGATCTCGAGTATCAGCAGGAACTTGCCCTGCTGAATCAAGTACGCCTTGCACGTCTCGTAAATCAGCTCAGAGATTTCCGCCATCGAACGATGGACGGGCAGGGCTTTGACGCCGGCGTACGACCACGCTCCGAAAAGAAGCCCCAGTACGCAGACCACCAGGCCCGACAGAAGAATCTGATGGCCCGTCATGCCGAGAAAGTCGCCCTGATTGAGATCGGGCAGGTGGATGTTGACTTCCCCGCCAGGCATGTGTTGCGCGGGGGCGCCGGCTTCGCCGGGCGGCGACGGAGGTTGCGCCAGCGCCAAAGGCGTCGCGGCCACAAAGAGGCTCGCAACGAAGGCGAGGCTGTGAATGAATCGCCAGATCGCCAGAGCGCCAGATCGCCAGCTCACCAGATTGCCAGATTCCCGTTTCACCATGTGTGTAGTCATAGGTTCGTTTTGTCCGCTCTGCTCGCTGCCAGCCGGTCGGGCAACGCCATCCCGCCCGTCAGGAAGATGCGAATAGCCTCCTCGACAGTCAAATCAGGAAAACTCGCTTGCTCCCTCGGATACACGAAGATGTCACCGAGGTACAGGTGATTGGTCGGCACATACACCGCGACCACGGGCTCAGCCCCGCGGCCGCGATCAAGCGTGAACTCCTTTGTCAGAAACCCGAGAATCAATCCCCGCCTCGGATCCTCCACCACCACGACCTTTTTGAAGCCCGCCTCGTTGTCCGGCGAAAACGCCGCGACGAGCTGCTTCACCGGGGCGTAGATCGTCTTGAACACGGGCACGTGCAGCAGGTAGTACTCGGCCCGCTGCAGCACGCGCTTGCCGATGACGTTGGTCGCCAACGCGCCGACGAGCAGAATGATGGCCGCCGTGATCAGCACGCCCAGCCCTGGCACCGCTCGCCCGAGAACCCGCACCGAGATCGGCTCGGTCACGCCATCCACCACCTGAAAAATCCACGCCAGTGCGGCAACGCTGATGATCAGCGGCACCGTGACGAAGAAGCCCGTGATGAAGCTGCGGCGGAGCCACGACATGAATCACCGCGTTACCAGCCACACCACGGTCACCGCCGCGAGCGCGAAACGGTAGTACGCGAACACGGCCAGCGAATGATTCGCCAGGTACTTCAGGAAAAATTTGATCGTTAGATAGCCAACCACCGCCGACACCGTCAGTCCCACGGCGAACAACGTTGCAGGGATCGTCTCGACGCCAACCTCCCGCAATTTCAACGCTTCCCGAGCCGCCGCGGCCACCACGGCCGGCAGGCTCAGAAGAAACACAAACCGCGCCGCGTCGGCACGCTTCAGGCCCAGCAGGAGCCCGAGCGTCAGCGTCGCACCCGATCGGGATACGCCGGGAATCAACGCTGAGGCCTGCGCAAAGCCGAGCGCGGCCGCCTCACCGTAGCCAAGCGTCGTCTGATCGCGGCGTTGCGTGCCGAACCGCTCGGCGACAATCAGACCCACACCGCCGAGCGCAAGCGTCGCGGCGACCACCGCCGGCGAGCGGATTCCTTCGAGCCAGCTTCCGAACAACAAACCGACCGCCACGATCGGCAACGTGCCTGCGACGATCAGCCGCACCAGCCTCTCGTATTCGCCCTGACTTCCCAAGAGCGCACCAGGAAGAGCACGAATCATTTGCTGAACTTCCCGGCGGAAATACATCACCACGGCGAGCAGCGTCCCGACGTGGCAGGCAACGTCGAACGCCAGTCCGAAGCGGTCCGCATCCCAGCCGAAAAACGCCCGCGCAAGAATCAGGTGACCCGAACTCGAGACCGGCAGGAACTCGGTGAGACCCTGCACGACACCGAGAAGCGCCGCCGCCAGCAGATCCAATGCCTGACGCCGCCTAAGAGGCTTTGCGCCCGCCTGTTGCCGGTCGCGCGGTCGTCGTCGGACGTCCTCGGGCCTGTTTGCCGCTCAGGATGATGGCAATCGCCGCCGCGATGAACACCGTCGAATACGTTCCGCTCACGATGCCAACCAGCATGGTGAAGGCGAATCCTTCGAGCACCTCGCCGCCAAACAGATACAGCGACAGCACGGAGAGAAACGTCGTTCCGGCCGTGATGATCGTGCGGCTCAGTGTTTGGTTGACACTGCGGTTCACCACCTGCTCGAGCGGCTCGCGCTTGGCGGTTCTCAGGTTCTCGCGCACACGATCGAAAATCACGATGGTGTCATTGACCGAGTAGCCGGTGATCGTCAGCAGGGCCGCGACGATGTTCAGCGACAGGTCGTAGCCGAAGAACACGAGAAACGCCATCGTCACCAGAATGTCGTGAAGCGTCGCGGCAATGGCGCCAATCGCAAACGCAAAGCGGAAACGCAACCCGATGTAGATCGTGATTCCGACAATCGAGGCGAGCGTTGCGTAAATCCCTTTCAATTGCAGGTCGCGCCCGATCACGGGGCCGACGATCTCCTGCGAGAGCACCTCGAACTTGCCGATATTGGCGGCCTGCAGCCCGTTCACCACGGCCCGCGCGCCGGACTCGAGGTCCGCGCCTTGTTCGTGGCCGGCTTGCGGCAGTCGAATGAGCCATTCGTGCTCGTTCGGATCGCCGTACGGCTGGATGACCTTGTCACCCGGGATGGCGTCGAGCGCAGTGCGGACGGCGTCCTCGCCCACGGCCTGCTCGAACCTGACGACGACCAGCGTGCCGCCCGAAAAGTCGATACCGAGTGGGAGACCACGGGTCGCGATGATTGCCGCACCGGCGGCAACCACGACGACTGACAACGCAATCGCGTGCCAGCGCCACCTGATGAAATTGAAGTTGGGGTTCTTGATGAAGTCCATGCCTAGATGCTCAGTTTGGCGACGTTCCGCCGGGAAAGCACCAACTCGAACATGGCGCGGGATACGAAGACGGCCGTGAACACGTTGGACAACAGTCCGATGGTGAGGGTCGTTGCAAATCCGCGGATGGGACCCGTCCCGAACTGAAACAGGAATGCGGCCGCAATCAACGACGCGACGTGGGTGTCGAGAATCGTGAGAAACACTCGATCAAACCCGGCGGCGACCGCCTGCTTCACGCCTTTGGCCGTCTCCAGTTCCTCCTTGATGCGCTCGAAAATCAGGACGTTCGAGTCGACGCCCATGCCGATCGTGAGAATGAAGCCGGCGATGCCCGGCAGTGTCATCGTCGCACCGAGGTACGCCATGAGTCCCAGCAGGATCACCAGGTTGACCATGATCGACACCACCGCGTTGAAGCCGGAGAGCTTGTAATACGCCAGCATGAACAGCATCACGAACAGGAGACCACCGGTGGCGGCGGTCACACCTGACCGGATCGACTCGCGGCCGAGCGACGGACCGACGGTGCGTTCCTCGAGATACGTGAGCGACGCGGGAAGCGCACCCGAGCGCAGCACCAACGACAAGTCGGCGGCTTCCTGCTGCGTGAAGCTGCCCTGAATGATGCCCTCGTTGTCGATGCGGTTGTTGATGGTTGGCGCCGAGTACACCCGGTTGTCGAGCACCACTGCGAGCTGCCGGTTGATGTTCGCCTGCGTGAAGGTGCCGAACTTGCTGGCGCCTTCGTTGTTCAGAGAAAAGCCGACCGCCGGCCGGCTGTTTTCGTCCAGTGAAGGACGCGAATTGCGGAGGTCGCGGCCGGTCACCGCAGGCACCCGACGCACGACGTAATACACGGTCGTCGGCCGATCATTGCCTTGCCCGCCTTCACTCACGCCGGGCAGGATTTGCAGATCGGGTGGAAGGTTGTTGTTATACGCCTGACGTGCCTGCGCTTCGTCCGTGAAGGGGCCCTGCTCGACGAGCTTCAATTCGAGGATTGCCGTCGATCGGATGATTTGCTTCGCGCGCCCGACGTCGGAGACCCCCGGCAACTGCACCAGAATCTGATCGTTTGCGCTGTGGCGCGCGATGATGGGCTCGGCGACGCCCAGTTCGTTCACGCGGCGCTCGATCGTCTGTAGTGCCTGAACGACGGCTTCTTCGCGCAGCTGCATCGCGATATTCGGCCGCATCGTGAAGGTATGGGTGCCGGCGCCGGGCGAACGGTTATATGTCAGCTCGACGTCGGTCAAAAGCTGGCGGAACGCTGCGTCCTGCTCCGGGGCCACCCCGTCCACTCGGAATTCCGTCGGGCTCGCGCCCGTTACCGATCCAGTCACGTTCTGGGTCTTCATTTGCTCGCGCAGTCGATCCGCGGTCGTTTCCGTCTCGAGCCGAAGGGCATCCTCGGTCTGCACGCGCATCACGAGATGCACACCACCTTTGAGGTCGAGACCGAGACGCACCTTCTGATCGGGTGGATAGAACGCGAAGACCGACAACGCAATGACGCCGACGATGACGAGAAGCTTCCAACGCAGGTTTTTCGCCATGTGTCAATTACCGCTCTGTGCCTGCACCACCGGTTCCTGACCCTGATAGCCGACGATGGCGCTGCGGGCCACTTCGAGGCGCACGTTTTGCGCGACCTGCAGTTGGACCGACTGGTCGTTCACCTTGGTGATGGCGCCGTAGATGCCGCCTGACGTTACGACGCGATCGCCCACCTTCAGGGCGTTCAAAAACTCCTGCACCTTCTTTTGCCGTTTTTTCATCGGCAGAAGAATGACGAAATAAAAAATGGCGAGGACCAGCGCAAACGGAATCAGCTGGATCACCGGATTTGCCGCCTGACCGGGCGGCGTAGACAGAGCCAGCACGCATCCGGCTTCGAGCACTTCCCTCGACATCATGGAATCAACGTGCGGCGGGAAAAGCTCCGATGCACCTCCTGTCGGAACTTTTCGAACGTGCCAAACGCTATAGCGTCCCTAATCCCCCTCATGGTGTCAAGGTAAAAGTAGAGATTATGCAACGTGTTAAGGGTGCTTCCGATGATCTCGCCGGCGAGGAAAAGATGCCGAAGATAGGCGCGCGAAAAATGCCGGCACGTGTAGCAACGGCAGGCCGGATCCAGCGGCTGAGCGTCCTCGGCAAACCGCGCATTTTTGATGTTGATGGGGCCCTCACTGGTGAAGAGCTGGCCGTTTCGGGCATTTCGGGTCGGCAGCACACAATCGAACATGTCGATACCGCACGCCACGCACTCGACCAGATCCGCAGGCGTCCCAACCCCCATCAGGTAGCGGGGGTGGTTCTCGGGCAGCAGTGGCGCAGTCGTTTCCACCGTCCGGTACATCTCGTCGGGCTGCTCGCCGACGCTCAACCCGCCGATGGCGTAACCTTCGAAACCGATTGCCACAGTCAGTTCGGCACTCCGCGCGCGAAGATGCGGCGAAATGCCCCCCTGAACGATGCCGAATTGCGCCTGACCAGGATTGACGATCGTCACGTCCGCTACGTGGCCATCGCGGAGATTGAGTAGTCGTTCACGGCAGCGGGCCGCCCACCGCCCGGTCAGCTCGACGGAATCTTGGAGCTGCGGTTCAGGCGCGGGGAGGGCCGGGCATTCGTCAAGAGCCATCGAAATATCGGAACCGAGCTGGGCCTGAAGATCAACGGCACGTTCGGGGGTCAGCTCATAGGCGTTGCCGTCCAGGTGCGACCGGAACTGCACACCCGCTTCGTTGAGCGACCGGCGGGACGCCAGGCTGAATACCTGGTAGCCACCGCTGTCGGTGAGGATCGGTCGCGACCATCCCATGAATCGATGCAGGCCACCAAGTCGGGCAATCACGTCCGCCCCGGGCCGTAGATAGAGGTGATAAGTGTTGCCGAGGATGATCGACGCGCCGACGTCTTCGAGGTCGCGCACGGTCATCGCCTTGACCGTGCCCTGCGTGCCTACGGGCATGAAGACCGGGGTCTCGACGCTGCCGTGCGGGGTGATGAGAAGCCCTCGGCGCGCTCGGCCATCGCGATGAAGAATCTGAAAAGTCACGGGGGCGTCAGGAACCCCTCGTTTCGAACCCGCGTGAACTCGCCTAGGGAACCCATGGAAGGAACTCCTGTTCCGAACCATTGTTATTATTCCTCTTGTGAAGAAGTTGCGGGTGGGCGTGATCTACGGAGGGCGGTCGGGGGAGCATGAAGTCTCGGTGGCTTCGGCCGCATCGGTCTTCAAGCATCTCGATCGCACGCGTTATGAGCCGGTCGCGATTCGGATCGAGAAAGATGGCCGCTGGACGATCGCGGATCGGACGCCTACGGCGATTTCCGCCGCTGAAGTGATCGAACAGGCGCGCATGCTCAGCCCCCGCGCGCCGCGTGCGGGCCGTGAAACCGTGCTGGTTGCCCATCCAAGCGAAGACACGCTGGTCACAATCGAACGCCGGCCGACGCCGGGTGGGACTGATGTCGACCACGCGGTGGTGACGGGCCTCGGGCTCGATGTGGTGTTCCCCGTGCTGCACGGACCGTATGGCGAGGACGGGACGGTGCAGGGACTGCTGGAGCTCGCCAACGTGCCGTATGTCGGTGCCGGAGTCATGGCGTCGGCGGTCGGCATGGACAAGTCGGCGATGCGCGTGATGTTCGAAGCACGAGGGCTACCGGTCTTGGCGTGGATCTCGTTTCTTCGCCGCGACTGGATCAACAATCCCTCGCGAATGGCCGAAAGCGCATTGGCGCTGGGGTTGCCGCTTTTCGTCAAGCCAGCGAACCTGGGGTCGAGCGTGGGCATCTCGAAGGTCAAGCAAGATGACGAGCTGGCCGCGGCGATCGAGCATGCGTTTGAGTTCGATCGCAAGGTGGTCGTCGAGGCAGGGCTGCGAGACGCGCGGGAAATCGAATGTGCGGTACTCGGCAACGACGAGCCGGAAGCATCAGTGCCGGGCGAGATCATCCCGTCGCGTGAGTTTTACGACTACGAGGCCAAGTATCTGGATGCCGGCTCTCGAACCGTGATTCCGGCAGAACTGTCCGGCGAGCAAGCGACCGAGATCCAGCGTCACGCCATCACCGCATTCAAAGCCGTGGATGCTGCGGGGATGGCGCGGGTGGACTTCCTGCTGTCACGCACGAACGGCGCCATTTACGTCAACGAAATCAACACCATCCCCGGCTTCACCACCATCAGCATGTACGCCAAGATGTGGGAGGCCACTGGTCTTTCGTATCCCGCGCTTGTCGATCGACTCATTCAGCTCGCCCTCGAGCGTCACGCCGACAAGCAGCGGTTACGCACGAGCGTGATGTGATTCGCGTCGTCGCGCTCCTGGTCGCAATCCCGCTTGCGATTGCAGCGACGAACGCCTCCGGCCCCGCGCCCGTTCGCGGACTCGCCAATGCGCCGGAGGTGGCCGGCGCGTACGACGCAATTCTCGATGCTGATTTCCTGGATTCAGCGCGTCTGGAAGAGATTTGCGGGACGACGTCACAAGAGGTGTGCTTGCTGGTGGAAGCATTGTCGCTCTGGTGGCAGATCGTTTTGGACACCGACAGCCAGGCAAACGATCAGCAGTTCGCACACGTGGTCGAACGGGCCATCGCGGCCAGTGCCGACTGGACCGAGCGCGAGCCGCACCGCGCTGAAGCGTGGTTCTATCTAGGCGCCGCATACGGCACCCGCTCCCAGTGGCACGTCCTGCGCCAGGAGCGACTCGCCGCGGCCCGCGATGGCAAGCAGATCAAAGCGACACTCGAACGCGCCCTGGCACTCGATCCCGACCTCCACGATGCCAACTTTGGCGTGGGCCTGTATCGCTACTATGCCGACGTCGCGCCAGCCACGCTCCGCATGTTGCGCTGGCTGCTGTTCCTGCCTGGTGGCGATCGGCGTGGCGGACTGCTGCAGTTGACCGATGCGCGCGAGCGCGGGCATCTCGTGCGGGGCGAGGCCGATTACCAGCTCCACTTCATTTATTTGCGGTACGAGAAGCGCTTCCGGGACGCGCTTGCCCTGGTGCAGGGCCTCCAGGCACGTTATCCGCACAACCCGTTGTTCCATCACATCGAAGCCGAGATTCACGACGTGTACTTCCATGACGCCGTGGCGAGTTACACCGCATCGGCTCGCCTTCTCGAACTCGCCACCGCACGTGCCGTGCACGAACCAGAACTGGCATCGGTGCGCGCGCGGCTGAACATGGCCTCCCAGCTCGACAGACTTGGCGACCGCGCACGTGCGATCGATCTCCTCAGCGCGCTGGTTGCAGAGCAGCCCGCGCGCCCGCATGGAGCAGCCTCCCGCGCGAGGCAGCGGCTGTACGATCTGAGAACGAAGAACTAGGAACGACGATCGATCCCAAGGCGTTCGCGGTTGCGTTCATGGTTCCTCGTTCCTTCCTCGTTCCTTGTTGCGTTCTGCGTTCTTCGTTCTTCGTTGTTCGTTCCCCATGAGCGCGCTCACTACAGATCTTCCCGAGGTGAGCCGACATTTCCCAATGAGCGACGCGCCTCGAATCGATCGCGCGTGCGTCGTGCGTGCTCGTGGGCGAGATGTGATCAGGCAGCGTGGCCGATTTGACTCGAAGACTTCGTTTAGGCTTGCGTCCGAGCGGGTCGAACAGCCAAAGTTTTGACAAGCGACTACGCTTTGTGCTTGACATCATGATTTTCTCGCCCATAATCTACATCTGGTATGAGGGTGGAACGCTCAGACAACGGCTTGTGAACCACTGAGACCCAAACGCGGGACTTCAGCACGACAAGCGATGTCGCCATCAGGCACGAGCCGAACCCCTTCAGGAGGACCAATGGCGAAGAAAGCAAAGAAGGCGGCCAAGAAGGCCAAGAAGGCGAAGAAGAAGTAAGACTGGCCGCTCTGAAATGGGGCGGTCTCTTCCGAGCACTGCCCCACCTTTTCTTCTGCCCTGAGCCCAAGCCAGAGGGCACACATGGCGCGCGACAGCAAGCGCGTAACAGAGCGTGAAGGAGCCGGCACGCGCGGGCTGAGTGCCAGGCGGCAGAGGCGACCGCGGTGGCGCGGCATTACCTTCCGCATCAACCCAACCTGAAGGGGGGGATTAGACCAATGGCGAAGAAGGCAAAGAAGGCGGCCAAGAAGGCCAAGAAGGCGAAGAAGCGCTAACGACGCTTCGCCAATCAAGAGATCAAGGGGGGTGGCCACTGGTCGCCCCCCTTTTTTATTGTTGGTCGGGCGAAGTTGAACCGACCCACGCCACTCCATCCCAGACTCGCACCGACCGAATCTGATCCCATTGCATCAGCTGATCGACCACCTCCATGCCGGCAACGACCCGACCAAACACCGTGTACCGCGCATCGAGATGAGGCTGGGGCGTATGTGTGATGAAGAACTGGCTCCCACCGGTATCTTCCCAGTCGAGCGCCATCCCCACGGTTCCGCGCAGATACGGGCGCTGGTTGATCTCATCCCGGATGGTATACCCCGGACCACCCTCGCCATCGCCTCGCGGATCGCCGTCCTGCGCGACGAAGTTCGGGACGACGCGATGAAACGGGGTGGCGCCGAAAAAGCTCTTGCTGGCGAGTGACACGAAGTTTGCGACCGTGCGGGGCGCGTCGATGACCGCAAGTTCGATCTGGATCATTCCCTTCTCGGTATCGATGTACGCCATTGGCGACACGGAGGGATTGATGAGCGGTGGCAGGTTGTTGAGTTCCGCAAGGGGGGCCGCCGGCGCCGGTCGAATCGCCGCGACGTCGGCTGCCGGATCAATCTTGCGGAGCAAGGCTGCCGCCCGCACCCGCACGGCCCAGTCGTGATCCTTCAACGCCCGCTCGAGAAGCGGCCGTGCAGCAGCCGGATCGAGCTCGGTAAGGGCCGCCAGCACTGCCGCGCGCGCCACGTACGTCGGATCTTTGTCGGCGCGCTCATACGACTGAACGAGGGCGTCGACCGCCTTCCGGGATTTCATTCGCACAAGACCATTGGCTGCGGCCATCCGGACAACGTGGTCCTCGACGTCGATCCGGTCGAGCAGTACTGCTTCGGCATCCTCCGCGCCGGCCGCCACCAAGGCCGTCAGCACCGCCGGAATCACGCGCTGATCGGTGTCCTGCAGCATCAGCGTCAGCCGTGGGCGCGCCCGCTCCGCGTCGAGCCCTCCCAGTGCCGACGCTACAGCCGCACGGACGCTCCAGTGAAGATCCGGCTCAATCCCTGAGAGGACCGTCAAAAAAGTCTCTGTGTCCGTGCGCGCCAGCGCGGTCAGCGCCGCCGCTCGCAGGGACGGCGAGGTTTCGGTCAGCAAGTCCACGAACAGATCCGCGCTTCCGGACGCCTGTAGCGGCCCCAGCGCCGTGACGGCTTCGAGGCGCAGGTTCGGGTCCAGCTTGGGCGTCTTGATCACTTTCGCGAGGGCTTCCGCAGCTTCCGGCGCGGCGAGGTCGGAAAGCGCCCGCGCCGCCTCGATTCGAACGTTGGTGACCTCGCCGTCGTTGGCGAGAATCGCCACAAGGGGCGCAACCGCGCGTTGTTCCTTGACGACGCCGAGACCGCGTGCGGCAAAGGCCCGCGTCATCGATCCTTGTGATTGGAGCAACGACAGCAGCACCGGGCCGGCTCTGGGGTCGGCAATTCTCCGGAAGGCATACGCCACCGGCCACCATTGGCTGATCGGGCTGCCACTGCCATCAATCAACACCGAAGCCAGCGATTCGTAGGCAGTCAGGCGCACCAGCGCGTACATGCCCAGCCGGACAGCTTCCACCGCCGGCGCTTTGGGATGGTCGAGGTCATCGGGTGCAATACCGCTGAGGGCGCCGGCTTTCGTATGGACCGCCATCATGGCGGCGATCGCCTCGGCGGCCGCCTTGTGAGCGATCAAGCCCAGCGCCTCGGCGGCTCGCCCCTGCACGAGTGGATTGGCATCAGCCAGGGCCGCGATCAGGGCGTCGGCCGCGGACGCATCTCCGATGAGCCCCATCGCGAATGCGGCCATCTGTCGCACTTCCGGATCGGCGTCCGCGGACAGCACCGCAGCGAGCGGTGCAACGCCCGCCGCAAGACGGGTTCGTCCGACGGCCAGCGCGGCTCGTCTGCGGATTCGGGCCTCGCCGTCCTTCAAGAGCGCGATCAAGTCGGGTCGTGGCGGCGGGGGCGGTGTCGCGACCGGCGTACGGCGAGCTCGGCCTGTGGGCACCACAGGTGGCGGAGCGGGCGGCGCGGGGATGTCGAGGATGCGATCTTCTTCGAGGCGAAGAATCCACCCCATTTTCTCCTCGAAGCTTGGTGGCTCCCGCCGTGGAGGCGTCGCGGGCGGCGCCGACGCGCACGCGGCGAGCACGGCAAGAGTCACGCTCGCTACGGCGAGCCGAAGGAATTGAGGCAGCATCATGCAGTGGTGAGCTTCGAGTGGTCGAGCGACACGGCACGCAGCGTGGCGCGCTCGACCCGATCGGCGACGATCCGCACACCGATGCCTGGCGCTTCCGGCACCACGATGGTGCCGTCCGAGGCAACCTCGATGGGCGGGTCGATCAGATCCGGCTCATCAGTACCGCTTGCTGGCGGCAATATCGCCGGGGAGTGAAAAGTTGGGCAGGCTGGCGAGGTGAATGTTGTGCGCCCGGCCAATGCCCGTTTCGAGCATCCCGCCGTGCCAGACGGGGATGCCGTGTGCGGCGCACAAGTCGTGGAGCCGGATTGATTCGCGATGTCCACCCACGCGTCCCGGCTTGATGTTGATAATCCGGCAGGCGCCGGCGGCAATCGCATCGCGCGCGACGTTCACCGTGTGAATCGACTCGTCAAGGCAGATGGGTGTCGTGAGCGACTTCTGCAACTCCGCATGATCGCTCACATCGTCGTAGTCGAGGGGCTGCTCGATCATCATGAGCTGATGGACGTCGAGTGCCGCGAGGTGACTGGCGTCGGCCAGGGTATACGCCGCGTTGGCGTCAACCATGAGCGGCACGCTGCCAAAGGCGGTGCGCACCATTTCGACAGCCGCGAGGTCCCAGCCGGGTTTGATCTTGATCTTGATTCGCTGGTACCCGGCTGCGAGCTCCCGATCGATCTTCTCCTTCAGTTGAGCGAGCGAGTCCTGGATGCCAACCGACACGCCTGAGGCGATGCGGGCGCGCGTGCCGCCGAGCACACGGCTCAGGGGTTCTCCGAGCAGGCGCGCGTAAAGATCCCACGCTGCCATCTCGAGGCCGGCCTTCGCCATGTTATGGCCACGTATCGGGCGCATCACGTCGAAGAGCTCTCGCGGATGATCGAACGAGCGGCTTAGGACACGCGGCGCGAGAAACTCAGTGATGATGTGCCAGGCGGTCTCGGTGGTTTCGCTGCTGTAGTACGGGTTGGCCTCAGCGACCACCTCACCCCAGCCCTCGCGACCCTCGCCCTCGAGTCGAACAAGGAGGAACGTACGGTCATAACTGCGGCCAAAGCTGGTTTCGAAGAAGCTCACGAGTGGAAGGCGGCAGAGCCGCAGGTCGAGTCGATCGATGCGCACTGAGGCCTCTCATCGGAAGGAGCAGCAACTAGTCGAAACGATATCACGCGCGCTTGCGCTCGTTTGCCGCGGGTTTATATACTCCAGCTTCACGTGGCGTTTCGGTACCTCGCCATCGAAGGCCCGATCGGCGTTGGCAAGACGCGGCTTGCGGAGCGGCTGGCTGAGCGGATCGATGGCAGCACCGTGCTCGAAGACGCCGAGAATCCGTTCCTGGCTGACTTCTACAACGAGCGCCCTGGCGCCGCCTTGCAAGCGCAGCTGTTCTACCTTTTGAATCGACATCGCCAGCTCACGGCCTTACGGCAGGCCGACCTGTTCCAGCACACCGTCGTTTGCGATTACTTGTTCGACCGCGACAAGATCTTCGCGTATCTCAACCTCGACGACAACGAGCTTTTCATCTATCAACGGCTGTTCGAACTGCTCGCGGAAGACATTCCGGCGCCGGACCTCGTGATCTATCTGCAGGCGCCGACCGAGGTCCTGCTTCGGCGTCTCAAGGACCAGCCTGCGGATCCCGAACAGCAGGTTCCGCAGCCTGATGCCGAATACCTCCGCGAATTGAACGAGGCGTACCAGCACTTTTTCTTCCACTACACAACCACGCCTCTTCTCGTCGTGGAGACGTCGCAGTTCGATCCCGAAACGAGCGACGACGCGCTCGACGATCTCGTGCGCCAGATCGATGGGATGGGGAGGGGGACACAGTATTATGTGCCCCGGACAGGAAGGGGTTAAGGCACAAGGAAAAAGGCACAAAAGGCTCGCGCGCCGTGTCGACTTTTGCCTTTTGCCTTGTGACTTTTGTTAAGCTCCCCCCATGGCTTGGTTCAAGAAAGCGCGCAAGCCAATTGCCGCGCCCGACAAGGCCAGCCGCGTTCCCGAGGGATTGTGGGTCAAGTGTCCCGAATGCGACGCGATCATCTATACGAGGGACCTGGTCAAGAGCTTGAGCGTTTGCACCAAGTGCGGTCACCACTTCAGGATGACCGCGCGAGAACGTCTCCTCGCCCTCTTCGACGGCGAGCACTGGGTCGAGCAGGACGCCAATCTCAGCTCGAATGATCCGCTGGCGTTTACCGATACCAAGCCGTATCGCGAGCGACTGACGGCGGGGCGTGCCGCAACGGGCCTGCCCGACGCGATCATCGTGGGCGTGGGCCGCATCGAGGGCATCGAGGTGGTCGTGGCCGCCATGGAGTACGCGTTCATCGGCGGCAGCATGGGCGTGGTGATGGGCGAGAAGCTCGTTCGTGCGGCCGAAACGTCGCTCGAGCGCCGGCTGCCGCTGGTCATCGTGTCCTGTTCTGGCGGCGCGCGGATGATGGAAGGAGCGCTGTCGCTGATGCAGATGGCAAAGGTTTCGGCGGCGCTTGCTCGCCTCGATCGCGCCCGGCTTCCATACGTTTCGGTGCTGACCGATCCGACGACTGGCGGCGTGACGGCGAGCTTTGCCATGCTGGGCGACGTCAACATCGCCGAGCCGAAAGCGCTCATCGGCTTTGCCGGGCCGCGCGTCATCGAGCAAACCATCCGCCAGAAGCTGCCCGAAGGATTTCAGCGCAGCGAATTCCTGATCGAGCGCGGGATGCTCGACATGGTCGTCGACCGCCGTGAGCTGAAACCGGCGATCGCGCGCGCGCTTCGATTCATGACGACCGCACAATGACCCCGCGTGAGCGGCTGTTCGCGCTCGAACATTTCGGTATCAAGCTCGGTCTCGACAATATCCAACTGATTCTCGCCGCCCTCGACAGGCCCGATACCGCATGGCGCGCTGTGCATGTGGCCGGGACCAATGGCAAGGGCTCGGTTACGGCGATGGTGGAGCGCGGCCTGCGTGCGGCCGGCCATCGCACAGGACGCTACACGTCGCCGCATCTCAGCCGGATTGAAGAACGAATTGCGATCGATGGCGAGCCCATCGATGCCGCCCGCTTCGACGAGGCTGCCGCCGACGTCCTGACCGTCGTCGATCGCCTTCGGGCGACCGGCGCGCTGCATACGTGGCCCACGTTTTTCGAGGTCACGACCGCGATGGCCTTCGAGATCTTCCGGCGATGCGGCGTGGAAACCGCCGTCGTGGAGGTCGGTCTCGGTGGGCGCTTTGATGCCACGAACGTTCTGACACCAGCCGTTGCGGCGATTACGTCCATCGCGCTCGATCACGAGCGGCATCTGGGCTCGACACTCGAGCAGATTGCCTTTGAGAAGGCCGGCATCATCAAACCCTCAATCCCGGTCGTCGTTGGCAACCTGCCGAATGTTGCTCGCGAAGTTGTCGCGACACAGGCAAATCGCCGGGGCGCGCCCCTGGTTGAAGCCGGGCTTGATCTCGTCGCCCAAACAGAGCTCCATGACGGACGAGCATCGGTCGTACTCCGCACACCGAATGCGAAATACCGGCGTGTGACCCTCGGTCTCAATGGAGCGCATCAGATCGGCAATGCCGTCGTGGCGGTGCGAACGTTGGAAGTCTGCCGGGAGCGCGGCATCGACGCCACGTCGGATGACATCATGACCGGGTTGTCAGAAGTGCGCTGGCCGGGTCGTCTGGAGTGGCTTCGTCTCGAGCCGACAGGCCACGTTTTGATCGACGCCGCACACAACCCAGCCGGCGCCGAAGCGCTGGGTGATTACCTCCACGCTGCACGAGTCACGCCGCTGCCAATCGTGCTCGCGGTAATGCAGGACAAAGACATCGATGGCATCGTGCGTGCCCTCGCACCGGCGGCGTCAACGTTTGTCGCAACTGAAGTCAGGTCGGCACGATGCACACGAGCTGCGGAGCTTGCCGCACGCATCTCGCGAGCATGGCCAGCGACGCGCGTCGTGAGCGTCGGCGACGCGGAGCAAGCGGTTACAGTCGCGCTGGATGGCAATGCTCACGCTGTCGTCGCCGGCTCGATTTTTCTTGCCGGACCGACCCGTGCACGGCTCGTCGCGGCCGGCGCCACGTCTGTCGATCATCCGCTCTGAGCTTGTGAGGCCTGTGATACTTCGTTATTCTTCGAGAGCCGCCTGCTTTGCGTTGTGCCTTGTGCTTTCGGCCGCCCTAAGGGAGCGGCCTCTACGCTGTTTGTCTTTTGCAATCAATCATGCCGCCACGCGCATTCATTCGAATATCGCTCGTGATCCTGGGGCTGGCTGCGGCACCACGGCCATCCGCTGCGCAGCTCATTCCTGGCTGGGACACCAAACAGTTTTCATTCGAGCAGATCGACGCCGAACGTATTCGGCTGATGCGAGAGGTCGAGGTCAACGGAACTGGTCCAAACGTCGGGCAGCAGATCTTCGCCGACGAACTGATCTGGAATGTGAAGACCGGCGAGTTCGAAGCAGTCGGCAATGTGCTCCTGGTGTCACCGACAGCTCGGCTGTCGGCCGAGCGCGTAGTCTTCAACACCAAAACCAGCCTCGGGACGTTTTACGCGGCGTCCGGGCTGGCGTCGCTCGGCGATCGCGCCGTCAAAGACAAGAGCATGTTCGGCACGCTCGAGCCCGACATCTATTTCTACGGTGAGACCATCGAAAAAATCGGCGAGGACCGCTACAAGGTTTCGAAGGGCGGCTTCACCACGTGCGTTCAGCCGACACCTCGCTGGGAGATTGTGAGCGGCAGCACCACGATCAATCTCGAGGACTACGCGATCTTGCGAAACGCGGTCGTGCGCGTCAAAGACGTGCCCGTGTTCTACCTGCCCATCTTGTACTATCCGATTCAGAGTGACGATCGCGCGACCGGCTTTCTGCTCCCGACCTACGGCCGATCGACCTATCGTGGCCAGTCGGTGAGCAATGCGTTCTTCTGGGCGATGAATCGAAGTCAGGACCTCACCTTCATGCACGACTGGTTCACGAAAACCGGGCAGGGCACGGGCGCCGAGTATCGATACGCGGCTGCTCCCGGCGCCGAAGGATATCTCAAGTCGTACTGGCTCTGGGAGAACGAAACCGCAGTCCTCGGAGCGGGTGGCGGCCAGACGCTCACGCCCGCACGTCGCAGCTACGAGATTCGTGGCGAAGCGGCGCAGCCGCTCCCCGGTGGCATTCGCGCCCGCATGCGCGTCGACTACTTTTCCCACCTGACCACTCAGCAGCTTTACAACACCAACATCTACGAGGCGTCGCGCCGGCAACGGACAGTCGAAGGCAGCGTGACCGGCGCCTGGTCGGGCGTCAGTGTCACGGGTAATTTCCGCCAAAGCGAGTTGTTCTCGACACAGACCGATTCAATTGTCAACGGCTACACGCCTTCGATTACGGCAAACCTTTCGAGCAAGCGCCTTGGCCTGCTCCCGATCTACGTCGCGTTCAACAGCGAGGCGAGCCGGATCCTGTACCAGGAACGAACGGAGGTGGCAGAAATCGACAAGAGTCTCGGTCGACTCGATCTGACGCCGACCATCCGCGCTGCACTGACGACGTGGCCGTTCCTCAACGTGAACGGTACGGCCTCATATCGGCATACTCGCTTCACGGAGAGTCTGGACCCCGACGGGCTGCAAGTGCCTGTCGGGCTGACGCGGCGCTACTTCGACCTGCGCGCGGATCTCACGGGGCCCGTGTTCAGCAAGGTCTTCACACCAAACAATGCGCTTGCCGATCGGCTGAAACACGTCGTCGAGCCCAACGTGAACTTTCAGCGCATCACGAACTTCGACGGTCAGGACAGCGTGCCCCTGATCGCGGGCTCGTACGATTTCATCGTGGGCGGCGTCACACGCGTCAACTACGGATTGACCAACCGGATTCTCGTTCGCAAGGCGCCTTCAGATGCGGCGGCTGCATCGGCGGCCAGCGCACCACGCGAGTTGCTCAGCATTGCCCTGACGCAGAGCTACTACACAGATCCGCTTGCCAGCCGTTTTGACACGACGTATCAGTCGAGCTACGGCTTTCGTCCGGCGAGCAGCTTCTCGCCTATTGCCGTGACCGTGCGTGCTGCTCCGACGGCGCTCAGCACCGGGACGCTCCGGCTCGAATACGACAGCCAGATCGGTGTCGTCCAGGGTTTCAATGCCACTGGCAGCACGACGTACCGCGCGGCACAAACATCGATCGGCTGGAGCACGAGCCGCATCGACGCGACAACGAGAAACAACGCGCTGAATGCCTCGACGACGCTCAATTTCATGGGTGGGAAGACTGGGGGATCCGCGTTTCTCAACTGGGACATCGGCCGCAAGTATGTGATTCAGCAGCGTTGGATCGGCTTCTACAACGCGCAGTGCTGCGGGCTGGCCATCGAGTACCAGGAGTTCAATTTTCCGAGCTTCGTCGGCTTTCCGATTCCCAAAGACCGCCGCTTCAATTTGTCGTTCACGCTGGCGGGTATCGGCACGTTCTCGAATTTCTTTGGCGCCTTCGGCGGCGCGCGCTACTGACCCTTGTACGTCGTGGGGCTCTGGGCGCAAACTGAAGCAGGAGAAACCCGGCCAACCGCGATTCGGTCAGCGGGTGAAGTAAGATCAACGGCCGCTACATGAAAGGTCTGATTCTGAGCGGCGGCAGGGGCACCCGCCTGCGGCCCCTGACCTACACGAGTGCCAAACAGCTCGTCCCCGTTGCCAACAAGCCCGTGTTGTTCTACGGCATCGAGGCGCTCGCAGAAGCGGGAATCCGTGAAATCGGCATCGTCGTGGGCGATACGCAGGCCGAGATCCGTGAGGCGGTTGGCGACGGATCGCGTTGGGGCACCAAGATTACCTATATTGAGCAGGACGCACCGCGGGGCCTGGCGCACGCCGTCCTGATCAGCGAGTCGTTCATCGACCGCCAGCCGTTTGTGGTCTACCTCGGCGACAACCTGCTCAACAAAGGCATCGTGCCCTTCGTCGAACAGTTCACGCGGCTGCAGCCCGCCGCACAGATCCTGCTCACGCCCGTCTCCGATCCGCAGATGTTTGGCGTCGCGGAACTCAATAACGGCAGAGTCACGCGGCTGGTTGAAAAGCCCAAAGAACCGAAGAGCGACCTCGCGCTGGTCGGCGTCTATATGTTCGGCGCGGCTATCTTTGATTCGGTCAAGCGGATCAAGCCGAGCTTTCGGAACGAGCTCGAAATCACCGATGCCATTCAGGACCTCATCGATCACGGGCTCACGGTGACACCACACCTGGTTGATGGGTGGTGGAAAGACACAGGGAAGCTCGAGGACATGCTCGAAGCGAACCGCCTGATCCTCGATACCTTCGAACGGTGCGTCGAGGGAACGGTTGACGAACAATCACGCGTCGAGGGGAAAGTCGTCATCGAGCCGGGAGCGGTCCTCGAGCACACGGTCGTCCGTGGCCCTGCCATCATCGGCGCACGTGCACGTCTCACCCATGCGTACGTGGGGCCGTTTACATCAATTGGGAACGACGTCGAGATTCGTGATTCAGAGGTCGAGCACAGCATCATTCTGGAAGGCTCACGAATTCACGACCTGGGGACTCGCGTCGCCGACAGCCTGATCGGCAAGAACGTCAGGATTTCGCGCGTGCCCGTCAAGCCATCGGCTTACCGATTCATGCTGGGCGACAATTCGGAAGTCTGGATTCGCTGGTAGAGGAGTCGACGTGAGCACTACACCAACTCGGTACGTGACACCGGCCGTACGGGCGCCGCGCATCGAAGGCGTGAAAGTGAAGCCGCTGCGGATGATTCCCGATGAGCGCGGATGGCTCATGGAAGTTCTGCGGGCGGACGAGAGCGAGTTGTTCTCGAAGTTTGGCCAGGCGTACGTGTCGGCGACCTATCCAGGAGTCGTGAAGGCCTGGCACTATCATCGGCACCAGACCGACAACTTTGCCTGTCTCAGCGGGATGATCAAGCTCGTGCTCGTGGACACACGCGAGGGGTCGCCCACCAACGGCGCCATCAACGAATTCTTTCTCGGCGCTGAAAACCGCACGCTGGTGCAGATTCCCCCGCTCGTGTATCACGGGTGGAAATGCATCAGTACCGAGATGTCGATGGTCTTGAATCTACCGACGGAGCCCTATCACTACGCCGAGCCTGACGAGTATCGGCTCGATCCGCATGGGACGCTCCCTTACGACTGGACGCGAAAAGATGGTTGAAGTGCTCGTCACGGGCGGTGCGGGGTTCATCGGCAGCAATTTTGTCCGCTACGCGCTGCAGACCCACCCCGACTGGCATGTCACCACGCTCGACAAGCTGACGTACGCCGGCCGCCGCGAAAACCTGCACGATGTGATGGACCACCCGCGCCACACTTTCGTGCATGCCGACATCTGCGACAGTGGCATGGCCAGCCCTCTCGTCGAACGAGCCAACATCGTGGTTCACTTCGCCGCTGAAACTCACGTCGATCGCTCAATCATGGCGGCAGGCGATTTCATCCGGACGGACATCGAAGGCACGTTCGTCCTGCTCGAGGCCGCGCGCCGTGCCAGTGGTCTGCAGCGCTTTGTTCAGATTTCGACAGACGAGGTGTACGGGAGTGTGCCGGAGGGGGCGAGCACGGAGCGCGACGAGTTGCGGCCCCGCAACCCGTACTCGGCCAGCAAGGCTGGCGCCGACCGATTGGCCTACAGCTACTTTGCCACGTATAACGTGCCGGTGATCGTCACGCGCGCCTCGAATAACTACGGCGCCTATCAGTTTCCCGAAAAGGTGCTTCCGCTCTTTGTCACCAACCTGGTCGACAACATTCCGGTGCCGCTGTACGGAGATGGAGGCAATGTTCGGGATTGGCTGCACGTGCTCGATCACTGCCGTGCCGTGGATCACCTGATCGATGTTGCAAAAAACGGCGAGGTCTACAACATCGGTGGCGGCAACGAGGTGAAAAACGTCGAACTGACCCATCGCATCCTCGAGCTGATGGACAAGCCGACGTCACTCATCAAGCCTGTCCCCGACCGGCCGGGTCATGATCGCAGGTACGCGCTCGATACGTCGAAGCTGCGCGCACTTGGATGGGCGCCCCAGGTCGCTTTCGAGCAGGGGCTCGCTGACACCATCAAGTGGTACCGCGGCAACGAGTGGTGGTGGCGCCCCATCAAGGACAATGACCCCGCCTACAAGGCCTACTACGCGGCGCAGTACGAGCGCCGGTCGTAACACAAGACATGGCGGCTCCGATTCTCGTGACCGGCGCTGCTGGCTTCGTTGGCAGCCATCTGCTCGACCTGCTCGACCGAGACTCGACGTCGATTGTCGGTTGGTACCGTCCGGACTTCCCATCCGTCATTCCGCGTCCGAGCGTCACGTGGACGCCCGTGGAATTGCTCGATCGCGCGGCTGTGGCACATGCGCTTGCCGCCCTTCAGCCGGGTGCCATCTATCACCTCGCCGGCGCGGCCCACGTTGCCGAGTCCTGGCACAACACCGCGGAGACCTACCAGGGCAACGTGCTCGCCACCCACAACCTGTTCGAGGGCCTGCGTGCGGCGAACCTCAGTCCAAGAGTGTTCGTGTCGGGATCGGCCATGATTTACCGTCCACAAGAACGGCCCATTCGGGAGGATGATGAGATCGGGCCGGCCAGCCCCTATGCGACGAGCAAACTCGCACAAGAGATGCTGGCGAAGCGTGCCTGGGACACCGACGGGCTGCCCACCTTGATCGCGCGGTCGTTCAATCATGTGGGCCCGCGTCAGGATCCGTCTTTTGTTGCATCGGGTATTGCCAGGCAGATCGCGCTCATCGAGGAGGGGCGGCAAGCGCCGGTCCTGTCAATGGGAAATCTGGAGCCCAAGCGAGATCTCACCGACGTGCGCGACACCGTCCGCGCGTACGTGGCGATGATGGAGGCGGCCACGCCGGGGAAACCCTATAACGTGTGCTCAGGACATGGGCGGTCGATCCGCGATCTCGTCGAGATCTTCATCGCCAAGGCGCACAAACGTGTGCGCGTTGCACAGGATCCAACGCGGTTCAGGCCGAACGATGTCCCTTTGCTCGTCGGCGATCATCAGCAGTTGACCTCGGATACAGGGTGGGAGCCGCGAATTCCGTTCGAGACGACCGTCGACGATCTGCTTGAATACTGGAGACATCGGATCCGCGAGACGTGATGCGCGTACTGGTGACGGGAGGAACGGGCTACCTCGGCCGAGCTGTCGTGAAGGCCCTAACGACGGCAGGACACGAGCCTGTCGTGCTGTCTCGAGCGGCCAGTCGCAGCGGCCTCGGAGCTCGAACCATCGACGCGGATGTTCGCGATACGGCCGCTGTCGATCGCGCCGCCGAAGGCTGCGACGTCATTTGCCATCTCGCCGCGCTCGTCGCGCTCTGGCGGGAGCGTCGCGAGGACTTCGATGAAATCAATGTCGGCGGCCTTCGCAATGTGTTGGACGTCGCAGCGCGTCGCGGGTTGCGGCTCGTTCACACATCGTCGTTTCTCGCCCTGCCACCCTCCGGGCGTTCCACGGCGATTGTGGCAAACGACTATCAACGAACAAAGGTGCTGGCTGAACGCGAGTCGGAGGCCGCCGCGGCACGCGGCGCGGCGATCGTGCGGTTGTATCCCGGGGTGATTTATGGTCCCGGCGTCTCGACCGAAGGCAACCTCGTCGGACGCCTCGTAGAGGACCATTTGAGCCGACGGCTTCCGGGCATCGTTGGCGCCGAACACATCTGGTCGTGCGCCTGGATTGAGGACGTGGCGGAGGCGCATGTGCGAGCCGCGGAGCGAGCCGCGCCGGGAAGCGCCTATGCGCTCGGCGGAGAGAATCTGCCTCTGATGCGAGTGTTCGAAATCGTTGAAGCCCTGGTGGGGACCCCACGCCCGCTACGGATTCCGTCGGGCGTGGCGACCGCGATCGGTGTGGTGGAGGAGTTGCGCGCGCGATTGTTTCATGCAGCGCCCCTCTTGACACGTGGCGCCGTCGAGATTTTCGGACATGACTGGCCGCTCGACAGCAGCCTCGCGGAGCGGGATCTCGGGTATCGCATTCGCCCGCTGTCCGACGGTATGAGACGGCTGCTGGCGAGCCGCGCCGCCGGCAAAGACGATAAGCAGTGACGCCCTACTCGGAGACGCGGCGGCAGGTCCTCCACGTCACAATGGCGGGCTTTGCGGTGCTCCTGCGGTATCTCACCTGGCCGCAAGCCGCGGGCCTCGCGCTGGTCGCACTCGGCTTCAACGCGTTCGCCCTTGCACGCGTGGCCCCGGGGATCATTCGGGCGACCGACAAGCGGGGCATTCGCGCAGGCGTGTTGTTCTACCCGCTGTCAGTTCTTCTGCTCGTCCTCGTATTCTCGACGCGTTTGGACATCGTAGCCGCCGCCTGGGGTGTGATGGCGTTCGGTGACGGCTTCGCGACACTCGCGGGAACCTCGATCGGTGGCCGGCGCCTGCCGTGGAACTCAGAGAAGAGCTGGGCCGGACTGATCGCCTTCGTCCTTGCTGGATCGGTCGGAGCCGTGGCCCTGAGTCTCTGGGTCGCGCCCGCGGTCACACCCAACCCGCCGCTTCTCTTTAGCATATGGGCGCCCGTCCTCGCGGCGATCGTTGCCGGCCTTGTCGAGACGCTGCCGATCGGCGTCGATGACAACCTCTCAGTGCCTGCATCTGCCGGCGCCGTCCTGTGGTTCGTCGCCCAGTTCAACTGGGTCGGACCAGCGAACAACCTCGCCCTCGACCTCACGATTGGGGTGATCGTCAGCATCCCGTTAGCGTTGGTCGCCTGGAGGGCGGGAAACCTCACCGCAGGAGGAGCTCTGGTGGGCGTTCTGTTCGCCAGCGTGATCTACGCCGGACTTTATCTCGCCGGGCTGCTGGTACTGGCGATTGCGCTCGCGTTGACGTTGTTGAGCTCGCGCGCGGGCCGTTCGCGAAAGGCCGCACTCAGCGGCGAAGAAGCACGTGGCGAACGACGCGGCATTGGAAACATCGTCGCGAACTGCCTGGTCGGGACTCTGGGCGCCGTGCTCGAGTTGTTTTCATTCGACTGGGGGTTGGAGCTCACCGGCGCATGGTTCGTTGCGGGGATTGCGGCTGGCGCCAGCGATACGGTGGCCAGCGAGATCGGCAAAGCGTGGGGAGGAACACCGCGATCGTTTCCCACATGGCATCCGGTGCCGCCGGGAACACCTGGGGCGGCCAGCATCGTTGGGACGCTCGCAGGCGTGTTAGCGGCCGCGCTGATGGTCGCGCCCGCAGCGGCGATGTTGTTAATCCCGTCCACGTTCGTCTTACCAATCGTGCTGGCGTGCACCTGCGCGGCTTTTATAGAGAGCGCGCTTGCGACTCGCTTTGAGGCGGATGGCATTCTCGACAACAACACCCTGAATTTTCTCAATACGGCGGCTGCTGCCGCGCTCGCGGTCTGGTGGTGCGCGAGACTGGCCGGCCGGCTGACGTGATGCCGAATCCGCGTCTCTATCTCGAGCTTGGAAGGCCGTTTACTCTCGTCGCGCCGGCGCTGGGGTTTTTCTCGGGCGCAGTGACGGCGATCGGCGCGGCCCCGCCCGAACCATGGTCGCCAGCTCTCGTCGTTTATCCGCTAATTGGTGCGCTGATGGCCGCCGTGCTCAATGCGGGCAACAACGCCCTCAATCAAATCTACGACCTCGAGATCGACCGCATCAATAAACCCAAGCGCCCGCTGCCAAGCGGTCGGTTGAGCATCACGAATGCCTGGGTATTCACCGCGGTGACATACGTGCTCGCGCTGATTCTGGCGTGGCTCGTCGCGCCTGGTGGACGCCATGAGTGCTTCTGGATCGTGCTGGTCGCCGTGGTCTGCACATTCATTTACTCGATGCCGCCGCTTCGGACAAAGCGCCTCGGCATCTGGGCCAACGTCACGATCGCCATCCCGCGTGGCGTACTGTTGAAAGTTGCGGGGTGGTCGGCCGTCAAGACCATCATGGGCACCGAGCCGTGGTACATCGGCGCGATATTCGGGTTGTTCCTGCTTGGCGCGACCACGACCAAGGACTTCGCGGACATGTCGGGCGATCGGCTCGGCGGGTGCCGGACGCTCCCGATTCAGTACGGCGTGAGACGTGCGGCATGGATGATCTCGCCCTCTTTTGTCGTGCCGTTCATCATGATCAACATCGGTTCGGCCCTCGGTATCCTCACGGGCAACTTCCTGCTGTTACAGGCGCTTGGCCTCTTCATGACGCTCTATGGACTCTACGTCTGCTATCTGATGCTTCGTCGCCCGGAAGAGCTCGCCGTGGAAGAGAACCATGTGTCGTGGGCACACATGTATCGAATGATGTTCGTGGCGCAGATCGGATTTGCGTTGGCGTATCTGATTTAGGGCGGGGCGTGATTCCCCTACCTGCCCTACCGCCCTGCCGCCCTTGACGGGCACGAACAAAAAGCGAAACAATGAGAACGGTCCATTCCATGGAACAAAACCTGCCCTTATTCGACCTTGGGCCGCGGCTGCTCACCACTCGGGACGTCGCGAACGTCGTCAAGGCGGGCGGCGCAGCCGCGCTCACCGAGGCGGAGCGGCGAGCGGACGAAGCTCGTTACCAGGAAATCCGCTGCCGATCAGCGCTCAACCATGTCGAAGGAATGCCCTTCGCCTGGACGCTGAATCCGTACCGGGGCTGTACCCACGGCTGTCACTACTGCTTCGCGCGACGCTATCAATCACAGTTCGAGCTGGGATCCGGGGACGAGTTCTCGTCGCTCATCTTCGTCAAGACGAACTTCGTCGAAGTGCTACGCCGCGAATTGGATCATCCCAAGTGGATGCGCGAATTGGCCGCGCTCGGGACCGCCACCGATCCGTATCAGCCCATTGAAGGCCACTACAAGCTCACCCGCGGGACCCTGCAGGCGCTCACGGCAGGACGAACGCCCGTCGGGCTCGTAACCAAGGGGCCCATGGTCGTTCGCGACATCGACGTCCTTCAGGATCTGACCAAGGCCGCTGGCGCCACCGTTTGTCTCAGCGTTCCGACGACAGACGACGAGGTGTGGCGTCAGTTGGAGCCTGGAACGGCGCATCCGATGCAGCGTTTGAGAGCAGTGAGGGCCCTGGTCGACGCGAACATCGAGGTGGGTGTGCTGATGGCGCCGTTAGTTCCGGGCTTTTCGACCGCGCCGTTGAAGATGGAAGCAACCGTTAAGGCCATCGCCGACCACGGTGCGCGCTTCATCGGGGCCAACGTGTTGTTCCTGGAAGGCGGTACCCGCGAGCACTTCATGCGGTTTCTCGCGGGTCAGTTTCCGGCCATGGTCGATCAGTACGATCGGTTGTACGCGAGCAAGCGCGCGCCGAAGGAATACACATCGCAAGTGCAGAGAACGCTCGCGATGCTGAAGGTGCGCTATGGGATGGCTGAGCGGGTTCGTAACCCTGAAACACCTCGCGGAAACACCGAAGCACGCCAGGCGGCCCCGGCGCAGCGCGAAGCTACACAGAGCTCACTGATCCCTGGCCTGTGACGACCTGACACTGATCCGCCACTGGTTCGACAAGGATGTCGCCTTCCCTGGCGGTGACGCGGAAGCGATTGCTGGCGCCCCACATTTGACTCAGCGGAATCTTCACCCGATCGTCGATGACTCGCTTCAGGAATCTCGCACCATACGCGAGGCTGTGTCCCTGGCGAACGATCTCGTCGAGGGCCTCGGGCGTCACGACCACTTCCTTGCCGCGGGTGATGGCGGTTGCAATCACGCGATCGAGCTGAATTCTCGCCACCCGCGCCGCCTCGTCTCGCGTCAGCGGCGCAAAGACGATGACATCGTCGAGCCGATTACGGAATTCCGGCGAAAGCCGCCGCTCGAGCTCCCGCATCACCTCTCCGCGCACGTCGTCGATTCCGACCTCGGCATTGCGGAAGCCCAGTGGGTTTTCGATTTTCCGGAAGTGCTCCGCGCCTAGATTTGACGTCATGATAACGACTGCATCACTCAGATAAACGCGACGGCCCCTGCCGTCGGTGATCCAGCCTTCATCGAACGCCTGGAGGAACAGGTTCAACAGTGCGGGGCTGGCCTTTTCGATCTCATCCAGCAGCACGACAGAATACGGGTTGTCGCGCAACTGGTTGGTGAAGACTCCCCCACGTTCCGATCCGACGATGCCGCGCGGCGACCCAATGAGCTTGTCGACCCCGGCCGTGCCGTCCTGAAACTCCGACATGTCCACGCGGATCATTTTCTTTTCGTCGCCGAACAGGAACTCGGCCAGCGCCTTGGCGAGCTCTGTCTTGCCGACGCCGGTTGGTCCAAGGAACAACAGCACGCCGTCGGGGCGATCGAACCCGTCCTTCAGGGGACCCTTGTTGAGGACCAATCGGCGCGAAAGCGCGCGAATGGCCTCGCGCTGGCCAATGACCCGCCGGCCCAGCGCTGTTTCAACATCCTTGAAGCGCTCACCCACCTCGCGGAACACCATGTCCATCGGGATCCGGGCGTCGTCTGCCACCACGGCCGCGACGTCGTCGGACGTGACTTGGCGGGAACGGCGAAGTTCGGCACGCACGGCTGCTGTGTCGAGCCAGCCAATTGCCTTGTCCGGCAGACGGAGGTGCCGCTGATATCGGCCTGACAGCGTCAGGGCTGCGTCGATCGCTTCGTCAAGGATGCGAACGGAATAGTTGTGCTCGAACCGGGGGCGGAGACGCACCAGGATCGAACGAGCTTCGTCTACCGTGGGCTCGGGAATCGTGACGACTCGGAAGCGCCGCGCCAGTGCTTCGTCTTCGGCCAAGTGCTGTTTGTATTCGCTCAGCGTGGTCGCACCAATGATACGCACCTCGCCACGGGCCAATACGGACTTGAAAACGTTCGCGGCATCGGAGGGGGCGCCAAGCGCCGAGCCGGCGCCGACCATCGTGTGCGCCTCGTCGATGAACAGCAGGTAATTGGGGCGCTCGCGAACCTCGCGGAGCACGTTCTGAATGCGGTCCTCGAACATGCCGCGGAGCATGGTGCCGGCAACCAGCGAGTTCATCTGCAGGTTGAGGACCTGGCAATCGCGCAACTGCGCTGGGACCGACTGCGGCTCCATCTCGATGCGCCGGGCCAGCGCGTCGGCGACCGCGGTCTTGCCAACACCCGGCTCACCGACCAGCATCACCGAGTTGGCGCGTTCGCGGTGACACAGGATCTCGATGATCTTCTGGAGTTCCGTATCCCGCCCAAACACGGGTGGCAACTTGTCCTGACGGGCCAGGAGATTCAGGTTGATGGCAAATTGCTTGAGGAACGGCGGCAACTCGTACCGCTTCCGCAGCTTTTCGTCGCGAAGCTCGACGTCGTGGACGATTGTCGTGAGTCGCGCAATGACAGCGTCGCAGTCGGTGCCGAACCGCCGAAGAATCAAACTCGGCCCGCTCTGGCTTTCTTCGAGGATTGCCGCGAAGAGGTCGAATGACTCGGCTTGCTCTCGTCCCACCGAGACGGCCCGCTGAATGGCGCGACGCAGCAATTCCTGCGTGAGCTCCGTCACCTTGAGGGAGCGGCTCGTAACCGCGGGGACGGACTCGACCGCGGAAGCGACCGCGTTCAGCAAATCGTCTGGGCTGACCGTGAGGTCGCGCATGACGCGGGAGTAGAGCTGCCACTCGGTCTGCGCGAACGCTAGGAACAGATGTTCGCTGGTGAGCAGTTCTTGACCGCGACGACGCGCTTCGTCCTCAGCGCGCGTGATGACTCGCTGCGCGCCCTCCGCAAGCTTGGTCAGGTCTAAGTCGAGATCTTCCAACGATGCCTCGATCCCCTCGGTTCCAACGGGACGTCCCGTCGGACCTTGAAGGGGTTTGCCCAGGTCAGAGCAATTCCGGGGCCAGCCCGGCAGCAGGCAAGTCGCTGTAAATCAGGGGGTTGTCCGCGATATGTGGCCGTCCTGCCACAGTGGGGTGACACTTCGCCGCAGTTTTGCACCCAGCATGGTTGATGCGGGCCGGCCCCAAGAATTCATGATTCTTCTCAGACACGAGGTCGCGCGTCTGGGGCCAGGCTCTCGATGATTCGCTCGATGATCCGTGCAACCAAGGCGGCACGTGGGACGAGCGACGAGACCAGCACGTGCTCGTGGAGCGCGTGCGCACCGTCGCCAAGCGCACCCAGGCCGTCGAGGGTCGGCACACCGAGGGCTGCACAGTAATTTCCATCGGATCCCCCGCCCGTCGTTCCCTCCGCAATCGTCTGACCGAGATCCGCCCCGGCCGCTTGTGCGACCTCGTACAACCGCGCCACGCCGGCGGTGCGTTCCATAGGCGGGCGGCCGAAACCGCCGATTATCTCGAGCGTGGCGCCGCCGAGATGCGGCGACAGGTTGCGGATTGCCGCGTCGATTCGTTGCGCATCAGCCATCGACGGCGCGCGCACGTCCACGCGGGCACGCGCTTGGGCGGCGACCACGTTGGGACGCGATCCGCCATCAATCACGCCGACGTTGACCGACACCCCGTTTGCCAGATCCTGGAGGGTTTCAAGCACAAGCACCTGCCGCGCCAGTTCTCTGATGGCGCTAACCCCCTTGCCGGGATCGACGCCGGCATGCGCCGCCTCGCCTCTCACGACGATCTCGTATTCACCACAGCCTTTGCGGCTTGTTTTCAGCACGCCTCCCGGCAATGCTGGTTCGAGAACCAGCACGGCGACGCTTTCACGAGCCTCTGTCTCCAGCAGTGCGCGGGAGGTCTCACTGCCTGTCTCCTCGTCGGTCGTCCAGAGCATCACGATTCGGGTGTCGTGAGGCGGACCGAATTCGATCACCGCACGCGTTGCAAGCATGCCGACGGCGATACCGGCCTTCATGTCGAGCACGCCTGGCCCCTCGAGGCGGTCACCACGACAGGTGAAGGGCATGCGCTGAAGTTGTCCAACCGGCCAGACAGTGTCGAAGTGCCCGAGCAGCAGGAGTTGCCGGCGGCCGGATCCGAACTCCGCGCGTACGTGATCCCCGGCAGAGGTCGTGGAGATTTGCTGGACGCGTGCGCCCAGGTCAGCGAGCCGCCGCGACAATTCAGCGCCGCAGCGATCAACCGCGGCCTTGTCGTCGGTGGGCGATTCGAGAGTGACCAACGCTTCAATCGTGCCCAGCAGCCATTCTTGGTGGCTCAAACAGAAGTCGGCAAGTCGATGGGCGGCGATCATGACTCGAGTTTTATAATAGCCATCAATGATTGCAGGACGTGAGCTTCGACTCGCAGTCGTGATGACCGTGGCATGTGTGGCGACCTACGCACAAGCGCCGCCACCGTTTCCCAAACCAACTCCACCGGCACCGACGACGCCGGCTTCGCCTCCGCCACGCCCGTCACAGCCAGGAGTTGCTCCTCCGGCCAAACCGCCGGCGGCATCCGACGTCCCAACTGAGGCGACGCTCGGAGCGCCGGTCTATCCAGGCGCACAGTTCATCACGTCGTACGACGCGGGGCGCGGCCAGCGCTTTTATCTGTTCGGAGCGGGTGCGCCGTTTGCGGAGATGGTCAGTTACTACCGCACCGCGCTCATGCAGAAGGGAGAGGTGCTCTTCGAATCTCCGCCGACGCATCAGTTCGAGATTGGCCGTTACCGTGAAGAAACGATGGCGTTTCCTCCAACCGTGACGATCAAGGACTTCACCTGGGGAGGGTCAGCGGGGTACCCCAATCCCCGACGCGACGCACAACCGCGACACTTCACGACCGTCATTCAGTTTGTTCCAGCCCCGCCAGGCACACCAGAGTGACGGTCGGTGCACGGAAGCGCGGAAGCACGGATTACAAGGATTGTTCCGCGCTTCTGTGCTTCCGTGCGTCGTACGTGATCATTGCTTTACGTAGATCTCTCCCGTCTTCCTGAACTCCGCGGATTTCTGATCCATTCCCGCCTGTGCCATCTGCCTCACCTGCTGCGTCAATTCCATGCTGCAGAATTTCGGGCCGCACATCGAGCAGAAATGGGCCACTTTGGCGCCTTCGGCAGGCAGCGTTTCGTCATGGTAGGCGCGAGCCGTCACCGGATCCAAGGCCAGGTTAAATTGATCCTGCCACCGGAACTCGAACCGCGCTTTTGAAAGGGCATCGTCCCAGAGGCGGGCGTGAGGATGGCCCTTCGCGAGATCCGCGGCATGTGCCGCAATCTTGTAGGCAATCACGCCAGCCTTGACGTCATCGCGATTCGGTAACCCGAGGTGTTCCTTGGGCGTGACGTAGCAGAGCATGGCCGTGCCGTACCAGCCGATCATCGCAGCGCCAATGGCTGACGTGATGTGATCGTAGCCAGGTGCGACGTCCGTGGTGAGAGGTCCAAGCGTATAGAACGGCGCTTCATCGCACCACTCGAGCTGCTTCTCCATGTTCTCGCGGATGAGATGTATGGGAATGTGGCCGGGGCCCTCATTCATGACCTGCACGTCGTACTCCCACGCGACGCGCGTCAGTTCCCCCTGCGTTTTGAGCTCTCCAAACTGCGCTTCGTCGTTCGCATCCGCGATGGAGCCGGGACGGAGGCCGTCGCCAAGAGAAAATGACACGTCATAGGCGCGCATGATCTCGCACAGCTCGCGGAAGTGCGTGTAGAGGAAGTTTTCTTTGTGGTGCGCAAGACACCATTTGGCCAGGATGGAGCCGCCGCGAGACACGATGCCCGTGACGCGGTCAGCCGTCAGCGGGATGTAGCGCAGCAACACTCCGGCGTGGACGGTGAAGTAGTCGACGCCCTGCTCGCACTGCTCGATGATGGTGTCGCGATACAACTCCCACGTGAGGTCCTCGGGGCGACCGCCCACTTTTTCGAGCGCCTGGTAGATGGGCACGGTGCCAATCGGGACTGGCGAGTTACGGATGATCCATTCCCGCGTGTCGTGAATCTGTTTGCCCGTCGAGAGATCCATGACGGTGTCGGCGCCCCAGAGCGTCGCCCATCGCAGCTTTTCCACTTCGTCTTCGATCGACGATGACACCGCGGAATTGCCGATGTTCGCGTTGATCTTCACCAGGAAGTTGCGGCCGATGATCATCGGCTCGAGTTCGGGATGATTGACGTTGGCCGGGATGATCGCCCGTCCGCGCGCGACTTCCGAGCGGACGAACTCGGCCGGCAGACCCTCACGGAGGGCGATGAATTCCATCTCGGGGGTCAGCTCACCCCGTCGCGCGTAATACAGCTGTGTCACGCAAGGCTGGCCCAGTCGAGGCATGACCCACGATTCGCGCAGCTTTGGCAGCCCAAGGCGGACGTCATGACGCTGGGGGCCGCTCGTATCGTAAAGCCGCACGGGCGGCTCTCCGCCGGAGAGGGTCACCTCACGTGCGGGGACCCGTATGGTCAGTCCGCCCGGAAGTGCCTTTTCTTCGTAAATTTTCTTCGAGTTGGGGAATGCCGTGCCGTAATCAGCGATGGCCTGTGGTGCGATCTTCATTTCCGCTCTCCCTCCGCCGGTGTCAACCGGTTCAGGTTCCAAGGGTTCGCTCTCAATCCGGGAGGGGGGACTGTCCCCCGATGACAGGGACAGTCCCCCGATGACAAGGCCTGTCCCCGTTCGCCCGGATGCCCCTGGCGGTGAATTCGGATCTTACGTCATCACGGCTCCCGGCGAGGGTCGTAAGTGCCGCGCATGGTAGAATTCGCGCGTTTTCCACAGAATTTCACCACGCTTATGACTGGCCGGACGCTGTCGCACTACCAAGTCGGAGAGGAGATCAGCCGCGGTGGCATGGGCGTCGTGTACCGCGCAACGGACCGCCGGCTCAATCGCGACGTGGCACTGAAGGTGCTGCCCGAGGATTTGACTCAGGACGCGGATCGCAAGCGTCGCTTCATCCAAGAGGCACAAGCCGCTTCGGCCCTCGAACATCCTCACATCGCGGTCATCCACGACGTGGACGAAGCCGATGGCTTCACGTTCATCGCCATGGAGCTGATTCGCGGACACAAGCTCAGCGAGATGCTCGCCCGCCAGCATCTCCCTGCGGCACGTGCCCTCGAGCTCGCAACCGAGGTAGCGTCTGGCCTGGCACGCGCGCACGAGAAAGGCATCGTCCATCGTGACCTGAAGCCGGCCAACGTCATGGTCACGGACGAAGGCCACGCCAAGATCATCGATTTCGGCATCGCGAAGCTGATCGAGCCTGAAGCGGCGGTCACCAACGCGCCTACGATCAGTCGCGGGGACACAGCACCAGGCCTCGTGCTTGGCACTGCGGCGTATATGTCCCCCGAACAAGCTCGCGGTGAACAAGTCGACCACCGCAGCGACATCTTCTCGTTCGGGATCCTGCTGCACGAGATGCTCTCCGGGCTGCCGCCGTTCCAAGGGCGAAGCGGCCTTGAAACGGCGAGCGCGATCCTTCACCAGCCCGCCCCTCGCCTGCCTTCTCTCGGCCCTGCGGTGGCTACCGAAATCGCGACCGAGATCCAGCGGATCGTCGACAAGTGTCTGGCAAAGGATCCGGCGGATCGCTACCAGGGCATGAAAGACATCGTGGTCGATCTGCGAGCTGCCAGGCGTCGGCTCGAATCCACGACCCAGACGACCATCGTCGGAGACCGCGCGATACGACCGCGCTGGATCTGGGCAGCAGCAGCCGTGAGCCTGGTCATTGCCGGGATTGCGGCGTTTGTCATGACGCGAGGTGAACGGCCACTCGCTCCTGCACAAACGGCGGCGACGGGCGCGACCAAGCCGTCCGTCGCGGTCTTTTATTTCGACAACACGACCGGCAACCCGGAGCTGGACTGGCTGCGGACGGGCATCACCGAAATGGTGGTGACTGATCTTTCACAGTCGCAGGATCTCGAAGTGGTCGCGACCGATCGGCTGTACGACATCATGGAGCAGCTCAAGCGGTCCGACGACCGCGTGATGTCGCCGGATTTGATTCGCGCGGTGGCTGAGCGCACCGGCGTGACCAATGTGGTCGTGGGAAGCTACGTCAAGGCCGGTGACGCAATTCGGATCAACGTGCGCTTGCAAGAGGCGCAAACCGGCCGCATCGTGTCGTCGGAACGGGTCGAGGGTCCGAACGAGTCAAGCCTGTTCTCGATGGTGGACGACCTGTCGCGCCGATTGCTCACGAAGTTCCAGAGCCTTCGCGGGGATATCGGTTCCGCGGCGGGTCTACTCGTCGAGCCCGGCCGGAACAACACGTCAGGGCTGGATCGCGGCCTTGGCGATGTCACAACGACCTCGATCGAGGCCTACCGCTACTACGCTGAGGGCATCAACCTGCATGAGCGCTATCGCGAACAAGAGGCAGCGGCGCTCTTCGAGAAGGCCATTGGCATCGATCCGGCCTTCGCCATGGCCTACGTCAAGCTGGCGGTCGTCCAGAACAACATGGGTCATTTCGCCGATCGTGACAAGTTCGCGGCGCTCGCCTTGAAACACGCGGATCGGCTGACACCCCGGGAACGGTATTACATCGAGGGGTTCGCGTATGGGAATCGCCGCGATTCGATGACACGAGCGATCGACGCCTACCGAAAATGTATCGAGCTGGATCCGGGACACCAGGCATGCCGTCATAACCTGGGCCTTTTGCTGTTGCAACTGGAGCAGTATGACGAAAGCATCACCCACTACGAAGAACTCGTCCGGCGAGGGGCCACCAATGCGACGTCCCACGAGAACCTCGCTATGGGGTACCTGGCTCGCGGCCAACTCGACAGAGCGCTCAGTACGACAGAGGCCTTCCTGAACCGGAACCCCGAGAGCGCGGCCGGCCACGACAGCCGGGGATTCAGCCTTCTGTTCGCCAGTCGATTCGACGAAGCCTTCGCCGCATACAGTCGTGCCGCATTGCTCGACCCTACGGATTCCAGCCCGCCCCTCGGACGTGTGATGGCACAGACGCTGAGCGAAAGGTGGGATGTGGCGCAGGACAATGCCCGTGCGCTTGCCGCCAGTTCCGACCCCACCCGAGTATGGTTCGGCAGCCAGTTTCAGACGGTTCTGGCGCTGTATCGCGGCCGCAGCGGCGAGGCGCTTGCGGCGGCCGAACGGGCGATTGCCGCGTACCGGGTGCCTGGAGTCCGTAGCGCAATTTCACGCCGAAGTGCAGCCAGCATTCTCTCTGCACGGTCACAGCATGCGCTCGCGCTCGCGCAGGCTCAGCGGGGACTGGTCGAAAGTCGGAATATGCCGCAGGAGCCAATCCTCCTGCTCACGGTGGCGCAAGTGCTCGCTCAGATGGGCAGACGCCCGGAGGCCGAGGACATGATCGCCGAGATGAGCACGAAGGCGGATCCGCTGAGTGGAAACCGCGACAGTCGTCGTGTTCACTGGGCGCGAGGGTTGGTAGGGCTAGCGGCTGGCGATGCTGCTGGGGCGATCAAGGCTCTCGAAAGTGCTCAGGCCACGCTGCCGGCGCGGGGCTCCAATCCCGGCCAGAACCCGCACGCGCCAATCTGGTACTCGCTGGGCGAAGCGAACCTGGCAGCGGGACGCGATCGAGACGCCGCTCAAGCGTTTCAGCGTGTGGCCGATGCTCAATACGAACGCCTCCAGTGGCCGATTGAATTCGTGCGGAGCTTCTACTTCCTCGGCAAGATCCACGAAAAGGCGGGTGACTCGATCAAAGCGCGTGAGGCGTATCGTCGATTTCTGGGCTACTGGAAGAACGGCGATCTGGATCGCGAGCGTATCGCCGAAGTCGAGCGGAAACTGCGTGAACCGTAAAGGGGACTGTCCCCCGATGACAGGGACTGTCCCCCGATGACAAGGCCTGTCCCCTCCACACGTTATGCGACCCTCCTGACGATGAGGCACTTCAGGTAGTAGGTTTCCGGAACCCCGAGCAACACGGGATGGTCCCTGCTCTGCATGCGCTTCTCGACAACGGTCACCGGAACGTGGCTGTCCACCGACGCTTCGTAAATGACCTCTGCGAATGTCGCCTCGTCAACGTTGTACGAGCAGCTGCAGGTGACGAGGTATCCGCCCGGATTGAGAAGGCGGAGCGCGCGTAGATTGATGTCTTTGTAGCCGGCCAGCGCCTTGGGCACCGACGCCTTGTTCTTCGCAAAGGCTGGCGGATCGAGGACGATCGTGTCGAAGCGCTCGGCGGTCTTTTCCAGGTGCCGCAGCTCGTCGAAGACATTCGCCTCGCGCGCCTCGAGATTTCCGAGGCCATTTCGCGCGGCGTTCTCACGGATTGTCGCAACAGCCTCCGCCGAGACGTCAATCGCATCCACGCGATCACTCTGCCGTGCCAGCCTCAGCGCAAACCCGCCGTTATAGCTGAAGCAGTCGAGGACCCGACCGTGCGCGTACTGCGCCGCCGCTGCCCGATTCTCGCGCTGGTCGAGAAACAGGCCGGTCTTCTGGCCGTGGCGCGGATCGACCTCGTATTCGACCGGGCCCTCGTGCACCTCGATGCGAGCGGGAACCTCACCATGGAGGACGTCCACGCGCTGTTCCAGGCCTTCGAGCAGGCGTACGCGCGGATCGTTGCGCGCAAGAATCCCGGTTGCCCCCGTCGCCTCGACCAGCATCGGAATCAGCGTCGGCAGCACGCGGTCCATCCCCTGAGACAACGCCTGCACGACCAGGATGTCCGCATAGCGGTCCACGATCAGCGAAGGCAGAAGGTCGGCCTCGCCGTGGATCAGCCGATACGCGGTGGCGTCAATTGAGAGGGACTTGCGGAACCGGACAGCCGCGTCTATGCGTGCGCGCCAAAACCCCTCGTCGACATCCTCCTCGTCACGCGTCAACATCCGCAGCGAAATCTGCGACTGTTCGTTGTACAACGCGCGCCCGAGAAACCGCAGGCGCGGTCCAAGGACCTCGACGATGCCCCCTGGTTCAGAGGCGACGTCGACGACATCCGTCCGATAGATCCACGGGTGCCCGCGACGAATCCGTTCTTCACCACGTGCGGAAATGACGGCCGTCGGGATCATGATCCTCGTAGTGTACAATCGCGCGCCATGCGCGTGGCGCTAGGAGCCGATCACGCCGGCTTTGAGCTCAAGAACGCTCTCAAACGCGTGCTCGACGAGTTGGGAATCGCGTACGACGACCTGGGCACCAACTCGCTTTCCTCAGTCGATTATCCGGATCTGGCGAAGGCCGTCGCCGACGGTGTGGCCGACGGCCGCTTTGCGCGCGGCATTCTCGTGTGCGGCAGTGGCATCGGCATGTCGATCGCCGCCAACAAAGTCACGGGCATCAGGGCGGCCGTGATCGGCGACGTGGAGAGCGCGAAACTCTCGCGCCAGCACAACGACGCCAACATCATCGCGCTCGGCGCCCGGCTCACACCCGAGGACCGCGCCGCTGACATCGTCCGCGTCTTCTTGCAGACCGAATTCGACGGCGGACGCCACGCCGCTCGCGTTGGCAAGATCCGTGAGATGGAACGGGGGTAGGTAGCACGGTTCAGAGGTTCAGAGGTTCAGAGGTTCAGGAGTTCGGGGGTTCAGGAGTTCGGGGGTTCAGGAACCCGTGAACCTTTGAGTTATTGCGCCGACGACGGCGGCACGAGCCCATTGATTCGCAGATACGTGACGAGGTTGCCGTAATGCTCCTGCAAGTGGCCGGTGTTGCCGATCAAGGTTTCGGCCCGCGGGGACTTGCCGCTGCCAAACGGTGCCGCCACCATCTCGCCGAGCTTCGTGTCGTCCAGCGCCGAATAAGCGACATCGCAGTATTTGAACGAGTCTTCCAACGCTTTCACAATGTCCGCGCGCGTCTTCGCGGTCTTTTCAAACGCGTCCTCCGCATGCGGCGATTTCTCACCGCGCGCCGCGGCGCAGAAGATGTAATTGGCGCCGGCGACGTGCGCGAGGATTTCGCCGAAGCTCCGGACGGTGTCCACGGGCTTGAAGCTGTACTTCGCCTCGGGCATCACCTTTGCCGACCCCGAAAGATTCTGCTTTGCAGCGTTCCAGCCGGTCCTGATGGCCTGGCTGACAGGATTACCGCTCGCTGCCGGACCTTGTGCGGCGACGGTCGTGGACGATACAGCGAGAAAAGCGGCAAGAGCGACCGACGGAACTCTCATAGCGACCTCCAACACGACGATTTATACTCGATCCGCGATGACTCCTCTTTCGCTCATGCAACGAGCCCTCGAAGCGGTCGATCCCGAAATCGCCGACGCCGTCCGGCACGAAACCGAGCGCCAGCAGTCAGGCCTGGAGCTCATTGCCTCTGAGAACTTTGTGAGCGCCGCGATTCTCGAAGCGGCCGGCTCGGTGCTGACAAACAAATACGCGGAGGGGTATCCGGGGAAGCGCTATTACGGCGGATGCGAGTTCGTCGATGTGGCCGAATCGCTCGCGATCAACCGAGCAAAAGCGCTCTTTGGCGCCGAGCACGCCAACGTGCAGCCGCATTCCGGCGCGCAGGCGAACATGAGCGTCTATCTGGCGCTGCTGAAGCCCGGCGATACCGTGCTGGGCATGAACCTCGCGCACGGTGGGCATCTCACACACGGACATCCCCTCAACTTCTCCGGCAAGCTCTTCACGATCGTTCCCTACGGCGTGAGACAGGACGACGAGCGGATTGACTACGACCAGCTGTCGCGTCTGGCTGACGAGCACAGGCCGAAAATGATTATGGTGGGCGCCAGCGCGTACCCACGCGTCATTGACTTCGCGCGAATCGCCGAGGTGGCCAGACGTGTCGGTGCGCCGATGGTCGTCGACATGGCGCACATTGCTGGTCTGGTTGCGGGCGGCGTGCACCCCAATCCCGTGCCGCACGCGGCTTTCGTGACCACGACCACGCACAAAACACTGCGAGGCCCGCGCGCGGGCCTCGTGCTGTGTCGTCAGCAGTATGCAAGGGATCTCGACCGTACGGTGTTTCCCGGCGTACAGGGCGGCCCGCTGATGCACATCATCGCGGCCAAGGCCGTGTGCTTCAAGGAAGCCGCGACCCCGGAATTCGCCGTCTACCAGAAGCAGATTGTGGCCAACGCACGGCGTCTCGCGAGCAACCTGAGTGCGGCTGGCTTTCGTCTCGTCAGCGGTGGTACCGACAATCACTTGATGCTCGTTGACGTGTTTTCCAAGGGTGTGACCGGCAAAGTCGCAGAGGCGGCGCTCGAAAGAGCAGGTATCACGGTCAACAAGAACGCGATCCCCTTCGACCAAAACCCACCCATGGTGGCCAGTGGCATCCGCCTCGGCACCCCCGCGGTGACCACCCGCGGGATGCGCGAAGCCGAAATGGATCTGATTGCCGAGTACATCACTCGGGCGCTCGCGGCAACCGGCGACGACCGCGTGCTTGGCGCGGTGAAAAACGAAGTCAGGCAATTGTGCAAGAAGTTCCCCCTGTACCCCGAGCGGCTGGCCTGACCGCCGTTGACGAGGCCTTCGCTGACGAGGGACCGCTCGCGCGGGCCGTCGATCAGTTCGAGCCGCGCGCAGGCCAGCGCCGGATGGCCCGGGAGGTCGCCAGCGTCCTGGCCGAGGGCGGCGTGTTGCTTGCCGAAGCTGGCACGGGCACCGGCAAGACCATGGCCTATCTCGTACCCGCCATCCTGAGCGGCCAACGCATCCTCATTTCGACGGGCACCAAAAACCTCCAGGAACAGATTTACTACAAGGATCTTCCGGCGCTCGCCGATGCGCTGCCGGTGAAGTTCACGGCGACCTACATGAAGGGGCGCGCCAACTATCTCTGTCTGCATCGGCTCGATCAGGCCCGCGCACGAATCGGCGATGGTCTGCTGGACTCGATTGCGAGCTGGGCGGAGACGAGCGACACGGGTGACCGCGCGGAGTTGGACGACCTGCCCGACGACAGTGGCATCTGGAGCGAGATTTCAGCAACGGCCGAGACATGCCTCGGCAGCGAGTGCCCGCAGCATCAGCAATGCTTCGTGACACGAATGCGGCAGCGTGCCGCGGAATCCGACGTGGTGATCGTCAATCATCATCTGCTCTGCGCCGACGCCGCCGTTCGGCAAAGCTCATATGGCGAGGTGATTCCCGATTGCGGGCAACTCGTGCTGGACGAAGCGCATCAGCTGGAGGATGTCGCGACCCAGTACTTTGGACTGTCGGTCAGCAACTACCGCGTGGACGATCTGGTCCGCGACAGCGAGCGGCTGGTAAACGCCGGCGTCGTGTCCGATCGCAATGGTGACCTGCAACGGGCGGTCTCGCGTGTTGCGGATCATGGACGGGCATTCTTTGGCAACCTCGCGATGGCTCGGCGCATGCGCGGGCGCGCCAGCGAAGAGCGTCTCCGCATCGGTCCGGAATGGTTTGGCGACATCGTCGACGAAGGCGTCGCGCTGCAAACGGCGCTGGACGGGCTCGAGGCCGCTATGGCGCTCGCTGGTGGCGGCGCCTTTCCGAACCCGGGACAAGAGGCGAATGAAGACGCGCTGACGATTGCGCGTCGCGCCGGTGAGCTTCGCGACGATTTACGGTTTCTGTTGGCCGCCAGCGACACCACGTTTGTGTATTTTCTGGAGACGCGCGGTCGTGGCGTGTTTCTTCGCGCGGCGCCCATCGACGTCTCGGCCATCGTCAAGACGCAGCTGCTCGATCGGATGCGATCAACGGTGCTCACGTCTGCCACGCTCGCCGTTGCAGGGTCGTTCGACTATGTCCGCCGCAGGCTTGGCATCGCGGAGGCCGTCGAACTTCGTGTGCCTTCCGAATTCGACTTCGCCAGCCAGAGCCTCCTCTACCTTCCACGACGGATGCCCCAGCCACGGTCGCCGGAGTTTGCCGATGCCGTGGCACGGCAGGTCCAGGACATCCTCGCGCGCACGCACGGGCGTGCGTTCGTGCTGTTCACGAGCTACGCGATGATGCATGCGGTGTACGAAGCCGTCATGGGATCGATGTCGTATCCGCTGCTGGTGCAGGGCACTGCGCCGCGCACCACCCTGTTGAAGCAGTTTCGTGCGACTCCACACGCGGTGCTGCTGGCGACATCATCGTTCTGGCAGGGCGTGGACGTCGTCGGCGAGCAACTGAGCTGCGTCGTGATTGACAAGTTGCCCTTCGCGTCCCCAGGCGATCCCATCACCGCGGCGCGGATCGAGGCAATAAATGCCGACGGGGGCGATGCCTTCAACGAGTATCAGGTGCCGCTCGCGATTCTCACGCTGCTGCAGGGTCTGGGCCGTCTGATTCGGCACCGCAGCGATCGCGGCGTCCTGGCGGTGCTCGACCCGCGGCTGCGAACGATGGGCTACGGACGCCGGTTTCTGGAGTCTTTCCCGCCATCGCCCATGACGCACGACGTGGTCGAGATTGAGAGGTTTTTCGGTACACTATGAGTGGGCGGGGGCCAACATGCCTCCGCCAGGGCTTCGGCGGGCCGCCGGAGCTTTGGCGGGGCTACCCGCGACACAGCCGCCGTCCAGGAGTCCACTATGTTGAGAAAGTTGTTCGCACCGGCACTAACCTTTGCCTTCGCCCTTGTCCTGACGGCCCCTGCGTCAGCCCAGACAGGCATGATCCGGGGAAAGGTTGTCGATGCAGAGGGCAAGCCTGCCCCGGGCGTTGTGATTGAAATCGAGTTCGCCGACGGAGTGACGCGAAAGTTCGAGGTCAAGACCGATCGCCGCGGCGAGTTCATCCAGATTGGGCTGTCGCCCGGCAATTACAAGGTGACCGCGACGCACGAAAAGCTCGGCTCACAGTCCGCAAATGTCAGGGTCAACATCTCGAAGCCGGTCGAGGCCAACTTCGCCTTTACGCCGGGGGCCGGCGGCCCAAGCGCCGCTGACGTCAAAAAGGCCACTGAGCTGAAGAAGATCTTCGAGGAGGGCGTCGCCGCGAGCAAGTCGAGCAACCACGATGTCGCCATTGAAAAGTTCACGGCCGCTGCCACGTTGATGCCGAGTTGCTACGATTGTCATTACAACATCGGTTACGCGCATCTCCAGAAGAAGGACGAGAAACAGGCGGAAGCAGCCTGGCTCAAAGCACTGGAGCTCAAGGCGGACTATTCAGAAGCGCTCAATGCGCTTGCGACCCTCTACAACAACCAGAAGCGCTTCGAGGAAGCCGCCGCAATGGGCGCCAAGGCCGCAGCCGCCGGCGGCGGAACTGGTGGCAGCGCGGACGCCGTCTACAACCAGGGCATCATCCTGTGGAATCAGGGGAAGATCCCGGAGGCAAAGGTAAAGTTCGAAGAGGCGTTGAAGGCCAATCCAAACCACGCGGAATCGCACTTCCAGCTGGGGATGGCGCTACTGAACGAAGGAAAGCTGCCTGACGCCATTGCGGGGTTTGAGAAGTATTTGTCGCTGGCCCCGGACGGGCAGTTCGCCGCCCAAGCCAAGGCCATGCTGGCGCAACTCAAGAAGTAGGGTGCCACGGGTGCCGCAGGGGCCTAGGGTGCCGCCGGTGCCTCAGGCAAAGTGTCCATCGCCGCTCGTTTGAACGAGGTTCGTGCGCGCATCGCCGAGGCGGCTGCGCGCGCGGGCCGTTCGCCCGCCGACGTCCGTCTCATCGCTGTTTCCAAAACATTTCCCGTCGCGGCAATCCGTCAAGCCTATGACGCTGGTCAGCGGGATTTTGGAGAGAACCGCGTCCAGGAAGCCCTACAGAAGATTGACGAATCTGCCGATATGCATATTCGCTGGCACCTCATCGGCTATCTGCAATCGAACAAGGCGCGCAAAGCTGCAGAATCTTGCGCACTGATTCACTCGATTGACAGCGCCGACCTGCTGCATCGTGTCGATCAGGCAGCAGCGGCGGCGGGCCGATCCCCTGATGTGCTCGTCCAGATCGACTTGGCACTCGAGCCAACTAAGCACGGGGCGGCACTCGCGATGGTGCCGCAGATACTTGACGAGGCCATGCGCTGCACCGCGGCAAAGCTCGTGGGGCTGATGCTGTTGCCTCCTGCAGCCGAAAATCCCGAAGAAGCACGGGCATGGTTTCGCGAGCTCCGTGACCAACGGGACCGCCTGGTGTCGCAGGGCGCTCCGGCGTTTCTCCTCAGAGAGCTGTCGATGGGCATGAGTCATGACTTCGAAGTAGCCGTCGAAGAAGGCGCGACGATGGTGCGGGTAGGGTCGGCGATATTTGGGACACGGGGTTAAACGTAAGTTTTCAGTTGCCAGTTCCAGTTCAAAGGATGGACAGGTTTCACACCTGTCGCCGCTGATACTGCACTGGCCACTGATCACTGGCCACTGACAAGGATCACTATGAAGGTTACTCCTCTGGAGCTTCGACAGCGGCAGTTCGCGACGGTCATGCGCGGGTACGACCGTGCGGAAGTCAACACCATTCTTGCCCACGCGGCAGACGACTACGAGGCAGCCCTTCACGAGAACGAGCGGCTGCGGCAGGAGCTTGGTAAGTTCGAGGCGGCTATCAACGAGCACCGGGGACAGGAAAAGCACCTGAGCAACACGTTGCTGACCGCACAAAAGCTTGCCGACGACATCCGCGACAGGGCGCAACAGGACGCGGCGCGCATCGTTTCCGAGGCCGAGGGCCGCGCGGCTCTCCTGGTCGAAAAATCGCAGGGGCGCCTCACGGAAGTCCAGCGGGAGATCGACACTCTCCGCACGAAGCGTCGCGAAGTCGAGATCAGCATCGAAGGGATCATCTCGACGTTGAAGGGGACGATTGAATCCGTGCGCGAGCAGGACAGCAAATTTCGCGATCAAAAGACGGCCCCGTCGCCGTCGCCGTCGCCTGCTCGCGATCCACAACCCGCTCCTGTCTCGTCGTCACTCGTCGCGGTCGCGGCCCCTCAGAATCGGGCGTAGCGCCAATCCTCAGAATCGCGGATGATCGCGTCCATCACCGATGGACGCCGATCTTCTCATCGACAATGCGGACCGCGTGTATTCCTGCCGCGGTCCGGCCCCTCGAACAGGACTGACGCAACGCGAAGCCGGAGTCATCGAGCATGCTTCGCTCGCCTCGCTCCGAGGACGCATCGTGGCCGTCGGCCCGGCCGCGACTGTGCGGCGCGAAACCAGGATGATCCCCGGCGCGACGACGATCGACGCCGTCGGATGCACGGTCGTCCCTGGATTCGTCGATCCGCACACCCACGTGGTCTTCGGCGGCGACCGACGCGAGGAGCTACAGCGGCGGCTGGCTGGCGCCACTTACGCGGAGATCGCCGCGGAGGGGGGCGGCATCGTCAAGACCGTTGCCGCCACGCGGGCATCATCGGAGGACGAGCTGGTTGCCACCGCCCTGCCGCGTCTTCGCGCAATGCTCGCAAGTGGAACCACGACGGCCGAGGCCAAAAGCGGGTACGGCCTCGAGACCGCCGCGGAGCTGCGGATCCTCCGCGCGATTCGTACGTTGAACAACCGTCAGCCCATCGAGCTGTCGCCGACGTTCCTGGGTGCCCACGAGATTCCGGAAGAGTTCCGCTCGCGCCGCAACGAATATGTGCGCGTAGTCATCGAGGAAATGATTCCCGCCGTGGCGGCGGAATCGCTGGCGGAATGGTGCGACGTCTTTTGCGAGCGCGGAGTCTTCACGCCGGACGAGTCGCGCGAGATTCTGAACGCCGGCCGGCGACACGGCCTGACGCCACGCATTCACGCGGACGAACTCGCGTTGAGCGGCGGCGCCGCCGTGGCGGCGGAAGTTCGGGCCCGGTCGGCGGACCATTTGATCTTCGTCGACGAGTCGCATGCCCAGGCCATGGCCAAGGCCGGGGTGATTGCGACGCTCCTGCCGTCCGCCGCGTTTTACCTCAAGCTCGGCCGCTTTGCTCCGGCGCGGATGCTAATCGAGCAAGGCGTGGCCGTCGCGCTCGCCTCCGACATCAACCCCGGCGGGGGATTTTCCCCGTCTATCCCGTTCGCACTGACGCTGGCATGCTTTGGAATGGAGATGACCCTCGAAGAAGCACTGGTCGGCGCCACACTCAATGCCGCGGCGTCCCTCAACAGGGAAGATCGCGTGGGCAGCCTCGAAATCGGCAAGCAAACTGATGCAGTGATCATCGATGGCGGGCTGGTGGACCTCGTCCGTATCGGGGCCCCAGTCATCCGGAGCGTCATCAAGCGGGGCGCTGTCGTCTCATAGGAGAATCAGTCGATGACCCGCTTTGCCGACCGCACCGTAGGTGATTTTCTCGACGCGCTTGCGAGTCCCGATCCAACGCCGGGTGGCGGGACCGCGGCGGCGGTTGCGGGGGCGATGGGTACCGCACTGTTGGAAATGGTTGCGGGGCTTACCAAATCGCGGACCAATGCAGAAGCCGATCGGCTCGCGCTCAGCGAGGCCCGGGCCACGCTTTCGAGCATCAGGAGCAGACTCCTGACTTTGGCTGACACAGACACCGAGGCTTTCAACGAGGTCATGGCCGCGTACCGGCTGCCAAAATCAACAGACGAGGAAAAGAGTGCGCGGAAGGATGCCGTGCAGCGCGCCATGCGCACGGCGACCGACGTGCCTCTTGAAACATTGCGCACCGTCGTCGAGGCCATGAAACACGCGCGAGTGGTTGCCCAACACGGCAACCGCGCTGCCGCCAGCGACGTCCGCGTAGCCCTGGAGCTGCTCGAAGCAGCCGGGGCCGGCGCCGCGGCCAATGTCGAAATCAACCTCGTAAGCATGGACGACGAGGCGTTCAAAAAATCCACGGCGTCCGACGTGCTCGAGCGAACGAATCACATGACGGAGGATGCCGCAACCGCCCGGGCAGCCCTGGGTTGAACTCCCACACTGCTTTCGCGCCAGCCATTCCTAATACGGGTCGAACCTGGGTCCCTCTCTTGCAGTGATGGCCGAACCGACGGAAACGTCGGGTCTGGCGTCTCAATGCTCAGAGCCTGTCCTTCGGGATTGAGAGGAGCTGCAAATGACCCGCGTGGTGATCTGCGTCTTGGCCTTGCTTCTGTCATCAAGTGCTGTGCGTGGACAGGATGCCGCGCGACCTGACGGCTGGGTAGTGCTACCGCTCGAACAGTATCGCGCGCTCAGAGCCAGCGCCTACCCCTCACCTGGCGATCCGCTCGTGCCCCCGATTGAAACAGCGCTGTCGCGGGTGGACTACGACTTACGTGTGGCGGGGGAGAGCGTCAGCGGCGAAGTGCGGCTGACGATCGACGTCCTCAAGCAGGGATGGGTCAGCGTCCACGTTCCACCAGGGCTCCTCGTGCGGGAAGCGAGTCTCGACGGACGACGGACGGCGCTCGTCGACGGAACGCCACCGCGCGTCCTCATCTCGACATCGGGACGATCGACGCTGACGCTGAGCGTGGTCGTTCCACTCTCGATCTCCTCTGGGATCGAGTCGATGACGCTTCCACCCTCAGGGTCCGCGTTGTCGGCAGTCACGCTGACGATTCCGCGCACGGGCGTCGAGCTCTCCGTGAACGGCGGGTTCGTTGCGAGTCAAACAGAGTCGGGCACCGAGAACCGTTGGCTCGTGTACGGCAGCCCGGGCAAGCCACTCAGCTTCTCCTGGAAACGCAAGATCGATGATCGCCGCCTGACGCTTCCGCTGCGCCTCCGCGCCCGCATCATCGAGTTGGTTGCGCTCGCCGAGGAGACAAGCCAAGTAACAGCAAGCGTACGCGTCGAAGCGACGCAGGGATTGGCGAGGCAGATGACGCTCTCGCTGCCTGAGGGGCTCGTTGTTAATCAGGTGCAAGGCGCCACGGTCGGCGACTGGAACCAACTGCAGTCGACGCTCACCGTGTTCTTTCTCGACCCGATCGCCGGTGAAACCTCGTTTGTCGTGAACGCCGAAGCGCGTGTCGCGCGCGAAGGCTCCGTCATCGTCCCGATTCTTCGTGTGCCAGCGGCGGAACGCGAAACCGGCGGCATAGCGGTGGACGTCGTAGGCCCCGGCGAAATCGGTAATCCTCAGCCACGCGGTATTGAGGCGGCTGACGCCGGCGATCTCGGCGACATCGTGTCGGGCCGTGAATCTCCCTCCATGGCGGCTTTTCGTTTCAAGCCTATGGCCGGCTCTGCACCCCGAGAGCTCGCCGTCACCGTCACGCGATACACCCTGCAGGCCGTGCTGGTGGCCAATGTGGAGGAAGCACGTTATGACGCCTTGCTCAACGAGGACGGCAAAGTGCTCGTTCGCGCGCGGTATGCGGTTCGCAACAATCAGCGTAGCTTTTTGGCTGTCGCGCTGCCACCTCGTTCGACGTTATGGAGCGCAGCGCTCAGCGGACGGCCGGTGCGCCCCGGACTGTCGCCCACCGGTGCGCTGCTGCTGCCGATGCAAAAAGGGCCGATTGGCGAGGACGCGCCGACGTTCGTCGTCGAGCTGACCTACCTTCAGCGATCCGAGACCTGGATCGACAGCGGGACGGTTCGTCTGGAGTTGCCGGCGCTCGACCTGCCTGTGTCTCGATCCGGCGTCTCGTTGCGGCACTCGCCGCGATACGAAATAGCGCCCCGACCAGGATCCTTCCGACTGGCGACGGATCCAGGTCCTTGGTCTCCGACTCTCCGAGCAGAGTCGCTGCACTCCCAGGGGGTGACACCACGGAAAGAGTTCGACTTCAAGGCGTTTGAAGACATGCGGCGACTCGTCGATCGTTTCCAGCAGGAGGCCGGCCGCACGTCTGCGGGGATCATACCGGTCCAGGTTCAGTTCCCCGAGTTCGGTTCGGCAATCTTCCTCGCCTCCGAGTTGACTCCAGAAACACAGTTTCCATCTCTCGAGCTCCGTTACGAGCTCACGAGCAACCGCCGAGGAGGTGTGAGATGACTCCCCCGAAATATTGGCTGAGGCTTTTGGCCTTTGCGCTTGTTCTGCTGCCGGGTGCCAGCGTCGCGCAAGACCTGCCTCGCGTGCCTCCAGGTCCTGCGGGCACCGTGACCATCTCGAGGCCTGACTACGATCAACTCATCGATTTGGCGAGTCGGAGGCCGCGAGTGCCGGACGCGCCGCCGCTCGCCGCAGCGTTGACGCGCGCCGATATCCGCGTCCGCATCAGCGGCAGCATTGTTCGCGCAACAATGCAAGTCGACGGCGAAGTGTTTGTTGCAGGGCTCGCAAAGGTACCTCTCATAACAGGAGCGACGCTTCTCGAGGCTCGCATGGCGGATCGCCCGCTGCCGCTGGTTGCCGAAGGTAACACGCACGTGGCGGTCGTCTCAGGGCCCTCGACTTTCACCGCCACGCTCGAGTGGGGTGCCGCCATTACGACGACACCGGGCCGCGGTTCGTTCGCCATGCCAGTACCGCAATCTGGAAGTGCTGTCGTGACGATCGAACTGCCAGGCGAGCAAACGGATGTACGCATTACGCCCGGCCTTGTGCTCCGCAGGACGTCTGCGAACGGCCAAACGACAATCGAAGCCACTCTGGACCCCGGGTCCGTCACACAAGTGTCGTGGTCCAGTCGCGAGACGGCACCCAGCACGACGCCACGCGAGGCGCGTCTTCTTGCAGATGTGAAAACCCTCGTCACAATCGGCGACGCAGATCTTCGACTCGTCACGCTCGTGAACGTCGTCGTCGTGCAGGGAGAACCGACTGAGATCGAAATCCGGATTCCCCCAGCCTATGAAGTTTCTGGTGTGACCGGCGCTACGTTGGACCGCAGCGAAGAGAGGCCCGGCGCCGTAGTGTTGTTCGTGGCAGATCCGGCACAGCGCCGCCATCAGTTCCTATTGAGCCTCGAACGGTCGAATACGAGCGGCTCGGCCAAGTTGGAGACGGGCTTCCCAACCCTGCCATCTGCGCAGCGCGAAACCGGCGAGGTCGCCGTCGAGGGAATCGGAACGCTCGCCGTCCTCGCTTCCGACCTCCCAGGATTGCGTCGGATAGACGTGCGCGAGATCGATCCGGCGCTTGCATCAGCTGCCCGCCAGCCTCTGCTGGCGGCCTTTCGTTACAGGCACGGGCCCGGCAGCGCACGCATCCTCGCGCTCGATGTCACTCGCTTCGCCGATGCTGCCGTTCTCGCTGCCGTCGCGGAGCGAGCGGTCGCGACGACCCTCGTGACGAGCGAGGGCCGAGCGCTGACAGAAGTGTCGCTGTGGGTGCGCAACCGGGCACAGCCTTTCATCAAGGTCGAGCTCCCAGCTGGCGCGTCAATGTTGTCGGTTGAAGTGGCCGGCGAGGCGGCGAAGCCTGCGGAAGGCAAGGACGGCATACGTGTCCCGCTTTTGAGACCAGGCTTCCGTTCCGACGGTCCTTACGCGGTCTCGTTCGTTTACTTGCACGCCGGAGCGCCCTTTGACAAGAAAGGCACCAGGCAAATGACGCTGCCGAAAATGGACCTGCCGATCAGCGTCGTCGAATGGGAGCTGTTCGTGCCGGATCGGTACCGCGTAGATCGTTTCGGTGGCAATTCAATTCCGGCCCATCTTGTTGAGTACTCACTCAGGCCAATAAGGGTGACGAGCGAGGATGCGGGTGCGGGCACGGGAATCGGCACAGGAGTCGGAGGCAGCGCCTACAGGCCTGGCGGCGACAAGATCCTGCAGCCTGGCCAAATCATGGGCAGCGTGGTTGACTCGACTGGTGCCGCCCTACCCGGTGTCACAGTAACGGCACAGGGGGCAGGGGCCACTCAAACCGCCACCACCGACGAGCGAGGCGCATTCGTACTATCCGCACTGTCTTCCGGCCCGATCACGCTGGTTGCTGAACTCGAAGGATTCGCCGCGAGCCGCCAATCATTGGTATTCGATCAACGGCCCCGTCAAGCAGACTTCGTGCTGGCGTCCGGTGCGCTCTCCGAAGTCGTGACGGTCGTGGGTGAATCCCCACGTACGAAGTTACGTTCTACAGAGCAACGCGACGCCGGAGTTTCTTTGAACGTGCAAAGCTTGCAGCGCCGGGCCGCGGGAATCCTGCCCGTGCGTATCGAAGTGCCGCGCGCCGGCACGTCGCATCGGTTCGTCAAGCCGTTGGTGATCGACGAGGAGACGATGGTGAGCTTCAGGTACAGACGCCGATAGGAGACGCGAGCAGCCACGGACCAGTGGAGTAACCAGAAGAAGACGGAACTCGTGTCCCTCTAACTGGAAACTGGAAACTTCGTCAGTGGATCTGATGCAGCAGCCGGTTCCAGCGCGTTCCTGTCACGATGCTGGTTACGGCTCGCACGACTCCGGCAAGGCCGGTTGGTTGTTCGCCGGCTGGCTGTTCGAACGACCAATAGATCATGAGTGCGCGTCCCTTGACGTAGTGTTGGGGGAGGAAACCCCAGTAGCGGCTGTCCTGCGAATTGTCGCGGTTGTCGCCCATCATGAAATAGTGCTGAGTGGGAACCGTGACGGGCCCGTAGCGCTCACGCACGTCGAATGACCCCGATTCCTGTCCCTCGCCCACCGGAAAGAGATAGTGTGCGTAGGGCTCCTCGAGTTGATTCCCGTTGACGAAAATCTGACGGTTGCGGAGCTCCACCGAGTCGCCGGGCAGTCCAATCACACGCTTGATGAAGTCCCGTTCGGGCTCTTCAGGGAACTTGAACACCACCACGTCTCCGCGCCGAATTTCCCGCATCGGGAGCACAAACCGTTCGGCAGGGTTTAGCGTGGGGGCGAAGATGAACTTGTTGACGAGCAGGTGATCGCCCACGAGGAGGTTGGGCTCCATCGATCCGGTCGGGATCTTGAACGCCTGCACGACGAACGTGCGAATGAACAGCGCGAGGATGACCGCGACGACGATGGATTCGAAGTACTCGCGCGCCGTTGATTTCTGAAAGGTCTCGGTCGCCATAGTGCTTTCCTGGGGCCTGGGGCCTATTCTGCTCCGACCTTCAACACTGCAAGAAACGCTTCCTGCGGAATATCCACCTGTCCGACCCGTTTCATCCGCTTCTTCCCCTCTTTCTGTTTCTCCAGAAGCTTGCGCTTGCGGCTGATGTCGCCTCCGTAGCATTTTGCGAGCACGTTCTTCCGAAGCGCCTTCACGCTTTCGCGCGCGATAATCCGGGCGCCGATCGCCGCTTGAATCGCAACCTCAAACATCTGGCGTGGAATCAGCTCGCGCATCTTCGACGCCAGCGCGCGGCCCCGGTCATACGCGCGCTCGCGGTGCACGATGATCGACAGTGCGTCGACCGGCTCGCCGTTGACCAGGATATCGAGCTTGACGAGCGGCGATTCCCAGTATCCGGTCACATGGTAGTCGAGCGATGCGTAGCCGCGTGAAATTGTCTTCAACCGATCGTAGAAGTCGAGCACGACCTCGTTGAACGGCAGTTCGTAGGTGATCAACACACGATCGGACGCTTTGTATTCCAACGTCTTCTGCACACCTCGCTTGTCCTGGCAGAGTTGCAGAATGCCTCCGACAAACTCCGCGGGCGTCAGGATCATGGCCGTGATCACCGGCTCTTCGATCGTCGCGATCTTACCGGGATCTGGTAGCTTGGCGGGGCTGTCGATCTCGGAGACGTCACCGTCGGTGGTCGTCACGCGGTACAGCACGCCCGGCGCCGTCGTGACCAAATCCATATCGAATTCGCGTTCCAGCCGCTCCTGAACGATCTCCATGTGGAGCAGGCCGAGGAATCCACAGCGGAATCCAAAGCCCAAGGCGACAGATGTCTCGGGCTCGAAGAAGAACGCGGAGTCGTTGAGCCGCAGCTTCTCGAGCGCCTCACGCAATTCCGAGTAGCGATGACCCTCCACGGGGTACAGGCCGGCAAAGACCATCGGCTTCAGCGGCTTGAAGCCTGGGTACGGGGCCGGCGTCGGCCGGTTCGCCTCTGTAACCGTGTCACCAATCTGCGCGTCACCCACGATCTTGATCCCACACGCCAGGAATCCAACCTCGCCCGGCCCGAGCTCCTCCACCAGCACGGGCTTTGGCGTGAACACGCCAATCTCATCAACCTCGTGATCCTGCGCTGTAGCCATCAAGCGCACTTTCATGTGTGGCCGGACGGTTCCCTCGATGACGCGCACGACGATGACCACCCCACGATAGGCGTCGTACCAGGAATCAAAGATCAGGGCTTTGAGTGGCGCATCAGGATCGCCCTTCGGTGGATGCAAGCGCTGCACGACCGCCTCGAGAATCTCGCGGACCCCGCGGCCTTCCTTCGCGCTGGCGAGAATCGCCCCCTGGCCATCGAGACCAATGATCTCCTCGAGTTGCCGGCGCGCTTCATCTGGCTGGGCGCTTGGCAGATCGATCTTGTTGATGACCGGAATGATCTCGAGGTTGTGCTCGACAGCCAGGTACGCATTGGCGAGCGTTTGCGCCTCGACACCTTGGGATGCATCGACGAGCAGCAACGCGCCTTCGCACGCCGCCAGCGATCGCGTGACTTCATAACTGAAATCAACGTGGCCCGGCGTATCGATCAGATTCAAGACGTACTTCTGGCCATCCTCGGCGGTGTAGTTCAGCCGAACCGGATGGGCCTTGATCGTAATTCCGCGCTCACGCTCGAGGTCCATGCTGTCCAGGACCTGCGCTTCCATCTCACGCATCTCGAGCGCGCCGGTGTGTTCGAGAAAGCGGTCAGCCAGCGTCGACTTGCCGTGATCGATATGGGCGATGATCGAAAAATTACGGATGAGGCGCTGGTCCATTCAGGTGGGGCTCTGAGTATCAGTCTCCATGGAAACTGAAACTCCTCACTATTATGCACCGGCTTCGCCGCGCGCCCCTCGGCGCTGCAAGACTGGGAGCGCGTCAACGCTACTACGCGGGCGTAATAGCGAGGACTCGCAGCGGACTCCCACTCCCGCGCACGATCTTCAGGGGCGCCGCGATCACCACGGCACCTGTCGGCGGCAGCTGATCGAGGTTGCAAAGGCTCGCGAGGCCGAACTTCCCCGCGCCGTGCATGATCGTGTGATTCGGAAAAGACGGGTCGAATCCCCCTGCCTGGCCCGCGTCCGTGCCAATGGTCTCGACACCCACGCCGAGGATGTCGCGCTCCTCAGCCAATAGTTTCGAGGCGCCTGCATCGAACCCTGGACTATGCGGCCCATCCGTCGCAGCGTTGACAAATGCCGATGGTTCCGTACGGCGGCTCCATCCGGTCTTCAGCAACACCCAGGCGCCGGATGGAATGCGGCCGTGATCGCCCTCCCACGCCTCAATCCTCTCGGCCGTCAGCAGAAAGTCTGGATTCGATTCGACGTCAGCCACCACGTCGATCACGCACGCCGGGCCTACGAATCGGCGCGCTGGAATCGTGTCGCACGCGTTGTCGGGTAGATCTTTTCCCGTCACCCAGTGGATCGGCGCATCGAAATGCGTGCCGGTGTGCTCGCCAAAACGCAATGTATTCCAGTACCAGGCCGGCCCCTTGTCGTCGTAGCGGGAAATGACGTCGATCGTCACGCCGGGGGAGGCGGCAAACATCGGCGGAAGACCGATCACCGGTGTCGTGGGACCGAGCGGCTGGGTCAAATCAATGACACGCAGCGCGCCGCGATTGAGCTCATCGACCAACCGTGTCAGCACGTCACTCATGAGCGTCCCTCCCGGAGGTAGCGCTGAAACGCGAAACGGTTCTCGAGCAGGGACAGATCGGTCACGTAACCCACTGGACCCACCGCCTCGACCTTGGCGCAAATCGTCGTCAGATCTCCGGCCACGAGCGCCTCGTTGAAGGCTCGCTCGAAGTCATCGAGTGTCCGAACCGTGGCCGTTCGCGGCACACCCGCGGCCGCCGCAATTGCCGCAAGGTCGCTCCCCGTCGACGTCGCCGTCGGAAACCCTCCGACCGATAGCAGGCTTTCGTTGTCGAAGACCACGTGCACGAGGTTGCGCGGGCGATAGCGTGCCAGCGTCGTGAGCCCGCCAAGGTTCATCAGGACCGATCCGTCGCCGTCGAATACGACGACCTGCCGATCGGGCCGCGACAACGCGATCCCAAGCCCCATCGACGATGCCAGCCCCATCGCGTGTTGCAGGTAAAAGAAGTTGGAGCGATGGCCGATCGATTGGAGCTCCGCTGCCACGGCGCCCATGATCGTCACGACAATGCGATCCTCGAGGCTCGGGTAGATGGCTGTCAGCGCGTCCAGCCGGCGCATCAGTCCTCCCACATCAGATCGCGGCACAACAGCAACGCCACGGGTTTGTTCGCCGACGACGCAAGCGTGTGCGCCTTTCCAATGCGGTGCGCCACGTGGCCGGGATTATCGAGAAACGAGTACGGGATCCGCAGGGCGCGCAGGAGATCCTCGGTGACGCCGCCGCCCTCGGTTTGCCACGGGTCGCGCTCGCCAAACTCGCCACGGTAGCTGATCAGCATCAACAGCGGGATGCGATACAGCTGCGCGCAAGACACGATGCCGTTAACCGACGCGAGGAAGCCGTGATTCTGCATCAGCATCGCGGACTTGACGCCCGCAAGATGCGCGCCCGCGGAAATGCCGACGCCCTCTTCCTCCTTGGCCAAACGAACGAGGATCATGTCCGGATCGTCGTCCGCGAGGCGGATCAGGTGAACGAGCCATGTCTCGGGCAGCGCGGACATCAACCCGATGCCGCAGGCTTTCAGCGCGTCGTAAATGAGCTTCGAGTGAGCGGTTGAAACGGGTGACATCGTCACTCGCGCGGACTCGACGGCCGCGGCCTCCAGTTCAGGATGAGCGTAATCGGAGAAGCGGCAGGGCCTTCCACGATGGTATTCATGAGAAACCGCGAGCCGTCCGTCGACACGAGATACTGTTGCCGCGACGCCGCTTGAATCGCGCCGCCCAAACGCGTGACGAACAGCGGAACGGGCGTGCCGGCTTCTACAGGGCCGCTGTTCCGAGGAAGAGAAATCGGCACCGCCATCAGTCGCTCATCGAACCCGATAAAAAACAGTTCCTTACCGTCACTCCGCCAACGCGGCTGCGCACCGCCATTGATAGAGATCAGCGACTTGGTTCCAGGACCCTGGAACGGTTGCACGTAAACTTCCGATCGGCCTGAGTCCGTCGACTCATACGCGATCCACTTCCCATCGGGAGAGAACTGCCCGTGGCGTTCCTCGAATTCGGTCTGGACAACAGGAAATGGCTTTTGCTCCGCTGCGAACGGCAGCGCCCAGATATCTGAGCCGGTGTTCAGATCACGGGTCTGAAACAGCAGAAACCGACCGTCGCGAGACCAATCCAATGGCGGGCTCTGGATCGGGAGGACGACTTTCTCTTCCAGTGCGCCAAGCGTGGACTTCTCGTACAGCTGGTAAGAACCACTGCGATTGGAACTGAACAGGATGCGGCTTCCATCGGGCGACCAGATCGCCAGAACTTCATTCGCCGGGTGGGACGTGAATCGGCTGAGGCCGCCACGTTCCGTTTCGAGTAACCAGATATCGATGTTGCCATCGACGGTCCGGTGCAACGCGAGACGGCGGCCATTCGATGAGAGCGCTGGGCTCAGCGGGACGGCGCTATCGACGTTACCAACCTTCCCGATCTCTTTTCCGGATCGGTCGAACCAGACGAACTGTCGCTGTACCAGCACCGAACCACCGCGGTAGATGATACGCCCTGCCGCAGAGGCCGATACCGAGGCCGCTTGAAAGACTGTCAGCGGTTGCAAGGCGATCGATTCGGCCAGCGTTAGCGGACTGCCACTCATCTCCAGCCGCGCAGGATCGAGCCGCTGCGCCAACAACGTTCCATTCCGAACGAACAGCAAATATCCTGAGGTCGTTTCTACCGCGATCGTGTCGGTATCCACCAAGCGCCGTCCTCCGGACCCGTCGAGTGCAGCAACGTAGACACCACGGATTTCCGGAGTGCCCGTGACGTAGTAGACAAAATGTTCGCCGTCGGGCAGGAACCGTGGCGTGTTGTGACTCGATTGCCGAGGCTCGAGTCGGGTTACCGCGGTCGGCTGACCACCCGTCGCGGAGAGACGAAAGATCGGCCCGGTTTGCGGAGCGAAGAGAATCGTGTCGTCGCGGCTCCACGCACCGCCCCGAGGCAGCGGCGCGTTGGCCAGCACGCGGATGGCCCCACCGTCGATGTCGATGCTTTTGAGCCTGCCGTCATCTGCAAAGAATGCGATGGATCGCCCGTGCGGCGCCCAGAACGGAAGAGTCGCGCCATCGGTACCGGCCAGGGGCCGCGCCGACACAGCATCCAACGAACGGAGCCATAAACGCGGTCGGCCGGCATCCGAGGCGACGAAGGCAATCGTCAGCCCGTCCGGCGAGATCGCCAGCGAGGCCGGATCGGTCGTTGGCGGCGTGGTGATCTCCACTCGCATCTCCGGCGCGACGGAAGTTGGACGCACGATGAGAAGCGCGGCCAAAGAAGCGGCCGCAATTACGGCGACCGTCAACGCGACCGCCCACACTAGGCGCTCGCGGCGTCGCGAGGTGGCGGGCGGCTTATCGTCCTGGCCCGCCGAGTCGGCTGTGGCCTCGTCGATCTCGATCGCTGCGTCTCCAGCGTGCCGCAGGCGTCGGGCGGGATCTTTCTGCAGACACCGGCGCAAGAGCCGTCGAATCCCTGGAGGCGTCGCCGCGGGCAGCGTGGACCAATCCAGTTCCTTGGTGAGGACAGACGCCAAGGTATCGGAGACGTCCTCGCCTCCGAACGCACGCTGCCCAGTGAGCATTTCGTAGAGCAGACAGCCGAACGCCCAGACGTCCGCGCGCCTGTCAACGGGCTTTCCCTTCGCCTGTTCCGGAGCCATGTACGCGGCGGTGCCGAGAATCATCCCGCCCATCGTCATCGCAGGAGAGGTGATGGACGGGGCACTTGCAGGATTGAAATCCCGCTCTACGGATGGTTCAAGCGCCTTCGCCAATCCGAAGTCCAGGACCTTGACCGTGCCATCGGCACGCACCTTGACGTTCGCGGGCTTGAGATCCCGATGGATGATGCCGCGCTCGTGTGCGGCCTCGAGGGCTTGCGCGATTTGACGTGCAATGGGCAGCGCCTCGTCGAGCGGAACGGGACCGCGCCCGATGCGCTGCGACAGGTCGTCCCCTTCGACGAGCTCCATCACGAGCGCGGTGGTGTCACCACTCTGTTCAAGCCCGTAGATGTGCGCGATGTGCGGGTGATTTAGAGACGCTAGTGTCTTTGCTTCGCGTTCGAAGCGCGCGAGCCGATCCGGATCTTGGGCGAATGCGCTGGGGAGGATCTTCAACGCGACGTCGCGATCGAGCTTCGTATCGCGTGCGCGATAGACCTCACCCATGCCGCCGGCGCCGACCAGGGAATGAATCTCGTACGGTCCGATGCGACTGCCGTCGGTTAGCGCCATAGTCCGGTTTCGCGCGAATTATAGATGAGCGATATCAGGAATGCGGATTATCGCCCAACCCCCCGAGACGATAGCCATCGCCCAATGTACACTGACGCGCAAGATGACTCGCCACGCAGCCGCGCTGATAGTCGCCCTGTCGATCGCGTCCCCGACGGCGCAGGTAAGCGTTGATTCGCTCATCGCGGCCATCGAGGGTCCGCAAACTGGGCGTGACGGTCCGCTCGTTGGCCTGTCGCTACAGGATGCAATGAAATCGGTCGGCGTCCCTGGTCTGAGCGTGGCCGTGATTCAGGATTTCGAAATCCACTGGACGCGTGGTTACGGCGTCGCTGATGTCGTCAGCGGCGCTAAGGTCACGCCTGAAACCCTCTTTCAGGCGGCTTCGATCAGCAAGCCTGTCGCGGCCATGGCCATTCTCAAGGCCGTTCAAGACAAGCGCTTCGGGCTTGATGAGGATGTGAACAAGATCCTGACATCGTGGAAAGTGCCGGCGTCCGACCACACGGTGCGCCAGCCCGTAACCCTTCGCGGCTTACTCAGCCACACCTCGGGAACAGACGACGGCTTTGGTTTTCCTGGATACAAACCAGACGCGCCCGTGCCGACGATCGTCCAGATTTTGAATGGTGAGAAACCGTCCAATGTCGGCGCGGTTCTCATAGGGCGACCACCGCTCACGGCGTTCAAGTATTCCGGAGGCGGTGTGACGCTCGTGCAATTGCTTCTCACCGATGCCACGAAGAGGCCCTTTCAGGAGGTGTTGCGCGAGTGGGTTCTGGCGCCGATCGGCATGACCGACAGTGCATACGAACAGCCGCTCTCCTCCACTCGCGATCGCCACGCGGCGCGAGCGCACGATCGGACGGGGCTGTCGCGCGATGCCAAGTGGCATGTGTATCCTGAGCTGGCGGCCGCGGGACTCTGGACGACACCTCGCGATCTCGCGCGGTTCGGGATTGAGCTTCAGAAATCCCTCCAAGGACGATCGAATCGCGTGCTTTCGCGCCACATGGCCATTGAGATGGCCACACCCGTCGGCGTCGGGCCATACGGGCTCGGCATCGGAGTCAGCAAAGATGGTGAGGGGTGGTATTTGCAACACGGCGGGTCCAATTGGGGGTTTCAGTGCCTCCTCGTGTTCCACAAGCTGAAGGGCTATGGCTTTGCCGCAATGGCTAACAGCGACTCTGGCGGGCGGCTGATCGCGGAAGTGCAGCAGCGTGTCGCGGCGGCGTACAAGTGGGACACGCTCGACAAGCCGTTGCGGCGCTGAGGCCGTGGTCGAAACGAACCGCCACGTCATCGCTCCTCGTTATCGTCTACTCGCGCACGCACCGGCCGGGCTTGTGTACGTGCTTCTGGCGGTGGCGCAGCTCTGGCCGCTCATTGTCAGCCTTGATAGCGTCGTGCCATCGGACCTCGGCGATCCGCTGCTGTCCACATGGACCCTCTGGTGGAACGCGACGGTGCTGCCCTTCACGGATCACTGGTGGGACGGCCTCGCGTTTTTTCCTGCACCCGCGACGCTGACATTCTCCGATCACCGCGTAGGGCTTGGGCTCATCGCCACACCCATCATCTGGCTCGGAGGGTCAGCTCTGCTTGCGCACAACGTGACGTTCGCGTTTACGTTCCTGCTGTCAGCATTCGCGGCATACGCCCTCGCCTTCTCGCTGACCCAAAGCCGGTCTGCGGCGTTCATCGGCGGCCTCATCTTCGGTTTCCATCCCTTTCGCGCTGAGCACCTCTCACACCTCGAGCTCCTCGCCGCGTACTGGCTGCCAGTCATCCTGCTGGCGCTGCACAAGTGGGCCGAGACACAACGCTTGCGCTGGCTGGTGCTGTTCATGGTGGCCCTGGCGATGCAAGCGCTGACTTGCGGCTACTACTTCGTGTATTTCGCGCCCCTCCTGGGCTTGTGGCTCGTGTGGTTCACGCCGCGCAGCTTGTCGCCTCGTCAGTACGCGAGCCTCGCGGCGGCCCTCGCGGTGCCGCTCCTGGCCATCGCGCCGGTCTTGCAGAAGTACCGGGAAACGCATCTGCAAATGGGTCTCGCCCGGCCCATCACGGAGATTGAGGAGTTCAGCGCTGACTTGATTGGGTTGCTGACGGCGCCGGTGCATCTGGGGATCTGGAATACGCCAGACTCCTGGCGTGGGCCCGAGGGGTCGCTTTTTCCAGGCCTGACCGCTATAGCGTTGGTCGCGCTCGCCGTTGTCGGCGCTCAAACGCCTATTGCAAGCCGCGTGTCACGGGCCTGGATTACCGCGCGGCGCTTCATGTTGGGCAGCGCGGCCGCCGCGCTTGTCGTCGCCCTGGTTCCCGTCGTTCGCGGCCCTTCAGCGCTTGAATTGGGCGGTTTGCGGATCACGGTCAGCAGCTCATACAAGCCGTTTTCGGTTGCAACCGTCCTTTTGCTCGTCTGGGGCCTCTCTTCGGCTCGTGTGCGTCGGGCATGGCGCCGGCGATCGACGCTCGCGTTTTACGTGTTGGCGACGCTTGCGATGTGGCTGTTCGCACTTGGTCCGACGGCACGCCTGCTGGGCGAGCGGGTCCTGTACAAGGCCCCATATTCATGGCTGATGCTCTTGCCGGGGTTTCGCGAAGGATTTCGCGCGCCCGCGCGCTTCGCAATGCTCGCGGCCGTCACGCTCAGCGTCGCCGCAGCGGTTGCCTATTGGCGTCTCACGCGTGGCCGTGACACGCGCGCCCGTGTCGCAGCGCTGTGTCTGGTCGTCAGCGGCGTCCTCGTGGATAGCTGGATCGCACCATTCCCAGTTGTAGGTGCACCGCCTCCGCTCATTGTCCCAGCCGGGATCCCAAGTGATGCCGTGGTGCTCGAGCTGCCGGCTGGAATCCTTCACGACGCCACGGCGACGTACCACTCGATTTTCCATCGCCGGCACACGCTGAACGGGATGAGCGGATACGAAGCGCCCCACTACCCCGTGCTGCGCCGGTCACTCGAGGAGGGCCATTGGGAAGCACTGTCGGAAGTCGCGGCATATGCCGATCTGGCAGTTTTCATTCGGCATGATGCCGCAAGCGATGTCGCGGACTGGATTCGCGCTCGAACCGGCGTGCGATCGCATGCGATGACTGCAACGCACGAGGTGTTGCTGTTGCCACAAGTCCTCCGCCCTTCCGCAACGCCGCAGACGTCAGTCAAGAGCGTCCGTGCGAAATCGATCACGTCGCCGGCCAGCTCCGAACAAGTTGCCCTGATGAACGACGATGACTGGCTGACGTGGTGGCTTACGCCAGGGCCGCAACGAGGAGGGGAGCAGTTCACCGCCGATCTCGGGCAGATCATCACCGTCGATGGCGTCACCCTATCGCTTGGGAGAAAAATGCTGGCATTTCCCCGTGGGCTCGTCGTGGAGATCTCAGCCGACGGCGACCGTTGGATTGAGGCCTGGAGGGGAGCCACGGCCGCCAGGAGTGTCGCGGCCGCCATTGCCGATCCGCGAGAGGTCGCAACGACATTGTCGTTTGCGGCGCAATCGGCCCGCTTCGTTCGAGTCACGCAGACCGGTCAGTCCCCCGATCCCTGGGCCGTTTCGGAGTTTCGCGTCTCAACTCCTTTCAAATGATCGGGAACCCGACGACGGCTAGCGTTGCTCGAGCGGCACCCACATCTGCGGATACGCAGGACCCGTGTAGTCCGCGCGCGGACGAATCAGCCGATTGTTCGCATACTGCTCGAGCACGTGGGCAGTCCACCCGGAAATGCGGCTCACGGCGAAGATCGGCGTGAAAAGATCGATCGGGATGCCCATCGTGTAGTACGTCGATGCCGAGTAGAAATCGACGTTCGGGTACAGCTTTTTCTCGCTACGAACAATCCCTTCGATGCGCTCCGACATCTCGAACCACTTCGTGTTCCCCGCCTTTTCGCCGAGCTCCTTTGACATGCGGCGCAAATGCGTGGCGCGTGGGTCTTCGGTGTTGTAGACGCGATGCCCGAACCCTGGAATCTTTTCCTTGCGCGCAAGCTTGCTGCGGATATACGCATCGATGCGCTCACCAGGCGCGTCGAGGCCAATCTCGAGCAGCATCCTCATGACATCGGCATTGGCGCCGCCGTGAAGCGGCCCTTTCAACGTCCCGATCCCTGCCACCACCGCAGAGTGCACATCGGTCAGCGTGGCCGCCGCGACACGCGCCGCAAACGTCGAGGCGTTCAGCTCATGGTCCGCATGAAGCGTGAGAGCGATGTCCATCGCGCGAATAGCCACGGGCTTCGGCCGTTCGCCGCTGAGCATGTAGAGGAAACTGGCGGCGTGTCCCATAGCAGGATCGGGTGAGACGGGATTGCCAGCGTGCTGCATGCAACCCCACGTGGCGACGAGGCTCGCCAGCTGGCCAGTCAACCGCACTGACTTGCGATACGAGGAGGCCTGCGAGTTATCGGCTGCGTCCGAATCGTAGTGAGCGAGCGCGGAGGTGAGCGTCCTCAGTGCATCCATCCCATCGGATGGAGGCAGCATTTTCATCAGCCGGATGATCGGTTCAGGCAGCGGCCGCGCCGCGGCCAGTTGGGACTGCAGATCCCCGAGCTCCGCACGGTTCGGCAACCGGCCATGCCACAGCAGGTAACAGGTCTCCTCGAAGGTGGCAAACCGAGCGAGGTCGTGGATGTCGTAGCCGCGATAGGAAAGAACGCCGCGATCACCGTCAATGAAACAGATAGCAGACGAGGTCGCGACGACGTCTTCGAGGCCCGCTTTGGGTTTTAGATCAGAGGTCACGAGACGATCTTATCGCAGGCGTCAAAAAGACAGGTCAGTTGCCAGTGGTCAGTTGCCAGTTCCAAGGACACACCTCCTTTGAACTGAAAACTGGAAACTGACTTATGCCTCTTTGCTCTGTATCCCGACCACGCCATCACCCGCATACTGCTGCAGGAGCGATAACATGCCGGTGTACAGGAAGCCCACCTGGAACAACATGAGGAAGGGCACCGTTCCGTAGATGCCATTGGCCAGCGCGTAGAAGAGCGTCGCCGTAAAGTACATCCCGAGGGCAAACTCAATCAGCGGTTGAATGGCAACCGACTGGCGGTATTTCTTGCTAATCCACTCGTCCCCACCACCCTCGATGTGGTACTTGGGTGTGCGCGCAAACTCGCTGGGCTTGTGAAAAAGCGCCTCCAACACGGCTTTGGTGTTGTTGACCGCCAGCCCGATGCCGATCGACATCACGTAAGGCAGGTATTTGAGCCGCTCGGTCCAGGTGTGTGGATACAGCTCTCGCTGACACACCATGTAGAAGTTGCCCACCGACGCCGTTGCCGCGATGAACAGCGGGATGTCGATCAGCAACATCTCGTACCACCCCATGTTGTAACGGATGATCATCGACGGCGCCATGAGGATCGACAACACGCACATCAGCGGGTAGTTGAAGTTTGCCGACAGGTGGAAGAATGCCTCGGCCTTCACCTTGAGCGGCTGATTCGACCGCAGAATCAGCGGCATGAGCTTCAGAAAAGTCTGGATGGATCCCTTCGCCCACCGATGCTGTTGCGATTTGAAGGCGTTCATCTCGACGGGAAGTTCTGCCGGCGCGACGTGATCGGCCAGGAACACGAACTGCCATCCTCTCAGCTGGGCCCGGTAGCTCAGGTCGAGATCTTCAGTGAGGGTATCGTGCTGCCACCCGCCAGCGTCGCCAATCGCCTCACGCCGCCAGATGCCGGCCGTTCCGTTGAAATTGAAAAAGCATCCGCCCCTATTGCGGCTGCCGTGTTCGAGCACGAAATGCGCGTCGAGCAGGATTGCTTGAATCTTGGTCAGCAGCGAATATTCTTCGTTCACATGGCCCCAGCGTGTCTGGATCATCGCCACTTTGGGGTGGGTGAAATACTGGATCGTGCGGGTCAGGAAATCCGGCTGCGGAATGAAGTCCGCGTCGAAAATCGCAATGAATTCGCCTTTCGCGACGCGCAAGCCGGCCTCGAGCGCACCGGCCTTGTAGCCTGTGCGGTCGGTGCGATGCAGGTACTTGATGTCGATGCCCTGCGCCGCAAAACGCCTGACCGCAAGCTCCGAAATTTCTTGTGTCTCGTCGGTCGAGTCGTCCAAAACCTGAATTTCAAGGAGGTCGCGCGGATAATCGATTCGGCAGACGGCTTCGACCAGGCGATCCACCACATACATCTCGTTGTACAAGGGGAGTTGGATCGTCACGGTGGGCAGCGTGTCGAAGCGACCGGCGGGCAGCGGTTGCTGGTCCTTGTGCTTCATGTACAAATACACAAGGTAGTAGCGGTGCCACCCGTAAACCGCCAGGATGACGAGAATGAAAAAGTACGTGGCGAGGATGAGGGTTTCAGCGGACGTCATGTACGGTCAGGGCTCCTCGCGCAAAGCACAATCATTGATTATATGGTCGAGTCCGTTCAAGTCAACGAAGCAAGGGTGATGGCGGCATGACACCCGTCGAGCTTCGCTCACTTCTCGACGCCGTCGTCGCAGGTGATCTCAGCGTCGAAGACGCGCACGCTCGTGTGCTCGCTGAGATGCAGGGTGAACCGTTCGAAGACATTGGATTCGCGCGGATTGACCATCACCGCTCGATCCGTCAGGGATTTCCGGAAGTGATCCTCGGGTTGGGGAAGACGGTTGAGCAGATTGCGGCGATTGCCGAGCGGATCGTCGAGCGCGGACATCCGCTGCTCGTAACGCGAGCGGATGAGCTGGCGTTCGAACACGTGCGCTCGCGCATTCCAGAGGTCAAGTATCACGCGATTGCGAAAGCCATCACCTTGAAACGCGAGATGCCGCAGGGGAAGGGCACCGTAGCGATTGTTTCGGCCGGCACGTCAGATCTCCCGGTGGCCGAGGAAGCAGCTGTTACCGCCGATGTAATGGGTAATCACATCGAACGGGTGTACGACGTCGGCGTCGCCGGCATCCACCGTGTGCTGAGCGAGCACGCCCGCCTCTCCGCCGCTCGCGTGATCATCGTCGTCGCGGGGATGGAAGGGGCGTTGCCAAGCGTTGTTGCCGGAATGGTGGACGTGCCCGTGATCGGCGTGCCGACCAGCATCGGCTACGGGGCGAGCTTTGGGGGGATCGCTGCGCTGCTGGGAATGCTCAACTCATGCGCCAATGGTGTGTCGGTGGTGAACATCGACAACGGCTATGGGGCCGGGTGCATCGCCAGTATGATCAATCACTTATAGAAGGACGTCGCGCGGAAGCACGGAAACGCGGAATCATTTTTGAAGGGATTCCGTGCTTCGGTGTTTCCGTGCATCGTACGTGGACCCGCCCACATGCTCGCCCTGAGAACCCTCGAATTCGACCGCATCGTTGAAGTGGTGACTGGTCTTGCGCTGACACCGCTTGGCGCCGCCGCCTTGGCTGACCTCACCCCACAGATCGATCCCAGGGCCGTCGCTGAATCCCTCAACGCGACCAGCGAAACGACGGGATTTCTCGAGGGTAACGCTCTCTTTCCTTTGCGTGCGGGTGCAGGCATCGAAGACGCGCTGGCGGGTCTTCAGGTCCAGGGACATCTGCTCGACCCGCTGTCGCTGCGTCTGGTTGCCGACTTTCTCGATTCTGTCGAGACCTCGGCTGCTGCAGTCCGTCAGGCGACCGGCGTCTTTCCGATTTTGAACGGCATTGTCTCGCGCGCGGCGAGCTTCAGGAGCGAAGTCGGCAACGTGCGGCGCGCGATCGATCCTTCCGGGGAGGTGCTTGACGACGCGAGCCCGGAGCTGAGGAGCCTGCGTGAGCGCCTCCGCCAGAAACGCCAGCGGCTCAGAAGCACGCTCGAACAGTTCGTGCGAGGAAAGGACACCACGAAGTATTTGCAGGAGCAGGTGATTACCGAGCGCAACGGACGTTACGTGCTGATGGTGCGAGCCGAACATCGGGCCAACGTGCCTGGTATCGTGCATGGCAGCTCCGCCAGTGGCGCCAGCCTCTTTCTGGAGCCTTCGGCGACGGTTGAAATCAACAACGACATCGTCGAGCTCGAGGAACGGGAGCGTGAGGAGGTCCGCCGCATCCTGCTCGCCCTGACCGACGCGTTCCGGGCGCGGCCCGACGATCTCGAGGCGTCGCTGGGCGTCGCGATTGAGCTCGATGTGCTGCAGGCCAAGGCGCGCTTTGGATCGCTCGTCAACGGCGTCGCGCCCGAAATCGCGATCGATGGCCGCCTCGAGTTGAGCTCGGCGCGGCATCCCCTGCTGATCGGAGCCGTCCGACGACGACTGGATGACACTGCAGGCCCTGCCGAAGTGATTCCGGCCGACATCGTGATTGACCCGCCGACACGTGTGTTGCTGATTACCGGTCCCAACACTGGCGGCAAGACCGTCGCCATCAAGACGGCCGGCCTTCTCGCGCTGATGGCACAAACTGGCTTGCATGTTCCAGCCGAGGCTGCGAAGTTGCCGGTATTTCGATCCGTGTTTGCTGACATCGGTGACGAGCAATCGATTGCGGCAAGCCTGAGCACATTCTCGGGACATATCACCAATATCGTGGCGATGGACCGCGAGCTCGAGCTACCAGCGTTGGTGTTGCTGGACGAAGTCGGCACGGGCACCGACCCCAACGAGGGCGGCGCTCTGGCCACCGCCGTCGTCAATCACTTCAAAAATCGCGGCGCGCTGGTCATCGCCACAACCCACTACGACGCGCTGAAGGCGTGGGGTACTGCAACCGATGGCGTCGTCACCGCGGCGTTTGCGTTCGATCCGCAGACGTTTGCGCCAACCTACCGGTTGATTTACGGGGCGCCCGGCCGCAGCCTGGCGATCGAAATCGCGCAGCGCTTGGGTATGCCCTTGCCTGTCGTCGCCGCCGCTCGTGGCTTCCTCAGCGATGATCAGAAGAAGCTCGCAGCCCACCTGGCGCGCCTCGATGCGCAAGCACGCGCGCTCGAATCCGAACGGTCGCGACTCCAGCGTGAGCGACGCGCGGCGGACGAGGCCGCGGCCAAGCTCCAACAACGCGAGCGCGATGTCGCAGAGCGTGAGGAACGTTACGCGCGCCGGCTGAACGAGAAACTCGATGACCGTGTCCGCCAGGCGCGGCGGGACATCGATCAGGTCATCGATCAACTGAAAGAGCGATCGGATTCGCTCATCGAGCAAGTGTCGGTGCGCGCACGCACTGCGGGCCTCTCGACGGGTGAGACCGGAGCTGCCCGCGCGGAAGCGCGGGAGGCTGTGGAACGGATAGTTGATCAGTTGAAAGCCGACGGGAGTAGTTTGGATTCGGATCAGGCCAAGCAAGGCCAGCTCTCCGACATTGCACCCACTGTAGGCGCGAAAGTCGCGGTTGGAGGGCTCGGGATGGAAGGAACTATCATCAGCATCCGCGGTAAGCAGGCCGAGATCGACGTTCGCGGGAAACGCCTGCGCTCGGCGCTCAAGGATCTCCGGGTGCTGGGCCGGGGAAATACAGCAACCGGGGGGAGCTCGCAATCTCCAAGAGTGCGGGTCAGCGTGGACCTCATGCCACGTGAAGGGCTGCTCAGCGAGCTCAACGTGATCGGCTGCACTGTTGACGAAGCCGTCGATCGCGTCTCCAAATTCCTCGATGACACGATGGTCACCGATCAACAGGAGATTCGGATCATCCACGGCCACGGCACCGGGCAACTGCGCAAGGGGCTCGCCACGTTCTTGAAGGACCACCCTCTCGTTTCGAAGTTCTATCCGGCGCCACCGAATCAGGGCGGTGGTGGAGCGACAATTGTGGAACTGAAGGAGTGACACGGGTCCACGGTCCACGGCTCACGGTCCACGGTTGATTTCGCAGAGTATGATTTCCACCGCAGGCCGTAGACCGTAGGCTGCACGCCGTAGGCTTTTCATGGCACTCTTCCCGCAACAGTTCATCGACGACGTGCGCGCCGCAGCCGACATCGTGGCGGTCGTCTCGGACTACGTGTCGCTGCGGAAGGCTGGCGCTACCTATAAGGGACTCTGTCCGTTTCACGGAGAGAAAACTCCGTCGTTCAGCGTCAATCGCGATCGCGGTTTTTTCCACTGCTTTGGATGCGGCGCGGGTGGCGATGTTTTCAAGTTCGTCGAGCTCCAGGAAAAAGTCGGTTTCACTGACGCGGTGCGGCAACTCGCACAGAAATTTGGCGTTCCAATTCCGGAGCTCGAGGCAAGCGATCAGGGCCGCGAGAGCGCGGCCGAGCGAGAGGCGCTGCTCCGCATTCACGAGGTCGCGGCGGCCTATTTTCGCGAGCAGCTCGAAAGTGCCGCGGGGGGGCGCATCCGTGACTACCTCTTGGGCGAACGTGGCCTGACTGCCGAGACCGTCAACACGCTTGGACTGGGTTACGCACCGCCATTACGCGACGGGTTGCGCCAGCGTCTTCTCAAGCAGGGGTTTGCGCCAGCGACGACAATCCGCAGCGGGCTGATCAGCAGGTGGGAGGACGGAACCGAGGTTGACCGCTTCAGAAATCGCTTGATGATCCCTATCACGCGAGACACCGGCTCGGTTGTTGCGTTCGGAGGCCGTGCACTCGACAAAGACCAGGTGCCGAAATACCTGAACTCGCCGGAAACCCCCATCTATTCCAAGGGCCGCACGCTGTACGGACTGAACTTGACCAAAGGGGATGTGCGAAAGGCGGGGTTTGCCGTCATCGTCGAGGGCTATTTCGACTTCGCCCAGGTGTATCAGGCGGGTGGGGTGCCGGTGGTCGCAACGTGTGGAACGGCACTCACTTCACCGCAGGCGCACCTGCTGCATCGCTTCGCCTCGAAGACCGTGCTTTGTTACGACCCTGATGCCGCCGGACAAGGCGCCGCGGAACGCAGCTGCGAACTGCTGGTAACCGAAGGCTTCGATGTCAACGTAGCCCTGCTTCCGGGGGGACTGGACCCAGATGGGTTCGTGCAGTCGCGCGGGCGCGAGGCGTATCTGGCGCAGTTGAAGCAGTCCAAACCGTATCTCGACTTTCTCCTGGATCGCGCGGCCGCGGAACACGACCTCGGCCGAGACGATGCGCGGCGTGAGTTCCTGCGCAAGATGCTGGCGGTCGCGGCGCGGATTCCGGATCCGGCAGCCCGGGACCAGTTTGCCGATCGCCTCGCGCACAAGGCTCGGGTGACTGAAGAGGTGGTGCGTACTGAGATTCGCAGGGCGGCCGCCGCCCGCAAAACGGACCTGCCGGCCGAACGGGCCCGGTCGCTATCCGCTCCCTTGAGGGACGTCGAACGCGCCCTTCTCTGGGCGGTGGTACACACCCCCGCGGCGGCATCTGCCGTGCTGTCACAGCTGGAACCGTCGGATTTTGAGGGACTTAGGGCCCAGGACTTGCTGGAAAAGGCCTTCACACTCAGGTCCCAGGGACCGGAGGAGTTGCCAAGTGCCCTCATGGAGCGTCTAACAGATCAGGAAGCGCAATTGCTCGCCAAGGTGGCTTCGGAGCGTGAATCGCCGGTCCTTGACCTCGACAGCTGCGTCCAGATGCTCCGCTTCAGCCGGATAGAGCGCCAGTTGCTGGACATTCAGCAGAGTATCGACCGGGGACGACGGGAGGAGAGCCCGGACGAGGTGCTGAACCAACTGCTTCGTCAGAAAAATGCTCTCAGAAGTCAGCTGGAACATGCCCGCAGAGGGCCCCGGGACGGGTATAATAGATAGCTTCCCTTCAGGTCATGATTGCAACCACCGTGCGGCGGGACGAGTGTCTCCGTCGCCTGGAAAAGATGGGACGCTTGCGTCCGTGCCGCCAGGAAAACAGGTCCCTTGAAAAACACAGCGTTCGAAAAGAATATGGTCAAGAAAGATACGACCTTGTCAATTGAAGACAAGTTCGATGAAGTACGCCAGCTGATCATTGTCGGCAAGGAGAAGGGCTACCTGCTCTACGACGAGGTCAGCGACCTGCTGCCCGCCGACCTCACGGCGTCACCGGAGGACCTCGAAGAGCTCTTCGCTGCGTTCGGGGCCGCCGGCATCGATCTCGTTGACTCCGAGAAGTCCTACCGCGAACGCGATGGGATGGAGCGTGAGGATGGCGAGGGTCCCGAACTCGATCTGACCCCTGGTGCACTCGACAAGACGAACGATCCCGTGCGGATGTACCTCCGCGAGATGGGCACCGTGCCCCTCCTCACGCGCGAGGGCGAGGTGGCCATCGCCAAGCGCATCGAGCAGGGCAAGCTGTCGGTGATCAAGTCGATCTCGCGCATGCCCGCCATCACCAAGGCCGTCATCCGTATGGGTGATGCCCTGAAGGCCGGGGACCGCACCATCCGCGAGCTCGTGATCTTCAACGATGAGGAAATCACGGACGACCGGATCGAGGAACGGGCGCAGCAGTTTCTCAAGCAGGTCGAGGGCGTCCGCAAGGCGCGTTTGCTCGTCGAGAAGTTCGACGAAAAGCTTGACACGATCGCGAGGAAGGACAAGCGGAAGTACCGGCGCGCGATCTGGAAAGTCATGCGCGCACAGGTGGACACGTCGAAGCTGATTCGGAAGATCGAGTTTACCGAGGTCGTGAAGCGCAAGCTCATCGACGAGGTCAAGGACATCGTTGACGACGTGCTGCGCGTCCAGCGACAGCTCGAGCAAGTCAATAAAACGCTCAATGTCAAGACTCGCCGGCCAAAGCTGAAAGAGGAGGAGCGCAGGAACTTCCTCAAACAGCAGAAGGATTTGCGAGCGGAGATCAAGCGGCGCACCGAAGATCTCGAGGAGAGCCCCGAGCATCTGCGTCACACGCTCGAGACGATTTACACGGGCGAGGCCAAGGCGGAACAGGCGAAGAAGGAGCTGGTCGAAGCCAACCTGCGACTCGTGGTCTCTATTGCCAAGAAATACACGAACCGCGGTCTGCAGTTCCTCGACCTGATTCAGGAAGGCAACATTGGCCTGATGAAAGCGGTGGACAAGTTCGAGTACCGCCGCGGATACAAGTTCTCGACCTACGCCACATGGTGGATTCGCCAGGCCATCACACGTGCGATTGCGGACCAGGCGCGAACGATCCGCATCCCGGTCCACATGATCGAAACCATCAACAAGCTGATTCGCACGTCCCGCGCCCTCGTGCAGGAGCTCGGCCGCGAACCGACGTCCGAGGAAATCGCGCGCCGGATGGACATTCCGGTCGCCAAGGTCCGCAAGGTCCTGAAAATTGCGCAGGAGCCCATCTCGCTCGAAACGCCCATCGGCGAAGAAGAAGATTCGCACCTTGGCGACTTCATCGAGGATCGCTCGGCGGTCTCGCCGTCTGAGGCGGTCATCAACCTCGATTTGAAGGAGCAGACCGAGTCGGTGTTGAAGACGCTGACGCCGCGCGAAGAGAAGGTCATCAAGATGCGCTTTGGCGTCGGCGACGGAAGCGAGCACACGCTCGAGGAAGTGGGCCAGAACTTTGCCGTCACGCGCGAGCGTATCCGGCAGATAGAAGCCAAGGCGCTGCGCAAATTGCGTCACCCGTCGCGAAGTCGAAAGCTCAGAGCTTTTCTGGAAGGGCGGAGCTAAGAATGGTCTCCAGTCTCCAGTCTCCGGCCTCCGGCAAGGGCGTTCGCGCTACCGGGGACCGGCGACCGGGGACCAGCGACATGCACCGCTTCCCGTCTACAATCACCCGCGGGCCCATAGCTCAGTGGTTAGAGCGGCCGGCTCATAATCGGTTGGTCCCTGGTTCGAATCCAGGTGGGCCCACTCCTGAGAACGTCACAAAGGCAAAAGGCGAAAGTAGAAAGGCACAAACCTTTGGCCTTTCGCCCTCTGCCTTGTGCCTTTGACATCCCACCAAATGCTCCCTGACCTCGACCGCCTCATTCGCCTGCAAGACATCGAAACCCGCGCGGCGGACGCGCGTAAGCGGATCGCTGATGCGCCCGGTGAGATTGCGGCGCTCGACGCGAGGCTGACGGCGTCCCGCAACACGGTGGCCGCGGCGAAGCAGGCCCTTGCCGCCAATCAGGCGTCGCGGCGCACCATCGAGAAAGACCTGGCGAGCGTCCAGCAGCGACTGAGCAAATACAAAGAGCAGCTGATGGAGGTCAAAACCAATCCCGAATACCACGCGATGCAGCACCAAATCGCCGCAGCGAACGGAGAGGTCGCGAAGCTCGAAGAGCAGATTCTGGTCAACATGCTCGAGGCCGATGACGTCAACCTGACGCTCAAGACCACTGAGGCAACGCTGAAGGCTGACGAGGCCGCGGTTGCCAAGGAGCGCGCGGCGATTCAAGCCGACGCCGCCGAGAAGGCGCGCGCTCTCGAGGTGAGCGTTCAGGAACGCGCAGCCATCGTCCCCGAGATCAGCCGCAATAACTTTGAGATGTTCGAGCGGGTGTTCAAAGCGCGACAGGGAATCGCGGTGGCCGAAGCAATCGACGGCCACTGTTCGATCTGCCATGTGCGCCTGCGCCCACAGGTGTACAACACGATTCTCCGCAACGAGGAAATCGTGCAGTGCGACCATTGCCAGCGCGTCCTCTACTACTCGGGTGTGCACCAGCGGTCGGCCGCCGGTCACGCGGCCGTTGACGCCGCACATTCACGCCAGATCGATCACGACGGGGCTCCCTAGTGCCGGGGGCACGGCCCCGGCGCGGGCGGAGATCATGATCACGGCGCACGTGGACGGCGGCGCCCGCGGCAACCCTGGTCCCGCCGGGTATGGAGTGGTCATCACCGACGAGAATGGCGAGGTTCTGGCAGAGCTCTACGAAGGCATCGGCGTCGCGACCAACAACATCGCCGAATATCGCGGGCTGATCGCGGCGCTCGAATGGGCGCTGGCACACGGGCACACGCGCCTGCACCTCAAATCGGATTCCCTCCTCGTCGTCCAGCAAGTGCTCGGGAACTACCGCGTGAAGCACGAGGGCCTCTTGCCCCTCTATCGCCAGGTCCGCCATCTGATGGCGCGTATCGGACAGGTCACTTTCGAACACGTCCGTCGCGAGTTGAACAAGGACGCCGACCGCCTGTCGAATCTCGGGATGGACCAGAATCACAAGTGACAGATGAGTCAGTTGCCAGTTATCAGTTCGCAGTTCTAAGCACACCCTTGAACTGACAACCGAAAACTGACCTTCTCAATTTTCTTGCCGTAAGATCCCCCGTCTCTGGAGAATGAGATGCCCCGATACATCATCGAACGCACGGTGCCCGGCGTCGGACGCCTCACACCAGAACAATGGAAAGGGATCGCGCAGAAGTCGGAAAGCGTGCTGAAAGATCTCGGCCTCGAGATCAAGTAGGAGCACAGTTACGTGACGGGCGACAAGATCTACTGCATGACCGGTGACCTTTACTGCGCAGCAATATTCGGCCGGTTCTTGCGCAGCACGTATTTCTGAATCTTTCCCGTCGCGGTGCGCGGCAGATCAGGGACGAATGTGAATCCGTGCGGCACCTTGAAATGAGCGAGCCGTGAGCGGCAGTACTCCCGCAATTCGCCAGCGGTGATCGAGGCGCCTGGTTTGAGCACGACAAAGGCATAGGGCGCTTCGCCCCACTTCTCGTGAGGCATCCCGACGACGCCGGCCTCCATCACGGCCGGGTGCGCGACCAACGCGGCTTCGACCTCAACTGAGGAAATGTTCTCCCCGCCGCTGATAATCACGTCCTTGATGCGATCCCGGATCTCCACGTAACCATCAGGATGGACCACCGCAGCATCGCCGCTGTGAAACCAGCCATCGCGAATCGCGGCGGCCGTGGCATCGGGGTCGTTGTAATAGCCAGCCATCACGACATTGCCACGAGCGACGATCTCACCAAGCGTCGCGCCGTCGGCCGGGACGTCCGCCCCGCTCTCGGTCACGACCCTGAGCTCGCCAGAGGTAATCAGTTCGACCCCCTGGCGTGCTTTGATCTTCGCGCCGTCGGCAGACGGAAGGTCCGCGTGCTCGGGCCGGTGCTCGCAGACCGTGATGAAGGGTGACGTCTCGGTGAGGCCGTAAACGTGCGTCACTGTCCAGCCCAACTCCTCTTCGATTGTGCGGATTGTCGTTGCCGCTGGCGGAGCGCCAGCCGTGACGACGCGCACGCCGCGTGGAGCCTTCGCGCGAAGCGATGAGTCCGCGTTGGCGAGCCCGATGAGGACCGTCGGCGCTGCGCAGAGCAGGTCGATACGCTCAGCCTCGAGGAGGCGATACACGTGCGCTGGCTCGACTTTGCGCAGGCACACGTGCGTCCCGCCAACTGCCGTCACGATCCAGGTGAAGGTCCAGCCGTTCGCGTGAAACATCGGTAGCGTCCACAGATAACGGCTGCCGACCTGCATGGGCAGGTGGACCAACGTGCCCACTGCATTCATATACGCGTTGCGGTGCGTGATCATCACGCCCTTTGGCCTCGACGTCGTCCCACTCGTGTAGTTAATCGAGACGAGACTGCGTTCGTCGATGGCTGGGTAGTCCGTCAAGGGACTCGCACCGGCAACGAGATTCTCGTAATTCAGCCACCCGTCGCCTTCGCCTTCAAGGGCAACAAAGCGTGTCGAGGCCGGAAGGCGGTCGCGGATCGAATCGACGGCAGCGATCTGGTCGGCATGGGCGCACACGACCTTCGAGCCGCTGTGCGTGATGAGGTACGCGAAATCATCAGCGGTGAGCCGGTAGTTTGCGGGGACGATCGTTGCGCCGATCTGCGGGACGGCGTAATAGCCTTCGAGGTTCGCGAGCATGTTCGGCGCGATGTATGCCACACGGTCCCCGGCCGTCACACCCAGCGACCGCAGGGCAGACGACCAGCGGTCGATGCGTTCACCAAACTGCGCGTAGGTCAACCGCGTGTGTCCATCCACGACCGCCTCGCGGTCGGCATAGAGCTTTCGCGCGCGGCGCAAAAAGTCCGTGGGGGTGAGTGGCACTTCCATGCTTCCGATTATGACCGAACGCGGATCATGGCGGCCATCCGGCCGGCGTTTGCGCCGGCGGCCCGGAAGGAATCGAAGATGTGGGAATGGGTCTGCGTGCAAAGATTCGCGGCGTAGATCTGATTGCGGGGTACGCCCGCGTCGTGAATCTGATCCATGTTGGCCAAACCCACGTCCAGCCTCAACAAGCCTGCTCCGTTGCGGGTAAACCAGCGACTGATCTGACTCTCGTTGAAACCCGCTGCACGGAACTCCTGGAGAAGCTCGGGCCCGACCTCGTAACAGCACGTACCGATGCTTGGACCGAGAGCGACGACGAGGTCGCCGGGATTGCTGCCACACCCGCGAGAAAGCGCCTCAATGGCCATTCGTGCAACCCCCGCGGACGTGCCACGCCAGCCGGCATGCACAGCCGCAGCTGCCCCGGTACGCCGATCGGCCATCAATAATGGCACGCAGTCGGCAATCCCGACGGCAAGCACTAATCCTGGTTCGTTCGAAACAACCGCATCTGCGTTGGGCCGGTCATGGGCATTAGCGGCGTCGCCCTTGCGGATGACGCGAACGGCATTGCCGTGAACTTGCTTGACGCTCATCACCCGATCGGGCGTCGCCCCGACGGAGGCGGCCGCCTGCGACCAGGCCAGCGGGTCGGAGCGCAACGGCAGTTGCCGTGTGGTGAACAGATGTTGCGCGATCGATTCGAGCGGCCGGCACCTCAACGCGTGGCCCCAAGGCTCGACGCTCCAACGAAATGCAGGATCCGGTGTCGGGAGCTTCATCGGCGTGCCCGGGTCCGGGTCGCAACCACGGTTACCGATCGATCAGTCATCGCCTTCAATCGTCCAACATTTTCTGTCATGCGGGGCTGGCACCAACCTTGATCAGGCAGTGAGCACAACACGGGAGACACACTCATGGTGATCAAGATCACGCCGAACGACAAGGGGAACCCACCGGGCAAACTCGCGGACGCTGAGCTGCACTTCACGGACGGCGAGCTGAAAGGACTCAAGCTTCTTGGCTTTGCCGTCTGGGAGCGCCGGAATGGTCCGGGACGCAACGTCACGTTCCCGGCTCGGAACTTTGCAGTCAACGGCGAGCGGAGGAGCTTTGCGCTCTTGCGGTCTGATGGCGATGTCGGGGCACAGGACCGCGTGCGTGATCTGATCTTGCAGGCGTATGAACAATTTCAGTCTCAGGTGGCAGTCGCGACCTGACTGGCTCGAAGTCGTGAGGGCCGGCGACTGCTTTCGGTTCGTTGAGGGTAGCCGTCTGGTTCCGTGAGTCGAGTTCAGGAGAGCACGGGCAATAGGCTCGCGTTTTCTTTGGCCCGCTTGGGAGGCAAGGTCCATTCGGCGCGGTTGCTCTTCTCGAGCTCGCCGCGGAAGAATGCGTCCTTCATGCCGCCGTCGATGATGTCCCAGGGCAAGACCTCGTCGGCAGAACGATCTCGGAAGATGTAAAAGTCGCCGTCAACGCCGGACTCCTGTACTGCACGACGCCACTGGCCGCCGTTGCGTTCCGCGGCCTCAATGGCAGGGGCGACGCGGCGATCGCCGAGCGATAAGAGCGCCTGATAGTACGAGTGCCGCTCGCTTTTGATGTTGAAGTACACGTTGTCGATGTCGGAGACCAGCGTGCGCAGCCGCTTCATCTTCTGTTCGATGACTGTGGTCTGCTCCATCGGCATCCACTGATACGTCGTGCCGGGCTTCGGCACGAGCGGATTGACGCTGGCCACAATGCGGCCGACGCGGCCACGTGCCCGCGCGTGACGCATCATGATCTCGCGCAATTGCAGCGTCAGATCACGAATGGCCACCAGGTCGTCGTCTTGTTCGGACGGGAGGCCGATCATGTAGTAAAGCTTCAGATTTTCGATGCCGCTCGAAAAGATCAACTCGGCTCGATCGAGGATCTCTTCGTTGGTCACGGTCTTGTTGATGACACGGCGAAGGCGATCGGAGCCCGTTTCGGGTGCGATCGTCAGCGTGCGCTCACCGCTTTCCTTGAGAAGCGACACAATCGTCGGTGTCAGGTCGTCGAGTCGCAGTGACGCGGGGCTGATGGAGTAGCCCATGTCCTTCAGACTGCGGAGGATGTGCTCGATGTCCGGATGATCGCAGAGCGCAATGGACACCAGCCCGGTGCGAGCCGAGTGCTGGCGTGCGGTTCGTGCCAGATCGAGGATGCGGTCGGTTGAAAATGCGCGGACGGGCAGGTAGTTGTAGCCCGCCCAGCAGAAGCGGCACAGATTCGCGCAGCCGCGCACGACCTCAATGAGGAAGCGCGAACCAAACTCGGTGTCGGGCGTGAAAATCGTCGTCGACGGCGGGTCAATTGCGTCGGTGGTTTTCAGCGCGGCTTTGCGCACAACCGGAGGCGCGCCGCTGTCTGGTCGGGCAACGAACCGCGCAATCGTCCCCTCGGGCGTGTAGTCGACGTCGTAAAACGACGGGATGTAATACCCGCGCTTGGCCGCCAGCTGGCGCAGAAGCGCCGGTCGTGATGCAGAGGCGCCAACGGCTTCGACGAGCGCAGGGACGAGCGCTTCGCCTTCGCCCGCGGCAATGACGTCGGCAAAAAGCGCAAGGGGTTCGGGATTGACGAACGTAACGGCGCCCCCGATCACGATCAACGGATGCCGTTCGGTGCGGTCCACAGCGCGCAGGGGGATGCCTGCGAGCCGCAGGAGCGTCAGGACGTTCGTGTAGTCCCACTCGAACGAGACGGAAAACGCAAAAACGTCGAAGTCGCTGACCGGGGTCTGTGACTCGAGCGTCACAATCCGCGCGCCCGACTCGATCAGACTCTTCAATTCCTGCTTGGGTGGAAGAAACACGCGCTCGCAGACGATGTCGGGCTGATCGTTGAAGAGGCGATAAATCGTCTGGAAACCGAGGTTCGACATTCCGACGAAATAGGTATTGGGGAAGGCGAGCGCGACACGGAGCTTGCCCGTGTGAGGTTTGCGAACGTACCCCACTTCGCGGGACAGGACGTCGCGAGCGATGTCGCGTTGAGACTTGAACTTCATGCAGCGGGGCTCGCACCAACTGACGGCGGCGACGGATCCAACCAGGGGCGTTCGCGAGCTTTGCCTGCACAGGCGCCGCTCGCGCGCTTTCGGGATCTATCTAGTCTACCACCGCGCTCCGGCCCGGAACGCCAGGCCGTCGACAGTTGGCGATCAGCCCTCGTTACGCCGTAGAAACGCAGGAACCTCCAGCTCGAGGTTCACGTCCGGGTCGGACTCGTCGCGCACCATTGCCGGGTCCTCTTCAGCGGCCAACGCCATTGACGGGCGCGACTGCACCAGCGGCGGATCGAGCGGCACGCGGCGCGCGATCGTGAAGCGCGACGAGGGCAGTTCAACGGCGGCTCCAGCCGGCGCAACCTGACGCCCGCCCACGTGCGTCGTGTAGCTCTGAAGGTCAACCGGCGTCTGTTTGGGTGCCGTGCCGCCCGCGCTGTGGGTGGCGGGGGCGTGATCGAAGCCGGTGGCGATCACCGTGATCTTCACGCGAGAAGCGAGCTCGGGATCGACAACCGCGCCGAAGATGATATTGGCATCCTCGTGTGCCGCCTCCTGGATCACCGTCAGGGCTTCGTTCACTTCCATCAACGACAGGTCGGGGCCGCCGGTCACGTTGATGATCACGCCGCGCGCGCCGTTGACCGACGCGTCCTCGAGCAACGGGCTCGAGATGGCGCGCTGTGCCGCCTCGAGCGCGCGAGACTGGCCTTCGGCCATGGCGGTGCCCATCATCGCCACGCCCATTCCGGACATGATGGTCTTCACGTCGGCGAAGTCGAGGTTGATCATTCCGGGGACCAGGATCAGATCCGAAATGCCCTGGATCGCCTGCCTGAGCACATCGTCTGCCGTCGAGAAGGCATCGAGCATTGACGTGCTGCGATCGATCACTGCAAGCAGGCGCTCGTTCGGGATGGTGATCACCGTATCGACGCACTCGCGCAGTGCCTCGAGCCCCGCTTCAGCCTGTGCAAAACGCTTCTTCCCTTCGAACCTGAACGGTCTGGTGACCACTGCGATCGTCAACGCGCCCAGCTCGGTGGCAAGGCTGGCAATCACAGGCGCCGCTCCCGTGCCCGTGCCGCCCCCCAGCCCGGTCGTTACAAACACCATGTCGGCGCCTGATAATGCCTGGATCAGACTGTCGGTGTCTTCGAGCGCGGCCTGCCGGCCGACATTCGGGTCGGCGCCAGCGCCCAGCCCGTTGGTCAGCTTGCTGCCGATCTGAATCTTCATCGGCGCAGGGCTGTTCTTGAGCGCCTGCGAGTCGGTATTGGCGACGATGAACTCGACGCCGCTCAGGCCGCGCTGAACCATGCGTGCCACGGCGTTGCCACCCCCGCCCCCGACGCCGATCACTTTGATCCGCGCGCCGGTGCGAGCCTCTTCATCAATCGTCAGCCGCAGCTTGTCCTTCAGGCTGTCGCCCCGGATGCTATGCAGATCCATCGAGCCTCCTTCTTACGTCTCAAAAGAATTCCTTGAACACTGTGCGTAACCCTCGAACCATCCGCGTCAGCGCACCGCCGCCCCCGGGTGCGGCCTCCGGTGTGCGATGCCGCTCTGCGTAGAGCACCAACCCCACTGAGGTCGCGTACGCCGGATTGGCCACGTGATCGGCAAGTCCACCGACGCCGCCGGGCGACCCTCGGCGGATGGGCAGGTCGAAAATCTGCTCGGCAATCTCCGACATGCCATCGAGAATGGCTCCGCCGCCAGTGAGGACCAGGCCTGAATTGAGCGACTTTTCGTAACCCGCCTTACTGATCTCATCCCACACGAGGTGGAAGATCTCCTCGGCACGCGGCTGGAGAATGTCGGTGAGAATGCGGCGAGCCATCACGCGCGGTCTGCGCCCGCCCACGCTCGCCACTTCGATGGTTTCGTCGTCTCCAACCATCGAGCAGAGCGCGCAGCCGCCGCGCCGCTTGATCTTTTCGGCTTCCGGAATTGGCGTTCGCAGGCCCACGGCGATGTCATTCGTAAAGTGATCCCCGCCGACCGCGATGACCGCCGTGTGCCAGAGGCTGCCGCGTTCGAAGATGGCGAGATCCGCCGTGCCGCCACCGATGTCGAGCAGGGCGACGCCGAGCTCTTTTTCATCTGCGGTCAAGACTGCTTCCGCTGCTGAAAGCTGTCCGATGACGGTGTCGCCGACTTCCACACCAGCTCGGTTGACGCACGCAATCAGGTTCTGCGTCGCCGTCCCGCTGCCGGTGACGATGTGAACGTTGACTTCGAGTCGCGCGCCGGTGAGGCCAACGGGCGCGCCAATGCCCTCTTGCTCGTCCACGACGAAGTCCTGCGGCAACACGTGGAGAATCTCGCGGCCTGTCGGAAGCGCAACCGCACGCGCCGCCTCGATTGCCCGTCGCACGTCGTCCCGCGTCACTTCTCGGTTCTTGCCCGCAACCGCGACGACGCCGCGGCTGTTGAATCCCTTGATATGGGGGCCGCTGATGCCAAGATGCACGGTGCCGACTTCGACCCCCGCCATCAGCTCGGCTTCCTCGATCGATCGTTTGATCGAGTCCACGGCGGCGTCGAGATTGACGACAACGCCCCGCTTCAACCCTTTCGATTCCGCCACGCCGAGGCCAATGACATCGACGCCTCCTTCGTCGCGCAACTCGCCGACGACGGTGCAGACCTTCGAGGTCCCGATGTCAAGCCCCACTACGTAGCGCTCGTGTCGTGCCACTAGTCCCCCCTGGCCACTAAATGCGAAAGGCGAGAGGCAAAAAGGATGACCGTCATCACTTCTTGGCCGGCCTCACGTAGAGACGCTCGCCAAATCGCAAGTCGACGTAGTCAATGTCGGCCACGCGCTCGCGCAGCGCCGGCGCGAGGTCCCGGTATTCCTGAATGCGTTCGGCGAAGTCCTGATCCCCCAGCCGCAACATCACGGTCTCCCCCTGGAGCATCACCACAGCGTCGTGAACGTCGGTGACGTCGATCTGCGACACCAGCTTTCCGAGCTCCGGTCGCAACTCGAGCGCCGAGGTCACCTGCGCCGCCAACCGCGCACGTCGTTCATCCACCGCGCTCACGCTCTCGCCGGGCCGTCCCGCCAGCCCGTCGATGATTGGCAGGTCGTAGTCGGCGTAGGTGGGCCCGTACTCGTCGATCACGACGCCGCTGGCATCCACGAGGTAGAGCGCGCGACCCAGTCGCGCAATGCCTATCGGCCGCCGCTCCGCAATCGCCACGTCGATGCGCGAGGGCAGCATGCGCCGCAGCGCCGCCGCCTCGACCCAGGACGAGGCCAGAAGACGCTGCTGCCAGTCCTCGATATCGACCGTGAGGATGTTGCTGCCGTGCAGCCCATCGAGGATCGCCAGCACTTCACCGTTGGACAACCGCGTGTTGCCGTGCACAGTCACTCGTGAAACCTGAAACACCGGCGCGCCAAGCACGAGGGCCGTCCCTCGCCAGCCGCCGTACAACGCGAGCCCCAACACGCCCGTCAACCGTGCGATGCGCCAGATCTGCCAGGCGCTCACTTTCCGCCTGCGGGCAGGCTTGACGTGCACGCGGCGGAATCGCTTGTCGGCCGGAGCCGCGACAGCCGGCATCAGCGTGTGCCCTCACTCGCGTGCCGCCGCTCCAGTTCAGCGACCACACGTGAGGCGACGCTTCCGATGGATCCGGCGCCAAGCGTGATCACGACGTCTCCTGGCCGCGCCAGTTCCGCCAGGGTTGGCGCGACGTGTTCTAGTTCGGCCACGATTCGCACGGGTTGAGCGCGGCCGCTGTTGATAGCCACAGCCAGGGCCTCCACGGTGATCCCCGGAATCGGATCCTCGCTCGCCGGATAGATGTCGGTCAGCACGACTTCGTCCGCGGCCGCGAGCGCCAGCCCAAACTCACGCATCAGATCTCGCGTCCGCGAGTAACGATGCGGCTGAAACGCCACGATCACTCGAGTTGGCAGGGCTGCGCGCGCGGCGGCCAACACGGCGGCAATCTCGGTCGGGTGGTGGCCGTAGTCGTCGATCACCGTGACGCCGCCAATCACCCCGCGATGCTCGAAGCGCCGCTCGACACCCTGAAAGCCTTCGAGCGCTGACGTGATGGTCTCGAAAGGCACATCCAGCTCGAGGCTGACCGCGATAGTCGCGAGCGCGTTCTGTACCGAATGTCGTCCAGGCACTTGCAGCCGGAGTTGTCCTAGTACCTCTCCGTGTCCGCCCGACGGACGGCGTCGGACGATTGTCGATTCGCTCCCATACCCCGCAAGCCGGACATCGGTCGCGGCAATGTCTGTGTCATCGCGAGTCAGTCCATAGGTGATCAGGCGTCGCGTGAACCGTGGCCGCAGCGACACCAGTGCCGGATCGTCTGCACATGCGACGATTGCTCCGTAGAAAGGCACTCGGTTGGCAAACGCCACGAACGCCTCGTGCAGCTTGTCGATGCTGCCGTAAGCCTCCATGTGTTCGCGGTCGATGTTGGTCATCACGGCAATCGCCGGAAACAATTTCAAGAACGATCGGTCGCTTTCATCGGCTTCCGCCACCATGTACGCGCCGCGGCCGAGCCTTGCGTTGCCGCCAAACGCCCGCAGCCGGCCGCCGATAACCGCTGTCGGATCGAGCCCTGCACTCTCGAGGACCAACGCAATCATCGAGGTCGTGCTGGTCTTGCCGTGGGCACCCGCGACGGCAATGCCAAACCGCAGCCGCATCAGCTCGCCGAGGAGCTCCGCGCGCGGAATGATCGGGATGCCGTGCGCCTTTGCGGCCTCGAGCTCCGGGTTGTCCTCACGCACGGCCGACGTGAACACAACGACGTCGACCTCACCCACGTTCTCCGCCCGATGCCCGATTGCCACCTTCACGCCGAGCGACAGCAGCCTGTCCGTCGCGTCCGATCGCCGCGCATCCGACCCGCTGACCTCATAACCCAGATTGGCAAGCAACTCCGCGATCCCACTCATCCCAATGCCGCCAATGCCGACAAAATGGATGCGGCGCGTCTTTCCAAGCACAATCACGCAAGCACCCGTCGCACCCGTGCACCGCACCGCACCTCTCGCACCCGTCGCACCCGTCGCACCTATCGCACCTGTTCTTCCACCAGTTGCCATGCACGGTCGGCAATCCGCGATGCGGCGTCGGGCTTTGCCAACGTCCGGATGGCTACGGCCATCCGCGCTCGCCTGGGCGCGTCCTGTGTCATGGCCAGGATGCTCGTCGCCAGGCGATCGGCGGACAGATCCCGTTCTTCGATGACCTCGGCGCCGCCGATGCCCGCGACAACTTCCGCGTTCTTCCGCTGGTGATCGTCGGTGGCGGTCGGCAAAGGCACCAAGATCGCCGGCCGGCCCGCGGCAGCCAGCTCAGACAATGTCGTCGCGCCCGCGCGGCAGACCACGACATCTGCCGTTCTCATCTCCCGGTCCATCTCGTACAGGAAGGCCTCAACCCGGGCTTCCAGCCCGGCGCTCCGGTACGCATGCCGCACCAGGTCCACATCCCGCTCCCCGGTTTGGTGTGTGATCGCCACGTGAGTGCCAGCGGCTGCCAGCCGCGTCGCTGCCTCCACCATGGCCACGTTGATCGCGTGCGCCCCCTGAGAACCGCCAAAGATCAACACTCGTGCCGCGTGGTGCGGCGAGTCAATTGGGGCATCGGCCTCCTTTGCTTCGTGAAAGAACTCGGGTCGTACGGGATTGCCCGACACGAATCCCGTGCCTGGAAAAAACCTCAGCGCCTGGTCGAACGTGACGGCCGCGGCGCGGACCACACGTGCCAACAGGCGGTTTGTGATGCCGGGCAAGGCGTTCTGTTCGAGCAGCATCGTGGGATAACCGCGCAGGGCCGCGAGCATCAGCACCGGACCCGAGGCAAATCCCCCAACTCCCACGACGACGTCCGGGCGATGCCGCGTGAGCACTCGCCAGGCATCGAGAGCCGCGAGTGGCAGCAGCGCAAATCCGCGCACGAGATCGACGCGTGACTTGCCTTTGAGGCCGGCAACACGAATCAGTTCCAACGGGAAGCCCTCGCGCGGAACGACTCGAGCTTCGACGCCTTCCGCGGTGCCAACGAACACGATGGCTGCCGCCGGATCTCGACGCTTCACCTCGCGCGCCAAGGCAATCCCCGGGTACAAGTGCCCGCCCGTGCCTCCCCCGGCGATGAGCATGCGCAATGGTCACGCGGCTCCCTCGCTCCAACGCGGCTGCGGCGCCGGCGTCGCCGCGCCCACGTCCGCGGTCGCGTGTTGTGAAATGTTCAACAACACGCCGAGTGCAAGCAGGTTGACCAGCAACGACGAGCCGCCAGAACTGACAAGCGGCAATGGAATGCCCTTCGTCGGCAGGAGGCTCAGCACCACGCTCATGTTCACAAACGCCTGCAGGACAATCATCAGCGTCAGGCCCAGCGCGAGAAAGGCGCCGAACCCGTCGGGCGCGAGCATCGACGCGCGCAACCCGCGCCAGGCGATGATGCAGAAGCAGATCAGCACGACGCTGGCGCCCATCAATCCAAGTTCTTCGCCGATGACCGCATAAATGAAGTCGGTATGCGGCTCAGGGAGATAAAACAGCTTCTGAACACCTGCCATGAGACCGCGTCCAAAGACACCGCCGGTCCCGACCGCGATGAGCGACTGAATGATCTGGAATCCGTCACCGAGTGGATCGCCCCACGGATCGAGGAACGACATCAGCCGCCGTCTGCGGTAATCGGCCGACATCAAGATCACGTAGAGCGCCGGCAATGACAGCAGCGCCGCGCCGATGAGATATCGATAACTGAGGCCCGCGGCAAAAATCATGCAGCCGGTGACTGCGAGCAGTGACACGGCCGTGCCGAAATCTGGTTCGAGAAGAATCAGACCGACGAGCACACTGAGAATGATCCCGATTGGCACGAGCGAATAGCCGATCTCGTTGACGCGATGCATGCGCCGTTCGAGCATGATGGCAGTGAAGAGAATCGCTGCGAGCTTGGCCAACTCGGACGGTTGAATGCCGAGGCCGCCCATGGCGAACCAGCGTCGCGTGCCGTTCACCGGCCGCGAGAAGAGGACTGCGATCAGCAGGACTGTCGTGATGGCAAGCAGCGCCCAAATCAGCCGTTCGTTGCGGTAGGTGCGGTAGTCGATCCGCATCACAATCGACATCACCGCCACCCCCAGCAACGCCCACATCACCTGTTTGGTGACGAACAGGTACGGCTGTTGGAAGCGCTCCAGCGCCAGGACCGCGGAGGCGCTGTACACCATGATGACGCTCGTGCAGACCAGCGCCAACGTTGCCAGGAAGAGCCACTTGTCAGATTGAAGCTTCCGCGCCATACTTCTCCGCCCTAAAGTGAACCGGACGAACGTTCGACACTAGGTTCGCGACCCTACGTGCCACACAGTCAATAACTTGGCGGTCGAACCGTCAGCAGTCGTCAGTCGATCAGGGGACTGGGACACCTGTCTCGCAGGCCGGGGTAGCCTGCGTTCCCAGCGACCGGCTCCCATTCGCGCCCTCTCGATCTGACGACTGCTCACGGCTCCACTCGCTTCGCTCGCAACTAAGAACGAAGAACTAAGAACGAAGAACGTCAACAAGGAACGACGAACGTCAACCAAGAAGGTCGTGTAAGCGCGCGTTCGTTGTTCCGTGTCGTTCCGTTCTTTGTTCATCGTTCGCCGTTCCGTTCTTCGTTCTTCGTTCTTAGTTCTTCGTTCTTCAACTTCTCCACTTCCGCTTTGAACACCCTGCCGCGATCCGCGTAGTCCGCAAACATGTCGAAGCTCGAACACGCCGGCGCGAGCAAGACGACGCCATCGGGCCTCGCGAGCTCATACGCGGCGCGCACCGCGTCGCGCATCGAATCGGCTTCAACCAGCGGCACCACGTGCTCGAGGGCCTGACGAACAAGCGGTCGAGCCTCCCCAATCGCCACCACGCCGCGCCCACGATCGGTCAGAGGGCCCGCAAGGTCGGTGAACGCGCCGCCTTTGTAGCGGCCGCCGATGATCGCCACGACGCGGTCGAAGCTTTCGATGGAGCGGCCGGCGGCCTCCACGTTGGTCGCCTTCGAATCGTTCACGAAGCGCACGCCACCCCAGGTCGCGACCGGTTCCATCACATGTTCCAGACCCGTGAATCCCTCTAAAGCACGTGCCATCGACTCGCCGCTGCTCCCGGCCGCATGCGCAATGGCGGTGGCGGCGGCGACGTTGCTCAGCATGTGGCGCCCAGAAAGCTGTATCGACGCCAGTGGAACGAGCGGCGTCGCACCTTCGGACGTACGCTGCCAGATGAAGTCGCGCTCGACGTAGATGTCGGCCAGTTCGATGTTGTCAACGCCGTAAGTCAGTCGCTTCGCACGCGAGCGTCCCACGAGGGTCATCGACGCGGAGCTGTCCAGGTTCGCGACAGCCCAGTCGTCGGGAGTCTGGTTCGCAAACACGCGCGCCTTGGCTGCGGCGTACACCTCCTCTGTCGGATGCCGATCGAGATGATCCAGCGAGAAGTTGAGGAGCGCGGCAATCCATGGCCGAAACGTCACGGTCGCTTCGAGCTGAAAACTGCTGGCCTCTACGACGTGGATGGAGTCGTCGGTCGATTCGTCCACTTGAGAGCTCAGAGGCACACCGATATTCCCGCCGACCAGCACGTGCCGGCCCGCCGCCTTCAGCATTCTTCCCACCAGGGTCGTCGTCGTAGACTTGCCTTTCGTTCCGGTGATGGCGACGAGCCGTCCGCGCAGCCATCGCGACGCGAGCTCGAGCTCTCCGATGACAGGAACGCCGCGCGCACCAGCGGCGGCCACCTCTGGCAGGTCGAGCGACACGCCGGGGCTCACTACGATGAGGTCCACCTGTTCGAGCTCCATCCCGTCGTTCGAGCCAAGGCTGAGCGTCACACCAATCTCCTGCATCCGTGCGGCCTCTGCGATCGATGGCTTCACGTCCGACAGAGTCACTCGCGCTCCCCGGCGAACGAGAAGTTCCGCGGCCGCGAGGCCACTCCTTGCTGCGCCGATCACCGTCACACGCGCACCTTCGACACTGAAGCCAGGCATCTGTACGTCACCGCAGTTTCAGAGTCGTCAAACTGAACAGGGCGAAGATGATCGCGAGGATCACGAATCGCGCGATGACCTTCGGCTCTTCCCATCCAATGAGCTCGAAGTGGTGATGCAACGGCGCCATCCGCAGAACGCGCTTGCCGGTCAACTTGAACGACAAGACCTGCACGATCACCGACAGCGCTTCGAGCACGAAGACGCCGCCGACAAACACGAGCAGGAGTTCCTGCTTGATCAGGATGGCAACGGTACCGAGCGCGCCACCAAGGGCCAGCGACCCGACATCGCCCATGAAAATCTCCGCGGGGTGCGCGTTGTACCAAAGGAACCCGAGGCTGGCTCCCACGAGGGCGCCGCAGAAGATCGTCAGTTCCCCCGCAGGCGCAAAATGGACGAGCAGCAGATACGAGGCCAGAATGGAGTGCCCGGTCACGTACGCCAGCGCGGTGAAGGCCGCGGCGGCAATCGCAAACGTACTGATGGCGAGACCGTCGAGACCGTCGGTCAGGTTGACCGCATTGCTGGCCCCCACCAGCACGAATGCCGCAAATGGAACATAGAACCAGCCAAGATCTGGAATCAGCTGTTTGAAGAACGGGAAGATCAGACGCGTGTTGTACAGGTTGTAAGCCGCCAGCCACATCAGCGAGAGGCCGACGAGCAGCGCGACCAAGAACTGCAGCCCAAGCTTCTGGCGCGCCAGCAATCCCCCGGAAGACCGCCGTGTGATCTTCAAGTAGTCGTCCAGAAAGCCGATCCCGCCAAATGATGCCGTCGACAGCACGGCGACCCACACGTACACGTTGGTCAAGTCCACCCACAACAGCGTTGGCACCAGTGACGCAACGAGAATCAACAGGCCGCCCATCGTCGGAGTCCCAGCCTTCGTCTGGTGACTTTGGGGACCCTCCTGGCGAATGACCTGGCCAATCTGAAACGCGCGAAGACGGCGGATGAGCCACGGGCCTAGGACCAGGCTGATGAACAGGGCCGTGATGCTGGCCGCCGCAGTCCGAAACGTGATGTAGCGGACCACGTTGAAAAGCGGCACCTGCGGATAGAACGACAGCAGGAGGTGGTACAGCATCAGGAAAACTCCGCATTGATGCGGTCCACGACCGTGTCGGTTCGTATGCCACGCGATCCTTTGACCAGCACGAGATCGCCAGACTCGAGCCACGGCAGAATCAGATCGGCGGCCGCCGCACTGGAGGATGTCCAGCTCACCGCGTCAGCCGGCATCCCACTTTGAACGGCCGCGTCGGCCAGCGCGCGTGCGGGATCGCCTCCAACGACGATCAGGCGCTGGAGTCCCACCGCCGCGGCAGCATGGCCGCACTCCTCGTGCAGCCGCATGGTGTGATCGCCGAGCTCGAGCATCTCGCCGAGCACCGCCGCCTTGCGCTTCGCGCGTTGCTCGCGGGCCAAGACGTCAAGCGCACGGTGCAAGGCTGCGGGACTCGAATTGTAGGAATCGTCAACGACGGTAATCCCACGATGCAGTCGAAGCACGGCGCCGCGATGGGTGGCAGGCTGGAGGATGCGACTGCGACGAGCGATCTCGGAGAGCGGCACGTCGAGCGCTGATGCGACCGCTGCGGCCGCAAGCACGTTGGACAAATTGCCCCGGCCCAGGAGCGGGATGTCGATTTCTGCATCGCCCGCCGCAGTACTGACTCGCATCCTCGTGCCGTCAAGCCCAAGGTCCTCGATCCTGTCGGCTCTGACGACGGCCTCCGGCGATGTTCCGAACGTCACAACCCGGCCGGCAAAGGCCGGGGCATGTTTCATGACCAGCGGATCATCGGCATTGCAGACGAGCAGATCCGTCGGTGAGGCGCCGTCGAGGATTTCCGCTTTGGCCTCGGCGATCGCGGCTCGCGATGCAAAGTGACCGAGATGCGCGTCACCAACGTTGATCCACACCCGAACTTCCGGTTGGGCGATGTTCACGAGCAGGCTGATTTCGCCCGTGTGACTCATGCCCAGCTCCATGACCGCCACTTCTGCGCCGTATCGGAGATCGAGCAACGAAAGTGGCAGACCGAGGTGGTTGTTCAAATTGCCCTTGTTCTTCGTGACCCTGTACCGACCCGCAAGGAACTCGGCAATCGTTTCCTTCGTCGTCGTCTTTCCGGCACTGCCAGTGATGGCAATCACCTTGGCTGCCGACTCGCGCCGTACGAAGCGCGCGAGGTCCTGGAGAGCCGCCGTAGTGTCGGCTACTTTGATGACGAGGGGCGACTGATCCGGATCAAAGTCCCCTTCATCGACGGCTCTGCCGGCCTGCACCACGACGCCGGCCGCTCCACGTGCCAGGGCGTGGCCAACAAACGCATGCCCATCGCGCTCAGCAACAATCGCGAAAAACAGATCCCCTGGCGCAAGCGTTCGCGAATCGATCGAGAAGCCATCGATCCGGCGGTCCTGCGCACCTCGGGCAAGCTGCCCGCCCGTCGCCGTCACGATCATCGCCGCCGTCAGTACCACCACCGTGGTCGCCACCTAGCCCGCCTTCGTCGGCCGCGGGCGACGCCGGCCCAACGCAGCTCGCGCGACCGCGCCGTCGTCGAACGGCAGCACGCGATCGCCAATCTGTTGATACTTTTCGTGGCCCTTGCCCGCGATTAACACGACATCGCCGGGTTGTCCCTGTTCCACGGCTTGCTCGATGGCTTCACGCCGATCCACCGTAGCGAATATTTCGGGCGCTCGGCCTCCCGGCTGGCTGCCAGCAGGAATCCCACGTTTGATTTCATCGATGATCCGCTGTGGCTCTTCGCTTCTCGGGTTGTCGGATGTGATGACCACCACATCGCTCAGCCGGGCGGCCACCATGCCCATGAGCGGTCGTTTGGTCCGATCGCGATCACCACCGCACCCGAACACAGTGATCAGTCGCCGAGGCGATAGCGGGCGCGCGGTCTCCAACAGGTTGCGCAAGGCATCATCGGTGTGCGCATAGTCCACGACGACTGTCACCTCGTCGTCAGGCGCAGAAACGACCTCGAAGCGTCCCGGGACGCCGGGAAGCCTCCGTACACCTTCGGCGATGGCCTCGAGAGGCAAGTTGAGCGCCATGAACGTCGCCGCGGCCGCGAGGATGTTGTAGACGTTCGGCCGGCCAACGAGTTTCGATTGCACTGCCACCGTCCCGCGTGGCGTGCGAATGTCGAACGTGAGACCGCTCAGGGTGATTTGAAGTGGACCTGGTGTGACGTCAGCGGGTCGGGAGATTGCAAACGTCACAGGCCGCCGACACACTTCGACCAGCGCTGGGCCGCGCGGATCGTCCAGGTTGATCACGCCCGGGGCGTCAGCCGGCAGCATCTCGAAGAGCCGCCGCTTCGCCTGAAAGTACGTTTCCATGTCTTCGTGGAAATCGAGATGGTCACGCGTGAGATTGGTGAAGACGCCGGCCGCGAACCGCATCCCGTCAACCCGCTTCAACGCCAACGCATGCGAGGACACCTCCATCACCGCAGACCGGCATCCCTGGCGGATCATCTCGGCAAGCAGTTGCTGGAGATCAGGAGCTTCGGGTGTCGTCCGGGAAGCCTCACGCTCTTCACCCCCAAGCCGGTAGGTGACGGTCCCCAGCAAGCCCGCCTTCAGGCCGGTCGCGTCCAGCATCGACGAGAGCAGGTACGCAGTCGTCGTCTTCCCGTTTGTTCCTGTCACGCCAACAACGCGAATCCGCTGGCTCGGGCGGTCGTAGAACGCATCGGCCAGCAGGGCCAACGCAAGTCGAGCATCGCTGACGAGGAGCCAGGGGGTGGTGATCGATTCAGGCCGTGGACTCTCAGAAACAACCAGGGCCGCACCGCGAGACGCGGCTTGCGGCACGAACTCGACGCCGTCGGCTTTCAGACCTCGCAGGGCGACAAACACCGACCCGCTGACGACACGCCGCGAGTCGTACACGACGGCTGACACTTCGCCCTCGCGTCCCAACCCGGCCAACTGCGTCCCATCGATGGTGATCTCGCGCAGCCTCTCGATGACCTCGACAACCGTCACGGCTGTGCTCCCGACACGATCGAGAGCCGCGTCTCGCGGTCAAGCACGAGGGTGCCCGTTGTTCCGCGCTCGAGCGGAGCGCCCGCGGGCGGCGTCTGTTCGATGACGAGTCCTTTACCCCGGAGCCGCGCGTTCATCCCCACTCGGGCCAGCGTACGGAGCGCCTCGCGCGCGCTCAACCCGCGCACATCAGGGACAAGCGATGTGTCGCCGCCGCCGGTAGCAAGGGAGACGACCGTGCCCGTCCAAGACGACCCCGACGTTGGTGTGAGGGGAGGTGGCGGGGCGGTCGCCACGAGCACGGGCGCTCGCGGATTGATCGTCGGCGCAACACCGAGATGGCGCAGACTGGCTTCCGTGATCCGCTGGAAGATCGGAGCCGCCACTTGACCGCCCGTGTCGGATCCCACGCGGGGCGTATCGACCATCACGATGACCGTGATCGCTGGTGATCGGGAAGGCGCGAATCCGACAAACGAAACGTTCTGCTGAGACCCCGAATACCGCCCGTCGATGATCTTGTCTGCCGTGCCGGTTTTGCCTGCGACGGTAAATCCGGGAATCTGCGCGAGCTTTCCTGTCCCCTCGACGACCACGGCCTCGAGAATGGGCAGCAGTTTCGATGCGGTTTCAGTGCTGATCGCCCGTCGCGTCACATCCGAGGTGACCGACTTCCGCACACCATCCCGAGTGACGGCGCGGACAACTCGCGGCTGAATCCACGTTCCGCCATTGGCGACAGCACTCATCGCCGCCGCCATCTGTAGCGGTGTCACGGCGACCTGGTAGCCCATGGAGATCGAGGCCAACGCGCGGTCGTTCAGTTTTTCGGGACTCCACACAATGCCGGGACTTTCGCTGGGAAAATCTGGAGAAGTCGGCCTGCCGAAGCCGAACCGGTTCATGTAGAGGCCCATCCGCTCGGGACCAATCCTCAGACCGATTTTGATGGCGCCGACGTTGCTCGACTTGACGATGACTTCGGTGAAGGACAACACGCCGTAGTTCCTGCCGCCGTACTCATCCACGACGCTCGAGCCGAAGCGAATGACACCAGGGTTGGTGTCGATGTAGGAATCGAGCGGCATGACGTTCTCTTCGAGCGCCGCGGCAACTGTTACGACCTTGAACGTGGACCCCGGCTCATAGATGTCCTGGACGGCCCGATTGCGGCGTGCCACCTCGTTCGCCGCGTTGTAGATGTTGGGGTTGAACGTCGGCCAACTTGCGAGTGCAAGCACTTCGCCAGTGTTCGGATCCATCACGACGGCGCTTCCGCCATCCGCCCGCTTCGCTTCGATACCGGCGCGAAGCTCGCGCTCCACGATGTGCTGGAGTTGTTCGTCGATGGTCAGCTCGAGCGATCCACCGGCGGTCGGTGCACGCTCGAGTCGGCTGAACGCCTGACGTTTCGCGTCGGTCGTGATGAGCAACGTACCTTCGCGGCCCCGAATGACCTTGTCGTACGACGCCTCGAGACCGCTCAGGCCAACATTGTCGAGCCCCACGTATCCGAGCAAGTGCGCGCCGAGTTCCCGGTTGGGGTAGAACCGGCGGCTCTCCCTCATGAAGCCAATGCCGTCCAACCCGAGTTTGGCGACCTGCCGCGCTTCAATCGGTGTGACGCGGCGCTTGACGTAGGTGAACGATCGCTGCCGTGAGATCCGCTCGATCAAGGCGGTTTTGTCGCAGCTCTCCAGCACGCCGCACAGCTTGGCGGCTGTAGCCTCGACGTCCTTCACGTCGTACGGGACGGCGTAAATGGTGTCGGTGTCGACGCTGTACGCGAGAAGGCGGCCGTGACGATCGTGGATCTCGCCGCGCTTTGCCGGGGAGGGGACCGTCCGCTGTTGCTGACGCTCGGCGCGGCTGGTGAGATCCGCATGGCTGAAGACCTGCAGATAGACCAATCGCGCTTCGATGCCCGCGGTCCACACGAGAAACACGCCGACGGCCACGAGGAGCCGCCGCTTGACCATCGGTCGCCAGTTGAAGGCCGGTTCAGCCACGTTCACACCTTCGGTATGACTTACCGGCCTGCCACGAGCGACTTCGCCGGCGGCTGCGCCTGCGTAACGCGCTCCAGCACGATCGCCTGCTCAGCGCTTGGCGCCACCATGCCCAGCCGATCAGTTGCCAGCTTCTCGATCCGTTGCGGCGCCCTGAGCGTTTCCATCTCGAGTCGAAGGTGCCGGCTGATTTCTGCTTCTGTCGCGCGGTCACGCTGCATTTGCTCGAGCCGGTAGCCATGGCGCAGCAACTCGAAGTGCTGCCACGCTGAGAACATCAGCACGAGTACGAGCACACCGCCGACCGCCAGGGACTGCCAAAGCTCCTTCTGCCGACGCGCGTCGACTTCCCTGACGATCGGATTGTTCCGGACGTCTTTGCGAATCGAGTATTCGAAGGCTTCGCTCTTGCCCATCACACACGCTCCACCGCGCGCAGCTTCGCGCTCCGCGCTCGTGGGTTCGCCGTCAGCTCGTCATCTGTCGGAACCAACGGACGTTTGGTGAGTACTCGTGCCAGCGCTGGCTCTCGCTGCTGGAGACTGCGAAACGTGTGCTTCACGATGCGATCCTCCAGTGAGTGGAACGTGATCACGGCCAGCCTTGCCCCAATCGCCAGCCGAGCAGCGGCCACTTCGAGAAATTCCCCCAGACCTTCGAGCTCGCTGTTGACCCAGATGCGTAGCGCTTGAAACGTACGCGTCGCCGGGTCAATTCGCTGCCAGGGCGCACGCCGATGCCTGGACCGGCTGGCGCGTCGAACGATGTCGGCAACCTGTGCGGTCGTGACGAGCGGACGCTCGGCGCGGGCGTTGACGAGCGCACGAGCGATGCGGCGCGAGTCGCGCTCTTCGCCAAACTGATAAATCAGGTCCGCCAATTCTTTCTCCTCAACCCGTGCCAGCAAGTCGGCTCCGGTCTCTCCACGCGTGGTGTCCATCCGCATATCGAGCGGCTCATCTCGACGAAAACTAAACCCCCGCCCCTCGGCATCAAGCTGCATCGACGACACGCCGAGGTCCATCAAGATGCCGTCCACCTGCGAAACACTGTGCTCGGCCAGTACCCGCAGACAGCTCCCGATAGTCGCGATGCACCAGCTCGAGCCGGTCGCGCCACGGCTCGAGTACTTCGCGGGCCGCGTCAAGAGCTGCGGGATCTCTATCCAGTCCAATCAGTCGTGTCGCACCTCTCTCGAGCATCAGGCGCGAATGCCCGCCCAGCCCGACCGTGCAGTCGACGAACAACCCACCTCGCTCTGGCTGCAGCAGTTCGAGCACTTCGCCCGGCATGACCGGGATGTGCACGGCTCAAAGGCAAAAGGCAGAAGGCAAAAGGCAGAAAGCAGAAGGCAAAAGCCAAAACTGCGCGTCACTCCGGTTATTGCCTTGTGCCTTGTGCCGTGCGCCTTTTTTCCTTGGGCCTTATGCCTTACCTCCCATTCGCGTTTGCCTTCTCCTTTAGATCCCGAAGTCGGCAAGCGCCCTGGCGTCGTCATTGGTGAACGGATCGCCCGCCAATCTGGCGATGAATCGCTCGTGGTTCCAGACTTCGAGAAAATTCTGCTGGCCCAGGACATCGACCTCGCCAGTCATTTGTGCGCTGTCTCGTAGCCGTTGTTGGATCAGCACGCGGCCCTGCGGATCGAGCTCGCTCACCTGGCCGAAAAAGTTCACACGGTCGAGAAATTTCATTCGTGCCGGATGAGTCGACGGCATCTGAGCAATACGACCTTCAATCTCCAGCCACACGGCCATCGGGTAGATGCGCACCGACTCGCCGCTGAGGCTGGTCACGAATAGATCCCGGCCGTGTTCCTGCTGAATCACGGCGCGAAACGCCGAAGGCACCTTCAGCCGTCCCCGGTCATCAATTTTTGCCGGCGCATTACCCCGAAGCACCCGGTCGCTCCACTTCGCTCCAAAAAAGTCCATCGGGATAGTAGAAGACGAGGCGAAGCTTGTCAATGTGAAACGCTGACAACTCCTTATGTTGGCGTGAGTTACGTCTTTGTTTCGCCAGGAGGAGAGAATAGGTCAAGGAATTGACAGTGCGCCGCCTCGTGGCTGAACCGACATCCGAGGACCGCGTGCTAGGATCGCGGGTTTGTGCTGCACGCCGCTGTCATAGGCCTTCCATCCACCGGCAAATCAACCTTGTTCCAGCTGATGACCAGCGCGAAAGACGCGCCCAGGGGACATGGAAAAGCTGAGACCGCGGTCGGGATTTCGCGGGTCCCCGACGACCGGCTGGACCGACTGACTGCGATGTACAACCCCCGCAAGCGGGTGCCCGCGACAATCGAGTTCACCGATATCGTGGCGCCGGGCCGGACGAGCGCGGCAACGCTGGTTGATGTCGCTGGCTACAAGAACGCAGACGCGCTGGTGCACGTCGTCCGGGCTTTTCGCGACGAGGCGGTCCCGCACCCTGCAGGATCGGTGAATCCAGCACGAGACGCTCAGGTAATGGAGGACGAGCTAATCCTTGCCGATTTAGGGCTTGTCGAACGCCGCCTCGAACGCCTCGAGAAGGATCTCAAGAAAACCAAGTCGCCAGAGGGTGAAAAGGAGCGGGAACTACTCCTGAGATGCAAGGTCGCGCTCGAAGAGGGCCAGCCGCTTCGTGCGCTAGGTCTGGCTGGCGACGACCGGCGCAGGCTTCGGGGGTTTCAGTTTCTGTCGGCCAAGCCGGTGTTGCTGGTCATCAACCTCGATGAGTCCGACGTCGAAGCCGCGGCCAGCATCGAGGAGGCTGCCGCGCGCACCACGCTCACTGCGTTTCTTTCCCGAGCCGCGACCCGTGCTGTGCCGGTCTGCGCCAAGATCGAACTCGAAATCGCCGCGCTCGATCCCTCGGATGCGAAGGCGTTTCTCGCCGATTTGGGCCTGCAGGAATCGGGCCTCGACCGCGTCATTCGCGGCAGTTACGACCTGCTCGGGTACATGTCATTCTTCACCGTCGGAGAGGACGAATGCCGCGCCTGGTCGATCCCGCGTGGCACTCACGCGCAGGAGGCGGCAGGCGAAATCCACAGCGATATCGCGCGCGGATTCATCCGCGCTGAGGTCGTGTCATACGATTCGCTCATCGCCCGTGGATCGATGGCGGCGTGCAAGGAACATGGAGAAGTCAGGCTGGAAGGCAAGGATTACGTGGTGAAGGACGGCGACATCATCAACTTCCGACACGCGACGTGACAGGAAAGGCAGAAGGCAGAAGGCAGCTTTCCAATTCAACATGACGGTGCGCACTGTTCTCGTCTGTGAAACGCAGGTTCCGCTGGTTCGCGGCGGGGCGGAGCTGCTCGTCGAGCAGCTGGTTGGAGAGCTCCGGGCGCGCGGGATTGCGACCGACCGGGTGTCGCTGCCTTTCAAGTGGTATCCGAAGGACGAGATTCTGCCGCACGCCGCTGCCTGGCGTCTCCTGGACCTCAGCGAAAGTAACGGCCGCCCTATCGACCTGGTGATTGCGACGAAGTTCCCCACCTACTTTGTCCGGCATCCCGCCAAAGTCTGCTGGCTCGTGCATCAGCATCGGGCCGCCTATGAGCTGTGCGGCACTGAGTACAGCGACTTTGGCGACGAGGAATCCGACGTTGGCCTGCGCGATCGCCTGATGGCGCTCGATGAAGAGATGCTGGGCGAATGCCAGGGGCTGTACACGATTTCCCAGACGGTCTCGCAGCGGTTGGAAAAATACAACGGTCTGGCGTCTACGCCGCTGTATCATCCCCCACTCATCGCACCGCAGTTGTCGCCTGGCGAATACGGATCGTATGTGCTCTCAGTCGCGCGGCTGGAGAAAAACAAGCGCGTTGATCTCGCCGTGCGCGCGATGGCGCACCTGCCGAATCATCTCAAGATGGTCGTCGTGGGCGAAGGGAGCCACCGTCGTTTCATAGAGCAGGCGGTCGAAGAGGCAGGACTTGCGGGTCGGGTGACATTCGCCGGTGCAGTGGCCGATCAACAGCTGGTGTCGTTGTATCGAGACGCGCTCTGTCTCGCCTACGTGCCGTTCGACGAAGACTATGGGCTGGCAACGCTCGAAGCGTTTCTCGCTGCGAAACCCGTCATCACCGCAACCGATTCCGGCGGAACACTGGAATTCGTGCGCGATCACGCCAACGGCTTCGTCGTCGAGCCCGATCCGCGGTCGATCGCGGCTGCGATCGCCAAAATCGACGCCGATCGCTCGCTCGCCGCAACCCTTGGAGCGGACGGCCGGGAACTGGCTCGTGCGATCTCATGGGACGCAGTTGTGGATCGGCTGTTGAGCCATGGCTGATCCATCGGCCACGTCCGTGATCGTCCCGGCGTTCGACGAGGAAACGGCGGTCGCGGAGGTAGTGGACACGCTCCGGAAGTCGGCGCCGTGGCACGAGATCATCGTCGTAGACGATGGCTCCACAGACCAGACCGGCCCGAACGCAGCGCGGGCCGGTGCACAGGTCATCCGGCATCCCTACAACAAAGGGAATGGCGCGGCTGTGAAAACGGGGGTCCGGCATGCCACTGGCGAGTGGGTGGTGATTCTCGACGCGGACGGGCAGCACCAGGCGGGGGACGCCAGAAAGCTGGTCGCACTGCTCGGCGATTACGACCTTGTCGTGGGCGCGCGGTCGCCGGCGACCCAGGCGACTGCCGCCAGGCGCCTGGGCAACGACCTGCTGAACGCGCTCGCCGGCTATCTGTCGGAGCGGGAGATCCCCGATCTCACGTCTGGCTTCCGCGCGGCGCGGCGTGCTCATGTCCTCGAGTTTCTGCACCTGCTGCCCAACGGCTTCTCGACGCCGACCACGACGACCCTGGCATTCTTACGGGCAGGTTACAACGTGCGCTTCGAGCCCGTGGAGGCGCGGCAGCGATCGGGGCACTCGAAGATACGGCTGGCCAGCGACGGCGCAAAGTTCTTCCTGATTCTGCTCAAGGTCATCACGATCTTCAGCCCGCTGAAGATCTTCGTGCCCATCAGTGCGGCGGCGTTTCTCCTCGGTGTGGTGTATGGCGTGTGGACCGTTCTGCAGAACTCGCGGATCCCTAACGGGGCGGTGTTGCTCCTGATGTTTGCCGTGGTGGTCTTCCTGGTCGGCCTGGTGTCGGAACAGATTGCTGCGCTTCGATTTCAGAGTCCCCGGCGAGACTGAGGCTCCGCCCTTACTGTCTGTATGAATGCGCTCGTCCTCATCCCCACCTACAACGAACGACAGAATCTTCCACTCATCGTGGACGGGGTGCTCGCGCATGCGGGCGCCCGCGTGCTCGTGATTGACGATGGTTCGCCAGACGGCACCGGAGACGTTGCGGATCGCCTGGCGATCGAGCATGCGGGACGGGTCTCCGTGATGCATCGCACCGGTCCGCGGGGCCTGGGTCGCTCGTATCTCGACGGGTTTCGCGCCGCACTGCAAACCGAGGTCGATTTCGTCTGCCAGATGGATGCCGATCTATCGCATGACCCACAGTTCCTGCCCGCGATAATCGCGGCGGCTGCTTCCGGCGCCGGACTCGTGATTGGGTCGCGCTACCTCGAGGGCGGCCGGGTGGAGAACTGGCCACTGCATCGCAAGATGCTCAGTGCTTTCGCCAACACCTACATTCGATCCGTGACCGGACTTTCCGTGCGCGACTGCACGAGTGGTTATCGGTGCTGGCGGCGGGAAGCCCTTGCGCACGTGCCGCTGGACGCCATTGCGTCTGACGGCTATTCCTTTCTCGTCGAAGTTACCTTCCACGCGGCTCGCGCGGGCCTGACCATCGCGGAAGTCCCCATCGTGTTCGTCGAGCGGAGACAGGGCGCATCCAAGCTGTCATCGTCGGTCCTCGTTGAGTCGCTGATCACGCCGTGGCGCCTGGCGCTTGCCCGAGGACGTGTCAGGCGCACGGGCAGAGTACAATGACTCGTTTCCGATGAGCACGGCCCTCAACACTGCTCACCTGTCGGGTGGAACTCCTTCTACAGACGGCCAGCTTGGGCTGAGCGTTTTTTTCCCCGCCTACAACGACAGCGGCACCATCGCGAGTCTGGTGATTCGGGCGGTCCAGACTGCGGGGTTGTTGACGCCAGACCATGAAGTGATCGTCATCAATGACGGGAGCACCGACTCGACTCCGCAAATTCTCGATGAGCTCGCCGCGCTGTATCCCGGCATCGTTCGGATCGTGCACCATCAGAAGAATCGCGGGTACGGCGGTGCCCTCCGCAGCGGCTTTGCGACTGCCTCCAAGGACGTCATCTTTTATACCGATGGGGATGCGCAGTACGACCCGGCTGAAATGACCTTGCTCTGGGAACAGATGAGGCCCGACGTGGACTGGGTCAATGGCTTCAAGATCAGCCGCTCCGATCCGATCCACCGCATCATCATTGGGCGCGTCTACCACCACTTCGTCAAGCTGCTGTTTCGTTTCAAGGTGCGCGACGTCGATTGCGACTTTCGGTTGATTCGGCGGCGGGTGTTCGATGTCGTGCGCCTGGAGAAGAACAGCGGCGTCATCTGTCTCGAGATGATGAAGAAGTTTCACGACGCGAAGCTGCGGGTCGCCGAGGTCCCGGTTCATCATTTTCATCGTGCCTATGGACGCTCGCAGTTTTTCAACTTCCCCCGGATTTTCCGGACTGGCGTCGATGTGTTCCGCCTGTGGTGGAGCCTCGTCATCCGTAAGGAGCACCTGAAAGCGCGTGGGGAGACCGTCGTCGCGTGACGAGCGCCGAGTTCTATCGCGGCCGCCGCGTGATGATCACCGGCGGGCTCGGGTTCATCGGCAGCAATCTTGCCCGGCAGCTCGCCACTCTCGGCGCTGACATCCTGCTGGTCGATTCACTCATTCCCGACTACGGAGGCAATCTCTTCAACATTGCGGGAATCGAAAAGCAAGTCCGCGTGAACGTGGCCGACGTACGGCAGGCCAGCACGATGAACTATCTCGTGCAGGACCGCGAGATTATCTTCAACCTGGCCGGGCAGGTCAGTCACATCGACAGCATGCGGGACCCGCATACGGACCTCGAGATCAACTGCCGCAGTCAACTGACGCTGCTCGAAGCGTGTCGCCGGCACAATCCGAATGCGAAGGTGGTTTACGCGAGCACGAGGCAAATCTACGGCAAGCCTGCGTTCTTGCCGGTAACCGAGCAGCATCTCGTGCGGCCGACGGACGTGAACGGGATCAATAAGGCCGCCGGAGAGTACTACCACCTGGTCTACAACAACGTCTTCGGGATTCGCGCCTGCGCGCTGCGGCTCACGAACGTGTATGGCCCCCGTCAACTCGTCAAACATAACCGCCAGGGTTTCATCGCGTGGTTCATTCGCCTGGCACTCGAGAACAAAGAGATCCAGGTGTTCGGTGACGGATCGCAGGTCCGGGACTTCATCTACGTGGACGACGCGGTCAGTGCCTTTCTCGCGGCAGGTCAATGCGACGCTTGTAATGGTGAGGCATTCAACGTCGGGGGCGATGAACATCTGGCGCATCGTGAGTTCGTGCAGATGCTGATGGAGGTCGCTGGCTCTGGCAGGTATCGATTCGTCGAATGGCCGCCAGAAAAAAAGGCGATCGACATCGGCAGCTTCTACGCTGATTCGACGCGCTTCAAAGAAGTCGCGGGCTGGAAGCCCGCGGTGCCGCTCCGTGACGGTCTGAGACGGACCCTGGCCTTTTACCGCGAACATATCCAGCACTATCTCGACTCCGAGGGCGCTCCACTCGCCCCATGAACATCCGCTTCAACGTTCTCAGTCCTGGAGAAGATGCGCAGGCGGTCAGGGCGGCCATTGACCGCGTGATTGCCAGCGGCTGGTTCGTACTCGGACCGGAGGTTGAGGCGTTCGAGGCCGAGTTCGCCAGCCTATGTGGCGCTGGGTACTGCGTGGGTGTTGGCACCGGAACCGACGCAATCACGCTTGCGTTGCGCGCACTCGGCATCAGCACCGGGGACGAGGTCATCACATCTCCGCTCTCGGCGGCATTCTCCGCGCTCGCCATTATGATGGCCGGAGCACGGCCCGTCTTTGCCGATATCGACCCCGATCGGTTGACCCTCGACCCGGCAGCCGTCGCCGCGGCCGTGACATCACGAACACGTGCAATCCTTCCCGTGCACCTTTACGGCCAGGCCGCCGACATGGCCGGCATCGAGCGAGTGGCCGCACGGCATGGTCTCGCCATCGTCGAGGATGCGTGCCAGGCTCATCTCGCGACCGCTGACGGACGCCCCGTCGGCACGATCGGCATCATCGGCACGTTCAGCTTCTACCCAACCAAGAATCTGGGCGCATTGGGAGATGGCGGCGCGGTGACCACGCGCGACCAGGCGTTGGCGACCCGCATCAAGCGGCTTCGCAATGGCGGTCAGACCTCGCGCTACCATCACACCGAGGCCGGCGCGAACAGTCGTCTCGATGAAATGCAGGCGGCCATCCTGCGCGCACGGTTGCCGTTTCTGCCTGGGTGGACCGCGCGGCGACGCGCGATTGCCGCCTCGTATCGTGCGGCCATCCGGCACGATCGCGTAGTTGTCCCCGGCGAACACGATTCCGGGCACGTCTACCATCTCTTCCCCGTCCTGACGCCCGAAAGGCCAGCACTCCAGACACATCTTTCACAGGCGGGCGTCGAGACCTTGATTCACTACCCGGTTCCCATTCCCCGGCAACCCGCAGTCGCCTCGACCAACCCAGCACAATGCCCCATTGCGGACCGCGTCTGTGCAGAGGTCGTCTCACTCCCGATGTATCCTTCGTTGACCGATGACAGGGTCTTGCAGGTGATCGACTCGATCCGGGACTTCACCTCACGGCGGGATTGACAGGCGCCGATACTCCTACCATGCGCATTCTCATCACAGGCGGCGCCGGTTTTATCGGGTCTCATCTCGCCGAGGCGCTTCTCGAAGCGCGGCACGAAGTGTATGTGCTCGACGACCTTTCGACGGGATCGATCGACAACATTACGCATCTCAAGGACCGGCCGGCCTTTCACTACACGATCGACAGCGTCTTCAACGATTCACTGGTTGCCGAAATGGTCGACCGCGCGGACGTGATCTTTCACCTCGCCGCGGCCGTGGGCGTCAAGCTGATCGTCCAGGAGCCGGTGCACACGATCGAAACCAACGTCCACGGAACCGAAGTCATCCTGCGGCACGCTGCGAAGAAGAAGAAGCTTGTCTTCATCGCCTCGACCTCCGAGGTGTATGGGAAGAGCACGTCGGTTCCGTTTCGTGAGGACGCCGATCTCGTGATGGGTGCGACCACAAGACACCGATGGGCCTATGCCTGTAGCAAGGCGCTCGACGAATTTCTCGCGCTCGCGTACGGCAAGCAAAAGAAACTGCCGGTTATCGTCGTGCGGTTCTTCAACACGGTGGGGCCCCGCCAAACTGGTCAGTACGGCATGGTGCTCCCCACGTTCGTCCGCCAGGCCCTCACGGGCGAGAAGATCACGGTCTTTGGCGACGGCACGCAGTCGCGCAGCTTCACCTACGTAGGCGACGTCGTGGGGGCGCTGCTCAAACTCATGGTGGAGCCGGGTGCGGTCGGCCAGGTGTTCAATGTCGGGAACCCTGAGGAAGTCACTATTGCGGCGCTCGCCGCGCGTATCAAGGAGATCACGGGCAGCAACTCTCCAATCGTGACAATCCCCTACGATCAGGCATATGAAGCGGGGTTTGAGGATATGCCTCGGCGGGTGCCCCACCTCGACAAGATTCGCGATTTGATCGGATATGAGCCAAAAGTTGGCCTGAACGAGATTATCGAGCGGGTGGTTGCCGACTTTCGGTCCCGGGCAGACGTCACAGGGTATTAAGGGGTATAATTCAACTGTTTCCCGGGACAACCAAATCATGAAACGCCTGCTTTTCGCCTTCGGTTTGCTGTTGGCTGTGGCGTGGCCAGCACACGCGCAGCTGTCATTGCAGATTCAAGACGGTCGCGTCACGCTGGACGCAGCCAACGTCCCAGCCCGGCAGATCCTGGCCGAGTGGGCCCGGGTCGGCGGGACCAAGGTGGTGGGCGCCGAGAAGATCGTTGGTGCACCAGTCACGCTCAAGCTGGTGAGCATGCCAGAGAGGCAAGCACTCGACATCATTCTCGGGAGCGTCGCGGGATTCATGGCCGCCGAGCGTCAGGCCGCTTCTGCCCCCGGCGCATCGACGTACGACCGGATTTTCATTCTCGCGACCAGCTCCGCGCCCGCACAGGCCAGTGGTCGCCCCGGAGCGCCAGCTGGTAACAACAACTTGACCGCTGGGACCCAGCGTCGTGTCCCGCCGCGTCCGCCAAACATGCCATCACCTGCCGAGGCCGACGCGGAGGTTGAGGACGCCCGCGAAGCCGAACAGCAGGATCAGGCGAACGTTGCCGGGAACCAGAACCAACCTGTCTTTACATTCCCATCGCCTCAGGGTTCCGGGAACAATCCGGTGTTCGTACCGATGAACAACGCGAATGCGCCAGTCTTCGGCAGCACCCAACCGGGCGCCGTTACCGCACCGGTCATCACGCTCCAGCCCAATGCGAATGGGCAGCCGACAATTTACAACTTCGTCCCCAACGCTGACGGCTCGGCACCTCCACAAACCGCCCCTTCAACCGGCTTCGGCGTGGTCGGATCACCGACGCCTGGAATGATTCTCCAGCCGCCGCCACCGCCGCCACCGCCACCCGGGCAGCGTCCCCCGAGATAGTTTGTAGGCAGAGGCGCCTGAGGCACCTGAGGCACCTGAGGCACCATAATGACTGACGCGCCGCGCGTCAGTCGCCCATGTCAGATATCGATCGCTATCGTCCCGAGGATCGTCGGAGTGTAGAACAACTGTATCGCCGCACGTTCGGAACCCAGGCCGCCGATGCTGTGCGCCTCCGGTGGGACTGGGCTCGCCGCAATCCCGCCAACCCTACGGCCGACCCGCCGTTTCTTATCGTCCGCGAAGGCCCGACCGTGATCGCCGCCTGTCCGCTCATGCCCGTGCGTGTCAGCATCCGAGGGCTCGACGCCGACGGGTCCTGGTCTGGCGATCCTCTGGTTGTCGCTGAACGACAGCGACAGGGGTTGGGAGAGGCGCTGTTGCGCACATGGGATCGTCAATCCGGCGTCGCGCTGGGCGCCAGCCTCTCGGATGGCACGCGGTATTTGCTCGGCAAGATGCGATGGGCGAAGCCAGTCACGCTGCCGTGCGTCGTCAAACCTTTGAGCCGGCGTGCGCTACGTCGGCCGACGTGGCCGTTGGCCATCAATCGGCTGGTCTCCGCGCTCTCACTGCCGTTCGTGCGTGTGGTCGCGCGGGCGCGTCCGATGCGGGAGGAAGTCGAAGTCGTCCGGCGGTTCGACCGCGACATGGATCGATTGTGGGAGCGGGTCTCCCCAAGGCTTGACCTCGCGGTGCGTCGCGATGCGGCGTACCTCAACTGGAAGTTTACGGAGCCGCCGCACGTGCGATATTCCGTCGCTGTCCTCAGACGCGACGCTGAGCCACACGGATACGCTGTCTACAGACATTTCAGAGAGCCGCAGGGACGCGTGACGCAAATCGTGGATTTTCTCGTCGATCCAGCGGACGAGCGCGGCCTGAAGACATTGCTCCGCTGGGTCGATCGTGAAGCACGCGCTGAAGATTCCGACAAGATTCGGTGCTACGTTCAACATGCAACGTTTCGAAGGGTGTTGCGGCGGTCTGGATACTTTGTCGTCAAGTCGAACGTCCCGCTCAACGCGAAAGTCAACGCCGTTCAGGTGCCGCCGGACTTTTACGAGGACCCCGATGGATGGCACTTCACGTGGGGAGATGGAGATCTGGATCATTAACGATTCCGGCACGTTGCATGGAAGCACCGAAGCACAGAATGTTGACAAACTGTTCCGTGTTTCCGCGCTTCTGTGCATCGTACGTCTTGCGTGAGGAAGCAAAGGACCCCATGTCGCTCGAACAAACACTGACCACCGATATCGCGACGGCCATGAAGTCGAAGGATGCCGCGCGGCTGGGCACGCTGCGAATGCTCAAGGCGGCGCTCATGAACAAGAGCGTCGAGAAAAACCGTAATCTTGAAGCGGGCGAAGAACTGCAGGTTGTCGCAACCCTCGTCAAGCAGCGCCGTGACTCGATCGAACAGTTCACCGCCGGGGGCCGCAAAGATCTGGCCGACAAGGAACTAGCCGAGATTGCCGTGCTCGAGACCTACCTGCCACCGGCGGTCAGCGTGGCGGAGCTTGAAGACGCCGTGACCCGTGCCATGGCCGAGACGGGCGCTGCAGGGCCGAAGGACATGGGCAAGGTGATGAAGGCCGCGATGGCGCTCCTTACGGGGAAGACAGTTGATGGCAAGAAACTGAGCGAAATCGTGCGGTCCAAGCTCACCTGAAGCTCGTCACGGCACCCATCACAGGCGGTTTCGGGGGGCCTGCTCGACCTGTCAAACATTTCGCCCGGTTCCACCGTCTATAGAGCTGAAAGGCCTAGTCAGCCTCTCACCATCCTCCTTTAGGGCTCCCGCCGCCTGGCAGGAGCCCTTTGTTTTTGGGCCTGAACGAGCGTGTTACGCTGAAGCAGCCCATTGCATTCTGACGCCGCTCCGCGCCTGGCCCGTTCAGCCGGACTGTTTGCTCTGGCAACCATGGCCAGCCGCATCCTGGGGGTCGTCCGCGATCAGGTCCTCGCGTTTTATTTCGGTGCCGGCGATGCCATGGACGCCTTTCGTGTGGCGTCCCGCATCCCCAACCTCGTCCGCGATTTGTTCGCGGAAGGGGCAATGAGCGCGGCTTTCGTCCCGACCTTCACCCAAGAGCTGACGACCGGCGGCAAGCCCCGCGGGTGGAGCCTGGCCAATTCGGTCATCACGGCCCTCCTCCTCATCACGGGTCTGCTGGTGGTCGCGGGTGCCGTCTTCGCGGAACCGCTCGTGCGCTTGTTCGCCCCCGATTTCGCGGACGTCCCCGGGAAGCTCGAGCTGACGATTCTGCTCGCGCGAATCATGGTGCCCTTCCTGACCCTCGTTGCATTGGCGGCGGTATTCATGGGGATGCTCAACGCGCTGGACCACTTCTTCGTCCCGGCGCTGTCGCCCGCGATGTTCAACGTGGCCACGATCGTGATCGTCGTGCTGTTCATCCCGATGGCGTCGGCTCTCAACGTCGAGCCCATCGTGCTCGTCGCCATTGCGACGCTCATCGGCGGTGTGGGGCAGCTCGCCATTCAGTGGGGTCCTCTTCGCCGCGAAGGGTTTTCGTACCACCCCCGGCTGGATTTCCACGATTCTTCGCTACGTCGGGTGCTGCTGCTGATGGGCCCCGGCACGATCGGGATGGCTGCAACGCAGATCAACGTGCTCGTGAACACACAGTTTGCCGCTGGTGAAGGCACCGGCGCGGTCTCATGGCTGGATTACGCGTTTCGGGTGATGTATCTGCCGATCGGATTATTTGGAGTCTCGATCGCCGCCGCTTCGACGCCGGCGTTGTCGAGGCTTGCCGCAACAGCGGACGCTGCGAGGATGAGGACGACGGTCGCGTCGGCTATTGGCCTCATGCTGATGCTGAACATTCCGGCGACTGTCGGACTGATCGCGCTGGCCGTGCCCATCGTGGCGCTCATCTTCGAGCATGGACGATTTACCGCGGCCGACACGGTGGCAACTGCGCGGGCGCTGCAGTTTTACGCGATTGGCCTTGTCGCCTACTCCATTGTCCGCATCGTGTCGCCGGCCTTTTACGCCCTTCGGTTGAGCCGTATACCCGTCACCGCCAGCATCATCTCGGTCGCAGTCAACATTGGACTCAACGTCGTTCTCGTACGGGTGATGGGGTATGCAGGACTGGCACTAGGCACGTCCCTTGCGGCCATTGTGAACGCTGCAATTCAGGTGATCTTGCTACGACGAGAATTGAGAGGAATTGAGGGGATCGGCATTACGATCACATTCCTCAAGGTCCTCGTCTCCGCGATTGCGATGGGCGGCGCGGCCTGGTATGCAGAGGTTCTGCTGCGCGACAAGTTGCCGGGGATGTCGATACCGCTGCAGGGAGCACGATTGACGGTCGTAATTTTCGTGGCGCTGGCCGTACTCGCCGCCTCTGCCTCGATCCTTCGTATCCGCGAGTTTCGCGAGGCGCGCGACTTAGTTCTCAACCGCGTGCGAAGGTCGAGCCGTTGAAACGGTTCGGCCTCCATTCCGCGATCTGGGCCACAGCGTCCACGCACTTCATCGTCGATGCGTACGGCAACATGTTCGCGCCGCTGCTGCCGCTGCTGATTCCTCAGCTCGGACTCTCACTCAAAACGGTCGGGGTTCTTGCGATGTGCTACCAGCTCGCGAGCTCGGTCTCGCAGCTCGGGTTTGGAACCCTTGCCGACCGCTGGCGTCCGCGGGTACTCCTGATGGCGGGACCGATTCTGTCTGTGGTCGTTCTGAGCTCGATCGGCACGGCGACAAGCGTGTCGATGCTCGCCGCGATTCTGCTCATCGGTGGACTCGGCGGCGCCGCGTTTCACCCCCCAGCCGCAGCGTTGGTCCATTCCGTGTCAGGCGATCGCAAAGGGTTGGCGATGTCGACCCACATCTCGGGCGGCTCGCTCGGGTTTGCGCTGGCGCCGCTCGTCTTTGCGCCTACGGTGGTGGCGTTAGGCCAGCCATGGGCGTGGCTGGTTGCGATTCCGGGACTGCTGGCGCTGACCTACACCCTGCAATTGATGCGGCGGGTCCCGATCCCGTCCAGCCGCGAGGGTCAGAGCTGGCGGCAGCTCCGTCCGTATGCGAAGCCCCTTGGCCTGCTCTACATCATCGTCGTGCTGCGCACGTTGACTGCCAACAGCCTCTCCGTTTTTCTGCCTGTCCTGCTGACACTGCAAGGCATGAGCGTCAACGAGGCCAGTGCCGCTGTGTCGCTCTACCTTGGGATCAGGTACAGTGGGGGGCTTTCTGGGCGGCCCTCTGGCGGACGCGTTTGGCGCGCGGCGCGTGATCATCTGGACGCTGATTGCCTCGGTGCCGTTTTTGTTGGTCGGCCAGCTCACGTCGGGATGGACGCTGACCGCGCTGATCTCGATTGGGGGCTTCCTGCTGCAGTCGACGCTGCCCGTCAATGTGACGTTCGGTCAGCAGATTGCCCCGGTGAGCGCTGCGACGGTGTCGTCGTTGATGATGGGCTTCGCCTGGGGTGTTGGTTCCCTCCTTGCCCCGGTCGTTGGCATCCTGGGTGACACACTCGGTTTGAACGTTGCGCTGTCGATCACCGCAGTCGTTCCGCTCCTTGCCGCAGCGTTTGCGCTACCCCTGCCGCAGGTGGTTTCAACGTCGGGGGTCCCTGAACCTGCACCGCTCACCCCGGAGCCAGAAGCCTGACGTGTAGTACGCTTTCAACACATGGCTCGACCGCCGTATAGAGACCTGTCGTACGCATTCGGGCCCGGCCCGCCGTCACCAGCCATCAAGCTGCTGATCTACGTCAACATCGGTGCATTCCTGCTCACGCTGATCGTCCCGGATATCGTTCTTCGGCTGGGCGTCGTGCCTCGGGCTGTCTTCGAGCAACTCGCAATCTGGCAGCTCGTGACGTACATGTTCCTGCATGGGGACGTCTTTCACATCCTGTTCAACATGTTGTTGCTCTGGATGTTTGGAACCGAGCTGGAGCGCACGTGGGGGACGCGGTTCTTTACGAAGTATTACTTCGTCACAGGCATCGGCGCGGCCGTGACCTCGCTGCTGTGGTCAATCAGCCCCCTGCCATTTGCCGACTCGATGTACGACAGCGTCATGATCGGCGCCTCGGGCGCAGTGTACGGCATCCTGCTGGCCTACGCGCTGTATTTCCCCCATCGGCCGATCCTGATGTACTTCGTGTTCCCGGTTCCTGCGAAGTACTTCGTCATGATCATGGGCGCGATTGCCTTTCTCTCCTCGATCGGAAGCGCCGGAACCGGCGTCGCTCACACCGCGCACCTCGGCGGCCTCGTCGTTGGCTACCTGTATCTGAAGGGGCTGCGCCTCCGTCCGCTCGCCGAGCTCAAATACCGCTGGCTGCGGTGGCGCATGAATCGCGCTCGCAGCAAGTTTGGCGTGTACTCAGGTGGCCGGGACGACGATAGTTGGAAGAGCGACTGGAAGAAGCACATTCACTAATCTGGTGATCTGGTGATCTGATGATCTGCGCTACTTGCCGCTAAGCAGCTTTTCAGATTACAAGATCAACAGATCACAAGATCACCAGATTCACCTGCTCACTGCTCGACACGTGTCTTTTCCTGAAAGTACGAGTCGGTGCCATCGAGCCAGTCCTGCCTGATCGGGCTGAATAGATCGAGCTCGAAGGTGTCTTCGAGCGCTTCGGCCTGATGCGGCACCCATGAAGGAATATGAAGGACCTCGCCTTCACGCACGGTAATCTCCTCCCCACCGATCAGAAACTTGAGCGCGCCTTGAAGGATGTAGGTCATCTGCTCGCTTTCGTGGGAGTGCATGGGCACGAGCGCGCCGCGCTTGAGATAGATCTGCGCGACCATCTCACGCTCTCCCGTCACGATCTTGCGAGAGATCATCTCGGTGACTTTGTCGAGGGCGATCTCGTCCCATCGGTGCAGCCGAACGGTCGGTTTGTCCATGTGCGACGCTTTCAACAAGGGGTGCCGGCACGAGATGCAGTCTCGTAACTCGCGGTCCGACTGAGAGTTGGCGCGAAGTATAGCATCGAGGCGGATGATATAATTCCGCCCAGCATGAAGGGATCGACGCTGGCCAGTAGCTCCGGCACACGCGGAGGATCGGCGGCTGCGGTGTCAACGCGCGAGCAGACGTGGGACGGCTTGAGGCGAGAAGACCTGCTCCGCGTCTATCGGACGATGGTGCTGTCGCGGCGTCTCGATGACAAGGAGATTCAGCTCAAGAACCAGAGCCTCATCTTCTTTCAGATCAGCGGCGCCGGCCACGAGGGCATCCTGACCGCCGCGGGGCAGCATCTTCGCGCAGGCTACGACTGGTTCTATCCGTACTACCGCGATCGGGCGCTCTGCCTCACGCTGGGCGTGACGCCGCTCGAAATGCTGCTCGCCGCCGTTGGCGCCAAAGACGATCCGGCTTCTGGTGGACGTCAGATGCCGTCGCATTGGGGCCACGTCAAACTGAACATCCCATCTCAGGGAAGTCCGACGGGCACGCAGTGCCTGCATGCCATCGGCTGCGGCGAAGCGGGTCAACTCTACGAGCGCATCCCAAACATTCCAGATCGGGCCGACCGGTTTCACGAGGACGAGATTACGTATCTGTCCATCGGCGAGGGTGCCACCAGCGAAGGAGAATTCTGGGAGTCGTTGAACACGGCGTGCACGCGGAGCGTTCCGGTGGTCTACGTCGTCGAGGACAACGGTTACGCCATTTCAGTGCCTGTCGAAGTGCAGACGCCCGGTGGCGACATCTCGCGATTGGTGGAGGCGTTTCCAAACCTGAAGGTCCTTCGCTGCGACGGCACTGATTTTCTCGCCAGCTACCGCACGATGGGTGACGCTGTGGACTACGTCCGCCGTGAGCGCAAGCCGGCGTTCGTCCATGCAAAGGTCATTCGGCCCTACTCGCACTCGTTGTCCGATGACGAGCGATTGTACAAAACCGCCGAGGAGCGAGAAGCTGAATCAAGGCGTGATCCGATCACGCGCATGCGGCAGTTCCTGCTGAGTGAGGCAATCGCGAATCAGAGCGAGATTGACGCGATTGCCGCCGACGTCGATCGCGAGGTTGCGGAAGCAACTGCGACCGCACTGGCGGCGCCCAAGCCGGCACCCGAGACGGCCGATTGGTACGTGTTCTCGCCTGACGTCGATCCGACGTCGGCGGCCTTCGAAGCCCCCGCGCAGACCGAGGGCAAGCCCGACACCATGGTGGCGGCCATCAACCGCACATTGAAAGACGAGATGGCGGCCAACCCGCGCATTGTCGTGTTTGGTGAGGACGTGGCCGACGCAAGCAGGCCTTCCTCGCTGGCACACGTCCCGGGTAAGGGTGGCGTGTTCAAAGTGACGCACGGCTTGCAGCGACAGTTCGGGTCGGATCGCGTGTTCAATTCGCCCTTGGCTGAAGCCAACATCATTGGCCGTGCGGTCGGCATGGCCACCCGAGGGCTGAAGCCCGTCGTCGAAATCCAGTTCTTCGACTACATCTGGCCGGCCATGATGCAGCTCAAGGACGAGATGTCGATGCTGCGGTATCGATCGTCGAACAACTTCTCGTGCCCGATGGTCGTTCGGGTCCCGATTGGCGGCTATCTGCGGGGCGGGGCACCGTACCACAGCCAGTCAGGCGTCAGCATCTTTGCGCACTGCCCGGGTATCCGGGTCGTGTTTCCGTCAAATGCCGTTGACGCCGCCGGGTTGTTGCGGACGTCGATTCGGTGTGCCGATCCTGTGCTGTTCCTGGAGCACAAGCATCTCTATCGACAAACCTACAACAAGGGCGTCTACCCAGGCGCCGACTACATGATTCCGTTCGGCAAGGGAGCGCTTCGCCGCGAGGGCACCGATATGGTCGTGCTGACCTGGGGGGCGCTGACCCAGCGGTCGCTGCTCGCCGCCCAGCAGGCAGAGAAGGACGGCATCAGCGTCGCCGTGTTCGATCTGCGCACCATGATTCCTTACGACTGGAACGGGATCGCCGACCTCGTCAAAAAGACCAATCGCGTCCTCATCGTGCATGAAGACCAATTGACGTGCGGCTTCGGTGCGGAGATCGCGGCGCGCATCAGCGACGAGCTCTTCGATCATCTCGATGCGCCGATCAAGCGCGTCGCGGCAATGGACTGCCCGGTCGCCTACAGCCCCGGCCTCGAAGAGGTGATCCTGCCGCAATCGGGCGACGTGCTGCAGGCGGTGCGTGAGCTGGCGAGATACTGAATCGTGACGAATGCTTGGACCAGTGAGCTTACTTGTTCCATCGTTCCTTGTTGTCGTCGTTCCGTTCTTTGTTCTCAGTTCTTGGTTCTTCGTTCGTCCATCGGCACACCCGCAGCCGCCGGGCGGCGCAAGCCCCGGGCAGGTTGAAACGCTCCGCGCCATTGGCGGCCTTTCTCCAGCTATTTGCAACGTCTTTCGGGAACCGCTGGGAATCCAGCAGACTTCGTCCGGCGTCTATTACGTCTTCGATCGCCGGGGACATGCCGTCTATAGCATCGATCCTGCCGGGCAAGGCGTGCGCAAAGTGGTCGAAATTGGCGGCGAGGGCGGGCGCGTTCTCGAACCGACGGCCTTCGACGTCGCACCTGACGGCACTTTCGTCGTCGCCGACGCGCCCAATGGCCGGGAGCGGCTGCAGGTTTTTGATTTCGCCGGCAATTGGGTGACCGGTTTCACGCTCCCTGGCCGCGCTGAGACGAGAATCAGCATCAATGGTCTGGCGCTGGGCGGTGTCAGTACCGTTGCGATGCTCGGCAGGAGCATCGCTCTCAACCAGCCTGAAGCGGGCGCACTGATTACCGAGTACGGGCTGGCAGGCACTCCGATTCGGAGTGTGGGAACGCTTCGCGCAAGCGGGCATGAAGACGATCGGCAATTGCACCTTGCCATGAACACAGGAATTCCGGTCCCGCACGAGGACGGCGGATTCTTCCTGGTGTTCTACTCGGGCGCTCCCGTGTTTCGCCGGTATGATGCCAAGGGCGTGCTGATGTTCGAGCGCGTGATGCAGGGCCGTGAACTCGACCCGTTGCTCGAGCAGATGCCGAAGAGGTGGCCGCGACGCAAAGTGGATGGAGGGGAGCTGCCGTTCGTTGCCCCAACTGTGCGAGCAGCAGCGGTCGATGAGAGCGGCAATCTATGGGTGTCGTTCGTGCAGCCGTTCACGTATGTCTTCGATGCAGCCGGCGAAAAAATTCGGACGGTACAATTTCGGGGCGCGGGCGTGCTGGCGCCATCAAGCTTGTTCTTCACCCGGAAGGGACGAGTGCTGGTGACCCCTGGATGTTACGAGTTTGCAGTCCGGTAGCTCCAGGCTGCGCCAACCGTCGGGTCAAGAGTAAACAAGGGTAAAATAGCGCATTTGTGTTAATCAGGAGGTTAGGACTGCGCCATCTGCATGTCGGGATCGTCGCGGGCCTCTGCCTGGCGGCAGCGCTGGGAGTCGTCGGATGTTCCTCGCCGACCTCGCCCTCGCCGCCACCCGGGAATCCTCCCCCTCCTGTCCCGAACCCACCGCTGACCATCTCGTGCCCGCCCTCCACAACCGTGAGCTCAACGGCTGGCGGTCCGGTTCCAGTCAGCTTCAGCGCTCCGGTTGTTAGCGGCGGCACTGCTCCGGTGCAGGTTACGTGTACACGTCAATCAGGATCAATCTTTCCAGTTGGCGCGACGACGGTGCAGTGCACGGCCAGGGATGCGCTGGCGAATTCAGCCGCCTGTTCTTTTACCATCACCATCAACGGGGCCCCGCAACTCACGCTGACGAAGTTCCTGGCCTTTGGAGACAGCTTCACGGCGGGCGAAGTAACGAATCCGATCGCTTCAACGGGGACTGAGTCCACCCCAAACTTCACGATGGCGGTGATCCCGACGGCGTCGTACCCGACTCAACTCGCTGCTTTGCTGCGTGGCCGATATTCGGGGCAAGCCGCCGCCATCGAGGTCATCAATTCGGGCGTACCAGGCGAGGGGGCGGAAGCCGGAGCAAGGCGACTGCCAGGTGTCATGGCAAACGCTCGACCGCAAGTGCTCCTTTTGCTCGAAGGCGCGAACGAGCTGAGTGCGTATGGGCAGGCTGGCGTGAACCGAGCCTGGGTCGCCCTTGACACGATGGCGAAGGAAGGTCGTAACCGGGGGGCGCGCGTCTTTCTTGCTACCCTGACGCCATCTCGACCTGGCGGCAAGAATACATTGGCGACCCAGAACATCCTGGCACTCAACGATCGGATCCGTACGACGGCAGCTGGTGAAGGTGCTGTGCTCGTCGATCTCTATGAAGCGCTCGGCACCGATGTCACGCGCTTCATCGGCGTCGATGGCCTTCACCCCACCGAAGTCGGTTATCAACGGATCGCCGAGACCTTCTTCGCGGCCATCCGGGCAAACCTCGAAGTGCGCTAGCCAGGCCAGGCGTCAGGAAATGCCCGTGGAGGTCGTGCGTGCAACAGGTCTGACCCGCAAGTTCGGTTCGCGCGTGGCCGTCAGCAATCTGTCGATCTCGATGCAGGAGGGCGAGGTCGTCACTTTGCTTGGTCCCAATGGCGCCGGAAAAACGACCACTCTTCGCATGCTGGCTGGGCTGATCCCCCCGACAAACGGTCATATCGAGCTGCAGGGAGTGGCGCTGACCCCGGCATCATCCGACACGCTGAGGCGTCATGTCGGTCTACTGACCGAGGCGCCCGGCCTCTGGGATCGGCTCTCGGTGCGCCTGAATCTCGTGACGTATGCGCGGCTCTACAATCTGCCGCGGCCACAGCGCGCCGTCGATCAGGCGTTGGCGGTGGTGGGTTTGTCGGACCGGAGCCGTGATGTCGCGGGCGCATTGTCGAAGGGCTTGCGCCAGCGACTGTCGCTGGCGCGCGCGCTGATGCACGAACCGCCAATCGTGCTGCTCGACGAGCCGACGGCGGGTCTCGATCCGGCAAGCGCGCGGCACGTGAGGGACCTCATTCTCGACCTCAAGAGGCGAGGGCGCGCGCTGCTCGTCTCCACGCACAATCTTGCTGAAGCAGAAGAGATAGCGGATCGGATTGCCGTGTTGAACACGACGCTGCTAGCCGATGATTCGCCCTCGTCGTTGAGACAGCGGCTGGCGGGCAACCGCGTGGAAATCGAGGTCGACGGACCGGCCGAACAGTGGCAGCGCATTCTTCCTCTGCGCGGGGAGGAGGTAGCAACGGCAGCTAGCTCGGTGTTGAGTGTAATTCTGACAGACGCAACAAGGACTGCGGATCTCGTCGAGGCGCTGGTCAAGGCCGGCGCCCGGGTTCGGCGCGTCATGCCGAGCGAGCGAACGCTCGAAGAGGTCTACCTCTCGCTCGTTGGCGATGGGGCGGCGAACGTATGAGAAGTGGTGCTGTGTCCCGAATTCTTGCGCTCTCACGCAAGGATGCCGTCGAGCTTTTCAAAAACCCTGGCGCCCTTGTGCCGGCTGTCTCCATGGCCGTCGCGTCGCTGGTGCCTGCGTTTCTGGTTGCGGTGGTCGCGCCGATGTTTGCGGGCGAGAGCCTCGCGGACTCCGATGACTTTTCGGAGGGCGCTCGGTTGGCCGTGTCCATCGTACCGGAGCTGGCCGGTCTGGACGGAAATGCGATGGTCCAGGGATTCCTCTTTCACCAATTCGGGCTGCTGATTCTGATGGTGCCGGTGGTTGGATCGATGGCCATCGCGGCGCACTCCGTGATTGGCGAAAAGCTTGCGCGCACGATGGAGCCGCTGTTAGCGACCCCGATTTCGACAGCGGAGCTGCTGGCGGCCAAGACCTTCACGCCGCTCGCTTTTTCGCTGATGCTCCTCTGGACGACCCTCGCTGTTTATATCTGGGGCATCGCCCTGCTTGGAGAACCTGGTGTGTGGCAAACGCTGCTCGGCCAGCGGACGGGGTTGCTCTTTTTCATCATCGGCCCGCTGTTGACGCTGGTGGCCTTGATGCTTGCAGTCATCATTTCCTCGCGCGTCAACGACCCGCGGTCGGCCCAGCAACTTGGCGCGCTTGTCATCATCCCAATTACCGCCATGTTCGTCGGGCAGCTCATCGGCCAATTCCTCGTCGGCTTTCGCGGATTGGTCGTCACAGGAGCCACGCTTGCCGTTCTCTCGGCGATCCTACTGTGGGTGGGCGTGCGCGTCTTCGACCGGGAGCGCATCCTGATGCGATGGAAATGAAACGGGTGCGGGGGCGGGGGGTGCAGAGGTGCAGAGGTACCGGGGTGGCCGGGGTGCACGGGTGCTGGTCAACTGCAGTTGCTCGCATCGCATCCCAGGTTGCTCGAGAAGTAGCGGTGGTCGGGCAACGCCGGTTGTCAGAGAGGAGTTGCACGGTGTAGAACTGCGTCGCTTTCGTCTCGAGTTGTGCAATGCCTACGGCATGGGCCTTGCCCAGCATCGTTGCATGGGTGTGACGGATTTCACCGAGCTAATCTGTTGGCAGCTCGCTCGCGAATTGAAACTTCTGGCGGATCGCATCGTGAGCGACCGGACGCCGCGCGGAATCGCAAATTCTGTGATCAGCTTTCCGATTCCACTTCATCCGCCACGCGAAACATCGCGGAGGGTTTTGGACGTTATGACCACAAAGAATTTGCGACCTTCCTGAAAATCGCGATGGGATCCGAGGTCGAGACTCGCAACGCCATTCTGGAAACATTCGATAACGGCTATATCAGTGAGGAAGAGCGGGATGCAGGCGTCCGCCTGACGCGCCGCGCCATCACGGCTGCGACCAGGCTGCGGAAGTACTTGCTGTCAACGGACGCGCCCCACAATCTCTGAAAGTAAGGCCCTCCGCTCCCGCACCCCCGCCCCCGCACCCCCCGCCCCCCGCACCCCCGCACCCCTGCACCTCCTGCACCCTTGACAGTCTCCTCCCTCCGGCCCACAATGAATGAACGTTCATTCACCCATGGCCATGCCCGTCGCCTCGACTCGACGTCCGACTGTTCTCCGCCCCCCGCCCGCTATCGCCGACAAACGTGACGCGATTCTCAAAGCGGCCACGCAGGTGTTCGCGCGCAGCGGCTTCTTCCAATCGCAGGTTGCCGATGTCGCTCGCGCCGCAGGCGTCGCCGCCGGCACCGTCTATCTCTATTTCCGCAGCAAAGACGACCTGCTCGTGTCGCTCTTCGAACGCACCATGCGCGAGGCGATTGCCGACGGGCGCGCTGCGCTCGACGGCATCGCCGACCCGCGAGAACGGCTGACACGGATTGCGCGCCTTCACCTCGAACGCTTGGGGCGAGATCGCGATCTTGCCGTCGTGTTCCAGGTCGAGCTCAGACAGTCCACGAAGTTCATGGAGCGCTTTTCGTCCACATACCTCCGCGACTACCTCGGACTGATTCGGGAAACCATTGCCGATGGCCAGATCGCCGGGGCGTTCCGCCGCGACGTGAACCCGACGATAGCCGCCAAAGTATTTTTCGGCGCGCTCGACGAAATGGCGACCAACTGGGTCCTCAGCCGTCGCCGGTACTCGCTACAGGCGGAGGCCGATGCGGTGGTCGATCTGTTTGTCGGCGGCGTCGGCGCCAAAACGGCCACGCGTGCGAAGGCGCGAGCGAATGATGATTAGGTCCGTTGCCGTCCTTGGCGCCGGTACGATGGGCGCGCAAATCGCGCTGCACTGCGCCAACGCTGGAATTCCCGTGCTCCTGCTCGACCTCACCGCAGAAGCCGCCCGCGACGGCCTCGACAAAGCACGACGTCTGAAACCCGACCCGCAGTTTCTTCCCGACGTGAGAGACCTGGTGACCACTGCGAGCTTTGACGATGGCATGACAAGGCTCGCGAATGTGGACTGGGCGATGGAGGCGGTCGTCGAGCGGCTCGACATCAAGCAGCAACTGCTCGCGCGCGTCGACGCCGCGCGCCGGCCGGGCTCGATCGTCAGCTCCAACACCTCCGGCATCCCAATCGGCATCCTGGTCGACGGTCGCAGCGACGATTTCAAGCGTCACTGGCTCGGGACGCACTTCTTCAACCCACCCAGGTACCTACGGCTGCTCGAAATCATTCCGACACCGGACACAGATCCAGCCGTCATCGAGACCGTTCGCGCATTTGCCGATCACCACCTGGGCAAGGGTGTGGTCATCGCCAAAGACACGCCAAACTTCATCGGCAACCACATCGCGCTCTATGGTGTCGTGCGGACGCTCGAAGCCGTAGTCAGCGGGCGGTACACGATTGAGGAAGTGGACGCCATCACCGGCCCCGCACTGGGCCGCCCCGGCAGCGCCACGTTCCGGACGATGGACATCGCTGGCGTAGACGTCCTGGCTCATGTCATGCGCAACCTGCAGGAGCGGTTGGAAGACCCACGCGATCGTGCTGCGTTTGCCGCTCCGCCTGTCCTGCAGCGCATGCTCGACAGCGGCGCGCTCGGCGAGAAAGCCGGTCGCGGTTTCTATCAACGGCGCAAGACCGCGAGCGGAGAAACTGAGATCTGGACGCTTGACCTCGATACCCTCGACTATCGCCCGCGGCAGTCGGCAAGGATTCCGTCCCTCGAGGCCGCCAAGTCCGTCGACGATGTCCGCCAACGCGTGCGGCTGCTCTTCAACGCCAAAGACAAGGCCGGCCAGTTCCTGCGCGAGACGCTGGCGCCGACGCTGATCTACACCGCGCGCGTGACACCGGACATTGCCCATTCGATCGACGACGTGGATCGCGTGATGCGATGGGGATTTGCGTGGGATCTGGGGCCCTTCGAGTTATTCGATGCCATCGGCGTCCGCGAGGTGGTGGCCGCTGCCGAAAGCATAGGCGGTCACGCGATGGAACAGGGACTGCCGCCGTTGCTGCAACAGGTGCTGAATGAGGGCAGGAACGCGTTCCGCGGTGGTCCCGCGCCACCGGCCGCACCCGATTTGCTCATCCTCAGCTCCGCTCGCGAACGCAATCAAATCGTCAAGAAGAACGCCGGTGCGAGTCTCGTCGATCTATGCGACGGTGTGTTCTGCGTCGAGTTCCACTCGAAGATGAACACCATTGGCGGCGACACGATCCAGATGCTGCAGGCGGGTCTGAAGGAAGCGTCGCGGAATGGTCAGGCGCTGATCGTCGGAAATGACGCACCGAATTTCTCGGCAGGCGCGAATCTCATGCTGGTGCTGCTCGAGGCACAGGAAGGCAACTGGGACGACCTCGACCTGATGATTCGCACCTTTCAGCAGGCCACAATGGCATTGCGGTACAGCGATGTGCCGGTCGTGGTCGCGCCCGCGGGCCTTTCGCTTGCCGGCGGGACGGAGATTGCGCTTCACGGGGATCGTGTTCAGGCGGCCGCTGAAACCTACATGGGACTAGTCGAGGTTGGCGTGGGCCTGGTGCCGGCCGGTGGCGGGACCAAGGAGATGTTGGTACGTGCGATGAGTGCGATGCCAACGCCGCAAAGCGATCCGCTGCCGTACGTGCAGAAGGCGTTTGAAACGGTGGCGCTGGCAAAGGTGTCGACGAGTGGGCCCGAGGCACGTCGGCTAGGGTATCTCGCGGCCACCGACGGGTTCACCATGAACCGCGAACGCCTCATTGCAGACGCCAAGGCAAAAGCGCTCGAGCGCGTGCGCGAAGGATATGTGACGCCGGTGCCGCGCACAGCGGTCCCAGTTGGCGGCGCCTCGCTCGGCGCCGCGCTCAAGCTGGGGGTCCACCTGGCGTGGCGGGCAGGCCGTGCATCCGATCACGACGCGTTGATCGGACGCAAAGTCGCGCACATCTTTGCCGGCGGCGATCTGCCGCATGCAACGACCGTGAGCGAGCAATACCTGCTGGATCTCGAGCGCGACGCATTCCTGAGTCTGTTGGGCGAGCGAAAGACGCTCGACCGTATTCAGCACACGCTCAAAACCGGCAAACCTCTGAGGAACTGATACGGTGATCGATCGCGGACAAGGCGTACCGGTCGTGCTGGTTCCCGGCATTCAGGGCCGATGGGAATGGATGGCGCCTGCCGTCGATGCGCTGGCCGAGCGGTGCCGCGTGTTGACCTTCTCGCTCTGTGACGAACCGTCCAGCGACTTCTCGTGCGATCCGGATCGGGGACTCGACAACTACGTGGATCAGATCGACGAGGCGCTCACCCGCGCAAGTCTGCAGGATGCAGTTGTGATCGGTGTCTCCTACGGCGGGCCGGTTGCTGCGGAGTTCGCCGCGCGCCATCCTGCGCGCGTGCAGGGCCTGGTACTGGTCTCGGCCCTGCCGTTCGGTTGGCATCCGGATCAGCGCGCACGCTTTTACCTGCGGTCGCCACGACTCCTCAGCCCGCTGTTTTGCCTGGCATCGCCGCGACGAATGGCGCCAGAGCTGAAAAGCGCGCTTCCAGGGTTGGGACAGCGTTTACGATTCAGCGCGGGAAGCGGGCTTCGCGTCGCACGGGCCTTGATGTCACCGACTCGTATGGCACGGCGCATCCAGTGGATCGACGGTTACAAATTCACCAACCCGCGCCAGATCGGCGCACCGTCGTTGATCATCACGGGCGAAGATGAGCTCGATCGCGTCGTACCCCCGCGATTGTCCCGCCGCTATCTGGACGACCTGCCGTCTGCGCGAGCCACCGTGCTGCCAGGAACGGGACACCTTGGATACCTGACCAAGCCGCATCAGTTCGCCGACATTGTCAGTGGCTTTGTGAACGAGATAGGACACGATGCCCGAAGAATTTCTGCGTGAGATTCAAGGCCCGGCAGGGCCGCTTGAAGCGCTTCTCGATCTGCCGTCTGAGGCGCCTCGTGCCGCGGCGGTGTTTGCCCATCCGCATCCGCTTCACGGTGGCACGATGCACACCAAGGCGGTGTATCAGTCGTCAAAAGCGCTCGCGCGTATCGGTGTCGCCGTGTTGCGATTCAATTTTCGCGGTGTTGGTTCGAGCGCCGGCGCTCACGATGGCGGACCTGGCGAGATGGAGGATTTTCGGGCGGGCCTCGATTTCGTGGCCGCGAAATATCCAGGGTTGCCGCTGTGGGCGGCAGGTTTCTCATTCGGGTCGTGGATTGCACTCACCGTCGGCGTGGACGACCCCCGCGTGCAGCTGCTGCTAGGTATCGGCCCCGCCGTCGATCGCTATGACTTCCCGAGCCTCAAACAGTCCGATAAACCAAAGTTCCTGATCCACGGCGAATTCGACGAGCTGATTCCGGTAAGGGACGTCAAGAAGTTCTACGCGCAGCTGCGCGAACCCAAAGACCTCGTCATCATCGAGGCTGCCGATCACTTGTTCAATGGAAAGACGATGGAGCTCGGCCAGGCCGTCGAGGACCTGCTCGCCGATTATGACGAGCAGGTGATGTCGGACGCGGCCGCCGCGAAGGCCACGAAGGATACGAAGGTGTAGTTATGCATGACGCAGTAATCGTCTCAGCTGTGCGGACCGCCGTCGGCAAGGCGCCGAAGGGCACGTTGAGCGTGATGCGGCCCGACGACATGGCGTCGGTCGTCATCCGCGAGGCGCTCGATCGCGCACCGGGCGCATCAGCCGCGGATATCGATGACGTGATCATGGGATGCGCGATGCCGGAGGGCGAGCAAGGTCTGAACGTCGCCCGGATCGCCAGCTTGCGCGCTGGCGTCCCGATCGAAGCGTCGGCGGTGACGGTCAACCGCTTCTGCTCTTCAGGGCTTCAGGCAATTGCCTACGGCGCCGAGCGTGTCATGCTCGGCCACGCGAGCGTTGTCGTCGCAGGGGGCACCGAATCCATGAGCATGGTGCCCATGGGCGGCAATAAGGTCTCGCCCAACCCCGGCCTCGTGGAGAGCTACCCGGACGTTTATCTGAGCACGGGTCTGGTCGCCGAAAATCACGCACAGCAATCAGGCATCTCCCGCGAGGAACAAGACGCCTTCGCCTTGCAGAGCCATCGGCGCGCGCTTGACGCCATCGAACAGGGACGTTTCAAGGACGAGATCGTGCCGTTGAAGGTCGCTGTTGTTGCAGCGGGCGCGACGCGACAGGTGACGTTCGACACCGACGAGGGCCCGCGTCGTGACACGTCTCCCGATGCGCTCGCAAAGCTCCGCCCTGCATTCCACGTCGCCGGGACGGTGACGGCCGGCAATTCATCGCAGACCAGCGATGGCGCGGCAGCTGTGATGGTGACCTCGAGCGAATACGCCAAGGCGCACGGCTTGGAGCCGCTTGCACGATTCGTTGCATTTGCAACTGCGGGCGTGGCACCCGAGCTCTTCGGGATCGGCCCCGTTCCGGCCATCAAGAAAGCGTTGAAGCTTGCGGGCCTGACGCTCGATCAAATCGATTTGGTCGAATTGAACGAGGCGTTTGCCGCGCAGGTGCTGGCCTGCCTGAAGCAATTGCCGATCGACCAGGCGCGGCTCAACGTGAACGGCGGTGCCATCGCTCTGGGGCATCCATTGGGGTGCACAGGGGCAAAGTTGACTGCAACGCTTGTTCACGAAATGCGGCGCCGTGGCAGCCGCTACGGACTTGTTTCGATGTGCGTCGGCGGGGGCATGGGTGCGGCAGGAATTTTCGAACGAATCTGACAACCATTTGGGGGCGGCCGAGGAAATGTCATGACAACTGTGAGCGAACAGACGATCAAGGGCGGTGCGTGGCTCATCGACGACACGGATCCTTCCACCGTGATGACGCCCGAACAATTGAGTGACGAACATCGGCTGATCGGGCAGACTGCCGCCGAGTTCATCGACCAGGAAGTGCTGCCCAACGCCGAGCGGCTGGAGCAGAAGGACTGGGCGCTCAGTCGCGAGCTCCTCGCCAAGTGCGGCGCACTCGGTCTTCTGGGAACAAATGTTCCCGAGGAGTACGGCGGTGTCGATCTGGACAAGATTGCGACGCTGGTCGTCTCTGAACAGCTGTCGCGGTACTCGTCATTTGGCGCGACGTTTGGCGCACAGGCCAACCTGACGGTGTTGCCGATCTACATGTTCGGCACCGACGAGCAAAAGAAAAAATACCTGCCTGGTCTCGTGTCTGGCGAGATGGTTGGCGCCTATTGCTTGAGTGAATCAGGCTCCGGCTCCGACTCGCTGGGCGCCAAGACACGCGCCATGCGGCTGCCCGACGGCACCTTCGTGATGTCCGGCGAGAAGATGTGGATCACCAACGGCGGTTTCGCCGACGTCTATGTGGTGTTTGCCAAGGTCGACGGTGAACACTTCACCGCCTTCATCATCGAGCGTGGCTGGCCCGGCGTGTCGAGCGGCAAGGAAGAACACAAGATGGGCCTTCACGGCTCGTCAACGACGCCTGTCATCCTGCAGGATGTGAAGGTTCCGGCAGATGCCGTGCTCGGCGAAATAGGCAAGGGTCACAAGGTGGCCTTCAATGTGCTGAATTTCGGGCGTTTCAAGCTGGGTGCCATGTGCTCCGGCGGCGCCCGCGCCGCGATCGGCGAGGCAACGAAGTACGCGTCCACGCGCAAGCAGTTTGGGACGCCAATTGCTAACTTCGGCGCCATCAAATACAAACTCGGCGAGATGATCTCCCGACAGTACGCCCTCGAAAGCATGATGTATCGCACCGCCGGTCTCATCGATGCCATGGTGAGCGCAACCTCAGAGGGCGCCCCTCACCACGGCGCCCCCATGCTGAAGGCCGTGGAGGAGTTTTCGGTCGAAGCGTCGATCGCCAAAGTCCTGGGCAGCGAGGTGATCGACTACATCCTCGACGAAAACGTGCAGATCCACGGCGGCAACGGTTACGTCCGCGATTACCCCGCCGAGGGTCACTACCGCGATGCGCGGGTGAATCGAATTTTCGAGGGCACGAACGAGATCAACCGGTTGTTGATTCCCGGAATGCTGATGAAAAAGGCCCTCAAGGGTGAACTGCCGTTGATCGCGGCTGCCAAGCGATTGCAGGACGAGATCATGAGTCCCTCGATGCCGCTTGGAGACGACGAAGGCGGCGTCCTGGCGGATGAGGCGCGTGCGGTGACCGCCTTCAAGAAGGTGGTGTTGTTGCTGGCAGGAACGGCCATGCAGCGATACGGGGAGAAGCTCCAGGATGAACAAGAGGTCCTCACGTATCTCGCGGATGTGCTGATTGACACCTACGCAAGCGAAAGCGCGTTGCTGCGTGCCTTGCGCGCGTCTGCGGCGGGCCAGGTGGCGCCCGCAATCGCGGAACTGCAGGCGGATGCCGCGCGCGTCTACATCCAGGAAGCGGCCGGTCGCATCGAGTTGGCCGCGCGGCACTGTCTTGCGGCAATGGCTGAAGGCGATGTCCTGCGAACGCAACTGGCAGCGCTGCGCCGATTGTTGAAGGTCATGCCCGTCAACACGGTCGTGCTTCGCCGGCGCCTGGCAGACGCAGCGGTCGCGAAAGGTGGATACTTGTTCTACTGAACCATGCGCAGGCTCTTGCTCGCAAGCTTCATCCTCCTGTCGGCATGCTCGACACCGCCGCAGGAGGACTACACGTCGCGGATTGCTGCGGAACGGGAGCGCAAGGACGAAATGTTCCGCAGCGGTGGCGAGGACTCGCCTGTCCTACCCAAGGACATCGATACTTTCGTCCCTTTGTCCTACTTCCCAATCGATGAGTCGTATGCCGTGCCGGCGCAACTGGAGCCCGCCGCACAACAAGTGACGCTCCAGATGCCGACATCAACCGGCAAGTTGCGCAACACCACACGTATCGGGACCTTGCAGTTCAGCCTCAAGGGACAGCCTCTCCAGCTTGCTGCCTTCCTCGAGGACGGCTCGCGGAGGTTGTTCGTGCCGTTCTCGGACCTCACAAGCGGCACCGAAACCTATCAGGCGGGACGCTATATGAATCTCGACCCGACGCCTACCGGCATCTACGTCGTGGACTTCAACATCGCGTATCACCCCTACTGCTACTACAACGCCGAGTACGACTGTCCTCTGCCTCCACCGGAAAACCGCCTGAAGCTGCCCATCCGCGCCGGCGAGCGACTCCGCAAGGCCGACGCCTCGGTTTCCCGATGACTCGGGCGCTGCAGGCCATCGTGTTCGACTTCGATGGCGTGATTGCAGACAGCGAGCGGCTCCATCTCCTCGCCTATCAGGATGTGCTGGCGCCCTTGCACTTGGAGCTTTCCGGCGCGGCGTATTACAGCGAGTATCTTGGTTATGACGACGCCGGGGTCTTTCGACACTACGCGGCGAACCATGGAGTCGAGTGGGACGCGCAGACGATGGCAAGGCTCATTGCGGCCAAGGCGCAACGATACGACGAGTTGTCAAGGCGTGGCGAGATGCTGTTTCCTGGCGCCGCGGCCTTCATAAGAGCGGCCGCCAGCTCGGTTCCAATCGCCGTTGCGTCCGGGGCGCTGACGCACGAGGTGGAAGAGATTCTCGATCGCACAGGGCTTCTCAGTCTCTTTGTCACCGTCGTCGGCGCAGACCAAACGGCACGCAGCAAGCCTTCTCCCGATCCCTACCTCGAGGCATTTGCGCGGCTTGCGGGCGCCAGTGACCATGGGATCAACCCGTCACGTACCGTCGCGATCGAGGACTCGCGCTGGGGTCTCGAGTCGGCTGGCGCCGCTGGCTTGAGGCGCGTGGCAGTTGCGAACACGTATTCGGCCGAGGAGCTCGCCCCGCACGCAGAGCTGATCGTCTCCGGCCTCGAGACGCTGACACTCAGCGCGCTCGACGATCTGTGCGCCACATGATCACACCCAGAACGCTCGCTGAACAGCTCGCGGACGCGGCCGACCGTCCTGGCCCTGACCTGGCGGCTCCGGCGTTCCTGATTGCGCGCCTCGAATATCCGCGACTCGACCCGGGCCCATATCTCGATCGTCTGGAGTCGATGGGCGACGTGGCCTTTCATCATCTCGCCGCTGATCCGGGACATGACGCGTCGCTGGCCGCGCGTATCGCAGCGCTCAATCGTTACCTGTTCAACGAGCTCGGGTTTACCGGCAACCAGGATCAATACGAGGACCCGCGCAATAGTTGCCTGAATGAAGTGCTCGATCGCCGGACGGGGATTCCGATCACGCTGTCGCTCGTCTACATCGAGGTGGCGCGACGCGCGGGCGTGCGCGCGGAGGGCGTGAATTTTCCGGGACACTTCCTCGTTCGCGCCCTTCCCGATCTGCACACCGATGATCCGGACGAGGGACTCATCGTGGACCCGTTCCATGGAGGGACGATCCTCGACGAACACGACTGCCGGCTCCTGCTCAATCGTCATACCGGCGAGGATGCGGTCTGGCAGCCGGCTCTGCTGGCACGTGCCACCCGTCGGCAGATCCTGGTGCGTATGCTTTTCAATTTGAAGCGCTTGTATGTGCGGTGGCGGTCTTTCCCCCAGGCGCGGGCGGTTGCGGACCTGCTATTGACGCTGTCACCGTCGGCGGTGACCGAGCTCCGCGATCGCGGCCTGCTGGCGTATCACATGAACGATTTCCCTGCAGCACTCAGGGATCTCGAGGAATACCTGAAAGTTGCCAAGCTTGGCGACGCTGACGAGGACCAGCGCAAAGATCACGCGCAGGTCTGGGAGCACGTCAAGGCGCTTCGTCGGCGCGTGGCCTCGCTCAATTGACTGTGTGTCGCGGGACTTTTACCCGCGATCATCTCATTCGATCAGTCCCGCGGTTGTCGCCAGTTCAAGATCACCCGAATAGGAGATTCGCGGACCTTCTCCATAGGCACGCTGAGTAGAAAGCGGGTTCCATCCGGGGCTACGTCGAAGTCTTCGATCTCTGACTCAGTGCGAAAGAGCACGACTGGCGCACCGAGGCTGAGCGACGGGCCAAGCGTGACGGGGACCGCCATCAGCGAATCCCCAGGGGCTCGATAGTAGAGCTCGCGGCCATCCCGTCGCCAGCGCGGGAGCGACCCTCCCGCTGGAGAGATCCGCCGTTTGTCTCGCGCCCCTTCGGTGCGAGCCACATAAACCTCGGGGTCTCCCGACTCATCCGACTCGTAAGCGATCCACTGGCCATCCGGCGAGAATCGCGGGCTGGTTTCGTCGAAGCGGGTACGGAGCCACGGCCTTGGTTTCTGGTCCCCCTGCAGTGGCAGCAGAAAAATATCGGCCGTCGTCTGCAGGTCGTTCAGATAGGCGAGGAGTTGGCCATCGGGCGTGACGTCCTCGGGTTGCTGCACCATTTCGTCTTTGAAGAGCAGGTTCTCGCTTCCAGGCGCCCCAATCGACATCTCGTAGATGTCTGGCGGACCCTGAGCGTCTGATCTGAAGAGCAGCTTCGATCCATCGGGCGTCCACGTTGGACGAATCTCGTCGACCGAGTCGTGATGAATGCGATCAGACACGCCGCGCGTGAGATCGAACGCCCAGATGTCCGCGGTGCCTGTGGTCCGTTCGCCGATACTGACGGCAACCGCCCGCCCGTCAGGGGAGATTCGAAACCCATCGATGACTGCGGGCTGCCCCAGCTGTCCAGTTTCTTTGCCCGCCCTGTCGAGCCAGAGAAGACGCGAAACGGACGGCGCGCCCTCGAATGCCACCACGCCCGTTTGAGAGACCGAGAAGGCGGCGTTCGCGGGCCCGTAGAAGTAGTCGATGCTCGAAGCGACAACGACGGGCTCGCCGGTAAGACGTTTTTGCTCGACGTCGAAGCGTTGAGCGAAGAGCGCACCATCCCGAGCGAAGAACAGGCGCCCTGGTGGCGCGTACTCGACCCTGGAATCCATTCGCGCCACTGTGTGACGGTCCGACGAGTCCAGTGAACCCAGACGCAACTCACGCGTCCGAGAGGCCTCCTTTGGATTAGTCATCGCAAGATAGAGAAATTGCCGGCCGTCGGGCAAGAAGTGTGGCCAGAGATGGCTAACCTCACCGCGGGGAGCATCGGGAGCGGTCACGCGCGACTTTTCTCCGCCTTGGTCCGACACGCGAAAGATCCCAGCCGGATAAAGCTCCGCAAAAAGGATTGTTCCGTCACGATTCCAGGTCCCGACCGTCTCGAATGAGGCAGCGCACAGATCCTGCGCAGTGCCACCCTCGGCTGGAATCTTCTTCAGCCTCCCGTCTGCGAAGAACGCGATAAAGCGGCTATCCGGCGACCAGAAATGACCGGTGGCATCCGCCGTGCCCTCGAGGACAACAGCCTCGTCTGAATCGAGGCGCCGCACGAACAAATGCCTGCGCCCGCTTACGTAAGCTTCGATGCTGAGGCGGGTTCCGTCGGGAGAAACCGAAGCTCCACGGGAGATCTCTGCCGGCGAAAATGTCGCGTCACGGGGGACGGAGATGGCAAATCGTACCGGCTGGCCGTCAGGCTCCGCCACTGGTCGCAGCCAGCCCGCGACCCCCAACACCACGCTTGCAAGCAGCAACGCGAGTGCGATTCCGAGGCGGAGTGTTCGACGGCGCGGTGACGCGATTGCGGATGTGAGTTGTCCAGATGTGTCCGAGAGATGGTCCCGGAGGTTTGTCAAGTCCCGCGCGAGATCCCGCGTCGAGCCGTATCGGTCATCTGCGTCTTTGGCGAGGCACCGATCGATCACCCACCGCAGCGGCAGCGGCACGTGCGGCGACACCGATTGCAACGGAGGAGGGTCTTCGCGAATGACAGCCGCCAGCGTCTCGGCTGCTGTCGGTTTCGAGAACGCACGAGTACCCGCCGCCATCTCGTAGAGCATGGCGCCGAGCGAGAACTGATCGGAGCGAAAATCGAGCGGCTTTCCGGTCGCCTGCTCTGGGGACATGTAGCCGACAGTTCCCATCACGATACCGGGAGTGGTCCCGCCGGCGGCCGTGGCGGCCTGCGAGACGTCCAGGCCCTTAGCGGTTGCCAACTTCGCCAGGCCGAAGTCCAGAATCTTCACGTGGCCATCGCGGGTGACCATGATGTTGTCGGGTTTCAGGTCGCGGTGGACGATCCCAGCGTCATGCGCTCTAGCCAGCCCGTCGGCGATCTGCACAGCGAGTGCAGTGAGCCGCTTGACCGGAAGAACACCGTCATTCAGAAGCTCGCGAAGCGTCCGTCCTTCGACAAGCTCCATTGAGATGTAGCGAGTTTCTCCCGCCTGGCCGATCTCGTAGATGGTGACGATGTTCGGGTGATTCAGTGCTGACGCCGCACGCGCTTCGCGCTCGAACCTGGAAAGCCGTTCCTGATCGCGCGACACGTCGGAGGGGAGAACCTTCAGCGCGAGGTCGCGGCCGAGCCGCGGATCCCTGGCCCGATACACCTCGCCCATCGCGCCCGCACCGAGGGGGGCGATGATCTCATAAGGACCCAGGTGCGTCCCGCTCGCGAGGCTCATGCGTTATCGCGGGACGAACCAGCCTCCGCCAAGGCTTCGGCGGTCCGCCGTAGCTTGAGCGAAGGCGGAAGTCCCGCGCTACCTAGGTCACTCATCGACCGGACGGAGCGCGAAACGTTAGTCCTGCGATCCACCATTCAGCGACCCAATTTCCCCGTACAGGAACGCCGACGCAATGATGCCGTTGTGAAAGTTACCAAGATCAAGCTTTTCATCGGGCGCGTGGGCATTTTCGTCCGGCAGGCCGACCCCGAACAGTACGCACGGCAGACCGAGCTCCTCCTGGAACGTCGCGACAACCGGAATTGAGCCACCTTCTCGGTTGAAAACCGGGCGCTGCCCGAAGCCCTTCTCGATGGCACGGCCCGCGGCCTGGACGAACGGATTGTCGAAATCTGTCATCCATGGCTTGCCACCATGCATGCGTGTGATCTTGAGCTCTACGGTCTTCGGCGTCACCTTCTTCACATATGCCTCGAACAAATCCCCGATCTTGTTCGGATCCTGATTGGGCACCAGCCGCATGCTGACTTTGGCCATGGAGATGGCCGGCAGGACGGTCTTGGCTCCCTCGCCTGTAAAGCCGGACAGCAAGCCGTTCACTTCGAACGTCGGTCGCGCCCAAGTGCGCTCGAGCGTCGTGTAGCCGGTTTCACCAAACAGCTTGGGGGCACCAAGGTCTTGCCGGAACTTCTTCTCGTTGAACGGCAGCTTTGCAAACTCCTCGCGCTCCTCCGGCCTCAATGGTACGACGTCGTCGTAGAAACCAGGGATCTTGACGCGGCCACCACGATCCTTCATCTGCGCGAGGACTTGCGCGAGCACCATCGCCGGGTTTGCGACCGCACCGCCAAACGATCCCGAGTGCAGGTCGGATTTCGATCCGCGCAGATCGATCTGAAAGTACGTCAAGCCGCGCAGCCCATAGCAAATCGAGGGGATCCCGCGATCGAACATCGGCGAATCGCTGATGACGACCACATCAGCCTTCAACTGCTCCTTGTGCGAATTGATGAAGTTATCGAGGTTCGCACTGCCGACCTCCTCCTCTCCCTCGATCAGGAACTTCATGTTGACTGGCAGTCGTCCGTGTTCCTTGATGTGCGCTTCGACCGCCTTGAAGTGCATGAACACCTGACCCTTGTCGTCGGCGGATCCGCGAGCGTAAATCTCGCCGTCGCGTACCGTGGCTTCAAATGGAGGAGACGTCCAGAGATTCAGCGGATCGACGGGCTGCACGTCGTAGTGGCCGTAAAAGAGAATCGTCGGCGCATTTTCAGCGCCCAGCCACTCACCGTAAACGACCGGATGGCCAGGCGTCTCTTCGAGCCGCACCGACTGCAGACCAATCCGGCGCATCTCGTCGGCTGTCCACTCGGCGCAGCGTCGCACGTCAGCAGCATGCTGGGGCAGCGCGCTCACACTGGGGATCGCGAGGTACTGCTTCAGCTCCTCGACGTAGCGATCGCGATTGACGTTGATGAGATCGACGACTTTGTCCATAGGTTCGCTCTGGATAATTATGGATCGCTGAGAACCGTTGAAACCTCAGGCAGGCTAGGCGGTCCACTCCGGTCCGTCACGCGTGGCCAGCCCTTCATTCTCCAACTTGATGAGATGTGCCAGGACGCTTTCGCGCGCCATTGGCACGAGGGCGTCTGACAGCCCGACGTAAATTCTCTCAACGATCCCGTCGACGGTTCTCACCCCCGCTTCGAGCGCGGACAGGACCTGCAGCTCGCGGTGACGCCGATGCTCGATGTAACGCCGGATGATTGCCGCGGGATCCTCGATCGCTGCACCGTGCGCGGGCAGGAGTCGCGCCGGCGCCAGCGCCAGCACTCGCTTCAAAGAGTGGAGATACTGTGACAGGCTGCCTCCAGACGAGGCGAGAATCACTACGGTCGTGCCCGGTGCGACCAGGTCGGCTGACAACAGCGTTTTCGAAGGCTCATGCCAGAATGCCAGGTGGTCAGGCGCGTGGCCCGGCGTGTGAACAACCTCGAGCTCGGAATCGCCTGCCGGGATGATGGCTCCGTCAGCGAGCGGTTGCCACTCCACCGGATGCGTACGGTCACGTTCGGGCCAGGGATACTTCGAAAAACGCGTCTCCGGCCACCGCGCGGCGAGTGCGCTCACACCGGAGATGTGATCGCTGTGGGCATGGCTGACAACGACATGTGCCGGACCATCGCCACGCGCGGCCGCGATGGCGTCCAGATGCGCGGGCTGACCGGTGCCGGCATCGACCAGAACCGGATGACGACCCGGGAAGAAATAGGTCCAGTTGCCGGCCCCGGTCATCGGGCCTGGATTGGCCGCGTGCAATGGGACGATCAAAAGAACACCTTGACGCGCGCATAAACAAAGTCGCGTGTCGCGAGCCGGCTGAGCGCGTCAACGCCGCTGCCGGTGAACCACCCACCCGATGCTTCGAATGACACGTTGTCCCGAAGATTGATCGTCGAAATCACGCGAGCAAAAGCGCTGCCCTCACCGGGATTGTATACGGCGAAGGCTCTGACTGTTCGTGTGTCGCGCGCGAATGACCGGTCAATCGCCGACACCAGCGTGAGATCGGTTTCATCGATGTCGCCGCCCGCGCGTGACCATCGTTTGGAGACGATCACATTGGCGCTGAACCGGTAGGCGCCTGACTTTCGATCCAGCCCGACGCCGGCCTCGAGCGTCCTGCCTGCGAGGAGTGTCGGTGAGTCGACGGCTTCCAACGTGCGATCGACAAACACGGCCGTCTCACCACGCAGGCCCCACATCCCTCGGACGGTCTCGAAGTCCCCGCCGATCATCGTATAGCGCGGAAAATGTTCGTGAAGGATCACCGCGCTGGCTTCCCCGGCAGGTCCGGCTTGATAGATCGGAAACGACTCGAACCCGCGGTACGCGCTCATGGACCAGTCGACGCGACCCGTGGTGACGCTGGCGCGAGCCCCGCCCTGAGCGCTCCCCAGCGTCTGAGGCGGCTCATGGGACACGGCGCGAATCGCCTCTGACACATTGATGGGCGAGGTGTCCTCATCGAGCTGATCGAACCGACCGCGGCGAAACACCGGCACATAGATCGCTTCGAGTGCAAAGTGGTCGGAGGGCAACAGCCGCGCACGGACCATGCCGACGGGCATGCGTCCTTCAGCTCGACCTTCCAGAAAGAAGCGCGTGAGATCCTGCGGATTGACAACGTCGGTGGGGAGGAACTCGTCCAGTCGACCCCACACGACACGACTGAAACCGACGCGGAGGTCGGCCTTTTGCCAGGCTGCCTCGACGTGCAGTTCCTGCGGTCGAACGATCCCGGCTCGAGTGACCGACTCCTGGTGGCGATTCGCAATCAACCCTTCGGCAAAGCCTGAGGTGGTGAACCGAATCCGATTGGAGATGTCGAAGCGCCGCTCGACAAACACACGCATGCGCAGTTCGCTGACGGCGGACTTCTCCCCCTCCACCAACCTGACACTGGGAAAGAGATCCCCCATCACGGACACATAGCCATCAACGCTCTGCGCGATCGAAGGAGTGACAGCCGTGGCGATCACAAGCGTCGCTGTGATGACGCGAGCGACGCTCAGGCAAAACATCATGCGGGCATGCGCACGCGACGCGCCACTACCGGCGCCCCCAACACGCGAGGTAAGAGCGCAATCAACGCCGGAACCAGGAAGACTTCCGCAACGAAGGCAAGGACCATGGTCAGGGCGAGTAGTGACCCGAACCAGGCGGTCGGACGGTAATCCGAAATCATCAGCACGGTATAGCTCAACGCGTTGATGACGGTCGTTGTGAGCGCGGCGCGGCCTTCATGCATCGAGGCCAGTTCGACGGCCGCTAATGTCGCCGCGCCAGCGGCAACCTCGCGTCTGTACCGATTGATGAAATGAATCGTATCGTCGTCCACGATCCCAAGCGCAACGCTGGCAACCATCACCGTGGCCACGTTCAGAGAGATCCCGAGCCATCCCATGATTCCAAGCACGGCGATCACGGGAAATGCGTTCGCAACGATCCCGAGGACGCCGAATCGAGCAGACCGGAAAACAACGAAGATCACCGCGAAAACCGTGACAAACGCCGTACCAAAGCTGCTCAGCTGCGATACGACGAGGTAATGATCGAGAGTCGCGAACAGCCGGCCCGAACCAGTAACAGTGGGTCGTACGGCGCTCCCCGCGAACGCGGCAGCCGCGAGGTCTTCGGCTTGTCGAATCTGGTCGAACACCAGATCCGAGCTCATCGAGGCCAGCTTGACTGCGATGTGGGCACGCGAATAGTCGCTTGCCACGACACGCGACAGCTCGACGCGGCCTTCATCAGACAGACCGAAGACAAAGAGCTCCTGCGCAATCCCCTCGCGGGTCGCCGGCAGCCGATACGCTTCAGGAGCCCCACCCGACAACTGCTGGTTGACGCGTTTCACGTAGTCGGCGACGGACATCACTTTCCGAACGAATGGTAGGCGGGCGAGTTCCTCCGATAGGCGCTCGATGCGTCGCAATGTGTCCGGCTCGTTCATCGAGTCCGGCGGACCCTCCAACAGGATGTTGAAGCTGTAAATGCCGGAAAGCTGTCGGTCGACAAGGTCAGCGGAACGCGACAGCGGATGATCTGCCGCAAAGAAATTGATGTGGTTGGTATCAACGCGGAGTCGAGTGATGCCCACGGCGGCGACCGCCGTCGTCACCATCACAACGCTCAGCACGGGCGTGGCATGGGAGAACGCAAAGCGGCCCACGCGCTGCAGCGGTCCGAGCAACCACCGTTCTTGCGGCGGTGGAACTGGATCAGGGCGCACCAGCGTCAGCAGCGTCGGCATGAACACCAGAGACAGCGCAAAGTCCACCATCACGCCCGTAGCCGCCCCGATTCCGAATGTTCGGACTGCGACAACGTCGCTCGTCGCCAGCGACAACATGCCGAGCGCGGTCGTACCGCTCGCACCCAGCAGCGGCGCAAACAGATGCGTGATCGACGACTTGAATGCCTCTTCCTTACTGCCCGTCACGCGTAGTCGCTGGTCGAAATGCTGCACGATATGCACGTCGTCCGCGATGGCGAGGACGACGACGAGCGGGGTGAGCATGCTCGTCAGAACGTTGAACGAGAAGCCCATTGCTGAATACAGCCCGAGCGTCCATAGCACGCTGGCGCCTATGGCCACGACCATCAGCAACGTCTTGCGCACCGACCGAAACATCCAGTACAGCGCGGCAACCGTAATGAGGAGGATGGGGGGCGTCAGGTCGATCGTGTTCGACACTGTGACGCGGTTATAGGTCTCGCTGATTTCCAGGCTGCCGTTGTAGTAAGCCTCAAATCCAGTCGGCATGCCGCGTTCAACAATGCCGCGGATGTGGGCAAGAACCTCTCCACGGACCTCGTCGATCCGATCTTCGTCGAAGGTGACGACCACAGCGGTTACTGTGCCGTCTTCCGAAACTAAGTCACCGCGCATCAGGGGATCGTCCAGGGCATCGCGGCGGACGTGGCGAGCATGTTCGTCGCTCTCCAGACGCCCTTCGAGCAACGGCGTCACCTCGACGCCCCCATCGTCGTGCTCGGTCGGCGCGAGTGGCTTCACGATGTTCGCGGTCGCCAGACTCTGCACGCGCTCGACGCGGTTCACCTGACCGAGGTCACGCGTGATGCGGTCGATGTAGCTGAGACCTTCAGCCGTGAAGATGCGATCGCTGCGGATCGCGACGATCAGGCTCCGAGTGCCGCCAAACTCGCTGCGAAAGCGATCGTAGTCCTGATAGGCCGGATCGTCGCGTGAGATCCATGCGCTGAGGTCGTTTTCGATGCTGGTGAGGTTGACGTTTGGCGCAAAAAGGACCGCGCCGATGACCACAAGCGCTGAAAGCGGAAGGCGAAAGCGGTAGAGAAAGTCAGCGAGGCGGACGGGAGCGTTCAATGCGAGCTCTGTTCCAGCGCCCGACGGCTGAAGTCGGCGTCGGTCAAGCCGACGTTGTAGTGTGCCTGCGAGACGGTGAGCTCGGTCCGGGTGTGCTGGAGATCGTTGGACATGAGCACTTCTGTCGCTGTCCAGACGCCCTCGATCTGTTCAAGACGCCGTACGTCGTATCGTTTTTCTCGTTCCTTGCGACGGTTGAAGATGTCGGCCGCAACGACGATGAAGTTGTCCTTCCTGACGAGAGAGACCGTGCGCGGATATGGCGACTGGCGGTCGACGCTCGTCGATTCGAGTTGCCAGGCCGGATAAGTCTTTCCGTCGGGGCCCGTCCATGACGCGTCACGTTGCACAAAGGCGTACGTATAGTCGGCTATCGTTCGGCCGCCAATGTCTTCGTAAGAAAGGTCGCTCCCGACAAAGCTCTCCTGTTTCTCGGACCCAGCAATGCGGCGGACCCGGCCAAGAGACGGCAGATACAAAAACCGTTCGTCTTCAGCGGAGGGATGTTCCCAGACCAGAAGCCCAGTGCCCTTGATGTCATTGGGGCTGCTGAACCGGACGAGCACCCGGTCGCCGCGATTGCCACTCTCTCTCAATGAAGTCACGACCAGGGCCCGTTGCCGCACGCGACCGTGACGGTCGAACAGACGCATCGACATCTCGATACGTGAGTCACGGCCGGTCTCGCGCTGGTCGACCTGACGGGCGACCCACTCCGCGGAATCAGGGGAGGGTGCCTTCTGTGCGTGGGTCGCGACGGCTGGCAGGATCGAGAGGACGAGAGTGGTCAGGAAGCGGGCGGTGCGCATCGGCCTGCCCTGATTATGTGAAACGTTTCACAAAGACGCAACACCGGCGCACCGTGTTCTGGATTTCTCGGCCGGGACCCGGCACGAGCCCTCTACCGGCGCGACGCGCCGGTTTCGCCTACACACCTCATGTGCCGCCAAAGCCAATAGTGACGCGACCGTCTTCGACGATCACCGGAACCTGACGCCGGCCACCCGTCACCGCCAGCATGCGTTCCAGGCCTGAGGGATCCTTTTTGACGTTGATATATCGAAAGGGAACGTGCCGCTGTTCGCAATCCTCACGGGCGGCTGTAGTGTAGGGTCAGGTGTCTTTCCCGTAGATGATTACTTCCATCCCTGCAGATTACGCTGATTTCGCGTGTGAACGCCAGGTGGCGTGCTCAGTTGCCATGAGAAAGTGCGCGCGTGCGTGAGCGACGGTCCAGCACGAACGACAACACCATGTAGTACGCCGGAAACACGAGTGAGAGTTGGATCCAGCGGGCGTCCATTTCGGGCAGTCGCCAGACAATCCACGTCAACAGCACTGCCCACGCAACGCCAAGCACATTCGTTGCCGCCCTCAGTGTTCTGGTTCGTGAGGGATACACATAGCGCAGCGGGATGAACACCAGAACCGCAAACGCCACTAGAATCGCGGCGTTCGCCGCGGAAGGCATCCGAAGAAGATAGACATACAGAGCGATGAGGTTCCAATACGACGGAAAGCCGGTAAAAAAGTAGTCCGTCGTTTCGATCTTGGCTGCAGTCTGACTGAAGCCGTATGCGCTGGCCAGGAGCACGAGCGCTCCCACCCAGACACCCCACTGTGCGGGCAACAGGCCGGCTTGCAGCATCAGCAGCACGGGAATGAACACGTATGTGAGGTAGTCGACGATGTCATCGAGCCGCGCGCCATCGAAGTGCGGCAATCGCTCTTTGACTTGCAAGGCGCGCGCGAGAAGACCATCGGTTGCATCGATGACTATTTGGGCGCCGAGCCAGAGAAAGGCGGTGCGATACTCGCCGCGAATGACGGCCAGCGTGGCCGCCAGGGCCACGACAGCCCCGAGTCCGGTGTAGAGGTGCGCGAGCCAGGGCGTCACGGTCTCGGATCCGTCACCTTCGCGGGGTCACGGTCTTCAATCGCCTGTCGCCTCGAAGGATCACTCGTCGTCATCGTGCTCTTTACGAGCGTGATAACGGGAGAATTCTTCCATGTATGTCAGAGATTCGAGCGAGCGCATCCGGTCGAAGAAAAGCACGCCGTCGAGGTGATCCGTCTCGTGCTGAATGACACGCGCGGGAAAGTCCTTCGCGCTGATTTCCATGCGCTTGCCTTGCCGATCCAGCGCGGTCACCGTGATCTGCGCCGCACGAGGGACCTTGCCGCGGATGTCGGGAATGCTGAGGCATCCCTCCCAGCCCTCGACGATCTCGTTGCCGACGACCTCGATCTCCGGATTGATGACCGCTGTGGGTTCGCCGTCGCCGTGGCCCTCGGAATCGAGGTGGGCCACGAAGATCCGAAGGCCGTGGTGAACCTGAGGGGCGGCCAGGCCAATGCCGGAGTATTCGCGCATCGTGTCAATCATGTCGTCGATGAATTGCTGGACCGCCGGGCTTTTCAGCTCCTGTTTGTCGACCGGCCTCGCCCTTTGTCGCAGGGCCGGATGGCCCATGCGAGCAACCTTCAGAATCGACATATGACGGGATCTTATACTGACGATCTCCGATGCATTCTCACGATTTGACGCCGCCGTACCGCTTTTGCCCGGTGTGTGGCCAGGCGCTCGAGCCGCGCGTCCTCAAGTCCACCGAGCCCATGCGCCTGGTCTGCATCAGCCCGAGCTGCGGATTCGTCTTCTACCTCGATCCGAAGATCGCCGTCGGAACCGTCATTCGGATGGCCGATCGGCGCATCGTGCTCGTCCGACGAGCCATCGAGCCCGGCTTTGGTAAATGGGTCTTCCCCGGTGGATATGTCGATCGTGGCGAGGAGATCAGACTGGCCGCGATCCGTGAGGCGCGGGAGGAGTCGGGGCTCGAGGTTCGACTCGACCATCTGATCAACATCTACTCCTATGCCGGACGGACGCCGATCGTGGTGGTGTATGCAGCGACGTCCGTGGGCGGTGAGCTGGCCGTCGATGACGAAGGCCTCGAGGCACGCGCGTTCGAACCGGACGCCATTCCGTGGAACGATCTGGCGTTTCGCAGTACGCAGGAAGCGTTGCGGGACTACCTCACAGAACTAAGAACGAAGAACTAAGAACAGTTCTTCGTTCGTCACTCTAATCTGCGAGCCCGTCCGCTTTCCGTTCCGCCGCGGTGATCTTGCCCCCGGCCGCAAGTACGGCGTGCTCGCGGGTGCTGATCGTTTCGTTGGGCTTCACGTAGCGCCCCGCCAGTGCCCGCGTGCCCTGGATCTTCAGCTTGGACATGAGGAACACAAACTGTTCTTCGAGTGCCGTGCCCATCGTCTGCCGGATGTCTGGGGGCAGGTTCCAGAGCCGGTGCTTGAATGGACCGATGGCTTTCTTGCGCGCCTTGTAGAGAAACTGTTCTTCGGTATCCTTTGGCTTTTTCTCTTCCTGTGCGTGTTCGCGGATCCAGGTGTACATCTCGTCGCGAAGCGACGAAGGGAACGCCGTATGGTCGTAGATCATGTTCTGAAAATTCGTGGCGAGGTGAATCTCGCACGCGCCAACCCGGGGGAATGCATCAAAGGCGTCGGGCGGAAGGGTCGATGCCCCGTGCTGCACGGCGCCCGCAAGGCCGTATTCCTCGCGCGCGACGCGCGAGAGCTCCTCGAGTGCCTTCAGGTCGATCTTGACGTCGGTCAGGAGCTTTCCGTCGGGCCCGATGAAGCCGCCGTGCGCAGTCCCGGTCTGCACGCTGATCTTGCTGATGCCGACATAGGATTTACCTCGGCCGGCAAGCGCCGCCCCGTAACCGCGCATGAACGCGTGCAGCTCGTGGACGTCGGAATTCTTGCCGCCGACCTCCCCGATCTCTCCGCCGACCGAAATGGTAATTCCCGGGGGTTCGTGGCCACGAATGAACGCAGTGAAATCTGCGGCCAGCTCGCAGTTGACTGCCTGCTGCTCGTCGAGCGTCGCCTTCTCCAAGTCGACGAGTGTCGAGGTGTCGATGTCGATGTTGTAAAAACCTGCAGCCATCTCCTCACGAATGAGCGCGCGCAGCGCCTCGATCTCCTTGTCCCGATCAGGGCTCGCGTACTTCTTGAGCGCGACCTGCACGTGGTCGCCCTGCAGAAACAAGGGGCCGCGGAAACCCTCGCGGAGTGCGGCCGCCATCATGACGGCTGCGTATTCATGGGGCCTTTGCTCGGTATAGCCAATCTCGGAGCGTGCGATTTCCAGGATGAAGGCGCCCGCATCGAGCCTGTTGGCAGCGCGAATCACGGCGCGGCCCGTGTCGTACGCCATGGCGCGGACGTTGATGGCCGGTACTGTGAACCCGCCCGCCTCACCGCGGCCCATCGCCATGTACAAATCATGAATCGACGCGAAGCGGATACCGGCAGCGGCGCCGAGGTGCAGCAGGACCCACCGCGCAGTGCCCTTGACTTCCGCATCCGCACCGAACGCCGCGGTATGTGCGAGCCGATCGATCAGCTCGGCCGACGGCGTGCCAGAAATCGTGACCCGATCCGTCAGCAGGGTCCCGATCCCCTTCAACGCATCGGTCAATTCGCGAAGAGAAGTAAACACCATGGAGTCCTCGCCTTGTGTCAAACCGTCGATTTTACCATCGGCCTCGGGAACGCGAATGTCTCGACCTTGGCCTCCCGCGTGGCCTGCTCAATCATCTCTCCAACGGGCAATGTTCGCTCCGCATCCTCTATTCGCCCGATGCGCGCGCGTGTCAAGGGGTGACGCGGTGTGAACAACGTGCAGCAGTCTTCGTCGGGAACGATGGAGATGGAATAGGTGCCAAGGCGCTCAGCTTCCGCCGTAATCTCTTCTTTGTCCATGCCGATCAACGGGCGAAACACCGGCAGGCTGGTCGCCGCCGAGATCACAGCGAGATTTTCCAGCGTTTGCGATGCGACCTGCCCGACGACTTCACCGGTCACCAGTGCTTGCGCGTGGACAGCCCGTGCGATGCGCTCGGCAATCCGGAACATCATCCGGCGATACACGACAACGCGCATGGGACCAGGGACGCTGAGTGTGATTTGTCGCTGCAGCTCGCCAAACGGAATCAAATACAAGCGCGTTTGGAGCTGATAGCGTGTCACCACTTTCGCCAGCTCGCAGGCTTTGTCCTGAGACGAACGGGTCACAAAGGGATACCCGTGAAAATGGATGAGCGTGGCATGACAGCCACGCTTCATCATGCGCCACGCTGCAACGGGTGAATCGATGCCGCCGGAAAGCAACACGGCTACGCGGCCCGCCGTCCCTACGGGCATCCCTCCCGGGCCGGGAACCTTGCCGTAATAGTAGAAGGCTTCGCCCGGGACGATCTCGACGCCGATGACGAATGCGGGATGCGACAGATCGACTGGCCATCCTCGAGCGTCCTGCACGCGGCGGCCGATGACGCGCTCGATGTCCGGCGAGGGAATCGGGAATCTCTTGTCGGCGCGTCGCACCGAGACTCGAAAACTAGCCACTGGACCCGAGGGCAGATGCTCAATGATGTCCGCGGCAAGGGTCTCGACGTCGAGCACGGATCGCCGGGCACGCGCGAAATTCGCCAGACCAAACGCGCGACTGAGCCGATCGCGAACCTCGGGCCAATCAGACTCCTGCGCAAGAATGATTTCCAATCGGCCCATCGGCGTACGGATCGCGCACACATCAAGATCCGCCAGCAACGCGTGCAGGTTGCGAATCAAACGGTGAAGAAACCAGGGGCGATTCTTCCCTTTCAGGGCGATCTCCTGGTAGTGCGCGATGACAGACAGCATGGATCGAGGGCGCCGAAGGATCCCGAAGGCACCGAAGGCACCGAAGACCACCGTGGCCCTACCCGTTGAGGATCGCCCGCGCGGCTCTGTGCCCCGAGATCACGGCGCTTTCAATCGTAGCTGGCAGCCCTGTTTCGATCCAGTCGCCGGCGAGGAAAAAACCGTGAACCGGCGTCGCAGTGGCCGGCCGGGCTGGGCCGCCTGGTTTCAGCGAAAAAGTGGCGCGCCGTTCGCGCACGACTGAGGCATGGCGTGGAGAGGTGCCCTGCAGGGTTGGAATGGCGCCGCGCAATTCCCGGACGGCCGTGTCAATGAGCTCCTCGTTGGACGCCGCGCAGACTTCGTCCGCCCCGCTGGCAACCAGCGAGACGTGGGATTGCGACGACCCGACCAGCCGGCGTTTGTCGAACGCCCACTGAAAAGTGCGGCCCGGCAGGCCGACCATTGGATCATCGAGAACCGGCCCGTCGAACCACAGGTTTACCGAAACGATTGGTGCGCTTTCAAGCGAAGATGCCCGCTGAATGATTGCGTCCAATGATGCCGGCGTTTCGTCGAGGAGATCGCCCAGAGCAAACCACGGCACCGCAGACACGACGACCGCGGCAGGAATCATCTGGTCGCGAACCCTTACGCCGCTGATGCGGTCTCCTTCGATGACCACGCGAGCGCGCGAGTTGGTGGTGACTACTGAACCCACTGAGTGCAGGAATTCACGCGCGGGCTCCGCCCACAGTTCGTCGAGGGGCACCGCTGGCATCAACAGCGCCGACGCATCCGGCTCAGGGCCGAACATCCGGGCGATGACTGCGTGAAATGGTCGTGCCCCGGCCTGGTCGATGGACTGATTCAACGCGGCAAGCGCGAGCGGTTCCCACAACATGCGACAAAGCCGCGGAGATTGATGCTGATCGTCCAGCCACTGCCGCACCGTGAGGGTTGCGTCTGGAACGGACCGGCCGCGCAGCACGCCGCCAAAACGAAGGATGGACAAGCGGTCGGACAGGCCAAGCGCATCCCACGCCAGGACGCCGGCAAGCAGATCGAACGGAGAGGGCAATGGCGGCAGCGCAAGCACGCTCCTCCGCCCCGTCTCGTCAATCATCGGCACGCGTAAGGTCGAGGGTTGGTGAAGCTTGCGAACTGCACCGATGCGTCGAAGGAACGCAAGCGTTTCCGAATAGCAACCCGCCAGTGCGTGGTGGCCGTTGTCAATGCGCTCGCCGGTAACCGGATCGCGGAATGCGGTCGCTCGACCGCCCACCCCGGGACGTGCCTCGAGGACCTGAACCTTGACGCCAGCGTCGGCAAGGGCCGTTGCCGCCGAGAGGCCGGCAAATCCCGCGCCGATGACGACGACTTCACCCGTGCTCATCCGCGAGCCACACGAAGGCAAAGGTAGAAGGCAAAAAGAAAATGGCAGGATGAAGGATGGTCGGGAATCACCACGCTACGATGGCGTCGAATCCATCTGCGAGATCGGCAATCGAAGGCCCGCGAGCGTGCGGGCCCAGGTGTGGAGCGCGACCATCGCACGCGCGGGTCGCGGAACCCGGATGACCTGCGAAAAGACGTCATAGTCATTGCGCTCGATGCGGCGAAGAATCTCCTGATAAATCGCTCCCATGATTTCCGCGGCCACGAGACGTCGGGCATCCGTCCGCGAAATTGCGGTCGCCGCGCGCTTGAAGTAGTCGCGGGCTCGAGCGATTTCGAACGCAAGCAGCGAGCGAACCCGTGGCGTGACCTTTCCGGCACCGAGTTCAGCATCCGTACACTCGAAGCGGCGGAGATCTTCCTGAGGCAAGTAGACCCGGCCCCGCGACAGGTCGACACCAACGTCGCGAATGATGTTGGTCAACTGCAGGGCGATTCCCAGGTTGACGGCGTAGCTGCGCGCGGCCTCGTCGCGGCAGCCGAAAATCTCGATGCACACGAGCCCCACCGCCGAGGCGACGCGGCGGCAATACTCCAGCAGATCATCCAGAGTTTCGTAGCGATCGTGATTCAAGTCCATCCTGACGCCGTCAATCAGGTCCTCGAACGGCTGGCGAGGCAACCCGAACTGCGCGATGAACGGACGAAGGCCCCGGCCCTGGCGCGTCTGCGGAAGCGGCGCATCGTTTCCTTCGGTGAAGCAACGAGCGAGCTCGTCTCTCCATCCATCGAGCTCACGATTGGCTTTGTCACGCGCCTGGTCGGTCAATGGCCACGTGCCGTCTTCAACCTCGTCGACGGCGTCATCCACGGCACGGCAGAAGTCCCAGACCGCGACGATCGCGTTTCGCTTCGCGGGTGGAAGCATCAGGAACGCGTAGTAGAAGGATGTGTCGCGTGCCACCGGATTAGAGCCTTCCAACCTATCACCATTAGGTCAGGAGTGTTTAGTGTCGGGCGATGCTCGAAAACATTGAACCCGCCACGCTCCAGCTTGTCGAGGATGCGGATGCCCCCCAGCACCGTCGCACGCAGCTCATATCGCAGGCGGCCCGCGACAGCATCGCAGACCGGCCGACCCTCGGCAAACAGCGCGCGTGTCATGGAGGTTGCCTGTTTCAGCGCCGATTGCCATGGTGCGGAAAGCGTGCGGCGATCGAGCTCGGCGAGGTCTGCGCCTGCCGCGTGCCAGAGCTCAGTGGGCACGTAGACGCGCCCTCGTTCCCAGTCGGTGGCGAGGTCCTGCCAGAAGTTGGTCAGTTGAAGCGCCGTACATATCGCATCCGACCATCGATCGAACTCGTCGCGGCGGTAGCCCGCGACGCGCAACACCAGACGTCCCACGGGATTCGCCGACCGCCGACAGTAGTCCAGCAACTCGGTCCACGTCGTGTAACGTGTTGTGATGACGTCTTGACGGAACGCACTCAGCAGATCTTCGAAGAGCGCTACCGGCAAGTCGAATTTTTGTCGCGTGTCCGCGAGAGCGAGGAAGACGCCAGTTCGTGGCGGTTCATGCAGCTGCGACTGCCAAGCAGCCAGAAGCGACAGCCGCTCCTCGGGCGTGCGTCCCGGTTCGTCAGCAATGTCATCAGCGCCTCGAGCGAAGGCATAGATGGCGGCGATATGCGGCCGCATCGACGCCGGCAGGAGACGCGAGGCGACCGGAAAATTCTCGTAGTGCGCGCTCGCAATCTCGAGACAGGCAGCGTAGGCGTCGCTCACCACTCAGTTTCGGGCACGCCCGCGCGGTGATTGGCCGCACGCGCCATGACGAACAACAGGTCTGACAGTCGGTTGAGATACGTCACAACAATCCCCTCGACGGCTTCCTGACCCAATGACAGCACAGCGCGTTCTGCCCGGCGGCAGACCGTGCGCGCGAGATGCAGCGAGGCGCCAGCCGGTGACCCGCCCGACAGAATAAAGTGACGAAGTGGCGGAAGTTCTGCATCGAGCCGATCGATCCAGCCCTCGAGCCTCGAGACGCTCTCCTCGGAAATCACGATCTTCGTCACACGCGCGGCAATCCGATGCGATGGGTCGGCCAGCCGGGCGCCGAGGGCAAACAAATCGCGCTGAAGCAACACGACCATTTCCTTGAGATCGACATCGAGCCCTGCTGCCGCCGAGACGCCAAGCGTTGCTTGCAGCTCGTCAACGTCGCCGTACGCGGCCACGCGGGCGTCTGTTTTCGGCACTCGCGTTCCGTCAAACAGACTCGTTTCCCCGCGATCGCCCGTTTTTGTGTAAATTTTCACCGAAGCTGATTATAGGTGCGACTCCCCCCACCCCCTCTTCGCCAACGCTTTCGACGACAGCTGCTTGCGTGGTACCGGACCAATGCCCGGGATCTGCCCTGGCGGAAGACGGACGATCCGTACCACATCCTGGTGTCTGAAATCATGCTGCAGCAGACTCAAGTCGAGCGAGTACTACCCAAGTATCTGGAGTGGCTGCAAAAGTACCCGTCATTCGAATCTCTCGCCTCCGCTCCGGCAGACGAAGTGACGCGAACGTGGTACCCGCTCGGTTATAACGTTCGCCCGACGCGGCTGCAATCGATTGCCCGCGAAGCCGTCGATCGCTTTGGCGGCGAACTGCCTTCGGATGAGGAGACGCTTCGCTCGTTCAAGGGCATCGGCGCGTACACAGCCGGCGCTATTCGCAGCTTCGCGTTTGGGGAGCGTGCGGCGATTCTCGACACGAATGTCGCGCGGGTGCTCTTACGAGTGTTCATCGGGCGCGGCGATGCCAAGGCGCATCGAATGCGCCGACAGCTGTGGCAATTGTCGGAGACGCTGGTTCCCCGCCGCAATGTCTTCGACTTCAACCAGGCACTGATGGACCTGGGAGCTACTGTTTGCGTCGCGCGAAAACCCGTCTGCCTGACCTGCCCCATGAAGTCGATCTGCCGCGCCTACCCGTGGAATCCGAGGAACGAGACAAGGAAGACCTAGAAGAGATGCGTTTGCACAGCCGAGCTGGCCGGTCCATTGAACTGGTAGTATTACTACCATCGCCGCTTTGCGGCCCGTGGGTGCCTGATGCAACCTCAACCATCGGGCGGGCCCTCGTCGCGCGAGAGACTGCTGCAAGTCGCCAAGCGGCTTTTCGCGGCGCAGGGTTACGAACAGACCGCCACCTCTGCAATCGCTCGTGAGGCTGGAACTTCGGAATCGCAGCTCATGCGATATTTCGGGGGAAAGATCGGCCTGCTCCAAGCTCTTTTCGACACCGCGTGGACCGATCTCAACGCGCGCGTGCAGCGGACAATCCAGTCGGGCGGCACCGGTCGCGACGTCATCCTCAACCTGCTCCAGACGATGACCACTGCGTTAGCGAGAGATCCCGATCTGGCGACGCTCTTCCTGTTCGAGAGCCGCCGGTTGCGTGGAGCCAGGCCGCGAGTGCATGTCTCGAAGGGCTTTCTCGCGTTTGCTGAATTGATGAAGGGCGTGGTCCGGAAGGCCCAGGCGGCTCGTGAGATCAACCCGGCCCTCAACGCCGCCGCAGTCACTTCATCAATCGTCGGTGCGGTGGAAGCAATGATTCGTGACCGTTTGCTCGCCCGTAACACTGGTAGTCGAAGTTTTTCCGAGCGCGAGATCCGGCGGACGCTCGAAGCCATGCTTGACGGTTTTGCACCAGTCCAGACGCGCTCTCGTCGTGCGCGGTCCAAACCGAGGGGACGTGCGTCCTCGTAGCTTCTTTCTACCCGCGTACGAGCCGCTCGATGAGCGCAGCATCCGCGTCCGGGAACGGGAGCGCCGACAGGCGCGCTCGCGGCACCCATTCCATCTGCTGCCCGATCATTGGTTTGGGGGAGCCTTCAAACGCGCATCGGTAAAAGTACAGCTCGACGGTCTGGTCGGGATATGCGTGTGTCACCGTGTAGAGACATTCGGCGACGTGGCCGACGATATCGAGTTCCTCGTAGAGCTCACGCCGCAATGCTTCAACGTGCGTCTCGAACGGCTGGCACTTGCCGCCGGGGAACTCCCAACGGCCTTCCAGATGTGTCCCGGCGGGGCGAAGCGTCAGAAGAAAGCTGTCGTCGCGTTCGATCACCGCTGCAACGACAACAGTCACAGGACGAATTCTACTGCCTGCGGTCTACAGTCCACAGCCTACGGCCTACGGCGCTTAGATTTCCGTGGGCCGTAGGCCGTAGACCGGAGACCGGAGGCCAGGTCGATCTACCTACGCCGCCGTGTGGGCTGCACCGTGACCACGAACTCGCCGCGATTGTCGCTCACCTCGTCGTCATTGATGCCCAGATACAACTGGCCATCGGCTGGCATGGTGATCGGATCGGTGTTGTTGCCGATCGGGAATGGGGCGGAGTTGCCAACCTTGGCAATCAAAGCCCCGGCGAAGTTGCCCGGCAACGGTGAGCCGGCGGCATGACGCTGGCGAAGCGAGCCTGCTGAAATCGCAACGTCTTCGGGATCCTCGGAGAGCTGCACCCGCCCGTTCGCGTTGAACCGAACGGTGTCGCCACGCCGCACGGACAAGGGCGTCGCCACCCAGGTCGAATTTCCGGGGACGCGCGTCGCGCCAGCCGGGGCCGGGAGCGGCTCGGGATTGGGCGTAGCACCGGAGCCACCTGGGAAGTTCCCAAGATAAATCCGCCCAACGCTATCGAGAGGAATTCGACGTTCCTCACCGTTTGTCGTGCGGAATACGAGCGAGTACGCCTCACCCGGCGCCGCTGACTCTTCTCCCCCGCGGATGTCGACAAATTGCCCTGTCAAGGTCGAGCTATTGCGGAGAATTACGACATGGTTCGAACCGCGAGCCAATGAGAGTTCCGTTTCTGGCAGGCCAGACGCACCGCCCACGAAATCGATGAGCGCGACGTCGCCCAAGCCGATCCGGCGCTGGTCATGCAAACTGGACCGTACGTAAACGAGACCCTTTTCGACGTCCTCGAGCTGGCCGGCGACACGATCACCATTGCGCGTGAGCACCGTTACTTGGGGTCCACGCTGAGCGAACGACAGGCTGGGAAGCACGAGGGCTCCCAGCGCGAGAGACAACACGAGCTTTCGAATAGCCATGCCTAGCCTCTTGCAAAGGCAACGCCAACCCCGACGTCAATCAATCTTCGTTATTGGATAGCTCAGCTATGGACGAATGGAAGGAAGGACACTCGAGCGGAGATGGAATTGCCCTCAGAGCGTACCAGCACCAAGGTTCCAGCTTCCGTGAAGTCGCGGTGCACGTAACCCAGCGCGATGCCCTGTTGAAGAAGGGGCGACCACACGGCGCTCGTAATCTTACCGACTTCGCGATCCCCGGCGACAATCAGACCGCCGCGTTTGGGTAGCTCTGCCTGAGCGAGCATGAGCCCGACGAGTTTCTTGGCAACGCGCCCGTGTCCCCGATGCATCACCCGGATGATGACTTCCTGACCGACGTAGCAGCCTTTCGTAAACGAAATCGCGCGCTCCTCGATGCCCGCTTCGAGCGGAATCGTGTGTTCGTCCATGTCGATCAAAAACGCGGGTCGGCCAGCTTCGACGCGCAATACATCGAGTGTTTCCAAAGTTGTGGCGACCGCTCCAACGTCGGTCAGGCGACGGATGACTCTCTCAGCGTTGGCCGCCTCCGCGAACATGGTGAAACCCGGCACTCCAAAGGGCGCATCTGCTATGACCGGGCCGTGCGATTCGATTTCGTCCTTGAGGTCGTCGACCATTGCCGGAGCGTTGGGACCGTGAACATCGATCATCGCGGTTTGCCGCGACACGTCCGACACTTGCGCGTCCTCCGAAAACAACAATCCGTCCAGTTTTGACTGCAATGCCTCCGCGAGGCTTCCTGGCACGTCCAGCAGCGTGCTTTCGCCAAGATTGACGACTCGCATGTCGCTGATCATGCGTCCTTGCGGTGTCAGGTAAGCCGCATCGCAAATCCCGCCAATCGGCAGCGCGACTACGTCGTTCGTGAGCAAGCCCTGTAGCCATGTCAGACGATCGGCGCCTGTAACCCTGAGCACGCCGCGGTCGCCGCGCCTCACGACACCAGCGCTGTGCCGCAATGCCTGGTAGCCCTCGATTGAAAACATGGATAAGCTGGTCTCTTGAGGATGTATCAGTTCCATTCTATTCGGCTAATCCTGGCCCTTGGTCTGCTCGCGGTGCCGCTTGCGTGGGCTCAGGAACCAACGCCGGGCACCGATGGCAGTCAAACCTACACGGTGTTCATCCGATCTCGAGCGATTGGGCAAGAAACCGTCACGGTCGTCCAGCAAGCAGATGGCTGGTTGATCCGCGGCAGCAACCGCCTCGGCCCGCCTCTCGATGTCGTCACGCGTACAGCGGAGATTCATTACGACAGCGGATGGCGCCCGACCAGACTGCTCCTCACGGGAACGACCGGCGGCGAGGACGTGTCGGTGAAAACCACCTTCGCGGATGGCAAAGCCGCTACCGAGATTTCAGTGGCGGGCACGCCATCAACAAAAACCGATCCTGTTGCCGGGGACACCGTCGTTCTCCCAAATGCATACCTTGGTTCGTACGCCGCTCTCGCGCGCAGGCTCGTGGGGCAATCGCCTGGCGCGATGTTCCGAGGGTATATCGCTCCGCAAGGTGAAGTACCAATGCGCCTCGATGGCGTGTTCGCGGAGCGGATTGAAACAGCCAAACAAACGATTGCGGTAACCCGCTACGCGCTCATCGTGTCGAATCCTCCGCCGGGCGGCGATTTACAGCTCAGCATCTGGACCGATGCCAGCGGCGCCCTGCTGCGCATGAGCGTGCCCGCACAGATGCTCGACATGGCGCGCGAAGACATCGCGTCGGCCGCGACGCGGACAACGTCTTTTTCGCTGCCCGGCGACGAAACCGTGCGCATCCCTGCAGCCGGCTTCGGAATCGCCGCAAGCGTCACCAAACCGCCGACACCAACAGGCCCGCTCCCAGCCGTCATTCTCGTTGGCGCCTCTGGCCGCCCGATCGATCGTGATGGCTTTGTTGCGGGCGTCCCCATCCTCGGTCAAATGGCCAGCGCGCTCGTGGATGCGGGGTACGCTGTGGTTCGATACGACAAGCGAGGGGTAGGGCAAAGCGGAGGTCGCGCCGAAACGACCACGATTGCCGATTACGCCGAAGACGTCCGCGCCATCGTTGCGTGGCTCAACAAACAGCGCAAGGTTTTTGACAAAGATCGTATCGCCGTTGTGGGTCATAGCGAAGGCGCCTGGGTGGCGATGGTGGCAGCGGCTCGTGACGACCGCATTAGGGCCGTGACACTCGTCGCTGGGTCCTCAACCACCGGCAGCGAATTGGTGCTCGAACAGCAACGCCACCTTCTCGATCGACTCAACACTCCCGAGGGAGAGAAGCAAGCGAAGATTGACCTGCAGAAACAAATCAACACCGCTGCTCTGAAGGGCTCGGGATGGGAAGGCGTCGCGCCCGAGCTGCGGCAGGCTGCGGAAACCCCGTGGTTCCAGAGCTTTCTCGGATTTGATCCTGCACGCGTGATGAAGGACGTCAGACAACCCGTGCTGATCCTGCAGGGCGAGCTCGACACCGAGGTCCTTCCCTATCATGCGGATCGACTCGCTGAGCTCGCACGCGCGCGTAAGCGCAATGTTGTGGCTGACGTCGTCAAGCTTCCGGGCGTCAATCATCTGCTGGTTGCGGCAAAAACCGGCGAAGTGGACGAATATGCCGTGCTGCCAGAAAAGAAGATCTCCTCCGTTGTCGCTGCTGCAATTACGGAGTGGATGAAGAAGTCGCTCGTGGTCCGCTGAACAGACATCCGAACGATTTCGGCGTGTGGCTCAAAGCTCGTCCCACATCGTTGTGACTTTGGCCTGCAACGCCACCGCGGCTTCTGAGTAATCTGCTGATGCGTCGAATCGCAGCGGCGACCCGAATGCCATGCGGATACGATGCCGGTTCCACGGGAACATCACGCCCCAATTGATCCGTCGGTTTCGTGGCCATAGCTCGTAAGCGCCGCGAATCGCGACAGGGACGACAGGCACGCCAAGGTGCCCGGAAAGAATCGCCGCACCCTTCTTGAACCGCTTCACAGTGCCGTCGATGGAGCGCTCGCCTTCGGGAAACAACATCAGGATCTTGCCGTGGGTAAGCCCAAACGCACCAGCCCTCATGGCCGACACTAGATTCGCGTCCGGATCGACAGGCACGCAATTGCCCTGTCGCGCGATCGTCGCCATGAGCGGCGTCTCGAAGTATTCCGCCGCTCCGACAAAGAATACTTGCCGAAACACTCGGTACGGGATCACGCCGCAGATGATGAACGGATCGAGATATCCCTGATGATTTGGGCAGACGATGTATGGCCCCTCTGGGGGCAGGTTGTCGACACCAGTGACTCGCACTCGAGGCAACAACAGACGTAACACACACGGAATCAAAAAGAAGAGCCGCCGGACCAGGGGACGGCCCTGGAGCAAACCACTGAGCACCGGGTCATCAGTTGGCGGCAGGTCGCGCAACATGGCAGCCCAGGAATCTTCGGCCTTTGCCGGCGGTTCAGCTTGTGCGCCAGGACGTGCCGCTTCAATCAACTGGGCAACGGTGAAGATCTGGTGCGCCTGCTCCCCCGGAATGCGAATGCCAAAGTGCTGCTCAATCTCCGAGAGCAATTCGACTCGTTCCATCGAATCAAGACCGAGATCCAGTTCGAGGTTGGATTCAGGCGTAATCGTCCTGCCGGCTGCACGTTTCGCAATCACCGCAACCCCTGCGCTCGCGTGTCGATCGCCTTGCGGCCACGCGGTGGCTGTTTGATCGGAATTCTGGCGCGTGGGACGCTCTCGCCGGTTGTCCCGGAGCCGCCGGGCAACCTCGTGCCGCTTGATCTTGCCGGTCGTCGTTTTTGGCAGCGGCTCGAACCAAATCTCATAGCCCAAGACACGCTTGTGTGCTGGAAGGTGAATCGACTGCCCTTCCATTTCGAATCGCAAGAGATCCCCGGCATTCACGATGCGGCGCTCACGCATCAGGTCGAGATTGGGGACAACTATGGCAAACAGGCGTTCGGTCGTCGGTTCGTCGTCTCGCGGCAGGCCAAGCACACAGATCTCCCCGACGTACACGGATTGGCGGTAAGCCGCCTCGATTTCTTCGGGATAGATGTTCTTACCGGACGCGAGCACGATGACTTCCTTCTTGCGCCCGGTGATCGTGAGCCGGCCCTCATCGTCAATACGGCCAAGGTCGCCGGTCAGAAACCATCCATCGCGCATGACGCCAGCCGTCGCGTCGGGACGCTGGTAGTACCCCTGCATCACAATCGATCCGCGGATGGCGATTTCGCCTTCCAGCTCAGGATCGTCGGGGGTCAGCACTTTGATCTGCTGGCCAGGCAAAGCCCGGCCAACCGTGTCGCGGTGAGCGTCATCGGGGGTTGTGAGCGTCGCGGCGCCCGAGGTTTCGGTGAGGCCATAGGCCTGGAGAATATTGAAGCCCAGGGCATAGAGATCCCGCCCGACAGCTGGGTCAAATTTCGAGCCGCCCGTAACCAGAAGACGCAACTGCCGGCCGATGAGCGTGTGAATCTGGGCGAACAACTGTCGGCCAATGTTCAAACCGAGCTGCCGAGTGCGAAAGTTGAGCGCGAGAAACGCTCGAAACATCAGCTTCTTGACCGCGCCGTCTCGCGCAACTTGTTGCCAAACCCGCTGATGAATGAGGTTGAAGAATCGAGGCACGCAAGCGCAGATGGTGATCTGCCTTTCCGAGAGAGCGCGCATCAGCTCCGTTGTATTCACTGTCTCCAGAAACACGACCCGGGCACCCACCGTGCAAGGCAGCAGCAGATTTGCGAGCTGCGCGAGCGAATGGAACAAGGGTAACACCCCCAAAACACTGTCGTGTTCGCTGACGCCGACTATCTTCTGCGCAGCATCGCGCTCGGCGATCAAATTGCCATTGGTCAGCACGACGCCTTTCGGATCGGCAGTCGTTCCCGACGTGTAGAGAATGACGGCAGGGTCGTTCGCCGCGCCGGGATCGTCGTCGAGTGGGCGGCGATCGCCGAGCGGGTGCACCGCGTGGATGTCTGCGACAACCGACCCGGGAACGGTCGCAAGTGCCTCGCGGGTTTTGGCCGCCAGTCGCACGTTCACGAACACGACGCGTGGGGACGCTGCCTGGACGATCGTGGCCACTTGTGCCGATGTGTAGTTGGTGTCGAGCGGCACGGCGACGGCGCCGATGCGCAGAATGCCGAAATAGGTCGCGCACCAATCGGCGTCGTTGTCGGCAAGGATCGCGCAACGGTCGCCAGCCTCGACACCCTCCCCCACCAGGCGCGCCGCCCGATCAAGAGCAGCGTCGCGTAGCTGGCGGTAGGACCATGACTCGACAGAGCCGGCGCGTTGGACTTGCACGGCTGTTCGATCGGCAAACCGAGTCGCTGCCAACTCGAACTGGTGCCACACGGTCACGTCGGGGGATCTTACGCTGAGCGGCTACACTAGACATCTTCTAAGGCCAGCAGGTGTTTCGCCGCGACTTGATGCGGAGCTTCGCTAGTATTCTGACGCTAGATCTCCTATGTGGATTCTGGAATCGACCAAGCCCGCGCTCGTCTTCCGCATACTGCCTCGATCGATGAAGACCATGGGCCGCGCGGCCCGTGCCGACTTCATTGTGGATGCACCGCTCGTCTCGCGACTGCATTGCCGTGTCAGCCTCGACGCCCGCGACCGGCTCGATGTCGAAGACTTGGGCAGCACCAACGGCACGTGGGTCAACGGCCGCAAGGTCAAACGCGCGCCGCTCGTCGCGGGCGACAAGCTCAAGGTTGGACGGGTCGAGTTTGTTGTCAAAATACGAGAGTCTTAGCAAGTGTCCCGCTGCACTCGTCATTACGAACAGGCCACAGAGACGCAGAGACACCGAGAACCGGCCGCAGGGCCAGGCCTGGCAGGGGGCTTGGGGCCTGAGGCCTAGACTACTGCCGTCGCTGGTATTCGATTAAGAACGGATTTGTGCGGCGCTCTTCGCCAATCGTCGTTTCAGGTCCGTGACCGGAATACACGCGTGCGTCGTCGCCGAAACCGTAGAGCACGCCGGTGATCGAGCGAAGCAGCGTCTCATAGTCGCCGCCAGGCAAGTCCGTGCGCCCAATCGATCCGGCAAATAGCGTGTCGCCGACAAACAGCTCCTGCCCGCGCTCCCCGCGGCGGCCCACTTGCAGACACACGCCGCCAGGACAGTGGCCGGGCGTGTGGTGGACGAAAACATCGTAGTCGCCAAACGCGATCGGGCCAGGCCCTTTGTAAAAGACATCCACAGGCGGCGGCTGTTCGACTTCCAAGCCAAACATCAGGCCATGCGCCGCGGCCTGGTCGTAGAGAAACAAATCGTCGCGGTGCAGGTAAACCTTGACGTCGAGGGCGCGTTTCGCCCGTGCGACGCCTGAAACATGATCGACATGAGCATGCGTGAGCAGGATCGCGACGACATTGAGGCGCTCGGCCTCGATATAGGCGAGCAGCTGCGCCACTTCGTCGCCCGGATCGATCAGGACCGCGTCACGCGTGCGTTCACATCCCAGGACATAGCCGTTTTTGAAGAACGGCGCGACCGCGGCGGACTCGAGAAGCATGAGTGTAGGATACCGTCATGGTCCTCGTCGTCGCAGACGACTTGCTCTTCCGATCGAAGATTTCCACCGCCGCCAAGGCCGCGGGCGTTGTCGTTCGTGCCGCGACGACCCCGGACGCAGCGCTCGAACGCGCGCGCGCGGATCGGCCGTCGCTCATCCTCCTGGATCTCGATGGCGGCCGCCCACAACCATTCGATGTGCTCCGCAGGCTGTCGGAAGATCCCGAGCTTCGCCATCTCCCGACGCTCGGATTCGTCTCGCACGTCCATGCAGATCTCGTACACCAGGCTCGCGAGCTTGGCATTGGCACGGTCCTGGCGCGCAGCGCGTTCGTCAGCCAATTGACGGAAATACTCGCGCCGCACGGCTCACCCTCGCCTGACTGATGACGACAGCCGCTCTGCCAGTTCCGCTCGATATTTTCGAAGCACGGCGTCGCTTGGCGCCGTTTCTGCGTCCGGCGCCTTTGCTCTACTCCGAATGGCTGTCCTCATGCACCAATGCCGAGGTGCATTTGAAGGTGGAGTCGCTCCAGCCGACGCATTCGTTCAAAATCCGCGGCGCTCTCAATGCCCTGCTGAAGGTTTCCGAAGAAGCGCGCAGGCGCCGACGGGAGATGCCGGTCGTCGTGACCGCTTCAGCAGGCAATCACGGCCGTGCAATGGCGACGGCGGCCGCTCGGCTCGGCGTGCGGCTGATCGTCTTCACACCCGTTACCGCACCGGACACCAAGAAGGACGCGATCCGCCGGCAGGGGGCCGAATTGCGCGATGAGGTGCCAGACTACGACGCTGCCGAGTACGCGGCACGCGCGTACGCCAGCACCAACAGCGCGCTTTATGTCTCGTCGTATAACCATCCGGACGTGATTGCTGGCGCGGGCACGGCCGCACTGGAAATCATCGAGGCACTCCCCTCACTCGACGTCGTCGTTGTTCCGATTGGCGGAGGCGGGTTGGCAAGCGGCATGGGCATCGCGCTCAAAGCCGTCGCGCCGCATGTCACGATCATCGGCGTCGAGACGAAGGCGTCCACGGTGTTCGCAGTCAGCCTTGCGAGAGGAGTCATCACCGAGATCAAGCCGCTCCCCTCCCTCGCCGACGGGCTCACCGGCAACCTGGAGCCCGGATCGATGACCTTCGAACTCGTTCGTCGGCATGTGGACCGTGTGGTCAGCGTGAGCGAAACCGATCTTGAACGAGCGATTCGTGAATTGGCGACAGAGGAGCACCTGATTGCGGAGGGCGCAGGCGCCGCGGCACCGGCCGCGGTCCTGAGTCGTCTGGCCGTCGATGCCGGTCAAAGGTCTGCCGTGATGCTCACCGGTGGAAACATCGACCAGTCGCGATTCATTTCTGTGGCCGCGACGGCCGAATCTCCACCCGGCTCGGGAGACTCCGCGCGGGATGCGCGAGCAGGTCGAGAATGACCGTGGCGACGTCTTCCGGCTGGAGTTTCCAGTCCGCACCAGCCGATTGAGCGCGCCCTGAGAACCCTGTCGCCACCGATCCAGGCAACACATAGCTGACGCGGATGTTGTCGTAGCGCACTTCCTGCATCAACGCCTCACTGAACGCGTTGAGGCCCGCCTTGGACGCACAGTAGGCAGCACCGCCCGCAAACGGATTCTTGCTCGCCAGACTGCTGATATTGATGATCCAGCCCCCGCCGCGCTGGCGAAAGCGCGGTATCGCGGCCTTGCAGCACTGAAACACTCCTGTCAGGTTCGTGCCGATGATGCGGTCCCATTCATCCTGCGACAGGTCCGCGATCGGTGCGCCGACTCCGACACCGGCGTTGTTGATCAGGACGTCCAGGCCCCCGAAGCGCGACTCGACGGCGCGGAATGCGGCTTCAACGGAGGCGGCCTGGCGAACGTCGCAATTGAGCGCGAGCACGCCCTCGCCAAGGGCAGCGCCGGCCCGCTGAACACCATCGACCGACGTGCCCGTAATCGCCACGCAGTCGCCCTGTTTCAACAACGCTTCCGCAACCGCAAACCCAATTCCCCGTGTGCCGCCGGTGACGAGCGAGACGCGTTTCATGTCACCTATACAATAGCTCCGTGCGGTCGATCGTCATCGTTGGCGCCGGAGAGCTTGGCGGTGCCTTGGCGCGCCAGCTCGCGGCCGCCGACATCGCGCATCGCGTTGTGCTCGTCGACGAGGCGGGCACGATTGCCGAAGGCAAGGCGCTCGACATCGCGCAGGCCGCGCCTGTCGATGGCTATTCGACGTCGGTCGTTGGCTCGAGAGATGAGTCGGTCGCGGTAAGTGCGGATGCGATCGTATTCGCCGATCGAGCAAGCTCGCCAGGGTCGGAGTGGCAGGGCGACGCCGGCCTCGCGCTCGTTCGGAGGCTCGCATACCTCAATCAGACAGCGCTGCTGCTTTGTGCGGGTGCGAGCCAGATGGACGTTGTCGAACGAGGCGTGCGCGAGCTCGGGATTTCTCATCGACGGCTGATTGGTTCGGCGCCTGAGGCTCTCCGCTCGGCCATCATCTCAATGACGGCCCTGGAAGCCGGGAGCACGCCATCTGAGATCTCTCTGACCGTCGTCGGAAGGCCGCCTGCTCAGATCATCGTGCCCTGGGACGCTGCCTCGGTCGGCGGACGACGCGCTGTAGATGCCCTCAGCCCGCCGGCGATCACGCGGCTTGATGGGCGGCTCTCTCGCCTCTGGCCTCCCGGACCTATCACGCTTGCGGGTTCAGCGACCAGACTGCTCGCCGCAGCGGCCACCCGCCGCCCTGAAGGACTCAGCGCGTTCGTGGCAATCGCCCACGACGAGGCCGGCGGCCGGCGTGCCGGGATGCTGCCGGTGACGCTGGACTCAGGCGGTCTGTCACAGGTCCTGACGCCCACGCTTTCTCCCCGCGATCGTGTGAGGTTCGAGACTGCTCTTAGCAGCTAGCACCATGCGTCACATCATCCTATTGCTGCTGTGCACAGCAACACTTCTCTCGCAAGGCACGCAGCTCGATCAATTTTGGGTCGAACCTGCAAGCTATCTGGCACACGTGCGCGCGCTGTCGTCCGACAAGCTTGGCGGTCGCGGCAACGGCACACCGGGCCTTCGTCGCGCAGCGGACTATATCGCCGCTGAATTCAAGAAGGCTGAACTGCAAGGCGGAGGAGACTCCGGCGGGTATTTGCAGATGATCGACCGATCCTCAAAGGTCGCAAACGTCATCGGGCTGCTGAGCGGCTCTGACCGAGTTCTTGCGAGCGAAGCAATCGTCATCGGCGCACATTACGACCATTTGGGCCTCGGGAGTCGTTCGTCGCTCGACCCGCAGGGCCGAGGAGTCATCCACAATGGCGCCGACGACAACGCGTCTGGTACGGCAATGGTCATTGAAATAGCTCATGCTGCTGCTAGAGCACGCCCACCGTTCAAACGATCGCTTGTGTTCGCAACGTTTGCGGGCGAGGAACTGGACCTTGGAGGCTCTCGTCACTACGTGAAACACCAACCAGACGGCGTTCGCAAGACCGTCGCGATGATCAACCTGGACATGGTGGGTCGCGCCCGAGGACGAGTCTTGATTGGCGGCACTGGAATGCACGACGGCTTCCAGAAGATCGTGGAGGAGCTCAGGCCATTCACGAAGCTGCGGCTCGACGATTTTCGTGAGGGTTATGGCGCCGGGGCATCAGATAACGATCCGTTCGAACGCGAGCAGGTGCCTACACTGTTGTTCTTCACGGGGTTCCACGAGGACTACCATCGGCCGACCGACGACTGGGAGCGCATCGATGCTCAAGGCGCCGCCGAAATCGCACGGCTGGCGCTCGCCATCACGGCACGAATCGCCAATGCAGACCAATAGGGTCAATTACCAACTCTCCAATTGTCGACCGAAGACCCGAACGAAGTGAGTCACCAGACGATCTTCGACGTCTCGCTGATCCACCGTGCTCCCGGTCAGGCGTGCAAGTGAGGTCACTCCCTTGTCGGCAATGCCGCACGGGACAATCAGCTTGAAGAAATCCAGGTCAGTGTTGACGTTGAGCGCAAAGCCGTGGCTCGTAATCCACCGCGAGATGCGAACACCAATAGCCGCCACCTTTTCCAGACCGTGCGATGGATGATTCACCCACGCGCCGGTCAGGCCTGGCAGCCGTTCGGCAGCAATACCGAAATCCCCGCACAGTCGAATCAAGACATCCTCGAGATCGCGCACGTAGCGATGGACGTCCTGCCGATCCGGCCGTAAGTCGAGAATCGGGTATCCGACGATCTGCCCGGGGCCATGGTACGTGACATCGCCACCGCGGCCAGCTTCACAGATCTCGACGCCGAGCTCCCGAAGGCGATCTTCAGTCGCGATGATGTTCGATCGCCCCCCGCCGCGCCGCACGCCCAGTGTCAAGACATGCGGATGCTCGAGCAGAATCAGCGTGTCAGGAATCCGCGCCGCACGGCGATCCTCAACAAGCTGCGCCTGCAGCTCCAGCGCCTCGCGGTACGGCAAAGGGCCGACGCGACGGACCTGAAGGGCCTTCAGTTCTGTCGCTTCTGGCAGGTCACACCTGAGATGCGTCAAACGTTTCGATTCCTTTTTTGACGTCCGCCATGAACTGATCGGCAACCGCGCCGTCGACGAGACGATGGTCGTAGCCAAGCGTGAGGTAGCCCATCAGCCGAATGCCGATCATGTCGTCGATGACGACCGGACGCTTCTCGATTGTTCCGACGCCAAGAATGGCCACCTGCGGTTGGTTGATGATCGGCAGCCCGAACTGCGCCCCGAAATTGCCTGGATTGGTAATGGTAAACGTGCCGCCGTGCACTTCGTCCGGAGTGAGCTTCTTTACACGCGCGCGATCCGCGACATCCGCAATCGCGCGCGACAAACCGAGGATGTTCAGTTCGTCGGCGCCTTTGATCACGGGAACAATCAATCCGTTGTCGAGGGCGACAGCGATGCCGAGGTTGATTTCACGCTTGTAGATGATGTTGTCGCCGTCAATCGAGGCGTTGATCACCTTGTGCCGGCGCAGGCAGTCGATCGCGACTTTGGCGATGAAGGACGTGAACGTGAGCTTCACACCCCGTTGCTCGTAGTCGACGCGCCGTGCCTTTCGAATGTCGTCGACCTTGCTGTAGTTGACCTCGAAGACCGAGTACACGTGCGCCGAGGTTCGCCGGCTCAGAATCATGTGCTCGGCGATCTTCTTGCGCATCACGCTCATGGGGACGATTTCAGGTGCGACAGGTGCGACGGGTGCGAGGGGTGCGCTGGGTGCGGTGCGGTGCTCAGGTGCGGCAGGAGCGGCAGGTGCGCTAGGTGCGGCAGGTGCGCTAGGTGCGCCAGGTGCGCCAGGTGCGCCATGGTCTAGAAATCCGAGAATGTCCTGCTTGGTCACGCGGCCCGAGATGCCGGTGCCGGTGATTTGTCGCAGATCGACGCCGTGCTCCTTCGCGATGCGTCGCACGAGCGGTGATGACTTCTGACGCGTGTCAAGTGCATCTGGTGCGCTAGGTGCGACAGGTGCGCTAGGTGCGCTGGGTGCGGTGCGGTGCTCAGGTGCGGCAGGTGCTGTAGGTACGGCCTCGGTCGCGCCGTCGGCCTGTGACATAGCAGAAGCTGTCTTGCCGGATTCGGGCGGAGACGTGGAAAGCGGCACCGTACCTGTCGCACCCTGCGCACCCGTCGCACCCGTCTCTCCCACCGCGCCAATCGTTGCCACGACACTGTTGACCGGGACCGTCTCGCCTTCCTTCACGGAAATATCGAGCAGGGTGCCGGCCGCAGGCGACGGAATCTCGGCATCGACCTTGTCGGTCGAAATCTCAAACAGCGGCTCGTCGCGGTCTACGCTGTCGCCGACCTTCTTGATCCACCGAACGATCGTGCCTTCCGCGATGGACTCGCCCATCTGGGGCATTACTACGGGTGTCGCCATTCAGTGGATCCTCTAGGTCCCCGGTCTCCGGTCGCCTGTCTCCAGCAAGTCACGCAGTCTCTTCTCGCCGAAGACCGGCGACTGGGGACCGGCGACCCTTTTAGATATGTATCGCTGCTCCGTGCGCAGCGTGAGCCGCTTCACCGACTGCCTCAGACATTGTCGGATGCGCGTGGATCGTTCTCACCAGTTCCTCGACCGTACATTCAAGCCGCAACGCCAGCACGGCTTCCGCAATCAGCTCGGTCGCCCGCGGGCCGATGATATGAACCCCGAGCACCTCGTCGTACTTCTTATCGGCCACGATCTTCACGAAGCCATCCGTCTCGCCCGCCATGCGCGCCCGGGCGAGCGCCTTGAACGGGAACGACCCGACGCGGACGTCGTAACCCTTCTCCTTGGCTTGGGATTCGGTCAGGCCGACGCTGCCGATTTCAGGCTCGCAATACGTACAGCGTGGCACGTGATCGTAATTAATCGGGTGCACCGTCTGGCCGGCAATCCGCTCGGCCAGCACGACACCCTCCATTGACGATACGTGCGCCAGTTGATAATGCGGTCCACCCATCGTGATCACGTCGCCAATCGCCGAGATGCCCGCGACGTTCGTCCGGAACTGGTCGTCGACAACGATGTACCCGCGATCCGTCGTCAGGCCGAGCGCCTCAATTCCTAGTCCTTCGGTGACGGGCCCGCGACCAGTGGCGACGAGCAGGATATCAACGCTGAGCTTCTGCGTCTTGGCGTCTGCGCCCGTCATCTCGAGGTCAACGCCCTTGGCGCCGGCCTTGGCGGAGGTTACCTTGGCGCCAGTGAAGGACTTGATGCCCCGGCGCTTGAAATTCTTCTCGAGCTCGGCGGATATCGCCTCGTCCTCTCCGGGGACGAGGCGTGGCAGCAACTCGATGATGATGACGTCACTGCCGTAGCTCCTGAAGATGGAGGCAAACTCCACGCCCACGGCGCCGCTGCCCATGACGGCGATTGTTTTTGGGACCTCGGTGAGGTGAATGGCTTCGTCGCTGAAAATGATTCTTTTGCCATCAGGTTGAATTCCAGCAACGCTGCGGGCCGCGGACCCCGTCGCGACAATCACCTCCTTGCTGGCTGACAGCATCTGCTTGGTACCGTCCTGCAGCGTGACCTCGACGTTCTTACCGCCGGCGAGCCGGGCAGTGCCTTTTATCCACTCAATCTTGTTCTTCTTGAACAACAGCTCGATCCCGCCGGTCAGGCCCGCGATCAGCTTGTCTTTCCGTGTGTGGACCGCCGGCATGTCGATACGCACACCTGTCGGATCGATCCCGGCCAGCCCCCATTCCTTAGCCGACTGCGCAACCTTCAGAGCATGCGCATGCTCGAGAAGGGCCTTCGTCGGGATGCATCCCCAAATCAAACACGTACCGCCGAGGGCCTTCTGCTTTTCGACAACCGCCGTCTTGAGTCCAAGTTGTGCTGCGCGAATTGCTGCCACATACCCGCCCGTCCCCGCACCAATGACGACGACGTCGTACTCGTTAGCCAATGAACGCTCCTTAGAACACCGAACCTCGCAGTCGGAGTAACCTCCAACTGTCGCTTGGATTGGCAAACGGCGTCAAGAAGCGTCCTTCTTTCTGATAGTGCTCAAAGGCACGAAGGTTTGTTGAATCGGCGGCTGCGACGCGGCGACCTCCTCGGCCGTGGGGGCCAGTGCCTTGACCCGCGACTTGAGTTCGCCATGCTCGTACTTCAATTCCCAGTATTGTTCGGACAAGTGTCCAAGGCGGCGAGACAGTCGGCGCGCGGTGGCAAGTGCGGCGAGCGCAATCAGGCAGCTGGCGCCGCTGAGGAACCACAACCATTCCATATGTCAACGACTATACTCCCCGTCGAATGAGCGTACGACGCAAGACGATCATGGTCGTGGCCCCACTGGGGGATTCGCGCGAGCGGCTGGCCACGCCGCTGAAACGCGAGTATCGAATCCTGCGGGCCGCCTCGGGAGAGGCCGCCCTCGCGCTGATGGAACGCGAGGAGGTGGATCTCGTCATTGCCGACGTGCAATTGCCGGGCGTCACAGGGCTCGAGCTGCTGCAGATTGTCCGGGCCAACCATCCGCTGGCCGAGAGCATCCTCGTCGCCGAGGGTTCGGACCTGGAAGGCGCCGTCCAGGCCATCAAGCTCGGGGCCTATCACTACCTGAGCAACGATACCGACCCCGAACTGCTGCGGAGGACCGTGGCCCATGCCGCGGAGCGTCAGGATCTGAATCGTCAAGTGATCACGCTGCGTGATGAGGTACACGACATCGGCGACCGCGAGTTCGTCGTGGGTCCGAGCCCCGCGATGCAGGACGTGATCGACGTCGTCCACAAAGTCGGCCCACTGTCGGCGACGGTCCTCATCCTGGGTGAAAGCGGCACTGGCAAAGAGCTGCTCGCGCGAATGATCCACCGCGCATCGGTGAGCGACGCGGCCACCGGAGAAACCACAGACCGGCCTTTCATCGCGGTGAACCTCGCCGCGATACCACGCGACCTGGTCGAGAGCACGCTGTTCGGTCATGAACGCGGCGCGTTTACGGGGGCCGTGCAGCAACGCATTGGAAAATTCGAGCTGGCAAGCCGCGGGTCGCTCTTCCTCGACGAGATCGGCGACCTGAGGCTCGACCTGCAGGCCAAGCTCCTGCGTGCGATTCAAGAAGGTGAGATCGAACGTGTCGGCGGTACCAAACCGATCAAGACATCGTTCCGGCTGATTGCCGCGACCAACGTGGACCTCGAGCGCGCGGTCAAGGACGGCTCGTTCCGTGGCGACCTGTTCTTCCGGCTCAACGTAATTCCGGTGAAGCTGCCGCCTTTGCGCGATCGCCTTGATGACCTGCCGGAGCTCGCCGAATTCTTCCTGCGCCGCTACAACGCTCGCTTCCACAAACAGATCAAGGGCATCGCCGAGTCCACGATCCGGATGCTCAGTCACTATTGGTGGCCCGGCAACATCCGGGAACTCGAAAACCTGATCGAACGAGTGGTCGCGACATGCGACGGCGAATGGATCACCGACGACGATCTGCCGCTGGATTTCCATGTGGCGGAACTGGATCATCAGGCGGATGACAAGAGTCTGCTCGACCGGGCGCTGGCAACCTTCGAACGCAACTACATCATCCGGGCACTCGAGAAGCAGGGCTGGAACGTCACGCAGACAGCCCGGTATCTCGGGGTACCGCTCTCAACCTTGAAGTTCAAGATTGAACGATCGGGAATTCGGGAGCTGCAAAAACGCCTGAAGGGCGGGTAGTCCGATTTGCGGCGTTCGGAGTGGCGGCGTTTCCAGGTGCTTGCAGCCGACGCTGGCTTGAGAAAGAGACGCCGTCAAACGGCGTCTCCATTCTCGAACCAGGGGGGCGGGACGCGCTTACTTTCGCGGGAGAACAGCGTCCTTCAGCTGCTTGACGATACGGGCCTTGACGACAGTCTTTGCGGGGATCTTAATGGGCTCACCCGTTGCGGGGTTGCGGCCCATCCGAGCCTTCCGCTTCTGAACAACCAGCTTCACCATGCCGGGCAGGACGAATTCGCCCGAGCGCTTGAGTTCCTTCTCGCACAGTTGCGCCAGCTCGTCAAAGAACTCGCGCGACTGCGTGCGCTTGGTCTCGAACCGCTCGGCGAAATGTGAAAACAATTCCGACTTGCCCATCCTGCGGGCTTCTGCCATATCTGGTCCCCCTGGTAAGTGCCGCGCGCCGATCTGCAAAGCGCCGCGAGGGCGGCCGCGCGCGCGTGCGGCCACTCGCGGAAAATGGCGGAAAAACGCCCGTAATGCTAGCTCGCACCCGCGGGGCTGTCAAACGGGGAATTCGCAGGACGAACGAAGAACGAAGTCCCGTTCCTCGTCCTTAGTTCTTCGTTCTTAGTTCGTCTACAATTTTTACGTGTCATCTCGCGGCGCACTCGAGACCTTTCCGAATCCGCGCCCCGAGCGCGACTTCGAGATTGCGATCGACTGCCCGGAGTTTACGTCGATGTGTCCCAAGACGGGCTTGCCCGACTTCGGTACCATCCGAATCCGGTACGTACCCGACCGGCTGTGCATCGAGCTGAAGGCCTTGAAGTACTACCTGCTCGAGTATCGCAGTCAAGGCATCTTTTATGAAGCCGCCACGAACAGGATCCTCGACGACCTCGTCGCGGCATGCGCACCGCGCCGCATGACGGTGATCGGTGACTTTACGGCGCGAGGCGGCATCACGACAAAGGTCACGGCTGAATATCAGGCGCCAGCGATCAGACGACCGGCGCCGGGTCCCGGGACGGAGCATGGATGACGAGGTCGTGCGTATTCCTGTGGAGGACGCGATCGATCTTCACGCCTTCGCGCCCGCCGATGTGCTGTCTGTAGTCGATGAGTACCTCAGCGCCGCCGAGCAGGCCGGGTTTGCACTCGTCAGGCTGATCCACGGCCGCGGCAAGGGCGTGCAGCGAGCCGCTGTGCAGCGACTCTTACGCGACCACCCACTCGTCGAAGGCTACTGGGACGCCACCGAATCACACTTGGGCGCCACGGTGGTCAAACTTCGGCGTTCTGCGGATTCTGAACTTTGAACTTGTGACTTGTAACTCGTCTCTCGTAACTCTACGAGGCGACGGCCGCGAGGTTCGATCCGATGAGCGTCCGCGCCATCGAATCGACCTGCAAGTGCAGATCGGTCGCGCGAAGAGACGAGACCGGGACACCGGCATTGACGGCAGTGGCCACTGTCCGGTAGTCGCTGGTAACGCGAAAATCAATCCGGCGACTCAGCGCATCTTCGATCTGCCCGACGGGCATGACGCCGGTATCGCCAGTCCTATTGAGTACGATTCGTAACCGCTCGGGCCCAACACCATCCAGGCGAATCGTATCCGTGAGCCGCTGCAGATTGCGTAGGCACGGGAGATCGGGATTGGCAACCAGCATCACGACGTCCGACATCGCGAGCGCGGCGACGGCCGACTCCGTGAGCGTGCTGCCCGCGTCCACGACCACGTAGTCATACAGCTCCGCGTAACAACGAAGCAGCTCCTCGATCGCCTCCGCGTCACGGGCATTCGGCCGGCCAAACCCTTGGCAGGCGGCAAGAACATGAAGACCGCAGTCGTGCTCGGTCACAAAGCGCGGCGCGAGCTCGCGATCGCTCCATGCAACCTGATCCAGCATGTCGCCAAGCGTGTATCGAGGCCGCAGCCCGAGGAAAACGGCGACATCGCCGGCCTGCTTGACGTCCACCAGTAGAGTCGGCCGCTCCGAAACACGGCGGATGTCCGCCGCGCAGTTCACCGCCATGGTCGTCGTGCCGGTGCCACCCTTGGTGCCGAGGAAAGTCGCGATCATCTGCCGGCCACATCGCAACCCGTATGCCATGGGGCGAAACAAACGGAGAACGCGTTTTTGTTGGGGAATTGCCACCGTTCGCACGTCAGAAATGTGACATATCTGTAATAGGCCCGCGCGTTTTGTTGTTTGGGCCTTCCCAACCCCTCTTGCCCTGGTCCCGTCAGATATGTATGCTGCCCACCTATATGGCACCAACTGACATGACCACGCGCTCCCTCCAGAAGGGCAGCGCCGAGTTCCTGGTTCTGGCTGTCCTGGAAGGTCCGCAGCGTCACGGATACGAAATTGCTCAGCTTATCGAAGGCCGGTCGGACGGCCGGTTGAAGTTTCAGGCGGCCACGCTCTATCCCCTGCTCTACAAACTGGAAAAACGTGGATGGGTCGAGGGCCGCTGGGTCGAAAAGGCCGGGCAGCGTCGGCGACGGTTCTACCGTCTGACCCTCGCCGGCCGGAGTGTCCTGGGAGAGCGCCGCAGGGTGTGGCGAGACTTTTTCGAGGCGCTCGACCAGGTGGCTCGCGTTCGCCACGCGTGATTCCAGTGAGAAACCCTTGGAAAGAACCGCTCTGAAGATCGATTGGCGATCGTACGTTCGGAATCACCTCCCGGCGCTGAACGTTCGTGCCGAGCGGGAGAGCGAGATCGTCGACGAGCTCGCGCTACAACTCGAGGCAGCCTATGACACGGCACTTCGGTCCGAGTGTGACCGCGACGAGGCGATGCGCCAGGCCGCGAGTGAAGTCCCGGACTGGCAAGCCCTTGCGCGTGAGCTCGCACACATCGAGTCGTTGAGCGGCAGGTCACTGGCGGTGAGCGCCCAACCTGACACAGCAGGGGTCAACCTAATCGGGTCACCGGGTGGGAATCCGACTGCGATGATCGGGTACGGGTTCTGGCAGCGTCTGGGGTCGCCTTCAGACATTGTCGGTCGAGTGCTCTCCCTAAACGGAGTGGCCTGGCTGGCTCCGGCCATGCGCGCGACTCGAATCAATCCAGTGGATGCGCTGAAATCCGAGTGATAGAGGTGTTCGCGACTTCGGACCTCGTGAGATTCCGTTGTGAAAATTGATTGGCGACGTTACGTCCGTGATCGCCTGCCGCCTCTCGACATTCCTGCCGAGCGGGAGATCGAGATCGTTGATGAGCTCGCCTTGCAGCTGGAGGCAGCGTACGAAGCAGGCCTGGCGCGCGGCCTCACGGAGGGGGACGCGCACGCGCAAGCGGACCGCGAGGTTCCCGACTGGGCCGCACTCGCAACAACCCTGGTACGAATCGAACAGCCGTTTACCTCGCGCGTACCGCTGACGCGTGCCTTGTCAACCGACGCGCTCGTCATTGGTGTGTCACGAGGAGGAATCATGGCCGGCCTTACGCAGGACATCCGCTATGCAGTTCGGGCGCTGAGACGCGCGCCGGGATTTGCCACCATTGCCATCATCACGCTCGCACTGGGGATTGGAGCCACGACGATCGTCTATTCGCTTGTCGATGGAATTCTTCTGAAGCCGCTGCCGATCGTGGAGCCCGATCGCGTTGTCATGGCGCGGGAGTTGTCGTCGGCGGGCGAGGAGTTCAGTGTTTCGTGGCCGAACTTCGTGGACTGGCGCGATCGATCGACGTCGTTCGAAAACCTGGCGGTGTGGAGAGGAATACCCGCGAACCTCACAGGCACTGACCGCCCACGCCGATTGATGATCCGCCAAGTGTCGTGGAATCTGTTCGACGTCCTCGGCGTCCGCCCGATCCTCGGTCGCGGACTCACGCAAGCCGACGACCAGCCTGGCGTTGAACGTGTGGGTTTGGTGAGTTATGGATTCTGGCAGCGCGAACTTGGCGGGAATGCCGCCGCCATGGGTCGACGCATCATGCTGGACGAATCGCCCGTGACCGTCGTGGGCGTGTTACCCGCAGACTTTACCGTTGCACGACAGGAAGACGTCTTTCTCCCCCTTGGCAACTTCCTGACGCCGGGGCACTTCATGTTGGATCGCGGCAATCACAACGGTTTAGCCGCTGTTGGACGTCTCGCACCAGGCGTGACCGTCGAGTCGGCGCGCGCGGAGCTTGCGACGATCGCGTCGCAACTTCGACAGGAATATCCGGCGACCGCAGTCGGCGGACAATCGGCGACAGTCCGTCCGCTCTTCGAAGTCCTCGTCAGCACCGCTCGACCGATGCTCTCGGTGTTGCTCGGTGCGGTGTTGGCAATGCTGCTGATCGCGTGCGTCAATCTGGCGAATCTGCTGCTGGCGCGATCGAGCGGCCGGGCTCAGGAGCTGGCCGTGCGCCGTGCGCTCGGCGCCGCAGGATGGAGGATCGGGCGACAACTGCTGACCGAGAGCGTCCTGATTGGCGTGTGCGGAGGAATTGCGGGTGCGTTGCTGGCGTGGGCAGGATTCGGCGCCATCGTCGCGTTGCTTCCTTCCGATCAACCACGCGTCCACATGGTCGCGCTCGATATGCGGGTGATGGCGTTCGCCGCCGCCGTCTCCGTTTTGACGGGAATACTCTTCGGCTTGTTGCCGGCGTGGCACGCGGCCACCGGACGGTCGTTGTCTCTGCTCCGGAGCGCTCGGGTCAGTGGCGTTTTCTCGACCCGCAACACGACTCGCCGGGTATTGCTGCTCGCGGAAGTGGCGCTTGCGCTGGTGCTGCTCGCCGGAGCCGGGCTGATGATTCGCACGATGGGCAACCTGATGGCGATCGACCCTGGGTTCGAACCGGACGGCGTCATTTCCGCACAAATTTCGTTGCCCTCGAGCCGCTACACCGCAGACCGCCGCCGACTCTTCTACGACGCAACCGTCGAGCGCGCGCGTTCGATCCCCGGCGTTGTGAACGCCGCCTTCACGATTTCGCTACCGGTCCAGGGGTCCAACTGGAATTCGGTGTTCGTCGTTGGTGATCGGCCAGCCCCTTCGCGCGCCGACCTTTCAAGCGCAGCGTTCACGACGGTCACGCCGAATTATCACGAGACTATGAGGATTCAGCTGCTCCGCGGTCGGCTACTGCACGATTCCGATGGTCCTCAGTCGCAGACGGTTGCCGTCGTCAACGAGAGCTTCGCCCAACGTTTCTGGCCCGCTGGCGACGCAGTCGGCCAGCGGCTGAAGCAAGGCTGGCCCGAGAGCGACACGCCCTGGCGCGAGATCGTTGGCGTCGTGCGCGACGTGAAGACAGACGGGGTAGACCTCCCGTCTGACCTCCAGGTGTACCTGCCACTTGCACAGGAGTCGGCCACGTCGATTGCACTGGTGGCGCGCACAGACGGAAACGCTGCGGCGCTCTCCACCGCGATCGAGACGGCTATCCACGAGATCGATCCGAATCTGCCGGTCTATGACGTGCGAACGCTCGACGAGGTCATCGGCCGCGGCGTCGGACAGCAGCGCCTGACGATGGTGTTTCTGCTCGGGTTTGCGGCGCTGGCGCTGGTGATGGCTGCGGTTGGTGTATTCGGTGTGACTGCATATGCCGTCTCTCAACGCACGCACGAACTCGGTGTGCGAATGGCATTGGGGGCCGATCGCGCAACCGTGCTGCGTCTCGTTATGCGCGAAGAGCTCGCCATGTGCATCGTCGGCATCGCAGTTGGTGTGGCCGGGGCGCTCGCGTTGACATCCGTTCTGCAGACGCTGCTCTACGGTGTCGCTCCGCGTGACCCGGCGACGCTGGCCTTTGTGTCGATGGTGCTTCTTGGCGTCACGAGCCTCGCAGGATATCTCCCCGCAAGAAGAGCGACCCGGATCGATCCGGTGACGGCACTAAGAGTTGAGTGACGTCGGCATATCCCTTGCCTCACTTGAGCTGAGGGGCCCGCCGGAGCACTGAAAATTGCATTTCCTGCGCGCCCTCGAGGGAGGGGACGTTGCAGGAACAGCGTACGTCCGTGCGCGCAGGGCAGCGGGTTGACGTCCGCGACGAACCCTGGATTGTCATCAGCACTGAACCCTTCGATCGTGTGTCGCTGGTCACGCTTCGCGGCATCGGCAACGAGAACCTCGGCGAGACGGCCCGCTTTCTCACTCCATTTGACACGGTAACGCCGACGGTGCGTGACCGAGCAGCCACGGGCGCACCCCGGCAAGCTGTCCTCGCACATGCAGCCGCTGTGATCGCCGCATCGCCGCGGTGGGGTGACCCATGGACGGCCGGGACAGCACGAATCGAGTTGCGACCCTGGCAGATCGAACCCGCGCTCGCCGCCATTGCTGGCGCAGCACGCATTCTCCTCGCCGACGAAGTCGGGCTCGGCAAAACGATTCAGGCCGGATTGATAGTGTCCGAACTAATGGCGCGCGGCATGGCCCAGCGCGTCCTCGTGTTGACGCCAGCCTCACTCCGTGACCAATGGGCCAGCGAACTGTGGGACAAGTTCCGGATTGCGGCGTCGGTGTTCGACCACGCCAGGCTGACCGCCGCGATGGCGACGCTGCCCGTTGGCGTCAATCCGTGGAACACCGCCTCGATCGCGATCTCCTCAATCGATCTCGTAAAGCGGCCCGAGATCCGAACCGCGCTCGACGAGGTGCCGTTGGACGTCCTGATCGTTGATGAAGCCCATCACCTCGCACCGCGGACCGATCGCGGCGCAGTTGTGGCGGACCTTGCATCGCGAACGCCGTGGATTGTGCTGGCAACCGCGACCCCGCATTCCGGTGACGAAGCTGCATATCGGTTTCTCCTGGGCCTTGGTTCGGTCAACGATCGACAGCCAGCTCTCATATACAGGCGTGCGGCCGGCCAAGTGCAAGGGACGATGCCGCGGCGGACCCACCTTTTGGGCGTAGCGCCGACAACCGATGAGCGTGCATTGCTGGACTCGACTCTGGCATACAGCCGCGCGTTGTGGCGCAACAGCGCCAACACTCCAGCTGCAGGACTTGTCGCGTCTGTTATCGCCCGTCGTGCGGCCTCGTCGGCAGTGGCGGCGAGGCGTACTCTCGAACGTCGGCTCGCGTTAATCGCAGGCTCATCGTCGCCGGAGGTTCAGACAACTCTCCCGTGGGAGGAGGATCAGGACGACGACGAAGCAGGTGACGTCAGCCTCGCTGTGGCCGGTCTTGCCAACAAGGCTGACGAGATCTCGCAGCTGGCCAATCTCGTGGCGCTGGCTCGTACAGCGGAAGGTCGTTCGTCGAAAGTCGACGTCATCCGGCGGCTCCTGAAGCGGACCGACGAACAGCTGATCGTCTTCAGCGAGTACCGCGACGTCATTAGGGACGTCGGCTCGCGCATTTCGGACCTGTCGTCGGTGGTGATGATTCATGGCGGAGTTCCGGCAAGTGTCCGGCGAGACTGTATCCGGGCGTTCACGGACGGACGCGCGCGGGTACTGATCACGACCGATGCCGCGGGCGAGGGTCTCAATCTGCAGGCGCGCTGCCGGCTCGTCGTCAATCTGGAGTTGCCCTGGAATCCATTGAGGCTGGAACAGCGCGTGGGCCGTGTCGACCGATTGGGACAGCGTCGGAGGGTGCATGCGATTCATTTGTTTCATCGAGGATCGTTCGAAGATGTCGTGCTGGCGCATCTCGAACGCAGACGGACTCGGGCATCGGCTGCAAGCGTCGAATGCGACTCGAACGTCGATGTCGACGTTTTGACCACAGAGCGCCAACTGAGGTCCCTGGTTGCGCGCCACGGCAAACCGCGCAGGACTGCGGGACCACTCTACTCGCGAGAAACCTGGCGGACACGCTCGGCTTGCCACGTCGTTCTTCTTTTCGCCGCGGACCTCGTCGACGACACCGGTCGCATGGTGCAGCGGTGCCTTGTTCCACTTCGGGTTCGTCTCTCATCGCAGACAGTTCGAGCGCGGTTGCTATCGAAGGGCCTCATGCGACGGCTTGCGGCGGACCCAGAGGTACTCGCCATCCTGGACCAGGAAGTTCAGCGTCGTCTCGCAGCGGTGCACACCAGCACATCGCTGACGGCAGCGGCGCTGAGAACGCGTCTGCGGGCACTGCAAGCGCACCTCGAGTCCAGGCGGAACGATCGATGGTCTCAAGGATCATTGTTCGACCGCCGGGCCGAGCAGCAGTCTCAGGTCCAAGTCGAAAGCCTGCACGCATGGCGCGACCACTTTGCCAGGCGCATCAGCAGCGCTTATGCGCTGGCGCGGCTCCAAAGCTCGGATCCGCGGCTCGTTGCCGCGTGGGCCGCTGAGTAGAGTCATGCTGCCCGGCATCACGGGCTCGCTGGTCGCGAGCGCATTTCTCGAGCGCGTCCTGTTGCAAGAGCTCCAGGGATCGCAAATCCATTCAAGCGATCGAAAAACGGCGCGTGCACTGCACAGTTGGTGGGCAAGAGTCGAACGTGCGCTCGGGCCCGCGTCGAGCGCACGCGCCGTCCTGGATCTCGGCATGCTGCCTTTCGTCGAGCTGATGGGGTTCGACGTTCTGCATGTCGAGCCTCACGCTGGCGGATTTGTCGGCACGCTCGGTTGCCATGGCTCTCCGGCCGCGGTGTTACTCACGACGCGCTGGGGCAGCGACGCCGACAAGGCATGGCGTGATACGGTCAGGGCAAGCCGCACCGCACGCGCCCGCTGGGGTCTCGTTTTCAACGGTCCCACCCTTCGAATCGTAGACGGGCGGCGGACTTGGTCCCGCCGTGGTCTCCAGTTCGACCTTGCACGCGTGGTCGCTGACGAGCGGAGCGTCGCCGTGATGTGCGCGCTCGTGTCAGCCGACACCCTCAGCGACGCCTCCAATGGCTTTTGCCGGCTCGAGCAGGTCGTGCGTCGATCGGACACGCACGGCGTTGAAGTCTGTGCGTCGCTTGGTAGCGGAGTGCTTGATGCCTTGACGGCCCTCGTCGGCGCCCTGGAGGTCGAACGCCAGCGCAAGGCACCGCATCTGGACACGAATGCCGCCTTCCAACAGTCCGTCACCATTGTTTACAGGCTGCTGTTTCTCCTGTTCGCTGAGGCGCGACAGATGGTGCCAACGTGGCATCACGTCTATCGCGATGCCTACACAATCGACGCGCTCTGGCGGCGAAGCTGCCAACGAATGCAATCGCGCGGATTGTGGGCGGCGCTTCAGGCCATCTCGCGCCTCGCGCACGCGGGCTGCCGCGCCGGCGAGCTGACCGTGACCGCGTTCAATGGTCGCCTGTTCTCACCCACCCACACATCTCTCGCAGAACACGCACGCATCCCCGATGTCGTCGTCAGTCAGGCCATCGTGTCGCTGGCGACTACCGCTGCAGCCAACGGTCGTCAGCTGATTTCGTACGCGGACCTCGGTGTCGAACAGCTCGGAGCGGTTTATGAAAAGGTCCTCGAGTACGAACCCACTCGCGCGAACGGGCCGCTCGTCTTGGTGCGCACGTCGCACGAGCGCAAGGCGACCGGCAGCTTCTACACACCGCGCGCAATGACGGAGTTTCTTGTCAGGCGAGCCTTGCATCCCCTCGTTGTCGGCCGATCATCAGCGCAGATCCTCAACCTTCGGGTTGTGGATCCGGCAATGGGCAGCGGCGCCTTTCTCGTCGCGGCGTGCCGGTATCTTGCAACAGCTGCAGAACATGCGCTGGTTGCGGAGGGCGAGTGGCGGGCAGACGATGATGGGCACGGACGACGCGCCGAGCTCAGACGGCTGGTCGCTCAGCGCTGCCTGTACGGCGTCGACCTCAATCCCATGGCCGTTCAGCTCGCGCGGTTGTCCCTGTGGCTGACGACGCTGAAGGGCGATCGGCCGCTGACCTTTCTCGATCATCATCTGGCAACGGGCGACAGCCTGGTCGGCGCGGGGCTGGCCGATCTCGCTCGCAACCCACGACGGCAGACTGCAACGCGCCGTGATCCTGCGCTGCCTCTGTTCTCCGGGGACACCGCAGACGAGATGGCCGCTTGCGTCCTGCCCGAGCGCTTCCGGCTTGCACGGGAACCTGACGACACGTTAGCGGCAGTGCGCAGCAAGGAACGTGCGCTCGACGCACTCAGTGCTCCGGGCACCCCACTGAACCGATGGAAAACGGCGGCAGATCTCTGGTGCGCCGGTTGGTTCTGGCCCAATAGGGGACTTTCGGCGGGCATGTACGCCGACGTGTTCGCCTCTCTTCTCGATCGCCATGCCACGCTTGCCGAGCGGCACCGCTCACACCTCGTTGAGCAAACCCGCGCACTCGCCAGACAGCATCGATTCTTTCACTGGGAGCTCGAGTTCCCCGAGGTCTTCTTCGATGACACGGGGGGTCGCGCTGCCGATGGCGGCTTCGACGCCGTGATCGGAAATCCGCCATGGGACGCGCTGCGCGCCGACAGTGGTAATCGTGACCAGCGCGACCGCGCGCGTCTGGCACAGCAAGTGCGCCTGCGATTCTTTCGCGACGCAAGGCTGTACCGCCATCAAGGGCAGGGTCACGCCAACCGCTATCAGTTGTTTCTGGAAAGGGCGCTTCAACTTACCCGCCCTGGTGGCCGGCTCGGAATCGTGCTGCCGTCAGGGTTTGCGACGGACCGTGGGAGCGGTCCTCTGCGCCGTAACGTCCTCGACACGGTCCACGTCGATCGCTTGCTAGGCTTCGACAATCGTGAAGGGATCTTTCCGATCCATCGCGACGTCAAGTTTCTTCTGATGACCGGGACGGCGGGGGGTCATACCGAGCGTCTCGCGTGTGCGTTCGGTCGATCACAGGCTGAATGGCTGGATGAACTTCCGGATGCCTGCAAGGACGACCCGCCTGAGGCGCGTCCCATCGTGCTTGCTCGATCCTTGCTGGAATCCTGGGACCGCGACCATCTCGCATTTCCACTCGTGACTCGTGCCGCGGACCTGGATCTGCTTACGTCAATCAGTGCGGTAACACCGAAGCTCGCCGACGATCGTGGCTGGGGCGTGGCGTTCGGGCGAGAGCTGAACGCAACCGAGGACCGCCCGCATTTTGTCGATTCCGGCGGTGAGTCGAAGAGACGACTGCTTCCTGTCGTTGAAGGGAAGCATCTGGAACCGTTTCGTGTGCGACGCGAGTTGTGTCGCCGGGCGGTGCACACGAAGACTGCGGCCCGGCTGCTCGATCCTGCCCTCACGTTCCACCGCCCGCGGCTTGGATATCGCGATGTGGCCAGCGCCACGAACCGCCTCACGCTCATCGCCGCCCTGATTCCGCGCGGCGTCGTCACGACCCACACAATCTTCTGCCTCAAGACGGCGCTCAGCGAGACCGGCCAGTACTGCCTGCTTGCGCTGCTGAACAGCCTGGTGGCGAATTACCTGGTGCGCCTGCACGTCACCACGCATGTCACGACCGGGGTCATGGCTCGCCTGCCAGTCCCGCGTCCGGCCGCCGACTCACCACCCTACCGAGAACTCGCCCGCCTCGCTCGCGCCCTCGAGACCTCTGGGGTCGAGCGCGGTCAGCACGCCTACGTGCGCGTGAATACCATCGCCGCGCAGTTGTACGGAGTGACGCACGCTCAGTACGAACACGTGATCGGGACGTTTCCGTTGTTGGCAGAGTCGTTACGGCAGGAGTGCATCAGAGATCACGAACGGTGCACGGAAGCACAGAAGCACGGAAGCTCACGATGATTCACGAAGAACTTACGGAAAGAATCCTGGGTTGCGCGATCACGGTCACAAAGCCCTTGGGCCGGGTTTGCCGGAAAGGCCATATCAGAGCGCGATGTCGATAGAAATGCATTACGAAGGCCTTCGATTCGAATCCGAACCCGGCCTCGCCATGAGTTATCGAGGCGTGCCAATCGGCCACCATCGTCCCGACTTCATTGTGGAAGGAAAGGTGATTCTCGAGATCAAAAGCGTCGCAAGATTTGAGCCCGTGTTTTCTACTCAGGTCTTGACGTACCTGAAAGTGAGCGGCTTGAACGTCGGGCTGTTGCTGAATTTCAACGTCCCGGCAATGCCCTATGGCATCAAGCGCTTCGTAAATACTTCTTAATTCCGTGTTTCCGCGCTTCCGTGCAACGTACGTGTCTGAGCTATTGCGGGCGCTGCGGGGTGCCACCGGCGAAGGGCTTCAACACCGCATACAGCGTCGAGATGACCGGCATCGCGATCCCGTGCTTCGCGGCACGACGGACGGCAGCGCCCTGCAGCGCTTCGACTTCGATCCGCTTCCCCATTTCCAGATCGATGAGCAGCGATGATCGCGTGCTCGGCGGAATGCTGTTCATGTATTCGGTCAGCCGCTCGAAACGGTCCGACGAAATCCGTACCCCCTCAGCCGCCGCTAGCGTGGCGATCTCTTGCGCAGCGGCGTAGAACATCTCCTGCACCTGCGGGTCGTTCCAGATGCCACCAATAGGCAGTCGCGCGGCGCCGGTGAAGCCGGCAAACGGCGCGAGGTAGACGAACTTGTCCCAAATGGGCACCCTGCCGTCCTCCACCGCCGTCACAAGGATGTCGGCCGGCGCCATCACGCCGGCGATTTCCTGCACGCGAGGCGAGATGCGTCCCCAATCCTTGAAGACCTCTCCGAAAATGATCGAACGGTGCTCCCCCGTCTGAGTAATGACCCCCGGAGACTCGAGAGCGGTGGCCACATACGTAGTGCCGCCAAGGACATGCGATTCCCCGACTGCCCCGGCGACCTCATCAACGCTATCCACGCCATTTTGCAGCGTCAGAACGACCGATTCGGGTCCCATCAGCGGCGGCAGCAATCGAAGAGCCACGGGATTGTCATAGGCCTTGACCGTAAACAGCACGACGTCCACCGGGCCAACCTTCGCCGGATCGCTCTCGGCGGCTGCGCGGACGACGAAATCGCCGAGCTTGGGGCTTCGGATGCGAAGACCATCGCGTCGGATCGCGTCGAGGTGCGCGCCGCGAGCGATGAAGGTAACGTCCTGACCGTTTCGCGCTAGCTTCGCGCCAAAGTAGCCGCCCACGGCCCCTGAACCGACAATGGCGAATTTCATGAAACCGTCAGCCTACCAGAATCGTTTGGTAGAATCCGTGCAATGGCGGCGCGCCTCACGGCCTACCTCGTTGCGTTTATCGTCGGCACGACATTCATCGCTGGCCTGATCGTCGGGGCGCAGCGAAACGATGGTCCTGTCGATTTGATTGTGCTCAACGGCCGCGTCTACACAGCCGATGGTCAGGGCACCATGGCCGAAGCCGTCGCCGTGCAAGGCAACAAGATCCTGCACGTCGGCACTACTCGCGAGGTGCAGCGTCTCCGTCGTCCCCAAACCGTGGTTGTGGATGCGCGCGGCGGCACGGTGTTGCCGGGATTCAACGATTCGCACATCCACTTTCTCAGCGGCGGCTTATCGCTCAACCAGCTCAGTCTCCTCCAGGCGAAGACGCTGCCGGAGATCGAGCAGGCCGTGCGCGAGTGGGCCGAGGCGCATCCCAATCGCGAATTTGTCACGGGGCGCGGCTGGTACTACGAGCCGTTCGCCGGCGGGCTACCAACCAGGCAGCTGCTCGATGCGCTCGTCCCTGATCGCCCCGCGTATCTCACCTCGTATGACGGCCACACCGGGTGGGCTAATACTCGCGCGTTGAAGCTTGCCGGCATCACGCGCCGTACCAAAAACCCCGCTCACGGGATTGTCGTGAGGGATCCCCGCACGGGCGAGCCGACGGGTGTCTTGAAGGAAGCCGCGATGAGCCTCATGTCGCCGCTGCTGCCGACGCCCACTCATGCCGAAAAGGTCGCCGCCATCCGAGCCGCAACCATCGAGGCCCATCGTCGTGGCGTGACCAGCGTGCAGAATGCCAGCGGATCCTCGGAGGAGCTCGAGATCTACAGCGAGCTTCGCGAAAAGCAGGCGCTCGATATGCGCGTGTATGCCGCCCTTTCGGCGCGAGCGGAGGTCACGAGCGCGGAGCTCGACGCCTTCGATGCCCTCCGCGAGAAGTATGCGGACGATCCCGTTTTCAAGACCGGCGCGGTGAAGCTGATGGCCGACGGAGTGATCGAGTCATATACCGCTGCGATGCTGGAGCCGTACAGCACACGTGCAAACGTGAGCGGCGAGCCGCGGATGTCGGCCGAGGAGCTCAATCGCGTGGTCGGCGAGCTCGATAAGCGCGGTTGGCAAGTGATGATCCATGCGATTGGCGACCGAGCGATTCGCATGGCGCTCGATGCCTTCCAGCACGCCGCTACCGCGAACCCTCCGCCCGCGCGCGGACGCCGCCATCGCGTCGAGCATATCGAGACGATCGATCGCGCTGACATTCCCCGCTTCGGGCGGCTTGGTGTGCTTGCTTCGATGCAGCCCTATCATGGGCTGCCGGATCCGGCCCAGATTGGCGTCTGGCGCGCGGCCATTGGCGAGGATCGTGCCGCCCGCGCATGGGCCTACCGCAGCATCGCGCAGCACAAGGCCGTGCTGGCCTTCGGCAGTGACTGGCCCGTCGTGACGATCGATCCGCTGCTCGGGCTTCACGTCGCCGTGAACCGCACGACGCCCGAGGGTGAACCGGATGGGGGCTGGCCGGCGACGGAGCGTCTTTCCCTCGAACAGGCCCTCGACGCGTACACGCGCGGGGCGGCATGGGCATCCTTCGACGAGCACCGCAAGGGTACGCTGGCCCGGGACATGCTCGCAGACATCGTGATTCTGACGAAAGACATCTTCAGTCTCCCGCCCTCGCGGCTGGCCGAAACCGACGTGGCGGTCACGGTTTTCGATGGCAGGATCGTGTATCAGCGATCGACAGAGACAGATAATTGAATCTGATGATCTGGTGATCTGGTGATCTTGAGATCTGGCTGGCCTACGAACATTTCGTCGGGCCCGTTCGTCTGTCTACCTGATGCCTGACCCACGTGTTCGTCACGGGGGTTCCCCAACGCCAGCGCCTGCCTGAGTTCGAGAAGGACGGCCACTCGTGACCTTTCGCGGGATTTTCGTTGCTGTGCTCCTTTGGCTCGGCATCGCCGGTGCTCCGGCAGTGGTGCGCACCGCACCCGTCGCACCCCTCGCACCCCTCGCACCTGTCGCACCTGTTGCGGTTGCCCAGTCCGATCTCGACGACTTCATGAGCCGCGTGCTGGCACGCAGGGACGAGAACTGGAAAAAGCTGCAGCAATATGTTCTCGAAGAGGATGAGCGATTCCAGTTGTTGGGGCCAGGCGGCAACCGCCTCTACGGCTTCAACCGCGAGTACACGTGGTTCATCCGGCAGGGCTACTTCATCCGCAGCCCCCTCAAGTTCGACGGCGTCAAGATTAGCGAGGAGGAGCGCGCGCGTGACGAACAGCGCTGGATCGAGCGCGAAAAAGCACGCGAGAAACGCGCAGACGAAAGGCAGCGCCGCGAAATCCGCATGACAGGGCGCGCTGATGTCCAACCCGAGGAAAGCCCGGATCAGAAAGCCTCGGAAGCGCCCGGATCCGTGGAAGATGTGCTCAAGCAGTCGCTGGAACCTCGCTTTGTCTCAGCGGCGTACTTCCTCCGTTTCAAGTTCGACCCGGGCCACTACGCGCTCGCCGGACGCGAGAAACTCAGCGGACGGGACGTTCTCAAGATCGAGTATTACCCGTCAAAGCTCTTCACCGAAGGACGTACGCGCCCCAACAAGAAAGTGCGGGATCGAGACGACGAGATCGAAGAGAAGATGAACAAGGTCTCACTGGTCACGATGTGGATTGATCCGGCTGAACACCAGATTCTTCAGTACACGTTCGACAACATGGATATGGACTTCCTTCCCGCCCGCACGCTCGTGCGCGTCGACGAGTTGAAGGCGTCCATGACGATGCTGGAGCCGTTTCCGGGCGTGTGGCTGCCCGGGACAATCGACATGCGGTTCTTGGTGACAACCGCTGTCGGATCCATCGATGCCCGCTATGACGTGGAGTATCGCGATTACCGCCTCGCCGAGGTCAAGACGAGGATACGGCCTTGAAACCGGGTGCGACAGGTGCGATGGGTGCGACAGGTGCGATAGGTGCGGTGCGGATTGCGCAGATTGCATTTATGTTCGCGGGTCTGGTCCTGGCAGTCGGAACGGTGGCACTCGCGCAGGTGCAAGAGACGCTCGGCGAAGTTCGTGTCCACGGCAATCACACCACTCCCGACCAGGACGTGCTCGCACTCGCCGGACTGACGGTCGGCACACTCGTGACCGAAGAATCCCTTCGTCAGGCTGCTGAGAAGCTGCGAGGCAGCGGGCGCTTTGCGAGCGTCGAGTTGCGCAAGCGGTATCGATCGATTGACAACCCATCCGACATTCTCGTGATTTTGCTTGTTGACGAGCACGCCGCGGTCAGCGAAACGGACCTGACTCCAGGGCCGCTCAAACAAATCAGGAGCCTGGGCATGTGGCTGCCTGTTCTCGATTACGCTGACGGCTACGGCTTCACCTACGGGGCACGGGTGAGCTTTGTCGAGACACTGGGGCCAAGGAGCCGAATCTCGGTTCCACTCACATGGGGTGGCGAACGCAAGGTTGCTATCGAGGCCGACCGTGCGTTCGCGCGCGGTCCCGTCAGCCGCATCGAGGGTTCAGCGTCAATCACCCGCCGCGAAAACCCACATTTCAATCTTGCGGATACGCGACATGCCGTCGGTCTTCGCGCCGAACGATCGCTCGCGCCATGGTTGCGGGTGGGTGGGGGTGGGCGGCTGACCAACGTGCGCTTCGGCGGCGCGGATGAACGTCATTTCACTCCCGAGGTAGACCTCCTCGTTGACACCCGGACCGATCCCGCGTTCCCGCGCAACGCTATCCACGTCGTCGCAAGCGCCGAACAGTTACGGTTCCAGGGCGGCCGGCATGTCGCGCGATGGTCTTCCGATGTGCGCGGGTATGTGGGGTTGATTGGTCCGAGCGTGCTTGCGCTTCGAGCCGCGTCAATTCGTACGAGCGATGCGCTGCCCGCCTACGAACAAGCGCTGCTTGGCGGTACGTCGATGCTACGCGGTTATGAGTTTGGCTACCGGGCCGGCGATAACCTGGCAACCATGTCAGCGGAATTGCGCGTGCCGGTGACGTCGCCACTCAATATGGGACGTTTCGGTGTCAAAGCGTTCGTCGACGCCGGAACGGTGTACTCGGCAGGTGAAAAACTCGGCGGTCAACGATTCGATCGCGGCGTTGGCGCCGGAGTGTTCCTGACCGCAACAGTCCTTGGAGCCGGTCTCGATATCGCCTGGCCGCAGACTGGTTCGGGCAAACCGCGTGTGCATTTTGCCCTTGGCGTCACATTCTGACCTTGCACCCCGAGGCACCTGAGGCACCCGCGGCCACCTGAGGCACTCGAGGCACCTTACGCACCTCGCCTCGCTTTCGTGGCTTAGACTAGAAAGCTTATGAACCCGTGGGACCAGTTTTCCGGTGTCAATGCCGGATACGTCTTCGATCTGTACGAGCGCTACAAAGAGGATCCAGGGTCGGTGGACGAAGCGGCACGGGCACTGTTCGCACGGTGGTCGCCCGAGATCGAAGCGGAACCCAGCGCCGCAAACGGCGTCTCGCCCGCAGACACGGCAGGCGCTGTTGCGGCATTCAATCTGGCGGAGTCCATTCGGCGATTCGGTCATCTCGGGGCGCGCCTCGATCCCCTCGGCTTTACTGATCCGATCGGCGACCCCTCACTTCATCCGCAAGCGCACGGCCTGACGACTGACACGTTGGGCCGGCTGCCGGCCTCGATCGTGGGAGGGCCTGTCGCGGAGGGCGCCGCCAACGCATTGGAGGCGATCGAACGTCTGCACGCCATTTACTGCGCAACGACCGGTCACGACTACAACCATGTCTTCGTTCCGGAGGAGCGCGTCTGGCTGCGACAAGCAGTAGAGACAGGCCAGTTCCGGCCGCCCCGCGATCCCATCAACGCGCCCGAGTTGCTCGATCGGATTACGCAGGTCGAGACGTTCGAAAAGTTTCTGCATCGCACGTTTCCTGGCAAGACGCGGTTTTCGATCGAGGGCCTCGACCTGATGATCCCGATTCTCGATGAGATCATCCGAGACGCGGCCGCGGCCGGCGTGAAGCACGTGATGATTGCCATGGCCCACCGCGGCCGGCTCAATGTGCTGGCGCACGTGCTGCAGAAGCCCTATGCCCAGGTGCTCGCCGAGTTCAAAGATCCGCTCTTCGCACGATCCGGCCGCATCGATCTTGGCTGGATGGGTGACGTGAAGTACCACGCGGGAGCGCGCTACGAAGTGGATGGCGAGGGCCGTCCGCAGTCGCTGATCATCAGCATGCCACCCAACCCCAGCCACCTCGAGGCGGTCGACCCCGTGCTGGCGGGCATGGCGCGGGCCGCGGCTTCGTCGGTGGATCGTCCGGGGCCGCCTGTGCTCCACACAGGCGAGGTGCTTGGGATCCTGATCCATGGTGACGCGGCGTTTCCCGCTCAGGGCGTGGTCGCCGAAACGCTCAACCTCTCACGCCTTCCCGGGTACCAGGTGGGCGGGATCGTTCATGTCATCGCAAACAATCAACTGGGATTCACCGCGGGGCCCAAGGAGTCTTACAGCACCAGCTATGCGAGCGGTCTCGCGCGCGGCTTCAAGATTCCGATCGTCCACGTCAATGCTGACGATCCCGTGGCTTGCATCGAGGCGGCTCGGTTGGCGTGGGCGTACCGGCACCGGTTCCGTCTCGACTTCCTGATCGATCTGGTCGGCTATCGTCGATACGGTCACAACGAGGGTGATGAGCCTGCGTTCACACAGCCTGAGATCTATCAGATTGTGACGGGCCATCCGACTGTGCGCGACCACTATGCCCGTCAGCTCGTCGAGGGAGGAACGATCTCCGCAGAAGACGCTGACGCGCTCGTCAAGAAGCACATGAGTGCGCTCGAGCGCGCGTACGCAGCACTCAAACCCGAGCAGGACTATCTTCCGCCACTCCCCGAGGTGCCGCCGAGCGGAGCGGCCAAACGGGCTCACACTGCCGTGCCGATCGCGCGGCTGAGCGCGCTCAACGGAGAGCTCTTGAAGGTGCCTGACGGCTTTTCGGTGCATCGCAAGCTGCAGCGCGCGCGGGAGCGCCGTCGCGTTCTGCTGGACAACCCCAACGAGCGATCCGTGGACTGGTCATCGGCCGAAGAACTGGCCTTCGGGTCGATTCTCGAAGACGGAATCGGCATCCGCCTGACCGGTGAAGACGTCGAGCGTGGCACATTCAGTCAGCGGCACAGCGTTCTGCACGATTCGGTCACCGGCGACCAACATGTGCCGTTGGCGGCCCTGCCGCAGTCGCGGGCTGCGTTCGAAGTTCACAACAGTCCGCTCTCAGAGAATGCGGCAGTTGGTTTCGAGTTTGGCTACAACATCCAGGAGCCGCGTCGTCTGGTCGTCTGGGAAGCGCAGTATGGCGACTTCATCAACGGCGCGCAGGTGATGCTCGATGAGTTCGTGACCTCAGGGCGCACAAAATGGGGACTGTCGCCCTCGCTCGTCTTTCTGCTCCCGCACGGCTACGAGGGGCAGGGCCCCGACCATTCGAGCGCGCGCGTCGAACGTTTTCTGCAGTCGGCGGCAGACACGAACATGCGCGTGGCGAACTGCACGTCGGCGGCACAGTATTTTCATCTGCTGCGACGCCAGGCGCTCTTGCTCGAGACCGATCCGCTCCCGCTCGTGGTCCTGACGCCAAAAAGCTTGCTGCGTCACGCACTGACTGCATCCGCGCCACGCGAGCTGGCCGAGGGGCGCTTTCAACTGACGATTGATGATGAGGAGGCGCGGACGCAGGCGGCCACGGTTCGCCGAGTGGTGCTTTGCAGCGGCAAGATGTACGTGGATCTCGTCTCGAGCGAGCAACGGAAGAAAGATCCGTCTGTCGCGCTCGTGCGAGTGGAGCAGTTGTATCCGTTCCCTGCAGATGAGATCCGCGGCATTCTGGACGGTTACACCAAACTTCGCGACGTCTGCTGGGTGCAAGAAGAGCCTGAGAATATGGGTGCGTGGGAATTTGCGCGGCCTCTGCTGGAACACCTCATCGACGGCCGGTGGCCGCTTCGCTATATCGGTCGGGTACGAAACTCGAGCCCCTCTGAAGGATCGGCCGCATGGCACGCGCTCAATCAACGCGCCATCGTCGAGCAAGCGTTCGAGGACAAGTCGACGGTGCCGGACGCGGACAGGGTGCTGTCGAAGCAAGTGTGAGTTTCCAGTTTCCAGTTGCGAGTTCAAAGAGGCAACTGCCGTAGACAATTTCTTATGACTAACATCGTCGTTCCTGAGCTCGGCGAATCCATCGTCGAGGCACGTGTCGCGAAGTGGCTCAAGAAGGAGGGGGATCGCGTGGACACGGGTGATCCACTCGTCGAGCTCGAGACCGAAAAGATCGATCTCGAGGTGAGCGCCGACCGTCCCGGTGTCCTCCGATCGATCAAGCACGGGGAAGGCGATGATGTGAAGGTCGGCGAAGTGCTTGCGGTACTCGACGCAGGTGATGGCGCGTCCGTCAAAGCGGCGGCACCTGCCGCCGCACCTGCGGCACCTGCCGCACCCGTTGCACCCGCAGCACCGGCGGCACCTGAAGTCTCTGACGTCCGCTCCACCCCGACTGCGCGAAATATCGCTCGGGAAAGAGGCCTTAAGCTCGAGTCCGTCGCGCCCACCGGACCGGGCGGCCGGGTGACGAAAAACGACGTCCTGCGCGCGAACGCACCTGCGGCACTCGCCGCACCTGCCGCACCCGTGCACCGCACCGCACCCCTCGCACGCGTCGCACCCAGCGCACCTGTCGTCCCTCGTTCTGAAGAACGGGTCCGCATGTCGAAGCGCCGTGCCACGATCGCGAGACGGCTGGTCGAGGCTCAGCACAACGCCGCAATGCTCACGACGTTCAACGAAGCTGACATGAGTGAGGTGATGGGCCTGCGCGAGCGGCGCAAGGAGGCGTTCACGAAGCAGTTCGGCGTCGGCCTCGGGATCGCCTCGTTCTTCGTGAAGGCCTCCATTGGCGCGCTCAAGGCCTTTCCCCAGCTCAATGCCGAAATCCAGGGCGATGAGATCGTCTTGAAGCACTACTACGACATTGGCATGGCCGTCGGCGTCGAGGGAGGACTTGTCGTTCCGGTGATCAGGGATGCGGACACCAAGACCTTTGCTGAGATCGAGCTGTCGATTCGTGATTTTGCAAAGCGGGCGCAGGAAGGGTCGCTGACCCTGGAGGATCTCAGGGGCGGCACCTTTACGATCACGAACGGTGGGGTTTTTGGATCACTGATGAGCACGCCGATCCTCAATCCGCCACAGGTCGGGATCCTTGGACTGCACAAGATCTCGGACCGCGCGGTGGCTATCAATGGCCAAGTCGTGATCCGGCCGATGATGTATCTGGCGTTGAGTTACGACCATCGCATCGTGGATGGCCGCGAGGCGGTGCAGTTTCTCGTGCGGATCAAGGAATACATCGAAGACCCGGCGTGGATGGTGATGGCATAACCGGCGAGGCTCGCCACAGATTAGGCAGATACAACAGCCGGCCGCAGATATCCGCAGATTACACAGATACAAGTGAGCCCAGCGGCCACAGGCCGCTCGCGTGAGTAAAAGTGTCCCGATTGAAAAAGCCCAGAGGACAAGTGGCTCTTTCAATCGGGACACTTTCACTCACGCCGACCGCCGGTCTCCGACCGGCGGTGGGCTCATTCGTGTCTCGCTGGCTGGCGTCTGCAGCGTAACAGCAATCTGCTACCAAGCACCGTATCTGCGGAATCTGCGAAATCTGCGGATGGCTTTGCTCTGAGAAATCCGAGTCATCGCGATTGCAAGGCCGGTCACGCTCTCAGCACCTCAGGACCTTCAACGGATCCGTCCTCGCCGCCCGCAGCGCCGGCAGATAGCACGCGATGAGCGCGCAGGCTGACAGGAGCAGTGTCACGCCCGAAAAGACCAGCGGGTCGGCGGGGCCGACTCCAAACAGCAATCGGTCCATCAGGCGCGTAGCCAGGAAGGCGCCAAAAATCCCCAGCACGACGCCGAACCCGATGAGGATCACGCCCTGACGCAGAACCAGGCGCGAAAGATCCCCTCGGGTCGCGCCGAGCGCTGCGCGAATCCCAAATTCCTGCCGACGCCGCCCGACGGTGTACGCCATCACGCCGTAGATGCCCACGCCCGACAGTACCAGCGCGACCACCGCGAAGCCACCGAGCAACGCCAGCAGGAAGCGTCGCTCCGCAAGCCGTGCATCAAGTAGTGATGCAAGAGTATTCACCCGAGAAACAGGTTGCTCCGGGTCGAGCCGCCGCACGACCTCGCGGACAGATGAAGCGAGCGCCATCGGATCACGATCCGATCGAACGACCAATGTCATCGATCCGGTAGGCCGCTGTGGATGTGGAAAATAGGTCTCGGCTCGCGCCTCGAGTTCAGGTCCGGAGCGGCGCGCGTTGGACACGACGCCGACTATCGTGAGCCACGTAGGAGGCGTCGACCCAAATGAGATTCGCCGGCCCACCACATCGGCGGTTTCAAAATACTGAGTCGCCAGCGCCTCGTTGACGACAACCACACGGGGCGAGGCCGCAAGATCGGTATCCGAGACGTCGCGGCCGCTGAGGAGACGCATGCCGACCGTGTCGAAGTAGCCCGGCGTCACCGAGTCGATGGCCACCGGCCAGTTTTGTAGACTCTCCGGCAGATCAGGACGTCCCTCGACGACGATCGACGACGAATTCGGCAGGCGGCTGAGCAGCACGGTGCTGATACCGGCAACGCGAGTGACCGAAGGCAGCGCGTTGACGTCTGCCCTCAGGCGCTCCCAGAACTGAAGTCTTTGCGCGGGCGCCTGATACTTCGTTGCCGGCAAATTCACACGTGCTGTTAACACGCCCCTTGCGTCAAAGCCGCTGGGGGTCTCGAGGAGCGCCGCAAAGCTGCGAAGCAGCAGTCCTGCACCCACGAGCAGCATCAGCGCGAGTGCGAGCTGCGCGACGACAAGTCCCTGGCGAATGCGCGCATGGCCACCTTGCTCGTCAATGGTGCGTCCACCCTCTTTGAGCGTCGAACTCACATCGGCTCGCGACAATCGCATCAGCGGTACGGCGCCGATGGCAAGCGCGGTAATGAGCGTCAGAACCCCTCCGGCCGCAACGACTCCCCAATCGATCGCCACCGATGCTATCCGCGGGATCTGGCTTGGCGCTGCGCCGACGACGAGGCCGACGATCCAGACGGCGAACACGAGTCCCAACACCGAACCGACCATCGTCAGCAGCAGCGTCTCGGCGAGCCATTCCCGCGCCAACCGTCGCCATCCGGCGCCAAGGGCGGCTCGCGTCGCGATCTCGCGCTCACGAGCGGTGGCGCGTGCGAGAAAGAGGTTCGAGACGTTCGCGCAGGCGATCAGCAGGACGAGGAGGACCGAACCCTGCAGCAGCCAGAGTGGGCGGCGCGCCGCAGCCACCATGTCGTCGTGCACTGGTGTGACGAGTGCGCTGGTGCCGGGCACGTTATCGGGATACGCCGCATTCTGCGCGCTCTGCACGAGCGCCATTTTTTGCTGCGCCGTTTCGAGTGCGACATCAGCGCGAAGTCGTGCGATTACCGGCAACCACAACGCACCGCGCGACTCGAGAAGCTCCCGGGCGTCCGCGGAGTGCGCCATCGGAAGCCAGAGCTCTGTCTCGTCCGGGTATTCCCCACCAGGCGACAGCACGCCGACGACGGTGTGGGGCTCGCCGGCGATGGTTGCCGTGTGTCCGACAATGTCGCCACGTCCGCCAAATGCGCGTTGCCAGAGTCCATGACTCAAAATGACGACGCGATGCTGTCCATCCACGTAGTCGCCGGCTTCGAAGCTCCGTCCCAAGAGCGGCCGGCTGCCAACCGTGGCGAAGAACTCCTCGGACACAACGGCCGTTAGAACTTCTTCGGGCGCGGCGCCCGCCAACATGTTGGCTGACCGATCACTGTAGACCGCCATGCTCGCGAAGACATCGCGGCTCTGATCTCTCCAGTCGCGGAACATCGGATATGAGATCACATCGCGATCGATGCCCTGCTGAGGGTTGGTCATCCACACCCGCGCAAGCCGATCCGCTGCTGGATACGGCAGTGGTGCGAACAAGACGCCTCGAACAACTGTAAAGATGGCGAGGCAGGCGCCAAGGCCCATGGCCAGCGTCAGGACGACGGCTAGCGAGAATGCGCGCTCCCGCAGCAGCGCGCGTGCTGTTGTACGAACACTCATAGCCGAGAGATTACCTCGACTCGAGGCGGCCGAGGCGGCCGCGCGAAACCGCGTGACGAGCTACTCTGGACGACGAAGTACCTGCGAGGCGCTGATTTGCTGCTGCACGTACCCGGCGCGGCTGTGCGCCACTCCAATCATTTGATTCCGGGCGACGTCAAACTCCTCGAACGAGTACGGCTTCGCTGGATCCTCGAGAAATGCTTGGTAAATCAAGTCCGTCTGTCTGCGCACCTCGAACTCGAGCCAGCCCAGTCCATCGGGCCCGGTTGGTTCGCTGGCGGACGCCACGGCCTCGGCCAGCACGTTGTAATACGTCGCGCGCAGTTCCGGGACCTGCATCGCCTTCTGCATCAGCACGTTTTCGTCGTGGCGCATGGTCAGCGGGAATTCTGTGCCCCAGAACGCGTTGTCCTCGTCCCATGCGAGAAACACGTGGCGGGGTGAATTCTCGAGGCGATAGAAGTAGAAATTGTTCATCCCCACGTAGCCGAGGAATCCGTCGTTTTGCCCGACGAAGTTTTGTGCGGCGACGTAGCGCATGAATGCGTGCAGATCGAGATGCTCGTTGAGCACAGACATGAACTGGTCGGGAGGCAGCTCGTTGACCAGGCGGACCACGTTTTCGATCGGCCCGAACTTCTCCACGTCGCTCTTGCTCTCGTGCGTTTTGGGATCGAATCTGGCCGCATAGGCGGCGAGATCGGAGCCCAGATAGGTGAACTTCCACTCATCGAGGTAGTTGAACTCGTACAGGTACCCGTCGTTCTGCGTGTCCTCGGCGATCACACCATAGATGCGTGCCAGGAACGATTTGTCAATGGATTCGACGACGGCGTAGACGCCCATGTACTGCTCGCTGACATATAAACGAACGTGCGCCTCGCGAGGAGCTGGTATGCCCAGCCGCGCAAACAGCCGCATCGTCACCGTCTCGTGAACTCCAGAATGGTCCTGCGTGAGGTTATCGAGGACGAGCGACTTCAACCCCAGGAATGTCCCGCCAATCGAGTACCGATCGAAGTCCACCCGCAACCCGGGCTTGGTGGCACTGCGCGATCCGAGTCCGCGTGAGCGGATGCCAACGTTGTAGATGGTTTGACCGTTCCACACGAAGTCAGCCGGATAGTACGTGTTCTCCTGGAAGTTCTGCTTCAGTTTTTCCCAGTCAGCCTCATGGATGCGCAGATCGATGCGCTGCACCACGTCGGGATTGAACAGATCTGCTGTCGTCTGCGCACTCGCGGCCGGCGCCAGCGCCACGAGCAGCATCGCTAGATACGCGACCCTTCGACGATCCGACCACTGCGCGGTCATGATGCCACCTCTCAAAAAACGATCTGTAGTCGTGCCACACCGGACCAGAACTTCGTTTCGCCGGGCTCTTCCAGCGTCCGAGGAATGGGGGTGCGAAACGGATCTTCGAACTCTTCGTGAATGCCGTTGGCAGTGACGCGTACCCAGCGATTCGGGAACCAGTTCACCCCCAACGTCCACACTTTGTCGCTGTTCGGGAGGATATGTGCCGCGCGTGGATTGCTGAATGCAGGTCCGACTTTTTCCGCGCTTTCAAATCCAAGCCTCTCGTAACGAGCGCCAACTTCCACAGCACCAAAACCGCCTGCAAACAGCGATCGGCGCGGGTTGTTGAAGCCTTCCTTGTCTTCTCCAGTGAGCAGCCACGTTGCGCTTGCGTACCACCCCGTAGTTACGACATCCGACAGGTCGTTGTTACCAATCCCTTGATCGCGCCGCTCTTCACGCGCCTGCATCCACTCGGCCGTCAGGCCGACCGGTCCGGGCGTGTAGTTCACTTCGGTGCCCACTCGCGTGCGCCTTCCCTTCACATAGACGGGTTCGAAGAATTCTTCTGTTCCATAGACCGTTTCCCCGCGCAAACTGTTAAGTCCCTCGGGTATGTCCGCAGCCCCGTAGGCGAAGCCCACGCGAAGGTTCTCGAATGTCTCCGCCAAGGGACGCAGAGGGGTCGCGGTCACCCGCCCTGCAATAGACGGACCGACACCTGGAATTTCCCCACTCAGCACGAACTGCGGTTCCTGCAGTCGGCCGTTGTCGCCGTCGCCCTTGAACACACCGAATTGATAGGTGACACCGCGCTGCAGGAATCGCCCATGGACCATCACACCCTTGTCACGTGCCGGAGGAATGGTCGTCGAGACCAGCGTCCGGAACGCGAAATCCACGTCCGTGATGCCAATCAGCTCCTCGTGGCCGAACGGCACTTTGAAACGCCCGCCCATGACCTCGAACTGGCGGTGCGTGCGCCAATTGACGAACACGTCCCGCCAACGTCCGAGACGCTGAAAGTCGCGTTCGATTTGAAATTCGATGTGATCGCCGATTTCGCCATTGAGGCCCCACCTCCGGACGCGAAAATCGAAGTCGTCTTCGCCGATTTCGGGGTCGAACACACGCTCGTCCAATTGCAGTTTCAGGCGCAGATCCAAGCGGAACAGCCCCAACTGGATGGAGGGCCGATTACGCCAATGCACACCCGTGCGCGGGCCTTCGTCCTTGGGATCGGGCTGCGCGAAAGCGTTCGAGGGCAGCACCAACGCGAGTCCACAGAGCGCATAGAAGGCGAAGCCGGGACCAGAACGCATGGTCCGCCATTGTAACTGCTCAGTCCCGCCGATACGACGATTGGCGAGACCTTCCCGCATTGGGAGCGGTAGGATTGAATTCAGTGAGGAAACGGTCGATCGCGAGCCTCGGCGCCTGCGTCGCTCTGGCGATCGTCGTCGCGTGCAGCGACACTCCGCGCACGCCCGTAGGTCCTTCTCCGCCACCGCCTCCGCCGTCTTCCCAGACCGCGACACTTGTCGCGGTCGGCGACATCGGCGAGTGTGGGTCGCCCGCCGTCGCACAGACCGCGCGGCTCGCGGAGGGCATCGATGGTCAGGTGGTGCTGGCTGGTGATCTCGCGTATCACCAGGGCTCCATGCGGAACTACATCGAGTGTTTCGATCCCGCGTGGGGTGCGAACCGGACGCGCTGGCGGCCCGCCCCCGGCAATCACGAGTACGAGACGCCGTTTGCCGCCGGCTACTTTCAGTACTTCGGCGAGGCGGCGGGGCCAGGTTACTACTCGTTCCGAGCGGCCAACTGGCTCGTCCTGATGCTGAATTCCAATGTCGATGTGGGTCCAGCTTCGGACCAATACGAGTTCGCGCGCAGGGAACTGGCCGCCAACACCAGCCAATGTTCCATGGCCGTGTGGCATCATCCGTTGTTTTCATCCGGACCGAACGGCCCGAATCCGTCGATGCGGAACTTGTGGGAGTTGCTGCACCGCAATGGCGCCGACGTGATCGTCGCTGCCCATGACCATCTCTACGAGCGTTTTGGCAAGCAGGACGCCGAGGGCCGTTCTGACGCTGCTGGCATTCGGCAGTTCATCGTCGGCACCGGCGGGGCGCGACTCTACGCATTTCAGCGCATGTCACCCAATTCGCAAGCACGCATTCCGAGTCACGGGGTGCTGCGGTTGACGCTCAGTCGCACGAGCTACGATTGGGCTTTTATCGACGTCGCGGGCAACGTCGCGGATTCCGGCGCCGACAATTGTCACTGATACCGAGACACCACTCCCGGTCCACACAGCCGATTGTTGCTCAGGCAGCTCGATCGCCGGGTAGGACCGAAATCGACCCTCCAGCCTTTCTGCTCAACTCCTGGTAGAACGACGTCAGCGAGCGCACGACCGTGGGTGTGTCGGTCAGGATTGACACCTCTCGTCGCGAATCGAGACTCAGCGCGGACATCGCCAGGCTGCCAAGCACGGCGCGCGTGTCGTCGATGATGATCAGTTTGCCATGCGGCACGAGCGAGCCGATCGCTTGTCGGCCAATCAACGAGACGACAATCCCTTCTTCGCGCCGCTTGCGCAGGAGCGCGACCAGGTCCGGATCCGACAACTTGTGATCGAGCACACGAATACTGCGGCGGGCGCTTGCGAGAAGGGCGCGCAGCCGCCCGCGCGCCCCTTCGGGGCCGACAATCAGACGCGGGTTGATGCGATGCCGCGGCAACAGGCGCTCACCTGCGGCATCGAGTGCGAACAGCGTGGAGAGCGAGCGCACCACGCTCCGCTCTTCGGTGGTCAGGACGAAGTCCCACGTTCGCGAAAAACATTTCCTGGTTGGGTTGAGTGTGGCCACGAGCGCGGTCTTGCCATCCGCGACCAGGTACTTGGCGTGATACTTCACAACCGGATCGCCGTATCGATGAACGGTCGCCCCCATTTCTTCGAGCGATTCCCACAGCTTGCGAAGGCTCTTTTTGCCGCCCTTCGCCCGTTTGGTGAGGAGAGCTTCGACCTTGACGCCGCGCTCGAGCGCCGCGGCCATGGCATCGAGGACGCCATAGTCATTGCATCGAAATAGCGACAGCACGAGCCGTTGGCGCGCCCCGCCGATGACATCCAACATCGCTTTCCGGCGTTCGGCGGGCTTTATGAAGATGCGCTCCGACGTCGCGTCAGACGCGCTTGGGCGGGGACCAGGAGACATTCTTGATGCCTGCTTTGCCACCGTCCATCAGCTGGTTGCTCAAGTCTTCCAGTGAATCGTGCGGCGCGAGAGTAGTGAGGTAGCGAACCTTGGCTTGGTCGCCCTGCTCGACCTCGCGAGGCTCGAACACGATGTGATTGACGGCAAACACCTTTTGCACATGATGGAGCGGGAAGTTACGGCCCTCGGCTTCGATCTCAACCATCATTGTCCGCGGTCGGTCGGACGCGAAGAGATTCAGGATCGGGAACATCACGCAGAGAAACACACAGCCAAGGCCGGCGACCGCAAAGCCACCCAGCCCGGCAGCCATGCCCAGACCCATGAGGATGAACAGTACGGTGATGTCGCGTGCATCCTCGACCGGCGTGCGAAAGCGGATGATGCTCGCGGCCCCCGCGATGCCAAAGGCGCGTACCAGCGAGCTGCCGATGATGATCATCATCAAGGCGCCTGACACGCAAAGCAGCACCTGTGCTTGCTCGATCGTCGGATTCGACGAGCGATCCGCTCGATAGTGGCGCTGCACGACCGTCACCAGCATGCCAATCACTGCGGCAACAGCCAGCTTCGCGAGCTCCATCAGCGGCGAGGGTCCCGCGGCGGGCGATGGCCCTTCCGCATATCCAAACGGATTCACGGCTGACCCTGCCCCGCCGGCAACGGGCCACCAGTAGCCAGCCACCACCAGCGCCGCACCAACCGCGCCAACCATCACCCCCGTGACAATGCGGGACCACGGCCACGGCCGCACGCGTGCCACGCTGACTGAATCGCTAATCGTGAACACCTGCTCCAGATTGGAGAGCCGCAACACGTCACGGACTTTTGCGTTCGGCGCGACCAGACAAAACTTGCGCCCGAGGCGCTCGGAGGTGGTGTGCCCTCGCACGAGCGCCCGGACACCCGCGCTGTCGATCAGAGGCACGGCGCGAAGGTCGATGAAAAGCCGATGGACGCTCTGTTTGAAACTTGTTTGAATCAGCTGTTCGAGCTGCTCGGCGGGGCCGCCGGCCACCAGGTGCTCCTGCGGCGACAGCACGAGCTCCCGCGCTTCCGACCGCTGTGGAAACACTGGCATTCGAGGCTGGATGATAACAAAGATGTGACGCTTGCACCGTGAGGCCGTCCGATGGACGATATTGCATGGTTTATCGCTTCCGGTGCCTGATCATCCTTTCTGCGTTGAGTCTCATTCTTGGCGGGGAAACACTCGACGCACGCCAAGCGCGTCCAGCCGCCAAGTTCGAACCCATCCCCGCACCGGCCGATGTCGCCGCACCCCCGGCTGACGCGACCAAAACGGCCTCGGGCCTTGCGTTCAAGGTCTTGCAGAAGGGGACGGGCAGCGCGCACCCAACCGCCCAGGACATGGTGACGGTTCAGTACACAGGTTGGACGACGGACGGCAAGATGTTCGACAGTTCATATGCGCGCGGCGTGCCCAACACGTTCAAGGCGGGAGCGCTGATCAGGGGATTCACCGAGGGCATTCAGTTGATGGTCGTCGGCGAGAAGCGCCGAATCTGGATCCCCGAGGAGCTTGCGTACAAAGCGCAGCCTAAGCGCCCTCAGGGGATGCTGGTTTTCGATATCGAGTTGCTGGAGATCTCAGCGTCGCCGGCGATCGCTCCGCCTGATGTTGCCGCACCACCCGCCGAGGCCAAGAAAACGGCATCGGGACTTGCGTACAAGGTGCTTCGGGCTGGTAAGGGCTCGTCGCACCCCGAACGGCGCAGCCGCGTCACCGTGCATTACACCGGCTGGACGACAGACGGCAAGATGTTCGACAGTTCCGTCGAACGAGGAGCACCCATCACGTTTGGGCTCGACGAGGTCATCGAAGGCTGGACCGAGGGCGTTCAACTGATGGTCGACGGCGAGCGCACACGATTCTGGATTCCCGAACGGCTCGCGTACAAGGGCCAGAGCGGCATGCCGCGGGGCATGCTGGTGTTTGATATCGAGTTGATCTCGCATCGAGCACCCTGATGAATTTAACGTTCTCGGCGGGTGATCGCGGCCTGGCCATCTTCGCGGCCGGCGTATTGATTGTGGGCCTGACGGCCGGTTTTCCGGTTGTCGAGGCTCAAGATGCGATCAAGCTGGACGGCTACGCCGAGTGGCGCAAGGCCGGCGTGCTGGTCGTGGACGGCCAACGCCTCCGCGCGGACCCGCAGACGAAGTGGAAGGGCACGTTTACCTCCATTCCCACCATCCCATTGGGACACGAAGTGCGTGTTCAAGGCGTGCGAACGGCGGACGGCACGGTTCTCGCCCGCGAGATCGACGTGCGGCCCAACGGCAATGCCCTGTTCGAAAGCGAAGTGCAGAAAGGCACCGACGAGCTCGAGGGCCTCTGGCTTCGAAACGGCGAAGCCTTCGAGGCCGATGGTGGCGGCCGCAAGACGACGATCGGCGAGGTCGAGCGCGAAGGCCGTCGTGTCGACCGTGTGAGACGGCTCGTGCGGCAGATGTCGCCGCCGTACGCGGATCAATCCAAAGTGCGGGTGTATGTGATCGACAACAAAGAGTGGAACGCCATGGCGATGGGGAACGGCGCCGTCTGGGTGTTTCGCGGCATCATGGACGACATGACCGACAACGAGCTCGCGATTGTCGTCGGCCACGAGCTTGCGCACTACACGCACGAACACTCCCGTCGCCAGATGCGCAAGGGCATGTGGGGACAGTTTGGCAGTCTCGCGGCACTGCTTGCGGCTGAAGCGATCGACAGCCGGGGACTTCGTGCCGCGGCGCAGCTCGGGTCGGCCCTTGGCTTCTCGGCCTGGATGAACGGCTACGGCCGCGACCTGGAGGATCAGGCCGACCGCGTAGGGCTACGCTACGCCCATGAGGGCGGGTTCGATGTGTCGGGCGCGCCTGGTGTCTGGCAGCGATTTCTCGATAAGTACGGTCAAAGCGATCGCGTCACCAATTTCTTCTTCTCGAATCACTCGCTTGCCAGCGCACGCCGCAGAAATCTCGAAGTCGAGCTCCGCAACAATTACACACGTTGATTGGACAATTTTGTCGGCGACCATTCGCATCTCCTCATGTTCCTCGAAGACACCACTACAGAGCGTTACGATTCCGTAACGACAGTGAGACCGATTTGACTGATCCTTCGTTCGCGTCGATCGCCATCAAGCCGGATCGCGGCGATATCGGTATTCGCTTGGACCGCGTGCTGCTGCGCCACCTGGCGCACATTCCGGGCGTGACTCGGAATCGACTGCAGCATCTCGTCGCCCGCGGCTCCGTTCAGATCAACGGATCCGTCGTCGCCCGAGCCGCATCCCGTGTGGCCGCGGGTGATTCCATACGCGTGGAATTACCTGAGACTCGCAGGCGCGGGAGGCCGACGGCCGAAAAGCTTCCTTTGGTCGTGCTTTACGAAGATGACTCGCTCTTGATCGTCAACAAGCCGGCGGGTCAGGTTGCGCACCCCGCGTTTCGGAATACGACGGGCACACTGCTCAACGCCTTGCTGGCGCACGCCGCAGGTGAATGGACCCCCTCACTCCTGAGTCGCCTCGACAAGGGCACCTCGGGTGTTGTGTTGGTTGCGAAGGCCCGGGAAGTGCAGACCGCTTTGCAGCGCTTGGGTGATCGAAACCAGATTGAAAAGGACTATCTGGCCATCGTCACCGGCCGTCCACCTGCCAAGGGCACGATCGACTTCGCGCTCGACCGCGATCCTTGGGACCGGCGTCGAGTGACGGTGAGAGATCGCGGTGGGGTGCCAAGCGTGACACGATTTGCGCGCCTGCGATCGGTAGAGATCGCGCCCGACCGCCACGTGTCTTTGCTCAAATGCGGCCTGGTGACTGGCCGCATGCACCAGATTCGCGTGCATCTTGCGGCAAAGGGATGGCCGATTGTTGGTGACCCGACGTATGGAGGGCCAGAATCTGGCCATCCAAGATTCGGTGCCCCACCCACACGACAGGCGCTGCATGCGTGGCGTGTGGCATTCAGCCATCCGGTCAACGCTGACCGAATCGATGTGACTGCTCCGATTCCCGCTGACATGCAGCAACTATTGTCAGTCTTCCACGCGCGCCAGATTCAGTAACACGGTCCCCAGCGCCGAGTAATCCAGATTCTCATGGCCCTGCGCCAGAAGTGCGCTGAGCAGTTGCTGCACCAGCGCAGTCACCGGGGCGGGAGCGCGCGCCTCGTTGAGGGCGTCGAGAACAATTCGTAGATCCTTGCGGTAGAGCCGAGCCGGGAACCCGGGCTTGAAATTCTTCTGAAGGAGACGCTCGCCGTGGACCTCGAGCACACGGCTCGCGGCGAAGCCGCCGAGGAGCGCCGCCCTCACCTTTGCGGGATCGACGCCAGACTTCCGAGCCAGCGCAAACGCTTCTCCCACGGCGGCGAGCGTTCCACCGATCACCAATTGATTGCAGGCCTTTGCTATCTGACCCGCTCCGGAGTCGCCGATGTGAACAATGCGCTCGGGATTGCCCATGCCTTCGAGGATGGGCCGCACGGCGTCCAGCGCGGCCGAGGCGCCGCCAACCATGATCGAGAGCGTGCCATCGATGGCGCCGATCTCGCCACCGCTGACCGGCGCATCGAGCATTGATGCACCGTGGACGCTGGCTTCTGCGGCAAGCCTTCGGGCCGTGCCGGGAGCAATCGTGCTCATATCGATCAGGACAGTTTCTTTCTGAATCGTCGAGAACACGCCGTTCGCGCCGACGAGGACACGCTCGACATCAGGGCCATCGGGGAGCATCGTGATGATTCGACGCGCCTGCCGCCCGATTTCTGCGGGGGATGCTGCAGCGGTGGCACCCGCCGCCACGATTTCGTCGACGGACGATTGACTGCGGTTGTGGACGACGAGTGGGAAACCGCGCTTGAGGAGGTTGCGCGCCATGGGACGTCCCATGACGCCCAGGCCGATGAATCCGACGATCTCTGCAGGCATGCGCGCGACCATAACATGCCCGCGCGATGCCTGCGTTGACTTACCGTTTCTTCTTTGCCCGTCCGCTAGTGCGTGGCTTCGCCGATACGCGACGTCGTGCACTGCCTTTTTGCGACGTTGCCTTCAGTCGCCCGCGCGCGGTTTTGTTCGCGCCGGCTGTCCGGCGATCCCCCTTTGCGCCCGCCCTTTTGCTCGTTGCAGACTTGCGCCGTGTTGCCTTCTTCCTTGTGCGGGTCGGCTCAGCAACCCTTGAGGATGCTGCTCGCCGGCGCGGCTTGGGTTTTGGTGGCAAAGCGGATACATCCTCTTCGTCGTCCGCGGCACCTGCGGCACCCGCGGCACCCTCGGCACCCTCGGCACCCTCGGCACCCTCGGCACCCGAAGAATCCTGCATCCACGGCGGCAGAGGCTTCCGGTTCCGTCGCCGCCCGCCGGCCGGATGCGCGTCACTCTGCTTCCATCGCTCGCGCGCGAGGTCGTCGGGCGAGAGTCGCCCGGCGGTTGTGTAGTGATCAGGGTTGACTTTGTTCTGTCGGCTCACGATTAGTCACCTCACTGCTTGCAATTACGCGGAAAGTTATCGATTCCGCGGCAAAGACCATCCGCGGATGATCATTGTCCGTGTAATCCCTGCCTTTTCCGCGTCATCAAATGCGGTAACGCAGCAACGCCCCGACGCCCCCAAGCTCCTTGAGCAACTCCGGATCCTCGATGATGCGGATGCGTGCACCAGTCTGCTGCGCCCGCGTCACAAGCTCGTCGGACAATTTCAGCTGACGTTCGTCGGCCGCTGCCGGCGCTGAGGTCGTCGCCACAACATCACCCGGGGCAGCGTCATCAGGCAACTTCTGAACCACCTTGAGTTCCTGTGGCGTACCGCTCATAAGCAGTTCGTCGACTTGTCCCATCTGCAACGCGCGCAAAGTCGCTTCGGGACCAACGACGCCAAGTCCGTTACTCTGCCAGGCCCCGATCAATTCGGCAACGCGCTCGGCATCAGACTCAGCGTCCTTTTGCCTGAGGACTTCGAGCGTCGCCTCGACGATCTCGCTTTCGCCGGCAGATGTTTCGAGTTTCACCATATCGACGAGCTTCTCGAGCAATTGCGGAGAGAGTTGCTCCTTGAAGAGCGGAACGACGACCTCGTCTCCCGCAACAACCACACGTTGGATGTTGTCCGCTCGAACGATGCGGTCCAGCGTTTCGACGACTTCCTTGATGTGTTTCAGGTGGAAGTTCTCAGCCCGACGCTGATAGCGGGCCTGCGACCACCCCCCCATCGACGTGCGTCGCGTCTTGACGCCGGTGACCTCTTCGCGCTTTTCAATTGCGCCGAGACAGGATACGAAGATGCGTGCGCGATTGGTGTCGAGTACCACCGACGCGTAACGCGGGTATTGATCGACGAGGCGCGCCAGCGGATACAAGTGAGGCACCGAGCCCAGGAAAAGCCAATGCTCGTCAATCGGTGCTTCGAGGGGAATCGCCTCGAAGAATTCGCCGGCGCCCGCTGCGGCGAAGATCGCCAGACCATTTGCCGAACGGTTGACCTCGTCCGCGAGATACGCGCCGATGCGCTCGACATCACGTTCGAGGCTTGCGCGTTCGGCTGAGTTGTCGGTGAATGCTTTCAGTCTCTCGGCGAATGCCTTGCGAACAAAGGACTCGTAGTTGTCACGGCCGCGCTGGTCGGCGGTCAGGTTGAGGTACAGGCTGACGACGGGAATGTCCTGGGGTTCGAACGCTGCCAGTTTTTCCAGACGGTCGCGTAAAGGTGTGCCGAGGGCAGGGCTTGTTTTTGCCATGCCGCTCCGCGGTGCAAGCTACATACCTGAGTCGTACAGAACGAGCGACTCGCCGCGCTCACGGATGAGTCGGTCAAATCGTTCCACGATGAGTTTCCGGCGCGCGAGCACGCCTTCGATCTCTCGATTCGTCAGATAGCCGCCCACCACCCGGCGGATGTCCTCGTCAGCGAGGGTTCGCAGCTTGTCGTAGAGGGTCCGGTCGCACGTTTGCAGCGTTTCAGGAAACCGCAGCTCGCGGTCGACCCGAAACGCGCGCGAGAAGTCGATCATGATGACGCGCCAGTCCTTGGTATAGAGAACGTTGCCCTTGTTGCGGTCTACGTCACGCACCAGCTCCGCGAAGGTGATCATGCGTTGATGCTGCCGCGAATAGGACAGCGAATCCGGCGGCTGGACGTTGGATTTCTCGCGCTCAACTTCATCCATCATCACATCGTCCACCCACCACGTGAGAGACCCGATCCTGTCTTTGATCCTTCGCTCCACGGTGACGGGCATCATGTCGTCGAGGCTGATCAGACGTGCGATCTCGTATGCGGCGATGTTGAACTTGTACGAGTCGGCGAAGTTCAGTTCCCCCGCGCGTCGACGGCCACGCACGCGATCCGCCGGCGAGGTTCGATCGTCGATCGATTGAAAGCCCGCATCGTGCGTGACAGTGCCGTCGCTCAGCGTGAGCCGCAGCGATCCGGTGATGCCTTTGCCGGCCGGGCGCGAGGCAACGACGTCGGCTTTGAGCAAGAACTCTCGACGCTGGTCGGCGGTGAGAGCAGACGCGGCCTGGCCGGCCGTCGTGGCCGGAACTACCAGCGCGACGAGCAATCCGAGCAGAAGGGCCTTGCCAGAGGTTCGCACGACGAGATTCTAACCGCGGGCGGCGTTCAGACAGCCATCGACTCGTCGGCAGGCCTGACCTGCAGCGCAATGGCCGCCGCGTTGCGGATGGAATACTGCCGGTGGTGCACCACCCGATCGTATGGCAACGACACGATTGCGGTCGCTTGACCTTCCGCGTCCGGGTGCAGCATCACGGTCACCGGCTCGGCGCGGTTTGCCTCACCCACCTGGGTGGCTTCCGCTGGCGTAAGAAAGCCGATGACCGCCGTCCGGCCATTCGCTAGCCGGTGAATCTCGAAATTTCGATAGTGCCGAATGGTAAACAGCGGCGACGCCAGCGCGGGGGAGCTCGTAAAGCCGTAGACGCCGGGCGGCAGATCCTCGGCGGCGAACCCTTCCTGCGCAGATGTGACCAACTGAACGCCGTGCTCGCGCCGAAGCGCCTCGCGAGCTTTCTCGCTGGACGAAATCGCGGTCATGACAACTGATGATTATATCGACGCACGACCCACAACCCACGACCCACGGCATGAGGCTGGAGCCTGTGGCCTGGGCCCTGACTCTACTCCTCTGCCATGAATGGGTATCTGAAATCGCGGGGCGGCGCGAACGTTTCCTTTACACTGCGTGCGCTTACCCAGCGAAGGAGGTTCATCTTCGACCCGGCCTTGTCGTTGGTGCCTGAGGCTCTTCCGCCGCCGAATGGCTGCTGACCGACGACCGCGCCAGTCGGTTTGTCGTTGATGTAGAAGTTGCCTGCGGCGTTTCGGAGCGCCTGAAGCGCTTCGTGAACCGCCCGCCGGTCCCTGGCAAACACGGCCCCGGTCAGCGCGTAGGGCGACGTTTCGTCGACGGTCTTCAGGATCTGCGACCACTCCTTGTCGTCGTACACATAGGTGGTCAGGACAGGGCCGAAGATCTCCTCGCACATCAGCCGGTAGTCAGGCGTCTTCGCCTCGACGACGGTCGGTTCGACGAAGTAACCCTCGTCGCCATGGCATCCGCCGCCATTCAGAATCGTCGCGTTCTTCCGTGCATCATCGATGTACTCGCAGATTTTCTTGAACGCCTTGTCGTCGATCACGGCGCCCATGAAATTGCTGAAGTCCCGGACGTCGCCCATGGTGAGCTGGGCAAGCATGTCCGACATTCGTGCCTTCACGTCGCGCGACAGCGACCGCGGCAAATACGCGCGGCTGGCTGCCGAGCACTTCTGGCCCTGATATTCGAACGCGCCGCGGACAAGTGCGACGGCCACCTCCTGTGGATCGGCAGACGCGTGGACGACGACAAAGTCTTTGCCGCCAGTCTCACCGACGATCCGCGGATACGAACGATACTTCCCGATGTTCTGGCCGACGCGCTGCCAGATGCTGTTGAAGACGCCCGTGGATCCAGTGAAGTGAACTCCCGCAAAGTCTGGGTGATCGAGGAGTTGACTGGAGATTTCGGCCGCGTCGCCGGGCACGAAGTTGATGACGCCCGGCGGCAGACCTGCGGCCTCGAGCAGCTTCATGATGTAGTGCGAGCTGAGCATGGCGCTCGAGGCGGGCTTCCAGATCACCGTGCAGCCCATCAAGGCGGGCGCAGTTGGCAGGTTGCCGCCGATGGCGGTGAAGTTGAACGGCGTCACCGCATAAACAAACCCCTCCAACCCGCGATAGTCGGATTGGTTCCACACCCCATGCGAGCTGAGGGGTTGTTCGCGAAAGAGCTCCTCTGCAAAGTTCACGTTGAATCGCCAGAAGTCGACGAGCTCGGACGCCGAGTCGATCTCCGCCTGAAACACGGTCTTCGATTGCCCGAGCATCGTCGCGGCGTTGAGGGTTTGTCGCCAGGTTGTCGTCAGTAGCTCCGCTGCGCGAAGAAAGACCGCCGCGCGATCTTCCCAGTGCCAGTTGGCCCATTCGCGGCGTGCGTCGGCGGCGGCCTTGATCGCCTGCTGAACCTCGTTTGGGCCGGCTTTGTGCCAGTCGGCAAGCACGTGCGCGTGCTCATGCGGCATCACCGTCCGCGCGGTTCTCCCCGTGCGGACCTCGCAACCACCAATGACGACCGGAATCTCGATCCGCTCGGCGGCCATCTCGGTCAGTCTGGCTTTGATCGCGGCACGTTCCGGCGTGCCGGGCGCGTAAGTCAGGTTTGGATCGTTTTGTGGGGGCGGCACGCGGCGGATGCCGTTGAAGGGTGCTGACATTCGAGAAACTCCTTACCGTCTCATGCGACAGCTCAAACCTTCATTCTAGCGGAGGGAGTCGTACGGGCCATGGACACAGAGAAGCGAATGATCGCCACGAAGGCACGAAAATCACGAAGAAACCAATTGCAGGCAAGCTTTCGTGACTTCGTGCATTTCGTGGCTTGCTTTTTCTTCTCCCCGTCTCCCGTCTCCGTGGCATATGCCTGACCGTAGTCACGCCCGTGCCCCTTCGACCTCCACCTTGATGTGACGCCACTTGCCCTGTCGGAAGCGCAGCACGCTGAGGACGCACCGCGTGAAATGGCCGAGGACAATTGCGAGCCAGATGTCTGTCGATTCCAGCTGGCGAAGCGACTGGATGATCGCACACAAGCCGATAGGAATCGCCACTTGTGAGGCGAGCGTGATGAACAGAGGGCTTCTGGTGTCGCCGGTACCCTGCAGTCCTCCCGTGTAAACCAGCGCGGTAGTGATGAAGAACCCTGAAACCGCGAGGTACATCAGCAGGTTCTCGCCGAGCGTTGCAACATCGGGCTCGGTCGCGCCGAAGATACCCAGCAGCGCGTGTGGAAACGCGACAAACATCAAGCCGACAATCGCCGCAACGGTCAGGCCGAGTAAAGCGGCAGCATGGACGCCGGCGATCGCGCGCTCGGGATGGCCAGCGCCCAGGTTCTGGCCGGCAATTGTCGCGGCAGCGCCCATCAGACCGACGGACGTCCACGTGATCATTGAAAACAGCTCGGTGTAACCAATGGCATACGCCGCCTGCGCTGCGGCGCTCTGCTCGAGCGATCCGATGAAGCGAAGCAGGAGCACGCCGCCGACGTTCATCGCAATCCCCTGCACGCCTGTCGGCAGGCCAAAGCGAAACAGCGACCGGATGATCGCCCAGTCGGGCCGCCAGTCCATGTGGCGCGAGAATCGGATGACGCAGTCGCCTTTGAAGAGATGCCACAGCGCGTAGGCGCTGACGGTGGCGGACGCGATGGCCGTTCCAAGTGCGGAGCCGGCCGTGCCGAGCGCCGGAATCGGGCCGACGCCCCGAATCAGCAGGACGTTGAGGACGACATTGAGAATCGTCATCGTGACACCCAGCCGGAGTGGTGTCTGCGCGTCGCCCGCGGCGCGCATCGCCGCTGTCAGCATGAAAAAGAACAACATGCCGATGCTGCCAATGAAGCTAATGCGGAGGAACGGTAGTGCGTGCTGTTTGACGTCGGGCGCTGCGTTGACCAGATCGAGAAGCCTCGGCGCCATGACGTAGCCAGCCGCTGCCATCACGACGAACATCCCCAGCGAGGTCATCGCCGCCTGCTGCACGACGCGGTTGACGCGATCGGAGTCCCCGGCGCCCGCAAACCGGGCCACCAGCACGGCTTGGCCCGTGAACAGCGACGCCATGAAGACGATGACAACCAGGAAGATCTGCCAGCTGACACCGATGGCGGCGTTGGCGGTGTACCCGATGAGTTGCCCGACGAGCACGTGATCGATCACGCCCTGCATGCCGGCGACGAGGTTCTGCACCATCGTCGGCCAGGCGAGCTTCCACACCGCAGGGCTGATGGGACCTTCGACGAGCGAGCGATCGAACGGGGAAGATTTCTTCAGCGGGGCCGCATCGGACATAACCGAACAAGTGATTCTACGTCAGCAGCGCGATCAGCACACCGAGAAGCGCGGCCGTGCCTAGTACCGGGATGGGCCACAGGATCGCAGCGGTGACGAGAAGGATGGAGACAACGACGACAAACGCTATTGGTCCCAACGGCCACACCATCGACGTCGCGACGCGCGCCGGCCACCGATCGCGCATCACGGCAAGCCCGATCACAACCCCGACGAGGTAAATGACGAGAAACGGCATTCTGCGCTTGTCTCTTCTTGCTTCTGCCTTCTGCCTTCTGCCTTCTCCCGTCGTGTCTAGACGTCCAGCTCCTGCGCTTCCTCCGCCCTTTCCATAATGAAGCGAAAGCGCGCCGACGCATCCTTCCCCATCAACTCGTTGATCACGCGATCGGTGACCAGTTGATCGGACACGTCCACGCGCAACAGGCGTCGCGAGCGAGGATTGAGCGTGGTTTCCCACAGGTACTTTGGGCATCATCTCGCCGAGACCCTTGAATCGCGTGATTTCCGGGGTCGCGCGGCCCGACTTCTGCTTCACGATCTGGTTTTTCTGCGCTTCATCGAGCGCCCAGAACGTCTCCTTGCCGATATCGATGCGATACAGCGGCGGCTGTGCGAGGTAGACTTTGCCGTTTGCAATCAGCTGCGGCATGTGGCGATAGAGGAAGGTCAGGAGCAGCGTCGCGATGTGATGACCGTCGGAGTCCGCGTCGGCGAGGATGATGACCTTTCCGTACCTGAGCCTCGATGCGTCGAAGCTCTTGCCCACGCCGCACCCCAGGGCGGTCACGAGATCTGAAAGCTCCTTGTTTTCGAGCACCTTGCCCGTGGCCATGCCTTCGGTGTTCATCACCTTGCCACGCAACGGCAGAATCGCCTGACGCGCACGGTCGCGACCCTGCTTGGCGGATCCGCCCGCCGAATCCCCTTCCACGACGAACAGCTCGCTCGTGATCGATCCGGGATGCGTGCAATCGGAGAGCTTGCCCGGCAGCGTGACGCGGCCGGACGTCGGTCCCTTGCGGACCACCTCCTGCTGCGCCGCACGGCTGGCCTCGCGGGCGCGGGCGGCGAGAATGATCCGCGCGACGATGGATTCGGCAATCGACTGGTTGTGATTGAGCCAGTGCTCGAGTGCGGGGCGAACCATGCCATCCACGGCGGAGAGCATCTCGGGATTGTTCAGGCGATCCTTCGTCTGCCCCTGAAACTGAGGCTCCTGAATGAAAATGGACAGAACGACGGTCAGCCCTTCTCGGATGTCCTCGGCGGTCAGCGTCACACCCTTCGGTGTGAGGTTATGCGTCTCGATGTAGTTGCGGACGGCCTTGCCGAGACCGGCCCGAAACCCGTTCTCATGCGTGCCGCCGGAACCGGTCGGAATCCCGTTGACGTAACTGCGCAGGTGCTCGTCGGTGGACTCGGTCCACTGCAGCACGAGCTCCGCCTTTAAACCGTTGTCCTTCTCCAAGACGAACGGCGCTTCGTGCACCGGTTTGCCTCCACGCTCGCCAACGATCTTTTTCAGATAGTCGATCAGTCCTTCGTCGTGATGAAACACGACCTTGGAGGAGGATGTTTCATCTTCGAAGATGACTTTTACGCCGCGATGCAGGTAGCTGGCGACTTCCAGACGATCGCGAATCGTCGCCGGGTCGAACTCAATCTTGGGAAAAATCGTCGGGTCCGGGTGAAAAAACACGGCGGTGCCCGTGCCGCGCGCTGCACCAAGCTTCTTCAAGCCGCCAACCGGCTTTCCCTGCTTGAACCGCATTTCCCACTGCTGACCCTCGCGCTTGACGGTGGCGACCAGATCACGGGATAGCGCGTTGACAACACTTGCGCCCACCCCGTGGAGGCCACCGGCTGTCTTGTAGTTCCTCGTCTCGAATTTCCCGCCTGCATGGAGGACCGTGAAAATCACCTCCAAGGCCGTCTTCTTCGTCTTGGGATGCAGGTCCACAGGAATGCCGCGGCCATCGTCTTCAACCGTGATGGACGAGCCCTCCTTATGCAACGTGACGCGGATGTTCGAAGCGTGCCCGTTCATCGCCTCGTCGATCGCGTTGTCGAGAGTTTCCCAGACGAGATGATGCAAACCTGCCGATCCGACCCCGCCGATGTACATGCCAGGTCGTTTGCGAACCGGTTCGAGCCCTTCGAGGACGGTGATGTCTTTAGCGGTGTACGGCACGGGGGAAGATTATGACAGGTGCGCTGGGTGCGACGGGTGCGTCAGGTGCGAGAGGTGCGGTGCGGTGCACGGGTGCACGGGTGCTACACGGGTGGTGCACCGGTGCACGTGTAGTGCACGGGTAGCGCACTGGCGCACGCACCTGCGGCACCTTTGCACCAGCGCACCTGAGCACCGCACGGCACCTGTCGCACCCATCGCACCGCACGGCACCTGTCGCACCCATCGCACCGCACCGCACCTGTCGCACCCATCGCACCTAGCGCACCTGTCGCACCCGTTACGCGAGCCTCATCGTCTGTCGCTCGTGATCCCACCGCCAAACAGGACCATTGCCCGTCAGCTCCACGCCGCCGAGCCAACGGTTGATCCCGCACGCTCGGACGCGATCGAGATCGCCGTTCAACACTCGACGCCCGTCGTCGGTCAGCGTCACTTCGTCAGCAAGCGTCAGGTTTCGGGGACGGAGGTTGGCTTTTCGGCGCAGCAGCGGACGAGAGGCTCGCAACAACGGCTCGAGGTGGACAAGAAATGCCGCGTCGCCCATGAACACCGCTGGTTCGCGCGCGTGGTTGGCCTTCAAGTACACATCACCAACATTGGTGACACCACCGCTGACGACTTCCAGGGCCTGTTGCTCGGTCCGAGACAGCCCGTTGCTCGTCGCAGGAAACTGCTCGAGATGGCGCTGCAACGCGGGGCCAAGATGTGGCAAATCACTCACCCGCGGCAGCACATCAACGATCGCGCGCGGGTCGGCTGAACGGAAGGCTGTCCATGCGTCACGCGCCGTGAGACGTTGCGCTGACGTCACATCGCGGCGCGCGGCATAGAGTCCCTGAAAGCGTGCGGCAGGCAACATGCCCAGATACTCATCGTCTGGTACTGCGGTCACGCGAGGCGTGCCGTCGAGTGGCAGCCGATCAAGGATTTGCAGCACCTGGAGCTGGTCATAGAGATCGTGCTCAAACCACAGGACAATCTCGTCGAACGGGGGCGAGACCGCCACCCCATTCCCGAGCACTGCATCGCGCTTCCGGAGACCTCGTTCGATCTCATCGTATGTGCCCCATCCGCAGCTGGCGAGAAATTCCGCCCGACGCTCACGCATGGCGGCGATGTTGAGCCCCGCCGGCACCGGACCCTCGTGTAGGACATCATCCCACGGGACGATGGGGCCATCGATGTCTGCCTCGTGCATGAGAGGAATGACCGACGAGCCATTTGTGAGATGGAGGATCATGTTCAAGGTAAAAGGCAAAAGGCGAAAGGCGTAAGGCAAAACGCGAAGAGAATGAAGGTCATGGCGCGGACCTTTCTGGTCGCGATCTGGTTGGCAGCGGCGGGGATGACCGGTGTGCTCGGTTTCATCGGGTACGAGCTATCACGCTCACGTGCAGGCACGTCGAACGCCATGCCGATTGCGCCGGTCCGCCGGAATCCCAACGAGTGGGCGCGCTGGGTGGTCACCGAACATCGCTCGGCGCATCGAGTGTTCATCGCGCACGTCGAAACCCGCTTTCTGAATGAGGCTGTCGCCATCGCACATCAGATCGCTGATCCGGTCAAAGACAGTTACGCGGAGATCCTCGTCTACTTCCACCGGCCAGGTCGTCCCGATATGCTGCCGCCGCGGCGCGTGCAATGGACCCGCGCAGGAGGATATGTGCAGACCGTGTACGCGGAGCCGTGAACGGAACTAGGAACCATCCGCCGTGGATTTCCTCGCTCTCGTCGCCCGCGCGCGGGGCCGTTCGTCGTTGACGTTCCTGGTTGCACGCTCTTTGTTGACGCCCTTCGTTCTTCGTTCCTCGTTCTTCGTTCGCGTCGGCCGGGCACGTTTCGCCTTGGTGCCTGCAGCACCGCTGGCGGCGCGTCGAGGGCGCGGAGTTGGTTCCGGATCGGCTGGGGAGACGGGTCCAAACATGGCCAGCTGATCGTCTGGCTCCAGTTCGGGCGCTGCTTCGGGCGCGGCAAGGCTCTCGCTAACAGGAGACGACTCTTCGGGTGAGGCGTCGTGCAGAATCGTCGGCGTCTCGGCGCTGTCGCCATCGGGACCGGGCGCAGACACTTCGAGGCTCCCCCACCCATGCGGGACGTTCGACGGCTTGGCTGCGCCGGCATACGCGCGCAACCCGCCCTGACGGTCGCGTTCGAGCCTGAGCAGACCGTCTTTCTGACACGCGCGCAACAGCTCGGGCAGCGATCCGAAGCGACGTTCGTCGAAGTCCGGCCGCGCCGCGCGGATGAACTGCTTCATCTGCCGCAGATACATCGGCCAACGAGGCGGCGTCGTGGCCTCCGCAAGCACCGCGCGAACCAAGGCAACACCATCGGCGAGCGAGTACCTGGGGCCCGACCTCCGTCCCCATGGCCATTTCCGTCCCGGCGCCAACCTCCGTAACTGCCGGGACCTCCGTCCCCCCGCCAACTTCAGTCCCCTCCGGCCGCCCCTCGTCGCGACTGCCGGATTCGGTGAGTTCGACAATCGTCGTCCTGCCCGAGTGTTTGAGCGTGACATATCCGCGTTGCTCGAGCTTTTCCGCAAAGTCACGGAATGTGCTCGAGCCGTAGTCACGCTCCGAGAACGACGAGTCGAGTTGCAGCAGCGTGCTCTTCAACAGCCCCAACTGCGGCGAGACCTCGCGCTCGTTCAGAACCTTCAGTGCACGTTTCACGAGTGGCAAAGCCTGTTCGATCGACGCACCACTTGCCCGTCCGCGATCAGAGCGCACAGTGCCGCTCTGGCGAGCCGCGCCAGTTCCCGCGCCGGCGATGTTCTCGTACGCGATGAACTCCGTGCAGTTCTTCTGCATCACCTGGCTGCTGAAGGCACGACCACCGACGACAAACACTTTCCGGTCGTACTGCTTCAGTTTTTCGACCAGCGTGATGAAGTCGCTGTCGCCGCCGACGATGACGAACGCGTTGATGTGGGCGTGTGTAAAAGCCATCTCGAGCGCATCGAGCGCGAGGTTGATATCAGCACCGTTCTTGTCGCCGCCGGGCGTCATGACACGCTGCACGAGGCGGACGGCATGCTGCGACATGGTGCGGCCGTAGTCGCCGGCTCGCTTCCAGTCGCCGTAAGCGATTTTGGTGATGATTTCTCCGCGCTCCTTGATGGCTTCGAGCACGGCGCCGACATCGAACTGGCGGCCCAGGGTGGTTTTGACACCGATTTCGACGTTATCGAAATCGATGAAGACGGCAATTTTCAATTTTTGATCGGACATTTCTCAGGGATCACGGCGTGGTAATTCGAATCTTTCATCGGCGGTCATCGGCAGGCCGGCATAATGGCCGGCCTCTACGGTGAGGCCGAGAAGCGAGTGGAGCTCCATTGTAACCCATTCTCGCTGTGGCGGCCGGCCTTCAGGCTGGCCGATCGTCATCGATCAAGGATGAAAGTCTCTGCAATCAAAGGAGATAGTTCATCCCAGCGCCCGCTTGAGCATCGCGATCTGGCCAGCGTGATACACCGTGTGATGAATGATGCCGTGAAGGGTTACGTAGTGAGTGAGCCCCGTGCCCATGGCATTGTCGCGAAAGTCCATGACCGGCCGCTCGAGCGACGCAGCATCCACCTTGCGTACCGCGGCGATGAGATCGACATGTGCCGTGAAGAGTGCCGACTGCGCTCCGCGCCAACGGTCGGCAGTGGGTTGGCCAATATCTGGCCAATCCCCCTCCTCCGGCTCTTGCGCGGCACGCCCACCCATCCGAGCTGTCACCTCGCGCGCCCAGCCGGTCATGTGCAGTACCAGCTCCCAGATGCTGTGGACGCCATTCAGTGGACGCTCGGCGGCAGCGTTGGCCGTCACACCGGCGAGGATTTGCTTGACGTTCGACCCGTGCCACGGATCGCCTGTCATCACACGTTCGATTAGCTCGGCTATCTCAGCAGGCTCCATTCCAGTCTCCGGTCTCCGGTCTTTGGTCTCCGGTCCCGACAATTGTTTTTCCTTTTGGCTTTCTTCTGAGACATGTTCGTTGCAGAGTTGAGTCAGGAGCATTCCATGTTTGTTAAGAGGCTCATATCGAGATCAGGTGTTCTGACCGCCGTGGTGCTTGCTTGCGCGGGCACCATCGACGCCGCCAAACAGGATGCGTCAGTGCAGAAGCTTCTGGAGCGCGGTGCGCTGGATGAAGCTGTGCAGCGTGCTGCCGGCGAGCGTGACAATCCAGAGTCTACTTATCTTGCCGCGCAGGCGCTGATCAAGAAAGACGACGGCGGAGGCGCGGGCGAGGAGTACGCACGCCTCAGAGAAGCGCCAGACGAGGCGTGGAAGGCGATCGGCGAGTCGGGCGCCGAGCTCCTCGCTGGCAACACCGACGCCGCAATGGCAGCGGCCACGCGCGGGGTTGAGATCAACGGCGAGCATCCGTTCGCCCATTACCAGTTGGGTCTGGTTGCAAGCCGACAGGAGAATTTCGAGCGAGCCGCCGAGGCCTTCGGCCGCGCCACCGAGCTCAGACCCGACTTCGCCTACGCACACTATTACGCCGGCCTCGCCAATCAGCGGATCAGACAGATCGCCAAGATGTCCGATCACCTCGAGACGTTCGTGCGTCTGGCCCCCGAAGCCCCCGAGCGTTCGAGCGTGATGGCGATTCTGCGAGCGCTGCGGCCGTGACGGAAGCTTCGCTCTGCGGAGGTCAGATTCCAGTTGTCAGTTGCCAGTTCAAGAACAACAGCGCCCTTTGAACTGGTAACTGGTAACTGGCAACTAAAAAATGTGCCCAATGCCAAAGTACCATCGACCACTCTTCAACTGATTGGCGGGTCGATCGAGTGAGAGCGTCTCGGCGGGAATGCCAAAATCAATGCGGAGCATCGCGAACGGTGACGCGAGTCGCAGGCCAATGCCGTAGCCAATCGCCAGGTCGCGGAACGACAAGTCTCCACGCGTGGCGAACACGTTTCCGGCATCGATGAACGTGACCCCCTGAACCCATCCGCGGACGGGGAATCGCATTTCGCCGTTCAGGGCAAGCAGCGCATCGCCACCCGCGGGAAGATCAAGGAAATCTCGCGGCCCGAGCGTGTTCTCACCGTAACCGCGCACGGTCGTGGCTCCACCGAGCAGAAATCGATCCGACCGGATCAGAGCCTGCTCGCCATACCCGCTGCCTAGCTGGGCGCGGCCGGCCAGGACGACCGGGCCCAATCCGCGGTAGATCGACTGCTGCAGCAGCAGCTTCCCGTTGCCATAGTCAGACCCCAGGACGCGCACGGCCTGGTCCCAGTTCGCTGACGTAAACCATCCACGCGTGGGGTCAGAGGGATTATCCCGACGATCGAGCACCACAGTGGCCGTCAAGCGAGACACGTTGAGCACCGCGTCCAAAGGAAAGGGATCGCCTCCCGGCGTGGGATCGAATACGTGCGTCCGTTCGAAGCGATAGCCCCAGATCAGCTCCGAATACCGAAATGGCCGCCACCGCTGCTCGGCGCTCACGCCAAAACGCTCATTGATGCTGGCTATCTCGGTATCGACGAGAAATCGCTGCCGTGACGTAAAAATGAAGCCACTCGATCTGATCGGGAGGCCAAAGAACGAGGCGTTCGACGTGAACAGGCTTCCCGACTGCCGGTCCCGCTCATATCGAGCCGCAATGCCGGCCGTGATCGCGCGGCCAAACACGTTTTGATTTTGGAGGTCTGCAAGAATCCCGATGTTTTGCAGTCGCCGGTCGCCGTCGGGGTCAGGCAATTCCGCTTGTTCGTCGTTGAACTGCGCGCCGTAGCGCAGCCGCCAGACCGGATACTCAACGAGGCGGACGACGGCACGCACCGGCTGAATGCCCGCCGCCGACTCTTCGGTCGTCGGCTCGATGGGCACCGGCTCAATGTCAACCTGCCGGAAGACGTTGGTGTCGTACATGCGCTTGCGTGCCTGCGACCAGTCCGCAAGGTTCACGGGCTCGCCGATGCGAAGCCGGAGTGCGCGACGGACAACCCCCGCGCGCGTTCGCGTCGCGCCTTCCGTCGTTACCTCCCGCAGCACCTGCTGCACTCCCTCGAGAATCGCGAATTCAACGGCGACAGACCCCGCATCCAGATCTGGCTGCGAGTTCACCTCAATCTGGCCTGTGTTGAATCCCTCAGTGGCATAGAGATCCTCGACGCGCTGGCGTGCCGCATCGAGTTCCGCGGTTACGAAAGGCACGCCGGAATCCAGCCGGACGGCCCCCGCGACGTTTGCGAGACGGTTCGGGCTGACGCCTGGGAATGTCAGCAACCCAATAACAAATCGCCGGCCCTCGTCGATGAGGACGGGCAGCACACCGTCCTGCCCCTGCACTCGGGGTTCATCGGCCTTGACCGTGACCGACAGGTAGCCCTGGCTTCGATAAAAGTTCTCGACGGCTTCAGCAATCTTACGAACATCCAGCCAGCCATCCACGCTCAACCCGGCATCGAAGATCGCGGTGTCGAGCGGGTCTGCATCGAACACCGCATTCCCGCTGTAAGCGACCGAGCGGCGTCGCACTGCTGTGCCGGCAATGACCGTGACCCGGATCTGCTTGCGGTCGGGCGTCGAGACCGCGACAACTGCGTCTACCTTGGCGCCGATCATGTCCTCTTCGACCAAGTGCCGGAGGATGCGGGTGCGAATGTCTTCGAGCAAGAAACGGTCGAAGATGGTCCGCATCCAGGCTTCGCGAATGTCGTCTTCCAGCTCTGGCTCCAGTGGATGGCCCTCGATCACGAGCTCCGCAACAGGTCCAGGCTCGATCCGATAATCGAGCGCCACCGTCTGGCCATCGTCGCTGATCTGTCGCGTGCCTCGTACGCGGACTTCGTAGAAGTTCTGCTCGTGATACTCCTCACGCAAGGCATCCAGATCCTGTTGCCACTTGTGGAAATCGAAGTCATCGCCCTCCTTCAGTTTCAGGAGAGCAATCAACTCCGCGGGCGGCCGACGAGATTCGCCAGAGATTGTGGCTGCGGTGACGCGAGGTTGCTTGCCCGAGCTGGAGGCGTCAGCCGCCCGGCCTCCGCCAAACGTAATCTCATGACGAAGCGCGACAGAACGATCGAGGTTGTCATCAGACACCGTGCGAATCTCGATGTTGCGCCGAGGTTTGTAGCTGACGATCGCAGTTAACCCACCGCTCTCCCTGAGACTTTGCGAAAAAATCAGTTCAACATCCGGACGCACGTGCTTGGAGAGCGTCAACCTCGTGGAGGGATCGGTTTCCGTCGCAATCAGTCCCGGATCGGCCCTGAACTCGTCGGTCTCCAGCCCGCGCTGTACGCGCAGTGTGTCGAGACCGATCGCCCTGCCTGTCGCGCCGAGGAGTTCCGCCGAGAGCAGCGTAACCGCATCTTCGCCGGTGAAGCCGCCGAAGAGCATAGCGATCGCCTCGCGCGAATCAACGGTCGGATCCGACGATCGCACGTCGGTTTCGAGACGATCGAGCGGCCCTTCAAGCGTCACGATGAGTTCGCTTCCAGATACCAGCGCCCGCAACTCGACGTCGAACTCGGGCACGATGCGGTTGGGATTGGTAAACGAGATGCTGCCGCGTGACAGGTGAAAGGTGTTGCCCGCCAGATAGACCTCACCGCCTTCGCGCAAGGTGACGCGGCCCGAAAGGCCGGGGTCTGCCACCGTGCCCAGCACGCGCAACCCGGCGCCAGCTTCGAGCCGGCCGTAGTTGTTGTCTATGCGCAAGTCCTGCTGCGTCGACACGAACAAATTCAGTCGCAGTCGTTCACCCCAGGTGTCGTCGCCACCCGCAGTCGGCGCCCGGGTCCGTTGTGCGGCAAGCAGCGCAGGAAGGCTGATCGTTTCGTTGTAGACACTGCGCTCGACGTTGATGTCGCCAGTCAGACTCCATCCGGTGGGGCTCGGCCGTAGGGTCACGAGCGCGTCCGCTTCGCTTTGCAATCCAGCCGGATACTCGAGGGCCGCGCCTTCGATTACAAGGGTCAAACCTCCGCTCGCAGGCCGGAACCCTTCAAGCAGAAACCCACCGTCCAACGTCAGCTGCCCGCCGTTCGCGCTCCCACGCAGGCTGTCGAGCAACACCCGTTGGCCGTCCAACGCTATCGTTCCATTGAGCTCGGAGATTAGCACCCGTGGCTCGCGGATGGCGACTTCCGCATCGGCGACATCGATGCGACCGTTGAAGACCGGTGTCCGGAGCGGCCCGCCGATGCCGACATTCACCTTGGCCTCGCCATCGGTCGCAATCGTGGGGGCAAAGGCCGAGAGAATTCGCAGGTCTGCCATCCCGCGCAACTCGAGGCTCAATTGCTGCTTGTCCGTCGGCGCGACCCGAACGGTTCCCGTCAAGGTGAGTGGACTTCCCCCCGCGTTGAAGGACACGTCTTTCATGGTCAGCAAACCGCCTGCAACCTCGAGCACTGACGGGTGGACCTGCGCGACCTTGACGCCAGCGAGCGTGAAGTCTGCTTCGTCGAGGATCAGCGTGCCCGTCACACCCTCGAGAGAGGCACGCTCGATACGCGCGTCGAGGGTGCCGGACACGCGTCCGTCGATGCTCGCGAGTGCTGCGGGGCTCAACCACGGCGCGAGCGCAGACTCGCTGAGGCCCACGACGCGAAGCTTGGCGAAACCGGCTTGTGTGGCCGGCAGCAGAGGGCTGGCAACCTCTCGGGCCTCGAGGACTGCCCGAGGAATAGACGCGGTGCCCTCGATGCTGCCGTCCTGCCATTGGCCGGTCAGCCGAGTGATGTCCAGCGTGGTGCCGTCGAAATCGGCATCGAGCGCGAGGTCACGCATTGCCGGCAGGCTTCCCCAAGCCAGGCTCCCACCGGCGAGCTGGACGGTGGCAGTCGATCGATCCAGGCCGCCAGTGGACTGCCAGGCAATGGTCACAGGACCGAAACCCTCGAGCTCGGTCGGCACGCCGAAAGGCCGTCCGATCTTCAACAGATCTCCCAGCTCTCCGGCAAACGTGCTTTGCCATCGAGCCGTGTTGATGCCACCTTCGCCGAGTCGGCCGGACGCGTGCAATTTTCCGGTACCGACAGACACATCAAGGGTGTCGATCGTCAGAGCCGTTCCGTCCCATGAGAGCCGCGAGGGCAACGCCAACCGCACCGGGACCCCCGCGGTATCCGCCTGGATGTCCTGCAGATTGATGAAGGCCTGCGAGCTGGCAATGTTCGACAGCTCACCTTTTGCCGTCGCGCTGAGACTCGCTGTGCCCGAGATATGGCCCGGACGCAGGCCGGCAAGCGTGGCCACCGGTACCAGATCGATGCGGTTCATGACGACAACAGCGTCATAGGAGAACGGTTGACGCGGCGTAAGGGTTGCGCTGATGAAGGCGCCGAGCGACGGAATGTGCCCGGTGACGAGCGCCGTCTCGCCGTTGAGACGCACGTTGGCGACACCCTGGTTGATCAGCTCTCCGGCCAGCCCTCCGAGCACGTTGAACTCGAGAACGCCTTCGCCCGTTGGCCGATCGATGTCGCCGGCACCGGAAAACTTGAGGCCGAATCGGGCTTCAGCATCACCAAGGCGCGCGAGCGTGCCACGCCAGGTGAGGTTCTGGCCGTTCGCGTCTACGTTGTAAGTACGCGTTGTCCAGGCATACCTCCCGGTGGCTCGCAACGTCCCGGCACCCTGGCGGATCTCCAACGATTCGATATTCACGCCGTCATCGATCACGCGCGCTTTGGCGATCAGCGAGTCCACTGGCTGTCCAGCCAGGGTCAGTCCGCTCCCGGTGACTTCTGCAGCGACTTCGGGAGCATCGACAGTGCCTCCAAGCACAGCGGTCGCAGCAAGTGGTCCTTGCAGGCGAAGCGTTTCGGGCAGGGCGGTGAGCAAATCGGCGGCAGAGGGTGTGTCGACCTTCAGTGAACCCTCGAGTCGACGTGTCGCAAGATTCGCCAGCACCTCACCTGTGATGTGGGATGAATTGACGGTCGCGTCGATGTTGGTGAAGTTCAGCGCGCGTGCGGAGGCATCGAAGTTTGCGGTGACCGCTGTCGCCCCGATCGCAGGGACATTCAGACCATCGCTCCGCGCGAAGCCGAGAAACCGCGGTTCGGTGAAAATCCCACCGATCTTGACGTTGGCCTCCATCGGGCCGCGCGTGTTGCGGACGACTTCCGGAGTTTCAAGGCCGAAGAGGGCGGCATAACCCGACGCCTCGGCGACGTCGCCAGTACCGAAGAGTGAGATCCCCTTCGAATGTCGATTGCTTAGCCTGTTGCCGGTTCCAGATACCACCAATGCGCCCCTCGACAATGGTGGCGCCGACGCGCGAGCGTTGGTTGGCCCGCCACCGGTTCCCGGCGATGAAAAACTCCACATCTCCTTCGAGGGGCGCCGTGCCGCGCGCTGCTCGCGGCGTTGACACATTGTGGAGTTCGAGGCGAAAGGGCTCTCCAGGCGCGCGGTCGATCCGGGCGGTGCCTGCCAGTGCCGCACCAAAAGGCCAGGGCGATACGTTGGACAGTCGAAACGCCGTTGCCGCATCGAGCCCACGCCACTCGGCTTTGACCCACCATGGTGATTGCTGGCCGAAAGGGACTTCCGCCGTGGCGCGAATTTCACCCCCGGTCCGGGGAGTAATCGTGGAGCGGGAAACCGTGATGACGTCGGGGGTCATCCGCGTCTGGGCATCGAGCGAGACGTTCTGTTCACCCCCGATCTCGGCGCCAGTGGAGGCGACGTGCGCGTCCAGCACGAATCTGCTCGGAGCGCCCGTCATTGTGGCTTCGATCGTCGCCGGTCCCTGAATGGGTACCGGAGGCGTCGTCCACTTCGTCGCGCGAGCGAGATCAGTGGTGCCCTTGAACTGAAGATTGAGCGTCGGACGATCGAGCGCGCGATCGATCGTTCCACGCATCAAAAAGGCGCCCTCGCTTGTGTTCAGCCGGACATTCTCGAGCTCGACGTTCGATGCATCGAACACCATTCGCCCCTGCACCGGTTCGATCGCCACGCGGCGCTCACGCACACGGACAGCGACGCCGTCGTCGATCGAAAAAGGGCCCGCGGCGCCCTCGCCCATTTCGTACGTCAGTGCTGTTCGCACACCTGGCGCACGAATCTCGACGTCACGACGATTGTCCCGATACAGAAAATCGAGCTCGGCCACCGTCAGACCTCGCACATCGATCCTTCTCGCGGGGGCATTCGGATCGCGGCGTCCGCGGCCGGGCGGCAGGTTGGACATGTCATTGACATCGCGCGTGATGGTGACGACTCCGCGATCAACTGCGACGTCATCGAACCGCAGGATGCCGCGATAAGCCGCCCACGGGAGCTTGACGCTTACAGCGTTGGCCGTGAAGAACGGATTATCGCGATGCCCCACTGCGGCAAGCCGCACGTTGGTCAGCACTACGCGGCGCAGCGCGAGGTTGTAGTGCAAGTCCTCAGCAGAGAGATCGAGATCGAACCGGCGTTCGACCTCGCCGATCGACCAGCTCAGGACGCGTGACTGAATAGCATTGGTATGTAAGAAAAGGACTACGACGATGACGAAGAGCACCACCGCAATGGCCGAGATGGCCAGCCCGCGCATTATGCGACGACGCACAAAACGATCTTAATGTGCCTGGGGTGGCTACGGTGCTTAGGTGCCCACGGTGCTTAGGGTGCTTAGGGTGCCTACGCCGAGCGTGCTAGGGTGCGGCTTGCCATTGTGGACTCATGAGGCAAGTCCGATGCCAGAGCCGAGTTGCAATCACGGTCGCCGCGCGAAATTGAGTGCACCGTGGACCCCAGCTCGTGGCACCACGGCACAGGATTCAGAACCCGCCTCGGCAGTGACTCACGGTTTGATACCATTCGTGGCTATGACACTTCGCTCCGCGTTCAAGCTCGCGACAGGCGTCGCGCTTGCGCTTGTGGCAGGGATTACCGGATTCGGGCAACCTGCGGGGACAGGTCCCGCCGTGGGCGACGACGCGCCCGCTTTCAACCTGCCAGGGTCGGATGGAAAGTCACACCGGCTCGCGGACTACAAAGGCAAGAGCGCCGTCGTGCTCGCGTGGTTCCCCAAAGCCTTCACCGGCGGGTGAACGGCCGAATGCAAGTCGCTCCGTGAGAGCGGCGATGCCATCCGGCAGTTCAACGTCGCATACTTCGCAGTCAGCGTGGACGACGCGGAAACGAACAAGAAGTTTGCTGAACATGTGGAGGCGGATTACCCGATTCTCGCGGACCCGTCAAAAGAAGTCGCGAACGCGTACGGAGTAATGGGCCGCATGGGTTTCGCGTCGCGTTGGACCTTCTACATCGGCCCCGACGGCAAGATCCTGTACATCGATAAGGCGGTGAAGACATCAACCGCCGGACAGGATGTCGCAGCGAAGCTCGCCGAATTGGGTATAGCGAAGCGATAAAGAGCGGGCCACGAAGGCACGAAAACACGGAGAATTTCTTGGCGATATTTGCTTCGTGTCTTCGTGCTCTTCGTGGCGGGTTTTTTATTTCCGAATCAAGTCCCCTCTCCCAGTGCAGGTACGGTCAATTCGGTCGGCAGGACCCGCACGAACTGGCCGCGTTGCAGCAGCTCGCGGCCCTTGCCTCCACGGCCTGTCACCTCGTACTTGGCCGTGCTGATCGTCTGCTCGGCTCCTCGACTGGTCTCCACGGTCATCAGGTCGCGGTCGCCGACTGACACCTGTGCGCCGATGACCTTGTCGTCGTGGAAATTGAGCTTGATCAGAATCACGCCGCGGCCGGGCCCCGAGAGAAAGTTGACCTCCTCGGCCTTGCACAGCAGCGCGCGAGCCGCCGCCGTGGCAACAATGACAACTTCATCGCCTGTCGTCGTCGCAACCGCCACCACTTCTGCCCCATTGGCCGCACGCGCGTAGCGACGCCCGGATCTCGTACTGGGCTCGACAAAGGGTTCGAGCGAAAACCTCAGGGCGTATCCATCGCTGGTCACCGCAATGGCGTGGACAGGCGGATCTGGCCGGCGGCCGCTACCGGTGGCGATGTCGCCAATCGCGCGCGCGTCCAGACTGAAGCCGGCAATCACCCGCTCGCCATCTTTGAGCTTGAACAGCTTCTGAATCGGCTCGCCGTAGCCGGTCGACGCGGGGATATCGACGATGCGCGCCGTGTAGGCCACGCCGAAGTTAGTGAAGAAGACTGCTGTGGCCCGCGTGCTGCCGGCGACTGCCGCCAACACCGCGTCGCCCTCGCGCAAGCGAGTGGTCGAGAGGTCTTTCACTTCCTTCTGACGCTTCACCCATCCATCCCGCGACACGATGACTACGTTGTCTTCTTCGACGATGAAAGCGTCGGCGGTGTATTCAACCTCCTCGGCCTCCTCGATGCGCGTGCGGCGTGGCTCGCCGTACTTCTTCTGAATCTCCTCGAGCTCATCGCGCACGATCTTCCAGCGCGCGTCCTCGTTCTTCAGCAGCGTGTTGATCTGTCGGGCACGCTTGCGCTTGTCTGCCAGCTCGTTTTGGATAACCAGAATCTCCAGGCGGGCAAGCCGGTACAACTTCAGCTCGAGAATCGCGTCGGTCTGGTCCGCGTCGAGCGTGAAGCGCTTCATGATCTTCTCAGCGGCGTCAGCCTTGCCGTCTGACTTGCGGATGATCTTGATGATCTCGTCGAGGGCATCGAACACCTTTTCGAACCCCTCGAGGATGTGAATGCGCCGCTGGAGCTGCTCGAGCTCGTGACCGAGGCGGCTGGTGACGACGTCGAGTCTGAATTTGAGGAACCACCAGAGCATCTGGTGCAGCTCGAGCCGCTCGGGCCGCCCGACCAACTCGTTTTCGGTCGGTACCAGGCACGTCATATTGACGGCGAATGTCGTCTGAAGTGGCGTGTTCTTGCACAGGTACGCCATCACAAGGTTCTCGTCAGCGCCCGCTTTCAGTTCGAGCTCAATCCGCACGTCGTCGGTGGAGAGATCTTTCACATCGACGAGGTGCGGCATCTTGCGGCTGAGGACGATGTCGCCGATGCGTTCGACGAGCTGGGCTTTGTTGACGGCGTAGGGCACGCTCGTGATGTAGATGATCTTGGTGCCACGTGACGAGGGACCGTTTTCCCAAGTGGCGCGCATGCGGACGGTGCCTTGTCCCGTTTTGTAAATCTCCTTGAGCTCTGTCGGCGAGTTGAGGATATGGCCGCCGGTCGGAAAATCCGGCCCCTTGATGTACCGGCACAGTTGGGCGCTCGTCAGCTCCTGATTGTCGAGCAACTTGATGAGCGCCGTGCACACCTCGCTCAAGTTATGGGACGGGATGTTGGTGGCCATCCCCACGGCAATGCCGGTAGCGCCGTTGACCAACAGGTTCGGGAGGCGGGCGGGCAACACGACGGGCTCGCTGCGCGTGCCGTCGTAATTGGGGCGAAAGGGGACGGTTTGCTGTTCGATCTCCTGCAGCATCTCGTCCGAGATGCGTGCGAGGCGGCATTCCGTGTAGCGCATCGCCGCTGCCGCATCGCCGTCGAGCGACCCGAAATTGCCGGACCCGTCGACGAGCGGGACGCGCAGCGAAAAGGATTGCGCCATGCGCACGAGCGTCTCGTAGATTGCAGCGTCGCCGTGCGGATGGTAATTGCCCATCACGTCGCCCACCACCTTGGCGCATTTGCGATGCTTGGCGTCGGCAGTGAGGTTCTGCTGCCACATCGTGTAGAGAATCCGGCGCTGCACAGGCTTGAGGCCGTCGCGAACGTCGGGCAACGCGCGCGAGGTAATTACGGACAGCGCGTAGTTCAGATATCGCGCCTGTGCCGCCTCGTGAAGCGTGACCGACGAACCGTCGACAAAGCCGCCACCTGCTGTTCCGTCCCCGGGCGGCCGTGGTGGTGGGGCATCGTCAGTCGGTTGATCGGGAAGATCGAACAAAGAGGGCTCGGACTTACGTTTCGCCATTCCCCACAGAGGATACAAGAACGTGTCGGTTCAGAGGTTCAGAGGTTCAGAGGTTCAGAGGTTCAGAGGTTCAGAGGTTCAGAGGTTCAACACCGGAACATTTGAACCAGTGAACCTCCTGAACTTCTGAACCCGTTCTATTCAGGGATGAGTTTCCCGGGGTTCATCAGGTTCTGCGGATCGAGAGCACGCTTGATCGCGCGCATCGTCTCGAGGGCGTCACCGTGTTCCTTGGGCAGGTACTTCAGTTTGCCAAAGCCTACGCCGTGCTCGCCAGTGCAAGTGCCGCCCATGCTCAGCGCGCGCTCGACCAGGCGCGCGTTTGCCGCCTTCACCGTCTCCATCTCCACGGGATCATCAGGATCAACCATGAAGATCAGATGGAAGTTGCCGTCGCCAGCGTGGCCGACGAGCGGCGCAGTGATGTTCGACTGGCGCAAATCGTCCTGTGTGGCCAGGATGCACTCTGAAAACCGCGAAATCGGCACGCACACGTCGGACGTCCACGGCTTCGCACCAGGACGAAGGGCCATCGTCGCGTACAACACGTTGTGACGCGCCTGCCACAACGTCGCCCGCTCCTCAGGCGTCGAGGCCCAGTGGAATTCGATCGCCCCGTTCTCCGACGCAATGTCCTGCACCGCGCGCGCCTGTTCGTCAACCGACGCCTGACTGATCCCGTGAAACTCGAAAAAGAGTGTCGGCGCGATCGGGTAATTGGTCTTCGAATATCGATTGACGGCCTCGAGCTGCGGTTCGTCGATGATCTCGATTCGTGCAACCGGGATGCCCAGTTGAATCGTCGTAATGACCGTGTCGGTCGCGCCTTTCATCGTCTTGAACGGACAGACGGCTGAAGAGACCGCCTCGGGCCGGCCAAACAGGCGCAGGGTGATCTCGGTAATGACGCCCAGCGTGCCTTCCGAGCCGACGAACAGCCGCGTCAGGTCGTAGCCGGAAGAAGACTTGCGGGCCCGGCCGCCCGTCCGGATGATGCGGCCATCGGCGAGCACGACCGTGAGTCCCAATACGTTGTCGCGCATCGTGCCGTAGCGCACCGCGGTTGTGCCGGACGCGCGCGTGGCCGTCATCCCGCCGATCGTCGCATCCGCGCCCGGATCGATCGGGAACATCAGGCCGGTGTTCTTCAGATGGTCGTTCAGCTTCCGGTGGGTCAGCCCGGCCTCAACGGTGACATCCATGTCCTCCGGCGACAACTGCAGGACACGCGTCATCCGTGTGAGATCGATGGTGACACCGCCTCGCACCGCGTTGACGTGGCCCTCGAGCGAGCTGCCCATGCCGTATGCAATCACCGGCACGTTTGCGCCGGCACAGGCAGCTACAATCGCCGACACCTCGTCGTTGCTTTCGGGATACGCCACAGCGTCGGGCGCTGACGGAGCGTGCCACGACTCGCCGTGGCTGTGATGCTCGCGCACCGATTGGGAAGTCGAAAGGCGGTCCCCGAGCAATGCTCGAAGATCCTCGATGACAGTCAACGCGCCCAATTCCACTCGACCCCCCGAATCACAAAATCATCCGATCACGAAATAAAATCACCAAATCACCAAATTCACCAAATCACCAAATAAAAAAGGGCGCGAGGCCAAAAGCCTCGCGCCCTTCCCTTCCTTCGGAACCTTCGTCGCCTTCGATCCGCTTCGTTAGAAGCTAAACCGGAAGCCGATCTGCCCAACCCGCTGTTCCGGGTTCTGGAAGTCGCCCGAGAACTCGTTCGGCTGCATGAACCGAGCGCTCGTGCGGTTGGCCACGAACGCCGAGGGGTTCTTGCTGTTGAACAGGTTGAAGATCTCGGCGATGGCTTCAATCCGCGCGCGGCCGGTCAGATTGAAGGCCCGCGAGAGGCGCAGGTTCATCTGCGAGCGTGGCGCGCCCCGACCGCAGTTCCACGTTTCGCACGGGCCGATGTCCTTCGGCGGGTTGCCCACGCCGTCGAACTGCCACGCACGATCCGGCAGGTCGTTGTTGTCGCTGTTCAGATTTCGGTCAACACCCTCGATAGTGGATACCGGCAGCGCTGATCGATAGAGGAAGATCGGCGAGATGGTGAAACCCTTCACCATCACCACCGCCGAGATGGAGCCCGAGTGCCTGGCGTCGGTGCGCGACGTGGGGCCAAAGACGCGCGGATCGTCGTACAGCAACTTCGCGTCCTGCAGGTTGTTCGCATTGAGCTCGTCAGCCGCGGTGCCGATGGTGCTCTTGGCTTCCGCGAGCGTATAGGTCGCTGCGAAATCAAACCCGTTCATCATTCTCCGTTTGATTCCCGTGATGAGCGCAGTGTACTCGCTCCTCCCGCGGCTGATGCCTGGGCGTGTTCCGATAGCGTCGGGATTCAGGCCGAGGAACGTCAGACGACGCGGCGAACCGTCCACGTTGTTGATGCGCACGTTGATGCGCGGGCGCACGTTGAGGTCCCGGCCGTCGGCGCGGACGAAATCCACTGTCAACACCGTGCTCGGCATGAGCTCCTGCGAATAGCCGAGCGAGGCCTGCCGCGTGTATGGCATCTCGAGACGTGGATCGGTCCACTGACCGAAGAGCGGGAATTCCCCGACGACCGCCTCGTTCTGGCTGGCGATGAGAGCGGTCGGCTGACCAACCCGGTAGAAGCTGCCATCCGGATTCCGGATGCCCGCTTGATTGTCCACACGCAGCACGGCACCAAAGCCGTGGCCAGTCGCGTCACTCGCCGCAAACAGGGCGTTCGAGTTGGTGTAGCCCATGTCCATGTAAATGCCCCAGCCACCGCGCAGCACGCTGCGGCCGTCGCCCCTGATGTCATACGCAAAGCCGACGCGAGGCTGGATGTTGTCCTTGTCATCCTGCGGCTCGAGGCCGGCATTCTCAAGGCCCTTGATGCCCTCCAACAGTCCGGCGGCGCCAGCTGCCTGCACCTTGAGGAAGTTCGGGTTCAACGCCTGATCGAACTGATAGCCCGTGATGTAGTCCCAGCGCAACCCACCGTTGATCGTGAGCCGATCGGTGGCACGCCAGTCGTCCTGGAAGTAGATGGCGTACTGCTTCAACGGGATGTTGGCCGACGCATCACCGTCGTTCAGCGTGACTATCGAAATCGGTCCGTTCACGTCATCGGTCAGATGCGTGTGTTGCAACACGCCCTTGCCCGAGTTGAACGTGATGAACAACCGGGGCTCGTTGATGAAGTTGACGCCGACCTTGAAGTCGTGACCGATGCCTCCCATGCCCGCCACCGACCAAGAGAAGTCGTCGCGGAACTGCCACTTCTTCTGCTCCGTCGTCTGCGGCGTATTAGGACTCTGTCCGATCGAGACGCCATTCGGGAACAGTTCGTATGGATCCTGACTGTTCGCGCTGATGTGGTTGCGGAAATCGGCGTATTGGAAAATGAACTCGTTGAGTCGCGAGCCCAGAACCCAGTTGTGGTTGAGGTTGATCGAGTTGAAGCTGTTGGCGCTCTCGCCCCAGCCGTTGGGCGGTGTCTGTGGGTCGGCACCGTACGGCTGCGTGTTGGTGTTGCGTCCATACCGGACGGACAGGTACTGCGCCGCATTCAACGTCGCCGTGACCTTGCCGGTCACGAGGTTCTCGCGGTACGGCGTGGGGAAGATGCCATCAAGACCCGGAAACAACCCGTCAGTGTCGACCACCTGAAACGTGTCTTGCTGCGTTCGCTCGGCGGCAGCAAAAAAATGCGCTCTGTCCTGGATGATCGGCCCACCGAACGAACCGCCAAACTGGTAGCGCCGATAGTCCTGCTTTTCAGCCTCGTCGAGCTCTTCGGTCTCGGTGATGGAATTCATCGCCGTGTCACGGAACAGCGTGAAGAAGCTTCCGCTCGGGCTGTTGGTGCCGCTCTTGGTGACGATGTTCATCACGCCGCCGTTGCTGCGGCCGTACTCGGCCTTCGAGCGCGACGTGATCATGTTGAATTCCTGAATGGCTTCGAGCGGGAAGAGCTGCAGGAGTCCGCCGACGGTGTCGTCGTTGTTGTCACCACCGTCAATCTGGTAGTTCACATTGCGCCCGTTCCCGCCATTCACCTGCGGCGAGTACTGCGTGCTCTTGGTCGGGTCCGAGTGGAACCCGAGGCCGACACCCGGAATGGTGGCCGCGAGATTCGCGAACTGACGGCCATTGAGCGGCATGCTTTCAATACGGCCGATGTCCACAACACCCCCGACTGAGGACCCCGTGGCCTCAATCAGTGGGGACTGGCCCGTCACGGTGACAGTCTCCGCGACCGCCGCCACCTTCAATTCGAAGTCAATCGACAGCGTCTGACCGACGTTGACGACGATGGCCTTCTGTTCGACGGTCGAAAAGCCGGACAGTTCGGCGACGATGTCGTACACGCCGACGTTCAGCGCCGTCAATCGATAGACACCTTCTTCGTCGCTGGTGACGGTTCTGGTGAACCCTGTGGTTGGCTGACGCGCAGTAACCGTGGCGCCCGGAACAGCGGCACCCTGCGCATCCAGTACGCGTCCTGTTATGTTTCCTGTTGTCTGCTGGGCGAAGGCACTGGTGGAAATGAGCGCCGACATGACCAACAGAAGCGCGGCGAACCGCATCTTCCGCATCGTCGGTCCCTCCTTAGTGGGGTCTGTAACAAGCTAAACCGAGCTATTTCAACAGGTTACGGGGCAACTTGTCAAGTTTCGTAACTGTTTGTAACTGGCTGATTCCAAAAGATTTAGTGAGCTATTGGCGATCCGCCCGCAACTTGTCAGGGACGAATTGCTTGGAAAGGAGCCCAGAAATCGTGCATTTCGTCCCTATTTGAGGGCGGCGAGGAGACGTTCGACTTCGCGGCGCTGAGGTGCCTCCAGCGGCAATTGGCTCAAAAGTGTGCGGGCCTCAGCTGCTGCTTCCTGCCGACGACCCGCCCGCCCCAAAGCCCGGGCCAAGGCGAAGCGAGCTTCAAGCAACGCCGGATCCCGTTTGAGCGACGACTGCAGCCAACGAATGGCAGTCGCCACGTCATCGCGCGAAAGCGCCAGCAGACCAAGATTGGCTTCGACAACCGGATTGCCGGGTTCGAGGGCCTGGGCCGCTTCCAGCGCTTCGAGCGCTCCTTTAGCGTCGTTTGCCCGGCTTCGGCAATCCGCGAGCGCCAGGCCCGCGTCGGCCGACGGCAGCCGTGCGGAAAGGGCCGCACGTAAGTGCGGCACGGCACGGTCGCATCGGTTCCGCTCGATTTCTGCATAACCGAGGCGAAGGTGAGCCTGTGGATTTGCAGGATCGTCTTTTAGGATTGCTTCTAGGGTCGCGATCAGGGCTTCGCCGCGGACCTCGCCGGACGTCACTTCAGCCAATCTCGACGCCACCTGAATTCGATCCTTCGGATCGGGACGTGTCGAAGAGGGACCTTGACCCGTCGCGCCACCAAGATATCCGAGGGAGCGCAGGCGGTTGGTGGCCTCGCTGTCCGAGCCAGGGTCTGGAGGCTCCAGGCTGCTGTAGCTTTGAACCCGCGCCAACAACCGCGAGGCGCGCTGCAGGTCACGTGATTCGAGATTCACGGTCTCGTTCGGATCCTTCTCCAGCTCATACAGTTCCGCCTTGGGCGCCGCGATGTACTTCCACGGGCCCTCACGCACGCTGCGGAGGGGGCTCCACCCGAAGTCCAGAAGTGGGGCGAACGATTCGGCATACAACGTGCGCTCTCCCATCGGAGTGCTGGAGATGGCAGGCTGGAGTGACACACCGTCAACATCGAACGGGGGCACTCCCAGCAACGGCAAGATTGTAGGTGCGACGTCGACGAGCGACACGGGGACGTCAATCGAGACGCCGGGAGGCAGCCCCGGACCACGCATTATCAACGGAATCCGCAAGGTCGTGTCGTACACGAAAATGCTGTGGCCGATTTCCCCGTGCTCTCCAAATGCCTCGCCATGATCTGCGGCGAGCACGACGACGGTGGAGGCCGCGTGATCCCCGAGCGCGCCGAGCAAATGGGCCACCGCCCGATCGGCGGCCGCTATCTCGTCGTCGTAGCGGCTGGAAACCGGACGAGAGTCCGCGGGATCGCCGTAAGGCGCATGGGGCTCGAACAGGTGCACCCACAAAAACGTCCGGCGTGAGGCATTTGCCCCAAGCCACGAGATAGCCCGTTGGGCCGTTTCGTCCCCTCGGCGCTCGTTCAACGGCTTTCGATCGGGCCCACGCGGCAATTCGTCGTCATACGCGTCGAATCCTCGTGTCAGTCCAAAACGACGATCGAGAGGAAAAGCCGAGACGAAGGCCGCAGTCCCAAACCCGGCGGTTTGAAGGGCTGTAGCCAGTGTCGGGATCGCCGTGTTCATTGCGATCCCGTTATGCCGCGCACCGTGCCCGGGCGGATACCGTCCCGTGAGCAGGCTTGCGTGCGCGGGTAACGTGATCGGCGCAGTCGTGAACGCACGAGTAAAACGCACGCCCTCGCGGGCAAGTCGATCCATCGCGGGCGTTTGAGCGGAGCCGTAACCGTACGCCCCAACGCGGTCGGCGCGGAGCGTGTCGATCGTGATGAGGAGGAGATTCTGCGCTGCTTGAGCCGGAGCGGACGGTCGCTGGTTCGCGCCCCCGCACGCCACGACCGCGAGGACCTGAGTAAGCACGACCAGAAAACCGGCGACCGGTGATCGGCGACCGGACACCATTTCAATCACCTTGCTTCCAACTGCTGCCGCAGCGCGCGGGCGGCCGCACGTTCGCGAGCCCCAGCGGGCGCGACCCGTTCGACCTGTCGATACTGTGCGAGCGCGCGATCTCGCTGACCACTCTCCTGCAACGCGATGCCCAGATTCAGCTGCGCCTCGATGAACCGTGGGTCATACTTCACCGCACGTTCGAGCCACATTACGGCCTCCGCGGCGCGTTTTTGTTGAACGAGAATGACACCGATCCCGTTTGCAGCATCGGCGAGTGAGTCATCACGATCCAGCGCCATCTGATACGCCTGCCGCGCCCCGTCGAGATCGCCAAGCGCGCGGCGAGCATTTCCGAGGTTCGTCAGATACGACCCGTTTGATGGATCGCGCTTGACCGCCCCCTCGAACGCCGCTGCTGCGCCGCGGTGGTCCCCGCGATCGGCCAAAAGGAGTCCCAGACCGTTCTCGGCCGTCGGGAGCAATGGATCAATCGCGAGAGCGGCGCGTTCTGCGCGCAGCGCTTCATCACGCCGCCCCATCCGCTGGGCGACGGTGGCGAGCTCATGGTACAGAGTCGCGTCATTTGGCCGTTGACGCACCAGCTCACGCAGCAGACGGAGTGCATCGCCCGGCCGGCCCGCCTCGGCAAGCGTTTGAGCATAAGTGGAGACGAACACTGGCGCATCCGGGTAGTTACGGGCGAGATCGGTGAGAAGCGGCAGTGCGCGGGTCGCATCACCCGACGCCAGCGACGATAATGCGCGCTCGAATGCGGCCCAGGCCTCGGTGTAATCGGCGGCGTCCTTTTTGGGCCTGGCAGGACTGGTTAGGCTGCTGGGGCTGTTCGGACTGGCGGCAACATAGCCAAGAGCGCGAAGACGGGCCGCGGTTTCGCTGTCAGGGACGCTTGCGGCGGGGCGGGACCCGGACGGCGGCGGGCTCAGCGTTTCGAGTCGTGATCCCATCGCAGCCACAGCTTGGGGGCGTGAGGACGCCAGGTTGTGTTCCTCCCCAGCATCGGTTGACAGGTCGAACAACCGCGGGGCCGCAGACGCGATCAGCTTGAACCGATCCTGTATGAGGGCACGGGCGGGATGCCATCCGGCGGAGACCGGGTAGTCGGTCTCGGAATAGATCTCGCGCTCCTTGTCGTTCGCTTCGAGCAGGCTCGTGCCCGGAAGCGCGGCGTCCGACGGCTGGCCCGCGAGCGCAAGCAGCGTCGGAGCAATATCGACAAGGCTGACGGGATTGGATCGAACCGCCGGTGACATTCCCGGCGCCACGACAATGAGCGGCACGCGCAGCGTCGAGTCGAAGAGCAACATCCCGTGCGTCGCCTCCCCGTGCTCGCCAAGGCCTTCGCCGTGGTCTCCAGCGACGACAATCGCGGTTCTCGGCGCGTCATCACGCTGATCGATCGCCTTCAGCAATCGTCCCAGCTCCGCATCCGCAAAGCTCACTTCGGCGTCATAAGGCGATGTCGTAGCCGTCGGCACGCGAGGCGCCACGTAAGGAGCGTGGGGATCGTAAAGGTGCACCCATAGAAACCAGGACTGCAACGGCTCGAATTGCGTCGTCATGGCGATGGCGCGATCGATCACCAGGTTGGCCGGGCGTTCGGCTTCGAGCCGTTCCGCCGCATCGGGATCTCGACGGATGGCATCGTCGTAGGCATCAAACCCTTCGGCGAGGCCGAAACGGCGATCGAGGACAAACGCCCCGACGACCGCTGCTGTCCGATACCCGGTGCGACGAAGCCGATCGGCGATCGCCGTAGCGCCGGGCTTGGCGGTGACGCCGTTGAGACGAACCCCATGCGCGGGTGGCAGTTGCCCGGTCAGGATTGATGTATGAGCCGGCAAAGTGAGCGGCGCCACGGTACGGGCGTCGGTGAAGCGCACACCTCTGGCGGCCAGGCCGTCGAGCACCGGCGTAAACCCGGCGCCAACACGGTCCGCGCGCAATGTATCGATCGTAACCAGCAACAAATTTGGCCGAACGGCTGGTGACTCCGCGGGAGGTGACGCACAGGCGCTGGCCCCAGCGATTGCGATCAATGCGGCAGCACGGAGGATCGGCGATCGACCCATGACTTCTCGATGATAACGGGGGGAGGAATGGGAATCCTGCCAGTTTCAGTTTCCAGTTGTCAGTTCAAAAGAAAAACAGTTATCAGTTGAAGAAGTGAAGCCCGCTTGGTGACTGGAAACTGACGTGTCGCACTCCTTTACCCCAAAAACGCTGTCCTTTCTCCGTTCCCTCAAGCGAAACAACGATCGTGGATGGTTTCATGCTCGTCGCGATCAGTATGAAGAACATGTAAGGCAGCCGATGATCGACATCATCCAGCGCCTGGCAAACGACTTCACCGGGGTCGCACCCGAGTTTGCGGCAGACACGAAGGCTTCCCTCTTCCGCCCATGGAGGGACACTCGCTTCAGCGAGAACAAGGCGCCACTCAAGACGAATATCGCGGCGGTGTTTCCACATCGCCAGCTCGGTCGCCTGAACGGCGCCGGGTTGTACTTCGAGGTGGCGCCGGGCTGGGTCTGGATGGGCGGAGGTATCTACGGCCCTGCCGGCGAGCAGCTACAAGCCATTCGCGAGCACATCGCCAACCATCACGAGGAGCTCGACGCCATCACCCGGTCAAGGGGATTCACGAAACTCGGCGGGCTAAAAGGTGAGCGGCTCACGCGCGTGCCGCGGGGCTATGCCAAGGATCATCCAGCGGCGCACTACCTCCAGTATCGGCAGTTTTTAGGCATTCGTGAAGAGAGCGCCGCCTTTGCGACGCGTCCGGACTTCTACAAGCAGCTGCTGACAACCTTCACGCAGTTCGTGCCGCTGTGCCGGTTCCTGAATGAGCCGCTGCTGGCGCGCGCCAAGACAGATCCGGCTCATTTCATCGATTCCTCTGACGTTATGACACGTTCAACGCGATCGCGACCATCCACCTAGCGGGAGACTCAGGTCTCGCGAACGGAGGTCGTCCGCGTCGCAATCAAAAACAAAACTGCCCCGACGATGAGTGCTGCTGCGCCAGCAAGCAACTGCTGCGTTGTCGCGCCCGCGAGAATTCCTAGCGAGACGATGGAGGCAAGAATCGGGACGATGGGACCGAGAGGAGCTGTGAACTGAGCCGGTCCCATTAGGTCGCTCGGCGTGCGACGGCGCAAAACAAGCGTGGCGGTGCAGACCGCCAAGTACATGACGAGGCGCGCGACGGCGCTTACTGCAGCGAGTTGTACGAACGATCCCGTCAGGGCAAGCGTCAGCGCGACGAGCGCCGTGAAGACGATTGCATTGGATGGCGTCTGATGGCGGGGATGAACCCTCGCAAACCAACGCGGGAGGTCGCGGTGTTCGGCGAGTGCGAAGATGGTCCGCGATCCGGTCAGCACCTGACCCATGTTGTTTCCAGTCATCGAAATCGCGGACCCGACCGTCACGATCAACGCGCCCGCTGCGCCCATCACGATGGCGGCGCCGTCGGCGATGGGCGTTCGCGTCGCGCCGATGTCGGGCAGCACGCCCGTGGCGACGACTGACGTCAGGGTCATGACGAACGCGACCGTCAGGATCGTCATCACGAACGCAAAGGGGACATCGCGTCGAGGGTTGGCGGATTCGCCGGCGGGAACCCCCGTCACTTCGTAGCCACCGTAGGCAAAGATCAAGAGCAGCGCGGCGGTGCCCGCCTGACTCGCGGTCACGGGAGGCAACGGCGTGAAGCGTGCGGGATCGATGAACCAGATGCCGGCAAGAATGAAGAGCACGAGCGGCGCAAGCTTGCCGATCGTCAGCGTGTTCACCACCCATGACGACTGCTTGATCCCACGAATGTTGATCCACGTGAGGACGGCCGTCAGCACGATGATGAGCACCGCGCGTTCGAGACCCGGCAGGGTCAGACCGGTTGCAATCGGATACTGTTGACCCAGCGCGGGCCAGTACAACGCCAGCGCGAGTGCGAGGCCATTGGCAACTGACGCCTGACTGGCAACGCGCGTAAACCACATCATCCAGCCGACTTCGAAGCCGACGAATCGACCGTACGCCTCACGTGCCGGGAGAATAGGGCCGCCCGTTCGGTCGAAGCGGCTGCCGACTTCCGCAAAGCACAGCGCGATCAGCAGCGACGCGAGCCCGACGCCAAGAAACGCCAGCGGACCCCACGGCCCTATCTGACGCGCGATGTCCGACGGCAGCAGAAAGATCGCGCTGCCAATGACCTGGTTGACGCCGATAGCGGTCAGATCCCAGCGACCGAGTTCGCGGCGCAGGGCGGGAACGGGGGGCGCGGACTCGTTGCGGTGCAAGGGTGCTACCTTAACATTGAGTCATGGAATCCACAGCGGCGCGAACGACCCTGCCGGCCCGGGTTTATGTGGAACCTGAATGGTTCTCGTCGGAGATGGAACGCATCTTCGCCGGCATGTGGCTGGCCGCATGCCGGACCGATCAGATCGCCGCGCGCGGAGATTTCGTCCGGCGTGACGTCGCCGGCGCCAGCGTCCTGATCGTGGGCGATGGCCAGGGCGGCGCTCGGGCGTTTCATAACGTCTGCCGTCATCGGGGCACCCGGCTCTGCGACCTCGAACGCGGCGCCTTCTCGAGCAGCATTCAATGTCCGTATCACGGTTGGACCTACGATCTGCAGGGGCGCCTCATCGGCGCGCCGCAGATGGACGAGGTCGAGGGCTTTGCGCGCGATCACTACCCCCTGCACACGGTGGCCTGCGATGTTTGGGACGGCCACGTGTTCATCAACCTGGCGCCATTGCCGCCCCCGCTCGCGGGGCATCTGGGCGAGCTCCCGACACGCTTTGCACCGTGGCGCATGGGCGAATTGCGGATGGTGCATCGCGTGGAATACGTCGTAAAGGCCAATTGGAAGCTGATCGTGCAGAACTACAACGAATGCCTGCACTGTCCCATCATTCACCCTTTGCTCAACCGCATGCACCACTACCTTGGTGCATCAAACGTGCCCTCTACCGAGACCTATTGCGGCGGCGCCATGGGATTCAAGGAAGGCATCGAGACGCTGAGCGTGGATGGCCGTCGCAGGCGCGCGGCGCTTCCGGGTCTCGGACCCGACGATCAAAACGTCGTGAACTACTATGCCATCTACCCGAACTTCCTCCTCACGCTGCATCCCGACTACATGTTGACGGTCACCATCTGGCCGCTGACGCCCGATCGGACTCGGCTCGTCAGCGAATGGCACTTTCATCCAGACGAGATTGCCAAACCCGGGTTCGTGTATGAAGACGCGATCGAATTCTGGGACGTCACCAATCGCGAGGACTGGGCGATTTCAGAGCGTTCGCAGCAAGGCATCTCGTCCCGAGGCTACACGCCGGGCCCCTACTCCAATCGCGAACGGCAGTTGTGGGAGTTCGATCAGTTTGTGTTGAAACGCGTAGGCGAGTGATCACGTACGTTGCACGGAAGCACTGAAGCACGGAATTTGAAAAGGATAAAAACAGGTTCCGGGCTTCCGGGCTTCCGTGCATCGTCCCTTGTTGAAGCTATCTCCCGAGCCACTCGGCATACAGCTCCGGGCGGCGATGCTTCAGGAACAGCTCGCGCGCGTGGGACTTTGCGGTCGTCGCGAGATCGATGTCGGCAACGAGAATTTCGTCCGTCCCTTGCGCCGCGCGTGCGACAACCGCACCGTCGGGCGCGCAGACGAACGACTCTCCTGCAAAGTTGAGACACTCCTCCTGTCCCACGCGATTACAGAGCGCGACGAAATAGCCGTTCTGGAACGCCGCGACTTTCATTTCTCCTTCGTACAATCCTTCAGGCCACTCGCCTGTCGCCCCAGCCTGGGGCACCACGACGAGATCTGCGCCCGCAATCGCCAGCGCTCGCATGTACTCTGGAAAATGACGGTCATAGCAGATCGCGACACCGACATTGCCCGCACGTGTCCGATAAACGGGCGCGCCTCTGTCGCCCGGCGTGTAGTAGCCTTGCTCGTGAAAGCACGCGTACTCTGTGATGTGGACCATCCGCGTCACGCCCAGAAGCGACCCGTCCGCGTCGATCACCGGCGACGCGTCGAATGTGCGATCCCCGTCCCGCTCGAACAGATTCAGCACGACAACAACACCCATCTCGCGCGCTCTACGTTGAAAGGCTGTCACAAGCGGGCCATCGAGGGGCTCTGCCAGCGCTCGCACATCGCCCGACGCGGGGCGTTGCGGATGAAACCATTCAAAAGCAAGCTCCGCGTAACACGCGACTTCAGCGCCACGACGTGCAGCGGCTTCAAGGTTGGCCAGACCACGGGCGACATTCGCCGCCTTGTCTTTCGTTGCGTGTTGCTGGATAAGCGCGATTTTCATGGTGTTCGAAAGGTACCTAATGTGCCTAGGGTGCCTACAGTGCCCAAGGTGCCGCTGGGCGCGCGGGCTGCGATTACACACCCATCATTCACGCACCCTAGGCACGTTAGGCAATTTAGGCACTATACGCACCTCAGAATCCCGCGAGATAACCGGCGCGATGCCGCAGGACGATGTTGCGATTGGTCGATTCCACCCGTAACGTTCGATATTTGCCGTCAGGGGGACGTTTCGGCACGTAGCCCAGCGTGTACTGTGAGCGTAGCTCTTCGAGAAACGCGCGAGCCGCCGCCTCGCCGGCCTCCGGCGATCGGATTCGGTAGACAGTGCCGCCCGAATCGCCCACCAGGTCGGGCAGGAAGTCGCTGAACGCGCGGTTCACCCCCGGCGCGTACCTCGACGGTGCCACGTCGGTGTGCATCCCGTAGATCAGCGTTTCGCTTTGCCGTCTGGTCGCCACGAGAGCGGGCAGCGAGGTGCCACTCGAATTTTCACCGCCGTCCGACACGACAACAATCACGGGCAGCGGGTTGCGTGCCTGCTCGACCAGCCGCAACGCCTCTTTCATCGAATCGATCAGCGCCGTGCCGAGCGACAGGCGCCATTCGATCCACGAAATCGGCTTGAGTGTCGGTGCGGGCGTCCATGGAAACGCGACCGTCACCTTGGACGCAAACAGCAGAAGCGCCGCTTCATCGTTTGGGGCCAGCGCACTCAGCAGCGTGTCGATCGTCCGAATGGCCAGCGTCTGTCGGCCGGCGGCCATGCTGGGACTGGAATCAAGCAGAATGCACAGGCTGAGCGCCCGCGGTTCGTGGCTGACCAGCGACAGCTCCTGCGGCACTCCGTCTTCGAGAACCCGGAAGTCGGTAGGTCCCAACTCGCCGACGCGCCAGGCCTTTTCGCGTGCGCTCACGGCCACCGGCACTGTCACCAGCTCCACTCGGCTTCGGAAGGCGGGCTGCGCCTCGAGAGTGGCGCCGAGCGCCAGCGCGACCAGAATGGCAGGCGTGCGACGCATGCGACGAGTATTATGACGAAAGTGCCTAATCGTGCCGCAGGCACTTTAGGCACCTTAGGCACCTTGAACACGAGGATCCATCATGCGGGCACTGGCAAGCACGATTGTCGTCGCGGGAGCGTTGGCAACCTTGATTTGGGCAGTCGATCTCGGCGCCCAGTCCAACGCTGTACCGTACAAGCTTGGGATGTTTCGGCAGGCGGATCGCACGTTTGTCGGACTGGTGTTGCGGGATTCCCTCGTCGTGGATCTCTCGCGGGCAGATGTCAATGCCCCGGCAACACTCAAAGATCTGATTGCTCGCTGGGACAATGGCATTGCCGCGCGTCTCGCCAAGGTCGCCGCAGACGCGAGCCAGCAGCGCCCGGCCTACGCCGTTGATCTTGCCAAGGTCAAAACGCTGCCGCCGATTCCGGACCCTACGACGATCCTCAGTGCAGCCGTGAATTATCAGGAGCACGCCGTAGAGATGCGCAGCGAATCGACGCGAGCGGACAGCGCGACGGCCGTCGATCCGAAAGTCGGGCAAGGGATCCCGGGACTATGGAACCGCAAGCCCGGCGACGTTCGACAGAATCCGTACATGTTCCCGAAGCTTCGTGCAGCGATCACGGGTGAAGGCGACCCCATCCTCATCCCGACGGGACGTGACCGTGTCGACTGGGAATGCGAGCTCGCTGTTGTCGTCGGTCGAACGGCCAAGCGCGTGACTGCAGACCGGGCAGCCGAGTACATTTTTGGCTACACGTTGATGAACGACGTCTCGGATCGCGGTGGTCGTGCCGACGGCCGCCATGGATCTGACTGGTTGATTGGAAAGAGCCACGACACCTTTGCTCCGCTCGGGCCGTTCGTCGTCCCGCGCGAGTTCGTGCCCGACCCACAGAAGCTGGCGATCAAGTTCACGCTCAGCGGCAAAGTCATGCAGGATTCGAACACCGATCGCATGACACACAACGTGTTCGAGGTGCTGGAGTTCTCGTCGCACATCATCACGCTGCATCCAGGCGACATCCTGTCGACCGGCAGTCCCGCGGGCGTGGGCACGGCTCGGGCGACGCCCATCTACATGAAGGCCGGTGACACGTCGGTCTGCACCATCGACCGCATCGGCACGCTGACCAATCCCGTCCAGCCCGAGCCGACGCGGGGCAGTCAGTAGAGTCAGCCTATGTCCATGCCAACGCTTACACGCACGACTGGTTTCCTGCTGATCCTCCTCGGCGTCGTTGGGTACGTCGCCACCGGAGGCGTGAGCGTCACGGCGCTGATCCCGGCGATGGTGGGTGCGGTGTTCCTCGTGATCGCCCTCGTCGCACGGAATGCGGACGCACGCAAGCACGCAATGCATGCCGGCGTAGCGCTGGCGCTGCTGGGCGTTCTCGGTACCGCGCCGCGCATCATGACGGCAGTTCGCGGTGGGGATATCGGCCGGCCGGCGGTGGTGGCGCAGATCGCGATGGCGGCAATCCTGCTGGTGTACGTGCTTTTCGGGGTGAAGTCGTTTATCGACGCACGAAAAACTCGCATTTAAGAGGTTCAGGGGAACCCCTGAACCTTGTTAAGGCGGTGGAGTCGCGATTTTTCGCGCGGGATTGAAGAACGGCGTTTTCACGACGGTTGCGGCAGCTTTATGACGCTGGGCCTCGACCGTGATTTCCATCTGCAGCTTCGTCCCCGTCTCAAAATATGGCGCGTCGATTGTTGCCAGCGCGATCAACTTCTTCAACGTTGTTGACCACGTCGTTGACGTGGCGCGGCCCACCTGCTTCCCGTTTCTGTAGACGGGCACCGCAACCCGCGACGCGGTCGCCGGCGCAGTCGGCGGCAGACCGACGGCTTCGTAGAGCCGTTCCACATCGGTCCAATCGACCTCGACGCCCACGATCTGGCGCTTCTGGCCACGACGATGCTCTGCGGTAAGGGCGGAGCGACCGACAAACGGTCCCTTCTGCAGGTCGATGAGCCTACCCATGCCCAGCTCGAGGGGTGAATATTTCTGTGATTCGATCATCGCCTTGCGGCTGCTGTGAAAGTCCACATCGATGAGGAGCAATCCAGCTTCGACTCGCGCCACGTCGAGGGCCAGCATCCCTGTCGGGTGCAGATCGAATGTGCGTCCCGCATCGGCGATCGCATCCCACACGCGGATCGCCGCGTCCCATGGCATCCAGACCTCGTATCCAAGGTCGCCCGTGTAGCCTGTCCGCGAAATGTCAACGGGCACGCCGGCAATCGATCCGGCCGCTGCTCTGAAGTACTTCAGGGTGTCGAGTGGTGCCGTGCTGACTTGTCGAAGCAGCCGGGCGGACGTCGGACCCTGCAACGCCAGCGCCGCGACTTGTTCGGTGATGTCCTCGACGCGGACCTCCAGCCCCACGGCGTTCTCCGTCAGCCATCGAAGATTCGGATCGGCCGCCGTCCATCGAAAGACCTGTTCCTCCACGCGCGTGATCGTGCCGTCGTCGATAACTTTGCCTTCTTCATCGCACCACGGGGTGTAGTACACCTGACCCACCGCCATCTTCTTCGGATCGCGAGTGATGATGCGGTCAACCAGGCGTGTCGCGTCGCGGCCGGATATTCGATACTTGAAGAGCGGCGAGATGTCGATCACGGCACACGCGTTCCGGATCGCGTTGTATTCGTGTTCGTGGTGTGTTTCGTACGCGCTGACGGCGTAGTAGCCGGCCCAGTCGCGATAATTCAGACTTTCGCAAAGCTCATGGGTGCGTTCGTGGAACGCCGAGGCGACAGGCACGGCGGAATTATACGTGTGTGAAGATTTTGCGTACTGGGACGGGAGTGGTACGCAGAAACGTTAAATAGACCCGACCCCTTTGTGGAAAAATGCCGGGGCGCATGAGATATGACGCGGTGATCATCGGCGGTGGGCATAACGGGCTGACCTGTGCGGCCTATCTCGCGCGGGCGGGCCGGAAGGTCGTCGTCCTCGAGCGGCGGCATGTGCTGGGCGGAGCCGCCGTCACCGAGGAAGTCTTTCCCGGATTCAAGTTCTCCGTTTGCTCCTACGTCGTCTCGCTGCTGCGCCCCGAGATCATCCGCGAGCTCGATCTGCCGAGCCACGGGATGGAACTGCTCCCGCTCGACGGCACGTTCACCCCGATGCCCAGTGGCGACTACCTCTGGCGCGTGAACGATCACTACAAGACCCGACGCGACATCGCACGGCATTCGAGGCTCGACGCCGAGGCGTACGAGGAGTACGGCAAAGCGATGATCGAAATGGGCCGCTTTGCGAAGCCGATTCTGAGCCTGACCCCGCCCGATCCCACGTCGCTCGATCCGCGAGGTCTGCTCGAGCTGCTCGCCATCGGCAAGCGATTCCGGGCCATGCGCCATCACGACCGCGTGAATCAGGTGCAGCTGTTGACGATGAGCGCAGTGGACTTTCTCGATCAGTGGTTCGAGACGGACGTGCTCAAAGCCACGATGTCCGCGTCTGGCATCATCGGCACGTTTCTCGGCGTGCGCTCGCCGGGTACTGCATACGTGCTGCTCCACCATTACATGGGTGAGATCGACGGGTCGTTTCGATCGTGGGGCCTCTCACGCGGCGGCACGGGAGCGGTGTCGAATGCGATTGCGTCCGCTGCGCGTGGGTTTGGTGCGGAAATTCGCACTGAGGCTCCCGTCGCGAGGCTGATCACAAAAGCCGGCAAGGCCACTGGTGTGACGCTCGACAACGGCGACGAGATCACGGCCGACGTGGTCATCTCGAGCGTCGATCCAAACCTCACGTTTTTGAAGCTCATGGATCCACGGGAGCTTCCCGACGAGTTCGTCGAGGGCGTCCGACGCTACAAATTCCGTGGGTCATCGGGCAAAGTCAATCTGGCGCTCGACGCGCTGCCTGACTTCACGTGTATGCCAGGCCCTGGACCGCATCTCCGCGGCGCGGTGTCGATCTCGCCGTCGATCGACTACATGGAGCAGGCCTATGACGATGCGAAGTACGGACGATTTTCTCGTCGTCCGTACGTAGACATCGTGATTCCATCACTGACGGACCCCAGTGTGGCACCGCCTGGCAAGCATGTGATGTCGTGCTTCGTGCAATACGCGCCGTATCACCTGAAGGACGGGACATGGGACGACCAACGCGAGGCCTTCGGCGACACCGTCGTCGATGCCATCGCAGAGTACGCACCGAACATCAAGAGCATCATTCGCCATCGCCAGGTGTTGACGCCGCTTGATATCGAACGGGAGTTCGGCCTCACCGAGGGGAATATCTTTCAAGGCGAGCTGACGCTGGAGCAGTTGTTCTTCCTCCGACCGGTGCCCGGCTGGGCGCAGTACGCAACCCCGGTTGATCGCTTGTATCTATGCGGATCGGCAACGCATCCCGGTGGCGGCATCATGGGGGCCCCAGGGAGGAATGCAGCGCTCCGGGTTCTCAAAGAGGTTGGACGATGACCACAGCGCCAGTCGTGATCATCGGCGGTGGGGTCAATGGCCTGACCTGTGCGGCGTACCTCGCGAAGGCGGGTCTCAAGCCGGTAGTCCTCGAGGGGCGCGACACGGTTGGGGGCGGCGCGTTGACGGTGGAAATCGCCCCGGGTTTTCGTGGACCGATCCTGTCGCACTCGGCGGGGCCGCTGCGGCGCGATGTGCTCGATGATCTTCAACTTGCCAGTCACGGGCTCGAGTTCGTTTCAAATGAGGTGAGCGTCGCTGCGCTTGGAACCGAATCACGGCCGCTCGTGATCTACGAGGACGCGCGCCGCACCGCCCAAGCGTTGCGGGACTGGTCGCAGCGCGACGCGGAGGCTTGGCCCCGTTTCGTGTCCTCGGTCGCGGCTCTTGGTCGCGTCATTGGCACGCTGTACCACGCGACGCCGGCGCCAGTAGACGACCCTGGTGGTCGGGATCTCTGGGCGCTGTTGCGCACGTTGAGGGCCTTTCGATCGCTCGACAAGTCCGATGCGTACCGGCTGCTGCGATGGGGACCCATGGCGGTCGCCGATCTCGTCGCTGAATCACTCGAAACCGAGCGGCTGCGTGCGGCAGTGGCCGCCGACGGGATATTTGGCACGCGCTTCGGTCCATGGTCGGCCGGTAGCGGCATGGTGTTGCTCGTGCGCGCGGCAAACGAGGCCGTCGGGCCCGCGCGGTCATGGTTTGCCCGTGGAGGGCCAGGAGCCATCGCAACGGCCCTGACGCGCTCGATTCAGAAAGCGGGCGGTGAAATTCGAACGAATGCGCCGGTTGCGCAGGTGCTGGTCCGCGACGAGCGCACACATGGCGTGGTCTTGAACGACGGCACCGAAATCAGCGCACGCACGGTAATTTCTGCCGTCGATCCCAGGCAGACGTTTCTTCGGCTTTGCGACCCGATCGATCTGGCGCCCGAGTTTCTGTGGCGCATGCGAAACTACCGCGCGCAGGGCACGGTCGCCAAGCTGAATCTCGCCTTGTCCGCGCAGCCGTCGTTCACGGGCCTGGAACGCGAAACCCTTTCCGGGCGCGTTCGCATCTGCCCTGACGTCGATTACCTCGAGCGGGCGTTCGACCACTCGAAATATGGCCGCTATTCGCCAGAGCCCTATATCGAGCTCACGATCCCGTCGATGCTCGATCCCGGACTTGCTCCCAACGGCGGGCACGTTCTCTCGGCCTACGTCCAATTCGCGCCCTTTGCCTTGCGTGGACGCAGCTGGGACGACGAACGCGACGGCCTTGCGCGCGTGGCACTGGACACGATTGAGCGTCACGCGCCAGGACTGCGCTCGCTCATCGTCGCCCAACAGGTCATCACACCCTTCGATCTCGAACGCACATACGGCTTCACGGGCGGGCATATCTTTCATGGCGAGCTCGCCTTGGACCAGATGCTCACCATGCGGCCGCTCCTCGGTTGGGGACAGTACCGCACGCCAATTCGGGACCTGTATCTGTGCAGTTCGGGCACCCACCCAGGGACCGGGCTCACGGGTGGATCCGGCGCCAACGCCGCCCGCGAGGTGTTGAGGCAGCTGCGCTAAAGGTCGACCCGACCTACCCAACCAACGAGTGGCCATTCAGGTCTATTCTGGACGACACACGCTCAGTTGTTTTGCCGGAGCTTCTTCGGCGGCGCCGTCCCGGATGAGGACGCCATGATCAAGAACCTGCGATTTCTTTTGGCATTCGTGATGGTGAGCGCGGCTCTCACCTCGGGAACCGCGCAACAGCCCACAGCACCGGGCGCGCCCACACCTGGCGCACCCACACGGCCCACACAACGGACGCCAGCGCGCGGGGTGCGTCCCGGAGAGGACCCGCAGAAAGGCACGGCAATCCTGCGCGGCCACGTAGTGGCAGCCGACACAGGCAATCCGCTGCGTCGCGCCATGGTGAATGCGCGATCGCAGGACGGTCGCGGCGGCGGCATGGCCACCACTGATGGCGAAGGTCGATTCGAAATCAAGGAGCTCCCCGGCGGACGCTATTCCCTCAACGCGTCAAAGGCGGGCTACGTCTCGACACAGTACGGTCAGCGTCGGCCGGAGCAGTCCGGCACAATCCTCGAGATCGTGGACGGCCAGATGGTGGAGAAGATAGTGCTGGCGCTCCCGCGAGGCGGCGTGATCACCGGCCGTTTGACCGACGAATTTGGCGATCCCATCGCAGGCGCACAAGTCAACGCCCTGCGATTCCGCTATCTGGAGGGTGGGCGCCGCCTCACGCCTTCTGGCGGAGCGCAAACCGACGACCTCGGCGCGTTCAGGATCTTTGGCCTGGTGCCCGGTGAGTACGACGTGTCCGGTGGCTTGCGGTCACAACAGATGATGGCCATGCCTACTGTCGGATCCGCGAGCGTGGAGGGTTATGCACCCACATACTTCCCTGGCACGCCCAATGCCAGCGAGGCGCAGCGTGTCACGGTACGTGTCGCCCGCGAAACCAATGACATATCGTTCTCACTGACACCAGCACGCCTGGTGCAGGTTTCCGGTCGCGCGGTGTCGTCGTCAGGCGAACCACATGTGCAGTCGTTCGTGTCCCTCATGCCGGTTGACCGCTTTGCGGCGGGTGGACCGATGGGAATGGCCGGCGGCATGACGGGAGCCGATGGCACGTTCAAGATCAATGGCGTCGCCGCGGGGACCTACAACCTGGCACTCAGGCCTCGAAACCAGCCCGATCCGACCGCCGAGTTCGGCAATGTCCGAGTGACTGTCGGCAGCGATAACGTGGACAACATCCTCATCGTAACGTCGCGGGGCGCCACTGCGCGCGGCACGATTGTCAGCGACGATGGAACCCCGTTGCCCGTGCGACCGCAACAGATCAGGATTTTCGCGCGACCCGTGGAGCCGGAGACCATGATGATCATGGGCGGAGAACCGAAGGTCAACGACGACTGGAGCTTCGAGATTAACGGGCTGTCCGAACAGCGCATCATCGGCGCCAGCATCGCGGAGAACCAGGATTGGGGCTTCAAAGCCGTGTATGTCGGCGGCCAGGACGTCACCGATTCTCCAATAGAGTTCGTGCCCGGGCGCAACGTCGAAGGCGTGCAGGTCGTCTTCAGCAAAAAGCGAACGGAGCTGTCGGGTGGAATCACCAACGATCGCGGGCAGCCCGAAACGGACGCGACGGTGATCATTTTTTCCGAAGATCGGGCTCGCTGGACCTACGCGTCGCGCTTCGTCCGCACGGCCCGTCCGAACCAGGACGGACGCTACTCAGTACGCGGGATGCCCCCGCTCGATTACCTGGTCATCGCGCTTCGCGAGATCGAAACGGGGCAATGGCAAGACCCGGACTTTCTCGAGAGCCTGCGCGATCAGTCGGCGCGCATTTCGCTCGAGGATGGCGAGACAAAAGTGCAGGATCTGAAACTCAAACGAATGCCTTAGGGAGCCTCCGCGATCAGAAGAAATCCGACCGCCAAAAAACAACGTCGCTTGCCTCGAGTGGCGGGAGAGGCAGCGTGCGGTCTTTGAGCGGACGGATCATCAGCACCTCGGCGATCGCATGCTGTTCGACATGACAAATCTGCGGCGGCGCAAAGCCGTGCGGCAGCCACGCGCGGATGTCGGGCGCTGCGACGGCGGGTGTCCGGGCGATCATGGCTTGCAGCATCGCACCCACCCGCGCGCCCGACGGATCGCGATCACCAGCCTCCTCGATGAACCAGCGGCCGTCGTGAACTGTCGAAATCACATACGCCACGGCCTGATGACCCTCCTCGGTCACGAGGAATTCCGTCGCGCGAAGATTGGGTGGCCCAAGGCCAGCGAGCAGGCGCCGCTTCGTCAAGCCGTATCGAATCCAGTCGTCGCTGCGGTCGAGGGCCAGCCGCGCTCCGCGCGCACGTGCCGCTGACATTTCGGCGATCGACGGAATGTCGCGGTCCTCGCCGGTGCGCAAGAGCACGGCCGGCGCGCCAGATCGTCGCACGACCTCGAGACGCACCTCGACTACGGGCACTGGGACGAACTCGAGCTGCTCGTAGAACGTCGGATCGATTTCCGAAAAGAGCATCGCGTATTCGTAGCCCTCTGCTTCCGCCGCCTCGAGGACCATCTGCATCAGCCGGCGTGCACCTCCACGTCCGCGCCTATGTGGTGAGGTGAACACGGCGCCAATCCCAAGCACGCGGCGGATACGCCCCTCGATGCGCGCGCTCAAGTCGTACCGCTTGGCGCTCGATGTCACGGATCCCTGTTCGACCAGGGCCACGCGATCGAGATGCGTGCTGGCCCACGGCGTGCGGAGCTGTGCAGACCAGTAGCGAGCGTAGGGCTCGGGGGCCAACCCGTCGCTCCAAATCGGAAACGACTCACGAAGGATTTGGTCGAGAAGCGGGCCGGTGGCGGGGATGAGCTGTTCGGGCACGATTTAAACCCCGCAGGGGTGGCAGGAGTCCAACAAGACAGGTCAGGGGTCGCGCCCCGGCATAGAGGCTAACGCATGACGACGCCTTTCGAAACAACGAGCCGCGCAATTGTCGCTGCCTTTATCGCGGTCGCCGTCCTGCAGGCGCCCGAAAAGTCCAGCGCTCGCGCCAACATTCCCAACGACGAGCGCGCCATCGTCCATGCGCTCAATCGTCTGGCGTTTGGGGTCCGTCCGGGGGACGTCGCGCAGATCAAGAACATCACGCTTGCCACGTGGATCGATCAGCAGCTTCGTCCCGATCGGATTCCCAATGCCGATGTCGACGTCCGGTTGGGCCGTCTGACGACGTTGGCGCTCGAGCCTGAAGCGCTTGGCCAGGACTTCATCGCGATCCGGCGGGAGCGGCGCCGCCGGCAGCAAGAGGCCAGCCAGACCGGACAACCGCCACAGCTTCAGCCGATGCGCCCGAATATGAACCCGGACCTGCGGCGTGGGCGTCAAGTGTTTCCGGAGCTTGCGGAAGCCAAACTGGTCCGCGCAGTGTACAGCGAACGCCAGCTCGAGGAAGTCCTCGTCGATTTCTGGTTCAACCACTTCAACGTCTTCGCGCGCAAGGGACAGACTGAGATTTATGTCGGCGAATACGAGCGGAAAGCGATTCGTCCGCACGTGTTGGGGAGCTTCCGCGAGCTGCTTGGGGCCACGGCACAGAGCCCGGCGATGCTGGTGTATCTGGACAACTGGATGAGTGCCGATCCCAACGCTGCCGCAGGCGTGAATCCACGGCCACGTCGCCCCTCGACTCGCCCTTCGACTCGCCCCTCGAGTCGCGCTGGTGCGCTCAGGGCCCCGAATCCGGCTCCCCAACGCATGATGCGAGGACTGAACGAGAATTACGCACGAGAGTTGCTCGAGCTTCACACGCTCGGCGTAGACGGTGGATACACACAGCAGGACGTCGTAGAAGTCGCGCGGGCGTTCACCGGGTGGACCATCGGCCGGCCGACTGATCCCGGCTTTCGTTTTGCGCCGGTCATGCACGATCGCGGTGAGAAGAAGATCCTTGGTCACACGATTCGGCCGGGAGGCGGTATCGAGGACGGCGAGAAAGTGCTCGATATCGTGGCCGAGCACCCTGCGACCGCGCGGCACATTGCGTTCAAGCTGGCGCAACGGTTCGTCAGCGATTCACCTCCCCCCGTCCTTGTCGATCGCGCAGCTCAGACATTCAAGAGCACGCACGGCAACCTGCGGGAGGTCGTGAGAGTCATCGTCACTGCGCCGGAGTTTTTTGCGCCTGATGCATACCGCGCAAAGGTCAAGACGCCGTTTGAGTTCGTCGTCAGCGCGCTTCGGGCGACGAGCGCCGACATCCAATCCGGGCAATCAGTCGTCCGTGCCCTTGCGGGGCTCGGCATGCCGCTTTACCTGTGCCAGCCGCCCACCGGGTACGACGAAACGGCGGACACATGGGTCTCTTCAGGAGCGCTTGTGAATCGCATGAACTTCGCGCTTGCCGTGTCCGGCGGACAGATGCGTGGCATTCGGATTCGGCCCATCGGCGAGGGGGCTGGCGCGGCGGGCGATCGGATCGTGCGTGACGCGCTCGTAGGCGAAGTCTCAAAGGCCACACTTGACACGGTGGCAAAGGCGACGACCGTCGAACAGGCGATGGCCCTCGCGCTCGGCTCTCCTGAATTCCAAAGGCAGTAGTCATGGTCACCAGACGTGTGTTTCTCAAATCGAGCGGGATGGCCATGGTGACGCTCGGCTTCGCACCGTCTTTTCTGGCGCGCGCTGTTGAAGCCGCAGGTGGCGCTCGCAAGCTGCTCATCGCGATCTTCCAGCGTGGCGCCGTCGATGGCCTCAACATGATCGTTCCCTTCGGTGAGGACGAGTACTACCGTGTGCGGCCCTCGATTGCGATCGCGCGGCCGGGTCAGGACGGTGGCGCGGTCGATCTGAATGGCTTTTTCGGCCTTCATCCGCGCATGGCCCCGTTGAAGCCGCTCTGGGACAATCGCTCGCTCGCCATCGTTCACGCCAGTGGATCGCCAGACAGCACGCGGTCGCATTTCGATGCCCAGGACTACATGGAGTCGGCCACGCCCGGTGTGAAAAGCACCAGAGATGGATGGTTGAACCGGTACCTACAGGTCACGCACGAGGCGGAGGGCCCGCTCACGGCGGTGGCGATGACACGGCAAATGCCCCGCTCGCTGCAGGGGCACGCTCCGGCCCTTGCCATGGGCAGCGTCAGCGAGTTCGGTGTGCGCGGCGGCATGGACGCGCGTGATTCATTTGAGTCTGCCTACGCGTCGGCGGCGGACCAGATGCTCAAGGGCACCGCCAACGAAGCCTTCGACGCGATGCGAACCTTGTCGTCGGTTGCCGCCCAGCGCCAGTATCGTCCCGCGAACGGCGCGACCTACCCGCGGTCACCGTACGGTCAGTCGCTGCAGGAGATCGCGCGCCTCGCCAAAGCCGACGTCGGACTGGAGATCGCCTTTGCCGAAAGCGGCCAGTGGGATCACCACATCAACGAGGGTGGATCGACCGGACAGATTGCGAACCGACTCGCCGACTTCGCCGGCGGCATTGCCGCGCTCGCCCAGGACCTCGGCGATCGCATGGCCGACACCGTCATCCTGACGATGTCCGAGTTTGGTCGTGCGGTGGCCGAAAACGGTAACCGCGGCACCGACCACGGTCACGGCAACGCGATGATGGTGATCGGCGGCGGGGTCAAAGGCGGCGAGGTTTACGGCGACTGGCCAGGTTTGAAGGCCGAGCAGCGCTTCGAAGGCCGGGATCTGAAAATCACCACCGACTTCCGCGACGTGTTCGGCGAGGTGGTGATGCGCCACCTCGGCGCGGATGAAAAGACTGCCGCAAAAGTGTTCCCTGGCTACGGGGTGAAGCCGCGAGCGTTCCGCAACCTGATTAAACTCTGACACGACGACGTTGCACGGAAGCACAGAAGCACGGAACTAGCCTAAGAAATTCCGTGCTGCCGCGCTTCGGTGCAACGTACGTGACAGAATTGCAGCGTGACCTTGAACGATGTGCCAACCCCGACGGTCCTCATCGACCGCCCTCGTGCGTTGGCCAACATTGATCGCATGCAGGAGGCCGCCGACGCGCGCGGCATCCGGATGCGTCCCCACGCCAAAACCCACAAAAGCCCGACGGTCGCCCGTTGGCAGATCGACCGCGGCGCGATCGGGATCTGTTGCGCGAAGCTGGGCGAGGCGGAGGTCTTTGCCGCGGCAGGGTTCACCGACATCCGAGTGCCCTATCCGATTAATCCGGTGAATGCGCCTCGGGTGCTATCCCTGCTCGAGCGCACCGATCTGTCGTTTGTCGTCGATCACCTCGGCGTCGCGCGCGAATGGTCAGACGCAATGACTGCCGCCGGTCGCACAGTCGATGTCCTCGTCAAGGTGGACGTTGGTTTCCATCGTTGTGGCATCGCGCCAGACCACGCAACCGCGATGGAATTCATCGCCACCGTTGCATCGCTGCCTGGACTCCGGCTGCGGGGCCTGCTGGCTCACGCCGGACACGCGTACCACGCCACTTCACCGGATCACCTCCGGTCAATCGCCGAGGATGAAGCTCGTACCTTGCGATCGCTCGCGGACGCCGCACAAAGCCGAAGGGTCGGCATCCACGAGCTCAGCGCCGGGGCGACGCCGACGGCGCGATTTTCGCTCCAGCAGGACGGCCTCACGGAATACCGCGCAGGCAACTACGTCTATTTCGATCGCACGCAGGTGGGCCTTGGTGCGGCGTCGCTGAACGATTGTGCGCTGACCGTTCTGGCCACAATCGTTTCGAAGCCCGTCGCAGAGCGCATCATCCTCGATTGCGGGAGCAAAATGCTGGCTGCCGACCTTGCGCGCGGCTTTTCGCCGCTACCGGGCCACGGCGTGGTCTTCCGCGATCTCGCGATGAAAGCCGGCGACCGGCCCGACGACGACTTGATTGTGGAGCGCCTCTCGGAGGAACATGCCACCGTGCGTGTGGCCAGCGGTCATACGCCACTCGGACCCGGCGATCGAGTCCGTCTCGTACCCAACCACTCGTGCGTGGTTTCGAATCTGGTGGATGAAGCCTGGGTAACCGACGGAATGTCGGTGATCGAGCCAATGCCAATCGCCGCGCGCGGGAGAACCACCTAAGTGACGTACGATGCGCGGAAGCACAGAAGCACGGAAAATTGGATTTAAATCTTGCGATCAAACGATCTAATGTTGTTCCGTGTTTCCGCGTTTCCGTGCGCCGTCCGTTACTCAAGATCGCTGACATCTGAGATTCGAAGCTTGTGACCAATGGCAAAAATTCCAGCAGTTGAAGCAACCGACCAGTCACCTGAAATCGGCGAGGCGCTCGGTATGGTGGAGACCCGCGGCCTTGTCGGCATGATCGAAGCGGCCGATGCCATGGTCAAGACGGCCAATGTCGTGTTCGTCGGCTGGCAGAAGGTTGATGCCGGACTGGTAACGGCGATCGTGCGTGGCGATGTCGGATCGGTCAAGGCGGCAACCGATGCTGGCGCCGCGGCGGCACGTAAGGTGGGGGAGCTGGTCGGTGTGCATGTCATCCCACGACCCGTGGACGACCTCGAAAAGATCTTTCCTATCCGTTCGAAGAAATAAGCCGAGATATTCAAGGATCGCCACGAAGTCACGAAATCACGAAGAAGCTGTTTTTCTGTCTTTCCTTCGTGTCTTTGTGCCCTTCGTGTTGTGTTTTTGTTCTCGCGCGACGAGCTGACGCAGCTTCAGATCCTGCCCAACCATCAACAATGCTTGTTTCGGGTTCTCGAGGACGTTGTAGAGCTCGCCGGCCTCGGTTCGGGCGAAGATCTGACTACCGTCGATGAACAACGTGATGGGACCGCCGCCCTCGATCGCTTCGAACAGCCGGACTCTGAAGCGCGAACGCAGCACGTCGATGAGGCGTCGGATGCTCGAAACAGAAAACCCGCGTCTTCGAAGGTCGGCAAGGACCATCAACTCCAGCAACTCCACCGGAGTGTAGCGTCGTTCAGTAAATCCGCCCGCCTCGGTCTTGTGCGGCGGCACCGACGGTATGAAGATGCGGCGCGCGTGCCACCACTGCAACTGCCGGGCAGTGAGGCCCGTCAACGCGGCCACTTCGCGGGAGGTGTAGAGCTTCTTGAGACGCAAAAGGGATCGCCTGCCGCTACGCGGCGAACATTCGCTCCGCCATCTTCGCGCCCTCGAAATCCTTCGTCGTCAATCCACCTTCGGAGTGCGTCGAATAGGTCAGCGTCACGCGCTTGTAATTGATCAGGATGTCCGGATGGTGATCGGCAGCCTCGGCGCCAGGCACCAGGCGCGTCACGAAATCCACGGCCTGAGGGAAGTCACGGAATACGAACTGCTTACGGATGGCGTTGTCCTCGAGCGCCCACCCGGGAAGCTCGCGGACACGCGCCTCGACATCCTCACGACTCAGTGTAGTCATGTTCGTTTTCCTGACGTCACAGGGAGTTCAGGGAGAATAAATTTCTCCCTGATCTCCTTGATCTCCCTGCGACTAACCTCGAGATCCGATCTTCACAGTACCCCGAGTCGGGACGGGGCCAACGTCGCCAGCGCCGAGTCGGAGCCATTGCCCAGCACGGTGTCCTTGACGAGGGCTGCGGTCAGCGGCGCCAGTAACACGCCATTCCGATAGTGTCCGGTGGCGTAAATCAGTCCCGGAACCGCCGACGAGCGCCCGACGATCGGGAGCCCGTCTGGCGATGCGGGCCGAAGCCCGACACGGACTTCAGTGAACGAAGCTTGCCACAAGTGCGGGACGAGCGAGCAGCCGGCTTCGAGCAAGTCCCTGACGCCGGCGGCTGTCGCTCGTTCATCGAAACCGGCGTCTTCGACCGTCGCACCGACCAGTACTCGACCGCCCAGCCAGGGCACGATGTAGCAATCGCTGCCCCACAACACATGACGCAACGGTTGAGCGGTCGGCCACGCCAGGTGCAGCAATTGCCCACGCACGGGCCTCACCGCGATGGGGTTCACACCCACGACTTTGACCTGTCCTGCCCAACTGCCTGCAGCGAGGATCGCGTGATCGACCGTGGACGCTCCATTTTCGGTCTCGACGACGACTCGTCCCCGCGGACCTGGTGCAATGGAGATGACGCGCGTGTTGAGCGCGAACGTGGCACCCGCGCGCATCGCCGCCGCCGCGAGGGCGTCGGTCAGATCAGGGACGCCGACAAAGCCGTGGCGCTCGATGAGCAGCCCACCGCGCGCGCCCGTGGCCGCGAGGGGCTCCACGACTCGAAGTTCATCGGCATCGATCCATCGCGCGGAAATGCCGTCCTTCTGCAATGTCGTCGCAGCACTTCGCAGGCGGTCGGCCTCTTCTACTTCCAGTGCGATCTCGAGGGTGCCGTTACGTGCGTACTGAACCGAGAGGGAGCTGTCTGCAATCACACGCTGGACGAAGTCGTCGTAAAGGTCGAGGCTGCGCCGCCCGAGTTCACGGAGAGGGCCTGACTCATGGCCCTCGATGAATGGCGCGAGAACGCCGGCCGATGCCTGTGACGCCCCGCCGCCGATGCCGCGGGCGTCGAATACCGCAACACGCGCGCCGGCCGCGGCCAACTCATGCGCACACGCGCAACCAATTACACCGGCCCCGACGATGGCGACCTCAGGACCGGGAGACACAGGGTGTTCGTGACGAACGAAGAACTAAGAACGAAGGACGAAGAACCCAACGGGGAACGAAGAACAAAGAACGGAACGGGGAACCCACTGTCTCAGGATACAGCCTCTCGGCTCACCGTGTGCTTTGGTCCGTTCCTTGTTCCCGTTCCTCGTTCAGTTCTTCGTTCTTCGTTATTCGTTCTTAGTTCGTCAACCGTCAGAACGTCACCGACGCCCCCACCTCGATTCTCCGAGGAGGCGCGGCGGACGTGGCTGTCCCGAAGTACGGCGACAGTTGGTTGCCGATGAACGCGTTCAGGTTCGTGGTGTTGAAGAGGTTGAATACCTGGACATACAGATCCAGCCGATACCGCGAATTCGCGCCGTCCATCGTCACCATCTGCACAGGGCCACCGCTGCCTTCACCGGCGCCGCCGGGCAGTCGCTGTGAGTTCGAGGGTGGTGGTGGTGGTGAAGGCGGAGGCGCACCGATCATCACGGGACCATCACCCAGCAGCCGACCGAGGCTGAAGGAGCGGTTGAGTCGCAGGTTGACATTCCACTGAGAGGCGCCGCGAGCGCTGTTGCGGCTGATTCCCGCCGGTCGATCGTTGAACACCGTGTCGCCGTTGTCGTCAGTGCCAGTTGTGAGCGTGTAGGGAGGTGCTGACGAATACTGCGCCTGCATGCCTGCGCGCAGGCCAAGCGGCAGCGGCGTATTGACCATCAGGAAAACGCGATGGCGAATGTCCATCGACGAGGGACCCCAGTCAGCTTCGGGATCGTTGCTGTTGGAGGGCAGCGCCAGCGCCGAGTCCGCATGATTGCGAGTATTGGCGAACTGATACATCACGTTGCCCATGATGCGGCGGCTGGGGACGCGCAACAGCATCCCGACGTTGACACGATCGATCGCACGCCGGCCGGTCGATCCAATCTCCGTGATGTTGCCTGCATCGGGATCCGGGCGCACGCCATCGATAGGCGCATTGATATTGACGGACCGCAAGGTATTCGACGCGCGCGTCATCATGTAGTCGGTGCGGAAGTTTCCCCACTCCCCGAACGGCCGCTCATACCCGATCGACGCCTGCTGAATCGTGGGCTGCGTCAGTTGAGGCCCAAGCTGAATGCGGCTCGCGGCCAGCGACGTGCCTGCGCCCTCGAAGACGTCCGGATATGACGGATTGATGATCACCTCGTCGATCTGGTGCGTGCCGTCCACGCGCACGGTCTGCTCGTAGATATTCGCGTCAAGCCAGTCGTAGAACACGCCGTAGCCGCCGCGCACGTTGCCTTTACGGAGCGCCCATGTGAATGCCGCACGGGGCGCCAGGTTCCACGTGTCGTTCATGTGCGTCTGCACTTCCTGACGCACTCCAAGGCTGACACTGACGCTCTTGCTCAGCCTGAAGTCATCCTGGATGTACCAGCCCGCCTCATATTGCGAATAGCTGACCTGTGGGTCGCCGACCCGACGCGAGTAGGTGCGCGGCCGCCCCGCCAGAAAGTCGTCGAGGCTCGAGAATGTGAACGTCCCATTGGCGTTGGACTGCTGCGTGCTGTCCCACCAGCCGCCTTCGACTTGCACGCCCGCGCGCAACATGTGCTTGGCGATCGTGAAGTCAAAGTTCTGCGCGATAGTGGCCTGACGGCCTTCACGAATACCCGACTGCCCTGCGCCGCCGGACGTGAACGCCTCGAGGACGCGCAAGGTAGGCAGTGCGGAGGCAGACGCCGACATCGACTGCGACTGCGTGACTTCGAAACGCAACTCGCTGAACACTTTCTTGCCAATCGTCCGGGTGTTGCGTGCGCGCAGCGTGTCGGTCAGCGACTCGGTCGTGTAGGCGCGCTCCGACAGGTCGAAGTCGCCGACACCGAGATTGCGACGTGTGTCTTCGCGACGGGCATACTCTGCGCGAAGACTGCTGGTCGGACTGAGCGCCTGTTCGAGACGAACGTTGACGTTCATGCCGTCGACGGGCCGGCGGACCTGGTCATTGATCTCGCCGGTGGGCGTGCGCGCCACAATCGTCCGCGCGTCGTACGACATGTTGCCGTCGAGCGCCACCGACAATCCCGTCTTTCCTTTGGCGATTGGTCCCTGAAAATTGACCATGAACCGCTTCTGCTGCTCCGGTCCGCGCACCGGCGCGAACGCGTTGCGCGCGTTCAGCGACTCGTCGCGGAACCCGAAGTTCATCATCCCGCGCCAATTGCCCATCCCGGGTTTGGTGATGACCTCGACACGCACCATGCCGGCGTCGTGATACTCGGCGGAGTACGAGTTGGTGTTGAAGCGGATTTGCTGAATTTGCTCCTTGGGTGGCAGTCGCCCGCCGCGAAACCCGTCGATAAACATCTGCGCGCCGGGACCCGCCATCTGCTTGAGCTGTTCCTCCATCTCCTCGGGATCGTCTGAAAGGCTCGCGATGTCGTCCGCCGTGAGGGTGGTGGTAAAGCCATTGTCACGACGGGACGCCGCGCTTTCTTCGTTGACAACGATGTCTTCGCGAATCGCGACGGTGAGTGTGGCCATCGCGTTGTTGTTGCCGCGCTTGACCGTGAACGGCGTGGTAACGCTTTGGAACCCCTCGGCATCAATTCGTATCTGATAGGCGCCAGGGATCAGCCCGGTGAATGCGGCAACCCCAGTTTCATCCACGAGCACTTGCTTTTCGACACCGGTCGCATCAGCCAGCGTGACCACAGCGTGGATGAGCGCGGCCTGCGTCTCGTCGCGCACCGTCACGCGCAGAGCAGACTGGCCTTGCGCGGCGGCTGCCATTGGCAGCAACACGCACGCGCACCACACGATGAGCACACCGAGCCAGCGCGATCTTTCATTCGTCATGGCGCTATTTCTTCTCGAAGAGATCGGCCTTCACTGACGGATTGATCTTGACCTTTTCGATTGTCCATTCCTCGATGGTCTTGCCGTCTACGGCCTGCGTGAGACGATGCGGCAGCATCACCCCGTCAACCTTCTTGTAGTCCCCGAGATAGAGTGAAACCGCGCTCGGCGCCGGCGGGGGCATCGAGTCCATCCGGCGACGAATCTCTTCAGGACTGGGACGCTGGCCGTCACCGCCGGCCGGCGGGGATGGCGGCGCACCTGCACCTGCGGCACCCGTGGCACCCGAGGCACCACCCGGCCTCCGCCCGCCGGGACCGCCCATCATGTTGAAACGGGGTCGAACTTCCTGATACTGCAGCATCAGCGGCAGATGCGTGTTCTGATCGACGAAGATGCGGACGGCCTGACCTGCGTCATTCTTCACCTCGAGGACGTCCGCTTTGCCTTCCGGCGCTTCGGCCACGGCAACATACGTGGGCTCGAGGTTGGCGCCGCCGAGAAACGCGAGCATGTAGCGGTTGTATTCGGTTCGCATGCGGCGAAGTCGCGCCTGCTCGATCTGTTCGGGGTTGAGCTCCTGCCCCGGCGGTCCCGCGCGCATGACAATTTGCATCCCGCCGCCCATGCCGCCGCGGTTTTGCATGTCTTCCCACGCAGTCTCACCCGCGAGGACCGACACCCGCTCCATCGACATGCCGCCCATCAGCTCGGTGTCTTCGATGCGGTGCATCCGATCGGGCAACTGCAGCGTCAACGCAAGCGTGCCCTGGACCTGGCGCTGTCCCATCTCACGCCCGAACGGACCTTCGAGACTGAGCGTCTTTACTTCAGTCAGCTTGTCGCCGCCCAGAGCCTGGCGCACCGCCGTCATGACCTCCGTCGCTTTGCCTTGCGTGTCCTGCGCCACTACGGACATCGTGAACGCAGCCACCGCGGCGGCCGCACAGACTAGTCGTCTCATTGGTGAGCTCCTTCGTGTCCTTCGTGTCCTTCGGCGCCCTCGAGACCTTTACGTCCAACGCTGACGCGCTCGTACACCTTTAGATTACGAGCGCGGCATCAATTCAGACGTAAAGGATCGGCAAAGAGGTTGTTAAGGATGTAAAAAGCCATTTGCGCCCGATTTTAGGCGCGTTTTCGCATGCTAGACTTCGCGTGAGTGATGACGTTCCGGCCAAAGTTTTCGGGTGTGACGGCGCTGGCTGCTGCCGTGCTGGTCCTGCTGCCAGCGCTCGCCTGGCTTCAGTACTCGTGGCTTGACCAAATCGCTGACGCCGATCGCGAGCGTCGTGCACGCACACTGCAAACGGCGGCATCTCAACTCGGACAAGACCTCGATGCGGAGATCGGCAAAGCGGTCTCCGAGCTGCAACTAGATCCGAGCATCGTCGAACAGCGCAACTGGTCCGCGTACGCCGAGCGACACCAGCGTTGGGTCGACGCCTCGATCACCGCGGAGATTGTCAAGGCGGTCTATTTCCTCGAGAGTCCACCCGACGACCCCCTTGCGGCAGAAGCAGCACTGCGGGTCTGGAACGATACGTCGCATACCTTCGACGAAACGCCCTGGCCGGACGAGCTCGCCGCGATACGCGGCAAGTTCCTCACCGAATCGCGCGGGGGTTTCCAATTCACCCCGCGTCGCGGCGAACGAGGACGCCGAGTCGCGACCGAGCGTTTGATTCTTCCGCCCGTGCACGCCGGCGACGAACAGTCGATCGTTATCCCCGTCATGCGCGTGACCGCTCGTCCTTCGTCCGGGACCACTGAGCCGGCAGGCCCTGAAGTCAAGCTACTCGGCTTCACCATCATTCGCCTGGACTTGTCCGCGCTTGGATCGCAACTGCTGCCAACGCTCGTGAAGCGGCACCTGTTCGACGACGGGGGGCGGAGCGATTTTTTGGTGGCTGTGGTCGCTCGCGGGAATCCGGAGCAGGTCGTTTTTGAATCGGAGGAAGGCGCTGCTCGGGTCGCGGCGTCAACGCCGGATGTCACTGCGCCCTTGCTGGGCCCTCGACTGGGGCCACTCATGTTCATGGCGCGCGACGGGCGCCGCGGCGGCCCTTTCGAGATGGGTCGGGACGGGATAAGGGAGGGCAAGCGGCCGCCTCCTCCGCCACCACCACCGACCACTGAGAACCGTGTGATAGTGGACGTGATCGAATCGCGACGCACTGACGAAGGGAAGACAGTGCAAACGCGCGCCTTCACAGGAGGCGAAGGGCACTGGCGACTGGTGGCCAAGCATCGATCGGGATCGCTCGAGGCGGCGGTGGCAGCCGCGCGCACGCGCAATTTCCTCCTCAGCTCCGGCATTCTTCTCCTGCTCACAACAGCGATCGGACTGATCGTTGTGTCGGCGCGCCGGGCGGATCGACTCGCCCGGCAGCAACTGGAATTCGTCGCCGCCGTGTCTCATGAACTGCGCACGCCGGTGTCGGTGATTGGGGCCGCCGCAGGGAATCTGGCCGACGGGGTGGTGGAAGAACCGGGGCGCGTGAAAAAGTACGGCGCAACGATTCAGACCGAAGCGAGGCGCCTCGCTGAAACCGTCGAGCGGGTCCTGCAGCTGGCCGGCATTGCCGCGGGCCGCTCCGCAGCTTCCCCGGTGATCATCTCCGGGCACACGCTCATCAACGACGCGTTGAATGCCGTCCGGCACGATATCGAATCGGCGGGAGTAGCGGTCGATCGTGACGTGCCCGACGCCCTTCCGTCCGTCAAGGGCGACGCGCTGGCCCTCCGCTCGGCGTTGCAGAATATCATCGGCAACGCCGTGAAGTACGCCGGAGACGCGCGGTGGATCCGAATCTCGGCGCAGGGTGGCGACCGCCTGCGCATTGCTGTCGAGGATCGTGGTCTTGGCATCGACGCCGAGGATCGCAAGCACATCTTCGAACCGTTCTATCGTGGCCGCGAAGCCGTCTCGCGCCAGATCCAGGGAAGCGGGCTCGGCCTCCACCTCGTGCGCCGGATCATCGAGGCGCATGGCGGCAACGTGACGGTGCGAAGCGAGCCGGGCCGCGGCAGCACATTCATAATGGAGCTGCCCGTCGCCTCCGACAGCGCGGCCACACCAAGCCTTGCCCTCAGCACGACTCCTTCTCGTTGAAGACGAGCCTGGCCTGCAGCTCGCGGTGAGCGATCGACTCACGTCCGAGGGGTATCGGGTCGAGACGGCCGCCGATGGCGAGACCGCCGTCGTCCGGGCCACCGGGGAACCGTTCGACGCCATCATTCTCGATGTGATGCTACCCGGGCGAGATGGGTTCGACGTGGCGCGCAGTGTGCGACAACAGGGCGTCCAGACGCCCATCCTGATGCTCACGGCCCGCGGCGAAGTCGTAGACCGCGTCGTCGGACTCAAACTGGGCGCGGATGATTATCTGACCAAGCCGTTCGAGATGATCGAGCTGCTTGCTCGCATCGAGGCGTTGCTGCGCCGGGCGCCCGCCATCAGCCGTGCGTCGGTGGAGCGGTTTCAGTTCGGCGATGTCCTGGTTGACACGCGCAAGGCGGAAGTGACGAGGGGCGGCGTCGCGGTCGACCTGTCAGCAAAAGAGTTTCATCTTCTGTGCTACTTCATCGAGCACCGCCGCGCGATGATCTCGCGGGAAGAATTGCTGCAGCAGGTGTGGGGCTATCAGTCCACTCCGTCCACACGCACCGTGGACGTGCACATCGCGTGGCTGCGACAGAAGCTGGAGCCGAATCCACGCGTTCCGCAATACATCCTGACGGTTCACGGGCTGGGGTACAAGTTTGTGGGGTAGCAATCGGTCGCCGGTCGCCGGGTTACCAGTCCCCGGTCTCCGGTCCACGGTCTCCGGTCTTCATGAAGATCGAATGAAAGTCACGCAAGCACTTGTCCTATCGATGGTTGTGCTGTGGTGCACAGCGTGTTCGTTCACGAAGCACGACGCGGACATTTTTGCAGACGAAGTCATTGAGGCTGGAAGCACGTTGTTGGACGAGACGAGGGACAGCGCGTTTGTGGAAGTACGATTCAACGGTGCCGACTCGACGATCGTGATCGTGCCATCTGGTCAGCCTCTGAGTACTGAAATGTTGGTTGGTCTGGGCGTCGATCAGATTCAGCGCACACTAATACAACAAGTGGTGGATAGACGGGGCAGTCGGAAAGCGACGCTTGTCATCGTGACGACACCAATGGGTTCGAGCAGTGTTGACTATCTTGGAGACTCCGTGGAGGTGACCGGCCAATTGGCGAGATCGTCAACGGGTCTGGTGAGAGCTCGGTTGGAGCGAGGCAACGGCCGTCCCAAGCTGGTGGCGATCGAATAGCCCATTGCGTAGGAACCTGCTAACCGACAACCGGATTGTGCGGGATTACATTGGCGCGCGAGGGTAGGATGCGGGCGAGGGTCAGGAGGCAACGGGTCAAGTCAGTCCTGCCCAAAGCGGCGACACCAGACCAAGGCAGAGATCGTAACCACGAGCGGTTCGTGCGGGCTTGTACTAAGTGGGACGATGGAGCACTCGGAAGCGCGTTTCGATTGTTTCTGAATAGTGCGAAAGCTGGCGACGTCAGTGCGCAGCTGAACTTAGGCTATTTCTACGATGAAGGTATCGGAGTGCGGGTGGACAAAGACAAAGCTCTTCGCTGGTATCGGAGAGCGCTCGCGGGTGGCAGCGTGTCCGCGGCGGGCAACATCGGGTTGGTATTCCGAGATCGCGGCATTCTGCCAAAGGCCATAAAGTGGCTCCAGCGTGCGATCGAGAGTGGCGATGATGACAGCGCCTTGGAGTTAGGCAAACTCTACTTGAAGCATGGTAGAGAGCGGGATGCGGTCAAAGCGCTACGAATAGCCTCGCGCTCGCAGAACGTCACACCTTACACAAGAGAGCAGGCGCAAACCTTCTTAGGCGGTTCAGACGCAGAGGGTGATTGAGGCGGTCGATGGGCTGAGCTGCGTCGACCGAAGACCGTGGACCGCGGACCATAGGCCGTAGGCCGTAGGCCGGAGACCTTCGACCGGGGACTGTAAGCCGGAGACCGTGGACCGTTGGCCGTGGACCGTGTATAGTCGGCCCTTCCTTCAGAGGGGGCGTCATGGCCACACTTCGGACCGTCAACGTCCGCGTCAACGGTATCGACCAGCAGCACATCGTTGAACCGCGGCACCTGCTGGTGCATTTCCTCCGCGACGCGTGCGGACTGACCGGCACGCACGTCGGCTGCGAGACAAGCCTGTGCGGCGCGTGCACGGTGCTTCTGGATGGTAAGGCCGTCAAATCGTGCACGGTGCTCGCCATCCAGGCCGACGGTCGCGAGGTCACCACCATCGAGGGTCTTGCGCACGACGATCAGCTGCACAAGGTGCAGCAAGGCTTTTGGGAATGCCACGGCCTGCAGTGCGGCTTTTGTACGCCGGGCATGATCATGACTGCCGTCCAGCTGCTCGAGACGACTCCCAAACCCACACGCGAACAGATCGCGCATGGCCTGAAAGGGAACCTCTGCCGCTGTACGGGCTATAGCCACATCATCGATGCGGTTCACTATGCAGCGGGTCAACATCCCGGTCACGCGGAGGGACGGTCATGAGCGCGCACAAATACGTCGGCCGCTCCCTCAAGCGCGTCGAGGATCCTCGCCTGATCAAGGGAATCGCCACCTACGTTGACGACTTACACCCACCGGGTCTGCTGCATGCCGCGATGGTGCGCAGTCCTCATGCGCATGCACGCGTTGTCCGCATCAACGCGGACGCCGCCCGGGCGCTGCCCGGTGTGGTTGCAGTCTTGACCGGCGCTGACGTCAACGCAAAGTGCGGAACCATTCCCTGCGCCTCGGACATTCCAGGGCTGAAAGCTCCGGCGCATACCGTCCTTGCCGGTAACCGCGTCTACTTCCTCGGCCATCCCGTCGCGGTGGTCGTCGCACGCGATCGATATGTGGCGACCGACGCGGTCGAGCTCATTGAAGTCGATTACGACCCGCTTCCGGTCGTCACCGATCCCGAGCGCGCGATCGAGGCGAACACGTCGCTCACGCATCCCGACCTCGGAACGAACGTGGCGTTCACCTGGTCGCTCACAACGGGCGATGACAAAGACCTGGAGAAGCTGTTCCAGGCGGCTGATCGGGTCGTCAAGCAGCGTGTGGTTCACCAGCGCTTGACCCCCATGGCGATGGAGCCGCGCGGTCTGGTGGCGGCGTACAGCCGCGGCGATCAGGCGCTCACGCTGTGGACCTCGACGCAGATCCCGCATCTGGTGCGCACGCTGCTGCCGGGGATGATCGGCGTACCCGAGAACAGGATGCGGATCGTGGCCCCGGAGGTCGGCGGTGGCTTTGGCTCGAAGCTGAATTTATACGTCGAAGAAGCGCTCTGCTCGCACCTGTCGATGCGGCTCAATGCGCCAATCAAGTGGATTGAGAGCAGGCGTGAGAATGCGGCATCGACGATCCATGGCCGCGATCAAATCGCGTACTACGAAATCGCCGTCAAAAACGATGGCCGGCTACTGGCGATCAAGACGAAGGCGATCTCGGACCTCGGATCGTATCTCCAACTGTTGACGCCAGCCGTTCCCACCCTGACGGGGCTCATGTTGCCGGGCTGTTACAAGTTCCAGGCGGTGCGGATGGATGTGACAGGCGTCTACACCAACAAGATGCCCACCGATGCGTATCGCGGCGCAGGGCGTCCGGAAGCAACCTATGCCATCGAGCGGATGATCGACATCGTGGCGGACGAGTTGAAGACAGACCCGATTCAGTTGCGGATGTCGAACTTCCCCAAACCTTCGGAGTTCCCGTATCAGACCGCGTGCGGCCTCCACTACGACAGCGGTGATTACGAAGCCGCGATGAAGAAAGCGAAAAAACTCGTCGGGTGGAACGATCTGTTGCGAGAGCGCGATAAAGCCAGGCGCGCGGGACGTCTGTTTGGCGTTGGCGTGTCCACGTATGTCGAAATCTGTGCGATCGGACCCTCGCAGGCCGTGACGGCCGGCGGCTGGGAATGGGGCTGCGTGCGGATCGAGTTCTCCGGCAAGGTGACCGTCATTACCGGCGCGACCCCGCATGGACAGGGACAGGAAACCAGCTTTGCGCAGCTGGTGGCCGAACGCCTCGGCGTGCCGATGGACGATGTCGTCGTGCTGCGAGGCGATACCAACATTGCCCACTACGGGCGGGATACCTATGGCAGTCGCACGACGGTCCTTGGCGGTACCGCCATCATGTTGTGCGTGGACAAGATCCTCGCGAAGGCGACGATCCTTGCGGCCCATTTGCTCGAGACCGATGTCAAAAAAGTCTCGTTCGCGGACGGACGATTTTCCGCCGGCGGCAAATCGGTCGGCTGGGGCGACGTCGCACCACAGGCCTACGTCGCGAGAAACATTCCTGCCGACTTCGAGCCTGGTCTCGAAGCCTCGACGTTCTTCGAACCCAAGAACTTCACGTTCCCCTTCGGCGCGCACATCGTCGCCGTGGACGTCGATCGAGAGACCGGCCACGTGAAGATCGTGAAGTATGTCGCCGTTGACGATTGCGGACCTCAGATCAACCCGCTCCTCGTCGAAGGTCAGGTGCAAGGAGGCATCGCGCACTCCATCGGCCAGGTCTTGTTCGAGCAGACGATCTACGACGACTCGGGACAGTTGCTGACCGGCGAATTCATGGATTACCCGATGCCGCGCGCGGAGGACGTCCCCGAATACATCCTCGGGAACACGGTGACGCCGTCGCCCAGCAATCCTCTAGGGATCAAGGGCGTCGGTGAAGCCGGGACGATTGGCGCGACACCGGCGATTGCCAACGCGGTCATGGACGCGCTCCAACCACTGGGAATTCGGCATCTCGATTTACCCATGACACCTGAAAAAATCTGGCGGGCCATCGCCCACGGCACGCAGCCCAAGAGCGCGCCACCTCCCGATGTCCCCGTGCCGACGTACGCGCGATACACGAGCGATGAGGTTGGTGAAGGCGCGCTCGAGGTCGGAAACGTTTAAGAGTTCACAGGGAGATCTAATCGTGGTTCCAGCTTCGTTCGATTACCACCGTCCTGAGTCGCTTGACGCTGCCGTGACGCTGCTCGCCGGGCTTGGAGACGAGGCGCGCGTGCTTGCGGGCGGACACAGCCTCCTCCCCGCGATGAAGCTGCGCCTCGCCCAACCGTCCGCCGTTGTCGATCTCGGCGCCATCCGCGAACTACGCTCGATTGAAGAACGCGGTGGGCGGCTGGCGATAGGCGCGATGGCCACTCATGGAGACATCCTCGGCTCCTCGCTGCTCGCGAAGCGATGCCCGATGCTTCCAGCGGCCGCCTATCACATTGGCGACACGCAGGTGCGCAATGTCGGGACGATCGGCGGCAGTCTGGTCCACGCGGATCCGGCCGCTGACTGGCCGGCAGTCGTCCTGGCTCTTGATGCGGAACTTGAAGTGACAGGGCCTTCCGGCCGCCGCACGATTGCCGCAAAGGACTTCTTCGTCGACATCCTGCAGACCAGTCTGCAGCCCGGCGAGATTCTGTGCTTCATTCATGTCGCGCCCACCGATCAGCACGTCGCCTACGTGAAAACCGAGCAGAAGGCGAGTGGCTTCGCGCTCTGCGGGGTCGCCGCGACCGTCGATCGGAAAGCCAAACGGATTCGTGTTGGCATCACGGGCGTCGCGCCCGTCGCGTATCGCGCGACGGCCGTCGAGCAGGCGCTCGAGGGTCGAGACATCACGGAGGCGAGCATCAGCGACGCCGCGCGTCACGCGGCTGGCTCGGTCAAGGCTCTCCTCAGTGACATCCATGCGTCATCGGATTTTCGTGCCCATCTCGCGCAGGTCAATACTGCTCGGGCGCTCGCGCGCGCGTTGCAAGGTGCCTAAGGTGCCGTGGATGCCGGTGCAGCCGTGACGCTCAGTGCAACCTATCGGATACCTGCCGCACGGGAACGTGTGTTTGCCGCCCTGAACGACCCTGCCGTATTGCAACGTGTCATCGAGGGCTGCGAGTCGTTCGTCAAACGGCCCGATGGCGTCTATGAGGCACGGCTCCGAGTTGGCCTTGGCAGCATCAAGGGTACGTACACTGGCGAGGTCCGCATGGAGGACGTCAAACCGCCAGAGTCCTACACCCTGCTCGTGAGCGGACGCGGCGCGCCTGGCTTTGTCAAAGGTGCGGCACACATGCGCCTGTCGGCCGACGGCGATGCTACTGAAGTCACCAGTGATGCCGACGTCCAGGTTGGTGGCGCGATCGTCGCGGTCGGCTCGCGGCTCATCGAAGTCGCGGCGCGTCGCATGATGGACAAATTCTTCGACAAACTCACCGCCGAATTGTCCTGAGAGGTGACCGGTTCGTTCGTCATCGTCATAGCGGGGACAGGTACCGGGGACAGGTTTTAACCTGTCCCCGTCCCCATTCTACGCCTCGATTGCGACAGCGTGCCGAGGCTCGTACAACTGCACCGCGACGCCGCCGGGAAGCTCGAGCATCACCGAGATGCCCCATCCTTCGTCTTCAGGCTCCCCCACGACCGTGATGCCTTTCGCGCGGAGCTCTTGGACGGTCGCCTGAACGTCGTCGCACATGAAGCTGATCTGGTGCCGGACGCCAGACTCATAGGTGGGTCCTTCAGCAGGATGAACGCCGAGTTCAGCCGGCGGCAGTTTGAAGATGAGCCACCCATCACCGGCATCAACGTGTTTCCACCCGAACACGTCGCGCAGTGTCGCGCGTAGCGCTTCTGGCTCCGGCGTGTATAGCAACATGTGCGCACCAACTATAGCCATCGTGTGTCCTCCAGACGAACGAAGAACGAAGGACGAAGAACTCAACAAAAAACGGTGAACGGACAACCGAACGACCACGGTCTGTCACACAGTTGACCGTCCCGTCTACTGTGGAGCGCTGGCCCGTTCGTTCGATCACTCCTCGTTTCTTTCCCTGTTCTTCGTTCTTCGTTGCGTTCTTCGTACTTCGTTCTTAGTTCTTAGTTCCACAATTTTCAGAAACGAGCGTTCTTTCAATTCGTCTCGCGTCAGTCCGGTCTCGGTGGCTTCCGCGAAGGTCAGCGCACCCGAGTTCACTCCCCGGACGAAGAAGTTCAAGAGCCCCTGGCCCGTCGCAGCGTCGTCGAACACATCGCCGACCAGCGTCGCCTGAGCCGCTTTCTCGATGAACGCGCGGAGCCGCGCGGTTGCCGCGTGGCGTGCGGACTGAAAAAATGCATAGACGGCAGCGTACCGTGTCGGCAGTTGCGCCGGATGCAGATCCCAGCCCTGGTAATACCCACTCACCAGCGAATGCGTCACGTCATCGAAATGGATCTTCCATGCGCGATGAACGGCGTCGCGATTTTCCTGGTGTTGTCCGGTCGTCAGCGTCTGGCCGCTCAATGCCCGATGTACGGGAACGGGCATGACGTTCGTGCCGCCATCCGACAACTGCACGCCTGTCTGCGCCAGAGAGACCTGCATCATGTGGCGTGCAAAGTCGCAGGCCGCATGGCGCATATGCTGCCATGCTGCCGTGATTCCACAGAGTGCCGTGTAGTCGTACGTACCGAAATGGGCGCCGGTCACACGACCGTTGCCGGCGGCAACCAGTGCTCGAAGGGCCGACGACCCGTCGACGGCGAGGATTGACTGCGGCGTCTCGATCATGATCTCGAGCCCGATCGTTCGCTCGCGAAGACCGGTCCGGCGTTCGACCGCGCGGCATGCGCGGGCCACCGCATCCACGTGCGCGGGCGTCATCACCTTTGGAATCGTGACGACGAACTGTGATGGAAGTCGTTTGCGTGCCCGGCGTGCGAGGGTCGTGACAAAAATGTCCAGCGTGCGGAGGCTGCGACGGTGAAGCTCTGCCGACATCGGCTTGATGCGTATGCCGATGTAGGGCGGCAGGATGCCCTCTTGCATCCCTCGGGCCACTTCCTCTGCCGCGGCCGCAGCGTGACCATCCTCTTCAGCGTCCGGCCGGTTCCCGTACCCGTCCTCGAAATCGATCCGGAGATCCTCGACTGGTTCGCGGCGCAGTTTGTCCGCGACGCGCGCCCGAACCGTATCCGCGAAAGCCGCGTCGCCAAGCGTGAGCGCCGCGTTCAGCGTTGTGGCATCGGGCGCGTATTCGTCGAGCGCGGCGAGCGCAAGCGCACCAAGTCTCGGCGCCGTGTCCGCTCTGAACAAATGTGCGCCGCCGTAGAAGGTGTGAACGGGCTGACGAGCGCCCTTCTCGCCAGGACAGCTCTTCGCTACAGCTCGGTTGGCGCGCTGTAAGCGCGTAAGGATTGGTTTGAGCTCACGTGCAGCGAGTGAATGAAGTGAAGGCACCTACGTTCCCCGATACGTTGTGTATCCAAATGGGCCAACGAGCAGGGGAACGTGATAGTGCGGTTCATTCAACAAGGTTTGGAACACGACGATGACGTGAGGATAGAAAGTCGCGGTGCCCTGACGCTCGAAGTAATGATGCGTGTCGAACACAAGGCGATAGACACCAGGTGTCAGCGGAGTTTCGTGTGGCATCAGGTTGCGCAGACGCCCGTCGGCGTCGGTTTCGCCGTACCCAATCGTCCGCCACTCATGCGGGCCAAGGCTCTGTTCGAGCACAACGGCCATCCCTGCCGCCGGCCGGCCGCGTGCGGTGTCGAGTACGTGTGTCGTGATCATTGCTGTATACGTAGAACTAAGAACGAATCACGAAGAACGAATAACACAACGAAGCAACGAGGAACAGAGACGAAACGTAGGAACGGAGAACCGAGCGATGAGTTTGCCAACGTTGTGGGCGAGTTCATCGTTCCGTCCTTGGTTCGCCGTTCCCGGTTGACGTTCTTCGTTCTTAGTTCTTCGTTCTTAGTTCCCCAGAATCAGTCGCCCTTTCGGCGCCCCGCGACATTCACCTTCATCGAATATCACCGCGCCGCGCAGTAACGTCGTCCTAACCCGACCCCGGAGTCGCGCGCCATCATACGGCGTGATGGGATGGCGATGGTATAAGGTCGCCGCGTTTACGGTGGTGATGGCGTCCGGGTCCCAGATGACGAGGTCCGCGTCGCGTCCCGCCGCGATCGCACCCTTCGTGTGCTCGAGCCCGGCCAGGCGCGCAGGGCTGGCTGCCAGCCAACGCGCGATGAAGTCCATCGGGAGGTGACGTGTGGACATGCCGGTCCACACCGCTGCAAGACCCAGCTGCAACGACGCGATTCCGCCCCACGCGCGCACGAAATCCCCGTCGGCGACACATTTCAACGCGACGGGCGCAGGCGAATGATCGGTGCCGATCAGATCGATTTGCCCGTCCGCGAGTCCTTTCCACAGCGCTTCGCGGTGCGTCTGCTCGCGAATCGGCGGCGCGCACTTGAACGGCGTCGCGCCGTCGCGGATCTCTTCGGCCGCGAAGGTCAAATAATGCGGACACGTCTCGACCGTCACCGCGACCCCGTCACGCCGAGCGGCGGAGAGCAATGGGAGTGCGGCGGCCGATGCGAGGTGAACAATGTGCACGCGAGCGTCGAACTCACGGGCCAGGCGAATCAGCAGCTCGATTGCCGCATGCTCACTCGCCGGTGGTCGGCTGGCCAACCAGGTTGCATAGCAGCGCGGATCGCGTGCCGGGTGGCTACCGGACCCCAGCGGATCCAGCAGCAGCGCCGGCAGCTCCGCGTGGGCGAGCAGCGGCAGACCCAACGTGGCGAGGACCGGCAAAGCGCCACGCAGATCCGTTTCGGTTACGTTCTCAAACTCTTCGACGCCAGACGGACTCAGAAAGCATTTGAACCCTCGCGCGCCCGCCCGAGCGAGGGGCGCAAGCTGCGCTGCATTGCCCGGCACGACCCCACCCCAAACGCCAACATCGACATGGCATTTCCCTGTTGCAGCTACCTTCTTTGCCTCGAGTCCCTCCACGGTCGTCGTCGGAGGAATGCTGTTAAGTGGCATATCCACGAGCGTGGTCACACCGCCAGCCGCCGCCGCACGCGTCGCGTGCTCGAAGCCCTCCCATTCGGCGCGGCCGGGATCATTGATGTGCACGTGCGTGTCCACGAGGCCGGGGAGCACTACGTCGGCTCCGACATCGAGCTCGTGGATGCCGGCACTGCGATCGTCATGTCTGCCAATGCCGTGGATCCGTCCCTCGTCGATCCGGATCGTTGCGGCGCGCACACCGTCAGGCAGCATCACGCGCTCGCTGCGGATCACTAAAGGAGCCATGTTAAGGTGCACTTCACGGGCGCGTGAGCGTGGCTTCAATGAGGCCGTAGGGCTCATCCGTGGCTACGAAAATCTCGTTGCGGTTTTCGAGGCCCAGCCGTGACAGGTCGAAGGGAAGATGATGCTTGTTGGGCATCACCAGCCGGATCGCCGTGACTTCGGGAGACGTGTCGAGAACAGCCTGGCCCATGGCGTGGAGCGTGTGCTGGACGGACTGGCTGTCGTGGTCGGCAAAGGCTTCGAGGAGCGTTTGGCGAACAGCGTGCCAGCGCGGGCCGAAATCCGTATCAACATCCTCATACTTCCAGGTCGCCGTGAGCGAGGTCGCAAGCAATCGATCCGTGGTCTCGGGCAGCGTCGTGTACTCGTCGCGCGGAAATCCGGCAAAGGCCGAATGCGCCGACTTCAGAATCATCAGCTTACTGATGCCGGCGCCCACACGCGTGCGGTCTCGGCTGACCTTGACGACGGCCGTGCGCGCATCCGGTCCGCGCTGCATGAACGCCTGTCCATGAGGGCGCCCGCCGATTTCGATCGAACGCCACAGGTGCTCGGTGAGGTCGATGCGCACCTGCCGAAGTCTGCTGTTGCGATCGATGAAGTGGTGCGCGAGCCGCAACCCGAACGCTTCTGGATCACCGACCGGGCCGCTGGCGGCAAGGGCATAGACCGTGTTCTTCATCGTGTCGGTTGGCAGTACGTCGGAGTTGTCACCTGCAACATAGGACGCGTCGTATTCGCCTTCGAATCGAATGGCGATCGTGAGATCGCACAAGGCGTGCCGATCGCTGCCACGCCGGACTTGGACAAGCCTGATTTTCGATTTGCCGTACGCCGAATCAGCCAGCATGTGGGGCTCCGAAGAAAGGACAAAGACGCAAGTGAGCGCCGATCATAGTACCGCACCCTTTACCGCGCTGGCGGACCTCGCGTCTGCACGCGTGGGCGGACGCGCGATCGCCACCAATGACGAGTTCTTTGCCGCGAAATCGAACCTGCTCAAACCTGAGCCGGCGATTTTCATCCCCGGTAAATACACCGCGCGTGGCAAATGGATGGACGGCTGGGAATCACGCCGCCGCCGCACGCCCGGCCATGACTGGTGTGTCATCGCGCTCGGATTGCGTGGCGTTGTGCACGGCGTCAACGTGGACACACGCTTTTTCACGGGCAACTACCCGTCCCACTGTTCGATTGAAGCGGCGGATGTCAAAAAGGGGTCGGAAAAGGGGTCGGGTCTATTTAAACATTCTGCGTACGCAAAAAGTGTAAATAGACCCGACCCCTTTTCCAGAGTCACCTGGGCCACGATCCTGCCCAAGTCGGAACTACGGGGGGACAGCGACAACCTGCTCGCCATCGCCGACCGCCAACCCTGGACGCACTTGCGTCTGAACATTTTTCCCGACGGCGGCGTCGCCCGTTTACGGGTGTACGGTGAGGCGGCGATCGACTGGCCTCGAATTGCCAAGGTCGGCCGCCCACTCGACCTCGCATCGATTCTCAACGGCGGGCTCGTCGTCGGCGCCAGCGACATGCACTTCGGCGCGCGAGACAACATGATCATGCCCGGACGAGCCAAGAACATGGGCGACGGCTGGGAGACGCGTCGTCGTCGTGGCCCGGGCTTCGATTGGGCGATCGTCCGACTTGGCACGGCGGGCGTCATTTCTCGCGTGGAGATCGACACGAATCACTACAAAGGCAACTATCCAGAGAGCGCGTCGCTCGAAGGCTGCCTCGCGCCGGGCGCGTCACTCGATTCGCTGACGTCTGAGAACTGGATGGAAATGCTGCCGCGCACAAAGCTTCGGCCTCATCATCGCCACTACTTCGCCAAGGAGATCCTCACGACGGGCGCCGTTTCACACGTGCGGATCAACATCTTTCCGGATGGAGGCATCAGCCGCCTCCGTATTCATGGACTCGTCGCGCAAGCTTGACGTCGCGAGCGTCGCAGATGCCCGCACGTTGCTGATGGCATGTTGCGGATCTACGCGCTGGGTCGATCGGATGCTGGCACGCCGACCGTTCGGCAGCCGCATCGGACTGTTGACCGCCGCACGCGAAGAATGGAATGTGCTCGACCCACACGACTGGCGAGAAGCGTTCAGCCAGCATCCGAAGATTGGCGATCGCGCGTCCTTGCGCGAGCGATTTCCGACGACTCACGAACAGTCGGAGAAGGAACAGGCTGGCGTCGCTGGCGCTTCGGATGCCGTCCTCGACGCGCTTGCCGACGCCAACCGCGCGTACGAGGACCGCTTCGGCTACATCTTCATTGTCTGTGCCACTGGGAAATCGGCGGAAGCAATGTTGGCGCTTTTGCGCGAACGACTCTCGAACCAGCCAGACGACGAGTTGCTGATCGCTGCTGGAGAGCAGGCAAACATTACGGCGATTCGGCTCGAAGCGTTACGCTGATCGAGTCATCAGCTGTTCAGACGTTCGCGCATCCCCATCAATCGAAAGCTCTCGCGAATCCAACCCTGCACCTCATCATCGAGCTCGCTCGGGTCGGTGACTCGTAGTTGATGCACACACCACTTCGGAATGATCTCTTCGATCTTGGCGATTCGTTTGGATTTCAATGGCTTGGGGAGCGAAAAACTGCAGACCATTTCCGACTCGTTCAGTTTCGTGATTCCTGCAAACCGGACAAGGCCAAGAAACGCAATGCGTGTCTTGGCGGGCGCGATGTGGTACTCGCCGCAGGCGGCAATCATCTGCTCGAACCGGTCGTACAGCGCGCGAGCATTCGGCCCCATGCGCGCCTTCCAGTCTTCGAGCGTTGCGTAACCGCACGAGTGCCAGAGGTTACGTGTCAGCAGCTTCGCACCGCAGTTCGGGCAGGTCCAGAGCTCGGATGACTTCGATGACGAGGCTGATTTCTTGCGATTTGGCATGACGCCAACTCCCGCCGCCTAGTGCGCTTCGCGTTGACTCGAAACGCGAGACTTCATCAGCGCAAAGTAGATCGCGCTGCTCAACGCGAATGTCACGAACCATGCATAGGTGTACAACGTATCGAGCATCGTCGGCGAGGCGACTTGACCGCCTGGCGTGTTCGCCGCTCGAATGAACCCGGGTATTACCGGCAGGATCGCGATGACCAGCGCGATCATCGCGCGGACGTTGACACCATTGCGATACCGATAGCGCCCGTCCAGCGCAAACAAATCGGGCACCGACAGCTCCCGCCTGCGGAGCACCCAATAGTCGGTGATGAGAATGCCACCGATTGCGCCCATCAGGCTCGAGTAGCCAATGAGCCACGTGAAAATGTACGCGGCCGCGTCCGCGTACAGTTTCCACGGCATCATCGCGATGCCAATTACGGCCGTGATGAGCCCACCCGTGACGTAACTGATTCGCCTTGGCGCGAGGCTCGAAAAGTCATTGGCCGGCGACACCACGTTTGCTGCCATGTTCGTGGTGAGCTGCGCGGCGAGGACAATGAGCGCACTGATGATGATGACAACCGGCGTTCCGATACGGGCGATCAACTCGACCGGATCCCAGATGGCTTCCCCAAAGACGACAATCGTCGCGCTCGTCACCGCGACGCCGATGAAGGCAAACGCAGTCATCGTCGTTGGCAGGCCCAGCGCCTGGCCCAGCGCTTGCGATCGCTGGTCCTTTGCATAACGCGTGAAATCGGGAATGTTCAGGCTGAGCGTTGCCCAGTACCCGACGTTGGCAGTCAGAGCCGCTGGAAACATGACCCAGAACGGGGTCTGCGACCGCTGGAGCTTCTGTGACTCGTTGAGGATCCGACCGAAGCCGCCGCCGGCGTCGACGGCCCACCACAGCAGCGCCGCACCTCCAGCCAGCAACAGCGGGGCGGACCAGCTCTCGAGGATCTTGATCCCTTCGAGGCCGCGCAAAATGATCGCGACCTGGATGAGCCAGAAGACCATGAACGCAATCCACAGGTTGCCCGGGAGGCTTGCCCATCCGGCCCAAGCCGCGGTCATCAACTGGTGCAACGCGAGGCCGCCGATCCACGTCTGGATGCCAAACCATCCGCACGCGACGATCGCGCGCAGAATGGCCGGAACGTTCGCCCCTCTGACACCGAACGCGGCGCGGCACAGGACTGGGAACGACACACCGTACTTCGTCCCCGCATGGGCATTGAGAATCATCGGGATGAGCACAATCGTGTTGCCGAGCAGAATCGTCAGCATCGCCTGCCACCACGTCATGCCCTGCTGCATGATGCCCGACGCCAGGGTGTAGGTCGTGATGACGACGCTCATGCCTATCCAGAGCGCCGCGATGTTGTAGGTGGTCCACGTCCGCTGCGCGGGGGTGGTCGGCGCGAGATCAGGATTCCAGAGCGGACTCGCCGCAATGTCAGAAAAACGGGGACTGTCCCCCTTTTCAAAAGTGTGCAGATGCTCGACCGGTGGCATCAGCGATCGGCAGACGTCCCCGCGGGCGTCGCGTGCCCCTCCGCGTCGTGACCCCCGTGATATTGCTTCGAGTGCGGCCGACGGATCTGCGAGTGCGACACGACGCGATCGCGCCGCAAGCCGCGGAAGTCTTCGAGACTCGTCCAGCCCTTGTCGGCGTGTCGATCGAGAAACTCCTCCATCCCTCGAATCAGCTCCTTGATGATGTTTGGACCAATCGCGTGATCGAGCATGGCGGCCGTGCACACCTGCACCGTGCCGCAGCCGAGCAGGAAGTAATTGAGCGCGTGTGCGAAGGTCGCAATGCCGCCGATACCCGAGAACGCGTTGGCCGGAAACGCTTGGGTCATTTGCGAGATCTTCGCCAACGACTGCGGCAAAATCGCGGGACCGCCTAGACCGCCACTCGAAACCAGACCGTCCACGTTCATCTCGAACTCGAGCGACTCGGCATCGATCAGCGGAATCGACGGAAACGTGTTCGACGACACGATCGCGTCCGCTCCGCCGAGAAACGCCCCGCGCGCTTCGACGACGATGTCGGTCGTGGATGGCGTGAGTTTGGCCCAAACGGGCACGCGCGCGACTTCCTTCACCACTTCAGTAACGATCGAGATCTGTTCCTGGTCCTTCCCGATGTTGGACCCCATGTCCTTGCGGTCCATATGCGGGCATGACAGGTTGAGCTCGAACGCATCAGCGCCCTCGTCCTGGCAGGCCTTCGCCAGCGTCTGCCAGTGCTCCAGTTCACGATCGCTGCCCGATCCCGCCATGATGGAGGCCACGAGGATTCGATCGGGGTGAGCCTTCTTGATCCGCGAGATCCGTGGAATCCACCAGTCGAGCGGCTTGTCTGAGATGAGCTCCCAATTCCACGACGAGTGGAGGGCCGAGCCCGGGCGCTTCTGCATCGACAAGTGACCCTCCGGAGACGCCCGCAGGAACTTGGTCTTGGGTCCGTCAACATTGACGACCGGATGAAGCCCGATCGTCTTCGTGACCACGCCGCCCCACCCGGCGTCGAAGGCACGCATGATGTTGGCGTCCGATTCCGTCGGCGGCGCCGACGAGAGCAGGAACGGGTTTGCAAAGTGCAATCCCGTGAAGGTGACCTGAAGCCGGTTAGCCATGAGTACTCCTGAGGGCACTATAGCGAATTGGAGACGCTAATGGATCTGGTGATCTGATGATCTGGTGATCTACTGATCTAATGATCTGGTGATCTTGGTGATCTCAGCGATCTTCCCGGGGCGCGGCGGATTGCCAGATCACCAGATCACTAGATCACGAGATCGCAAGATCACCAGATCACTAGATCACCAGATCACCAGAGTCACCAGATCAAGGTTCATCCTCGTACCAGGCTTCGTGCGGGGACCAGCCGTGGCAACGATGACACGACGTCCATTTCCACTGATGCGAGCATCCGGGGCACAGCCCCCGAGTCTCGAACGTATTCCACATGGCGCCGCATCCGCCAAAAAAGGGTTCAGGCGTACCAAAGCTCTCGCACTGCCACAAGCTGGTCGCCGTCGGTTGCCATCCGCAAAGCGGACATCGAACACGACCAAACACGAGATCTTCGAGCAGACGCTTGGTCTCTTCGATGACGAAGTGGGATGGACCCGAGCCTTTCTTGAAAAGTTCTAACGACATAGCTAGAAGCTCCACCGCACGCTCATACCCGGTCGCACGCTCAACCCGCCGCTGGCCACCGCGAGGCGAACCTGAGGCACCACCGTCAATTGACGGGACACGGCCGCAGACGCATCGAGGCCCAATGCCAGACTCGTTCCGTAAGAAACTGACTCGTCTTCGAGAATCTCGACACGGGGTGGCAGGAACGGCGGCAAACCCTCGTTCAGGATGCCGAGGCGTCTCCTGGAGCGCTGCTGCCTGATGACGGCCCCGGCCAGGTAAGACAGCCGTACCCGGCGGGCTGCGTTCGTTTCAAAGCCAAGGAGAACATAGGCATCGCGATAGTTCACGCGTGTTCGAGAGGACACCCTCAGGTTACTGATACCGTTGTCCTCCTCCTGATCGAGTGTCGCCGGTATTGCGAGTTCTGCTCGAAGGGACAGGAACGGCCGGAGGAACGCCCCCATGCCGATTGTCCCACCTGCCACTGTCCCACTCGCGTCTGGAGCCACAAGCGGCGTGACGAGCGAACTGACCCGGCCGTGCGGCAACAGTTCGATGCTGGCAAAGGGGCCACCCTGCACAAATACACCGGTCGTCGAGTGCGGCTGCGCGTCCACGGGGTTCACCGTAAGCAGGATGCATCCCACCGCTACTGCCGCGACACGCCTCATGAAGTTCCCTTCTTCAAGATAGTAATAGGCAAGTCCGCGAGGTGCCAGCACCCCTTCTCCTTGGTGGTCTGAGGTTCCGTCGGTAGAATCAGCATCCCCTATGCCACTGTCCATCGGCAGGCGCCTCGGCCACTACGAAATCATTGCGCCGCTTGGTGCCGGGGGCATGGGCGAAGTGTATCGTGCGACCGACACGAAGCTTGGGCGCGACGTCGCGCTCAAGGTACTGCCCGCGGAGATGGCGTCTGAACCCGAGCGGCTCGCACGATTCCAGCGCGAAGCGCGGGCCGTGGCCGCACTCAACCACCTCCATATCGTCACGATCCATTCGGTGGAAGAGAGCAACGGTGTCCACTTCCTCACGATGGAGCTCGTCGAGGGTCAGAGCCTCGACCGGCAGGTTGCGCCCGGCGGGCTGCCGGTGGCGCACGTCGTGGAGCTGGGCATCGCTGTGTCTGACGCGCTGGTGGCAGCGCACGAGAAGGGCATAGTGCACCGCGACCTCAAGCCCGCCAACGTAATGTTGACGCGCGAGGGTCGCGTCAAGGTGCTGGACTTCGGGCTCGCCAAGCTCGTGGAGGCGGACGCAGGCCCAGCCGCGACCCGGGCGGGGACCCTGACGTCGCCGCTGTCAGGCGAGGGACAGGTGATGGGCACTGTGCCGTACATGGCGCCGGAGCAGTTGCGCGCCGGGGCGGTGGATGCACGCACGGATCTATTCGCACTCGGTGTTTTGCTATACGAGCTCTCAACCGGAAAGCGACCGTTCGAAGGCGCAACGCTGGCGGATGTGACTTCATCGATCCTGCGCGACATCCCGCCGCCGCTGGGCAGTGTGCGCGCCGAAGTGCCAGGCGACCTGGACCGGATCATCGGACGTTGCCTCGAGAAGGATCCGGACCGCCGTGTGCAGACAGCGAAGGACGTTCGGAACGAGCTCGACCTGGTGCGCCGGGCGCTGGCGTCTGGACCGATCACGGCCGGGACACCAACCGTGCCCGGCTTCGGTGGCCGGCCCGCCATCGCGGTGATGCCTTTCGACAACCGCTCTGGCGACTCTGAGCAGGACTACTTCGCCGAGGGGCTGGCCGAGGACCTCATCACCCGCCTCGCCTTGTGGCGGTCGTTCCCAGTCATCGCGCGGCAGTCGAGCTTCGCATTCAAGGGCAAGCGTGCCGACTTGAAGCAAGTGGCGGCTGAGCTCGGCGTCCGCTACTTGGTCCAGGGCAGCGTTCGCAAGTCCGGCGACCGGGTGCGAATCAGCGCCCAGTTGGTGGATGCCGCGACCGGACAGCAGGTGTGGGCGCAGACCTACGACCGCGTGCTGACGGATATCTTCGCCGCGCAGGACGAGATCAGCGAAGCCATCGCGGCCTCGCTCGTGGCCGATCTAAACCGCGCCGAGCACGCGCTCGTCACCGGCTCGACTCTCGTCACGCTCGGGCACGCTCACGTCCAGCATCGCGCCGACCTCGAGGCCTGGGGCCATTACCAGCGGGCACTCGCCTTCTTCTACCGGTTCACGCGAGAAGACTTCTCGCAGGCCCGTGCGCTGCTCGAGCGCGCCGTCGAGCTCGACCCGCAGTTCTCGACTGCGTGGGCGCGCCTCGCCGAGACGGGGATGTGGGAGATCATCTACGGCTGGACCGACGACCCCGAGCAGACGATCGAGCGCGCTCTTGCGCAGGCGCGCCGCGCCGTGGCCCTGGATCCTCGCGACGCCGAGGCCCACGCCGAGCTCGCGTTTGTGCTGATGACCGCAGGGGAGGGATATGCCGCGATCGAGGAGGCGCGCCGCGGCACCGAGCTGAACCCGAGCCATCCTTGGGCCCTGTTGATCCGCGCCTACGTGTGGCACATGACCGGCAACCCTCCCGAGGAAAGCATCGAGCTGGTGATGCGCGCGATGCGGCTGAGCCCTCGCGATCCGGCCGAGTGGCTCTTCTACGACGTGCTCGGCGGGGCGTATTTCAACGCGGGTCGCTTCGCCGAGGGATTGACCGCCGGGCGTCGGCTCGTGAGCTTGTGGCCCGGGTACTATTTCGGGCATTTGTGGTGCGCGATGAACTCGATGGAGCTCGGGCACAGCGAGTCGGCGGAAGCCTCGATCCGCGAGGCGCGTCGCGTGCTGCCGGAGGTGACGCTCGAGATGGTCCGCCGCGTCCTTGGCGCGATGGCGCCGGACGTCGACCGACGCATGATGGGCGCACTCCAGCGAGCGGGTCTTCAGTGAACTAACGTTAAGGAACCTCTGTGAGGACGCCCGTCGCCAACCGCCCGATTCAAGATCTATTTTGTGCGCCCAATCGCGTAAAGGCTCGCTGACGATCGGACATACATGACGCCATTTGACAATGCAGGCGTCGCCATCAGCGGCTCTCCGATCGAGTTCGTCGCGATGTGTTTGAATTCAGGTCCCGCGGCAATCACGAGCATGTCGCCGTCCTCGCTCGAGATGTAAATCTTCCCGTCGGCCGCGACGGGCGATGCGCTGAAGCCATTGCCGACTTGTGGGAGACGCTGCCGATAGATCTCTGTGCCGGTTCGCAAATCGTACGCGTCGAACACACCGTTGTTGGCCAGCACGTACACCACACTCTTGTAAATCAGAGGCGTTGGCATATACGAACCGCGCCCCATGCGACTCCAGGCAACCGCATCGCTGCTCGTCACGCCATCGGGCAGCGTGAGATCACCCCGTGCGCCCGCTCGCACCACGTAAATCGGGCGTTCCGGAGCCCGCCCGCTCGCGACAACGAACAGCCCATTGTCGAAGACCGGGGTGGGAGCCGTAATTTTCGAGCTGCGGCCGATCTTCCACAACTCCTCGCCTGAACGCGGATCGTAGCCGCGGATGAAGTTCGAGGCGTTGGTGACCAGCACCGGACCGTCCTCGGTCGCCGCGACGGTGGGCGTGCCCCATGACGGCAACTCGTCGCGCTCGCGCTTCCAGGCGGTCTCCCCGGTTTCAGCGTTGAGCGCCAGGAGAAACGAGTCCACCTGCGTATCGCACTGGACGATCACGAGGCCGTTCCAGATGATGGGCGAGCTCGCAGGTCCCCATTCAAAGGTCGGAATGTCGTAGGCGCCGAGGTTCAGTCGGCCGAGATCGACTTTCCAGAGAGCCGTGCCGTTGACATCGTACGCATGAATGCCATGAGAGCCGAACCACGCGACGACGATGCGACCATCGGTTGCCGGCGAGGCACTGGCGTACGTGGATTTGATATGCCGCTTGTCTACCGGCACGCCCTGGTGCGCGATGCGCTCCCAAAGCAGCGTGCCAGTGCGCTTGTCGACCGCATACAGCATCCATCGTTGAGAGGACCGGTCGGTGGACGCATCGCCGTCACCGTACAGCCCCGGGCGGAAGCTTGCTTTCGGATCGGTGCTCACCGCGCTCGTGAGAAAGATCCGGTCGCCCCATACGACGGGACTGGAGTGAGCGAGACCCGCAATCGGCGTGCGCCAGAGAATGTTGGCGCCAGTCCGCACATCCCACTGGTCCGGCAGGTTCTGTCCCTCGGCGATGCCTGAGGCCTGAGGTCCGCGGAAGCTTGGCCAGCTTCCCGCCGCTGTCGCGACTGCAGACGCGATTGGCCGACTCGCGGATGCGGTCCACACAATTTTGCGGGATGGCGGCGGGTCAGACTCACCGGACGGCAGCCACGTGCTGCGATCGAGAATCATGCGCCTTGGCGTACATGCGTCTGTGATCAGTTCGAGACTGACGCGCCGATTTTGATGCCGGAATTGATATCGAGCCGGCGCACCGCATCCGGCCGGCCCACCAGACGTCTCGATCTCGACGTCTCCGCGATCGATCCTCCACTTCCCTTTGAACGATGGCCAGCCCTCCCCCTCGAGCGTGAACACGCCATCGTCGGCAAAGCGTGCGGTGAAGGCACCAAAATTCAGGGAAGTCGACGGTATTGAGGGCGCTGCGGTTTGGGTCGCGGCGTCGGGTGATGCCAGCAGCCTGGTTGCCGTCAGCAGGGCAAGGACTGTAAGTGCGGGGCCCGACCTGCGCTGTGAGTTCATCGCCGAGGTGAGGGGAATTCGGTCAACGACAGCAGATCATCTTTGCTCGGGCCGCATCGCCCGCCCACAAACGCCATAACCTTGCTCGAGAAAAACATGGCATCGCCCGTCTGTTTTACTTTCCCCAACCTGCAAGATCGTCCAGGAACACCGGGATGTCCATGTGTTCCAGCAACAGCTCGAACCGTCGCTGTTCTTCCTTCTTGAACTTCACCTGATCCGGGTACAGCTCTTTGAGGATTGGCGCGGGATCGAAATCGTCGTGTGCGGTCGCCACGTCTTTCCAGACAATCGTGTAGCGCATATCCCAGCGGCTCGCCTCGGACGAATGGTTCAAGGGAAATGCTGCGCTCATGCGAACGATTCTTCCGAGCTTCTGTTGGCGTTGCAGGACCGGATAGTGATTCCGCTTGTACAACTCCATGAACTCGTCGAAGTAGCCCCACTTCACTTTGTAGTAATACTCGACCGCGAAGGGCGTCGCCGCGCCCGTCTGCGAAAGCGCTGGAACTTTCGCCACGCCGGGCGGCAGCGCGATCACCAGCAACGCCGTCAGCACGCTCCCGACCACTACCGATCTCTTTGCTCTTGCCATGCGCTTCTCCTGGTCGATTAGGCGCCAAGTATAGTTTCAACGTGCCAGCGGCCGGGACGACAGCATGGCCGCCAACGACTCATTTGACGATCACGATTGACGTGATGGGGTGAATCTCCCACGCGGTTGCTCGCCAGTTGCCTCGGCCACCAGGGGTCGTGTTTTCAGCTTCGTCGGCGTGTTCCGCATCGAACAGCAGCCAGCCTTCGAACCGGCACCGATGCCCGACCAATGTCTGCCCCAGCGTCTCGGGTGACCAGTCCATGCCGCGGGCTCTGGCCCAATCACGCATCGGTGGCGTGACCTCCAGAATCATGCGTGTCGTTGGCGCAGCGTCGAGCCGCGTTGCCACGTCGATATGCGTGTCACGTCGACTCAGCGAAAAGCGGTTCGCCGATTCGATTCCGGCTTGCCGAACCGCAACGACATATCCCTCGATTCTGGCGGCTCGCGCGTCGGACCAGCGCCCGGTGTCATCACCAGGCTGCAGTATTGCCTCGAGCGTCGCCGACGGATCGAAGTCCGCCGCTGTCGGATTGGCGGTCCGGTTCTTCAAGGCGCCGAGCCTGCTCAGCGGGATCAGGATACAACTCGAGTGGATGATGAGGAGCGCGGCGGTCGTGACACAAACCGTCACTCCCCGTATCGGGTGGCAACTACCGGATGAGGGGACAGTCCCCTCTTGCCTGCGGTTGCGCATCATTTCGGCAGCTCGTCGCGATATTGTGTCCAACCTCGCAGAAGTTGCCGTACGACGACGCTCGCGACCCGATGCGCCGCGTCAACGGCAGGCAAATAAGCGACGTAGCTGCCGATCTTGGTTTCCGCAAGACTTTCGGCCGCGCTGATGCCGTCGCGCTGCTGATCGAAATTGCTCCCGGTGCGCAACACGAGCACGCGGCGCTTGTCCACACGGCCGGCAGCGTGGAGAAACGTCAGCGACTGCATGGTCCCGCTATCCTCCATTGCAGTAGTCACGTAGTTGCCGCGACCGCCGGTGTGATACTTCACCCAGCCGTTGGCCCACTCGCTGAGCTTCCGCCCATGCCAGAACGTGCCACCGGAGAGCGTGTCGCCCCTGAGCACACGAGGCGCGGAACGGGCAGCAGCGTGACTGGCATATTTCTCCCGCTGTTCTCGCATGGCCGGCGTGTCGTCCAGTTTCACTTCCTTCGTCAGACGGAACGCCCAGTCCACCAGAGTGGGCTCCAACCTGTACGCCTCGCCCTCGTCCGGTTCGCGCCGCGGCAACTCGTACGGTCTGGTCTTCCGAAGTGGGATGTAACCAGTTTCCCAGTCGGCTGGAATCTCGCGGGCATCAATCTCATGGCCCAGGTCACTGTCAACGATCCAGTCTGCCCACACCGCCGAGCCTGTTGAGCCATCTTCCGGATCGATCCCGGCAATGCCGGCGACAACCCAATATGCCTTACGCAGATCGAATCGCGAATCGAGGCCGAGCGCCATCACGGAGGCTGCCGCTTTCGCGGTGCCGATGCCTGTGCAGATGGCCAGCAGGCCGTCGGCATTCATCCGCAGGTCACGCCACCCTTGTGTGAATGGATAGATACGGTCGAGCCCATCGCGTTCAACCCAGTACCTGAAACTCGCCGGGCTGATCGCCGGTATCCGCGCCGCGCTCGAACATGGTCACCACGACGACCTTGACTTCGACCGGGGCCTGCGCACCCGCAACGGACCCGAACATTACGATGGCCGCTGCAAACAATAGCCGTGGCATCCCAGCTCCCTTTCTCCGTAGCCCAACCCGCCCGCTCGTAGTGTGGATCAACCCACGCGCGACACGTATATAGTGGGTTCATCATGGAACAACCTGAAGTGCTGCCCCATTACATCGGCGGACAGTGGACGCCTTCCTCCGCACGCGACTTCGTGCCGGTGCATAACCCCGCCCGCGGTCAGGTGATCGCACGCACGCCTCTCGCGCCGAAGGCCGAAGTTGACGCGGCGGTGAAGGCTGCCGCTGCTGCCTACCCTGGGTGGAGTGAAACCCCACCAGTCTTGCGCGCGCGTACGATGTTCAAGTTCCGCCAGTTGCTCGAGGACAATTTCGAGGAGATCGCACGTATCGTCACGACCGAGCACGGCAAAACGCTGGACGAAGCGCGAGGGAGCTTGCGACGGGGGATCGAGTGCGTCGAGGTCGCCTGCGGCGCGCCATCGTTGCTCATGGGCTACGGCCTCGAGAACGTCTCACACGGGATCGATTGCACCGTGATGCGTCAGCCGATTGGTGTGTGCGCCGCGATCGCCCCGTTCAACTTCCCGGCCATGGTACCGCTCTGGTTCTTGCCCTTCGCCGTTGTCAGCGGCAACACCTTCATCGTCAAGCCGTCGGAGCAGGTGCCTCTTTCGCAGAAGCGAATGTTCGAGCTGTTGCAGAAATGCGACCTGCCTCCGGGCGTCGTCAATCTGGTCAACGGCGGCAAGGAAGTCGTTGAGGCGATCTGCGATCATCCGGGTATCCGGGCGGTGTCGTTTGTTGGATCGACGCCAGTGGCGAAGTTGGTCTATCAACGCGGGACCCACGCTGGCAAGCGCGTGCAAGCCCTGGGCGGCGCCAAGAACTTCATCGTCGTGATGCCGGACGCCGACTTCGACCGCAGCATTCCCGTGATCACCGAGTCGTTTTACGGCTGCGCGGGCGAGCGCTGTCTCGCCGGCAGCGTCCTGCTTCCGGTCGGCGATGCCCACAAGACCACGCGTGAGCTGCTGATTGAATCCGCGCGTGCGTTGAAAGTGGGCGACGGCCTGGAGCCAGACGTCACGATGGGCCCCGTCATCAGCGCCAAACATCGCGAGCGTGTGCTGGGCTACGTTGAAAAGGGCGTCAGCGAAGGCGCGAAGCTCGCGCTGGATGGTCGAGGGCTGAAGGTGAAGGGCCGAGAGGAAGGCTTCTTCGTCGGCCCGACCGTGTTCGACGATGTCTCGCCGGACATGGTCGTTGGGCATGAGGAGATCTTCGGACCCGTGGCAGCTGTGCGCGGCGTGAAGAACCTCGATGAGGCGTTTCGAATCATGGAGGCGCATCCAAACGCGAATGCCACGTCGATCTTCACTTCCAGCGGCAAGGCCGCGCGCGAATTCGCGCATCGGGCGACGGCGTCGATGGTTGGCGTGAACATCGGCGTGGCCGCGCCCATGTCGTACTTCCCGTTCGGCGGCGCACGCGACAGCTTCTTCGGCGACCTCAAGGTGCACGGCCGCGATGCGTTCGAGTTCTATACGGACAAGAAGGTAACGATTTCACGGTGGTTCTAAAGATCGCCACGAAGGCACGAAGAGCACGAAGACATTTGGCGTTCCTGTGAACATATTGTCTTCGTGATTTCGTGTTCTTCGTGGCTGGTTTTTTCTTATGAGTTTACTCATCAAGAACGGCACCATCGTCAACGCGAGCGATATCTATCGCGGTGACGTGTTCGTCGATCGCGAGGTGGTCACGACGATCGGCACGAATCTGTCGATGCCGGCCGACGTCACGATTGACGCGACCGGGCGCTACGTCCTGCCTGGCGGCATTGACTGCCACACCCATCTCGACATGCCGTTTGGCGGCACGACCTCAGCGGACGACTTCGAGTCTGGCACCACCGCCGCGGCCTTCGGCGGCACGACGTCCATCGTCGACTTCGCAATTCAGTATCGGGGACAGACGCTGCATCACGCCCTGGACGCATGGATGAAGAAAGCGGAGGGCAAGGCCGTCATCGACTACGGCTTCCACATGATCATCACCGAGCTGACCGATCAGGTGGAAGAAGAGATGGACGCGCTCGTTCGTCAGGGGGTCACGTCGTTCAAGCTGTTCATGGCGTACCCTGGAGTCTTCATGCTGGACGACGCCTCGATCTTCCGCGCAATGCTCCGGACAGGCAAGAACGGCGGCACGATCTGCATGCACGCCGAAAATGGCGGTGTGATCGACGTCCTGGTCAAGAAGGCTCTTGCTGAGGGGCAGACGGCGCCGAAATATCACGCGCTCACCCGGCCGGCGCGCGCTGAAGGTGAAGCGACGCATCGTGCCATCGCGCTCGCCGAGATGGCGGATGTGCCTGTGTACATCGTGCATCTTTCAGCGGCTGAGGCGCTCGAGATGGTGACCGAGGCCCGGGATCGGGGACTGCCCGCCTACGCCGAAACGTGTCCTCAGTATCTGTTCCTCTCGTACGACAACTACGAAGAACCAGGTTTCGATGGCGCGAAGTACGTGATGAGCCCACCGCTGCGCCCAAAAGAAACCCAGGACAAGTTGTGGCGTGGGCTGGCGTTCAACGATCTGCAGGCCATCTCCACTGACCACTGTCCGTTTTGCATGAAGGAACAGAAGGAGCTTGGCGTTGGCGACTTCTCGAAGATTCCCAACGGCGCACCCGGGATCGAGACGCGTATGAGCCTGGTCTACGATGGCGGCGTGCGACAGGGCCGCATCTCGCTCAATCGCTGGGTTGAGCTGACATCAACGTCGCCGGCAAAAATATTCGGCCTGTTCCCGCGCAAGGGAACGATCGCACCTGGTTCCGACGCCGACATCGTAATTTTCAATCCCGAAAAGAAGACGACCCTTTCCGCCAAGTCCCTTCACATGAAGGTGGATTACAACCCCTATGAGGGCCGCGAGGTGATGGGCGTCAGCGAGACGGTCATTTCGCGCGGTCAGGTCGTGATCGACAACGGTAAGTTTACGGGGCGCCCGGGAGCCGGGCAGTTTTTGAAGAGGAACGCACGCGGATAGGTCTACGGCCTACGGTCCTCGGCTTACGGAAGGTTTATGTCACCAACAGATACGACAACCATCATGACAGGCGACGAGATCGTGGCACTGTCAAAGCAACACACGATTTACGAGTGGTCGGCCCAATCAAAGGTCGATCCGATCCCGGTTGCGCGCGCGAAGGGCATTTACTTCTGGACGCCTGAGGGCAAGCGCTACATCGACTTCAACAGCCAGTTGATGTGCGTCAACATCGGCCATGGCGACGAGCGCGTTATCCGCGCGATTCAGGAACAGGCCGCCGTGCTCGCGTATGCGAACCCCTTCATGGCGACCGAACCGCGTGCAAAGCTGGGCGCCAAGCTCGCGGAGCTGACGCCTGGCGACATCGATGTCTTCTTCTTCACCAACGGCGGCGCCGAGGCGAACGAGAACGCGATCAAGATCGCGCGGTGGTACACGGGACGCCACAAGATACTGGCGTTCTACCGCTCGTATCACGGGGGCACCGCTGGCGCGATCAGCCTCACCGGCGATCCCCGCCGGTGGGCGGCAGAACCCGGGGTTCCGGGAATCGTGCACGTCCTGAATCCCTACCACGGGATTCAGCGAGGCTGGGACAGTGCCGACGCGGCGCTCGCCTACCTCGAAGAGACGATGCAACTTGAAGGCGCAAGCACAATCGCCGGACTGATTCTGGAGCCGGTCGTCGGCACCAACGGCATCCTCGTGCCACCGGACGGTTACATGCAGGGCATCCGTGCCCTCTGCGACAAATACGGCATTGTGATGATTGCCGACGAAGTGATGGCGGGGTTTGGTCGCACCGGAAAATGGTTTTCTGTCGATCACTGGAATGTTGTGCCCGACGTCATCACGATGGCCAAGGGATTGACCAGCGCGTACGTGCAGCTTGGCGCCGTCGGCCTGCGGCGAAAGATCGCCGATCACTTCCGTGACAACGTTTTTTATGGCGGACTCACCTACAACAGTCACACGCTCGCGTGCGCGGCGGCGCTAGCGACGATTGCGGTCTATGAGGAAGACAAACTGATTGAACGCGCGTATCAGACCGGGCTGCTGATGAAGGAGCTGCTCGCCGATCTTGTTGAGCGTCACGCGTCAGTGGGCGCCGTCCGTTCAATCGGCCTCTTCGGCGTCGTCGAGCTCGTGCGCAATCGCAAGACGATGGAGCCGATGGCGCCGTTCAATGGGACGTCGCCTGAGATGCAGGCGCTGGGACGCTATTTCAGGACCGAGGGACTCTATACCTTTGTCCGGTGGAACACCTTCTTCACCAATCCGCCGCTCTGCATTACCGAGGCGGAGCTTCGCGACGCGTTCGCGATCATCGACCGCGGATTGCAGGACACAGATCGCGCCGTGGAATGAGAAGGCGCGTAGGGTCTACGGTCCCCAGTCGCCAGTCGCCGGCCTTTAGCGTCCGCCATCGTCGGTTATCGCTCGCGCAGCTGGTCCAATCGAAATCGAGCCAGCCCCAAGCGGACGCGCGAGCACGTTCACTCGCGTCGCGGGCGTGCCGTCACTCAAACGAACAGATCCGGTGACAACAACGGTTCGTGCACGCACCCCGACCAGGGGCGGGAGCATGTGTTTTTTGCCGGCGCCGAGAACGATCAGCCGCTGCTCGCCGCCGCTCGTGAGCGCTGTCATTTCGAATGGGCTCTCAGGCGTGGGGCCCGTGGCGATGTTGATCCCCACCTGGTAACGCCCGGGCGGAAGCTCGTCAAACCGATAATGACCGGTCGCGTCGGCCCGAGCAGTGCGATAGGCGAAGGGGCGTGTTTCAGCCGAAGCCTTCAATTGAACTGCCGCCCCAGCCAGTGGCCGCCGTTCGGCGTCGATGACCAGCCCCTCGAGACGACCGTCGAACGCAAGTATGTAGGTGAGCACCGCGCATGAATGCGCGTCCGGCAGCCGCACGCGCATCGGTGCAACACGAGAGCCCGTCAGCTCGGGCCGATCAACAGGCGGCGCGACGCTCAGCTCGTAGTCGCCCGGGGGCAGCCCCTGAATCACAAATTCACCGTGCTCGTCCGCAATGGCCGCGCGTTCGACCGGACCGGTCAGTGTGACGCGCGCGCGCGGAACGCGTGTGCGCTTCTCCGATTCAGGAATGCCAACGGGCATCTCGATAGACCCTGACAATCTGGCGCCTCTGCTTGGGGCCGAGAGCGTCCGCATGAATGCGAGCAGTTCGTCCGCCTCCTCGATCGGCTTGGTCAGGCTGCAGATGCCGGTTGACAGGGAACCATCGCCCGCTTTGTAGGCGGCGATGACGTAGCGCTTACCAACTGAAAACGAGTAACCGCAGGCGCTCTCCTGCGCCGCCGTATGTACGACGGCTTGCGATTCCCCTTTGAGTGCTTTGACATCCCGGAACCGCACAACCCTTTCTGAGAAAACGAGCGATCGATCTCCAAAGGCCTTCTCGAAGCTGCGAGTGTTGATCGACTCGACGGTCCCCTCAAAAATGACGTCCGTCATCGGAACGGTTTGACAGAGCGGAACACCGCCAAGGCACGAGCATCCGTCGGCAATCGCTGGCGGAACCACGAGCCACGTCAACCCTACAAATGCGATTGCAAAGGTTCGCGGCATTGGACGACCCTCGTTAATTTTGCTGCGCCGAAGATGCCTGCAGCTTCCCAAGGCCCGCCGCCAATTCTGCCAGCTTGATGAACTCGGCGCGATACCCGTCCGGATCATTCTGCCGGAACGTGCGTGCGCGCGCGATGGCGGCCTCATAGCTCGCCGATGGCGCGTGCTTCGACTTCCGCAACAGCATGCCAACTTCGGCAACGGCTGACGCGAACCCGAGGTTAGCCGTGATCGTCTGCGGGCGGCTCTGCACCGTCTTCGAGATCAGCCGGCTGTCGTCGGCGTCGGGCGCCTTGTAGCGCAGCTTCACGGTGAGCAACTCATCGGCCGACACCGCACTGGTCGGACCCACTGGCGTCTGATACTTGAGCGGATCGACGGTGGGCCCTGTCAGCTCCACACCGGCAGGCACGATTTCGTAGAGAGCCGTCACGGAGTGACCGGCGCCGATCTCGCCCGCGTCCTTCTTGTCGTCATTGAAGTCCTCGTGCCGGAGCATGCGATTCTCGTAACCGATCAGCCGATAGCCGTTGACGGCTTTCGGGTTGAACTCGACCTGAATCTTGACGTCCTTGGCGATCGTCACCAGAGTGCTGCCGGCCTCTCGGATCAGTACTTTGCGTGCTTCATGCAGCGAGTCCAGGTAAGAATAGTTGCCGTTCCCTTTGTCGGCCAGCTTCTCCATGGTGGAGTCCTTGAGATTGCCTGTGCCGACACCCAGAACCGAAAGAAACACACCGCTGGCTCGTTGTTCCTCGATGAGCCGAATCAACTCATCCTGACTCGTGACGCCGACGTTGAAGTCGCCGTCGGTAGCCAACACAACCCGATTCACGCCTCCGCGGATGAAGTGCTCGCGCGCCACACGATAGGCAAGCTGAATCCCGGCGCCACCGTTGGTCGATCCACCGGCCTCGAGCTCCGCGATGGCGCGATGAATCGCGGACTTGCGATCGCCGGGGGTCGACGGGAGGACCAGGCCAGTCGATCCCGCGTAGACCACAATCGCCACCCGATCGCGCGCAGTGAGGACATCGGTCAGCATCCTCATCGCCGTGCGCACGAGCGGCAACTTGTCAGGCGACATCATCGACCCCGACACGTCGAGCAGGAACACAAGATTGCGATCCGGCCGCTCCTCGTCTGGCATCTCGCGACCCTGCAGGCCGATGAGTGCAAGCCGATGCTTTGGATTCCATGGGCACTCGGCAAGCTCGGTCGTCACCGAGAACGGCACAGTGTCGGCCGGCTGTGGATAAGTAAAGCGGAAGTAGTTGATCAGTTCCTCGATCCGCACCGCGCCCGCGGGCGGCAAAGCGCCCGTGTTGAGGAATCGACGAACGTTCGCGTAGGACGCCGTATCGACATCGATGGAAAAAGTTGACAACGGATCGCTTGACACACGCCGGAATGGGTTCTCGTCGATGTGGTCGTACGCCTCGGTGTTGAACTCGCTCGCAGGACGGCCAAGAAAGTCGGCTGGGGCAACCGGGGCATACGAACCTTCCATCCTGGGGTGAGGGAAGTACGACAAACCGGCAGTCCCGGCCTTCCGATCGACCGATGGTGCCTGGCCCACCACACTGACGGCTTCTGCGATTGACGACGTTGACATTCGAACGTTGACGCGTTCCGTGACTCCCGCGCGCAGGCTCACCGCATGTGTGCCTGGCTGGAAGCCAACCAGATCGAACCTGACCTGATAATTGCCGACGAGCAGGGCATTGAATGTGAACTCCCCTCGTGCATTCGTGAGGGCCCTTCTTGTTTCGGGACCGGTCAAGACCACGGTCACGTTCGGTAACGGCTTGCCAGCAGAGTCGACGACCACTCCTGTGATGGCGCCACGATCAGCTGCGGCGAAGGCCAGGATTGCCAGGAGAAACGACAGCACGACCAGAGAAGCAACCTTGCTCATGGCTTTACCTCAGGCCTAGAACGATGCTCGTGAGCTTTCTTGCGCTGCGCCGCGGCCTGGGTAACGGGCGTCGCCTTGATTCCCCGCAGGCCGCGTGCGACAACCCGCAGATAAGCGACCCGCCGTCTTACGACGCGACCTACGCCACGACGCTCCTTTGGGCCGGGCCAACGCCCGGCCCGCTTTTTTGTTGGCTCTCTTGATTTTCGCCTTTCGTTCGCGCTACAGTCGTAAACCCATGCATCTGCGCTCGCTGCGCCCGGCGCCGAGCGTTCCGTTCGAGAACCCCTGAGGATCCCTTTCGTGACCGTGGCGACAGACGACCTGTCCGCATTGCGTATTGAGCGCAAACCAACACCGCCGGAACGAGCCCGCTGGGTCAAGTGGCTCGTCCTGTCGCTGGTTGTTGGAGCCGTGGGTGTAGGGGCCTGGCTCTGGATTACGCGGGAACGGCCGGTCGAGGTCGAGGTAGCCACCGTCACACAGCGAGCCGCTGGGACGCAAGCGTCCGTGCTGAACGCGTCGGGCTACGTGACGGCGCGTCGCCGCGCAACGGTTTCGTCGAAAATCACGGGCAAGGTCATCGAGGTCAATGTTGAGGAGGGCATGGCCGTTCGCCAGGGGCAGGTGCTCGCGCGGCTGGACGACGCTACTGCCCGCGCGGAGCTGGCGCTGGCAGACTCGCAAGTCCTTGCCGCGAGAAGCACACTGCGCGAAACCTCGGTGCGGCTCGCAGAAGCTCGACGGACGCTGGATCGGAGCACGCAACTGCTGAAGGAAGGTCTGCTTCCGCAGGCGGACTTCGATCAGTCGCAAGCCGAGGTGGATTCGATCGAAGCGCGTCTCAATGCAGCACGCGAGCAGGTGAAGGTCGCTGAGAGTCAGGCCGCCGTGCAAAGGACTGACCTGGACAACACGATCATTCGTGCGCCGTTCAGCGGCGTGGCGATCTCCAAGGATGCCCAGCCCGGAGAGATGGTTTCTCCGATATCGGCTGGTGGCGGGTTTACGCGCACGGGGATCTGCACGATCGTCGACATGCAGTCGCTCGAAATCGAGGTGGACGTCAACGAGAGCTACATCAACCGCGTGAAGCCTTCGCAGAACGTCACGGCCGTGCTCGATGCCTACCCTGACTGGGAGATTCCTGCGCGCGTGATCACGACGGTGCCGACAGCCGACCGTCAGAAGGCCACGGTCCTCGTGCGCATCGGTTTCGAAACCCTCGGCGACCCGCGGGTCCTGCCGGACATGGGCGTGAAAGTCACGTTCCTGCGTGAGGCAAATGACACAACCACACCAACGGCTCAAGCAGTGTCGTTGATTCCCAAGGGCGCCGTCCGAACCGAGAACGACAAGAGCTATGTATTCGTCATACGACAAGAGACCGTAGAGCGCCGCGCGATTCAGACCGGCGGCGCCGATGGCGATCGCCTGGAGGTCATGGCGGGGCTGAATGCGGGCGATCGTGTCGTCGTCTCCCCACCCCCCGCGCTCGCCGAGGGTGTTCCGATCACAATCAGGTAGAGGCGGGCCGTTAGGCCCGCCGGAGTAGCCTTCATGAATCCACTCGTCAGGATCCACGACGTCCACAAGTACTTCACGCGCGGTAGCGAACGGATCGACGTACTGCAAGGCGTCAATCTCGATATTCCTCAGGGTGATTTTCTCGCCCTCATGGGACCTTCGGGCTCGGGCAAGACGACGCTGCTCAACTTGATAGGCGGGCTCGACAAGCCGTCTGCGGGTTCGGTTCAGGTTGGTGGCGCCAACATCACTGACTTTACTGGCGGGCAGCTCTCCCGGTGGCGCGCTGAGAACATCGGCTTCGTCTTTCAGCTCTACAACCTGTTACCTGTGCTCACCGCCGAGCGCAACGTCGATCTTCCCCTGCTCCTGACCAAGCTCTCCAAGGCTGAGCGACGAAAACGGGTCGGTATTGCGTTGAAGGTCGTCGGGCTCGCCGAACGCGCCAAGCACTACCCTCGACAGTTGTCCGGTGGGCAGGAGCAGCGGGTCGGCATCGCTCGTGCGATCGTGACCGACCCGACGCTTCTGCTGTGCGATGAGCCCACGGGAGATCTCGATCGCAAGTCCGGTGACGAAATTCTCGATCTGCTGCAGGCGCTCAATCGGGACCATGGCAAAACAATCGTCATGGTCACCCACGACCCTCACGCCGCCGAGCGGGCCAAGCGAACGCTGCATCTCGAGAAGGGGTTGCTGCTGGAGGCCGCTGCATGAAGTTCTTTCCTTTGCTGTGGAGCAACTTGTGGCGGAAGAAGATTCGCACGGTTTTCACGCTGCTCTCAATCTTCGTCGCCTTCCTGCTGTTCGGATTGCTGATGACCATCCGAACGGCCTTTGCCTTCGGCGTGGAGATCGCCGGGAACGATCGGCTCGTGCTGATTCACAAGGTCAGCCTCATCATGCCGTTGCCGATCTCCTATCAAGGCAGGCTGCAGGCCACGCGAGGTGTTGAACTGGCGACGCACAACACCTGGTTCGGGGGCATCTATCAGGATCCATCGAACTTCTTCGCCCAGATTGCCGTGGATCCCGAACCCTTTCTGAAGCTTTACCCCGAATACAAACTGCCGCCCGATCAATATGCCGCGTGGCTCGCGGATCGGCAGGGAGTCATCGTGGGCGTGGATCTCGCCGAGCGCTTCGGGTGGAAGATCGGCGATCGCATCCCGATTCAAGGGACGATCTGGCGGCCGAAGCAGGGAGAAATCTGGGAGTTCAACATCGTCGGCCTTTACGATGGCGAGCCGGGCATCGACAAGACGCAATTCTTCTTTCGCTACGACTATCTCGACGAAAACCGTCTCCTTGGCACGGGCCAGGTCGGGTGGTACATCGTGAAGATTGCCGACGCATCGCAAGCCCAGGCGATGGGCGCGACATTCGACAACATGTTTGCCAATTCCTCGGCCGAAACCAAGACCACCACCGAGAAGGGGTTCATCGAGGGCTTCGCCAAGCAGGTGGGCGACATTGGCGCGATCATGATCGCGATTCTGGCCGCCGTCCTCTTCACGATGATGCTGGTGGCGGGCAACACCATGGCGCAATCGGTCCGCGAGCGCACGAGCGAAATGGGCGTGCTCAAGACTTTGGGATTTTCGAACGCGGCCATCCTGATCCTCGTGCTGGCCGAATCGGTTTTGATCTGTGTCCTTGGCGGAGGCCTCGGCCTGCTGGTGTCGTGGCTGTTCATTCAACAGGGCGATCCGACGGGTGGCATGTTGCCCATCTTCGTCCTGCCGCCGCGTGATGTCGTGATCGGCGCCGTGCTGATAGCGCTGCTCGGCATCGTCGCCGGACTCTGGCCGGCGTTGACGGCGATGCAGCTCAAGATCACCGACGCGCTGAGACGGGTCTGAGGAGCAGATCGTGTTCAACTGGATTGGTCAAACCATCGCAGTGACCTTGCTCAACCTGCGCACGATTCCACAGCGGCTCGGATCGACGGCGGTGGCCATCGTCGGCATTGCCGGCGTCGTCGTGGTGTTCGTATCGGTGCTGTCGATCGGGGCCGGCTTCACCGCGGCCATGCGAGGGTCCGGTTCGACATCCCGCGCCATCGTCATGCGCAGCGGCGCTGACAGCGAGATGACCAGCGGTCTGAATCGAACCACAGTGGACGTGATCAAGCAGGCACCGGGGATACGCCGTGACGGCCAGGGGGCCCTCGCCTCCGCCGAACTTTACGTGATCATCGACTTGCCGAAGAAGTCCACCAACACGGCGGCCAACGTGCCCATGCGCGGCGTGGAGCCCACGGCGCTCGTCGTGCGCGACGAGCTGTCGATCATCGAAGGCCGGACGTTCCAGTTCGGCACGAACGAGGTCATCGTCGGTCGCGGGGCGAACGGCCAGTTCGAAGGGCTGACCGTTGGCAACGAGCTGCGATCGGGTCAGAACACGTGGAAAGTGGTGGGCGTCTTCGAGTCGGATGGCGGAGTGGCGGAGACCGAAGTGTGGTGCGACGCGCGTGTGTTGCAAGGAGCTTATCGCCGTGGGAACACTTATCAAACGGTTCTGGCGCAGCTGGATTCGACCGACTCTCTTGGCGCCTTTCGCGACTGGCTGACGTCGAATCCGCAAGTCAACGTTCAGGTCCGTCGCGAAACGGATTACTACGCGCAACAGTCGCAGGCCCTCAGCCGGTTGATCCAGGGCGTGGGCTTCGGCATCGCGGCGCTGATGGGCATCGGCGCCGTGTTTGGCGCAATCCTGACGATGTACACGGCGGTGTCCACGCGCTCGCGCGAGATCGCGACTTTGCGTGCGCTCGGTTTCAACTCGACGTCGGTCGTCGTGTCCGTTCTCGCGGAGTCACTCACGCTGGGGGCGATCGGCGGCCTCATTGGCGGGCTTGGCGCGTACCTCGCGTTCAACGGGTACCAAACATCGACGATGAACTTTCAGACGTTCAGCCAGGTCGCGTTTGCGTTCCGCGTGACGCCGCAGCTGCTCGTCATGGGGCTCGCGTACTCGCTGCTGATGGGTCTTGTGGGTGGCCTGTTCCCGGCAATCCGCGCGGCGCGGCTGCCGATTCCGGCGGCGTTGAGGGAGTTGTAGTCCGCGGACGAAACGCATCCGTGGAGAGGCAAAAGCATCCGCGGAAAAGCGGAAGAGCCAACGACTTTTTGAAGCACCCGCTGAAGGCGGAAAATACAAAGTCGATCCTCAGCGGTGAGGGTTGGTTTCGCCTTTCCGCGGATGCTTTAGAGCCTGTAACAGAACCCCCATTGGCAACGGTCGGGTAGGTGTCTTCTGCCGGGTTGGTCAACACTGCGCGACTACCCAGGACCGATCGGGCCGCCAATTCGGCGGCGTGCCTTGAGCACGTGGCTCAAGGCGGGACGGTCCTGCCTCACCGCGTTGACTATTGGAACAGTTCCTATTTGAGCGGCAATAGTGGGTGTGCCGCCGACCGGAGGTCGCCGACGGCGAGGCGGTCGCGGCCCGAACGATTGACGATTCTCGATCCGGCCGCCGCGCCCGATGGTCAGCCCTTGATGATGTTGTGAACCTCGAAGATGTCCGGCGGGTTGGTGAACTGGATGCCGGCGCCGGCGAGGATCGGCATCAGACGCTCGCCGAAGGCCTCGAACTGCTCCCGCGAGTTCCAGATCTCGCTGACCTTAAGGTTGCCATCCGAACCGAAGCAGACGTGGTAGTCGAGCCCGGCCGGTGGCCATTCGCCGGCGTTCTCGAGTTGGCGAAGCGTCTCGTCGTACTTCTTGGCAGTGAGAGCGATGGGACTGAAGCGGACAACGACACTCATGATATGAACCTCCGTGATCGGGTCGCGAATAAGATCCGATGTGATCGTGAAGCGACACGTCGTCGCTCCAAATCATACCAGCGCAGCGGTGTGGGGGGCGGATCGGTCCTCAGTGACGGCGTAGTGTTTACCGATGTCCAGCGCCTGCCACCCCGAACCGCCCCCAAGCAGGCCGCATGACTTGATTTCCGCGGAAAAACATCGACCTCGTCGATGGACGCCCGGGAAGGATGGCATCGGCCTCAGGCGGTTCTCCATGTCTTGCGCAGCGATTACCAGCAAATCAGGGCGCACCCGAGCGAGAGGAACACCTCGTGGATGTCGGCCCGCTTGTCGTAACGGACGGGCAAGCGTCGGAACTGATTGAGCCACGCGAACGTCCGCTCCACGACCCACCGCCAGCGACCTAACCCACTCCCGTGCGCAGTACGACGCATAGCGATCCACGGGACGATATGGCGCGCCCGCAGCCCACGACGAATCGCCGCAGCGTCGTAGCCGCGATCCCCGAGCACGCAGTCTGGCCGCTGCCGCGGTCGCCCCGTTCGCCGTGCAGCGGAGGAATCGCATCGACCAACGCCAGGGCCTCTTGCGAGTCGTTCCGATTCGCGCCGGTCAGACGCACGGCGAGCGGCACGCCTCGCCCGTCGCAAATCAGATGGCGCGTGCTCCCGCGCTTCGCCCGATCGGTGGGATTCGGACCAGTATGGTCACCACCATGCACTGCGCGGATGGAACAGCTGTCCACGACCGCTCGTGACCAATCAATCTGATCCTTTCGAGCGAGCCAATCCAGCAGCGCGAAGTGAATGAGATCCCACGCGCCCGCTCGTTGCCAATCGCGCAGGCGGCGCCAACACGTCATCCCCGAACCGCACTCGAGTTCCTGCGGGAGCATCTGCCAAGGGATGCCGCTGCGGAGGACGAACAAAATGCCGGTCAGACACGAGCGATCCGAAATGCGCGGCCGTCCGCCCTTCGGCCGACGTAGTGTAGTGGGCAAGAACGGTTCGACTAGATCCCGCAATGGATCGGGAAGCAGCGCCGCAGCGATACCCGTTCACGCTACTTCGCCGGCGAGGATCAGGTTTCAGAGGTTTTGTTACGTGCTCTTAGTGAGAAATCCCGTTTCCGCCGCTCCGCCATTCCGCGGATGTATTCCATCGTCGTGCTTCCGCGGAGTCGTCGCCGGCCTTGTTTTAGCACGAACGTTCGTATACAATCCGCGGATGGGCAAGGGCGAGGCCACCCGACAGGCCATTCTCGAGCATGCGATCGTGCTGGCGCGGCAGGTGGGCCTCGAAGGCCTGACCATTGGCCGACTGGCGGCGGAACTCGACCTCTCCAAGAGCGGGTTGTTCGCGCACTTTCAGTCGAAAGAGGCGTTACAAGTCCAGGTCCTCGATGCCGCCGCCGAGCGGTTCGTCGAGACCGTGGTCAAGCCGTCGCTGGCCATCCGCCGCGGCGAGCCGCGCGTCCGCGATCTGTTCGATCGCTGGCTCGATTGGGAGGGACGTCACCTCACTCCGGGGGGCTGCATCTTCGTCCAGGCCTCCGTCGAACTGGACGATCGCGAAGGTCCCGCCCGCGATCGGCTGGTCCAGCTTCAGAAGGACTGGCTGGGCGCCATCGCGACCACAGTGCGTGGAGCGATTCGAGAAGGGGACTTCAAGGCCGGGCTCGATGCGGATCAATTCGCGCACGACCTGAACGGCATCATCCTCGCCTACCACCACGCTGCACGACTGCTGAACGACCAATCCGCGGAACAGCGCGCGCGCGTCGCGTTCGACGCCCTGGTGCGCGCCGCTCGCAAACGCAAACGCCGCTGACAATCAGGAGGACGGTTCCATGCACCCACTGCGTGATCGCATCGCATTTAATAGCACGAACGTTCGATTTATTACCGGCGCATTACTACTCCTGGCCAGCCTGACAGCCGGCTGCGGAGCCATCCGCGCCAGCCACATCCACGTCTCGAATCCCGACGGCGTCGCCCTCGGCGATGCCGCGTCCTTCCTGCGCGAAGGCGGCGCCCGGGCGGCGACCGGTCAATGGGAACAGGCGCTCCGCGCGTTTGATGAAGCCGTGTATCTCAACCCGGATCTCGCACTCGCCCACTACAACCGCGGGGTCGCGCTGGTCGCGCTGCGGCGAATCGACGAGGCCCTGCATGCATACGGCGACGCACTGCGAATCGACCCGCTTCTGAGCCAGGCGCGGATCAACACGGGCGTGGAGCTCTTCAAATTGGGCCGCCGTGACGAGGCATTGCGCGCGCTCGAGCACGCGGTCCGCGCGTCTCCACACTTGGCCGCCGCCCATCACAACCTCGGCGTGGTGCTTGCCGATCTTGGCCGACACGACGAGGCAGTCGCTGCGCTCGAACGCGCATACGCCCTGGCGTCAAACGAGCCAAGTGTCCGAGTGGCGCTCGCGGAAATGCATTACAACGCTGGCGTCATGTTCGCCAACCAACGCCGCTGGCGCGAGGCCATCGCCCGCTATCGTGCGGCGCTCGGTATCAATCGCGAGCTCCCCGAGGCGTTCAACGGACTCGGCATTGCGCTCGCGCGGTTGGACCATCACCAGGAAGCGATCGCGATGTACATCGAAGCGGTGCGCCTGCGACCGCAGTACGCCAGCGCTCATTACAACCTCGCGATTTCACAGGTCGCGGTCGGTCAATACGAGGATGCGATCCAGTCGTGTCGGGCGACACTCCGAGCGAGCCCACGATTGCGGGAAGCCCAATCGCTGCTGGAATCACTCCAGCGGCCCTCGAGCCAGCCTGCGCCTCGCGTTCGAGCCGCCGATTCAGGCTACGAAGGACGACAGAATTAGCCGCAGATGCTCGCAGATTGCGGGAGCCTACCGCCGGTCGCAGACCGGCGGTAAGCGTGGTCTTCGGCCGCTGGGCTCACTCGTGTCGCCTCTCCAGCGCATGCAGCTCAATAAGCCATCTGCGGGCAGGCACGGAATCTGCGGAATCTGCGGCTAAGGAAGACTACGGGACATCACCCGATCGGTTTGAACGTCCGATCCAACGAGAAATTCGTGCGCGCCTACGTCAATGAAGCCGACCTTACGGTAAAACGCCTGCGCGCGATGATTGTGCTCCCAGACGCCGAGCCATAACGTGAGCGCCAACCGAGCGTGAGCCGTCTTGACGACTTCCGCCATTAGTTGCTGGGCAACGCCGCGTCCGTGATGCGCGCGGTCGACATAAAACCGCCAGAGCTCTATCGGCGACGAACCGGTTACAGCGGGCAGCGCGCCCGGCCGGAGCTGCGCGTACGCAATCAGTTCGCCATCCGAGCCAGCACACACCAGCGTGTCGATCGTGTCGTCGGCAAGCTCCAGACCCTGGATCACGGCCGAGTACGATCGCGCGCAATGATCGTCCATGTCCTCAGCCGTGTTGTCGGCAGCGAACGTCTCGCGGAAAGTATGTTCCGCAAGCGCCGCAAGCGCCGCCGCGTCGTCCCCTTGTCCCCGACGAATGATCATGTTCTTGTCGACGATCACGGCCTCCAACCTACCATTTGAACTGCCGCTCAGCAGCTTCCTGCGCCAGCTTCGTATGCAACGCGTCCGCGACGTCCCGGGGAAGGTACGGGATGTTGATGCGACTCCTTTCCGAGGCGCCTGCGGTGTCGACGCGCACGCGCGCCATGGCCAGGCGCCGATCGAACGGGCTCGTCGCGAGTGTCACGGTCTGGATCTTTGCAAAGCGGACGATGTTCGTGCGGCGCCAGAGCCATCCTGTCTTGAAGAGCACCGCTTCGTCTGTCACGGCCCATCTCAGATGAGCGATGGTCTGCCTGGCTCCAATCACGGCCCAGGCAATCAGCGCTGGCACAATCAGTAGAGACCACCATTGAAGCGTCCATAAGGACGCGGCCGACAGCGACAGCGCGATGAACAACCACCCCTTGACCTCGCGGCGAAACGCACCGGGGGCGACTCGCTGCCAGACCACGGCCGGCAGATCAATGCTCTCCATCACCTGAGACACAAAGTCGGAAACGGCCGCGCGTCGCAGAATCGGCGCGAGCGATTCCCGCTCGGTTCGTCCCGCTTCGTTCGGTCGACCACCTGCCGTATGGGCTTTGACCGCGACGCGATCTGCGACACGATGCAGCGGACCTTCGTAAATAGACAATGTCTGGATGCGGCGTAGCGGAATCGTGGCCGCCACTCGCGTAAACAGGCCGTACTCGCTGCGAAGATCATCGTTGGCCAGCGTGAGCCGGAAGCCGTGCAATCGCACGACAGCCCAGGCCATGGACATCAGGCGAATGAACAGGAGGACGCCGATGAACGCCGCGATAGTAAGGGCAATCCGATTGAACGCGATATCCACGTTCCCGGCCATGTCGCGCAGCAGATCGCGCATGACGCTCCGGCCCGATGCCTGGCTTCCAAACGCGCGCCCCATGAGACGATCGAACAGGCCAAGTTCCCAGACGAGGCCGAATCCAGCCGCAATCAGCACGGCGCCGCGGTTCTCGAGAAACCCACAAAGCAGCAGCTCCCGCGTATCTAGCCGCAGCAGCTCGTGCGTCGGCGTCGTCATCGGCTCAGCATCGGCCGATGGCTCTGTGCGCTCAGCGAATACGTGCGCCCGCATTTCCCTGAACGCCGACACCGGCAGAACGCTCATCGTCGCTTCCGCAGTTTGACCTCCACCCGTTTCGACGCGTACCTCGACCACGTTCAGCAGGCGATGCAGCACGTGCTGGATGGCATCGATGTTCTGGATCCGTGCGTAAGGGATGTGACGCTCTTTGCGAAACACAAGGCCGCTACGAATCACCATCTCGTGTTCGTCGTAACGGTACCGATAGGAGACGTATCGCACCACGGCCACAATCGCGTTGGGAATCACCAGGACCATCATCCACGGTTGCCACCAGTCGGAGCCGCCGCGAGAACTCGTGCCTACGAGCACGAGCAAGCCTGGCAATACAAACGCGCGCAGTTGCGACAGGAAGGCGAAGAGGATCGAGAAGGGATGCAGCCGATGCTCAGACGGCATCGCTGGCTGCGCGCGGAAGAAGATGGTCGCGGATCCCCAAGGCCGTGCCATGCTCGAGCCCGGGAAGATCAACCCTGGAATGCTCGGTGCCCGCCGTGTAGATGACCAGGCGCCCGAGACCATGCCGGCGCTCGAGCGGGCCCTGCACCACGTCGGTATGCTGCACGCGCGATCTTGGAACGTTCATCACTCGCTGCCAATACACGCCGGCGCGAATCTCGATTCCTGCCTCATCGACCCGGTACGCCATATAGCGATATTCGACCGCCGGCCACCAATGCGAGAGCCACGCCATCACAATCGTACCGGCAACCCAGAGCACGAGGCACCAGACCCAACGCCGTGGAGTGAGAGCCATGAACGAGCCAACGAGCAGCGCGAACGAAAGCCCTGCTGTCACAATGCGGCCGATCTGGCGCTGCAACGGGATATACCGCGGATCGAGAGGATGGTAGTCGCTCACGGTTTCCATCGGGCTTCGGGTCGATCGAACCACAGCCATGCGATGTAATCCACGAGCGGCGGCTCGGCGCCAATCTCCCGGAGCCGCGCATTCACCTGTCCGCGATGGTACGTCGAGTGACTCGTGACCTGAAAGCACGTGTCCCCCAACGTCGAGGGGCCGGGCTCTCGTCCGAGGTGTTGCGCAAGCTCCGCCGCCCACGGGAGCACTACGGGTTGCGCGAGTTGTTCTGCCGTTACACCGGCGACAAACGCCGACGCCTCGCGATAGTACGGCTGTGCCCAGGCGCGCACGTCTGCCATCGTCCCGAACTCTTCGGGTTCGCGAAACGCCTCTCGTATAGGTTGGTTGGTCCACACGTGCAGAAACGCGCGCTGCACGACATGAATGTGCACGAGCCACCCGCGCAAACGTTGATCGGGAGCCGTGTCCAGAGGAACGGCCTGCCAGACTGTCGCGTCAGCCCACTCCATATGGCGATAGAGCTCGGTCAGAAACGTCTGAGAAAACACTTGCGAAGCATACCTGCGGAATGGCCGGAATCGCTATCATCGCAACAAATGCTCGGGACCTGCTCCGGTGACTGATCCGCTTCGGATCGTGCAACTGAACCTCGCGTACGACGACGAGCTGACCAGCGCGGAGACGCTACTTGCTCGGTACCACACATTGACCGGTTGGAGCCGAGCCGTGACTCGCGCCCGCGCGGCGGTCCATGTGATCCAACGCTTCAGTGCTGATACACGTATCCATGCGGACGGCGTCACCTACGACTTCGTCCATGACGGTATCGCCGGGACGCCCGATGCGTGGACCCGGCATGATCGCATCGTCGCCGCCGTGCGCTCTGCGCATCCCGATGTCGTGCACATCAACGGCCTCATGTTTCCAAAAATTGTCAGCGCGCTTCGAGCCGAACTCCCCGAGCGCACAGCAGTAGTGCTGCAGGATCACTCCGGCCATGTGCCTCGCCCTCCAGTCTGGCCTCTGAAGCGTCAATCGATGAGCCGCTGGCGGCGTGCATTCACTGATGCCGACGCGTGCACGTTTACTGCGGCCGCCCTGGCAGCGCCGTGGTTCGAGGTCGGACTTCCCCGCGACATGTGCCTGCTGGAAATACCGGAAGCCAGTACCGATCTGGTTCCGGCCGCGCGCGAAGCCGCGAGGCGTGACATTGGAATCAGTGCGTCGCCGGCCGTTTTGTGGGTCGGACGCCTTGACGCAAACAAGGATCCGCTCACGGCTCTCTCGGCGCTCGAGCTCGCGTCTTCGCGCCTGCCCGATTTGCATTGCTGGATGATCTACGACAAGCGGACGCTGGAGCGTGCCGTGCGGCAGCGCGTCGACGACTCGCCGATCCTTCGGGCGCACGTCACACTGCTGGGCGCTGTTGCGCACGACGAAATGAACCGCTACTACAGCGCGTCCGACATCTTTCTGAGCGCAAGCCATCACGAAGGCAGCGGCTATGCGTTGATCGAGGCGATGGCCTGCGGTGTGACACCGTGCGTAACCGACATTCCGGCGTTTGGCGCGCTCGTCGACGGTTGCGGCGCGCGCTGGCCAGTGAGGGATGCGCAGTCAGCAGCAGCTGCCCTCATCGAGCTCGCCACACGCCCGTCCGACCTCGAACGCGCGATGATTCGCCAGCACTTTGACGAAGCACTCAGCTGGGACGTCATCGGCCAACGTACCGTGAGCACCTACCGCGAGATCGCAAGCCGACGACGGGCCGCGAACATCCGATGAAGATCGCCTTGATTGTCACAGGGGGACTCCATCCCAGCGGGCGCGAGCAAATGGTCCCCGTGTTCATGTGGCTCATCGAACGGCTCTCGCGTACGCACGAAGTCCACGCGTTTGTACTGCGCCATCTGCAGCATCCGGCAACCTATTCCCTGGCAGGAGCCACGATTCACGACCTCGGCCGGCCAAGGGGACTATGGTTACAGTGGAAGGCGCTGCGGCGTGCCTTGATCGCCCACGGGCCGTTCGATGTAATTCACGGCTTCTGGGCAGAGCCAGCTGGAGTGCTTGCCTCAATCGCTGGTCGGCGGCTTGGCGCACCGACGGTGGTCACCTGTGACACCGGCGAGTTCACAACGCTGCCGGATATTGACTACGGACTCCAAACGCGCACGCGAGGGCGAGGCCTCGTCGCGCTGATCTGCCGTCTCGCGACCAGCGTTCACGTCACAACGAGGTTCATGGAGACGCTCGCTGGCTTACGAGGCCGCTCCGTGGTACGCATTCCGATGGGTGTCGATCTTGCCCGAGTGGCCGCGCCGGCCGAGCGGGTCGCTGGTCCACCGTGGAACCTGCTGCAGGTGGCCAGCCTCAATCGGGTCAAAGATCAGATCACCCTGATACGGGCATTGGCTATCGCACGTGAGACCCTGGATGTTCGACTCGATCTCGTTGGCGAGGACACGCTCAGCGGCGAAGTTCTGGATCACGCCGTATCGTTGGGCCTGTCGGATGAGGTCAGCCTCCACGGGTTCGTGCCCCACGATGAGCTCGGGACGTTTCACCAGTCGGCTCACCTCTATGTCCAATCGTCCAGGCACGAGGGCGGCGGGATAGCTGTCCTCGAAGCTGCGGCCGCCGGCTTACCGATCGTTGGGACACGGGTTGGCCATGTCAGCGATCTCGCGCCGGACGGCGCAGTCGCGGTACCGCCGGAGGACCCGTCGGCGCTTGCCGCGGCCATTGTGCGCTTGTTGCAAAGTCCGCAGGAACGCTACGCCATCGCCGAGGTTGCCCGGGAATTTGCCGTTTCACATGATGCGGATTGGACCGCGCGCGAGCTCATGGCGTTGTATGCGTCGCTCGCGCGCGCGAGGACGGCTCAGAGAGGTTGACGAAAATACCGGAACGCAGATTATGCAGATGTCCGCAGATACGAGGCCGCGCGCAAGCCACCCTTCGTCCCTGAATTCATCTGTGGCCCATCTGCGCTAATCGGCGACATCTGCGGCTTTTGTTCCAACGTATTCAACCTTGTTGGTGCAATGCTTCGCAGCAGTCAGACGTCAGCAAAGAGCGGCAGCGACAACGAACACACACATCGCTGGCAGGTTTCGTTGGTGCTGACGTCGAGCGCCCGTCTGAACGCGCGCGCTGCTGGCGCGTTCAGTGCCTCGTCCAGCGCCACGCCGCTTGGTATCGAATACGGCGGGTGAAAGAAGCAGGGACGCAATTGACCGCCAGGCTCGAGCACCGCAGACACCCACGGCGCATTGCACTGGACGGTCGGGAACGGTTGAATGCCCGCAAGGCCGCGGTAGTAGTCGAGGATCCGCCACAGGCTTGCAAGGCCACCCACGACAAAGCCGCTTTCAAGGGAATCGAGGCAGTCGGACCCAACCCTTTCAATAGCGTCTGCGAAGGGCCCTAGCTGATCCTGTGAGATAGCAACTTCCGCGCGCCGAGCTTGGTCCCACAGCGCAGGGCGATTGAACGCGTGTGAGCCGACGTCGGCCGCCAGAAACGACAGCCGATCGACGCCAATCGATCGAGTCGCAGCAACGGTCTGCGGCAAGGACAGGCAGTTCGCCCTCTGCACCACGGATCGCGCGATCGTGTGCGGCCGTCCAGGCCGTCCCGCCAGGGATTCCAGACCCCGGGCGATGCGATCGAACCCACCGCGAACGCGACGAATGTCGTCGTGCACTCCTGGAGGACCGTCGACCGAGACCACCAGCTCGTCGATCGACCGCGCTATCTCTTCGGCATGCTGATCGATCAGCAGTCCGGTCGTGACCAGCGTTATCAGAATGTTGGCCGCGCGGAGCCTGTCGCATAGAGCCCACAGATTACGGTGCAGGAGCGGCTCGCCTCCGGTCAACATGACGCGCTGCACGCGCAGCCGGCAAATACTGTCCATGTGCCGGTCGAGCTCGTCCACGCCGATCTCGCGCTTCTCGGCGTTGGCCTTCCAGATATCGCACATCACGCAACGGCAGTTGCACGCACTGTGAACAGACAGCGCAAGGATGGGGAGCGACTGCAGTTGGCTGCTCCAGCGGCCGAGCCCGCGTCTGCCAGCTTCAGCAATGGCAACCACTATGCCGCCACCTCGAGGCCAGGTTCTTGAAGCAACTGCTTCGACACGCGCCGTGCGATCCATTGCGCGAGGAGCCGCGGCAATCCGTCGACGCGTGCCGATACGAACGGCTCACGTGTCGCGCGGAACACATTCCCGAAAGTGCGATCGGCGACCAGCGCCGCACCGTCGCGCATCGTCAGCCGGAGGTCTGCGCGGGTCGCCATGACGAGAGTCTCGAATGGATCGGACGTGACGCGCCTGAAGACAGCAAGATCGGCGGGCCCTCCCGCCTCGAGCCGTCCTGCTCCTTCGAGCCGCAGTATTGCCGCGGCGTGTGTCGTGACTGCCCGCACGATGGATTCGGCCCCGATCTGCCGGGTGGCGTATGCCGCGCGTAACTCGTCGAGCAAATCGCCCTCGCCGCTCAGCCGCGAGTCGGTTCCAATCGCCAGACGCTGTTCATCAGCAAAGCGCTCGACGCGGGCAGTCTGTCCAAACAGGAAGTGGTTGGATGACGGGCACCACACCAACGCAGAGCCTCGTGCCAGAACTCGCTCTGTCTCACCGTTGATGGCTACTCCATGCACGAGAACCGTGTTGCGGCCGAGGCATCCCATCGATCCAAGGGTCACGATCTCACGCTCGGCTTCGTGATCGATTCCCTCAGCGGCATGAATGATCCACGGCCATTGGCGAGGCGTTCGGCGATAGGCATCCACCACGCGCTCGCCGTCGATTTGCAGGGAATGGCTCATGCCCATACGCCGGACGACGCGCACGGGAAAACGAGCGAGAAGCTGTCGGTGCAGCGGATTGTGATGACAGACCGTCGTGACACCCGAGAGCATGTTCTTCAAACCGCCAACCCACAACCGGTCGGCGAGCGTATCCGGCCGCGCGGTGGCAAGCTGCGGATCGGTTTGGAAGCGGGGCTGGAAGTCCGCAATCCATTCACGGACATTGGCGTACTTCGCACACCACCTGAGTCGTGGAAACGAGTTGAGCTCCAGATGATCGTGTGCGTTGATCAAGCCAGGAACGACGACTGATTCCTCCAGGTCGACGACGAGGTCGTCGCGGCCCGGGGCCACACCCAACCCGTCGATGCGCCCGCCCTGCACGCGAACGGTGGGAACGACCTCGCCCGCAGTCAGGACGGCGCCATTGACGAACGTGATCGCCTGCGTGCCCCACATCACGATTAATCCGTGCGCCGGGCGCGAAGGATCAGCGCTACGGGCTCTTCGGTCCGCCGGAGACAGTTGGGCGCCAGGATCGGCTCGGCAAACGCTTCCACCGACAAGCCGGCCGCATTGCATGCGACGCGGTAATCGTGGAGGGTATGCCAGAACGCTGGCAAGGTATGTGAGCCGGTTGACGTCTCGAATGTGCGGGTCCAGCCAAGCTCTTTGCCTCGAGGATGCAGCGTCGAGCAGACGAGGATGCCACCACCCTTGAGCACGCGTCCCCACTCCTTGACGACGGAGATCAGATCGGCCACATCAGAGAGAGCAAGCCCGGAGACGACGAGATCGACGGATGCGCTTGCAAGCGGGATCTGTCGGAGGTCGCCTCGAACACGCGATCCGCGAACGGCCCGGCTCAGCATGGCCTCCGACAAGTCCAAGCCGATCACGCGCGAGGCGCCACTCTGCTCGAGCACCCGTGAATAGCGTCCGGTGCCGCAGCCAGCGTCGAGAACGGTCAGTCCGGACAGCGAGGGCAGCAGTTCGAGCACCGCCGCCTGCTCGACCTCCATCAGCGGATTGTGGGCACGTGGAGGATAGAACTCCGCCCATGCCGCATAGGGATCGCCGGCCTGATTCGCCGTTTGTACTCGCATCTTCATGTTCATCCCGCGGGACTAAAGTCCCGCGCTACGTACCGATTCTGAAGTACTAACCTCTCGTAGCGCGGGACTTTAGTCCCGCGAAAATCCGCTATGTCAAAACCCCGTCGTCTCCGGGCGCTGATAGTGAAACACACGCTGAAGCAGGTTGAGCTCGAAGGGCCGCGACTCTGCACCGGAGTAATAGCGCCACGCTGCTGCCGCACGCAGGACACGCCGCCGCATTGGCGTCAGCCGGCTGTCGGTCACCGTCGGGTAGTACGCGTTGAGGACTGTCTCGAAATCTCGCACGCGCCCGCGGATTGATGCCGGAGACCAGGGTGTGCGAGGGTCGCGGCGCAAAGAAAATGCCTGCCACCGCTCGCTCGTCCATTCGTCGAGCGTCTGAGGAAACGTGAACTCAGGAATCGAGGGGGCGGTCGCCCCGGTGACCGGCGAATACACATACAGAATGATCTCCGCCGCCGAATTGATCGCCTTGAGCCGTCTGATGAAAGACAGCGTCTGACGCAGATCCGCTTCAGGGTCTGGCGGATTGCCCACGACAAACGAAAACTCAGGGACCACACCGTAACTCTTCATCCGCTGCGCAAGGTCCAAGGTGAGCTCGGCGGCCGCGGTGCCTCCCTTGTTCATGCGCGCCAGCATGTCCGTCGAGCCGGACTCGGCGCCACAAAACACCATCTTCAGGCCGCTACGCTTCATCGCGTCCCACGTCGCTGCGCGGTACCGCATCAGCTCATCGACGCGGCCAAGCGCCCACCACGTGAGACCCAACCCCTCAATTCGCTCGGCGATGGCACGCGTGCGCGACTCCGAGATGAAAAAGTCCATGTCGTGAAACTGCACGGCATCAGCGCCATAGCGCGTTTTGAAATACTCGAGCAGGCCCCCAACGCGGTCTGGTGACTCGGCGACCCACTTGCGATTTGCAATGCCAACCACCGCGCAGAAGCTGCACGCATATGGACATCCGTACGACGAATGGTGGGTTCCTACGCGATCGCCAAGATAGTGACGATGAAAGTAGCGATCCATCGCGACGCGCTCGTACGGCCAGCGCGGAAGCGAATCGAGTGGGATGAGCGGCGCAGTTGGGGTATGCCGTGTGCTCCCATTCGCGCGAAAACTGAGGCCGCTGATTCCGTCAATGGGGCCGCCATGCCTGAGGACGCGCATCAGGCTGAGGAATGCCTGCTCTCCCTGTCCGCGCACGCAGTAATCCACGGCACCATCGCGCAAGCAGACATCGGCGTGTTGCGATGGAAAGTAGCCTCCCCAGACGATCGGGACGCCTGGCAGTCGTGCTTTGAGCGCACGCGTAACGCGGACGGCATGCCGTAGTTGAGGCCCGGGCATTACCGTCACGCCGATCGCGTTCAACGGGCTCCGCTCTGCGAGTGCCTCGATTCGTCCCACGACGTCAGACTCGATGTTGCCGTCAACGATGCGATAGTCGAATTCGCTTTCGAGAACCGAACCCAACGACAACACCGACATCGGCAGCGGTTTCTTGGGAGACGGCGTACTCCACGGATTGAGCAGGACAATCATGAGGTCCTCACGGGCTCTGTGAGCCTCATCCCGAGTCGTCCCACGATTGCCGATGTGGCTGCTCTCGCCGCTCGTGCGTAGTTGCCGCGCTGCCAGTGGTCATGGCGTGCAACCTCGCCGGAGATCCATCGGCGGGCAAAGTCGTAGTAGCGGCGCGATGGTCGGCCCTGGATCAGTAGATCTCGATCGGTGCGCTCGGCCCACGGCCTCGGGGCCACGATGCGCGACGCCACCCGGTCGTAATACGGTGTGCCTTTGATCGGGTACGAGACCGTCGTGAAGAAAATATCGGGCGAAGTGCGCTTCAAATGGTCCACGGTTGCCCTGAGATCGTCGGTCTGCTCGCCGTCATACCCCAGCATGATGAACATGCCGACCTGGATGCCGCGGCGGCGCAGCCTGGCAGTAGTCTCCGTGACCTGCGCGAGCACAACGCGACGTTGCATGGCGTCGAGAATTCGTTGGGATCCGCTTTCAGCACCGATCCACACCCGCCAGCACCCGAGCTCCTCGAGCGCATCCGCCACGTCATCATCGATTCGCTCGGCCCGTGAAATGCACTCGAAGGGCATGTGCAGACGACGTCTCCGCAACTCCTGGGCGTACGCAAGCGTCCAACCTCGGTGCATCCCGAACACGTCGTCCGCATACCACAAGCGATCGGGGCGATAGCGCGACGCGATCATCTCGACTTCATCCGCCACGTTCACGGGCGACCGGCGACGATGCGTGGTCCCAAAGACCGAACGACTGCACCATGTACACGTGTACGGACACCCGCGGGCGGTGATCAGCGAGATTGGTGCAAACCCATGGTGTGTCCGCCACGCCGCGAGATACGCATCGATGTCAACGGCATCACGATCGGGGAACGGCTGACAATCAAGGTTGGGTATCAATGGTCTGGGATTGGTCCTGATCACTCCGGAAGGACCGGTAAAGGCAATCCCGGCGACGGGGCCGAGGCGATCATCTAAAGGCGCTGGGTTGAGCAATACCGGCAACAACTCTTCGACGGTTTGCTCGCCTTCACCAATGACGACCACGTCTGCGCCGGACGCAAGGTACTCGGCGGCATGATGTGGCGGGTCGGGTCCGCCAACGATCACTCGCGCTCCCGCGGCGCGCGCGACAGTGATCATCCGGAGCGCGTTCCTTTTGGTCATCAGATTGACCGCGATGCCGACGACAGGGGGGCGATGACTGTCGAGACACGCACCAAAGTCCTCGACGCGACGAAACGTTCCGTCGAAGACACCGACGTCCGCGCCGCGCATCTTGAGGTGTGACGAGAGATACAGCAGGCCCAGCGGGGGGTGTGGCCGCATGATCCGCTGTTCCTCAGCGTCGGTTGACAGGAAGTAGCCGTGGGCCAGCAACAGATCCATCACGACACCTGCTGCGGTGGACGTACGAACTCGACGAGCGCCTTCTCAACCGGAAACGCGTACCAGTCGCGCTCACAGCGCCAGCGCGACGCCGCTCGAAGAGGCCAGCGCCATGCGCCTGGCTGCCAGGCGTGACGGGTATAAAACTTGAAGCGCTCGACCTCGCGCCATCGCGCGTCGCTGATCCACGGACCGCGCCCAGCCACGTAGTCAAAGTTGGCCCAGGCCTCCAAGCCACGGGGAAACACATACCCTGCCGCGCGCGCGTCGTCTGCAATGGGGTTTCCGGGATAGGGCCGGTAATAGAAAATTGGCGTTTCAAAACGCGGATGCATTCCCCGCAGACGCTTGGCGAGCGCGAGCGTGCGGTTCACGCTGTCTTCGGATTCGCCCGGGAAGCCAACAATGAAATTGAAGATAACGCCGACATCGTGCCGCGCGCACATCTCGGCGGCAACCATCACCTGGTCCAGCCGCGTGTCTTTCTTGAGTCGATCGAGCGTGGCCTGCGAACCGGACTCGACGCCGATCATCACCCGGCGAAGCCCCGCACGTATCGACTTGACGAACAGCGGCTCGCCCATGCGGCACGCCTGATCGGCTCGCAAGGTCGCGGTCCACGCGACCGCCACATCGCGTCGGAGCAATTCGTCGGCCAGTGCGTCGATTCGTGCGGGGTGAGTGAAGAATGTTTCGTCCTGAAACGCAACCTCTTCGATCCCATATTGCCGCTCGAGCATTGCCGTCTCATCGGCAATGCGTTCCGGCGCAAGCCCGGTCCACCCGCGTGAATAAACGGCTGGATCCGCACAAAATGCGCATCGGAAGCGGCAACCCTGCGAGGAGATGTAGTCGAGTTGACGCTTCTGCTTCAGCGCAAAGTAACGCTCAACGGGAATCAGGGAGTAATCGTGCCGCGGGAATTCATTCAGATCTCTCAGCGGACGTGGCGGACCGGCAGCCTCACTTGGCCCACGGTCCACGGTCCACGGTCCACGGCTCTTAGTTCCCTTGACCATTGTGCCGGGACAGCCGCTGATGCATTGGCCGTTCGCAAGTCTTTCGATGATCTCCTTGAATGTGTCTTCACCTTGACCGATGACGGCGACGTCGATCGCGGAATCCTCCAAGCACTCATTCGCAAACAGCGAAGGGTGCCATCCGCCCCAAACGATGCGGCATTCAGGGCGATGGGTTTTGACCGCACGTGAGATTGCAAGAGCGTCGTGAATGGGCGCCCCAGTCAGCACACTGACTCCCAGACACAACGCGCCATCGGTGGCTTCCAAAACACGGCCGATCGGATCCGTTTCTAGTCGTCCGTCGACTATGACCACGTCCACCTTCGCACGATCGAGGGCCGACGCAATCGCGACGAGTGCCAGCGGCATGGTGTAGAAGACCGCCCGCGGGTTGTAGAGCACGACACGCGGCTTCGTGTGCTTCATGAGGTTTCGAGCACCTCGTCTTCCTGATGTGAAGGCACAGAGGCTGCCCGCGGCGCTAAAACCGGCAGAAGACGACCCGGTGACGGCGTAGCTCGGGGCGCACGGGCGAGACGCCTCAACTCACGGCGCGCGAACGGCAGCGCGGCACGATGGTAGGCCCATGACGCCAGCCGTCGCAGATCCGCTGCCTGCAACGTCGTCGGGTGGCTACTCAGCGCTCGCAGGTGGGACTGGTCACGACGTGATCGAAAATCGTGATGTACCACCTGGTGGAGAACGCGGTAGAACTCCGGCTCGAATGTCGCGCGGTACATCATTGCGAGGTCGTCGGAGTCGAACCAGTTCTGCTTGCGACCAAGCTGTGCGCGCACGCGCTCGTGAAACTTCGTGCCTGGGAGCGGATAGGAAACGGAGACGCCAATGTCTTGCGGCGCGATGTCCTGCACGAGCTTCAGCGTCGCCTCGACGTCGTCCCACTCTTCACCTGGATAGCCAAACTGCAGAAAGAGACCAACGTCGATACCGGATGCCTGGAGGTAGCGTGAGGCGTCGCGAATCTGATCGACGCGCGTCCCTTTTTCCATTGCGTCAAGGATGCGCTGGGAGCCAGACTCGGCGCCCATCCAAACCATGCGACAGCCAGACGCAGCCAGCGCGCGCACGATGGCGGGGGTGACCTGATCGGCGCGCATCAGACAACGGAACGGCAAGCGGGAGCCGTCCGCCTGGACCAGGTCCGCAAACGTGCTCACCCAACCAGGTTGCAGGCCGAACACATCGTCCACAATCGTCAACTGGTCGGGGGCGTACGTGCTTTTGAGCCATGCAATCTCGTTGACCACGCTGGCAGGACTGCGAACGGCATAACGTTGTCCGTAGATTGGTTTCGCGCACCAATTGCAGTGAAATGGACAGCCTCGGGTGGTCGCGAGGTTCATCGCGTGATACCCGTGCCGGCGCCGCCACAGGTTTCGGTACCTGGGCACGTCGACGAGATCCCATGCTGGCAGCGGCAGATCGTCGAGCGCGCGAACAAACGGCCGCGACGCGGATCGGCGAACATCGCCCGCGTGATCCAGGTAGGCAATGCCAGGAACACCCGTCGCGTCAGATCCCGTCATCAGCGCATGAGCAAGTTCAGTGAGGGTAACTTCGCCCTCGCCCGACACAACGAAGGACGCTCCCCTGCTCAGATACACCTCCGGACGATCGGTGGCGTCCGAACCTGACACGATCACCGTGCAGCCCCGTGCGCGCGCAAGGTCGATCATCGTGTGCGCCGCTTGACGCATGCGAAGCAGGCACATCTTCGTCAGGTAGTTGAAGCTGTCTTCGTAGATCACGGCCAGAGACGGTTGCACCCGGTCCAGTGCTGTCGCCCATTCATGCTCGTCACGCGCCAGCATCGCGTCGAACAGCGCGACCGAAATCCCAGCCTCACGTAGATGTGAGGCCGCATACAAGGTGCCCAGCGGTGCATAGGGCTGACTCGCGCGCCACAATTTGGGATCGAACCGCAGGTAGTACGCCTGCCCGAGAAGCACGTCAGCCATGGGCGGCGCTCGCCTTCACAAAGTGCAACAGCACGTGATCTCCGACGCGATTGAACGGCGGCCAAGGCGCCAGCAGGGCGTCCAACCGCGTGACGAGGCTCCGGACTGGCTTCGGGAGGTGCTTCCATCTCGGTTCGAGATAGGGCGGGGGAAGCACGACGCCGATGCCGTCGATCCTCGAGAGCACGAGGTCGCCGCCGAGCGCAGCGCGGACATCGGCGATTCGGTGATAGAACGTCGGGACGTCCACGCCCGCGACCGGGACCGGAACCGCGCCGCATCCGCGACGACGCGCCGCAAGGTCCGGGCGCCTCGTGGCCGTGAAATACAACGCTTCGACGGCACAGACTCGGCCCATCAAACCAAGAAGAACGACGCCCGCGGGCTTCAGGTACCGTCTCGCTAATGCGCCCAGCGGCGCCAGGTTTTCCACGCAATTGAGCGCGCCGAAATTAGAAACGATGCCGTCAAACGAGGCACCAGTGGACCGTCCGGAGTTTTCGGGCGAGGCGATGGCGTCGAGAAACGACGCGAGATCGTGGAGACCGCACGGCAGCACCGTCGCCTTGTCCTCGCAACCTGCATGCGCAAGGCGCCGTAGCGAACGACTGACCATTTCCTCTGAAGGGTCACACGCAACGACGTGGACGTCGCGTGAGGCGAGAAACGCCGTGTCGAGGCCCGTGCCGCAACCGATCTCCAGGACACGCGATCCGGGCGCGAAGCGGCGGACAAACGCCTGGTGGGTCCGGTCACGCAGCAATTGAAAGATCTCGCCAGCCGCGAGCTGGTCGTATTCGGACGCGAGGCGATCAAACGCAATCGTCGCGGGCGCCCGTATGCCCACCCTGCGCGTCGTCACGAGAGCGCTCCAGGCGACACAGACTTGACCGCGACGCTCGGCTCGAGATCCTGATGTGGCGTCGCAACTGGCGCCTGCGGAACCACGACGCCGGCCGCACGGCCATAGACGCCCAGCATGTCCTTTGCCGTGCGCGACCATGAAAACTCGCGCGCCCGGGCCAGGCCGCGAATCCGAAGATCATCGCGGCGCTCTTCATCCGAGGCCACCAATACCAGTGCATCGGCGAGTGCCGCAACATCTCGCGGATCGACAGTTTCGGCCGCCCCAGCCGCAATTTCTTCGAGCGAGGACGTCTTGGTGGTGATCACAGGCGTCCCGCAGGCCATGGCCTCGACGACGGGAAGACCAAAGCCTTCGTACAGCGAAGGAAAGACAAAGAGCTCGCCGAGGTTGTAGATGACCGGAAGATCATCGACGGGGACATAGCCTGTGAAATGAACCGCACGCCGAAGGCCGAGGCGGTCGATACAGGCGTACAGATCCTGCGACGACCATCCGTACGGGCCCACACACACAAGCTCGTGAGGGATGCCGCGGGCACGCGCCATCGCAAAGGCCTCCATCAGCCGCGGCAAATTCTTTCTCGGCTCGATCGCGCCTACATAGAGAACGAATCGTTCCGGAAGCCCGTATCGCATGCGAATGCGCGCACGCGCAGAACGATCCGCAATCGGCTCGAAACCAGGCCCGGCCGCTTCGTGGACGACGCTGACACGGTCGGGGGGGAGCCGATGATACCGAAGCAGATCGCGACGGGCGCTGTGTGAGACGGTGACAACCTCGTCAGCGACGCGCGCTGCGACACCCAGCAGCGGCCGGTTGATCACGAGCCGCCGTGTGGGATGGCACCACGGAAACAACTTGAGGCTCATGTCGTGGATCGTGACGACGCGAGCCGCAGCCGTTCCCAACGGGAGCATGCCGTTGGTGAAGTGCGCAACATCAACCCGCAGGTCCTCGAGCACACGCGCCGCCAGGAACTGCATCCACGCAATTCTCAGCGGGAAATACGATCGTTGGTGTACGCGCACATGCCGTGGCAGAGGCTGTGCGGTGTCGATTGGCTGATTCGAGATGACGATCAGCTCGTCTCCCGTTGTCTCTACCTCCCGGGCCAGATGCTGCAGCAGGTGCTCCGTGTAGTAGCCCACCCCCGTGCGGCCCGAGGTCAGCGTTGTGCCGTCAAATGCGATTCGCATCAGAAGCCTCAACGCGAGGAAAGGCCAGACCTGCGACCATGGCAAATGTCACATACGTCGTCGTAAAACTGAGAAACGAATCGACCAAACCATGGCCCGCGATCATCATCCACGCCGCCAGGGCGACGGTGGCTGGCATGAGGCCCGCCGCGGCAACAGTGCGACAGCGGCGCCACAACCCGAGGCCCGCCGCACCAACAAGCCAGACCAGGGCCAGCAAGCCGCCGACACCTGCGCCAGTTAGTACTTCGAGGTACATGTTGTTGGCGTGCACGCGCGTGTCCCATTGCTCGAGCCCGGCGTAGCGGCCATAGACGTGACGGAAGTTGTCGGGACCGATGCCGAGCCATGGCCGTTCGGCCGCAATGAGAACAGCCGCTCGCCACAAGTCCGGCCGTGCGGCACGCGCGGTGACAGCCGGCAGTCGTGGCATCTTCGTCACGACCGTGCTGGTTTTGGCCCCATGAACCTTAACCATGGTTTGTGCGGACTGAACGCCTTCGGTGCTCAGCCACGCCCGAGTCTCGTGTACCACGTCCCACAACAGCGTGTAGGTTCCAGGCTCTCCCGGCGCTGTCACGGATGCGGGAAGCGTGACTCTGGCCCCAGGACGAACGGGCGACGGGAATGGCGTGCGATCACCGTCGAACTGAACGACCGCGACCGAGTTGGCGCGAAGCCAGTGGTACGACACGGTGAACCGCGGATCCCGATCGGAATCCCACGTCAGGCGGCCTGTGTTGGTAATCGCGATTGGGATCATGTGGCTGGCGCCGGTTTCGAGGCTGAGTGTCGATGGCACCTCGTAGCGTGCGCCGTACCAGTCCTGCGACCCTTCTGTCGTAAGCCTGGCTGCCAGAAGCGCAGGCGAGTGCGTGAGGAAGACAACACCTATCAGCGCTGCGGCAAGGGAGGTGATCGTGCCGAGACTGGCGCGTGCGCGTCCCAACCGCACAAGCCGGATACTGGCCACCAAGGCCAGGCATGCACCGAGGCCAATCAGGCCGGCCCTGGTAAACGTCGCGGCGATGCCGGCGCCAACGATCGTGAGCGCTGCGAACATGAGCAGGCGCGCGACTCGAGGACGCGTGGAGGAGGGATCGAGCAGAAGCCAGAGGCCCAGCGCGAACGCCACTTCCAGGTACATCGAGGCGATCGTCGGATAGAACAGGGTGCTGGTCGCCCGCAACTGTCCTGCCACGACATGAAATCCTGGTCGGAACGTTGTCAACGCGGCCATGACGCTGGGCACCTGTGCCGCTTCTAGCATCGCGATCGCCCCGACACTTGTCGCAACAGCCAGCAGCACGCGCACCAGGACGCGCGCGCGCGATTGGGTGGTGGCCGCGTTCGCAAACAGCAGGTACGCCAGTGACGCCGTTGCCATCCGCGCGCTGAAGCGAATCGCGTTTTCGCGCTCGACCGGCGCGGCGATCGCCGCGACAAACAACATTGCCAGCAAAACCATGCCCGGCAACACGAGTGGGTTGTTTGACCACATCGGCAGCCGCATTACACCGGCAATCACACATGCGCCGATCGCCAACACGATCGTCGCTTCGGTCGTGGTGACGGCGAACCACCCAGGGATGGCGAACAGCGCGCGCTCGAACGGCGCGACAATGACCACGGCGATGGCAGCAGCCATGGCCAGCCGCGCACGAGCTTCGACAAGAGCGTGGCTCCGCCCTTGAAGGTGCGCGCGGTCGAATGAAACAGCGTGGGCGAGGCTTGACACGAAATTCGAGCGTGTAGCGCAAAGTGGCCAGGCTGCAATCCGTATTCCAATTGCCAGGTGCTACGTGCGGAGTGCGGAGTGCGGAGTGCGATGCGGAGGGCCGGGTACGGAGTGCCCGTGCGGGGTGCTGAGAACCGCGCCGTTAGACCGCTCTGCGGCGGACCGAGCCGAAATGCGGAGCGCGAGACGCGAAGCGGGGCGGCATGATGGGTGCATTCGCCGAGCGGCGGGACGCGCGCCCATGAAAGCCGGCCGTCAACTCACGCGATACGTGTCACCAGGCAGTTACCAATCGTGAAAATGCTTTCGCGAAATGTAAGTGACGTACGTTCGCTACGAACGTTCCCGACCGCGATTCCTTACGCAGGTTCACGTGGGTTCTTGACGCACGTCGCCTACCGCGCGACGGCGGATGTGGTGAGCAAGGGCGTGACGCTCGTCATCACGGTCGCCGCGGCACGTGTGCTTCCCGCGGCGGACTTCGGCGTCCTGGCGCTGGCGATGACGACCGGTTGGATTTTGAGCGTGGCCAGCGACGCCGGGATCCCACTCTTTCTTGCCAAGCTGATGGCGCAGGACGTGGCTGCCGGCACCCCTCCCTCGTTTGCGACCGTGTCCCGCGTGATGCGTGTGCGCGTAGCCACGGGTGTTGTGGCAGCGTTTGGCGGGCTCGCGATCGCAATGACGATTGCATCGCGTGAACTGGTGGCCGCGTTTGCACTGATCGTCGTCGCGCAGCTCCTGGGCGCCGTCCTCGAGACGCTGGCGCACGCCTATCGTGGGGTCGGCCGCAGCCAGATCGAGTCCAGCGTGATGCTCGCGCAACGCAGCGTGACGGCGATTGCCGTCATCGCCACCCTCATGGTTCGCCCGTCCTTGTGGTGGTTATCTCTTGCGATGGCCATTCCACCGGCTCTGGCGCTGGTAGTGTCGCTTGCATTGGCGAGGCGAATCTTTGCCAGGGGGTCGACTTCAGAGCGTGACGCCATGCGGCTGACATGGCCTCGTTTCGCAACCGAAGCCGGACCTCTCGGCGCAGCCATTCTGCTCTCGGCGCTCTATTTTCGTTGCGACGTGTACTTCGTCGAGCGCTGGCATGGGCTCGACGTTGTTGGCGTGTACAACGCCGCGTTTCGCATCGCGGAGGCGCTCAGGCTATTGCCGGCGGCGGTCCTGGCCGTTTCCTTCCCCGCGTTGTGCGTTGCGGAAGACTCCGGGCTCCTGAAACGTCTCGGCATTGCGCTGGCGGGCATCGGCATAGTCCTCGGCGTCCTCCTCTACGCGAGTGCCCCGGCGGTTTTGAACGCACTTTATGGGGCCAGGTTCGTCGATGCGGCCCGTGCCCTGCAGATATTGGCGTTGGCTCTCCCGTTGTTCTTCGTCAACTACGCGTTGACCCATCAGGTGATCGCATGGGATGGGCAACGCTCCTACCTCACGATCACCGCGGCCGCCTTGATTGCCAATCTCGGGCTCAACGCACTACTCATACCGACCGGCGCCATGGTTGGTGCGGCGGTCTCGACGCTGATGACTGAGCTGGTCGTCATGGCCGGGTGCCTCGGCGCACTCCGGCACCATGGACGGACCCCTGCGCTTGCCGGCTCGCTATCATGACTGCTCTGGAACGCGCCTTCCTGCAGTCGGTGGTCTACGCGTCGCTGTTCGAGTACCCGCTGACGCTGACGCAGCTTCGAGACAGCTTGATCGGCGAACGCGCGGACGAACACACGCTGGCGCGATGCTACGCCGCGAGCCCTCGTCTGCAGGGCAGCGTGGAGTACAGCGACGGCTTCTATTTTCCACGTGGCCGGCGCGATCTGCTTGGCACCAGGCAGCGTCGTGAGACGGCGAGTCGCGCGCTTCTTCGAGATCTCTCCCGGGCGCTGTCGTTGATTACTGCGCTGCCATTCGTGCGCATGGTTGCGCTTTCGGGCAGCCTCGCACATCTCAATGCCGATGACGAAGCGGACCTCGATCTCTTTGTGATCACCAGCCGCGCGCGCGTGTGGAGCGTCACATTCAGCGTTCTGGTCCTGGCCCGGCTCTTCGGCTGGCGAAGGCGGTTGTGCCTGAACTACGTCGTTTCCGAGCGCGCGCTGATGGTGGGACCGGCCGATCTCTTCTGCGCGAATCAAATCGTGCATCTGCAACCGGTGAGCGGTCAGGACGTGTACGCGAACTTTCTGGAGTCGAACCGTTTCATCGAGCGCTTCTATCCAAATTTCCGGCCGAGAAACATCGGAGGGCGCGACTTCAGTCCCGCCGTTTCAACAGTCCGCGGCGCTTTAACAGCCCGCGCCGCACTCGAAAGCGTCCTCGATTGGACGATCGCTCCACTCTACGAGCGTGTCTGCCGCTTCGTCTACGGCCGACACCTCCGTCGTCGCGCGCATACCTGGCGGTCACGCGATCAGGTCCGGCTGGAGCCTGAATGTCTCAAACTCCACACCAGCAGTCATCGGCGTGAGGTGATGGAGAAGTTCGAGCGCGAGCTCGAGGCCGCCATCCAGAGAGCCGATACCGAAGCCGTCACACTCGCAGGATAGTCGCCGATGCGCGCTGGCCGGTAATCGCCGCCAACGCCTCCGCGTAAAGGGCGACCTGTTGACGATACGCCGCTTCGGCGGCCCCGAGCTCCGCATCAGTCTTGAAATCGACGACCATCCAGCCATCAGCGGTTTCAAAGGCCAGGTCCAGCTGGCCATCGATGAGGCTTCCGTCACGCACGAAGGTAATTGGGGCTTCGCGCCGGCAGGCTCTGCCAGCAGCGACCGCCGCGCGGGCATCGTTGAGCACGCGATGGCGCAGTGTGCGATCGACCACGCGGCAGGCCGCATCGCGTTCCTCGTCAGTCGCGCCGAGGACGCGTGTGTGGAGCATGGCGAGATCGTCGATTTGGTCTGACGTGGCATCAATCGCCACCGTGGCCAGCAGCGAGTGGACGAGCACGCCGAACCGCCGACCGGAGGGTCGCGGGCCGGGAGTTGAGCAGTCTTCGATAGTGACGAGTTCTGCGCCTGGAATCGCGCCTGCGGCGCCGACAAATTCCGTTGCGGTCACGACCTCGAGCGACGGCTTCGCGGCGCGCGCCAAAACCTCGACTTTCTGCCGACACCACTCGGCGTAGTGCGCGCGGTCGTCCGCCACATCTTCGGGCCGAGCATCCTTTGCGATCAAATCGTCACGCCTGAGCCCTCGCGTGTCGTCGCCGACGCGATCGATCAAGGTAGGGTCCCACCACACGACCGAAAACGTTTCGCCGGAGGAGGGGTCGGACATTTGATATTCGCCAGGCCGGACCGTGCTCCTCGACGGCATCTCACCATCCGGCCGCTCGAGCAGCGTGTCCTTGCCTTTGAAGGGTGGCGTCCCAGGAGGGACGCTCGGCGACTGTCGAAACGGCACCGGTGGATACAAGGCTGCATTGAGCGGGCTGACCCATCCGTCCTCGAATGCACCGTCACCAATTGCGGGCACGACGAGGACATCACGAGCTCGAGTTGCCGCGACATACGCAAGCCGCACACCCTCAGCCTCGTCTCGCCGCGCTTCGCGCGCGTTGTTCTCGATGAGATCCAACGGCGCCCAACCGGCAAGTCTGATTGCGCATAGCCCCTGGTCGGAGTCGAGGTAGCGTTGTGCCTCATCCCGACTCAGGCTGCACGAAATGTCGGCGAGAATGACAACTGGAAACTCGAGACCCTTGGCCTTGTGCACGGTCATGAGGCGGACTCCTTCGCTCCCCTCCTCCAGAATGGGGGCTTCGGGTGCCTGCGCGCGATCGGCCGCTGAGCGAAGCGTTTCGACAAACCCGCGGAACGACAGGCCGCCCTCGCTCTCGGTACTGACGCGCGAGCTCCGCGACGTGAAGGACGTTGGCCAGTACCTGCTCCCCGCCTCGCCACAGCATGAATCCCGCGTGAGCGCGCGTAGCCTCGATCAGCCGGCCGATCGTCTCGGCCACTGGACGATAGTTGCGGCCCGCGTGCAGGTCACGCAACGTGTCAAGCGCCTCGCCGACCGGCGCGAGGTGCAGGGGCAATTCGTCCATCACGTAATACGGACGAAACGCGTGACCCTGCGATCGCTCTTTTGCGCGCGCGTGGTACTCGAGCAACTCTTCGTCACCCAGGGCGAAGAGCGGGCCCCGCAGCGTCGCAAAGACCGACAACTCGTCTTCGGGCCATTCGATCGCGGACAGCGCCGTCCGCAGCGCGTCGACCTCTTCGCGCTCGTGAAATGTCTTGCCACCCACAAGCAGGTGTGGCACACCTCGCGATTCCAACGCCTCTACATACCTGCGCGTCACGTCGTCTTGATACGCGATGAATCGCCGAAACAGGAGGCAGACGTCGCTCGCGCGCACCGGCCTGGGTGCCTCACCCGTGCTGGTGACCTGCCAGCCACTTTCGTCCACGATCCAGCGCACGAACTCGCCGATCGCATCCGGCAGCGACTGCTCGATGTTTCTCTTTGCGATGCGAAATCGGCCATACGGCCGCGGTACCGGCAGCGCGATGACGGATGGCTGGCCTGCGATGCCCGCGCGATACTGCGCGAGCTCGACGTAACCCGGTTGCAGCGTCTCGTCGTCCCGCTGCATCACGTCGCGAAACGCAGCGTTGACGAATCGCTGGATGTTCGGCACACTTCGAAAGGACTGCTGCAACACGACCGGTCGCGCGTTCTGCCGTGCGAGCTCGTCGCGGATGCGCTGGTACATGCCGATGTCGGCGCGCCGGAACCTGTAGATGGACTGCTTGGGATCGCCGACGACGAACAGCGCCCCGGGCCGAATCGCCGCGATGCCGGCAGATTGAAGACCGGAGACCGGAGACTGGGGACTGGAGACCGTCACAGCCGCCGATTCGCTCGCGAGCAACATCAACAGCTCGGCCTGCACGGGGTCAGTGTCCTGGAATTCATCGACCAGGATGAACTTGAAGCGAGCTTGAAACGCCGCGCGCACCGGAGGACAGCCACGCACGAGATCGCGCGCGCGAATCAACAGGTCCAGAAAGTCGAGCATGCCCGTGCGCTGCTTCCGATCCTCATAGCGGCGGATGCAGTCCTGAAGCTCTGCGTGGACCAGTGCCGCGAGGTCCGCGTTGGCAATGTCTCGAAACGTGCGCAGGGCGTTGACCAGCGCCTCGCGGGCGTCGAGGATCGACTGACGCGTGCGCGTTTTCGAGTACATTGCCCCGCTGCCCTTGCGTTTGTTCGCAAGATCCCGATCGGTGGCCAGCGTCGTGAGCAGCGCTTCGAGGGCGTCGTAATCGCGTGGCGAATGGTGCGCCGCACGGGCAATCTCGCCAGCCTGCCTGCGGAGCGAGGCCGTGTCCTGAAACAGAAAGTCGCGCTCGTAAATCGGATCCGCGGTCATCATCGCAACATCGAGCACTGACTCGACGACGCGGTCGATCGTGGCGTCGCGATCCCAAACCGGTCGCTTCCAGGGCGCGGGGTGGTCCCGCCATTGCAGCAGGTCACGTCCCGCACGTTTCAATCGCTCGATCGGCCCGTCCGAGTCCTCCGAATCGCGCCACCAGGACACGTAGCGTGGCCGACGAAGAGAGCGACGGACCCCTTCGCCCGGGTGCTGAAGCGCGGTTTCCACCCAGGACGCGAACGCTTCGTCGAACAACCGATCGCTCTGCGTCTCGGTGAGCACCTCGAACGCAGGATCGATGCGAGCCTCGACCGGCCGTTCGCGGAGCAGCTCGGCACAGAATCCGTGAATCGTGCTGATGTGCGCCTCTTCGAACTCGAGGACTGCCTGATCAAGGCGCTCCGCTTCGTCGCGACTTCGGCGGGATGCGACGCGGGCGCGCTCGATCTCCTCGCGGAGTCGCAACTTGAGCTCACCCGCAGCTTTCTCGCTGAATGTGACGGCAACAATCTCGGTGACCCGCGCTCGGCCGGACTGGATCAGCAACACGATGCGGGCGACGAGCTGGGTCGTCTTGCCGGTGCCCGCCGCCGCCTCGACGATGAGCGTGTCGTCCAAAGCGGTGCAAATTAGCTCGCGGTCATCAGTCATCGCAGTTTTTGCCATCGGGGACAGTCCCTGTCATCGGGGGACTGTCCCTGTCATCGGGGGACTGTCCCTGTCATCGCGGGACTGTCCCCTCACGGGATCCGCCGCAAGGCGTCAAGGTCCGCAAACAACCCTGCCGGCTTGCGCCGGGTGCGCCGCTCTTCATCAGACCCGCACACGCCAAGAAAATCGCACCGCGAGCAGGCGCCGTCAGCGGGGCGCGCAGCAAGCGTGCCCTGTTCAATCGCACGGTCGATCACTTCCAACACCTCCACTGCACGACGACGACTGACCTCGTCCAGGGTGATTGAGTGAACGCTGAAGCCGCCAGCCGCGGTGCAATACGACAAGCGCCCTTCCTGCACGTGTTCGCCCGTGAGCGCCTCGAGGGCAAGGCCGTACAGGATGGGCTGCAGGACCCTTCCCCCGTCCACCATCGTTGCGAGCGACGTACGGTTCTTGCCGGTCTTGTGATCGGTGACGCGGAGCGCGGTGCCGTCGAGCCTCCGCTCGATCAGGTCGATCGAGCCGCGGATGAGGAAGCGTCCGTTGACGTGCGCAGGCTCTGGAACCGACCGTGGATCGCGGTTGAGATCTCCTGGTAACCCGAACGAAAACTCGAAGCGCTCGGGGCGCCACTCGCGACCATCCCGAGCGACTCCCTCGAGCCATCCACGCAGGTCGCGCGCGATTGACGCGAGCTCGTCATACCAGACCCGATCGATTGCGGGCGCCAGATCGTCATACGCCTTTTTCGAGACAGTGCCGATCGCCCAGTCAAGCATCTTGCGGGCCGCGTCGACACGACGCTCGGTGACCGGCAGCAACCCGTTTTTCTCGAGCGCGCGAAAGAACTCAGCCTGAATCTGGTGAAAGAGGCTCCCACGCGTGAGCGGGTCGAGCCGCTGGAGCGGCGCAGGCTCCTCGAGCGGTGCCAGGCGAAAGATTGCCGCGAGGTGAAATTGATAAGGACATTCGGCAAACCGCTGGAGCGCAGATAGAGAAAACGGGCGCGCTCCCAACCGCTGACGCTGCAACGCTGGCGAGGTCGCCGGCGTCGAGCGAATCAGGCCGTCGGCGGGATGCCAGCGTTTCTGCCATTTCGCCCAGCGTCCCGTGAGCGATCGCTGCAAGTGAGGGCTCAACTCGTACAGATAACGGGCACGGCCTTTGGCGCGACGACGATCCGGCTCGCGCAGCAACTGATACAACATCGAGAGGTCGTGCTCGAACTCGTCGATGGCTCGGCTTGGAGTTTCGGGCGCGGGCCATGCCAGCGTTGCCCCACCCATGGCAAACGCACGATCGCGAAGCGTGGCGTACGCAGGAATCTGCCCTTCGATCGCACGGGCAATATCTAGAACGTAAAACGAGGGAACACGCTGCCGCGATTCCTGCAGTTCAACCCGCGGCCATGACAGGTAGGCCCTTGCGCTTGCAGCGCCAATCCCGAGCCGAAGCTGCAGCCGCTCCTCGTCAGCCCGTTGCTTCTGTTTTGGCAGCGGCGCGGCAAGCTGGTCCCGCCGCTCGTCGAGGAGCAGCGCGTCCTCGCGCAGCCGCTGCGGAAATACCCGTTCGGCGAGGCCTGGGATGAACACGACGTCGAAGGATCGCCCTCGAACGGACGCGGGGGTGCCGACGAAGACTCGACCATGTCGGCGCCGAGGGGGATCGTGTGTCAGCGTCAGCAGGCGAGGTGTGAGGACCTCGCGCACTTCCCGAAGAGCGACAGGGCCGACATCCCCCAGCGGGCCAAGCTCCTGCAACACGCGCAAAACGCGAGCGGGCTGACGCAGGACGCGCGGCGCGAGATCCCCGAGTTTCGATAGCCAGTCGCCCCACCGCCAGGCGTTCCCGGACCACTCCGACATCTCCTGGACGATGGGGAATGCAAAGCGGCGCAGGTGATCGAGCTGTTCGAGATCCCGGCGGATGGCTGGAATCCGCGGTGATTCAGGTTCGTCCGATGCAAGCTCGTCGAGACGCAGTTTGTACTCCTCGCGCAAACCGCGGAGGCGCCGGCTCCATCGATCCAGGTGACCAATCACTGCGGACTCGACGAGCAACTCTTCCCATCGCCACGGCGCCCGCAGCGTGCCCGCCATGACTCCGCCCCGCTCACGTTCTGTTGATGCCGCACGCGCCTCGTCTTCGGGGTCAGCATCCTCCGCCCGATCGGCGGGCGGGATGACGGCGCCGGCAATCTCATCGCTCGGCGCGGACCACGTGTCTGCCACAGGCTCGCCGCCGGGCGGCACCTGTCCCAAGGACAAGTACTCGGCAAACCGCCGTGCCGACAGATCTTCGTCGGCGCACGCCAGGAGCGCGAGAAAGGCGCGCCCGGCGGGGTCCGGCCGCCGAGTGCCTCGGTCGAACCACGACGGGATCCCGGCGCGTTGAAATGCGTGCTCGAGGAGCCCCAGGTACGTGTGCGGCGCGCGGAGAACGACCGCGATTTGATCGAAGGCGACGCCCCGCTCGGCTTCTTCTTTGATGCGACGCGCAATCTCCACACACTCGCGCCCTTCTCCAGGTGCGGAGAACATCACGACTGAATCGTCCATCGTGCTGATGGGCAAGGGGTCACGGGAAAACACTTGGTGCTGAAGTCGTGAGAGTGCCTCGCCCGAGTCCGAGCCGCTTGGCGCGACCACGCTCACGTCTGCATCAAACCCCAACGCCACCAACGACTCGATGGTGCGCTCATCGCCGTACGGCACCGTCGCCAGCACGGAACTGGAGACACTCGCGAACGCGGCGACGAACCGGCGCTCGGCTTCTGTTGCAATCGCACAGTCCAGCAAAACGATCGTGGCATCTCGCAGCGTCGATGCGTCCTTGGTAAGGATTCCAGCCGCAACAGCAAGGACGTCGGCGCGATCCACCGCGCCAGCCTTGCGCGATTCCTGGCCGACACGAGTCAGCAACTCGGCCAGATCAGTGCCTGCCTGGTCTACCGATGAGAGATCGTCCGGCGTCACCCCGCCGAGTCGAAGCTCGCTGAGCGTGCGTGACAACGCGCGCGGAAACCCGGGTAGATGTCCGACGGGTGCAAAGTAAGTAAGGCGGCCGGTTGCGACGGCTTCGAAGGCGGCTCGCGCTGCGATTGCTTCGGCGCCAAAGCCTCCTGTCGGGCTCAACTTGTCACGTGCCAGCGCCGGCGTCGCAAGTCGTGTTGCTAGTTCCGCGAAGCTCACACGCGAAATGCCGAACAACCCGCCGCGCGCCCGCGCGACGGCGAATGCCAGCTCGTCAGCCGCCGAACGCGTCGCCCCGACGATGATCGCGGACGCCGATGGCGAGATAGCGACGTTGTCGAAAGGCAGTTCGCCAGAATGTTTGAGTGGCGGGTCGACGAAACCTGAGCTGAAACGGAGAAGCAGATCGCGGGCGACGGCGATTCGCATCCGCGCCGAGGGAGAAACAAAGTATTGAAGCGTCGCAGCCATGAATGCCGTCAGTTACCGAGGATACCTTGTCCCGCGCCTCTGGCTAGGGATACGCGGGTAGAGCAGGTTGCTGAATTTGGCGAGTGGCCGAATTCGTGATGGAGTGATTTCAATACGCGGTTTGGTGTTCCGTGATCTGAATGAGCAGGCGTCTAAATTGCCAATGAAATCGCCCAATGAGGCCGGCGCCGCTTTTCTCGCGGCAAGTGCCGCTGTCACGATCCTGTTCGCCACGATACCAGCGGCAGCGCAGGCGCCCACGGATCCGATCCTCGTCGGGTACACGCGTATTTACGCTGGCGATGCGCAGAGTGCGTCGAGCCATTTCGGCGCCCTTCACACACGGGATCCGAAAAGCCTGGCGGCGTGGTTCGGCCTGCTGGTGTCACAGGTTACCCGTCTCGACCTGGAAGAGTCGCTGGCGCCTGCGTTCGAACGGGACATCGACGTCTTCATCGACCACGTTCAGGAGCGCTACGGCCGCAGTCGCGGCGACGCCGACGCGCTGTTTCACCTCGCGCAGGCCTGCATGCTGCGCAGCGCATACCGATTCACCTTTGACAAGGGTCTCTGGGGTGCCGCGCGCGATGCGGCCAGAGCAAAGGGCTTCGCGGACGAGTACATTCGGCAGCATCCCGGGCACGGCGATGCGTATCTGACCCTCGGCCTCTACAACTACTACGTGGACATCGCGCCGGTATTCATCAAAGTCATCCGCGTGTTGCTGCTCCTGCCATCGGGCAACAAGGCCGAGGGTCTGCGGCAGCTCGAACGGGCCGCACGTGACGGCAATCTGTTCGCCCCACTTGCGGACGGCGCGCTCGCCGAGATTTACGGCTCGCTCGAAGGCCGGCTTGCCGAATCCATCGCGATCGGCGAGCGCTACGTTCGGCGCTTTCCCGATAATGCAACCATCCGAATACGTCTGGCAGAGCTGTACGCACACCCCACCGTCGAAGCGTTCGACCGCGCGGCGCGGCAGTACTTTGCCGTCATCGATGCCGCCTCATCGTCGTCGGCGCGTCACGTGTACGATCGGCGGCGCGCTTCGCTCGGGCTATCGAATCTCAGACGCAGTCAATGGAGAATCGACGAGGCTATCGTGCTGCTGACAGCGACGATCGATCAGCAGCCCGAGAAGCCAGCGTGGGTGTTTCCGATCGCCCTGCTGCGGCGGGCAAATTACCGGACGCTGCTCAACGATCCCTCGGCGGCAAACGATGCGCGGCAAGTGCTGACTGATTCGAAGATGCGCGAGTGGCACCAGCGCGCGCGGCGACAGCTCGCCGACATCGAGAGGCGACGCAGAACCGACGAAGGTGTGATTTACGCGGCGCTCATCCCGGGGAATCGTCTCGTCGTCGAAGACCGCTGGGACGAAGCCAAGGCAATGTACGACCGCGTCGGTGCATCTCACCCTGGCGACTGGCAAGTGCAGTACCGGCTCGCCTACCTCGAATTCTCACGCGGCAGATACGCCGCCGCCGCAACAGCGATGAACGTCATTGCGACGACAACGTCACGCATTCCGGACTGGCTGCGCGCGGCTGCGATGTTGAATCTCGCGTGGATGCACGATATTGCGGGACGACGTGCAGAAGCCCTGAACTTGTACAAGCGGATCGTCGACAGCTATGAGGATGAAGCGCCCGCCAGCGCGGCGCGAGTGGGCCTCATTGCCCCGTACCGAGGACCGATCAGAATCTCGTGATCTGATGATCTGATGATCTGTTGATCTGATGATCGGCGATTGGCACGTGCCTAACCGCCAAATCGCCAAGATCACCAGATCGCCAGATGCTGCCGTGGCCCGGAGAACCGGCGACCGGCGGCTACCGGCGACCGGCGACCATGATGAGGTGACACCACTCCCAGGAAACGGACACTGGAGGGGTGACGCCGGTTGAGCAAAGTTATAGACTCTTAAAGGGTTAGCGAGCCAGGGTCAGCGGTACGGGGCTTGCTGTATTGGCCGGACGGAGAGCGGGATGTCCTCGGCTGATGCCTATCGCCGGGACCTCGTCTGACACCAATGGAACTGAACAAACTCGTTTTCGGGGGTCTTGCGCTGGGCTGCCTGGGAGCGGCTGCAGCGGGTGGCTATCTTGCCGCGGGTCCGCGGAGCACGGACGCGGAAGTGGCACTCGTCGCACCGGCATCATCGGAAGCGCCCGCCACCCCGGGGCAGCCAGTCGCGGAATCTGAAGGCGTCATTGCGCCGGAGGCTTCAACGACCAAACCGGCGGCAACGCCGCCTGCGCTCATCGAGTCACCGGCGCCAAGCTCACCGCGGCGCGAATCGCCGCGTCCGTCACGGGCGGTGCCAGCACCAGAACGCAGGACGGAGCGTGTGGCGCCGGCTAACCGGAGTGCGCGCAACGACGCACCCGCTGCGAGTGCCCCGACGTCCAGCGCGCCGGCCTCGAACAGCGGAAGCATGTGGGAAACACGTCCGGCCGTAGAGCCCGAACGTGCCCCGGTGACCGTGGAACCTGAAACGCCACCCGCACTAGCGGCACCTGAAATGGTCGATCTCGTGGTGCCCGCCGATGCCGTGATTGGTCTGCAGATCGAGCGAACGATTTCAAGTGAGGTGGCGCGCGTTGAAGATCGTGTCGAAGCCCGCGTTACTCGTGACGTGCGCGTTGGCGACCGGGTCGCCATTCCCGCGGGATCCGTCGTGCAGGGTTCGGTGATGGAGGTCGAACGCGGCGGCAAAGTGAAAGAGCGAGCTCGTCTGGGCATTCGCTTCCACACGGTCGTGCTGGCTGATGGCTCGCGCCTGGGCATCAAGACCGACTCGGTAGTCCGCGAAGGCGCCTCGCCCGCTAATGAGAGCGCGGCGAAGATCGGCGGCGCTGCAGTCGGTGGCGCCATCCTTGGCGCGATCCTCGGCGGCGGAAAGGGCGCAGTCATTGGCGGAAGCGTCGGCGCTGCGGGTGGAACCGCAGCAACGATGGCCGGCGGACGTAATCCGGCTGTGCTGCCCGCGGGGACGACGGTGTCTGTGCGGGTGCAGCAACCGGTCACGGTCACTGTAGAAAAAAACTGATCGAATCGCCGAAGGGCCGAAGCAATAGGCCGGAGGGCCCGGAGCAGTAGAACGGGCCTTCGGCGTTCGTTGCTTTCAGCCCCTTCGCGGCCTATCATGGTCCGCATGCGTAACATCCTCATCCTGATCACATGCTCGATCGTTTGCGGACCTGTCGTGTTCGGTCAACAAAAAATGGAGCGGCCTGGCATCACCAACTACACGAAGGTCGATGCAGTCGTCGCTTGCGGGGGCGCCACTGACACGGCGGCACTCGAGGGGTTGAAGAACGACGGCTTCAAAGCAGTCATCAATCTGCGCCAGGCCAGCGAGGCCGGGGCGAACATCGAGCAGAACGCCGCGCGGGCAAAAACGCTCGGGCTCAACTACATTCACATTCCTTTCAACGGGCAAGCCCCGGAATCTAAGACAGTGGATGACTTCCTCGCGGCCGTGAGCAACAAGGCAAACCAGCCGGTGTTCATTCACTGTGGATCCGCCAATCGGGTGGGCGCCGTGTGGCTGGTGAAGCGAGTGCTGCAGGATGGCTGGGCGGTGGACAAAGCCACGGAAGAAGCGAAGCTCATCGGCCTGCGCAGCGAGCCGCTCGAACAATTTGCGTTGAAATACATCGAGGAACATAAGAAGCAGTAAATGTGGGAAGGCGCCGAAGGTAGCAAAGGGCGCGAAGGCTGGAGAATTGACATCCAACGGCTCAGGGGCGATACTGTTGAGTCGTTTTTGGCGCGGCGATTTCCACCGACTTGATGGGCCGCGCACGTCAGTGTTCTGCACTGCCGGAAACCTATCTAAGTCGCGCAGCCCGCGACCAGATGTCGCGGGTTTTTTTGTTTAAGTTTCCAGTTGTCAGTTGCCAGTTCAAAGAAACACCTGGCCAGTCGACGCCCTAATGGCGTGAGCGGCTCGCTGGTCACGACCTTGAACTGAATCCTGATATCTGGAAACTCTCTGAAGGAGTGCCATGTCGCAGTTCACGTTCTCGTCCGAGTCGGTCTCCGAAGGTCACCCCGACAAGGTGTGCGATTACATTTCCGACTCGATCCTCGACGCCTGCTTCGAGCAGGATACGCGCAGTCGCGTCGCGTGCGAGACGCTCGTGAAGAGCGATCATGTCGTCCTCGCCGGCGAAATCACGACTAACGCCAAGCTCGATTACGAAAAGATCGTCAGGCAGGCGGTCAAGGCGATCGGTTACACCGACACGAATGAGCCGTTCTGCGATACCACGCTCAAGGTCATTTCACTCATCACCAAGCAGTCCAACGAAATCGATCAGGGCGTCACATCCGCGACCAGCCAGAGCGGCGATCAAGGCGCCGGCGATCAGGGCATCATGTTCGGATACGCCACTGATGAATCGGACGAGATGATGCCGCTGCCGATTCTGCTGGCACACAAGCTCACCTACGGTCTCGCGCTCGACCGCAAATCCAACAAGGTCGATTTCCTCCGCCCCGACAGCAAGTCCCAAGTCTCCGTCGTCTACGACGGCAACTCACCCACACACGTTGCGTGCGTCGTCGTGTCCACGCAGCACACGCCGGCAGCCGATCAGAAGCGCATCACCGAATACGTGCGCGAGGATCTTGGTCCGCGCGTCCTCGGCGAGTGGTGGCGCAAAGACGTACAACTGTTTGTGAATCCCACTGGCAGCTTCACTCACGGAGGTCCGTCAGCGGATGCGGGCGTGACCGGCCGCAAGATCATCGTCGACACTTATGGCGGCTGGGGCCGTCACGGCGGCGGCGCGTTCAGCGGCAAGGATCCGTCAAAGGTGGACCGCAGCTCAGCGTACTTCTGCCGCTATGTCGCGCGGCAGGTCGTGGCGAACGGTCTGGCAAAAAAAGCGGAGATCCAGGTCGGCTACGCGATCGGCATGGCCAAGCCGGTGTCAGTGAAGGTCGATACGTTCGGCACGGGCGACGAGGACAAGGCTGCGAAGTACGTGACGGACAGCTTCGACTTCCGACCACGCGCGATCATCGAGACGCTGAACCTGCTGCGTCCCATTTACCGCCAGACCACCAATTACGGTCACTTCGGTCGCACCGGGCTTCCATGGGAGGAACCGGTTGCTGTTGCGGCAAAATAGGTTCAGAGGTTCACAGGTTCAGAAGTTCAGAGGTTCGCCGAACCCCTGAACCCCTGAACCCCTGAACCCCTGAACCCCAGAACGCCTGAACTCCTGAACCGCTGAACTCCTGAACCTCCACCAGTCGCGTTTATCATTGCAGTGTGAAGTGAACGGTGACCGTCATGATCACGGAAACCGGTTCGCCGTTCAGTCGTGTCGGCGTATAGACCCATTGACGCACGGCCGCGAGAGCGGCCTCATCCAGGAGCGGGACCGACCGAAGGACGTGCGCGTCCTTCACTTGGCCATCGGTGCCGATTGTCGCCTCGACGACGACAACACCTTGCACGCGAGCCGCCTGTGCGATCGGTGGATACACCGCAGCAACATCGCGAATTTTCTGCGGGGGCCGGATGTCACCGCCCTGACGCACAGTCTTCGGTTGAGTGGGCGGTGGCGGTGGTGGTGCAGTTAGCGACTCAGGACCGTGGACCACGCCGATATCCGCGATACCGGGGCCGACCTCCACACCCTCGTCGAACTCGAGACCAGAAAGCGGTTCTTTCGTGATGCCGTCGGGCGCCTCAACCGGCGGGGCGTTTGGATTGGCGGAAGGCTTTGTGACGGTCTCTATCCGCCGCACAGCGGGCGGTGGTGGCACTGGCGTCGCAACCATCGGCACAAACACGACGTTGCTCGTTGGCATCGGCAACGTGCCAGTTGCCAGCAGGGGCACGACGATGAGCGCAAGAAGGACGAGCGAGTGAGCGAGCAGCGAGAGCGGTACTGTGTACCACTTGCGGCTGCCGACTTTGATAGACGGATCGGTGACATCGCCGAAAAGGTCGCAGGGCATAGCATCTCCTCCGGTGCCAAGGTGCGCGACGATCGGCCGATGTCGTTAGTTGTTAGAGTTAGACACCACCAAACGAAAAAACGCCGGGGCGGGTTTTCCCTGCCCCGGCGTGTGGTGAATCCGGAGATCTGGCGATCTGGTGATCTGGTGATCTTTCAATCCGATGACCGGCAATAGCCAAGATCATCAGATCACTAGATCATTAGATCTTTAGATCTAGCTGGCCAGCTTGATTGTCTTGATCGCGATCGTCTTCTGACCGTCCTTCTCCGTGACGTCACCGGTCACTTCGACTCTTTTGGCCACGAACTCGAGGAGCTTGGCGTTATTGTTTGCCGCGTAGTCGCCGCTGACCGTATAGATCGCGTCGGCTGTCATAATTCCCACTGGCATGCCCTTCTTCGCGCAGGCCATTGCGCAGCCGGCGTGATCGTCGCCCTTGCCACCGGGGGCTTTCTTGGTGGCGCATGCCACATCCACAACCTCGCCCTTCACCGTCGTCGCCTGAGCGAACATGGGGGAGGCAAGAGCAGCCACAAACGCCGCCGTAGCCACCAACGCAAATATCTTCCGCATCTCCGGAGCTCCTTGAAAAATTGTCTAAGGCTTTAACTAAGCCCATCACTTGTAGCCGTGCCGCACTCGAGTGTCAAGCTGTGCAGCGTGTCGGGCCGAGTCGATTCTGTTTACTGAGTTTGAACACGCGAAATGGTTACAAAATTCCCGGCGGCGAAAACGCCGGCGAAAGTGTCGGCCACTATGCTACCTTGTCGGCTCTCCGCTTCCTTCCCAAAGGTTTCGACTATGCGACAAATGTTTGGCCGGCTGGTGGCCGTGGCATTCCTGGGATCGGTTGCGATTACCGGTGCGACCCAGCCATCGTCGCCCGGCATAGACGCGCTGCTGACGCTCACGAGAGTCGGGAGTCCCGCGATCGCGCCTGACGGGCGTCGTGTGGCGTACACCCTTAGAGAAACCAACTGGGACGACAACGAGTTCGAAACCGAGATTTGGGTCGGCGGCGGTGGCGGTGAGGCGCGTCAGATTACCAGCGGACGGAAATCGAGCCAGCAACCGGCGTGGTCGCCCGATGGCAAGTGGATCGCGTTTGTGTCCGACCGGGACGGCAAGCGTCAGATCTACCGCATAGCGATCGACGGCGGCGAGGCGGAACGCTTGACTGGTGGCGACGAGGCCGTCAACGCGTTCGCGTGGTCACCGGACGGACGAGCAATCGCATACACGATGACCGACCCGATCGCCGAGAGCGTCAAGGAACGTGAAAAGAAATTTGGCGACCTCAGGATTGAAGACGAGGACCGCCGAATGGCCCATTTGTACGTCATTGACACCGCGGCTGGCGGCGCCTCGGCGACAACACCACGACAGTTGACCAAGGGCAGCTTCGTCGTCGGCAGCTTCGACTGGTCGCCCGATGGTCGCTCGATCGCATTCGATCATCGGGTGTCGAGCGACCCAGCAGACGGCGGATCCGCAGACATCTCAGTCGTCAGGGTCGAGACCGGGGCGCAAATCCCTCTCGTCACACAAGCAGGACCGGATTCAACGCCGCGCTGGTCGCCCGATGGGAAACGCATCGCGTTTGTGTCGTCGATGGCCAAGCCGTTCTTCTTCTACCAGAACAGCGTCGTCGCTATGGTGACGCCTGGAAGCACACAGATCGATCCGCTCACCGTCGCCTTTGACGAAGATCCGAATCTCATCGCTTGGAATGCGCAGGGAATCTTTTTTGGCGCGTCGCAGCGTACATGGGCATACCTGTTTCGTGTCGATCCGCACTCGAAGCAGATCACGCGGTTTGCCGTTGGTGACGAGTGGATTGGCGGAAATTTTTCGCTGACCCGTGATGGGCAATCGGTTGCGTTCATTGGCTCAGGGCCGCAGGACTTCGCGGAGGTCTTTCTGGGGCAGGTGGGAGATTACACAGATTCTCGAACCATTGTCCCCACCAGCCCGACCCGTCCCACCAGTCCCACCCGCCCGATCACCGCCGCACGCGTGAGTAACGCGGGCGCGCAGATTGCGTCCTGGCCGCGGCACACGCGCGAAGTCGCCAGATGGAAAAGCCAGGACGGAGTCGAGATCGAGGGCGTGTTGCACAAACCGGCCGACTTCCAGGCAGGACGCCGTTATCCCCTGCTCATCGTCATTCACGGCGGACCCACAGGCGTTTCGCGCCCCGTCCCCTACTCCAATGCCATGGGCTATTACCCCATCGATTTGTGGCTCTCGCGCGGGGCGCTCGTGCTCGAGCCCAACTACCGAGGCAGCGCGGGCTACGGCGAGAAATTTCGATCACTCAATGTTCGTAACCTCGGCATCGGCGACGCGTGGGACGTGCTCTCCGGTGTAGACCATCTGGTCGCAGTCGGTCTCGTCGATCGCGATCGCGTTGGCGCCATGGGTTGGAGCCAGGGCGGATACATCTCGGCGTTTCTCACGACGAAGCATGCCGATCGCTTCAAGGCCATCTCGGTAGGCGCTGGCATTTCAAACTGGATGACCTACTACGTCAACACGGATATCCATCCCTTCACGCGGCAGTATCTCAAGGGCACGCCGTGGGACGATCCGAAGATCTACGCAGACACCTCGCCGATGACCTATATCAAGAGCGCGAAGACGCCGACGCTCATCCAGCACGGGGATCAGGATCTACGCGTGCCAGTGCCCAATGCCTTCGAGTTGTATCAGGGGCTGCGCGATCAGAACGTGCCCGTGCAGCTGGTGTTATTCAAGGGGTTTGGTCATCCGCTGAACAAGCCCAAGGCGAATCGCGCAGCAATGCAACAGAATCTGGATTGGTTCAACAGATATTTGTGGCCGCAGGGTGCCACGACGCAATGACTCTGGCGTTGGGGGTATCGGGTGACTGAGGTGACGACCATGATTCACCGCATCGGATGGATAGTGATTGCAACCGTCACGCTGGCGGTGGTTGCGCCTTCGGCTCAGGGCGCGCGGGCCGTCGTGATTAGAGGCGCAACGGTGCTGACCGTCACGCGTGGGACGATTCAAAACGGCACCGTCGTGTTGCGCGACGGCAAGATCGCCGCGGTGGGCGGCCCCGAAACGGCCGTCCCACAAGGCGCGGAGATTGTCGAAGCCGCAGGGCGCTTCGTCTCGCCTGGCATCATCGACGCACACTCCCACATCGCTGCGGACTCAATCAACGAAGGCGGCACGACCGTCAGCTCGATGACGGGAATCGAGGATGTGCTCGATCCCACCGACATCGATGTCTTCCGCGATCTGGCGGGCGGGCTCACGGTCGCCAACGTGCTGCATGGCAGCGCCAATCCCATCGGTGGAAAAAACGCCGTCATCAAGTTACGGTGGGGGAAGACGCGGCCGAGCGAGCTACTGTTCGAGGGCGCGATGCCCGGCATCAAGTTCGCGCTCGGGGAGAATCCGAAAGACATGCGGCCGGGCGGCGGCGGGCAGCCGCAGACGCCGCGGCGGTATCCAGCGACGCGTCCCGGCGTCGAGTACGTCATTCGCGACGCATTCACCCGCGCCAAGGGGTACCAGCGCGAGTGGCAGGATTACGAACGCCGGCGCAAGGAGGGCGGCGCGGCGGTCCCACCACGCCGCGATCTCCAGCTCGAACCCCTCGTCGAAATCCTCGAAGGCAAGAGGCTCGTGCATGCCCACTGCTATCGCGCAGACGAAATCCTCATGCTGATTCGCCTCGCTGATGAAATGGGCTTCAAGATCGCAACATTCCAGCACGTACTCGAAGGCTACAAAGTCGCGGACGAAATTGCCGCGCACGGCGCGGGGGCGTCAACGTTTTCCGACTGGTGGGCCTACAAGGTCGAAGCGGAGGACGCCATCCCCTACAACCCCACGATCATGCACAAACGTGGGGTCGTCGTCTCGATCAACTCCGACAGCGCGGAGCATGCGCGGCGGCTCAACACCGAAGCCGCCAAGAGCCTGCACTGGGGCGGCCTGACAGACGACGAGGCACTGGCGTTTGTCACGATCAACCCCGCAAAGCAACTGCGGATCGACAACCGCGTCGGCTCCCTCGAGGCCGGCAAAGACGCCGACGTGGTCATCTGGAACAAGCATCCGCTCAGCACTTATGCAATCGTCGACCGCGTCTACATCGACGGCACGACCTATTACGACCGGGTGGCAGACGAGCGCCGGCTCACCGACGCGCGATCCGAGAAGTCACGGCTCGCCGGCGCCGAAGGCCAGAAGGCTCCCACAGCGGCCCCGCAGACACCGGAGCCAAAGGATCCACCCATAGTGCGGGACTTTAGTCCCGCGAATCTCCCGGGGCTTGGTGGCCTGACCGACGAACAGGTGACACCCGCAACGGGCCCGGTTCTGGCAATCACCAACGCCCGCATACACCCCATCACCCGTCCAACGATCGAGCGCGGAACCATCGTCATCCGTAACGGCGTCATCGCCGCGATCGATGTCAACAACTCTGCGCCAGCAGGCGCGCAGGTCGTGGACGCGAAAGGGGCGGATGTCTACCCCGGCTTCATCGACGCGCGCAGCTCGCTTGGGCTGGTCGAGCCAGGGGCTCGCGGCTTCGAAGACACGCAAGAGATGCTGGACATCAACGCTGCGGTCCGGGCGCAGTCGTCGTACCAGTCGGATAGCGATGCAATACCGGTTGCCCGCGCGAACGGGATCACCAGCGCGGCTGTGATGCCATCGGGCGGCCTGGTCGGCGGCCAGGTCGCCGTGATGAATCTCGATGGATGGACATGGGAAGAAGCCACGCTGAAACCCGTCGTCGGCGTCACGTTTCAGTTTCCTAACATCGGGGGAGGTGTAGGCGGCGGGGGTGGCTTCGGGCAGCAGCCGGATCCGAACCGCCGTTATGAGGACCTGAAGCGCGAGCGCGATGCGCGCGTGAAGAAAGTCGAAGACCTCATCGACCGCGCGAAAGCCTACGCGAAAATTCCGGCAGCCGAGCGCCGCGTGGACTGGAACCTCGAGGCCGTGATTCCGGTCGCCGAAGGGCGCCAGCCCCTCTTCGTGCAGGCGAACAACGAAACGCAGATCCGCGACGCGGTCGCGTTTGCCGATCGAGTGGGTGTCAAGATCGTGATCACCGGCGGCCTCGAAGCGTCCCTTGCAGCGCCACTGTTGAAAGAGAAGAACATTCCGGTCATTCTCGGCTCAGTCCTCACGCTCCCCTCGCGCGAGGATTTCCATCACGCGGCGACGTATCGCGCCGGGAGCGAGCTGGCGGCCGCCGGCGTCAAATTCGCTTTCGCGACGGGCAGCTACCAGAACCCGCGGCTGTTGCCTTATGAAGCCGCCATTTCGGTCGCCTGGGGACTCACGCGCGAGAAGGCGCTCGCCGCAATCACCATCGACGCTGCCGAGATCCTCGGCGTTGCCGATCGGGTCGGGAGCCTGGAACCTGGCAAGGTGGCCAATCTCGTGATCTGGAACGGCGACCCGTTGGAGCTGCGCACACCAGTCCCCCGCGTGTTCATCGCTGGCCGCGAGGTCGGGCCCGACACCAAGCACACGCAGCTCTTTGAGCGATGGATGAATCGGCCGGCGGCGCCAAAGACTGGGGGCGCGCGATGAGGAAGATGCTCGTTCTCCTGGGTGCGATAGGGGCGCTGGGTGCGCTGGTGCGGTACACGGGTGGTCAGGTGCTCTACGCGCAGGCGTCCTACGTCTACGCGATACAGGGCGCCCGCATCGTTCCCGTCTCCGGTTCCGTGATGGACGGCGGCACGATTGTCGTGCGCGACGGCTTGATTTCGGCAGTGGGCACGAACGTCACGATTCCTGCGGGAGCACAGATCATCGCGGGCAAGGGGTTGACCGTCTATCCTGGCCTGATTGATCTGGGCAGTACCTCGGGCCTCGACATGCCCGCGGTGCCGCGCGCGGAAAACCCGCAGACAACGGAAGATGTGGAACGCGTCAAGGCCGATTTTCTGCTGCGCGCGCAGTTCCGCGCCGCGGACTACGTCAATCCGACGTCGACCGCCCTGGCACGGGCGGCGGCGGCGGGCATCACGTCGGTGCTCGCGACGCCTTCTGGCGACGCGATTCGGGGCCAAAGTGCGCTTGTCCACACGGCCCTGCCGGCGGACGAGCCACAGATTGGCGCCATTGCTGACGAGCGCAAAGGCGCGCTCGTCATCCGGACACCCGTCGCCCTTCATGTGACCTTTTCGGAGCGCCCTGCGGGCGGTGGTGCGTATCCCAACTCGCTGATGGGCGTGATCGCTTTCGTGCGTCAGTCGTTTCTCGACGCGCAGCACTATCAGCAGACGGAAGGCGCGGCCAAATCGTCGGTGCGCCTTTCGTACAATCCGGCCCTCGAGGCCATGCAACCGGCTCTTGCAGGGCGTCAGCCCGTTGCGTTCCGTGGCCAATCAGCGCGCGAGATTCTGCGTGCGCTCGAGATGGCCAAAAGCTTCAAGCTCACTCCAATCATCACCGATGGACGAGAGGCCGATCAGGTTGTGGCCGATCTCAAGGCAGCCAACGCACGCGTGATTGTCAGCCTCGATTTTCCGTCACGGCCGCAAGCGCTGGCGCCCGACGCAGACGAGTCACTTCGCACGCTTCGCACCCGCGCCAACGCGCCAAAGGTTCCGGCGGCGTTGCAGAAAGGGGGGGTCGTCTTCGGGTTCGAATCAGGCGGACTGAGCGATCCCAAGGACTTCATCAAGAATGCAGCAAAGACCGTCCAGAACGGACTCTCGCGTGAGGATGCGTTAAAAGCGTTGACGCTTCAGGCGGCGACGATCGCGGGAGCCGCTGATCGTCTTGGATCGCTCGAGGTCGGGAAGACAGGCAACGTGCTGGTCACCTCCGGTGATCTCTTCGACGAGAAGATGACAATCAAGCACGTCTTCGTCGATGGGCGGCCCGTGAATCTCGACTTGCCCCCCGCGCAGGGGAATCGTCGTAGCGGACAATAAGCGTCCCGGGGCGATCACGTACGTCGCACGGAAGCACAGAAGCGCGGAACTCTTTTGCGAGAGAGATTCCGTGTTTCCGCGCTTCTGTGCAACGTACGTGATCGATCGAACGCTACTTTGCTCACCGAATCGCATCGAAAGGAACATCCAAAATCGGATACTCCTTCCAATCCTTGTAATTGAAGTGCCACCATTCGTTTGGCTCCACGGTGAAGTCGTGGCGTTCCATCACGATCCGCAATAAGTCCCGTCGCCCGCGTGCGTCGGGGGGGCCGCCGCGATAGTCCGGGTATGCGCGGTGGCTGAACTCGTCGTAGGCGCTCGGCATCACGACAGGTGTGCCAAGCGCGCGGTCGTACATCGACAAGTCGATCGCGGCGCCGCGATTGTGTTTCGAGCCGCTCGTCGGATCGGCCACGAACTCGCGCAGTGCTGGCGGCGTGAGGTCCCAGAACAGCTTCGTGACCGCCCACGGCCGGTAGCCATCGTGGATCAGCAGTCCGTAGCCGTGGGCCGCAAGTTCTTTGTGCGCAGCAACCAGCGCCGTAGCCGCCGGGCGCTGAAGAAACGCTCGCGCCTCTTTGTAAACCGGCTTTCCGACAAAATTGTTGGTGCCGGCGTAGCGAATATCGAGCCTGATGCTGGGATCGAGCTTCACGAGCTCGACGAGATCCGCCTGTCGCTTCGCGCTCGGGTCTTTGGGCGGCCCCCCTTGCTCACTAAACGCACGGGCCACAGAGACGCAGAGACACAGAGACAGAGCCAGGGCGACCGTGATCTGGTGATTTGACGATGCTGTGATCTGGCGATTTGCCGGCCGATAGATCTGTTGGCGGGGCGACAAGGTGATGTGGTGCATACGAATCCTGGTAACAAAGACGGTCTGACCCGCTGCGCTTTGTGCCTTTTGCCTCGTGCGTTGCCGATCTACAATATTCTGCCAAATACAAGCAAGGAGATTGCGATGCCGGGTCGAGCAAGCGGCGTGGATTTCTTCTCTGTGTCTCGGTGTTTCGGTGGCCTGTTGGTCGTCGTGACTGCGACGTCACTCGCACCGACCGCGGCGCAGGCGCAGACGGCACCGCAGACAGGCGAGGTCACTTTCTCCAAGGACATCGCCCCAATCCTGCAGCGCAGCTGTCAGACATGCCATCGTCCAGACGGCGTGGCCCCGATGTCGCTCGTGACCTACGAAGAGGTGCGGCCATGGGCGCGCGCCATCAAGCAGCGGACGGGCCTCGGTCCTCGAGCCGGTGTCATGCCGCCGTGGTACATCGAGAAGAACGTCGGCATCCAGGAGTACAAAGACGACCCGTCCCTCAGTGAAGAGGAACTCGCCAAAGTCGCCAAATGGGCCGACACTGGCGCCGCGCGCGGGAACCCTGCCGACATGCCGCCACCGCGTGTCTTTTCGGACGGGGCCGACTGGCGGATCGGCAAACCCGATCTCGTCGTCTCGACCAAAGAAATGCTCGTCAAGGGCGATGCACCTGATTGGTGGGGGGAGATCGAAAGCATCACGACGGGCATGACAGAAGACCGGTATGTCTCCGCCGTTGAAATCCGCGAGGTGAACGATGTGCCGCGGGCCGGCACCGGACGCGAGACGGTCGGTGGCCGCTACGTCTTCCACCACATGATCTGGAGCACGCGCAACCTCACCGAAGTTCCAGAGAGCGCGGAGCTCACGCTGGAGCTGGTGCTGAACAATCCCGATGCGGTCACGCCGTGGCCGGTTCACGAGGTGGGGCGCAATCCGGACGTGTTCGACACCCTCTCGGGGAGGCTGCTGAAAGCTGGATCGAGCATCGTGTCCGACTCGGTTCACCTGCACTCGAATGGACGGGACACGAAAGCCCGCCTCGAGATTGGGTTCAAGTTTCATCCCAAGGGCTACAAGCCGACGTTGAAGCGATCGACGAGCCGCCAACTTGGCAATGGACTGGATATCGACATCAAGCCGATGGAAGCCGGCCAGCAGTTGCACGCCTACACCGTGCTTCAGGAGCACACGAAGATCACGTCGTTTGAGCCGCACTTGCATGCGCCGGGAGCAAGGATGTGTCTCGAGGCGATCTGGGGATTCAACATCCAGACACTCAGCTGTGCCGGGTACGACCACAATTGGGTCCGTGGCTACGACTACACCGACGAGTCGGCGCCGCTGCTGCCGAAGGGGACCATCCTCCACATCATCGGCTACATGGACAATTCACCAGCGAACAAGAACGTGCCTGATCCGAGAAACTGGCAAGGCTCCGGCAATCGCTCCGTCGCGAACATGTTCATCGACCTCGGGATGGGCCTTCAGCTCACCGACGAGCAGTTCCAGGCCGAGATGGCAAAACGACGCGAGAAAATGAGGCTCACACAGCAGGACGTGTTCATCGGGTGTCCGCTTTGCAATGTGACGCCTCGTCCGCCTACGCCAACACCGACGACGACAACCGCTCCTTCGTCATCGGCGAGCAGCCGCCCGCCGGGCCAATGAGATTCGGCGAATTGGTGATTTGATGAACGGGTGATCTTCTGGTGATTTCGTGATTGGGTGATTGGATGGTGCGACAGATACGACTGCGCCTTTCTATCGTGTTTCTTGCGTTTCTTTTCACCAGCGATTCTCCGGACGCGCAGACGTATTCGCGCGGTCAGAACGCGTCGCCCGCCTACGAAGGTTGGGAACGGAATGCGGACGGGTCGTTCAACTTCCTGTTTGGATACATGAATCGGAATTGGGAAGAAGAACTCAACGTTCCGATCGGCCCCGACAACAACATCGAACCTGGCGGTCCAGATCAGGGCCAGCCGACACGCTTTCTGCCTCGACGCAATCGCTTCGTCTTCCGCGTCCGCGTGCCGCAGGACTGGGGCCAGAAAGAGCTTGTCTGGACGCTGACGACCAAGGGGAAAACCGAGAAGGCGTACGCGACGCTCAGACCCGACTACTTCGTCAACGATGTGGTAATTGCGTCGGAGACTGGAGCGCTGGGGGCAGGGACCAGCAGTCCCGAAGTCCGATCCAACAAACCTCCGAGCGTCAAGATTGATGGCGACAAGGCTCGGTCGGCCAAGGTTGGACAGCCGGTGTCCATCATCGCGTGGGTCACAGACGACGGGATCCCGAAGCCCCGTGGCAGCGTGGGTTCGGCTGTGCGGCCGTCACAATCAGCCAACACGACCCCGACGACAACACGAAACCCGGCGCTGACGCCGCCGTCTCGTGTCACGGTTGGCAAACGTGTTGGACTCCATCTGTCATGGTTCGTGTATCGCGGCGATGGCAATGTCCGATTCGACCCCGCGCAGGTCAAAGTTTGGGAAGAGACGCGCACGGGCGCGAATTCGCCGTGGGCGCCGCTATGGGTGCCACCTCCAGTGCCCAAAGACGGCAAACACGAGGTACAGGTGGTCTTCAACGCCCCCGGGACCTATGTTCTGCGTGCGCGCGCGGACGACGGCGCGTTGTTTGGTGACGAGGACCTGACAATCACCGTAACCCACTAGCACCCGTGCGCGCGAGCACCTGCGCACCCGCGCACCCTTGCACCGCACCGCACCCGTCGCACCTGTCGCACCTGTCGCACCCCTCGCACCCGTTAGTAACCGACTGTCCCCAATTGGACAGCGGTGTTTTCTTGGGGCTGCCATGCTCTAGGTATGTCTGTTCTCACGCTCGTGGGCGATGGCGCAGGCGCCGTCCTCACCGTCCTGGCTCTACCACTCGTCGTGCTCCTGATCGGGATGCCGATTGCATTTGTCATCGCGCTCGCCCTCCGAGCGGTCGGGCTGTTGTAAGGCGACTGGCCTTTATGACTATGCCAATCGAACAGCCGACGGCGACGACTGGGCCCATTGAAGAACCCAGCGAGGTTGTCACGCGGCTGACGGATGCCTTCGTGCGTTACGCCGGCTGGTTGGGGAACGACCGACCCGCGAGTGCGGTTCGGACGCATGCGCAGGCGCTCGGGCGCGCAGTCGAAGCGCGAGCAGACATGTCCACCTGGATCACGTTGCTGGACGACGATCTCAAGCGGCTGCCCAGCAGCGAAGTGCGTAAGATGCTCCGACGGACGTTGACCGAGCTATCCGCCGCCGTCGAGTCGAATGTGTGCAAAGGCGGGACTGAGCACTCCTCATGACAATCTGGTGGATAATCGTCGGCCTTGGCGGCGCCGCAGCGTTGTGGGTGCTCCTGTCGACGTGGCGGCGACGGCGACGTGACGGCGATATGGGCACGTTGAGCGATCAGTGGATAGCCGAGCAACGCGGCCCACGCGGAACACTGGGGGATAGGTTTTAAAGAGCGCCGGCCCTTTCACCTTTCCCGGTCACTCGTGCAGCACGACCCCCAGGAGCGCCGTCCGGACCACCAGCGCACCGTTGTAGTCGATCAAGCCCAACGTGCGAAACTTGTTCATGAAGAAGTTGATTCGCGGACGCGTCGTGCCCACCATCTCCGCGAGCGTCTCTTGTGACACTTTCGGGAGAATCCATTCATCGCCTTGCACGCGCCCGTAACGCGCCATCAGCAGCAGAGCGCGAGCGAACCGCTTCTCTACCGAGTTGAACAGGCGATCGACCAAATCTTCCTCGACGCGAATGTTCCTCGCGAGGATGTATGCGATGAATCGGCTCGACAGCTCGGGCTGACGGTACAGCAGCCGCTGCATCCGCTGGCGACCGATCGTCAGCACACGGCTGGGTTCCATGGCAGTCGCCGTTGTCATGCGTACGGTCTGACCGGCAAGACAGCCTTCGCCGAAGAAATCGCCCGGACCGAGCAGCGCCACCACGGCTTCCTTGCCCGATCTCGAGACGACGGAGAGCTTGACCCGTCCCTGTTGCACGTACATCACCGACTTGGCAGGGCTGCCCTGACCATAGATCACGGCATTCGCGTCATACTGAGCAATCCGTCGGGGGACGCCGAATGAGTTGAGAAAGGCTTCCACGTCAAAGGTGGCGCGTTTCCGGGAGAATCGGTGAATCGGGTGCGATCGTGCCATGTGCCGCGACTTTATCCGCAAGTCTCGTGACTGTCCAAAACGGAACAGTTCACTGCAGAGGGGCCCGCTATCATCGAACTGAGGTGTCTCCTATGATCCTGCTTGGAATGGCCGCTGCGGCGGCACTGATGGTCGGCGTCTTTATGGTTCTCGCCCGAGGCTCCGGGCCAACGCGGTCGGTCGCTCACGTACTGTACGACGTAGAAAACCCCACGAAGAATGGCCGCTAGCGGGCAATGAGCGCTCGCGGCTTTCTCGCCAGAAACCCACGTCGTCTCTAGTCAGGCTTCTTCGCTGTCGCGCCCGAGCCGAAGCCGAGGTCTGATGCCCACGCCAGACCGACCGACTCGTGCTCGGTCACTGTCTGGTCGAACCAACGCTTCGCCACGGCATGCTGTGCCAGCGGCTTGACCTTGAATGGGGTCCGCGGGAGCCTGCCGCGTCGGGCGGCAATACCGATTGCTACAATCACACCCATCATGGTGTCGAAGGCGGCAGCGCGTAAATCGTCTCCTACGGATCTTCAGTTCATCGCGTTCAAGTCGGGCAAGGATTGGAAGCGGTGGCTTCACAGCAACCACGCTGAGAGCTCGGGCATTTGGGTGCGCCTCTTCAAGAAGGGCACCAACGTCGAATCGATTACACGCGCCGAAGTTTTGGACGAGGCGCTCTGCTACGGATGGATTGATGGCCAGGCGAGGCGATACGACGAACACTCGTACCTTCAGCGATTCACGGCTCGTCGCAGCCGAAGCATCTGGTCGAAGATCAATCGCGAGCATGTCGCGCGACTCGTTCGCGAGAAACGCATGCAGCCGGCCGGGTTGAAGGAGATCGAGCGAGCCAAGGCCGACGGCCGGTGGGAGGCCGCCTACGACTCGCCGAGCCGCATGACGGTTCCGGAGGATTTCAAGAAGGCACTCGCGAAGAACAAGAAGGCGCAAGCGTTTTTCAAGACGCTCAATCGACAGAACACCTACGCGATTTGCTTCCGCCTGCACGGGGCGAAGAAACCTGAGACCCGCCAACGCCGCATCGCGCAGTTTGTCGAGATGCTCGCGGAGGGCCGCAAGATCCACTCCTGATCGACAGCGGAGGACTCCGTGTGGGCTATCGCGCTGGATTGAACAACCATTCCAGCACGCGGTCAAACCGCGCGCCCCACGACGCCTCGCTGTGAGTGCCACCCTTCACCTGCTCGTAATGAAGGTCGTCGCCCTCGGCCCATCCTGCCTTCACGAGACCCGTCTTGAGGAGTTCCGCGTTCTCGACGTGGTAGCGCCCTTCGCGCGTTCCCATGTCCAGCCAGATCCGCAGCCGCGGTTTGGGTCGCGCCTCGCGCACGTTGCGAAGAATCGCACGTCGATCCCACCAGACCGAAGGCGACATCACAGCAAGCTTGCTGAAGACGTCGGGGTATCTCAAACCGAGAAATAACGTCACCAGGCCGCCTAGCGAGGACCCGCCCATCGCCGTGTGGGTCGGATCGGGCAGGGTGCGGTACGTCTCGTCGATGAATGGCTTCAGCTCTTCGACGATGAGGCGGCCATACAACTCCGCCTCGCCACCGCCGCGACGACGATCGAAGGTTGGCGTGTATTCGTGCAGACGGCGCCTTCCAGTGTTGGCAATGCCGACGATGATCAACGGGTCGAGCCGGCCAGCTTCGATCAGTTCCGTTGCCGTTTCGCCCACACGCCAGTGCTCCCCCTTCTTGAACGCCTCCGTGGGATAGAACAGGTTCTGTCCGTCGTGCAGGTAGAAAACCGGATATCGCCGGCTTGGGTCATCGTCATAGCCAGGCGGCAGGAAAACGGTGAGGTCACGATCGTCTGAAAGGAACCGCGAATGAAACTGCTTGTGCCTCAGCAGGCTCGAGGTCGAAGCTGGCACGCGCATTCAGTATAGGCTTAAGGCGAAATCGCGAGATCACCAGATCACTAGATCACTAGATCACTAGATCACTAGATCACTAGATCACGAGCATCCGATGCACAGGACTCACCACAAGTGGTATTCCCGCGGCCTGGGCCGCGACATGGAGCTGCTGGTGTTTGGTCACGCGGGGCCGCCGATGATCGTGTTCCCCTCGTCGATGGGGGCATTCTTCGAGTACGAGGATCGCGGGATGATCGACGCGCTCGCACCAAAGCTCGAACACGGGGGCCTTCAGCTGTTCTGCGTCTCCTCCATTGACAGCGAAAGTTGGTACAACCGTTCGACGCACCCCCGCAACCGTGTCCGGCGCCATCTCCAGTACGAAGACTACATTCTCGGCGACGTCATCCCGCTGATTCATCACTTGAACCATTCTCCGGGGATTGGTCTGACCGGCTGCAGTTTCGGCGCTTATCACGCCATGGTCCTGGCGCTCCGCCAGCCCTATTTGTTCACGTGGTGTGTGACGATGGGTGGAGCGTTCGAGATTGGTCAGTTTCTCGACGGCTACTACGACGAGGACTGCTACTTTCTGAATCCCACAGCATTTGTTCCGAATCTTTCGGATTCGTATTACCTCGATCAGTACCGGCGCAACAAGTGGGTCCTTGCCACGGGCGAGCACGACATCTGCCGCGCTGCCAACGAATCGTTTTCGACGCTGTTCCACCACAAAGGCATTCCACACAGCCTGCATGTCTGGGGGAACGGGTCGAAGCACGACTGGCCGGACTGGCTTCCGATGGCCGCCGCGTACCTACCATGAAAGCACAGGCCGCAGGCTCCAGGCCTCAGGCATCGCAAGGTATGATTCCGACTGACCCCGGGGCCCCGATCCCTGGCCTGACCCTGACATGAAGCGTATCGGCATTCTGTTTGGAATGGAGAACACGTTTCCAGCTGCGCTGGTGGAGCGCATCACCAGCTTCGAGATGCCGGAGGTGACAGCGGAATTCGTGCAGCTGGGCGCCGTCAAAATGGCGGAGCCGAGCCGCTATGCGGTCATTGTCGATCGCATTTCGCATGACGTACCGTTCTACCGCGCGTATTTGAAGAATGCAGCGCTTGACGGTGCGTACATCATCAACAACCCATTCTGGTGGAGCGCGGACGACAAGTTTTTCAACTACGCGTTGGCGACCAAGCTGGGGGTCGCGATCCCGCGAACAGTGATTCTGCCGCACAAGGAACACCCACCGGGCACGACGGACCGCTCGATGCGCAATCTGCAGTACCCGCTGGACTGGCCCTCGGTGTTCGATTACGTCGGCTTCCCAGCGTTTCTCAAGCCGTTTGACGGCGGTGGCTGGCGCGACGTCCACAAGGTCAGTACGCCAGACGAATTCTTCGCCGCGTACGACCAGACACGCACGCTCTGCATGACGCTGCAAACCGCCGTGAACTTCAAAGAATACTTCCGTTGCTACGTCGTCGGTCAGCAGGACGTCCGCATCATGCCCTACGATCCGCGGCAACCGTTTCATGAGCGGTATGTGAAGAACCCGCCGGCGTACGATCCCACGCTGCTCGCCCGTGTCGAACACGATGCACAGCTCCTGTGCCGTGCGCTCGGATATGACTTGAACACTGTCGAGTTTGCTGTCGAAGACGGCACACCGTATGCCATCGATTTCATGAATCCCGCTCCCGACGCGGATGTGCATTCAGTAGGTCAGGCCAACTTCGACTGGATCGTGAACAAGGTTGCCGAGCTAGCCGTGCGCAAGGCCGTCGAGCCGCGGGACCGCGGGGAGCTTCGCTGGGACAGGTTTCTGGCGGGATAAGCATGTCAGTTTCCAGTTGTCAGTTGCCGGTTCAAAGGGGTGGCCGGTGAAGCCATCCTTCACCTTAGGGATCGAAGAGGAATACCAGACGATTGATCCGGAGACGCTGGACCTGCGCTCGCACATCCACACCGAGCTCATCGCGCAGGGAAAAATGCAGCTGAAAGAGAAAGTCAAGGCCGAGATGCACCAGTCGGTCATCGAGGTCGGGACTGGAATCTGCCGGACGATCGGCGAGGCGCGGGCGGACGTGGCTGATCTGCGACGGCAGACGATCCGGCTCGCGAAGGAGCACGGCCTGTTGCTGGCTGCAGGGGCAACGCATCCGTTCGCCGACTGGCGCGTGCAGGATATCTATCCCGACGAGCGGTACCTGCAGGTCGTCGAGGACATGCAGACGGTTGCGAGGTCGAATCTGATTTTCGGGTTGCACGTGCACGTCGGTGTCGAGGACCGCGAGACCAGCATTCATCTGATGAATCAGATGCGGTACTTCCTGCCGCACCTGCTCGCGCTTTCGACCAACTCGCCGTTCTGGCTCGGGATGAACACAGGTCTGAAGTCGTACCGCTGCAAGGTCTTCGACAAATTTCCGCGCACGAACATCCCCGACACGTTTACGAGTTGGGCCGATTTCGATCAGCTCGTCAACTTGTTGATTCGCACGAACTGCATCGACAACGCGAAGCGCATCTGGTGGGACATCCGCCCGCATCCGACTTTCTCGACGCTCGAAGTCCGCATTTGTGACCTGCCGACGCGCGTGGACGAGACGCTGGCGATTGCGGCGCTGATTCAGGCAACGGTTGCGAAGTTGTACAAGCTGCATTCGCGCAACCAGGGGTTTCGACTCTATAGCCGCGCCTTGATCATGGAAAACAAGTGGCGCGCGTCACGGTATGGGCTGGACGGCATGATGATCGACTTTGGCCGGGAGAAGGAGCTGCCCGAGCGGGAATTGATCCTCGAGTATCTCGACTTCGTGGACGACGTGCTCGATGAATTGGGGTCGAGGAAGGAGGTCGAGTACGTGCAGACCATCCTCGACCGCGGGACTGGGGCGGATCGCCAGCTGAAAGTGTTCTCCGAGTCCAACGACCTGAAGAGTGTTGTCCGGTACATGGTCGACGAGACGCAGGCCGGGCTGTGATACAAACGGGGACAGTCCCTGTCATCGAGGGACAGTCCCTGTCATCGAGGGACAGTCCCCATTAGTGGGACATTGCAGTTTTTGACTGTTTATTGATGTATTGATGATTTCCAGAGCCGTCGACCCCGAACTCCTCCCCGGCGCGCGCAATGCCATTCGCGTGTGCCTCAATGTCCAGCCAAGCGAACGCGTCACGGTCATCACCGATCGCGATTGCGAGGAGATCGCCGCTAGCCTCGTTCACGAGATCGAGCAGGTTGGCGCGCCTTACAAGGCGTTCGTGCTCGACGAGTTGGCCCCTCGTCCCCTGACCACGCTGCCGGCCCTCGTCGCGGCAGAAATGGAGCGCAGTCAGGTCAGCATTTTCGCCGTGCGCGTCCAACCCAACGAACTGCGCTCACGGATGGAAATGACGGATATCGTCAATCGCCGGCGGATGCGCCATGCCCACATGGTGAACATCAATCGCCGGATCATGCGCGAAGGCATGCGCGCGGATTATCACAAGGTCGATCGTCTCAGCACGAAAGTGCTGCAGCTTGCGGAGGCCGCCCGCGAAATCCGCGCAACCACGCCGGCAGGCAGCGATTTTCGGGCCATGCTCAATCCTGCATATCGCTGGGTCAAGACCAGCGGCCTGATTAGCCCGGACAAGTGGGGCAACCTGCCCGGCGGCGAGGTCTTTACGACGCCTGGCGAAGTCAATGGCATATTCGTCATCGACGGCGTCGTCGGCGACTATCTTTGCGATCGCTTTGGCAGCCTCGAGGATGCCCCCTTGACGGTCCGCGTCAAGGAAAACGTCCTCGTCGAGGCGTTCTCAGAAAACCGTGAGCTCGAAGACGCCTTCTGGACGTACACCCACACCGACGAGAACAGCCCCCGCGTCGGCGAGTTCGCAATCGGCACCAATATCGAGCTCACGCACGTCATCGGCCACATCCTGCAGGACGAGAAGTTTCCCGGCATTCACATCGCGTTCGGCAACCCCTACGGCGCACACACGGGTGCCGACTGGTACTCTTCCACCCACATCGACGTCGTCGGCACCAAGTTCGACATCTGGGTCGACAACGACCAGATCATGAAAGCGGGTCGGTTCCTGATCTCCGCGTAACGCCTTGGTGTTGACTACACTGTCCACCATGCACCCTTGGCACGACACCTACGTCGACGAATCGGTCATCGCCACCGCGTTTCCAGTCGTCATCGAAATTCCCAAGGGCAGCAAGAACAAGTACGAGCTCGACAAGGAGACGGGGCTCCTGCGCCTCGATCGTGTTTTGTACAGTGCCGTGCACTATCCCGCTGACTACGGGTTCATTCCGCGTACCTATTGCGACGATGGCGATCCGCTCGATGCGCTGGTGTTAGGTCAGGAACCTGTCCATCCGTTGACGATCGTGGACGCACGCGCGATTGGTGTGATGCGCATGCGGGACGACCAAGGCATCGACGACAAGATTCTGGCAGTGAGCGTACGGGATCCGGCGTTTGCGGACTACACGGACCAATCGCAGCTGCCGGCGCACTTGGTCCGCGAAGTGAAGCGCTTCTTTCAGGATTACAAAGTGCTCGAGCACAAGCAGGTCATCGTCGAGGATCTGCTCGGGCCCGCTGAAGCAATCGGCATCATCAACGACGCACTCGAGCTTTATCGGCGGTTGCGCCGAGGCGAGCTCGCCACTGGCTGAGACGGGGATGATTCCCGATCTACGCAGCGCTTTCAATCGCTCCTGGAGCGAGGATCGTTATCAGTCGTTTCTCGCTAGTCTTCGTTCGTCTGTCGGCGTTCCCATCGAGTTTCCGGTTGCTGAAACCCCCTGTTTTTTTCCACGTGCGCTCATTGACGATCTCGCACGCACCGGCGAGCAACTGATCCGGCAGTCGATGACTGGACCCGCCGGACAAGCCGCTGAGAACATCGTGCCCGACCAATTCCGCGGACCGGGCGCAGGGGCCCTGCCGACTTTTCTCCAAGTCGACTTTGGACTTGTGCGCGACGCACAGGGTGCCCTGGCGCCCAAGCTCGTAGAACTGCAGGCATTTCCATCGCTCTATGGGTTTCAGGTGGCCCTCGCCGACGCGTATCGGTCGGCGTTCGAGCTCCCCGACGGACTCGATGCGTACCTTGGAGGCCTGACTCCCGCGAGTTACCGAGAGCTGCTCCGCGACGCGATCGTTGGCGACCATGACCCCTCTGAGGTCGTCCTCATGGAGATTGCCCCGGAGGCCCAAAAGACGCGGCCGGACTTTACGATGACCGAGCAGCTCTGGGGTGTGCGCGCGATTGATACGGCCGACGTGTCGAAAGACGGACGGCGGCTGTTCTATCGCCGTGATGGCGCGCTCACACCAATTCGCCGCATCTACAATCGCGTCATCCCTGACGAGCTCGAGAAAAAAGCAATCGCGCTACCCTTCGACTATCGCGACGACCTCGATGTCGAGTGGACTGGCCACCCGGAATGGTATTTTCGAATCAGCAAATTCTCCATTCCGTGGCTCGGGCATCCGTCGGTTCCACGGACATGGTTTCTCCACGACGTGAAGGCGCTGCCTGATGCGCGTGAGCGTCTGCTGTTGAAGCCGCTCTTTTCTTTTGCGGGCGGGGGCATCGTGTTTGCGCCGACCGATGAGCAACTCGCCGCGATCCCGCGAGAACGGCGGCATCTATTCATCCTGCAAGAATGGTTATCGTTCGAACCGGTGATCGCGACCCCTTACGGACCCACACAAGTCGAGATCCGGATGATGTACGTCTGGACCGATCGGCTGCGTGCGGTGCTGCCGCTCCTGCGCCTGGGCCGCGGCAAAATGATGGGGGTCGATCACAACAAGGGTTTGCGCTGGGTGGGTGCCTCCGCGGGGCTCGTCGCTCAGTAGCTCCAGCGGACGCCGACGAGCGGAACGATTCATGACAGCATCACTTCTGCTGGCGCACCCGCTCGGATGACCGTTCCGTCCTGGATCACAAGGACGCGGTCGGCTATCTGATTCAGTTCTGTTGCATCGTGTGTGACATACACCAGCGGGACGTGCAGCTCGCGGCGGACGCGAAGCAGGTACGGGAGAATGCGCTCGCGCCGCGCACGATCGACCGCAGCAAGCGGCTCGTCGAGCAGCAACAGTGCGGGGTGGGTCATGAGCGCTCTGCCAAGTGCGATCCGTTGACGCTCTCCGCCGGACAACGCCTGAACGCGGCGATCGAGCAGCGGCGTGATCTCCAGCATGTTGGCAAGCGTTTCGAGCCCGATCTTGGCGCCTGAGGCCCGGGCCTCGTGCCCTGGGCCCCGAGGCCTGAGGCCTGTCGTGGCGCCAAAGAGCAGGTTCCCCCGGACACTCATATGCGGAAACAACAACCCCTCTTGCGGGACATACCCAATCCGCCGACCCCGTGACGGAACGTTGATACCCTGCCTGGACGAAAATAGCGTCGCGCCATCGACGATGATCTCGCCGTCAGCAGGACGACGAATCCCCGCGATCGCTTCGAGCAGCGTCGTCTTGCCTGCGCCCGACGGTCCGAAGAGTCCCAGGACTTCGACACGCGAACGGTCCGCGACATCGAGAGCGAAATCCCCTTGCGCGATGCGAATGTCGAACGCGAGGTCGATCATGCACGCCTCGAGCGCAGCACGTGATTTGAGACGAACATCGCCATGAACGCGAGTAGTACCGACAGCACGAGCAACCCCATCGCGTCGTCTTCGCGGCCTATTTCGGTCAGCCGGTAGATTGCCACCGACAGCGTTTCCGTCTCGCCTGGAATGCCGCCCGCCACCATGATGGTGGCGCCGAACTCGCCGAGCGCGCGCGCAAAACCGAGAAGCGCTGCCGCCAGAATGCTGCGTGCAGCGAGCGGCAGACTGACCGTGAGGAAGATCCGTAGCGGACTCGCGCCGAGTGTTGCCGCCATCTGCTCGAATCGCGGATTCAATTGTTCGAAGCCGGCCTTGGCCGTCAGCACGACGATCGGCAGACTCATCACAGCCATTGCGATGACGACGGCCTTCCAGGTGAAGACAATCTCGAGACCTGCAGCATCGAGCGCACGACCGACCGGGCTCCTGCGCCCAAACAGGCGCAGCAGCAGCAAACCGGTTGCAACCGGCGGCATCACCATCGGCAGCATCGTGATGGTTTCGACGAGCGACCGGCCGGGAAAGCGCCGACGAGCAAGGAGCCAACCGAGAGCGATACCCGGCGGAAGCACGACGGCGGTCGCGACCAGCGCCATCAAGGCGCTGAAGCCCGCTATGGCATACGCGTTTGCGGGCATCGGTCAGCGCGGCACCTGACGAAAGCCAGCGGCCTCGAAGACACGCCACGCCTCGGCGCTTCGGAGGAAGTCGACAAAGCGGCGCGCTTCTGGCTCGCGACCGCTGCGAATGGCAGCCGCAGGATAGAGGATGGGAGGGGCGTCCGCGTCCGGAACCAAGTGCACAACCTGGACGCCGTGCTGGTTCCGGGCGTCCGTCGCATAAACGATGCCTGCTTGTGCACGACCCTCGCGCACGGCCGCGAGTGCAGCCTGGCTGCTCGGAAGCGGCACCACCTTGGTTTCGACGGTCGTCCACAGCCGCACCGTCTCCAGCCAGCGCCGCCCGTACACGCCGGCCGGGACCGCCGCGGGCTCTCCCATCGCAATCCGCCGGACCGCAGAGGATGCCAGGTGGTCCGGCCACTCGACGGGTCTGCCGCCAACCGGGACGATGATCACGAGCTGGTTGCTCAGTACGTCGATTCGGGTGCCAGGAACCAATCGACCCGCTTGCTCCACGAAATCCATCTGATGGGCATCGGCGCTGATGAAGACGTCGACCCGGGCGCCCTCGACGATCTGCCGCGCGAGCGTATTCGATCCAGCGAAGTTCAGTCGGACATCGATGCCGGTCGCGTCATGAAACTGCCGCGTGAGTTGGGGCGCTACCACGCTGAGGCTCGAGGCGGCAGCGACCAGCAAATCACCCTGCACCGGGCGCGGACGCTGCTCTGGCGCGGCTGCCGCCACAGAGGCAACGGCAGCCACTGTGGCCGCGAGAAGCATCGACATTCCAGCCCCGGAAGACTTCGACATGAGCCATCCAGTTTAGTATGATTTAGAGCGATTTTCGAAACGGTTCAGGTCGTTTCTGACCTTCTTGCGCCGTATGAACCTTCTCGCCGTCCGTGACGCGGCCCGCCAGCTCGATGTCACCTATTCGACCCTCAAGCGCTGGATCCACCGGGGGTCGGTGCCCGCACCGTCCGGACCGAGGGCGGCCATCACCGCATCCCAGGTCACGAGGTTGAGCGGCTGTTGGCGGCGCATGGCGCGTTGCCGAAGCGTCCACCGGGCAGACTCGCGCACGGAGTGCTGGTCGCCCTCAGCAGCCGGAATCAGCTGCGCGGCATCGTCGATGAAATCCGCGTGGATGGCTTGCTCGCCCAGGTCCCGCTCCGCATTGCCGATCAGACGCTGACGGCTGTCATCACCGGGGAGGCAGTCCGGGAGCTCAAGCTTCCGCCGCGGCGACGAGGCGGTGGCGATTATCAAGTCCACCGAAGTGATGATTGGCCGCGAGGGACCGGCAAATACCGTCGCAAAATCGCAGAAACGCCGACGAGCCTGATGGGGACTGTCCCTCGATGACAGGGACTGTCCCCCGATGACAAGGCCTGTCCCCTCTCTGAAGCGACAGTCGGCGGCCATCCGCAGTACAATCGCGCCCCGCAACAGGGAGGATTTATGAAGCGACTTGCGTGGGCGTTTGCGCTCGCAGCCTTGCCGGCACTGCTCGCGGCCCAGGCCCCCGGATCGGACCGCGTCAACCTTGACCTCTATCTCGAATACGAGACGGTGTCCGACCCGCAAATCTCTCCGGACGGGTCGCAAATCATCTACACGCGCGGCTGGGTGGACAAACAGGCCGACCGCCGTGAGACGTCGCTCTGGGTGATGAACGCCGACGGCAGCAAGAACCGCTTCCTCGTGCGCGGCAGCGACGCGCGATGGTCACCAAACGGCGATCGCATCGCCTACACCGCACAGGGCGACCCACGCGGCTCACAAATCTTCGTGCGCTACATGGACGCCGAGGGCGCCGTCTCGCAACTCACCCGCGTTGAGAAGGCGCCGACCGGGATTGCGTGGTCCCCCGACGGGACACGTATCGGCTTCACGATGAACGTCGAGTCAAAGGTGTCGTGGCCGATCAAGATGCCGCGCGCGCCCGAAGGCGCCAAGTGGGTGGAGACGCCGCGCATCGTCGAGCGCCTCGACTACCGTTCGGATGGCACCGGGTTCGATGACGATGCGTATCGCCACATCTTTGTGGTGCCTGCGACCGGAGGCACGCCACGCCAACTGACCGATGGCACCTGGAACCACAACGGCGTTGAGTGGACGCTGGACAGCAAGCAGATCCTCTTTACTTCGCTGCGAATTCCCGACGCCGAATACGAGTGGCGCGATTCGGACATCTATTCGGTCAACGTGGACACCGGCGCCATCAAACAGCTGACGACACGCAAGGGACCGGACGGCAACCCGCAGATCTCGCCCGACGGCAAGCGTGTCGCCTACACGGGCTTCGACTGGTCGAAGAATTCGTGGCAGGACAGCAAGCTGTATGTGATGAACATCGATGGCACCGATCATCGGATGGTGTCGGCCGCGTGGGACCGCTCGCCGCAGAGTCTGACCTGGAAGGAAGACGGCAACGGCATCTACTTCACCGCGCAGGATCAGGGATCCCAGAACCTGTACCTGTTGCCGATTGCGGGCAACCGCGCCGACGACGTGCAGACCGTGACGCGTGGCGTGCAGATGTTGACGACGTCCAGCATCGCCAAAGGTAAAGCCGTTGGCGTGTTGACGTCTCCCAAGGCGCCGCCCGATATCGTCACCTACGACTTGAACAACCCATCGCAGATGAAACAGTTGACCAACGTCAACGAAGACATCCTGTCTGGCAAGAAGCTCGGCGACGTGACGGAGATGTGGTACACGTCCGCCGACGGCCTCAAGATTCAGGGCTGGTATGTCACGCCGCCCGACTTTGATCCGAAGAAACAGTACCCGATGCAGCTCCACATTCACGGTGGGCCGCACAGCATGTATGGCGTCGGCTTCAACTTTGGCTGGCAGGAACACGCCGCAAACGGCTACGTCGTGCTCTACACGAACCCACGAGGCAGCACGGGCTATGGCAGCTCGTTTGGCAATCAGATCATGCGCGCCTACCCCAGTAAGGATTTTGACGACCTCATGGCTGGTGTCGACGAATTGCTGAAGAAGGGATTCGTGGATGCTCGGAATATGTTCGTGACAGGCTGCAGCGGAGGTGGCGTCCTTACAGCCTGGGTCGTCGGACACACCGATCGCTTTGCTGCGGCCTCGTCGAACTGTCCGGTCATTGACTGGCTGAGTTTTGTGGGCACAACCGACAGCGCGTTCTGGTACTACAACTTCGAAAAGCTTCCCTGGGAGGATCCCTCCGAACACATCCGACGTTCACCCCTCACCTACGTCGGAAACGTGAAGACTCCGACTATGCTGATGACCGGGGTGCAGGATCTACGAACGCCGATACCGCAGACCGAGCAGTTCTACAGCGCGTTGAAGCTGCTGAAAGTGCCCACGGCAATGGTGCGCTTCAACGAGGAGTGGCACGGCACGACGTCGCGTCCGTCGAATTTTATTCGGACGCAGTTGTATTTGCGCCATTGGTTCGACAAGCACAAGCGTTCGCCGGCTGTCACGACAACCGCGCAACCGCGATGACCCGGGCAGCATATGACGCCATGAAGACACTCCTGACCGTTGCCGCAGTCACGTGCCTGATTACGGCCACGGCAGCTCAATCGCCTGTCGACCTCGGCACGATCTCCCGCATCAAGCAAGAAGCGCTGACGCGGTCGCAGGTCATGGATCACATCGAGTGGATGAGTGACGTCTACGGTCCGCGCGTCACGGGAACGCCGAATTTCCAACGCGCCAGCGAGTGGGCGATGAAGCGCTTCAATGAATGGGGGCTCGCCAACGTTCACCAGGAGCGCTTCGCGTTTGGACAGGGCTGGCGTGTCGAGCGGTTTTCGGCCCACATCGTGTCGCCAGAGCCGCAGCCCATCATCGGCTACCCGCGCGGCAACTCACCCTCGACCAAAGGCACGATTACCGCCGACGTCGTCCGAGTCGAGATCCGCAGCGACGCGGATTTCGCGAAGTACAAGGGGACACTCAAGGACAAGATCGTGCTTCCGCAGCCCGCGCGACGCGTCCGGATGCTGGAGGACCGCATCATTCTTCGGATGAACGAGGACGATATTGCCGAAGCACTGACGACTCCGATTCCGGGTGACGCGGGTGCCTCAGGTGCCGCGGCGGCGGGGCCAAGTCTCGCCGAGAGAATCGCGCAGTTCTATGTCAGCGAGGGTGTTGCGGCGCTGCTCGAGCGCGGATCGGACAGCGACGTGGCCGCAGGCGGAAGTGACCTCTCGTGGCAGACGCAGCGGGTTGATGGCGGCACCATCTTTCCCAGCGGAGGCGGGAGCCGTGATCCCAAGGCGCCGCAGCAGGTGCCGTCTGCGACGATTGCCGTCGAGCATTACAACCGCATGATCCGAGTGCTCGAAAAGAAGATTCCGGTACGCGTCGAGTTGAATATTCAAACCACGTTTTTTCCTGAGGCGGCCGACGCGCCGAACGGCATCAACACGATCGCGGAAATCCCCGGCACCGACCTTGCGGAAGAAGTCGTGATCATGGGCGCACATTTCGACACGACGGCGGGAGCGACGGGCGCCACCGACAATGCCACGGGTTCAGCCGCGATGATGGAGGCGGTTCGGGTGATCAAAGCGCTCGGACTTCGGCCACGACGCACGATTCGCGTCGCGCTCTGGGGCGGCGAAGAACAAGGATTGCTGGGTTCGCGGGCCTATGTCGCAGAGCATTACGGTACGGAGACCAAACCAAAGCCGGCGCACACGAAGGTCGCGGCGTATTACAACCTCGACAACGGTACCGGAAAAATTCGCGGCATCTGGGGACAGGGCAATCTGGGTGCAATGGCGTTCTTCGAGGAATGGATTGATTCGGTACGAGACCTTGGCGTCGAAATTGTCGGCCCGCGCTCGGTCAGCGCAACAGACCACGCGGCGTTCGACTCGGCGGGTCTGCCAGGCTTCCAGTTCATTCAGGAGCGGCTCGAGTACAACTCGCGGACGCATCACTCGAACATGGATTTCGTCGATCGCGTTCAGCGCGCGGATGTCGTGCAGCAAGCGACGGTCGCAGCCGTCTTTGCCTGGTACACGGCGAATTGGCCGGAGAAGCTGCCGAGGATGGCCACGCCGCTCAAAGCGGGGACGGCGCAGTGATCGCCAGGTTCACGGCCTCCGGTCCACGATCTCAGGTCTTCGGTCTCCGGTTCGTTTGATCTGACGCATAACTTCGGATACGCTCAATGGCAGCCATGTTCGTATTACAGGCGCACCATCTCCACCACCACCGCTTTGAGGGCGGACCGGTCGGACTGCGCATGTAATACGACTTACAGCTTTTGTCAGAATGCAGGCCCGCCGGATCCGGCGGGCTTTTTGTGTTTTAGGGCCTTCTCTGAGCCTCGGAGTCTCTGTGGCTCGTCGGTGATCGGTGCAGATATGAATTTCAGCAAACTGGACGGCCTGATTCCCGCAGTCGTACAGGACGCGACAAGTGGTGAAGTGCTCATGGTGGGATTCATGAACGACCACGCCTGGGCGATCACGAAGGAGACGGGATACGTGACGTTCTTCAGCCGAACACGCAACACGCTCTGGACCAAAGGTGAGACTTCCGGCAACCGGCTTGCCGTGTCGCAGGTTTTCGTGGACTGTGACGAGGACACGGTGTTGATCAAAGCGCACCGCGAAGGCGACGGCCACGTGTGCCACACCGGAGCGCGCTCCTGCTTCTATACGGAGGTGCCGCGATGAAGCTGCGGCTCGGCATCCCCAAAGGCTCGCTCGAAGCGGCAACCGTACAGCTGTTTCAGCGCGCCGGCTTCAACATTCTCGTCAGCACACGGTCGTATTTTCCCTCCATTGACGACCCCGAGATCGAGTGCATGCTGATCCGCGCACAAGAGATGGCACGGTACGTGGCGGACGGCGTACTCGACGCGGGGCTCACGGGGATGGACTGGATCGCCGAACATCAACTCGGGCACCCTGATCAACCGCCTCTGGTCCCTGTGGCCGACTTGATCTACGCGAAGCAGAGCTTCGGCAGGGTGAGGTGGGTTCTGGCCGTTCCCGAGGAGTCACGGTTCAAAGCCGCCGAAGACCTCGCCGGCAAGCGCATCGCAACCGAGCTGGTGCGTGTGACGAAGAACTATTTCGTCCAGAAAGGCCTGAGCGTCGACGTCGAGTTTTCATGGGGCGCCACGGAAGTCAAACCACCCGTCCTGGCCGATGCAATCGTCGAAGCCACCGAGACGGGGTCCACGCTGCGTGCCAACCGGCTGCGCATTCTCGACACCGTCACCGAGTCGAATACGCAACTCATCGCCAATCAAGCCGCGCTCGCCGATGCCTGGAAGAAGGTAAAGATCGACAACATCGCGCTACTCCTGTCCGCTGCGATCGAGGCGCAGGGGCGGGTCGGCCTGATGCTCAACGTGCGTCAGACCGATTTGTTGTCCGTGCTCAGCCTCCTTCCGGCGCTCCAGCGTCCGACCATTTCGTCGCTGAGCGATCCGGAATGGGCAGCGGTGAACACGATCATCGAAGAGAAGACCGTTCGCGATCTCATTCCCAAGCTGAAGGCGGCGGGCGGCCAGGGCATCGTCGAATACCCGCTGAATAAGATAGTGATCTGACGATGCGCGACGGCGTCGAAGGCAACGAAGGACCCGAAGGGATCTACGAGGCACCGTGCTAATCAGGATCGTATTGTCGAGGCAGACGAGGGTCGTCAGCGAGCTGTTATCGCCCAAGCGTGTCCGGGATGTGGCCACTGAGCGGCGAGTGGCGAAAATCGTCGAGGATGTGCGGGTGAACGGTGATCGCGCCTTGCGGCGATATGCGCACGAGCTCGACGGACTCACGGGACCGATTGAAGTACCCCGCGAGGAATGGGAGCGCAAGGCTCGGGACTTACCTCGCGACGTCCGCATGGCCCTGAAGCGCGCGGCCGGGCACATTCGGCGCGTCGCGAGAGCCCAAGTCCCCCACGCGTTTCGGACGACGGTCGCCGAAGGGGTCGTGGTCGAGCAGCGGATCATCCCACTCGACCGTATCGGATGCTACGTCCCTGGCGGTCTCTACCCCTTGCCCTCGTCACTTCTGATGACGGCAATCCCCGCTCGGACTGCGGGCGTGCAGGAAGTCGTGGCGGTTTGCCCGCGACCGCATCCAGTTGTGCTCGCGGCAGCGCTCGAAGCCGGCATCAATCGACTACTGCAGATCGGCGGCGCGCATGCCGTCGCTGCGCTCGCCTATGGCACGACGCTCGTGCCACGCGTCGACAAGATTGTCGGACCTGGCAACCGATGGGTGTCGGCGGCGAAGGCGCTGATCAGCCGCGATTGCGCGATCGACTTCTACGCCGGTCCCACAGAGATTGTGATCGTCGCCGAGCGTGGGCCGTCAGACTGGATCGCCGCTGATCTCATCGCTCAGGCCGAACATGATCCTGACGCGAGGTCCGTGCTGCTGACGCCAAGCCGTGAGCTGGCCCGGCAGGTTGCACGTGACGTCGAGCGGCTGACGCCGTCGGATGGTCCCGCCCGAGCCTCTCTGCGGCGTCATGGCGGCATCGTGGTCACGCGCTCCATCGACGAAGCAATGGGGCTGGCCAACGAGGCAGCGCCGGAACACCTCATCGTTGAAACGGAGGCGCTCGCGCGCCAGGTGCGATCGGCCGGCGCCATCTTCGTCGGCCCATGGACGGCACAGGTCGCCGGCGATTATGCGATCGGATCAAATCACGTGCTGCCAACCGCCGGCGCCGCTCGCTTCCGTGGCGGATTGAACGCCGCGGACTTCGTGCGCCAAGTGTCGGTGCAGCGGCTGACCCGTCGTGGTCTTCTGGGCCTCGCTTCGACGGTCAAGACACTCGCGCACGCAGAGGGGCTCGACAGTCACGCGCGATCGATCGACATAAGGGTGATGAAACGGTGACCATGCCTCGCATTCAAGGAGTTCCGGATCTCGGTCCTGGTCTGCGCCTCCACCTCAACGAAAACACCGGTGGGTGTTCGCCGAAAGTGGTGGAGGCCGTGCGCGCGTTCGACGCGTGCGGACTGGCGACATACCCCGATTACCGTGCGGCGGTCATTGAGACGGCGGCCTTTCATGGCGTTGACCCGGAGTGGTTGGTGCTGACCAACGGGCTCGACGAAGGCGTGTTGCTGACCTCGATTGCGTATCTCGGACCAACCGCGACAGAGACCGCAGGACTGATCAGCTTCCGGTCGTCACGCGCGACGGAAACACAAGGCGCGGTCGCGGGGCGAATCGGGGGCGAGCGTCCTCGTGAGGTTCTGATGGCGATGCCGGCGTTCGAAACCTACATCACAACCGCCAAGGCGATGGGCGCACAGATCGTTTCGGTTCCGCCGGGACCGGAGTATGCGTTTCCCCTTGACGCCATGTTGGCAGCCATCACCGTGAACACACGCATGATCTACATCAACAACCCCAACAATCCGACGGGCCAGCCTGTCGCGAAGGAGGCAATTCGACAGATCGCGCGTGAAGCGCCACATGCGCTGATCTTTCTCGATGAGGCGTATCACGACTTCATGGGAGAAGACTTTCTGGACGAGGCCCTGTCGTATGCGAACGTGCTCGTCGGCCGCACGTTTTCGAAGGCCCACGGTCTCGCCGGCATGCGCGTGGGCGTGATGATTGCGCCGCCTGCGCTGCTCGAGCCCATCCGCTTCGTCATGCCGCTCTTCAACCTCAACGTCGTCGCCGTGGCGGCACTGCGAGCCGCAATGACGGACCACGACTTTACTCCGTGGTCTGTCGCGCAGGCGACCTTGTCCAAGCAGATGTTGTACGACGTGTGCGATCGCGTCGGGCTGCGCTACTGGAAGAGCGCGGCGAATTTCGTATTGGTTGACGGAGGTCCTGACGCGGCTGCAGTGGTCGACGGTCTGATTGCGCGCGGGGTGCTGGTTCGGGATCGCACGAAGGATCCGTACTGCTCCAACTGCTTCCGCATCACCGCTGGCCCGGTGCGCCATACCGAGCAGGCTGTCGAGGCCCTGGAGGCGCTGTGCGCAAAGCGATAGTCGAGAGGTCGACCGCCGAAACCGCGATCCGGGTCGCGCTCAGTCTCGACGGGAAGGGGCGTTTCGAGAATCACACCGGCATTCGATTTCTCGATCACATGCTTGACCTCGTGGCGCGGCACGGCGCGTTTGATCTGGCGATTCGAGCGGACGGTGATCTCGACGTCGATCAGCATCACACCGTCGAGGATGTTGGGATCGCGCTCGGCGAGGCGGTTACCAAAGCGCTCGGTGACAGACGCGGCATCAATCGCGCTGGATATTTCGTCATACCGATGGACGAAACGCTTGCCGTGGCGGCCATCGATCTGGGAGGCCGTGCGCATGCGGCAGTGGACACTAAGGTGAAGGTACGGCTCGTCGGCGACCTGCAAACGGAGCTCGTCTACGATTTTTTCGAGGGATTTGCCAGGGGCGCGCGCGCGAACGTCCATCTCAAAGTCATGTACGGGCGGTCGAACCACCACAAGATCGAAGCCTGCTTCAAAGCGTTCGCCCGGGCGCTGCGTGTTGCCTGCGCAAAGGATCGACGAATGGCAAAGCAATTGCCCAGTACCAAAGGCCTGCTGTGATCGCGCTCGTCGACTACGGCGCGGGCAATCTGACATCAGTCCGAAAGGCTCTGTCAGCGTTGAAAGCCGAGTTCGTGACCTCACGGACGGCGGACGAGGTGTTGGTGGCCCACGGTATCATCGTCCCGGGTGTCGGGCATTTCGGCGCGACGCGGGCTATTGATGGGGACTTGCGGTTGGCCATTCAAATCGCCGTGCAACGCGGCGCAGCGTTATTGGGCATCTGCCTGGGAATGCAGTGGCTCTTCCAGGGAAGTACGGAGGCGCCGGGCGTGCCGGGACTGAGGATATTCGACGGGGTTTGCGGGCGATTGCCCGAGGAGGGTACGCAGAAATGTGAAATTGGGGGGACCGATGGACCTGGCCGTACGCAGAATCCTGAAATAGACCCGACCCCTTTGTGGAAAACCCCTTTGTGGAAAATTCCACACGTCGGATGGAATAGCTTGGAGCAGCCCCGTCCGTCGGCTCTGCTGCAGGGTGTCGCGCAGGGCGCGCAGGTCTATTTCACACACTCCTATGTCGCTCCCGTCACAGCCGATACGGTGGCCACGACCACCTACGCGGGTACGTTCGCCTCAGCAGTCGAGCGCGGCCGCATTGCCGGGGTCCAGTTTCATCCTGAGAAGTCAGGCGACGTCGGCCTGCGGATTCTTCGCAACTGGCTCGATGCTCTCTAAGCGCATCATCGCGTGCCTCGATGTCCGCGACGGCCTCGTCGTCAAAGGGGTTCATTTCGAAGGCTTACGCAACGCCGGCGATCCGGCCGCGCTGGCCGCGCGGTACAACCGCGAGGGCATCGACGAGATCGTCATTCTGGACGTCTCAGCCACGATCGAAGCCCGGCGCGCGCGCACCCAAACCATTGAGGCCGTCGCACGCGAGATATTTCTGCCGCTCTGCGTGGGTGGCGGCATTCGGAGCGACGACGATGCAGCGGCGGCGATCGAGGCGGGCGCCGACAAAGTGAGTGTGAACACCGCCGCGCTGCAGGACCCGTCGCTGATCACGCGGCTGGCGTCCAGGTACGGCAGTCAGGCCGTGATCGTGGCCATTGACGCCAAATGCAACGCGAATCGATATGACGTCTACGCGCGCAGCGGCACCGATCAGACCGCACGAGACGCCATTACCTGGGCGCAAGAAGCCGTCGACCGAGGCGCCGGCGAAATTCTGCTGACCTCGATCGATCGGGATGGGACGAAGGCTGGCTTCGATTGCGAGCTCACCGCCGCCGTATCAACTGCTGTTCCAATTCCGGTCATCGCTTCGGGCGGCGCTGGTACGTTCGAGCACTTTGCCGATGTCTTCACAACCGGCCGCGCCGACGCGGCATTGGCGGCATCTATCTTTCACTTCAACGAACAAAGCGTCCGTGAGTTGAAACGATTCCTCGCCGGGCGAGCGATCCCCGTCAGGACCAACTAAACACGCCTCAGAAACACACATCTAATCTAATGATCTAGTGATCTAATGATCTGCAGATCTGAAGATCGCAAGATCACCAGATCACCAGATCATCAGATCATCAGATTCCGATCTCCCAATGCTGATTCCATCAATCGATCTCAAGGGCGGCAAAGTCGTCCAACTCGTGCAAGGCGAAAAGCTCGCAGTCGAATCCAGCGACCTGGATGGCTGGATTGCACGCTTTTCAAAATTCCCTGCGATCCAACTGATCGATCTCGACGCCGCGATGGGCACGGGCACCAACGACGTGCTCGTCCGCGAAGTCGCCGCGCGGCTGCCGTGCCGCGTGGGGGGCGGCGTCCGATCGGTTGGTCGCGCCCAGGACCTCCTCGAGGCTGGCGCCCAAGCAGTGATCGTCGGGTCCGCGTTCTTCGACATGCGGCGATCCGCAGAAGGCGGCAGCGTCATCAAGTTCGATTTTGCTGAGGCACTCAGGGATGCCGTGGGGATTGACCGCGTGATTGGCGCCGTCGACGCCAGGGGTGGCCGCGTGGTGATTCACGGCTGGCGGACAACGCTGCCGATTTCGGCTGTTGAAGCAGTCACCGCGTTGGATCCGTACTGTGGCGAGTTCCTTTACACCCACGTTGACAAAGAAGGTTTGATGCAGGGAACCGATATGGACGCGATTCGCGCCGTGAGGGAAGCAACGGGACGCAAAGTGACCGCCGCCGGGGGAATCACGACACAAGACGAAATCGACTTGCTTCACTCCCTCGGGATCGATGCTGTGGTTGGGATGGCCATCTACACAGGCTCGCTTGCATTCGAAAAGGCTCTGCCACCTCAACCGCAGTGAAACCGTCGCGCAGGAGTCACGCTGCTGGCATAGACTGATCGGCTCGGAACGTCTGCAAAGGAGAATCCCACATGGCGGTCAAAGCACAACCTGACGCATATCACTCCGTCACACCGTATCTCATCGTCCGCGGCGGAACCCGCGCGATCGATTTTTATAAGAAGGCCTTCGGCGCAACCGAACTGATGCGGCTCGATGCCCCGGGCGACAAGATCGGCCACGCCGAAATCAAGATCGGCGACTCAATCGTCATGTTGGCTGACGAAAACCCCGATTGGGACTCGAAGAGCCCTGAATCGTACGGCGGGTCGCCGGTGCATCTCATGATCTACGTCGAGGATGTTGACAAGGTGTTCAAGCAGTCCGTCGGCGCCGGGGCGACGGAGAAGCGCCCGGTCAAGGATCAGTTCTATGGAGATCGATCGGGTACGCTCACCGATCCCTTCGGGCACAGTTGGACGATCGCCACACACAAGGAAGACCTGTCGGAGGAAGAGATCCAGAAGCGGATGGCGGCGGAAGTGCAAAGCACTTAGGCAGGTGCCGCGGGTGCCGCGGTGCCGCAGGTGCCGGAGCTAGGCGATGAATGCAACTGCGGAGCGAGTGCAGCGCGTACTCGACGCGAACGGGCTGACCTGCCGTGTCGTGGAGCTGCCACGGTCCACTCGGACCGCTGTTGAAGCCGCAACGGCGGTCGGATGTGAAGTGGCGCAGATCGCGAAGTCGATCGTCTTTCGCGGTATCACGTCCGGCCGCGCGGTCATCGTCATTGCGTCTGGCAGCCACCGTGTCGACGAAGGTGTGGTAGCGAAGGCTGCTGCCGAAGCGATCACGCGGGCGGACGCGGATTGGGTCAAAGAAACAATCGGATACGTCATCGGCGGTGTCCCGCCGGTTGGTCATCTCGGCGAGCCGCGCGTCTTCTTCGATCGCGATTTGCTGCAGTTTGAGACCGTGTGGGCCGCCGCAGGGACGCCGAACGCCGTCTTCGAAGTGGCGCCCGCGGATCTGCTGCGGGCATCTCGCGGAGAGGTGCTATGAGACGGTGGTGCGCCGCCAGCCTCATGGCAACGGCGGCCATCGCGGTGACCACCGCACAGCAGCCAGCGCTGACCGACAACGTCAAAGCGTTCGTTCGCGTAAGTGCCCCGGTCGTCGCGCTCACCAATGTGCGGGTCATCGACGGCACGGGCGCGCCGCCACGCGATGCTCAGACCCTCATTCTGCGTGGCGGACTCATTGCGGAAATTGGTGAGGCAGCGCGGGTCAGCGTTCCGGCCGACGCCGAGACGCTCGACCTCACCGGCCGCAGTGTCATTCCCGGGCTCGTGATGGTCCACGAGCATCTCTATTACCCCACAGGCCCTGGCGTCTACGGCCAGCTTGGCGAGAGCTTTACACGGCTGTATCTCGCAGGGGGCGTGACGACGATGAGGACCGGCGGGAACATGAACGGGTACATGGACCTGAATCTCAAGCGCGCAATCGAGAGCGGTCAGAAGGCCGGACCCGCGATCGACGCCACGGCTCCATATCTCAACGGCCCGAACACGTTCCAGCAGATGACCGCGATCGCGTCAGCGAGCCAGGCGAGGCAGCACGTCGAGTATTGGGCGGCACAAGGAGCTACGTCGCTCAAGGCCTACATGCAGATCTCGCGCGCCGCCTTGGGTGAAGCCATCACCGTCGCACATAAGCATGGGATGAAAGTCACTGGTCATCTCTGCTCGGTGACCTACAGCGAAGCCACTGACCTCGGCATCGACAATCTCGAGCACGGCTTTCTCGCCGCGACCGACTTCGTCGCCGATAAGCAAGCCGACACGTGCCCCGGCCAGGGGCGCGGCCAGCAGTCGATCGCTCAGCTCGACGAGAACAGTCAACCATTCAAAACGCTTGTCAGGAAACTGATCGACAAGGGTGTCGCGCTCACGTCGACGCTGACCGTGTTCGAGACTTTCACCCCAGGCCGGCCGATGCCGCCGGGGCTGGAGGTCTTGACGCCTCAGCTCAAACAGCAGTTCGAGCAGGCGCACGCGCGTGTGTCGCAAGGAGGACCGCCTGGAAACCCGTCGCCGAACACCTACGTGCAGCTTTTTCCCAAAGCCATGGCGCTCGAGCGCGCGTTCGCGCGCGCAGGCGGGATGCTCATCGCCGGGACGGATCCAACTGGTGCGGGCGGAGTAATCCCTGGCTTTTCGAACCAACGGCAGGTGGAGCTGCTCGTGGAAGCGGGCTTCACGCCGCTCGAGGCGATCAGCATCGGCACATTGAATGGCGCGCGGTACCTCGAGCGCGAGAAGAGCATCGGAAGTATTGCGGCCGGCAAGCAGGCCGACCTGGTAGTGGTCAATGGCGACCCGTCCGCGAACGTCGCCGACATCCGCAAGGTCGAGATCGTGTTCAGGCAAGGCGTTGGCTTCGATCCCGCAAAGCTCATTGCGTCGGTGAGCGGCCGCGTCGGATTGTTCTAGTCGAAGGGGCCGAAGGTCACGAAGGCGCCGAAGGGTCGTGCTTCCGCGCATCGTACGTCCGAGGCAACAGACAAGGAGACATCGTCGTGACCGGAACCGTACGTGTGAAGGTGTTCGACAAGAGCGGGCAGCTGGTGGGACCAATCGAAACAGCGCGAGTGGAAAAGAGCGACGACGAATGGCGTCGGCAATTGACGCGCGAACAGTACGAAGTGGCGCGCGGCAAGGGGACCGAACGGCCCTTTTGCGGCACGCTGCTCGACAACAAGCGGCAGGGCGTCTACACCTGTATTTGCTGTGGGCTTCCACTGTTTACCTCGGATGGAAAGTTCAATTCTGGTACGGGCTGGCCGAGCTTCTTTCAACCGGTCGCTGAGGAAAACGTGGTCAACGAAGAGGATCGCAGCTACGGAATGCGCCGAGTCGAGATTCTGTGCGCCCGGTGCGATGCCCATCTCGGTCATGTGTTCGAGGACGGCCCGCGCCCAACCGGGCTTCGGTATTGCGTGAATTCGGAATCGCTGGCCTTCACCGATAGCTCGAATGTCGCTTCGCTGGCAGACCCTGCAGGGGGATAACTCGAGAAAGGCAAAAGGCAGAGGGGCAAAAAGCGAAGGCAAAAGGCCAGAATGCTCGAGGCAACCCGCGGGACAAAACTCGGCGGTATGTCTCGACAGGCTGTTAGAATGAATTTGCCTGCCCAGAAGATGTACGCCCGATGAATCGAGTTCTTCGCTCCGCTCACCCTCTCTTCCTGTGCGTAGCTCTCGGTCTGCTCGCCGGGGCCGGCACGCTCGCGCAGGCGCCGGAGAAACCGCAAGATCCGCAGAAGCCAGCCGAACCTGCCGAGCAGCAGCCGATCTTCCGTGCCAAGGTCAACATCGTGCGGGTGGATGTCTCGGTATCGGATCGCGACGGCAATCCGATCGAGAGCCTGCAGGCGTCGGACTTCCAGGTCAAGGAGGACGGCGTTCTGCAGACGGTCGAGACCGCACAGTTCATTCGTCTCACGGGCACGCCGCCCGACGAGTTGCGGGAATCAATCCGGATTCGGTCAGCAGCGCACGCGAAGGTCGAAGCGGCACGCGACGACGTACGCCTGTTCGTCCTGTTTCTCGACGACTACCACGTGGACAAAGCGCCGCAAATCATGATCCCGCTGCGGCGCACGCTCAAAGCATTCGTCGAAAAACTGGGCCCGTACGATCTCGTCGCAATAATGGATCCGCTCACGCCGTTGACGCACCTCGAGTTCACCCGCGATCGCAACGAATTGATGCAGAAAGTGCAGAAATTCGAAGGGCGTCGCGGCGAGCTCTTTCCGGTGCGTAGCGCGGCTGAAGAAGCGCAGCAGACCCAGCGCAATGTCTGGGAGTTGCGCGCGGGCGTCACGCTCGATGCGGTGAATGCCATCGCCACGCATCTCGGCGGCTTGCGCGAGGGGCGCAAGTCCATTCTGTTCATCAGTCAGGGGCCGCCGGTCAGTCTGCGAAGCGCGAACTGGCCCCGCATGGAGGAGGTCGTCGAGTCGGCCAACCGCGGCAACGTCACCATCCACACGCTCGACCCGCGGCCGCTCGGCGCAAGCGAGTTCGGCGGCAACATGGTGTTACGCCGGTTCTCGGACGAAACGGGTGGACGAGCCATTCACAACACCAACGATCATGCCGAGCACCTCGACGACGTGATCAAGGACGCGAGCGCGTACTACCTGGTGGGCTATGCGCCGGAGCGCGAAATGGCCGACGGCAAGTTCCACAAGATTGACGTCGAGGTCAAGCGCCGCGGCGTTCGCGTCGTCGCGCGCCGTGGGTATTACGCGCCGCGGTCCGAAGAACTGAATGCTCCACCCGTCACCCCCGTTGCGACCGAGGTCATGGACGCGCTCACGAATCTCGTCGAGCCCAGATCAGGGCGGACGGCTGATGTCTGGATTGGGTTCACGCGCGGCAACGAATCGCTGACCGACGTGACAGTCACCTGGGATCCGACGACTCGAGTGGGCGCAAATGCCGCGACTCGAATCGAAGTCGAGCGTTTGCGCAACGACGGCACGCCGGACGGCGCCAGCCAGTCGATTCCGCGTCGGGAAACCGCGACAACGCCGGCGACCGCGCGGTTCGCCCTCAGCCCCGGGAGATCAGTCCTGCGGTTTACGAGCTACGACGCCAAAAACGAGGTGCTGGATCGCTGGCCCGAGGACGTGTCCGTGCCGGCCATCGCGAAGCAGCCGCTCGCTTTGGCAACGCCACGGTTTCTGCTGGCGCGATCGGCCTTCGAGCTACGTGCGCTGCAGACGACGGCTCAAGCTACGCCCGCCGCATCTCGACGACTCCGCAAGACGGATCGGTTGTTGGTGGAGATTGAGTGCTACAGCGCCGCAGGCGCGCCGGAACTCGTCGCGGAGTTGCTCAATCAAAAAGGTGACTCGCTGGTGACACTGCCCGTGCCGGCGGCGACTGAAAACAAGGTGAGGGTCGAAGTGCCGCTCCAGAGTCTCGCACCGGCAGTCTACGTCTTGCGCGTGCGCGCGATGAACGCGGATAAGCAAGTGGAACAGCATGTGCCGTTCCGGATTGTCCCCTGACGAACCAAAAGACCGCCACCAAGACACGAAAACACGGTTTTGTTTGCTATCCTGCGCCATGGCTACACGGAAAGCCGCCACAGTCACGGAATATCTCCGGGCGCTGCCCGCGGATCGCCGGAGAGTCATTGCCAAGGTCCGGAGCGTGATCCGCAAGCATCTTCCCAAGGGGTACGAGGAGGCGATCAATTGGGGCGCCATCACGTACCAAATCCCGCTGAAAAGATACCCGGACACTTATAACGGTCAGCCGCTGTGTTACGCGGGACTGGCGGCTCAGAAGAACCACTGCGCGCTCTACCTCATGAGCCCGTACGGCGACCCCAAACACCGAAGGTTCCTTGAAGAAAGCTTCGCCAAAGCGGGCAAGAAGCTCGACATGGGCAAGTCCTGCGTTCGCTTCCAAACCCCAGACGATCTACCACTTCCAGCCATTGGCAAACTCGTCGCCAGCATTCCGCCTGAGACGTGGATTGCCAGAGCCAAGGCGGCGAGAAAGCGGTAGAATTCGCGGGTCGGCTCAAAACCCGGAGGAGTGCATGGAGTTCAAGGACGCGGTTTCGCGCCGCAAGTTCGTTGGCGGATTGGCGGCCGCCCTCGGCTATGTCAGCTCGGGCGCAGGTTTCGACGTGTTCGCGCAGGGACGCGCCGCCGGTCAGGGACGGCCTGCGGGTGCACCGCGGTCGCAGCCCACCGCGGCGGAGTATGACGCGCTGGCCAAACTCTCCAACAACGAGAACAACTGGGGCATCCCCGACTCGGTCATGAAAGCCATGGAAGGCGCCTGGAAGTACGCCGGGCGATATGGCTATCCGAACGCAGGGATCCAGCAGGCGATTGCCGAGTTCGACGGGGTCAAACCCGAGAACGTGATGATCACCGCCGGCTCCGGCGAAGTCCTCACCGTCGTCGGGACGACCTTCCTGTTGGGCGGGAAGAAAGTGCTGGGTGTGGAGCCGTCGTACAACTCGGTGTACGCGCACGCGTCGAACATCAAGTCCGAAGCCATCAAGCTGCCGCTGACGAAGGACTATCGTCAGGACATCGGGATGATCCTCGACGCCGCGAAGAAGCACCAGAGCGAAATCGGGTTCGTCTACATCTGCAACCCGAACAATCCTACTGGTGTGATCGTGACCAAGGACGAGATCAAGCAGCTCCTCGATGGTCTGCCAGCCGGCATGCCGGTTTTGATCGACGAGGCGTATCACCACTACGTCACCGATCCAAACTATGCCACCGCGATGCCATACGTCACCGAGGGCCGTCCGGTCGTCATCGCACGCACCTTCTCGAAGATTGCCGCGATGGCAGCCTTGCGTCTTGGTTACGCCGTGGCCACGCCCGAGATTCTCCAGAAGATGCGCCCGTTCTCGACAGGCAGCGTCAACGTGCTCGCGCAGTACGGCGGCGTCGCCGCGCTCAAGAACAAACCAGCCCTGGCGGAGGCAAAGGCCAAGACGGTCGCGGGCCGCGACAAGGCGGCCAGGGATCTCAAGGCACTTGGCTACGAGGTCATTCCCTCGCAGACCAACTTCTTCATGGTGCACCTGCGCCGTGAAGTGCAGCCGGTGATCCAGGCGTTCCGCGAAGAGGGCGTGCTCGTCGGCCGGCCATTTCCACCGATGACGCAGCATCTTCGGGTATCCGTGGGACTGCCAGAGGAGATGGACCGGTTCATGGTCGCGTTCAAGAAGATCATGGCCACACCAACGACGACGGCCAGTCGCGGTTAGTGTGTAGAGGCTGGCCTTTAGGGCCGGCCGAATTCCGCATACCGGCCTTTGAGGCGGGAATGCGTCGCACTCGAGGGCCGGCCTTAGCGTCGGCCCTTGTCATTTTCGCGGAGGTAGCCATGACGTCCGCCGCCCGCCGCCTCGTTTCCTCAGCCGTCATTCTTCCGTTCGTTGTGGTCCTCGGTGCAGAAGCAACCGCCGCGCAAGTAGTCGGCGGCGGAATCCGAGGCACGATCAAAGACGCTCAGGGTGCGGTCTTGCCTGGCGCGAGCATCAGCGTCCGCAATGTTGGGACGGGCGCCACGTACGAGCAGACTAGTGATGCTCAAGGACACTTCCAGGTGCCGGCGCTCCCTCCCGGCGAATACGAGGTACACATCTCGCTCACCGGCTTTCGTCCGCTGGTGCATCGCGGGATTCGCCTAGCTGTCGGCCAGGTGGCGGTTCTCGACACCGCTCTCGAGCTTGGCGTGATTGCGGAAGAAGTCCAGGTGCGCGGCGACAGCGTGTCGATCAACCTGACCTCGGGCGCCGTCAGCGGCCTGGTTGGCGAGCGTGAGATCCGAGACCTGCCGCTCAACGGTCGATCATTTCAGCAACTCGCTTTGCTCCAGCCGGGCGTACAGGCCGCCCTTGCCGCCGGCAATGACGTCGTGGGCGGGCGGACGCCGAAGATCTCGATCAACGGGGCGCGGCCCGAGATGAACAGCTTCCTGCTGGACGGCACCGACATCAATAACGTCTACAACAAGACGCCCGGCTCCGCCGCCGGCGTGCTGCTCGGCGTCGAAGCGGTGCTCGAATTCCAGGTCCTCACCAATGCCTACTCGGCGGAGTTCGGTCGATCGGCTGGCGGGGTGTTCAATGCCGTCACGCGTTCAGGCGCGAACCGCTACACCGGCTCGGCGTTCGAGTTCCATCGTAATTCGGTCCTCGACGCACGAAACTTTTTCGATCCGCCGTCGCAGCCCAAGCCTGAGTTCACACGGCACCAGTTCGGCGGCGTGGTCGGCGGTCCCGTGCGACGCGATCGCACGTTCTTCTTTGGGGCCTACGAAGGGCTGGTCGAGCGTCTCGGCGTCACTGGCGTCACCGCGGTCCCTGACGACGATGCTCGTCGCGGGATTCTGGCTGGCCGTCCCATCACGTTGCATCCGGCGATTCCCAGCTACCTCGAGACGTTGTTTCCACGTGCCAACGGCCGGTCGCTCGGCGGAGGCGCTGCCGAGTATTTGTTTTCCGACACGCAACCGACCGACGAGCACTTCTATCAGCTGCGGATTGATCACCGGCCGTCAGCGACGAACAGCTTCTTCGTGCGTGTAACGCACGACCGCGCCGACGTCATGCGCGTTCCTGCCAACAAGCCGCCCATCTCGAAGATCGACGAGCAGACGCGCAATACGTATGTTACAGGCGAGCATCAGCACACCTTTTCACAAGCCATGCTCAATCAGCTGCGCATCGGCTTGAATCGGTCCGTGTCGCTCGCCGACAACCGCCGCACTATCGACATTCCTCAATCAATGGCTTGGCTCCCGGGTGAGCAGTTTGGCTACTTCACGATCCTGGGGATGGTCACAGAGATGGCCGGTGACTTCCGCTTGCCTCGCAACGATCGCCTGAACAACTGGCAGGCCAGCGACATGTTGATCTGGACGAGCGGGCGTCAACTGCTGCGCGTCGGCGGACAACTCCAGTATCTCCAGTTCAACCAGGACACGACGAGTCAGAAGGGCGGCATCGTCACGTTCAACAACCTCGAACTGTTTCTGACCGGTCGCCCCGCTAACGTGGACTTCGCGGTCCCCGGAAAGATCGATCCCATTCGCAAGTATCGCCAGTGGTTGTTCGCCGGGTTTGTGCAGGACGATATCCGGCTCACCGATCGCTTGTCACTGAACCTGGGGGTGCGCTACGAGGCCGTCACGGTGCCGACCGAAGCCGACGGCAAGATCTCGAATCTTCGCAACGTGACCGACACGACCGTCACCATCGGCGACCCGTGGCACGACAATCCCTCGCTGAAGAACTTCGCGCCGCGTGTTGGGGCGGCCTGGGATCCGCTCGGCAACGGGAAGACCTCGGTTCGCGCGGGATTCGGCATCTTCCACGACCAGATCCTGCCGAAGTACTACTTCTTTTCGGGCAGCCTCAATCCGCCGTTTACGACTCGCACGTCGCTCGCCAGCCCGCCGTTCCCCAATGTGGTGGCCAACTTCAATCCCGACGCGTACATCTTCGCTCAGCTGCAGACGGTGAATTCCGACCTGCAGACCCCGTACATCATGCAGTTCAACGCAAGTGTTCAGCGCGCGCTCGGTGACAGTTGGGACGTGATGGTGGGCTATGTCGGATCTCGCGGGCGCAACCTCATTCGCCTGGGCGACGCCAACCTGGCGCCCGAAACCATCGTGAATGGCGTCAAGACCTATCAGCCGCAGCTGGGGCGTCGTAACCCCTTCTTTACCGGCATCTGGCAGCGCATGACCGACGCGAAGTCGTTTTATGACTCGGCGCAGCTGTCGTTGAATCGGAAGTACTCGCGCGGTTGGCGCGCGCAGGTGTCGTACACCTTGTCCGAATCCACCGACGACGCCAGCGGGATCAATTCACAGGACTTCAGCAACAACGTCCAGTACGTCTCCGACTGGTATGACCTCGAACACGATCGCGGGTTGTCGGCGTTCCATGCCAGACACAACTTCACGGCCAATGCCAGCTGGGACATCCCGTTCGGTTCGGGGCGTCGCGGGCTGGCGGGTGCTGTGCTGGGCGGATGGCAGTTGAACGGGATTGCGACGGTGCGCTCCGGTCACCCGTTTTCGGTGGAGCTCGGCTTCAATCGCTCGGGCAACCTGAACACCACCGGCTTTTCGCGACATGAGCGTCCAGATCTGAAGGCGGGTTGCTCGCCGAATCCAGTGCTTGGCGGTCCCGATCGGTACTTTGATGTGAACTGTTTCCAACTTCCAGTCGTGAACACACGCGGCAATTTGGAACGAAACTCGCTCATCGGCCCGGGACTCGTGTCGATCGATGCCTCGTTGGTGAAATCGTTTCCGTTGGGCGGCGGCCGCACGCTGCAGGTGCGCATCGAGGCGTTCAACGTGCCCAACCGTCCGAATTTCGCGATTCCGTCCGGACGCATCGCGTTCACCGGGGTGGCGGCCGATGGCTCACCGACTGTGGCGCCCACGTGGGGTCGCATTACATCGACGGTAACCACGTCGCGACAGATTCAGCTCGGCGCGAAAGTGACGTTCTGATATGGAAAGACCGGTGTCAATGAGCGGGTAGATTCGTTCTTCGTTCGTGTTCTCCGGGCCCGCTCCTCGTCGTGAGGAGCGGGCCTTGTTGTTGACGCGGTCATCGGATCAGCCGAGCGGCAGCGACGATCGATCACTCTGATATACGCGGGTTGGGTACCGCATGACGGTGAGTCGCCAGGAGCTGCCTCACTCTAGAAGCGCGAATTCGAGACCGAAGTCGTCTATCGCATAGAACGTTCGAGGATTCTCCCGTACGACTCGGCCGATCCGATCACGACGTCAACGCCGCCCAGACGAAGGCTGACAATTCGCGCGCGACCGCCGTGATCGCGAGCTGTGGTGACTTGCCGCGCGCGAGCAGGCGTCGATAGCGGGCGTGCAGCCGATGCTGCGCGTTCCAGGCACAGCGAATCGCTGCGGGCGGCGCGGCAGCCTGGCGGGCCCGCAGCCGAAGACCGATCGCCGGCCGATGCCGATAATGCCAGGCGGCTTCGACCAGCACCCGCCGGCGGTGCGCATTGCCCGTTTTAGTGATCCCGCCCCGTTTCTGCGTCGCGCCGCTCGAATACTCCGAGGGGACCAAGCCGCTGAACCCCATGACGTGCCGCGCGGCGGAAAAGCGAGACGCGTCGCCGAGATCCACGGCCATGTGAGCGCGTATGAATCATTTCGATCCGCGGAAACGCGGAAGCGGGAACGAGCGGGGCGCAGCGGCTCAACGGTGAGTGCGGCCTGCAGATCGGCGTCAACTGCGCGCAGCCGGGTCACGATGTCGTCAATCGCCCGTCGATACGACGCGAACGTCTGCTCGAGCGCGGCGAGCGACCAGCGTTGGATCGCCAGCCAGAGCCCGCTGAGCAAGGGATCCGGAGGGGCAGCGATAAGAGGCCGGTGCCCTGCTCGATTGCCTTTATCGCTGCCCCTCCTGATCCCTCGCCACACGCCGGCCGATGGCCGGCGGTGCGGCCCGCCCAGTCACGGCCAGCGACGCGACTCCTGGGTGGTATTCCACTTTTCCGCCCTTCCGCGGATATTCTTTTCACTGTCCCCATTGGCCATGGGCCTTTTCCAGCGCTGGACCGCCGCCCAAATGGCCGGTCCCAACGACCGTCCCACCCAGATCATGGGCGGCCTTCCAGTGGTAGGATTCGGCGACCCTCGGAGCCTGAGCAACCACAGCACCTTGGTGTCCCATTCGGAGGCGCGATATGCGTAAGGCATTGACTTGGCGGTACGGGCTTGCGGTACTGATTTTGTTCGTGAGCGCCGCGGATCGATCCGCGTTTGCACAGAACCCCACCTTCGCGCTCGAAGGGGTCGTGATCGATGCCCAGCAGGCTGTCCTGCCGGGCGCGACGATAACGGTTCAGAACACATCCACCGGTCTCACTCGGACCGTCACGACTGATGCTGGCGGACGATTCGTGGTCCGCGCGCTGCCGCCCGAGGGTCGGTACAGCGTGCAGGTCGAGATCGCCGGGTTCGCGACCGAGAAACGAGAAGGCCTCGTCTTCAACGCCGGGCAGAACGTCGTGTTGAACTTCACGCTGAAACTGTCGTCGGTGCAGGAGACCATCACCGTTGCCGGTGACGCGCCGATCGTGCAGACGACATCGGCGGAGGTATCGACCACTATCGACCGCGCGGCATTTGAGAACCTCCCGTCCAAGGAGCGCAACTACTTCCGGCTCCTCACGCTCGACTCCAACGTCGTCGCGGCGGGAACTGGCTCGAACGCGGTCAATGTGGGCGGCCAGGAAGTGTGGAACTTCGGCACGTATGTAGACGGCACGAACAACCACTCCAAGTGGCTGACGCTACAGCGCGCGCCGCAGCTTGGCTCCAGCGGCTTCGCGATCGAAACGGTCAAAGAAGTTCAGATCATCTCGAACCAGTTTTCCGTCGAATTCGGCGGACACTCCGCCGGCGTCGCGAGCATGATCACCAAGAGCGGCACCAACGAGCTCAATGGCTCGGCATTCGTGATGGTCAGGCCCGGCGACTGGGACGCCACGCCACCCCTGACCCCGGTAAAGGCGCCGTACAACCAACAGCAGTTCGGCGGCACCGTCGGTGGTCCACTCATCAGGGACAAAGTGTTCTACTTCGGCAGTTATGAGCGCCGTCGCGAGCGGAGCGAGGTGGTGGTCACTTCTCCAGAAGCGTTCGGCCTCGTGGTGCCTACGCCGGCCGATGAGCATCAGGGTCACTTCAAAGGCGACGTGCGCTTCTCGGAAAGGAACTCGCTGGGCGTGCGCTACAACATGGTGCGGTGGAAGAAGGACAACGAGGGCGGGGGCTTCTCCCTGCCCGGCACGGGCTTCCTGTGGGACAACAACGTCGACACGATCCACGGCAACTTCTTGACCGTCGTATCCGATAAATTTTTGAACGAGGTCCGCGGTCAGTACTCGCGCTACACCGACCGCCGCGCCGCGAAGTGCAATTGCGTCTCGATCCAGCGGGCGGGCTACGCCACCACCGGCGGGTACGACTTCGGCACGTGGGGCGTGTTGCCCGAGGAGACCTACGACATTTCAGACACGGTGTCGTTGTGGAAGGGCAACCACTCGTTGAAGGCCGGTGCGTCGTTCACCTATGACGTGACCGAACAGTTGTATCAGCCCTTGCAAAATGGCGTGTACCGTTTCACGGGCTCCCCTTCAGCGGCGCCGAATCCGTTCCAATTTCAGCAGTCGTTTGCGTTGGTCCCAGAGGCCGCGCTCATGTTTCCCAAGGCCTATGTGATCGCGGGCTTCTTGCAGGACGACTGGCGTGCGCGCCCCAATCTGACACTCAACCTCGGAATTCGTTATGACGTCGAGATCATCAAGGGCATCCCCGATTGGCCGGCGGGTACGGACATGAACAATGTCGACCCCCGAATCGGGTTCGCGTGGGATCCCAAGGGTGATCAGAAATGGTCCATTCGCGGCGGGGTCGGACGATTCACGCAGCAATATGCGATCTTTACCATCGTCAAGGGCGGCGTGGGTGGCCGCAACGGCCAGGTGACCGTCTCGCTTGCGCCGACCGACCCGTTGTTCCCGACATTCCCGAACGCGTTGCCGGGGTTCCCGCCGGGTGCGGTGCTGCCCCCGCGCGACATTCAGGAGATCTCGCCGGATCTCGAGAACGAGCACGCGTGGCAGGCCAGTGTGGGGTTCCAGCGCCAGCTTGGGCCGCGTACGGCCATGCAAGTGGATGCAAATATCAACCGCGGCGTCAAACATGGGTTCCTCGACATGAACCAGGCGGCGCCAATTCCGAAGGACGTCCTGAACGCGGCCCTCGCCTCGAATCCGAGCGCGACGATCCGCACCCAAGCGCAGGCCGACGCGACTCGGCCGATTAGGCCGGTGCCGAACGGCTTCAGGCGTATGGACTTGCTCACCAACGAAGGCCGATCCTGGTATGAAGGTGTGCGCATCGCGATACAGCATCGGACCACTCCGCTAGTGCTTATGGCGTCCTATACCCGATCGAACTCGGAGGATCGGTTGAATCATTGGTTCTCCCCAGAAAACAGCGCCGATCCGGAGCTCGATCGCGGGCCAACAGGGGCGGACACGCCACACAATCTCGTGACGAGCGCCACGTGGAACCTCCCAGGCGACGGACCTGTGCTGAGCGGCTGGCGCCTCAGTGCGGTGTCGCACCACCAGAGCGGAAGCCCGTATACGATCCGGTACGCTGGCGACCCGACAGGAGGTGGATTGACGGGGGGCTGCAGTTCGCGCGGTTGCCAGTTCAGTCAGCCGGGAGCACGGAACACGGAGCGCGGGAGATTCATTAACTACGCGGACATGTCCCTGGCCCGAACGTTCGCTGTGGGACCAGACCGGATCGAGATTCGCGCCGAGATGTTCAACGCGTTCAACAACCAGAACCTGCTCGCGGGCGGCTATCAGCTGCTCTCTCTGGTCGGGAACGCGAGGTTCGGCCAGCATGCGGGGGGCGCCAACGTCTTCCCGGGCCGGCAGTTCCAGTTCGCGGCGACATATCGATTCTGACGGAGCGGCCTCAGAGGCTCATAGTCTGGTGATCTGGTGATCTGGTGATCTGAGACTCTGAGGCCAGTTCGTATCTGTTTCGAGTGCTTATGTTCAAACGCTGCCTTCTGGTCGTCGCTCTCGCACTGAGTACGACGTCCCTGGGAGCCCAGGCGAACACCGTCCGGGTCCTCGTGCAAACTGAGCTCGGCGATATCGTCATCGAAGTCGATCAGGCGAAGGCGCCGGCCACCTCGGCGAACTTTCTGAAGTACGTCGATGCCGAGCACTTCAACGGCGGGACGTTCCATCGGACGGTCAAGATGGATAACCAGCCCGAAAGCACGATCAAGATCGAGGTGATTCAGGCTGGTGTCAACCCGGATCAAGCGAAGAGCGGCTTTCCCCCCATCGCGCTCGAGCGAACCAGCATCACGGGCATCACACATAAGGATGGTGTTGTCTCGATGGCTCGCGGGGGGCCCGACAGTGCCACATCTGGCTGGTTCATCTGCATCAACGATCAACCCTCGCTCGATTTCGGAGGGATGCGTAATCCCGACGGCCAGGGATTCGCCGCGTTTGGCCGCGTCGTGTCCGGGATGGATGTCGTCCGCAAGATTCAAACGGCGCCCTCATCCACGAACCGGACCACCAATACCGAAGCGCAACGGCTGACACCACCGATCAAGATCGTGAAAGTGACACGAGCGCCAAGCTAGGACCCTTCGGGTGAGACTCGTCGCTTTCGCCTCGCCTTCAGTGTTCGGCCGAACGCTGGGTTTCCCGATTGTCGTCGTGCTTCTGCACACGTTGGGCTGTCAGTCGGGTCCCGCCCCAACGAGTCCAACACCTTCACCAACCGGGCCAACCATCTCTCTTACCCCACAGCCGATCGGTTCGACTCTTACAGCGCCCGAGCGTCCTCAGATCGCACACGTGAAGCCGGTGGATCTCGACGACGACGGCCTCATGGACGTGATTGCCTGCGACCTGTTGCAACATCGCGTCGTGTGGATTCGACAATCGCCGCTCGGGACCTTCACGGAAAGGGCGATCGGGGACACGGTACTTGCGCCGGCACACGCTGAGGCCGCGGACCTCGATCGGGATGGGGACCTGGACATCATGGTGGCCAGCCTCGGAGTGCTCTTCCCCAGCAACGCAAAAATCGGCGCGGTGGTCGCGCTCGAAAACCGCGGCAAGGGGGAGTTCGTCAACCGGGTGCTCATCAACGAGATCGCCCGCGTGTCGGACGTCCGGGCCGGCGACCTTGACGGCGATGGCGATCTCGACCTCGCCGTTGCGCAGTTCGGCTATAACGAGGGGCAGACACGCTGGATGCGAAACGAAGGCCGGTGGCGATTCACCAGCGTCATCCTTCAGAACCTGTCCGGCCCCATCAACGTGGAGATTGCTGATCTGGACGGTGACGGGGACCTGGACATCACTTCGCTCGTCAGCCAGGAGTGGGAAGAGATCTATGCCTACGTCAATGCCGGGCGTGGACGGTTCGAGACACGGCTTGTGTGGGGCTCCACCAACGACGACTTCGGCTCCAGTTGGTTGGCGGCAGTCGATCTCGACCGGGATCGCGACATTGATTTTCTCTACAGCAACGGAGACGGGTTCGACTACGCCACGGGCGGCGGCAGGCCTTGGCACGGTGTGCACTGGATCGAGAACCGCGGTTCGCTGGTGTTCGACGTGCACCGCATTGCCGACTTTTCGGGCGCTTCGAGCCCGCAGGCCGCCGACCTCGACGCGGACGGCGACCTTGACATTGCCGTCGTCAGTGCCTACAACGACTGGAACAGCCAGGCAGCGCAGAGCCTCGTCTGGCTCGAGAATGCCGGCGATATGACGTTCACGCTCCGGCCCCTCGCAAACGCACCAACGCATCTCATTACCCTCGGCGCCGCCGATCTGACCGGCGATGGCCGAACCGATCTGGTTACCGGCGGTCTGCATCTGAACCGCCCGTTCGATCGAATGTCCAGAGTCACGCTCTGGAGGTATGACCAACCGGTCCCGAGTCGCTAATCGCCGAGCGATGCGACGTCCGGGTCGCAGAGTGCTCATTGTAATGACCGCTGTTGCTGTGGCTGCCGCAGCCTATCTCGCGTGGAATTACTCGTCTCGAACCGTTGCTGCGGCCAGACTGCCCTCGATGCCAGACGCCAGTGACCTTCCGGCGGCAATGGTCGAGCAGCTTGTGAAGGCCGATGCAGACGCGCGCCGATCTCCGACAGACGCCGCGTCGGTCGGCGCGCTCGCAATGGCTTATCATGCGGACCTTTTCTACGATCAGGCTGCTTCGGCGTACACGCTCGCTGCAGAACTCGAGCCGACAAACTGGCGTTGGACCTACTACAAAGCGCTCGTTCACTTGGAACGCGGTGACGCCGTGCATGCTGCAGAGGCGCTGCAGGCTGTCGTCACGGCCCAGCCGCATTTCGCTCTTGCGTGGTGGCGTCTTGGCGAGACGGCGTTCAAGCAGGCGCGTTACGAAGATGCTGATGCAGCGTACGCCCGTGCTGAAAGCAGCGCTTCGGCAAACAGCGAGCACGCTCAGGTCATGCCCTACGCGCGCACTGGCCGCGCTCGTGCCGCCTTGCACCGGGGAAATGCCCCCGCGGCCGAACGCATTCTCGGGCAGGTGATCACAGCGAACCCGCAATTCGGCGCCGCACAGCGACTCATGGCTGACGCCCTGCGCGCGCAGGGCCGGGACGCCGACGCCGAACGACACACGACTCGCGCTGCCGCCCTCCGGGCCTACGCCGCGCCGAGCGACCCGCTGCTGAACGCCCTGGTCGACATCTCTCGCAGCAGCGTGTTGCTGCTCAGGCACGCTGCCGCCCTCGACCTTGTGCGTGATTCTGCGCGCCGTGAGCGGTTGGTGCGCCGCGCCTTGGACGCCGACCCCGACAATCCGGACGTCGTGTACGAAATGGGGGCGGTGCTGCAGCAGCTCCGACGACCCGCCGACGCGCTGCCGTTCTTCGCGCGACATCTACAGATGTCCGGCGACGAGCAGCAGACACTGGTCCAGATCGGCAAGTGCTACAGCGACCTTGGACGCCTTGACGAAGCGGAAGCGACGTTGCGCCGTGCGCTCGCCGCCGGAGACGATGCGGTCGGTTTCTACAACCTCGGGTTCGTGCTCGAGCAACGCAAGCAAGACGCGGAAGCGGAGGCCAGTTATCGACGCGCTATCGCATTGAACCCAGGCCTTGCGCGCGCACGTAATAACCTCGGTTCCTTATTGGCGCGACGCGGGCATGTGGACGAAGCTACGACACAGCTTCTGGAATCGATTCGTCTGGACCCAGCGTCGCCCGACGCGTACACCAATCTGTCTGCCGTCATGCTGCAGACAGGGACACCAGATCGGGCCGCAGAGTTCGCGCGGCTCGCGATCGAGGCTGACCCTCGCCACGCAGACGCCCATGTCAATCTGGCCGTCGCGCTCGTGCACTCGGGGAACATTGCGCTGGCGCGCCGCCACCTCGACGAGGCGCTGCGACTCGATCCGCGCCACGCCGCCGCTCGCGCGAATAAGGAGGCGCTCGTCCCACCTAGCGTCCCACCGGGAACGAAGTGAGCGTCCCACCGGCGCGAGGAGCGCCGGTCCTACCCAGAGGGTCCTACCCCGAGCGAAGCGAGCTATCCTGATCAGTCCATGCAGAAACACGCGAGCAACGCTACGACACGGACCAGGGCGCTGAGCGGCGCCCGCCACAGAGACACGGCACCGCTCCTGGCGCACTCGCAGTTGGTGACAAGCCCTGAAACACAGTTGCAGTACAGAGTCGGCCCCCTTCTCGGTCAAGGCGGTTTCGGACAGGTTTATCTTGCTACCAGGCTCGGTCGATCGGCGAAAGTGCCGGAGACTGTCTGCATCAAAGTGAGTGAGCGGATCGACGGATGGCTGCGCGAGGCGTATTTCGGGCAGCTTCTGGGCGACCATCCACGTGCGATCCGCGTCTTCGACACGTTTCCGCTGCCCGCCGCGGAAGGCGGGATTCGGTATTGCCTCGTGTTGGAATACGCGCGGCACGGTGACCTGAGCGCGTTTCTCCGTCGAACGGGCAAGCAATGGTCCGAGACAACGGTGCGCCGTGAGATCGCAGGCATTCTCCAGGTACTCGGCAAGCTGCACCGCGGCCAAATGCTGCATCGCGATCTCACACCGCTCAACGTCTTTGTTTGCGACGGTTCACGTCTCAAGCTTGGGGACTTCGGGATCGTCAGGTCCCAGAGCGACCGCCGAGGCGTCACGGCGCGCACGATGAATCCACATATGGCGCCAAGCGACATTTTCGACGGGGCCGCGCCCAAGTGGCAGGCCCGAGACGATGTGTACCAAGTCGGCCAGTTGCTGGGCATGCTCGTCAAGGGTGACGCGCACGAGCGCATTCGCAAGTACGAGGTCCGCGGCCTCGACTGCAGCGATCATCTGAAAGAGATCGTGTACCGCTGCATCGCCGAACGTCGCAAGCGATACGAGAGCGCCGACGAACTGATCGACGCCCTCACCAATCCGCCCGCGTCGCTGAGAGCCGGCGCGATCCGATCGCTGAAAGACGCGCGTCTTGTGTTCACCGGAATCCTAAAAACGACGCGCGACGCTGCCGCCAAAGCCGCGCGAAGGGCCGGCGCGACCGTCCAGAGCGGCCCGTCGGCACAAACGACCGTCGTCGTGCGCGGACGGCCCAACAAGCTTCAGGCTGCTGGTCGCGATGCGGGTCGAAAACTGATGGAAATCAAGCGGCTACGGGAGAAGGGCCAGCGCATCACGCTGCTCAACGAGGCACAATTCTGGCGACTGATCGACAGCGCCAAGGCCAGAACCAAGCATCGCTAGGACATCACTACAACTCCACGACGGCGGTCAGACGACCTTGGATGCAATTCCGGCGTGGAATAGTCCTTGCGAGCGACCTCTGCGCCCGAGAGCTCTCCGACCCGGGCGCATCATTCATGCGTCGTTGAAATGCCCGAACGTTTACAACTCTTCTACTTCATTTTTGGGCAAGCCATGAACCGAAACCGACTCCGGCCTTACCTAGTCATACCCACGGGGCTCATAGCAGCTGTGGCAGTTCTGCAGGCGCAGAACCCTGCTGTCACGGTCAACGTGGACGCCGCCGCGAATCGACGGGCCATCAATCCGGCGGTCTACGGTGTGGCGTACGGCACGACCGCGCAATTACAGGACCTCAACGTCCGGCTCCATCGATACGGCGGCAACAACACGTCGCGGTACAACTGGGAGCTGAATGCCGACAATCGTGGCGCGGACTGGTATTTTCAGAGCATCGCGGAATCGAGCGCGACACCGGGTCAACGTGGCGATGATTTCGTGCTGTCGAGTCGGGCCGGGGGCGCAGAGCCGATGATCACGATCCCGATCATCGAATACGTGGCCAGGCTTGGGTCCAACCGATCGAAGCTGGCCAGCTTCGACAGCCGCGTGTATGGCCCCCAGGATGATTGCGACTGGCAATGGTTCCCGCAGGCGTGCAACGGCATGCACGGTGGCCAGCCGATCGTCGGCAACAATCCGCTGGATGCCAACGTGCTCAACAGCACGACGCTTCAAGCCGGCTGGGTCTCGCATTTTGTTCAGCGCTTCGGCGGTGCTGCGAGCGGAGGGTTGAAGTACTACATTCTCGACAACGAGCACAGCATCTGGCACTCCACCCATCGCGACGTGTGGCCAACGGGCGCAACGATGGAGCAGGTGCGCGATTCGATGATCGTCTATTCGGGCGCGATCAAAGCGCTCGACCCGGATGCGCTCGTCGTGGGCCCCGAGGAGTGGGGCTGGAGCGGCTACATTTTCAGCGGGTACGATCAGCAATACGGTTCGCAACACGGGTGGAACTTCCTCCCGGATCGGGCGGCGCATGGCGGCATGGACTATCTGCCCTGGCTGCTCCAGGAATTGAAGACGCGTTCAGACCTCGACGGACGCCGGGTAATTGACGTCTTTACCGTCCACTACTACCCACAAGGGGGCGAGTTCTGGCCGCAGAACGATGTGAGCCAGACGATGCAGCTGCGGCGCAACCGCTCGACGCGGTCGCTTTGGGATCCGTCGTACATCGACGAAACGTGGATCAACGACGAGGTGCAACTGATTCCGCGCCTGCGGAACCTGGCGAACTCGTACTACTACGTGGGCACGCCGATCGGGATTACCGAGTACAACTGGGGCGCCGAGAATCACATCAACGGTGCAACCACGCAAGCAGACATCTACGGCATCTTCGGCCGCGAAGGACTGGATATCGGGGCGCGCTGGACCACACCAGCCACGACGACCCCGACCTACAAGGCGATGAAGATGTACCGCAACTACGATGGAAGCGGTTCGACGTTTGGCGACACGAGCGTTCGCGCGCTGTCCACCGGCAATGCCGACAACCTCTCCGTCTTTGCGGCCCAGCGATCGAGCGACAGCGCGGTCACTGTGATGGTGATCTCGAAGGTCTTGTCGGGATCGACGCCGGTCACCGTCAACCTGGCCGGCATGACACCCGGGCCCACCGTCCAGCGATGGCAACTCACGTCGTCCAACAGCATCACGCGACTGGCGGACCTCACCCTTGCTGGCCAGTCCCTCTCAGCGAGCGTGCCCGCTCAGAGCATCACGCTTTTGGTCATTCCGGCATCCGGCGGTCCGGTGAATCAGCCCCCAGTGGCAAGCGCAACGGCGACACCAACGTCGGGAGTAGCGCCGCTCGCGGTGGCGTTCAGCGGGAATGCGTCCACAGATCCGGATGGCACCATTGCAAGTTATGCCTGGACATTCGGCGACGGAGGCAGTGGGACGGGACCCGCGCCAAGCCATACCTATCAGAACGCAGGTACTTACACCGTGACATTGACGGTGACCGACAACGGGGGCGCCACAGATACGGCAACTGTTTCCATCACGGCCAGTGCGGGCGCAACGCCGCCCGCAGCGCCATCGAGTCTGACCGCCTCCGTTGCGACGGGGCGCGTGCTTACATTGCAATGGGCCGACAACTCCACCAACGAAACCGGGTTTCACGTCGAGCGGGCAGCGAAGGCAAAAACGCTGCAGTTCTCACGGATAGCCACCGTCGCGGCTAACGCCGTTTCCCATTCGCGCACCGAGGCCGCCGGTCAATGGGTATATCGCGCACAGGCGTTCAACACGGTGGGAGTGTCCGCGTATACGAATAACGTGACAATCCGGGTGCGGTAGGGGTCTCTGTCTGACCCGCAGATGGGAGAAGCCGCAGATGTCACAGATAACGCCGATCCGTTTTTCGCAAGCCGCAGATGACGCAGATCAACGCCGATCTTCTTTCGCACGCCGTAGATAACACAGATGACCGCTGGCCTTTTTTCAGAAGGCCGCAGATGACGCAGATAACGCTGATCTTTTTTCGCAAGCCGCAGATAACACAGATGACGCTGGCCTTTTTCACAGGGTCGCAGATGACGCAGATAACGCCGATCGCGTTGGCAAAAAGGCCCGCCACGGGCAAAAGCTGGAGCTAGAGTCCCGCACCTGATGGAAATTCGGTAAGACCCTCCGAGCCGGTGTCATCTGCGTCATCTGTGGCCGCATCTCTAAATCTATCGATGCCATCTGCGCCATCTGTGGCCGCATCTCTAAATCTATCGATGCCATCTGCGCCATCTGCGGCTGCATTTCTCTAATCTGATCGGTGTCATCTGCGTCATCTGTGGCCGCATTTCTCTAATCTATCGATGCCATCGGCGCCATCTGCGGCTGCATTTCTCTAATCTGATCGGCGTCATCTGCGTCATCTGCGGCTGAATTTTCTGCGTCATCTGCGGCGCGGCCATGCTCGGCTTGGGACCACCCCCCGAGGCAAAATTGAGCCCAGCAATCACCGAAGCGGCGGTGTCGTGGGAGGCGATCGCCGGTGTTGCGTGGCTTGCTCGTACGCGTACGCAAGCCGGATCAGCGTCTCCTCCGACCACGCGCGGCCGAAGAACGTCATCCCCGCGGGCAGCAATCCACGCGTGTACCCCATCGGGACTTGAATCGACGGGAACCCTGTGGTCGGCGAGAAAAACTGGCTGTTGTCGCCGTGCGGCGTGTTGAGATCGCCGATCAGCCGCGGCGGATTGCTCCAGGTTGGATACACGAGCGCGTCCAGCTTCTGTGCATCCATCATCTTCAACACCGCCGCGCGTACCTGCTCGCGGTAATCCATTTCCGCTTTGCATGCCGGAGTGTCTGGCCCGTTCTCCACACCGTCGTTTGCCTGCTCCAGCCGACGCTGGACGGTGGGATGAAAGCGTCCTGCTTTCACAACATCCGCGAGCGATTTCACGGGCACCTGATCCCCGTGAGATGCGAGATAGCGATTGATGTCGTACTTGAAACCCATACACGGGCCGACGCCCTGTGCGCGACGGATGGCTTCGAGTCCTTCGATACGCGCCGGATCGACGATAACCGCTCCCGCCCGGCGCAGATCCTCGACGCCGCGCATGAAGACGTCGACGATTTCCGCGTCGGTGGATTCACGCTCGTAGGCCTGCCGAAGCACGCCGAGGCGGGCGCCACGCAAGCCGGCTCGCACGAGCGCCGACGCGTAGTTCTCCCGAGCGCGGCCGCGTGAGGCTGCCGTCACAGGATCGTCTGGATCCTCGCCGACGATGACCTGAAAGACCGCGACGGCGTCTGCAAGAGTCCGAGCCATGGGTCCGGCAATGTCCGCCAGCAGGTTCAATGGCATTACGCCGGCTCGACTCGTCAGTCCCATCGTCGATCGAATGCCGGCCAGCGCCTGGTGCGATGCGGGGCCGCGGATTGAATTGCCGGTGTCAGACCCGAGGCCGACGGCGCCAAAACTCGCGGCAACAGCCGCCGCGGTACCGCCACTCGAACCGGCCGTGACACGATCGAGCGCGTAGGGATTCTTCGTGTAACCGGGCAGGATCGAGCTGAGCGTCTCGTAGGGTGTGAACGCCCACTCGGCCATGTTGGACTTGGCCAGCACGATCGCCCCTGCCTCTTTCACGCGCCGGACCTGAAAGGCGTCCTTCTTCGAGACGAAGCCAGACAGTGAGAGCGACCCGTTGGCGCTCTGGAGCCCAATGGTTTCGAAGTTGTCCTTGACGATGATCGGCACGCAATGCAATGGGCCAACGAAACCGGTGCTTGTCGCGCGCCGATCGAGTGCGTCCGCCTCTTTGAGCGCGTCGGGATTGGTCAACACGATCGCGTTGAGGGCCGGTCCGTTTTTGTCGTACGCCTCGATGCGGCGCAGGTACTGCTCAACGAGGGAGCGACAGGTGACACGACCACCCTTGATGGCGGCTTGGATGTCGGCAATCGAGGCTTCCTCGACACGAAACGGTGAACCCTGGCGCGCATGAAGTGTCGTGGCCGTAAGAAGCGTGAGCAGAAGTAGAATCTGTCGGTTCACGTGAAGATCTTACGATCGTTCGTTGCGGCCGCCTTCCTTCCGGTCATCACCGCGGGGACCGTGACGTTGATGTATGCCGCGCAAACACCCCACTTCGAACACGTGCAAAAAGACCTCTTTGCCGCCGGTGGGGCGTTCGTCAATGCCTGGGCCGACTACGACGTGGATGGCGACCTCGATCTCTTCGTTGGCTTCGACGGGATACCCAATCGGCTCTATCGCAATGACAAAGGCACTTTTACTGATGCGGCCACCGCAGCAGGGATTGGGGACACCAGGCCCACCCGTGCCGCCGCGTGGGGAGATGCCGACACCGACGGCGATCCCGATCTCCTGGTCGGCTTTACGCCAGCCGCCGAACAGTCGGTCCTGCGGCTTTACCGGAACACCAAGGGCGTGTTCCAGGACGACACCAACACGGCCGGCCTGAGCGTTGCCACGGGCGCTGTGCGTCAACCCGTTTGGGTGGATTTCGACGGCGATCGCGATCTCGATCTGTTCGTGGCCTTTCGCGATCGACCGAACGCGCTGTTTCGGAACGAAGGGTCCCGCTTTACGGACATCGCCGCTGACGTGGGTCTCGCGGATTCGCGCCGGACCGTTGGCGCAGTCTGGTTCGATTACGACGAAGACGGCGACCTTGACGTGATCACCGGGAACATGGACGGCGACGCGAACGGGCTTTACAGCTACAGCGACGGGCGATTCGCTGACGTGGCCGGCGCGGCCGGTGTCGCATGGGGAGGCCGCACTCCGAACGACAAGGCGAACGGGACGGTCCGGCCCTGTGTGGCCGACGTCAACAACGATGGCCACCTCGATTTGTTCTTTGCCAACTACGGCAGAAACGGCTTGTTCGTCAACCGAGGCAAGGGCAAATACGAGGACGCGTCACTGTCGTGGGGCATCGCCATCGACGCGCGGTACGACACTTGCGCGTTCGGTGACATGGACAACGATGGCGACCTCGACTTGTATGTCAACGGAACGGTCACCGGGGGTCAGCAGTATCGCGATTATCTGTTCCGTAACGTCGCCGCCCGTTACGAGGACGTGACACCACCAGAGGTGGGCTCGCCTCTGAGCGATCACGGCGCACAGTGGGCCGACTACGATCTCGACGGCCGTCTCGACCTGGCGCTGACCGGCGTGCAGAAGGACGGCATGCACTGGCTGCTGCGCAACTCGCTGGATCGGGTTTCAATAAAACGTGCGTTGCACGTGAAAGTACTCGACGAGGCCGGCCGGTCGACACTTGCGGGCACCGAAGTCAGCCTGTTCGTCAACGGCACGAACGTGACTCTTGGCAAACGGCTCGTTGACGCCGGGTCCGGGTATAACGCGCAGAGTGACAGCCCGTTGCACTTCGGGGTAACTGAAGTGACACGGGTATATCTGGAAGCGCGCGTTCGGCGGCCAGGCGGTGAGCTGGTTGCCTCGTCGATCGCGATCGACCTCGAAACGTGGGGCAACCGCGTCTACGAGCTCCGCCTGCCGAAGAGACGCTAGTTTCTTTTGCCCTTTGCCCTTTGCCCTTTGCCTTGTGCCTTGTGCCTTGCCTGGGGCCTGGGCCTGAGCCTGAGCCCTGTTAAAATTCGCCATGCGCCACACACGCCGCCCGATCGCCGTCGTCACCCTCACGTTGCTCGCCCTCGTCGCGATACTTGGCGCGCAGCAGGATGACAAGGTCGTTCCGGTTCATCAGGAACCACGGCATCATCTGGTGTTCGAGTCACCTGGGACGCGGATTCTCGATGTTCAGATCCCGCCTGGCGACACGACCCTGTATCACACGCATACGGATCCAATTCTCTATGTGTCGATGAGTGCTTCGCAGACGCGCAGCCAGACTCTCGGACGTGATTGGACGGGCGGCGGCGCGTCGCAGCAAACCGAACCCGTCGCAACCAGAGGGTCCCTCCCGCAGATTGCGCCGGTTCGGCCCGGGCGCATGACCAGCACCACGAGCTACGTCACCCAGCCACTCACACATCGTGTGAACAATGTGGGCGAGTCGTTGTTTCGATTGATTGGCATTACCAACAGCTCTGCCGGCGACGAGAGGACAGAGCCAAGCGCGGGTTTCGAGACGGAGCCAGAGATCACCAACCGCTGGTTCCGTGGCTATCGGTGGGCCCCCACGGCAACGCCGGCGGCGCATCGGCACGCTAATCCGGTTGTCGTTGTGCTCGTCTCCGGGCGGGCCCTCGCTGCGAGCGCGTCGAAAGTCGCACTCGACAAGCCGGGCGCCTTCGCGTGGATTGAGGGAAATGTCCCCCACCACGTTCAAGCCGTCGGGGATGCTGCCGAGGTCGTGGAAGTGGAGGTCCGCCGCCCTCCGCGCGATCCCTAGCGCGGGACTTTACCCCGCGATGATCTCTTTTGTCGTTCCCGCCCACGACGAGGAACGACTGATCGGCGCCACGATCGACGCCATCGCCACGTCCGCCCGGACCCTCAACGAACCCTTCGAAATCGTTGTCGTGAACGACGCATCAACCGACGACACAGCCCTGATCGCGACGAAAGGCGGCGCACGGGTGTTGACAGTGGATCTCCGCCAGATCGCCGCTGTGCGCAATGCAGGTGCGGAAGCCACGAACGGGGAGTTCCTGGTGTTCATCGACGCGGACACACTGGTCACTCCGGAAGTCCTGGCCAGCGCGTTACGAGCCATGCGTGATGGTGCCGTTGGGGGCGGGGCGATGGTCCAGTGGGAAGGCCCGCTCCCGTTTTGGGCGCGGCCTCTCGTCACCGTCACGAGGTGGACGATGCGCGTAGGGAGGCTCGCCGCGGGTTGCTTTGTCTTCGCGACGAGGCCGGCCTTCGAGGCAGTCGGTGGATTCGACACACGTCTCTACGCCACCGAAGAAATCGCTCTCAGCCGAGCGCTCAAACGAATCGGACGATTCGTGGTGCTTCGTGAGCCGGTCATCACATCCGGGCGAAAGTTGCGAACCTACTCGGCACTCGAGATGCTGCGCATGCTCGCGGTGCTCTTACCGCGCGGATTGGGTGGTCTGAAGGACCGTCGCTACCTGCCGATGTGGTACGGGCAGCGGCGGCATGATCGGTAAATCTTGATCTAATGATCTGGTGATCTAGTGATCTGAGTGATCTTACTGGCGATTTGGCCAATGGCGCCGTCACGTTACTATGAAGTCGTGCGCGCTTTTCTGCTGAGCATGATTGCTGCCGCCGTGGTCGGCGCACAGACCCCATCTGCGCCGGCACCCCAGAGTGCCGCGCCGGGTTCCGAGACACCCGTGTACGTGTGCCCGATGCACCCCGATGTCATGTCGGCGACGCCCGGGAAGTGCCCGCGCTGCAGCATGGTGCTGGTGACTGGGGGCCCGATTTCCATGCCCGATTTCCGGCTGCACCTGGAGACGTCGCCGCGGGTGGTGAAGGCCGGGCAGCGAACGACATTCCGCTTCGCGGTGCGTCACCCGGTGACCGGTGCGCAGGTAAAGGACTTCGCCACTGTGCACGACAAGATCTTTCACTTGTTCGTCGTCAGCCGCGACATGGAGGAGTTTGCACACATTCATCCCGAGCAGCAGGCTGATGGGTCGTTCGTCATCGAACACACGCTCCCCAAGGCCGGGCACTACACGCTGTTTTCGGATTTCCTTCCACTTGGCGGCGGTGCGCAAATCGTGGCGACACCCATCGTCACTGCCGGTATCGAAACCGATCTCGTAGCGTCAAAGGCCAGGCTCGCACCCGATCCGCCGTGGGTCAGGAGCGCGGACGGGGTGAAGGTCGAGCTGCTCAACGACCAGGCGCAGTTTCTCGGCGGAGAAGAAATCGACCTCGTGTTCCGTTTTGCGAACGCATCGACCGATGCGCCGATCACAGATCTGCAACGGTATCTTGGCGCGTGGGGTCACCTGCTGATCCTCAGCGAGGACATGACCGAGTACGTGCATGCGCATCCGCGCGAAGAGACGCAACCAGATCCCAATGCAGGACCGACAGGCGGACCGGAGGTGATTTTTGACGCGCTGCTTCCCAAGCCCGGCAGATACCGGGCATGGCTGCAGTTTCAACGTAACGATCGCCTCACCACTGTCTCGTTTACGTTTGACGCACCACGGCCCGGAGAGACTCAACCATAATCGCGTGGTAGCATCGAGATCCGCTGTCCTCTCGGTGCCTTGATGCGAGCGACTGATCCTGATCCCCCGTCGGGCAATCCAATCATCGACCTCGCATTGCTGCTCCACTCCCTGCCCGCTCTGGTGGCCTATGTCGATCAGACGCAGTGCTATCAGTTCAACAACCGAGCCTACGAGGAGTGGTTCGGGCCCGTCGCAAGAAATCTGCAAGGACGGCACATGCGCGATGTTCTGGGCCCGGTTGCGTACGAGTTCGTCAGACCGCACGTGGAAAGGGCGTTGTCAGGCGAACGAGTCGAGTTCGAGATGACTGCACCGTACCGGGACGGTGGCCCTCGAGACATTCACGCGTTCTACATTCCCCATCAGGACGAGCACGGCAGCGTCCGCGGCTTTGTGGCGATCGTGCAGGATGTCTCCGACAAGGCGCGCGCGATGCGCGAGACTCAAGCCGCCGAGGATCGGCTCCGGGTGTCGGCGGAGACGGCTCAGCGATCGCGCGAAGCGGCTGAAGCCGCCAATCGCTTGAAGGATGAATTCCTCGCCACCGTGTCGCACGAGCTCCGCACGCCGCTCAACGCCATCATGGGATGGGCGCGGATGTTGAGCATGGGCGCACTCGACGAGTCGCAGCGGGTGCGTGCGATCGAAATCATCGAACGCAACGCGATGATCCAGCAGCGGATCATCGAGGACATCCTCGACGTCTCGCGCATCATCTCGGGCAAGCTGCGGCTCGACATGGCCCCGATCGATTTGTTGCCAGCCATTCATGCAGCCGTCGAATCGGTCCGCCCGTCCGCCGTTGCGAGGGGGGTAACGCTCCGCACGGATCTCGATGCGAGCATCGGCCCGGTCATCGGCGACAGCAGCCGCGTCCAGCAGATCGTGTGGAACCTCGTGTCGAACGCCATCAAGTTCACACCGCGGGACGGGACGGTCACGGTGACGTTGCGTCGCAGCGACGGGCTGGCTGAAATTCTCGTCGCAGATACCGGGCGTGGCATCGTCCCGGAGTTTCTCCCGCATGTCTTCGATCGATTCAGGCAGGGCGACTCGTCAACCACCCGCCAGCACGGTGGCCTTGGCCTTGGCTTGGCCATCGTGCGGCACCTGACGGAGTTGCACGGCGGGTCGGTTGCCGCCTACAGCGAAGGCGACGATCGCGGTGCGACGTTTGTGATTCGCATTCCGCTCACTGAGGCAGGCAAATCGTCAACGGCCGAAGGTTTGCGCCGGCCTGCCGTGCTGAGCGACTCGGAACGGTCCGAGAGCACGCATCGACTCGATAGCGTACGCATTCTCGTCGTGGACGATGAGCTCGATGTGCGAGACCTGGTGGGCACCGTGTTCTCCCGATCCGGCGCCGACGTCCGCACGGCTGCTTCGTCGCGCGAAGCGCTGACAATTCTCGAGACATGGACGCCGTCGGTAATCGTGTGCGATATCGCCATGCCGGCTGAAGACGGCTATACCTTCATCCGGGAGTTGCGCTCGCGGAAACCCGATCGCGGCGGCGCTATTCCGGCGGCGGCGCTCACGGCGTACGCCCGACCCGAGGATCGCGAACGAGCGCTCGCGGCCGGATATCAGGCCCACATCGTCAAGCCTGCGGACCCTGTCGAGCTGTCGCTGGCGATCGAACGGCTTCTGAGACACTGAGTGCAGAGTCGATGCAGTATCACAAGGAGATCGGGGAGTTCAGGGAGAAGAGGCCATATCACAGGGAGATCCGAAAGTTAACGACAAGAATTTCCTGCCTGATCTCCCCGATCTGCCTGTAAATTTCTGAAGTCCCGTGCTTAGTTCGCCGTGACGGCCAGCCAGGCCTGAGCGCGGGCGATCTCGGGTTTGTCCGATGGGTTATCGAAATACGTGATCATCGCCACACGAGCGCCGCGTGAGAGCGGAATCGGAGCCGAAAGAAAATACGGCGAGCGCCACTCGGGCCGATAGTCTTTGATCCACAACAGCGGGGTGGAGATACCTTCCGGACTCGTGGCGGTGATCTCGATGGATCGCGCCCCCGGGCCGGGGTCCGGCCACAACGCGACGGCGGAAACCGGTGCACCAATCGTCATCTCGGTCCGCACTCGATGGCCTGCTGCACGCGCGACGAGAGACACATCGGCCGCGCGGATCTTGAGCGCATCGACCACGCGGCCCGTGCCGGCGTCGAAGTAGACCCCTAGCTCGCTGCGGTCCGTGACGGGTTCTTCCACACCGCTGTATCCGATCTCGACCACAATCTCGGCCCGTGCGGCCAGGCGATAGGCTGCGCCATCCGGCAGTGTCGTCACGGTTTGCCACGGAGTCCATGATCCGAGCCAGCGACCGGTTGTGCGTTCGTAAAACGCGGCGTGCCGCACCACGCGACGATCGCCCTGCTTGAGCGCGATCGCGCGCACGCGTTTTTGGCTGGAGAATCCAGGGGAGACGACGAACCGTTGGACGTGAAATGGGGCGCTGGCTTCGATGGTTTGTCCAGTGCCAATCGGCACCACCTGATCGGGAGTGCCGTGAGTCCATTCAGGCGCCGGAGGAACATACACCGGAGGAATTGGCTCCTCCGCCTTCAACACGCCACTCGGTGCACCCCCATCGGTCCACGAAAGTATGACCTCCATCTCGCGGGTGTTCAGGCTGATGTCGTTCGAGAAATGGCCATAGCCGGAGACCGCCGTCCACGGCGGCATGCGCCGATCGAGGATTTCTTCGCGAATCGCACGCGCCCACGGTCTGGCTTCCGTATAGGTCGTCAGCGGCACGCCGAGGTTGTTCTCGGTGTGACACTGAAAACATTTCCGCTGAAAAATCTGGGCGATCTCGTTCTTGAAGAGAACGTTGGTCGTGATGGGCTTATGGGAATAGACGGGCGAAGGGAGGAATAGGACCGTGGCTGTCACAGCGGTCACGAAAACGATTGCGCACGCGGTCAGCCGGGAAGCCATCACCACCATTATTGACTGCGCGCGGGGACAGGTTGAAAACCTGTCCCCGGCGTCTGAGTCTGTGACTCTGCTTAACCTGTCCCCGCCGCCCTCGTCAGTTCTGTTTTCCCGAGGACGTCGTCGTGACGCGGTCCTTGTCGACGCTGTAGTTGATGCCTGTGTACTGCATCTCTTCCCACGTCTGGTCGCCCCAATACACATCCTTCGTCGGGTCGGGATTGGCCTTGTTCGCTTTCGAGTTGTCGTAGTGAGCGACGGCCTTCAGCGTTGCGCCTTTTGGCACCCGGAGCGGGGTCGCGAACACGTATTCGGTCTGCCAATTGAAGTCGTACTTGGGCACGGAGAGAATGATCTCGGAACGCCCATCGGGGTAGGTCAACCGATACTCCCAGCGTTTGCCACGGAGGTGCGTGTGCGGGACGAGACCGTAGATTGTGACGTCTTCGAGAAACTCCATCCCTGACTCGACGGGGTGATTGTCGGCGCCGGCCGGAATCATGAACCGCGGGTTCATCATGGCCGATGCGCGGACTTCGGACACTGGCGGCTGCTTCGCGAACTTGAACCCGATGCTGGTCCTGTCGGTCGCGTCCTTGCCGTTGGTCGTGTAGTGAATCTGGAACGTCAGCACGGTACCGGCCTTGATGAGCATCGCGCTACCCGGCTCGAGAATCGTCGGCGGCGTACCCGGCGCCGTTTGCGCGAAGAGGGGCCCGCGGCGACGGGCGGCCGATTGCGCTTCTGGAGTCCGATCCTGATTGGGGGGCGCTGGTCCTCCCGGGGGATTCGCCGGACGGAAGGCAAACGGGCGCGCGGTCATGCCTGGATAGCGCGCGTACACGAGCACGTGATGCACGACAGAGCGATCGCCCGGACGAATCTCGAGGGCCTGGATCCATTTGTCTTCCGTGAAATTCGTCGCGACCTCGAAGTACTGATACGGAATCTCGCCCTGCGCCTGAACGCTATACGGCGTTTCCATGCTCAGAACGGTATCGGGCTGTCCGATCGCCCAGCCCTCGGCGTACTCGGGCTTGGCGGGCAGGTTGGCCGGATCACCCTGGGGGGCGCCGGCGGCGACCCATCGTGAGATCACATCTTTCTCGTCAGCCGACAACCGGCGATCGTTCTGCCATTTGCCGTACGCCGGGTCAGCGTGCCACGGAGGCATGGTGCCGCTCACGACGTTGTCGCGAATGGCGCGCGCCCAGGGCCGGGCCTCTTCATATGTGAGCAGCGACATCGGAGCAATCTCACCGGGACGGTGGCAGGTCGTACAGTGCTTGTAGAGGACAGGGGCGACGTCCTTGGTGAACGTCGGGGCACTCCCCGTTGCCGACGTGGTCCGCTGACTGCTTTGCGCGCTCGGCGCCGTACCGGCACTCTGGGCCGACGCCATCGCGAGAGAACCCACGAAGATCGCGCCGACCACCGCTGAAAATCGTACAAGGTGACTCATCGTTGCCTCAGGTTTCGAGAGGGACTTGGCTAAGAACAGTATCGGTCAATAGGACGATTTTAGCGGCGTAATGTTCGGGACGGAAGGGGGCGGGGATCCTGAGTCGCCGGTGCAAAAGTGGCTACTCGGGCTGTCGCTTGCAGTCTCGGACCCGTATGGTAACGTGCGCGTGACATGTCGACGCGCATCCGATTGACCCGATTGGTCCGGTGCGTGCTCAGCCTCGCAGCGGTCATCGTCATTCTGGCGCCGAGCATCTCTGCGCATGACGGGCTCGCTGGTCAGATTGCTGCCGTCACGGCACAAATCGCCAAGGCGCCCGCGAACGCCGAACTCCTGCTGCGCCGAGCCGATTTGTACCGCGCGGCCCACAAGTGGGCGCTGGCGCATGCCGATCTCGATCGCATTCTCGAGATCGAACCGAAAATGGCGGGGCTCGATTTCGTGCGTGCACAGGTGTATTTCGGTGCGGGCGTCGATCGATCTGCCGTTCAGGCTGCCAGTCGCGCCCTGGCTCGGGACCCACGACACGTGGGTGCGCTGATTGTCCGTGCCCGGGCTCGGGCTCGGCTCGGCCTCGCGCATGCTGCCGCTAACGACTTCACCGGGGCGCTCGATCAACAACCGGCGCCGGACCTGTACATCGAACGTGCGCGCGCCCTCTCCACCGCCGACTCGAAAAACTGCGAGGCTGCGCTGCGGGGGCTTGACGAGGGCCTCGCGAGACTCGGATGGATCGTGACGCTCGAGCTCGAAGCCATCGATCTCGAGCTGCGCTTGAAACGCTATGACGCGGCGCTCGGGCGTCTCGATCGCATATCAGCTCAGAGTGCACGCCAGGAGACGTGGCTGGCCCGCCGAGGCGCGATTCTCGAGCAATCCGGCCGAACCGGTGAAGCTCGCGCAGCCTATCAGGCGGCTCTTACCGCCGCGAATGGCGTACCCGTGGTTCGGCGGCAGACGCGAGCGCAGGCCGCACTCATCGAACGATTGCAGGCCGATCTCGCACGCCTCGGTATCGATGCCAGCGACGATCCGCGGAGACGAAACCAATGAATGTCAAACGCCGCCGACTGGCGCTCATCGCGTGTCTCGCGAGTGCTCTCGCATGGTCAACCCACGTCTCGAGTACCGATACCGTCCTCGTCGCAAAGGGATCGACCTGGCAGTATCTCGACAACGGCTCGAATCAGGGAACCAAGTGGCGGACGGACGCATTCAATCACAGCACCTGGTCATCGGGCCCCGCGCAACTTGGATACGGCGACGGAGACGAGGCGACGACGGTGAGCTTCGGTCCCAATGCCTCGAGCAAGTTCATTACGACGTACTTTCGACACACATTTGAGGTCAGCGACCCATCGCTCTATCAGAGCCTCACGCTCAACCTGCTGCGAGACGACGGCGCAGTCGTGTACCTGAACGGCACAGAAGTATTTCGCAGCAATATGCCACCCGGGAGCATCGGGTACTCCACGCTCGCACCGGTGGCGGTCGGGGGCGCCGACGAATCCGCGTACTATCCCGCTTCTTTGAGTCCCGCGCTCCTCACGACGGGTACGAACCTCCTGGCTGTTGAAATTCACCAATCTGGCGGCACGAGCTCGGACATCAGTTTTGACGCCGAGCTGGTGGCGTCGACGAGTCTTCAACTCACGCGCGGGCCGTACCTGCAGATGGGGTCGTCCTCCGGCATCACAGTGCGATGGCGGACAAGCGGCTTGAGTGACAGCCAGGTGCTGTACGGAACGAGCCCGACGAGTCTGACCTCGTCAGCCAGCAACACTGCAATGACCGCAGAGCACGAGGTCGTCCTCACCGATCTCGTCCCCAGCACGCGGTACTACTACTCGGTTGGATCGACCACCAACACGCTGGCCGGCGGCGACGCGAGTCACTTCTTCGTCACCGCGCCCGTGGCCGGATCGTCGGTCCCGACCAGGATCTGGGTCGTCGGCGACTCGGGAACCGCTGACGCAAACGCGCGCGCGGTGCGTGACGCGTATTACAACTTCGCCGGATCCACGTTGACCAATCTCTGGTTGATGCTCGGCGACAACGCCTACGAGCAGGGGCTCGATCACGAATACCAGGCCGCTGTCTTCGACATGTATCCCACGACGCTGCGGCAATCGGTGCTCTGGCCGACTTTGGGCAACCACGATGGCGCCGCGGCGAATTCAGCGACTGAGTCCGGTCCGTACTACGACATGTTCACGCTGCCGAAATTGGGGCAGGCGGGCGGGCTGGGGTCAGGAACTGAAGCGTATTACTCGTTCGACTACGGCAACATTCATTTCGTCTGTCTCGAATCGTTTGAGACCAATCGCGCCGCCGGCAGTCCGATGATGAACTGGTTGCAGGCGGATCTGGCTGCAACCACGCAGCAATGGGTGATCGCATTCTGGCATCATCCACCGTACAGCAAGGGATCGCACAACTCGGACGTCGACATCGAAATGCGCGAAATGCGGCAAAACGCCCTGCCGATTCTCGAAGCGGCGGGTGTGGATCTCGTGCTCACCGGCCACAGTCATTCCTATGAGCGTTCGTTCCTGATCGACGGCCACTATGGCCTGTCGGGCACGTTCACCCCTGCAATGAAGAAAGATGGCGGCAGCGGTCGCGTCGATGGGTCCGGTGCGTATCAGAAGCCAGGTGGTATGGCTCCGCACGCGGGTGCGGTCTACACCGTGGCGGGCAGCTCCGGAAAGATCAGCGGCGGCACACTGAATCATCCGGCCATGTTCGTGTCGCTCAACGTCCTCGGGTCGATGGTCCTCGATGTGGACAACGACAGTCTCGACGCGAAGTTCATCGACAACGCGGGCACTATTCGCGACTACTTCACTCTCGTGAAAGGCACGTCACCAACGCCTCCTACTATCACGACCGCCACACTTCCGGCCGCAACCATCGGATCGGCCTATACGAGCGGCCTGACCGCGACCGGAGGTGCGACCCCCTACACGTGGGGTATCGCGTCGGGTTCTCTCCCAGCTGGACTTACGCTCAATTCAAGCTCTGGAGCTATTTCCGGAACGCCGTCGGGACCTGCAGGGACCTCGTTCTTCGACGCGCGTGTAACGGGGAGCGATGGGCTGTCGTCAACCAAATCACTCAGCTTGCAAGTTGTGGCGCCACCTCCTCCAGGTGCTTTTGGCAAGACAGCGCCGGTAAACAATGCGCGGAAGCTCGCCATTCCGGTGACGCTGGCGTGGGCGGCAAGCTCCAGTGCTTCCTCTTATGAGTATTGTTACGACACCTCGAACAACGGCGTGTGCAATGGGAGCTGGATCAGCACAGGCGCGACGCGTCAAGCCTCTGTGAGCGGGCTGGCGCGAAACACGACCTATTCCTGGCAAGTGCGCGCGCTCAATGCTCAAGGCACGACGCTTGCCAATGCCGGCACGTGGTGGAGATTTACGACGGCACGTTGAGGGCAGCGCGGTCAAATCCCGGCAGCAATCTCACGCAGGCCTTTCGTCCCGACGATGTCCTTGCGATTTGGATGCCGGCCGAGATGGCAGAGTATTACAAGGAAGCACGGAGCAGCCACGAGATCGTGGCGACAACCATGTATTCGAACGTGCGCAGGTTTCACGTCAACACCGACGAAAAGCTCGGCAAGCCGCCCGGAGGAGTGAGATGACGAGAACAGTTGCCATTGCGAATGTCTGCGTGCTCGCCGTCATGGCGCTGCTCGCTGGTGATTTGTCCGCCCAGAATCAGAATCCACGCTTTGGAAAGTGGAAGCTGAAGTCTGACGCGCCGCCGCCGGCGAGCAACATCATGACTTACGAGCCGTTCGGCGACAAAGGGATGAAGGTGACGATCGACGCGGTCGACCCGAAGGGCGAAGTGTCGCAGTGGTGGTATACGACCAACTTTGACGGCAAGGACATGCCGGTGACCGGCAATCGCAATCAGACTCACTCCTCCGTGCGCGTGATCAACGACCGCGTCAACGAGATCATCAACAAGAACAATGGCAAAGTGACGCAGGTGCTCACGAACGTTCTGTCACCTGATGGCGACACGATAGCAGTTGTTTACATGAGAGACGACGGGGCGGGGAAGACGACGAACGTGACATTTGCGACCTACGAGCGCATCAAATGATCGTCCCGCGGGTGGCATCACCCTGTAGCGCGGGACTTTAGTCCCGCGACCACGACGACTGAGGTGTTGCATGTGTATTCGCGGGACTAAAGTCCCGCGCTACGTACTGCAGAGGCTCCTAGTGCCGTGCCGACCGACTCGCAAACAGCGCGATGGGTAACCCAACCCCCAGCGCGTGGATCGTGAGCTGATTGATCAGCATGATCAACGGCGTGGCACCTGCACCGGCGCGTACCAACGACAGCGGCACCACAACGAAGCGCATGAAGGCCCACACGGCGAGGCCGAATGCCATCCCACACACGACGGGCCGTCGCACCAGTATCGGCAGCCTGCGGCTGGCCGCCCAGTACGTCGAGGCCGCGCCGAAGGCGATGACCAAATGCAGGGTCAACCCGAGCAGCGCGGTTCCCAGTCCACCCTGGCTCGCGGCAGGACCCATCACCCCGCTCGCGATGTAGTGCAGCACCCGTGTCGGACCGACACCGCGGAGCCCGCTGACCACGAAGGCATCGAGAATGTCGAGCACTCCGGCGGTGAGGCCACCGAGGACTACAGTATCGAACGCTCGCGCACCAAGACCTCTGGACTCGATCGTTTGCGTGGGTGTTGAGTCAACGAGAGCAGCTTTTGAGAAGCTCGTCATGGCAGATTCCCTATCATGTGCCTTAACCTGAAGGATCGAAAGATCTCGAGATCAACAGATCTCGAGATCAACAGATCTCTTTTCTGTGTCTCTGCGTCTCCGTGGCTTGTACGTATCAGTTCAACTCCCGCTAACGACTGGCCACTGTGGAGTAAGCTAAGGCGCAACTGGCCCAGAAATGAGAGCCAGTTGTGATGTGTTCAATGGATCCAATCGGTCCCCTCGACGATGACTCCTGAGACGACTGGTATCGACGGTCCAGCGGATCGACGGCTTACTGCCGAGTATGTTGCGGCACGTGTGCTCATCGACGCCTCGTCGTTCGAAGAAGCGGCGCCGAAGATTCTTGAAGCCATCTGCTCAACCCTCGGCTGGGAGCACGGAGCGCTGTGGACGGTGGACCGCGAAGCCGACGCACTGCGCTGTGTCGAGATTTGGACTGCCCCGCTCGCCAAGCTCGTCGAGTTCGACGCAGTCAGCCGCCAGTTGACGTTCCGCCGCGGCGTCGGCCTTCCCGGTCGGGTGTGGGCAACCGCCCAGCCTGCCTGGATTCCCGACGTCGTGCTCGACACCAACTTTCCGCGCGCGGCAATCGCCGCTCGTGAGGGCTTGCACGCTGCGTTCGGATTCCCTGTGCTGTTGCGCGGCGAAGTGCTCAGCGTGATGGAGTTCTTCAGCCGCGAGATCCGAGAGCCCGAGGACGACCTGCTCTCGATGCTGACGACGGTCGGCAATCAGATCGGAATGTTCATCGATCGCCGACGTGCACAGGATGAGCTCGACCGGTTCTTCAACCTCTCTCTCGACATGCTGTGCGTTGCCGGTTTCGACGGTTACTTCAAGCGGATCAATCCGGTATGGCGCAAAGTTCTCGGCTATTCGGAGGAGGATCTGCTCTCGAAGCCCTACATGGACTTCGTCCACCCCGACGACCGCGAAGCTACGCTGGCCGCTGCCAAAAGATTGAGCGAAGGACAGGACCTGGTCTACTTCGAAAATCGCTATTTTCACAAGGACGGGACCATACGCTGGCTGCTCTGGTCAGTCGCGCCATATGTCGAGCAGCAAAAGTTGTACGCCGCTGCGCACGACATCACCGAACAGAAGGCCAACGAGCAAACGATGGCTCGCTATGCGCGTGACCTGGAGGCATCTCACGCGGAACTTGCGCAGCTCGTGAAGGAGCTCGAGGTCGCGAAGCATCGCGCCGAACTGGCAACCGAAACGAAGAGCGCGTTTCTGGCGAACATGAGCCACGAGATCCGCACGCCGCTCAATGCCATCCTCGGGATGACGACTCTTGCGCTCAAAACGCGCTTGACGGCCGAGCAGCAGGACTACTTGAGCATCGTCCAGTCGTCGGGCGAATCGCTGCTGGAAGTGATCAACGACATCCTGGACTTCTCCAAGATCGAAGCGAGCCGGCTCGATCTCGACCATACAGCCTTCGAACTGCGTGAAACGGTCGGCGATGCCGCGAAGATTCTGGCGCTCCGCGCCGGTGAAAAAGGGCTCGAGTTGGCCTTTGGCGTTGCGTCCGATGTGCCCGACGCGCTCGTCGGCGATCCAGGGCGCCTCCGTCAAGTGCTGCTCAACATTCTTGGAAACGCCGTCAAATTCACGGCCAGAGGTGAGGTGGTGCTGGCCGTAACGCTCGAATCCGCTACGCCAGGCCGCGCGACCCTCCACTTCAGCGTCCGCGATACGGGAATCGGCATTGCCCCTGAGCACCAGGAGCAGATTTTTCAGGCGTTCACGCAAGCCGACAGTTCTACCACGCGACGTTACGGCGGGACCGGTCTCGGCCTGGCCATCGCCCGCCGTCTCGTCGAGTTGATGGGAGGCAGGCTCTGGGTCGAAAGCGGAGTCGGTCGGGGCAGCACGTTCCATTTCACCGCAACGTTTGATCGCGTCGAGCTCGCGGCAACCGCACCGGCCTTTGCGCGCCCCGCTGCACTCGAAGGGCTGCGGGTGCTGGTCGTGGACGACAACCAAACGAATCGACGGATCCTCGAGGAGATGCTGGCAAGCTGGCATATGCAACCGGTCGCCGTCAGCGATTCGGGGGCGGCGATGGACGCGCTCCGAAAGGCGCCCGCAGAGCAGCCGTTTCATCTTGTGATCACCGATTGCCAGATGCCCGAGGTGGACGGCTTTGCGCTGGCCCGTCGGATCAAGACTGACGAACTCTTGCATACGACGCCGATCATCATGTTGACGTCGGTCGGGCGTCCGGAAGATACGCACAGGTGCCGCAGACTTGGCGTCGAAGCCTGTCTCACGAAACCCGTCAAACACTCGGACCTCCTCGAGACGCTCGCCTCTGTTGCAGGCGTCTCCATGGAACGTGGGACCGGGGACACTCCACGTCCGCAAACAACCCCTTCCCGCACACCGGCCCGGTCATTGCGTGTCCTGGTGGCGGAAGACAACGTCGTGAACCGGAAGCTCGTGATGACGCTGCTTCAAAAGCGCGGTCACACGGTCCATGCCGTAGAGAACGGCCGCGAGGCTGTCGCGGCGCTGAAAGGCGCCGGCCGCGATGTGTTCGATCTGGTTCTGATGGACGTGCAAATGCCCGAGATGGGCGGATTTGAAGCCACGAAAGTGATCCGCGACGGCGAAACGGCGGGCGTGAGCCGGGTGCCCATCGTTGCGTTGACCGCGCACGCGATGCAGGGGGACCGGGAGCGGTGCCTCGAGGCTGGTATGGACGACTACCTGGCCAAGCCGATCGACGTCAACGAGCTCATTGTCACTGTTGAACGAATTGCTGGCCAGACGAGCCGGCCGCGGTCCAGGCAGGCCCATACGGCCGGCTCACAGGCCATCTTCGACGAAAATGCAGCTCTGGCGCACACTGGTGGAGATCGCACGCTTCTCAAAGAAATCATCTCGTTGTTTCGTGCCGACTACCCAGGGGCCCTGCGGCGGATCAAGCGCGCCATTACGCAGCACGACGGCGAGACGCTGCGCCTGACAGCGCACGCGCTGAAGGGTTCGATTGCCACAGTCGGATCTCCCGCAGGCCAGCGGACGGCATTCGAGCTCGAACAAATGGGACGCGCGAACGAGTTCGCACACGCTGAGCACGCCTACACAACGCTGCGCCAGCAGATCACGGAGCTCGAACGTGCGTTCGCGGCCGCCAAGTTGGTGAGTCAACCGCGGAAGCGGAGTCGATCATGAACAGAATCCTTGTCGTGGACGACGACCGCGTAACCCGGCACGTGCTTCGCAAGGTTCTGACGGCGGCTGGCTTTTCGACGAGCATCGCCAAGGACGGCGTCGCGGCCCTGCGCGCACTTCGCAACCGGCGCTTCGATCTTCTGCTGCTCGATGTCTGGATGCCTCGCATGAGCGGGCTGGACCTGCTCGCCAGGCTGCGGTCCCGCAAGACGCGGCCGCGTGTCGTGATCATGACATCTGATGACACGCCCGAGACTCTTCTCACTGCAGTTCGCGATCAGGCGTTCATGTACCTGCACAAGCCGATAGCGCCTCCGGAGTTGCTCGACACGGTGCGCGAGGCGCTCAAAGCGCCGGAGCCAGCGCCGATCGAAGTGGTGTCGGCACGGCCGGATTGGGTGGAGCTGGTCGTGCCATGCACACATGAGGCCGCCGAGCGCATTCACAGCGTAATGGCGCATCTGAGAACGAGCCTCGATCCGGCCTTGCGCGAGTCTCTCGCCTTCGCATTTCGGGAGTTGCTCACCAATGCCATCGAATGGGGCGGCCGCCTCGATCCCAATCGGAAGGTTCGCATCGCGTGCCTGCGGACACGCCGCATGCTGATGTACCGGATTGCCGATCCCGGCCCCGGGTTCAATATCGACGATCTGCCGCATGCCGCCATCGGGCAACCGCCTGGTGATCCGATCGCGCACATGCAGGTTCGCGAGGAGAAAGGCATTCGTCCCGGCGGGTTCGGTCTGCTCATGGTTCGCGAGAGCGTGGACGAGCTCCTCTACAATGAAAAGCGGAATGAAGTGGTCTTCGTGAAATACCTCGATGCGGGCCCGGGCCGAGCACCATAATCCAGGAGGTCGTCATGCCGCCGATCCAACGCGAGCTCGTCCTCGTCGTGTGGGTTTTGACCTTGTATGCCTGCCCGGTCGGCGCCGAGGCGCAAACCGCCGGCGCAGGTCCGCTGGTCGTGATGTCGATCATCGACGTGAAGCCGGAGGCCGTGTCTGAGTTTGGCGCCATCCAAGCGGAGGTAATGGCGGCGCAGCGCGCCGGCGGTCAACCGTGGCGTGAGACCTGGCATACCGCGACGTTCGGCTACCCCTATCGTGTCGCGGTGCTCACTCCGATGGACGGGCTCGGACTGCTGGATGGGCAGACGTACACGGCGAAAGGGGTCGGGGCCGCCGCCGCAACAGCGATCAACGAACGCGCTCGACGGCTGATCGCACACCAGCAGATTTATCTTGTGCAAGTGCGGCCCGACCTCGGCATTGGGATGCGGGGTGGCAAGAGCACGCTGGGGGTCGTGTCGTACATCAGCGTGGCGCCCGGTCGCGAGCAGGAAATCGAACGCGTGATGAAGACCGAAGTGAATGCGGCGCTCAAGAAAGCCGGCGTCAGCTATTACGGGGTGTCACGCGTCGTGTACGGTGGCGACACGAGCCAGTACATCACGCTGTTGGTGTTCGAGAACTTTGCGGATCTCGGGCGGGGCCATCCACTCGAACGCGCGCTGGGCGCGGACGGACTGGCGAAGCTGCAGGGCAAGCTGACGGGCATCATTACGAGACTCGAACGACACGTGGTCCGCTACAACGAGGCGTTGAGTTTCCGGCCGCCGGCGCCCACCCCGTAGCGCGGGCTCACCATGTCGCCTGCCGCTCAACTCGTGGGCGCGGGCGCATCGTCAGGGGCGAAATCGCTGCTGAACATCAGCTGATCCAAAAGCCACGTGCCCTTCAGATTACGCAGGACGAACAGAAACTTTCCTCTGTCCCGACGCACCGGGCCGTCGGCCGGCGCCATGTTCAACGAGTAGTCGCCGTTGGCGAACGCCAGCGAGCCGACACCAGCGATGTCACGAGGCTCGAGCTTCAAGTCCGAAGCCCCGCGCGCGAAACGGCGCACGTAGTACTCACGCACGTTTTCCGTACCGCGGACCGTGGAGGCGTTGGGTGGCAGCACCGCGCCGCCGGGCGTAAAGAAGGTCACGAGCTTGGTCGCGTCTTTCGCGTTGTAGGTCGTACCAAATTCCTGGAACATCTTAGTGATGCTCTCGATATCGGTCTTGCCAAATTCAGGTGCGGGAGCAGTCGAGCACGCAACCAGGAGCACGGCCACAAGGCTCGATGCGAGCAACGATGGTGCACGCAAGCGCCACCTCTCTTTCGAAGCTGTCGGTTGCATTATCGACCGTTTGTGGGTGCGAGTCCCACTTTTTTGTTCGCTTCAAATCTGCCAGACTCGGCAAGCTGACTCGTGTTGATGGAGGGCAGCTCAGCGGACGGGTTTCGAAACTTCGAATGGAAGGTAAGGCGCGGCCAGCAGACATGGCGATCGACTTGAGCAACGTCACGCTGGAAAAAGCCCATGCGCAGGACGTGCCTGGGATTGTCGCGCTTCGCACGGCGGTGGCCGATCGGCTGACGCGAGACTTCGGTCGCGGCCACTGGTCTTCGCCTGGCACCGAGTCGTCAGTCATCCGCGACATGGCCACCCCGGGACTGTTTGTCGTGCGCGATCAAACGCAGCTCATTGCGACCCTGCGTCTCGCACCGAGGAAGCCCTGGGCCATCGACCCGGCATACTTCAGCGCCAACGAAACGCCGTTGTATCTGACCAGCATGGCCGTCGATCCAGATCGGCAGCGTCAAGGCATCGGCCGGGCATGCATGGCAGAAGCTGTAAAGGTGGCCCGCCAGAAACCGGCCGACGCGATCCGTCTCGATGCGTACGACGCGGCTGCCGGCGCCGGTGGGTTTTACGAGAAGTGCGGGTTCCGCGAAGTCGCTCGCGTCGTTTATCGCGGAACGCCGCTCATTTATTACGAGATGCTGTTGTAAGCCCCACGGGGCCAGTACGTAGAGCGGGACTTTAGTCCCGCTGGAGAGCGATCGGGTTTTGCAACTTCGAACTTGTAACTGATAGCGTATCTGCATGCTCCGCTTGTCTGCCGTCCTGCTGACAGTGTTCTTCATAACCGCGAGCGATGCCCTGGCCGCACCGCGCACGATGCGGCTCGACTACTACCACACGGGAAATGCCAAGCAGGAAATGTTCAGCGTCGATCGAGTCGTCATCGAGCCGCTCGAATGGCCGGGGAATCTCGAGAAACCGATCGATCGCACGAACCTCGGCAAGTACTTGTTCGAGGTACGGGACAAGAACGGACGGGTGCTGTATTCGCGCGGCTTCGCGTCGATTTACGGGGAATGGGAAACGACCGAAGAGGCGGCGGCCATGAACCGCACGTTCCACGAGTCCATACGCTTTCCCGAGCCGCCTGGCGCGGTGCGGGTCGTGATCCGCAAGCGTGACGCCCGCAACGAGTTTCAGGATGCCTGGACGGCTAACGTCGATCCCAAGAACATGTTCGTGGATCCATCGACGCCCGCCTCGCCCGGCCCGCTGATTGAAATCGAGAGGAACGGCGATTCGGCGACGAAGGTGGACTTTCTGCTTCTTGCCGACGGATACACCGCAGCCGAGCGCGGGAAGTTCGAGCGGGATGCTCGCCGCATGGTGGACATCCTGTTCGCGACATCGCCTTTCAAGGAGCGACGACGTGAGTTCAATGTGTGGGCGCTGTCTCCAGCGGCCGTCGATTCGGGAATCTCCAGGCCCTCAACGGGCATCCACCGCGCGTCGCCAATAGGCGCTACCTACGACGCGTTTGGGTCTGAACGGTATGTGTTGACCTTCAACAATCGCGCGATGCGCGACATTGCCGCTTTTGCACCGTACGAGTTCGTAGAGATTCTGACCAACACACGAACGTATGGTGGAGGCGGCATCTTTGGACTCTATGGGACGGTGGCCGCTGACAGCGAGCAAGCGCCGTACATATTCGTCCACGAGTTCGCGCACCACTTCGCTGCGCTTGCCGACGAGTACTACACATCGCCGGTGGCCTACGCGCCGGCGCCGGCAACAGCCAGGGTCGAACCGTGGGAGCCAAACGTGACGGCGCTTCTCGATCCAAAGACGCTGAAATGGCGCGACCTAATGTCGCCAGACACACCGCTTCCCACCCCGTGGCAGAAGGAGGCGTTCGAGAAGGCATCGCGTGCGTATCAGGAGCGCCGCGCCAAAATTCGCGCCGACAAGCGTCCCGAGGAGGAGATGGAAGCGCTCTTCCGCGAAGGCCGCGAGTTTGAAGTGAAGCTGTTTGCCTCGGAGAAGTACGCCGGTAGAGTGGGCGCATTTGAGGGCGCGAACTACGAGGCCAAGGGCTACTTCCGGCCGGAAGTCGACTGCATCATGTTCACGCGCAGCCAGGCGTTCTGCGCCGTCTGTCGGCGGGCAATCGAGACCATCATCTCGATGTACACCTCCTGAGGCACCCGAGGCACCTGTCGTACTACTGCGTCGTCGGAGACGCGGTCTTGCGCTTCGCGTCGAAGAAGTCGAACACTTTCGGCAGATTCGGCACCACGACGTCGATGTGACCGCCGCCGGGCACTTCGATGTAGACGTGGTCGACACCCAGCTTCTTCATCGCGTCGACCATGTTCCGGGAGCTAGACACGTTGACGGTCGGGTCCGCATCGCCGTGCACGACAATCTGAGGGATGTGCCGGAATTTTTCGATCGACGCGGCATTGCCAAGGCCTGAGAACGGCGCCAGCGCAGCCCAGATGCCGGGATGCTTTGCAGCAATCGCCCACGTGCCAATCGCGCCCATCGAGTGACCCATCAGGTAGATCCGCGCGTCGTCGATCTTGTAGTCCGCGCGGGCGCGCTTCAGGACTTCCATCACATCCTGTTCGCTCAGCTCGACGCGGCGGCGGTCGCCCGGCGAGGCATCGGTGGGCAGGTTGAATCCATAAAAGCCGTCGACACGGAACCCGAGCGGCGAGACCACGATGTAGCCGCGCTGCTCTGCAAGCGTCGGCACCGTCTTGCTGTAGGAATCCATGAACGAGTCTTCGTTGGCGCCCAATCCGTGCAGCGCGACGATGAGCGGGTATGCGCGACGAGGGTCGTAACTGGTCGGGACATAAACGCGATAGGGCATGATTTCGCCTGCGGCTTCGAACGCATAGTGGCGTTCGAAATCACCGGTGCGTCCGGTGAACGGGTTCTTCCCGCCCTTGCCCGTCGCGGCGATCGCCTCGGCCGCCCCCAACTCGGACGCAACGTTGAACTGCCCGAGCTCCACAACGCCGCGATTGATCTTGCGGACATAGTCGGCGGGGTATCGCAAATCGGCGCGAATCTCCGCGTGCGCGGCCAGCGCGCTTGCCTCCAATTGACGTAACCGGGCGTCCACGCCCTTGTGAATCGACAGTCGAAGACTGACGGTCCCCAGTGATCGCTCGCCGTCTTTCACTGCGACTTCGAGTACGTGCGGGCCGTCCGAAATCTTCGCGAGATTCAAATCCATCGCGAGCGGCGACTCGCGCAGATCGCGAGAGACGTAGTCGAACCGGCCCACCTCGATCGCAGCCGCCGGCTTGGCCATGGCGTCTGGCACCGACGTCGCGCCTGGCGGCTGGATCACCTGCGGCCGGATGGAGGCCGTGGCAGTGAGAGGCCGCAACAGAGTGATGGCAGGTGCGAAAATCTGCTCGAGGCGCACGATTTGCGGTTGCGACGAATCAACCACGACCGCATTGGTCCTCAATACCAGCGAGCTTTGGAACTCGTCGGCATCCGTCCAGCTGCGCCCGTTGAGCAGCGCCAGGCCTTTCGCAAACAAGCGCCGCACGTCGCCGGTGCGGCCCGACCGCATCGCGTCCGCCAGTTCCTTATCGATCTGATCGATCTGCGCTTTGAGCTCGCCTTCAGGCTTGGCCGTGCTCTTCAACGTGTTGTACCGGACTCGCATGGAGTTGAGGTTGGGCAGCGCCTGGGCCCTGACATCAGCAACGCCCACAAGAAGACCAAGCAAGGCCAGGGCGACACAAACCTTCCCGACGCGGCGGATCGGCATGGCTCCTCCACAAACGAACTTTGAAAGGCGCATCCTAGCATGCGATAGACTCGCGCGGGTTGGGACCCGTCGTAGAAATGAACACTTTCTTCTTTGTGTCTTTGTGTCTCAGTGGCTTGTATGTGTTCGCGGGAATGCAACCGGCGCCCGACGTAGCTACACGGTTCGTCGGACACTGGCGGCTGCTGAAGTTCGAGAACTTCGACGAGAAGGGCGTCGTGCGACTGGCCGAATACGACGGCGGACGGATCTTGTACGACGCCGCGGGCAACATGTCTGCGCAACTCATGCGATCCAATCGCCAGCGGATGAGCAGTCCATCGACAGAACCCGAACGCTCAGCTGCTTACTCCACCTACACCGCGTACTACGGCACCTACACCATCGACACGTCTGCCGGCACCGTCACCCATCATGTCGAGGGCTCGACCAATCCGAATTGGGTGAAGACAGATCTCGTGCGCTGGTACGAGTTCTCGCCTGACGGTCAGCAGTTGATGTTGTCGATCAAGAACGCCGAAGGACGGGTGACTGGCACACTCACGTGGGAGCGAATTAAATAGGTGCGGAGGTGCGGGGGTGAAGGGCGTCGCTGAACCTCTGAACCCCTGAACCTCTGAACCCCTGAACCCCTGAACGACTACCAGCCCGGCCAGGCGGCTTGCCACGCGGCGGTGAGAACAAGGTTGCCATCACGGGTCCCGCGCGCGACGTCCACGCGCAGGGCCCCCGGCGCACCAGAGATGAAAGCGCGAAGTCCTGCCCCGATGTCGAGATCAACCGGCGCCGGCGTTCCGCTCAGGGTCCTTCCGCGCCTCGCGAGGTCTGCAAACGCCGCCACACTGAGCCGCCCGACAGGACGAGTCATCACGGCTCTCTGATACTCCATCGTCCCGTGCACGAGCACCCGACCCAGACCTTCAGCGCGGATGACGCCATCCGATAGAAGCGGATGCGCGCGAAGAAGCGGCGCGCGGGCGTGTCCGGTGTCTCCCCCAGGCCAGACATCGAGTGGCGCTCCGGCCCCAACCACGTGTATGCCCGCCTGTCCGGTCCATGCTGCCGACGTGTCGCGACCTGAACGAAAAGAGGCACGCAGCGCTCCGGATCCAAATGCCGAAGCCGTCTTGCGTTTCGGCCATGCGGCGCCCTCTGCGCGGACTGCGAGCTGGTCCTGGAGGAATCGGCGTTCCATCGCCGCTCCCACCGATGCTCGATTGGACTGATCGATCCAGTGATCGAGAGCGCCGCTCACCTCCCACCGAACCGTCCCGGAGGTCCAGTCGGCGAACGTTACGGCTGCGCGTCTGCGATCGCTTTCGAGTCGCGCGCCGTCGGCGCCCGAGTAGGCTTGTCGCTCCCACGACCCGTCGACGCGCCACAGCCCCATCGACCGCCACAATCGTGGCGTCGCCATTGACAGGGCCACGCGCGGGCGGCCCGCCCACCATCTCGCTGCGACTGTCCAGAGTTCTCCGTTTCCCGTCGGGCTGGCGATATCGAGACGTGCCTCGCGAGCCGTTGCCGCGTACAGCGTGCCGGCCACGACGCTCGGCCACGTGTTTGGAACAAGCGGTCGTTCGACGACTGCAACGTCGACAGTGGCACGACCGTTGGCAACTGGTGAATAACTCACACGGGACGCGCGCACGACGGGCAACGCAGCCACGCGGCGCGCGGCACGTTCGATGTCACTGGCTGTGAGTAAAGTCTGTGGCGTGAGATTGACCAGACCCGCAACGACCTCGTACCGCGTGCGGCCGAGTCCATCGATCCGCGTGAGATCAAGACGTGGCTCGGCCCGCTGGTTCCACGCCAGAAGCGCGCCAGCGGGATCGTCATCGAGATAACGCGACGTGGCCAGCAACTGCCACGCGTGCATGTCTGAGGGATCACGGGCGACCGCCTCTTCCGCAAACGCGACCGCGTCGGACCAGCGTTTCTGAACAAACCGCACGCCGGCAAGCTCTCGCGGCCCTCCGCTGAAGCCCGGACATGTTTCAGTCACAACGTTCAACAGCACTTCAGCTTCTTGCAGGGCGCCGGCGCGTGCCAGTGCGACCGCCCGATCGAGCGTTCGTCCGCAGGCCTGGGGAGCAATGTCGTTCGGTGGCGCAGTCCCGGAAGTCGCTGCCGATACCGGATCGTCTTCCGGAACAATCAGCAGGGCTGTGCGCCCGGTCACCGACCAGGCGTGGTCGAACCGCCGTGCATCCACGACTTGAAACGGACCACGCGCGGGGTCATGAAAGACGATCCTCCTGGCCGTCCAGGCGACAACAACGACGTAATGATTGCGGCCGGGTCGATCTTCGATGAGCGCGATGACCGGCCGGCCGCGAGCGAGATGACCTTCGACGTCGACGGGTGTTCCGGCAAACGGTAACGCGCGCCACCCGCGATCGCGGATAGCGCGCGTCAAATCACCGAGCGTTATGCCCTCGGCGCTCTCGGTGACGAGCGAAGCGAAGTCCTCCGCATACACGGGCGCAGCGCTCCAGTACCGCAGCACCATCGCCGCGGCCGCACCACCGCAGAGCGCTTCGCTCTGCGGGACGAACGGGACGTCGAGCAGAGGTGCTGCCACGGCACGCCCGCTGCCAAGCGCGAGCGTGAACGTAAGCACACACGCCGAGATGACTGCGCCAGTTCGCATCGCCCGCACTGCGTCAGGATGCGACGATGATCAGAATGATCACCAGTAGCCCGATGATGATCCAGAGCAGATTGAGTCGGACTGTCTGACCGCCGGCGATCTCGTCGTTGACAACCTGTGCTTGCGCCGCCGCACGATCGAGGTCCGCGCCCTCGAGCGTCGCGACCGCCGCTTCGGCCCGAGCGACATCAAGCCCGAGACGCTCGGCAACTCTCTGGACATCCGGCTGTTGCAGTGCGGTTCGAATGGTCTGCCGCTTCGCGAGCGTTGCTTCGGTGCGCTCGGCCAACGCCTGATCCATCCCACGGGGATCAACCACGTGTGCCTGTTGCGCTCTGACGGGTCCCACAGCGAAGACGAAACACAGAAACACCAACAACGTTCTCTGAGCGAATGCCATACGGCCTCCTGGAATGCAGCTCATCAGTGATTGTTACCGGTACCGTCCGAGCAAACGAAGTGCCATTTTTCACAATTTCGGCCGATTTACGCGGATAAAAATACCTTCAACGCAGATGACGCCGATGAGCGCAGATGGGCGGTGAGCCAGCGGCCGTAGGCCGCTAGCGTGAGCAAAAGTGTCCCGATTGAAAAAGCCCAGAGCACAAATGGCTCTTTCAATCGGGACACTTTTACTCACGCATACCGCCGGTCTTCGACCGGCGGTGGCTCACCGGTGTCTTCCTGTCTGGCATGCAGCCGGACAGCATTGCGACCAGGATGCCGTATCTGTGCAATCTGCGTAATCTGCGGATGTTTTTTGTTATCGGAGAAATCCTGCCGGCCAAGCTCATGCACGAATAGGAACAAAGCGGTGTCTAACGCCGCCATGGCCTCAGAAATCGACGACCTCCGCGAGCATCTCGAGCGATACCGCGCCGTCACCCTGCAGTACTTCGAGATTCTATCGGACGAAGAGTTGTCGTGGCGCCCGCGCGACGACGCGTTCACCTGTGGACAGCATCTGCTCCACATCGTCCAGGGCGAGGACTTCTACATTCGTGGCCTGGCCGAAAATGTGTGGGATCTCGAGTCCCTGCGGTTCCCGAAGCCAATGCCCGAGAAGACCGCGCTGCGCGATCACTTTGACGAGGTGCGACGCCGAACGATCGCCTATCTCAACTCGCTGACTGCTGGCATGCTCGGCGAATCAAGGCGACCAGGTCACGCGAACATCGAGGCGACTCTTCGATCCTGGCTCTGGTTCCTCGTGGAGCATGAGATTCACCACAAAGCGCAGCTCGCGGAATACGTTCGCGCGCTTGGACACCTTCCGCCCTACTTTGGCATTCCGCTCCCGCTTGGCGAGCGGCCTGATATTGCCGCGCGACAGAACCTGGGCGGAATTTGAGACGTCCAGTTGTCAGCGGCGTGAGCTCTTCGTGAGATAAGCCTTCGACTGTTTTCCCACGATGTCGACGAGGTTGCCAATCGCAACGTGCACGTCAATCAGGTGCAACCCCCAACTTGGAACGACCTTGCCGTTGGTGACGACATCACCGCCGATCTCGTCGGTACGTGGATCGTGTGGATCGGCATTGACGGTAACCTCGAGATACGAGCCTCTGTCGTTGGTCACACACTGAGCGCTCAGCAATCGCGGCACGCTCACATACGTGGTGTTCACTGTTGCCGCGGGCGTCACCCACTCCCGTCCGGTGGCGCTGAGATACGCATGGAGTTGCCCCTTGCCGCCCGTCAGCGCCGCGGGATTTGTACAGGCGGCCTCCATCCCCTCACCTTGAACGCGACCAAAACGCGAGTCCTCGGGCGGAGGCATGTTCGAGCGGAACGTCACATACGAAATCACACAGCCGGTTTGCTCCGATGAGCGGCACAAGGGCATCTGTTGAAACGCGCCGCCAACGTCCTTCCCTTTCGGCACGGTCACATTTGTTCCGAGCAGCATGGCCGAGATGATGCGTGACTGGATTGGTTTGCCGTCGATCTCATTGCGGATTAGTTGCGACAGCACGCCTGAACCCTGCGAGTGACCGATGAGGACGACCCCGCGTCCGTTGTTGTCGGCTTGCAAGTAGTGATTCCACGCGTCGAGTACGTCGTTGTAGCCCAAGGTCCGATCGGCCGTAATGGGTTTGCCCGCAGTGTTGGCGCGTAGTGCGGTCAGCGTGAACTGCCGGTACAACGGCGCAAACGGACGGCATTGAGACGCGAAGCGCGCGAACTGTGAACGAATGACGTTTCGCTCCTCGGCACCCGCCACCATGTCGCTGTTTCCGGTGGGATCGAGTGAGACGGTCGGGTAAACATAGAAGCAATCGATCGGCGGATTGGAGGCCGGAGCCCACGTCTCGCGCGTGAACCGTCCATCCTCGCTGATCACGGTCGTCGTGAGTTCGACCGCGCACGCATCCTGTGACGCCGCGAGCCCAGGCCGGCAGAGCCAGGTCTCGAGCTTGCTGTAGTCGTTCTTTGGTGCGGCCGGCGCCGCCGTCTGCGCCCACGCTGTGGTCCCCATCACGCTACCGACCAACAGCCCACCGATCAGATGTCGAATCATGATCTCTCCTAGCACTCGCGGCACCTACGGCACCCTACTTCTTCGCGAGAAACGCTTTCGACTGCTTGCTGACGATTTCTACGAGATTACCCATGGCGACGTTGGCATCGATGAGGTGAAGACCCCAATTCGCCTGAACCTTTCCCATGGCACCAAGATCTCCGGGGATATCGTCCGCGCGTGGATCAGTAGGATTCCCGGCCACGGTCACTTCCAAAAAGTGTCCGTGTTCGTTGGTTGCGCACTTGGCTGTCAGCATTCCGGGGACGCTGACAAAAGGCGTCTCGATCTGCGCGCCTCCAGCCACCCATTGATGTTTCTGAGGTGTTCCGCTTGCGATCAGGCTGCCGACTCCAGTGAGGTACGCGTGCAATGGACCGCTGCCCCCGCCGAGGGCGGCCGGGTTCGTGCACGCTGACTCCATTCCCTCGCCCGCCACGCGCCCGAACAGTGTGTTTGCCGGTGGAGGAATGGTGGATCGGAAAGACGCGAAGGAGATCAGGCACCCAGTCTGTTCGGCTGATCGGCACAACGGAATGTTCTTGAACGCGCCACCAACATCCTTGCCCTTGGGCACGGGCACATTGGTGCCGAGCAGGATCGCCGATACCAGTCGTGACTGGATGGGCTTGGCGTCAATCTCCTCCGCAATCAGCCTGGTGAGCACGATCGATCCCTGAGAGTGCGCAATCAACACGATGGGGCGACCGTTGTTGTCGTTCTTCAAATAGTGGTTCCACGCGTCGAGCACGTCGTTGTAGCCGGGGCCTTGGTCAAGCGTGAGCCGACCGCCGCCAGCCAGGGCAGCGCGCAGCCCGGTCAATGTCACCTGGCGGTACAGCGGTGCGAATGGCCGGCACTGCGAGGCAAAGCGGGCAAACTGCTGTCGGATGACGTTGCGCTCCTCGTTGCCGGCGCTCATGTCGCTGTTGGGCGTCGCGTCACCCGAAACCGTTGGGTAGACGTAGAAGCAATCGATAGGCGCCTTCGGATTGGACGCCCACGTTTCCTTCGTGAGCGTGCCGTCCCCCGCCACTACCGTCGTCGTCATATCGACCGCGCACGCGTCGTCAGTGCGGCCAGGTCGGCAGAGCCACGTTTCGGCTTTGCTGTAGTCGTTCTTCTCCACCGCCGCGGGCGGAGCAGCTGACGGCTGTGCGGCAACCGGCGCACTCGGCGCGAAACCTGCGATGACAGCGGAGACGGCAAGCAAGTGTCGGAACACAAACCCTCCTTGGAACGGGATGGGGGATTGTAGCGTCAGTACCGCTAGCGTGTGACCTACGAAACGCCATTCATCCGCGGATTGCGCGGATTACGCGGAACGATTGAGCCCTAGCGGCCGAAGGCCGCTCGCGTGAGTGAAAGTGTCCCGATTGAAAGAGCCATCTGTATCCTGGGCTTTTTCAATCGGGACATTTCCACTCACGCCTGTTCTTACTGTCTCCCGCAGGAAGTGTGACAGCATCTGCGACCAGGTGCTGAATCTGCGACATCTGCGGCGGGGGGTTTGTGGTCGACAGGATCCAGTCATCGTGGCGCCGAGCGGCCTTGCTCTGCATGCTGGCGGCAGTGGGGCTGTTCGGGGGTTGCGGTGAGCTGTCGGGAATCGCTGCTGGCGCGCTCCTTAATCCGTCGCGTCGCGTTGTTTCGCAACCGCCGCCTGACGGCTGTCGGGACGTCACCTTCAACGGTGCCGGCGTTCAACTGACTGGCTGGCGCTGTGCTCCGAACCAATCGGTGCGGGCTCACCTGATCCTTCTTCATGGCATTGCCGACAATCGTGCAAGTCTCGCCGGCGTGGTGAGGCGCTTCAGCAATCGCGGGTTGAATATCGTCGCCTATGACAGTCGCGCTCACGGCAGCTCCGGGGGCGACGCTTGCACTTACGGCTATTTCGAGAAGCAAGACCTGCGGCGTGTCATCGACTCGTTGGACCCCGCGCCCGTCGTACTTCTTGGCACCTCACTTGGCGCGGCCGTCGCCCTGCAGGAGGCCGCCGACGACACGCGCGTCGTCGGCGTGGTCTCGGCCGAAGTGTTTTCGGATCTGCGAACAGTGGCGCGTGAGCGCGCACCGTTCGTGTTGACTGAGGGCACCATCACGCGAGCGTTCGAAATAGCACAGACACGAGGCGGCTTTGAGATCGATGCGGTCGATGTGACCGCCGCCGCGCGGCGCATGACCCGTCCAGTGCTTCTCATTCACGGCGCTGACGACAGAGACACGCCTCCCGATCATTCACAACGTGTGCACGCGGCGCTGGCTGGGCCCAAACAGCTCATTCTGGTGCCAGGTGTGGGTCACAACAAGTCGCTGAGTGCGGGCGCGATCTGGAATCAAATCGAAACGTGGATCGAGGCGACGATCAATGCGTCATCGCATACAAGACGACATTGATGCCGACCGCGTAGCCGTCGATCGCGAAGTGGTAGAAGTAATTCGGGTCGTCGCCTTCCCGCTCCCACGAATCGCCGACATCGGTGTTGTGCGTCATCAGCACCATCATCCGGCCGGTTGAATCGAGAATCGCGCGCGCAGTGGGCGTCGCGCTGTCGGCGCCGCGCTCGGAGGTATCACCACCGCTGCCCATCCAGTAATTGATGGACGGAATCTGCGGCACCTTGCGGACGACGAAGTGAGTGCGGAACAGCGGATGGTCGAGGGGCAAGTCGACGAGCGGATACTGCCCGGCCGGCAATACTTTGCGGATCTCAGCTTCCCACGATTGCCAGGCATAGCTTCCCCAGAAATCATCCGCCCACAGAAATCCACCTTTCAGCAGATACGCACGCAACCGTTCGACTTCTTCATCATCGATGTAGGCGGCCCCAACCTCGGTCATCATCACGAACGGGCACTGAAACAGTCCGTCGTCGGTCAGACGGACGATGAGATGATTGGGCTCGCGTGCGCCGTCGAAGCTGACGCGCGTCTTGGTCAGCTCGGATAAGCGAATCGAGAGGTTGACGTCGGCCTGCGGATAGTCCACGCCCCAGCCACCGCCATCGCCGCGACCGCTGCGATACGCGACGCGGCAGAAGTGATAGGCGCCGTCGGAATCGTTTGGTGTCGCGAGTCGCGCGGATGACGCGAAGCGTCCGCGGCGTTGCGCCTCGCCCTCGCTCGAAGCGGCCAGGAGCGCAAGAACCAACAGCCCCCAAGTGGCCCGTGAGGCCAGCATCGGCACAGTGTAGCGATCTCAAAGGTAAAAGGCACAAGGCAAAAGGCAAAACCAAGCGCGGCCACGTAAACTTGATGGGATGGCCTCAGAGTCGCCGGCCCTTCGAAACATTCGAAGATTTCTGCTCCTCGTGACCGCCGGGGGGATCGTGACTATGGTCGCCGACCTGCTTTTCATCGGCCACTTCGAGGACACCAATCAACTCATCCCGCTGGTAATGGCGGGCGCGGGCCTTGCGTCCCTGGGATGGGTAGCCGTTTGGCCCGGCATCGCTGCACTGCGAGCGATGCAGTTCGTGATGCTGTGCTTTATCGGTACCGGCTTGATCGGGATCACGCTTCACTTCCAAGCCAACGCGGAATTTCAACGCGAAATCGACCCTGCAATTTCTACGCGTGATCTGTTTTGGAAAGTGACCGCGGCGACGGCGCCGCCTGCGCTATCGCCAGGTTTAATGGTTCAGCTTGGTTTACTGGGACTGGTGTATACCTACAAGCATCCCGCCTTGCGCGAGCAAGAGTTGGGAGAAACTCGAACTCAAGGAAGGCGGGTCTGAAGACCCGCCTCGACGGGGGAACGCTGCATGAGAATCGCGACGCTTGTCCTCACGTTGGGAGTGCTACTTTTCGGGCAAGCGTCCTCGGCGATGGCCCAGGTGGGCAAGTCGCAGGGTCTCATCGACGCCAACACCGCAACTGAGGCGGACTTGCTCAAGGCGCCTCACATGACGTCCGCGATCGTGAAGGCGATCATTGCGGCGCGCCCGTTTGGCAGCATTGTCGATCTCAACAAGCTGCTGTTGGCGCAAAAGCTCACCCAGGAAGAGGCGACGGCGTTTTACGAGCGCGCGTTCGTCCACATCAATCTGAACACTGCCACCGCTGAGGAGATCATGCTGATCCCTCGCGCCGGCAAGCGCATGGCGCACGAGTTCGAGGAATACCGGCCCTGGAAGACCTGGGCACAATTCGACAAGGAAATCGGCAAATACGTCGACGCGAAGGAAACTGCGCGCCTGGCCCAGTACGGGTTCATCCCGATCAATCTGAATACGGCAACCGATGCCGACATGATGACCATTCCCGGCGTCGGCCAGCGCATGCTCCATGAGTTCAAGGAGTATCGGCCGTGGAAGACAACGGCGCAGTTCGACAAGGAAATCGGCAAATACGTGGATCAGAAAGAGGTGAAGCGGTTGGCGCGATACGTCGTCATTCCGTAGCGGGGGACTCCACCCTTCAGGTGGCTAGGCTGGCCCCTTTCACAGCTTGACCCAGTGTTGCCAGCTCCTGCGCTTCTGTCGTTGACGGCCGCCGCGCGTTGCGCTATACGAAGCCATTCGCATTCTTCAGCGAAGAACCTGCCACGCGCGCCTCGTCGGTAGGACACCTGATTAGTTGTCTTTTGATTGTTGTGTGGCTTTAGCTTCTGGCTGCGCGGCCCCGCGCGTCAGGGCTGGAAGGGGGCTGGTGATGCGTAGGTTGTGGTTACGAACTCTCCTCGCACTGTCGTGCGCGGCCGTGCCCGCAGAACTCTCAGCGCAAACGAGCAGCATCGCGGGTGTTGTGCGGGATGCGTCTGGCGGCGTCTTGCCCGGTGTGACCGTCGAAGTCTCGAGTCCAGCACTGATCGAAAAAGTGCGAACGGCCATCACCAATGACGAGGGCCGATATTCGATCGTGAGCCTTCGCCCGGGAACCTACATCGTCACGTTTACCCTTCCCGGCTTCGGCATCGTCAAGCAGGAAGGGATCGAGCTGACATCGGACTTCACGGCCAACGTGAATGCCGAAATGAAAGTCGGCACCCTCGAAGAAACCGTCACGGTCACCGGCGAATCGCCGATCGTTGATACGCAGGCCATCACGCAGCGTCATGTCATGACGCGAGATGTGCTCGACATGCTGCCGACCGGCAGGAACATCCAGGCCGTCGGAATCATGATCCCGGGGACGGCGCTGGCGGTCGGCGGCGGCGGCGCGTTATCGCGCGACGTCGGCGGCTCCGGCAATCTGCAGCAGTCGCCGCTCCAGTATCGCGGCTCAGGCGACACTGTACAAACGATCGAGGGCCTGCGACTGAACAATCTGTGCGCGCAGGGCCAGTACAGCGGCGTCTACTGGAACGATGCGAGCTTCGAGGAACTGAGCTACGTCACCGGCGCGGACTCGGCCGAAATGGGTCAAGGCGGGATGCGGGTCAACATGGTGCCGCGCGATGGTGGCAATCAGTTCCACGGTCAGTTGTTTGGCAACTTCGCCACCGAATCGTGGGCAGCCGACAATTGCGGCTCGCCAGGATTCGTGAACGGCGTGCTGCAGCCGTGCACACGCTCGAACCTGACTGGCAGCACGACCTTCAACCGGAACAACACGCTGACCAACGTCGACGAGATTCAGGAGATCTGGGACGTCAACCCGTCAATCGGCGGTCCGATCAAGCGGGACACGCTGTGGTTTCATTACACATTCAGGCATTGGGGGTCAGAGAAGACCAAGACCGACAGCTACTTCGATGCGAATCCGTCCCCGTTCGTCTACACGCCGGACACCACGCAGAAGGGCATCGACGACGGCTACATCGTCAGCAACGCGGTTCGCGTGTCTTGGGCGGCGACCTCAAAAGACAAGGTGTCGGTATATCACGACCATCAGCGGAAGTATCGCAACCACTGGGGCATCAGTTCCCTCATTCCTCCCGAGGCCGCGGGTGTGCAGGTGACACCGACGAGCTATGTCAACGTGACCAAATGGACCCGGACCCACACCAACCGCCTGCTTCTCGAAGGTGGTGTCGGCCTCTACAACCAGGAGTACACCGAGCTCTATCAGCCGAGCGTGACTGGCAGCGAGGACAAGGTGTGGGACCTGGAAGCCATCCGCAATTCGCGCGTGTACAACGTCGTCGATCAGTCGAACAGTCGGCAGGCCAACGCCTGGCCCAACCCCGCGGATCACTTTTCGGTGCTTCGCACATTCATGGGTGCGGCCTCGTACGTAACGGGCTCGCACAACTTCCGGTTTGGTGCCACGGTTACCAACGGCGACTGGCGGCTTATCAGCGCGTGGACGGGCGATGTACAGCCCATTACGTATAACTCCGGTCAGCCCGTTCAGGTGACGCTCCGTCTGCCCTCGGACCGGAGGAATGGCATCAAGGCCGATACCGGCCTCTTCCTCCAGGATCGCTGGTCGATGGGACGCGTCACGTGGAACCTGGGCCTGCGCTACGACTGGTTCATCGGGGAAACTCGTGAAAGCGAAGTGCTACCCAGCCGCTTCGGTCCAGGGACCAAATACGGCGAGTGTCCGGACGGCAAGGCCGCGCCCGGCTGTGCCGGTACAGTGCAGGACTGGAAGGACATCTCGCCGCGGGTGGGCTTTGCGATGGACGTGTTCGGCGACGGGCGAACAGCCGTCAAGGCGAGCGTCGCGCGCTATGTTGCGGGCCAGCAGATCGCCGTGGCCAACCAGGTCAACCCGGTCACCGCTCTCAGCCTGTCGGATACGCGGCAATGGAGAGATCTCGATAGCAACGGGTTGCCGCTTGATACGAATGGCAATATCCAGTTCAACGAGCTGTCGAACTCGACTTCGACACCGACCTTCGGCCGCGATATCTCAACCACCCGTTACGATCCGGCGGTGCTCAATGGCTGGGGCAAGCGACCCTACAACATGGAATACACGGTCGCCGCGCAGCATCAGCTTGCCAATCGCATCTCGGTGAACGGCGGTTACTACCGGCGGACGTTTGGCAACCAGACGTTCGAAGACGATCTGCGCTACGACGCCAGCAGCTTCGACTCGTTCTGCATCACTGCTCCTGTCGATCCGCGCCTCCCTGGCGGCGGCGGCTACCAAGTGTGCGGTGTTCAGGATTTAAAGCCGTCGGTGTTTGCCCTGAACCAGCCGCAGGAGATCCTGATCCGCTTCTCCGACGATTTTGGCGGCGAGACCAACCTCTATCAGGGCTACGACATCAACATCGAGGGGCGGTTCCGCAACGGCGCGTTCCTGAAGGCCGGTATTGGAGCGACGTCCAGGACGTTCGACAATTGCAATCTGCTTGCAGCGGGGCTTGAAGCCACGACGGTCACGGCGGTGACCGCTGCAACAATTTCGACGCAGGGCACCGAGACCTACGCGGATGGCACGAACCAATGCCATCGTGAATACCCGTACCGGCCAGACGCGAAACTCTCGGGCGCCTATACCGTGCTGTGGGGCATCCAGCTTGCGGGCGCCTATCAGTACAGCCGCGGTGTCCAGACTGGCGGCGCCGGTCCGACGGTCGCTGCAGCCTGGGCAATCACGAGCGCTGTGGCGCCGACCGTAGGGGCTCGCGCGTGGACCGGCGGCGTGGGGTCTAGGACGGTTCAGCTCATTCGTGAGGGGATGATGTACGGCGACCATGACCTCCACCAGCTTGACTTGCGGGTGGGCAAGCGTTTCGACATGGGCCGGTACCGGCTGCGGCTCGACTTTGACCTGTACAACGTCTTCAACAGCAGCTGGCCGTACACCGTGAGCGCCACGTATTCCACTTCCACCGCTGCGACAAGCCAGTGGCTGCGCCCGACGAACGTTCTGCAAAGCCGCTTCTTCAAGATTGGGGGGCAGATTAGCTTCTAGGGATATGCAAAAGGCAAAAGGCAGCACTCCGAAGGTTTCGCCTTGGGCTTGCGGCGTTTTGCCTTTTTCTTTTTTACTTCGGGTTTTGCCTTGTGCCTTGTGCCTTGTGCCTTTGCATGTGATCGCGCAGCACGCCGCGCATCGACTGCCGCCGATTGCGTTGGAGATTCTGCAACGGCCGGTGACGATCCGATCCGGAATAGGGCAGGCGCATGACAAGACCTCGACCTCCTCGAAGGATGCACAGGCCTGTTTCGATCAGGGGCTCGCCTACCTGCATTCCTTCGTCTGGATCGAGGCCGCGCGATCGTTCAACCGCGCGTTGACGCTCGATCCGGAGCTCGCACTGGCGCACGTCGGCTTGAGCGTGGCCTACGTCGAACTCAGTCGAGGTGCGGACGCGCAGAAGGCGATTGAAGCCGCACGTGCAATGGTCCCGCGACTGCCCGATCACGATCGACGGCATGTCGAAATCCGCGCGCTGCAGATGCTTGCCGAAGACGCGCCTGCTGACCCATCCCGACTCGTGTCCTACCGAAAGGCGCTCGATGCGGCAATCATCGCTTTCCCCGATGATGTCGAGTTCCAATTGCTTCGCGGGATGGCGGAATCGCCGGATCCGGCCAATCGCGGTCAGGGCAGCGTGACGAGCTCATTGCCTTATTACGAACGTGCGCTCGCCCTGTCGCCGGGACACTTTGCCGCTCACCACTACCTGGCGCACGCTCACGAAAATGCGGGACGTCCTGACGCAGGCGCTGGCACATGCCGAGGCTTTCGCGAAAGCAGGCGACCGCGGTGCCGCATGCGCGTCACATGCATGGGCACAGCCTTCGACGTATGGGCCGGGTGCACGAAGCGATCGCCGAGTTCGAAGCCGCCGATCGTCTGCATCGGGAATACGCCAAGCGGGAGAAGATTCCGGCGGAATACGACTGGCATTTCGAGCACAATCTCGGGCTGCTGGCGACCTCGCTCCAGTATGCCGGTCAGGTGAAGCGTGCCGAGTCGCTGTTGAAGGCGGCCTTTGCGTTGCCGACAAACCTGCTCGCGCAGGCGTACAACAAGCGTGAGTGGCCAATGTTCTTGCGCGCGCGCGGGCGGCACGCGGAAGCTGAAGCAGCCGCAAGGACACTGATCGCGCATCCGCATCCTGTGGTTCAGGCCACGGGGCACATCGAGGCCGGCTTTGCGATGCTGGCCACCAGTCGCTGGGCCGACGCGGCAAGCGCGTCCAACGTCGCACTGCGGCTGCTGCGTTCTGCGCCCGGCGGGGTGATTGCCGCACACGCACTCCAGGCGCTGCAGGGCGAGTTCAATCTCCGCACGGCGGAACGCGTCAAGGGCCGTGCCGGCCTCGAGGACGCGGCCAGCAAGATGCGTGCGGCGCCGGGGCCGGACGCGTGGAGTCAAACGCTCTTCCAGCTCGAAGCCATCGCTCGAGCGGCGCGCGAGGTCGGCGACTGGGAGCTGGCAGGTCGCATGGCACGGCAGATGATCGAGCACGATTCCTCGTATGCCGGATCGCATTACGCACTCGCGCTGGTGGCGGAACACGCCGAGGACGTCGCAACGGCGCGGGCCGAGTTCGCGATCGCCGCCAAACATTGGGGAAAGGCGGACCCGAATCTTCCGGAGCTCGCGGAAGCACGGCGCAAGATCCGGTGAAGTTTCCAGTTGCTCACAACTGGAAACTGACCGGGCGCGATCAACCTGATACTCTACCTACGCCAAAAACCGTGGAGTGGCCATGACCAGATTTGTCCTTTCTGTCGCGTTTCTCGTTGGAGCCTTCCTCGCGTCCGCGATAGTGCCGGACGCCTTGACCGCCGAAGCCGCGGCGAAGGTGGTCAATCCCGCAATCGCGGCCCAAGCCAAGTTCGACATCTCCGGCGAATGGACCTTTGACGTCCAGACCGATGCCGGCGGCGGCTCACCGACTTTTGTGTTTACCCAGACGGGGGAGAAGCTGACCGGCAAATACAAGGGGGCATTTGGCGAAGCCAACCTGACGGGCACCGTGACAGGCAAGACGGTGAAGTTTTCGTTCAGCGCCGATGCCCAAGGCACGCCTATCACGGTGGTGTACGAGGGTGAAATCGAGAGCAACTCTTCAATGAAGGGCAAGGTTGATCTCGGCGGTGTTGGCACAGGCACTTTTACGGGGACCCGAACCAAATGATCGCCAAAGTTGTTGCCCTCACTGTCGCCATCACGATTGCAACGGTTGTCGGGGTGAGCGGAGGGTGGGAGGCGCCCTCGGCACAGACGACATCCGCCGAACAACCTGCCGCGATGGGCGCGGGCGTCTACAAAGAACGCTGCGCCACGTGTCACGACGCGCCCGACGCGTCGCGCTCCCCGTCGCGCGAAAACCTTCGCGCGCGATCGGTCCAACAGATCATCGCGTCCCTCGAACCCGGCGGGGTGATGGCGGCAAACGGCCAGGGGCTGTCGGCCGCTGAAAAACAAGCGGTTGCCACATTTCTTTCCGGGGCCGCAGCTTCGCCACCGGCACCCACGCCTCCGCCCGTTGTCATGCCCGACACCTCAGGCGCGACGACGGCGGCCAGTGCAGACCCCACGGTCGGCGCCTGCGCGCCGTCGATGGTCAGCGCAGCAATGACCAATCCGGCATCGCTCCCGATGTGGAACGGCTGGGGCAACGACCTGTCGAACACGCGCTTCCAACCCGCCAAGGCCGCGGGCCTGACGGCTGAGGACGTTCCGAAACTGACGTTGAAGTGGGCGTTCGCGTTTCCGGGCGCCACGGCGGCATCCGGGCAGCCGACGATTGCCGCTGGGCGCGTGTTCGTGGGCAACCCGAACGGATTCGTCTACTCGCTCGACGCCAAGACGGGATGCACCTTTTGGTCGTTCAAGGCGGACGCCGGCGTGCGCGCGGCGGTCTCGATTGCACCGATCGCCGGTGGACGCTACGTGGCGCTCTTTGGCGACACCCGCGCGAATGTCTACGGCCTCGATGCGCAGAGCGGTGCCGAGATCTGGAAAGTGAAGGTGGACGACCACGCATTCGCACGCATTACCGGGGCGCCCACGTTTGCGAACGGGCGATTGTATGTGCCGGTCTCGTCTGTCGAGGAAGTCGCGGGCGCTCGTCCAAACTATCCATGCTGCACCTTCCGCGGAAGCGTCGTGGCACTCGACCCCGCCACGGGCAAGCAGTTTTGGAAGAGCTACATGATTCCGGATGCCCCGCAGGTGGTGGGCAAGAATTCGGCGGGGACACCCCAGTGGAGATCCGCAGGCGTCGCCGTGTGGACGTCTCCGACCATCGACGTCGCCAAAAACATGATCTATGTCGCGACCGGGAATGCCTATACCAGCCCCGCGGCACCGACCAGTGATGCTGTGGTCGCCCTCAGCATGACCGACGGTGCGATCCAGTGGGTGCAGCAGGCCACGCCGGGCGACGTGTATGTGATCGGCTGCAAAGCGGGGGTCGAGAACTGTCCGGCCGAGGTTGGCCCTGACTTCGACTTCGGCAACTCGCCCATCCTCAGGACCCTGCCCGGTGGCCGCCGCATTTTGACACTCGGTCAAAAATCCGGCGTCGTCTATGGCCTCGACCCTGACGACAAAGGCAAGATTCTGTGGCAGATTCGCGTCGGCAAAGGCGGAGAACTGGGCGGCATCGAATGGGGATCGTCGGCGGATGAGCAGAATATTTACGTGCCCGTCTCCGACGTCCTCCGGCCACCCGCAGAGGCGGGAGGGCTGCATGCGATCCGCCTCGCGACCGGCGAGCAAGCCTGGAGTGCCCCGCCACCTGCCCTGACGTGCAAGGGCGGCCCGGGTTGCACCGGCGCCCAGTCGGCGCCGACCAGCGTCATCCCGGGCGTCGTCTTCTCAGGATCGGTGGACGGTCACCTCCGCGGCTATTCGACCACCGACGGCAAGATCGTCTGGGACTTCGACACGATGCGCGAATTCCAGACGGTCAATGGGGTCAAAGGCCAGGGCGGGTCAATCGATGCCGCCGGACCGGTCATCGCCGGCGGACTGCTGTTGTCCAATTCTGGCTACGGACAGTGGCGAGGCAAGGCAGGGAACGTCCTGCTGGCGTTTGGCCTCCCGTAAGCTGGCCGAGCGCCCGTCAGGTTGCGAAGAAACGCCGAAGCACGGAATTAATCGTTCCGCGCTTCCGCGTTTCCGTGCATCGTGCCGTTACGACAGGTTCGCGGCCGCACCCAAGGTCTGGTACACGATCACGACCAATGCAGCGCCGAGCCAGATCATCGCGTACGTCGCTGGTCTGACCGACGGCATCTTGTGCCGCAAGACCGGCCACGCTACCGCTCCATAGACATAGAGCGAGATCGCCGGCGGCCAGGGAGCAGGAGTCCCTGCGAGCTGGAGGATCACAGCCGTGAGAATGGCCACGATGGCCGCCATGAAATAGGTTGGGTGGTGGTCGGTGATGTCTCTAAACACGCAATTGCTTCATTTCTCGACAGCAAGGGGGCGAACCTTTAGGGCCCACCAACTCATCTTTTACCAATTTTACCGTAAACCTTGTCCCAATCCCTCCCGTCTACTGCTGGTGTCTGGCCGAAAGCGACGCGGAGTCGCCGGCTCACCCTCGAGGTACCTATGATGCGCCGGTTGTCGCCAGTCCTGGCACTGTTGGTCGTTGTTCTGATGGCTGCGCCTGCGGCCGCCCAGCGAAACCGCGACCGGGATCGCGACCAGGATCGCGATTTTGGTCCCCGCGAAACAGAGACCGTCGACCGGACGCTCACCCTGCAGCCCGGCGGCACGGTGCGTCTCAAAACGTTCTCCGGGCGCGTCAACATTACCGGCGTGAGCGGCTCGCAAGTGGTGGTCAAAGCGATACGTCGCGCATCGCGTCAACGGCTCGACGAGATCAAGCTCGAGATCACGCAGAACGGCAACATCGTCGAGATCGACGCGAACCACCGCCTGGTCGAACGCCGCAACGAAAACGTCGTCGAGACTGATTTCGACATTCAAGTCCCTGGTGAAGTGAAGCTGGATGTGCGGACGTTTAGTGCGCCTGTAACCGTTACCAACGTTACCGGAGATTTGGCCGTGGACGGCTTCTCGAGCGAGGTACGGCTGACCGAGGTCTCAGGCCCCGTTCGTGTGAAGACGTTCAGCGGCGGCGTGAACGTCCAGGCGCGCAGCTGGAAGGACGGGGACGACTTCAACGTCAACACGTTCAGCGGTGACGTCACACTCCGCCTGCCAGAGAGCGCTCGCGGCGACCTCACGTTCGACAGCTTCAGCGGTCACTTCAACAGCGATTTGCCGGTAACGCTGTCGTCAAGCAGCCGCCGTAACTTCCGCGGGGCGCTCAACGGCGGTGGCAACACCGACATGCGCTTGAAGACCTTCAGTGGAGACGTGAGCATTAGGAGATAAGCAAACTCGCCACGAAGCGCACGAAGTCACGAAGCAAGAATTCCTTCATCTTGTTCTTCGTGTTTTCGTGCCTTCGTGGCCAGCTCTTTTCCGTGTTCATGTCTCAGTCACCTGTACGTAAAGTATTCTGGACATAATATACTTGACGGGGGAACTTCCATCTGGCATACTCCGTAATTATGGGTATGCCAAAGACGCTGTTGGAAGCCGTAAAGCACTTCGCCAATCCCGTAAATTGTAGGGAATACATGGTTTCCCGCCGGTGGCCGAATGGGGTCACTTGCCCTACGTGCGACAGCAAGACCGTCTATTTCGACACCAGCCGTAACGGATGGGAGTGCAAGACTCGTCACCCCAAGCGCAAGTTCACCCTCAAGACTGGAACCATCTTTGAGGACTCGGCGCTTGGACTGGACAAGTGGTTGCCGTGCGTGTGGCTGATTGCTAACGCCAAGAATGGTGTCAGCAGCCATGAGATTGCCCGCTCGCTCGGAGTCACACAGAAGACCGCGTGGTTCATGCTCCAGCGCATTCGCCTTGCCCTGCAGGACGAAAACAACGGCGGCGGCAAGCTTGGCGGCGACGTGGAAGTAGATGAAACCTACATCGGCGGCAAGGCGCGCAACATGCACGCGAGCAAGCGCAAGGCGTTGATGAGCGTGATCCGAGAGGACGGCCAGCCATCGAAGAAGAATAGGTGGGCAGGCAAGGTGCCCGTCCTTGGGATGCTGGAGCGCAGAGCCGATGGTTCGTCCCGTGTCCGCACGATGGCCGTGCCCGACATTCGTAAGCACCGTTTGCAGACTCACGTCCGAGAGCACGTTGAGCAAGGAGCCAATGTCTACACCGATGCGCTGCATTCGTATCGCGGCCTGCGACACGACTACACGCACCAAGTGATCGACCACGCTGAAGCCTACGCACGCGAGAACGTTCACACGAACGGACTGGAAAGCTACTGGAGCCTCTTGAAGCGCGCGCTTGGCGGCACGTATATCAGCGTCGAACCGTTTCATCTGTTCCGATACCTTGACGAACAAGCGTTTCGCTTTAACCATCGCGATACGAACGACGCGCAACGCTTTTCGTTGGCAATCACTGGCATCGTTGGCAAGCGCCTGACGTATGCCGAATTAATTGCAGCAGTAGACGCGGGAACTCTCTGACCCGCATCACTAAGTCACGTCGCGGCCCGAGGGTGAACGCTTCGGATTTCGACCAGGTCGCAGCTGACGCGGCACCTTCGACACCCGCTCCTTGTAAGCCGCGACGCGCCTATCAACTGTCTCTTTGGAAACCGTCAGAAGACGATCAGTGAGATCACGAAACGCTTGGTATTCCTTCGATGGTCTTGCCATAGATCCCTTCCGTACATCCGAGGGAGAAGACGTTGCTGGACAGGAAAAAACGAAGCGCCAAGCCGTCCGCCCCGACTCGCACGCGACCACTAGATATTGCGGGCGAACAAAAGGCGTACTGATATAATTGCTGTGCTGGCGGGTCCTTTCGGCGCCCCAGCAGGCCGTACAGAACACGAGCGGCACGGTGTATCAAACCGGCCGCTCGTAGACTTCGGACTAACTTGTGGAGCTAAACCACCCCAAGTATAGCCCGCTAAGTAGCCGTCTGTCAAAGCCTTCCAACAAGCCGTTGAAAGTAGGTTGGTGACATGGCGACTCCTCTGCGTATTTCCTGTATCAACAAGTCGGACCGTTTCAACCCATATGAGCGCATTCTGAATGTCGGCGGCGTGGAAAATGGCACGCCGTGGAAAAAATCCCAAGAACAGGCCATCAGGGAAATCGGGGGCGGCCAAGTGTTTTACGTAATGGTTGGTGGGCACGTGGTTCTCGTCGTGGTGGCGGTTAGTCGATTTGGCAACAAGTACCCTCAAGACCCAGCCCGATCCGGATACGCCAGACAATCTACTGAGCCTGCCGGAGTGCCCGTAATCGCGTCGTAAGGGGCCGCAAAGCCATTCGGCTCCAAAGCCCAACTCAGCGCCTGCTGAGCAGCGTAAAGTTGCGCGTAGTACTCCGGCTGCGGGGTTTGCCGGAGTGCTACCGCGATGCGATCAAGTTCTCTCTGGATAAAGCCGATGCTGTCATTCGCTTTGGTATCCACGTCGTCCCCTGGTTGTTAAAATGCCATCACTCTGATTCTTCCTGCCGAGGGTGGGCTGTTGCCAAGTAGAACTCAAGGTCTTCAATGATCTGCTCCCAATTCCAAGCCGCGACCATGTCATTCCAATAGTCCTCTGGACGCCCGTACCTGAAGAAGTTTTGGCGAGCCGCTTCCATGAGTTTCTCAGCTCGTTGGGCGGTTGAAAGGTCACCCCACCCAGCACTTCCGGATAAACTGTCGTAAAGAGCAGAACACCACGCGAGGTACGGGACATCACTGTTGGGTCGAAATAAACGCATGTGTCTACACCCTAATACCCATCGCAGCCGATCCGCCTAAGTTGTATTCCTTCCGCCGTCAGCTTTCCTTCGTTACGGCTTTCAGCCCAGCAACCCCGTCCTCCGGCACTTGAATCGTCATTGCCTTCCTGTACTCCTGGCTTCCAAAGCGAGCTATCACAACGCACTCGTGCTCGCCGGCCTCAAGCAGGTGCTTTGCCTTCTTGTGGACTCTAAAACCAAGATCCGTGAGGTAACTCTGGTTTGCGCCTACCTGAGTGTCCAAAAACTTCATAGGCGCAGCCATCGCACGAACGGCCAGCAGGAAGACGGCATCGGTATCTGAATAGATCGTGATTGACGGCTGGCCCTTAAATTCACCGTCGTCTGCGCTCCAGTTAAACGGGCGTTCCTTTCCACGAAATTCCACCATCAGCCGCACATCTGGCAGTCTGCTCACACGTTCGGATGCGCGCACATGCAGATTGATCATTTCGAACCGTTCCTTGCTCTTTGTTTTCGCTCGGAACAGCAGGGGTGGCTCCAGTGGTTCACACGCAGTGACCGTAATCTCGGCGCGTTGCTCCCATTCCTCGGCACTATTTCGCGCTCGCACCGTCAGTATGACGGTGTGATTTCCTGTTGGTAGCCGCTCATAGTCGTGCAGTCCGGCAAAAAACCTCGCTCCGAGCAGGTAGGTTCCCGGTTGCAAACGCACACCGCTGCGGGTGTGATGACTAACCCAGTCTGTGATGGGACCGACAACAGGGATGTGGTAACGGTTATCACTAATGGACAGCGTCGCAACTGTGACAGGCTCCACACTGGGAGCACAGAATAGCGCGTCATCTTTGGCTACCTGGTGACCCAGTTCGTTGATGACGCGGATCGTTCCAGTGCAGCCAACTGCTGATTGCGTCGTGAGCAAACGAGAGCGCCAATCCTCGCGTTGGACGGCCCGAATCGACATCACCAAATACCCTTCGCGGTACGCTGGACGCGGATCATCCCTTAACGCCCCGGATTCAAGTGCTCCGATATAGATGTCCGGCGCGGTGGTCACGCCGACTCTTTCGCCGATCCAAACCAGCGGTACGCGAACAAGCGCCCACAACGCATTGGTCTGCTCGGCGGCAGTCCCGTAATCAACCATGACGGCAGCCCTCTCTGAGGCGTGTCGCCCCAACGCAGGCGGAACGTCCCACGCAGCAGCAAGGGAAGCATATAGCTGGGCTTCCCCCATCTGGTAAATAGCTGAAATTGGTAATGATAAGCTTTACTGGACACACCTTCCCCCGTCAAGTATATTATGTCCAGTATTCTTGTCGGCGTGAATCGCCTGCTGGCTCGTGTCGGCCTCGTCACGCCCGAGCAGCGGGCCTGGGCCTGGTACGACTGGGCCAACTCCGCGTACTTCACGACCATCGTTACGGCGGTCTTCCCCTCGTTCTACGCGACCTACGCGGCCGCCGGGCTCGAGCCGGCGCAAGCCACCGCGCGCTTTGGGGCCATCACGACGGCGTCGGTGGCCCTCATCGCCGTCATGTCTCCAATTCTCGGCGCTGTTGCCGATTTCACGGGCATCCGCAAGCGCCTCCTAGCGATCTTCATGATCGTGGGCGTCTCAGCCGCTGCGTCGATGGTTCTCATCGAGCGCGGCGATTGGATGCTTGCCTCGATCCTGTTTGTGATCGGCAACATTGGCGTGTCGGGTACGACGGTTTTCTACGACTCCCTGCTGCCGCATGTCGCACGACCCGAGGAAACCGATCGAGTGTCCTCGGCGGGGTACGCGCTCGGATACCTGGGCGGGGGCGTGCTCCTGCTCCTGAATCTCGCGTGGATCCTGCAACCGGCAACGTTTGGGTTTGCCGACACCGCGGCCGCAACAAAAGCGGCATTTGTCAGCGTCGCGGTGTGGTGGTTGCTCTTTTCGATTCCGCTGCTTAGGCGAGTCCCAGAGCCGCCGCCGGAGCTCGAGTCAGGCGAACGCGCGAACACGAGCATCCTCGGGGCGGCCTTTGGACGCCTGGGCCGCACGTTCCGCGACATCCGCCGCTATCGCCATGCCTTCCTGCTCTTTCTCGCGATGCTGCTCTATCAGGATGGCATTCAGACGATCATCCGTATGGCATCGGTGTTTGGTGCCGAGATTGGCATCGACATCAACGCACAAATTGCGGCGTTCGTGATGGTCCAGTTTCTCGGTATCCCGTTTGCGTTTTTGTTTGGCGCCCTGGGGGCGCGGATCGGCACCAAGCGTGCAATCTTCGTCGCCCTGGCCGTGTATACCCTGACGGCGGTCATGGGGTACTTCATGACGACGGTGACCCATTTCTTCATTCTGGCCGGTCTCGTGGCGACCGTTCAGGGCGGGAGTCAGGCACTCAGCCGATCGCTCTTTGCACGGCTGATCCCTACGAAAAAGACATCGGAGTTTTTTGGGTTTTACGCGGTAGCCGAGCGATTCGCAACCGTGCTCGGCCCGCTGGTCTTTACCCTGAGCGTTGCGATGACAGGCTCGAGCCGCACGGCCATCCTCTTCATCGTCGTATTCTTCGCGGCTGGTGCTGCACTGCTGTCGATGGTCGATGAAAAAGCCGGTGTGCTCGCGGCGCAAACGTAGAGCTCGCGCGATGGCGGCGCCTCCGGTCTTCGGTCTCCGGTCTCCGGCAAGACAACCAGTAACTGGCGACCGGCGACCGCTCTTATTGCGATCCCCCCATCAGCTTCGCGCGCGCATGCGGCCGTGCAATTGCCGATTGCAGGCTGTGGACGTTTGATTCCATGGTGCGGCGGTAGTACTGCCTTGCGTTCGAAAGATCGCCCTTCGCTTTGTACGCCATCCCAATCAGGTTGAGAATGAATGGATCGTTCAAATTTCCCTGGGTGAGCTCGGCGACGGCGCGGTCGTACTCTTTCGCGTAGTACGCCACATAGCCGCCGATCCATCGATAGATCTCGTTGTCCTCCGCGAGCTTTCCGCGCTTGTGCATGATCGTCTCGAACTCAACGAGCTCCCGACGCGCGTCGTCTATTCTGTGCTCGCGTGCGGCAAGGCGCGCTTGCATGTGACGCCAGCGAAGTTCCCAGAGCATGTGCTCGCTAGCAGGCTGACTTGCTGGGGGCTTCCACTCGTTGTAGCCGAGCTCGTACCACTTGCGACCATTTGCGACGTCCCCCGCCTCCAGAAAGACGCGTCCGATCGCTCGCGCCGAGGCGGCCGCGCCTGTGATATCGCCGTCGAGCTGCTGCTCCCGGCGCACCGTTTCATACTGACGCTGGACGTCGGTCAGCCTGCCTTCGAAGGCATACGAGAGACCAAGCGCGCTCATGGCCTGGTGACGGACGGTCGCGGTTGGAGCCAGGCTGACCGCGCGCGACAGATGCGTCTGCGCCTCCGGATACTGACCCTTCAAATTGAGCAGGATGCCGAGAGCCCTCGAGGCCTCAAAGGAGCGAGGACTGATGCCGAGCGCCTGACGGTACAACCGCTCGGCGTCATCGTGCTTTCCCTGCATCACCAGCGTCCGACCGCGCTTGACGAGCTCGTCCGGGTCGGCACTCTGCCGCGACCCGATGACAAGGGATGAGGAAGCGCCAAGGCTCGCCAAGGCTAGCGTCACAAGCAAGGCTACGGCAAGAACGCGGCGCATGAGGCGCATTCTACTGCGGGGAGATCACAAGGAGATCGGGGAGTTCAGGGAGAACATTTCTTCCCCGATCTCCCGGATCTCCTTGTGAATACTACGCGAGCCGCTTGCTCGATCGGAGTGTAGCCAACGAGAGAATCGCGATGCCCCACACGAGCAGCGCCGCGGCTTGCGGCCAGAATGTTTCGAGGCCCACGCCCTTCAGAAAGATGCCCCGAAGAATCACCAGGAAGTATCGAAGCGGAATGAGATAGGTGACGGGCTGGATCCAGGCCGGCATGTTCTCGATCGGGAAGATGAAACCCGACAGATAAATCATCGGCGTCAGAAAAAAGAAGATCGTGGTCATCATCGCCTGCTGCTGTGTCGACGAGATTGTCGACACGAACAGACCAAGGCCGAGCGTCGTGAGGAGGTACACACCGCTCATCGCGAAGAGCAGGGTGAGGCTGCCTCGCATCGGAACCTCGAACCAGTAGATCGCCACCACGAGGACCAGCACGACGTCGAGCATGCCGATGAGCGCGTACGGTAGGAGCTTGCCGGCGATGAGCTCCCATCGCGCCAAGGGCGTCACGTTCAATTGCTCGAGAGTTCCCAGCTCCTTTTCTCGCACGATGGCCATCGCCGACAGGTTCGATGTGATCACCAGCAGCAGCAGCGCGACGATGCCGGGAATCATGAAGTCTCGGCTCTCCAGGTCCGGGTTGAACCACACACGGACATCCGCCGTCACCAGCGGTTCCGGCACGCGGCCGGCAGTGCGTGCCGCAACCACCTCCAGCGCATACCCGGCCAGCAGCTGACGCGCATACCCCAGCGCGACATTCGTCGAGTTCGAATCCGTTCCGTCGGCAACCACTTGAATCGCCGTCGTTTGACCCCGGGCGATGTTCTCAGCGTAGTCAGGCGGAATGGTGAGCGCCATCCATGCAGTCCCGCGCTCCAGCCAGTCATCGATGTCGTTCGTGGATCCGACAACACCCACGATCGTGAAGTTGTCTGACGCATCGAATCTGGACAGCAGCTCGCGACTCGCCGGCGAACGATCCGCATCGACCACGACGACCGGTACATCCTTCACGTCGGTCGTCGCCGCATAACCCAGGACCGTGAGCTGCAGGATGGGTGCGACGATTACGATGCCGAAGAGCCGCGGATCCTGCCGAAGCTCGAGCAGCTCCTTGCGCATCAGGTGTAACACTCGTCTCATGGCATTCTTTCCGCGGGACTAATCGCTTTGCCGAAGCTTTTGCCTTTTGCCTTTCTCGCGTTACCCACCGACTCTCCACTCTCGCGACAACCGCGCCGAGGCGAGCGTGAGCATCGCTGCGGCGAAAATGCCGAGCGCGAGCAGGTCCGTCCAGAAAGCCATCGCGTCCGCGCCTTTCAGCACGATCGCGCGCAACGCCACCAGAAAATAACGGGCCGGAATGACATATGTAATGAGCTCGACCGCCTGCGGCATGCTGGAAATTGGGAAGATGAACCCCGACAGGATGAACGTCGGCAGAAACGACGACAGCAACGCCAACTGAAACGCCACCTGTTGCGTGGGCGCGACGCTCGAGATCACGAGGCCTTGCGCCTGAGCGCCGATGAGGAACAGGGCGATGGATCCTGACAGCAGGAGCCACGATCCGCGCATTGGAAGATCGAAGAGTGCCATCGCGACGACGATGATGAGGAGAGCTGAAACGAAAGACAGCACGAGGTAGGGAATCGTCTTTCCCAACACGTAGGTCGCCGGGCTCACCGGCGACATCCGCACCTGTTCCATCGTCCCGCGTTCCTTCTCTCGCACCACGGAGAGCGCTGTCGAGATGACGGCCGTGATCATCGAGATGTACGCGATGAGGCCTGGCACCAGGAACAGCGTGCTACGAAGCTGCGGGTTGTACCAGACCCTGGGTTCGAGTCGGATTGGAGGTGCCAACAACACCTCTCGACTTTGCGCGGCCGAGACGTCTGCGACGATCGACTGCGCATAGCCCATGACTGTCGTGGCCGTATTCGAGTTGTCGCCGTCGATGATGATTTGCACGTGCACCGGATGTCTGTTCAGAACGTTCCGGCCGTAGTCAGCTGGAATCACCAGAGCGGCGCGGGCCTCGTTACGGTCGATCAGCCGCCCCATTTCGGCTTCGGACGTGATGTCAGCCGCAAGCTCGAAATAGCCTGAGTTGACGAACGCCGAGACCAGCGCGCGGCTCTGCGGTGAGCGGTCACGATCGTGAACCGCCAGGCGCACGTTGCGAATGTCAAAATTCAGCGCATAGCCGTACAGGAGTAGAAAGAGCGCTGGAACGAACACCAGAATCGTGAGGGTCCGCCGATCCCGGCGGATCTGGCGGAGTTCCTTGGTCGCGACGGCAAGGATCTTTCGCATCACCGCGCCTCGGTAAGTTCCTCGACCACATCGAGGAAGACGTCCTCGAGCGAGGGCGTGACGCGGCTGGCCGAGGTTACGACGTGCCCGCTGCGGGTGAGCGTCCCCGTTATATCAGCAATGTCGGTTTCGGCCGCGCGCAGGACTGCATGCACGCCAGTGCCAAACAAACTGGTCTTCTCGACCTGAGGCAGTGCCTCGAGGGCGGTTGACGCGGCTACCGGGTCGCTGGCGTGCACCTCGATGATAGGGCGGTCGGCAAAACGATCCTTCAGAGCGGAAGCAGTGCCCAGGGCCGCCAGCTTTCCGGCGTGAATGATCGCGATACGGTGGCAATGCTCGGCTTCATCGAGATAGTGCGTCGTCACGAGGACCGTTACGCCCTGGCGGGACAGTTCGCCGATGAGATCCCAGAACTTTCGACGAGACAGCGGATCGACGCCGCCGGTCGGCTCATCGAGAAACACAATGGGCGGCTGATGCAGAATGGCGCACCCGAGCGCGAGTCTCTGACGCCAGCCACCGGCGAGGTCGCTGGTCTTGGTATCCTCGCGCCCATCGAGACCAGCCATGGTCAGGACAAATCGACGGCGCGTATCGAAATCCGCTCCTCGCAATCCGTAAATGCCGCCGAAGAACTGAATGTTCTGATCGACGGTCAGCTGCTCGTACAGCGAGAAGCGCTGTGACATGTATCCGATGCGCCGCTTGACCGCTTCCGGATCGCGCGCGACATCAACGCCACCGACCAACGCCGTTCCTGCAGTCGGCCGCAGCAAGCCGCACAGCATGCGGATGGTCGTGGACTTCCCGGCACCGTTGGCCCCCAGGAATCCGAAGATCTCGCCGGGCTGGACCTCGAACGACAGCCGATCGACCGCGGTAAATGTCCCGAACGTGCGGGTCAGGCCCTTGACGTCAATCGCAGCCACGTCATCTCCCTAATGCGCGGTCGAGGCGTGCATCCGCCAGCCTGATGCTCGCCAGCGCCCGCGTTCGATCGAGCTCGGCTTGCAGCAGTGCGACTTCTGCGTCGAGCACTTCGGTGCTGGTCGCGACGCCGACGTTGAATCGTTCGGCAACCACGCGCCGAGCTTCGGCCGCGCTCCGGACCCCGTCCGCCGCGGCCACAAGTGAGGCCCGCGCCGAGTCGGCGTCGAGCACGCGCTGACGAATGTCGAGGGCAATCAGCGAGTCGAGCTCGGCGAGGCGGGCACGCGTTGCGGAAGCAGCGGCAGCGGCTTCGGCGGTTTCAGCCGCGACGCGGCCGCCGTCCCAGAGGCTCCAGTTCGCGGTGACGCCGACCTCCCAGGACTCGCGCCAGTCGTCCCGGCGTGGGAAGATGCGCGGATTGGGATTCGCGTAATCAACCGCACCTGTGAGCGCGACGGTTGGACGCCGGCCGGCTTCGACGGCGCGACGCCTCTCATCGGCGGCGAGGATGCGATCGACAAGCGCCTGGCGCTCGGCACGGACCGCAGGAGTGAGATCCCCCACGGCCCCAGCGATAGCCGCTGGCTCGAGTGGTTCGACAGCCTCAATCTCCTCACTGATGCCAGTCAGACGCCGGAGCTCTTCGAGCACACTACTACGCAGATTCCGCGCCTCGATTTGCTGTAGCTGCTGACGCGAACGCTGACTTTCTGCGCTCGATACTTCATTGGGCGGAACGAGCCCGCTGTCAAACCGGCTGCGCACGTCTCGAACGTGCGCTTCGGCGCGTTCAACAGCTTCGGTAAGGACCCGAACTGACTCAGTCGCGGTCGCCAGTGCCCAGTACGCGCGGATGACCTCGAGGCGAAGGTCCGCCCGTGCAGCTTGAACATCCGACGCGGCGGCGCGAGCTTCCGCTTCAGCAGCCCGCTGCAGCGCATCGGTGCGACCACCCGTATAAATCGGCCACTGGAGCGAGAGACGCGAGAATGCGTTGTCGGGAATGTCGGGGTAGATGACACGAATGGCACCACCTGGCTGCGCAACCCCGAACTCCTCGACGTGGTTGGTCCGCGTGTAGCCGCCGCTGGCATTGAGCGTTGGTTTATCAGCGGACTCACGAACACGGACGGTGGCCTGCGCGCCCTGTTCGCGTGCAGTCGCTTCAGCCAGCCGATGGCTTGCCTCGATAGCCCGAGCCACCGCGTCCTGAATCGTCAGGCGGACCGCGGTCTGCGCATCAGCAGAAGTGACCGAGAGTGCCAGAAGAAGTGCTCCGCGTCGGATGGACTTGATGATCATCGTTCTTCGACCACGGTAGGTTCCGCGGTCCTCCGGTCTTTTGCGGCTTCGGACAGCCGTGCGATGTACACGTCCTCGAGCGAGGGTGTGATGCGACGAACGCTGCTGGGTCCAAGCGGCTTTGCCACGCCGTTACGAAAACTGTCGATGGCGACGTCGGTTCCCTGATCGAGCCACACGTGCAAGCGGTCGCCAAACACTTGCGTCTCGATCCCTTCCTGGCGGAGCGCGGCTTGCGCGGCCCGCGGCTCGGGTACGACCATTTCGAGTAGGGTGCCAGGCAGGCTCGCGCGCAATCTTCCTGGCTCATCGAGAGCAAGCAGGCGCCCCTGATCCAGGAGCGCCACGCGACTGCAGCGCTCCGCTTCATCGAGATACGGCGTGGACATCAGAATCGTGATGCCGCCGGCCCTGAAACGCGAGAGCAACTTCCAGAACTCGCGACGAGATACCGGATCGACACCAGTTGTCGGCTCGTCGAGCAGGATGATTTCTGGCTCGTGCACGAGCGTGCAGGCTAGCGCGAGCTTTTGCTTCATGCCTCCAGACAACTGCTCCGCAAGCCGCGCGCGGAACCGGGTGAGCTGGGTAATCTCCAGAAGTGTCTCGCGTCGCGCGGCGTAATCGCTGACGCCGTGAATCTCAGCAAAAAAGGAAATGTTCTCGTCGATTGTCAGGTCCCCATAAAGGCTGAAGCGCTGTGAGAGGTAACCAACCTTGGCCGTCACGGCACGGTGCTGCTTGACAGGGTCAAGACCAACGACGCGCACCGCGCCCTGATCGACATGCAGCAACCCGCAAAGCAGGCGAATGGATGTCGTCTTGCCGGCGCCATCAGGGCCAATGAGCCCGAACATCTCCCCGCGCCGTACGTCAAAGGAAAGATCGTCGACCGCAACGGTGTGGCCATACCGCCTGCTCACGCGGTCAAAGCTCAGAACCGCAGGCTGTGTACCGACGACAGCAGGCCGGAGACCTTGGGCCGTGGACTCCTGTGTCACTGGACCGGCTCCAACATCATCACGGCTTCAACCGGCATGCCCTGTTTGAGCACACCATCTTTGTTGTTCACTGAGACGCGCACGCGATACACGAGTTTCGACCGCTCCTCAGACGTTTGAACATTGCGGGGAGTAAATTCCGCTTTCGGAGAGATGTAGCTCACCGTACCTGCGAGCCCGCTGCCGCCCGCATCCGTGAAGACGGTCGCCGCCTGGCCCAGTCGCAGTCGTGGAACCACGGGTTCGGGCACGAACACATCCGCCCACACGTTGACGAGGTCGCTAATCACGACGACCGGAGACCGTGCGGGAATGACTTCACCGACCTCGGCGAGCTTTTCTGTGACGACGCCGTCAATGGGCGCCGTGAGGCTGGTGTCGATTGCCCCTTCCTCGGCGGTCGCGACTTGCGCAGCCAGCGCTGCGACCCGTGCACGAGCGGCCGCGATCTCTTCCGGCCTCGCACCGGCGCGCACGCGGGCGGCCGACTGTTCGGCGGCGCGCACGCGGCTCTCGCTGGCCTGAACGCGTTCGCGCGCCACGTCTCGCCTCGTCGCCGCATCGTCTCGCTGCTTGCGCGACCCGGCATTGGCGCGGAGGAGCGCCTCGAAGCGCTCGAGATCAGTCTCCGCGGCGGCGAGTTCCGCGCGGGCGGCAGCGGCATCGTCGCGGGCGGCCTCAGTCTGGGCTTGCGCCTGCCTGATGTCCTCGCGACGCGATCCGGCGAGAAGCAGCTTGAGCTGCGCTTCGGCCTGACTTTGCTCGGCCTTGGCACGCTGCACCGCTAGCTCATGATCGCGGCCGTCGAGGCGCAGGATCATCGCGCCGGTCTTGACGGGATCGCCCTCCTTGACGGAGAGCAGCACGATCCGGCCGCCGACTTCCGGTGCGAGGCGGACATCAGTGGCTTCCACGTGACCCGAGGCACGGACTTCGTTGGACGGAGGTTCCTGGGTGCAGGCGGCTACTACGGGAAGCAGAAGAATGATCGCGCGTCGCATGAGTCAGTCCTTCTGTAGCATCCTCAGCGCAACATGCTGCATGTGGCGCGTGAGGTCGGTGTGTGAAACGGACACGAACATCGGAAGCTGGTCTCGGCCCGGCGCGGCGCCTGCGCGTTCACGCGCGGCGTTGAGCATTAACGGACCCATGATGCTGATGTAGGCAAGGACCGGATGAACGGAACGAAACACGCCGCGTTGCTGTCCCTCCGAGACGATGCGCCCAAAGGTCATGAACACGGTGCGCATCAACGCGAGGGTGTCCGGATCGAGATGCGGCGCCCCCTCCGCGATCTCCCGCATCATCAGCGTCGGAAAGTAAGGGCGGCTATCGGTGAGACTGACAAACGCTTCGACGAAGCGGGCGATCTTGTCCGGCGGTTCGACGTCGAGGTCGGCAATCGCCCGGACGCGCGCGCCGGCTTCGCGCAGCATGTCGCAGACGATGAAGCGATAAAGGGCGAGCTTGTCCTGAAAGTGGTAGTAGATCATCGCCTTGTTGACACCGGCCGCGCGGGCGATGTCGTCGACGACGACCGCATCGAAGCCGCGGCGTGAAAACGCATCGGCGGCGGCGGCGACGACAGCCGCACGGGTTTGTCCCGGATCGACGCCTTTGCGGGGGCCGCCCCGGCGGGTGACCTGCCGGCGACGCGGTCGGGGGCGTTGCATTAACTAAATGGTTAGTTAAGACGGGACCCGCTGTCAAGTTCAGGCAGTCCCACGGGATCTCATGGCTCATCAGCCACCCCCGCGGACCCACGTACCGCGCTACATTTGACCTGCGCCCACTTGGGACGCACGCGAAGGAGGATCCGATGCGCCGTCAATTCTCCGCTCTCGCAATCGTGATGGCATTCGCGTCTGTTGGCGCGGCACAGCAACGGCCAGACTTCTCGGGTAGCTGGAAAATGGACGAGGGCCGCAGTGAATCGCCCACACACGAGGGATTCGTCAGCCCCGTCACGTGGACCATCCGCCAGTCACCGCAGCGTCTGATCGTGGACATCACGCGCGGCTCAAAAACGATGACGCTTACCTACACGCTCTACGACAAGCCACCGGCGGGCCCGACGACGGGAGGCGTGCCATCGTACCGCGGGTACTGGGACGCCGACAAACTCGTAACCGAAACCGCGCAGAACATTCAGGGGCAGACCGTCACCACCAAAGAGGTGCGCACGCTGCAGCAAGGGGGCAGCGAGATGCTGGTCGAGCGGATCGTGCAGGTCGAACACGGCTACACGCTGAGAGGCGCACAAAACTACAACACGGCGAAAGATCTTTTCACCAAGACCGCTCCCTAGTGCGCATCATCATTGCTGGCGGCTCCGGCTTCCTCGGCAGAGCGTTAGGGTCCCAACTGCAAGCCGATCGTCACACGATCGGCAATCTCACCAGAAGGCCACGAGCGGGCGTTCAGGATGACATCGCGTGGACACCAGATGGTTCCGCCGGCGAGTGGACCCGTGCGCTCGATGGCGTCGACGTAATCGTCAATCTGGCTGGCGAGGGCATTGCCGACCAACGTTGGAGCGACGCGCGCAAGCAGGCGCTGAAAAACAGCCGTGTGCTTTCGACGCGGAGTCTCGCCGTCGCGATTGGCCGACTCTCCAGGCCGCCTGCCGTCTTCGTCAGCGGATCGGGTGTCGGCTACTACGGCGCCCGCGGTGACGAGCTCATCACCGAGGCGGAACCTCCAGGATCGGATTTTCTGGCAACGCTTTGTGTCGAGTGGGAACGTGAGGCTGAGCAGGCCTCGCCCATCACCCGCGTGGTCCTTCTCCGCACGGCGCCCGTGCTGCATCCAGGCGGCGGCGCGCTGGCGAAAATGCTCACGCCTTTCCGACTTGGCCTCGGCGGCCCGCTCGGAACCGGATCCCAATTCATGCCGTGGATTCACCTCGCAGACTGGGTCGATCTCGTCGTGTGGTTGATCAGAAACGGCAATGCGCGTGGAGCATTCAACGCCTCGGCTCCTGAGCCGGTCACCAACGCGGAGTTCACGCGCACGCTTGGCGGGGTGCTCCATCGACCGGCAATCATTCCTGTTCCTGGCTTTGGCTTGCGGTTGCTCGTCGGCGAGCTGGCCGATTCGCTGCTGACCGGCCAACGCGCCGTCCCGGCGCGGGCTGGAGAGATGGGATTCGTTTTCAGGTTTCCGCGGCTGGAAAGTGCGTTGCGGGATTTGCTCAATTGATCACGCACGTCGCACGGAAGCACGGATTTTTGATTAGATTTTCCGTGCTTCCGTGTTTCCGTGCATCGTTCGTTACTTCCCGATCGCAATCAACTCATCATCGCCGCGCAAGAAGATCCGCGCGCGCGAGACGGCTGGGGACGCGACGATGTGCGTGTTGAGTTTGTTGCGCGAGACAATGATTGGCTTGCGACCGGCACCGAGGACGACCGTTTCGCCGCTTTCGCTCGCCAGATATACCTTGCCGTCGCCGGCGACTGGTGACGCGGTGAAGACGCCGCCAATTCGCTCGCGCCAGATGGACTGCCCGGTTGCTGGATCGAGCGCGGTGACAATCCCCATTTCGGTGGCCATGTAGAGAAGCCCGTCGTAGTGTACGAGAGAAGAGACATACGGCGCGCCAGTCGGTGTCTTCCACAGGACATGACTCTTTGAAACGTCTCCTTGCCCGCCGAGACGGATCGCAAGGTACGGGCTACTGCGATACCCTCGGCTCATATACAAAATGCCCTGGTGATGAACGGGCATTGGAATCGGAAAGCGATTCTCTTCGAGGACCTGCCAACGGGGCTCTCCCGTCCCCGGATCGAAGGCCTCGACGCCGCGGCTCGAGTTGAGGACGAGCGTTGCAACGCCGTTGTGAGTGACGACGAGCGGTGTGCTGTAGGAATGCGCAGAGGGTTGCCGATCGCGTTTCCATCGGACGGCGCCAGTCCGCTTGTCGAGCGCGAGCAGATACGCGCCCGACTCGTGATAGCACGGGAAGATCGCCAGTTCGCCGTGCAAGGCTGGCGAACTTGCATGACCCCAATTGATCTCGAACGTCCCGTACTCCTTGCCGAGATGTCGCGCCCAGAGTTGCTTCCCGCTCGCTGCGTCGAGCGCGACCACCTGGCCGGTCCCAAACCACGCGATCACCACTTGGCCATCCGTCACGGGACTGGAGGTCGAGAGATTGTGCTTGTCATGGACGGCTGGCAGCGGCCCTTCAGCGCGTGTGTCGTGCTGCCACGCGCGTTGTCCGTCAGCCCGGCGATACGCCGTCACGGCGAAAGTCACCATCCCACTAGAAGGTCCGCCAGTGGAGGCACCGAGGTTTCGCTCTCCGGCGGTTGCGGCATCAGCCCCCTGCACCAGCGAAGGATGATTGCCGGACCGCCGCATGCCGGCGCCAATCTGACTCGTCACGAACACATGCGGGCCTGCGACGATGGGGGTCGAGACGCCGGTGCCGGACAACTTGATCCGCCATGCGAGACCCTTCGACTCCCCCCATTGCTCAGGCAGACCTGTCTCCGCCGTCACACCCGTGCCGGCCGGTCCGCGCCAGGACGGCCAGTCGGATTCGGGTGCGACAGGCCCGCCTTCGCGGCCCTCAGGCCGCTTCGGCGAGGTCTCGCCGTAGCTCGCCAGTCCTTCTAAACGAGCGGAGGCGGATGCGAGCAGTGCGACAGATGCAGTGCTGACAGCCGCAACCAGTCCAACGCGATAACGGTGCGCATGAGAGCTCCTGGAAAAAACGACGGGCCACGGAGACATAGTGACACGGACAAAACACTTCCGACCACGGCTCCAAATGCTTACGTCTGGCGCGCCCTCACACGTTTAGTTTCTTCGGCTGCCCTCGCTTTTGTGGTGGTTCGCGCAACACGAGTCGACGTGTGCGCTACGAAAACGGACCAGTATCCCCATCCGGACCGAACAAGCTTCGCCAACGCCGACCTGAAAGAACAAGAGCACGACACCAAACGCAGCGCAGAGGCCAGCTGTCAGATACCAGTGCTTGAACCAAGGTCTACCGGGGGGCAGCATCAACACATGTGCCAGCGCCGGCGCGCCGGCCAAGAAAACCACCGAATGTCCCATCCAGTATGCGGGACCGAGGAGTGTCCGGGCGCTTACGGCACCCACTGACGCGACCAGTGCGAAGTCACATATCGCCAATGCCAAGACAAACCGCGACACCCAAAGTAGTGGAGACCACAGTTTTGGAGTCGCCCAATGCCGAACCGAACGAAACCGGCGTACACAACGTTCGCCATCAGCACGGCCGGAATCGCGAGGACAAGTCCAAAGACGTCCACTGGTTATAGAGGGGAAATTGCGGACACTAAAAGGCAACCCACGAATCACACGAAGTCACGAAGACATTGATGTACATCGGCTCTTCGTGCCTTCGTGGCAATCTCTTGCTTGTTTGTGAGCTGAAGCAACGGACGATGCACGGAAACACGGAAGCACAGAAAATCTAGGTCAAAATTCCGTGCTTCCGCGCTTCTGTGCAACGTGCGTGAGCTTCGGAATCTCTGTGGCCTGCCCCTTGATCAGAGAAAATTCGGCGCACCGGTCTTGAAGTCGGCACCGAGGATGGCGATCGAGTTCGACCCAAGCCACTTGTCGATGACCGTCGCGTAGACCGACCGAAAATCGGTCTCGTACCTCACGTCAGCCGCGTTGTTTTCGAGTGTCGGATTACCAGCGTCCTGCCTGAGGTCCGCGGCGGTGCCATAGAGCCCGCCACGCACCGGCCCGCCGATCGCCATCATGATGCCCGCGGCGCCGTGATCCGTCCCGGTGCTGCCGTTCTCACTGATGCGGCGGCCGAACTCCGAAAACACGATCACAAGCGTCGAGTCGAGCAGGCCCTGATTACTGAGGTCCACGTAAAACGACCGCAGGCTGTCGTTGACCGTCCCCATCAGATTGACGTACGTACCGGCGTTCGCGCCCTGGCTCGAGTGCGTGTCGAAACCGCCGATCTGCACCCAGAACACCTTCGTGCCGATCTGCTTGTTCATCGCGCCCGCCACGGCTCGCAGCGCCAGCGCCAGACCATTATTTGGATACGCAACCGTGGGCTGATACGACGCCACGCGAGCCACCTGATCGAGTGTTCCCAGTGCGGCCTGCGCGGTGGAATTTACGAAGGCGAGGTGTGGGCGATCGACGGGCAGGTGTGACGAGATCTTGGTCGCTGCCGCGCGTTCGAGCACGGCTTCAGTGCCGCTGTTCGGGCTGGAAAAACTGTAGGTGGCCGGATTGGTGATCGCCGGTACGCCGACGGTCCGTGCCATCAGCGATCGCGGGGTCTCACGCGTCGTGTTCCACGCGACGAGCGCATCGACCGGCGAGGGCAGCGTATCGAGATAGCGCCCAAGCCAGCCCGTGCCCTGCGAGTTGCTGGGATTCGCGGTGCCCCAGATATCCAAGCCCTGAAAGTGCGACCGGCTCGAGTTCTGGTAGCCGGTACGCTGAATGATCGCGACGCGGCCCTGCTCGAACATGGCCTTCAGGTCTGGAAGGCGCGGATGAAGCCCGAGTTCCACACGCGACGAATCGGTGCCGATCTGCAGCACATTGTCCGCAGGAACGGCCAGCGTGGGCCGGCGCGAGTAATAGGCGCTGTCGCGATACGGAATCAGCGTGCTGAGGGCATCGTTGCCTCCGCTCAGATACAGGACCACAAGGTTGCGGGAGCGCGCGGCCTGCGCGAAGGCGAGGTCGGTGAGGAATTGCGGAGCCGCAAAGCCAACGGTAAACGCCGAGACGCCGCCTTTGACGAATTGCCGACGTGTGAAGGTCATGGCGTTGCCCTAATTGAACTGATACTCGGACGACGCAACGATCAGCCGCGCGAGCCCCGCGCTCTTGTCTCGCACTTGCACATCGCTCCCGGTCCATGCGCCGCCGCCGCGGGCGTACTCGAGCAGGGCGTTGTAGACGTCGTGTGTCAAGGGCGCGTACGTGTAATGGTTCAACACGTAGTCGAGCACGCGATTCGCCGATTGCCCATACGGCATCAGCTCGCGCCCAAGGTTGAACTTCTGATTGTCCATCAGCGTCGCCGCGAAATTCATCCGGGACAACATGGACGACGTCGAGAACCATTCCGGGCCCAGCGCCCAGCCATTCACATCCGGCGGTTCGTACAGGCTCTGGCCCATGTTTACGAGCGGCGTCATCGCCGCATCAACCGACAGCCCGTTCCAGCCGGTCTCCTTGATGGAGCGGACTACGTACTCAACCGGCCACGAATAGCGTCCAAATTCGGAGGTCAGGAACGCCTCGCTCGTGAAGAGGGCTCGCAGCACCGGCTTGATGTTGCCGTCGTTCTGCATGAACGCGTTGGCGATCGCGCTGATCGTGCTCGGGTCAGGCGCCGACACGTCGCTGATGAAATAGCGATACAGCTTGTCTGCCAGACGATGGGCCGTTGCTGGATGGCGCGCAAGCGCTCCAATAAGGTCGAACCCATCCTGCATGCCCTGGCCGGCAGGCCGCGCCGGAATCGTCCGGTTCCCGCCTGGATACATCGCAAAGGTGAATTCCTTGGCAGTGGGGTCGTGCTGTCCCTCGTTGAAGAAGAACTCGTAATACGACGTTTCTGCCGTGGCGCGGTCGCCGGAGAGACGCAGGCCCCATCCGGTAAACACGCGAGCAGCGGCATAGACGTCCTGCTCGGTGTATGTGCCCAGGCCAATCGTGAACAGCTCCATGATCTCGCGGCCGAAGTTTTCTTGCGGGCGCGCACGCGTGTTCAGTCGTCCATCCAGCCACACGAGCATCGCGGGATCGCGTGCCACCTCGACGAGCAACTCGCGGAAGTTGCCCGTGGCGTAATTACGGAACAACTGATACTGACCGCGCTGCGTGCCTGCCACCTGGTCGGGCCGTCCGGCCATCAGCTTCGCTCCGTGCACCGATCCGTACGTGCCGGCAACCTTGCTGTAGGCAGTCGCAAAGTGGTTGTGCCAGAAGAGCGCCATCTTCTCCTGCAGCGGACGCTCGCTGTGCACCATCCGAAACAGCTCGCGTTGGCGCGCGTCGTTGATCGCGGTGTTCGGGGCAAACTGCCCGCGCGTTGTCACTGCAATGAATTCTGGTTTGCCGATGTTGTCCTCGACGTTGTCGGACGCCTGCTCGTAATTGAGCAGGGTGTCGATGACGCTGCCGAGGGACTGGCCGGAATAACGTGCGAGGTCGTTCGCGCTTGCTCCGAACCCGATACGTCGGAGCACGTGTTCGAGCATGCGATCACCTCTGGGCATGGCGCTCCCTCTGCAATCGGATGGACGATATTAGCGTCGCCCCCTTGGCGGGTAAAGCTCCGAAGAGGCCGAAAAAACGCGAAAAGCCATGCATCCCGCGCTCCTGGTTCGTTAGACCCGCGCGAAGGCCGGAGGTTTAACGCGCGGGACGCGGCGTTGGCGTGGCAGACCGCTGTGAGCCCAGGCTGATCAGATTCGCCATCAATCGGAATGCGCCATCGGTGCCGGCAGGCAACTGTCGCCAGAGCCCCAGCCCGACGTAGATCCAGCGGCCCTGACCAACTTTGGCTTCGACGAGCGCTCCACGCTGCGGTCCCTGGTTGTACGGGAAAGGATCCTCCAGCTCGAGCAAATCGACCATCTGCGGATCGCGGTTGGCTGTGTCGAAAAAGTACAGCCCGCGTTCCTGACGCCAACCTTTCCAGTCGGCATCAGTAATGCGATTGGGCGTCGTGAACACCGGATGTTGCGGCTGCAGGACCCGCACGACGGAGTTTTCATCCGTCACACGGTCGCGCCCCACTTTTCCTGGAAAGGGACCGTACTGCGCTTCGTTGAACTCGAACTTGTTGTAGTTGACGATCACCGTGCCGCCAGCACGCGCGTACTCGATCAGCCTTTGATTATTGGCTCGCAAGTCCGGCCGCCGCTCGTACGCGCGGACGCCGGTCATGATGACCTCGAAGCGGCTGAGATCACCCCACCCGAGGTCATCGGCGTCGAGCAGCTGCACGCGCGCGCCGATTTGTTCGAGGGCCGCTGGAATCTCGTCGCCAACACCCATCACGTATCCAACAGTCAGGTTCGGCTTTACCTTGACGTCCATCGCTTTCACGACAGTTTCCGGCACTCGCAGTACATGACGTCGCGTCGTGTGGGGATACTCAACGACCTGATAGCCATCGGCGTATCGCGTCGCACCGTCCACGACCCGCGCCTTGACCACCAGATCGCCCGGCTTGATTGGGGACGAGGGTGTGAGTCGGAAGCGCACCGTCATCGATTCGTCCTCGCGTGAAAATGCGACGGGGGCCGACGTTGGCGTCGCCTTCCAACCCTGAGGTGCTTCGAGCCGCACGTCTGCCTTCGCAGCCGACGTCCCATGATTGGTGACGGTCACACGCACTTCACGATCCGTGCTGGTACCCGCTGGCGCCGCTAAGGGAACCACTGCAATCTCGGGAGTCACGGTCGTGGCAAACTTCGGGACGACGTGAATCTCGGCTCGCTTCTCCCCGCTGAAGATGTTTCCTTCCGATCTGAACTGCACGGGCAGGGTCGTGGAGACGTCTAGGCCCGCGATGTTCAGCACGAAGGTCGCCGAGAAAGGCGAAGGACGAAAGGGGAGGCCCGGTGGGACGTCGGGATCGACAATGAAGCGGGCTGCTTCAGGGGCGTCCTTGAAATGTGCCGCCGTAAACTTCGCATCCGCAGGAATCCTCGCCGCGATCGAGCACGCCGAACGTGTCTCCGGCCCGCGCAGCAGGACATCGTCTTTGCACAACTCAGGTGGTGTCTCGAAACCAGCGATCGAGCGTCGCGAGATCATCACCGGGATGCTTCCGCTGCGGTTGGCAATCAGCAAATCCACCTGCACGCTCTGGCCTGGCACGACGATGCCATCGCGCGCCACTGCGTCGAGATCAACGCCAGCGGCCAGCCTCAGTGCTTGAGCAAATTGGGCTTCCTTATGCTTCAGGCGATGGTCGATTTCATATCGGGCCTCGGCGGACACGGCCATCGACGGGAGGTTCGTGCGCAGCTCTCGCACTGCGGACAGACCTCGTACCAATGAAGGCACCGTCGCAGTAGCCCCGCCAGCGGCCAGCGCTTTCCTCGCGTCATTCACCGTCGCGCGAATGCGATCGAGCGTGCCAGTCAACCCGGGCGGCGCAGTCCCCGCGTACGCCGCCAGGCTGGTGATCCCGGTCTCGACGCCGTCAAAAGGGTCACGGTCCTCGCGATTGACGCCGTCCGGCAATACGGTGTCTCGCAACCGGTAGCCGCGCGGTCCGCCAAACCACTGGTTCTCCTCGCCGGCAGGCAGGGGGAGCAGTTGGGACATCCCCTGACACTTGTGCATGCTCCGCGCTTCGGCGCCGATCTCGCTGAATGTCTGGCCCAGGAGCGGGTCGTACGCATCGGATGCCGTAAACGGCAACACCCGCGATGCACCTTCGCCACTGAGCGCGGCGGGCTGACCACCCGGACCAGGGCCACCGAACCCGGCGGTGTAGTAGAACTTTTTGGCCTGCCACGGTCGCAGACCCTCCTTCTGAATCTGCTCGGGAAACGCGTTCGGATCCCCGGCCGCGCGGAACGCTTCAGCGGTCAATCGCGAAGAGGCCTGGTGATGCTGTCCGCCACCGGCACCGTCGAAGACGAATCCGACAATCACGTCCGGGCGGATCGTTCGAATCATCCGCACGTAGTCGCCGAGAATCTCCTGCTTCCCCCACTTCTCGAATGTCTCCTCGATGCTGAACGAATAGCCAAAGTCGGTGGCGCGGGTGAAATACTGCTCCGCGCCGTCAAAGCGGTGTGCGGCCAACAATTCCTCCGTGCGCAGGACGGCAAGCGCTTCGAACAGCTCGGGCCCTAACTCGTTTTGGCCGCCTTCGCCCCGTGTCGCCGACACCAGCGCCGTTCGGAATCCCATTCCATGCCCGTAATACGCCAGCATCCCGTTGTTCTCATCGTCGGGATGCGCCGTCGTCATCATGAAGGTGCCGACGGTATCGAGCTTGCGGAGCATCAGCTCGAGCGCGGGCTGCCCTTTCATGGTCGTGATCGGCTGCAGACGATGCTGCGCAACCGGGAGGCCGACCGAGCTTGCAACAACGAGAGTCAAGAGGAATAAACGGACCCGAGGGAGAGAACGCATGCCTCAGCGTAGCTCGTTGAACTGCTCGCTGGAAACCGGAAACTCCCGCGAGTCCGCTCACCGCCGGCCGAGACGAACCACGGCCGACAACGAGGCGGAACGTCCGGGCGCCAGGACCGCGCGGACGTCCTGACTCGCAAGGTAGGTGTCATTCAAGAGGTTACGCGCGGAGAGACGCAGATCCAGTCCATCAACGACGGTAATCCCTCCGGCAACATCCACGAGTGTGTAGCCCGGCGCTACCCGTTCGGTTGGACCCGGGCGTGAATCCTCAGCAAACCACGCTGTACGAATCTGAGCAAACACACCGCGCTCGGGGAAACTCTTGCGCACCTGAATCGAGAAGGTCTCCGGCGCGATGTCGTCGAGAAATGTCTCGTCATCCAGTGCACGGCCACGGGCAGCCTGAAACGCAGACTCGAGAGAGAGACCCCACCCGAGATGGCTCTGCACCTCGGCCTCGAAGCCGCGCAGCCTCGCACGGCCGCGGTTGCGGAAGAAAAAGAAGTCAGGGTCGGTCTGGAATCGCTCGATCAGATCGTTGATTCGATACTGGTAGAAGTATGTTGCGGCGCGGACTCGTTGTGCTGTGTAACGCAACCCGAAATCGATCTGAAAACTCGACTCCGGACCCAAATCGGGATTGCCGGTGATGAAGCCACGACCCGAGGGCCCACGGAAGTAGCGATCCGACAACACGGGATCCCGGAAGCCCCGCGCGAGTTGGAACGTGCCGCTGAAACCGCCAAAGCTGCCCGCCGTCAGCGCGACGAAACCGGAAGCGGCGCCGTTTGACGTCGATCGATCGCCGAAGAATCCGCCGCGATTGTTGGTCGTCACGTAGTCGCCTCTCACGCCTCCCGCGACAGACAGCGCTGGAACGACGGCCGTCTCGATACTGGCATAGACGCCCGTATCAGAACGTCGCGCGGAATCCACGGATACGTTCTCAGTGATTCTCGCCAGAGCGCCATCGAGGGTGTATGCCTCGATGATATCGAGCGCTCGCAGACCGTAGCGCCCATTCACGTCAACGCCGACTTCGAGCCGTGCGCCTCCAATCGCCCGCTCACCGGAACCCCGCACGTGGAAGTCCTTTGCGCTCACATCGGCGCGTTCGACGCTCCGCGCGGTGGTCGCCGTCGGAAAGCGATCCTGGTCGGTGACTTGCGCATAGCTGCCTGCAAAACCCGTGAAGAGCAAGCGTGAGAAGCCGCCAACGTCGCGGACGTCGTACCCCACGGTGAGGCGATGAGAGTCTTCTGTCGGGTAGTAGAAACGGACGGTTCGCGAGTTGTTGCGAGGCCGTTCGATGTCCCTGCCGAAGTCGCTCTGCCAGCCGGCCGACAACAAGCCGCGGCCCAGTTGATACGTCACGCGTCCGAGGAACCCTTGATCCTCATAGCCCGAGTTGAAGACTTCGCCCTCCGGGCCGTCGTAATCTTCGACACTGCGGAGGTGTCCCGCGAAGAGCGCACCGCCCTTAGGAAAGCCCTTCGACAGCTCCACCGCAGCGCGTTGATCAGGAATCCCGGCGCCTAACGTCCCTGAGACCCGCGCGCCGAACGGCGCCTCCGGAGGAATGCTTTTCGTGCGCACCGCGATGACACCGCCAAACGCATCCGACCCGTATGCGACCGATCCAGGGCCGCGTGCAACTTCGACGCCTTCGATCACGTCAGGGTCCAGGTACGTTGCGCTTGGACCCGCACGCCGTTCCGACGAGACCCGCGCGCCGTCCACCAGAATCAGTGTCCGCCCTCGCGCGAGGCCTCGAACCGCAGGCACGGCGGCCTGGCCTTCTGAGACCTGGTTGACACCAGCCACGTTCTCGAGCACCTGGATAAGGTTGGCCGGGGCGCGGGCCTGGATCTCCGTGGACGTCAGCGTCGCGGTCCCGGCTGCGGGAGTCGTTTCGATGCTGCCAGCGGAACCGGACACTGTTACGAGCTCGTTGACCAACGGCTCGACTTTGAGTTCGAGAGTGCCTTCAGAGAACCGTTTGACCAGCACCGGTTTCATGTAGACACCACCGGGCGCAATAACGAGAACCTCGAACGGGGGGGACGGATCCGGGGTCCAGGTGAACCGCCCGTCGGTGTCAGTGCGCGCAGCTCCGGTTCGCCCGAGGATTGTCACTTCCGCTCCAACGACCGGCTCGCCTCCAGCGTTGACGACACGTCCTTCGAAGGCAAGCGCGGAGCTGGTCGTGATCAAAAGAAAGGCAAGGAAACAAACGAAGATCCGCATTTCTGTAATCCAACAGATTACGGAGGCGGGCGAACTACTACCAGGCTACGTTTTTATGGCACTCGGCAAGACAGTGTAGAGGCCGCCCTTGAGGGCGGCCGCAGGCATCATCTGCGAACGAGCATCTCGAAGATCTCGTGGACTGTGGCCAGCGCCGGGGTCGTGTGGAAGGCTAATGCGGCGGTGCTCAAACAACTGATCGGCAGCCATGCCAGGTACGAGCGCCGGTGCGGCCCAAGCGGCTCGAGGAGCCGTCGCACGCGAGACTGGAGCTCGTCGCCGCCAATCAAGGCGCTGCCTGTCATCGCCTGACACTCACTGGCTGCCGCGAGACGGGCTACCTTTGTCAGCGCAGACGCCAATTCCAGGCCAGTCGTGCTTCGACGAGCCTCGCCGTCGGCAGCTTCCTCAGCGGCAATCATCCACGCTCGCTCCAGCTGATCGCCAATTACTGCGGCAAGACAGACTCCCGGCGTCAACCGAAACAACAGGCGCAGGAGATTGTCGCGCGAATTGACGTGCGCTACTTCGTGCGCGACGATTGCTGCCAGCTCCTCGGCGCTGCACTGATCCGCAACTTCGGTCGCAACGAACAACTGTGGCCGTGTGATGCCAACGACAGCAACCACAGGAAAGCGACGCTCGATGCGCCAGGCAGGACGTGTCCAGCAGGGAAGCGTCACGGGCGACGCTGATGCGCGCCACATGGAGATCACGGCCCGTGTCTGATGCCAGGACCTGACGCCAGACACGACAGCATCGATCAAGAATGCAAGGCCGGCCAGGGCGGCGCCAATCAGCAACGGGCCAGCCGTCTCAGACCCACCCGCCTCAAATCGCGCGAATGCGACTATCTGCGCGGGCACGAGCACCGCGGCCAGGGCAAGGGGCATCAGCCGTGCTTGCGCCAGCAGCGCCGACCGCGCACGGGAGGGGATCGAGCGAACGCGCTCCAAGACGGCCGCGGCGAGAGCCGCGACCAGCCACCCGGCGAAGGTCGCCGCGGCAAGCGCCGACAACGCAAGCAACACCCCGATGACAAGAGTAGGCGTCACTTTTTGTCCTCCTGGGTAGCATTGCGCCGTTCTTCGACGAGGCGTTCGAGCGCTGCCAGCGACTCGCGATCCTCACGGCTCACGGTTTCGACGAAGAATGACAGGATGGGCTTGAGCTGCGCCGCACGCGCGCCGAACACAGCTTCCAACGCCTCGCCTGCGAGACCAGACAATAGCGCCTCGCGCGTGTAGCGGGGTCGATAGGCAAATGCCCGGCCGTTCTTTTCACGGTCGAGCACGCCTTTTCGATGCAAGCGATCGAGCGTGGTCATCAGCGTCGTGTAAGCAACGCCCGAAAACACCGGCGCCAAATCGCGAACACTCTGCGGCGCGTCGCGCTCCCACAACGCCTCGAGCACGCGGATCTCGAGCGTCCCGAAGAAACGGCCGAGGTCATGCGCCCGCTTGCGCGTGAGTTCCATTAATCGCTCTGGCGGCCTCCGGTCCAACAGTCTACGGCCTACAGTTGATTACCCAGATTACCGTAGGCCGGGGACCGTAGGCCGGGGACCGTAGACCTCAGAATACAAATTTAAATCCCAACTGAAACTGCCGCTGCTCGTAGCCGCCGGTGGGCGTAAGTTGATCGCCGCTTGTCGGCAGCGGGCTGTTCGGAACGCCCAGTGCATTAGTGAAAATCGTTGCATTGACGCCGCTGATCTGAACCCTGTTGAACAGGTTCTTGATTTCGGCTATGACCTCCGCGGCCATGGCACCGCGAATCCCGATGCGCCGCGAGTAACGGGCATCGACGTTGTAGCGGTTCGGAAGCTTCAACGAGTTGCGCGGCACACCGGCAGGACGGTCGCTCGAGGTTCCGTCATTGTTGAGCTCGAGATTGCTCCGGAGATTCACCGGGATACCGCTCGCGAATTGCAGCGCGACGCCAAATACGTTGTCGTTCAGAATGGCGCCCGCTGCTCCCCCCCGCTCGAAGCGCGGCATGGCCACGATGCTCCCGGAGAACGTGTGCCGCTGATCCAGAATATTAGGACCACGGTCGCGATCCAGATCCGTCGGGTCGATCCGACCAGCATCGCCTTGTACGGACAAGATGTTCGTAATCGGCGCGTTGTCTTCGCTCTTGCCGAGCGTGTATGCCAGGTCGAAGCCAATCCCGTTGAAGCTGCGACGAGTGAACTGCAGCGTCACGTTCTTGTAAGTGGAGTCCCCGATCGATTGTGTTGCGTTGATGACGCTATAACGAGGATCTACACGCGTGGCTGCGTTGACCTGTGTGTTGAAGATTGGTATGCCGTCGGGGAGCGTGCCGATCGGACTGATCAGATTGATGTTCGTCACGACCGGGAGGTCGTAGCCCTTCACGAACGACGCGCCGACACCGACTGAATATCGATCGCTCAGCGCATGCTCGAACTGGATGTTGTTCTGCCACGAACGCGCGACCTTGAAGTCGGGATCGACCGTCCAGACCGTATTCGGAGTGGCGCCGGAACCAGCGCTCAGAATGGCCGGGAATGCCGGGGCGCCCGCCTGCGTCGGCGTCAACGTGGCGGAGGCGCGCGCGTTCGTTCCATCAAATTGCAGGGCCTGCTCGTAAATCGCGTTCAACGTCTGGTCGTACATCAGGCCCGTGTTGACACGAATAACGGAGTTGCGAGACTCGCCGAGCGTCCAGACCGCGCCCACGCGTGGCGCCACGTTGCCTTTTGATACTGGGAACTCCCGCGACGAGGCGACCGGAGCATTCGGATCGCCGTCCGGCACGCGGTATAGGTCGTAGCGCACACCGTACAGAATCTTCAGATCCGGTGTCGCCCGCCAGTCGTCCTGCACGAACACGCCGTACTGTCCGCTGTTGTATTCCAGATCAGGCAGGCCGAAATACTGCGTGAAGCTCGTATAGCCAACTCGGTTCGTCCCATTCTGAGCTGCCAGATAGGCTGCCACGGTCCCGAACGTGTAGAGAGCCGCAGGCGCTGAGGTTCGCGTATCCGCCGCGCGCTGGATGTCGAGGCCGAATTTGAACGAATGGTTGCCAGTCATCATCGTCGTGCTGTTGTTGATCTGCAGCACGTCCTGGGTGAAACCAAACCCCGCGTCAGTCGTCGCCGCGATGGGACCTCCAAAGTTTGCGACTCCCGGAATTCGAATCGCTGGCCCGGTTCCAGCCTCAGCGGAAGGGACTCGGCTCTGTGCGCGGGTGGCGTATTGAACGCGCAGTTCGTTGAGCATGTTCGACCCAATCGTCGAAATCAACTGGGCGCCGGTCGAGTGCTGCCGGTCAGCAAAGTCGGTGGCTTGTTGGACCGAGTTCGGAATATTTGCCGTCACCCCGCCGACGTTGGCCGTGATGAAGTTGTCGAACAACATGTAGCGCACGGCCAACCTGTTGGCGGCGTTGATCTGGTGATCGACCTTGCCAATCGCGAACTCGGTGTTGAGGCCGCGCGGCATATACGCGGGCTCCGCCAAGCCGAGCGCCGTCTGGTTGGCCGGCGAGATGGTGATGACGCTCAGTCCCGACAAATCGCGCTCCGTGTGTTCGTATCCGCCGAAGAAGTGCGTCTTGTCGCGGACGATGGGCCCGCCGAGGTCGAACGTGTAGACGTTGACGTCGGTGGGCGGTTTCCGATCCGAGGTATGTTCCCCCAGCGTGAAAAACGGAAACGCCACCATCGGCTTGCGCTGCATCCGATAGCTGCCTTGTCCCTTGAACACGTTCGTGCCCGACGGGGTGATCGCGTTGTAAACCAGCCCCATGGTCTGGCCAAACTCCGGCGCATAACCGCTGGTGACAACCTTGACCTCGCGGATCATCACCTCGGACATCGGCATCTGCCGCAACCCCGCGCGATCTTTCTGCGTGTTGTTGCTGCCGTCCACCTGGTAATTGACACGGAGCAACGCGCCATTGGCCGTCAGACGCGGCACGCCAAACTCGTTGGTCTCGAACCCGACGACGCCAGGTTGTAAGAGCGCAAAGTTGTACGGGTTACGAGAGGTGAGCGGCAACGTCTTGATCTCGGCTTCGGTCAGCGTTCGTCCCTGCTCAATCTTGGCAAGATCGACGACTGGTGAGTCGGCAGTGACCGTGATCGTCTCGGCGACTGCGCCGACCGAGAGTGTGACGTTGATAACGGCGGTCTGCCCTGCCCGCAGGGTCACTCCGGTTTGCTCGAATTTCTTGAACCCCGCCAGCTCCGCGGCGACGCGATAGTTGCCGAGCGGCAAAAGCTGCGCACGATAGAGCCCGCTTTCGTTCGTGATGACAGAGCGGGCATCGCCGGTGTCGACGTTGGTCACAGTGACCGTGACGCCAGGAAGCACCGCGCCCTGGCCATCGACGATCGTGCCTTCAATCGTGCCGTTGATGGCCTGCGCCAAGGCTGACGGGGCACTCAACGCCAACGCCAGGAGAAGACTTGTCAGGATGCGAAACATGCAACACGCTCCGAGTGGGGGACGGTTTCAGGGAAACTCTGAGTATAGAAGATCTGGTGATCTGGAGATCTGGAGATCTGGAGATCTGGAGATCTGGAGATCTGGAGATCTGGCGATTCTTGGAATCGGCAATCCGGCGGTCAGGCGTCCGAAGATCTGAAGATCACCAGATCACGAGATCCAGATCACCAGATCACCAGATCACGAGATCACCAGATCGCCAGATGTCTTTACCTCGTAAACGCAAAGTACGCGTCGTCCCGGTCGGGGGCGTCGAGGTAGCGGCGCAAGAGAATGCGGCTGGCTAGAAAGGCCTGGGCCGGATCGTGGCGCGTCGCCCAGGCGAACAAATGGTGAGGGTAGTTGCGGTGAGGGCCCGCATACATGACGCCGTCAGCCGTGCTGGCCACGGGCAAGTCCCAGCCGTGTGTCGGCATGACGCCAGAGACATCCGGATACATTCGGGACAACTCGTACATCAATTGCCCGGTACGCTGCACCAGGATCTTTTCTTTGTTGCGCGGCGCGCTGCGCGGCTGATCGGCGCCGGCCACGACGATCTGCCCGTCGTCTGTCCTGCAGACGACGTGTGGTGGCGAGTCAGTATCCGTGAGCAGACTGGCGCGCGACGCGAGTTGCCGGCGCAGCGGGGCAGCAAGCCGATCGGTGAGGACGATGTAGCGTTCGTCGAAACGCACGTGTCGCTTGAGCGACCGGAACAGATCCGTGGGCTCTCCCGTGCACACGATCACGGTGTTCGCGGTCAGCACGCCGCTGTCAGCGTGGATCTCGACGTCCTTCCGACGTGCGCGAATGCGGCGCACCGGAGACTGCTCAAAAATCTCGGCACCCCGTTTGACGGCTGCACTGCAAAACGCCGTCACAAGTCGATAGGGATCCGATCGTCCCCAATCGCGCAACCGCACGGCGGCGCGTGCCGTATCGATCCCCGATTCGCGGGCGGCAGCCGCAGCTTTGAGCCACACGGCCTCGAGTCCCGCGTCTCGCCGCAGCGCGACCTCTTTGGCGAAAGGCTTTTCTTCTTCGGTGTACGACGCCAGGACCCGCAAAGCCGATTGAACATCAACGCCGTTTTTTACTCCAAGCCGGCGTACCGTCGTCGCGAGGTCGAGCACGGCGCGACGCGATGCCTCGAACAACGCGCGGGCGACCTTCCGGCCATGGCGTGTTTCGAGGTCGCGATAGGAGGTGGCCGCTTCGCTTTGCAGAACACCGGGCCCGCGTCCGCCGCCAAGAAGTCCCACGCGGTCGGCTTCGAGCAGCGCAACTTTGACGCCGGCGGCTGCAAACGCGTAGGCGGTCATCGCGCCGGCGAGTCCGCCACCGACAATCACTGCCGGATAGAAGCTGTTACCCCGAAATCGTGGAAAGTCGGGACGGCGTTTTCTGGGAACCTGTTCAATCCACGGCGAAACGCCGTACTGCGTGCGGGTCATGCCGACCCGCGATCTTACTTCGACTTTTCGGACCGTTGCCGGCCGCGCCCTCGGCGCCGGGCTTCGCCGGCCAGGAGCCGCTCTTTGCGCCTGGTGCCCCAGCGGTATCCGCCGAGTTCCCCGTTCTTCGCCACCACGCGATGGCAGGGCACGACGAGACACACTGGATTGCTGGCGCACGCGTGGGCCACGGCGCGAACGGCCGACGGTCGACCGACTTCGCGGGCGATGTCGGAATAGGACCGTGTCTCGCCGGAGGGAATCTGCTGCAGGGCCCGCCAGACCCGCCATTGGAAGGCGGTGCCACGCACGTCGAGGGGAAGCGCCACGTCGTGGCCTGTTCCACGCAAACGGTCAACGAGCGTCGAGACCCACTCTCGCGGCACCAGGTGATTCGGCGTGATCACCGACGACGAGAATTCTCGGCGCAGATCGGCCTCGAGCGTCTCGGGTGTGTCACCAAGTTTGACGGCGCAGACGCCTTTGTTTGTCGCGGCGACGAGCAACCAGCCCAAGGGACACCGCACAGTGGTAAACCCCACTTCGGCGCCTGCCCCGCCCCGCCGATAAGTCGCCGGCGGCATCCCACGACCCGTGGGAGCGGATTCATAGATGCGGCTGGGCGATCCATATCCGGCTTCGTACATCGCGGTGGTGACGCCGCGGCCGGCTTGCAGCTGTTTGCGGAATCGATCTGCACGACACGCAGCCTGGTATTCACGGGGGGACAGGCCAAGCGAGCGCTTGAACTCGCGGTGGAGATGCGATGCGCTCAGGTGGGTCAGCTTGGCGAGTTGACTCAACGAGACCGTGTTGTCCGCGTGCTCGGTGAGATAACGAGACGCACGGCGAATGGCATCGGCAATAGGGGCGGTCCGGGCATCGCGGTTCGGATGGCAGCGGCGGCAGGCGCGGAACCCGGCGAGCTCGGCTGCAGTCGTGGTGTCGAAGAACCGCACGCGGTCGGGGCGTGGACGACGGCTCGGGCAGCTCGGACGGCAGAAAACGCCTGTGCTGGTCACGGCGTACACGAATTGTCCGTCAAGGCTCGAGTCGCGTCTCAGGACCGCGTCCCACCGCGGGTCGTTGGAAACTGACCTCATCGCTCCAGACCCCAGCTGCCCCACCTGCCCCACATGCCCCAATTCACCATGCATCATTGGCCCAGATTACGCCAGCGCTGAAAGGCGGGCGATCCGCCGTTTGCGGCAATGTGGGTCCCCAATTTTTTGCCCGCGTCGGGCGGTTGCGGAGGGGTGGCGACCTCCGTCCTTGCGGGCGACCTCCGTCCTTGCTGCCAACCTCCGTCCTCGCGCCCAACCTCCGTCCTTCCGTACAATGGTCCGGATGGCGAATTGGGGTCGACGGGTCGCCTGGTTTTCGTTCGGCTTGTCGGTGCTGGTAATCGTGGTGGTCGTCGGGAGCGGCGTGTATGTCCGCCGCCAGCTCCACGCGAGCTTGCCGATACAAAATGGCACCGTTGCGATCGCGGGGCTCGAGGCGGCGGTCAGCATTGAACGCGACACCTTCGGCGTGCCCATCATCACCGCAGCCTCGCGCCGCGATGCGGCGCGCGCGCTCGGGTTTCTACACGCTCAGGACCGTTTCTTTCAGATGGACCTTCAGCGCCGGCAGGCTGCCGGCGAGCTGAGCGCACTGGTGGGCGAACGTGCGCTCGACGTCGATCGCGCAATGCGGGTCCATCGCTTCAGACATATCAGCCGTCAAGCCTTCGCGCAGACGTCACCCTCGTATCGCGCGCTCCTTGACGCCTACGCAGGCGGCGTCAACGACGGTCTTGCCACGCTCGGTAAAGCGCCGATCGAGTATTTCGTCCTCGGTCGTGAACCCGAGCGGTGGCAGGCAGAAGACACGATCCTCACCGGCCTTGCAATGTTCAACACGTTGCAAGGTCGTCAGGGACTCTTCGAGGCAACGTTTGGCACGCTTGCCGACACGGTCCCTCCTGCTATGTACGACTTCCTCACGGCACGAGGCTCCGAATGGGATGCCCCAGTGACGGGTGGCCGTTTTCCCCGGCCGCCGCTCCCGACCGCTGATGTATTCGACGTGCGAAAAAACAATCGCGTACGTGGCACAGAAGCAAAGAGCCGCGGAACCGGATTCATTTCAGAAGATGCTTTCGGTGCATCCGCGCTTCCGTGGGTCGGACGTCTCACGGACGAGGAGGCGGCCGGGCTCGGCAGCAACAACTGGGCCGTAGCCGGCTCACATACTGCCAGCGGAGCGGCGCTCGTTGCCAACGACATGCATCTGGCAATCGGCGTCCCAAACATCTGGTATCGCGCGTCGATCCTCGTGCCCGATTCGCGTGCTCCCGGTCAGATGCTGACACTGACCGGCGTCACGCTGCCGGGACTGCCAAGCCTGGTCGTTGGCAGCAATGGCCACGTCGCGTGGGGATTTACAAACACCGGCGGTGATTGGAGCGACCTGGTTATTATCGAGCCCGATCCGCGCCAACCCGATCACTACCTCACCCCCTCTGGCCCTCGTGCGTTTGACACAATTGAAGATCCAATCCCCATCGACAAGGACTCCTCAGCACCGTTTCAAGCACGATGGACGATCTGGGGTCCTGTGGTCCGTCAGGATCACAAAGGCCGAGAGCTCGCGCAACGGTGGGTAGCGCATGACGCGGCGGTGCTGGCCGCAGATGTCACGGCGCCTGAAGACGCACGGACGGTTGACGAAGCGCTCGCCGCAGCGGCCGGACTCGGCATCCCCGCGCAGAATTTCGTCGTCGGCGATCGGTCGGGACACATCGGCTGGACTATTGCGGGGCCGATACCGCACCGGGTGGGATTCGACGGTTCTCGCCCTTCGTCATGGGCTGACGGCACACGGCGATGGGACGGATACGTCGCCCCCACGTCGGCATCATTCCCACGCGTTGCGGATCCTGAGTCGGGAAGGCTGTGGACCGCCAATGCGCCGGTCGTCGAGGACGAGATGCTCGCGACGATTGGTGAAGGCGGGTACGCGGACGGCATTCGCGCACGCGTGATCCGCGACCGTCTGTTGACGCTCGACAAGGCAACGCCGGCCGACATGCTGGCGATTCAGCTCGACGACAGCGCGCTCTTTCACGAGCGCTGGCGGACGTTGCTGCTTGCGACGCTGACACCGGAGGTCGTGCAATCAGACCCGCGGCGCGCCGAGTTTCGGCGCCTGGTGGAGACAACGTGGACCGGCCGCGCGGACCCGGCGTCGGTGTCGTACCGTCTCGTGCGAACCTTCCGTCAAACGCTCTCGCGCCTGGTCTTCGCCTCACTGACCGCACCCGCCCGGCATGCGGAGAAAGACTTCGATTACACGCGCGCGCTGCGATCCGAGGGCCCGTTATGGCAGCTCGTGACCGAGCGGCCGTCGCACCTCCTCGATCGAAAGCACAGCTCGTGGGATGCACAGTTGCTCGATGCCGTTGACGCCACCATCGTGGAACTGACCGCGGGCGGCCGTCTTGCGGACCGATCGTGGGGCGACTACAACCGCGCAATTGTCGCGCACCCGCTCGGCAACGCCGTGCCGCTCCTCGGTCGATGGATTAACATGCCCTCCGACCCATTGCCGGGGGACGTTTTCACGCCGCGTGCTCATTCGCCGCGCGCCGGACCTTCGGAGCGCATGGTCGTCTCACCTGGACGCGAGCACGAAGGGATCCTGCACATGCCCACGGGACAAAGCGGGCATCCGCTTTCGCCGCATTACGCCGACCAGCATCGGGCCTGGCTCGCGGGCGAGCCGTTGCCGTTCCTCCCCGGACCCCCGGTCTCTCGACTCACATTGACGCCGGCATCAGTCACCACGAAACCTTGACGCTCGCGGCGGCGGCGGGAGCTCGATAAACGGTGTGGCGGCAGGTGTTCAACGCATCGATGCCTGCCCCAATGAAGCCGTAGACCATCGCCGCCGCAAACACACCACGTGATCGCGGATTGAACACCGCTCCAAGAACACCTCCGAAGATGGCGCCTTTGATCACCCCGTCGATGACTCTATCGCCCTCGACGTCAACGCGCCTCACGCTTTCGATCGGAAACTCACGAGCCGTCGAGTCGAGCTCCAGGATTAATGCGTCTTTGCCGACGTCGATCAACCGGCCTTGCCACTCGCGTTTGTCAGCGTCGATGACCGCGACGTGCCGTCCGCGCGCGTCATCGAGCGGGCGATCCTGCCGCGCCTCTGCGGTGGCAGCGACACCCAGAGTCCCGAAGAGAATCAAGACGACGACTGTCTTCATGCCACACCTCCTGAAAGGGGAAGGTACAAGCACGGCGTTCGAATGTCCTGAGTGTTCGGGTGAGAAATTGTGAGGAACGCGCCTGATTACGCCGCGCGTGTAGCCAATTGTGCCGCGATTTTCTCAAAACCAGAGGACGAGCGCAGCGTGGCGAGCGCAGGGTCAATCGGGATGAGCCACCCGGCCTGCCCTGGTGGCGCTTCATCGAGCAGGCGCTGAAGCACACTGCACGCCGTGTCAACCTCGCCGCGTGCGACGTGTAGTGCAGCCGAGACGATCGCCGCTTCTGCCCACCGGCCTCCGCTGGCAAGCTCCGCGACGATCTCTTCGATCTTGGGAAGCAATTGCGGCGCCTCGGGCGCGAGGCTCGTCTGCTGGAAAGCGAGGTACAGACCAATCAGTGCACGTCCATTCCGCGGCAGCGTTTCGAGAGCGGACCGGAATGCGTCGGTCGCACCGCCTGGATCGTGTGCCGCGAGATGCGCGAAACCTGCAGCCACCTGCGCGTTGACCCGAAACTCGCGAGCATAGATCTGTCCGGTTTGCGATTGATCGATTTCGTGCGCAAACGACGTGATCGCGGGGCCCACATGTCCGTTACGTAACAACAGCAACCCGTGCAGCCAGTGCAGCCCCACCGCCGGAAACAGCGACGCCTCGCTGGACGCTTCACGCGTCTGTGCAGCAGCGCCTGTCGCGGCGGCTTCTGCCGCCGGCCCAAATGCGTGCCGGGCGATAAACACCATCGCCGCAAGAAAGCGCGCGGGGGCAAAGCCTGGAAGCCACGAGAGCGTTCGATCCATGGCACGGAGGCGCTCTTCGCCCCACGATGCGATACCCTGCCGAAAGTGGTGACGCCAGCTCGTTGGCTCGAGTGCGGCGGCCCTGCGGGCCGCGGCACGCGCCTCTTCACCCTGTCCAGCGGCAGTCAACACAACGCCGAGGGTGGCCCACGCTTCGCCAAGTGCCTGGTCCAATTCACACGCTCGCCGCGCGTGCGCGATCGCGCGGACAAGCGGCTCGCGATTGGGCGCGTTTTCTGCGCGCGTGCACTCGAACTGGAGGAAGCACGCGTTAGCCAGTCCGGCATGTGCTGGCGCGTACTCCGGGGTCGCCGCAACCGCGTGCTCGAACGCGGTTACAGCCGCCGGCAATTTCGACGAGTCAAGTGCCTCCAGTGACAGCCGACCGCGCACCCACTCCCGAAACGGATCCTCGGCACCCAAGACAGGGACCTGCCGGCGCGGGTCTTCATAGGCCTTGACCGGCACGATGAATCGATACCCTCGGCGCGCCACGGTTTGAATGAACTGCGGCTCGCCGGCATCGTCTCCAAGCGCCTTCCGGATATCAGCGATGGCGCGCGTGAGCGTGTTTTCGGTGACGTGTACCTCAGGCCAGAATGCCTCGAGGAGCGTATCTTTCGAGACGATCTCCCCGCTTCGCGTGGCCAGATAGGTCAGGATGTCCACCAGGTGCGGCGAGAGCGCGACATCCTCACTGTCTCGCATCAAAACATGACGTTGCGAGTCAATGGCAAACGGAGGGAACTGCATCAGCGCACGCGATGTTGGATCGAGCTCTGAGTCACGCGAGCAACTCTCGGGCGGTCAACACTTTGTCAACCGCTTCATTTACCGTATCGGCCATCGCAGTGAGATGGCCCATCTTGCGGCCTACTCGAGGGTCGGTTTTCCCATACAGATGGAGCTTGACGTCGGCGAGCGCCAGCGCGCCGCTCCAGTCAGGCTCGCCGTCCAACCAGAGGTCCCCCAACAGATTGACCATCGCCGCTGGCCTCAGTTGCGCGGTTGACCCCAGCGGCAACCCGCACACGGCACGCACCTGTTGCTCGAACTGGCTGGTCACGCAGGCATCCAAGGTGAAATGGCCGGAATTGTGCGGTCGCGGTGCAATCTCGTTGACCAGCAGCCGACTGTCGGTCGTGAGAAAAAACTCGACGCACAGCACGCCGACGTATGAGAGCTCCTCCATGATCGCGCGCGTGAGGCGGACGGCTTCTGCGGCGGCATCTGGTGGCACTCGCGCCGGCGCGATCGACAGATCCAGGATGTGATTGCGGTGCGTGTTCTCGATCGCGCCGAAGTGGGCGAAGGCGCCGTCAAGCCCGCGCGCCGCCACGACCGACAGCTCATGGCTGAAGTCTACGACTCGTTCGACGACTGCCTCTTGATGGCCGATGAGTCCCCAGACACGTTCCGCGTCCTCGATCGTCGAGATTCGATGCTGGCCTTTGCCGTCATACCCAAACGAGGCGGTCTTGATGATTGCCGGCGCGCCGATGAGACCCAGCGCTACGGCAAGCTCATCGAGCGTGTGCACGGCCGCGCACGGGGTTGTCGGAAATCCATGATCGGCAAGAAACGCTTTCTCTCGCGCACGCTGCTGCGTAATGTGAAGAGCCGAGCCGCTTGGCCTGACTGGCACCAGTTCCGCCGCGGCGGCCGCGGCTTCAGTTGAGACGTTCTCGAATTCGAACGTGACGACGTGCACGCCCTTCGCAAACGCACAAATGGCATCGAGGTCTTCGAAGTCGGCGCTGATGGCGAGATCGGCAACCTGTCCGGTGGGGGTATCTTCTCCTGGCGAGAGCGTATGAACGCGATATCCCATACGCCGGGCCTCGATGGCTAACATGCGACCCAGCTGTCCGCCGCCCAGCACTCCAATGGTCGCCCCTGGCAGGACGACGCGGCTCACGGCAGACGAGCCTCGCGGACCTTGGCCGATTGCTCCGTGCGAAACGCCCGCAGCTTTTCGCGAAGGTCGGGACGTGAGGTTGCGAGAATTGCCACGGCGAGCAGGGCGGCGTTGGTCGCACCGGCGTGGCCGATGGCGAGCGTGCCCACGGGCACGCCCCCCGGCATTTGCACGATGGACAGCAGCGAGTCGAGACCGTTGAGCGACGCGGTCTGCACCGGCACACCCAGCACAGGCAGCCACGTGTGCGCCGCGGTCATCCCCGGAAGATGCGCGGCACCCCCAGCGCCCGCGATGATCACTTCGATCCCTCGAGATTCGGCCCCTTGCGCGAACTCCGCCATCCACACGGGGGTGCGATGGGCCGAGACGACGTGCTTTTCGTACACCACCTCAAAACGTTCGAGCGTCTCCACAGCATGAGACATCGTGTCCCAATCCGACGTCGAACCCATGATGACTGCGACCAAAGCACCTTCAGCCATATACGAAAGATCGCCACGAAGGCACGAAGAACACGAAGATCGACCTATTCTTGCTTCGTGTCTTCGTGACTTCGTGGCCCGCTTTTCGCGATCACTCGCCTTGCCCGAGCGAGTAGCCCCGCTGCCCGTCGAACGTGTACAACCCTTCAGTCTTCACGACGTCAAAGCCCGCGCCGGTGATCCGCTGTTGCAGCGCAACGGTCTGCGCGTGTGTCACTGGTGACCCCGACTGCGCCAGAAACCGGCAGTTCCACAAGTCCGAATACGCGAATCCGGGAAGCTCGCCAGGGAACACTTTCACACCACGATTCGAGATCGATTGCAGCTCGAGATCTCCGGCCAGCTTCTCGAGCTGCGGGCCAAGCTGCGTAGCCGGGCCGCCGGTCCAATCCAGGAAGACGTCGAGCCCCACATATTCCTTCTTGGCCTTTGCTCGCGGGCCTGATGTCGTCTCGGCCGCCTTCTGCATCGCCCTCTCGGCGTAGCTGACGGCTTTCAGCTTTTCTGGCTTCTGGCCCACCCGATCCACCACCGCCTGAGCAAATTCCTTGGTGCCGACCTTCCGTTTCGACACGCCGTCTTTGTAAATGTCGTAAGTGTGAATCCCGTCCTCGAGTGTGCGGAGCCAGGCGTTGTGGACGCGCGCGGCAACGTCTTGCTGCTCGATGTGCACCAGCATCATTACTGCGCCGAGCAACAGCCCCGACGGATTGGCGAGATTTTGGCCGGCGCGGCGCGGTGCCGATCCATGAATCGCTTCGAACATCGCACACTGATCGCCGATGTTTGCCGACCCGGCGAGCCCCACGGATCCAGCGATCTGCGCGGCGACGTCGGAGAGGATGTCGCCGTACAAGTTCGGAAGCACGATGACGTCGAACGCTTCCGGCGTGTCGGCCATCTTTGCCGACCCGATATCGACGATCCAGTGTTCCTTCTCGATGTCTGCGTAATTGGCGCCGATCTCGTCGAACACCTTGTGGAAGAGGCCATCGGTCTGCTTCATGATGTTGTCTTTCGTGAAGCAGGTCACCTTTTTGCGATTGTTGCGGCGCGCGTACTCGAATGCGTAGCGGACGATCTTTTCCGAACCCGGCCGAGAGATCAGCTTCAAGCATTGTACGACGTCATTGGTCTGCTGATGCTCGATGCCGGCGTACAAATCCTCCTCGTTCTCGCGAACGATGACGAGATCCATGCTGGGGTGCTTGGTGTCCACATACGGGTGATAGGACACGCACGGGCGAACGTTGGCGTACAGTCCCAGCGTCTTGCGGGTCGTGACGTTGAGGCTCTTGAATCCACCGCCCTGGGGCGTGGTAATGGGCGCTTTGAGGAAAACCTTCGTCCGCCGCAGCGATTCCCACGCGCTCGGCTCGATCCCGACACTGATGCCACGCTGGTAGACTTTTTCGCCGACCTCGATCGTCTCGATGGCGATTCGCGCGCCCGCCTTCGTCAGGATATGAAGCGTCGCGCCCATGATTTCCGGGCCGATGCCGTCGCCGTGCGCGACGGTAATAGGTGTGCCTGCCATCTCTGCGTGTCCCCCGCTCTATGACAAAAGCGGAAGTGTAGCAGAAACGGTCAGTGGTTAGTCATCAAGCGAGACGGCGATGGCGAAGAGGGTCAGGATTGCACCGACGCCGGCCGCCAAACCGACACCGATGGCCTTGGCAATCGTGAACCCGCCATTGCGCTCGTCGCGCTGAAGCCGATCGAGCTCATCGAATCGAATCGTCACTGCGGGCTCCGGCACCCGTGATTCACGCTTCACGACAATGGCGTCATCGCTCACGCTCATCAGCGTTGCGGTCATCCGGCGCCCTTCGCGGATCTGCAGCTTGACGCGCGAGCCCAACGGGATCGCCGCGGCCATTGCTTGGATTGCCTTCGTTTCTTCCGCTGTCGTCGCCGCCCTCTGCGACGCCGCAGCAGCGGTTGGTCCAATCCCGAGGATGGTTGCGATGACGAGTGCGATCACAGCGCGCATGATGTGCTCCTTGCCTTTTGTAATCGCGCCGCAGCTCGCATCGATCTTGCGCGAGCGGAGGCGGATGCCTTGTGCGTTCGGCCGTCCTAAAGGCCGGCCTTTACAGTCGTCAAAAGTCCACGCCGACTCCGACGCGGAATTCAACGTGATGCGCCTTTCCGTTGCCCGTAATGCGGCCATCGGTTCGCAGGAACACCCGTTGTGTGGCATATAACTTCGCCCCACCTCCCACGACGAATCCTGCTGTCGTTGTAGTGTTTGGCCCGTCACGACGCTCTTCGCTGAGAACCACGCGCGAGGTTGGGAGCCGCGGGTCCCCAACATAATGGCTCTGGGCCGGTGTGTACCAGCGTACCCGCTCCAAGTCCGCGGCGAGGCCTGCATGAACAAAGGGGTGGACCCACTCGTTGTCAAAGAACTGCCAAACGAGCGATCCCGAGATTTGGTGCAGCCTGGTAAAGCGTTCCGAGGCGATCGGCACTGGATACAGCACCTGTGGCACGGTGATCAGGCGCTGGACGTATTGGCTTCCCTCGGCGCTCGTGGATACTTCGAGCTCCACCTTGAGATTGGCCGACAGGTGCCGACCGACGATCAGACCGATCTGTCCTGTGTTGTACCAGGCGTCGCGATACGCGTCGGTGTCAGCGAACTCCGGACGGGCGGCCAGTAGACCCGCAACGACTGTCACGTCCGTACTCTGCGCTGAAGCCGACGATGGCCACCCGGCGGCGAGACATGTCAGCGTGATGCCGGCGGCGAGTTGCAGACAGGGGCGGCCCGCCTTCCCCAACCCGGGATGAATCGTGTGACAGATGCCGCGTCTGGTTCGCATGTTGCCGCTTCCAACACGTAATGTGCGAAGGGCATCGAGGCAGGCTCACGACGGGTAGAATGCAAGCATGTGGCGATTTTTCGTTTACGGACCGGTGCTGGCGCTCCTCGCACTGTCGGCGCCATTACAGGGTCAAACGGGCATCAAGACCGATGCGACCCCCGAGCTACGTGTGCCTTACACAGAATTCACGCTCGCGAATGGTCTCCACGTGATTCTTCATCGCGACGCGAGCGTGCCCGTTGTCGCCATCAACGTCTGGTATCACGTCGGGTCGGCGAACGAAAACCCGGGGCGGACAGGATTTGCTCATCTGTTCGAACATTTGATGTTCGAGGGCTCGAAGCACGTCCCGGAAGGCGCGTTCGACAACTGGCTGGAGGGGGCCGGAGGGAACAACAACGGATCGACGAACAACGATAGAACCAACTACGTGATCGACGTTCCGTCGAATGCGCTCGACCTGGCGCTCTTCCTCGAGTCGGACCGGATGGCATATCTGCTCGACACGATGACGCCTGCGCGTGTCGACGGCCAACGAGATGTGGTGAAAAACGAACGGCGCCAGAACTACGAGAATCAGCCCTACGGCCGCGCGTTTCTCGAGCTCTCCAATCTGCTCTATCCGAAGGAGCACCCGTATAGCTGGCCAGTTATTGGATCGATGGAGGACCTGTCGGCCGCCAGCCACGAAGATGTCGTCGCATTCTTCAAGACTTACTACGCGCCCAACAACGCAAGCCTGGTCATCGCCGGCGACATCGACCTGGCGCAGACGCGACGACTCGTCGAAAAGTGGTTCAGCGAAATCCCGCGGGGACCGGCCGTCCCCTCCATCACCGCGCCCCCGGCCAGGCTGGATGGCGTCAAGAAACACACGATGCCCGATCGGGTCCAGTTGCCCCGCCTCTACCTCGCCTGGCACACCCCTGCTGTTTACCAGCCCGGGGATGCAGCGATGGACATCGCTGCCAGTCTCATGACAGGTGGCAAGAACGCACGGCTGTACCGCCGCCTGGTGTACGACCTGCAGATCGCGCAGGACGTCACGGCCTTCCAGCAGTCACAGGGGTTGGGCAGCGTGTTCGTGATCGTGGCGACCGCACGCCCCGGAAACAGTCTCGAGAAGATTCAACAGGTGATCGACGAGGAGTTGGACAAGCTGAGGTCGGCGCCTGCCGACGACCGCGAGATGGCGCGTGCGCTCAATCAGCTCGAGTCAAACTTCTACCGGCAAATGGAGCGGGTGGGTGGATTTTCCGGCAAAGCGGACCAGTTGAACGCCTATTACACGCGCACGGGGATGCCGGACTACTTCGAAGAGGACCTCGGTCGGTATCGCACGCTGAGCGCAACCGACATCACGTCGGCCGTTGCGCGGTATTTGCCAAAGGATCAGCGCGTGGAATTGTCGGTGGTGCCCGAGAAATGAACCCAATGATTCGAATAAAGCTGATCGGCGTTTGCGCGCTCTGCCTCGTGAGCGTGGCCATCACGGCACAAAAGCCCGATCGCACGACGCCGCCGAAGCCTGGCCCGCCGCCGGCGCTCAAACTGCCACCCATTCAGAAACACAAGCTTTCCAACGGGCTGGCGGTCTGGATCGTCGAGCAGCATGAGGTGCCGATCGCTCAGGTCAATTTGATCATCCGGGCGGGCAGCGCCGCCGATCCAATGGGCAAGTTCGGCGTCGCGAGCATGACGGCGAATATGCTCGACGAGGGCGCTGGCAGCAAGTCGGCCCTTGAACTCGCAGACGCGATCGAGTTTCTCGGTGCGCAATTGGGTACCACGAGCTCCTTCGACTATTCGGCCATACGGCTCTCCGCCCCGGTCGCGCGGCTGCCCGATGCATTGCCGCTGATGGCCGATGTCGCCGTCAGTCCTTTGTTTCCGGCAGCCGAGCTCGAACGGCTCCGTAAAGAGCGTCTGACCCGGCTTCTGCAGGCGCGCGACGATCCAGCGGCAATCATCGAAATCGCCTTTCCGCGCATCGTGTTCGGGGAAAAGCATCGGTACGCCACTGCAGCAGCGGGCGGCGCAGGCGAAGTCAAGGCGATGACGCTCGACGATCTCAAGGCGTTCCACCGCACCTATTACCGGCCAGAGCTGGCGACACTGCTCGTTGTCGGCGATGTCACTGCGACGGCTGCGATGCCGTTGCTCGAGCGCGCATTTGGCTCATGGAAAGGCGCCGGCCCGGTCACCGCGGTCGCGACGATTCCCGCAGCGCCTCAATTGACCAAGCGGCAAATCTACGTCATCGACAAACCCGGCGCCGCACAGTCGCAGATTCGAATCGGCTGGGTCGGCGTTCCGCGCTCGACGCCCGACTATCCGACGCTCCAGGTCCTCAACACCATCCTTGGCGGATCGTTCACCTCGCGTCTCAACACCAACCTCCGCGAGACGCACGGATATTCCTATGGAGCGTTCTCTGGTTTCGACGAGCGGATTTCACCAGGAACCTTCTCGGCGGGAGCCGGCGTGCAGACCGACAAAACAAGCGATGCTCTGAAAGAGTTTTTCAACGAGCTCACCGGGATGCTGAAACCCATCCCCGCTGACGAGCTGGAGAAGGCAAAGAACTACGTCGCGCTCGGGTTTCCGGCTGAATTCGAAAGCTCGGGAGACCTTGCACGGAAGATGGAAGAGCAAGTCGTGCACAGTTTGCCGGACGAGTACTTCCCGAGCTACATCAGGTCTGTCGTGCAGGTGCCCGGGCCTGGCGTCGAAAAAGCCGCCACACGATACATTCAGCCCGACAAGTTCGCCGTCGTCATTGTTGGCGATCGTAAGGTGATCGAACCGGGCGTGCGTGCGCTCAGCCTCGGACCGATCGAGTTTCTAACGGTCGAGCAAGCGCTAGGTCCGATGTAATGATTGCGCTCTCCCTGGAAGAACTGCTCGCCTACACCGACGAAGAGCGCGGCAAGTGGCGTGACTGGCTCCAGACGTATCCCAAAGCACTGGACATCCAGCTGCAACCCGACGGACGCTTTGCGACCGTCGGGGCCCTTATCGACCACATCTTTCTCGTTGAAGCGCGTCATATGGCACGACTGCAACGCGCTCCGATCCCCGACGCTTCCGGCGTCAGCCCGTCCGATCTGACGAAACTCTTCCAGTACGCAGACGACATCAGGGCGGCCCTGCGGAGTTACATTCGGACACTGAGCCCAGATGATGCGACTACGTCGCGGGAGTTTGTCGTGCAGTCGGGGACAGTTCACATGACTCCTCGCAAGCTCTTGCTTCACATCGGCCTGCACGAGATCAGGCACTGGGCGCAGATCGCCCTGGGCGTTCGGCAAGCGGGGCTCGCGCCGCCGGGCAATCACGACTTGTTCTACTCAAAGGCGGTCGAGTGATCGTGTGCGACCGACATTTCTCGGATGATTCTGACTCAACACGAGCCGCAGATTGCACAGATTTGGAGCCTGGTCGCAGATGCTGTCAGGTGTCTGCGCCAGACAGTCCGACAGCAGTGAGTCCACTGCCGGTCGGAGACCGGCGGTATGCGTGAGTGAAAGTGTCCCGATTGAAAAAGCCCAGAACACAAATGGCTCTTTCAATCGGGACACTTTCGCTCACGCGAGCGGCCTGCGGCCGCTGGGCTCACTCGCATCTGCGGATATCTGCGTTATCTGCGGCTAGTCTTCGTTTCCGCGCAATCCGGTAATCCGGTCGATTCTGGAATGATCATCATTCTTCGTCCCTCATGATCGTGATTGTTGGCGCCGGCGCGGCCGGACTCATGGCGGCGATTTTCGCGAGCGGCGGGAAGCACCAGGTTCTTCTGATCGAGCGTACCTCGGACGGCGGCCGCAAGATTCTGATCAGCGGAGGCGGACGTTGCAACGTGCTTCCGTCGGTGCTCGCGCCGGAACGTTTCGTCACCGACTCCGGCGCGCATCTGATGCGCGGCATGTTGCGGTCGTGGCCCCTGGTCCAGCAACGCGAATTCTTCGAGAACGACCTGCAGCAGCCGTTGAAGCTTGAAGAGGGCACCGGCAAGCTGTTTCCAGTGTCGAATCGGGCGCGCGACGTGCGCGATGCCTTGCTCGATCGCGCGCAGCGTTTGAAGGTATCTGTGCAGTTCGAAACGTCGCTGACCGGTCTCGACCCGCGCAACGGTCAATGGGCGGTGCAGACGAACCACGGTCCTTTGAGCGCGGATCGGGTCGTGCTTGCAACGGGCGGCCTCTCCGTGCCGTCCACGGGCAGCGACGGTGGCGGCCTGCGGCTTGCGGAGGCGCTGGGCCACCGTGTCAACGACGTGTATCCGGCGCTGACCCCGTTGACGGCCAATCCACTCGTACATGCGGCGCTCAGTGGGGTGTCGCTGAACGTACGTTTGCGCGCGCGATCGAAGCAACACACGGCGGAAACGACAGGCGGGTTCCTTTTCACGCATCGCGGATACAGTGGACCGGCTGTCCTGGATATCTCGCATGTCGCCGTGCGAAGTCGGGGCGCAGAGAATAGTGACGCTGTGGTGCGGGCACAGTGGACGGCGCTCGATGCTGCAGGCTGGGAGGCCACGCTGGCGTCCGCAGCGGGCCTGGTGGCGACCGCCGTGGCCGCGCATCTTCCCCAGCGACTTGGGCTGGCTCTGCTCCACGAGGCCGGGGTGCCTTCCGATCGCCGCGCCGGCGAATTGCGTCGCTCCGAACGCCTTGCGCTGATCGAACGCCTCACGTCATATCGGTTGCCGTGGACCGGGGACGAAGGATTCAAAAAGGCGGAGGTGACGGGCGGCGGCATTGCACTCGAGGAGGTGAAGCCGCAGACGCTCGAGAGCCGACGGCACCCGGGATTGTTTCTGTGTGGCGAAATGCTGGATGCTTTCGGACCAATTGGGGGTCACAATTTCGCGTGGGCGTGGGCGACAGGACGTCTTGCGGGGCTTGGCGCGGCCTCATAATCAGCCGATGGACCACTACTACGACCCGAAGGACCTCGCGCGGTTTTCCGAGATCGGCAACGACTCGCCTGGACTGTGGGAAAAATTTTCCGGCTGGTATGCAGCCGTCTTCGCTGACGGCGCGTTGAGTGAACGCGAAAAGGCGCTCATCGCGCTCGCCGTCTCCCACGCTGTCCAATGCCCGTACTGCATCGACGCTTACACGACCGGCAGCCTCGAGAAAGGTGCGACGCCCGAGCAAATGACAGAAGCCGTGCACGTTGCCGCAGCCATTCGCGGCGGCGCGTCGCTCGTGCACGGCGTCCAGATGCGCAATCGGCTGGAAAAGATGTCAATGTAACCTGTAACTCCTCATGGCCTTAGCCACGCTTCTGAACACTCGCTCGCCGCTCGCATCAACTGCAACACAACGAGCCGTGCTGCAGGGCATCAGGTTGCCGATGGCGTTTGACACGGCGCTGGCGCGCAGTGGCTGTGCGGCACTTACCGCCATCGCACCAACGGTACTGCAGGTCAATGTGGGCAAGCGGTGCAACCAGGCCTGCCATCATTGCCACGTGGACGCGGGACCCGATCGCACGGAGGTCATGCCCGACACGGTTGTGGATGCCGTTCTCGAGTTGATCGAACGAGGCGGTTTCTCAACCGTTGACGTGACCGGAGGCGCGCCTGAACTTCATCCTCGTTTTCGCGAGATCGTTCAGAGGGCTCGAGCGCTTGATCGCCACGTCATCGATCGCTGTAACCTCACGATTACGACGCTGCCCAACTACGATTACCTTCCCGAATTCCTCGCGGACCATCAGGTCGAAGTCATCGCGTCACTGCCATCCTATGCCGCTTCCCAAACGGATCGTCAGCGCGGCGACGGTGTGTTCGTGCAGTCTCTGCAGGCGCTGCGTCGCTTCAATGGGTTGGGCTACGGACGGGAACACTCGGGTTTGGTGCTCAACCTGGTGACCAACCCGGTCGGCGCGTTCCTACCTGCAATGCAAGCATCACTCGAACGCGACTGGAAGCACCAACTCAAGCGGCTCTATGACATCGAGTTCAACAGACTCTTCACGATCACCAACATGCCGATCAGCCGCTTCCTCGAATGGCTGGAACGCTCGGGCAACACGGAGACGTACCTGACGAAGCTCGTGAACGCGTTCAATCCGGCGACCGTCCACGGCCTGATGTGTCGCGATACTCTCAGCGTCGGCTGGAATGGGCGACTGTACGATTGCGATTTCAATCAGATGCTGGATCTCGGCGTGGCTTCGATGTCACCGCAGACGGTGTTTGACGTGCTCGCAGGATTCACCTCTGAAGCAACGTCGGTTGGCGGGTTGATCGGGCGGCGGATCTCGACGGGCCCACACTGCTTCGGATGCACCGCGGGCGCGGGCAGCTCATGTGGAGGGACGACTACCTGACGCAGGCGAACCAAGAACGAAGAACAAGAACGACAACGGGCAACAGACAACTCGGAACCGATCGGGATGAGATCACACCGGCCGGCCGTCCCGTTCCGTCGTTGCCCTGTTCGTCGTTCCGTTCTTCGTTCTTCGTTCTTCGTTCGTCATTCTCCACTAGAATATGCCCCGTCGCATTTCAAGGAGCCCCACCCATGCGCCGAAATCGACTCGCCGCGCTCACAATCGTCGCGATGGCTGCCTCTGCCTGGCTCTCTGCGCAGGCACAGCCGCAACCGGCAGCCAGCGGCTACCAGTTGCCCCCGAAGGTCATCATCGACATTCTCGACGCGGCACCGCCACCGACGGCGGAGCTGAGCCCTACGCGGGATGTGATCGCGCTGCTCGAGCGAGCGAGCATGCCGACGATCGCGGAGCTCGCGCAGCCGGTGCTGCGAATCGCGGGGCGCCGCATCAATCCGCGCACCAACGGTCCGCACCGCGCCCAACTCTCGCGCGCCATCTCACTGAAATCCATCGTCGACGGCACCGAGAAGCGCGTCGCCGTGCCGCCCAGCGCGATGCTCTCGTGGGTTGGTTTCTCGCCGGACGGCAAGCGGTTTGCCTTTACGCACACGCGCGAGAACGGCATCGAATTGTGGCTCGGGGACTCTGCGACGGGGCAGGTCAAGCCGGTTACGCCGGCGCAGCTCAACGCGTCGCTCGGTCCACCGTGCGAATGGGTCGGTGACGGCGGTTCACTGCTGTGTTCGTTTGTCGCGACCGGACGGGGCACCCCGCCGGCGACGCCGACAGTGCCGACTGGTCCCAATATTCAGGAGAATCGCGCCAAGACGGCGCCCGTCAGGACCTATCAGGACTTGCTGACCAGCGCGCACGACGAAGCGCTCTTCGATTACTACGCCACCAGTCAGTTGACGATGGTCGATGCGTCGAGCGGTCAGCGCAGCGCTGTTGGCTCGCCGGCAGTTTTTGAAACCGTCTCGCCGTCGCCTGACGGCAACTACATCCTCGTCGGTCGGATTCATCGTCCGTATTCGTGGCTCGTGCCTTACAGCCAGTTCCCAGCCGCCGTCGAGATCTGGGATCGGAAGGGTGCAGTCGTGAAGCAGATTGCAGATCTGCCGCTAGCGGACACGGTGCCCAACGGTGGCGTGCTGCCGGGGCCACGGAGCTACCAGTGGCAGGGGCGGGCGGGGGCAACCGTCGTGTGGGCGGAGGCACTTGATAACGGCGATCCAAAAGCCAAGGTGCCGCATCGCGACAAAGTCATGACGCTTGCAGCGCCCTTCGCGTCCGCACCCTCCGAGCTCGCCAAAACGGAATATCGCTTCAGCGGAGTGTCCTGGACAGATAAAGGCATCGCGTTGCTGACCGAAAACGACCGCGCCAGGCGCTGGACCCGCACGTGGCTGATTGACGCGCCAGGCCAAACGCCACGCAAGGTGTGGGACCGCAGTCAGGAGGATGCGTACCAGAATCCTGGAACCCCGCTTCGGCGCGGTGGTCCGTCCGGTACGTCCACGATTCGGCAGGCCGGCAACAGCATCTTCCTTGCTGGTCTCGGCGCGGCGCCGGAAGGCGCGCGGCCGTTCCTCGATCGTCTCGAGCTCACCACACTCAAGACGGAGCGGCTGTTTCAGACCAGCGGCCGAAGCTACGAAACGGTCGTGAGCGTGCTGTCCGACGACGGCTCGACGATCCTGACGCGCTATGAAACGCGCAACGACCCACCCAACCTCTACGTGCGCGACCTCAAGTCCGACGCACGGCGGGCGCTGACCGCATATGAGGACCCCGCGCCGCAACTGAAGGGTCTCCAGAAGCAGCTCGTCACGTACAAACGGAGCGATGGTGTCGAGCTGTCGGCAACGCTCATCACGCCTCCGGGCTGGACACCGGCCAAGGGACCGCTGCCGACACTGCTGTGGGCGTACCCGCGCGAGTTCACAGATCCAAACGCGGCGGGACAGGTCACAACCTCCGCAGATCGGTACACCTCAATCAACGGTGCCTCACATCTGTTGTTCCTGACACAGGGTTACGCGATCATCGACGATCCGACAATGCCAATCGTCGGCCCTGGCGAGACGGCGAACGACACCTACGTTCAACAGCTGGTCGCGAGCGCGCAGGCGGCTGTTGACAAGGCGGTCGCAATGGGCGTCACCGATCGTAATCGCGTCGTCGCCGGCGGTCACAGCTATGGCGGCTTCATGACCGCCAATCTACTGGCCCACTCCGACATTTTCCGCGCCGGTCTGGCGCGCAGCGGCGCCTACAATCGGACGTTGACGCCTTTTGGATTTCAAAACGAGCAGCGCACCTTCTGGGAAGTGCCGCAGATCTACGGCAACATGTCGCCCTTCTACCACGCGCACAAAGTCAACGAGCCGATTCTGCTGATCCACGGCGAAGCGGATGACAACAGCGGCACGTTTCCGCTTCAGTCGGAGCGTTTCTACATGGCGCTCAAAGGCCACGGCGCCACGGTGCGCTACGTGACCCTGCCATTCGAGGCGCACGGCTACGCGGCGCGGGAATCGGTGCTGCACACGGTTGCCGAGATGCTCAATTGGGCCGACGAGTTCGCAAAGAACGCAAAACCGCGAACGACGACGACGAGCCAGCAATGAAGTTTCCAGTGGTCAGTTGTCAGTTCAAAATCTTGCAGTGAGGTATCGCCGGACAACCAACGTTCGGGCGCTCTCCCTTGAACTGGCAACTGGAAACTGACCACCGTTGTATACTTTAAGACTCTCGCGCTCGGATGCCCCCCGGAGGAAATCCTGTTATGAAACGAACGATTCCTGTCCTGGTTCTTGCCCTCGGCTTGGTCCTTCCGGCTTATGCGGACGTCACCATCAAACAGACGAGCGGCGGCAAGGGCCTGGGCATTTCCGGTAAAGCCGCCGGCACGACTTACATCAAAGGCAACAAGATGCGGACCGACACCCAGATGGGGGACAAGGTCCAGTCGATGATTTTCGATCTTGATGGGCAGAAGTTGTACATGTTCGACTCGAAGAAGAAGGAAGCGGACGTGTGGGACATGGCCGCGTTTGGCGCTGAGATTGGCCAGAACATCGACGCCGCCAACATCAAGGCGTCGATCAAGCCAAACGGCCAGAAGAAACAGTTTGGCGCCCACAGCGCCGCTGGCTACGACATGGAAGTGTCGGTCCCGGCGACCATCGGGGGGAACAAGGATCAGCAGATGACCATGACGATGACCGGACCCGTCTGGATCGTCAAAGATGCGCCCGGAGCCGCCGACTATAGCCGCTTCTATCGCACGGCGGCGGAAAAGGGTTGGATCTTCAGCGATCCGCGCGCGGCCAAAGGGCAACCCGGTCAGGCCAAGGCGATGGCTGAAATGTACCGGCAGTTTGCCGAAATCGGCGGGATCGCATACGAGACCAACATGCAGATGAAAATGGGAATGAGTGGCAGCAGCGGAAACCCGCTCGGCGGTCTCTTTGCCAGGCTTGGCAACATTGAGATGACCTCGCTTGTAGACGATGTGCAGGCGGGCCCGCTGGGTGACGAACTGTTCGCGCCGCCGGCCGGGTATAAGTTGAATCAGAAGAAATAGCGCGAATGAAGAACAGACCAGCCACGGCGACACGGAGACAGAGAGAAGAAGACCCCTTGGTGTTCTCCGTGTCTCTGTGCCTCTGTGGCTTGTGTGTGGCTACCGATTGATTTCCTTTCTCGCCCTCCTCCGCTCCGCCCAGTCGCCAGTCGTCACCGTCGAGCTCCGTCCGCCACGCGCGGAATTGGAGTTCGCCGAAGGTATCGACGCGTGGATCGACACGTACCACGCAATTCGATCCCTCGCGCGGCACAACGTGCGCGCGATGATTACCGACAGCGCCGTCGGAGCCCAGGAAGAAAACAATCTACGGCATCTGGTCGCCAATCTCGGCCCTGATGTCGCGCGGGCCCATGTCGTACCATTTTTGACGAGCAAGCACTCGCTGGATTTCTGCCTCGGTTACGCTGACCAGGCTGCGCATCATCAATTCAGCTCGGTCGTTGTGCTGGGCGGCGACAAACATGTCGGGCGCCAGCGGTGCGTCGAACATGCGTGGCAGCTGCGGAAGCAAATCCGCCGCAGACATCCCGACCTGGAGCTCGGGGGCTGGGCCAATCCTGCATCCTCACCCGGCCGGCAGGTCGACTATCTGCTCGACGCCGACGCGCACGCGGATTTCTATCTCACGCAGGTGGTGTCGCATCACCAGAGCACAAATGTCGAGGCATTTCTGGCGGAGGCGCGCCGCAAGGGTCTAACGATTCCCGGCGTATTTGGGGTCTTCTTTTATCGCAGCGCCAATCCGGCGACGTTGGCGACGCTGCAGCAGTTCCTGCCGGTCCCAGCAGCGCAACTCAGCGCAGAGTTTGCGTCCGGCGCGACCGCGATTGACGTGTGCGCACGCACGATTCGGACGATGATCGACCTCGGCGCCAAACATTTCTATATCAGCAACCTCCCGCTCCGCCGCACGGCCCAGACGTTGAATGCGATTCTGGACAAGGCTGGCGTTCTGGCCGCGAGCTAAGGCGAACTTATGGCTACGTTCCTCGATAGCGTCCCTGTCTCCGCAATTATCAAGATTCGCGACCTGATGCATACCGTGAAGGATCCCTTCCGGCTGGATCAGGGTGACGTCTCGTTCGACGCTCCTGACTCTGTGAAGCAGGCAATGGCTCAGGCGATTGCCGAGAACCGCACGCACTATCTGCCCACCACGGGTGTTCCTCGGCTGCGACACTTGCTGGCCGACAAGATGCGCACCAAGAACGGCATCCCGATCGGCAGTCCCGACGAGGTCTTGCCGACCAACGGTGGCACGCACGCGATCTGGGCGGTCTTTCACGCGCTCCTCGAGCCGGGCGACGAGGTCATCGTGTCAGACCCCGAATGGCCGCCAACCATGGCCATTGCCATCGCAGCGAAGGCCATACCCGTCGCGGTGCCGTTGTACGAGTCGATTGGGTGGCGATGGGACCTCGACGAGGTCGAAAAGGCGATCACTCCGAGGACGCGCGCAATTTATGTGAACTCGCCAAATAACCCGAGCGGCGGCGTGTTGACCCGCGCTGACCTGGAGCGCATAGCCGCCATCGCCGAAGAGCGTGACCTGTGGGTGGTGTCGGATGAAGCGTACGAAGATGTGCTGTTTCGCGGTGAGCACGTGAGCATCGCGTCGCTTCCCGGAATGTACAAGCGCACGATCCCTATTTATACGTTCAGCAAGTCGTATGCGATGACCGGCCTGCGCCTCGGCTATTTCGCCATGCCGGACCAAGTCCTTCGCGCGCGTGCCGTCAAGGTCATTGCCTACACCACGAGCAACGTGAACTCCGTCGTCCAGTTTGGCGGCATCGGCGCGCTCGAGGGCTCGCAGGACTGCATTCGGCAATTCCGCGAGGAGCTTCGGGCGCGGCGCGATCTGTTTTACGCAGGGCTCGCCGACGCGGCGCCGGACATCCTGACCGGAGACCCGCCCGATGGCGCCTTTTACGCGTTCGTGAAGATCAATCCGGACTGGGCGCGTGACGCGGGCGTCAAGGCCCCGTCTCTGTCGTGGGCGATGGCCGAGCATCTGATTCGCCACGCGCGCATTGGCTGCGTCCCTGGCGTCGACTTCGGTCCAGGATCGGAGGGCTATCTGCGTTTCTGCTTCGGCCGCGACCCGAGCGAGCTCAATGGCGCATTAGCGTCCATGAAACACGTGCTCGCGAAAGCTCATGAAGAACTAGGAACGAAGAACTAAAAACGAAGACCACAACAAAAATTCTTCGTCCTTCCATCTTCGTTCTTAGTTCGTCACCGTCTCCCCTACCTCCGCGGCCAACCGCTCGCGTCTGCGGCCGTTCATGTAGCCGAAAACACCATGTGCCGGCCCCATCAGAAAAAAGATCAGGCCCGCAAACGCCAGATAGTTGATTGGCAGCAAGACCGCAATCGCAATCGACATGAGGCCAAGCGTCACGCTGATCGAATGTCGTCGAACGCTCGCCCGTGCGTCGTAAACGGCGAGCGTGTCGAGCGCGAACCTTCTGCGCTGCCGCAGCGCGTTCCAGTGAAGCAGCATGAACGTCGCGAAGACGGCGACAAAGCCTCCGCTGTACACGATCATCAGCAGACGCCCATTCTCAGCGGTCATGTCATCGCTGATACCGGGTCCAATGCCCAACAGCGAGCCGCTCACAAGCCGTGTAAACATGAATTTCATCGGATACGCGTAAAAGACGACGATGAAGAGCAAGACGCAGTTGAGGACAACCGTCAGACCGTCGTCGAGGTCATACCGCCGGAACAGCAGATAGTGCTCGTACCAGACCCAGCAGATGACGGTAAAGGTCACGGCGAACGCTGGGAACCCAACGAGAATGTGTTCGAGATCGGCGAAGTTCTCGGGGACTTCGAGCGAGACGACAAGCAGCGTCAGCGTGAAGCCGAAGACAGCGTCGCTGAACCCTTCGATCCGGGAGACTTCTCGACCACGTAACACGGGCAGAGATTACAACAGCCGGTTGCCCGCGTCAGTGACGAGTTTGGAAGTTTCCGGTTCAAAGAACTGCACTGAGCGAAATTACTTGATGTGTCTTCCCCCATCCACGCGAATGGTCTCGCCCGTCACAAAATTGCTGTCGACAAAAAACATCACGGCCTTGGCGATCTCCGTCTCTCCGCCCCACCGCCCCAGGGGCGTTGAGTCGGCCACGGCACCTAGCTCCTTGTCCGAAGTGCCAGGCGGAGCCAGGATGGGACCCGGGGCCACCGCATTGACGAGAATCTGGTCCGCCGCAAGTTCGAGCGCCATGGCTTCCGTAAGTGCCTTCAGACCGGCCTTGGCCACGTAATAGGTGAGAAACCCAGGATAACGTGGCCGTTCGCTGGTGGGGAGCCAATCGCTGAAAAAGATGATGCGGCCGCCGCCATTGGCTCGCATCGACGGTACCGTGGCCCGCGCGCACAAAAACGCCGATCGAAGTTCCACATCCATCTGCGCGTTCCAGCGTTCGAGCGTGAGGTCCGCGAAAGGCGTTGCAGTGTACAGGCCCGCCATCGCGACGAACACGTCGACACGCCCGAGCGAGGTGAGCGTTGTCTCAACAACCCGCTCGCAATCGGTCGGGTTGGCGAGGTCTGCCTGAATAGCGATCGCCCGACGCCCAAGGGCTTGCACGCGGCTTACGGTGGCCTCGGCTTCCCCGGCAGAACGGTTATAGACCACGGACACGTCAGCGCCGTGTTGCGCCAACATTTCGGCAACAACCGCACCGATTCGCTTCGCACCAGTAAGGAGTGCAACTTTGCCTGTCAGTTCCACATCAGTGCTCGATTAGGCCGATCAGAATGAGGCCGAACCTGAGGGTGCCAGCGGGTGACGTGCTGACCTCAAAGGTGACCCCCTTGTGATCGAGGTCGTTGGTATGAGAAGCGAGCACTGCCGCAGTGGACAGCGGTGGATCCAGACTCAGCGCGGCGGGATGCGAGGTGCCAATCGTCTGCTTTGAAATGGCAACCGTGCCCTCAAAACCCAATGGCTTCGAATCCGTGTCCAGAGACGCCGGGCTCATCAGCAGATACTCTCGAAACGGCGATGCGCCGAGATGATCGCCATTTTGCGGTTGGAGTCCGAACCGCAGGGTGTAAACGCCCGGCTGGATCGTTTTGCCGCGGATCTCCTTGAACGCTCCGGTGACGCGGACTGCCCCCACCAACGCCCCTTCCGCGACGTGACTCCATGTGGCTGGTCCGCTCCCCTTCACAGGCAGCGCGCTCACCCACCAGAACTCGAGAATCGTCGATCCAATCGTGGCCTTGTGTGCATTCGATGAAAGCAGTGCGCGCAGCGGGGCCGCCACCGCGTCCGGCGGCGGCGACGTGACCGCGTTCGCCGTGATTTGCGCAAACGCGGGCGAGCCGATGACGAGAAAAACCGTGAGAAGTGCGATGTGAAACACGTCCCGACAGTTAGTACGCGAACGTGCCCCAGAACGCCGACCGTTTGTTGGGGGCGCTCCACCTGGCGCCAAGCCCGGTCCCCGAGAACGCATGCGCGTCGGCCGTGCCCATCGCAGAGGAGATCAGTCGGGCCGAAAAGGGCTTGAACCACTGCATCGCCCCGCAACTCGGATCGTGCTGCATCTCCTTGCTCACCGTCAGCGACAACACGTCGGGGGTGCTGACTTCGATGTGCTTCGACGAGGTCGTAAACCGGATTGGCGCGGCGTCAACACGGACAACCTCGGTGATGAGACCGGCGGACAGCTCGCGAACCAGCTGCACGAGCGCCTCACGCTGCTGGGTCGTCGCTCGCTCATCCACCGTAACGACCGCACGGACTTCGTGCGGCGCTTCGCCGCCCATCTCGCGCATCCCCAGGTTCCGATCGGCCGCAACCGCTGCGGCGACGACGAGCCCATCGAGTGACACGCCGTGCAAGTTGCCTTTTGCGATCCTCCAGGCCATGACCGCCTGCCGTCCTGCCGTTTCTGCCTCACTGTTCATGATGCAGCCACCCGCGAAGACTTCGGCCGTCCGCGCCTCCACGTATTCCCCAACCACGCGCACCGGCTCGGCGGCCGACACACCCGACGTGCACCAGAAAACCGACGCCGCAGCAAGGAGGGCTTTCTTCATGGACGGAGAATAACGTAGATCACCAGATCGCCAGATCACCAGATCACCAGATCACCAGATCGCCCGATCACCAGATCTGAACGTCCTCGTCCCGGATCCGAACAACGGCTCAGGTTGAAGGTTCCGCCAAGTGCTTGATATCAAGGCCTTTATCGCGTCGACATTCGGGAATGACGATTGCTTGGCTTCGAGGCAGGCTCGCTGGGATCCCAACCTTCTGCGTGCTGCCTTCGTCACATGGGGCAGCCAGTATGTTGCGGACCGCGGGGGTTCTATCGCCGGGAGACCAACGATATGCGTCTTGAATACATCTTGAGTGTGCTGCTCTCGCTCTTCATCCTGGGCGGTGCTGTCGCCATGACGCAGAACGGGCCCACTGCCGAAACCGCCCTGTCCTGCCGTCCAGGCCGAGCAGCTGCGCCTGTAGTGTTGAAGGGGATGAGCATTTATCCGCGATGTCCCGGGGGGAAACGGGGATAGTCGAACCTGGCAACTGACGCTTTACCTGTCAGCCTGATAAGCCGTCCTCACCCACTTTTCGACAAACGCGTCCACTTGATCGATCGACTCAATCGGGATGCGATGCGTGATGCGGTTCCCTTTCGGGCCTTTCACGGCTTCGATTCGCGCCGGAATTTTGCCAGGCACGTTTCCCAGCGCGAGGCCCAGATCGATTCGTGAGTTCGTCGCTGGTTTGATTTCCGCGAAGACGCGCTCCCGATAGAGCGGCACGATTGTCTTGCAGGGACACGCCTTCGCGTCCTTGCCGATTCCGAGTCCCAGCTTCAGCAGCTTGTCGTAAATCGGCTTGAGCTCAGCGCGTTTGCCGGTGAACATCTCTGCAACATATTCCGGCGCCTTTCGCAGATAGGCTTTCGGGTCACCGTCCTCCTCACCTTTACCCACCGAGCGCTCGGCGATCCACCACGCGTAGTTCGTGCCCAGCTTGTGTTGCTCCTTCAGCCACGTCCGCCGTTCGACCTCGGTCTTTGGGCCCTCCTTGTTGACGAACGCGATCCACTCCTCCACCGTCCGTCCGGTCCTGGTTTTGAAATTGGCCAGGATGTTTTGGATGTAAGCGACTCCAGGGTGAACGCTATAGGGCGATTTGAGTGGCATCAGCTTGCTCCTGTCGCTTAGGGCAGCTCGTCTGCGCTCGGTCCGTAGGAGCCGGGCACGGGAACGCCCAGCAGCCGTAGATACACCGACAGCTGGCCGCGATGATGGATCACGTGACTCAAGATGAAGTCTCGGAACACATCACCCCTCGGCTTTTCGAGCCGCAGCCGCCCCCTCACTTTCATGCGCCATGGCTGCGTCATCGCTTCGTTCGCAGTCCGTTCGAGGAGTTTGTTGCAGTGGGCGACCTTGGTGTCGAAGGTGTCCAGCAACTCCGTCACTGAGGTGGCCTCGAAGGGCTTGTACGCCGCTGGATCGAAGTCGAATTCGTCGGCGTTGAGTATTGAATCGGCCCAGGCCACACAGTCCACGATGTGGGACGCCAACCCTGATGCGGTAAAGGACTTCGCGTGGGGCCGCCATGTGAGCCTGTCGTCTGGCAGTCGTTCCAAGAGCCTGCGGGTAGTCGCTGCTTCGTGACCAAATTCCTTTGTCAAAGAATCAACCGTCGTCATTGCTGCTCTGCTCCACTTTTCGATGTGGCTCGGTGGCGACTCGGTATTCATTATCCGCTCGACCAGCTGTCTCCGTGCGAAGCATCCCGTCCCGAATCCGAACAGCCGATCCCGATGGTGTAAGTACGCTAAGCGATTGAGCCGTCACTACTTACACACAGCATTCACGCCGGAACACACATTGCTCCACAATCGCAAGCCATGATGCTCGACCTGCGGGCTGCGATACGCGCGCTGTCCAAGGAGCCGGCTTTCGCAACCGGGGCCGTTCTGACCCTGGCGGTCGCCTTGGGACTGGCGACAACAGCCGTGAGCCTACTCTTCGGTTCGGTCAGCGGCATGAGGCTGGGTGCTGGAACAAATCCGGTTGTCCTCTATCTGACCGAACGGGTGAACGGTGACGAGGGACGAATGCGGTGGCCCTATGCGGCTGTTGAATTAGTTCGAGACCGTTCAACGAGCTTTGACCGAATCGCGTCGTACACCACGGCGACGGTGAACCTGTCGAGCGCCTCTGCGGAGGGCGAGCGCGTCGAAATCGAGCTTGTCTCGCCGCAGTACCTCGAGATCCTCGGGGTCGTGCCGACGCTAGGCCGACCGCACGCTCCGGTTCCTGACGAGCGTATCCCTGCCCCGGACGAGATTCTTATCAGCGACCGCCTGTGGCGTCGAAGTTTCGGTGCCGCCAAGGACGTCATCGGTCGCACGGTCCGTTTGAGTCGCCGGCCGGTGATCGTCGTTGGCGTGCTACCCGAGTGGTTCAGAGGCTTGAGCGGTCGCGCGGACGTGCTGGTGCCACACAGCCTGGCACCGGTCGTCAGCTTCTCGGAGTATTTCACGTCGCATGAGTATTTTCACAACGTCATTGCGCGGCCAGGTCGTGGCAAGTCGATTGATCAGATGCAGAGCGAGCTTGCAGTGATCGTGCGGAGCGTGGAGGACATGGTACCTCCGCGGTCCGAGAAGGCGACGAATCGGGGGGCTGACGTTGCCTACCTGCGTGACGTGCAGAGAGATCCACAAACGATTCGAGCGCGGGCATTGATCGCCATCGGTGCGGTATTTGTGCTGCTGATAGCGGCCGTCAACGTCGGCAACCTCGTCGTCGCGCGGGTGACGGCACGTCATCGGGAGTTTGCGATGCGCCTGGCAGTCGGCGCGACCCGTGCGCGCGTCTTTCGTGCTGTCGCCGCTGAAATGGCTATCGTCACGCTGGCCGGCTTCAGCGCCGCGCTCCTCGCGGCATCGTGGGCTCGCGACCTCGTCGTGTCGCTCGTCCCAGCCGGTCTCGTGAATCCGTCCAACGATTACGGCCAGCTCGCCACGCTGGCTGGGATCGACGTCAACGTGCCGGTGGTATCGATGGTCGCGGGGCTGGCACTGCTGACGGTGGTTATCATCAGCGCGCTGGCATGCCGTCCGGTCTTCGCAGGCACGCTGGCCGACATCATGAAGGGCGCATCACGTGGGACGATTGGCACGGGCCGTGGACAACGCCTGCTGCTGATGGCACAAGTCGCCTTTTCGATTGCGCTCCTGACATCCGCAGGCCTGCTGTTCAGAACCGTTTCCGCTCTCGGAACCATCCATCCGGGCTTCGACGTGACAAACGTCATCGCGTTTTCGGTGTCGGAGGATCTCGCCGTGCAGCGGCCCGTCGCTGGACCCATGCTCGTCGAACGGATGCTCGCCGCAGTTGGGCGTGTGCCTGGCGTGCTGAATGCGAGCGTCGGCCAGTGCGCGCCCTATGGAACGCGTTGCGCGCGTCTGGAATTTCAACTCGCGGATGCTCCGGTTGATGCTGATCCGCCGGTAGTTGGCTGGCATCGTGTCGGGCCGGATCATTTTGCGGCGCTGGGCATTCCTGTGCTTCGTGGTCGCGGATTCACCGCCGACGACCGCTTCGGTCGCGCCCCGGTCGTCGTCATCAACGCCGAGGCTGCGACGCAGCTGTTTGCGAACCGCGAGCCGATCGGGCAGCGCGTGCGTCTTCCTCAGGTCCTTCCGGGCGAAGCGGGAGAAGCGGAGGTTGTCGGAGTCGTGGGAAACGTCGTGTATTGGCCTCCTGACGAACCGCCAGGGCCCGACGTCTATCAGCCCGCTCTGCAGTTCAGTTATCCCTGGACCACTGTGATGGTGCGTACTGCCGGAGATCCGGTGGCAAGCCTGCCGAATCTGCGTCGAGCCATCCTAGAAACGGATCCCAATCTTCCGCTCTACGACATCGTCACGCTGGAAGACCTGGGGAAAGCCGGTTGGGCCGACCGGCGGTTCCTTGCGGTGCTGCTGAGCATTTGCGCGGGGCTTGGCCTGCTGCTGGCAGTGATCGGCGTCTATGCGATGACGGCATCCTGGATGACCGCACGTCGCCGAGAACTGGGAGTACGCGTCGCGCTGGGCGCCGAACCCGGTGGTCTTGTCCGCCTGGTCATGGGTGCCACGCTCGTGCAAACACTTCTGGGAGTCGGTATCGGCGTGCTTCTCGCGCTCGGTGCCGGACGACTGCTCGCTGCTATCTTGTTCGGCGTAGAACCCCACGACCTGGTCACGTTGGGATTGGCGGCAGTTGTCATGCTCATCGTCAGCGTGATCGCGGCATTGATCCCCGCACGGCGCGCGCTCCGAGTGGACCCGGTCAGAGAATTGAACGCCGAATAGACGAGAACACCGCGCGTCACTCGCAACAACGGCGACCCGTGCCATGAGAACACGCGTGCCGTGTGACAGCTTCTCGATCGGGGCCAAACCCGGATTGGGTGCAGGCGCACCAATACGCAGTGGCCTCGAAGCGATCATAGAACCTGAACTCGTCAGGATCGGCGGACGACAGCACGTACATACCCTTGTGCCGCAGGTTCGCGCACTGATGCTCGGTGACCAGTGGGGATGAGGGCTTGGGGTGGTTCATCGATTTTCGGCGGAGACTCACGATCCGGCGGGGCGCAAGCCCGGCCCTCCAAGTCCCGCCCTCCTTGAATAAGCGCAGTCACACAACCGCAAGGCCGCCCGCTTTCATGATGGCCCGCTTGACAGCCGTCTTCGCGATTTGAATCTTGTACGCATTGCCGCTCAGCGCTTTCGCGCCGGCAACCGCGGCCGCGGCCGCGTCGGCTGCCACGGCTTCCGTGATCGTCTTGCCCACCAGCGCACGCTCGGCAGCTTGCGTGCGCCACGGAATCGGCGCGACAGCACCCATGACGACTCGCGCCGCTTTCACGGTCTCGCCCTCCATCGTCAAATTAACCGACGCCAGCGCAAGCGGCCAGTCGTGTGATTGCTTGAACCGCACTTCGTAACTCGCGCTGCGCTGACCACTGGCGGGCAGCAGGACGTGCGTCACGATCTCGTTCGGCTGTAGCACGGTTTCGCCGTAAAGATTGACGTTGGGCAGCTGAAAGAACTCGCCTGCATCGACCTCCCGCGCGCCGGTCGGGCCGACGACACGGAAACGGCCGCCGTACGCGATGATGGGCACGGCCAGGCTCGACGGATGCACGATGTGGCAGGGCCCATCACCGAAGATGGCGTGATATTGATTCTCGCCTTCCACCGCGTAGCACCGCGACCCGCCTTTCTTGAGGCAGTGGAACTCCTCGTTGCGGAAGTACCAGCAACGCGGGCGCTGCATGATGTTTCCGCCGACCGTGCCCATGTTTCGAATTTGTGGAGTCCCGACTTCTTCCGCCGCCGTCGTGAGAGCGGGATAGAGCTTGCGGGCGGTTTGGTGCTCGGCGAGATCGACAAGTTTCACGGCTGCACCAATGCGCATTGTCACTTGCCCTGAGCTGGTCGAAGGGTCCGCTCCCGCAATCGTGCTATCAAGGTTCTTGACGTTGACGAGACGCTCGGGTGACACGATGAAATCCTTCATCAGTCCGAGCAAATCCATGCCGCCGGCCATTGGGAGGACACGCCCGCGGTCCGTCGCGAGTGCAGCAACCGCTTCCTTCTCATTGGCGGCGTTCACGTACGCAAAGGCCTTCAATTCGTGCCTCCCGCTCGCTCGAGCTCGGTCAGCAGCTTCTCAGGTGTGATCGGAATGCTCCGAATCGGCACGCCAGTGGCATTGCGAACGGCATTGGCCACCGCTGCGGCCGTCGCGACGGCCGGCGGCTCGCCGATGCCGATGACGCCGCGCTCCGGCTGATCGACCAGGACGACGTCAATCTCGGGAATATCCGACTGTCCGGCGATCAGATAGAACTCCATGTTGGGGTTGACCATGTTCGCCGTGTTGCGATCGAGGAGGCGCTCTTCGAGCACGGCGTAATTGACGCCGCTGATGATGCCGCCATAGCACTGCGTCTCGGCGGTTTTGAGGTCGACGATCAGTCCGCAGTCCTGAACGCACACGACCTTCTTGACGCGCGTGACACCGGTTTCGATGTCAACTTCGACGTCGGCGAACTGCACCCCCGTGGTGCCGCTTGCGGACAGCCCGCGCTCCCATTGGCCATCCACCGAAACCGGCTGCGTGCCCAGCAGCTTGCAGGCGTCTTTCCACGAGATGGTTCTCGGCTGAGAAGCCCCACTGGCCACGGTGATCCGTCCAACACCGAGCTCGAGCTGATCGACCGTGGCTTTGAGCGCTGGTGCGATGCGCTCCAACAACTGGTCGCGCGCCATTCCCGCGGTCACGCGAATTGCCGGGGAGACCGACGCAGCCGTCGTGGAGCCTCCGCTGCCGCCACTGAAGGGATGGTTGCTGTCACCGAGCTCGACGCGTATCAGGTCGACAGTGAGTCCGAGTGTTTCCGCCGCAATCATGGCCATCAGCGTCCTGGTCGCGGTGCCGATGTCCTGGGTCCCAGACCGAATCACGACGCTCCCGTCGGCGTGGATCTCGCAGTGCGCTCGCGTGCCCTGGCCCGCACCGCCCCAGCGGTTGGCAGAGCAGCCAAGGCCACGCTTGATCGGCCCTGGGGCCGGGTCCGCGGTCGGATGCCGGCTGCTCCAGCCGATCCGCTCCGCACCCATCGGGAAATAGCGCCGCCACATTGCATTTGGCGCGAGAGGCGGCAGGTTTTTCAGGCGGAACTCGACCGGGTCCATCCGCACGGCATCGGCGAGTTCGTCCATGACCACTTCGGTCACGAAGCAACCCTGGGGATGGCCAGGTGCGCGCATCGCGCGCTGCAACCCCGCATTGATGTAGACGTCGGTGTGGACGCGTCTGCGATTCGGGAAAACGTAAATGTACGGCAGTGGATAGCCAGAGCCTGCGCCTGCGCCGCCGGTCCCCCAGGACTGGGCATCGAAGGCCGTCAGCACCCCGTCAGCGTCCACTCCCGCCTTCACCTGCGCGAACGCGGACGGACGATTACCGGTGGCGAGGTGCTCCTCTTTGCGATCGAGCATCAGCTTGACGGGCGCCGCGGCCGTCTTTGCCAGGCGCGCGCAGATCAAGCCCTGAGCATCGGGCGCGAACTTGCTGCCAAACCCGCCACCCATGTACTCCGTGATCACACGGACATTCGCCTGAGGAATCTTCAGCCCGCTGGCAAAACCCTCCCGTGTGCCGTGCACGGCCTGCGTCGACACCCATGCCGTCAGGTTTTCGCCGTTCCACTCACAGACACAGCCATGCGTTTCGAGCGACGTGTGCGTCTGTACCTGTGTCGAATAAATGCCCTCCACGATATGAGCGGCGCTCTTCAGGCCGGCATCGATGTCGCCCTGCTCCTCCGCATTCCCCTGTCGCGTATTGCCCCGCTCGAAAACCTTGGGCGCCTCGGGACGCATGGCCTGTTCGACCGTCGCCAGGTGCGGCAACAATTCCCACTCGACTTTGATCAGGCGCACGGCGTCTTCCGCCTGTTGCTCGGTCGCGGCCGCGACTGCCGCAATTTCTTCGCCGGCGTACATCACTTTCTGACCTGGATCGATCATCGAAAGCGCCGCGCGGACACCTGGCGCTTTCTGGGCTGGAGTGATGTCCAAACTCTTGATCCGTGCGTGGGCGTGCGGCGATCGCAGGATCTTGCCGTAGATCATTCCCGGCCGCGAAATGTCGTATGAATACTTTGCCCGGCCGGTCACCTTGGCGGGGCCGTCAATGCGGCTGACGCGTGTGCCGAGGAGTCGCGCCTTTTCGGGCCACGGATATTTCTCGTGGCTCGCAGGACGCGCAGGGGCTTGAACTGTTGGGACCTGACCCGCATCGGCTTTCGTGAAATCCTGCGCTACGTCTCGGGGTGCCTCAGCCACGGCTCAACCCTTTGGCTTTGAGCGCGGCAGCCAGGACGCCGATATTCGTGCCGCACCGGCAGATGTTGCCGTCCAGTGCTCGCTTGGCCTGATCAGCCGTGGGCGTTGGTGTTTTCTCGAGGAGTGCGACGGTGGCCATCACGAAGCCGGGCGTGCAGAACCCGCACATCAGCGCGTCGTTGTCACAGAAGGCCTGCTGTACCGGATGGAGCGCATTGCCCTGCGACAACCCCTCGACCGTCCGAATATTGCGCCCCTGAGATTCAATCGCCAGAAGCGAGCAGGAATAAAACGTACGCCCGTCGATGATCACCGTGCATGCGCCGCATGACCCGCGATCGCAGACGCGCTTCAGACCGGTGATCTCGAGCCGCGTTCGCATCGCGTCGAGCAACGTCACTCGCGGCTCGACCTTGAGTTGATGTCGGTGGCCGTTGATTGTCAGCGTGATCGGCACCTCGCCGGGACCGATCGCCGCGGCACCCTGAGCCTCTGCGTCACCGACATGAATGACGGCCGCTGCGACTCCGCCCACGCCGACAGTCTTGAAAAAGTCGCGGCGAGATACATCACCATCCCCACCCGATTTGGTTTTGGCGTCGCATCCGTCTGTCCTTCGGTCGAAGCTCTTCTTTTGGGCCATCAAACCCTCGTCCGGTGGCTGGAATCTCGAAGAATACACCCCGACTCCTCCAGGCGTGTAATCTTTCGGGCGCCATGGCGCGGCCGGCATCAAGGACGTGGACGTCGCGGTCGTGTCAATCGGCGAGCGGATGGAATCAAGCCTCGTGGTGGTCACGTTGCTGCGAGCTCGGCATCAAGAACATCGTCGCCAAAGCGGTGACGCCGCTACACGGGCGCATTCTCGAAAAGCTGGGCGTGACAACGAACGGCTGGGCCGGCTCGATCGGGCACGCAAGAACGCAGCGGAATAGGCAGAGGGTGCGACGTGTGTCGTAAGTCCTTTCACCTCCCGTAATTGTTTCGGAGTTGCGTTCGTCCCAAACGTTGATTTCCGGCCGTGTTTTCGTGTTTCCCTGGCAGTTTTGGCTTTCCCCTCGCGTGGATCGGTTCCTGCTAATCGCTTTCCGCGCCGTTTTTCCAGCTCTCATCGGCGAGAAGGAGTGAGTGATGCGACGTGTGATGTTGATGATGGTCGCCGCAATGTTCGTGCTCGCGGCTGCGGGTACCGCTCAGGCTCAGGTCGTCAGCTTTACGGCAAACCTCTCGGGCAACCAGGAAACGCCGGCCCCAGGCGTGCTCACCGGGGCGTTTGGTAACGCAACTGTCTCGATCGATTTGGGAACTGGAACGCTGCGTTGGAGCATCGACGTCTTCAACATGCCGAGCGGCACCAACAATGCGCATTTCCATGTGGGTGGTCCCGGCCTTGCGGGCCCAACCGTCGTGAATGTCGCGTTCCCGGCTCAGATCTCGAACGACTTCAACCTGTCGGGGGAAGCAACGGCGGCAAACCTTATGCCCCGCGCCGATCAGGGCATCCGTTCATGGGACGACTTTATCCAGTCGCTCCTGGGCGGACAGATGTACCTCAACATTCACAGCAACGTAAACGCGGGGGGCGAAATCCGCGGGCAGGTGATCCGGGTCCCGTAACGCTGTCAGCTTCTCCAGTTTCGGAGTGGTGTAGGCGCATATCACTCTGAGAGGCCCGACGTCGCACGTCCCCGCGGCGTCGGGCAGTTATTTTTTTGGGATTCGGTCGATCCTTCGGGCGGTTCGCGCCCTCGCCCCCGCGGGACCGAAGTCCCGCTCTACGTACGATGTTTGTGTGGGAGACCCCTCAAATCATTAGTACGTAGCGCGGGACTTTAGTCCCGCGACCCACGAGGCGGCCGATGGCCGCTGAGTCCTGTAAGATTCCTCCGTGCGCTTGTCCGTCGTCATGCCCTGCTATAACGAGCGGGCCACCATTCGCGAGATCGTCTCTCGCGTCCTTTCCGTCGAAATTCCCGGCGTCGAAAAAGAAATCGTCATCGTGGACGACGGGTCGCGAGATGGGACGCGGGACATCTTGTCCGAGCTCGATGGCAGGAATGGAGTCCGCGTGCTGCTGCAACCGACCAATCAAGGCAAAGGCGCTGCGGTGGCCAGGGGCCTTCGCGAATCGACCGGAGACGTGCTCGTCATTCAGGACGCCGACTTGGAGTACGACCCTCGCGAATATCCGCTGCTGTTGCAGCCCATTCTCGAAGGTCGCGCCGATGTCGTCTATGGCTCCCGATTCCTCGGTTCGCCCCGTGGGCACCGTGTCCTCTACTTCTGGCACTCGATCGGCAACAGGGTCCTGACTCTCCTGTCCAACGCGTTTACCGATCTCAACCTGACGGACATGGAGACCTGCTACAAGATGTTCGTCCGCGACATCGCGAATCGACTCGATCTGCAGTCACGCGATTTCGGCATCGAGCCGGAGATCACGTGCAAGATTGCCCGCATGCGGGCGCGAGTGTACGAGGTTCCGATTTCCTATAACGGCCGCACGTACGATGAAGGTAAGAAAATCGGTTTGAAGGATGCGTTCAAGGCCGTCTGGGTCCTCTTGAAGTACTGGCGGTGGGAGGCCCCGGGCGATGACGTTGGCGCCATCACGCTACGCCGCATGGCGGCACTCGCGCCCTACAATCGATGGCTGCACGAGCGCTTCGAGCACTATCTGGGCAGTCGCATCCTCGAAGTAGGCTCCGGCGTCGGCAATCAGACGCGATTCTTCGTGAATGAGCGCGAGTGCATTGTGGCATCGGACGTCGAGCCGCATTATCTCCGGGAGCTCACGGGACGGTTCGGCGAGCGCAAGAATGTCAAGATTGCCTCTTACAGCTTCCCGCTCAGTGATGCAGACCGTCAGGATCTCCTCTCATCACGCATCAACACCATCGTCTGCATGAATGTGCTCGAGCACATCGAGGACGACAAGTCCACGCTGGCCGATTTCGCATCGGTTCTGCCCAGCGGAGGGCATCTGGTGCTGTTGGTGCCTGCCATGAAAGCCCTGTATGGAACGCTCGACAAGCACCTCGATCATTTCCGGCGATACGAGCGGGAAGAACTACGAAATGCCGTGACAGCGGCCGGGTTCGAGGTGGAGACCTTGCGGTTTCTGAATCGGCCCGCTGTCCCGGGATGGTGGCTGAACTCCCGAGTTCTGAAACGGCGTGTGATGCCAAGAGGTCAGCTCAGGGTGTTCACCTGGGTGATGCCGCTGTTGCGGCTCGAGGAGGAGACGGAGCCCGGATTCGGCTTGTCGCTCCTCGCCCTTGCGCGCAGGATCTGATCCGTCGTGTGGTCACGAACCACCGCGGGCTCGGCCTGGTTCATTGCGCTTCTGCTGCTCGCCGTCACGCTGGCAGTCACGTGGCCGCTTGTCGCACAGCTCACGACGAGTCTCCCTGGCGACTACGGTGACCCCGTGTTCGTCGCCTGGGCCATGGGATGGGTCGCCGGGACTCTGAGGGACGCGTTCGCCAACCCCGCGACGCTGTCGGGTTTCTGGAACGCGAACATTTTCCATCCAGAGGCACAGACACTTGCCTTCTCCGAGCACTTCATCGGTCAGACGGTCATGGTCTGGCCCATCTACGCCGTCACGAACAACCCGATTCTCGCCTACAACGTCGCCTTCGTTGCCAGCTTTGTGCTTACGGGGTTAGGAACGTTCCTGCTCGCGCGGGCGCTGACGGGAAGCCCGATGGGCGCGGTCGTCGCAGCGGCAATCGCGGCGTTCAACCAGTATCGACTCGAATACGAGGTGGCCCACCTGCACGTCCTTTCGATTCACTGGTTCCCCTTTGCACTGCTCGCCCTGCATCGGTACTTCGAAACGGATGCCCGGCGATACCTGGCGTACGCCGCCGCAGCCGTCATCGCGTTGAATCTATCGTCGGTCTACTACGCCGCGTACTGCGCACCCTTTGTGTTGGTGTTTGCGATTTTCGAGATGGGGCGCTGGCGGCGCTGGCGTGCACCTCGGGTCTGGCTGGAGCTGTGGGCAACTGCGGCGCTGGTGCTCGTCGTCACAGCGCCAGTCCTGCTCCCCTATCTCGAGGTGCAGCAGCGTCTTGGAATCGTGCGCTCACCCGCCGAAGTGATTGGATACTCCGCGACGCTCGACCATTACCGAGTGGCGTTGCCAGGACTCATCCCCGCGATCGCGTTGAGCGCGCTCGCTCTGGTCGGCCTTGCCATCGATCGCGATGCGCGCACGCGCTGGGCGACATGCGTGTCACTGGTGTTGGTCGCGCTGTCGTTCTGGCTCTCGCTTGGGCCGACGCCTCGAGCTGGAGGTCAGGCGATTGGCTTCCCGGGTCTCTACACGCTGCTCTATGACTATGTGCCGGGCTACCAGGGTCTTCGCGTGCCTTCGCGGTTTGCCTCACTGGTCTTCATTTTTCTCGGACTAGTCGCCGCCGCCGGCATTCGCGTGTTGGAGCGTCGCACAAAAGTGTTCGCCATCCTGGTGATGGCGGCGGCCCTCGTCACTCAAGTGGCCATGGCGTCGCCGGATGTGATGCCGCTGGATCGGGCGTTGCCGTCTGAAGGTCTCGTGACGCCTCCCTCGTACCTGAAACCATCACCGCACAGCCCGGCCGTCTATGAGGCCGTCGGCTCATTGCCGCCCGGTGCCATCCTCGCGGAGTTTCCGTTCGGCGACCCGTGGTACGACCTCCGCTATATGTACTTCTCGGTCAGGCATCGCCGGCGGTTGCTCAATGGCTACAGCGGGATCTTCCCCCCATCCTATCTCGCACGGCAGCGCGTGCTCGGGCGCCCCACGCTCGATCCCGAACGGGCCGCACAGGCCGTTGCTGCGGCGACGCACGTCATCGTCCATCGTCCTGCCTGGAGCGACAACACAGGTGCGTTGATCGGGGCGTGGCTGGAAACGCTCGGCGCCCGTGTCATCGTAGAAGCGGATAGCGCGGTTCTTTACGAAATGCGAGTGCGGGAGGACTTAGCCGAAAGATGAAGGACTCGGCGCAGCGCGCCTCGCAGGTGGCGCGGCCGGTCGGCCGCGCCTCGTTGCGTCCGATTCGAGAGCTAGCGGCGGCCAACGGCCGCCGCCCTTATAAGCCGGGCTGGCGGGTCGCAGGAGCCGCCAGTCCAGGCGACTCCCACGAGCGCGCAGCGCGAGCCTTTACGCCAACACCTTGATGACGACGCGGCGGTTCTGTGCGCGGGCGTCGCGGGTCTTGTTGTCGGTCGAGGGCTTGTCTTCACCGTAGCTGATCACGTTCATCTTGTGGAGCGGCAGCTGATGCTGCTCGTAGAGATAACGCTTCACCGCTTCGGCACGCTCCATTCCGAGGTGCTCGTTGTAGGCCTTGCTCCCAACGTTGTCCGTGTGGCCTTCGATCTCGATCCACACTGAGGACTTCTGCGACTTGATGCCGTTCACCATCTGATCGATGGCGGCCTTGGCCTCGTCGGGCAGCTCGGTCTTGCCGAACTTGAACTTGCCCTGATCCTCGCTCAGCACGACTTCGAAGAGAATCTTGCGACTCGCGACTTCGATGGCGTCGGCGCGGGTGTTGACGGCGGAGGCAGCATCGTTCGCCGCCGACGCAGCCTGCTGGGCCTGCGTCGCGGAGCTCTGCGCGGCCCCAGCCTTTGAATCAACCTCAGTGATACGGCCTTCCGCCTGACGAACGCGCTCTTGCGTCTGCTCGAGCGACGTGCCCAAGGTCGAAACCTTGTCGTTCACCTGGCCGACTTCCGTACGGACAAATTTCTTGGTAGCGCACGCTGGCGCGACCGCGAGTGTAAGTGCAAACAAGCTCACTACGAATACGGGCTTCCGCATGGGGTTCCTCCTAAAAAGCCGGCGGGACGAATGTCACGCCTGCGACCTGCCGACGCGACCCGGCCATATAGCCGCTCCGCGCGCGTACGATGTAGTCCCTGTCACGAGTCCGAATCTCGAGCGGCCGCCAACCTGTTGCAATGGCCGGCTCGAACGCGATTACATACTGCTGTCTGAGTTCTTCGAGCACCTGTCGCGCCGCACCGCTGGTATCGGACGGCGTGCTCGCGTAAAAGCACGCGCCGCCCGTCCACGTCGCGAGATTGTCGACGCTGCCATCGCCACTCACAGGCTCCGGCTTGCTCAGGGATCCCTCGCGGCCAGGATGATCGATGGGAAGAACGGTCGCGATGATGTAGACCGGCACATCGATCGCGCTGGCAATGGCTGAGACCTCACTCGGCTTCAGCCCGCTGGACGTGTCGATGCCGTCGGTGATCACCACCACCGCACGGCGACGACCCGTACGGGCCGCCGCACGTTTGGCGGCTTCTGCGATCGCATCGTGCAGAGAGGTGGCCCCGAACGGATCGACCTCCCCCAGCGCGCCCTGTAGGGCACGCGTATCGACCGTGAACGGGGCCACCTCGTGCAACCGGCTGTCGAAAGTCAACAGCGCGGCTTCATCGCGGCCCGACTCTAACCAGGAGAGCACATGATGGGCCGCAAACCGAGCGGCAATCATACGGTCCGCGACCCGCATGCTGCCACTGATATCAAACAATATCGCAAGACTGATGGGTGATGGATCGTCGCGAAAATCCGAGATCTTGCGATGCTGGCCGTTGTCCAGCACCTCAAAATCCTTGGCCTCGAGCCCCTTCACCAAACGGCCCTTCCGGTCGCGCACCGTGGCGGTCACGGTGACGAGATCGATTCCCGACTTGAAGCTTGGTGTTTGCGGAGCTTGAGGCTCCTGACCAAAGGTCAGTGCTGGCGTCAATGCCAGCCAGGCGAGGAGGAGGAGGCCCCGTCCCATGCCGTTCCCAATAACAATACGCTTGCCAACGTGATAACTGATTGAAGCCAAAGCACTTACTCCTTGATCTGGGAGGAGGGGCTGTTGTAATTCTTGGGATACGTGTAGCTTTTACATGTCGTCCTCGACGATTCCGCGAACATCTGTTGCGCAGTTTCGTAAACCCCGCAGGAACAACGGCCCCGACGACCCACGCAAGGAACCTCCAGTAAGATTCCACGAATGTCAGTCGCGACCGCCTCGATCCGAACTGCACGCCGGGTAGATCGGTTCACCTACGCCATCCGAAATATCGTCACGGAGGCCAAGAAGGTAGAGGGGGCCGGCACCCGGGTGCGGTATCTCAACATCGGCGACCCCGTCCAGTTCGGATTCGCCACCCCGCCCCATCTGATCGAAGCGGTGGCGCGGGCCATGCGTGATGGTCACAACAACTACACGGCCTCGGCCGGCATTCCCGAAGCGCGTGACGCGGTCGCGGCAGATTTCAGCGCGCGTGGCGTCACCGTGTCGCCCGATCGCGTCCTCATCACATCGGGGACTTCAGAAGGGCTTGAATTGGCGCTAACCGCCATCGTGGATGAGGGCGACTCGGTGCTCGTACCCTCACCCACATATCCGCTCTACACGGCGGTGCTCGCCAAAATTGGAGCCGAGCCGCTGTACTACCGCACGGACTCGACGAATCAGTGGCTTCCGGATCTCGACGACATTCGCCGGCGCATCACGCCCACCACCCGTGTTCTCGTGGTCATCGATCCGAACAATCCAACGGGCGCTATCTATCCGGATGACGTGCGTCGTCAGCTCATTGCGATTGCCGAAGATCACGGGCTGGTGATTCTGGCCGACGAAGTGTACGGCGATCTCGCGTACGACGGTCCCGTCGCGCCGATGGCAACCCTCGCTCCCGAGGCGGCGATCATTTCGTACTCGAGCCTCTCGAAGGCGTATCTCGCGCCTGGATGGCGTGCCGGATGGATGGCGGTTGGGTCGACGCCGCGGCTCGACAGTGCGCTCGGCGCGATCAAGAAGCTGGCGGATGGCCGTCTGTGCAGCCCCGGGCCCATGCAGTACGGTGTGATTGCCGCTCTGAACGGCGACCGGTCGCATCAGGTGTCGTTTCGCGAGGCGCTCCGAGAGCGGGCCTTGCTGACGACCACGCGGCTCAACGCGATCGAGGGTATTCGGTGTGTCACACCCCGAGGCGCGTTCTACGCGATGCCGCAGGTCACGCTGCCTGAGGGGCGCACAGATGCTGACTACGTACTGGCGCTGCTCCGCGCAACCGGGATTCTCTGTGTTTACGGGTCAGGCTTTGGCACGGCGCCGCAGGACGGATTCTTTCGCATCGTGTTTCTTGCCTCGCCCACCGAGCTTGCCTCTATCTACGACGACATCGGTCGGTTCACACGAGAGTATTTGAGCGCGTGAAGAGCAACCCGGAGCCTACCGCTGACGATGTGGCGCGCAGGCGGGATCCGCGCCGCCTGATCGTTTTTGGAGTGCTGACCTCGATTGCCGCCATTCTTGCGGTCTGGGTCCTCTATACCGTTCGAAGCACGCTCGTCACTGTGTACATCAGCGGGCTGTTCGCGATGGGGATTTCGCCGCTCGTTCGGATGATCGAGCGCCAGCGAGTGATCCCGATTGGGCCACGCCTGCCGCGTTGGCTGGCGATCCTCGTCATCTACGCGGCGCTCATCGGCGCGATTGTGGCGGTCACGATGCTCGTCATTCCTCCGCTCGCCGCACAAGCCGAAGAGCTCTGGCGGACGTTGCCCGACAAGATCGCGCAGGCGCAGGAGATTCTTGTGAGATTCGGCATTCTGCGGCAACCAATAACGCTGGGCGAAGCGGTTCGACAGACACCGGCCAGTGGAGGAGCGACGGCGTTTTCGACAATCTTTGGTGCGGTGCGCAATGTCGTGGGCGGCCTCTTCGGCGTCATCACGGTTCTGCTGCTGACGTTTTACATGCTCGTGGAATCGCGCGAGATCCGATCGTTTTTTGTCCGGCTGTTTCCACGCCGCGAGCGCTCGCGGGTGGCGGCCATCAGCGCGACGGTCACCGAGAAGGTGAGCGCGTGGCTGGGTGGTCAAGTTCTGTTGTCGCTGGTCATCGGCCTGACATCGGCTGTCGGCTTGTGGCTGATGGGCGTGCCGTATTTCTACGTGCTTGCGCTCATCTCGTCAATCGGCGAGCTGATTCCGATGGTCGGTCCGATCCTGTCGGCGATTCCGGCGATCCTCGTGGCCGCTACAGTCTCTCCGGGGCTGGCGGTTGGAGTCGCGATTTTCTTTGTCCTGCAGCAGCAACTCGAAAACACCATCCTGGTCCCGAAGATCATGGGCCGCCAGGTGGGACTGAGCGCGGTCAACGTGATCATCGCGCTTGGGATCGGCGGACAGTTGCTCGGCATCGTAGGCGCGATCTTGTCGGTGCCGACCGCGGCGATCGTGCAGGTGCTCTTTGAAGAGCTCGTCGCGCGCGACGATTAGCTTCGTCCTCCTCACCCTCGTCATGACCTGGCCGTTGGCGCTGGGCCTGACGAGAGACGTCCCCGGCGACCTCGGCGACTCGCTGCTGAACATGTGGATCCTCGGCTGGGGCGCCGAGCATCTGCCTCGCGTCGTCCTGGGTCAGATGTCGCTCGGCGATTTCTGGAACGCGAACATCTTCCATCCTGAGCCCCTTGCACTCTCGTTTTCCGAGCACCTCTTCGGACAAGTGCTGCAGATCCTCCCGGTGTATCAGCTCACGGGCAACCTGATCCTGTCCTACAACCTTCTGTTCCTCTCCTCGTTCGTACTGTCGGGTCTGGGAATGTATTTGCTGGTCCGCGAACTCCTCGGCGAGCGGCCGGGCTGTCGTGAAGCGGCATTCATCGCCGGGGTGATCTATGCGTTTGTCCCGATGCGCATCGCACAGGTGGCACACATTCAGTCGCTGAGCTCTCAGTGGATGCCGCTCGCGCTGTACGGTTTTCGCCGGTTCATCGTCACGGGTCAGCGCAAGGCGCTGGCCGGCGGCAGCCTCGCGCTGCTGATGCAGAACTGGTCGTGTGGGTACTACCTGATTTATTTCGCGCCGTTCGCCGCGCTCTTTGTACTCCACCAGATCTTCGCATTGGGCCGCGCTCGCGACTGGCGTGTCTGGGCATCGTTGACTTTCGCTGCCCTCGTTGTCGCTGCCGGGACGCTGCCTTTTCTCCTGATGTACCTCGAGGGACAACGAGTGCATGGGATCGAGCGATCCGTTGGCGAGGTGATCCGTTTTTCTGCCGATGTCTACAGCTACTTCACCGCGCCGGAGGCGCTGCGCGTCTGGGGCGGCCTCATGCAGGCCTATCCGAAGCCGGAGGGTGAGTTGTTCTTTGGACTGGTGCCGATCGCACTGCTGACCGTGTCCGTACTGAGCGCGCTGACAACGTCCGTTGACACGCGGGTGAGACGACGGGCCCTCACATGGCTGCTCGTCGGCCTCATCGTGATTCAGCTTTCGGCCCTTGTCGCGATCCTTTTCACCGCTGGGTTCGTCACGAGCATCGCCGGACTGCCGATTCGCGCCACAAACCCTGGCCGGCTCGCGGCTGGCATTGGCATCGCTGGCGCGATTCTGCTCGCAGTTTCTCCTCATGCCCGGCACGTGCTTCGCGGTGGCGCACGATCGCCGCTGGCGCTGGCGGTCGTGTTGACCGGGCTCGCCGTGTGGCTGTCGCTCGGCCCGCTCCCGCAGTCCCGTGGGCGCGCACTGCCGGGACTTGGCCTGTACGACGTGCTTTATGACCACGTCCCAGGCTTCGATGGTCTGCGCGCGCCCGCGCGCTACGCGATGGTTGCTGCCGTGTTTCTGTCAATCGCTGCGGGGTATGGCGTCGCGGCGCTGATGAATCGCGTGACTCGACGCGCGTTGGTGCCCGCCGCCATTGCTGTCGTGTTTCTCGGCGAGGTCGCGTTCGCCCCCATGCTGCTCAATCAAACATGGGGCGATGGAGGCATCGCCCCTCCCCCTCGAGTCGAGCCTCGCAGCACTGCCCCTCCCGTGTATCAGACACTCGCCTCGTTGCCGGCGGCCCGCGTGATCACGGAATTTCCGTTCGGCGATCCAGCGTGGGAATTGCGCTGGGTGTATTACTCGACGGTGCACTGGAAGCGTCTCGTCAACGGATACAGCGGAGCGTTTCCACAGAGCTACAGGGTTCGTGTCGCAAGGCTGCAACGGATCGCGGACGATCCAGCGGCGGCGTGGAATGCGCTGCGTGATGCTGGAACCACACACGTGATCGTGCACGAGTCCGCCTACCCTGCGGCGGCGGAGGCTGACGGGATAAAGCAGTGGCTCACATGGAACGGGGCGAAGGAAATTGGTCGATTCGACACGGACGCGCTGTATTCCCTACCGTAGGCCGTTGACCGTGGGCCGAGGGCCGCTGACGCGTATACACTTTCTCGATGCGCGCCGATCCGCTTCAGTTTCTTTCCGACGAGCTCGAGTCTCTCAAGCAGCAAGGCTTGTATCGCAAGCTTCGAATTCTCGAGAGTGAGCAGGCCTCTCATGCGACATTCGATCACAAGTCAGTGGTCAATTTGTCGTCGAACAACTACCTTGGGCTGACGACACATCCGAAGCTGCGTGAGGCCGCGCTCAAGGCCGTTGATGATTTCGGCGCTGGCTCGGGCTCTGTCCGTACGATCGCCGGAACGATGGCAATTCACATGGAGCTCGAACGTCGTCTTGCCGTGTTCAAGAACGTCGAGGCCGTTGTCGTCTTCCAAAGCGGTTTCGCCGCCAACGCTGGCACCGTCTCGGCGATTCTCACGAAAGATGACGTCGTGATCTCCGATGAGTTGAACCACGCCAGCATCATCGATGGATGCCGGCTGAGCCGGGCGGCCATCAAAGTGTTTCCCCACAAAAATGTCGACGCCGCGCGTGACATTCTCAAGAGCCTGCCGGCGGGCCAACGAAAGCTGCTCATCACCGACGGCGTTTTCTCGATGGATGGTGATTTGGGCCCGCTGCCGGCACTCTCGGCTGTCGCGGAAGAGTTCGGCGCCATCATGATGGTGGACGATGCTCACGCAAGTGGTGTGTTCGGACGCCAGGGGCGTGGGACGATCGACCACTTCCACTGCCATGGTCACGTCGACATCCAGGTCGGGACGTTGTCGAAAGCCATCGGCGTCCTCGGCGGATACGTCGCGGGCACGAGCGCCTTCATCGAATTCCTCTATCACCGCGCGCGTCCCTTTCTGTTTTCCACGTCGCATCCGCCCGCAGTCGCGGCGGCGTGCATTGCCGCGCTCGATGTCCTGGAAACCGAGCCCCAATGGATGGAGCGGCTCTGGGACAACACTGGGTTCTTCAAAGCCGGTCTCCAGGCGCTGGGGTTCAACACGGGCCGCAGCGAAAGCCCTATTACGCCCGTTATCGTCGGCGAAGCATCGCAGGCGATGGAGATGTCCGACAAACTCTTTGAAGCCGGAGTCTTTGCGCAGGGGATTGGCTTTCCGACAGTCGCACGCGGGCAGGCTCGCCTTCGCACGATCGTCACGGCCACTCATACGCGGGAGGACCTGCAATTCGCGCTGGATATGTTCGGGAAAGTGGGGAAGGAACTGGGAGTCATTTGAAAACGTCACTTGTTAGTTGTCAGTTACTGGCTACTAGAAACTGACTCTTCCATGCCCTCTTCCCCACGCGCCTTTTTCGAGGCATACACCAAGGACTTCACCAAGGAAGACCTGGGGAAGCTCTTCACGTACGAAACACCCGAGGCCTATCGGTTTTTCGCGCGGGGCATCAATACGGCGGAGCTCGACGGGCTGCCCTGGCACCGCCGCGCCGCGAAGTATCTGCAGGGGTTCTTTCTCGCCTTCACGATGCGGCTGTCGCCCGCGCGCCGTGTCATCTACGGTCTGGCGCTCCTTGCGTCTGTGATCGGCGTCCTGCAACTGTTCGACGGCTTCGGCGTGATCTCCGTACGGATGCCCTTCCCGTTTGCCTTCGTGCGGATTGGCGTGCCTGGACCGGTCTTCGCCCATGGGACCGCGTGGCTGCTCATTGGGTTCCTGCTGATGAACCTGCTGGTCCTGCTCGAGGTGGCGGACCGCCTGTCGCTGAAGCGCGATCTCGAAGTGGCGCGCGAGATTCAGCAGGCGATGCTTCCAGACGGCATGTGGTCAGGCCCAGGCGTCGAAGCATTCGGACTCACCATGCCAGCGAATACGGTGGGGGGTGACTTCTACGACATCCTCCCGCAGCCCGATGGACGAGTCATCGTCGCGCTGGGCGACGTGGCCGGCAAGGCGAGCCCAGCGGCCCTTCTGATGGCATTGCTGCTTGCCATGCTCCGCACGCTGGTGGACGAGGGGCTGAGTATCGCGGCGCTCGCCGCACGGCTGAATGTCCAGATCACGCGCCACGCGCCGGCTTCGCGATTCATCACGCTCTTTCTCGCTGTGTACAGCCCCCGCACGGGCGAGCTCGAGTTCGTCAATGCCGGTCAGACACCTCCGCTGCTCCGCCGGCAAAATGGCAGCATTGAGCGCCTGATGACAGGCGGCATCGCTCTGGGGATGTTCGAGGGCTCGACCTATGAGGAGGGCCGTGCGCGACTGGAGCCGGGTGATGCGGTTGTGATGTACAGCGATGGCATCACGGAAGCCGAGGATCCAACAGGTCAGCCGTTCGATGAAGCTGGCCTGGAACGGACCTTGGCGTTGTATCCCGGCACGTTCCCCGAGGCGACCGCCGCCAGCGTCGGCCAGGCGATTTTCGACGCCGTCGAACGCCACCGGCGTGATTCGCGTCTTGCTGACGACCTCTCGGTTCTCGTATTAAGCCGCTTGAGAAACGGGTAGGCTAAGGTACGCCGTGGGGTTCTTGACGAGGTTCTCACAAGGGTTCCTCACGCGATTCACGGAGGTTCTCTGCGCAGGTTCCTGAGGGGTTCCCCCACGGCTGTTCCGAACCCCCGGGACCCTCCGCTGGGGACGAGGTAAGGAACACTTGTTTTGAACCGCCTCTGTCTCGCTTTTCTGTTGCTCTTCGGCGCATCCGCCCTCGACGCCCGGCAGCCGGCCGGCGGTCAGAGCAACGAAGATCTGTCTCTTCAGGCTTTTCTACAGGCGGTCGAGACCACGGTTTCGACGACCGACCGTGCGGCATGGGTTGCGCTCCTCTCTCAGAACGCCGACCGCGACGCGGCCATTGAGTTCTTCGACTCGATGGTCCCGCAGGGTGTGACGCGTGTCGTGGTTCGTGAGCGCGACCGCTCGCCCCTCCTCGGTACGCTGCCGGGCGAAGGGTTTGTCCTCGTGGCCGACGTCTTTACCGAAACGGGCGCGCGCGGTCGCATCACGACGTGGCGTCTCGACGTCCGGCGCCCTCGCGATTCAACCGAACGCCAACCCTGGCGCATAGTTGGGCAGGAGAGGCTCTCGTCGATTGAAGGACTGCATCGCCTGTCGCTGCATCCGCAAAAGCAATTCGCGGCGAAGGATCTCGTCATCAGGTCCGTCGATCTCGAGTTGCGTCTCCCGACGGGTGATGTCTTCGTTGCGGAAACTTCAGAAGGGGTGACCGCTCTCGTGCTGCTCGGTGACGGGACCATGACGTTTGCGCCGGCGCCGGCCGAGGAGCGCGGACAGGTGCGCTTGTTTGCAGGCAGCGACACGATCGACACGCCGTTCACCGCGGCGTACATTCGAATCAATCCGTTCGAGTTCGACCAGCAGCTCAAGGAACAGACCGTGTTGCCGGCAACCGTGGACAACCGTTCGCTCCGACGTGCTCAGGACATTTTCGACGACGAGGTCGGCAAGTCCTTCAGCCTCGACCTGCACGACCTGAGTCGGGAGAACTGGTCGCTGCTGCCGCAGGCCGGCGATTTTCTCGCGGAAGTCCGCACTCGTCGCTTCGACACGTTGACCTTCGCCCGCTCCACGGGCGAGGCCGAGGACGTGACGCTTTTTCATCGCGTCCGGCAGCGCAACATCGCCGCTTACGCTTCGGAAATGAAGTTGAGCAGCCGTGGTCGATTTTTCAACGAAGACGACCTCGTCGAATATGACGTGCTCGATTACACGATCGACGCCGGGTACCACCCCGAACGGCAGTGGCTCGACGGGCGTGCACGTCTGAAGATTCGGGTCAAGTCATACGCGTTGGCGGCGTTGACGATCAGACTGGCCGAAGAATTCACCGTGCAGTCCATCACGTGCCACGAACTCGGACGGTTGATGTTCCTTCGCGTCAGAAATCAGAACAGCGTTGTCGTCAACCTCCCGTCTACCGTGTCGCGCGACTTTGAACTGAATCTACAAATCGCATATTCAGGCCCTCTTCGTTCACAGTCGATCGAACAGGAATCCGTCGATGTGCAGGGAGGAGGAGGGCGTGTGCAGCGCTCAGAAGACGTTCCGGTCGTCCCGCCGGAGCCCAACTGGCTGTTCAGCAATCGGAGCCATTGGTATCCGCAAAACCAGGTCACCGACTACGCCACCGCGACGATCCGCTTTACCGTACCCGCCGATCACGTCGTCGTTGCGAGCGGGGTGACGGCGCCAGGATCGCCAACCGCCGAACCCGGCACCGCGCCAGGTCAGCCTGGGCGCGCGACCTACACGTTCGTCGCGGCGCAACCGCTTCGCTATCTCGGGGTGGTTGTCAGCAAATTCTTTCGCGTCGACGCCGCCACGGTCGCACTCGAGATTGTGCCCCCTCGTGCGGCTGCGCCATTAATCGTCGGCAGCTCCGGGCCCAAGCCCGTCGGCACTAGAAATACCGTGGAGCTTTCCGTCGAAGCCAATCGCCGACAAGTCGACCGCGGCCGCGAGATTGTCGGCGCCGCTGCGGACATCCTGCGGTTGTACGCCGCAACGGTTGGCGATTCACCCTACGAAGCGATGACGATCACAATGGTCGAGCACGATCGACCCGGTGGGCATGCGCCCGCGTACTTTGCGGTGATCAACAACCCGCTGCCGGTCTCGCCATTCACATTCAGGAATGATCCGGCCGTGTTCGCCAGTTTCCCCGAGTTCTACATTGCGCACGAACTCGCGCATCAATGGTGGGGGCAGGCAGTTGGTTGGAAGAATTACCACGAGCAATGGCTGAGCGAGGGGTTTGCTCAATATTTTGCGGCGCTCTATGCCAAGGACCGTCGAGGTGAGGCAACATTCCGCGACGTTTTGCGGCAATGCAGACGCTGGGCGATGACGCACTCCGACCAGGGTGCGATCTACCTAGGCTATCGGCTCGGCCACATCAAAGGGGATAGCCGGGTATTTCGCGCGCTCGTCTACAACAAAGGCGCGTCCGTTCTGCACATGCTGCGGCAGTGGATTGGAGACGAAGCGTTCTTTCGTGGAGTCAGGCGTTTTTACACGGAGAACCGGTACAAAAAGGCTGGCACCGAGGACTTGCAGCGAGCCATGGAAGCGGAGGCGGGCCGATCGCTCACTCGGTTTTTCGAGAGATGGATCTATCAGTCAGGGATGCCGCGCGTCCGCTATGCCACAGGCGTCGAAGGGCAGGAGGTCGTCGTACGGTTCGAGCAAGTCGGCGACGTGTACGACGTCCCCGTGCTCGTGACGATCAACATTGGCGACAAAGCCGTGGAACATGTCGTGGCATTGTCGGAAGCGACAGTCGAAAGACGATTCCCCGTCAGCGGGTCCGTGCGGAGCATCGAAGTCAACGCCGATAATGGGGCGTTGGGGACGTTTGAGAAAAGATAAGTCTCCAGTTTCCAGGTGCCAGTTCAGAGGAAAACCACACGCTTCTTTGAACTGAAAACTGGCCGCTGACCACTGACTCTCGTCACGGTATATACACGCCGGTCACTCGCATAGGCCCACCCCTCTCGAGCCGCTCGCACACGATATACAACCGCGTGCCGTCAACGAGGTACGCACGCGTGTGGCGTTCGCCGAACTCTCCGCTGCTCACGTGCGCCGGGCCGTCGGCCAATTTTTCAGGCAGGAGCGTGGTCAGCCGCGATTGCAGGTCGCCGGTTCGGATTTCACGACCGTCGAGCAGCATCACGACGGGGACGTTGGTGGCACCTGCCGGCACACCGGGCGGAGACGCTGTTGGGACGTCGACCAGGGCAGCATCGACGCGTGGACCGATCAACCGCTGAACAGGAACCGAGAGCACCCAGATCAGCGCAATGACACCCGTAGCCGCCACGAGCCATTCGAAGAAGGCTCCGACGCGAACTCGGCGCTCGTCCACCGGCCAAGTGTAACCGTTTTGATATGATCCGGCTTTGATTATGGAGACCGTCACGCTCACCATCGACGGCCGGCAAATCGCCGCGCCGAAGGGCACAACCGTGCTGCAAGCCGCCATCGAGGCTGGCATTCAGGTGCCGTATTACTGCTACCACCCCGGCCTTGGCATCGACGCCTCCTGCCGTGTGTGCCTGGTGAAAATCGAGAAGATGCCGAAGCTGCAGACCTCCTGTTCCACGCCGGTCGCCGAGGGCATGGTCGTCCAGACAACCGACGCGGAATCAGTCGAGGGCCGCGCGGGCGTGTTCGAGTTTCTGCTCATCAATCACCCGCTGGATTGTCCGGTCTGTGATAAAGGCGGCGAGTGCCCGCTGCAGGATTTCTCCTATCGTTTCGGAAACGCCGAGAGCCGGATGGACTTTCCGCGCCGCGTGTTCGACGGAGAAGGCGTGCGCGCCGACGTGGACTTCGGCCCCACGCTCATGCTCAACCGCAACCGCTGCATCCTCTGCACGCGGTGCACCCGGTTCATGCGCGAGATCGACGGCGACGCGCAAATCGGGATCGTCGATCGCGGCAACGGCAGTGAGATCGCGACTTTCAACGAGCAGGGCGTGCACTCGATCCTCTCTGGCAACCTGATGGATGTCTGTCCTGTCGGGGCGATCACGACGCGCCAGTACCGGTTTCGATCTCGGCCCTGGGACAACCCGCACGCCGTCGATACTATCTGCACGTTGTGCTCCAAGGGGTGCAATACCACCGCCTGGATCAAAGCCAAGCCCGAATGGGCCCGAGGCTCCCAGTTGATTCGTGTGACCCCGCGCTACAACCCGGAGGTCAATGATTTCTGGATGTGCGACATCGGCCGCTTTCAGTACACCTGGGTTGAAGGCGACCAGCGGCTGCGGAAGCCGTTAGTGGCGACCAAGGGCGGTGCGCAGCAGGGGACGACCTGGAAGGACGCGTTGAGGCGCGTTCGTGATCTCGTGGACGAAGCGGGCCGTCGCGATCCGGGATCGGTTCGCTTCCTCGCCTCGGCGCATGCCTCACACGAAGAGTTCTTCCTCCTCAAACAGCTGGCCGAAGGCCTGAAGGGCGCTGCTGGAGCGAGTCACGTTCACGTGACGTGGCGACGGTCGGAAAAACGCCAGCCGCCGGACACGAAGTTTCGCGTGTCGGCCGTCGACGCGCCCAATGTCCAGGGTGCCCAGGCATTTGGCCTGGCCCAAGCAGAACCTGACATCAGCGATCTGCGTCGGGCTCTCGACGAAGGCCAGATTGCCGTGCTGTACGTATTGGACAACGGACCCGACGGCTCGCTTGGCGATACGGCCTGGGTCGCTGAAGCGAGGAAAGCGGGTCGACTAGGCGTCCTGATCTATCAAGGCGTGCAAGCGACCGAGATCGCAAAGGCCGCAGACGTCGTGCTGCCGGGCGCGGCGTGGGTCGAAAAGGACGCCACGTATATGAATGAACAGGGTCGGCTGCAGGCCGCGTCCAAAGTCATGAACCCGCCGGGTGAATCGGTCGAGGACTGGCAGGTGCTCACGGGCGTGGCCTCTGCGCTCGGGCTGCCACTCTCCTACACGACGTCGCAGGACGTGCGTCGCGCCATGGCTGCAGCGATGGCCAACACGCCGGGCTTCGAGCAGCTTGCCAGTCAGACGTTCAAGCGTCCCCTGCCCTTGAAGCACTGGCTTCAGGCGAGCAATCCCATGGAACGCTGGAAGTGGAACGCAATGTTCCAGGACCTCCCGCCTGTGAAGGGGCACAACGTTCAGATGGAGTCGGCCCCGCAGCCGTCAGTCATTCCGCTGAAGCTTGTAACCGAAGGGATCTCGCCGACGTCAGAATAAACAGATCACCAACCCGCTTCACGATCATCGCGCAGTGGTTGACTCCTTACTTGCCAGCAGCGAATCCCCGCGCATTCCACACTCGTCACTCTGCGCCACTCCGACACTCCGCACGCTGCACTCCGCACGCGTCAACCACTTCTGTTATCCTGTCGATTGATGTCGAACCGCTGGTTTCGGTTCGTAATTGCGCTGCTTGCCATTGCCGCTGCCGCCGCCGCAGCGTATCGAATCTTCCAGCACGAACAGCACCTGGCAGAAGTCGCAGCGACCACGCGTACCGGGGAGTTTGCGGCCGAGTCAGCCATCACGACCATCTCTGAGATCAAGGCCGCGATGCATGCGTACGTGGTTCCGGGACAGGCTCGCGATTTCTGGACCAAGCGCGCAAGCACTTTGATCGAAAGGCTTCGCACATCGCTGTCAGACCTCGAACGCTCGGCTTCGAGTACCGAGGTCCCGCTGACTGACGAGTTGGATCCCGATCGACTGGTCGCAGCCGACAAGCGCACGCGAACTCACTTGAGCGCAGAGCAGCTGCTTCTCGCCGGCGAAGTCATTTTCACGGAAGCTCGCGATGTGCTCGACGCGATGCAACTTGCGGTTGCTGGCACACGCGATGCGATTCGTCAGGCATCCGAACGCCGAAGCGTCGATATCCGTCGTGAACAGACGATCCTGGGCATTGGAGCGGCTGCTGTAATGGTCATGGCAATCCTCGTCCTTGCTCCCCCTGGCCGCCCCGCTCCCGTCGCACCCGCGCGCGGCGTCGCACCTGCCCCGCCTGTCCCCGCCCGTGAATCCTCCAATGGCAGCTACGGAGAGCGCTCGCAGGGGCGACCAAAGGTGCGCGTGGGCTCGATTACACCCGCGACAAGCGATGCCGCGGTGGCACCTGCGGCACCTGCGGCACCCGCGGCACCTGCGGCACCTGCGGCACCCGCGGCACCCGCGGCACCTGCGGCATACGCGGCACCCGTGGCGCCCGCCGTGTTCCTTGCCGACGCCGCCGCCGTTTGCACCGATCTCGGCCGCGTATCACAAAGCAATGAGATCTCGGCGTTAATGGGGCGGGCGGCGGACGTGCTCTCCGCGTCAGGCGTGATCGTGTGGGTGGCGTCTGAAAATCGCGACGAGCTGTTCCCCGCGGCGGCCTCGGGCTATGACCAGCGGTTGTTCGAGCGCATCGGTTCGATTCGACGGGACGCCTCGAACCTGACGGCTTCGTCCTTCCGCGGCGGCGTCTCCAAGACCACCGCGCGTCGAGAGGGGGCGCCGTCGGCACTTGCCGTACCGCTGCTGACTCCCCACGGCCCCGTGGGCGTGTTTTCAGCGGAGTTGCGCGAGGTCGCCGAGGTCGACACCGATCGCCTCGCAGTTGCCGCCATCTTCGCGGCGCAACTGGCGAGCTTGCTGGGTTCGATCAACGGAAGTACGGAAACGGTCAGCGAGGCTCAGGCGCAGAATGGATGATCGGGAATTTTGTGATCTGGTGAATTGGGTGACTGGGCGATTTTATTGGGCGAGTTAGTGATTTGGCGATTCTGTTGGGCGATTGTGTAATTTCCCCATTGCGACCCGTCGCCTCGCTAGCGCCCGGCCGAATGACCAAATCGCGCAATCACCAAATCAAATCGCTCAATTACCAACTCACCCAATGAAATCAGCCAACCACTAAATCACTAAATCACGAGATGATCTAAGCCGGTCGACGACGAGCGGGGCGTGGAGATTCGAGCGTTGCTTTGATGGTTAATTCTTTCTTGTCCCGCACGATTCCAATCGTGACCTCGCGGCCTTCAGCACCACGCAACTCATCGATCAGATCGTCTGTAGTGCGGACTCGATCGCCATTCACCGCCGTGATGACGTCGCCTGCCTGCAACCCGGCCTTCTCAGCAGCTGAGTCCCTGGTAATGCTCGACACGAGGACGCCGCCGTCCTTGGCGCCGAAATAGTCTGCAAGTTGCGGTGTCAGCTCATTGAGTTGCACGCCAAGGCGGCCGCGCGGGTTTGACGGCCCTGGCCACATGTCGAAGTCGAAATTCATCGGACCGTCGAACCTGAACTCCTTCAGGCGCGGCTCGATCTCGCGAAGCTTGGGTTCCAATTCGCGCATCCGTGGTTCGATCTCGCGGATTCGGGGCTCGATCTCCCGCAGGCTGCGCGCGACGTCGCGGCCAATGCGATCGCTGTCGATTCCGAAGCCAAACGCCCGGGTCTCTGGTGTCACGTCCACAGTCTGACGTTGACCATTCCGAACGATGCCCAGCTTGACGGCACGCCCATCCGGCGTTTCCTGGATGAGCCTCGAAAACTGCCGAGCGCTGCGCACGCGATCTCCGTCAACCTCGACGACGATGTCGCCTTCGCGAAGTCCGGCCTTCGCTGCGGGACTCTCCTGGTCCACATCCGCGATCCGGACGCCACTTGTTGCGCCGGCCGCGGCCTTCAGGCCTTCTGCGTCAAGATCTTGAACCATCACGCCGAGCTGACCGCCACGGCCGTCGAGCATCATCATGCGTCCGCCGAAAGGCCGTGCATCTTGTTCAACTTTTGGCGTCGGCGCCGGCGCTGTCTGGGCGACCAGCCCCGACACGGCAGCCACCACGCCACCAGCAAGCAGAAGGCCGAAAATTGTCATTCTCGCCTTGTTCATCTGAGATTCCTCCGTCCAATTCTGTCAGACGCCAACGCCACACAATCGGTTGGCTGGTCCAGCGTTCCAAGGAACTTTGGAACTTTGGAACCGTGGAACCCTTTAGAATCCTCCTGTGGCCGACCTTCGGAAGGACATCCTGCAGCGCGCCGAGCGTGAGCGCGTCAAGTTCATGCGCCTGCAGTTCACCGACATTCTTGGCGCGATCAAGAACGTCGAGGTGCCGGACGGACAATTCGGCGAAGCGCTGGACGGCAAGATCATGTTCGACGGTTCATCGATCGAGGGATTCGTCCGGATCGAAGAGTCGGACATGTACCTCAAGCCTGATCTGGCTACCTTTCAAGTGTTTCCATGGACCGACCCGGCAGACGGGGCAGGGAGCGGCGCAGGAGGCGCCCGTGTCGGACGACTCATCTGCGACGTGGCCAATCCGGATGGGACCCCTTTCATGGGTTGCCCGCGGACCACCTTGAAGCGGGTCATCGCCATCGCGGCCGAGCGTGGGTTCACGATGAAAGCGGGGCCAGAAGCCGAATTCTTTTTGTTCCAGAGAAAAGAGGGGAAGCCGACGACCGAAACGCACGATGCGGCCGGCTACTTCGACCTGTCGCCGGTGGACCTCGGCGAGGATGTCCGTCGCGAGATTGTGCTGGCGCTCGAGCAAATGGGGTTCCACGTCGAAGCGGCGCACCACGAGGTCGCCCCCGGGCAACACGAAGTTGACTTTCGCTACGACGATGTTCTCGTCACGGCCGACAACGTCAGCACATTCAGATTCGTTGTGAAGAACGTCGCGTTGCGAAACGACCTGCACGCGACTTTCATGCCGAAGCCAGTCTTTGGCTTGAACGGGTCCGGCATGCACACCCATCAGTCGCTGTTTCGCGGGAAGGACAACGCCTTTCACGATGACAAGGGGCAGTGGCAGTTGAGCGAGACCTGCCTGCATTACATTGGCGGACTCTTACGGCACGCCAAAGGGTTTTGCGCGGTCACCAATCCGCTTGTCAATTCCTATAAGCGCCTGGTACCGGGTTACGAAGCGCCGACGGCCATTGCATGGTCCGAGAAAAACCGTAGTCCGCTGGTGCGTGTCCCAGCCGCTCGCGGCATGGCAACTCGGATCGAATTACGGATGCCGGATCCTTCCTGCAACCCGTATCTCGCGCTCGCCGTCATGCTGCGAGCGGGCCTCGATGGCATCGATCAGAAAATCGATCCCGGCCCACCTGTTAGCAAGAACATCTACAAGATGAGTCACCGCGAGCGGAGACACCTGCGGATTGACGATCTTCCCGCGAGCTTGACCGAGGCGCTCGACGAATTGGAGAAAGACGAGCTCATTCGCGAAACGCTTGGCGAGCACATCTTCCAGCATTTTGTCGAGGCCAAACGCGAGGAGTGGGACGACTACATCCGCCACGTCTCGTCGTGGGAGACCGAACGCTATCTTCGTGTGTACTGAGAACGAAGACCGCAACCGGCTCGTTCCGTTCCTTGTTGCTTGTTGGCTCGTTGGGTTCTTCGTTCTTCGTTCTTCGTTCGACGAGCTGCCGCCCCTCCCGAGGACAGTCGGCGTCCCCGGTGATGGACGACCCGCCGCGGATTCGACGCGTTTCTTGCGATTTCCACCGGCTTTTTGGTGAATCGCGCGATGGCACGGCTGTTGAAGTAGCCCTGGTCGGTCGCGGTTGGGTCACCGGGATGCGCAAACTTCAGGCAGGCGCTGGCATCGCCGCATCCCGGCCGCAAGGTTCACGATCACGCCGCGACCATTCACGTTGTCGATGGGCCAGTTGCCTGCGACAACGTAAGGAGAGATTGCCATGGTTCGCGCATCGCGCTTCGTCGCCGCCGCAGCTTTTGCCGTGTTCACCGCGGCTTGTGCCAGTGGCGCCTCAATTGGCCAGTTGAAAACCAACCCTGGCAGATACGTTGACAAGAGCGTGACCGTCCGTGGCACGGTGACTTCGTCATGGGGCATTCCACTCGTGCCGCTGAAGATGTATCAGGTGGACGACGGTACGGGCGAGATTCTGGTGGTCTCCGAAGACAGCCGCAACCGCATCCCTGCGAGGGGTGCCCGCGTCAAGGTGACCGGAAAGGTCGGTGAGTTCGCGGTGCTCGGTGGCCGCTCGATCGGTCTGCACTTGCGAGCGCGAGACCTCGACTATAGCGATCGTTGACGAACTCCTCTTCGCCAGGCGGCCCGGCGCGGCAGATGCCGCGCGGGACGCCACCCTGGGCCGCCGCAGACCAACGGCGGCCCCTTTTTTTTGTCAAGTTTTGGGTGTTCATTCGTGCGATGCCGGCTGGTGGGAGGCGGTAGCCCAAGCCTTGTGAAAAGAGGTACAATCGCCGGTTGTGGAAGCCCTTGAACACCCCTCTCCACTGGTGGCGGCCGTTAACGCCCTGCTCACGCCGATGGGGCTGCACGTCCCGGATTATCTCGTTTTCTGTGCGTTAATCGTCCTAATCGTCCTCGCCGTGGGTCTCGCCATCCGCGCCAAATTGAGCGTCGATAACCCGAGCCGGCTGCAAATCATCCTCGAAGACATCACCACCTTCATCGTCTCCCAACTCGATAACGCCATCGGCGAAGGGAAGGGACGCAAGTACATGGCGATCTGCGGAGGCGTCTTCGTCTTCATCCTCATTGGGAACTTGATGGGGCAAGTCCCGGGACTTGGGGCGCCCACCAGCAACATCAACGTACCGTTCGGCTGCGCCATCACTGTGTGGCTTTACTATCACTGGCAGGGGATCAGGGCGCAGGGGCTGGGATCCTATCTCTTGCACTTTGCATTCCCGCCTGGCGTCCCCAAGGCCATGGCGCCGCTGATGCTGCCCATCGAGTTGATCAGCCATTTTTCACGCGTGCTGTCGCTCACGCTGCGGCTCTTCGGCAACATCTTCGGCGAGCACCTGGTCGTGCTGATCATCGCCAGCATCGTGCCGCTGATTGCCCCGCTTCCAATTCAGATGCTGGGCCTCATCGTCGGACCACTCCAGGCGTTCATCTTCATGGTGCTGACCGCAATCTATCTCAGTGCGGCGGTGGCGGTGGACGAACACCATTAAAGGAAGAATCACGCACGATGCACGGAAGCGCGGAATCGATTTTCAAAATTATGTTCCGTGCTTCAGTGCTTCCGTGCCTCGGACGTTCGCTTCCAGGCTTCGTGGGTTCAGGGCGTTTTGCGACCGTAGGCTCCGCCCATTGCAAGACGCTCGAAATAGCTGAACGCGGCGTCGGCGACCTGGCCGATGGCACGGTCGCCGTCGGGGTCGTTGCGCAGGTAAGTGGTCATCACCGCGAGGGCAAAGGGCCGGGCGTCGAGCTCCACCACCGCCGCCTCGGCACGAACGCCATCCAACGTTCCCGTTTTGCTGGCGACACGGACGCGCGCTGGCACAGCGCGTCGAATGGCTCCCGGCACCTCGTAAAGAATGCGAACAGCGGCATCACGGCTTTGTTTCTCCAGCCCCTCACCTCGCCATAACATCTCCGCCGTTTTTGCGAGGGACGCCGGAGAAGCTACGTTCTCATCGCCCCGACGAGCCGCGGCACCGTCCATCATCTTGCGCCGCAGCAGGATATCGCCAAGCTTCAACGCTTTCATGCGCGCGGTGACGTTAGCCATTCCAACCGCGTCGATGACGACGTTGGTGGCCGTGTTGTCGCTCAGAATAATCATGAGCGCCGCGTGATCCGCCAGCGACAACGTCGGCGTGGAGAGATGCTGCAAAACCCCGCTCCCGGCAACGACCTGTGCCCGGTCGAGACGCGCCGGCTTGTCGAGAGCAAGCTTGCCTTCTTCGCACTGCTTCAGCAGCTCGTAGAGGATAGCGAGCTTGATGGTCGAGGCGGTTGGAAATGGCTGACTCTCGAGCCGCGCCGCGACTCGCTCATTCGACGTGAGGTCCACGACGACATAACCCAACACACCGTCCAACCGTTCCACGACCTCGTCCAGACGCACCTTCAGCTGCTTGTGTAAATCCTGCTGCAGCGGACCAGCCTGTGCCGCCAGGCCCACCTCCCACGCCGCAACGCCGAGGGCTGTGACAGCGAGCAGCACGAGATGCACCATTCGCAATCGCCAAAGCACGAAATCCCCCAATCCAAACGCTCAATCGCTCAATCGCCCAATCAACATCACCCAATCACAAATCACCAAATGATGAAGTGTCACGCTGTAATCTTCACCACCACCACCGTCTGATCGTCTGTCTGTGGAGCACCGCCGCGAAATGATTGCATTGCCTCGAACACGGCACCGACGATATCTTTTGCTGGCTTCTCGCGCGCTTCTTTGACAGTCTCAATCACGCGCGATGAACCAAACTCGTCGCCCGCCTAGGTTGAAGGTCTCCGAAATCCCGTCCGAACAGAACACGAACACATCGCCGGCTTTGATGTCGAGGCTGACTTCGTCGTACGTCGAGCCTCCGAACGAGCCAAGCGGGAGCCCGGGTAACGCAATCTGCTCTGCGATGTCACCGGAGACCCGAACTGGAAATGGCAGCCCCGAGTTGGCCAGCGAGACGGTCCGCCGCTTGAGATCGAACACGGAATAGCAGAGGGTGCAGTAGTACTCCTCGAGGTGTCGTTCATGGAGGATGCGATTGAGTGAGGTCAACAGCACCGCAGGGCTCCCGAATTCGGGAGTGAATCGTCGACGAAACGTCCGGCCACGTACGACTTCGCCGACAAACGAGCTGTACAACGCCGCCGGCACACCTTTCCCTGAGACGTCACCGACGGCCACGACCAGCGAATTGGGCTCCGGCGACAGAAACTCGTAGAGATCGCCCCCGAGCTCGCGCGCCGGATCGAAGCGCCACGCCACATCGACGCCTTTCAGTTTTTTCGGCAGGGCTTGCGGGAGCAGGGCCATTTGCACGCGCTGTGCGAAGCGCACCTCTTTTTCGAGCCGCTCCTCGGTCGTACTCAGGGCCTCATACAACCGAGCGTTCTCGATGGCCACGGCTGCGTGCGAGGCGAGTAGAGTCAACAGTTCCATGTGCTTTTTCGAGAATGCATCGAGCTCTGGGCTCTCGAGGTCGAACACGCCGATGCACCGATCCTTGACCAGCAGGGGAATGACGAGCTCGGATCGCACGTCGCTGACGGCGTTGATGTATCGCGGATCCTTCGACACGTCGGGAACGAGCACGGCCTCCTTGTGGAGTGCCGCGTACCCCATCAGGCCTTCGCCAAGCCTGACCGGCGTGGAGCCTTGCGCGTCGCCATAGCTAATCGCGATCTTCAGCTCGAGCAGGTCGCTCCCCTCTTCGATCAGCGCGATGCCGAACGTCCGGTAGGCAATGACGCGCTTGACCAAATGTGCGACACGTGTCAGCAGCTCGTCGAGATCGAGGATGGCGGTCATCTCTCGGCCAATCTCGCCCAGCGTTTCAAGCGTCGTGGCGTATTCATGCTCCGATTCGAACAACCGGGCATTCACGATCGCCTGTGCCACGTGTGCGCCAAATTGGCGAAGGATCGCCTCGTCGCGCTCGGTAAACGCGTTTTTGTGATCCGACAGGAGATTCAGCGCGCCGAGCACTTTACCCTGGTGACGTAGAGGCACGGCCAGAATCGACTGGACGTTCTGGACGACGCCCAGATATCGGTTATCTGCTGTCACGTCATTGATCAGAATCGGGCGTTGCTCGGCAACTGCCGCGCCAACCACACCCTGACCAACAGCCAGGCGAAAATTCCTGACGACATCTTCGGGGTACCCGACGGCGTACGCGATCCGCAAATCACCACGCTGCTCGTCGAGGAGGTACACGGAGAAGACCGTGAACGACGTCAGCCGCGCGATGAGCTGCGGGATCTTCTCGAGCAGCTGGTTGAGGTCAAGAACGGACGTGACTTCACGACCGAGCTCAAAAAGTGTCGCCAGCAGCTCGGTGTCCGATCTGCTGGCCTTAGTGCCCAAAGGTGGGACCTCGGTCCCGCCGGTCGAAGATGTCATTGCGTGGTTGTTTTTGCAGCAGCGAGCGTATGACGCGTCACCCAGTCGAAGATCCGCGTCAACCGATCCTTCTGATGGTAATGCTCGGAAATGCCGTGGCCCTCGCGCGGATAGAACACGAGCTCGGTCGTCTTGCCGCGATCCTTCAGCCCGCGAAACAACTCGTATGCCTGTCCCGTCGGGACACGCTCGTCGTTGGCGCCATGCAATATCAGCGTCGGTGTCGTGACATTATCGATGAAGGACATCGCCGATCGCCCCGTGTAGAGCGGCAGTGTCTGCTTGTTGGGAATGCCGCCAAAGTACGTGACGAGCACGTTGGGAATGTCGTTGGTTCCGTACATGCTGGCCATGTTGGTCAGGCCGGCGCCGACCATGGCCGCCTTGAACCGGGTGGTTTGTGTAATCACCCAGGCGGTCATATAGCCGCCGTAGCTCCACCCGATGTGCGCGAGGCGATCAGGGTCAGCGACCCCACGCGCGACGAGCGCATCGACGCCGGTCATGATGTCGCGGTAGTCGCCGCCACCCCAGTCGTTGATGTTGGCCTGCAAGAACTGCTCGCCGTAGTTGGTGCTGCCTCGCGGGTTGGGATAAAACACGGCCCACCCCCGGCCAGCCCAAAGCTGTCCACCCTCGAGCCCGCCGACGCGATAGCCGTTCGTGAACGCGCCTGAGGGGCCGCCATGCGCGACGACCAGCAGCGGATATCGTTTTGATGAATCAAACCCGACGGGCTTCAACAAGACACCTTCGACGTCCATTCCATCGCTGCTCTTCCACGTGACCACCTCCGTCTGCCCGAGCGCAAACCCTGCAGTCTGTGGGTTCGTGTCAGTCAATTTGCGGAAGCTCGCAAACGACGCGTCGGTCGCGTATACCTCACTTGGCAGGTCAGGGGCATCCATCGTGACGGCGACGACCTTGCCGTCTCTGCTGCGCGATCCGTACTGCAGCGTCTTCTGCCGTGACAACTGCGTGTACTTGCCCGTCGCAATGTCAAAGCTGAACGCTTCCGAGTAGGCGCGCTTGCCGGCAACGAACACGACCTGCCGGCTGTCCGCGGTCCAATGCGGCGTGCTGACGTCCGCGTCGAAGTCGCGGCGCCACACGTCCCGTGCCGCCTTTTTGGCCACGTCATAAACGATGAGATGACCGTGACCAACGTACGACGGCAAGGTGCCATCGCCGATAGGCTTTGCCGTTGTCGGCCCCGCCACCCACGCGATGAGGCTTCCATCCGGCGACCACTGCGGCTGCGAGTCCGGTCCGGCGTTCGTACTAATCTTTTCGATGGTGTCGCCAGCCAGGTCGGCAACGTAGATATCCGTCCGGTGGTCCCGAAGCATCGTCGTTGGCTTGGCGCTGAAGACCAGACGCTTGCCGTCTGACGACCAGGAAGGGTTGCCGCTCACGGTATAGCCCGTGCCCTTGGTCACCCGAGTCGCGGTCTTCGAGTCGACCGCAATCGTCCAGACGTGCTGGTAACGGAAATCCCCCTCGAAAACGCGCTCGTCGTCGCGTTTGCGGATGGCGGATTCCTCGTCGCTCGAGCGGGGCTCGGTGGTGACGAACGCAATGGTCTTGCTGTCCGGCGCCCATGAGTACGACGCGACTGCTTCCTTGAGGTCCGTCAGTTTCCAGGCTTCGCCGCCATCGCTCCGCATCACATGCACCTGACCGCGAGGAGCCGCATCATCGGTGTCGGCGCCCCGAGCGGACACGAAGCTGATGTATCGACCATCCGGCGACCACTGCGGCTGCGAGTCGCCCCGCTCGCCAAACGTAATCTGACGTGCGGCACCGCCGCCAACCGGCACTTTCCAGATCCGCGTGCGCGATTCCATGCGGTCCCGCTCGGTCTCCCACGCGCGGACTGTGTAGAGCACCTGAGTGCCGTCTGGCGAGACTGCCGCCGATCCGACAGCCTTCATGCCGAGGATGTCGTCAATCGTCACGGGGCGCTGTTGCGCCAAGGCAGGCGGGGCGACGAGAAGGACCCCGAGCGCCGCAGTGAAGATCTTTTTCATACGCGAAGTATACTGAGCTTTCGCCCAATGACTGATGGTCTCGCCCTGCCGCTGGACTATGCGGCCATCGAGCGCATTCTGCCTCACCGTTATCCGTTTCTGCTGGTTGATCGCGTCGTCGAGTTTCAGCCGGATAAGCGGATCGTCGGGCTGAAAAACGTGTCGATCAACGAACGCTATCTCTCACCTGGTGTGCATGGAGGCCGACCAGTGCTGCCTCCAACGATTCTGACAGAGGCGGTCGCGCAAGTTGGTGCCATCCTCATTCTGTCAAAGCCGGAGAACCGCGATCGGCTCATCTATTTCATGGGGATCGAGCGGGTTCGGTACCGCGGCTCGGTATATCCCGGCGATGTTGTCGAAATCGAGGCGCTCGTCAGGCGCTTGCGCAGCCGCATGGGCGTGCTCACGGGTCGCGCCCGCGTTGGCGGGAAGGTTGTCGCGCACGGCACGATGACCTTTGCCCTCGGACCTCGCCCGACTACATGAACCGCTTCCCTCGCATTCAGCAGCTCCTACCGGAATCCGAAGGCTGGGGGTACTTTCTCTGCACATACAAAGAACTCAGGCCAATTCGCAGCGGTGAGATTCTGCTGTTCACCCTCCAGGATGCGACCGGGCAGATTTCCGCAAAGCTCCTCGACGACATCGAGCGCTTCAACGACGAGTTCGAGGCCGGCGAGTACGTCCGGATCGAGGGCCGCGGGACGACATTCCAGGGGCAGTTGCAGCTTGTGGTGACGCACATCCGGCGCATCAACCCCGATCAGGATCGCTTGCAGGGCTTTCGTGAGGAAGACTGCGTGATTTCGGCGCCGCGGTCGATCGATGAAATGTGGCGTGAGCTCACGACGCATCTGCAGTCGATTCGCAACCCTCACATCCGCGTGCTGCTCAATCGGATCATGTCAGACCATGAGGCAGCACTGCGCGAATGGCCGGCGGCTCAAACCATTCACCATGCGTACCGCGGTGGCCTGCTCGAGCACAAGCTCCAAATGGCCGACATCGCACGATATCTCGCCCGCGCCTACGACGCGAATGAAGACATCGTGCTTGCGGGCGTGTTGCTCCACGATATCGGCAAGCTCGAGGAGCTGCAGTACGAACCGGGAGGGGCGAGCTATACACGAGACGGTAATCTCGTCGGCCACATCGGACTCGGCCTCATCATGGTGCGCGAAGCTATCAAAGGCATCTCGGGCTTCCCCGACGACCTGCGGGCCCAAATAGAACACCTGATCGTGTCGCACCACGGCACTCGAGACCACGGCTCACCGGTGGAGCCCCGTACAATCGAAGCGTTCATCCTGGCCATGGTGGACGAACTCGATGCCCGCATTCATCAGGTGCGCCGCGCGATTCGAGAGGACGCCGGCTCCGAGGAATTCACCGCGTGGCACAAGCGTCTTGGGCGCGTGTTCTTCAAGGGGAGTGGGGAGCAGTAAGAGATTCACAGGAGATCGACGAGATCAGGGAGATGTTCTTCATGCTGACTCCCAGAACTCCCTGTGAATCTCTACGCCGCCCTGCGCACCGGCGCGTCCTCTTTCTTGTGCGTCGACGTCGATCTCACGATGGCAATCCCAACAAACACGAGCGCCGAGGCCAGGACAATGCGCAAGGAAAACGGCTCCGATAGCAAGAGCGTTCCGAGCACGACGGCAATAATCGGATTGATGTACGCGTAGAGCGACACGGTCGAAATCGGAAGGTACTTCAGGGCGTATACATACGCCGAATACCCGACGATAGACCCGATGAGCACGAGATAGATCATGGCTCCGGCGGTCCGGGTCGTGAAAGCAAGCCGGCTCCACTCGCCGGCAGCCGTTCCTATTCCGATCAGCATCGCCCCGCTCAGCAGCATCTGCATCGCCGATGCTGACAGAGGACTCCCATTCTGCGCATTCCGCTTCGTGTATGACGTTCCGAGCGCCCAACCCAGGCAGGCGACCTGAAGTGCGATTACTCCTGCGACGAACAGTCGTCCTTCCTGTCCGCCGATGGTGAGCTCGGGCCATACAAGCACGACGATGCCGAGGAACCCGACGGCAAGTCCAGTCAGTGTCCGCACTGTGGGCCGCTCGCCGCGAGGGATCACAGCCTCGACGAGCACTGCCCAGAACGGCACGGTGGCGACGATCACGGCGGCCAGGCCGCTTGCGACGTACTGTTCGGCCCAGACAACTCCACCGTTCCCGATCACCGCCATCAAAAAGCCAGCAAACGCAATCGAACCCCAGGTGCGCGGATGCGGAAGACGTTCGCCGAAAAGCGGCAACATCGCGGCAAGCAGGGCACCGGCTGCGCCCCATCGCAAACCCGCGAGCAGCGCGACCGGCACGGACTCGAGCGCCACGCGAATGGCCAGATACGTCGTGCCCCACACGAAGCACACCGTAATCCACGCGATGTAGGCGAACTGGCGCTCGCGGCGGCTCACGACGCCTCCTGCAAGCGCTCTTTGATCCGGCCGATTACGATCGGAATGCGCGAGGTTTCCTTGACGGTCTCCAGCACGATTGTCGTTCGCGTCGAGGTGACACCGGGTGTGACGGCAATCTGCTGCCGGAGGAGTTGCCCCAGATGCTCGGCGTCCTTTGCACGGACCTTCAAGAAGTAACAGTCCTCGCCCGCGACGTGGTGGACTTCGAGCACTTCGGGAATCTTCGCCAGCGCGTGGGCGGACGGCTGCTCAGGACCCAGCTCAGTGGTGCGGACGGCCACGAATGCCAGCAGGGCCCGATTCGCGACATGCGGATCGATGGCGGCGACGTATTCGCGGATCGCCCCTTTGGCTTCGAGCTTCCGGATCCGCTCCAAGACCGCTGAAGGGGCGAGTCCCACGGCTTTGGCGATGTCCGATTGGGTCGTGCGGGCGTTTTCCTGAAGAACCTCCAGGATCCGCGCGTCCAGGGCGTCTAAAGTTCGGTCCATGGCGTCGATTCAGAATTATATACAGGCATATCCTGTTAGAGGCAATGAAAATTCCGCCCATTAGCCATGAGGCCGAATCATCGTCGGCGAGTATCGCCCTGTCGGTCTAATGGATGAGCTTCGGCCGGCCGATGAATTGATCAATGTTCATCAGTCCTGAGGCCCTTACCGAACTCTCGCTCATCCTCGCGTTGATTCTGTTCACGCTCTACGTGATGCGGCGACGTTCACGGTTGGGTCTTCGCCGACCACGGTTCTAGCGGCAGACACGGCGTTGTCGCCGTGGCGCGTGTTACAACCTGACGACCATGTTCGGGTTCTGGCACGCCGCGTCACCTGAAGCGCGCCGCGCGCTCGTCGCCGCATCGCTTGGCTGGCTGCTCGATGCGTTCGACGTCATGCTGTACGCGCTCGTGCTGGCGTCGCTCATGTCCGACTTGGGCATGGACCGCACCACGGGTGGCTTGCTGGGGTCGCTGACGCTCGCGGCGTCGGCAGTAGGCGGTGTGCTGTTCGGCATCCTTGCCGACCGCTGGGGACGCACGCGAGCGCTGTCGCTGAGCATCCTGATCTATTCCATCTTTACCGCGGCTTGCGGCTTCGCACAAAACGTCACGCAGTTGGCCGTGTTCCGGCTGTTCCTGGGAATTGGAATGGGCGGCGAATGGGCGAGCGGCGCCGCGCTGGTGTCTGAGACGTGGCCGGCAGAGCACCGGGGCAAAGCGCTCGGATTGATGCAGTCGTGCTGGGCCATCGGCTACGGCGCCGCAGCGATCGTGACGGCGCTCATCCTGCCGCGTTATGGGTGGCGCGTTGTATTTCTGGTTGGCGTGCTTCCGGCGCTCTTCACGCTGTGGATTCGGCGGCGAGTCCCAGAACCGGCGATGTGGCACCGGGCACGCGCCGAATCCTCTGCATCGGCGACAAGCCTTCGTGACGCCTTCCGTGGCAACCTCTTTTTTCTCACGAGCGTCCTGACGCTCATGAACGCGGCAACCATGTTTGCCTGGTGGGGATTGAATCTTTGGATTCCGGCATATCTGTCTCTGCCCGTGGCGCAAGGTGGCATCGGCCTTTCGACGGTCGTGATGTCGAGCTTTGTCGTGGCGATGCAGATTGGGATGTGGTTTGGCTATGTCACTTTTGGATTCGTCAGCGATCGCTTCGGGCGCAAGCCGACCTATGTCGTGTATCTCGTCTCCGCATCAGTGCTGGTGCTGATGTATAGCCTGGTGAAAAGTCCCGGAGCACTCCTGGCACTCGGTCCGTTCGTCGCGTTTTTTGGGACGGGATACTTCAGCGGCTTTGGCGCGATCACGGCCGAGATTTATCCGACGACGATCCGGGCAACCGCGCAGGGCTTCACGTACAACATCGGACGCCTGGCGAGCGCAGCGGCGCCGTTTGTCGTGGGTGCGACCGCACAAACCCGCGGATTTGGCACGGCCTTCATGCTGACGTCAGTTGCGTTTCTGATTGCGGCGTCCTTCTGGTCGGTGATCCCCGAAACGCGCGGTCGGGAGCTTGCATAATCCGAGCGTCATCCCGCGACACCCGGCTTTCGCTGCTCCGAGATCAACGTCAGGGTGTCAGAAGCGATCCTGACGCAATTGCGTCCCTCTTCTTTGGCGCGATACAGCGCGACGTCCGCGCGGCCAACAAGGGCTTGAATGCTCGTTTCGCCCGGCAGCGCCTGGGTCAAACCAAAGCTCGCCGTGCAATGGAGCGTGTGGCCCGCCCAGAGAATTGGCCTCTCGGCAATCTCGCGTCGAAGCGTCTCTGCGACGCGGCGCGCACCGCTGAGCGGTGTCTCCGGCAACAGAACAAGGAACTCTTCGCCGCCGTACCGGCACTTCAAGTCCGACCCACGCAGCACATCACGCATGCAGCGTCCCATCTCGGCCAGTACCGCGTCTCCGCAGAGGTGCCCGTATCGGTCATTGATCTGCTTGAAGTGATCCAGGTCGAACAGCATCATCGATACCGGGAGCTGGCTGCGCCTGGCGCGTCGCAACTCGGCGTCGATGACCTCGGCTGCATGCGTTCGCAGCACGCATCCCGTCAGCGGGTCGCGCGTGCTGTTTTCGCGAATCTCGCGAAACAGTTGAGAGTTCTTGAGTGATACGGCCAGCAGCGCCGCGGCGGCTTCGACAGCCCGATACCGTGCGGGATCGAGTTCATCGCCAGGAAAGTGCACGCCGAGAACCCCGAGCACCGTGCCGCCAACCACAAGCGGGAATGTCAACCCCTGCTCATGAGGGAAGTCGATCTCTCCGCCGGTGAGCAGGCGCTCCGCAATGGCCTCTCGCGCCGCATGCTCCTTAGGACTGGTCGTGTCGCCTGCCAGGGCTTCCCACGATGCCCCACGACGCAATACCACCCAGACACGGTCGGTGGCGGCCAGCTGCACCAGATTTTGAATAACGACGCTGCGAATGGCTTCGTAGTCCAGCGAGCGCCCCAACGCGTGTCCGAATAACACGAGACGCTCGAGATCTTGGACGCGGTGCTCGGCGGCCGCGTGCGCCGCCTCCGCCGCCGCCGCCTTCGCCTGAACCTGAAACCACCTCCGAAGCTGGTGAAAGATGAAGACGCCGGTCAACACCACCAGCGCCGGCATGAGCGCGAGGCCCTGCTCCCTTTCAACTTGTCGCGTCAGGTCCAGGAGACGTGAGATCGAGGGCGAAAAGAGGACGAGACCGGCCACCGCAAGGCCGGCCAGCAGAATGGCATCTTGCCGCTGAAAAAGACGCATAACGCCCGGGGGGACGGGCCGTTACACCTTAGCAATTACCATGCCCGAAAATGGCTTGGATCAGGACCCTCCCAGCGAAAACCAGTGTCCCGACCGTGTCTGCGCCGATCAGGATAAGCTAGTGCCAATGCGCCGATTGCTTTCCATTACCATTTCGGCGGTGTTCGTTGCCGGCACCGCCTTCGCCGTGGCTCAGGCACCGGCGCGGAAGACGTCCACGCCATCGGTGAGCCAGCCGGCGGCCGGGCGAGTCAGGACGCCACCTATTCCGAATCCTGGCTTTGCTCCTGGACGGCCCGTGGACGTGACGCGCGCCGTCTACGACTTCGCCGCGCAGCATCCGGAAGTCCTCAAGTACGTGCCGTGTTATTGCGGGTGCGAGTCCACCGGACACCCGCACAACGAATCGTGTTTCGTGAGAACACGCGACGCGGCGGGCAACGTCACCGCCTGGGACACTCACGGGTATGGGTGACAGGTGTGTATCGATGTCGCGCGTGACGCGATGCTGATGTTCAGGTCTGGCGCCGATCCAGTCGCCATCCGCTCTTCGATTGAGAAGAAGTGGACGCCAAAATACCGAACGAAAACGCCAACGCCAAATCCGCCGCCCGCAAAGAAAAAGTAGCGCGGGATGCTCGTCCCGCGGCAAAGGGCGACGAACGCGGCGCCGCATTCGCCCGTTTCTTCCAGGCGGTTCATGAAGGCGTGTACATCGGGACACTCGGTCCCGACAAACCCCACACGGTCGCGGCGAATCCCCACCTCAAACTGATTTTCGGATTGGCGCCAGACGTGCCGGATGATGATGTCCGGCCTTTTGACGCGGAGCGGTTTGGCGACGAGCAGGCACGCACGACGTTTCTCGATCGGCTCAGGACCGAAGGTTCAGTCAGCGACTATCTCCTTCGGTTGCGCAAAAACGATGGCGCGCTCGTGTGGATAGAAGTCACAGCCAGCTCCGAATCCGTCGCCGACGGGATGCGCATCGAAGCGCTCATCCGCGATGTCAGCGATCGCAAGAAGCTCGAGGACCAGTCACGCGATCTGTACCACCAGTTGCTGCAAGCAGAACGAATGGCCGCGTTGGGCCAGACCATCTCCGGCGTCGCGCACGAGTTGAACAACCCGCTCGCAACCATCCTCTCGTGGGCCGAGCGACTCGCCGAAGCACCCGGCGACGACAAATCGCGCCGGGGTCTCGATGTCATTCTTGGCGAAGCCGAGCGCGCCGCGCGCATCGTCCGGAACCTTCTGACATTTGCCCGGAAGCGTCAGAGCACGCGGATGATGGTGAATGTCAACGAAGTCGTCCGAGAGACTCTGGGCCTGCGCGCCTATGAGCAGCGTGTGACGAACGTCGAGGTGATTCAAGCGCTCGCCGCCGGGCTGCCGGAAGTGTTTGCGGATGCCCATCAGGTCAAGCAGGTCGTGCTCAACCTCGTGATCAACGCCGAGCAGGCGATGCTTGCCGCCAACGGACATGGCACGCTCGTCGTTAGGACCTGGCAGGACGGCGAACGTGACTCGATCATTCTCGAGGTCAACGACGACGGTCCGGGGATTGCGGAAGAGTCTCAGGGCAAGGTCTTCGATCCGTTCTTCACCACAAAGGAAGTGGGAAAGGGCACCGGTCTCGGTTTGAGCGTCGCGTACGCCATCGTGCAGGAACACGGTGGCCGCATCTGGCTGGCGTCGAGCAAGGGTGGAGGAGCGTCGTTCTTTGTCGAGTTGCCCGTCGCAGGCCAGGCGCTGCAGCCGCGCAAGCCGGTGCCCGCGCCGATCTCTCTCGAGGGCTTCAAAGGATTGAAGGTGCTGGTCGTCGAAGACGAACCCGCGCTGGCCCTTGCCGTATCAGAAGCGCTCACCGACGCGGGATTTGTCGTCGATCGTGCCGCCGACGGCGAGGAGGGACTGACCCGTCTCGCCCAGGGCACCTACGATCTCATCGTGTGCGATCTGAAGATGCCCCGGATCGACGGGATGCAGTTCTATCGTGCGATGGCGGCCGCTACACCGGCACTCGCGCGGCGCGTCATCTTCGTCACCGGCGCGGTCGCCGGGACCGACGCCGAACGATTTCTCGAGGAAACCGGCTGCCGCTGGCTCGCCAAGCCATTTCGCCTCGGTGATTTGCTCCGAGCGGCGCGCGATGCACTCGCGTAATCCACGACGACGGCGCGGCGTTGTGCGCTCGCGGCGACCTTCGTATCGGACTCTGGGCGATTGACGTCCTGCTGCCTGAGGCTGGCCTGCGCCATCTTGGGTCTGGCCGCAAACGCCAGGATGGCGGTGCGGAGCGTTGCTGCGGCAGTCGCCGGCGCCATGTCAGCGCCCAGCGCTTCGCGCAGCCGGCGGAGCGCCCGCGCGTGCAGTTGTGACACGCGCGACTCGTTCACGCCCAGCTCCGCACCGATCTCTTTCATCGTGACTTCTTCGTAGTAGTAGAGGCAGATGACGCGGCTCTCACGCACCGGCAAGGTCTCGATGGCGGCGCGCACGCGATTCTTCACTTCAGTGCGCTCGTAGGCCTGGTCGGGCCGCTCCGGCTCCGCCGGCACGAACACGGCGGGAAGCTGCGCTTCATCGACATTGTCGCCACAGGAGAGCGGCGAGGTGGACTCGATCGTGTTGATGCGAACGATGGTCTTTCCGAGTCGCTTCTCGTCCGAGCCGATCGCCTTCGCGAGGTCGGCCAGCGATGGTTCGTGACCCAGCGACAGTCGCAGCTTTTCGCGTGCGGCCTCGAGCTCCCGGCGGACCCGGCGCACGCCGCGTGGCCAGGCATCTTTCCGGAGAGCGTCGATCATCGCACCGCGCACCCGGCGCTCGGCGAAGGTTTCGAACTTGATGCCGCGCTTTTCATCAAAGCGCTCGGCGGCATCGATTAGGCCGATTACGCCGTCCTGAACGAGATCGCTCAGGTCAATTGAATGAGGCATCGTCGACGCCATGCGCCGCGCCAGCGCTTCCACGAACGGAAGTCCGGCTTCGACGCGGGGGTGAGTCGGTGCTGCTGTCTGTTGGGCGCTCATCGGTCTTGGTCTCCTCCCGCCGTCACTATTGGGGCGGGTGCATGCCCTACTGGCAACGGGAATGCCATGTTGAGGCAGACTTTAGTCATCTTGTGCAGATCCGCTGATGAGCTTTTGCAAGTTACGTAAAATGAACTATTTACCGAGATTTGCTCGAGCTTGCACTTCTCAGATTTTCCGCTCGGGCTGGGGCAGAAACGCCAAGGTCTTGACTAATGCGCCGCAGTGCGCGCCAAGACTTTGACGAGCTGATTACAATTTTTGTTGAAGACCGACAGATTCGTCAGCGTGCGGTTTGTGGGGGTGGGGGAGCCTGCCCTGGTCGGTTCGCGGCGATGCGAATTATGGGACGTTTAGGCGTCTGGCGTGAATTGATCGCGCAAAACGCGCGTGACGGCCATTGCCTCGAGCGTGGCGCCCACGACGTGGGACGCACGCGCCCGGTGCGCATCGTCAGCCGCCTTGGCCTCCAGCAGCTCCGCATGCGCGAGAATGACGCCCAGTTGATTGTTCAGGCGATGAAAGAGTGCCCGCAGGTCGCCAATATCTGGGGTTTTGAGGCGATCCTGAACCATTTCCACGCTAGGCCGCCGACGTCGGGGCCGAAGCTCGCAGGCCGTCGGGTTGCCGCCACAGCGAATCGGTGAAGATGCGGATGCTGCCCCCCGCAGTCCTCACGTACTCGACTTTGCCTGCCGCAATCCAATTGTAAATGGTGCGTCGGCTCACGCCGACCATCTCGCACGCCTTCATGATGCTAACCGTCTGGCGCTCCATCGTTATCGTGTGCCTCCAGCAGAGGTATCGGACCCAGACGGACGCAGATTAGGCCAATCGATGCAGTCTCACGAAGACATCACGGGGACGGGCTTGAAACCGACCTTGGCTCCCACCAAACTTGTAATAGCGGTTTGCTCTTGACATCCTACGGCAGAGCGCCAATATTCTGGCACCCCCCTAAATGGCTGATCCCCAAACACATCTATTGTTCGTGGACGACGAGGCCGCGCTGCGGTCTGTTATCGCTGAACGGCTTCGTGAGCAGGGCTTCGACGTCATCGAGGCCGACTCCGGCGAGGGAGCTGTCGAACTTCTCAGCGACTTCGCATTTGACGTGGTCATCTCTGACCTTCGGCTCCCGGGACTCGACGGCCGGCGCGTCATCGAAGAAGCGCTGCAACGCTACCCCGGCATCATCGCGATCGTCGTCACCGGCTTCGGGACGGTGAGAGATGCCGTGGACGCCATCAAGCAGGGCGCCACCGATTTCGTAGCCAAGCCGTTCCAGTTCGAAGAGTTGATGCACACTCTCCGGACCGCGTTGGAGCAACGGCGGCTCCGCAACGAAAACGCGTATCTCCGCGAACAGCTCGACGAGCGTTTCGGACTCGGCGCAATGATTGGCCGGAGCCCGCGGATGCGCGCGCTGTTTCAGACCATCGAGACGGTCGCACCAACAACCACGACGATCCTGATTACCGGCGAGACCGGCACAGGCAAAGAAATGGTTGCGCGGGCGATCCATCTGACCAGCCCGCGGCGCGAGCAACGTTTCGTCGCGCTCAATTGCACCGCAATTCCCGAGGGGCTGCTCGAAGCGGAGCTGTTTGGTCACGTGCGCGGCGCGTTCACGGGCGCGGTCGGATCGCGACAAGGGCGCATCGAGCAGGCGCACCACGGCACGCTCTTCCTCGACGAAGTCGGCACGATGGCGATGTCGCTGCAGATGAAGCTGCTGCGCGTTCTGCAGGAGCGCGAGTTCGAACGCATCGGCGACGGCAAGCCAATCAAGGTTGACGTGCGAGTGGTCGCAGCCACCAACTCTGATCTGGCGCGCATGGTGAAGGAGGGCTCATTCCGCGAGGACTTGTACTATCGTCTCAACGTGATCCAGATCGAGCTGCCGGCGCTGCGCGATCGGAGGGAAGACATCCCACTTCTCGTGCAGCACTTCGTTCAGAAGTTTACGCACCACCAGGAAGGAGAGCCTGCCGCGTCTGCAACCGGGCCGGGGGGTGGTCCGTGGCCGCCGCCTCAGATGGTCTCACAGGAGGCAATGCGCCGCATGATGGCGTACGTGTGGCCCGGGAACGTTCGCCAGCTCGAAAACGCCATCGAGCGCGCGATTGCGCTCCTGAGCGGACGATCGACGATCGAGATCACGGATCTGCCGCCAGAGATCCAGGCTGCGCCGATCTCGGTCGTACCTTCGGTGGACTTCCCCGACACCGGTGTGGACCTGCCGACGCTGGTGGAGCAGATGGAACGCGATCTGATCGGTCGCGCTCTGACGCGTACGGGGGGCAACAAAGCAGCGGCCGCGGGGTTGTTGAATCTGAAGCGAACAACCCTGGTGGAGAAGTTGCGACGCCTGCCGGACATTTCGCATTAGTTTGGTAGCGCGGACTTAGTCCCGCGAATTCGGTCCCCGAATCGTGTCACATCACCTGGTCGGTGAAAATCGTGACGTTGTGACCTTGCGCGATCACGAGCTCCAGCGGTGTTGACAAGTCCTGACCAGACACCGCTTTCTGCAGAATCGGCCTCTTGGACGGCCCGATGGCCACGATCCAAGTCCGCTGCGACGCGAGGATGTACGGCAGCGTGAGCGTCATCCGGCGTGGCGGTGGCTTCGGCGAGTCCTCGATCACCGTGACGCGCTCATCCTCCGTCGTCAGCGCGCGATGTCCGGGGAAGAGTGAGCACACGTGCCCATCTTCTCCGGCCCCGAGGATCAGCAGGTCGAGGGCCGGCGGCAGCAACGCCGCATATTTGCGGGCGGACGCGGGCAGCCCGGGAGTGTCGGCCGGCATGCGCACGGCGTTCGGCGCCCGGGCCCCGAGCGGCGAGAGGAGCAGGCGTTCGGCGAGACCGAAGTTCGAGTCGGCGTGATCCGGCGGCACCGCGCGCTCATCGCCCCAGTACAACGTGATGCGGGACCAATCGACAGCCGCTTCGCGCAAGGCGCCGAGAAAGATTAGCGCCGTCGCGCCTCCCGTCAATCCGCACGAGAACGAGTACGGCCCATCGGCGGCGCCTGATCCCTGATCCAAGGCACCGGCCACGGTCTCCTCGAACAGATGCGAGATTGTCGCCTTCAACTCAGCGATGGGGGCAACGACGAGCTCCATGGCTAAAGAATACGGCTCCTTTCACGTAACATAACGAGATGCCGCCGCGACATACGTATTGGACCATTCTCGTCAACGATCAGCCGACGGCATTCCGAGCACATGACCCTGAAGAGCTGCTCGCGACGCTCAACCGCTTGAAAGAGAAGCATCCTTCCGCCGTCATGAAGTGGTTCGAGCGGGGCAAACTGTGGGACTCGCGCGACGCCGCACGTGAAGCGGGTTTCGGCCAAGGCGAGCGCCGCTGGGAGGGACCGCGTCCCGATCGCACAGCCGGACCGGCGGCTGAACCGCCACGCGATCGCGCGTGGCGTCCGGGAGGCGAACACCGCGACCCGCGTCAGAAATACAAGGATGCGAAAAAAGCGAAGTGGGATCGCTTCAAGCAGAATGTCCGGGATCGCGCGGAGCGCCGAACGTCAGCAGGCCCTCCAGGCGATCCTCAGAAATTTTCACCGCCGCACGGCGATCCGCTGCGCGACAAAATCGAAGAGGCACCGCCGCGTAAGCGGCCCGAGGGCCGGACGGATCAGCCCGATTACCGGCCGGGTCGGTCAAACTTCCGACCGGAGCGACGAGACTTTCGGCCGCCGGGCGGCCAAGATCGGCGCGGTGGATGGAAGCCGAAGCCAGCGCCGCGCGGACCCGCGAACTGGAAGCCGAATGGCCCAAGGGCGAGCGGAGATTGGCGGGACCGACCGCCACGAGATCGCGAACGGCCCGAACGACCTGAAGGACCTCGCAGCGAATGGAACGATCGGCCCCCGCACGAGCGCAAGGATGGACCCCGTAAACCGAAACCCTGGGGCTCGAAGCCGGGTGGATTTGGCGGAAAGAAACCATGGGGAACCAGTCCTGGAGGAGCAGGACGACCGAAAGCAGGCAGCCGGGGCCCTGGTTTCCGGGGACCTGGACGCCCCAGCGGCAAGGGCCCGCGCGGTCCTGGCAGCAAAGGTCCACGCGGTCCGCGGAAGCCACGAGGTGGATAGTCATGTTCGCGCATGTCGTATTGTTCCGCCCGAAATCCGAGCTTACGGCCGTTGCGCGCAGCGCCTTCATCGACGCGCTCGAGCACGCACTCGTCAACATTCCCCTCATCAAACGTGCGCGCGTCGGACGCCGCATCACGGTGGGTCGGCCCTACGATCAGCAGAACGCGGAGCAGTTCCCGTTCGCAGCAATCCTCGAGTTCGAGACTGAAGCCGACCTGCGCGGCTATCTCGATCATCCGGCGCACCAGCGACTGGGCGAGCAGTTTTATCTCACATCGGAACGGGCACTGGTATTCGACTTCGATCTGCGCGACGAGGTGAACGACCTACTTGCGTAGGAAGAAATCTCCGAGAGCAAGCACGTCGAGACCCGTTCCATAGAACACGCGAATGGCATCTCGCGGCGAACACACGAGGGGTTCATGAAATCCGTTGAATGACGTATTCACGAGCACCGGCGTGCCGGTCTTGTCACCCCACATCTCGAGCAGTCGCAAGAATCTGGGCTCGGTCTGGTCTACCGTGTGCACGCGCAGCGTCTCGACGCCAGCCGGCAGAACCGTCCGGAACTTTTCTGGATCGCGCGGCCGGAATTCGAACTGCATGAATGGCGAGGCGACGCTCGTGCGCCCGCCGCTGAACAGCTCGGCGACGCGTGCGCGCGGTACGCTCACTCCGTAACTCCGGTAAGGCGGGCGGCGCTTCAGAAATCCATTCAGATTCTCGAGCACATGAGGCGCAAACGGATCCGCGAGAACCGATCGATGGCCCAGCGCACGAGGTCCCCATTCGAGCCGTCCGTGAAACCACCCGATGAGCCGTCCACGGGTTAGCCCGTTGATGACGGAATCATTGAGCCGGTCACCGGGCAGAAAGTCGTACGAGAGCTTGCAATTGTCCAGCGCCTCTTTGATCTGTGCGTCGGAGTAGCCGGGGCCGAGGTATGGCGATCCGGTTCCGTCCGGGCGAGTGCGCACGCGATCGCGGCCGGCAACCAGCGCTGCCCCAAGGGCGGTGCCGTTCCGCCCGGGATGGGGCGGCACGTACACTTCGTCGAAAATTCCGGACGTCGCGGCCGCCGTTGTGAAGAACGTGTTGAAGAAGAGTCCCCCCGAGAGGCAAAGCTTCTTTCCGCTGCCGGCGGGCTCGACTGCCGCGATGCGCTGGAGCAGGTCGAGCAGGCACTCCCCGAGCCGTCGCTGCACGGTAGCGGCAATGTTGCGTTTGGCACGTTCGGCGTCGGAGCACGCAATCGCGTCTCGAATCGCGCTGCGGAATCGATCGTCGACAATGACACCTTCCCCGGTGGTCTTCACGAGATCTGCAAGGCTTTGGTACGTGTCGGCGCCGGCTCGCGCCATGGCCTCCACCAGATGCTCGTCACGCATCGGCTGAAAGCCCAGCGCTTCGGTCAACTGTCCGTAAATTCTCGCGAGTGGAAATGCCCCCAGAGTGTCTCCGACGGCCCGAGGCGTCGTGTCCGACGGGCTGAACCTCCAAGCGGACCAGCCCCGCGGGTCGTGCACCTCGCTCACGAGAACGAGGCCGTCGGTAAACGCAGACGCGCGAAACGCATAGATGGCGTGGGCTTGGTGCGCGTCAAGGGCGATGGCGTCGAGATAACCATCCTCGTCCCTGCGCTCCTCGTCTGCAACGACGGCAACATTCGAGATGTCCGAGGGGTGGCGATCGAGAAACCCAAGCAATTCTGCCAGCGCCAATGCTGGAGGCCCTGCCGGTGGAGCGTACCGTGCGCGGGTCATGCGGTTTTCTTCGCACGCGGCCGTCACGCCGCGCTCCGCATCGATCAAGGCCGCGGCGGGCCCGACCTTGGCACGCGCCATCCCGAGATACAACTCCGCCACGTCACTATAAGTATGTCGCAGGTCGTGCGGCTCGGGTCAGTCTCAATGTGCGGCGGCTGTGGCCATGCCGCGAGCGTGGTCCTTGTGTGCGAGGAACCACTCGTAGGTGGAGGCGATCCCCTCGGCGAGATTGATCCGATGCCGCCATCCCAGATCGTGTAGTCGCGACACGTCGAGCAGCTTTTTAGGAGTACCGTCTGGTTTCGAGGCATCAAAGACTATCTCGGCGGACGGATGGACGACGTCTCGCACCAACTGCGCCAGCTCGGAGATGGAAAGATCCTCGCCAGTGCCGACATTGATGTGATCGGCGGCGCTGTAGTGCTCCATGAGGAAGACGCACGCGTCCGCCAGGTCGTCGACGTGCAGGAACTCGCGTCGCGGACGGCCGCTGCCCCAGACGGCCACTGCCGCTCGTCCGTCAAGCTTGGCGTCATGGAACTTGCGGATCAGGGCTGGCAGGACATGAGAGCTGGTCAAGTCGAAGTTGTCGTTCGGCCCGTAAAGATTCGTCGGCATGGCCGAGATGAAATCGTTGCCGTACTGGCGTCGATATGCCTGACACAACTTGATCCCTGCGATTTTGGCGATCGCGTATGGCTCATTGGTCGGCTCCAACGCGCCGCTCAGAAGCATCTCCTCGGTCATTGGCTGCGGGCATTCCCGCGGGTAAATACACGAACTTCCGAGGTACAGGAGCTTCCGGACGCCGTACACGTGCGCGGCATGCACGACCGAAGCGTGGATCATCATGTTGTCGTAGATGAATTCGGCGGGCCGTGTGGAGTTGGCGAGAATCCCGCCCACCGTCCCGGCAACCAGAAAGACATGGTCTGGCCGGTTCGCCTTGAACCAGTAATTGACCGCAGCCTGGTCGCGCAAATCCAGTTGATCGCGGCTGGCTGTGAGAACGGTGGAGAAACCACCGGTTTGTAGCCGCCGGACGAGAGCCGACCCGACGAGCCCCCCATGCCCAGCTACGTACACCCGCGACGCTGATGTCAGAGCCATAGTTCCGGATCTCTTATCGGCTGCCGGCGTCCGAACCTCACGCCGGAAGGGCAAGATCCGGCGCCCTGGACCCTGACTGCTGCAGGAAGAAGAAATCCTCGATAAGCGCGCGGAGCTCCGGCAGCGAAGCGGCGGCGTTCACAGATGTGCGCAGGCGGGATCCGCCATCCAGACCCTTGGTGTACCACGAGCAAAGTGCCCGGAGCTTGTTGATCACCCACCGGTCATGTCGCGTTTGAGAGGGGTGTGAAGGGGCATCGCGGCCCGGCGCCACATGCCGAAAACCTTCCTCCTCGTGCACACGTTCGTTGACGAGCAGCGCAATGTAGTCGAGCAGGAACTGACCGCGTTCTTCCCGCAACACGGGCCTGGCGGGCCGGCCGTCCAGCAAGTCTTGCGCCTGCGCAAGGATCCACGGATTGCGAAGCACGCCGCGGCCGACGAACACGCCGCTCACGCCCCCGCGAAGATGACTGACGATCTGTTCGGGCTCGATGCAGTCGCCGGAACCGAAGACGGGGACGGGCACGGCGCGCGCCACGTCAGCGACGAACTGCCAGTCGGCCGAGCCCGCGTACGACTGCTTCGCGGTACGCCCATGGATGGTGATGGCTTTCGCGCCGGCATCCGCGACACGCTTCGCCACATCCTTCGCATTGGTCTCGTCGTCGTCCCACCCTTTTCGCATCTTGACTGTTACGGGAATGGTGACGGCCTTGACCATCGCCGCGATGATCGTTGCCGCATGCTCCGGTTCGCGCATCAGCCGGCAACCGGCGTTGTGCTTGGCGATTTTCGGGACAGGGCAGCCCATGTTGACGTCAACGATGTTGGCGCCCATGCCCTCAACGATGCGGGCGGCCTCGGCCATGCGCTCGGGATCCCCACCGAAAATCTGAATCGCGACCGGACGCTCTTCCTCGGTGTACTCGGCGTATTCCAGCGTTCGATCGATGCCGCGCACGAGCCCTTCGCTGCTGACCATCTCGGTGACCACGAGGCCACATCCGCCCTGGCGCTTGACCAGACGGCGGAACGCCGTATCGGTCATGCCAGCCATCGGGGCAACCACAAGTGGTGAGTCGAGTGCTACGGGACCAATCTGCATAGCGGCTTTTCAGTACCGGCTTCACATCGGCCGCGTCGACCTCGACGCTCACGGCCTGACCAATCAAATCGACGGAGAGCACGAGGCGCGCGCGGGCGCCTTTGCGAATCAACCGGCCGACGACACCTTTGAGTGGGCCGCCTTTCACTTCGACCATCATGCCTTCCTTAATGAGGGGGCAAGGGTCGAAGGACAGCTCGCTCGCAAGCAGTTGACGAATGCTTTCGATTTCGATCGCCGGGATCGGCGCCGGCTGTCCGTTTGCGCCGACAATCGTGACGACGCCGTCACACTTGAGGATTCCCAACCGATCGGCCGCATCAAAGCGCGCGAAACAGTAGCCCGGAAACAGCGGCCAGTCGATTTTCTTCTTGCGATCTTTCCAGCGGCTCCACTTCGTGATGGTCGGAAGAAACACGTCGACTTGCCGCTCGGCCAGCTGATCGCGCACGAGCTTTTCGTGTCGGGACCGCGTCCAGACCGCGAACCACTGGGGATCAGGGGCTGAGCTCACTGCGTGGGCGCAGCTTCGGCCTGCATCTTCACGCCGACCTCGAACGCTTTTTTTACTTCCTCGTTCTTCCAATCGATGATGGCCTGCGCCCGAAGCTGCTGCAGGTAGTGGCGCATCTGGCCGCGTTGTTTCTGTGCGGCAATCTTGTCGGCAATTTCCGCGCGGGCTTCATCGAGAGTCTTCACCTTGATGGGCGTCGCCGATTCGAGCTTGACGATCTGATACCCGCGCGTCGTACGAAGGACGCGGGTCATTTCACCAACCTTGAGCGGCTCGATCTCCTTCAGGAGCTCGGGGGAAAGATCGGTGCGGCTGATCGGGCCGATCAGTCCACCGTTGGCCTTCGACGGCGAGTCGGAGATTTCCGACGCCAGCTTTGCGAACGGCTCGCCGGCCTGGAGTCGCTTGTAAATCTCCTCGGCTTTGGCCTTCGCGGCGTCGTCTTCAGCCACGTTGACGCCTTTTTCGCTGGTCGGGACGTTGACCAGAACCTCGCGCAGCGTCAGTTGTGGCTGCGTGGTGAATGTCTCTTTGGACGTCTCGTAGTACTGCTTCACCTCGTCTTCCGACACCGCAATCTTGCCCTGCACCTCGATCTGCTGAACGCGGCTGATGAGCATCTGTCGCTCGAGTTGCTTGCGAAGATCCTCGAGCGTCAGCCCTTCCTGCTTGAGTGCTGCCTGAAACGCCTCCTCGGTCTCGAGCTTGTTCTCTTTCTTGATGTTCTCGACTATGTTGCGGAACTGCTCGTTGCCGAGCGCGTATCCGAGCTCGCGGCCTCGCTGAACGAGCAGCAACTCGTCAACGGCATTGACGATGACCTCCGGCGTGACGTCGGTCAGCGCCTTCCGGAGCTCGGCATCGCTGCCCGGTCGAAAATTCGGGTTGGCCTGACGCAACGCCGCGATCTGTCGCTGCTCGAGGTCAGTTTTCGTAATGATGTCGCCGTTCACCTTCACCAGAATCTGTTCGAGGATGTCCGAGCGAGCCGCCAGACTTGGGGCAATGGCGATGACGAGCGCAAGAGCAAGCGCATGACGTTTCATGGGCAAATACCTGAATTCATTAGTTTATCAGGGATTCCCTTCCTGATCCCCTGGTCCCTGTTCAGACGTTACTGCGTCGAAGTCGGCTTCGAGGTCAGGTATTTGGCCCACCAGAGCAGCTCCTGGTGGTACCGATGGATGGTGTTCCAGGCCGACCATCCACCGTGGTACATCTCCGGATAACGAACGAAGCGTGCCGGGACGCGCCGTTTCTTGAGCGCCACGTACATCTGTTCGGCCTGCTCGATCGGCACTCGGAGATCCGCTTCACCGTGAATGAACATCGTCGGCGTGGTGACGTTCTTCGCGTAGATGACCGGCGACTGTTTGAGCAAGAGCTCCATGCTGGCGGTTTCCCAGGGCGGCCCGTTGAACTCGCTTTCCTTCGTCCGCGGAATGTCGGCGGTTCCGTAGTCGCTGATCCAGTTCGAGATGCCCGCCCCGACGATGGCCGCGGCGAATCGGGGTGTGTGGGTGATCACCCAGTTGGTGAGGAACCCGCCGTATGAGTACCCGGTTGCGCCCATCCGCCGTTCATCGATTGGGAACCGTTTGATTGATTCGTCGACTACTGCTATCACATCGTCGAAGTCGCGGTTGCCCCATCCGCCCCACGTTCCCCACAAGAACTTTTCGCCATACCCCGTCGATCCGCGCGGGTTCGTGTAAAGCACGGCATAGCCATTCGCGGCCCAGAGCTGAAACTGAAACGCAAAGCTGTTGCCGTACGCGCCGTGGGGACCGCCGTGCATTGCGACGATCATGGGCCAGCGTGTGCCCGCGGGCGTACCGCGCGGCTTGAGCAACCAGCCCTCGACCTCGGTGCCGTCGGGGCTCTTTGCCAGGACGCGTTCCGATGACGAGAGGTCGATGTCGCGCATCAAGGGATCGTTGAAGGAGGTGAGACGCTTTTCACGGGCCGCATTCAAGTCCAGTCCCGCGCTGTAGATCTCCGTCGGGCGCTGCACATCTGTTGCCGTGTACACAAAGCGGTCGAATGCGCGTGATGCGCTGAAGGAACCGAGCTGACGGTCACCGCGCGATACCTGCTGCACGGCGCCCCCGGCTGCTGGAACGCTGAACAGATGGTCGTTGCCAGAAATGCCGGATGAAAAGAAGACGGTGCGCCCGTCTCCACCCACCATTGGTCTACCGGGCAGGTAGTCCCAGTTGGCTGTGAGGTTCTCGAGCCGAACTGGGGCCCACAGTGGGCGACCAGTGCTATCACGTCGACTGATCTGCGACTCTACCGCTGCCTTGTAGATATCGACTGGCGCGCCGTGTTGCTGCTTTGAAGCAATGACCTGATCCAGTCCCATCTGCCGCCGGAAGTACAACGCGGCTCCGTCTGCCGACCACGCGACCGAATCATGATCGTACCCATCGTCGGTGACCCTGCGGGGAGAGGTGCTGCTGTCGAGCCACACGATCCAGACATCCGCACGGTCGTAGACGTATTCGTCCCGTTGCATCGCGTTGGCAATGAACCCGATCGCCTGGCTGTCCGGCCGCCACGCAAACTCCTGCACGTCCACACCCATCGAGGTGATGCGCCGGGCGGTTCCCCCTTCGCGCGGCACAACGTAAATCTCCCGTGACGGCGTGGCCGCGACATCGCGCTGATCGGGAAGGTATCCGCGGCCGTCAAAGCGGTAGTTCATCCAGTCGAAGGCACGACCCTTGAAGCGTTCCTCGATCTTGCGCTCGAATTCTGTGGCGGCAGGGGGCTTCGCATCCGGTGCCAACGCCCGCGTGAAGGCAATCCATTGGTTATCGGGGCTGAAGACCGGCGTCCCCTCGACGCCGGGAATTTGAAATGCTTCACCTCCTGGACGGTCCATACGCAGGAACCACGTTGACGATCCACGGTCGTCTGCACCTGGTACGCGACGGCGAGACGAGAAGGCCAGAAGCGCGCCATCCGGGCTCCATCGGGGTGCCGAGGCACTGAACGCCTGGCTCGTCAGGCGTGTCGGAGGCGACGAACCGTCTGTCGCCGCCATCCAAATCTCTGTTTGACGTGCGTTGTCGCTCTCGATGATGAGGCTGCGGACGAAGGCGACCTGTCGCCCGTCCGGGGAGATCTGAGGATCACTGACGGACTGGATTCGATAGTAGTCAGCGAGCTCCAGGGCGCGTTTTTGCTGCGCGACCGCCGGCGGGACCACGACACTACCGGCAACCAATACGAGGGCCGCAACTCGCCGCATTTCACACCTCCGCGTCAGTTTGTAACGAATTGTCACAGCGGGGCCAGGCGTCCAGTTTCTGCGTCAATCGCGCAGATCCTCCAGTAGTTCGGTCACCCGGTCAAGGATCCCGCCGGGGGCGCGAGGATCGTCCTCCTTGGGCTTGAGGATTTCGGCCTTGGAGAAGCCGGCGGTGACCTCGCCCGTCGTGGCACGGGCCGTCCACCACGCCGGCTCGGTTCGCGGTCTGCGACCCATGACACGAGACGGCGTGTGCGCTGCTGTTCGGGCCTGGTGAGCATGCTTCAGGGCCGCCGCGCTCATCCCGTCTGATTTGGGGTTTGTTTTCAGGTCCATCTTGAGCGTCACGGGCGGAATCAGCTTCAGGTCGGCGCGCTCCCGAACGAGGTTGACGACCCTCATCGGTTCAACCTTGGCCTTTTCTCTGAATCGAATAGCGACCACGGATCCTTCACGCTCGAGGCTTTCGATCCCAAGCTCGTCTGCCAGAACACGAATGCGCCCGTAGTCCGCGAGGTTGAGTACGGGGATCGGCTGTGGTCCGTACCGATCGCGCATCTCCTCCATGATCCGCGTCAACTCGTCTTCCGTCCGAGCCGCCGCAATGCGCCGGTAGATCATCAGGCGCTGGTTCATGTCGGGCACATAGCTGTCGTCGATCCTGAAGTCGATCCGCAGATTCACCGTTGCCCGCAGGTCGTCCTCGAGATCCTCACCCTTCAACTCGCGGATTGTTTCCTCGAGCAGTTTCATGTACATCTCGAAACCAACCGCGTCGATTTGTCCGCTCTGCTCGCCGCCGAGCAGATTGCCAGCGCCGCGAATCTCGAGATCCAGGGCGGCGATACGGAACCCGCTTCCGAGGTCGCTGAACTCCCGGATCGCGGCAAGCCGCTTGCGCGCAACGGCCGACAACGCCTCTTCGGGCGGGATCAGCAGATAGGCATATGCCGGGCGGTCGCTGCGCCCGACGCGGCCGCGCAGTTGATAGAGCTGTGACAATCCGTACCGATCTGCGCGATTGATGACGATGCTGTTGGCGTTGGGAATGTCGATCCCGTTCTCGATGATGGTCGTCGACAGCAGGACATCGGCCTTATGGGCCATGAATTCGAGCATCGCTTTTTCGAGCGTGTGCTCACCCATCTGGCCGTGCCCAATGACGATGCGCGCTTCCGGCACGAGTCGCTGAATCAGGTTGCCCATCGAGAAGATCGATTCGATGCGGTTGTGCACGAAGAACACCTGACCACTGCGCGCCAGCTCGGTTCGAATTGCTCGTCCAATCACCTGGGCATCGAACTTCACGACGTTCGTCTGAATGGCCAGGCGATCCTTGGGGGGCGTTTCAATCACCGACATGTCACGAATGCCGACAAGCGACATGTTCAACGTCCGCGGGATCGGCGTCGCGGTCATAGTCAGCACATCGACCTTCTTGCGCATCTGCTTGATACGCTCCTTGTGCGCGACACCAAAGCGCTGCTCCTCGTCGACAATCAACAATCCGAGATCCTTGAATTGCACGTCCTTCGACAGCAGCCGGTGCGTTCCCACCAGGATGTCGAGGCGCCCGCCCTGGAGGTTCTCCAGAATGGCTTTGGTCTCTTGCGAGGAGCGGAAGCGGTTCACCACATCCACACGCACCGGAAACGCCGCGAACCGGTGCTTCAGGGTTTCAACGTGCTGGAATGCGAGAACTGTCGTTGGCGCCAGAAATGCCACCTGCTTGCCGTCCATCACGGCTTTGAACGCGGCACGCATCGCCACTTCCGTTTTGCCGTACCCCACGTCGCCGCACAGAAGCCGATCCATCGGCATCGGCGCTTCCATGTCCCGCTTGATATCGGCAATCGCTGTCGCCTGGTCAGGTGTCAGGTCCCATTCGAAGGCATCCTCGAACTCTTCCTGCCAATGCGTGTCGGCCGAGAATGCATGGCCGGGCATCGCGCGTCGCGCCGCGTAAAGCTTCAGAAGCTCCTCGGCCATGTCGCGCATGGCCTTCTTGACCTTCTTCTTCGCCTTCTCCCAGGACGTGCCGCCAAGCCGATCGAGCGCAGGGCTTCCCGCGCCCGTGTACTTCTGCACGAGATCCAGGCGCTCGACGGGCACGAAGAGTTTGTCGTCGCCGTGATATCGAAGCTCGAGAAACTCCTGGACGATGTCGCCGTAGCCGACGGAGAGCTGCTTGAGCCCGACGAACTGGCCAATCCCGTTGTCAACGTGGACGATGAAATCGCCGACCTTCAAGTCGCGGAGATCCGACAGGAACGTTGCGGCGAGCGACCGCTTGCGGCTCGTCGTGATGCGGCGTCGGTCCTCCTCGAAGATGTCCGTCTCGGCGTAGATCTGAAGGGCGGCGTCGGGCAACCGAATGCCCCGTGACAGCAATCCTTCAGCGACCAGAACAGCACCCTCGACCCGCTCATCGGCCTGTGCAGCCAGCAGCGCACGGATCTCGTAATCGCGGAGCAGTTCAACGGTCCGCTCCGCGCGGCCGTGCGTGCTTGCCACGAACAGCACGGTTTCGCCGCGCTCACGTGCCTGTCGCACATCGGCAATCCAGTCGGCGATTCGTCCGCGAAACTCCTGCGCGGGCTGGCTGGCCACATGTGCTGTGCCCGGCGTCTCGTCACTGCCGATTGCAAGTTCTTCGAGCGTCGTCGCATCGGCGACGGCTCGCTCGATGTCGGTCCAGGACAGCATCAACTCGTGTGGCGGCCGTCGCTCGCCGCCCGGTGGCGCCTTCTCGCCGCTGCGATCGTCAAACGAGGCCTGAAGCTGTTCACTCCACTTGTCGATTTGGGTGCGCACGTCAGTCGGCTCGGACACGATGACTCGCATCGCTCGTGACGCGCGAAGGTAATCGAAGATGCTCGCTGGCTCAGCGGCGCGGGAACCCGCCTCAGCCCGACCATCAGGCTCCCGAACTGGAACAATCTGAAACTGATCCAACGTCTCGATCGATCGCTGCGTTCCCGGATCGAACCTTCGAATCGACTCGACGGAGTCGCCGATGAACTCCACGCGGATTGGCGTTTCCTCACCAGCGGGATAAACGTCAAGGATGCCGCCGCGCAAACAAAACTCCCCGTGCTCGTCGACCGGGTCCTGTCGCTCGTAACCGCCATCGACGAGGATTTCGGCAAGCGCATGGGGATCGATCTCTACGCCTGAGCGCAGATCGAAGGACGTGGCCAGCACCGACTCCGGCGGCGCCAGGCGCGGCAATAGCGCCTGGGCAGAGGCGACGATCACACGTGCGGAACCGAGGGCGGCCGCGTGCAGTGCCCGCGCGCGTGCGGAGCTGACCCGGAAGTGCGGCGCAAGCCCGCGGTACGGATCAACCTGGTGGGACGGCAACGGCAGGACGAGCCGATCCACGACCGCGTCCGGGAGGGCTTCGAGGGCGCCGAGGAAAAATCTGACATCACTGGTCGCGCTCTCGAGATCGGGGTCAGTGGGAACGACCCACAGCAACACGGCATCGCGTGCGGCGTGCGCAGCGGCCGCCACCGCGAGCGCCCTGCCCGGCGGCGTCAGGCCAGTGCGCGCGCTTGCACGACCGGAGAGCCCGACTCTCGCGATCGCGCTGCTGAGCAGCGCACGAACGGAAAGTGACGTGGCAGTTGACAGGTTTCTATTCTAAGGGTTTCGCCGTATCTTCTCGATGAGTTTGGTCGTCGAATAGCCCTCAGCGAGATCGATCCGGACGACCTGCCCGCCACGCGCTTCGACAATATCCGCGCCGACAATGGCGCCCTCCGCCCAGTCAGCACCCTTCACCAGGACATCGGGCTGCAACGCCGCGACGATGTCGTGCGGCGTGTCTTCGTCGAAGATGACGGTCGCGTCGACGCAGGCCAGCGCGGCCACGATCTCTTCCCGCTCGACATCGTGATTGATCGGGCGGTCATCGCCCTTCGCCAGGGCGCGCGCCGAGCGGTCCGAGTTGATCCCGACGATCAACGCATCCCCCAGCGCCCGCGCCGCCTGCAAATATCGCACGTGGCCAGGGTGGAGCAGATCAAAAACACCGTTCGTAAAGACGATTCGCATCCCACGCCGTCGAAGATCAGCGGCATGGGCGATGGCGGTGTGGACTTCGGTCACGGTTGAGGGGGCGCCTTGAAGCGGATGTTGGGGGTGAACTCCCAGCGGTGCTCCGGTCGATAGATGCCGACATCCTTGGTGCGCGACTTCACGCGGAAGGTGTACAGCAGGCGATGGTAGTCGTAGGGATACCCATCGAGCTTGTGCGCCGCGACGTCTATCTTGTAGGTGCCCTCCACCAGGTCCAGGCTTGCAATGCGAAATCTCACTTCCCCTTCGCCGCCGATCTCGGCAGGCTCCAGTTCCTCGAGGTTCGTGTTGGTTCCGTAGCAGCAGATGCCGTCGGCGTTGAAGAACCCGATGCCGAACACAAAGTCCGTCGTGGGTTGGTGCACCCGTGTCTTGACGCGAACCTCGAGCGGGTCGCCCGACTGAAAGACATGGCCCGGCGTGCCGTCAGCCCCGAGAAGCGTGACATCGGTGAGCTCTACTTCACGAGATCCCCAGCGGCCTTCGGTTGCCTGGAACATGTTGGCCGGTGTAGTCACGACATCGACTGGTTGGGCGGCCGACCGTGGGGGCGGTTCGCGAACCGTCCCTACCCGTGCGATCGCGACCGCCTCGTCTCGCGCGAGCTCCTGTTCCTCTGACTTTTCAACGTCGATCAAATAGGACGCGACAACTCGCTTCGGTTCCCCTTCTGCCAGGGTCTTGCCTTTGTCGAGCCACAGCGCACGGTCGCAAAACTTCTCCACGAGATCCAGCGAATGTGTCACCAGCAGAATCGTTTTGTTCCGACGTCTGAACTCGGCAAACTTGTCCAGGCATTTGACGGTGAACGACTGGTCGCCGACGGCCAACACTTCGTCGATCAGCAGGACGTCAGGATCGACGTGGACCGCAACCGCAAACCCGAGACGCATGTACATGCCCGAGGAATAGGTTTTGACCGGGGCGTCGATAAAATCCTCGAGCTCGGCAAACTCGACGATCTCGTCGAAACGGTGCTGGATCTCGCGCTTCGTAAGACCGAGCATGATCCCGTTGATGAAAACGTTCTCACGGCCCGAGATTTCCGGGTGAAACCCGGCGCCAAGCTCGATGAGGGCCGAGATCCGACCGTCCACGCGGACCGTGCCGTCATTCGGCCGCGTGATTCCTGCGACGCACTTGAGCAGCGTGGATTTGCCAGATCCGTTGCGCCCGATGATGCCGTAGGTGCAGCCCTTCGGGACGGTGAACGTTACACCTCGCAAGGCCGGAAAGGTCTCGTCCGGCTGCAGATCCCGGATCAGACTGCCCTTCAGCAGCGCCGACTTGAGCGTGGCGAACTGCTTCTTCCGTGCGTAGCGCCGGTAAACTTTGGAGACGTTGACGACGTCGATGGCATTCATGCGATCACGCACGATGCACGGAAGCGCGGACCCATTAACAAATCCTCTGTGCTTCGGTGCTTCCGTGCAACGTCCGTCATACCTCCTCCGCAAAGGAATCACGAAGCCGGTCGAACACAAAGTATCCCGCGAAGAACACGACGACAGAACCGGCCAGCAGGGCCATGAGCCACTTCCAATGGCCGTGGGGGCCGATGTAGAAGAGCACTTCCTGATACGAGATCGCCAAGTGTGTCATGGGGTTCAGGTTCAGGAGCCAGCGATACTGCTCGGGCGCCTGCGTCATCGGGTAAATTATGGGCGTCGCGAAAAACCACAACGTGAGCAGGTTGCCCAGGATGTCTTTCAAATCGCGGAAGTGAACCGTCAAGGCCGAGACGAGCAGTGACAGGCCCAGCAGGAGAAAGAGCTGCACGAAGACGATTACGGGAAACCAGAGCAGTTCGACGGGATCGAGCGGGCGCCGGTAATAGATCAGGAAGGCCACAAGAATCGGCAGCCCGAGAAAGAAGTGCGCCAGATTCGCGAACACCGTGACGATCGGCAGCACTTCGGCCGGGAACAGGACTTTCTTGATCAGATTGCCACCCGAGATCAGGACGTTGGAAGACTCCAGAATCGACGACGAGAACCACGTCCACGGCAGAATGCCGCAAAACATGAAGAGCGCGTAGGGCTGAAGGTCGACGGTGTGGGCGGCGGGCAGCACCGTCGTGAAGACGAACGAATAGATCAGCAGCAGGAGCAGCGGATTGATGAACGACCAGAAAAACCCGAGAACCGATCCGCGGTAACGCGCCTTGAGATCGCGCGCAACGAGTGTCTGAATCAGCCCGCGGTAGCGGACAAGCGCGCGGAGGTTGTGAAGCATTTAGAGTTCAGTGATGGCCCCCGCGCCGCGATTCAGCCTGAAGCTGCTGCAACGTCTTGAGGAGTGACAGGCGCGCGCGTTCGAAGTCTATCTCCACCGGCACGTGCTGCAACATCTCCTCGGCGCGCGCCATGCCTGCCTGGGCGCGTTCCTCGTCGAGGTCTTCGGCGCGCTCGGCAACCTGCGCCAGCACCGTCACGCGATCCGGTAAGACCTCGGCAAATCCGACCGACACTGCCAGATAGTGTTTTTCAGCGCCCTGACGGTACCACATCGTTCCGGTGCGCAAGCCGGCGAAGAGGGGCGTGTGACCCGGCAACACGCCAAAGTCCCCCTCCTGACCGGGCATTGCAACCTCGTCGACCTCATACGAGAGCGACTGGTCGGGCGTGACGATTTTCAGTTCCAGCTTTGTTGGCAGTGCCATGGCGTCCTGTCACGTACGGTGCACGGAAGCACAGAAACACGGACCCGTGGGTTTCAAAAAACAATTCCGTGCTTCGGTGCTTGCGTGCATCGTCTCGTGGTTACTGCTTCATCGACTTGGCGTTTTCCAGTGCTTCCTCAATGGTGCCTTGCAGGTAGAACGCCTGCTCGGGCACGCCGTCGTGCTTGCCCTCCGCGATTTCTTTGAACCCTTTGATCGTGTCGGCGATCGCGACGTACTTGCCTTCACGGCCCGTGAACTGCGAGGCCACGAAGAAAGGCTGTGAAAGGAACCGCTGAATCTTGCGTGCACGTGAGACAGCGAGCTTGTCCTCTTCCGACAGCTCGTCGATGCCGAGAATCGCGATGATGTCCTGAAGGTCCTTGTAGCGCTGCAGGATCTGCTTCACCTGACGGGCGACGTTGTAGTGTTCCTCGCCGAGGACGCGGGGGTCCAGAATGCGGGACGTGGATGCCAGCGGGTCGACTGCCGGATAGATCCCGAGCTCAGCGATCTGCCGCGACAAGTTCGTGGTCGCGTCGAGATGCGCGAAGGTCGTGGCTGGCGCGGGATCCGTGTAGTCGTCGGCAGGCACGTAGATGGCCTGCACCGACGTGATCGAGCCCCGTTTCGTAGAGGTGATGCGCTCCTGCAACTCGCCCATTTCGGTCAGCAGCGTCGGCTGATAGCCGACCGCGCTGGGCATCCGGCCGAGCAGTGCCGAGACTTCAGAGCCCGCCTGCGTGAACCGGAAGATGTTGTCGATGAAGAGCAGCACATCCTTGCCTTCCGCGTCCCGGAAGTATTCGGCGACCGTGAGCGCGGACAGCCCCACCCGCTGACGCGCGCCGGGTGGCTCGGTCATTTGACCGTAGACAAGTGCCGCGCGTGACTTCGACGGATCTTTTATGTCGATCACGCCTGACTCTTGGAACTCGAGCCACAAGTCGTTGCCCTCGCGCGTGCGTTCGCCGACGCCGCCGAACACCGACACGCCACCGTGCTTCAGCGCGATGTTGTGAATGAGCTCCATGATGATGACCGTCTTGCCGACGCCGGCGCCGCCGAAGAGGCCAATCTTGCCGCCGGTCAAATACGGCTCGAGCAGGTCGATGACTTTGATCCCCGTCTCGAACATCTTGAGCTCGGTCGACTGATCGACCAGTGACGGTGCAGGTCGGTGAATCGGCCACCGTTCGGTCGCCTCGACCGGGCGGTCGGGAAAGTCCACGGGTTCGCCCAGCACGTTGAGCACCCGTCCCAACGTCGCAGCACCCACCGGCACTGAGATAGGCGCCCCCGTATCGGCGGCACTCATGCCGCGCTGAAGACCATCGGTTGGCTTCATCGCAACCGCCCGGATCCGGCCCTCCCCCAGGTGCTGCTGCACCTCGCAGATGATTTCGACCTTCGCGCCGCCGACCTCGCCGGTGATGCTGATCGCGTTGTAGATGGCGGGCAGGAACCCACCCTCGTACTCGACGTCCACGACCGGGCCGATGATCTGGATCACCTTGCCGACTTTGGGTGCTGTGGGGCTTGCTGTTGTTGTTGCCATATCTTTTCTTGTTCGCGGGACTAAAGGCCCGCGCTACGGGGCAAGGGGACTGTTACCGCCTGAATCCGCGTGCTCCTCATCCACCTCACGCATGTAGCGCGGGACTTCAGTCCCGCGACACGCGTGTCCGTCACACTGACCCCGCCCCGGCGACAATCTCGATGATTTCGCGCGTGATGGCGGCCTGACGCACCTTGTTCATGTAAAGCGTGAGCCGATCGACCATCTCGCGTGCATTGCGGGTCGCGCTGTCCATGGCGGTCATCCGCGCCGCGTGTTCGGCCGCTGACGACTCGAGGAGCGCACGATTCACCTGCACCGCGACGTGAAACGGCAACAGCGTTTTGAGCAGCTCCTCGGGCGTCGGCTCGAACAGATACTCCACCTTCGCCGACGGGTCGCTCATCGTCGAGCCGTCTGCGTTCTCTGTGCCCGCCAGATTCGCGATCGGCAGCAGGCGCTCGACCGCTACTCGCTGCACCATGATCGAGCGGAATTCGTTGTAGACCAGATACACCGAGCTGACATCCCCGTCGCTGAACTCTTTGATCGCCGTGTTCGCAATGGCCTGCGCGTGACTCCATTTCACGTTCTGGAACAAGCCGACTTCCTCGTAGCGCACGTCGAACCCGCGGCGCATGAAGAAGTCGCGGCCCTTGCGCCCAACCAGGGCCAGGGCGATCTCACGGCCGGCGTCCTTGGGCTGCCCGGAAATGAACTCGGCAGCACCTTTGATCACGTTGGCGTTGAAGCTCCCAGCCAGCCCACGGTCCGCGGTGATGACAATCAGCAGCGTGCGGCCGGCGGCTTTTTCCTGCAGAAGGGGATGCCGCACCTCGTCGGTCCGCGCGGCCAGGTTGTTGAACACGCGCAGCATTTCCTGTGCATACGGCCGGCTGCGGAGAATTCGCTCCTGCGCGCGACGGAGCTTTGACGATGAGACCATTTTCATGGCCTTCGTGATCTGCTGCGTCGATTTCACTGCGCGCACGCGGCGGCGAATGTCAATGAGTGAGGGCATATCGGGCCTCAGGCCTCAGGCGCCAGGCCCCAGTCAGCACGAAGACCTTTCGTGACTGATCCCTGGGGCCTGATCCCTGGCATCGCTACGCCGGGGCGCCCACGGCGCGCGACGCTGTAAACTGCTCGGTGAACTCCTTGATTGCCGCGCCGAGCGCCTTCTTGATCTCGTCGTCCAGGTTCTTTTTCTCGCGAATAGACTCCAGAACGTTGCCGAAGCGCGATTCCATGAATCGGTGAAACTGCTCTTCGTAGGCCCGCACATCCGGTACGGCAATCTGATCGAGCAGGCCCTGCGTGCCGGCGTACAGAATGGCGACCTGCTTCTCGACTGGCAGCGGCTGATATTGCGGCTGCTTGAGCAGTTCGACCAACCGCGCGCCCCGATTGAGCTGCTGCTGGGTGGCTTTGTCCAGATCGCTGGAGCCGAACTGTGCGAACGCCGCCAGCTCGCGGTACTGCGCGAGGTCGAGACGCAGCGTGCCGGCGACCTGGCGCATCGCTTTGATCTGGGCCGAGCCGCCGACGCGCGAGACCGAGTTCCCAACGTTGATGGCCGGTCGCACACCCTGGTTGAACAGATCCGACTCGAGGAAGATCTGGCCGTCTGTGATCGAGATCACGTTCGTCGGGATGTACGCCGACAAGTCACCGGCCTGCGTTTCGATGATGGGAAGCGCGGTCAGCGAACCGCCGCCGTTTTCGTCGTTGAGTTTTGCAGCGCGTTCCAGCAGGCGCGAGTGCAAATAGAAGACATCGCCCGGGTACGCCTCACGGCCGGGCGGACGACGAAGCAGGAGCGAGATTTCGCGGTACGCCTGCGCGTGCTTCGAGAGGTCGTCGTATACGAGCAGCGCATGCCGTCCACTGTCGCGGAAATACTCCCCCATCGCCGTTGCCGAGTACGGGCTTATGTAAAGCATCGGCGCCGGATCAGAGGCGGCGGCCGCGACGATGATGCTGTAGCGCAGTGCGTCGCTCTCTTCGAGGATGCGCACCAGCTGGGCGATGGTCGACTGCTTCTGACCGATGGCGTTGTAAATGCAAACGACACCCGTGTCCTTTTGATTCAGGATCGTGTCCAGCGCAACCGCCGTCTTGCCCGTCTGTCGGTCGCCGATGATCAGCTCGCGCTGGCCTCGGCCGATCGGCACCATGCCGTCGATCGCCTTGAGCCCGGTCTGCATCGGCTCGCGCACGGGCTGACGAGCCACGACGCCGGGCGCGAGTCGCTCGATCGGCGCAAACTGTTGCGTCAGAATCGGGCCCTTGCCGTCCAGAGGTTGCCCAAGTGCATTCACGACCCGCCCGAGTATCTCTTCACCAACAGGCACCGAGATGATGCGGCCCGTACGCTTCACCGGGTCGCCCTCGTGGATTTCGCGGTACTCGCCCAGCAGCACGCATCCGACGCTGTCCTCCTCGAGGTTGAGCGCGATGCCGAACACGCCATGCGGGAATTCGAGCATCTCGCCGGCCATGGCGCGCTCACACCCGTGCAGCCGCGCAATGCCGTCACCCAGCGACGTCACCGTGCCGACCTCGGCCACGTCGACATCGACGGCGAAGCTGCCAATCTGTTCGCGAATGATCTTGGAGATTTCGTCAGCTTTGAGGTTCATCTCTGTCGTCCTTACGCATTCTTCACGAGCTGCTGCTTCATCCGTTCCAGCTGCGTCCGTATGCTGCCGTCGTACACGATGCTGCCAATCTTGGCGACGACGCCGCCGATGAGCGCCGGATCGACGGCGAGTTCGATCTGCATCTGTTTGCCCGTCAACTGGCCGAGGCTCTTTTCAAGCGCCTGCACCTTGTCGTCCTGCAGCGGCACGGCCGCGCGGACCTCGGCGCGGACGATGTTCCGGTGCGCCAGCAGTCGCTCGCGGTAGACCTCGAGCAGATCAGGCAGCAGTTCGAGGCGAGCGCGACCCGCCAGCAACGCCAGAAGCTTTGCTGCGGGTGGCTGCGTGCCGAGGTGATCGGTGAGCGCCTGAACAACGTTGACCCGCACGGTCTGCGGAATTGCCGGACTCAGCATGGCTCGACGTGCGTCGGCATGCTCCTTCATCACATCCACTACAGCGCTGAGATCTGCCTCGATGCGCGCTGGATCAGACTCTTGGATGGCGACGGCGAGGAGCGCCTTTGCGTACCGAGTGGCCGAGGTGCGTAGGGACATGAGCGCTCAGCGTGCGGCTTCGCCGCGCTTCACTTGATCCAGGTAGCGGTCCACGAGTCGATTCTGATCGTCCGGAGTGATGTGTTGCTGCAAGCGATCTCCGGCAAGTTGCACGGCCAGATTGGCCGTGTGCTCCACGAGCTCGCGCTTGGCAAGGCGCAGGTGCACGTCGATTTCGCGGCGCGTCTGCTCCAGCAACCGTTCGCGCTCGGTCGCGGCCATCGTGGAGATACGTTGTTCTTCGGCGGCGATCTCTTCAGCGCCACGCTTGCGGAGCGCGGCAATCTCGCCGGGCAGCGCCTGAATCTTGCGGTCGATCTCGGCCAGTTGTGCGGCCGCAGCCGACTTCACCGCGGCCGCCTCGACGAGATCCTTGCGAATCGAACTGTGGCGATCGCGCAGGTAGCCGGACAGAGGGTCCTTCAAGAACCACCACAGGCCGCCGACCAGAATCGCAAAGTTGACGGTTGGCCAGAGCAATCCGGCGAACATGCCGCCGTGTTCCTGGTCTTCCGTATGCTCCCCGGCGGCGGACTCGTGCCCGCCCGCCGGTGCCGGCGTTGGGTGTTCGGGCTGCGCCCCTGCGGCACTTGCCAGGAGCACGAGAACGCCGAGGATCGGGAGGACCTTGTTCATTAAATTCACAAGCGTTCAGCTGGCCGTTCGTTTCCCTTGCCGCTCGTCCATACTGCTCTGTGATTCTGCGTTCCGTGACCTACGACGCGCGCCCGAGCACGCGCGACACGATTGCGCCCGCGAGCGCATCGGCTTCGCGATCGAGCGAACCGCGCGCTTCGTCGGCTTGCTGCTTCAAGCGGTCGGTCGCGTCCTTGAGCTCGCGCTCAACCGTTGCGCGAGTCTCGCCAAGAAGCGCCGCCCGCGCGTCGAGTGCGGACCGACGCTTTTCGTCCATTTGCTGGTAGACCTCACTGCGCGCCACGTTGAGCTGCTGCGCGTATTCGGTCGTCGCAACCGCCGCACGATCCGACGCGGACTGCGCCAGTTCACGGGCATCGGCGACAGCCCGCAACCGCGCTTCCATGACTCGCAACACTGGCTGGAAGATCAACCTGTTCACAAGAAAGGTGCACGTCAGCAGCGCGACGATGACCCAAAGGGCCGAGAGATCGGGGATCACAAATGAACCGAATAATTTCGCGGGAGCAAACGATTATTTATACCACACGCAGGTTGCCGGACCCGTTCGTTGGGGTTGCACGGTCCCCGTTTGTCTAGGTCGTATCACCTAACAACGATGGGCTTTTCACCGGCAGGCGCCACGCTACCGATGCGGACAGCGCTAACCCCTACCCCGGCAAGGAGTTGTAGCGCCAAATCGGCTTGAAGCTGATCGATGGCAACCAGCAGACCACCCGACGTCTGGGGATCGAACAGGAGATCCTGTCGCGACTCCCGAATGGTGGACGCCAGATCGACATGGGACTCGAAATGTTCACGGTTGCTCAGGAGGCCGCCCGACCGGTTCTTGCGTGCGATCTCCAGAACGCCGTCGAACACAGGAACGTCCTCGGCGCGAATGTTCAAGGTCGCGTGGCTCGCGACCGCCATCTCGCTGGCGTGGCCAACCAGGCCGAATCCCGTGATGTCCGTGCACGCATGGACCCCGTCGATCGTCGTGAGGGCTTCGGCAGCGGCCCTGTTGAGCATGCGCATCGACGAAACCGCGGCATCGACCATTCCTGCCTTCGCGTGCTTGAACTTAATCGCCGTGCCGATAATCCCGGTGCCGAGCGCCTTGGTGAGTATCAGGGCGTCCCCTGGCTGCGCGCCGGCATTGGTCAGCATTTTTGCCGGGTCGATCGCACCAGTCACGGCATAGCCGAACTTGATTTCTTCGTCCTGCACGGTATGGCCGCCAAGCAGCGCAACTCCCGCCTCGTGCAGCTTGTCGAGGCCGCCCTGAAAGATGGCTTCGATCGTCTCGTGCTCCAGCCCGGTCTTCGGGAACCCGGCGATCGCAAGCGCCGTCAGCGGCCGGCCGCCCATGGCGTAGACATCGCTCAGCGAGTTTGCCGCTGCGATCTGCCCATAGATGTATGGGTCGTCAACGATCGGCGTAAAGAAGTCTACTGTCTGCACGAGCGCCGGACCGCCCTCCCACAAGTACACACCGGCATCGTCGTGAGTCCTGAAGTCGACGAGAACTCGCGGATCGGGAAGCGGCTGAAGGTGGCTCAGGACCTGAGCGAGCTCGCCTGGGGCGAGTTTGCTCGCTCAACCAGCGCAACTGACCATCTCGGTCAGTCGGCGCTTCGATGCAAACATCGACATGGGGGGATTGTAGTCTCTGGGCGATGACCGAAGCCACCGATGACGCAGACATAAGAACAAGCCGCAGATGACGCAGATGCCGCAGATACGAGTGAGCCCAGCGACTGGAAGCCGCTCGCGTGAATGAAAGTGTCCCGATTGAAAGAGCCACCTGCAACTCCGGGCTTTTTCGATCGGGACACTCTCATTCACGCATACCGCCGGTCTTTGACCGGCGGTGGACTCCCCACCGTTTGTCAAGCCTCGGAGACGGCAGCGGAGAGCGGTCGTCGGTATTCTGCGTCAAACACTTGGCCTCGCTCGAGTAACGCCATGAGCACGCGCAGCAGCCGGTCCGCCACGCAGCGCAGGGCATGGCCGTACGTCTGCCCACGCGCACGCAACGTCGTGTAGTACGCGCGGCTGTGCGGATCGTGTTGAATCGCGTTCGAGGCCCAATGAAAGCCGGCCTGACGTAACCGGCGATTACACGCATACCGCATCGACACGGTCCGCCGGCGGCCACTCTGCGCGGTGACCGGTGCGACACCCATGGACGCGCGCACGACGTGATACGCTCGCGCCACCAGCGGCTGCGAGGCTTCAGCGAGCATTTTGGCGGCGACGCGCGTCCCGATTCCTGGCATGGAGCGGACAATAGCGACGTCAGAATGCTCGCGCTGGTCCCCCGGCGCCGGTTCCTGGGCGACCAGCGCATCCAGCAAGTGCTCCAACCGCCGGAGGGCGACTTTGCGGTGCGCCGCGATCAACTCGATGCGCGGGAGCAGCAGCTGCAGATGATCGGCGACGGCCTCGACCACCCCCGGTGCGGTCTCGACGGGCGCTTGCAAGACCGCCCGCACGGCGGCCGCGTCGAGCCGTCGGATCTGATGGGCGCGCAGCAGGCGTTCAACGCGCCGGGCGGAGAGGCGCCCTGGGGCGGCCGGTGTCGGCGCTGCGTCCAGCAACGCCCACAGCCAGGGTTCGTCAGCCGCCGGACACAGGGTGAGGAGGCCCGGTGCGCTGCGATAGACCAGGTCGCGCAGTTGATTCGTCACGCGCGTCAGCTCGATCCCCAAGTCCTCGTCGAGCCGCGACCATTCGCGTAACTGAATGAGGAGCGGATGATCCAGGTGCACCCGCCGAAACGCATGCGCATCGGTGCGCAAGGACTCCGCCGCGACCAGGGCATCGAGCCGATCGTCCTTCGCGCCCGCGGTCGTAAACCGATCGCGAAACCGATCGAGCTGCTTCGGATTGATCGCATACACCCCGAAGCCGCGTTCCACGAGCACATCGACCACGGCGCCCCGCGGCACCTCGATCGCCACGGCGATCCGCGTGGGGTCGCCCGCCGCACGCTCAACCAGTGACTGCACAAACGCCTGTAAACTCGTGGCGCTGTGACGCACGCGGCGGCGGTCACAGATCTCACCAGCTCGATCCACTATGCAGATCTCGTGCGCCTCCAGCCCCCAATCAATACCGACAAACCACTGTGCGTCGAGCAAGGCCTCCTCCTCTCGTCTCCTCGACCGACCGCGGTGGCGTCTCACCCCTGTACTGGCGCTCACGGCGCAACTCCCCACTGGAGTCTCCACCACGGACAACCTCGCCGGGGCGCATGTCCACCGCAGGTGCTCACGGCACCGGCTCACTTCGGCACTCCCGGCGAGGCCGCCGACCTTGTTGGCGATAGATTCTCCACAGGTGCGGCACACGGAAACGCACCGCGGCTCGCCACCAGCTCTGTGGGCGCCTCCGCACCTAACGGTGCTCCGGCGCTTACCTTGAATGACAAAGGGTACAGGGCTCACTTGTGCCTTCCTGTCCGACGTGCTCCAGCGAGTTGCGACAGATGCCGGATCTGTGAAATCTGCGGAATCTGCGGCTGGGGTTTTGTCGGCGACATCCGACACCGCGGTTGCCAAGTGACCTGCTGGCTATCGTCGCTCAGTCAAGAACTCGTAAATGCGCTGCAGCTCGTTTTCGTTCGAGAACGCGATCTCGACGACACCGCCTTTTCCGCGACGCTTGATCCCAACGGCCGTGCCGAGGGCCAAACGGAGTTGCTCTTCGGCCGCGCGCGTGTGGACGTCCTTGAGCTTGTGTTCAAGCTTCGCGTGCTTGGCGCTCGATGGCGCAGCGAGATCCTTGACAATCGCCTCGGTCTCGCGGACCGAAAGCCCTCGCGCCAGCACGTCGCGCGCGACACTGCGCTGCTCGGCTTCGCTGCTGAGCGACACGATCGCGCGAGCGTGTCCCATGGACAGTCGCCCTGTTGCAACTTCGGCGCGTACTTCGTCTGGCAGCTTGAGGAGTCGCACCGTATTGGCCACTGACGATCGGTCCTTACCAACCTCGGTGGCGATGTCTTCGTGCCGCATGCTGAACTCGGTCACGAGGCGCTGGTATGCGTGTGCCTCCTCGATCGGGTTCAGGTTCTCCCGTTGAATGTTTTCGATGAGCGCCATTTCAAGACGACGCTTCTTCTCGCCGGCGGCCACGTCTTTGACGACAACCGGAACCTTATGTAAGCCGGCGAGCTGAGCCGCACGCCACCGCCGCTCCCCCGCGAGGATTTGATAGCGCGGCGTGTGACTCTGCCCTGCAGACGTCTCGATGCGCCGCGCGACAATCGGCTGGATGATGCCGTTGGCTTTGATCGATCGCGCAAGGTCGTCGAGCCGCTCGCTGTCGATTGGTCCGCGCGGCTGGTAGTCGTTGGGCTCGAGCAGGTCGATGTCCACCTCGAGCCATGTCCGCGGCATCGACAGCGCTTCGGATGCATCCGGAATCAGCGCGCTGAGGCCTTTGCCCAGTGCAGGTTTGCGATCAGCCATCGGTCGCCTTTCTGTTGCGCTCCATCAGTTCCCGCGCGAGCGCCGCGTAGGCTTCGGCGCCGCGGGACTTCGCATCGTAGGTCATCACGGGCACGCCGTGGCTCGGCGCTTCCGCCAGGCGCACGTTACGCGGGATCACCGTGCGATACACCTTGTCCTTGAAGAATTCCCTGACGTCACGCGCGACCTGCTGGCCCAGGTTCGTGCGCTCATCGTTCATCGTCAACAGCACACCCTCGATATCCAGCGCGGGGTTGAGTACTGCACGCACTCGGCGGAGCGTGGCAACGAGGTCGGCAAGGCCTTCGAGGGCGAAGTACTCGCAGTGGAGCGGGATCAGGACGGTGTCCGCCGCGACCAGTGCGTTCAAGGTGAGCAGGCCGAGCGACGGCGGCGAGTCGATCACGATGAACTGAAACTGGCTGCGCAACGGCTCAATGAATGTCTGGAGTCGCCGCTCGCGCTCCGCGACCGGGATGAGCTCGATCTCGGCGCCGGCGAGATCGCGCGTGGCAGGGACGACCGAGAGGTGTTCAACCGATGTCGGGAGAAGGAAATCGAAGGGGTCTGGCGCCGGGGTCATGAGCGCCTGATAGATGGAGCCGCCGCTGGCGGCCTGGCCCTTGAGCCCGAGGCCGCTGGTGGCGTTGGCCTGGGGATCGACGTCGATGACCAGGGTGCGTGCGCCAGCCAGCGCTAAGGCGGCGGCCAAGTTGATGGCCGTAGTGGTTTTTCCGACGCCTCCCTTTTGGTTGGTGACGGCTATTACCTTTGCTTTCAAGTCTTTGGGAACAGCCTCCCGCGCGGCGGGCAGCGTGACGAATTCCGGCGGTTGCATTTCTGGTATTTGACCTAATACGGCAGGCGTTGTTCTCGGAACTGCGCAGAAGCTTACGCGTGCTCGCGGCTCCGCGCAAGCACGGCCACAGGGATCCTGTTCCACGTGGAACTCTGCCGGAACATCACCCGCGTCCGATTGGGTTCTTTTGAAGCACAACCAAGCGTGATCGCAGCGATTCGACAAGCGGATACGTAGCGAGCCAGCTCAAGGGAGGCGTGAGAGCGTCGGCGACGTCTGAACCCCCGGGACCCCGGAACAACATGAGTTGACCTCGCGATCGAAGAAATGCTTGCAAGCTGAGGAGGGTGCGCGGCTCGACACGTATTGCGCGAATGGTCACCAGGTCCAAGCCTTCGTGTAACTCCGGCCGTGTGAGCAGTTCCTCGAAGCGAGTCGTCTCCACTTGAGCCCGCCCGAGGTCAAGCACGCGCAAGGCTTCGCGGAGAAAGACCGCTTTCCGCGTTTTCGATTCCACCATTCGAATCCTGAGCCGCGGCACGGCCAGAGCGAGAGGGATCGCCGGCGATCCCCCGCCAGACCCGATATCGATTGCCAACGTGGCCGACGCAGCCACATGACGGGCCGCGACGAGCGGCTCGATCAGGAGACGATCGATTCCTTCATCCTCACCGGCAGGCGGGAGCCGCGAAGTCAGATTGATCTTGGCGTTCCACTTCGACAGGAGCGTGTAATACCGCTCGAGCGACTCCGCGAGCTCCGGGCCGACCTCGACTCCAGCGCGCCTCGCGCGGCGAAGCAGGCGGTCGCGAAACTCACGCGCACTCACTCGTGCGCCTCAGACTCTGAGGCGAGCGGACGTCTGGCCAGCCATTGCCGCAAATAGGCCGAAACAACCGCAACGGCCGCAGGAGTCGCACCCGGGATTCGCAGGGCTTGTCCGAGCGTTTCGGGCTGAATCTGCGTGAACCGTTGCACCACCTCCCGAGAGAGGCCAGGCACTTGTCCAAACGGAAATCCTCGCGGGATTCGAGTTTCCTCCTGCCGTCGGCTCCGTTCGACAGCCTGGGATTGCCGCTGCAGGTAGCCCTCATACTTGGCGGCGGTCTCGGCCGAAATCAGGTCCAAATCGCGATCGAGTTCGCGGAGATCGAGGACTACATCTGCACCGTCATAGAGCGCCTCCAGGCTGACGTCCGGCCGCCGGAGCGCTTGTGCGGCAGGCATCCGCGGACCGTCGCCTAGGCGAATCCAGGTGCGCGAAAGCGTGGCAATATTTCGCTCGTACCGTGCGCGCCGTGCCTGGAACCTCTCCCAACGCTCATCATCCACGAGGTCGACATCGCGACCCTTCGGTGTGAGACGAAGGTCGGCGTTGTCGGTTCTGAGCAGGAGCCGATGCTCAGCGCGGGAGGTGAACATCCGATACGGCTCGAGGCACCCTTTGGTCACCAGATCGTCGATCATGATGCCGATATAGGCCTCATCGCGCCGCAAGACGAATGCGGACTGGCCCTTTGCAGATCGTCCCGCGTTGATACCCGCGACAATTCCCTGCCCCGCCGCCTCCTCGTATCCTGACGTCCCATTGATCTGGCCGGCGAGAAAAAGACCGGGCAGGCGATGCGTCTCCAGCGTCGGCCTGAGCTCCGTCGGCTGAATGAAGTCGTACTCGACCGCGTATCCGGGACGCAGGACGTTTGCACGTTCGAGCCCTGGCAAGGCGTGAATCAGCCGCTCCTGCAGCTCCGCGGGAAGGCTCATCGAGAATCCGTTGACGTAGATTTCCTCGACGTCCAGGCCCTCGGGCTCGAGAAAGAGCTGATGCCGGTCGCGTTGCGGAAACCGAATCACCTTGTCTTCGAGCGACGGGCAATAGCGCGGTCCAATGCCAGCGATCTGACCATTGAAGAGTGGCGACTCGCTGATGCTTTCACGAACAAGTTGATGAACTGTCTCGTTGGTGTGCAGCAGGTGGCAGACGACCTGATTGCGTGGGAGAGCTGTGGCAATGTACGAAAATGGCACCGGCTTGGCATCACCCTGTTCCACGTGGAACAGTCCCTGAGCAACGGCTGAATCGAAATCGATCGACGAGCGCGCCAGCCGCGGAGGCGTGCCGGTCTTCAGGCGCCCTCGAGCGAAGCCCAGATTCTTCAGCGAATCGGCCAGATCCCGCGAGGGCGGCTCCCCCGCTCGTCCGGCGGGCCGCTGATCGCGGCCAACATGAATCAGGCCATTGAGAAACGTCCCAGTGGTGATCACCAGTGAGCTGCACGCGTATTCGATCCCGTCCTCGAACGCGAGCCCCGTCACTTGGTGGCCGCTGGTGAGAACCCGACCAGCGCGACCAAAAAGCCATTCGATGTTTGGCTCGCCCGCGAGAGTGCACCGCACCCATTCGCTGTACCGACGCTTGTCGGCCTGCGCCCGAGGCGACCAGACCGCGGGTCCACGACTCCGATTGAGAACCTTGAATTGAACCCCCGTCGCGTCTATGGCTCGGCCCATCAACCCACCCAGTGCGTCTATCTCTCTGACCAGATGGCCTTTAGCGGTTCCCCCCACGGCGGGATTGCACGGCATCAAAGCCACAGTATCCGGGGACAACGTGCACAGACCAACTGAGCAACCAAGCCGGGCCGCCGCCCACGCAGCCTCGACGCCGGCGTGTCCGGCCCCAATCACGATCACATCGAAACTAGTCATCTAAATAATGCTAACCATCTAATTTAGTGATTGAATTGCAGATGATGAACTTCACAAATAGCACAGTGCTATTTCCCGACGCAGAATCTTTCGAAGATGTGCCTCAGCAGATCGTCAGTCGTCCGGCGCCCCGTGATCTCCTGCAGATGGGCGGCTGCGTCCTGTAAGTCTGCGAGCACGAACTCCTCCGATGTCGACGGCGCGGCTGCAAGCCCATGATGCGCGCGCTCTAACGAGTCTCGTGCCCGTTCGAGCAGGGAGACATGCCGCACATTCGTCACGAGCGGCGCATCTCGCGCCTCGGCACGGGCGCCGAGCAGCGTCGCAAGACGTTCAATCAATGAGGGAACCCCCTCGCCTGTTTTTACCGACACCGCGGTCGCGCTCGGAACCACGGCGTCGGCCGCCCAGGCGGCCGGGAGATCGATCTTGTTGACGACGACCAGATGGCTGCGCGATGCGGTCGCCTTCAGTAACGCGTGATCGTCGTCGTCGAGCGGTCGTGACCGGTCGAGCACCAGAAGGGTCAGGTCGGCAATCGACGCGGCCCGGCGCGCGCGCGCGACGCCCTCTTGCTCGATGACATCCGCCGACTCGCGCACCCCGGCCGTGTCGATGAGGCTGACGGGCAATCCGCTGATGTCTGCCCGCTCGGTGAGCAGGTCGCGCGTCGTGCCAGGAATGTTGGTGACGATTGCACGTTCAGCATTCAGCAGCGCATTGAACAGACTGGACTTACCGACGTTCGGGCCGCCCGCGATCGCGACCTGCGCGCCCTCGCGAATGAGGCGGCCACGGGCGGCTTGCGCGAGCAACGCATCGAGCCGCTCGCCGATCTGACCGAGCTCCCGGTTCGCGGCATCGGGCGTGACGAAGTGAAAGCCCTCGTCCGGAAAGTCGAGCGAGGCTTCGAGCCGCGCCATGAGATCGAAAAGGCTTCCTTCGATCGCGGCGATTGTCGTCGTGAGTGTGCCCTCGAGTTGATCGAATGCCGCGCGTGCCTGAAGTGGCGTCACCGCGTCAATCAGGTCCGCAACGGCCTCGGCCTGAATCAAATCGAGCTTGCCGTGGAGAAACGCACGTAGCGTGAACTCTCCCGGCTCGGCGAGCCGCGCTCCGCTGGCCATCGCGGCGCGAAGAATGCCTTGCAGGACAACAGGGCTGCCGTGCGCGCTGATCTCGGCAACGTCTTGACCGGTGTAGGACTGGGGCCCTGGAAAGATGGTGACGACGACCTGATCGTTGATGCCGTCGGCGCCAAGATGCGCAAACGTGGCGTGACGTGGCACGAACGGCTCGCCGCGCCCGACGAGCCGAGCCGCCACCTTTGCCGACGCGGGCCCACTGAGGCGGACAATCCCGATGCCCGCTCGACCGAGCGGCGTCGCAATTGCGACGATGGTGTCGTCGGTGGAAAACACAGCTAGGACCCGCGCTCTGAATATCGTTCAGGGACGGGTGGGACCGCCTTTCGGGCGGTAGGACCTAGGCGGAGCCGGTCCTTTACTTCACCGAAATAATGACTGTCTTTTCGAAGGCGTCGCCGATGCTCTCCGATGAGACTGATTCAACCTCGCCGACCGCGAGGTGCACGATGCGCCGCTCGTACGGATTGAGCGGCCCAATCTCCTGCGCGAGACCGGTGTCCCGCGCCTTCTGCGCGAGGAAAGTCGCCATCTGTTTCAGTTCGGCATCCTTGCCCTTGCGGTATCCGAGGCAATCAACGACCAGGCGTCGTCGCTCGTCAACGTCCTGACGAAAGACGGCAGCCACGACGTGCTGAAGCGCCGCCAGCGCCTCGCCCTGTCGTCGAATCAGCAGCGATCCGTCCTCGCCTGTCAGGTTGATGCGCAGGCCATCTTCCATCTGCTCGGTCTCAGCTGTCAGCGTGAGCCCCATGGCTCCCACGACTTTCTCGACGAACGCGCCTATTTCAGCCGGTGTTGACATCGTTATTTACTCAATTGTGCGATTGCAGGGTTGGATGATTTTATTGCGTGACTGGCGGAATTGGCGATTGGTCGGCCCGGTTGATCAATCGGCCAGTTACTCAATCATTCAATGCAATCGCCCATCCCCAAAATCACCGATGAAATCACCAATTCCCAATTCACTCATTTCTTCTTGACGGCGGCCGGTGGGCCAACGGCGACGGCCTTTGGCGGCCCGAGCACTGAAATGGTGAAGTACTGCTGGCCGATCGTCCAAATGTTGCTCACCAGCCAGTAGATCACCAGACCTGCAGGCGCGAACAGCATCGTGACCGTGATCATGATCGGCATGAACATCATGATCTTCTGCTGTGTGGGATCAGCCGTGCTTGGCGTGATCCGCATCTGCCAGAACATCGACAGGCCCATCAACGCTGGCGTGATGTAGTAAGGATCGGATCGGGACAGGTCCGGGATCCACCCGAGAAAATCCTGACCTCGGATCTCGATCGCCTGACCCAACATGGCGTAAAACGCAAAGAGGAACGGCATGGTGAGGAGCATGGGCACACATCCGCTCGCGGGATTGACGCCGCGGCTCTTGTAAAGCTCCATGACCTCGGTGTTCATCTTCTGCCGCTCCGGATCGGTGATCTTGTATTTTGCGTACCGATCCTGAATGGCCTTCATGTGCGGCTGCAGCTCCTGCATACGCCGCATCGAGACCACGCTCTTGTGGCGGAGCGGGGCCATCGCGAGATTGATGAGAATCGTCAGCACGATAATCGACCAGCCCCAGTCGCCGACATAGCCGTGCACCCAACGCAGGGCGTCCAGCAGTGGCGCCGCCAGCCACGCAAACATCCCGAAGTAGATGGCGCGCGTGAATTCAGGATCGATGCTCCGCATCACATCCAGCTTCTTCGGGCCGACGTAGAACTGCACGTCCTCGGGTGGCGCGGGAAACTTGATCGCATATCCGACGTAATGCCCCGTGACGGGCGGTGACGTCATCGTCGGAATCGCGACTGGTTGGTATTCCACGCGCACCGGCGCCGGCGGCTGCAGCACGGCGCTGATGAAATAGTGATCGTCGATCCCCACCCACCGGAACTGCCCTTCGCGAACCGTTCCGGCGCCCAGTGCCGCCGCCGGTTCGCGCGTAACGTCACCATCCTGGTAGAAAATCGCCTGCGCCTGGTACATGTAGTTGGGAGAAAGAAACGAGCCGGGCTTGGTGTGTGCGATGTCGTCGCCGAGGCCCGGCCCCCAGTCGACGATTGGATTGACAACCTGATTACCCTGCCGCACCGTTGCGCTGAACTTCACGATGAACGACTCGGGCTCGAGCGTGAAGGTCTTTCGGACGAGCAGCCCATCGGCGGTTTCGAGATCGAATGCAATCGTCGTGCTGCTCGCGGTTGCATCCACCGGGTCTCCGCTCACACCTGACACGCGGTAGATTGCATCGTTCAAGCGTGCCGTGGTCGTTGCATCATCGACACGCAACGAGAACGGCAATGCTAGCCCGCCGGGCATCGACTCGGGAACCAGGTCGAGTGGCTTGCCCGCTTCGCTCTTGTACTCCTTCAGGATCCAGTGACGCACTCGCGCGCCACGGTTCGTGAATACGGCGCGGACCCTTTGGGTTTCTACGGTGATCTCTCGCTCCGCGCTTTCACCAACAATCGGTGGCGCAGGCGTTGCCGGCAAAATCGGGGCAGCCGTCGTAACGTTGCCGCTTGGGGCGATGCCTGTTGGTCGCGTCGCTTCCGGTGGCGTAGCGTTACCCGGCGGTGTCTGCGGCGGGACAAACAGTGCCTGGAAGGCGAACAGCACCAGAAAGGACAGGGAGATAGCAAGAAGAACGCGACGTTCCATTAGTCGATCGAAGTGGTCTGGTCAGTGGTCTGGTGAGGCACGGGGTCGTGGCCGTGTCCGCCAAACGGGTGGCAGCGGCTGAGGCGCCGTGCGCCCAGCCAGGCGCCGTGGACAAATCCGTGCCGCGCAATCGCTTCGGCGGTGTAATCGGCGCAGGTCGGCACGAACCGGCATGCCCCGGTGAACCACGGCGAAAGCAAGTATTTATACGCGCGAATCAGCGCGAGGCCGGCGCGAGCGGCGAGGCCGGGCCTTGGTGTCGCCCGCGATGCGGAGGGCACGCTCCAAAAGGCTGACGAATTCACGTTCGAGACCGGCGTATGGGGCATTGAGAAATTCGCGGCGCGGGACAACGACGATATCGAGACCCCTCGACGGCTTCAGGTGTCGGAACAATTCCCTGGCCAGGCGCTTGGCGCGATTACGCACGACCGCCCCGCCAATTTTCCGTGTGGCGGCAATTCCGAATCGTGCATGACTGTTCGTGGTTTCCCTGACGAACATGGTCATGAGCGGACCACCGACCTTCGTGCCAGTGTCGTAGGCCAGCTCGAAATCTGCGCGTTGCCGGATGTGCTCGGCTGGGCTGAATCTGGCCATGACGGGCAGCGGGGACAGGCCCGTAACCTCTTTCCCCGAACAGGCGACATCGCGTCGCCGCAGACACCAACTCGACTATTCGTCCGAGACGGTTAGCCGTTTCCGGCCCTTGGCTCTGCGGCGCTTGAGTACCTGCTGACCGTCCTTGGTTGCCATGCGAACCAAAAATCCGTGCGTCCGTTTCCGACGACGGTTGTTTGGTTGAAAAGTGCGCTTACCCTTCGCCATTGATGAGCCCTCGGGAAACTACTGATTGTATATCAGGACCAAAGGCCCTCCGAGGATCGCGGTCGAGGGGTATCGGGCCGTGTTAGGATCCCGGTTTCGCCTGCCGGGAGTTTTCCACAACTGTGGAAAAGGTTGTGGAAAAACCGGAACAAACTCGGCGGTGACGACGGCAAAACGCAGTTTTTCGGGCCTTTCCACGGGGCGAAACGCTCGGAAGGCCGTCAAACCAAGTGTTTCGCGCAGGTCATGCTTGCAAAGCCCCTGTAACACGCGTAACCGGTGGAGGCGAAAGTCTGAAGCGGCCCGCCCAGCGGCCTTTTAGAGTCCAAAATCTGCTGGGTATGCCCCCTTTGGGGCTCCACTACGACAATGTCCTCCACGTCGATTTGGGAACAAGTGCTGGGTCGTATCGAAGCCAAAGTCGGACACCACAGCTTCCACACCTGGTTCAAGCCCACAGCGATGCTCGTGGACGACGGCGGGCGAGTTTCCGTCAGGGTCCCAAGCTCGCTCTTTACTGAATGGTTGCCGAAACACTACTCCGTGGTGCTGGCCGAGGCCCTCAAAGACGTCGGCCGGCCGAACACTGAACTGGTGTTCATACCGGAGGAAGCCACGACGGTCACGACGCAAAAGCTCCTGCCACCCGCACGTGATGATGACGACAATAGCGTCACCATCAGCACTCCGGCCGGGCTCAATCCCCGCTACACGTTCGACACTTTCATCGTCGGGCCCTCCAATCAGTTCGCTGACGCTGCGTGCCGGGCCGTTGCCGAAGCACCCTCACGTTCGTACAATCCCTTGTTCATCTACGGCGGTGTCGGTCTCGGCAAAACGCATTTGATGCATGCGATCGGGCAGTACGTCCTGCAGCACAGCCACCGCCTCAAGCTCACATACATTTCATCAGAACGCTTCATGAACGAGATGATCAACGCCGTGCGGTTCGATCGCATCTTGGATTTTCGTGAGCGCTATCGAACTGTCGATGTCCTGCTCGTGGATGACATCCAGTTCGTCTCGGGCAAAGAAGGGACGCAGAACGAGTTTTTTCACACCTTCAACGCACTGCACGATGCGCAGAAGCAGATCGTCATCAGCAGCGATCGGCCGCCGCACGAAATCCCTGCACTCGAAGAGCGTCTGCGCTCACGCTTTGAATGGGGCCTGATCGCCGACATTCAGCCGCCGGATATCGAAACGAAAGTCGCGATTCTCAAAAAGAAGGCCGAAACCGAGGGTGTTCCGCTGCCTGACGGCGTTGCGATGTACATGGCCAGCCGCATCAAGTCGAACATCCGCGAGCTCGAGGGATCGCTGATTCGGTTGATCGCGTACGCGTCGTTGACGGGCCGCGGATTGACGATGGACCTCGCGCAGGAAGTGCTGCGCAATGTGAAGGATTTCGACGAGAAGGCCGTGACGATCGAACAGATTCAGAAGTTCGTTGCGGACTACTATCAGTTGAAGCTCACCGATCTGAAGTCTCGGAACAACTCGAAATCAGTCGCGATGCCGCGCCAGGTTGCGATGTATCTGTGTAAGTCGCTCACCCACGCCTCGCTGCCGGAGATCGGCCGGAGCTTTGGCGGCAAGCATCACTCAACGGTCATTCACTCGATCAAGAAGGTCGACGAGCTGCGCAAGAAACGCGGAGATTTCAACAGCTTGATTGACACGCTGCTGGAATCGCTGAAGTAGGACCGGGGGCCGTTCCACAGAGGTCCGGCGGACGTGTGAAAAGCACTTTTCCACAAACCCAGCTGTTGATGGGTTGTGGATACGGGGACCACCCCAAACGACCTTCCAAACGACGAGTTTTCTCCGCATCGAAACCGCAGAAAAATCCACAATGTAAGTTATTGGTGCATAAGGCTTTGCAAGCAGGGTCAATTTCCTAAACAGCACCTACTTCCTGTATACTTTCTTGTCTTTTCTCATTACCCAACTTGAGTCGTACACAGGGGTCTGAACAGACCCGTCCACCCGGGGACAACCTCACCATGGAACTGGTCGCCAGGAAAGCCGATCTTGTGCGGGAACTGCAATTCTTCCAGCAGATCGTCGAACGCAAGAACACGATTCCCATCCTGGCGAACGTGTTGCTCGAATCCGACGGAGGCGAGTTGACACTTCTCGCGACCGATCTCGAAGTGGCGCTTCGCAGTCGCTGCGCCGCTGCAGTCGACAAGGCTGGAGCAGTGACACTACCCGCGAAAAAGCTGTTTGAAATCGTGCGCGCGCTACCCGAAGCCGACGTGAAGCTCGAAACCGAAAAGAGCGGAACAGGCGTCAAGGTTTCGGCCGAGCGGTTTGAATCACGGATGCCGACGCTGCCGCGAGAAGACTTTCCGAGTCTGCCTGAATCAGGCGGTGCAACCAAGTCGTCGATCAAAGGCAGTGTGCTCCGCGAAATGGTTGCCAAGACACAGTTTGCGATTACTGGGGAAGACACGCGGTACTACTTGAACGGCGCCTTGTTCGTACTCCGTGGCGATTCGATGACCCTGGTTGCCACTGATGGGCATCGGCTGGCTCTCGTCAACGCGCGCCGGGATCCGGCGGTCACAGGTGCCGAAGAGGTGAAAGCGATCCTGCCGCGGAAGACGCTCTCCGAACTGTCACGCCTCGTCGTGGACGAGGGTGACGTGCAGTACGAGCGTGGCGAGAATCATTTATTTTTTGAGATTGGCCCGCGGCTGCTGATTTCTCGCATGATCGATGGCCAGTTTCCCGCCTACGAAAAAGTCATTCCAAAGGCTAATGACAAGAGGATCGAGTTCGAGCGCGATCGGTTGACGAGCGCCGTGCGACGGGTATCGATCCTGTCGAACGAACGTTCGCGCGCGGTGAAATTCGTGATCGACAAAGGCAAGGTCGAGGTCACGTCGAGCAGCCCTGAGTTCGGCGAGGCGCGCGAGCCGCTCGCGGTTGATTACGCCGGCCCCGCACTCACGATCTGCTTCAACGCCCAATACGTGCTCGACTTCCTGAACGTCGTCGAAAGCGATGTCGTGGCGCTGGAGCTCAAGGACGAAGTGAGTCAGGCCGTGATGAAGCCGGTCGGCGTGGAGGGGTACGACTATACCTACGTGATCATGCCGATGAGAGTATGACGCAAACACGTACAAGCCACGGAGGCACAGTGCTCAGAGAAGGAAGATCCCGGGGTTTTCTCTGTATCTCCGTGTCTCTGTGGCCTGTTCGTGCTCGTGTTTTTTTGCAGCGGCAATGAACGCTGCTGAATTTGGAATCAAGTGGATCAGACTGAAGAACAGATAACCACCGGCGCAAACGGCGACGCCTACGGCGCTGATAGCATCAAGGTCCTCGAAGGTCTCGAGGCGGTTCGTAAGCGGCCCGCCATGTACATCGGGTCCACGGGACCCTCAGGGCTGCATCATCTCGTCTACGAAGTCGTTGACAACTCAATCGACGAAGCGCTCGCCGGGTTCGCCACCGAAATCAACGTCACGATTCACATCGATAACTCGGTAACCGTCATCGACAATGGCCGCGGGATTCCGACCGACCTCCACGAAAGCGGCCGGTCGGCCGCTGAAGTTGTGCTCACGGTTTTGCACGCCGGCGGCAAGTTCGACAACCATAGCTACAAAGTTTCTGGCGGTCTCCACGGCGTAGGCGTGTCCGTCGTGAACGCGCTCTCCGAGCGGCTGGAGCTCGAAATCTGGCGCAATGACCAGGTGTTTCAGCAGACCTACGAACGCGGAGCTCCGCAACGCGACCTGGTCGTCACCGGCACGACGAAAAAACGGGGCACGAAGGTCACGTTCAAGCCCGATTCGGAGGTCTTCGAGACGATCGAGTTCAGCTTCGACACGCTGGCGCAACGGTTGCGCGAGCTGGCGTTCCTTAATGCCGGCGTCACCGTCACACTGGACGATGAGCGCGACGGCAAGAGCCACAAATTTCATTACGACGGTGGCATCGTGTCGTTTGTCGAGCACCTGAACAAAAACAAAGGGATCGTCAACGAAAAGGCGATCTACATGCGTGGCGAGCGCGACGGCATCGACGCCGAGATCGCGCTGCAATGGAACGACGGCTATAACCCGCAGGAGTTTTCCTTCGCCAACAACATCAACACGCATGAAGGCGGCACGCACCTTTCAGGGTTCCGATCAGCGCTCACGCGTACGGTCAATTCCTACGCGCAGCACAACAACTTGACGAGAGATCTGAAGGACGCGACGATCAGCGGCGACGATATCCGCGAAGGCATGACGGCCGTGATCAGCGTCAAGATTCCGCACCCGCAATTCGAAGGACAGACCAAGACCAAACTGGGAAACACCGAGGTCAAGGGCATTGTCGAATCGATTGTCAACGATCGACTGGGTGCATATCTCGAGGAGAACCCCGCAGTCGCAAAGCGCGTGCTGATCAAGGCCATCGACGCCGCCCGCGCGCGCGAAGCTGCGCGGAAGGCCAGAGATCTCGTGCGCCGCAAGGGCGCGCTGGACGGCAGTTCACTGCCGGGCAAACTGGCTGATTGCCAGGAGAGGGACCCGTCGCAGGCGGAGATTTACATCGTCGAGGGCGAGTCCGCGGGCGGATCGGCCAAACAAGGCCGCGACCGGCGATTCCAGGCGATCCTGCCGATCAAGGGGAAGATCCTGAATGTCGAGAAGGCGCGCATCGACAAGATGCTGAGCTCCGATGAGATCAAGACGATCATCGCGGCGATTGGATGCGGCATCGGTACCGAAGACTTCGACATCAGCAAGCTGCGGTACCACCGGATCATCATCATGACGGACGCCGATGTGGACGGCTCGCACATCCGCACGCTGCTCCTGACGTTTTTCTACCGGCAGATGACGGCGCTCATCGAGAACGGTCACGTGTTCATCGCACAGCCGCCCCTGTTTCGCGCGAAACGGGGCCGCCAGGAAACGTTCATCAAGGACGAGCGTGCGCTTGAAAACTTTCTGGTGCACCGCGCAGTCGAATCCCGCCACGTGAAATTAGCGGACGGATCGGAGCTGTTCGGTGAAGTGCTCGAGCGGCTCCTGCATGGTGTCATCGGCTACCGACGCGTCATGCAGGCGGTGGAACGCCGCGGGCATGCCCGCGACGTCGTCGAGGCCCTGCTCGATCGCGATGTGCGCGATCCGACGTTTTTCGAAAACCAGGAGGCACTGCAGAACCTGGCCCTGCAACTGACGACGCCCGTGCGCGACGTTGCCGTCATTCGAGACGAAGAACACAACGCGTGGCAGCTGCGGATCGAGGATCGCTCCTTTGGCTACCCGCGCATCGATCACCTCGGAGTGGACTTCGTCACCGCAGGCGAATACCGCACGCTCGCCGCCAGCTACGCCGACATCCGCGACGTCGTCCGTGCGATGCGAAAAGGGCCGGTGGAAATTCGGACGGCCGCCGGCGCTCGTGACGAGGAGCCTGCCGATGAGGCCGGCGAGGCCGTCACTGTCGAACGTACCGCTGCGGAGCAGAGCGCGCTCGAAGAGTTGGGCGTGGAGGGCGCCGCCAAGGCACCGTCCGTGGGCGCGAAAAGGGAGTCCGGTCCGCTGCAGATCCGCACGCTCGATGAGTTCGTCGATCACTTCATCGGCCTCGGGCGGAAGGGTATCGCCGTCAACCGCTACAAGGGCCTGGGCGAAATGAACCCGGACACTCTGTGGGCCACGACCATGAATCCGGACACACGGACGCTGAGGGCAGTCAAAGCTGAGGACCACACGGAAGCGGACCAGATGTTCACCACGCTCATGGGCGATCAGGTGGAGCCGCGGCGGAAGTTCATCGAGGAACACGCCCTCGACGTCCGGAACCTGGATATCTAGTCAGGCCGCAGGCCCAGGCCTCAGATCCGAACCATTCGGCGGAGAAGCACTCTCCTGAAGCCTGAGTCCTGAGCCCTCAAACTGATTCATGACTACAGAACAGCGAATTCCCGTCAACATCGAAGACGAAATGCGGCGCTCGTACCTCGATTACGCCATGAGCGTAATCATTGGGCGGGCGCTGCCTGACGTGCGCGACGGTCTCAAGCCCGCGCATCGTCGAGTGCTCTACGCGATGCGGCAGATGGGGCTGGCCTCCAATCGCGCTTACCGGAAGTGCGCCAAGATCGTCGGCGAAGTCATCGGCAACTTCCACCCGCACGGCGACGTCCCGGCGTACGACACCCTCGTCAGGCTCGCGCAGGACTTCAACATGCGCTACACCCTGGTTGACGGCCAGGGCAACTTCGGGTCGGTTGACGGCGATCCTCCAGCGGCCTACCGATACACCGAAGCGCGTCTCGAGGCGCTCGCCGAATCGATGATGGCGGACCTCGATAAGGACACCGTCGACTTCGTCCCGAATTTCGATGAGACGACAGAGGAACCGACGGTGCTCCCGACGCCGTTCCCGAGCCTATTGGTCAACGGGTCGTCGGGCATTGCCGTTGGCATGGCGACCAACATCCCGCCACACAACTTGCGCGAGGTGATCGAGGGTACGGTGTGGCTGATCGAAAACACGTTGTTGCCGAAGACAGACGCGTCGCGCGGTGAGGCGGAAGTCGCGCCCGCCATTACGACCCGGGAGCAAAAACTCCGCGGCCTGATCGAGCGCATCCCCGGCCCCGACTTCCCCACCGGTGGACTGATAGTCGGGCGGACCGGTATCCGCGAGGCCTATTTGAGCGGCCGCGGCGGCATCCAAATGCGCGCCAAGGCCGAGATCGAGCCCATGAAGAAGGGCGACCGGTCGCAGATCATCGTCACCGAAATTCCCTATCAAGTGAACAAGGCTCGGCTGCTCGAGCGCGTCGCCGACCTCGTGCGCGACAAGACCATCGAGGGCATCTCCGACATCCGGGACGAATCCGATCGCGACGGAATGCGGATTGTCATCGAGTTGAAGCGTGGCGAGGTCGGCGAGGTCATTCTCAACAACCTCTACAAGCACACCCAGCTGCAACAGACCTTTGGCATCATCATGCTCGCGATCGTCGCCGGGCGGCCGCGTGTTCTCATGCTGCTCGAAGTCATCGAGGAGTTCATCCAGTTTCGTCGCGAGGTCGTGCGCCGCCGCATCGAGTTCGAGCTGCGCAAGGCCGAGGCGCGCGCGCACATTCTCGAAGGCTTGCGGATCGCGCTCGACCAGCTCGACGCGGTCATCACGCTCATTCGCGGATCGAAGAATCCGCCGGAAGCCAAGAGTGGCCTGATCACCCAATTCGGTCTCAGCGAGTTGCAGGCGCAGGCCATTCTCGACATGCAGCTGCAGCGGCTGACCGGACTGGAGCGCCAGAAGATTGTCGACGAGCTTGCGGAGCTCGTGGCCCTGATCACACGACTGCGCGGAATCCTCGCCAGCGATCAGCTGATACTGCAAATCCTCATCGAGGAGCTGCGCGCCGTACAGTCCAAATTCGGGGACGACCGGCGGACCCAGATTCTCGATCAGGAAGGCGAGCTGAGCATCGAGGACTTGATCGCCGACGAAGACGTCGCCATCACCGTGACAGACACCGGTTATATCAAGCGCACGCCCATATCGACGTACCGAAACCAGAAGCGCGGCGGCAAAGGCCGCATCGGGATGCGCACGCGCGAGGAGGACGTGGTCAATCACCTCTTTGTCGCTTCGACACACGCCTACATGATGGTGTTCTCAGACCGTGGCCGGGCGTACTGGTTGAAAGTGCACGAGATCCCCGACGTCGGTCCTGACGGCCGTGGAAAAGCCATTGCAAACCTCGTTCAGATGCAGCCCGGCGAAAAGACGGCTGCCATGCTGCCCGTTCAGGACTTCGACGACCGGCACTTCATCGTGATGGGCACCCGGAAAGGATCCATCAAGAAAACGGAGCTCGCGGCGTTCAGCAACCCAAGGGCCGGCGGCATCATCGCCATCGGCGTCGAAGACGACGACGAAGTGATGGCGGTGCAGCTGTCGGATGGCGACAGTCAGATCTTCATCGGCAGTCAGCAGGGGATGGCGATTCGGTTCAGCGAAACCGACGTGCGAAGCATGGGCCGGACGGCGTATGGCGTGCGTGGCATTCAGTTGCGAGAAGGCGACCAGGTTGTGGCCATGGAGGTCGTCAAACCAGGAGGCACCTTGCTGACAGTGACGCAGAAGGGCTACGCCAAGCGCACCGACCTGGAAGAGTACCGTGTGCAGAGCCGGGGTGGGCTTGGCCTGAAGAACCTGGAAATTGCCGACAAGAACGGCCTGGTTGTCGGAATCGCTCAGGTCCACGAAAACGAGGAACTGCTCGTCATCACCCAGCAAGGCAAAATCCTCCGAACACCAGCGGCCGACATCCGGACGATTGGCCGCGCCACTCAGGGCGTGCGGGTGATGGACCTTGGCGAAGACGACAGCGTCGTCTCGGTCGCCCTTGTGGAGCGAGACGAAGAAGTAGTAGTTTCTCCGACAGAGGAGGGCTAGATGTCAGTATCCAAGGTCCGCGCGACGGTCGCGATCGCTCTCGTGATTGCTCCACTCGCGCTGCTGGCGGCTGCCTGCTCGCGTCCTCAGGAGCAGCAGTTTCTGAATCAGTTCTTCCGCGCCGCCCGCGCCCGTGACAATGCGACGTTGGCGATGATGTCGGCGGTCGAATTCAGCCCCCGGAACCAGGGAGAAGTCACCGACTTCGAGATCACCACCGTCTCCGAGGAGCGCCGCACCCCGCTCGATTTTCAGACGCTGATCGCCGCCGAACGGAAGGCCGTCGCGGAAGAAGCCGACTTCCGCAAGCGCAAGCTCGAGTATCAGAACGCCAACCTGCCGGCGCTCGAACAGATCGTGAAACTCGAGCGCGACCCCGCCGCCAAAATGACGCCTGCACAGCTCAAGATGAAGGGCGAATGGGACAAATGGCGCACCGATACGAACATGTTCCAGAAAGCCACGGCCACCGCCAGGGCGGCCGTCACCGCGCAGACAGGCACGGCCGAGGCGTCGCTCACGCAGCCAGGCCAGCCTGCATTCAGTCCGGACAAGTTCCAGGGCGAGCTCATCTCGAAGGACGTCACGGTGAACGCCCAGGTACGTGGGCCCGACGGCCAAGTTGCGCCAAAAACGCTGGTAATCACCATTCAGCGCGTTGCGGGGAACATGGACGGCGCGCAACGCGAGGGACGGCCAATCATCACGCGTATCCAGGGAGCGTGACAAATCCAGCCACGAAGGCACCAGAATTCGTGTCTTCGTGGCAATGCCTTACGCCAGCTCCAACTTCGCGTATTTTGCCCGCAGCGTTTTGGTCCCGACAGACATGAAACGCACCACGAGCTTCATGTCGTCATCGAGCTCTTCGACGCTGATGACGGTTCCCACACCGAATTGGCCATGCCGGACCTTCCTCCCCGGTGCCAAGCCGCCCGGGACGGATTGGTCCTCCTGCGAATAATCAAACGTCGTCGTTTCCTCGCGCATGCGCGGTGAGCGTCTGCTGCGGCCGTAGGGGTTTGCCTTGTATTCCCATCCGCCACGGGTGCTCGCGTAGGGCGAGCTGTAAGTGGAGAACTCCTGTTCGATGAGATCGGCGGGGATTTCGTCCAGGAAGCGGGAAGGCTGTGTGCCCTGATAGTCACCAAACACGCGGCGCCGAGCCGCGCTCGTGAGCACGAGCCTGGATCGCGCCCGTGTGATGCCGACGTAACAGAGCCGCCGTTCTTCTTCCAGCTCCGCCTCATCCTCGGCCGATCTCGAATGCGGGAACAACCCTTCCTCGAGACCCGCCATGACGACGACCGGGAACTCGAGCCCCTTCGCTGAGTGCAGCGTCATCAACAGGACACGAGCGTCGCGACTCCCCTGCTCCTTGTCAACGTCGGACAGTAACGACAGCCGATCGACGAATCCTCCGAGTGAAGGGTCCGGCTCTCGCGTTTCATACTCGCGTGCGGCCGACACGAGCTCCATGAGGTTTTCGATACGGCCTTCTGCCTCTTCGCTGTGGTCTTCCCGAAGGTCACGGAGATAACCCGACTGATCGAGCACCTTGCCGAGCGCGATGGACACGGGCTCGCGGCGTGCCATGTCCGATAGCGAGACGATGAGATCCCGAAACGCTGTGACTGAAGCAGTCTGACGCGGGTTGAGTAAACGCTGGTCGACGGCTGTGATGAGCCTGGCCCAGAGCGAATTCGAGACGACGGTTGGCTCCAGGCCGGCGAGAAGCGGCGGCAGGTCGCTTGACTCGTCAAGGGTCACTTGCTCCAGGGCATCCATGACGCCTTTGCCGATGCCGCGCGCGGGCACGTTGATGACGCGTCGCAGCGCGATGTCGTCGTACGGATTCAGGATCAGCTTCAGGTACGACAGGGCATCTTTGATTTCCTTGCGCTCATAGAATCCAACGCCGCCAAGGACGATGTACGAGATGTTGGCCTGACGGAGCCCGTCTTCGACCGATCGAGACTGGGCGTTGGTGCGGTAGAGCACCGCCATCGTGTGTTCGAGGTTCTCGGTCAGGGCCTGGCGCGCCACTTTCGTGATGTAGTCGGCCTCTTCGAGCTCGTCTGCCCCGCGGAAGTAAACAATCTTGGCGCCGCCTTTTTGGTCGGTCCAGAGGGTCTTTTCCTTGCGGTTGCGATTGTTCGCAATGACAGCAGACGCCGCATCGAGAATCACCTGCGTCGATCGATAGTTGCGTTCGAGCCGCACAACCACCGACTCCGGAAAGTCGGTCTCGAAGTCCAGAATGTTCCGAAGGTCGGCGCCCCTCCACTTGTAGATCGACTGATCCGGATCCCCGACCACGGCGAGATTCCGGTGAAGACTCGCCAACTGCTTGATCAGCAGGTACTGCGGTCGATTGGTGTCCTGATACTCATCCACCATGACAAACTGGAACTTCCGCGCGTAGCGCTCGCGAATCGGCGGTACGCGATCGAAGAGCTCAACGGTCTTGAGCAGCAGATCATCGAAATCCAGTGCGCTCGCGTCCCGAAGGGCACGCTGATATCCGGCATACAAACGTGCGATCTCGCGGTCCCTCGGGTTCCAGCTGTTTTCAAGCGTCTCAGGCCCCTCCATCCGGTTCTTCGCATGACTGATGCGGCTCAATACGGCACGAGGTTGGTAGGAGTTGTCGTCCAGGCCGTATTCCTTGAGCAGCTGCTTTACGACGGACTGCTGATCGGCAGAGTCGTAGATCACAAAATCCCGGGACAGCCCAATGCCAGGTGCTTCGCGACGCAACAGTCGCGCGCAGAGTGCGTGGAATGTCGAAATCCACATTGCCCGGCAGTTCGCGTCGAGCAGCGTCTCGACGCGCGTCCGCATTTCCTCTGCCGCCTTGTTCGTGAACGTGACGGCCAGCACGCCATCGGTGGGCACACGATGCTCGGCCACCAGATGCGCAATGCGATGCGCGATCACGCGCGTCTTCCCCGATCCCGCGCCGGCCAGAATCAGCAGCGGACCTTTGGTATGCCGCACGGCATCCTGTTGTTCAGGATTCAGCGAGGAGAGGAAATCCACTTCGTTAGAGATCCCTGGGCCTGAGGCCTGATCTCTTATTCTACTGTCACTGACTTCGCGAGGTTTCTCGGTTGATCGACATCGCATCCACGTCTCACAGCGATGTGATACGCAAGGAGCTGAAGCGGAATGACGATCGCTATTGGTGCGAGCTCAGGCGAGACTTCAGGAAGTGAAATAATCGAGTCATTATTGCGATCGAGCAGGCGCCACAACGTATCGTCGCCGGCTGTGGCAATCGCAATGACTGTTCCCCCGCGGGCCTTGGCTTCCTGGATGTTGCTCAACATTTTTTCGTACACGTGATCAGCCGTGGCAATCGCGACGACCGGCATGAGTTCGTCGATGAGCGCAATCGGCCCGTGTTTCATTTCGCCGGCCGGGTACCCCTCGGCATGGATGTACGAAATCTCCTTCAGCTTCAGCGCGCCTTCGAGTGCAATCGGATAGTTGATGCCGCGGCCCAGAAACAGAAAGTCTGTGCGCGTGTGAAACCGCACGCCGATGTCTTCAATCTGCTTCCCGGTTTGCAGCACCGTTTCGAGTAGTTTCGGGAGCTTCAGTAGATCCCCAATCAGTTGCCGCCGCCGATCTTCGGGCAGAGTTCCTCTCACCTGTCCGAGATACATCGCCAGCAAGTGCAGGGCGACGAGTTGAGAAGTGAACGCCTTCGTTGAGGCGACGCCGATTTCCGGCCCCGCGTGGGTGTACAGGGTGCCTTGGGCTTCGCGGGTGGCCATGCTGCCTACGACATTGCAGATCGCCAGGCTCCGCGCGCCCTTGGACTTGGCTTCGCGCAGCGCGGCCAGCGTGTCAGCGGTTTCGCCGGATTGTGTAATCACCACCGTCAGAGTCTTGTCGCTGACAATCGGGCGCCGGTAACGGAATTCCGATCCGTAATCAACTTCCGTCGGGACGCCAGCCAATTGCTCGATCAGGAACTTCCCCACCAACGCTGCGTGCCAGGATGTGCCGCACGCGACGAGCTGCACCTTGTCAATCGCCCGGAAGTTGTCGTCGGTGAGCGCCATCTCATCGAGAAACACGAGCCCGGTTTCGGGCGAAACACGGCCAAGAATCGTCTCGCGAACGGCCGTCGGCTGCTCGAAGATTTCCTTGAGCATGAAGTGTTTGTATCCGGCTTTTTCCGCCTGGACCGGGTCCCACGTGACGTGCTGCGACTGTTTGTGGAGCGGCTCCCCCGCCAGATTGCAAAACGTCACGCCCTCCCGCGTGACGATGGCCATTTCGCGATCATCGAGGAAGCTCACATCCCGTGTGTGCTGCAGGATCGCGGGGATGTCAGACGCGACGAACCATTCCTTGTCGCCAAGACCGACGACCACTGGCGGGCCGTTGCGAACGGCGACAATCTTCTCCGGGTCGTCTGCCGAGATCAGCACGATGGCGAACAACCCACGGAGGCGTTTCATTGCCCGCAGCACCGCCCCGTCCAGACCGTCGTTCTTCCACTCGGCTTCGACAAGGTGAGCGACAACTTCGGTGTCTGTTTCGGTCACGAATGTGTGACCCTGCGCCTGCAGTTCGTGCTTCAGCTCGAGGTAGTTCTCGATGATGCCGTTGTGAACGACAACGATTTTGCCCGTGCAGTCGCGGTGTGGATGAGCGTTTTCTTCGGTCGGCCGTCCGTGAGTCGCCCACCGTGTGTGGCCGAGACCGTACAAGCCGGAGATCGGCTCCTCCGCAATGACCTGCTCCAGATTCGACAGCTTGCCGGCGCTTCGGCGCACGTCGATACCGTGACCATTGACGACGGCGACGCCGGCCGAGTCGTAGCCGCGATACTCGAGCCGCCGCAGTCCTTCAATCAGGACAGGGACGACAGGCTTCGGGCCGATGTAGCCGATGATGCCGCACATAAGGGTGTACCGCGTCCGTTACAAGTCAGGTTACGAGCTCCGAATCAAATGCAATTCCGCTACTGGGACCGTCAGAGTTGTGCCGGTCCCTGGTTCTTTTGAACTTTGACTTTTGACTTCTGAACTTTACCTTTTCGCGCCTCCACCCACCCGTCCTTATTTTCCTGTCTCGCGCGCGCAATCCCCAGTGCACCGGCGGGGACATCTTCGGTGATGGCGGAGCCCGCCGCCAGGTACGCCCCCCGGCCGACAGACACCGGCGCAACGAGTGTGGTGTTGCTTCCCACGAACGCATCGTCTTCGATGACGGTCTTGTGCTTGGCGGCCCCGTCGTAATTGCAGGTAATCGTGCCCGCGCCGACGTTGACATTGGCGCCGATGGTGGCATCGCCGAGATATGAGAGGTGGTTCGCTTTGCTGTCCTCGCCGAGCGTCGTGTTCTTGACCTCGACGAAGTTGCCCACGCGGGCCTTCCGGCCGAGGTCGGCGCCCGGCCGCAGATGGGCGAATGGTCCCACGATGGCATCGATGCCTATGGTGGCATCCGAAATAACCGTGTGGTTGCGAATGAGCGCACGATCGCCAATCGTGGAGTTGACGATCCGGCTGCCGGAGTGAATCTCGCAGGCCGCCCCGATCTTGGTGGCGCCTTCCAGAAACACACATGGGTGCACGACCGTGTCCGGACCAATCTGGACGTCGGTATCGATATACGTGGTTGCCGGATCAATCAGCGTGACACCGGCCGCCATCAGTTCTTCGTTTTTCTGCTGTCGCACCATTCTGCTGACCTCTGCGAGTTCTGTCCGACTGTTGATTCCCCGGATCTCAATGGCATCGGCGACGGTATAGGTCGTGACGACCCTGCGGCGGCGCCGATAAATGGTCACCAGGTCCGGAAGGTAATACTCCCCTTGCGCGTTGTCCGCCGCAATCTTCTCCAGCGCGGCGAACAGCGGTTCGAGCGCAAAGGCATAAATGCCGGAGTTGATCTCTCGGATTTCACGCTGGGCGGTCGTGGCGTCCCGCTCTTCGACGATGCGAGCCATCCGGCCTTGCGTTCGCAGGATCCTCCCATAGCCATAAGGGCGGTCGAGCACCGCGGTCAAGACTGTCGCAACTGCATTCGAGCTCTGATGCGTCGCAACGAGCCCGCGCAGCGCGTCTGCCGACAGGAGCGGCACATCGCCCGACAGCAGGACCACCGTGCCTGTCCGAGGGCGCAGGATAGGAGCCGCTTGCAGCAAGGCATGGCCCGTTCCCAACTGGGGCTCCTGGACGGCGAAATACAGGTTGGGACGAGAACCGAGATGGGCTTGCACGAGCCGAGCGCCATGTCCCACCACAATCGTGGTGGTCGAGGGCTCCAGCGAATCCGCGACGCCCATCACGCGATCGATGAGCGCGTGGCCCGCCACGCGATGCAGAACCTTCGGCAGCTCGGACTTCATGCGTGTCCCTTTTCCGGCGGCCAGGATAACGACGTGGAGTTCTGACATCGAAGGGATTAGGCGGGATTCTCGGTTCGTTTAGCGTATCCGACTTTGGAGGCGTCGATAGCTGCAGTGATTTAGGTCATTAAACAGATATTTTGGTCCGCTCGATTGCCGCGTAGACTTCTTTGGCCGAGATTCCCAACCTGATCGCGGTCAGTTTCACCGCCTCGCGACGGCTACGGGGCGACGTTTCTGTTATTTGACCAAATAACTCGGCGACCTGAGAATCCGAGACGATGGTGGGAACGGCAGGAAGTGGTGGGCGTGGCGCCAGAACCAGCACAAACTCACCCTTGTCCGACCTTTCCCGCGAGGCCAGGTGCGATGGCACCCCCTCCAGCCATTCCTCATGAATCTTCGTAAGCTCACGAGCCATCAATATTGGTCGTTCACCCAAATAAGAGCCGACGTCTCGAAGGGTCTTTCGCAGCCGATGTGGGGCCTCAAACACAACTACGGGTACATCGCTGAGAGCTGAGACCCACTCAAACCAACGTTTTCGGTCTTTCACCCGAACAGGAGGGAATCCGGCAAACGCAAACCGGTTGAAGATTATCCCGGACGCACTCAGGAGGGCCGTGATGGCGCTCGGGCCGGGAATGGGCTCAACTCGGATGCCCGCATCGCGGGCGGCGCGAACCAGCGAGGCCCCTGGATCCGAGATTCCTGGAGTCCCCGCGTCGCTGACCAGGGCAATCGATTCGCCCGATTGGAGTCGGCCGATGAGCTTGCCCAGCCGGGCCCGCTCGTTATGCTCATGGAGGCTGAGGAGGGCCGTTCCGATCTTGTAGTGACGGAGGAGGTTACCGCTCCGCCGCGTATCTTCGGCGGCAACGAGCGCAACCTCACGCAGAACGCGCAACGCGCGTAGCGTGATGTCTTCGAGGTTGCCAATCGGGGTGGCGACTACAAAAAGCGTCCCCGATCCCGCGCCCTCCATGCGCGGATTTTATTGTACGATTGGGAGTTCACCCAATGCCGGCTGAGCCGGCAGGTTCCACGGATCAGGTCTTATTGAAGGCAATGCACGCCGCCGAACCCTTCCCGCATTTTGTCGACGATTACCTGAATTATCTCTACGAGGCCCGTCCGAGCAGCGCCACGCTAGATGGCGTTCATCTTCACGACGACCTTCTCGAAGATTTCCGGCGTCCGGCCATCGACACCCACTTGAGTGCCCTGGCGGGCTTTGCTCGGCGGCTTGACGCAATCCCCGTCGCCCCGCTCCCCGAGACCGAGCAGATCGAGCACGCAATCGTCGCCGCAAACATCCGTGCCCGGCAATTCGAGCTCGAAGGCACGCGTTCATGGGAGCGGAACCCGCATTTCTACGGCGACACCCTGGCCTCGAGCCTTGCCGCCCAGGCGATCTTCGACTATGCCCCGCAGCCGGAACGCGCCCGCCGGGTGCTGTCGAAGCTCCGTCAGGTGCCACGGCTGATCCAGGCGGCGCGCGAGAATGTCAAGGAGCCACCTGCGATCTTCATCAAGGTGGGTCTCGACACGCTCCGCGGCGTCATGTCGTTCATCGACGCCGACCTGCCGCGGGCGTTCCACACCGTCGACGATTTGCACCTGCTAGCCGATCTCGCCGACGCCTCCACGGAAGCCGTGCAGGCCGTAGGCGCCTACGTCGAATACCTCGAGACCGAGCAGCGACCCAAAGCCAAGGCGTCGTTTCGATTGGGGCAAGACGCGTTCGAAACGAAGCTGCGTCTGGAAGAAGGCATCTCGCTACCGATCGATCGACTGCTGGCGATTGCCGAGCGTGAGTTGCACACAACGCAGGAAGAATTTCGTACGCTGGCGGGACGTCTCAACGGTGGTGATCCGATTGAGTCTTGGCGCAATGCCAAGCAGCGGACGCATCCGCAGCCGGGTCAGCTGCTGGCCACCGCGCGTGCCCAGTTGACAGAGCTGCAAACGTTTCTGCAGCGCAATTCGATTGTGACGCTGCCGGCCGATACGACAGTCGAAGTGGCGCCGACGCCGGACTTCTTCCGCTGGTCTTTCGCCAGCATGTGGACTCCGGGGCCGTTCGAGACCCGGGCGTCGCGCGCGCTGTACTACCTGACGGATGTCGATCCCTCGTGGCCGCTCGATCGCCAGATGGAACACCTCCGCGACTTCAACATCCCGACGCTGTGGACCATCTCCATTCACGAAGTGTTTCCAGGGCACTACCTGCACTATCAGCATCTGCGCAAGGTCGAATCGAAGGTTCGACGCTCGACGCTCTTTGCCCCTGCGTCCTATATCGAAGGGTGGGCCCATTACTGCGAGCAGATGATGCTCGAGGCCGGATTCGGCGGCCGGGATTACACGCTCAAGCTCGGGCAACTCGCAGAATCGCTAGTACGGCTCGCGCGATTTGTCGTCGGCATCCGGCTGCACACCGACGACTGGTCGGTGGAGCAGGGCATGCGCTTCTTCCGTGACGAGGCATTTCTTGAAGAGTCCAGCGCGCGCCGCGAGGCTGAACGCGGAACGTTCGATCCGACGTATCTGGTGTACAGCGCCGGCAAGCTGGGGCTGCTGAAGCTGCGGCACGAATGGCACGAACAGCAGGGTGGCAAGCCGTCACTCCGCGCGTTCCACGATACGCTGCTCGCGCACGGCTCGGCGCCTCTGTGGGCACTGCGACGCCTGATGCTGGGAAGCACGAGCGACGGCCACAGCGCCCGGCCCGCGGACGCGGTCCTGGAATAGCTGGCACCAGCCACCGGCTCTCGAGAAACACCTATGCCTCTGTACGAATACGAGTGTGAATCGTGTGGACACCGGTTCGAGGTGATCCAGAAGTTTTCTGACGCGCTCGTCGACATATGCCCGAAGTGCGGCGGCAAGGTCACGAAGCTCTTCTCATCACCCGCGATTCAGTTCAAAGGATCGGGCTGGTATGTCACCGACTATGCGCGAGCAGGGAAGTCCGACAGCTCTTCCGAGGCTGCCAAGCGAAGCGCTGATACCCCCGCGTCTGAGTCGAAGAGTGAATCCAAGAGCGAATCGAAAGGCGAATCGAAGAGCGAATCAAAGGGCGAGCCGAAAACCGAGTCGAAAGCCGAGGCAAAAAGTGAGTCGAAAGATGGAACCAAATCGGGAGGATCGACTACACGCTCGACATCCTGACCCCGGACACGGCAGGTTTACCGCTTGACCGGCGCGGTAAGGTCCAACCCCTCCAAGTATTCGCGGAACGGCTCCGCAAGGTCCGGTCGGCGTAACGCAAAGTACACCATCGCTTTCAGATACCCGAGCTTGTTACCGGTGTCGTGCCTGACGCCGGCGATTTCACACGTGTAGATCGGTCGAGACTTCAGCAGCCGCCGCAACCCGTTGGTGAGCTGAATTTCGCCGCCGAGATCTTCGGACGTGGCTTCCAGCGCCGGGAAGATATCCGGCGTCAGGATGTAGCGTCCGATGATGGCCAGGTTGGATGGCGCTTCCATTCGTGACGGCTTTTCCACCAGGTCACGGACGCGGTGCACCGCCGGACCCAACGACTCTGCAGGATCGATGTCGACGATGCCATAGCTGGAGACGTCGGCTTCGGGAACGCGTTCGACGGCGAGCACGGGACCGTTCAAACGGTTGTACACATCGATCATCTGTCGGAGCGCCGGCGGCTCCGCATCGATCACGTCGTCGCCAAGCACGACGGCGAAGGATTCATCGCCCACCAGCGCCTTCGTGACAAGCACTGCGTGGCCGAGTCCCAGAGGCTCGCCCTGGCGGACATAGCTGACGTTGATCAGGTTGGAGATCTGCTTGATCTCTTCCAGTTGGTCGAGTTTGCCCCGTCGCTCGAGAAATGCTTCAAGTTCGGACGAGACATCGAAGTGATCCTCGATCGCGTTCTTGCCTCGGCCTGTGACGAGGATCAAATTGGAAACCCCAGATGCGACCGCCTCTTCCACGCCGTACTGAATCGTCGGCTTGTCGACGAGCGGCAGCATCTCCTTGGGCTGCGCTTTGGTTGCCGGGAGAAAGCGGGTGCCGAGACCGGCGGCCGGAAACACGGCCTTCCTGATGGGCGCGGGCATTCGCTATAGGATACCTAAACAGGGGCCAGAGATCAGGCGTCAGAGGTCAGGGGGGCCAGAATCTCCTGAATGCACTTCTGACCAATGACGACTGATCCCTGATCCCTGACGATGCTGGATCCCGCTTTACTCCGAGACAACGCCGACGCCGTGCGTCAGCGGCTGAGCGCGCGCGGCGTGGATTTGGCGACCGAGCTCGCGCAATTAGCCGCGCTCGAATCGGAGAGACGGCGCACCATTCCAGTGCTGGAAGGCCTCAAGCGCGAACAGAACACCGCGGGCGAGGAAGTGGCGCGCGCCAAACGGCAAGGGGTGGACGCGACCCCGATTTTCGAAGCGAACAAGCAGCGCGGGCAGAAGATCAAGCAGCTCGAGGTCGAGCTCAACGCCGTCGAGCAGCAACGCACGCTTCTGCTGGCGACGATTCCCAACATCCCGCACGAGAGCGTCCCCGTCGGTACCAGCGCCGCCGGCAATCGTGTCGTCCGCACGTGCGGCGAGCCGCGCATCTTCGACTTCGAGCCGAAAGCTCATTGGGATCTGGGCCCGGCACTCGGCGTTCTCGATTTCCAGCGCGCCACGAAAATCTCAGGCGCGCGCTTTGCGATTTTGATGGGCGTTGGCGCCCAGCTCGAACGCGCGCTCATCAACTTCATGCTCAGCCTGCACACCGGCAATCATGGCTATATAGAGACGGAGCCGCCGTTTCTCGTGTCGGGCACCACGCTGTACGGCACAGGGCAGTTGCCAAAGTTCGAACAGGATCTCTTCAAGATTGCTGGGGACTGGGATCTCTACTTGATCCCCACGGCGGAAGTGCCGGTCACGAATTTCTATCGGGACGAGATCCTGGATGGACGCTTGCTGCCGTTGAAGTACACCGCCTACACACCGTGTTTTCGCAGCGAAGCGGGATCGTACGGCGCGGACGTGCGCGGACTGATTCGTCAGCATCAGTTTGACAAGGTGGAGCTCGTCAAGTTCGCCACGCCTGAAACGTCGTACGACGAGCTCGAACAACTCACAGCGGATGCCGAGCGAGTGCTCCAGCTGCTGGAGCTTCCGTACCGCACGGTGCTCCTCTGCACAGGCGACATGGGGTTCTCCTCGGCTAAGACGTACGACATCGAAGTGTGGCTGCCCAGTCAGAAGGTCTACCGGGAGATCTCGTCGTGCTCGAACTGTGAAGCGTTTCAAGCGCGGCGGGCAAACATTCGGTATCGCCCGGACGGCACGGGGAAGGCCGAGTTTGTCCACACGTTGAACGGCTCAGGACTCGCGGTGGGGCGCACGTGGATTGCGATTCTGGAGAACTATCAGCAGGCGGACGGATCGGTGGTGATCCCCGAGGCGCTGCGCCCCTTCATGGGCGGGCGTGAGGTGATCGAACCGGTGTGATGAACGGGTCGAAGCCGGCAGTGCAGGGCGACTGTTGCAGAGTGCGATAATCGATTGGACGACCGCGCGGAGGGATGGCCGAGTGGTTGATGGCGGCGGTCTTGAAAACCGCTGTACCTGAAAGGGTATCGGGGGTTCGAATCCCTCTCCCTCCGCCAGAATAGGCGTGTAAGTGGCCTTTTTAAGCGTGATTTGGCTTGCAAACCCACATTCGGACCCACATTTGCGTCGGCGAGAGCTAGGGAACGGCGGGAACGGCCGCGGAGGTGTTCGCGGGTGTTACCTTCGTGTTGCGGACATTACGAAACCTGATGTCTTCGACTCGGGCTCGTGGGATGAACCGAGAACCCGATTCACCATCCGTGATGAAGAACCCGTATGGCGTTTCCTCAATCAGCAACGCCTCCATCGTCATCCTAGGTGTCGCGCCGTCTGCAGTTCCGGATAACGACATCAGTATCCTGAGCGGCGCGCCCCCGCCCCAGATCGGCTTCATCTGAGCGTGAATACTCGCCGCGTAAAACGTCAGAACGATCGTGATCCAAAATACGGCTTGCGCTTGCCAAGGTGCCTCAAGGCGTGATTATTACGATGGGGGCCCATCGCACTGGCCGCTTCTTTACGGCCCAGTAAAACGCACCAAAGGCCAGCACGCTTCCGGCCGTCGTTGCCAAGATGCCTAGAAAGTTCGCGGATCGAAGGTCTCTATCGAAAATTACGGCACCGACGGCGAAGGCACCAGCATCGGTAACAAACGGCAGGTAGGACAAAAAAGCCTCCCAGCGGACGCGCTGTTGGCCCGAATCGTCTTTTGGCAATACCGTCCGGGACGCCTCTATCGTAGCCACGCCGATCGCCCAACCGAGCAACGCGATGACAATGAAACTGGCACCGCTCGCGATCACCTTCGGTTTGAACAACTCGACTTGTGCGATTCCGTATCGAGACAGATGGAGGTTCACAATCAAAAAGCCGGTGACATACGCCATAGCCACAACGCCCGCGATCAACTTGGCAGCTCGCTCCAACATGTCTCCTGATGGCAACAAGGAGTCCAGCTTTGGGGTAGACACCATTTATTCACTCCTGTTACGCCAACTGACGGCTGTTTAGCCGATCACATGCAAACAGTATCGACGGTTAATGATGTGTGGCAGGGTTATCGGGGTCATCGAGTCGCACTCGGCCATCGGGCGGCAAGATCCGGCGAGGGTCGCCACCGGCCCTATTTCGGGCGGCCGACGTCGATGGTCCCTCCGACTGAGGGCCGGCAGGACGGGCCCGCGTTCGCTGGCTCGCGCAGCCGGTCATCGAGACAGCGCGCCCACTGCTGGAGCGTCGCACTGTCCGTGCGCCACTCTTGCAACCTGTCCATATGCGACTCGAACACCGGCGACAGGCGTTTCCGATCTTCCGTGTAGAAGACGCGCCGATCTTCCTTCAGGCGCGGCAGGATTTCGTTCTCCGTGAACACCGCATAGCGGACGAATTTCTGCCCGATTCCGTCGCGTTCGTCGTAGTAGAAGCAAATCTCCCACAAGAGCATTGGATCGATCAGCTCGGCGATCTCGGCTTGGAGCACGCCCAGGCAAGGGCTCCGCGGCGGCGTGTCGGAGCCGGAAACGCGGAGGAAGACCGGCGGCGTCGTCTCGCCGCGTTCGCGAGCCGCTTTGAAAGCCGCAAACGCAGCAGCGAGGGATTCTTCAAATTTCTGATCGACGGCGATAAAATCGCGCAGATCCCGCCGGAGAGCGGCGACCACTTTTCCGGTTCGCTGCTCCCGCTCGCGCGCCGCTTGTTGGTTGCTCGCCCAGACAGCGACATAGACGCCGAGAACGACTATAACGAAATCAATCGTGACGGCGAACCAGTCGTGCGTGCGGACATGAGCGTAGAGGCGGCTGGGGCGCAAACGGAACCTGTTTCAGCGGGCTGTCGGAGTGTGCGAGCCGTGACCGCGTTGATTATCACTCAGTGGCGGAGCGAGTCAACTTCGAATCATTCATGTCTAGCCGCCCAGCGTTTGCCGATTCGTGCGCATCGGCGTGACGACGCATGCCAGGCCGTTCGTCACGCTGCCCGCAGCTTACGCGGCGATCTTCCCGCGGGTTACTCAATTGCCGAAGCACCAACTGATCGGTTTGCCAACGGTGGAATCTATCAGACGGCGCGCGTGAATGCCCGCCTGCAGTTGAATGTGACCGACATCTGTCTGCCCGTGGTCGGTTGAAGGAAAGGACGACGGCGGAAGCCAGTGGCTGCGCCAGAGCGGTTGTTTCGCGAATGCGCGTCGGGTGCGATGCCGCGACCCGATCGGGGTCATGGTCATGACCCCGTTTCTCGATTGCTGTCGCAGATCGCTGTGTGGGCTACTTGTGGGTAGAAAGGCTGGCCCGGGACAACTCGCGGCGGAGCCACGCGCGCGCGACTGCCCAGTCTCGCTTGACGGTCTTGGCCGAGACCTCGAGGACGGATGCGGCTTCTTCGACCGTGAGCCCGCCGAAGTAGCGGAGCTCCACGACCTGCGCTTGGCGCGGCGAGAGCTCGGACAACCGTACGAGCGCTTCGTCGAGTGTCGCCCACTCGTCGGAGTCGGCCGCGTCGAGAACGGCGCAGTTGTCGGTGAGCGGCACGCGATGCTGACTCTTGCCGCCGCGCTTCTCGCGGTGACGGGCCCGCGCGTAGTCAACGAGGATTTGGCGCATCAGGTGCGCGGCGACGCCAACGAACTTCCCGCGGTCGTCCCACGACAGCCCATGTTGGGGCGCGAGCCGCAAGTACACCTCGTGGACAAGTGCCGTCGCCTGGAGCGTGTGGCCTGGTCGCTCCTGGCGAAGGTAGGAGTGGGCAAGGCTGCGCAGTTCAGTGTAGAGCGCCGTGGCAAGCGAGTCGCATGGGCCGAGGCCGAAACTCGAACGCGAAGCGACGCGATCGGCCATATACAGAGAGTATGATACCAGCTCTGCCGTAAGGATCTGATGGCATCGGGCCAGTCATCTCGGGAAACGTGGGCGAGGATCTCGGAGCTCTTCGGAGAACTCTTGGATCTGCCATCCCGGGAGCGTCCCGCCTTTCTGGCGCAAATCCGACGGACTGATCCGCGCATCGCCGAGGAGCTTGCATCGCTGCTCGAACATGAGGACGGACTCGACGAATTTTTTCCCGAGCTTCCTGAGCCGGGGCTGGCCCTGGACGACCTGTTGGGGCGCGCGATTGGCGCCTATCGCCTGGTCGGCTTCTTGGGGCACGGCGGCATGGGTGCGGTCTATCTCGCCGAGCGCAACGACGGAGCCTTCACGAAGCAGGTCGCTGTCAAGCTTCTTGCGACCGTCCTGGTTCACGCGCGGGATCGGTTCCAGCGCGAACGCGACGTCCTGGCCACGCTGGAGCATCCCAACATCGCACGCCTTCTCGACGGCGGCGCCACGCCCGATGGCTGGCTCTATCTCGTCATGGAGTACGTCGATGGCGTCCCGATCGATCGCTATTGCACGGAGCACAATCTCTCGGTCGACCAACGGCTGGCGCTCTTGCGTCAGGTGTGCGATGGGGTGGCGCACGCGCACCAGAACCTCATCGTCCACTGCGACATCAAGCCCGAAAACATTCTGGTGACGTCGAACGGGACGGTGAAACTGCTCGACTTCGGCGTCGCGAAGCTGCTCGACGCTTCGGCGAGCGCGACGCTGTTCCGTCCATCGACGCCCGCTTTCTCGAGCCCAGAACAGTTGCAAGGCGATCCGGTCACTACGTCGTCCGATGTGTACTCGATTGGCGTGCTTGCCTACGTCGTGCTGACCGGCCGGGGCCCGTATCTGATCAAGTCGGGACGCGTTGACGAGATCGTCCGCGCGGCTTTGACGGCCGAGGCTGTGAAGGCGAGCCTCTTGCCGGACCTTCCTGCTCACCGTGCGCGCCGGCTGCGCGGCGATCTCGACAACATCCTGGCCAAGGCCGTGGCGAGGGATCCCAGCCGGCGCTATCAGTTGGTGCAGCAGCTGGCCGACGATATCGACGCGCACCGCCGCGGGTTCCCGGTGCGCGCCCGGCCCGACGGGGTTGGCTACCGTCTCCGGAAATTCGTAGGCCGGCATCGTATCGCGACAGCCACGGCCGCACTCGCGGTCGTCGTGCTTTTGGCGTCCGTCGTCATTGCCACTCGGCAGGCGCGTGTCGCCGAGCGCCGTTTCGAGGATCTGCGGGAGCTCGCGCGAGTGGCGTTGTTCGACGTGAATGATTCGCTTGCGACGATTCCGGGCACGACGGCCACTCGCAAGCTCGTCGTCGAAGCGGCGCTGCGCTACCTGGATCTTCTGAGCGCCGAGAGGTCCTCAGATCCCGCGCTCGACGCCGAAGTCACGTCGGCGTACATCCGGATTGGCAAGGTGCAGGGAGGAGCGTTTCTGCCGAATCTTGGCGACTCAGCGGGGGCCGTGTCGAGCTTCCGCAAGGCTCTCCACGCGGCCGATCGTACGCCCCGGAACATGCAGCTCGATCGGCTTCGCATCGAAGCGCGAATCAACATCGGACTGCTGGCCGTGGACCCCGTCTCCGGTGCGCCCGAGTTCGACGCGGCGATTCTCGCTGCCGAACATCAGCTCGCGGCTAGCCCCAACGACGTGGAGATCCTTCGTTTGATCGCCACGGCGTATCACGGTCGCGCAACGATCGGCCACTTGACTGGTCATCAACCGGACAACGAAGCGATGTCCCGGCGCGAGATTGAGGTGCTGCAGCAGGTCCGGTCGATCTCTCCGGGGTCCTGGCAGGATGCCATCAGCCTGACACGCGCGTTGGGACAACTGGCGTTGGCGCTCGGCCAGAAGCTCGACCAACCGGGCGCGCTCGCGGAGCTTCACCGCGCACGAGCCGTGGTTGAAGCGGCGGTCCAAGCGGAGCCACGTAATCAGCAACTGGTCCGAACGCTGGCTGAGAACCGATTGCGCGCCGGGCCGGTCCTCGTCGCGCTCGGAAGGTTGCCCGATGCAGACCAGGAACTGAATGCGGCCATCGGTCTGCTGGATCCGCTCGTTGCCTCGGACCCTCAGAACATGCAGTACAAGGCCGATCTCAGCTACGCCTGGCTCCGTCTCGGGGAGGTGAAGCGCGCGGAAGGGGACCTCGCCAGCGCGCTCGCGTTTCATCGCCGCGCCTTGGCTTTGCGACGCGAGCGGGCCGCTCGCGGCGTGGCGTTCATGTTCGTGCCGTGGGAACTAACGAGAAGTCTCAACGCCGTTGCGGAACTCGCGTTGGCCCTCGGTCCCGATGGCATCGACGAAGCCGCGGCGCTCTTTGCCGAGTCACGGAATGTCGGCGAAAAAGCCCTTGAGGTGGCCCCCAGCTTCAACGAATTGCGGAAACAGGTCGCAAACGCGTACGAAGGCCTGGCGCGAGTAGCCATCACCCGCGGAGGGTCGGACGCCCTTGCGGCTCGTGCGCTGGCCGAAAAGAGCGCCGCAACGTGGCGCGAAATCGCCGCTCATGCCACGGGCGACCTGAGGGACGCGGCCCGGGCCGAAGCAGTCCTTCGATTGCTCGCGTCGCTCTCCGGGTCGTGACCCCCTTTTTCACGCGTTGTCGCATCTTCATATGGATCAGTTTCGCGAGGAGCCCCCCATGCGCGTGTTCAGAAACCGTCTGCTGGCCAGTGTCCTCGGCGCCGGTGTTTCGCTTTTGCTTGCCGCTTCGCAGGCCGGCGCCCAACCTCCCTCGTCCGATTCGCGCATCAACGTCGTCATCAACGGCGCCGTGAACGTGGCCACTCGAGTCGGCAACACGTTGTACCTGGGCGGCTCATTCAGTCGCATCGCGCCCTCGACCAATGCCGTGGGATCGCTGGTCGCGGTCAATCCGACGACCGCGCAAGTGATACCAGGACGTTTCCCAGTCATCGTCGGCGGTGATGTCTTGGCGATGATTCCTGATGGCAGCGGTGGGTATTACCTGGGCGGCGGCTTCGATCGCATTGGAGGCGTTCGCCAACCAAACCTCCGTCGCCTGGACAGCAACGGGCAGCTAGTGCCGTCGTTCGCCCCCAATACCGGCTTCGTTCGCGCCCTCGCGCTTGCGGGTGGTCACCTGTGGGTCGGCGGTGACTTCACGTTTTTCGGTTCGCAGCCCAGGCAACGATTGGTCGCGATCGATCCGGTGACGGGCGCTTTGCGCGCCTTTGTCACCGACGCCGACAACTCGATATTCACGATCGCTGTTTCGGGTAGTCAAATCATCGTCGGGGGAAGCTTTACCCAAATCGCCGGGCAGCCGCGCAATCGATTGGCCGCATTCGACGCCACCACCGGTGCGTTGCTCCCCTGGAATCCCGGCGCCGACAATCAGGTCAACACCCTCGCCGTTGACGCAACCACCGTGTACGCGGGCGGAAGTTTCGGCACCGTCGGGGGTGTCGCACGCGCTCGGCTGGCCGCCATCGATGCGGCCACCGGTGCTGTTGTTGGGGGCTTCGCGCCGCCGGCCATCAACAACAACATCAACAAGCTTCTCCTTACGGGCGGGACCTTGTACGCGGGTGGCAATTTCACCATCACGGGCGCGACCCCACGCAACAGCGCAGCCGCGTTCAATCCGGCGACTGGCGCCCTCACGCCTTGGGCCCCGTCGGTCGGCGCCGTGAACGCGCTCGCGGCTTCGGGTGGTTTGATCTATCTGAGCGGTCCATCCAACCAGGCTGGCGGTCAGCCTCGAACGGGAGTCGTTGCGGCGGACGCGACGAGCGGCGCTATCTCCTCGTGGAATCCCGGCCTAATCCGCGGCGCAAACACCAACGCGTTGGAGATTGCCGCTGACGGCGCGGTCATCGTCGGCGGTGGGGCCAACGCCACGGGGGGAGTGGCGCGGTTCAACCTGGCGGCCATCGATCTGGTGACTGGCAACATCTTGCCGTTCGCGCCATCGACCAACAACCAGGTCTTCGCGATGGTTGCGATCGAAGGCGAAGACGCACTCGTGATCGGCGGACAGTTCACGACTGTCAACGGACAGCCGAGAGGCCGACTCGCGGTACTCGCCGAAGACGGCAACTTGGACGACTTCGACCCTGCGGCCGACAACACGGTCAATGCACTCCTGGTGGCCAATGGACAGGTCTACGCCGCTGGGGCCTTCAGCAACATCGCCGGCCAGCCTCGCGCAGGGATTGCGAGCTTCAGTATCGAGCAGGAGGGAGCGCTCACGGATTGGGCGCCAACCATCACCGGTGGCTCCCCCTCCGTCATCGAGCTAGGAGACGGTGTGATCTACGTCGGCGGGTCTTTCACCGGCGTCGGGGGTGTGCCGCGAAACAACCTTGCCGCGATTGACGCCGTCACCGGGCTCCCGACCGCGTTCGTCGATGCACACCTGCCTGTATCGACCGTGCTGTCGCTGGAGCGGTCGGGATCGACGCTCTATGTCGGCACTCTTGTCACCGGATTGCGGGCGCTCGATGCTACGAGCGGCGCGCCGACCGGTCAGGCCTTGCCCGCTTTGTCACCACCCGCGCCGGTTCGCGCGTTGTCAGTGCGCGATAACACACTGTATGTCGGCGGGGGACTGTTCAACCTCGGCGCGGTGATGCGGCGCGGTCTCGGCGGAATCGACCTCTCTCAATCGCCGGCTGTGCCGACGACGTGGAATCCGGACGCTGGTTACAACGTCAACGCGATTTACGCTTTTGCCGACGTCGTCGTTGCCGTCGGGAATTTCAATCGAGCCAATCCGGTGCCCGCTTCCAGTCTCGGCGTGTGGGAGCGAACATCAGGAGTTCCCGCTCCGCCGCTGGATTTCGAAGCGGGTGCCATCAACAATCTCGTATCGCTCAAATGGACGGCGGCATCGCTCGGCCCAGCTGCGACCGGCTACAACCTCGAAGTCGGAACCACCCCCACGAGCGGCAACGATCTGACGACGATTCCGCTCGGTAACGTCACGAGCTTGAACGTTCCCGCGCCGACCGGGATTTATTACGTTCGACTGCGTGCGACCAACGCCTCAGGCGAGAGTGAGCCCACGCCCACGTTGCGACTCGAGGCCGGCTGCACGGCTCCACCGGGTCCGCCCGCCTTCGTCAATCTGTTTGTGAATGGCAGCCGCCTGGATCTCGAGTGGGAGAGAGGACGCGGCAACGTCGCAAGCTTCATGCTGGAGGTGGGCTCCGCGTCGGGCCGCAGCGATATCGTGACGACGACCCTCCCGGTCTCGATGACGACGATCGGCGGGGAGGTGCCGCCGGGCACTTACTACATTCGTGTGAAGGCGGCGAATGCCTGCGGGACCGGACCGGCGTCGAGCGAGGTCTTCGCCGTTGTCGGTTCCGCCACGGCTTTTCCCGACAGCCCTGAAAACCTGACGGCGACCGTCTCGGGATCGAACGTCTCGTTCTCGTGGTCACCACCGTCATCAGGCGGCGCACCGACCGGGTACGTGCTCGAGGCGGGCTCCGGGCAGGGACTCGCTGACATCGCTCGATTGCCGCTCGGTCCGGTGACCACGTACTCGACGGGTCCGATCGTGCCGCCAGGGACCTATTACGTGCGTATCCGCGCGGTCAACGCGGCGGGGATCGGTCCACTCTCCAACGGCGTGGTGGTTGTGGTCAGGTAATAGTCGAGAGGGCCCGGGCCTTGGTCCGGGCCCTGCCGGCGTCTACGAGGCGATCTGCCACCGATCGACTCACGTTCGATACGTGAGTGACTCGGTGCGCACCAGCGCGGGTAACCTCACGCTAGCTCGCCGAACCAGCCTCTCCGCTCCATTCCCTGCACGATTTCGAGCACGGGCACGATCGAAAAGGCGAGCGCGCCGGTCTCCCCGATTGCCATAGCCAGACGATCAGCGTGAGGTTCACCACCGCTGACCATGAGCCGGCGACGAGCAACATCATCACGACCGGCCGACGCGCGCGTCGCGCGGCTTTCGCCTCATCAGGTCGTGCTCCGGCGGGTCGACTGAGAGACCAGGGCCGGCAATCCGTCGGTCGCCAGGTTGACATGGAGAATCTGCACCGCCGTCAGCGACAGCGGCAAGTCGGCGATCACTGCTGCTCCAGCCAGCAGCACGATCTCGCCGACGTTGCACGACAGCAGGTACATCAAATATTTCTTGATGTTGCCGAAGACGATGCGCCCTTCTCGACGGCCGCGACGATGTCGCAAAATTGTCGTCGAGCAACGTCATGCCAGCGGCTTCCTTGCTCACGTCGGTACCGGCGATGTCCATTGCGATGCCGACATGGCCTTCTTCAATGCCGCGCGTCGTTGACACCGTCTCCGGTCATCGCGACGACGTCGCCGCCGCGCTGCAACGCCGTCGCGACGCGCAGTTTGTTCGCAGGGGAACACCCTCGCGTACACCGCAATGTCGCCGGCCGCCCGCTCGAGCTCAGAGTCGCTCATCGCGGCCAACTCGGGCCGGACACGACCCGTTCGTCGTGCAGCAATCCAATCTCTTTGGCGACAGTGCTCGCGGTCAGCGGATGATCGCCGGTAATCATCACGGGCCGGATCCCAGCCGCCTGACACGTCTGCACGGCACCCCGCGCCTCGGCGCGCGGCGGATCCATCATCGCGACCAGGCCGAGCAGCGTCATCTGTTGTGCGGCATCCTCGATCGATGCACCTGATTTCCGCGCCACCGCGAGCACGCGCAGGCCCCTCCCCGGCCATGCGTCGTTCCAGTCTACGAACTCGCTCGCGCATCGAATCGGTGAGCGCAGGTTCATCGTCGCCGCGCCTTTCGAGTACGCGATCGCCCCCGTCGTGGTCCCGTGCAGCGTGGTCATGACTCGCGGAGGCGCACTGAAATCACCAATCAACAAATCAACCGAAGGCCAGAGACCAAAGACGGGCCGCCGATGACTGACGACCGGCGACTGGTGACTGGAGACCGATCTACCGAATCCCCAGTGCCCTGATCCGCGAGGCCAGCGTTGTGGGTTTCATCCCGAGAAGGAGCGCTGCCCCCCGCGGCCCGAACACGCGGCCGCTCGTGCGTGCAAGTGCCGCCTCGATAGCCTGCTTTTCGAGCGCCCGTAAGTCGGCACGCGTCGGCAGTCCATCTGCGGCGGGTTCGAGACGCCTCTCGGGTTCGGGTGTGGGTGCGGGTCGCGGGTCGTTGAGCACACTGACACGGGCCCGGAGCGCGACGCGCTCACGAAGGTCGAGAATGCGCGCGGCAGTGTAGTCGGCGAGGAACTGAACTTCGCCCATCGTCGCGTCAGAGAACGCGGAGCGATCGAACATCGCGAGCACGCCTGCGACTTCGTCGCTCGCAATCAGCGGATATCCCAGAAACGCCCGAACCCCCTGTCGCGCAATCCAGCCAGGATTGGCGAGCCATTCTTCGTCGCCGCGAATCGATCGCACGACCAGTGGCGTTTTGGTCTCGAGGATGTGGCCTATCTTCCCGACTCCTGAGCGAATACGACCAAATTGGCCATCGAGCCGGGAGTACGTTCCACCCCCCGTGGGTGCACCGGCGCTCCCGGCCAGTCGCAGGTCTTCTCCCTCAGCGACCCAGATGCGTGTCAGAACGACACTGGGGCGGAGGAGGGCGTTGGCGATCGTTTGACAGAGGTCGTTGAGGGTCCTCTCGCGGGCTGCGGTGACGATCGCGCGCTGGATTTCTGGTCGCACGGCGGTAAATTACGAAATTACGTAGCAGATGTCACGATATTTCGTAATTCAGAAGGTAGATGTCACTACGATAATTCGTAATTAAGTCAGTTAGCATGCTGGCTGGTCTGGGGATACGTTCTGGCGCCCTTGCATCTGCGAGCCCCTCGCGCCTTGTGCAACCCGCTCGCTACACCCCGTACCGCGCACTCGCACCGCGCACTCCGCGGTGCGTACTCCGCACTCAGCCTCGGACTTCGTGTTAGTTTGAATGCCGTGAAACCGCGTCGGATCGCTCTCATCTCGGTCGCTGTGGCAGTCGCCATTTTTGGGGGCTGCGGAAATAGTGAAAATATGGCTGATTCCGGAATCACCACCCTGCAGAAAAACGACAGCACACCCGGCACTGGTGCCGAGGCACGTCCCGGCATGACCGTGCGCGTGCATTACACCGGTTGGCTGTACGACCAGGCCAGCGCCGATCACAAGGGCACCAAGTTCGATAGCTCCAAAGACCGCAATGAGCCATTCGAATTCAGGCTTGGCGGTGGTGAGGTGATTAAAGGGTGGGACGAGGGAGTGGCGGGTATGAAAGTCGGCGGGACTCGAGTCCTGACGATTCCGCCGGAGATGGGCTACGGTTCGAGCGGCGCGGGCGATGTGATCCCGCCCAACGCGACGCTGCTGTTCGAAGTCGAATTGCTCGGCGTCAGGTAGCAGATTCTGCGAATCTGTGCTTGTAGCGTCGTTGATGGTACGCAGAAACCTGAAATAGACCCGACCCCTTTGTGGAAAAGTGGCGACTGCGCGATGCCGGCATTTTGGACCCTGCGGGGGGTGTGACTGGCAGGACGTCGTGTACGCGGAGCAGCTCGATCGCAAGCGGACTCACGTGGCCGCCCTGCTCGGCTCATCTCTAGGCTCGCACGCGCCATCGGTTGAACCAGTCATTGGCATGCCGGTGGACGACACCGGCTGGCCTTGGGAGTTCCGCCACAAAGCCTCGTTCGTGTTCGGCGACGCACCTGACCGGCGGGGCGCTGTCATCGGACACTTCGCCGCCGAATCCCGTCACGTCGTACCCATCGCCGAATGTCCCGTCCACGCAGCGCGGGCCAATCGCCTCGCGTTTGCGCTGCACGCGCACCTCGCGCACGCGAGCGTTTCCGCGGCCGGTCCGTCACTCCGCGGCGTCCTCCGCCATCTCATCGTCCGCACGACGAGGGACGATCGTGAAGCGGCGGCCATGCTGGTCGTCACCCGAAACGACAAGTCATTGCGCGCACCCCTCCGCGCCTTTCTCGCCACTGAAGAGGCGCCCGACGGCTTCTTCTTGAACATCCACGACAAACCAGGTCCCTACATGGTGGGTCGCGAAACGATGCGCCTGGCTGGACGAAGTCACGTGCGCGAAAACGTGGCCGGCGTCTCGTTTCTTGTCTCGCCAACGACGTTTTTCCAGACCAACGTCGAGGCCGCTGAGGTCTTGCTGCGACTGGTTTTCGAAGCGACGCCCAATCAGTCAAGCCAGAACATCCTCGACCTCTACGCAGGGAGCGGATTGTTCACGTTGCCCTTGGCTGCCAGCGGGCATCGCGTGACCGCGATCGAGGAAAACGCCCAAGCCATGAAGGACGCCGACAGCAATCTGCGGCTGAATCGAATTTCGCCCGCCAACGTCCGATTGCTGACTGCAAGCGTCGAGGAGGGATTGAAGCGTGTACGCCGGGAATCATTTAATCTGGTGGTTCTCGACCCGCCGCGATCGGGGTGCACGCCGTCGGTGATCCGCACGGTTTTTGGACAGCTACGCGCGCCGCGTGTTGTGTATGTGTCGTGCAATCCAGAGGCGCTGGCCTCCGAGCTTCCGTCAATCCTCCAGGAGGGCTATCAGGTGAATCGCGTGCAACCCGTCGACATGTTTCCTCACACGACGCACATCGAGACGGTCGTCACGCTGGATCTGGTGCGGCAGAGACGTACAAAGGGCGCACGAGGCAACACCCTGCCCGGCAGTAGCGGATCTCGAGGTTAGCGCGACTTGCCAACAGTCTTCTCGACGTACTCGCGTATACGCGCCTGTACTGCGGGAGTCGCCCAAGCTTCGAGCACATCGGCGTTGAGCGCGGCTGACGCGCGCACGCGTTCCAGAAGGGGAGCGTTGAAGGTGCGCTTGGTCAGCGCGAACGTCGTTGCCGGGATCTGCGCGAGCTGTTCTGCAACTTCCCTGGCGCGTGTCAGCAAGCCTTCAGGTTCGGCGATTTCATCGACCAGCCCGAGCTCGAGCGCTTCCGTTGGCAGGACCACGCGACCGGAGTTCACCAGCTGTCGAAACATTGTCGGCTGCACGCGGGCGCCAACGATCTCGAAGGGCAGTGTTGGAAAAGGAACGCCAACCGCGAGTTCCGGCACCCCGATTCGACCCGTGCCGCTTGCCATAATCCGATGGTCACAGGCCCCTGCGATGATGCAGCCGCCGGCGATCGCATGGCCGTTTACGGCCGCAACGACAGGCTTCGGAAGCGTGAGAAGCGTGCGGAACAACGATTCCATTGACGGCAGGAAACGACTGAGGTACTCCGCACCTCCATTCAATACCTGAAACAAATCGACGCCTGCCGAAAAGGACGACCCGGCGCCGGTCAGAATCAGAGCTCTGACCGGTCCTTCCTCAACTTCCTGAAACGCCTTAACGAGCGTTTCGCAAAAGGGAACGTCGAGCGCGCTGACTTTCCCGTGTGCCATCCGAATCACGGCAACCGATCCCGAATCCTCGCGACTGATCACGCGTAGACGATATCCTTAACTGATGTCTGTCGCCATCCCGGAGCCCGCCGCGACGGTCGTGGTCCTCCGAACGCCGACGGGAAGCAGCGGCTTCGAAGTGCTCATGGTGCGCCGCAGTGACAAGGTGGCGTTCATGGGTGGCGCGTATGTCTTCCCCGGCGGCCGGGTGGATGACAACGACGAAGTGGTTGCCGAGAGGCACGGGCTGCAGACCGACACGCCATCGCGATTTCCTGACCTTGGTTCGGATCGCGAGCTCGTGTATCGTGTGGCCGCCGCGCGAGAGCTCGAGGAGGAAGCCGGCGTTCGTGTCGCGATAGGTGACCTCGTGCCATTCGCACACTGGGTCACACCAGAGATCGAAACGCGCCGCTACGACACTCGATTCTTTCTCGTCGAAATGCCGCCAAATCAGGAGGCGACACACGATTCGGTAGAGGCGACCGACTTGGCATGGCTGTCACCAGGGGACGCAATCGCGCACTGCCTCGACGACGCCATCCTGCTGCCCCCTCCGACCTGGACCACATTGAAGCGGCTCGCACGCTTCGCTTCAATGAGCGAGGTGTTCGTCTGGGCGCGAAACACGCGCATTGTCACGATTCAACCCGGTTTCTACCGCGACAATGACATGACGATGCTCACGCTGCCAGGCGATCCAACCTATCCGGCCATCGATGGTTGGGAAGTGCCAGAGGACACGCGCTTTTTGCTGCGGGAGGGACGATGGCGGCCAGTGCGAGCGTGACTGTACTGGTCGATCAGCTGATTGAGTTGTTCAACCGGCGCAGTCTGGATTTGCCCGACGGGCTGTTCACACGACAGACACAGCTCGTGCTGAACGGCGTCCCGTTCGAAGAAAGGCTTGGCCGTTCTGCATCGGACCCCTTGGTGCTGATGCTGACTCGCGGCGCCGCCGGGTATCGGTTCGCCGCGAAAGCCGTCCAGCATGCGGTGCCTGATGCACACCTGCAACGCGGCGACCTGGATGGGGCGTCCGACTCGAGTCAGCAGTCCGTGGTGACCGGACGCTGCTGGCTGTCTGGTCACTTGCGAGGCGATGGCGAGTCGGTCGAGATCCTGCTCGATGTTTCGCTGCGATTTGCAGGTCCAGCGGTGTTACAGATGGCGGCGTCAGTGGACGAGCAGGCACTGGGCCGGCTGCAAGAGGCGCGCCTGAGGCCTTAGAGGCCACCTGATACGCAATTGCGATGACTAAAGCGCGAGTGGTTCTCGTCGCCAGCGCCATCGTTTATCTCACGCTCTCACTCGATCATCTGAGCGTCTTCCCGGCGATAGAAGAGGACGAGCCCTGGATTGCCGCGGCGGCGTACAAACTCGCGAAGGACGGAGTATACGGGTCGGATTTGTTTGCCGGCTACTACGGTGTTGATCGACACAACTATCAGCACATGCCGCTCTATCCGCTGATGCAGGCCGTCGTCTTCAAAACCAGCGGCGTGGGCGTGTTTCAAATGCGTCTGCTTCCGGTCTTCTGTGGTCTTGGGCTGCTGGTGGTCGTGTTTCTGGTCGGGAAGCAGCTTGGCGATGAGCGTGTCGGCGCGCTTGCCGCCGTGCTAATGCTCGGACTTCGGATCTCTGCCGGGGACGATGCGACCGGGATCCTCTTCCTGGACCGGGTGCGCGTCAACCGCTATGACATTGCAGTTCCCGTCTTCGGTCTACTGGCGCTGTGTGCCTTTTTTCGGGCGGAACGCCGGCCGGTGCCGGGGTGGTATCTCTTGACCGGTATCTTGACGGGGCTTTCCAGCCTGAGTCACCTGTTCGGGGTGTTCTGGCTGCCGCTTTTTGTCGGTCTGCTTCTGTACGGATGGCACGGCAAGGTCCATCGGGCTCACGCAGCGTCGCTCGTCATACTCGGCTTCCTTCTCACGTGGCTTCCCTGGCTCGCATACATCGCCTCGGGTTGGGAAGACTACCTCGGCCAGATGCGCTTCGTGGCATCGCGCTTCGAGGTCTTCGACCTTTCCTTCTATATCTCCAACGCTCTGTACGGCGGAGGTCCGATCTCGCTCGACTGGATGCTGAAGGTCCTGCGCGAACTACCGTGGAACCGTCCGGGCACGTGGAGCGTGTTAGTGGGTATCCCCATCGCCTCTGGCGCGATGGCGCGGAGCGGCGCGCCTGAGCGCGATCGCCATCGTGCCGCGCGCATGCTCGGGGTTGCTGCGCTGTTGCAGCTCGTGATGTTTCTCGTTCTGCTGAAGGTGAAGACCGTCAACTACATGATTGGGCTGTGGCCTCTCGGCGCGCTGCTGCTGGCGTGGCTGGGCATCCGGTTATGGGATCGCCGAAGCGCGTTGATGCGTGTCGGAATCCTCGTGCTGCTCGCGCTCATCCTCGGCGAGGGGTTCACACGCATAGCGCATGCACGGACCGCTGCACGCTCAATCAGTCCGTACGAGTGGTTTGCCAGCGAAATCGCGCGGTGCATCCCTGCCGGATCGCTCGTGCTGGGCCTGCAACATTACTGGCTGGGGCTCCGGCAGTTTTCGTATCGCACGTGGCTGATGCCGGTCAACTACGCTCATCCGCTCTATCACCACACCCCGCTGCCGATCGAGGACGCGCTCGATCTGGTCAACCCGGACATTATTCTGATTGACCGTCACATGGCTCGATTCTTCGAGGCGGCAACTGCGCCCGACCATCCGTTGCACGCTCTGCAGACTGGATTCGAAAGCTTTCTGGCCCGGCGCACCGAACCGATCTGTGTCATTCAAAACAAGACCTACGGCACGATGATCGTTTATCGTGTCCAGCCCTCAGTCGGGCACCCATGATGAAAACGAACAATAGAGGACGAAAGAAACAAGGCACAAGGCCGAGACGGCGGATTCGTCACGGGACTGTCGATCAGCCAGCGCCTCGATCGTCATAAAGACATGTTGAGTATCGCAATCGCAATCGTCCTGGCATTCGTGCAGACCGGGACGCCCGACCCGATGTTCCTCCAGCTCGCCGGTCGATGGGCGGGCGAAGGCACAGTCCTGAACCAGCCGGCGAAGGTACAGCTTTCGTGGGAATGGACGCTCGACCGCCAGTTCCTCCGTCTCACCTTCGTCAACCAGATGGGGACGGTCCGGCGATTCGAGGGACACGCGTATTACCGCGCCACGAGCGACGGCCGGTATCGCGGGACGTGGTTCGACAATAGCGGCATGGTCCGGCCAATTGAAGCGAGACGCGACGGCACAGCGCTCGTTGCCACCTGGGGGACAGCGGAGACTGAAATCGGAGAAACGACCTACCGCCTGATGCCGGACGGATCGATGGAAGTCATCGACCGCGTTCAGCAAAAGGACGGGCAGTGGCGGAACTTTGGGCGAGTGGTTGTCAGGAAGGTCAGTCCGGATTGATGAACCGGTACAGCACCCGAATGAGTCGGTAGGCCTCGGGCATCGTCTCACGGCTGAACGCAATCGTATCGGGGCCGACGAGATCAATCTCGCGAAACGCTGTGGCAACCTCCGGGAAGGTAAAGTTGCGATACCGCAGCTGCACCTTGTACGGACCCTGACGCTCCGGCGCAGGTTTCCTGGCGTTCCTGACGCCCTCGCGGGCGGCGTCCTGAATCTCCTTGTGGGCGGTCTGCAGCGGTCTCAGTTCGACCGCGCGAATGTTGATCGCACGCTTGACCGCAACTCCCCGAACACTGGGCACTGACTCTTTCACTTCCGCAATCGCCACATCGTCGCCACTGACCGCAACAACAGGCACACCAAACCAGGCCGCCAGCGCGGCGTTCATTCCGCCCTCACCGACCGATCGACCATTGATCTGCAGATCGCGTACGACCCCGGACCCCGTATGCGCGAACAGACCACGCGGCGCATCGGCCTTGGCGTGATAACCGACAAAGATGACGGCGTCGAAGGACTCGTCGAGGCCTTCCATCATCCCGTAACGCTTGAAGCTATGACTGATCAAGCGCGCCCGCGGATCGAGATCTTCCGGCAGCAGATTGCGTTGGCTGCCATGAGAATCATTGACGAGCACGTCGGTCGCACCACCGTCGAAGGCGCCACGAATTGCCGCGTTGGCATCCTCAGCCATCAGCTTCCGTGCCCGGCCGTACTCAGGCTGACCCGCAGACGTCTGGTCGTCCCCGTTGACTCCGCTGATGCCTTCCATGTCGACAGAGATGTAGACCTTCTTCCCTTGGCGCGCCGACGCCGTCGAAAAACTGGCCACGAAGCACACGAAGCATACGAAGCAACGAAGGACGAACGTCGAATTCACGATTCCTCCTGACGTGAGTGAGCCAGGTGCATAGATCACCCAGATTCTTCGTGTCTTCGAGTCCTTCGTGGCGCGGTCTTAAGCGGGTGTCGTGCTGGACTCGTCAGCAATCTGCAGCACCGCGCGAACGAACATTTCCTCCGGGAGGGCGCCCAGAATCTCCACGGTGTCGTTGACGATGGTCTTGGGGACGCCTGTGACGCGGAACTTCCGCGACAGATCCATGAACTCGGTGGCTTCGATGGCGGCTGAAGTGATGTGGGGATTCGCGTACGCCATCTTGTGGGCCAGGACGACCGCCCTGGGACAATGCGGTCAAGTTGGCGTGCTGAACACTTGAATATGCGTCGGTGTATCCACCGCTCGGATGAGTGCGAGCGTCTCATCTTGCAGATCGAGCTTTCCGGTGCCGGCAATCAGAATCGCCTCGACCAGACCCACAAACTCGTACCCGGTCGGAGCGCCGAACATTCGCATCCGCGTATCCTGGCCGTCCGCGAGAATGACGATCGCCGGCGATTTGTCGATGCCGTACTTGGTGCGATCGTCGAGGTCCAGAATGAAGTTCTTTTCCTCGATCGTCACGTTGTCGTTGAGTGGCGCGATTTCCTCCAGCACCTGCTTGGCAACCGGGCCGCTCTCAGAGCCACCGATGGTTTGGGTGAAAAGGAGCAGGGTGACCCGCTTTTCGATAACGGAAAGATGTTTGGTGAGGAGTTCTTCGTCCTGAGCCGAAAGCAGGGCCATCCGTCGATTATGACCGAGCGGGCCTTAAAACTTGAACAGGTCGTCGAAGGCTTTTTTCGCGCCGGACGGCTCAGATGGCTTGCTGTTCACAGCGGAGGAGGTTTCACGCTCCCATGAGGTGCGCGGCGTGAAGAACCCGCAGTCGTTAGCGACGTCTTTTGGCGAAACGCGTGCGGAGATGCTCTGGGTACATTCGAAGCGTGCGCCAGGATCGAAGTGCACGCATTGCGCGCATGAGCGCAAGTCCTGGCCGCACTTGCTGCATTTGCTCCGCGAGAAGATTTGCGCGTCCACGAACGTGCCGCAACGCGAGCAGCGCGCGACTTCGCGGAACCCTGGCATGTTGGGATTCTTGGCGCCCTCCGACGAGATCCGTCGGGCGCCAGCCGGCGCACCGGGCGCGCGTTCGGGCCGCGGCTGGCCTGGGGCCTGCCCGTCCTGACGCGGCGGACGCCGCTCGCGCTCGTCGTCCTGATAGCCGCGTTGCTTGTATTTGCGGTCGCTCATCGGGAATAGCCGTGAGGCCACCGGTCGCCGGTCTCCGGCCTCCGGTTACGGCTTGTGGTGCGGCTCAAGCCTAGGCTGGACTGAATCAGAAGGCAAGCGTTCTGACCGGTGACCGGGGACCGAAGACCGGCGGCCCAACGGGGTGAGCTATAGTCTCCCCGTCCAGGAGGTATTCCAATGCGCCGGACTTTGTGGCTGCTCACCGCGGCCGTACTCGTTGCCACCACGATTTCGCCTTCCGCGCAGACTTCCACGTGGCGGCCTGCAGTACTTGCGGACAACGGGATGATTGCATCGGGCCACGCGCTGGCGTCGGAAGCGGGGCTGCGCGTGTTGCGATCCGGCGGCAACGCCGTTGACGCAGCACTGGCCGCATGGGCTGTGCAGGGACTCGCTGAGCCCGAGATGACCGGGCTCGGCGGCGACATGTTCATCCTCATCTACCTCGCAAAAACCCGTGAGGTGAAATTCATCAACGGGACCGGATTTGCTCCCTCAGCAGCGACGGTGGACTTCTACAAAGCCAAAGGCGGCCTGCCCGATCGCGGTCCGCTGTCGGTGAGCGTTCCTGGCGCGATTGGTGCTGTGGACCTCGCGGCCAGAACCTATGGCACGCGCCCACTCGCCGAGATTTTTGCGCCCGCCATCGAACTGGCGGATCGGGGTTTTCCGGTGACGGAGGCGCTCGCGGGTGCCTTGCGAAGCAGCCGCGAGAAACTTGAGGACGTGCCGTCCTCCCGCAAGATCTGGTTCAACGGCGATCGTCCACTCGAGATGGGTGAGCGCGTCGTTCAAAAGGACCTTGCCACGACGCTGCGCGAGATCGGGAAGAACGGCAGCGGCGCCTTCTATCAAGGGCCTGTGGCCCAGAAGATCGCGTCGTACATGAAGAGCGTTGGCGGCCTGGTCGACGAAAAAAATCTCGCGGCATACAAGGCGTTCGAAGACACGCCCATACATGTCACCTACAAGGGGATTGACGTCTACGAATGTCCGCCCAATTCCCAGGGCCACGTGATGCTTCAGGCGTTGAACATCCTCGAGGGAATGAACCTGCGCTACATGCGTCATAACAGCGCTCCGTACCTTCATGCAGTCACGGAAGCATTGAAGCTGTCGTTTGCCGATCGCAATCGGTGGGTCGGTGACCCGAAGTTCGTGCCGCCAATCCCGATCCGCGAGCTGCTGTCGAAGGAGTATGCGGCGGCCCGGCGCGCGTTGATTGACCCGGATCGGGCCATCGAGGGCGAGGCTCCGGCTGGGGACCCTCGTCAACGCACGACGAGTCAGCAGGTCGTGTGGTCTTCTCCGCGGCAGGCCCCCGACCTCGCCTCGGCCAAGGCCGCCGGCGAAGATGGGCATACGACGTATCTCGCCGTGGTCGACAAAGATCGCAACATGGTTTCCATCACGTCGTCTTTGCTCAGCCTTTTCGGCAGCGGGCATGTCGCTGACGGCACGGGCATCATGCTGAACAACCGCATGGCGTACTTCGGGCTCGAGGACGATGATGTGAATGTGCTCAAGCCGGGCAAGCGAGTGCGGCAGACAATCAACCCTCAGCTTGCGCTGAGGGATGGAAATCCCTACATGGCATTCGGGACTCCGGGCGCTGATACCCAACCGCAGGCCCAACTGCAGTTCTTCCTGAACGTCGTGGAATTCGGGATGACCGTGCAGCAGGCGCTCGAGCAACCGTCGATCGTCAGCACTGGTTTCCGCAGTTCCTACTTTCCGCACCGGGCTGAAGGTCAACTCCAGATCCCTGCGGCGATTCCCAAACATGTGCTCGATGAACTTGCCGCCATGGGTCACAAGCTCGACATTCGCAACGCGCGGGGTGTGGGCTCGGTGAAGGCCATCATCATTCACCCGAAGACAGGCGTGTTGATGGGCGGAGTGAGCCCGACTCGGGACAGTTATGTCATGGCGTATTAGTCAACGATGAAAAGGGGAGAGTCCCCTTTTTTGGCGGTTGCCATCAGGCGCAGGAAGAGTGGCAGTTTGTCGGAGATCGGAGATTTGTTGAATCGGCGTGAGTTCTTGCGCGTCGTCGCTACAGCGACGGCCGTGGGGCGCGGCCTGGGCCGTACCTGTTTCGGCGCAGACACCAGTCGACGCGCTGTTCGAGCGCTCGATCGTGTTCGACGCACTGTCGGCGGACCAGGAATGGGATGCCGCGACGTTGGAGGCGGCCGCGCGGTCAGGTCTCTCGGCGATTCACACGAGCCTCGCGAACAGGAACCTCGCCGTCGCGCTGAAAGACCTTGGCGTGTGGGAAGGGGTTTTTGCCAGCCACCCCGATCGGCTTCTCAAAGTCACGACAGGGGCAGACTTTGCGGCGGCGAAAAAAACGGGGCGCATTGCCGTCGTTCTCGGTTTTCAGAATGCGACGATTGTCGAGAGCAACGTTCAGAACCTCGACAAGCTTCACGCAGCCGGCACGCGGTGCATTCAGTTGACCTACAACTCCCGAAACCTGTTGGGAGACGGATGTACGGAGCGCACGAACGCCGGGCTCTCAGACTTTGGTGTGGACGTCGTCCATCGGATGAACGAGTTGGGAATCGTGGTGGACCTCTCGCACTGCGGTGAGCAGACCTCAAAGGACGGAATCGAGCTGTCGAACCGGCCACCCGCATTTACGCACACCGTGTGCAAGGCCATCTACAATCACGTCCGGGGCAAGTCCGATGACCTCATTCGAGCCATCTCGAACAAAGGTGGCATGGTTGGTGTCACCGCTCTCGGGTATTTCGTCGGGCCGACCGAGAAGACAAGTCTCGAGGATTACTTCCGGCAGATCGATCATGCCGTGAAGGTCGGCGGCATCGATCACGTCGGCATCGCGTCCGACTACGCGATCCGCGGCATCACGGCGACACACACGCGCGAGTCCTGGTACGTCCCTCGGTTGACGTCGTTCAAGCCGATCTACAACGTCCGCTGGCCACCCAACATTCCGGAACTCGATCCGCCGACGAGATTTCGCACGATTGCCCAAGGCCTCGCGAAACGCGGGTACAGCACGGACCGGATTGAAAAGATTCTTGGCGCGAACTGGGTTCGGTATTTTTCCGAGGCGATGGCGGCGAAGAGCTAGCTTCTCACGTAGCCCTGACGCGCCATCCGTTTCCCACCCTCCCGATGCGCCTCGTCCGACATGACGTGGACACCGGTGGCGTCGACCCACCGGTTATAGAAGTTGAATAGTGCGCACACCGTGATGGCGAAGTACAACGCCTCGTCGTTCCAGCCAAGCGTGCGCAGACGGTTCATGTCGTCGGCTGAGATCCCTGGTGAAGCGTGGTTGACCTTATCGACAAACCGGAACAACGCCTTGTGCTTGTCGTCGAGCGGCGACGATTCCAGATCCCGGAGTACCGCCTCGACCAGGGCGCGGTCCTCGAGCAGTTCCGCCGCAACTGCGGCATGAGCCTCGATTCAAAACGGACAGTGATTACGCGTTGAAGTGTACGCAGCGATCAGTTCGCGCATCCCTGGACTAAGCGGCGAGGGACCTCTGAGAATCGCTTGAGTGAATCGTGCAAGATGCTCCGTCGCTTCTTGCTTGTAGGCAAACAGATGCCAGATCTGCGGGTAATCTGCGCCCGTGGACCGCACGGCCTGAATTGCCGCGGCGTAGGGACCCGGTTGCGGATTCTGCTCGACGTCTGGCAGCAGCATCGGTTTCATCGCATTGCTCTCCCCTCGTTCCGGGATTTGCTAGCTTTCCGATTTCGGGTAGACGGTCTTGCCACCAACGACTGTCCGCACGACCTTGATCTCCTTGATCGTGTCGGGGTCCACGTCGTGTGGATCCTTCTCCAGCATGACGAAGTCAGCAAGCTTGCCCGCCGTAATCGAACCCTTCACGTTCTCCTCGTGTGAGGCGTAGGCACCGTTGATGGTCGCAATGGTCAGTGCTTCATCGACAGTGACCTTCTGCCGCGGCCCCCAGACGGTGCCGTTGTAGTCCTTGCGCGTGACCATGCTTTGAATGGCCATCAGCGGCTCGAACGGTCCGGGGCCGTAATCCGAGGCCCCCGGCACCGGGGTGCCGGTCTCGAGGAACGACTTGTGCGCGAACATCCACTGCATTTTCTCGGGGCCGTATTCCTTCCATTTCTCGCCGTGATAGTGCGCGTAGGTCCAGAATGGCGTGGGGATCGCGCCAATCGCCTTGATGCGTCGGAGCAAATCCGGATTGACCAATGAGCAGTGCTCGATCCGATGCCGCGTATCTGGCCGCGGGTACTTCGCGAGCACATTCTCGTACGCCTTCAGCACCATGTCGATCGTGACGTCGCCGTTGGCGTGGATGGCCACGCGGAAATTATGACGATGCGCGTCTTCGACCGCTTCATCGATCTCTTGCTGCGTCATCGTCAGAATGCCGTAGTCTTTCGTGCCGACGTACGGCGTGCTCATGCGCATCGTTCGCTCCGACGCCGAGCCGTCGGCACCATATTTCACGCCGCCGACGCGGATCCAGTCGTCGCCAAAGCCGTAATAAATACCGGCGGCCTTGAAGCCCGAGAACGTGTCAGCGCCTCGCACCAGGAAACACGCGCGATGGCGCAGTTCACCGTTCGCGCGCGCGTCCTCGTAAGCGAGGATGCGGTCGCGATCGGCCCCTGCATCGTGGACAGAGGTCAGCCCAGCCGCAGTCAGCAGCTCCGAGATGTGACGCATCCCGTTTCGACCGCGCTCGCGCTGTTGATCCTCGGTGAAAGTTTCTCTGACGCCAACCTTGCTGAACACATTGCGCGCAAGCTCCGCCACGCGGCCGGTCAACTCACCCTTTTCATCGCGAAAAAACCGTCCGTGATCCGGGTCAGGCGTGGTCTTTGTTACGCCGGCGAGGTCAAAGGCCTTGGTGTTGTACCAACTCGTGTGCCCGCCGCGATGCCCGACGACGATTGGGTGCTCTTTCGAGACCTCATCGAGGTGCTGCCTGGTCAACGGGACATCGAGCTTGGTGTCGTCGAACATCACCGCGCTGACCCACTGTCCTGGGGCAGTCTTGTCAGCTTTCTGCCGCAGATTGGCGAGCAACTCGCGCACGCGCCGGACGTTGGCATTCACGCTATAGAGTTCGTTGACGCCGCTCACGTGACAGTGCGTATCGATGAAGCCCGGCGTAATGGTCATCTGTTGCGCGTCGATGACACGCGTTCGGGTGGTGGCGAGATTGCGAACGTCCGCCGACGAGCCGACCGCAACGAAGCGGCCGTTCTTGACGGCGAACGCCTGGGCGCGCGGCAGTGCCGGATCGATTGTGAGAACACGCGCGTTGAACACGACCAGATCGGGCTCCGCGCCCGGCCCGGCCGCAGCTGCCTGTGGCTCCTGCGCGGCGAACGACGTGAGCCCTGATTGTGCGACCGTGCCGGCGCCAGCGAGAGCTGCCCCAAATCCCAGGAATTGGCCGCGTGTGATTTTTCCCATGATGATCCTCGGCGTGGTTGCCCGAATTATAGTCGTGCATCCGCGGGTCGAACCCCTCCGCGTCACTAGTGTTGCTCGGAAGTCGTCAACATGGTTGCGACTGACGTCAAACGCTGCCACTGCAGCTCTGGCGGTCTCGCCAGGACGTCATCAAATACTATCCGTCGTCCGAGGGGGTAGGCGAGCAACCGTGTGCGTTGACGTTCGATCACCACCAGAAACTGGCGAGCGTCCGCAACAAGCGCGTCGACGGTCAGTCGATCAGCCGCTTCTTCGCTGCCGATCTCTCCATCCAGGTAGCGTTGCGCGACGGCAGAAATGCCTTCAGAAAGTGCGGTCACTGCCCGGTGTACCGCGACGAGGTCGAACACCGTACTGGTCGACGTGCCAGCCACTGGCGCAAGTTCTCGACAGACGATTTCGAAGGTGTCTCCGTCCAGCAACAGCGCGGCACCAGCCTCTGCGGCGCCTTCGGCGCAGAGGAGATGAGGCCCGAACGCCGGGTAGAGCGCGCGCTCATGCCAACCCCGCGCACGAACGCAGTCGCGGTCTGCCAGCACGTGCTGCATGTGATGGCCCGGGTAGGCTTCGTGCGCGGCCAGCCACAGCAGTCGTGCGAGATCGATCTGTGCCGACGTGTCGATCGTGACGCGCGTGCGAAAGCCGCCCTCGTAGCGCGCCCGTGCTTCGAGCGCGATTCGGGTGGCGGTGTCCACCGCGACGCTCTCCGCTTCGGGAAGCAGAGCGTGCTGACGAACGCGGTCGCGGCACCTGTGCATGGCTGCCCGAAACGTCGGGATGATTCGATCGTCTGAGAGTGCGTGCCGGCCCCGAAACGCTGCGTAACGGGCGTGTAGGGGTCCGCGACCTGGAAGCCGCTGTTCCAGCTCCGCGCGCGCGGCTGCCGCAGCACGGGACTGAAGTCCTGCGCTACGCGCAGATGTTTCATCGACGCCCAGTGCACCGCTCGCCTCCTCCCAAAAGCGCATCGATTCGCCGGCCAATCGTCGCGCTGCGACGACCAGCGCTTTGAGCTGGCCAAGGAGATAGCGATACCGATCGGCCTGCCCTGACGGCGAGGTCAGCTGAGCGAGGGAGGTGTGTGCCAGGAGGATCTCTTTCTGAATGTCAGCCACTGGTATTCGCGCGCCAGGACGCCAGTCCTCTGGACCCAGCCAATCCTCGACGAGCGAAGGCTGGTGCTGCGCGAGCTGCAGGGTCAGCCGGACATACTGTTCCGCGAGGTCGTCGACGGTGAGGCGTCGCGCGGAGTTAGGGTGGTCGGCGGTACGGCACGCGGCACCCGCACCCGCCATGACGAGCGTGGCAATCGCCCGCCGGCGAGAAGGCATCACGCATCTTTGCACGAAGCCCATTGACTTCCAGGTTCAGTGTAAGGCTCAATGCGACAGCGTCGTCACGAGCGTTCGGACGACGGCGCCCAACCGGTTCCTATCGTGAGCGTTTCGCGGGTTCCAGTCGAAGTTCAGTGGGAGGTTCCATGCGCCGGATTTCATTGCTCCTCACGGTTGTCGTCTGTGCGTCGGTCAGCTGTGACCAGCCGGCGCCGACGGCTCAGCAAGCGACGGAGACCACGCCCAAACTTGGGATTCGGCCGGCGGCCGACACCGAGATCCAGCCCGACATGAGTCAGGTGCCCCCCGACCTGCAGAAGGTCTATGCGCACATTGACGAGAACATCGATCAGCATGTGATCAACTTGCAGAAGTGGATCCAGCAGCCGAGCATCTCGAACTCGGGGGAAGGCATTCCCGAGTCGGCCGAGATGGTAAAGGGGTTCTTCGACGAGCTGGGCTGCCAGCAGACGCAGATCTACGACGTCGGCATTACGGAGTACGGGTCGCCTGGGAATCCCGTGGTGTATGCCAAGTGCGATGAGGGAGCGGAGAAAACCCTGCTGATCTATTGGATGTACGACACGATGCCGGTGACGCAGCCCGATGCGTGGCATAACCCGCCGTTCGAGGGACGACTCGTCGAACAGGCGCCTTACAAAAAAGTTCTGATCGGCAGAGGCGCGACCAATTCCAAGGGCCCGCAGATGTCGCAGTTGAATGCCTTCCGGGCGATCAAGGCGGTGCACGGGAAGCTTCCCGTGAACCTGATCTTCGTCGCTGAAGGCGACGAAGAGCGCATGGACATCGGGCTGCGCAAATGGGTCAAGGACCATCCGGAGCTGCTCGAAGGCGCCGACGCGATGTACTTGTTCGGCGGCCAGACGCAAAGTGGCGGCGGTGGATTTGGCGGTGGGTCCGAAGGATGCGTGTATGTCGAGCTGACGACGAGCGGCAAGGCGTGGGGCCGTGGTCCAACCGATTCGGATATCCACGGGAGCAACAAGCGAAGCGTGGACAGCCCGGCGTGGCGACATATCAAGATGTTGGCGTCGCTGGTCTCCGACGATGGCAACACACCGTTGATTGACGGGTTCTTCGACGACATGCAGCCGCTGACGCCGGAGCAGACCGTGGAGCTCAAGACCGCGGCCGCGCGCACCGATATGAAGGTGGCCGCGGAGAACGTCGGCGTGGCCCGCTACATTTCGGACGATCCCTTCACGATGCTGCGAATGCAACGCTACGGCACATCGTTCAACCTGGACGGCATCTGGGGCGGGAACATGTACGCCGGAGGGGCGGGCGCGATCCTGCCCAACAAGATCACATCCAAGCACAACTTCCGCTACGTGCCCAATATGACGGGCCCTGGCCTTGTGAAAAAGCTTCGCGCGCAACTCGACAAGAACGGCTACAAGGATGTCGAGGTGAAGATGATTGGAGACGTGCCGTGGGCCTTGATGAACTCGGCGAACGATATTGGGAACGCCTTGAAGCGCACCTATGAGGTGATGAACATCAGCCACAGCGAGCTGCGTGCAGATTGGTCGATCGGTGGTGGCGGTGCGGCGGCCGGTGGTTATTGGCCGGCTTATATGTTCGGGAACGGTCAGGTTGGCGAAAAGATCTCGCCGTTCAAGGGCGTGCCCATCGTCGGCGGCGGCGCGGGCCTCGGTGGCCGGGCTCACGCAGCGAACGAGTATTACGTGATCGAAGGCGCGGGCAAAGTCTACGGGATGGCAGGTGCCGAAAAGGCCGTGGCGACGCTGCTGTATGCGTTTGCCGGCAAGGTTCCGCCCAAATCATCGTCGACCAACTGATGATCTCCGTCCGCGACCTGGAGAAGGAGTACCACGTGGGCGACCACGTGGTACACGCACTCCGTGGGATCTCGATGGACATCGCCGCGGGCGAGTTCGTGACCGTGGTGGGACCGTCGGGCTCAGGCAAGTCGACGTTCATGCACATCCTCGGCTGTCTGGACCGACCAACCAGGGGTCGTTACATCCTCGGCGGACGAGATGTGTCGAGCCTGCCACCGGATGACCTCGCGCGTGTGCGCAACGAAACGATCGGGTTCGTGTTCCAAGGCTTCAACCTTCTCCCTCGCACGTCAGCGCTGGAGAACGTGGAGTTGCCGTTGCTTTATACCCGGGCCGGCGCGCTCAAAGCTGCTGAGCGCCACGACCGTGCGCGGCGCGCCATCGCCGCCGTAGGACTGAGCGATCGCGCGGAACATCACCCGAGTCAGCTGTCAGGTGGACAGCAGCAGCGCGTGGCGATCGCACGGGCGCTGGTCAACAATCCGCGATTGCTGCTGGCAGACGAGCCCACGGGCAACCTCGACACAGCCACGAGCCAGGAGGTGATGGAAGTGTTTGCGCGCCTCCGCGCCGACCACGGCATCACGGTTCTCGTGATTACGCATGAGCGCGACATCGCGGCCTGGGGAACGCGGACAATCGATTTCAAAGACGGCCGCGTCGTGTCCGATCGTCTCCACGAATCGCCAACCGCGCGCGGGGCGTGAGTTGGACGATCCTGGACAACGAGTTCCCGCGACGCGGGCGCGCTCCGTAGGTGGCTCCGCCGCCGCCGCCGGTGTGTTCGTCCTCCTGACACTCGTCATGACGTGGCCGCTGCCTCTGAAGCTGACGACGAGCGTTCCAGGCGACTACGGCGATCCGCTGTTTGTCAGCTGGGTGATGTCCTATGTCGCCAGGCAGCTTTCAGCCGCCATCGTCAATCCATTTGTGCTGCGTACGTTCTGGGACGCACCAATCTTCTTTCCCGAACCAGGCACTCTTGCCCTTTCGGAACATTTCATCCCCCAAACGCTGCTCGTGCTGCCCATCTATTGGCTCCGCGGCGGTCAGATTCTGTGTTACAACCTCGCCTTTCTCTCATCATTCGTGTTGACCGCCATGGCCACGGCACTGCTGGCCCGTGCGCTGACGGGCAGCATACTGGCAGGCTTGCTGGCGGGCGTGGTTGCGGCCTTCAATGAATTCCGCCTGGTGTGGGAAGTCGCACGCCTCCAGACGTTGTCTATTTACTGGTTTCCGTTGGTCCTTTTCGGCATCCATCGTTATGTCGCCACGGGACAGAGGCGGGTACTTGCAGGAACTGTGATCGCATGGGTCGCGCTCAATCTCTCATCCATCTACTACTTCGCATTCTGCCAACCGTTCATCGCCGCCTTCGCGCTTGCCGAACTGGCGCGCCTCGGACGGCTGCGCGTCTGGCGCTTGTGGCTGGATCTGACAGCGGCCGCGACGATTGTGGCCTTGCTCACCGTGCCATTCCTGATGCCGTACGCCCAGATGCAACAGCGGCTTGGCTTTGAGCGGACGCTCCAGGAAGTGATCACTCTGTCGGCGACACTCGACGACTACCACCGGGCGTTACCGAAACTCCTGGTACCGGTGTTGCTGTCGGTTCTCGCTGTTGCAGCGGCGATAAGCCGGATTGCGCTTCGCCGGCGAGTGGCAGTTCCTTCATCAATCAGCCCGGCTCTGGTCGCCCTGATTCTGACATTGTTGATTTTGAGCTTGTGGCTGTCGCTCGGCCCCGTCGTTCGGGCCGGCGGTCGCGTACTGGATGTTCCCGGATTGTATCCTGTGCTGGCGATGCTTCCTGGGTATGGCGGACTCCGCGTGCCGACCCGGTTTATCGCGCTGTTCTTCGTCTTTCTCGGCCTGCTGGCTGGCCTCGGCGTCAGCGCTATCTCGCGGGTGTGGCCGCGTGCGGGGTTCCTGATCGCCACTTGCGCGATGTGCGCCTTTCTATGGCAGGGGCGCGATCAGCGCGTGACGTTGGATCGGCCGTTGCCCTCACCGGGCCTTGCAGAGGTGCCTTCGTATCTGACACCCGCCCGGACACTCCCGCCGATTTATCGCGCTGTCGCAAAGCTCCCGCCGTCGGCCGTTCTCGTCGAGCTTCCATTCGGGGATCCTTGGTACGACGTCCGGTATATGTTCTTCGCTGCGACCCATCTGCGAACGTTGATCAATGGCTATAGCGGGGTGTTTCCGCCCTCGCACCTCGTCCGCCAAGCCGCACTCGCGGATCCTTTGAAGGACCCGATTCGGGCGCGCTCCGCTCTCACCGGCGCGACGCATGTAGTCGTCCATAAGGCTGCCTGGACTACTGCCCATGGAACCGAGATCGACGCGTGGTTACAAGAACACGGCGCCCTGGTGATGGGAGAAGTAGATGGGGCGTCGTTGTATCAGCTACCGCCGGAGGTGTTGGTGGATGATAACGCTCGGCAGCGGGGCACACGATGAGGCACCTCCTGAATCGCGTCCGTGGACTGCATCCGTCGATCGACATCGCCTTCAAGGCCTTGACGCGCAACCGGCTGCAAACCGGCCTCACCATGCTAGGCATCACCGTTGGGGTTGCCACGGTGCTGGCGATGATGGCTGTTGGTGCAGGCGCGCGGCGCTCGATCGAGCAGCAGGTTCGGGCTGCAGGACTGAATCAAATCACCGTCAAGGCGGGGAACTGGAAGCCCAAGACCGAAGACTCCGGGGCAGCGGTGGCACACCAGGGCGATGCAGGAGACACGCTCGTGTTGCCCGTGCCCGAGCTCGTCCCGTTGCCGTCGCTGCTCGACGATATCGTGCGGGTCAGCCATCCTGAGGACGACCCGATGGAAAAACACGATCACCCGCTTGCGTGGCAGCGACTCGGCGACCTCGAGGCCGGACTCGGCGCCGCGGCGACGTTGTCGTTTGCCGATGCCGAGGCGATCCGTGAACTCGATGGCGTGCAGTATGTCGCGTGCGGCGTGCACGCCAACGCACGCGTGTTCGTGGGCGAGAAGCGTTGGTTCACTCGCATGCACGGCACCGACCTTCAATTGCTCGATATCAAACGCACGTGGACGCTCACACGTGGGCGGTTCTTCACCGAGAGCGAGCAGAGGGACGCCGAGCAGGTGATCGTTCTTGGTCAGGTCGTCGCCGAGAAGCTGTTTGGTCCTGGCATGGAGCCCGTGGGCGGGTCGGTGACCCTGTGGAAGCAGCCGTTTCGCGTCGTGGGTGTCGTCACCAGCGCCAGCTGGGTCGTACGGCCAGCTCCCGGAGACGACGAGTTCGACGCCGTGTACATGCCCTACACGACGACTCATCGTCTTCTCAATCTGACAAAACTGAACGACATCACGGTGACGGCAGCCTCGACTGGCGAAGTCAGCGCAGTGTCCAAACACATCGCGGCGCTCCTGCGGCAGCGGCATGGCATCGCGGACACCGCGCCAGACGACTTCACGATCTCCACACAAGCGACGCGAGCGATCACGACAGGGGGGTTGCCGCCGAACGTCGCGTCGGCGATTGCCGGCAACGTGCGAGAGCTCGAGCGGGTCACGCTGGAGCAGTTGGCAGGGACTCTCGAGCGTTCGAGCCGGACGATGGGCTGGCTCTTGGCTGCGATCGCCGCGGTGTCGCTGCTGGTGGGCGGCATCGGCATCATGAACATCACGCTACTGTCGGTCACCGAGCGCACGCGCGAGATCGGGCTCAGGCTCGCTGTCGGCGCCCGCGGGAAAGACGTCATGCGCCAGTTTCTGACCGAAGCGGTCGCCATCAGCCTGGCCGGCGGCGTGCTCGGAGTCCTCCTGGGGATGGTGGCATCGTTCACCATTGCACGCACGCTCCGCTGGGCCACGGTGGTCTCACCCCTCGCGGTGCTCATTGCGTTTGGCGTGTCGGGAGCCGTCGGGGTGTTCTTCGGGTGGTTTCCGGCTCGCCGCGCCGCGAAGCTGGATCCGATCGCGGCGCTGCGACACGAATAAAGAGAACAAGCGACACCTGATGCTCTCCTTCCTCCTCGCCTCGGCGCAGATCGCGTGGCGCGCGCTTGGCCGTAACTTACTACGCACGTCTCTCACCACGCTCGGTGTCGTGATTGGCGTGTCCGCCGTGATCGCGATGGTGGCACTCGGCAATGGCGCCAAGGCATCCATGGAACGCACGCTGCGCTCTGCCGGCACCAGCATCGTGCAGGTGTCCGCCGGCAATTTCATCAGGGGCGGCGAGAGCGTGAACATCGCATCGGGTCTGGGGTCCGCTACGTCGCTCACTCGGGCTGACGCCGAGGCAGTTGCCGCGATCGAGAACGTGCAGTACGTTGCGGGGGAGTTGCGGGCGCGCACGTGGATCGAAGCGTCGCCTGCCGCACGGGTCTTTGCCGCGATACTTGGGACCGAGCCCGGGATTGCGGAGATACATGGCTGGACGTTTCTCAGCGGAGAGCCTTTCACCGCAGAAGACGTCACCGGAAACGAAAGCAAAGCCGTGCTCGGCCGCGTCCTCAGCGCGAAGCTCTTCGGCGACGGCGTCAATCCCGTGGGCCGGCGCGTGACGCTCCACGGTCGGTCGTTCGAGATCGTCGGGTGGATGCGGGCGGTCGATCCCGATCAGGACGAGGGCGCGTTCGTGCCGGTGACCACCCTCGGCGCGTTGACCAAGCGGGATTACCTGCAGCAGATCACGATTGGCGTCACCGAAGCGGGGGTCGCGACAAAGGCGGCAGACGCAATCACGACGCTGCTGCGGAAACGGCACGCAACGGCGATCAGCGGGAAGCCTGATGATTTTGTCGTGCGGACCCTGGCCGCACAGCAGATGACAAAGGGGCTGTATACCGAGGTTGCCGCATTTGCGCTCGCCAACATGCCGAAGCTCGATGAAGCGTCCATGGAGGAGATGGCGGGCACACTGAACCGTGCTGGCGGCACGATGACGGCGCTGCTGGCCAGCATCGCGGGCATCTCACTGGTCGTCGGCGGGATCGGGATCATGAACATCATGCTGGTGTCGGTGAGCGAGCGCACACGCGAGATTGGCCTTCGACTCGCGGTCGGCGCTCGTCGACGCGACGTGCTGCTGCAGTTCCTCGTCGAGGCGGTGGTGCTGAGCCTTTTGGGTGGCGTAGTTGGAGCGCACGCGGGAGTCGCCGCCGCGAAAGGGCTCACGGCGCTCCTGGGTTGGCCGACCGAGGTCTCGGCCGGCGCCATCGCCCTCGCATTCGCGATTGCGGCGGTAGTCGGAATTGGATTCGGCTACTACCCGGCCCGACGCGCCTCGTTGCTGGATCCTATTGAGGCGCTCCGGCACGAGTAGGCACCATAAAAGGAACCTCGATCTCGTGCTGCTCTCCTTGCAGCGCGTACCGGATCTTCACCAGGACACCTTCGCCTTCCACGGGGCGACCATTGGCGATCCACGCTTCGCCAGCGTCATCGATTACGGGCGTGATGACCTCTACCGGGACACTGGGTCTCGCAACCTCCAACGTCACGCCCGTCGCGACGGACGCTGGAAGGTCGTTGCGCACGGCGTCGCTGAACCAGATTTGGTGCCGGCCGTCGCTGGAGAACACGACTTCGTAGTGCACATCGCCGTTCATCAACACGATGCCGCCATGACGTGGCGAATGGTCGCCGTGTGGTCCCGTGACGTTGCGATGTGCCGGATCGTTTGGTGCCGCTGAGGTCTGCGCACCGGGCGCCGCTTCCTTTTCGACAGCCCCGCACGCGATGAGGAGCAACAGCGCGAAGCACGCGCTCGCGCGTCGAGGAAGCGCCGCGAAGAGCACCAGGCCAGCTGTCGGTGAGTGAATCACGCGACCGGACGCGCCCAAGGCGGGCGTGTCCGGCCGGTCATGTTGGCGTGCTACCAGTCGACCTTCAGGCCCACGCGCAGGATTCGCGGCCCGATAATGGTTGACGGGAGCTCGAAAGAGGAGCCCGAGGCCCATGCAATGTTCGAGGCCGCGTCAGAGTTGCCGATGTTGTAGAGATCGAAGAACGGCGAGAAGCTGCGGGTCCCGAGCTTGAAGTCCTTCTCGACACGTATATCGAGCACCGTGATATTGTCCTGCCGGCGCGCGTCGATTGGCTCCACCAGAATGCGCTGCGTGCCGTAGTTGATCCCGAAAGCTGCGCCCGCGTTGATTGTGCGCCCGTACGGCTGCCCGGCCTGGAATCGCAGGGCGGGTGACACGCGAATGCCATATCGCGCGCGATAAGTACCGTTGACCTTTGCCCCATACGTTGTGAACTCGTATCGGCCGTTGGTGGTATTGATGAGCTCGTTCGGGTTGGCCGGCGCATCCAGGCTGCGCAGATTGTTGCCAAAGTAGTTGTCGTCGAGATCCAGATTCCAGCGGTATCCGAATCCGGCCTGAAGCGACCACCGACCGGTCGAGCGCTTGGTGGCTACGAACTCCACGTTATGGAATTCGCTGACGCCTGGGAGGTTCTGACGACGGTTCAACGCTGGAGCCGTTCGCAGGTCCTCTCTCAGGTTGAACCCTGGTATCGAAGGACCATCGTCTGCGTTGCCGAGCACACCGTCGACGCCGGGATCGCGAATCGTCGTCGGAACGTTGAAGGCATCGAACGGCCGGTTGGCGTTGAAGAGCACGTTGACGTTGTCGATACGGCGGTAGATGTAGCCGATCCTCAAACCGAAGTTGGAGACGAGCTCGTGCTCGAGCCAAGTGGCCACTTCGTCGGTGAGCTGATCCTTCAGGTTCGGATCGAGCACGGCGCTGCCAACGCCACCGCGCGATGCGATCAACTGACCCTCCTCACCCCGATCCCAGACACGATTAACGTTCGAATCCGTCCACGAGTGCCGCCGATACCAATCCGGCGCGTTCAGGTTTACGTCCTGTGAGATGCCGGTGCCAGGGTTCCACCAGTACCGGCCGAAGTTGAACTTGGCCACAGTTTTTCCATTGCCGAACAGGTCAAACGTGGCACCCAGTCGAGGCGCCCAGAGGTTCCAGGTGATGAGGTTGTTGTTGGCCGGGAACTCCTGCTGTACGGTTGTGAAGCGGCCTACCGGGGGTCCGGTCTGTTCTGGCTGAAACGTCCTATAGCGGTCGAGCCGGACTCCGAGATTGAGCGTCAGGCGTTCGTTGACGCGCCAAGTGTCCTGAATATAGCCGCTGTAGGTCCACAACCCATTTTCGGATTTGGACGGCGTCTGGAAGAGGTACACCTCCAGCGGCGCTCCATTGTTCAGAATGTGCAGCACATCGCCAGGCACATTGCCATCGACGCCGACACCTCGCTCGTCGGTGAACGTCTCATGCAACAGCTCGCCCCCGACTTTGACGTTGTGGCTGCCGGCCCACCGGTCGTTGAAGTAGGTCAGCGACCCGTGCGCCTGGTTTCGCTCGGGCGTCCTGAACCAGCCGTCGCGGTTTCCACCGCTGACGACGTTATTGCCCGTGTCCTGGTAGGCGGGCGCCTCGGTGCGCCGATAGTTCGGCCAAACGTACTTGAACTGACCGCCTCGCGCTTCGACGAACATCGAGTCACTGAGGACGCTGTTCCACTCGCCTTTGTACGTGTGTCCCCAATACAGCTGCTGCCAGGTCGAGTCCTCCGATGCGTGACGGGCGGTGAGCGCGCCGATCACAAACGTGTCCATGCGATTGGGCTGAGACTTGCGGCCGCCACCGACATACGCAATGAGCTTGTTGTTCGTGTTGAGGGCGTAGGTTCCCTTGCCGGACAGATTGCGCAGGCCAGTCTCGAAGGGTTTGACCGGGAAATTTGGCAACAGCGACTTGATGTTCTGATCCCTGACCGAGAAGTACCACCACAGCTTGTCCTTCGCGATATAGCCGCCGATGTCGGCGTTCAGGTCGTGGTATCCCGTGAGGCGGTTCAAATCCGACGGCGTGAGGTTCCCGCAATTGCGGTTGGGGCACAGCGCGACGAAATCGTCGGAGATGTTGCGCGCCTGGATGCTCTCGTTTTGGTAGTCGGCGTAGAGCCGGCCACGGTATGTGTTGCCGCCGGACTTAGAGATGAACTGCGACAGGACCCCCGGTGTGGGCATCTCGGCGCTGTGCGTCCCGGTCCCGACGGACACTTCTTCCACCGACCCATAGTCGTAATACCATCCGGCCGCGTTGGTGCCCTCCGTGTTGACGATGCCCTCCACCATCGGGCGGTGCTGATCAGACTTGGTGTCGTACGCGGAATATGGCGTCTGCGTGCCGGCAGCGCTGCCGCCGACGTCGATGCGCGCTACGCCAATACCAGGGGCCATCGCCAAGACCGCCCAGAAATCGCGCGCGTTCGGGAGCGAGGCCAGCCGCTCGGCGTCGAAGACAGCGGCGGTTGCCGTCGACGTGACGTCGACGACCGGCGAATCGCCGGTCACGGTCACCGTTTCCTCCAGCGTTGCCACTTTCAGTTCGACGTTGATCGCCGCCGTAAACCCCAGCGTGATCCGAATCGCCTCCCGCACGACGGTGCCGAATCCGGCCAGTTCATATGTGATTCGGTATTCACCCGGAGGAACCGCGGGAAAGCGGTAGGATCCGTCCTCGCCGGTGACAACGGTGCGAGTGCCCTGCATGGACGGGCTCGCAATGACGATCGTCACCCCGGGGAGAACCGCCCCCGATGTATCTGTGACCCTGCCGTTTATCGTGCCCGTCGTAGCCGTGACGGACTGCCCAGCCGATGCGGTCGCCACGCCGAGAAGCGACAACGCAACCAACGCCGTTCGGATCCCTCTCATTGGAGTCCCTCCAAGACAAGTGAGAACAACCGACGCGACAGCGGGTACTAAGACGGCGAGAATAGATACGGAAAGTTAGGTGTGACCTTACACAAGAACTGAGGGGCGTTCAAGGGCTTTCAGCCGTCTTACCTTTGGGTAAACTGGCGCGGTGACCTCAGCCCGGCGGCATGGCTCGTCTGCCCAGCGGTCGAGGCCCGCTCCAAAAAACCGAATGCAATCCCCGAGGGGATTGCCGAGTCTGAGCGGGCGGGCCCTCTTCGGAATCGCGGGTCTCACGCTCGCCGGCGGACTGAGCTTGTATTTTCTGCGCTCGGACGCCAATCCGCCCGCAATACCGAGGCTGGCCGACCACGGGTCGCTGGCCCCCGAGGTCAGCGCGCTCGTCCGTGAGGTGACTGATCAACTTGCACAGGATCGGGGTGACGGCGCGCGATGGGGCCGTCTCGGCATGGTCTACGAGGCCAACGGTGTGGTGGGTGCCGCTCGCGAGGCCTACATCGCCGCCACGGTGGTTCGACCCTCGGACGCGAAGTGGTGGTACCGCCTGGCGGTCGTCGAGGCTCGGATGGGGCGACCGGAAGACGCGGTCCGCGATGTCCGGCGGGCGATCGAGGCGGCTCCCGGCTACGCGCCCGCTCACTGGCGACTGGGTCTCTGGCTACTCGACGCAAACGACACGGAAGGCGCTGAGCGCGCCTTCAAACAAGCCAGCGCGCTCGATCCGGCGGATCCCGCCGGAGCTGTGGGGTTGGGGCGCACCTACCTGCAGCGAAACGACAATCTGCGGGCCGTCGCCGTCCTCGAGCGCACGCTGGCCAAGAGCCCGGGCGATCGGTACGCGATGCAACTGCTGGGGACGGCCTATCGCCGCCTCGGGCGCGTTGATGAAGCGGCGTTTGCATTGGCGGTGGGTGTGGGCGGCGAGCCAACCTGGGCCGATCCTTGGACTGACGAGATGACGGCCTTCCGCCGCGGCTTCGCCGTGCGCTTGAAGGATGCGACGCAGTACTTTCTCGCGGGGCAGACCAAACAGGCCATCCCCCTCCTGGAGGCGCTTCAGCGAGAAAAGCCCGAGGATCTCGCCTTGCTCAGTCACCTTGGCGAAGTGTACGTTGCAGCTCTCCGTCCCGAGGATGGCATTCCAACCCTCGAACGAGTAGTTGCGCGCGAGCCAGATCGCTTTGGTGCGTACGTCAGCCTGGCGTCGGGCTATCTGCAGCAGAACGATCTGATTCGTGCTCGTGAGGCAATCGATCGGGCGATCGCGATCAACCCCTCGCTTGGTCGCGCGTACGAAACCAAAGGCCTGATCCTGTGGCGAGCAGGCGACGATCGCGCTGCCCGCGAAATGCTACAGCAGGCGGTTCTTCACGATCCCCGAGCGGTGCGTGCGATGGTATGGCAAGGCATGGTGGAGATGAACCTGGCAAGGCCGGGCGACGCGCTGGTCAGTTTCACGCGAGCCACGCGCCTGGATCCCACTCGGGTCGACGCCTGGGTTGGGGTGGGCAACGCCGCCATGATGCTGGGACAGTTCGACCGGGCGGCCGCAGCCGTCGAACGTGCCGCCCAGCTCAATCCCGACGCGCCGGACGTGAAGCAGGCCGTGGATCGGCTGCGGAGCATTCAACGATGACGAGGCCCGGATGGCCTCTGCTGGCGCTCGCGCTTGGTGCGGCCGTGCTGTCGTGCGATCGAGCGTCCGCGCCGCCCTCGAAGGTCTCGGCGCCATCGGCGTCTCCGTGGTTCGAAGACATCGCCGCACGCGCCAGCATCCGGTTCGTGCATCGCTCCGGCCACGCCGACAAGTTCTACCTGCCTGAGATCATGGGTGGTGGCGCGGGGCTCTTCGACATGGACAATGACGGCGATCTCGATCTCTATCTGGTCCAGAGCGGCAGCCTCGACTCCTCCAAACCGTCCGGCCATCATCTGTATCGTAACCGCGGAGATGGCACGTTCGACGAGGTGAGCGCAGGCAGTGGTGCGGACGTCGTTGGCTACGGGATGGGCGTCGCTGCGGGCGACTACGACAATGACGGCAACGTCGATCTATACGTCACCAATTTGGGAAGTAACGTCCTGCTCAAGGGTGACGGTAATGGACATTTCATCAACGTCACGGAAAAAGCTGGTGTCGCAAGCTCCGGCTGGAACACGAGCGCCGCGTTTCTCGATTACGACGCCGATGGCTGGCTCGATTTGTTTGTCGTGCGCTACCTGAATTGGCAGAGATCGGCAGAGGTCGAGTGTTACAGCCTTTCCGGCACGCCTGACTACTGCAGCCCGCGAACCTACGATCTCCCCTCGGCCTCAATACTGTTTCACAACGACGGCAACGGTACCTTCACCGACGTCTCCAATCGTGCCGGCTTGCGCACCGCGGTCGGCAACGGCTTGGGTGTGGTCGCGGGGGACATCGACAGTGACGGCAGGATCGACATCTTTGTCGCCAACGATGGCACGCCGAACCACCTCTGGATGAATCGCGGCGACGGCCGTTTCGACGAAGCCGCGCTGCTGATGGGTTGCGCCATCGATCAGGACGGCCGGCCCAAAGCAGGCATGGGTGTTCACCTGGCCGACGTCGATGACGACAACGATCTCGACCTTCTCGTCGTGAATCTCGACGGCGAGTCGGATTCCTGGTTTCGCAACGAGAAGACATTCTTCAGGGACGACACCGCCGCCGTGGGCCTCCGTGTAGCGAGCCGCCCGTTCACGCGGTTTGGCACCGCGATGCTCGATTTCAATAACGACGGCTGGCTGGACATCTACGAGGCGAATGGGCGGGTTGGACGCCAGTCGGAGGTGTTCTCAGCCGACCCGTACGCCGAACCGAATCTGCTGTTCCGGGGCATCGAAGGGCCGCGGTTCGAGGAGGTGCAGCTGCGAGGCGGGACGGCCGCTCCACTCATCGCGACGAGCCGAGCCGCGGCATTCGGCGACATCGACAACGACGGCGCCATCGACATCGTCGTCGCGAACCGGGACGCTGCCCCGCACGTTCTGCGGAACGTTGCCACACCGCGCGGCCACTGGATCATGTTCCGGGTGATCGATTCGCACGGACGCGACGCGCTTGGAGCGGTGGTGACGGCAACGGTGGGCAGCAAAACAGTCACGCGAGACGTGCGCGCGGCCTACAGCTATCTCGCGACGAGCGATCCTCGCGTGCATATGGGCCTCGGCGCGGCGAGCGGCGTGCAAAGCGTGTCGGTCAGGTGGTCCAACGGCCAGCGTCAGAGCTTCGGCGATTTTCCCGCGGACCAGATCGTGACGCTAAGACAGCAATCCTGAGTGAAGCCCTCTCCTGCGCTCCGAATTCCGGAGCGTCAGCGCTGAATGACACGCGTGAGCCGATCGATCGACGCGTCGGCCACCTCCTGGACTCCCCCATCCGGCCAGCGCACCCTCACCGATTCCGCCCGCGTCGCGTCGCCCAAGCCGACTGTCACCGTGAGTTGTGATTGGGAAAGATAGCTTCGCGTCGGCATCACCGCGCGGCGGATCGTCTGGCCACCGACGACCACTTCGACCGTCGCGCCAAGGGCATCGCGGTTGCCGCGAGTGGCGACCAGTCTGAACTGCATCCAGTGATGACCGAGCCGCTGGTCGTTGCGGAGAAGTCGCGGTGCCCCGGCGACGGCGGTCAGCACGAGGTCGAGGTCGCCATCGCTGTCGATGTCGGCAAAGGCGCTGCCGCGGCCGACCATGGGCCGGCCCAGATCGCTCGTCTCAGCTGACGGGACTGGCACGAATGTGGCGGCGCCGGCGCGACCCGCGTTCCAAAACAGTTGCGGTGCCTGCGCGTAATTCTGGCTGGCCTGAACCTTGTTGATCTCCTCTTCGATGTGCCCGTTCGTGGTGAGGAGATCCAGGTGGCCGTCAAGATCGTAGTCGACGAAGAGCACGCCAAATGTCAATGCCTGGCGGCTCACCGGGCCGATCCCCGCCTGGATGGCCTCGTCGGCGTATTGCAGGCCATCGCCCTGGGAGACGTACAACGCCGTCATCTCGTTCGCGAAATTGCCGATGGCGATCCCCAGCGAGCCGTCGTTGCGGAAGTCGCCGGCGTCGATGCCCATGGCGCTGCGAGCCGATCCATAGCTGTCGAAGGCAATGCCGGTCGCGGCCCCCACTTCGCGGAAAGTGCCGTTCCGCTGGTTGTGAAAAACCAGGTTGGGAACCGTGTCATTGGCCACGACGAGATCAATCCAGCCGTCGGCGTCGAGGTCGACCGGCGCAACGCCGAGCGACTTTGCGAGCGGCACTCCCGTCGCTCGGTTCCTCACCTGCACACCCGAGGCAGCGGACACGTCCGTGAAGCCGCGGCCGTCGTTGCGGTAGAGCGACGGAAATGTACCCTCGAAGGTCCGGGGCGGACCGTAGGCACGGCCGATTCCGGTGAGCCGGAAGTCCTGCGCGAGATCGATGGCGCGCGACCAGCGCACGTAGTGGCAGACGAACAGGTCGAGGTCGCCGTCATTGTCGACGTCCATCCACGCCGCGCAGGTGCTCCAGGCATCAGGCGCGCCGCCGACTCCAGCCTGGACCGTCACATCGGTGAATTTGCCGCCGACATTGCGGAACAGATGGTTCGACCCGACCGCCGTGACGAACACGTCGACCCAGCCGTCGTTGTCGTAGTCGCCGGCGGCGACACCCATGCCGTAGAGGCTCGTCTGCAATCCGGCCTCGGCACTGACCTCGACGAACCGGCCGTGACCGTTGTTCCGGTACAGCGAGATCGAGGATGTGCCGCGGGCGGGGGTCTGGCTCGTCGCATTCGACCAGGGCCAGGGCCGCGAATTGACAAAGAGCAGATCTTCATCGCCGTCGTTGTCGACATCCAGGAACGCGACTCCGCTCCCCATCGTTTCCGGCAACAGCTTCTGGCCGTCGGCGCCGCTCAGGCGCGCGAAGTCAATGCCGGCCTCGCTCGTGATCTCGGTGAAAGTGGCTGACGGCGCTTTCACGGCGGTCACTGTCGGATCCGCCGCCGGCGGACCTGAAGTAACGGCATCGGCTGGGGGAGTGGGCGACCGCCTCGCGGCGATGACCACAACCAGGGCGACGATCGCAATCGCGAAGAGGACGAGGACTGAGCCGCGCACCGCGCGAGCGATTACTTCGTCGTCTCGAGGCTCGAGGTCGTCGGTCACCGGCGCGGTCCGGGGGACGCGAGCGAGTCGGAGGCACCGCGTCCGCCGGGCGCGTCGAGGCGATAGATCACAATCGATTGCGCCGCATGGTTCGCCGCGGCGTTGGCGGCGCGCGCCAGCGCCACTGCCCGATCGCGCGCGTTCTCGTCGGGCTTATACCGTGCGTGAAGCGCGACATGATTTGCCGCGCGGTCGCTGTTGCCAAGCAGCCCATGGATCTGGCCGAGGGCGTAATGTGCCGCGATGTTCTCGACATCCACAGCAAGCGTGCGCTCGAACGCTTCGGCCGCTCGCATGAGCAGCGTGCGGCGAGCCTCGGATCGCGAGGGTCCACGTTCGATCTTCGCGCGCTCGAAGAGCGCCTGACCAAGCTCGTTGGTGATCTCGTAGTCCCGGCTGAAATCGAATCCGCGAGCACGCAGCGTCGGCGACGTGGTGCCGAGCACGCGCTCGAAGTTCTCGATGGCCTCGTCTAGATGCCCGTTCTCTTTGTTGACGAGGCCACTCAGCCAACCCACGGTCCATGCGGGCGCGCCTGCCGTCGCCGCTCGCCTCAGAGCAGAGGCGGCTTCGTCAAGCCGTCCTTCCTTGTAGAACACCCGCGCCAGGTTGAGCGGACCATCAGGCCGGCCCAGACGCTCGACCTCGGCGAATGCCTGCGCGGCCTGGCGCAGCTCGCCTTTCTCGCTACCGGTCGTCCCCTCGAGCAGCAGCCCAATGCCGTAGTCGTTCCAGCGCTCCCAGGCAGGCACGATCGCTGGCCCGTTCGATAAACTGGCAGGCAAGGCGTCGGTTGTTCTCGTCGACGTGGGACGCCCGGTTGTCGTGATCGGAAAGACGATACGGTCGGAGGCGATCGTTGTAATGGGTAGATCCATCTTGTAGGCGTCTCCCATCGCGAAGCGCATGAACGTGCGGTCGAACTTCCGGTACTGCAGCCGGGCCTCGACCTCCACCGGGGCCGAAAGTCCGAGTGGCAGTGTCAGAGCGTAGTGGACGACCGACGCTGCCCCGGGTGGCACCTGATGGTCGTACAGCGGGACAAAGATGTCCTGTACGTTGCGACGGTCGATCCGGTTGCCGTCACGATCGAGCATATAAACGTTGAAGAAATAGGCGCGAGGATCGACCGCGCCGTTGGCATCGACCGCACCGCTCGCTCCGAGCGCGTGGCCGCCGCTCTTGGCCGTAACCTCTAGCCAGATCTCGTTCGAGTCAACCGTCCCCTGCGTAAGGTGATGCCCCAGCTTCAGCGTCCGCACGACCGTCTCGAGCAGGTAGGTCGTGCCCGGCGACAGGGCCGGCACCTCAGGGCGAAGGGGTGCGGCGAGCGTCCCGTCGATCGTCCCTCCTTCCTTGATCCCGAAAAGATCGACACGGGCGACACCAGTGAGGAACGACTGGATCGCGGCCACAGTTTCCGGCTCGCCCCGCATGTGAGGCAGCGCCGTGTTGGCTGCGCCGAAGAGATGGTCGTGGACGCTCGGGCGATCCGTGCCGTCGAAGATCCGCGCGCCAAAGTCGGACGAGGCCGCGAGTGGCATGTGGCATCCCGCACAGTTTGGCTGTGCCTTTTCCGGATAGTAGAAGCTCCGCGCGCCTCGGCCCGAGGCAGCACTGAGGATGAAGCTGTCGTAGTGATTCTGGCCGCGGAGGAACTCCTTGTAATTGGTCAGCTCTTTGGGGAGGTGCACCTTGTGGCAGGGCGAGCAGAACTCGGTCGTGCGATGGAACGGCTTCAGGAATGTGCGCTTGTGGAACGACGGCTTGGCTTTCACCAGCTGCTCGTTGATGAATCTGAGGGCCGGCCGGCTGCTGAACGCGAACGGGTAGTGAGACGGCTCTTCGATGGTGAAGTCTCCGTTGCCGCGAGTGCTGTTGACGTTCGTGATGGCGTGGCAGGCCGTACACGTCAGGCCCGCATGCGCCGTCGAATCCTTCTCGTCGTCGAAGGCCGGGTCGTCGAAGCGCCCGCTGAAGAAGGGCACGGGGTCGTGGCAGCCGGCGCACCAGCGGCTGGCCTGTACCGATCCGTCACGTGCGAGCGTGACCTTCCGTGTCTCCCGGACGCTCGCGAGGTAAACCGGGTTGTTGAACGAACTGAATCGATGAGCGCTGTGGGACCAACTGGTGTAGTTGTCGGCGTGACAGGTTCGGCAGTAGTCGTCCATCATCAACGTGCGCGCAGGAATGAATCGGCCGGTCGTCGTCCGAGCCAACGACGGCATGAAATAGCGGTCGCCATCCTTCGGCCCGGCCACGTTCCATGGCCGGGGATTCTGGATGTGCGTCCCCGCAATGATCGCCACTAGCACACCGGTCGCGACGGCCCACGCGGCGCCGAGACGCCATTTCACCCGCGGACCCGCAAGGCGATGGAGTATGTAGAGCCAGACCACCGCAAGCGGCGTGATGGCGTGCGCCCAGTACGTGATCGCGCGCACACCCGGCTGTTTGAGCTCGAACCCGGGGAACCGCGTCAGCAACAGTCCCGATAACAGGAGCGTCAGGGCGCTCGCCAACAGGGCATAGCCGACCTTGACGGCCCGGCGGTTTCGGCGCTGCCATGCGGCACGAAAATGAAAACCCGCAAAGATCAGGAAAGGCACGACCAGTAGGAGGCCGAGGGCCAGATGGCCGAGGAACATCCACAAGTAGAAATAGTTCTGGAAAGTTTGTCCGGTCATCCATTCGGCGAACGAGATGCTCGCCAGGTAAGCCGAGTTCGCCCCGAGCAGTACCACGAGTGCCCACACGACGAGGAGAAGCTTGCGGAGTCGTGGGCTCACTGCGGAAACGTACGGCGGAGTCATGTCATTGCCCTGATTCGTAACGCGTGTTGAATTTCTGATGCAGATGCGTCCGCGAGGATGAATGAGCGGCCGTCGCTGGTACGGGATCGACCGTCTCGCCATGCTCCGTGTACATGTCCATGTCCTTGCACCAGCCGCGGAGTTCGAGCACGTATCGACGCGTCCATCCCGGGGGCGGCGGATCGGTTCGCGCAGAGAACTCTAAATGCACCTCCTCGCCGGGCCCCAGGATCGCCACAGCGTCATCCTCGCTCGCAACCAGCTCGTCGACCGGACCTTCAGTCGTATAGAAGCCCTTGAGATGCCGTGTGTCCCATAGCGGCACCCGAGCATCGTAGTCGTACGACGGGCGACGAAACGTTCCGGTAGATCGTCGAGCGTGTCCAGTGGTAGCGAGCCGTGCAGTCTGGAGGGCGAGCCGTTGCTCGATCACGCGGGGCGGGGCCTCGGCATTGGCGATCGCCAGGCGGTCCCAGTAGATCTCCTGAGTCGTGTGGAGGCGAAGCGCAGTCGTCCCGCGCGGCAGCCCGTGCAAGGGGACCGACATCTGTCGCGGCATGCCTGCCGGGTACCCAAACTCCTTGAGCACACGCTGCCAACGCCCTGTGCCGGCACGTGCTTCGATGCTGGGCGCCAGATAAGCGGCGCCCGCCTGCCAGGCGGCGAAGATGGTCTGCGCGTACGGGTACTCGACCCAGCCGTCGGCCACGAGCATCGGCACTCCTGGGCCCTCATCGAGTGATCGGTCGAACTCCAGCGTGAGCGTGTGATCGTCGGTCCGGCCGATGAACCGCGAATCGACACGTCCGGGCGGAGCTGCCACCCCGTCCACCGCTGTGATCGCAGCGGTCACGTTCTCGCCTTCACCTGAGACGGCCCTCACGGGCAGGCGCGCGTGCTGGAAGTAACGAGGCTCGCCACTCGGCACCGGCCCGCCGATCTCCTTGCGTTCGTCGAGCGTCATCTCCCAACCCGGGGGTAGGTCGTAGGCCACCAGCCGCGCCGCGTCGAGATAGAGCACCTCTTCCATCGGCTCGGTAATCTTCAGGTGGTAGCGCCCATTCTGCGCGGCGAGGAGGCCCACCGGCAACAGAAGATTCTCGCGCGGGCGCGCCGCGCTATAGACGCCGGGCCGCTCGAGAAATCCGACGCCGCCAACACCCAGTACGTCGGTCACAAACGCGTAGCGCTCCCCGTCGAAAGCGAAGAGCACTGGGCAGCTCGAGAGCTGACGCTGCGTCTCTTCTATGCGGTGCAACCGTCCGGCGTCGAGCGCAATTTCAGTCTGCAGGACGCCATCCGACCACGTCATCGAGACGAAGTCGACCCGGGCCGCACCACCAGTGCCGATCGCCAGCGGCTGCAGGCTCTGGCCGGGTCCCGATTGCGAGCGCAGATGCGAAAGGGTCGTCCAACGCGAGTCGGTACGCGCCGCGATTGATGTGCCGATCCCGGACGCGTTCGATCGGGTCTGATCGCTCTTGCTGTCGCGTCCAGTGAACGACAGTGCTACGAACGGCCAGCGCCCGGAACCCGGCCTCCACAGGAGCGCGGCACCTTCCGGCTCCGCGGGCAGCGCGACGACTGAGGGGCCGTCTTGCGACGTGAGGACTGCGAGCGCCCAGGAAACGAGCGCAGGCCCGGACGTCGCCGCAACGACCGCGGTCGCCTGATCGCCGGTTATTGAGTTCACCTGCCAGCCTCCGGTCGCGACAGTACTTACCAGGTTGAGTCTGCCGTCCCCCGTCATATCGCCAAGCGCGAGCTGTGGGCTACGAGCAATGGCGGCCGTGCCGGCGACACGTTCTGACACCCATTCACCCGCACGGTCGGCCATCCACCGAGCCACCCCCTCAGCGTCGCTGGCATAGATCTCCATGCGTCCATCCGCATCCGCATCACCAGCCACTGCCGTGTGAATCCGCGCGGCGACGAACCGCGCGAATCCTGGCGCCCGACGGTAGCGCCAGAGTCGATCATTGATGAACACATCGTGCGTCGCCTGTGCCTTGAGCACGATCAAATCGAGATCCCGATCGCCGTCCAGGTCTGCGACGACCAGGCCGGTGGACGGGCGGCCGTCTCCGGCGACGCCGGCCTGTCGAGCGATGGGACGGAACGTCCCGTCGCCGTTGTTGTTCAGCAGCTCGTTGGGGCCGTCGGCCCTCACCAGGAACACGTCGAGATCACCCTCGTGATCGGCGTCGACGAAGGCGCCGTCGACCGTATCGCCGCCCGGGCCTGCCGCGCGCGCGCCGGCGGTCACGTCGGTCCACTGATTTTGTGACCCCTGGCGCCATAGTTGATTGGCGCCGCGACGGCAGAGATACACATCGGTGAAGCCGTCGTTGTCGTAGTCGCCCCAAAGTGCTGCGTTGACGTCCGATACGGTTGCGAGCGGATGAGCGGCGTCGACGACAAAGCCGGCCTCTCGGTTGAACAGCACTGCATTGCGCGGGCGGCCTTGCGCCTCGAATGCGCCCGCGATGAACAGGTCGAGACGGCTATCGCCATCGATGTCGACGGCCGTGATACTAGGCGGGCGCTGGACAGACCGCGCACGCCAGGTCCAACCGGCTGGCAGTGCGCCAGGAGCCAGGAGCGGCGCGACCGCGCTCGCTACGACCGGCCCGGTCGGCCGCGAGGCCGGCGTCGGTACCGGCGCGTCGATGGTGGTCACCTCGCTCAGCGGTCCCATGCGTGTGTACTTGAACTCGGCGGTTCGGCTTTGAGGGTTGCGCTCCAGATCCTGGAACGCCTCGAGACTACGCTGGGCATCAGCGGTGCGCCCGAGACGCTGCAGCGTCTGGAACGAGCCGTACACCGCGCTTCTCAGATGAGGATCGAGCGTCCGCGCACGCTCGTACCCGCGAAGCGCGCCCTCGTAGTCGGCCTGCTGAAAGGCGCACTGCGCCGCGTAGTAGGTAGCGTATGCGTCGGTCGCGCGCTCATCGACGACGAACCGGAAGTGGCCGATGGCTTCGGCTGGCTTGCCGGCATTGAGGAGCAGGAGCCCGAGGTTATAGCGTGCGCGCAGATCTCGCGGGTTGGCGGCGATCACCCGCTCGAGCAACACCTGCGCCGCCGAATCGTCGCTCTCACGTTGCCGGTTGAGCGTCGCGATCGCGAGATTGACTTGCAGTTCCAGCCGGTCGGGATTGCGCGTCACGAGCTGGGCGAAAATCTCGCGCGCGGCCTCGAACTCGTAGCGGCCCATCAAGCCCACGCCGCGGTTGTTCGCGGCGATGAGGTCGGCCTGAGGTTGCGGTTGTGGCCTGGCCGGTTGACACGCCACCAGGGCCAGTAGCGACCCGACCCCGAGGAGGAGGCGCGACCGGTACGACAGGTGCGCGAAACCGAGAGACCAGGTACGCACCGTTGCTACTGGCTGGAAGGGGCTTGCGGAAGGTCCACGTATCCAATCCCGTTGCGGACGGTAATCTTCGTGTTCATCGCCTCCGATAATTTGACGAGATCCCCGAGAATCTTTTGCCCTAGCTCGCCCTCAGCGAACTGCGGACGTCCACGAACGCTGCGAGGCTTGCCAAAGCCGAGCGTGATCGGGTGAAACGCCAGTTCGATGAGCTGTTCACCGCGAAATTTCGGCACCGCGACGACGGCCTCCCAGATTAGCTGATCGGCCGGGAAACCAGTCTTGTCGAAGTTGTACCGTGCGTCGTTGAAGTCATTGACGTGTGCGGTTGCGCCGAGCTCGTACGACTCGTAGTTCTCGCTGGGGAGCCTCAGCAGCGTTTCGTTCTGAAAGATGAAATCTCCAAGGCTGTAAAGAATCGGCTTGCCCTTGTAGATTTCGACGCCGCGAAGCACGTGCGGACCGTGTCCCACGAACATGTCGGCGCCGGCATCGACCATGGCCCGTGCGAACGTCACGAGAAAATCAGCCGGCACCAGGCGGTCGCGTCCGCCCTCGTGCGCGTGAATGGTCACGATGGTGTAATCGGCCAGCCCCGACGCGCTCTTCACGACCGCGGCAATATCGTCGAGGTCTTCTTTGAGGGGCACGGTGCGGACGCCAGGTGTCGGGCCTGCCGTGAATCGACGGCCGAAGAAGTTGAATGCATCCCCCGTGGCAGTGGCTGGACGTCCATTGATTTCGCCGGCAATCTGACGCAACGTGGCGAGCCGTTCTGGTGTCACCGTGGTGATCGTGTCGAAGCGCAGTGGATTCAACCCAGGCCTGGCGGGCATATCACCGCGCGTCCGTCCTGCGCGTGAGTGATCGGGGAACGTGGATGCCACGGAAATCAGTGCTACCCGGCCCTTGGGTGTGTCGAGGAATTTCGCCTCTCGTGCTTCACTGAGGCTTTGACCTACGCCGGCCTGTACGAGTCCAGCCTCTGCCACGTATTTCGTGGTCAGGTTCATGCCCAGGACGCCATAGTCGCCCGTGTGATTGTTGGCGCGCGACACCATATCGAAGCCGGCCCAGACCAAATCCTTCACGAGCGCGGGCTCGGCCCGCATGTAGGTGCCACCGCTTTGATTCATCGCATACGGCTCGAAGTCGTGAAACAACATTTCGAGATTCGTGAACGCCGCATCGGCGCCCCGGACGAGTTCGATGATGCGCGTGAAGGCAGGTTCGGCGTGGACGGCAAGCCGCCGCGTGATGATGGAGTCGCCGGTCAGGGCAAATGACATCTCGGACGGTTGCTGCGCTGTTGCGGTGGCAAGCAGACCGACGAGGCAGATGCTCCCGAGAAAGCTCCGTGTGCTCATGGTGTCCTCGTGTCGAGCCCTGTAGCTCGGGACTTCCGCCTTCGCGTAAAGCTTTGGCGGACCGCCGTAGCCTTGGCGGAGGAGGTTAGCCCCGCGAGCGTCGAAACGCAACGAGCCGGCCCGAAGGCCGGCTCGTTCTTTCCGTGCTTCCGAATTCCTTCCGTGTTTCCGTGTCTTAGAAGCGGAAGACCGCCGTCGCCTGAAAGCCCCGCGCCGGCTGCTGGTTCCGTAGCGCCAGGTAATTCGCAGTATTGAAGATCTCATTCGCGCCGTTGTAGTTGTACTGCGTGTAGTTGCCGTCGTTCAGCAGATTGAACAGGTTGGCCGCCAGCTCCACTTCGCGCGAGCCGCCAAGCCTCACCGATTTACCAAGCTTCAGCCCGAGGGTCTTGATCGCGGGCGCCTGTACTTGCCCTTCGCCGCGCGTCGCGTTCGCGAACCGCATCCGCGTCGACAATGGATTGCTCGCGTTCGTTCCGTTGGCTAGCCTGAACGTGGACGGGCCGAACGCCGCCAGCTGCGGATCGCCTTCGGGAAGCTGATACACGATGGGACCCGACCAGGGACCGGCCAGAATCGTGTAGCTGAGCGCAGCGATCACGCCAAACGGTGCGTGATAGGTGCCACCGAATCGGAGCGAATACTTCTGCCACGTCGGACCATACGTGTGGACCGTCGTGCCCGTCGTGATGGGCAAGCTGTTTTCTTCGTTGTTGCCGCGCGGCATATAGAGAAGCTTGTCGCTCGGGAACGTGTCTGGCTGAATGAATAGTGCCGGGTCGGTCGGGTTCCACGTGCCGCCAAACTCCTGCCATTGCCGGTTAACGCTAATTAACGCCTGGAAGTTGTTCGAAAGGTTCTTGGCGATCGCCATCTCGAACGCCTGCCACTCGAGCGTGCTCCAGGAGTTGTTCGTCTGTTGGAACACGATCCCGCGATTGGGATCGACGAGCCCGAACCCGCGGAAAGGCTGCCCGGGCCCGGTCGGATACATTCCGTTCACGTCCACGCGAGCGTACATGTCCTGATAACTGCGTTTCATCCACGACACGTCCGCGCTCCATTGTCCTGGGAACTGCTTGCGGAAGCCGACGATGAACTCGTCGACGTACGGCTGGTGCAGGTTGGGGTCGAACTCGTACGGCGCCAAGGACGTGGTTCTGGCCACGATGCGCTGCGTGGCGGCCGGATCCATTCGGCCGTCCCCGTCGATGTCGTACTCATCGATGGTCGCCGCTGCACCGTCGGCTCCGAACAGGGTGATGGCGTCGCGGCCCATCATCTGCTCGTGGACACGCACGTAGCTCCCCCGAAGAATGTTCTTGGCATTCTCGGTCAGCATGTAGGAGAAGCCGATGCGCGGCCCCACCTGCCATGAGTTTTGCCGCTCGATGTCGAACAGATTGTCGTTGCGCTGCACCCAGTCGAACCGAATGCCGGCGTTGATCACGAGCCGGTTCGTCGGCCGCCAGTTGTCTTGCACATAAAAGCCGACGTTGCGATCTTCGGCGGCTCTGGTTTGAAGGGTCAGCGGGTCGCGATATTGGCGGTGGAACGGCACGAACCCCGCCGCGGGGTTATTGAGGTCGACGATCCGTTGTTCTTCGAGCACGAATCCGTCGTTGACGTAATCGGTAACCTGGTCGTAGGTGCTGCGCGGCGCCGCGAAAAACCCAGTCTGGAACTCGTGATTGCCGCGCCAGCCATCCTTGAAATACGTCAGATCACCCCGCAGCATCAGTTGCGACGCTGGCTGGTACTGGTAACTCTGCTGGTTGCCGCCTTCGAGGACGCGTCCATTACCAACCGCACGGCCTCCATTGATGCTCACAAGTTGGTGAATGACAATCTGTGGACCCGACAACCCGAGCGTTTCAAACGTGCTGATGTCATTGCCTCCCTTGTTGTTATAAGAGCCCACGAACGTGCTCGTCAGGCGATCGGTCCAGACCGATGTCAGCTTGCCGCCATACATCGATCCGCCCGTCGACTGCGCCATGATCTTTTCGTAGTTGTATTCCCGATTGCCATCGAGAATCAGACGGTCGCGCTGATAGAGCGCTGACACATCGTGGTTCGCTGCGAGCTTGCCGGAGATCTTGATGTAGGGCTGCCAGCTTTCACTTTCATTGTCGAACAGCGGCCGGTCCGGGAAGAAGTTGCGAAGACGGTCCACTTCGACCGATGTACGGCTAATCCCCGCGGCGGAAACGGCGCGCCGTAGCGATCCGAAGAACCAGAGGGAGTCGCGACGGATTGGGCCCCCCAACGCGCCATCGAACTGGCGCACTTTAGCCGTCGTTGGGGTGCCGGTACCGCTCTTGTTGCACGTGACGAACGTCGTACAGTTCGCGACGTTATTGCCGTTCCAGTTGAACGGTTGGTACGCGTATCCAGCGCTGCCTGAGAAGCGATTCCCTCCGCTCTTGGTCAGCACGTTCATCACCATGCCGACACCCATCGGCGACGACGCATCGACGCCGCCGGTCTTGACCTGGACGTCGGAGACGATGTCGGTGCCCATCGCGACGTAGGTGACCTGCGCGTCGTGGTAATTCGAGGCAATCATGCCTTCGAGCTGAATCACGTGCGCAAAATGCTCGGTGCTGTGGCCGAAATACACCTGGCGGCCACTGCCGTCATCGAAGCCTCGAGAAATGACACCCGGCGTCAGCTCGAGGAAGTCGCTCCAGTTCCTGCGCGCCTGGATGGGCATGTCGCGCTGGAAATCGCCGTCGATGTTCAACACGTTCCCGGGGCGGAGGACCTCGACCATCGGCGAGTCTCCCGAGACGGTGACCGTTTCCTGAAGCGTTCCAAGGGCGAGCTCGATATCGACGGCGAACGTCGCCCCGGCGCGAAGCAGCACGTTTTCACGCTTGAACGCGGAAAATCCGGTGAGCTCCGCCGTGAGGACATAGGTCCCGGGCGGCAGATTGATCAGGCGGTAGTAGCCTTCCTCGTTTGTGACAACAGCCACCGGGCGCAACAGCTCGGGGCTGGATGCAGTCACGGTTACCCCAGGGAGCACCCCCCCTCCAGAGTCGCGGACATATCCGCGCAAGCTGCCCTGGCCGACTTGTGCATTGAGGGGTACGGCTACGAAGAGCACGACGAACAGCCCGACGATGGCACGGAACATTCATCCTCCTGCCTCGCGTCTGAGACGCGCCGAAACCGCTACAGCTTTCAAGAAAGGGTCAAATCTCAGAGTGGTTATGAGCCCGCCGATGGCAAAGAGTCAAGAGGCGAGCGCAGAAACCCCGGGACGAGCACGCAGACCTAGCTGGACCTCGTCGCGTTGGCGGGTCACACTTGCTCGAGGCAGCGCCCAATGGAGGCCCGATTCCCGTAGAATCGGCACGTCCTCGGTTCTCGCGAAGGAGTTCCCCATGCAGTCGTGGTTTCGCCCGCTATTCGGCGTCTCTTTGGCGCTCGCCTTGGCTATTCCCGCAGCGATCGAGGCGCAGCAAAAGCGCCCGATGACGTTCGTCGATATCCTCGAGCTGCCGTCGATTCAGGATCCACAGCTGTCCCCGGACGGCAAGCGGATCTTGTTCGTCATGGACACGGCCGATTGGAAGAGTAATCGCCGAATCGGCCACATCTATCGCATCGATGCGGATGGCGGCAATCAGATTCAGCTCACAGCGGGCGAACGTGGGGAATCGAGTCCACGATGGGCGCCTGATGGCCGAACCATCGCCTTTCTCGCTCAGCGTGACGGTGACGCGCACAACCAGATCTATTTGCTCGCTCCGGACGGTGGCGAAGCGCGACGACTCACGACGCACGAGACCGCGCCAGGAAGCCTGACCTGGACGCCTGACGGTCAGTCGATCCTCTTCACAGCCAGCGACGCGAAGTCCGCCGACGAGAAAGAGAAGGACCGCCTGCACGATGACGTGTACGCGTTCGAGGAGACCAACTTCGAGCAGCGGCATCTGTGGACGAGCGATCGGCAAGGTAAAACCCGAAAGGTGACCGACGGCGACTATTCGGTGACGTCGTACGAGCTTGCTGCCGACGGCAAACGCGTGGCGATGATGCGCGCGCCAAGTCCGTTGCTCGAGCACAGTCGTTTCAACGAAGTGTGGGTGATGGATACCAGTGGCGCGAACGCCCGACAGCTTACAAAGAACGACATTCCTGAAGGGACTCCGGCGATCTCGCCCGATGGATCGATGGTGGCGTTCACAGCGGGATCCAACGAGCAGTTCGAAAGCTACTATAACCGCAAGATTTTCACAGTGCCGACAAACGGCGGCCCGGCCCGTATTTTGATACCCGATGCCTCGTATGAAGTGCAGGATCTGACATGGACGTCGGACGGCAAGAGCCTGTTTTTTACCGCCAACATGGGTGCTCACAGCGAGCTGCTCAAAGTAGATGCGGCGACGCGCCAGATGACTCCGCTCACAAACGGCGAGCACAACCTCTCGGGTTGGAGCTATGTCGGCCCGGCAAATGTCCATGTCGTCTTGCGCAACGTCGGATCGCGACCTGCGGAAGTGCACACGCTCGCAGGGAGTGGCGGTGCTGAGCTGAAACGCGTGACGAACGTGTTTTCGTTCGTCGACGAACGATTCAAGACTGCGCGTCAGCAACGCATTACCTGGAAGGGGCAGGACGGTCAACAGGTGGAGGGGCTCCTCCATTACCCCGTGGACTACGTGCAGGGTCAGCGTTATCCGCTGATCGTGATGACACACGGCGGCCCCGCCTCGTCTGACAAGTTTGGCTTCAGCGGCGACGTCCAGGTGTACGCCGGCAGGGGCTATGCGGTCTTGAGGCCCAACTACCGCGGGAGCACGGGCTACGGTGACGCGTTTCTTCGCGACATGGTCAAGGGCTATTTCAAGCAGTCGCATCTCGATGTGATGACGGGCACCGACGCGGTGATCTCGATGGGCGTTGCCGATCCGGACAAGCTGGTAAAGATGGGATGGAGTGCCGGCGGCCACATGACCAACAAGATCGTGACCTTTACCGATCGGTTCAAGGTTGCCAGCAGCGGGGCGGGTGCGGCGAACTGGATTTCCATGTACGCACAGAGCGACCACCGCGAATTCCGGACGCCATGGTTTGGAGGCACACCGTGGGAGGCCAACGCGCCGATCGATCTGTATTGGGACCATTCGCCGCTGAAGGACGTGGCGAAAGTCAAAACCCCGACGCTCTTCCTGGTCGGCGAGCAGGATCCGCGGGTCCCGATGCCGCAGTCGGTTGAGATGTACCGTGCGCTCAAATCCAACGGCGTCCCGACGAGGCTCTATGTCGCACCGCGTGAGGGGCATGGCTGGACGGAGTTGCGGCATCGGCTGTTCAAGCTGCAGGTGGAGATGGAGTGGTTTGAGAAGTGGGTGAACAACCGCGCCTATGTCTGGGAGAAGGCGCCTGCCGACCAGAAAAAGGATCCGGTCAAGACGACCACGCAACCGCAAAACTAGGTCATTCAACCAAGCCCAGCCATACGTGCGGACTGGACGTCGTTTCGCGAGACTCTGGCGGGGCTCCTTTGTTGAAGACTGCCGGGACGATCTGATATAACCGAGCTTGAGAAACTTTTCACAAGGTGACTGCAACGGGATGGAACCGGGGTACAGTGCCTCGGTTTATCCACTTCAGAGTGTGCTCAGCCCATGCCGCAGGTGTTCCCGAAAAGTGCCAATCAGTGGTCTCGCGCCAGCCTCATTGGCGGGCTGTTTCTGATCCTGGGCCTGGGCTGGATGATCTTGATGCTGCAGCGATCGGATTTCGTCACAACCGCGAACACGTTCCGCGAACAGCCCGTCCAGTTCTCGCATCAGCATCACGTCGGTGGCATCGGGATCGACTGCCGGTACTGCCACACGGCGGTGGAGGAGTCGCCTTCGGCCGGGATTCCCCCCACCAAAACGTGCATCAACTGCCATTCCCAGATTTGGTCCACGAGCCCGTACCTCGAACCGGTCCGCGCGAGCTTTCGCGACGACAAGCCACTGCGTTGGATTCGCGTCCACGACCTGCCGGACTTCGTCTATTTCAACCACAGCATCCACGTGAAAAAGGGGGTAGGCTGCGAGACCTGCCACGGTCGCGTCGATCGCATGCCGTTGATGTTCCAGGAATCATCGCTCCAGATGGAGTGGTGCCTCGATTGCCATCGCGACCCGGCGAAGTACGTGCGCCCTCGCGAAGAGATAGTCACGATGGGCTATCGCCCGGCAGGCGATCAGCGGGTCATCGGAGAACAGCTGGTGCGGGACTACAAGATCGCGGGCCCGCAGGCGATGACGAATTGTTCGGTATGCCATCGGTAGCAGGTGTAACAGGTGCGACAGGTGCGACAGGTGCGACAGGTGCGCTGTGTGCGAGGGGTGCAGTGCGGTGCACGGGTGCGGTGCACGGGTGCGGGGGTGCGCGGGTGCGCGGGTGCGGGTGCGCGAGTCAGCGACTCAGACGCGTAGAGACGATGGCGTAGAAGCCGGCCTTAAGGCCGGCCGTGATCGTGAAGGACACATGGAGACGGCGGGGACACCTAATCTAGCGGACATCCGCGCGCGTGTGCGGGGAACCGGCAAGCAGTATTGGCGGAGCCTCGAGGCGCTCGCCGACACGCCGGAGTTCCAGCAATACCTTCATCGCGAATTCCCTGAGAACGCCACCGAGTGGATCGACCCGGTCGGCCGCCGTTCGTTCCTGAAGCTCATGAGCGCGTCGCTGGCCCTCGCTGGCGTGAGCGCGGCGTGCACGGTCCAACCCGAGGAACTGATCGTTCCCTATGTCCGCCAGCCCGAAGAAGAGATTCCGGGCCGTCCGTTGTTCTATGCCACCGCGATGACACTCGGTGGTACCGCGACGGGACTCCTGGTCGAAAGCCACCAGGGCCGGCCGACCAAGGTTGAAGGCAATCCCGATCATCCGGGCAGTCTCGGCGCCACCGACCTTTACGCGCAAGCGTCGCTATTGACGCTCTACGATCCCGACCGTTCGCAGTCGATCTTGCAGCTTGGCGAGATCCGTCCCTGGAGCGCGTTCGTTGCCGCGATTCGCGCGAGCCTCTCGGCGCAGGCCGCCACACAGGGCGCGGGGCTGCGAATCCTGACCGAGACCGTCGCCTCCCCGACACTCGCCCGGCAGATTCAGCAGATTCTCGCCGCCCATCCTGCGGCGAAGTGGGTCCAGTGGGAGCCGGTTCCCTCCGCCGACAATGCGCGCGCCGGCGCGCGGATGGCCCTCGGGCAATATCTGCAGCCGGTCTACGACTTCACCAGAGCCGCGATCGTCCTCTCGCTCGATGCTGATTTTCTGTCGTCTGAAGGCGCAGCCAACCTTCGCTATTCGAGACAATTCAGCTCGCGCCGGCGACTCGACGTCGAGCCGGATCGCCTGAACCGCCTGTATGTTGCCGAGCCGACGCCGTCGGTGACCGGCGGCAATGCCGATCACCGCATTCCGCTCAAGGCGAGCGCGATCGACAGCTTCGCTCGCGCGATCGCTGCCAGGATTGGGGCGGGTGCCGCAGATGCCGCGGGTGCCACACCGGCGGGAACCGAGGCATACGTCAATGCCATCGCCGAAGACTTGTCGGCGCATCGCGGCACGTCGCTCGTGCTCGCGGGCGAGGCGCAACCACCGGCCGTTCACGCACTGGCCTATGCCATGAATCAAGCGCTGGGCAATGTGGGCGCCACGGTGACGTATCAGCCGCCTCCTGAGATGGTGCCGACCGACCAGCACGCCGCCATGCGTGAGTTGGTGTCCGACATGAATGCCGGTCGTGTGCAGGCGCTCATCATTGTCGGGGAGGCAAATCCTGTGCAGTCGGCGCCGGCGGATCTGCGTTTCGCCGATGCAATCAGCAAGGTGCAGACGCGAGTTCATTCCGGATTGTTCCTGGACGAGACGGCGACGCTCTGTCACTGGCACGTTCCCGCGGCGCATTACCTCGAAGCCTGGAGCGATGCCCGCACCGTCGATGGCACGGTGTCGATCGTGCAGCCGTTGATTCAGCCGATGTACGGCGGCAAATCGGTGCACGAAGTGATCGCCACGCTCTCTGAGCGCCCGGAACGACTCGGGTACGACCTTGTCCGCGAGTATTGGGCGCAGCAGCCGCAGGCGGGTGCCGCAGGTGCCGCGAGTGCCGCAGGTGCGGCGGGTGCCGCAGGCGCCGCGAGTGCTCCGCCGAAACCAGTTCCCGTTGTGCCAGTCGCGGGCAACGCATCGCCGCAGACTCCGTCTGCCGCCGCCCCGGCAGCACAACCGCCAGCACCTCCGACGCCCGAGCAAAGGGCGGCAGCAACGTTCGAAAAAACCTGGCGACGCTGGTTGCACGACGGATTCATTCCGGGTACGGCCTTCACCGCACCTACCGCACCTACCGCACCTACCGCACCTACCGCACCTACCGCACCTACCGCACCTACCGCACCTGCGGTACCCGCGGTCCCACTCATTGCCGGCATCGAGATCAACTTCAGGCGAGACCCCACCATCTATGACGGCCGCTTCGCGAACAACGGGTGGCTGCAGGAACTGCCGAAGCCTGTGACGAAGCTCACGTGGGACAACGCGGCGCTGATGGCGCCGGCCACGGCCCAGCGACTCGATCTGCACAACGGCGACATCATTGAGGTGACGCACGAAGGCCGGCAGCTGCGCATTCCGATCTGGATCAATCCGGGGCACGCCGCTGACGCGGTCACGATTCACCTCGGTTATGGGCGCACGCGCGCCGGCCGCGTGGGCAACGCCACCGGCTTCGATGCGTACGTGCTGCGCGGCAGCACGTCGCCGTGGTTCGGTGCTGCGGACGTGACGGCAACCGGTGATCACTACGATCTCGTCTCCACACAGGACCATTGGGCCATCGAAGGCCGCAACATCGTCCGCTCCGCTCCGCTCCAGGAGTTCAAGGCGAAGCCCACCTTCGCCAGAGAAATGGAGCACATGAAGCTCGATAAGCGCATCTCTTTGTATCCGGCACGCGAGTACACCGGGAATCAGTGGGGCATGGCGATCGACCTGAACACCTGCACGGGCTGCGGTACGTGCGTAGTCGCGTGCCAGGCCGAGAACAACATTCCCGTTGTAGGCAAGGAGCAGGTGTCGCTGAACCGCGAGATGCATTGGCTGCGCGTCGATCGGTACTACAGCGGTCCGCTCGACAACCCGGACACATTCGTGCAGCCGATGCCTTGTCAGCAGTGCGAGAACGCCCCCTGCGAGGTTGTATGCCCCGTCGCGGCGACCGTTCACAGCGAGGAAGGCCTCAACGACATGGTCTACAACCGCTGTGTGGGCACGCGCTACTGCTCGAACAACTGCCCCTGGAAAGTCCGCCGTTTCAACTTCCTGTTGTACCAGGACTGGAACACCGAGACCCTCAAGCTGCAGCGCAACCCCGACGTCACCGTGCGCAGCCGCGGCGTGATGGAAAAGTGCACCTACTGCGTGCAACGCATCAACTCGGCGCGAATTCAGGCGAAGCGCGAAGATCGCGAGATTCGAGACGGCGAGATTCTCACTGCCTGCCAGGCGGCCTGTCCGACCGATTCGATCGTCTTTGGCAACATCAATGATCCGAAAAGCCGGGTCTCGCAGCTCAAGGCGAGCGCGCGCAACTACGCAACGCTCGAAGAGCTGAATACACGGCCGCGCACGACATACCTGGCGGCTGTGCGCAATCCGCATCCGTCGCTCCCGACAAACGTAAGCGTCGGGGGCCATGACACGGACGCGCACCCCGGGTCGAGTGAGCAGCACTGATGGCCAACAACGTCCACATGCAAGGCAGTTCAGCGGGCGTCCTCGACGTGCCGGTCATCGCCCCCGGCCACGATCTCGAGACGGTCACTGAGACCGTCGCGCAGATACCACTGTCGAAGCGGACGCCTCTCCACTGGGTCGTTGGGTTCCTGTTTGGCTTCACGCTGCTGATAGGGCTCACGACGGCACTCGCCTGGCTGGTGCTGCGCGGCGTCGGGATTTGGGGCAACAACGTGCCGGTCGCCTGGGCGTTCGACATCATCAACTTCGTCTGGTGGATTGGTATCGGTCACGCCGGCACTTTGATCTCCGCGATTCTGCTGCTCTTCAAGCAACAGTGGCGGATGTCGATCAGCCGCTTCGCCGAGGCGATGACGATCTTCGCGGTCATGTGCGCCGCGATCTTCCCCATCTTCCACACCGGCCGACCCTGGGTGGCCGCGTACTGGCTCTTCCCGTACCCCAACACGATGGGGCTCTGGCCGCAGTTCAGAAGCCCGTTGATCTGGGACGTATTCGCGGTGACGACCTACGCGACGGTCTCGGTGGTGTTCTGGTATGTGGGACTCATTCCCGACCTGGCGACGATGCGCGATCGCGCGGCGTCGAAGGTCAAGCGGGTGATCTTCGGGATTCTGTCGCTCGGGTGGCGCGGATCGGCGCGGCACTGGCATCGCTACGAAGTCGCGTCGTTGATCCTGGCCGGCCTCTCGACACCGCTGGTGCTCTCGGTCCACACGGTCGTCAGCTTCGACTTCGCGATTTCAGTATTGCCAGGATGGCACGCGACGATCTTCCCGCCCTATTTCGTCGCGGGCGCCATTTACTCGGGCTTCGCGATGGTGCTGACGCTGGCGATTCCCATCCGGGCAGCCTACAAGCTGCAGGATTTCATCACGATGCGCCACATCGACAACATGGCCAAGGTCATGTTGGCGACGGGCCTGATGGTTGGGTATGGCTATGCGATGGAAGCGTTTTTCGCATGGTACAGCGCAAGCTTCTACGAACGCGCCATGATGTGGAACCGCATGTTCGGTCCGTACGGGTGGTCGTACTGGTCGCTCATCTCCGTCAACGTCGGCCTGATTCAGCTGCTGTGGTTCAAGCGAGTGCGGGAGAACCTCAAACTCCTGTTCGTGATCTCGCTGTTCGTGAACTTCGGGATGTGGCTCGAGCGATTCGTGATCATCGTCACGTCGCTCGCCCGAGACTTCACCCCCTCGGCATGGGGGATGTACTACCCGACGCGGTGGGACTTCATGACGTATTTCGGAACGTTTGGCCTCTTCCTGACGGCGTTCTTGCTGTTCGTCCGGTTCGTACCGATGATTTCGATCTTCGAGGTGCGGACGCTGCTGCCACAGGCAAAGGTGGATCACGGGCACGCGCACGCGCATCGCGCCCCTGGATCCGGTCCTGCCGGTTCCGAGGCGCACTGAGGTCACATCATGCATGCCGCCGAACCAACCAACGTGACCTATGGCGTGATGGCCGAGTTTGAGTCCGCGCAGGCGATCGTCGATGCGGCGCGTCGCGTCATGGCCGAAGGCTTCACGAAGGTCGAGGCCTATTCGCCCGTGCCGGTCGAGGAGCTGAACGACATCATCCACAAGAAGCGGACGATTCTGCCGAAGCTGTCGCTGGCGGGCGGACTCGCCGGCATGGCGACCGGCTTCTCGCTGCAGGACCTGGGCGGCAGCGATTGAATATCCCATGAACGTCGGTGGACGGCCTCTGGCAAGCTGGCCCGCGTTCGTCATTCCGTCCTACGAGTTGACGATTCTGTTTTCGGCGCTCGCGACAACGTTCGGCATGATTGCGCTCAACGGGTTGCCGCAGCCTTATCACCCCGTCTTCAACGCTCCGCGATTTTCGCTCGCGAGCTCCGACAAGTTCTTCCTGGTTATCGAAGCGGACGATCCGAAGTTCGAGATGCGCGCGGCCTCCCGGTTCCTCGAAGGCATCGGTGCGAAGGGAGTCTATGAAGTTCCGGCATAGGTTGGCCGCAGGCCTGGTCCTGCTGGCGGGCCTCGGGTGCCGCCAGGACATGCATGACGCGCCTCGCTATGAATCATACGAGGCGAGCGCGTTGTTTCCGGACGAGCGGGCGTCGCGCAACCCACCAAGCGGGACGGTCGCGCGAGGATGGCTCCGCGAGGACGAAGCGCTTTACACGGGCAAGCTGAATGGGCAGACGGTCGAGGCCGTGCCGTTTGCAATTACGCATGCCGACCTCAAGCGTGGTCAAGAGCGATTCAACATCTACTGCTCGCCGTGTCATGGTCGTCTGGGAGACGGGCAAGGAATGGTGGTCCAGCGTGGCTTGCGTCAGGCGGCCAGCTATCACCAGGATCGACTGCGCCAGGAACGCATCGGGTATTTCTTTGACGTCATTACCAATGGTTTTGGCGCCATGCAGGGTTATGCCGAGCAGGTGCCAGTGCGCGACCGCTGGCTGATCGCGTCATACGTACGTGCGTTGCAGTTCAGCCAGTACGCGTCGGTGAACGACGTGCCAGCCGATCGCCGCAGCGAGCTTGCGGCAACAGGCGCGGAGGCCGGGGCGCCAGCACCACTCCCTGAGGGTGGGGCTTCAGCTCCGCCGACGAAGCAATAAAGCACAAGAGACAAGGCACAAGGCACAAGGCAAAGGAAAAGGCACAAGGCAGAAAACGGAAGGCAAAAAGCGGTCAATGGCGACTGAAACGTATCAACCACCCGAGACGGTTGGCGGATTGCAACGGCTGGGCATGGGAGCCGGGCTCGTCGGCGTCGTCCTGACGATAGTCGGGACGGTCCTGGCAGGGCAGGAACGCTTCTTCCAGGCGTATCTGGTCGCCTTCGCGTTCTGGATTGGGATTGTCCTCGGCAGCATGGCGCTGCTGATGATCTACCACCTCTCCGGCGGCGCATGGGGTCTCGTGATTCGCCGGCCGCTCGAAGCGGCCGTACGAACGTTGCCAATCATGACGGTGTTCTTCCTGCCGATCGTTCTCGGCATGCAGGACCTGTATCACTGGACGCACGCCGATGTGGTCGCCAGCGATCCGGTGATTCGTGAAAAGGCGCTCTACCTGAACACGCCGTTTTTCATCACGCGTCAGGGGATCTATTTCCTCATCTGGAACGTGATTGGATACTTCCTCACGAGATGGTCGGCCGAGCAGGATCTCACAGGCGACGGCCGCCTTATCCGAAAGCTCTCGATCCTGTCCGGCGGCGGCCTGGTCGTTTACAGCCTCACGGTCACCTTTGCGCTGGTGGACTGGACCATGTCCGTCAACCCGCATTGGTATTCGACGATGTGGGGACCGTTGCACATGGTGGGTCAGGGCCTCTCGGCGCTGAGCTTCGCGATTGTCATCCTAATCATGCTCTCGCGCACGACCCCGCTCGATCACGTCGTGACGAGCGCACACCTGCACGATCTCGGCAAGTTGTTGTTTGCGTTCCTGATGTTGTGGGCGTATCTGACGTTCTCGCAATTCCTCATCATCTGGTCTGCAAACGTGGTCGAGGAAATTCCGCACTATTTGATCCGGTGGGATGGCGGCTATCAGTGGGTCAGCGCATTCATGATCGTGCTGCACTTCGCGCTTCCGTACGCACTGCTGCTGTCTCGGGACATCAAACGCGACTGGAGACGCCTGCGTCTGGTGGCCGCCTGGGTGGTCGTCGCACGCATTGTTGACTACTACTGGCACGTCGCACCCGAATTTCATACGGAGGGAGTCACCCTCGGCCTGGTGGATTTCGCCGTGCCGATTGCGATTGGGGGAATTTTCCTCGCGCTGTATGCGGCGAACTTGAAGGCGCGCGCCTTGCTGCCTGTGAACGATCCGGGATTGGAGAAGGCGCTTGCGCATCATGTGCACTGACGGGCGAATGAAGAACGAAGAACGAAGAACTACAAACGAAGAACGGAACGATGGAACCGGGGAACGCAGAGCGCAACCAAGAACTGGCAACGGGAAACCGTGGGCCGCAGACCGTAGGCTGAGACGATCATGAGCGACGCTGATCACGAATACGGGCCGACACCCGAGAACGCCGAGCACGAGCACACCGACATCGAGCCAACGATTGCGAGCAAGTTCGCCGTCTGGCTGGCGGTGGCGATGGTGCTTTCGGCAGGTATCGTGTACGGGACGTTCTGGTTCTTCGAAGCACAGGAATCAGACGCAAGCCGCGCCGCGCAGATTTTCCCGCTCGCGGCGGGGCAAGTGCGCCAGCCGCAAGGCCCACGCCTGCAAACCCAGCCGTTCAAAGACATTTACCAGCTGCGTCAAGGGGAGCGCGAGAAGCTCACGACCTACGGCTGGGTCGATCAAGGCGCCGGGGTCGTGCGGATTCCTATTGAAGACGCGTTGCGGATCATGAGCGAGCGGGGAATGGTGACATCGAGCCCGCAAGCGCCGGCAGGGTTGAATGAGGTCGTGCAGGATTCATCGTCAGGGCGGACTGTGGCGCCACGCTAATGACCGGGTGACGAACTGAGAACGAAGAACTGAGAACGAAGAACTGGATATGAAGAGCAAGATTTTCGGCGCGTCGATACTGATGGTTCTTGCGGGCGCAACCGGGGGAGCGCAGTCGGACATTCCGGGCGTCAACCCGCAGGCGGGCATCCCGTCCAGCCAGATGCCGTCGGTGTTGGCCGAGGTGTCTTTCGACCAACGCCTCAACGAGCAACTGCCGCTCGACCTCGCGTTCAAGGACGAAGAAGGGCGCCCCGTCCATCTTCGCGATTACTTCGACACCAGGCCGGTGGTGATGGCGTTTGTCTACTACGAATGTCCCATGCTCTGCACGCAGGTGCTCAACGGCCTGACGACGTCGCTCACGATGCTCGAAGAAACCGTGGGGCGCGAGTTCGATGTCATTGCGGTGAGCTTCGACCCGCGCGAAACGCCGGTGCTGGCGAACGGAAAAAAGAAATCTCATCTCGATCGCTACCAGCGGCCCGAATCGGCCAACGGCTGGCATTTTCTGACCGGCGACGAGGCCTCCATCAAGGCACTCACCGCCGCAGCCGGGTTCCAATACGTGTGGGACGACAAGACGCAGCAGTTTGCGCACCCGAGCGGCATCGTCATCGCCACCCCGGACGGCAAACTCTCGCGGTATTTCTTCGGGATCGAATATCCACCACGTGACGTCAAGTTTGCGCTGATCGAGTCATCGGCTGGCCGGATCGGCAATGTGGTCGATCAGCTGTTGCTTTACTGCTATCACTACGACCCTGCGACCGGGTCGTACGGGTTCGTAGCCATGAGTGCGGTGAGACTGGGTGGAGCCGTCACCCTTCTGGCGCTCGTGGGATTTGTGGTCGCGTCGATTCGGCGCGAGAACCGCGCCGCGCAGTAGCCCATGTCTCTATTCGGCATTCCGATTTTTCCCGATCAGGCGTCCTCGTTCGCGATGGATGTGGACGCGCTGTACTTCTTCGTCATCGCCGTCTCGGCGTTCTTTGCGCTTCTGGTCGCGGTCCTGGTGATCGCGTTTGGCGTGAAGTTCCACCGAAGGCACGCCGGTGAAGTTGGGGCGCGCATCGAGGGTAACCTCCCGATGGAACTGCTGTGGAGTGTGATCCCGACTGTCATCGCGATGGTCATGTTCGGCTGGGGCGCCTCCGTCTTCTACCACCTGCGCCGGCCGCCAGAAGAGGCGATGCACATCTACGCCGTCGGCAAGCAATGGATGTGGAAGTTCCAGCACCTGGAAGGCCAGCGTGAAATCAACGAGCTGCACGTGCCCATGGGTCGTCCGGTCAAGATTACGGTGACGTCCGAGGACGTGATCCACAGTCTGTACTTTCCGGCGTTCCGTACCAAGATTGACGCCATCCCCGGACGCTACATGGAGCTTTGGTTCCAGGCGACCAAGGCTGGCACGTATCACATGTTCTGCGCCGAGTACTGCGGAACGAACCACTCGGGAATGATTGGTTCGGTCACAGTGATGGAGCCGGCTGCGTATCAGAGCTGGCTGGCTGGTGGCGCCGTAGGCTCACTGGCTGAACGCGGCGCGGGGCTGTTCCGGCAGCTGGCGTGCGACACGTGCCACCTGGATAGCGGTCAGGGCCGTGGCCCGTCTCTCAAGGACATCTTCGGCAAGCCGGTGGAACTGGCCGACGGCTCGACCGTTACCGTGAACGAGGCCTACCTGCGGGAATCCATCCTCAATTCGCAGGCGAAGATCGTGAAGGGGTTTCAGCCGCTGATGCCCACATTCCAGGGTCTCATCAGCGAAGAGGGCCTCGTTGCCTTGATCGAGCACATCCGCTCGATGTCACCAAATGCCGGTGCCGCCGCGAGTGGCACGGGCGCGACGGGCGCGACGGGCGCGACGGCGGTGCCACTCCAAAAACGCTCGTCGGGATCGGGTCGGTAAGCAATCATGGACGCTCCACAAACATTGCCTGCGCTTCATTATTTGAACAACGGTCACGGCCTCGCGTCGTGGCTGTTGACGAAGGACCACAAGCGGATCGCGATCATGTATCTGATCTCGATCTCGGTGTTCTTCTTCATCGGCGGCCTCATGGCCATTGGTATCCGCCTCGAGCTCGCCACGCCACAGGGCGACTTTGTCCAGGCCGATACCTATAACAAGTTCTTCACGCTGCACGGCGTGATCATGGTGTTCCTGTTTCTGATCCCATCGATTCCAGCCACGCTCGGCAACTTCCTGATCCCCCCGATGATTGGCGCGAAGGATCTGGCCTTTCCGCGCATCAATCTTCTCAGTCTTTACATCTACTGGGCGGGTGGCATCTTTGTCGTCTACGCGATCGTGACTGGTGGCGTGGACACCGGGTGGACGTTTTACACGCCGTACAGCGCCGCGGCGTCGAACACCAGCGTGATTCCGACGGCGTTGGGTGTCTTCATCTCCGGCTTCTCGTCGATCCTGACCGGTCTGAACTTCATCGTCACCATCCACCGCATGCGCGCGCCGGGGATGACGTGGTTCCGGCTGCCGCTGTTCGTCTGGGCGCATTACGCCACGAGCTTGATCCAGGTGCTTGGCACGCCAGTCATCGCCATCACGATCGTCATGCTCTTCGTGGAGCGCGCATTCGGGTTCGGCATTTTCGATCCGGCGCGCGGCGGCGACCCCGTGCTCTTCCAGCATCTCTTCTGGTTCTACTCGCACCCGGCGGTCTACATCATGATTGTGCCGGCGCTCGGGGTGCAGAGCGAGCTCATCGCGAACTTCGCGAAGAAAAAGATCTTCGGCTACAGCTTCGTCGCCTTCTCCAGCCTCGCGATCGCGATATTTGGCTTCATCGTCTGGGCCCACCACATGTTCGTGTCGGGCATCTCGGTGTATGCCGCGATGGTGTTCTCGTTCCTGAGCTTCTCGGTCGCGATTCCGTCGGCGGTCAAGGTGTTTAACTGGACGGCGACGCTCTACAGGGGCGCCATCTCGTTCGAGACGCCGATGCTCTACGCGTACGGGTTCATCGGGCTATTCACGTTCGGCGGGTTGACCGGGCTGTGTCTGGCGACGCTCGGCACCGACATTCACATGCACGACACGTACTTCGTTGTCGCGCACTTCCACTACATCATGGTCGGCGCGTCGATCATGGGCTACCTGGGCGGCTTGCACTACTGGTGGCCCAAGATGGTCGGCCGGATGTACTCCGAGTTCCTGTCGCGGATTGCGGCCATCCTGGTGTTCGTCGGGTTCAATCTGACGTTCTTCCCACAGTTCATCCTCGGCTACCTCGGGATGCCGCGCCGGTATCACTCCTATCCAGAGGAGTTCCAGATGCTCAATGTCATGTCGTCAGCCGGCGCAACGGTGCTTGGTGTCAGCTATGTGCTGCCCGTCATCTATTTCATGTGGTCGTTGAAGCGAGGGAAAGTCGCCGGTCCGAACCCGTGGGGTGCGTCGGGTCTGGAGTGGGAGACATCTTCCCCGCCACCAACCGAAAACTTCGCTGTCGCGCCCCGCGTGACGACCGAGCCGTACGAATACATACCGCACATCGTGAGGGAGATGAAGGGTGTCTGACGCAGTCGCGCACGCCGGTGTGCATGGTCCCGCTCACGGTGCGGATCGTCATCCGGCGCTGCAACATCAGTTCGACTCGATGTCGCAGCAGAAGGAAGCCGCCGTCCTCGGCATGTGGTCCTTTCTGATCACCGAAATCCTGTTTTTCGGCGGGCTGTTCATGGCCTACATGCTCTACCGGACGTGGTACCACGCGGCGTTCGTCGCGGCGAGCACATCGATCGTGCTCTTCTGGGGCGCGCTGAACACGGTTGTACTCATTGCCAGCTCGCTCACCATGGCGCTTGCCGTCAGGGCTGCTCAGACCAATAAGCGCAAGGCAACTGTGAACTGGCTGATCGCCACCATGGTGCTTGGCATGGTGTTTCTCGGCGTCAAGGTCATCGAGTACGCCGACAAGTTCGAGCACCACCATGTCCCGGGTCCGAACTTCGTCTGGGCCGAACCGGGTCACGAGTCGGCCTCCACCGGCGAGACTGCGCACGTGAGTCCCGAGGAAGCGGCAAACCTCCAGGAACACACGCAGATCTTTTTCAGCTTGTATTTCACGATGACCGGTCTTCACGCACTGCACATGATTGTTGGAGTCGTGCTGATGTGCGTCATCACCTGGATGGCTTGGAAAGGCCGTTTCGACGAGCACTGGTACACCCCCGTCGAGATGAGCGGTCTCTACTGGCATTTCGTCGACATCGTCTGGATCTATCTGTTCCCGCTCCTGTACCTCATCGATCGAAGTTGACGACCATGTCCGCACACGTTTCGTCGATCAAACTCTACGTCGGCATCTTTCTCACGCTCATGGCACTCACCACGATTACGATCGTCGTGGCCTACATCAACGTTGGGCCTTGGAACAAGATTGTCGCCCTCGGTATTGCCAGCTTCAAAGCCACTCTCGTGGTGCTCTACTTCATGCACGTGAAATACGCGAGTCGCATGACCAGGCTGATCGTCGTTTCAGGCTTTTTCTTCCTGATGATTCTGCTCAGCCTTACGATGGTCGACTATGGCTCGCGGATGTGGGTGAATCCCCCGGCGTTGTTGCAGTAGGAACAAAGGCGCCGCGCTTGACCCTGTTCTAGTTCGTGGATAAGATCGCGGCCGCATTGACAGGTTTTTGGTTCCTCCGACGAATTCTTGGGGGCGCGCGGATGCGGCATCATCGTTCCATGGCGGACTCACGGCCTAAGCAGCCCGGGGTCCCCGCCGCGCGTCGTATGCGCGGTGGGGTGGAGCTGTCCTCCAGCACCCCGGAGCCGTAGCCGTTGGCCCAAATTTTTCCAGCCTGGTGGAACAAACTCCCGATCGCGGCCGCCATCGCGGGCATCCTCGGTACGACGCTGGCGATCGCGGTCGTGTGGTACTACTTTTCCCCGCAATACACGGACGTGGGCTACAGTCCTGTTCAGCCCGTTCCGTACAGCCACAAGCTCCACGTCGGCGAGCTTGGTCTCGATTGCCGATACTGTCACGCCTCGGTCGAGATTTCTCCCGTCACGAACATCCCGCCCACGCGGACCTGCATGAACTGTCATCAGACCGTGAAGCGGGACAGCGAGGCTCTCGCACCGATTCGGGCAAGCGCCGAGAGCGGCAGGCCGATGCGCTGGATTCGCGTCCACAATCTTCCCGACTACGCCTATTTCCACCACAGCGCGCACGTGACGGCGGGAATCGGCTGCGTGACCTGCCACGGCCGCATCGACGAGATGGAAACCGTCACCCAAATGACGCCCCTCAGCATGAGCTGGTGCCTCGACTGCCACCGCAACCCCGGTCCGCACAGGCGCCCCGTCTCGGAGGTCACCAACATGAAGTGGACTCCTCCCCGGGACGTCCAAGTGCGCGCGGCGATGCTCGACCGCGAGCGACCCGTTAATCCGCCGACTGACTGTTCGGGGTGCCACCGTTGAGTCGTACTTACTGGCGAAGTCTCGCGCAGATCGACGAACACCCCGAATTCCGCACTTCACTCGAGCGGGAGTTCCCGGAAGGCGCCTCGGAGCTTCCCGAAGGGGTCACCCGGCGCGAGATGATGATGCTCGTGGGCGCCTCGCTGTCGCTCGCGGGGCTCGCGGGGTGCCGGCGCCCCGTCGAAGAGATTGTCCCCTTTGTCACCGCTCCCGAGGAGATCGTCCCCGGGATCCCCCGCTACTACGCGACGACGATGCCGTTCCGCCGGAGCGCCTACGGCCTGATCGTCGAAAGCCACGAAGGGCGACCGACCAAGATCGAGGGCAACCCCTCGCATCCCTCTACCCTGGGGGCCTCGAGCTCGCGCGTCCAGGCGTCCGTGCTCGGCCTCTACGATCCCGACCGCTCGCAGTCGCTCACGCAGCAGAGTACGCGGAAGACCTGGAGTGATTTCGTCACTGCCTGGGGCCAGCTGTCCGAGGCCCATGCCGCGGATGGCGGCGCCGGCCTTGCGGTCCTTTCGGAGTCCTTCTCCTCTCCCACGCTGGCACGCCTGGTGTCCGAGCTCCGCGCCCGCTACCCACGGTTGCAGTGGGCGACCTACGACGCCGTCAGCGACGAGAGCCGACTCGCGGGACTCCGGCTCGCCACTGGTCGCGACCTCGATCTCATGCTCCGGTTCGATCGAGCCTCGGTGGTTCTCGCCCTCGACGCCGACCCGCTTCTCGCCGACCCCGAGATGATCCGTCACGCGCGAGGCTTCGCGGACGGACGGCGTGCGGGAGCGTCCGGTGGCGCGATGAACCGACTGTACGCCGTTGAAGGGGTCTTCTCGCTGACGGGAGCCACGGCGGATCATCGGCTCCGTCTCGCGAGCCGGCAGATCGCCCCGTTCCTCGCGGCCCTTGCGGCACGCCTTGCTCCGCCCGCGGCCGGGGCCTCGAGCCTCGCTGGAGCTGGCGTCGCGGGTGTCGACCCGCGCTGGATCGATGCCCTTGCCAAGGACCTTCTGGCGAACCGCGGCAAAGGGTTGATCGTGGCTGGGGAACGCCAGCCTGCAGCCGTCCACGCTGCTGTCTGCGCCCTGAACACTTATCTCGGCAACACGGGCACGACGGTCAGCTACTACGAAACCAAAGACGCAGTGCTTCCGAGCGTGAGCTCGTTGGCCTCGCTCGTCTCCGCGATGAAGGCGGGCACGGTCCAGACGCTCGTCGTCCTTGGCGGCAATCCTGTGTTCGATGCCCCCGTCGATCTCGATTTCGCATCGGCCCTGGCGAAGGTCCCTCACTCGATCGCGCTCGGGCACTCGGTGGACGAAACTTCCTCCAAGACGGAGTGGCATATCCCCCGCGCTCACTACCTCGAATCGTGGGGAGACGCGCGCGCGGTTGGAGGCACGCTCAGCGTCGTCCAGCCGCTGATCCTTCCACTGTTCGGCGGACGAACCGCCGTTGAAGTGCTGGGGCTCATGGTGGGAGGCAAGGATCGTCCCGGCTACGAAATCGTGCGGGAGACCTGGAAACCTATCCTCGGCGAGGGCGAGTTCGACACGAAGTGGAACCGCGTCCTGCATGATGGCTTGTTCGCCGGCAGCGAGCTTCCAGAAGTTGTCCCCAATCTCACCGTGCAGCCGCTGGCGGAGCTCGCGAGTTCGATTAGCGGCGGCGCCGGTGGAAGCGGTTCGGGAGGAGCCACTGGTGGATCTGGCGGCGCTCTGGAGGTCGTGTTTCTCCCCTCCGCCTCGCTTCACGACGGCCGCTTCGCAAACGACGGCTGGCTACAGGAGCTTCCGGATCCGCTCACCAAGCTCACCTGGGACAACCCCGCGCTCGTGAGTCCCAAGACCGCTGAAACGGTCGGTCTTGAGAGCGAGGATTTGATCCGTCTCGATTACGCGGGCCGCTCGCTTGAGCTTCCCGTCTGGATCCTTCCTGGCATGGCGGACGGCGTGGTCGCCCTGACGCTCGGTTATGGTCGTTCACGTGCGGGTCGGATCGGTTCGGGGGTGGGATTCGACGCGTTCACGGTCCGAAGCTCCAATGCAACTGGCTTCGACAGCGGGGTCAGACTCACCAAGCTCGCGCGCACCTACTCGATGTCGGCGACGCAGAACCACGGCAGCATGGAGGGGCGCCCCATCGTCCGCGAGTCGACCCTGACCGAGCTTCGATCGGAACTGGCCTCGCGGCCAGCGCAACCTGAGGGCGCGCACGCAGAGGATTCTGCAGGACCCCAGGAAGGCGGAGGAGTCCCCAGCGCACTTGGTGTTTTTCCGGAGAACCCGCATCTCTTTTCGCTCTGGAAGGAGCACACCTACGATCAGGGGCACCAGTGGGGAATGACGGTCGACCTGAACGCCTGCATCGGCTGCAACGCATGCATGACGGCGTGCCAGAGCGAGAACAACGTGCCCGTCGTCGGCAAGGTTCAAGTCAAGAAAGGGCGCGAGATGCACTGGCTGCGGGTGGACCGGTATTTCTCCGGCGAGCCCTCTGGCAGCCCGGAGGTCGTTTTCCAGCCTGTTCCTTGTATGCAGTGCGAGGACGCTCCTTGCGAGCAGGTCTGCCCTGTGGCCGCGACCGTTCACGACGCGCAGGGCCTCAACGTGATGGTCTACAACCGTTGCATCGGGACCCGCTACTGCTCGAACAACTGTCCCTACAAGGTTCGCCATTTCAATTTTTTCAACTTCACCAAGGACACGCCCGACATCCTCAAACTCGCGATGAACCCGGACGTCACGGTCCGCGCGAGGGGCGTGATGGAGAAGTGCACCTACTGCACGCAGAGGATCAATCGGGCGAGGATCGATGCACGGCTCGCTGGACGCGCGCTTCGTGACGGCGACGTCAAGACGGCCTGCCAGCAGGCCTGCCCGGCCTCGGCAATCGAGTTCGGAGATCTTCGGGACGCATCGAGCCGCGTCGTAAAGGCGAAGGCCGACCCGCGCAACTACGCGCTCCTCGCCGAGCTGAACACCAAGCCCCGGACGACCTATCTGGCCAAGGTGCGCAACCCGAACCCGGAGCTCGAGGGCGCGCGGACGGACGCGGGAGTCGTTTCATGATCGCTCGCAGACGGCGCGTGTTAGGCGCGATCGCGCTCACCTCCTTTATTCCCCTCGCGGGCTGTGTGCGTGGCTGCACGTCGAGCCGTCCTCCGATTCATCTCAACCCGAGCATGGACGACCAGCCGAAGGTCCGGCCCCAGTCCGCCAGCGATTTCTTCTACAACGGGGCGTCCATGCGCGAGCCCGTTCCGGGAACAATCCCGATCGGTGGGCTTCAGGAGGACGGACCCTTTTTCACAGGAAAGGGAGCCGACGGCCAGTTCGTTGCGGCGATCCCTCATTCCGTGGACGAGGCGCTTCTCGAGCGTGGCCGCCAACGCTATGCGATCTACTGCCAGCCTTGCCACGATGCTCGCGGGGACGGCAGGGGGATTCTGTTCCAGCGAGGCAACGTCCCCACCGCCACCTTCCACCAGGAGAAGATCCTGAAGTATCCGGACGGGCAGATCTTCGATGTCATCACGAACGGGACAGGGCTGATGTCCGGCTACCGCTGGCCGATCCCTCCTGCAGACAGGTGGGCGATCGTCGCCCACGTGCGAGGGCTCCAGCGCGAGCGGCAGGCACGCGCCGCGAGTGCGCCCGCCTCCGCTAACGCCACGGCGGACAAGCCCACCTCCGCTGAAGCTCCGGCGGACAAGCCCGCGAGCAAACGCTGAGGGAGGCAACGGGATGAACGGCGTAATGAACCGCAAACTGCTGTTCGTGCTCGGTCCCGTCACCGGTCTGGCAATGTTCGCCGCCGTCCTGATGATGGCCACGTTTCTGACGAACCGCGAGTACACGGAGCCTTACCGGGCTCCTTCCGCGACCGCCGACCCGACGCCGCGCGCGGAGGGACTGGCCACTGAGAGAGCAGCAGCGGAAGCGGCGGCTCGGGCAAAGCCGTACGCCGAGGCCGAGTACCGAACCTTCCCCGTCCTCGGAAGTCGTGTCGCCATCTGGTCGATCGCCCAACTCCACCTCCTGTTCGCGGCGTTCGTCCTTGCCGTCCCAATCTTCGCGTTCATCATCGAGGCGATCGGCTACAAGACCGGCGATCTGCGATACGACCGGCTTGCGTACGAGTTCACAAAGCTCCTCTCCGTCTCCTTCTCGCTCACGGCGACCTTCGGCGCATTCCTGACGTTCATGCTCATCATTCTGTATCCGAAGTTCACGAACTACCTGATGAGTGTGTTCTCCCCGACGTTTTTGCCGTACGTGCTGCTCTTCTTCGCAGAGGCGGCTTTCCTCTACACCTACTATTACGGCTGGGGGAAATTCCATCCCTTGGTGCATCTCGGCCTGGGGCTCGGCCTCAACGTTGTGGGCACGGCGATCATGTTGATCGCCAATTCCTGGCTCACGTTCATGATGTCGCCGCGCGGGGTCTCGGACACGGGGGCGGTCATCTCCGTTATGGACGCCGTTTACAACTTCACCTGGATGCCGATCAACGTCCATCGGGTCATCGCGAACGTCGCCTTCGGCGGCTCGGTTGCCGCCGCCTACGCGGCCTTCAAGTTCCTGCAGGCGGAGACCGACGAGGAGCGTGCGCATTACGACTGGATGGGATACATCGGGAACTTCGTCGCCATCATCGCCTTCCTGCCGCTCCCCTTCGCCGGCTACTGGCTCGCGAAGGAGATCTACGCCTTCTCGCAGACGCTCGGGCTCACGATGATGGGCGGCGCCTTCTCGTGGCTCTTCATCATCCAGGCCGTTCTGATCGGGAACCTCTTCCTCGCCGCCAACTACTACCTCTGGCTCGGGATGGGGCGGGTCGAAGGGGCGCAGCCGCTTCAGAAATTCATCAAGTACCTGCTGATCGCGATCGCTCTCTGCTTTATGGTTTGGGCGACGCCGCGATCGATCATCGCGACGGTGTCCGAAGTCCGAGCGATGGGAGGGTCGGCGCACCCGATCCTGGGCTTCCTCGGTGTCATGTCCGCCAAGAACACGGCCGTGAACATCCTGATCCTCACCACCTTCATGAGCTTCCTTCTCTACCGCCGGACGGGAAAGGTGGCAACGGTCGCGTGGGCGAAGATGGGGCATGCGGCGCAGCTTGCCATTTTCGCGGGCGCCGCGATCTTCGTCATCTTCCTCGGGGTCTACGGCTACTTCGTCGAGGCGACGGTCCGGATCGGGCTCTCGGTGCCACAAGTCACTTCGGTTCTGCTCGCGATGGTGTCAATCACCGCGATCGACATCTTCCTCTTCCACGGGGCGAGAAGAACCGGCGAGGTGCGCTGGGGAAGAATCCCGGCGATCTCCCAATACGTGCTGATCTTCATCGCGGTCACCTTTACCTGGCTCATGGGGCTCATGGGCTACGTTCGGTCCGGGCTCCGCCAGCACTGGCATGTTTACGGCGTCATTCGGGACACTTCGGCCGACGCCTTCACGCCAACCCTTGGCTTCGCGACGCAAGTCGTTTCGGTGACCGTGCTCGCGTTCTTCCTTTTAATCGGGTTCGTGTTCTGGATCACGAGCCTGCATGACCGTCCCGACTTCGAGGGACGGACGAAGCCGTCATGACGGTCCCGCTTATTGCTCGGATCGGGGCTCTCGTCCTTGCTTCGACAGGGTTCTATGCCTATGTCGGCCAGATGGTGCCTCAGAAGGAAGTTCTGCCTCCCCAGGAGACCGTTCTGCGAACCGACATGACCACCACCGACATGGTCAAGGTCGGCGGTGAGATCATGGCGGGCAAGGGACTCTGCCTGACCTGCCATACGATCGGCAGGTCTGGAGCGCTTCGGTTCCCCGACCTCGATGGGGTCGCCGCCCGCGCGGCGACCCGCGTTCCAGGCTTGAGCGAGATCGAGTACTTCGCCCAATCGATGTACGAACCTGACACCTTCATCGTACCGGGATTCAATCCGGGAATGCCTGTCATCAACAAGCCTCCGATCGGTCTCACCGATCAGGAGATCCTCTGCGTGATGGCGTACCTCCAGACTCTGGGCGGCACGCCGACGGTCACGCTCCAAACGAGTCACCGCTACTACACTGCCCCGGGCGCGGTACCGGGCGCGCCAGCGGACGAGAAAGCGGACCCTGGAGAGCCGGTGCCTCTCATCGCGCCACCAGCCCAGAAAGCGCCGTCTCCCGGAACGCCGGGCGCAGTGCCGGCGCCCAAGGCAGTGCCGGCGCCTAAGAAGGGCGAGCTCTGAAACCATGAATATCCCTGTCGTCCTCGCCCTCCTTGTCGTGTTCGGGCTGCTCTGGTTCCGTCGGGCCAATCTGTTCATGTGGGCGATCGCTTGGTGGGTCGGATGCTACGTCCTGTTCCGATTCGGGTTCACCGCCCCGATTCCCACGTCCGTCATTTCGATCTACATGGGAATCGTCTCGATTGCGATTCTGGCGTTTGTCTCCTCCAGCCAGCACCGTCGTGAAGAAGTCTCCCGGCCGCTCGTCCGACTCATGACCGAGAGGCGGTTCACGCCGCTCCTCGTTGGACTCGTCGTCGCGATCCCAGCGCTCGCGGCCGCGAACGTCTACGTCCAGATGAACGTCCCGATCGAGCCTCCCTTCTTCCCCCGAACGGTCCATCCTGCGTCGCCTCCGATGATCACGGTTCACGACAAGAAGATCGAGATCGACGCCGGAGACAGCCCCTTCCGACACTTAGAAACTTCGAACCCGGACGAGTTCCGCAAACATGTCGAGAACGGGCGCCGGGTCTACTACCAGAACTGCGTCTTCTGTCATGGCGACAACTTGGGCGGCAACGGTATGTTCGTGCACGGGCTGGACCCGATCCCGACCAACTTCGCCGACGGGGATACCATTGCAAATCTTCGAGAGACGTTTTTGTTCTGGCGAGCCGCCAAGGGAGGCCCCGGCCTGCCGGAAGAAGGCGGCCCTTGGGACTCGGCCATGCCAGCCTGGGAGAAGTTGTTGAAGGAAGACGAGATCTGGGATGCGATCCTCTTTATCTACGATTTCACGGGCGAGAGGCCGCGCGCCAGGGAGGAGGCCGCGCACGAATGACCTCTCACCTGATTGCTCCGCGTGCATGTTTAGCGGTCCTGATTGCGTTGGTGTGTGCCGCGCCGACGGGATTGGTGCGCGCGCAGAGTCCCGACGTCGGGAGCGAGGCGCAGCGGGAGTCGGGCAAGACGCTCTACCTTAAGAACTGTGCCCAGTGCCACGGCGAGAAGGGTGACGGCGAGGGCTATGCCACTCCGCATTTGTTCCCCAGGCCCCGTGACTTTACGACCGGCAAGTTCAAAGTTCGGACGACCCCCAGCGGAGCGCTCCCGACTCATCAGGACCTCGTTAACATCATCAGGCGCGGCATGCCTTACACCTCGATGCCTGCCTGGCCCACGCTCTCTGACAATGAGGTATCGGATCTCGCCTACTTCATCAAGACTTTCTCGCCTGACTTCTCGAACGCCGAGAACGTCCCCCAGCCGATGGAGCTCCCGAGCGCTCCGGGCACCACGAACGAGTCCATCGAGCTCGGGAAGAAACTCTACGTGGACAACGGCTGCGTAAAGTGCCACGGCAACCTGGGTCGGGCAGACGGCCCTTCGGCGCCAACGCTGGTGGACGACTTGGGGCAAGCGATACGCCCGGCAAACCTCGCGCAGAGTTGGACCTTCCGCGGAGGTTCCTCTCGCGAGGACATCTTCAGGACGATGAGCACGGGGTTCAATGGCACGCCCATGCCGTCGTTCAGTGATGCCTTGCCGCCTGAGCAACGATGGGCGATCACGGACTTCATCGTCTCTCTCTCGGGGAACAATGGGCCTGGCTATACCAACCTCGTCGTCGCCAAGCACACGCTGGATCCGATCGACCTGGCCAAGGGCGCCGCGAACTTCGCCGCCGCTCCTGTGGCCCGCTTTCCGATCGTCGGACAAATCATGGAGCCCGGACGTGCGTTCCACCCGGCCGCGACCAGCGTCACCGTCCAGGCGATTTACGACGCGGAGTCTATCGCCCTGCTCGTTCGATGGCACGACATCATCGCCGACAAGACGAAGGAGAACGGGCCCTTGCTTCCGGTGCCGCCGGAGGAGGAGGAGCAGAAACCGGCGGCTGCACCCGCGGGCGCGACCGCTCAGGATGATCCCTTTGCCGACACGGCCGCCACGCCGGTCGTCCTGGAATCCGAGTTTTCCGACGCGGTGTCGATCCAGATCCCTTCGCAAGTGCCGACGGGCGCCCGCAAGCCGTACTTCATCTTCGGCGACGCGCAGAACTCGGTGGATCTCTGGTTCTTCGATCTGGCCCGCCCCGACCCCCTTCAGTTCACCGGCCGGGGAAGCGCGGACATCGCTCCCAACGACACGGGCGATGTCACCGGCGTCGCAAGCTACGACCAGGGAGAATGGTCGGTCATCTTCAAGCGGCCCCTTCGCGCAACCTCAGGCGCAACGTTTGCGCCCGGCGAGTTCATGCCGATCGCCTTCTCGGTCTGGGACGGGTTCTCGCGCGAGCGAGGCAACAAGCGAGGCCTCACGGCCTGGTACTCTGTCTACGTCGAGCCGGAAGTGGTCCCGTCGGCGGTCGGCCCGATGGTGAGGACGGCTCTGATCATTCTCGTCATCGAGCTGGCCGTGATCGGTTGGGTGCGGTGGCAGTACGCGTCTCGGCGTCGCGACGAGCTTGGCGGTGAGCGCGGACAACAGCCGGCCACGAGCGTTTGAGCGACCGGGCTATCCGGAGGATCCGATGTACAAGAGCATTTATGTTCCCGTCGATAACTCAGACCACTCGAACCGCGCAGTCGCCTGCAGCCTCGCGTTGGGCAAGGCGTTCTCCGCGAACTTGGTGGGGTGCCATGTCTACGCGGCAAAGTTGCACGACTATCGCTTCAGGCAGATGGAGTACACCCTGCCCGAGGAGTACATCGACGAAGTAGAACTGGAGCGCCAGCGGAAGATTCACGACAGCCTCATCACGATGGGCCTCAAGCTCATCTCCGACAGCTATCTCGATGGCATGTCGCGCCTGTGTGGTGAGTCGGGCCTGGCGTTCGAGCCGCGGATGATGGACGGGAAGCATCACACTGAGATCCTCAAGGATCTCGCCGGCTCACAGCACGACCTTGTCGTGATGGGCGCCCTGGGGATCGGGCGCGCCCGTGACAGCGTCATTGGCTCCGTGTGCGAACGTGTGGCTCGCCAAGCCGACCGCGATGTCTGGGTGGTCAAGCACGTTCCCGAGCCGGGCGAGGCGGAGCGGGATACGATCCTGGTCGGCGTCGACGGCAGCCCGCAGTCGTTTGGCGCCCTCATGACCGCCGTGGAACTGGCCCGTACGTTCGGTAAGAAGGTCGAAGCCATCGCCGTCTACGACCCCTATCTGCACTATTCCGTCTTCAACGGCATCGTCAACGTTCTCACGGAGCAGGCGGCGAAGGTCTTCCGCTTCGAAGAGCAGAATCAGCTCCACGAGGAAATCATCGACACCGGGCTTGCGCAGATCTACCAGTCTCATCTCGAGGTCGGCGAGCGGATGGGGAGCGAGGCAGGCATCGCGATCAAGAAAACGCTCCTCGACGGCAAGCCTTTCCAGAAGGTCCTGGATCACGCGCGCAAGACGAATCCCTGGCTCATCGTGCTGGGGCGGATCGGCGTCCACAGCCCGGCGGAGGAGACCGGGCTGGGAAGCAACGCGGAGAACATTCTCCGCGCCGCGCCCTGCGACGTCCTCCTCTCCACGCGTCTCGTAGTGCCGCGGCTCGATGTGCGCGCCGAGGAGACCGTGCGATGGACGCCCGAAGCCGAAGAGCGCATGAAGCACGTGCCCGAGCAGGTCAAGGGGATCGCCCGCACCGGTGTCCTCCGCCTGGCGCTCGAGAAGGGGCATTCCGTGATCACCAGCGCGGTGATCGACGATGCGATGGATCGGTTCATGCCGAAGAGCGCCTCCGCCGCGACGAAGGCGTTGGCCGAGGCCGTCGCTCTCGAGCGGGCGAAGTCTGGACCCGTGTCGATGTGCCGGGCGTGCGGTGTCACGGCCACGCAGAGCGAACCCGTGAGGTGCACCGTCTGCGGGGCCTCGGATTTCGAGGTCATCTCCCGGGAGATGATCGAGAAGATCGCGGCGGTCGAGGGAGGCCTTCAGGAAGAGACCACCTACGACGGGCGCAAGCTTCGCTGGACAGAGGAGGCCAGGAAGGGCCTCTGGACCATGAAGAACGCCTATCAGCGCCGGCGCGTCAAGGCTCGTGTCGAAAAGAGCGCGCGCATGAGGAAGCTCTCCGCGATCACGCTTGAATTCGCCCGACAAGTGATCGAAGAGGAGACGGGGGCGCCTCTCGAGATCAAGACCCCCTTGCCCTACGACGTAAAGGGAGCGCACCAAGCCGCAGCCACCGCGAGCCCCAGCGGGGCGGAGAGCGAAGCCAGGCTCATTGCTCGCGACGAGAGGAAGAATCCCCTGATCTCGACCTTCGAGTGGACCAACGACGCCGCGCAGCGGATCCTCCGGGTCCCGGCCGGGTTCATGCGGAACAAAACGCAGGAGAGGATCGAGGAGCTTGCGCGGGAGCGCGCCGCGACGACGATCGATCTTGGGCTCGTCGAAGATGGAATCGAGATTGGCAAGCGGATGATGGCCGAGATGATCGCGACCTACCCGTCGCAGGGCAAGAACGCGGAAGCCCCAACGGCGCGGGTTCCGGAGGCCACGAACGCGGCCCCGGCCGACGGGGGTGGCGGTTACCTCAACGAGGTGAGGTCGGTGTCGACGATGCCATCCGGGCGGGGCGCTGTCGGCGACGCCCAGGGCTGATCCGTCGGGTCTCGCCAGAGCGCTTCGCGCAGGCGGAAAGGATGTCGGCGTATCGCTTCTGCCGCACGGACGACATCGCGCTTCTCGTCGACGCGCTGAATCGCTGCTGGTCTCCGTACTTTCCCGACGAGCCGCCGATGACGCCGGCAGCGTTCAAGCGGTCGATTCGCCACCTTCAGGTCTGGTGCAGCAGCTGCATGGTTGCCTTCTCGGGCTCCGACCCGATCGGCGTCCTGATCGGCGCGAAACGGCCTTCAGGGACGCTCGTCCACAAGATCGCCGTCCATCCCGATCATCGGCGACAGGGTCATGGCCGTCATCTGCTCGCCTCGCTCGGCTCGAAGCTCGCAATTCTCGGCCCCCCGCGAATCGTCGCCGAAGTCCCCGAGACTCTCGCCCCGGCCTGCGGGCTGTTCAGCGCAAGCGGGTATGGCCGGGAGGCGCTTCTGACAGACTACGTCTCGCGGCATGAAGAGAACGATGCGCGTGCGGTAATAGCGATGTCCGACGATCGCGACGGCCGGTTCGTGATCCCGGTCACGGTCGACGATCTCGAAGCCAATGGTCTCCTTGGACAAACTGATCCGCAGCTCTGTTGGGAGCGCTCGCTCGAGACCGTCATGGCGAGGAAAGACGACATCGCGGGACTCGCGGTCGCCTCCGACGAGCGAATCGAGGCCTGCCTCCTTTACCTGAAGAGCGGGGTGGGAGTGAGCCCGGAGAATACAGAACAGGGTCCGCGGGGGGGCGCCCCGATCCGGGGTGGGTCCGCGGAGATTGTGTTGCTCCGCACGTTCATCGAGGACAGTGGAGCTCGTGTGAAGCAACTGCTCTCTGGACTTCGCGCGCAAGGCATCAGCACCCTCCGGTTCCCCAAGGTCCACCCGGCGGAGATCTCAAGGGAGTTCGCGGAGACACTTGGTTTCCGCCCCGCCGTCAAGCATCTACTCTACGCAGCCAAGGCGCGGTCCGACTAGCCGTGCTTGCACGGTCAGAAAGCGTACAAAACGGTCGCAAACGCATCATGCCGCAAGTTGGGCGGTCTCGTTGTGTGCATCGATCACACGATCGAGGGCGGTGAAGGTCGTGCGCAGGGGTGGTGGGACCCGCGCGGTGAGAGTGAGGTCGAGCGCCTAGGAGGCCGGGTCGCAGGATGCGCGCGTGGACCGTTGTGAGAAAGAGCCCGACACGCCGGCCATAGGGCGTTGGGACGTAGCGCTTCTGGTGATCGAGCCGTTTGAGCAACCCCCTTGCGAACGAGGCGTCGGAGGTCATAGCCCATCTGTCGGGTGGTGTAGGTTGTTCCGAGCAGCGAGCCGATGAGTGGACGGAGTTGCGCGTTGGTGAGGCCGTCGGCGGTCCAGAGAAAGTGACAGAGAGCATTGAGGACGGCGGTCACGCGGGCTGTCCGAATTTGAGCGCAGGTGCAGGGCTGGCCGGCGGGGTGCGGGTGGGCTGCACGAGATCGGCCAATTGGACGGAGCCAAGCCACAGTCGTGGGCGAGCGCTTCGGTCTCGAGGACGCGGCGGTTGATGTGATCAGCGAGCGTACGGAGGTAGCGCACGTTCGAGAGCCGGCGGCCGATGTCGAAGTCGTAGGGTATCGTTGAAACTGCCGCTTCGCCCATTCGTGCCCGTTGAGGCAGATCCAGTGATAAGTACTATCCGCATCACATGAACCTCATGCTGACAACGGGTTGATCTCTTTCGGTGTCGCCGACTTGAGTACGGCCGGATTGTTGCTACTCAATGTTGAAAGAGCCAACTCCTTGCTTACCTTGAATCTTCTGGAACTTGTCGTGTCAAGTGGAGAAGAGCACGAAGGCAGCAAAGCGCGACGGCAAGTTTTCAAAGTATTTCCTCCGTCGCCTTACACCGGTGGTTGGATGATCTGGCAGCACACGGAAGCGATCACTCACGTGGACGCGCGCGCTGGCGCCATGGTCGACATCGTATCCACCTTTTGGAAGAGGTCCACCAAACGGGATCAAGCGCAGGAGGGACTATAGGAAACATTAGGGGCCGTCTCGCGGTTAACATGACGCGCGTTTAGGTGTTCTTTAGGCGCTATCCGTTGGGCCTTCGCAGACTAAAGTTCGCGATCTGTCGGACTATTGAACCGCCCGGGCCAGAAGGAGTCGGCCGGTCGCCGAAGTCATACAGTTCCAGTGGCGGCACGCAATTGGCACACCAGTGCCACGCGCCGCATGAATCTTCTGCTCGTCACCCATCCAGACGAAGGGCAGGACCGACTCCTTCCAGCGGTCATGCGGGAACTCCGGACGGCGCACTCCGACTGTCGGTGCCGGCTCGTCCACGATATCCAGCCGCGTGTCAAGCACAGGCTATGGACGCTTGGGCGGCCCACGGCGGTCGTGTCCATGCGCCCGATCTCGACTTGGCCCGATCGACGCTTCGCTCCCGAGTGGGGAACACGCTGGCAGCAGGCGGCCCTCGATAAGCTCCAGGAATGCGAACAGCTCGAAAAGGCGGGCCTTCCCGTACCCAGATGGGTGGGGCTCTCCGAGCGATCGCAGCCCGACCTCTCGGGATTCGGTGACTTTGTGGTGGTGAAACCTGCACATGGATCATTGGGCGCCCTGGTGCGGGTCATCCGCCGCACTCGCACGCGCTGGCGGCCGCTCGAACCTCGATTGCATCCGCTCCTCGGCAGAACGGCGGTCAGCGATGCGCTGCTCGTGCAGGACTACATACACACCGGGCCCTGGCCAACGAGCTACCGCGTGGGGACCGTGTTCGGCGAGCCTATTTACGCGACCCGCTTCGTGGCGGATCGGTCACGAGCGCCGTTTGCCGAGAGACCTCGTGATTCGAAGGCGTTCAGCGGGCGGACCATCGTCGCCGGATCGCGCGGCAGCGTCGTCGACCAGGAGGTGCCGGCCGACGTCCTCGCGCTCGCCGAACGTGCGCACGCGGCGTTTCCGACGGTGCCTCTGCTCGGAACGGATATCGTCCGCGAGCACGACACCGGGAAGCTCTTCGTGCTGGAAGTCAACGCCGCAGGCTGGACCTTTCATCTCACCTCGCCGTGGCGCGATCGGCTCCTTCGGCAATACGGTTTCGATCTCCGGACCCAGTTCGGCGGTGCCGCCGCGGTGGCCCGGGGATTAGCAAGCCGACTGCGGGTCTGGGCGATGGCTCGCGAACAGCGCGACGCGCCGCCTGAAGCGGTGTCGATCAGGGCACCCGTGGTGACGCGAGTCTGAGATGGCCTCCGTCATCGTACGCACGCCGGTGCAAGAGGCCGAGGACAGCCAACCCATGGTACGCGCGACGATCTCGGTCGGCGAGAGCCGGCATGACGTCTGGTATTGGGTCTCGGAAGGCCCCCTTGCTTCGGCCGGCAACGCTGTGTTCACCGCTGCTCTTGTTCCCGCGATGAGAGTCGGGGGAACGCTTCGCGTGCACGACACCGTTTCTCCTCGACTCCAATCGTCTGCTGCGGCCATCCAGAACATCATCCGCAACTGGGATCGCCGCTTTCAAAGGGTCGCGATCGAGACGAACGAGCGAACCGATGGTGTGGGGACGACGCCCGTACCGAGAGGCGTGGCGTGCTTCTTCTCAGGCGGCGTCGATTCTTTCTATTCGCTTCTCACGCACCGTGAGGAAATCAGCCACATCATCTTTGTCCACGGGTTCGACGTTGCGCTCGATAACGAAGCGCTTCGCCTGAAGGTGACTCGAGCTATCCGGCAAGTGGCCCACGAGCTCGGCACACCTTTGATCGAAGTGACCACCAACCTGCGAACCTTTTCCGACCGGTACGCCCCGTGGGACTACACCTATCACGGCGCAGCGCTCTCGAGCGTTGCGCACCTGCTGGCGACACGGTTTCGCAAGGTGTACATCGCAGCGTCGGTCGCATATTCAGGACTCTTCCCCTGGGGCTCGCACCCGCTGCTCGATCCACTGTGGAGCAGCGAGGATCTCGAGATCGTGCACGACGGGTGCGAAGCGACCAGGCTCGAAAAGGTGCTCGCGATTGCGAAGTGCGAGACCGCGGTGAAGTGGCTTCGCGTCTGCTGGGAAAACCGCGACGGACAGTACAACTGCGGTCGCTGTCAGAAATGTCTGCGCACGATGGCGAGCCTCCGGCTGGCCGGCGTCCTGCCGCGCTGCGCCACGTTCGAGTCGCCGCTCGATCTGAAGGCCTTAGCGGGAGTGGCGGTGCACCACACCACGTACAACCTGTTCCGCGAGAACCTCGAGGCCGCCGAAAGCTGGGGAAACGATCCCGAACTGGCGCGCGCGCTGCGCGCGTGCCTGCAGGGTTTCGTTCACGTTGTATGACAGCGATTGACCATCAACGTCAGGGAGGACCGGCGCCACATGAAGCGCTGATCGCCACGCTCCGCCAGCGTATCGATAATACCGTGCAGCCGCTGATCTGCGGGGCAAGCGCGGTCGCGCTGCTCGACTGCCCGAACCATGGCAACGTCGGCGACAGCGCCATCTGGCTTGGTGAGATGGCCTACCTCCGTTCGCTTGGTATCCGACAGCCAGATTACATGTGTGACATTCACACGTACTGTCGCGACGATCTTGCGCGACGGATTGGCGAGGGCGTCATTGTTCTCACCGGCGGAGGCAACCTCGGCGATCTATGGAGCGAGCATCAGCGCTTCCGCGAACGCGTCATCAAGGACTTTCCGTACAATTCCATCGTTCAGCTCCCGCAGTCGATCCATTTCCAGGATAGCCATGCCCTTACACGCGCGCGCGGTATCTTCAGTTCGCATGCCGCGCTGACGCTGCTGGTCCGGGATCGGAAGAGCCTGGCGATCGCGCAGGACGATCTTCGCGTCCCGGCCTTCTTGTGTCCTGACATGGCGCTCTGCCTGGGACCGCTCGCGCGGCCTGCCGCGCCGACGAGGGATGTCGTCTGGCTTTCGCGGACGGACAAGGAATCGCGCCTCCCTCGCACGGAACGGAGCGACGCGGGCGTCGAGCGACAGGATTGGGTGGAGGAACGAGCGACGGGGCTCATCCGACTCAGCCGACTCCTCGACCGCCAGACGGTACGGCATCCGCGATCGATCGGCCCCCTGATCGCCTTACGTTCGCGGGTCCGCGAGCAAGTGGCCCGTCAGCGTCTGCGGCGCGGCTGCCGCCTCCTGGCGGAGGGTCGAGCCGTGATCACCGACCGCCTGCATGGGCACATCCTCAGCCTCCTTCTCGGCATTCCGCACTTCCTGCTCGACAACAGCGACGGCAAGGTGCGCAGCTTCTACGAAACCTGGACGAGCTCGATCGGGCTCGCCCGCTGGTGCTGCACGGCCGCTGACGCGGTATCGTGGGCGCGGAGCACGTGAAATGCGCGTCAGCGTTGCAATCTGCAAATGGAACCGCTGCGAGCTGCTCTCGCAGACGCTGGAGCAGATGACCCGTCTTGTCGTGCCGAACTCGACGGGCTGCTAGTCATGCACGTCACCATCGCAATCTGTACGTGGAATCGCTGCAAGCTGCTGGGGCAGACCCTCGAGCAGATGACCAGACTCGAGATTCCACCACACGTGCAGTGGGAACTTTTGATTGTCAACAACAACTCCACCGATGCGACCAGCGCAGTGGTGGCTTCGTTCTCGCGCCGCTTGCCCATCCGTGAGCGCTTCGAGCCTCGACCGGGGTTGTCTCACGCGCGCAATCGCGCGTTGACCGAGTCGCAAGGCGACTACATTCTCTGGACCGACGACGATGTCCTCGTCGACCGAGAGTGGCTCACCGCGTTTGCCGGTACTGCCACACGCCATCGGGATGGAGGGGTGTTCGGAGGACCCATCGAGCCGTGGTTTCCCGAGACGCCGGATCCAGTCCTCGTCGAGGCCTTTCCACTGCTGCGGCAGGGCTTCTGCGGAATCGATCACCAGGCGGGCGAAGGTCCGCTCGATGTCCATCGTTACGTCTGGGGCGCCAACATGGCCTTCAGGAAAGCCGCTGTTAGCGGACTTCGCTTCGATCCGGCCCTTGGCGTCTGCCCGGACGCCTCGAAGGTTGGCGAAGAGAAGGACTTCATCAAACGCGTGCGAGAGCGCGGGGGCACGGTCATCTGGTCGCCGGCGATGCGCGTCCGCCACTACATCGAGCCCGCGCGCATGACCCGCGAATATCTGACCCGCTTTTATCTCGCCCACGGACGCACCTGGATCCGGGAAGCAGGGATACCGGTCGGCGTTGCAGCCTTTGGCGCGCCACGCTGGTTGTGGCGACAGTGCGCGGAGTCGTACGCCCGATACGCGTTCTACCGTCTCTCGCCCCGACGCGTCGAGGCGCTGGCGGGGTTGCGGGACTTCGGCTTCTGGCGCGGCGCGATTCAGGAATGCCGCCTACTGAATCGGGAGAGGGAGCTATCTTAACGTCGCGTACTCGCGTCTGGCGGCTTTGAGGATGGGCACATCAGGGTCGGCATCCTTCCATTGCGCGAAGAAGCTGTCGTATGCGAAACGGGTGCGGGCCGCGTCGCCGGTGAGCTTCGCCGCGCGCGCGAGGCCGAGTTTTGCCAGCGCGTTCAGCTCGTTGACGGGCGCGATGCCCCGGTGATCGACGATCTTCTGAAACTCTGCGGCCGCCTCCTGCGCCGACCTCGCTCGTAAGTACGCTTGACCGCGAACGTACAGCGGCACGAGCGGAAGGGTTTCCGTTTTCCCGAGCTCGTGAGGGCTCGCCGCGCGCAACACCTCGATCGCCCGATCGGCTGAGTCCGCCTGTATCGCGAGCGTCGCGCGCGCGGCCGGCAGCCAGAGACTGGTCATCAGCGTATCCACGGGAAAGCGGGTCGTGCCCTCATCGATGAGCGATTGGGCCGGCCGCGCGGCGCCTGTAAGCGCGAGCGTGACGGCCGCGACCGCAAGAATGTCGCGACTTCGCGAGATGGCAAGAGCGGCCGTCGCCCGCTCGCGCGCCCGGCTGAAATTGCCGATGTTCGCCTCGGTCAGTCCCTCGGCGGCCGTCATGGCGGCGGCCACCTCGAGCGAGTTGTTCCGCCGCGCAATTTCGACGGCGCGCCGGTACGCTTGCCTCGCTTCCCCAAGTTTCCCCGCCGATGCGGCCGTGCCCGCCTGCGCCTGGAGCATGCGCGGTTGGCCTGGCTTCCCCTCCGCCCACTCGATCTGTTTCTGCATGGCCACCGCATCGCCCTGGACGTAGGCAATCGAATACAGCGTGATGCGAATCGGCCAGTCGTCGAGCTTCCTCTTCAGCGCCTCCTCCAGGGTCATCCGGGCCTGGTCGAACTGATTGAGCGCCAGTTGCGCGGACGCGAGTTGCGCATACGGAAAAAAACGATCTGGCGCAATCTTCAGCGCGTCGCGGGCCTCCGCGACGGCGTTGTCGAACTGCGCGAGATTGACGTGCAGGAACGACAAGTTGTTGGGCGGGACCATTTCGCGTGGATACGCCTGCTTCCACAGCCGATAGGTCTCGATGGCCTTGTACAGCTCCCCCGTCACGGTGATGTAGTACTGCGAGGAGATATAGAGCTTCTCGCGCTCGCTGATGCGATCGCGCAGGTCGAACGCCTTTTTCAGATAGTCAACGGCACGGTCGTTCTCGCCGAAATTCCGCAAGATCGTGCCCACGCGCGCGTGGGCCATTGCGAAATTGGGGTCGAGCTCGATCGCGCGCTCGAAAAACGGGATGGCCTCGCGTTCCATGCCCTTGGCACGGTTGGTATCTCCGAGACTGAAGGCTCTGAACGCGTAGATCGAGCCCGTCGTGGCCCGGTCGAGCGGTGCGTCGAACTGTTGAATCGAGCTGAGCGACTCGCCCAGCTTCTCGCGCAAGCTGGAGGCCGCGCTGCCCAGGACGCGCAGCACCTGCTCGCGGCCTCCGGCTTGGACCTGCTCTTCGGCGAGCGTCTCATCGGTGCGGCAGTCCGTCGCACGCAAATGGATCACGTACTCGCTGCCGAGCGAATTGATCGATCCCGCCAGCATCGCTTTCACGCCTTCGCGCTCGCACACTTCCTTTCCAATCACGCTCGTGACGCGCTCGTCGGGAGAGCGACCCATGAGCTTCAACTGTTCGCGCACCCGCCCATCGGGCACGATGTTCAGGAACGGCGACTGTCCCAGGTGCACCGCCAGCGCCGGCTTGAGCGTCCCATCGAAGACCTCCTCGCTGGTGGCATTCTCGAGATCCGCCAGCAGGACGAAGTCGCGTTCGGTCAGCGGCTTGGCTCCCAACGGCCCCATCATCGTGAATGCCACCGTCGCCACGACCGCGGCGGCCGCGCCCGCGGCAGCAAGCTTCCACCGCCTCGAACGACCAACGGCTGCCGGTTGGACGGCGCCCGCCGGGGCGTCGGCGCGTGGCGACCTCGCGGCCGAATCGACGACAGCCGCAATCCCTGCCGTCGAGCTATCGCGCTTCAGGCGCCTCAGGTCGGCGAGCAGGTCGGCGGCCGTCTGATAGCGAAGGTCGCGGTCCTTATCGAGCGCTTTCGCGACGATCCGCTCCACCTCCGGCGGCAGCTCGGGATTCAGACCCAGGGGTGATGGAGGCACGTCTCTGAGGAGCGCGGCGAGGATCACGAGCGCGTTGATGCCTGGGAAGGCTTGCTGGCCGGTGGCCATCTCGTACAACACGGCGCCAACGGAGAACAAGTCGGTACGCACGTCGAGCGCTTCGCCCCGCGCCTGCTCGGGTGACATGTAGCCGGCCGTGCCAACCATGACCCCCAGACTGGTGAGATCGCCGTCGGCGGCCGCGGTCGGCTGATCGTAGTCGGCGATCGCTCGCGCGACGGCACTCCGCATCTGCGCCGGTTTCGCCAGGCCGAAGTCGAGAATTTTCGCCTGGCCACGTAAGGTCACGAAGATATTCGCGGGCTTGATGTCCCGATGGACGATGCCCTGCGAGTGTGCCGCATCGAGCGCATCAACGATCTGGATGGCAAGCTCCAGGAGCTGCCCCGTCTCGAGCGGTCTGCCTCCGATCGCGTGCTTGAGGGTTTGACCTTCCAGCAACTCCATCACCATGAAGTGCTGGCCATCATGCTCGCCTATGTCGTGAACGGTGCAGATATGGGGATGGTTCAGCCCGGACGCGAGGCGGGCTTCGCGCTTGAAGCGCTCCACGGCATCCGTATCATTCCAGAGCTCGGGCGGCAGGAACTTGACCGCGACAATCCGGCCGAGCCGGACGTCCTGGGCTTTGTAGACGACGCCCATTCCGCCCCCGCCCAACTTCTCGACGATGCGGTAGTGGGAAACCGTCTGGCCAATCATTCCGCGGGCATGTTAGGCCGTGTCCGGTAGGCAGTCAACAGAGCGGAACGTGCTGTCCGGCGCCGCGGTCGGTCCGAGCCCGCGCCGGATTGCGTCTAAACGAGAGGGCTCGTGTAGAGCAACAGAACCCAGGGACCGATCGCGGCGACGCCTTCGACTGCTGTCAACACTGCAAGGACTCGGTGGTACCTGTGCGTGTGCAGGACGATGCCGCAAACGCTCGCAAACGACTTCGCGAGAATGAGCGCCAGACGAACGCAAAAGGCGCTCATTGCCACGGCAATGAGGGATTGCCCTCGAGCTCGACACCCAAACCGTAATCGCGACGGCGACGTACGCCAACCGCTGGTTGACGACCTTGTCGCCGGCGCGTTCGGCTCGACGTGCACGAGCTCGCACCACGCGCACTTCCAGATCCAGCTTCAGATCTCCAGAAGCGACGGATCACCGCCACCTGGCTGCGCGTCGTACTGTCCGAATGCGCGACACGCGCGGCGTAATCCGAACAGCTTTAGGCGCACGGTCGCCACGCCGCGAGAATGAGCCGGACGGCACGCGCCTTCGAAGCCTCGCGCAACACCGTCCATCTGATCCGCGCGCCACTCAGCTGCAATCACTCGGCGGACGAGGAAGGGAAACGCATGGAAACCTTGAGCACGTGCGCTGTGTCCGTGCCACTGCACGAGTTGAACCGGGTCGCCGATCAGGCCGCGGAGTGCAACGCATCGAGAGTACGTGGCCAGAGGTTGATCTGGTCCCAACTCGCAAAGTCAGGCTCGCCTTTTCATTTGAGACGTCACCCTCCGCGCCCGGTGCGGAACGGTGTAGGCTAAGGGCTCGCGTCGCATGAAGCGCTACCACGACATCGTCGGCGACGGAGGGTCCAGAGTCCTCGAGCAGGTCGCCGAGCAGCGTACCCGCATCACCGACGGGCTCGCAGGGGTCCGACATCTGGTGGCCGTGGGCTCCGGCAAAGGGGGGGTTGGCAAGAGCACCCTGACCCTGCATCTTGCGGGCGCTCTGCGCGCGCGTGGGCTTCGGATCGCGATTCTGGACGCGGATTTCAACGGCCCCTCGCAGGCGCGTATGGCAGGTGTCCAAGAGGCGTTGTTCGTTCCCGGCAGCCACAAGGTCGCGCTCCCGCGCACCAGGAACGGGATCGCGATCTTCTCGATGGGCTCGCTGGTCCCGGAGACCGAGGCGCTCGAGTTCGACAGCACGGCCCACGGAGAGTCCCATACCTGGCGCGCCACGAGGGAGTTCGCTCTCCTCGGCGAAATCCTCAGGTCCTTCGAGTGGGGAGCGCTCGATCTGCTGATGTTCGATCTTCCGCCGGGAGCCGAGCGGACCGTCCAGTACGCCGATTTTCTCGGGCCGCGGACCTCGTTCCTACTCGTGACGATCCCTTCCGAGGTGGCACGGGGCGTGGTCGCGCGCTCGGTGGTAGCTCTGTCGAAAGGACCCAACCGGCTTCTCGGTTACGTCGAGAACATGAGCGGCTACTACTGCCGCGACTGCGGTGCCGTCAAGCCGCTCTTCGTCTCGTCCGAGTCCCTGAATCTGGGGATCCCTTGCCTCGGGACTGTGCCTTTCGATCCAGAGCTTGCGCGAAATTGCGATATGGGGATGCCTTTCCCGGCCCTGCGCGACACGCCCGTCGGCCTCGCCCTCGATCAGATCGCGCAGCGAATGATGGACGGCCTCGAACCCAAGGAAGACCAATGAAGTTTCTCTGTGTCCCCTGCGACAGCCCCATGAAGCTGCAAACGGTCAGTCCGCCCGAGCGCGGATCGCTCTCGGTCGTCTACTCGTGTCCGGAGTGCGGGTACGAGATGGCGATGCTCACCAATGCGTACGAAACACAAATCGTCCAATCGCTAGGCGTGCGAATTGGCCCCGGGCACTAACGAAACTTCGAGCGCGGCCGGCACCGGCTGCCCGTTCACCGCGATGCTCCCGCAGGCGGAAGGTACGCGGGAGGCGCGAGCCGGCCAGGCCGGGGTGGAGTCCGGCGAGTCGACTCCTGTCCCGTGGACCGCCGCCGCGGAAGCGCGGCTTGCGAACATTCCCGAGTTCGTCCGTCCCATGGCGCGCACCGGCATCGAAAGGTTCGCGCGGGAGAGAGGGGCCCTCGAAGTGGACGAGAAGATCCTCGACGCGGCCCGCGACTTCTTCGGCATGTGAGGCACGTCTTCGAAACGACCGTCATCGCGATGAACATGCCGCATCCGAACACGAGCCCGCCCGCCTTGAGCCGAGTCGAAGGGTTTGCCCGGCCCTACGTGGTGTCCTGGAACCTTACCTACCGCTGCAACCTCGCCTGCGAGCACTGCTATCTCGACGCCGGCGGCACGCCCCTGGTTGGCACGGAGAACTTCGCCGATCGGAGCGAGCTCGGCACCGAGGAATGCTTCAGGGTTATCGAAGAAATCGCCGCCTTCGCGCCAGAATGCCTGACGATCCTTACCGGCGGCGAGCCGCTCTTGCGGCGCGACATCCTCGAGATCGTCCGGCGCGCGGCGGAGCGTGAACTTTGGGTGGTCGTCGGCACAAACGGTGTGCGCATCACTGAAAACGTGGCGCGGCATCTGGCGGAAGCCGGCGCGCGAGGACTGTCCATTTCCCTCGATGCGCTCGATCCCGATCGTCACGACGCCTTCAGGAAGGTGCGTGGCGCCTGGCGAAACACGGTGGAGGGAGCGGAGATCCTCAACAGGACCGGGCTCCCCTTCATCGTGCAGACGACCGCCGGCTCGCACAATCTCAGCGAGCTCGAAGCGATCGCCGACTTCGCGCACGATCGACTGGCCGCCAAGGTCTGGAATCTCTACTTCCTGGTGCCGACGGGCCGCGGGCAGTTCGTGTCGGATATCAGTCCCGCGCAGTACGACGAGGTCCTCGCCTCGCTCTACCGGATCCAGCGGAAGTACGAACGCCGCATGCTCGTCAACGCGAAGTGTGCCCCGCACTACATCAAAACTGTTCTGGAAAACGCCGCCGCGCAGCCCGATCCGATCTCGACGGAGGCCCCGTCCTCATGGCTCGGTCTTTCCCAGATCAGGACCTACTCCGGAGGGGCAGGCGGCTGCCCGGCGGGGACGCATTACATGGGGATACGGCCGAATGGGGATGTCACGCCCTGCCCATACCTCCCCGTTTTCGCGGGGAACCTTCGCACCGGGAGTCTCGAGGACCTCTGGACGTCTTCTGGACTGTTCACCGACATTCGCCGCCGCACCTCGCTCGGCGGGCGATGCGGTGAGTGCGAGATGAACGGCCACTGTGGGGGCTGCCGCGCCCGGGCCTACGGCATGACCGGCGATCTCATGGCCGAAGACCCCCTCTGCACCCACACGCCCGGCAAGTTCGCCGGTTCCCCTCTTCTCACCTTCCGCCCGCCTTCGCACCTCCGGCGCTTCGGCGAGGCAGGCGCTGCCGTCGAAGGGGCGCAGGGGATTCCCTTGATCGAGTACGGCCCCGAATCACCGACGACCATCGCGTGGGACGAGGCGGCCGCCGCTCGCATGAAGAAGATTCCCGCGTTTGTCCGGGGCATGGTCGTCAGGGCCGTCGAGGAATCCTGCCGCAAGAGCGGCCTCGACCGCGTGACCGTCGAAGAGCTCGAACGAATCCGCGCGCGGATGCCGACACCGAAGATGTTCAGTTAGTTCCAGGCTCAACAGCGCGGCCTGTTTGGCTTTACCCTTGCTGTAATCCGGCGTAGGAGGACTGACGATGGACCTCGTCACCGGACTTTGGGTAGGGGCGGTGCTGTTTTTGCTGATACTTGTGCCCTACCTCGTGTGGGAAATACGTCGGGGCAAGGCGCATGGTCACACTTGGTTCACAAGGTTCAAGCCCCGGGGGCACAGCGATATCGGACCTGACGTCGGTGTTCGCTACACGAAACCGGGCATAGACGAGGGGCGGGGCGCGCGCCGCTGAGTTACCGGAACGGGTCTGGTGCGCTCTGCGCCTTGCTCTCTTCGTCCAGCCACGTCTGGAACTCCTCAGCGGTCTGCACGGTGACGAATCCCCGCATCCTGGCGTGGCCCAAACCGCAGAGCTGGGCACAGGCAATCTCGGTACTGGAACTCGGCCTTTCCAGTCTGAGCCCGCATCTCGGCCGTCGTGACGTTGGGCACGAACCAGATGGGGATTGTCAGGCCGGGGATAGCGTCCTGCTTTACGCGAAACTCAGGCACCCCGAAGCTGTGGATGACGTCCTTGCTCCTGAGCTTCACGATGACCGGCCTGTTAACGGGCAGATAGAGCTGATTGAGAGTCGTGACGTCGTCCAAGCCCGCAGGGTCGGACCGATCAAGTCCCAGAGGATTCGACTGGAGATCGAGCAACTTGAGATCCGTGCGGCCGAATTTCCCGTCCGGCCCGGCATAGTGGACATTCCACGCGAACTGTTCGCCAGTGACCTGAACGACGAGCGCTTCGCCCTCCGGGGGCAACCGATCGACCCTTGCGGCCCAGAGGGGAATCGAGAATCCGACCAGGAGAACCGCTTCGACGATGGCTACGGCTATCTCCGAGTATTTCGACGCGTTCGACGTCACACCTGTGTAGTTCGCGACCGGATTCCGCGACCGCCGGAACCGGACCAGACAGTAGATGAAGAATCCGCCCCACCCGACGAACAGGATGAGCATGAAGACGTGAATCCAGCCGTTCAGGGCGTCGATCTCCCCGCCGTGAGTCGAGGCGAGCGCTGGCATTCCAAGCCACTGATTCCAATTCATGATGTTCTCGGCGACCTCTGGAGCTCCGACCATTCGGTGTCGAGTTCGATCTCCGCGATGCGCTTTGCGCGGTTGCGAAGATAGACGAAAAAGCCCACGAACGCGCCTTGCACGGCAAGCGTGATGGCGAGCAGCGCCAGTATGCCGAGCTTTGTCCCGTCGACCATCGAGGTTTCCTCTGCCCCGAAACAGATAGGACAGGCGAAGACGCTCGAGCTGCCGCCGATCAGCACGACAGCCGCCGTCGTGAGAATTCGTGTAATACCGAGCCGGATCGACTTCGTTTTCATCGCAGCGCCCTCGTCTTGCGCAGGAACCACGAGTCGTAGACGACCAGGCCGAGCGAGACGGCGAACGACACGATGCCGGCGACAAGAAGTGCGATCCCGTCGTCGCGACCATACTGGGACAGGCACCAAAGCCCGAACAGCACCGCGAGCGCCGCGGATAATAGGATCAGCATCGCGTGGACCAACCTGAGGTTCATTCGTTAACCCAAAAGCCGCTGCTGTGAGTGAGGACGGGCAGCGCCATCAGCGCGACAAAAAACGCAACCGTCAGCACGAGGACCGCGTATATCAGCTTCTTTTCGGAAACCAGGTGCATGAAGTAGCCCGCTACCAGTCCTCCCTTGATGATCGCGACAAACAGCGCCACTGAAACGGCCAGCGGCACGGCAAGGTCAAGATACGAGATTGCCACCGTAATGACCGTCAGGACCATGAGCGCGACGAAGACGGTGATGTAGACCCTGACGTGTCGGTCGATGTCCACAGCATGGTCGCTGGTCACAGAGTCAACGGCGTGGTCGCTCGTCATGGACGTCCTACAGGAGATAGAGGGTCGGGAAAAGGAAGATCCATACCAGATCGACGAAATGCCAGAAGAGGCCCGAGTGCTCGACGCGGTTGGTGAACCACACTGGATTCGTCTTCCAGAGCTTTGCGCCTGGACCCCAGAAATACGCGTTCACCGCCATCCCGCCCAACACGTGGAGCCCGTGCAGTCCCGTCAGCGTGAAATAGATGGCGAGAAAGTTGTTGGTGCTGGGGTAGAGGTGGTGCTCGAACTTGGAGGAGTATTCGAAGTACTTGACCACGAGGAAGACCAATCCGAGCAGGATCGTCCCCCCCATGTACATCCGGAAGGCCCCGAAGTTGCGGCGCATCAGCGACGCCCAGGCCATGACCATCGTGACGGAGGATGCAATCAGGACGATCGTGTTGAGCGTGGCGAGCGGGACGTTCAGGATCGTGTCTCCCCGCGGCCAGCTCGGCGCCCCTACGCGGATCAGGATGTAGCTCGCGAACAGTGCCCCGAACAGCATGACTTCAGAGGCGAGGAAGAGCCAGATGCCGATCTTCCCGTTGGTCAGACCGGTATCGCGGCGCGCCTCTACGGTGTAGGGGATCTCCATCGCTTATGAGGCCTCATACTGCGGCGTGAAGTCTTTCGCCGCGCCTGGAACGCTGTACTCGTAGGGCCCGCGGTACGCCTGCGGGGCGACGGCGAAGTTGCCGTGGGGAGGCGGCGACGGGGCCGCCCACTCAATCGTCGTGGATTCCCACACGTTGTCCGCGGCTTTTTCCCCCTTCCAGATGCTCCAGAAGAAATTGAAGATGAACGGAAGCTGGAACAGCGCAAGGGTCCACGCTCCCCAGGAGGACACGACGTTCCAGTGCATCGTCGGCTGCGCAAAGTCATATGCCTGCCCAGCGTCAAAGAGGCGCCGCGACACGCCGGCCATTCCGATGATGAACATCGGCATGAAGACCAGGTTCATGCACACGAACGAACCAGCGAAATGGATCTTGCCGAGCGTCTCGTTCATCTTCCGTCCGGTTGCCTTCGGGAACCAGTAGTAGATCCCCGCGAACAGGGCGAAAATCGTGCCCGGCGCGACGACGTAGTGGAAGTGCGCGATGACGTAGTAGGTATCGTGTAGCGGGATGTCCGAGACGTTCAGTCCGAGCGGAAGCCCTGTCAGCCCGCCGATGCCGAACATCGGCAGGAAGCCAAGCGCAAAGAGCATCGGCGTGTTGAAGCGTATCGATCCGCCCCAGAGCGAGACGATCAGCGCCGTGAGGATCACTACAGATGGGATCGAGATGATCATCGTCGTCGTCTGGAAGAACGCCGCCATCGCCGTTCCCATGCCGGTCATGAACATGTGGTGGGCCCAGACAATGAACGACATGAAGCCGAGGAAAACGAGCGAGTAGACCATCGCACGGTAGCCCCACAGCGGCTTACGCGTGTTGTTCGCGATGACCTCGGCGACGATGCCCATGGCGGGCAGGATCAGAACGTAGACTTCCGGGTGCGCCAGGAACCAGAACAAGTGCTGCCACAGGACCGCGTTGCCGCCGCCTGCCACCTCGAGGACCTGGCCGCTGACGACGAGACCGCTTGGGAGGAAGAAGCTCGTGCCGGCCACTCGATCCATCAGCTGCATGACCCCGGCGGCCTCGAGCGGCGGGAACGCCAGGAGCAGCAGGAACGCCGTCACGAACTGCGACCACACGAAGAAGGGGAACCGCATGAACGTGAGCCCCTTAGCGCGGAGCTGGATTGTGGTCGCGATGAAGTTGATCGCTCCGAGCAGCGACGAGGTGATCAAGAAGATCATCCCGATGAGCCACCACGTCTGGCCCGTGCCCGCAATGTTGGCCAGTGGCGCGTAGGACGTCCAGCCGGACTGCGCGGCGCCGCCAGGGACGAAGAAGCTGGCCAGCATGGTGACGCCGCCGAGGAAGAAGAACCAGTAGCTCGCCATGTTGATCTTCGGGAACGCCATGTCCGGCGCGCCAATCTGGAGCGGGAGCACGAAGTTCCCAAATCCTCCGACGGCAAGCGGTACCACTCCCATGAAGACCATGATGGTGCCGTGCATCGCCCCGAGCTCGTTGTAGAACTCGGGGAGCATCGATCCACCCGGCATGCGCGCCTCACCGAACAGCGACCCGATCAGCGGCAACGGAGCGCCGGGGTAAGCGAGCTGCCAGCGCATGAGCATCATCAGCGAAAAGCCGAAGAGGAGGAACAGGAGGCCGCTGATGCCGTACTGGATGCCGATGACTTTATGGTCGGTCGAGAAGATGTACTTGCGCCAGAAGCCGAGCTCCTCGTGATGGACTTCGTGCGCGACGTGCGGCCTGCCGGCGTCGACAGCTGTTGGGTGACTCATGGCGCCCCGTTCTCCGGATGCTATTTCGCGGGTGTGGCGAACTTGAAGTCCTGGGTCTTCGTATCAGTGCCGCTAACCGTGACCGAGGCCGTCTGCGCCCCCAGCCTCTCGTGCCAGGCGGTGATCTCGTAGGTGCCCGCGTCGAGGCCCTGAATCGTGAACTTCCCGTCCGTGCTCGTCACCGAGAAGAAAGGATGCGTGAAGACACCGATGTAGGCGCTCATCCACGGGTGGACGTCGCACTTGATCTGGAAGATCGGCTCCGGCTTGGCGAACGACGTGCTCGTCTCCTTGAGCGTCGCCGGCATCGCCCGATTGAATGACGAGTTGACCTTGGGAAGCGTGTGGATGTTGTGGAGGATGCCGTCGGAGTTGAGGATCCTGTAGGGCTGACCCACCATGATCCCCATCGCGTGCGGCACGTAAAGGCAGCCCTTCTGATCGAGAACCACCGGAGTTTTGGGAGCGGGCCAGGTCTTCCCGGCCGGGAGCCCCTTCGAGACGTAGACGATGATGTTCCCCATGGTGTTGCCGCTGCCGAGGACCAGCATCTCGGCGAGCACGGGTTTCGAGTGCTTCTTGGCGCACACAGGGTCGGCGTCCATGGCGAGCGGCCTGAGAGTGGGGGCTTTCCCTGCGAAGGTGGCGGTGCCCGTGATGGTCGACGCGGCGAAAGCAGCGCCCGGCCAAACTAACACCGTCACAAGCCCAGCCGCCAGCCACAACCTCTTCCCTGTTCCGCGCATGCTCGACTCTTTGGTCATCGTCTACCTGTCTCCTTCGTCGTTGCAGACACTGCCCCCTCCTGCCCGTCATCACAGAGGGCAGTCAGCGCAGAAATTCAGATCGAGCGAACTGTACACCAAACCCGCTAATGCGGGCAACGCTCGCGCCGGTCGAGCCATTCGTTCGCGACGCTGGACTTTCGTCCGACTTCAGACGTTCTCGAACGCGAGCGACTCGGCGAGCCGCGGGTCGCGTAGCGGTACCAGCGCCTGCCGACGCATCAGCCAGCTCGCCGCCGCTACGAAGCACCCGCCGACGGCAAGCAGCGCGGCAACGTCAAGAAGCGACGGACGGAGCCCCTCGGGATGGAGCGTCGGCATGACCTGCCAGTAGAGATCCACGTAGTGCATGGCGAGCAGCCACGCTCCCCCGACGGCCAGGGTCGCTCCCTTCCGCTTGACGGCACGCCCCATCAAGTAAAAGAACGGCGCCACGAAATGTCCCGCCATGAGGAAGAGCGAGACGGTCATCCAGGACCCTTCCATCCGCGCCTGGTACCAAGTCGTCTCTTCCGGAAGGTTCGCGTACCAAACCAAGAAAAACTGCGAGAAGGCGATATAGGTCCAAAACACCGTGAACGCGAAGAGGAGCTTACCGACATCGTGCAGGTGCTCGGGACTGATGACCGTGTCGAGCAGCCCCGCCCGGCGCATCGCCACCGCAACGACCGAGAGCAGCGCGATGAACCCCACAAAGGAACCAGCAAAAAAATAAACGCCGAACATCGTCGAGTACCAGTGCGGTGTGAGCGACATGATCCAGTCGACCGAGGCGAACGTCTGGGTCAGCGCGAGGACGATGATCGCGGGTCCGGCAAAGCGGCGCAGGCGGGCCGACACTCCGGGATCCCCCGTTGCATCCTGCCCGCGCGAGCCGCGGTAGTACAGAATGGCGATGAAGGACCAGATTCCGAAGTAGAGCGCCGCGCGGAACAGGAAGAACGGGACATTGAGATATGGCGCCTTCCAGCGAAGCAGCGCATCCTGCTCGACGGCCTCAGGATGGGACCACTCATACAGATCGTGCAGGCCGAGAAGCAACGGAATGAAGAGGGCCGCCATCACGGGGAGCATTGCGAACGTCGTCTCTCCGATCCGTCGCAACACGATCCCCCATCCTCCCTGGGCCGCGTATTGGATCAGCACGAAGAAGAGCGCGCCCAGGGCCAGGCTCAGAAAGAACAGGAATGACACGAGCCACGAGAAGAAGAACTGCTTCGGATTCGCTATCCCCAGAATCGCGCAGACCACGATCCCGAGCAGAGCGGCGACGGCGCCAATAACCGGAATGCGGTTCCACGGGTGCCCCGGCGGGATCGTGGCCTGCCCGGGCCGCAACGCAACGTGATGACCCTCGGGAATCATTCAGACTCCAGGAGCTCGACGCTTCGTGCGCCCAGCGACTCCAGCAGCTTCCTCGTAGCCGACAGATCGAACCGCGGATCCCACGACTCGATCGAGATGAAGAAGGCGTCGTCGGTCACCCGTTCGAAGACCTTGGATCGGAAGAGCGGATGGTGGTGCATAGGGAGCCGGTTCAGGCCGAGCATGCCGAAGACGGCGCCGAGCGCGGCGAAGAGAACTCCCAGCTCGAACGTAATCGGAATCATCGCGGGCCAGGCGAAGAACGGTTTGCCGCTGATTACCAGTGGGTAGGCGCTGGCGTGGACCCACCACTGCAGGCCGAACCCGAGCGCGGCCCCCGTCAGTCCCATGACAAGGACGATCCAGGGAAGCGGGGAACGCCGGATTCCCATTGCTCTCTCGAGGCCGTGGACGGGGAAGGGCGTGTGGGCGTCCCACCGCGTGAAGCCCGCGTCGCGGACCTGTTCGCACGCGTGATGGAGGTCCGCCGGCGTCGCGAATTCGGCGAGGATTCCGTAGTGGGGCCCTTTCGGAAGTTGGTTGACGAGCGGCAGCCTTGCCCTGAGCGAACCAAGCGAGTCGAAGGGCATCAGGAGGCTCCCTCGGGAGCGGGCTCCCCGCGGGCCGGCCGCTGGCCTCGGTGGGCTTCGATCCCGTGTTCGGAGCCGGTCCGACCATGCGGATTGGCCTGCGGCAAAACGGTCTTCACCTCGGAGGTTGCCACCATCGGAACGAAACGCACGAACAGGCAGAACATCGTGAAGAAGAGCCCGAAGCTCCCGAGCAGGCACGAGATGTCCCAGATCGTGGGTGTGAAGTGCCCCCAGGCCGAGGGGAGGAAGTCACGGTGCAGCGACGTCGTGATGATCACGAACCGCTCGAACCACATGCCGATGTTGATGATGATCGACATGACGAACAGGAACGGGATGCTCGTGCGCGCCTTCTTGAACCAGAAAACCTGGGGGCTGATCACGTTGCAGGAGACCATGATCCAATAGGCCCAGGCGTACGGTCCGCCCGCGCGGTTCAGGAACGTGAAGTACTCGTAGGGGTTCCCGCTGTACCAGGCCGTGAAGAACTCCGTGGCATAGGCGAAGCCGACCATCGACCCGGTCACGAGCGTGATCTTCGCCATGTAGTCGAAGTGCCGGAGTGTGACGATGTGCTCGAGGCTGAACGCCGTGCGACAGATCACCATGAGCGTCAGCACCATGGCGAACCCCGAGAAGATCGCGCCCGCGACGAAGTACGGCGGGAAAATCGTCGTATGCCACCCGGGCAGGACGGAGACCGCGAAATCCATTGAGACGATCGAATGAACCGAGAGGACCAGCGGCGTCGCGAGAGCGGCGAGGACGAGATAGGCGCTTTCGTAGTGGTTCCAACTGCGCACCGAGCCCCGCCATCCCAATGCGAAAAAGCCGTAGACGAGTTTCCGGGTGCGAGTTTTCGCGCGATCGCGCATCATCGCCAAGTCCGGAATCAAGCCGACGTACCAGAACAGCACCGACACAGTTCCGTACACGCTGACCGCAAAGACGTCCCAGAGAAGAGGGCTCCTGAAGTTGGGCCACACGCCCATCTGATTCGGCAGCGGGAACATCCAATAGGCGACCCAGACGCGTCCCACGTGGATCCCCGGGAACAACAGCGCGCACATCACAGCGAAGATGGTCATCGCTTCGGCCGCGCGGTTGATCGAGGTGCGCCATGTCTGTCGGAAGAGGAAGAGGATCGCCGAGATCAGCGTCCCCGCGTGCCCGATCCCGATCCAGAACACAAAGTTCGTAATGTCCCACGACCAGCCGACGGGGACATTGAGACCCCAGATGCCGATCCCCTCCCAGAAGAGCCACGAGACCGCCACGCCCAGAAGACCGAGGAGCGCGAGGGAAGGGATGAAGAAGAGCCACCAACCGATCGGTGTCGGCCGCTCGACCGGCCCCGCGACGGCCTCGGTGATCGAATGGAAATCCGGCGAGCGCAGAATCAGCGTGGGATGGCCCGCGACAGGGTTGTCGAGCAGTTCTGCTTCCGTCTGGGCCAAAACCAGTTCCCCGCCTTGAGTCTGAAGAGTCGCGCGTTTGTACCATCGCGCTTTGCGGGAGTCAAGCGTTCGCCTCCGCGCGCACGCTCTCAGGCGCGTTCCTTGCGAGACCGCTAATCCATGTTCGCCAGCTGCGCGAGGATCGCATCAATGGGCGCCTTCGCGCACGCGAACATCGGTGTGTCTCGCTGCGTGTAGAGGCTCGCCTCCGTGTAACGCAGCCGCCCCACTAGATCGACGAACTCTTGAGGGTAGTCCGAATCGAACGCGACCATGAAGTCCTGGTCGTCAATGCCGTAGCTGTAGCTCGTGTTCAAGCGGACCCCCTTGAACGGCGCCGAAGCGGCGATATGTTCGTCCATCATCCCTTGCCGCGCGTGCGGCGAAAGGCGGTACCACGACCGCGTCTTGGTGAAGGGGTACACGAACAGATATTTCCCCTCGCCCGCCAGCAGCTCGACACCCTCCCCGGCACCCTTCATCTTGTTGACGTACGGCGACCGGCGCTGCTGCGAAAGGAAGCTGTGCACCTGCGACAGGTAGGCGCCCAGCCGCGACCGCCTGATTGCTGCTTCCATCGACTGGAAGCAGAGCGGGTCGAACGCGATCCGCCAGAGCATGAAATCGACGTCCGCGCGGAAGCCCACGAGCGAGTAGGTGCGCAGGATCAGATCGTCCGACGACTCCCAGCTCCGCACCAGTTCGATGAACGCGGCCGCCGCCCCTCGCTGCTCGTCGGCGGGCAGCCGCCGGAACACCGGGTCGAGCCGGTAGAAGGAATAGTTCAGGAACTGGCGGCGTTGCCGGTCCGGGCTCTTGGCCGTGACGATCCCGTTCGGGTCGAGGTCGACGTTGGGGCCGCGGCGGGACGGCGGGCCGGTGCCCTCGGGAGAGTGTTCCATGCGTATACCTGCGTGGTGGCCAGCGGCTGACAGTCGCGCCACCGGCGCCTGGAACCGCCCGTCCTCGGCCTCGCGAGCCACGCGAAGAGGCAACGTATGATTCCTGCCACGGATTGTCAAGCGCGCCAGATCACCAGATCATCAGATCACCACATCACCAGATCAGTAAGAGTCGAGCGTCTCGATTTCCCTGGCCACGCGCAACCCGCTCTCCACCGCTCCGTTCATATACCCCTGGTATTTGCGGCTGGTGTGATCGCCGGCAAAGAGGACACGCCCCGCGCCGCGCCCGAGTAGCGGTCGCAGGGCAGGATCGAACGTCGGGCCAAAGACCGCGTATCCCCCTCGAGCAAAGGGATCGTTCTCCCACGTCACCGACGAGATTTCTGGCAGGCCTTTCGGACGACCGAACCACCGCAGTCGTTTGTTGAGTCCGCCCGCACCCTCGGCGGCGAGGATCGCGGCAAGTTCGGAACTCGCGCGTCCGCCCGCCAGCAGCGTGAGGCACGCCGCCTTCTTCTGTTCCTCCGCCGATTCCCAAACCGCGCCAATCGGCAGATTGCTGCCATACGCGCGGGGCCGTCCGGGCTGACGCCACCATCTCTTGGAGTAGCGCAGCAGCACTTTTGTCGCGGGTCCATAGGCTAACGTGCGGAACGCTTGCAGTTGCGGTTCGGGCAGAGCAGGCGAAAAATTCCAGTCGAGGAATATCGGAACGGGGACGGTCACGACCAGATAATCGGCACGAGCCTGAGCGTGCTGGCCGTTCGGGCCCTCGACCGTCACGGTGACGGCTCGACCGTCCTGTTGGACGGCGCGTACGGCATGCTGCAACTCGATGCGGCTTCCCGCGTCCTTTGCCAGAGCGTTGACGAGTTGATCGGCGCCGCCGTCAATCCGGTACATGGCAACACGACTCGGATTGCCTGCGAGTATGAGTTCGATCGCGATCAGGGCCGACAGGTCATCAGGGTCGGCCAGCAACAGGTTCCGAAGCGCTGTTGCCAGGGCCAGAATCCGCGGCTCTGTGTGCCGGCGATCGAGCATCTGACCTAAGGACTGGCACGCGATCGCCGCCGCGGCGGTAGATTCCCAGCGTTGTCGCGCATCGTCGAACGCATCAACGGCGGGTTGGAGCAACGCGGCCAGGTTTTTCCAAAGCAACGTCTGCGTCGCCAACACGCGGGTTCGGCCGCGCTGTTCGAGGGCAAGACCAAACCCTCGTCGCAGGACACGTGTGAGATCGAGATCGAGCTCTCGCACGAGAGAGCGGATGGCTTTGTGCTCGCGATCGACGAACTCGCCGCCCATCTCGACGTGAAACGGCGCGATGGGCTCCTTTCGGAGCGTCCACACGCGGCCACCGATGCGATCACGCGCTTCGAGGATGCGGGTCGATGCGCCACGGCGAGCGAGGGCACGTGCAGCGACAAGGCCGGAGAGGCCGGCCCCGGCCACAATCACGCGGACACCCCGGAGCGGGCCATCCATCACGCGCTCTTCGAGAGAGTGTTCTTGCGCAGTTCGGTGAGAACGGCATCGACCATCGCACGCGCGTCGCCGAACAACATTCGCGTGTTCTCTTTGTAGAACAGCGGATTCTCGACGCCTGCGTAGCCGCTGGCCATGCCCCGCTTGAGCACGATGCAGGTCTTCGCCTTCCACACCTCGAGGATGGGCATGCCGTAAATGGGGCTCGAGGGATCGTCGAGTGCGCCCGGATTCACGATGTCGTTGGCCCCAATCACGATCGCGACGTTCGTTTCCGGGAAGTCGTCGTTGATCTCTTGCATCTCGATCACGATGTCGTACGGTACGCGAGCCTCGGCGAGCAGCACGTTCATGTGACCGGGCAGACGTCCGGCGACCGGATGAATCGCAAACCGCACTTCAATACCGCGGTCGCGCAGCAATTTGGTGACATCGAACACGGGATATTGTGCCTGTGCGACCGCCATGCCATATCCCGGCACGATGATGACTCGCTTGGAGTCCAGCAGCAGTTGAGCCGTTTCTGCGGGCGTGATGCTCTGCACTTCGCCGGCGGGCGCGGATCCGGTGGCAGGTGCCGCGCCTTCATCGGCGCCAAAGCCGCCGAGAATGACGCTGAGGAACGAACGGTTCATCGCCGCACACATGATGTAACTGAGAATCGCGCCGCTCGAGCCGACGAGCGCGCCGGTGATGATCAGAAGGTCGTTGGACAGCATGAAACCCGCCGCCGCGGCCGCCCATCCCGAATAGCTGTTGAGCATCGAGACCACGACAGGCATGTCTGCGCCGCCGATGGCCATCACGAGGTGAACTCCGACGAGCGACGCCAGAACGGTCGCGATCACGAGCGGCCACAGCGGCGTCGGCGGCTCCGCGCTGCCAAACACCACGCCCAGCGCGACGCAGATCACAACGGCTGACACGTTCAATAGATGACGGGCCGGGAGCAGCACGGGCTTGCTCCGAACGAGGCCTTGCAGCTTGCCGAACGCGACGACCGAGCCGGTAAACGTCACGGCGCCTATGAAGATGCCAACGAACGTCTCGATGTGGTGCATCAAGGCTTCGATGCCCTGGAACTGCATCGCGGGGTCCAGCGTGATGGCAAACCCGACGAGTACCGCTGCGGCCCCGACGAAGCTGTGGAGTATCGCGACCAGTTGCGGCATCGCGGTCATCTGGATGCGAGCAGCCAGCGATGCGCCGATCAATCCACCAATCGCAAGCATCACAATGAGCAGCGAGTAACTGGTCACGCCTCGTCCGAGCATCGTGGCGATCACGGCGATTGCCATGCCAGCGATTCCGAAGAGATTGCCTCGGCGGGCGGATTCCTGCGCCGACAGGCCACCCAGACTCATGATGAACAGCAGGCCCGCGACGAGGTAGGCGGCGGTGATGAGGGTGTCTGGCATCGACTCCTTGGACTAACGCCTGAACATCCGCAGCATCCGCTGCGTGACGAGAAAGCCGCCGGCGATATTGATCGACGCGAGCAGGATCGCCGCCGCGCCGAGCGCGACCGCGGGCGAGAACGCCGGACCGCTGACGGTCAACATGCCTCCAACCACGATGATGCCGCTAATCGCGTTAGTCACGCTCATCAGCGGCGTGTGTAGTGCTGGCGTGACGTTCCACACGACCTGCCATCCGACGATACAAGCCAACGCAAAAACTGTCAGATGCGACAAAAACGCCGGTGGCGCCACCAGTCCCAACGCCATCAATATGACTGCGGTAAGACCGAGTGCAATAGCAGGTCCCGACCTGTTCTGGCGCGGCTCCGGTTTGGCCGGGGCCACGGGCGCGGTCGCGGTCCTGGCGGCAGCGGGCGGCGGCTCCTTCGTCGGCGGTGGCCAGACGATCGCGCCGTCGTGGACGATCAGGGCATTGCGCACGACTTCGTTGTTGACGTCGATATGGAAATTGGACGCGCCCCCCAGATCATCGAGCAAATAGGCGAGGTTGTTGCCGTACAACACGCTTGCCGTGGGCGCCAGGCGGCTTGGAAGATCGATGTAGCCGATGATGTGGACACCGTGTCGCTCGACCACGGAGCCCGGCTCCGTCAACGCGCAGTTGCCGCCGTTCTCCGCCGCGAGATCCACGATCACCGATCCTTTTTTCATGCTGCGCACCATCTCGTCGGTGATGAGGATCGGGGCAGGCCGATTGGGGATGAGCGCGGTCGTGATGATGATGTCGATCTCTCTGGCCTGGGCGGCGAAGAGTGCCATCTCCGCGGCGATGAAGGCCGGGCTCATCTCCTTGGCATAGCCTCCGCCGCCTTCGCCCTCTTCGTCGAGGGTCACCTCGAGAAACTCAGCGCCCATGCTTTTGACTTGGTCTCTGACGGCTGCGCGCGTGTCGAAAGCGCGCACGATGGCTCCCAGCCCGCGTGCTGCACCGATGGCGGCGAGACCGGCGACTCCCGCCCCGATGACGAGCACCTTTGCCGGCGGAACCCGGCCGGCCGCGGTCATCTGGCCTGTGAAGAACCGGCCGTAGAAGCTCGCGGCCTCGATGACGGCGCGGTAGCCGGCGATGTTGGCCATCGACGACAAGGCATCCATCTTCTGGGCTCGTGTGATGCGCGGCACCTGGTCGATGGCAATTGCCGTGACCTTTGCCGCGGCGAGTCGCTCAACGAGTGCCTGGTTCTTGCCAGGCCACAAGAAACTGATCAGTGTCGTCCCGGGACGCAGCAGGTCGCATTCGTGCACACCAAGCGCGCGATGCTGCTCGGGGGGCCGGACCTTCAGAAGGATGTCGGCATCGCGCCAGAGTTGGCGTGCATCACTGACCAGCGTAGCGCCCACAGCGCGGTAGTCGTCGTCAGCGAACGCTGCTCCCGCGCCGGCGTCGACTTCGATGAGAACCTCGAAGCCGAGTTTCTTGAGTTTGGTGACCGTTTCCGGTGTCGCCGCCACGCGCCGCTCGCCCGGATGTGATTCTCGCGGAATACCGACGTTCATCGAATACGCTCGAGGAGCCTATCAGAAAGCATCCTTTCACGGATAATACGCGCCATGCGCATTGTCGTCTTGAAGGAGCGCGTCGCAGGCGAGCAACGGATCGCGCTGGTTCCCGAGTCGGCAGCGAAACTGATCCAGGCGGGTGCTGAGGTTGTCGTCGAACATGGCGCGGGAGAGTCCGCTGGGTTCCCCGATCCGCAATATCTTGCTGCCGGCGCAACGCTCGCGCCTTCAACTGCTGAAGCCGTGACGAACGCGGATGTGATCGTCACCGTGCAGCCTCCTGACCCTGCGCAGGTTGCGTTGTTTCCGGCACGGTCGACACTCATCAGCCTCGTTCCCTTCAATAGTCCGGAGGGTCTTCTTCCGGCGCTGGCGGCACGCGGGGTGACTTCATTAGCGCTGGAACGCGTGCCACGTATCACGCGCGCCCAATCCATGGACGTGCTGTCATCTCAGGCGACAGTGGCTGGCTACAAAGCGGTGCTGCTGGGCGCAACTCAAATGTCACGGTTGATGCCGATGCTCACGACGGCGGCCGGGTCGCTCACTCCGGCGAGGGTATTCGTCATCGGGGGGGGTGTAGCGGGACTTCAGGCGATTGCCACGGCACGCCGGCTGGGCGGGGTGGTTTCGGCGTTTGACGTGCGACACGCCGTCAAAGAACAGGTGCAGTCGCTTGGTGCGAGCTTCGTCGAAGTCGGCGTCAGCGCGGAAGGCGCGGGCGGCTACGCGCGCGAGCAGACCAGCGACGAACAGGTGCGAATCCAGCAGGCCCTCGCTGATCACATCAAGAACATGGACCTGGTGATTTCAACAGCGGCCATTCCCGGCAAGCGCGCGCCGGTATTGATCACGGAGCAGATGGTGGCGACGATGAAACCCGGAAGCGTCATCGTTGACCTTGCGGCCGATACGGGTGGCAATTCCGCATTGACGAAGCCAGGCGAAACCGTGACGTCCGCCAATGGCGTCGTGATACTCGGCCCCCTGAATCTTTCCGCGACGGTTCCCCTTCACGCAAGCCAGATGTTCAGCCGCAACGTGCTCACCCTGCTGCAGCATCTGATCAAGGACGGACAAGTGGTCATCGACTTGAACGACGACATCACCGGCCCGATGTGCATCGTGCACGACGGTCACGTGCGGAGCTGACACGCATGACTACGGAAGCACTCATCACGGCCATCGTCATTTTCACCCTGGCTACCTTTCTCGGCGCTGAGCTGATTGGAAGGGTTCCACCAACTCTGCACACTCCGCTGATGTCTGGCGCGAATGCCATCAGTGGCATCACGATCGTCGGCGCCCTCATCATCGGCGGCAGTGGTCTGGGCTGGATTTCAACCGTGCTTGGGTTCATCGCCATCGTCCTCGCGATGATGAATGTGGCGGGAGGCTATGCCGTCACCGACCGCATGTTGGGCATGTTTCGGGCGAAAGATGAGGAGAAGCGATGATGCCGAACTGGCTCACGCAGAGCTTCTACCTCGTCTCGGCCGTTCTCTTCATTGTCGGAATCAAGCGGCTCAATAGCCCAGCCACGGCGCGTGCGGGCAACCAGATCTCGCTCGTCGGGATGCTGATCGCCATGGCGGTAACGCTTTTTGATCAGGCGATCGTGTCGTACGGCGTGATTGTCATGGGCGTTGTGGTGGGAACCGCGCTCGGCCTGTGGCAAGCCTACGCCGTTCGAATGACAGCCATGCCGCAGATGGTGGCCCTCCTCAACGGATTTGGCGGCGGTGCGTCCATGCTTGTCAGTGCCGCGGAGTTTTTGCGGGCCCACGAGAGCAGCACGCTGATCCCAACGCCCACCGGTGTCGTCATGCAGGGAGGCCTTCTGGTAGGCGCGGTTACGCTGACGGGCAGCCTGATCGCATTCGCAAAGCTCCAGGAGATGATGCCAGGCCGACCGATTACGTTTCCCGGCCACAACGCGGCCAATGCCTTGCTGTTCGCGGCGATTGTTGGATTAGCCGGTTGGCAGGTGTCGACCGAAGTCCCGCTCCTCGTGCCGTTCTATTTGTTGTGCGCCCTGTCGTTGGTGCTTGGCGTGATGCTCGTCATCCCGATCGGTGGCGCGGACATGCCCGTGGTGATCTCGCTTCTGAATTCCTACTCCGGCATTGCGGCAGGGATGACCGGCTTTGTCATCAACAATGAAGTGCTCATCATCTCGGGCGCGCTCGTTGGATCGAGCGGCATCATCCTCAGCCAGGTGATGTGCAAAGCGATGAATCGGTCATTGACCAATGTGCTCTTCGGGGCGTTTGGTGCAACGGCCGCCAGCGGCGGGGGGAAGAGCGCCGCAGGTCTCTCCGTGAAGTCTATTACGCCCGAGGACCTGGCAGTGCAGGTGGCGTACGCGCAAAAGCTGATCGTGGTGCCTGGGTATGGAATGGCCGTCGCCCAGGCCCAGCATCAGGTACGCGAGCTTGCGGATCTAGTCGAACGGCGAGGGGGGACGGTGAAATACGCCATCCATCCCGTTGCGGGCCGCATGCCGGGCCACATGAACGTGTTACTCGCGGAGGCGAATGTCCCCTATGACCGGCTTTACGAGATGGACGAGATCAACGGCGAGTTTTCCGATGCCGATGTCTGCCTCGTGATTGGCGCCAACGATGTCGTCAACCCCACGGCACGTACGGATAAGAGCTCCCCGATCTATGGCATGCCGATCATCAACGCGGACCACGCAAAGATGACCGTGGTCTTCAAGCGCTCGATGGCGGCGGGCTTTGCAGGTATCGAAAACGAGCTGTTCTACGCACCGCGTACCTGGATGCTGTTCGGCGACGCCAAACAAAGCCTGCAGAAACTCATCACCGAAGTGAAACAGGTCTGACAGGCCTGGCCAAGAGCCCTTGGTTAGTTTTGCGTAGCCGTGACGCTGAATGCGGCAAGCACCGGCGATCCCATCCACCCGACAGGCCGATCGACGCCGAGCACGTATAACATCGTCGATGCGGTATCCATCGTGCGGACGGTGCCTGACGTGAGCTCGCCGGGAGCAACGCCACGCCCCCACGCTATCCAGGGAATCGTCACGTCGAGGGGATTATCGCTGCCGTGATCCTTGTTCCGTCCGCCGTGGTCTGCGGTGACAATGATTGTGTAGCCGCCGGGACCGTACGTCGCATCGGCAACTTTCAAGAGCCGGCCCAGTGCTTCGTCGGCCTGCGCGACGCCGCGCCCGTACTGTGGACTCATCCAGCCGTTTGCGTGACCGGCGATGTCAGGATCGCTCAAGTGCACGAACAGCAGATTTGGCTTTGACGTCTGCAGGTGTTTTTCCACGTCACGCAGGGTGTGAGCGGCAGTCCAACGGCCAAACCAGCCACCGGGCGCCTGAGAATAATCGAGCGTTCCGGGAACCTGAAGATGAGAGAACTTCGACTTGCTGAAGAAAGCGGCCGTTGCATAGCCGCGTGCACGTGCCACGCTGAACACCGTAGGAATCTCGAGGGTACCCGGCGCGTCTTCGACGGCCGTGTTCCAAAGCACTCCATGCCGGTCGGGTGGCTCGCCGGTCAGCATCGACGTGTGCGAGGGCAGCGTCTTGCTGGGTAGGATGGTTTGCGCCGAGAGCGTGTAGCTCCCCTCCTTGATCAAACGTTGAAGCGTTGGCGCCTGAAAGGTGGCAATAGCGTCCGGGCGAAGGCCGTCGATCGAAACCAGAATGGCGTGTTCGGTCAGCCTGGAGTCAGGAAATGTGAGGCTGACGGGTCGACTGGGCGAGACCACGAGATTGGGGCGCGCACAGGCAGCAGCAATCAACATCGTGGCGGTGGCCAGGATGGTCGCTGCAGACGATTTCATGGGCTATAGGATATGACGAAATGGGCCGTCACTCGGCTCGAAGCACCTCTACCTGCCCCATTCCGCCCATTCCGGCTGATAGTGTTCCGATTCGTGCGCGATGACGTGATTCGACTTTGCGAACAATTTGATCAGGACCAGACCCGCCACAAACCCGCCGATGTGAGCCCAGAAAGCAACGCCCCCACCGGCGTCGTCGCCGACGCTTTGCAGCATGCCGCTCACGATCTGAATTGCGATCCAGTAAATCAGCATGACCCACGCGGGAAGCGCCACCGTGGTAATGAAGAAGCCGAGAAAGACCAGCGTGAAAACACGAACACGCGGATACAACACGAGGTAGGCGCCCATCACTCCACTAATCGCGCCGGATGCCCCGACCATCGGGATGACCGAGTCGGGTTCGGCAACGACCTGGGCCAGCGCCGCCGCGACTCCGCACAGCAGATAGAACACCAGGAAGCGGGGACGCGTCATCGAGTCTTCGATGTTGTTGCCGAAGAGCCACAAGAACCACATATTGCCGATGAGGTGCATCCATCCCCCGTGCAGAAACATCGACGTGAAGATGTTCGAGTACTGGCGGCCGGGATCCGTAACGCACACCAGCCCATCACCCATCTCGAAGCCGACGCCTGCGCGCAGCATGCCCGTCAGCTCACCGGGAATCAGGCCCAGATTGCAGACAGCCGTCGCCAGCGCGACGTCGGCGCCCGCGCCTTGCACCACCAGCCACGCCAGACCGCATGCCGCGATCAGCGCCATCGTGACGTAGGCGGGTCTCTGGGTTTCGTTCTCGTCGTGATAGGGGATCACAAGCCGATTGTAGTGTGCAAACCCGGACCGGAGTCGGTGGGCCGAGGGCCGTGGACGGTCTAGAACGTCCGGCGCGCGACCCACTCTCGGTATAGGGAGTCGCTCACGACGTAATTGCCGCTCTCTTTGAGAACCACGTCGTGTTTCATCAGACCGGCGAGGGCCGACTGGACACTCGACGGGCCAGGCAGTCGGTGACGGGTTCGCACGTCGGCCGAGAGCAGCTCCCGACCGTTCTCCAGAACAAGCGCTCGGAGCACGGCTCGCTGGACGAGCGTCAGCCGCTGCCATGCCTCTTCGAAGATGGTGTCCTGCTCGCCCAATAGTCGTGACAGCGTCAGGTGCAGATCGTCGAGACCCGCCGTTCTTCGCCGTCCCGCCCTGACGTCGTCCCACGTTTCGTGTGCGAGGCGCTGGACGTCATAGGGGACGTTGCCCGCTAGTTCGACGATGGCTTGGCCAAGGCCTTTTTCCGCGGAGATACCGCTTTTGGCAAAGCGGGTTTCGACAAACACGGCGAATTCCGCGTCGTGGATCTTCTCGAGGCGGAGGACGGGCCCGGCTTTGTAGAAGGGCCGCCGCGGCCCGAGCATCCGCTCCATCAGCGAGGGCTCCGAGCCGGCAAAGACGTACCCGACTTGTCGCTGATCCTGCACTGCGGCGCGGAGCGCATGCTCGACGCTCCCTCCATCGAAGCTCGCGACCGTCTGAAACTCGTCGAGGGCAATCGCGAGCCGCCGCTGTCGTGCCGCCGCAATCCGACCGGGCAGGGCGAACACCTCGGCGGCCAGCCGGGCGATTTCGCGCGAGGTCCGGGCGGATGGGAATGCCAGTGAGAAGCGAGGTTCGCCGAGCGCGTCCGCCTCGAACCGTAACTCGGGCCGCACGCCTTGAAGCAGCTCAGCTGCCCAGCGCCGAAGCCGCGCCGCCGGCGTATCGGCCGCGATGAGCACGCGCGCATAGGACTCGAGAAATCCGACGTACGAGCTCGATGCCGCGACGGTGACTTCGACGGTCAGTATCCGCTGCCGCGCGAGGCTGCGCATGACATCGCGGATGAGCGACGACTTGCCGTACCGGCGCGGCGAGATGAGGAAGACTTTTTGACCCGCCGCGAGGTCGGCGGTGAGCCGCTCGCGCTCGGCCTCACGATTGGCAAACGCACCTGCCGTCACGATTTCGCCGTACACGAACGGGTTCTCAGTGGCCATTACGCACTTCTCCGTAATGGTTACGTAATATCACGTAATACATCGCATTTGGAGGCACTCGATGAAATCCGCAAATCGCGAACTCGCAAATTTGCCAAATTCCCCGGCAGAGGACGCTTGTAAGCTGCACCGCCAACTTCTCGTAAAAAATCCACGTCTTCGGGCCAGATCGTCGTTGGCATCGGTCGTGCACAGCAAGGATTCGAAGTTCCACTCGAAACCCAGAGCGCTGGAACCGTGGAATTCCTTATACGAGGTGCACTGATGGTTCGAACGACTGTGGTGATAGTGGCGCTGGCAATGCTTGGCGCCGCAACCGAGGTAGGCGCGCAGGGCCGGGGAAACCGGAATCGACAGTCTCCGCAAACGCGTCAGGAGATCGCGCGGGCGCAAGGCGTGCCGCCAGGACAACTCCCGCCGGCCAACATGTGCCGCGTGTGGTACGACAATCGTTCCAACGGCCGTCAGCCAGCGGCAACGAACTGCCGCCAGGCAGAGGTCATTGCGTCGCGAGACCGCAATGCACGCGTGATTTACGGCGAGAACGTCTATTACGACTCGGGCCGTGACGGCTACGGCAACGATCGCGACATCCGGTATCCACGCGATACCGACGATCGAGGTGTCTATCGTGTGCCCGGCCGAAATCGCGATCCGAGGAACACCAACGATCCGTACTATGACCGTTCACGCTACACGACGCCCGCCTTTCAGAACGGCTATCGCGATGGGCTGGAGAAGGGTCGCGAGGACGGCAACGACAACGACCGGTACGACGCGTCGCGTCATAGCTGGTATCGCTCGGCAACGCGCGGTTACGAGGACGAATACGGGACCCGCGCGGCCTACCAGGCTCGATATCGTGAGGGCTTCGAGGCGGGCTACGGCGAAGGGTATCGAACGTATGGCCGGCGCTAGTGACGCCTAATTCCTATCTGGGCTCGGGGGCTGGTACCAACTCGGGTACCGGCCCCGCTTCTTCCGCACAACGGTAAATTCGGCCTCTCAGTCGCGGCGTATATACTCCGTCAGTCACAGGAGGTTTTGGTGCGTACACGCCTTGTTCTGGCGCTCGCAGGTCCTGCCGTGCTGACGGGCATGGTCGTTGCCCAGACACCTGGCCGGCAGCGGCTCAATCCAGTCATCGAACTTCTCGAGCAGCAGAAGGCTGTTTTTGGCATCTACGCGCCGAGCAATCGGCGCCCCGGACGACCAGGTGCCGCCGCGGCACCCGCGGCACCTGCGGCACCCGAGAAGTCCCCAGCCGAACTCGCCAGAGAGGCCGTCAGCTACAAATCAAGCGACTTTGTTTTTGACGGCAGCATGGAGGGCGGTCTCGAGCGCGCGCTGCCTGCCTTCACCGGTCTCATCAAGGGCATGCGGGAAGCGGGCGCCCTGAGTAAATCGCCCCGCCGCCTGACGCATCCCCTGATCGTCAAGACACCAGAGCTCGATCAGCCGACCATTCACGCCGACATTGCCCGCCAGCTCGATCTGGGTGTGAGCGGATTGATGTTCCCGAAGGCTGAGAGCGCCGAGGAGGTGCGGCAGGGCATTGCTGCGATGCGCTTCAAGTCGAAGGGTGGCACGCGTCCGGATGTCGTTGGCAGCGCGCCAGCGTTTTGGGGAATGTCAGAGGCCGAATACAAGCAGAAAGCCGATGTGTGGCCGCTCAATCCTGAGGGCGAGTTGATCAACTGGACGATTGTTGAGAGCAAGGAGGGTCTGGCACGGGTCCGCGAGATTGCGGCAGTCAAGGGGATTGGGGTGCTCTGGCCCGGCGCTGGAACGTTGCGCGGACTGTTCACGACCACCAATGCGGCAGGCGAGCGTGTGTTCGACGAGAAGGGTTGGGAGGGGGCAATTCAGCAGGTGCTCGCCGCATGCAAGGAATTCAATGTCCCGTGTGGATTCCCGGCCAATGCTACCGACATCGAGCTGCGTATGAAGCAGGGCTTTCGTGTCTTTGTAATGGGCTGGGGCGATGCAGGGTTCAAAGCGATCGAAATCGGACGCAAGGCCGCGAATCGCAATTCAACCAACGACTGATCGCGACACGATGATCGTGGTCGCGTTCCTGGCTTTCCTGGTCACGGGGACTGCCGTCGCCGCTCAGGACTGGCCACAGTTCCGCGGACCTGCCGGGCAAGGTCATTCTCCTGAGCGCGGATTGCCGGCTGACTGGAGCGAATCAAAAAACGTTGTGTGGAAGACGCGGGTGCAAGGGCTTGGCTGGTCATCGCCGGTCGTGGCAGGTGGGCGGGTCTGGGTGACGGCGGCGGTTGACGAGCGCGACCTGGGGCTGCGGGCACTGGCCTTTGACATCGAGAACGGTCGAGAGCTCGTCAACGTCGAGCTCTTTCGATTGAGAAACGCTCGCGACATCAATCCCAAGAACAGTTTCGCGTCGCCGACCCCTGTGATCGACGGGGACCGTGTCTACGTCCATTTCGGGGCCGACGGCACGGCAGCCCTGACGACGTCGGGTGAAGTGGTGTGGAAGACGAAGCTGTCATACGAGTCGCAGCATGGTGCGGGGGGTTCTCCGGTGGTCTACGGAGAGTTGCTGATCGTGAGCTGCGACGGGCACGACGCTGCGTTTGTGGTCGCGCTCGACAAGCAAACCGGCAAGGTACGCTGGAAGACCAATCGCCGCCAGCCGGCCGATCAGGCCTACACGACGCCGCTCATCATTCGCGTCGGGGATCGCGATCAGCTCGTCAGCGTCGGCGCCTATCGCACAGCGGCGTACGATCCGGCAACCGGCCGGGAAATCTGGCGGGTCAGTTACCCGGAGGGCTTCTCGAACGTACCGCGGCCGGTGTACGGTCATGGGCTCGTGTTTATCGCGACAGGGTTTCAGCAGCCCACGATAATCGCGGTGCGGCCAGACGGCACGGGCGATGTCACCAAAACGCACGTCGCGTGGACCTTGCGCCGCGGTGCGCCCCTCACGCCGTCACCGCTGCTCGTGGGCGACGAGTTGTATGTCGTCAACGACGCTGGCATCGGGACGTGCCTCGACGCCAAAACGGGATTGATACACTGGCAGATGCGGCTTGGCGGGACATACTCCGCCTCTCCGGTTTTTGCCGACGACCGGATCTATTTTCTTGCCGAGAACGGCGGGGCGATGGCGATCACCCCCGGGAAGGAATTTCGGCGGGTAGGCACCAGCACGCTCGATGGGGCCATGCTCGCGTCGATGGCGGTCTCGAACGGATCGCTGTTCATTCGGACCGATAGTCACCTGTACCGCATCGCGGCCCCTCGAACGAGCTCGGGCCAGCCGCACTGATCCTCTGGGAGAACCTCAATGAATGCACGTTTCGTTCGTTCGATTGTCTTGTCGGTGGCCATGTCGTTGTGTACGGTGTCCGCCTTTGCGCAAAAGCCGGCCAAACCCTACGAGCCGGAGGTTGGCCAGGCGGGGAAGGACGTTGTCTGGGTTCCCACCCCACAGGTGCTCGTTGACAAGATGCTCGACATGGCCAAGGTGACCCCGCAGGATTTCGTCATGGACCTCGGATCGGGTGACGGCCGGACCGTGATCTCGGCAGCCAAGCGTGGCGCACGCGCGCTGGGGATTGAATACAACCCCGACATGGTGGAGTTGGCAAGGAGCAACGCCGCAGCCGCAAAAGTGACTGACAAAGCCACGTTCGAGAAGGCGGATCTGTACGAAACCGATCTTTCCAAGGCGCAAGTCATCACGATGTTCCTGCTCCCGTCCATCAACATGAAGTTGCGGCCGAAGATTCTGGATCTTCGGCCGGGTACCCGCATCGTGACCAACTCGTTCACCATGGAGGACTGGCAGGCCGATCAATCTGAGACCGTCACGGAGGATTGCAGCAACTGGTGTACGGCCCATCTCTGGATCGTGCCGGCAAAGGTCGAGGGCGCGTGGCAGACACCGCAAGGCATTCTGACCTTGAAGCAACAATTCCAGATGATTTCCGGCACGATGGGATCGACGCCCCTCACCGAGGGACGTCTTCGCGGTGATCAAATTGAATTCACGGTCGGGACGACGAAATACACGGCTCGCGTCGATGCGAATACGATGCGCGGAACCAGCGGCAGCGCGCCGTGGACCGCGACACGCCGATAGAGGATCACCGCGGCAGTGGCGCAAGCCTCGCGTACCGCCAGTGCAGTAGCTGAAACACTCCAAAGCAGACCAACCCTGCGGCCGCGGCGGCCAGGAGCCACGTGCCGTAGGGTTGTGCCATCAGCGTCCACAGCGAGTCGGCCATGCCGCCCGCTTGCGAAGGCTGGCGATCGAAACCCGCCCGGGTGAGCAACAAGCCCATTACGGCCAGCATGACGCCACGCGCACCAGTTCCAGCGCGCCCGATCGCCAGCGTCCATGCACCTGTCTCACGACGCATCCGCTGCGCATCGACGTCGTCATCGAACTGGCCGCGCCACGCCTTCCAGACCTGCGTGACACCGTAGACCCCGACACCGAGACCCACCAGCGCAAAAAACCATTGGCCAAACGGCACGCGCATCACGTCGCGGGCATAGTCGTCGGCTGTCTGGGTTCCACCTCGTATGCCCAGCACGAGTTGCAGCGCTTCCCAACCGATAGCGCCGTATGCCACGCCCTTGATGACGGTCAGGCCGCGATCGATTCGACTCCGCGCGTCTGCGCCCTTTCGGCGCATGTCCAGCAATCCCTCTGCGATCTGCCACCCGGAATACGTCAGGATGCCAATCGCAATTGCACCGATGAGCGGAAGGCCCAGCGGTTGCTTCAACACGAGCCGCAGTGCACCGCTGGCGTCGGTGACCCGTCCGCCATCGAGGCCGAGTGCCAGTCGAAACGCCAATGTCCCGATGAGCAGATAGATCAGACCCTTCGCGACATAGCCAAGGCGCACCATCGATCCGACCCAGGGGCGAAGGTCGGGAGCGGTGGGCCGCGCACTTATCCCAGACACGACGGAGCAGTTTGCAGGTTCCGTTCCAGCGAGCAGCAGGCTCTTCGGGCTGCGATGTACAGTGAGGTGGAACTGCATGAAGTATCTGGCGAGTCAGCTGGCGCTCCTCATGACCGATCGTGAGCAGCGCGCCAACATCCGGGCCCTCCTGGCGTACCTCGCGTTCCTGGCAGTGCTCGTGACGAGCTATGCGGTGCTCTTTCACGTCATCAAGGTCAACATCGAAGGCGAGCAGCATTCCTGGGTCACGGGCTTCTACTGGACGCTCGTGGTGATGTCGACGCTTGGATTTGGCGACGTGACCTTCACCAGCGACATCGGTCGCGTGTTCAGCATCATCGTTCTGCTGTCTGGGGTCGTGTTCCTGCTGGTGATGCTGCCATTTCTGTTCATCCGCCTGTTCTATGCACCGTGGCTCGAAGCGCGCGTGCGTACCCGGGCGCCGAGGGACGTACCGCGTGACATCAGAGGCCATGTGATCCTCGTCGAGTACGACGCCATTGCGACGGGGCTCATCGAGCGGCTTCGTGGCGAGGATGTGCCTTACTTTGTGATCGAGCCGGACGTCGCGCGTGCGGCTCGCCTGGTTGGCGAGGACGTGCGAGTCGTGGCGGGAGAATATGACGCCCGCCGAACCTACGAGCGCATGCGGGCTGACGTCGCCCGTCTCCTCCTCGCGAATTGCGAGGACACGACCAATACGAACATCACGCTGACGGCGCGCGAGGTCGCGCCCGCTGTTCCGATCGTCGCCCTTGCGGAAGAAGAGGACTCGATCGAGATCCTGCAGTTGAGCGGCGCCACGACCGTTCTCCCGCTCAAATCCCAGCTTGGGGAGTATCTGGCCAACCGCGTTGCCGCCGGGCGAGCCGAGGCACATGTCGTCGGCGGCGTGCGGGAGCTGCGGATCGCCGAGCTTCCGGCGCGGGACACGCCGTTTGTGGGACAAACGGTGCGCGATACACACCTGCGCCAACGCACGGGAGCCAGTATCGTGGGTTTCTGGGAACGGGGCCGGCTTCGTCCCGCTTTTCCGCACTCACCGATTCAGGCCGACGGCGTGATCGTCGTTGCCGGTACAACCGACCAGATCCGCGCGCTCAACAGTCAGTTGGGATCAGACAACGACACCTCCTCACTCGTGCTCATCATCGGCGCCGGCAAGGTAGGTCAGGCCGCGGCTCGTGCCCTGCAGCGTAAAGGTCTGACCGTCCATGCCATCGATCGGAACGACACAGCGCTGCTGACGCTCACGCCATTCTCGGACGCGGTGTTTGCCGGCGATGCTGCGGATCGCGAGTTGCTCGATCAGGCTGGAATCGACCGTGCCGCGTCCGTGCTGCTCACGACGAATGACGATGCGATGAATATTTATCTGGCGGTGTACTGCCGCCGGCTGAATCCGACGCTTCGTATCGTGAGCCGCATTACTCACGAGCGCAATGTCGAGGCGATCCATCGTGCGGGAGCAGACTTTGTCCTGAGTTATACGACGTTGGGCATTGAAGCCGTCATGTCGCTGCTCCACGGACACGAGCCGGTGCTGCTTGGTGAGGGAGTTGGGTTGTTTACGATTCCCGTACCCGCGCCGCTGGCGGGCAAGCCGCTCCGCGAATCCGGCATCGGATCACGCACGGGCCTCAGCGTGCTGGCGCTCAGAAAGGGTGACCAGTTGTCGACCCCTCTCACGGCCGAAACGGTACTGGTCGCGGATGCGGAGCTGCTCGTGCTCGGCAGTCTCGAACAACGACGTGTGTTTGCTGACGTCTTCGAGACCCGGCACTGACACGACGATGTTCGGCCACCTGCGACGACTGTTCAGGGAAGCAGTGGAGTCGCAGGCGGTCGCGAGCGATGCGGAGAAAAATTGGGACAGCAGAGACGAACCGTGAGCCTCATATCTGCTGTCGCCGCCCGGCGGTTGTTACGCCGGCTGAACATTCTCCGCGCGTGGTCCCTTGGGGCCTTGGCCCTTCTGAAACGTGACCGCCTGACCTTCGCGAAGCGAGTCGAAAGACACGCCGTTGCAGGCTGACTGGTGGAAGAAGTATTCGCTGCCGTCATCGGCGGCGACGAAGCCGAATCCCTTGTCGTGAATCAGCCGCTTGATCGTGCCATTGGTTGTTGCTGCCATTGTGAACCGTTCCTCTGTTAGTTGATCGTGGAGGTCGTGTGGGGATCTGATTTGTTCGAAGGGACGGGTTTTTGAGTCCCGATTCTTCTCACCCAGAGTTACACGTTGATGGTTGATCGCTAGTGGAAGGATCGAACTACGCGGTGCGATGCTGGTCAGACCTGACCTGAGACGGCCTCTCCAAACCAATAGTGTGCCACAAACGGCGCCCGTCGCCCAGAAATCAGGGAGGGCGAGGCGACCCAGAGGGCCGCCGGATTCGGCCGCGAAAGATGAGTCTGAACGTCAAGTCCTTACAGGACTTGCAGATAGCGCCAGACAGGAGGGGACCGCTGGCGGCGGGCAGCGCCGGTCAAAAAGCCGTCGAGTAACATGTCCACCGTGCGTCAATGGTCCTTACGCACGAAAATCCTGCTCGCCTCGAGCGCCACTCTCCTCGCCTTGATCGGCGCCACCCTTCTGTACGTCAGCGCACAGGCCGACCAATTCGTCGGGAGCAGAATCGCGGAAGATCTCGAGGACAGCGTCGACGTCATCAAGGCGGTCGAAGCCGACCGCTTCGCGACGCTGCAACTCACCGCGCAGGTTCTTGCGTCGGTTCCGCAGCTTCGAGCGCTTCTCGAGAACACGGATGCGGCCACCATTCGTGATGTGCTGCGGGACAACCTGCAGCATGCGGACCTGCTGATTGTCCTCTCTCCAACGGGGCACACACTCGCGCGCAGCGACGCGATCGACGCGCCCGACTTGCCCAACGTGCAGGCGGCTTGGATGGCCCCCCTTCTTGCGGGGCAGCGGCCCACAGGGTTTGTCGCGACAGCAAACGGTGTGTATCACGCGGTCGCAGAAGCGGCCGTTGCGGGCGGTACGGTCTTTGGTTTCCTTCTGGCTGGTGCCCGCATTGATAACGCGTTCGCACAACGACTGCGTGCCGCGGCTGGCGAGGACGTGATCGTGTTCGCCGACGATCGGTTGCTGGGGTCGACAATACCGGCGGCGGATGTTCCGTGGAAAACCGGTGCGGACTGGAAGAGGATTGCTGATTCGCAACCTGCGCCGCTGCCAGTCGCAATCGCCGGCGAAGAGTACGCGGTCAGAGGCACGCCAGGCGCGCACGAAGGCATCACGTATCTCACCCTGCAGTCGCGTGATCGCGCACTCGCGCCCTATCGCCGAATACAGGTCGGTCTCCTCGCAATCGGGGGGCTTGCGGTGGCGATCGGGATCGGGGCGAGCGCGCTCCTGGCGCGCACGGTAACGGCACCGGTGGCGCGGTTGGTCGAGGGCACGCGACAAGTCGCTGCAGGCAATTTCGACTTTTCCCTCGACGTCAAAACGGGGGACGAGCTCGGCGCGTTAGCGGAATCGTTCAATACCATGACCCGCGGGCTGCGCGAACGCGCAGACATGCAGAAGTTCGTCTCGCAATCGACGATGGCGATGATTCAGTCACCAGCCAAGAGGTCGGCCGGCGAGCGCAAGCGACTGACGGTTCTCTTCTCCGACGTCCGCGGCTTTACCCGCTTCGCGGAGCAACTGCCTCCGGAGCAGGCGGTTGAGTGGCTGAACAAATGTCTTGGTCTGCAAGCGAATCTCGTGCGCAAGCACAACGGTGATGTAGACAAGTTCGTGGGCGATGCCGTATTTGCGCTGTTCGACGGCGAGGACATGGCATTCGACGCGGTGCGCTGCGCCGTCGAGATACAACGACAAATGGACACCCTCGATACGCCCAACGGCAACCGCCTCGAACTAGGCATGGGCATCGTGACGGGCGAAGTGATCCTGGGAAGCATCGGCAGCGACGATAGGCTCGACTACACCGCAATCGGGAACCAGGTCAACCTGTGTTCGCGCCTGTGTTCGATCGCCGGACCGCGCGAGATTCTCCTCGCTGACTCGACGTATGTGCTGGTGCGGGATTTGATCAAGGCTGAACGTATCGAGGCCGTGGCCGTACGTGGGATCGCACAGCCAGTCGATGTTTACCGGATGTCAATCACCCGCGAAGCCTAGCGTCCGTCTTTCTTGTCGTACGCAGTCGCCGGGTAATCCTGACCGAACTTGTTTTTGTGCGGCACGCTCACGTAGCGGGATTCGTCGAGGGTGAGCTCCGGCACGGTATCGGCGCCCGAGCGGACGGTCATTTCAACGCTCACGGGCGCTGCACGATCCGAGCGTGCCGTGACACGGTACGACCCGGCAGGAAGATCGAGGGCGTAGCGTCCGTCTGCGCCAACCACAGCAACATACGGAGTCGGAACCACCACGATGAAAGCAGTCATCTGGGGGTGAATGTTGCAAAAAACACGATAGCCACCCACCCGTGAGAAGGTGCGCTGTTTCGTCGCGCCCGCGCGATACAACCCGAGATCGAATGGCGATGGCGGCGACAGTGAAAAGACGTTGTGAAAGATCGAATCGTGATTGGGAAAGTCCACAGTCGATCCGACTGGCACTGCAATGACTGGCGGAGAAAAGGTCTTGTCCCTCTGGAGAAGCCTGGCGGCGATCGGGCGCGCAGGCGCGGCCCGATCCAGCGGTTCTGCATAGACGACGGCCGCACCCGGCCCTGTCGCTGGCGCCGTTCGTACGGCAACCCGGCCAGTGACATCAGCGGCCGCGATGGCCGGGTAGAGCACGAAGAGGGCGACCTTAAAACGCATACGTCAACGCCCAATTGAAATGTTTGTTCGTCCGGCGCACGACTCCAGCCGACGTCTCGAGCCACCGATACTCAAACGACGTCGCCACCTCCGGCGTCGCACGAAATGTCAGGTTGCCGAAGGCCGAGTTGTTGCGGGTCAGCGCGACCGTATCGCGTGGACGATCCGTACCGCCGCCCAAGACGACCTCCCACCGCGCAACCGGACGCACACGCGCTTCGAGAAACCCTCCGGCCGCCCTCGAGACTTGTCCCAGTGCTCCCCCAAACGCATCGATGTTATCGCCGACGAACGCTTCACCGGCTATGCCAAAGCGTGCTCCTTGCAAATGAAAATCAACGGCCGCAGCGCGGCTCGTGAGAAGCTCGTCCGCCGGGCGCTCACGACCGTAGTGGCCTGAAACGCCAAGCGAGGCGCCACGCTCATCGTCGCCCCGTTGCCACACTGCGCGCGCCTGAACGCCGGGCCACCGCGATCGCTCCCCGCCGAGTGCCGGCGGCACGAAGACGAAATCCGTCGAGCGAAAGTCCCCGCCGACCGGGGCGACGATCCCGAACGCGACGCGCAATTCGCCCTCGTCGCTGCCCGCGAGCCGTTGCTCGATCCGCGCTTGCGGCACCCGCAAGTATAAGTTGCCCGACCGGAACAGAAGCGGGAAGGCCAGCGCTGCAACTGACGTCGGGTTGCGCGGCGCCAACATCATGTCGTCCTGTCCGACATGGAGGGCCGTGGCGTCGCGTTGGAATCGTGTGAACGCGTACAGCAGACGCGGCAGCCCCATCACATGCCCTGTTTGGAATGCAGGAATCCCAGCAAAAAAATCGAAGACGATCGAGCCGCTCCCTTGCCAGGACCCGAGGGCAAGACGCTCGGCGCGGATCCCCAGCCTGGTCTGACGCATGGTGGAGCTGAAGGAGCCAGGACGCGTCGCCAGCGTCGGCGCGACGATGTTGGGATTATCCAGCCAGTTCGCTTCACCGCTGTTGGCCGAGACGCTGGAATGAATCGTCCCGAAGATCTTCACGGGCAGCCGGGAGGCCGATTCGACTTTCGTTTGGGCCTGCTCCGCGACCTGGTTTTGCAGCATCTCGACGACAGCCGGCAGCGCCGCCTCGTCGACCTGCGCCGGCGGCTTTCTCAGTTGATCGACCTCGGAGCGGAGCTGGCGCAATTCGTTGCGCGCTTCGTCGAGCTCTGCTCGAAGCCTCCGGAGCTCCCCAACCACATCGAGCTGGCTCGTCTCCGGCGTTTGCGCCATGGCGGCTGCAGGCAGACACGTCAGGGCGGAGAGTGCAATAACACGCAATGTGGGTCGCATGGCCGAATGATATGGCGGTCCGACGTCGGTCCGGAACGATTGCACACAGATTTGGCCGCCGCTGTTTTTGAATGCAACTAAGTCATAAAATGTCCTAAGAACGCGATGACGTGTGCTGTTTTGAGACCATCGTGTAACCAATCAAAAACAAAAGACTTATCCGCTGCGGCAGGCTTTACTGTGCAGAATTAAAACAATCAAGTCGGCGCAAAGACTACCGTCGGCGTGACTAACTCGCTGCAAGCGAATGACTTGCCCAATTGCTGAGCTCTGGCACTCCCCTTGCCTCTGCGACGCCCAATGTTCCGGGGATCCGTCTGCTTTCGAACAGCACGTCTTGCTCTTCTTGTGGCGCTCTTCTCGGTGGGGAGCACGGCACAAGCAGGCCCGTTGCTGCCCATTCTGAGCAAAGTTGACGGAGCCCTCTCCAAAATTCTCAGCGAACCGCTCGCCTCTCTGACGCGCGTTCGAGTGATCGTCACAGCGAAGCCGGGCTCCCTTGCGAGTCTGCTGCTGACACTGCGTCTTGGCGGCTACACGATTCTCGCAGAGCATCCCTCGATTGAGGCCGTGACGCTCGACGTGCCGCGGCTGCTCGTGCCTACGCTGACCCTGCTGAATCTTGTCCAATCCATGTCACTCGACGCGCCGACCCACGCGCATTGGAGCGGCATCGACACAACTCCTGCAGAGCGTCTGCGCGGTGCCTTGGGCTCGAGCGGATCGAAGTACACGGGAGCCGGCGTCGGCGTCGCCGTGGTGGATTCGGGGATCCATCCGGCGCCGGATTTTCAGGGACGCATCACGGCCTTTTACGACTTCTCGACGACTGGCAAGCCGGTGACGAAGACGCCCTCTGACGCTTACGGTCATGGAACGCACGTTGCCGGACTGATTGGCGGCAGCGCGGCGCCTTCGAGCGGCATGTATGCAGGTGTTGCGCCGGGGGTGCGACTCGTCGGTCTGAAAGTTCTCGACGCCAACGGCAGCGGTTATACGAGCCATGTAATCAGCGCACTCGAATTCGCGGCGAAAAATCAGGCGGCGCTGGGGATTCACGTCATCAACCTCTCGCTTGGCCATCCGATTTACGAAAAAGCCGAGACCGATCCGCTCGTCAAAGCTGTGGAGTTCGCCGTGCGTCGCGGTTTGATCGTTGTTGTCTCTGCTGGCAACTACGGGACGAGCTCGCAGACCGGTCAGATTGCGAACGGCGGCATCACTGCTCCCGCGAACGCGCCATCTGCGATCACTGTGGGCGCGGTGAACACGCGGGACTCCGTGTCGCGAGCAGACGACGTCGTGGCGCCATATAGTTCGCGAGGTCCGACGTGGTACGACGGATTCAGCAAGCCTGATCTCGTTGCGCCTGGCCACGCGCTTGCGGCGGCGATGGGCGGGACCAGCAAGCTCTGGACAGCCTACCCGGCACTTCGAGCCAATGCTGCCGGATCGGGCTCGTACATGCATCTCAGTGGAACGAGCATGGCGGCAGCGGTTGCGAGCGGTGTCGTGGCGCTGACACTCGAGTCCCATCGCACCAGCCAGACTCCTGCGCCGCCGCCACTCACCCCGAACGCTGTCAAGGCCGTGTTGCAGTTCACCGCGCTCGGGGTTGCTTCTGCGGACGCCACGGGTGTTGCAAGCGACGCACTTGCTCAGGGTGCCGGAAGCATCAACGCCGCGGGGGCAACGGAGTTAGCGCGGCGACTCGATACCAAAACGAACGTCGGCGATTGGTGGCTGACCGCTGGCGTCGAACCCGTCAGCGTCATCGACGGTGAGGCGCTCTCGTGGAGCCAGCACCTGGTCTGGGGCGATCACCTCGTCTGGGGCGACACCGTCTATACCAACCAACACGCGTTCAAGCTCGCCGTCGCGTGGGGAAGCCACGTCGTGTGGGGCGACCACCTTGTGTGGGGCGACAACACGGTCTGGGATCTCGATCGCACTTGGGACACGCACATCGTGTGGGGCGACACGTGGATCGGCCGCGATGACGGCCAGCACATCGTCTGGGGCGACACGAACTTCGACCACAACACTGTTGCGTGGGGCTCCCTCGCGACCAGCAATTCCATTCCAGCCAATCCTCTGGCCGGAACGAGCGCACAGCCATGAGCGGATCACGCGCGCTGAGGGCGTCGCAAGCCTACGCAGTTGCGGTCATTTTGGCCGGAGCGATCCTGCTGCTGGCACGACTTCCGGCGATGCGCTTCGACCAGCCTGGGCTCTTCGCCGCCCTGGTCGCCATTTCGATCGTCATCTCGGTCTCGAAGATTCATCTCCCGCTGGCGCGGGGCCACGCCACGCTGTCGATGTCGTACTTCACCGACTTTCTGGCGCTGATTCTGTTGGGAACGGATCAGGCAATGCTGATCGCCGGAGTGAGCGCAGCGGCGCAGTGCCTGGTGCTCACGCGTGGCCGCCCGTCGGTGCAACGCACACTGTTCAGCATGGCGGCGCTCATGATCACGATGCAGATCACGGGGCTGGCCGCACACGAGCTCGGCGGACTGACGCCCCCGTCGGTCTTGGCGCTCGGCCAGGTGAGCATTGCTGCCGCCACGGTGTTTTTCATCGTGAACAGCGGATTGGTAGCCATCGTTGTGGCGCTTTCGAGACGCGAACCCGTTGTGCGCACGTGGTACAGCGAATTTTTATGGACCGCACCCGCCTGCCTGATCGGCGCCGCGTTGGCCGTCCTTCTGACGAGCACGTGGAGCGCGTACGTGTGGGCCCCCGTGCTCGCGGCGGGACCACTCTTCGTGACGTACAAGGCATATCGAATTTATTTTGGTCGCGTCGAGGAACAGCAACGACATCTCAAAGAAGTGTCCGATCTGCATCTGGCCAGCGTCGAGGCGCTCGCGCGTGCCATCGATGCGCGGGATCAGACCATTGATCACGAACGGGCCGGCGAGAATCACATTCGCCGGTTCCAGGCCTGGGCGACCTCCCTGGCCGAAGCCGCAGGCATGACCCCGGATGGCGTGGAAGCGGTCAAGGTTGCAGCGCTGCTTCACGACATCGGAAAGCTCGCGGTGCCGGAGCACATCCTCACGAAACCGGGGCCACTGACTCCCAAAGAATTTGCGCGCGTGCGCATTCACCCTATTGTTGGCGCCGAGATCATCAAGGCCGTACCGTTCCCATACCCGGTCGCTGCGCTGATTCGCAGTCATCACGAACGCTGGGATGGATCGGGCTATCCCGATGGTCTGCGAGGGGAAGAAACCCCGCTTGGCGCACGCGTTCTGGCTGTGGTCGACTGCTTCGATGCCATCAGCTCGACGCGCCCGTACCATGCACCCGCGACGCTCGACGATGCCATTGCGACACTTCAGGCAGAAGCGGGTCGCTCGCTCGACCCTTCGCTCGTCGCCGTCTTTCTGGCGATTCTGCCGACGCTTGAAGGTGCCGACGCGCCTTCAGACGCCCCGATCGAGACGTATCCACTCCGCGGCGACAGGGGTCCGGTCGCGGGATACGCCGTGCCGCACAGTCGCTCGGCTCCGGCCTGGGTCTTCCACAACATCTCGCTCGCGACGCAGGAGATGCGTGCCCTTCACGACATAGCGCAGACACTCGGCACGAGGCTCAGCGTGGACGACACGATGGCCCTCCTCACGTCCAAGCTCAATCGCCTCATCCCCGGCTCCTGCTGGGTCCTGTTTCTCCACGATCGCGTTGACGACATACTTCAATGCCGCTTTGCCACAGCCCTACCTGCCGAGGCCGTTGCGCGACTGACCATCGCATGCGGGCAAGGGGCGAGTGGCTGGGCCGCGCGGCACCGAACCGTGGTGCTCAACGCCCGTGCCGCACGCGACTTTGAGGCGGCCGGCATTCCGGCGAGCGGCCGGCAGTTCGAGTCAGCACTGGCCTATCCGTTGATGGATGGCGAGGAATTGATTGGGACGTTGACGGTCTATCATGCTGACCGGGATCCGTTCCGGGAAGAGCATCGTCACGTGCTCGATCACATCTCCGCGCAGGTTGCTTCCGTGTTGCGCAACGCGGTGGTGTTCGAGCGGATGCGGGACGTTTCGTTCACCGATCCGCTGACGGAGCTGCCCAACTCCCGCGCATTTACCGACTTCCTCCGGCGACACGTGGTGGACGCGCCTGGTCCTGCGGTGACGAGCGCCCTGCTGATGATTGATCTCGACGACTTCAAGGCCGTCAACGATGGACACGGCCATCAGAAGGGTGACGCCGCACTGCATGCCGTAGCCGCCGCAATCCGCAGCCACGTGCGTGGATCGGACTTCTGCGCGCGCTACGGGGGCGACGAGTTTGTCGCCGTGTTGTCCGGATGCGACCGCGCCGAAGCGGAGCAGCGTGCCCGCGATCTACAGGCCGCCGTCGCCGGCGTCGAGTTCCAGTCCGCACGCGGCGGAGTCCTCAATCTCGGGATCAGTGTGGGCGTTAGTGTGTTCCCCGATGACGGCACAACGATTGATGCCCTCATCACTGCAGCCGATAGGCGGATGTATCTCGACAAGTCTGCGCGGCGCCATATGGGCCCCACTTCCCTCACCGCGTGGGGCTGAGTCGCAACCGCCTCGATCTACCTTCCCCTCGAATCGAATACACATAAAATTTCCGGCACGATGCCGGACTTCAACCTCCTCGGCCAGCGGCTTGGCAACCAGCGGCTGGCCACCACGTCGTTCCAGACGCCAGAACAGGTAGTGGCGTGGCTCGGCGCCGTCCAGGCCCAGGACTTCGCCGGCGCCAGATGGGCGCTTGGACTACGGGCCAACGGTCTGACGGATGATGTGGTGGCGCAGGCTTTCGACAGCGGCCGCATTCTCCGCACACATGTTCTTCGCCCGACCTGGCATTTCGTCTCGCCGGCCGACATTCGCTGGATGCTGGCTCTCACCGGGCCACGCGTCCATGGGTTCAATGCGTACTACTATCGAAAGATGGAGCTCGATCGGAGGACGTTGTCGCGGAGCCATCGCGTGTTCGAACGCGCGCTGCGAGGCGGCCGGCATTTGACCCGCCTCGAGCTGGCAGACAGTCTTGAAAGGAACCGGATTCCCGCTCGTGGCCAAAGGCTCGCGGCCCTGGTCATGCACGCCGAACTCGAAGGCGTCGTCTGCAGCGGCCCACGACGTGGCAATCAGTTCACCTACGCGTTGCTCGAGGAGAGAGTGGCACGCGCGCCGACCGTGAAGCCGAACGAAGCGCTGGCCGAACTGACGCGACGCTACTTTGCCAGTCACGGTCCGGCGACTGTCAGAGACTTCGCTTGGTGGTCGGGCTTGAGCGTTCGTGAAGTCAAGACCGGGATTGCGATGGTCAAGCCCACGCTCGATCAGCGTGTCAGGGGCGACCTCACGTACTGGGTTCCCACGACGAACGGGCCAACCGCCCGTATCCAAGGCACGGCGCACCTCCTGCCAACTTACGACGAATATCTGATCGCCTACAAGGATCGCGATGAGGTGGTCGCGCCGTCTCGAGCCCGCAGCGTGCTCGAGCGGGCGGCTGGAGAGTTTGGTCAACACCTCGTGATCGACGGCAGGCTCGAGGGGAGCTGGCGTCGCGTGATCAAATCTGCATCCATGTCCATCGAGGTCCTCACATATGCGCGGTTGTCTAAAGAGAAGACTCGTGCCCTCAACCGAGCGGCCAGGCGGCACGCAGCCTTTCTGAAGATGCCCGTAACGGTGACACAATCGAGGGCGACAACGTGACGGTTGACCTTCTCGTTTTTGGCCCTCACCCCGACGATATCGAGATCGGACTTGGTGGCGCAGTGGCGCGACACGCCAAGGCGGGGCATCGGGTCGGCCTCTGCGATCTCACGAGGGGAGAGCTGTCGACCAACGGCACACCTGAACAACGCCAGGCCGAGGCCTTCGAAGCGGCACGGGTGTTGGGCGCTGCGTGGCGCGAGAATCTTGGGTGGCCGGACGGAGGGATTGCCGCGACGAGGGAGATGATTGAGTCCGCCGTCCGGCTCATTCGCCGTTGCCGCCCTCGGGCGATCGCGATTCCATACTGGGATGATCGCCATCCGGATCACGTGGCGGCCAGTCACGTGCTGAAAACAGCCGTGTTCAAGAGCGGCCTTCGACGGTATGACACGGGCGACGAGACGTGGCGGCCCGACTGGGTGTGTTACTACTTCATCAACGACAGTGCGCCTCCGTCGTTTGTCGTCGATGTCACAGATGCCTATCCGCGCAAACAGGAGGCACTGGCATGCTATCGCAGTCAGTTTGTCGACAGCGGTGAGGATGTTGCCTCCACGCGATTGACGGCACCAACATTCCGGCAGTTGATTGAGAGCCGCGACGCACAGTTCGGCGCGCTCACGGGTGTCGCATTTGCAGAGGGTCTCGTCGTTCGGGAACCGCTTCAGCGATCGGGCCTGCTCAAAGACACACCATGAAGATCGGAATGGTGTGCTACGCGTCGGTGGGTGGTAGCGGGGTGGTGGCCACCGAGCTGGGGCATGCACTCGCCGAACGCGGGCATCACGTTCATCTGATCAGCAGCGAACGGCCGTTTCGGTTGCGCCACGCCACGCCCCGGCTGGTGTTCGAACCGGTCAGGGTACCGGCGTACCCGCTCTTTCGCGAGCCGCAATATCTGCTGGCGCTGGCGACAACCATCGCACGTCTGGCCCGAGAGCGCGAGCTCGACATCGTCCACGCGCACTACGCCGTCCCACATGCGACCGCAGCGTATCTCTCGGATCAGATGCTGTTGGACGCCAGCGCGCGCCCGCGCACGGTGACCACCCTGCACGGCACAGACATCACGCTCGTGGGCAGCGATCCATCGTACGCAGGTGTTGTCGCATTCTCGATCGAGCGTTCACACGCCGTGACCGCCGTGTCGGAAAGTTTGAGAGCGGACACCATCACCGCACTCGGTGTGAAACGCAAAATTCGTGTGATCCCGAACTTTCTCGATTGCAGCGAATATCGGCGGCGCCCCAACGCGAACCGCCGAGAACAGATATGTCCACGGGCCAAATGCGACGCACTGATCGTGCATATGTCAAATTTCAGACCGGTCAAGCGGGTCGATGTGGCATTTGAGATCTTCCGTAAGGTCAGAGAGCGTGTGCGAGCTCGCTTTCTTCTGATTGGGGATGGTCCTGTTCGAGACGACATCCAGAAACTGGCCGCGCAGCATGGCTTGGCGGACGAGATGATCTTCCTTGGCGAACAGCAGGATCCTGTGCCGTGGTTGTCTGTCGCCGATCTGTTCCTGTTGCCGTCTGCGCAGGAGAGTTTTGGGCTGGCGGCTCTCGAAGCGATGGCATGTGAAGTGCCGGTGGTGGCGTCGAGAGTCGGCGGGCTCCCCGAGATCATCGAAGATGGCCTCACTGGATTTCTCTGCCCGCCGGAGGACGTTGACGCGATGGCAGACCGCGCCGTCGAACTGCTGAGCGACCGGAGCCGTCGCGAAGCGATGGGTCGGGCGGCAGCCGAGATGGTTCGCAACCGCTACTGCACAGACCGGGTTGTGCCTCTCTACGAAGCCGCATATCTGGAGGTCGCGGGACGTAGCGCGGGACTGTAGCGCGGAATTCTCGACCGCCGAAGCCTTGACGTAGGCAGTTAGTCCCGCGACCTTGGCGCACTCCTCGACGCCAGCATCTTCCGCAGTGCCGGGTAGTCGATCTTTGCATTGTGGCGTTTGTCCATCGGCAACCTAGCCACGACGATGACGTCCTGCACACGGGCCCATGCGAGCTGCGCCGTGAGAACAGAGCGCGCTTCCGTGTGCGTGAGGCCGTCTAACTCCACTGCCAACACCCGGGCGCCACGGTGTTGAACCAACGCACAGCGCCGTACGCCATCGACAGCCAAGGCCGCACACTCCACTGCGAATGGGTACACCACACCTTGCTCGTCGGCAAGTTTGGCGGAACAGCGGCCCAGCAGCCATAGCCGCCCATGCGCGTCACGGTATCCTGCGTCGCCGGTCCGATGCCACACGCGACCGTCAACCTGGAACTTGGTCTCCTCGTCCCCGCTGCCATCGAGATATCCGGACAGGACGTGGTCACCGGCGACGACGATTTCACCGCGTCCGTCGTCGGCGAGAACCTCGCGGTTGAAATGGGCTGCCGTAAAGGGCCCGATCGGCACGCCCCAGCGATCGGGAAGAATCCGCAGGTCGATGGCGGCCACAGGTTGCCCGACGAGCAAGCCGGCGCCGGATTCCATCGCGCGAAAATCCTTCGGCACGATCTCGGTCCATGCCAGCTTCGCGATCGGCTCGGCCTCCGTCGATCCATACACGGCAAACACCGCCGCCGCAGGCGCGACCGTTTGTAACTGTCGCAGCAGACGGGGGAAGACGGGCGCACCGCCGCTGTAGATCGCGGTGAACTCGGCCATAGTTTCTCGACGTTCTGCGACGTACCGCGACAGACATTCGAGAAGCGCTGGCGACGCGGCCACGCGCGTCGGACGAACCTGCCGAATCTGCCGAAGCAGTCGCGCGGGCTCGATGTCAGCCGGGCGGCGCAGATCGGCATCAGGGACGATGCTGGTGACGGCGGACGCGAGGTTGGCGAGCACGAAAATCGGCAGCGCCGCGAGGTCGCGCTGCCCGCGCTGCAGATTCAGATCGTCTGCGAGCACGCGGTGCTGTGCCAGGAGAAACCCATGCGATCGGACGGCGGCCTTTGGCTGACCCGTGCTACCGCTGGTAAAGGTAATGAGCGCTGGCGTATCTGCGGCGGCGGGCGCGATCTGCCGTTCCTCGCTTCGACCTGTCGTGATGCGCAGGGTCCGCGCGCCTGGCACCCAGCGGTCGATCGAGAGAACCACGCGGCTCTGCCGCAACGCCGGCGAGAGCAGGCGAAGCAGGTGCGCCCGCGGCGTGGCAATGTAGGCGTTCGGCGCGACCAATCGACAGCACCGCTCGATATGATTGCGCCCTGCCGAGGGATCGAGAAACATCGCGACCCCGCCCAGACGCCAAAGGCCGACCAGCGTGGCATACAGGGCAATCGACAATGGACAGAACACCAGCACGCGATCGCCAGCGCGAATGCCCGCGACCCGGAGTTGCTCGGCGACGCTGACCGCGATGTCATCGAGTTCAGCAAACGTCACCGTCCGATCGCCCTCGACGATTGCAGGTATCTCAGTGCTGTCGAGTGCACGTTCGTGCAGCATGGCGGCGATGTTCATGGGTCGGCGATTCGAGCATCTCGCGAAAGGTCCCGCGTGAACAACGCATAGCGCCGAATCGCACGGGCGTAGCGATCGCTGATCTTCCGTGAAACATTCCGTTCGTGCATCAGGGCGTGAATCGCCCGTTTGAATCCACGGTCGCGCGCTCGGCGCTGGACCAACCCCACGAGCAACCCCCCGAGCCCTGCGTTGGCGACGCCAGGCGATACGGCGACCGTTTTGATGATGAGTGTGTCAACGGCGCCCGCACGCTGGCGCTGTATCACATCGGGCACCGCAAAAAGAAACCCGACGAGTTCCCCAGCGCGTTCAGCGAGGAGTACCAAGTCCGGCAGCACGAATGGCAGCACGCGTTGGTTCTGTTCCAGAAATTCCTGCTCGGTGATCGGCGTGTAAAGGTAATTGCCCCGAAAACTGTCGAGCGACAGCTGGAAAATGCGCCGTAACTCTTCGTCGGCGTGCGCGAGGCTCATCGACCGGACGGTAATGCCCTGCTCACGGAAGCGCTCCTGCGTCTGGTCGAGAAGAGGATTCTCGTGCGCAAGCGCGGTGGTCAATGCCGACGTGTAGGTGGTCAACACACTGAACCCGGTGTGTGTGAAATGATTTGGCCACGCGTCGGGATTGTCGGGCTCGAGAAAAAACGGGGGCTCGTCGCCGCGTTCGATCACGAAGCGGTATCGTCGCCACGTGTTGCCGTCCATCGGCCCCACGGCGATGGTGCAACCTGCCCGTGCTAAGCGTTGCAAAGCCTCAGTCAGTATGGCGACGCCGCTGGTCTCATCATTGGCCGCATAGTGTCCGACGACGCCGACGTGTTGACCGACGATCGACGGGGCGTCGGTCCACCAGCAAGAAACCCGCGCTTGTAGCCCTGACATGTCATCGACGAGCATCAAGTGGCGATCGGGCCGGTGGCGGAGCAACTCGTCCGCCGTCACCGCCGTTGCCAGCGCGCCCGCGAGGACTGCTGGCACGTTATCATCGGCCTCGAGCTCGATCAGGGTCGCCATAGCACTGAACCCGGAGTTCACTTGAGTTGAGCATCCAACCAGACATTCGTCCTACGGGGAGCTCGTGGAGATCTGGGAGGACATTTCTCTCCCTGAACTCCTTGATCTCCCCGTGAATTCCGACGCTCGCTTACGTGAGCCTATCGAGGGTCACCATTGCGAGCCAGCCAAGTGCAGAACCGAGGCCGGCGCTCGCCGCCTGCCGGACCCATCGAGCGACGCTTTGCGGCGTGTCGCGAATGCCCGGCTCGGTGCTGACGAACACAGCAACAGCTGCGGCGATCCAAAGGCCCGCGCTCGCCGCGAGCTGAATGTTGCGAGTAGTCACACCCATGAATCCAACGAACGGCACGAACAGCATCACCCAACTTTGGAGGATGGCCTGGCGTGCCAGCGAGCCGATCGGGCGCGCTGCATGCCGGTGTGCCGTCCGACTCAACACAAAAATCGCAATATGAGCCGCAAATACGAGCGTAAACGGGTAGATGAAGTCCGGCCTGCCGTAAGTTTTCGCCAATCCCAACCAGGCAATCGCAGCCGCCCAGACGGCCAGCATCGCGGCAATGGTATGAAACCGCCGACCGCTGTCGGTCACGTCGGGTGAATTCAATGAGAAGCCAACGAAGGCGATGGCGGGAGGGGCCACCCAACGCCAACCCGCCAGCGCCCACGTGACGTAACAAAGAAAGGCCCCCGCCAGCAGCGAATCATCCAGCATCGTCGTCGAGCGGCGCGAGGCCAGGACGCCCGCAACCAATCCCACCGTGACCAGAAGTCGCGTGAGCAACGCTTGAGCGTCAAGCGTTAGGAATGTCTGCAATAGAAAAAATCCCCCAATCGGAATGAACAGGTTGTCCAAGCCTCGCCATGCGCTCCCTTCCAGGACCATCACGAGCAGCGCCATCGTCAACGCGATGAGCAGCGTCTCGGCGCGGCCGGCCGAGGACCACACCAGCAGCGGCACGTGGATGCAGAAGAAAGCCACGACCAGGAAAGCAATGGAACCCTCGACGCTCTTGCTGGCGCCGGTGAAACGGGTCTGCCCATATCGGATGCCGATGAGCGCTCCGGTGGCGTCCGCCAGGGTCAGGACGAGGATTGGAACGCAGAAGAGCAGGGGAGACTTTCCGGACGCCAGCCAGAGCCAGAACACGATCGCCACCGAAACTGGAAAGTAGATTTCGCCCATCGTGGTGCGTGAGACTCCGCTGACGAGTCGTCCAAGCCGTTGCCGTAGAGGCGTCAGGAATTTGATCGCGGCCAACACAAGCGCACTGCCCGCTGTGAGGAGCAGGACCGGCCACAGCTCCGTGAACAGAAATGGGAACGACAACGTGAGGAGGCCGGAACCCGCATGCATGATTTTTCTCGGCAGCTCTGGATGCGGAGACCATCGTCGCCGGAACACCTCGAGCCCGCCCAGCAATGCGAGGAAGGCTGCCATGAAGAGAGCGATGGCCATCCACGGGTTGCCGGTGATCTCGAGGACGCCGTTCAGACGACCTCCTCGATGACGAACGCGCTGTAGAAAAACGCGTGATCGACGCGATGCAGGTTGGTCGCGAGAGCATCGAGAGATTGCAGGCGGTGGGCCATCGACTGGGGTCTCCTTCGCGGCGCGAGCATGTTCCAGTACGCGAGACGCGCCTTCGGACGGCCGGCCTGAACCAACCCGTCGAGGACCCGATGGTAATGATCCAACGAAACGTACTCGAAGAGGTCGCTAAGATTGTAGCGATCGATTGCGTGAGAGCCTGCCATCGCGACAAACTCCTCGACCGATTCGCGCCGCCACTCGAGCCGATCCAGATTGGCGCGAATGTGATCGAAGTGTTCGTGGCGAAGGGCGAGGGGCAGCACCTCCCCGTGAGTACCGGTCAGAATCCAATGAAGATAAGGGTTCGCGGAAGGATCCAATTCGGTCAGGGCATGACGGGTCCGCTCGAGAATGCGCGAAGCGACATCCCCCGATACATACCGGAAGAACTCAGGGTCCCGCCCCAGTCGGCCCATCGCCGTCCGAGAAAAGAACAGACGGAACAACAACCGCCATCGCCAGGTGTCCCACTGGTCCGTGTAGAAGCGCTCGCGGCCGCAACGGTCGCGCGGTGTCAGCAAGTCGAGGACACGCCGGCGCGGGTGAACCAGCGGCAAGATGCGGTTCCGAAACAGTGCGAAGTATCGCTCGAACTTCCCGGCGCTGCCGATGCCGGCGTCGATCGCCGCACCGCGCCCATCCCAGAAGCGGCGGCCGTCAGTCGACAGCGCGGATCGACAGCGCGCATACAACGCTGCTCGTCGCGACGACGCCCGCGATCCGATCAGTTCCAGGAGCTCGTGATGCGTGAGCTCGCGGTACGCGGCCACTCGGAGATCGAGGCAAGCGAGCTGGGCCGGATTCAGATCGAGAGCGATAACGCGTGCCGGGTCTCGGGTCAAAAGCGCGAGCGCGTTGTCGCCGGCGGACGCGATCGAAAGGCAGACGTGTCCGGGCCGAACGTCGAGACCCTCGAGCAGGACATCGGCATCCTCCCAAACCTGCGCATACCGGATCTCCTTGAAATCCGCGTGAGCGGCGGCTTCACTGCGCAACGGAGGCCTCGCCGGCGTCGGGTTTTTCAATCCGCCGCACGATTCCCGTGCTGCCGTCGAATTCCACCCAGTCGCCGTCCCGCAGCCATTTGGTGATTCCCGGAATCGATACGACACCAGGAATACCAAGCTCGCGCGCGACGATGGCAGCGTGTGACAGCAAACTCCCGCGCTCGACCAGAACCCCCAAGGCCGACGGGAAAATCATGATCCAGCCGGGATCCGTGTGTTCCGCGACGAGCACGGCACGACGCTCGAGATCGATATCGCGCGGGTCGGTCACCACGCGAACCGGCCCACGGACCACACCGGGTGAGCACCCCGTGCCGCGGCGCTCATCGCCGACCGCAATCGCCGGTGCGGTGAGATCTTGAAATGCGTGGCCGTGGTAGACGATTCCTCGTGTTTCGAACCGATCGGCGGGTGCAGGCAAACGCTCGTACTCTTCGAATTCTCGCCGACGAATGGCGACGAGATCTCGAAGAGAGGTAGAAGTCGAGCGTCCTTCGACAAACGCCAGGACCTCATCGACTTCCAGGTAGAAAATGTCCCGCGGATTATCCAGAACATTCACCGCACTGAATCGCCGGCCCAACTCGAGAAACGTGCGCCGCACGCGCCCAAAAAGCCGCGTCCGCTCGAGTCGCAGGTTTTCGCGATCGCGAACGCGTGCCCGCGCGTGACGGAGCACCCAGCCGAATGCGAGGCGCCGGAGTGGATGATTGGCCAGCGTGACCTTGACACGGTGACGAGCAGCTTCGCGGAGACCCTCGCCGGATACAGTTGACGGGCTGGGTGATTGCTGGGCAAGACGGCCGATGCTGCGAAGCAACGGCAATGGATCATCGTGCAAGGTGGCCGTCTCGAGCTTGAGCTCGTTGACCGAACGCTCACCAAACTTGTCGAGATACGCTTGGTATTCCGCGGCAAACGGCGGGTGGCTCGCCATCGCCTCCTCGATGTGCCGGGCCGGAGCATTCACCAGCAGCGCGGTGAATGACGGGTTCTCACGCGCGAGATTGGCCAGGCGTCGCAATCGGACGGCTGGCTCGGCGCTGACGAGCTCTCCTTGTCCGCTGATCAAGTCGTTCTGGAGCGTGCCCTCGCGATCGCCGCACCATGATTGCGCGAGCTTCCGCAGAGCGCCGTAAAAGATCATCGCGAAGAAATCGTTCACGAGAGGCGCATCCCAGTGGAGTAACAGCCGTTCGCGCAGCTCACGATAGTGCGCAACAAGCTCGTCGGGCCGGCGATCAGCGAGAGACGGATTCGGCGGCGCGAGCGCCTCGTCCAGCCGATCGTAAAAGGCGCGGACGCGGCGATTGATCAGGAAATGCTGGACGACCAGCCCGATCATGCTGTTGGCCATGTGCATCGCGTCGGCAATCCGTTCGATTCCCCGGCGCGCGGAAATCTCTTGCACCAACGGTTCGGGCAATCCCTCGCGGACGCCCATCATCTGTTCCATGAACTGCCGGCTGACGGTGAATCCTGGCAAAAGCGCGAGCACGCGGTACCAGTTGAGGAGGTTGTAGTACAGGCGTCCGCGGACGAACCCGAGCATGTTGCGAAACGTCTGATCGTGTTTGGCGATTTGTGACGCCGGCACGCGCATCATTCGGCAAAACTGTCGGTAGACGTGCTCGTAGATCTCCGACGCAAACGAAAAGGTCAGTGGTGTCGTCACGCCGCTATAGCTTTCGACGATGTTGCTGTTGTCCCAGAGGGTGAGATGCCCGTCGGGATCCGGCAGTGGCGCAAGAGAGGTGATCGGGCGCGACTGAAGAAGATAGAGTTCGTCACCGCCGTACGCCCACTCGATGTCTTGTGGCCGGCCAAAATAGCGCTCGGCGCGACGCGCCATCGCGGCGACCGCGGTCACGGCTTCATCAGCCAGCGCGGGACGGCTCGCTTGATCGTCGGCGACAGCTTCGGCGCGCACCCCCTCGATACTGCCGGGATCGCGCCGGTGAACAATCGGCTTGCGAACGATGTGTCGCCCCGTAATCGTTCCGCCCCGATCGACTTGCCATGTGTCGGCGTCGCAGTCGCCCGACACAATGCCAGTGCCGAGCCCCGGCGCACCACTCACAACGGCGATGCCCCGGCGTCCGCTGACGGGATCTGCGCTGAACGCGACTCCCGAGGTGCACGCATCGATCATCCGCTGAACGAGCACCGCGGGCGGCTTTGGCGCGAGTTCGAGACCGTGTTGGCGCCGATACGCCACAATGCGCGGGCTGAAGCCCGAGCGCCAGACCGCCGCCACCCTGTCGGCCACATCGGCAGGCCGGACAAAAAGAAACGTCTCGAGCTGTCCCGCGAACGAATGGGCGGCGCCGTCTTCATCGCTTGCTGACGATCTGACGGCGACGAGCGACCCGTCCGCGCATAGTTGCTCGATCCCACGGACCAGCGCCTCGCGGACATCTGCCGAGGGCTCCACCTGGGCCACCGCTGCCGCAACGTCTCCGTCGCTCGTCGCATGCGCGAGCTGTTGGCGCGCCTCGGCCGGCAGACTCGCCCAGAACGCGTCAGGCGAGACGACAAACCAGTCCGGGATCGGCAGCCCGGCATCGCCAAGCACTTTGAGCGCGCGCGCTTTGCCACCCAGTGCAGTGGTGTCGGCGTCCGCCTCTCGAGAAAAGATGACGTAATTCACGGCGTTGTCTTGGACATCAGTAACGCAGGCAGTGCGCCGAGGCTGAGGTACATCACGAGCGTCCACGCGCCAGATGCGAGCTCGATCATCTTCCCGCTCCCACGCGTCGGTCGCCGGTTGACCCGGAGGGCGAGCGTTGCGCAGACTCCCAGAACCACCAGAAGCAGCCACGTAACCGGGCGCTCGAAGTGGATCTGCCGCGAAGCCTGCCAGGCAAACAGCGCTGTTGCCGCCGCCGCACTCAACCACACCGCCAACGCGGTCGATCGCCCCCAAAGCGCCGAATATGTTTCGACGCCCGGTTCTTCGTCGTCGGGGGCGCGGATCTTGCGCCCGACCTCGACGACAATGCCGTTGAAGTAGCTGACGATCAAAAACCAGTACAGGCCGTCGGGTGGCCAACGCAGGCCCGCAACGCGCCAGTCACACGCCGTCGCGTATAGATCGATCAGGGGGATCACCGCCATGTGACTGAGCATGTACATGACCGGCCGGGCCTTCAGCCATTCGGGCACAAAGAACTCGCGGGTCATCGCCGCGAGGTACCCCCAGGCAAGGACCAGCAACCAAATCAGTGACGGCGCCAGCCAAACGGCTAGTGCAAGTTGGACGATGCCTGCCGCCATGCCCACCCATGCCAGCTCGCGCAACGTCACGAGGCCGCGCGGGACCGCCCGGTACGGCCGGTAGCGCGAATCCTCCTCGAAGTCCTTGAACTCGTCGCTGATGCGCAGCTGCAAAAAAAAGAAGAGCGCGGTGAGAAAAGCTACGAAGACGCTCTTTGCATCCGGAAGGCCCGACTGACCACGAGACAGCCGCGAAAAGCACACGGCCGATACGCTGAACGCCGCGACGAGCGGCGCATGTCCAATGAGCGGAAAGCGTTCGCGTTGATAGATGACCCAGCGCTTCACAGGGAAGGGGAACGGGACAACCGCTGATGTGCTTCGGTGAAGTGCCCAGCCGCGAGCGCTCCCGTAATTGACAACTCCCCGGCTAGGACGAGCGCGGCGGCGACTTCCGCAAAAGCGCGTGCATGACCAACGCCGGCCAACCCCATGATCTCCAGGCACGCGCGCTGCGTCGGGAGCCCGGTTCCACCGCCCACGGTGCCGACAATCATGTTGGGCAACGTTACCGATGCATATAGACCACCGTCGTCCAGCGGCTCGAATCGCGTCACTCCGACAGCCGCCTCGGCCACGCACGCCGCGTCCTGTCCGGTCGCAATGAACAGGGCCGCGAGGCCGTTGGCGTAATGCCCTTGCACGCCAATGCTGCCGCTCATGACGCCCCCCAGTGCGGACATGCGCCAATAGTCCATCAGCCGCGCCGCGGTGGTGTGCAACCGTTCTGTAAGAAGTGCTGCCGATACCCGTACCTCCGCAGTGACCTTTCGGCCCCTGACGGACATAAACGAGTGGGTTGTGGCCTTCTTGTCTCCCGACAAGTTGGCTTCGACGAAGTGGTAGCGCGGGGCCATCGGTGAATTGGCGGTGATGTAACGGCAGATCGCGTCGGTTGCAATCGTGACCATGTTTTGACCCGAGGCATCACCGGTCGTGAACTCGAACCCGAGGTACACGTGATTGCCTTCGAGTGTGATCTGCAAATCCACGAGCCGCCCGTAGCGCGTGGTTTCGCTGGCCACGCGACCGAAGGCCTCCATCTGAGTTGTTGCCCAAGCGACAAAGAGCGCCGCATCCACGATTGAATCGAAAGCAAATCCAGGTGCGCGGCTGACGCCTTCATTGAGCAGCAATGTCGTGCAGCCGCCGGCTTCGGACAGCAAGCGAGCGCCACGCGAGTGCGAGGCAATGAGCGCAGCTTCGGTAGTGGCGAGCGGGATGTAGTAATCGCCGTTGGCGTAGAGACCGTTCACGCGAAGCGGACCAATCAGACCGACAGGAACGCGCACTGTGCCGATGAGGTTTTCGATGTTGCGTGCATACCGTCCGGCTTCGGCTTCGAAGCGTTCGTCGAGCAGGGCATCTCGTGCCGATTGTGGAAGACCTGGCACCTGCCAGCGCGTCTCGATGACGGCCGGCGTAACCTCAGCCCCGCTCGGGACACGAGGCGGGAGCGGGTCATGGCGCGGCTGAAGCTTGGCAATTTGCTCGGGTGGCTTGTCAGCGACAGCGTGCCGCAGAAAGTCGGCAACGCGGCGGTAGTCTGTGGCCATAGGACGTCAGTCTGTCAGAGTGACGGTGCTCATTGTATCCAGCCAGTACACGCAACATTCGAAACAAACCCGCCGGCGTGGCATGGAACGGTCGTTGCGATACCTAAGCCATGAGGAGGGCCCGTGGATTCACAAACTCTGATGGTCGTTGTAGTTGCCGCCGCGATTGTGCTCGTCGGTATTGCCGCATGGGCGTTCATGAGCCGGCAACGTCGTCAGCAGCTACGGCAGCGCTTTGGTCCCGAATACGAACGCACTGTCCGAGCGGTTGGCACCCCGGCAGAAGCAGATGCCGTCTTGAGGGAGCGCGCCGCTCGCGTGGATCGCTTCAAGCTGCATCCCTTGACTCAGGAGCAGGCTGACGCATTCGCGCAGGAATGGCGCCGGGTGCAGGCACGCTTTGTCGATGACCCCAACGCTGCTGTGGCCGAGGCCGACAATTTGGTGACGCAGGTGATGACCGCACGCGGTTATCCAATCGAGGACTTCGAGCGACGAGCCGATGACGTCTCCGTCGATCATCCGAACGTGGTCGAGAACTATCGGACCGCACAGGCGCTGATGCAGCGCCGCGAGCGCGGCGAGGCCGGCACCGAGGAATTGCGGGTTGCCGTTGTCAACTATCGCGCGCTGTTCGATGACCTTCTCGAAGTCGATGATCGTCATCACAGGAGGGCGTCATGAAGGGCGGACCAGAACCGACACCAGCAGTCCCCGACACGGTCGCAAACGATGCTCGACACGCGGCTCTGTTTCACGACGACGAGGCCTTGGCGCTGCGGAGCCGATGGGATGCAATTCAGACCGGCTTCGTCGACGAGCCACGGAGGGCTGTTGAGGAGGCCGATGCGCTCGTGACGCAAGTCGTGACGCGGTTGGTAGAAGTGTTCAAGGAGGAAAAATCGACGCTCGACCATCAGTGGGACCGGGGCGACCGATCGTCGACCGAAGATCTGCGCATGGCGTTGCGGCGGTATCGGTCGTTTTTCGATCGATTGCTCACGATCTGAGGAATCACAGGAGCTCGCGGATCTCCCTGACCTCCCTGTGAATCCCTTATCTTCGCGAGGGCGGCGACGAGCGATAACGGATTGACACTGGTCCCACGCAACCGAACGGCCCAGTGTAGATGCGGTCCCGTCACTCGCCCTGTGGCGCCCGTGTCGCCGATGACCTCCCCTCGTGCGACGCGGGCGCCAGCCTGGACTCGAATCTGCGACAAGTGCGCGAGAAGCGAGAACAGTCCATCCCCGTGGTCGAGCACAATCGTGTTTCCTGACATGTAGAGATCGCCGGCCAGGACGACGGCACCCGCATTGGGTGCGTGAATAGGTGTCCCTTCTACGGCGTGAAAGTCAGCGCCTTGGTGGCGGCCGCGCGATTGGCCATTCAGAATCGTCAGGCGGCCGAAGCTGCTCGTCGCCACTCCGGGTACCGGCAGGCGGAATGGACCACGCCACAGCCGTTCACCCTTTGCCTCTGACCAAAGGTCAGTGAGCATCCTCGCTTCACGCGCGATGCGCTCGGCAGCAGATTCCGGCGGATCGACGAAACGTGAATCGACACGAAGGCGTCGCGTCGCAAACTGAGCGTGCAGGATGCGGAGTGTCGTACGGCCGTCAATGGTCTGGCCGCCCGCGTCTGCCGCTCGAAGAACAACCTCGTGAGATCCGGATGCGCCGTCGAGGGGAATCCCGACAAGTGCGTGCCAGACGAGTGAACTGCTGGCTGACCAGGTGGCAATGCCTCGGCCGAATACCTCGCCTTCGAGACGTGTTATTGGACGCGGTGGCGTGATTGTCAGCAGCGCGACTGCACCCTGTCGAAACGATCGCTGCGGTGCCGCAATTTGAAGTCTCCCGGAAGTGTCGCGCTGAGCTTCAACACCTGCGCGCTTTGCGGGAACCTGAGGGGAGTCGAGGACCCCTTCCGGCCTCGAGGATCCCCCGATAGCGGCGAATGCAAGGATCACCGCGGCGAATCTCGAGTGCACGGCACGCAGGCTCATCCGCCCCAACAATGTTTTCGCTTTGCGCGGTTGTCAAGCGTATCCTTGCGAGCGCGAGACCATCATGCGAGCCCTGCTGTTCTCGATGCCCGACTCGTTCGAGCACGCACCATCATTGACCGTGCGCATGCCGAACGGCGCGTTGACGTCGATCGCCGGCAATGTGGACCCACATCATCAGGTGGCCGTTGCCGATCTCGTCCTGGTACAGCACGCCGTGCGCCGGACGGTCGAGCGGCTGATGCGTGAGCTCGAGCCGGATGTGGTTGGTCTGTCGGTGATGACCTTTCAACGTCGGACCGCCCTGAAGATTGCTCGGCTCATCCGACGAATGAAACCAGGCGTTCGCATCGTTGCGGGAGGTTACGACCCAAGCCTGGCGCCAGACGCCTACGAAGCACCCGGCGACGGCATCGACTTTGTCATTCGTGGGGAAGGCGATCTCACGTTTCGCGATTTCCTCCGCGAAGTCGAACATCCGTCGGGTGCGCCAATTGCGGGGCTTTCGGTCCACGATGGCCAGCGATTCCGCCATGGCCCGCCGCGTCACGTGCACAGGCTCGAGGATGGGACGATTGCGTTGCCGAACCGCGACGCCAGGGTACTCGAAGGCTACACGTTCATGGGGCGGCCCATCGACATTGTCGAGACGTCACGCGGATGTACGTACGACTGCAGCTTTTGCTCGATCATCGAGATGCGCGGCCGCAATTTTCATACGTTCACCTTTGATCGCGTGCTGGCGGACATTGCCGACGCGCGTGCGCGGGGGGCGCGCGCGATCTTCATCGTCGACGACAACATTACGTTGAACGTCACACGCTTCGAAGCACTGTGCCACGCGATCATCGATGCCGGCCTCAACGACCTCCACTACATAGTCCAGGCGATGACTTCCTCGATCGCCAATCACGGCGACGCGCTCGCGCCACTGATGCGAGCCGCGGGATTCCGCTACGTTTTTCTCGGGATTGAGAACGTGATTGAAGAAGACCTGGAGTTCCTGAAGGCTTCAGCCAAGAACGCAACCCGTGAGCGTGGCCGACGGACGGGAAACGCGACGCTACGAGCGATCGAGCTGCTACATCGCGCCGGGCTCTATGTTGTGGGTGGCATCATCGTGGGAAATCCTGGTGACACGAGCGAAGCCATCGAAACCAACCTCGCGTTCGCACGCAAGCACGTGGACTGGCCGTACATTCAGCACCCAACGCCGTATCCTGGCACGCCGATGACCAAAGATTTTCGCGAGCGCGGGTTAATCGTCAGCGAAGAACCTGAAGAATACGACGGCACGACCGCGGTCGTGAGAAGCGAGCATCTGACTGCCGAGGAAATCGAATTCATGCGCTGGCACGCGGAGCGGTGGATGAAGTTGCGCCACTTGCCCGCAGCGATCCGACACTACCCATGGTTTGTCTTGCGACATTGGCCGAGCATGCTCAGACACACGTTCCGAGGCAGCACCTGGCGATCGGCAGTTGGACTCGAGGACGCGCGGGCGGTGTTCGCGAGGTACAAAGCCATCAGACGCGCGGAGCGGGAGTATCTCTCCGCCGAGGCGCCGATTATCTGACCTTCCACATACCGTTCAGGCGGACGAAGTTGAAGGTCTGTGTGCGAGTTTCCGGAAAAGGACTTTTCACGTCTCTCTGGATCCGGATCTGAGCCGTGTCGCCGGATACACGCAGCGACGCGTCCGCCGATGCGAGGTCCTCTTCGAATTGCGTGATATCGCCATATCTCTCTTCAATCATCTGGACGACGTATTTCGCGCCCAGTTCCTGCCGGGCCGCGTTGAACTCCTGCTCGACGTTCGACGCGGACAATGCTTGCGCGGCCTTCAGGTCGAGGTTGCTCATCGCGCGAGCATAGGCCACGAGCACGATCGCCTGCACGCTTGTCGCGACGTGCGTCCCTGTCGTAAAGGGTATCTCTCGGGTGGTTTCGACGGGGACGTCAAAGGTGCCACTCAAGATTCCCGGCTCCTCGAGCCTGATCTCGCCCGTGATGCGCTCGTCGGTGACGTGAAGCTTCCTGAATGCTCCGCGTATCTCGCCGTCCATCTTGGTGCCGCCAGCGGCAGAGGAGAACGAACCTGCTGCCAGCATCACCATGTAGTTCTGCTCCTCGCCCGCGGTCATGCTGACGACGGCCGCGACCTCTTCGTGAAGGACGGCCCACCGGTTGATCGAGGCCGGATCCTCCCCGAAAGGACTAACGAGCACGACGTCCATCGGTGCAACCGTCGCAAACAGCAGATGCAGCCGCGGGGGTCCCTCCACCGGAAGGAAACGTGCCGCGCGGACATAGGGCAGGGCGACAGTTGTACCGTTGCGGGTGAGCTGTACTTTGGAGGTCGCAACCGTTTTGGCTGGCGCCACGGAGCGGCCTTGGGGGGCCGATGCTTCGAGCGGCACCAGGCAGATGCATGCGACAGCAATCTGGCGAAGCAGACGCATATTCCACTATGGATCGAAGCGCCTGTCGGAGAGACCGTTTACAATTAGCACGTGTTGCGCACATCCGCGTGTCACGTCACACTGACCGTCGCCCTTGCGTGGACTCTTGGCTGCGGACCCTCAGGGCCGCTCAATGTGACGACGATTCAGCTCGGCCGATCACTCAATCCTGATAACAGCGTCGCCAGTCACACGACGACGTTCAAGACCAGCGACACCATCTACGTCTCGGTGCTGACCACGGAGACTGGGAAGGGAACGTTCCGTGCGCGTTGGACGTACGCCGGCCGTGTAGTCGATGAGCCGAGCAAGACCGTGTCGTACAAGGGCGCGGCCGCAACCGAGTTTCATCTCCAAGGCACTGGTGGTGTCCCACCCGGCGACTACAACGTCGAGGTCTTTCTGGACGACAAGTCCGTCGGTAGTCGCGCGTTTCGCGTGGACAGAGAGTAGGTCTAGTCGAGATCCCTGTATTGACGTCGTAGTTCTTCGACGATCACCTCCTCGCGGCGGACCAATCGACCGATTGCAATCAACCAGACGACAGCCAAAACTCCGAGAGTGACCAACAGGACCCACGGCCAGATGGCAATCGAAGCGTCCCCGCGCGTTCGATACCACACCCATGGGGTCAGGGCGGCCATCTCCGCGCCCAAGAGCAGCCACCCCGCGGTCAGACTCCGTCGAACGCGAACCAGCCGTGTTGTTGCCAGCTCGAGGTAGACCGCGGTTGTTTCACCGACCGCACGCAACTGCCCGCGCCAGTTCCACCAGCCAAACAACAACACCGCCGCGCAGGCCAGCGCGAGTGTTCCCATCACTGCCCGCTCGATCGGGTCGGGGCGGTACCAGGCGAGATAGACGAGCAGTGCCACGGCGACAATCCCCACCGTGGTTTCCGCCACAATCCACGTCGTGAGCAGCGCACTCCGCCGCCGCACGTAGCCTCTGAGTGCGTCCCCGACGGTCGGCGACATGTCGGGCTCGTGCCACGCCGTCATCCACTGCTGAAGTTCGTCATTTGGTTCGGTCATCGAGATTCCTTTGCAGCCGTCATCTCGTCCGCAATCGCTCGACGGGCTCGCGTCGCTCGCACCGCCACGTTGCCCTCGGTGATGCCAAGCACGTCGCCGATCTCCCTATGACTCAGGCCTTCGAGCAGAAGGAGAATCACCTGACGAGATCCAAGTGGCAGTTGTCGGATTGCGGCAGCCAGCGCCGTGCGCCGCTGTGCCTGGCTAGCAGCCTGCTCCGGGTTCGCGGCCGAATCCGGAATCACTGTTTCGTCATCGAGTGGATCCGCCGAACGCAGCCGCCAATGCCGGATGTGACTGATGGCCTGGTTGTGAGCGACGCGAAATACGAATGTCCGTTCTGAACATGTGTTGGCGAAGGACGGCAGTGCTTGCCAGACCGCGAGATGGATTTCCTGTTCCAGGTCCTGCCTCCGCCCCGCATCGCGCTCGTACCCGGCGGTCAGCCGCCTGAGCGCGGCGCCGTGCGCATCGAGGATCCGAAGAAACCGCGCCTCGCGGTCCTCGGCCATCAGGCGTCGCCTTTGATCACTCGCTCGCGAACGAGCAGCCGAGCGGTCGCTGCAAGCGCTGCGACCGTAGCCATCACTGTGAAACCTGCGGCCATCCAGACGGCTATCAGTTGAAGAGAACGTCCCGCCAGAACATCGATGACAAGCACCTGCTGCGCAACGATAGGGACGATCCTCGTCCACGGCTGATCGCCCAGTGATCCAAACGCAATGAGAAAACCCGGAACGGCCGGCACCATTAGCAACAGGGATACCTGCGTCTGGGCCTCTTTGTAGCTGGTGGCAAACACTGACGCGAGCATCTGCAGCGCCGGTGCAAGGAGGGACAACGGCAATAACACCAGTGCAACTGCAGCCGCATCCGCCGCGGAAAGCCCAATCGGGAGATCGATGGCGCGGACCTGAGGCAGTCGTAACACCAAGGCAGTCGTTACGATCATGAGTCCTGTACAGCCGGCACTAATGAGAACGGCAGCGCCCCACTTACCGAGCACGAACGCCGCTGGCGGCACGGGATGGACGAGGAGGGATTCGAGCGATCCGCGCTCGCGCTCACCCGCGGTCGCGTCGATGGCGACGCTCATACCTCCGGCGAACGCCGCAACCAGCAGGAAGACCGGGAGCATTGCGAGGAGACGGCCAGCTCTGCCAGCCGCTGTGGATAAGTCCCGATCCTGAACTTCCACGACGTCGACGACCTCTGGCGCGATCCCCCTGAACAGGAGGCGGGTATCAGCGACCTGCCTGGTGTATCCGTCAACGAGACGGCGGACCCGTTCCGCTCGCGCAACCGACCCGGACCGGGCACCATCGTAGAGCACTTCAATTGGCGCTGGTTCGCTGGCCTCGAAGCGCGACCCGTAGTTTGCGGGGACTACGAGCGCTACTTGAAGGAGTCCCGCGCGCACAGCGGCGGCGGTATCCGCCGGTGCCTCAATCACCGTCACCGCCTGTTGTTCCAAGTACGACACGAGCGCCGGCGCCCTGCCGCGACCCTCGACGGCGAGGGTGACTGAATCGTCGGCCGAGCGATCGCGTGCCACCGCGCTCAGTGCGAAAGCGATGGCGATGGGCGCCCACACGGCATACATCGACGCCGAGACGAGCGATCGGCGATCCCGGAAAGCGTCGATGCTCTCCTTTTTGAGGACTGTACAAATGTGGCGCATCATCCGTTGAGCCCCTCCGCCGACCCGATGACGCGAACGAACGCCTCCTCGAGCGTCGGTGCGGCTGCGCGCGCCTGGATGTCTCGCGGCGCACCTTCCGCAACGACGCGACCGTGCGAAAGCACGACAATGCGGTCGCAGACGGCGCTGATCTCCGGCATGACGTGAGTGGACACGACGACGGCGCATCCCTCCGCCGACAGACGCCTGATCTCGGTCCGGACGTCGCGCACACCAAGGACGTCGAGACCATTGGTCGGTTCGTCGAGCACCACGTTGGCGGGTTTGTGCACCAGCGCACGTGCGAGCGCTACGCGCCGTCGCTCGCCGAGCGACAAACCGGCCGTCCGCCGGCCAGCGACGCGCCCGAGTGCAACGCGTTCGATGATGCAGTCGACGCGACGGGCTAGTTCGACGCCACGATGACCGTGCAGCGTTCCCGCATAAACGAGATGCTCGCGGACGGTCAGACGATCGTAGAGCCCGACACTTTCGGGAAGCACTCCCAGCCGGGCTCGCGCGCCGCTGGGATCTCGATGGACGTCAACGCCGTCGATCGTGACCCTTCCGCGCGTCGGCGAGAGCAACCCAGTGAGCATTCGAAGCGTGGTCGTTTTGCCTGCACCATTCGGCCCTAGCAACCCTGTGACTTGACCATCGCGGGCAACCAATGAGACGTCGCTGACGGCGACCGTTGGGCCGAACCGTTTGTGCAACCTTTCCAGTTGAATCATGGCAAGCCTCCCGCGAGCGACGTCACAAACGGCGGTCGCACGATCTTCCCGGCGCAAGATGCGTCGAGCGCGCGCCAGGTTCCATGCTCGACGAAGTCCGCAATGAGCTGTGGAATGCACCCGCTGAACGAGACGTTATGGCCGCCGCCAGGCGCCACCACATGAAGGCTGTCCGGAAAATGACGACGCATGGCTTCGCCGCGAGACGGCGGAGTCACAGGATCGAGCGCGCCGGACAGAATCAGCGCAGGCACCGCCAGTACCGTGTGCTCGTTGATGTCGAGCGGCGGTCCCTTCGGCCATTCCGCGCAGCTCTCGTGCCAGAAGTCCACGGCGGTCGCGGCAATCAGTGTTGTCGGGGCCGTTTGTGACGCACGATGCCGGCCGACATCCTCGGAGCAGAGAATGCTCATGGTCTGGCCGAGCGCCATGGTGTCGATTGACCAACGGGCGCCGCGTTCGGCGAGCGCCACAAAAGGAGCCGGGTCACCGGCACGCGCGCGGTCGACCGCCATCAGAATGCGGCTGGCCTCGGTCGGCGCGTACAAAGCTGCCCGGAGCACTTCAGAGGCCGCCGCGCGAGTGATCCGAACTTCAACCGGTCTCGCGGACCGAGGATGGGCCACCACCGTCGTGAGCGGAACACGCTCGAGTGTCGCAAGCCAACGCGAGAAATCCTCTCGAGCGTTCGGAAACGTCTTCTGGCACGACACGTCGCGCCGGCAATCCTCGAAAAGTCGATTGAGGGCCGCATCTGCATCGACCGGATACGACCACGGGAATTCCAGCGTGGCAGCGACCGCACCATCGAGGACCACGCTGCGAACCAGATCGGGATAGGTGGCGGCGAACACCAGAGCCGATCGCGTGCCCCACGAGCCGCCCCAGAGATTGACGCGCTCGTAGCCGAGGCGCTGGAGCACATCCCGGAGATCGGCAAGCGCGTTGCGGTGCGTGTAGAATCGCGGATCCGCGTCAAGGCTGACGAGACACCGACGGGCCATCTCGCGAGGGTGTTCTGTCATCGACAGAAGCCCAAGGCTTCCTGTCGGCATCGGGCAGTCCAGCGGCGCCGAATCCCCTGTGCCACGCAGGTCGACGAGGACGATGTCCCGCGTGCGCCGGATACGCTGAAAGAAGCGCGGCACCAGTCGGGCGTATTGCCGTGCGCCTTGACCAGGGCCTCCGGCAAGGAGAACCAAGGGGTCCGGCTGCGGATCGCGAACCAGCGCGGGCACGACCGCTATCTGAATCGGGATGACGCGGCCAGAACTTGCGTTTCGATTCTCCCGGACTTCGAGCGACGCGCAGCGGATCTCTTCGGCCAGGCCGTCGATATGACACGTGCGGAGCGCAAGCGGAGCAGTTGGCGCGGCCGCCAACATACCGGCGACCGCGCAGCTAGACAACCAGACGGAGCGACCGACCACAGCGACCTCCTGCCGCGCGGGAGTGCAGTCCCGCTATTGCAGTCAGTCGCCGCAGCCGCGAAAACCTTACAAGGCGATGATCAGAACAACAACTTCACCGATAGCTGCACCTGGCGCGGATCACCGGCGCCGGTCCGAAGGAATCCGTCGAAGTTGAACAGCGCAGGCGTGGTCAACGGGTTGATGTTGTTGGCATTGTTGAATGTATTGAACATCTCGATCGTCGGCAGCAGTTCGACGCTGCCGCCCAACCTGATGGCTCGGGACAGACGCCAGTCGAGACTGAAATATTCGTTGTCCTTCCGGTCGGTGTTGCGTCCACGGTCCACTCCGTTCAGCGACCGTGGGTTCGGCGTAATCGGCTGCGCGCCGCGCGCCTGAACCCGCGTATTCAGTCGGAGGCTCCACGGCAGCTCGTAGTAGCCGAACAAGTTGAACTTGTGGCGGATGTCCCGATCCGAGAGGGCGTAGTCCAGCTCGGGATCGAAGAAGTTGAAGCTGCGATCGGTAAATGGATCCCGTTCGTTCGAGTCGTCGTCTCGGTCTCGTGACAGGACGTAGTTGACCTCGAGCTGATATCCCTCTGACAGCCGCTTGCGCATGCCGAGCGTCAGACCGTTGTACTGCGAGCGGCCGAGGCTGGTCGTGACCATGACTTCACCAAGCCGGGGCCCGAGCGGTGTCGTCGCGCTATACCCGAAGACATTGCCCGTGCCGGGTCCGTCCGCGCAGCAGAACGGACCGCTCCGGTTGTAGTTGAGGAACCGCGCCAGCTCGCGGCCTCGCGCCCACGTATAGTCTGCATACGCCGCCCAGTTGGGCATGAATTCCTGCTCGTAGCCCACGTTGAACGTGTAGGTGCGAGGGTTCTTGTAGTCGCGGTGGAAGACACGAACACCAGAAAAGTCAGGGAACTGACCCGCTGGCAGCGCAGTGGGCGACAGCACGCCTGGCCATATGGGCAGCGGCACGTCGAACTGACGGTTGAGATCGGTTTGCGCAAAAATCGTCTGCTGTTGCAAGCCATTCGTCGTCACTGAGCCGACCTGGCTGAGCATGTTGAGCCTCGCAAAGTACACTCCCGCGCTGGCCCGAACCACAGAACGCCCGTCCCCGCGGGCGTCCCAGGTGGCCCCAACACGCGGCTGCCACATGTTCCATTGATCCGGGATCGTGCCGTCTGATGGAAAAGCTGGATTTCCGAGCGCGAACGCAAACGCAGTCGTCTGTGGATCGACGGTGTTCGGCATCAGCTGTGCGTCCCACCGCAACCCGTACTGCAGCGTGATGTTCGAACGGACTTGCCACTGATCCTGGATGAACAACGACAGCTCTTCGTTCGTGATCTTCGATGCGCCGGCAGCGTCGGTTGCCGGGCCCGTGGGACCGGCGCCCTGCAGGTAAAGCAACAGCGGTCCGCCCGTGGGCGTGCTGCCCGCGGGGCAAGCCGTGGGCGCTGTTACGTAGGAGCCATTCGAGCATGCCACCGTCCGCGGCCCGAACCCTCCAGGCGCAGCCGGCGAGGTGTATCGGAGAAACCCCGGGACACTCTCGAAGATATAGCGACCGGTGAAGAACCCGCGGAACACCTGATCGTTCAGGGTATGCATCCACTCGCCGCCCATCTTCACCGTATGCCGCCCCATCACCACCGAGAAGTTGTTCTTCACTTGCGTGCGCCACAGCAGCTCGTCCACACCGGGCTGCAGGAAGAACGGATTACCGAAGCGGAACGATGGTCCGAAACCCATCGCGGTGTCGGCGGGGATGTTCGATTCCACGGTGCGGCGCGGCCGAGTCTCGCGGCCGTACGTGAAGTGGAACTCGTTGAGCATGTTCGACGCCACGGTCGTGAACAGGTTGGCATTGATCACATTGATGCGCGAGGGATCGCCCTCGATGCCGTTGGCCGAGTTGCCATAGGTGGCCACGTCGAACGTCTCGTTCTCCTTCCGCGAGTGATTGAAGCTGTAGGACAGCGCGAGGCGATTCGCAGCGTTGATGTTGGTGTCGGACTTGAGGAGAAACGCCAGGGTCGTGATTGGATGCCTGATCGGATTGCCTTCCTCCTGGCCGAGCCGCGTCCGGAAGAAATTCAAAAGGGCCACGCGCTGACAGTCAGGCTCTGCGCCAATCAGACCCTCGTTGGCCGCCAGCGTTGGCGCCGCGACGGGGCAGGGCGTGCCAATGGCTCGGCTTAAGTTCGGACGCTCGAAGTTGCCGGTAATGCCCTCGAAGGCGCCAAAGAAGAACGTGCGATCCCGCCGAATCGGGCCGCCGATCGTTCCGCCGAACTGCTCGCGATGAAACTTCTCGAGCTTGCTCCCATCAGATAGCTCGCTGCTCAATCCCTCGAGCCGCTGGTAGTGGAAGAGGCTGCCACTCGGCACGTTGGTGCCCGACTTGGTGACCACGTTGACGACGCCGCCAGAGGTGCGTCCGAATTCCGCCGGGGCGCCGGTGGCGATGACCTGGAACTCCTTCACGGCATCGAGCGTGATGTCAATCGCCGCACGCTGTCCGCCGACCTGCTCGCCGAAGAATCCGTTGTTGTAGTCACCGCCGTCGAGGCTGATGTTGTTGGAGATCCCCCGTTGACCCGCAAACGTAATCGAATCGCCATCAGGGCCCTGCACGACGCTGACGCCAGGCGTGAGCGTGAGCAGGTCCTCGAATTTGCGGCCAAGGATGGGCGTCGTTTCGACCGTGGTTTGATTGAGCGTGGTGGCAACCCCGGCCCGTGACGTCTCGACCACGGGTGTCCCCTGAACCGTGATTGTTTCAGCGACCGTGGAGACTGCCATTCGCGGATTCAGATTGATCGACTGTCCTACGGTCAGCACGACGTCCTCCCGTACGACGGTCGCGAAGCCCGCCAGACTGAAGGTGACGCGATAACGTCCTGGGGGCAGTTGCAGCAGGACGAATCGGCCGCTGCCGTCGGTCACACGGCTTTGCACCAGGTTGGTGTCGACGTTAAGAGCCTCGACACTCACGCCAGGCAGGACGCTTCCCGTGGCGTCCTGGACTTCTCCCTGGATCAAGCCGGTCGTAATCTGCTGGGCCGCAAGCGCGAACGGGAAACCAAAGGTGAGAGCAACGAGGAGAGTCAGCAATCGATGGCGCACGAGAGCCTCCATGGTGAGGACGCACAAATCGTTACCGCACACCGCGAGGTGGGGCGCTCGGAGCCTACCCCGCGTTGCCCGAATGAATCAAGTCAAGAGGGACGAGCGATGCACGCTCAGTTCGCAAGGGCTATACTTTTCTTTTGCATGGCGCAAGCATTCGACCTCATCGCATTTGACGGGGACGACACTCTCTGGCACAACGAGCGCAGCTACCGCGAGGGCCGGCGGCGGTTTCAGCGGTTGTTGGTTGACGTCGGCATCGAGCTCAGCGAGGAAGAAATCGAACAGTGCGTCAATCGCACCGAGCTCGCCAACCTTCAGTATTTTGGCTACGGAGTATCCAGCTTTGCGTTGTCGTTGATCGAAACGGCAATCGATCTGACGGGTGGGCGTGTGACCGGAAGCGATCTCCGGGGGCTGATTGACCTCGCGCGAGACATGCTGACGGAGCACATAGAGTTATTCGAGAGTGCACGCGATACGCTTGCAACCTTGGCCGCTGGCTATCCGTTGATGTTGGTCACCAAAGGGGATCTGCTGCATCAGACCTCCAAGCTCGAGCGATCAGGCTTGCGCGGCTACTTCAATCACGTCGAAGTCGTCAGTCATAAGACGCCTGATGTCTATGTCGCCATTCTGAATCGTCACGGCATTCATCCCAGCCGTTTCCTCATGGTTGGCAATTCGCTCAAGTCCGATGTCCTTCCCGTCGTCGAGGCAGGAGGATGGGCGGTTCATGTCCCGGCGGCGCTGAGCTGGTCGCACGAGCACGCTGAAGCGCCCGACCACGCGAGGCGTCGTTTCTTCGAGTTGCCGTCGCTCGCGGCGCTAGCCGCGCTCGTGGCGACGATGGAGCAGAGGGACGTGTTGCATGACAACTAGCGAGACTCCGCCTCAGACCGGCGAACATGTCAAGTGTGGCTCCGCCTCGCTAGTCACGGTGCTGGTCTTGCCCCGCCTCCGGCGGGGCGGACGTCTTGAAGGCCGTCCGAAAAACTTGACTCAATCGCAAGGATCTTCGGCCTTCAGGACGTCTAGTCTGATTGTCCGGGTGTTCGCAGTCGCGAGCCTTGTTGGCGTCGCGAGCGTGGCTGCTCAAGAAGCGGGGGTCGATCCGCGTCCGCCCAATGCCCCGTCCCAGAAGCCCGCGTTCGCCGGCCAGACGCGAGCGCCCGAGCAAAAGGCAAACGTCGCGTTCGATGTCGTCACGGTTGCGGAGGGACTGCAGAACCCCTGGGGTTTGGCGTTTCTGCCGGGCGGCAAGATGCTCGTGACCGAGCGTCCAGGACGGCTGCGCGTGATTTCTGCGGACGGCAAGCTGTCCGAACCGGTGGCGGGTCTCCCCCCCGTCGATGCCCGCTCGCAGGGTGGATTACTGGACGTCGCGGTCGACCCGAATTTCGCCAAGACCGGATTGATCTACTGGAGCTACGCCGAGCCTCGCGAGGGTGGCGTCAACAACACCGCCGTCGCGCGCGGCAAGTTCGTAGACGATGCCGCGGCGCCGCGTGTCGAGAACGTGGAAGTGATCTACCACCAGGCGCCGACGCTCAACTCACGGCTGCACTTTGGCAGCCGGCTGGTCTTCGGCCGCGACGGTAAGCTGTTTGTGACGCAGGGCGATCGCTCGATCACCGAAGGCCGGATGCAAGCGCAGAACATGGACAGCGGCATCGGCAAGATTGTCCGCATCAACGCCGACGGCTCGATCCCCAAGGACAATCCTTTTGTCGGCAAGGCGGGTATTCGGCCGGAGATCTGGTCGATCGGGCATCGCAACAGTCAGGCAGCGGCGTTGCACCCGACCACGGGTGAGCTGTGGGAAGTCGAGCACGGCACGCGCGGCGGCGACGAGATCAACGTCGTGCACAAGGGCAAGGATTACGGCTGGCCGACGATCGCGTACGGCATCGAATATCGGGGCGGGCCAATCACCGGTGGGATCACGCAGCAGGCCGGGATGGAGCAGCCCACGTATTACTGGGATCCGGTCATCGGTCCGAGCGGGATGGTCTTCTACACAGGCGCGTTGTTTCCTGCATGGAAGGGCAGCTTGTTTGTCGGCGGACACGAGACGAGAGACCTTGTCCGGCTGACGCTCGAGGGCGATCGTGTGGTTGGCGAGGAGCGTTTGCTCACCGATCTCCAACCGCAGCGTGAACGAATTCGGGACGTCCGCCAGGGTCCCGACGGCGCGCTGTATTTGCTCACTGACAGCGGCACGGCGCGAGTCCTGAAGCTCGTTCCGAAAAAGTAGCGCGGAGACGTCTCGACGCCGAAGCTTGGATTGGCGGTCAGTCACGTGATGACAGGTCGCGACTTCAATCGGATTGTTCCTGCTCGTGTTTTGTCGAGGCGGCCCATTTGCTACAAACCCCGGGTTCCGCACGCCGGAAAAACGCGACTCCGGCGTTACTTCGGTGGAACGCGGCATGGGGACCCCCATCCCCATGCCCTGTCACTCGCCTTCGCCGCGTTTTTTGTGAACGGAACGGCGTGCTCCACACGGGCTTCTCCGCAAACGGCCGCCTCGACGCAGTGGCTGTGCGAACAATCCGGGGTCAATCACTCAACGGCCTGGAGCCTCAGTAGCTGTGTTATGGGCGTTTCGGATTTAGTCCCTCGACGTGGTACGTAGCGCGGGGCTTCAGCCCCGCGATAACGTGAGGTACACCGTAGGAATCATCAATAGTTGATCCGATAAGTCAACCATTCCTTCATCCACTCCGCCTTGCGGCGGTCGTAGAACTCGCGGGCAAGGGTATTCCAGTCCAGCACCTGCCAATCCATCCGCCCGCACCCGCGCTGTTCGCCTTGCGCGCGCACGTGTTCGAAGAGCCTCCCTCCGGCACCGGATGCCCGCGCGTTTTCGAGGACGAAGAGGTCTTCCAAGTACATCGTGGGCTTGGCGAGGAAGGTGGAGTAGGTTTCGAACCAGATCGCGTAGCCGACGGCGCGGCCCGTGTCGTCAAGTGCCAGGGCGGCCTCGAATCGAGGGTGAAGGCCGAACGCATCGGCGCGCAGGCGCTCCGTTGCCGCTTCATCAGGGCGGTCCAGATGCTCGTAGTCGGCGAGCGCGTGGATCAGTGCGATGAAGTCGTCGAACCGGTCTCGAGTGAGTGGGACGATTGTCATGTTGGAGAGATCAATTATCAGATTTCGAACCCCGATAACGTGGTCCAGAGCATCAGGCTCGCTCTGCTTGCCGCGTACTGGCCAAATGGCCTATAATTGTAGGCCAAATGGCTGAACCCGCCCGCAAGACGACAACCCGCCGGACCAGGCGGGTGACCGCGAAGGTCTCCACGACTCGAGTGAAGCGCTCGGGACTTGGAGCGCTTCCGCCACTTCCTCGAAATTGGCAGCCCCGGCCCGAATAGCCATGTGGTGTTGCTCGGACTCGAAACCTTCGATTCCCCGAAGCTGCTTCGCTCAGTCACGCGCGGACTCCCGTACGCCGCCTTCGAACGCCTCGTCGCCAACACCATGCTTCCAAGCGACGACGCCCTCCAACTGGTGAGCATTCCGCAACGCACGCTGACGCGTCGCAAACGGGAGGGGAGATTTCACCAAGATGAGTCAGATCGTCTCGTGAGAGCTTCCCGCGTGTTTGCGCGCGCGCTCAGCCTGTTTGAAGGCGACCGCGACGCGGCGAACCATTGGCTGGCTGAACGACACCAGGCACTCGGCGGCGAGGCCCCCCTGGCGCTGGCGCGGACCGAGGTAGGGGCGCTCGAAGTCGAGCGTCTGATTGGCCGCCTCGAACACGGGGTGTTTAGTTAGAGCACAGGGAGATTAGAGAGAAGAAATCTCATGATCTGATGAGCTGATGATCTGATGATCTAGATCTATCGATTGGGCGATCTATTGATCTGGATCACCAGATCGCGAGATCACGAGATCACAGAGCGCGAGATCATGAAATTCTTTCTCCCAAATGCTCACCGCCTGGCGCATCGTCAAAAAACAGCACGCCGCGCGCGCCTTCGACGGCGAGGGCGCACGTCTTTTCGGCGGTCGCTGGAGCTCTCCCGGCGTGCCGGTGGTATACGTTTCGAGCACGCGCGCGCTCGCCGCTCTTGAACTGGCCGTACACCTGGATCGATCGGCGTTGCTGGCGTCGTTCGTTCTGATCCCGTGCGAATTCGACGAGACGCTCGTGGCGAAGCTTGATGCGGCAGCCTTACCGAAACAGTGGCGTCGGTATCCTCCGCTTCCGGAACTTGCCGCTATCGGGGATGGCTGGGTCAAGCAAGCTCAGTCAGCAGTTCTTTCGGTCCCGAGCGCGATCATCAGCGATGAAACGAACTATCTCCTGAATCCGGCGCACCCGGACTTCTCCCGAATCAGAGTCGGCAAGGCACTGGCGTTCGAGTTTGATCAACGCCTGATCAAGTAAAACCCCTGCGTGCAGACGAGGCTAGATGAAGAGGGCCGCCTTCGATCGCAGCGCGCTCCCGAGGAATGTCCCGACGCCGCCGTGATCGACCCCGTCCATCAGCTCGGTGTCACGGATGCCCATCACGCTCTGGGACATGTCACATGCGGTGATGGTGACGCCGAGTTCCCGCGCAAGGTCCATGAGCGCCTCGAGCGACTCGACATTCTGCTGTTTCATCATCGCGCGGAGCATGCGCGAGCCGACGCCGAAATAGTTCATCCGCGAGACCGGAAGGGTCTGTGAACTTCCCGGGGTCATGACCGACATCATGCGCTGAAGCAGGGTCTTCCCGTCGAGCTCGGTGCTCTTCTTGAGCGTTGCGAGCCCCCAGAACGTGAAGAACATGTCGACCTTCTGGCCCATGGCCGCCGCACCGGTGGCGATGATGAAGGCGGCGAGCACGCGATCGAGGTCGCCGGAAAAGATCACCAGCGAGAGGCGATCCTCGGGCCGCGACGCCTCGAGGTCAGCCACCTGCCGTTCGAGGGCGGCCACACGCTCGAGAAGCGTGTCGCGGTCGACCGTCGTTTCTGAAAGCCTGGCAGGAACCGACATGAAAACCTCCTGGCGTTGTTGCTAACTCAGCTTCTTCAAATAGTGCACGTAGATGCTCGTGTTGCCCTCTAACACGGTGTCCTGCCGCACGAGCTCGATGTTCTTGGCGACACCCGCCCAACCCTGAAAGTCCTTCAACGAGCCGCGATCGGTCGCAATCACCTTGAGCATCTGACCCGCGTCAAGGCCTGCAATCGCCTGCCGCGCTTTCACGAGCGGCATGGGGCAGTTCAACCCGCGCGCATCCAATTCGAGATCGACGGCGTCACTCATGTCCTTTTCTCCATGGCGCACTGGTTCTTGCCGGTCTCGAGCTCTGCGCATCGTTCCGCGTCGGCCACCACCAGGCCGACGTTGATGCGCTTGATCTCCAGGTATTCCTGGGGAAACTGTGGCAGCGTGGACCGAATGTACTCCGTGAAGGCCTGCAAGTCCCCGCGTGCCTGTGCGAGCCCATCGTTGTCATTACGCAGTGTGCCCAGGGTGTTGGCGAAGACGCCACGCGGGTCGGCCTCGTCGCGCCGGCTGAAGTGGCCCGGCAACACAATTGTGTCATCCGCCAGCGCGAGAAGCCGGCGGAGCGATTCGTAGTGCAACGGCGTCCAGGCGTCGGCGTGTCCGCCAAGGTCGGGACGGGCAATCGAGCGGAGAAAGATCGAGTCGCCCGACAGAAGGTAGCGATCGCCAACAAGCAACGCCACGCTTCCGAGCGTATGACCAGGAATCCATAGCGCTTGAATCTGCAGGCGGCCAACTCGCAAGTCGAGCGCTTCATCCAACGAGCGGTACGGAATCCGTGCGGGAAGCAAGTCGACAGGATGAATCGCGTCGTACGGATGCAGGTAGTAAGGCACGCCCAACTGCGCCGCGAGCGCGGGCCCGCCGCTGATGTGGTCGGCGTGCGCATGGGTGTCGATGACGAGGTCAATCGACGTGCTGCGCTCGGTCGCCAAGTCGAGGTAGCCCTCGATGTGCCTGCCCGGGTCGACAACCACCGCGTGTCCCTCGCTGTCCAGGAGATAGCTCAAACATCCGCGGGCGGTTCGCACGATCTGGGTGATGGCGATTCCATCCTGGTTGACCGCTGAGCGGTGCTCGTAGAAATCGCCCCAGGCAGCGATGCCGCCAGCCAGGTTGCGGACGTTGTAGCCCAAATGCCGGAGCGCGTCAGCGACGAGACGGGAGGTGCCGCCCTTGGCGCAGACAGTGAGCACCGGCGCCTCCCGAGGCAGGCCGTTCGAAAGTGTGGTCTCGACGTAACGCACGACTGCCGCTTCGAGGTCGTCGTTGTCGCCCGCCGTCTCGAGCATCTCGAAGTACGGAACATTGGTTGTCGGGATAGCCGTCCGCCCTTCGATTCTCGCCGCGTCGAACTCGTCGCGATTCCGAACGTCGAGAATGTGGAAGCACTCGCCACGCTCGAGCCTGTCGGTGAGGTCGCGGACCGTCCATTCTTGCGCCGGCGAAATTGCTGGGAAACTGTCCATCAGTCGCGAATTCACCCGATCATCAAATGGGAAATCACAAAATCACGGAATCACGATTCAAATCACGAAATCAGCGAATCACGAATTCAAATCGATCAATCCCCAAATTATCAAATCACCAAATAGCGTCGGCGCCCGTGCTACGCCGACGCTCTGGCGGTGGGTTCTTCAGCAGCTTGAATTGATTGATGGCCGCGTTCACCTTGAATTCAATGCCCATGCGTCCGATTTCGGCGGTGGCTTTCATCGGATCGCCTGTCACCCCCGAATCGGCCGGGCCTCCCCAGGGCTTGATTTGATCCTTGCGGATACCGGCGGGCCGCACGTGGAGCATCTGTGAGGTGTCACTGATGCCCGCATGACTGCCGACGATCGTGTCGTCGTACCCGAACGCAGCTTCCATCCATGCGCGATAATGCTCGCGTCCGACCTCGTAATAGCCGGTCAGGGCATACGCTGCGACGCCCGAGCCCTTCCATTCCTCGTTCAGCTTGGTCGCAACGTTGGTCATCCCGGCTTGATTGCCTCCGCTGTCGCCGATGAACAGAATGTCCGTGAAGCCATGCACCTTCAGGCTTCGCGCCGCCGCATCGAGCAGCATGTCGTAGGCGGGCGAGGGCAGCGAGATGACCCCGGGGTTGGCGCGATCCGGATCGCCTTCAGGCACGTACTGAATCGTCGGCGCGACGAGTGCGTTTTTCAAGCGGCGCGCCATCAAATTCGCCGAATGCGTCACGACGTAATTGTGCTTGCCGAGAATCATGTGATAGCCGTTCTTCTCGGTTCCACCGGTCGGCACGATCACCGTCGTTTTCCCGGCCTTGATCGCGTCGCGGGTTTCTTCCCAGGTCAACTCGTCGATGAAGACCGTGTCTGGCGCGTTGGTCGGCGAAATGCCTGCCGGCGCAGTCTCAGCTGTGGGGCCTTGCGGCGTTGTCGATGCCGCGGCGCCGGCACCTCCTGCACCTCCTGCACCTCCTGCACCTCCTGCACCTCCTGCACCTCCCGCACCCCCCGCACCCCCTGCTAGTGTGCCGGCCATCAACCCTTTGATCTGTGCGACCGCGTTGTCGACCTTGATCTGGAGAAAGAGCTTCCCGATCTCGGGAGTCGACTTCGTCGGATCGCCGCTGACGCCGCTGTTCTCATAGCCGCCACCGGGCGCGAGCTTGTTTCGTCGCACGTGCTTTGAATTGACGAACAACATCTCCGACGTGTCGAGGATATTCGCGTGGCCGCCGATCTGATCCCCAGGAACCCCAAGCTTTTCCGTGACGTACTTGTTCTGGTCGGCGTGTGATTTCGTGTAGTAGTCGTCAATCCAAAACGCTCTCGCCTCACCCTTCCAGAGTTCGTTGAGGCGGGTAGTCGCCGTGCGCATCCCTGTGCGATTGCCACCGGACTCGCCGATGAAAAGAACAGTCTTGAATCCGCCTGCCTTCAGGCTACGGCCGGCGTTGACGAGCAGATCGACAAACCTGTCTTCGGGCAGCGTGATCGTGCCCGGCTTGCTCATGTGACCCCTCGGCGGATCCCAGCTGCCCTCCGGCACATACGTGATGATCGGTGCCACGAGCGTTTTGCCGATCCCGCGAGCGATCTTGTCGGCGGCGTACTCGAGGACGAACTTGTGCTCGCCGTCAACCATGTGCGGGCCTTTCTGTTCTGTTCCCGCCGTCCCGATGATGACCGTGTTCGTGCCGGCGGCGACAAGGTCCCGTACTTCAGCCCACGTGAGGTCTTCGAGAAACACCGTATCCGGCGGCTTGCCGGCCGGCCCGGTCTTTGGTGCATCCGCCGGCCGTTGCGCTGAAAGCGTGACCACGGCGAGCAACAGAAGCGACGGCAGAATGACGGTTTTTTTCATAGGGAACTCGGCGCTATTCTACGTGCATGGCCAACCGCCGTGTCACTCGTCGAGACATCCTGAGACAAATGAGCGCCGTCGTTGCTGCCAGTGCCTTGCCGGCGAACCACGCGACGGCGGCAGCGGCACAGTCAACTGGCGCAACGGGTCCGGTCAGCCGCTTCTTCCCGGGCTTCAAGACACTCAAGGTGGAAGTCCCGGGCGCGACCATCAATGGGGTGATGGCAGGATCAGGTCCGCCGGTGTTGCTGTTGCATGGCGCACCGCAGTCGCACATCTCGTGGCGGCTGGCGGCGCCCGAGCTGGCAAAGGACCATACGGTAGTCGTGACCGATCTTCGCGGCTACGGCGATAGCAGCAAGCCGGCCGACGGTGACAATCACTCGAATTATTCGAAGCGTGCGATGGCTCTCGACCAGGTCGAGGTCATGCGTCGGCTCGGGTTCGAGAAGTTTGCCGTAATCGGCCACGATCGAGGTGGTCGTGTGGGCCATCGGATGGCGCTCGATCATCCTGATCGCGTCACGCGTCTGGCCGTGCTCGACATCGTGCCCACGTATTACCTCTACAGCCACGTGACGCTTCCATTCGTGCAGGCCTACTTTCACTGGTTCAACTATCTGCGTCCGGAACCCGCGCCTGAGAATCAGATCAAAGAGGACCTCGAGCGGCTCGCACCCAAGATGACTTCCGAGGTTGAGCTCGAATATCTGCGCGTGCGGCGCGACCCGGCCAACATCCACGGGATGTGCGAGGACTATCGTGCGGCCGCATCGATCGATCTCGACCATGACAAGGCTGATCTCGACAAGAAGATCGCCCCGCCCGTCCTCGCGCTGTGGGGCGCAAAGGCGCCGATGGGCCGCCTCTACGACGTGCTGTCAATCTGGCGCGAACGCGCCGTGTCTGTGACCGGCCGATCGCTGCCCACGGGCCATAACCTGCAGGAGGACGCGCCGGATATGGTCGTCGCGGAGTTGCGGGCGTTTTTGGGGGGCCGCCCCTCGCCCAACGCGCGGGTGAGGCGAAGCCGCCTATCGCGGGGCTCCGGGTATGGCGGCCAACGCGACGCCGCACGTCAACTCGAGCGCAAACCGTCAGCGAACGCATGACGCGAGACCGTCGCCTGATTCGATGATCATTCGGCCCGACGGCCTCTCTCAGTTTCTGATCACGCAACCCGATCACGCGGCGCTCGCCGCGCGCATCATGCAGCACTGGCGTGCTGACGGCTTGCAGGAGTCTCCGCGTCGGTCCTGGATCATGCTCGCGATCGAGGAACACGACAACGGCTGGCGCGAAGTGGACTCGGTGCCGATCGTCGATGAAACGACCGGACGGATTTGCGATTTCATCAATGCACCAGCCGAGGCTCGCCGAAGCGTGTGGCCCCGCGGAGTCGAACGGCTCGCGCCGACGCCGTATGCCGCTGCACTCGTGGCGCACCACGCGCTGCACGTGTATCGGCGCTATCGGCCCGATCGGGAGTGGACGCGTTTTTTCGTGACGATGGAGGCCGCGCGCAATCGATACCTTGCGCAGGTGGCCTCAGTAACCTTGGATGGCCTGCTTCAGGATTACCTGTTCGTTCGCGCGGGCGACCTTGCGTCGCTCACGTTCTGCAATAAGTGGACAGATGACCAAACAGACGCGGCCGGCTACGCCATGCACGTCGAGGGCGAGCGTCTAATCGTGACGCCTGACCCTTTTGCAGGTCATGCCTTCTCAATCCAGATTCAGGCGCGTGAACTCCCGGATCAATCGTTCGTCTCGGCATCTGAGGCCAGCCGCGCGTACAAAGCCGCGCCGATCGTGACGATCGCGGGGATCGTCTCCGGGGGGACTTCACAGGGAGATCAGGGAGATCAGGGAGTTGATTCTTCTCCCTGAACTCTCCGATCTCCCTGTGAATCAAACCTCCAACCATCTCAATGCAGCGTAATCCACAGGTGTCAACCCTGCCGCAGAATCACAACCGGATCGATCCGAGTCGCCCGCCAAGAAGGCAATAAGGCCGCGATCAACCCGACGATCGCCAGGACGGCGATGGAAACCACTGCCACGACAGGATCGGTTGGCCGAACGCCAAACAGCAGATTCGAAAGGGTTCGGGTCAGCGTCCAGGCACTGACCAGACCGATTGAGATGCCGACGACGACCATCCTCAATCCAGCCGCAGCCACCCATCCGATCACTTGCGAGCGGTTTGCGCCCATCGCCATCCGGATTCCGATCTCACGGGAACGCTCGCGCACGCGCTGTGAGAGCACGCCGTACACGCTCACGATCGCCAGGCCGACTGCCGCGATCGCAAACACAAGCAACGTGAGCATCGCCTGACGATCGCGAGCAATGGTTGCATCCACCAGGTCCTCGAGCGGATACACACCGTGCGCGGGCTTGTGGGGGTCGAGCTCCTTGAGCACCTGCCGTACCGCAGGAATCAGCGTGCGTGGGTCTGCTGAGCTGCGCAGCGTGACGTTGAGAATGAGATACGGATGCTGGGCATGCGGCAGATAGATTTCAGCGAGCGGCTCGCTCCGAGGCCCTGCAAACCGCACATCGTTCACAACGCCGACGACCTCGTATGGATAGGTGCCTGCGGTGCTGTAGTCCACGACGAGGCGCTGACCAACTGCGCGGCTGCCCGGCCACAACCGCTTTGCCAGCGTCTCGCTCACCATCAAGACCCTTTGCGCGTCGGGTCGATCGGAATCGTCGAATCGACGGCCGTCCAGGATGCCGAGACGGAGCGTTGCAAAATATCCGGGCGTGACGACGCGAACCGATGCCGGCGTGTGGCGTGAGGTGTCAGCGCCGGCATCTTCCCGCCACACGGGGCGTTCGAAGTTCGGCCCCAGCGGACCGGTCGGCACCGAGGTGGCGCCACCGACCGCAACCACACCAGGAATCGCGCTGAGACGTTCGAAGAGCGTTGAGTAATAAGTGCGAGCGCGGCCAGTCCCGTAGGCCTGCATGTCGAGGAAAATCGGCAGCACGAGAACCCCGCGTGAATCGAAACCGGGATTGGCGGCGCGCAAGTGAAAAAAGCTCCTCATCAGCAAGCCCGATCCTGCGAGCAGCACGACTGACAGTGCGACCTGGACGACGACGATGGTGTCACGCAGAAAGTGTCGCTGCGGGCTTCCGGTTGTCCGTGCTGTGCCATTGGCGAGGCTGGCAATTGGCACTGTACGGGTGCGGCGCCAGGCCGGCGGCAAGCCCGAGACGATCGCCGCAACACCGGTGATCATGAGGACAAACAGCAGGGCGCGCTGATCTAGGGCAACTTCGTTCAATCGCGGAAGGTCGGCAGCCACAGCCGGCAGGATGCGTAACCCACCGACCGCGATCAGCACACCGCACGCGCCACCGAAAAGGGCTAGCAGAGACGATTCGATGAGAAATTCCCGGAACAGCCGCGAGGACGATGCGCCGAGGGCCAGCCGCACCGCAGTTTCCTCTGAGCGGTCCATCCCGCGCATCAGCGACAGCAGCGCCACGTTGGCGCACGCGACAAGAAGTACCAGGCCGACCGCCGCCAGCAGCACCCACAGCACGCGGGCGGTGTTGCCGACGGTCTCCGCGTGTAACGAGCTCAGTCTGACCGTCCAACCTTCGTTGGTTGCGGGATACTCGCGGGCAAGCTCGCGAGCGACGCCGTTGAGGTCTTCCTCGGCTTCGGCGATCGAGACGCCGGCTCTGAGCCGTCCAATCGCCATGAGGTAGTGCTGGTCGCGATGCTGGCTCTTGGACAGGTTCCAGGGCATCCAGATCTGTACCTGCCTGTCGGGCATCGCGAAGTGTTCCGGCATGACACCGATCACCCGGAACGGACGACGTTCGAGCACGATCGTTCGACCGATGACGGCGGGATCGCCGGCGAATTGACGCTGCCACAGGTGATAGGAGATCACCGCGACCGGATCAGCGCCAATGGGCGCGGCCGCGTTGTTGTACTCACCACGTCCGATCTCTTCCTTGCTGAAAGTGCGGCCTACGAGCGGCGCCACGCCGAACAGTGGAAAAAAGTCCTCGCTGACCTGCGCCGTGATCAACACCTCCGCATCAGTGCCGGTGCTCAAGGTGCGACCTATGATGTAAAGACCGGTGATCCCGTTGAAACGGGTAGTGCGACGTCGCCAGTCGTCGATGTTCACGGTCGCCGCGCCCGTGCGTTCGACGCCCAACTGAAGGTTGGTATCGAAGATCCGAACGAGTTGTTCGGGATCGGGATAAGGCAGCGGCCGCAGCAGAATGCTGCTCACCAGCGCAAACAGCATCGTGCTCACGCCAATGCCGATCCCCATGGTCACAATCGAGAGAGCAGCAACCGCTGGCGCACGGCGGAGTACCCGGAGCGCGTAAAGAACTTCGCGGATCAATTGTTCGACGAAAAAGCCCGTACGACCCTCAGCCAGCCGTTCTCGCGCGACATCAACGCTGCCAAGCTCCAGGCGCGCTTGCCGTCGCGCTTCGGGTTCGTCCAGTCCAGAGCGACGCTTCGCCTCGACCAGTGAATCGACGTGATAGGTGAGTTCTTCGGCCGAGTCGCGGTCGAGTCGCCGGTATCGAACGAGTTCGACGATGCGACGCCAGAACGCTTTCATTGAGGTGCTCCAGCCCTACTTGGCGTTGAGGACGCGCAGCATGGCCGCCGCGGTGCGTTCCCACGCTTTTTGCTGTGTGGACAGCCGGCGCCGGCCTGCTGCGGTGAGGGTATAGTACCGAGCTCGGCGATTGTTCTCCGAGACCGACCACTCGGCTTTGACGAGCCCTGTGCGCTCCAGGCGTTGAAGGGCCGGGTACAGGGCACCGAGGGTGACTCGAAACACGCCACCTGACACTTGCTCGATGCGTTGGCCGATGCCATAACCGTGGAGCGGACCGAGCCCAAGTGTCTTCAGGATCAGCAGGTCGAGTTTCTCGGTGGCCATCCCGCGTCTCCTATCTAAATCGATAGGAGTCTAGCAAATTCGATCCATCTTGTCCAACGGGACCGGCATGACTTGTGACGTCAACCCAACCGATCTCCGGTCTCAATTGCGAGTGACGTGCGCAGAGACGGCCAACCATCGGCCATTCCGCCGCGCCCAGACGTCCGTGTAGCGACCGGAGCCGGGACGCCCATCGGCGGTCCGGTAGGCAGTGCGTGCGTGAATGATTGCGATGTCTCCCATCAGCCGGACGTTGACGTCGTGCGCCTCGAGGTTCGAGATCGTCACCGGCTTCGCCGTCTGCTCCAGGAAACGCCGTTTATCAATCAGCGAGCCGTCCGGGAGTGAGCAGAGAAAATCCTCGGCCAGGATCTCCGTGAACCGCTGCACGTCTGAGGTCTGAACGGACCGGATGTAATCGCTGTTGAGACCGGCAAGGGTTGCGAGATCATCGGGCGAGGTGTTGACTGTCTGCATGGTGCGAAGCCCTTCCACTGTTGCCGTATCCAGTCGAATGACGATGGTTGTATAGCTGACAATGTCGGCGAGGATGGCTTCGCGCGGCCCTTTCCGCCACTCCTCGCTTCCGTAGAATGCATCCTCGCTCTCTTGCCGTTCCCGCACGCTGGGAAACGATCGCATCAAATAGTACGAATCGTCGTCGTGGAGAGATGGGCCATACGCGACAACATCGACCTTCCAGCGCTGAAGCATCGGCAGCGCTTCTCGCAGGAACAGCTGGTGAAACCGATCGCGGGTTCCCGGTTTGAGGTTGTACGACCGGATCTCGACGACGCCATCCGGTCGAGGACGGTCAACCTGCGCGGTGAGCGGAGCGCACAGGAGCAGCGCGATCATCCCCGTCGCGGTGCTCCGGACTACTCGATGCATGACCTACCCTCCGTAACGAGTCGAGATGCTGTCTGGGGGCCCGGGACCCGGGGCCGGAGACCTGAGCCTCGGCGGCCGCCTGCCACAGCAGCATGACGGCATACGCACGCCAGGGCCTCCACGGTTCAGCACGCCGGTCCACGTCGCGCGCTGTAGCGTTACCAACCATCCTGCGCAAAACGAGATCACCACTTGGAAACGCATCCGGCTCGCTCAATGCGCGCATGACGATGTATTCGGCAGTCCAGTTGCCGATCCCAGGCAGGCGCGTCAGTGTCGAGATCATCGCGAGTCCATCGACATAAGGGCCGAACGTGATCGACCCGGCAAGCACATGCTGGGCAAGCGAACGAATGGTCTGAGCGCGGGTCGGCATCACACCCGCACGCTCGATCGGCGCGTCGACAAGCTGCGCCGGGGTCGGAAACAGCCGATTCAGGCTGTGACCGTCGGACTCTGCAGAATCCACTGCGGCCTGACCCCTGTCGCCTGATTGGACCGGTGTGCCGAACATCGAGGCCAGCCGCCCGGCAACGGTCGTCGCGGCGCGCACCGAAACCTGCTGGCCCAGAATCGCGCGGACCGCAAGCTCGAAGCCTTCCCAGGCGCCCGGTGTGCGAATGCCTCGATGCCTGGCCAACAGCGGTGCGAGCAACGGATCCACACCGAGATGCTCCCCGATGAGCGCGGGGTCGGCGCCGAGATCAAAAATTCTCCGGACGCGCTCCACGATGTAGAGCAGCGCGCGTGGATCAGGGAAGCGCACGTCGAGGCTGAGCGCGTGGCCGGACTCGAGATGCGACACATCGATGACACCGCACTGCCCACTCACTTCGATCGTCCGTGAGTAGCGGTCGTGGTTGACCGCCTCGACTCCAGGGGTGGCACGCGCGCCAAGAAACGCGAGGAGAGTGTTCCAGTCGTACGGCGGGCGGTACGCAAGCCGAAATCGGTAGCACTCGGGCTCTGTTGGCCTGCGACGCTGTCCACCGCGCCGGAGCTCCGTCGGCGTACGTCCGTAAGTGCGGCGGACGTGGCTGTTGAAGCGGCGAACGCTGCCGAAGCCCGAGGCGCTCGCAACCTGATGTATCGCGAGCGTCGTTTCGTCGAGGAGCTTCTTTGCAAAGTGGGCACGCCGCGTCAGCGCCACGTCGAGCGGCGTGGCGCCAAGATGCTGAAGGAACAAGCGTCGTAGATGCCGCGCGGTCACGCCGAGTCGATCGGCGAGCTGTTCGACGCTTTCTTCGTCGAGCGCGCCTTCGCTGATGAGTCGCAGCGCGCGTGACACCACACCAGAAGTGCCGTGCCACGCCGGCGTGCCGGGTGCTGCCTCGGGCCGGCAGCGCAGACAGGGGCGGAATCCCGCGGCTTCGGCCGCTGCCGCGGTAGAAAAGTAGCGCACGTGCGCATCTTTCGGCGCGCGCGCCGGACAAATGGGTCGGCAGTAGATGCGAGTCGTCGTGACGCCGATGAAGAAGCGGCCGTCGAACCGGGCGTCTCTCGACTTGCGTGCGCGGTCGCAGACCCGCTGATCCAGAGTCATGACCCGGCGAGCATAACGCGCTTGCACAGGGCAGACTGGTCAGAAACGGACTTTGTCGTTTCCGCGTTCATGGCCGCGCGAGAGGGATCTTGCCCGAAGGATTTCCCCCGGTTCCACATCGTTGCCCGTAGCGGCGTGGCGCCGAAAAACGCATATTCAGTTGCGTTTTAACCTTAATATAGTTCATATTGTATTTAACATTATGCAACATTCCCGGGTTGGCGCCACACCAGCGAAGTGGATTGACTATCTGAGCGACGAAGACCTGGCGTTCATGAAACGGCTGGTGCTGGCTTCCGGTTCATTGAAAGAGGTGGCTGCCGGCTACGGGATTAGCTACCCGACCGTGCGACTGCGCTTGGATCGCCTGATTGCAAAAATCACGATTACTGACAGCACCGAAATCCAGAGTGAATTCGAGCGTGTGCTGCGAGCCCAACACGCTGAGGGGAAGATCGATGCAGATACACTCAAAACGCTGCTTACTGCCTATCGTGACGAAAGCGCGCGTTCTGAAACAGCTTCTCGCTCTGCTTAGTTTGCCGCTCGCCATCGCGGCCACTGCGTCACAGGACTTGCGGTGGGATGAGCTTCACAAGCAAGGCCGACTCGGCGTCGGAACCGTTCTGCCCCCCGAGACTGGGGCGCCGTTTCATCGCCTGCGGGTCGACGGCCGGGCCCAGTCCACCAACGTTACCGTTCTCACAATCGATCGTCCCGCGATCACCACGCCGCGCTACGCGCTGACTGGACAGCTCCGCTACGAGGGCGTCGAGGGGACGGGGTATCTGGAGCTCTGGAATCACTTCGCGGATGGCAGTCAGTACTTTTCGCGGACGCTTGCCGATAGCGGGCCGATGATGCAGCTGCGGGGATCATCAGACTGGCGGCCCTTCATGCTGCCGTTCGATGCGACGGGAGCGCCAGCTCCGTCACGACTGGTCTTCAACGTGGTTCTGCCTGGCCGCGGCGTCGTTGACCTGGGCCCACTGCAACTGGTCGAGCAACGAACCAGTGGGGCCGATCAGAGTAACGCTGAAATGACGTTGGATCAGAAGGCTGGGCTTTGGGGAGGGATTGCGGGAGGCCTAGTCGGCAGCGTTGGCGCTCTGATTGGCATCCTGACGTCGCTTGGCCGGGCGCGCCGCCTCGTTTCTGTCGCGACGACGGGCCTTGTCATCGGTGGGACCGTGGCTTTCATCATGGGTGCCATTGCGTTGGCCCGGTCCCAACCCTACGCCGTGTATTATCCGCTGCTCCTCATCGGATTCCTCGCCACGGTCGTGCCGCTGGGCCTGCGGCCGTCGATTCGAAAACGCTATGACGAGATCGAGCTTCGGACGATGCGCGCACACGATCTCGGTGCGTAGGCGCATAGCGTGGGGTCACCCTACCGCCGCTCGTACGGAATTTCGTGGAACATCGGGAGCCCGGCCGCTGTGATGATGTCGACGAGACCGCTGCGTTCGTGAAACTCCTTGCCGTCGCGGTCGATCACGATGGTGTTGGGATAGGCGGGGGCGAGACGACGAAACTCCCGATCGATCAGGCGGAATCGCCGCACCATGTTGTCGGCGTTTTCATGCGGGCGGTTCCGCATCTTGATGTGCTTCTCAATGGTGTCGATGCTCGAGGTGAGGACGATCACCTTGTCGGGGTTCCAGGCGTCTCCCATGGCGAGGACGGCCCGGAGATCCTCATGCGCCTCGACCGGGTATTCGGCCATGTGTGCCTCGAGCGTGATGCGGGCACCTTCGAAGAAGATCACTTTGTCGGGGCGATCGCTCTCGGCGGCGTCGCGGTAGTTGGCGTCGTAGAGTGCGGCGAAATACGCGGTCACGCCAACCGGGTTGCGTCCCGTCTCGAGGTCTTCGAGCACTCGCGGATCCCAGACGCCTTTCTCACCCTCCCCGTAGGACCCGTTGTGATACAGGTCTCCAAGCTGACGGACGAGGGTGCTCTTGCCGATGCCGGGGCCTCCGACGATGGCGACGCGCATTGGTGAAGGATAGTCGCTCAGGCAGACACGGCGCTGGCGGCCGCGCGACGGCCACGCGTGCCGAAATACACCAGCGTCCCAACGATCAGACAAATGGCAAACGCCAGCCATTCGTCGCGCGTGAGGCCGGAGAGGAGCCACCCGATCACGACACACGCGAGCCAGGGGATCGCAGCGCCGAACGGCACACGAAAGCCGACGCTGCCCGCACTTGACACTCCGAGCGATCGAAGCCGCCACGCCGCCAGTGCGCATCCAAGATAGAGGGCAAGCGCCGAGACGTTGGCGAGGATGGCCAGTCGCTCGAAGGTTCCCGAAATCGCGAGCGCGAGCGTGAGGAGAGATTGCACGAGGATCGCAGTCTGCGGTGAACGAAACTTGGGATGCACAAACGCGAGTTGGCGCGGTAGGAATCCATCGCGCGCAAACGCGTACACCATGCGCGGCATCGAGAGCGTCATGCCGCCCAGATAGCCGAACATCGAAAGCGTTGCGCCCGCGAGGAGCAGGGTGCGTGCCCACGCACCCAACGATGCCCCCGCGGCTTCCGCCAGTGGTGCCACGGTCGCTTCAGCGAGGCCACTTCCCAAAATCCCTTGCGCGACGACCTGAAGTGCGATGTACAGGGCAGTGATGCCCAGCATCGCAAGGGCGATGGCTCTTGGCACTGTGCGCGCCGTATCGCGGACCTCGCCACTCGGCACCAGCGCGACCTCGATGCCTGCGAAAGCAAAAATCAGGAGCAGGGAGGTCCGCGCCACATCCGCCGCAGCCGGCGTCGTTGTCCACTGCAGGTTCTCCGGGCGCACGAAAAAAGCGCCCGCGACGGCAATGAGCAAAAGCGGCAGGAGCTTCGCGACGGTCGCAATCGAATTGAGGCGCACGCCGAGCCCCACGCCTCGCAGGTTGACGAGCGACCAGAAGCCGAGCGTGACGAAGAGGATGACACCCTCCATGCCGCGGCCACTCAGCGAGGGTGCAAGCAACCCCACGCTCGACGCAAAGACCGTCGATACGGCCGCTGCCGCGAACGTGCCCAGCATCCAGAGCAGCACTCCAGAGATGAAGCCTGCATACGATCCGAACGCGGTCCCTACGTAGGCGTATGGGCCTCCAGTGAGCGCCACTCGGCTGCCGGCATCCGCGATGCAGAGCACGATCAGGCCCATCGCGACGGCGCAGACCAGGTAAGCAAGCGGCGCCGCCGCGCCGAGAGACGCGGCGACGTTGGCCGGTAGCCGAAAGATGCCGCCGCCGATCGTGATGTTGATGATCGCTGCCGCCAGTCCAAGCGTGCCCATGACGCGGACGAGCGATTCCTCGGCGCGAATTCCTCTCAGCGGAGACGACGAGGTTGGCTGAGGCATGATGGCATAGGCTAACACTGACATTGAGGACGTACTGATGTTCGACAGCGAGCCGGAACACGACCTTATCGAGCGCGGCCTCGCCGCCGCCGCCGCCAATCAGCGTCCTGAAGCACGCATCCTTCTCGAGCGAGCGCTCAACGCCGGGCCCAGCCTGCGCGATCAGATCCGCGCGTGGCGCTGTCTCGGCGAGATCAGTGAGACCGATGCCGAGAAGAGAGCGTTTCTCGAGAAAGTTCTGGTAGCGGACCCGTCGGATGGATCTGCCAGGCGTGCACTCGCCATCCTCGACGGTCGTCTTGATCCCGGCGAGGTCATTGACCCCAATGCTCGCGACCGCAGCGGCAATCGTGAGTCGCTGCACATGGACGCACGACGGTTCGTGTGCTCACAGTGCGGGTCCGGCAGGGTGGTGTTCGATCTCGAGCGTCAGCTTGTGGTCTGTGAGCATTGTCGTCACCCGGCGCCACCTGATGTTCACGCGCGGGGGGAGGACAACGACTTCGTCGCTGCCCTGTGGACCGCCCGGGGCCATCGCGTACCCTCACCCACGAATGTCTTCTCGTGCAAGGGTTGCGGTGCCACGTTTCTGGTCGCTCCTGCGGCGCTATCCACCGATTGTCCGTACTGCGCGTCGGTGCACGTCGGCGAGTCGGAGCCTCGCGATTTGATACAGCCGGATGGCATCATTCCCTTCGCGATTTCTCAGAGTGATGCGCAGGCCACGGCCGGGGCCGGGGTCACCATTCGCGGCGTCTATTTGCCGGTCTGGACCTTCACCTTCGCTGGGGAAGCGTCGTGGAAAGCAACGCGGCGCGCCAGGGAATGGAGCTCGGACGATGTCCGGGAGGAAGTGTCGGGTACCTACGCCGTCATCGATCTCCGCACACTAGTGCCCGCGACCGATCGCCTACCTTCTGGAAGCCTCTCGGCTGAGGCGCTCGACGGTTTCAACCTTGATGGGTCGACAACGTACCAGCCGGCACTATTAGCCGGCTGGCCGGCGGAGACCTATCAGGTGAGCCTCGAAGCGGCTGCGCAACGAGCTCGCACGATTGCGCTGCCGAGACTACGCGCTGAAGTGAAGGATTACATCGATGACGATGTCGAGGACCTTCAGGTCAGCGCTGCCAGCGTCGGCGATCGACTCGTTCAAGCTCGATGCTGCTGCCATTCTGGCTGACGTACTTCGGCGCCGGCACCAAACTCGGTGGGTTCGTGAACGGTCAAACCAGAGCTGTCCACGTCGAGAGCCGTCGCTCGTCACTTGCCAAGTGGTTTGCCAGCCTCGTTGGGCGCGACCAGTAGCCTCACGGTGATCGCCTTCACGAGACCCCACGCGGGGACTGTAGAGGTATGCTGTCTGACCATTGTGTTGAGCTTGCGAGCTGCAGCGTCGATCGGCGGTCTGATCCTCGGGCTGATGGTTGCCACGTCGTTTGCCACGACGCAGCCGACACCACCGGCGCAGAGGGTCTCGAGCCTCGAGATCCGGATTCTCTCCACGATGCTTGCAGACGAGGGCTTCGGCGAATGGGGATTTGCGGCCCTCGTCGAAGTGGACGGCCGACAGATTCTCTTCGACACCGGTGCCAACGAAGACACGGTGCAGCGCAACCTCAAGGTGATGGGTCTCGACCTGTCCGGCGTCGAAATCGTGGTGCTCAGTCATAATCACGCCGACCACACCACGGGACTTCTGCCGCTCAGGAGGCAGTTCGCGGCAAAGGCGCCCAACTCGCTCAGCACGGTCTACGCCGGCAGCGGCATCTTCTGGCCGCGTATCAGCACCGCCGGACAGCTTGACGATCGAATGACCCGGATCAAACGCGAGTTCGAAGCCACCGGTGGCCGGGTCGTCGAGGTCAGCAAGCCAACCGAGTTACTGCCCGGCGTTTGGCTGACGGGGCCGGTCCCCAGAGTCCATCCCGAGCGGAATTGGGGCGCGGTTGGCAAGGTGCGCAGCACCAACGGTGATGTCGAAGACATCATCCCCGAGGACATGACGCTTGTCTTCCGGACCAATCAGGGCTTGGTGTACCTTTTCGGGTGCGGCCACGCCGGCGTGATCAACACGCTCGAGCACGGCCGCAAGACGATCGATCCGGCTGCCGTCAAAGCGGTGATTGGCGGTTTACATCTCTTTGCCGCCGACGACAAGCACCTGGCGTGGACGGCCGGACAATTGAAGATGTTCGGCGTCCAACAACTCGTCGGCGCGCACTGCACTGGCATCGAAGCCGTATACCGGATACGGGAGTTGGCCGGACTGACGCGGCAGACGTGCATGGTGGGCGCCGTCGGCGCTTCGTATTCACTGGCCACGGGTATCAATGCCGTCAGAGTCGCGAAGTAGGCTGTCCGCGAACAGATACTCTGCAGCGCCCAAAAAAGAATCATTGGTAACGCTCGAATCCGTATTGAGAGGACACCGTGACGAAAGTGATTTCGGTCGGCTTACTGATGCTCCTCGGCCTCCTTGCGGCGTACCAACGATCGACATCTTCCGATCGGCATGTCAGCGCTGTCGCGACTGCCGTTGCCTCGGAAGGGGCGGCGGCTGTTGCAACGACGTCGCATCCCCTCGATCCTCTGACGCCTGACGAGATCCGCACCGCCATCCAGGCGGCACGGTCTGACACGCGCCTCGCTGCGGCTGCGTTCCCGTCGATCACGCTTCAGGAGCCGCCGAAATCGGCCATGCTCGCGTGGCAGCCTGGCCACGCACTCGATCGGCACGCGCGAGTGCAGGCGATGACGGTGGACCGTACATATGAAGTGGTCCTCGATCTCGCCAAGAAGCAAATCGTTTCCGTGGTTGAGCGGACGGGTGTCGAGCCGTCCATCATGCTTTCGGAAATCGACGCCGTAAAAGTGGTGCTCTCGAACAGCGAGTTCGTCGCCGGGCTCGAGAAACGCGGCGTGACCGACTTGACCAAAGTATTTTGCGCGCCCTTTACGGCCGGGTACTACGGCAACCCCGCGCACCAGGGCAAACGCCTCGTCAAGGTCGGCTGTTTCGACACGCAGCGGTCGACGACCAATCTGTTCGCCTGGCCCATCGAACGCCTGTACGCGCTGGTCGATCTCCGACGGCGCGAGGTCTTGAGCGTCACCGACTACGGCGTCGTACCCATCGCCGAAGGAGACTTCAACTACACGGAAGCCGCTGTCGGCGCGCTTCGCGATCCGCGAAAGCCGACGATGCTCGCGCAGCCCAGCGGTCCGAACTTTCGGCTCGACGGACACCAGATCACATGGGGCAACTGGCGCTTTCACGCCCGCGTGGATCCGCGAGTCGGCACGGTGATCTCGCTGGCGCGCTGGCAAGACGCGCGCGGGCCGCGCTCCGTCCTGTACCAAGGCTACCTGTCGGAAATGTTCGTGCCTTATATGGACGCGGACTATGGATGGCAGTCGCGGACGTATTTCGATACCGGGGAGTACGGCGCCGGCGCCCTCGCGACTCCGCTGAAGCCAGGTGTTGATTGCCCGACGACCGCCAGCTTCCTGCCCGCCGTTTTCGGCGACGACAAGGGCGAGCCGATGACGACCCCGAATGCCATGTGTGTGTTCGAGCGCAGCGGCGGCGATCCAATCTGGCGTCATTACGAGGTTCTCAATCAGACCTACGAAGGACGCTCCAACGTCGAGCTCGTCGTCAGGATGGCGGCGACCATCGGCAATTACGATTATTTGTTCGATTGGATCTTCAATGACGCCGCAGAGATCGAGGTGCGCGTCGGAGCAACTGGCATTGATGCGCTCAAAGGGGTCGCGTCGCGACGGATGGGCGATGCCAGTGCAGCCGACGACACCAGATACGGCACCCTGGTGGCCCCGAATATCGTAGCGGTCAATCACGATCACTATTTCAACTTCCGGCTCGATGTCGACGTCGACGGACCTGGCAACAGTTTCAATCACGATGTCTACCGGCCTGTGCGACTGCCGCCTGATTCGGCGCGGCGAAGCATTTATGTGGTCGAGCCGAAGATTGCCGCCACCGAGAGTGCGGCGCAGCTGGATGCGCACCACGGTCCCTCGAGATGGCGCGTGCTCAACGAGGGTCGCACGAACCACGTCGGCAATCCGACGTCGTACGAGGTGCTCGCGGCCAACCACGCGCGTCTGCTCCTGGATCCCACCGACTGGCCGGCGCGCCGTGCACAATATCTCCAACACGACATCTGGGTGACGCCGTATGCTCCGTCAGAGCGCTATGCGGGCGGGGAATACGTGTTCGCGAGTCGTGGCGACGACGGCCTTTCGCACTGGGCCGCGCAGAATCGTGCGATCCGCAATCAGGACATCGTCGTCTGGATCAATCTGGGGATGCACCACCTGACGCGGGCAGAAGATCTGCCGGTCATGCCGATGATCTGGCATTCGTTCAAGTTGCGCCCGCACAATTTCTTCGACCGCAATCCGGCGATCGACTTGCGGGGTGATTCGTCAGAGAGGTAGGCGACCTGTCCCCCCTTCGACTCACTTCTTCGGATCGACCAACGCCTGATACACCAGTTGACGAGACAACGGGCGCACCTGGGGGGAGCCGCCGGTCGGCCTGCTGCCGTTGACGTTCTGCATCATGCCCACCACGATCAGATCGTTGGTGGGATCGATCCAGAACCAGGTGCCAAACGCGCCGCCCCAGTAAAAGGTGTCTTTACCGTCCGGCGTATTGGCCTTCGCAGGATCCATGACGATTGCAAAGTCCATCCCGAAGCCGATGCCCTCCTGGCTGGGACCGTACAGGTCGACCTTGACATCTTTCTCGAGGACGTTGGTGCGCATCAAGCGTACGGTTGATGTCTTCAGGATCCGCTTGCCGTTCGATTCGCCCCCATTCAAGAGCATCTGTGCAAAACGGAAGTAGTCGTCGGTCGTGGAGAGCAGCCCGCCGCTTCCTGACAGAAACACCGGCTTGGACGAAGGGTCTCGCTGCGCGGGAGCGGTGATAAGACGCTTGTCCGGATCATAGGTGAACACCTTCGTCACGCGGTCCGCTTTCGACGCGTCCACCCAGAAGCCCGTGTCCTTCATCCCAAGCGGCTCGAAGATCTTCGTTCTGAGAAATGCGTCGAGCGGCTGGCCCGAAAGCTTTTCGACAATGTACCCCTGGATATCGACGCTGGGTCCGTAACGCCAATCTGCGCCTGGCTGAACGGCGAGTGGCAACTTGGCCAGCTTGTCGATCATCGCCTGGAGCGGCTGATCGCGATCCGAGATGTTGAACTTCTCATACCCCGAGCTGACATCGAAGCCGGCCGTATGACTCATCAGCTGCCGCATGGTCATGGGCTTGGTCTGTGGCACCTCGCCATTCGGTGTTGCCACTTTGAGACCAGCAAACTCTGGGATGTGCTTGGCAACCGGATCGTCGAGCGCCCACTTGCCCTGTTCCCAGAGCATCATCATTGCCACGCCCGCGATTGGCTTGGTCATCGACGCGATGCGGAAGATCGTGTCTTTGACCACCGGCTTTTTGGTCTCGAGATCCTGGACGCCGTACGCGTCGAAGTAGACGACCTTGCCGTGCCGTGCGACGAGCGTCGTGACGCCGGCGAGTTTGGCCTCGTCTACGAGGGCGCGCATCGTCTGCTGGAGGGCCTTCAGGCCGCCGGTCGAGAAGCCAACCGACTCCGGCGATGCGAGCGGATCGTCGGCACGCACACCAACTGTGCCACCGAGGACGGCAACCAACCCTGCGAACCCGAGCATCGACCGTGGTATCAAACCGCGCATGTTCGTTCTCCTTCTGCCGATGTGAGAATCGCCTCTAACGAATCATTTGAAGATGCACTGCGCATCGTCTCGATGCACTGTGTAGCTCCTGTAGTTTGCGGCCTTCGGGTTCATGCACCCGGACAAGTTGAGCAGCTCGACGCGTCTGAACTCCACCGGCTGGCTCTCTGACTGCAGGCCGATATAACCTTCGGTCAGGACTGTCCCGTCTTTCTTGATCGCCGGATTGAAACCGCTCACCACCCCGCCGCCTATCATAGGCTTCTCGTACTCGAGCACTGATTGTCCATCGATCGTGTGACGAACGCGCTCGGCACCGAGCACCTCGAGCTCCACCGTCACCCACTCGTCGTCTCGATACACCCTTGATCTGGAGTTGGTGCAGTGAGTGGCAACCATAACTCCCTTCATGTGGATCTCCGTCCCCGGCGTGCAGACATTCATCGTCGTTTTGCCGCCGGCCAGCAGCTGCGCTTCGACAGAGATGGGCCAATCCTGTTCCTTGAGGATCGTTTCCGGGGCTTGAGAATGGAACATCAGACCGCTGTTGAGCCGTGCGTAGGCCGGCCCATCTTTCAACTGCTCGCCGTAGAACCGGTACTCGACGCGTAGTCGGAAGTGAGAGAGCTTCCGACGATAAAAGAGGTGACCGAACCTGGTCCCGAATGACGGGTACTTATCGTAGGCGACTTTGAGAAGACCGTTCTCCACGCGGAACGTGTCGCCGAAGTTATCACCAACCTCGTGGTGGGCGACCTTCACAACCCAGCCGTCCAGATTCTTGCCGTTGAATATGGGCTCCCAGTCCTCGGGACTGGCAGCCGGCTGCCCGGCGACAAGGCCGGCAGCCAGAACGAGCAACGCGATGGGCTTCATGCCGGTAGCAGGTCACCCGTGCTCGGGATCCGGATGTGTACACTCGGTCAGTTCTCTCCAAGCTGTCCGTCCGGTCCAGCCGAGTTCCTTCATTCCGGCCTCAGTCGCGTAGTAGGCGTTGGCAATAGTGGTCCGCAGGTAATCGAAATGATCACGGAGTGTGGCCGGCGGCGGTGGCCCTGATGGGGCGAAGACCAGGGGCTGACCCTTGCTCCACACGGGCTGTGGCGGCCGGCTCTCGGGACCACTCGAGGCCCGACGCAGAATGTCCAGTCGCACGGACTCGCCGAGATCGATCCATCGCGCGCCGTGTGCTGTGCGTGCTTCCTGGTCGAACCGGCCGAGCGCGTTGAGCAACTGCCGCTGACGCAGCGGCGTATCAACCGCGGCGACACGATCGATCAGGTCCACAACGCCCGCGGCTACCGAACCGGGTACGAGTGAGTCGGCCAGGCTCGTCAACGTTTTCCGCTGATGGTCGTCCAGGAGGCGTGGCGTAGCGAGTGCCGCGGGGTTCGGTTGCGCGGGCGCGTTGGCAGTGGTTCGTTGCGGCGCATCACTTGATGCATCCGCCGAGGCTATGTCCGCCACGGCGCCAGTGAGTCCGACAGCCAGGCCCTTCAGGAGGGTCCTGCGCTCGATCAGATCCGCGCGAGTAGGTAGATCCACACCGCCAATCGGGTCGTCATCGTCCGTGGGTATCATCACGGCCTCGGGACTGTCCGGCCACTCTAGCACAGAGGGCGTGATACGCTCCGCCACCGGGGTGCCGCGTATGGCGCAAAAGACGGATCCGTCGTACGACGTCATCGTGGTTGGCTCGGGCGCGTCAGGCGGTTGGGCGGCGAAGCGGCTGTCCGAGGCCGGCGTCAAAGTAGCACTCGTCGAGGCCGGGCGTGCCCATCGTCCCGACGACTTTCGTGAGCACCGCCGGCCGTTTGATTTGCCCTACGGAAATCTATCGCGCGAGCTGCTCCGAAAGACGCGTCCTCGCCAGACCGACTGCTATGCGTGCACGGAGTTCAACGCCGACTGGTTCGCGAACGATCTCGAGGAGCCGTACACGACGCCCACCGACAAACCTTTCAGCTGGCAAGGCCGGCTGCGGTTGGTTGGCGGACGGACCAACGTGTGGGCGCGACAGAGCTACCGATTCAGCGAGCAGGATCTGAAGGGAAAGTCCTTCGACGGCGAGGGCGAGGACTGGCCGCTGTCCTACGAGGACCTGGCGCCGTACTACGACCTCGTCGAGCAGTACGTCGGGGTCAGCGGCCAGGTCGAACGGGTGGCGGAGCTGCCTGACGGCCGGTTTCAGCCACCGATGCCGATGACCTGCTCTGAGCTGCGCCTCCGCGCGCGAGTAAAGCGCACGCTGGGATGGACGGCGACGATCGGCCGCACCGCAAACTTGACGAGGCCCCTCAACGGACGAAGCGCGTGCCATTACTGCGGACCGTGCGAGCGTGGCTGCGTCACGCGCTCGTATTTCAACTCGGCGTTGACGACCGTGCCCGACGCGGTCGCCACCGGGAATTGCACGCTCGTCACCAACGCCATGGTCTATCAGGTGCTGATGGACGCAGATCACGGGCGCGCAACCGGCATTCGTTACGTCGATCGCATCACGCGCGAGACTCGAGAACTGAAGGGCCGCGCCGTGGTGCTCTGCGCGCAGGCGCTGGAGTCGGTCCGAGTCCTGCTCAACTCGGCGACCCGGCAACAGCCCAATGGACTCGCCAACTCGAGCGGCGTTCTCGGGCGCTATTTGATGGATCACCTCTGGGTGGCTGGCGGAGCAGAGGGCGAGTTCCCAGACTTCCCGGATCGTGGCACGCTCGATCGCGCTGCGCGGCCCAACGGCATCTACGTCATCCGCTTCCGCAACACGATGAAGGGACCTCGCAGCCCGAAGTTCGTGCGAGGTTACGGATTCCAGGGCGGGAATCGCGTCGAGTTCAACTGGCGTGCCCCTGGTTTTGGCGACGACTGGAAGCGGTCACTGCTCGATCCGGTCGTCTCGGTACGGCTCAGCGGCTTTGGCGAGTGTCTGCCGTACCGAACCAACTACGTCGAGCTCGATCCTGCAACTGTGGACGTTTACGGCATTCCGGTCTTGCGCATCCACATGACGTGGGGCGATAACGAGAGGGCCATGATCCCCGACATGGCCGAAACGGCCGTCGAGATGCTCGATGCCGCGGGCGCTCGGAACATCCGCCCCTTCATGGTGCGAGATCGCATCCCTGGCTACGCGATCCACGAACTGGGTGTCGCGCGGATGGGGCTCGACCGCCGCACTTCGGTGCTTGACGGGTTCCAGCGGAGTCACGACATCCGCAACCTGTTCGTCATGGACGGTGCGAGTTTCCCGTCCAGCGCGTGTCAGAACCCGACGCTGACCATCATGGCGCTCGCGGTGCGGTCTTGCGATCACCTGCTCGAAGAAATGAAACGAGGAAATGTCTGACGGGGGATTTTTATGTCTCATCCAGCACTGAAGACGACTGTTGCAGTGATCGGTCTGGTGAGTGTCGTCGTCAGCGGCGCGAGTGGCGGGCTTGAAGCGCAATCGACGACGACCGCGGCGCGCGTGCCACTCGACCCAGACGTACAAGGAGCCAAGCGGCTGTTCACTGCCTGGCTCGAAGGGCAGATGCTCTCTCGCCATCTGCCGGGCGTTGTCGTGGGGGTCGTGGCCGATCAGGAACTGATCTGGACGTCCGGGTTCGGCCTGGCCGACACCGAGAAGAAGGTGCCGATGGCGCCGCGGACCAAGTTCCGCATGGCATCCCATAGCAAGCTCTTCACGGCTACGGCTGTCATGCAGTTGCGCGAGCAGGGCAAGTTGAGGCTCGACGATCCCGTGTCGAAGTACCTGCCGTGGTTCAAGGTGAAGCAGGCCGAATCGGAGGATCCGCCGATCACCATCGAGGAATTGCTCACGCACAGCTCAGGCCTGCCGCGCGAAGCGGGCCCTCATTGGACGACGTTCGAGTTTCCCACGACCGACCAACTGCGCGGGCTCATGGCGGATCGGGAGGCACCCTTCTCGCCTGACGTGCGCTGGAAGTACTCGAACCTCGCGTACGCGATTGCTGGGATGGTCATCGAGGCGGTGAGCGGTCAGTCGTGGGGAGACTACGTGGAGCAGCACATCTATCGCCCCTTGGGGATGACCTCGTCGAGCGTGGATCGCAACGTGCCCGATCTGGCCGTGGGCTACGGCCGGCGGATGCCGGACGGTACGCGCAGCGTGAATCCGTTCATCGACGCGCGTGGCATGGGTGCAGCCACCGGGATCACCTCCAGCGTGGAGGACATGTCGAAGTTCGTGTCGGCGCAGTTCAGGAAGGGTCGCATGGGTGGGAATCAGATTCTGAGCACCGGTTCACTGCGCGAGATGCATCGCGTTCGCGTGCTGGAGAGCAACTGGACGCAGGGCAACGCCATTGGCTTCGCCGTGCGACGCGAGCGCGAGAAAATGTTCGTGTCGCACGGAGGCAGCTATCCGGGCTACCAAACGCAGACGCTGCTGCAGTTGGACGGCAAGGTAGGGGTCATCGTCCTCACCAATGCAGACGACTCGAATCCAGGGGCGATTGCGACGCAGTTGATGAACACGGTGGGTGAGGCCGTCGCCAAGGCCGCGGCTCCGCCGCCGGCGACCACCACAACGTGGGATCCATCGTGGGCGCGCTTTGCCGGCCTGTACCGCGGCCGCGGCGGCGAATCGCATGTCGTAGAACTGAACCAGCGCCTCGTTATCATCAACCCGAACGCCGCGAATCTCGACAATCCCATCCGGCTGGAACCCATTGGCAATAATCAGTTCCGATACGTCGCGCCCACCGGCGGCGGACCTGTTGGTGAGATCGTGCGGTTCGTGGAGGAAGGCGGACGTGTAGTCCGCATGATCACCGGCGACAGCTACGTCGAGCGCGTTCAGTAAAGTGAGTGAACACGCCAGGCACTGACGATGCGCGGAAACGCGGGAACACGGAACAAGAATTTTTCTGTGCTTCTGTGCTTCTGTGCTTCCGCGCGACGTCCGTACCATCCGCTATTTCGTTTTGTAGACCGTGCCACCCTTCATGACGAACTGCACGCGCTCGAGTTCACTGATGTCGGCTAACGGATCGTTCGCTACGGCAATCAGGTCCGCGTAGCGGCCGGGTTGCAGTGTGCCGACGCGGTCGCCCCAACCCATGGCTTCGGCTGCAATGCGCGTTGCGCCTTCGATGGCGGCCATCGACGTCTGCCCAAGCCCGACTCTGATCTTGAACTCGCGCGCGTTGTCCCCATGCGGGAAGACGCCAGCGTCGGTGGCGAATGCGATCGGCAGCTTGTGCGCGAGCGCCAGCTTGAAGGCCCGCTCCTGCGTCCCCTGGATGGCACGCTCGCGCTCTACCTGGTGTGCAGGAATGTTCAGCGCCTGATTGTCGTGCAGGATCGTGTGACCCACGTACAGCGTGGGCGCGAAGTAGGCACTTTTCTCTTTCAAGAGTTTCGCGCCTTCCTCGTCCATCATGCTGCCGTGATCGATCGTGCGTACACCGGCGCGTAGCGCCGCCTTGATGCCCCCAGCTCCGTGCGCGTGCGCGGCAACAAAGCGACCCCAGCGCTCGGCCTCTTCGACCGCCACCGCGAGCTCGGCGTCCGAGTACTGCTGGGCGCCCGGCGGAATGCCCTTCGACATGACCGCGCCGGTCGCAAGAATCTTCACAAAGTCTGCGCCGTGCTTGAAGTTGGTTCGCACGGCCTGTCGCACCTGGTCCACACCGTCCGCGAGGTTGCGAACGATCGGCACGTCTACGTAGATGGAAAACTGCTTGGCATCCCCTGCGCCACCCGTGGCAGAAACGTAGTTACCGGCTACTTGCAGGCGAGGACCCGGCACCGAGCCTTTGTCGATGGCGTAGCGCAGATCGATGTCGACGTACGGCCATGTCGGCCCCATGTCGCGGCATGTGGTGAAGCCCGCCATGAGGGTCGTGCGCGCATTGACGGCGCCGTAAAGAGCCGCGCGCCCCGGCGTCGTGGTGAGGAGCGCCGACTCCCAGTTGGTCCCGACTTCGTCGGTGAGGTGCGTGTGGAGGTCGATGAGGCCAGGCAGCACCGTCGCCCTGCCCAGATCGATCACTTGGTCGGCCTTCACTCCGTCTGCCGCACCGACTCGTTCGATCTTGTCGCCACGAACCAGCACCGCGCCATCGACGATCGGCGGCCCGCCGCGGCCGTCGATGATTCGCGCCGCACGGATTAGCACTGTGCCCGTTGGTGTGGCAGTCGGCTGAGCAGTGCCCGCACCGAGTGTGACAGTTGCCAGCAGACACGACGCTGCCAGCAGCAGATCATTCAATCGCGTAGGGTAGGTAGGGTATCTCGTCATTTGGCGCCGACTCTTGAACTGCTCGCCTCGCGTGGTCGTGTCGACGTCGACCATGTGGGCGGATTCTACGCGGTTGCACGCCCAACGCTCAAACCTGTTCGCTCGGATGAGAGGTAATCGCAGGGGCTGGCTCCCTTGCACAGAGAACCCGCAATGCTGCACAGCACCTACTCCCAATCTATTGATCGGCCCCTTGCACAACCCCATACTCCGACGTCGCGAGGAACCAACGAATGGCCGATCCCCAGGCTGGCGATGTCTTGATTCGCGTGCAGAACAACACCCTGCCCACGTCCTATGCGGTTGTGGACGCCCAGACCGAGCACGTCTTGGGGGGGCCCTACCGGTCGCTGGCCGAGGCGGCTCTGATGGCGGCCAGGTACGTGAGGCCCATGGCGCGTATCTGGCGGCAACACCTCGATCATCGTGGACTTCCTGACGGCCCTGCGCAGCGGTTTCCCGTAATACGGCCGTAGTTCAGCGACGTCCCGCCTCCACTGCCGCGAGGATCCGGTCGATTGCCACTCGTGGCGTGAGATTCGGGCGGTCCGGTAGGATGTTCCATCCGGTAAAAACGATCACCAAGTCGTACTCGGGGATGACGATGGGTCGCTGACCGCCAAGGCCCGAGCCGCCCCACGCCGTCTGGTTGCCGTTTCCATACGGGTAGAGCCACCACTTGAATCCATACTTCACCCCACCGCCGACCGTGATGCTCGGCGCCAGCGATGCCTTGACCCACTCGGGCTGAACAATTGGCTTGCCCTCCCATACGCCGTTCTTGAGAAACAAATACGCAATCTTCGCCACATCCTGGGAGCGCAAGTACAGCCCGCCCTCGGTATCGACCAGTCCTGACGGCGAGCGTTTCCAGAAGTACCGTTCGATTCCGAGCGGCGCGAACAGATGTCGCGCGGCGTACTCCTCGATATCCCCGCCCGTCGCCGCTTTGAAGATGTACGACAGCAGCTGGGTGGCGCCGCTGTTGTACTTGAAGGATGTTCCCGGTTCTTCCGCCATGGGTCGATCGATCGCAAACCGCACCCAGTCGTAGCTCTTTTCCATCAGAACGCAGGAATTGTTCGGGTCCGCGTATGGAAGATCTTCGTTCCAGTCGAACCCGGCAGTCATCGTCAACAGGTGTCGAATTGTCATCCGTCGTTTGCGGTCGTCAAGGTTCGCGACGCTTGCCGTATCGAAGAACTTCAGAACAGGAGTATCCAGTGCCGGAAACTCTTTTCTTGCGACGGCTACGCCAATTACGACGGAGGTAACGGTTTTGGTCACCGATTGCATCGAATGCAGGTCGCCGCCCTGGTAGAAGGGGTGCCACCAGGGGTTGAAGTAGTTGTACGGACCGGACGGATCGTGGGCGTTGAGCGGCCCAGCGACTGCGGCTTCACGACCGTAGATCTGGTGGTAATCGTGTTTGTAGGATTTGTCGTAGACGACCGTGCCGTAACGGATGACGAGCATGCTGTCCACGAATCCGTATTTGCCCGCAGCAATATCCGCATCAAACACGGCAAGCGCTCGGGGATCGAGCCCGACGGCTTGGGGTGTTGAGGACGGCCATGTTTTGGTTGGCCACTGAGTCTGGCCGGTGAGTGACTGAGTCAACACAAGCGCTGATAGCAGCGTACTGGAAAGAGCATTAATCCGCATGACCAGCGCCTCCCGAGCAGAGTGAGTTGCTTTTCCGGCTGATACGATAATTCCAAATGCGCGGAGTTATCGGCCCGACGATCGTCGTCGTGGGTCTTGGCGCCACCTGAGTCCGCTTGGGCGGACAACGACGTCCGCGGAAAAGCGGAACAGCGGAAACGGCACATCCGCTGATTCGGACGTGCCCACGAATGGCGTGCGGCGCCGGCTGCGGCACGCCACGCTCACATACTCCGCGGCTTACGAGTCGGACGGTCCGGCAAGATGTCCCTCGCCCGTTCAGCCGGCCTGCGAACCCTCGATCTCGGCGTCTGCTTCGATTTCGACCAGATACTCTTCTCCGACCAGACGCGCAACGACTAGCGTGTTAGCCGGCAGAATTCCTTTGAATCTCGAGCCGTGCGCGCGCGCGACTGCCTCCCAGTGCGCGATATCGCTGACGAACACACGTGTGCGGACGACGTTCTCGAGTGTGGCGCCCAGTGATTGCAGGGCACCCTCGATCTTGTCGATGGCGAAGTGCGCCTGCGCTTCCGGATCGTGTCCACCAATCACACGATCGCCAACTGTGGCTGTGGTGCCTGACACGCTGATGCGCGGGCCGTGTCGCACAGCCCGTGCGTATCCCGCCATTGATTCCCACGGCGTGCCGCTCAGACACACTGTTCGTCCGCCAGCGCCCTCCTGGACACGAAACGGCGGCGGCAGGGCCTCCAAGTGATGGCTCAAGTCTCCCGAGGCCGTCAGAAACGGCGGCCGGCGGTACTCGTCGCCGCAATCACCGGGGATCAGCGCGAGCGTGCCGAGCGCGCCCTGAATCTCCGCGCGATCGTCGTCCGTGAGTGCGAACGAGAAGAGCCGCAGCGTATCCGCAATATGCTCGCGCTCGCCGAGGCGTGCCCCGACAATCACTCCCGCCACCCCTGGTTGCTCGAGAATGAATCGGCTCGCGACGTTGGCGATCGACACGCTGTGACGGGCGGCAACATTCGCCGCGGCGCGCAGGACGCGCTGCAGTGCCTCCCAGCCACCGGAGGTTCGAATGAACCGGCCGTACTTCATCTGGGACCAGGTCCCTGTGCGCTCCCAGTCGGGCTCAGCCTGGCCGAGCCACCGTTCGGTGAGCCAGCCCCCCGCGACGGTGCCGTATGCCAGCAGATGCACACCGTGCTCAACCGCAAAAGCGCACAGTCCGTGGGTCGCGCGCTGGTCGAGCAGCGAAAACGACACCTGGTTGGAGACAACCTCGATCCCGCTCGAGACGACCACACGCAAGTGCGCAGTGTCGACGTTGGTGAGGCCCAAATGGCGAATGAGCCCCTCGGCCCTGAGTTTCTGCAGGTGAAACAGCGTCTCCAGCCAACTGGGGTCGGCGTAGTTCCACGCATGAAACTGAAACAGGTCGATAGTTTCACCGCGGAGCCTGATCAGCGCGCGCTCGACGGCTGCGCGCACGTCGGCTTTTGACACCGGGCCAGGCTTGGGAACCCACTTCGTCAGCAGTTGGGGGTTGGCGTCTGGATGGCGGGCGCGGTAAAGCCCCGCGACGATCTCGGCCGAACCGTAATGGTCGGCCATGTCGAAGGACGTCAAGCCTGCCGCAACATATGGATCCATCGCCGCAGCCGCGCGTTCGACGTCGAGCGTGCGGCCGTCGCGTTCCATATCGGCGAGCTGCCATAGCCCGGTGAGCACACGCGATACGGACAAGTCTGGCGCGAGCGAATGCCGTTCTACAGTGCGTGTCATGCGCATCAATCAGGAGGCAACGCCGCGAAGCGCGCGGCCAGATCAATCCCGTTGCGTCGAAGCGCCCGAACCTCGCGCCAGTAGATCAGCGTGCCGAGTGCCATCACAATCGCCCAGATCGGCGTCGATCGGAAATACCACGCGTCGACAGGAGCCGTGAGGTCTTTCCAGGTGTGGACGGCAAGAAATCCCGTGAGCACGATCACACCGAGCGCCGCGAGAGGGCCTTGAAATGCCCGCGACGGCACCACGGTGATGTCGCGAGCAATTGCGGGATTCCGGTGCGGCAGCGTGAGCACCGTCAGGGCCATCAGGACGAAGTTCACGAGCATTGCCGTGACCAGGATATCCACGCCCAGAAAAAAGTCGCCCGCGAGGTGGCTGCCAAGAATGCCGACCGTGGCCATGCCTCCGCTGGTAAGGATGGCCACGTGGGGTGTACGAAATACGTCGTGCACGGCCGCCACCTGTCGAGGAAAGATACCGTCCTCGGCCCACGCGAACATCAATCGGGATACACCCAGCAACATCGCGGGCAGGTCTTTCGCCAGCGCCACCGCGCCAGCCGAGATGATTACCACGGTCCAGAACGGCGGCAACAGGTACCCGAGCAATCCGGGCGCCGTCAGGTCGCGATGCTGCGCCTCCTCAGCGATGTACTGCCACGGCACGGCGTGATAGACCGCGGCGGTAAAGAGCATGTAGAAGACTCCGACCGAAACCACGGCGATTCCGATCGCCAGCGGCAGGTTCCGCCCCGGACGTCTCGCTTCTCCTCCGGCCTGCGCGATCGAGTCGAAGCCGATGAACGATGCGAAGAGCAGGGCTGCCGCCGAAAGGAACGTTCCCGTGCCCCGAGAGGCCTGAGCATCGGGGATGACGCGGCCCTCGCGCGCGAGGAGCGCAGCCGCGAAATCCTCCTGATTGAACGCGAAGCCGGCGATGATGACGACCCCACCGAGGATGAACGTGAGAAACATCAGCGGCACGACCAGTCGCACGTACAGCGCGACGCCGCGCACATTGATGCCCACCGCCGCCCACAACACGGCCAGAGAAATCGTCAGGCGCATCGGCCCCGCCTCCAGGGCCGATGCCACAGAAGCCCACTGCACCGCGACGAAGATGTCGCGAAGAAACGGCACCAGCACATAAGAGACGACACCAATCGCGACCGACAGCGAAAACCACTGTGAGAACGACGCGACGAATCCGAGGTACGGGCTCAATCCGCGGCTTGCGTACACGTAGCTGCCCCCCGCTCGCGGCATCGCAGAAGCAAGGATCGCGTACGACAGGCCGGCCAGCACCGCTGGTAGCGCGGCCAGCGCATAGGCGGGCAGGACAAACGGACCGATCCCCGGGACATTGCGCTGGATCATGAAGGGGATGACGTTGATGCCGGCGCCGACCATCGAGCAGACGCCCGTGGCGACCAGACCCAGCAGGCCGATCTCACGCGCCAGGCGCGGACGCGGCGTTGTGTCGGGCTGCTTCACTTACCGATCGTTGGAGTCGTCACGCGACGATACGCGAGGCATGTCGCCCGGGTTCAACGTCTACAGTCAGTGTCACGGGCAGCCGCAGATGACGCAGCCGCAGATGACACAGATGGCACAGATGAATTAGGGGAATGCAGCCGCAGATGACGCAGATGGCACAGATACATTCGAGATGCAGCCGCAGATAACACAGATGGCACAGATACATTCGAGATGCAGCCGCAGATGACGCAGATGGCACAGATAAATTAGGGAAATGCAGCCGCAGATAACGCAGATGGCACAGATAGATCTAGAGAACTGCGCCCGCAGATGACGTAGACGGCACCGATAGATTCTGAATGTGCAGTTAGATATCGAGGCTTCACGGCCCCCCCTTTTTTGACAAGAGTGATCTGCGTCATCTGCGGCTTTGCCAAAGTGATCTGCGTCATCTGCGTCATCTGCGGCTCTGTGATCTGCGTCATCTGTGTCATCTGCGGCTTCTTTTCTCTGCGGGTCAGCCGCTTGGTCTCTACTTGCGATAGCTCGAAACCGCCGGCAGATACGCTCCCGTGCCCGGCGTCGGCGGCTCGCCCGCCACGACCGGAAGGGTCAGAGTCCCGATCCCCTCGATGCTCGCCACGATCTTGTCTCCCGGTTTCAAGAACCGCTCCTTGCCACGGTACGCCGTCCCCATGCCGGTGCCACCAGACGTCCCGTTGTTGATGACGTCACCGGGGAACAGCGTGATGATCGATGACCCGTACTCGATCAGTTCGTAGATCGAGTGAATCATGTCGCCTGGGCCGGCCTCCTGCATCACTTCGCCGCCAACGCTCAACGTCTGCCGAAGTCGCTTCATCGGATCGCCGTAAAACTCCTTCGGCACGATCCAGGGCCCCATCGGCGCAAACGTGTCGTGGCCCTTGCCGACGAGCCAGTCGGATCCCGACCCGAATCCTCCTGGCGGGCGGCCGCCGCGGTCGGAGATGTCGATCGTGACCATGTAGCCGAACACATGATCCTGCGCCTTGGTCGCTGGAACGTACTTCGCGGCACGCCCAATCACGATGCCGAGCTCCACCTCCCAGTCGATGCGGTCACGCCCGTGCGGAATCACGACCGCGTCGCCGTCGCCGATGATCGCGCCTTCGGTGGGCTTGAGGAACAGGTACGGCACCCCGCGCTTGGCTTTTCGCTCTGCGGCCGCTTTTTTCTGCTCCTCGGGCGTGCCGGTCTCGCCAACATGGCTGTAGAAGTTCACAGCGGCGTTGAGCATCTTGCGCGGCATCAGCGGCGCCAGCGTGCGAACCTTGCCGACGTTGTACACGAAGCGCGGCCGTGAGGCGCCCGTCAAGCGCTTGCTGGCGACGAGATCGTTGACGATCTCATACAGGCGGTATTTGAGACCGTACTGGTACTGCGCGATGAGATCCCGCATCTCGCCCGGCAACGGGACAGGAGGATAGGCCGGATCACGTTGAAGCGCGCGGTTGGCGGCCTCGAAATCGACGATCAGCTTGTCGTCCAGAACGATGCCAATCCGGGGCTCGCCCTCGATCTCGAAGGTGCCAAGCTTGAATGGTTGGGCGCTCTTGGCTTCGGGCCCGGTCTGGGCCGAGAGCCCGGTGGGTGCAGCCACCGTTAAGAACGCGACCACAATGGCAAGATGTCTCATGTTTTGTCTCCGTGAGAGAGTTGCCCGCGCAGTGTGTTCGCGGCGGTGGAGGCTGTCAAGGAGAGTAGGCAAACTTTTACATTTCGATGGGCCCTTGTTCGCCCGCTCCGCTTTCAAAGGTGCGCTGACCCTCGCCAAAAAACATCCGCGGAAAGGCGGAACATGGGAAACCGACATCCGCTGATCCGGATTTGGCAGAGAGTGGCATGCAGCGCCGGCGGAGCCGGCGCTTGTTGTCCGACGAGGGGCACGAAAAATGGAGCCCCTTGAATTCATGCAGCTCTCATTTTGTCGTGCCCCTCGTCGGACAAACGCGGCCTGCGGCCGCGGCACGCCACGTTCAATTTCCGCCCTTCCGCCCTTCCGCGGATGAATTCCCTCGCGCGCTCAGGCAGCTGACGCCGCTGCCGCTGATACCATAAACGTATGCGCAGGCTTGTCGCGGCGGCCGTCATCATCATCGGTGTCGCCGCCGCCTGGTTTGGCTTGCAGAAAGGCGTTGGAAGGCTCACGCGGTCGAGGCCGCTGTCGGTGCTGCTCGTCAGTGTCGACACGCTGCGTGCGGATCGGCTCGGCAGCTACGGTTACACTGCCGCTTCAACACCGGTACTCGATCGACTGGCCGCTCGCGGCTTGCGATTCGCACAAGCCACGACCGTCGCACCCCTGACGCTGCCCGCGCACGCGTCCCTCCTGTCAGGCACGTTCCCCGCGTTTCATGGCGTGCGAGACAACGGCAGTTTTTATGTCGGCGACGAGATCACCACCCTCGCCGAGGTGTTCAAGACGCGCGGGTATCGCACAGGCGGATTTGTCGGCGCATTCGTCCTCGATCATCGTTGGGGCATCGCTCAGGGTTTCGATCGCTACTTCGACGAGTTCGACTTGTCCCGGTATGAGATGTCCGTGGGCCTGGATGCGGCGCAGCGGCCTGGAAACGAGGTCGTCGACAGTGCGCTGGCCTGGCTTTCTGAGGCTCGCGACCAACCCTTTTTGGCATGGGTGCACTTATACGATCCCCACACCCCATACATGCCGCCGGAGCCGTACCGATCGCGGTTTCCAGCAACGATGCAAGGCGCGTACGATGGCGAGGTCGCCGCCACCGACGCGCAGATCGGCCGTCTCCTCGAGTATCTGGAGGCCAGCGGCAGTCTTGATCACACGATCGTCGTCGTCGTTGGGGACCACGGTGAATCGTTGGGCGAACATCGGGAGCAGCAACACGGGTTCTTCGTCTATGACGCCGCGGTGCAGATCCCGCTCATCGTGGTGGGGCCTGGCGTGCCGGTGCGCACGGTGAACGAACAGGTGCGCATCGTCGATGTGATGCCGACGATCCTGGATCTCGTCGGCGCCGATGTGCCAGCCGAGGTGCAGGGAACGAGCCTGATGCCGCTGGCCCGCGGCGAGCGTCTGGAGCTTCTTGGGTTCAGTGAAACTTGGTATCCGCGCTATCACTACGGCTGGAGTGAGCTGACGGCCGTGCGCGATGGGCGCTACAAGTTCATTGCCGCGCCGCGGCGCGAGCTCTATGACACGCAAACCGACCCGGGCGAATTGCGTGACCTGTCGGCTGAGAACCCGCGTCTCGCCGACGCGCTCGAGACCGCGCTCCGCGACATGGTTGCGCGAACCTCCGCAACCACTACTCAAACACCACGCCCCATGGATCCCGAAGTCGAAGATCGGCTGCGTGCGCTCGGGTACGTGGGCGCGACGGTGACCAGAGCCGCTCTTGTCGACCGATCCCGCGGAGACCCCAAGGACAAGATCGAGCTCTACAACCTGTTGAAGCGCGCCGCGGAAGATTCCGTCGCCGACAGGCTGGACGATGGGATCGCAAAAGTCCGTCAGGTGCTCAGTGTCGACTCCGACGTCATCGAAGCGCACACGATGCTCGGCAACATGCACAGCAAAGCCGAACGCGTTGGGGAGGCTATTGCCGCGTATAAGCAAGCGCTGGCCGTCGATCCGGAGCACGAGGGTGCAACCTGGAGCCTGGCGCTGGCCTACCGCCAGGCTGGCAAGCTGGACGAAGCGCGTGCCGGCTTCGAGCGTGTTCTCGAGCTCAACCCACGAACGGCGAAAGCCCTGTATCAACTGGCGGATTTATCGATGCGCCGACGGGACTTCGTCCGCGCGGCTGAAACGCTCGAAAAGGGCCTTACGCTCTCTGGCGATCGCGCGGCATTTCTCGTGAAGCTGGCGGAGGCGCGCATCGAGCTGAAACTGTTCGATGCCGCCCAGTCCGCGCTGCTCGAGGCCATCAAGATCAAAAGCGATCAGTCGATGGCCCACTACAACCTCGGCCTGGTTTACGAAGAGCGTCAGGATTGGCAAGCGGCCGCGAAGGCTTACGAGGCCGAAATTGCGGTGAGCCCCAAGCTTTACCAGCCTCATTTCAATCTTGCCAAGCTGCTGAGCCGAGCGGGCCGGGCCCCAGACGCCGCGACGCACTTTCGTGCAGCGGTGGACAAGAACCCGGAGTTTGGCACCGGCTATCTGTATCTGGCCAAATCGCTGCTCGACGCAGGCGACCTTGCGGCGGCGGAGCACGCGGCGCAGCAGGGACTTGCATCGAAGCCAGATGCCGCGATGTTGCCCCTCGGCCACTACGTGCTGGCAGACATCTATTCCCGGCAGGGTCGTGATTCCGACGCGGCGCGGCACGTCGCTGCGGGCAAGCGTGCCGAACGCGACGCGGGGAATCAGGAGCGACAGTGATGCGCGCGGCGGCGGTGGTCCTCCTGACGCTGAGCGCCGCCTGTACACCCAGGCCAACACCTCAGCCAGCCGCGCAGCAAGCGCGAAACCTTGTTATCGTCACCATCGATACCCTTCGAGCAGATCGACTAGGCGCATACGGCAGTACGACTGTCGCGACTCCCAACATGGATCGACTCGCGCGCGAAGGGGCGATGGCTCTGCAAGCGTCGGTGCACGTGCCGCTGACGCGTCCGTCGCACATCTCACTATTCACGGGTCTCCACCCGGACGAGCACGGGATCCGCGACAACGTATCGCCGCCGCTTGCTGCGAAGGTTCCGCTACTTGCAGAAATCCTGCAGCAACGCGGATTTCAAACCGGTGCATTCGTCTCGTCAATCGTGCTGTCGAAGCAGTCGGGTCTCGGGCGCGGCTTTGCTCACTACTCCGATCGCTTCGACATCGGTCAGGATGACGCGCGCTTTTTGAACACGATTCAAAAGTCTGGCGACAAGACGATCGAGGAAGCGACGAAATGGATTGCCGAACCAGGATCGGAGCGACGCTTCGCGTGGGTTCACCTCTACGATCCGCACGACCCTTACGAAGCTCCCGAGCCGTACGCCTCGCGGTATGCCGATCGGCCGTACGATGGCGAAGTCGCCTGGTCCGACGAGCTCATCGGCCGCCTCGATGCCGTGCTTGCCTCGACGGGCATGCGCGACAACACCTTGCTGGTGGTGACCTCAGACCACGGCGAAGGTCTGGAGGAACACGACGAGTCAGTACACGGGTTCTTCGTGTACGAGACGACACTGCGTGTGCCGTTCATCGTGCGTGGCCCCGGAATCAGGCCGGGCACACGCCTCGACCTCGTGGCGCGAACCGTCGATGTGCTGCCGACGGTTCTCGACCAGTTGGGTCTGGCGGATGCAATGCCCTCCGTCTCCGGTCGCTCCCTGAAAGCGGCGCTCGCTGGCGAGCGGATGGACGACCAGCCCGTGTTTGCCGAATCCCTCACACCACTGATTCATTACGGGTGGAGCGACCTTCGAACGCTGCGCGACGGCCGTTGGAAGTACATCCTGGCGCCGCGGTCCGAGTTGTACGATCTCGAGAGCGACCCTGGCGAGCGGCAGAACCTCGTTGACCGAGAACCAGCACGTGCACGCGCGCTGCGCTCGGGCCTGGAACAACGCCTGCGACAGGAACAAACCAGAGTGCGAGATACAACGTCAGGGCCTGCGTCAGTTCCCCCAGACGTGCTCGAGAAACTGGGGGCGCTGGGTTACGTCAGCCTGAGCGGAGGTTCGCACGGCAAACCGTCGGGAGCGGATCCCAAGGACAAGATCGAAGAGTACCAGACGGTCAACACCCTCATGCGCGAGGGATTGATCAACCTGCGCGAGGGACGCTATGCGGCGAGCCTCGCTCGGTTTCAGAGTCTGTTCGAGCGCAAGATCGACAGCTTCGAGGCGCACTATTACGCCGCGCGCGCGCTCGTCGGCTTGAAACGCTGGCGTGAAGCGGCCGCCCATTTTGAGGGTGCCATTCAAAAGCTTCCCACTTACTCGGCCGCCTATCTTGGCCTGGCGGAGGCGCACCTCGCGGATCGCAACGTGAAGCTCGCGCTCGCGGCCATTCGTCGCGGCCAGAAGGCAGCCCCGGACGACCCTCGGCTCGTCGAACGCGAGGGCGACATTGGCCGCGGCTTGCGCGATGGCGCGATGGCGGTTGCCGCATACGAGCGCGTTGCACAGATGGCTCCGCGCGATGCGCTGGTGCGCGTGAAGCTTGGCGAGCTTTATCGCGATCTGGGGCGGCCCGCAGACGCCGCGCGGTTGCTGCGCGAGGCCATTCAGCTGGATGCGACGCCAGCGTCCTACTGGAATTCCCTGGGGATGATTCTAGGCGGCAGCGGCGACCTGGCTGGCGGTGAACAAGCGTTTCGGGAGGCGATTTCCCGCGATCGGACGAATGCGCAGTACGCCTACAACCTCGGGCTCGCGTTGGCGCGGCAAAAGAAACACGACGAAGCGGCGACTCAGTTCCGCCGAACGCTCGAGCTCGATCCACAGTTCGCTGCCGCCCGTCAGAGGCTAGCGGAGCTGCCATAGATGGTGGCGCGGGTCGTCGCGGTCGTTGTGATGGCCCTGGCAGTCGCATGGACATACCAGCCAGCCGCTGGATTCGGGTTTCTGAACTGGGACGATGACGCCGTCGTTCTGCGGAACCCCTCGCTCGCTTTTCCGGATGTCGTGGGTGGGCGTTTACCACCACTTACATGGAGCATTACCAGCCTCTCAGTTGGCTGGTGTGGGCCGCAATCAAGGCGGGGTTTGGCCTCGACGCCAAGGCGTTTCACCTGGCAAACGTGGTGGCGCATACCGTTTGCGTGCTCCTGGTCTGGGGCGTCGCGCGTCTCGTGCTGGCGCACGCGTCGCCACGGATATCGGAGCGATGGCGAGAGGTCGCCGCCATGTTCGCGGCGCTCCTTTTTGGCCTCCACCCACTGCGAGTCGAGGTGGTTGCCTGGGTGAGCGCGCTCCCCTACGCGCTGGCGCTGGCGTTCATGCTGGCGTCGCTCCTTGCGTATTTCCGCGCCGGCGCGCGCGAATCGCGATGGTGGTTCGTCGCGCTGATGCTCTACGCGGCGTCGCTTCTGGCGCGCCCTGTCGGCCTCGGATTTCCCGTGGTGCTCTACGTTCTCGACACCTGGCTCACGGAGCGGCGCCCGCGCGCGAGCCTGGCCAGAGCATGGCCCTTCGCGATCCTCGCGATCTTGGCGGCAATCATCGAGAGCGTGGCTCGTGTCGTCGGGGCTCAATGAGGCGCCCTGGTTGTATCGCCTGCAATCCGCCACCCTGGCGCCGTTCGTCTATCTCTGGCACACCGTGGCGCCGGCAACTCTCACTCCGCTCGATCTGATGCCGCTCAATCCAGTAGGCGACTCCCGGGATAGTGCTGGCTGCCGTGCTAGCGGTGGCCGGCGTCTCCTATGTTGCGTGGCGCAGGCGTCATACCTGGCCAGCGTTCTTTGCCGCATGGGTGGCATATCTGGCGCTGCTGGCGCCGGCCGCGGGGCTTGTGCCAAGTGGACTTCAAGCCACCGCCGATCGTTACGCGTACATTCCGGGCGTCGTCGTTGCCATTGCCGTGGTGGGAGCCGTCGTGCGCTGGGCTGATGTTCGCAACCTTCCCGCTCGCTCAGGGCGCGCCGTCCCTGGCGGCCGCATGAGATTCGTCGCGGTTAGCTTGCTGATTCTGGCAGTGGCATCGGCAGCCAGCGCGCGCCGGGCGCTGACGCCGTGGTCTGATTCGATCGCACTCTGGACACGGGTCGTCGCATTGGATCCCAGACACGACGTTGGTCTCTACAACCTCGGAAGTGCGCTCTCGGCCGCAGGACGACGCGAGGAGGCGGCGGGTCGGTACCGCGAGGTGCTCGCACTGCAGCCAGCGCATGCACCGGCGAAGGCCAACCTCGATCGCCTGGACGCCGCGCGGCTCGAAGAGGAGGCCAACAACCTTGCCGCGCGCGGCGACTTTGCCGCCGCGGTCGAGCGCTACCAGCAGGCGATTGCACGGGATCCGGGGCGGACGCATTCGTATGCCGGGCGTGGCATGGCGCTCGCCAGTCTTGGCCGCAGTGCGGAGTCCATCCCGGTCCTTCGCCGAGCAATCGAGCTCGGCGAGCGCGACCCGACCGTCGCCAACACGCTCGGCGTGCTCCTTCTGCAAACGGGACAGTCCGCGGATGCGCGAGCAGTGTTCGAGGCGGCCCTGGCGACTCACCAGAGCGACGTGAACCTCGCGCACAATCTGGCACGGCTACTCGTGACGGGTCCCTCACCGACGGCGAGTGACGCGGTCTTGGCGGTGAACCTGGCGACCGATGTGGTCAAGGCCACAGGCGAGGGTGACCCTCGCGCGCTCGACACGCTGGCCGCCGCGCTGGCGGCCACGGGCCGGCTTCAGGAGGCGCGCACGACCAATGAACGAGCCGCAGCACTGGCGTTGGCGAAAGGGGATCGTGAGCTCGCCGTACAGATCACTGCCCGGGGCAACGTCTATCGTCGCCCCGGGCAGTGAAATCGTTCGGAGTTCGGTCTCGGCCTAGAACCGGACCTTCGCTCCAATCATCAGCCGGCGCGGCAGGATGAAACGCGAGGGGACGAGATAGTTCGAGTTGCCAATGCGCTGATCGAGCACGCTTTCGTTGGCGTCGCTGTTGAACGCATTGAGCACGTCGCCGAACACGGCCACCTGCGTTTCACCGCCGAGCGCAAACGCCTTCTCCACTCTGAAGTCCAACGTCTGCCAGAAGTCCGTCCGATCTTCGCCGTCGCTCTGGAACGCCACGATGCGACTATTGCCTGGAATGCTCGTCACGCTGGAGGCCACGCGAATCTCAGAGTAAATCGGGCGGCCGCTTTGAGCCTGGAAGTTGAACGAAGAGGTCACGTTCCAGGGCAACTGATAGATGAACTGCGTTTTCAACACCACCGGGCGGTCGCCAACGAGCCGGCCGTCGGTGTTGATGAAGTCGTTCGGGTTCTGCCCGAAAATTCCACCCGTGCTCACTTGCGATGTGAGCGGTGTCGCGCGAGCGGAGCTCGAGCCCTGGCGTCCCGTCGATTTCGAGAGCGTCAGGCCAAAGTTGGCCTGCCAACGGTTCGACATGCGCTTCTTGATCTCGAATTGGACGCCGTTGTAGCGCGAGAACATCCGATCGTCGTTCGAAAGCTGGAAGAACCGAGAGTCGGCGCCGCTGGTGAGTCGATACACCTGCGTGACGTCCGCCCCAGCCGGCGGTGTGAATGGCACGAGCTGATACGTGCCCCCGACATCCGGGAACGCCGTCTGGTTCTCGCTGCGCTTATGCACGTAGCTCACGGAGAACCCGGTGTCACCACGCACCTGCTGCTCCCAGGCGAGGATGAACTGGTCCGTATGAGGGTTTTCCAGGTCCGGATCGACGCCGAGCGTGGAGTTGTCGGACACCAATTCAAGATCCAGAGGGTTGCCCGCGGCGTCGTACCGTCCCGAAAACAAGTAGAGAGGAGTAATTGACGGCCCCACATCCTGGAACTCACCAATCACGATGCCGCGATAGTAGCGTCCATAATGAGCCTTGAGCAGCGCAGAGCCGCTGGGGTTGACCTTGAAGTTGACTCCGAGCCGCGGTGAGATCGCCCGCCACCGGAACAGCTCATCGACAGCTGGTGACTGGGCACCGGTCGGATTCCCATCGCGATCGAGGATGTCCAGCGCACGGAAATAGCCCTTGCTGTCGTCGTAGCGCAGGCCGAGATTCAGCGTGGCGCGTCCAATCTGAAACGAGTCGTCGGCAAAGATGCCAAACGCCTTCATCCGCCCGCCCTGATAATACGGCTGCCGCGTGTACCCGAAGTCGGGGATGCCGCCGTAGGTGTAGATGTAGTCGTTGGGTCCGTAGGCATATTCGCCAAGGCCGCTGTTGTACTGCACGCCTATCTTGAAGTCGTGGCTGCCGCCGAGGAAGTCATCCGCGAATTTGGTGACCTTGCCGGAGAACGCAGTTTTGGCGCTCTTGCCGTCGTACCACGAGTAGATGCCGCCCGTAATCTCGCCTGTATCGAGGTCCTGAAAACGACGCGCCACGCGCGGCCCACCGTTGAGTGGATCGCCGTGATCGACACCATAAAACCCGGAGTACCGCGCCTCGAAGACCGTGGTGTCGTTAATCACAGACGACCACAAAAATCCGGGCGAAGGGTTGTGTCCGTTCTCGACGCTGATCGTGCTCGGCGCGTCGTTTGCCGTCGCACGTTGCGGAATCCGGTAGTAATCGTCGTGCACCTGGAACTGCAGGCGATTGTCCTGATTCAGCTGGTAATTCAGCTTGTAGAAGTACCGTTTAGCCGATGAACGAGCCGGGAACTCCGGGTCGGTGCCGGGCTGAGAATCGGCATCCTTTTGATATTGGTACGAGCCAAAGAACCAGAACCGGTCTTTGATCACCGGACCTCCCAGCTGCACCGTGGCGTCCTTGAACTCGTCGCGGTTATAGGGCAGCCCATCATCCTGATCGTCGTCGGTGTTGCGCCCAGTCAGATCCTGATTCTGAAAGTAAAAGTTGGCATCGCCGTGGAACGTGTTGCTCCCTTGCCGCGTGATCACGTTGAACACCGCGCCGGCGAGGTTGCCGTAGTCCGCTGGAGCGCCGAGCGAGAGTACCTGGATCTCTTCAATCGCATCCGTGTTGGGCCAGGGCCAGGCAGCGCCTGTGAGCGGCGCGGTGAAGTCGGTGCCATCGAGCAAATACATGTTCTCGTTGGTGGCCGAGCCGAACGACTGCGAGCGTGAGCTGGTCGATGTGGCTGCGCTCACGCCGGGCGCCGCGTTGATCAGGTCGAAAAATGTGAACCGGCGCACCGGTGCGTTCTCAACCCACTCGCGCGTGTAGTTCGTCACCACCTCTGTGCTGCTCGTATCGACGATGGGAGACTCGGCAATGACCGTGATGGTCTCCGACTGCGTGCTCACCTTCAGCTGCAGGTCGATTTCAGTGGTTGCACCCAGAGAGATGATGATGCCCGTCTGAGTACTCGTCGTGAAGCCTGCGAGCTCCGCGGTCAGGTCGTACGTGCCCGGTGGCAAGGTTGGAAAGCGATAGATCCCTGACTCGTTAGTCACCGTGGTGGGAGCTCCCGGGACATTGCGCCCCCGCACCGTGACCGTCACACCGGGGAGCACCGCGCCGGACTGGTCCGCTATCACCCCTCGAAGATCGCCAGTCGTCGTCTGGGCCCTCGCTATCGAAGGTGTTGCCAGGAAGACGACCGCCAAACAAATCAACGTCAAACAACGCCGCATTCTGACCTCCAGGCCTCAAATGCCGAGGTATCGCTGCCAAGCGAAGGCGGAGGACGACCCGCCATCTTTGCAGCAGCGCCGAAATTATCGGACTGGGGTCAGCTGGGTGTCAACGACCATCTGTCCGGTTTAGGGACAGATGGGCTGCAGTTTGGTGGGATTAATGACATTCGTCCCAACATAAACAGGTTCAGGGGTTCAGGGGTTCAGGGGTTCAGAGGTTCGGGGGTTCAGACGGTGAGTGAAGATTGACAGCCCGTTGGGCTGCGGCTAACGTCCGCTTCTGATGAGCGCAAGCGGCGTCCTTGCCATTGCGGCACGCCTGACACCAGCGGTTTTGGCGGGGATCGGGGTGCTGGCGCTGATACCGCTTGGCGCAGCTCAGCGGGCCGCTGAGAAGTCGCCGGAAATCCTCGTCGAGAAAAACGTTCCCGCACGGATGCGCGACGGCGTGGTTCTGCGTGCGGACGTCTTCCGCCCGGCCGGTCCCGGCCGGCACCCGGCCTTACTGCAGCGCACGCCTTACTCCAAGAACGACCGCGGCTCCTCCCGCAGGTTCAGCGCGATCGCGGCTCGCGGATTCGTCGTGATCGTGCAGGACACGCGCGGACGTTACACCTCCGATGGTGTCGCAAGCCCGCACGACGAGGCGGACGATGGGTACGATTCGGTTCAGTGGGCTGCGTCCCTGCCTGGCGTGGATGGACAGGTTGGCATGTTCGGCGGGAGCTATCTCGCAACGACGCAACTCCAGGCCGCCACGCGTCAGCCACCTGCGCTGGTGGCGCTGTTCCCCGCCTCGTCTTACAACCGGCGCCACGACATGGTGTTCCAGGGTGGCGCGTTCTATTTGAGCGATGGGCTCGGTTGGAATCTTGGCCAGGCCATGGACGTGCGCCGCCGCTTGTTGACGCCGGAGGTCGATCGAGATGGTCCGATTGGCCTGACGCAGGAACATGCCGGCTTGCTGCGCTCGTCGTGGATCTGGCACTTGCCGCTCAAGTCCTTCAACGAGCTCGACCTGGAACGATTCGCACCTGGCTACCGACAGATGCTCGCTCACCCGGACCAGGATGCGTTTTGGGATCGGTCCGACATCGAGGCCAGGCACGATCGCTTTCTTGTCCCGGCTTTCCACCTAACCGGTTGGTACGACACCTTACTTACGGGGACCCTGCGGAACTTTGCGGGACTGCGGGCCAATGCGGGCACCGACGTGGCACGCCGCTACCAGCGGTTGGTAGTCGGTCCCTGGACGCATGCGCGCCCGTCAAAGTCCACGACCGCGATTGGCGACGTCGACTTCGGAGCGGACGCCGGTTTTGACGCAGACGAAGCGATGCTCGCGTGGTTCGACTACTGGCTCCGGGGTGGCAACCGCGCACGCTCTATGCGGAATCCGTTCGACACCGCGCCCGTCCGTCTGTTCGTGATGGGCGAGAACCGGTGGCGTGATGAGCAGGAATGGCCGCTCGCGCGAGCGCGCACGACCGAGTATTACCTTGGCAGCGGCGGCAGTGCGGCCACGCTCTCGGGCGATGGCCGACTGGACCTGGCTCCTCCGGGCCGCCAGCCATCGGATCGTTACATCTACGATCCGAATGACCCGGTGCCCACGGGCGCGAGCGGAGGCTACTCGCGCGCGCCGATGGATCGTCGAACTGTGGAGCAACGGCCAGACGTACTTGTGTATACGAGTGATCCGCTGGCGGCCGATCTTGAAGTCACCGGCCCGCTGGCGCTGAAGCTCTGGATCGCGTCGAGTGCGCGCGACACCGACTTCACCGGCACGCTCGTCGACGTCTTCCCGGACGGCACGGCTCGCGCCCTGGCCGACGGCATTCTGCGTGCACGCTACCGGGCAGGCAAGACGTCACCGTCGCTGCTGACGCCCAAACAGCCCACCGAGATCACCATCGACCTTGGCGCCACGTCGAATCTGTTTCGGGCCGGGCACCGGATTCGTCTCGAGGTCTCAAGCAGCAATTTCCCGCGGTTCGACCGCAATCCAAACACAGGCGGCGTCTTCGGCGAGGACGCCGAGGTTATCCGGGCCGAGCAGACGATTTTCCACGACGAATCGCACCCCTCGCGCTTGCTGTTACCCGTCGTGCCTCGGCAGTCGACCGAGACTCCGACCGGGTCATCGCCCGCAACTGCGACAGCGAGCCGGGAGATCGAGCAGCGATTTCTCAGCGGGGTCTCGACCGATCCCATCAGCACGATCCACCGACAGGTTACTGAGCATCCGCATATCGCCGGATCGGCGCGCTCGATGGAAGTTGCCGGTCGTCTGCGCCGTGCGCTCGACGCGGCGGGATTGCAGACCGAGATCCGCGAGTACGTCGTTCACCTTTCGACGCCGCGTTCGGTAAAGGTCGACATCGTTTCGCCAGTCGCCGAATCGCTGGTCGTCCGCGAGCCTGCAAATCCCCAAGACCCGGATGGGGGACATGCCGACCTTGGCCCGGCGTTTGTCGCTTACTCCGCTTCGGGAACCGTGTCGGGGCCCGTCGTCTACGTCAATTACGGACTGCCACCCGACTACGCGCGGCTTGCCGCGGCCGGCGTCGAAGTGCGCGGCAAAATTGTCATCGCTCGCTACGCGCGCAGCCATCGCGCGGTGAAAATCCACACTGCGGAAAAAGCCGGAGCAGCGGGAATCATCATCTATTCGGATCCGGCAGACGATGGCTATGCGCGGGGGTTGACGTGGCCGGAGGGACCGTGGCGCGCCGATTTTCAATCGCAGAGTGGTAATGGAAAATACAGCTGGTTCTGGCATGGCGATCCGCTGACGCCCGGTGTCGGTGCAGTGCCGGGGACACACGCGCTCGATCCAGCGGCGGCGCCTACGCTTCCAAAAATCCCGGCGGTCGTGCTCTCGTGGAAGGAGGCCGCCAAGGTCCTCTCGAGGCTTGCGGGTCCGGCGTTGCCGTCAAGCTCGGGTTTCCAGGGCGCGTTGCCCTTCACGTATCGACTGGGCCCTGGACCAGTCACGGTCCGGCTCGACGTACAGATGGACGCGAGCCGCCGTCCGATTCGAAACGTGATCGCGAAGATCACGGGCCGCGATCCCGACCGCTGGGTCATGCTCGGCACCCACCATGACGCGTGGAGTTTTGGTGGGATGGACCCTGGAACCGGTCTTGCCCCCACCTTCGAGGTCGCACGTGGTCTTGCGGCCCTTGCGAAGTCTGGCTGGACGCCGGAACGGTCGATCGTCTTTGCCTTCTGGGATGCTGAGGAGTTCGGGCTCATCGGATCGACCGAGTACGCCGAGGCGATGCAGGCCGAGCTGCGCGAGAAGGCGGTCGTCTACATCAATACAGACCTCTCGATGCGAGGCCGTTTCGACGGCGGAGGCACGCCGTCGCTGCGCGACTTCCTCGTGCAGGTGACGCGTGACGTTCCACACTTTGATGGCGCAGGTTCCGTTTACGATCGCTGGCGGGCTGACGAATGGATCCGTCAGCCGCCCGATCGCCGTCGTCGTGGCATGGACGGATTCGAGGTGGAGTTGGCTGCGCTCGGCAGCGGCGCCGACTTCGTCGCGTTTCAGGACTTTCTGGGGCTGCCCACCCTGCAAATGGAGTTCGACTTCGAGGGAAGCTACGGTCCCTACCATTCCAATTACGACACGCGACAGTTCGTGGAGCGGCACACCGATCCAGGGTTTCGCGTGAGCCAGACGCTTGCGCGCGTCCTGGGTCTGACGGTGCTGCGCCTCGCCTCGACCGAAGTGCTCCCCTTTCGATATTCGCACTACGCAAGAAAGATGGAGGAGTTCATCGAGGGCGCCGCCGCGTGGGCGGTCGATGACATGGGGAAGCGCCGGGTTTCCGTTGATCTGTCAGAAGCACGACGTCTGGCCGCGCAGGCCGTCACAAAGGCCAGCTCGATTGAGGCACAGCTCGATCGACGCGCGGCCTCTGGCGCGGTCGATCCCGTCTCTGTGCGGCGGATCAACGATGGACTCGTCCGGCTAGAACAGCAATTGCTCGATGAGTCAGAGTCGCCGGAGACGCGCTGGTACCGCCACGTGATCTACGGATGGAACATCTATTCGCTCTACGAGGGCCAGCCGCTGCCAGGGCTTGCCGAGGCGATCCGCGTCGGCGACGCGGCGGCAGTCGCCCGTGAGACGTCCCGACTCAACCAGGCCCTATCCCGTTTCGTCACGGCCCTCGAGGAGATCGCCAGCCTTGCCAACGCCCTTGATGCGCGCTGAGAGCACCCGGCGAATTGTTGGATGCCGCCTGTGGCTCGCCCTTGCCTTGTGCGCGCTCCCGGTGATCAGACCGATGCCCAGCGGCGATCGCACAGGATGCGTCGTCGTTCGTGATTTCGAATGCCACCGTCGTCGACGGAACGGGCGCCCCTGCCCGCCGGGCATCGGTACGCGTCGTTGGCGGCCGGATTGCGGACGTTGGCGATGTCCGTCCCACCGATCGCGAACGCGTCATCGATGCCCGCGGCTTCGTACTCGCACCAGGGTTCATCGACACGCATAACCACTCCACTGACGGGCTGTTTACCGAGCCATTGGCAGCCAGCCAGATCTCGCAAGGCATCACGACGATCGTCGTTGGTCAGGACGGCAGTTCACCCTGGCCGATTGTCGAGTACCTCGGCCGGCTGCAACGGGAGCCGGCGTCGGTCAACGTGCTCACGGCAGTTGGCCACGCGACGGTCCGCGAGCTCGTGATGGGCGACGACTTCAAACGGGCGGCCCGCGCGGACGAGGTGACGCGGATGGAAGCGCTCGTCGAGCAAGGCATGCGCGAAGGAGCAGTTGCTCTGTCCACCGGTCTCGAATACGACGTCGGCGGTTACGCCACCACGGACGAAGTCGTGGCGCTCGCGCGGGCGGCGGGGCGCCTTGGCGGGTTCTACATCTCCCATATCCGTGACGAAGCGGACAAGGCGTTCGACGCGATGCGCGAAGTAGTCACGATCGCTGAACAGGCACAGCTGCCGGTGCAGAACACACACATCAAGTTGGGCACTGTCGGCGTGTGGCGTCGCGCCAAGGAGGCGCTGGCTCTCTACGAGGCCGCACGTGCGAAGGGCCTCGATGTGACAGCTGACGCTTATCCGTACGACGCGTGGTCGTCAACCATCACGGTGCTCATTCCCAGCCGCCGCTTGGATGATCCTGTCGCCGTCGCCAAGGGGTTGGCCGACGTGGGCGGCGCGTCAAACGTGCTGATCACGAGGCACGCGGCCCATCCTGACTACGAATTCAAGACCCTCGACGCGATCGCCAAAGACCAGGGCATTACACCCGTCGATCTCTTCATGCAGATTGTGAAGGCCGGCGGCGCCTCCGTCGTCTGCACGTCGATGGTGGACGAGGACATTCGCGCCTTCTATCGCTGGCCCTGGACCATGATCTCGAGCGACGGGGGCATCGGCATGCGTCACCCCCGTGGCGCCGGCACGTTCCCTCGCGTGCTCGGGCGCTTCGTGCGCGAACGCAAGTGGCTCACGCTCGAGGAGGCCATCAGGAAGATGACGACGCTGCCGGCGTCACGCTTGAAGCTTGCCGATCGGGGCGTGGTGCGGCCCGGCGCCTGGGCGGATCTGGTGCTTTTCGATCCCGCGAAGGTCATTGACCGCAGCACATTCAACGAACCGTTCACCTTGTCGGCCGGCATCCGCCAGGTTTGGGTGAACGGCACGCTCGTGTGGGATGAGCCACGCACGACAGGCGCCAGACCCGGACAAGTGATCACCTCACGAGGAAGTCAGACCGTGGCGGTCAAGCCACGTGCTCGCGATCTCGGTGTGCCGTTCGACGGCAGTGTCGGCCCGCTCAACTCCATCACGGATGTGTCGGGCGTCGAGGTCGGCGTTGCAACGATTGTTGCTGGCGAAGGCGCACTCGTCCGCGGCAAGGGCCCGGCCCGCACCGGTGTCACCGCCGTGCTGCCGCGCGGCCGATCCGGCGACAACGTGTTTGCCGGCTGGCACACGCTCAATGGCAACGGCGAGATGACCGGCACCACCTGGATCACCGAGTCGGGGTTTCTCGAGGGACCAATTCTCGTCACCAACACGCACAGCGTCGGCGTCGCACGCGACACCGCGGTCGAATGGATGGCGCGGTATTCGGACATCGTCCCACTGCCCGTCGCGGCCGAGACCTACGACGGTACGCTCAACGACATCCTCGGCTTTCATGTGAAGCGCGAGCACGTTCTGGCCGCGCTCGATGGCGCCACGTCCGGCGCAGTGCCAGAAGGCAATGTCGGGGGTGGCACCGGCATGATTGCATTCGGCTTCAAGGGCGGTACCGGCACCGCCTCCCGCGTGGTTACCGCTGGCGGATCTGCATACACGGTTGGCGCCTTGGTGCAGGCGAACTTTGGAAGACGAGCGCAATTTCTCGTGGCGGGCGCTCCCGTTGGGCGCGAAATTCCGGACCTGTTGCCGGAGACTGGACGTCCGCGCGATGCCCGGAACGAAGATGCCGAGTCGGGCTCGATCATCGTCGTGATCGCTACCGACGCGCCGCTGCTTCCGCACCAGCTGCGCCGACTTGCTCAGCGCGCGGGGCTCGGCGTTGCGCGCGTGGGCGGCAGTGGTGGCAACGGCTCAGGCGATATCTTCGTGGCGTTCTCGACAGCGAATCCGAAGACCTACGAGCAACCCGCGACAGCTTCGGTGACGATGCTGTCCAACGATGCAATCGACCCGCTGTTCTTAGGATCGATTCAAGCTACCGAAGAGGCCATCATCAACGCGCTCGTGGCGGCCGAGACGATGACGGGGCGCGACGGCAATCGCGTGCACGCCTTGCCGCACGAGCGGCTACGTGACGCGCTGCGGAAGTACAACAGGTTGGCACCATAAGTAGGCGGCGAACGAAGAACTAATATCCAACCGAGAGTTTTGCGGCATGAACTTCGCGAGTGGCCTGGCAACGATCGGAGCGATGTGCGCGCTGGCTCTAGGCTGCGGGTCGCCGAGCCAACCTGTGACATCGACGCCAGGAGGCCATTTCGACTCGGACCTGGCGTTTCTCCGCGGGCACACAGAGGTTGTGCTGCTGACCGACCCTTCCGGCGCGAAGGTTGTCGTGGCGCCGGGATTCCAGGGACGCGTCATGACGAGTACGACCGGTGGCGCTGACTCACCCAGCTTCGGATGGATCGGCCGAGCCGCGGTTGCGTCTGGTCACCGGCAGGCGCACATGAACGTGTTTGGTGGTGAGGATCGCTTCTGGCTGGGTCCTGAAGGCGGGCAGTTTTCGCTGTACTTCAAGGCCGGCGACCCGTTCGATCTCGACCACTGGCAGGTGCCGGAACCGATTGACTGGGGCGCCTGGGAGATTCAGAGCCAATCGGCGACTGCCGCGCGTTTCCAGAAGCGAATGCGCTTGATCAACTATTCGCAAACGCGATTCGACATGGATGTCGAGCGGACGGTTCGCTTGCTGACAGGGTCCGATGTCGCGGCTCATTTGGGCGAATCACCAGGGGGCGGCGTCCGCACCGTGGGGTTCGAATCGTCGAATACCGTTACCAACGTCGGAACCGAGCGGTGGCAACTGCAGTCCGGACTCGTCTCTGTCTGGATCCTCGGCATGTTCAATCCGTCAGCCGACACCACGATCGTCATCCCATTCGCATCGGGGCAGACCGCGTCCTCCGATCCCATCGTCAACGACGCGTATTTCGGCAAGGTGCCGGCGGATCGCCTGGCGGTCAGCGATTCATTCATTCTGTTCAGAGGCGACGGGCGCTACCGCAGCAAGATTGGACTGTCACCATCGCGAGCCCTCTCGATTGCAGGTAGTTACTCTGCATCGGCACACATCCTGACGCTGGTGCAGTACACGCGTCCTGCCAATGCGACCCGCTATGTGAATTCGATGTGGGAGATTCAGCGCGAGCCGTACCACGGGGATGTGATCAACAGCTACAACGACGGGCCGCCCGCGCCGGGTAAAGCGCCGCTCGGACCTTTCTACGAGCTCGAGACCTCATCACCAGCGCTCGAGCTCGCCCCAGGAGAGCGCTACACGCACGTGCACCGCACGTTCCATTTCGTCGGTAACGAGCCCGACCTGGATAGAATCGCCCGCCACACGCTCAAGGTAGGCCTCCGAGAGATAACGAGCGCTCTAACCGGCCCGCCGGTAAAGCCACAATCCGATCGCGATTAACCCGCCAACGCTGGCGCACATCTTCAGCTCGAAGAGGATGACGTCGGTCACGTCGCCGCTCGGCAGGAACGCCGCCACCATCCCGCTGAGAGTCACCATCGCGCCCACCGCGCCGGCAACGCGCTCGGCCACGCGCGCCGTGTCGAGAGTCATGAGCGCAAGGAACACATACACGAACGGCACGAGATTGATGACGACCGTGGCTCTGAGGAGCAACTGATAGGCTTCGGCGACGGTCGAGCCCGTCAACGACAGAGCCGTCAGCGCCGCTGACACGAGCGCGCAGGTGATGAGCGCGACGTGCGGTGAGCCCCACTTCGGGTGCACGCGTCCCAACGCCGACGGCAACGCACTGTCGAGCCCGGCCACAAACGGAATGCGCGCCGGTCCTGCGAACCAGGCCGACGCCGCGCCAGCAATCGATATCGCCATGACCACGGCAATCGGGGCCACGAGCCAGCCAGCGCCGGCCGCCTCGGCCCCACGGCTGACCGCTTGCATAATCCCTTGAATCGCCCCGAGCTCTCCCGATGGCACCAGTGCGAGCAGCGCGTCGGTCACCAGCAGGTACGAGGCGAGGGCGATCCCGCCGGTGATCACAATAGCCCGCGGCACGTCGCGTTCGGGCTTCCGGATCTCGTCGGCCATAGTCGACGCCAGCTCGATCCCGATGAACGCGAAGCACATCACACCAAGGCCACTCGCCATGTCGAGATAAGAACCCTCGACCGCCTCTGGTGTTGCGGCCACGCCCCGCCACCGCGCGATTCCAGCGATTACAACGAGGAGCACGACGGTGACGCCACTCCCGATGCCGCCGATGTTGTTGATCCATTTGCCGACGCCCATCCCTCGTATGTTGGCGACAGTAATGACGGTCAGCCATCCAAAAGCGATTGCCGCGACAAACCACTTCTCATCGACGAGCGCCGAGGTGCGATCGCCGCCAGCGAACGCAGCGACGCCCGCGAGATACACCAGCAGCACGGGGATGTAGAAAAGGTTGTTGGTCCAATAGCACCAGCCCGCGAGAAAGCCATGGAGGTCGCCGAAGTGTCGGCGAGCCCACAGATAGACACCGCCCTCTCCGGGATACCGCCGCGATAGTGCCAGCACGGCGATCGCCTCCGGCACGAAGAAAGCCGCCCAGGCGATCATCCACAGCACGAGCGTGGCCGTGCCAAAACTCGCGACGGGCGGCACGGTGTTGACGTTGACAATGGCGACGGTGCCGAGCAGCACGAGGTCCGTCAGTCCCAGCGTTCGCGGGATTCGAGGCGAGTCCGACACTAGTCGGCTGCTGAACAAGGGCCGCTTGAGGTCGAGGTACGATGCACGGAAGCACGGAAGCGCGGAAAGCTCTTTGTTTTCTGTGTTTCCGCGTTTCCGTGCATCGTCCGTGGTGGGTGGCGATAGGACATTCTTCTCATCTGCGTAATCACCGGAGACCCTGGACCGTAGGCCGTGGACGACATGCCGGCGGATTGATGCAGCGCCGGCTTAGCCCGCCAGCAGTTCCTGTACCGCGCGGTGCGCGTGATCGATCGCGGCGTCCGTATAAGCGTACGCCGCTGCGTCGGCGTTGGCGATGGTGATGCGGCCGTGGGGCCGGCGCGCGACGACGCACGGCTGCTCGCCGTTGTTCAACCAGAAGTCGTCGGAGAGCGAGTTGTACTGGTAGGCGTAGCCGTGCGGCCAGCGGTTGACCGTGATGCCCAGTATGTCTGCGGCAGGATCGAAGCCGCCGCCGCCGAGCGCGCGGCCCAACTGATCGCGAATACCGCGCTCGATCGTTTCGAAAGCAGTCGCGAGCAATTCGCGGCGGCCGGCACGATGCTGCTCGCGCACGGGCAACCCAGGTTGGCACGCGGCCTTCGACAGGTGCAGCACGATGGGCTCGGCGGGGTTGGTCTGGTGTTTGTAGTCGCCGAGGCTGACGGGAAAATCGAGGCCGACCGATGTGTGCCACATCCCCGGCGTAGAGACGCGCTGCACGCCCAGCTTCTGAAATGCTGTCCACGAGCGGATGAAGACGTTGGTGTAGACGAGCGGCACCTTGATCGCGAAGTCCAGCGCTGCCTTCTGTGCGGCTGGCAGCTCCGGGCAGATCGACGGAATGACCGAATGCCAGCACGCGAGCACGGCGGCGCGGCTTGCCACGGTCTTGAGCGTGCCGTTCTGCAGGTACGCGACCTCAACGCGCTGACTGGCACCCGATGACGTCGTGTGGCGCACGCGCATTACCGGGCTACTCAGGCGAATTCTCACGGGCGCCCCGGCGACGTCGAGTTTCGAGTAATTCGCGCGCGTCGTCACCACGTCATCCATCGTCGATCCGGGGATGGCATTCGGGACGAGCCGGCGCACGAGGAGTCGTGCGACCGAGGCATTGCCATCCGGAAAGTGGAAGTAGTAATCCTCGGCTTCCGGATGGCGAATCGAGTCGTAGTTCTGCCCCGGCCCGGCGCCAGCATCAAGTCCCATGCCGTCGAATCCAGGCAACCCGAGTCCAAAGGCGTCCTGCGCTGGTACCGCATCCACACCCACGCCGAATAATCCATGCGTGCGCGTCTGGTAGAGCCTCAACACTCCGGGATCGAACTTCAGGAGCTTGGTCACGAAGTCGCTGTAACTCATTCGTGCGAGTCGGGCCTTCTTCTCCGCCGAGCTCAGTCCTGGCATTGGATCGACGCGCTCGGTAAGCAGCCGTTTGACATCGCGCCTGACGCTGTCGCCGAGCGGCGCTGCGGCGAGAAACGCGTCATCACCGGTGTTGCCGACAACGAGACGATCCTCTCCAAAGGTTTCTTTGTCGAAGAAGAATGCCGGCCGCAGGCCGAGCGATTTGTAGAGTCCCGAGTCAAGTGCCTTTGAATAGCGCGACACGTCGATGCCCAGATCGGCGATGAGCGCCTTCGCGACGGCACTGTAGGGCGCCGGGCTGTCGATTGACTGAGTGCCGCCGTAACCGATGTAGGTGCGCCCGTTGTGTGAGAATTCGTTGCGCTTGGCGTGGCCGCCGAAGTCGTCGTGGTTGTCGAGCACCAGGATTCTCGCATCGGGCCGCGCCCTCCGGAAGTAATGGGCTGCGGCAAGGCCGCTGATTCCGGCGCCGACGACCACGAGGTCGTATTCCTCGCCAGTGTCCTGCGTTGCGGGAGCAGTCTTCCAGTAGGCAGCATCCCTCATCGAGTGAAGGGCTTCGAAAGACCCAACATGCGATCCGCGGAGGCCGGTCAGCGAGGGCGGATACGAAGCAGGACCCTGCGCGAACAAGGTCCCCAAATCTGGTGCGATCTGTCCGGCAACGATCGAGCCACCAATGCCAAGGGCGACCCCGTTCAAGAAGTCTCGCCGGGTGATGCGGACGCCCATTCCGAGGTGCCGGTCGTCATTGGTCATGGGGGCATTGTAAGGAATTCGCGGGACTAAAGTCCCGCGCTACCTGATTGGTTTGCGCGACGAGGCCGCGAATTTACCTTCGCTGAGGCTACGGTGGACCGCTGGTCAGTCCCGCGAACTCACCGTCTCCGCGGTCAAGGACTGAAAAAGTGTGTTCTCCACTTCGCTGAGCGCTTCCTCGATCACAGCGAGTCCCTCGCGCAGCTGATCATCAGTGATCACCAGCGGCGGCAGGAAGCGGATGCCATTGGTGAACAGGCCGGCTCGCATGGCGATCACACCCTTCTGACAGGCAGCCTTGATAATTGCGAGCGTCTCTTCGGGGGCCGGCTGTTTCGTCGCGCGGTCTTTCACCAGCTCGATCAGCATCATCGAGCCCAGCCCACGCACGTCGCCAATCAACGGATGACGATCCGTCCAACCCTCGAGGGTCTCGCGCAGGATCGTGCCGATACGCTCGGCGCGTGCGAGAAACGCCGGCTCACGCATCATCTCGATGGCGGCGATGGCTGCCACGCATGTCAGCGGATTACCGCCGTAGGTACCGCCCATTCCACCGACGTGTGTGGCGTCCATGATTTCTGCGCGACCTGTCGTGGCGCTGATCGGCATGCCGGCACCGAGCGACTTGCCGGTCACGATGATGTCCGCCGCGAGGCCATAGTGCTCCAATGCGAACAGCTTCCCCGTGCGCGCAAAGCCGCACTGCACTTCGTCTGCAATCATCACGATGCCGTGCTGATCGCAGAGCTCTCGAATGCGCCGCAAAAAGCGCGGTGGGACCGGGACAAACCCGCCCTCTCCCTGAACGGGTTCGATGATCATCGCCGCAACATCCGTCGGATCGACCTGCGCGGTGAACGCCTGCTCGAGCTGCTGGATGCCCCAGCTCACGCACTGGTCGGCGCTCATGCCGTCTTGCGCACGGTAGATGTTGGGCATTGGCAGCCGGACGATCTCCGACGCGAATGGGCCCATGCCTTTCTTGAACAGGCTGTACTTGCTCGTGAGGCTCAGAGCCAACAGCGTGCGCCCGTGATACCCGCCTTCGAAGCAGATGACGCCGGGCCGCCGCGTATATGCGCGCGCCGCCTTGACGGCGTTCTCAACTGCCTCGGCGCCACTATTGGCGAGCAGCGTCTTCTTCGGGAACGCGCCTGGCGTCACCTCGTTGAGCAACTCACATAGACGGACGAACGACTCGTAAGTCGCGACCAGCGAGCCCATGTGCACGAGCTTTTTCGATTCGCCATGCATGGCCTCGACGACGGCGGGGGGGCAATGACCAACGGCGAGTGCGCCGATGCCGCCAACGAAATCGATGAACGTGTTGCCGTCGACGTCGTGCACGAGCGCGCCCTCGGCACGGTCGACGACGACTTCGGTGGCTTTCCCGAGGCCAGTAGGAACGGCGGACGCACGCCGCGCCAGCACCTCGCGGCTTCGAGGGCCCGGAATCGCCGTCTTCAATTGAATCGATGACATCCCTGACTCCTTCGGTCACTCGTGCATGGCTGTCGGGCGGACGGCGCCTTCCACATCCTTGGCGGCGTCTAGCACGATCAGCACACTGTAGTTGTCGCAAACCGGATCGCTCAAGTAGTCCTTGAGCAACCCTCGAAACTCGAAGCCCACTCGTTGCTGCATCGACAATGTGGGGTCGGTGATTCGGCCGGTCACGAGCCCCTGGTAATACTCCTCGGCGCTCATCTTGTGCTTGATTGAGCCGTAGCCGCTCATCATGCCTGCGGTGACCTGGCCCTTGAGACCTAGTGCCCAGACCAGTTCCTGACGCGCGGCGTAGAGCGCCTGAGCGAGACCTCGCCGCCGATAGTCGGGATGCACGCCGATGTCGGCGCCGTACAGCCAGTCGCCGTCCGGCTGATGCGAGGTCAGCCACCCGCCCTGAATGATGTCGGCAAAGTTATGGGACCCGTCAGCGAAGTCGAAGTGCAAACGAATCGTGGCTGTTGCCGCGACGACGCGATCGCCATCGAGCCCGACGAACTGCCCGGATGGAAACAGCTCGAGGTGTTTCAGGTAGTGCACCGCTTTGAAGCGCTGTTCGTCAGCGAGGGTTGGAAACACGATACGCTGAAGCGCCTCGAGCTGGGCGGCGTGGTCGGGGCGCGCTGACGCGACCACAAGTCCGTTCGGCAGCTTACGTCGATAGGCACCCACGAGCTGTCCCGCCTGGCTAGTCGAGCAGCGCGATCTCGTCGCCCGCGTGGATCGCGCCTTCTACCAGCACCGCTGCATACACTCCGGCCGTGCCGTCGTGGTCCTTGGCCACGCGGCGCATGACCTCCGGGTTGGCCTGTGCCGTGTCCGGATCCAGTGTGATCATCTTGCAACGGGGGTCACGCTCAGTCACTGCGACCTCCGCCTTTTCCCCGATCCGCAGCCGGCGCTCAACCCAGGCGTTCTCCCCGAATCCTGCACCTTCTCCCAGATCGACATACACGTTGGCGCGGAACCGCCGCGGGTCGAGCGCGACGCCAACTTCCTGACTCAATTGCCGGGCCGTTTGAATTGAGATGAGCGAGATCGGACGACAGTCGGTCAATGCGCGCTCGGACCGGACCAGCGAGAGTGCGAGTCCGTCCCGCCCGCCTTCCCGCAGAAGGTCGATCAGCCGCGGATCGTCCAGGGCCAGAATCTCGCCGGATGGCGTTTCCACATCAATCGTCTGATCGGCGGGGTCCGCATACACGGGTGTAACCCCCGGGGCGAGCGCCTCAGCCTCCGCCAGGTTCGGCGGCATGGCCATCCGATCGGCATGCCGATAGGTCGCACGATATCGAAGCAGCGTTTGATGCTCGCGCGCGGTGAAATACGGAAACCCCTTGGGCGCCACAGAACTGAGGAAGGCATACACACGATCTCCGTACACGCCCGGAAACCCTGCAAAGCCCTCCCGCAGTTCTTCACCCCGCATGCTCTTCACGGGATAGCGCCACACGCTCTCAACTCGTCCAACGACTTTCATTGTTGCAATTTTTGCCGCAGGGGACAGGCCTTGTCATCAGGGGACTGTCCCTGTCATCGGGGGACAGTCCCCTCTTCTCGCTCCTCAGGCACCAACAGGGGTGGCGCCGATCTGCTTCATCAGCGTTGCGATGTCGAAGTACTGGCGGACCTGCTGAGTCTTGCCATCCACGACGTCGATGATCTGGCACGCGCGCATCTCGATGGGCTTGCCTGTCGCAGGAACTTCGCCGGCCGGCGTCTGAAGCGTGCCGGTGTGGTTGCCACGCCACGTCAGTTCGAGAACCACGGTGTTCCCGCTGACATGGGCGTTTTCGAACGTGGCTTTCGAATCTGGAAATGCAGTGGCCCATCCTTTCCAGAGCGTGATGACCTCATCGACGCCCTGTGCCTTCCGACCCGTGCTTACTTCGTCGTACACGAGTCCCGGGGTGACGGTGCGCTTGACTGCATCCCAGTCCTTTTCGTTGTACGCGAGAATAGAAGCCTTTGCGGCATCAACGAGTGCTTGATCTGGCATGGCGCTCCTCCATTCGACTGTTTCGATCACGAGTCGCTAACTGCGGTAGGACAATTTGCATCCTGGTACGTCGACGATCTACGACTTTTCATAGATTGCAACGTTGTTGATCTGTTGACCTTGGGCGTTGGTGCCCTTCGTCGTGACTGTTCGCGTCTTGCCATCCTTGGAGACGACGTTCGTACCGGTCTGCACGACCTTGCCCGCCTTCTTGCGCGTGAATTCAACGGTGTACGCGTCAATCCGTTTCAGCGACGTCGCGTCATAGTCCGCATTGCCGGTGACCGGGTAGTCTTTCCCGTCATAGTTCGCCGTGTACTCCATGGTTAACGGCTTGCCGTCCGCAGTGGTCCCTTTGACGGTGACCTTCACGCCTTGCCCCGAAGCCGCATAGATCGACGTTTGGGCCTTGGGAGGCGGGGCCGGACTGTACTTCGACTTGCCGACATTGAGCGTCCATGTCCCGAGAAAAGCATCGGCTTGCGCGAAGGCACTCGACGGCAACATCGAAACCAGACCAAGAGTCAAAACCGCACCGACACTCAGTCCGAGCGAAAGTTTCAGGACCTTCATAGGGGCTCCTTTGCAAATGTTGCGGTAGACGGCTGTACCCGGACTTTCGTCACGGAAATGGTTGTGGATGCAACGCGATCAACGACGGAGTCAATCTCCGAATCCGCGAGCGAAGGGCGCAGTATACGCCCAGACGGACCCCACGCAACCCAGAATGATAGGCGCGACGCAGTCACCTCTTCGGCAGTCGCTCTCCAGTCCACTTCGTACGCCCCCGGTTGGTCGAGAGCTCACCCTCCAAAGTGCCGTCATCGAGCATCTTTGCGACGATCGGGCCCGCATTCTGACTCCCGTGCGGCCCGCCTGACCCGTCCTCGCTCTTCTCGCCCTTCAGCGTGAGCGTACGCTCGACATAGGTGCCCTCGAGCAAGCGCCGCTGGCCCATGACGAGCATCACTCCCTGGACCGTCGTTTCCTTCTGCTCGAGCTCCAGCCCCACCTGATGCCCTTCAATGAGCATGATCCACACGCCCGTGACATCGGTGAGCGACCCGACCGCTTTCTCTTGCGCCGACACGGCTGGCGACAGGGTCACTATCGCGACGCCGAACAGGAGTTTTCTCATCATGATCTCTGACCTCCGTGATCGGGCGCGGCTTGCACCCGTGGCCATCAGTGTGCCGGAGGTCCCTGAACGTGACCTGAACGAGGGGGCGTCCTTGCAGAACTAAGAACTAAGAACGAAGACGGTTCTCCGTTCTTTGTTGTGTTCTTCGTCCTTCGTTCTTAGTTCTTAGTTCGCCCCTGACATCGCTGCCCGCGACCAGTACCAATAGAACGGCAGACCAACCGCCACCAGCCCGAGGCCGGCGATCGATTCGGTGGGGCGTTCCATCAGCGTATTCCAGACGAGCGCGAACGAGCCGAGCACATAGATCGCAGGGATCAACGGATACCCCAGCGCACGATAGGGCCGGGGCACGTCGGGCCGCCGCGCGCGCAGGACGAAGATGGCCGCACCGCCCAAGGTGCCGAACAGGACCGACGCAAATGTCACGTATGTGAACAGCGCTTCGTAGCCGCCGGTGAGCGTGAGGAATGCCGACCAGGTGCTCGTGATGAACAACGCGACGTGCGGTGTGCGATGCACCGGGTGGACACGCGCCGCTGCTGGGAAGAACCGTCGATCGGCCGCCATCGCGAAGCACGTGCGAGACGCTGCGATGACACCGGCCACGTTGCATCCGAAGGTGGAGACCACCACGCTGGCGGCGACGAGCGTCGCACCGACCGGGCCGACAAGCGCGGTCACCACCTTCTCCGCGATTCGAGTGACACCAGACATCTCCTCGATGGTGAGCGTGAAGAAGTACGCGATGTTCACGCTGAGGTACAGAGCGGTAAGCGCCAGCGTGCCCCAGATGAGCGCACGCGGCACGTTCCGCCGCGCATCGCGGATCTCTCCCGCCGAAAACGCCACGTAGTACCAGCCCTCGTAGGTCCACATCACCGCGATCATGATCACGCCAAACGACGCCAGCGGGCGCAGCACACCACCCGGCACTACCGGCGTCAGTACGGGGTCGACACGCATATACGCAATGGCCAGCAACGGGAGCGCGACGAGGGCGCCCACCTTCGCTGTCGTCAGCAGAGTGTTCGTGAGGTTCCCACTGCGAACGCCGACGTAGTTGATTGCGGTGATGACCACGATTGATCCGGCGGCAACGAGCTGCCCGGCACTGACGCTCCACGGACCCCACGGCATCGCAAGCGTTGCGACCACGCGGTCGGTGCCGAGCGACGGGAAGAAGTAACTGAAATACTCAGCGAATCCCACCGCCACTGTGGCAACGCTACCTGTGAGAATTACCAGCAGACATGCCCAGCCGAACAGAAAGCCCCACACTGCCCCGTAGGCCTCGCTGAGGAAGACGTAGAGCCCACCCGATCGCGGAAACATTGCTCCCATCTCCGCGTATGTGAGGCCACCCGCCATTGCGAGAAGTCCTCCCGCTCCCCAGGCAGCCAGCACGAGCGTCGTAGACGGCAGCTCCTGCACCATGATTCCCGTGGTCAGGAAGATTCCGGATCCCACGACGTTGCCGATTACGAGCAACGTAGCGCCCCAGACGCCGATCGCGCGAACCAGCTGCGCATCCGCTGCGGATGCCAAACCGGGTTTGTTGATGGTTTGCGTAGACATGGTGAGGGGTGAAGTGTTGGGGAAATGCGCTCAGGATGACAACGTGAGTCTCGGGAGTATACTGCGCGCGCCGTGAAACGGGCCGCTACATCTTTGCTGATGCGCAGGATTGCCGGTGTCGCGTCGCTGGCGCTCGCGGCCTCAGCATGCGCCGGCGTATCAACGCCTCCGGCTCAGGGGCAAGTCGCGGATCTGTTGATCCTCAACGGCCGCGTGCACAGAGGCGACGAGCAGGGGACCGTGGCCCAGGCTGTTGCCGTCGCCGGAAACACGATCCTCCGCGTCGGCTCCGACACCGAACTGGCGACCCTGCGCGGACCTGAGACTCGCGTGATTGACGCACACGGCGGAACCGTCGCGCCGGGATTCAACGACTCACACGTCCATTTCGTCGATGGCGGCCTGTCGCTCGGCAAGGTGGATCTCGCCGGCGCGACAACCTTGTCAGAGGTCCACGACAGAATACGTACGTTCGCCGCCGCCAACGCGAATGCCCCGTGGGTGGAGGGACACGGCTGGCTCTATTCGCCATTCCCGGGTGGTTCTCCGACAAAGCAGCAGCTTGATGCTGTCGTTCCCGATCGCCCCGCGGCGATCGCCTGCTACGACGGCCACAGCATCTGGGTGAACTCGAAGGCTCTGACGATGGCCGGTATTACGAGAAACACTCAGAATCCCACGAACGGCAACGTCGTGAAAGATCCGAAGACCGGCGAGCCAACCGGACATCTGAAGGAATCAGCCGCAGCGCTGGTCACCAAGATCATGCCGAAGCCGAGCGAGGCGGAACGACGTGCCGCACTCCGCACCGCGATTGCCCACTCACACCGGTTCGGCGTCACGAGCGTGCAGGACGCAGGCGTCCCACCGGAAGAAATAACTCTGTACGACCAGGCACGACAGGCAGGCGAGCTGCAGGTCAGGGCCTATCTGGCATTCACCGTTTCGACGGATACGTCTCCAGCGGACCTCGATCGGATGGATGAGATCTGGAAGCGCTTCGAGGACGATCCGACGTTGAAAACCGGCGCTGTGAAAATCTACGCGGACGGCGTCATCGAGAGCCGGACAGCGGCGATGCTGGCGCCGTACGCGAACAGCCGAAGTGCCGGCGCACCGAATCTGTCAGCCGACGCGTTGAACCGTATCGTGACGAAGCTTGATCGTCGAGGGTGGCAGATCCTGATTCACGCGATTGGCGACCGGGCCATCCGCATGGCTCTCGATGCGTTCGAGCATGCCGCATCGGTGACTCCGGCTCCGGCTCGCGGCCGGCGCCATCGCATCGAGCACATCGAGACCGTCGATGCGGCGGATATCGCACGATTTGCGCAACTAGGAGTCATCGCGTCACAGCAGCCGATGCACGCGCAGCTGGGCGACATGAATTCAAGCCACCCTTCGGGTCCCTGGCCCGACAATATTGGCGTCGATCGAGCCTCGCGCGCGTGGGCCTGGAAGAGCATTCGTGACGCGGGCGCGCGCATCACGTTCGGTAGCGACTGGCCGGTGGCGCCGCTCGAGACTGGACAAGGCATCTGGCTGGCGACGACGAGAACGAGCCCGGCGTCAGCGACAAATCAGAAGTTGCCGGTGAGCGACGTGATCAGCGCGTACACCAGCGCGCCGGCTTATGCGTCGTTCGAGGATCGCCGAAAGGGCACGCTCGCAGCGGGAATGCTGGCAGACATCGTCGTGCTAACCACCGACATTGGCGCACGGCCCCCGGCAAAGGCTTCTGACGTCGTCGTGGATACGACGATTTTCGACGGCAAGCTGGTGTACGAGAGGCCGCGATAGGACTTCATCGAGCAGCTGCGGCTGCGGATAGCGATGCGGCGCGATAGACGACCTTTCCCCGCACCATCGTCATCTCGCACCGCATGTCCTTGAGCGCCGCGGTGGGAACCTGATAGGGATTGCGATCCCAGACAGCCAGATCGGCCTCCTTGCCGACTTCAATCGACCCGATGCGGTCGTCGAGAAACATAGTCCTCGCCGCCCACACGGTGTACGACCGCAGCGCCGTTTTGATGTCCACGGCCTCTGCCGTACCGAACGGAGTCGCGCCGTACGTGCCGTTCAGAGTCTCCCGGGCAATCGACGCCCACAGGCCGTAGCGGGCCGCAAATGGGGTGACGGGATAGTCGGAGCCACCGCCCCACTGCACGCGTTTCCGGACGTAGGTCTGAAATGGCTTCAGCCGCTGATTTCGGAGCTGTCCGAGATTGCCGGCATAGTTGTCGCCGATCCACCACATGAAGGTGGCCGATGCCTCTGGATAGGCGGCGTCGTAGTCGCGTTGGAGGCGAGCCATGACGTCGACGGCGTGGTCGGTCGGCGTGTTGCTGTGGATGATGCCGTGCCGTAAGCCGCGCGTCGGCTTGGCTTGCAGCACGCGGTCGTACGTATCGACGACCCAATCGATGGCGCGGTCGCCGATAGCGTGGGTGCTCACATGCACGCCGGCATCATGTAGTTCGGTGACAATCTGGCGATACACGTCCGGCGGCGTCGCAGGATAGCCCGTATTTCCCGTATCGGTGTTGGTGAGGTTCTTGTTCCAGTCGCCATACATCCATGCCGTGCGTGCGCCGCCGCTGCCGTCCATATACATCTTGACGCCGCCTGAGATCAGCATGCCCTCTCGAGCAAGGCCGGCTTGGCGAGAATTGGCTTTTACGCGAGCAAAGACGTCGGCGCGATCCTCGAGACGACGGGCGCCTGACCACAATGCAAAGACGCGGACGGTGAGCCGACCCTCGCGGAGGAGCTCCTGATAAAGCTCCCACTTTGCTTGACCAATTCCTGGGTCTTTCGCACCGGTCATGCCTTCTTTTTTGAAGTCCTCGACGATTTTGACGAGCCCCTGCTTGAGCTGATCGCGCGTGAGTGGTGGCACCAGACGGCTGACGAGCCCCATCGCGGCTTCCTTCATCACGCCGGTCGGCGCTCCTTGCGCATCGCGATCGATCGTGCCGGCCGGCGGATCTGTGGTGTCCTTCCGCACTTCGGCGAGCTTCATCGCGTAGCTGTTCGCCACACCGTAATGTCCCGTGGTGTGGGTGAGCCATACCGGATTGTTTGGGGCAACAGCGTCGAGGTCGGCAGCAGTGATGTAGCGCCGTTCGGCGTACTTCCCTTCGTCCCACCCGCGTCCCCTTACCCATTCGCCCGGTTTCAGACGCGTCACATGTTGCGCCACTCGCTTTCGCACGTCGTCGATCGACTTCACTGACACATCGCCGAGATCGACGCTGAACAGCGCGTCAGCTTCGGAAAAGTGCACATGAGTGTCGATGAGACCCGGTGTGACCGCTCGCCCGCGCAGGTCGATCACCTCCGTGGCGCTTCCGATGCGGCTCTTCACTTGATCCGTTGTACCGACGGCTGTGATCTTCCCACCGGTAATAGCCACTGCCTGGGCGATGGAGTCCGTGCTGTCCACCGTAATGACCGACCCGTTGATGAGTACCGAGGTCGGCGGAGGCTTGAGCGTGAGGGCGTCTCTCGCCCGTCCACAGCGCCATCGCGCATAACGCAGCGATCGCAACACCGCAGCAATTGAAGTCAGGTCGCATAGTGACCGCGGGTGTCGCAATACTACTCGGAGATCGACCCGTGCGACGACCGGACGTCGTAGTGCGCGGCCTTCGCGTCGTACCTACTCAAGTACTTTCTGCGCTCTTCGGGGATCACGGCCGTTTCGTAATCCGGTCCCGCAACGGCGCGGATATTGTCGAGCGAATCGAATAACAGGATGGTCACGAACTCCACTTCGGCGCCGGCGCGCCGGCGAAGCAAGCAACTGCCGCGATATCCCCTGACAGTGGTGATCCCGGGAAGCAATTCCGGTTTCAACATCGCTTCGTACGCGTCGGCGTGCTGTGGTGTTGTGTATCCGCGCCAGACTCTTGCGATCATGAAAGACTCCTAAGCGTAGTAGGCTGTGATGCCCTCGGGACGCTCCGTCGAGACCGGAAGGCTATCGCAATGTTCGTTGGTCACTACGGCGTCAGCGTTGCGGCGAAGTATCTCGCGACAGCGGTCCCGCTTGGCTATTGTTCTCGCTCCAACAGCGACAACGGCGGGTTGACCGCCAGGGAGCCGGCTACCCATAATGACGCGAGCGTGAAAGCCCTTCTGTCGAGGAGACTCCTATGACCCGGAAGTTGTTGAGTTTGCTGATTCTTGGCTTGGCCGTGCCGGCGGGGTCCCTGGTTTCCGGCGACACGGTTTTCAGGTCCGCCTATCACGACTACCGCCTTGTGACAGTTGTCGACGCGCTCGTCCAGCCGTGGTCGATCGCGTCACTTCCGGGGGGCGACTTGTTGATCACGGAGCGGCCCGGACGTTTGCGGATCGTTCGGCAGGGGAAGCTCCTCCCGCAGCCGGTTGACGGCGTGCCGACGGTGCTCCACAGCAGCCAGGGTGGACTGCTCGAGGTGATGCCGCACCCGAACTTTGCCACCAACCGCATGCTCTACCTGACTTACTCGAAGCCACACGCGGACGGCAAACAGTCGACCACCGCTCTTGTCCGCGGCCGTTTCGAAAACGATCGCCTTGTCGGCGTCGAACAGCTTTTCGAATCTATCTCACAGGGCCGGGGACATTTCGGCGGCAAGCTGGCGTTCGACAAGAACGGTTACCTGTTTTTGACCCTCGGGGATCGCCAGGTGCCCCCGGAAGGAAACCTCGAGGCCCACCCGGCGCAAGATCTCTCGAACCATCATGGCAAGACCATCCGGTTACACGATGACGGCCGCGTGCCGGCCGACAACCCGTTTGTCAAGCGCGTCGGCGCCCGTCCGGAGATCTGGACCTATGGTCACCGTAACGTGCAAGGACTAGTCATTCATCCGGAGACAGGCGACGTGTTGACCAACGAGCACGGGCCGCAGGGCGGCGATGAGCTGAATCGGCTTGCGCCCGGTTTGAATTACGGATGGCCCGTGATTGGATTCGGTGTGAACTACAAGACCGGGTTGGCGATTCATAACGGCACGCATCGTGAGGGCATGGAGCAGCCAATCCACGTCTGGGTGCCTTCCATCGGCATTTCCGGGGCGATGATCTACACAGGAGACCGCTTCCCGCAGTGGCGTGGCAACCTCTTCGTCGGGGGCATGGTCGGTCAACAACTTGCGCGGCTCACGCTACAGGGGCAGCGCGTTGTGAACGAAGAAACGCTCGTCCCGCAAATAGGTCGAATCCGCGACGTCCGACAAGGACTAGACGGCTATATCTATCTTGTCACCGACGATCGCGACGCCAAGCCGACGCCGGTTTTTCGCATGGAGCCTGTGGAGCGAACGACGATCAGGTAAATCTGGCCTTCGTACTTGGCCCCGCTGGATCTGCGAACGCGACGGGGGATTTGCGCGCCGGCGATTTCGCCGCAGCCATCGGCTCGAACTCGTATATGCCGCCATCCGCCATCAGTGACAGAAAGAGGTGACCGTCTTTCGTGACGTAGGAGCGGACAAAGCCCAGGTCCTTGGCAATTCGATCATGGAGTGACCCAGGCGGGCACATGGCGCGGGTGAGCACGAGCGGGCCGAGCTGGAGTTGATTCGGGCCGGACGACTGCCACTTACCGCGGCCCCGATTGCAGTCGATACGTGCACTCAGATTGCCATCGGCCCCGAACTCCAGCGTGTACCTGTTTCCATCGTCGGGGGTCAGCGTCTTGTCGTCACTCCCTTGGAACTTGACGAGCCTCCAGGAAGTCCCACCAAGACCGGGCGCGGTTGTCTGCGGCGTCTGCGCAAATACGCCACCGCAGGCGAGCAGCAGGATTGAGCCAACGAGAAGTGTGTCCGCGCGTAATTCATTCACGGTAACCTCCTCCATCTCGTTCCGGCCCGAGTCTAGTTGACCGCAGTCAGTCGTTGTCGGCAGGTCCGCATGTCTTCTTCCAGGAGTCCAAGCAGCGCTCTGGCCACCGGGCCAGGCTTTCCGTCATGGATGGGCACTCCATCCCACTCCACGATAGGCGCGACCTTCACCGAGCTGCCGAGAAGCATCATCTCTCGTGCCTTGCGCGCTTCTTCTACCGAAATATCACACACTTCGACGCCGGCGATGAGCCCTTGCGCCCGGAGTGCTGGCGCCAACTCGAGCAGGCGCAGGGAGGTGCAGCCAGACAGAATGTGGTCGAACTTCGGGTGTCGAAACACGAAATCGCTCGTGACGAACGCCACATTCATATTCGAACCCTCTCCTACGTGGCCGAGCTCGTCGATGAAAATGCCGTTGTCGAGCCCTGACTCCTTGGCCTCCATCTGCATGAGCACGTTCGGCAGGTAGTTGGTGCTCTTCGTAATCGCATAGAGCGGTGGCTTGATTGGATAGGTGGTCGTCATCACCCGGAGACCTTCGGTGTACCAGCGCTCGGGATACGACAGGCCAGCAAAGATCATTACGAAGAACCCGGGGTCGGCGCCGGCCGCCGGACTGAGCTCGAGACTGCCCGGTCCCGACGAGAGCCAGTAGCGGATGGCCCCCTCCTGTTTGCCGCTCGCGGCCGTCGTCCGGACGATGACGTCTCGCATCTCATCGCGAGTGCCCGGCAGGCGTAACTTCGAGCGCTCGGCAGAGGCTATGAAACGGTCGAGGTGGGCCTCGAGATCGTAGATCTTCCCTCCGACAAGGGTCGCCGTGTCGAAGATGCCGTGCCCGCGGTGCACCATGTGGTCATCGAAGGGAAGAATCATCAGTGCGGGATCGGTGACGATGCCACCAAGCTGGCTCGAGTAGAACGCCGAATATTTGACTTGCTGGCGAGCCCGGAGGGTTTGGAGTGCCGCAAGCACGTCTTCTGAGTTGAGCAGGGGAAGAGTGGAGTTCATGCCTTGTGCCCGTTATTTGACTCGGCCGCCCATCGAGGCGAGCACGTCCGCAGTACGCGCGTGTTTTCCTTCGTCTTCGACACCCACCAGGATGTATCCGTCAGCGACCTCCGGATCGTAGAACCCTGCACGGCTGCGCCCTGGTGCCAAACCGGTTATGAACAACGTCACCACCGTGGCGAGTATTGCGCCGAGCATCGTGAGCTCGAACATGATGATGAGATTCGTCCACCACGGGACGATCGGCATCCCCGAGGTTACGATCGGCCATGCGTTCTGGGTTGTGACGACCAACGCCGTAGCTGCTCCTAAACCGACTAGGCCGCCAGCGCCTGCAATCCAGTGTATCCATGTGGCCGAATGGCGGTGGCTGAACTCGTACTCTTCGTAAGGCACGGATGACATGACCACAATTTCGTTATCAGGAACACCGGCGACCCGGAGACCGTCGACCGCACGCTGAACTGCATCCGGCTCCTGAAACAGCGCGTAAACCGGACGCGCACCGGCTTGTGACTTCATGGGTTGGCCTTCCATAACGGCTGATCGGCGATCTGCGTTGGCGTGGGTGCCGGGACCGGATGCCCGCCGCCTTTCAGCTCCCAAATCGAGATCACGGGGACGAACTTCGCAAACAGCGTGTAAAGCAGCGCCATTGCTGCGAAGGTGGCGATCGTGATCATGATCTCGACGGGTTGCGGCTGATACGTCGCCCAAGCGTATGGCAGCGCCTTGTTCGCCAGAGACGGCACGATGATCAGAAAGCGCTCGAGCCACATTCCAATCAGGACGCCCATAGAGGCGACGACGCACCCGGCGATCGTTCTGAATCGGCGAATCGAGAGCAGCGCAAACGGAATGACGAAGTTACAGATGACCATCGTCCAGTAGAGCGGCGCATATCGGCCGCGTTGCGTTGCCCAGAACGCGGCCATTTCCTCGGGGTTGTTGCCGTACCACACCGTGAGGCGTTCCGCAAAGATGAAGTAGGTCCAAAGCAGGCTCATCATCAGGAGCAACTTGCCCAGGTTCTGGAAATGGACTGGATGCAGAGTACTCTTCGAGGTGAAGGAAACGCCGCAGGAACGCCATCGCGACGATGAGCGCCGCAATGCCACTGAAGATCGCACCGGCGACAAAGTAAGGGCCGAAGATTGTCGAATGCCACATCGGCACGACGGCCATTGAAAAATCGAATGAGACGATCGTGTGAACCGACACGGCCACTGGCAGAATAGCGATCGCCATGATCTGCATCGCCGACTCGAGGCGATGCCACTGCTTGGGCGTCCCCTGCCAGCCAAGCGCGAGCCACCCGTAGATCCGGCGGCGCCATCCAGACGACCGATCGCGAATGAGCGCGAAATCGGGAATCATCGGCAGAATCAAGAATAGGCTGCTGCCGATGAGATAAGTGGTGATGGCAAAGAAATCCCAGACGAGCGGCGATCGAAAATTCGGCCAGATGAGGCGTTCGTTCGGGTACGGGATGAGCCAGAAGAAGAGCCAAGGCCGCCCGAGGTGGATAATTGGGAACATGGCGCCGATCATCAGTGCGAACACCGTGATCGCCTCGGCCGAGCGGGTGACGGGCCTGCGCCACCTGGCGTTGACCAGCCGCAGGATCGCTGATATCAGCGTTCCGGCATGGCTGATGCCGATCCAGAAGACGAAGTTCGTGACGTAGAACCCCCAGAAGACGGGCCACCGAATGCCTGTTATACCGAATCCCTGCCAGGCCTGGTTGATCCACGCGACGGCGCCCATCAGCACAAGACCACCGAGCAGCGCGATCAGCACGTAGAACCGCCACGACGACTGGCTGAGCGGTCGCAACAGATCGTCGTTAATGCGCTGGGTCTGCGCGCTCGTCATACCTCTGTCTGCCTGGATAAATACGTGACCTTGGGCTGGGTCCCCAGATCCTCCAGGAGCTTGGTGCCGCGCGGCGACCGCGACAACCGCGCGGCCCGACTCTCGGCCGCATTGAGATCACCGAAGACTATGGCGCCGCTCGGACACGCCTGCGCGCAGGCGGGCGTCACATCGCCTTCGCCGAGCGGCCGCTCTTCGGCTTTTGCCTGTCGTTTGGCGCTGGTGATTCGCTGCACGCAAAAGGTGCACTTCTCCATGACGCCGACTTCGCGCACTGAGACGTCCGGATTCAACTGCAGATGCAGCGGCTTGTCCCATCGAGGATTGAAGAACTCGAAAAAGCGAACGCTGTAGGGACAGGCATTCGCGCAGTAGCGTGTCCCGATACAGCGGTTGTACACCTGCGCGTTCAATCCTTCTGCCGTCTGATGGCTGGCATACGTCGGACACACTGCTTCGCACGGGGCGGCGTCGCAGTGCTGGCACATGACCGGTCGGAACTTCAGCCGGGCGTCTGGAAATTCGCCCTCCCAGTACCGCTCGACTCGAAGCCAGTGCATGGCGCGCCCGTGCGCCGCCTGATCGGGGCCGACGGTGGGAATGTTGTTCTCTGCGTGGCAGGCCGTCACGCAAGCCCCACAACCGGTGCATCGATCCAGATCGACCACCATGCCCCAGCGCACGCGATGGGGTGGCGGACTCCCGTGGCGGGCGTCGCCTTGTGGAGCCTGCTCAGTCGAGGCAGTTGCAGACTGTTGAATGGACATCATCGATGCTCGTGCGGGTGCTCGACGTCACTACCCGCGAAGAGGATCAGCTCGCCGTGTCCCTCGCTGACACGCGTGATTCGAACGCGTGTTGCGCCCCATGCCAGTGCGCCTGTTTGCGATTCCGTCATCGGCGCGAGAATCGAGATTGGGCTCGAGCCTCGATTGCTGGCGTACCTGGTGAAGGACTCATGCCCCTGGCCGATCGGCATCGCCACGACATCAGGGGCGATGCCAGGTGTCACGACGACGGGAGCGTGCACCGAACCGTGTTGCGATGCGATCTCGACGATGTCGTGCGTGGCGATCCCCAGGCGTGCGGCCGTTGTGGGGTTGACTTCGATCCAGTTGCTCCACATCGCGCTCGTCAGCGGGTCTGGCATTTCCTGCAGCCAGGGGAGGTGCGCAGTCGAACCGTCGTAGAAGGCCGTCGACGCATAGGGCAGAAGATGGAACGGGAACGCGCCAGTTTCGCCATCGAACTGCGGCTCGGTCCAGGCGATTGGAGCGCTGCCGGTCGAACCCGTGGCTGTAGCTCCCGCAACCGTAGCGCGGGACTTCTTGAGCGCCGAAGCCTTGGCGGAGGCGGTCAATCCCGCGACCGCGCCCGCATCCGGCTTCATTCCCGCGATCGGCGTCGTGATCCACCATCCGCCGCGCTCTTGTGCCGCCGTCCACGCATCAGCAACATCCGCCGCAACGGGCAACGCAGAAAATCGCTCGCGAAGCATCTCATCGAACTGCTGCCACGACAGTGCCGGCGAAAGCGGGCGCTTGAGACGCCTCGCCACGTCGAGCAGCACATCGGGCGTCGCGCGGGTGGAGTAGAGGGGCCGCATCGCAGGCCCCGCGACGCTCGCGGCAGCAATCGTCGTCCCCGACTCGGGCACCGCATCCACCCACGATTCCAGAAAGGAGTGATCGGGCAATATCAAGTCTGCGAGGATGCTCGTCTCGTCGAGAAAGCTTCCAAAGCTCGCGATGAACGGGACGCGCTCGAGTGCCTCGCGTACGCGCCACGCCTTTGGCGACAGGAAAACCGGATTGGCGTCGTCTACGAGTACCACGTCGATGGGGCTGGCGGCAGCGCCGAGAATTTCCCCTGCGAAGGCAGTGAGGTTCGTTCGCGCCGGCGCCGTAGTGCGCCCTGGCAGGCTGGGCGTGAACTGGACGCCGCCGGCCACGTCGATGCTGCCCACGAGCGCGTTGAGAGCGTTGACGGCGACGGCTTGCGAGAGCCCGTTTGTCTGTGCCAGGGCGGGACCGCCGATGATGGCCACGGCGCGAGAAGACCCGGCGAAGGACCGTGCCAGTTCTTCGATTCGTGCAGCGGCAACGCCGGTGATCTGCTCGACAACCGACGGCGTGAACTGCGGCAATCCGTTGCCCCATGACTCGAGCGACGCGCCGGCTCGTCCGGCGCTGGAGGCACTGGCCAGGCCGTCGCGCATGATCACGTGTGCGAGCCCCAACGCCAATGCGCCATCGGTCCCGAGACGTGTGGGCACCCACACGTCGGCGTTGGCTCCGGTCTGCGACATTCGAGATTCAACCTGCACCAGGGTTCCTCGAACTCCGCGCGTGCCTTGACGCATCGCTCCGTATCCAACCCCCTGAGACACGGGCGAGTTCCAGGTTCCCAGCAAGTCGGCGCCGAACGCGAGAACGTAGCGTGAGTGCGCAAGGTCAAACGTTGGCAGCTGTTCCCGGCCAAAGCTCAAAGCGTTTGCTCGTCGCAGGACGTGCTCCTCGAGCAGTGACACATGGATTGGGGGTGGCGCACCCAACCGGTCTAGAAGCAGCGTGACTAGTTCGTCGCGCGCCGTCGCTCGCGGCTTCATGAGATACGCCAGCGCGCGCATCCGTCCCGCGTCCGCTAACGCGTCGACCTGCGAGGTCAGCTCAGCAAGCGCCGCGTCCCAGGTTACTTCCTGATACTGGCCACTACCTCGAGCCCCGGATCGTTTCAACGGATGACGCAGGCGATCGGGGTGATACGTCACTTGGATGGCAGCCTGGCCACGTGCACACAAGGCGCCGTGGTTGACCGGATGCGCGGGCAGGCCCTCGAGTTTTTTAGCCACTGCGCGGCGAACGACCCCGCGTTGGCCATTTCGAACCTCGTCGACGTCCGCATCCATGACGCGTACCGTCAGGCCGCACGCGGCTGGGCAGAGTGGACAGATCGACGGTTTCCACACTGCAACACCAGGCACGAATTCCTCGTCCGGAATGAACCTGATGATGTGGTTTTCGGGATGACCGCAATGCGCCAACGCCGCGCCGGCGCTCGTCACGGCAGTCACCTTGAGAAACCGTCGTCGATCCATGGTCAATTCGTCAACACAACCGTCAGTGGCCAGTTTCCAGTTTCCAGTTCCAAAGGAAGCCCACCTTCAGTAATGACACGTTAAGCAGTCGTTCGACACCCGCCGTTCGGTGTGGCAGTTCACGCAAAATCCCATTGTCAACTCGACATTGCGTTGCGCCACCGTTTGTTGTGCAATCGCGCCGTGACAGGTCGAGCATTCGACCTTTGCTCGAACGTGCGGCGCGTGGTCGAACCGGACGTGTGCTTCGTTTGTGTAGCCATAGACACGCTGCCACGCCAGGTCCTGTCCTTTTGCTTCGAGCGCAGCCATCTGCTGAATCCGCGGCCGGTCGGTCGCGATTGCCGAATGGCAGATCATGCAGGTCGTGATGCCCGGGAGACCGGCGACCGGTCCTTTGGTCGCACTCTCATGACGGTACTCGGTGCAGGTCAACCCTTTTGCGGCGTGAACGTCGTGAGGAAACTCGAGCGGCTGTACCGCGGGCGGCCGCATGCCCAAGAATTCGCGTGCAACCGTCGCCGCGTCAGCGCGCGCGGGTGTAAACACTTCGGCAGGGTCGGCAACAGGAGGCGCGTCGACGACTTTGCACCCAAGCGTGCCGGCATATAGGCCGGCGATCACCAACAGGCAGCCGCGAGGAAGCCGAGACACCGGTCAGTGCGCTTTGCCGAGAGAGCTGATGCTTTTCACGTAGTTGACGAGGTTCCAGAGCTCCTGATCAGGCACCTTGCCCTTGAAGCCCTTCATCTCGAATTTCGGGCCCGCGCCGTCGCGGAGCACGAGGAAGATTTCGCCGTCGGTCTCACCGCGATCCCACTTGTCATCGATCAGATTCGACGGAGTCGTGCCCTTCGGCGCCAGCGGGCCATTTCCGGTTCCATCCTTGCCGTGACAGAAGGCGCACCTCTTTTGAAACGCCTGTTGTCCGGCCGTGACCGACGCTGCGGACGCGGCGACGGGGTTCTTCAGTGCCTTTCCTGCGGCGCTACCCCCAAGATCTTGAGCATGACTGGCAGGGCCGACCAAACATGTGCCAGCCAGAATAGTACACACAACGACGACAGAGGATACGAGATGCATCGGCTCTCCAGCTGATGTGAGGTCTCTGTAACTGGCGCGCCAGCCATTAACTGACGGGAGGTTGTTTCAGGTCAAGAGAGAACTGCTACCCCCACCATGTCTCTCCTTCGACCAGGTGCGCCCGGACGATTTCCGGGTTCAACTCGATCCCCAATCCCGGCTTGTCGGTCACGTGCACGAAGCCGTCCCTGATGTACGGTCCGTCGAGCGCCAGTACCTGATCCATCCATCCACCCTCGCCTGTGACTGTTTCGAGTGAGAGGTAATCGCGGATGGACGCCGCCCATTGCGCCGACGCGTAAGTGCACACCTGACTGCCGGTGTTGTGATTCGCCAGCGGCAGGCCGAAGATGTGCGCCAGATCGGCGATACGCCTCGTCTCCAGAAAACCGCCGGAATTTCGCAGGTCGGGATGCAGGATGTCACACCCCTGATTGAGGATGAAATCCTTGAACCCTTCGCGGCGCGCGAGATTCTCGCCCATGCAGATCGGGATCTTCGACGCCGCGCACAAGCGCTTCCACGAGTCAGAGTAGTCAACTGGCAATGGATCCTCGAGCCACACCGGCTTCGACGATTCCACCGCCTCAGCGATCTGGATGGCTGTGCGCAGGTCGTACTCCCAGTGGCAGTGCACCATCAAATCGTGATCCCATCCGATGGCATCCCTGCAGTTTTCGAATCCCTGCTGCACGGCGATGAGCTCTTTCGTCGTCAGCACGCGATTGGACGCGTCGCGTGCTTTATCGGTGGCAGGATCGCTGTGCTGAAAACCAAACTTGTGGCACGTGAACCCGCTGGGATGGGCTTTGGCCTTTGCGGCCCAGTCGGCAACGGACGCCTTGTCCAACATGTTGCGCGGTGCGGCATGATCGTACACACGCACCTTGTCACGGAACGTGCCGCCGAGAAGCGTCGACGTGGGCACGTCGAGAATCTTCCCCGCCAGGTCCCACAACGCCATTTCGATCCCGCTGACGGCACGGATCAGGTTGTGTGCGGAGCCATCGGTACGCGTGCCGCTCAAATTGCGGCTGCCTACGCCCATCTGCGTGTAGAGCTTGTCGATCTCGAGCGGGTCTTTCCCGACGAGCCACTCTTTGAGCGACAGAACCTGCTCTTTGACACCGACGCCGGGCGAGCCATACGCCTCGGCGATGCCGTATGGCCCCGCGTCCGAGGAGATTTTGACGAGCGTGTACGTGCGGCCCGGGCCCTGCAGCATCATCACCTGCACGTCACGAATCTTCACGCGCTTCCGCTCTGCGGCCGCGAGCTCGTGAAAGGAAGCCACGAATGACGGCACGAAGGGTGCCGCGCCCAAGCCCCCGAGAAACTGCCTGCGGGAGAAGCGTCGGGATTTAATCATGCCTGACTCGGGCTGATTCTAGTCGAGTAACGGGGCCTTCCAGAGTCGGCCCGCCACGGACGTGTAAAAGGCCCACGAGGCGAGTGCGAGCGGGACCGCCAGCACGAGGACCATCTGGCCCACGTACCACGCGGACAGATTGGTGGTCGCCGGCAGGATCAATAGCATGTCGGCCACGAAGACTCCGACCGTCAACGTCGTCAGACCCCAGCGCAGGACGGCAACGGCGAACATGCCGAAATAAAGAAAGCTGCTGAGCCCATCGACCAATGGCCGATCGCTGCTGAGCGCGCTCAAGGCCGCGAAAATCGACGCGAACACCAGCGCGGCGGCCCATCGATTGCGAAGCAGCACGCGTAGTAGGAACAGGAGAAAGAAGACGAACAACGCGGTACGAATGGCATAGAGCGCGTGCATCAGGATTCTACCGACAGTACCTCGCGTCCCGAGCAGTACCTCACCGGGAATCCAAACTGTGTTGTTGGTCACGATCTCGGTGCCCCTCACAAGAAGCGCGATCGACACGCCGAGCGCCGCACCGAAGAGCACGTCTCGGGCCACGATGGAATCGCGAACCCGCCCTCTCAACAACGTCGTCCACGACACGAGCGTCTGCGGCCAGTGACGCCGCACGAACGGTTCGAGCGCGAGATAAAGCGCCCAGAACAATGCCGCATAGAACACGGTCGTGCAGACGGCGATGAGAAAGCTACCCAGCATGAGGATCGATGCGGACAGGTGGACCTGGCACACCCAAAGAGCCCACAGCGCTGCCGCGACTGCGCTCCCCAAGGCTTGTGCGCCCGCTCGGTCACCACGGCCTTCGCGGAGGTTCTTCCGAGCCAGTACGCTGCCACCGCCGATGATCACGAGGACGAGTGCAAAAACAACGATGAGGAAGATAGTTTCCCGCCCGGTGCTGGCGGGTGGAGAGCGCCACGGCTTCGTCCAGGGACCGATCACGAGGAAGGCGACGGGACGGCCGTGCAGTGCGGCGGCCTCCACGCGCAACGGCCTGCCACTTCCGGGCCAGGTGCCCGTCCATGCGGCGCGCGTATCCGCTGCGGCCAGCCAGTTCCAGTGCGGTTCAGTACTCTGCAATGCTGCCGCGTCCAGCCCGGCGAGTGCCAGCAGTGGTGCCCAGTTCACCGGTGGCGCCTGTGGCTGTGATTCCTGGACCTGCGGCGGAATCGCTTCAAGGGCGGTGAGGAATCCCTGATGATCGAGTCGTAGCTGCAGCATGCCCGATTCGATGGGTGCCGGGTCGTCGGAGCTCACGATACCCGGCGTCAGAAGATCGTGATGGAACTGTGCCCCGAACAGCGTCTGCGGGCTTCGCCGGTACCAAAAGAACAGCGGGGACGGTCGTTTCGCGAGCACGTCGCTCCACCGCACTGGTGATGGATCGTTCTCACGCACGTGGTCGATGAGATCGGTGTCCCACTCGAACCCGTACGCCTCGTCTTGCGGCCGATCGGCATAACCGATCTGCCGCACCGCATCACGCGCCTTTTGCGCGAGCACGTCGGCAGGGTATTCCGCCGCCATCCACTCGAGCGTGCTCGTGCGTGGCGCCATCACGTAGGCCGCCGCAATGCCGGCGAGCACGGCGACGAACACTGGGACAGCCACGCGCCGGCTCAACTCGGCGCCTTCTCCAGCCGCCGCCACCATTTCCGGCGAAGGCGTCTCGCCCGCTGCCAGCGCCGCCGCCAACGGATCGCCACCCGGCAGGGCCGCCGCGACGGCCAGAGCAGACGAGGGGCGACGCGCGGGATCGGGCTCGAGGCAGCGGAGGATGGCTCGCTCTATGGCTGGATCGATCGCACTGACGATCGTCCGCGGCGGCGTCAACTGTCCGCTCTGACGCTCCTCGACGAGCTCGTTCAGCGTCGCGGCTGTGAAGGCCCGGCGGCCGGTGAAGAGCTCATAGAGCACAAGGCCGAGCGCATAAATATCGCTGCGCGAGGTGACTTCGCGCCCGAGGAGTTGTTCGGGCGCCATGTAGGCCGGGGTACCAGCGCGAATGTCTGCGACAGCTCCCACCGTGGCAAGACCGAAGTCCATCACGCGGACTTTCCCGGCACCGTCGAGCATCACATTCGCCGGCTTCAGATCGCGGTGAAGGACTCCGCGCTCGTGGGCGGCGGCCAGACCTGCGCACAACTGCCGCGCGACATCCGTCGCTTTATCCTCGGGAAAGCGTCCGATCCGCCTCAGCGAGGTAGCCAGGTCTTCACCATCGACCAGCTCCATCGAGAGAAAGAGATGACCATCGACGTCACCGATGTCGTACACACGGCAAATGTTCGGATGCGACACCTGCCGCGCGGTCCGCACCTCGTTGTGAAACTGCGCGAGACGCTGGGAGTCGGCAGCGACGGCGTCCGGCAGAAACTTCAACGCGACTGGTTGGCCCAGTCGCAGATCGTCTGCCCGATACACTTCGCCCATCCCACCGCGTCCGAGCAGGCCGATGATGCGATAACGGCCGTCGAGAATGGCGCCTGGCGGAAAGCGTCCGTGACTGATCGAGTCGGAGGAGGTGAGCCACCCGCTCGACGAGGATGGTTGACGATCGGACGGCGGGGGCGGGCGCGTGACCCCGTTCTCGCCTGGCGCCAAGGTCGCCGGTTCAGGTGCTGCGCCTGTCCCCTCGGCTTCTCGCGCTCGCCCGCATCTATGACAGAACTGCGCATCGGCGGACGTAGCCGCGCCACAGTGGGGGCAAAGCATGGGGAGATTCTACGAGATCGGGTTGGTTCGACGTTGCGCTGTCGCCGCGAAGTGAGGAGCACGCACGCACGCTCGGCGCGCGACGAGGGGAGGACGACCTCGCGATCGTGTTTTGCTCGGATCTCTCGCTGGCGAGAGCGAGCATAGTACCTGAATGGCCTCGGGTTGTTGAAAAGTACCCGGGAGGTGTCTGCGATGAACAAGACCGTCTTCGGGGTGCTCGTCGGAGGTGGCCTGGGACTGATCGATGGCTTGTCGGCCTGGATGTCCCCGGAAGCCCGGCCGATGATGACGTTGATTGTCATCGGATCCACGATCAAGGGCGTGCTGACAGGCGCAGCTGCCGGCTTCGTCGCTCGACGGTGGGGATCTCTCCTGCTTGCCATCGTCGCCGGCCTCGGCGTTGGGTTCGTGCTTAGCACCCTGGCCGCGCTGGGACAGCCGGGTCACTACTGGGAGATCGTTCTCCCAGGTATGCTCGTCGGACTCCTTACAGGAGTCATCACACAGAGATATCCACGGGCTCCGCAGACACCCCCACGATCGCAAGTTTCAGGAATGATCATCCTGACAGTGCTCACTGTGGTGGCCACGTTATCCGCGTCGACTCAAACGTCCAAGCCGGCGGATCCGCTCTCGTCGCTCGAGCCGCTGATCGGACGTTGGGAAGGCACGTCGGAGGGCGAGCCCGGGAAGGGCTCAGGACACCGCGAGTACACACGGATACTTGGCGCGCGCTTCGTACAACTGCACAATCGAAACGTTTACCCACCGCAAGAGAAGAACCCCAAAGGCGAAACTCATGAGGACATTGGGATCTTCAGCTTCGACAACGCACGGAAACGGATCGTTCTCCGGCAGTTTCATGTCGAGGGATTTGTCAACGAGTACGTCCAGGACTCGTCGTCCAGCGAAGGTACCTTGGTTTTCACGACCGAGGCCATCGAGAACATCCCGGCCGGCTGGCGCGCGCGCGAAACGTACAGGTTTCTCAGCGCCGACGAGTTCGAGGAGGTGTTCGAGCTTGCGGAGCCCAAGAAGGACTTCGTGGTCTATTCTCGCAGCCGATTGCGGAGAGTGCGCTGACCAGCGCGCCGACATACTGCGTACATAATGTGGTGGGGAAGATGATGAAGACCCACCGCTATGCGCTCATCGCTGTGGTGTTGGCGCTTGTTGTGCCGACACACGCGCGGCAAAAGTATTTCGACGAGAGCGGCAAACTGCGGGTCGCGCTGGCCAAACAGCCCTTGTCGCCGAACGGCCCGTCGAAGGGGCCCGCCACCATGGCCGACGGCGGGATTCAACCGATCCTCGAGGGCTTGGGCGCGATTGTCCGTGTCGAGGAGGCGCGGCTCACGCCTGAAGAAGACACGGAGTACGGCGGCTGGAAACGACTGGGCATGTCGCTCGGCCACTTCGCGGACATCGTAGCCCGGAACGAACGAGACGGATACTTCACCGTCGGCCTGCTCGCGACGTGTCCGTCGATGCCGGGCCTCGTCGCTGGCCTTCAGCGCTCGGGGCCGACGCGCGAGGCGATCAAGGTCGGGATGTTGTGGCTCGATGCGCATCCTGACTTCAACACGCCCGAAACGACGCGCAGCGGATCCCTCGGGGGCATGCCGGTTGCGGTAGCGACAGGTCGGGCGCTGCATGTCATGCGTCTGGACGCGAAGCTCGATCCGCCATTGCCCGATCGGCACGTCGTCATGGGTGGCGTGCGACTCACGGATCCGCTGGAACAAAACCTGCTGGACAACTCGATGATCGAGCAGCTCAGTGTCGAGGACCTGCGCAACATCACGCCGGCCGTGTGGGCCCAGCTCGATCGGCTCAACCGCCTCACCGACAAAATCTACGTGCATATCGACATGGACGTTCTTGATCCGCGCGAAGTCATGGGACATGGCAACAAGGTCCCGAATGGTCCGTCGAGCGAGGAGCTGGCGAAGTTGTTCGAGGCGATCTTTACGCGGTATCCCAAGGCGTCGGCCATCGGCTTCGCAACGATTCCGTCGACCGATGAAGGCGGTTTGTCGATCGCGGCCGTGAATCGCATGATCGCGGCTGCGGTTCGGGGCGTGAAAGCGAGAGCGCGATGATGAACGTTCGGTTGCTGCTCACTCTCATCGCACTGGGTGGCACCGCCTGTGGTCCGCCACCGGCTACCACCCCAGCCACCGGGACAACAGGCCCGGCTGTCCCGGCAGACGTCCATACCCGGGCCATCATCGTCGACTCCCACGGCGACACGACGCAGCGGATGTTCTTCGACAAGACCTTCGATCTGGGCACGCGCCATCCCAACGGTAACATCGACATCCCTCGCATGCGCGACGGCGGGCTCGATGCACTGTTCTTCTCCATCTGGGTGCCAAGCGACGTCACGGGTCCCATCGCCGTGAAGCGCGCGCTGCAGCAGATCGACAGCGTGCACGAGGCCGTGCAGCACCACTCGAACGACCTGGTCCTGGCTACCACGGCCGCCGATGTCCGCCGCGCCGCGTCGGAGAAGAAAATTGCGGCGCTGATAGGGATGGAGGGCGGCCATATGATCGACGACGATCTAGGTACACTCCGCGGTTTCGCGAAGCTGGGCGTCCGCTACCTCACGCTGACGCACTTCAAGAACAACAACTGGGCGGATTCGTCCACCGACAAGCCGAAGCACAACGGCCTGACCGACTTCGGCAGGCAGGTGGTGCGCGAACTGAACCGCCTGGGCGTGATGGTGGACATCTCGCACGTCGCGGACAAGACGTTCGCAGACGTTCTGGAGCTCACCACCGTGCCGGTCATCGCGTCACACTCGTCGTGCCGCGCGATCGCGAATCACCCCAGGAACATGACGGACGACATGATGCGCGCGCTCGCCAGGAACGGCGGTGTGATTATGATCAACTACGAAGTGAGCTTCCTGTCGGAAGAGAATCGGCTGGCGGGCGAGAAGTCCGGCGGCGTCGTTGCGGCCCTCGACAAGATGTCCAAGAGCTGCGGTGGCGACGAGGCTTGCTCGACGTTGGAGATGGCCCGTATCACGCGCGAAGCGATGGACAAGGGTACCCTGCCCTCCGTGTCGTGGGAGAAGATCGTGGATCACATCGATCATGCTGCCAAGGTGGCCGGTGTGGATCACGTCGGCCTCGGCTCAGACTTCGACGGCGCCACGATGCCGATCGGAATGGATGACGCGGCGCAGCTGCCCAAGCTCACGACGGCGCTCATGGCCAAGGGCTACTCTGCCGCGGATGTGGAGAAAATCCTGGGCGCCAACATTCTCCGGGTGATGGAGCAGGTCGAGCAGGGAGCCGCGCGCACGCAGCACTAAGGGACCCATATGCCTGATCCGAGCGTCGAGCCCCGCAACCTCTATCGTTACGTCTTCGTCGTGCTAGGCGTGCTGGGAGCGGCGTCCGCCCCTGCGTGCCGATCGACCCCCGTAGTTCCAGCAACGGCGGTCACAGTCGACACGTGGGCAGTCGTCAACGGCCGCGAGATCACGCGCGACGCCGTCGAGAAAGCGTATCGGCAGATGGGAGAGGCATCGCAGACCGCGTCGGACGAGGAGGCCCTGACTGCGAAGCTCAGCGTCCTTCACGATCTCATCGTCCAGGAGATCTTGCTGGTGAAGGCGGAGGAGTTGAAAATCGAAGTCCCCGATAGCGAGCTCGACACCGCGTACGCGGAGGCGAGGAAGAACATCCCTGAGGACGCCTTCCAGAAGGAGCTGACGCGCCGCGCCTTGACGGCCGCGGAAATGCGGGAAGGACTCCGGCGACAATTGCTCTCACAGAAAATGATCGAACGGGAAGTCCTGTCCAAGATCTCTGTAACAGATCAAGATGTGACCGACTTCTTCGACAAGAATCGTGCGCAGTTCAATCTCGTGGAAGAGGCGTACCGCATCGCGCAAATCGTCGTGACGCCAGTGCGCGACGCGCAGGTGGCCAATCGAAGGGAAGACGATGCTGCGAGTCCGCAAGCAGCAGGAGCCAAGATTCAGATGCTGATGGAGCGCCTCAAAGCGGGCGCATCCTTCCGCGATCTGGCACTGGACTACTCAGAGGATCCAGAGTCCGCGCCACGTGGGGGAGATTTGGGTCTCGTGCCGATATCGTCGCTGAAACAGGCACCGCCGCGGCTGCGCGACGCGGTGCTGGACAAGACGCCGGGGACCATCAACGTCGTTAGCTCCGGCGGGGCCCACACAATTGTGCTGGTGGTTGGGCACGAGCCGGCGGGTCAGCGCGACCCATCGATGCCGGCGGTGCGTGAGCGCATCACCGAGACGCTCCGAGCGCGCAAGGAGCAACTGCTGCGCACGGCCTATCTCACTGCCATCCAAACCGACGCAGAGGTGGTCAACTACCTTGCGCGGCGGCTCGTCGAGTCACAAGGAAAAATGCCGACGATTCAGCCGGCGACGCCGGGTGCGAAGTAGGCGAGAAAAGTCGCCCTCCCGTAGGACATTAGGCAACCAGATCGCCAGTAGTTCGTCCTGACGATTCGGATCCTTCTGCTTTTGTAGATGTCCACTTGGCTGGACATTTGCTTGGGCGCGGTCGTCGTCCATTCCGTGAAAAGTTGAGTACGTGCGAATGAGAATTACCGGCTGGAACTGGGGGTCTGCGTGGCTGCCGTAACACCTTTCCCAGAATCGCCTGACTGGGCGGTCCGCTCGCGTGAAACGGCGGACAACGATCTTGAAGCCTTTGAGTCTGAGGGCCCCACGGCCGAGCCGGCAGGGTCGGCAATCGCCATTGCTTCCGAGCGGCCGCCGGTTTCGCTGGCGGCACTGAAGGCAGCCGGCATTCGGGTCGACGGCAACGAAGCCATCGCGATCGCCCAGGCGCTGTGCCGCGCGCTGATGACGGCTCAACTGCTCCGCCGTCTCAAGCCCGAACCGGATACCACGCGCCTTTCGTCACCTGTCACGGTGGAAACAGTCTTTGTCCACGCGAGTGGGCGCGTTGGCGCCACCGTTAATGATCCGCGCGACGTACCAACGGCCATTCAGTCCGTTGGGACAGTCTTGTCGGACATATTGCCGACCAACCTTATCCTGGCTCTCGACTCGAAAATCATCTCGAAGGCAGTGGCGTCACCGCCTCGATTCGCGACCCTGGACGAATTGTCAGAGGCGTTGGCTGCATTCGAACAGCGTAACGGCAGGGAATTGATTCAAGCCGTGTACAAACGCTGGGAGAAACTTGAAGGGGTGCAGACGGCGGTGGCGCCGCCGCCGGTGCCCGCGGACACCACTCCGACCCTGTCGCCCCCAGAACCGAGCCCCGCTTCGCCCTTGCGCGCCGGACATCACCCCGTCGCGGTGGTGGCTGCTGTCGTGCTCGGCGCGAGCGCGGTCATGGGAGTCAGTGCCTGGTTCCTGATGAGTCGAATGGCGGCTGAAAGAGACATCGTCGCCGCTGATGTGACGCCGCGATTGGAGGCGAGATCAATCGCCAGGGTGACCGGCCCGAATGTCGTGGAGTTCGCGCGTCCATTGCCCGATGAGAAGGTGAGTCGAGTCATCCTCGCCGGGCCCATTGAGGTATCTGCACTAGCGCCGGCCATCCCTACCAATGAGCGACGCGCGCCGGCTGCCCCGTCTCCGGCAGTTGCTCGCGCTGTACCGATACCGAGCTCGGTTCCTCCAATCTCCAGACCGACAGGCCAACCGCCTTTGGCGTCCATTCCACCGGCCATACCGCGTGCGGACGTAAGCGCGGCGTCTGGAAGTCACAGCACAGGCAATGTGACCCGGAACGAGGATGGTGCGGTCAGCCCGACCGATCGAGCCACGCCGCGACCTGGCAAGAACGCTCCCGCCCGATCAACACCCATCGGCGGGTCTTGGCCAGGGCAGAACACCGCTCACTCGACCTATGACGTCAGAAACCCCGATGTGACTCCGCCGATCCCGGACCGTCCTCGCCTGCTCGCCGGTTTGGAGCCATCCTCTCCAGGAGTTCGTCTCGACGCCCTGACCATTGCAGTAGTCGTGAACGCGGATGGAACCGCGTACTCGGTGACGGCGGTGAACGCGCCCGAAAACATGGGCGAATACGTGTTGTTGACGGCTGCGCTGGCGGTCGTCAAGTCGTGGGTGTTCTATCCAGCCACGAAGGACGGCGTTCCGGTCTGGTACCGATTGATCGTTCCCTTGCGTGCAGTGACTCGCTCCAGGCCTTAGCCGGGTGGTCCATACCGTCAGCGACCCTCGGGCGACAGCCGGAAGGCGGCCATTTCCTCGCCGTTGCGCACTAGCACGACGTCTCTGATGACCACAGGATGGTTCCAGGTCTTCGCGTCGAGCACCTTGAACTTCGCAACCTCGGTGTACTTGTCCGGCGTCGCGCTCACCAGCGCGAGATCGCCTTCCTCGGATAGCACCAGCAGCAGGTCCTGATCGGCCAACAGGATCATCTGCCCATATCCATAGCGCCCACCCTTCCACTTGCGCGCGCCGTCGTTGAGATCGAGGCACGAGAGGATGCTGCCGTCGAATCCGTACGCGTGGCCCTTGTGCACGACGTAGTCGTTGAAGTACGGCTTCAGCCCCGTCGAGGTCCACATCTCTTGCACATTCCATCCCGATGAACCCTTCGACACCGCGAGCCGTTTCATGCCGATCCCGCTCATATTCGACAGACTGATCAGGACGTCACCATCAGGGCCCAGGGCAGGCTGGACGATGGTCCCACCGGGTTCCCACGTGTGTTCCCAGAGCAACTTGCCGTCTTCAGGCGCGAGGCTGATCGTGCGGCTGCCGCGCAGCAAGATCACCTGGGGGACGCCGTCGATCGTCAGCAAATGCGGTGAGCTGTAGCCACCGCCGCCCGTCGGGCCGAGCCACCGACGCTCGCCGGTCGCAGCATCATAGGCAACGAGCCGACCGCTGACGGCAACGATGACGATGTCGTCGATCACCAATGGTGAGCTGGCAACACCCCACTCCGGCACCGTGACCTCGGTGTCCGTCGCCGCATTCTTCGACCAGAAGCGCGACCCGTCACGTGCCCTGAGCGCGTTCAGCACTCCCGTCGCGCCCATGGCATATACGCGACCATTGGCTAGCGTTGGTGTCCCGCGAGGGCCGGGGCCACCGTTCGATTCATAGAACCGAACCGGATCTCGATGTCTCCACACTGGCGCGCCGGTTTTGAGGTTGTAGGCTGAGACGAGCTCCTCTGCACCGCGCTGCTCCTGCGTGTAGATGACATCGCCGTCGACTGAAAAGGATGACCAGCCTGGCCCGATCGGGCGACGCCACAGTTCGACGGGCGCCGATCGAGTCCAATCGGTTGTGATCGCGCTGCCACGAACAACGCTGTCGCGATTCGGTCCGCGAAAGCCATTCCATTCGGGCTCCCGCTTCGGGACCGTTGGATCGGCCGGGACCGTCTTCTCGACTTCCTTCGTCGCGTCCCAAGTAGAGGCAATGGCTGCCGGAGCCGCCGCGGGCTTCTCGGGCGTCGCCGCTGGAGCCGCCGGGGATGATGCCGGTGCAGGAAATTCGGGTGCAGGCCGAGCAGGAATATCGTCGCGAGCTTGTGCCAGGAGCCGTTCTTCCGGCGACAACGTCCAGCGCCAGTGGAAATCCGACCGCACCTCCCCCGTCACTCCACCGGTCCGCACAAGAGCCCACACGCCGCTGCCGAGCAGGATTGCCGCGATCATCAACGCCCGCCGCGGACCAGCAGAGAGCCGGCGACTCGCCACGGCCCCCACGACAAGAGAGAGGCCCATGCTCTGCAAGGCGAAGAAGTAGAACAGCATCCCCATGCCCGCACCTGCGATCGACTCGTGGAGAAGCGGTCGCGTCGCAATGCCGGCGACGATCATCACCGCAAGCACTCCAAGCCGTTCAGACCAGGGCGCGCGGCTGAACAACACCCACCACAGGACGATGGCGACTGCGGCGGCGACTCCCGTGGTCATCGCGACAATGAAGATTGACTCCCCGAACAGTAGGGCGTTGGGGACGATGATGGGTAAGATCCCCCCGACCACCACAAGTAGTACGGCGGCGAGCACGCCGGGCCATAGCCGAAGAGGCTTCCGAGAACCTGGTTGGTTGGTTTGGGAAATGGCCATATCGGTCCTTACGTGAAGGATTGAATCGCGGTCCCTGGTAGCTCGGGAAGAATGCCAATACTGCGCAGGATTATCTCGTCAGCGGTCGGCTGAGACCTGATGTAACGCAGCTCGCTTGCGTCGGCTCGAAGTTCTCGAGCATCCGCAGGTGTCAGGTGTTCTCGATCACGCAATGAAGCCATCGTCGATTGAGCCATTAGCGAAACGCGCAGCTTCATCGCGCTGGTGGTCTTCTTCAGAGGCTGGATATCCGAGCCCGAAGAAAAATCATCGAGCAAACGAAGCGCATACTCTCGAAGCTGCGACAGCTCGTTGAGACTCATCACCTGTTCGGCCGAACGCCGCATCCCCCAGACATGGTGCAGGCGTTCGATTCGAGCGAGATACATTTCCGCAAGAAAGAGATGAAACCAACACCTTTGGTAGTCCGAAGCGCAGCCTAGGACCTCATGATCTGCCAGGAGTACATATCGGCCGTGCGGCACCAAATGCCTGGCAAACGACACTGCAGATGTATCCGAAAGCCGCATGCTTCCGTAAAATTTCCAATCGCCGACATGCACCGAGTCGACCCGCAGGTCAGCCGCACACAGAACTGTGCAATTGCTGTTTGCCAGTCGCGCTTTGAAGAAGACGACGTCTGCGACAGTGGCGAGCGACATGTATTCACACGTTCCATCGATTCGGATGCCGTCCGCGTCCTGGCGTGCAACCAGGGGATGGTCGCCTCCCCGCGTGCGTTCGCCACCGGCATTGGCCAGTATCAGCGCGCGGTTCCTGATCGTTCTCACGAGCATCGCCCGCTGAAATCTCGCGAAACTCACCAGTGGCAAGGGGACGCACTGCAAGACGCAGAGTGGGTAGAGGTGCATGGCAACAGCGATGCCCAACGGCAAACAGGTCGCCGCCAGACCTCTCGCGGTCTTTGCGGCCGACTCGAAGACGTCCGAAGCGTGTCGCCCTGACACCGGATACATCTCGAGCTGTGAGCGGAGTCGTGTGAAGCCCTCACGATAGGCTTCGCGCGCGGCCGGTCCCTCCGCGCCGTTCACGCGCTTGATGAACTCCGTCACCACTCGGTCTTCGGCGGTGTGCGTTTCTGCTTGCATGGCGAACCCGTAAATGGCCCTAACGCAATTCCGTCAGGGGCCGCGCGGCTGGCAGCCGGAACGCGGCCATCTCTTCGCCGTTGCGAACCAACAGGACGTCGCCGACCAGCACCGGATGGTTCCACGTCTTGGCGTCGAGCGCATTGAAACGTGCGATCTCCGTGAACTTGTCGCTGGTTGCCCCGACCAATGCCAACTCACCCTCTTCTGAGATCACTAACAACACGTCTTGTTCTCGCAACAATACGAGCTGCCCGTTGCCGTAGCGCCCGCCCTTCCACTTGCGCTCGCCGGTGGCGAGATCGATGGACGCGAGGATGCTGCCGTCGAAGCCGTACGCTTTCCCCTCGTGAATGACGAAGTCACTGAAGTACGGCTTCAGCCCGCGGGACGTCCAGCGCTCTTCGACGGTCCATCCGGTAGATCCGCGCGCGATCGTGAGGCGACGCACGCCGAGGCCGCCCATGGCGTCACCGACACTGATGAGCACCTCACCGTCCGAGATGACTGCCGGCTGAACGATCCCCACGCCCGGAACCCACGTGTGTTCCCAAAGCAATTTGCCATCGGCAGGCGCGACGCTGATCGTGCGACTTCCGCGGAGCAGCAGGACCTGCGGAACGCCAGCGATCGTCATGAGATGCGGCGAGCTGTAACCAGCGCCGCCCGTTGGTCCCAGCCAGCGCTCTTTACCGGTCGCGACGTCATAACCGGCCAGCCGCCCGCTGACGGCGACGATCACGACATCGTCGGTCACGAGTGGTGAGCCGGCGACGCCCCAATACGGCACCTCCACATCGGTGTCGGTCGCAGCATTGCGCGACCAGATCACGACGCCGGTGTCCGCATCCAGCGCGTTCAGGATCCCCGTTGCACCCAATGTGTACACACGACCGTTGTGCACGGTTGGCGTGCCGCGAGGACCGGCGCCCGCATTCGACTCCCAGAAGCGTGCCGCGTCGCGATGTCGCCACGCGGGATCGCCCGTCTTGAGGTTGTAAGCCGAGACCACCTCGTCGTCACCGCGTTGCTCCTGCGTGTAGATGAGATCGCCGCGTACCGCGAAGGACGACCAGCCCGGTCCGATGGGTCGCCGCCAGAGTTGGACTGGAGGCTTCTGCGACCAGTCGGTCTCGATCTGGACGCCGCGCACGACGCCGTCGCGCGCGGGTCCGCGAAAGCCAGGCCATTCGACTCGCTCGATCGATCGCCCGGTCTTAGCGAGCCCTTCGCCTTCTGTCTTCGCGCTAGCCGGATCGGTCGCTCGCGTTGTCGGCTTCTCTTCCGCAACCGGCGCGTCCGGAGTCTTCGTGGCTTCCGGGGCGACCGCGGAAGGTGTCGGGTCTGCCGTGGATGCTTTATCGGGCGTCGGTGTGGGCGCAGAAGGCGTAAGCACCGGTGGTTCGTCCCGGACTTCGGCGAGGAGACGTTCCTCCGCGGTCGGCGTCCACCGCCATTCGAGATCGACCATGTCGGCACCGATGACGCCCTCGGTTCGCACAAGTGTCCACAACCCACATCCGACGAGGATGCTTGCGATCAGCGCGATGCGCCTCGGTCCGGCAGAGAGGTGGCGGGCGGCGGCCGCTCCCGCGACCAAGGCGAGCGTCATGGTCGGGAATGCCAGAACGTACGCCATGTTTCCCATCGCGCCGCCGGCGATCGACGGATGCACGACAAACTTGATCGCGACCAGTGCGGCGATTATCACGAGGAGCGCGCCCAGGCGGTCCGACCACTGCGCCCGGCTGAAGAACATCCACCAGACGACGATCGCAAGCGCGCACCCCATGCCGGTGAAGATGGCGAGCAGCGCGACCGGAAACTCGAAGATCGTGGCCTCGCCAGCGAAGAGAGGGACGACATATCGAGCGAGCACCAGCGCGATCGCCAGCACGACGCCGGGCCACAGCCGGAGCGGCTTCCGAGAAGTCAGGTTGTTGGTCTGGGTGATGGTCATTGAAAACAGAGCCTTTCAGATTGCTTCGGGTGCGGGCATGACAACCATGTCCCGAGAGATTCGTCTGGTGCGGAGGCGCCAGCGCCAGTACAGCATGGCAACGATTGGCAACAGGACTCCGCTCGCGAGAACGGCAGGGTGCCGGAACATTTCGGGAACTCTGCTGCCGCCGAGAAAAAACGCGATCGACGCAACGAACAGCGCGAAACACATCCGCCACAAATGCCGGACGAGACGACGTACGCCGCGAAGCGCGCCTCCCCGCATCATCCGCCGATCGCCTGCGCTCGCGAGCAACGCGACGATGCCAAACATGACCAGCGGGTACGCGACCCCGGCCGCGCGTCCGCCACCGGCGAACGCCCTCACCGCAAGAGCCAAGCAGCCAAGGCCTATCGCCATCGCCATCAACATCGCGGCGCGATCGAGCCAACGCGAACCAGCCGCGGAGGGACGCACGGTGGCCAGCGACGTGATCACCATGTAAATAACCAGCAGGGAGGAAGGGACATTGATCTCCGGCCCAACGCCCTCGACCGTCGAAATCACCATCCCCGTCATTGCCATCGTCAGCATCACGCAAACGAAGAGCATTCCGCTCTTGCGGTGCAGCGACGCCCCCTTCGTGACAGAGAGCGCGACGTAGCCGGACAGAAGTCCCAGGCCGCCCGTGAGGATGTGTACCAGCAAGATCATTCGCATGTTGAAGAACCGATCGAGAACTACTCAGACAGCTTGATGATTGGCGCGATCAGGCGCGACGAACGCAGTGACTTCCGGCGCGCGCACACTCACGAGGCCGCGCAAAGACTGCTTGCGGCGGAGCCGCCACAGCCAATAGATCATGACAACAACAGGCACCAGCACGGCAACCGCTTGAAGAACAGGGATGCGGATCACTTCTGGAACTCTGTTCGGCGGGCCCCAGAAGAATGACGCTGCGGCGACCCACATCGCAAAACACATCCGCCACAGATGTCGCCTGATCCTGCGGGGACCTTGTATGCCGCCAGCACGCAACACGCGAATGTCGCCTGCAGCCCCCAGCAACCCGACGATGCCAAAGATAAAGCTCGGACCAGCCTCGGGTCTGCCCCTCTCCATCAGATCGAAACCGGCTCCAAACGCGAGCACGCTCACGATCAACGCGACGACCACAGCGGCGCGATCGATCCACCGAGAGTCGTGAGCGGGGCGTCTGACGGTGAGCAGCGCCGTGAGCACGAAATAAAACGTCAGCAAACCCGCCACCACGTTGACCGACGTCAACGATTTGGTCAGGGCCTCCATCAATGCACCGCTGAGCGACAGCGTGACCATCGCAAAGACGAAGAGCATTCCGCTCTTGCGATGCCACGTGGCCCCCTTCGTAGCGTAGAGCGCGACGTAACCGAAGAGGAGCGCCAACATCCCGGCGACGATGTGTGCCGGCAGGATCAACGGGACGATTCCGCGCGTGTCCATGTGGGCCTTACTCCGCGCGGAGCGCCTGCAACACGTCGACTCGTGACGCGCGAGCGGCGGGCATCAAGGACGCGATGATGGCGGCCCCAATGAGCACGACTGCGGCGCCGACCACGGGCAGCGCGCCCGGCAGCTCCACATTCGCAACGAATCTCGCGGCGAGACTTGCGAGTGCGAAGCCGCCCGCCGCGCCTGCGAGGATGCCGATCGCCGCAAGCGCCGCCCCCTGGGACAAGACCTGCGTTAGCAGGTGCCGCGGCGCGGACCCGATGGCCAGCCGGACGCCGAACTCGCGCGTGCGCGCGCTCACCGAAAACGCCAGCACACCCGCCACACCGACGACGGCGATCAGCAGCGCGATGCCGGCAAATCCGGAGAACACGAAGGCGTTCACCCGCTCGGGGGACAGCACTTCCGCGCGCACGTCTTCGAGCGTCGCGGCGCGCTCCACCGGCTGCTCCGCGGAGATCTCGCGGATGACGCGTGTCGCCGCCGGCACGAGCGCGTACGGATCGCCCGCCGTACGCACGAACAGGCGGCCGGCGACGCCAATTTGCCACGCCGGCTGGTAGATGGTCAGCGCCGGTCCCGGCACAACGTTCTCGTCGTCCACGTCGGCGACGACGCCGACGATGCGTGACGGTACGGGCTTCCCGTAGATGCTGAAGACCGGATCGGTCCACGTCAGGTGCCGGTTCACCGCGTTCCCGTTCGGGAACAGCCGTTGTGCGACGCTCTGGCTGACGATCGTCACGGGCTCGCTGCCGCGGTGGTCATCGTCGGTGAAGTCGCGGCCGGCGACGATCGGGACGCCCAGCACGGCGAAGAAGCGAGGCGCGACCATGCGCATCCGCCCGCGCGGATCTTCCTCTCCGTCCGCGGGCCTGTAGCCATCGACGGTGAACAGGAAGCCAGGACCCATGCTGCCGGCATCGCGCCAGGGCACGAAGCTTCCTACCGCGGCGCCCTCGACGCCGGGCAGCCCGCTGATGCGCCGCGTCGCTTCCTGATAGAAAGCAATCGCCTTCGCATCGCCGAGGCCCGTCACCGACGTCGGGATGTCGAATGCCAGCACCTGCCGCATGTTGTAGCCAGTTGTCGCCGTCTGCAGAGCGACGAGCGTGGCGAGGAGCATGCCCGCGCCGGCGAGCAGCACGAATGAGAACGCGATCTGCGTCGTCGCCAACACCCGCAGGCGGCGATTGGTACCCGGCGTGATCCGGACGCCGCCGGTCGCCAGGCCCACGCCCGAAGCGTGCGACGGCAGGCGCGGGACGTATGCAAGCAGGACAGCCGCGGCCATCGCCAGACCGGCACCGACCCAGAGCACATTCGGATCGACGGTGACTTCGAGCGCGCGGATGGAGAAGCGGGCGGCATAGCGGCTGACCATCGCAACGAGCGGCTGCGCCAGCATCACGCCCAGCACGGCGCCGGCGCCGCAGAGCACCAGACTCTCGGCCAGCAGCGTGCGCCGGAGCGCGCCCGGGCCGGCGCCGAGCGCCGCGCGCACGGCGAGCTCGCCTTCGCGGCGCACCGAGCGGGCTAGGATCAGACTGGCGATATTCGAGCAGGCGATGATGAACACGACCGCGGCCGCAGCGAGCAGCACGAGGAGGATCGTTCGCGCGGGCGCGGCGATTTGATCGCGGAGGGTCGTGACGCTCAGCTCGACGCCGGCCTTTGCCGAATAGGCCTCGGGGTGCTCGCGGATCAGGGCGGCGTGCACCGACGTCAGCTCGGCGCGCGCCCCGTCGAGCGACGCTCCCGGCGCGAGGCGGCCGAAGAGCTCCGTCATGCGGTGCGTGCGGTTCGTGACCATTGTTGCCCCGAGGTGATGCGGGCTGGTCACCACGTTCGCGATGATCTCGGTGGCAGTCGGGTAGGGCACGGATGGCTCGAGTATGCCAACGACTGTCGCCGTGCGCGGACCGAGGCGGATGGTCTTGCCGATGACGGACGGGTCGCTGTTGAGCGAGGTGGTCCAGAACCGGTGCGTGAGGACCGCCGCGCCCGCTGCCAGTGGACCATCGTCGTGCACGTTCAGCAGGCGGCCGAGCACGGGGCGAAGACCCATCACGTCGAAGAACGATCCGCTGACGACGCCCGCTTTCACCACGCGAGGCTCGCCGCCGAGACCAAGCATCGTGAAGTCGACCGTCGAGAAGTCCCCGAAGGCGCTGACGGTGGTGACGCGTGACTTGATGTCGTCGATTTCGGGCACTGAGAACGTCATGTTCTCGGCGCCGATCCCTGGCGTGCTCTGACGGATGTAGAGCAGGCGATCCTCATCGCGATTGACCAGAGGTCGGAGGAGCACACCCCTGACAACGCTGAAGATCGCGGCGTTGGCGCCGATGCCGAGCGCGAGCGTCACCACGACGGTGACGGCCAGGCCTCTGGCACGCAGGAGAGCGCGGAGGGCGAACCGGATGTCCTGTCCAAGGGCCTCGGCCGCGTCGAACCAGCGGCTGTACCAGACGCGTCGCATCGACTCGCGCAGGGCCGGGACGTAACCGAATTCCCTCAGCGCCGCCAGGCGAGCGGCCTCGGGATCCTCGCCGCGCTCGATCCGGTCCCTCACGCTGAGGGCCAGGTGGCCGCGGATTTCTTCGTCGAGATCGCGCTCGTCGGGCCGCATGCCCTACTCCTCTGCCGCCGGCGCCGGGTTCATGATGCGGCCGATCGCGTGCACCATCTGCGACCAGCGATCCTGCTCGCGAGACAGTTGAGCCTTGCCCGAGGCGGTGAGCCGGTAGTACTTCGCCCGCTGGTTGGCTTCGCTCACGGCCCAGTCGGATTTGAGCCATCCGTGTTTTTCCAGGCGGTGCAAGGCGGGGTAGAGCGAGCCTGTTTCGACCTTGAGCAGGTCGTCGGACTGCTGGCGGATGGCCTGACCGATGCCGTGACCATGCTGGGGCCCCCACTGGAGGGTGCGGAGAATGAGCATGTCCAGAGTGCCCTGGAGCAGGTCCAGGCGCCGATCGTCGGGAGTTTTGGCCATAGTTGTAGAGTGTCTACAGCTTAGACGTAGACCCTCTACGACTTGTTCGCCTGGACCGCAAGCTCGCTTTATGACCTTCGACGCTTGCGTCGGGCGCGGGAAGTTCGGGGCGAAACGGCGGAGTTGACGCTACGGCCGAGGTCGCGCATAATCCCGCTCCCGCTGTCCAAATTGAACCTCCTGAGAGGAGATCCCAATGAATCTGTTGAAGGTGCTGTGTGTGTTGTCATTCGTTCTGTTGTGGTCCGGGTCAGCACTGGCGCAAGACCCTGTGAAGGTGGATCCCAAACACTACAAGTTAGTGCTCGAGAACCCGAGTGTGCGGGTCCTGAAGATTGATTACGCGCCCGGGGAAAAGAGCACGATGCATCAGCACCCCGACTCGATCGTGGTTCCGCTGACCACCTCGAAAGTCCAGTTCAACCTGCCTGACGGCAAGTCAGAAACGCTTGACATGGCCACTGACTCAGCGATGTACACACCTGCCGGCACCCACAACCCCAGCAATGTGGGCACGGGACGGATCGAAGCCCTGCTGATCGAGTTCAAGGCCGCAGCGCCGGGAAAAGCCGCGCTGCCCGCATCTCGCGAAGGCATGTCGATGAAGGTTCTGGCCGAGGGTCCCCGTGCCACGGCGTTTCGGAGCAGCGCTGACGCGAAGTTCTCGGAGCCGGCCGGCTCAAAGCATGACTACGACCAGGTCGTGATCGCGCTCGCCCCCGCGCAGCTTTCGCTGTCGGTCGACGGCAAACCGGCGAAGACGAGCTGGGCGCGCGGCGACGTGCAGTTCATCGGTCGCGGTACGGCGCACGAGACCCAGAACACCGGCGGCAAGCCGGTTGATTTTGTCGTGGTCGCAATCAAGTAGGCCGCACGCCTCCTGCCATCCCGGCTCGCAAGAGCGTGACCGACGCATAAGTCACGACAACCAAAACGAGCCATCGGAGGGCCTCGAGCGGCAGCGACTGGACGAGCCACGCCGCGACGATCACTCCCGGGATTCCACCGGCGGTCAGCCCCAGGGCTGCCCGCCAATGGAACCGGCCCGCGCTGACGAATCGGACACCCGCGATCGTCGCGACGAACGCACCGGATCCCATCATGATCGGAAACGCCGCACGTGGGTCCATCCCGAGAAGGCTGAACAAAATGAGGCTCGGCGCGTAGTTGCCAATCCCGAGCGTCAGTAGCGCACCGAGAATGAAATTGACCGCGAGGGCGAACACGAACGCTCGCGGAGTCAATTCGAGAGCCGAGCCGCCTGCCGGGAATTGCCCCAGCATGCCGAGCAGCATGAACGCGGCTGCGACGAGCAGTGCGCAGCCCATCCCCAGTTGCACGGCGCGCCGCGAAAGTGAGGCGACGACTCCGGCGCCCAGCCATCCACCTGTCACGGAGGCGACAATCAGCGCCGTCATCTGCCAGGGATCGACACCGATGACGCTGGTGAAAAACAGCGCCTGCGTCACCACCGGCAGCGCGTGACCGACGAGGAGCGTGCCCGGGATCAACTCGTCTGGGACCACGCGGAGGAGCCGATAGACCGCGGTGGTGGTTGCGAACGAGCCGATACCGAGCGTGTCGAAGAAGTTCGTGACGAACCCGATCGATAACTCCAGGATTGTCGGCGGCGAGCCGACACCGGAGGCCTTGGCGAGGTCGGTCGAAGTTCTCCAGCGGATCGCGAGGAGCAGACCACTCGCCACCAACGCGGTGAGCAGCATGGATACGAGGGTCACGCGACGCACGCTATAGTACTTGCGAGCGTTTCACAAAAGGAAGCGTCATGATCGATGGTGACGATACGTTCGAGCTCTACGATCTGCGCGTCGAAGTCGTGGCCACCGATCGACCGATGGTGTGCGGTCACCGCGCCGGGGACTGGTTCGAGGTGCGCGGGGAGAACCTCACACTTCCACCGGGCCAGTCCTTTTCCATGTACGCGCTGGCGGCGCTCTTGCCCATCTTGCCCGCGAAACAGCGCCGCACACACCCACACGATTGGATGACGACCGACGCCGACATCGCTTGCCCCGACCCTAATTGCGGCGCACGGTTTCGCATCACACGGATCGGGACGCGCACGTTTCGCCATCGCGACGTGACGGCCGTGCCGCTGCCGCCCGGATGACCGTCAGGTTGGCTCGGGTTCAGCTCGAGCCGGTCCGGGGGGCGACGTCTACGCACTGGAACGCGTTAAAGTGGTCCGCATGCATCGGTGATGCGATACACGCTCAATAGGTGATCTGCCTGATCCGCAAGAATGTGTCATCGATATCCCGACGTGGATCCGACGACGGTGTTTACCCAAGCTAGCTCAATGCGGACGCTGGACCTTTACGGCTTCCACTCCGCCATCCAGACGTTGCCCGTGGTTTCTCCCAGATTGAAGAACAGCTTGTTGGCGGTCACTGAAAGCTCCAGAAACAACGGAATACCAGCGTTCACCAGGGATCGGCGGGCGCTGTGCGAGTGGTAGACCTCCAGCGGCTCTCCAATCGGACGTTTCGTGTCCGGGTCGAGACGCCGGGCCCAGATGCAGCGAAAGCCATCAACGTCCGACGTGTAGTAGAGAAGATTGCCATCGGGAGACCACCGCGGTTTGTCCTGAGGGATCGGTCCATGCTCTGTAATCGAGATCCATTGGTCTTTCCGGGGCGGCGCCTGGCTTTTGAAAGGAACAACGACGACGTGACTGCCCGCTGCGTTGAAAGCCATAAAACTGATCCAACGCCCATCAGGCGAAAACCGCGCCCGCGCCACACTGTACTCGCCATCCACGAGATAGTCCCTTTTCTGGCGCGTCGCAATGTCGAACACGCCCAGAGCTGTGTGCGCCTGCTTGCGGCCTTCAAAGATCAGGTAGAGGATCCGCCGGCCGTCCGGCGACCAATCCCAGGGCCGCCCGCAGTCGTCGCAGATTTGTTCCGGTGGACCACCGGTGGTGGCGATCTGATAAACCGTCCCGCGCGACCCCTCGATCACCACATAAAAGATGCGCGTGCCGTCAGCGGTGATCTCGGCCTCTTCTTCGCGCGCCGGAGTCATTGTCACCGCGGTTTCCTCGCCCGACTCGAGATCTTTCATCCACACGTCAGGATTTCCCAACCGTGTGGAGATGAACACCAACTTTTTGCCGTCGGCGGAAACGCTGGTGCGCGCATCGAATGCGGAACTCGTCACTTGCTGCGCGCCGCCAGTGACCTTGCCGCTATTGGCCGCGATCGGCAGGCTCCAGATGTTGAGCGCATTGGTCAGGCTGGCGAAGGCGACCCGCCCTCCTGGAATAACCGAAGGCTTTGCCTCGATTGATGTTCCAGCAGTGAGCTTCTGCGCAGAACCCTCCGCCTTCCCCGTCTCTTGCGAGACAACGATCCGCCACAAGTTCGTACTCTCGTCCGACCAGCCCGAAAAGAACACGTCGTCCCCAATCCAGGCGGCGGGCGCGATCAACGAAGCGAAGCGCTGTCTGCCCTCACTGATCGTTTGGCGTCGCAGGATATCGAGAGCACCGGTTCGGACCGCCGGTCCGCCATTCGCGGGAGCGAGCCACCAATCCATCGCATCCGTCGGCAATTCGTTTTGATCGCGAACGCCGTTGAACAGCAACTTGGTTCCGTCGGCTGACCAGATGGGGTACAAGGCGGACGCAAACTCTGGTTGGAAAGGCGCTGGGGGCCCTCCGGTGATGGCGATAGTAAAGATTTGTCCGACATACCAAATGGTGCCGGTGGGCACCCAATACGCGATCCGAGTCCCGTCGGGAGAGAATCGCGGTCGGCGGCCGTGTTTTGCGACGAGTCGCTGATCACCGCCAAAGACCGAAACGGTGTAGATGCCTCCGCCGTCGCGTTCGGATCGAAACGCGATCCGGCTTCCATCAGGAGAGAACGTTGGTTCGGAATCATCTGCCGGATCGGTCGTGAGACGCACTGCTTCCCCGGTGGCGAGTTGCTCACGCCAGATGTCGAGGTTGTCTGCTCCCGCACGGTCCGAGGCGTACGCAACCAGTTGGCCGTCGGGCGAAAACGCGGGATCCGTTGTCAGGCCGGAATCAGATGTGAGCCGCGTGAAGCGAGGCGTGGCCGCTGGCGGTGCCGGGCGTGTGAGCCACCACGTGAGAATCGCTGTCGCGGCAAGCAAGGTGACGCCGACGACAGTTACGACGAGAGAGCGAAGCGATGTGCGGGTCGGCCATGGCGTGGATGTCGAAGCCGATGGATGGCGTGCCAGACGCAACTGAAATCCGAGATCACGGGCTGACTGATATCGCTCCGCAGGCTCCTTCTCAAGACAATGCCGTGCGATCTGCTCGACCTGTGGCGACACCCGTGGGATCGCGAGCGGTTCCTGCTTCAAAATGGCGTTCATCGTCTCGACGCTTGTCTCCCCGAGAAACGCCCTCTGGCCCGCCAGCATCTCGTACAGGACCGCCCCCAGCGCGAAGATGTCCGATCGGTGGTCCGCGCGTTGACCGCGGACCTGCTCCGGCGACATGTAGGCCGGCGTCCCCAGAGCGATTCCAGAGGCGGTCCGCGTTGGAGCATCAGCTTCAGGACCCGACTGCGTCAGCTTGGCCAGGCCAAAATCGAGAATCTTGACGCGGCCATCGCTGGTAATGAAAAGGTTTTCCGGCTTCAGATCCCGGTGCACGATCCCCTTCTCATGGGCCGCAGCGAGCCCCTGAACGATCTGGTCACCGTATTCGAGTGCTTTTCCTTCCGGGATAGCTCCGCTCGCGAGTCGCTGACGCAGTGTGGCGCCTTCGAGCAACTCGGTGACGAGGTACGGCGAATCGTCCTGCTTGCCAACAGCGTAGATCGCCAGCACGTTGGGATGATTCAGCATGCCTGCGGCCCGCGCCTCCTGCTCGAAGCGGCGCAGCCGATCCGGATCGCGGGAATATTGTGGCGACAGAATCTTGATCGCTACGTGGCGGCCAAGAGCGGGGTCCAAGGCCCGCCACACTTCACCCATGCCGCCTGTGCCGATCCTTTCGAGCAACTCGTACGAGCCTAACCGCTGCCCGGGAGTCATCGCTTCAATGCGTAGGGTTCTTGCGGGCTGAAGCCGCAAAAGAACCGAGCTCCAGCAGCCGTGCGTTGCCGGAATCGAGCGTGCCCATGACGTCGTCATTCTAGCGGGATGCCAACGTTTGTGGATCCTCGGATCCGATCGTGATCTCGTTACTTAAAGTTTGTGGCTGCCTTCGGGTTCGCCGCGACAGCAAACCTCGTGGCAGGGGGCAAAAGCGTTTCAGGAATGCTGCGGGGAAGACTTGCGGTCGCACGGAGCTTGTGACGACGTCTCCATTATATCAGGCGATCACACCAGACTGGTTTTATGGGTCCGCGCGCCGCACACTTCTCGGCAGGAGAACGCGCAATGATTGTCGAGGTGAATGGAGTGGAGTTGAACTGCGAAACAGCTGGCGAGGGAGCGCCGCTGCTGTGGCTGCACGGGTTCATGGGCGCCGGTCCGGACTGGAAGTACATCTTCAAGGAGGCCCCTGCCGGGTTCCGCGTGATCGCACCGGACCTGCGGGGCCACGGCGCGTCGACCAATCCGTCGGGGAAATTTTCATTCCGGGACGCGGCCAATGATGTGCTGGCGATGCTACGTTTTCTCGCGGTCGACACGGTCAAGGCAATTGGTCTGAGCGGCGGCGGCATCACATTGCTTCACATGGCAACAGCCCTCCCCGCGTGCATCGAGTCGATGGTGATTGTGAGCGCGCCGCCCTACTTCCCTTCGCAGGCTCGGGAGCTTCAGCGGCAGACGTCAGAATCGATGTTCGGCGACTTCCAGATGGATCTGATGCGCAAGCGCCATCGGCACGGCAACGAACAGATCCAGCAACTCTTTGCCCACGCGCGAGCGTTTGCCGATTGCTATGACGATGTGAGCTTCACCCCGCCCTATCTCACGACGATCACCGCTGACACACTGATCGTCTTTGGTGATCGTGATCCGTTCTATCCTGTCTCGCTCGCGTTCGATTTGCGGGCAGCGATCCCACGCTCGCACTTGTGGGTGGTGCCGAACGCTGGTCATGGTCCGGTATTTGGAGACCGCGCGCCCCAATTTGCCGAGACGGCTCTGTCGTTCCTGCGAGGCGAATGGAACTCCGTCACCGCTCCCATCTGAACGCCTCGGCCGGAGGCCCTCAAAAATAGGATCCTTCGCCCCGGATGTATTATCCATATCGTTTTAGGAGCTTGCCGTGAAAAAGCTGCAGGTGCAAGGCGTTCATCACATCACCATCGTAGGATCCACGAAGCAGAGTGCCATGGATTTCTGGCAAGGTGCCCTGGGGATGCCGTTCGTCTTCGAGCAACCCAACCTTGGCAAACCGGATGAGAGCCACTTGTACTTCGATCCCGGCGATGGTCGTCTGCTCACCGTGTTTACCAACGAATCGCGCGAGGACGCCAAACGACACGCACCACGAGAAATCGGATGCGTGGAGCACATCGCCTTCAACGTTTCGAGGGCCACGTTCCTGCAAGCCCCTGAGCGGCTGCGCGACCGTGGCATCGATTTCATTCAACGCGATCGTGGCTTCATGGATTCGATCTATCTCCACGATCCCAACGGCCTCAAAATCGAACTCGCGTGCTACAAGTTCGAAACCCCCGAAAGCTTTCGCGCCGTCGATGTGCTGATGAAGGCTCACCAGCTGCGTGTCGAGCGCGGCGACCATCACATCACCGACGAACACCTCGCCGATGCCATCGAGTTCCTGCTGGCGACTCGGCCGCGCCTGACGGTTGAGGAGAAGGTCCGCAATAGCGTTGGAACGTAGCATTCAGCGTCTGAGTGGTTGAGGGCAGGTCTGATATCCTCGCGGCCATGCGCCGTCGGCGGCTGATCGCGCTTGTGCTGCTGGCACTGCTCGTCGCGGCGAGCGTGTCCTACACCGGTCCGTACATCCTGGACATTGTCGACAACGAAGGGCGGCCACAAACGGCGTACGCCGTCTACCATCACCAGGGGAAGTCGCTGAGTGTGCATCCAGTGAGTTACAACGCCACGCCAATGACGGTCGTCCGCAGTGACGACAACGGGCGCCTGGCAATTCCCGCCGCCTTCCATCTGCATCTGCCTTTCCCCCTGCAAACGCACCCGAAGCTGTGGATAGAGATGGTGTACGTCCCACGGTTGCACAACGCAGGAGGGCGGATCGGCCCAGGCTATGCGGCGGCCCTGGCGGGTTCTTGGGAGATGGATGCGACCGGGCATCGCGCGGTGGTCTTCGACTCGGGCGAGAGCCCTGAGCGCTGGAAATCGACGCTGTCAGACCTCTCGTTTTTCATGGGTCGCGTCGTAGGTGATGTCGACGCCTTGAACACGGTGCCGGTGATAGAGCTAATCGGGCACTTTCGCGCGGAGTACGACGCCTTTCTCGCGCGACACGGCGACGTCCTGCGGCCGGTGCCGCCGATGCCCCAGCTCTATGGCGACGACGAGAAGCGGCGTTGGAAAGAAATGGTGGACGCGGACCTGGCGCAGCAGCCGACATGGGGCATGGAGATGCGACGTCTCTATGAGGGCCAGCTTTCGTCTCTGACCAAGGTTGCCGCCGGCTTGAAATGATGAGATCGGCGTTCCACCCGCTTCGCGGGCTTCTGAAATTTGCCAGGAGCGTGACCTAAGAAGCGCGACGTCGTCAACGAACCAGAATTCACGGAGAATTCCATGAGGACAAAAACGGTTTTGCTGGCCTGCGTGGCTGTTGCCATGCTGACTGCGATGTCGGCCAGCGCTCAACAACCGGCGCCTCCCGAAAATGCGACGGTGCCGGAAATGCCCAAACAAACCACTCGGACCGGCAAGCGCGTCAACCGCGTCATCGACATGTGGCTCAAGGGGCAGCCCGTCTACTATTCGCAGATTAGCGGCGGCGGGTACGAGCAAGGCAAGGAGATGGCGGCGACCAAGGCCGACTACATCACCTACGAAATGGAGCATGGCCCGCTCGACTTCAAGGAACTGCGTGAATTCATGCGCGGCCTGCTGGAAGCGGGCCCGACCCGCACCGGCCACAAGACCCCGGCGGTGATCGTCACTTTACCAATTGCCGGCACCAGCGACGCCTTGCGCGCGAATGCCTGGATGATTCAGCAGGCCATGGCCGCCGGCGTACACGGCATACTGCTTTGCAACGCCGAAAGCCCGGAGGCGGCCCGCCTGATGATCGAAGCTGCGCGTTATCCATTTGCGCCGCACATCGAGGGCCTGGCGCAAGGCACCCGGGGCAACGGCTCGCAAGCGTACGCTTCGCGAATGTGGGGCGTGACTGCCGAGGAATATATGCGCATCGCCGATCCCTGGCCGATGAACCCGGATGGCGAATTGCTGTTCGGCCTCAAGATCGAAAATCCGCGCGCTGACGCGAATGTCGAAACTTCGGTCCGCGTGCCGGGCATCGCCTTCGCGGAATGGGGTCCGGGCGATCATGGCTTCTACATCATGGGGCGTCCCGGCACCTATACGAGCGGCGGCGAAGCGTCACCTCAGATGGCGGCGGTTCGGCGCCGGGTTCTCAATGCCACCAAGGCGGCGGGGATCAAGTTCCTCAATGCCTGCAACGAGAACACTGTGATCGACCAACTCAAGGACGGTGTCATGATCTGCACGGGCGGGGACACGCCGGCCGCAGACAAGGGCCGCGCCTTCACCAAGCGCACCGATCCCTGGTGATCTGTAACGAACGTGCCCCGCCGGCGTCGCTTCCGATTCACCTCGCCGACGTCCGCTGTTCCGCTCTGCTCGACGACTGGACTTTGGGGACCGGAACACCAGGCTGACCGCGGCCTGGCCGCAGAATCAATTCGTGCACGGGGCTGTCAGCGGCGAAGTGAAACTCGAAGTCCATCTCTGGCACCTCGCCGAGATCTCGAACGGCGAAGCGTATTTCCCAACCGATGTCACGCTGCTCGCAGCCGAGTACCGCCGAGTCACCGAGGATCTTCGGCGACGGTACATCATCAGTTACACCTCAACCAATTCCAGGCACGACGGCAAATGGCGAACGGTCGAACTGAGTTCACCGGTGGAGGGCTTGATTTTCAGCAGTCGCGGTGGCTACACCGCGCCGGCGAAATAGATCTCATTGGGATAAAATGTGCGTCCTGCCGAAGACCTTACACAGGTTGTTGAACGTTTAGCCAGCAAGCGGAGGCTAGTGATGCTGTTCACTCACCGGTCAGTCCTCATGCTTTGCCTGCTCAGCACGGCACTGCAGCTGCCCACCAGCGCCGCGTTCACCACGTCGCGACAGGCGACAAGTGAAGCACCAGCAAGCGCCAAAACATGGCTCGACCGTCGCGAGGCACTCGAAGACTATCTGCGGACGGCGGAAGTCATCAAGATGGAGGACATTGGCGTTGGCGTGACCAGGCCACGCCGCGCGTATCTGGCACCTGGCGGGCCGGTCGATCGCATGGCCTGGAAAACGATCAGACCTGGCATGCATCACGGCTTCTGGGAAAGCTACAAGTCGGAAATTGCCGCGTATGAGTTCGACAAACTGCTCGGGCTCGACATGATTCCTCCAACCGTCGAACGAAAAATCAAAGGCGAGGTCGGCGCGGCGGTCATGTGGGTGTCGCCGGCGAAAAGCTTCAAGGATCTGGGTGGGCCGCCCTCGGCGCCGGCGGCCAAGTTCGCGGCTTGGAACCGACAGCTCAGTCGAGCCAAGATGTTCGACAACCTGATCTGCAACATCGATCCGAATCTCGGGAATTGGCTGCTCGATCCCTCGTGGAACCTCATCGTGATCGATCACACCCGATCGTTTACGACGCGAAAGAACCTGGTGCACGAGATGGTGAACATCGATCGCGAGCTGTGGGAGCGCATGAAGACGCTAACTGTGGAGAATCTGACACCCGCACTCGGGAACTGGATTGGCGACCGCGAGATTCGCGCCATCATCGAGCGCCGAGATCGCATGCAAGATGTCATCGACAAGATGGTCGCCGCGAAGGGTGAAGCCGCTGTCTTCGTGCGGTGAATGGCTCGCTTCCGCGACGCGACTATCGACGCTGATTTGACTGGTTTGCGGTCGGGCCGTCGGCAACATAGCCGGCTCGGGCTCGGACCGTGAGACCTCGGCGCTTCGTCTTCACCTCGATGGGGTACCATCCCGGCGCCGTGGACGATTCGATGGCGAGGAAGTACTGCTGTCGCATGGCCACGATCAAGTTTCTTGTCACCACGCTGGCTTGTTCGGGCACGGTGACATACAGCAGATCCCCTCCCGTCCAGTACGCGAGATCCGAGAGGCTGCCACCCGCACCATCGGGCACGACGTCCGTCCCGTGGCTCGGGTGGTCGAGAGGCGAGACCACGGCGACCACATAAACGGGGACGTCGATGGCGCTCGCCAGGGCCGAAACTTCTTGGGAGGTGAGCTCGCTACTCGTATCAATCCCGTCGCTGATCACGACAACGGCACGGCGTGGCGCCGGTCGATCGCCGAGCCGTTTCGCGGTTTCCGCGACGGCGTCATACAGCGAGGTCAGACCCCACGGATTCACATGCCCGAGTGCGCGATGAATCCGGTCGCGATCGCTGGTGAAGGGCACTTCTTGTCGAAGGGCCTTGTGGAACGTGAACAGCGCAGCCTCGTCCGAGGAAGGCGCCATCTGGCTTAAGAACTGTTCGATGAACCAGACGCCCTTTTCCAGATTGAGCGCGAGACGCATGCTGCCGCTCGTGTCGAACAGAAAGGCAACGCTCAGAGGAGCATCGTTTTTCGAGTTGAAGTCCACGATTGGGCGGAGCTGGCCGTTTTCCAGCACCTGAAAGTCGTCCCGCACGAGATTCCGCACGATGCGATTCCGAGAGTCGCGCACTAAGGCCGTAATCGGCACAACCGCCACGCCGGTGCTGAACATGGGCCTCGCCGGATCCTGCGCGTGGATCCGGCCTGCTGGCGCGAGCAGCAGTGTGAACATTAGCGAAATCGCGAGCGGCATCAGTCGCATCTTTTGAGTCTTCATCATCTGTAAGAGCCCAGTCGAGCTAACAAAGTTGCAAAGGCCCGGCCAGTCGAGGTCGGCCGCAAGGCGTGGGCCCTCCTGAAGACAGCGCGTGTCGACTTCAGGCGCTAGCCGACCTCGAGGCTCTCGGTGAGGCCGAGCTCTTTCAGCTGTCGAACCCGACGTTTGAACGACGGCGGCGTCTACCTGCGGCGCGAGCACACGCAAGCTCCGTAGGCGTGACGACGCGAGCTACACTTGGACTCAATACCGTGACCGTGACCCGGGAAACATGATCGGCGAGATGGTTGGGCAGTACCCGAATCGTGGAGAAGCTGCGCAGCGGCGGGATGGGCGTGGTCTACAAGGCTGAAGATACCCGCCTTGAACGCGCCGTCGCCCTCAAGTTCCTGCCCGATGATCTCTCGCAGGATCACGATGCCGTCGAACGCTTCAAACACGAAGCGCGCGCGGCGTCGGCGCTCAATCATCCCCATATTTGCACCGTACACGATGTCGGCGAGCACGCCGGGCGTCACTTCATCGTCATGGAGCTGCTGGAAGGGACGGCGCTGGATCAGCGGATCGCCAGTCGCCCCTTGCCCGTTGATCAGCTCATTGCGATCGGGAGCGAAATCGCCGATGCGCTGCAGGCGGCCCACTACCGGGGACTGGTCCACCGCGACGTCAAGCCTGGCAACATCTTCGTCACTCACCGCGGAAGCGCGAAGCTCCTGGATTTCGGGATTGCCAAGCCGGAGTTGTCAGCCTCGCTTCTGGGCTCCGCCGAGACGCACGCCAGCCTTACCGCTCCTGGCGTGCCGGTGGGAACGGTTGCGTATATGTCGCCGGAGCAAGTGCGCGGCGAAAGCCTCGATGCGCGCAGTGACCTGTTCTCGCTGGGTGCGGTGCTTTACGAGATGGCGATAGGGCGACAGGCTTTTCAGGGAACGACATCGAGTGTCGTTCACGAGGCCATTCTGAATCGCACACCGACTCCGGTCAGACAGCTGAATCCGGAACTTTCACCGCAACTCGAGGGAATCATCAATCGCGCGCTGGACAAGGACCGACGCCTTCGATATCAGACCGCGTCTGATTTGCGGGCTGACTTGCAGCGGCTTGGCCGCGACGCTTCGGTTGCGACCGATGCGCAGTCACATGGAACGGTTCTGGACCTGACACGCCGAGTTGGGCGGCGCAACCGCCGCACGGTGGCAATCGGTGCGCTTGCGGTCGCAGCCGTCGTCGCCGCGGTGTGGTTTGCGCTGCCGCTTCGCCCAACCGAGACCATCGATTCTGTGGCGGTCCTCCCCTTCGTGAACGCTGAGGGTGACGCCGATGCCGACTATCTGAGTGATGGCATCGCGGAAAGCTTGATCAACAATTTGTCGCGCCTCCCGAATATTCGCGTGACGGCGCGCAGCGCCGCATTCCGCTACAAAGGGCAGAAAACGGATCCCCAGCAGATCGGCCGGGAGCTGCGGGTTCGTGCCATCGTTTCAGGACGGGTCCTGCAGCGAGCGGACATGCTGATCGTGCGCGCGGAGCTGATGGATGTGCGGGATGGCTCGCAGCTCTGGGGTGATCAGTACGACCGGAAGGTAGAAGACGTCCTTGCCCTGCAAGACGATCTCTCGACTGAGATCGCTGAAAAACTGCGAATGCGGTTGAGCGGCGCCGAAAAGCAGCAACTGACCAAGCGATACACACAAGACCCCGAAGCGTACCAGTTGTACCTAAAGGGCCGCTACCAGTGGAACAAACTCACTCCTGAGGGGATCCAGAAAGCGGTCGAGCACTTCCAGGATGCCATTCGCCGTGATCCGAACTACGCCCTCGCTTATGCGGGTTTGAGCGAGGCGTTCAACCGCATGTCATTTTTCAACGTCGTGAGTCCGCGCGAGGCCATGCCCCAGGCAAAGGACGCCGCTGGCCGCGCGCTGCAGCTAGATGCGCAACTACCGGACGCCCATCTCGCATTGGGCTATGCCAGTTTCACCTACGACTGGGATTGGGCGACAGCGCAACAGCACTTTGCGCGCGCGCTTTCGCTCGATCGTGCGGCCGTGATGACGCATCCGTTTTACGCGTTTTATCTCAGCTCGGCCGGACGGTCGGCCGAAGCGATCGCTGTCGCGAAGGCGGCGCTCGATCAGGACCCCGTGTCTGCCGCGCTCAGTCACAGCCTGGCCGTGCAGTTGGCGCTCGCGGGGCAGACCGACGCCGCAATTGCAGAAAGCCACCGGACGATCGAACTCGATCCGAACTTTGGTGTCGCCTACGAAGTCCTGGCAGGGTTGTTCGGCTCCCAGGGTAGGCTGCCTGACGCTCTGGTCGCCGGCCAGCGAGGAATGGCGTTAAGCCCAGGCAACACGATTTCTGTTGCCACTCTTGGTTACGTGCATGGGCGGTTAGGGGATCGACCCGCCGCGTTGCGAATTCTGGCGCAACTCCAGGAGACATCGAAGGATCGATATACGCCGGCGGTGTCCTTTGCGATGGTGTACGCCGGCATCGGTGACAACGACCAAGCCTTCAACTGGCTGAACAAAGCGTACGAGGAGCGGATCAATCGTCTTGCTTATATAAGACACGACCGTATCTGGAACAGCTTGCGCGGTGATCCGCGCTTCGACGACCTGGCCCGTCGCATCGGCGCACCGCAATAACTTCGATCGTAGACTCCTTATCACTCGTATCACCGCAACCACGAGGCGCACTCGGCCACAACCAATAAGGTGACCGACAGCGCGAGGTAGACGAGCGGATCGACCGGGTCCACTTCGAATAACGCCTGCTGCATTAGTCGTGAGCGCGGCCGGAGCTAGAAACGGTTCAGCGTTCGAACGGCCAACTCGTGTCGGCGTCGTGCATAAACCCCCGACGGCACACCACGTTTCGCCGCGCGCTCCAGCGTCGGCGCTGCATACGTCAACTCTGTTCTCGCTTCGGCGTTGTCCATCTCGCTCAGAGCGAGCACTGTGTACCAAAAGGGGAACTTCCGCCATTGATGTTCGGCATCGCGCATCGATCGTAGATGCAAGGCACCGCGTCGCAATCGCTCTTCGTGACGATCGAGGCCACCCGCGAGCAAATTCCGCCACATGCCCACGCTGCACTTGCCGCAACAGTAAAGACCAGGATTCCCTTTGCGCGGGTCCTGGGCTGCGCGCTCCAGGCATCGCATCAACCCGGTGTCAGCAGCTTCGAGAGCACGAGTCACATTCGGATCCCGCACTCGGAGGTGCCTCAGCGCGCGCGACGCTTCCTCGCCGAGGATGTGGCGCGCGGATGCAGACGCGACGCGCTCACCAGTGAACAGGACGATGCCCTTCGAGCGCTCGGACGGGAATCCGGCGAATGTACCTCCGTACGCACCGGGCAGCGCTTGACGCCCGACGATCCATCGTGCGGCCCGACCGCGTTCGGCTGCCGCGAGCGTGCGGCCGTCAAAGTGCGCCGCATTGATGGCGTCTACGGTCCGCGAAAGACTGGTTGGGTCGATCAGCACGCGCAGCTCTGGCAGAAGGGTTACAAGATTATCGCCTACTCGTGATCAGGACGCTGGCCTCAACACGACTGCATCGGCCCAGTGCCCTGGGCGTACTCATCGTTTCAGTTCCCGCTGCCGTTCCGCATCCTCCAGCCACCGAGCCATCTTCTCGTCCTTAGCAGCGTAGCGGGCCCAACCCTGTGCAGTCGCGTTCCAACGGTAGTCCTTGATGGTCATGTCGATTCCGCGGTCGATGAGGAATCGCATCGAATCGTAGTTCCCGTGAAAGACCAGCTCGTGCAGGATGCTCGCCGGCTCGTGGGAACTCCACCTGGTGTTGATATCTGCGCCGTGTTCGAGGAGGAAGTCCGCCACGTCGAAGTGACGGTTGATGACGGACCAGGCGAGCGCGGTGTCGAGAACCTGCTGCACGGGCGGCGCGTCCCACGGGTTGTTCGTCTCGACGTGTGCGCCGTTGAGGGGAAAGTGACCATCGAGATCGCCCAGCGCGGGCGCACCGGATTCGTCGAACCAGCGTTTCACCCGCGGAAAGTCTCCCATGGCTGCGGCATGCGGCAGATCGTCCGGTATTGGCCAGATGCGAGTGAGCACCGGGACGAGGTGCGTCTTCGCGTAGCTGAATGCGAACTCGATGGCTTGCGATCGTGGCGGCGGCTGGCGGCGCACGAGTGCCGGCTGGAGGTCGAGAAGGGCGACGATGAATTCCGCGCGATCGCGCAGCGTAGCCCGCGCGACGAGCCCAATCTGAAACCCCACGCAGGCTTCACCAAGCAGCCACGGCTCACGCTGCAACCCACCGACGAACGTCGTCAGGTCGCCATCGTGGATGGCGCGCATGACCTGCTCCATGAGAAACGCCTGCCACGGTCCGGCCGGTGTTGCGTGCACGAATTCCAGCGATCGCTCTTCGATGAGGTACTTGATGAAGGAGAGGCGGCCCGTGCTTCCATCGATGTGTTTACCGAGTTCGGCATCGAGCGCGATGGATCGCTCCAGCAGGAGTGATGCGACGGCCTCGTGCTCGAAGCGGCAGGCGCACATGAACGCTTCATTGACGGCCGCCAGATCCTTCCCGTTCTCAGCCAGACGGGCGCGTACAGCGCCACGATCGCCAAGCGCCGAGAGGAATCTGAGCGTGCGGGGAAGCAGGCCTTTACGCGCAAACAACTGCAGCAGCTCCCTGGCGCGGGACTCGATGAGGCCCTCGCACACCGATGGCGTCACGACCGCGCCGGCGTCGATCAGCAGCTCCGCGCACGCCGCGCGGGTGAAGATCTGTTCTCTGTTCGGGTCGAAGCTGTCGCCATAGGAGCTCGTGGCCATTCCTAGCAGGCCGCCGTCATCGTCTTTGGCGTGCCAGGACAGCAACGCCGGGTATTCAGCCAGCAGTTGCTTCAGACGTTCGACGTCGTTGTCGTGAATGATGCGTCGGGCCTGTGTTACTGCCCACTCCAGACCGGTGCCGAGGCGTTTGCTCACCTCAGCGCTGAGGTCTTGCCAGCCTGCATAGCCGTACTCGCGCGCGATCACGAGTTGCGCATTGCGTTGCGTCAACGGCAGGTCAACATCCGGCAGTTGCAGTCGCGCACGTGCGGTGGCGCCGGCGTCACCCGCGACGATGTCGCGCGCGAGTTTCTTTGCCTGTTTACGGAGGGACTCGAGAGACGGACGAGCAGGGAGTGATTTCGAAGCGGTCATTGCGACCTCCTTTCATCAATCGCCTGTACCCCGCTGAAACCAGGCTGAAAGAAGGTGCAATCGCACACGACTCAGACCAAACAGGTGGGAGTGTTCCCTTGCCGCGGGTTGGTGGCGCCCTGTCAGCGCGCTCCGGCCAGTATCACGGGACCGCCGTTTCGATGTCAACGCGGCGCGCACAGAGCTACTGCGCCAAGGGCGAAGCCGCGTGGCTCAGCGTGTGGTCAAAAACGAATCTCCCGCGTGACCGAGCGCGTACGCTCGCGCAGAGGAAAGAGGCGTACCAGGAACGTATCGCTCATGAACCGCGAGCCCCCGCCGGCGGGCAGGGTGAACGTCGCGCTTGCGCGCACTTGGTACGAGCGACCGGGCTCGAACGCCGGAACGCGCGTTTTGATGTCCTGCTGCCGGATGAAGATTCGCAGTGCGCTTCGCGGATCTACGTAATAGCCGTCGGCGTGAACGGCGATCGGGCTGCCGCCCGGTGCAACGATCTCGATGGCAATCGTGTAGCCATGCCCCTCAGCGCCTTCGAACAACGGGATCACATCGTAATCGCGCCCGTTGCCGTTGCGCTCGATCCGGAAGTCCCGCAGCACCATCGATTCGGCCAGATACCGGCGCCTGATCTCCTCGATCTCTATGCGATCCTCATCAACGGCCTGTCCCACGAGCTTCCGGCAATTCCCGGGCGAATATCCCCAACTCGACCACAGCAGCGCGCGGCGCTGCCTGACGCGATCGCACAACGTCAGATCGCGAAAGTGCACGGCTGTTTTCTGGAAGCACTCGGAGCGGACGTAGTACGAGCGATAGCCGTCCGGATTGAACGCCAAAGCAGTCTGGTGCTCACTGGCATCGATCGCTTCGCAAGTCCTGACCGCTGCCGTCTTCGCGCTGTCGTAGGCCAGTGCGGAGGTCTGCGCGATCGGCAGCGCAATCGCGGCGAATAGGAATTCGATCACGTACGGCATTGTGATCAAGCTTATCGGCCCGTGGCGCCAGCAGGATTTCGCCCCGTCGCGAAGTCGAGATTCTCGATCCAAGGGCAGCGATCCCAGCGTGGAAGTGTTTGAAATGATTGACGTTCTGTCGTTCTGCGGCCCGGGTTTCGAACTTGGCTGGGAGGCAGGGAGTCACTGCCGGCGCTTTTTGAAACTCCCAGAAACACGCCTATTTTTTCGCTAACGGGTTTCGGTCCAGCGATTTGCCGTCTATCGATCGTTTCGTCTGTTTTCGGCTGTTCGCTCCCGTTTTTGGCATTTGCTGCCTCAATGACACTCAGAATGACACTCACCGCGAGGGTCTCCCAACTTCTCCCACCGAAGCGTACGCAAGTGGCTTCGTCGTCAGATATAGTTACGGCCGCAGCACGATCCAATCGACAGTTTCGCTGACCTGCCTGTCGAACCCCGTCGACTCGCAGATCCACGATGCGAAGGCGGGAAGGCGGTCTAGTAGGGAGTCTCCGCTTGTATTGGCAGCCCCGCCGCACTATTCATCGCATCACCGCGTTCCTCAAGTCGCGCCGCGGCTGGCAACGCCTTTTGAAGGAGACCTCATGGCCGAATCAACAACCTCAGGCGATCGTCCCATCAAGGTGGGGGTCATCGCGGATCAGACGGGTCCACTCTCGTTCGTGGGGCTTGCCAACGCCAATGTGGCCAAGATGGTCATCGGCGACATCAACGCCAAAGGCGGCCTGCTGGGGCGGCAAGTGGAGCTGCTTCTCGAAGACAGTGCGACGAACGACGCCGTGGCGGCGGCCAAAGCAGCGAAGCTGGTCGAACAAGATCACGTCGATGTGATCTTCGGTGGGATCTATAGCTCCACGCGTCAGGCCATCAAGGGTCCGGCTGTCGTGAAAGGCAGGAAGCTGTACATCTATCCAGAGCAATACGAGGGGCAGGAATCCGATCCGCTGATTTTCTGCACAGGCCCGGTGCCGGCGCAGCAGGTTGATCCGTTCATCCCGTGGTTGATGCAAAAGACGGGGGCAAAAAAGTTCTACCTGCCTTCCGCCGACTACATCTGGCCGCACGTTATGAACAAGAAGGTCCGAGAGGTTGTTACGGCAAACGGCGGGGCGATCGTCGGTGAGGAGTACTTTCCGCTCGACCACACGGACTACCGCGCGACGGTCGAAAAGATCGCGTCGAGCGGTGCCGACGTGGTGTTCAACACCATCGTGCCTCCTGGCGTCGCGCCGTTCTTCGAGCAGCTATACAACTCAGGCTTCAGCAAGCGTCGTGGGCACCTGGTCTGCACGTACTTCGACGAGAACTTCCTGAATATGGTGCCGGCCGCTCACGTGGAGGGGTTGTACAGCTGTCTCGATTACTATCAGGCCGTCAGCGATCCGTTCAGTCAGAAGCTACTCACGCAATACGACACGCTCTATCCCGGTCACGCCAAGTTCACTGGCGGCGGTGCGTGTTCAGGCCTGTACCGTGGGCTGCGGCTCTGGGCGGCTGCCATCACGGAGGCGGGTTCGCTCATACAGCCAGATGTGATCGCAGCTTTGGATCATGCACAGCTCGCCGAGGGCCCGGGTGGGTCGGCATCCATGGTGCCCGGTCAGCATCACGTGCGCATGAACATGTACATTGCCCAGGCAAAAAACGGCCACTTCGAGATTGTGGAGAACCTGGGGATCATCGATCCGAAGGAGCAGACCGTAAGCGCCTTTGTGGGTTAGCGGTCAGCGGCAAACTGCTCCCCGCTCTGGAGAGCGGCCGTCGGACGCGAAGGGCACTCCTTTCGACGAAGTGCTTGTAAATCTTGATGTTGCCGAAGGCGCCGACCCGGGGATCCGCTTGCCGCTGGTGGCCAATCCTTTCAATCTACGCCACTTGCGTGTTCAGGGCTTCTGCCACCGTTATCCGTGGCTTGCCGTCGTTTGCTGCCAGTGCCGTCGCGATGTCACTCGAAATGTCACTCGACGTTGAACCCTTGGCGGATGCTCGTGGAGAGTTCGGACAAAGCAACGTCTCCCGAGCTCCCGCTGCTCGCGGCCGGTCCGGCTCGACACGGAGATACCGAACGACTGGCCCAGATCGTGTGCTTTGAATGAGAGCCCGAGAATCTGCGCCCAAGTCCGATTTTTACGCCTTGTTGAACGTTGGTGCTGATGGTTGACGGTAAGTGACGCCTGTGGAATCGTTTGCCGCCTCCGTGGTTCCCTCGCGCCTGTTTGAGCCACTCGATCAGCTGCGCCGGTCTGGTCGCCCTCTGGCTCGACCAGGGCCATCGCCCCGATTAGCGAATTCATTCAAATCTCACGGCCCGCTCACGGTTCGGTGACGACTTTCCGGCAGGGCCTCCGTCACAGTGGACACATGAAACCCACTCTCGTGAACCCCGGGAAGGCATTCGCCCTCATCGCCCTCGCCCTCGCCATCGGGGCCATGGGCATCTATGTCGCCGACGCTGACGATGCGCCTGGCGCCGCGGTCATCGGCCTGCTGCTGATGCTCGTCGCGGTCGTGCTCGGCGTGAAAGCCGCGCGGAACCGGCTGCCGGCCTGGGCCGCCCGCACCGCGGTGGCCGTCGGCGCCCTCATTGCGGCGTTCGCCGCATTTCTGACCCATGCGACTGTTGTGGCAGCGCCTCTCTTCGCGCAGCCGCAGGACGTGCCGTCGGTCGTCGAGCCAGCGCCCTCGCCGCAGTGGGCGGCGGGGGCCGACCGTGCGCGGCAGCTGGTACGCGCAGCGATCTCCGAGCAAAACCTGCCTGGACTTTCGATCGCAGTCGGCGTCGGCGGCGACATCGTCTGGGCCGAAGGGTTCGGCTGGAGGGACGTCGAAACGCGCACGCCCGTCACCCCGAACCCGCGATTCAACATCGGCACGGCGGCGTCCGTGGTCACTGCGGCCATTGTCGCGCCGCTCGGGCTGACCAACACCGGCGCTGACTCGGCAGCGGAGTGGAGCCCGGAGCATATCGGCGAGCCGGAAGAAGACTTCCCGCTCTTCAGGATCATCCGCGACGTCATCCTCAGGCCGATCGGTATCGGCCGCGCGCAGCCATTGCCGGGCGAGCGCGCGACGTTCTTCGTCCCGAGATCTGATGACAATCCACGGCGTGGAAGGCGGCTGATGAATATGCGCGACCTGGCGTGCTGCGCCGGCGCGATGGCGTTCTACTCCACGCCTTCCGATCTCGTGCGCTTCGGCTTGGCCAAGGGCGGCAGCGTCAACGGCGAGCTGGCGGGCGGGATGGTGACGTCGATGATGACGCTGCGCGACAGCGGCGTCGTTGTCGTGGTGATGTCGAACATCGCGCATACGAACACGTCCGCGCTCGCGCTGAGAGTCGGGGACGCGTTCGCGGAACTGGCGCGATGAGGCACCCCGTCGCCGAGTGGACACCACGACGCGGTTTCGTTGAGGCGATACCAAGCCTCGGGCTCCAGCGTGCGTTCGCCGCCCTGGGAACAGTACGGTCCAAACGGCGGCGCGGCTCCTGCCAACTCTCCTGAATTGATGTGACCGGCCAAAGGCGGTGGGGACAGCCTCCTGAAGCGGTCTCAGCACGCGACTCTCGGCTCGCAATGTCACGCGTTGAATGTCACTCAGGCGTCCGGCGTGCTGAAATCGTTCAGAATGGAGATGCCACTTCCGCAACCGTCCGGACGATCGGTATGTGGTCATCGTTTCAACTCGATATCCAGGGTCGTGTCCGAGCCGGCGTCCACACTCTTCCACAATTCATCCCGTGAATACCCGTTCTTCACCGCAAACAGCGAAGTTAGTCGGGTCTCGGGCAGTCCGCAGAGCAGATAGCGGCCGCTCGCATCGGAAAAAGTCTCGGCACCCGCGATGTCGCCCGAAGGGTCGACCGTAAATCCGACCCACGCGCCCTCGATGGGCTGCCGACCGGCCTGGGTGCTCTCGAACACGATGCCCGAAATGGTTCGAGTGCCAGGCGCGTGCGGTGGCCGTAGCGAGTTGCCGGCGGCGAGGTTCTGGGCCGATGTTAGGGTGACGTCCTGGTTCGCATCAGAGTAAAGCGTCACCGTCGTGACACATTGCTGCGCGTACTTTCCCCATTCGGGATACGTCGCCAATACTGTGAAGGATCCGAAATCGGCCGGGACACCCGTAATGGTGTAGCGGCCTCCGGAGTCGGATGGCGTTCTCTGATATCCACTACCTGGCGGCCAGCTATGGGGGCGATACGGACGCGTTTGTGGAAACAGCCCCACACCCACTCCCTGGATAGGCTGCCCGGAGAAGCGTTCCACGACCGTCCCGGATAAAGTGACCGTTGGCACGGCGGGTGCCGTGGGAGTGGTAGGCGCGGTAGGAGTGCCAGGCATGCTCGGTCGCCTCGCATCGCACCCGGTCGAGAGTACCGTCAGCAAGCAACCGACAGTAGCCGGCGTCCACATCAAGCGGGATAACGTGAGCACCTTCACCGAGTTCTTCCCCTTTGAGACCCCAGGTCGAAATTGAACAGGTCGTTGCCTCAGAGTGAGGCTGTCAAGGCATCAGCCTGTACACGGCGTCCTCGGATCCCCAGATCCGATTGATAAGGTCGTATCGGACCGTCAGGAAATTGCCTTCCAGAGAGCCGGTCGCACCCGGTTTGTCGCCGACAACCCACCAGAAGCCAAGGACGCTGTTTGCCGCCTTGTACTCTCCTCGATACTCCGTCACAACAAGGCTCGGGTACTGCAGCACGAACGCGCCGTTGTCGTAGAGGATGAAGCGCGACTCCCTCGTGTAGTCGCTAACGTGATACGACAGTTCACGATCGAAGACGAAGGTGCGCGATGGTCCAGACACGGGAGGGAAGTTTGTCGGAGTCGGCGGAGTCGGCGACTGAAGTGCTGGGGGCGGGTTTGTTCCAGTTGGCGAAGTAGGTCCCGAACCTCCGCATGCGGCGAAAAGCACCAACAGAATGACGACTGCGCCATCGCGGACAGTGGTATTCATGATGCTGACCCCGTTTGTGAGATTCCTGGCACTCCACCTATCGCACAGGACGCAGGTAGAGATTGACGGCGCGCTGGCCGATCTTTCCACCGTACTTAATCCCTTCTTCGATCGACTTGCGGAAGTGAAACCCGATGAGGATGCGCGAATACGCGTTCTCGTCCGCCGCTTGGGAGAAGCTGGTATACGAGCGGAATATCGGCGTCGCATCGCTGCAGCTACCAGCAGGCAGCACCGCGCCACAGTCTTGGAAGCTGATTTCGTCGGTGCCAAAGAACTGCTTCAACACTTCAGCACCCGCGCCCCCCTCAATTGAGTGACCCGAGACGTAGTCCTGATTCGGAGGAGTCGGGCGCAACGGTGTCCACGTCGGGTCACCGCTCGTGTCTGGATTGCCGTCCGTGTCTCCAGCCTGAATCGCGGTGATCGGTCGCCAGTAGTTGTAATGGTTCTTGGAATCGACCATGGCGATGTAGCCGTCCGCAAGCGCCATGTTGAGCAACCCGAAGAGCCGCGCGTTCTCCCAGAGATTGAGTCCCCGGTCGGCGGAAACGGTTCTCGCAATCCGGTTCCACTTCAGCGGGGAGCTTTCCCACCAGAAGAGGGCGATCTCGGTTTCGTCGACAGTGCGTTCGCTGGGAGTGATGGCACCATCGCCGCCGAGAGATTTCACTTCGTTGAAGTCAGCCGTGTACTTCTTCTTGTCCACGCCGTACGGCGGTCCCGGGCGGTACTGGGAGCTGTGCTCAAGGACGAACGGGACGACGTTTTCCCAAACCTCGAAGACGATGAAGGGCGTTCCTGGCGTGCACTGATACTCCCCGGGCTCGGTCTCCTGCGAGCACGCGAAATTGAGGAAAGGCCCGACCGCGCCGTCGTTGGCTCTCAAGTCGAGGATAGCGGCCGCAGCGGCCTGTCCCACCGCAATCCCCTGCGCCTTGGCCTGATTATCGGGGATGGCCTCGAGCGCCGCTGTATAGGCGTCTTCGACGCTTGCGACGCCTGCATCGATGCACGCCTGGGTGTGGAGCTCTAGAGGCAGTTGAGCGAGGAGCGGGACGAGCACATCTCGTGCTGCCGCTGCAACTGCGGCATCAGGAGAAGCGCCCGCTTCCGCCTGCACATCGAGGGCGTAGGGACGAGAGCGACGGTCAATCGCATTGAGGGCATCGTGGATGGCGACGTGCATCATGGCGTAGATGCGCGATTCGTGGAGTGGGTTGTTGAGCGGAGCGATGCAGGCGGCGGTGGCAGCGACACCCGCATTGGCGTTCCAAGCGGTGACCGCATCGCCGACCTCCGCGGCGGTGTACGGGACCGGTGCGACAGCGATCAGCGACACCAAAAGCACGGAGAAGGTGACAACACTAATCGAGGGTGTGGTTGACTGGATCCTCATGGTTCAGTCCCTCATTCTTCCTGCGGGTTTGTCGGCAGCAGACGATGTCCTGTAATCGCGACCCTCCTACTTTCCAAAACGGTCGCACCGCCCGAAACTGCACACCTTTCATGGCGGCCACGCTGATTCACTTGCGCAACGGAAGGAGAGGGGGGTTCTTGAGCGACCTGCTGGAAGTCTCAGTATGATTGGTCTCTCACAACCTTCAAGGCCATGGACACACCGGGCGGCACCAAAGCGTCGTCAGGCCGGAACGAGGCACCCGAACTGCACTCATCGCTGACGTTGCTCGAGCGCGCTCGGGCGGGCGACCGTGCCGCGCTCGAATCACTGATCGCGCGCTATCTGCCTCGCCTGCAGCGCTGGGCTAGCGGCCGGCTGCCGCGCTGGGCGCGCGACATGGCGGAAACCCAAGACCTTGTGCAGGAAACCCTGGTCCGGACATTTAAGAGGATCGAGAGGTTCGAGCCTCGCGGCGAAGGCGCCCTCCAGGCCTATCTGCGGCAGGCCATCCTGAACCGGATCCGGGAAGAGATCCGTCGGGCGAAGCGACGTCCGGCCAGGAGCGAGCTCGATTCGCAGGTGCAAGATGAAGGGCGTTCGCCGCTGGAAGAAGTGATCGGGCAGGAGGCGATCGAGCGCTATGAGCGGGCGCTCGCCACACTGCGCCGTGAGGATCGCGAAGCGGTCGTGGCGCGGATCGAGCTGGGATACACGAACGAAGAAATAGCGGAGCTCTTGGGCAAACCCACGGCAAACGCCGCGCGCATGGCTGCAGAGCGTGCGATTGTCCGGCTGGCGAAAGAGATGGAGAAGACCAGACCATGATCCAGGGCGACGCCGGGCTGCATGAGCTCGTGGGCGCGATTGTCGGGGGCGCCTCGATCGACTGGGCGGCGGCCGAATCGAGCGCTGCCGACGAGTCGATGCGGAGGATCATTGGCGAGCTGAAGGTGATCGCCGAGATCGCCGAGCTACACGGCGCGGTGCCGCTCCCTGCTGAGGCCCACGCAACCATGTCCCTCGCAGAGCCCTCTTCCGAGACGCTCGGCTCCTGGGGGCCACTTCGTCTAGTGCAGAAGGTGGGTCAAGGGGCGTATGGCGAGGTCTACCGGGCGTGGGACACGCGTCTCGACCGCGAGGTTGCGCTGAAGCTTCTCTTTGCGAGTTTGCCTGACAGCGACGCGCGCGCCACCTCGATCATCGAAGAAGGCCGCCTGCTGGCTCGCGTGCGTCATCCCAACGTCGTCACCATTTACGGCGCCGAGCGGATCGAGAATCGGATCGGCCTCTGGATGGAGTTTGTCGAGGGACGTACGCTCGAACAACACCTTCAGCAGCGCGAGGTCCTGAGTGCTGCCGAAGTGATCAACATCGGTGTCGAGCTCTGTCGCGCGATTTCCGCCGTGCACGGTGCAGGTCTTCTGCACCGCGACATCAAGACGCACAACGTGATGCTGGCCGACGATGGCCGCGTCGTGTTGATGGATTTCGGGACAGGACGCGAGCTGAATGACAATGCGACCACTGGTCTCGCGGGCACCCCCCTTTACCTAGCTCCCGAACTGCTTTCTGGTGGAGCTGCCACCCTCCGGAGCGACGTCTACAGCGTCGGGGTGGTGCTCTACCGTCTGTTGACGGCGTCGTACCCCGTGCAGGGATCCGGGCTACGAGAGTTGCGCACGGCGCACGAACGCGGCACACGAACGGGTGTGAGGACCGCGCGACCTGATCTCTCGCCGAAGCTTGCCCGCATCATTGAGCGGGCCCTGGATCGGCAGCCCGAGCAGCGCTACGCAAGCGCCGATGCGTTGGGAGTGGACTTAGCCGCACTGAAGCCGCGTTCGAGAGTCGTGCGCCTGGCGTACGCCACGGGAGTGGCGGCTGCGCTCATTCTGGCTGTAACGATCGGGTGGGAAATACGCGGCCGCCAGGTGGGATCGTCAAGAACGCCAAGCGCAATGCTCGCGGGTGTTGTCGGCTCAAATCCCGTCGGCGCCGCACACCTCAGCCCAGCCAGCCAACCTATGATCGCGGTGCTGCCGCTCAAAAATCTCAGTGCGGAGCCAGAGAGCGACTATTTTGTCGATGGTCTGACGGACGAAATCATCCGGAACCTTGCTGTGGTTCAAGGTCTGCAGGTGCGGTCGAGTACATCGTCGTTCGCCTTCAAGGACAAGCCGCGCAACGTCCCTGAGGTCGGCCAGCAGCTCGGGGTAAATCTGGTCGTCGAGGGATCGGTGCTGCGTGCTGGTAACAAACTGCGAGTCATCGCGCAGCTTGTCCAGGTTAGGGGCGATGTTCCTCTATGGTCCGGGCGGTTCGACCGGGAGCTCAAGGACATCTTCGCCATCCAGGATGAAATCTCGCGAGCGATTGTCAACAAGCTACGCCTGACGTTGGGCAGGGGCCAGCGCCGGTACGACACCGACCTCGATACCTACGATCTCTATCTCAAGGCGCGTGGAATGGTTGGCAAGGAACGCCAAGCCGCTGCCGCTGTGGAGCTGTTCCAGCAGGTGATCGCAAGGGATCCCGGATTCGCGCCGGCATATGCGGGTCTGGTCGATGCGTATGCGTACATCTCGAACCACATTCGGTCGCAACCCTCGTCCTCGACACCCATGCTAGAAGATGCCCTTCCGCTGATGCGGCAGGCCGCGATGAAGGCCCTGGAGGTCGACGAGCTGCTTGCCGAAGCCCACGCGGCCATGGGGACGGTTTACGCTCGCGAACTCGACTGGAACAACGCGCAGAAATCGTTTCAACGCGCGCTCGAGCTCAATCCCAATCTCACGAGGATTCACAGGGAGTACGCCGTTTCGACACTCGTGCCGCTTGGTCGGCTCGATGAAGCGCAACAGCTGCTCGAGCAGGCGCTGGCACTGGACCCCTTGTCGGCGGTCGTTCTCAACGGTCTTGGCTACGTAAAGATGAACGCAGGAGACTATGACGAAGCCGTTGATGACCTGAGGCGTTCCCTCTCGCTCGATCCCACGGTGATTTATACGGACGACACTCTCGCCAGATCCCTGACCTTCGCAGGAAGAGTGTCGGAAGCGATGCCAATCTGGGAAAGCAAAAAGGGCCCAGGGTTTGAGGTACTGGAAGTCATTTGCATATGTCATGTCAGGACGTCGAGCTGAAGTCGAGCGGATGGCGGCTTCGCATGACCATCCGTTCAGGCTGGCGGTGATCTATGCGGCTCTCGGCGACAAGGATCGGACGTTTGCGTTTCTGGATCAGGCCATCGAGACCGTTCCTCACCGCGTGTCGTGGATTCTGGCGAATCCCGAAATGGCGCTGCTCCGAGGCGATCCCAGACTGCCGGCCATACGGAAGAGGCTCCATCTGCCTTAACTAAAAGCTGACCCTTGCTCCCAACTGAAAAGCCCGCGGCCCGCCAAGTCGCTTGGGCCAGGAACTCGCGTAGCCTAGACGGGACGTGTGCCTCCTGTTACAGGTGTTTCTACGGACGCACCAGAAGATCAACCTACCGACCGCAGACCACTGCCGTGCCATGAATGGCAAACGGAAGCGCCTGGGTGCGCTAGCTGGGCTGCATGCGAGCCCACGCCCGTGATTCCATGGAAGTGCTGCCGCAAGGCGGACGGATATGATGGTTGCGGCCAGACCTAGTCTAGCTTCTGGTGAATTTTCCGGCGCGGCGTTCGCCTTTATCACGCACAAGGAGCACACCAACATGAAGCCAAAGAACACGATCTGCCTCTGGTTCGACAAGGATGCGCAGGAGGCGGCGCGCTTCTACGCCGCTACCTTTCCGGATAGTAAAGTGACGGCTGTTCACGAGGCGCCCAGTGACTACCCGGGCGGCAAGAAGGGCGATGTGCTGACGGTGGAGTTCACCGTTCTGGGGACTCCCTGTCTCGGCCTCAACGGCGGCCCGGAGTTCAGGCACAGCGAGGCCTTTTCCTTCCAGATCGCGACGGACAATCAGGAAGAGACGGACCGCTACTGGAACGCGATCGTCGGCAATGGCGGCCAGGAAAGTCAGTGCGGTTGGTGCAAGGACCGCTGGGGCCTTTCCTGGCAGATCACCCCGCGCGTGCTAACCGATGCGCTTGCGGCTGGTGGCGGTGAGGCAAAGCGTGCGTTCGAGGCGATGATGCCGATGAAGAAGATTGACGTTGCCACCATCGAGGCAGCGCGGCGGGGCTGACGTGGACACGATGGGTTGTGCCATCCGAGCGGCAGTAGGGACGGGGTGGATCAGAACACGTCCAGGTCATGGCCGATCACCACCTTTCCACCATAGAGTTGACGGACCTCCTCCAGCAGCACCTGCTCAGGATTTGGTCGGCCTACCCCGCCGGGGTTCGCACGGTGATACAGAATCAACAGACCGGGCCGCGTTTTCTTCGCGATCTCCGCCACCTCACGTGATGAAGTGTGATGTTTCCGGCGGTATTCCTGATAGCCGGACGACACTGCGTTGTACGTCATCATGCTGTAGGCTTCGTGGATCAACACGTCACAACGATTGCAGCTGTCAATGACGCTTTGACTCGGGGCGGCGTCGCCGGAGATCACGATCGCGCGGTCCGGGGTTTCGATGCGATAGCCGAACGCCTGCGGCACGTCGCCGTGATTCACGAGAAACGCCTTCACCGTCACGTTGTGGTCTTTGTAGACGATACCGGGCGTGATCTCATGCGCATGAACTTTGTAGCCTTCCGCTTGCTCTGGTACGCCCAGCACTTGCTTGTCCGTCCGTCGAATTGCGATGTCTTCCCGGTAAGCCTCGAGGATGTGGTCGGTCATGTGCTTGAGCCCTTTTGGGCCGTAGACCTCGAGAGGCTGGCTTCTACCGACTGCCCAGGGGGTGAGAATCAGATCGGCATAACCAATGGTGTGATCCGAATGGAGGTGAGTGAGGAATGCGACTCGCATATTGACGACGGTGAGACCCTTGACGCCTTGCTGGGAAGCTGCCGCGATGCGCCGCACGACGCCAGGCCCGAAGTCGATAAGGTAAGGCGTGCCGTTGACGACGACCGCTGTCGCGGGACCGGAACGTTCCGGATCTGGACTCGGCGTTCCTGTGCCGAGTAATACGATTTGAGTGTTTTGAGCGGATGTCTTTTTCTCGGACTGAGGAAAAACCGCTAACGGTAAGAAAAACACCAGCAAGCCTGTGATACACGCACGAACGGTTCGATGAGGTCTGCTTGTCCGCTCCATGGATTACCTCCGCGTGACCCGAATCGATCAGTGCCACGATTCAGCTCCCAGCTGAGAACCCGCGCCACGCGCGAAGCAACATGTGGACGGCTCGCCCGACGACCGGTTCTACGCCGTCTGGTCACGCTGCGTTGGTTGGATCCGCCGCGCAGTTGGGGGCGGAGCTGAACACGAAATGCGAGCGAATCGTAGCATCGCGCGTTCGAAGCTGCCTAGGGACGGGAATCCGCAACCACCTCATCACTGCGGCGTGACGGCATACCAATACGCAACTCCGTATGCCACACAACAGCGGACTTGCTCAGCGTGACAACACGCCGGGGAGCGTCCTCATGAAGAGGCGAATGTCGCCGATCTGGGCGGTCGTCGAGATGAACTCGAACGCGGTTGGGCTGACGGACGTCGTGCGGCGTTCGAGAACGGCTGTCAGCGCCGCGGGCAGGATGGGACATTCGTCCAACAATCCGAGCACGCTGATCCAGGCGGTCATGTCGAGCATCGCGAGCACGTCGGCGGCGTCGCGCGCGAGCCACGGTGTGCCGGCCTCGCGCTGATTCACGAGCTTGCGCCGCAGCGCGCGGAGGCCGCGGCGAGTGTCGGCGTCGACACGATGAAGATCGGCGAACGTCGACACGAGCTGATCCGCCACGAACAGGCTGACGTCCTGGTACAGCACCGACCAGCCCACTTCGAACGCCGTCACGAGGTCGTGATCTACGAGGAACGCGTTGGGAGGCATGGCCGTGTCGAGTTCTCGAGGCGACGATGCACCCTGCGAGGTCGCGCGCCGGCCAGCGCGCGGGCCAGCATTCGAGACCCAGGTTGCAGATGCACGCAGCCGCATCGGACGCTTCCTGGGGCGTGAACGGCCGAGACTGAACGGAGGATCCGGCGAGCAGCGTATTCGCGAGGAACGCAAGCTCACGACGGCGCTTGAGGTACGCGGTCTCGTCGTGGTGCAGCACGAACTCCATCAGCCGCCTCAGGAGCGGGAGTCTCGTGGCTCGAGGGTCCTCGTCTGCGGCTTCGAGCAGCGCCCGCGGCAGTTCTGGCATCACGCCAGCCTCGGCCAGCAGTTCGATCACCGCGTCGATCGACGTAGGGATGTCATCGTCGCCGCGGCGCGGAGACGTCTGTCGCGTCGTGGTGTGGCGCACTTTCAGGCGCACCTGCAGACGTGCCTTCTGGTGTGGTGTCCGCTTCTTCCTCGACCGCGCGAAAGTAGGCCGTGGCGATGGCGTTGATCGCGATCGGGGCCGTCGGCGCCGACGCCACCCGCGGCTGCCGCGCCATCTGAAGGAAGGCGCGCGCGTCGGCCGGTGTCGCGTAGCCGTGCCGCGATCGCCGTCGCTCCCGTTCGATCGCGACGTCGTGGAGGTGCTGCTCCGGTGCCATCAGCAGTTCATCGAGGCCGTCGATCTCCGGCCTGGAGTTGGACAGGCGGCGGCACCCCTGCATCACCGCGTGAAAGTAGTGGTTGCTGCTCGGTCTCGAGCGTAACGAGGAGCGTGACGATCGCATCCCACGCATCGGTTCTCCGTCGCCCGCACCAGATAGCCGCCCACTTCACACTCGATCACGTCACCGCTCGTCTCGCTGTTCATCATCTCGTTGCGATCCATCGGCTCGTCATCACTCGATTCTGTCGGTTCGAACGTGCCCGGGTCGAAGACACGCAGGTAACGGGAGAGGCCGACGATTACCAGGTGCTTGTCGAGGGCGGCGACGGTGCGTGCTGCCACCGAGTCTCCGGTGTCCACCAGCACTTCGAGCCATTCGCCGAAGCGATCGACATCGAACTGTTCGTCGCGTCCCGGCTGCGCGAGGCGCCACAGATCGAGGTCGAGCAGGGAGTTGAGCTGCGCGGGCGTCGCAGACGTGACGAGCTCGCCGCACGCATCGAGTCCGCAGTGCTGAATGAGCTGATGCAGCGTCTCCGGCGCGAGGTGCGGGACGACGCGCGCGAGAAATGGCGTGTCCAGGAAACGCGCGAGCCGATGGTCCACCGAGCCCCGATCGCGGGGCGCCGTTTCGCGGTTCGTGGTTGTCGACATGGGCCCGCGATGATACCCATCCTGCGGGCCAACAAACAGTCTTGAAGAGTGGTGTGGTGTGGGGGGATACTAATAATGGGATTGACGTTCGTCATCCCATCCTGGTCCTTCGGGCACCTACCTTCCGAGTGCGCCCCTCACCCTTCAGGTTCTCATCGCAGATTCGCGCGCTCCTGCCCCCGGGCTTAGGAAATCAGTGATGAGCGCTCCGGCGAGCAGGCAATAGTTGTAGGGAGAGGCATACACTTGCAGTTGAATCCAGCGGTATACGATCTCTGGGTCTTTCGACGAGGTCCTCAAGGCGTCGAGTTTCTGGTCCTTCGGACATCCCAGACCAAGGCCGACCGCCACTTCAACGGCGGCCGCTTCTGGCAGATTCCCAGCGGCGTCTTCCAGAACGGGGAAACGGTACCCGCCGCAGTCGATCGTGAACTGGCGCCATATGGGCTGACGGCGCGAGCCGTGTGGGCCGCCGAGCACACCTACACGATCTACAACCGACGCTTTCATGAGATCCAGATCATCAGCGTCTTCGCTGTCGAGACCGACAGCACTGCGCCGGTACGGCTCAATCCGCAGCACCATTCGGAGTATGAATGGCTGCCCTATGAGGTCGCGCTCGCACGTGTCTACTTCCGCGGCCTGAAAGATGGCCTGCGCAGCACGCACGACTACATTGTGGGCGTCGACAACCCGGCGCCAGAGTTGCGGCTCCGCTGACCGACTCCGGAGTGCTGAGAGCGGCCGGCCCGATACCGGTGCGACAGTTCACGGCTGCCAGCGGCTTGATGTGACGCGTACTGGTAAACAGCTTGAAGTCGAGTTGCGCGGCACCGCCGTAGTAGAGTGCTCACGTCCGCAAGGGAGATCCGCATGGCGAGCTCGAAACGGCGCGGCGTCGGACGGCGAGGGTTCCTCAAAGGGGCTGCGGTGGGCGCGGCAGGACTGGTCACGCCCCCGGTTGCCGTGGCCTCCGCATCCGGGCAATCACAAGCGGGCAACCCGCCGGCCGAGCGCGTCGATGTGTATCACACGGACCGTCCTGGCGCAGACTTCATGGTCGATGTCCTGAAGTCGCTCGGCTTCGAATACGTCGCCGCCAACCCCGGCTCCTCGTTTCGCGCCCTCCACGAATCGCTCATCAACTACGGCGGCAACAAAGCGCCGGAGCTGCTCACCTGTTGCCATGAGGAATCCTCGGTCGCGATGGCGCACGGCTACGCCAAGATCGAGGGCAAGCCGATGATGGTCATGGCTCATGGGACCGTCGGCCTGCAGCACGCCTCGATGGCGGTGTACAACGCCTACGCCGACCGCGTCCCCGTCTACATCGTCATCGGCAACATCCTGGACGCGCAGTTCCGCAGGAGCGACGTCGAGTGGACCCACGCGGTGCAGGACGCGACCGGCATGGTGCGCGACTACATCAAGTGGGACGACACGCCGGCGTCGTTGACGCATTTTGCGGAATCGAGCGTGCGCGCCTATCGCACGGCGATGACGCCGCCGTATGGGCCCGTCGTGATTGTCGCCGACGCGACAATGCAGGAAGAGGGGATTGCAGTGGAGCGACGGCCGGGGCTGCGTGTGCCTCGCCTGACGCGCACTACTCCGCCGGCTGCCGACGCCGGAGCGGTCGCTGAACTGGCGAAGCTGCTGGTCGAGGCCGAGAACCCGCGCCTCTTTGCCGGCCGGGTGGCCCGCACACCGGCCGGCCTGGCGTTGCTGACCGAGCTGGCCGAACTGCTGCAGGCGCCAATCGTCGAAGGCCGTTTCGTTTACCGCATGAATTTCCCGACGCGCCACCCGCTAAAGATGGCGCTGGGCACGTCGCTGGCCGACGCCGACCTGGTGCTGGCGCTCGAGCACCCGGAACTATTCCACTACACGCACACGATGACGCCGCCGAACCGTTTCGGCATGGACGTGCAGCGCCTGCTGAAGGCGGGCGCGAAGCTCGTGACGCTCTCGTCGAACGACCTGCTGACCAAGAGCAACTACCAGGACGCTGGCCGCTACATCGAGGCCGACCTCGCCATCCCCGCAGACGCGGAGGCGACCCTGCCGGCGCTGATCGAGGCGTGCAAACGATTGATCACGCCGGACCGCCGCCGCGCCTTCGACGAGCGTGGCAAGCGCGTCGCCGGGATGACCGCGGCGCAGTACCGAGCAGAACCTGGCGCAGGCCGCCTCCGGCTGGGACGCCAGCCCGATTTCGACTGGACGGCTCTCGACCGAAATCTGGAACCAGATTCGCGGCGAGGACTGGTCCCTCGTCTCCGACGCCAACTTCATCAGCAACTGGCCGCTGCGCCTGTGGGACTTCACCAGGCACCATCAGTACATCGGCTGGTCCGGCGCCTACGGCATCGGCTACGGGGCCCCGGCAGCGGTCGGCGCGGCGCTGGCCAACCGGAAGCATGGCCGGCTGAGCGTGAACATTCAATGCGACGGCGATCTGCATTACGCGCCGGCGGTGCTCTGGACCGCCGCGCACCATCGCATTCCGCTGCTCACCGTGATGCACAACAACCGCGCCTACCATCAGGAGCGGATGTTCGTCACCGACATGGCAGCGCGGGCCAATCGCGACGTCAGCCGATCGGGCATCGGCAACGACCTGTCGGATCCGTTCATCGATCACGTGGCGCTCGCCAAGGCCTATGGCGTGGCTGGCATCGGCCCGGTCGAGCGTCCTGGCGACTTGGCCCCGGCGCTGAAACGCGCCATCGACATCGTCAAGCGCGGAGAGCCCGCGCTGGTGGATGTGATCACCCAGGGCCGATGAGTGGGTTCATGAGGACCACTGTCTTGCGCGCGACCGCCCTCGTGCTCGCCTTCTGTTCGGTCCACGCAGTTGCCGGCTCGCAGGCGCCGCCCATCCAAGAGCCGGCTGGCAATGTCGAGAATGGCAGGCGGCTGTTCACGAGGATGACTTGCCACTACTGCCATGGCACGGAGGGGCAGGGCAGCATCGCCGGGGTCGGTCCGCGGATTGCCCTGGTTCCACGAAGCCTCGAGAGTTTCAGCCGGTATGTCCGTCGCCCGACTGGCCGGATGACCGGCTATTCAGAAACGGTACTCCCAGACCCGAACCTGGCAGACATCTACACCTTCCTCAGGTCGCTGCCGGCCGCCCGGTCGGTGGCGGAGATCCCGCTCCTCGAACAGCTCCGGAAACGGTAGAGACCGGCCAATCCCGGTCCGCCTTCGCTCGCTGCGCGAGCTACTGCGGGACATTCGACATGAGCTGGCTGGGAAGCAGGGACGATTTTCGAACCTGGTTTATCCAAACTGCCGCTTGACGAGAATGGAGTTCATGCGCCTACGGGATGCGCGACGTCAACCCGCGCGAGGTGCGACCGGCACGGAATCGTGTCGGACCAGCACTGGCAACGTGCGGCGGCGGCGACCCTCCACAACCAGTAGAACATCGCGCCAAACAACAGCACGATCGGCAGCGCGCGCATCGGCCCAATCGTGAACGGCTCGGGAAGGTCTCACGTAGGGTACGCAGATTCTTCGATCACGAACCCGCAACGGACTGGGCTGAATCTGCGGTGTGGTCCGCCTTCGCCTTCCTTGTCCTCGCTTGGAGAAACCTCAATAGACAGACGCGCTTTCAGAGGAATTCGCACAATGCGAGCGACTTAGCGCTTTCCAATTCTTTCGCCGGCTTTCGTCCGATGTGAATGCGCTAACCCGAATCAGCGCCCCGATGCGGCCAGGCGCGCATGTGCCCGTCTGGCCAACGCGCGCGCGCCGGATTCAGTCAGTTCCGCGAGATTGTTGTCCGCGCGCCCGGGCGTCAGCATCGTGCCCGTAAGTTCGTCGATGTCGTCCCCACGGGGAACGAAAGCGCGAATCCGTTCGCTGATTTTCAGCGCGCCAAACAGTTGATACAAGCGCGCGTGTGCCGCCTCGACGCTGCTGCAATCCATGGCTTCGGCGACAAGCATGGCCCGCGCCTGATCCACGCTGGCGTTAAGCATCAGCACTTCCGGCAGCGTAAAGCTGCACGCGAGGCCGTGCGGCAACCCGCGCTCGGCGGTCAGCGGATAGGAGATGGAATGCGCAAGCGCCGTCCGGGTGTTGCTGAAGGCCAGGCCTGAAACGAGGCTCGCGCCGTGCAGCGCGCTCCGCGCGGCCAAATCGTCGGCTTGTTCCAGCGCGCACGGCAACGAAGCCATGATGACCGCGATGGCTCTCATCGCGAGTGCGTCGGAGACCGGATTGTGGTTTCGATTCCAAATCGCCTCCATCGCGTGAGACAGGGCGTCGAGAGCCGTGACGATCGTCAGCTCTTCCGTTGCGCCGAGTGTCAGTGCGGGATCAACGAGCGCGGACTCGGGATAAAGCGCCGGATCGGACAACGACCATTTCGAGCGGTTCGCATCGTCCCAGATCGTCGCCCACATCGTCACTTCGCTTCCAGTTCCAGCCGTTGTGGGGACGGCAATGATTGGGATTGGAGACCAGGCTGCCGGAAAGGGATCCGTGCCGCGCAGGTGGCGCGCCAGCCAGGAAGAGGGAAGAGACGTGCCGAGTAACGCGGCCACGGCCTTCGCGGTGTCGATGACGCTGCCGCCGCCCGCCGCGACGATCGCTTCGAACCGCGCGGGCGCGAGTACCTCGTGCGCCTGAACAACCGAGTCGATGGTTGGGTTCGGAGCGATGTCGGCGTAGACGATGTCTACCGAGGTGCCGGCAATCGAGCGGACCCGGTCCACCAGTCCACGTGCGGCAGCGCCAGGCGTAGTGAGCAGCGCCGCGGTCCGGCCCCGCAGCGCGTTGTCGAGCACAGCGACGCAGCCGACGCCGAATTCCACATGAACCGGATTGAAGAAGGTCACTGGCCTAGATGTGCGTCCGGCCCTCCGGATTGAACCATTGCTCGGTCTCGCTCATGACGCGCGACAGATGTTCGGCGCTCAGGTTCGAGAGCTCGCGCTGCGCCTGACCGGCGAGCCGACCGCCGATACGCAGCGAGAGCACCTGGCCGGCACCGCGGAACGCATGCTTCACGAACGGCTTCATGTAGAACGAGTCGCCTGGCCGCAGCACGTCGCGGCGGACAACACCATTCAGGCTCCACCAGAGCGCCACGTCGTGATCGCCGATGTTGTACCCGTACCTGATGCAGCCCCACCTGGAGGTCCAGGTCCGTACTTGGCGTGTGACGCAAGGTGACTTCGAGGCCCTTCGACCACGGCAGGCTCCGTGTCGACGCCAACTCCACGATCTGGTACCGCACGTCCTCGTCGGGATATGTCCAGCAGCGGCCCTCGTTGTGGTGGCGGACGACCACTTTGTCTTCGACTGCGTCCGGTGGAAGCAGGTCGCGCAAATCGATCGCGAGCGCTTCAGCGAATCGTTCGTATTGCCCTGCCGATGGCGTCGCGCTGCCGTGTTCGAACCGGCTGATCTCCGCCGCGTCGATTCCGGAGCGGCTGGCCAGTTCAGCAACGCTCATCGTGGACGCGTTGCGATGCGCCCGGAGAAGCTCGCCAGCGGCCTTCGCGCGGGACGAATAGTCCATCGCAAACGCGGACGCGAGCTCGGTCCCGAGGGCGCCCAGCTCCTGGTGGGCCTCCCCGGCCAGGGAGGCGCCGTAGGTCAGGGCGAGAATGAGGCCCAGTTCGCCGGACGGATTCGCGCGCGTCGTAAAACTGTGCGGCGTGAACGGCGTGATGTACATCGAGTCGCCGGTGTTCATGACCGCGACAACCTTTTTCCCGTTCGGTCCCTTGTAATAGAAGTTCACCGGCCCCACGAAGTACGTAAACTGGTGCAGGAAATGTCCGTTGTTCCATTGGACCGCCGGGTTGTCGGGATCGTTGTCCGTGACGACGCACAGCTCCTGAATCCATTCCGGCCGGAACTGCGCGACCGAGCTCATTGCCGTGTCGCGGTAGTCATAGTACGGCTTGCCGGCGCGCGCCATGATGCGGCTGCTGGCCTTCGACTCTTCGGCGCGCATGATCCTTACGCCGTTGGGACAGTCGTCCCGTAACAAGTAGAAGTCGCGCTCGTTGACCGGCCAGATCTCGGTCGCTCGGCGCACCAGCTCCGGACGAATCGCGGCGCGGCCCTCGAGGATGGCCGTGATTTCCTCGACGGACGTGCCGAGTTCGCGGGAGGCGTCCTGGGGACGGCGCTTCAAGTCGTTGAGGAGTCCGCGAAAGTTCTCTGCCGCCGCCCGCTGCTGCTGTTCATGCATCGACGTTGCTCCGATTCAGGAAGGCGAGCTCGCTCGCCTTCTCGAGATCCTCGATCGTGTCAATCTCGCGCCAGCCGCCGCGGATGGCGACCGGCACGACGGCCTGGCCGCGATCGACGAGTTCCTGGAAGATGTCCGTCAAATACGCCTTGCGGAACGTTTTGGCGTGCTGAAATGGCGCTTCGAGGCCGCGGCGCTTGACCTCGCCGTGCACGGTGCGGAGCAGCGCGCAGCCGTCGGCGCTGAACCGGGCCAGGCCAATGAATTCGCCGTCGCTCTCGCGCTCGTGCAGATGCTTGCCGATTCGGCGAACCAAACCGTCAGACACGATGACTTTCTCCGCCTGGTCGAATGGATGCTGTGTCCGGCCGACGTACACGCCCTTCCATTCAGTATCCACGACGATCGAAATATCCGCGGCGCTGCGGAGCAACGTCGCCAGGACCTCGGTCCGGTACACGATATCCGAATACGAGACAACGACGTCGCCCGTCAACTCCGCTTCGGCATGGAACAGGGACTCGAGGATGTTGTTGTTCGCATAATCGGTGTTGATGATGGTGTTCGTGCCTGGACAGTCGATCTGTTCGGCTTTGTAGCCCTTGACGATGGTGATGTCGGTGATGCCGCACTGCCGCAATGAGGCGAGTTGATGCTCGATGATCGGCTTGCCGTTGACTGCGAGCATGCACTTCGGACGGTCGTCGGTCAGCGGCCACAACCGCGCCCCCGATCCGGCAGCGATGATGATCGCTTTCATCGTGACAGCCAGCCCATGAATTGGTCCTTCACCTGGTCCGGCCGCAGCGTCGGACGCCCGAGATTGGGCGCCGATCCGGGCTGGACCTTGACGTGAATGAGGTTTGGTCCGTCCAGGGCGGACAAATCGCGCACGGCTCCCTCCAGTGCCGCAAGGTCGTCCACCCGGCGAACGTGACGGTAGCTGCAGGCCGCCGCGACCGCAGCAAAATCCGTGGTCGGTGACACGGTTGCCTGCCCGCCGGTCGAGTCGTGCGCCTCGTTATCCACGACGACGTGGACGAATCGTGCGGGAGCGTAATGGCCGATTGTCGCCATCGTGCCTAGTTTCATCAGCGCGGCACCGTCACCGTCGATGACGACGACGCGGTGTTTGCCGTTGCCCCCCAGGAGCACGCCGAGCGCCAACCCCGCGGCGCAGCCCATCGAGCCGACGACGTACAGCTGGTTCGGGCGATGACCGAGGGAAAACAGCTCTCGTCCGATCATCCCCGTCGTTGCGATGAGGGCGGCGCCGTCGGCAGCGTCGCGCACTGCACGGATCGCTTCGAGCCTGGGCATGCGATCGGCCGGGCGGCGTGCAAAAGCACCCAGCGGCGCCTCAGCGGAAGCAGCGGCGCGGGCGGGCTGCTCGCGGAGCGCGACTGGCGCGACGGATCCCTTCTCCATGACGAGCGCGAACGGACGGCCTGTCGCGCGCATGCATGCGTCGGCGGCCTCGAGCGCCGGCTCGATCTCGTCCTCTCGGACCGGGAACGTCTTCCACGGGATCTCCATCGTGTCGAGGAGCTTGCCGGTGATGCGCCCCATCAGCTCGTGCTGGGGTTCGTCCTTGATGCCAGGGGCGCCCCGATGGGTGACGATCAGAAGAAAAGGAATCCTGAACGGGTAGTTCAGCGATGTCAGCGGGTTGACGGTGTTGCCGAGACCGGAGTTCTGGCAGATCACCACCGATCGGCGGCCCCCGAGCACGGCCCCGGATGCAATCGCAACTGCCTCACCTTCGCTAGCGGCGCCGACGTAGTCCAGATGGGCGGCCTGCAGGACGTAGTTGATGAACGGCGTTAAAAACGAGCACGGTACACCGGACCAGAAGGTATAGCCGCGCGCGCCCGCCGGTTCCACAAACGAGCGGGCTTGAATCATTCGCCGAAGGTTCCCGCCGCGACAACGTCCTTGAGCTCGTCGATATCGAGCCAGTGGCCACTGCTGTACTTGACCTCAATCGGTTGTCCTGCTTCGAGAACCCGGTTGAGGAGTTCCTTCATACGCATTGTCCTGAACGCCGGATCGTGCGAGAGCGTTGCGAGAAACTCCTGTAGGAAGGCGAGACCGACGGCCGACAGCTTCATCAGGCCGATCCATTCGCCGTGCACCGGGCTGACGCCGTTGCCCTCCATCCCCGTTCCCATTCGCAGTAGTCTGGTGGAGCGATCGAAATCCTGTCGATCGTAGGGCCGGTCGCACACGACCCAGTCGGCGTACCGATTCTTGTTCTGGCTCTGCTCCCAGTTGGCGTCCACCGCCAGACAGATGTCGGCCCTCGATTCCAGCACCGTCATCGGGATGTATTTTTGGAACAGCACATCGCCGTAGGAGATTAACACCGCACCCGTCAGACCCGACACCCCGAGCGCGAGCGAGTAGACCTCCTGCGTGCTCTCGAACTCGTCGTTGTCCACGTTCTTGATATTTGGCAGGTCGATCATCTCTTTCTTGAAACCGCGCACGACGGAGATGTCCTTGATGCCGATGCTGTTGAAGGTGTCGACCATCCGCTCGAGGAGCGGCCGGCCGGCGATCGGCACGAGCGCCTTCGGGCGATCCTGCGTCAACTGGCCGAGCTCGCGGCCCTGCGAGGCCGCCAGGATCAGCGCCGCGGTTGGCGTCCCGCGCGTCGGCAGATATCTTTTTTCGGCTTCCCGCAGCTCGTCGTCGCCCTGAATCCTGAACACCTCGGCGACCGTAACCACACGCTCCTCGACGTTGATCAGCGACTCCTGTTCCATGAGAAGCGCCGCGGTATTCTGCATCGCCTTGATGGCACTGCGGATCAGGTGATTCGCCCAGATCGCGACGCTGAATCCGGCTTTCTGGAACACTTCGGTCGGCGTGCTGTAGTACTTCGTCGGAACAATCAGCACCGGCGAGCGATCGCCCCAGGCTTTCTTGAACGCGAGCACCTCACTCGGCGTGGACAGCTTCGAATGGATCAGAATCCCGTCCGCTCCGGCGGCGTGGTACGCTTCCGCGCGACGCAATGCCTCGTCGAGGCCCCATCCGGCGATGAAGGATTCGATGCGCGCGATCACGCAGAAGTCCGGATCGTGCTGTGCGTCTTTCCCGGCCTTGATCTTGCCCGAGAATTCGTCGATGTCCGCGAGCGGCTGTGCCTCGCCGTCGATGAAGCTGTTCGCCTTCGGAAACAGCTTGTCTTCGATGCACACGCCGGCCACACCCCGTGCCTCGAGCTTGTTGACCAGCCGACGCATGTTGTTGAAATTGCCGTAGCCGGTATCGCCATCGAGCAGCAGTGGAATCATGGTCGCGTCGGTGATGTACTCGACGATGTCGAGCACCTGCGTCCAGCTCAGCTCGTTGTTGTCGCGAACGCCGCACGACGCCGAGATCGACAATCCACTGCCCCAGAGACCCTGAAAACCGGCTTCCTCGGCGATCTTCGCGCTCACGCCGTTGTGCGCCTCGATCAGGAAGCTCAATTGTCGGCCGTTCAGCAGTTGCTTGAGCCGGGTTGTCTTGGCTTGACTCATCGGCCGCCCGCTGAAGATGGACGATCGGCCAATTCCATGATCGCACGCGCTCCGACACGGCCGCTGCTGCCGATGTGGTAGATCCAGCGGTCGCGGGCGTCGCGAATCCGCTGCTGAAATGCGGCAGGATCGCCGCACAGACGCTCGATTTTCCGCGGCGCGTCGCCGACCTGGCCTGGCTCTACAACATCCCCGACTTCGCTGCGCACCGTGATTTCGAGCGGCGCGATGCCGATTTTCTCGTATTCGGGATTGTTTATTTTCATCGGTGTGTTCACGAACAGCACTGGCCGTTCGAGGCCGAACGCATAGTCCAGCGCCGCTCCCGACCAGTCACTCACCATTACATCGGAATCGTGCAGCGACGCCTGCGCGGTCATATCGGTCTCGACGGAAAAACGGTCGGGCGAGCCGAGCTGACGCGCGATCGTGCCAGGCAGCGCTGGGGCGTGGCGCACGGTCATCGGGTGCAGGCGCAACGTGACGCGGTAGTCTGCCTCGAGCAGCGTTCGGAGCAGCTCCATGCCGCACGGATTTTCCAGCAGTGAACACGGGCCCCAACTCGGGGCCACGAGGACATGGCGCGAGCGGCCGGGGGCCGCATCGGCGGACGGCGCGGCCTGCACCCGCGCCAGAATCATGTCCAGCCGTCCGCACCCATGCTCGACGAGCGTCTTCGGTTTCAGCCCGTAGAGCTCTTCGGTCTTGCGGATCTCGCGGACGTGATGGGGACCCACGCAGAAGATCGTGTCGTAAGCGTCGAATGCCCCGCGCCGGTAAATCATGTGCGTGCTGTTCATGCAGTGGAACACGTATGCATAATGAACCGGGTTCACCGAACGCTTGAGGTGAAAGGCATTCAGATCCGGAAGCGTCATCACCATGACTTTTGCCGAGAGCAACCGGAACAGCACCGTTCGCACCGCACCCGATCCGATGCAGAACGTAAGGATGCGATCGTGCCGGCGCGTGAGAACCGGATCGGACGGCTCGGATGTCAGATAACATATCGTGCGCCCGAGCGGCCCGGTCAGCTCGTCGATGACCGAACTGAAATGTGCCCAGTCTGCTGCGCCTTCGGCGTAAAACACAATCGACCGTGATTCCGCAGGAAGAGATTGAAATCGCCGCATGGCGGCCCACGCCCCCGGCAAAAGTCTCATCAGAGTCGTACTGTCTCGTCGATTTCAGCACAAAGCGGCCAGCACAGCCCAAGATTCTTTGCCCGGAACGCCGCTTGGTGACACACGCATGCACCAATCGTATGTCGATCCTCTCAGACTCGGCCAAACGTGGTGGGTTTTCGCCCGGTACGCCTCTGGCCCAAGTCTTTCCTGACGCTTGCGCTGAGACGGACCTCCCACACTTCGTCAGTGGCGGCTGGGATTCTTTCACTGCGCAGGATGTAGACGAAGCGTCTGCCGGATAACCTTGGCAGCGTCGAGGATCCCACAGGCCCGTCTTCCCTTGAGCGTCGAATCGTCGTTTCCATCGATAGAACGCCTGGCGCGAAATTCCCCAGTGCTGGCCTGTTGGGGCGATCGGTCGGTCTCCGCATACCCTTCCTGGAGCACCCGGGGATCGCCACGCCCAGAGGCGTAATTGTTCTGCTCTTGTCCTCACGCCTCCACTCCAATGGTGTACGTACGAGAGAAGACGAGATCTGTTACTAGTGTCCTGGGAAATCAGAGTTTCGAACTTGGCTGGGTATTCGGGACGATTTTCGAACCTGGTTTATCCAGACTGCCGCTTGACGAGAATGGAGTCCATGCGCCTACGGGATGCGCGACGTCAACCCGCGCGAGGTGCGACCGGCACGGAATCGTGTCGGACGAGGACCGGCAATGTGCGGCGGCCGCGGAGCCTCCACAGCCAATAGAACATCGTGCCAAACAACAGCACGATCGGCAGCGCGCGCATCGGCCCCGTCGTCAGCGGCTCCGGAAGGAATGTCGCCACTCGCTCGCGAACCGAGAAGAACGATCCGGCCGCGATGAACAGCGCGAAGCACATGCGCCACAAATGGCGCGCCAGGCGCGGGCTGCCGCGAGGCAAGCCGAACCGCATGATGCGCACGTCGCCGGCCGCCGCCACAACCAGCAAAGCGGCGACGATTAACGACATCACGCCGGCCGTCTGGAACGGGACACCATTCAAGTCGCGGCCGGGCGTATTGATCACCCTGGCTCCACTAAAAGCGCAGCCGGCGGCGAGTACGACCGCGACGGTCAGTGCAACGGCGTCGATTCGTCGCGTCCAGGACGATACCGGGCGAACAGTGGTGAGAGCGGTTCCGACGAAATACGCCGTCAGCACGCCGGCGAGTACATTCCCGTCGGCGCGGCCCTTGAGGAGGCTGAGTATTGACGCGCTGACCCCCATGACGAGCATCGCGTAGACGAACAGCAATCCGCTACGACGGTGGATGTTCCCGCCCTTCTTCACGGACAGAGCGACCGCGCCAAGAATTATTGAGAGCCCACCGGCGGCAATGTGAATTGGCAGCAGCATCGACTACCTCGGCTGTCCCGCTCGCAGGCTCCACAGTCCGCGCGCCGAGAGGATGAAAGTGAGGCCCCCGAGTCCGCCGAGCGCCCAGAGTGTCCAGACGAAGAAGAAGCCGCCGGCGGACCTGGCAATCTCGCCGTAATGCACTCCCCTCATGTGGAGGACGGGCATGGCTGCCGCGAACAACCCGACGAGCAGCATGATGACGTATCCGGATCGCCGTCCGGCGAGAACGAGCGTCCCGTACAGGAAGACCACGAGGACGACTAGCGCAATGTTGGAGGGCTCGGCCTTCGATATCCCACGGACGATGTCGTCCGTAACGTGAAGCGTCAGCAAGAGGATCAAGAGCAGACACGTCACGACCAGAATCGTGTTTTCCTTCATTGCCCACATGGTGGCGGCACGCAGGCGCTCGAACAACCAGCTTGCGACGAAGGGCGGGATCGCGAGAACGAACGGGGCCTTGGGCGCCGAAGCCTTGGCGAAGCGGCCTTGGACGCCGAAGCCTTGGCGAAGGCGGCTACATCTGCCGGAACAGATGCAGGTAGTTGCGGCTCACCGGCAGAACGGCATCCCGACCCTTCAAGTGGATCTCCGCCGTTTCGTTGTCATGCCGTTTCACATGGCTGATCGCGCGCAGATTGACGACGACCGACCGATGGACTTGCGCGAATTGCTCCGCATCAAGCTGCTCGAGCAGCTCCTTCAGCGGCGTCCGCACCACCGCCTCGGCCGGTTTGCCGCCATCGCGCCAGGCGACAATGGTGTACTTCGCGTCGGAGCGAAGGTAATCGACGTCGTCGATCGCGATGAGGCGCACGGTCTTTCCCGCTTGCGCGCGAATCCACCGCAGCGCCTCGTTCTTACCGCCGCCTTGCAGCTTCTCGAGCTGCTCGCTCAGCTGCTGCAAGAGCTGCTCGGTGTTGATCGCCGGCCTCGACGAGTGCAGCCGTTCTTTGAGACGGCTCACGGTTTCCGCGAGCCGTGCCTCTTCGACCGGCTTGAGCAGGTAATCGAGCGCGCCTTGCGCAAACGCCTGAACGGCGTAGTGATCGTAGGCGGTGACGAAGACGAGATGCGCGCGCCGGCCGATCTGCTTCGCGGCGTCGACGCCGGAGAGTCCCGGCATGTGAACGTCGAGAAAGCAGATGTCGGGACGGCGCTCGTCGAACAGCCTCACCGCCTCCCGTCCGTTCCGCGCCAGGGCGACAATCTCGAGCTCGGACCATGCGAGCGCAAGCTGGCGCCGCAGCGCATCGCGCAGCAGCGGTTCATCTTCCGCGATCAGCGCTGTCGGGTGGGCGTTCATGTGTGTGCCGGCATGTCGATTTCGACGATGGCGCCGCGAGGAGTGTTGGGAGTCAGGCGCAGGTGCGCCGCGTCGCCGAAGATCAGCTGCAGCCGTTCGCGCAGAGTCGTCAGCCCGGTCCCGAGACCGCTCGCCGATTGATGAAGTCCGGCGCCAGTGTCGGTGACGCGGACCACACAGCGTTCACCAAGTCGTGTGATGTCGACGTCGATCCGGCCGCCTTCTTCGCTGGGGTCGATGCCGTGCCGCACGGCATTCTCTACGAGCGTCAACAACGTGGTCGGAGGACAGCGAACACTCAGCACCGACGGGTCGACGTTCATCGCGTATTGCAGGCGATCGGGCATGCGCATCTGCATCAGCTCGAGGTACGGCCGGACCAGCTGCAGCTCGCGATCGATCGTCGCCGCCGGCTCGCGGAGCAGCGGCACCGCCGCGCGCAGGTACGCGGTGAGGCTTCGCAGCACGGCCGACGCATGCGGCGAGCCCGCATCGACCAGCGCCTGCACGTTCGCGAGCGTGTTGAAGAGGAAATGCGGGGCGACTTGCGCCTGCAGCAGATGCAATCGCGCATCGAGCGCCTGCCGCTCGAGCTCACTGCGCTCGAGCGCGAACGTGAGCTTCTGATTGCGGGCAAAGGCTTCCTTTTGGCGCACGACGGTCGCGACCGCCGTCCATGGCGCGACGAGGAGGGCGGCGGATCCGACGAGCATCCAGTCATGGTCTTCAAAGAAGGGCGGCGCTCCCGGGGACGTTGCCCGGCGGTGCATCACGAAAAGCGTGAGCGGCATGGCGGCACCGACAGCCACGACCTGCAGAATCCATCGCTCGTGTCCACGGGGCAGCCGTCGCGGCCACACCTCGAAGAGTGAGAAAACCGTCGTCGCCGCCAAGCCGAGCGTGATCGTACGAAAAAAAAGCGCCGACTTCGGGCTCTTCCAGAGGATCAACAGCAGCAGCGCGACACCAATTGAAATTGTCAGTGCAACGGCCACGCGCCGCGCCATTTTCGCAACGATGCCGACCGGTTTCGCGGTTGCGGCCAGATCGGACATGACATCGAGCATACCTGTATCGGCGTACCTTGGAGCGCCGTCGGCAGCGCGTGCTGCCAGCGCGCCGTTGCTACCTCCTCGAGCGCTCGGCCATCTCCTTCCATTTAGCCGCATTCACGCCCTTCACGGTCAGCCCTACTGCAAACGATAGTTCGCCGATGAATGCCGGCACGAGGACTGGCGGAAACAGCATCGAAGCGAGCCGGGGGACAGGATCACGGCGGCACTGTTTGCCAGGTAGCACGCGCCCGCGATCGCCATCAGGACGCCATTGAGGCCGCCGATGGCATCTTGGACCAAGGTGAAGCCAGGCATGACTAGAGCCGCGTTGCGGTTGGCGGGCTTCAGCAACGCATAAAGGATCATCGTCAAAAGGACCGCAAACACGAACGTGGACAGGTCGGCAGCCATGCCGAAGCGAAACATGAATAATCGCGAAACGCGTCCGTGCGGACCATCGTCATGCGACGAAGAGCGGATTTGGGCGGCCGAACGGCGGCTGCACGTGCCGGAACAGATGCACCGGAGGCGTGAAAATCGTCGATCAGCCGCACGTGTCGTCAAGGATCGCGATCAGCCTACAGTTTCAGGGGCGGGCCGACATTTACGATCCCATACAGTCGCTGTGCCGTCTCTTTATCCGCTGCTGTGCCGGTGCCGAAGTATTCGCCGCGCTTTTCCAGATCTCGAAAGAACTGTTCCATACGCCCTGCGGGCGTGAAGCCGATGAGGATTCGTCCTGGCCCGGTGCCGTCATAGACGAAAGCGTGCGGAACCCGTCTTGGACCCAGCACTGAGTCACCTGGCCGCAATCTGAATCGCTGGTCCCCAACTTCAGCGACATACTCTCCGGCTAAACAATAGAACCACTCGTCCTGGTTTTCGTGGTAGTGCTTCGGTGGACCGGACCCGCGGCGCTCGATTGGCTGCTCGGTCATGAAGAGCGCGCCGCCTGTGTCCTGCGTGGCCACCTTGACGTACACGAGGTCCCCTCCTGGCAGCTTGATCACATCGTCCGCGCGGCCGGTCCCGGCGGCCACTCTCACCACAGGCGCGCCTGTCGTCTGCAGTTTCGCAGCGATCGCTCCGAGAGGGACGGACGCGAGATGTTCAATGAACGAGCGACGTGGTAGAGCAACGGTCTCCATGCCAGACCTCCGGAGAGTGGACGGCGATTGCAATCCCGCGGATCCGCGGGTCGGGACGGGTGTCCGGGATTCGAAAGCGGCACAGGTTCAGTAACGTATTCGGCCGCCGAAGTTTAGCACTCCGACGCGAGGTCTTCGGGACTTCGTGCTCGACAGAGGAAATTCGAAAATCGCCGCAACCGCCTTTAGAACGGCTGGTTGTGGTGCGATTAGAGGAGTGGCTGACTGTTAGGGACGATTTTCGAACTTGGATCGTCGAGAGCGCTGCGTGAGGTGCGCGTTACGTCAGGCAACGTGCGAAGGCTTCATCACATCCCGCGCAATTTTGCGCCAGTTGGTCGAGCGACGGTCGCTTCCTGCTCTATCAGATCACCAACCCGCAAGCGGACGCCGACCTCTGGGTCGTGCCAATGGCGGGCGATCGCACGCCGTCGGTGTTTCTGAAGACCCCCTTTCGGGAGACAACGGGTACGTTCTCGCCGGATGGCCGGTGGGTGGCGTACCAGTCGAACGAATCGGGGCGACCGGAAATCTACGTGCGGCCGTTTGTTCCGCCTTCGCGTGACGCTTCGGCGGACAAGCCCGGACGCCAGTGGCAGGTGTCCACGGCGGGCGGCACCCATCCGCGGTGGCGACCGGACGGCAAGGAACTGTGCCCGGCGGGCGCGATGATGGCGGCGCCGATCGCGGTCACCGGGTCCACGCTCGACCCAGGCGCACCGGCAGTGCTCTTTCCCACGCGCATCTATGGCGGCGGCGTGGACACAGCACAGGGTTGGCAGTACGACGTGGCCCCCGACGGACGATTCCTCATCACCACGATGCTGGACAGCGCCGCCGCGCCGATCACGCTGATCCAAAACTGGAATCCTGAGACGAAGAAGTAACGCTTTTGAGATGTAACGGCGGACACCGAGATTCCTTAAACTGGAATTCGGAAGGAATCGAAACGATGGGTGTCGAATGACAATGCTCTATCCGATCGTCCTTGAAACCGAAGAGAGCGGCGCCGTGAGCGCCTACGTGCCGGGGTTGCCCGTCTATGCTTCGGCCGAAACCCATGTGAAGGCAGAGCGCGCCATTCGCGCCGTGTTGACGGAGTACTTGAACGCCCACCCGGCCAGTCGCCCAGATGCACGGGTCCGTGTGGCACGCTTCTCCGACAGCGGCAAACGGAAGGTCGATATCGTCGGCGTCGCCGCCCTGGTCGGTGCTCATCGTAGCGCCACGAAGGCACGCGCCTCGCGAACAAATGGCCGGCTTGGCGGTCGACCTCGCACTGCCGGCACCGGCGCACGACGACGCGCCAAGGTATCGCGCTGAGCCACCGCCGGAAGGCATGCATGCCTTCGCAAGCCTGTTCCACGAGGATGGAGTTTGGATTCTTTGGACGGGTGAGGTGTGGAAAGACCGCGATCGAGGAAGGCCACGCCGCGGTACACAAGACAGTTTTCCGCAACAGCGTTCAGCGCGAGCGGCTCGAAGAGTTGACCTTCGTCGGCCCCGACGCCGCAGTCGTACGGTTCTACGACGCTGACCGGCGACGAACGAGCTCCCCGACAAGCTGATTCGGAGCCGAAAGATGCTGATCGTGACGAAACGCGACGCTACCTGGAGAATTGGGTGGGGGCAAACACGCGCTTCGCCAACACAACGCCCGACCCCTGGCGTCCGTTCGCCGCCTTTGGCTAACTCTTGCCGCTGCTAACTAGTTGATCCGTGCGGCGTGATGGCAGTCCGCTAACATCAGATACTTGATGCTCGACGGATGGACAGACCGAGTGCCACCCCTGCATGGCGACCTGACGACGCTTCGCGAGGTCGCCGCATCCGACGTTTATACGCTGTTCACCTTGTTCTCGGATCCTGCGGTGAGTGCGTACATGGCTCCTCCGCCCCCGACGCTCGCCAAGTTTGCGGGATTTGTCGAATGGTCACACCAGCAACGCGCGCAAGGCCATGGCGTCTGCTTCGGAATCGTTCCTGATGGCATGACGCCAGCGGTCGGCATCCTCCAGGTCCGCCTGGAGCCGACGTTGTCAGACGCAGAATGGGGATTTGTGCTGAGTACCTCATTTCTGGTCCACGGGCGTGTTTTCCGATGCGGCCAACGTGCTCGTGGAGTTTGCGTTCACGACCATGCACGTTGAGCGTCTCGAAGCGCGCATCGCTATGCGCAATCGGCGCGCACATGCCGCGGTGCAAAAACTCGGTGCGCGGTTCGAGACGACGCTCGCGGGGTCGTCACCACAGGGCATTCGGCGCGATCCCGAGTCGGTGTGGACCCTGCGGGAACACGACTGGCGGAACCGGGCGCCCGATCCTCGTGTGTCAGCCCACGACGCGGCGGAACGGATCCGGACGGCGGTCGGAGCGGCGGAGAGCGTGTTGCGGCGAAGCGACGCGCCTGAGACAGTCGAACCGTATCCGTTGTTCCTGTTTGACCGCCGCCGACGAGAATGATGCGGCGAGCGGCCGAGTTACGACGGTGCTGTGCTTGCTCGATGTACGCGAGAAGCGCCGCCAAGAATTGCGCGTGAGCGAAGGCTGGCTGGGAGGCAGGGATTCGAATTGTGAGTCAACGATTTTCCTAAGTTGGTGATGGCGCGCGACTTCTGGTGTTAAGCGTTTGACCCACGGATAGTTACGTCTCTCCTGTCGTTTACCACCGTTCACACGAGTCCTCGCAATTCGACCGCCTTTGTGGAGACATTTTGGAGACGGTGAGCGCGTAATCTGGGCTCGTTTCGCGGCGACCTCGAGATCACGTCGATGCGTTCACGACGCAACGTAGTTGATGCCGCGAGGCAACGCGCGGACCGCTGCGCCGAATCGTCAATTACATTAGTGACCATGCTCACTAGGCGCTCAACTCGACGCTGGTTTTCTCCATTTTTCTGTGCCACCGTGAGTGTCGCGCTCGGAGCGGCCTACATGTATGCTGCCGGAGCACCCTCCTACTATCTTCTCGTCAATTTGTCAGCACTCGCCGCCGGTTTACTAGCCGCATCTTTAGTGAGGTCCGCGCTCGTCCTCAATCAGCAGGTCGTCGGAACATTCACAGTCGCGGTCGGACTGGTGCTGCTCGCAACGGCGCTGGTTGGTCACCGCGTCGATGGCGCGTCACGGTGGGTTCGGATCGCGGGTATCTCGTTTCAGCCGAGTCTCATACTGCTGCCGCTTGTCATGGTGCTCTTTGCTGGAAATCGGTACTGGCTATCGTCAATCGGGTTACTACTCGCAGGCGCAGCGCTCGCCTTCCAGCCGGATCGCGCAGTGGCAGGTGCACTCACTGCCGGACTTGCGGTGCAATGGGTTTATCGCAGGGATGCTTGGGTGACATTGAGCGTGGTCGGCGCGAGCTGCGGGTTTGCGGCAACATTGGTCAGGGACGATCATGTTCCTCCTGCGCCATTCGTGGAGCACGTCGTCCAATCGGCGTTCGCCTTCGATGCGCTGTACGGACTGGCAATAGTTGCGGCGTTAGTCATTCCGCTGATTCCGGCGATTGTCGGCGTCGTCACTGAGACGGAGGACGTCGTGGAATATGCCGTGTTTGGAACGACGTGGCTCGCGCTGATTGCATTCGCACTCGGCGGTAACTATCCAACACCGCTGGCGGGTTATGGCACGAGTGGAATCGTCGGCTATTGTTTAAGCTCCGCGCTACTCGTCCGTCGACGCGACCTACCCTCGCCATAGCAAGCGAATTAACTGTACCGGTCTCACAACCGGCAACCTGCGCCTGTTCGCTCCTTAGGCCATCTCGTAAAGTTGGGTGTGGCGAGTCGCGAACTCATGATTGGCGGATTCATCCTCTTGTTGTGATTGCGTCACTGCATGCCCTCGTTGTGACGATGCAGAAGATGTTGCGACCCCGCGCTTTCATTTCTTCTCAAACGCGCAACACAAACACGCGATCGCGAATCGAACGGTGTATACCCGAGCGAAAGATATCCCCTCGGTGATCCGGGACGACTTCTAGGACACCGGCCCTGAGCGTGGAGACATTTTGGAGACGGCGAACGGGCGGTCAGCGCAAGTCAATGTCCGTGTGGCACTTAAGATGACGAGAGGCAGGGATTTTCGAAGGAAACTCGATAACCGTAAGTTGTTGCTGTAGAGAGAAATCTGGCTGGGAGGCAGGGATTCGAACCCCGATAACCGCGTCCAGAGCGCGGTGTCCTACCGTTGAACGACCTCCCAGAATAGCTCCGCGCGCAGGCAGGAACTTGTAATTATACCGGAGGCGAGGCCTTCTCTTCCGCCACCCGCTCGTCCAGACCCTTTCGCGCACGGGCCGCATAGGCACGACACGCGTTGCTGTCAATGAACGGATTTGCCTCCGGCTTCTGCGCCCGCTCCGCCAGCTTGGTCGCCAGACCCGACGCCCCTGGGTGCGTCGTGAACATGATGTCGCACGGGAGCTGCTCGACCTTGGCGATCGTGTGACGAAAGCGTTCCGCGGCGGTTGGAGCGTTGCCGGCCGTGAATCGAAATCCCGGCGCGGATACTGCGGTCAAGCTGTCCGCGTACACCATGTTCAGGCAGCGCGCGCCCTCGCACGACTGCCATGTCCACGTTGTGCTGCCGGGGGTGTGGCCCGGCGTCAAATGCGCGGTGAGCCCGACGTTCCCGACACGCAGAACCTCACCGTCGCTGACGACACGGAGATTCTTGACCGCGGCGAAGGCGTTGGCCTTTCGACCGAAGCCGTATTGCGGATCGTCGGTCGTTGGTTCACCTTGTTCGAGCGCGCGAGCTCCAGACGCGCTCGCGCCAACGGTAGCGCCGCTCACACGCTGAAGCGCAGCGATCCCGCCCGCGTGGTCATAGTGCGCGTGCGAGTTGACTATCAGGCGCACGTTTTCGGTGCGGAATCCAAGCGTCCTTATGTTTGCGTCGATGACCGCCGCTGACTGCGGTAACCCGCCATCCAGCAGGATCAAGCCAGCGTCGGTGCTGATGAGGAGCGCTGACAATCCTGCCGGGCCAACGTAGTAGGTATTTCCGAACACCTTGAAAGGTTGCTGCGGCAGATTCCATTCCGCGCAATCCGCACATTCATTAGGGGGGTCCGGCCGAAGCGCTGAACCGCTCTGCGTGACTGCAAGAAACGCGTAACAGACGAGAAAAGAGAGTGCCGCTGTTTTCATGATGGCCAGCCGCCATATTACTGCTGCTGCTGCAACGGCTTCTGCCGCTCAACATCCTGGATCGGCGCCGACGTCTCGGTAGTGATGGTCCACGATGTCTCCTTGCTCGCAGGCTCCAGCGTCGGCGGCGCATCCGCAGGCGTGACTTCCACCGACACGGCGAGCGTGCTTGCCGCTGCGCCCTTGAAGATGCCGCGCGTTGGCGGGACATCGGCGTAGTCGCGGCCGATTGCCACGCGAATGTGACGGAGGCCGGCCTCGATGTTGTTGGTCGGATCGACGCCGATCCAGCCGACCTCAGGCAGCCGCACTTCGACCCACGCATGCGTCGCGATCGTCGCCGGCTGCGATCCATCGTCAGCCGCCGCCGGCGCGATATAGCCGCTGACGTAGCGGCAGGGAAGATGCAACCGCCGGAGCACCGCCAGCATCACGTGAGCGAAGTCCTGGCAGACGCCGCGACGGGTCGTCAGAGCTTCGTCGATGACCGAATCTACGCGCGTCGTGTTCGGGGCGTACTCGAACGCTCCGTGAATGGCCGCCATTGTCTTCCGCACGGTCGTGAGCGGGTCGAATGCCCGGTGGGTTACAGGACCAAGCGAGTCCGCGAAGGCCACAAGTGGCCGGCTCCACACGGCAAACCGGCTCGGTTGCCGGAAGTCCCACTCCTCGCCGTGCTCGACCCACGTATCGACGTCACCCCACGTGTCCAGGGAGAGAGCATGGACAAGCGGCGCGGAGGTCTCGACCTGGACCCGCGCGCCCGAGGTAATCGTCAGTTGGCGGTGCGGCGCGGGCAGATCGAAGTGGTGCACCCAGTTGCCGAGCGCGTCACGATACGCAAACACCCGCGCGCGTGGCTCCACCTCCACATCGAACTGCAAGCATTGCTGTCCTCCCGCGCTAGCCGGCCGCATGCGGAGCTCCATCACGGTCTCACTGACGTCGGTGCCGTAAGTGAAGCGAGTGATGTGTCGAACGGCGTAGTGCATTGACATAGCCTCAGCTGGATGGCCAGTCCGCTTTCGGCGAGTAGGCGACGTACTCGCGGTGCACGGCGGCGTCAATCTCGCAAGCTTGCCGCACGATGCCCAACAGGTACGCGGGCAGCTCGCTGACAATTTCATCCATCTGCGCGTAACTGAGCGACGAGAGCAGCCGTCCGGCGAGCCGATCGGCCCGGCCATTGTTGCGACCGGTCAGGGAACCGATGCTGTCGAGCGACGCGTGGACTCGTCCGACGGCAAAGTGGATCGAGCGGGGGAAGTCCGGGCTGAGTAGCAAGAACTCGGCGATGCGCATCGAGCGCAGGTCCGCCGTGTAATGCCGGCAATACGCTTCGAACGCACAGCACGACTTCAGCAGGCCGACCCATTCCACGTATTCGCTCACGCCGGCGACCTGTTCTATGCCCATATCGCAGTCGCGGAACTGGACGTCGAGCACCGATGCGGTGGCGCTCGCGCGCTCGAGATAGCGACCGAGCTCGATGAAGTGCCAGCCTTCCGAGTGCGACATTGTTGCATCGGTGACGCCCTGGAACAGATGTACGCCTTCGATGATCGAGGTCAGGAATTCGTGCGTGCCGGCGGTCCATTCCGAGTCGGCCGGCTGTCTCCTCTGGACACCGAGAAACACCCGATTGATCTCCTGCCACATCTCGGAGCTGATCTCTTCACGGACCTGTCGCGCGTTCTCGCGGGCGGCCCCCACGCATGCGGCGATCGACTCGCGGTTGGCCAGATCCACGACCGCCCGCTCCAGCGCTTCAGGCTTGGTCGGAGCGACCCATGGCGGCGGGGCTGGCAGGCTTGCGAGGAGCCGGCCCCAGTGTCTGGCGGCGTCCGCTGGTGCCCGATCGAGCGTGAGATTGAGGTTGACGTTGACGAGCCGCGCGATGTGCTCCGCGCGCTCGAGATAGCGGCTCATCCAGTAGAGACTGTCAGCGACACGGGAGAGCATGCTCACAGGGCGCCGCCTTCGCGACGCGAGGCCGGCAGCCGACCGTGTTGTGCGTTCAACACCCACGTGTCCTTGCTGCCTCCGCCCTGTGATGAGTTGACGACGAGCGAGCCCTTACGGAGTGCGACTCGCGTCAATCCGCCCGGGACGATCGTGACCTTCTCGCCCGACAGGATGTAGGGCCGAAGATCGACGTGACGCGATTCGATCTGCCCGTCGATGAAGCAGGGCGCCGCCGACAGCGCCAGCGTCGGCTGCGCGATGTAGTTGCGCGGGTCGTCGAGGATGCGCGCCCGGAACTCCTCACGCTCCTCGGCGGTGCTGTGCGGACCTATCAACATCCCGTAACCGCCTGACTCCCCGACCGCTTTCACGACGAGCTCCTCCAGATGTTCGAGGACGTGCTGGCGTTCGGTGGCATTCGAGAGCTGCCATGTCTCGACATTCGCCAGGATGGGCTCCTCTGCCAGGTAGTACTTGATCAACGCCGGGACATAACCGTACAGCGCCTTGTCGTCGGCGACGCCGGTGCCCACCGCGTTGGTCAGGGCCACGTTTCCAGCGCGGTACGCGTTGAAGAGCCCGGGCACGCCGAGGGTCGAGTCCGCGCGGAACACGAGCGGATCGATGAAGTCATCGTCCACGCGTCGGTAGATGACGTCCACGCGACGGGGACCCGCCGTCGTCCGCATGTACACCACGTTGTCGTGAACGAAGAGGTCGCGTCCTTCCACCAATGCGATCCCCATCTGCCGCGCCAGGAACGTGTGCTCGAAGTACGCGGAGTTGTAGACGCCGGGCGTCAGCAGCACGATGGTCGCGTCGGGGCCGTGCGGCGCCAGAGCGCGAAGCGTCGCGAGCAGCGTCTGCCCGTAATGATCGATGGGCCGCACGTCGTAGCTGCTGAAGAGCAACGGAAAGATGCGTTTGATCACCTGGCGGTTGGTGAGCATGTAGCTCACCCCGCTCGGCACACGCAGGTTGTCCTCGAGGACTGCGAAGGAGCCGTCGGGCAGGCGCACCAGGTCCGTTCCGGCGACCGAGACGTACACGTCATGAGGGACGTTCACCCCCTGCATCTCGCGACGGAAGTGCTTGCAGCTGTAGATCAGCGACCGCGGCACGATCCGATCGGACAGAACGCGCGCGTCGGAATAGAGATCCTTCAGAAACAGGTTGAGGGCGGTGATTCGCTGCGACAGGCCGCGCTCGAGCACGTCCCACTCGCCGGCCGTGATGATTCGCGGGATGAGGTCGTACGGGAAGATGCGCTCGGTGCCTTCGTCCTGGCCATAGACCGTAAAGGTGATGCCCTGGTGCAGGAACGCAAGATCGGCTGCCGACTGGCGCTGACGCATCTCAACCGGATCGATGACCTGCAGGCGCTCGAAGAGCGGCGCATAGTGCTCGCGCGTCGCCCCCAGGCCATCGAACATCTCGTCGTAGCCATGCCCCAGCGTATAGGTTCTGAACTGCGCCAGCCTGGTCAGCCGCTCGAGTGCAGAGGCGCCGGCATTCGGGATTGCGGACATTCGTTCGAGAGACTGTCCGGCGGGCGGCCCGTGGCTGTCAAGCGGGTAGTGGAGAGGCCCTGTCGCAGTCTCCGCGCGGATGGTTGCCACGTGTTGTCGGCGGGTGATATCGTCCAGCCGAATCAGGGGGACTACATGGCCCGCTCAGACAGTTTTGCCGTGGTGGTGGTTGTCGGACTCCTACTTGCGCCGGCAGCGCTCAATAGCGCGCCCAGCGCGACGGCGCGCGCGATGAGCGACGCCGCGAACGCCCTTCTTGGCGACTTGAACGCCGAGCAGAAGTCCAAGGCGACTTTCAAGTTCGAGGACGACTCGCGGTTCGAATTCCGCTTCACGCCACGCGCGCGCACGGGGCTCCCGCTCAAAGACATGACGGAGGCACAACGAGCAAAGGCGCACGCACTGCTCAAGACCGGCCTCAGCCTTCGCGGCTATACGACCGCGACGACAATCATCGACCTCGAGACCGTGCTGCGGGCCATCGAGCCGCCGCGGACGGGGCCCAATGCCATCGTGCGCGATCCCGAGCTGTACTTCGTGTCGATCTTCGGTGAGCCGGGCACGAGCCCGTGGGGATGGAAGTTCGAAGGCCATCATGTCTCGGTGAACTTCACCATTGTTGACGACAAGCCCGTCGTCTTTTCTCCGTCGTTTTTTGGATCGAATCCTGCCGTCGTGCGCGACGGCCCGAAGCAAGGCACTCGCGCGCTGCGTGATGAGGAAGAAGCCGGCCGGGCGTTGATGGCGGCCTTCACCGATGCGGAGCGCGCGAAAGCGATTTTCGACGTGACCGCACCCCGCGAGATGATTACCGCCGAAAACCGGGAAGCCAAACCACTCGATCCCGGTCCGATGGCGTACAGCGCGATGACGCCGGCTCAGCGGCGTCTCGTCGAAAAGCTGATCGATGTGTACCTGGGTCGCGTGTCACCCGAGCTCGCCAAGGCACGGCTCGATGCGGTTCAGAAAGCCGGGATGGACAAGATCACGTTCGGGTGGGCTGGTGTGATGGAAGTTGGTGGTCCTCACTACTACCGCGTGCAGGGTCCGACGTTCCTGATCGAATACGACAACACCCAGAACAACGCCAATCACATTCACTCAGTGTGGCGTGATTTCAATGGCGACTTCGGACGCGACCTGCTGCGAGAGCACTACAAGACGGCTGAACACGATTAAGCCAACCCTCCGTTGAGTGGGGTCAGGTCACGAGAAACGAGTGGTGGGCATTCTCGACGGATTTGAATTACTCCTTTAATCGCAACACGCTTTAAGGACTTCGTGGGTGGAGGACGGTCAGCCTCGTAGCTGCTGCCAGCGCGCGCGAGCGTCGGCAGGAAGGACGGCCACCCGCTGGTCTACCGCGGCGACGAGGGCCGAACGCTCGCCCGCGGCGAGCAACTGCTCGATGTCCCAGGCATCCTGCGTTCCGCCGGCATAGAGCTTCAGCAGAATCAGTCCCGCGGCATCGACCACAGGTACGCGCACCCCCTCGAGGTCAATCTTCAGGTCCGTTGTCAGCAGCCTCGTCTGCCACCCGGCGCGACCGATGACGAGGTCTACATCTCGCTCGCCTTCCGCTTTGAGGCGAACGACCCCTGCCAGCGGATCGTCCTCATCGCCACGACGGAGATCGACCATGACCACGTCGAGCGTCCAAAACGTGGCGTTGAGTGGACGCACGTCGGTCACAAGGAGGTCGATGTCGAGGGTGGAGCGACTCACGCCGTGGGTCGCCAGTGCCGATGCCCCAATCACAACAAACGGAATGAGCTGGCTCTCGAGATGAGCGGCGACGCGCGCAAGGAGGGTCACGCCAGTAAGCTCTCGTGACAGGCGGAACGAATGCGACCGTGCTGCCGCTGTCGTGCGAGCTGTCGTCGCGCCTCGGCTTCAGAAATCCCTCGGGCCTGCGCGAGCGAGCGCACATCGATATCGCCCAGTCGAAGGGCGTTGGCGACGCGTTCAGCAGGCGTCAAGAGCGCGTCGGCGGCAAGCGTTTCCGCTCGTAACGAATCCGCAACCGATCGCATGCGATTCAGTATAAGACGTCGTCAGGGTTAGGGTCGGGTCACGAGAAAGGAGCGGCGCGACTCCTACTTTGTCACCCGTAACGTTGCGCGATACTCGTCCGGCTGAATCGGTCCCTGCGACGCAAACGGATAGGGGGCCAGTTGCACCAGCGAGATCGTCACATCGTCATGTTTCACCGGTTGCATGTTGCCGGTGTGCAACTCGTGGTTACGGGTACCGCCGCGTGAGGTGACGGTCACGGCGACGATGGCATCGCCACCCTGGATGCAGATCGCATCCCCCGGACATCGAGAATCGCCCGTCACGCCATTGAAGCGAACGCTGAGTGACGCGTCTTCGATCACGGCAGAGCTGCCCGGCGCCAACACGAACTCGGTGTTCAAAGGAACGGTCGGTCCTGTTACCGATTCGTCACAGCCCGTCACCAAAAACAGACAAAAAATCAGCGGAGCGTAGCGCATACCCTCTGACGATCATATCGCGTGCCGCGCGACGCTTTGAACTGACAACTGGTCACTGGAAACTGACGAACGTCAGGCGACGAAGTCAGCTGCCCGCCATCCGATCATCACGCACGTCGCATGCGTGGTTGCACTCACGACGTTGGGCATGACGGACGCATCGGCGATCCGAAGGCCCTCGACGCCACGGACGCGCAGTCGGGCATCCACGACCGCGCGAGCGTCGTTGCCCATCCGGCACGTGCCGGCGGGGTGATAAATCGTGTCGGATGCGCGTCGCGCAAATTCCCCGACAGCCTCGCTGCTCACAACCGCGGCGCCAGGCTCCACTTCGTCGCTGCGCAGTTTCTCGAAGGCGGACGCACTTCCCAATGCCCGCGCAAGCCGCACGCCTTCGACGAGGGCCCGCACATCATCCTGCTCCTGCAGGTAGTTGCCGCGGATCATCGGAGCTGCCATCGGATCGGCAGAGCGCAGGCGGACATCGCCGCTGCTGCGTGGACCGACGAGCGACACGGTTATCGTGACAAAGCGATCGGGTTGATCGAGACCTCGGCCGACATAGAACTGCAGGTCGGGAGCGCTTCCGGCGGCCTCTACGCTTCGCTGCGACCGCACGAACATGCCCGCCGTGACGGTTGAGGGCGGGAGCGTCGTTCGGCCATTCCATCGAATCGACAGCTTGAGATGATCCTGTAGATTCGATCCCACACCAGGCAGGTCGGCCACAACCCGCACGCCAATCGTCCGTAGATGATCCGCAGGTCCGATTCCAGAAAGCATGAGCAGTTTGGGCGAATCGATGACACCTCCGCACAAGATCACTTCCCGTGCGGCGCGGACCTGTTCGCGTTGTCTTCCTCGCGCGTACTCGATTCCGGTGATGCGCTGCCCCTCGACCAGCAGCCTTGTGGCGTGCGCTTGTGTGACGACGCGAAGATTCGGGCGCGTCAGTACAGGAAGGAGAAATGCCTCCGCAGCGCTGTGCCGTCGGCCATCTTTGATGTTCTTCTGGTAGTACCCCGCGCCATCTTCTGATTGAGGAGCGCTGAATTCCCATGTCGCGCTGGCCTGATACCCAATCTCACGCGCGGCCGCCAGAAAAGCCCCGTGGGCGGCATGCGGATCGACACAGTCAGAGACGCGCAGTGGCCCGCCGGTGCCGCGATACTCTGACGCACCGCGGGAATTGTCCTCAATCTGCCTGAAAATCGGCAGCACGTCGTCATAACCCCACCCGTCGTTGCCGGCATTCCGCCAGGCGGCGAAATCCAATCGATGCCCACGGGTATAGGTCATCGCGTTGATTGCGCTCGACCCACCCACGACTTTGCCGCGCGGAAAGGTCAACCGTCGTCCGTGGAGGCCTTGTTCACTTTCGGTGGAGTAGCCCCAGTCGAATGGCGATCCGATGAGAGACACCCAGCGTCCAGGTGTCGTGATCGCCGGGTCAGTGTTGTTAGGCGTCCCGGCCTCGAGCAGCAGGACGCGGTTCTGCGGATTTGTACTCAGGCGATTGGCAACGACACATCCCGCAGATCCCGCCCCGACGACGATGAAGTCAAACTCCTGAGCGCGGGCCGTGCGCCGGGATGCCGCGACAGCAACCGCCGCACCGAGACTGCGTATGAACGTGCGCCGTTTCATGTCAGAAACTCAATCAAGCGGTCCAGTCGCGCAATCACGCGCTCCCGTCCGACGAGCACCAGCATCTCGAAAAGCCCGGGACTCACCATCCGGCCAGTCATCGCAATGCGCGTGGCATGAATCAGCGTCCCGGCTTTGACAGTTCGTTGCTCGGCAAGTTGTCGCAGACTCTGCTCCAACGATGCTTCGTCGAATGACGCTGTGGCAAACAGATCGCGCAATGCCACGATGTGACCAGCCATGCCTGGCGTGCTGAGGTGTTTGGCGACCGCCTCGGGATCGTAGCCCGCAGGCTCGGTCAGAAACGGTCGCAGTCCATCGACGTACTCGGTTAACTTCTTTGCGCGGGGCTTCAGCAGCGCAAAAACGCGCCGCATCCAATCGAATTCTGCCGTCGTCAGCGTCTGTCGCCAGAGTCCCGCCGCGTCCAGAAATGGCGCCAGGCGCGTCAAGAGCTCTTCGTCGGGCAAGCGCAGCAGGTGCTGATGATTGACCCAGTCGAGCTTGTCGGTGTTGAAGACTGCATTCCCGCCGCTGATCCCTTCGAGTGTAAAACGCTCGACCAACTCGCTGGTCGTGAAGATCTCCTCGTCACTTCCCGGCGACCATCCGAGAAGAGCGAGGAAGTTCACCATCCCTTCAGGGATATAGCCTTGCCGTTCGTATTCCATCACGGATGTCGCCCCATGCCGTTTGCTCAAGCGCTTCTTGTCCGGGCCCATGATGAGCGGGACATGAGCAAAGAGCGGCGTCGGCGCTTCGAACGCTTCATAGAGCAGCACCTGCTTTGGCGTGTTCGAAATGTGATCGTCACCGCGGACGACGTGCGAGATAGCCATGTCGATGTCATCGACGACAACGGACAAGTGATACGTCGGATGACCGTCCGAGCGGAGAATCACGAAGTTCTCGATGTGCTCGTTCTCGAACCCGATGGCGCCGTGCACGAGATCGGTGAACGTCGTCTTGCCAGAGGGGACTTTGAAGCGGATCGCGCCCTCGTCACGAATCGCATGGCCCGAGGCCAGGAGGTGCTCTGCGGCCGCGCGATACTTGTCCAATCGCTGCGATTGAAAATACGGTGCGTGTGGTCCGTCGACGTCGGGCCCTTCGTCCCAGTCGAGTCCCAACCATCGCAATCCGTCCAGAATGCCCGTGACCATCTCTGGTGACGAGCGTTCGACGTCGGTGTCCTCGATGCGGAGCACGAAGACGCCGCCCTGGCGACGTGCGTAGAGCCAGTTGAAAAGAGCTGTGCGGGCGCCGCCGACATGCAGGTAGCCGGTGGGAGAAGGAGCGAACCGAAGACGAGGGGTACTCACGCGAAACTTACAGTTTATCTCTCAGGCGCAGGATCCGTTTCTGGAGGTCGTCTCTGATTTCCCGGAATCGTTGAAGCGCGGTTTCGGTGGGACCGGCCGCCGGATCGGGCAACGGCCAGTGCAGCCGCTTCGCGCGCCCGAGAAACACGGGACACACTTCATCCGCACACAAGGTGATGACGAGGTCTACGCTCGCGGGGTCGATGGTATCGACGTTTTTCGACTGGTGGTGGGCGATGTCGATGCCGAGCTCCCGCAGGGCTTCGATCGCCAGCGGGTTCACGCGGGCGGGGGTCGAGCCCGCGCTCATGACATCGGCTTTCTTCCCGAGAAGCGCACGCGCGAGCCCTTCGGCCATCTGACTGCGCGCGGAATTGGCGACGCACAGGAACAAGATGCGCATGGCTCTCTTGCTATTCTGAACCCTTCCCAGTCGTTAGGGAATCGTCGGTGGCCCACTAATCTTACCGCGTCAGCGTGATGTTGTTGAACCCACCAGTGACCCAGACACGAAACATCCTGACGTCGGTAATACCAGCCGCCAGGGGCGTGGGTGGACTCGGGCTTTCGGCCCGCGTGTGCTTCATCAAAAGCTCGATGAAAGCCGGGTCAACCGCACCAATATTCGGTGTCGCAATGCTGCGGTTGCCTTTCGGGCTGTGCCGCGAGTTGATGAGAGCCGCCGGTGCGCGGGGCGAGGTGTCGTTCACCAAATAACGGGGCGAATCCTGCAGCGCGAAGATCGCGAGCCCCAAAACCTGGGCGGCGCCACCCTTGCCTGTCAGAGCAATCCTGTCGTCGACATTGCTCGCGACGATTGCCGCCCGGCCTATCAGGTTGACGATGTGGAACGCAGGCGGCATCCTGTTGGGCGGCGACGCAATCCGCACGCCGTCGGCCGTGAATACCGCGCTGTCATGAATATTTGCGAAGCCTGGGCCGGCGCCAGCTTCATACCACAGGTCGCGAACGAGAAGTCTGGCACCGCTCGTGACCTCGTAACTCACGTTGTTGCCGCTGGATGCGCCTGAAAAAATATTCGTCTTGCCGGCTGTCGGCTGGCCCGCCGTCGACAATGGGCCGCCGATGACTCTCACCGACGTGGCGGTTGGCGAGTAGGCATGGCCGAAGTCTCTCAACTCAACCACTGTGTGATCCAAGCCATTGACAAAAACGTCCGTTTGGCGCCCGGCACGGACCTGGAGTTGATCCAGGTAGATGCGTGCGCCGACCTGGTCAACATTCTCGACGACGAGTCCATCTGCCTTCGCACTTCCGTCCACTTGCAGCTCGCGGATGGTTGCCTGGCTCGGGCCTCTGAAACGGAGAACCGGTCCGCCACTCGCACCTGTCCAACGCAGCACTGTGCCGTACCCGTCACCAACCATCTGCACGTCACTTGCGGGGATCGTCAGCGTCTCGTCGATCGAATAAACGCCGTGAGGAAAGTGCACGACCGGCCGCTTGCCTCGCTGACGAGCCGCCAGATCGATGGTGTTTTGGATGTCACGCGCGCGCGAGCCGGGAGCCACCTCGAACGTCGGGCGTTGATGGTTCGACGGTGTGCCAGGCAGTACCGGATATTCAATCGTCACTGCCGCAGGCGCGAGGATGCGATCGCCAACCGCAATCAACCGTCCATTGTTTTCGATCGGTTTGGGAACAGTGAACGTGTTGCCGATCGACGTGATATCAGCGCCGCTGAAGCTGTTCCACCGGATCGCCGGCCCCGCAGCTCGGGCCATGCGAATCACATTGTCCGAAAGGACGCCGGGTCCCTGGTTCTTCAGATCGATCGACGTCGAACCGACGGGATCGACAATGGTATTGCGCTGCAGATGAATGGTGGCCGGAGACGCCTTGGTGAGGACGGAAACGAAGAAGGCTTGCGAACCACTGGAGTAGTTTCCACGCGCGGAAAATACGCCGGTGTTTCCCATCCCCAGATCTGCCGACGTCGAGCGGTGAAAGACGCTGGAGTAGACATGAAAATTTCCCGCGCCGCCTCCGTTTGTGACGCCGAACGCGCAATCCTCGAACCGCGAGTGCCAGATCCAGACATCGAGAGCATTGAAGTTTCCGAGCGCGACGCCCGCCGCGGTGTTACGGATGAAATGCGATCGGACGATGCTGACTTCCGCAAAGCCGTAGCCTTTGAATCCGCCACGGATCCCGTATGCCACGTCGACGAAACGGTCGTCGGCATACTCGTTTCCCGTGTCGAAGTGCGGGCGCGAGTTGTCCCAGGACTGCTCGACGGCAATCGAGGCGCGCCGCTTCCCGTCCAGGGTCAGCCGGGTGAATCGTGAATACGCCACGCCATTCACCGACAGCATCGTCCCGCCCGCCTCACCGTCCCAGACGATCTTCGTCGCTGCCGGGTCCTCGCCAACGACGCTAATGTTGAGCGTGTACGCCAGCGTCAGCGTCCGTGTAATTCGGTACGCGCCCTTCGGAAGGAAGAGGACTGGCGAACGTCCCTGGGTTCCCAACTCAATGAGACCCTGTTGAAGAGCGGCTGTGTCGTCAGCCGATCCATCGCCAACCGCGCCGTGGGCGGTTTTGACATTTGTCCAACTCGGGAATGGTCCAACGAATTCGTCGCTCAGTGTGGAGTCGTCCGCGATTGGTGTTTGTTGCTGACGGTGTGTCATGTCGGCAACCGGATCGACGGCCATGGCGCAGAAGGCGATGGCGGTGAGGCGGGCTCGTGCGGACCTGATCAGAGTCATCGCGACGCCGTTTCCCACTTGCTGAAGAATCGAAGGTCGTCTTCGAAGAGGCGAGGGATGAGTTGACCCCACAGCGGTTCGCGCGCCAGAGAAGCTTCGATTGAAGCTTTCCACTGGCGTCGTTCTTCGGCCGTTGACCCGCGCGCGTACGCCGGCATTTCGGGAAATGGCCGCTCCACGTCGCGGTAGCGGGCGAGGAACGCTTCGTACTCCTCACGAAAGTGGCCGATCAACTCCCGCGTGAGCGCTGCAGTCTCCGGGTCGGCTTCGTGCAAGGGGGGTTCTCCCGGACGCTGAGATACGAGGCGATGGATCAATGACGACAGCTTCTGCAGCGTTTCCTCCCAGAGCGGAGGGTTCTCAGCCAGGTCGGAGATCTTTGCGCGCCGCCCTGCGACCTCGATTTGGAACACGTCATTCCGGGAGGGTGCTCCCTCATTGAGATGACTCAACGCGTTGTGCGAAAGGGGAACGTACACGAGCTCGATGAAAAGCCGCGGATTTGTCTGAATGGGAAACGGTAGATGTACGTGAAAGGCCATTGGGATCGTGACACGGCCAGCACCATCGCTCCGCGCGAGTGCGAGCGGCTTTGCCTGATAGGTCACGGAGTGCACGAAGTTAGGCCGCGAACCGATGTACGAATAGGCCATGTAGATGGGATCGAGCGGCGCGCCCGTGGTGTCGACCAGCTCGAACGTGCGGGGTGCATTGAACGACAAGCTGGCGATCGCGAGCAGGACGACGACCACGAGGACCATCCAGCGAAGGCGCTTCATCTGGAATCGCGACGTTTACGATCGCACCGTTCGAAAGGTAATCGAATACCGCAGAGTTGCCACCGCAGGAATGTGGTGCTCGCAGACATTCCGTGATTCTCCTGTCATCAGGTACGCCGATCGCCTTTCAAGACTGATCTCGTGAGTCGCGATCCGCCGGGATCGGCGGCGTGATCGCGCCACCAGCGTCGTATGACCTGCCAAAGAAGGCGACCCGCCGGCGAGCCACGACGCCGCGTATCTCGAACGTCGAGAACTCGAGACGCGCGATCTCTCTGGCGAGCACCGCTTCGTCATCAACGGTGATGAAGTCATCGCGATACTGAAAGCCGTCCGGGACATCTGCGTCGAATAACGACGCTCGCGCTGGCGACATATCCCAGTGTCGCACACGCCCTTACGAGTCGATTCGCTGCTGTGACATCTGGAACTGGTACGACCCGTGCTTACTTGCCGTCGAGTCTGAAGCCGAGCGAAGACCATGGCAATGCGGAGAGCAACGGCCAGGCCAATGTGGGTAGCGGATCGCCCACACTGTCGACTAACCGACGATTGGCCTTCTCGATCGTGTCCTCACGCCTCCAGGGACCTTCTCACGATTACGACAACACTCATTGATTAGACACACTCATTGATTAGGAGAGACGACCATGGCCGATTCCGGAACGTTGCATGATGCGTTCATTGACGAACTCCGCGATACCTACGACGCGGAGAAACAACTGACGAAAGCGCTGCCGAAGATGGCGAAAGCCGCAAATGCGCCAACACTACGCGCGGCCTTTGAAGCGCACTTGAAAGAAACTCAGGGACAGGTCGAGCGCTTGGAAGAGGTCTTCGCGACGCTGGATGAGAAGGTAAGAGGCAAGCACTGCGACGGCATCGCCGGCATTATCGAAGAAGGCAAGTCCATCATGGAAGAGGACTTCGACGAGACCACGATGGATGCATGTCTGATTGCCGCAGGCCAGCGCGCAGAACACTACGAGATGGCGGCGTACGGCACCCTGGTCGCATGGGCGCGCGCCATGGGTCACACAGAGGCGGCCGAGCTGCTGGAGGAGACGCTCGAAGAAGAAAAAGCAGCGGACAAAAAGCTCACGTCATTGGCTGAAGGCGGCATTAACCAGGAAGCGGCCGATGCTGCTCATCCTGCTGAGGAGGACGACGAGGAGGCTGCCCCAGCCCATCGCTCGTCTTCGAAGAAGACAGCAGCAACGGCGAAGAGAAGCTCACGTCGGTAGTCGGCTGTCCTGCCGCGGTTGATTCGTTGAGATGGCGTTATGAAAACCGAACTCGAGACCTTTTACAGCCTAGCGGACGACATTGGCACCGCGATGATGACGACGCGGCGTCGCGACGGGCATCTCCGCTCACGGCCCATGGCAAACCAGAAGCGAGCCGACGGAGCAGATTTATGGTTTGTGACCACCGAGGGAACGGCCAAGCTGCAGGAGTTGGCGCAGGATCCTCATATCAACCTCGCGTACTACAACGACAGCAACAAAGAATGGATCTCAGTCTCCGGAGTCGCGGCGATCTCACAGGATCGCCAGAAGATTCGGGAACTATATGCGGCGGACTGGAAGGCGTGGTTTCCCGAGGAAGGCGACCCGCGTCATGGGACCGCGGACGATCCCCGCATGGTCCTGATCGGCGTCACGGTGCACGCGGCTGAGTTTCTCGAGGTCAACAAGCCCCGACCGGTGGTGCTCTATGAATTTGTGAAGGGATGGCTCACCGGCTCAGATCCAGACATCGGCGAAATGCATCACTTGCAGGAGCCCCGCCGCCCGAGGTGAATCACTGGCGCGAAGACTTTGCGAGGCTCCGCAGCAGACCAATGCCCAGCACCGCGAGTGCGGCGACCGAGGCGGGACGCGGCGCTGGCATGCGGGGGTTTTGGGATGCCGCAGGTACGATTGATTCCTGGCGTCGTCGCTCTTCGTAAGCCCGCGCGGCGGCCGCGCCCAGTTTCTTCTTCTCGCCAGGAACTTTTTCGCCGGGATCCTTGCCATGCGGCGATGCATGCTCAATCTCCGCGTTCATCTCGGCGCCGATAAGAATCGCCAGGCCCGAGATGTAAAACCAGAGCATCAAGATGATCACGCCGCCCAGCGAGCCATAGGTCTCGTTGTAGTTGGCGAAGCTTGCGACATAGAACTTGAATGCGAGCGAGGCAAGAAGCCAGACAACGGTCGATAACACGGCTCCGGGCGTGATCCACTCCCAGTCTTGTTCCGCGTCAGGTGCGAAGTAGTTGATGCAGCCGATCGCAAAGGCGACTAGAGCAAATGCGACGGGCCATTGGAGGATCTTCCAAACTGCCGTGAACGTCGGGCCGAGGCCCATTCGTGACGCAAGCTGCTCCACAAGAGTCGGCCCCATCATGACCAACGCAAAGGCTGCAATGATGAAGATCGCCAGCGCCATCGTCAGGGCCACGGCGGTCAGTCTGACTTTCCACCACGGGCGCGCTTCCTCGATGTCGTACGCGCGATTCAGTGCATCGGTGATGCTGACCATTGCCGCTGAACTGCTCCAGAGCGCCATCACGAGTCCGAACGTGAGCGCTCCGCTGTGTTGACCTTGGACGAGGCCATCGAGCTGGTCGCGGATGATCCTGACGACTTCCGAGGGCGCAACGCCTCCAAGGGCCGTGAGCGTGTCCTGGATGAGGCGTGCGGGAAAGAAGCTGGCGAGCGCCACCACGAAGACAATCGCTGGCACGAGCGCGAGGAGGAAGTAATAGGCCAGCTGTGCCGCAAGTCCCAGGGCGTTATCCGCGATGGTTTCGCGGACTGTGCGCTTGGCCAACTCGCCCCAGGTCAACGGAATACTGAACGTGTGAAACACGGAACCAGAGGTGCAAGCAGACTGCCAGGCCCCAGTCAACGTGTTCCACCATTCTCGACATGGGTACGCTGAGACACCAGGGGACGGGGCGGCTCCGTTCTAAAGGTCGGCCGGGAAGGACTTCCCCGTCCTGTCGGATGCGCCGTCCGTCCCAGGGACGAACCTCTCGTCCCACCGAAGTGAAATGTCGCGCAAATTGTCAGTGACATTTCTTTACATTCGCGGATGGCGACTATAGGATTACGCCCCTCTGCAGGTTCTGATCGGACGTTTGTCAGCGGGCTACGTCTGGCGTTGGTGGGCGTGGCCCCTGCTTCACTGGGTTGTCCAGCTTGCACAGGAGTAGACGCATGACCCGCTTACGATGGGCGCTGGTGCTGAGCTGCGCGTTGCTCGCGGCGCCAGCTTTTGCACAGATCGGACAAGGTACTCTCACCGGCGTCGTCACCGACTCACAGGGAGCTGTGCTTCCAGGGGTCGCTGTGACCGCGACTTCACCCTCTTTGTTAGGCAATCGAACGACGACGACGGAAGTCGACGGCCGCTACCGGTTACCTCAATTACCTTCCGGCATCTACAAGCTGCGGTTCGACCTCTCTGGGTTCTCGTCGCTCGACCGCGAGAACGTCCAGGTCGTCCTCGGACAGACAATAACGGTAGACACCCAGTTGAAGGTCGCCTCGCTCGCCGAAACCGTGACGGTCTCGGCGGAATCGCCGGTCGTTGACGTCACCACGACCAGAGTAGGCACCAGTCTGAAGGGCGACGAACTTACCGCCATTCCCAACTCCACGGATGTGTGGGGCGCGCTCTCGCAAGCGCCTGGCGTGCACATGTCGGGGTTCGACGTCGGCGGCAGCCACAAGAGCCAGCAATCGGGCTACGAGGTATTCGGTATCCAGAACCAGTCGCGTGTCGTAACCGAGGGAATCGACCATACCGAGGGCGTCGGCGGTACCGGTTTCTACGAGGACTACTTCGCCAACGAGGAGTACTCGATCGGCGCGCTCGGAACCGACGTGGAAATGAACTCTGGTGGCGCCGCGATCGTTGCCATTGGCAAGAGTGGCGGCAACACGTTCGCCGGCCTTTACCAGATCACGTACGAACCGGGGGAATGGGTTGGCGACAACAACAACGACGAGCTCCGTGCGCGAGGCTTTACGGGCAATCCCAATCTGTTGTTCTGGGAGGGCCATGCCGACCTCGGCGGGCCAATCGCCAGGGATAAAGTGTGGTTCTTCGGCGCTTACAACCACTTCAAGATCGATAAGGTCGTGTCAGGCGTCCCGCAGGACCTCGCCACCGACGTCGGCATCTTCGACAACGTCACCGGAAAGGGCACCGGCAAGGTCGGCATCAACAACACGCTGATCGGCTACTACCAGCAAGGACGCAAGCAGAAGCCGCAGCGCGGACTCTCATCGCTCCGACCACCCGAATCAATTCAGGCGCAGGACAGCTGGTCGCGCATGTGGAAGGGCGAGTTCCAGCGTGTGATGTCGAGCCGCGCGTTTCTCGACGTGACCGCAGGCAGTTTCAGCCTCAACTGGCCGATGGTGCCGGCGGTGGACCCCGTAGCCCGGCCGCCACAGCAATTCCGCGATACCACTGCAGTCGCAGGCGCTGGGTGGAATTCCTTCACAACCGGGCGGAAGAAGCCGCAGGTGAAGGCACAGTTGACGTACTTCCTCCCGAAGGGTGGCAGCCACGATTTCAAGGTCGGGTACGAGCACATCTACGATTGGTACCGGTTCGGCATCAACGGGTCGAACGGGCCCATCCGCTATTCATACCCGCGCGCCGGCGCGCCGGCCGACCGCATTCGCTTCGCGGACACCGGAGTAAACAGCGATTTCGAACAGACCTGGCGTTCATCGCCGAACACCGACCTTCACCACGCGTTCTACGCACAGGACCGCTGGACGTCGAACCGGCTCTCGATCACTGCCGGCGTCCGCATCGATTACCAGAGGCTTGGATACCAGGACAGCACCCGCGTACCTGAGATTCACGATCTGTTGCCCAATGGGACGCGCATCTTCCCCGAAACTTCGACGGTGGAGGGGGCCTCGCTCGTGACGAATACCGACATCGCGCCACGACTCGGCATCTCGTACGACCTCACCGGCCAGGCACGCACGGTGCTGAAGGCGTTCTACGGCCGTTACTACAACAATCTCGCCGACGGGTTTTCGTCCGCCAACCCGGGCGGCACGAACTACGTCGATTACGACTTCAACGATCCGAACGGTAACGGCCGGTACGACGGGCCGCACGAACTGGGTGCCGAACGGACGCGCATCGGCGGCGCCACGACGACAGTCAATCCGGACCTGGACACGCCGTATACGGACGAGATCAGCGCGACGCTCGAGCATCAGTTCTGGGGTGAGTCGTCGGCCAGGTTCACCTACGTCCGCAAGATGCAGCGCAAGTTCGTGCCGTTCTACTACGTGCCGTTCGTTCCGGCGTGGGCTAACAGTCTGACGGTCCCGAAACGTGTCGTCACCGAGAATGGGGAAGTGTTCAATGTGGTCGACATTCCCGCATCGCTTGCCGATCAGAGCGACGCGCAGTTCGACAACATCCCGGACGGCGATTTCAATTACGACACGATCGAGTTTGCTTTCAACAAACGGTTAGGTAGCCGATTCTTCGCGCAGAGCAGTTTCGACTACCAGTGGCGCGACGAGCTCCGGTCGGCCGACATTATCAACTGGGGTGACACCACGCCGCTGAGTGCGAACCCGATCGGGATCAACTACTTCTTGAATGTCAATCCGGCGGTGCGGAACCGGCAGGAAACGACTGGTTATGGTTTCGCAGCAATCGGCCGCTATGTATTCCCGCATGATGTCGGATTCTCCGCCAACTATCGGTTCCAGAGCGGCTTCGCGTACTCGCGCATCATCGGGGACCAAACGACGACGCCGACGCTGCTTGCGACGCCGACAGATTTCTTCGTCGAGGACCTAAAGAACAACCGCTCGGACAATGTGCACTTGCTGAATCTGAGGGTCGACAAGGCGTTCAGGGTTGGCAAGATCAAGCTCACCGGGATGTTCGACCTATACAACGCTATCAACGCGAACCCGGTCACCAACTTTAACCTGTACGACGGCGGCTTCGGCGACATCATCGCCGTCCTCGATCCCATCGTCGCACAGGTCGGGTTCCGGGTCGAATTCTAAGGATCCGTCGTTCAGAGGTTCAACGGTTCAGAGGTTCAGTCGTTCAACTGAACCTCTGAACTCCTGAACCGATCATTGGTTTCGTTTAATCGCCGCGATCATTTGGCGCACGCGGGCAACATCGTCGGCATAGCGCGGTGGCGCTGTGGCGATGAATCGTTCGAGAAAGGGTTGCGCCTCCACGGGCCGGCCCAGCTGGAGAAGCGCGGTGCCGAGATTGTAGAGAAGATCGGGATCCTCCGAGTGAGTCGCGATGAGCTGTTGCCATTGGTCTACCGCACCCCTCAGATCGCCCGATTTGGCATACGCGACGGCCAAGGCGTTTCGAGCGCCGGCGAGTCCAGGATCGGCAACCGTGGCTTGCCGTAGAGTCGCGATCGCCTCTTTGAGCCGATTCGGTACTGAGATACAGGACCCCAAGGTTCGTCAACGCTTCGGCAGACTGAGGATCCACGTCGAGCACCGCGCGAAACATCCGCTCCGCGTCGCCGGTGCGCCCCAGCAGCGCGTAGGTCGTACCCAGCCTGCTGCGCGCCTCGAGATCCTGTGCGTTCATCCCTATCGCCGCCTCGAGTACCGAAACCGATCGCTCCAGGCGTCCGGCTTCCTGCAGCATCGTCCCAAGTGACACGAGCGTCGGCGCGTCCGCGAATCCCTTCGAAGCGGCCTGCTCCAGTGCGGTGATCGCTTCCTCGAGGCGCCCGCCAGCGCGAAGCACGAACGCGAGCCGGTCGTAGGCAAGTGGCAGATCGGGACGTCGGCGGATGACATCCTGCAGGATCGCAGCCGCCGACAGGTGATCGCCTCTTCCTGACACTTTCATCGCCTCATCGAGTGCAGCATCGAGCGCGACGAGGTTCTTTGGGTCGTCCTCCGGCGTAAACCGGCGTCGTTGGGTCGGTGGCTGCGACACGATATATCCAAGTGAGCGGAGCCGGGCGCTGGTCTCGGCGTCGATTGCCGCGCCCGGCGGCGTTTGGTTGCTCCCAGCGACGGCGTCCAGCAGCCGCTCCAGCCGCCGTGCGTCGTCGGGCCGCCGCGCGTAGACATTCTGGGTTTCGCCTGGATCGCTCTGGAGGTCGTAGAGTTCAGGCACGGGGAGGTCGATGAGTTTGAGCGGACCCGAGACGATGCCGGTCAACGGCGCCCAATTCCGCGTCAGGTTTGCATTGAGGGCTTCAAAGTAAGTTGGGCTCTGGGTCAGGCTCGACGCCTCTCCCCGCGACGATTGCTCTCCGGACAGACGAGTCCGCAGAGACGTTCCGTCCGCCACTGGCCATGGAACCCCAAGCAAGTCGAGCACGGTTGGCGCGATGTCGACGAGCCCAATTGGATCGTTGAACACGCCGCGCCGAATTCGATCCTTGCACCAGACAATGAGCGGGACGCGTAAGGTGGACTCATAGGCGAACAGTCCGTGAGTACGTTCGCCGTGGTCGCCGAGCGCCTCACCATGATCCGATGAGACGACGACCAGAGTGCGATCGAGGCGACCGGCGTTCTGCAGTTCGTCGAACATCTGTCCCAGTGCCGAATCAACGTAGGCGACCTCGCCGTCATACGGGGTGGATGAATACCTGGAGGCGAACGGTTCCGGCGCCGCATACGGCTCGTGCGGATCGTACACATGGACCCAGGCGAACCATGGTCCCGACGCCGCCCGGATCCATGCGGCTGCGCGCGTGGTCACCGCTTCCGCGCGACGTTCAACAACCTCGACGCGTCCGATCGACGGCCGCTCTCCATATTGGTCGTCGTAGCGATCGAATCCCCTGGCGAGACCAAAGCGTGCGTCGAGCACGAACGCTCCGACGAACCCGGCGGTTTGATAGCCTGCAGGTTTGAGGGCGGCGGCGAGCGTCGGCTGTTTGGAGTCGAGGCGGTAAGTACCGTTGTCGCGAACGCCGTGACGCGGCGGAACCCGGCTCGTCATCAATGACACATGCGAGGGCAACGTCAGAGGCGCATGGGAGCGAACGGAGTCAAACCGGAGGCCGTCCGCCGACAGACGATCGATCGCCGGGGTGAGACCCGCCGGATTGCCGTACGCGCCGACACGGTCGACCCGTAACGTGTCGATGGTGACCAGCAACAGGTTGTACCCGCGCAGCGAACCCGCGGGTAGATCCTGTCGATCGGTACTGGAACGCGTATACCACCACACACCGGCCGCGCCAGCGACGAGGAGCACCGCCGCGATCCGGGACTTCACGACGGCTTATCCGCGCGCGCGAGAAGGGCGTGGACGCGCGGCAGGTCTTTGGCATAGCGGTCGCGCGGCGCCTCGGCGACGAAGCGTCGCAGATACGGGAGCGCCTCTGTGCGCCGGCCCGACTCGGCGAGCAGTATCCCGAGGTTGTACAGCGTGTCGAAGTCGCGGGGGTCGAGTTCGATCACACGTTGCCACGCCTCGACAGCGTGCGCAACGTCGTGCCCGGCCAGCGCTGCCCCAAGTCCGCGCCAGCCGTCCGTGTGTTGGGAATCGAGTTCGACGACGCGCGTAAATGCTGCGGCGGCAGCCACTGCGCGACGTTGACCAATTTCCAGCAGCCCGAGGTTGTACCACGTCCCAGTGGCCGTGGGGTCCGCATCCAGCAACTGCTGAAAGGCGCGGCGCGCGTCGCTGACCATGTCAAGGCGCAGCAGAACGACGCCGAGCTCGTTGAGCGGCTCCGGGTCACCACGCGTCGCCTTCGTGGCCAACTCGAGGACGTTGCGAGCGTCACCGAGCGCACCAGCTGCGGCGAGCGCCTGTCCCATTCTCGTCAACCAAGCGGGGTCCGACTGATCTGCTGGTGCCGCGGCGCGCAGAAGGCGCACCGCGTCGGTGGCGCGGCCGCCGCCAATCAGCACTGTGGCTGCGCTGAGGCGTGCGGCCAGAAAGTCCGGACGATCGGCGAGGATCTGAGAGAATTTTTCAAGGGCAGTAGCCGCCCGGCCGCGACCAAAGTCGTCCAACGCCTCGTTGAACGTTTCGCTGAGCCCGACGAGGCGCTTCGGGTCGTCAGCCGCGGTGTACACGTCGCGCGAGCGAGCAGAACCCGAGAGGTAGCCGAGCGACCGCAGTCGTGCCGCCGTGGCTGAATCCACGGCGGCTGCACCAGGTGGCGGCGTCGCCTCGGTCAATTGGCGGAGAAGAGCCTGCATCTCGCGCACGCGCGCGAGCTCACGACCCACAAGGTTCGTGCGTTCAACGGGATCGGCACCCAGGTCATAGAGCTCGGGTTCGGGCAGATCGATATACTTCCACTGGCCAGAGATGACGCCGCGCAGCGGCGCCCATCCTCGCGTCAGGTTGGCATCGAGAGCTTCGAAATAGATCTGTGCAGTGGCCGCCGACGCCCGGTCATCGATGTCGCCAAAGAGCGATCGCCCATCCAACACGGTCGACGATTCGATCCTGAGCGCGTCGAGGACTGTGGGCAGGATGTCGACATGGCTCGCGGCACGGGACTCCACCCGCGAACGCAAGGTCGGCGCCGAGATAATCAGCGGAACCCGCAGCGTCGCATCATATGCAAAGAGTCCGTGTGTAGTTTCCCCGTGATCGCCGAGAGACTCGCCGTGATCGGCGGTCACCACGACCAGCGTCCGATCCATCTGTCCCAGTTTGCGGAGCTCTTCCAGCGCTGCTCCCAGTGCCGAGTCGGTCCATGCCACTTCGGCATCGTATGGCTCACGGCCGCGTGCGAACGCCGCCGGTGCTCGGTAAGGCGCGTGCGGATCGAACAGATGGACCCAGGCAAACCAGGGTCGTGTATCGCCAACCTCCTGGTGTGAAATCCAGGTGGTGGCCGCACGCAGGACGTCGTCTGCCGTGCGTTCGACGAAGTGAAAGTAGGCTGGTGCAGCGCCAGCAGCGTATCGATCGTCGTATTCGTCGAAGCCGCGATTGAGGCCAAAACGTGTGTCCAGAACGAACGCGCCGACGAACGCGCCTGTTCGGTAGCCAGCAGCCCGCAGACGTTCGGCGAGGGTCGTCGGCTGTGAGCCCAGGCGGAACGAGCCGTTGTTGCGTACGCCGTGACTGGGCGGCAGGAGTCCGGTCAAAATGCTGGCGTGCGCAGGAAGCGTCATAGGCGCGTGCGACCATGCATTGGCGAATCGCACTCCGTTCAGCGCCAACGCATCGAGGACGGGTGTCAATCCAGCGCGGCCGCCGTAAGCACCGAGCCGATCCGTCCGCAGCGTGTCGATCGTGACGAGCAGGACGTTGGCGCCCTGCAGGTCCACCCTCGCCATGCCGCGCGAGGACTGCCACAGCCAGGCCGCGCCAGCGAGCGCGCCGACGGCGCCAAGGCTGAGGAGCACGACGCGCACGGTCCTCGTTGTCCGCATCGGACAAAGCATAACGCGAGGCTCCCAGCCACGCGCGATGCCGCGTCTCGACCTTCAAGGCTGCTCTCCGTAGGCTTTTGTCAAGCTATCATCCGCCTGTGACTTCAGCCCGCGCCGCTCCCGACGGACCCGCTTCAGCGGCGAAAGAGGACGCCATGACCGGCACCGTCGAAACGAGCTCGGCATTGAAAGACTTGTTTCTTGCAGATCTGGATCGTCTCGAAGAATCGATCTGGCGAAATGAAAAAGTGGGGGAAAAGCGCTTCGAGTTTTTTGTAGCGCTCGTCGGTGCGGTGCTTGCTGGACTGGTGGCCTTTTGGACGGCCGAAAATAAGCCCGTTGATGCAAGATGGCTCACTGACCGTGCGATTCTCGGGGCTGGTGTACACCCTGGGGCTTGGCAAAGGGATGTCAATGTTGTTTGGAGTTGCGCTCGCCTGCCTTTTGAGCATCCATGGCGCCCAGCCGCACGAGGCGGACCCGAACGTGGTCGCATCGAAGAATGAGAACACCCGCTAAATACTTTCGTGCCGGCACCGGCGCCGTTATCTTCGATCGGACGGGGCGTGTGCTTATTTGTGAGAGGAAGGACATTCAAGGAGCGTGGCAGTTTCCGCAAGGAGGGTTGGAGAAGGGCGAGACGGCACTGCGCTCGGTGCTTCGGGAAATCGGAGAAGAGACGGGCATTCCCAGTACGTCGCTCCGATTGATTCGTCGATATCCAGGACTGCTCGCATACGAGCTTCCGCGTAACGCGCAATCGGTGAAGACAGGTTTGGGCCAGGTGCAATACTGGTTCTTGTTCGGACTGAAGCGACAAGTTCCGGTCGCCCCTCTTCCATCCGAATCAGAGTTCAGAGCGTGCGCATGGGTGCGGTTCACCACAGCTGTGGCTCGCGTCGTTGGTTTCAAGAGGCCGATTTACCGCAAGTTACAAGAGCAATTCGAGCCGGCGGTCTCGGGAGCACTGGCAAGAGTTTCGCCCGCGCCACGGAAGAGCAAACGGCGTGAGGCTGCTGGATTTCGGTAATGTCCTTGTCACTAGTTATGGAGGGCACTCGCATGAAGATCACCGCGCTCGTAGTGTTCGGTCTGGCTCTCGCACAGATGCCCGCGTCCGCGCAGAACAAGCCGGTCCTGGTGATCCAGGCATTCACGACGGCTTCCAACGTCACGCTGCCGTACGACCTCAAGCTGTTGCAGACTCAGCTCGTCGCCGAGTTCAAGGTGATGCTCGGCAAGGACTTCGAGATTGGGCAGGAGCCGTCGGTGTCCGCCGAGGGCACGGTGTACACCCTGGCTGGAGAAATCACCGATTGGAGGGCCGGTAACGCCGCAAAGCGTCTGCTCGTGGGCCTCGGCTCAGGACGCGAGGCCCTGGACCTTCAATATCACGTGAGCGACGCGACCAGTAAGAAAGTAGTGGAGCGCAAAGACACCATCCGCACTAATTTCTACTCCCAGGGGGCGGGGTCGACCGGCACGCTGGCGCATCCGATTGCCCAGAAGATTGCGGACCGGATCAAGGATGCGAAGTTGAAGTGACTCGCAGGGACGGCGAGAGGGCGAGACGGTACTCGTAGAACGCACGATAGCCAACATGGCTCGAGTAGGGTCGGCCATCGTTCAGGCACGATTTCAACACGTAGGTTTCACGGTAAACGGTCGAAAACCAGGAGCGCCGTGAGGATGACGAGCAGCAGCGCTTGAAATGGCAGCGGATAGTACCAGAAGCGATGATCGTAGTGCTCCCAGAGCGGCGGATGCCGAGCGATCATTCCCGCGAACATCAGCACCTGTGCAAACGCACCGACAAGACACACGATCATGATGTTGCGTCCAGTCCACGCCGTCGAATCCTTCGACGTCGCCCATTGCGAATCGCGAGCACGGTTAGCAGGCCGAACACTCCGAGACATACCCACGACGGCACACCTCCCACGAGGATGGCGCCTGCCTGGACGAGAAGCTCACCAGCTCGTGTGAAATAAGTTGGGTCGGCCGCCAGCTCCGTCAACGGCGGCCTCTGAAAGCCCAGGCTCGGCCGATAACCATTGACGCGCTCGACGATCGCTGGTGCGAGCCACACGTTGTAGAAGGTCATCGCGCCACGACTGCTGCGGTGGCGGCCAAGACCACGTCACGACGTCCGCCCGCGAGCGCCGCGTGACAGGCCAGAACGGCGAGTGCCACCAGCGCATAGAAATACCCCTGCCGATCGAGGAGACTCATGAAGCAAAGCAAACCGAATACGACGAGGGGCGCGCGCATCGCTGACTCACCTCTCGCCCTTGCCGAGCCGGCGAGAAGTGACATCACATGCACAATGAAAGATGACAACGGTCGAAAGCGAGGCAACCCCGAGCGATCAGCACGTTGAAAACTCGGGCGTCCAGATAGTCAAAAAAGTAGCTGAGCTCGCGCGCCTGGTAGGTTCCCAGATCGTTGGTATAAGGGTCGAACACTTTCTGCAGAAGGCCGCGAGGATCGAGGTAGTGTCGAATGAATTCGAGGGCTTCGATTTCAATCAGCCCGCCATCCCAATACCATGCCGGCGCAAGTATCGCGGCGGCAACCAGCGCGCGCGCAATAAAAAGTGCGGCCGCTTGTCCCCTGAATCTTGCTGGCATCACGTGTCGGGATCCACGCGAGCCTGGGTTCGGCTGGCGCGACATCAGGATACTTCGCGACCGATTTCTTGCTTGACAACCGGATCGCCCCATTGTATTAAACCAGTAGGTTTATTAACTAATTGATTTAATACAAATCTAATCGCCTGAATCCGCTGGACGAGTCCCAAACTTTCAAATGCGAAGGAGGAAAGTCATGGTCGTAGGCAGCACGGCAAATAGCGACAGCTTCAAGGTCTCGACGCCGTCGAACGAAGAAATAACCCTGACGCGCCTGTTCAGTGCGCCAAGGCATCTCGTGTTCGAAGCGATGACCAAGCCCGAACACGTCAGGCAGTGGTGGGGCCGCCTTGGCGAAGGCTACTCGGTCCCCGTCTGCGAGATCGACCTTCGTGTGGGCGGCAAATGGCGTTTCGTGAACCGCCACCCACAGGGCGAGGTCGCCTTCTCAGGCGAGTACCTGGAGATCACGCCGCCAGACCGGCTCGTGCACACCGAGATCATGGAGCCGCATTCCGAAACCGTCTCCGTCGTGACGTCAATCTTCACCGAGGAGGTCGGCAAAACGCGACTCACAGCCACGGCACGCTACCCGTCGCTTGATGTGCGCAACATGGTCCTTGGCAGCGGAATGGAGCGGGGTGCCGGCATCAGCTACGACCGCCTCGAGGATCTCGTCGCCCAGCTGCAGCGGTCGTGACGACTTCATCGAGGCCCAAACCCAGCGCCAAGCAGCCGAGCATGCAGGTGCGCGGCTACTTTGCGGGGCTGCCAGCCGAGGCTCGCAAGCATCTCCAAACATTGCGCGAGGCCATTCGCGCTGCGGCCCCTCGCGCCGTTGAAAGTTTTGGCTATGGAATGCCCGCCTTCAGACTCGATGGCAAGGGGCTCGTGTGGTACGCCGCCTGGAAACACCACAGCAGCCTCTACCCGCTCAGCGCGTCGACGACGCGCGCCCTTGCCGCCGAACTCCAGGGATACGAGACGTCGGGGAAGGGGACTGTCCGATTTCGGCTCGACGAGCCGCTGCCCAAGGCTCTTGTCAAGCGACTCGTCAAGGCACGCATCGCTGAGTTGCGGAGGTAGGAGACTAGACACTCGCCGCTCGATCGGAAGTCTCCTTCACGACCTCGAGGTTGATTCCGCGAGCTGCAACCGTGGCTCGGAGATCGGCGTTCAGAAAAGCGCGTGCGGACACATTGGCTTTCAACTCCGCATCCATGTGAGCGAGAAACAGCGCTTTGGCAACCGTCAAAGCGCGCTCGGCCGAACACAACTTCCAGAAGGGCGGCATGGCGGCGGCCATCGCGGCGAAGTCGAGCGTGGTGTCCGCGATGCTTCGGTTGAAGACCGCGAGCGCCAGCTCGTAGCGCTCGCGCGCCTTGTTCGCGAAATGGAAGTGGCTGGCTCCGGCGACGACCGCCAAGTATTTCGGTCCGGGCAGCTCTCGATAGAGTTCGCGGATGCCTTCGAGCCGAATGCACGCGTCTCGCTCGCTGGCGAGCAGGAAGACGGGTACGGCCCGTTGCCAATCGTCGAGCCGCGCGGCAGCCTGAAGCAGCTCGCTGCGAAGGGGACCCTTGCCCCAGGCGGGTACCAGCGCGAACACCGCTTTGGGCCGGCGGTCGTACGAGTTCATGGCGATCGACGTCCAACCGCCAAAGGAGGCGCCCGCGGTGCCGATGCGTTCGCGATCGATCAACTGCGCGATCGCCGGATCGCCGCCGTCCAGCGCGCGATCGATCACGAAGATCAGATCGCCGATGCGATTTGTGCAGATTGAATTTACCCGGTCGGCGAAGGTCTCGGCGCTGTCCTTGGCGGCGAGCTCGCCCATTTGGTCGCCCAGGTGATCTGCCGATGCAATGACATAGCCGTGACTGGCGAGGTGTGTGCAATGGTCGGCTGCGTCTCGGCGATCACTTGACCAACCGTCCGAATAGGCAATCAGCGGAAACCGGCCTTCCGATGTGTCAGCATCCCGAACCGCCTGTTGGGTTGCATCGAATCCGGGCACCACGGTGAAGCGATCGCGCGTGTCATCCCTAAGGTCCTCACCCCGATGTCGTTCCGCGGCCGGATACCACAGCTCGATCGTCACGGTTCGTCCGTCGCGCGCCTCGTCACCTAGGGTGATAGTGCGAACACCAACCGGGAATGCGCCGCGAGCAAATGGGTTGTAACTCATGGCGGTTGCCCTCTTAGGTTAAGTCGACGAAGCAACTTCGTGTTCAACAATAGCTCTTTCACAGAGGGACCGGAACCTCGAGGGTTTTTGGCTCGACTCGGAGATCACCATCACCGCTTACGGCTCGATGCTCGTGAGAATCCAACGCACGTGAGAAAAACCGCGAGGGGCCGGATACCGGAAAGACTCTCTGACAAACGATTCAGCCGGGAATGGTAGGAACGTTTGTCGTGCGCTGACGCCCCCCGAATCGCGGCCCGTGATCGTGTCTCTCAACGCCACCGCCGCCCTGTGTCAGGGAACACGCTGAGGGCGTGGTGCGAATCGGGGGGATGTCCAGACTGCTGGGATGACGCTCCCCACAGCACGATGAACGTCGCGGTTCTGCGACAGCCTAGCTGCCGGGGACCATGATGTGGGCAGTGGATGTTCCGGCGTTCATGAGCCACGCACCGCCCATCTTGTTGTTGTCCGGCAAGCCCAACGACGCTGCCGTTGCGCCGGGCACCGCGATCGTCATGTGCATCCTCGCGGTCGCCTGGTCGGCGCCTTGCAGGGTGTAGAACACGGACCCGAACTCCGGCTTGACGCGCGTGCCGTCTTTTTCGGCGGCATCCAGCGCCGCCTGTCGCGCGGCGCGGTCGGTCTGTACCTCGAACTTCCGGTTCTGTGCGACGCGCTCGAGATTGCCCACGCTCGTGCACTGGACAGAGAACGGCTGTTCGTTGGGGAGGCCGGACTGGTCGTAACACACCCACCGGTTGGTTCCCGGTTTCAGCGTGTCGTAGGTGAAATCCGCCTTCCACTTGATCACGGCCGCGCCTTCGCGGGCCTGCCGCGGCGCTGCCAACAGCGCGCGCTCGATATCCGCAGGTTGCTGTGCGACGATGCCGGACGATGTCGCCAGCAAGCCGAGAAGGAACACGCCAATGCGCTTCATCAGTTGACTCCTTGTGTCCCCGGCGATTTTCGCTGCAGGGCAGGCTGACAGCATACTCGAAGCTCGTTCGGGTCCGCGTCCCCGTGCTTGACCCGGTTGCCTCATCTGCCTCGGAATCGAAACGCATTCCGGCGATCGCGATTGAACTACTCGCAGGAATCAAATTAGCTGATACCGTCTGGAGACCCCGATCGGCCATGGTGCAATAGGCATCGTGTATCGCGCGGCTGGACAGGCCTGTTGCGATGATGTTCCGGTGGACGGATCTGACCGAATCGGCAGCGATTTCTCGCCTACCTCCTGCTGCGAATCGTTACAATGCGCCGCATGCGCCACCTCATCCTGGCGATACCAATGCGCTATTTCGCTTCGTTGGCCATAGTTCCCGTACTGCTTGTCGGCGCGTGGTTCATCAAAGACAGTTCGGTCTTTACCACCACCTACCAGCCGCCAGATGCCCCTGCCACGGTGGGCGCGTGGGTCAACATTGGGCCTGCCCCACTCAGTTACGCGCACAATCCTGCTGACCCAGCGAATTTCAACAGCGGTCGCGTCGCCGCCATCGCGGTTGACCCTTCCGACGCCAACCACTGGCTGATTGGTGTTGGGAATGGCGGAGTCTGGGAGAGCATGGACGGCGGCACCTCGTGGCTGCCGATCGCCGATTCCGCGCCGACCTTGGCTGTTGGATCGATCGCGTTCGCGCCGAGCGATCCAAGCATCGTCTATGTCGGTACGGGTGAGTCCGCCGGCGTTGGCTTCACGAAGACGGGCGTTGGTGTCTTGAAGTCGACCGATGGCGGCCGCACATGGGTGGTGTTGGGCGCATCGAGCTTCGCCCGCGCGGCCGTGCGGCGGATCCGCGTGCATCCCACCAGCAGCAACGTGGTGATCGCGGCAACCACGCGCGCCGGCTTCGGGAAGGACAGTCAGGAAAACGTTCCGGCTTCACCGCTGTTCGGCATCCAGAAATCAATCGACGGGGGCGTGTCCTGGGCGCGAACGCTCACGGGACAAGCGACGGCCCTCGAAATCGATCCGATAAATTTCAACAATCAGTACGCGGCGATTGGTGACCAGCGCGGCAACTTGTCCAACGAGCAGCCAGGCAGCGTCATCAATGGCGTCTATCGATCGACCGACGGCGGCGATTCCTGGACACGCGTTGACGGGCCGTGGGGCAGTGCGATACACCCCAATGGCGTGGGACGGATTGAGCTGGCCCTCTCACCGTCCGCGCCAAACGTGCTGTACGCGAGTATTCAGAACCCGCAGAGCGCTGTGGGGGCATCCAACTCACACTATGGTCTCTTTCGGACCGATAACGCCTGGGCACCGGTTCCCACTTGGCTGCGAGTTCCGACGGAAGCAGTGGGACCGGGTGCCTACTGCGGGCCGGGGAAGTGCGGGTACTCGCATGTGATTTCCGTCGATCCGACAAATCCCCACACCGTTTTTGCCGGTGGGGCTGAGCGCGGTTTCTGGCGATGTACCAACTGCGGCGCGACGCCGACGTGGACCAATACGACGGCGAGCTCCCCCGTGCACCCCGATCATCACGCGCTGGCGTGGGCCGGAAATCGCCTTATCGACGGAAACGACGGAGGTGTGTGGAGCACGAGTGACGGAGGCGTGACGTGGCAAAACCATAACACTGGTTTGTCCACGGCGATGTTCTTTAGCGCGGCGTTGCACCCAACCGATCGCCAATTCATGATCGGCGGTATTCGTGATTTTCAAGCGACTGTGGCCGGTCCGAATAAGCGATGGTCGATCCTCAACCAAGTCGCGACGTGGGAATGGGGCGAGGCGGAAGTCGCGATGTCGTCCACCGAGCCGTCAAGGCATTGGATGCTGGCATGGCTCTTCGGCGCGATTCAACGAACGACGGACGGCGGCGCGACCGGCATCCAAGCGGACGCCGGCATCAACAAGGCCGGAGCGGCGTTCGTGGCACCTGTTCGTAAATGCCCCACCAACGACGATGTGTTTCTGACCGGAACGAATCGGATGTGGCGAACCAACAATTTTTTCTCTGCCGCGTCGCCATTGTGGGCAGCGAATGGACCTGCGCACCCGTTTCCATTTCCGAACCAGATCGGCGCGCCAGGGACGATCCACGCCATCGCATTTCCAGCGAGCGAAACCGGTTGCAACATGTACGCGTACGGGAATCGTGGCGGGGAAATCTATCTGACACCCAACGGCGGTGTGACCTGGACCAATCTCGATCCATCGGCATCGCTACCAGGGCGCCCGATCAACAGCATCGTCTTCGATCCCACGACCGCCTCTATCGCGTATGCCGCTCTGTCGAGCTTCAACAGCGGCACGCCAGGAAAGCCGGGACACGTCTTCAAGTCGACCAATGCACTGGCGGCCACGCCGACGTGGATTGACATCAGCCCCGCCGCCGACGTGCCTTTCAATGTGCTCGCAATCGACCCGCGTAATCCCAATTTGATTTACGCCGGCAGCGACTCCGGTTTGTGGCAGAGCCCCGACGGCGGGACGACGTGGAACAAGCAAGGGTTAGACGTGGGGATCCCCAACGTGCCTGTGTACGACATTCAGATCAATCCGATCACTGACAGCACCATCGCGTTCACGTACGGGCGCGGTGCGTACCGGCTCGTCACGATCGCCACCACGGTACAACCGCCGTCGAATCTGCGGGTGCAATCGGTTGCCGGCAGCATGGTAACTATATCGTTCACGCCTCCAGAAGACGGTGTGACGCCGACGGGCTACGTCCTCGAAGGCGGAACCACGCCGGGGCAAGTGCTGGCGAGTCTGCCAATTAGCCCGAGCACGCCCACGATCACGTTCCAAGCGCCGACAGGAGCGTTCTATATTCGTGTTCACGCACTCGCAGGAGCGTTGCGCAGCCCGGCGTCGAACGAAGTACGGTTGTTCGTGAACGTCCCAGCGTTGCCGGCGCCGGTGACGAATCTGTTGTATCTCGTCGACGGCAACACCCTGTCGCTCGCGTGGATGAACAACGCAAGTGGTGGGCCATTGACGAGGAACCACATCGTCGTCCGAGGCCCACTGAGCACTTTTCTGCCCATTCCTTTGACTGAAAGCATCACGTTCAGCAACGTGCCAGCGGGGACGTATCAGCTGTGGGTTCATGGCGTCAACTCGAGCGGCGACGGTCCAAACTCGAATGGCGTGGTCGTGGCGGTTCCCGGGTCCTGCACCGGCATCCCAGGAACGCCACTGAATTTCAACGCGACGAAGACAGGGAATCTGATCTCGCTCGTGTGGGATCTCCCCGTCAGCGGCCCTGCGCCGACGAGTTTCGTCGTCAACGTGACCGGCGCGTACGTTGCAAGTTTCCCAGTCACGGCTCGTCGTCTTTCAGGCCGTGTCGGTCCTGGCTCGTACACGATGACGGTGGCGTCGAGAAATCGTTGCGGGTCATCAGCGCCCTCGCCTCCCGTCACCGTTGTGGTGCCGTAGCGGGCCGCGTGTCTCGAGCCGCTTCGGAACGGCTTAGTACCCGTGAAGCTGTTCGCCCGACAGCCATGACGCCGTGCGCCGTCGTCGGAAGGGACGCCGTGCCTCATTGAGCGGATGCGATCGTCATCCGCTCGGCGTACAACGGCTGACCGGGCATCGCGAAACAATCAAGCGTGAGGGTCTCGGATGCCTTGTTCCACAGGAACCTGCGATTGGCAGCCTGTCCTTCGGTCGCGTCCTGAACGCCTCCGGGAGCGCCATAACGGCCCTCGAGCGTCGCGCGCAGCGTCTCGCAGTGTGGGTAAACTGCATCGCCGTTTTCGCGACGTTCAAAGAATAGCTTGAGCGTGCGTTGGCTGCCGGTTCCGGAAAGCTCAATCGTGGAAATATCGTCGTGCCGCTCGGCGTCCGATAGATACACCCGCTGGTCGACAACCAGCGACGACGGGTATTTCGTGCGCAGGTCATCGAGGCTTGCGCGCAGGCTCAGGCCGGCAAAAACAAACCCTTGCGCGTGCATGACAGCGATGGAGGCGCACAAGACCATCGAAGCGAGCATGTGATTCATGCGCGTGGCTTCACTGCACGCGCGGAGGTGCGCGACGCCGTGCGAAAAACTCCGCACGGCGTGCGTCACACCCGTACACCAACTCACATTAGGGAACCGCGTTCGAAACAAACCACGTCACCGCGTTTCGCAGGGTCGTGCCGTTGGCGAGCGTCACCTGCACCTGCACCGTGTACTCGCCGGGTGCAAGGAATCCGCGCGGCAGCGAGCAAGCCAACGATCCACCGCCCGTCGCCTGCTGCGTCTCGGTAACGCAGGCAAGGAACGCGGCAGTGACATCGGCGCCGTTGAGCAGAACGCGGCCGCTGGTCGGCGCCGCCGGGGCACCCTCCAGTGACAGCACGATGTCGAACGCACCCTGGCGGAAAATTCTTCCGGCCGGTGCGATCGCAATGCCTTCGTGAGGCACAGGCTCTCCGTAAATGAAGTCGTCCATCACGACGATGTCGCGACTGCCGGCTTCGTCTGGCCCTGGCGCTGTATTGCCGCTCTTGATGAGGACGGATCCGATCAGCTCGCCGTCATCGAACGACACCCCAACAAACGAGAGGTACCCATCGCCGGGGGCAGCAGGCACTTCGACCTCGTGCATGATCTGGCCGTCCGGCGTAAAGAACACCATGAACGTGCTGCCCTCGAAGTCGACGTCCGTGAAAACCGCTCCGAAGCCCGTGACCGCCGCATCGGTGAAATTGCTGATGGCCGGCACGACGAAGTTCACGGCCATCGTGTTGCTGTCGAGTGGAGTGAACAACCGCGGACTGCTGAACGGATTGAACAGAGTCGGATAGGTGGGATTCAGATTGCCGAACTCCGGTAAAGGCTGGCCGCTGATCTGGAAGCCTGTGCCCAAAGATTCGAATACGGCGCCGCGGTTACTGAAGGTGACCATGTTGACGGGAAAGTCCGTCGCAGTGGCCGCCGCACCGCCGCCGTCCCAAGTAATCTCTCGCCGTCCGGTCAATTGACTTCCGAGAGTGGCGCCGTTGTTAGGCCCGCCGAGGTCGTTGCGAAACGCATCGACTGCAGCTTGAATCGCCGCAGCGTCCGGTCCGGCGGCCTGTCGTACGACAGGCCCTGCCGTCGCAAGGGTCGTCGAGGCAAGGCTCGCCAGAACGGTGAGAAACAGCGCCGCGCTACCAGGCGCACTTCGTCCAAGATTCCAAATGTTCATTACTGCTCCTTTTCCCCACTTGATTTCCCCACTTGATGCGAGTTACTCAGCTCAACGTTCGGTGTTCCCGTCAACTCGCAACCGCCTCATCCGTTTTTGTCATCATGAGGACGCGGCCGCCACTCTAGTGTTGGAGGTTTTCGGGTGTCAAGAATGGGTGTCGGTCGTCGTGCTGAGCAACCTGCGCGTTGAGGCAGTCGCGCAAGAGCTCAAACATCGTGATGCACTGGACGGCGTTGCGGCGGTTGCCCTTGCAACGATGACAGTGATCGCAGGGGACAACCAAGCAACCCTGCAGCGAATAGTGCTCTCCCGGAACTAGTACTTTTTGGTGTCGTGTGGCAACCCGAACACGAACACCGCACGGCCGGCGGACACAGACACGTACTGGCGGCCTTCCACCATGAACGTGACCGGGTTCGAACGCACCATGCCCCCGGTCTGGAACTGCCACAGAGCGGCGCCCGTCCTTGCGTCCAGCCCGTAGAAGTTGCCCTCGTTCGAGCCGCTGAACACCAGTCCGCCAGCCGTGGAAAGCACCCCCGACCAAGACGGCGACGGAAGGCGCAAATCCCACACCTTCGCTCCGGTTCTGGCGTCGAGCGCACGCACCGCGCCCCATGCCTCATCGGCCAGCGCGCGTTCGCCGCCACCGGTGAAGGGCAGGCCCGGTTCGTACTCCGCGTCGGTCTTGTAGTAGTACGAGCCCATCTCGCGCACCGGCACGTAGAACAATCCGGTCTGCGGGCTGTAGGACGGGCTCGGCCAGTTGGTGGACCCTTGGAGGCTCGGATACACGAGATTGCCGTCCTCCGTTGGATCGGTGTTTGGCAACACCTCGGGCCGTCCCTTGGCGTCGATGCCCTTCGCCCAGGTCTGCTTCGCGTACGCCTGCGCGAGCAGGAACTCGCCCGTGGCTCGATCGAGCACGTAGTAAAAGCCGTTGCGGTTGGCCGAGATCAGCGCCTTGCGCACGCGGCTGCCGATCTGGAGATCCGCCAGCACCTGAATTTGGTTAGCGTCCCAATCGTGGGTGTCGTGAGGCGTGTACTGAAAGTGCCACTTCATCTTGCCGGTGTCGGGATCCAGCGCGATGACCGATGAGGTGTACAAGTTGTCGCCTTTGCGCACGTCGCCGTTCCAATCGGGCCCTGGGTTGCCGGTTCCCCAGTAGAGCAGCTTCAGCTCCGGATCGTACGAGCCGGTCAGCCACGTCGCGCCCGCGCCGTTCTTCCAGCTTTCGCCGGCCCAGGTCTCCACGCCGGGCTCGCCGGCGGCAGGTACGGTGTAGGTGCGCCACGCCAGCTTTCCAGTCTTCGCGTCATAGGCATCGACGAAGCCACGGATCCCTGCTTCACCGCCGCTGATGCCGACGATTATCTTCCCTTCGATGGCAAGCGGAGCCATCGTGACGGAGTGGCCGACCTCGTTGTCGGCGACCTTCGTCTCCCAGCGCTTGGCTCCGGTTTCCGCGTCGAGGGCGATGAGGAAGCCATCGAGGGAGCCAACGTAGACCATGTCGTCGAGGATCGCCACCCCGCGGTTGGTTGCCGGGAAGCCGATGAGCCGCAGGTCCGATGGCATCGGCCGCATGTAGCTCCAGAGCGCGCGGCCCGTCCGCGGGTCGAGGGCGGTCACGACAGTGGGCGGCTCGGTGACGTACATGCGCCCGTCCGCCACGATCGGCGAAGTCTCGACTTGGCCTTCACCACGCACTTGGTAGATCCACAGCGGCTGCAGTTGCGCGACGTTCGACGCGTTGATCTGCGAAAGCGTCGAGTGGCGCTGTCCATCGTAGGTGCCCGAGTAGGTGAGCCACGAAGCTGGCTCCTTTACCGCGTTGACGACGCGGGAATAGGGAACCTGCCCCGCGAGAGCCGTAGCGAGCGCCATGACGCCGGTTGCCACTGCCATCGTCGCTCTCATCGCTGCCCCCGCAAGCTGGCAAGGTACGCCACCAGATCATCGACTTCGGTTGCCGCACGCTGCGCACCGTAGGTCGGCATCAGGCTTGCGCCCGCCTCGCGCTCCAGCGCTTCGAGATCCGGCTTCCAGTACCGGTGGATCTTGCCAGAGGGGTCACGGACATAGACCCAGAACACGTCCTCGCTCACCCGCACTCCCCGCACCGAGCGGGCATTCTTAGGCCGTGCCGTCACCACGACATGCCCATCCGGCACGCGCGCGCTCGGTTCGAGCAGGGACTGCTTGATGTAGGCGGGGCCGCGCTGTGCGCCGATGCTCGACAGATCGGGTCCGTATGCGCGGCCGGCCCCGTCCAGTACGTGGCAGGCCGCACACCCCCGTTCCTGATAGATCGCCTTGCCCCGGCCTGCGTCACCGGCCACCACCACGACGGACGCGCTGCCGTCTCGCAGACTGCGTGCGTACGCCGCCAACTGCCACGTGCGCCGGGGGCCATTGGCCCGGCCGTAACCGGGCATCAGGTTTGGGATGCCCTGGTCGACCACTTGGAGCATGCCTTTGTCATCCGAGGCTCGCATCAGGACCGGAACGAGCAGCGAGGGACCGTAGCCGCCGCTCCCGTCCATTCCGTGGCAGAGCGCGCACTGTGCGACGTAGGCGCGCTTGCCGGCGGCCAGGTCCGCCGCATCCGCCTCTGTCAGTGGGCGAGCATCGGTGAGCGACTGCGCGTCGGCCGTATCTGGCAGCACGCCTACCAGCGCTGCGACCAGCAGCCAGGCTCCCGTGACACGGGCTATTGCCCGTCCCGAAACACACCGCCCCATGCACGCCGATTCCTGCCCCATGGAATTCCTCCCGAGCCACTCGTATATCGTGGCGGCGCACACTTTAACACCTGGGACGGCGGAATCTGTCCAGGGAACAGCCTGCTGATCTTCACCTTCAAGTTCGGCAGACATGTGTTCTGCCCTTCACGGCGAATCGCCATCCCGTCCGCCCGTCCGTACCCAAGATCGATCGCCCCCACGGCGGTCAAGATTTGCGGACCGGTAAAATTACAGTGCCCAACTGGTCGTGTAGGTTTGAAACAGCAGGTCTTCTCTGTTCTCACAAGCAATCGACTCGGCATACGCGGATTCGTTGGTAACTCTGCGCGAGCCTCGGTCATGAAGAAGAAATCCGTGAGTACCGAAAGGCTGCTCCATGCTCTTGAAACCTGCGATGGTTCCAAATGAAACTGCTGCGATGATCGTCGTTTCGGGCGGCCCAACATTCTCGCGGAAGAAGAGCGAAACCTTCAGCGAGCAATGGGGCTTCCAAGGCGGCGTTCGCAGCCGGTGAGCGAACACCTAATGTCAGTGAGAGTAAAAGAGCGAGTGCGAGAGCGACAAGAATCCGCGCATTGATGTTCATCTCGGCGTTCCCTTGTTTTTGTCGTTCAAATTGACTGGGGGCTATCATTGCAGCAACTGAAGCGGCAAGGTGTGTCGTACGCAATCGCAATGCTCTTGGCGACCCTCCTGCTCGCCGCGCCGATGGCGGCGCCGCCGGCCGCTCAGCGCGCGGGCGAGCGGCCGCCCAACATCGTCCTCATCGTGGCCGACGACCTCGGCTGGGGCGACCTCGGCGCCTACGGCCACCCGACGATTCGCACGCCGCACCTGGACCGTATCGCCGTGGAAGGCCAGAAGTGGACGACCTTCTACTCGGGCGCGCCGTATTGCACGCCGAGCCGCGCCGGGCTGCTCACCGGCCGCCTTCCCGTGCGAAGCGGTTTGGCCTCGGAGACGCGCACCGTCCTGTTCGCCGACTCGCTCGGCGGGCTGCCACCGTCGGAGGTGACGATCCCGGAGCTGCTGAAGGGCCGCGGCTACGCCACCGCGATGATGGGTAAGTGGCACCTCGGGCACCTGCCGCAGTACCAGCCCGAGCAGCACGGCTTCGACCTGTATTTCGGGATCCCGTTCTCGAACGACATGGAGGCCGTGCCCGGCAGCCCGCCCGACCGCATCCAGCGGCCGAAGAGCGAGTACTTCAACGTCCCCGTCTACAGCGGCGGCAGGATCGTGGAGCGGCCCGCCCTGCAGCCCACGCTGACGCACCGGTACGTCGAGAAGTCCGTGGAGTTCATCAAGGCCAACCGTGACCGGCCGTTCTTCCTGTATATCGCCCACCACATGCCCCACGTGCCGCTTTTTGCGCATCACGAGTTCGAGGGCCGAAGCGCCCGCGGCCCCTACGGCGACGTGATCGAGGAGATCGACGCGGGCGTCGGCCGATTGCGCGCCGTGCTCGCGGAGCTGGGCCTGGAGCGCAACACGCTCATTGTCTTTACCAGTGACAACGGTCCTTGGCTCGTGCAGCGTGATCTCGCGGGATCCTCCGGACCGTTCCGCGACGGAAAGGGCACCACGTTCGAGGGCGCCGTCCGGGTGCCGGCACTGTTCCTGTGGCCTGGCACCGTGAAACCGGGCGTGGTGTTGGAGATGGGCGCCTTCTTCGATCTGCTGCCCACGTTTGCGGCGCTGGCCGGCGTACCTGCGCCGTCAGACCGCGTGCTGGACGGGTACGACCTCACTCCGGTGCTGCGCGGCACCGGGCGGAGCCTCCGCCGGACCTACTTCTACTATCGCGGTTCACTGCTGCAGGCCGTCCGGTCGGGTGCGTTCAAGCTTCATTTCTTCACCCGGCCGGAGGGCCACGACAAAGTCCCGGAGCGCGTCGACCCTCCCTGGCTGTTCAACCTCGACCACGATCCTTCAGAACAGTTCGACGTGGCGCGCGATCATCCCGAGGTCGTGGCCGAGCTGCGGCGGCTGGCGGAGGAGCACAAGCGTGGCGTCATGCCGGTGGAGGACCAGATCGCGAAGCGGGCCGCCGCGCCTGCCGTGCGCTAGGCCGTGGTGCAGTCACCATTTCGTTGACCTCGCATGTAAAGAACCCACGCGGCAAGCGCCCGCAGTTGGTCCAGCGTCGAACCCATGACGCGTCGATCCGCACGCAAGTTGTGCGTCGGAATCCGACGAAGGCGACGTTTGGAAAAGCCGACGCTAGAACTAGAGAGTTGACTTTGTAGAAAAACGACTAAGGCAGCTTGGCAGTACGCATACTCTCTGCTAACTCAACTGCGGGCCATCCCCAGGTTCCAGCTAGCAGCCTGTGGTGAAAAGTCTGAGTTAGGGATCGACACGATCGATTCTACCTACTACACTGTCCGGACGGCGATGGGTAAGCGACGACGGCGTTCGAAGCAAGCATCGATGTTGGCAGCGACGCAAGGCCTGCCGCGGAGCGCCGCACACACCTTCTACAGGCGACTGAATCAGATCCTGGACCAGGCAGACTTCAATGGCTATGTCGAATCGCGTTGCCAATTGACGCCGCTCGACGACCAAACTCGGCCCTTGACGTGACCGTCCGTTGTCGATTCCCGCGAGAACCGTTTTCACCACGGCCTAATAAACGCCGTTTGGAGGACCCCTCATGCTCATGAATCAAGACACTCGGCCACGTCGATGGCACGCTGCCATCGTCGCGGGAATCGTTGCGGTGGGCCTGGTTGCTGCCATTAATTCGGAGGCGCCGTCGCGCGATACCCGGCAGTGGAGCAACGGATCGATCACGATCAGCTTTTCCACACCGGAAACCTACGAAAGCTGTGTGGAGGACAACAGTGACTCGATATTCACGGTCGGCGTGCCCGCGAATTGGCGTCTCGTCGGAGCCGTGCGGGTCCTATTCATCACCGACAATGGACCGGTGTTACACGAAGAAATTCCGGTCGACCAACTTGGTGATCTAGATCTGCTCATCACTTATCCACCGCTGTCCACTTGGCCGCTACATTTGAATGGAATAGCCGAGATCCACGTCGATGTCGCGATCGAAGTGTTCGATCAGAACGGTCAGAAGGCCCTTTTCGTCGGCGGCGATCCGATCAACGCGCCTGGAACGCTCGGGCCCGGCGGGCAGGACTGGGATGTGTTCTGCGTGGAACCGCCGCCAACGCCGACACCGACGCCACCGCCTGGAGATGAGGGCTGCACACCTGGTTACTGGAAGCAACCGCACCACTTCGACTCCTGGCCGGCGCCCTACACGCCGACCACCACGTTCGAGAGCGTGTTCGGCACCGTGCCTGGACTGCCCGATACCTTCACGCTGTTGAATGCGCTGAACTTGGGTGGCGGGGGGATATTCGCGCTCGGGCGGCACGTGGTAGCGGCACTCCTGAACGCGGCCTCTGCCGACGTCAATTACCCCTTGACGACGAGCCAAGTGATTGCTGACTTCCAGCAAGCTATCGGTGCTGGGGGCAATATCGAAGGAACGAAGAATACCTTCGACAGGTTGAACAACCTGGGGTGTCCGCTCAACTGATGAATCGGACGCTCCAGACGTTGCCGGCGGGCCTCGGGGCCCGCCGCGACGCCCGACCTCATGAATTGTGATCGCTTCGGTGCCCGCGGTTGTCCCAACGACCGCGGGCTCTCGTTTTTCGAGTGGTTTTCCACGCTCCCTCCGGCGGATTTTTGGCCCAATCTGCCGATAGTGACGGATTGAAGAACCGCCTTCGGTGAACGTTAAATTGGAATTAGCTTGGTCCTGAGTTCGCGTACACTTAGCGTCTGCGGTGAGGTGGCCGAGAGGCTGAAGGCGGCGGTTTGCTAAACCGTTGTAGGGCCTAAAAGCTCTACCCAGGGTTCGAATCCCTGCCTCACCGCCAACTTCGCTTCGCTCAGTTGGCTGGCTCGTCAGCGATTCAGGCATCGCGCGACTCGCGGCGCTCGTCGCAACTTGGCGCGAATCCCTCCGCCTTCAGATCCCCACGACGGCTTGCAGGAAACGAGGGCGGCTTGCTTTCGCTCGCCGCCCCTCCATTGGGCCTAGTGCTCAGGGCAAGAGTAGCAGCCACGCACCGAGGCCGTGTGTCGCTGCATAGAGGCGCCGCGCGCCCGACACGATCGTCAAGCCGGCCACTTCGACGTTCGGCATCCCCGGCGCCGCCGCCACCCACCCCCCGGTGTTGAATCCCAACCGGAACACCCCGAAATCCGTCGCGGCATACACCTCCGTTCGCACGTCGTCGAACGCGATGTCGGTCACCGGAATGTCCTCGAGGTCGTAGCTGCGGTCGAGCCACGTCGCCGTGTTCGTCGTCGGGTCGTACGTGACCTCGAACACATGGCCCGGCTGCGCCGGCGTGTTCGTGTTGAAGCCGCTGTATGAGATGAACGCGCGATTCGGATTCGCCGGATCGATCGCAATCCCGCTGACGAACCGGTTGGGATCGTTCGCGGCGAGCGAATCGAGACGCGTGAACGTCACCGCCGCCGCCGGCTCCGCATCGGCATTGCGCGAGATGAAGACGCGCCCGGTTTGCGTCGCCGCCCACAGCGTGCTGGTGTTGCCCGGTGCACGCTCGACCGCCGCGACAAAGCCGCCGGTGCGATCTGCGCCGAAGCCCGTGCCAGTCAGATAGCCAGCGGTGCCGGGAGTTCCGAGCGGCTGCCAGTCGCCACACTGCACGCCCTCGTCGAACTCTCCGAACCATTCATTGCACTGTGTGCGGAACGTGTCGAGCGACATCGAGCCCAGGCCCCACGTCTTGGTGCGCCAGACGTGAGCCAGGCCGGTAAACATCGAGCGACTCACCACGGGGTCGCTGATGATCGGGATGTAGAACGAGCGCGGCTCCGAATTGCCTGGCGGGATGAAGAACGGGTCTCCAATCCAGTTCCAATCGGCTGTCTCGCCGCCGCTGAAGTTCACGTCCATCTGCGCGTCGAAGAACGTGTGGAATCGGAACGCCGGGTTTTCGACGTCGAAACCGGACTGACCGCCGTCTCCGATAATCGTGTTGTCCCACTTGACTGGGTTGCCCTGCGTCTGCCACGTGCCGTTGTCCTGCGTGCCGCCCTGCACGAGATTGATGTTGTGCGGACTCACCGACAAGCTCTGGAACTGCAAGGTCGTGATGCCCATGTTCATGCCGGTGAGCTCGGTGGGCACACGCGACAGCAGCTGTCGGCAGCGATTGAGTCGCGCCGCCTGGATCTCGGGTGTGGCGCCGGTGATGCCGCGGCCGTCGCACCACCACGAGACATCGGCAAACTCGCCGCTCGATCGCATAAGGCCACCGTCGTTTACTTCGAAGAACTGGAACGGGTTCGACGGGTTGGTGACGAGCGCATGCTGATCAGGATGGAGGCCGTTCGGATGTATTGGATCGGTCGCGTCCATCGTCATGTCCGTGCCGGTGACGCCGGCATCGGTGGAAAGCACCACACCGCGCTTGTTCGACCAGGTCTCGCCGTAGGCATACGATCCACCCACATAGACGATGTCGGGATAGCCGGCGGGCGTGTAGACGAACTCGTCGTACCAGCACTGGCCGTTGCAGATGTTAAAGGTCGCATATCCGGGATTGGCCGGATTGCTGCTCGACAACGATACGAACGCCGGCGCCCCGGTGGCGACGTCATCGCTGCGGAACAGCTGGGCGGGCGGGATCGGCGTGGGCGGCTGCGGCGGCGGGTTCGCCAAGCTGCCCCCACTGCCTCCTTCATACACATACATCCGAGTTTTGCCGTTCGGAAGCGTGGTCACCGCGATTTCCGGTCGCATGCTGGTGTCGTTCGGGTGATTGGCAAGCGTCGGCTTGATCAGCGTCCACGTGGCGCCGGCATCGTTGGATCGCCAGACGCCACGGCTGTACGAGCCGGCGTACACGATCGCAGGGTTGGTGGGATCGAGCACTACGCGACGCACACCGCGCAGTGAGCAGGGCGATCCAACCACGATCGCTTCGGCCACGGTGTCGCACTCGGCGGCGGTTGCCGCACCGTTGTGCAAGAACGTCCAGGTTTGGCCGCCGTCGGTGGACTTGTAAAGGCCCCACGCAGCCGCGCCGGGAATCAAACTGACAGCACCGCCGTTGACGGAGCTGACGCCGGCCACGCCGCGCGTTGTCGCCACGTAAATGATGTTGGCACTGCCCGGCACGATGGCGATGCTGGCAATCGCACGGCCCCTGAATACCGCCTCGCCGAGCACGGTGCTGAACGTGTTGCCACCATCGGTTGACTTGTAGAGCCCGACGCCCGCGGCCGAGTCGCCCGACGCGTTCGCTTCGCCCGTACCGACATACAGCGTGTCGCCGCTCGGATCGTTCAGATCGAGTGTGATCGCGCTGCCCGAGTTGATTCCGAACGTGGCGGCGAGATACTCCCAGTTCGGCTGACCGCTGAGCGCATTCTTCGTTCGCCAGATCCCGCCGCCGGCCGCAGAGATCCACAGGCGACAGTTCCCCGGCCGGCAGTTGGGATCGATCGCGACGGCGGTCGCACGACCGCCAGCGACATAACGGGCAGGTACGTAGCTGAAGGAGCTGCGGAAAATCGTCGCCGGATAGAGCGCCTGGCTGGGACCGATCGTGATCCATGTGCCGGGACGTCCTTTGCCGGTGGGGAACGGCTTGCCGTGTAAGCGCGCCGCCGCCGATCGCGCGGCCGTCAGCTGCGCGAGCGTGACGTCCGCTTCAGGAAAGGCGAGTGCGAAGAATTTCTCCGCTTCTGCAGCACCGCGTCCCTCTGGACTTTCACCGCCATTGCCGGGGATCGGCCGCAGACGTTCGAGGTGACGCTCCAACGCAAGCGGCAGCTCCTCGCCGACCAAGCGCTCCCTCACGGCGGGCGACGGTTGGTTAGGTGACGCTTCGAACACAGTCGCAACAGCCGCAGCGACGATCAACGTGAGCAGCGAGACGAGAATGCGAAAAACCGAGACAGAGGGAATAGACATACGATCCTCCTCGGAGGGGGCCTCTCGAGTAACAGCGGACCCTCTAGTAGCGCGGGTAGTAGTGAGACTCGGCTGTATATCATGGGGACGAATGGCAGTAAAGCTGGGATGGTGTGCACGCCGTTGATGAGCTTCGGCTATGCGCCGACTTTATGCGCGGTAGCTGCGCCGCGGCGCTCGGGGGCACCGGCGACCCCATGCTGACGCTGGCGGCAACCGCGCATCGCACCAGCATGCGATGTTCTTAGTTCATGGCACGACTACCTGCACTTCGTTGCTCTTGCCGATGGTGAAGCAGCCGACCTCGAGCCGCACGTAATAGGTTCCGGGCGGCGCCGCAATCGAGAAAGTCGTGGTGAACGGCGGCGCCGTCAGCGTGCCGATGTCGCTGCCACCCGGCACGCTGCCGGCGACGATCCGTGGCGGCGCCTCGGATCCGTCCGCGGGTGGATCCCAGGTGAGGGTCACCACGCGGTTCGACACGCTCGCCGCCAGGTTGAGCGGCGGCGAGGTGCTGCACGACTGCCGCAGCACGAGGTCGACCATCGCCTCGGCGCTCGGCGCCGATCGCCCGGCCTGGTTCACGGCCACGAGCCGCGTCCAATACGTGCCGGCCGGGAGGGTCAGCGTCAAACTGGTCGCTCCGCCCGCCACCGCCAGCGCGCCGATGTCGCGCTGTCCCCGGGCCGTGCCCGCCTCCAGTTCGTAGTGCGGCGGCGCGCCCGTGCTGGGCGGGTGCCAGGCGAAGGTTACACGCGCGCCGTCCCTTCTCGCCGTGAGGTCGAGCGGTGCGCCGGGCACGTTCGGCGGGCCGACGGCGAAGGACACGTCCGGCGTCGTGAGACTGGTGGCCGGGCCGGCCAGCGCGCGCACGCGCGCCACGTAGCGGCCCGGCGGCGCCGCGGCGGCGAACGAGTCCTGGTTCGCCGGCAGATCGAGCGTGAGGAGGTCGGCGCTGCCCTCGACCGTTCCCACTTCGAGTCGCACTCCCGTCCGAGCCGGCGTGACCGGCAAGGTCCACGTGATCGTCACGATGTGATCGGCGACGGAGGCCTGCAAATTCGTCGGCGACGGCACAGCCGGCGGCAGGCAGCCGGCCTGCACCAGTAGGCAGTCGGGCGTGAGCGCGGTCAGCCCGGTCACGGTCGGGCGCCAGGGCAGCCGGGTGCCGCTCGCCGTCGAGTACGCAAGCATCAGGGGCGTGAGCTGCCCCGCGGCGACGCCCGGGACCCACATGTCGGAGGAGAGGAAGAAAGCGAGCGACGCGTAGAGGTGCCCGTCGCTCGCGATCTCCACCCTCTGCACCCCGGGGAATATCGACCCGTCGCCCAGCACGCCAGCGACGTCGGGGTTCCACGGCAGAGGCGCGCCGGTCGCCGGGTCGACCTCGGCGAGCCCTCGGTGGGGCTGGCCGCCGACCCGGGTGAACTCGCCCGCTATCCAAACGCGGCCGCCGGCCGTGCGGACAATGCCGCCGTCGGCGTTGGGCGCGGGCTGCCACGCCTGCAGCGCGCCGGTCACGCGGTGCACGGCGGCGAACCCACGTCGCGTCTGGCCGTTGACGGTGGAAAACCGGCCGGCGAGATACACCGTGTCGCCTGCCGCGTCGAGGCTGGTCACCCAACCGTCGAACGTCACCGGCAACGCGGCGAACGACCAGTCGGCGATGGTGATGGCGCCGAGCTCGCCGACGTCCGTGTAGGGCGTCATGCGTCGAAACCAGGAGCTGCGCGCCGGCGACGCGCATGCTTGTCACCACGGAGGGGAAAGTGCGCTCGCCGACCACGGCGCCCGTCGCCGGATCGATCTTCACGACGCGCGCGTTGACGCCGCCTAGATCGCCTTCGGTTCGGGCGAACAGCCAAGTGCCGTCGGTTGCCAGCTCGGTGATCACGGACCCCGGCCAGAACGTCGTCGCCGCGGTCCAAGGCTCGATCGCGTAGGTGTCGAGGTCAATCGACGCCAGGCCAGCGCGATCGACGCCGCCGCTCGCCGCAAAGCTGCCGCCGAGCACGACACCTTCGGGCGCCGGCGCCAACGCCACGACGCCGCCGACGACGTCAGGCTGAAAGGGCAGGGTCGCGGCGCTGTCGACGTGGAACGCGTACAGGGAACTACTACCCCCCAACGAACCGCCGAACGCCGCCGCGATGGCCGGCCCCTCGCGAAAGAGCGCCGCGACCGTTGCCGACCCGACCGGGCCGGGCGCGGCCGGGCGCCAGCCGAGCGCGCCGCCGTCCGTCGCTTCCACCGCAGCCAGCGACGTGTGCCCTTCGGTGGTGCGGAACCGGCCGCCGATGTAGAGCCGTCCGCCGTCGAGCAGCAGCGCGGTGACCTGCGTGCCGTCCAGGTCGTAGGTGGACCGGATGTACTGAAACGTGAGGTCCGTCGCCCAGTCGACGTCGGAGCCGGTCAGCGGATCCACGGCCCAGACCGGACGCGCGAAGCCGGAGCCGCCGAGATACACGCGGTCGCTCGTGGCCGCGAGCGCCGACACGAACCCCGGCCGGTCGAACAGCACGCGGCCCCTGGCGGCGTCGAGACCCCACACGTGGCCGCGGCCGTCCCCGCCGGACACGTAAACCGCAATCGACGACGCCGCCAGTTCGCGCACGCCGCCGCGCGCGTCGAACCCGGCGCCCCACGACGTGAGCTGTCCGGTGGCGGCGTCGAGCGCGGCCAGCCCTCGCCGCGAGGCGCCGTTGATGGTCGTGAATGCGCCGGCGAGGTACACGCGACCGTGCGCGATCGCGAGCCGCGTGATGGCGCCGTCGGCGATCACCCGGAATCGCGTGTCCACCGTGCGATCGGGGTTCACTCGCGCAAAGCCGGTCGACGGTTGCCCGTTCACGCTGCTGAAGTTGCCGGCCACCAGCCAGCCACCGGCATCGTCGAGCACGATCTGCTCGACGCTCCCGCCGAAGAACGGGAAGGCGCCCGGAACCCGGGTGCCGAGTACGGTCGTCACCACCGCCCCGCCGGTGGGTGCGGCCAGGCGCGTGAACAGGCCGGCCACGAACAGCCGTCGGCCGATCTGGGTCGCGGTCGTGAACCAGCCGGCGCTGGTGTGGCCGAAGGACGTCGAGACTGGCGCCGGCAGCGGTCGCGGAACCTCGGCGTATTGCGCGATCGCCGGAGCGGGCGTGACGAGCGCGACGACGAGCAGAACACCGGCACGGATCGAACGACGCAACGGCTCCATGTGAAGCTCCCGGTGGCGAGACCTGAGACTGTAACAGGAATCGGCGCGGATTCGATCGGCCAGTGTCGGGCGCAAACTTGCCCTATCCTTCTGCATTCGACTGGGATTTGAGAGACGATACGGCCGGTCCGGCATCAATCGGGTTGGAGCGTTGCAGGTTCAAAGGGTCAGAAGCCCGATTCCCCGGTTCGGAAAGGTCGGCCTTATGGACACGAACATGCGTCGGCTTCTCGTTCCACTCGCACTTCTGGCGTTGGTCGCGTCGCAACTTCGCGCGGCGGAAACGCATACGTTTGTGCCGGACCGGTTCTTCAATACCTTCTCGTTCGCGCATCCACCAGTGCTCACGATCAAGCCGGGGGATCGGGTCGTGACCAAGACCATCGACGCCAGCGGGACGGACTGGGAGGGACGCTCGGTCGGCGTCGGTCCCAACCCACAGACCGGCCCCTTCTACATCGAAGGCGCCGCGCCGGGCGACTTGCTGGTCGTCACACTCGAGAAGATCGAGACCAATCGCGCGACTGCCTATTCCTCCAGCCTCCTGGCGCCGTACGCCGTGGACCCTGCGACGCTCGCGACGCGGACCGATCGTGAGCCACGGCGAGTGACCTGGCGCATCGACAAGGGCAAGGGAATCGCCCGACTCGAGGAGAAGGACCTTCAGCCCACGATTGAGTTGCCACTTCGACCGATGCTTGGCTGTATCGGCGTGGCGCCCGCGCGCAAAGAAGCCATTGCGACGAGCACGCCTGGATCCTTCGGAGGAAACATGGACTACGCGGGCATGACCGCGGGAGTCAAGGTGATGCTGCCGGTGTATGAACCGGGGGCGTTGCTCTTCATCGGCGACGGACACGCCCGCCAGGGCGAAGGCGAGGTGTCGGGGACGGGACTCGAAACTTCGATGGATGTTGAATTCACGGTGGACGTCATCAAATCGAAGCCTGCAGCCTGGCCCCGCATCGAGAGCGACACGCACATCATGGTCCTGGGCAGCGCGCGCCCGCTCCTGCAAGCGTTGCAACACGCGACGAGCGAGATGCTGCGCTGGCTGTCGGCCGACTATGGCTTCACCGAGCGCAGTGCATCGACGTTCATGGGTCAAGCCCTGGAATACGAGATCGCGAACGTCGTCGATCCGAACTTTACCGTGGTGGCGAAAGTGCGGAAATCTCTCCTTACAAAGAAGTAGGGAAGTCGCGAGGACGAGGCACACGAGGCACCCGCGATCCTCACGCCACGTGTGTGCGCAGCCACGTTCGGAAGACCTCGACGTCGCCGATCGCCTTGACGACGCCATCCAGCACGTTCGCTGAGGACACGTCTGCAGGGCCAAACAGTTTGCCGGCAAAGATGTCTTTCATACACAGCAGCTCGGCGCGTGGATGCTTGGCATCGTACCCGCGCGGTGGTTTGGCCAGCCGTGCGTGCGTATCGACGTCGAAGCCCTTGCGTCGGAGAGAAGCAAGGATCGTGATCAGCTCCTTGCCCGAAGAATCGTCCGCAATGGCCTCGCGCAATCGGCGCAGCGCGGCCGCTTCTGGTTTGTACATCCCTGTACCGACCCAGAGACCCTGTTTCGAAAACGAGACGTAGCAACCGCCAAGTCCCGTCGCGAGGTAGTTCTTGTACGGTGTCTCCTTCGCGAATCGCATGTCCTTGTTGATGCGCGAAAGCCTGCCGGGACCGTACATGGGCTTCAATTCTTCGATCAGCAATTGCATCGGACGCCGGACGGCCTGCTCGTAGGTGTCCTTGTGGGCCTGGAACCACTCGCGATTGTTGTGCTTTTCGAGCCGGTTCCAGAAGGAGAACGCCTTCGGCGAGAACCCGGTGAACTCATCGGCCATGCGTCTTATTGTCGCGCAACTGCTGGCGAGCTTCTGCCTCAGCGGTAATGAGAAGGGCGGCAGAACCTTCGTGACCGTAGACCGTGGACCGTGGACTTCGCACGTGTCTTGCAAACGTCGTCTCTCTACCGCACAGATAGGAGAAGACATGGCCAAGGAACTCAAAGGCAAACGAATTGCGGCGCTCGTGACGAAGGGATTCGAGCAGGTGGAGCTGGTCGACCCGAGGAAGGCTCTCGAGAGAGTTGGGGCCAGGGTCAACGTGGTCGCACTTGAGGCGGGCACGGTGCAGGGGTGGAATCACGGCGAGTGGGGGCAGGAAGTGAATGTCGATGAGACGCTCGACACCGCTGCCGTCGGCAATTACGACGCACTGCTGCTGCCGGGCGGTGTGATCAATGCGGACAACCTCCGCATGAACGCCAGAGCGGTTCAACTGGTGAAGGACTTCTTCGATAACGGCAAGCCGATTGCCGTGATCTGTCACGGCCCCTGGATCATGATCGAGGCTGGCATCGTTCACGGGCTCAAGATGACGTCGTATCCGTCGGTGAAAACCGATCTGCGCAACGCGGGCGCCGACTGGGTCGATGAAGAAGTGGTGAACGATCGCGGCGTCGTGTCGTCGCGAAAGCCGCAGGATCTTCCGGCGTTCAACCAGAAGATGATCGAGGAGTTCGCCGAAGGCCAGCATGGCGGCGCGGGCCGTCGCGAGGTGGCGCAGGCGCGGACCTGATGGAAGGGGAGAGAGCAGATGGCACGATTACAGGACAGCGTGCTCGCGCGCGCGACGCATCGTTTCGACGCGTCGGCGGCACGTTCACGATCGTCGATCGCCGCGATGAGGAAGACGTCGTGCACACGGGCAAGTCCGGCGACGAATCCTTCACACCACACGGTGAAGCGTTAATCAGGAAGGATCGAACGGCGCCTCAGACATAAAGGCGCTGCAGCATCTCGGCGGCCGATTCGTCGAGCTGTTCAGCGCGACGGACGTCCTCAAATCGATTGAGCAGATCATCGGCTCGCAGCCGCTTCTTTTCCGCGCCGCGAAAATCATGAATCACCTGGCCGCGGTGCATCATCACGAGCCGGTCACCGAGATGGGTCGCTTGCTGCATCGAATGTGTCACCATCAGCGTCGTCAACTTGTCGCGCGTGATGATCTCTTCGCTCAACTGAATGACCTGATCGGCGCTGCGCGGATCGAGCGCCGCGGTGTGCTCATCGAGGAGAAGAAGCTTGGGTTTCATCCACGACGCCATCAACAAGGTGAGCGCTTGACGTTGACCACCGGACAACGTCCCGATGGGGCTGTCGAGGCGCCCTTCGAGCCCCATGTTCAGTCGCCGGACGCGGTCCTGAAAGTCCCGCAGCATCGAACGGCGCAAAGCCCAGCCCAGACCTCTCGCCCGGCCACGGCGTGCGGCCAGCGCCAGGTTCTCGGCAATCGACATCGAGGGCGCGGTCCCGCTGAACGGATTCTGGAAGACACGCCCGATCATCGACGCGCGGCGATGTTCGGCCCAGCCCGTGACGTCGACGCCAGCAAGCGTCAGCCGGCCGGTGTCGAGGAAGAAACCACCGGCGATGGCATTCAACAACGTCGATTTGCCCGAACCGTTCGTTCCGATGACGACGACAAACGAACTTTCGTCGATCGAGAGATCGACGCCGCGAAGGGCGCGGACTTCGTTTGGCGTGTCCGCATTGAACGTTTTGGATGCGCCCTGAATGTGGAGCATGTTAGAGCTCGGCTGGCCGCACACGTCGCCGCATTCGTTTGAGGACAGAAGGCAGGACAAGAGCGAGGAACACGAAAACAGCGGTCACGAGCTTCAAATCATTCGGATTCAATCCGCCGCGAAGGGCAAGCGCCACGATCAGTCGGAACAGAACCGAGCCCATGATTGCGCCGGTGATGATGAAGCCGAGCGCGCGCACGCCGACAAGCGCCTCGCCGATGATGATGCTGGCGAGGCCCCACACCACCATGCCGATGCCCATCTGGACGTCCGCGAACCCTTGATACTGCGTCAGCAGTCCGCCAGAAACCGCAATCAAGCCATTCGACAAGGCCAGGCCCAATACGATCATATTGTCGACGTTCACGCCCAAAGCGCGGATCATCTGCGGGTTGTCGCCGGCGGCCTGCATCGCCGTGCCGATGTTGGTTCTGAAAAACACATACAGTGCTCCCGCGACGAGCACCGCGATGAGAAAAGCGAGGACGAGCACCGCAGCGTCACGGGCGCTCACTTCCCAGCCCAGCAAGTGCAACGTCGGGCTTCCGAGCACGCTCAGCGCGGCCGATTCGGCGATGGACACCAAGGTCCGCTCCTCGAGAAGAGGCACGTTGCTCTTGCCCATGATGTGGAGGTTCACCGAGTAAAGTGCGGTCATCACGAGAATGCCGGCCAGAAGTCCGTTGATCTTGAATCGGGTATGAAGCACCCCGGTGGTCGTACCGGCCAGGACGCCTGCGAAAAACGCGGCGACGGTGGCGGTCAGCGGGTCCACCCCGGCAACGATCAGGACGGCAGTCACGGCGCCGCCGAGCGTGATCGAACCTTCCGCCGTGATGTCGGGAAACTCGAAAATCCTGAAGCTGATGAACACGCCGAAGGCAAGCAACGACAGTATCAGCCCGACGCTCAACGCTCCGATTAAGAGCAACATACGGGTGGGATTCTCAGGACCCCGCGGTCAGGCCGGGGGTGACAATCGGTCCGATCCAGCAGGCGCCGCGCACGAACTCGCTTTCCCCTGAACCGGCAATCGTACGGTCGTCGTACAGCAGATGGAGAACGCCGAGCAGCTGCTCGGCCTCGAACAGTTGCGTGACTGTGTCACCCAGATCGATCCGCCCTTTTGGCAACGGACGAAAGCGGAATGCGGCCGCGTGAAAATGGCCGTGGTGCGCTGGCCCCATCGGTCGAAGCTGTTCGGAGATTTGCGGATCCACTCGCGGATCGCGGGTGACAACGCCGGCCACCAGCGCCACGCTCCGCGGGAACGCGCGCTCGGTCGTGAACGTGAGACGCGTACGAACACCCGGATGCGCGAACAACCCGGCCGCCCCTGTAGCTTCGGTTGGCGACTTCCGAAGCGCTGCGCCGACCAGTCCCATTGCTTCCGCGACAATGACGACGCCGAGCGTGTCGCGTGCTGCCGCTTCGAGGCAGCCCGCGATGAGACGCGACAGACCAACCACCGCGCCAGGCGGCGCCTCAAAGCGTACGAGATGCGAGAAACCACCTTGGAATGCCAGGCAGTACAGCACGTGGATGTCCGAGCCGAGCCCACCTGCGGCGACGAGGTAATCGGCCACATTCGTGCCGTCGCCTGGCTGGTAGGCCGTGGCGCCGGCCACCGAAAGGAGCTCGCCAAACCGCGAACGACAATCGGTGAAGCCGCCACCGAATGCCCCGACACCAATCGCAACCGTCGGCGTCATCGTCGCGAAGCTCGTACAGTGTTTTTCTTCGAACGTTCCGCTGGTGAGTGGCGCCGTCGTGCCGATTGCGCGACACGACAACGTCGCACGGGCGTCGAGGTCGAACAGGTCGAGCGCCAGATCCTGGTGCGCGAGTTTCCTCGTCGGGAGTTCCCGCACAGGGGCTGGTTCCGCGTCCACCGCCGGCGCCATCAGGTATTGCTCGAGATTGGTCAGGCGAATCACCGCGGTGACGGCGGGCGATGCATTCACAACGTGGAACGTGCCGTTGATCCGCGTGAGCTCTTTGTAAAAGCGCATCAGGACGCCGATGCCTGGCGAGCTCAAATAACTCACTTGTGAGCAATCCACGCGGATGTGGTGATTGCCATCGCGCAGGACTTCGCCCAGGGCAGTGTTGAGGTGATCACACCAGTACCCGTCGAGCCGCCCCACCAGCTCCAGTTCAACGACGTCGCCCGTAAGCTTTCGCCCGATCTGCATGGATGCTACCGGCCGACGACCTCATCGGCCCGGGCGAGAATCGCTGGTGGAATGGTGAGGCCGACTTCACGGGCCGCTGCCGGGTTGACGAGCAGCTTCGTGCCGGAATAACCGATGAACGGGATGCGAGCCGGCTGCTCGCCACGCATCACGCGCGCGGCGACAGCGCCGGACTCACGGCCGCTCTCGTAATAATCGCGCGCGACGGCGATGATGCCGCCCGCCCGGGCCTGACTGCTCTGATACACGAACATCGGCACGCGGCCGCGGCGAGCGACTTGCGCAATGCTTGGAAACGCAGCGGCGGTGAGGTTGCCCGGGAGCTGGCAAAAGGCGTGGACCCCGTTTGCAATGAGGGCGAGCGCTGCGTCAGAGACCTCTGCCGCGGAGTTTGCCGCGATGGTTTTCAACTCCAGACCGGCGGCGCGGACTTCGCGTTCCATGACGGCGAGCTGCGACACCATATTGACTTCTGCCGGCACATAAATCGTCCCGAGCCGCCGCGCGTTGGGCGCGACCTGGCGGATGAGCGGCATCATCTGACGGTACGCGGCAATCAAATACACGCCGGTCACGTTCGCGGCATGATCCGTATCGCTCTTGCCAGCACCTGCCGCAATGGGATCGGCGACATACGTGAACACGATCGGCGTGCGCTTGGCGCGCTGCAATGCGGCCTGCAGCGTCGGCGTGGACAGCGTGATGATCAGGTCCGCACCCTCGCCCACGGCAGCGTCGATCAAAGCGCTCACCGTCGCCATGTCGCCCTGGGCATTGCGCACCGTCTGGGTGAAGTCGCGGCCCTCGACGAGGCCGGATTCGCGCAGCCCATCGAGAACGCCCTTTTCCGACTCCTCGACATCCGGTGTTTGATTCAACTCGACGAGGCTGACACGCCACGTTTTCGACAGCGGTCGAGCATCTGTCTTCTTGTCGGTGGCAGTCGGCGGTGCCTCTTTGCGCCGAATGCCGGTTTCGTCGACGACAATCGTGGCGGTGGAGATGACGTCATCGGGTATGCGCCACGCTTCTTTGAGTCCTTTGAGCGCCACGAGATTAACGGACACAAACGACGGCACAATATCCAGCACATCCCGAATCGGGATGCTTGCCATGTCCTGACCAGAAAGTATCTCGGCCGCGAGCAATCCTCCCTGACGTCCCACCTGATAGAAATCCGGCCCGACATCGAAGAGCGTTCCGCGATCGGGCACGCCCGGAAGAATGGTGAAGACGGGAATCCCGCTCCGTTGCGCGGCGCCGATGAGCGATCCCATCGCGGCGTTCACGGTGTTGTCACCACCGACCCAGATTGCTTGCGCTCTTCTCGCCAGCAACGAGCTGGTCGCTTCGTTGACCGCTCCGGTATTGTCGACATTGGCTTCCAGCAGCGTGAGGTTCATCTGCTTGGCGACCTCGCGCGCTTTGGTCACGAACGCCAGGGAGTTTGCTTCCGCCGGATTCCAGGCAACGCCAATCCGCTCGAGCGTCGGTAGCATCCGCCGCGCCAGCTGGAACGCCTGGTCAACTGGCGGAAAGATTCCTTGCCCCAGCAAGTGAGGTGGATGCTTCATCGGATCGGCACGATCGAGGCCGACGCCAGAGACAAACGGATCGGCCACGAGCGTGAACACATGGCGGACCTTGCCCTCGCGATTATTGTTTGCCACCGCCTGCATCGAGGGTGTGCTCGAGGTGATGACGAGGTCGTAGTCGCCGGTGGTGATTTGACGCGCGATTGCAATGCCGGTGGGCAGATCGCCTTGGGCATTGAACATATCAATGTTCAGCCGCTCCCCGTCTCGAAACCCTCGCTCCTCGAGCGCCGCCAATGTCCCGCGCATTCCCTCGTCGAGGACGACGGTGTTGGCGTGCTGAAGAATCGCGACACGGACGATGGGTGAGGCCGAACCCGTGGCCGTGCGGCCTCCCATGTCTGAGAGCAGCAGGATCGCGGACGCCGCTGCAATGAGCGTGACCCCGAGGCTGAGACGTTTTACGACATACCACACAGGTCGCAACGGTGGTGAGTGTCGTTTAGTCAAGGAGGACTGTCAACCGACGCACGGAATGCAACCAGCAATTGGCTGGTTTGACAGCAGTGTTGTCGCGCGCGATGATTCGCGCCACGTCACATGAACATTACGCTTGCGAGGCACGACGCCGTGCCGGTTCTGACGCTGGCCGGTCGCTTCGACGGGTACGGGGCCAGCGTCTTCGACCAGCAGGTCGAGCCACTGGCCCACGAGTCGACGTCGTGGGTGCTCGACTTCGGCGCCGTGCAGTACATCTCCAGCATGGGGATCCGCTCGCTGCTCCGAGCGGAGAAGCGGCTGCGCCAACAGCACGGGAGCGTGGTGCTCGTCGGGTTGACGCCGCCGATCCGGCAGGTACTCGAAATGGCCGGCCTGTTGAGTCATTTCCGGGCGGCGGAATCGGTCGAGGGTGCCGTGTCGCTCGTGCGCGCCGAAACCGTGGCGCCCGATCGGACTCTGCAGCGGATGCGTGGGAATCGATCGTGCACCTTCTGGCCGCTCAATGGGAGCAGCGTGCTCGAGGTCTGGGGATCGCTCGCCCCCGTAGGGACGCAGGCGCGTGGCACCGACGTTCTCCAAACGTTCACGCTCGAGGATCTCGGATTTGCGTTCGGCGAGGGTGGCTTCGGCGCCACACGGGCACAGGCTTCTGGGGCAGCGGGGCCATTTCTCTCAACGCCCTCCTTTGCCGGCGTGCTTCCCGCCGACGGGCACGGCATCGCGGACTTTCTGCTGCCGGAGAAGCCGGCGGACGCACCGCTGCACGTCGTCTCCGCGCTGGGCCTGGCCGGCTCTCCCGCGTTTGCGCTCCAAGTCGCGTGCGCTGGCAGTTTCGCGGTGGGCGATCTCCTCGAGGACGTTTTTGCGCTCGCGTCCGAAGCGGCTCGCCCCGAGCCCGAGGTGCTCGCGATCGTGGCGGTGATGAGGCTTGCCGAGCGCGACGTGCCCTGCATTCTCGTGTGCGTGGTTGCCCACACGGCCGTGACCTCGCGCACCGAGTCGGGCTTTGGCGCGCTCGCCGAATGGCTGGGCGCGGGCGAGGGTGCACCGGGCCGCCTCGTTGAAGGACGCGCCGCGCTGCTGTCATCTTCCTCACCCGACTTCAGCATGGTGTTCGATCCCACGGACGTCATCCGGAAAGCTGCGACACTGGAGTCGCTCGAAAGCATTTCAGACGTTGATCCGGCGTGGCGCATCACGAACGCCATCGTCTGGGGGTATCAGCCGTCCGGCCTGCGCGACGGGCGCGAGAAGCTGCTGGCAGTCGACGTCGAGGACGGTGTGCAGCTGCTCGACGAGTGGGAGACCATCGCCCGCACCTTGTATCGCGACTGCCGCCGGATCGTATTGAAGCCCCTTCACGGCGGCTACATGTCGAAGACCTTCCGCGTGGTGAGCTACGACGCCGACGGCCGGCGTATGCTGCCAACCGTTTTGAAGATTGGATCACGCGCGCTGACCTCGCGGGAGGAGCAGGCCAACCGCAAGTACGTCGAACGTTTCATCCTGAACAACAGCACCACGATTCTCGGGGGCGCAGCCGCGGGCGACTGGGCTGGCTTGCGCTACAACTTTCTTGGCGTCACGGGGCCGGACAGCTCACTCGTCTGGCTGCGGGATCATTACCAGCGGCGGCCCGCCGAAGAGGTCGTGTCGCTCATTGACGCGGTGTTCACGCGGATCCTCAAGCCTTGGTACGGGCAGCCCCGCTGGGAAACTGTGAGGCTTTACGAGGAGCACGATCCACGTCGGCTCTTTACCTCACTCTGTGAAGCATCAGAAAAAGTGTTGGGCGTCTCCGCCAACACACCGGTCCTCCCTTGTCCCGAGCTCGAAATCGATCTTCCCAATCCGTATCATTTTCTTCAGCACGAGTTTCCACGCCGGAAGGAGCAGTCGCGACTCTGGTACACGTCGATCTGTCACGGCGATCTGAACATGCAGAACATCCTGCTCGACGAGCGGGAGAACATCTACGTGATCGATTTCTCGGAGACGCGGCCGCGCAACATCGTGTCTGATTTGGCTCGCCTCGAGCCGGTCGTGAAGTTCGAGATGATCAAGACGGAGGATTCCGCCGCCTTGCGGCAGATGCTGGAGTTTGAGCGGGGTCTTGTCAGTTGCACGACGCTGCAGCAGATACCACCGTTCACCTACACAGGATCGGACCCCGCGGTCCGCAAGGCTTATGAGGTGATTCGACTCCTGCGGCGCCACGCCGACACGGTCACGATCTTCGAGACCGATATCGTTCCGTATTGGCTCGCTCTTCTCGAATGGACCTTGCCTGTGGTCATCTACGTGCAGATGTCAGACTGGCAGAGGAAGTACGCGGCCTACAGCGCTGCCCTGATCTGCGATGCAATCCTCAAGCTCGAACGAACTTAGTTCGAGCCGCGAGACGGTCGTCCGAGATCATTTCTCTGCGCGGGCGAGCGCTTCGTCGAGCGTCGCATAGGTTTCGAGTATTTCCTCAAAGCCGGTTGCCCCGAGCACCTTGCTTACCAGCCCGCCAGGGGCCACGATGACGAGTCGCCCCGCTTCGGGCCTTAGCCGCTTGCTGGCCACGAGCAGCACGCGCAGACCAGCGCTGCTGATGTAGCCGAGCCCGGCGAGATCGATGATGATACGCCGGTGCCCCTGGGCGATCAGATCCAAGATTCGCGTTTCGAACTCGGGGGCCGTTGCGCCGTCGAGGCGCCCGGTGACCGCGATGACGATTGCATCGCCGTGCGACACGGTTGAGACTTCCACGCTTGCTCCTATCGTTAGACCGCGGCTAGCTGCCAGCCTACAGCATCTTCTTCATGATCAACACGTTGCGTCCGTTCTCTCGCCGATATTCCACCGAGTTCATCATCGTTCGAACCAGGTGGATGCCCAGCCCGCCGATCGGCCGCTCCTCGATGCTCGCGTTGAGATCGGGAGGCGGCGCTTCCAGCGGATTGAAGGCGCGGCCGTCGTCTTCCACTTGCGCGGTCAGCACGCCGGGCTCGAGCGCCAGCCGAACGACGATTGGATGTTGCCGGCAGCCGTCGTCGTGCGCGTAACGAATGATGTTCGTGATGACTTCGTCGAGCGCGAGATTGACGCTGAAGATCGAATCTGCTGACACCCCTTCCGCCTCGCCGAACGCTTCGACGAGTCGGCTAAGTCTCTCGACCTCTGATTGGTCGTTGACCAGCGTGACCGACAGCGAGGCTGTCACGGCGCATTCTCTCCTGCGTTCCGGCTGCCATCGGCCGTGCCGCAATAGCGTAGTGCCATCAGCGTGATGTCGTCGGCCTGCGCTGCGCCGGCCGTGAACGTCTTCACGGTGCTGGACACACGTTCCACGACCTGTCGTGCCGTGTCGCCGCGCGCCGCGCGCAAACAAGCCTCGAGCCGCGACTCGAGGAAGAACTCATCGCCGCGATCGGTCGCCTCGGTGACGCCGTCGGTGTAGAGCACCAAGGCGTCCTGCGGCTGCAGGTGCACGCGGCCCAGCGAGTACTTCGCGGAGTCCATCAGGCCGAGCACCGGCCCGCCGACGCCCGGCAGCGGATCGACATTGCCGTTGCCGCGGAGCACATAGGGAGGGTTGTGGCCGGCGTTGCTATAGACGATCTCGCCCGAATTGACCTGGAGCTTGCCACAGAACATCGTGACGAAGAGGGATGAGTCGTTGTCCGTGCAGAGATGCTGATTCAGCTTGGCCACAATGGCGGCGGGATTGAGGCCCCAGACGAGCGACGAGCGGAAGAGCGTGAGGGTCACCGCCATGAACAGCGACGCGGGGACACCCTTGCCGGCCACATCGCCGATCGCGAAATACAGCTCGTCGTCTCCGAACAGAAAAAAGTCGTAGAAGTCGCCGCCCACGGCGAGGGCCGGATGAATCATGGCGTGGAGATCGAACTCGGGTCTCTTTGGAAACGGCGGGAAGATCTTCGGCAGGATCCCCATCTGGATGTCGTGCGCCACTCGCAGCTCGCTCTCGATCCGTTCCTTGGCTGCGGTCGTCGCCTTGAGCTGCTCGATGGATTCGCCAAGCTGGGACGTCATGCGATTGAAAGACCGCGCCAGCGTCCCGATCTCGTTGTTGGCGTCAACGTCAACGCGCCGGCTGAGATCTCCGTCCGCGATCTGCGCGGTGGCCGCGGTCAGCTTCACCACGGGACTGGCAATCGAGCGCGCGACGGACAAGGCCGCGAGTACCACAACGATGAGCGTCGCACCGGCCAGGACGAAGGCCAGTGTCTTGAGCCGCGCAATCGGGGCAAAGGCCTCTCGCGAATCGATCTTGACGACCAGCCCGCCGCCGAGCGCCGGCACATAGCGCCAGACAGCGAGGGTCGGCTCGCCGCGATAATCCACTGCGAGTCCCTCGCCGCGGTAGCCGAGTGCGGAGAGCTGCGAGGGTGACGCGTGCGCGGCACCGACGGGCACATTCAGACGAAAGGCCGCGTTGGCATCGTGTCGCGATGGGGTGATGAAGATCACATGGTCGCCATCGCGCCGGTTCAGCAGCGTTTCGCCGGTCTCGCCCAGTCCGCTGTGATCGTTGATCACGCGATACAACTCGTCGTTACTCAGATGGAGCGCGACGACGCCGACGAGCCGGTTCTCCTGCAGCACCGGCGCGGCCGCGAATGCGGCCAGTTCGTTCGTCGCTGGATAGACGGCGTAGTCGGAGAACTCAGTGATGAGCAGCGTGTTTGCCCGCTCGAACGCCTGACCCAGACCGGTGCCGCGGTACGGGCCGTTCCTCAAATTGGTTGCGAACTCGGCGCCTCGCTTGACCGTGAAGACCACGTCTCCGGTGGGCGAGACGAGCGCGAGGTCGACGTAGTTGAATGCGTCGACGTAGGAGGTGAGAAAGGGCCGGAAGCGCCGATCGACGTCGGCATACGTGGGTGACTCTCGTCCGTCCGCGTGGAGCGTCCGTTCCAGCGCGAACAACGCTTCGGCCGTAGCCGGAATGCCCGAAAGCGCCGTGACGTTTCGCTCGTGACTTCGAACGACGGTTCCGATCGCCTCGACTTGCCTGTGTGCGATTGCGAACAGGCCGTTTGTCACCTCCGCGCGTAACGCGCTTTCGGCGCGCGCGTACGCGACGTAGGTCACGATCGCAAACGGGACCAGCGCGATCAGGATGAACCAAATCAGGAGCTGATGAGAAAGTCGGCGCATCTAGGTTCCGAGCCGCGGCTGCGACACTACTCCCGCACGCGCGATGCGTCCACTCCGGGGTTGGCCCACCCCTGCCAGCCGTTGTGCAGGGCATCGAGGAACGCGTTCCAGTCGGCGCGCGATCGAGATGACGGATATGGTACTGGTCGCACGGGTTTTCCCGATTCCCAGACGATATCGAATTGACCGTCGGATCGAATCCGGCCAATCCGCACCATCTTCCACGTGTGCTGTGTTTCGGGATCGACATACACCACGCCCTGCGGGGCCGGATAGCTCTGATCGCCGAGCGCCCTTCGGACCGCTTCTGTTTCGGTCGAATGCGCGTCTCCCGCCGCCAGCGCCCAGAGGTGAACGCCGACATAGGCCGCTTCCATCGGGTCGGCTGCGACGCGCGAGGTCCCATACTTGCCGTGCAGGCGTTCCAGGAACGCGCGATTCTCTTCGCGCTCGATGCTCTGGAAATAGTTCCAGGCCGCGTAGTCGCCGGCCACGTGTGCACGGTTCATGCTGCTCAACTCCGTTTCCGCGATGCTGAACGACATCGTTGGCACGTTGGCCGGCAGAACGCCCGCCCGGCGGAGGTCCTCGAAGAACGCGATGTTGCTGTCGCCGTTGATGGTATTGAGGATTACATCCGGAGAGGCTCGCTGAATTCGTTCCACGATCGGCGCCGTCTCGCGGCTGCCGAGCAGAAGGTAGTCCTCGCCAACGACTTCGCCGCCGAGGATCCCGACGACATCCCGGATGATCGCGTTCGCGGTGCGGGGAAACACGTAGTCGGATCCAACCAGGTAGAAACGCCGCCCCAGGTTGTCGGCTGCCCACCTCACGGCGGGAATGATCTGCTGGTTCGGCGCCGCGCCGGTGTAAACGATGTACGGCGACTGCTCGAGGCCTTCGTACTGGAGAGGGTAGAAGAGCAGGTGACGGTGCTGCTCGACGACTGGCTTCACTTGCTTCCGGCAGGCCGACGTCCAGCACCCGAAGGTCGCGGCGACGCGGTCTTGCAGAATCAGGCGTTCGGCCTCGCGGGCGAACGTGGGCCAGTCCGAGGCGCCGTCGCGGACGATTGCTTCCACCGGTCGGCCCAGCACACCGCCCGTCTGGTTCACCTCGTCGATGGCGACGAGCGTCGCATCCACCACGGCCTGTTCGCTGATTGCCATGGTGCCCGTGAGTGAGTGGAGCACGCCAACTCGAATCGGCTCGCGCGGCTCACCGCGCAGCCCGCACGCGAGTGCGAGCGCGCCGAGGACCGATGCGAGAGCGAGCACCGCACGGTGGATCCGTCGTTTCATCCGAAGCCCTGCTCCGCCTTCGTCATTCGCGTCTCCAGTCTAGGTTTGGTGGCACTCTACATGAAAGACTCAACTGTTCTGTCACACTTCGGACATTCGATCTTCTGCAAGCGTTGCAACACGCGACGAGCGAGATGGATCCGAACTTCACCGTGGTGGCGAAAGTGCGGAAATCTCTCCTCACAAAGAAGTAGGGAGCTTTCGCTGGGAGGCAAAATGGACACCACGACGCCAAGAGTTCTCGGTCCACATGACGGCAAGACGGGCTTCCTCGGGAGCATTGGGGTGCGTTTCATGATTGACGGTACTGAATCCGGCGGCGGTTTCTCACTCGTCGAACATCCGATGTCCTCGCGGGCACTGGGCGCTCCGCTTCATCGGCATGCTCGCGAGGACGAGTACAGTTACGTGACGGAAGGACGCGTCGGTGCGTTGCTGGGAGACCACGTGGTGGAGGCAGGTCCTGGTGACCTTATCTTCAAGCCGCGTAACCAGTGGCACACGTTCTGGAACGCGGGCGATGAGCCCGCGCGAATCCTCGAGATCATCTCTCCTGCAGGGTTCGAACGCTACTTTGTCGAACTCGTGGCGCTTGGCGGCTCCAGAGCGGCCTCTCCGGAAGCACTTCGATCACTTGGGCAACGATATTCGCTCGACGTGAATCCCCAAAGCATCCCCGATCTGCTCGAGCGTTTTCACTTGCGCATAGGGGAGCCGATCTAGCCGCCATCCCCGTTGCGGTTGCCGGGCCTTGGAAGGGGAAGCCAACGCTGTACGAGTTCTTAGTTGACGCTACGCCGGCGCCACAGGAAAAACGGGACACCGAGCGCCACCATCCCGACCCCGAGCAGCGACTGGAAGGGGCGCTCCCGCAGGGTGTTCAGGACCAGTCCAGTCATTGCCAGCAGAAACAGCGTCGGCACCCAGGGGTAACCAACGACGCGGTAGGGCCGTGGCGTGTCCGGCTGTGTCCGTCGGAGGGTGAACAATGCCAATGCGGTAATCGCGTGGAAGATGAAGCTTGAGAAGACCGAGTACTGGAACAGTTGCTCGTAGCTCCCAGACAAGACCAGCAACGTCGACCAGACCCCGAGCGTCACGATCCCGGCCGTGGGGGTCCGGTATCGAGGATGAATGCGGGCCAGCCATCGGAAAGCCGTCGCCTCTTGGGACATCGGAAGCCCAAGCCGCGACGCGCCGATGATTGCCGACGAAATGCAGCCGAAGATCGACACCAACACCGCCGCAGCCAGGAGCCGGCCAGCGGTGGGACCAAGCAAAGTGGTTGTGGCCTCCTCGCCGATCCTCGCGGACGCACCCAACTCGGTGAGCGGCATCGCCCGGAAGTAGACCAAATTCACCAGCAGATAGAGCAGCCCCACCAGCACGGTGCCGCCGATCATGCCCAGCGGGAGATTCCGCTCGGGGCGCCTGATCTCACCGGCGGAGAGGGTCGCTTGGTACCACCCGTCGAAGTTGCCGAGAACCGCGACCAGCGAGAGGCCCATGGCTGCCAGGAGGCTCCCCTGCGGCAACGGCGCAACCCAGTCCACCGAGACCTTGGCTGGCGCCATCAGGCCGAAGCCGATTAGGCCTGCTACCGACAGGAGTTTGACGGCGGTCAGAAAACCCTGGACCCGGGTGCCCTTCCGAATACCGAAGTAGTTCACGGCCGACAACACCGCGATCGCGGAAACCCCCGCCAGCTGCGCGGTGTTGGGCTTCCAGGTCCACGGTCCCAGGGCGATTGACGCGATCACGTGCTCGGCGGAGAAGAACGGCACGAAGGCCCCGAGATAGTTGCCAAATGCCACTCCGAGGTAGGCCACCGGCCCTGCTTGGATCGCGAGCAGCGAGGTCCACGCAAAGAGGAACCCCCACAGCGGGCCGAAGGCCTGTTTGAGGTAGTTGTACTGTCCACCCGCCTCCGGAAACATCGTTCCGAGTTCGGCATAGCTCAGTGCGCCGGCTACTGCAATCAGACCCCCCGCGACCCAAAGGAGCAGGACCAGCGTGGGATGAGGTACCTCGCGCGGCACGAAGGCCGCCGCGACGAAGATGGCAGATCCCAGAATGGTTCCCGCCGTGATCGTGGTCACGTCCCACAACCCGAGCGCCCTGGTGAGGCCCGTCGATTGGCGCGATGATTTCGTTGACGCTGAGGCGGTGGCGGAGGTGAGGGCCAAACGTGCCGAGATTATACGGGTGGGGCCGAACGACAAACATCAAGGTCTCAACAAAATGCTCCCGGATCGCTGATAATCACGGGCGCCATCCTGGGGAGGTGACAGATGTGGAGCCGAAGGCGTTTTCTGGAAATCGTTGCTGGATTCCCACTCGTCGGCGGCGTGATCGGACCGAGCGTCGTGTCTGCGGCCGCTGCCCCCAAGGGGCGTGACTACTTCGGGGAGCTTGGCGTGCGTCCCTTCATCAACGCCGCTGGGACGTACACGGCCATGACGTCCTCGCTCATGCCTCCTGAAGTCATGGAGGCGATCAACTACGCCTCGAAACACTATGTGATGCTCGACGAGCTCAACGACCGTGTCGGCGAGCGGATCGCGTCGCTGCTCAAATGCGAAGCCGCGATGGTCACGTCGGGCGCCGCGTCGGCGCTTACCCTTGGAACGGCAGCCATCCTCACGGGCACGGACCGGCAGAAGATCGTCAATCTTCCGAACCTGTCCGGCATGAAGAGCGAAGTCATCATCCAGAAGTCCCACCGCTTTGGCTACGACCATGCGGTTCGCAACTGCGGCCTTCACATGGTGGAGGTGGAGTCGCGAGAGGATCTCGAACGGGCGATCAGCGACAAGACCGCCATGATGCTCTTCTACAATGCCAACAACTTCGTCGGGCAGATCAAAGACGAAGAGTTCGCCCAGCTCGGAAAAAAACATTCGATTCCCACGCTCAATGATGCCGCTGCGGACGTCCCGCCCGTAGACAATCTGTGGAAGTACACCAGGATGGGCTTCGACCTGGTGGCGTTCTCCGGCGGGAAGGGTATCCGTGGACCTCAGAGTGCCGGGCTGCTGCTCGGCAGAAAGGACCTCATCGCGGCGGCGCGCTTGAATGGGCCCCCGAATTCCGACACGGTCGGCCGGGGCATGAAGGTGAACAAAGAAGAGATGCTGGGCATGCTCGTCGCCCTTGATCTCTACCTGAAGAAAGATCACGAGCAGGACAGGCGTGAGTTCGACAAACGCGCCGACGCGATTCGGAAAGGCGCGGCCGACTTGCCCGGTGTCACGGCCGAGATCTTTGTGCCCGAGGTCGCCAACCACGTGCCACACGTGCGGATCTCCTGGGACGCGGCAGCGAAAGGGATCACGGCGGCGGATGTCGTGAAGGCTCTTCGCGACGGCGAGCCTTCGATTGGCACTCGCTCAGAAGGCGGAGCCGTCGTCGTCGGCGTCTGGATGATGCGACCAGACGAAGAAAAGATCGTCGCCCGGCGTCTTCGCGAGGTGCTGGGGAAGAGAGGATAACCCTGCGCCCCGCGCGGAACTCATCGGCGATCCGTGCCGCCCTGGTGTTCGTCGCCCTGTGTCTCGGCGCCGGGTCGTTTCACTCGGCAGACCTCGAGCAACAACCTCTCTATCGTTACGAAGCAAGCCGCCTGTCCATGGCATGCGTGTACGCCATCGAGGCCTATGGCCACGATCCGGCTTCCTTGCCTCGCATCGTCGACGAAGCGTTCGACGAGGTGGACCGGATCGACCGGCTGATGAGTCACTACAAGGCCGACAGCGCTCTATCACGCGTCAACGACGAGGCTGCCGAACGCCCGGTCACTGTCGAAGCGGAGCTGTTCGACCTGATCGTCGACGCCACGCGATACAACCGCGACTCCAATGGCGCGTTCGATATCACGGTTGGCCCACTGATGAAAGCATGGGGCTTCTTCCGTGGAGAAGGCCATGTGCCCCGCGACGAAGAGCTCGAGGCGGCACGTCGCCACGTCGGGAGCATTCATGTGATTGCGAATCCGATTGACCGAACGATCAGGTTCAGTCACGCCGGCGTCGAGTTGGATCTCGGAGGCATCGCCAAAGGCTACGCGGTCGATCGCGTCGTCCGGCTACTGAGACAGCGGCAGATCGCCGCCGCCTTGGTCAGCGCCGGAGGCAGCACGATCTACGGGCTCGGTGCGCCCCCCGGCCGCGATGGATGGGACGTCGAGATCCAGGATCCGATCGATTCCCGGAAAACCGCCCTCACTGTCCGGCTGAAAGACCGGGCGCTTTCTGTGGCCGGCGGTTCCGAAAAGTCGTTCGAGGCTGAGGGCGTGACGTACTCGCACATCATGGATCCGCGCACAGGCAGACCTGTGCAGGGGGTACTGACTGTCGCAGTCCTCGCGAGCAGCGGAATGGCCGGTGATGCGCTCGACAACGCGTTCTTTGTGTTGGGCCCTGAGGGAAGCCGAGCGTATATGAACGCGCTCGCGGGCACTGAAGCATATTTCTTCCTGCCCGGGACGGTGACCCAACTGCGCTCGGGGCCCGATTTGGAGGCCGTGCCCTTCGCGCCGCGACGCTACGTTGCTTATCGCTCGCCATCCCCACTGAATGTCGATGGCAGGCTCGACGAACCTGGCTGGTCGGCGACTTCCTGGTCCGACCCATTTATCGACATCGAAAGTGACAGCCGCCCGGCACCGCGCTTCCGCACGCGCGCGAAGATGTTGTGGGACGACGAGTACTTCTATGTCGGAGCCGAGATGGAGGAGCCCGACGTCTGGGGAACGCTGACCGCTCGTGACTCTGTACTCTTCCAGGACAACGACTTCGAGATCTTCATCGATCCTGATGGCGACACCCACGCGTACTACGAGCTCGAGGTGAACGCGCTGGGCACGGCGTGGGACTTGCTGTTGATCAAGCCGTACCGGGACGGTGGTCCAGCGATTCACGCGTGGGACATTGCTGGCCTGCAAGTCGGCGTCGACGTGCGGGGCACGATCAATCGACCGGGCGATCGTGACGAGGGCTGGACTGTCGAGATCGCCATGCCCTGGAACATGCTTCGCGAGGCGGCACCGGATCGGAAAGGGCCACGGCCCGGCGATCGATGGCGCGTCAACTTCTCGCGCGTGGAATGGCAGGTCGATGTCAAGGGCGGCCGGTATACAAAACGCCTCAAACCCGGTACCAACGATCCACTACCGGAAGCCAACTGGGTCTGGAGTGCCCAGGGCGCGATCAACATGCATATGCCTGAGCGCTGGGGCTACGTGCAGTTCTCGGGCGTGCCAGCCGGCAAAGGAACGGAGGCGTTCGTCGAGGATCCAGACGAGCGGGTGAAGTGGGCTCTTCGGCGCCTCTACTATCGCCAGCGTCGTTTTCGTGAGGCCAATGGCAACTATGCCACTGCGGTGGATGCTCTCAACCCCGCTGACATTCGCCTGGAAGGCACGGAGTTCTCTCCGATCATGCACGCAACTCCATCGCTCTACGAAATCACGACGAAGGGTTTGGGCGGCGCTCTAGGTACATATCAACCAGGATGGCCGTGTGTGGGTAACGCGCTAGGGCGATTGGGCAGATTAGCGCTCAACGCACGAGATCGATCACCGCATAGGTGACGATTCGCGGAATGGAAAATTCGGTAGCTTCGCCCGCAACGATGTGATCTTGAAGCGGGACGCGTCCGACGCCGGCCACGCGCGCCTCGCCTTCGCGGAAAGCCCCGCGCAGCCGAATGCGCAGCCCCTCGATCTCCCGCCCGCCGTAGTTGATCAGGTGCAACCTGATTCGCCTGCCGTCCCCCGTGAGCCGGCAAATCACAACCTCGCTCCCGAACACGCGCAAGGCCCGTTGCTCGTCGGTGAGCTGGCGACGGATTTTCAGCGCGAAGGCGCTGGGATCCGCGGCGTCTTCGCGGGGGTACTCAGGGCTACCGACGGCGATGTTGATACGAAACCGCGCCGAGGGCGCCTGCACCACCTCGAATAGCAAATTCCGACGCGCGAGCAGATTCATCACCTCGCCGGTGATGGCCGACCCATCGTCGACAACTGCCAGGTCCGACACAACCGGGAGATCGACGGGCGGCAGGCCCTCCAGGAAGGTCACCATCTCTCCAAGATTGTTCAAGTCTGCTGGGTCGATCTTCAGGATTGCATCCCCGCCGTACGCGAAAGCCTCTGCCGCTGCGAGTACGGCCTTTCCGGCTGGCACGTCGTAGGCGTACTTGGTGCCGGGGTGTCGCGTGAAGCGCCAGCCATTCGCGACAATCCAAGGGCTGCGGGTGGGCGAGGCCAATCCGGCGCGCGCAGTGATGCCGGGGGTCGGCAGCGGTTCCCGCGACACGAGGTCTGCCTCCGTGCAGAATCGCTTGATTCCGACAGCTTCGAGCGGGGCTCGACTCTCGATGCCCTGCCCCCAGTAAACGCATGGCACTGAGAGAAGCAGTACGAGCAGCGACGTCATACGGTCACGTCCTGGACCTTGATTCGCTCGCGATCGTAGACGCCGAGGCCGAGCCTCGAGGCGTACTCTACATGTCCTGGCTCGCGGATGATGATGTTGACGTTGGGATCCGCATCCCGCGCCCGCGTATCATCGATCCTCAGGGAGCTGGGAGAGCGGTCCCAGATGGAGATCGCGCCGTGCGCGCGACGCTCCTTCTCGATAATGTCGAGCAGCAGGCGATCGATGGCCACTGGATCGGTCCCAAACAGAATCTGGCGAGGGTAGAAAACGTAGCGCGTTGTTCTCGCGAAGGGACCGCCGTGCCACACGCCGCGCAGGCCATCCATGATCTGCAGCACGGTTCGAGATCTCAACGGCTCGATCGCGGCCAGCGTACCGACGACGGAATACGTGTGTGACTTGCCTCGCTGGTGGGTGCGCGCCACGTTGGAGAAGCTGCCGTAGGCGATGTTCTTCAGGCACCCCGTGACCCCGGTGGCGCCGTGATCCTTCATGTTAGGGATGTTGATAATCTTCGTCAGACGTCGTGACACCAGACGCATCAAGTTGGATCGCGTGTCGTCTTCGCCGAAGAGATCTGCCTCGAGGTAGATGGCCGGATCGTAGCCGCTGTTGTCGACATTCCGGTTGGCGCGTTCAGCCGCGACGATTTGCACGCCATCGGGCAGCTGTGGCGCGTAGTTCACCTCGTCCATCTGGTTCTGAAAACGCTCGTACACGTAGATCTGCGAAAGAGGCACGCCGACTCCCGTGAGTTGGCGAACAATCTCGGCGACAATCTCGTACGCGGACACGCAGAACGGGTAGCCCCCACAGTTGACTTTGAGGCCCACGACATCTGATGGATGAAAGAAGCGCCGCCACGCATCACCGGTTGTACTGGCGCCTGTCAGCTCGCGCATGCCTCGCGCCATCATCTCGCGCACAGCTTCGTCGTTGGCCTCGCCCGTGGAGGTATCCACACACTTCTCCGAGGTGACCGACACGACGCGGCCCGGATAAGGGCCCGGCATGCCGGGCTCCGCCGATGGGGCAAAGCTGGACACCACCCGCAGCGCTGGTGCATCCGAACGGATCTGGAACGTTGCGGAGGCGGCCAGCAGCCGGACAAAGGTTCGGCGGTCCATGCTCACCTCATGAAGAGGATGCTCACCGGCGAACCGACGCTGGTCAATGGTCCGACGGGTGACAATCCGCCGTTGGTCTGATCGATGCTGAAGACGGCCAGCGTGTTGGATCGCTGATTGGCCGCGATCAGCCAGCGGCCGGTGGGATCGAGCGCGAAGTTCCGCGGTGTCTGACCGCGCGTCGACTCGTGTTCGAGGAGGCTGAGCGCGCCGCCGACGCCGACGGTGAATACGGCAATGCTGTCGTGCCCGCGGTTGGATCCATACACAAACCGGCCGCTGGGGTGCACGGCGATCTCGGCCGTCGAGCCGGTCGTAACATCCGCGGGTCTGGTCGATACGCTGCCCAACGGCGTGAGGCTGCCAGATTTCTTGTCCCACGAAAAGGTGGTGATGGTTGCCGCTAGTTCGTTGATGGCGAACAGCCATGTCCCGTTCGGATGAAACGCAAAGTGCCGCGGGCCGGAACCGGAGGGCAACGCTGCCGAGGGCGGTTGATTGGCGGTCAGGCGGCCGTCCGTCGCGTTGAACCGGTAGACAAGAATCCGGTCCAGCCCCTTGTCGGCGGCTATCAGGAATTTGTTGTCCGCATCGAAGCCTACGGCATGGCCGAGCGGCTTCGTCGCAGTCCCTTTTCCGTCGACCACGCTCGTCGCCGGGCGCAGCCGGCCGTCGGCGCCGACGGGAAAAAGCGCAAAATTTCCTCCGCCGTAATTGGCCACTGCGAGATACCTTCCCGTTCGATCGAGCTCCAGATGACACGGACCGGCACCTTGCGACGGTTGCACGCTGATCTCGGTAAGCTTCGCGGTCGCCGGATCGACGGCAAACGATGTGACGCTCCCTGCCGGCGCGCCTCCAAATGACTGCAGCTCGTTCACAGCGAACACGAAGCTCCCGTTCGTGCTGGAGGTCAGAAAACTTGGGCTGGGTGTCTCGGCGACCAGGCCGAGCGGCGTCAGTCCTCCAGACCGGTCGTCGAACGTGAACGCATAGATGCCCTTGCTCATCTCGCCGGTATAGGTTCCGACGTAGACGACGTGCGGGATTCGGCTGGAAGGGCGCGTCGCCGTTTCAACTGCGGCCGCGAGGGTGAACACGCCAAGGATGCACGCGACGACGCGCACGAACACTCCCTTCGAGGGCCACGACGCCCAAACTGACGGTCAAACGACGTTGGAATCGAGTCGTCATGATAGCCGGTTCCCACCCAGCCGCGTGCGTGAACCGCTTCCAGTCACAGCATCTCTCTTGACTCCAGCCCCCGGCTGCCGCCATGGTAGGCAGCGTTCGACGTCCTCTCATGAAATTCTTCGAGGAGAAACACGTGGCGAAGCATTCACCGCAGGTCCGATGCTGTGCGTTGCTCGGTCTGATCGCACTGGCTGCCATCCTAGCCCCGCCCCTCTCTGCGCAGAAGCCGGAGTTCGATCTCCTGATCAAGGGCGGTCACGTGATCGATCAGAAGAACGGTGTCAGCGCCGTCATGGATGTGGCGGTCAGTGGTGGCAAGGTTGCTCTAATCGCCGCTAACATCGCCAGCGGGCGAGCTCGGGATGTCGCAGACGCCACTGGCTTCTACGTCACGCCAGGTCTCATCGACATCCACGCGCACGTGTTCTGGGGCCACGATGAAGAGTCGCAATACAGCGACGGCTACAGTGCGGTTCAACCAGACAGCCATTCCTTCCGGGCCGGGCAAACGACGCTCGTCGACGTGGGTGGCGCCGGGTGGAGAAGCTTTCCGAAGTTCAAGGAGCAGGTCATCGACCGCTCACAAACGCGCGTGCTCTCCTTCCTGAACATCGTCGGTTCAGGCATGAGAGGGGGACCTGTCGAGCAGAACCTCTCCGATATGGACGCGAAGCTGACGGCGATGCGGATCCGGCAGCATCCAGAACTGATCGTTGGGGTGAAGGTTGCGCATTACAGCGGACCGGAATGGGACCCAGTGACGCGTGCCGTGGCAGCCGGCCGAGAGACAAATGTGCCGGTCATGGTCGATTTCGGAGGTCATACGCCGCCGCTCTCGTTGGAGGACCTCCTGCTGAAGCATCTGCGTCCGGGCGACATCCTGACTCACACTTACGCACACGTGGCGGGCCGAATCCCGATCGTGGACGACAACGGCAAGGTGCAAAAGTTTGTCTGGGAGGCGCGGAAGCGCGGCGTCATCTTCGACGCGGGCCATGGCGGTGGCAGCTTTCTGTTCCGGCAAGCGGTTCCCGCGATGGCGGAGGGGTTTGCTCCCGATGTGATCAGCACTGACCTCCACATCGGGAGCCAGAACAGCGGCATGAAGGACATTCTCAACACCATGTCGAAGTTCCTGAACATGGGCATGCCGCTCGCGGATGTCATCAAAGCGAACACTTCGCGGGCGGCAGAGGTCATCAAGCGCCCGGACCTCGGTCACCTCGGCGTCGGAGCTGAGGCCGATATCGCGGTGTTGAGTGTCCGGCGTGGCAAGTTCGGGTTTGTCGACGTGGCGGGCGGCAAGTTGATGGGCGATCAGAAACTCGAGTGCGAGCTGACGGTCAAAGGTGGCCGGGTGGTCTGGGATCTCAACGGCATCTCGCGTCCGTTGTGGACTGAACAAAAGAGGGGGTCATGATGATTCGTCGAATGTCGTTGTCGCTCTGCTTCGGGTTGTTTTTCGCGACCGCCGCGTGGGCGCAACTTGCCTCTCAAACAGCGCTCGTCGGAACCGTGACCGACAGCGGCGGCCTTGTGGTACCAGGCGCCCAGGTCGTTGCCGTCAATGTCGGCACGAAGGATACCTACGAGGCGACGACGAACGCCGAGGGCTACTACAACATCCAGTTTGTCCGGATCGGCACGTATGAGATCAGCGTAGCGGTTTCGGGCTTTCAGACGTTCAAGACGACCGGCGTCGAAGTGGCCAACAATCAGGTGGTTCGCACGAATGCCGTCATGCAGGTTGGCGGCCTCGCCGAATCAGTGACGGTCGAGTCTGCGGCAACTTTTCTTGCCACCGACAGCGCCGCGGTTTCGGAAACGATCGGCAAACGGGAAGTCGTCGACTTGCCGCTGAGCGGGCGCAACGTCTGGAACCTGGCAAGCGGGACGCCGGGCGTCCTGGGCGGCCTGAACAGTGATATCGGCCTCAGTTTCAGAGGAGCGGGACAGCGAGAGATCCAGAACAGCCTGTCGCTCGACGGCATCAATTCCTCCGCGAACTTGCTGGCGGCCACCAGCATGCGGCCGATCGCAGAAGCGGTGGAGGAGATTCAAGTCCAAACCGGCAGCACGTCGGCAGAGTACGGGTCGTACCTCGGCGTCCACATCAATGTGGTGACCAAAAGCGGCACCAACACGGCGCACGGCTCGGTCTTCGAGTTCTTTCAGGACGACGCGCTCGATGAGCGCGGGTACTTCGAGAACCGCGCGAACCCGGCGAACCCGCGGCGTCGCAACCAGTTCGGCTTTCAGATGGACGGGCCAGTCCTTCTTCCGAAACTTTACGACGGTCGCAACAAGACGTTTTTCATGACGGCGTACGAAGGTGTCCGGGCAGAGGCGCTGACAAGCCCGATCGCCACGGTCCCGACGGCTTTGATGCGCGAGGGCAATTTCTCCGAGATCAGCGGCACGATTCGCAATCCGTTCACGCGCGAGTTGTACCCGGGCAACATCATTCCGAGTACGCAGCTGTCCGCCATCGCGCGCCGGTTCCTGCAGTTCTACCCCGCGCCGAACCGCCCCGGTATCGCCTCGAATGTGCAAACCACGGTTGCCAACACCGAGAACGTCAATCAGTTCCTGATACGCGGCGATCAGAATCTCGGCAACACAATCCGGCTTTCGGTCCGCTACAACTGGCATGACAGCCTCACCGGCAACCCCGCTTTTGCGGCGCTTCCGACCCAGGTGATCAACCAGCCGCGCGTCAACCACAACACGCTGGTTTCGTACACGCACACGCTGAAGTCGAACTTGTACAACGATTTCCGCATTGGCTATCACCGGGTCGCTTTCGACACGTTGAATGATTTCGCGGTCAACGACCTCACGCCTGCAGGAGTGGAGCTCGGAATTCCAGGCTTCGACGGCGACGTCAGGTTCAACAATCCGGGCATCCCGACTATCGATTTGACAAACGCCTTCGCTGGAACGGGTGGAAGTGGCACCAACTGGTTCCAATTCGATACGACGTTTCAGGCCTCGAACGTCCTCGCGTATACGCGTGGATCGCACAACGTCCGGGCTGGATTCGATGTGCGGCGGCTGGCCACCGGCCGGCTCGCGGCGAACGATCCGCGCGGGCGCTTCAACTTCACAGGCGATATGACGGGCCATCCGGTCGCCGACTTCATGTTGGGGCTGCCCCGAACGATCATTCCACCGACCGATCAGATTCAAGGGCATGTCGGAGGGTGGCGCAATGGGTTCTTCGTCAATGACGTGTGGCAGGCGTCACAAGACCTCACGCTCAGTCTCGGCTTGCGCTACGAGTTGAACACTCCGGTGCAGACTTATGCCGGACTGGCGTCGATGCTGGCCGAAGACTTCGAGACCATCATCCCGACGAGTTTTCCCGCCGAGGGCTTCGAGTTCCATGAGCCGAATTACAAGGACATCGCCCCGCGGCTGGGTGCGACCTATCGCCTCAACGAGAACACCGTTCTCCGCGCCGGGTACGGGATTTACTACAACCCGAACCAGATGAATTCGTTCACATTCCTGACCAACAACCCTCCGGTGGCCGCTGTCATCACATTCAGCTCGGACACCGCGAACCCGACGTTGTCCTTCGAGCGGCCGTTCGGCGTCGTGGGCCCGGCTGGACGCCCGGACATGATTTCCCCCACGCGGCACCTTCCCAACGCTAAAAAGCACCAGTGGAGTTTCGACGTCCAGCGGGAACTCTGGGCGGGCACGGCGCTCGACGTCCAGTATGTCGGCTCGAACACGAGCAACCTGGATCGCAGCTTTTACAACAACACGCCGCAGCCGGGGGAAGGCCCAGTGGATCCGCGGCGCCCGAACCAGCGCTTCACCACGCGACGCATCATCCAAAACGACCTGATCGCAGACTACGATGCGGTCAGCCTCATCCTGCGTCGTCGGATGAGTCGAGGCTTACAGGCGGACGCGCACTATACCTGGTCGCGCACCCGCGACATGGCCACGCATTCCAACGGCGGCGGCGAGGCGATGGACAACTACAACATCGAGAGGGACTACGGGCCCGCGAACTGGGACGTTCCGCACCGTTTCGTCGCGAGCTACATCTACGACGTGCCGTTTCTCAAGGACTCGTCAAACCCGGTTCTGAAGTACGTCGTGGCTGGATGGCAGATAGGCGGCGCGACGACGATCCAGAGCGGGACGCCCGTCAACGTGACGATCGGCACCGACCGCGCAAACATCGGCCGCTCGGGGATCCAACGCCCGGATCTCGTCGGTTCCGTGCCGAAGCTCAATTGCCAGCAGAGCCCGACCAACCGAGACCTGATTAATTGCTTCGATCCGTCGGCGTTTGCCCTGCCGGCGCAGTTTACATTTGGCAACGCGCCGCGCAATTTGCTGAGGGGGCCCAAAGTGGTCATCACCGATCTGTCGATGGCAAAGAACATCCCCATCGGTGGAGATGTCCGACTGCAGGTGCGCGCCGAGATCTTCAACGCCTTCAACAACGTGAACTATGGCCAGCCCAACGCGGTATTCGGCTCGGCAACGTTCGGACGTATCAGCGCCACCAGCACTGCCTATCCGAACATGCGCCAGATGCAGTTGGGGATGAAGCTGATCTTTTAGCCATGTTCAGCCGCCGCCAACTGTTTCGCTTGGCAAGTTTGTTCGGCGCGGGCAGCGTGTTGCCCGCCTCGCGTCTCGCGGGGGCGGTTAGCGAACCGCCCCTACAGGGCTTGCACAACGACGTACCGGTCGGCTCCGATATCTACAAGGCGATCGGCGTCAGGCCGCTCATCAACTGTCGGGGCACGCTGACCATCATCGGCGGTTCGATCGAGCTGCCAGAGGTTCGCGCCGCAAAGAGTGCGGCGAATCAGCAGCACGTGCATCTCGACGAGCTCATGGAAGCAGTCGGCAAGCGACTGGCTGAACTGACTGGCGCGGAATGGGGAATGGTCAGCGCCGGCTGCGCCGCGGCAATGTCGCACGCGACTGCTGCCTGTGTCGCCGGTGGAAACCCGGACCTGCACGTTCGCATTCCAAACCTTGCGGGCTTCGACAAAGACGAAGTCATCATCCCCACACACTCGCGCAACGTCTACGACGCGGCGATACGCGCGGTGGGCGTCAGGATCATGGAGGTCGACACGCCGGAGGCACTACGGCTCGCCATCGGTCCGAAGACAGCGATGATCTACATATTCGCGGGTCCCCGGAACGACACGGGGCCGATGTCCACTGAGGCGATCTCCAGCATTGCGAAAACGCATCACATTCCCGTACTGGTGGACGCGGCCGCCGAGATCCTGACGATTCCGAACATTCACCTGAAGCGGGGGGCGACGCTGGTCGCCTACAGCGGCGGCAAGTACATCCGCGGGCCCCAAAGCGCGGGGCTGCTACTCGGTCGCAAGGATCTCGTGAAGGCCGCGTGGGTCCACAGCGCGCCGCATCACGGATACTCACGCGCAATGAAGGTCGGTCGCGAAGAGATAGTCGGCATGTTGGCGGCCGTGGAGAGTTGGGTGACGCGCGACCACGACGCCGAATGGAAACAGTGGGTCGCGCGTTGCGACTACATCGCCGATCGTGTCTCCACGATCCCCGGCGTGACCACCGCCGTGCAGCGAGAACCCGGCCCGAGCCTCAGCAATCGCAGCCCGCGCGTCACCTTGCGCTGGGATTCTCGCAAGCTGGGCATCAGTGGGCCCTACGCCGCAGACCTCCTGGATAAGGGCGAGCCGCGAATCCTGTTGGGTGGTGGCGGCGGAACGCAGAGAACGGATGTTCAGGGCGACACCGGCCTGTCGATCACGTCAGCCATGATGGCCTCGGGCGATGAGAAGATCGTTGCCCAGCGGATTCTTCAGGGTACTGTCTGCAAAGCACAGTCTCGAGCGAGTCGACGCTCCCGCATCGCCGGTCACCAACTTGTCCGGCCGATGGGAGGTTCAGATTCAGTACTCGGCGCGCAGCACGATCCATACCCTCCATATCCATCAGGATGGGAATCGACTCCAGGGCACGCACCAGGGCGATTTCCTTGCTCGCGACGTCTCGGGAACGATTAGAGGCGACGCGGTGATGTTGGCAAGTCACGTAACCGAACGGCATGGCGATGCGTTGTCGTATCGGTTCAGCGGCAAAGTAAACGGCGACACGCTCTCCGGTTCACTCGATATGGGCGAGTACCTCGCCGCATCGTGGACCGCGCAGCGTCATAGTGTCTAGGAGGTAGGACATGAAACGCTTCGTGCTAGGCGCCCTTGCGATGACCGCGGCCCTGACAGCTGATCTGGTTGGTCAGGTACAGAACCTCACGCCCGCAGAAATGGCGCGCTACACACCGCAGAACCCGTACGATCGATTTTCTGACGGCCGCCCCAAAGTTCCGGACACGCTGGTCGAGACCATCCGAGAGATGGGCCTCGAGGTCGAGGAGGCGTGGGGGCTGCTGCGCCAAAAGGGCTACACCAACCAGTACGAAGCAAACTGGCAGGTTCTGCTTCCGGAGAAGCGACTGGTCGGCCGCGCCTTCACCGTGCAGTTCATGCCCACGCGACCGGACCTCGCCGATGCAGTGCAAAAGGAGGCGACCGAGAAAGGACTGGGACAGCTCCGCAACCAGACCGCCATCGACATGCTGCAGTCGGGAGATGTGGTAGTGGTCGATCTGTTCGGAAAGGTCGAGGGGGGGACGTTCGTCGGCGACAAGCTGGCCTATTACGTTCAGAAGACGACCGGTACGGGACTCGTGGTTGACGGCGCGCTCTTCTATCTGAGTCGCATTCAGAAGACCGGCATGCCGGCGTACTACCGCGGCACGCATCCCGGTTCGTTGACCAACGTCATGCTCACCGGTGTGAATGTGCCGATCCGTATCGGTGATGCCATCGTCATGCCCGGAGACATCGTCCTGGGCGATCGCGACGGCATTTTGTTCATCCCGCCTCAACTGGTCGAGGAAGTGATCGAATCGGCGAGGACTCAGCGTCTTCGCGACGAGTGGGTGAAGAAGAAGTTTGATACGGGCAAGTACAAGTCTGGCGAGATCTACGGCCGCCCGACCGATCCGACGCTGCTGAAGGAGTTCGAAGAGTTCATCAAGCAGAAACCGGTCAAGAAACCGAATTAGTGGACTGTTTCCGCTGAATCAGGACTGAGGTGGCCGGCGGCGGCGATTCAAACCAAGGCCGCAGATGTCGCAGATGACACAGATGCGGTGACGAGCGGGGCGCGCAGGCGAAGCCTGCGCGATCGAGCGGTGAGGGCCACCGGAGACATGAGAGAGCGTACAGCTGCGAGGCTCTCATGTCGTCCGGTGGCCGTCACCGCTCGGCCACGGCCTACGGCCGCCGGCCCGCTCGTCCGCGTATCGACAATCTGCGTGATCTGTGTCATCTGTGGCCGGTCTTTTGTGATCAGCGTCATCTGTGGGCTCGCGCTCGGTGTCATCTGGCTTTCGTCGCCAATCGGTACTAATTCGCCGGATACACTCCACTAGGGAAGACCAAACGCCATGATGGTCGACCCGGCCGTCATGCCGATGTACTGCTTCCCGGCGATGGTGTAGCTCATGGGACCGGCCTTCCACCTCTGGCCGGTCCGGAAGTGCCACAGCAGTTTTCCGGTTTGCGCGTCGACGGCGACGAAGGCGCCGCTTCCGTCGCCGTAGAACACCAGCCCACCGGCCGTGCTCATGACACCGCTTTGCAGAATCCCCCCTTCGACCGGTATTTCCCAGGCGATCCTGCGCCGTCTCGAGATCGAGGGCGCGAAGGAATTTGCCGCCGTTCTCGACCGGCGCCGCGCGCGTGCCGCCGCCGTAGAACGATTCGCCCTGCTTCCACCATTCGGAGTTCTTCGTGTAGATGTTGCAGGACTCTTCAGCCATCAGGTAGACGAGCCCGGTCGTCGGGTTGAACGCGGTTGACGGCCAATTCGTTGCGCCTGCGACCGCGGGGCACACCCGAGCGCCGGTAGGTGTCGGCGCGTGGCCGGGCAGCAGTTTGGGGCGTCCATCTGGCCCGATACCGCTCGCCCACGTCAGATTCTTCACGAACGGCTCCGCCATCAGGAGCTCGCCCGTGAGCCGGTCGAGGACGTAGAAGAAGCCATTGCGATTTCCCTGCACGAGCAACTTCCGTTGACGGCCTCGGAACTCGGCGTCCACTAGCATCGGTGTTTCCGTCGCGTCCCAGTCGTGCAGGTCGTGTGGCGTGAACTGGTAATGCCACTTCAGTTTGCCGGTGTCGGGATCCAGCGCCACCACGGAGTCTGTATACAGATTGTCGCCCTTGCGCTCATCGCCGTTGTAGTCGGGGCACGGGTTGCCTGTCGGCCAATAGAGCAGCCTGGCTTCCGGATCGTAGGTGCCCGTCAGCCACGTCGCGCCGCACCCATGCTCGAGTGCCTTGCCGATCCACGTCTCCGAGCCCGCTTCGCCTCGCGCCGGGATCGTCCAGAAGCGCCAGGCGCGCTCACCGGTGCTGGCTTTGTAGGCGTCGAGAAAGCCGCGAATTCCTTCGTCGCCGCCGGAGACACCGGCGATCACCAAGTCGTTAACGACCAGGGGGGCGCTCGTGGAGCCGTAGTGCTGTCGATAGTCGGCCATCTCGACATCCCACAGCAGGTGGCCTGTCAGCCGATGGAGCGCAATCACGTGCGCGTGGTCAGTGACCATGAAAATTCGATCGCCGAGAACGGCCACGCCCCTGTTGATGCCGCTCCCGGCATCGCCGATGACACCTTTTGTACGCGGGCGGCTGTAGCGCCAGATCTGGCGACCGGTCCGGGCGTCGAGCGCGACTGCTTCGTTCACGGCGGTGACGTACATCACCCCATCGACGACCACGGGCGTGACTTGGAGTGCGCGCTCCGACTCGCTCGAAACCGGAAATATCCACTTGGGCGCCAACTGCGCCACATTGCGCGAGTTGATCTGGTCCAATGCGCTGTGACGGTTCCCGCTCAGATGGCCGTGATACGTAGGCCACTCGCCGGCCTTCGGGCTGGCGATATCCGCGAAGTGTGTGCCCGCTCCCATTGGCGCGCTGCCCGTGAACGTTGCTGCGGGAGAACGGTCAATGGTCAGTCGAGTCAGATACGCGAGGAGGTTACGGAGGTCCTCCGGAGATCCTTCCGTTTTTGGCATCAGCGACTGCTCGGGCGTTATTTCCGCAACCTCGCTCTTAGAAATCGAGTGGAACGTTCCTTCGAGACCCTGCACTCCGAGATCCAGCGAGTCTTCGTATTTCAGTAGTCCGCGCACGTGCTGGCCGTTGCGCATTCGTACCGACACTGATCGGTACGATGAGGATGAGCCCGGCGTATTGAGCGCAGTTTCGATCTGCCCCAGTTTTCTCTGTCGCGCGAGATCCGAAAGATCCGGACCCAGAACTCCCCCTCTGCCGCGCACGATGTGGCAACCAGAGCAGTTTCCTTTCCCGTTGAAAAATTCCTCGCCGGCAGCAACGTCGCCGGGAGCAGGGTGGTCCGCGGCCGACGCTCGCAGGAGGGCGAGATGGCCGATGATGGCGTCGACCTGCGTGGTGGGGAGGGGAGTGGCCGGCATGCCGGCCTCGGGAATGCCCTTGCGGATCAGATCTCGAAGCGCCTCTGGTGAACCGGCGCGTGGCCGAGAGATGTCGACGATGCTCGGGCCGTGCCCGCCGCCAGCGCCGTCGGATCCATGACAGCTGGCGCAGCGGGCCTCATATGCTTTTCTGCCGGCCTCCTGGTTCGCGCGCGCATCCGTCTCCTGCACGTCCGCAGAGAGCTCCAGCGTCGCTAAGACGAGCAACAGAGGAACGATGAATCTCATTGCGAATGCTGCTGAGACGAGCTGGAGACCGTCTTGTATCATACGCGTCGTACCACTTTGCCACGCTGCTACGTCCTTACGCTGGTTGGCGTCGCCATTCTGACGGGAGGATGCGCGTCGGAGGGGCGCTTTCCGACTGCACCTATTCTGCTTGTGTGCCCGTGGGCTCCGGGCGGCGGATCGGACCGGGTGGCACGACAGCTAGCGACACTCCTCGAGCAGGATCTCGACGTTCCCGTCAACGTGATCAACGTCACCGGTGGAGACGGTGTCACAGGGCACAGCCGGGGAGCGCTCGCCCGCCCGGACGGGTACACGATGACGCTTGTCACTGTGGAGATCGCCACTCTGCACTGGCGGCAGATGACGAGCATCAGCTATCGCGACTTCGCCCCGCTCGGGCTCGTGAACCGAGATGCGGCGGCTGTCTTCGTACGCAGCGATGCGGCGTGGCAGACCCTCGGCGACCTTGAACAGGCGATCCGCGCTGCGCCGGGGACGATGCGGGCGTCAGGTACAGCCACAGCGGGCATTTGGCATCTGGCGTTGGCCGGATGGCTGACCGCAGTCCATCTCGACCCATCGAATGTGATCTGGGTATCAATTGCCGGCGCCGCCCCCTCGCTCCAGGAGCTGATGGCCGGCGGCCTCGACATCGTCGTCTGCAGTCTCGCCGAGGCGCGTGCGCTGCTCGATGCCGGCCGCATCCGAAGTCTTGGCGCCATGGCGACTGGGCGACTACCACAGTTTCCGCTGGTGCCCACGTTACAAGAGCAGGGCGTGACATTTTCTCTGGGCACGATTCGCGCACTGGCGGTGCCACGCGATGTGCCACCCGACCGGCTCCGCACACTCGCCGACGCGGTTGCGCGCGTGGCGACGAGCGAGGCATATCAATCCGCCCTCACGAGCGCGGGCTTCACGCCGGCGTATGAAGAACCAGCAGTATTGGCACGAACCCTCGAGGAGACGGACGGGCGCCTTGGAGCACTGCTTCGTAGCGAGGCGTTCCAAGGGCTGGCCGACAAGCAGGTCGGGCCGATGTTCTTCCCCGCCATGCTTTTCACCGCGATCGCGGGCGTGACGCTGGCCCTCCTCGTTCTGTCGCGGGCGGGTCATCCGAGAGGTGACCTCATGCCGTCGGCGGATGCTCCGTCTCCTGCTCCTCCGGCTGCTGCCTGGAGATTCGTCGAACCACTGCTCTGGATCGTTCTCTATATCCTTCTCGCGGAGTGGGCCGGGTTTCTGCTGACGGCCGGCATTCTGCTGCTCCTGTACCTGGTTCGGCTCGGGACCAGGCCTCAGTTTGCGCTACCGATTACTCTCGCGCTCGTTCCCGTGATCTACTACGTGTTCGCCGGATTGCTGCGCGTTTCGCTCCCGCGAGGGCTCCTCGGCTGGTGATCTGCTGCACATGGACCAGACGCTGACTCAAGCCTTAGCAGCGGTTCTTGATCCCACGCTGTTGCTCGTTGTCGCTGCCGCCGCGGTCTACGGCACGATCTTCGGCTCGATTCCTGGTCTCTCGGCGACGATGGCCGTCGCGCTGATCGTACCGCTCACGTACTTTCTGTCGCCGCTTGCCGCGCTTGCTGCGGTTATCACGCTCGAGGCCTGCGCGATCTCGGCAGGAGACATTCCGAGCGCGCTCGTGCGGATTCCGGGAACGCCTGCCTCGGCCGCGTACGCCGACGATTTGTACCTATTGGCGCGACAGGGCCATTACGAAAGGGCGGTCGGAACGGCCGTGATGTTCAGCGTTGTGGGCGGGTTATTCGGCGTCGCCGTGTTGATGTTTTTCGCGCAACCTCTCGCGCGCATCGCGACGCTGTTCACGGTCGCGGAGTACTTCTGGTTCTACGTGATCGGCCTTGGCTGTGCTGTGGTGGTCTCGCGTGGGTCGGCGCTGAAGGGGGCGTTCGGACTGCTGCTTGGTCTGCTGTTTTCGACCGTGGGGCTCAGTCCGGTACACACGGAGGCCCGCTTCACGTTCGGGCGTCCCGAGTTGTATCAGGGGATCAACTTCATCCCTGCGATGATCGGATTGTTCGGGCTGTCAGAGGTCCTACGCACGGTCTCGAGAGTTGGCGCAGAGGGACCGCTCATCGTGGCGGCCCCGGTGGCATCAGGGCGGCCGAGTTCGTTCTTCACAAGGCAGGTGATCGACTCGTTCCGCAGCGTGTTCGGTTCTTCGCTCGAAATTCTCTGGCGCCGCCCCGTGCGCATTCTGCAAAGCAGTGCGATTGGCACCCTGATCGGCATTCTCCCAGGAGCCGGGGCCGACATCGCCGCGTGGGTTTCGTTCGGCTACTCGAAGCGGACATCGAAGAACCCGGAGGACTACGGCCGCGGCTCGCTCGAAGGCATCGCGGACGCCGGCGCCGCCAATAACGCCGCGCTCGCCGGCGCCTGGATTCCTGCTCTGGTGTTCGGGATCCCCGGCGATTCAATCACTGCCATTGTGCTGGGGATCATGATGATGAAGAACCTGACCCCCGGACCAGAGATCTTCGAGAGGCAGGCCGTGCTGGTGCACGCCCTTTATTTCGTCTTTATCCTGGCGAACCTGGCGCTCATTCCAGCGGGCTGGCTGGCCATCCGGGCGGGTGGGCAGCTGATTCGCGTACCGCGACACACGCTCATCCCGATCATCGTCTTGTTTTGCGTGATCGGGGCGTATGCGATCGGCGGCAGCTATTTCGATGTGGCTCTGATGTTGGCGATGGGACTCATCGGATTCGCGCTCGAGCGTGTCGGGATTCCCGTCGGTCCCGTCGTCCTCGGCATCATCTTGGGTGGCCCGCTGGAGGAACGCTTCGTTCAGGCGATCACAGCCTCGCGGGGCTCGCTCAGCGTCTTCGTCTCGCGTCCGCTCGCAGCAGGCCTGGGCGTTGTCGCACTGATCGTGTGGTTGTTGCCGGTGGTGACTTTGCTCCGCGGAAAAAAGCCAGTCGTCGTGTCGTGACGCCTTCCATTCGTCGAGGCCGTGCCAAAATAGTGCGCGAATGATGCCAGGCACCCTTGATCAGCGCACCGCACTCGGCCGCAAGCCGGCGCGCCGTGCCGCGGGTCGATCCGTGCGGCTGCGATCGGTTGATGTGTTCCGCGGCGTCACGATGGCCGCCATGGTCATCGTCAACAACCCGGGGGACTGGGACAACGTCTACCCGCCGTTGCTTCACGCACCCTGGCACGGCTGGACGCCCACAGATCTCGTGTTCCCTTTCTTCCTCTTCATTGTCGGCGTCGCGATCACGCTTTCGCCGACGAGCGCCGGAGCCGTCGGTGGTGTACTGAGGCGGGGCGCGGTGATCTTTGGCCTGGGCCTGTTTCTTGCCGGCTTTCCCTTCTTCAACCTCGCCACGTGGCGCATTCCAGGGGTGCTGCAGCGCATCGCGCTGTGTTACGTGGCTGCCGTCGCGCTCGTGCGACTGACGACGCCGCGTGAGGGGGAGACAGGGGCGCACATGCGACGCCTCGCTGGCGTGACGGTTGCGATCGTCTTGGGCTATGCCGCGCTGATGCTGTGGGTGCCCGTGCCCGGAGGCCACGCCGGGGACTTGACGCCCGAGGGGAACCTCGGCGCATGGCTCGATCGTGCATTGATGCGCGGTCACTTGTGGCGACCGCAATGGGATCCGGAAGGCCTGCTGAGCACGCTGCCGGCCGTCGCGACAACGCTCATGGGCGTGCTCGCGGGAGAGGCGCTGCAGCTTGTCCGTGGTGGGGTGGCGTGGCGCCGTCACCTCGTGATTAGTGGCGTGATGTGCCTGGCCCTTGGTGCGCTTTGGCACTCGTGGTTCCCTATCAACAAGAGCCTGTGGACGAGCTCGTACGTGCTCTTTACCGGCGGCTTTGCGGCTGTCTCGCTCGCTCTCTGCTCGGCATGGTCGGACGACATACCACGTGGCTCCCACCCCACCACGCGTGACGACGGCTGGCGGCTGCGCACGAGCGAGCCGTTTGTTGCCCTTGGCCGCAACGCGATCCTCCTGTTCGTGCTGTCTGGACTGACCGCCCGTGTCATGGGCATCGTCATGGTGGACCAAGCGGCGCGCCTCAGCCTGAAGGCCTGGCTATACTCCTCGCTGTTCAGCCCGTTAGCGTCTGCTCGAAACGCATCACTCCTCTTCGCCGTCACAAACCTGCTCCTGCTTTACGCGCTTCTGGCATGGCTGCATCGGCGTCGGCTGTACTGGAAGGTGTAAGGTGCGCGAATTGGCTGGTGCCTGATTCATGATTCATCGCTTTTTCTGTCAAGAAAAGCGATTGCGGTTTAACATCCGCGCTACAGACCCAACCGGGAGGGCTTCTTTATGATGTCAGGGCGTTTTCGCGTCGAAATCGCGGTGCTAGGCCTCTTGCTGATCCTGCTGCCGGCGGCAGCCCGTGCCCAGACCGGCACCGCGTCGATTACGGGGCTCGTCACGGACGAAACGGGGGGCACGCTACCAGGAGTCACCGTTACCGCCACAAACCAGGCGACTAATGTGCAACATGTGGCGGTGACAAACGAGGCGGGCAACTACACCATCACGCCCGTCACGGTTGGCTCCTACGTCATCAGGGCCGAACTGGCGGGGTTCCGGACGTCCACCACCGCGCCAGTTGCGCTCGAGGCCCGGCAGGTCGCGCGCCTTGACTTCAAGATGGCTGTTGGGGCCGTTGCTGAGACGGTCGAAGTCAGTGGGGCCGCTCCGATCCTCCAGACGGAAACGACGACCGTGAGTGAGGTCCTCTCGGGCAGTACGGTGGAATCGCTTCCACTCAATGGGCGAAACACCGCCCAGTTGCCGCTGCTCCTGCCTGGGACTGTGACCTACAACCCGCGCGGGTTTACCAACATCGGCACCATCAACAGTAACCGCCCATTCGTAAACGGGAACCGCGAGCAGACGAACAATTTCACGGTCGACGGACTGGACGTCAACGAGACGATCGATAACCGGGTGGCCTATCAGCCCAGCCCCGACGCCCTCGCTGAGATCAGCGTGGAGACGAACAACTACGCGGCCGATGTCGGCAACGTTGGCGGCGCGGTCATCAGCAGCGTGATCAAGTCAGGGACGAATCAGTTTCACGGCAATGTGTTCGAGTTCTACAGGAACAGCGACTTCGACGCGAACACGTGGGAGAACAACCGGTCGGGGGCGCCCAAGCAAGAGCGAAAACAGCACATTTTCGGAGGCACTATCGGCGGCCGGATCATCCCGAACACGCTCTTCTTCTTCGCCGATTACCAGGGGTCGCGTCAGGATGCTCCGGGCTTTGTGACCGCGTCGGTGGCTCCGGAAGCGTGGCGGCGCGGGGACCTTTCGAGCGTGAGCATCCAGATCCGGGATCCGCAGACGAGGCTTCCGTTTGCTGGAAACCAAATCCCATTCGACCGAATCAGCCCCACCGCTCGGGCGATCCTGAGCAATGCGGCGAACTATCCGCTGCCCAACCGCACGGTGCCTGGGGGAATAACCGGAAACTACGTCGGTGAGACGCTGCTGGCAATACGCGCCCACCAGGGCGACCTTCGCGTGGACTGGAGCGCCGCGACGAACGACAAGTTCTTCGGCCGCTACTCGTTCGCTTTCTACGAGGACCGCCGGGACCAACAGCCCTTCCCACTGTCGTTCGCTACGCGAAACGACCAGCCGTTCCACAACGTCGGCTTCAACTGGAACCGCGTATTCGGTTCGTCATTGATCAACGAGTTGCTCGTCGGCTACAGCAGTACAAGCGTCGTCGCGGAGACGCTCGACTGGGCAGGCGTCGGCGCCGGCAACGCCCTTTACGGCATCGCCGGTGGACAACCGATCGACGGCCTCAGCCAGATCGCCTGGGGCAGTGGCCTCACGTTGCCAGGAGCGATTGCGACCGACTCGGACACTCTCGCCAAGACGTACCAAATCAACGAGAAGGCGACCTGGATCAAAGGTCGCCACGCCGTGAAATTCGGAGGGCAGCTCCTTCACTACAACCAACGCCGCTTCTACGCAGGGAACAATGGGCTGCTCGGTTCCATCACCTTCAATGGAACCTTTACGAACTTCGCGTTCTCCGACTTCCTTCTCGACCAGGTATCCAACAAGGGCCGGGGGGGCGGCGACCCCAACGACCCGTGGACGCACTTGCAGAATCGGATCTCGGTCTTTGTTCAGGACGACTTCAAAGTCCTGCGAAACCTGACCTTGAACATGGGCCTTCGCTGGGCTTACACGTCGCCGCTGGTGGAGAAGGACAATCGGCAGTCGACCTTCGACCTCGTGAGCGGTCGACAGATCTTTGCCCAGGACGGCAGCCTCGAAGATCGTGCGCTCTACAAGCCTTACTACAAAGGATACGAGCCGCGTGTAGGCGCCGCCTACACCGCAACCGACCGCCTCGTCTTCCGCGGCGGCTACGGCATTTCCCAGTTCATGGAGGGCACCGGCGCGAACCTGCGGCTGCCGCTGAACCCGCCGCTCTTCTTCGAGTCTGCCGTCAATTACGACGACACGACGGGGCCTGGGACGATCAGGACTGGCTTCGCGGAATTGGTGCCGGGAACGACGCCCAGCGGGAATGTGCGATCGTACGACCCCAACCTCCGCCCCCAGTTCACGCATCAATGGAACGCCTTCGCTGAGTACCGCCTGACGACAGCGATGTCGGCCCAGGTCGGATACGTCGGTCACAACGCAAACCATCTGGTCACGCCGGTTGAGGGAAACCAGGCGCTGCCGGGCGTGGGCGACCCGTCGACGTGGGTACCAAGGACCACGCGCCGGCCGCTCTACTCAGTGCAGCCGCTCGTCACCACGATCGCGACGACAGCAGCTCGATCGGGCAGCAAGTACAACTCCATGCAGGCCAGCGTCCGCCAGCGGGCGTCAAACGGCGTCGAGTTCCTGGCTTCCTATACGCTCGCGAAAGGAACGACCAACAACCGCGGCTTCTACGGAGTGTTCGGCGGCACAGGACTGCAGGGAGTCACGAGCGCCACAGAAGGCGCCTATTGGCAGAACACCTACGACCCCGAGGCCGAATGGGGCCCGGCTTTCCATGACGTCCGACACAATTTCATCTTCTCGTCCACTTACGAATTGCCGTTCGGCAAAGGCCGAACGTTTGGGTCTGGGTGGAACACGCTGACCAATGCCTTGCTGGGAGGCTGGAGAGTGGGCGGCATCTTCCAGACTCGATCGGGGCTCCCCATTACTGTGACTGACGGTCGTGCCCGCTCACAACAAGGAGAGCGTGGATCCGAGCGGCCGAACTGCGTTGGCGATCCCGTCCCCTCGAATCAGTCGATCGATAGATGGCTCGACATCAATGCGTTTGCGGCGGCATCGCTCGGGACATTTGGCAATTGTCCAGTCGGGGTCGCACGGGCGCCAGGTTACACAAACCTCGACCTCGTGTTTTCGAAGCGGGTGGAGATCCAGAGCTCGCGGCATGCCGAGTTCAGGATCGAGGTGTTCAACGCATTGAATCGCCCGAGCTTTGGCCCTCCGGCGCGCGACATCTCGGTGCCGAACACTTTCGGCATCATCACCAACACCATCAGCGCACCGAGGGTGATCGAGCTCGTGTTGAAGTTCTACTTTTGAGAAGGTCAGCGACCGCAAGGTACCCCAACGCGCACACTCTGCGCGTTGGGGTGCCGGCAATTCCTCAGTGCCTTCGATTCGAGAGCTCTGTCTACTGCAGCGGTCGCAAAGAGTGCCCTTCCGCCCAGTCCGCTGCTCTCTTTCCTTGTCGGCGCGCCACGGCATCCGCAAAGCGGAAGTGGATCCCCTCGTTGTTGGCGCCCGAGGTGTAATCCGGATAGTTCGGGGCTACAAGGAACGGTTCCCAGCTCGGATCACCAGGCGTGCGCGGGTTGCCGTCGTCCTCACCCTCGTGAATCGCGGTGACAGGACGCCAGAAGTTCCAATAGACCTTGCTGTCCCAGGCGGTGATGAGTGCATCGGCCGCGGCAAAGTTGGCGAGGGCGAACAGCCGCCCGCTATCGCCGATGTTGCCGACGTGATCCTCGGCGATTTGGCGCAGCGTGCGCTCCAACAGCAAAATGAAGTTATCCGAGTAGAACATGGCCAGGTTGGTCTGCTCCTGTGACCGCTGACTATTGTTCTTGCCGCCCAGGCGCAGCACCTCGTCGTAATCACGTGTGTAGAGACCGCTCGTCAGCGCCGGCGGTGGCGAGCTGGCGCGCAGCTGCGCCGGATCCTTGAGGACGAAAGGCGTCACTACCCCAAGCCACGCGGCAACCATAGGCGTTGCCGGCACGGTCGTCGATCGCCACTCTCCGGGATTCGTGCCGCCCGTGAAGGGCGGAAAGCTGGCTGGGAAAGCGCCATCGTTGGCCCTTAACTGGAGAATCGCCGCGGCGACCTTTTCGCCGACACCAACGCCCGGGTCGGTGACCAAGAGCGAGTTGGCCTTCAGATACTCCTGGAACCGGTCCTCCGCGAACTGGTGTGCAGCGGCACCTGGCAGTCGGCCCACGAGCACGTCGCGCGCCGCTTTGGCGGCGGCGGCGAGCACCGAGCCCGTCGCGCCATCGATGTGAACGTGATACGCCTCGAAGCGGTTGTCGTAGGACTGGATGGCGTCGTGTATCGCGGCATGGACCACCGCGAAATCGAGGAAGGACGATGGACCGGGTCGAGCGGGCGAAGCCAAAGCGATCGCTTGCACCGTAACATTGTTCCAATGGGTCACCACATCGGCGGTGACCGGGCTGGCCCAACCGAGGCAGGCGCAAACGACGAGTCCCGTCAGCTTGTGCAGCCTTGTCATGGCACTAACTCCTTTCGGTCGGTTTCCTTTCGGTCGGTTTTCTCCGGCTTGCCTGGATAGACGGACGCGTCTGGTCCGCACCGGCGACCGGCGACCGGAGACCGGTGACTTCAGGTTTTCAACACCTTCCGCATGAACACGCACGACATCGATCGTCCGGCCGGTAAGGCGTGCGCGCCCCGGCCCGTTTCCACGAAGCCATTCGACTTGTAGAACTCGACGGCCGCCAGCGATGCATCGATCTCGATGCTCGCGGCCCTGGCGGCGACGGCTGACGCTTCGGCCGTACGGTATAACGCCGTACCGACGCCAGATCGGACAGCGTCCCCCCTCACATAGACGGCCGTGCCGTGCTCGTTGCCATCGATCCGGTGCGATGAGAACCCGAGAACAGCAGTCCGATCGCCGAGCTGACCGATCGCGATGAAGAAGACCTCACCCTGAGCCATGGCATTCACGTAGAGCTCACCGGTGATTTGAGCGGCCCACGCGTGGACGATCTCTGCGTCGTAGTAGGCAGGTCCGATGGAGCGAATGGAATCGAAGTGGGCGGCGGCGATGTCGTCCACGTCCGCCTGCGTTGCTCGTCGGATGACGAAGTTCACGGGACTCCGCGGGCGATTGTCCACGTTCCCCTCGAGGACTGCAATGCGCCGCGCTCGCTCCCGAGATGGCATGGTATTCTCCTGCGCCAGCGAGCCAAGAACCGGCTGTCAAAGGTCATGCGCGTCGCGCTCGTCACCACTTTTCACGCCAGCAGGAAAGAACCGCTCGCAGTTGTGCTCGAGCGAATACACACCGCGTTCGTCACCTCGGAGCTGGGTGAGTGGGCTCTACAGTTCTCGTTTGCGGATGCAAGCGTGGCGGGCTTCGTTTCGAGCGTGGATCGCGTGCTCAAGCGATATCCGGAATTGCACCGCTGGGCGTCGACGGCCTCGACGATGCCTGCAGCACCACCCGTCCGGCTGATTTCGAATGGCCCAACGTCCCCAGCTTCGGGCGAACCCATCGAGTTCTCGACGCTGCTCGCAATCGCCAAGGGGGTGCCGCGATCATTCCCGTTTCACAACGTGGCAATCCACTTCAAGTCCAATGCGTTCGGCGTGGCGCTCCCAATCGCCGGGCCGATGCAAGCGCTGGAGCCTGGGGTCCTGATTGGCGATTCCTGGTGGGTGAACGGGCGAGTCCGATCGCTCACCGCGGTGATGAGCGTCGAAGCCGACCCAACAAGCAAGAAACTGCCTGCTCCGCCCGAGAACCTGACGGCGGTGCTCGCCGCGTGCGGCAAGGTGAAAGAGACGACACAGATTCCGCTTGCCGAATCCACAGCGGGCCCGGAAATAGCCGCGGCTTCTCCCGACCTCGTTCGGGCGGTTAGCGCCGTAGTCGTAGAGTATCGAGATCGTTTAGTCGACGTCCTGGATCGCGCGGGACTGCCTCACGATCTGCCTTCGGCTCAAGAGGCGCTGGCGACCATCGGCTTGGGACACACGACGGGGCCAAAGAAGCCCGTTCTGGTTCGCGCATTCAAACCGATGGGTTACGACTGTCGTGGCGAAACCGGCATGTTCACGCTTCGCCGCCGAACGGTTGGCAACCTCACGGTGGAGATCTTCCTGGACGTAGGCACCTGGAACCGCAGCCTCACCGCCGGGTTCAGCGTCGCGGGGCTCGGATTCAAGGCGCGCCTGCCGCTGCCGGTCTCGAAACGTGCCATCGGAGGTGGTCAATATCAGATCGGGAACGCGGAACATTGGCAGCAGATCGTTGACAACCTCGCGGCTCTCGTGGCCGAGTTTGATCGGAGTTTTGTACCAGCCATAGAGAGCGCTGCGGGGCCGTCGCCGGAGTGGTACCGCCCCGAGAGTTGACGTTCGGGGCGTCGCATACAATGTGTCCCTTGCGTCAGGGAGGGACTATGACTTCGAAGCATCCAGTTCTTGCGGTTGCGGTCGCGATCGCGGCATTGTTAACGGTTTCTCTGGCTGGCGCACCCCAACCTAAGTACGACTACTACCTAACCGGCAATTTCGCAGACATCGTGGCGGAGACGACCCCTGGCCTGGGGTTGATGGGCGGGGGCACAGACGTGGATGCGCTCTTTACATGGATGAGCGAGCGCGCCGGAGGCGGCGACTTCGTCGTCATACGCGCGTCCGGCGCCGACGGATACAACCAGTACGTGTTCGACCTCGGTGACTTCGATTCGGTTGAAACACTCGTGCTTGGGAATCGAGCGGCGTCGAGCGATACGTTTGTGCTTGATAGAATTCAGAACGCCGACGCGCTGTTCATCGCGGGTGGCGACCAATCCAACTACGTGAACTATTGGAAGGGCACGCTAGTCGAGGAGGCAATCAACCAGCTCGCAGCCAGAGGCGTTCCGATTGGAGGCACCAGTGCAGGGACGGCGATTCTGAGCGAGTTCGTCTACTCAGCGCAACGCGCATCGGCGACCTCGGCCGACGCTCTTGCCAACCCGTTCCATCGCGACATCACGCTCGATGGAAACTTCCTGGAGTTACCGCACATGAACGGGATCATCACCGATCAGCATTTAATCGAGCGAGACCGTCTGGGCCGCACGCTCGCGTTCATGGCGCGCATCGTTACTGACGGATCGGCAGCTGAAAGCAAGAGCATCGCGATCGATCGCGAAACGGCAGTCCTGGTGGACGCGGACGGCCGCGCGACCGTTGTTGCAAACGCGAGTCATCCAACACCGTTTGCGTACTTCATTCGTGGTGGCATTCCAGAGGTTTGTCAGCCCAAGACGCCGTTGACCTATCGAAACCTCAGCGTGTATCGCGCGCAACCGGGCAGCAGGTTCGACATCTCATCCTGGCACGGTGTCGGCGGCACCGCCTACGCCCTCAACGTCGAGGCTGGCGCGATTTCGTCCACCCAACCGGGAGGATCGATTTATTGATCGCGAAGGCGCATGGGGGCCCTTTCGACGCAGTTCTCCTGATTGCATTCGGTGGGCCGCAAGGTTACGGTGACATTCGCCCGTTTCTCGCCAACGTCCTGAAGGGACGCCAGGTCCCTCCGACACGAATCGAAGCAGTCGCGCATCACTACGAGTTGTTTGGCGGCGTCTCGCCGATCACGGCGATCACACAGCGGCAGGCCGAAGGGCTGCAGGAGCGTCTTGCGGCGGCTGGCACTCCGATCCCGGTGTACGTGGGGATGCGACACTGGCAGCCGTTTGTCGCTGACACCATGATCGAGATGTCTCGCGCGGGCGTTCGGCGGGCTATCGGCTTCATCATGGCCGCCCACGCGAGTTACTCGAGCTGCCAGCAGTACCGCGAGAATGTGGCTGGGGCACGCGCGGTGGTCGGCGTAGTGGGTCTCCCAGGCATCGACGTGACATACGTACCTGCGTGGTACGCCCATGATGGTTTCATCGCCGCAAACGCCGCGCACGTGCACGAGGCCCTGGAACGGCTGCCCGGGCAGCTGCGGCCTGCGGCACGGCTGGTTTTTACGGCGCACAGTATTCCGCTGAGCATGGCGGAACAGTCGCAGTATCGCGAGCAGCTCCGTGAGTCGTCGCGGCTCGTGGCCGAGAGAGTCGGCGTCAGGGACTGGGCACTGGTGTATCAAAGCCGGAGTGGCCGTCCGGAAGACCCGTGGATCGGTCCGGACATCCGTGATTTCTTGCGTGTGCTCAAGGACGAGGGCGTTGCAGCCGTTGTGTTGTGCCCGATTGGGTTCGTCTGCGATCACATCGAGGTCTTGTACGACCTCGACATGGAGGCGGCAGACGCCGCGCGGAGACTCGACATTGCGTTCGCGCGTGCGGAAGCCGTCAACGACGATCCGCTCTTTCTCGACACGATGGCCGACGTCGCTCTCGGCACAATCCGCAGGTATGCGACTGGACGGCCCCTACCACTGATTTGATCGGTTCAGGGTTCAGTAGTTCAGGCGTTCGGGAGTTCTGTTTCGGGTAGGATTTTCGGGAGGACCTGTTGATCGGACGCACCATTTCCCATTACCGCATTCTTTCTGAGCTGGGCAGCGGCGGCATGGGCGTGGTGTATGAGGCCGAGGACACGCGTCTTGGCCGCCACGTCGCCCTCAAGCTCTTGTCGGCCGAGGCGTGCTGCGACCTGCAGGCAATGGACCGCTTTCTGCGGGAAGCCCGAATTGTGTCGTCCCTCAGCCATCCCCACATCTGCACGCTGCACGACATCGGTGAGCATGACGGTCAGCAATTCATGGTCATGGAACTGCTCGAAGGCGAATCGTTGAAGGCGCGCATCGCCCGCGGTCCAGTGGCTATCGACGACCTGCTCGACGTCGGGACGCAGATCGCCGACGCCCTCGACGCCGCGCACAGCGCCGGCGTGATTCACCGTGACGTCAAGCCCGCCAATCTCTTCATTGCACGTCGAGGGCAGGCCAAGGTCCTCGACTTTGGCGTCGCCAAGCTGGCGCAAGCGGACACGCCTGATCGGCCAGAGCTTGCAAAGACGATCGCCGCCAGCGAGCTGACCACGATTGGTTCCGCGGTAGGCACCATCACCTACATGTCGCCCGAGCAAGCACGTGGCCAGGAGATCGACGCACGAACTGATCTGTTCTCGTTCGGCGGCGTGCTCTACGAGATGGCCACGGGGCGCCAGGCCTTTGCGGGCGCGACCACAGCCGTGATCTTCGAAGGCATTCTGACGAAGGCGCCGCCGCCGCCCTCGCACCTGAATGCGAACGTGCCGCCCGAGCTCGATCGCATTGTTGCCAAGGCGCTCGAAAAAGATCGGGAGACACGCTATCAGACAGCCGCCGAGATGCGCGCGGACCTCAAGCGCCTGAAGCGCGACACCGAGTCCGGTCGCGTGATGACAACTGCCTACGCCGCACCAGCACCGGCCGCCGCGTCGTCGGCGGTGCCTATGCGAGCTGGATCGAAAACCCGCCGCGCGCTGCTCATTGGTGCGCCACTCGCAACCGTCGCTGCCATCGCCGGGGCCTTTCTCTGGCAATCACAGCAGATGCCCGCGCTGGCCGCTCGCGACACGATCGTCCTCGCCGACTTTCGCAACCGGACCGGCGACACGATGTTCGACGACACGCTGAGCGAGGCGCTGGCAGTTCAATTGCGACAGTCGCCCTTTCTCAACATCCTGCCCGAGCCACAAGTGCAGTCCACGCTTCGGCAGATGGGGCGGCCCGAGATGGAGGCGTTGACGCCGGAGGTTGCCCGTGAGGTCTGCCAGAGAACCGGCGCCAAAGCGATGCTGGGCGGCACGATTGCCAGCCTCGGGACGAGCTATGTGCTGACGCTTGGGGCACAAGACTGCGTCACCGGTGAAACACTCGCCGAGGAGCAGGTGCAGGCCGCCGACAAGGAACGCGTCCTCACCGCGTTGGGCGAAGCCGCGTCGAAATTTCGCGAAACGCTCGGCGAATCCCTGTCGATGGTCCAGCGTTACGATCAGAAGATCGAGGCCGCGACGACATCGTCGCTCGAAGCGCTCAAAGCCTACAGCCAAGGCATGGCGACGCGGCGAACCAAAGGAGATTTGGAGTCGCTGCCGTTCTTCCGCCGCGCGATTGAGCTCGATCCCAATTTTGCTCTCGCACATGGACGGCTAGGCACCGTGTTGTCCAACCTCAACGAGCGCGCGGACGCCGAAAAAGCGAGCACGCGGGCGTTCGAGCTGCGCGACAAAGTCAGCGAGCGCGAGCGGATGTACATCGAAGCTCGTTACCACACCACCGTCACTCGCGATGTGTCGAAAGCGATGGAGTCGTATCGCCTGCTTCTGACGACCTATCCGGATGACTTTGCGGCGCACTCGAACCTGGGATCGCTGTATCGCGACAACGGCATGCAGACAGAGGCGCTCGCCCATCTCGAAGAGGCCGTGCGGCTCGCACCTGATCAACCGATTGGACGATCGAACCTTGGCTCAGCGTATCTGGCGGAAAACCGATTCGCCGATGCGCGCGCGCAATTCGAAGCGGCCCTGAAGCTCCAAGACAGGTCCAGTGCTCGCAACGGCTTGTACATTGTTGGCATCGCGACTGGCGATCAGGCGCTGGCCGACGCGCAGGTGGCCGCTGTTCAGGGCCAGCGCGAAGAAATCGACCTGCTAGGCGTCCGTGCGCAAGCGGCGGTGTTCAGAGGGCGGGTCCGCGAGGCCACTCAACTGGGAGACGACCTGTTCCGTCGAGTCCAAGCTGTGAATCGTCTGGCGGTCGCTGGTGAAAATTTCGTCGGGCTCGCCATTGCGCAGGCAGTGCTGGGAAGGCAGGATGCCGCCCGCGCAGGACTCGAGCGCGTGCAGCGTCACAACATGATCACGGACGGCGTCAGCGACGAGATGGTGGCGCTCGGGGCGGTGCTTGGCGACGCAAAGCTCGCCAGGACGTACTTGGACCGAGCTGTGCAACACGTTCGCAAAGGCTCGTTGGCAGAAAGGGTCGATGCCAGAGAACGCTCGGTACGGGCGCTCGACGCCCTGGCATCCCGCCGGTACCAGGACGCGTACGAACACGCGCTCGCAGCCGCCGCCGATCCGGGCGATAACAGTGCAATGTTCGTGGCGGGCCTTGCCGCGCTCCGATTGCAGCGATGGGACGATGCGGTGTCGGCCTTCAACGGCATGCTGGCCCGTCGCAGCAAGCTGGGTCTCTCCCCCCTGATTGGCATCTGTCACGTCATGTTGGGGCGCGCGCACGCCGGCGCCGGCCGAATACCCGAGGCGCGGAAGGCCTACGACGAGGCATTCACGATCTGGAAGGACGCCGAAAGCGACATGCCCCTGCTGGTTGAAGCCCGCAAGGAGTACGAACGACTGGGGAGTTAGGGCGGGTGGGGCTGGTTGGGCAGCTAGGGCTGGTTGGGATCGCGCTTCTGCACGTTTGCGCCTGCTCGGCTGCCCCGCCGCATCGCGTCATAGATCCAACAACACAAATTGAGCTCGTGCTGATCCCTGCTGGTGAGTTCATCATGGGCTCGCCGCCAGACGAACCTGGTCATCAGCAGGACGAGGCGCGTCATCGCGTTCGAATGACGAAGGCCTTCTATGTGTCTGCGCACGAGGTAAATCGTCGCAACTGGAATGCAGTCATGCCAGCCACACCGCTTGGCGCTGCTGACAGCGATGTTGACGTTCCAATGGTCAACGTGAGCTGGTTCGAGGCTTTGGAGTTTGTCGAGCGTCTGAATCGGGCGACTGGAGGCCGCTTTCGTCTTCCGACGGAGGCGGAATGGGAATACGCCTGTCGTGCGGGCACCACGACGCCGTTCGCCACCGGCACAGTCTTGTCCACCGACCAGGCGAATTACGACGGGCGGTTTCCCATGTCTGGTCAGCCCGCAGGCAACAGTCGCGGCCGACTCACCCGTGTTGGATCGTTTCCGCCGAATGCGTGGGGACTCTATGACATGCACGGCAACGCGTGGGAGTGGACAGCGGACCCGTATTGCCCGTACGGAAACGAGGCCTTCGATGTAGTCGCGACTTGTGAGAGTCCGCTGAAAGTCATTCGAGGCGGCAGTTGGCGCTTCAATGCTGACAGTACCCGTTGCGCCCTGCGCTACACCCACCGGCCACAGGATCGCGGAGACAGTCTGGGATTCCGAGTCGTTCGATCAGCGGAGCAGTAGGGCAGTGGGGCGGGTAGGGCAGGTGGGGTGGGTAGGGCAGGCAAGGCAAGTATGATCGACCGATGTTTGTTCGCGGACTGACGATCACTGCACTCGTCATTTTCATCGCTGCTTCCGTCGCCTTCGCGCAAGCGCCCCTCAATTACCGCATTTCGTTTCCCGCACCCGAACACCGGTGGATGCAGGTGGAGGTGACGTTCACGGAAATCCCACCCGGACCCCTGCAGGTGCGCATGAGCCGCACATCACCGGGACGGTACGCGGTGCACGAGTTTGCGAAAAACGTGTTCGACGTTCGCGTCCGCAATGGGAAGGGAGTGGCACTTACCGCCAGCCGTCCTGATCTCCATCAGTGGAATATCTCCGGCCACGATGGCACGGTCGTCGTGACCTATCGAATTTTCGGGGATCGCACGGATGGCACGTATCTGAGCATCGATGCGACACACGCGCATCTCAACATGCCGGCATCGCTGATGTGGGCGCGTGGCTTCGAGACTCGACCCGCTCGCGTCACCTTTGAGCAACCCTCCGGACGCACGTGGCGCGTGTCAACACAGCTCTACCCGACGAGCGATTCGTTGACCTTCACCGCGCCAAACTTCCATTACCTGATGGACAGCCCGGCAGAATTCAGCAGCCACGTCGTGCGCACCTTCAGCGTCCCCAACCCGGGCTCGGCCGCTACGGCACCGCCGACGTTCCGTATCGCGCTGCATCACGACGGCTCCGACGGAGAGGCTGACGCCTTCGCCAGGGACACTGAGCGCATCGTCCGAGAGGCGATGGCGATCTTTGGCGAATTTCCGCGGTTCGAGAACAACACTTACACGTTCCTGGCGGACTACCTGTCGTGGGCAAGCGGCGACGGCATGGAGCACCGTAACAGCACGGTCCTTTCGAACTCTGGCGCCTTGCGCAATCCGGGTCAGCGAACGGGGATGCTCGGCACTGTCGCCCACGAGTTTTTCCACGCGTGGAACATGGAGCGCATTCGCGCCCGCGATCTCGAGCCATTCAACTTCGAAGAGGCAGATGTCAGCGGGGAGCTTTGGCTTGGCGAGGGCTTTACCAGCTATTACGACGACCTGCTCATGCGCCGCACCGGGCTGGCGCCGCTCGAGCAAACCTTGAACAGCCTGGCAAACACGATCAACACCGTGATGCTCAGCCCCGCACGGCGACTTCGTACTGCCGAGGAGATGAGCCGCCTGGCGCCGTTCGTCGATGCAGCCGCGTCAATCGATCGGACCGTCTGGGACAACACGTTCATCTCGTATTACACGTTTGGCGCGGCGATTGGTCTCGGTCTGGATCTGTCGCTGCGCGAGCGCTCGAATGGGACCACGACACTCGACACGTATATGCAGGCGCTGTGGGCGAAGCACGGTCGACCTGGTCAAAAGGAACCTGGCATGGTGGCAACGCCGTACACGATGGAGGATTTAAAGGCGGTGCTCGCCGAGGTGAGCGGTGATGCTGCGTTTGCCCGGACATTTTTCGCGAACTACATCCAGGGCCATGATGTCGTGGATTACGCGGCCCTCCTCGCTCGCGCGGGTCTGGTCCTGCGCCGGCGCAATCCAGGGACGGCGTTCTTCACCGGCCGGGAGCAGCTGAGTTTCGAGGGCGGAGGTGGCGCGCGTGTCACCAGCCCCGTTGCGTTCGAGTCCTGGCTCTACAAGGCCGGCGTCGAACGTGACGATCTCATCATCTCGATCGACGGCGTGAGCCTGTCGTCGCAGAGTGCCCTCGACGAAGTCCTCCGCAAGCACCAACCCGGCGATCAAGTCGCGATTCGATTCGTGCAGCGCAGTGGCGAAACGGTGAATGGAAGGCTGGTCCTTGAAGAGGACCCGCGTCAAGAGATTGTTCCTATCGAAGACACCGGCAACCCGCTGTCAGAGGCGCAAAAGCAATTTCGCGACTCGTGGTTCGGGAGCAGGGTGAGATAGGAGATCAAGGCACAAGGCACAAGGCACAAGGCACAAGGCAGGAAGGCGAGATTGATCTGGCTGCGGTCTCTGTTGTTCATTCCGTTGGCGGTTGCCGCAAAGATTCGCCAGGTCGAGCACCGTGTGATGACGCGTCTGCGGGATGCGGGCGCGAATACGGCCGAGCGCGCGATTCTCATGGAACGCGCAGGGCCGGTAGCAGGATTTGTCCATCGGCGTCTCGAGCGCGCCGGCGTGCTGCAGTCAGCGGCCAATGACCGATACTATGTGAACGAGACGGCGTATCGTGCCTTTCAAGCACGCCGCCGTCGTCGTGCCGTGGCGGTGATGGTCAGCCTCATCGGTGCTTTCGCCCTGATGTATTTCGGAGGGTATCTTTCATGACGCGCCGGCTGGTGCTCGCGTTGCTGGTGGGGCTGGTGTCGATCGTGACGGCGTCTGCCGCAGGACAAGCCATGCGCAATGTGCCACGGATCTCGATCGACGAGGTCAAGGCACTGATGGCTAAACAGCAGGTCCTGCTGATCGACGTCCGCGATCCGCAGTCATTTGCCGATGGCCACATGCCCGGCGCAATCAACGTGCCCTTCGACCACATTCCCAATCACGTGGATGCGTGGAAGGCCGAGAAGCGGTTGCTCGTTACCTACTGCGCTTGAGTGGCCGAATCCACGAGCGCCCGTGCGGTGCTCGACATGAACGCTTTCGGAATCACCAACGTGAAGACGATGCTGGGCGGATGGCATGAATGGGTCAAGCGTGGGGAGCGGGTGGTGAAGTAACGGGTGCGACAGGTGCGCTAGGTGCGATGGGTGCGACAGGTGCGGTGCAGTGCACTGGTGCCAAGTCAACGACTGCGGTGCACCAGGGGTACCGCACCGCACCGGTCGCACCCATCGCACCTAGCGCACCCGTCGCACCCGCCTCAGTCAGGCTGCTCGGCCAGTGGAATGCCAAACCGTTCGGCCATTCTGTACAGGGTTCGGCGATCGATGCCCATGACCTCTGCGGCGCGCGTCCGGTTGTTGCCGACCTGTTCCAGCACGTGTAAGAGATAGCGGCGCTCGATCTCGTCGAGCGTCGGCAGATCCTCGAAGAGCCGCTTCTCGACTGCCGGCGCGCGAGGCGTGACGGTCGGCGGCAGGTCGCCCACATCCACGCGGTTGCCGCGGCTGAAGACAACGAGCCGCTCGATCAGGTTCTCGAGTTCCCGAACGTTGCCAGGCCAATGATGCGCGGCGAGGGCCTCCAGTGCGGCATGCGTCAGTTCGATTTGCTTGCCCGCCTTCGCGGACGCACCTTTAACGAAGCGCTCGATCAGCAAAGGAATGTCCTCGCGCCGTTCGCGCAGCGGGGGCAGGTTGATGATCACCACCCCCAGGCGGTAGAACAGATCCTGTCGAAACTTGCCTTCGGTGACGGCCCGTTCCACGTCCACGTTGGTGGCGGCGACGATTCGCACGTCAACCTTGACAGGCCTGCTCGTGCCGACCGCCCGCACCTCGCCTTCTTGCAGGACGCGCAGCAGTTTCACTTGCAGCGCCGGTGACATCTCGCCCACTTCGTCGAGAAATACCGTTCCGGTGTGGGCCGTCTGGAAAACACCTTTCGAATCGGTGACCGCGCCGGTGAACGAGCCCTTGATGTGTCCAAAGAGCTCGGACTCCAGCAACGTTTCGGTCAAGGCGCCGCAATTGATCGGCACGAATGGCCGGCTCGACCGGTCGCCGTGCTGATGAATGGCGCGCGCGACCAACTCCTTGCCCGTGCCGCTCTCCCCGATGATGAGCACCGGTGCGTCGGCCGAAGCGGCATGCGCAATCTGCTTGTAAACCGTCATCATGCTGGGCGTACGCCCAAGCAAGGCAGGCGGCATGGTGTCGCGGACAGCGGCCGGCGGCGGCGTGGTCGGGGACTTCAGCAAGGCCCGCTCGACGAGTCCCTTCAGCTCGCTGATGTTGAACGGCTTGCTGACGAAATCAAATGCGCCCTCGCGCACCGCTTCGACCGCTTTTTCGAGCTCGCCGAACCCCGTGACGATGATGACGGGAGTAGACGGCGCCGCCTCCCGCACCGCCCGCAGCACGTCGATGCCGTCGAGCCGTGCGTTGAGCTTCAAGTCGCTGATCACAAGATCGAATGGCTTCGCCCGGCACCGAGCCAGCGCCTGCTCGGGATCGGTGGTGGTCTCGACCTCGCGATCCGGTTTGCTCAATAGCTCCTGCATGAACCGGCAGGTTCCGGGGTCGTCGTCGAGCACGAGGATGCGAGCGGGAGTAACAGTCGTCATGATGCGGCCCGCCCAACATCCCTGGCTGAGTCGGACGGCAGCTCGATTGTAAACGTGGTGCCGCTCCCCACGACGGAAACAACAGTGATGGTCCCCCCGTGCGCGGTCACGACATCTCGCGCAATGGCGAGCCCCAGGCCCGTCCCGCGCCCGGGCTTTTTGGTGCTGACCCACGGATCGAAAATCCGAGGCATCAGATCGTCAGGAATGCCGTGTCCGGTATCGGAGATCTCCACGTGGACCCGGCTCGGCGTCGCGTCGCGGACGACGACGTTGAGGGTTCCACCTTTTGGCATCGCATCCACGGCGTTGGTCATCAGGTTCAACAGTGCCAGCTCCAGGTTGGTCGCGTCGACGAGAATCGGCGTGTCGCCGGCCGGTGTCTCGACGTTGAGTGTAATGCCTGCGGCGACAAGGCTCGGCCGCATCATCTCGCAGACGCGCACAACGAGTTCTCCTGCGGCAGTTCGTGTCTTTCGCCCCATCTGACGGGACCGGTCCAGCAGCGTTCGGACCGTCGACGTGACTTTCGCGATCTGCTCCTCGATGATCGCCAGCCGGGGGCCATGCGGTGACGCGCCTCCCAGTTCTTCTTTCAGCAGTTGAACATACCCCGAGATCAAATTGAGCGGCGTCCCGACCTGATGCGCGACATTCGCCGCGGTCTGTCCCACCGACGCCAGTTGCTCCGCGCTTGCGAGCTGCTCGCGCAAGCCAAACAGCCGATGATACGACTCCACGAGCTGCTCATTGCGTTGCTGCAATTCGACGGTGGCTTCGTTGACACGCGTCTGGAGCGAGTCGTTGAAATGCTCGAGTCGTGACAACATTTCGTTGAGGCCGACGGCGACCTCCCCGAGCTCGTCATGCCGCCACACCGGCGCCCGCGCCGAGAAATCGCCGGCCGTCACCCGCGCGATCGTTTCGCGCAGCTGTTGAATCGGTTTGTAGACGAGCGGCCATGCGAGCAGATCCATCAGCACCACGAGCGCCACGATGGAGAGGACCCCGAAACCCACCATGGCCCCAAGCGCGCGCTGTTGCATTCCGATGACCGCATTCAGATCGGCGCGCACGATAACGGCGGCGGCGGGCTCGCCCGCGCGCGCGAGCGGCACGGCGACCCGAATCGTATCGACTGTGTTGGACGTGACAAGGCGGCCTTCGCGGATCGCCATCATCGCGAGGCCCAAGCCGCCCTCGCCCTCCGATTCTCCCGTCGAGCCGATAACCGATGGGCCGTCACGTGTTTCCTGAATATACGCAAGCCGCTCCACTTCCGAGACTTCGCCGTCAAGCTCACGCAGTGTCAGGGCGATTTCATCCGCAGAGATTGGGGAAGCCAACCGAGCCAGTTGATCCGCCGCGCGGATGGCAGCACGTTCAGCGATCCCCCGCACGTCATCGATCAAAGCCTGCCGGGCTTGCCGAAGGGCGAGACCACTCGCGCCGATGCCGGCGATGCCAACAGAGATCGCGATCGCGAGGGCCAGTCGCAGCCGAAGCGAGGAGATCCATCTCGCTTCGTCGCCCGCTGATCGCCGAGTCAAATGTTGCATCACTTCGCCCTAGCCTACCCGAGCACCGGTGATTCTAGCGGCGGCCTACGGCCGAGGTAGTAGCGCCAGCTCAGACTCCTGCCATTTGGCCCACTCGGCTTCAGCGATCACCGAGTATTCGCCCCGCATGCGGTAGTGCCCCAAGCCGCAAAGCTGAGAGCACGCAATATCCCACTTTCCGGTTCGCGTTGGCGTAAACCACGTGCGAACTGTGTGCCCGGGGGTCGCGTCCTGCTTGACTCGCATCTCATTCAGCGTAAACGAATGAACGACGTCGCGGCTGCTCAGATGGACGACGATCGGCCGGCCGAGCGGAAGGGTCATGACGTTGAGAATTCCGATGTCATCGCGCGCCCTCGGATCCTTGCGATCGATGCCCAACGGATTGGCAGTACTGATGAGCGACACATCGGTGGCGCCGAACGATGCATCGGGACCCGGATAATGAATGTTCCAGGCAAACTGTTCGGCGACCACGCGAATTTCGAGGGGGTTCGCATTGGGCGGCGTCGAGCGATTGAGCCATGCCGGAACAGCCGCCGTTGCCAGCAGCACCGCGTCGCCGACAATAACAGCCCCGATCGCCAGAACGGGCAACACAGGACGAATACCGGCGTGAGTCGCGTGCGGATGCCGTCCGCTTCTGAAGCGAAGGAGGCAGATCAGCAGGAAGACGCCCCATGCCACGGCCTGGATGGCCATGTGCATGTGGACCGCCGTCAGCACGCGGTCAAGGTCTGCTGCGTGTTGCGATGCGGCCACGGGAAGTAGACGCTCAATCATCCAGGATCTGTCTGTGGCACGAAGTCCCGCGGCGATCCCGGGACGCTGTAGTCATACGCGCCACGATGAACCATGGGCAGCCTGCCGAAATTGCCGGCAGGAGGCGGCGAGGCGGCATACCACTCGAGCGTGGTGGCATCCCAGGGATTGCTTCCTGTTTCCGCTCCGCGGCGCGCGCTGACGATCAGGTTGATCACGAAGGGCAGCTGAAACAACCCCAGCGCGAGCGCCGCCAACGTCATGTGCCCCTGGATGGGCAATGTGTCCTGGGCGAACGTGTATTGCAGCCCCGCATCATAGAGCCGCCGGTTCACGCCGCGTAGCCCGAGCGTGAACATCGGCATGAAAATCGCCGTCATCGCGAACAATGAGCCCCAGAAGTGGATGATTCCGAGGCCGCGGTTGAGGGATCGTCCCGTTACTTTCGGATACCAATGGTAAATGCCGGCGAAGATCGCGAATAGCGTCCCCGGAGCGACGAGGAAATGAAAGTGCCCCACGACGTACCACGTATCGTGGAGTGCGACGTCACTTGCCGCGAGGCCGAGCGGTAGCCCTGAGAGCCCTCCAATCCCGAACATCGGAAGAAAAGCAATAGCGAACAGCATCGGGGTGGTGAATCGAATCGAACCACCCCACAGCGACAACATGAGTGTGGTCACCAGCACGACCGAAGGGATCGAAATGATCACTGTCGTGACCTGAAAGAAGATCCCGATCGACGTGCCCATGCCGGTCAGAAACATGTGATGCGCCCAGACGATGAGCGACATCACACCGATGAACACCACTGACGCAACCATCGCTGGATATCCCCACAGCGGTCGGCGCGTGTTTGCCGCGATGATCTCGGACACGATGCCGATTGCGGGAAGGATGAGGACGTAGACCTCAGGGTGGCCCAGAAACCAGAACAGGTGTTGCCAGAGCATGGGGTTACCGCCGCCCGCAGGCTCCTGGAGCGGAATACCGTTGACGACCAACCCGGTTGGCAGAAAAAAGCTGGTGCCGGCAAGCCGGTCCATCAGTTGAAAGATTGCTGCTACCTGCAGCGAGGGAAACGCCAGCAGCAGCAGGAGCGCGGCCACCAATTGGGACCAGACGAAGAACGGCAGCCGCATGAACGTCAGGCCCTCCGCACGGAGCTGCACGACAGTCGTGATGACGTTCATCGCATTCAGCATGGAGGAAATACCGAGAAGAACGATGCCGACGAGCCAAAAGTCCTGGCCCCGGGTGGCCATGACAGCGAGCGGTGGATACGAGGTCCAGCCGGAATTCGCGGCGCCGCCCGTCACAAAGAAGCTTGTGAGCATGAGCAGTCCGGCAGCGAGAAAAATCCAGTAGCCGGCCGCATTCAACCGCGGAAACGCCATGTCTCTGGTACCAATTTGCAGCGGGATCAGGTAGTCGCCGAACGCTCCTGTGAGGAGGGGCACCACCGCGAGAAAAATCATCACGGTACCGTGCATGGCGACAAGCTGGTTGTAGAACTCCGGCACCATGTATCCGCCGGGCGCGTTGGCTTCTCCCACCACGGCGGCCAGCACACTTGGCAGGGTCGAAGTCGGCCAGGCCAGCTGCCATCGCATGATCAGCATCAGCAGAAAACCGACGCACAAGAAGCCCAGCGCGGTCACCGCGTACTGCAGGCCCACAATTTTGTGATCAGTCACCCTGATTCCTGATCCCTGACCTTAGAATAGCCGCATGACCCGGAAGACCTTCGCCGCTCTGGCGTGCGCGATCATCGCTGCGATAGCTGGAACCGGCCCGACTGCCGCACAGGTTGAACCCATCCGCTATACGCTTCGCTTCCCCGCACCGCACACCCACTACGTCGAGGTCGAAGCCAGCTATCCGACGGGAGGCCGGCCGCAAGTCGAACTGTTCATGGCCGTGTGGACGCCGGGCTCATATCTCGTGCGCGAGTACGAGCGACACGTCGAGAACCTCGTCGCGCGCGTCCCTGGTGGCGGCATTCTGGCCGTGCAGAAGACGCGAAAGAATCGCTGGCAGGTTCAGGCTGGCGCCGCACGCAGCATCACGGTCACCTATCGCGTCTACGGCCGCGAGATGACCGTGCGCAACAACTGGATCGAAACCAGCTTTGCCGTGCTCAATGGTGCGCCGACTTTCATCACGTTGGTCGGCGGTACCGCTCGTCCCCATGAAGTCCGTATCGAGCTGGCCGCAGGGTGGAAGAACTCTGCGACAGCGCTGTTACCAGGTGCGACACCGCATTCCTATCTCGCAGACGATTTCGATACGCTCGTCGATAGCCCCATCATTCTTGGGAACCCCGTCATACGCCAGTTTCAGGTGGCCGGCAAGCCTCACCACCTCGTGCTCGAAGGGGATCCGGCATTTTTCGACATCGATCGTGCGGCCGCCGACATTCAGAAGATTGTGGACGCGGGCGGCAAAGTCATGGGCGGGAAGTTCGAATACCCGCATTACTACTTCTTGAATCTGGTGACCGACACCGGCGGCGGCCTCGAGCACAAAAACAGTTTCCTGACGATGTCTGGACGCTTCACCACGCGAAACCCACGCCAGTATCTCTCATGGCTCGGCCTGGTCGCGCACGAGTACTTCCACAACTGGAACGTCAAACGCCTTCGTCCGATCGAGTTGGGACCGTTTTTCGATTACGAGAGTGAGGTGCACTCGAAAGGTTTGTGGATCGCCGAAGGCTTCACCGATTATTACGCTGGTCTCCTGGTCAAGCGTGCGGGCCTTTCAACTCGCGAGGAGTATCTCGATGAGCTGTCCGATCAGATCGAGGCGGTGCAGACGACTCCGGGCCGTCTCGTCACCGCGGTCGACATGGCGTCATATGACACCTGGATCAAACAGTATCGGCCCGACGAGAACACGGCGAATACGACGATCGACTACTACCCGAAGGGGGCCGTGATTGCGTTTTTGCTCGACTCGCGCATCCGTCGCGCGACAAACGGCAGCAAATCACTGGACGATGCGATGCAAATCGCCTATCACCGCTACTCCGGCGCCAAAGGCTACACGATGGAACAGTTCTACCAGGCGATGAGTGACACATCGGAGACAAACCTCCGGACGTTTTTCTCCTCGGTCGCCGAAAGCACGGAGGAGCTCAGCTACCGGGAGGCGCTCGACTGGTTTGGGCTGCGTTTTCGTCCGGCGGATCGCCACACGCGCGCGTGGTTCGGCGCGAGGACGCGCGTCGACAGCGGCCGCTTGATCGTCTCCGCGTTACGACGCGAGACACCGGCTTACGCCGCCGGCGTCAATGTGGACGATGAGATTCTTGCAATAGACGACGTGAGGGTCCGTGCCGATGGGCTCAACGCGAGGCTCGAGCAGTATCAGCCCGGCCAGCGCATCTCGTTGCTGGTTGGCCGTCGCGACCGCCTGACGAAGCTCGATGTCACCCTGGGCACCGAGCCAAGCCGCCAGTGGCGTCTCGAAGTCGATCCCGCCGCTTCTGAAGCGCAGAAATATCGGCTCATTTCCTGGATAGGGCAGTAGGGCCTTCGGCCGGTCTCCGGTCCACGGCCTCCGGTCTCTCCGCAGATCAACGTCATCCATAATCTTGCGAACAGAAAGCAACCAAAAACTCGCGAAAGCCGTCTACAGTTCGAGTGAAATCGCACACCCGCCGGTTTTTCGCCTGGGCGTTTGTCACAACGTTCGCCGCCCCGTCGATTGCCTTGTCTGCAGATGAGTCGCGGCGGCTGCCTGCATTGGTCGTTGACGCCATTGCCGTCCCGGCTGGCACCCCTGTTGTAATTGATGGGAAGTTGACCGACCCGGTGTGGGAACGAGCGCCGCGGATCAACGAGTTCGTGCAGCGCGAACCGGCGGAAGGGGAAGCACCGTCGCAGAAGACCGACGCGCGCATCGCCTACGACGAGACCGCGTTGTATGTCGCCGTCAGGGCCGAGGATAGTGAGCCGCACCGCATTGTCGGGATGCTGACGCGCCGCGATCAGCGGACTCCCTCGGACTGGATCAAAGTCGTCGTCGACAGCTACTACGATCGCCGATCCGCCTATGAGTTTGGCGTGAATCCCGCCGGCGTCAAGCTCGATAAGTACTACTTTAACGATGGCGCAAGCGACGACAGCTGGGACGCCGTGTGGGACGTCGAAATCGATCGCGATGCGACCGGCTGGTCCGCGGAGTTCCGCATTCCGTTTTCGCAGCTTCGCTTCAACAACAAAAGGACGGCGGGCCCGTCGGTTTCGCGATCATTCGTGAGGTTGGCCGCCTCGCGGAGACCTCGTCATGGCCGCTCCTTTCTCGCAACGCCAACGGCTTCGTGTCGCAGTTCGCCGAGGTGCGCGGGCTGAGAATGGGTGGCACGCCCAAAAAGTTGGAGCTGCTTCCGTACATGGTGGGGAGCTTGTCGCTCGAGCCTGCCAGCGACAATCCTCTCTCCGAACGCACGGATCCAGCCGGATCGCTAGGCGTCGATCTGAAATATGCCCTGCGACCAGGCATGACCCTGACGGCCACCGCGAATCCTGACTTCGGACAAGTCGAGGCAGACCCGGCGGTCGTCAACCTCGATGCATTCGAGACGTTCTTTCAGGAGCGCCGACCGTTCTTTGTCGAGGGTTCGGGTAACTTCCAGTTCAACGTCGATTGCAACGACGGGACGTGCACCGGGTTGTTCTACTCGCGCCGAATCGGCCGCGCGCCTCAAGGGTCGGCGTCGGACGAGGACGACGAATACTCCGCTGCCCCTTTGGCAGCGACAATCATTGGTGCAGCGAAGGTGACCGGCCGCGTGGGTAAGTTTTCGATCGGCGCACTGAGCGCGGTGACAGCGGAGGAAGAGGCAACGATCGCCAGCGGCTTGGCGCGGCGTGCGGAGATCATCGAGCCTCTGTCGGGATACGGTGTGATCCGAGCGAGGCGTGAGTTCGCGAATCAGTCCAACGTTGGCTTGATCATGACCTCCACCAATCGTCGTCTGGTCGACTCGGTGAGCTTCCTTCCCGAAGATGCCTACACTGGAGGCGTCGATTACGACATCCGTTTGAGTCCGCGATTCAACATCTCCGGTTTCTGGGCCGGATCGCGCGTCTCGGGATCGACCGAGGCCATTAACGACCTGCAGCGCAACAACGTCCACGCGTTTCAGCGTCCTGATGCGGATCACGTGGACGTGAACGAGCTCGCCACGGTGTTGTCGGGCCACGCGGGCGCTGCGAGCTTTGGGAAGATTGCGGGTGAGAAGACCCGCTTCAACGCCTACTACGGCTATAAGAGCCCCGGGTTTGACATGAACGACCTGGGGTTCCAGCGCCGCGCCGACGAGCGTTTCATGAGCCACTGGTTCCAGAAGCGTGATCAGGTACCGGGTCGTTTCACGCGCTCCTTCATCTGGAATCTCAATCAGTGGTCCGGATGGAACTTTGATGGGGATCGGCTGTTCAGCGGCGGCAACGTCAACATGCACTGGACCTGGAAGAACTACTGGACCAGCGGCTTTGGTTTGAACCTCAACGCCGCGCCCCTGCGCGATCGCATGACCCGAGGCGGGCCAGCTGTGCTCGGCAATCGTTCGTTCGGCGGCTGGTTCTACGCCGGCACTGACAGCCGCAAGGACGTTTCGATCAATTACAACGGGTACCACGAAGGCGACGGGAAAGGGACGACGCGTCATAACATCGGCCCGAATGTGACGTGGCGCCCGACGAGCGCGACATCGGTGTCTACCGGGTTCCGCTACAACATCAACAACGACGATTCGCAGTGGGTTGAAAACGAAGAACCGGAAAGCCTGCCGATTCGGTATGTGTTCGGCCGCCTCAAGCAGCGGACCGTGGCGTTTACATTCCGCGTCAACTACACGCTGACACCGAATCTGTCGATCCAGACCTACGCTGAGCCCTTCGTCTCTGCCGGTGAGTACTCGAATTACAAACAGCTGATCGACGGCCGGGCGGCCGAGTACTCCAACCGGTACGAGACCTATGCGTACACCGACAACGCCGACTTCAACTACCGGTCGTTTCGCACCACCAACGTGCTGCGCTGGGAATACAAACCCGGCTCCTCGCTCTTCGTCGTCTGGCAACAGGGCCGATCCGGTGACGGCGACCATGGCGATTTCCGGTTCGGCCGTGACTTTGGCGGCGTCTTCAGCGCCCCGGCCCACAACGTATTCCTGGTGAAGTTGTCGTATTGGCTGAACATGTGACGCCTGGCGCCTGATACGATCACCCGGTGAGCTTGCGTCAGAACGTTCGGGATTTTCTGCACGGCATGGCGTATGGTCGCTATGAACGCGAGCTGCGCCTTCAAGCCAATCAGCTGAACGATCTCTTTCTGCTTCTCTGTTACATGGAGATCGTCGGCTTGCCGAATCCAGCAACGCTCTACCTCCTGGACGTCTATCCCTACTTGTTGGACCAGTTTCACCTCTGGCATCGCCGAATGGGCATGGATCGGTCGCCACTCGGCAACCTGCCCTGCTGCTAGGTGATGCGGCGCCTCTTCGACCGCGAGGTGTTGTTCTTCGGCGGCAAAGGGGGCGTCGGAAAGACGACCTGTGCCGCGGCCGCCGCTCTCGCGGCGAGTCGTCTGGGCAAGCGCGTACTGCTCGTCTCAACAGACCCCGCTCATTCGACTTCGGACATTTTCGAACGGAAGATCGGCCCCGATCCGACAGAGCTGCTACCGTCGCTGCACGCCATGGAGATTGACGCCGCCACTGAGTCGAGGCACTACGTCGAAACGGTCAAGACACAGATTGCCAGCGTGTTCGGGCACGCGATTCTCGCGGAAGCCAATCGGCAGATCGATCTCGCTGCGACGATGCCTGGCGCAGAGGAAGTGGCGTTGTTCGATCGCATGGGGGCGTTGATTCGGGGAGAGGACGAGCGGTTTGATCTGATTGTGTTTGACACCGCGCCGACCGGCCATACGCTGCGCCTCATTCGCATGCCGGAGCTGATGGAGGCGTGGCTCAAGGCGTTGTCGCGATCGCGGCGCGCGATGCTGGGCATCGACCAGAATGACAAGGAAGACCCCATCATGATTGCGCTCGGCAGGCGGCTCGAGCGTCTGCGGGAATTGCGCGCACGTCTGGTCAGTGGCCGCACAACGGGGTTCGTGCTCGTGCTGATTCCTGAGCGACTCCCCATCGAAGAATCCGCACGTGCCATCACGCAGCTGGACGAGGCGGGCGTTCGCGTCGGCGCGCTGATCGTCAATCGCGTGCTGCCGGAAACAACGACCGATCCGTTTCTGATCGCGCGTCGGCGGCAGGAGGGCGTGTATCTGGCTGAAATCGCCCAGCGTTTCGCCGAGTATTCCGCGGTGCGTGTTCCGCAGCTAGAGTCGGACGTTTACGGCTTGAACGCGCTCGATCAGATCAGCGCCGTGCTGGTCCCCGCATAGCAGTCCAACGTGCGTTACGATCTGCCGATGACCACACAGATTGCCCCGCCGGGCAGTGACGAGTACGCGGAGTTTCACAAGGGATACATTGCCGCGGTTGGAGGAGAAACCGACGGTCTCGCGGTCCTCGAGCGTCAGGTTCGAACAATCGAGAACATGGGTCAGTTGACGCAGGCGCAAGCAAACCATCGCTATGCGGCAGGCAAGTGGAGTGTGAAGGAAATGATTGGCCACCTGGCGGACGCGGAGCGCGTCGTGTCGTATCGCCTGCTTCGCATCGCGCGGGGAGATCGGACGCCGCTGGCAGGATTTGATGAGAAGGATTATGTCGCGGGTTCAGGGGCTGACCGGCGCTCGCTGAACGATCTCGTGGGTGAGCTTGGCGCCGTCCGCGCGGCAACCCTTGCCTTGGTCCGCTCGTTGGATGACTCAACGCTTGGAAATCGAGGCACCGTCAATAACTGGTCTCTCACAGCGCGCGGTCTGGTCTTCATCATTGCCGGACACTTCGCGCACCACATGAACGTGCTGCGTGACCGGTACGATGTCCAAATCTAGACGCACGATGCACGGAAGCACAGAAGCACGGAGACTGGTTTTCAAAAACGAATTCCGTGCTTCCGTGCAACGTGCCGGGATTAGCGCTGGGTGTTGGTCCGCGACGGTTCCATCTTGATCACGCTCTCCATGACGGAATCAACCTTCGTCCGCGAGTACGCGACCGTGAAGTATTTCCCGCGCGCCCAGAGCTCGAACAGGTCGCGATAGTGGGGGTCCTCGGGATTGCCCACCTGCCCCGGCGTGTTCACGCCGACCGAGTTGTCCCAGTCTTCCGTGTCCGCGATGATCTTGAACGAACCGCCACTTGTCTGGTTGTCGTTGTTGCCCGTCGCGCTGATGGTTGACGCATCGCCACCGCGCGGCAAGGGACCAACCGAGAGTTTGGCCTCCGTTGCCGCATTCACGACGCCGCTCAAGGGATGTCGGATGAGCGCGTGATGGAAGCGTTCCTGCCCATATTTCCAGCCTTGAGGGTCTGCTCCGAACCGCTTGGTGAGCTCCGCAACGGCCTCATCAAGGCTGGCTGCAACGAGCGCATCGCGGGCCTGGGTGGGGTGCTCGCCAAATCGGCCGTCCGGTGCATGAAGCCAGTCGATGAGGCGCTTGGTGGCGACCAGATTGCGGCCGACCTCATGTAAGGCGGCAGGCACGACACGCTCGCGAGTCTTTGCGAGCAGCCGGCGCTGCCACATCGCATAGACGCCCGCGGCCACGGAATCTTTGTCGAGGACGAAATCCCAGCCAAGCAGGAGCTCCCTGGCCTTGGCGGCTGGCCCGCTGGGCAACGACACTTCGCTCAGGAGCGGGACGAGAGCCCGGGCAGGCAACGACAGGTCGTCGTTCTGCAATCGGGTTGTCTCGGCCACGCTGAAAAGCCGCCCCGATCCCAACGCTTCAGTGATGCGCGCCGCCCGATATGGATCGGCCCAAGTAAAATGCAGGGCCTCCTTCCACGCGTAGTCATTGGGGAACAAGTAGTGGTTCGCCGTCGCCACGAAGCCTCGCGCGGGGTTGACCTCGTGTGGCAGCGCCGCAATGGGCAGGAATCCTTCCCACTCATAGCTGCCGTCGCCGGGCACCGGCAGCAAGCCGCTCCAATTGCGCCGGAGTGGTTGAATGCCGGCTGCCTGCCAACCGATTGTCCCGGAACGATCCGCCCACACCATGTTCTCCGCTGGCATGAGGCTGTACTCGCAGGCCTCACGGAACTCGACCCAGTTGCGCGCTTGATTCATCCGCAAGCTCGCCAGGTACGGTGCGCCTCCGCGTTCCATCCAGGCCGCGCGCAGCGCAAACGCGCGGTGATGAGGTTTGTCCTCGAAGATGACGGGTCCGTGCCGCGTGTATTTCAATTCCACGGGGTGCGGCTTTGTGCCTTCTACCGGAATCGCGTCGGCAATGATCCGCATCGCTTCCCAGCGGCCCTGATAGCGATATTCGTTGGCGTTGGCGGGATTCGTTTCGTAAACGTAGAGGTCTTCGTTGTCGTTGCCGAAGATCGTGAGACCCCACGCGCCGTGTTCGTTGTGACCAATCGAGACGCCGGGCAGCACGGGCTCGCCGCCGCCGATGACGTTCCAGCCCGGTGCCACGAGATGCACCCAGTAACGAAGGGAGGGCGCAGCAATCGTCCGATGTGGATCATTGGCCATGATCGGGTACGTGCTTTGTGTGCGCGACCCCGCAATCACCCAGTTATTCGATCCAACGTCGTGCAGGTCGATTTCAGGATCCACCGTGTCCGCATAATCCGGCGCATCCTGGGGCCTGGCACCTGAGGCCTGACCCCTGAACTCCTCCAGCACGTCGTCGCGCGTGAAGTCCACGGAGTCTCGGAACGCCGAGTACAGCTCGAGAACGTTGTCAGGGAACGTCTTGAGGTCCAGCGCAGAATCGGGCGTGAAGACCGGCTCTCCACCCTGGAAGTACATCAGTTCGCGTACGGCTTGCTGGCCCACCGCCTTCATTGCCTGGACATAGCTGACCTCGGATGTCACGTTAGAGGTGAGTGCCTGATGGCGCGAGATCACGATCGCCGGCGTCCAACGCCCTGGCGTGATCCCGAGCATCTTGAATTCAAGTGGCAGCAAGGATGGCGTCCGCTCGGTCTCGGCGATATACGTGTTGACGCCGCGGACATAGGCTTCGACGATGGCCTTGCCCCGAGGATGGTAGTGATTCAATTCCGCGTCGAGGTCACCTCGAAACATGTGCAGCCTCGCGCCGACATCCCGCTTGACCTCGCGCGGGCCCAGAATTTCGGCGACCGTCCCCGTCGCCTGTCGCCGCCACAGCTCGAATTGAAACAAGCGGTCTTTGGCAGCTGCGTATCCCTGGGCGAAGAACAAGTCGTTTTCGTTCTGTGCGTAGATGTGGTTGATGCCCCATCGATCACGAATGATCTCGACGGGTTGAGTCACTCCACTGACGTTCAGGATCGTCGTGGACGACCCCTGTGCGAGCGTGCGTGGCTCGCCAAAGATGACGAACGTGAGCGCCAAGAAAAGCCAGAAGCGTCTCATGTCCAAACTCTCCTTGCCGACGGGTCTCCGAGGCGTGTACGTATCGGAATATACTGCCAGGAATGCGATTTGCGCCGGAATACATCAGCAACGTGCTGAACGACAACTTCGAAGACGCCAAGGAGTTGTTGCTGACTCCGCTGATGGCGATCCATTACGCGCACCTCGTCATGCTGGTTGAACAGGGCATTATCGCGCCTGCGGACGCCCGCACGCTCAGAAATGCGCTGGACGGCATCGCTCTCGATTCGGTCCGGTGTGTCACCTACGACGGCTCCTGCGAAGATTTGTTCTTCTACATCGAACGGCTCTTGCGCGATGCCTGCGGCGACGAGGTCGCCGGCCGGTTGCACACCGCTCGCAGCCGCAACGATATCGACATGACGATGTATCGGATGCGTCAGCGCGAGTTCGTGATGCTTCTGGCCATGCGTGTGCTGGAATTACGTGCGGCCCTGATTGAGCCTGCCGCCCGGCACCGCGACACGGTGTTTGCCGCGCACACCCACACGCAGCCCGCGCAACCCACCACCATCGCGCATTATTTGTTAGCGGTGATCGAGCAGCTCGAGCGCGATACGGACCGGCTCGGATCGGCGTACGACACGACCAACCAAAGTCCGCTCGGCGCCTGTGCAATCACGGGGACGGGGTTCCCGATCGATCGTCACCGCACGAGTGAGCTGCTTGGCTTCACCGGCCCGACTGGCAACACCTACGGCAGCATCGCCACGGTGGACTATCTGCTCGAGAGCGTTTCAGCGACCGCCATTCTGCTGGTTGGTCTTGGGCGCGTCCTGCAGGATTTTCTGCTCTGGTGCACGATGGAGTTCGGATATCTCCGCCTCAGCGAAGGATTCGTGCAATCGAGCAGCATCATGCCGCAGAAGCGCAACCCCGTCGCGCTCGAGCACGCGCGCGCGATCGGCAGCAAGGCGGTCGGTCAGGCACAGGCAATTTTCACGACGGTGCACAACACGCCGTTTGGCGATATCGTGGACACCGAGGACGATCTGCAACCGCTCGTGGCATCGATGTTCCGCGACGCCACGCGCACGATAACGCTGGTCGCGGCCACGATGCGCGACGCTGATTTTGACGTGGCGCGGCTGGCACAGCGCGCAGGGGACGGCGGAACGACATTGACGGAGCTTGCTGACACGCTCGTTCGTGACGAAGGACTGCCGTTCAGAAAAGCACACGCCATTGCCGCACAACTATTGAACGCACAGTCGACTGATCCCCATGCCTCGCTGTCGGGAGCGCTAGCGGAGGCATCACGCACGCTCGTGGGCCGCACGATCGATTATTCGGAGGACCGGCTGCACCAAATCATGAGCCCGCGATACTTCATCGAAGTCCGCCGCACGCTGGGAGGACCGGCACCCGAGGAGACCGCACGCGCCGTCACGGAGTCTCGTCGGCGGCTCGACGAAGATCATGTCGCGTGGCAGGCTCGGCGCGATCAAGTGTCAAAAGCCGAGCGCCAACTCGACGCCAGGGTCCGCGCGCTGTGAGCGTCGCCCGTAAGCACTATCTCCGGGTCGTCATCGTCTGGATCATCACGCTCGCCTCACTGTACGCCTTCCAGCAGTATTTCAGCTGACATGCATTGGATTGACTGGTCGATTCTCGGTGCCTATCTCGTCTGGATCGTCTGGGATGGCCTGAGGCTGACGAAGAAGTCGAGCGAGCTGGAAGGCTATTTTCTCGCGAGCCGCAGCATCCCGTGGTGGGCCGTCGGACTGTCGGTGATGGCCACGCAGCTGTCGGCCATCACGATGATCGGTACCACCGGGCAGGGCTATGCGGACGGCATGCGCTTCATCCAGTTCTACTACGCCCTGCCGATCGCGATGATCATCCTGTCGGTTACGCTCGTACCTTTTTTTCACAACGCCCGCGTCTTTACCGCGTACGAGTACCTCGAGCGCCGTTTTGATGCCAAGACGCGCTCGTTCACAGCGCTGCTGTTTCTGATCTCTCGCGCCATGGCGTGTGGGGCCGTCATCTCCGCGCCGGCCGTGGTCCTCTCCGTGATCATGGGCGTCAACGTGACCACGACCTGTCTGCTCATGGGCATGCCGACGGCCATCTACACGATGTTTGGGGGCGTGCAGGCGGTGACGTGGACCGACGTCAAGCAGATGTTTCTGATTGTCTTCGGGTTGCTCGCGGCCTTTGTCGCGCTGCTCATGAGCCTTCCGGACACCGTCAGCGTGACCGATGCGCTGAGCATCGCCGGTTCGACTGGTCGCCTGCAGACCTTTGATTTCAGATTCGATCTGACCGACCGTTATACGTTCTGGTCGGGCACGATCGCCGCGCTGTTCCTGTTCATGTCGTACTTCGGTACGGATCAAAGTCAGGTCCAGCGATACCTCACGGCACGATCGGTCGACGAGGCACGCGTATCGCTCCTGATGAGCGCGTACTGGAAGATTCCGCTGCAGGCGCTGGTGTTGCTGATTGGCGTGTTCGTGTTCGTCTTCTATCTCTTCACACCGCCGCCGATGCTGTTCAATGCCGCTCATGAGCGTGAGGTGCGTGAGAGCGCTCGTGCCGCCGAATATACCGGGCTCGAGCAGCGCTTCAGCGCAGCAGTCGAGCAGCGGCGTCAGGCGGCGGAGCAGGTGGCCGGCTTGCGACGCTCTGGTGAGACGACCGCGCGTGCTTTTGCCGACATCTCGTTCAAGAGCTGGAACGACGAAGTGTCGAACATTCGTCGCGACGCGGTGGCGCTGGTCAAGGACGTCTCGGGCGATGCGTCCTATAACGACGTGAACTTCGTGTTCCCGACCTGGGTCACCACTCAGCTTCCGATCGGTCTGATCGGTTTGATTCTGGCGGCGATCTTTGCGGCGGCGATGTCCACCATTTCTGCCGAACTGGCGTCCCTGTCCACGGCGACGATCATCGACTTCTATCGCCGCTGGATTCGACCCGAGGCGTCCGACCGGCATTTCGTGAAGGTCTCGCGGCTTGCAACCGGGTTCTGGGGACTGTTTGCGTCGGTGGTAGCCATCTATTCGGTGGAGCTTGGGTCGCTGATCGAGGTCGTCAACCGATTCGGGTCATATTTCTACGGCACGATCCTGGGCGTATTCCTGCTGGCGATTGGGTGGCCCCGCGCCAACGGTCACGGCGCCTTCGTCGGATTAATCGCCGGTATGGTGGCAGTCGGATACATCGAGACGTTTACCGACGTCGAGTTTCTCTGGCTGAACGTCGTGGGGGCGGTCGCGGTATTTGTCGTTGGCGTGATCGTGTCGGCCATTCTGCCCGGCAAACGCGCCATCTGAGACGCGATGGGCCGCCCGCTTCTCGTTGTGCTCGTCCTCGTGATCGCCTTGCTGCTGGTTTCGTGGATGCTCGGCGAGCTTCTCCGTCAGAGGAGAAAGTAGCGCGCGTCGTGCCGCATCCGTAGCGCGGGACTTCCGCCTTCGCTGGCGCTTCGGCGGACCACCGTAGCCTTGGCGGAGGTGGTTGTTCCGCGAACACTATGGGATCCTGTCCAGATCCTCCTTCCCGATCACGACGTTCCAACCAATCAACTCGTATTGCGCCACGCCGGCTTGGTAGTAAGGATCGTTGTCGCGAACCGCGTCGAGGACCGCTTGAGGATTGTCGTCTGAGACTCGCAGCAAGAAGATGCCTCCGAAGCGCGGGTCCTGCGGCCCGGCTGCTATGAGGGTCCCCTCAATCTTCAACTGACGCAGGTACGCCCGGTGTGGCTCCTGCACCTTGAGGACCTCTTCGATCGGTTGACGGTAACGGACGACGGCAATCGCATACATACGGATGATTGTATCGGTGCAGGGGTGCAGGGGTGCAGGGGTGCAGGGGTGCAGGGGTGCGGGGGTGCAGGGGTGCAGGGGTGCGGGGGTGCAGGGGTGCGGGGGCGTAGGGTGCGCAGTGTGATGCCATGCTAGAGTGCCGTGGCCCCTCGATGATCGGCATTCTTGTGTGCGGCGGCACGTTCGACAAACAGTATGACGAAATCACGGGGCGGCTCTTTTTCAAGAATACGCACGTGCCCGAAATGTTGCGCCTGGGACGGTCGCGTGTGGACGTGTCGGTCACGACGCTGATGATGGTCGACAGCCTGGACATGACTGACCGCGAGCGCGCGGGGATCGTCGAGCACTGTCAGGCGTGCGCCGAGGAGCGTCTGGTTGTCACACATGGCACTGACACGATGGTCGAGACCGCGGCGGCTTTGGCGCAGGCGGTCGCGGGCAAGACGATCGTGCTGACCGGAGCGATGATTCCTTACGCGTTCGGCAGTTCAGACGGGCTGTTCAACCTGGGGAGCGCGCTCTCGTTCGCGCAGGTCTTACCGCCAGGGGTCTACATCGCGATGAACGGGACTCCCTTCACCTGGGATCGCGTCAGGAAGAACCGTCAGAGCGGGGTTTTCGAGGCGCTTTGACGGCCCTTCCGGGACGGGACGCGCGCGTCCCACGAGCGGACACAATCGTTCCAACCATCCGGCCCGTTGGCGACGTCTAAGAGAAGTGATTTGAAGGACTTACTGCCGTTACAGGCACTTGGTACAGTCCTCGCTATCACGAGTCGTTGAGAAGCAGCCATGGCTACCCCTTACCCCTTCCCTGGCGGTATCAACCGCAGAGCGCGAACGGGCGAACGCATGATACGCACGACATTCAATGTCGTCGCGCTCGGTGCGTTTCTCGCCGCGCCGGTTGCTGCTGTAGCGCTGTGGCTGCTCCTCACCGATCCGCTTCTCGCGAATGAGGTGACCGAGAACGGATCGCTGTTCCCAGTCGTCCGGGAGCTGGTGGTGTCGATCGGGAGGGCTATTGCGGCGGTGCTCGTCTATCTGTAACGACGTACGGTGCGCGGAAGCACAGAAGCACGGAAATCCGTTTCTTTGATTCTGTGCTTCCGCGCTTCCGTGCAACGTCCTTGGTCTGTTTTCGGATGGTGTCCGGAGACCGGAGACCGGAGACCGGAGGCCTATTCCCGTTGCGCCCTGAGCGTTTCCAACGTGAAGTCGAACATCATCTGCCGCATGTGTTTGACCAGCTGAGGATCTGTCACACCGTGCCTCGACTTCTCGTAAAGCATCAAACGGAACGGTTTGCCTGCTTTCTGAAGTTCATAGGCGAACTTCAACGTGTTTTGCGTGTGCACGTTCTCATCGATGGCGCCGTGGATCAGCAGGATCTGGCCGTGCAGATTCTTCGCCGCGGCAAGTGGTGAGTTTCTGGCATACCCCTCCCGATTGTTCTGCGGCATGAGCATGTATCGTTCGGTGTAGATGCTGTCGTAAAGGCTCCAGTCGGTGACGTTACCGCCGCCTATCCCCATGGCGAAGCTCGTGCTGTGGGTGAGCGCGTAGGTCACCATGAATCCGCCAAAACTCCAGCCGTCGATGCCGATACGTGTGGCATCCACCCACGGCTGATTCTTCAGGTACGTTACGCCGTCCTCCACATCGCGGACTTCGAGCTCGCCGACATTCTTGTAGCTTGCCCACTGCGATTGTGCGCCCTTGCCGCTCGCCAACCGGTTGTCGCAAACCCAGACGGCGATTCCCTGCTGGGCCAGCAACTGGTAATACATGGATGTCAGTCCGCCCCACCCGTTACGCACCGATGCAGCGCCGGGTCCCCCGTAGGTGAACTGCATCACGGGATATTTACGTGACGGATCGAAGTTGGCGGGCCTTATCAGCATCGCCTCCATCACGAAGCCATCACGCGTCTTGACTTGCAACAACTCCGGTTTGGACAGACGGAATTCGGCAAGCTGCGGGATGCGGCTCTCGTGAATCGTGCGCACCTCGGTGCCGTCCGCCTTGTGAAGGCGCACGTGCGGCGGCGTATGCAGATCGCTCCACGTCTCGATATAACCGGCAAATCCCGGGCTGAAGGTCGCGCGGTGTGTGCCCGCACGCTGCGACAGGCGCGTCTGCCCGCTCCCATCAAGTTTCACGCGGTACAGATCGGTCTCGATGTGGCTGCGTTCCGCGGCGGTAAAGTACACCCACCCGCCGGATTCATCGACACCGTGGACGACCCGGACGTCCCACTCTCCACGTGTGACAGGACCAACGAGCGTGCCGTCAGCCTTATAGCGATACAGATGCTTCCATCCGGACCGATCGCTCGTCCACAGCAACGATCCGTCTTTGAGCCAGATCGCCGGGCCGTTGACGTCGACCCAGGCCTTCGTGGTTTCACGAAAGAGCGTCTTCGGTTCCTGACCTGACGTCGGCACGACATTGAGATCGAGCCAGGTACCTGCTCGCGGTTTTGCACTTGATACACCACGCGACTGCTGTCCGGAGTCCACGCGACATTGACGATCAGGAACTCGGCCGCCGAGTACTTCGACAGGTCGACCCATTGCACGTGGCCGCCAACAACGGGGATGACGCCAAGCTTCACAATCGGGTTCGGATCCCCGGCCTTGGGGTAGTCCCACGCTTCCACGGTCAATCGAGTGGGGATGTGATCGACGACCGTGAACTCCGGCACCGGCCGATCGTCGACCTGCAAGAAGGCCAGATGCGAGGAATCGTGACTCCACCAGTAGGCGCGAAAGTTTCCCCGCCCGTAAATCTCCTCCTGATAGACCCAATCGAGCTTGCCGTTGAGAAGTTGATCAGTGCCGCTCGTCGTCAGCTGTTTTTCCTGACGCTGCTGCTCGAGATTCACGACGAACAGATTGTTGCGCCGAACGAACGCTGCCAGTCGCCCGTCGGGGCTGAACGAGAATTCCTCTTCGGCGTGTGGATCGAACGTGAGACGAAACGCGCGATCAGTGCCGAACGGGTAGTAGTACAGGTCGTCGCCAATCGAAACGATCGCAGCATTGCGTGCGGCATTCATTTCCAGCCCACGATCGTTGGGCAGCCTGGCTACGTCCTCGGGACGCAGCCCAGGCAGCGCGGCGAATGCGGCCCGCATCTTCGGCGCGTCGACGAGGGGCTCGCTCTTGCCCGTCGCTGCCTCGACCTTGAGCCACTCGACCTGGCCGTCTTTTGCCGGCTGAGGCCATGCGTAATGCGTGTCGGAAATCCAGCTGAAGCCGGTCGGTGCACCACCGGAGAAGTCGATCTTCCGTTGTGGGTCGTAAAGGTCGTCGATCGTCAATGGTCGCGTCTGGGCGCCAGCCGCACCGGTCGCCAGAACGAGTGCAACGGAAACAAAAGCGCGAATCATGCCGCTCCTGAAGGGATGTACGTTGCGCGGGACTTTAGTCCCGCGATCAGCCTTACAGGTTGATTCTAGTAGAGTGTTTCGGTGGCTACGCTGACCTTTCTGGGCGCCGCGCGGACCGTCACGGGCTCAAAATACCTTCTGGAGGTTGAAGACCAGCGGATTCTGGTCGATTGCGGCCAGTTCCAGGGTCTCAAGGATTTGCGCCGCAGAAACTGGGCACCGTTCCCGATTCACCCGTCTGCGATACATGCTGTGGTCTTGACGCACGCGCACATCGATCATTCCGGGCTGCTGCCACGGCTGGTTGCGAACGGGTTTCACGGCCGCATCTATTGCACGCACGGCACCGCAGACTTGTGCTCGCTCGTCCTTCCTGATGCGGGACGGCTGCAGGAAGAGGACGCGCGGCTGGCCAATCGACACCGGTTTTCCCGTCACGCACCCGCGGTTCCGCTTTTCACTGAAGCCGACGCGTATGAGGCGTTGTCTCACATCGAAACCGTGGATTTCGATCACCCACTGACAGTGGCGCGGGGCATCCGGGCGGAATTCACGAACGCTGGTCACCTGCTCGGGTCGGCTTTCGTGCGCGTGTCGCGCCCGACCAATGGTGGACACCGGATTCTCTTTGGCGGCGATTTGGGCCGTTATGGTAGGCCCGTCTTGCCCGACCCGATGCCAGCGCCCGACGCGGAAACGCTGCTCCTCGAGTCGACGTACGGCGATCGCGTCCATCCTGATGGGGACGACGCGGCGCTCTTGGAGCGCGTGGTCAACGAGACGACGGCCAGGGGTGGACGGGTCATTGTTCCTGCATTCGCGGTGGGTCGTGCGGAGGAGGTGCTGTACTGGTTGAAGAAGCTCGAAGACACCGGCCGCACGAAGCCGTTGCCCGTCTATCTCGATAGCCCGATGGCCGTTGCCGCGCTGAATTTCTACGCACGACACGAGCGCGAGCTCGACCCCGATGTCCGGCAGGGGACCGGCGAAATCGGGGCATACGCGACGAAACGGTTTCAACCCGTCACCTCGCCGCGCGAGTCGCGCGACGTTGTCGCCTCACGCGACCCGGCCATCGTCATCTCCGCGAGCGGGATGGCAACAGGTGGCCGCGTCCTACATCATCTCGCCGCGGCCCTGCCCGACCCGCGCAATACGATTCTGTTTGTGGGGTTCCAGGCCCAGGGCACCCGGGGACGCGCGCTCATCGACGGTGCAAAAGCCGTCAAGATCCACGGCACGATGGTATCGGTGGCAGCCCGCATCGAAAAAGTGGACAGCATGTCGGCGCACGCCGACTCGAAAGAGATCCTCCAGTGGCTCGGGACATTCCGACAGAAGCCGGAGCGAACATTCCTCGTGCATGGTGAACCGGTGGCGCAGGACGCGTTGAAGGCAAGGATTGAAGGGATGGATGGGTGGACGGTTCAGACGCCTCAGCACGGAGAGAAGTTCGAGGTGCCCTTGTGACGTCCTCACCCACCGAGGCGGCCGCAAATTCGACGGATCGGCCGTATCGACTCGAGCAGGTCGACGAAGCGGCCGTCGTGCAGCTCTACGCGGACGGGTTTACGGATCTGAGCCGCGACGAAAAGATCCTGATCTGGCATCTCTATCTGGCTGCGCGGGCGGGCCGCGACATCTACTACGACCAGCGGTATCGCCATAACCTCGCCATGCGCGACATTCTGGAAGAAATCCTCACCCACGGCGCCCGCATCCCCGCACCGGTGCTGGCAGAGCTCACGCGTTACACGAAACTGTTCTGGATCAACACGGGACCGTACAACAACCTCACCGCGAGGAAATTCGTGCTGAATCTGTCAAAGCAGCAACTCGTCGACGCAGCCGAGATCGCCGCGCACGACGGCGCAAGGTTCCGGCTGAGCGATGGAGAGTCGCTCGACGCCTTGATCGCGCGGTACGCCCCGATGTTTTTCGACCAGACCGTTGATCCGATGGTCACGTGCAAGACGCCCGGGGACGAACGAGACATTCTGGAGGCCAGTGCGAACAACCTGTATGAGAACGTGACGATGGCGGATCTGGCGACGTTTACCGAACGTCACCCCGTGAACTCGCGCCTCATCAGGGAGAACGGATCGATGGTAGAGCAGGTCTACCGCATCGGCGGACGATACGATGCCGAAATCCAGGGCGTCGTGAGCCACCTCGAACGCGCCGTGCCATATGCGCCGGAGTCGCTTGCCGTAGTGCTCAAAGCCCTGATTCGCTGGTATCAGACAGGTGAAGAAGTAGATCGAGAGGCGTTCGATATCGCGTGGGTCCAGAACCGCGACTCGGTCGTGGACACGATGAACGGATTCATCGAGGTGTACATGGACGCGCGAGGCACGAAAGGCGCCTGGGAAGGAGTCGTGTACTACGTCAACCACGACAAGACAGAAAAGATCCATCGACTCGCGGAAAATGCGCAGTGGTTCGAGGACCATCTGCCGATTGAACCGCGATTTCGCAAGCCGCGGGTGCAAGGTATTTCCGCTCGCGCAATCGAAGTCGTGTTCGAGACAGGCGATTCCGGTCCGATCTCACCAATCGGCGTGAACCTGCCCAACGATCAGCGCATCCGCGAGAAATACGGAAGCAAGTCCGTCTCACTGTCGAATGTCATTCAGGCCTACGAGGAGTCCACACTCGACAGCTTCCGCCATGAATTTGCGTGGGACGACGCGGAAATCGAGCGGGCCAAGCGATGGGGCGCGTTCGCCAGCGAGCTGACGACGGAAATTCACGAGGTGCTGGGGCATGGATCTGGACGCATGGCCGCCGGCATCGAGGGACAGCCTCAGGAGCTGCTCAAAGAGCAGGTACCTCGGCCCTCGAGGAATCACGCGCCGACTTGGTCGCGCTCTACTTCGTGACCGATCCCCATCTCATCACGCTTGGCCTGATTCCGGCAGAGCATCAGGCGGACATCGTGCGCGCCGAATACGAAGCCTATGCGCGCAACGCGCTGGTGCAGCTGCGGCGCGTGCGCGAAGGCACGCAGCTGGAAGAAGATCACATGCGCAACCGGCAGGCCATCGTGAACTGGTTGAGGGCGCACACTGATGCGATCGAGATTAAGAAACGCGACGGGAAGACGTACTACGGTGTCGTCGACGTAGAGTCGTTTTGTCGCGGGGTTGCGCTCATGCTGGCCGAGATCCAGCGCATCAAGTCCGAAGGCGATTACCACGCCGCCCGGCTGCTGTTCGAAACCTATGGCGTGCACTTCGACGCGGTCTTGCGAGACGAGATCGTCCAACGTGTCGATCGGCTGAAGCTGCCGTCATATACCGGGTTTGTCATGCCTCAGCTCGAGGCGGTGTTCGACTCGTCTGGCGCGATTGCCGACGTGACGATTTCCTACCCGTGCGATCTTGCGGCGCAAATGCTGGAGTTTTCCGCAGAACGCCGGGAGGCCATTCGATGAAACTGATAGCACTTCTGCTCTTCGTTGCCACACCCGTCCTGGCACAGCAATCCACGTTGCGCGAACGGATCCTGCTCGCCGAGGACGCGCGTGGCCAGACCGACGCTGAGCTCGCGCCTCTTCGGGAGGGACTGAGCAGTCGCGATCCGGGTGTTCGCCGTCAGTCAGTTCGTGCAATTGGCCGTCTGGAACGTGCAGAGCTCATTCCGCTCGTGACACGAGTGCTTGGCGATCAGAATGCGGACGTTCGCATCGAGGCGGCCAACGCGGTCGGCCAGCTGGCGCGCGGCCCCAAAGGTGTGGCGGACGCCAAAACCCGGCTCCTGGCGCGGATGCGGCTCGAGCGAGATCCGCGTGTGTGGGCGGCGGTTGCCGCGACGCTCGGCCGGCTTTCATATACAACGGCTGCCGAGATCGAGCAGGCAGAAGCGGCGCTCGCCCGGCCTCTCCCGACTCCTACGAGCAGGGCGATTCAGATCGACGAGTTGCTCGGCGCCGTCGAGGGACTCGAAGCGCTGACGCGGATCAGCGGCAAGATTTCGCCGCTCAAGGCGACGACTCAGGCGGGCCTTCAGGCTTGCAGCGAGCTCGAAGGGCGCGCTCAGGACGCCGCTAAGCTGACCCGCATCCGTCGGCTCGCCATGCTGGCCCTGGCGACGTCTGGCGGTGTGACGCGTCCTCGACTCGAAGCCGGAATCGTGGATGCGGACGAGGAAGTTCGGCGCTTGACGATGATCGCGGCGCGCGCGTCGATTGACGGGCGCGAGGCCGTGATTGCGAAAGGCTTGAGCGATGACAGTCCCCGTGTGCGATACGAGGCGCTACAGTCCTGGGGCCGGCAGTTCCAGAAGGCATCGTGCGCGCCAGTCCTCACGGCAGTCAGAGACGCGAACCCACACGTCTCGCTGCTCGCCATCGATCTGCTGGGAAATGGCTGTCCATTCGATCAGGCGCCGGCCGGCACTCTTCAAGCGTTGGCGGAGGTACTGACGCCACGCCACGACACCTGGCATGCCCCCGCACATGCTCTCGTTGCCTTGGCCAAGACGGCCCCTGCCGAGGCGCGCAAGTTGCTCCCGCGGTACGTGTCGCATGCGATTTGGCAAGTCCGCATGTATGCGGCTCACGCAGCGGGCGCGCTCGCGGCCTTTGACGAGCTCGAACAACTTGGTCGTGATCCCCACGACAACGTCCGTGAGGCCGCGCTCGGCGAGCTAGTCACCTTGAAGCGTCCAGAGGCTGCGCTGTTGGCCCTCGATGCGATCACGCGACCGGACTATCAACTCGTCATGACCAGCGCCCGCGCGCTGGCGAATCCGGCGGTGAGAGATCGCGCCATCCCGGCGCTCGTGCAGGCTCTCGCCCGCATCACAGCTGAACAGCGGGACACGTCCCGCGACGCGCGGATGGCCGTTCTCGATCGTCTCAAAGAGCTCGCATGGCCCGACGGCTCCGGCCTTCCCGCGCCGCCTGTCGACGTCCTGGGACCCTATTTGAATGATTTCGATCCGGCGATTGCTTCGAGAGCTGGGGAGATTCTGCAGGCATGGCAGCAGTCGCCTTCGACTGCGGCGCCTCGCCCAGTGCGACGCCCGACCGTCACCCAATCCGCCGTTGATGCACTTCGCGACACGCGGCTGCGGTTTACGATCGTCAGCCGCGGCACCTTCGAACTGAGGCTGCTCGTCGATGAAGCGCCGCTTTCTGCGCTCCGCGTCGCCACACGCGCCCGCGAGGGGTACTACAACGGTCTCACGTTTCATCGAGTCGTCCCGAACTTTGTCGTGCAGGGTGGCAGCCCCGGCGCCAACGAATACATGGGCGACGGCCCGTACATGCGCGACGAGGTCGGACTGATTTCCCACAGGCGCGGCACGGTCGGGATCTCCACCCGTGGCCGCGACACCGGCGACGCTCAGATTTTCATCAACCTTGTCGATCTGCCGCGACTGGATCACACCTACACGGTGTTCGCTGAAGTGATCACAGGCATGGAGACCGTGGACGGGTTGCTTGAAGGCGACGTCATCGAGCGGGTCGAGGTGCTACCCGGGACGTGATGCGGTCTTCCCGCCTGCCTTCGGATCTCTCGCCGAACACGACCGCGAAGGCGCTGGACGACTTGCGACGTCGTGGGCAACCAGTGCTCGATCTGACCGAAACCAATCCCACGCGCGTCGGGTTGGCGTATCCAGCCGACCTGCTGACGCCGCTCGGCTCGGCCAGCGGGCTCGTCTACGATCCACACCCCCTCGGCGCATCGTCCGCCCGTGAGGCCGTGTCGGCGGATTTCGCCAGGCGCGGCCTGACCGTGCCCCCCCAGCACATTGCGCTGACCGCCAGTACCAGCGAAGCTTACGCCCTGCTCTTCAAATTGTTCTGCGACGCGGGAGACTCGGTCATGGTGCCGTACCCGAGCTATCCGCTGTTCGAGCACCTGACCGTCCTCGAATCCGTGGTCGCGCGACCGTATCGGCTCGAATATCAGGGCGGGTGGCGAATCGATCCGGGCCATTTTCAGTCAACGATGGCCGACGACACCCGGGCGGTGCTTGTCGTATCGCCCAATAACCCGACGGGCTCGTTCCTGCATCGCGACGACCTCACGACAATCGCCGACGTCTGCGCCACCCGCGACATTGTCCTGATTGGCGATGAGGTGTTTGCAGATTTTCCGCTCGACGACTCTCCGCACGCGACATCCGTGCTGGCTGCGTCAAACCTGGTCACGTGCAGCCTGGGAGGGTTGTCGAAGTCTGCCGGGCTTCCACAGCTGAAGCTTGGCTGGATCGGCTTCAGTGGTCCGGCCGATCGTCTCGTGGAAGCCATGAGCGCCTACGAGGTTGTCGCGGATACATATCTGTCGGTGTCGACGCCCGTGCAGATAGCATTGCCAAGCCTGCTGAAACAGGGCGCCGGCATCCGCGGACAAATCCAATCGCGAATTACACGAAACCTCAAAGCGCTGCGACAAGCAGCGGCGAGCGTGCCCGAAGTCTCGGTGCTGACGACCGAGGGTGGGTGGTCGGCGGTCGTGAAGGTGCCCGCCTATCGGAGCGAAGAGGCGCTCGTTTTGGAGCTGCTCGCCGAGGACCACGTGCTCACTCACCCCGGGTACTTCTTCGACTTCGAGACCGAAGCCTTCCTGGTCGTCAGTCTGCTCGTCGAGCCCCACCTCTTCGATCGCGGGACTGAGCGTATGCTCGCGCGCGCCTGTGTGAGCTCGTGATGCGGGCACGCCGCAGCGGTGTGATGGTCCCGCTGTTTTCGCTCACGTCACGGCAAAGCTGGGGTATCGGCGAGTTCAGCGACCTGCCTCGCTTCGCGAAGTGGCTCGTATCTGCAGGGCAGTCATTTGTTCAGATTCTTCCCATCACAGAGGTGCCGGCTCGAGAGACCTCGCCATACTCCGCGCTGACCGCGATGGCGCTGGATCCGATCTATATCTCCCTGCCGGACCTCGAAGACTTTCAGATGCTCGGCGGCGAATCGCTCCTGCCCGCCGAGGATCGGACGACGCTCGAGACGCTGCGGCAGTCGTGGCGGATTGACCACCATCTCGTCAGGCTGTTCAAGTCGCGCTGTCTCCGACGCGCGTGCGAGTCGTTCACGAACAGGGAACGAGGAAGCCACAGCGCCCGTGAACAACGTTTTGACGCGTTCGTCGAGGCCGAGTCGTGGTGGCTCGACGACTATGCATTGTTCCAAGCGCTCCGAGGACGGTATCACTCCGAGGCATGGTGGAAGTGGCCCAGGCCGCTCGCGCACCGCGATGCCGCGCGCCTCGCGGAGGCGCGCGAAGACTTGAGCGACGAGATCCACTATCGCAAGTACGTGCAATGGATTGCCGCGGAGCAATGGACGCTCGCGCGCACTCTCTCGACGCCACTCGCCGTCTTTGGCGACGTACCGTTCATGATTTCGGGTGACAGCCCGGATGTCTGGACCCGCCAGCATGAATTCCGACTCGACGCGACCGTGGGCGCTCCGCCGGATGCGTTCAGCGAAACGGGTCAGGATTGGGGGTTGCCGCCATGGCGATGGGACGTCATGGCCAAGAACGACTACGAGTGGATGCGGGATCGCGCACGCCGCACCGCGAACCTGTTCGACGGATTCCGGCTCGATCATCTCGTCGGTCTTTACCGCACATACATACGGCCGCTCGACGCTGCAGTAACACCGTTTTTTGCACCGGAGGACACGCGGCTGCAGCTCGCGCTCGGTGAACGCCTCGTGAGGATCTATCTGGACACCGGCGCGGAAGTGGTGGCAGAGGACCTCGGCACCGTTCCGGACTTCGTTCGCGAGTCGTTGCAGCAGCTTGGCGTGCCTGGTTTCAAAGTGTTGCGCTGGGAGCGGCAGTGGCACGCACCCCGGCGTCCGTTCATCGATCCGCCGACGTATCCCGAGACGTCGGTCGCGTCGACGGGCACTCACGACACCGAGCCGCTCGCGAGCTGGTGGGAGGCGTTGGCCGCCGAGGATCGTGATCAGGTGTCGCAGATGCCGTCGATACAACGCTATCTCGGGGAGTCGTACACCCCACTCGATGCGATCATTCGCGGGCTTCTCGATGCCGGGTCGCGGCTGACCATCGTGCCGCTTCAGGATCTTTTCGGATGGCCCGATCGCATCAATACTCCCGCGCAAGTGGACGAGACCAACTGGACGTGGCGTATGTGGTGGCGTGTTGATCAACTGGACGAGATCCCGGAGGCGCGCGAACGCGCAGAGGTGTTGGCCACCTGGACACGGTCCGCGGGACGGTAGGTCCGCGGAAGGCAGGAGTCAGAACGCATCCGCGGAAGAACGGAAGAGTCGGAACGCGTCCTTTCTCACAACATCCGCGGAACGGTGGAAGGGAAGGGCGGAATAAGATCTTCCAATACATCCGCGGAGGGGCGGGAAAAGCGGAACACGTCCATTCCAAACGTCCGCGGAAAGGCGGAATCGCGGAACACGTCCATTCCAAACGTCCGCGGAAGGCGGAATCGCGGAACACGTCCATTCCAAAACGTCCGCGGAAAGGCGGAAACGCGGAACACGTCCATTCCAAAACGTCCGCGGAAAGGCGGAATCGCCGAACAACGTCCATTCCAAACGTCCGCGGAAAGGCGGAAACGCGGAACACGTCCATTCCAAAACGTCCGCGGAAAGGCGGAAACGCGGAACGGCGGAAGGGGACGCAGCAGAGAGAGCCGTAGAGCCGTCGCAGATCTGCTTTGTCTCGGGGCTGGTCTTGTCTCAGTTTTGTGGACATCGGGTTAGAGGTCATGCGGCGGCCACCAGTTCGTTTTCAAAATCGACGTACTCAGCGATCGCCACACTCGCGGTGCGAGCGTCTGGCCAAGGCTGTTCGGGCAGCAGCTCGGCTTTCAGGCTGCTAACGAAGCTTTCCACGGGCGCATTGTCCCAGCAGTTCCGCACTCGGCTCATGCTCGGCCTCAGGCGATGGCGAGCGAGCAATGCCCGGTACTCATCGATCGCGTACTGCGCCCCTCGGTCGGAGTGGTGAATCACCTTCGCGCGCCCGCGCAGTCGGGGGAGGGGCCAGCAAGAGCGCCGCGACGACGACCTCACTAATCGCCCTCCGCCGCAGCGCCCACCCGATAACTCGCCGCGACGCCAAGTCCAAGACCACCGCGAGGTAACACCAGCCCTCCTGCGTCCAGCACGCTGTGATATCGGCCGCCCAAACGCGGTTAATACGCCTGACGGCAAATCGCTGCCCGAGCCGATTGGGGACGATGGGCAGATGATGGCGACTGTCGGTGGTGACGACGAACCGCCGGCGGCCGCGAGCGCGGAGCCCCGCGGCCCGCATGAGACGGGCGACGCGATTACCGCCGATGGCAATCCCCCGGGCTTGCAAGGCGCGGACGACCCGCGGCCGGCCGTACGTGTGCCGGCTGTCGGCGTGCGCCAGACGCAATTGTGCGGTCAGCCGCACGTCCGCGAGCGCTCGCGCGGATGGCTTCCGCTTGCACCATGCGAAAAAACCGCTCCGTGAAACAGTCAGGCACCGGCACAAGGTCGGGACGGGGTACCTGGCCTTCTCCGCCGCGATGAAGCGGAATCTCATCGCGTGTGTTTGGCGAAGAAGGCCATCGCTTTTTTAGGATTTCACGCTCCATGCGGAGCTCGCGGACCTCTCGCCGCAAGCACCGCACCTCGTTTTGCTCTGTCTCTGCTTCCCCCGCCGCTGCTTCGTTGGCCTCCTTCAGCCACAACCGCAACGTGCTGTACTTCACACCGAGATCTTCCGCGACTTTTTTCAAGGAGTGGGTGGCGCCGCGGGTCTGTGCCTGGCGAATAGCTTCCTCCCGGAAGGCTGCGGAGTGGTTTGGTTGCGACGTCGGGGCATCGTGGACTCCAGGGCGCATCGTGCGCCGAAAAGGGTCCACAAAATTGAGACACGCCCAGGCGTCCGATCACGCAGAAACTGAGATCCTGGGGCGGGGATCCAAGCGAACAGTGAATGAAATTCTCCTCCGTTGCGTCGGCATCTCCTGTGCACCGCAGGTGGGCATGACAACACCAGACACACCTTCCACCCGTCAGCCTTTCCGAGATGAGCAGACCGGCGCGATCATTGGCGCCGGCATCGTGGTCCATACCAAGATGGGCCGCGGGTTCCTGGAACCTGTTTATTCCGAGTGCCTGGCTATTGAGTTCAAACGACGAGAGATACCTTTCGAACGTGAGGTGGCGCTGTCTGTTTCGTACGACGGTATCCTGCTGCCCTCCTACTTTCGCGTTGATTTCATTTGCTACCAGTCGGTGGTCGTCGAAGTGAAAGCCCTTGCCGGTCTGACCCCTCGCGAGATGTCGCAAATGATGAACTACTTGCGCGCCTCGGACCTGCGTCGTGGACTCTTGCTGAATTTTGGCGCGGCTACGCTGGAGACGCGACGAATCGTCTGGGGTCTCGAGGACGATCCGTTAAGACCGAAAGACTTGGCGGCAATGGACTAGCAGCCCGAGGCGGATCTCACGACCGCGTGCAACTCACGACGGGCGGCCACAAGGTTTACCTTGAAGCGGTCGAGAGCGCCTTCAATTTCGACATCGATTACGCGATGCTGTCCAAGGTGTACGGTACGAACCGCCGGCCGAAAAACCTTCCAGCCGCGCGGGATCGAGGTGTCGATCCGTAATTCAGCCTTCGACGGGCTGCTAGACTGTCCAGCACATGCTGTTCGGCCTCCTCGCGTTGGCCCTGGTGGACAGCATCAACCCGTCGGCCATCGTCGTGACCCTCCACTTGTTGTCTGGCGGGCGCGGGTCGGCGCACATCGTGGTGTATGTCGCCGCGATCTTCCTGAGCTATCTGACTCTGGGCGTGATGATGATGTCGGGAGTCGACGCTCTGCTGCCGTCATTGGGGACCATGGGCAGCTCCAGACTCGGGTTCATCGTGCAGGGCGTCATCGGCCTCGTCATGCTGCTCTACGCGATCCGGGCGCCAACGACAGCCAAGGCGGCGCCGCGAGTCGAACCAAGCGCGAGCTCATATGCCGCGTTGGCACTCCTTGGCGTTACGGTGACGACAATGGAGTTGCCTACGGCGGTACCGTATTTCGGCGCGATCGCGCTTCTGACGACTGCCGACCTCCCGATGGCGCGGTGGCTGCCGCTGCTGGTCCTCTACAACTCAATCTTCGTCCTCCCGCCCGTATTGCTCCTCGTGGGCCACAGCGTTTTCGGAAGGCGGCTGGATGCGCGGTACGCAGACCTCAGACAGCGATTGCAGGCTGGTGCCCGCGAGACAATGCTCTGGATCTTTGGTCTCGTGGGCGGCGGGCTGCTCGTCTCGAGCGTCGTGGAGTACATCGCCTTGTTTGTGATGTGGCCCGATTGAGAGTTCATATGCCGCCGCTTTCGCCACGGGTTGCTGGTGTGCCAAAACTGGTTCGGGAGAAACGGCCGTGAGTTGCCGATCCACTTTCCGGGCGTGATGCATGATTGAGAAAGCTGGCTTCCGCGTCTCAGTGTTTTCCGCGGACGCATTCGGAGGAAGCGTTTTGTGGGTTCCGCCGTTCCGCGGATGTATGGGGAAGACGTGTTCCGTGGGTTCCGCCATTCCGCGGATGCATGGGGAAGAAGTGTTCCGCGTCTCAGTGTTTTCCGCGGATGCATTCGGAGGAAGCGTTTTGTGGGTTCCGCCGTTCCGCGGATGTATGGGGAGAAATGTTCCGTGGGTTCCGCCATTCCGCGGATGCATGGGGAAGAAGTGTTCCGCGTCTCAGTGTTTTCCGCGGATGCATTGGGAGAAATGTTCTGCGCGTTCCGCCGTTCCGCGGATGTATGGGAAGAAGTGTTCTGTGGGTTCCGCCGTTCCGCGGATGTATGGGGAAGAAGCGTTCCGCTGGTCCGCCATTCCGCGGATGTATGGGGAAGGAGTGTTCCGCGAGTTCCGCCGTTCCACGGATGTATTTACGGTGTCTCCCGCGGACCGTGTCAGGACCGCCGCCCGGCCAGGCTCGCGACAACCGTGGCAAGCTCCGCAGGCTGGACCGGCTTGGCCACATGAATGTTGAACCCAGCACCCAGCACTCGCATCCGGTCCGAGGGACTGGCATAGGCCGTCAACGCGGCCGCGGGCACATCGCCACCCGCATCCGGTGCGAGCGCGCGAATCCGGCGGATGAAGCTGTAGCCATCCTCAACCGGCATCTCGATGTCGCTGACGATGACGTCGGGCCGTCGTTCGATCGCGGCCTCGAACCCCTCGTCCGCGGATCCGGTCAGCGTCACCTCCGCGCCTGAGCGCTCGAGGATCGCCCCGATCAACTCGCGCGCATCCGAATCGTCTTCGACGACGAGGACCCGCAGACCGTCCAGTGGAGGCGCATCGTCGAGCCAAGCGGGGGTTTCCTGGAGTGCTGGTGAACCCTCGTCACTTCCCACGGTGCGTGAGTCCTGACGCGGGAGGCGAATCGTAAAAATGGCGCCTGTGCCGTCCGAAGCCGCGACATTCTCGGCTGCAATCGTCCCTCCGTGCATCTCCACCAGGCTTCGCACAATCGCCAAGCCCAAACCGAGACCTTTGTGAGTTCGAGTTGTGGACGAGTCGGCCTGCCGAAAGCGTTCGAACATGTGCGGAATGAACTCGGCGCTGATGCCAGGTCCGTCGTCCTGGACGACGAGCTCGCACGACTTTTCATCCTTCAACAGGCGGACCTGTACATGCCCGCCGTTGGGGGCAAACTTGATGGCGTTGCTCAACAAGTTCCACGCGATCTGCTGCAGCCGATCGGGATCGCCCCAGACAGTTGGCACATCAAGATCCACCAGCAGCTGTAAACGGATGTTCTTGGCGGCGGCCGACGGTTGAACCGTTTCCGCAGCGGAGCGGATGATGACGCCAAGATCGACGCTCCGCAGGCTCAGGCGGATCTTGCCCGCCATGATCCGCTGGACATCAAGGATGTCCGCGATCAGTTGCTCCTGGCTCTGCGCGTTCCGGACGATGGTGTCTACCGCGGACTGATGACGTTCCAACGGGAGTTGCGGGTCGCGAAGCAGGTGCGCCCAGCCCAGGATGGCGTTGAGGGGCGTGCGAAGCTCGTGAGACAACGTCGCCAGAAATTCGTCCTTGACGCGGCCGGCCTCCTCGGCCTCCGCGCGCGCGTCCCGGGCCTCGGCCGCTTCGCGCTGCGCGGTCTCGAAGAGAGCCACGTTGTCGAGCGCGAGGGTGGCCCGTGAAGCGATGGCTTCGACGAGGCGTACGTCGGTGTTGCTGTACGGTGGACCCGTCGCGCGTCCGAGCGAGAGCGTGCCGAGGAACTCGCCGTGGCTCATGAGCGGGCAGATGATGCCGCGGCGGGCGCGAAACCGATCGAACACGGTTTCGATAGCGGTCCGGTCGATGTGCGCGAACGCCGTCTCCGGAACGTTGTTGTCCACAAACGTCTTGGGATCGCGCAGCATGTCCGCATAGCGCGGGCTGCCTGCGGACACATCCGGATGTTCCGTCAGGCGGCGGATCAAGGGCTCCGCCTCGGATGAGACATGCGCGAACGCCACGCCGTTCAGACGGCCTTCGCGAAGCATACGAATGATGCAATAGTCGCCAACCACGTGAGCGGTGCGACGCGCGATGTCGCGAGCGAGATCTTGAAACGACGGCGTCGCCAGCCCCGTCGTTGAGATCTCCGCGAGCAACGCCAGCCGTCGTTCGACTTCTTTCCGATCGGTGATGTCGAAGGTGACTCCGCGCATCCCGATCGGCTTACCGCTCGCGTCCTTGATCACAGACGAGCGTGCCGTTACCCAAATGATCCGGCCGTCCTTGGTGGTCCACCGGAATTCGTTTTCGCCTGGTTCTCCGGAAGCAAATGTCTCGGCGGCCCTGCGCGACGCGCGATCACGGTCGTCCTCCACGACGCGCTGGAGCCACAAGTTCGGCTCAGAGGCCCACTCCTCCGGCGTGTAGCCGAGCATTTTTTCGACGTAGTTGCTGACGTAGTCGATTCGCTGTTTCGAAGAATCGGGCGCTCCCCACACCTCCCAGACCACTCCGGGGATGCTGTCGATGATGTCCTGGAGGCGCGCGCGCTCGGCGCGGACCTGCTCGTCGTGTACGGCTTGTGTCTCGGCGTTCAGGCGCAAGCGTTCGCGTGTCCGGCTGATGTAGTCCGCAAGCAACGCAAAGAGAATGCCGACCGCGACAAAGATGATGAGGGTTGCGGAGTCTCGAGGTGCCTCGAGGGCCAGTCTGTAGCGCGGCACGACGAAGAGGAAGTTGGCCGCGACGGCCGCCAATCCAACCGCGACTAGTCCGGCAAGCAGTCGCGCAAAAAACGCCACGGCCGCCACAGCTACAAGAAAAACTGCATACGGAAACCGATCTCCGAATAGCGGATCGACGACACCTCGCGCGGCGGCAGCCAGCGCAACGGCTCCAACGGCGAGCGCATACGAGTAAGGCGGCGGGACGAAGAATCGATTCACTGCCAGTTTGGCATTATCTCAAAGCGCTGGCGCGCTACAGACGAGGTGGAGCGGCGCGGCCATTCACTTCATGCGCTGAAGGTCGGCTTCCGCGGCGATATACCCGAATGCAGACCAGGATCGGCCGGCGACGACTTTTGCAAAAATTTCTTGCGCGCGCGCACGATTGCCGTTGACGAAGTACCAGTTGCCGACGCCGTAGCCTTGGGTGGCGATCGTCAGGTCGTCGGCGTTTGCCGGATCGAGCAAGGTCTCCGGTTTTTCGAGGCCCTTGTACATCAGCAACCGGCGGTGGTAGGAACCGTTTTCCAGGATGTCCATTTTTGGAGTGATGCGCTCGAGGATCTTTGCGGCCTCCGCTTTGCGGTTGAGGCGCATCAGGGTCATCCACAACCAATCGCTCGTTGCCGTGACTGAATCGTCGTTCGTGGAAACCTTCATGCATTCGTTCCACGCGCCGAGCGCCTTCTCATAGTCGGCCTTCAGGTAGTGGGCGAGCGCGAGATGGTACCAGATGTTGAAGTGCAGCGTGCTGCGCGGCTTGCCGGTTGGATTTGGCGCGCCATCAGGCTCGATCTCGTCAGGCGATCCCTTGATGAGCGCAACCGCCTTGTCGAAGTCCGCGATCGCCCGATCGAACTGACGTGTAGTGATGTAGCGATGGCCTCGATGACGATAGAACCGGGGATTGGCGGGATGACGATCGATGCCCTTCGAGAACATCGCGATCGCGTCCTGATATCGCCAGAGATAGGCGAGCCGCCGCCCGACCCAGATCATCGCGTCGGCATCATCGGGTTTTGCGGCGAGGTCCTTTTCTGCCTGTGCCAAATCCGCTTCGAGCTTGGGACGATTCGGCAGCTCAATTGGAAAAAGCGGCTTGCCCGACAGGGACGTGGCTTCGGGTTTCTGCGCGCCTACCACGGGCGCGAGTAGCACGGTAGCGAGCAAAGTGACGAGGAGCAGGGATCTCATTGGTTTTTTCCTTCGTGTTCCTTCCTTGCCTTCGCGTCCTTCGTGTGTTGACCTCACTTTTCATGGTCAACCATTTCTGCTTCGATCACTTCTTCTGGCAGCCCCAACAGGTTTGCGCTGTGCAAGATGCGCGGTGCAGTATCGATGCTCTGAAGGGGATCGATCTCGGTTTCAGACGTGGCACCAAGCTCCTTGAACTTGCGCGCGGTAACCAGCACGCGGGTTTCGTACGAGCCCACTGCGTCGTTGAACGCCTTGACCGTGCTGTCGAGACGCGTGCGCAGCGTATCGAGATATTCGGTCATCTTCGACACGCGGGCATAGAGCTCCTTGCCGAGCAACTGAATTTCTTCGGCGTTCTGTGCGAGCCGCTCGTGGCGCCAGCCATGGGCGACGACCTGCAGCAACGCTATCAGTGTGATGGGGCTCGCGGGAAACACCTGGCACCGGACACCATAGTCCACCAGCGTCACATCTTCTTGCAGGGCCGACTGAAAGAGCGACTCACCTGGCAGAAACATCACGACGAACTCAGGTGAGGGCTGAACCTGTTCCCAGTAGCTCTTGGCGCTGAGTTTGGTCATGTGGTCACGCACCTGCCGTGCATGATCGGTCATCCGAGCGGCCCGGGTCTCGGCGTCGGGCGCCTCCTGGGCGTTGAGATAGGCGTCGAGCGGGACCTTGGCGTCGACGACAATCGTGCGCCCACCGGGAAGCTTGACGATGAGATCCGGCCGCTGGCGTCCATACTCCGAGAGCAGCGAGGGTTGTTCCTCGAAGTCGCAATACGGAAGCATGCCGGCGAGCTCCACGACACGACGCAGCTGCATTTCGCCCCACCGACCGCGGACGTTCGGCGTGCGAAGCGCGCGGACGAGGCTCTGCGTCTCGCCGCGCAAACGCTCCTGCTGCTGATAGAACTCTTTCAACAGCGCAGAAGTCTCGACCTGTGTGCGGTCGCTTTCGCCAAGCTTCCGGTCCACTTGCTGCAGGGCGTCACGAATCGGCTTGATGAGATCGTCGAGCGCCTGCTGGCGCTTGCCGATCTCGCCAATGCCGTCCCTTTGAACGTTGCCAAGTTTCTGGTCGGCGAGCTTGAGAAACTCCTCGGTGCTGGCGCGGAGGGCGGCTCCTGCGACCGCCTCGAAGGAAGACTTGAGTTGCCCCTGCGCCTGCTCCAGCAACGCGAGCTGCTCGGGCACGATCCTCTGCTGGTGCGCCAGCTCGGCGCTAAGCCTGGCGTTCTCGACCCGTGCACGTTGCGACACTGCCCAGCCCGCAACCAAGCCGATGAGAAACGTCAACAGGCCGCCGAGGACGAGGTCAGCACTCATACGAGGCCCGAGCAATAGGCACAAAGCATTGTGCCTTTGCCTTTGCTTCGTGTCGAGCGATTGCTGCGGCGAAGCGCATTGAACTCGGGATTAGAATGACCAATCCTGGAGGGAGCGATATGAAGCGGATTCTCGTGTTGTCAGGTGTGATCGTGCTTGCGACTGCCGTTCCGGCGCTCGCGCAGAAGGCGTTGGCTGAGGCTCTGGCGCGCAATGCCGCCAACACGTTCAGGAACCTCGTCGAGTCGGCCGAAAAGATGCCAGAGGCCGACTACAGCTTCCAGGCAACCAAAGACACGCGGACGTTTGCCGGTTTTGTGGGCCACACGATCAATGCGGCGTACAACAACTGCTCACGCGCCAAGGGCGAGCCCAATCCCAACAAGGAAGATCTGGAAAAGGTAACGGAGAAAGCCAAGCTCGTCGAAGCCGCAAAGGCAGTGCAGACCTACTGCGACGCGGTGTATGCGGCGCAGACCGATGCTTCGCTTGTCGAGATGGTCGCGGCCGGGCAGAATCAGGTGCCGCGCGGTCAATTGCTCATCGGCGTCATCAGCCACAACATGAACGAGTATGGCCAGAAGGTGATCTTGATGCGCCTGAAAGGCATCGTGCCTCCGTCGACAGAGCGTGCGACACGGAAGCCCGGGATCTAGATCGCGATGCGACGTCGCCGTCGTTCCTCGGCGCACTACGCTGGCGGCGCTGCTCGAGGCCCACGAACTCTTCGCGGAAGAAACCGCCGCCATCCTCGCCAGCATCGGTGAACGCTTCGACCTCCGGCGCATCCGGGCCGGGCAGCTATATCGGATGGATCGCTTCCTCGACGGCCGCCTTCGCGAATTCGAGTACGAGATTGACCTGGATCGCCGGATCATCGTTCGGCGCCAAGATGAGGGCACGCGGTTTGCGACCGAGCTTGTGCCCATTGAGAAGCCCGAGGCGTGCGAAGGGGCATCCGCCTGGACCAGGGGCGATCTCGTGGGTCGGGTGGGATCGTCGGGTCTCGCTACGGGTCCGCATCTGCCTTACGGCCTGCGAAGGAACGGCGCCTACGTCAATCCCGTGAGAGAGCCTCAGCCTCTCATCGACGCGAGGCGTCGGCCGCACTCCGAACGCAAGTTAGGAGTCCCACTGCGAACGAGTGAGGAGTCCTATAATCGTGAGTTTCATGGCTTCCATTTTTCCGTTTGCCGCACTACGTCCTGTTCCGCAGGTGGCCGCCGAGGTGGCGGCAGTTCCTTACGATGTCGTCAGCACGGAAGAGGCCCGTGAGCTGGCCCGAGGCAAGCCGCTCAGTTTTCTGCACGTCTCTCGCGCCGAGATCGATCTCACTGAAGGCGCGGATCCACATTCGGACGAAGTCTATGAACGGGCGGCTGAAAACTTTGCCGACCTGCGCGCCCGTGCGCCGCTCGTCGAGGAAGATGCGCCCGCTTTCTATGTGTACCGCTTGGAGATGGGCGCGCAGACGCAAGCCGGCGTCGCAGCGTGCTTTTCCCTCGACGAATACGAACAGGGTGTAATCAAGAAGCACGAGAAGACCCGCCCGGATAAGGAAGACGATCGCACGCGCCACATGCTGGCGATCAAGGCGCAGACCGGGCCCGTATTTCTGACGTACGCCGCATCGGACATCATCGATCAGATCGTGGAGCGCACGAACAGGCAGGCTCCGCTCTTCGATTTCACAGCATCGGATGGCGTCCGCCACGCAATCTGGACGCTCGATCAGGCGGACAACGATGCCATCGTGGCGGCCTTCGCGGTCATACCACATCTCTATATTGCCGACGGGCATCACCGCGCCGCCAGCGCGGCACGGACTCGCCGGACGCTCGAGGGTCGAGGTCCCGGCGAGCACGATCACGTTCTGGCAGTCGCGTTCCCGGACAACCAGGTGCAGATCCTTCCGTACAACCGTGCGGTGAAGGATCTGAATGGCATGACCACTGCCCAGTTTCTCGAGACGATTCGAAAGCAGCTCCCGGTAACTGAGGAATCACTGGAGACGCCGATGCACAAAGGCCAAGCCACCATGTATCTGGCCGGGCGATGGTATCGGCTCGACTTAAGCGCCGGAGTCACCCATCTCGATCACGTCTCGGCGCTCGATGTGAGCCGCCTGCAGGACGCCGTGCTCAGCCCGGTACTCGGCATTCACGACGTGCGCACCGATAAGCGGATTGACTTTGTCGGCGGCATTCGCGGGACGATGGAGCTCAAACGACTGGTTGACGCAGGCGAAGCGGCGGTTGCGTTCGCACTCCATCCCGTGGCCGTCACCGATCTGATGCAGATAGCGGATGCAGGAGGCATCATGCCTCCCAAATCGACCTGGTTCGAACCAAAGCTCCGGGATGGTCTGCTCTCGCATCTTCTATAGGGCAGGTGGGGCGGGTGGGGGCATGAAGGTTTTGATCGCGGATAAGTTCGAAGCGTCCGGGATTGACGGGCTCAAAGCGGCAGGTTGCACTGTTTCCTACGAGCCGAATCTGAAGGGCGAGACCTTGGTCTCTGCGTTGCAGGCTGGTGGCGCGCAAGTGCTCATCGTTCGCTCCACCGCCGTCACCGAGGCGATGCTCGACGCTGGCCATCTGTCGCTGATCGTACGCGCCGGTGCCGGCGTCAACACGATCGACGTCGCCGCGGCCTCACGAAGGGGCATCTATGTCTCGAATTGTCCTGGAAAGAATGCCGTCGCAGTCGCGGAGTTGACGTTTGCACTGATGCTCGCGCTCGACCGCCGCGTTGCCGACAACGTGGCCGAACTCCGTCAGGGCCAGTGGAACAAGAAGGAGTATTCCCACGCGAAGGGCCTGTTTGGCAGAACGCTCGGTCTGCTCGGATTCGGCAGCATCGGTCAGGAGGTCGCGCGGCGTGCCCGCGCGTTTGGCATGCCGGTCGTCGTGTGGAGTCGACGGTTCGTGGACAATGCGGACGCGCGTCGCCAGGCACTCGAGGACCATGGCATTGTTGTTCTCGAGAATCCTGAGGAAGTCGTCGCAGCTGCGGATGTGATCAGCCTGCATCTCGCATTGACGAAAGAAACGCGAGGCTTTGTCGGCGCTGACATGTTGCGTCACCTCAAGCCCGGCGCGATGGTCATCAATACGGCCCGAGCCGAGGTGCTCGACTATGCCGCGCTCGCGGATGCGATAAGGGAGAAAGACCTGCGCGTTGGCCTGGACGTGTATGCCAAAGAACCGGCCGCTCCGGAAGGGAGCATGGATGACCCGATCCTCGCGTTTCCCCAGGTTATCGGCACGCATCACATCGGCGCATCAACCGATCAAGCGCAGGACGCAATTGCCGCGGAAACCGTCCGCATCGTTCGGGCATTCGTCGAAACTGGCCGCGTGCCGAACGTGGTGAACCTCGCAAAGAAAACACCGGCGACGCACATGCTCGTCGTCAGACACCGCGACAAGCCCGGCGTGCTTGCGCACGTGTTCGACCGGTTGCGAGACGTCAACTTGAACGTTCAGGAAACCGAGAACATCATCTTTGAGGGCGCACATGCCGCCGTCGCACGCATCAACCTCGACGGCGAGCCTGACGCCAGAACAATGAAAGCCATTCAGGATGGCCATGCAGATGTACTGAACTTGCAGCTCGTGAAACTCGTGTAGAACGTACGGTGCACGGAAGCACAGAAACACGGAAGGACTAAAATGACTTCCGTGCTTCCGCGCTTCTGTGCAACGTTCGTAGGCTTTTTATGACTACTACTGTCCATCGCATCCACAACTTTTCTGCCGGCCCGGCCGTGCTGCCACAACCGGTTCTCGAGGAGGCGCAGCGCGAGCTCGTGGCGCTACCCGGCGTCGGAATGTCGGTCCTCGAGATCAGTCATCGCTCGAAAACATTCGAGGACATCCTGGCTCGAACCGAAGCGGATCTCCGCGCGCTCGGCAATGTGCCCGCGTCGCACAAGGTGCTGTTTCTCCAGGGCGGCGCCTCGCTGCAGTTCTCGATGGTCCCGATGAACCTGCTCACCTCCGGCCGCACCGCCGACTACATCGTCACCGGCGGCTGGGCGCAGAAGGCCCTCAAAGAAGCGCAGCGCGTCGGCGCCGTGAACATCGCCGCGTCAACGGAATCCGAGAACTTCAGGCGGATCCCTCGGCAGGATGAGCTGAAGCTGACAACCGACGCTGCCTACGTGCATTTCACCACAAACAACACATTGTTCGGGACCCAGTGGAGGGCTGAGCCGTCTGTCGGCAGCGTGCCGCTGGTCGCCGACACGTCATCCGACATGTTCAGCCGGCCGATTGACGTCGCGAAATACGGGTTGATTTATGCAGGCGCCCAGAAAAATCTCGGCCCCTCGGGCGTCACGCTCGTGATCGTCCGCGAGGATCTCCTGAAACGTTCTTCAAAGACGCTGCCGACGATGCTCAACTATGCCGTGCATGCGGAAAACGGGTCCATGTACAACACGCCGCCGTGCTTTGGGATCTACTTGATGGGCCTCGTCATGAAGTGGGCGCTCGCGCAAGGCGGGCTTGTGGCTCTTTCACAGCGCAACGAGCGGAAGGCCGCGAAGTTGTATGCCGAAATCGACCGGTACTGGGTTCTATCGAGGGACCGCCGACAAAGCCTCGCGCTCCGTGATGAACGTCACTTTCAGGCTGCCCAGCGAAGACCTCGAAAAGACATTCGTCAAGGAATCCACCGCCGCAGGTCTCGACGGCCTCAAGGGCCATCGCTCGGTCGGGGGCATGCGCGCGTCGATCTACAACGCGTTTCCTGAAGAAGGGGTCGACGCGCTGGTGGAGTTCATGAGGGAGTTCGAGAGGAAGAATGGGTGAGGCCTACGGCCCACAGCCTACCGCCTACGGTAAGAACCGCTGCCTTCCGTAGGCCGTGGACTGTGGACCGTGGGCGGTCATCCCTCCGGTCCCCGTCGCCGAAACCCTCCGCGTCCCCGCCGCCGTCGGCCGCGCCGTCGTCGCCCTCCTCGTCTCGGGCCTTCATCGCCTCCTGGAACCGCGTCGGCATCGGGAGGCGGCAGGGCACCGATGGCCTCGATGAATCCGCGCCAGTGTTCGAGGGCCTCGGGGGCGCGACCGTGAATTTCCAGCCAGACGAGCGCTTCGTGGAACGGGCCACGGTGCATGAGCGCCCGTTTCACTCGCGGCGATGATTCGAGGTCCATCAGCCGGCGTTGGACCGATAGCAACTGACGGAGGCGTTCGGTATCACGTCGCGCCACAGGCAGCATGCCGATTCGCATAGGCGGCTCTTTTGGTGGCCTGCGGCTTCGCCGATGCCGCATCGGAGGTTCCTGGGTCTCCTGACCGTCCGAATCCGCTGCATCCGCGTAACCGGCGGATATTCGACTTTCCGCGTAGTCCTTTCGCGGCATCAGGCCTAGCGGCACGAGCAGCGTTCCAAGCAGCACCGCGTTGGTGAGTCCTGCAGGAATTGATTCAAACCGCTGGCGAAAGCGATCGAGCTCGCCGAGCGCCAGCCAGAGCGCCTCCTCGGACGCGCCGCGGTGCAATTCGGGAGTGATCTGTTCCAGAAGACCATGATGGGCGAGCAGCCGGAATGTCTTCTCGGCTGCGCCGGAGCGAAGGACCTTGTAGTACTCCTCGATGAGTCGCGCTGGCGACGCATTGGCAATGAGATGCCGGTTCGCTCGGATGCCCTCGACAACCGGTCGATCGAGCTCGAAGCCCAACCGCGCCGCGAACGCGACCGCACGAAACATCCGTACGGGATCTTCCTGAAACCGATTGCTCGGATCCCCGATCGACCTGATGATGCGGTCACGAAGATCCTGAAGGCCACCGACATAGTCGATGATCGAAAAGGTGGCGATGTCGTAGAAGAGCGCGTTGATCGTGAAGTCACGGCGAAACGCGTCTTCTTCCGGTGTGCCGAAGGTATTGTCGTGGCGTATCTGCAGATCGGTCGGCGACTCTTCGGCGGTCGCCGGCTCGTTTTCCGTGCCGGGGAGGACATGACGCCGGAAGGTGGCTACTTCGATCGCCTTGGTCCCAAACCTCACATGCGCCAGACGAAACCGCCGCCCGATAATCCAGCAGTTCCGAAACAGCTTTTTGATCTGGTATGGATGGGCGTTGGTGCCCACGTCGAAGTCTTTGGGACGACGCTGCAGCAACAGGTCGCGCACGCTGCCGCCCACGAGATAGGCGGTGTAGTTGAATTGCTGGAGCCGATAGAGAACCTTGAGAGCGTCGGCATCGATGTCGCGGCGCGATATCGGGTGGTCCGATCGCGGGATGATCACCGGCTCAGGCATCGAGGTTGCATTGTACCGCGTGCTACCATCGCCCCCATGTTGTGGCCGCACCAAAGAATGGTACGCGTCGTAGTGACGCTTGCCTTGTCTGCCGCCTTTGCGACCGCCCTCGCTGCCCAGACATCAGGGGCCGACCATCTCGCCGAGGCTCGCGCCCATTACAACCAACGCCAGTTCGACGAGGCGATCAAGGCGGCAACGGCCGCCCAGCGCCTCCCAGACACTGCGGACGCTGCCGCAATCGTGCTCGCGCGCGCCCATCTCGAACTTTACCGGGAACGCGCCGATCCCGCAGACCTCAGCGCCGCGCGCGACGCGCTTGGCGCGATTCGCGCAACGAGCCTCGATATCCGCGATCAGGTGGAGCTCCTCATTGCGATTGGCGAGTCGCTCTTTCTCGAAGACGACTTTGGCGCAGCAGCCGAAGTCTTCCAGAGCGGCATCGAACGGGCTGCCTCCACCGATCGCCAGCTCGCTGATTCGATGCTGGATTGGTGGGGTAGCGCCACCGAACGGCATGCTGGTGCGTTGCCCCGCGAGCCGCGCATTGCGGCATTTGCTCGACTTGCGGATCGCATGCGGCAGGAGCTGGCCGATCATCCGGCCTCGGCAGCCGCGTGTTACTGGAGCGTCGCGGCGCTGCGAGCCGCGGGCGACGTCGATGGCGCGTGGGATGCTGCCGTGGCCGGCTGGGTCCGCGCCCGCTTGATGGGTGAGCGCGCGCCGGCTTTCCGCGCCGATCTGGATCGATTGGTGTTGCAGGGCATCATCCCCGATCGCGTCCGGCATATCGCTCAAGACGAGCGCGCCGCAGCCGAATCACAGTTGAAGGCTGATTGGGAGCTGGTGAAGGAGAAGTGGAAGTAGTTACGACTTGGCCTCCTTCCAGCTTTCCCCAATCCCGACGTCTACATCGAGCGGCACTTTGAGCGGAACGGCGCGGGCCATGGTGTCGCGGACCAGGGTTGCGACCTCGTCGGCTAACTCGGATGGCGATTCAAACAGCAACTCGTCGTGGACGGTCAGAATCATCCGCGCCGCCGGATACGTCGCTTTCAGGGCGGCGTGTACATCGATCATCGCGCGCTTCAGGATGTCGGCTGCGGACCCCTGAATGGGCAAGTTCACGGCCACGCGCTCGGCGGCAGATCGAATCTGTCCGTTCTTGCTCCCGAGCTCGGGCACAGGCCTCCGACGACCAAACATCGTCTTCACCACGCCGGTGCGGCGCGCGTCTTCAAGCGTCTGATCGATGTAGCCGCGCACGCGTGGAAATCCGGCGAAGTACGCGTCGATGAACTCCTGGGCCGCCTGTTGGGTCACACCAATGTCCTTCGCCAGCGTGAACGCCGTTTTGCCGTACAACAACGCGTAGTTGACGATCTTGGCGCGGCGACGCAACTCGTGGGCGCCGAGGCCGCTCGTCTCGCCAAAGACCTTCAGCGCTGTGCGATCATGAATGTCCTCTCCCCGAGCGAACGCTGCAATGAGCGTTTCATCGCCCGACAGGTGTGCCAGTACGCGCAGCTCGATCTGCGAGTAATCCGCCGAAATCAGCCGATGACCTGCGTCTGCGATGAACGCGCGCCTGATCTCGCGACCGATTTCAGTACCGAATGGGGATGTTCTGCAGGTTCGGATCGCTGCTCGACAGCCGGCCTGTCGCGGCGACTGCCTGATTGAATGAGGTGTGGACTCGGCCGGTCTCCGGATTGATCAATTGCGGGAGCGCGTCGATGTAGGTCCCTTTGAGTTTTGCCAACGCACGCCACTCGAGAATGAGCCGGGGCAGATCGTGGGCCAGTGCCAGCTCCTCGAGCACGTCGACGGCAGTAGACGGCGTCCTTGTCGTCCCCGTTCGCTTGAGCACGGGCAGTTTCAATTTGTCGAACAGGATTTCGGCCAACTGCCGCGGCGAATTGATGTTGAACTCTTCACCAGCCAGGGCAAAGATCGACCGGCTCCGTTCGCTCAGTTCCTTCTCGACGAGCGATGCTTGCGAGGCGAGGGCGCGACCATCGACGCGGATGCCCGCGCGTTCGAGATCCGCGAGAATCGGAACAAGAGGCAGCTCGAGCTCGCGGTAGACAAGCTCGAGATCCTGCTCGTGAAGCATGGGTGCCAGATGCGTGGCAAGCTGCAGGGCCAGATCCGCGCGCTCGCCCACGAAATCCAGAATGCGCTCAACCGGCACCTGGGCGAATGGGAGCGCTTTGACGCCTTTTCCGCAGACTTCGTCCTGGGTGAGCGCCTTGTAGCCCAGTTGCTCGAGCACGGTCGGCTCGAGGTCCTGACTGGATTTGGTCGCGTCGATCAGATAGCTGGCCAGCATCGTGTCGAACGCGAGGCCAGCCAACTCAATCCCGTGTCGCGTCAGGACGATGGCATCGGCTTTGAGATCGTGGCCGACTTTTTCAACCGCCGGGTTCTCGAGGACCGGACGCAGAATCTCGAGCGCCGCCTTTCGGTTGAGCGATGAGCCGCCGCCGAACCCTTCGTGCCCGAGCGGCACATATCGTGCCTGCCGGGGAGCTGTCGAAAACACGAGACCGACGAGAGACGCGCGCACGCAAGACGACCCGTCGGCAACGATGCGCAGCGCAAAGCGGCGCGAGGCCGTCAGCGCTTGTGCAAGAGCCTCGAGCTCCTCGAGACTCGACACCGATACGTAATCCTTCTCGATGGACGAGGCGGTTGGTGCGAACTCCGTGACCAGCGTGCGAAATCCGAGCTTTGCAAAGAGCGCATAACATCGCTCGACGGACGGCCCGCGATACCTGAAGGCTTCGGGATCGAACGGCAGGTCCACCCCGGTCTGAATCCTGACCAGCTCACGGCTCTGTCTTGCCTGGTCGGCGTGGGTCTGCAGGCCCTCGCGATACTTCTTCTGCGTCACGTCGCCGGCACGATCCAGCAGCGCATCGAGCGAGCCAAAAGTCGCGATGAGATCGCGAGCGCCCTTCTCGCCGATGCCAGGGACACCGGCTACGTTGTCAATTGAGTCCCCCATCAGGGCCAGAACATCCACGACCAGGGCCGGCAGGACACCAAACTTCTCTTTCACCGCGGTTTCATCGAACCACGCCCCTTCATCTCGCGGGTTGTAGACGCGAATGCCATTCCCTACCAACTGGAAGAAATCCTTGTCGCCGGTCACGATCGCGACCTTGAAACCCTGGTCCGACGCCCGCCGCGCGAACGTACCGATCACATCGTCTGCCTCAAACCCTTCAGCGGTATACACCGGCACACCCAGCGCGGCGCACGCTTCGTGCACCCAGGGAATCTGCTCGGCAAGATCGCCAGGCATTGCGGCGCGGTTGGCCTTGTAATCGGCAGCCAGCTGCGATCGAAATGTGACGGCGGCGACATCGAACGCCGCTGCAATGTAGGCGGGCTGGTGATCCGTAATCAGCTTGCGGAGCATCGTCACGAAGCCGTAGACGGCGTTCGTCGAACGTCCATCCGGGCCGGTCAACCCGCGAATCGCGTGGTATGCGCGATACATCTGGTTGCTGCCGTCGATCAGAAACAGGGTGGGAGGGGGGGACATGGGATCTGAGGATCTAGTGATCTGGCGATCTGGTGATCTGGTGATCTGGTGATCTCGTGATCTGGTGATCTCGCGATCGACTGAACTCGGGATCCAATGAGTATATTATCGATGTTTCACGATGCCTGCACGTGTCCGACGGGGGATGCGCAGCGCGCTCGGCCTTGTGGCGGTGATTGTTCTTGTCGCGGTCGCCTCCGCGTCCTGCCGCTCGATGCTCTCGCGCAAGTACGAATACGACGAGGACCTATTCGTCCTGCTCGACGGCTCAGCAACTATGTACGTCAACGCATCGGTGCCAGCGCTGGTGGTGCTCCGTGGTGCCGACCTCGATGTCGACCCCCGGGCCCGACTCGATCTCGACAAGATTCGTGCGATGTACGAGTCGCCGGTCACGACCGTCGCCAACGCCACTGGTTCGCGGCGGGGCAACCGCCGTTACGTCCATTTACGGATCGAGGTCAGCGATGTACGGCGTCTGAGTGAGGTCGCGCCGTTTGGCTGGTCTCGATACGAGTTGGACCGCCACGGAGACGTCCTGCGATTCCGGCAGGCTGTGGGACGCGCCACGGGGCGAGAAGTAGGCGAGGTCGGATGGACTGGCGAGGAATTGGTCGCGTTTCGCCTGCACCTGCCGAGCCGCGTGCCCTTTCACAACTCCCCTGAGGACATCAAGCGCGGCAATATCATCGTCTGGGAGCAACGCCTGGCCGATCGCATCAAGGGAGAGCCGCTGGCCCTCGAAGTGCACATGGAAGCGGAATCGATCCTGGTCCGCACGCTCACGTTGTTCGCCATCACCATCGTCCTCGCCCTGGCGACTTTTGCACTGGCGATCTGGTGGGTGATGCGACGGGGCAAACAGAATCTTGCGATCTAGTGATCTAATGATCTAGTGATCTAGTGATCTAGTAAATGGTCAGATCACCAGATCACCAGATCACCAGATCACCAGATCACTAAATCACCAGATCTCGAAATCTCAAGATCCAATTTTCTCCAAATCCGCCCGCGCTTCGTTGTCGGTCTTCAGGTCATTCGTGACATCGAACGAGCCAAAGCCGGTTGCCAGCGATCGTGCGAGCATGCGCTCCACGTTGCTTTGCACGACTCCGGCGAGCGTGACATGGCCGCCCTTGACGACGATATGAATGGGCGGGTTGGCCATCGCGGCGTAGTTCCAGAACGCCGAGTTGCTGTAGATCGCGCGTGCAATCCGAAAGCGCAACTCATCGTCGAACTGGGAGACGGGCAGCACCTCAATGCGGTTGTCGACGGCGGTTACACCACTGACCGCGCGCACGCGCCGCTCGATGTCGTCTTTCTTGAACGGCATCGTTACCGCGCCATTGAGGACGACGCGGCCCTGGGTGATGGACGCATCGACGTTGTCGAAGATCGTGAACTGCGTATAACGATTCACTTGATCCGAGATGTCGCGGAAGATCTGCAGATCCTTGCGCTCTTGCGCGGATGCCGTTGTGGCCGCGCACAACACGAGCGCAAACAGGATGGCGGCTGCGTTCTTCAGCATGGGTTAAGTGCTCCTTCGAGACGAGGCAGGTGAAACGGACGCATTGACTGTGACTGCGACCGTCATGCCAACCGAGAGCCGCAAATTTAGCGCCTATTTACGGGCTTTGTGGCCGAGTGTGCTCTTAGTCGGACACGGCAGGTGCCCGGAAGCACGGCAGCGCAGAAGCACGGAAGCTGATGACCCGACACCCCGTGTTTCGGGGGCGTTACGGGGTGGCGATGTAGCCGCGTCGCGCGCGCACTTTGAGCGAGCGATCGCGCGCTTCGAGCCGGATAGTGTGCCAGCGGCCGTCACGGTGACCCGGGCTCGGATACCCGATGTAGTACTGCTTACTCAGCTCGTCGGCAATGCCTGCCGTTGCCGGATCGAGATCGCGAGGGTCCCGGACCAGTTCGGTTCGTCCGCCGCTGTCATCCGTGATCTCGCGGAGTGCGACGACATTGACCCGATCATCGGCCGCGCCGCGTGCGCCCCCGCTGCCGCCCGAACGGGGCATTGGCGGGATGGGGAAGGGAAGCCCCCGCGGCCGCCCGCTTCCAGGCAACGGAAATGGAATCGGTGACGGTGGACGCATGATTGGCGGCGACGGACGCGAAGGAAACGTCGGATCGCCTTGGCCGTCAATGCCGACTGCATACACCAACACCTCCGTCTCGCGTACCAGTTGACGGACCTCGCCGATGTCGAGGCGGCTGTTGGTATCGTTGCCGTCGGAGATCAGGACGATTGCCTTCTTGCGGTTTTGTCCGCCCTGCGCCATGGGCACAGATTCGGCCACCGCGTCGTACATCGCCGTGCCGCCGGCCGGGTTCACTCGCGCAAGGCTCCGCTTGATGTCCTGTCGGTTGACCGTCCAGTCGTGGACCAGGTCGGCGTCCCCGCTGAAGCGGTACATGAAAAATTCATCCTGCGGGTCCGGAAGCGCATCAAGAAAGCGCTCGATGGCCTCGCGGGCCGACAGCCATTTGTCTCCAGCCATGCTGCCGCTGGTGTCGATCACGATGCCCAGGCTGACCGGTGTGCGTTCGGCGCTGAAATGCGTGACTTCCATCGGCGTGTCGTCTTCGTAGAGGATGAAGTCCTCTTTTCGCAAGCCGGACGCGAAGCGCCCTGAACGGTCGGTGACCGTTGCGGTCACGTTGATGAGTTCGACGCCGCTTTTGAAGCGAAAACCTTCCTGTCCAGCGACCGGCCGATCGGCCGCCACCAGCGTGGCGAGTGCCACGAGCCCCGTAGCGGTGATCCAGCGTGAGGTGATCTTCATGACGCCGCTCCTGCTTCTTACCGGCTGACCTGCGTGAGCGCAATGGGTTCCTGGCCGCGCCGATCGACGTGGGGCACGAGCCCCGACTCGGTTCGGAAGCTGACCCGATACCGCGCAACGTTTGTCGGCGCCTCCAGATCGATCACGAATGGCGACTCGTCGCCGGGCGCGAGTTTCAGGAAATCAACGTTCGCGCGCGCGCTCGTGATGAACCCGCCCTGCGGATCGAACAGAAAAACGACCGCAGTCAGCTTGTCAACCTCCGCTCCCGCGGCAGGATTGCGTACGAGCCCGGTTACAGCCAGACGCTGCCCGCGCCGCTCGTGCCGCAGCGACACCAACTCGAGTGGCGATGCGGTGCTGTTCGCGGCGACGACGGTTGACGCGGCGGTTCGACCCCCGAAGACGGTCCAATAGCCGCCGCCGAGCGCTGCCACGAACAAAATCAGCGCCGCGACGGCAAGTCCACGTTGACGTCCGCTGCTTGGCGGAGTCGTCACGGCGCTGTCGAGAAAGCCACTACCAAGCGGCCGCATCACATCAACGGATTCGGCACGCGACTGAGTGGAGGGCCGCGACGGTGGCGAGGGCGCAAACGCCGACACTCGCGCGGGGTTCCAGGGAGCGCTCGCGCGAGACTCGCCAACAGCAATCCGTTCGGGGATTGCAGCCTCGGTCTCATTCGCGGCTGCAGCCAACGCGGCCACGCGCGCCGCGCTGCGTGCCCGTTCTTGACGGGACAGACGCCATGCGACCGCGCTCATGACGGACGCGAGCAGCAGAGACACGACGGTGACACCAAGCATCACGATTTCCATGGCTATCTCAACTTGAATTCAACCGAGACTTCGACAATCACATCAACCGCCGCGCCTCTGAGCCGCGAGGGCGTAAACTGCCACTGTCGCACAGCTTGTACAGCGCGCTGATCAAGGCCCGATCCGAGCCGCTGCAAAATGCGCACGTCCCCGACCGTGCCGTCCCGTCGCACGACAATCTCCAGAACGACTTCGCCTTCAACGTTTGCCCGGCGGGCTTCGTCGGTGTAATCCGCCCGCACTTCTTTCAACAGTCGAGGCGGTGTTACGCCGCTACCTGGCCGATAGGGCCCGCCGCCCGTTCCGCCGCCTTCGCCAGGTCCGATGCCCGATCCGTTACCTTCGCCGATTCCGGTGCCCTGCCCCGTGCCGGTCCCGCCGCCACTCCCAGAGCCCTGACTTGGCGGAGCCTCTTTCGGCACTTCTTTCAGCTGGCCTTCCTGATTGCGTGTGTCGGCCGCAACGGGCGCAACAGGGGCCACGACCGGCGGCAACGTTTTCGCCTCGAGCGGCGGAGGAGGAGGCTCGGGCTTCGGCGGTTCCGGACGAACGGGCGGCGGCAGCCGACGCGCGGGAATCGGGCTGCTCATCTTCTGCGGTCCTTTGCGCTGTGCCTTTGGCGGTGGCGTCCGCATCTTCATCCCGCCGCCGCCACCTCCGCCGCCGGGGCCAGGCAGCGCGAGGAACACCAGGCGTACTGGCGGCGTCACGGGATCGATCGGTTCGGTTCGTTCGTCAGCAGTGGTGAGGCCGAGGCTGCCGATGATGAGCAGCATCGCGGCCACGACGCCGTGCAGCGATGTCGAAAGCAGAAGAGGCACCGTCGTCGATCTCCGTTGTGACGGGGTCGGCGCCAGCAACCCGCGCGGAGCGAGGGCATCAGGAGCATCAGGGGCGCTAACCACACCCCCGGTGCGAAGCTCCCGGACGGCGCGAACGGCCTCCGAATGGGGAATGAAATCGTTCCAACGGGCGTCAGCGGCACCCGCAAGCAGCCCGGCTCCGGGCAGAAACGCCGCGAGCGTGCGAACCTCACCTCTGGCGACGAGCGCGCGCACGTGTGATTCGGAAACGCCGGCCGCCGTCGCAATGTCGCGCGATGAGTAGACGTCGGGAAGATCGTGTTCGAGCATGAGCTTAGGGCTAGCGACTCGGTCAAGGCAAGAATCCTGCCGAGTATCCCCCACGATCCCTTGCCAGCTATAGGCCTATTTCGGCCAGATTATGCCGGGCCTGTTGGCCCGGCGTCCTGATCGTGTGACGACCGGTGTCCACGGAAAGCCGGTTCGGAGTGCACCTCGCACGCCACGCGAACGCCTTACCGAGCGCACGTGAGGTGTCGGCCGCCGTCAATCGCGATGGTCTCACCCGTAACCCAACCGGCCTGATCGGACGCGAGGAAAAGGATGAGCGCCGCAATCTCCGATGCCTGCCCCGGCCGGCCGAGCGGGTGTGTTTCCTTCGACCGGGCCAGAAAAGCCGCATACGCATCCTCGTTCATCCCGCTCCGGCGATGGAGGTTGGTGACGGTCACACCGGGATTGACGGCGTTGACCCGCACGCCGTGTGGCGCCCAATCGATGGCAGCGCAGCGCGTCAACTGATCGAGCGCGGCCTTGCTGGTGTTATAGGCCGCCAGATTGGGGAACACGCGCCGGCCGTTGACGCTCGAAACGTTCACGACAGAACCATGCCGCTCTCTGAGATACGGAAATGCCTCGCGCATCAAGCGGAACGGCGCACGCACGTTCAACGACATGAGGCGATCCCACAGGTCGTCTGAGGTGGCATCAGTGGCGCCCATCGCAATCACGCCGGCAGCGTTGACGAGCACGTCCACGGCGCCGAACCGAGCGACGGTGTTCCTGACGATCTCGGCTGCGGCCTCATCGGTCAGAAGATCAGCGACGACAGCGATCGATTCCCCGCCCTGATGCGCCGCTTCTGCCACGACGCCTTCGAGCTCATGGGCGTTTCGTCCGACGGCCACCAGGTGTGCTCCCCCTGCGGCAAACGCCAGCGCGGTGGCTCGCCCGATCCCACTCGAGGCGCCGGTGACGATTGCGATCTTGTTCGTGAACGTCATCATCCCTTCAACCCCTCGACGAATCGGTAGCCGTCTTTTTCGGCCAGCGTGCGCACCGGATTGAAACCGGCCGAGCGCAACGCGGCCTCCGCGCCTCCACTGTCCCGATAGTGTGCGGGGGTGCTCGGGGCCCCGCTGAGCAGCCCGCCTCCGAGACGTTCGATGATCTCGACGCGGCCACCTGTGCGCAGTACCGTCAGGACGGCTCGAAGCGTCGCCAACCGTTGACTCTCATCGAGCGATGAAAACCCGCCCCCTGTTTCGTCGATGACAACCATGTCGAACGACGCTTCCTCCCACGGCAGTGTGGAGGGCGGCGTGACTTTGATGTCGATCAACACACCCGCCTTGACCGCTGCCGCGCGTGCATGTGTTGCCTGCGCTTCGTCCGGCGCCGCCAGCGCGGCTGTACCGCTCAATCCTGTTTTTGTGGCAAGCCCGCGGGTGAGCGTCGCATCGCTGCAAAACAGCTGGAGGTAACGTTCGCCCATCCGCACGCCGGTCATCGCAACCTGCAGTGGATCCATCGCCCGCATGCGGCGGAATCGAAAGAGCATCCTGAATCATACGTTCGTCGCGGAGGTTCCTCACGAAGGTTCCTCACCAGGATCTGGGTGAGAAAACCGCTTTGATACAGTAGGGCCCGTGAAAACAGTCGTCAATATTGCGCCTGGGGCAGGAAAGTTAGGGGTTTTGCTCGTCGGCCTTGGCGCGGTCAGTACAACAGTCATCGCCGGCGTACACGCCATCCGGAAAAAGCTCGCACCTCCCATTGGATCGCTGACCGAGCTCGGCACCATTCGTCTTGGCAAACGCACCGAAGGTCGTTCGCCGCGCATTCGTGAGATTTTCGACTTTCCCTCGCTCGACGACATCGTGTTTGGCGGCTGGGACATCTTCGAAGAGGACTGCTATGCCGCTGCGCGCACGGCTGGCGTCCTCGAGCCCGCGCTGCTCGATCAGCTGCGGCCCGATCTCGAAGCCGTCAAGCCCATGCCGGCCGTGTTCGATCAGCAATACGTCAGACGGCTCGACGGCCCCAACGTCAAAAAAGGTCGGACCAAGAAAGACCTCGCGGATCAACTGATCGACGACATGCGCACGTTCAAGGAACAGAACGGGTGCGCGCGCCTTGTCCTGATTTGGTGCGGCAGCACTGAAGTCTTCATGAAGGAATCTGCCGCACACCAGTCGATTGAAGCGTTGGAACGCGGCCTGGAACATAACGATCCGTCAATTCCGTCGAGCATGGTGTACGCCTATGCGGCGATCAAGGAAGGGATTCCGTACGCAAACGCCGCCCCCAATCTGAGCGCTGATATTCCCGCGTTGCTCCACCTGGCTGCCAAGTCGAAATCGCCGCTCGCGGGGAAGGATCTCAAGACGGGTCAGACTCTGATCAAAACAATCATCGCACCGGGTTTGAAGGCCCGTTTGCTTGGCGTCGCGGGGTGGTATTCGACCAATATCCTCGGCAACCGCGACGGCGAGGTCCTCGACGATCCGGAGTCGTTCAAGACCAAGGAAGAGAGCAAGAAATCGGTCCTCGATTACATCTTCCAGCCCCATCTCTATCCCGGTCTTTACGACACCCTGCACCACGTCGTGCGTATCAATTACTATCCTCCGCGTGGCGACAACAAGGAAGGCTGGGACAACATCGATCTGGTGGGATGGCTCGGTTACCCGATGCAGCTCAAGATCAACTTTCTGTGCCGTGACAGCATCCTGGCGGCCCCGATCGTGTTGGACACGGCGCTCTTTCTCGATCTCGCCAAGCGCGCGGGCCTCTCGGGCATTCAGGAGTGGCTGTCGTTTTATTTCAAGAGTCCCATGCACGCCGCCGGCTTATATCCCGAGCACGACTTGTTCATCCAGTTGATGAAGTTGAAGAACACGTTGCGGTATCTGAAGGGCGAAGAGTTGATCACACACTTGGGGCGGGAATACTACGACTAACGACGAAGGACGTGACATGAACCCAGCGAAAATGCAACCTGCATTGCTCGGCGGCGTTGCCATCGGCGTGTTATCCGCACTGCCTGTCGTCAATCTCGGCAACTTCTGCTGCTGCGCGTGGGTCGTGTTTGGCGGCGCCCTCGCGGCGTATCTGATGCAGCAGAACTTTCCGCAGCCGGTGGGCGCGGGTGATGGGGCGTTGGTCGGCCTGATGGCCGGCGCTATCGGGGCGGTTGTCGGGTCGGTCCTCTCCATTCCCATCAGCATGGCCATGGGGCCGTTCCAGGTGCAGCTCCTCGAACGCGTTTTGGAAGGCTCGCGTGACATGCCGCCCGAAGTCCGCGAGATCTTCGAGCAGATTCGGGGAGGAGGACTGGCAGGTGGTGCCATGATGGGCGCCGCCTTCATCTTCAGCCTGTTCTTCACGCTGTTCTTCTATTCCGTGTTCGGCCTGCTGGGAGGCCTGCTGGGGGCGGTGATGTTCCGCAAGGACGGGCCGCCGCCACCGCCGTCAACCGGGGGATTCACGCCGCCGACGTTCACGCCGCCGTCGAGTTTTCCACCGCCACCACCGCCGCCGCCTCCGACTTCGCCGTAGTGATAACCCGGCTTCGTCGGACAGGTCCGACGCCGGGGGGGGGTGACTCGGAGGAATATTTCGAGGTCGGTCTGAACGAAAGTGCATGAAGGTGCTCTAGGCTTCATGCGCTTTCATTCCGCTTCGCGCCGATTACGCGTCAGAACCCTTGAAGGAAGAGAGGTGAGCTGCCGAAAAGGGATGCGGATGAAGGCGCCAGGCTCCTACGAGTCTTTCTTCGGCTTACGCGAGCGACCGTTCAGTCTGACACCGGACACGAAGTATTTTTTCGCCAGCCGGTCTCACGGCACCGCGAGAGAAACGCTCATCGACGGCCTTCGCCGTGGGGAACGGTTTCTGATGGTGACGGGAGATTTGGGCGTCGGCAAGACCGCGCTGTGCCGGATGCTCATCCCCGAACTTCGTGCCCAGATGCCGGTCAGCTTCATTGCCAACCCGTTACTGACTCCGAGCGGACTCTTCCGCCTCCTCCTCGAGGACTTCGACGCTGTCTCAGAACCCGCCCTGGCTGACGAAAGCCCCGCGGGGACGCCGCACGAGCTGCGGGAGTTGATCGTCGCGTTTCTCGAGCGGTCGCGAAGCACTGGATCCGGCGCGGTGATTCTCATCGACGAGGCGCATACGCTCCCGGTGAGCGTCGTGGAGCAATTGCTTCTGCTCGGCGCTCTCCACAATCACAACGAGCGACCGCTGCAACTGGTGCTCGTCGGACAGCCGCAGTTGGGCGAACCTGCGTCGACGGGTGTGCGCGCGCTCAACGAACATGTTTCCACCAAGGCGCGTCTCACGCCGCTTGGCCGGGACGAGTGTGCGGCCTACGTCGAGTACCGGTTGACCGTCGCAAACGCCCGCAGCTCGTCGATCTTCACGTCGAGCGCCATCGATATGCTCTACGCGTTGTCGGGAGGGGTTCCGCGGCTCCTCAACCTCCTTGCTGAGCGGGCTTTGCAGGAAGCCGCGGCCGAGCACGCGCAAAAGGTCGGGCCGGGCATGATAGACGTCGCCGCCGCATCGCTCGAGTTGCTGCGCGGGTCAACGCGGCGATTCCGCTGGTTCACCCGGCGGGTCTCCTGAAGAACTAAGAACTAAAAACTAAGGAGTAAGAACTCAACGAAGAACGATGGAACCGGGAACGCAACCGAAACACAACCAGCGACTGGTGCCGTCTCAAGCGTTCCGTTTCTTGTTGGATGGTTCTTTGTTCCTGTCAGTTCTTTGTTCTTAGTTCTTCGTTCTTAGTTCTTCGCGAAGATCGCAAGTGCGCCGTTATACTGCCCGAATGTCCGACCGACTGCCCGTTTCCGCAGAGATTGATGCGCTCCTAAAAGAGAACCGCACCTTTCCTCCACCGACTGAGTTCCGCGCGCAGGCGAACGTGTCCGATCCTGGCGTCTATGACGAGGCCGCGCGTGATCCAGAGGCGTTCTGGGAGCGCTTCGCCCGCGAGCTGGACTGGTCTGCGCCGTGGAGCCGCGTGCTCGAATGGAATCCGCCACATGCGAAATGGTTCGTCGGTGGCAAGATCAACGCCAGCGTCAACTGTCTCGATCGGCACCTCGCGTCAGCACGCCGAAATAAGGCGGCGATCATCTGGGAAGGTGAGCCCGGTGATCGTCGCACGCTGACCTACTACGATCTGCACCGCGAGGTGTGCCAGTTCGCCAACGTCCTCAAGTCGCTCGGCACCAAGCGCGGCGATCGCGTGGCCCTCTATTTGCCGCTGATTCCCGAACTGGCCATCGCCATGCTCGCTTGCGCGCGGATCGGCGCGATTCACTCCGTGGTTTTTGGCGGTTTTTCAGCCGAGTCGCTGCGCGATCGTATCAACGACGCACAGGCGCGCCTGCTCGTCACGGCAGACGGAGGCTTCCGACGGGGAGGCGTCGTGCCTCTCAAAAACGTTTCCGACGAAGCGCTTGCTGATACACCTTCTATCGCGCACGTCGTTGTCGTTCGTCGCGGTCACATGGAGATTCCGATCACGATGCAGGAAGGTCGAGACCACTGGTATCACGACCTGATGGGCAAAGCGCCGTACGGATGTCCGCCCGAAGCGATGGATGCCGAGGACATGCTCTACATCCTGTACACGTCAGGCACGACCGGTAAGCCGAAAGGCATCGTTCACACGACAGGCGGGTACCTGGTCGGCACTTATGCCACGACCAAGTGGGTTTTCGATCTCAAGGAGAATGACGTTTACTGGTGCACTGCCGATATTGGCTGGGTCACCGGTCACAGCTATGTCGTGTATGGTCCACTGGCCAACGGTGCGACGGTCATCATGTACGAGGGCGCGCCGGACTGGCCGCACAAGGATCGCTTCTGGTCCATCATCGCGCGCTACGGCGTCACGATCTTCTACACAGCCCCTACGGCCATTCGCGCGTTCATGCGCTGGGGCACGGACTGGCCCGAGAAGCACGATCTCTCATCGCTGCGCCTGCTGGGATCTGTGGGCGAGCCGATCAATCCGGAAGCGTGGGTCTGGTATCACCTGCACATCGGCGGCGACCGCTGCCCCGTCGTGGACACGTGGTGGCAAACCGAAACGGGTGCGATTATGATCACGCCGCTTCCCGGAATCACCTCGACCAAGCCAGGCTCGGCCACGCAACCGTTTCCCGGTATCAGCGCTGAAGTGCTCACCGAAAAAGGCGAGACGGTATCGGTTGGCGGCGGATTGCTGGCGCTCACCCGGCCGTGGCCAGCCATGCTTCGAGGGATCTACGGGGATCCCGATCGGTATGTGGCGCAGTACTGGAGCCGCTGGTCGAAAGATACTTACTTCACGGGCGACGGCGGCAAACGAGACGAGGACGGGTACTTCTGGTTGCTCGGGCGTGTGGACGACGTCATCAATGTTGCCGGACACCGAATCGGCACCATGGAAGTCGAGAGCGCGCTGGTCGATCATCCGAAAGTTGCCGAAGCAGCCGTCGTGGGCCGGAGGGACGATCTCAAGGGTCAGGCGATCTCGGCGTTTGTCACCGTCAAGGAAGGGGTTGGTATTTCCGACGCGTTCGGCGACGAGCTCAAGAAACACGTCGTCCAGAAGATCGGCTCCATCGCGCGTCCAGATGACGTGATCTTTGCGGCCGATTTGCCGAAGACGCGTTCAGGCAAGATCATGCGGCGTCTGCTGCGCGACATTGCGGAGGGCAAGGCGCTCGGGGACACGACAACGCTCGCCGATCCGGCCGTGGTCCAGAAGCTGAAGGACCAATATGAAGAGGGCCAGAGCTGATGACGAGAGTCGAACACCGCTCTTTGCGCACCCGCGGAACCCGTCACCCCGGGACGCCGTCAAACAGGATAGCCACGAAGTCACGGTGTTCGGGTGATTTCGTGGCAATCGGTTTTGCAGGAGCGTTGCGAGATGCCGTTGATTGAGACGCGAGACCTGTGGAAAACCTATCAGATGGGCGATGAGGAGATCCACGCGCTGCGCGGCGTCTCGATTTCAATCGAGCGCGGCGAGTACGTCGCGATTATGGGCCCGTCAGGGTCGGGCAAATCCACGCTCATGAATCTCATCGGGTGCCTCGACACCCCTTCGAAGGGGACGTACCTCCTGAACGGAAAAGAGGCGAGCCAGATGAACGACAACGAGCTGGCGCGCATCCGCAACGAGGAGATTGGGTTCGTCTTTCAGACGTTCAACCTGCTTCCACGTGCGACTGCGTTGCACAATGTGGAGCTCCCGCTCGTGTACGCCGGAATTCCAAAAAAGGACCGGATTGACCGTGCGAAGGCTGCTCTCGAGAAAGTCGAGCTGACCCCTCGGATGCACCACCGCCCCAACGAGCTCTCGGGTGGCCAGCGTCAGCGCGTGGCCATTGCGCGTGCGCTCGTCAACAACCCGTCGATTCTGCTCGCAGACGAGCCGACGGGCAATCTGGATTCGAAGACGGGTGTCGAAATCATGTCCCTGTTCGATCGCCTCCACCAGGGCGGCAACACCATCATCCTCGTGACACATGAAGCCGACATCGCCATGCATGCGCATCGGGTGATTGCAATTCGCGATGGCAGTGTTGAGCGGGATGTCACACAAGATCGGCCGGCGAGTGTGACGGCCTGAATCATTCAGTGATTGGGTGATTTGGTGACTCGGTGATTTCAGTTGGTGATTGGATGATTTCATTTGGTGATTGCCTGCACCCAATCACGAACTCACAAATCCCTCGATAAAATCATCAAATCGCCAAATCACCAGTTCGCCAAATGTCGTGTCACCGTTGGGGCACGATGCGGGCTGAGGTGGTGAACTGGCGGAAGTTCGCGTACTGCGCGCGACCCTCGCCCATTCCTTCAGGAATCCAAAAGCGTTCGCGCATTTCTTTCGGCACCATCATCTTCAACTCGGCGTGCCGCATGAAGTCCACGCGGAGATAGTTGTTGTCGATTCGCCGTGCCGCCACAACACTGAGCTTGGGTCTCAACGTCAGCTCCACCCGCCACAACGTGCCGCTTGCCGGCTCAATCCAGGCGCTGCCGAGAATGAACACCGGCGTACCGTCGGTGCCCGAAACCAGCGTTGGCTCGTCGAATTCTTCGAAGTCCAACTGTCTCACCGGAGTCTTGTCAATTTTGCTGGTCCCGCGGAGTTTGAATTCAAATTGCACGTGATGGTCTGGATGGAGAAGCTCGAGCGGCGTCGTGGGCATGTTGACCGTACGGATGCCGCCCAGATTGTGCTGCGCGCTTTGCGCAACGATCTGTGCGGCCTCTTTGATGGCGGCGGCATCGAGTCTTTTGAGAATGTCCTGTAACCGGCCCTCGTTTTGGGCGACCGGCTTGCCGTCAACGGTTCGCACATCGCGCAGGCCAAACCAGAGCGACTCACCAGGGAGCCGCAGAAACGCGACGTCCGACGCGAGCTTGCGCCTGCGGGCGACGCGAAACGATGTGCGGGTCACCGGTCGCAATTCCGCCTGATCGTAAGTCTCGGTGGCAACGACGGTCGTCAGCTGCGATTCATACGCGATGAGGTACTGGCCGAGCTTATTAACCAACAGATCGAGCTCGCTGATGTCCTGGGCGCGTGGAAACGCGGCGAATACAGCCAGCAGAGCACCAACGAGTACGGCGCCGCGCCGAGCGACGATGGTCAGAGAAACGGCACTCGGGATCCAGCGCACGTTCATGGCGGAATGATCCTTGCGGACGTTTCGAACCGCCGGAAGCTGCTATAGCGCGCGTCGCCAGTGCCGGTGCCCGTGCCTACCGCGAAGGTTTCACGCATCCGAATCGGTACGAGCAATCCCAGCGCGGCATCCTCCGCGAACGACACGCGCAGAACTGCCTCGGGAGCTGTGCCAATGGGCTGCGTGGCGCGCACGGATCGCACTTCAACCTCGAAGACGCGGCCTGATGGTTCCTCCAGCCACGCCGAGCCATAGCTGATGATGTCGGTGCCATCCGGGTTGCGAATCAAGGTGGGTCGTGAAACCTCTTCGAACGAGAGGCGACGCAGGCGCCGACCGCTGATCCGTTCGGCGCCGTGAACCTTGAACTTCAGCCGCTCGCGATGTCGTGGATGAAGAATTTCGAGCGGAAGCGTCGGCACGTTGGTGGTTCGCGGCAGGCCCAGATTGAAGCGGGCGCTCTCCAAAGCCATCTCCTCGGCGCGTCGATCTTCATCACCGCCCTTTGCCAGTAACGTCTGCAGGCGGTCGGGCCGCTCGGCGACTGACTGGCCATTGATCGCGGTGACGTTCCGGTAACCCAGCCATGGGCCTTCGCCGGGCAGTCGCACGAACGCAATTTCAGATTTCAGCTGCCGCCACGTCGATTGGCCCGACGGCGCACGCGCCGGTCGCAAGTTCGTCTGTCGCATCATCTCGTCGGCCATCAGTTTGCTGAGCCTGGGCTCGTAGTCGAGGAGATACTCGTGCAGTCGGGACAGCGTCGTCTCGAGCGATGCCGTCGCTTGCAGGCCGGCGAGCGCGACGAAGAACACGGCCGCGCGCATGGGTTATACCGCGGCGAAATGTCCAGCCGCGACTTCGCGGAGCGGCGCGTCGCGATTGACGAGCGTGGGATCGAGCTCGATACGCTGGCGCGGCGCGTCAGGATCGGTCACGGGGATCGCCGACAGGAGCGCGCGCGTGTACGGGTGTTGCGGATCCGCAAAGATGCTCGCCGTGTCTCCCGATTCGACTATTTTGCCGAGGTACATCACCGACAACCGGGTGCAGATATGGCGCACGAGCCGTAAGTCGTGAGCGATGAACAGGTAGGTCAGTTTGAGCTGCTCCTGCAGGTCGAGGAGCAGGTTGATGACCTGCGCCTGAATCGAGACGTCCAGCGCAGAGACAGGCTCGTCGGCAATGATGAACGACGGATGCAGCGCCAGGGCGCGCGCAAGGCCAATGCGCTGGCGCTGACCGCCGCTGAACTCATGCGGGTAGCGTTCGAGGTGCGCGGGATCAAGACCGACGAGGCCGAAGAGCTCAGCGACGTTGTCGAAACGTTCCGCACGAGAGCCGATCCGATGGATTATCAGCGGCTCCTCCACGATGTCCCGCGCGCGCATCCGGGGGTTGAGCGATGAATATGGATCCTGAAACACCATCTGCATATCGCGTCGGGCCAGGCGCATACGGGTTTTATCGAACCCGAGGACATCCTCGCCGCGGAACCCCACCTGTCCCGAAGTCGGCTCAATCAGCCGAAGCATGCATCGCCCCGTCGTGCTCTTCCCGCTGCCAGACTCGCCGACGAGCCCGTACGTCTCTCCCTCCTCGATGCTAAAGCTGACATCGTCCACTGCGCGAACGATCGTCTTCGGACGGAGAAAGCCTCCGCCGCGCTCAAAGTGCTTCACCAGGTTTCGAACCTCGACGAGCGTCATCAGCCGAGTACCTTTGCGCGGTTGCCTCTGCGCTTTGGGCGGTGCGCGGTGGGCCGTTCGTATCCTGTCCGTGGTTCGGCCTTATCCGAATGGAGGTAACAGCGCACCTTGTGTCCGCTTTCGATCTCCACCAGCGCAGGCACCGCCGTGGTGCAGACCTCCATCCGATGCGGGCACCGTGGCGCAAACGTGCAACCAGGGGGGAGCGCTGACATGTTGGGCACGACGCCTTCAATGGCGCGCAGGCGTGATCCCGCTCCTTCCCCGGGGATGGACGCCAGCAGGCCCTGCGTGTACGGGTGAAGCGGTCGCCGAAAAATGTCGCGCACGGCGCTCTCTTCCACGATGCGTCCCGCGTACATGACGGCGACTCGGTCGGCGGTTTCAGCAATGACACCGAGATCGTGTGTGATGAGCAGGAGCGAGAGGTCCAACTGATCCTTCATCTCGCGCAAAAGCTCGAGGATCTGCGCTTGCACCGTCACGTCCAATGCCGTGGTCGGCTCGTCGGCGATGACGAGCGGCGGCCGGCACGCCAGGGCGACGGCGATCATGACGCGTTGCCGCATTCCCCCGGATAGTTGATGCGGATAGTCATCGACGCGCCTCTCAGGATCGGTGATGCGCACCGCGCGAAGCAGTTCGATGGCGCGCACGCGCGCGTCCGCCTTGCCGGCGAGCCCGTGGACCCGAAGGCTCTCGCCGATCTGCGCTCCGACGCGCATGACTGGATTGAGGGCAGCCATCGGTTCTTGAAAAATCAGTCCGATGCCAGCGCCGCGAACCTTCCGGATTTCGCGCTCTGGCAGCGAGAGCAGGTCGCGCCCCTGAAACATCACTTGCCCCGCTGAGATGACGCCCGGCGAGGGCAGGAGCTGCAGAATCGAGAACGCAGTCACCGACTTTCCACTGCCCGATTCCCCAACCAACCCAAGGGTTTCACCCTCGCGAATCTCGAACGACACGTCATCCACCGCCACGACGGGCCGTCCAGGAACGTCGAACACCGTCGTCAGGTTTTCAACCCGTAGCAGCGCGTCACTCATTCACCGCACCTGTCGCACCTGTTGCACCCGTCGCACCTAGTCCAACGCGACTTCCTTGTATTCTCCGAACACGGCGCGAAGCGTATCAGCAATCTCGCCAACGGTTGCGTCGGCCTCGACGGCGGCGACGATTGGTGGGACGAGATTGTCGGTCGATCGCGCTGCGGACGCCACTGCCTCGAGCGCGCTGTTCCAGCGTGAGGAATCGCGCCGCGCACGAACAGCTTGCACCCGATCGATTTGCGCCCGCTCCAATGCCGGGTCGAGGCTGAACATGTCAATCCGGTCTGGATCGTCCGAGGTGTAGCGGTTGACGCCGACGACAACGGCGTCACCACGATCGATCGCAACCTGTGCGCGGTAGGCGGAATCCTGTATCTGGCGCTGAACGTAGCCGCTTTCGATGGCGGCCAGCGTCCCGCCGAGGGCGTGGATGCGCCGCAACAGCTCCTGCGCGCCTTCCTCGATGTCAGTGGTGAGCTTCTCGATGTAATACGCGCCGCCAAACGGATCAACCGTGTTTGTCACACCGGACTCTGACGCGATGATCTGCTGGGTCCGAAGCGCGATGCGCGCCGATTCTTCGGTAGGCAGCGCCAGCGCCTCGTCACGGCTGTTCGTGTGCAGCGACTGCGTGCCTCCGAGGACGGCCGACAACGCCTGGATGGCGACGCGGACGATATTGTTGTCGGGTTGACGGGCGGTCAATGTGCTGCCGGCGGTCTGAGTGTGGAAACGCAACTGTTGAGCTCGAGGATTGGTGGCGCCAAAGCGATCGCGCATCAGCTTCGCCCACAGCCGGCGTGCGGCGCGGAACTTGGCGACTTCTTCGAGGAAGTCGTTGTGAGCATTGAAGAAAAAGGAAATGCGCTGGCCGAACCCGTTCACATCGAGACCAGCCGCGACCGCAGCCTCGACGTAGGCGATGGCATTCGCAAACGTGAAAGCGACTTCCTGCACCGCCGTCGATCCCGCTTCGCGGATGTGATACCCGCTGATCGAGATCGTGTTCCATTGCGGGGCTTCGTGCGCGCAGAACGCGAAAATGTCTGTGATGATGCGCAGCGACGCTTTCGGGGGATAGATGTAGGTGCCGCGCGCGATGTACTCCTTCAGGACGTCGTTCTGCACAGTGCCCGATAGATCGCGAGTCGCGACGCCCTGCCGTCTGGCCACTGCGACGTATAGCGCCAGCAGAATGATGGCGGTCGCGTTGATCGTCATCGACGTGGACACCTTGGCCAGCGGAATGCCGGCGAAAAGCGTCGCCATGTCCTCGATCGAGTCGATTGCGACACCCACTCGTCCAACCTCGCCGGCCGCCAGCGGGTGGTCCGAGTCGTAGCCGATCTGCGAGGGTAAATCGAATGCCACGCTCAAGCCGCTGACGCCCTGCGAAAGCAGGTAGCGATACCGGCGATTCGAATCGGCGGCCGTACCGAAGCCCGCATATTGGCGCATCGTCCACAGCCGACCCCGATACATGGTGGGTTGAATCCCGCGCGTATACGGGAACTCGCCCGGTGCCCCGAGTGCCTGACGGGCATCGAAAGTACCGAGGTCAACGGGATGCACGAAGTCTTTGGGTTGTTCCCGGTTGCTCACGAATTGCGATTGTAGGATGGACAGGCGGCCTGACCGACCGATAGAACGGTCAGCCAGGAGGGTCCGGAAGGACATAGGGCAATGCCACAAAATATACGAACGCAGGCGTCTGCCGCCCCAACGGGTAGCGTTCTTTTCTTGACACCCTTGGCCGGGCTTCTTAGAATGGCCCCGTCCCCATCGTCTAAGTCCTACCAAATGCAGACTTTGCGCCGACGACCCCATCCGCCCGGACCGGGCAGTCTGTCGGCCTACGGCCTCCGGAAACCCGGCCCGGCGGCGAGCAGGAGGGAATTTCATGGATGACGTCGTGAACCGGTTCGCAAAAGAGCTGGCCGACGCCATTGCCGCCGCAGTGGCCGAGAATCCCGAAGTCGAGGCGTGTCGTGAGCGCGCCCGTACGGCGGGTTACGAGATGAAGGTAACGCTCGAAGCCGTCGTCGGGTTCGTAACACGTCCGCAAGACAAGGAAAAGGAGAAAGGGGCCGCCGTCGCTGCCAAGGCTACGTCGACGACGAGCCGCGCGCTCGTCCCACGCAAGGCGGCTGAGATGACCGCCAATGATCGGCGCTTTCTTCGTTCGCTGAGAATTGCCGCCGACGATGCGAAGGTTGAGGAGACAGACCGACCGGCGTGAGATTGTGACTCGGCGGCCGCCCTAAAGGGGGCGGCCGCTACACTTAGACCGGCCCGCGTCCCTGCTGTGCCACCGCCTCTGCGGCCTGTCGAGCCGCTTCAGGATCCCCCAGATACTGCCGGTTCAGCGGCTTGAGATCGGCATCCAGTTCATAGATGAGCGGAATGCCTGTTGGAATGTTCAGTTCGATGATGTCTCTGTCCGAGATGCCGTCGAGGTGCTTGACCAACGCTCGAAGAGAATTGCCATGGGCCGCGATTAACACGCGCTTGCGCAAGCGGATCGCCGGCGCGATCGTGTCGTCCCAATAAGGCAGGAACCGAGCCACAGTGTCCTTGAGGGATTCTGTGAGCGGCAAGTCTCCGGGTGGCATCCCCGCGTAACGCGGATCGTGCCCCGCGTGGCGCGGGTCATCCGGTCCGAGCGGCGGCGGCGGAATGTCATAGCTACGGCGCCAGATTTTTACCTGCTCCTCGCCGTGTTGGGCGGCGGTTTCTGCCTTGTTCAGGCCCTGAAGCGCGCCGTAGTGCCGTTCGTTGAGACGCCAACTGCGATACACGGGAAGCCAGAGCAAATCGAGCTCGTCGAGAGTGATCCAGCAGGTCCGGATCGCACGTTTCAGGAGTGACGTGTAAGCCAGATCAAAGGTCAGACCCTCGGCTTTGATGAGGCGTCCAGCCTCCGCCGCCTCGATCCGACCCTTTTCTGTGAGATCGACGTCGGTCCAGCCGGTAAAGCGATTCTCCTTGTTCCAGGTCGATTCGCCATGACGAAGCAGAACGAGTTTGTGCATAGGATCCACGTACGATGCGCGGAAGCACGGAAACGCGGAATTGATTTTCCGTGCTTCTGCGTTTCCGCGCATCGTCCGTACTAGCCGAGTTGTTTAATGGCCGTGCGCCCCGCGTATTTGGCGGCTGAGCCGAGCTCCTCTTCGATTCGCAACAACTGGTTGTATTTGGCCGTCCGATCGCTGCGGGACGCGGATCCGGTTTTGATTTGACCGGCCGCGGTTCCCACCGCAAGATCCGCGATCAAGGAATCCTCTGTTTCCCCTGAGCGATGTGAGATCACGCTGGCGTAGCTGGCCTTGGATGCCATGGCAATCGCGTCGAGCGTTTCAGTAACTGTCCCAATCTGGTTGAGCTTCACCAGGAGGGCATTGCCAATGCCCTCGGTAATACCGCGTGCAAGGATTTCCGGATTGGTAACGAAGACATCGTCACCCACGAGCTGAACACGCGAACCAAGTTGCTGGGTCAGCAGCGCCCATCCGTGCCAGTCTTGCTCCGCGCACCCATCTTCGATCGAAATGATTGGATACTCCCGGCACCATTCCACGTAGAGCGCCACCATCTCTTCGGAGTTTCGTTCGGGCTCTCCCGATTTGTTGAACTCGTACCTGCCCTTTGGCCCGGGCGAAGTCGAGGGGTTCCAGAATTCGCTGGACGCCACGTCGAGCGCGAGAAAGACCTCGCCCCCGGCGCGGAACCCCGCCTGCGCGACCGCTTCGAGGACGACCTCGACGGCTTCGCGATTCGAGCGCAGGTTTGGTGCAAAACCGCCTTCATCGCCAACCCCGGTTGCCAGGCCGCGCTTCTTCAGGATGCCGCGCAAGGCGTGAAAGATCTCGACGCCGATCCGCAGGCCTTCTCGAAATGAGTCGGCGCCGACGGGCATGACCATGAACTCCTGAAAGTCGACATTCGAATCGGCGTGCGCGCCGCCGTTCAGGATGTTCATCATCGGGACGGGCAGCAAGAATCCCGAAGTGTTGCCGGCAAGATGCGCGATGTGTGCGTGGAGACTCTGGCTCGCACGGATCGCGTCGGCTTTGAGAGCGGCCATTGAGACGCCCAGCAGTGCGTTCGCGCCGAGCCGCCCTTTGTTGGCTGTGCCGTCCAGCCTTATCAGGGCTTCGTCGAGCTCTCGTTGAGAGACGTCGCGTCCTCGCAGCGCCTTGGCGATCTCGCCGTTGATATGCGCAACGGCCTTGCCCACGCCCTTACCCAGGTAGCGACGCGCGTCGCCATCGCGGAGCTCGAGCGCTTCGCGCTCGCCCGTGGACGCACCGGATGGCACTGCGGCACGTCCGCGCGCGCCGCCTTCGACGATGACGTCGGCTTCGACCGTTGGATTGCCGCGCGAGTCGAGGATCTCACGCCCCTTGATGTCCAGAATTCTCACGGTCGCCTCAAAAGACTGTCACGAAGACCACGACGCACACGAAGAAAGGCACCAAAAGACTACCCCCGCCGATCGGCTTCCGCTTCCAGCGACAAGGATTGATCCGGAATCGGACCGATGAAGGGTTCGTCATCCACTGTAACGACGACGACGCCGTCTTCGGTCACGGTGTGACGTCGCCGATCTTCGTCGCGATGGTGCCCAATCATCGCCCCTCGCGGGATGAGAACGTCGCGGTCGACGATGGCGCGTCGAATGCGTGCGTGACGACCAATTCTGACGCCCGGCATGAGGATCGACTGCTCGATGCTGCAGAAACTGTGAACGCGGACATTCGGACACAGGATGCTGCCCAGAATGCGGCTGCCCGACACGATGCAGCCCGGCGAGATTAGTGAGTCGAGAGCTTCGCCTTTGCGCCCTTCTTCGGCGAAGACGAACTTTGCAGGGGGCGATTGTGGTTGATAGGTCCGAAGAGGCCACTCCGGATCGTACAGGTTGAAATCAGGGTTCACATGGCACAGATCCATGTTGGCTTCGTAGTACGCATCCAGCGTCCCGATGTCCCGCCAGTACTTTGCGGCTTTCTTGTTCTCGTCGTAAAACTCGTACGAGAAGACCTTGCCCCCACCGAGAAGCGCCGGGATGATGTTCCGCCCGAAATCGTGACGGCTGTTTGGATCGGCGGCGTCTTCCTCGAGCGTGCGCACGAGCGAATCCATATTGAAGACGTAGATGCCCATCGATGCCAGGGCCAGGTGCGGTACGCCCGTGATCGATGTGGGTTCCGCCGGCTTCTCCTGAAACCCGACGACGCGCTTCGCTTCGTCAACAGCGACGATGCCGAATCGGTGGCCTTCCTCGATGGGCACTTCAATGGAAGCGAGCGTGACGTCCGCCTTATTCTCGATGTGCGACTGCAGCATCTTCCGGTAGTCCATCTTGTAGATGTGGTCGCCGGCGAGGACGACGACATAACGAGGGCTCTCGCGCGCGATGGAGTACAGGTTCTGATAGACAGCGTCAGCCGTGCCCTGGTACCAATGCTCGCCGACGCGCTTCTGGGGAGGGATGATCTCGATGAATTCTCCCAGCTCTTCAGACACGAAGCTCCAGCCCTGCCTGATGTGCCGATTGAGCGAGAGCGATTTGTACTGCGTCGCAATGAAGATTCGGCGGAACCCCGAGTTGAGGCAGTTGCTCAGGACGAAATCGATGATGCGATATGGGCCGCCAAAATAAACTGCCGGCTTCGCACGCTCCTTCGTCAGCGGGTAGAGGCGTTCGCCGACCCCGCCGGCGAGGACAATCACCAAAACGTCGTCATGGATCATGTGAACGCGTCGGGCAAGATACCACGCAGACCGGCGGGCCGAGGCCAGGAAACCTCTGCCGTGCAAGCCTTTGAACGGTTTGACTTCCCACCGGATCGGCTCCTATGATCGATTGTTGGCGGCTGGGTAATTGCGGCTTTCAGGGAGATTTCGATGATGGTCAGACGTCGTGTCATTGCGCTCATCGCGGCGGTCGCCGTCGCGCTGGTCGGTTCGACTGCCGCGTTTGCGCAGCAGGGCGCCAAGAAAGATGAAAAGAAGCGCAGCAAACAGGAGCAGGCGGAGATCGATACGCTGGTCAAGCTAATTGATGGCGTCATGGCTGGCCAGCCGGCGCCGGGCGACATTCAGATGACGCTCACGCCCTACTTCCTCAAATCGCAGGAGCAGCGCACGTTCGTGCCGTTTGCGCTCACCGTCGCCGGCGCGCCAGCCGCTGACGCAGCGATGTATGTCCGCGTGGTCAATCCAGCCGCGCAAGCCGACGAAAAGACAAAGAAGGCCGAGTATCCGTGGGATGACATCCACTTCGTGCCCGCCGCGCAGCTTACCGGCGGCAACGCTCGGCTCAACCGCGTCTTCATGGCGGGCCCGGGCACATATGACGTGTATGTCGCCATGAAGGAGCGGCTCCCCGAGAAGGCGCCCAAGACCCAGGTAGCCAAGGTCGGCGTGCTGAAGACCCAAGTCATCGTCCCTGACTTCTGGAGTGGGGATTTGGCGACGAGCAGCGTGATCGTGGCCGACAAAGTCAACGTCCTGACTGCGGCGCCGGGACCAGAAGAGGCACGCGAGCGGCCGTTCGTCTTCGGTGCGCAGGAGCTAATCCCCGCCAACGACATGATCTTCCTGAAGAACGAACAGCTGGCCACCTTCTTTCAGGTCTACAACGCGTCGTTGGACTCGGCCGGCAAGCCAAACCTCGTGATGGAGTACAACTTCCACCGCAAGGAAGGCGGGGCCGAGAAGTTCTTCAACAAGACCAACCCGCAAACCATCAACGCCGCGAACCTGCCGCCGACCTTTGATCCGGCCAAGTTCCCGGTGCCTGGTGGCATCGAAGTGCCGCTGAGCACCTTCCCAGAAGGCGAATACCGGCTGGAAATCAAGATAATTGACAAGAATTCCGGGAAGACCGTGACCAGGGACGTGAACTTTACAGTGAAAGCGGCGTAAGATGAGTGGGGGCGACTGCCGGTCGCCCCTCTTAGCCCCCGCGCCGGGGGGCGGTCGGATAGCTGAGCCATGGGCACCCCCCTGAGGGCTCCCGAGACGACTACTGTCATTGGGACCCGTTTGGTCCTCGCGGCGTTCCTCGTATGTGCGAGTGGAGTGGCTGCAGGTGTGGCCTTTGCCCAGCCTGACCCCACTGGCGACGACCAACCCCAGCCTTCGCGCATTACCCGGATAGCGGTCGCATCGACTGGAACGATCACGGGTCGGGTCCTCGACGACCGCGGCAATCCGCTGGGCGGAGTGGTGGTTTCGGCGATGGGCGGCAGCACGTCGTTTGCCGTGAGTGATCGGGTCGGACAGTTCACGCTCGGTTCGCTCACTCCCGGGCCGTATCTGGTCCGCGCACATCGAGACGGCTACCTGCCGGCTCGAAACACGATGGTCAATGTGCGGCCCTCCTCGAGGACGGTGTCAACCTTCACGCTGCGTCGGCTGGGGACGCCCAACGCGCCCCGCGTGACGACGGCAGCCGTTGGCGTGACGGAAGTGTCTGCGGCACCTGATTCAGAAGAGCGCGACGAAACCGAAACGGTATGGCGCCTGCGACATCTGAAGCGATCGATCCTCAAGGACGCCGCAACCTTCGCTGAGATTCCTGCCCAGGACGATTTCATTCTTAGTGACTCGCTCCAGCTGCTTGGTCGCGCGGTGGAATCTTCCGCACGTATCGCGGGAGCGCTCTTCACGCACTCGCCGCTGCAGGGTCAGATCAACCTGATGACGACGGGAGTGTTCGACAATCCGGGGCAGCTCCTCAGCCTCGATCGCACCCGTGGTGTCACGTTCTTCTCCCTCGGTGCACCCGTCGGGGAACATGGCGATTGGGCCGTCAAGGCCGCGCTCAATCAGGGTGATCTGAGCTCGTGGATTCTCGCCGGCAATTACGTCACACGCAATCCTGCCCGGCATCAGTATCAGTTCGGCATGTCGTACGGCGTGCACCGCTATGAGGGAGGCAACCTGGCGGCGCTGGCGGCGATGACCGAGGGGGCGCGCAACGTGGGGGCAGTTTACGCGCACGACGAGTGGACCCTCTCGGATCGCCTGACGATCGGATACGGCGCCCACTACGCGCATTACGACTACTTGTTGGACCCGGCGCACTTCAGCCCGCGCTTGACCGCAACCATCCAACATCCGGAAGATCGCACACGCATTCGCGCGGTTGCCGCGCGTCGCGTGGCTGCACCCGGCGCGGAGGAATTCCTGCCGCCTACCGACGCGCAGGTGCTTCCGCCTCAGCGCACGTTTGCGCCGCTGACACGCACGGGATTCCTTCCCGAAGACATGCGGCACTACGAGGTGACCGTCGAACAGTTGCTGGACGGCGCGACCTTTGGCGTCCGTGCGTTCTATCAGACGATCGATGATCAGCTCGTGACGGTTTTTGGCCTTCGCCAGATAGAAGCAGGCGCGGCGGAGCTGGGGCATTACTCCGTTGGCAGCACTGGCGACGTTGACGTCGTTGGCCTCGGTGTCACCTACACACACGCGCTCGCCGACAACGTCCGCGGCACCATCAACTATTCGCTGGCCGCCGCCGATTGGGCCAACACCCCCTCCCGCGATCGCCTGCGCCTTGCCAGGAGCGTCCCCGCAGCCCTTCGCGCCGACGGCGAACGCATTCACGACGTGACGACGACACTCGAGACCGAATTCCCCCGAAGCGATACGCGGGTCTTCCTGCTTTACAAGATGAACAGCGCGTACGTGCGCGACGAGCACGCGCGGCCCGGTCTTGATGCGCGCTGGGATGTTCAGGTGAATCAGGGCCTGCCGTTCATGAGTTTCACGAACGCCGAATGGGAAATGCTCGTGGGCGTCCGAAATCTGTTCCGCGAAGCATTCACCGAAACCTCCGTCTACGACGAGCTCCTCGTCGTCCGGCCGCCCAAACGGCTGGTTGGCGGAATCACGGTGAAATTCTGATCGTTCAGTAGTTCGGTCCAGAAATTCACGGCTTCGTAAGGGAACCCCTGAACCTGAACCCCTGAACCTCTGAACCCTTGAACCTCTGAACCTCTGAACCCCTGAACCCCTGAACCCCTGAACCCTATATCGATCCCGCGGTATTGTTGCGATACTGATTATTGGATCGTCGCGTCAGGCGATTGGATACTCGTCTCGGCGAAGGTTGCTGAAGTCGAATAAAGTGCGCCGTACCAATTATTTAGGGACCAGGCACGGATAGAGGCCGTGGTATGGCGTTTGCTCAGTTTGCTTATTCCGCGGACCGTTGATGCTCGAATACTCCGGCACCTCTCGTTCGGCTCCGACGTCGCCCAGTTGGCGCGAGTGGCCGCGATCCATCCTTCCAATCGCGACGGCGCTGCTGCTTCTGGCGATGGGGATTGCGAACATCGTGCAGCGGGCGACCAGCAACGAGGTCGAGGACGGGGTGCTGTGGGTGGAGCGCAGCGCCGGCGTTGTCGCGGCGGAAGTGGCTGGCGACTCCACTGCTGCGCGTGCAGGTGTGCGGCCCGGGGACATCCTGCTCGCCATTGACGGCGGGCCGGTCACCGACCGCCATCAGGTGCTGACGCTCCAGTGGAACGCGCAGCCCGGCGATCGCCACACCTACACGCTGCTCCGCCTGGGCGCCCGAGAGGTTGTCGAAGTCGCCCTCGAACCAATCCCGAGTGGTGCGGGCGGGCTGTATTACGTGCTCGCGGCGGTGGGCATCTTCACCCTGCTGGTTGGCGCCGCCGTGCGCACGCGACGGCCGTTCGATCAGGCGACACTGCACTTCTTCTGGCTCGCGGTCGCATTCTTCGGGACGTTTACGTTCTCGTTCACGGGCCGGTTCGATCGTGTGGACTGGTTCTTCTACTGGGCAGATGTCGTGGCGCTGTTGATGTTGCCGCCGCTCTTCCTGCACTTCACCCTGGTCTTTCCCGAACGTCCCCACTCCCACGGGTATACGGCGCTTGTCGCCCGCTGGCTCCCGACGATTTACCTGCCAGCGGCGGTGCTTGGGCTCACACGGATCGTGGCATTGCTTCGAGCTCGCGTTGACCCCGATTACTTCGTGCGGCTGATCGACGTACTCGATACGCTCGAGCTCGTGCACTTGACGGCGTTCCTGGGTGCTGGCCTGCTCGTGCTGGTACGGGCGCTCGGCCGTGTCCGCTCGGTGACCTCCACGCGTCAGCTGCGATGGATTGTGTGGGGCACGGCTTTCGGCCTGCTGCCATTCGCCTTGCTCTACACGGTGCCTTTTGCGCTCGGCGTTGGGCCGTCGCTTCCAATGCAATTGCTCGCGATCCCGCTGGCGTTCATTCCGCTCGCTTTCGCGTCAGCAATCGTCCGCTATCGCTTGATGGACGTCGAAGTCATTCTCAAGCGCCTTCTGGTGTACACCGCAGTGATGGCTGCGATTGCCGGCATCTACGTCGTGATCCTGCGTACCTCGAGTGGGTTTTTCATCCAGACGGAGGACGAGCATCGATGGCTCATCGCGTTTCTCGCGACCGTCATCGTCGTGCTGCTGGCGAAGCCCGTCAAAGAGGCCGTGCAATCGGCGATCGATCGGGCGTTTTATCGCGATCGGTATGACTATCGCCGCGCGCTGGTCGCGTTTGCACGCGATCTCAATGGCGACCTCGACCTGAATCGCCTCTCCGAACGACTCGTGTCGCGCGTCAAAGAGACGTTTGTCGTCGATCGCATGGCGCTGATGTCCGCTTCGGAATCGGGGGAGTTCGAACCACTGAGGGTTGCGGGCCTCGAAGGGACGCCGCCACGATTGCTGGCTTCGTCTGGCATCGGCGGGAGACTGGAGACTGGCCATGCCGTCCGGCTCGACGATCCGCTGGCTGTCGGCCGGTTTACGGCTGAAGAAGTCGAGCTCTGGCGGGACGCTGGAATCTACTACCTGGTACCTTGCGTGTCGAACGAGCGGGTGAACGCTGTTTTCGCACTCGGCCGGCGGGAAACCGGCGAGCCCTTGACCAGCGAAGACATGAATCTGCTGACGGCCGTTGCTGGACAGGCAGCGACAGCCATCGAGAACGGTCGTTTGTATCGACAGCTGCACCTCAAAGCCTCCGAGCTGGATCGGCTGCGTGCGTTCAACGAAAACATTCTCGAGTCGCTGGATGATGGGTTGCTGGTGGTGGGGCTCGACGATCGCGTCATTCGCTGGAATCAAGCGCTCGAAAGGTTTTACGGCGTCACCAGAGCACAAGCCCTCGGGCAGCCAATCGACCGCCTCTTCGACCCGCCGTTTCTCGAAGCCATTCGCGACGCGCGACAGCAAGCGCCGGAGGGCACGGCTCTGTTCCGGGTGCCCCTGACTTCGCGCCGAACGCCCGAAGGATCGGGCGTGCTGGTCAACGTCACGATGGTGCCGCTCCAGGCTGTCGCTGGTGCTGACAGCCAGGCCGGAACAATCATCATTCTGGAAGACATCACCGAGCGTGCGGAGCTCGAAGAGCAGCTGCGGATTTCAGAAAAGATGGCATCGCTGGGGTTGCTCGCCGCGGGCGTGGCACACGAGGTGAACACCCCGCTGACGGGTATTTCGAGTTATACGCAAATGCTGCTCGAGCGAGCCGACCCGGCAGATCCGCGGACGAAGTTGCTCGAAAAAATCGAGAAGCAGACGTTCCGCGCCGCGCGCATCGTGAACGGGCTGCTGACGCTGTCGCGTCCCAATGCCGCCGAGGCAGCCGAGCGCGCGCCGGTGGATCTCAATCGGGTGATTGGCGACGTGTTATCGCTGCTCGAACACCAGCTCGAAAAGGGCAGCATCAAGATCCGCCGCGAGCTCACTCAGGGCACGGTGTTGGTCGAGGGCTTCGAATTCAAGTTGCAACAGGTGTTTCTGAATTTGCTTCTCAACGCACGCGATGCAATGCCCAGCGGCGGGTGGCTCACGATTGCTTCGCGGATCGAACAGGGCGAAGCGGTCGTCGAGGTCTCGGATACGGGAAGCGGGATTCCTGCGGAACACCTCGCACGCATTTACGATCCGTTCTTCACGACCAAGGCGACGGGACAGGGCACGGGCCTGGGTCTGTCGATTACGTACGGAATCGTGCGCGAGCACGACGGCACGATTCACTGCGACAGCGCACCCGGTCAGGGCACACGCTTTTCACTGCGGTTCAGGACGGCGGCGATTCAGCCGACCGCCATCGCGCGGTAACTCATATATGCGCCGCAACGCTTCGATCCTCGTCATCGACGACGAGGAGATCATGCGGGAGATTCTCGAGACCCTTCTCGTGAGGGAGGGTTACACCGTTCGTCTGGCCTCGAACGGGACCGAAGGGCTCGACCTCGCCCGCTCGCTCCCCTTCGACGCCGTCATCGTGGACATGATGATGCCTGGCATCGACGGCATGCGTGTTCTCGACGAGTTGCGAAAGCACGACGAAGAGCTGCCGGTGGTGATGATTACCGCCTTTGCGTCGATGGAAAACGCCATCACCGCAATGAAGAAGGGCGCGTTCGACTACATCACCAAGCCCTTCAAGAACGACGAGGTGCTGGTCGTCCTGCGCAACGCCATCGAGCGACGACATCTGGTGGCGGAGAACGTCACGCTCAGGCAGAACCTCCAGGCCCGCTACCACAAGTTTGCCGGGATCATCGGCAAGAGCCCGCGGATGAAACAAGTCTTCGACTTGATCATCCAGGCGGCACCGAGCCGGTCGACGATCCTCATCACGGGCGAGAGCGGGACGGGCAAGGAGCTCGTCGCGCGGGCGATTCACAGCAACTCGGCGCGGGCAGACAAGTCATTTGTCACCGTCAACTCGGGAAACCTTCCGCCCGACCTGCTTGAATCCACGCTCTTTGGCCACGTCAAAGGCGCGTTTACCGGCGCCGTCTATCCGAAGAAAGGGCTGTTCGACCTAGCCGACAAAGGCAGCATCTTCTTCGACGAGATCGGCAACATCCCGCTCGAGACGCAGGCCAAGCTGTTACGCGTCATGCAGGAACGCGAGTTCATGCGTCTGGGCGGCATGGAAACGATCAAGGTTGACGTCCGCATCATCGCGGCGACCAACGTCGATTTGAAGCGGGAAGTCGAAGAAGGCCGCTTCCGGGAGGACTTGTTCTACCGCCTCCACGTCATCGCGATCCATCTGCCGTCGCTCCGGGACCGCAAGGACGATATCCCGCTGCTCGTGCAGCACTTTCTCGAGAAGTATGGCATCGAGAATGCCAGGCCCAACCTGGAGCTAGCGCCCGAATCGCTTGATCTCTTGATGGAATACGACTGGCCGGGCAACGTGCGTGAGCTGGAAAACGTGATCGAGCGCGCCACCGTGTTGACGCAGGGATCGCGAATCGGAGCAGACCTCATTCCCGAGCATGTCAGACGCGCTCCAAACTTCCAGATGCCGCACATCGTGATGCCGGCCGAAGGCGTGTCGTTGAAGGAAGTGACCGCCGCGTACGAGCGCCAGTGGATCGAGTCGGCGCTCGAGGCGGCCGGTGGGGTTCAGAAACGGGCGGCGGAGCTCCTGCACATCAAGCCGACGACGCTCAACGAGATGATCAAGCGCTACGACATTCGGCCACGGCGAAAGAAGGCTTCGTCGGCGACGGGCAGCCTCGAGCCCTTGAGCGCAACCGAAGATGGCGACGAGTTGGAGCCGGTTGGTTCCGATGTCGAGTAGGGACACTCCAGGATTAGTACGTAGCGCGGGACTTTAGTCCCGCGATCAACCCGATTCCATCATCGCCCTCGCAGCGCGCCGATCAAGCGATCGTACTTCGCCATGATCACGTCCCAGCGATAGTTCCGCTTGATGTACTCCTTGCCGTTGCGGCCCATCGCACGCCGCAGCCGTTCGTCGCCGAGCAGGAGATTCGTCGCCTCGATGAATTCATCACGATCCGCGTAGAACAGGCCCGCATTGCTCTTCAGGCAATGATCGACGAGGACTTCGCTCCGGGCGTTACAGAGCACGGGAGTGCCTACGGCCATGGCCTCCAAAGCGAGCAGAGACAGGCTTTCGAAAGGGGACGGGACGACGACAATTGTTGCCGCCTCGAGGGCGCTCAGGCGTTCCCGCTCCGACAGGAGGCCCGCGAACTGCACCCACGGCACTTCGGGGATTTGCATCAGCTTCACGCCCATCAACACCAGTGACGCGTCACCCCCGTGCTCTTTGTAGCTCGTGAAATATTCGAGGAGTTCTTCGCAGCCTTTGCCGGCGTCGATTCGGCCTCCGTACAAAAGAAACTGGCCATGCAAGCGATGTCGCCGTCGGAACGCGACGCCGCGAGCCTTGAGCTGCGCAAAGACATCAATCGTTGGTTCCTCGACCTGATCGTCTCCAACGTGGGCCTGCGTGCCTTCCGTCCCGGTCGACGTCGAGGGGTTCATCCCTGAGGAAGTCGAGGGATCGTCTTGCAGCAAATCGACGCCGCATCCCACGGTCTCCTCTGAAGCCGCGCGAATGTCGAAAGTGATTTTCAGGAAGTTCCTTTCCGACTCCGTGTTGTAGGCGATACCGGACGGCAGCCGGAACATGTCCTTGTAGATCGCCAGATGGATCGCTGGTTCATCGTGCGCCGTAGGGACGAGAATCGAGCGCCCGGGATCGATCCTCAGGCCGAGCACCGTTGGAGCGTAGAGGTACGTGAAGAAGATCAGCGCGTCAAATGAGCGATGGTGCCGCTCGAGATACTCGAGCAGTGTCGGGCACCAGGGGCCCTGCATCTCCAGCCAGCGCGTTTCGTCTTCCGGCGAGTGCGCGTTCGAGAAGATCCACTCCGAATACTCGTTGAAGGCCTTGATGTCGCGTTGGCGGGCATTGGCGAAGCGGCGCACTGTGACGCCACGAATGCGATCGGTGCCCTCGGGATACTCGTTCTGCCACGTCACGTAGTCCCGCGCGCACGTCGTCAGCACCTCGACATCGTGGCGGGTTGCCATTCGCTCGGCGATCAACCGGCAGTGATACTCCGAGCCACCCAGAATCTCCGCGCCGTACCGCTGAACGACGAAACCGATCCGCATCAGTGCACCAGTGACAGGAGACGGTCCAGATCCTGACGGATCCGCGCCTCTCCAAAATCCTGCAAACGGCGCCGCTGCCCGCTGATAATCCGGGCGCGCAAGTCATCGTTGAAGGCGAGTTGGCCGAGGAGCTCGGCAGCGTGCTCGAGATCTTTGGGGGCGAACTGCAGGCCGGCACCTCCCATGGTGTCCGGGACCGCCGTGCATGCGTACGCCATGATGGGCACGTCTGCCGCCATCGCCTCGAGGAGCGGAACGCAAAACCCCTCGTGCTCCGAGAGCGAGATGTAGACATCTGCGGTGCGGTAATACGTGGCGAGGTCTTCGTCCGGCACTGCACCCGTGAAAATGAAACGGTCCTCCGGCATCTGATACTCGGCAATGAGCGCACGCACCATGTTGTAGTAGCGTGGAAGACCGTCAGTCTTGCCCACGAAGATGAATCGATACTCGGTGTCGACGTAACGCTTGTAATGTTCGGCGAGGCGAATGTGATCCTCGATCTTCTTGTTCGGCGCAATGCGGCCGACGAAGAGGAAGTTCGACAACCCATCTGACAGGAGCTGCTCCAGCGCCGGCTGCCGTGGCGACTTTTGGATGCGGCCGATATCGACCGCAATGGGAAAAACGCCCGTGTGCGTGAAGCCACACTCGACGAGCTCCGCGCGATTGAATTCGGAGTCCCCGAGCGCCACTTCGGTCTGACCGACCAGCGCGCCGAGCTCCTGACGGCCGATCGTCGCGAGGCGGAAGACCGCCGCATCATAGGGCGCAAAGAATCGTGCCGGCGTCACGTTGTGATACTGGAGCACACGGCCCCGCGGCAACCGGGCAAACGCGTCAGTCATCGGCGACGGCAGCGCATAGTGAAAAATCGTCAAGTCTCCGCCCCGAGCATCGCTGTGCGCGAACGGCCGAATCTCATGACGAAGCTCCTCGTCAACGGTCAGCGCGTAGATCTCGGACTGATGACCGAGTTCGCGCAGAAGATCTCTCACGCGCCGTGCGCTGTCGCCGATGGCATCACCCCTGTGCGCGGCCGGGACCCACTGATTGACGATCATCGGCCCGGCCTTCCTTCGCGTCCTTCGCTGCCTTCCTGTCCTTCGTGTCTTTGTTCCGGCAACGCGTGAAACGCCGCCGGCCGATAGACCCTGACCTCCGCAAGCGCTTTCGCTTGCTTCAATTGATCCCAGAAATCGAAGGCGGTGGGCGGGTGGGGAAGCGGCGGCATGGCCTTCACTTGATCGATGAATTTCAGCAGCGTGCCGGCGAAGTCACGCGCGTGTAGACGTGCCAGTGCCGCGTCCTGCGTGTCGAGAATGCGATCCTCCAAGTCCGGATTGGTGATGATCTCGTGAATCAGCCCGGCGACCACAGCCGGATCCTTGTCGGTCACCAATACGCCGCCGCCGTCCATCGTCGATGGTACCGCTGAGGCCGCGTATGCGATCACAGGCACTCCCATATGAAATGCCTCCATCAGCGGAACGCAGAAGCCTTCGTGCTCGCTGGCGCAGATGAAGACGTCCGCGAGCCCGTAGTACGCCACGAGCTCTTCGTTCGCCACGTGACCCAGAAAATACACGTCGGCGGCCCCAATCTCAGCGATGAAGTGGTGAAGCATCGTGACATACCGCTCGAAGCCACCATGCGATCCGACGAGGAGCAGCCGTGACCGCGGGTTGAACCATCGCTTGTAGGCGTGAAACCAGCGGATGACGTCTTCAATCCGTTTGTTCGGAATCATCCGGCCGACAAACAGCAGATTCACCCACCCATCGTCGAACCGGCCGGCCTGAACCACATTCGGCTCTCCACCGAGATGCGAAAAGTCCGGAACCACGGGAAGCACGCCGGTGCGCGGGAAGCCAGCCGCCTCGAGCTCGAGCCGGTTGAATTCCGAGTCTCCCAGCGCCAAATCGCAGCGAGAGGCATAGAAGCCCAGCTCGCGACGCCCGAGAAAGCATTGCTGGACGAGCAGCGGATGCACGTCCACGAAGTACTCCGGCGGTGTGATGTTGTGATACACGAGCACCATGCGGTCTGGCAGCGCATACGCGATTCGTGAAGCACGGGAACCGATCGAGAAATGGTGGATGACGATGTTCTCGGGGTCGCTGACGTCGGGCAGCTTCAGATAGTTGATGGTCAAGTGCCTGAGTCGCCTGTCGGCGGTCTCGACAAAAATCTCCGACGCATACCCCGCCTGCCGGAGGACGCGCTGGATTCCCAGCACTTCATTGCCTATCGCGTCGCCGTAGCCGAGTGTCGCGAGAACCTGATGAACGGCGGGCATGCTCACCTATTGCCCGAATGGCGCCGCGGACGTCCACCCGGCCGGCGACGATGACCATGTGGTCCGCGTGGACCCTGACGGCGATCACCGCGTTGGCCCTGTGCTTGAGGACGCTGCGAGGGCGGTCGTGGCGACGACTGCTCACGCGGACGCGATTCCGGTGGGCGCGCTCCAGAAGCTTCGGGCCTGGCGCTTGCGGTCTGGGGTCTGAGGCTTGTCGCCGGGGGCCTGGCCGGTGAGGCCTGGGAACCGGCACCTGACGCCTGGGGCCTGAAGCCTGATGCATGGGAGGTGCTCGCAAGAGCAGGCCCCGCCGGCAACTTCGACACGACCTCATCTGCGGGCGGAAGGGCTGATCTCCGTCGTGCAAACCAGCCAGGCAGCGGATCCATGGGTGCTATTTGAGAAATCGATGCGCGTGAAAGGCGATCGAGCATGTCGAGATACTTGCGCTCGATGATTGGCCAGGAGTAATGCCGGTTGAAATACTCGCGTCCGTTGCGTCCCAGAGCCGCGGCCAGCGACGGACTGAAGTCAATCGCTCGAAGAGTCTCGATGAACTCCCGGAAGTCGTCGTAGTAAAGGCCGCCGTTGCTGCGGATGCATTGCCCCCTGAGAACATCGCAGCGGCCGTTGGCGAGCACTGGCCGGCCGAGTGCCCACGCCTCCAGTGCCACCATTGAGAGACTTTCGAGATACGACGGCATGACGAGCAACTCCGCCGCGGCCAGCGCATCGAACTTGTCCTGATCGCTGACGAACCCCAGATGGTGAATCTTGGGGTGATCGGGAATTGGAATGACCGCATTACCGATGAGCACCAGGTGCATCCCTTCGGCAAGCATGCGGCTGTAGCGCTGAAAGTAGTCGAAGAGTTCTGCGCACCCCTTGTTCTCGTCGATTCGGCCCACGTAAATCGCGAAGCGGTCGCGCACGTCGAACTTTTGACGAAAACGCGCAGCGTTGCTGTGTGGCGGAATCTCCGAGCCAACACCCACCACGACGCCGGGCACATCAGCGTGCCCTGCAATCGCCTGAATGAGGGCGCGTTCCTCGAAGGAGTTGTACATGAACCCGCGGACGCCGCGAAAAATGGGCGCGAACATCGCCAGGCCAAGCGCGCCGTCGCGTTCCGCTGTGGGGACCAGGATTGCCTTGTGGGGCACCGCGCGCGCCCCGTGATACGCGTGGTAATACCGGACGCTGAAAAAGATGAAAAAGTCGTACCCGGCAACGTTCTGCCTGATGTAGTCCACGAGCTCCGGGCTCGTAGGACCCTCGGCATCGAGCCATTCGAGCTCGTCTCGGAGGGCATGCCGCTTGGTGAACACATGCTCTGAAAGTCGACCGAATTCCGCGGGGTCGCGTTCGCGGGTTACGGGGAAGCGGCGGACCGTGAGACCGTTGACTGTTTCGGTTCCTGGCGGGAGCGCATTGCGCCACGTGATGTAGTCTGACGCACACGTGGTGAGCACCTCGACCTGCACGTGTTTTGCCAGGTGCTCAGCGATGTAACGTGCGTGGAGTTCGGCGCCACCGTTGATGGTGGCGCCGTAGCGCTGGACAACGATCGCGATCTTCACTGTTGTTCGGGATCCGATGGCGTCTCGTGGGCATCCTCGCGCCCGGACTCGTCGCGTGGGGAATCGAGGGGCTCGCCTTGAGCGGAGTCGAGGGGCTTGTCCTGAGCGGCGTCGAAGGGGCCAACTTCCATGTCATCGCCCTCATCAAAGCCGTCGTCGGGTCCCGCTGGAATCTCCTCGCTCGTACTCGGACCTTCGGCCGTGGCTGCTGTCGCGGCTGGCGCGAGACCTGCGCCGCGTCGACCGCGTCGACGGCGACGGCGACGCCGGCCGGCCACGTCCGCAGGAATCCCGGCCCCCCCAGGACCGCCAGAAGACACCAACGTCTCGCTGGCCTGGGCGCTCGCGCCTCGCGCTTCGGTATCGAGGACTTCGGTGTCTGTTTCGTGGCGCGTGGGCCGCTCGCGCGTGCGATCGCGATCACGTCGCACCGCCTCTGGCCGATATTGAACGACGCCTTCCAGCGCCCGCACGCGACGCTCACTGAAATCGAGCCGGCTGGCCAGCGCTTCGAGCCGCATCTTCATGTTCTTCAGCTCGATGCCATTGCGAGTCGTTTCGAGGACCAGGTTGTGAAGCACCTCGTAATACAAGGCGTTCCACTCGCTTCGCGACTGCTCGAACTCGATCTTGCGCCGTTGCTCCCGCTTGAGCAGATCGGCATTGAATTGTGACTGCGCATACAGAATCTGATTCAGCGTGTTCGGGTTGAAGAACAGCTTCAAAATGGGGTTCAGCAGCTTGCGAATGAAGCGCAAGCTCCCACGGTGTGACGCCACGAGCGTCTGGTCGTCAAACGCGTAGGGCGGGTCGATGGGGGAGGGATCGGCCGGAATTGCCGGGCGACTGCGCCGGAATTGCTCGAGCAGATCGGAACGCAGGTTCTTGGGATCGAGAAACTTTTCGAGCCGAACGGTTGCCAGCTCGCGGATCTGCTCTTCGGTGTAGTCCACGCCGCGCTTTTCGCGGATGCGTGCTCGAATCTGCGCCATGATCTGCTCGACGTCCACGGACTCGGAGCGGATGTTGAAATCAGCCATTAACAATCCTTACGCCGCCTGATGCGGCGTTTGCCGCGCCCTGCGGCGGCGGCTTGCAAACTCGGGGGCTTCCTTGATGCAGGTCCCTAAAATGCCGACTGACTGCGCGAGCGCACGGGCGCCGGCACGCGGAGCTGACGCCGGTTCCATACCGACGTCTGGAAAGCCGTGAGCATCGGGCGTCAGGTGTTCCCAGTTCTGAAACAGTCTGCCCCAAGGCCCCTCGAGTACTTGTTTCGTGGTGCGTTCCACGTTCCAGGGGTACCAGAACGTATCGTGATAAAGCACGCTGGCGATGTACGCCCACGGCGCCAGCACAGTCTTGAGCGACCACTCGATCGGTTGGCGCAACGGCCCCCAATAAATGAGGTGCTGCATCCGTGAAGCAAACGTCATGTTCTTGAACGGGCCGACGAAATGCCAGTTCTCGGCGGCGGCCTCCGCGTCGCCGACAATCTCGATGTCACGCGGGTCGCCGCAGCCGAGGCCGGCGTCGTGCGCGAGCCGGATGTATTTGATCCCGAGCGGATCGAAACCCATCAGGCGCGCGGCGACGGCGTCGATGGCGACCTGGTCGGCGCTGGCCAGAATCACGTTTTTGGCGTGTGGCACCATGCACCGGGGTCCGGGGCCGTCACCCGCAAACGTGCCGTCCATCACCGCGAACACCCCGCGGTGGATCGCCTTCTGAATCATCAGGAGGTCGACGAGCGTCTCGTGGATGACAGGGTGAGTCCAGTGCCGACGCTCGTTGAGCAGACCGCCAAACGCGTTCTTCATCGCTCCCGTAGTAGTCGTGAACACGTGCGTCTTCACGGTGGGAAGGTGAAGGATGTTTTCGCCGATGAAGCGCTGCGGGATCATGAACCCGTCCGGATAGACCTCGTTCAGGCACAGAAACTTCTTCGCAAGGTCTCCGACAGCGTCCTGGATGTTGATCCAGGGCTCGTCGCCTTCGTAGAGGTGGACATTGCGGAGTCCGTGCGCCTCGACAACGGGAAGCTGCTTGTTTTCCCGCTCGCCGAGATGCGCATCGATGACAACCGTGCGGTTGTGACACGCGTGGATGAGCGTCGGATCAAACCCGTCGCGCGTCATGGCCCGGATGACGGCGTCGAGCTGCCAGGGCGTCGTCGAGGAGCCCGGGAAGAAGAAGTGCCACGAGATGTTGACCTTGAGCGCGGTCTCGGTGTCCTTGGGCAGAACATCCTGGTACCCGGCAAGGTTCATCAGCTCGTGATAGTCCCGGAAGACTGTCGCGGGCGCCGTTTTGAGAATGGCGACTTTCGACTTCGTCATGTAGCCCCTGAACGGTCAGTTGCCAGTTGCCAGTAGCCAGTTCAAAAAGATCGTCGATGCCCAACGGCCTTCTTTGAACTGGTAACTGACCACTGATAACTCCCGCCGGTCTCCTCTTTCGTCGGCGGCTACAGCCCGAATGGTCGATAGATGATGGCGATTACTGCGAGGCCCCAGAGTGCGATGCAAGCGATGAGTGGTCGATCCGTCAACAACACTTCCGATGGACTGCCCGATCCGCGCTGGTGCACGAGATAGAGGTAGCGGAAAATGCCGTAAATCGGAAACGGGGTCGTCAGCACCAATTGTGTGGTGCCGAACTTCTCGATCGTCTCGGGGCTCGTACAGTAGATGATGTAGGCCATCAGCGTCGAGGCCGTGACCACGCCGATCATCTGATCGAGCAAATACGGGTTGTACTCCTCCAAAATCTGACGGTGTCCTGGCGCCTCGCCGGCCAGCAGCACGAGCTCGTGACGCCGCTTGCTGAGGCCGAGGAACAGGGCCAGGAGGACAGTGCAGACGAGCAACCATTGACTCATCGGCACCGCGATCACGACTGCTCCCGCCGCAGCGCGGAGGACAAAGCCAATCGCAATCGTCAAAACATCCAGAATCACAATGTGCTTCAGTGTCCGTGAATACACCGCGAACAGGCCTACATAGCCTGCGGCGATCACCCCTAGGGAAGTCCCCAGCCAGAACGCCGCGGCCAAAGCCGTCGCCCCAATGACTACTGCCGCGCTCATCGCCAGCGAGGGGCTGACCTCGCCGGTGGCGATCGGCCGCCGCTGTTTTAGCGGGTGCACCCGATCGGCCTCGCGATCGCCGACGTCGTTGATCAAATAGACTACGCCGGACAGCGCGCAAAAAATCAAAAAGGCCGCCAGTGAGAGTCCCACGGCGGCCGGGTCGAACAGGCGGTGCCCAAAGATGAGCGCCGCAAAAACGATGAGATTTTTGGTCCACTGTTCCGGCCGCATCGACTGCAGCAGGCCGGTGAGTGCAAGGCCTCCCCGGCGCGCCTCGGCCGGGGATGCCAATGACCGCGTGTCCACTTTCAGCCGCTGAAACTCTTCACGGCCTCTTGCTCCGTGTCGTAAGTCTCGAACACGGTCAGAAGCTTCGTGATCGACAGCAAGTCTTCGATACGCTTGGTCAGGTTGAGCAGCTTGAGGCTGCCGCCCTGACGGCTTACCGTCGTATACGTGCGGACGATTTCGCCCAGACCGGCCGAATCGATATACGGCACGCCCTCCAGGTTGAGCACGAGCTTCTTCTTGCCGCCGGCGAGCAGGCTGTTGATCTTGTCCTTCAACAACTCGTCACCTTCGCCGAGCGTCATCTTGCCCTTCAAGTCGAGCACAGTGACATCACTCACCGTGCGTTCCGCGATATCCATGCGACGTATCCTCGAAAGTTGGGGTGGATTCTACCGCGCTACTCGGCTTCGCGCCGCATCTTCTTGCGGTTGCGCTTTCGCGCCAGCGCCTGCTTGGCGCGACGCTTGTCACCGGGTTTCAGATAGAAGGAGTGTTTCTTGATGTCCTTGATGATGTCCTCTTGCTGAACCTTGCGCTTGAAGCGGCGAAGCGCGCTCTCGATCGATTCGCCCTCCTGGATTTTCACCTCGGCCATTTGTAGATCACCCCCTCTCTCAATAGGAATAGCTTCACGCACCTCGGGCACCCTAGGCACTCTAGGCACGTCAGGCACTTTACAGTCCCTGCAAACATGTTAGGCTATCACACACTTTTGCCTTTCGGGCATAGACTCTAAACCCCTTTATATCAAGTATTTAGATGCGAATCCTTGTCGTGGGCTCCGGCGCCCGCGAGCACGCGCTCTGCTGGAGGCTCTCGCGCGACCCAGGCGTGGATCAAGTTGTCTGCGCCCCGGGCAATGCCGGGATCGGGACTCACCACACCACAGTGGCCGTCGATCCAGGTGATCCCGAGGCGCTCCTCGCCCTGGCCGAACACGAACGGATCGATCTCACCGTGGTGGGCTCGGAGGCACCGCTCGCCCGCGGGATCGCGGATTTGTTCGCGGCCCGAGGCCGCCCAATATTTGGCCCGCGGCGAGCGGCGGCTCAGCTCGAGACGAGCAAAGCATTTGCGAAAGAGTTCATGCACCGCCACCAGGTGCCAACGGCCCGCTATCGAGTTTGCGGCCAAGCGGAACTGGCCGTAGCTGCGGTCCGCGGCGGTGAATTTGGCATCGCCCCCGTGATCAAAGCCGACGGGCTCGCCGGCGGCAAAGGGGTCATCGTTCCGGAAACTCCGGGGGAGGCTGAAGCCGCGATTCGGGCGGTCATGATTGATCGCAGCTTCGGCGACGCGGGCACCACAGTGGTCGTGGAGGAACGTCTCGAGGGTCCGGAGGTCTCGTTCTTTGTACTAGCCGATGGCGAGCACGCCGTACCACTGGTGGCGGCCCAGGATCACAAACGCCTCCTCGACGACGATCGAGGTACGAATACCGGCGGCATGGGCGCGTTTGCCCCGAGCCGTCTGGTGGACGGGCTCATGCGCGATCGAATACTGCGGGAAATCGTGCGGCCCGTGTTGCATGGCCTGATTGTCGAGGGGTCACCCTATCGTGGTGTGTTGTACTGCGGGCTGATGCTCACCGCGGACGGACCGAAGGTTATCGAGTTCAACGTGCGTTTTGGTGATCCTGAAGCGCAGGTGGTGCTGCCGATGATTGCTGATCCGCTGACGCCGCTGCTCTGGGCGGCGGCGACGGGCGTGCTGAAAACCTCCCGCGTGTCGCTCAATGTGGAGCCGCATGTGGGAGTCGTGTTGGCTGCAGAAGGCTACCCGGCAGATGTGAGAACAGGTGCCCGCATCGAAGGGCTTGGCACGGTCGCTGTCGAGTGTCCGGACGTTCTCGTGTTTCACGCCGGGGTGAAGGCGCAAGACACTGGGCTTGTGACATCTGGCGGCCGGGTCATGACAGTCGTTGGCAAGGCGGCTACGTTCGAATCCGCAATCGACCGCGCCTATGAGGCGGTGTCACGAATCTCGTTCGATGGAATGCAGTACCGTCGCGATATCGGAAAGAAAGCCCTGGCCGTGGGTGGGCCGTGGGCCGTGGACGGCACGTGAAGTACGCCATCATCACCTTCGGCTGCCGCGTCAACCAGGCAGATTCGTTGGCCATTGAGTCTGAACTGTGGTCGTGCGGGGCTGACCCCGCCTCTCCCGACAAGGCAGACGTCGTCGTGGTCAACACTTGTTCGGTCACGGCGAGTGCGGATCAGGGTGCCCGGCAGACGATCCGCCGCATTGCCCGCGACAACCCTTCGGCTCGCATCATCGCCACGGGTTGCTATGCCTCGAGATGTGGAGACGAGGTGGCGGCCCTCCCTGGCGTCGTCGGCGTGGTGCCGAACACCCAAAAGGACGCGCAGACCTTTGTCGCCAGGTTTCTGGATCGAAGTCCCACACCGAGTGATGGTCATGATGGCCCATGTGGCCGGCCGATCGCCCCAGGATTGATGGGTCGAACAGCATGGACCCTCCGCGTACAAACCGGGTGTGAGGAAGCCTGCAGCTACTGCATCATCCCTACCACTCGGGGAGCAGGGCGCAGCCGGACAATCGACGATGTCTGCGCGGAAATGGCGCGCGTGGTGGCCGCTGGATACAAGGAGATAGCGATCACCGGCGTTCATCTGGGCTCATACGGACGTGACCTCGAGCCGCCGAGGACTTTGATCGAGCTATTGCGGGAGTTGAGCCGGTTCGACGTGCTGGTAAGGATCAGCTCACTCGAGCCAATGGATTTCCCATTAGCCGTTCTGGACCTGCCGGTGGCCCCTCACTTCCATTTGCCGCTGCAGCATGCCTCCGATCGGGTCCTGCGGCTGATGAAGCGACCGTACACGCGTCAATATTACGAAGCGCTGGTGGACACCGTCCGGGACCGGCTGCCGCACGCTGCAATAGGGTCGGATATCATTGCAGGCTTTCCTGGAGAAAGCGACGAAGATTTCGACCTGCTGACGTCATACCTCGAACGTTCGCCGCTGACCCACCTGCACGTCTTCCCGTACTCGGATCGTCCGGGGACCGTGGCCTCAGCGATTCCCGATAAGGTTCACGGCACTGTCATCAAGTCGCGCGCGCAACGCCTCAGGGAGATTTCCCGAGAGCTCGCGGATCGGTTTCGCGCGGCCCAACGAGGATCGGCACGTCCTGCGCTGACGATTGAGGATGGATCGGTCGCCGTAACGGACAACTACTTCCGCGTGACGGCGCCGCATGGCCATGGGCGCAATGAATGGGTGACGGTAACACTGTGATCGCGGGACTGAAGTCCCGCAAATCTCACAGCCACGCCAACGCTACGACAGCGCCGCCGCCAGACGCTGGCCGGCACTGCGCTTCTGACCCTCCACGATCAGCTGTCCGCACGCCGCTCTGATATCACGGCCGCGACTCTTCCGGACAGAAACCGCGATCTGCTTCTCCGCGAGGATGCGTCCAAATCGATCGACCCGTGCGTCAGACGGTCGCTCGAAGGGGATGCCGGCGGCTGCGTTGAGCGGAATCAGGTTTACTTTGGCCTTGATACCCGCCAGCAGCTTCGCGAGGCGCCTCGCATCTTCCACGGAGTCGTTAACGCCTTCGAGCATCACATACTCGAAAGTAATGCGACTGCGTTTCGACAACGGGAACCGGCGGCAGGCCTCGAGGATGTCGTGCAGCGAATACTTTTTCGTCGGTGGGACGATCGCGATACGTTGTTCCTCCGTTGTGGCGTGGAGCGAAATGGCGAGATTCGGCATCAGCTCCTCGTGCGCCAGCTTGTCGAGCATCGGGACGAGGCCGACGGTTGACAGGGTGACCCGACGTGGCCCGACGCCCAGACCGTGGGCGTCGTTCAGAATGCGCAACGCCTTCATCGTGGCGTCGTAGTTGTGAAGCGGCTCGCCCATCCCCATCAAGACAATGTTGAAAGTCGCCTCGTTCAGGTCCAGCGTGTGTGCGAGGATCCGTGCCTGCCCGGCAATCTCTCCGGCAGACAGGTGCCGGATCAGTCCCATTTTCCCGGTCAGACAGAACGCGCATCCCATGGCACACCCGACCTGCGTCGAAATGCAGAGTGTCTGAGCGGGGGTATCGGGGATGAAGACGGATTCGATTTGTCGGTCGTCGGCGAGCGACAGCGCGAACTTCTGCGTGCCGTCTTCTGAGACGTCACGCCGCGCCACGTTGGGACTCGAGACAGTGAACTCGTCAGCCAGTTGCTGGCGCAGGGCGCGACTGAGGTCTGTCATTCGCGCGAAATCGGTCACGCCTCGCTTCCAGATCCAACGGAAGACCTGGCGGGCGTGAAACCGCGGATGGCCGTGCTGCTCGAAGAGCGCTTCGAGCTCGGCCAGTTCGAGTTCGCCGAGGTCAGTCGCTCTTGCGCCCATGACCCTCACATGATATCATTCACTTTTAATCCCTTTAGTTGCAACGAGTTAGACGGCTTCCCAAACAGCGTGACCGAGCCCCGTATCCGACGCGAGACTCTCGCGAACGGTCTTCGTCTCGTGACCGAAGCGATGCCGCACGTGCGGTCGGTGTCGATAGGCGTCTGGCTGACGCGCGGGTCTCGCCATGAGCCCTCGGCGCATGCCGGCATCGCACACTTTGTCGAGCACATGCTGTTCAAAGGCACTTCGAGCCGCTCAGCTGAAGACATTGCCCAGCAGGTGGACTCGATCGGCGGCCAACTCGATGCGTTCACATCGAAGGAGTACGCGGGCTACTACGTGAAGGTGCTCGACGAGCATCTGCCCGTGGCGACCGACATTCTCACTGACCTGGTATCGCATCCGGTGTTCGCGACCGACGAGATCGAGCGTGAGAAGAAGGTTGTCCTCGAAGAGATCAAGATGGTCGAGGACACCCCCGATGATCTCGTGCACGAGATTTTCGCCGAAGGCTTTTGGAATGGGCACCCGCTCGGACGCCCAATTCTCGGCGTTCCAGAGACCGTCTCCGCTCTCGATCACGCGACCCTGCAACACTATTTCGAGGATGCGTACGTCGCCAGCAACTTCGTCGTCGTCGCGGTTGGCAACCTGGATCACGACACTGTCAGGACCCTCGTCGGGCGCGCCTTTTCTGCGACTCCCTCGGCCGGCAGCGCAATCGACGATCGGCCCCCTGTCGTCGTGCCTGCAGTCCAGATTCGCCAGAAGGAGCTCGAGCAGAGCCACGTTTGCCTCGGAACAGCTGGCTTGCCTCAGAATCATCCCGATCGATACGCGGCGTACGCGTTGAACACCGTGCTCGGGGGCTCGATGAGCTCGCGGCTTTTTCAGAACGTCAGGGAGAAGCGCGGGCTGGCGTACTCGGTGTTTTCGTCGATGAGCGCGTATCAGGATGCCGGCTCGCTGAGCATTTACGCGGGATGCGGCAATGACGTGGTCAGGGAGCTGGTTGACGTCGTGGTCGCTGAAATCCGCCGCCTGAAACAGGAGGCGGTGCCTGCCGACGAACTGCGCCGGGCAAAGGACCATCTCAAGGGCTCGTTGATGTTGAATCTGGAAAGCACGTCGAGCCGCATGTCGCATCACGCGCGACAGGAGATCTATCGCGATCGTGCGGATACGCTCGACGAAATGCTGGCGGCGATTGAGCGGGTCTCGATCGAGGAGGTGCAGCGGCTTGCCACACAGTTTTTTGCCGGCGACGCGCTCGGCATCACGGTTCTGGGCAATGTCGATGGATTGGCATTGACAAGGGAGCAGCTCCGTATTGACTAAGGCGCGTCGGTTTGGTCGCCGGTCGCCAGTCGCCGGTTGCCCTACAACAAGCGCAGACACCGGAGACCCGAGACCGGAGACCGGAAACCGGGGACTGTCGTGATCCCCCGTTACACCCATCCGGAAATGGGTCGAATCTGGAGCGAACAGCGGCGCTACGAGACCTGGCTTCAGGTCGAACTTGCTGCCGCGCAGGCGATGGCCGACGCCGGCATCGTACCACCCGACGCAGCCCGAGACCTTGCGGCAAAGGGGGCCTTCGACATCCTCCGCATTGAAGAAATCGAAAAGGTGACGCAGCACGACGTCATTGCCTTTACTACTGCGGTGGCGGAGCGGGTGGGCCCGTCCGCTCGCTGGCTGCATTTCGGCCTGACCTCGTCCGACGTTGTCGATACCGCTCAGGCCGTCCAGATGAGAGAGGCTTGTGATGTCATCCGCGCGGATCTGGATGCACTGCAGGCGGCAATCCGCACGCGTGCTGAAGAACACCGTCATACACGAATGATCGGGCGCACGCACGGCGTTCATGCCGAGCCGATGACGTTTGGCTTGAAGCTGGCGCTCTGGTACTCCGAAACGGCCCGCAACATCGCACGCGTGAAGCGCGCGCGGGAGGTCGTCAGCGTGGGGAAGATTTCCGGCGCCGTTGGCACCTTCGCGCACCTCGATCCTGCGATTGAGGCGGATGTCTGCAGGCGGCTCGATCTCAAGCCAGCAGACATTTCTTCGCAGGTGATTCAGCGCGATCGACACGCCGAGCTCTTGACAGTGCTCGCAATCACCGCAGCGTCGCTGGAGAAGTTTGCATTGGAGATCCGCGGGCTGCAGAAGACTGAGATCGGCGAGGTCGAAGAGCCGTTTCGCAAGGGGCAGAAGGGATCGTCGGCGATGCCCCACAAGCGCAACCCCATTGGCTGCGAGCAAATCGTGGGGCTTGCGCGTCTGATTCGTGGAAACGCCATGGCCGCCCTCGAAAACGTTGCGCTGTGGCACGAGCGCGACATTTCACATTCCTCAGTCGAACGGGTCATCCTCCCGGATAGCTTTATTGCGCTCGACCACATGCTGCGACGGTTCACCCGGATCGTGACCGGGCTTGTCGTCCATCCGGATCGTATGCGCCAGAACCTGGAGCGTTCGCGGGGTGTCATTTTTTCGGGCCAGGTGCTGCTGGAACTGGCTCGTCGAGGCACCTCCCGAGAGCAGGCTTATGAGTGGGTTCAACGCAACGCCATGCGGTCGTTCGACGAGCAGAAGGATTTCAAGGAACTGCTGCTTGCAGATCGCGAGGTGACTGGGGTGTTGTCATCCGACGAAATTGAGAAAGCGTTTGATCTCGACGTGCAGTTGCGGAACGTCGACAAGATTCTCGACCGGGTGTTTGGAGGGCGAGACATTAGTCCCGCCAAGAGGGAATAGACAATGCGCGCTCGCGTTTACGTCAGCCTGAAACCGTCCGTCTTCGATCCCCAGGGCCGCGTCGTCGCCGATGCGCTGACCTCGATGGGTTATGACGACGTGAAGGATGTTCGGCAGGGAAAGTTCTTTGAAGTGGAGCTCGAGAGCGGCGATCCGGCGTCGGCCAAGGCGCGCGTCACCGAGATGGCCGACAAGCTGTTGGCCAATCCCGTGATTGAGAGTTATCGGGTTGAGATTCTTTGAGGTAGGAGCGGTGGGTCTTCGGACCCTCCGGCAATCTGCATGAAATTCGCCGTTGTTGTGTTTCCCGGATCCAACTCCGACCGCGATGCGTGGTACGCCGCGAGCCAGGTCCTTGGCCAGCAGGCCGAGCTCGTCTGGCACAAGGACGCCGAACTGTCAGGTGCGGATGCGGTCATCCTGCCTGGCGGCTTCGCGCATGGGGACTATCTGCGCACGGGCGCCATCGCGCGATTCTCGCCAATCATGGCGGCGGTCTCGCGTTTTGCCGAGCGCGGCGGTCCCGTACTGGGTATCTGCAATGGCTTTCAGGTGCTGCTCGAGGCGGGCCTTCTGCCGGGCGCCATGGTTCGCAATCGCGGGATCAAGTTCGTCTCACGACACGTTCACGTCTCGGTCGAGCAGACCGACACTCCCTTCACGACAGCCTGTGTGCCCGGGCAGATTCTCGAGTTGCCGATCGCACATGGCGAAGGCAATTACTTCGCAGAGCCGGAGGTTGTGGCCGAACTGGAGGTAAATCGCCAAGTCGTGTTTCGCTACACAGATCGAGCCGGACAGCGAAGCGAGGCGGCAAACCCCAACGGCTCTATTCGCGACATCGCTGGCATCTGCAATCGGCCACGTAACGTCGTCGGTCTGATGCCGCATCCTGAGCGGGCGTGCGAGCTTGCGCTCGGCAGCGCCGACGGGTGCGTCATCTTTCAATCCATTGTGAACTCCTTTGCTGAACGCGTCGCGCATGCCTGACACGCACGTCATCGATCAAGCCGTTCTCGATCGGCACGGGCTCAAGCCTGAAGAGTACGACCGGATCTGCGAGCTCATGGGCCGAACCCCGAACCTCGTGGAGCTCGGACTATTTTCAGTGATGTGGTCCGAGCACTGCAGCTACAAAAGCTCGCGCGTGCATTTGAAGACGCTCCCGACCACCGGGCCGCGTGTTGTGCAGGGACCGGGGGAAAACGCCGGCGCCGTGGACATCGGTGACGGCATGTGTGCTGTCTTCAAGATCGAATCGCACAACCATCCATCGTTCATCGAGCCGTATCAAGGCGCAGCAACCGGTGTGGGAGGCATCATTCGCGACATTTTCACGATGGGTGCACGGCCGATTGCGCTGTTGAACGCCCTTCGATTCGGTTCACTCGACACGCCTCTCGCGCGGCGCATCTTCGAGGGAGTCGTGGCGGGCGTGGGCGGGTATGGCAACAGCATTGGTATCCCGACTATTGGCGGCGAGATTTATTTCGACCCGACTTACGCCGGCAATCCGCTCGTCAACGTCCTGTGCCTCGGCCTGGCGCACAAGTCTGACATCGTCAAGGGCGCGGCGGCGGGCGAAGGTAATCCTGTGTTTTACGTCGGCGCCAAAACCGGTCGCGACGGGATCCACGGTGCGACGATGGCCTCGGCCGAGTTCGACGAGAAGTCTGCGGAGAAGCGGCCGGCCGTTCAGGTGGGCGATCCGTTCATGGAAAAACTCTTGATGGAAGCCTGCCTGGAAGTCATGCGCACCGGCGCGGTCGTCGGTATCCAGGACATGGGTGCGGCCGGTTTGACCTGCGCAACCAGTGAGATGAGCTCACGCGGCGGGACGGGCATGGACGTCGAAGTCAGAACGGTTCCACAGCGGGAAACCGGCATGGCGCCTTACGAGATCATGCTGTCTGAATCGCAGGAGCGCATGCTTCTGGTGGTGGAAAAGGGCCGCGAGCACGAAGTCGAGGCCGTCTTCGAGAAGTGGGATTTGCACGCCGTCGAGATCGGCACGGTGACATCCACGGGCCGCGTGCGTGTCTTCGACGGCGGGACGATGGTCGCCGATGTGCCGACGCGGGCGCTGACCGACGAGGCGCCGCTTTATCGGCGCCCAATGACTCAACCGGTGTGGCAGCGCCGTGTGCAAAACCTGTCGTTCGAGACAATCGGCGTCGCTGTCGAAGCGCAAACAGCGTTTGAAGCACTGCTTGCGTCCCCCGTCATCGCCAGCAAGCGCTGGGCGTTTCGGCAGTACGATCACACCGTAGGGACCAATACCATTGCAAGGCCGGGTGCGTCGGCGGGTGTCGTACGCGTGAAGGGTACCTCCCGCGGGCTTGCGGTGTCCGTCGATTGCAGCGGGCGATTCTGTTATCTGGATCCGTATCGCGGCGCCTTGCTGGCCGTCGCCGAGTCGGCCCGCAACGTCGCGTGCGCTGGTGGCGAGCCCATCGGGGCCACGAACAACCTGAACTTCGGCAACCCCGAGCGGCCCGAGATCATGTGGCAACTTGCCGAAGCCGTGCGTGGCGTTGGCGACGCGTGCCGCGCGCTCGCGATTCCTATTACTGGCGGCAATGTCAGCCTTTACAACGAGACTGAGGGAGAAGCCATCTATCCCACACCAGTCGTCGGCATCGTCGGCTTGCTGGAGGATGCATCGAAGACGGTGACCCGACAGTTCAAATCGGATGGCGCGCACATCGTCCTCCTGGGCGATAATCGGGGAGAGTTGGGCGGCAGCGAATATCTCGCGGTGCTGCATGATCACGTCGCAGGCCCTCCCCCGGCCCTTGACCTCACGGGGGAACAGGCGTTGCAACGCCTGGTGATACGAGCTATTCGAGAAGGTTGGATCGAGTCGGCGCACGACTGCGCGGAAGGTGGCCTCGCCATCACGCTTGCAGAGTGTGGATTCGATACCGCTCTTGGTGTCGTCGCCGATGTTGCCTGCGTGGGCGATGTCCCTGAGGCGTTTCGAATCAATGCGACCCTGTTTGGCGAGTCTGCTTCCAGAATCGTCGTATCGGCGGGCGCAAGTCGCATTGATGCGCTCCTCGCCGCCGCGCGTGAGGCCAGGGTTCCGGCGTCGATCATTGGGCGTGTTGGCGGGGACCGCATCCAGTTAGCGGTGGATGGCAGGACGGTGATCGATGTCGCTCGAGCTGTTGCGGAGGCGATGTGGTCGACGGCGATTGAGCAGAGAATGACCGGGTTCGCAGGGTAGGGAACCACACACCATGTTCGACAAATTCCGCGAAGAATGCGGCGTCTTCGGAGTCTTTGGGCACACCGAAGCGGCCAAACTCGCCTACCTTGGTCTCTACGCCCTCCAGCACCGCGGGCAGGAAAGCGCCGGCATTGCCACGGCTGACGGCGCTCGGATTCGCGCTGTTCGCGAGATGGGCTACGTCAACGAAATTTTCGACCAGGAGACACTCGCAACGCTTCCGGGTCACCTGGCCATCGGACACACACGCTACTCGACGGCCGGCGAAAGCAAGCTGTCCAACGCGCAGCCCATCGTCATCGATTGCGTTCACGGTCAGGTCGCCGTGTGCCACAACGGCAATATCGTGAACGCAAATGAGATTCGGGATCGGCTGGTGAAGGAAGGGTCGATCTTTCAGACCAACAGCGATACCGAGGTGCTCGTGCACTTGTACGCGAAGTCGAGGGCAGGTGGGTTCGAGGATGCGCTCGCCGAATCCATTGCGCAGTTATCGGGAGCGTTTTCGTTCGCGGTGCTCACCAAGGACCACTTGCTGGCAGCGAGGGATCCGCACGGCTTCCGGCCGCTCGCGATCGGGAAGCTGGGCGATGCGTGGGTTGTATGCTCTGAAACCTGCGCGCTCGATCTCATTAACGCGACCTACGTGCGCGACGTCGAGCCGGGTGAGGTTGTCGTGATCGGGCCGAACGGACTCACCTCGCGACGCGCATTTCCTCCTGCCAAGTTGTCGCATTGCGTCTTCGAGCATGTGTACTTCGCACGGCCTGACAGCGAAGTGTTCGGCCAGAGTGTCAACGAGGTCCGAACAAACCTTGGCCGGCTGCTGGCGCGCGAGACCGGCGTGCCTGCGGATGTGGTGGTCCCGATTCCTGACTCCGGCGTTTGCGCCGGCATTGGCTACGCAGAGGAGGCGAAATTGCCTCTGCGGTTCGGCTTGATCCGCAACCACTACGTCGGCCGGACGTTCATCGAGCCCGCGCAGTCGATCCGGCACTTCGGCGTGAAGGTCAAGCTCAACCCGGTGAAGAGCATCATTGCCGGCAAGCGCGTCGTGCTCATTGACGATTCAATCGTGCGCGGCACCACGAGCCGCAAGATCGTCAAAATGGTGCGCGCAACGGGCGCAACCGAAGTGCACTTGCGCATCAGTTGTCCGCCCACGGTCTCGCCGTGCTTTTACGGCGTCGACACTCCGCGCCGAAGTGAGTTGATCGCGGCCACGCATTCCCTCGAGGAAATAAGGAAGTACGTCGGCGCAGATTCAGTTGGCTACCTCAGCCTGAACGGCCTGCTCGAGGCGGTCGGTTCGCGTCAGCATCACTACTGCACGTCGTGCTATACAGGGCAATACCCCGTGGCGTTTCCACGGGACGAGAACGCATACTTGCAACTCACCCTGAAGCTCGATGCCAAAAGAACTGCTCTTCCCGAAGAAGAACCCGAAGGCGTCGTGTAGTTTGCGGCATCTGTTCGTATTGCTGCTGGCCGCGGCGCTCGTGCCAGCGGCCGAGTCGGCATTGGTGCAGGAGCGAGGTCCGGCGCCGACATCGGCGGAGGAGCTCAAAGCTGCCATCAATCGACTCGGCGATCTCGACTATCCGGCGCGAACGAAAGCCGGGCGTGTTGTGCGCCGCGCGGCCGGCGTTCAGGCAGTACCTGCCTTGTTGGAGGCGGTACGGGGACACAAGGACGGGTACATCCGCTTCAAGAGCCTCGTATTGCTGACAGGCTTCAATGATCCTCGTACGGCCGAGCAGATGATCGAAGAGCTGCGATCGTCGAACGACCGATTACGCGAGGTTGCGTACGGGTATTTCGAACGGCACCCGAATCGCGCGCTGGCCCCACGGTTGCTCGCCGCGCTTCAGAAGGAGGATGGCGAATTCGTCCGCCCATCACTCGTGCGCGCGCTGGCGGCAGTCGGCGACGATCCCTCGGTTCGTGACGCGCTGCTGATTGATGTCACGCGCGGCGTCGATCACTTCCGCAGCTCGGTCATCGAAGCGCTCGGCGACTTCAAGCACGCATATGCCATTCCGAAATTGACCGAGGTCGCCAAGCTCGAAGGTCCGCTGCAGGACGACGCGGTGCTGGCGCTGGGGGTGATTGGGGACAAGCAGGCATTGGCGTCGCTTGCCGCTTTGCAGCGGGCCGGGAGTCGTGCGCTTCAGCCGACCGTGGCGGCTGCGATCTGCATGCTCGGGGTCAACTGCTCTTCTCACGTCGGCTATCTCCAGAAGGTTCTCGGGTTCGCCGACGACAACCCTGGCTACCAGGATCTGGTGCGCGCTGCGGCAACGGGTTTGAGTGCCGTGGCCATCAAAGGCAATGCGGAGGCCCTCGGGATCCTCTTTGCCGACGGCATTCCGTCGCGCGATCCGATTCGCGCGCCACTGGCGCTCGCCGTCGCGAAGGTTGCGCTTCGGAACACGCCGTTGCTGATCGAGGTTCTCCAGACACAGAAGGACCAGGCGGGCGCCATCGGCCTGCTCGGGGAGGGTTTTGACATGCTCGAGGAAGACCTCGAGGAAGAACAGTTTTTCGCCGTCGTTCGGCGCGGCTATTGGGCGGCCGCCGACGGCTCGCCGACACGGCGAGTTTCGGAACAGTTGATCACGAAGCTGGATTTCTGACGGTGGCGATGGATTACAAATCCTCTGGCGTTGATATCGAGGCCGGTAACGAGACCGTCCGGCGAATAAAGAACCTCGCGAAGTCGACGTTTACAGCCGGCGTGTTGTCGGAAATCGGGTCCTTCGGCGGGCTGTTCCGGCTCGATCCGACGGGCTGGAAAGATCCGATTCTCGTGTCGAGCACTGACGGTGTCGGCACGAAGCTCAAGATCGCGTTTCTGGCGAATGAGCATCGTACGGTTGGCCTCGATCTCGTGAATCACTGTGTGAACGACATCCTCGTGCAGGGCGCGCGTCCTCTGTTTTTTCTGGATTACCTTGCCACCGGGCGCCTCGAGCCGACTATAGCCGAGCAGGTGGTCGAAGGCCTCGCGCGCGGATGCCGAGAGAATGGATGCGCGCTCCTCGGTGGTGAAACGGCGGAAATGCCCAGCTTTTACGCTGACGGCGAATACGATCTCGCAGGCTTCATCGTCGGTGCCGTTGACAGCGAGACGCTGATTGACGGCCGCAGCATTGCCATTGGCGATGTGCTCATTGGCCTGCCCTCCAGCGGCCTGCACACCAATGGCTATTCGCTTGCGCGACGCATTGCCTTTGATCACTTGGGATTGAATGTGAACTCGAAAGTCGAGGATCTCGACGGCGCATCCGTCGGCGAGGTGCTGCTCACGCCCCACCGATCGTATCTACAGGCCGTGTACCCGCTGGTCGCCAAAGGCGCCATCAAGGGTCTGGCGCACATCACTGGTGGGGGTCTTACCGACAACCTGCCTCGTGTGCTGCCCGAAGGCACCGCCGCGCGGATTGATCGTGATACCTGGGAGGTCCCGCCGCTGTTTCAGTGGTTACAGCGCTCTGGCGATGTTCCCGATGACGACATGCTGCGGACGTTCAACATGGGGATAGGGCTGGTCATGGTGTGCACGCCGGCGCTCGTCGATCCGGTGCTTGACGATCTGCGTTCCCGGCATGAGTCTCCCGTCATACTGGGCGACATCATCTCCGGCCCGCGCAGTGTCACCTACCAAAAAGGGGTCGGGTCTATTTGACAAAATTGCCAGAGGCGAGGGCTGTCCTGGCAAAAATTGCGATCCGTCAACTGCCGTTGCGCCTGGGTCGGCCGCGCGAGCGAAAGTACCCCGGAATGCCGAGTGTTTTGGCCACCTCCTCTTGCCAACTTGCGTTACCTAGCGCGCAACCGTTGTGAACACTCCGCCTGATCGCGGCTATCTCTCCCACCGTCTGCGGTTCGTTGACGTTCGCGATCCAGTCCTCGGGTTGTGCAATGGGCCACTGGGCCAGGGGGAAGTTGTCCTTGACGATGTCGCGATGGTACAGGCTGCTCCACTGCCAGTCCTCGACTCTCGTGACAAGCTTCGCGCGAAGTGGATTGCGCTCGACGTAACGCGCCACCGCGAGGAAGTAATCCTCGGTGTGAACTGGAATCGCCTTATACCGTCCCTGGTAGACGGCGCCCTCGCCGACCGTGTCGTTGGACTTTCGCCAGCGCATCGCGTGAGTCGCGGTGAACCAATGCATGAAGCGCGAGAGCTCGGTGTCGGTCGCCGGCTGCGCGAGCAAATGAAAATGTGTTGGCATCGCGCAGAAATTCAGCAGCCCGAGTGGTCGTTCGGCCAGTGCGTCGCGCAACGTTCGTACGAACCCATCGTAGTCGGCGGAAGTTTGCAACAGGGGACCGCGCTTCGCGCTGCGGTTGATCACGTGGAACACCAATCCGGCCATGCCGTAACGTCTGCGACGAGGCATAATGGAGGCGCGGCAGCAAACAAGATGCCGCTCGCGGCCGCCTGCGACGCATTGCAAAATTTGCAACCGCCAGAGGTCGCGGATTTCAGTTTCTTGAAATAGACCCGACCCCTTTGTGGAAAACCGGCTCGGTGTTTTGATTTCGGGGCGCGGGTCGAACCTGCAGGCAATCATCGGCGCCATCGCCGATCGCCGGCTCCGCGCGACCATCGCCATGGTGCTCTCGAACGTGCCCAACGCAGCGGGCCTCGCACACGCTCGGGCCGCCGGCATCGAGACGCAGGTGATTTCGCACACCGATCACTCCAGCCGCTCCGATTTCGATCGTGCCCTCGTGCACGCGCTGCTGGAACGGCGCGTCGATCTCGTCTGCCTGGCAGGGTTCATGCGACTCCTCAGTCCGACCTTCATCGACGCGTTTCCCAACCGGATTCTGAACATCCACCCGTCGCTGCTTCCCGCCTTTCCCGGTCTCGATGCTCAGCGACAAGCCTTCGAGCACGGCGTGCGGATCACCGGCGCGACCGTACACCTGGTCGATGCTCAACTCGACGCCGGGCCGATCGTGCTTCAGGGCATCGTGCCAGTGCTGGCGGCCGACACCGTCGAATCCCTGTCGGCGCGAATCCTCGAGGAGGAACACCGTCTGTATCCTCGAGCGATTGAGCTGATGCTCCAGGGTGGGTGGCGTATTGACGGGCGGCGGTTTCTCCTTCCGACGTCAAGCTGAGGATCCGATGACCTCACGCACCTTCTGGTCGATTGTCGTCGTCGCGCTCGCAATCGCGTCTCCTCGCGCCCAGATGCCGGACCGCGCGCTCACCGACGCCATGCGCGCGATCTACAGTCTCCGCAACTACACGGCGTTCGACTGGATCAGCGCCCGGTATCAAAAGGGCGTGCTGACGCTCGAAGGATTCGTCCGCACGCCGCAACTCAAACAACAGGCCGAGGCCACCGCACGGAAGACTCGCGGCATCGAGGAGGTGAACAACCAGCTCGAGGTCCTGCCGACCCACGCGTCAGACGATGAGATCCGCGTGAACGCGTACGTGGCGATCTTCGGCAGCGGCGCGCTGGAACGCTACGCTCCCGGGGGACAATTGAGCGGCGCCGCAATCAGCGAGCTTCGCGACACCGCGCGGTTTGGTCTCGAAGGCACCGATGTCGGCCGAGGCCCACATGCGATTCACATCATCGTCAGCGGAGCGCGCGTCCTGCTCCTCGGAGAAGTGAGAACGACAGGTGATCGAAGGGTGGCCGAGAGCACTGTTCGCACGTTGCCAGGCGTGCTGGGTGTCACGAACCAGTTGCGAGTTCCGCCGCCGCGCTAGTCGGCCAGCGCCACCCATTGCGACGCTAGCGGGGAAACGTCGTGCGGAGGGTCAGCACCGCAATGTCAGGTGGGCAGTTGATTCGGACAGGCAGGTAGACAGTGCCGACCCCTCGGCTCACGAAGAGAGACGTATTGAGCTCCTGCGCAAACCCGGCGAGAACCGGAAACTCCCGGCCCGCAATGGCCCCGACGCCTGGAAGCAGCATCTGCCCGCCATGCGTATGCCCGGAAAGAACCAGCGGCACATCGAGCTGCGCAGCTTGCGTCAACCGCCGTGGATCGTGTGCCAAGAGAATCGTCGTCGGACCTGCGCCTTTCAAGACCTGCGTGATGTGCTCAACTCGGCGCGTCCAAAACCTGATGCCGACGACATCCACCGTCTCGTTGCGAATCGAAATCGTCGTGCGCTGGTCTTTCAACACGCTGAAGCCACGTTTAGTGAGGGCCGCCGGCATGTCCTTGTCATCATCGTGATTGCCCAGGACGGCGAAAGAGCCGTTCGGTGCCGCAGCGAGCGGCGCCAGCAACTCCGCGACCGGTTCGACGAACGAGCGGTCACCAAATGTGACGTAGTCGCCACCCAGCACAACCAGGTCGGGTTGCGCGGCCTGAAGCATTGCGACGGCGCGAGCCACGTCGGAGGCGGCGACGGTGTTGCTATGGTGGACGTCCGTGATGAGGCCCAAACGAAGGCCGTCCAGCGCTGAAGGCAGACCGGACACCGGGACGTCCTGTTCGACCCGAATGAGCCGATGACGTTCGTAGGCAGCGCCATATGCCAGCCGCCCTGTGGCCAGCCCGACACCGGTAGCGGCGATCGCCCGTAGCGCGTCACGCCGGGTGATGCGCATCCCTAAGAGTATACGTGCCGGGTGTGGTGCATTGGCGCCGCAAGGCGCTACTTGGCACGAGGCGCACGCCACGTCACAATGCAACCGATGGGATTCCTCGACGAACTCCGATGGCGGGAGATGCTCTATGACACCACCGAAGGCTTAGCCGACGTGTTCGAGCGTGAACCCATCACGGCGTACAACGGGTTTGATCCCACAGCCGCCAGCTTGCATGTGGGCTCGCTACTCCCGGCGATGAACCTGGGGCGACTCCAACGCGCGCGACATACGCCCATCGCCCTGGTAGGCGGAGGCACGGGCCTCATTGGTGATCCCAGCGGGAAGAATCAGGAGCGGCAGCTTCTGACCCCCGAACAGGCGGAGGTAAACGCGCAGGGCATCCGCGCGCAACTCGAGCGGTTTCTCGATTTCAGCCCCGGCCCCAATGCGGCGCAGATGGCCAACAACCTTGACTGGTTGAAGCCGGTTGGATTTCTCGACTTCCTGCGCGACGTCGGCAAGCACTTCACTGTCAACTACATGGTGGCGAAGGAATCGGTCAAGCGCCGCCTCGGGAGCGACGAAGGCATCTCCTTTACGGAGTTCAGCTATCAGCTGCTCCAGGCGTACGACTACCTCGTGTTGCACGACCGCTTCGCCTGCAATCTGCAGATGGGTGGGAGCGATCAGTGGGGCAACATCATCGCGGGTTGCGATCTCGTGCGGAAGGTGAGAGGAACGCGCGTGCACGGTCTCGTGCTGCCGCTCATGACCACGTCAGCCGGCACGAAGTTCGGAAAGACCGAAGCTGGAACCGTCTGGCTGGATGCAGCTTTGACGTCACCGTTCCGCTTTTACCAATTCTGGCTGAACACGGACGACCGGGACGTCGTGAGGTATCTCAAATTCTTCACGTGGCTCGACCGCGCCACGATCAGCGAACTCGAGCGTGCGCTTGCCGCGGCGCCAG
>CAWJVW010000005.1:0-932500 GCA_963846425.1 uncultured Acidobacteriota bacterium | reverse complement strand
GAGAGCCGCAAGGCTCATAAAGTCGCAGATGCCACGCTGCCGAGAAAAGCCTCTAAGGAGATCGTCACGTACCCGTACCGCAAACCGACACAGGTAGGCGAGGAGAATATCCTCAGGCGCAAGTGTGACTCTACGTTTAGGAACTAGGCAAAATAACCCCGTAACTTCGGGAGAAGGGGTGCTCCATGTCGTCAGTGGCCTTGCGCCACGAAGCGATGAGGAGTTGCAGTTAAGAGGCTCAAGCGACTGTTTACTAAAAACACAGGGCTCTGCGAAGTCGAAAACGACGTATAGGGTCTGACGCCTGCCCGGTGCCGGAAGGTTAAAAGGAGAGGTTAGCTGCAAGGCGACGCCTTGAATTGAAGCCCCGGTAAACGGCGGCCGTAACTATAACGGTCCTAAGGTAGCGAAATTCCTTGTCGGGTAAGTTCCGACCTGCACGAATGGCGTAACGATTTGAGCGCTGTCTCAACGTGGAACACTGCGAATTTGTGGTACCGGTGAAGACGCCGGTTGCCCGCCGTAAGACGAAAAGACCCCGTGCACCTTTACTGCACCTTAGTAGTGAGTGCTGGCGTCGTATGCGCAGGATAGGTGGGAGGCTTTGAACCCAGGCTTTCGGGCTTGGGGGAGCCAACGGTGAGATACCACCCTTACGACTCCGGCGTTCTAACCGCAACCCGTCATCCGGGTTCGGGACACTGCTAGGCGGGTAGTTTGACTGGGGCGGTCGCCTCCTAAACGGTAACGGAGGCGCACGAAGGTTCGCTCAGGCTGTTTGGAAATCAGCCATAGAGTGCAAAGGCATAAGCGAGCTTAACTGCGAGACACACACGTCGAGCAGATGCGAAAGCAGGTCTTAGTGATCCGGTGGTCCCGCATGGAAGGGCCATCGCTCAACGGATAAAAGGTACGCCGGGGATAACAGGCTGATCTGGGCCAAGAGTTCACATCGACGCCCAGGTTTGGCACCTCGATGTCGGCTCATCGCATCCTGGAGCTGTAGCAGGTTCCAAGGGTCCGGCTGTTCGCCGGTTAAAGCGGTACGTGAGCTGGGTTTAGAACGTCGCGAGACAGTTCGGTCTCTATCTACGGTGGGCGCAGGAAATTTGAGAGGGTCTGACCTTAGTACGAGAGGACCGGGTTGGACGGACCTCTAGTGTACCAGTTATCACGCCAGTGGTAGCGCTGGGTAGCTAAGTCCGGACGGGAGAAACGCTGAATGCATCTAAGCGTGAAACCCTCCTCAAGATGAGATTTCCCTGGATCTTCGGATCCCTAAAGGCTCCTGGTAGACCACCAGGTATATAGGTTGGGTGTGGAAGCGTGGCAACACGTTCAGCTGACCAATACTAATCAGCCGTGAGGCTTGACCATTCACTTACTAACTGTGGGTGTGTGATCAAAGAACGATCGCATTGCGGGGTATTCAACCCGCCGTCGCTCCTCCGGAGCTATGGCGGGCAAGCAAGATGATCTGGGACGATCCGCCTCCGCGCTTAACGGCGCTTCGGCGTAGTAAGCCGACATAAGGCTTGCGCGCCGGAGCTTGCGAAAGCAAGCGAGGGCGGAACCCCAGACACCCAATCACAGCTGGAGATCTCATGATCTTTTGATCTGATGAATCTAAGACGGGTTGCCGCGCACCGGCATCACGCCAAGATCACACGATCAACAGATCAACAAATCACCAGATCGAGTTTCCCGGTGGTCATAGGAGCAGGGTCACACCCGTTCCCATTCCGAACACGGAAGTTAAGCTTGCTACCGCCGATGGTACTGCGTGCGTAGGTGCGTGGGAGAGTAGGTCGCTGCCGGGATTATTTTCAACCGAGCCCGTCTGGTTCAACGCGAACCGACGGGCTTTTTCTTCGTACCCGTCTTCCCTTCACAAGGCCCTCTCCTGGATGAGCTGCACAGTTTTCCGCTGAGTGCTTGCGTCGAGCTGCACGCCCCGTCACGGAATCTGGTATCAAATCTGGAACTCATCAGTATTTTACTTGCCACCAGGGCATAATGTCCCCTAAAGTCATACGACAGACTCGTCAAAGCGAAGTGGACTTGGGCGAGCCTCGACGGCAGGTCACTGTAATTGAGAGGGCGAAGCTGTATTTGTGGGGCGTTTGCACAAGAACGTATCGAAAAACTGACAGCTCTGTATTTGACTTGACACAGGGTGTTAATGTCCCATATTGTCGTTCGAGCCAGCTCAGGTACTACTGCCGCACTTCGCCCCTGACGGACCTCATCCGTAAGTGAGAGGGCGAAGCTGTAGCCGCCTTCACAAGAATTAATGCTGTGGTGAGTTTCCGCGCGATTCGTATCGCGACATGCCTCGCGGTGAGCGCGAGCAGTTGTTCGTCGCCCGCTGACCCGGCTGTCAATGCCACGAAAGTCAAACCCGTGTACAGCCAGCAGACCGGGCGCCTCGAACAAATTGTGTCTGATCACAACGGCGACGGAACCATCGATACGCGAGCGTTCATGAGCGGAACGCTCCTCGAACGCATCGAGATCGATCGCAATGGTGACACGCGACCGGATCGGTGGGAGCACTACCAGAAAGCTGCGGCTGTCCGCGCCACCGCAAACGTCGAGATCGATCGCGCCGAAGAAGCCAATGGTCCCGACGATCGCATCACACGACGTGAGTTCTACGAGGGAGGGGTCGTCGTTCGAGTCGAAGAGGACACGGATGCAGACGGTCGCATGGACAAGTGGGAGCACTTCGACCGCGGCCAGCTGGCGCGGATCGAACTGGACTTGAAGGGAGCCGGGTTCGCGGATCGACGGATGGTGTATCGACGCGATGGCAGTGTCGAGAAGGTCGAAGTCGACGCCGACGGCCGTGGCGACTGGCGTCCGTTCAAGCAACCTGCGCAATGAGGAACATGAGAGTGGCACCAGCCGTTGAAATCGGCGGGAACGGCGCGGGAACAGCCATCCTGTACCTCTCCGAGGCGACTCGTCGCCAGACTTCCGTCGTTGAACGCCTCTCGCAAACCGGCCTCAGAGTGACAACTGCGCCGGACCTGACTCAGGCGCTCCAATTGCTCGGCTCACGAACGTTCCCATTGTGCCTCGTTGATCTAGCCTCGGAGCGATCGCCGCTCGCGGCGATTCGCGCTATCCGGGCTCAACATGCAAACACACCGGTTGCCGGGCTCTTTGACGCCGGCAATCCGTTGCGCGCTGCCGAGGCACTGCACGCAGGCGCGATCGATTTGTTGCCCTGGCCGTTCGACGAGCGTGAGGCCACCACGCTCGTGGAGAACGCTCGGGACCTGGGTGCGGTTGGCGAAACCGAGAACGGGTCGACGACGGCTGCCTCGGTCGACTCGTTTGTCGCCCAGTCACCGGCAATGCGACGGATCACGGAGCTCGTGAAACACGCTTCTCGCGGTCGTGCGGGCGTTTGCATTTCAGGCGAGCCTGGCACGGGTCGCACGCTCGTCGCGCGAATGATTCACCGGATGGGGAATGAGCCAGGCACTCGTCCGTTCGTAACGGAGGACTGCGCTGGCGACACGCCGCAAGAACTCGAGCGGCGTCTGTTTGGGTCGTCCTCGGTTGGTCAGAACGGATCGCCGAAGGCCGGCACCGAGCAAATCGGTCGCGCGGGTGCGCTGTATCTCGCGCGCGGCGGGACCTTGCTACTCCGCAATCTCGTGGAGGCTCCGGCGCGAGTCCAGGCGCGGCTCGCACGTGTGTTGCGCGATCGCGAAGCCGTCGTGGTGAATGGCAAACGCGCTGTGATCGAACTCGACATCCAGCCGATCGCCACACTCGACACCGGCGTCGACGGCGCAGTCGCGGACGGCCGCTTGCGCGGCGACCTGTTCAAGCAGATTGCGCAAGTGCGGATCGATATGCCTGCGCTGCGGCGACGACGTGAGGATATCCCGCTGCTGGCTGTCCAGATGCTCCGGCAGATTTGCAGAGCACAGGGCGTGCCCGCAAAGGGCTTCAGTCGATCCGTGATCCAGGTGCTGACTGCCCTCCCATGGAGCGGCAATGCAACCGAGTTGCACGTGTTGATCCAGACGCTGGTGCAAGCGGTGGAGCGGCCGGTCATTCATCTCGAGGATTTGCTCGAGCACGCTCGCCTCGACGGCGGTGCCGAACCGGTCGACGTCGGGGCGACTCTCCGCGACGCAAAAGCCCGGTTTGAGCGTGACTGCATCAGCGCCGTGCTGGCCCGCCACCACGGCCGAGTGCCGGAGGCCGCGAAGGCCCTGGGCATTCAACGGACCAATCTTTATCGCAAGATTCGGCAGCTCAATGTTGCGCGGTCCCTATTGTCGGCCCGCAAATAGCGGTGTATCAAAACAGCGACATGGCGTCGATACAAGAACTTGGTCGGACTCTTGACACTACAGCTCAGCTGACTGACGATCGATTCTCGCGCCAGAGGCGCGGCAGGCTTGAACAGCTTGCATTATGGAGTGCCCCCCAATGATTCGACGAGCTATTGCATCCGGTCTTGCGGCGATTTTCGCTCTCGGCGTTTCTCCGCTGCTGCTTGCGCAGCAGGGGACCATCGGTGGAAAGGCTGACGACGAAGCCCGCAAGCCCTATACCGATTACTCAGTGCAGCTGATGGATCTCATGACGAACCAGATTGCTGCAACAGTTCCTCTCGACACCCAGGGACTGTTTAACTTCACTGGTGTGGCTCCCGACAAGCGCTACCTGGTGCAGCTGTTCAGCATCAAGGAGAATCGTGTGGTCTGCACCGAGGGTCCCTACACGATCGCCGGTCCCAACATGTTGAACAAGACCGACGTCGACATCGATTGCGACAAGGATCCGGCACTGTGGCTCCTGGCGGCCGCAGCCGGTGTCGCCGTCACGGTTGCGCTCGCGACACAGAGCAACAGTCAGTAAGACTCGTTTTTCGGTCGGACGACGCAGCCGTCGTCCGACCTCATTCGTCTGACGGCGCCTGTCGTCAGAATTAGGTTTTGCCGCAGCAATTCAGCAACGTGCGCCCTGATCGTTCGCAGAGCGTACGGCCTGCACCAGTAAATCCAACACTTTGAATCGCCTGACGTCACTCGTTGCAGGAGCGTTCTTGATGACGCTCGTTCTACCGTCGACGCTCGTAGCTCAGAGCGCCGCCGAGGAGGAGACGCCCCCGAAGTTCATCTTCGGCCCGCTCGGTCTCACTCCGCGCATAGCCCTGAAGGATCTGGGCTTTGACACCAATCCCCTGAATCAGGCTGGCGAAAGCGAACGCGACTTCACGTTCACCCTGGAGCCGGGCCTGGATTCGTCGCTCAGAATCGGGCGCGGCCGGCTGAGCGGCAAAACGTCGCTCGAGTGGCTTTACTACAACGAGTCCAGCACGCAGCGATCGATCAATCTCAATCAGGAAGCGCGGGCTGAACTTTCGTTGAACCGCGTTCGGCCGTACGTCTTTGGCGGATACCTTCGGACTCGCCAACGGCCGACCCCGGAAATCGACCTTCGTGTGCAACAGAACACGACGACGCGAGGAGCCGGCACGGCGCTCTTTTTGGGGTCGAGGCTGCGGTTGGATGTGGAGGCCCGCCGCCGGGAGTTCGTGTTCGACAAAGGCGAACACGGAGACATCGCCGTGGCACAGGCCCTCAACCGCGACTCTGATGCCGCGAGTTTGGCTGCGCGATTCATCCTGACGCCGCTCACCACGTTCGTGGTGCGCTCGGAGGTGCAGCAGGATCGGTTCACGTTCTCCGCGGTTCGCGACAACGACAGCATCAGTGTGCTTCCCGGTTTTGAATTCAAGCCCGCGGCGATGGTTTCGGGAACGGTTCTAGTCGGCTACCGCCGCTTCGATGCCGACGATGTCACGGTGCCGGACTTCGCCGGTGTGGTTGGACACGTCGATGCGCGGTACATCTTCCGGGAGTCGACGCTCTTCAATGTTGTGGTGGACCGGGATGTCACTTACTCGATCGATGTTGACCAGCCGTATTACGTGCTGAACGGCGGCCTCCTGTCGATGACGCAGACCCTCGGGATCAACTGGTTTGTCGTCGGACGGATTGGCGAAACGCGTCTGGCATACAGGGATTTCGTGTCGGCAAATGAAGGCGGGAACGCTGCGCGCAGTGCGCGCACCGATCGCGTTTTCCTCCGCGGCTTTGGAGTAGGCAGGCGGTTGGGAGAGGACCTTCGGGTTGGCTTCGACGTGAATTATGTGCGCCGGCGGTCGACAGAGGCGGCGTCGGAGTACCAAGGGTTCAGGTTCGGGGGTTCGATCAGTTATGGCTTACAAACACGCTAGAAGCATTCTGCTGGGGGCAGCACTTGCGGCAACGGTCGCTGGTGTCGCCGCCGCCCAGAACATTCCAAAAATTGCGGCTCGCGATGCCCTCAACGTCGTTGTCTATGGCGTCGAGGCGCTGTCGGGTAAGTTCGCGGTCGGCCCGGACGGGACGATCACCTTCCCCCACCTGGGCGCGATTCCCGTTGCGGGACAGACCACGCGCGAGGTGGAGGCTCGCTTGACCAACAACCTCAAAGACGCGGGTTATCTCGTCAACCCACAGGTGACGATTGAACTGATTCAGACACCCAACAAGCGAATCATCGTCACCGGAGCGGTGCGCTCGCCGGGTCAGTTGCCGTTTGCGGGGGAACTCTCGCTGTTCGAGGCGCTAGCCCTGGTCGGCTCGACCACATCCGAGGCAGGCGACCTCGTGCTGGTGTTGCGCGCCGGGGCCGACGCCAACGGCGGCGCGGCGGCGGAAGGCGAGGACGTGGTCGAAGTGAGCTTGACCGAGCTGCAGAGCGGCCGTCTCGCCGAGAACGTCACGTTGAACGATGGCGATCACATTGTCGTGCCGCGCGCGCAGCAGGTCTTCATCAACGGACAGGTTCGCAGTCCCGGGGCGTACAGCATTCCGAGCGGCGCGACCGTGCTACAGGCTATTACGCTGGCGGGCGGACTCACCGACCGCGGCACCTATCGCGGAATCCGTATTCTCAGAGAGAAGAAAGAACTCAAAAACGTGAAGCAGGACACCGTCGTCAAACCAGGCGACACAATCATCATCAAGGCTAGTCCTTTTTAGGATATCGATCATGGCGAACCCGTCAGCTCCAATGCACTCTCACTCGGCAGAGTCCTGGTGGCACCCGACCGACTATCTGAAGACCCTGTACAAACGGCGGTGGATTGCCATTCCGGCCTTCCTGCTCGTGTTCGTATCCGGCGCATTGGAGACGATACGCGCGATCCCAATCTACGAAGCGCGCACTCAGCTTCTGATCGAGCGCGATTCCCGTCGCCCGACCTCACTCGATGCGGCGCTCCAGGATCCCAGCTCCGGATACTACGACGATGGTTTCTATCTCACGCAGTACAAGATCATCCAGAGTCGTTCGATGGCGCTTCGCACCGTTGAGGCCCTGGAGAAACACAACAAACCGGAAAAGGTGCCAACCGTCAGCGGAATCTCCTTCAGTCTGACGGGGCTGCTGAACTCCGCGATTGCGAGTGTAACGGGTCTCACGGCCCCGCAAACCACGCCCGCGACGACGACGGATGCAGAGGCGGAAGCTGCCGCGGCGGCAGCCCAGGAGACGGCGGCGCAGTCGGCCAAGGTCGGGCGCTTCCTGGCCAGTTTGTCGGTTGCGGGGGTTCGAAATTCGAGTCTTGTGGATCTGTCGTTCCGCTCGCCGGATGCGGAGTACGCCACGCGTGCGGTCAACGAGCTCGCAAATCAATATCGCCTACGCAATCTCGACTCACGAACCCTGGCATCGAAAGAAGCCAACGACTTCCTCAGCCAGCAGCTTGGCGAGCAGCGGACGAAACTCGAGGAGAGCGAAGCGGCGATGGTGAAATATCGCGAGACGCACAATGCGTCTTCAGTGGACGACCGGCAGAACATCGTCGTGCAGAAGCTGACTGAGCTGAACGCGCAAGTGACCAACGCCAAGATTCAGCGGATGGACAAGCAGGCGATTTACAACCAGCTCGAAAACGTTCGCCAGAGTGGTGGATCTCTCGAGACCGTGCCGCTGGTCCTGGCGAATGAGATCGTGCAAAAGCTTCGAATCGAGATCTCAGGTCTCGAGGAGCGGCGTGCGCAGATGGCCGCGCAGTATGGGCCGAACTGGCCCCCGATGAAGGAGCTGGCCACCAGTATTGAAAGCTCGCGAGAGCGGCTCGCGCGCGAGATCGACGCGGTGGTTGGCGCTGTGCGAAACGATTACCTCGCGGCCCAGGCCAAGGAAAATTCTCTCATTGGCGCACTCGAAGCGCAGAAAGGCGAGGCGCAGGGCCTCGATCGGAAGTCGGTGGAGTACGCCGCGCTCGAGCGGGACGCGGCCGGCAATCGGCAGTTGTACGAGAACCTGATGCAGCGCGCGAAGGAGACCGGCGTTTCGGGCCAGTTCCGAAGCAGCAATGTGGAGATCGTCGATCGAGCCGAGGTTCCCAGAGGCCCCATCCTGCCAAACGTGCAGCGGGACCTGATGGTCGCGACGCTGATGGGGCTGGTGCTCGCCGTTGGGCTGGTGCTCGGCTTCGAATATTTCGACAGCCGCCTGAAGTCGCCGGACGAGATCAAGACCCATCTGGGGCTGCCCTTCCTTGGGCTGGTGCCGACGGTGCAGTCGAAGGATTCCGAGCCTATGTTGCTGTCTTCTCTCGACGCCCCGCCGCACTTTGCTGAGGCGATCAAAGCCATCCGGACTGCGGTCGTGTTCTCGTCCGCTGAGGAGGGCGCGCGGTCCATTGTCGTGACCAGCACTGCGCCCGGTGAGGGGAAGACGCTGGTGTCGAGCAACCTCGCGGTCGCCCTGGCCCAAGCCGAACAACGCACCCTCATCATTGACTGTGACATGCGTCGTCCACGGATCCACGAAGTGTTCGGCGGCGGGCAAGAGCCCGGTGTCTCGAACGTTCTGGTGGGCACGTCAGAACTGGCGGACGTCATTTGCAAGACGTCGACGCCAAACCTGAGCGTCATTCCGGCGGGCCACATTCCTCCCAACCCGGCGGAGTTGCTCGGCTCGCCGCGGTTCAAGGAGCTCGTCAACAAGCTTCGCGCGCAGTTCGACTGGATCATCATCGACGCGCCGCCGGTCATGGCGGTCACCGATGCCGCCGTCATCGGCAATCACGCTACCGGTGTGGTTTTTGTGGTGGGCGCCGAGATGACGTCGCGTCGGCATGCATCGGTCGCGATCGAACAGTTGGTGGCCGCGCGCGCGCACTTCATCGGCGCCGTCCTCAACCGCGCGAACGTCCAACGGCACGGCTACTACTACGCGACGTATTACCGCAAAGACTACGTCCAAGCCTACACGCGCGTCTCCTGAGGTGGATCAGTTCGAGAAGGCCGGTTGGGCGCTGTTCGGCGTCCCTCCGGCCTTTCCCGCGTCGTGACCAACGCAGTTTCAACTTCGCCGGCAACAATCCACACGATTGCGCCTTCCAGCGCCTGGACTCCGCTTCGGCTGGGCGAGCTCTGGCAGTACCGGGAGCTGCTGTACTTCCTGGTCTGGCGCGAGATCAAGATTCGTTATCAGCAGACTGCTCTTGGCGTCGCCTGGGCGATCATCCAGCCGCTCTTCACGATGGTGGTCTTCAGCGTTTTCTTCGGCCGTCTCGCGCGCGTGCCATCCGACGGACTGCCCTACCCGGTCTTCGCGTTCTGCGCCCTTCTGCCATGGCAGCTGTTTGCCTTCTCCCTGACCGAATCGACCAACAGTGTGGTTGCCAACCAGCGGCTGATCACGAAAGTTTATTTTCCACGGTTGGTGATGCCACTGGCGGCGCTGGGAGTGGGCCTCGTCGATTTCGCGATCACGTTTGTGCTGCTCTTGCTCCTCGCTGCCTACTACGGCATCGTGCCTGGCGTGCCATTGCTGACCGCTCCGCTGTGGGCGCTGTTGGCAATGCTGACTGCCCTCTCAGTGGGATTGTGGTTGTCGGCGCTCAACGTCAAGTATCGAGACGTTCGGCATACGGTCCCGTTTCTGACGCAGATCTGGCTGTTCGCAACGCCGGTCGCTTATCCAACCTCCCTCGTGCCGGAGGCGTGGCGGGCCGTCTACGCGTTGAATCCAATGGTCGGCGTCGTGGACGGGTTCCGCTGGGCTGTGCTTGGAACCGGTGAGCCACCGCGGCTGACGGCGGCAATTTCAGTAGTGATGGTGACGTTGCTGGTGGCCGGGGGGCTGTTCTATTTCCGGCGAACGGAGCGTACGTTCGCGGATCTCGTCTGATGCGGATCGCTATCAAAGCCGAGGGGCTGGGCAAGCAATACCGGCTTGGTCAGCGCGATGCCTACGGGTCGTTGCGCGAGTCCATCGTGCGCAGCGCAGCTGCGCCATTTGGTTGGCTTCGCCGGCTTGCCAACAACGGTTCGCCGGCGCCTCGTCCAGCATCGATCTGGGCCCTGCGTGACGTCTCGTTCGACGTCGAAGAAGGCGAGATTGTCGGCATCATCGGTCGCAACGGATCAGGTAAAAGCACGCTCCTGAAAATTCTCTCGCGCATTACCGAGCCGACGTGTGGGAAAGCCGAGGTTCGCGGACGCGTCGCGTCGCTTCTGGAGGTCGGCACTGGCTTTCACCCCGAGCTGACCGGACGCGACAATGTCTTTCTGAACGGCGCAATTCTCGGCATGCGTCGAGCGGAGATGAGCCGCAAATTCGACGAGATCGTCGAGTTCGCCGAAGTGCAAGCGTTTATCGATACCCCGGTGAAACACTACTCCAGTGGCATGGCGCTGCGGCTCGCGTTTGCCGTGGCTGCCCACCTCGAACCGGAAGTGTTGCTGATCGACGAGGTGTTAGCCGTCGGCGACGCCGCTTTTCAAAAAAAATGTCTGGGCAAGATGGGGGACGTTGCCCGCGCCGGACGCACGGTCATCTTTGTGAGCCACGATCTCACTGCTGTCCAAGTCCTGTGTCAGCGCGCGATTCGTCTGGGTCAGGGCCGGATCCAGGGAATGGGCCCCGTCAACACCGAGATCGCGGCCTACCTCGGCGAGACGAGAATGTCGCGCAACGTTCTCGACCACCCCATCGCGCTCAGCCACGGCGCCGAGCTGATCCGCTTTGGCTTTACGCCGAATCCAGCGGCGAGCGGGGCTCCCTCATCATTTCAAGTAGCGCTCACTACCCCGCGGCGAATGCGAATCGATGAATTGGCCGTGCTGGTTCACGACACGCTCAACCGGCGAGTAGGTGTGATTGACTTTCGGCGCGCGGAGGGCCCATACGAAACCCGGAGCGACGAGGCATTCACCGTCACCGCCAATCTGACGTCGCTCCCGCTCGTCGAGGGCGAGTATCGCATCGGCCTGTCTTTTCGCACGGACGCTGCGCACGACATCCTGTACGACCTGGTGACGCTCGACGTGGTCGCAGGCGCAAATCTGGACTTCGTTCCATATGGGCCATCAGTCCGCGGCATTGTCGCGTTCGACTACGTGGTTAAGGCCCAACCGGCACTGGAGGAGTCGCCGACGTCTTGCTGAACGCCAACGGCTTCGTAATTCTCGGCGGCGGCGCAGTCGTCTCCGAGTTTTACCTTCCGGCCTTTGCCCAATTGGGATGGCTAGGTCATGTCAAGGTTGCCGATCCGTCACCTCAGGTGGTGGCGAGAATCAACTCTTCATTTCCCGAGGTGACTGTCGCGACCTGTGACTTCCGCGATGCGCTCCGTCAGGGCCGGGACCTGGATCGTGCAGCGATTGTCGCGCTGCCGAACGCGCTTCATGAAGCAGCAGTGAACGACGCGTTGGACCTTGGGATGGATGTGCTTTGCGAGAAGCCGCTGGCGTTGACTGCGGACGCCTGTCGCCGCCTCGCCGATCAGGCCGAACGGGTTGACAGACTTCTCGCGGTCGGCATGACCCGACGGTTTCTCCCATCAGTTCAAGCAGCACGTCAGGTGATCGCGAATGGCTGGCTGGGAGATTTGCAGTCGATCGACGTCGTCGACGGACATGCGTTTGCCTGGTCCTCGGAGTCGGGCGGCTACTTCCGTCGTGAGAATGGCGGAGTCCTTGCCAATGTCGGTGTACATGCCTTGGACCTCGTGGCCTATCTCTGCGGACCGCTGATCCCGGTCGACTACGAGGATGATTGGCGCGGAGGTGCTGAGGCGAATTCGCGGTACACGTTGCAGACGGAGTCTGGGATCCGCGTAACGATTCGACTGTCATATACACACTCCCTCGGCAACGGGGTCAAGCTGGTCGGAAGTGCAGGGGAGTTGTGCTTCGATCACCTGAGCCCTCACGTCCGCTATCGGGCTCGTGGCGGACTTTCCGCCGACGTGTCCATCGATCAGCCCTATCGGTTTGGCAGCTGGCCGGCTGGCCTGGTGTCTACGTTCGCGGAACAGCTCTGCGATTTCCGTGACGCGAGCCAACGGCGCGGTAGCCCGCGTGCTACCGCGCGCGAGGCCGTCGCCACAGCTCGGCTCATTGACTGGGCCTACGATCGTCACGCTGCAGAGGGGAGCCGCAGCCGCATCGAAACTGTTTCGACCGCTCCCCGCTTGGAATCGGGGCGTGTCGTCGTGACCGGCGGGACAGGGTTTGTCGGCGGCTACGTCATCGAGGCGCTGGCCGCCACGGGACACAAGGACATCGTCGTCCCGGTCAGAAGCTACCGAACTGGGGCGAATGCCGGCCGGTTTCCGGTGCAGTTCGAACGCGTGGACCTGCTTGATGCCCCAAGTCTTCAGTCCCTGTTCCGGAACGTCCGGTACGTGCTGCATTTGGCCTACGGTCGCGACGGAGAGAACTCGCAACGCATTACCGTAGACGGCACCAGGAACGTTGTCGAGGCGGCCATCACCGCGGGCGTTGAAGCCGTCGTGGTGCTATCAACAGCAGCAGTCTTTGGCGATCCCGGTGGCGCGATAGCAATTGATGAGACTCAGCGGCTTGCTTCGCACGGAAATGAATACGAGCGCACCAAGGGAGAAGCGGAGCAGTGGGCGTTGTCACGCGCCACGAGCGAAGTCAAAACGCGCATCGTTGTCCTGAACCCCGCTTGTGTGTATGGGCCTCGCGGCAATACGTTTACCGCCCTGCCGGCGCGGCTGCTGCAGGAGAACGCCTTCTGTTGGATCGAGAACGGTTGCGGCATTGCGAACTACGTTCATGCCAGCAATCTCGCGGTTGCGATTCTCCTTGCTGCCGCTCATCCCGGCTCGCACGGTCAGCGCTTCATCGTGTCCGACGGATCGACGACGTGGCGCGAGTTCTATAGCGAGCTTTTCGGAGATCGGGTGTCATCCATTGCTTCCTACACTCGCGCCGAACTCCTGGCGCTCGCCCGTTCGGCAGAACCGTCGCTCCGTGATCTCGGCCGCGCTGTGGTTGGCGATCCGGAAGTGCGCCGCATTCTGCGTGAAAACGCCCGTCTGCGTCGTTTGAAGTCCGAAGTCGCCCGCCTGTTTCCGCGAAGCTATGGTCACCTTCGGGCGGGTCAACGAAGACCCTTGCGACCTGAGTCGGCTGCTCGGCTCGCCGCTCCTGTTCCGCCTGTCTATCTCTCGGAACTGTTCGGTCCAACATCGACGCGCCTGTCGGCCACAAAAGCGCGAGAAGTGCTGGGATGGGCGCCCTCCTTGAGCTTGTCGGCTGGCCAGGCAGATGCTCGGCGATGGCTGGCGGACGTGGGTCTCCTCGATCCGATCGATTCGCCGACGAGGATCACGTGAAGCCACGCGTCTGGCGCGGAGAGCTGTTGCGCTGGTACCTCACGCGCGCCAAACATCCTCTCAAGGGCTATGTCGTCGGGCATTACTGGAGCTGGTTCAGTAAGCGACAGGTCTGGGTGAACTATGACGAAACCGCGGTCATACGCGTTTCGCTCGGTGACTACCTCCAGCAGCGCATTTTTTTCGAGGGTTACTACGAGCGCGCCTTGGTCGCGTGGCTCAAGGCGTCGCTGCGGCCAAGCGACGTCTTTTGGGATGTTGGCGCCAACGTCGGCGCCGTCACACTGGTCGCATCCCGATTGTGCGATCGCGTGATTGCGTTCGAGCCTGATCCCAGGTCGCTGTCGCTGCTGGCCGACAACATCCAAAACAACCAGCGCCGCAACATTGAGATTGTGCCAGCTGCGCTCGGCGAAGCCTCTGGCACAGCGGTTCTGTATCAAGCGCCATCGATGAATTCCGGCATGACTTCGATGATCGATGGCCGCGCCCCCAGCGTGGCACAGGCCTCCATCGACGTCATGCAGGCCGACCACCTCGTACGGCAGCGTCCCGAACTCTCACCCACGGTGATCAAGATCGATGTCGAAGGCGCCGAGCACATGGTGCTCAAAGGTGCACGCGAGCTTTTGAGAGCGGGTCAGGTACGCGCCCTCATCTTCGAGGATCGGCGCAGCGCGGATCTTCAGCCCACGAATAGTGCCGTCATGGCGTGTTTGCATGACGCCGGATACTCGTGCAATCCGCTCGGACCGTCTGACGCCGGCGTCGACGATGGCATGATGAACTTTCTCGCCGTGCCGCGCGTGCACTGAGATTGAGCTCGAAAATGACCCCGCTTGTGAGCGTCGTAATTCCTGCGCTGAACGCACGACCCTGGATCGAACAGACGCTTCAGTCGGTGATCGGGCAGACGCATCCCAAAGCAAGCCTCGAGGTCGTCGTGATCGACGATGGGTCGGGCGACGGCACCGCAAAGGTGGCAGCCGACGTTCTCGCACGAAGCGGGCTCCGACACAGCGTTCTTCGCAATGACTCGTCGGCCGGGCCGAGCGCAGCGCGCAACCGCGGTTGGCGATCGTCCACCGGCGGCTGGATACAGTTCCTGGACGCTGACGACCTGCTGGAGCCGACAAAGATTGAGCGTCAGGCGCGTCATGCCGCGACCGCAACGGCGGAGATCGCTGCATTGTTCTCACCGTGGGGCCATTTGACTCCCTCGGAAGGGGGCGACTGGATCCGTGGCGGGATCATGGCACCGAAAGTAAGCGTCGATCCGTTGCGGGAGGTGCTGCACGGAGCAAACTTTATCGCGACGGGCAGCTTGCTCTTCGCGCGCTCGTGGATCGAAAGAGTCGAGGGATACAACGAGTCATACCGTCTTGTCGAAGATATCGATCTGCTGATGCGTTTCATCATGAGCGGCGGCACATTGTGTGAGGTCCCCAGCGAACGGCCACTCTTTTGGTACAGGGAGCACGCGGCGTCGCTATCGCGGGAAAACCACGGTGCGTTCGTCCACGCGTCTCTGCGCAATCTCAGGGCCGCTGAGGCTCATTGGCGCGAGACCCTGGGGCTGACTCGGATCCGCGCCGAGTTCCTCGCCGAGTCATACTTCTTCCTGGCTAGATTTTTTGCAGAACACGAGCCCGCGCGGTTCGAGTCTCTTCTCGACGTAATCTATACCTTGAATCCCGAGTTCGTCCCGATCCGCCCCTTGGCGCTGAAGCGAGCCTCACAGATCGTTGGCTATCGTCGTGCCGAACAGTTGGCGGTTCGCTACCGTCGGCTCAAACGTCTGTTCCGCCCGTTGCCGGTGACGCAGTGAGAGCGCTCCATGTCGTGTTCAGCTACATGCCGGACGCACCGGGGGGAACCGAACTCTACGTCGATGCGTTGTGCCGTCACGTGGGCCGCCTGGGGATTTCGTGTGTCGTCGCAGCACCGGGCGAGCGCGACGAGACGTACGAACTCGATCGACTGCGAATCCGCAGATTTGCCTGGAGGCAAGGCCGCCTCGCTGAATTGTACGAAGGCAGTCAGAGCGCGGCTGCGGCGCTCGGCCGCATTCTTGATGAAGAAGCACCAGATCTCGTCCACCAACACGCGCTCACACCAGCCTGCTCGCCTTTGGTTGCGCAGGAGGCCAAACGTCGCGGCATGGCCGTTGTCTTCACCTATCACACGCCGACGGCGACTTGCCAACGCGGAACCCTGCTCGAGCACGGCAAGACACAATGCGATGGCCGGCTCGACGTGGCGCGCTGCACGGCGTGCACGCTGGATGGGTTGGGGGTGGCCGCGTCACTCAGCAAAGTGTTGGCGGCGACCCCTGCTGGTGCCGGCGACTGGCTCGAACGGGCAGATTGGCAGGGCGGAGCATGGACGGCGCTCCGCATGTCGAGTCTTATTCGCCGTCGCCATGGTGCCTTGAGGCGGTTCTTTCAGGACGTCGATCGATTTGTCGTGCTTGCGCCGTGGGTGGAGGAAGTACTACGAAAGAACGGCGTGCCGGAAGCCAAAATTGTACGGTCAGCGCACGGAGTCGATCCGGCACGTGCACCGCACGGGGATAGCCTCCGCAGCCTCGCTGAACCGATCCGACTCGTGCATCTCGGGCGAGCCGACCGCTCCAAAGGCACTGATCTGCTCATCCGTGCCTTCCGTGAGGCTCCCGGAGCAAACGCCACGCTGGACATATACGGCGTGGTCCAGAGTGTAGGCGGGACGGCACTGATGGAGGACTTTCGAGCGCTGGCTGGTAATGACTCCCGCATTCGATTTCTCCCAGCTGTCGCACATGTCGATGTGGCGAAGACGCTGATGGCGTACCACATGGTCGTGGTTCCCTCACAGTGGATGGAAACAGGTCCGCTCGTCGTGCTCGAGGCGTTCGCCGCCGGCGTGCCGGTGATGGGCTCTCGGCTCGGTGGCATTGCTGACAAAGTCAAAGACGGGATCGATGGCGTGTTGGTGCAGCCCTTTGATTCAGTGACGGCGTGGCGGGACGCATTGCAACGGTGTTCCGACGATGCTGGGCTGGCGGACAGGCTTGCCCAGTCGGTTCGGACGCCGCGTGCGATGGCGTCAGTGGCAGAAGACATGCGTCAGCTCTATCTGTCTCTCGCGCCGATTTCCGGCAACCGCATCCTTCAAACCGCGACACCGTGAGCGCTCCACGAATTCTCTACGTTCAGTACACGAACCCGGCGGCGTATCCTCCGCTGGAGCATAGCGCTGGGCTCCTTGCGAACGCCGGATCGGAAGTGCTGCTCCTTGGCACTGAGATTCCAGCCGCCGATCTCTCGTTCATCGAACACGATCGCATCCGCCTCGAGCTGTTCTCCTCCTCAGGGCCTGGCTGGCGCCAGAAGCTGCACTACGCCAGATTCGCGGGGTGGGCGGTCGCCGAGGCGCGCAAGTGGCGTCCGGAGTGGATCTACGCATCCGACGCACTGTCGTGCCCCGTTGCACTCATGCTGGCGGCGGCCTGTGGCGCTCGACTCGTGTACCACGAGCACGACTCATTGGACGACGCGACCGTTACGCGATCGTTCTTCATGAGTATGGTGTTGGCGGCGCGGAGCCACGTCGCACGCCGTGCCGACTACTGCGTGCTTCCCAACGCGCGTCGGCTCGAAGAATTTCATCGCATTCATCCTACAGCGCGCGGTGTGACGGTCTGGAATTGCCCTTTACGCGAGGAGGTTCGTGACCCCAAGCGATCGGAGGCCGGCGGCATGCGGGTGCTGTATCACGGCTCGATCGTACCCGCCCGGCTCCCGCTCACGGTCATCGACGCCTTGGTTGAACTTCCCGACGAGGTCACCCTAGTCGTGGCTGGTTACGAAACCGCGGGGTTCCCTGGCTATGTCGAGACGCTTCGACGCCGGGCAGACGAGCTGGGAATCGCATCGCGTGTCGAGTTTGCAGGCACCATTTCGCGGCGTGAGGACCTTCTGCGTCAGTGTGCCGAGTGCGATGTCGGCCTCTCGTTGATGCCCCTGGCATCCGCCGATCTCAACGAGCGTGAGATGGTCGGCGCTTCCAATAAGCCATTCGACTACATGGCGTGTGGCTTAGCCCTCGTGGTGTCCGACCTCGCAGCGTGGCGCACCACGTTTGTCGAAAGCGGCTACGCGCTGGCTTGCAATCCGGAGTCGTCGGCGAGCATCGCCACTGTCCTGCGCCAAATGTTGGAAGACCCCGGGCAACGGCGCTCCATGGGCGAACACGGTCGACGGCGGATCCTCGATGAGTGGAACTACGACCGAGCGTTTGCGCCCCTGCTGACATCCTTGAATGCCCGCGCCTCACACGGTGTTCGTTCTGTGAACACGCTTGCGTCAACGTAATGCTGGCCGTCATCGAAACGCATCCCATCCAGTATCACGCGCCGGTCTATCGGCTGGTGCAACAGACCTACGGCGTTCCGGTGACGGCGATTTATGGTTCGGACTTCAGCGTGCGCGGGTACCACGATGAAGAGTTCGGGACGACGTTCTCATGGGACACGGACCTGCTTTCCGGCTATTCGTCAGCCTTTCTGTCGCGCGTTGCTGAGGGCGGGGCTCCCAACGCGGCTCAGGCCTCGACTCGCGGTCTGGCGAAAGTGCTGAGAGATCTCCAGCCGGCCGCAGTCCTGACCGTCGGTTACAGTCCGCGGTTTCACCAAGAGGCTTGGCTCACAGCCTGGCGAACCGGATGCCCTATCCTCTTTCGCGGTGAAACCAACGACGAGGCGAAACAGCGATCGTGGTGGAAGCAGGTCGGCCGCGACACTGCACTGCGAGCTGTCTATCGCATGTGTGCTCGGCTCCTCTATGTCGGCCGTCGCTCGCGATCACACTTCGAGCGTTTGGGAGTGTCCGCGGAGCGGCTGGTGTTCTCACCTTACTGCGTGGACGTTGCCTCGTTCGACACCAGCGAGGCCGAACGAGCGACGATGCGGCCGCAGACCCGTCGACAGTTGGGGGTTGACGCTGACGACTGCGTGCTGCTCTTTTCCGGCAAGCTGAGTTGGCGCAAAGGCGTCGATGTCCTGGTTGAGGCGGCGCGGCAGTTGCCGGCCGAATTACGAGCGCGGACGGTTCTTGCGTTTCTCGGCGATGGACTGCTGCAAGCCGAACTGAGAGCACAGGCCGACAAAACACCTTCGGTGCGAACGATCTTTCTTGGATTTCAGAATCAACATCAGCTCAGTCGTTACTACCATGCCGCCGACATGCTGGTGCTGCCAAGCCGCGAGTCCGAGACATGGGGCCTGGTGGTCAACGAAGCACTGCATCATGGTCTGCCCTGCGTCGTGTCGGATCGCGTGGGCTCCGGCGTTGATCTGATCGAAGACGGTACGACAGGCCAGGTGTGTCAGGCGGGCTCGGCCCCAGCACTCGCCGCGGCGATCCAAGCGGTCTCGCTTTTGCGCCAACACGAAAGCACTCGGCACGCCTGTCGCGCGAAGGTCGCCGGCTACACCACCGACCGTGCCGCAGCCGGAATTGCGGAAGCCTACGCCTCGACGGTGGGAACGGGAAAGGCAGCGTGACGCTTCAGGCAAGCGGCGACGCGGTGTTGCTGGTCGCGAATCCCGATCCGGTTCATGTCGGGGCTCACCTGCTGGGCGCGGCCCGAGCCCTCGGGATGTCGGTACGGCTGTGCGATACCAGAGACGCCTTCGTGGGTCCCGCCTGGCAACAAAAGGTCTACTGGTGGCTCAGAGGCCACCGGCCATCAGCTCTTCGATCGTTCAGCGAGCGCGTCGTCCAAACCGTTCGCGCGGAAGGCGCCCGATGCGTGCTCGCGACTGGGATTGCGCCACTCGATGCCGAGGCTCTGCAAGCGCTTGGAAGACTAGGCGTCAAGCGGGTGAACTTCCTGACCGACGATCCGTGGAACGAGGGACATCGCGCACCATGGTTTCTGGCTGCGTTGCGCCAGTACGATCACGTGTTTACGCCGCGTCGCGCCAATATGGCGGATCTCCGATCGCTCTGCGGCCCGGCGGTGAGCTACCTCCCATTTGCCTACGCACCGGAGACGCACTATCCCGCGCCTGGCCTCACGCCGGAAGATCACGGCCGGTTTCGAGCCGACCTCGTATTTGCGGGGGGTGCCGACGCCGACCGTGTGCGCGTCATCACGCCGTTCATCGAGGCGGGCTTCGACGTCGCCTTGTACGGTGGTTATTGGGAGCGTTACAGCTCTACGCGAGCACACGCGCGCGGGTTCCTGAACGGCGATGAGCTTCGACGGGCAATCAACGGTGCCAAGGTCAGCCTGTGCCTGGTCCGGCGAGCGAACCGCGACGGCCACTCCATGAGGACGTTCGAGGTCGCGGCAATGGGTGGGTGCATGCTCGTGGAGGACACCGACGAACATCGGCAAATCTTCGGCACCGAGCCCGAAGCCGTGGCTTATTTCCGCTCACCGGAGGACGGCATTCCGTGTTTACGAGCACTCCTTGCCGATGCGGTTCGGCGTGCAACCCTTTCTGATCGTGTCCGCGAGGTCATTGGTCACGGCGACCACACATATGCCGCACGGCTTCGTGCGATGACCGACCTCGTGCAGGCCGCAGAGGTGGCTTGAAGCCGTGAAGGTTTCTTTTGGCGTGTGCGGTCGCTTCCAGGCATTCTCGATCGCACGTGAAATGGAGCGCCTGGGCGCGCTGGGCAACGTCTATGCAGCAGACAAGTGCCTCTCGACCCCGCAAGGGATTCCTGCGCACAAGTTTCACAATCGTCGCGACCTTGCTTATCGGTCCCGTATCGCGCGCTACGTCCCGTTTTTGTCCCAGAGCAGCATGGCGATGGAGGACGAGTTCGACGCGTGGCTGTTGAAAGAGCTGCAGGGGAAGGAACCAGGAGTTCTGCACGGTTGGAATACGCATGTGCACAAGACATTTCGCGCGCTCAAGGGCAGCGACTGGCGCCTTTGCGTCGAACGTTCGTGTCCTCACAACATGGTTCAACAGGAGCTTCTCGAAGAGGAAGCACGCCTGTTGGGACTGACGTTCCCCAGAGACAGCAAGCGGCTGGATATGGCCATCGAAGAGCTGTACATGGCTGACGTCATTTCGACCTGCTCGACCTACAGCGCGAGCTCGTACAAAGATCCTCTCCTCAAGGCGAAGGTTCGCGTGAACCCATTGGGGAGCAACGTCCCGCTCATCGGGCGGCCTATCAAGCGAACTGGGCCCTTACGCGTGTTGATGGTTGGAAACGCCTTCTTGCGAAAGGGTACACATCATCTGATTGAGGCCTTCGGTCAGATTCGGGATCGTGACGCCGAGTTGTGGATCCGTGGTGATGTCCCCGAACAGTATCGGCCTCGGATTCAGGACACGCGCATCAAGATTTTTTCCGCCGTCACAGAGAAAAGGTTGAACCGCCTCTTTCGTGAGGCGACCGTGTTCTGCCTTCCGTCCATTGATGAGGGATTCGGAATGGTTGTCCTCGAAGCGCTTGCCTATGGCCTGCCAGTCGTGGTGACCGAGAATGTGGGCGCTCGCGACGTTCTGAATCCGCTGGTCAGCCGCACGGTACCCATTCGCGATCCGAAGGCTTTGGCGGAAGCGATCGAGTGGGGCCGGGTCCAGCCGAGCGAGTCGATTTTTCAAGAAGCCAGAAACATTCTCGCTCGGAACACATGGGCAGCATCCGCCGAGCGGCAATTACGAACGGTGTACGAAAGGGAAGCAGTCCATGCCGACTGAGCCGAACCTGGCAAACTGGGTAACTCTCTGGGTGTGTCTCGCCCTCTTCGTGCTGTACCGTCACTGGCGTCACGGGTGGGGCGTGGGCCTACTGGTGACCTACATCTTCTGCTTTGCCGCACTTCACTGGCTGGCCCCTCTGCTGCACCTGCTCCCGTGGTTCGAACCGGTCCGAGGAGACCTCACCTCTGAGGGCCTTCGTCAGAGCACCTGGGCGCTGGTCGGATTCGCTGTCGGCGTCGAACTACTCAACGCGCGATCGCGACGATCGGCCGAATCGACAGTCACCGAGTTCCAGAATAAGAAGGCTCAGGAGCGTCTCATCAGGGTGTACCTCGCTGCAGGCGTTTTGCTGTACATCGCCGCCCTGTTGGGGGGGCGCCTTCCACTCATCGCCGCGGTTGTTTCCACCGGATCGACTCTGGTGGCGGTGAGCGTCGGCCTCAAGTGTTGGAATGCCTGGCGCTTCGAACGCTACGGTCGGATGTGGCTGTGGTTGGTGCTCGCTGCCTTTTTCCCGCTGCTCACGGTGCTGACGCAGGGCTTCCTGGGATTCGGGTTCGTCGCCGTGCTCATCGTTGTCAGCTTCCTGGCGAGTTTTCAACCGCTCCGTCTGCGAACCATTGTGGGCTGCGTGATTCTCGTTTACGGCGGCTTGTCGGTCTATGTCACGTACATGCGCGATCGCAGCGACATCCGCGATTTAGTGTGGGGAGGACAGGCCGTGGAAGTGCGGCTGGCCCAACTCAAGGGCACGTTCCGAGAGGCTGAAGGGTTTGACCCACGCAACATCGATCATCTGGATCGCGTGGAAAAGCGCTTGAACCAGAATCACCTCATTGGATCAGCTGTCGCCTATCTAAACGATGGCAACGCGCCCTACGCCGGGGGCAGTACGCTAGTCGACGCAATCATCGCCCTCGTGCCACGTGCGCTGTGGCCGAACAAGCCCGTGGTGGGCGGCAGCGGAGATATCGTTTCGCAGTACACGGGGATCCGCTTTGCCTATGGCACAAGCGTCGGTGTCGGACAAGTCCTGGAACTGCACGTGAACTTTGGCACCGCAGGCGTTGTGCTCGGGTTCATCGTCATAGGTCTGCTCGTCACGCTCGTCGATCGCCGTGCCTCCCGGTATCTGGCCGAGGGCAACATCAGCGCATTCGGTCTTTGGTACATGCCGGGGCTGAGCCTGTTGCAGGTGGGTGGGTCGATCGCCGAAGTCACCGCGACGGCAGCCGCATCGGCGGTGTTGATGGTCGTGGTCAACAAGCTTGGGCAGCCTGTCGCGCCCGGGGCGGTCGCGCGCGTCCCAAGTCGTCCGCTGTCCGCCGTCGATCCGGAGGGCGAGGCGGTCTCTTGAGCCGACCGTGCCTCGCCGCTATCACGCTCGACCCTCGAGGGGGCGGCGTGGCATCGGTCTCGCGGCTCTTGTGGCGCGTGTTCGACGATCGTTGGCCCGGCGCCGTCAGTCTGGTGACGCTGCTTGACGAGAGCCGAGCGAAGCACTCGCTTCAATCATCGATTGCCACGAGGTTACGCTTCGGCGCACAGATGGCAGCCGCGCAAGCCAGCGGTCATTTCGATTGGATCATGTATTCGCACCTGTCGGTCGCAAAAGTCCAGGCGTTCGTGCCGCCACCGGTGCGCCGGCCATACGCGGTATTCGTGCATGGAATCGAAGCGTGGCGCGAGCTCACGCCTGCGCAAGAGTCAGTCCTGCGGGGCGCGACGCTTCGAGTTGCCAACTCGCTCTTCACGGCCGGTCGGGTGATGCAAGTGCATCCCTGCATCGGCCGAGTGGCCTCGTGCCCGCTTGCCCTCTTGCCCGAGAGTGCCGACGAAGTCGATCGCCACGCCCGATTGCCATTCGACCTTGGCCCTCGTGCAGTAATCGTTGTCGCACGGATGTCAGCCACCGAACGCTACAAGGGCCACGACGAGTTGCTCGAGGCCTGGCCAAGGGTCCTGGCGAGCGTACCGGATGCCCGCCTGGTGTTCGTCGGGGACGGCGACGACCTGACTCGCCTCAACGCGAAAGCCGGGACCCTGGGAATCGGCCAGTCAGTCGTGTCCACGGGCTTCGTCTCGGAATCAGAATTGAACGCCGTCTATCGCAAGGCCGCCTTGCTCGCGATGCCGAGTCGGGGCGAGGGGTTCGGATTGGTTTACCTCGAAGCGATGGCCAACGGTTTGTCATGCATTGGTTCGCTGGACGATGCCGCCGGCGAAATCATCGAGGACGGCCACACAGGATTTCTGGTTCAGCAGTCCGATCGCGAGGGCCTTGCGGATCGCCTGGTCAGGCTGCTGACCGATGACACGTTGCGCCGGCAGATGGGAGAGGCGGGTCGGCGAGCGGTTCATCAGCGGTTTTCGTATGAGCGGTTCTCTCGAAGCATGCTGTCGCTCATCGATTCGAGCGTCGCAGTGTCATTGCGCGAGTGGGGTCACGACGCGGCACTCTGAAATGGCATACAACGTCCTCCACGTGATTCCTGCGATCGCGGACCGCTATGGTGGGCCGAGTGCGGCGACATTGGGAATCTGCAGGGCGTTGCTCAAGGCCGGCACGAAGTCTCTTGTCGCGACCACCGACGCCGATGGCCACGGGAAACTGCCGGTTTCGACGGCCAACGTGACGACGTATCGTGGCGTGCCGGCGATTTTCTTCCCACGCCAGTTGTCGGAGTCGTTCAAGTGGTCAGCGCCACTCGCAGAGTGGCTGCACACGCATGTCCGCGAGTTCGATCTCGTTCATGTCCACGCCGTCTTTTCACATTCGTCGATTGCTGCCGGCCGAGCTTGTCGAGCAGCACGCGTGCCGTATCTCGTGCGGCCCCTCGGGACGCTCGATCCGTGGAGCCTCGATCGGCACCCGCGGCGCAAGCGCCTGCTGATGGCCCTTGGCGTGCGTCGGCTCCTTTCAGGGGCGGCGGCCATTCACTACACGGCGCCAGAAGAACAACGCCTCGCGGAGGAGCGACTCTCCTGGCTTCCACGAGGCGTCGTCGCGTCGCTTGGCATTGACGATGAGTTGTTCGCTAAGAGCCCCCAGCCGCGCCCCGCGCGTGAGCCTATCGTGGTGAGCATGGGTCGGCTCGATCCGAAAAAGGGGATCGACGTGCTGATCGAGGCGTTTCACAGCGCGACCGGCACGGGACAGCTTGGCGATTGGCGCCTGGTCATCGCTGGAACAGGAACGCCAGACTATGCTGCAGCACTCGAGCGGCTTGCCCTGGCAGGACCGGCGAGCTCGCGCATCGAGTTTCGCGGGTGGGTCAACGGCACTGCCCGCGCTGAGCTGTTGGAAACGGCCAGACTTTTTGTCCTGCCGTCGCAGCAAGAGAACTTCGGCATCGCACTCGTCGAAGCGATGGCGTGCGGATTGCCTGCTGTAGTCAGTCCTGGAGTCAACCTGGCGGCTGAAATCGAGGCCGCGGACGCGGGCTGGGTGACAGCTCCGACGATCGCGAAGGTCACCGAGACCCTGCGTGCGGTGATGACCAAGCCGGCGGAACTGAATCGGCGCGGCGAGCTTGCCAGACAGTTTGCTGGTCGGTTTCGGTGGACGACGGTTGCCTCGGCGCTGCTATCGATTTACGACGACGTGTTGCGCGGTCGAGCGTCGGTTGTGCAGCCGGAGCTTCGATCGGCGAGGCCGGCGTAGGGACCAATCATGTGTGGCATCGCCGGCGCAGTTTTCTGGGATGGAGCGGTTCCCCAGATCAATCCCACGACCATCGTCGCCAACATGACGGCTGCGCTCGCACACCGCGGCCCTGACGGCGATGGGCTCGTGAGTTGCCAGACTTCCGGAGAGTCAGGGCCATTGGCCGTGCTCGGTCATCGCCGGCTCGCGATCATCGACCTCAGCGATCGGGCCGCGCAGCCCATGAGAAACGAGAGCGGTGGCCTCTGGCTCACCTTTAACGGCGAGATATATAACTTCAAGGACGTGCGGCGCGAGCTTGAGTCGCACGGGCGTCGATTTCGATCCGATTCGGACACAGAGGTCGTCCTTCAAGGCTATGAGCAGTGGGGTGATCGAATCGTTGACCGCCTGCGGGGCATGTTTGCCTTTGCAATCTGGGATGGACGTATCAACACGCTGCTGCTTGTACGAGATCGCCTGGGGATCAAGCCGCTGTACGTTCACCGGACGGCGAAGCATGTCTTGTTCGCCTCGGAAATTCGGGCGTTGCTGGCTTCGGGGCTCGTCCCTCGCCGGCTGGATCTCGTGGGTCTCGATCAGTTCCTCTCGTATCAGACCGTCGCGTCGCCGCGGACGCTCATCAGCGGCGTTGAAATGGTCGCGCCGGCGACGCGAGTCCGGGCGTCGGCTGCTGGTGCCAATGCCCAGCCTTATTGGGATCTGCTCAGCTCGGCTTCGGGAGAGGCCAAGCGTGCAACGGCCAGCCAGGGTCGGATAAACGTGAGCACGCTGCTCGCAGATTCAGCGTCGCTGCATCTGGTGAGCGACGTACCCGTCGGAGTCTTCCTCTCGAGCGGAATCGATTCGACAGCAGTGGCAGCCCTCGTGCGACGGGCTGGCGCGGTGCCGCAGACCTTTTGTGTCAGCTTCCCGGGCACGTCGTATGACGAAGGTCCTGGGGCGCGAGCGATTTCTGCTGCAATTGGCACTGACCATCTCGATATCCCCGTGAGCGAAGCGGAATTTCGCCGGCAGTTACCGGCGGCTCTCGCGGCAATGGATCACCCGAGTGCCGACGGCGTCAACACGTACGTGGTGTCACACGCCGTTCGCTCGGCAGGCTTGAAAGTCGCCCTGTCGGGGTTGGGAGGAGACGAGCTCTTTGGCGGCTATCCGTCATTTCGACGGCTTCGTCGCATCGCCGGTTACGCACGCGCATGGCGATGGTCTCCGGCGCCGGTGCGGCGCGCGGCGGCAGCGACAGTCCGTACATTTGGCGGCTCGTCGATTGGCACGGCGAAGACTGCAGCCCTGCTCGAGACTGATGGCACCATACCCGCGACCTACCCCCTGATGCGGCAGTTGTTTGGCGCGGTGCGACGCACCGAGCTGCTTGGGCCGGATCTTGTGAACGCCGCCGCGCGAGACGGCGACCCGTATGTGTCGTTGCTGACGCAAGCTATCGAGCGCCATCCAGATGTGGGACTGATGTCGATCGTGTCGTACGCGGAGGCCCGCACATACATGCACGATGTCCTGCTCCGCGATACGGATCAGATGAGCATGCGTCATGGACTCGAGGTCCGCGTACCCTTGCTGGATCATGAGCTCGTGGAATACGTCATGGGACTGCCGGACGACGTCAAGATTCCTGACGGCGTTCCGAAAGGGCTGCTGGTTGACGCTCTTGGCGGCGACGTGTTGTCGTCCGTTGCCCGGCAACCCAAGCGCGGGTTTGTCCTTCCATTCGATCCCTGGATGCGCGGAGATTTGCGCGAATTTTGTGAGCACCATCTCGGCCGCAGCGGCCTCGCCGGTCGGCCAGTGCTTCGTCCACAAGCGGTGCAATCGGTCTGGCACTCTTTCTTGAACCGGGAAGGCGAGACCTGGTCGCGCCCGTGGGCACTGGTCGTGCTGAATGCCTGGCTCGAGAGCTGCGGTGTGACGGCGTAGTCCGATGAACCTGACTGTCGTTGTGCTCACTTTCAATGAGGAACGCAACCTCAAAGCCTGCCTCGACAGCGTCCAGGGCTGGGCCACGCGAGTGGTCGTCGTCGATTCCGGAAGCACTGATGCAACCGTGTCGATTGCGCGAGCGGCCGGCGCCGATGTCGAAACGCACCAGTTCGAGACGCACGCACGGCAATGGCAATGGGCGCTGGCGCATCTGCCGCTCGAGACCGACTGGATCCTTGGTCTCGACGCCGACCAGCGCGTGACGCCGGAGCTCCGCGAAGAGATTCAACGTCTTCTCTCGTCCGACACCATGGCCCACGGTGGGTTTGTCAGACGCCGTCAGGTGTTTCGGGGGAAATGGATTCGCTATGGCGGGTATTACCCGAAATATCTGCTCAAGTTGTTTCGCCGACCAAGTGTCTCGGTAGACGAAAACGACCTTGTCGACCATCACTTCGTCGTCGACGGTCCGACATTCAATCTGCAGTCAGACATCATCGAAGACAATCGCAACGAGGCGGAAATTGCCGTGTGGACGGCAAAGCACAACCGCTACGCAGTGCTTCAAGCCCGCCAGGAGGTTTCTTCGGCTGAGGCCGCCGTTGGAGCGGCGGCGATTCTCGGCTCACCCGATCAACGTACTCGCTGGCTCAAACAGCGGTGGGCTCGCTTACCGTTGTTTGTTCGACCTTGCTTGTATGTCTTTTATCGGTACGTTCTCAGGCTTGGGTTTCTCGACGGCAAGCAGGGCTTCATCTTTCACGTGTTGCAGGCCTTTTGGTACCGCCTCCTGGTAGATATCAACATCGACGAGCTGCGCGCGTCGCAGAAACTCGCCACGCCGTCAAGGGCGGAGAAGCCTGCGATGGATTCACACACCAACGAATCACCAAGCAGCGTTGGATCTGCGCGTTAAAACGGGACGTTGGATCGGAGCCGCGGGGCTGCTGCTCGCGGTTCTCTGGACTTATGTCTACAACTCGGGCTGGGGTTACGACGGGCTCGAATATCTCGTGATTGGTCGATCGATGACGGAAGGGTTTCCTTTCTACACCTTTGCGCCGTCGAAGTCGTTTGGCCTTTACTACCTCGTTGCGGCCTACCTCGCTCTGCCCTGGGCCGCGACACATGCCGGTGTGTCAGTGCTCATCACCGCACTCCTATGCACCTCCTGCATCGCGACGGTTCTCGTGCTCCGTCCGCGGTTCGGTTCACAGACCGCGATCGTCGGGTCGGTACTCGTTGCGACCGCCGGGATCTTCATGGAGCAGATCTTCCTCCTCCCGGAAGGCCTGGTGTTTGTCTGCGGTCTTCTGGCCTTTGCGACTGCTACTTCTCACGACGCTCGGCTCGAGTCCTGGAAGTGGCTGATGGCGGGGGTGTGGATCGGTGTCGGTATGGCCTTCAAGATTGTTGCCGTGCTGTACGGGTTCGCCCTCGTCACGTGGATTCCCCTGGCCAGTTGGCTCGCGGGCGATCGCATCTGGCCGACGTCGGCTCGACGAATCGCTGCCGTTGCGGGCGGCATCGGCGTCGCGCTTGCGGTCCCCACGGTGTTCTTCTGGTTGACGGGGCGGCTTCAGCCGCATCTCGAGTGGACGTACTGGTTTCCGTTGGTAGATTACCCTGCAAGGTCGACTTGGGTCGTGAAGCTGTACACCAAGCTCCTGTGGGTCTGGCTGGTGCTGCTTGGCGCGGCCACGATTTCGTTCCTGCCGCTCGTGCGGACGCACGTCTTTCGCGACGGACGGGTATGGCTTCTGATCTCGATGGGTTCGTGGGCGCTGCTGCCGGTTCTGAAATCGCAGTCCACTCATTTCGTGTTTCCCGGAGCCGCGTTTCTGCTGCTCTACGCAGCCATTGTGTTTGACAGGTGGGCTGTTCAGTACGCTCATTTCGGTCGTCGCGCTCGCAAACCATTGATGGCGGGTCTCGCGCTGGTGTGTCTGCTCAGTGGTGCGTTCTACTGGCCGCGTGCCATTACCCGTGTGTTTGGGCTGACGTCATACGCGCGCGAGGACCATCAACGTGCCTCGTTGCGGAGTCTCATTCCATCCGATCGGTGGGCCATTTTCTTCACTCAAGGCTTGCGCTTTTACTGGCTGTCCGACCGCCATCCGAACTGGCCAATTCTGCACACCGATATCCAAGCGACCTATTTGCTGGCCCAGCGTTCGACCGACATGCTGAACGCCCTCGACGACCCGCAGTTGCACCTCGTCGAGTTCGATCCGCGTTGGACGGCATACGGCGATCGCCGGTTCTTTGAAGATTCGGGTGGACGGCAGTTTCTCGATCAGATGCATGCTCGGCTTCAGCGTGACTTCCGCCGCGATGACGAGACGATGGCGCCGCTCGTGCTGTGGATCCGCGCCGCTGATTCAGCTGACAACGACTAGGCGCCCCTAACCAAAAACTGTGATATCGCTCCGTCAACTGCGGCACGGCCGATTCAATTCGGCATTGCTGCGCAGACTTTTCTCGCTGTATTTCAAGGAAGGCGAGGATTATCGGATTCATTTCGGTCCGATGAAGGGTCTACGGCTCCGATACGACCGGACTGTGAACTACCACGCGGTTCTGGGTCTCTGGGATGCCGAGGAGTACGCGTTTCTCGCTCGCGTCCTCAGGGGCGGGAAGTTTCTGCAAGACCGAATGGTCGTGGCGGATGTGGGCGCTAACCTCGGGCTCTTTTCGATTTGGTGTTCACGTCTGCTCGACGGCACGGCCAGTCAGATTGTTGCCTTCGAGCCTGCGCCTGAAACACTGAAAAAACTCGAGACAAATCTGGCACTGAACCGAGCCATCACCGTTGAGGCGGTTCCCATGGCCTGTTCGGATCGCGAGGGATTGACCGAGTTCTTCATCGGGCATCACCACCACGTATCGTCGCTCTTGAAGGACTGGGCGCATGCCGAAGCCGAGACCGGAGCAAACACAGTGCAAGTTCCGACAACGACACTGGACACGTTCTTCCGATCTCGAGAGGGTGGGTATCCGGACTTCATCAAGATGGATATCGAAGGCGGCGGCGTGTTTGCCCTCAAAGGATGCGATGCCGCCATCTCGACGAAGCGGCCGCTGCTTTGGGTCGAGTCGCACACCCCAGAGGAGGACCGCGCGATCAGCAGCCTGATCACAGCGCACGACTATTCAGCGTACCGATTCAGCGATCGCCGCATCGTGACAAGACCCACCGAAACGCATCCCGATCCAGACGGAGTATGGGGAACGTTGTTGCTTTATCCGCGCGACCAGCGTCTTCGGGTCGAGCACGCATTCCACTGATGTACATTCCATGATTGTTCTTGGCATCAACGCTTACCACGGCGACGTCTCGGCCGTTTTGATTCGCGACGGGGAGCTGGTCGCCGCTGCCGAGGAAGAGCGCTTTCGGCGCATCAAGCACGTGGCGGGATTTCCGGGCGAGGCGATTCGTGCCTGTTTGCAGATGGCGAAGGTCACCAGCCGTGAGATCGATCACGTGGCCGTGTCGCGCAATCCACGCGCTCACCTGTGGCGAAAGGCACTCTTTGCCCTCAAACACCGCCCTCGCCATGGGCTGGTGAGAGACCGCGCCGCGAATTTCCAGAAGGTTCAGGCACTTCCCCGCGCCCTGGCCACTGCATTAGGGCTTGCTGACGAGGCCAGGCAGCCGGTCTTCCACTGGGTCGAGCATCATCCCGCCCACCTCGCCAGCGCGTTCTTTGTCTCGCCCTTCGACGAGGCGGCGGTCTGTGCAATCGACGGCTTTGGCGATTTCGTGAGCACCTCGTGGGCGATCGGCCGCGGCTCGACATTGAACGTTGTTCATCGCACGTATTTCCCCCACTCCCTCGGGCTGCTCTACCTGGCACTGACCCAGTATCTCGGGTTCGCGAAATACGGCGACGAATTCAAGGTGATGGGGCTGGCACCCTATGGCCGACTGGACTTTGTGGATCAGTTGCGCAAACTTGTTCGACTCCGCGCCGGAGGCACGTTCGAGCTCGACCTCACGTACTTCACGCACTGGTCGGGCGGGGCGCGCATGACGTGGGACGATGGGGAGCCGGTGATCGACAGGGTCTTCAGTCAGAAGCTCGAACGGGAGCTCGGCCCTGCTCGGCGGCCCGATGAGCCCGTCACGCCTCGACATGAAGCCATTGCGGCTTCGCTTCAGGCGGTGTTCGAGGAGGCAACCTTCCACGTGTTGAATGGTCTGCACGCCCGAACGCGTCAGCGGCATCTGTGCCTGGCGGGAGGCTGCGCCATGAATAGCGTGGCCAACGGGAAGATCCGCAGCAACACGCCGTTTACTGACGTCTACATTCAACCGGCGTCAGGCGACAACGGGACGGCGCTGGGCGCCGCGTTCCATGTCTGGAATCAGGTGCTCGGGAAGCCGCGGCGTTTTGTGATGACGCACGGCTATTGGGGTCCGGAGTTCGTGAACGGCCAGATCGACGAGGCGCTTGCAGCACGGTCTGCGGACCTTCACGCGGCTGGCTGCGACGTGCGTGTGATGCCCGACGAGACCTCGCTCGTAGAATGGACTGCGGCTCGCATCGCGCAAGGGGAAATCGTCGGCTGGTTCCAGGGTCGCATGGAATGGGGCGCGCGAGCGCTCGGCAATCGCAGCATCCTGGCGGACCCGCGGCGCGCCGACATGCGCGAAATCATCAACACCAAGATCAAGTTTCGCGAGAAGTTCCGTCCCTTTGCACCCAGTGTGCTCGAGGAAGCCCACGATCAGTATTTTTCGGGATCGGTGACAGACCCTTTCATGATGCACGTGTATCCGGTTCGTGAAGACAAACGTGATGTCATCCCCGCAGTCACGCATGTCGATGGGTCCGGGCGCCTCCAAACCGTGAGCCGCCAGAGCAATCCGCGTTATTGGGAGCTGATCCGCGCTTTCGAGCGCCACACAGGCGTGCCCGTCATTCTGAACACGTCGTTCAACGAAAACGAACCCATCGTCCTGCGCCCCGCCGAGGCGCTCGACTGTTTTCTGCGCACGCGGATGGATACGCTGGTCCTCGGGAACCACATTTTGACCAAGCCCCTGCAGGCCAATGGTTGACGTAGCCACGACACTGCAGCGACTGAGAGACAGTTATCGTTTCAGGCAATCAGCCCCTTATCAGGCCTGGCGTTGGGCGCGCCACCCGGGGTACGCGCGCCGGACGTGGTTGGAATCGCGCTTTTACGCGCGACTACTCGGGAGCGAGCCATCCGGTCTGATTTTCGACATAGGAGCGTCGGTTGGGGCAAAAGCCGAAATATTTACCAGACATGGCGCGGCACTTTCTGGGAGTTCGAGCCGGGCTCAGCCTTCAACACGATGAGCGAACGGTGGGTTGGCGCGCTCACAGATCCCTTGAACAATCGGTTTGGATTCGCGATGCCCGAGCCACGCGGCAACGACATCCGGATGATCACTGTCGACGCCTTGATCGAGCAGCATGGACGCCCGCGATACATCAAGCTCGATATCGAAGGATTCGAGTGGAACGCGATTCAGGGACTCAATCAGCCGTGCGAGCTCTTGAGCGCCGAGTTCAACCTTCCAGAATTTGCCATCGATCTCGAACAAGCGATCGGGTGGTTGGAGCAGCTCGGAGGAAATGCCGTGTTCAACATCGCGATCGCGGAGCCACCGTTGCGATTTGAGTTTGAACAGTGGCTGCCGGGCCCGCTTGTTCTGGAGCGGATCCGCCTGGCTGGCTGGCGATACGTAGAACTGTTCTGCAGGGCCGCTCTTCCGCAGCATGTATGAGTACCGTGCCTCCGGCTCCACATGGAATGGAGACAGCACCGTCTATCGACGAGTGCTGGACGCGGTTTCCGAGCTTCCCACGGGAGCCCGACTTCTCGATGCCGGCTGCGGCAACGGATATCTCGTGTCTTTGCTTGCACGTCGAGGCTTCAAAACCTGCGGGATCGATCCCTCATCCAGCGGAATCGCTGTCGCGCGCGAGTCTTATCCGGAGATCCCGTTCGTGTGTGCGGACTTTTCGCAGCCTCCGCCGGGCTTGGCGGAATTCGACGGGATCACGTGTGTCGAGGTGCTCGAGCACGTGCATGCCCCGCGCCAGATTCTGCGGAGCCTGATTGATCTGCTCAAACCCGGAGGGCTGCTTGTGTTGTCGACGCCCTATCACGGCTATCTAAAAAACGTCGCTGTGGCGCTATCGGGACGATTCGACAAGCACTTCAACCCGCTTTGGGATGATGGGCACATCAAGTTCTTTTCCTACCGAACGTTGTGCGAGGCACTGCAGAACGCGGGTTTCGAGAGGATCAGGATCACAGGGGTCGGAAGAGTGCCCTACTTGTGGAAGAGTATGGTGGCGACGGCGCGGAAGCCTGCGCGACCGGACGAGCTGATCGAGTCAGAGTGACCTGACCGTGCACATCGCCTTCTTCAATCGCTCCTTTTATCCAGACACGGCAGCCACGGGCCAGCTGCTGACCGAACTCTGTGAGGGCTTGGTCCGCGATCACGGCTGTCGAGTGACGGTGGTCGCTGGAGTACCTCTTCTCCCGCACCCCACCTCAGGAGCCCCGGCGCCGGCGTCACGTGGAATCGTGAGCCAAGAGGAGCATCACGGTATCGAGATTCTGCGCGCGAGCGGCACGCGTTTCTCCAAGCGTCGGTTCATCGGACGCGCGGCCAACTACGTGAGCTATTTTCTCTCGGCCTGTTGGGCCGGCCTGCGCCTCGATCGACCGGACGTGGTCGTCGCACTTACCGATCCCCCGATTATCGGTCTCGCTGGTTGGCTGGCTGCCAAACGCTTTCGCGCGCCCCTGGTAATGGCTTACCAGGACCTGTTCCCCGAAGTCGGCGCACTTCTCGACGACTTCCATAGCGGAGCCGTCGATGCCGCGCTGCAGGGTGTCAATCGCTTTTTGTGCCGCAACGCCACGCGTGTTGTCGCGCTCGGTGACACGATGCGCCAGCGGCTGATTGAGGGCAAGGGCGCACGGGCCGGTCAAACCGTGGTGATCTCGAACTGGGCTGACACCGCCGCTATCACTCCGGGACCCAGGCTCAATGAATTCTCTCGGCGACACGGGTTGGACGAGAAGTTTGTCGTGATGCACTCGGGCAACATCGGTCTGTCGCAGGGACTCGAGACCGTGATTGAGGCTGCAGCGCTACTCCGTGATGTTCCGGATCTGCAGATCGTCATTCAAGGAGAGGGTGTCAGGAAACAAATGCTGGAGGACCGGACACGTGCGCTGGAACTGACAAACGTGACATTCCTCCCGTTTCAACCAAAAGAGCAGTTGGGTGAATCGTTCGCCGCCGCCGATCTCTTCCTGGTTTCGCTCCAGCAAGGCCTTGCGGGCTACATCGTTCCGAGCAAGCTCTACGGGATTCTCGCTGCGGGCCGTCCGTTCGTTGCGGCGGTCGAAGAGGCGTGCGAGGTGGCCGCGATCGCACGCAAAGGTGAATGCGGTTTGGTGGCGCAGCCTGGCAGCGCGCGAGATCTGACAGATAAGATTCTCGCCTTTTATCGAGACCGGGCGATGGCTCTTTCCTACGGTGCCAACGCCAGGGCAATAGGAATCGGTTTCGATCGCAAGGCTCAAGTAGCGCGGTACATGGGCCTTTTTCGGGAGCTCCGCGGATTGCCCACCGACGCCGATCGCGCACGACCCAAGCAGGCGCATGTCTCGCATCCCTGATCCGAACCTTTCAGGGCGGCGCGTCCTTATCGTTGTCGCCCTCCTCTGTTTCGTCGTGCAGGGGATGAGTGCGACCCTGCAGGAACGTCGTTTCGAAACGCCGAATGCGGCCACGTGGCTGGCGCAGAATCTTGTCAGTCGCGGCGAATTCGCCTTCAGTGGACTGCGAGCCCTCCAATTGCCAGGCGAGTCCCTTTATCTGGCTGCTGCCTTGATGACGTTTCCTGAAAAGGCGTGGCCCTACCTCCATGTGCCAGTTGTGGTTCTGTTCGTGACCGCGATTGCCGCGTTTGCGCTTGCACTTGGCGGTCCCGGGCTGGCCTTGGCAACGGGCATCGTCGCGAGTCTCGATCCATATATCGTTTGGCACGGACCGATTTGGGACGACACATTGCTGGCTGCGGCACTCGAGTGGTCTCTGTTTGCCTTGGTGATCACATTTGTGGCCAGACCCCAGCACGGCACGAACGTCGCAAGGAGCCTTCTGCCGCTGGTGATCAGTCTCGCGGCATTTGCCGCTCTCACACGCACCTTGTCCCAACTTGTCCTGATTGCGGTCGGACTCTTGGCGATTGGTCATTCGCGCTTCCGGCCCGCGCGTGCCACTGGTGTTGCCATTGTGCTCGGCGTTCTGGTCGGCATGGGGGCATGGGGCCTTCGCAATAGCATGGTGCTTGGGCAGTTTCATCTCGGGTCGAGCCATGACGGCGAAGTGCTCTTCAAGTCCAACTGCGTGTACACACGCGAAGGAATCCGTGAGCAGGGTGTGGTGGGCACTTTCATGCACGACTGTTCAGCTGATCAGGCCGCGCATGCCCTGACGCTCGGCGAGCTGGAGTACGACGGGCAGCTGCGACGGTATGCCCTCGCTTACATGGCGGCGAATCCCGGCGATGTTGCGAAGACTGCGCTCTTCAAGCTCGGGGTCACCTTGACCGGGTTCAACTTTGCAGCTCCCGTATTTTCGATGCGCAACGTTGTCGCCGTGTGTGCAAGTCTTTTCAGCCTTGCCGTCGGGATTTTTGGCGTGTCGTGGTTGTGGAGGTCGATGGCGAGCTCCGCTGTCCATTCAGCCGCGGGCTGGATCTGTGTCGTCGTCGGAGTGCTCACGCTGCTGATGATCGCGATCGGACCGACCGGGTTGCGCTACCGCATCAGCTTCAACGGGTTCCTGTATTTGGGCGTCGCCGCGGTGCTCACTGAAAAACTGCCCCTCGCGTGGACCCAGACGCGGCTTTTCCCGACAAGGCTTGTTAGTGCCGTCCGTCACTGAAGGCGTGATGCCGCCGGACGCGGGAGCGACAGCGATCAAACGTGCACCTCGCGGACTGAGTGAGATGTTGAAGCGGGGATTCGATGCAGGTCTTGCGGGGACGGGACTCGGTACTGTCGGCGCCTCTTTGGTTGGCATTTGCCGCCGCCATCAAGCTCGAGGACGGCGGGAACGTCTTCTATGGTCAAGAGCGAGTTGGACTCGGTGGCCAGACGTTTTTCGTATGGAAATTCCGCTCGATGGTGCCGAACGCCGAAGCTCGAGTCGGCCCGATGCAAGCTAGTGCCGATGACCCGCGCATCACGCGTGTCGGCCACTGGTTGAGAGCGACGGCCATGGACGAGTTGCCGCAGCTTTGGAATATCGTCTGCGGCGACATGAGTTTCGTGGGACCACGGGCGCTCAGGCCGGGAGAGATCGAGGTCCAGGGTGACGGTCGGGTCGAAAAACTGGAGGAGGTTCCGGGGTTCGAGCGCCGTTGTGCGGTGCGGCCAGGACTGACTGGCGTGGCGCAAATCTACGCACCGCGTGATTTGCCGCGGCGCCAGAAATTTCGCTATGACGCGCTCTATCTGCGCCAGCAGAGTTTCTCGCTCGATGTGCGCCTGATCATGCTGTCGTTCTGGATCACGTTTCGGGGCAGCTGGGAATCGCGCGGAAGGAAATTCTGAGCGTGCCCGTCAACACCACGTCGAGGACACTGCGACGGTTTGTCGCAGCCCTCTTCGCTGCTTCACCGCACAACGTCCTGCTATCGGCGATGGTCATGGTCTGCCTCTCGTTCACTGAAGGCGTGGGCCTGTTGTTGCTCGTACCCCTTCTACAGTTGGTGGGCGTGGACGCGCAGGCAGGTTCAGCAGTGGACCGCGTCGGCCCCGTACTCTCGAGCGCCTTTGCATCGGTGGGCCTGCAGCCGACATTGGCCGCCGTGCTCACGGTTTACGTCAGCGTTGCTATCGGCCAGAGTGCCCTGCAGCGCTGGAACACGATGCTGAGTGCCGCCGTGCGGCAGAAGACCGAGGCGATGCTTCGCATGCGGCTCTACCGCGCCATCGGCGGAGCACAATGGTTGTTTTTTGCCAGGAGCCGCTTGTCGGACTTCACTCACGTGCTTACGAGCGAGCTCGATCGTGTGGGCACAGCCGCGCACGACCTGATCGATCTCACGGTCGTCACCCTCGTGGCAATCACTTACATCTCTGTAGCGCTGTATGTGTCGCCCGAAGCGACGGCGATGGTACTTGTGAGCGGAGGTGTGTTGGCGTTCATCCTGCGCGGTAGGATCGCCGACTCACATCAGCTCGGGGCCGAACAATCAATGTCGCGAGCCCGACTCCACAGCTCTATCACCGAACATCTAGGCGGCATGAAGACCGCGAAGAGCTACGGCGCCGTGCACCGACACGAGCAGATCTTTGCAGGCCTGACCGAAAAGGTGCAGCAAGTCAATCTTCGAACCATCCGAGGCTATGCCCGGCTTCGCCAGGAAACGGTCGTGGGAACCGCGATCCTTCTTGCCGCGATCGTCTACACGTCGCGAGAGGTGCTTGCCCTGTCGACCGCACACCTCCTGGTGCTGCTGTTCCTTTTTGCGCGACTAATGCCACGACTCACAGGACTGTTCGAGCGTGCCCAGGCGTTTGCCACCGTCCTGCCTGGCTTCGCCGCGTTCCACGAACTCGAGACGCGCTGCCTGGCGGCCGCGGAGCCGGCACCCGTCGATGAACGACCGATCGTGTTCGAGCACGAAATCGAATTCGACCGCGTGACGTTCAGATACGCCGCCCGGCCCGACGAGCCGGCGCTGAACGACATCGATCTGGTCATCAAGGCGGGGACGACCACTGGCATCGTGGGCCCGTCGGGCGCAGGGAAGAGCACGCTCGCCGATCTGCTGCTCGGGCTGATAGTGCCAGTTGAGGGCGCGGTCCGCGTGGACGGGCAGACCCTCGATGCCAGTCGTGTGAACGCATGGCGCGAACAGATCGGATACGTGAATCAAGACACCTTTCTGTTTCATGACTCAGTGAGAGCCAACCTCCTCTGGGCAAGGCCCGACGCCACGCAAGAGGACTTGCAGGAGGTGCTCCGTATGGCAGCTGCCGACGACTTCGTCGCGCGACTCCCCTCCGGGCTCGAGACGATTCTGGGGGATCGGGGAGTACTCGTTTCCGGAGGCGAGCGCCAACGCCTGGCGCTAGCGCGCGCGCTACTGCGTCGACCGCGTCTCATGATTCTAGACGAAGCCACGAATGCACTGGATTCGGAGAATGAAGCTCGGATTCAGCAGGCCATCGACACGCTGCGGCACCGCATGACCATCATCGTGATCACTCACCGTCTCTCGGCAGTTCGGACTGCGGATGTCATTCACGTGATCGAGCATGGCCGACTTGTGGAGTCGGGCAGCTGGTCGGACCTGCGACGACGAGCAGGGAGCCGCTTCCAGAAGATTGGCGAGGCGCAGGGTGTGGAGGGATTCCCGCCGACCCGGGCTGTATCCTTCGTGCGACTCTAGGTGCCTTCAACAGTACAAAACGACAGGCGGAATTGTTGACACTTGTCCGGACCGACCCGTATGCTCATCTGGCTCGCGTGACAACAACCACTGTTGCAATGGCCGATTCTCGCCTGAAACCACTCCCCCAGGTTTTGGCCCGGCGAATGCCGGGAGGGACTGTCCTCGTACATCTCGAATCGAACAGAATTTTCGAGCTCAATGAAACGGGTGCGAGAGTTTGGGAGTTGATAAGTGAAGGCCTTGAGAGAGACCAGGTCGTTCAGCGTCTCGTGCAGGAATTCGCTGTCGATGCGACACGCGTTTCCAACGAGCTGGACGCATTGGTGGCCGATCTCGAGCGGGAGGGGCTGCTCGGCACCTCATGAACTCTAGTCAGGCCGTGGCGGTGTCAGACCTGATTCCCAGAGACGACCGAGAGCGCGACTGGATCCTCCATCTGTCGTGGGACGAATCCGGTCGGCTGGTGGCCAAGGGAGTGCCGTTCATCGGAGCTGGCCACGTCCAAGTTTTCCTCGACGGCTTGCTATACGACCGAGATGACCTGGCCCGGACTGCTGGTCTATCGGTGCATGCCTCTGACGAAGAGCTCGTGCTGGCAGCTTACGGCCGGATAGGAGACGCGCTCATCCCGCAGCTTCGCGGGAGTTTCGCGCTGACGATTGTCGATCGATTGCGCAACACTGCGATGGTCGTGCGTGACCCCGTAGGATCGCATCCACTCTTCTACACCAAAGTGTCGTCGACGTGGCTGCTGGGCTCTTCGCAGCATGCGCTTCTCTCGTGTCCAGGTGTTTCCCGCAGCCTCAACCGGCCAGCTCTCGCCGACCATCTGTGCCAGCGATGGCCGCAGGTGGAAGAGACATATTTTGAATCGATCAAACGGATCGCGCCAGGTTGCCGCCTTCTTTTCGATTCGGGGCAGGCGCGACTCGAGCGCCATTGGGACCGGTTTTCGGGCCCAGTGGACTACCTCACGGCATCGGAAGCCGATCAATTTGATGAACAGCTCGCGCGTGCTGTGCAACGGTGCTTTGGAAGCGGCCGAACCGGTATTTTTCTCAGCGGCGGTTTTGATTCGGTCAGCGTGGCTGCTGTAGCCGCGGACTATGCGCGTGCCTCGGGGGCGCAGGACCCGGTCGCGCTCTCTTTGGCGTTCCCCCATCCCGAGTGCGACGAGCGCCTGCGCCAGACTTCGGTGGCCCGCAGTCTGGGGCTTCCGCACGACATGATTGGGTTTCTCGAAGCGGCAGGTTCGCGCGGGTTGCTTGAGGAGGGTCTCGAACTCAACAAACGCCTCGGCGCCCCTCTATTCAATACCTGGATACCCGCGTATCTGGAACTCGCTCGCCGCGGTCGACAGCAGAATGTGCGGACCATCCTGACGGGGGAGGGTGGTGACGAGTGGCTCAACGTGAGCCCGTATCTGAGCGCAGATTTGATACGGCGTGGGGATCTCTCCGGCGTTATTCGCCTCGCAAGGACGTGGCACCGTTCGTTCAACTCCCGATGGTTCTGGGTGACCTGGAGCACGCTTTGGACCTTCGGCTTCCGTCCGCTGGCCGGCGCCGTTCGGTCGTCGATCGATCCGGCCGGGTGGGACAAGGACCGGGCCGAGCGCCGGGTTGCCGCCGATCCCGCGTGGGTTGGCCCGGATGCCGAGGTGCGGCGCGAGCAGAAGCGTCGCGCAGAAGCCAGAGTTGTCGAGGCGCGTCCGAAGGACGGATTTTACGCACGAGAGCTCCGCGCGTTTCTCCACGACCCGCTGATGTCGCTGTTTTTTGAAGAGCAGCACGACCTGGGACGCGGTATGGGCGTGCGCTTCCAACACCCGTATTGGGACGCGGATCTCGTCGAACACATGTATCGCACGCCCCCCGAGATTCTGACTCGCGGCAATCGTACGAAAGGGTTGGTGCGCGCGGCCGTGCATCGGCGATTCCCGGGTTTGAATTTCGAGGTGCAGCGCAAGGTACTGGCTTTTTCGTTTTTCGCGACCGTGGCGTCGCCAGAAGCGAAGAAGCTGGCGCCTCGCTTCTGGGACTTTTCCGCGCTTTCCGACCTCGGCGTCGTAGAGCCGGGCGGCGCACGGTCCTACGTGGAGGGCGCGTTCGATCAGTCGCCGCGCACGATGGTGCAGGCGTGGAGACTCATAACTCTCGAGGCATGGGCACGAACTCAGCTCGGTAGGTATCAATAGCGGTGCAGAATCACTAAAAGGGGAAGGTCACATGAGCTCGAATAACAAGGCGGTTGACAGCCCGACCCGTCAGACGTGGGAGACACCCACACTGAAAGTGGTCGGCACGGTCGGTGATGTGTTGAAAGGCGGCGGCGGCAAGGACTCCGTCAACCCCGCCGACCCTGGCGAAGCGCGTAAGCCAAAACCGCCCAATCCGGAGGGGTAGACGACCGAACGGCGGAGTCGTGACGGCGAAGCTGTGCTCACGCTCGTTTTCGAACGGCGGCAAACTGCGCGGCCAGACGCGGCTGCGCGAGAGGTGTGCGTCTGGCGCGACGAGGGTGGGACGGTTTTCGCGCGCGGCTTGGCACGCGATAACGTGCGTTGGATTGAGTGGCGAGACCTAGGGGTCTTCGTCTTTTCCCTCGGATCCACGACGGTGCGTGCGTGGGCGGCCGGCGGCGTTAGGTCGTCAGTCGTCGCTGACGCCTTCGCACGTGTGATCCAGCCGATCATCCTCCAGGCCCTGGGACGCCAAGCCCTCCACGCGAGCGCGGTTCTGGGGACTAGTGGGGTCTTCGCGTTTTGCGGTGTCGGACGTTCTGGTAAGTCCACGCTGGCATACGCCCTTGGACGGGACGGCTATCGTCAGGTTGCCGATGATGCGTTGGTGATCGAGCCGAAGGGCTCAATGATTCAGGCTCACCTCCTCCCGTTCACTCCAGGCCTGCGGCAAGATTCCCGGCAGCACTTCGACCACTCGGCGTCTCGCCTGGCGGCACGTGCCGCTCATGACATCGAACAACACGCACCCCTTCCGGATGATGGGCCTCTGCGAGCGGTGTTTCTATTGCGTCAAGACGACACTTTGAGCCAGCCGGCGGAGCCTTGTCGCGTGCCGTCGGTGCAGGCATTTGCTGCCCTCGTCACACATGCTCGTTGCTTCGATGAGGCCGACGCGGCGCACACTCGACGCCTGGTCGAGGACTACCTGCTGGTCGCCGAGCGCGTCCCGGTCTTTTCAATCGAATATCCGCCACGATTTCCGCAGTTTCCTCGGCTGATGGCGGCGGTCAAAACCGTTGCTGCCGGGCTTTGCGATTCGGAGCTTCGCCCGGCGCCTCAAACGGCCGCGATCGAGTGACACACGACCTCTATCGCCGGATCAGGACGGCACCGACAATCGGTCGCCTCGCGCCCACCTACGCGACGCTCGGAGTTCTGAAGCATATCGTCCCCCTTCAGCGCCTGGCCAAGTGGGCATGGAAGGATCGCCACGTACCGCGGAATCCGGACGCCGAGCGCAGGGTGCTGGTTGCGGTCGACCGGCTACGCCGATGGTTTGGCAGGGACAACGACTGCCTGCAGTCCAGCCTGCTCTTGTACCGAGAGCTGTCGCGTCTGGGCGCCAACCCCACGCTGAAGGTGGGATTTCGTCGGCAGAACGAACGCCTCGAGGGCCACGCGTGGGTTTTTCTCGATGGGCGCGCCATTCCGGGCGAATCATCCGAGCACGTCTTCGTATCGGCATTACACTTCGGGCGTGGTGGGGTCCTCGTCGCAAACCACGATGACCGGTGATCTCGACACCGTACTCGCCGGCATCGTACTGGGCAATCGGGAATTGTGCGCTTCGCTCGCGTCTTACGACCCTGACACCGTTTGCGAGCGCGCGGAGTACCACGGGGTTCTGCCTCTGCTGGCACATCGGGTATCGGCGGCGGTCGATCTCCCACCGGCGCTCCAGGCGCGTTTGCAGTTACGTGCGAAGCTCGAACTCGCCACAGACCTCGTCCGCGAGGCCGAAATCAGACAGGCGATGGACGCCTTCGAGCAAGAGGGGATCGACGCACTGTTGTTGAAGGGCGCTCACCTCGCGTACGGCTGGTACGACCGCCCTGACCTGCGTCCTCGTGTGGATACAGACCTGCTGGTGGCGCCGGGCGCCTGTGACGCGGTCGGACGAATTCTGCATGGCCTTGGCTACGAATTGCCTAGCCGGGCGACGGGCGCGCTTCTCACATATCAGGCGGCCTATCGTAAGCACCGCAATCACGTGCTCGTTCACGTCGTTGACCTTCATTGGCGAATTGCCAATCCGCAAGTGTTTGGGGCTGTGCTGGGGTTTGAAGAGCTTGTGCGCTCGGCCGTTTCGGTGCCTCAATTGGGATCGAATGCGCGGGCTCCTTCTGCCACAGATGCCCTGCTACTGGCGTGCGTTCACCGGGTGGCGCATCACTTCGACTCCAACCGATTGATCTGGTTGTACGACGTCCATCTGATCGCGTCGGGATTGACTGCCGCCGAGTGGGAGCGCTTCATGGATCTCGTCGAGCGGCGAAAGGTCGCGGCAGTGTGTCGGCGCAGCCTCGATCGCACAATCCACCGATTCCACACGTCGATTCCTGGGCACGTCCTTGCCGATCCGCGCTGGCGATCGCCGGTGGCATCCGAGCCGACGGCCGCGTATCTGGCCCCTCGCCGGCATGTGCACAACGTAGTGGACGATCTCCAGGCGTTAGCGACGTGGCGGGATCGGTTTCGTCTCGTCCGCGAACACCTGTTTCCGCCGCGCCGCTACATGCGTGAGGTGTATGCGTTATCGAGCCGGACGCCACTTCCACTGCTTTATGCAAAACGGGTAGTCCGGGGTGCATGGCGGTGGTTCGAGCAGCCCCCCGCAAAAGACGACGCGTCGCTGATCGGTTAGAAGCCCGTGAGCATAGATCGTCGCCGTAGTCCTCGGATACAAATCGTCGGTCAGATGAACGGCCGCGCTGTCGCTCTCGATGTGCCCGTGACCGTCAGTGAAATCAGCCTTGGTGGGATGGCCATTCTGACCGACACAGAGTTCGAAGTTGGTGCCATCCATGATTTTCAGCTCACGTTGGGCGACAACTCGCTCGTGGACTTGAAGGGACGCGTGGCCCATTGCCGCAAGGTGTCAGAAACGGCGCCGCGGTATCTCTCCGGCATTCAATTCATCGGCGAAGGCGACAATCACGGCTTGTGATGCTTTCGGAGATAATGGGCGACGATTCTTTGGTGAACGGAGTGCCTCCTGACCCCTCGTGACACACGAGACGTTGTCGTAATTGGCGGAGGGCCTGCCGGCTCCATGACGGCGCGGCTCCTTGCCGATCGTGGTCACGACGTGCTGGTTCTCGAGGAACATCCGGCGATCGGCTCACCCGTCCATTGCACGGGGCTGATGGGCCTCGAAGCGTTTGACGAGTTCGATCTTCCACGGACGACGATCCTCGGAGAAGCCGAGTCTGCCCGTTTCTGGGGAGCCGCCGGGCAATCGGTCACCGCAAAAAGCAATCGGATTCGCGCGGTGATCATCGACCGTGCACGGTTCGACGAACAGCTCGCGGCAAGCGCTCAAAGCTCAGGCGCCGAGATCCGCGCGGGCTGGCGAGCCGAGACGGTGCACGTCGAATCCAATGCTGTGCGTGTGACGGTGGGTGACGGACACCCGCCTGTCCATGCCCGGACCTGCGTGCTGGCGTGCGGCGCGAGCTATCGTTTCCACAGGGCGCTGGGGTTAGGACTGCCCGACGTCTTTTTGCAGAGCGCCCAGATGGAAACCCCTTTTCCGGAGCGGCCAGAAATCGAGGTCCGTTTCGGCCGCGAGGTGGCGCCATCCGGCTTCGCGTGGCTGGTGCCGATCAGACGCGATGCGGTGCCGCATGCACGGATTGGTCTGATGAGCGCCACGAAGATTCGTGACCGATTCACGCGGCTTGTCACCGGACTCTGCGCCAGCGTCAAGCTCGATCCGGCAGATCTTCCCGCGCCGCGGCTCAAAATGCTGCCGCTGGGACCCGTCTCGAGAACTTTTTCGGATCGCGTGCTCGCCGTCGGCGATGCGGCCGGCCTGGTCAAGCCCACCACCGGCGGGGGCATTCACTACAGCCTGCTCAGCGGCTCGCTCGCCGCCGAAGTCCTCGACGACGCGCTGCGGCGCAATCGCGTCAACGCGGGGACGCTCGGACGCTACGAACGGCTGTGGCGCCGGCGTCTCGGTCAGGAAATCCGCGTGGGTCTCGCATTCCGGCGGATTGCCGCACGGCTCTCCGATGACTCGATCGACGAGATCATCGAGCTGGCGCGCGTCAACGGTGTGATTCCGCTCTTGCAGGAAACGGCGTCCTTCAACTGGCACCGCAAGGCCGCAATTGCCTTGCTGGGCCATCCATCCTTCCGCCGTATCGTCTTCAAGTCACTGTCTTGGCGTGACGGCGTTATCTGAGCGCTTTCTCGTCGCTGCGCTCGCGTGGGGAGCGTTTGCGTTTGGTGGCGTTTATCCATGGGCTTACTGGCCACTCGCGGCCGTATGCGCAGGGGTGGGCGTCCGTGCTGTCTTTGTCACCCGCGCGTGGGGGGATTATCGGATTAGGAGGTTGGGGATTGCCCTGGCAGTCGTGGCAATCGCGATCGGCTGTCAACTGATCGCGCTGCCGTACGCCATTCTCGAGCGCTTGTCCCCAGCCTTCGATCAGTTTTTCCGCGAGTACTCGGTGGCTTATCACCCAGCGTCTCTGCACGCGTTGTCGATCGCTCCTCCGTCGACGCTCGTGGCCCTGACGTTGTTCGTAGCGTTTTCCTTCCTTCTACTGGGCCTCGTGAGCAGGCTGCGCTTCATGTCATTGGAATGGCTTCTGAACCAGGTGATGGGCATTGGAATCGCCCTCACGGTCGTCGGCTTGATTCAGAAGGCGTTTCCGGGCGATCTGGCGCATCCCGTGGTGTACGGATTCTGGGAGCCTCGCCAAGGTGGTAATCCGTTCGGCCCCTTTATCAACAGGAATCACTTTGCCGGGTGGATGGTGATGGCGCTGCCGCTCGTCGTAGGTTATGCCTGCGCCGTGCTGGCACAGACGTGGCGAGCGGGGAGGAGCGGCGTGGCGGCGAAGCTGCGCTGGCTGGTGACAGTCGAGGCCAGCCGCTTTTTGCTCGTCAGTTTTTGTGCCCTTTTGATGGGAATGGCACTCGTTGTAACCGGCTCGCGCTCAGGCATCGCGAGCTTCGTGATCGCGATGACGGTGTTTGCGTTCCTGGCAGGGCGGCATTTCAGAGGCCGACGTCCGCGACTCTTGGTGGCCGCATCTCTCGCCGTGTTTCTTGGTGGTGCCATCGTCTGGGCGGGCGGTGACGCGACGGTTGCCCGGTTTCGGCTGGCGCGTGTCGATTCGCCGGGTCGGCTTCAAGCCTGGCAAGACACCGTTCGCATCATCGACGACTTCCGATGGTTCGGTACCGGCATCGGCACCTACGGACGGGCCATGCTCGTGTACCAAACGGCCAGCCGGCCCGTGATGTACGCCCAGGCCCACAACGACTATCTTCAGCTGCTTGCTGAAGGAGGGGTTCTTGTTGCTGTGCCTGCCGCAGCGGCTCTCGCAGTGATCTTGGTTACGGTCCGCCGACGGCTGACCACCGGGCGAGAAGAGCCCCTAACCTCGTGGGTTCGTGCGGGGGCGGTAGCGGGCCTTGCAGGCATCGCGGCACAGTCACTCGTGGAGTTCAGCCTGCAGCTGCCTGGGAATACCGCACTCTTTGTCCTGCTCCTCGCCACTGCCCTTCATCGCGGCGCAGACGATCTGCGCCCGACCACGCGACCAAGACGCGATTCCGCCGGTCCGCATGCGCATCGCGTTTGATCTTGATGGCGTTCTTGCAGACCTCCATGGCTCGTTCGAGCAGGCTGCACTTCGCCTGTATCCAGAGCTCGACCCGGCAGACATTCGATCGCCGGAGGTAGGTGCGTCACCCCCAGATGTGTCGGAGTCCGGGCCCGAACCGCAGCCCTCCGTTTCTGCCGCCCCCGCACTCACCGATCTCCCACTCACGCCGCGGCAAAGCGCTGCCGTGTGGACGTTTCTCGCGAGCCTCGATAACTTCTGGGAAAGTCTTTCAGAGATTGAGTCCGGAATGATCGCCAAGCTCGCCACGCTGGCGGATGCCCGAGGGTGGGAAATCCTTTTCATCACGAGCCGGCCGCGGTCATCGGGGCGAACGGTGCAGCGGCAAAGCCAGCGATGGCTGCAGGCGCGCGGCTTCCCAATGCCCAGTGTGTACGTCGTCCACGGATCGCGCGGGCTGATTGCCAAGGCCTTGCAGATCGATGTGGTCGTCGACGATCGCCCGGAGAACTGCTTGGACGTGGTGCTGGAATCTGAAGCGGGTGCCATCCTCGTGTGGCGAGGCCGCCGCGAATCGGTCCCGGCCTCGGCGCGGCGTATGGGGATTGCGGTCGCACCGAGCGTGGCGGCGTGTCTCGACGCCATCGTCCAGATCGAACAACCAGAGGATACGGGTGGCATCCTCGAGAGGCTCAGACGGTTCTTCGGATTGCGCACCGCCAAACCCGCCAACCCGACATCGTGACAAACGCCCAAGCCTGGGGTCTCGACAAGGCTTGGCCGACAACCCGCGGCACGCCGTTGTCTCGGCTGGCTGCGGTTGTTGGCCTCCAGCTGATGATCGGTGCTGCGTACATCACTTATTTCACTTATTCCTTCGACTTTGGCGAGCGTCTGATCGTCCTTCACCTCTGCGTCATGGCTACCGTCCTGACTGTGGGCTCGCTCACGATGGGCCTTGCGCTCCGGAACGTCCGACCCAGGATTGCCCGACCACTGATAGCGGTCGTGTCTGCGGGAGGGTTTGCCATCCTGACGGTCCTGTATGCGGCAAATCTCGTCAGCACGCGCGCATGGGGGCACAACATAACCGTCGATCTGGCAGCACGCTACATCTCGCGGCCAAGGGTGGTGGCGAGCTATCTGGCAACGGTGACAAGCTGGCCCGTCATTGTGCTCGTAGGCGGCTTCGTCATCGCCGGAGCGCTCTATCTTCTTCGCTCCGGCATCGTGGCCGAAGGCCTCGCTCACCTTTTCGGCAAACCTCCGAACTCGCGTATGGGACGGTCGGCGATCGTCGCGGCCCTGGTTGTGACTGGCGCTGTTCCGGCACTGGCCGGGATCGCTGTTGCCTACACGATTCCTGCAGCTCCCCGCTACGAGCTGCTGCTGCGCGAGCCGCTGATCGGCTTCTTCATGGATTCAGCGAGTGTGCACCGGTTTGCGCTGTCAACGTTCGCTGCCCGATTTCGAACAGAAGGCCCCGCCGTCCGATCACACTATGCGGGCGGCCAGTCGTTCGAGCGCCGGAATGTCGTGGTGATTGTGGCGGATTCGCTTCGTGCGGACCACCTCCAACTGTACGGTTACGACCGCGAAACCAGCCCCTTCTTGAACCGCTTGAGCGCTACCGGCAAGCTCAAACAGGTCCGGCTCGCGATGGCCACCTGCCCCGACTCGGTCTGCGGGATCTCCAGCATCCTGGCTTCCAAATCATTCGGAAGCTTGGTACCTGAGAACTTTGCTCTGCACGAACTGCTTTTCGATCAGGGCTATGACGTCAACTTCATATTGTCAGGCGACCATCAGTGGTTCGGTTTGCGGAAGTTCTACGGCGACGACCTGACGCTGTACTTCGACGGCACCTCGTCGCGCCAGTATGTGCCAACCGATGATCGCCTACTGTTCGAAGGGCTCGAGCAGGTGCCCTCATTCACGGGGAAGCCGGCGTTCTTCTACTTCCATGTCATGTCGTCGCATGTGCTTGGTTACCGGCAGGATCGCCACCTGCGATTTCATCCCTCGACGAATCCAGGTTCGCTGAGTGAGCAGATCAACAGATACGACAACGGTGTAGTTCAGGCCGACGCGATCATCGAAGAGCTATTCAGCGCACTCGACCAGAAGGGCTACCTCGAGAGTGCGATGGTGGTCATTCTGGCCGATCACGGCGAGGGCCTCGGCGAGCATTTCGGCGCCAGTGGTCACGCGTTCAGCGGGTCTCTCTACCAGGAATTTCTGCGGATCCCACTCCTCATCTATGACGAGTCCGCAGGGAATTATGCCAATCTGGACTTCGCGACTCACGTGGACATCGCCCCCACCATTGTGAGTCGGCTCGGTCTGCAAGTGCCGTCATCTTGGGAAGGACGGCCGCTTCTGGACCCAGGTGTTCGAGAATTCAGCCATCACTACATGGACACCTACGATGTTCCGCTGTACGCCGTGCTCCATCAGACGCGCGGTACGATTTACAAATATCTACAGCAGTCCGGGCGCGAGGAATTCTTCGACCTCACCGCGGATCCACACGAGCGCCAAAACCTGATGTCGTCGATCGATCAGACGATCGTGACACGACTCAAGGAGCGGCTCACTGGTGTGCTCGCCTCGACCGAGCCGTAGGGACACTGGTGTTGCCCCTTTGATACGACGCGGGCACTCATCTCGGGCATTTATAATTCACTAGTCATGTCAGACACGCGACTTCGTCTTGCAACGGGTGTGGGGGTGGCCCCCATGTATGGGGACATCAACGTAGATTGCCGCCTCCTCTTCATCGGCGATCGCTATCGACAGTTGCTGCGCGCGTACGCCGAAGCAATCTTTCGGCTGTCACGGTCGAGCCCTCTTGCGGACCGCGACGCGTACCTTCGCTCATCGGCCGAAGTGGCGCAGTTCTACGAGATCACCACCACGCACGACAAAATCGCATTGCGGATGCGTGACGCCATCTTCGCGACGCAGGCGCCTCTCGAGGAGCTCGATTTACATTGCGTTGCCAAGCGCGGTGACGACGAAGTCAGCGTGCCAATGACTGTCGCGCGGCTGAAGGCCGTTGGAACGCTGCTTCCGCTGCTCAATGGCGAGACCCGTGAGGCTGACGTGCACGATCATCTCAGAGCTGCACTTGACGAGACCGATCGGCAATGGACCGAAGACATCCTGACCGAATGGCTGCGAGTGGGATTTGTCGAGCGAACCGAGGTCCGCCCGAATCCCCTTGCCGAACCTCAGGACGGACCGCGCGTGAGGTTCATGGGCCATACGTCAATCATGTTGCAGTCACGAGAGACGGCGGTGCTCACCGATCCGTTGTTTCGTGTGAGCCTTGGTGTCGCTCCGATCGCGTTTGACGCGATGCGCCTCAAGCTGGGCGCCATTTTCTGTACGCACAGCCACTGGGATCACTGCGATCTGGCGACGCTGCTGCATTTCGACAAACGGACGCCCGTTGTGATCCCGCGCGTGCACCGGCCGACGGCATTCAATCCGCCGATGGTCCAAGCCCTGACCTGGCTCGGGTTCACCGACATTCGCGAGCTCGACGTGTGGGAGACAATCACAATCGGCGACATCGAGATGGTCGCGGTGCCGTTTCACGGTGAGCAGGACGAGCCCGACGCGGAAATCGATCACTACACCTACGTTTTTCGAACGCCCGGTCTCTCCGTGTACGGGGGGGTCGATGCTTACCGCGACACGTTTGGAGAGATGCTGCCGGCTCTCGAGCGTGTACGCCAGGAGTGGAAACCTGACTTGGCATTTCTGCCAATTTCACGAATGACCTACGCTTGGCGCCATGGGGGCGTCAACGGATTCTGCCGCGCGGTCGATACTGACTTGCTCGATCAGTGGTTTCAGTACACGGCAGGCGCCGAACACGCGATTGAGTGGGCACGTGCGCTCGGTGTGCGGCGGGTCGTGCCATACGCCACGTTCAACTTCTCGCCCTTCGACGTGCCGGCACAATCGAAAGAATTCGACGAGGCACTCGTGGCCGCCAACATGGGTGACCTGCTTTTGCCACTCCGACCATTCGACGCCGCGAGCCCCTCCGATCTCACTGACGCATCCCACGCGGCAATGCGGCGCCGGTATCTCGTGACCGTTTTACGCGCAGCCGCAACCGCGCAGCGCATTGACCGTCGGCTCAAGCACAATCTCGGCTATCGCCTCGTCAAACGCGTCCTTCAGCGCGGAGCCCCTCGCGCCGCCGCGCATCATCACTGAGCCCTCCTTGAGAAGCCTGTCAGCGGACTGACGGGTCACCACTCGCCGGATTCCAACGCAGCACAAAGTATCGGTCCAGCTCGCGTGCCTCTGTGTACGCCTGCTCGAGCGTCGCTGTGTTGAACCTGGAGTCGTCGCGCCAGAGCAGGGTCGAATAGAAACCGCCGGAACGCACGCTTTCGGCAACTTCTGCTGCCGGGATTACGCTCAGGGTCGCGAAAAGATCCGGGGGGATCGGCATGAGCGACGCCCAGCCGTTCTCCAATCCAGGCGGCGGCAGGTGCCTGGCGGCGAAGTAGACGAAGGTGTACGACGTGTAAAAGGACGCGTGAGCCGGTGTGACCTGATTGACAGCCTCCGCGAACGCCTCGACACGACTCCATTCCGAGACCCACGAACGTTCCCGGTAGAGTGATCCCAGCGCGGCCAGCACGAAGAACCCCAGAACGGCAAGTGTGACTGAGCCGGCGCGAGCTGTCCTAAGGCGCTGAGCACTTGCATGCGTACCGAGTGCCGCAAGAATCGCAAGAAACGGCGTCACAAGCACGAAGTAGGGCGTTCGAGCGGGAGGGTGACTGATCGCCACGAACGTTCCCACCGCAACCACTATCGCCGCGCACAGGTAGGCGTGGCTGCGCGCCCTGGCATCGTATCCCGCGCCTTTACCTACGGACCACAGTCCCAGTGCACTCAGTAAGACCAGGAGGAGGGCCTGCGGTGATCGCAACCACGAAAAGAGAACCTCCCAATGCACCTCCGAGGCGTCGTCCACCGGCACACGATAAAAAAGATGATGGGCGATGAGGTCGAAGAAGGTCGCGTAAGGCGCGGCAAGGCTCAACCACATGAGAGGGAGGAATGGAATTGTCGCCGCTCCCACGAAACACGCAGACTTCGCCTTCCAATTACCGGCCTCGTTGTTGAGCATGAACCAGATCAAGAGGATTGGTCCAAGAAGAGCCATCAGGAGCGACGTTGCCATCGCACCTCCTGCTAAGAGCCCTCCGCAGAATACGAGGGATAGGTCAGGCCGCTGCGCAGCAACGATGACCAGCCTGAAGGCGGCGACGCTCAGAACAAGGCACAACGCGTAGTTGTGACCGATCGTCCCCCATTTCAGGACGAGCACATTGAGCGCGAATAGCGAGGCTGCGACCACGCCAAATCTCGTTCGCCACTGGGGCGCCTTGACGAACCCGGGTGTGAAGGTGCCGACCAGGACCGCAGCGGCGGCTGTCAGCATCGCCGACAGGACGTGAACACTGCGCCAACTCTCTCCAAACACCGACATCCACGCCGAAGCTAAATACAGGTAGAGCGGCTGATGCCAATAGAAGAAGTCGACATAGGGCTGTCGTCCGCTTTTCACGGCAAGCGCCGCTACCAGGTGCAGCCCCTCGTCGCCGTCGTAGATTCCTCCGGTTTGTGAGAACGCGATGAGTGCGAGTGACAGCCCTGACAGGACGGCGAGCGCTGGTGCGGAGGGCTTGGTGGTGAACAAAGGGTTGCTTACGGAACTGTTAGGCACTGCCGAAAACCGTAGCCAAACCTTCCTGTTCTTCGCCAGATTTCGACCAGCCGCCCAACTTAACTGATGAGGTAAGTCGAGTGTAATCACAAGGATACGGATGGGCTAGCGGTCTTCAAACCAGCCGGCATTTCCATTGCGGTAGAGCCGGCGTCCACTGGGGGCGCCCATGCATGAGGCATGAGCGAGTTCTCGAGCGGGCAAGGCTCCCCATGGGAGGCCGGAAAGGTTTCGATGGCCCGCCGTATCATCGCCGCTCTGTTCTTCGCCGTCGTAAACGTTGGTCCCTGGTCCGCCCAGGAAGTGTTTGCCCAGAACGACGTGCTGCCCAAGCCTATTACAGAAGGTGTGGTGGCTGCGGCGACCACTCAGTTTGCAGACGATGATCAGACCGCCACGCAAGTCCCGCGTGAAGTACTCCCGACACCCGGCAGGTCGTGGAGCACACCCCTTCTCGTCACGCTGCAGGCCGCGACGATTGCGACGCAGGCGCTCGACGTTCACTCGACATTGAAAGCGCTGAACGTGGGCGCGGTCGAAGCCAACCCCCTCATGAGCGGGGTAGTCAAGAACAGAGCCGCATTCATCGGCGTCAAGGCCGCCATGGGAGCAGGCCTCATGTACGCGACGCACAGGATGGCAAAGCGCAACAAGGTGGCCGCGATCGTGACGGCCGCCGCCGTGAACAGCGCGTATCTTTTCGTGGCGCATCACAACTACAAGCTCGCCAACTCACTTCGCTGAGCATCGCCTGAACTAGTTTGACGATGACGCCCGAGATTGACGGATCTCGGGCGTTGCTGTGTACGGCTCCGGAAAATCCTCTCAATCCACCTGCGTTGGTCCGTGCCATGTCAGCCTGTCGACCGCAGCAATGAGCGCGCCGGCAAGCGTTCGACTGAAACGAGCGCTGATGTGGTTGTCATCGCGATATCGCACGAGCGTGTCTGGCATCGGGTCGCATCGATCCGTCCGGCAGACACTGTCGGAAAGGTCGAGAAACCTGACGTGCGGCAAATCCACCGCTGCGTCGCGCTCGAGCGATGCGGCACGGGAGACCGATCGCACCGCCGTTCGCTGAAACAGACAGTCGGTGGGTAACCACGGATGCCACGCACGCCGGGCAAGGCACAGCACGGGATCGAATCCCGGCTGCGGGAGATCGACCAGCATCACGGTCCTGATGTCGCGAAGCTCGATCAGTGCTCGACGCGTGCCGATGACCCATACCTCGTCGCGAATTCCGGCCAACGGTCCGACGTCCGCGAGATACTGGCTCGCCGATGACACAAACACCAGAGTGGGATTGAGTGACCGGATTCTCGCAAGCGCCTCACGACGCCAGGTATCACAGGCGACGCTCACTGAAATGTCCGCTGCCGGGCAGCCCATCTTCGTGATCGAAACCAGCCGCCAATTCCGCTGTGCCGAAGCTGCTTCGAGCGCGGGGAACCACTGCGCGGCGTGGGAATCACCGTAGAGAACGACCGATGTGGACGACGATTGATTTCCAAAGACACAGTCAGGGATCGCAGTTTGTTCCACCGTCAAATGGCACCCATTCACGGAAATCGTCGGGTGATCCTCGCGCATCTGCAGATACGCTGTCTGCCCTGGGTGCTTGACTTCTTCGCGTAACGCAAGCTGCCACGCGAAAACGATTCCAGTCGTAGAGACCGTCAGGACCGCCGCCAGCGTGAGCGTGAGGAAAGGCCGTGGCCGCAACAATACCGAGTAACGGACGCGATTTTCGACAGCCCACTGCGTCCCGATAGCCAGCAGCAGCGCGGTCAGGCTGGCGACGACCCGCCCGACGGGTGTCAGCGTTGGAATCAGCGTTACGGCAAACACCACGACTGGCCAGTGCCACAAGTACCAGCCGTATGAGACACGACCGAGATGGCGGAGCGGCGACACAAGCCTTGTGATCAGCGGGTCGCGCGCAGCAAGCACGAGAGCGGCTCCCACAACAGGCGGTATCGCCCATACACCAGGAAAGGGTGTCCGGGCGTCATAGGTGACGCACGCCGCAAGGCCGGCAGCCAGGCCCACCCACGCTGCGGGCGCGGACACCCAACGCGGCATGCGCCACGGCACCAACGCGGCCAAAGCCCCTATGCCGAACTCCCAGGCGCGTGTGTGCGGACCGAAGAAGGTCCAGGCGGGTTCAGTGTTGTTGAAGCGCAGCATCAGCCCGACCGAGGCGGCGACCACGAGGGTGGTCGTGCCGATGGCGGCTGTGAGCCGGCCCGCGCGCCAGGCGAAGAGCAACAACACGGGCCACACCAGGTAGAACTGCTCTTCAACCGAGAGCGACCACATGTGAAGCAACGGGTCAGAATCCGACGGGGCCGCGAGATAGTCGGTGGCACGATGGGCGAACGAGAAGTTCGCGACGTACAACCCAGCGGCGAGAGCAGTCTCCGTGAAGTTGCGTTGCTCGAGCGGTGAAAGAGTGGCGCGTGCGACGATTACCGTCGCGAGGATTACAACCGCCGCCGCAGGAAGCAGCCTGCGAATTCTCCGTGCGTAGAAGTCCGCCAGATCGACAGTGCCGGTTCGCGACAACTCCCTGGTCAACTGGCCCGCAATCAGGTATCCGGAAATCGCGAAGAAAACGTCGACGCCCACGAATCCGCCCGACGCAAAGGGGAGCCGGGCGTGATACGCCACGACCATGAGGATGGCGAGACCGCGTAACCCTTCGATGTCGAGCCGCACTCTTAAGTTCTCACCGCCTTTGCAACCTCGCTGGCAGACCTCAATGTCAGCGCAGCGAACGTCAACGTGCCGTTCGTGCATCCGCCAGTTGGGAGCGTCGGCGCGCCGACGACGAACAAGTTGTCGTGATCGTGCGTCCGCCCGAAGCTATCGCAGACACTTGACGACGGATCCACGCCCATTCGGCAGCCGCCCGCCGGATGGTCGAGGTATGTGCTCTCGCTGGTCGCCAGAATCTTTGCGTTGTGTTCGCGTGCCAATCGCGCAAACACATCGGCGACATGCTGCTTGGTTTGTGGTAAGCGCGCCTCTGTTGCAGCATCGAGGCGGTGCACAATCTTCGGCAACGCATCCCCGAAACGGTTCTTTGTCGCGCCATCGAGGGTCAACGTGCTGCTGGCGGAGGGGTGCACATCGTAATAGGCCCGCACCCGTGCGGCTCCGCGCTTGGCGCGTGAGCGCCAGTCAGCCAGCACCGCATCGCCAAACAACATCTGGCCATCGGGTCCTTTGAGTCGTGGCTCCCGGCCAACCGAGCTTTCCCAGATCCGGAGGTCATGGCGGACGTACAGCTTGCCGGTTGCGCACCGGAAGTATTGCCGGGACACCAGACTGTGCTGGTCGTTCATGCCCGGGTAGATTTCAGCATCGAGTTCGATCTGCGCCGTCATGAACGAATGTCCATTCATGAAGCGGCCCACCGTGCCCGAGCTGTTCGCCAGGCCGTTAGGAAATCGGTTCGACGATGACAGCATGAGCAGATGCGGGGTCCAACAATAGCCAGCAGCGAGCACGAACTGCCGTGCGCGATACTCTACCGGCTCGTTCGCACGATCGCGGTGGACCGCCTGCGCGGCCGCGATCCGCGGCGTCTTGCCGCCTCCGTCTGCAGGCAGGAGACGACGCACGAGTGTGCGATCGTGCAGCGCGATGGCTTTTGTCTCGAGGAGCCGGCGAAACGTCTCGTCGGGTGAATAGCGAGCACCAGTGGGGCAGATCTCACACGTATTGCAGCGCTTGCACTCGCTGCGTCCATCGTACGGCACCGTATTTTTTGCCTGGGGAGTGGCCCAGAACGGAATGCCGCTTTTGTCTGCCCATGCTTTGAGTTGTTGCAAGTTCCACGAGAGCGGCATTGGCGGCATCGGGTACGGCTCCGATCGCCGGTCTTCTTCGAGCGGACCCGGTTCGCCGGCAACGCCGATGCGGCGCTCGGCCTCGCAGTAGAAGCGTTCCAACTCGGGCCACTCAATCGGCCAGTCGACGGCAAGACCGTACATCGATCGAAGTCGCAAATCTTCTTCGGAGAATCGATTCGTCACGCCGCCCCAGTGCAGCGCCGACCCTCCAACGGCCATCGTTCGTGAGACGATGCCTGCAGCGGCCTGATCCTGGACAACGTCACCAGGCCAGGGATTTTCGCCGTAGGCGAGCGCGCGGGCGCGGTCCCGCCAGCGTCCTGCCGTATCGAACAATCGGCTTCCAGCTTCGACCACGATGATTGAGGTGCCCGGGCGAAGCTCGGCGAGTGTTTGAGCCAGAAGCGCCGCAGAAATTCCTCCGCCGATGATGCAGACGTCGGATTCGAAGGTCGCCATCATCGACCTCCCGTGACGAGCGGCGCCGGCCGCTCGTCCGAACCTGCAAGAGTGCGGCAAGTGTCGCGACCGATTCGTGCGCGATAACACAGGTCAGCCGCCTCTACACTGCCAAAGAAGAAGCCCATCAGATCCGTCGCCACATGGCCGCCGTCTGGACGTCCCGGCAGCTGTGTCACGTTGGCGGCGATGACCTCGGCTTCGACGATCGCGCGCTGCTCTGCGCGGGACGTGTCAGCGAAACTGCGCCCGCGCTTTTGCGCTGCGCCTTCCAAGGCCTCGAGCTGCGCCGGATAGCGCGCCGCCGGAGACGGAGCCGTCCGGCGCAGCCGAGGGAATCCATAACCGTGATCCGTTTCCGCGTTCACGCGATACTCTCGCACCCACCCAAGAAAGTGCTCGGCGACACGAGCGCGGGCGTCGCTGCCAAGCTCCTCAGGAAGGACGGCGTCTGCGACGGCGTGGATCCGATCAGCATCCACACGTGTCAAAGCCGCGCCTTGCGCCCGTAGTCCGATGCGCGAACTCAAGCCGGCGACGCCGGATATCAGGATTTGAAGGAGAGTACGCCGCTTCATGGTTACCTCGCTGGCGCGGCTGAAGGCCAGCCATCGCGCGAATGGACGATTCGTCCACCGACCATCGTCATCATCACCTCCGCGTCGCGGATCCGCGCTTCCGGTGATTTGAGAATGTCTTCCGACAACACGACGAGGTCGGCGACTTTCCCGATTTCGATCGAGCCCTTGGTTGATTCCTCGAACATCAGCCGAGCGTTGTTGATCGTGGCCAGTTGCAACGCCTCCTGCCGCGTCACTCGCTGGTTTGTCCCAAGGATGCCGCCGGTCATCGTGTCACGGGTGACGAAGTGATAAATGGTCCACAGTGGCGCGAAGGGCACGACTGGCGAGTCCGTGCCTGAAGAGACGAGTAGTCCTGCGTCGAGATACATTCGCAGGGGAGTTGTCAGTGCTGCGCGGGCTGCGCCCCAGTACTTCACCAGGCTCGGGCCTGCCAGATAGAGATGGTTCTGTGCAGCGATAGCGACGTCCAGCTTCTTCAATCGCGGCAAGTGGTCAGGCCTGCCGATGAACGCGTGTTCGATCGACCATCGGCGGCCGACGATCGAGCGGTCGCGGTTCGCGGCCTCGTAGGCGTCGAGAACTCGATCGATAGCGGCATCTCCAACGGCGTGCGTCGCGATTCGCCAGCCCTTGAGATTGAGCGCTCGGACGACCTTCTCGAATGTTGCAGGATCGATTGTCTGGAGACCTTTGAACGTTCCTCCCTGATCAAACGGCGCCTCGTACGGTTCGCGCATCAGCCCGCCCTCGAAGCCGCCGTCTACCGCCAGCTTGACGCCGGCAATACGCAACCATTCATCGCCTTCATCCACACGAATTCCGGATTCGTCCAACACCCGCGGTACGGCCATCCGATCGCCATCTGGACGCAGGAGCGCATGCACCCGCATGCTGAGGAGACCGCGGCGCTGCATCTCCTGCAACGCGCGGTAGTCGTCGATCGAGACGCCTGGATGCCGGACTGTCGTCAGCCCGACCGCGTGAAGCTTGGTGTAGTCGGCAAGCCGATCGGCCATCCGTTGAGTCGTGCTACGCGGTGGCAGAGGCGGCAACTCGATGAGGTTCTTGGCCGTATCGACGAGCTCTCCATTGAGCCGGCCGTCGGCGTAACGGGAAATGCGACCGCCCGCAGGCTGTGGCGTTTTCTCGTCGATCTTCCATCGCACCAGCGCCGCCGAGTTGACGACGTATTCATGCCCGCCACGAACCAGCACGACGGGGTGCGACTTCGATATCTGATCGAGGTCGTCACGGAGCGGAAGCCGCTGTTCCTTCAATTGCGCTTCGTGCCAATCGCTGTTCGACACCACCACGTCGCCGGACGGGGTCTGCTCGATCCGCGCAAACACCGCTCGGAGGACATCGTCGATTGACCGCGCGCGTGAGAGGTCCACGCCCGGCCCGCCCCCTGCACTGTGGAGGTGATTGTCGATAAACCCCGGCACCACCGTACGCCCGGCCAGGTCAATCATGCGGGTCGACCGGCTGGCGAGGCGCCGAATGTTCTCCGTGCCGCCGACCGCCGTGAATCGGCCGTTCGAGATCGCCACGGCTTCCGCAACCGTAAATCTCTGATCGACGGTCACAACGCGGCCACCGTGAAGAATGATGTCAGCCAGCGGAGGCGGGGTCTGGCCGAGTGTCAGTAACGCGACGAGCGCAACCGCCATGCGCGCGGACATGAGGGTAATAATAGAGGCCACGCGGCTCGTTGTGGCGAGTTTCGCAGCGGTGGCGGTTCCCACTGTTCAACAGGGTGGACGCGTACAAAGCATCAAACCGACCCCCAGAGGCGACGCTGCGCGCGCGATGATTCTCGCCGGACTTGCGAAAATGCGGTGATTCGGGGCCAGCGCTGTGGTCCCGCTGTTGCAGGGTGACGTGGAATGCGTTTGGTCAAATCACTCGTCTGGCTGGCTCTGTTTCTGCTGGTGCCTCTGCGCACCGAGGCCCAGTCCGGTCCTCGGAACTGCACGGGAACGAGCCAGAACCTGTTCGTGCGTGACGTGCTCGACGAGTACTATCTGTGGTACCGCGAGCTGCCGCGTCTTAACCCGTCCAACTACGCGTCCCCAGAGGCGTATCTCGAGGCAGCGCGCTATCGGCCGCTGGATGCAACCTTCAGCTACATCACGTCGCGTGCCGCCAACGACGCGTTCTATTCGGACAGTCAGTTCATCGGGGTCGGGATCTCGACGCAGACTGCGTCGACCGAGTTACGAGTGCTACAGGTGTTCCCTGAGAGTCCGGCCGCTGACGCCGGGCTCGCCCGAGGCGATCGCATCATCGAGATCGACGGTCGAACCGTGGCGGATCTCATCGCAAGCGGCGAAATCGGAGAAGCCTTCGGGACCAACACGGTCGGCGCGACCGTCTCGGTGGTCGTTCGCTCGCGGCAGGGCGCTGAGCGGCGCGCCACGCTGACCAAGCGCATCGTGACCATCCCAACGGTGTCATTGACACGGACGTTCCAGGTTGACGGACGCACCGTGGGCTATTTGTTGTTTCGAAATTTTGTCGAGCCCTCCTACGATGCACTCGATGGCGCCTTCGCGGCGCTACGCGAAGCGGGCGCCACCGAGCTCGTGATCGACCTGCGTTACAACGGCGGCGGCCTCGTCGACGTGGCATTGCACCTGGGCAGTCTTGTCGGCGGTACCTTTACGCAGGGCCGTGTCTTTGCCGAGTTCCAACACAACGATAAGCAGACAGCGCTCAACGAAACCCTGCGTTTCAGGCAGCCCTCACAGGCTCTGACCTTGTCGCGTTTGTTTGTCATCACGACACGTGCCTCAGCGTCCGCCAGCGAGTTACTCATCAACAGCTTGAGGCCGCATCTGCCCGTCGTCGTCGTAGGCGATGCAACATATGGCAAGCCGGTCGGGCAATACAGCTTCAACTTCTGCGACAAGGTACTCGCGCCCGTATCGTTCGCGCTCGTCAACGCGGAGGGCCAAGGCGACTTCTTCGGTGGTATCGCGCCGACGTGTTCCGCGCCTGACGACGTCGAACACGATCTGGGCGCGGGTGACGAGGCGTCGCTCGCCGAAGTGTTTCAATTCATCCGGACGGGGACCTGCAGTGCGCCGGCGCCTGCGTCCCGCACGCTTCGCGTCGGTGTGGCCCCTGCTCGGGTCACCGGGTGGCAGTCCTTGGTGAACGCTCACTAGCGCCGAATCACCGCCGTTCGATCAGCCGTCCGTACTTCTTGATACCGCCTGGAGACGATCGTGCGGGATCGCAAACCGGCGGCGATTGTCCGCGCCCGTCATCGTTTCCGCCGCGATCAAGGAATTGATGATCGCTTCCTCAGTAGCCTGAGCGGTCGCCGTGAAGAGCGCGCTGATCCGACGGTTGGACACCATCGAGACCGGCGCCACGTCCCGCTCGGCCGCAGCACCGGCGTTCGCCGTCGAAAACGCAATGGCGATGTCTCCGGATCCGTTGCCGGAGGTAGCCCCCGTACGCCCCAGACCGTGCGTTGTGCGCAGCGCCAGGCGTCTCAACTGGTGGGGCATCAGCGGCGCGTCGGTCGCGACCACGATGATGATCGAACCCAATTCCTCCGGGCCCGACGCCCCCGGCGGCGGTGGCGGCTGATCCGGTGGGCGAATCTCGTCGAAAATCGGAACTCCCGCGACGCGCAATTGCCCGCCGTGGTTGGCCTGCACGAGTACGCCAATGGTGTAACCGCCCTCTTCGACACTTAACCGGCGTGAAGCCGTTCCGGTCCCGCACTTCCACCCATAGCAACTCATGGCCGTCCCGCCACCGACATTTCCTTCAGCCACGGGCCCTGCGCGAGCGGTGTCGAGCGCCTGAAACACATGCTCGGCCTTGACGTGGAAGCCGTTGATGTCATTCAGCCCACCGTCGAACGTTTCAGCGACGACGGGAAGCGCCCAACCCTGCTGCATCTTGCCGTTCTTGACGGCCCACTTGATTGCCGCGTCGCGGACGGTACCTACGCTGTGGGTGTTGGTAATGAAGACTGGCCCCTCGAGGAATCCTCCTTCCTCGACCCACGCCGTGCCGGTCATTTCTCCGTTGCCATTGATCGAGAACCACGCGGCTAAGACCGGATCGGCCGATGTCTTTCCGCGGGGAAGGACTGCCGTCACGCCCGTGCGTACCGGGCCTGTTCCCACCTTCAACTCTCCTTCGCCTGAAATGATCGTCGTCAGGCCTACTTCAACGCCGTTGACGTCGGTGATCGCATTGAGCGGGCCAGCATTTCCCTCGAAGGGGATGCCCAAACTGCGCGCTCGAGGTTTTTGCTGGGCCGCCGTGCTGTTCAGCAAGGCGAAGAGACAGACCAGTGCCAGAACCAACCGGGACCGCTTCACAGGACCTCCTGACCACGTGCCATGCTGACGCTCAGGATAGACTTTCTACCAATGCTTCGAGCGTATGTCACGCTGATCGTTCTGGCTCTTGCCTTCGGGCATGGAGCGGATGCGGCGCAACGCCCGAATATCCTCCTGATCACGATCGATACCCTGCGGGCGGACCGACTCGGTCGCCCAGGCGTCACCCCCACGCTCGACGCGCTGGCCGCGCGCGCGACGCGCTTCGCGCTGGCATATTCGCATGCACCCACGACACTGTCGTCACATGCCTCAATATTGACGGGCCTCCTGCCGCCGTCGCACGGCGTTCGCAACAACGGGGCGTTCAGGCTCGATGATTCCGCTTCGACCCTTGCGGAGGCGTTGAAGGGTGCAGGGTACGCGACTGGCGCGTTTGTGAGTGCGTTTGTGCTCAGTACGCGATACGGACTGGGCCAGGGATTCGATGTCTACGACGATCGCATGCCGTCGACTTCTCGGCGAACAACCGGCGTCGCTTTCCGATTTACCGAGCGCCACGCCCCCGAGACCATGGCGGCTGCTGCGACTTGGATTGGCCACCAGGCCGGACCGTGGTTCGCGTGGGTGCATCTGTTCGATCCGCATGCGCCCTACGAAGCTCCCCTGGACGTCGCGCCGGACGGGCGTCCTGGTGTTGCCCGGCGCGCGCCGCAGAACCCGCCGACAACGGCCTATGACAACGAAGTGGCTTACGTCGATGCGTCGCTCGGACGCTTCTTCGCGAAGCTGGGCACGGCGGTCGACCGCGCCGTTGTCGTCGTGACCGCGGATCACGGCGAGAGTTTGGGTGAACATGGTGAAAGCACTCACGGCCTTTTCGCCTACGATTCCACTCTGCGTGTGCCGCTCCTGGTCGCGGGCCCGGGCATTGCCTCGCGCGTGGCCACCGAGGCGGTGTCTCACATCGACATCATGCCGACGATCCTCGATCTCACTGGCGCGGGCGCAGCGGTCGATGGCCGGTCGCTGGTGGGTGCCCTGCGGGGAGCGCCGCTCTCCGATCAACCCGTGTATTTCGAGGCGCTCGACGCCGCCCTGACGCGCGGATGGGCGCCGCTCACTGGCGTGATCGCAGGAGGGTGGAAGTACATCGATCTGCCGCTGCCGGAGTTGTACAACCTGTCCGCCGATCGTGAGGAGCGTGCCAACCTTGTGACCGGCGAGACCGCTCGGACGACACTGCTGCAAGACCTTGCGCGGCGGATCCGCAGTGTTCCAGAGCGATCTTCGCGCGCAACCGCGCTAACCGACGCGGATGCCCGTGCGCGTCTGCGAGCGCTGGGCTACGCGGGAGGCGCATTGGGGCACCTCGGAGCTTGGCGCCCTGAAGACGATCCGAAGCGGCTCTTGCCCCTGCACAGGCGTTTTCAGCACGCCGCCGACGAGGCTGCACGCAATCCCGACGCTGCGATTCGCGAGCTCCGGGCCCTCATCAGCGAGCGGCCGGAGTTCGCCGCGGCTTACGAAGCCGCCGCGACATTGCTCCTCGAGACCGGACATCCCCGCGACGCAATCGTGCTGCTGTCGCAGGCGCAGTCGCGTGGGCTCAATCACCGCGCGCTCACCGAACGACTGGGGGCGGCGCTGCTGGCGTCCGGTGATGCGGGGGCGGCCGTGGCGCTCCTCGAGCGCGCGACCGCCCTGGAACCTGACGCGCTCGAAGTGCGCCACACGTTCGCGTTGGCGCTGATCGCAGCCGGGGACCGCAAGCGCGCCCGAGACGTGCTGACGACAATTCTGCGCCTGGACCCGGCGGCCCCCGACGTGTGGACCAACATTGGCACGCTCGATCTCCAGCGCGGCGCAATGCCCGAGGCGCAGCATGCTTTCGAGCGCGCGCTAGCTGGCGATCCAGGCTCGGTCGCTGCGTTGAAGGGGCTCGGAGCGTCTCAGGAAACCTTGCATCCCGCGCGCGCGGCGCAGCAATGGGAGCGCGCGCTGGCGCTGGCACCGAACGATCACCAGCTGCTGGCGAGGCTGGCATTTCTCCTGGCCAAGTCAGACCCGGCCCGGGCGCAGCCGTATTTGGAGCGATTGATTCGGGAGGCGCCTAGTGCCAGGTTTGCGTCTGAGAAGCAACGAGCGCGTGAACTGCTCGCGCAGATCAAGGTCAAACGTCGATAGTCAAGGTTTGAGGGTCTGACCTTGACTATCGACTCTCGACGTGGCGCTCAGAATCCCAGTCTCGCTCCCAACTGCAGCTGTCTCGGGAACCCACCGCCGCGCAACTCGTTGGGTACAAGGAACGTATCGAGACGTCGGTCGCCGTTTGGATTGAGGAAGTTCGCGCGGTCGGTCACGTTGAAGATCTCCGCAAAGAGATCCAGCGTGCGTGCGACGACACGCACACGGTATCCGATGCGCATATCGAGCTGCAGGAAGCCAGGACCGTAAGCGCCGTTGCGCCCGCCGGCGCTGTCTACCGTCAGCGCATTGGGCCCCCTTCCGCTGTAGGTGCCGGCGGGCAGCGGGTCGATGAGGATGCCATTTCGGTCCCCGTCGACGTTGGAGTCGTGGACCGTGAAGGGCAGGCCCGAGAGCGCGCGCAACACGCCCGTGATCTGCAAGCCTCCGGTTTTTGGCACAATCGTCCTCCAGCTGAGAACGAAGTTGTGCCGCCGATCGAAGTCGGTCGGACCTTCGTTCAGATCGAGATTGAGATCGTCCAGCACCTGGAAGTTGTTGCCGTCGGTGAACCCGCTCGTATTGCCGTCAGCGGATGACAGCGTGTAGGACACCCGGGCCCCCCAGAACTGGCTGAAGCGCTTGTCGAGCTGAAGGTTGAGCGCGTCATATTCGGTCCTGGCAATGTTCTCTCTGACCCGGACATCATTCGAGAAGGGCGACAGACCGAGGCGCCCGGCGAGGTTTTGGAGGTCGGTCCTCGGAAGCGCTCCGGTTCGCGACGTGTTCGCCTTGAGTCCCGGGTTCAGGTTGTTCCAGATGAACTGATCGCGTCCGGAGGTGTGGATGTAATCTGCACTCACGGACATGGACTGTGAAAGCTGGTGCTCGTAGCCGAGCGACGCGGTGCTGACCCAGGGAATCTTCCGGTCGGGTGAATCCAGCCACACGATCCCGGTGTTGCGTGCGAACGTGCCGGGTGGGATCAGCTGGTTCAGCAGCGTCCGGTTGAGCACGGGTCCGTTCGCGAGCATGGGATCGGTAGGCCGCACGCCCGCAGACGGCCCGGGGTCCAGGTTGGTGCCGGTTGCAGGGAACAAGGCGAGGAACGAACCCGAGAACACTCCCTGACGGTTGTATTCGTCGACGAGCGTCAGGTGCGTGCGATCGAAAAACATTCCCCAGCCACCCCGCAGCACGCGTCGGCCGTTGCCGCTCACGTCGTACACGAACCCTGTGCGCGGTGCGATGTTGTTCTTGTCGATCGGATAGTCGTTCTCATCGTCGAACAAGGGCTGCAGCGGTCCGCGTATCGGCAGAATCTCGAGGTCATACCGCATGCCAAGATTCAGGCTGAGACGCGTGTTGATCTTCCACTTGTCCTGGATGAACAGGCCCACGGTCTTCGACTGCATTCCTGTCGTGTCCGGAGCTGGAACACGAATCGTCAACCGTTCGGGATAGGTGGAGAAGTCGTTCGGGTCGAAAGCGCGGTCTGACCGGAAGCTGAAGATGCCGTTTGCGCTCGATTGCTCGTCGAACTTGTGCTTGATGTAGCCGAGCTGTGTGCCGAACTTCACGTCGTGATCCCCACGCTTGCCCGGCACGAACCAGGAGAACGTATTTTCAATCGTCCAGTTGTTGTTGATGCGCAACTGCGTTGCCGCGCTCTGCTGGTCGTCGAACGACGGAAACCGCAGGGTTGGTTCGAGCTGATCCTGGTGGCGGCCGTTATCGAAAAATGCGGGATTCGAGCGGTCGATGTACTCGCGTGCCCACGCGATCCGTAACGTATTGAACTGCGTGTTGCTCAGCACCGAGCTCAACGTCCCGACGACGGTATCGTCGTAGTCCTGCTCTTCACGCAGCGCGTCGAGTGTGACATTGCCGATTACCTGCGGATTCTGCGGTGACACGTCGCGCAGCCAGCGCACCGCCCACGTCTGCGACGAGCTGAGCTGGTTGTCGAACCGGACCAGCGTATTCCAGACACTCGTGTGCTGCGCGATCGAATAATTCTTCTCGGGACGCGTCGTGTAGAAGCCTGTGCGCCCTTCATCCACAACGATGCGCTCGAGGCTGAAGAAGTAGTGCGCTTTGTCCCGGACGACAGGCCCGCCGATCGTGCCACCCCATTGCTGCTTGCTGGTGTCGGGCTTGGTGAGGTTGCCCTGTTTCACGAAAAAGTCGGGCGCAGTGATCCCGGAGTCGGTGAAGTAGCCGAAGACGCTGCCGCCGATGCGGTTAGTGCCCTGCTTGGTGATCGCATTCACGATGCCGCCGGTCGCCTGGCCGAACTGAGCTTCGAACTGGTTCGTGAGGACTTGGAATTCCTGTACGGATTCGAGCGCCGTTCGCGCCTGCGATCCGAACCCCTGGCCCAGGTAGTCGTCGTTGTTGTTGCCACCGTCCACCGCGAAGTTGTTGCTCGCAGCGCTCTGACCGTTGACGTTCAATGCATCCGCTCCGAACGATGTGGTCGAGGCGAGTGGTACGACGCCGGGCAGCAGGCCGACGAACTCGATGTAGTTGCGGTTGACCGAGGGCAGCTCCGAGATCTCGTCTTTCGTGATGTTGCCGCCAATCTCCTGCGACGTGAGATCGATGAGCGGTGTTTGAGAGGTGACGGTGACGGTTTCTTCGACGCCACCGACCTCGAGCTGAACGTCGACCGTGGTGGTCTTGCCGATCGACAAGATGACGTCTCGACGCGTGGACTTCTTGAACCCGGAAAGCTCCGCCGCAATCTGGTACGTGCCGGGCACGATGCCGGTCACGAAGTAGGTGCCATCGGTGTTGCTCACCACTTCGCGGTAGATCCCGGTGTCCTGGTTCGTCACGACCACTGTGACACCAGGAAGCACTGCGCCTTGCTGGTCGAGGGCGCGTCCGCGAACCTCTGCCGTGCCTTGCTGGGCAGATAACTGAACAGGAAGCAGCGACCAGGCAAGAACGAGTGGAACAAACACGACGACAAGTCGGCGAGTAGACATCACGACCCTCCGTGTGTGGGGCCCGTCAATCTGGTGCGCGCAGGTCATGCATGCGAGCCACGCGAAGCTGGCTGGGACTATACACCCGGTCACCATCCAACTGCCTGACCGTCCTTTCGATGGTCGGATCCCGCGCGGTAGAGGCCGTTTACGGGCAGGTCCTCGGTCACCGATCGGCGATCGAATGTCGGCTCCGGCAAGTTGGGATCGCGAGTGAACAAAATGCCCTGATACCCACCCACCGCCCCGCCGCTGACCGATCTCAGCTCGTGCCCCTTTGCTTTCAGGGCGGCGCCGACAAGGTCGAAGAGTTGCGCTTCGAGCGACAGCACATTCGAGTTCTGGTTATGGGTGAAGCGCGCGGCATCGGTGGTCATCTGCACGTTCATCCCGTGGTCAATCAGGTTGATCATGTGCTGCGCGTGTGTTTCGGGCTGCACGCTGCCACCCATGTTGCCGAACGCCATCAGCGGCCTGCCATCCTTCATCACGAAGCCCGCAATAATCGTATGGAACGGTCGCTTGCGCGGGGCGACGATGTTGGGACTCTTGGGGTCGAGCGAGAAAGCCGAGCCGCGATTGTGCAGTACGAAACCGTAGTCGGCAACAGTCGCCCGGCTGCCATAAACGTTGAAGACGCTATGGACCAGCGACACCATGTTGCCCCAGCGATCGGCCGTCGTGAGGTAGATCGTTCCGCCCTCGCGGCCACCGGCGACACCTGGTTTCGACGCGACGTTGGGATCGATCCGGCCGCACAGGGTCGCAGCATGGGCCTTGGACAACAGTGTCGTCAGGGGCACCGACGCGAAGCGCGGATCGGCGTTGCTGGCGTGGAGGTCGGAATACGCCAACTTCTTCGCTTCGACGAGCAGATGCCAGTACAGAGGATCTGCCGGGCCGAGCGTGGTCAGATTCAACCCGAGCTTGGGCACGCACACCTCCAGAATGTTGAGCATCTCGAGCGCGGCAAACCCTTGCCCTGGCGGCGGCAACTGGAACACGTCGTACCCGTGATAGTTCGTCGAGATCGGGTCAACCCATTCCGATTCGAACTCCCCGAGGTCGGCCTTGGTCATAACACCGCCGCCGGCGCGAACCTTCGCGACAATCGCGTCGGCAATCTCTCCACGATAGAACGCGTCTCGACCCTGCGCCTGGATGGCTCGGAGAGCCTTCGCCAGATTGGGGTTGCGGATGATGCTGTAGAGTGCTGGCGTTCGATCGCCAACGAGAAAGGTCTTCTTCGAGTCGGGGTCGGCGCTGAGCGCTTTGGTGGCGTTACGCAAATCCGCGTGACGGCGCTCGGCGAGACCCCATCCTTCATCCGCAATGCGGGCCGCGCGCTCGAACGTCTCCTTGAACCCCACGGTGCCGAAGCGCTGCAGCAACGCAGCGTATCCGGAGATGGCGCCAGGCACGGTCGCGGAGTTCACGCCGTTGTTCGGAACACTCTGCAGGCCGAGCTTCTCGGTGAAGAACTGGCGTGACCAACCCGTCGGTGCCCAGCCACCCGAGTTGAGGGCGTACAGCTTCTTGTCTCTGGCAACATACACAAGCGCGAAGAGGTCGCCGCCGATGCCCGTGTCGTTCTGCGACGTGACATCCAGCACCGCTCCCGCCGCAACGGCCGCATCAATCGCGTTGCCGCCCTGCCGCATGATGTCGAGACCAGCCTGGGCGGCCAGCGGATCGCTCGTTGCGACAATGCCGTGACGCGCGAGCACCTCCGAGCGTCCCTGCGCCAACCAGCCTTGCGCGCGCGAACCGGGCACGGCTCGAATTCCAGCGGTCGGAGTCGGGGTGTCGGCGGAGGGTATCCCGAACGGCGTCGGTGACTGTGCCGCACCAACGAGGACCCAGACAGCGACAGCCGTCAGCATGAGAGCTGTGACTGGTGCTGCCGCAGGACGGAAAAACATTCGTCGCGAAGTGCTGGATCGGGTTGGCATAACGCTCGCTCCTGGAACAGCCTGCTCGTCTCGTGCGGACGAGGACTATACATCACCATCGCCCGCGGCGATTCACGTGGATTCCGCCGATCGTCCCACTGAGTCCGGCGCTACATGCACGGACCGAGCTCCGTGTATAGTCCGGCCATGATCGGCGAACATTCCAACCTGCATGTCCGGTACGCGGCCGCTGTGATGGTGGCTGCCGCGGCGCTCACCGCATCAGGCCAGGCGCAGGCGCCTTCGGCTGTGAAAGCGCTGGTCGGTGGAACGCTCATCGACGGCTTCGGCGGACGACCGCTGCGAAACAGCGTCGTGCTCGTCGAGGGCGCGCGCATCAGCGCGGTCGGGACCGTGGGCGCGCTGACGGTACCGCGCGGCGCCGAGGTGATCTCGACCGAGGGCATGACCGTGCTGCCCGGCCTCTGGGACATGCACGTCCACTTGATGCTGAATGGGCACAGTGACTACACGCATTGGGACAAGACCTATCTACCCAAGCTCGATTCGATCATCATGCCCGCGTCGGCGAAACAGCTTCTGCTCGCCGGCGTCACGAGCGCTCGCGACCTTGGCGCGCCGCTCGATGCGTCGTTGAGCGTCCGCGATCGCCTCAACAAAGGCTCATTACAAGGCGCGACCGTCTACGTCTCAGGTCCGTTCATTCAGCATGCGCCGTATCCGGGGACCGAACAATTCCGGTGGGGCGTCACCGGAGTGGACGACGGCCGCGCAAAGGTCCGCAAGCTGGCCGACGCCGGTGTCGACGTGATCAAGCTGATCGATCAGGACCAGATGACGATGGAGGAGGTGCGTGCGGTCGTAGAGGAGGCTCATCGTCGTAATCTGCCGGTCGTTGGTCACGCGCATCGCCCTGAGGAGATTCGCCGGGGAATTGCGGCAGGCGTCGACAACTTCGAGCACACGGGGCTGGCCGCCGCGCCCGAGTACCCCGAGGACATCATCAGGCTCATTCGCGAGCGCGCGGCCAATATGGCAGCAGGGCCGCTCTTCTGGACACCGACGATTGAAGGTCTCTTCAACTACGAGTACGTGCGCGACAATCCGGAGCACATTGACGATTCAGCGTGGCACGAGGGGCTGCCCAAGGACATCGTCGAGGACATCCGCAAGTCTGTTGAGCACCCTGAGCGGCTCGACTATTTTCGCGCGACCCCCTCGCGGCGTCCCACGCTCGCCCGAAAGTTCCAACAGTTGCGCGAGGCCGGCGTCACGCTGCTCATCGGCACTGACAGCGGCATCCCCATGAAGTTCCACAGCGGATCGACGTGGCGCGAGCTCGACGCGTGGGTGAATCTGCTGGGCGTCGATCCCATGACGACCATACGTGCGGCGACCTTCTGGCCCGCTGTAGCGATGCGAAAGGAACGTGAAGTCGGGACGATCAGTCCCGGCAAGTTTGCCGATATCATCGCGGTGAAGGGCGACGTGCTTCGCTACATTGCGTTGCTGCAGCGCGTCGATGTGGTCATGAAGCACGGCGTACGGGTGAAATAGCGCGGGTAGGGCAGGCACCAGACCGAAACCCATGCCTGAGCTCCCGGACATCGAACTCTACCTCCACGCCCTGGGTCCCCGGATCGTTGGCCGGTCGATCGAGCGCGTGCGGCTCGCGAGTCCGTTTCTCGTACGGTCGATCGATCCTCCCGTTGACGTCCTCGTCGATCGTGAAGTCACCGGCCTGCGACGGCTGGGCAAACGAATCGTCTGGGAGCTCCAGGACCAGTTCTTTGCGGTGTTTCACCTGATGATTGCAGGACGCTTTCGGTGGAAAGAACCTGGCGCCAAGATCCCCGGGAAGGTCGGACTCGCCGCCTTTGATTTTTCGTCCGGGACGTTGTTGCTCACCGAGGCCGGCTCGAAGCGGCAGGCCTCCTTGTACCTGGTTCGTGGAGAAACCGGCCTCGAGACACATGATCCAGGTGGGCTCGAAGTCCTGCACTCGACTCCCGAAGAATTTGCGGCCGCCCTGCGGCGGGAGAACCACACCGTCAAGCGAGCCTTGACCGATCCTCATCTGCTCAGTGGGATCGGCAACGCCTACTCGGATGAGATACTTCACGCCGCCAAGCTGTCGCCGATGAAGCCCACCGCCAACATGACGGATGAGGAGCTCGCGGCGCTTCATCTCATCACGGTCGACACGCTGACCCGATGGCGTGATCGTCTGATCGAAGAGACTGGTCTAGCGTTTCCGGAAAAGGTCACAGCGTTTCGCGAGGGCATGGCGGTTCATGGCCGGTATGGCAAACCCTGTCCGGTGTGCCGCACTCCCGTTCAACGAATCCGGTACGCGGCAAACGAAGCCAACTATTGCCCGACCTGTCAGACTGCCGGCAAGCTGCTCGCAGACCGTTCACTCTCACGCTTGCTGAAGGGAGACTGGCCGCGGTCGCTCGAAGAGTTGGAGAGAATGAAATCCTCCGGCCGCCTGTCGTGACTCCCGGCAGTTAACGCTTCCAACCTTTCCTCCACGCTGTTAGGCTCGGTGCATGCAAAGGTTTGTCAGCTGCGCGTTCCTCGCACTCGCTGTGGCGGCGGCGTCGCCCGCTGCGCAGAGCCCTCAAAAAAACTTTCTGTGGATGGTGAAGACCCAGGGCGGTCCGCCGACGTACCTCTTGGGGTCGCTGCATGTCCTGTCGGCTGAGTACTATCCGCTCAGCCCGGCCATCGAGCGTGCGTTCACACAAGCGACAGTACTCATCGAGGAAGTAGACATCGACGCGGTGTCGGATCCTGCAGCGGTCCTGCCGCTCATCGGCAAGGCTATGTTTCTGGACGGCCGTACGCTCGAGCAGGTAATTGCGCCGGATCTGTACAAGAAAGTCGTCGAGCGCGGCACCAAGGCTGGTGTGCCTGTCGATGCTCTTCAGCGTATGAAGCCGTGGATGGCTGCGGCATCTCTGACGCTGCCGTCGATCAAGGCCGCAGGCTTCGATACGGAGTTGGGGATCGACAAACATTTCTTCGATCGGGCCAAGAAAGCCGGCATCGAGCGTCGCGCGTTGGAGACCGTCGCCTATCAATTCGATCGCCTCGACCAGATGCCGCCGCCGCTGCAGGAGGCGATGCTGCGCGCGGTGATCGCCGACCTCGAGACGCAGTTGTCCAGCGTCAAGACCATTGCCGGCGCGTGGGCACGCGGCGACGTCGAGACGATGGAGCGTCTGTCGCTCGGCGCGATGCGTGAATCGCCCGAGGTGTACGAGCGCCTGCTCGTCGAGAGAAATCGCAACTGGGTTGCGCCGGTCGAAGCCTGCCTCACCGAAAAGAAGGCATGCTTTGTCGTGGTTGGCGCAGCGCATCTGGTGGGACCGCATAGCCTGGTCGCTCTCCTGCGCCAGAAAGGGCACGCGGTCGAACAGCAGTAAGGCCCTACCCGCCGCACCCGCCCTATCCGTCCGCCAGAAGTGCCTCGCGCGCAGCTTGAAGCTCGCGTCGTTTCTTCTGATCAACTGTCGGGAACGACGGACGCAGCGACTCGAGCGTTTCAATCACCGCCGAGGCGACGACAAGTCGCGTGAACCATTTGCGGTCGGCAGGGACGACATACCAGGGCGCCCACGACGAGGCCGTGGCGCGGATGGCTTGCTCGTACGCGCGCATGTAGTCCTTGAAGTACTTTCGCTCGTGGACATCGCCGATCGAGAACTTCCAGTGCTTTTCAGGTTCCTCGAGCCGTTCGAGAAAACGCTTCTTCTGCTCCTCGCGGGACACATGCAGGAAGAACTTCCGGATGGCAACGCCCTGCCGACTGAGATAGCGTTCGAAATGATTGATGTCCTCGTACCGCTCCTCCCAGATTCGCTTGGTCACCAGCTCCGGCGGCAGGCGCTGTCCCCGCAGAAACTCCGAATGCACGCGCACGACGAGGACCTCTTCGTAGTACGACCGATTGAAGATGCCGATGTGACCGCGACGAGGGAGGACTCGAGTCGTCCTCCACATGAAATCGTGATCGATCTCTTCGAGCGAGGGAGCCTTGAACGCGTGCACCTCGCAGCCCTGCGGGTTGACTCCCGACATCACATGCTTGATCGTCCCATCTTTGCCGGCGGCGTCGAGCGCCTGGAAGATCAGCAGCACCGCCCAGTGGTCCTGTGCGTACAGCCGCTCCTGCAGGTCGGCCATACGTCGAACGCTCTGATCCAGGAGCTCGCCGGCCTTCTCCTTGAGATCCAGCCCGCTGGCGTCAGCGGGATCGATGTCCCTGAGCCGGAAACCAGTGCCTTTTGTAATGCGAAAACGCTGCGAAAGCTTGCTGATGTCTGACATTGAGGACCTTCTGTCTTGAACCTGGTGACTACCGCCTTCGTGCCTCGAGATTGAGACGCCAGTAGTCCAGGGTGAATGGCGGATTCTGACGCGCGGCGAGCAAGGTGATTTCGTCGATGAACGCAGCCCTCAAGGGACCCTGAGGAAGGCGCGCCAGGTGGGGATTGTAGATGACTGTCGTGACGAACTCCCGGAACGACGCCTCGTCGGCCAGAGTCGTGGGCGCCGGCTCCAGGCTGGTGTGAACGTCGACAAAACCTGCCGAGTGGAGTCTGCTTGCCGTGAGTTCGGGCGTGGCGAATTCCCAAACACCCGACCAGTCGGCAAAATACTGCGCAAAGGGCTCGCGGTTCATGACCGCTTCCGCAAGCCGGTGCGCCTGCTGCAGGTTGGGTCCTCCGCCGCACTGGGCGACAAGACGCCCGCCGGGCTTCAATGCCACGAAGATCCCTGCAAAGAGCGCTGCGTGGTCATTCACCCAATGAAATGTCGCAGTACTGAAGACGAGGTCGGCCCAGTTGACAAATGGCAGGCGCGGGAGCTCGACGCGGACAAACGATACGCGCCCGCCAAAGTCGGGGCGAAGGTTTGCGCGCGCGGTCAGCAGCATGTTCCACGATCGATCGATCGCAATCAGCCGGCCGTGCGGCAGCCTTGCGAGGAGCCGGCTGGTCAGCCGTCCGGTTCCACAGCCCGCATCGATGGCGTGTTCGTCACCACGCATCTGCAGCCGCGCAAGCACGCGCTCGCCCCAGGCCGTCTGGGGCCCTGACACACGGTGGTATGACGAAGCGTCCCAGTCATTGGGGCCCGGCAGGGCGGGTAGGGCAAGTGGGGCCGGTGAGTCGAATTCGTCAACGGGGTCTCTCTCATCTCTTCGACCCGGCCGCCCCGACCTACCTGACCAATCCGACATCGTGGGTTAGTGTATCGCCATGAACTTTCCACCGACGAGACTCTCGGTCGTTGCTCGCACGCGCAGCGACGATGCCGAGACTCGACGGCTGGCAATTGGAACGCTAATCGAAGCGTATTGGAAGCCAATCTACAAATACCTGCGGTTGAAGTGGCGGCTCGGCCCTGACGAAGCGGCGGATCTGACGCAGGAGTTTTTCAAAACGACGCTCGAGAAGGATGTGCTCGGTCGCTATGACGAGCAGCGCGCCCGCTTTCGCACGTATCTCCGCCTCTGCGTCGACGGCTTCGTCTCGAATGCGAAGAAGGCCGAGGCCCGCCTCAAGCGCGGCGGCGGCGTGACGATGTTGCCGCTTGATTTTCAATCCGCAGAAGGCGAATTGATTCGTCATGAGCCGTCGACGCCAGCAGACGTGGACGAGTTGTTTTATCAGGAATGGGTACGCGCGCTGTTTCAGCGCGCTGTCGAGGATCTCCGCCAGTCGAGCCAGACGTCGGGTCGTTCGATCATGTTCGCCGTGTTTGAGCGCTACGATCTCGCGGATCCGTCGGAACGACCCACCTACGTCGCCCTGGCAGGTGAACTCGGATTGACAGCGACGACGGTGACCAATCATCTGGCTGCGATGCGCCGGCAGTTTCGTCGTCACGTCCTGGATCGCCTGCGCGACCTGACGACCAGTCATGACGAGTTCGAAGCGGAAGCCAAGCGCCTCCTCGGTGGCTCGTCATGAGTACGTGGCTGGCAAACGACACGCTCGCCCACCTGCGCGATGTCGCCGAATGGCCAGACATCGGCGAGCGTTACGAGGTCACCCATCGACTAGGTCGCGGAGGGATGGGTGTCGTCTACGCAGCGCGCGATCGAATGCTCGATCGAGATGTCGCGATTAAGGTGCTCGACTCAACGGACGCGGATGGGCGCTCCTCGCGTCGACTGCAGGAAGAAGCCCGGATTCTGGGCCGCCTCGAGCATCCTGGTATTGTCCCGGTGCACGATGCAGGGACGCTTTCGGATGGACGCGTGTTTTATGTCATGAAGCTCGTTCGTGGCGAGCGGCTCGATCGAGCGCTCGACACCCACGCTTCCCTCGGCGACCGGCTCGAGTTGTTCTTGCGCATCTGTGACGCCGTTTCGTTCGCACATGCTCAAGGCGTCGTGCACCGTGACCTGAAGCCGGAGAATGTGATGCTTGGCAGCTTTGGCGAAGTTCTCGTCATGGACTGGGGAGTTGCCAAAGTGCTGGGACAGGCCGGTCCACCGGACGACGTGATTGTCGGGACGCCGGGCTTCATGGCGCCGGAACAGGCCGGTGGAGCCACCGACGCGCGGTCGGATGTGTATTCGCTTGGCGTCATGCTCGCGGGGCTGCTGGCGCGACCCGTTCCGCGGGCCCTCATCGCAATCGCGCAGTGCGCGCAGTCCGAGCACGCGGACCAACGGTACCCAACGGTTGCCGCTCTCGCCGCCGAAGTCGTCCGTTTCAGAGACGGTCAGCGGGTCGACGCGTACCGCGAATCGATCATCGAGCGGCTCGGACGCCTGTACCGCCGTCATCGCCTCCCGATCTTGCTGGTCGTGGCTTACATGGTGATGCGGGTCCTGTTGTTGCTGTGGCGAGGCGTCTAGACACTGGAGTTGACGAACGAAGAACTACTGGGTTCGTCCGAAGGCGGTACAGAACGCCGTGTCGAGGTTGAATAGAAGCCAGTGGAGGGTTGGATGAAGAAACCCGTGTTCGCGATGTTGCTCGGCGGCATTCTCGGCATTTTCGATGGCTTGACGGCGCTCATCTCCGCGCCTCAGGAGGCACCGAACATCGTCGGCATCGTGATTGGCTCGACGGTCAAAGGCGTGATCGCCGGTCTGATCATCGGCCTGGTGGCGCAGCGAACGCAGTCGCTGGCCATCGGCATCGCGGTGGGCTTGGCGGTCGGCGCCGGCCTTGCCGCCCTCATCACCATTGGAGGTCCGTATTTCTGGGAGATCGTGCTGCCCGGCGCCATCGTCGGTGTGATCGTCGGGTATGCAACCTTCAAATACGCAGGACCGGTGCACGCCGGTTCCACCCGCTAGTGTCGCGCTAGAGTTCCTCACGGAGGTTCGGGTGGATGTTCTCCAGGGTTCGCTCGCTCAATTCGCATGCCGGACTCTAGTCCCGCCGCCCGCGCCCGCGGTTCAGTGTGCGTCGTCCGGATACGCCACTAGCAGGCGATCCACCTCAGTGAAGCCCAACTTGCGTGCAAGGTGCGCTGATTCGTGGTTGGACTCGACCGATCCCCACACCGCGGTCTTCCCGCGTTGGGCAAAGTGGTGCAGCAGACAGATGCACGCCGCCATCCCGAAGCCCCTGCGGCGGTAGTGCTCGAGGGTGTCGATGCTGACATCCCAGTGCGTCTCGGTCTCCCAACCCGAGTAGCAAAACGACACCGGTCGGTCGTCGACAAATGCACTCGCGATTGGAGAGTAACGGCAGGCATCGCGCAACTCCCCTCGGAGGATTGGCGGGAGGTTATCGAGCCACTTGTACTCATCGAGGCGCAAGAGGCGGCCACGAGGATCCGGCGGAAGCCCCAGTGCATCCGCAGGCGGCAAGTGGAACAAGGTGGCGGGCTCCCTCGGGCGTGTCGGCGCGACGGCGGCCAATGCGGACTCTGCTTCGGCGGGACCCACGATGCTGAATTCCCCTGGAACGTGTGCGAGGGCCCGGGCCAGCGCCTCGGGATCGTCCCACCGTACGACCACGGCAAGAAGAACCGAGGGCGCCGACATGATGCTCGGGGCATCGGGTGCCTGGCACTCCACAACATGGCCACGACCGCTGAGCAGCATGCCGCGAGCCTCGACCCATCGTGGAAGGTCTGGCAGCGAAATCAGTATCTCCACATCCGCAGCCCTATCAGGTCGTACGTTGCGAGGTATACCGTAGATCCGGCCATAGCGTACGCAATCACGTGCGCGTAGGCAACGAGCCATCTGCTCGCTTTCGCACGCTTCGCGGCAATTGCCAGAGCGAACACGAGCCCCGCGAGAGCCGGAACCGCAAGCGTGGCCAGAAAAACGGTCACAGTGCCAGCATTGAGAGCCCCCAAGGCTGTTGACGGGGTTCGCCAGAGTGCTACTGCCGGGCTCACGAGCACAAGCGGACACGCGAGCATTGCCAGCCTGAGCATCCAAAGTCCCTGGGGCCCGGCACGTCGGACACGCGCGAACCACACGAGCGCGGCAATGACGACTGAGAATATCGTGAGGAGCGCAGCGACCAACGGAACCCGCACGAGTTCGATTTGCCAGCGCGGCCTGCGCTCGGCATAGACGCTCGTGCCAGCCAGGACTGTCGTCCCGTCCGGATCTCGCGTAAAAACCATGCTCGCGTCGATCTCGTCGTCCAAACGAAATGTCGTGTCGGTGACAGGGATCAACCGCTCCGGGGGGCGGAACAACCCCGTGGCGTACAGTGCAGCACCGTCGCGCTTGATCGTGCGTCCGGACATCAGGGACTGGATGGGCCAGACGATCTGATTCCTCGGGTTTGCATCGTGATAGTAACCGACATACTGGTCGAGCGTAGCCGGATCGACCTGCACTTCCGGTGGTGAAGGCGGTTCAACGTCGCGCTTCAAATACCCGATCGCCAGGGAGGACAGACGCTTCATCGCCTCGGTCGCCCCCCCGCCGATGCTATTGAGCAGGATCACGTACCCGACGTCGCGCGAAGGCGAATATGCGTAACTGGAAAAGAACCCGTCGATCCCGCCCCCGTGCCCAAGCATCTGATAGGGCAGATTCAGAATCGTGGCCACCCCCGAACCGTACCCGTTTCGCAACCCCGCAGCCGAGGCCAGCGTCGTCCGGGGTTGCTCCATGTTCCCCAAGTATTCCGGATCGACGACGAATGCCGTGCCGAGCTCGCCCCATCCAAGCAGCATTTGGACGAAGCGCGCCATCTCACGGGGCGAGCTATGCATGTTGCCCGCTGGTCTGAGATAGATCCGCGGAAAGCCACGTGGTGCGCCTTCTGCCCCTCCATACCCGCGAGCGAGAAGGGGCTCGTCCTCCTTGGTCAGCCTGAAACTGCTCGTTGTCATCTCGAGCGGATCGAAAATCTCGCGCTCGATGTAATCCTCGTACGGTTCGCCGGTCAGTTTCTCAATGAGGAACCCCGCGAGACCATAGCCGGGGTTTGAATAAGACCATCGCGTCCCGGGCCGCCAGCGAACCTGCCTCGATCCAGGATTCAGCCGAAGCACCTCCTCGAGCGACAGCTCCGCCGCCCCGTCCGCAACGTAACGATCTTTGAAACGCATGTCATCGAAGCCGGCGGTGTGCTGCAGGAGGTGAATGATTCGGACGGGATCCATGTCGTGCCATGGATTGTCGATTGTGATCTCCGGGGCAACGTTTTCGACCGTATCGTCGAGGTCGACGAGATCGTCTTCGGCCAATTGCACGAGCGCCATGGCGACGAAGGTCTTGCTGATTGATCCGACGCGAAAATGTGTATCGACCGTGACGGGCGTTTGCCGATCGCGATCGGCATACCCAATGCCGCCCTCCCACTCGACGCCATCGAGCCGCACGAGTGCAATACCTGCGCCGGGAACTCCGGTCTCCCGCAACACGCGCGAGGCAGCGGCCCTGAACTCGTCGACTGTTTGAGGAACAGGATCGTTAGGCGGTGTTTGTGCCGAAGCGAATAGCGAGACCAGCGCGACCGGAGCGACCGCGGCCCCAATCGTTCGCGTCCGCCGCCGCACCTGCGGTGTATTCTGATCCTCGTGCAGATGAGAACGCATGCGCGCCGCGTCGAGCTCGATACTCAGCGCAAGCTTCGGACGCGCAACAAACTTTACTACCGCCTCAACCACTGGCCGATCTGGATTTTTGTGTTCTTCGTCGCGCCAGGGCCGCTCACAGCGGATCTTTTCGATCGAGGCGTCGATGAGCGGATGATCACGTGGTTGGTGGTCGTCCTCGTCGGGACCGGAATCGCCGGCCTCTTTGGAAAGCTCCCCGGCTGTGAACCCGCTCCGTACATCATCCGCTTCACCGAGAATCGGCCGAACCCGCTCTATCGCCGCATTTGTTACACGACCGCCTGGGGAGAGCTGGTCGCGTTCACCGTGATCAATATTCTGGGACTAACCGGCGCGATCGTCACCGGTGAGTGGCAATTGAAACAGCTCTATCAGTACGCGTACTTTCCCATCGCCGGCGTTGTCTGGGTCTTGGGCGCGCTGGGTCGTATGCCGCGGGTCAAGCCGTCGACAGCCGGGGAGGGACACGAACGTCGATACTTCTACGGCTCGGCGTGGGCGGTCCTTCTCGCGCAACCGGTCCTGTGGGTGCTCTGGAAGGTGCTGCCTCGCGGCATGACGGGAGATGTCGTGAAGCTCGTCGCATTCGTGAGCATGCTTGGTGCTGTCGGCTGGTGTGCGCGTCTTGGCTGGTTGCCCCGCACGCGCCCAATCGTTCCGGGCGAATTGGCGATCTCTGATTAGCAAGGTCTCCGGTCTTCAGTCTCCGGTCCCAGGTTGGCGCAGATTCAGGTGCGAACGAAGACCGCGACCGGTGCCCGACGACACGGTGACCGGCGACTGGAGACCGGTGACCGTCTTCACGCCCACGGCAACCCGCCGTCAGCCTTTGCTTGACGTTCGGCAGCAACGGGCAGCGCTGTCGCCAACTCCAGAATCTCGCGAGGGAGATCACGAGGCGTGAAGTTCTCGAGATCCACACACGCGATACGCACAAACCCGTCGGCAAGCACGACTCCTGTCGCGTCGTCCCGCATTTCGAAGTGGTAACGGAGACGGCGCGGGTTCTCGACCGTGACAGAAATCCCGATGCGAATCAGTTGACCGGCGCGGATGGGGGCGCGGTACCTGGCGTTCGCTTCGACGCGCGGCATTCCAAAACGAAGCTCGTCGAGCAATGACTGGCGGGTGCGTCCCAGCACGGCCGCATACAGTTCCTCTTCAGCGTCTTCGAACCACCCAAAGTAGTTGGGAAACCAGGCAATCCCGGCGGCGTCGGTATCGGACCAGTGAATCTTCTTGTGAATCCAGAAATGGGTCATGTCCTCCGCAGTCTACAATCCACGAGCGATGAGTGAGGGTTGGGAAGGCTGGGACGACTACGCGCCCTTCTATGACTGGGAGAATGCGCAGACGGTTGGCCGGCGCGACGTCGCGTTCTGGAAGCGGCTGGCGATCGCCACCAACGGACCAGTGCTGGAGTTGGGGTGTGGCACGGGTCGCGTCACGTTTCCCCTCGCGCGTGTTGGCGCTTCTATGGTGGGGATCGATCGATCGGCGCCAATGCTCGCGCGCGCCGCGAATCGGCTTCGGCGCGCTCGCAACCCCCTGGCAATTCAGCTCGTCAGGGGCGACATTCGTCATCTTCCGTTTCCTGACCGCACTTTTCCTCTTGTCATTGCCCCGTACGGCATTCTGCAGTCGCTGTTGCGCGAGCGTGATTTAACGGCGACGCTCTCGACGATCGCGCGGATTCTGGCGCCCGGCGCGACGTTTGGCCTCGAGCTTGTCGCCGATCTGCCTTCGTGGAAGGAGTACTCGCGACGAATCAGCCTGCGGGGCCGCCGCGCCAACGGCCGGCATATCACGCTCGTGGAATCGGTGAGGCAGGATCGTGCTCGGAAGCTCACCGTTTTTGATCAGGAATTCGTCGAACGTGCCGGCGCCGAGGTCCAGCGGCGCAACTTCACCCTGGCGTTTCGCACACTTACGGTGCCGCAAATGACGCGGCGGCTCGAGTCGGTGGGGCTTCACGTGACCGCCCTTCTAGGTGACTATCGGGGCGGCCCATGGGATCCGAGAGCCGATGTCTGGATCATCCTGGCGTCGAAGCGGTAGACTCTAGAGTCTTTTTAGGTTTTCCCGAATTTCAGCTCTGGAGCTTCCCCATGTCCGGCCATTCCAAGTGGCACACGATTAAGCACAAGAAAGGCGCGGCCGACGCCAAGCGCGGCAAGGTCTTTACGCGGATCATCAAGGAATTGACGGTTGCCGCGCGCAACGGCGGCGGCGATCCCAATATGAACCCGCGCCTGCGGACAATCATCGCCGACGCCAAGGCCGTCAACATGCCAGCCGACAACATCAAAAAGGCCATACAGCGCGGGACAGGCGAACTGCCGGGCGTTACCTACGAGGAGATCACGTACGAAGGTTACGGCCCCGGCGGGGCGGCACTCATCCTGGAGTGCATGACCGACAACAAGAACCGCACGGTGGGCGAAGTCCGCCACTTACTCGAGAAGCACAACGGCAATCTCGGAGCGTCGGGCTCGGTTGCCTGGATGTTTGCCAAAAAGGGCTACATCGTCGTCGATAAATCCGCTGCGGATGAGGAGAAGCTGCTGAACGCCGTGCTCGAGGCTGGCGGCGACGACATGCGTGACGATGGCGATTCTTGGGAAGTGATCTCGGAACCAGGCGCCTTCGAGACCGTGCGCGACGCGGTGAAGGCGCTCGGCATCGAGCCGGGCACGGCTCAGGTCGCGATGATTCCGCAGAACTACGTCAAGCTGCACGGCAAAGAGGCGTCGCAGATGGTCAAGCTGATGGAAGTGCTCGAGGACCACGACGACGTGCAGCACGTGTGGTCGAACTTCGATATCGAGGAGAAGGAGATCGAGGCGTCTCTGGCGTGAGGGTACTCGGCATCGACCCCGGCTCCAACCGCACCGGCTATGGCTGTGTGGACAGCGACGGCCGGCGGCATCGCCTTGTGCTGTGTGGAGCAATTCGCGCCGGTGATAGCGCCGCGTTCCCCGATCGCCTCGCGTGCATCTACCGCGAGCTCGCCAGTGTGATTCGCGACTGCCAGCCGGCGTGTGTCGCGATCGAGAACCTTTTTCACGCGACCAATGTGCGGAGCGCGCTGAAGCTTGGTCACGCACGCGGGGTGGCTATGCTGGCGGCGGTCGAAGCGGGCTTGCCGGTCGTTGAATACACACCCGCGGAAATCAAGCGTGCGGTTGTGGGCTATGGCCGCGCCGAGAAGTCGCAGGTCGGCCAGATGATCAAGCTCCTGCTCGGACTCGAGGTGGCGCCCAGTCCCCATGATGCGGCCGATGCCCTCGCGGTCGCGATCTGCCATTTGCATGCGGGTGGCGCGCGCCTTGGCGGTGTCGTGGCGCGCGACTTTGGTCCCGCGAAGACCCTCGTGAAAACTCCCTCGAGCTGGCGTACGTACAAACTCCCGGGCCGCCCACGACAAGCATGATCGCGTTCCTCCGCGGGCGCGTGCTCGAGAAACAGCCCAATCGCATCATCGTGGACGTCGCTGGTGTGGGCTACGACGTGGCCGTGCCTCTCTCCACGTTCTACGCGGCTGGCGAAGCCGGCGCGGAGATTTCGTTGCGGATCCACACGCATGTTCGCGAAGAACAACTCGCGCTTTTTGGCTTCGCAACGGCCCTCGAGCTCACGGTGTTCGAGCGGATGATTGCGGTCAGCGGCATCGGCCCAAAGCTCGCACTGTCGGTCCTGTCCGGGATCGAGCCGCGGGAGTTCGTCGCAGCGATTCAGCGGGCCGACCTGGGACGCCTGACCCGCATCCCTGGTGTGGGGAAGAAAACCGCCGAGAGGATCGTCGTCGAATTGCGAGATCGGTTGCCGAAAGCGGTCGAAGCGGCCGGCGGCGGCGTGGCGCCGCCGTCACCGGAAGACGCGATGCAGGAAGACCTCGTGTCCGCGCTGAGCAACCTCGGGTACCATCGACAAGCCATCGACAAAGCGCTGGACAAAGTCCTGTCCGATAGTGCGTTGACGAAGTTCGAAGACATCTTGCGGGCATCGCTCAAGGAATTGTCGCGTGGATAACGCACAGGCCTCAGAGGCTCAGAGACACAGAGAAGAAAGAATAGGCCACGATACTCAGGAAACGACGAGCGAAGATATTGGTGCTTTGGTGCATGTCGTAGCGTGTTTTTTCTTGAATCTGTTTTCTCTGAGTCTCTGTGTCTCTGAGGCACATCGGTGACAGACGAACGCCTCGTCACGCCGGCACGCGTCGATGAAGACGCGCAGGACGAAGCGGGCCTGCGACCGCGCAGGCTTGATGACTACATCGGGCAGGACCGGGTGCGCGAGAACCTGGAAGTGTCGATCGCGGCCGCGCGTCAACGCGGCGAGGCTCTGGACCACGTCCTGCTGTACGGGCCCCCGGGCCTGGGCAAAACGACCCTCGCGTACGTCATCGCCAACGAGCTGGGCGTAGCCGTGCGGACGACATCAGGTCCCGTCATCGAGAAGCCAGGAGACCTCGCCGGCATCCTGTCGAACCTTCAGCCGCGTGAGGTGCTCTTCATCGACGAGATTCATCGTCTGGCGCCGAACATCGAAGAGATTCTGTACCCCGCGATGGAGGACTTCGAGCTCGACATCGTCATCGGTCAGGGTCCGGGCGCCCGATCGGTGAAAGTTCCCATCGAGCGCTTCACTCTGGTCGGTGCCACAACGCGGGCGGGATTGCTCACCTCGCCGCTCCGCGCCCGGTTCGGCATCGTGCATCGGCTGGACTTCTATACCGAGGCGGATATCGAGGAAATCGTGCGCCGCTCGGCGCGGATTCTCAGCGTCGAACTTGTCGCCGACGCGGCCACGGAGGTGGCGCGCCGGTCGCGAGGCACACCGCGCATCGCCAATCGCCTGCTGCACCGCGTGCGCGACTTCGCGCAGGTCCGCGCCGATGGCAGGATTACCCCTGAGGTGGCAGAAGCGGCAATGAAGCTGTTGGAAGTCGATCAGCACGGGTTCGACGATGTGGATCGCCGGTTGATGATGACGATTATCGAGAAGTTCGGCGGCGGCCCGGTGGGGTTGTCGAGCCTTGCGGCTGCGACGAGCGAGGAGCCGGACGCCATCGAAGACATCCACGAGCCTTTTTTGATTCAGATCGGATTTCTCGAACGAACGCCGCGCGGACGCATGGCGACCGCTCGCGCATACGAATACTTCGGGCGACCGATGCCCGGAAGGGGATTGTTTTGAGAGCTGAGATCAAGAGCCTGGCCACGTACGTTCCGCCGCGACTGCTGACCAATGCAGACCTCGAGCGCCTGGTCGAGACGTCGAACGAATGGATCATGCAGCGGACGGGGATTCGCGAGCGGCACATCGTGGACCCGGGCGTGGCGACCTCGGACCTGGCGAAAGAGGCCGCGACTGCCGCGATTGCCAAAGCGGGACTGACCCCCAGCGACATCGACCTGATCATTGTCGGCACGGTCACGCCGGACATGCTGTTTCCCAGCACCGCATGCCTCGTGCAACACAAGATCGGGGCCAGCCGGGCGTGGGGCTTCGATTTGTCGGCGGCGTGCTCGGCGTTCACCTATTCGCTGACCGTCGGCGCACAAATGGTTGCGTCAGGCGGCGCCCGCAACGCACTGGTCATTGGCGCCGACGTCATGTCGAGCATCATCGACTATACCGATCGATCCACGTGCGTCCTCTTCGGCGACGGCGCGGGGGCTGTCGTGATCGGCCCAGCGTCAGAAGAAGGCTACGGGATTCTCGACTTCGAACATCAGGTTGACGGCGGCGGCGGTCCAGCGCTCTGCATGCCGGCCGGCGGCAGCCGGCTGCCGGCATCGCACGAGACCGTGGACAAGCGGCTGCACTACGTCAAGCAGGAAGGTGCGACCGTCTTCAAGTTTGCCGTGAATAAAACGGGAGAAGTCTGCGAGCGCCTCCTGACCCGCAACAATCTCACCGCCAAGGACGTTGACCTCTTCGTCTCGCATCAGGCGAATCGCCGCATCATCACGTCCGCGGCAGAGCGATTGGGCCTGCCGCCCGAAAAGGTCGTCATCAACATCGAGCGGTTTGGCAACACGACGGCCGCGACGATTCCACTGGCGCTGAACGATGCTGTGAACGATCAACGCATCAAAAAGGGAGACTGCGTGCTTCTCGCGTCGGTTGGAGCGGGATTCACGGTTGGGGCTGTTCTGGTCCGATGGGGACTTCCCTAGGCAGGGGTCCGATGACAAAGTTGTGCAGAACTTGCGTCGTGTTGCGACAGGTTCAGGCGGTGTTTTGAATTAAGTCCAGTTGTTGCAGCTACTTAGAGTCGGAAACGCCGAATGGCCTAATCCGTAACAATTGTTCTAAAGTTAGACATCTCCTGTAAGTCACTCAATCTCATGTGTTTACTGCCCATGATCGACGTTGGAGCGGCTTTCGTGTGCAGTATTAGAACAGAACGCGCGTTGTCACCAATCAGAGCCTAGTCACGAGGAACTCGCCGTAACCTCAGCTATCCAAACAAGTTAGGTCGCTCGATCCGATCTATGGCCGGGCTTGGCGAGCACCTTGCTCTGCCGTGGGCTCGTGACCCCCGCTCGTATCTCATACTCGTTTGCACTGATTGCATCGTTGGCAGTGGCCGGCGGCGTCTCGACGGCGTCGGCCAACGGGCACCGCAAGTTCGATCGCGCCCTTCAGCAAGCCGTCGACGACACTCCGACTTCAACCAGGCTGAATGTCATCGTCAAAGCCAAACCAGGGTACGACCAGTGGCTGCTTGACGAGCTCACCCAGGACGGGGCAGAGCTTCGCGGCGACCATCCTGAAATTGGCGGGATGACGCTCGCGATCGACGCGGCCACCCTTCTGCGGTGGAGTGACAGCGACGCGATTGATGGCGTCTCCCTCGATGCTGAAGTCGGACCCACCGCTCACCTGATCTTCTCCGGGATTGAGGCGCCCCCGCTAAATACCGTGTTAGGCACGCTGGGACTCGCGCCCCGCCAGACGGCCGGCGCGGGCATCACAGTCGCCCTGATTGATTCGGGGCTGCATCCTTCTAAGGCGTTTGCCGGTCGGATCAAGGCGTTTTACGACTTCACGAATGGTCAAACCGCCCAGCGCAAGCCGTTCGACGACTACGGTCATGGAACCCACGTCGCCGGGCTGATTGGCGGCGCGCAAGTGGATCAGGACGTTCAATATCAGGGTGTCGCGCCGGCTGTGGACTTTGTCGTAATAAAGGTGCTGGACAGCACGGGCCGCGGCAAAACCAGCGACGTCATTCGCGCACTCCAGTTTGCGAGTGCGAACGCCCCCGACAACAGGCTGAGTATCGACATCATCAATCTCTCGCTCGGGCATCCCATTTTCGAACCGGCGTCCACCGATCCGCTCGTGCTCGCCGTTGAGGCTGCTTCAGCTCGCGGTGTGATTGTCGTAGCGTCGGCCGGCAACTTCGGAAGTAATCCCGAAACCACCCTCATTGGATACGCGGGGACAACATCTCCGGGTAATGCGCCCTCGGCGATCACGGCGGGCGCGTTCGATCATCGCGCCACAGTGTCGCGCGGCGACGATCGGATGACGGCGTACAGCTCGCGCGGCCCCACGTGGTACGACGGCCTCGCGAAGCCGGATTTCGTCGCTCCGGGTCACGCGCTCGTTTCTGAACTGTCGCCGCGCGGCGCGTTGATCGAGGCCTACCCGCAACAGCTGCGCGTCGGTTCCTCGGGGAAGACGTTCTTTGCGCTGAGCGGCACCAGCATGGCGGCCGGCGTGACCACCGGCGTGGTGGCTGTCATGCAGCAGACTGCAAAAGCTCGTGGAGCGAGCCTGACACCGAATCTTGCCAAGGGACTCCTTCAATTCACCGCCATTCCCCTCACGGATGGGGGGGTGGCTTACGACGTGCTCACGCAAGGGACCGGAGGGCTGAACGCGGATGGCGCCCTGCGGCTGGTGAGCAGCATCAACTTCAATCACGCCGACATCGCCACTCGCTGGACGTCGTTGACGCCATGCTCCGTGCAACTCGCCGCATGCGCCAGCACGATTGGCGGAAGCCCATACACGTGGTCCACCAACATCGTGTGGGGCGAAAACCTTGTCGGCGGCGACTCGGTCTTCTACCGGATGGGCGCCTGGGCACAGAACATCGTCTGGGGCGAAAACATCGTCTGGGGCGAGGCCGTGGTCTGGGGCAACAACATTGTCTGGGGCGAGAACATCGTCTGGGGCGAGAACATCGTGTGGGGCGAGAACATCGTCTGGGGTGAAAACATCGTGTGGGGCGAAAACATCGTCTGGGGCGAGGAGAACATCGTCTGGGGCGAGAACATCGTTTGGGGTGAACGCAGCCAGAGGAGCCGGAAGTAGCCATGAAGAGCATGCCCATTCGTCACGAGCTCGATCGCGCCGTTGCGACCGCCACAGCTCAAACATCCACGCCTTCGGTGGCTGTCTCGCCCGAGTGGCGCCAGTCGTTGCCGGTGCTGACCGGCGCGATGGTGACGTTGCGTGAGTTGCAGCTGAGCGACGCCTCGTCGCTTCTCACGATGCTTACCGCTCAGGAGGTGGCACGATTCATTTCGCCGGCTCCACCGACGTTGGAGGGGTTCGAACGCTTCATCCTGTGGGCGCACCGTGAGCGCGAGCGTGGCAACTACGTGTGCTACGCGGTCGTGCCCCACGGGCACTCCACAGCCGTTGGACTGTTTCAGGTCCGCCAGCTCGAAGCCGGCTTCGCGACCGCCGAATGGGGATTTGCGATCGGTTCGGCGTACTGGGGCACGGGAATGTTTGCTGATGCTGCCAACCTCGTCCTCGACTTCGCCTTCCAGACGCTGCGCGTTCACCGACTCGAGGCCCGTGCCGCCGTCATGAATGGCCGTGGCAACGGTGCCCTGCGAAAGATCGGCGCCGTGCAGGAAGCCGTGCTTCGCCGTTCATTCCGTTCCGGCAACACGTACCTCGACCAGACGCTGTGGTCGATTCTCGATTCCGATTGGCGTCAGGCGAGATTGAACCGGGGTCCGCAAGTCCTCGTGCACTAAGCCAGACCGATAGGGGTAACGTAGGGCTCGAGCGCCTTGACCGGCGCCCGAGCCTTTTTCATGTACCTGACAGAGTTTGATTTCGCACTGCCGCAGCATCTCATTGCCCAGGAACCGCCTGCACCGCGAGGCGCATCGCGCCTGCTGACCCTGGATCGCCACACCGGGGCCGTGGCCGACCGTCACTTTCGAGACCTCCCATCGCTGCTTCGACCCGGTGACCTACTCGTCGTCAACGACACGCGCGTGTTTGCGGCCCGACTGCTTGGCAGACGGCTGCCGGGGGGCGGCGCAGCCGAGTGTCTACTCATTCGACGCCTCGAAGAAACGGAACCATCCTCGTCCGAGACCTGGGAGGCGCTGGTTCATCCGGGTCAGCGCCTCACGGAGGGTTCGCAGCTCGAATTCGGCATGGGTGAGCATTGCATCCACGCGGAGGTCCTCGCTCGCCGTTTTCACGGTCGGAGGACCGTGCGCCTTTGGACCGAAGGTGAGAGCCTCAACGCGGCTGTCGATGCGATCGGACACGTCCCGCTCCCGCCGTACATCAAACGGCCGGACACAGCGGCCGATCGCGATCGCTATCAGACGGTGTTTGCGCGCGTGCGCGGCTCGATTGCCGCACCAACAGCGGGTCTGCACTTTACGCCTGAGACGCTTGCCGAGCTCGACGACCGCGGAATCTACCGCACGGCCATTACCCTTCATGTTGGCTACGGCACCTTTCAACCGATTCGTGTCCCAACCGTCGAAGATCACCACATGGAAGCCGAGTGCTTCGAAGTGTCAGCCGCCACTGCGGATGCCATCAATCGCGCACGTCACGAAGACCGACGCGTCGTGGCGGTCGGGACCACGACGACGAGAACGTTGGAATCGCTGTGTCTTGATGTGAATGGCAATGTCGAACCGGCGACGGGCTCGACGGATCTGTTCATCGCCCCGGGCCATCAGTTTCGGGTGGTGTCCGCCCTGATCACGAACTTTCATCTGCCGCAGTCGTCTCTTCTGCTTCTTGTCAGTGCCTTTGCCGGGCGCGACAACATCCGCGCCGCTTATCAGCATGCAATCGAACAACGCTACAGGTTCTATAGTTACGGCGACGCGATGACGATTCTTTAGAGTGCCACAGGTGCCACGGGTGCCGCGGGCGCCGCAGTGCGGATTTCTTATGAAGATTCCATATGAAGAATTCGATCTGAGCGGTGTGCGGACCTATCCGCTTGCCTCGCGAAAGAGCAAGGCGCGCATCGAAGACTTTGCGTCGCCGTACCGGAAGGGTAGCGGAATCGACGGGTTGCTCGACTCGTTGCCATCAGTGCTCGCGGGTTCGGAGTTCAGGGCTGTCGTGGCGGCGCTCGCGGCTGCGCGGGCGGCGGATGCGGCGATCATCTGGGGGCTCGGGGCCCATGTGCTCAAGACGGGTCTGTCCCCGGTGTTGGTCAATCTGATGGAGCGCGGTTTCGTATCCGCGATTGCCACCAACGGTGCAGCCATCATTCATGACTTCGAGATCGCGTTTGCGGGGGCAACATCCGAGGATGTTGACGAGGCCCTCGGCCCGGGCCAGTTCGGCATGGCTCACGAGACAGCGACCTTGCTCAACGGGGCCATCAACGATGGTGTTGCAGAAGGCCTCGGTTTAGGCCAATCAGTCGGGCGATTCATCGCCGGGGGAAATGCTCCCCATGCGCGCTACAGCATTGCCGCAACGGCCTGGAGTCTCGGAATTCCGCTGACGGTGCATGTCGGGATCGGCACTGACATCATCCACATGCATCCGCTGGCTTCGGGCGCTCGACTGGGGGAGGGGAGCCTCCGGGATTTTCGCTACCTCGTGACCGCTGCATCGCGGCTCGCCGGCGGCGTCTACATGAATTGCGGCTCTGCCGTGATTCTCCCGGAGGTGTTTCTCAAGGCCGTGGCGCTTGCGCGTAACCAGGGCTGTTCGATGAGTGGCCTCACGACGGTCAACCTCGACTTTCTGCGTCACTACCGGCCGATGACCAATGTCGTGACTCGTCCGACCGCCGGTGTTGGCCGTGGGTACATGCTCACCGGCCACCACGAGCTTCTGCTGCCGCTCATAGCTGCGGCCCTGATTGAGGGAGATGCCAGCCCCACCTGACGAAGGATCCTCTCTCGATCGTCTGACGCTTGGAGCGGCTGGCACGATCGGAGCGCTCTTCTTCTTGTGGATCGCCGGGCTGCGCATCGTGACGCCCACCGATTTCAACTGGGTGATGCAAGGTGACTGGCGTCTTCATTTTCTTGGGTGGCATTTCTTCCGTCGCGAACCGTGGCACTGGCCTCCGGGACATATCGAGGGCTACATCCACGCCCCGGATGGCACTGCAATTGGCTTCACCGATTCAATTCCACTCGTGGCGTTTGCCCTGAAGCCGTTCTCGGATCTGCTACCTGCGACGTTCCAGTATCTCGGCCTCTGGCTGGTGGCCTGCTTCATTCTGCAGGGTGTTTTTGGGGTGTTGCTTGCCAGGCTATGGACATCGCGACGGTCGCTGCACTTGCTGAGCGCGGTGCTATTCATTCTCATGCCCGCCTTGCTCTCGCGAGTCAACCATCCTGCCCTCTCCGCGCACTGGCTCGTTCTCTGGGCGCTCTGGTTGTACCTGCGCAGCGACCGCGTCGGGGCGGTTCGCGAACCGCCTCGAGATGCCATATCGGCATTGGGACTGGCGGCGGGTCTGGTCCACCCATATCTCGCGGTGATGGTGCTCGCAATGCTCGCCGCGCTTGCAGTCCACGATGCGCGGGCGCGCTTCGGCTTCGCCTGCGCCACGCTGCTGGTGGGAGTGGGCTGGTGGGCATCAGGGCTTCTCACAATCCCGGGGACGGACAACCTTGCGTCTGAAGGTCTTGGAAGGTACTCGATGCATCCGCTGTCGCCCATCGCCCCACGCGGGTGGTCCTCGCTGCTTCCCGAGATACCGGCTGTATCGCGCGACGATCACAATGAGGGTTTTCAATACTTCGGCCTCGGAGCGCTGCTCCTGATTGGAATCGCAACGGTTGTTTCGCTGCGCCGGTTTCGCACGTTGCCGTGGCGGCGAGTCTGGCCCCTCTTGGCAGTGGCGGTCCTTTGCGCGATCTATGCGGGGATTCCGATCGGGCCCGACGGATATCGCTTTGCCCTGTTTCGGGCGTCCGGGCGGTTTTTCTGGCCCATGGCCTATCTCGTGCTTGCGTCGTCGATCGCGATCAGCGTCACGCGCCTGCCTGCACGGATGTCGATGGTCGTCCTCGTCCTGGCGTGCGTTCTTCAATTCGTGGATCTTCGAAACGCGCATCTCGAACGTCACAGGGCGAACCGCAGCGAGTACTTCCATGCCCATCAACCGAAGCTCACATCTCCCGTTTGGCGAATGGCGCTCCCGCACTACAAGCACATCGTCTTGTATCCGCCGGAGCAATGCGGCAGTGCACCAGCGACTTTTGAGTGGCCGGCATACCTCGCCGGTCTCTATGGGTTGACCATCAATGCTGGAGAAGCTGCGCGATACGATGCGGAAGAACGCGAGGCGTATTGCAGGTCCCTCGACGCGAAGCTTTTCAACGGCGACACGGCCGACGATACGCTGTTTATCGTCGAGCGCTCGCGCGTTGAGCTCCTGCGGGCGAGGTCACCCGCCCCGATCGTTTGCGGTGAGGTCGATAACCTGCCCGTCTGCGTCTCCAGGCGTTCTTATGAGCGATGGGGAAGCGACGCGCCCTTTCGACCCATATAATTTCACCGCAGCGCAATCATGCCTGACCTCGAGTCTGAAACGAGCCTGCTATCCATCGTGGTGCCAGCCTTCAACGAAGAGCGCGGCATCGAGACCGCGGTTCGAGAGATTCGCCGTTGCGCGATTGCCACGGGGCTCCGGTTGCAGCTCATCGCCGTCGACGATGGATCGACCGACCGCACGTGGGAAATCTTGTCGTCGCTGGCGACGGAGATTGCCGATCTCCAGGCGATCCGCCTCTCACGGAATTTCGGAAAGGAAGGGGCGATCGCGGCCGGCCTCGACGCGGCGAGCGGCGACGCGGCGATCATCCTCGACGCGGACCTTCAACATCCGCCTTCGGTGATTCCCGAGATGGTCCGTCTATGGCAGAGCGATGGGTGGGATGTCGTCGAGGCCATCAAGGTGCACCGCGGTCACGAATCGTGGCTGCAGCGGCGAACCCGCCGGTCGTTTTATAGCGTTGCAAGCTCCCTGACTGGGTACAACCTCCAGGACGCGTCTGATTTCAAGTTGTTGGACCGCAAAGTCGTGGATGCCTGGCGCCGTTTTGGCGAGCGCGCCACGTTCTTCCGCGGTCTCGTGGCGTGGCTGGGATTCCGACGCACACAGGTGTCCTTTGACGTCGGCACTCGTGATGGAGGCGGCTCGCGGTGGTCGTTTGGAGGCCTTCTCCGGCTCGCGGTTGACGCCGTGACATCATTTTCGGCAATCCCGCTGCAGGTGGTAACCATGCTCGGCTTGCTGACCTTGATTATCGGCGCCGGAGTGGGGTTGCAGGCGTTGCGTCTCTGGTATCAAGGGCAGGCCCTTCCCGGATTCACGACGGTCATCCTCTTGCAGCTGGTGATTGGTGGTTTCTTGATGATCAGTCTGGGGATCATCGGCAGCTACCTGGCGCGGATCTACGACGAGGTCAAGGGGCGGCCTCGTTATGTCGTGCGTGAGGCGACGGGTCGGAGGTCGTGACAGTACGACGACGGGAGCGGGATGCCATCGCCATTCCCGGCGACTATCAGGCGCGGGCCATGGACTCGCCCCGCGCTGCCCAGCGATTCTGGCATGCCGCGAAACTTCGATTGATCGATCGCGTGGCTCCGGCGAAACCGACCGCGCGCATCGCCGACGCTGGCTGTGGGTCTGGCGTGATCGCGGCTCACCTGGCTCGGACCGCGTCCGCGGTCGTAGGTTTCGATTCGAACCCGGCGGCGATCGCGTACGCGACTTCTTCATATGCGTCGTCCCGTCTCAGGTTTGTTCTTGGCCCCTTCGAACGTGTCCTCGACGAGGGCCCTTTCGACCAGATTTATTGTCTCGAGGTCCTCGAACATCTCTATGAGGAGCAGGCAGTCGAAACCCTTCGCCTCTTCGCGGGAGCCGCCGCACCCAATGCCGAAATGTTCGTGACCACGCCGAACACCTACAGCGCGTGGCCAGTGATCGAGTGGACGCTCGACCGACTTCAGCTCGTCCCGACGCTCGACGAAGCCCAACATCTGACCCTGTTCAGTCGAAACTCGCTTCGGCGGGCTTGCGAGACGGCGGGGTGGACGGTGCTCGAGATCGGCAGCTTCAATGGGATTGCGCCGTTCGTCGCATCCGTCTCGGAGGATCTGGCTCTGAGAATTGAAGGCGCCGAATTTGCGACGCGCCGCTGGATGCCGCTGAACCTGCTCTTCTGCCGCGCGCGGCGCCTCGTGTAAAATGATGAGTTCGGGCGCCAACAACCGGCGCGTGCAGGGTTTCGGGTAAGCCGGAGTAGCTCAGCCGGTTAGAGCGGGCGTCTCATAAGCGCCAGGTCGGCGGTTCGAGTCCGCCCTCCGGCACCAACGTTCTTTCGTTCCCCCTCGATCAGCATGTCTCTTCTCGTTCGCGTGTCCCGTTTCGCGCGACGTCATGCTCTGTGGCGTCCAGATACCCGTGTCATCGCTGCCGTGTCCGGAGGATCGGATTCGGTGGCGCTGCTGCTGCTCCTTCGCGAGCTTCAGACGCGTGGAGAACTTCTGGTGGACGCTGTCGCACACTTCAATCACGGGATCCGCGGCGCCGAGTCTGATGAGGACGAAGAGTTCTGTCGCCGCCTCGCAGGAACCCTGGACATCGCATTTGTATCAGCGCATGCCGACGTTCCGGCATTGGCCCGGAGTGCGCGAGTGTCAATCGAAGTGGCGGCGCGGCGGGCGCGCCATGAGTTTTTCGAGCGGGTGAGAAGTGCCCGATCGGCAGGTTGCGTCGCCACCGGTCACACCCAGGACGATCAAGCTGAAACCGTGTTGCTCCGCATGACTCGTGGCACCGGGCTGCGTGGGCTCGGCGGGATGCCACCCTCGCGGCCGGGTCTTGTTCGGCCGTTACTCACCTGTTCGCGCGACGAGCTGCGCGCCGAGCTCAGGGCTCGGCGTCAGGAATGGCGCGAGGATCCCACCAACGCCGATCTCTCCAACCCGCGCAACCGAGTACGGCACGAGCTGCTGCCCGAACTCGAGCGCCATTTCAATCCCGCTGTTCGCGTCGCCCTCACGCGGCTCGCAAACCTCGCTCGAACCGACGAAGACGCCCTCGCTCGCGAGGCGGCCCTCGTCGCCCTTGATGCGCTGCAGTTCAAGAGCCGCGAGACCGCTTTATTGGACAGGCTTCGACTCAGCACAGTTCATCCCGCAATTGCACGGCGTGTTGTTCAAGGTGCCCTGGAAACGCTGACTGGCCGGAACTCGTATAGTGCGGATGACATCGAAGCGGTGGAGGAGGTCGTCGCCGGAAGGCGCCGGGCCGTCGAGCTGTCTGGGGTTCGCGTGGAACATTCCGGCGGTTCAGTAGTCTTAGTAACTAATAAGGCGTCGACCTGTCCGACGCCCGCTTTTCGTTTCGACCTCCCTGTTCCAGGCCTCGTCCAAGCCTCAGATGCTGGGTGGGTTCTCGAGGCGGAGGGTCCTCGCCCCCGGCGGACCGGGGCCGTGAGCCAATCTTCGCCGGACCTGGTTGAAATCGAGGCGGCCGGGCTTGGGTCGCTTGTCGTCCGGAGCCGACTGCCTGGCGACCGGCTCAACCCGTTGGGTTTGGGCGGGCAGAAAAAGCTGCAGGACCTGTTCGTTGACCGGAAAGTCCGGAGGGCGGATCGGGATCGGATCCCTATCGTGACCAACGAATTCGGTCGAATTGTGTGGGTAGCGGGACATGTGCTGGAGGAGGACTTTAGGGTCACCGACCGCACCAAAGCCGTGATAATCTTGAAGTTACGGCGCATTGAGCGCCTGGGGATCTGACTCGGCTGTCGGGCCGGCACCCCGCCGGGAGGGCAAGTTGACTTCCACCCTGAAGAGCCTCGTATTCTGGATGGTTCTCGTGGCCATCGGGGTACTCGTCTGGAACTTCTCCGCAAAATTCCAGCGCAACGAGACTGGCGCCAGTTTTAGCGAATTCGTAGCTTGGGTTGATTCCGGGCAGGTCGCGCGCGTTGTCATCACTGGCAACGAAATCACCGGCATCACCAAGACGAACGAAAGCTTCCGCACGGTCGCCCCTCCGCAATACGAAGGCCTGGCAAACCGGCTCATCGAGCGCAACGTCATCGTCGACGCTAAGGAGCCAGCGGGTTCGCCTTGGGTGACCGTCCTGTCGTACTGGGCGCCGATCCTGCTGATGATTGGCTTCTGGGTCTTCTTCATGCGCCAGGTTCAGAGTGGCGGCAACAAGGCCCTTTCGTTCGGGAAGAGCAAGGCCAAGCTCTCATCGTCGGCTCAGAAGAAAGTCACGTTCCGCGATGTTGCGGGCGTCGACGAGGCGAAGGAAGAGCTCCAGGAGATCATCGATTTCCTGAAGGAGCCGCAGAAATTCCAGAAGCTCGGTGGCCGCATTCCCAAAGGTGTCCTGCTGATGGGTCCACCGGGAACCGGTAAGACCCTGCTTGCACGCGCCGTTGCGGGCGAAGCCAACGTCCCGTTCTTTTCAATCAGCGGCTCGGACTTCGTCGAGATGTTCGTCGGCGTGGGTGCGTCTCGCGTCCGTGACCTGTTCGAGCAAGGCAAGAAGAACGCGCCGTGCATCATCTTCATCGACGAAATTGACGCCGTCGGACGGCATCGCGGCGCTGGTCTTGGCGGTGGGCACGACGAGCGCGAGCAGACGCTCAATCAACTGCTCGTCGAAATGGACGGCTTCGAGTCGAACGAAGGCGTCATCCTGATGGCCGCGACTAACCGGCCTGATGTGCTCGATCCCGCGTTGCTGCGTCCCGGTCGTTTCGATCGCCGCGTGATCGTCAATCGGCCAGACGTCAAAGGCCGCGAAGGAATCCTGTCGGTACACACCCGCAAGATTCCGTTGTCAGACGACGTGGATATCCGCATCCTGGCGCGAGGGACGGCAGGCTTCTCGGGAGCGGATCTGGCGAACCTGGTGAACGAAGCGGCGCTCAATGCTGCACGTTTCAACCAGAAGGTCGTGCGCATGTCGGACTTCGAGTACGCCAAGGACAAGGTCCTGATGGGCGTCGAGCGCAAGTCCATGATTGTCACGGAAGAAGAGAAGCGCGTCACTGCCATCCACGAAGCGGGCCATGCCCTGCTTGCGGTGTTGCTCCCGCACGCCGATCCGATTCACAAGGTCACGATCATTCCTCGTGGGATGGCGCTCGGCCTCACCCAGCAGTTGCCTGAGGACGAGAAGCACAGTTACTCGCGCAACTATCTCAACGACACGATCGCCATCCTGATGGGTGGCCGCATTGCTGAGGAACTGACGACCGGCAACATCACCACCGGAGCGGGCAACGATCTCGAGCGCGCGACCGAGTTGGCGCGGCGGATGGTGTGTGAGTGGGGCATGAGCGACAACATGGGCCCGCTCACCTTCGGCAAGAAGGAAGAGCAGATCTTCCTCGGCCGCGAGATTGCGCAGCACCAGGACTACAGCGAGGACACCGCGCTCAAAATCGACGCCGAGGTCAAGCGTTTCGTGATGGACTCCTATAGCCGTGCGACGGAGATTCTCTCGACTCACAAGAAGCAGTTGCTCGACATCGCCGACGCCCTGCTTGCGCGCGAAGTGCTCGACGCCGAGCAGGTTCAGAAGCTGGCGCGGGGCGAGAGGCTCGAGGATGCACCGCCGGTTGAGCCACGCGCCGCCGACGAAGCGCCGCGCGATCGCGCCCGCGACAAGGAACGGCCGCCGCTGGTGCCGCCGATCCACAAGCCACTCACGCAGGAATGACATCGGCCCACGGCCCACGGTCCACGGCCCCCGGCAAGAGCTCTTACCGTAGGCCGTAGGCCGGAGACCGTAGGCCATGGTTGTTTCCCCGCGCCTGCCTTTCTCGCTTCCTCTCCCGAACCGACCTCATTTGGAACTGGGCGCGAGAACGCTCCTCATGGGTGTGCTCAATGTCACTCCCGATTCCTTTTCTGACGGTGGGCTCGCCCTGGATCCGGCCTCTGCCATCGAGCGGGCACTGACTCTGGAGGCTGAGGGCGCTGACATCATCGACATTGGCGCCGAATCGACGCGTCCAGGCGCCGAAGCGGTCGATGCCGCGGAAGAGTGGCAGCGGCTTCGTCCCGTTCTCACGGGGCTGGCGAGCCGGCTTCGCGTGCCCCTCTCGATCGACACCTACCGCGCGGAGACCGCGCGACGCGCGTTGGACGAGGGCGTCGCGATCGTCAATGACATCAGTGGGCTGGGGTATGATGCCGGCCTCGGCCCGGTGGTCGCAGCTCGTGGCGCTGCGCTGGTGCTGATGCACACACGCGGCCGTTCGCGCGACATGTACGATGAAGCGCGGTATGACGACGTGGCAACCGACGTCGCGCGTGAGCTGCAACGAACGATTGAGCGCGCAATCGGAGCTGGGGTTCCGTGGGATCGCGTGGTGATCGACCCCGGTCTGGGCTTTGCCAAGCAGGCGAGCCACAGCTTCGAAGCCCTCGCGATGACGGACCGTTTTGCCACGCTTGGCCGGCCCGTCCTCGTCGGACCGTCCCGGAAGTCGTTCCTGACGTCGGCGACTGGCGCTCGTCCTGCTGACCACCGCGACTGGGCCACGGCAGCCGCTGTAACCGCCGCAGTGCTCGGCGGCGCTCACATCGTCCGCGTCCACCGCGTTGCGGCGATGGTGGACGTCGTGCGCGTTGCCGATGCCATCCGTGGTTACGCGGCCCATGCGGCGACGCCGACATTCAGCTCGCAATACATCAAATGACCTGGCTGACCGAGCTTCTGCAGCGCCCGCCCGTCACGTTGTGGGACCTGATCGACATCATGATCGTGTCCGTCATCGTGTACGAAGTGCTCAAGCTGATTCGCGGCACCCACGCCGTGCAGATGGCGATTGGGATCGCTCTCCTCGTCAGCCTCTTCTACGTTTCACGCGGCGCCCAACTCGAAACGCTCAATTGGCTCATTCGCAACGTTGTCGGCTACGTCGTCTTCGCGGCGATCGTCCTGATGCAGGCGGACATTCGCCGCGCGCTCGTGCACATCGGCCGGGCGCCGTTCTTTCGATTGTTCCGGAGGCTGGACCGGCCATTGAGCGATGACGATACCGTGCAGGAACTGGTGGTTGCGGCGACGGCATTGTCGGCGAAGCGCACGGGGGCGCTCATCGTCATCGAGCGATCGATTGGGCTGCGCAACTACATCGAAAGTGGCATTCCGCTCGACGCGCGGCTGACATACGATTTGCTTGTCAGCATTTTTCAGCCGACGTCGCCGCTGCACGATGGGGCTGTGATCGTGCAAGGCGATCGTGTGCCGGCCGCAGCGTGCTTTCTGCCGCTTACCGTGAACCCTCGTCTCAGCCGTGAGTTGGGTTCGCGGCATCGCGCCGCAATTGGTGTGACGGAAGAGAATGACGCGATCGCGATAGTCGTGTCGGAAGAAACCGGCGTCATCTCGCTCATCATCGGCGGCGACATCGAACGCCGGATTGAGCCAGATGAGTTACGCCAGCGGCTGGGCACCCTCCTCAGGCGTCGAACGTTCGATCGTCCGCGCGAAACCGGATATCCGTCGATGAGCTGATGGCGTACTCTCCTTTTCGCAACATCGGTCTCAAGTTTCTTTCCATCTGCATCGCCGCGTTGTTGTGGCTGGTGGTCGCCGGTGACCGCGTCGTCGAGCGGGCGGTTCGCGTCCCTGTAGAGTTTCAGAACCTGCCCCAGGGTCTCGAAATCGTCGGGGAGCCGCCAGAAAATGTCGATGTTCGGTTGCGAGGGTCCTCGGGCGCGCTGGGGCGGCTGGGGCCTGGAGATCTGTCCGCAGTGATTGACGTCCGCCACGCACGTCCCGGACGGCGTCTCTTTCATCTGACGCCAAGTGAAATTAATGTGCCCTACGGAATCGATGTGGTTCAGGTCGCGCCTGCGACGCTCCCCATCGGCTTCGAGAACTCAATCGTCCGCATCGTGAAGGTGAGACCGCCTATTGAAGGGCGGCCGGCGCCGGGTTATGAAGTAGGCACGATCACCGTCGAGCCCGCGAGTGTCGAGGTGATTGGTCCCGAGAGCTCACTGCGTGGACTCGATGAAGCGATGACCGAGCCGGTATCAGTGGCCAACTCCACGCGTTTGATTCGCGAGGTCGTGACGATCGGGGTCGCGGACCCCGCCGTGCGTTTGCGGACGCCCCAGACCGCAGAGGTAACGGTGGACATCCTACCCGGGTCGTCCACACGGGCATTGACCGCCGTGCCTGTCCAGGTCCGAAACCTGAGTCAGGGATTGCGCGGCCGTTTGTTGCCAGCAACCGTGACGGTCACGGTCCGGGGGACTGTGGCAGCCGTGCGATCGTTGACGCCAGAGTCACTCGACGCGCAGGTGGATGCCCGGGCCTTGTTGGCAGGCAACCACGTGGTCGAAGTCCGTGTGCGTGCAGGACAGGGTTTGACCATTGAAGGCATCGCTCCACAGTCGCTCCGGCTTCAAATCGCGAAGCGATAGCATGAAGCTCTTCGGGACCGACGGCATTCGCGGACTGGCGGGCACGGCGCCGCTTGATGCGAAGACCATTGCACGCGTCGGCGCCGCCCTGGTTCGCGCCCTCGACTCGCCGGAATCGGGAGCAGCCGTCAGGGTTCTCATTGGGCGTGACACGCGCGAGTCGGGCGAGTGGATAGCGGAGGCACTGGCCCAGGGCTTGGCGTCCGAGCGCGCGAGCGGCGTCAACGTCGGCGTGCTGCCCACTCCCGGGATCGCCTTTTTGACGCGCACCGAGGGATTCGACGCCGGGATCGTAATCTCCGCATCGCACAATCCCTACCACGACAACGGCATCAAGATTTTTTCCGGACGTGGTGAAAAACTCGACGGCGGGTTTGAATCGAAAATTGAGCAACTGGTAGCCGACCAGACGTGGACCGTTCAGGGCGGTCCAGCAGCTCAGACGATGGTCCCGGAGCTTCTGCAGCATTACGTCGCGCACCTCCGTGAGATTCTTCCGCACGCCGGCTCGCTGGCTGGTAGCCGGCTTGTGATCGATTGCGCCAACGGGGCGACCACCACCATCGCGTCAACCTTGTTTCGGGCGCTCGGCTTCGACCTCGTGACCATTGGCGATCAGCCGAACGGCCGCAACATCAACCTGAATTGCGGGTCGACGCATCTCGACGGGCTGCAGGCGGCAGTCGTCGCCGAGTCGGCACGGCTTGGCGTGGCGTTCGACGGCGACGGCGATCGTGCGCTGTTTGTGGATCGCTCCGGCAAGATTGTTGACGGTGACGCCATTCTTCTCATCGCGGCGACGCAGTTGCATCGCGAGGGTAGATTGACGGGATCGGCGATCGTGGCGACGGTGATGAGTAATATCGGACTCGAACTGGCCCTGCGCGACCAGGGTATCGCACTCGTCCGGGCACCCGTTGGCGACAAGTATGTGATGGAGGAAATGGTCAAACGGGGCCTGGCTCTTGGCGGCGAGCAGTCGGGGCACATCATTTTCGCTGACCACTTGTTCACCGGTGATGGAATTGGCACGGCCCTGGAGGTGCTCCGCATCATGGCCGCAACTGGTTCCGAGCTCGACGAGCTCGCAGGTGCGCTCGTGACGTATCCGCAAGTCCTCGTCAACGTCAAGGTCCGGGAACGCGCCGACTACATGTCGATTCCAGCGATTGCGGACTCGATCCGCACTGTAGAACGGCGTCTCGAGGGTCACGGGCGGCTGCTAATCCGCTACTCCGGGACCGAACCCCTGCTCCGCATCATGCTCGAGGGTAAGGATGATGAGGAAATCCGCGAATGGGCGGATGCGATCGCCCTGACGATCACGGAGCACCTCGGAATCCAACGCTGAAGCGCGATGACGAAGCTCTCTGTGAATGTCAACAAGGTCGCGACGATTCGCAACTCACGCGGCGGGCATGTTCCCTCCATCCTGGACGCCGTGCGCGTGTGCATCGACGCCGGTGCGCCGGGCATCACCGTGCATCCGCGCGCCGATGCGCGTCACGTCACGTTCGCCGACGTACGGGACATTGCCGGCGAGCTGGCGCCCTTGGGCGACGCCGTCGAGTACAACATCGAGGGCGATCCGCGGCCAGACCTGATCGATCTCGTGTTGGAGGTTCGGCCCGACCAGTGCACGCTGGTCCCGGTGATTCCTGGCGAGATCACGAGTCAGGCGGGCTGGCCCCCGGACACGCCGCGCGCCGTCCTCGAAGGCATCATCGCTCGCTTGAAGAGCGCAGGCGTTCGTGTCAGCGTCTTTGTGGATCCCGAGCCCGCTGTGATTCGATGGGCGAGTGGCGTGGGCGCTGACCGAGTGGAGCTCTATACCGAACCATTCGCCCGCGCATTCGAACAAGGCCCAGCCGCCGCCGAGCTGAGTTTCGAGACCTATGTCGATGCGGCGCAATGCGCGCACGACCTCGGTTTGGGCATCAATGCCGGCCACGATCTCGATCTCCGTAATCTCACTCTCTTTCGATCCCTTCCGCACCTCGACGAAGTGTCAATTGGTCATGCGCTCATCAGCCGCGCGTTGTTCGTCGGGTTGAGACAGGCCGTTCGCGATTACCTCTCGGCTGTTACGGCAGGGCCGTCGTGACGTTGTGTCACCGCCGTCTCCAGTGCGCGGCGTGCCTTCTCGCACTGTTCATGGTCATCGCGCGCTCCACGCCGGTCATGGCGGCGGGCCGGCCTGTCGGCTTCACTGCGGCTGACGGCACGTTGCTGACAGGATTGCTTTACGAGCCCTCCGCCCGACCTGCGCCCGGGGTCGTGCTCGTGCACATGCTTGGCCGATCCAAAGACGAATGGGGCTGGTTTGCCGATCGTCTGCAAGAGGCCGGTGTTGCAGTGCTGGCGCTGGACCTGCGGGGGCACGGCGGCTCCGGCGGTTCGGCCGCCTCACTGGGGCCGATGGTGACCGACGTCGCCGCTGCGATCGATTGGCTTGCAGCGCGTCCGACGGTTCGTCCCGGGGCATTAGGCGTTGTCGGAGCGTCGCTTGGTGCGAACTTGGCCGCTCTAGCCGGTGCAGACAGAGGGGTTGTCCGTGCCGTGGCCCTGCTGTCCCCATCACTCGATTACCGTGGCGTTCGGCTTGACAGTGGGACGATGAAAAAGCTGGGTGGACGACCTCTGTGGATTGCCGCCAGCACGGAGGATCCGTACGCGGTGCGAACCGCCAAGGAGCTGGCGTCGACAGGCGCGGCGCGCGAGCACCTCCTGAGCACGGCGCGCGCGCATGGAACCACGCTGCTCGGCGCCGATCCCGATCTTGCCCGGAACCTGATGGACTGGCTTCGACGGACGTTGATATTCTGAGCCCGTGTCAATTGGCGATTTGCTGATTGGGCGATTGGAGGATTTCATTGGTAGTTTGGCGATTTAGTGATTGGATTATGTGATTAGGAGATTGAGTGGAATCGAACAATCGCCAAATCGCAAAAATCAAATCGTCCGATCGCAAATTGCAAATGAATTCCCTCAATCTCCAAATCGCCAAATCGTAAAATGAAAGCGGAGTCGATCGTTTTCGCCATCGCTGGCAGCCTTTTTGGTCTGATCGTTGGCTGGATTCTCGGAAGCCAGCAAACCCTCAGCACCGGTCGCCTGGCAGCGCCTGTGCCACAGCAAACTGCCGCAGGCTCGGCTGGCGCGCCGGCGTCTCAGCCGGCCACGCTGGATCAGAACCGTGTGCAGTCGTTGACGACGGCTGCCGAGAACAACCCTAAAGATCCCGCTCCGCGCGTCCAACTTGGCAACGCATATTTCGATGCCGAACGCTACACCGATGCGATTGCGTGGTACGAGTCGGCCCTCACACTGAGTCCAACTGATCCCGATGTGTCTACCGACCTCGGAGTCGCGTACTACTACACGAATCAGGCGGATCGCGCGGTCAAGCAGTTCGAGCATTCGCTGTCGATGAACCCCAAACACACCAAGACGCTCTTGAACCTGGGTATCGTCAAGGCGTTTGGGAAACAGGACCTGGCCGGCGCCGCTGACGCCTGGCAAAAGGTGGTAGCGCTTGCGCCGGAAAGTCCTGAAGGACAAGCGGCAAAAAAGGCGCTCGATGGTCTGCAGAGTGCGCATCCGGCGACGCCGCCCGGCTCAGGAGGCCGGTAGCAGGTGCTGGTCCGCAGCTTCCTGCTCTTTCTCCTGTTCTTGTTCCTGGCGAGGGCGGTGTGGCGTCTGGTCACCGGCGTCGTGCAGGGCGCGTCTGGGGGAAATCAGCCGACGCCTGCCCAGCGTTCCACGTCACAGCCGGCCGTGAAGATGGAGCGGGATCCGGTATGCGGCACTTACGTCGTACCGGGCAAAGCCCTCGAGCTTGCACGCGGACGTGAGACCCTCTATTTCTGTTCGGAAAAATGTCGGGATGAATACTTTCAAAAACGATAGCCCCGAAGACGCGAAGATCACAAAGAATCAAAATGGGACCCAGCGTGAGCGGAATTCTCTTCGTGTTCTTCGTGCTCTTCGTGGCTGGTTGTTGTTATGACACCCAGTGAACAGCAAGTTCGCGCCGACATCGTTGAAGTCGGCCGAAGGCTGTGGGAGCGCGGCTACGTCGCCTCCAATGACGGCAACGTCAGCGTTCGTCTCGACGATCGTCGTCTAATCACGACGCCCAAGAGTGTGTCGAAAGGTTTCATGACACCCGAGATGATGGTCGTCACGGACTTTGCGGGTGTGAAGCTCGCCGGTGACCGCGACCCGTCGTCGGAGTTGAAGATGCACTTGCAGGTGTATCGGGATCGACCGGATGCGCGCGCGGTGGTCCACGCCCACCCGCCAACCGCGACGGGCTTTGCCGTCGCAGGCATCCCACTCGATCGGGCCGTTCTCGCCGAGGTCGTGACTACGCTTGGCAGCATTCCGATTGCGGAGTACGCCACGCCGTCGACCGACGAGTTGCCGGCTGCCTGCAGCAAGTATCTCAAAGCGCATGACGGGTTGCTCCTGGCCAATCACGGAGCGCTGGCCATTGGTCCTGACCTGTTCACTGCGTATCACCGAATGGAAACGATCGAGCACTTCGCGAAGATAAGTCTGGTGACGCGACTGCTTGGCCGCGAGCACCTCCTGTCGCGTGAAGAGGTCGATCGGCTGCAGGGCCTGCGCGGCATGTACGGCATCGCGTCGCCTGCGCCGGTGTGCACCGACGACACGATCACGGTGGGCGCCAGCGGCCAACTGGAATGTCAGGTCATTCAGGCGCCGTCTGCGCCGAGTGGTGCACGTCTTGTGGCCGACAGTCCCGGTCTGCTTTCGAGGTTGAAGCCGCCGCCTTCCAGCGGGGAGGGCGAAATTCGGCTAACATACCGCGAACTGACGGCATTGATTGAAGATGCCGTCCGCAATTTGAAGTGATCGGTAGCCGGCGACCGGTAGCCGGAGACCACAGACGGGAGACCGGGGACCTCGCGGACGGGCGGCGCGTGAGCGCCGCGAGGAGACAGTGGAATGGGTGAAGCACTCGGGATGGTCGAGACCAAAGGGTTGGTCGCGATGATTGAAGCGGCCGATGCCATGGTCAAGGCTGCCAAGGTGTCGCTGGTCGGATGGGAGAAGATCGGCGCCGGATACGTCACCGCCATCGTGCGCGGCGATGTTGCGGCGGTCAAGGCAGCGACCGACGCCGGCGCGGCCGCCGCACGCCGCGTCGGCGAGCTGGTTTCCGTGCACGTCATTCCGCGTCCGCACGCCAATCTCGAAGACGTCCTGCCAATCGGCAAGGCGAACGCGAAGGCATAAGGCGCGTCACGCGCCATGATTCTCGCCAGAATCGTGGGCACGGTCGTCGCGACGCGGAAAGATCCGCGTCTGGTCAGCAACAAGCTGCTGTTGGCCCGTCCGGTGGACCCACGCGATCGCAGCCGCCTCGATGGCGGGTACCTCGTCGCGGTGGATACCGTGGATGCCGGTGTCGGCGAGACCGTCCTCATTGTGAGCGGCAGCTCCGCGCGGATGGCGTCCGGCATGAAGGACTGCCCTGTGGATGCCGCCGTCGTCGGCATCGTCGACGTCGTCGATCTCAGCGAGTAGTGTCAGGATGCAGCTCGCACGCGTCATAGGAAACGTTGTGGCAACGCGCAAAGAGCCCGCGCTCGAAGGCATCACGCTGCTTGTCATTCAACCGATTGCGGCGGACGGAGCGGACGTAGGCCGTCCGCTCGTGGCCGTCGATTCGGTGGGCGCAGGGGTTGGCGAGCGAGTATTTTTCGTGCGAGGCAAGGAAGCCAGCTTTCCGTTTTATCCGATGGAGGTGCCGGCCGACGCCGGCATTGTCGGGATCATCGATCACTGGTCCGTTTGAGGGAGCGACGGGCGGGCCCTGAACCCGTCCGTCCATCAACAAGACATGATCCTCGCTCGTGTGGTCGGCGAAGTCGTCTCGACGCAGAAGCGTCCGCAGTTCGAGGGTGCGAAGCTGCTGATTCTGCAGCCTGAGACACCGATGGGCGCGAAGCCCAGCCCCACGATTCTCGCGATCGATTCGGTGGGCGCGGGGCGCGGCGAGCTCGTGATTGCGGTGCTGGAGGGCCGAGCAGCCGGCGAGTCGCTTGGTAAGAAACTGTCTCCCGTCGATGCCGCGATTGTTGGTATCGTCGATCAGTTGGATCTTGAAACATGACTGACGACGAGCTGCGGGCGCTTGTGCGGGATGCCATTGCCCGGCATATGGGTGAGGCGGCGGCCGGCCCTGCGCCAGGCACACCGGCGCCGCTGCCGCTCTGGCGCTCCCATCCGAGCTTCGGAAAGTTTCTGCTCCCTCGGGGAGACGACGAAGGCGGCCCGTGTCTCATCGAACCCACCGTTCACTGCAATCACTGCGGCTTCTGCCAATCGTACGGACATTAGCGGCTGCTGACGTACGATGCACGGAAGCGCGGAATCACCGAAATCTTCAAAAAGGGGATTCCGTGATCCCGTGTTTTCGTGAATCGTCGTTTGATAACGTGTGTTTCGCAAGCTTTTGCTAACACGACGAGTTCCGTCGGCGGTTCTCTCTCGACTAGAGGCGACCTGCGAGGTCGACGTCTTCAGCGGGCGGGCCGCGATGCCGCATGACGAGCTGCTGCGGCGCGTGGCTGGTAAGCAGGCCTTGATGTGCCTGCTGACGGACCGCATTGATAGCGAGGTGCTCGACGCCGGGACGGAGCTGCGTATCGTTGCCAACATCGCAGTCGGGTACAACAACATCGACGTCGAACGCTGCCGCGCTCGTGGCATAGTCGTCACAAACACGCCGGATGTGCTCACGAACGCATGCGCAGACTTCACGTGGGCGCTCATTCTTGGCATCACGCGCAGGCTTGGCGAAGCGGAGCGTCAGCTTCGAGCTGGGCAGTGGCAGGGATGGGCGTTGGACCACATGCTCGGTAACGAGCTCAGAGGCAAGCGATTAGGCCTGGTCGGCGTCGGACGCATTGGCCGCGCTGTGGCCGGGAAGGCGGAGGCATTTGGAATGAGCGTGGCCTATACCGCCAGAAATCCTGTTCAACTGGGAGACGCAGAGTATCTCCCGCTCGACCGGCTTCTGGCGACGTCCGATGTCGTGTCCCTGCATTGTCCACTGACACCGGAGACACGCCACCTGATCGATCAGAAGGCGCTCACCAAGATGAAGCGGACCGCGTACCTGATCAACACCTCACGTGGCCCGGTCGTCGACGAAGCGGCATTGGCGTGGGCGCTCAAAGAACGTTTGATCACGGGCGCCGCGCTGGATGTCTACGAAGACGAGCCGCGCGTGCATCCCGACTTGCTCGCACTCGAGAACGTGATGCTGATACCGCATATTGCGAGCGCGACGACCGAAACGAGGACGGCAATGGCCGACCTCGCCGCGTCGAATGTCCTGGCGATCCTCTCAGGAGCGCCGCCACTTACTCCTGTATGAAGACGAGTGCGAATTCGCAGGCGAACATCGGACTCGTGCCGTCGACGCTCGTCGAGCGCGTCATGCGGACGCTTGCGCGAGAAATCGACGGCATGGAGCTGCCGGCCGTTGAGAAAATCTCCGAGGAGCACGCCGAGGACCCGTTTCGAATTCTCATCGGCACGATTCTTTCGGCGCGCACCCAGGACGCCACGACACACGCGGCCTCCACTCGTCTGTTTCGCCGAGCGCGGTCACCCAGAACCATGGGAGCACTGACAGTCAAGCAGATCGAGAAGTTGATTTACCCCGTCAGCTTTTACCGGAACAAGGCGCGATTCGTGAAAGCCACGTGTGAGGCCCTGGTGAAGCGCTTTGGCGGCCAGGTGCCCGCCACGCTGGACGAGCTGATGACCCTGCCCGGCGTTGGCCGAAAGACCGCGAACCTGGTGATGATTCTGGGGTTTCAGAGCCGGAAAAACATCTGCGTTGACACGCACGTTCATCGCATTTCCAATCGCATGGGCTGGGTGAGCACTCGAGAGCCGAATGAGACCGAGCAGGCGCTTTATGCCGCCACCGAGGAGCGCTGGTGGCCCTATCTCAACCTTTATCTGGTGACTTGGGGGCAGAATGTCTGCCGGCCGATTTACCCGCGTTGTGCCGCCTGTGCCCTCGCCGCTGAGTGTCCGCGCATTGGAGTTGTTAAGATTGGCAGGTAGCGCGGGACTTTATCCCGCAATTGAAGGAGTAACCATGCGTCTGGCTGGAGTGGGTCTGCTGATTGCTGTCATGACGTTCGCGGCTGTACCGGCGGCTCGAGCACAGGAAACGGCCAAACCGTCTTCCGGAGCGGGACCGGTGGTGGTCGTTGAAACCGAAAAAGGAACCTTCGAGTTCGAGACGTATCCCAACGAAGCGCCGAAAACCGTGGCGCGTATCCTCGAGCTCGTGCGGAAGCGCTTCTACAATGGTCAGCGCGTTCATCGCGTCGTCAAGGACTTCGTCATACAGATGGGCGATCCGGCATCGCGCGATATGACGAAGAAGGATTCATGGGGGCGCGGCGGCAGCGGCACACCCATTGGCGCGGCGGAATTCTCGAAGGTTCGCACGCACGTGCGCGGCGCAGTTGCCATGGCGCACGCAGGTGACGCAGCCAAGGCTGACAGCCAGTTCTATGTCACCTTGTCGCCCACGCCACGGCTGGACGGCGGTTACACCGTTTTCGGCAAGGTTCTGACAGGGATGGACGTCGTCTCGAAGATCGAAGTTGGCGACATGATCGTCAGAGCAACCGTAAAGGGGGAGAAGTAGTGACTTTTCCCTCGAGCATGGGATAGCGCATTACGAGCTCGGCGGGCATTGGTCTTTCGACCGGCTCGTCGAGCAAGTGGCGCAACACGGCGGCGTCGGCGATCGCCTGCGCTGCGAAGTGGTTGTTCATATAGATGTACTGCTTCTTGACGAGCGCACGCGCCGTTCTCACCGCCTGCGCGATCGGCTTCAGCTCTGCTTCTGAATAGAGATAGTTGTAGCGATCTTCCGCCTTTTCGTGTTCCCACCACTGCTCGACGTTTCGCCCGTGCAGCCGCATGTAGTAGAAACCCTTGATGTTGGGAAGGAAGTCCTGGCGGATCGAAAATCGAAACTTTGGCTCATCGATCTGCGTCCATGCCGCGCCGTGTGCGTGCAACAAGTCGAAGATGGCCGGAGCGTCATCGCTCCAACTCCTGTGCCGCAGTTCGACGGCCACGTCGTAGTCGTCGAACGTGCGCAGAAGCCAGTCCAGGTACTCACGCGCCTCGGGCGAGTCTTTGAAGCTGGCCGGGAACTGTGCCAGCAGCGGCCCGAGGCGGTCTCCGGCCGCCAGCGGCTCGATGCCAGCCTTGAACTCGTCTGCGTCGGCGGACCGAATTGGCGTCTTGTCCAGCGTCAGCATGGGATGCGTGAACTTCCGGTATAGCTTCACCGCGAACTCGAAGCCGGGAGGCGTGCGCTTGACCCACCCGAGACTGACGTTAACTCTCGGCTGACCGTAGAAAGTTGAGTTCACCTCGACGGTGGTAAAGCGTTCGGCATAGAAGCGGAGCTCGTCAAACCGCGGAGGACGCTCGGCGGGCTCCGGATAAAAGATGCCGTTCCAGGTCCCGCTCCCGGTGGGGTAGTGCCACCCTGACGTGCCAATGCGTAATGTCATGTTTGCCCGTTACAATTGAAGATTCTCACAGCAATGCTCACGATCAACGAGATCTTCCACTCCATTCAGGGCGAATCCACCTTCGCCGGGGAGCCTTGCGTCTTTGTGCGCCTGACCGCCTGCGATCTGCGATGTTCATGGTGCGATACCCCGTATGCCTTTTACGAGGGTCGGAAGATGTCGATTGACGAAGTGCTGACCGAGGTCGAGCGCTTCGGCTCGCCGCTCGTCGAGGTGACTGGCGGCGAGCCTCTACTGCAGCAGGACGTGTATCCCTTGATGAATCGCCTGTTGGAGAGCGGCAAGACGGTCCTCCTGGAAACCGGTGGTCACCGGAGCATCGAGCATGTACCGGAACGAGTCGTGCGAATCCTGGACGTCAAGTGCCCCGGATCGGGTGAGAGCGAGAAAAATGACTGGACCAACCTGACGCGGCTGACGGCCGCGGATCAGGTGAAGTTCGTCATCAAGGATCGCGGCGACTACGAATTCGCGAGCGATGTTGTCGCGCGCGAGTCACTGGCCACCCGGGTTGCTGCCGGTACTGTTTTCACCCGTGCATGGCGTGCTGGAGCCGCGTGTCCTCGCGGAGTGGATACTGGCAGACCGCCTCCCCGTTCGGCTGCAACTACAAGCGCACAAGTACATCTGGTCGCCCGACGCACGAGGCGTATGAGATGACCTTCCCTTCGCGCGCCGTTGTCCTCCTGAGCGGGGGTCTCGATTCGTATACGGCCGCCGCCATCGCACGGCGCGACGGACGCGAGCTGTATACGCTCAGCATCCGCTACGGGCAACGCCATGTTCGTGAGCTTGATGCCGCCCGCGCGGTGGCGGAGGCACTTGACGTCGTCCGTCATGTCGAGATCGATCTCGACCTCTCCACCTTTGGCGGCTCGGCTCTCACCGCAGCAATTGACGTCCCGAAAGACCGGGCGCTTGCCGAGGACGGCATTCCTGTGACCTATGTCCCCGCGCGCAACACGATCTTTTTGTCCCTGGCAATGGGTTGGGCTGAGGTGCTCGGCGCCAACGAGATTGTCCTTGGGGTCAACGCGGTCGACTACTCGGGATATCCGGACTGTCGCCCCGAATTCATCCAGGCCTTCGAACACCTGGCGACGCTGGCGACCCGGGTCGGAGTAGAGGGCCAGCGGCTACGAATTTACACCCCGCTCATGACGTTGACGAAGGCCGAGATCATCAGGCTGGGCATGTCGCTGGGGGTCGAGTACGGCCTCACCCACAGCTGCTACGACCCGCTGGCCGATGGTGCACCGTGCCGTCGGTGCGATAGTTGCCGACTTCGAGAAACGGGCTTCAGAGAGGCAGGCATTGCCGACCCCCTGATCGCCAGGTTCGTGCATTCCTCCTCCGGTTAGAATTCGCTTGTGGCTCAGCCACTTCGCCGTCAAGTCTTCCTGCTCAATATCGCCGTCCTCATACCCGTGTTTGTGGCCGCTGGCTGGTCTTCGCGCCAGACTTACTTTGAGCAGCTCAAACAGCTGGAGAAAGAAGCCGACTCGTTGAGTGCGCTTGTCGTGTTCTACCTTCAGCGCGGGCTCGACATTCCGGCCCTTCAGACAGTGATTGCCACGATCCCGCTACCAAGTGACGCGGTGATTTCAGTTACGGACAGCAAGAGCCGGGTTATCGCCCGCAGCCGGGACCCCCAGCGCTACGTGGGACGCGTAACCGATCCGCTGGCGGTACCGCTCAAGCAGGTCCCACCCTTTACAATCCGGGCCGGCGTCGACGGTGTGGAGCGGGTGTACGCGAATACGGTTTTCGACGCAGGACCCTGGCTGGTCAGCACGGGCATTCCGACGTCCGTGGCGAGCGAACGGCTGCAGCCCCTTCTCCGGCGCAACCTTGCTATTGCACTCGGGGCCACCTGGCTCACGTTGTTGCTCGAGTTTCTGTTGCTCCGACCCTACAAACGCGCGTTCGACCGTACGACCGGTTTTGCGTCGCGCGTGGCGGCGGGGGATCTAAGTCGGCCAAGTACGGTCCGCATGCCGTCGCAGGAGATGGATCAGCTGCAAAACTCGCTGGTGGTGATGGTTGACAGCTTGCGCGAGGCCCGGGAGAAACTGGCGGCCCAGGTGAACGAGGAACGCCGGGTCCGAAGGGAACTAGAGCTGTTACAGCGGCAGGTCATCCGGCAGGAGCGGCTCGCGGCCATTGGCATTCTGGCGTCTGGCGTCGCGCATGAATTGAACAATCCGCTTCAGGCCATTCTTGGCTCGGCCGAATTGCTCCAGATTCGCGACGATGTGCCGGTGTCGGCGCATTCGGACCTGCTGATGATCCAGCGGGAGAGCACGCGCGCGAGCACGATCATTCGGAACCTCTCTCGATTCAGCCGTCAGCAGACCGGCGATCCCGTCCCGGTCCGGCTGCGTGAAGTTGTCGCGTCGGTCGTGGAGCTACGCCAGCGGAAGGTCGATGCGAACGACATTCTCCTCGACGTCAATTGCGACGGCGACCCGGCTGTGTCTGCCATCTTTGAAGAACTCCAGCAGGTCGTGTTGAACTTCACCGTCAACGCCGAGCAGGCCATCGAGGCGCAGTCGCCCCCGCGACGCATCGCGATCGACGTGAACAGCTCCGAGGGACGCGCGCGTGTCGAGGTGCATGACAACGGTCCCGGCGTGCCTGATGATCTGGAGTCCAAGCTCTTCGAACCGTTCTTTACGACCAAACCGTCCGGCGAGGGAACCGGTCTGGGCCTGTCGGTCAGCTACGGCATCATCCAAGCCCACGGCGGCACGGTTGGTTACCGTCCCTCGCGCATTGGCGGCGCCATGTTCTTTTTCGAGCTTCCCGTCCTGCCGCCTCCCCCGCGCTCATGACCACCCGCCTCTACTATGCGGAGCCGTACCGAACGACGTTTACGGCGACAGTGGAGGCCTGCGAACAGGCGGACGGGCGCGTCGAGGTCCTGCTCGATCAGACGGCGTTTTATCCAACGTCGGGTGGTCAGCCGTTCGACACCGGGGCTCTGGGCGACGTGCGTGTGCTGGAGGTGATCGATCGAGAATCCGGGGAGATTGCGCACGTCGTCGAAAGACCGCTCGCGGTCGGGTCCAAAATCCACGGCACGATCGACTGGGCGCGCCGCTTCGATCACATGCAGCAGCATACGGGCCAGCACGTCCTCTCAGCCGCGTGTGACCGCCTCTTTGGTGTGCGCACGGAAAGCTTTCACCTGGGGGCGTCTGCCGCCACGATCGATTTGGGCCGTGCCGTGTCGCCTGCAGAAATTCGTGCCGCTGAAGATGAGGCGAATCGAATTGTCTGGGAGGATCGTCCGGTCACCATTCGCATTGCAACTGAGGAAGAAGCCGCGACGCTTCAGTTGCGTAAAGAATCGGCGCGCACGGGCCCCCTGCGGCTCATCGAGGTCGAGGACTTCGACCTGTCGGCGTGTGGGGGAACACACGTAGCTCGCACTGGGGCGATTGGAATCATTGCGACGAGTGGGTGGGAGAAGTTTCGCGGGGGCGCGCGCCTCGAGTTCGTGTGTGGCGCGCGCGCACTCGGTCGTTTTCGGGAGTGGCGGGATGCCATGGCCGAGACGATGCGACACCTATCGGTTACGCCCAGCGAGCTCGCATCGGGCGTGGAGCGCTTGCAATCGGAATCAAAACAGCTGCACCGCTCTGTGCGCGGGCTGCAGGAGCAGTTGGCGCAGCACGAAGCGCGTGCGCTCATCGAACGTGGTGAGCGCGGGGTTGATCGCATTGTCGTGGCGGAGGCGCTCGAGGGATGGGACCGAGCGGGCTTGAAGGCGCTCGCAGCGGCCGCCGTTGCGGCCGAACCCTCAGCAGCGGTGGCGGTGTTCAGCCGCACCACACCCGCTCTGGTCGTCGTGGCACGCGGCAGCCGGTCCGGCGTCGACGCGGCTGGCGTCCTCGAGGCGCTCACCACGAAGTTTGGTGGCAAGGGCGGGGGCAAGCCCGATCTCGCACAAGGTGGTGGCCTGTCTGGAACACCCGCCGAACTCCTTTCGGCGGCGACAACCCTTCTGAAGAAATAGCAAGCGGAGGCAGTCGGGCGGAGTCCGATTCCATCATGGCAAAGGACGCCGAAACCTGGCGCGGGGAATTGCAGCCCTTTGTTACTATCGCCCGCGCTGTTGCTGCTCGAGCCGAGCCAGAAGCTGAATGAACGACGTGTCGCTTCGTACCGGATCGAGCAGCGGATCCCTGAGGAACCAGGGATAGCAGGGGAATCCGGTCGAGACGGCCCGCTCGAGCCATCGCACACTCGTGGCGGGTTCTCCGAGCTGCGCCCATGTGGCGCCGAGTGCGTACGCCACGTGGTGATCCATATAAGGCCCTTTCTCGATGGCCAGCGCCCGTTGTCGTGCGGCAGCCTTGTCGCCTGTCGCCGCTTCAACGGAGGCGAGGGACGCCTGCGACCTCACATCGGGCAGCCCGCCCTGCCGTGCCGACAACAGCATTTCGAGTGCTCCGGCCACGTCGCCGAGATAATAACGCGCCAGCCCGAGGTACTGTCGGACCGCCGGCACGTCCGTACGTACCAGCAGGGCTGTCGCGAGGTCACGTGCAGCGGCAAAATCGCTGGCGAACAGCTTGACCGCGACGTCGAGCCGCGCAAGTTCCCCATTGAACGCGGGGCTTATCAGCCGGGCGCGCTGTCCTTCCTCGGACGCGCGATCGAACTGCCCGAGATGGTAGAGCGCGCGCATACGAGCAACATGCGCCAGATCCGTCGCGGGATCGAGCTCGAGGGCGCGGGCGGACTCCTCGAGAAGCGCTTGCCAGTTGAACCCCCGATACAGCGTGCCGGCCGCGCTGGCAATCGCCAGGTGCGCCTCGGCCAGCGACGCGTCCGCGGCCAGGGCGGCACGTGCCTCTCGCTCTGCGCGTTCCCCCCACTGGATTGCGCCCGCGCCATAAGCGTAGCGCACGCTGAACCACGCACAAGCGGTTGCCAAGCCTGCCCTAGCCAGTGCGTACTGCTGGTCGACCGCTAACGCGCGGTCGAAGCTCTCGACTGCCTGGAGCATGTTTGCCTCTGTGTAGTTCAGCAGCAGCGCTCGTCCCTTGACATACAGCGCGTACGCGTCGGTGTTGTCGGTGTAGCGACGCCTGAGACGTTCGCGTTCGCTATTGGTCAGCTCGAGACTGAGGGCGGTCACAATCTGTTCCGCCACGGTATCCTGCAGCGCCAATAGATCATTACGTGAGACATCGAGCGTTCGGCCCCAGGCGACCGCACCGTCGCTGGTGCGCACCAACTGCAGGCTGACGCGGTAAGCAGCCGGCGTCGGCTGGATAGTCCCGACGATGACCCGATCGACATCGAGCGCCGCCCCGACACCAACGGCATCGGGAGGTTGACTTGCATACGGCAGAACCGCCGTGGTTGGTCGCAAGGCGATGTGCTGCACGTTTGCGAGCCTGGTAATGATGGCATCGGCGATCCCGACACCGAGATACGTTTCATCAGGGGTACCGCCGATCACTCTGAGGGGCAGAATGGCTACCGACTCAACCGGAGTGCCCGTCGCCTGCTGCGAGGAGGTCGCATTACGGCGATTGACGGTCAGGAAGGCGAGCCCCGCCACGACGACAACTGCGCCCGCGAGTGCCAGCCCGCGACGGACGAACCGTGACGCCACGCGGCGCGAGCCGACGGGCTCGCTGCTCTCAAGAGCCGCCGCAACTTCGCCGGCGCTGTGAAATCGCCGCGCCGGATCCTTCTCGAGGCAGCGTTCAATTACGCGGCCCAGTGGGAAGGGCACCGACGATGGCACCTGCGGAACGGGCCGCTCGAGGATGGCCGCTGACAGGGCGTAGGCGGTTTCTCCTCGGAAGGGGAGAGACCTGGTCGCCATTTCGTAGAGCACCACCCCCAGCGACCAGATGTCGCTTCGCTCATCACCAGGAGCGCCACGGAGACGTTCAGGCGCCATGTATTCAACTGTCCCGGCCAGGCCGCCAGCGTCCGCAACCGAGAATGTGGAATTCCCCGGCTCCTGATCCATGACCTGATCGGCGATGCCGAAATCCAAGACCTTGGCATCCCCTTCGTCCGTGATCATGATGTTGGAGCTTTTCAGGTCCCTGTGCACCACGTGGTGTTGATGCGCATGGCCCAGCGCGCGGGCGATTTGAATTCCATAACGAAGGACCTGATCGGCCGTCAGCGGGTGATCGAGGAGCTGTTGCAGCTGCTGGCCGGAGATGTGCTCCATCACGATGAAGGCGAAGCCATCGGTTTCTTCGACGCTGTACACCGTGCAGATATGCGGGTAGTTCAATGCAGAGGCGGCGCGAGCCTCGCGGAGAAGGTGGCCTCGTGCATCCCCGGCGAGCCCAGACCGGAGCACTTTGATCGCTACAGTACGACGGAGCAAGGTATCGCGAGCACGATAAACCTCTCCCATCCCACCGGCGCCGAGCGGTGCCAGGATCTCGTAATGTCCGAGTCGATGGCCGGCCGCGAGCACCATGCCTGATCCTACGCGTATCTTACGAGAATCGGCGATTGCTCAGCGGGGCGCCATGCGCAGGGCCCCGTCGAGGCGAATCACTTCACCGTTCAGCATTTCGTTCTCGATGACATGCCGGACGAGTGCCGCGTATTCGTCAGGTCGTCCCAGTCGCGATGGAAACGGCACTTGTTGACCGAGTGAGACCCGCGCCGCTTCAGGAAGCGATGCCAGCAGCGGCGTATCGAAGATCCCCGGCGCGATCGTCACCACGCGAATGCCGCTCGATGCAAGCTCCCGCGCGACCGGTAACGTCAGACCGACAATGCCCGCCTTCGACGCCGCGTACGCAGGCTGACCGATCTGTCCATCGAAAGCCGCAATCGACGCGGTGTTGATGATTACCCCGCGTTCACCGCTCGCTTCGGGCGAGTTCTGCGCGATCGCGGCTGCGGATAGCCGAATCACGTTGAACGTTCCGACCAGGTTGACCCGAATCGTCTTCTCGAAGAGATCGAGCGAATGCGGACCGCTCTTGCCCAGGACCTTTGCGGCCGGCCCGATACCGGCGGCGTTGACGACGCCGTTCAGGCCTCCGAAGCCGGTCCGCGCAAGGTCGACTGCAGCGTTGACCTGCTGTTCGCTCGTGACATCAGCCTGGGCGAACTTCGCGTTGCCGCCCAGTGCATGTTCTGCGGCCCGGCCAGTCTCTGCGTTGACGTCGAGTATGACGACGCGCCCGCCTGCGGCGAGAATGGTTTCGGCAGCGGCTCGCCCCAATCCCGACGCCCCGCCTGTGACGATGAAGACCTTTCCGTCGATGTGCATGAATTCCTGGTCCTTGTGTGTTCGGTATGTTGCGATCCCTACACGCACAGCACCCGCGACTTGAGTCCCGCGAAATCAGCCAAACAGCATAACGTAGAATAAACAGACATGATTCGTTACGAACGCCACTATTACGGCGGCGATTGGCAGAAGCCCGCTGCAGTCGACGAGATTGACGTCGTCTCCTCTGCAACCGAAGAAGCGATCGGTCGTGTGCCGCGTGGCACCGTGGACGATGTCGATCGCGCGGTGAGAGCCGCTCGGACAGCCTTCGATACCCACTGGGGTCACACGACCCCGGAGGAACGGGCGCAATGGCTCGAGAAACTGTCTGCCGCGATGAAAGCGCGCGCTCCGCAGGTGGCCGAGGCTATCGCCCACGAAGTGGGCACAGCCATCGGGTTTGCCACGCGCGTGCAGGCGGAATTTCCAATCTCGATGATTGCGCTCAACGGCAAGTTCGTGCGGGATCACAAATTCGAGGAAGAGATCGGCAACTCGCTCGTCGTCAAGGAACCAATCGGTGTCGTCGGATGCGTGACGCCATGGAACTATCCCTTGCATCAGATTGTGGCGAAGGTTGCTCCAGCGCTTGCAGCCGGATGCACCGTCGTCCTCAAGCCGGCTGAGCTCGCACCGCTCAGCGCGCTCATGCTGGCTGACGCGGCACACGAGATTGGGCTCCCCGCCGGGGTGTTCAACGTCGTCTGCGGATCCGGCCGTATCGTGGGTGAAGCGATTGTCGGCCATGACGACGTGGACATGGTCAGCTTCACCGGGTCATTGCAAGCCGGACGCCGAGTCGCTTCGCTTGCCGGCGAAGGCATCAAGAAAGTGTGTCTCGAACTCGGAGGTAAGTCGGCGTTCGTCGTCCTGGACGATGCGCCGTTCGACAAGGCGATTGCGGCAGGCGTCAATAACTGCATGCAGAACTCCGGTCAAACATGTTCCGCCTGGACGCGCATGCTCGTCCCGCGTTCGCGGCAGGCAGAGGTCATCGATCTGGCAAAGGCGCAGCTCGCGAAACTGGCCGTTGGCGATCCGTTCGATCCAAAGACGAGGCTTGGTCCGCTGTCCTCCGCAAATCAGCGCGACACTGTGCTCGGCTACATCGAGAAGGGTAAAAAGGAAGGCGCGGCGCTTGTCGCTGGTGGTGACCGGCCTTCAGCGCTTCCGAAGGGTTATTACGTCGAGCCTACGATCTTCTCGAACGTCGATAACCATATGGCCGTCGCGCAAGAGGAAATTTTCGGGCCCGTGCTGACCATCATTCCTTACGACTCCGAAGACGAGGCGATACGGATTGCCAATGATTCAATCTATGGGCTTGCGGGTGGTGTCTGGGGCGGCACGCCCGACCGCGCCATGCAGGTGGCGCGACGGCTGCGCACCGGTCAGGTGGACATCAATGGCGGCCGGTTCAATCCTCTTGCACCGTTTGGCGGGTTCAAGAAATCAGGCATTGGCCGCGAGCTCGGTCCGTTGGCGCTCGAAGAATTCTTCCAGTTGAAAGCCATCCAGCGTTAATTGCGTGGCTGTGACCCGACGTGCCGTCGTGTCATTGCTGGCTGGCGTTCTGGCAGCCGTGCTGGTGATGATGGCGGGTTTCTGGCTCGCCGAGGTCATCGGCGGGGCCCTCCTTTCGGCGCAGGGCCTTAGCGGTGGCAGCAGTCCCATTTCTGGCGTGCCGGTCGCGATCGTACTCGGCCTGCTCCTGCGCAACCTGTTCCGACTTCCGACAGCCCTGACGCCCGGCCTGAAGTTTTGTGTCACCACCATTCTTCGACTGGGGATCGTCCTGGTTGGGATCCGGCTGAGTGCATTCGACGTGATGAGGCTTGGGCTTGGTGGGCTGCCCGTGGTCATTGCGGCGATCGGCACCGGTCTCTTGTTTGTCACATGGTTCAACCGGCGACTGGGCTTGCCGCCGCGGCTCGGCACGCTCATCGCGGCCGGCACCAGCATCTGCGGCGTAACCGCCATCGTGTCAACGGCGCCGGCGATCGATGCGGACGATCAGGAGGTCGCGTATGCGGTCGCGAATGTCGTGGTGTTCGGGCTCTTCGGGATGCTGGCCTACCCATACGTTGCACACGCCCTGCTTCAACGGTCCGAAACCGTGGGCCTGTTTCTCGGAACCGCCGTGCACGACACCTCGCAAGTCGTCGGCGCGGCGTTGACCTATCGGCAGTTGTATGCAGATGACGTGGTGTTGCGCGTCGCAACAGTCACCAAACTGACACGCAACCTGTTTTTGGCGGGTGTGATTCCGCTGCTGACGTGGATGCACGTGCGATCCTCGCGCGACGCGCACCGCCACCGTGAAAGTGTGAATTGGAGGACGCTCATTCCGCTTTTTGTGATTGGATTTGTCGCAATGGCTGTGGCGCGCACGATCGGCGATGCCACTCTCCAGTCGGCGGGTGCGGCCTATGGCTTGTGGGACGCTGCCGCCTGGAGCCGTCTCACGACTTCCATTGGCGATTTCTGGGCGTCGCGGGTGCTGCTGGGCACCGCGATGGCCGCCGTGGGCCTCAACACGAGCGTCGCGGTGTTCCGAGCCGTGGGTGCGAAACCGTTTCTCGTTGGACTCGCCGGCGCGCTTGTCGTCGGAGCGGTCGGAATGACAATGGCAGTCATCTTTGGGCGATTTGTATCGCTCTAGGCAGCCCAGGCACTCTAGCTACCTCCGGAACTCCACTAGCCTGATGAGCGCTTTATCGATGAGCGCATCGATCTCCGACGCTGGTACGCGGAAGTTGTTGACCAGAATCGAAAACACCAGCGGCTCGCCTTCGATTGTCGTGATGTAGCCAGCCATGCTGCGGACGTGCGACATCGAACCCGTCTTGGCGACGACGCGTCCTTCTGCAACAGTACCTTTCAGTCGATTTGCCAAAGTGCCACTTAACCCCGCCACGGGAAGAGTCGAACGAAACAGATCGGCGTGCCGGGGATCCTTCCAAAGAACCGTGAGGAGTGATGCGAGCGCCTCAGCCGTTACGTAGTCATACCGCGACAATCCGGACCCGTCACGCGGAACGTACGACTCGGGCAGGATGCTCCAGTTGGTCAGCGTTTCGTGAAGTGCCTCGAGCCCTCTCGTATCGGTGGCAGGCGTCTCCGCCGGCGACATCGCCTGGAGGAGCGTCTCGGCGTAGCCATTGCGACTCCATTTCATAGTGACGTCAATGACTTCCGAAAGGGGGGGCGAGCGGTCCGACAGCAACTCGGTCGCCGCGTGGGTCGGCGGTGGCGCGTCGAGCTCGTCGATGTCCGACATGCTGCCATTCACCGAAATGCCGTGTCTGCTGAGGGCCTCACGAAATGCGCTGAGGTAGAGTCGCGTGGGATTGTCAACGGCCGCCGTGAGTGCGATGGGTTGCGCGCCAATAGCAATCTGACCGCGGACTTCGAGGAACGATGTACCGGGGATGCGAGCGATCTCCACCTTGGTTTCAGCCACATGGGCGGCCGTTGTCACGCCATGATCGACGAGGATCCCGCTTCCCGGTGGTGAAGTGCTGATGATTGCGCGCGCACCCGGCACCATGCCTGGGCCGACGAGCAGGTCAATCTGATTTTCGTTGTACTGAAGCGCCCCAATCGGCGCACCATATCCGTAGGCAAGGTCGTCCCACGACCAGCCCATGCCCCACCCGGGCTCGGCAATCGCGTTGTCATCGCCGATGACGCGACCGATGATGACCTGGATGCCCTTTTCCCGGAGGGCTGCGGCCCAGTCGTCGAAGGCACGCCAACGCTCGGGATGACGCCGGTTGATGGTCGGATCCCCGTTCCCCACGATGATCAGATCCCCTTGAAGAGTGCCGTCTTCTATTGGACCAGTCGCGAGAATCCGTGTCGTGAAACGATAGTCCCAGCCGAGTCGTTCCGCGGCGGCCGCCGTCGTCAGCAGCTTCTGGCTCGAGGCGGGGATCATAAGACGGGCGCCGTTCATGCCGTAGAGGACTTCCGCCGTACCCAGCGACGAGACGGCGACAGCCCATTGCGCGTGATCGTAGGCGGGGTTGTTGAAGAGGGCTTGAAGGTCGTGGCTCAGCGCTTGTCGAGCGTTGAGCGGCTGCGCAGAGGTCGGCGGCAGCGGCGCCGCGCGGGCAGCGCAGCCGCCAGAGAAAAGCGTCGCCAGCGCGATGACCGCTATTGCGCTGCGCATCGCGCCAACTGCGCTACTTTGCCGCCGGCGGCGGGGCGAAGGCCGCGTCGAATGCCTTCGTCATGTCTTCGAACGCCACGGTATCGAGCTTGGCAGCCCCAGGTTCGCCGTCGCGCGCGGCAAAGGCCTCAGCCGCCTTCGCCATCCGTACGCGCTCGAACTTGCCCCCGTCATAGCTGGCAGACACGACAATCGTTGGTTTCTCCAACCCCGTCGTGTTCCCAGCGGGCACGAACGACTGCGCGCGCAGCGCCGAAAGCTTCGAGAGAAAGTCATCCACCTTCACGGCGTCGAGATCACTGGTGGCCCCGTTGGTGATCCGCTGCCACTTGTCGGCGGCGTTTTCCCCGGTTCCTGTGACTTTTTGAAGATCGTAGGTGTCGCTGCCGCGAGTGATGCGGACGCGTGCCACGTTGAAGTTGCGAAACTCGAACAGATCCTTGTCGCGATACTCATCGGCGGATTTCTTCAGATCGGCCAATACGGTGGGATCGATCGTGAACACTATCCCCCGGCCTTGATCCTGTGCGTACACCGCACCGGCCTCTTCCTTGCCAATGGCCAACGTTGCCCGAGTGCTGCCCGCGCCAAGCGTGATCCTGACAGCCGGCTTGTCGAGACCGTAAGTCACCGCCTCCGTGGTCTTGGCCGCCTCAGACCCCACGATCTTCGTCATCGATGTGGTCGCGAGCTTGGTGATCAGCGCCTCGATCGCGCTGTAGTCCCCGCGCGCGGTGAAGGGCTGTTTGACCACCCAATCGCTCCCGCTGCGCGCCAGTTGACTGACGGTACTGCCTTGGGCCACCTCGATGGAATCCACTTTGTCGCGCTCGAAGTGCAGGATGCGCTTGTCACGCAGGTCGAACGGCTTCTTGGCAAACGTGGTTTCATGAAACGCCGGAACGAGAAAGACTCGCTTCTCGCCCGGTTTTACCGCGTACAGATCACTCTGGGTGGCGGTCTTGTCACCGATCTGGAGCTGCCCGGCAGCGCCGCCTTGTGCCTTGAAGGCGATCGTGATGCGGGGACTCGCCAAGCCGTACTCGGTGAGGTTCGACGCGTTCTCTTCGATGACCCGATTGACTTCAAGAGTGGACAGGTTGCTCGCGATGCTGGAGACCTCAGTCTGATCCGCATCGGCTTGCGTCGGTGCGGTCATGCGCCACGTGCCGTCGACCTTTTGCAGAGTCGTCGTTTCCGCATCCGAGGTGAGAGTGATCTCCTCGACTTTGTCCGCTTCGACGGTGAAGACCTTTGCTTTCTCCTCCAAGCCCCCTGCCGGTCGTTTCGAATCGACGAAATAGATGTAGCCGCCCAGGCCGGCGAGGACGACAACGAGCGCAATCGTGGACACCAACCTGCCCATGACTTACCGCCTCCGCCACCAGGTGTAGACGCCGCCCGCGAAAACCAGACCCGGGATCACAAGCAGCGAAAGCAGCATGATGCGCCGCTGTTGGTCAGCCGTCAGCGTGATGCGTCGATCCTGTGCTTCACGTGGCCGAATCGCGATCAGGTTTTCCTGCTGCGCAAGCCAGTTCACCGAGTTGAGGAAGAGGTCCTGATTGCCCTGAATTCCAATGGCGTTGTTAGCGGCGAAATCCGAATCACCAACGGTCACAACTCGGCTCTCAGGCTTCGGGGCATCGGGACTTGCATTGCCTCCGGTCGGTGGAGCGGGCGCTTCCGCTGCTGGAGCAGAAACAGCGGCGCCGAGGGCGATCGGTCCCTGGCGATCGCCTTGATCGCCGTTGAACTCGACTTTGCCGCTGGTCAGGCCCTTCAAATCCGTCTCTGCCCAGCTCTGAGGGCTGGTTTCGACCAACGGCTGTGCCGTCCGTCCACCAGCACCGCCCTCAACCGGTTTCACCGACCGCGCCAGAGGAAACGCCGTCATCACGCGAAAGCCTTCGGTGATGGGATGCGCGGGGTAAGACGCGGCGACGGGCACGGAAGCATCGCCACCAAACAGCTGCCCCATCCCGCTTGCGTCCACGACGACGTCGTCGCCGAGCTCGATGGCCCATTCCTTCAGGAAGGCTCGAAGACTCACGAGGTCAGGTTTGCCTGCTTCGGTCGGATCGAGCATCGCCAGAACCTTGCCGCCTCTGGCGACATATCGCTTCAACGCATCCATTTCTGGCGCCAGGAAGTCGGTCTGAGGTCCCGCAATCACGACGACCTTGGCGTCGGCTGGCACCTCTCGCTGCTGCGCCAACACAAGGCCGGCGACAGAAAAGTTGTCGCGGACGAGTGCGGCAACGATCGTCGAGTAGCCAAGCCGATCCGACCCAGCGGTATCCCGCTCGCCGTGTCCCTGTGTGAAATAGACCTTCTTCTCCTCGCCCGTCACGACCTTGATGAGGGCGTTGGTGATGTCCTGCTCCTCAGTGCCCGAAATGCGCTGGGTTCGATCCTTGTAGGAGATCACCACCGTCCCGTACGCTTGGATCTCCGCTTGTTTCGCGCGTGCCGGCTGCCGATCCACGTCGACATACTCGACATTGACCCTGTCGGACTCGTAGTCGTAGGCATCGAGCCGGTCGCGGAACCGATCGAAGTTGGTCTCCTGGTCGTACACCGTGAATTGCACCGGTGCATCGAGCCCCTGAAGAATCTTCAGCGACTGTTCGGAGAGACTGAACGCCTGATTTTCGGTGAGATCCCATCGCTTGTTCTGTCGCGCCGCGAGATAGTTCACGGCGATCACGATGCCCGCCGCGACGAGAATGCCAACGATGGACATGGTGCCGTAGCGCGCTTGACGCCGGCCGTAGAACGAGACCACATCGCGCCACTGGCCCACCATGTAGACCAGAATGCAGGCCAGACCGGCCCATGTCAGCCACGTGCCGTACTGCATCCACTCGGGCCTGAGGAATCGAATTGCGACGGCCGCGAAGACCAGCGCGGTCCCGAGCCAACCGATGATGCCCACGATTTTTCTGACCATCAGCCCCGCCACCGTTCGCTGTCGACCGCTTTGGCGGTCAGGAACAGCCCAAATGCAATGAAACTCACGTAATACACGAGGTGTTTGGTATCGATGACGCCCTTGGCGAAATCATCGAAGTGATCCGTGATCGAGAGGTGCGCCAGGATCGCTTGGGCGGTCGGACCAACGAACGTCCCTATCCAGTTGATGACCCAGAGCATCAGAAACACCGCGAAGGTCACCATGCCGGCCACGATCTGGTTGCGCGTGAGGCTCGAGATGAGCAGCCCGAGCGAAATGAAACAGCCGCCCATCAGGAACAAACCTAGATACGCGGTCACGATCGGCTTCCACTCAGGAGAGCCATAGAGGAACAACAGCGCGGTGTGGATCAACGTGACCGCCAACATGGCTGCATACAAGCCCATGGCCCCCAGAAATTTTCCCAGGATGATTTGCGTGTCCGTCAGCGGCGAGGTCAGCAGGAGCTCGATTGTTCCGGATCGCTTTTCCTCAGCGTAAGTCCGCATCGTGATCATGGGCAGCACGAACAGCAGAATCACCGTGACGTTGGTCAAGACGGGAGCGATCAACATCTGATTGATGTTCATCGTGCCGCCCATCCCCATGCTCATCTGCATGCTCTGGCGATTGAAAAACGAGAGCAGCGCATAGAAGAAGTAGCCGTACAGCAGCGCGAAGAATCCAATGACCACAAACGCGATCGGCGAGGCGAAGTAGGAGCGCAGCTCTTTGGCTGCGATCGCAAGCACGTTACGCATCGGCGACCTCCTCCTCGGATTCAGGCGTGTGCGGCGCCACCACGTCGTCGCCGCTTCGTTCCGCCACGTCCTCGGTGGTCAGCGTCAGGAAGATGTCTTCGAGGCTCATACGCATCGGTCTCAGTTCCAGCAGGCCCCATCCCCGCCCGACGACCGTCGCCGCCAGCTCACGGCGGATATCGCGTCCTCGTTCGGTGTCAACCTCGACATCGGCCAGGTCGTCGTGGCCGACGGCAGCGGTCACCCGGGTGACCCCGCCCAACGTCGATAGGACCTTCTGGACGTCGTCAGCCGGTCCGGCAACCTGCAGATACATCGTTTCCGAGCCGCGCAGCCGCGCGGTCAGGTTGTCCGGCGTGTCCACGGCGACGACGCGGCCTTTGTTGATGATGACGACCCGGTGACAGGTCTGCGAGACCTCGGGCAGGATGTGCGTGCTCAGCACGATGGTGTGCGAACCGCCAAGGTCTCGGATGAGCTGACGGGTCTCGATAATCTGCTTCGGATCGAGACCGGCCGTCGGCTCGTCGAGTATGAGCACTTCGGGATTGTGCAGGATCGCCTGCGCCAGTCCAACGCGCTGTCGATAGCCTTTGGATAGCTTCCCACAGTGACGATTCGCCATGTCCGCCACGCGCGTGCGTTTCATCGACTCGTCCACACGCGAGGTGAGTTCGCGGCGGGGCACCCCCTTGATCCGGGCGACGAAATTGAGATACTCCCGAACCGTCATGTCTGGATAGAGCGGCGGGGTTTCCGGCAAGTAGCCAGTGCGGCGCTTGGCTTCGATGGCCTTGTCGAACACGTCATACCCGGCGACCACCACCTTGCCTTCGCTCGGCGGAATGTAGCCCGTGATGACTCGCATCGTCGTTGTCTTTCCGGCGCCGTTTGGCCCGAGGAAGCCCAGAATTTCGCCATCCTCGACCCGGAATGAGACGTCGTTCACGGCCGTGACAGGACCGTATCGTTTTGTGAGGCCTTGAACCTCGATCATGCTGACCCTTTTTGAACTGTGAGATACCAGGCGGAGCCCTGGTAGAAGCGGTGTCACATAACGACACCAGCCCTCCATCCTATTCGAACCATAGGTGGCCGGCAAGAGACCCAGCTGCACCTTAGGACGGCGGCAGGGTGGGGGCGGTCGGGTAGGATGGTCGGCATGCCCATCGAACTCGGATCGAAAGCTCCTGACTTCACGCTCATGGACCAGGACCGCAAGCCGATCACACTCAGCGCGGCGCTGACGAAGGGCCCGGTCATCATCGCCTTCTTCCCGGCAGCGTTCAGCTCTGTCTGCCAGAAGGAGATGTGCACTTTCCGCGACTCGATCGCCGAGTTGGGGGGCGCCGACGCTCAGGTCTTTGGCGTCAGCACCGACACGTTCTTTGCTTTGAAGGCGTGGTCTGATCAGCAGCGGTTCGGATTCCCCTTGCTGAGTGATTACAACAAGGACGTAATTCGGGCCTATGGGGTGGTGAACCCGGACATGATCGGCCTCAAGGACATCGCCAAACGGGCGGTGTTCGTCATCGACCCGCAGGGCGTCGTCCGGCACAAAGAGGTGCTCGAGGATGCCCGCAATGAGCCGGACTACAGCCAGGTTCGGGCGGCTCTCGCGGCACTCTAGAGCAGGCGCCTGGCCGGCCTCGGACGTCTCGTCAGGCCCGTTTGCCTGATGCCTTAGACCCGAGCTTGGTGTACACTATGAACATATGAGCAATAGCTCAGATGTCGGGCACGCGGCAGAAGTTTGCGAAATCGTTCACCTCCACCCGGCGCGTGTGGCAGAGCTCAGGCAGGCGTTGATCGGCGGGGATGACGTCACGGACCTGGCAGAAACCTTCCGCGCGCTAGGCGATCCGACGCGCGTTCGCATCCTGGATGCGCTGTCGCACGGCGAATTGTGCGTGTGCGATCTGGCTGCGCTGGTGGCAATGTCCCAATCCGCCGTCTCCCACCAGTTACGCCTGCTACGAAACCTGCGACTGGTCCGCCCCCGCCGCGACGGGCGTATGGTGTTTTACGCCCTTGACGATCGCCACATCATCACGCTCTTCCGTCAGGGTTTGCGGCACGTGCAGGAGGACAGCCTCCGGGCCAGCGCAAGGCGGGCGCGATGAGTTCTCCTGCGGCGTCTGTAGCAGCGCCGGTCTGTACGCGGTGCGCACTTCACGCTGAGTCCATCTTCAGGATTGACGGTCTGTGTTGCGGCGAAGAGGCCGTCATCCTCGAGCGTCGCCTTCGACCGGTTCCCGGAATCGAAGCGGTCGCTGCGGACATCGTGGGACAACGCCTGCATGTGAAGTACGACGCTGCGGTCGTGTCCACCAACGTCATCGTCGAGGCCGTTGGCGAAACCGGGATGCGCGCCTGGCTCGAGCACGAACAACCAACAGCCCCACCTTCCAGCCGTCTCCGCGGATTGCTCGTGTTCATCTCGGCCGGAGCCCTTGCGGTGGGCCTGGCGATTGAGTTCCTCAACGGTGCGAGCCCTTGGAGCATCGCTGCGTATGTGATTGCTGCCGTCGCGGGCGGCGTGTTCCCCGCGCGGCGCGCATCGGCGTCGCTTCGCAATTGGGATCTCGACATCAACGTCCTGATGCTGGTGGCGGTCGCCGGCGCAATGTTCCTTGGCGAATGGGCCGAAGCGGGCACCGTCGTCTTTCTGTTCGCAATTGCGCAGTGGCTCGAGGCACGCAGCATGGACCGCGCGCGGGAGGCGATTCGGTCGCTGATGGACCTGAGTCCGGCCGAGGCCCGTATCCGTCACGGCGATCACGAGGAAATGGTCCCGATCGATCGTGTAGCCATCGGAAGCGTGATGGTGATTCGCCCGGGCGAGAAAATTCCGCTCGACGGTGATGTGATCGAGGGTCGTTCCGATGTGAATCAAGCGCCGATAACGGGCGAGTCGCTTCCCATTGAGAAGGCGGCTGGAGACGAGGTATTTGCCGGTACGATCAACGGTCACGGTGCGATCGAAGTCACGGTGACGCGGAAGGGGCGAGACACGACACTCGCGCGCATCATTCATCTCGTCGAGGCCGCGCAGGCTCAGCGTGCCCCTGCCCAGCAGTTCATCGATCGATTTGCACGCTGGTACACACCAGCCGTGATCGTCCTGGCGTTGTTGACAGCCACGATCCCTCCGCTCCTCGGACAGTCATTCGAGACGTGGTTTTACCGGGCGCTCGTGCTGCTGGTTGTCTCGTGCCCTTGCGCGCTCGTGATCTCTACACCGGTGTCGATTGTGTCGGCTCTGGCCGGAGCGGCGCGACGTGGAGTGTTGGTGAAAGGCGGAGTTCATCTCGAACGGCTGGCTGGCGTCCGCGCCATCGCCTTCGACAAGACCGGGACGCTGACGCGTGCCTCGTTGCGGGTGACGACGGTGCTGCCGGCGGCGGGGGTCACCGAGGCCGAGCTGCTCGCGACTGCTGCCGCGATCGAAGCGCGCTCCGAACACCCGATAGCGGCGGCAATCGTCGGCGAAGCCCGCAGCCGAGGCCTGATCTTCGGCGTCGCGGGGCAAGTTCGCGCGCTCCCTGGACTTGGAGCGGAGGGCACTATTGCCGGCGCTCACGTGGTGTGTGGCAATGTCCGACTGTTCCGCGAGCGTCAGTTGCTGAACACCGTTGCGGAGGCGGACATCGAGACGGTTGCCGATTCAGGGGCGGCGCCGGTTCTCGTTGCACGCGACGGCGTCATTGTCGGCGTGATTGGCGTTGCCGACGAGGAACGCGAGGTGGCGGCGGACACCATCGACCTGCTCCACCGACAGGGTCTCAGGCCGGTGGTCATGCTGACGGGCGATGAAGAAAGCTCTGCACGTGCGATTGCTGCCCGCCTGGGTGTCGATTTCGTGCGGGCTGGACTATTGCCTCACGAGAAGGTGACGGCGATTCAGTCGCTGCGCCATGAGCACGGCGCGATCGCGATGGTCGGCGACGGGGTCAATGACGCACCGGCGCTTGCGGTTGCCGATGTCGGCATCGCGATGGGCGTGATTGGCAGCGCTGCGGCCCTCGAGACGGCTGACGTCGCGCTGATGACCGACGAGCTGCCGAAGGTTGCATACGCCATCCGGCTCAGTCGCGCCACGGTCCGCAACATTCACGCGAACATCGTGATTTCACTGGTCCTGAAAGCGGCGTTCGTTGCCCTGGCTCTTGGTGGGCTCGCCACGCTCTGGATGGCGGTGGTTGCGGACACCGGCACGTCGCTCATCGTGGTAGCAAACGCCATGCGGTTGCTCCGTCACGGGTGACGGTAGCGGCACTGAAGTCCCGCCGCGACTGCCTAGCCCTTTCGCGGATGAAAAAGAGTCGAATCAACGAACTCGTCGATGGCCGTTTGATCGGCGGCATCCACGCGGTCGAATTGCAGCCCCATCCCGATTCGCGTATCGCACCAGCACACCCTCGCATCCGCGTCGATGTCTTTCTTTGACGCGGGGAGCCTGAATCGCAGGCGCGCCTTCCCATCGATCTCGAGCGGGCTGGTCGTTCGGATCGCGATGCCGCCGCGGCACAAGTTCAACGTGAGCGCCGCGGCAATCGTGTTGCCTACGCGATAGGCAATCGGAATGCCCAGAACGACGCGCGGACTGGCGCGCCGGTTGAAGCTGTCTGGAAACAAGTGCGGCGCAAGGGACGGCAGAATCTGCTGCACAGCGCTGTACTCATTGACATAACCCACGACGTTCAGCGATGCCAATTCGCGCACTTCGTCGGCGCTTGAAACCGTGCCGCTGAAAATGAGTATGGGCAGGCGACCGTCGTCGAGCTTGCGAATGCTCCGGACGATCTCGACGCCAGACGCGGGTGGCAGCCGCAGGTCAAGCACCAGCAGGTCCACCTCGTCCAGCGCGCTGCGCAGGCGCGACAGCACCTCCGCAGCGTTCTTCGCGGTAAGCGCTCGATGGCCCGCGCTTTCGATGGCCGCCCTGAAGCGGTCGCGCACGAATGCGGTATCGTCGGCGACGAGGACAGTCTTCGCGGTGGCCGCAGCCGTCATCTGGAAGCCGGAAATGCGAGTGTCCGTTCGTTGCAGACTCTATCAGGTTCTCGTTATAATTCCGAGAATCTTTCACTCGATCCCGTCACTGCAGGAGCGTGGAATGGCTGCGAATTGTCCGGAGTGCGACTCACTAATCGATATCGACGAACTGGATGTCGAGATCGGCGATGAGTTGTCTTGCTCGGAATGCGGTGCGCTAATCAGAGTCTTCAGCGACTCGCCCCTCGAGCTCGAACTCGCAGATGACGAGGACGAAGATGACGACGACGATGATGGCGACGATGAGGACGAGATCGAGGACGACATCGAGGACGACGACACCGAGAGCGACGAAATTGACGAATAGTCCAGCACGATGACCGTCCCTGATCTCTCTCACCCGTCACCGACGGACACCATTACGGTGCCCGACGCGCTCCGGGCCAAGGAACACGCCCTTCGCGGCATTCTGTCTGACCTCAGTTCGGTGATCGTGGCGTTCAGCGGCGGGGCCGACAGCGCCTATCTCGCGTATGCAGCCACAACAGTATTGGGTTCGCGAGCCCTGGCCGTGACGGCCGACAGCGCAAGCTATCCGGACGAGCACCGGCAACTCGCATTGCGGGTGGCGTCCGAGTTTGGCATCGTTCACGAAATCATCGCAACGAAGGAATTAGAGCGGCCCGAGTATCGCGCCAATCCAGCAAACCGCTGCTACTACTGCAAGCAGGAGCTGTACGCGTCACTCTCCGTGCTGAAGGCGACGCGCGGCTTTGCCGCGATCGTCGACGGCAGCAACGCCGACGACCGTGGCGATTACCGCCCGGGCAGACAAGCCGCTCGCGAATACGGCGTTCGCAGCCCGCTCGACGAAGCCAACCTGTCCAAGGACGATATCCGGAGGCTTTCGCGCGACGCCGGCTTACCGACCTGGGACACACCGGCCTCCGCGTGCCTGTCATCACGAATCCCGTACGGCAGTGAGGTCACCGAAGCAAAACTTCGGATGATCGAAGCCGCAGAAACGGTCGTCCGCAATCTTGGCTTCCGCGTGTTTCGGGTGCGTCATCACGACACGGTTGCTCGTCTCGAGATCGCGAAAGGTGAAATCGCGCGGGCTATCGAGCCTGCGATCAGCGAAGTCCTCGTGCGGGAGCTGAGAGCCCTGGGCTATCAGCACGTCACAATCGACCTCCAGGGCTATCGCCTCGGCAGCCTGAACGACGCGCTGCGGCTGCGACCCGTCCAGTGATTCGTGTTGCGCTTGGCGTGTTGGCGCTGATCTACGCGCTGACGCACCTGCCGTATCTCGTGTCGACCCTCGAGGACATCGATTCGGTCAACTTCGCGTTGGGCCTTCGCGACTTCGACGTTGCGGCTCACCGCCCGCATCCGCCCGGCTATCCGGCTTACATTGCCCTCGGAAAGGTCGCCGTCGCCATCGGACGGACATTCGGTGGGGACACAGCCGCTTCTACGATCGAAGCCCGCACGCTTTCGTTGCTGGCGCTCGTCGGCGCCGTGGCGTCGATCTTTCTTCTGTATCGCGTTTTGAGTTGCTGGTCCGTGAACGCCCGCCCGACCTCATTGGAGACTTTGGGCGCGACGTCGTCTCCCTCTCTCGATCTGCTGAGCGCGCCCTGGCGTCAGTTCGACGCGCGCGCCGTTGCGGCCACAGCTTTGGTGGTGGCCTGCCCGCTGTTCTGGTACCTCGGCGTGCGGCCGATGAGTGACGTGCCAGGGTTTGCCGCTGCGCTTGCGGCCCAGACGGCGCTGGCACTGGCATGGTGGCGTCAGCAACCAGACTCGAGTGGCGGACGAAGGCTGTCACCCGATCACATGGTGGCATCGGGCCGGATGATCGTGTTCGGATCGCTGCTCGCCGGTCTCTCGATCGGCTTTCGATCGCAGAACGCGATGCTCACGGTGCCGTTGCTTCTGGGCGTTTTGACCGATCGGATTGGACGCGGCGTCGCCGGCGCGCTACTGGGCAGCGCCGTCGCGTTTAGTGCAGGGATCCTGGTGTGGGCGATTCCCATGGTGATCGCTAGTGGCGGACTCAATGCCTATCTGGCAGCCCTCGGTTCGCAGGCGGGCGAAGACTTTGCCAGCGGCGAGATGCTGTACCAGAATCCGACGCCGCGGCTTGCCGCCTACGGGCTGCTGAGGACCTTCATTTATCCCTGGGATTCCGTGGCGCTGGGAGGGGTGGTGACTGGCCTTGCGGCACTCGGGTCAGCCGCTATGGCGTTCGGTAGTCCCCGTTCCCTGGCGGGCGTGAGTCTCGTCCTGCTTCCCTACCTGGCGTTTCATCTCTTGTTTCAGGACACCACATTTGTCCGGTACGCGTTGCCCCTCGTGCCTCCGGTCGCACTGCTGGCCGTCTATGGTCTCGCGTCGGTATTCCGCCAGGCGGCGCTGCCCATCGTCGGCGGGCTCGCGTTGTGGGCGGTTGCAGTCGCCACCCCGGTGCTGGCCGCCTATGGCAGCGAAGCCAGTCCGACCGTCCGGGTCATCAAGGCGATGCAGGCTGCTGCCGCGACCCCGACGCCCAGTGCCCTTGCGTTTCACCAGACATTTCGTCGTCCGCTGGAGGCCGAAGTGGTCCCAATCGGGCCGCTATTGGCGTCGCCTCCGCGTCGCGAGTGGCTGGAGTTGGTCAGTTATTGGCGGGGCGGACGGCTCGACCCGCTGTGGTTTCTTGCGGACCCCCGGCGAAGCGACCTGGCCTTGATCGACCCGCACAGCCGCGCTGACCGGACTGATTTCAGCTGGCGATTTTCGTCGCTCTCAGACCTTGGGGGCATGCGCCCGACCGCCGTCACCTGGTACCGCATGACCGCGCCGGGGTGGTTCGCCGCTGAGGGGTGGGCCTTGACCCCCGAGACTGCCGGGATCGCCCGACTTATGGGGCAAGGGCCGTCGATCGCTCCAATAACGGCCTGGGTACGACGCCGATCGGGACCGGTGAAGATGATGATCGGCGGCCGTCACCTTGGTGTGTCGTCGGATCCTTCGGCAACGTTCGTGGTGCGCATGGACACACGCGAGGTGGCGCGTTGGGAATCCACCGCCGGTTTTTTTCTCCACGAGTTCGACCTTCCCAGCGACGCTCTGGCAGGGACCGGCTCGCTGGCGCAACTGACCGTCGAGTCCACATCCCCAGCGGGCACGAAGATTCCGACCGCCATTGAGCAGTTCGACCTGCAGTCGAGCGACTCGATGATGTGGGCTTACGACGAGGGCTGGCACGAAGCCGAGTACGAGCCCTCAGTTGGCGTCTGGCGCTGGACTTCAGAGCGTTCCACGTTGCGAATCATGGATGCGAGCACTCCAATTGCGATCACGCTCCGCGTGGAGCGGCCGCGAAGGTATTTTGACGATGACCCAGTTGTCCGCATGAGAGCCGGAAATCTCGTGGTGAGTGAAACGAGGTTCCAGGATACGAGTGTCTGGAGCGTGATTGTGTCGCTGAACGCCCTTCAGGCGAGTCAGGGGCGGGTGATCATCGAGACCAATCGCACATTCGTGCCTGCGGAAGAAGGCGGTCCTGCCGATCGACGACATCTCGGCTTGCGAGTGTTCGGCGTAAATATCGCAACTCAGCCTTGACGCGTTCGGACTCAACCTGTAATCTGCCGGTGCTCGTAAATTCTCGACACACTCACACTTTAGGCACCTCAGGTGAATCCCAGCCACCTTAGGTACCTTGGAGAACGCCCAATGACCGTGTTTCAGCGCCTGGCTGGGATCGTTGCACTTTGTGTTCTGTTCGGCATTGGTGCGGCCGCGTGCGGCAAGAAGCCCGCCCCGGTGGCACCTGCGGCTGCGCCGCCTCCAGCGGCTCCGGTCACGCCACCAGCACCACCACCGCCGGCCCCACCGCCGCCCAGTCCGCCCCCAGCCCCGGCCCTGACCGAGGATGAGATATTCGCGAAGAAGACACTCGAGCAGCTGAACGCGGAGCGGCCCCTCGGCGATGTCTTTTTCGATCTCGACGCCTCCGCGGTTCGCGACGATGCACGCCCGGCGCTGCAGAAGAATGCCGAATGGCTGAAGCGCTGGAAGTCGACGCGTGTTTCTGTCGAGGGCCATTGTGACGCGCGTGGATCCGGCGAGTACAACCTGGCTCTTGGCGATCGGCGTGGGAATGCAGTAAAGGCCTACCTGGTGAGCCTTGGAATCGGCGCCGATCGCATTTCGGTCGTGACGAAGGGTAAGGAGTCGCCGTTCTGCACCGAATCGAACGAGGCCTGCTGGCAGCAAAACCGGCGCGGTCATTTTCTGATCACGGCGAAGTAACCGCAGGCCCCAGGGCCCCAGGGCCCCAGGCCCCACGCATCAGGCATCAGGCATCAGGCGTCTCGCCTCTTGCCTGTTGCCTTTTTTTGATGAGTTGCAGCAGGTCGTGCTCGCTGATCCTTCCGCGTACGACTTCATCGCCCCCCGCCAGCAACACCGGAATATCGTGGCGATATCGCGCAAAGAGAGCCGGATCGCGTGTGATGTCGATTTCCTCCAACGCGAACCCGACGTCAGGCTGGATGTCGTCGAGGAGTCTCCGAAGCTCCTCGCACACATGACACCCGGGTTTTGAATACAACGTGAGCCGTGTGGTCACCTGGTGCGGGCCGCGATCCCACGCTCGACACGTGCGATGTCCGCGGCCATCTGATCGGCGGCTGCGCGCGGATCCGTCGACGAGACGATCGGGCGCCCCACGACAAGGAACGAAGCGCCCGCCTCGATGGCTTCGGCAGGTCCGAGCGTGCGCGCCTGATCGTCGGCCGTGGGTTTTCCGGTAGTCGGCCGGATTCCGGGCGTCACGATGAGAAAGTTGGGGCCGCAGGCGTCGCGAATTGCGGAAATTTCCTGGGGCGAAGCGACGACGCCATCCAGCCCTGAGTCCTGGGCGAGGGTCGCAAGGTGAACGACCTGCTCGAGGACCGGACGTTCGATGCCTGTCTCGCGGAGGTCGGCTGCGTCCAGGCTGGTGAGCACTGTGACCCCGATGATCAACGGGCGTGGCCGCTGGTGCTTCGCGGCGGCTGCGGTTGCTGCCTCCGCGGCCGATTCCATCATCCTGCGGCCACCTGAGGCATGCACGTTGACCATCCACGCGCCTGTTGCAATCGCGGCCGCGACCGCACCGGCGACGGTATTGGGAATGTCGTGAAACTTTAGATCCAGAAAGACACGGTCACCGCGGTCCGACAGAGCACGAACAATCGAAGGCCCCTCCGCGGTGAACAGCTGTTTGCCGACCTTGAACCCGCCCACACGCCCGCGCAGCTGATTGGACAGCAACATCGCCTGGGCAGCGGTCTCAACATCCAGAGCGACAAGGATCCGGTTCATGCGTGGACTTCGTTGCGTGGAGTGGTGTCGATCGCACCAACCAGCTCGCTGATCCGCGAGATCCGATGGCGGTGCATGTAGTCCTCGAGGCCGTCGAGGATTTTGGTCCAGACAAATGGATCCGCGAAGTTGGCTGTGCCAATCTGCACAGCGCTGGCGCCTGCCAGAAAGAATTCGACGGCATCTGCGGTCTCGGCGATGCCGCCCATGCCAAGAATCGGTATTTTCACGGCCTGGTAGCACTCCCACACCATGCGCACCGCAATGGGACGGATCGCCGGCCCGCTCAATCCGCCAAGGACGTTGGACAACTTCGGGCGTCGCGTTTCGACGTCGATGGCCATCGCTAGGAACGTGTTGACGAGCGAGACTGCATCCGCGCCCGATTCCTCGGCGGCGCGGGCGAACGACGCAACGTCGGTCACATTGGGGGTGAGCTTGGGGATCAAGGGCAGGGTTGTAACTTTACGCACGGCGGCAGTAACCTGCGCCGTTCCAGCGAGACTGCAACCGAACTGGATGCCGCCTTCTTTGATGTTTGGGCACGAGATGTTCAGTTCGATTGCCGCCACCCCTTCTGCGTCAGACAGCACACGCGCCACTTCCACATACTCGTCGAGCGTCGTCCCGCAAATGTTGACGATGGTGCGGGCGCCGCGATCGCGCAGCAGCGGAAGCTTCTCGCGTACGAAGCGGTGGACGCCGATGCCCTGCAGGCCAATCGCATTCAGCATTCCGGCGGGCGTTTCGGCGATGCGCGGAGGCGGATGCCCCTGACGCTCCGCGAGGAAAAGCCCCTTGACGGCGACACCGCCAAGCATCGACAGGTCGACGACCTGGTCGTACTCGAGGCCATAGCCAAAGCACCCGCTTGCCGCGATGACCGGATTTGGAAGCTCGAGCGAACCAATGCGGACCGTTAGATCGCTCATGTCAATCCCACACAATCTCGGAACCCTTGAACACGGGTCCTGCGAGGCATGACCGGACGAAGTGAGCGCGTCCGTCGCCGTTCCGAGTTGGCACAACACAGCTGTAGCAGCCGCCGAGCCCGCAGCCCATCACCCGCTCCACCGACACTTCTGACTCTTGCCCGTATCGCGCGGCGAGCTGTGCCACTGCGGCGAGCATGGGTTCGGGTCCACACGCGTAGACCATCGCGTTCGACCGGCCGCGAAGGTTGGCGAGCGCGGCCTCGAGCGGCACGGTCACCCGACCGCGCACACCCGCACTTCCATCCTCTGTGGACAGTATCAACTTGACGCCCAGTTGCTCGAAGAAATCCAGGTAAAACAGCTCCTCGGCTCGGCGGGCGCCATAAAACAGCGTCGTTGCGGTGCCTGCAGCGGTGAGCGTCTCGGCCAGCGTGGCAAACGGCGCGAGCCCCACGCCGCCCGCAACCATCCACGCCTCGCTTGCGGACCTTGGAGTGAAAGGTCTACCCAGTGGTCCCAGACACGCCACCCGGGCACCCGGCTCGAGGCCGTAGAGGGCACGCGTGTTGCGGCCCGCACGCTTGTTGAAAATACTGATCCCCACAACGCGTTCGTTCTCGCGTATCACTTCGAAGACCGAAAACGGCCGCCGCAGAATCGATTCCGCTGGTTGATCGGCTTTGACCATGACGAACTGACCGGGTTGTGTCTGCTCGCCAATGGCGGGAGCAGCCAGCGTCAGCACGTTGTAATCCTCCGAGAGCCGCACATTGCTGATCACGGCGGCATCCACATCGAGGGGCATTGTCGAGAGTATAGCGACAGGTGCGACAGGTGCGATAGGTGCGCGGGGTGCGACGGGTGCGGTGCGGTGCAAGGGTGCACAGGTGCGAGGGGTGCGGAGACGGGTGAGGTGCGAGATCTGCGACGATCGCCCGCACCCATCCCACCCGTGCACCGCACCTGCGCACCGGTGCACCTGTGCACCGCACCGCACCCAGCGCACCTGTCGCACCTGTTGCACCCGTCGCACTAGAATTGTCCGTGCGGTTCCTGCGGATGTTATCCAACGCGGCAATTGCCGGGGCGTTGGCTTCTGTCTACCTCACGATCCTCGTCTTGCATCTCAACCCGTCGTTTCCACTCTCGTTCGACGCGGTCATCCCGCTCGCGCTTGCAATGGGCGTGGCGTACGGGCTCAACCTTGCTGCTGTCTTCTATGGCCTGATCGTCATTCGGCAGCTCGCAGGCACCGAAGTGCTTTCCCCTGGCTGGTTGAGTGTACGTGTGCTCTCCTGGCTCTGCACGATTGCGGCCGCCGGCAATGCCGCGATTGTGTGGCTGAACCTTCGCGGTTTCGCGTCGGTCCTCGATCCCCAGACGGTAACCAGGATGACAGCAGGCGCAGTGACGCTCTCGGCGTCGGCGGTCGTGTTCCTGCTGATCGCGTTGGCACACCTGGGTCGTCGCGGCGGGCGCGTCAGCGCGGTGCTGCTCACGGCGATGATGGCGATTTCGATGGCGGCCTCGTTGACCGCCCGCGGCCGTGGCCGTGAGGTCTTCCTCCCGCCGCCGACTGCTGGCATCGTCGACAGCGAGCCCGCGCGGACGAGCAAGGTCATCGTCCTGGCCCTCGACGGTGCAACCCTGGATGTCATTTCACCCGCCGTTGCCGAAGGGCGGTTACCGAACTTCGGCCGGATTTTCGACGCCGGCGCAGTCCTGCATCTGGCCACGCTGAAGCCCACTCAAGCCGAGCCGGTGTGGAGCGCCGTGGCGACGGGCCGGTCTCCCATTGCCAATGGAATACGGGCGTCGGCACTGTATCGCGCTCGCGAGGACGGGCCGTCGCTCAAGGTGCTGCCGGATTACTGCTTTGCGTACTTGCTGGTCCGCTCCGGTTTGTTGACCGAGCAAGCGCATGACGTGCGGTCGCTGCAGTCACGTCCGCTCTGGAGCATCCTGAGCGACGCCGGCCTTTCGATTGGTTTCGTTGGATGGCCGCTCACGCATCCGGCACCGAGCGTGAATGGCTTCATGGTGAGCGACGAGTTCCACAGGCTTGCCAGCAGCGAGGTCGATCTCGACAAAGCCGGCGCGGTCGCACCTGCCTGGTTGGTGCCCGACCTCCGCGCGGCGCTTCTGAGGCCGCCACCACTCGATCCTGTTGCGCTGATCTCCAAGATCGCGGACACACCGCTCGGCGACGCAGATGCCCGACCCGATCCTGCGCCGGTCACGGCCGACCGCATGCACCTGCAGATTCTGGCCGCTCTGGAAGCCCGAACGACGCCGCAATTTGTGGCGGTGCGTCTCCCTGGCATCGACGCGATCGGGCACTACTTCCTTCGTTACGCCAACCCCTCGGCATTTGGCGATGTGTCGCTGGACGAGCTCCGCCGATACGGACGCGTGCTCACCGAGTACGACGGCTTCATCGACGCCGTCGTCGGCCGGACGATGGAATCCATGGGTGCCGAGGATCTCCTGCTGGTCGTCTCTGGTTTTGGCATGGAGCCTCTCAGCCCAGGGAAGCGCATGTTGGAGCAACTGGTTGGCGACGCCCGTCTGAGTGGCAGCCACGAACGGTCGCCCGACGGCTTTCTGCTGGCGTTCGGCACCTCGGTTGCGCCAGGCCGTCCTGGTCGCGCGTCGCTCGTGGACTTTACTCCAACGGTTCTGTACTACCTGGGCCTTCCGGTTGGTCGTGACATGGAGGGCTTTGCGCGAACCGATCTGTTCCGCCAGGACTTCACGGCCTCTCGACCGATTACGTTCATTCCCACCTACGGAAGATAGGTGGAACTTGCAACTTGCAGCCGGTCTCAACATCTGCGGTATACTTCTCCTGACTCTTTAACGCGATCCCGAGAGTTCGCGAAGAGGTGGCCATGCAGACCTTCTACGAGGTCCGCCCATGCCGATAGTCATGGACGCGGATCGCATTTCTCGCGCGCTGACGCGCATCGCTCACGAAATCGTTGAACATAATCGCGGAGTGGACGACGTCGCGCTCGTCGGCGTGCGGAGCCGCGGGGTGCCGCTCGCGCGTCGAATCGCCCACGCCCTGTACGTGATCACCGGCGACGAGGTTGCGACTGGCGCTCTGGACATCACCTTGTATCGCGACGATCTGATGCGGCATCAAGTGGGGCCGCAGCCGCTGGTCCGCCGCACCGAAATCCCGTTCTCCATCGACGATCGCACGATCATCCTCGTGGACGACGTGCTGTACACGGGCCGGACGACACGCGCGGCGCTCGACGCACTCATCGACTTTGGCCGCCCGAAAGCAATCCAGCTCGTCGCCCTGGTGGACCGCGGCCATCGCGAGTTGCCGATCAAGGCCGACTACGTCGGCAAGAACGTCCCGACGGCCAAGCGCGAGAGCATTCACGTGCGATTACTCGAGATCGATGGCGCTGACGAAGTCGTCATCACGAGCGAGGACTGAGCCATGGAAGCCATTCAAACCACCACACAGCCGGTCACCGCGCTTCGCCGTAAGGACCTCCTCAGCATCGCCGACCTGAGTGCCGAAGAAATCGTGTTGATTCTCGATACCGCGGACGCGATGAAGGAAGTTGGTCAGCGCGCAATCAAGAAAGTGCCCACCCTGCGCGGCCGGACTGTGGTCAACCTCTTCTTCGAGCCGAGCACCCGCACACGGACGTCGTTCGAGATTGCCGAAAAACGTCTGAGCGCCGACACCCTCAACGTTGCCATCGGCACATCGAGCGTCGTCAAGGGCGAGACACTCGTGGACACAGCGATGAACATCGAGGCCATGGCGCCCAGCATGATCGTGCTGCGCCACAGTTCCTCTGGCGCCTGCCATCTCTTGTCGCGCATCTGCCGCGCCGGCATCATCAACGCCGGCGACGGCATGCATGAACATCCGACGCAAGCGCTGCTCGACGCCTACACGATTCGCGAGCGCAAAGGGCGACTCGCCGGTCTAAAGGTCGCCATTTTTGGTGACCTGCTCCACAGTCGCGTGCTGCGGTCGAACATTCTGTTGCTCACCAAGCTCGGTGCGGAAGTCTGGGTGTGCGGACCGGCGACGTTGATTCCGCCGGGTGTGGGCCGGTTGGGGGTTCACGTCACGACGTCGGTCGACGAGGCCGTTCGCGATGCGGACGTCGTCATGATGCTCCGGATTCAATTGGAACGGATGCAGGGCGGGTTCTTTCCGTCGCTGCGAGAGTACTTCACGACCTTCGGGATGACCGAGGCCCGCGTGAGCCGGGCAAAACCGGATGTGATCATCATGCATCCCGGTCCGATGAACCGCGGCGTCGAGATTGCGTCGGAGGTTGCCGACGGGCCGTTCTCGGTGATTCTCGACCAGGTGGCGAATGGTGTCGCAGTGCGCATGGCCGTGCTCTACCTGCTCGCGGGAGGTGCGGAACATGAAGCGGCTGCTTAGAGGGGGACGCGTTGTCGATCCCGCGGCCGGCATCGACGGCATCTATGACGTGCTGATCGATGGTGATCGGATTGCACAGGTCGGGCGTGACCTGCCAGCAACGCTCGCCGATGACCTGCAGATCGTGGACATCCCGACCGGCCTGGTCATCTGTCCGGGCTTGATCGACATGCACGTGCATCTTCGGGAGCCCGGTCAGGAGCACAAGGAAACGGTCGCTACAGGCACAGCATCGGCCGTCGCAGGCGGCTTCACGGCTGTTGCGTGCATGCCCAACACCAGCCCCGTGAACGACAACGCTGGCGTGACGGAACTGATCCTGAGGAAGGCAGCGGAAGCCGGGTTGGCGCGTGTCTACCCGATCGGCGCAGTCTCGCGCGGGCAGCAAGGCGAGCAACTGGCCGACATTGCCGAACTGCGTGCGGCGGGATGCGTAGCGGTGACCGACGATGGGCAGCCGGTAGCGACGGCGCTTTTGGCCAGACGTGCGCTCGAGTACACCAGCATGTTCGGCATGCCGATGATCGAGCACTGCGAAGATCAGTCACTCAAGGGTGATGGGTGTGCTCATGAAGGGCCACGGGCAGCGGAACTGGGTCTGCGGGGAATCCCCGGTGCGGCCGAATCGATCACCGCCGCGCGGGATGTGCTGCTGGCGGAGATGACGGGCGGTCACGTGCACATCGCGCACATGAGTGCTTGGACGACACTCGAGGTCGTGCGGCAGGGAAAAGGTCGTGGTGTGAAGGTGACGTGCGAGGTTGCGCCTCACCATTTCACGCTCACTGACGATCAGCTTGCCGAGCCTGTCCCGTACGACACGAATACCAAGATGAACCCGCCTCTGCGTGAGGCGCGAGATCGTGATGCGATGCTGGCCGGCATCGCGGATGGCACAGTGGATGTCATCGCGACCGATCACGCGCCGCACCATTATGACGAGAAGAATGTCGAATACGATCGCGCGCCCTTCGGTATCGTCGGCCTCGAGACGGCCGTCCCCATTGCGCTCGATCGACTCGTTCACACGGGCCTGATTGGCTGGTCCCGCCTCGTCGAGCTCATGTCGGTGAATCCCGCGCGCATCCTGCGGATCCCTGGTGGAACACTGGCTGCGGGCTCGGTGGCGGACATCACGATCCTCGCGCCGGATTTGCAAGTCACTGTCGATCGCGCTCGGTTGCGCAGCCGGTCGAAGAACACGCCGTTTCACGGCTGGTCGTTCCGCGGCGGTGTTGCCGCGACCATCGTCGGCGGCCGAGTCGTGTACACCAATCCTGAAGTCTCGTCGCTCACCCTGCCAGGCTGACGATCAGTCCGAATCTCCCAAAGTTTCGATCAATAGTGGGTCATGTCTTTTTCTCGGTTCATCTTCTCCACGTTCGCGACGCTCGTTGCCGGGCTCATCAGCCTCAACGCTGGTTCGCAACCCGCCCAACAGCAAGCGGCATCGCTTGACGCGGACGCGCTGTTGGAGACCGTTCGAACCTTGTCATCCCCCTCTTTTGAAGGACGCCGGACCGGGACACCTGGCAATGCCAAGGCGCGCGCATGGATCGTCGAGCGCTTTGCCGAGATCGGCCTCGTGCCGTCGGGCGAGAACTTCCAGATGCTCTTCAAATTCACGCGCCCCTCGACAAGCTCAGGGCAGGGGCCGCCGGCAACGACGGCCGGCGACGGGGTGAATATCGTGGGCACCTGTCGTGGCCGCGGCGCCAAAGACGACGGCGTGATCGTGATTACGGCGCACTACGATCATCTTGGCGTCAGCGACGGCGCGATCTATCACGGTGCTGACGACAATGCCTCCGGGATAGCGGTGCTTCTGGCGTTGGCGCGCCATTGCCGAAGTTCGCCATGGACGCACGACACCGTGTTTGCGGCACTTGACGCCGAGGAGCTCGGGCTGCAGGGCGCGCGAGCGTTTGTTGCCACGCCGCCTGTGCCGGAGCAGCGGTTGGCGCTCAACGTAAACCTGGACATGGTCAGCCGCAGCGCGACACGTGAGGTGTACGTGGCTGGGACGTTTCACCGCCCGGCTTTGAAGCCCGTGCTCGATGCTGTCGCTGCCGACGCGCCGATCAAGGTGCGGTTCGGACACGACAAGCCGAAGGAGCTTGCCGGTGGGCTGGATGACTGGACCCTGCAGTCCGATCATGGGCCGTTTCACGTGGCGGGCATCCCGTTTGTGTACTTCGGCGTCGAAGATCACCCCGATTATCACAAGCCCACGGACACCGCGGACAAGATCGACAAGACCTTCTTCGCACAAGTGGCGGCCATGGTTCTGGATGCTGTGACGGCCCTCGATCGCGCCATTCCTTTGAGATAGGCGAGCATGCCTGATTTGAAGGCTCGCCTCGACGAGCTCTACGAGGCCTTCAACGTCGCGAACTCCGTTTCCGATCCCATCCAGATCGTCCGCCGTTTCGACAGGCCCGACGATCGCGAAGTCGTCGGGTTTTGCGCGGCCGCCCTTGCCTTCGGACGCGTCCAGAGCGTGATGAACTCCATCGAGGGTTTGCTGGCGGCAATGGGACCGTCACCAGCTGCGTACGTCCGTGCGTTTGATCCAATCCGCGATCGTCGATCGCTCGACCACCTCGTGCATCGGTGGACGCGAGGGGTCGATCTGGCCGCCCTGGTGTGGGTGCTTCGTCAGATGCTCGACTCGCACGGATCGATTGAAGCGTTCTTCGTTGATGGCGTGGACGCTGGTGCGGAAACCGTCGAAGACGCGCTGGACGCGTTTTCGCGCCGCGCGTGCGGGCTCGACCTGAAGTCGGTGTACGGCCGCGTCCCGGGCCGGCCCGGGGTCGCGTATTTCTTCGCACGGCCGTCGAGCGGTGGCGCCTGCAAGCGGTTGAATCTCTTTCTTCGGTGGATGGTGCGTCACGATCGCGTGGATCTGGGCGTCTGGTCGCGCGTGCGGCCAGCCCAACTCGTTGTTCCCCTCGACACGCACGTGATTCGCCTCGGGCGCTGTCTTCGCCTCACGCGTTACAAAAGCGCCGGGTGGCGGATGGCAGCGGACATCACCCGGTCTCTTCGCGCGATGGACCCCGCAGATCCCGTGCGCTACGACTTCTCCATTTGTCACGTTGGGATGATGGGAGCGTGCGGTTATGGGACGAAGCAGCGGGATCTCCATTGCCCGCTCAGCGGTCTATGCAAACCGCGCGCGCGATAAGTGACTTGGCGATGAGTGATGGGGCGATTCATTTCGTGGCTTGGCAATTGGTCAATTGTTAAATTTGTGATTTCGTGATTATGAGATTGTTGGGTGATGAGCCATTTGACAGAATTGAGCCTGTAAGGCCGTCACCCGGCGATGCGCCCGCCGATATCAATCACTCGACAGCGCAATCAGCAAATGAAATCCAAAATCACCAATTTACCAATTCACGCAATACTGGTATTGTGCGCGCTCGCGAGCGGGAGCGCGGACGCCCAAGAATGGAGCCAATGGCGCGGGCCCAACAGGGATGGGGTCGTATTGACCGCAGTGCTCCCCACGGCATGGCCTTCATCGGTGAAACGCATTTGGCGTGTGGAGGTGGGCGAGGGGTACTCCTCCCCCGTGATTGCCGGGAGCCGCGTGTTCGTGCACAGTCGCCGCGATCCAGAAGAGGTCGTGACGGCCGTCGATGTCAATTCAGGCGCGGTGCTGTGGCAGCAAAAGTATCAGGCGGCATTTGCCAAGAACCAGTACGCCGTCCGCATGGCCAAAGGTCCAAACTCGACGCCGCTCATTGTTGGCGACCAGCTCTTCACGCTTGGAGTGACGGGTGTGTTGTCCTCGTGGCGGACGACCGACGGCACGCTGACATGGCGCAAGGATTTTTCTGACACCGTCGATACGTCGAAGCTGTTTTGCGGCACGGCGATGTCGCCTCTGCTCGAAGCCGGAGCCCTCATCGTGCAAGTTGGCAGTGATGTGCACGGCGGTCGCGTCATGGCCATCGATCCCGCAACAGGAACGGAACGGTGGACCTGGCGTGGTCCTGGCCCCGGTTACGCGTCGCCGATCGCGATCACTTCAGCCGGCACGAGACAGATCGTCACCTTGACCGACCAATCCATCGTCGGCATCGATGCAAAGACTGGCGGAGGCCTCTGGACGCTGCCATTCTCTGACGAATGGCATGAGAACATCGTAACGCCAGTGTGGACCGGCACCCATCTGATTGTCAGCGGCGTGCGACAGGGTACGCAGGCCTATACGCTTTCCCGGTCGGGTGGTAAATGGCAAGCCGCCCAGGCGTGGAAGAATCCTGAGGTCACGATGTACACGAGCGCGCCGATCCTTGCTGACAACACGATTTACGGAATCTCGAGCAAGCGCAAAGGACAGTTCGTCGCGCTCGACGCGGCGACCGGCGCCGTTCGGTGGGCGACCGAAGGCCGTGAGGGCGACCATGCGTCCGTACTCCTGACGCCGTCGCACCTTCTGTTCATGACCAATGCTGGGGACCTTGTCGTCGCCAAGCGGGATGCAACGAAGTTTGCCGAGGAACGCCGGATTGAAATCGCCGAAAGCGAAACGTGGGCCGTGCCAGTTTTCGTGCAGGGCGGCCTCGTGATTCGCGATGCGCAAGGACTCGTGAGGCTCCAATGGGGAAGCTAGTTTTCGCAGCTTGCGCCGCAGCGATTCTGCTCGGGCAGAGTCACGACACGAAGGCCCTTCAGACACTGAAGCTTGCAGTGCCTGACGGCGAGATCGCTTACGACACGGCGGGCTCTGGGCCAACGGTCGTGTTCCTCCATGGCGGGTTCATGGATCGGCGGAGCTGGGACCATCAACTCGGACCTTTCACCAAGCAGTTCCGTGTCGTGCGATACGACATCCGGCCCTTCGGGGAATCGTCGCGCCCCGAGAAGCCGTACAGCGTGCCGGATGATCTGTTGCGGCTGCTCGATCACTTGAAGGTCGATCGCGCGCATCTCGTGGGCCATTCGTTTGGTGGCGGCGTGGCGCTCGACTTCGCCTTGTTGCATCCCGACCGCGTAGCCAGCCTGATCCTTGCCGCCGGTGCACCGAGTGGTTTTGCACCGCCTGAGGACGAGCGCAAGCTCGTCGGTCAGATATTTGCTGCCGTCAAGGAGGGAGACGACGCCATCGTCAAAGCATGGCTGGCCCACCCGATGTGGTCGGTCGCGCGTACTCGGCCAGAGGTGTTGAAGGAGCTCGAGGCAAGCACACGACGCAACCTCGCGCCTTTCCGTATGGCTTTTGCGCCCTACGTTCCCCTTAATCCTCCGGCCGTTGGGCGGTTGGGCGAGGTTCGAGTGCCCACGCTCGTCATCGTCGGCGATCGCGATATGCCCAGCATCAAGCAGTCAGCGGAACAAATGGCAAAGCAGATTCAGGGGGCGACTTTGAAGGTCGTGGCCGGCGCCGATCATGCACTTCCGCTCGGGTGGGCCGACGAATTCAATGCAGCCGTCATCGGCTTCATCTCGGCGGCGCGTCGATAAGCTTTCAGCGTTCCCTGCAGAAACCGCGCGACGCTGAAATGAGCCGATGCGCGTGCGTGGGCCTTTTCGCCCATCCGTTGCCGCAGCTGGCGATCTTTCAACAGCCGCACCATGGCATCTGCCAGCGCGCGCGAATCGCCACTGGCTACCAGCAGCCCGGTCTCTCCGTGTACGACGGCTTCCGGAATCCCCCCGGCGTGCGTACCGACCACCGGCAGACGCATGGCCATCGCATCGAGCACCGTGGAACCCAGACCTTCGGTGAGCGAGCTCATCACGAAGAGGTCAGCAGACTTCACCAGCTGCAGCACGTCCTCGCGAAATCCGGCAAGGATCACGTGTTTGTCGAGGCGCAGGTCTTTGACCTGGCGTTCCAGTGCCCCTTTCAGCTCGCCTTCACCAAATACAACCAGGTGCGCCTCGGGGACGGTGCGTAGCACACGCGGCATCGCGTCCAGCAGATATTTCTGACCTTTGTGATCGACGAGCGCAGCGATATTCGCAATCACCGGGACGCCGTGCGGCAACCAGAACTCCGCGTGGATGTCGAGTGCGGGAAGACGGTCGATCTTGCCAACGTCGATGCCGTCATGCACCACGACGATCTGTTCTGATGGAATCCCATCGTTCTCGAGAATCTGCTTGATGGCATTCGACGCCGCAATGAAGAGGTCGACGTGGCGGTACTTCCAGCGGGAGAACGAATGGCCCTGCAGATGGAAGTCGACGCGTCGCGAGGCAACCACTCTCGGCCGCGGGTCAGGCGCGCTGAACGAGAGCGCGAGGCTGGCCATTGCCACGGCATGCGGATCGTGCGCATGGACGATCTGCGGCTTCCACTGTCGAATAATCCGGGACAGCTTCCAGGCCGCCGACAGGTCAACCTCGTTCCGGGGAGCGAGGGGAATCAGGTCCGGACCCTCGGATGCGCGACGATAGAGCTCTCCCTCCGCGTGCGCCACGAGCACGGATTTGTGGCCCAGAGCACGCAACCCCAGAACGGTCAGGAGGACTTGGTTTTGTCCGCCGCGCCAGGACCGTGCGGTGTCGATGTGGAGAGCGAACACAGCTCCCAGAGCTTTGCGAATTTGAGGCCTACGTAATATGCGTTCATGACCGAAATGACAAGCCCGGGCATGCCGTCCCAGACGCCGCCCCGGAGGATGTAGTTTCGGAAGAACGCCAGTCGCGGCAGAACGAGCACATGAAACAGGTTGGCTCGCCGACCGTCCTCGAACATCTGGCGCGCCGCAAGGGTAGTGTAGCGGTCCATCGTCTGGACGTGATGGGAAAGATCCCGATACGCGTAGTGCTGCAACTCGCCGCGGAGCCGCTTGACTGGCCCCTCGGTCTTTACGGATTCATGAACGTGGCGCCCCGCCCACGTTGCTCTGCGGCGGTCGTAGAGGCGGAGCTGAAAGTCGGGATACCAGTCTGTGGAGCGAATCCAACGCCCGAAATGAAAGGCGACCCTGGGAATGCGGTACCCGTCGGCTTGTGGCGGCGTTGCCAGCACGCCCCGAATCTCGGCCGCCAACTCGGGTGAAACCCGTTCGTCCGCGTCCAGCGACAGAATCCAGTCGTGGGCGGCCTGTGCCGCGGCAAAGTTCTTCTGATCGACGTAGCCGGGCCACGGCCGCACGATGACGGCTGTCGTGTAGCGGCGCGCGATCTCCACGGTCTCATCCGTGCTCTCCGAATCGACGACGACAATTTCATCGGCCCAACGGACGGATTCGAGCGCCGCTGCGAGGTTGGCGGCCTCGTTGCGGGTGATGACCGTGACGGTCAGTTTTTGCACGGCCCGAGTTTACGGGACGGCTGTAAAAGGCAAAAGGCAAAAGGCAAAAAGAAAAGGGCGCCCCAATCTGGCGCCCTGCTCTGTTGTGACCGTTGGTCGGCGACCGGAGACCGAACCGAAGACCGCCGACCCCTATTGATTTTGATTCTGATTCTGATTCTGGTTCTGACCCTGCCCTGTCGAGCCGGTAGAGAACTGCTGCACACCACCGCCGCCGGCAAGCGGCGCCTGCTGCGCGGTCTCGTAGTCCACGACGGACTTGAGGTAATCGATTGTGGCCTGCAGCTCGTTGTTACGCGCTTGCGACAGATCACGCTGGGCTTGAATCACGAGGAAGCTGCTCGTCATGCCTGCCGTAAACTTCTTTTCTTCCGCCTCGAGCCGTTTCTCGGCAAGCGCGCGTGATGCCCGCGTGGCCTCGATTCGCTTCGAGTTGGTCTGCACGTTGCGCGCAAGCTCGCGGATTTGCGTGGTCACCTGCAGCTCCGAGCTCTGTAGCTGCTTCTGCGCCTGTGTGTTTTGGAGCCGCGCGCGCGCGAGATTGGCCTCCGCGTTGGACGCGCCGATCGGGTAGTTCACTTGCAGCTGCAGCGACCAGGTTGGGAAGTCAGATCCGATGGCGTCCTGTAGCGAGCCGAAGAATCCCCGTTTTGTTTCATTCAAGCGTTGCGGAGGAAAGCCCTGGCTCAATTCGAACTGCGTCCCTGCCAGGCCGATTGCACTGTAGTTGACCACCGCGTTGATGTCGGGCATCGACTGGTTGCGGAAATATCGGATCGCGATGTCGTTGGACTCGATCTGCTTGCGAGTCGTAGCCAGGTCGGTCCGCACGGCCAGCGCGTTGCGGACCGCGGCGTCCACGTTGACGGAGACGGGCTGAAACGCAGGCGGGTCTGACGGCTCGAGCCTGGTGTTCCAGAACTCGGGCTGATCGACGGGATTCGAGATGAGGGCTCTCAGGCGGTCCTCAGCGCGCGAGATTGCGGCTTCGGCCAGAATGACGCCTTCCTCACGCTGCGCGACTTCGGCTTCGGCCTGCACGATGTCGAGTGGCGCCATGGTCCCGATCTCGACCCGTGCGCGATTGTCGCGGAACGATCGCTGCGCCAGCTCGAGCGACTGACGCTGGACGGCGAGGTTGTTGTTGGCAAACACCAGGTCCCAGTAGGCGTTCTTCACGTTGCGAGTCGTGACCGCAATCGACTGCTGCAACTGCACCTCTGAAATCTCGCGGTTCTTGCGGCTGACCAACACTTGCTGGCGCGTGGCGTCAATCTTGAAGTTGCGCAGCAGCGGCTGCGTGTAGTTGAGCGCGACCGCCGAACTGAGCTGCGGGTTGAAGCTGCTGAAAATGTTGTTCGACGTGAGACGTCCGCTGTTCCAGTTGGCGGTGTAGGTCCCTCCGCCAAATGGCAGCGCCTGCTGGACCCCGGCCACTGAATTCAAGTTCTCGTTGGTGATCGCCGTCTGGTTGCCGCCGAAGATGTCCTGCGGCGGATTCGTGGCGCTCCGCGTCGTCACCGAGGAGAAGAACACGGGGGTCCAACCACTGCGCGCCACCGAGATGCTGTAATCCTGAATCTGAGGATCGATGCGATCGACCTGCAGATCGACGTTCTGCTCGAGTGCGAGCGCCACGGCCTCGTCGATCGACAGCCGCCGTACAGGCCCCTGAAACTGTGCAGGGGCGGTCGCGGTCACGCCGGTTGTGGCCGGCGCTGTCTGCGCCCGGACAGGGCTTGCCCCGAAAACGAACAGGGTCGTGGCGGCAAAAAGGGCCGTCAACACGAGCCGCGATCGATAACACGTCTGGTCACGCATTGCCTGTTACTCCAAAATCTCTGGAAAGGGCCTGAACCCTGTGAAGGTCAGCAAGAAGGGTACCGACCCGTGATATCTCGATCATAGACGGCCAAGGCCCCGTCCCGGTTCAGCCACCCCGGCCGATATACTAGGTTCCAAGGGCGAGTTCCTCCTCCGTCACTCGATGCGCGACTCCGACCTTTTGGCCCTTTTTCGGCGCTCCGGTGCGCTACTGGACGGGCACTTCCGGCTCTCATCAGGACTGCATAGCCCTGGATACCTCCAATGCGCGCTCGTCCTGCAACATCCGCGCGATGCCACTGCGATTGGCGCCGCGCTGGGCGACCAGGTGCGCAGGTTCGGCGCCACCTCCGTCCTGTCGCCAGCGCTGGGGGGCATCGTGATCGGGCAAGAAGTCGCGCGTGCGCTCGATGTTCGCGCCCTCTTTGCGGAGCGACAGGATGGAACGCTGATGTTGAGGCGCGGATTCAGCCTGGGTCCTGAGGACAAGGTCCTCGTGGTCGAAGACGTCGTGACGACGGCCGGGTCGACGCGCGAGACCATGGAGGTCGCCCGGCGTGCGGGCGCCGAGGTCGTTGCCGCGGCGGCCATTGTCGATCGCAGCGGCGGCACACACGGGCTCAACGTGCCCTTCGCTGCACTCCTGCCGATGCATTTGCCACTCTACGCGGAAGCTGATTGCCCGATGTGCCAACAAGGCGTCGCGATTGTTAAACCGGGGTCGCGACGCACTGGATGATTTCGCGATTTTGTAATTGAGCAATTGAATTGTAATTGGTGATTGCGTGATTGATTTGCCGGTGCTGGTAAATTCACGAGCCCCAATGACGAAATCGCGAAATTCAAAATGACCAAATCAGCAATCTCTTATTGAAATCGCCAACTCGTCCATTCACCCAATCACAAAATGCCATGTGATGCGCACTTTGAAATTAACGATTGCGTATGACGGCACTGACTTCGCTGGCTGGCAGCGCCAAGCGAATGTGCGGACAGTGCAAGCGTCAATCGAGGATGCGTTGGGCCCGATCGAGGGTGAGCGCGTCGTGATTACGGGCGCGGGCAGGACAGATGCCGGTGTCCATGCGGTCGGTCAAGTCGCAAGCGTCTCGCTCGCTTCTGCCATTTCGTCTGACGAGTTGATGCGGGCGTTGAATGCCACGCTCGCTGAAGACGTGCGCATCACCATGATCGAAAATGTACGCTCGGACTTCAACGCGCGATTCGATGCACGGCAGAAGGCCTATCGATACGCAATGTATGGCGGGGACGTCATGCCTCCTCGATTGCGACGACATGCCTGGCACGTTCCGCAGGTGCGCGACGTTGAAGCGATGCGTGCGGCTGCCGAGTTGCTCCTCGGTCAGCATGACTTTTCCTCGTTTCAGGCGTCAGGCGGTGATGTGAAAACAACGGTCCGGGAGTTGATCGTTTCGGAGGTCGCTCCGGCGGTTTCTGCAGAGGCGATGGACTTGATCGCCGAATCCCAATGCCTCTGTTACAACGTCACTGGCACCGGCTTTCTTCGCCATATGGTCCGAAACATCGTCGGCACGCTCGCCGATATAGGCCGCGGCCGGCGCTCCGTTGACGACATGCAGTCGATACTGGCCTCTCGTGACCGCGCGCAGGCATCCGCGACCGCGCCCCCGCACGGCCTCACGCTCTTGAGGGTTGACTACTGATCAGCCGCACGTTCCTCCTGCGAAGTGAGGGATCGCCTCAGTACGCCAAACACGAGCCACACGATAAACGCCGCGAGGACGATCAGCATCAGCAGGCGCATGGCCGTGGCCAGGCCCGCCAGGTCCACAGTCGGCACAGGAAACTGCAGCAACTGCCCGCCTCGCTCGGTCGCCCAGTGCCAGCCGGTATGGGCGACGAGGGCAGAGAGAAGGATGGTTCCGACGCGCTCGGGCACCGTATAACGGAACACCAGATTGAGCACCGGGATCAGCACGACCAACACCAGCAGCTGACCAAGCTCGACGCCGACGTTGAAGGCCAGAAGCGAGGTCAACAGGTGCGAGCCGGCAAACTGCAGCGACTCACGCAACGCGAATGAAAAGCCGAAGCCGTGGATCAATCCGAATCCAAACGCGACAGCCCAACGGCGGTTGAGCGCGCGTTCGTCGGATGCCGGTCCTGATCCGCTCAAGGCGCCCACGATGTTTTCGAACGCCATGTAGACGATTGATACGGCGATCAGAGTCTCGACCAGGGGCGGAAACCAGAGCGAATCCGGAGCGAGGTCATACGCCGACGCAATCAAAGTCACCGAGTGGGCGATCGTGAACGACGTGACGACGATTATCAGCGAGCGAAACCGACGAAACGGGATGACCAGGCAGAGCAGGAACAGCAGGTGATCGATGCCATCGAGGATGTGGAAGAAGCCATCCTCGACGAAGCGGAGGGCCGCCTGATGCCAACGCGGGTCCAATCGCACGATGCCCGGGTCCCCGTGCACATCGAATGCGCGCTCGGCCCCACCCGGTGGCAGGAATCGGAGGACGACGTTCACGCGAACGCCAAGGCGGGTGAGGCCGGGGCTGATCGAGAACTTCGACTGGTCTGACTGGATAGGAAACGCAAACGCGACGTCGAGCAGTCCTTCTTCCCACACTAGTTCGGTGGTCTCAGGCAAACGGGGCCCGTTGATATTGCTGAAGGCCTGTTCATACGAGTCAAACGACCGATCCGAGGGCAGCGAGATTCTCGCGGCCAGCACTTCGGGATAGGGAAGTTGGCGATCCTCCTCGTAGAGCCGCACGAAATCCGCAATCCACTGGGTGGCCGCATCACGAAGTACCGGATCGATCCGGGCCATGTCGATGAAGCCTGGATAGACGCCTCGGCGCGGAACATCCATGTCGCGGAGCGCTCGCATTGGGGCTCTCACGAGGAACAACAATCGTTGACCTTCAGGCTTGAGAAACGTCTGGATCGTGACTTCGTTAGGGATTTCGTGGGCGCGCGTCTGGATGGCCAGAACGACCAGGACCAGGGCGAGGGTGGTGCTTACTACTGACTTTGCCATTACGCGGATCAGGGCGGATTGCCCAGAAAGATTATCCGCAGAATACGTGGATTCTGCGGATGTATACTGGCGCCCTCAAAACCTCCCGGGAGCGGCCTGCGGGGGTGTGTGGGAAAGGACCGAAGCTGTGAAGCGGAACATCCTTATTGGGACGACCTTCGCTGTGGCCTTGATCGGCCTGGTTGTCGCCGAGCGCGTCGTCGAACAAACAGCGGCTGCGCAAGCGCGGAATACGACCCAGGTACCGATCTTCGAGGTGGACCCGTTCTGGCCAAAAACGATGCCCAACAACTGGGTCTTTGGGATGACCATTGGCCTTGGCATCGATGAAAAGGATCAAGTCTGGATCATCCACCGCGGCAACGACCCCGGCAATCTCGATCGAACCGAGTATGCATTCCCGCCGCCCGCAGCTCCGGGTGGACCGGCTGGGGCTGGTGCCGCCGCTGCTGCTGCGACCCCAGCTGAAAAGCCGACCCGGGTGAGCGAATGCTGCAACCCCGCGCCGCCCGTCGTTGCGTTCGATCAGGCCGGCAACGTCGTGCACAGCTGGGGCGGCAAGGAAACGCACCCAGCCTGGCCGGAGTCCAATCACGGCATCGTCGTCGATCACAAGGGCATAGTGTGGATCGGCGGGAATGGCCAGCCTGACTCGCACATTCTGAAATTCACGCGCGAAGGGAAGTTCGTCCAGATGTTCGGCAAACCCAACGCCCGAATGGTGGATGGAAAGTTGGTGCCGAACAGCAACGACATGGAGAACTTCGGCCGCGTCGCCAAGATCTTCATCGATCCACGAGCGAACGAGGCGTACGTGTCGGACGGCTATTTCAACAAGCGAGTCGCCGTCGTGGACATGGACTCGGGGAAGATCAAGCGGTACTGGGGCGCCTACGGCAACAAGCCGGATGATGCGCCGCTGGGGCGCTACGATCCGAAGGCCCCGCTCGCACAGCAGTTCCGCACGCCGGTGCATTGTGCCGAGCTTTCGGCCGACGGCTTCGTCTATGTTTGCGATCGTCCGAACGATCGCATCCAGGTCTTCACGAAGGAAGGAAAGTTCGTCAAGGAGAAGCAGCTGTTCCCGGATACGCTGTCAGACGGCTCTGTGTGGGACATCGCGTTTTCGCGTGATCCCCAGCAGCGATTCCTCTACGTCGCCGACGGCGCCAACGAGCATGTGTACATCGTCGAGCGGAATACGCTCGACGTTCTCACCAGTTTCGGCACCGGCGGCCGTCAGCCGGGCCAGTTCTTCGGCGTCCACAGCATCGCGACTGATTCGAAGGGCAACATCTACACAACCGAAACCTATACCGGTAAGCGTTTGCAGAAGTTCGTCTTCAAGGGCATGGGTCCGGTGACGAGCGACAAGCAGGGCGCCCCGTGGCCGAAGCAGGGCAGGTAAGGGCAGTAAAGCGGGTCGGGCAAGTAGGGCAGCTAAGAAGGCCGGTGAGGAATCGCCGGCCTTTTCTTTTGGATTCCATGCCCCACCAGCCCCACCAGCCCCACCCGTCCCAATTGCGAAGCACCCTAACGCCTAGTAGGATTGGCTCTTACTGTCCATGAGCCTCGATCAACTGATGGCGTGGGTCCCGGCCGGAAGCGCGGAAGCAGAACTCGCGCGTCAGATTCATCCAGACCGGCTGCCTCGGCATGTCGCCATCATTATGGATGGCAACGGACGATGGGCAGGGCAGCGGCACCTGCCACGGGTTGAGGGACACCGTGCGGGGATCGATGCCGTTCGCGACGTTGTGGAGACGTCGGCACGCCTTGGCCTCCAGGTTCTCACGCTGTACGCGTTTTCCGTCGAGAACTGGAAACGGCCGGCATCTGAAATCAGCACGCTCATGATGCTGCTCAAGCGTTACCTGCGCTCGGAGCTTTCGACGCTGCTGACAAACGACATCCGGTTCAAGGTCATTGGGCGATCGGAGGAGCTCGCTCCGGACATCCTGAAGGAATTGCGCGCCGCCGAGGAGAAGACGGCACCTAATAACGGGATGCTCTTCAACATTGCACTCAACTACGGCGGACGCACCGAGATTGTCGATGCCGTGCGACGCGCCCTCGCGCAAGGCATTAGTCCTGACGCGCTCGATGAGCGGCGGTTCGCCGAGCTCTTGTATACCGCCGGCCAGCCCGATCCTGATCTGCTGATTCGGACGAGCGGCGAGATGCGCGTCAGCAATTTTCTGCTCTGGCAGATCGCGTATGCGGAGATATGGGTGACCGACACGTTCTGGCCCGATTTCCGCTGCAAGCACTTGCTCGAAGCGGTCCTTGCATACCAAAAGCGCAATCGGCGTTTCGGCGGCGTCGGCTCGGCGGCGGTGGCTGCCGGAGCGACTCACAAGTAACCATTCAATGTCGCGTGTGTTGAGCGGCGTCGTCCTCGCCGCCGTATTCTTTGCGATAGTGTGGTTCGCCAGCGCGACGGTGCTTCTGTTCGTTGCGCTTGGCGTATGCATGCTCGTCTTTCGAGAGTACGCGCAGCTGATGGAACACGTTGGCGCAGACATGCCAAGGGTGCCAACGCTCATTGCCACGCTCGCGGCGTTGGTGATTGTGCCATTCCCGTATGTCGCTGGGGAGGCGGTCGTCGGGATTGGGCTGATGGTGATTGCCATCAGCGCAATGGTCCGAGAGTCCGCGTTCGGCGCCGCGACCCACGGTGTTGCAGCCGGCGCACTCTCCGTGATTTACCTCGGTCTCTCGCTTGGCGCGCTGGTCGGTGTGCACATCTTCGGCGGGCGCGGGGCCGTGCTGTTACTGGTCGCGACGGTAGCGATCAGCGACACCGCACAGTACTACGCAGGTCGTCTGGCTGGACGGCATCCCCTTGCGCCACGGCTGAGCCCGAAGAAAACCATCGAGGGGGCGATCGGCGGGTTTGTCGCTGCCCCAATGTTTCTCTATTTCGCGGGGCCGCAATTCGTGCCGGTGGCGCCGCCGCTGACGATCGCCGCCGTAGGGATCGCCGTTGTCGCCGCCGGCATCGCCGGCGATCTGTTTGAATCGATGCTGAAGCGGGCCGCGAACATGAAAGACAGCTCGACATTGATTCCTGGACACGGTGGCATCCTGGACCGCATCGACGCGCTCCTCTTTGCCGCGCCCGTGTTTTACGTTTACCTGCGGTGGCAGTACACCATCTGACTGCGGTGCCCACGTCGTTGAAGAAAAAGCGTATTGCCATTCTGGGCTCGACCGGTTCCATCGGAACCAGCGCCCTGTCGGTGGTTGACGCCCATCCCGGGCGCCTCGAGATCGTTGGTCTCGCCGCGGGCGGCAATGCCAGTGTGTTCGCATCGCAAATTGAACGGTATCGCCCGCACGCTGTGGCCATGGCCACCACTGCCGCGCTGGACGAAGCCCAAGCGCACTTGGGCCGCTCCCTGCCTGGCTGTTGCGGTGCGGGTAGCGCGGGACTCATCGCCATCGCGACGCATCCGGATGTGGAAATGGTCCTGTGTGCGTCTTCGGGAACGGCGGCACTCGAGGCCGTGTTGGCCGCCATTGCTGCCGGCAAGAGCATCGCGCTCGCCAACAAGGAAGTGCTGGTGATGGCTGGTGGTCTCGTGATGGACAGCGCCCGCACACACGGCGTCGAGATTCTGCCGGTGGATAGCGAACACAACGCCATCCACCAATGCCTGCACGGACGCGCGCCGACCGAGCTGCGGCGGCTGATTCTGACCGCTTCGGGCGGACCGTTCCGGGGACGTCCAGCGTCGAGTCTCGATGCCGTCACGGCCGAGGATGCGCTCAAGCACCCGACATGGCAGATGGGCCCGAAGATTACGATCGACTCGGCAACCCTGATGAACAAGGGTCTCGAGGTGATCGAAGCACATTGGCTGTTTGGGGCCGCGGCTTCTCAGATTGACGTCGTTATTCACCCACAGTCGATTGTTCACTCAATCGTTGAGCTCACCGACGGCTCGATGATTGCCCAGATTGGCTTGACGGACATGCGACTCCCGATTCAGTACGCGTTCTCGTATCCTGATCGCTGGGAGGCACCCGTTCCATTTCTTGATCTCACGCGATGCGTCCCATTCGAGTTTCATGAGCCGGCGTGGGACGATTTCCCGTGCCTGCGGCTGGCGTATCGCGCGCTCGGGGCCGAACGGAGCCTGCCGATCGTCCTGAACGCTGCGAACGAAGTCGCCGTCGCGTCATTTCTGGAGGGGCGGTTGGGCTTTTCTGCTATTGCACGAGTCATCGCCGAGACGATGGATGCCCACGTGGCCGTGTCAACGGTGACGTTGGAGGACATTCGAGCGGTCGATCAATGGGCCCGGGCATATGCCGCAGAACTTGTTGGCGCCGCAACTGGTCCGCCCGCGTGAGCCCTGTGACTTCCACGCCGCGGTAGAATCAATGAGGGAATCAGCCTAGTGACCACTATTCTCGCTTTTGCATTCGTCCTCGGCGTCCTCGTGTTCGTCCATGAGTTCGGCCATTTCATCATGGCGCGATGGCACGGCGTCCGCGTGTTGACCTTCTCGCTTGGGTTCGGGCCCAAGATTTTCTCCGTTCGCCGAGGTGATACGGAGTATTGCATCAGCGCCTTCCCGCTTGGCGGCTACGTCAAGATGGCTGGTGAGAATCCCGACGATTATCACCGTGCCAGCGACGAGTTCCTGTCGAAGACGAAGTGGCAGCGCTTCCAGATTCTGATCATGGGGCCGCTCATGAACCTCGCGCTCGCAGTGATCCTGCTGGCGATCGTGTTGATGCAGGGCGCGCAGGTCCCGGCATTCGGGGACCAGCCAGTGGTCGTGGGCCGCGTTGAACCCAACTCGCCGGCCGAGCGAGCCGAAGTGCGGCCCGGGGATCTCATCCTGAAGGTCGACGACGAAGAGGTGCCGAATTGGGATCGGTTCTCACTGAACATTGGCATGAGCCCGGACCGTGAAGTGACGCTCACGGTGCTTCGTGACGGGCGCGAGGAACGAATTCCGGTCCGGCCCGTCGCCGAAGGACGATTCGACGTCGGCAATATCGGGGTACTGCCGGACGTCTATCCGTCTGTGTCGTCGGTGACCTCCGGAGGGCCGGCCGATAAGGCGGGCGTGAAGACCGGCGATGTGATTCTGGCGATTGACAACCAGCGCGTGGTGTTCTCTCGAGATGTCGTCGATCTCGTCTCGCCCAAGCCCAGTGTTCCCGTGGCGATGCACCTTCGGCGCGCAGGGCAGGACCTGACGATCGTCGTCACCCCGAACAAGGAAGGAAATGCCGGTCGTATCGGCATCGGAATCGAAAACGAATCGCGGACGTTCCGACCGGGCGTGCTCGAGGCGGTGGGCCTGAGCGTCCAGCGCAACGTGGAGTTTTCCGGATTGATTCTGAAAACGCTTTGGGGACTGGTCGTTGGCGAAACCTCGCCGAAGCAGCTCATGGGACCTGTCGGTATGGCTCAGCTGTCCGGCGAATCGGCGCAAGCCGGCTGGATCGCGCTCTTTTCGCTGATGGCGACCATCAGTTTGAACCTCGGGCTGTTGAATCTCATGCCCGTGCCCATTCTTGACGGCGGCCACATCCTCATCATGGCTCTGGAGACGATCGCGCGGCGCGACTTCAGCATTCAAGCCAAGGAAAAGATGTTTCTCGTCGGATTCGTCCTTCTGATGGGCCTCATGGTCACGGTGATTTACAACGATCTGACACGCATCAGCTGGATCGAACGCCTGATGCCGTGGCGCAATTAACCTGCCCGGGCCGTTAGGCACCTTCCTTGCACCTTAATCCGAGGCCGGTAGCCGTGTGGCCTCCGGGCCGGACAATTGAGAAGGAGAAAGACATGCCTCGCAGCGTTCGTCAGTTGCTCGTGGCCGTCGCGGCCGTCGTTGCTTTAGCGGGATCCGCCGCGGCGCAAGACATGACCACAAGCGATGTGCAGCGGTTGCAAACCACCGCTGATCAAATCGGCTCAGACATCCTCAAGCTCAGACAGAGCGACCGTGCCGCAGCACGCACGATGCAGGCCGAGCTCGATGAGCTCGAAGACGAGATCATCTACCTCAAGGTCAAGTTGCGCCGTGAGCGCAACGTCTCGCGCGCTGATTACATGGACGTGCGGGATCGGCTCGAAACCCTGCGCAGCAGGGTCACTGGCAATGACACTTATTCCGGCCGGTACGGCACTGGGAGTGGGTCATCGCCATCAACGTCACCAGCGGCGCCCGGTGTAATTCCGAGCGGGACGGAGATTGACGTCAGACTCGAGACAGCGCTGAGTTCCGACACGAACCAGGTCGAAGATCGGTTCGAGGCCACGACGATCGTCGATCTTCGGCAAGATGGCCGCGTCGTGATCCCCGCCGGATCACGCGTGCGAGGTGTCGTGACTGCAGTCGATGACGCCGGCCGCATCGAACGCAAGGGCAGGCTGTCGCTCAGCTTCGATCAGATCACGATCAACGGGCGCAACTACCCGATTCGTGGGACGGTGACGCAGGCGCTCGAAGCCGGCGGGTACAAGGACGATGCTGGAAAAATTGGTACCGGCGCAGCCGTTGGCGGCATCATTGGCGGCATCCTCGGCGGATTGAAGGGTGCCATCGCGGGCATCCTGATTGGTGGTGGCGGTGTCGTCGCGGCAACCGAAGGGGAGAATGTCGAGCTCCCAGCCGGCACAGTGCTGCGGATGCGGCTCGATCAGGATCTGAATACTCGCAATTTGACGCGGCAATAAAGGCGGGGGACTTACTCACGCTTTGAGGCTAAGGATCGCCACGAAGACAGGAAACACGAAGGCTAGTTTTTCTTCGTGTTCGTGCGCTTCGTGGCTTTCTTCTGTACTACCCGCATGGCGGCTCGCGCCGCCTCTATCGTCCTGTCAATATCGGCTGGCGTGTGTGCGCCCGAGATGAACCAGGCTTCAAACTGCGACGGAGGGAGATAGATTCCGCGCTCGAGCATGGCCCGGAAGAAGACGCCAAAAGCGGCAGTGTCTGCAGCCATAGCCGTGTCGAAATCGGTCACGCGTTTGGCGGTGAAGAACGGCGTAATCATCGAGCCAATCGCGTTGACGTGAAGCGGCACGCCAGCCTCACGCGCTGCGTCAGCGAGGCCGGCGGCCAGTGCAAATCCCCGTGCGCTGAGTCGCCGATACAGCGCCGGATTGAGTCGGTCGAGTGACCATATCCCCGCCACCATGGCGAGCGGGTTTCCTGACAGCGTTCCGGCCTGATACACGGGCCCCGACGGCGACACGAGATCCATGAGATCGGCGCGACCGCCATACGCGCCAACCGGCAATCCACCGCCGACGATCTTACCGAGGCACGTGAGGTCCGGCCGGACGCGATAAAGGCCTTGCGCGCCCGCGGTGCCCAGACGAAACCCGGTCATCACCTCGTCGAAGATGAGAAGCACCCCGGTGCGCGTGCAAAGCGATCGCAACCCTTCCAGGAAACCTGGCTCGGGAAGTACAGTGCCCATGTTGCCGGCCACGGGCTCGATGATGAGGGCGGCGATCTGATCGGGGTTCGCCGTGACGAGCTGTTCCACCGACTCGAGGTTGTTGAACCGGGCCAGCAGTGTGTCGGCGACCGCGCCCGAGGGAACGCCCGGGCTGGTTGGCGTGCCGAACGTCAGCGCCCCTGAACCCGCCTGCACTAGAAACGCGTCAGCGTGACCGTGATAGCAGCCTTCGAACTTGACGATCTTTTCACGGCCTGTCGCGCCGCGTGCGACGCGTGCCGCGCTCATGGTGGCCTCCGTACCCGAGCTGACGAATCGCACACGCTCCATGGACGGGAGGCGTTCGCGAACACGTTCGGCGAGATCGACTTCCAACGGGCTCGGCGCTCCAAAGCTGGTGCCAAGCCTGGCCTGGCGGGCGAGGCGCGCGATCAACGCTTTCGGGGCATGGCCGTGAATCAGCGGCCCCCAGGATCCGACGTAGTCGATAAACGAGTTGCCGTCCACGTCGATGATGCGCGAGCCAGAGGCGCGCGCAATGAAGTGCGGTGATCCGCCGACGGCCTTGAACGCGCGGACGGGAGAGTTCACACCGCCCGGGATCACCCGCCTCGCGCGATCGAAGAGCTTTATCGATTTGAGAGGCTTCTTCACCGTTTCAGCAGACGCGCTGCATCTCGGGCAAAATAGGTGATGATCATGTCGGCGCCTGCGCGATGGATCGATGTCAGCGATTCCATCATGGCGCGCTCTTCTTCGATCCAGCCGTGCCCCGCAGCCGCTTTGATCATCGCGTATTCGCCGCTCACCTGGTACGCGGCCGTCGGGTACGCAAACCGCTGCTTCACGCGCCAGACGACGTCGAGATAGGGCATCGCAGGCTTCACCATCACGATGTCTGCGCCCTCGGCAATATCCAGCTCCACCTCACGCAGCGCCTCTTCGACGTTGGCCGTGTCCATCTGGTGGCTTCGGCGGTCGCCGAACTGAGGCGCCGAGTCGGCCGCGTCGCGGAACGGCCCGTAGAAGCCGGAGCAGTACTTTGCGGCATACGCCATGATCGCGACGTGATCGAATCCGGCATTGTCGAGGGCCTGGCGAATCGCGCCCACGCGTCCATCCATCATGTCCGACGGCGCCACGATGTGTGCGCCCGCCTCGGCATGCGAGAGGGCGGCACGCACCAGTTGCTCGACCGTGGCATCGTTGGCGATATCGCCGTCCGCGATGATGCCGCAGTGCCCGTGCGAGGTGTACTCACAGAGGCACACGTCGGTGATCACGAGCATGTCAGCGACATCCTTGCGGATGCGGCGAACGGCTTCGTGCACCGGACCATGGGGATCATAGGCCGCGGTGCCGGTTTCATCCTTCTCGTCCGGAAGACCAAAGAGCAGCACTGCAGGCACGCCGTCCGACCACGCCCCACCCGCTTCGGCGACGGCCTCGTCCACAGACAGTTGGTAGACGCCAGGCATCGACGTCACCTCGCGTCGGACCTGGCGGCCTTCGCAAACAAACAGCGGCATGATGAACTGGTCTGCCGAGAGCCTGGTTTCCTGAACGAGACGCCGTAGCGCGGGTGTGCGCCGCAAGCGCCGCAACCGCCGGTCAATTTTCATGTGGTTTGCGCGACGGCCGCGAAATGCGCGACGAGTGCGTCGACGAGCGCAGGCACTGTGGAAGTGGCCGGCGTGATTTGCGGAGTAATCCCGTAGCGCATGGCCGCATCGGCCGTGACGGGCCCAATCGTCGCCACGATCGTGTGATTGAGCAAGTCCACGGCTTGGTCCGCACCATGGATCGACACGAACGCGCGGACCGCCGATGCACTGGAAAAGGTCACGGCGTCGATGCGGCGATCGAGCAGCTGACGATAGATCCCAAGGTGCGCGTCGCTTTCTGCCGTCACCGTTCGGTACGCGACAACCTCGTTGACGTCGGCGCCTGCCGCACGCAGCCCCTCCGGCAACGTATCGCGCGCAAGATCGGCCTTGGGAAACAGGATGCGCTTCCCTTTCAGCGAGCCAGTGGACTTGAGCGCGGCCACGACGCCGTCCGCGCTGTGGTCGTCAGGAATCAGATCGACCTTGAGGCCAAAACGCGTGAGGCGTGCGGCCGTTCCGGGACCCACAGCGCAGAGTCGGGCGTCAGCCAGCGCGCGCACGTCCCGCGGTCCGCTGAGCAGTCGATCCATGAAGGCGCCGGCGCCGTTCGCGCTGGTGAAGACGATCCAGTCGTACGCGCTGGCGTTCTCGCACGCCTTGTCCAGGGGACCGTAATCGTCAGGCGCGACGATATTGATCAAGGGCGCCTCGATGGCTTCGGCGCCGTGCGTTTCGAGCAACTCCACCATTTCCGCGGATTGTTCCCGCGACCGCGTCACGAGCACGCGGCGGCCAAAAAGCGGTCGCGCGTCAAACCACCGGAGGTGCTCACGCAGACCCACGACCTGCCCCACCACCAGCATGGCGGGACCGGACGGACGCTGTTCCTTGAAGCGCTCGGCCAGCTCCCGCAGAGTGCCGGTCTGTGTCTGCTGGTTGAGCAGCGTGCCGTTTGTCACGATCGCCGCTGATTCGTCTGCGGGCCTGCCGTTGGCCAGCAGCGCCTCGATCATGGAGGTCAGTTGGCGAGGGCTGGCATAGGACACGATCGTGCCTTCGAGGCTGGCCAGCGCCGCCCAGTCTACGCGTGGTGTGCCCCGGCCTTCGTCCTCATACCCGCGTACGAACGTCAACGTGTCCCCGCCGCCAGGGTAGGTGGTTGGAATACCGGCATAGGCCGCTGCGCCAATGGCGGCCGGCACACCAGGGACAACCTCGAAGGGGATGTTCTGCTCGTGCAGAAACAGCGCCTCGACGCCGCCCTGATCGAACACGAACGGGTCGCCCCATTTGAGTCGCACGATGTGTTTGCCTTCGCGAGCCTTCTCGGCGATCAAGTAACAGATGGCTTCCTGATCGAGCCGTTCCGGCGCCGCGCTGCCGACGTCGATGCGTTCGGCCTTTGCCGGAGCGAGGTTGAGCAGACGAGGATGCACCAGGTGGTCGTAGATGACCACGTCTGTCGCCTGCAGGCATCGCAGCCCGCGTGCGCTGATCAGATCGGGCGCGCCCGGACCGGCACCCACTAGAAAAACGACTCCTCGCATCCCGTTGATTGTACTCGCCCGCGGACGTCACACGTCAGGTGCGTCGCGCATCCGCCAATAGATTGGCAGCGCCGCGCGCGAGTAGTTGCCGTGCCAGCTTCTCGCCCGTGGCGGCCGCCCCTCCCCGATTGCCGTGCACAGTCGCGCGAATCAGTGAACGGCCGTCAAGCGACGCCACCAGACCCAGGACCTCCAGGTTCTGTTCGTCGATTGTGGCAATGGCGCCCAGCGGCATCTGACAGCCGCCACCGAGAGCCTGGACCACGGCGCGCTCTGCCAGAAGCGCCGTCACGGCGTCGGCGTCCGAGATTCGCGATACCGCATCCTTGACCTGTGGAGCCGCGCTGCCTGGAATCTCGATTGCGATAATCCCCTGACCTGGAGCGGGAACGCAGACGTCGATCGGCATGTATGCCGAGATGCGTTCCTCCAAGCCAAGCCGTTTCAGTCCGGCCGCCGCCAGCACAAGGACATCACAGTCGTGCGCATCCAGCTTCCGGAGCCGCGTCTCGACGTTGCCACGAATGGGAAGGAAGGTCGCGCGCGGGAAGATTGCCCGCAGTTGTGCCGACCGCCGGACGCTGCTCGTCCCAATCCGTGGTGCATCGCCGACCGCATCCCGAAGGTCTCCGAAATCGCGTGCGGTCCTTCCGGCAGCCAGGAGCAGCGCGTCTCGCGGATCTGCCCGCTCGAGTGCCGCCCCGATGACAAGGTTCTCCGGCAAATGGGCCGGCAGATCTTTGCTGCTGTGAACGGCCAGATCCACACGTCCATCGATCAGCGCGTCCTCGATTTCCTTCACGAACATGCTCTTGACATTGAGGACGCCGGACGTCGCTGGCGCCTCTGGCGGCCCGCTCCCCTCATCTCCCGACGTGCGGATCGTCACAATCTCGCACTGAGGACCGCCAGTCTCCCCTATCAGTCGCGCGACGGTGCGCGCCTGCCACAGTGCGAGCGCGCTGCCACGCGTCCCAATCTTCATGAGCTGGAGCGCCTTCGATTCTCGTAGTTCGCCGACTCCGGTGGTTCTGCGGCGCTTGGCGAGTCTGCGCCAGCCGAAGTGGGTGACTTCGCGGCATCTGCCGCGTCCGCATTTGCGGCATCTGCAGAATCTGCGGATAAAGAGAAGAGCCGGTTCAGCGCGGCGATGTATTGCGAAACAAGATGGGAATCGCCGGCGGTCTTCAATTGCTCGGTCGGATGCAGCAGCAGCTTTTCGACAATGAGCCGCGTAATCTCCTCGATGCGAGCACGCGCATCGGGCGTCAATGCCGCAAGCTTCGGCTCGAGCCGTTCGAGTTCGCCCTTCCGGATCGTCTCGAACCGTTGCCGGAGCGCCACGATTGTCGGCACGGCTTCACGCGATTTGTGCCAGTTGGAGAATCGATGGACCTCTTCGTCGACGATCTGCTCGGCACGAATCACCTCGACGCCGCGCCGCTCCAGGTTCTCGCGGACGATCGCCTGAAGGTCGTCGATGTTGTAGAGAAAGACCTGCTCGATCTCAGCCGCTCGCGGATCGACGTCGCGCGGCACGGCGATGTCGATGAGAAACAGCGGCCGTGTGCGGCTGGCGGGCATCGCGGCCTTGATTTGAGCCTTCGAGAGAATGGGCTTGGGTGAGCCAGTCACCGTAATGACGATGTCCGAATCGAGCAGTGCCTGTGGCAGCGAATCCCAGGGAGCCACATCGCCGCCCACTCCGTCCGCTAGTTCCTGCGCGTGCGCGAGGGTCCGGCTGATGATAACGACCGACGCCACGCGCTGCGCTTTGAGGTGCAGCGCGGTGAGTTTTCCCATCTCGCCCGCGCCCACGACCAGCACGCGACGGCCCGCCAGGTTGCCGAAGATCTTCCGCGCCAGGCTCACCGCCGCGAAGCTGACTGACACTGCGCCTTCCGCCAACGCCGTTTCGGACCGCACACGCTTGCCCACTCCAAATGCCCAATGGAAAAGCCTGTTCAGGAGCGGCCCGGCGCTGTTGGTCGCCGTCGCCACACTGTACGCCTCTTTGATCTGCCCGAGGATTTGCGGTTCACCGACGACCAGTGAATCCAGGCCTGACGACACGCGGAACAGATGTCGCACCGCGTCGTCATCGTGGTGGGTATAGAGATGCGGACCGATCTCATCGACCGACATCTGGTGAAACTCAGAGAAGAAGGCCCGCAGGTCGTCCGCCGCGCCGAGAGGATCCTGACAGACGACGTACAGCTCCGCCCGATTGCAAGTTGAAACAACGACAGCTTCTGCAGCCGACGGCCGTGCCACAAGTGTGCGCACCGCATGGTCGAGGCCCCGGCTGGTGAAATCCAAACGCTCACGAAGTTCGACGGGCGCAGTGCGGTGACTGGCCCCCACGAGAAGCAGATGCATTCGAATCAAAAAGCAAGTTTCCAGTTACCAGTTGACAGTTCAAAGGGGGCACCGGGGACAGGTTTAAAACCTGTCCCCGACCCGGTAACTGACAACTGGAAACCTGCGTGAGGGACCCTTCGGGCCCCGAAGTTGTGGCTGTCAGTCAGGAAGTAACTGACCAGAACGAAATTGAGAAGGACGATGGCGAAGCCGGCAGCGGCCAGATACGCGGCAGGTCGTCCACGCCAACCGATGGCGCGTCGCGCCACGAGCTGGAAGGTGTACACCGCCCAGGTCGCCAGCGCGATTGAGATCTTGGGATCGCTCAACGACATCGCTTGCACGCGTGGATCCGACGGTGCCATCTCGAGCGCGCCGGCCACCCAGAGCGCGCCGGCGCCAAGGCCAATCGTCATCAGCAGCCACCCGATAAACACGGTCCGCGAGTTCATCACATCCAGGATCTGCAGGGATGGCAGACGTTCGAAGAAAAACACGAGATGCTTCGCTTTGATCTCCTTGAACTGAAGGACGTAGGTGATGCCGATGACCGCCGCGAGGCCGAAGCTGGCGTACGCACCCAGCATGGCGGCGACATGTGTCCAGAAGAGCGGATGCTCCAGGACCGGTGACCGCGGCTCGACGCCAGGCCCCTGCACAGCCGGCAGGACCTGGAGGGCCACGATGATCGTCAGGATGAACACGCCCAGGCCGCGTTCTTCGGTCGTCACTTCCGTGTAGAGATATGCGAGACCCAGCAGCCACACGAACGTTGAAATGGCTTGTGTCGTTCCCGCAAACGGCACATGGCCGGCTTCCATCGTCTGCATCCCGATGACGAACGCGTGCGCAAGCGCGCCCGCCACCAGCAGCGTCGTCGCGGCCCGCCCGGCCGACGGCGAGCGTTTCGCAAAGTGACTCGCGTAAGCGATCAGGGAGAGAACGTAGAAGAAGAGAGGAAGGGCGTACATGACGACCAAGCCTGAATTACCAGTTGCCAGTGGCCAGTTCAAAGACAGCCTGCGTTGCTTTGAACTGAAAACTGGAAACTGAAAACTGACGCATTAGTACGCCATCGGCGCAAAGTATCCGCGTTTGGTACGCGCCGTCATGTTTGGCCTTGCCACTTGAACGACGACCCGCCGCCAGCCACCGTCGCGGCGGCCATTCTTCGAGGCGTAGCCGATGGTGTACTGACTGGACAGCTCGTCGGCAATCTGGCCATACACGTCCTTCAGCTCCTCGACGCGCGAGGGAAAGTACGCGCGACCGCCAGTTTCCTGAGCGAACTGACGCAGGACGAATTCCGCTTCGCGAAAGCCCTTGGTCTGCGCCGAATCCTTTGCCTGCAGCCCAATCGTATAGATTGCTGTCTCCGACCGCTTTGCCAGTTCCAGCACCTCTTCGTAGCTGACGAGACTCGACGTGTCTTCGCCATCCGACAACACGACGATTGCCCGGCGTCGGACTTCGTCGATGCTCTTGGCTTTCACCTTCTCGAGCCCTTTGAGAGAGATGTACAGCGCGTTGTGCAGCGATGTGGAACCGCCCGCTGTCGTCGATCGAATAGCCTGTTCGAGGTCGGGCACGCTGTTGGTGAAGTCCTGTGCGATCTCGACACGGCTGTCGAAGTCCACGACCTGCGCAAAGTCCTGCGGCCGCAGCCGTTTGGCGAATCCGATCGCCGCCTCCTGCGCCGTGACGAGGCGGTTCTCCATGCTGGCACTCGTGTCAATCAGAAGAGACAGTGCGATTGGCAGGTTTGTTTTGTTGAAGAAGGTGAGCTCCTGCCGCGTGCCGTCCTCGAACACCGCAAATTCGTCCTCGGTGATGTCAGTTACATAGCGATTTTGATTGTCGATGACGGTGACGTTCAACGAGACGATATCGACGGCGGCCTTGAAAATCTGGGTCTTTTCCCGCTGGCCCGTCGGTGCAGCTTGGGCCTGCAAGTGGCCCCTCGTGCCCGTGGATCCCGCAAGCGTCCCGAGCGCGATCAACAGAAGAAGAAGCGGGATGGCCCGAGCGCGTCTCATGCCCTGGAGGATCATTTCGTCTGCCCCCGGGCGGGTGCGCCGCGGATCTCGATGTCCGGCTTCGCCGATGAGACCTCGATTTTTTCTGGCGGGATCAACGACTCGGGCCGCGAATACACGACGCGGTACTGATTCTTCAGAATCGCCCCCAGATCCCGCAGTCGCGGTTCGAAGGACATGCTGGTCAGCACATCCATCCGCACGCCACCTGATTCCCGCGGACCACGGTCGAGAACCGTCGCGCGATTCCGTGCCTCGTCGGTGAGAAACGATCCATTGGGGTTCACCAGGACCACGACGTGCAACGACGCGCCGCTGTCTTTCAACGACGCGAGCACATCCTGGTACTGCAGGTTGCTGAAGTCTGTGTACTCGGTGGCGATTGCGATGATCGCGGCGCGATCGGATTCTCTCCGCGCCAGCCCTTTCGATATTTCAACGATGCCGTCGAGCAGCGTTGCGCCGCTGCCGGGCACGTGAAAGAGCCGGCCGGCGGCGTCAAGCAGGCTCTTCTGAGTTGTCGTGTAGTCCTCGACGATCGTCGGGCGCTCGGCGACTGTCACGAGGGCCACAGGACCGAGACCCTCGATTACCGTCAGAAACGTGGCGAGCGCCTTGCGAAGATCGGCGATCGCGGATGCGACAGCCTGGCTGTTGTCCACGATGAGCGCCATCGGCAGCGGCGTAGTCGCCCGTGTGACTCGCAGCACCTCGCGACGCGTGCCGTCCTCGCGTACGACAAGGGCCTCCGGGCCCAGGTTCGGCACCGGCTGTTGCTTCGTCGAATCGAAGGCGTTGACGTACAGCACGCGCTCACGCGCCTGCGCGTGCAGGTGCGCAACCAACGACTTGGCGTCAAAGCCGGGGAAAGCGGCGAGGGTCGCAATTGCCACGCCACTCGCCAGGAGGCGTGCCAGAGCTGCACCGGACATAAAGGTTACAGAGGCCGAGGCGCTTCGGCTTGTTCAGTATATCGAATGCCGTCGCCGGCTCCACCCTGGACTGCTAGACTCGGCGCATGGCGCCGATCTCGCGCGAAAATATCCGGCTGATTGGCCAACTCAGCACGGTGGGACTCTCCTTCGTCTTTGCGCTGGTGTTAGGGTTCGGTGGCGGCTACTTCCTGGACGGATGGCTCAACACCAAACCGTGGTTCACGTTTCTCGGTTTCTTTGTTGGCCTGGCCGCAGGCATCCTGAACGTCTACCGCGTGATGCAGCTGGCCGACCCGAAAAAACCGGAGACTCGGTGACGTGTCGTTGGGCGAACGATTGCAACCAAGCCATAAATGAACCCGGTAGGCCCCCCTTTGGCGAACCCCCGTTCACAAGAGCTCAGATTCGTGCGCGCCACGGCCGTTGCATGCGCGGGCCTTGCCGGGCTCGCGTTTTTGTGGCGCCCGCATCGACCTGAAGTGCCGCTCGGGGTACTGGGTGGCGGGGTGCTTGCGGGGCTGTCGTATTGGGCGCTGTCGAGCCTGGTGAATCAAGTGACGGAACGGACCAAAACGGGAGAAATCAGGCGTGTTTCGTGGGTTGTGGCGCTAGTGAAGTTTTTCACAAGGCATGTTATACTCGCCGTGACGGCCTACGGTATGATGATCCGTTTGCATCTCGATCCGGTGGGGATGCTGGTAGGTGTCACGTCGGCCGTCTTCGCGGCTGCGTTCGAAGCTCGCCGCCGGCACGTCTGACTAAACAGCTTTGAGGAGGCGTTTGTTGTGAGCACTCGACGGTCCGTACTGTCCTTGATGTTCGTGTTTCTGCTGCTGACGATGGCTGCGCCCGTGTACGCCCAGGCGGAGACGGCGGCTGCGGCCGATAACGGGCTGGTGCAGTGGTCAATCATCACCGCGGGATTTGCGCTGGCCATTGCGGCCGCTGGCGGCGCCATCGGGCAGGGACGCGCCATCGGCTCTGCAGCGGAGGCCATCGCGCGCAATCCCGGCGCCACGGGCGAGATCCGCGGCGTCCTGATTCTCGGCCTCGTGCTGATCGAGTCGCTCGTGATCTACGTGCTGCTGGTGACGCTGATTCTGTTCTTCATCAAGCCGTTTGGTGGCTAACGACTAAAGGCACAAGGCACAAGGCAAAAGGCAGAAAAGGGGCTCGAGCCGCACGTTTTGCCTTTGTCCCCTGTGCCTTTTGCCTTTGACTTTGTCCCTCTCCCGCCTCGACCTCCTCCTGCTCCTGATGGTCATCATCTGGGGCACGAACTTCTCGGCCATCAAGTACGCCCTTCGGGACTTTCCCGAAATCACGTTCAATGCACTGCGTCTGCTGCTGGCAGCAGTCGTCTTTCAGATCGCGATGGCTCGGCAAGCCGGTCGCGTGCCTGTGACGAACCTGACGCGGCGCGATTGGTTCGTCGTGTTCATGTTGGCGATGGTCGGCACGGTCCTGTATCAACTTTTCTTTCTCGCGGGGGTGGCACGCACGAGCGTGGCAAACAGCGCGCTCATCTTCGGCTGCACGCCCGTCGCCGTCGCGATCATGGCGTCGGTGGCGGGGCATGAACGACTGACCGCCGCACGGTGGATTGGCGCGGGGTTGTCGCTCGCTGGCATTTATGCGCTCGTCGGCTATCGCGCGACGCTGACAGCAACCACGCTCGTCGGCGACGCGTTTGTCTTTGCGGGCATGCTGTGCTGGTCGCTGTATTCGGTCCTGGCACAGCCGCTGCTCGCCCGTCACTCGCCTTTGATCATCACCGGCTGGTCGATGACGATTGGCGCGTTGCTGTACCTGTTTGTCGCCGCGCGGCCAATGGTCGCGACCGACTGGCGTGCCATCTCCGTCACAAGCTGGCTGTTGATGAGCGCATCATCTCTGCTCGCACTCGCATTCTCGTACATGGTCTGGTACACCGCCGTGCAGAAGATCGGGAGTTCGCGAACGGCCGTTTACAGCAACCTCACGCCGATTGTCGCCATAGCGGTTGCCGCAATCTGGCTGGGGGAACGGATCGGCGTCGCGCAATTATTTGGCGCGGCGCTCATCCTCAGTGGCATTGCGGTGTCGCGACATACCGCGGCCCCTCGACCGTAGCCCGCGGACTGGAGACCGGGGACCGGAGACCGGAGACCGGGGGAGCCGAGAAGGGAAGCCAGAGCCTCGCGGACCGTAGACAGATCCCTTGGTACCAATGACCCGCAAACTAGCCCGTCTAATGGTGGCGCAGCCCCCCTGAACGCTCGTTCAACCCAACCTGAAGCCTTTCAGTTGCCGAAAGTCCCATCTTCCTGTAGATTCAACCGCGATCTAGGCACTTTCACACCACTCAGTGTCGTCGGTTCGTCCGTTCGGCTTTCGGCTTCTGGTCCGCGGCTCGAACGGGGTTCTCTCGTCGTCGCTCGGCTTGGCGAGGCGAGGTGTTTGTATTGTTTTGGCGGAGTTCTAGGGACCAGCCTCCCCGGCTCGATCCCCACATGGAGGATGACGAATGAACCGTTGGCTTAGCGGATTGCTGATCGCCGCGATGGCTGTCGCGGTAGCCGCGCCTGCTTACGCGCAGGGCGGTGGCGCGAGCAGCACCGGCACTATTCAGGGCCGCGTCACAGACGCGCAGGGAGCCGTGCTTCCTGGCGTGACCGTGACAGCGACCAGCCCCTCCGCGCTCGGCGCGCAGACAACCGTCACTACTGAAACCGGCAACTATCGCTTTCCCGCGATACCTCCGGGCACCTATTCGGTGACCTATGAGTTGACCGGCTTCAACATCGTCAAGCGCGAAGGTATTCAGATAGCGCTCGGCTTTACAGCGAACGTGAACGTGGAGCTCGCGCTCGCCACTCTGCAAGAGACCGTGACCGTCACGGGCGAGTCGCCCATTATCGACACGACTGCGACGCGCGTGGTGCAGAACTTCAAGCTGGAGCAGCTGCAGTCGCTTCCGAACGGGCGCGACATGTGGTCGCTTCTCGCCGTGACGCCTGGGGTCCAGATGACACGCATCGACGTGGGCGGGAACCGCGCCGGGACGCAGACCGACTATCGCGCGTACGGCATCCTTGGCCAGGTGCGCGTGCTCATCGAAGGCATCAATACGACTGAAGGGACCGGCGGCGCGGGCTTCTATTTCGACTACTCGTCGCTCGAGGAAGTCTTCCTTGGAACGACCGGACAGTCAGCCGAAATGCCGAATCCCGGCGTGCAGTCGCAGTTCATTGCCAAGTCTGGTGGGAACCAGTTCAACGGCGAATACTACGTCGATTGGTATAACAACTCGTTGCAGGGGTCGAACATCCCGGACGAATACACGGTGCCCACCGCCTTCAACAACAGCCCGATTCGTGAGCACAGCAACGAGATCGATCGCTACTACGACACGGCCATCAATGTCGGCGGTCCGATCAAGCGCGACAAGCTCTGGTGGTTTGGCACCTACCGCAAACAGTTCAACGCCATCGGTCAGCCGAATTTCTTCTTCGGCCAGACCTTCGACACCACGCTCTGGAACGCGGTTGGCAAGGGCACGTACCAAGCGAATCAGAACCATAAGATCATTGGGTACTACCAGTGGGGACAGAAGATTCAGCCAAACCGAATTCCGTTTGCTAACTACAAGTACCTCACCCCAGGCGCGACGAACCGACAGGACTCTGGCAGCTGGGTGTACAAAGCAGAGTGGAACGGCACGCTGAGCGAGAAGCTGTACGTCGAGGCGCGCTACGGTGATTTCGGCTACTACTTTCCGCAGATCACCAACGGCGCGGACGCCTATTTCTTCCGCGATATAGGCCAGCTCGACATCTTTGGCTCGCATCAGAAGAACCAGAACGATCGCGACCGTAAGCAATGGACGGGTGCCGCAACCTACTTCCTGGACACCGCGAAGGGTAGCCATACCTTGAAGGCCGGCGGCGAGCTCCTGAAGGAGCTGCAATGGATTGGGTTCCTGCAGGGGGTTGGCGGCAATATCGAGCACGTCTACAACAATAACGTTGCCAGCCAACTGATCTTCCGCATTCCGACGGCAACGCAGGTCGGCGGGCTCAAAGACAATGACGAAGGCCACCTGACGTCACGCAACGCGCTCGATGCGATTAGCGCGTTCGTGAACGACACCTGGGCTGTGGGGCGGCTGACGATCAACGGCGGGCTCCGCTGGGATCGCTACAAGGGTTGGCTCCCGGAGCAGATTCAGCTGGGGCAGACCGTCGGCCCCGTCGCCGTCCAGGCCAAGACGTTTGCCCAGACCGACCTTTACACGTGGAACGTCGTCGCACCGCGTATCGGTGTTGTCTACGACCTGACCGGCGACGGCAAGACCGTCTTGAAGGGCAACTACGGGTTGTATTGGCACAATCCGGGCGTCGGCGTTTCTTCGAACGCCAATCCCAACACAAACGCGAAGTCGGCCACCTACAATTGGGTCGATGCGAATGGTGACAAGCACTGGCAGCCCGGCGAGGAAACCACTCGCACGGCCGCCGCGCTCGAAGGCTCGATTCAGCTCGATCCCAACATCAAGGCGCCGTACTCTCACGAAGCGGCAGCTTGGTTTGAACGCCAGATCAGCGAGGTCTATGGCGTGCGCGCTGGTTTCGTCTACAAGACCGAAGACGATCTGGTCAACACCTACATTCCGGGACGCGGGCTCGACGTGTATGCGGCCAATGGCCTCCCGTTCACCTTTATCGACAACGGACTCGACGGCGTTCGCGCCACTGCGGACGACCGCAATATCCCGATGGTGGGCTTGCCCTCCGCCAATGCTGCCACCCTTTTCCCCGACACTCAATTCGTCATGAACCTGCCACAGTTCGCGCGCTACAAGACGGTTGAAACGTCGATGAGCAAGCGGTACAGCAATCGGTGGTCTGCGACGATCGGGTTCGGGTACACCTGGACGACAGACTTCCCGAACGATTATCCGCAGAGTCCGAATCAGCCGGGGGTCCAGGACACAACAGGGTGGGGCTTCAAGGCCAGCGGATCGTACGAAGCGCCGTATGGCATTCGGCTGTCACCGGTGCTGCGTCATCAGTCCGGCCAGAATTACGCGCGCCGGCTGACTATTGCGGCGCCGACAGGGTTGTTCGTCACGGGTGTCACGTCTAACAATATCGGCCTCCGGACCTACGCCGAAGAGTCGGACGCCAACCGCGAAGACAACATCTGGGTGTTCGACGTTCGCGCCGAAAAGACTCTCAACCTGATCGGCCGCACGCGGGCTCGTTTCTTCCTCGACTTGTTCAACATCACGAACAGTCACGCGTCCGAGACGATCAGTCGTGATACGGGCACGGGGTATCAGAAGCCGTCGGCGATTCTCGCGCCGTTCACGACGCGAGTCGGCCTCCGGTTCCTCTGGTAACAGATCGGGTGCGACGGGTGCGAGAGGTGCGACGGGTGCGACTGGTGCGGGGCGGTTCACGGGTGCAAAGGTGCACCAGTGCACGGCACCGCACCCGTCGCACCTAGCGCACCCATCGCACCTGTTGCACCCAGTAAGACGACTCCTGTGGGGGAGTCTGTTGGCGGGAACGCGCTGCGCCGGCGCGTCCCGCCTTTTTTTGTACGCGGCGGTTGGCCGCGTCACGAAGGCGCACGAAGGTTGCGAAGGACACGCAAGGTAGAGCATTCGGATAATCTGAGCAGATGGATCCCGCGGTTACATACAGCAGCTACCTTCACGTCGACGAGCTTCTCGATCTCCAGCGCCCGCGCTCCGACGGACCGGAGCACGATGAGCTGCTGTTCATTGTCATTCATCAGGTCTACGAGCTCTGGTTCAAGGAAATCCTGCACGAGATCGATCGGGTCACGGCTCTGCTCGAGGCGCGCGATCCACATCGAGCCCAGCACACGCTCAAGCGCGTCCTCACAATTCTCAAGGTCCTCGTGGCACAGCTGGACATCCTCGAGACGATGACTCCGCTCGAGTTTCTGTCCTTTCGCGAGCGGCTCGAAGCCGCGAGCGGCTTTCAATCCGATCAATTCCGCCAACTCGAGTTCGCTCTCGGACGCAAGTCCCAGGAGGCCATCGAGCGGTTTGCGGTTGGCACGCGCGCGCGACAGGCGCTCGCGCAACGCTTCAGCGAATCGACGCTATGGGATGCGTTTCTTGGATATTTGTCGCGCGAAGGTTATGCTGTCCCAGCCGCTGCGCTCGCACGAGACGTCACAACAGCGGTCGAGCCTTCTCCCGAGCTCCAACAAATCCTGATCGAGGTCTATCGGAATGATCCGAAGAACTCGGAGATCTGCGAACGACTCGTTGATCTCGACGAAGGCGTCCAGGAGTGGCGGTATCGCCACGTGAAGATGGTGGAGCGGACGATCGGCGTGAAGATGGGCACCGGCAAATCGGCCGGCGCCGCGTATCTCCGCACGACGATCGGCGCTCCCCTCTTTCCCGACTTATGGGAAATCCGTTCGCATCTGTAGGGCTCGCGGCGCACTACACGCGATTCCGCGTCGGGCATCGCTTGCTTCTGACCGGTCATTCCCATCAGGCGTGGCCGGACGTGGCATTTGACGCCCAGCAGCGTGCCTGGCTCGACGCAGCGGCGATGGTTGACGACAAGTGGGCACGAGCTGCGGCCATCGCCGACGACGTGCGGGCGGGTTGGCGGCGGCTGCTCAACGATCGGGATGGCGATATCGCGCTCGGACAGAACACGCATGAACTGATCGTCCAGCTGCTGTCCGCGCTGACGGTGTTTTCTCCGGCCAGCCCTGCCCGGCCGCCCCGTCTGATTACCACCGATGGTGAGTTTCACACGATCCGTCGTCAGCTCGACCGCCTTGCCGAAGCGGGCGTCAACCTCGTGAAGGTTCCGGCACAACCCGCCGACACCCTCGCCGAACGGCTCGCCGCTGCAGTGGACGATGCGACGACGTGCGTGATGGTGTCATCAGTACTGTTCGAGACGGCGGAGATCGTGCCGAACCTGGATGCGGTCGCGCAGGCGTGCACGCGCCATGGCGCAACGCTTCTGGTTGACGCCTACCATCACCTGAACGTGGTCCCCTTTGACGTCAACACGCTCGGGCTTGGCAGCGCGTTTATCGTGGGCGGTGGCTACAAGTACTGTCAGCTCGGCGAAGGCAACTGCTTCATGCGCGTACCGCCTGGCTGCGAGCTGCGGCCGGTCATCACGGGGTGGTTCAGCGAGTTCACTGACCTCGCCGAACCTACTCGCGACGGCGAGGTGCGTTATGGCCGAGGCGCAGCGAGGTTTGCCGGCGCCACCTACGATCCCACGTCGCACTATCGGGCAGCCGCGGTGTTTGCCTTTCACCGGCGCATGACGATGACCGCCGATCGGCTGCGTAGCGCCAGCATGCATCAGGTGGGGATGCTCGTGAAGCGCTTCGAGTCTCTAGACGTCGCACCAGCAGTGGCTGAGATCGTGCCGGTGCCGCCAGACCGGCGGGCGGGATTCGTCGCCATCCGCTGCGTTGACGCGACGAATGCTGTGCGCAAGCTCCGAGCCCGTAATCTCTTCGCCGATTCCCGCGGCGACATCCTGCGCCTCGGGCCGGCCCCGTATATCTCGGATCAACAACTACTTGAAGCGGGCGAAATTCTCCGGCAGGTGTTCAGAAGGGCCTGACGTGCAGCTCCAGCTCTGGGGGTCAATCCAACGCTTTGAAACCTCCGCCTTCGAAACAATGGATAAAGGTGGGCCTAGCGTGTCGGGCAGCCCGCTAACGGCTCGGAACCCATTGATGCAGAACGATTTGTGAGATGTATCCAAATCGGCTCAGCGCGGCACAGTGCTTGCTTTTGACCGAATACCCACAGGAGGGTTTGAGGCGGTGGCGGTGATGAGCCGTCAGAAGATGGGTTCGGGCCAGGCTGACTAGGCTAAGGCTCGTGGCCGGCGCGGGATCGAGGATTCCAAGCCGGATTTGTGAAAAGGGGATCGTTGGATCCCCTTTTGTTTTTGTGGGCCTTCTCCGCTTCTCCTCACCTGTTATTCTGCGGCCTCATGAAGTTCGGGCACGCCCTGCTTGCCGTTGCTGCCAGCTTCCTTCTGATTACGCTCACCGTACTCGGCGCGACGCCATCGTGGACGGCGAACGAACAGACGCCCTCAACGCACGTTCCGACCCTTCCCGCGACCACGTCCGGCGACTACATGGGCTCGGCCGCTTGCGCAAGTTGCCATCAGGAAGACTTCGACCAGTGGCAGCGCTCCTTGCATATCCGCATGACCAAGCCGATTGGCGAAGCAACCGTCGTCGGAGATTTCAGCGAGGGGACACGCTTTGCCGATCACGGCCGGGCGTTCGCGTTTGGCCGGACGGACGGGAAGCCGTACATCAAGGTGACGTTCGGGAAAGGGGCGCCTCAGACATTTCAGGTGGACTATACCCTCGGTCACAAGCGCTATCAGGGCTATCTGTCCAAGCTGCCCGATGGACGGATCTACGTCCTGCCGGCCTTCTGGCACATCGAAAGCAAACGGTGGGTTGATTGGAAAGAGATCACGCCGATCCCGGACGATGCTCATGACCTGCGCCAGATTTGGAACACAAACTGCTTCAACTGTCACGCGACAAACCTGGCCCAAGGGTTCGATGTCGCCACTCGGCGATACGAAACTACGTGGACGGAGATGGGGATTGGCTGTGAGGCGTGTCATGGTCCTGGGCGGCCGCACGTCGAGCTGATGAGCGGCTGGGAGAAAGATCCCGCCACGAAGCCGGCTTACGACAACAGCGCCAAGAACCGCGAACTCAGCTCGATCCTGAAGATCTTTTCTCCACGCAGTGCTCCGCCGAGGCAGACGTATGACACCTGCTCGTACTGTCACGGCAACAAACAGAACATCTTCCTTGGCTTCCGGGGCGGCGATCGTTACGAAGACTATGCGATCCCATTTCTCATCAGCGAGCCAATTCCTGCCAATGATCTTCAGGGTGAATTCTGGCCGGATGGAAGACCCAACCGATTCAATCGACCCCAGGCGCTCACAATCACTGGTTGCTTCAAATCGGGTGAGGCTGTCTGCACGAGCTGTCATGTTGCGCACGGATCGAGAAACCCGTTTTCCCTCAAGTTGAATATCACCCAGGGACGTAACGGCGATCTCCTGTGCACGCAGTGCCACACCACGCTCGTCAAGGGTCCGAAGCCGACGGCCGTCAAGCCGCTGGCCGATGCAGAGATCGAGAAGCATACGTTTCACCAGGCGGCTTCGGCGGGCAGTCGATGTATCACCTGCCACATGAGCGATGTGAATTGGCGATTGCTCATTCGACGCCGCGATCACACTTTCCAGCCTCCTGTGCCGGAGATCACAGCGGCCTTTGGCGTGCCGAATGCCTGTACGACCTGTCACGACGACCAGTCACCGGAGTGGGCGGTGCGCCAGATGGATCAATGGTGGGGTAACGGCATACGCCGCAAGGCGTCGCTGGCGCTTGCCGACACGATGTATCGCGCCGGGTCTGGCGACGCGACCGTGCTGCCGGATCTGGCGCGGTTCGCGGTCGATCGATCGCAAGGCCTCCTCGTTCGTGCGAGTGCCGTGCAATTCATGGAGCAACTGGCGTTGGGGACTGCGGGGAGCGTGACGAGTTACGTGCAGAGTCAGACCTCGTTTGGCGAGGGGCCGGCGAAGGCTGGTTCGCGCGCCACGGCCAAACCCGCGGTTTTGTCAGCGGCGCAGATTAACGCTTTGATTGGCGCCGCCGCAGATCCGGAACCCATCGTGCGCGCTCAGGCCGTGAATGCGCTCCTGGCCAGCGGCGATCGCGATCGCGTCGTCACGCCAATCATTGCGCGGCTCGTCGACCAGGCACGTGTCGTACGCGCGCGCGCGGCGGAAGCGCTGCTCACTTTCGGCATCGTGCAATTGCCTGGATCAGCGGGTGAAGCGCTGATACGAGCACAGGACGAATACGCCACCGCGCTGGGACAGTTTCCTGATGTCGCGTCGAATCACGCCGCTCTTGGCTGGCTCGAGGCAGAGCGCCGCCAGTTGGGGTCGGCCGACGCTGCACTCGAGAAGGCGATTCGACTCGACCCCCGCGCCGCACGGCCCTGGGCGATCAAGGGCGTGATGGCTGCGCGCGAGGGACGGTTCGCCGACGCTTCAGACCTCTGGCGCAAGGCCAAGGCCCTGGATGCAAACTATCCGAATATCGACCGACTGATTGCGGAAGCAGACAAGAGGAAGAAGTGAGTCACCCCTTCTTCAGCTGTTCGATGAGCCCCTTTGCTTGAGCAGCTTCGGGGGAGTTCGGATCGACGGCGATCACCTTTTCCATCATGGCGATCGCGTTTTTGGTGTCGGCCTTCTGGAGATGGCCGAGACCAAGCTTGAAGAGCGGCTTGCCCCAGTTTGGGTCGGTATCGACAGCGCGCTGGTACCACTTCATCGCTTCGTCGGTCTCGCCCTTGGCAAACTTCACCTCGCCGAGGTTGTAAAAGACCTCACGGCTGGCGCCGGCGCCCTGCGCGGCTTCGCCGAGTGCGGCTTCGGCTGCGGCAAAGTCACCTTTTTCGAGATTGGTCATGCCGATCTCGATCTTCGCGCGCTCGTTGGTCGGATCGGCCTCGAGGACCTTCTTATAGGTCGCAAGAGCCGCGTCGTAGTCCTTCTTCAGCCGATGCACACGGCCGATCTGCATGTTGATCATCGTCAATGCGGGCGTCTTGGTGAGAATCGCCTGGTACGCCGCAATCGCCGCATCGTACTGCTGCTTGTTCATCAGGTCTTCGGCCGCCTGCAGTTCGCCCTGCAGTTCTTTCGTGTTCACGCCGGCGAGTGCCCCCGTGGGGGCAGCCGCTCCGGGCGCCAGAACGATGTCGATCGGCGGATTTGGTGCACCGATCGTTCGAACTGGCAGGCTGCCGCCGCCAGGCATGAAGCCTGGAGCCGACGCCGTGATCTTCCACGTGCCTGAGCGAAGGCCAATGATCGAAAACCGGCCTTTGTCATCGGTTGTTGCCGTGAATGAAGATGGAGAGGAGCTCGGGTTCTCCGCGACGACCGTCGCGCCCTTGATACCCTGTCCTTTGTCATCCTTGACGGTGCCACCGATGCGGCCTGTCTGGGCCGCTGCGGGCAGCGCGCTCACGATCAGCGCCACCATGATGGCGATCGCCGTCAGCAGCTTTCTGGCGTCACGCATTGCTTCGTTCTCCTGAAAAAAATGAGCCCTAACTCTATGTTAGCTTTGGGCTTATTTAGCGTATCACGTGGGGCAGGTAGGGCAGGTAGGGCAGGTAGGGCAGGTAGGAGATGACACAGTTCAGGGCCATGGCGCTCGTCGTGATCGTTTGCGTGTTGGCGGCCAGCGTGCATGGTCAGCGCGCGCGGCCTCAATCTGTTGAGCCGCCTGGTTTTGCGGCGATTGATCGGGTGGTCGAAGAAGCCATTGCGGCCAGGCAGACCGCGGGCGCGGTAGTGCTCGTTGGGCGAGGCGATACGGTCCTGTTCGAGAAGGCGTACGGTCAGCGAGCCGTCGTGCCGTCCGCCGAGCCGATGACCGTCGACACAATCTTCGATCTTGCATCTCTGACCAAAGTCGTCGCGACGACGACCGCAGTCATGCGGTTGATCGAACAGGGGAAGGTGCGGCTCAACGATCCGGTTGCGACGTTTATTTCCGGATTCGAAAGGCACGGGAAAAATGGCATCACGATTCGCCATCTGTTGACGCACGTTTCGGGTCTGCGCCCCGATGTTGATCTTGCAGACCCATGGAACGGATATGAGGCAGCGATCGAGCTGGCACGAGCAGAAGTGCCGACATCGGCTCCCGGCCAACGGTTCGTCTACAGCGACATCAATTTTTTTCTGCTCGGCGAAGTCGTGGCGCGTGTGACTGGACTGCCTCTCGATCAGTATGTCCGGCGTGAGGTCTTCCAACCGCTCGGCATGATTGATACCGAGTTCAATCCGCCCGCCTCCAAGCGCCTGCGCATCGCGCCGACTGAACGATGCGAGACGATGGCCGCGTGGCCCTGCAATACACCGGATGCGGCACCGCTTCGCGGCGTCGTCCACGATCCGACGGCGCGACGAATGGGTGGCGTGGCAGGCCATGCGGGCCTGTTTGGCACGGCGCGTGACCTTTCCCTATTCGCGCGCATGCTGCTCGGTAATGGCCGATCGGGTGCCACTCAAGTGCTGGCGCCGCTGACCATCGCCAAGATGACATCGCCGGCGACACCCGCGGCGATGGCCAGCGTCCGCGGCCTCGGTTGGGACATCGACACGTCGTTTTCTTCGAACCGCGGAGAGCTTTTTCCGATCGGTTCATTCGGACACACCGGCTTTACCGGCACGTCGATCTGGGTCGATCCCACCTCGCGCGCATACGTGATCTTCCTTTCAAGCCGGCTTCATCCTGATGGCAAAGGCGATGTCACACCGCTCCGCGGTCGCGTTGCAACGGTCGCAGCCGCCGCCCTCGAGTTGAATGTCGCGCGGGACGTGGGTCCCGCGACTGGCGTGATCCGTATGACCGGCACTGATTTCAGCACCGCACCCCTCGCACCTGTCGCACCTGTCGCACCTGTCGCACCCGTCGCACCTGGATTAGACGTCGCCGCAAGCGATGGCTTTGCGGCGCTCAAGGGCAAGCGCGTGGGCCTCGTGACCAACCACACGGGACGTTCTGCCGATGGCGCCAGCGCAATCGATTTGATCCACAAGGCGTCTGGGGTCCAGCTCGTTGCGCTTTTCAGCCCCGAGCACGGCATCCGCGGGATCCTCGATGACGAAGTTCCGTCGACCCGCGACGACCGGACTGGCCTACCGATCCATTCCTTGTACGGCGACACACGACGGCCCACTGACCCAATGCTCGAAGGCCTGGATGTGGTCGTGGTCGACCTGCAGGACATTGGCACTCGCTTTTACACCTATATGGCGACCATGGGGTACGTGATGGAGGAGGCGGCGAAACGCAAGATCGGGGTCGTGGTGCTGGATCGACCAAACCCGATCAACGGGTGGCAGATCGAAGGGCCGCCGGCGCAGGAAGCCGCGTTTATCTCGTATCTGCCCGCAATGCCCGTGCGTCATGGGATGACGCTCGGCGAGCTCGCCCTGCTGTTCAATGACGAAAAGAAGATTGGCGTGGCGCTGACCGTTGTGCCAGCCGCGAATTGGCGCCGCGACTTCTGGTTTGATCAGACAGGATTGGCATGGGTCAACCCTTCGCCGAACATGCGCAACCTGAATCAGGCCACGCTCTACCCGGGCATTGGCGCCATCGAATACTCGAACGTGTCGGTTGGTCGCGGAACGGATCAGCCCTTCGAGCAAATGGGCGCGCCGTGGATCAATGGTCGAGCGCTGGCCGAGACGCTGAACACGCGTGGTTTACCGGGCATTCAGTTTTATCCGGTGACCTTTACGCCCACGTCGAGCAAGTACGCCAAGGAACAGTGTGAGGGTGTGTTCATGGTGATCACCAACCGCACAACGCTTCAGCCTGTGCGGGTGGGACTCGAGATCGCAGCCGCTCTGTGGAAGCTGTATGGCGACAAGTACAAGATGGAGACGACCGAACGCCTCCTGGGATCGCGGCAGGATCTCGAGCGGGTCAAGGCTGGCGAAGACCCCGCCCGTGTCGCGGCCGGCTGGGCGGCTGCCGAGGCGCGTTGGCGTCAGCTGCGCGCCAAGCACCTGTTGTATCGATGAATCCCTCGAGAGAAAAAGGGGTCGGGTCTATTTAACAATTCTGCGTACCTGAAATGGCGTCGACGAGGAGGTCAACTTAACTGATACAACATCACATAAACTACCACCCCCGTCACCGACACGAACAGCCAGATCGGCAATGTCCACCTCGCAATCTGGCGGTGCCTGTCAAACCTCCGCGACAACGCACGCGACAGCGTGATCAGCGCCAGCGGCAAAACCGACGCCGCCAGGATCACGTGCGGGATCAGGATGGCAAAGTACAGAATCCGCATCGCACCGACGCCGCGAAACGGAACGGACCCCACATTCGCATGGTAGATGACGTACGACGTCAGGAAGAGGGCTGATGCCGTGAAGGCAGCCAACATACACGCCCGATGCGCCTCGATGCGACGACGCCGGATCAGCATCCATCCGATGGCGAGAAACACCGTGGAGATCGCATTGAGCGAAGCATTCACCGCGGGGAGATCAGCGTAAGTGATCAAACGATGTAGCTGAAGTGATCGATGAGCAGCACGGTCCACAAGAGCGGCAAATAGAGAATCGTGCCAAAAAACAGCCGCTTCGCTGCGGGCATGCTGCGGGTCGTCGCAAACTCGAGACTGAGCACGATGAGAACCGCACCCAGCACCATGGCGCCAACCAAGTAGTACGCACTCGCGAGGCCAACGGCCGTTGGCAGAAAGCTCACCGGAATCAGTCCCGCCGCATACAGCACCGCCTGATGGCCCGTCGTCCGGCCATCCGGCTGGATCACGGGCAGCAGTGGCATGCCCGCCCGCGCGTAGTCATCGCGAAACATCCACGCGATCGCGAGGAAGTGCGGCATTTGCCACATGAAGACGATGCCAAACAGCACCCAGCCTTCAACCGACAGCGTGTTGGTCGCCGCCGCCCAGCCGATGACGGCGGGAAGCGCTCCGGGGATTGCGCCCACGATCGTCGAGAGCGACGACCGCACTTTGAGCGGCGTGTACAGCCACACGTAGCTGACCAGCGTGACGCCAGCAACTGCCGCGGTCAGGGGGTTTACACCCAACGACAAGTCTGCGATGCCGACGGCGGACAGTGCGATACCGAACCACAGCGCGTCCTGCGGGTGTAAGCGCGCGTCAGGCAACGGCCGCAGACGCGTCCTTCGCATCAAGCGATCAGTGTCGCGTTCCCAGAGTTGATTGAGTGCAGACGCGCCGCCCGCGACGAGCGCGGTTCCAATGGCCGTGTGGACGAGCCGCATCCACGGCAGCTCGTGTCCTCCACCGAGAAAGTAAGCGGCCGCACTCGTCATCAACACCAGCGAATTGAGGCGCGGCTTCGTGAGGGCGAGAAAGTCCGCTGCGCGCGACCGTGTGGCCGTGCCCTCGTGCGACGCGCCGTATGTCGTGGCGGTGCCAGGCTTCACGTTCAGGACACCTTGTAGGTGAACGTCAGATCCTTCGTGTCTTTCGCGGCCACGGTGACCTGCTGTGTCTGGGTCCCCAGCCGTTCATGCCAGATCTCGATTGTATAGGTCCCGGGCGGCAACTGCGCGATGGAGAAGCGGCCGCTCGCATCGGAGACCGTGAAGAACGGATGCTCGAGCACCCCAACGTAGGCATTCATCCATGCGTGGACATTGCATTTGAAGGGCACCACCACTTCGCGGGTCGAGAACGTCCGTTTGATTTCCATGCCCTGGATTGGTGTGCCTACGTCGAATGGTTGATTGATTTCCCCCTCCGCACGGACGTTGTGCAGCAACGGATCGCTGTTGCGGATGGTCAGCGGCTGTCCCACTTGAATACCCAGCACGCGCGGGACGTACCGGCACTGCTGTTGATCCAGAACGACAGGGGTGGCCGGCACCGGGTAAAGGCTTGGCCGCAAGCCATCCTTGACGTACACGAACACGTTTTGCAGCGTGCCGTTCTCGCCCATCACGATGTATTCGGTCCGACGCTCCTCGCCTTTCGCGAGCGTTACGCACTTTGGATCGCCGTCGAGCCGAATAACCTCGGCCGGCGGCGGCGTGCCGTCGAGCACGATTCGACCCGTCACGGTTGCCACTGTGGACGGGTCCACTGCAGGCGCCGGAGGCGCAGCAGGCGCCGTGGACTCCGTTGAACCGCCGCACGCGAGACTCAAGGCGCCGCTGGCAACACACAACGTGGTGCAAACAAAGATTGTGAGAACTTTCACGACGATCCGATTATGTCATTCCGGGAGCTAAGTCCGCCCTCCGAGTAACCGCTCTCGGTGGGCCGCAGGCCGTGGACCATAGACGGCCCTATTTCAATGTTGGGGCTTGTCCGCCCGCTTCACGAATCTTTCGGAACACACGGTCTTCCATCCAATGCGGGTCCCACCATTCGACCGGACTCACCATGACGCCATTAACGAGCATCGTGAAGTGCAAGTGATCGCCGCCGGCGAGCCCGGTGGTGCCGGTTCGACCAAGGGTTTGTCCCTTTTCGACAGCGTCGCCTTCCTTTACGTCGATCGTAGACAGGTGGCCATACAGGGACTGCACGCCAAGACCGTGATCAAGCACCACGGTGTTGCCGTAAATGCCGAGATAGTTCGCGAAAATCACGGACCCTCGATTGGCCGCTGGGACTGGCGCGTGCTGGAGCGTGGCGAGATCGTAGCCGAGATGCACTTGCCGATCGATCTCCTTGCCCTCGTGGAAGTACGTGCGAAAGTCGGCGAATCGTGACTCGACGTTCACGTTTCCGAGGGAGAACGCCTCGCGCCACATCATCTCCGGCTTGGTCTTGGCCGCGAGCGCCGCAATCGTTTCGTTGTTCTTCCGGCGCAGCTCACGGTTGATCTGGACGTAGCCTTTCACGAGATCCTTGGTGTCGGCTCCCGCGTCAGGCGTGTTCTGCACAATGTCCGGCACGACACGTTGCAGGAAGGCATCGTCGATTTCGATCCGCGACTTCGCAAACCCCCGCGGGAACGGACGACGCTCCACCTGGCTTGTCACTTCGTTGCCTGCAACGTCACGGGCGAACACGATAATCGGGGTATTGAGATCCTGATCGTACCCAAGTGCGAAGAACGCGATACGAGCGTTGGGATCCTTGATGCCGACGCTGCTGCCGGCAAACGCAGGAAAACTGACGTTCGCGACTCGCACACCGGCGGTGACGTCGGCTGGGGTCGCCCGAAGCACGACGAACTCGGGCCCGCCCTGGTTGACGAAGTGATGGAGTGACAGCACACCGACGCGCGGCGGCTCCAATCGGACTTCGAGATCGCGTGACACAGTGGTCTCGACCGTGCGCAGACCGTAGAGAACTGGCCGCGAGGCCTTGATCGTCAGACGCGCCGGCCCCGCCTTGAGACTCGGCAGCGACTGTTTGCCGATTTGACGAATTACCCACAAGCGGTTTGCCTCGTCGCGTTTCACCTCAGCGCCCTGCGACTCCTCGCTCGAAAACACGGGTGTCGACTGACCCTCCTGCTCGAGCACCGCTTCCACGCGCGATACCTCGCCACCCTGCGCGTCTATGAGAAATTCAAGCTGCGAGCTCTGGCCGACATACTTTTCCGGCGACCGCACGTCCAGTGATGGCCCGGCCTGCGTCCCGGCAAACACGTAGGCTCCACCGACGACGATCGCGCCGATGACGATGAGAAACAGTAGAGCTCGTATGAGAAAGCGCATGTGACGATGATAGCGGTCTCTGGTCTCAGACAGCCTACGGTCTCAACGGTCTCCGGTCTCCGGTCTCCGGTCCACGGTCTCCGGCCGCCGGTCACGAAGGTTCTCTCTCAGTTCCTTTGATCGTTCTACCGTGAACCGTAGGCCGTGCCCGTAGGCCGTGGACCGTGGGCCGTGGGCCGTGGGCCGTGCGACCCGTTTGATATAATCGAAAATTCGTTGTCCCTGTGCCGGTATCGTCTAGGGGTCAGGACACGTGGTTCTCAGCCACGGGACCGGGGTTCGAATCCCCGTACCGGTACCATCCCTCCCATAAAACGCGATTCCGTTGAGTAGCTAGTCGCACGCTGCGGGCGGACAAATTTGTTTGCGGTCCCGCATGACCACTCGCGGATCCTGCGAGGTTCTCGATGGTTCACGATATTGCAATACGGGTCATCGATGGCGACCTAAACGCCCCATTAGTGTCCGTTTGGACGACTTTAGTGAACTGTTTTACGAAGTCAGGTCGCGTTGTTCCCGTGTAATCGGGCGATTGCCCTTGGCTGAACATTTGCTCGCGGCAGTCAAGACGTCATGACGCTTTCGACTAATTCGATTACACCTTTGTCAGAATCGCCTGGCGATGCGGGACGCGACCGTTTCGAGTCGACGAACAATCTTGTCGACTTCGAGTCAGAGAGCGCCGAGTCCAATCGTTCACAGGCACGAATTCTCACTTTTTCCGAGCGTACGCCGGTTTCACTGGCGACCCTCAAGCGAGATCGAATTCAGTTCGATGCTGCAGAAGCGATCTCGCTGGGCCAGGCATTATGCCTGGCGTTGATGACGGCTCAACGCCTCCGGCGCATCAACACTGAGGGCGACCTTGCCAGCCCCGTTGCCCCCGTGACCACCGACACGGTTTTTATCGACCCGACCAGCCGCCTCGGCGTGAGCGTTAGCGATCCGGGGGACGAACTGACGGCAATTCAGGCCGTTGGGAGAATCTTGTCGGACATCATGCCCCGCGATACTCGTGTATCGCGCGAGACGAAGATCATCTCCAAGGCGCTGGCGTCGCCGCCTCAATTTGGAACCATGAGCGAACTGTCGGAGGCGTTAGCCGCATTTGAACAATCCGAAGGTAGGGAACTCATTCAAGCGGTGTACGAACGCTGGAAGAAAGGCGACGTGACGACGCGCACTTTGCCATCCTTGGATTCGAGGCCCACATCGCCCATCCGTTTGGGATCGCAACCCTTGGGGGTAGCGGTGGCTGTCATCGTCGTTGCAATCCTGATCGTAGGCATCAGTGCAGGGTTTCTGATGCGTCGATCGCCCGCAGAGGGCAGCACCATCACAAATGCGGAAGGCGCCACTAACACGGTTGAGAGCGCGCCATTACTGGACGCGCGACCCATCACTCCGGTGCCGAGCGGCCTGCTTCCGTGGAGCGTGGCCCGCGCCGACCGGCCTGCGATTTCAGCTTCGTCAGTCGTACATGCTAAGCCGCCTGCGCCCACCGCACCTTCTCCGGCCGCCGCCAGAATTCAGCGGCCTGCGTCAGCGCTGCCGAGTCCGTCGATCGCCCGCGTCGTGTTGCCCCTTGTCTCGGATCCTCCAATTATTCGACCGATTGCTGATCTCCCGTCGACTGCTCCACAGCTCGCTGAGCGGGTTGAGGGCGACGCGACGTCTGTCAGCGGAGCCAGTGATGTAATCCGTAACAGTAATAGCGTTGCCAGCGCGACCAACCGGGCAACTGCAGGACGCGGAGATTCCGCACGCGGTCCGTCACACTCCTTCAGCGACGTCCGGCCGAGGCCGGTCGTTTACCCGCGGACCTACGGTCCGGGCGACGTCGATGTTGCTCCGCCAATTCCAGTCCTTCCCCGGCTGCTCGCCGGTTTGCAGCCATCCTCCCCGGGAGTTCGTCTCGACGCGCTGCAGCTCGCCGTCGTAGTGGAACCGGACGGGACAGCGTTCTCGGTTACGGCGATGAGCGCGCCTCAAAACATGGCTGAGTTCGTCCTCATAACGTCGGTCTTGGCGGTCGTGAAATCCTGGGAGTTCACGCCGGCCAAGAAAGAGGGCGTTCCGGTCCGGTATCAAATGATTGTCCCCGTACGCTCAGTGACAAAGTTCGCTCCCTGAAACTGCCGCGCATCGATCTAATCGACACCCCGCCATTTTTCCCGGAGTAGAATCCCAGGATGATCCTATGGCGGCCGCTATGTGTGTTGGCGTTGTTCGCGAGCGTGGGCGTTTCTGTCGAAAGCCGACAGCACAAGCCTCAAGGCACCCCGGATCACATGTCGCACCGATTCGACGATCCGGCGCGGTTCGCGGCGTCGTTTGACGATCCGGCGCGGGATTCCTGGCAGCTTCCAGAACGCGTGATCGCCGCGCTGGGACTCACGCCTGATGCTTCGGTGGCGGACATCGGCGCGGGCACAGGCTATTTCAGCGTGCGCCTGGCCAAGGCCGTGTCGCGCGGAACTGTGTACGCCGCTGACATCGAAGCGTCGATGGTGGATTACATTCGCAAACGCGCGACAAACGAGGGCCTCAAGAATGTGGTGACCGTGCTCGCGGACGCCAAGTCCCCGAACCTGCCCAACCCTGTCGACGTCGCGATCATCGTCGATACGTACCACCACATTCCAGACCGCGTGACGTACTTCCGCAATCTGAAGACGTCTCTTGCACCTTCGGCTCGCGTGGCCGTCATTGACTTCCGTAAGGACTCGCCCGAGGGACCACCACCACAATTTCGCTTCGATGCCGAACAGATCATCGGCGAGATGCAGCAGGCTGGCTTTCGGCTGGACGCGAGGCATGACTTCCTGCCCCGACAGCACTTTCTGATCTTCCGTTCGCCATCCTAAGCAGCGACTCGAGCGTGCGCCTAATGGTAGGGGACGCGATGCAAGGGCTGAAGTCGCGCGCGCGAGCCAAATAGAGTTTTGGGTGATGCACCGGCACTACGGGTCGCTCTGTGCGGAGCTGTACGACCTCACGAAGCCCGTTGGGGGGCATTACGCGGACGTACCCTACTATCTCAAGCGCCTCGCGGCAGGTGGTGGCCGGATACTCGAAGCCGGAGTGGGCACCGGCCGATTGCTCGTACCCCTTCTCCGTGCAGGCTTGCATGTCGAAGGCATCGACAGTTCGGCAGAGATGCTTGCCTACTGCCGTCGCAACTGCAGCGCCGCCGGGTTGACCCCGACGCTTTACTGCGGCGCCTTGGAGACGATGGATCTTTCCAACCGCTACAACGCGATCGTCATCACCTTCGGGTCGTTCATGCTTCTATCCGGCCCCGGCGAGGCGGCTGCGGCACTCGATCGGATGAGGCGCCATCTTGTCCCAGGGGGACGCCTGTTTCTCGATGTCGATGCACCCAGGATCCAGTCAGAGTGGGATGAAAGCCGCGAGTCGCGCCGTGTGGTTCACTGTCCCGACGGGTCCACGATCGTACTGGTGAACGTTCGGACCGGCTACGACCGGACCGACCGGATCGAGCGCCGCGTTCTCTCCTACGAAAAGTGGAGGGATGGGCAGGTCGTCGCCCGGGAGGTTCAGGACTTTCCCCTGCGGCTGTACGATCACGACGAGGTGATGGCGTTACTCACAAAAGCAGGATTCGCGGACATCGACGTCTGCAGCGACTATATCGACGGAGCTGGCGCGGTGACGGCAAAGGAGTGGCTCTGCTTCTCGGGGCAACTCCCTAGAGCCAGGTAACCTTAGCCGTAACCGTTGGCGAAGCGAACGTTCTAGCCGCTGACGTGCGCGCGACGACGCCTCTGCCGCGTGTTCGCCGCTTTACGTGCGGCGGCGCGACGAGCTTGCGGTCCTTTCGTTCGTGCCGCCTGGCGCGCAGAAGCCCTCCGTTCGGCCGCCGATCGTCGTCGTGCGGCGCTTACAGCCTGACGTGCCAGTGCCTTCGGCGATGCCGCTGCACGACCTTCCTGCTTCAGCGCTTTGGTCATCGCGCGCGATCGGCGTTTCGAAGGGGCCGCACGGCGCTTTGCCGCACGGTTTGCATACTTTGCGCTCCTCTTGGTGGAGGCTTTCGCGCTTGGGGGCGGGGAGGGAAGCTTCACGCCGGCGCGTCGAGCTTTCGAAAGGCCAATCGCGATCGCCTGCTTCGTCGATCGAGCGCCGTGCTTTCCTTCACGGATGTGATGTATCTCCTCGCGCACGAATTCGCCAGCCTGCGTCGAGGGTGCTTTTCCCTGCCGCTTGTCCCGGCGTGCCCGCTCCAGTGTTTTCGCTTCAGGCATTGCTGTTCTCCCAACTGCGTCGCGCGGCCGGTCCTCTCTCGACGTGCCTTATCCGGTGCGCTCGCACGATCGATCAGATCAATGGTTTTGCAGCAAAAACGGTTCCACGCAGTAAGCTGATGACTCGGTCTAGTGCCTGCCTCAACCAGCCGAGGACTGCTCGGCAAGCTCGGGATTGGCGTTGCTATCGCTGCCACCGCGACCCTCGTCGCGTGGGCTCTCGCACGCACTGCGTTCTTCGAACGCGCTGAGCTAGCGACCTACGATTGGCGCATTCAAGCCACGGCACGACCAACCTCACCAAGCGCCGACATCGTCCTGGTGTCGATTGACGATGACAGTGTCAGGCGGATGGCGTCGCTCGTTGGACGGTGGCCCTGGCCGCGGCTCACGCATGCCACGCTGATTGACTTCCTCGCGCGATCGCCGGCGAAGCTGGTCGTTTACGACGTTCTGTTCACCGAGCCCGACAATCGGCGTTTCACGGTTGGCGAGGAGGAATGGACCGGCGCCGAGTCGGACCAGGCATTGGCCGACGCGATGGCGAAGGCCGGAAATGTCGTGCTGGCTGCGGACGCTGCTGCCGAAGAGTTGCTCGATCCCGCGAAGGCGCTGCACGTGCCCCTCGAAGGCATTCCGTCGCTCAATCAATCCTACAAGGCGGGTGATTGCGTTGAGGCACGGCCGCAACTGATTCCGCCGATCGACAGTCTGGCGAAGTCGGCCCGGGCAGTGGGTCATTCGTTCATGGACCTCGACCCTGACGGCCCTGCGCGACGGATGAGTCCGTTCGTACGGATTGGCGCGCGCGACATACCTTCACTCTCTGTGGTTGCCGTGCTGCAGGCGCAAGATCTTGATCCTTCGTCGGTGCAAGCCTCGCCAGGGCATCTTGGCATCGGCCGGACGTCGATTCCGCTGGTCGAGCAAAGGTTACCCGACTATTACGGCAACTCGAGCCGGGCGTGCCGCGTGCTGATTTCCTTCCGGGGTCCAACGGTCACCGAGAACCAAATCCGGACATTCAACGAGTACTCCTTTTACGATCTGTTCTACGCCGAGCTGCAGTTGCTGCGCGGAGAGGCGGCAACGGTCGATCCCGCGGTATTCAAGGACAAGATCGTTGTTGTGGGTGCGAGCGCATCCGGAACCTACGACGTGTTCACGACTCCGTTTGGCACCCCAGCTCCTGGCGCCGAGATTCACGCGAACGCGATTGACGCGCTGCTGAGAGCCCGCACGCTGCGTCCGTTGCCCATGCTGCCGGGTGGCATTGCCGCCACGTTAGCGGGAGCAGTGGTAGTCGGAGTTGCTGGCGCGCTCGTGACTCCGTGGGTGCTCGCGGCAATCGCTGCCCTTCTCAGCGCGCTCGTCGTGTGGGCCAGCGTGCAGTGGTTCGCCGGCGGACTCTGGACGCCGCTGGTGCAGCCGCTGATGGCCATCGGCCTCGCTTTCGTGGGCCAACTCGCGTGGCAGTACTTTGTGGAAGGGCGGGAGAAGCGGCAAGTCAAGCGGCTCTTCTCACGCTACGTCCCGAAAGACGTGTATGAACAATTGATCGAGGACCCTTCCCGCGCGTCGCTGGGCGGTCGCCGCCGCACGATGACTGTTCTGTTCTCCGATGTGCGCGGCTTCACGGCCATGTCTGAAAAGGCGACGCCCGAAGAGGTCGTCGGCCAGCTGAACGAGTACTTCACACGGATGGTGCAGGTCCTGTTCGATCATCGCGGCACGCTCGATAAGTTCGTTGGCGATATGGTGATGGGACTATTCGGCGCGCCACTGGACGACCCCGATCACGCGGAGCACGCGGTACAGGCGGCACTGGCGATGTCGCGCGCGCTCGATGAGCTGAATGCTGGCTGGGCCGCCGCGGGCAGGCCGGTTCTCGATATCGGAGTCGGCATCTCTACCGGCGACATGGTGGCCGGCAACATCGGCTCCGATACGATCATGAGTTACACGGTCATCGGCGACACCGTGAATCTGGGCGCGCGGCTCGAGTCGCTGAACAAGGAGTACGGGACGCGCATCATCATCAGCGACGCGACTCGGACGGCCATCAAGGGGCGGTATGATATCCGTCCCCTTGGCGAAGTAACGGTGAAAGGCAAATCGCGACCGGTCGCGATTTACGAGGTCAAAACATCATGAGACGAGTGGTGATGACGCTGGCGCTTCTGGTCGGCGTAGTGATTCCTGCTCTGGCCGACGAAGGCGGGCAGCTCGGGCAGATTGGCGGCGCCGTCAAGCGCGTGCAGCAACTCCGAGACATCCAGATGACCGATAGCGAGGAACAGCAACTCGGCACTGCTGTCAGCGAGCGGGTGCGTACGCGCTACGGAGTGGTGCAGGACGCGAATGTGCACCGATACGTCGCGCTCGTGGGGATGGCCCTCGCGCAGGCTAGCGAGAAGCCCAACTTCGAGTGGACATTCATCGTGCTCGACACGGATGCTGTCAACGCGTTTGCGGCTCCCGGCGGCTTCGTGCACATCACCCGCGGCGCCCTTGGGCTGTTGCAGGACGAAGCGGAGCTGGCCGCCGTGCTCGGGCACGAGATCGTTCACATCGCCGAGCAGCACACCATCCGCTCGATTCAGAAGAGCAAGGCGATTCAGATGGGCGCCGACGAAACGTTGTCCGGCAACGCCGCGCTCTTCAACCGTCTCGTGGACAACGTCTATCTGAGCATCCTGAACAACAGCTTCGGCCGCGCCGAAGAAAACGAGAGCGATGAAAAGGGCGTCGCCCTCGCAAACGGTATCGGCTACGCGCCGCAAGGCCTCAGTGGATTTCTCACGCGCTTACAGGAGCGGAACAAGGACTCCAAAGAAAAGCGCGGTCTGTTTGCGTCGCATCCCGAGATGAAGGAGCGGCTCGAGCGGCTCGCGAAACAGATCACCTCACAAAAGCTCGCGGCAAAGGCCACTCTCGCCGATCGATATCGCAAGAACATCTCGTACACGCCCGTGGCGATGACGAGCATTGCGGTCGTCGAGGATGGCGCGGCGGGCCTGGCTGGCGGCGGCAAAGCCGCGGAGAAGCCGGCGGAGAAGCCCGAGGAGAAGAAGGCCGAAGAACCGCCGAAGAAGCGGGGGTTTGGCGGACTCTCCCGCGTGCTGCCCGGCGGCGGCGGCGAAAAGAAATCCGCGCAGGTGAGTGCATCGGCGGCGGCCCGAGGAGTGGATCCCGAGCGCGACGCTCGCGGCGGCTCGAATCCCAAACCGGTGCCAGTGAAGATCACCGCCGCCGACATTGCGGCCTTCAAGAAAGAGGGAGGGCTGACATAAGACAGTTTTCAGTTATCAGTTTCCAGTTCAAAGGGGGCACCGGGGACAGGTTAAAACTTTTCCCCGAACTGGCAACTGGCCCGTTCGTTGAACTGGGAACTGGCCGCTGGAAACTGACACGCCTATGTTTTTCTCTATCCTGATTGTTGCCGGCGTGGTGGCTCTTGCCATCACGCTCGCCCTCATGGTGGCCATTCGCAGCCGCTATGTCCGCGGCCGGCTGCAGTTTTCGATCTGGCTGCTCATCGCCTTCGTCGGTACTCGAAGTCGCGGTCGTGCAGGCAGTCGGCGACGTCGAGATTCTGGCGGCTCTGGCACGACTGGTCTTCGTTCTCGCCCTCCTGAACCTCGGCATCACGCTCCTCGCCAACTCCTGGCGCGAGGACCGTCCCTCGGAACGGTTTCCCGCCATCGTCCAGGACGTCACTCTCATTGGCCTCTTCACGATCGTCGCGACGGTGCTGATGAAGGAGCAACTGCTGACGACTTCAGCGGTTGGCGCCGTCGTGGTGGGCTTCGCCCTCCAGGACACGCTTGGGAACTTGTTCTCAGGGCTTGCAATTCAGATTGAAAAACCATTCCGCGTCGGCCACTGGATCGCCATCGGCGACCGCGAGGGCCAGGTTCAGGAAATCACGTGGCGTGCGACAAAGCTTCGTACGATCGCGGGGCAGTTCCTGATTGTGCCCAACGGCATCATCTCGAAGGAAGCCATCCTCAACTACTCCGAGCCGACTGTCCCAACACGTTTGCACATCGACGTTGGGACGAGTTATCTCACGCCGCCCAACGAGGTGAAGGCCGCCGTCGCTGAAGCGCTGACGAATTGTCCTCTCGTGCTCACGACACCGCCGCCCGCCGCGCTGCTGCACGATTTTGGCGGCTCAGCGCTGACATTTCGTGTGTGGTTCTGGATTGGCGACTATGCCCTCGAGCTCGAGGCCCGAGACCAGGTGCGCAGCAACATCTGGTACACGTTCCGGCGCAGGAACATCGAGATTCCGTGGCCGATCCAGATCGAGTACTCGCGCGAAGAGCTGCCACTTCGATCGGAGGGCGACGTGCTGTCGGCAGCGGCACGTCTCGGAGCCATCGACCTGTTCTCGACGCTCCCGCCGGAATCGCGCCTTGCGCTCTCCCGCACGGCGCAGGAACACATCTTCGCCGCCGGCGAGGCCATCGTCCGTCAGAACGATGCGGGTAGCTCCATGTACGTGGTTTTGAGCGGACAGGCGCGCGTCGTGCTCGAGCCGTCGGGGCAGGAGGTCGCTATCATCGAGGCTGGAGGTTTCTTCGGCGAGATGTCGATGCTCACCGGCGAACCGCGAACGGCCACCGTTCGCGCGATGGGCGATGTCCGCGTGCTCGAGATACCAGCCGATCGCTTTCGTGAAGTCGCGCTCGACCGGCCGGATCTCATCGAGCATATCAGCGGTGTCGTCTCAACGCGGCGGACGGGCCTCGATCAGGCGCGTGCGGCCGCAGCCAGCGCGCCCGCAGCCGTCGCCCCGCGCAGCACGCTGTTTGCACGGATTCAGAAGTTTCTGCGCCTTCCGTAGCCCTCGAGACCATTCCGAGATGGTCGCGGGGCTAAAGCCCCGCGCTACGTACGTGTGATGGAGGGCCTCGCATCAGGCACCTACGTACGTAGAGCGGGACTTTAGTCCCGCTGGGGCGAGGGCATCGACAACCGAAGATCGTCCCACTGGAGCGAGAGCGTAGGGCGGCCGAAGGTTGTCCCGTTGGAGCGAGGGGGGACAGCCGAAGATCATCAGCTGGAGAGCGCGTCGTACGTGATAGAGAGCCTCACATCACGCGCGTACGTAGACCGGGACTTTAGTCCCGCTGGTGCGATACGTCCCCGCGATCGCGATCCAAGCGGAAACATAGCGGGCCGAAAATTGCACCCGTGTCCGCATGGGAATCAAACGGCCTCCCCGTTTGCGGCGGTTCGACTATCGCGGCAAATACCGGTACTTCCTAACGATTTGCACCGCCGACCGTCGCCGCGCATTTCGCGAATCCGACACTGCCACGTCCGTCATCACGCAGTTTCTGCACTTGGCCGAGGAGTTCAACTTTGAGGTTCCTGCGTACTGCGTGATGACCGACCACCTGCACGCCTTCCTCAAAGGTCGTGACCCGGAGTCCGACTTCCGTGGGTTCGTCCTGCGTTTCAAGCAGCGCACGGGGTTCGACTGGAAACAACGAACGGGACAGAAGCTCTGGCAGGAGGGCTACTTCGATCGCGTGTTGCGTGAGGAAGAATCGGACTTGAGCGTGATCGCATACATTGCTGCAAATCCGGTGAGGGATGGACTCGCCGCGTCGTGCGCGGAGTACCCGCTGTTTGGATCATCTGTGTATTCGGCACGCGAGCTCGAGGAGCTCGTTCAGGAATGGGAACGGGAACAGGCGATCGATCGATGGGGTCATGTATCGGATCCCTAACGGGGAATTTCGCGGGACTAAAGTCCCGCGCTACGCACCTGTGATGGAGGGCCTCGCATCAGACACCTACGTACGTAGAGCGGGACTTTAGTCCCGCTGGGGCGAGGGCATCGACAACCGAAGATTCGTCCCGCTGGGGCGAGGGCATCGACAACCGAAGATTCGTCCCGCTGGGGCGAGGGCCCATACAACCGAAGGTCCCGCTGGTGCAAAGGCCCCTACAGCCGAAGCTCGTCAGCTGGTGCAAGAACATCAGCAGCCGACCGCGGTTGCGATCCAGATCCGACATTCAGCAGACGTCGCGGGGCTAAAGCCCCGCGCTACGTAGCCGGTGCATCTACCACCGCCGATTGCGGTAACGACCGTTGTCGCGATAGCGGCCATCGCGGTACCCAAGATCGTATCCGGCGGCGAACCCGTCGCGATACACCTGCCGATACTGATTGCGCGACCCATACCGCCCGTTGTATCCGCGATCCGCGCTGCGGTACCAGTTTTCGCGGCGCACGTCATAGCGGTCCCCATCGCGCGCAGCCTCCAGGCCTCGACGATAACCATCGTCATAACCTCGCGAATACGCGGAGTCCTGATAGCCACGGTATCCGCCGCGCGAGTTGGGATAATTCGGATAATTCGGACGGCCCTGCGCGTAGATCGATCCGCAGGCGGTCGAGAAGACAAGGGCCAGGAGGACGGCCGCTGAGCGGACCCCTCGATGACTCATCATGGTGACGCTCCGAGGGCAGGCAAGGCGGCAAATGCAACCCCTGCGCCACCTACCCAATCACCAAATCAATCGCGAATGCATCAAATCACCAACTCAATTCACCAAATCGCCAAATCACCAAATGTCCTATTGGGCCCACAGCAGCACGCGCTCGCCGGTGGCCGTTCCCGTATCGAGAATCACGCCCGGCCCGTACTTTTCGATGTCCTCCGGGCGCAAGTCGACGTCGCCCTCATCGAGTCCGGAGGCATAGGCGCTGAACTGTATCGGATCGGACTTCATCCGCAGCAGCCAGAAGGGCAGTGTGATTCGCGCCAGCTTCTCCTCGTCGGGATCCCAGGCAAGGATGTTGAACGTGGAAAGCGTCGCGCCATCCTGTGCCGGCGGCTCATCGCGGGCCTTGGTATAGCGCGGAACGTCGCCCTCCATCACGAGCAGAGGCTCGCGTCCCCCGAACTTTTGCCGGATGGCGTCAAACTCCTTCGTCGCGTCGCGCTCAGTGCTTGTCTGCACCTCCATGTTCTCCTGGAACCACGCGATGCCCGCGACGATCACGCCGATGCCGACAAAAACCAGAAGGACGGTAATGCCAAGCACGACATACGGCCAGCGTCGGCGAGTAGCCATATTCAATCTCTCATCGAAGGCGCCTGAGTAATGACTCGGCTTCCCCCTTGCCGATCGGGTCGTTTCCGCGGTCGGCCAGCTGGATCGCAAGACGATACTCCCGCCGCGCCTGTTCCACGTCCCCTGTTTTGGCCGCAAGCTGACCCAACTCAGCATGCGCACGGCCTCGGACCCAATCACGGGCTTCACGATCCAGGGGAATCTGGAAGTCCTGCTGCGCCGGCTCCAGGCGGCCTTGACGTGCTCGCGCGAGACCGCGCTTGTAATGCCACAAGGCATCCTCGCCATACATCCGCTCGCGGCGATCGCCGTCGCGACGGCGGATCCCTTCGTCCAGCATGGCCTCGGCGTGTTGATATCGGCCCGCGCGCAACAGGGTCGTGCCGCCCTCGTACCAGAGCTGACGATTACGCGGGTATTGCTTCTGCAGATCGAGAATCACCCGCAACGCATCGTCGAACCGCTTCTCGCGGTTGTAGAGGAGCAGGAGCGCAAATTTGGCGTCGGTTTGCGTCAGACCTGGATAGGAGGCGGCCTCCTCGATCATCTTCAGGCCACGGTCTTTCCCGCCACCGAAGCCAGCCACATATGCCATCAACCGAACGGGAATCGAGAGGGCGGACACGATATATCGATAGGTGCCGACGACGAGTCCAGCGTCCTTCCGCGAGGGATCGATCTCGAGAACTTTTTCATGGGCATCGTAAGCGCGACGTGCTGACCGAAACGACGCGAGGACCTTGCCCTCGACGGTGGCGCCATACGACGCCTGCACACCGACGATCGATCCGATGCGAAACAGCGCGTTCGGGTCGCGCGGCCGCGCGCGCAAGGCAGCCTCCGCGAGCTCGAGTGCGCGAGCGGAGTGGCGACGGAACCGTTCTGCTTCGCCGGACGGCGGCGGAACCATATTGATGTTTGGCTTCGTCACGTTGCCAAGGTAATCGTCAGTCGTGATCGAGCCGCGCAGGAATCCGATGCGGAGCCAAGAGATAACGGCGACAGCGCGATGTGCGTCAGCGTCGTTTGGGTCCGCTGCGATGGCCTTGTCGAGATGCGCCATTGCTTCGGCGTGATCGAGGTTGTAGGCCGCCTCAAACGCCCTCTCCGTGAACTCGCGAGATTGGGGGCTCGCGTTGACTGGGCTCGCTTCGCTCGCCCAGATCACGATGGCGCCGAAGGACACGAAGGACACGAACGACTTTTTCATCACAACGTCAGCTCAGTACCCGCCCCAGTCTCGATCGCCCGGCGAAACACGAGATCGGCGGATACCACGTCTTCAACGGCCATTCCGAGCGACTTGAAGATCGTGATCTGATCGTTGACGGTTCTCCCATCCACGCGGCCGAGCACAACTTCACCGAGCTCGCCCACCACGTGGCCCCGATCGAAAAATCCGTCGTGGATGCCCATCACGACGTCACCGGATTCGACGAGCGCTGCCGCTTTGGAGTCCACGAAGAGTCGTCCCCTCGCGACGAGCGCCGGTGCCATTTCGCGTTGATCCGGTCGACAGGCGCCGACCGATACGACGTGTGCGCCCGGGGCGATCCATGCGTCTTCGACGACCGGAGTTGCGCACGATGTGGCAAGCACGACCATGTCCGCCCCGCGAACGGCCTCCTCCGCGGTGTCGGTTGCTCGAATACGAGCCGCCACCCGGCCCGTCATTTCCTCGACAAACCGCTCGCGATTTCGTTTTTGCGGCGACCACACGCGGACATCCTCGAGTGCGCGCACGTCCGCGAACGCCTCGAGATGACTGCGTGCCTGCACACCGCTGCCGATAATGCCCAGGCTGCTGGCTCTTGGCTGGGACAGGTAGCGCGCCGACACAGCCGACACGGCCGCCGTCCGCATCTCCGTGATGTATCGCCCGTCCATGAGCGCGATGAGGGCGCCAGTATCCGCGTCAAGCAACACGATTGTCGCGAGGTGCGAGGGAAGTCCGCGAGCATGGTTCTCGTTGAACACCGTCACGAGCTTCGCGCCGAGCCGCGCGGGTTGTTCGATGTACGCCGGCATGAGCCCGAAGTAGGCACGCGTCGGTCCGACCGTCAAGACCGTCCGCACTGGTTGCAGCACCTCGCCGGACGAGAATCGAGCCACCGCAGCTTCCATGGCTGCGATGAGGTCAGCCATTGGAAGCAAAGACTTGACTTGGTCTTCGGTCAGCAGGCGGAAACGTTGCATTGCACTCCCACACACGTACGTATCGTGTTTGCGTGAATTGTCACGATGTCGCTGACATCGCGCGCGTAACCACCGCTCATCGTTACGACAACCGGAAGGCCGGCGGTGCGGCATCTGCCCAGCACGAGCTCGTCGCGACGGCGCAGGCCGTCGATCGTCAACTTCAGACGGCCCAGACGATCCCCTTCGTACGGATCGGCGCCAGCGAGATAAAACACGACATCCGGCTGATGTTTCAGCACGACTCATCGAGCGAATGTGTCAGGCGCGCGAGGTAGAGCTCATCGCCGGTCCCATCGTCGAGTTCAACGTCGAGATCACTCGCCGCTTTGCGGAAGGGGTAGTTCTTCGCCCCGTGGATCGAAAACGTGAAGACACTGGAATCGCCCGCAAAAATGGCCGCAGTGCCGTTTCCCTGGTGCACATCGCAGTCCACAATGGCGACACGGCGGGCGCACTCGTCGCGCTGAAGCACCCGCGATGCGACCGCGACATCGTTGAAGACGCAATAGCCTTCGCCGCGGTCCGCAAAAGCATGGTGCGTGCCCCCGGCCAGATTGGCGCCGCACCCGTCCTCAATCGCCGACCGCGCCGCCGCTATGGTGGCGCCCACCGAGCGTCTCGCACGCTCGACCATTTGTGGTGACCACGGAAAGCCGATTCGGCGCTGCGCGTCACGCGGAAGCGTGCCCCCTTCGATGGCCTCGATGTACGCAGCGGTGTGGACGAGACGCAGATCCTCCCAGCTTGCCTGCGGCGCCTCGAACAAGCTGCCCGCCGACATAATCCCGTCGTCCAGCAGGCGTGTGCGCAAGCCCGAGTATTTGGCCATCGGAAAACGATGGCCCTCAGGCAGCGGAAGCACGAAGGTGTCGCTGTAGAAACACCGCATCTAAAAAGGCTAACCGAAGAGCTGAGTTCAAGTTTTGAAAAAGAACGATCTTTGAAGATCCGCACATAATCTCGATCGTTGTGATTCACCGAATCCGCACAATCGATGCGCACGCGGCCGGCGAGCCGCTCAGGCTCATCGTCGAGGGACTTCCGAGTCCCGAAGGCGACACGATGCTGGCCAAGCGCGCGTGGGCGCAGAAGCATCTGGACCATCTCCGCCGTTCGCTGATGCTCGAGCCGCGCGGCCATGCAGACATGTATGGCGCCGTGCTGACCGAGCCCGTCAGCGAGGGTGCACACGCCGGGGTCCTGTTCATGCACAACGAGGGCTGGAGCACCATGTGCGGGCATGGTGTGATTGCCGTGACGACCATCGCGATCGAACGAGATCTCATCTGGCCCGGCGGCCCCGACTTCGTGCTCGATGCGCCCGCCGGACGTATCGAAGCCACGGCCTCAATCCGGGAATCGGCTGATGGCCGCCGCGTGACCGCGGTCGCGTTTCGAAATGTGCCCTCTTTCGTCGCCGAGGCGGGCCTGCCAGTCAAGATTGGCGGCCGGACGCTCCTGGTCGATGTCGCATTTGGCGGCGCCTTCTATGCCATCGTGGATGCCGAAGCGGCGGGTCTGGCGATTACGCCCTCGACACTCACGGAGCTACGCCGTGTGGGCATGGAGATCAAGCACGAGGTGGAACGACTGCGACAGGTCGTTCATCCGGTCGACGTCGGACTTCATGGCATTTACGGAACCATTTTCACCGCGCCAGCGCAGCATCCCGATGCGCACTTGCGCAATGTGACGATCTTTGCGGATGCCGAAGTCGATCGTTCGCCATGTGGCACGGGCACGGCCGCCGTGATGGCCGTGCTCAGCGAAATGGGTGTCCTTGCCGACGATGACGCCTTTGTTCACGAGAGCATCGTCGGCTCTCTGTTTACCGGGAACATCGTCGGCCGGACACAGGTGGGAGACAAGCCGGGGATTGTGCCGGAGATCCAGGGGTCAGCCTGGATCACCGGCGAACACACGTTTCTGATCGATGGTGATGATCCGCTGAAGGCCGGATTCAGGTTGTGACTATTTCAAGCTCGCGAGCTTTGTCGTGTCAATCTTCGACGCGAACTCCTGCAGCACCTTCATGTCATTGATATTGTTGCCTTCGACCGTCACGAGGAAACGCTTTGCGACGACGAGATTGAGCTCTCCGTCTTTGCTCCGGCTGTCCCAGCGTTCGAAGCCGGGATTGCCGGCAACGTTGGTCGACTTTTCGTAGCCGGACGAGGTTTGCTTCTCGTAGCCGGCCGTCAGAAACATCGACCATGGCGCGATGAGCAACTGGCTGAAAGCAGAGTCGACGAGCTTGACTTGGACCTCGGCGTCGCCCATCGAGTACGACGCTTCGGCCTGTGAGAAGGCCACTGGGCTGGTCATGCGTTCGCCGGTGGGCTGCGCACGTTCCCAACCGGTCACTTCGGGCAGTGCGGCTTGCAGGTTCTGGAAGCTCACCGGTTCGATCGGTTTGCCGTCGGGTCCAGTCGCAGTCGCACCGGCCAGCGCGCCCGCCACGCCTTCGAGTGCCTTTGCGGCGGCTGTCAAGCCTTCGTTCGCTGCAGCCTGGCCAGTTTTCTCGGCTGCCTTTTTCAATGCTTCGGCCGCTTCACGCGTTTCCTCGGCCGCCTTTTCCGCTGCGATCTGCTCGTCGGATTTTCCACAGCCGGCGGTCAGAGCCATCGCCAACACGAGTCCAAAGATCCCGACATGACGCATTACCAAACCCTCCCCCAAGGCGCAACATGATAACAGCCGGACTGCTGTGACGCGAACGCAAGATCGCGAGTCCGTACACAATGCTGTCGTGACAACGAACACGGATGCACGATTCGGCGTATGAAAGCAGGTCCTCCAGTCGGGCACCGTTCTTGCGATTGCGGGCTGACTGTGTTGAAACGCCTGCTTGCTCCAGCCTTGATTGTCGGCGTGCTCCTGGCCGGATCGAACCATCCGATTGCGTTCGCACAGTTTGGCGCCGCGCTCGCCGAACAGGGCGGGGTGCTCCCGGGCCCGATGCCGCTCTTGCCTCCCGACAACTGGTGGAATCAGGACATCAGCCATGCTCCTGTCGATCCGCGGTCGGCGCAGTTCATCGCGTTCATCAATAACGGCGGGTCACGCCGAGTGCATCCCGACTTTGGCGCCTTTGAGTACCCAGGGAGCATTGGTATCTACGGTTTCCCGTACGTCGTCGTGCCGGGCAATCAACCCAGGCGCGCCGTCGCATTCGACTATTGGGACGAGAGCGATGGCGTGAATCAATCGACTGGCGTGAGCTACCCGTTCTATCCGATTCCCGACGAGGCCATCACGCAGCCGTACTGGATCGAAGGCGGCTACCCTGGCGACAGTGGCGCGGGCGGCGATCGCCACATGCTGATTGTCGATCGCGACAGACGTCATCTCTACGAGCTCTTCGATCTGCGATGGAACGGAAGTCAGTGGACGGCCGGATCGGGCGCATTCTTCGATCTCAATACGAACATGCGCCGGCCCGACGGTTGGACGTCTGCCGATGCAGCAGGCCTCGCCATCTTGCCTGGCCTCGTTCGGATTGACGAGATCGTGGCGCCCGAAGAAATTCGCCATGCCTATCGCGTGACAGTGCGGGCCACGAACGGATATGTCTGGCCTGCCTCCCATCGCGCGGGAACCAATTCGCAGGCCCTGCCAATGGGCGCGCGGCTCCGCCTGAAAGCGAGCAAGAACCTTTCAGGTTATCACCCCGGCATCCAGAAGTTGTTCCGGGCGTTCCAGCGCTATGGGCTGATCGTCGCTGACAACGGATCGGATATGTACGTCAGCGGGACATTCGATCCGCGGTGGCCCAACGACATCCTGAATCCCGCGTTCCACTCGCTGACCGCAAACGACTTCGAGGTGATTGAGCTCGGGTGGCGCGGCAGCGCCGGCACATGTCCCTCGCCTGGATCGGCATCACCCTTCAGCTACTGGCAAAGCGGCGCCTACGTCGCACTTGCCTGGGCCCCAGCGGCCTATGCCGAAGAGTACGTCATTCAAGTCGGATCCGCCCCTGGCCTCTCGAATCTCCTCGTCACCTCACTCGGAAAGGTCACGTCCGTTGGCACCGTCGCGCCTCCGGGCCGCTACTACGCCCGCATCCGGGCGAAGAACCGCTGCGGATTCGGGCCAGCGTCGAATGAAATCGTCGTGACGATCTAAAAGATCGCCACGAAAGCACGAAAACACGAAGCCTGGCTGAAACGTGTCTTCGTGTTCGTGACTTCGTGGCTGGCTTTGACGGGTTTGGCCCCTGAACTTGTAACTTCCTCTACCACCCAATCGCCAGGCCGTCTTTCCTCGGATCTGACCCACCCATCAGCACACCCGTTCGCGGGTCGATCAGAATGCCCTGGAAACCGCCCATGGCGCCGCGCCCGTCGCGAAGGGTGTGGCCTCGGGCCTCGAGCGCTTTGCGAACGTCGGCACTGATGCCGCTCTCGACGGCGAGTTCACCTCCACCATGACGCACTCTGGCGGCCTCGCCCGCGTCTTGAATGTGCATGCCGAAATCCACCAGGTTCATGACGACCTGTGCGTGCGCCTGGGCCTGATTGTCACCTCCCATCACACCGAACGACACCCACGGCTTTCCGTCTTTCAGGATCATCGCCGGGACGAGTGTATGCAGGGGCCTCTTGTGCGGGCCAATCTCGTTGGGGTGACCCGGCAGCAGGTTGAATCCGGAACCGCGATTGTGGAGGACGATGCCGGTTTCGCCGGCCACGATGCCTGAACCGAAGGACGCGAAGAGCGATTGGATGAGCGAGATCGTATTCCCCTGACCATCCGCCGCAGTCATGTAGATGGTGTCGCCGTGGTCGACGCCAAAAAAGTCCAGAGCTGCGGTGTTCGTTCCTCCAAGAGTACTTGGTTTGTAAACGCCGGCTTTTTGCGGGTTGATCTCTTTCCGGCGCTCGGCAGCATAGCTCTTCGACAGCAACGTCTTCAGCGCGTCCTTGTTCATCGCATTGCGATCGGCCAGGTACGCCGCGCGGTCCGCAAAGCTGATTTTCTTGGCTTCGGTGACGTAGTGCAGGTAGTCGGCGCTGTTGTGGCCCATGGCCTTGACGTCGAGCCCTTCGAGAATGTTGAGCATCTCGAGCGTCACGAAGCCCTGCGTGCTCGGCGGCATTTCGTGCACGTCGTAGCCGCGATAATTCGTCGAGATCGTTTCGACCCAGTCGGCTGTGTGGGTCGTGAAGTCGCGCTCGTCGAGGAGGCCGTTGCGCGCCCTCATATCCGCAATGATCGCGCGTGCGATTGGACCTTTGTAAAACGCGTCGCGACCACCCTGTGCAATGAGCTCGAGTGTTTTTGCGAGCCTCGGATTCTGGAAAATCTCCCCCATTTTCGGCGCGTGGCCATTCGGCAGGAAGGTTGCGGCCGCTGCAGGATCCTGGGCCAGCTTTTTGGTCGAATCGTTCCAGTCGTCCGCGAGAATCTCCTGAACGGGGAACCCATCGCGCGCGTAGCGGATGGCCGGCTGTAATGCCTTGGACATCGGAATCGTGCCGAAGCGCTGCAACAGTTGACTCCAGCCCTCGACGACGCCAGGCACGTCGATTGACAGCACGCCACCACCAGGCATCTGTTTGAGTCCGCGCTTGGCAAACTCCTCTGGCGTAGCGGTGTGCGCCGACCTTCCGGAGGCATCGATGGCGTGCAGCTTTTTCGTCTTGGCCTCGAAGACAATCGCAAACAGATCCCCGCCGATACCGTTCATCGTCGGTTCGACGACGGCGAGGACCGCTGCTGCAGTGATTGCGGCATCGATGGCGTTGCCGCCATCCTGCAGGGCTTTGAGTCCTGCTGCGGAGGCGAGCGCCTGGCTGGTCGCAATCATCCCGTTGCGGGCCACGACCACCGAGCGCGTGCCGCGCGCGTTGCCCGCCGGTCGGTCGCCGGGAACCTGAGCGTAAGGGTTGGTCACGAAGAAGATCGCGCCGGCGGCCGCGATGAGGAGCGGTGCACGCATGGGGCCTCCAAGGAGGCCCATTATAGGACTCGGCGCCTTCGGCGCCGAGCAGGACGCGCATCGCTCACGCTCGCGCGCAGGACACGCTCGCGTTGCTCGCGTGCGGGAGCTCCGCCGTTCGGCGGAGCCGGAATAGCGGATGAACCTCCGTCCGGGTGCGAAGCAGCCGGCGTCCTGTAATCCTTTCTAGAAGTATCGCTTCACTCCGATCGTCAGCGCCAGTCCATCGAGATCGACCAGCGGTCGATCGCCGACCCACTGATAGCGTCCCTCGGCTTTGACGGTCCAATCGCGATTCAAGAAGAACTCGGCGCCGCCCAGAATCTGGGCACCGAACTCAGTGTCGTTCGGGCCGACGTTGTCGCCCTCGTCGTAAAAACGCAGCAGGTGCATCCCGACTCCGGCTCCGGCGAACGGGTGAACGGAGCCGTATTCCCAGTTGTAAATCACGTCTGCACCGAACCGGATCTGACGTTCTTCGTCGTCGCCTCCGCGTTCGTAGTCGTTGCGCATGGCCATCACACTGCCGCGAATGCCGACCCGTGGCGTGGCATAGAACTCGATCAAACCACCGCCCGCGAGTCCCGGCTCGAGCTGATCATCGGATGGTAAGAACACGCCGAATTCGGCACCGACCGCCACTTGCCCGGCATCTGGAACGCGTTGTGCCGCAGCCACTGCAGGGAAAAGCGCTGCGCAGAATGCGCTCAGCGCCAGCCGTGTGACAAAGGATGAGGTATTCATGCTTTCAAGTGGTAGCAAACTCCTGACCACTGATTTCGGCAGAGGTTAAACGCTCGTTCAAATGGCGTTATACTCGCCCCATGGGGTGTCGTGAGCGCGTGGCTGACCTGCTAGCCGAGTTGCCGCGCGAGCCGCAATATCCGACGCAGTGTGCGACGTTGTTCGTGGATTTGGAGCGCCGCGCAACCCAGACTGCGTATGTCCCGCTGGCGATCGCACGCGCGCTACTCGGTGGGCGCGGCGCGAACATGTACTACCTCTTCCGTCTGCTCGACGAAACGAAAACGCCTCTGGATCCCGACATACCGCTGATTTTCGGATCGGGCCCGCTGACGGGCCTCGTGCCCAGCGCCGCCCGCGGCAATTGCACGTCCTGGTCGCCGGATTCCGGCGTTCTGATGGACTGCAATGCCGGCGACTACTTTCCGTCGTTCATCCGCATGAACGGCTTCGACCACATCGTTCTCTACGGCCAATCGGCGTCGTGGACGTTGCTGGTCATTCGCGAGGGTAGTGTCGAGTTTCATGATGCGACCCCATACGTTGGCCTGGACAACATCGACATGCGCGAAGCCGTTCAGCGGGATTTGGGCGGCGTGTGGGCGCGCAACATGTCGATGGTCAATATCACGCGCGCGGGCGAAAACCTTGGACTGACCAGCGGCATCATGGCCGGCCCGAAAGCCATCTACGCGCGGGGCGGGCCCGGCGCCAAGATGGGCGCGATGAAATTGAAAGGCATCATCACGCTGTCGCCGACGCGCGAGTTTCCGGCCGCACAGCCGTATAAGCCCTACAACCGCCACATTGCCCAAAAGCTGCTTGGCACGTCCGTCGTGAAGAATGCGCTCTCGGTGACCGGGACGCCGTTTCTCTACAAGCCCAGTCGCATTCTTGGCGCCATGGGGACGAAGAACAATCAGGAAACGACCTGGACGGATCGACTCGACGCCGACCGCATCGATCCCTATCGTCCCGGGATGGAAGGCTGCTTCCGCTGTCCGGTCAACTGCAGGCCCCTCAATGATCTGCATCGTGATCCGGCGGATCGATACGGAAAGGGTGATGGCCCGGAGTACGTGACGCTTGGCAAGTTCGGTCCCAACCTTGGTATCGACTCTATCGAGAGCGTCATCCGCCTGAACAACATCTGCAACGATTTGGGCTTCGATACCGCGTCGATGGGTTCAGCCCTCGGCTGGGCCTTCGAGCTATTCCAGCGCGGCATCATCACGACCGAACACACCGGAGGGCTCACGCTCGCGTGGGGTGACGCGGAGCTGGTTGAGCGACTGCTGTTCATGACGGCGCGCCGCGAGGCGTTTGGCAACGTGCTTGCCGACAGCTCACGCGCCGTCGAACACGGCCACTATCCCGAGGAAGCGCTCAAGTACCGCATTGCCGTGAAGGGCTTGTTTCAAAGCGATCCCCATGACGCGCGCATTCTCAAAGCATTCGCGCTGGGTCTCGCGGTCGCCACCCGGGGCATGGATCACCTCCGCAACCGGGTCACCCTCGAGATCAACGCGAAGATCAACGACGACCCCGGGTTCAAGGAGGATCTCTACGGCGGCCCGGTCAGCGCAGAGCCCAACAGCTACGTGGACAAAGAACGCGCCGTCCGCACCTGTGAGAACGTTTTCGCCGTGGGGGACGCGGTCGGCATGTGCCGGTTCACGACGAAACTGTTCAACAGTCCGTCGCTTCCCGGGCTCGAGGAGTTTCAGCAACAACTCGCCAACGTGACTGGCCTGCAGTTTTCCCTCGAAGAACTCGATCGCGCCGGGCTCAACATCATGGGCGTGGAGCGGATGATCAACTATCGTCTTGGCGTGCGGCGCAAGGACGATACGCTGCCCGATCGCTGGTTCGAGGAGCCGAACACCTCCGGGCCTTTCAAGGGCGAGCACATCGATCGTGCCGAATTCGATCAGATGCTGTCGCGTTTCTACGACATTTCGGAGCTGACAGACGAGGGAGTTCCGCGGGAGCCCTGGAGAACCGAGCTCGCCTCCACGATGGGCGGATGATGGCCATCACCGTACGGTTCCCCGCCATGCTGCGACCCACGGCGGGGACACAAGTCGTGATCGACGAGTCGATCACCGACGTCGCCGCGCTGCTCGTCGCCCTCGACCGCAAAATCCCAGGCATCGCCGCGCAGCTTGCGGATCCGATCTTCAATTTCGCCGTGAACGACGAGATGCTCCTCCACGGCGTGCGCAAGCATCCGCTGAACGATGGGGACGTCGTCGAAATCGTGCCGACGATCTCAGGCGGTTGATCCCCGCAGAAAATTCATCCGCGGATTGCGCGGATTACGCGGAACCGCAATCGCCCGGCCGACGCGGCGTAGCCGCGCGTCTGGCGTGAAAGCGACCGTGATGACGAAAGCCACATGAGCCGTCGGGCTCTCGTCATCACGATCGCTTCCACGCCAACGCCCGGCCGCTTCGCGGCCGGCCGCCGGGCGAGTTTCGTTCGCAAATGCCCGCAATCCGCCGCGGTCAGTTCCGCGTGATCCGCGTAATCCGCGGATAAGTTAAAGTCCTCGTGTGGGACGCGCCGTCGGCAAAAACGTCCGCCGCAAGGATTCAGACGCCAAGGTCACGGGCGCCGCGAAATATATCGACGATCTGTCGTTTCCCGGCATGCTCCACGGCGCCACCGTGCGCTCGACCATCCCCCGCGGACGTCTCGAGCGCATTCGTCTCGAGTTCGACACCGCCGGCTTCACCGTCGTGGACTTCCGTGACGTTCCCGGCCGCAACATCGTTGCGCTGATAGACGACGATCAGCCGTGCCTCGCGGAGCATGAGGTCTATCACTTCGCCGAGCCGATCCTGCTGTTGGCGCATGAGGACCGCGAGCAGCTGACGCGTGCGAAGGTCCACATCGACTACACGCCCCAGCCCGCGCTCTACGATCCGGAACGATCGAACCGCGCCTTCAAATCGATCGCGATCGACAAGGGATCGATTGCCGACGGGTTTGCTCAGGCCGACGTCGTGGTGGAGGGTGAGTACCGCACGGGACATCAGGAGCAGCTCTACATCGAAACCAATGGTGTGATTGCCGTGCCCGATGCCGATGGCATCACGGTATACGGCTCCATGCAATGTCCCTATTACGTGCACCGCGCGCTTACGGTCGTCATGGGTATCCCGGGCAACCGCGTGCGCGTCGTGCAGACGGAAACCGGCGGCGGATTTGGTGGCAAGGAAGAATATCCGTCTCATATCGCCTGCCATGCGGCTTTGCTCGCCCGCAAGTCTGGGCGACCGGTGAAACTGATCTATGACCGCGTCGAAGACCTGATTGCCACGACCAAGCGGCATCCCGCAATCATTCGGCATCGAACCGGTCTGAAGCGCGATGGCCGGCTCGTGGCGATGGACATCGAAGTCGTGCTCGACGCAGGGGCGTACTGCACGCTCAGCCCCGTCGTTCTGTCTCGCGGGTTGATCCATGCATCGGGCCCGTATGTGTGCCCGAATGTCCGCCTCCGTGGGCGCGCCATGCGGACGAACACGCCGCCCAACGGCGCCTTTCGAGGGTTTGGTGCGCCTCAAACGCAGTTTGGCGTCGAGGTGCACATGGATCGCATCGCAGAAATGCTCGGCATCGACCCCGTCTCGCTGCGCGCGAAGAACGCGATGAAGCCGGGCGACACCACAGCGACGGGGCAGATCCTCCCCGAGGACACGAGTGCGTTGCCCGTGCTCCGTGAGGCCGTGCGCCGGACCGGATTTGCGAGCAAACGGCGGCGGTGGCGAGGCACCAACCGCGGTATTGGGCTCTCATTGTTTTTTCACGGCTCCGGCTTCACCGGCATTGGAGAGATGAAACTGGCCTCGAAGGCATCGCTGGAGCTCACCGCGAAAGGCGTGCGCATCCTCGTCGCCTCGACCGAAATCGGTCAGGGCACACGAACGATGCACGCCCAGATCGTCGCTGACGCGCTGCGGCTCCCATATGACGCCATTGAAGTCTCGGAAGCCGATACCGATTCGGTCCCCGACAGCGGCCCTACCGTCGCCTCGCGAACGTGCATGGTCGTCGGCCGATTGCTGCAGCGCGCGGCCATCGAGATGCGCAACCGGCTCGCCGGCGAATCGCCCGCGTCGTACTTTCGCAAACACGGCGCGTTCGTCGTCACGACGCAGTACGAGCGACCCCCGGGACTGGAGTGGGACGACGACCGCTACCTGGGCGATGCCTATGGGAGTTACGGTTGGGGCTGCAACGTCGTCGAGCTGGAAGTGGACTCCGCAACATGGGAGGTCAGGCCAACCAAAGTGACTGCAGTGGTTGAAATCGGCAAGGCCATCCATCCGATCATGGTGGCGGGACAAGTTGAAGGCGGGACAGCGCAGGGTCTGGGTTACGCGCTGCTCGAAGAGGTCGTGATGCGCGATGGGCGGATGGCAAACGCGCAGCTCACCAACTACATCATCCCTACGCCCCCCGATACACCACCGCTCGAGACAGTCATTCTGGAGCGGCCGTACAAGTACGGACCGTATGGTGCGAAAGGTGTCGGTGAGATGCCGATAGACGGCCCAGCGCCGGCCGTGGTCAACGCTCTGCGGCATGCAGGATACGACATGCGCGCCATTCCTGCGACACCCGAGAAGATCATGCAGTCGGCGCGACTCTCACCAGGGGCCAAGGCACAAGGCAAAAGGCAGAAGGCAAAAGGCAAAAGGCAGAAGGCAAAGGACGACGATGATTGAGTGTCGGATCAATGGAAAGGTCCGTCGCCTCGACGTGCATCCGATGAAGCGGGCGCTCGATGTATTACGCGAGGACTGTGCCCTGACCGGCACCAAGGAGGGCTGCGGGGAAGGGGAGTGTGGCGCCTGCACCGTGTTGATCGATGGGCTGCCCGTCAACTCTTGCTTGATTCCCGCGGCTCATCTCGAGGGCGCTGACGTTTCGACGATCGAGAGCCTCGCGGACGGCGGGGCACTGCATCCCCTGCAGGAAGCGTTTGTCGTCCAGGGCGGTGCACAGTGCGGCATCTGCACGCCCGGCATGATCATGGCCGCGCTCGCCATCCCGCGCGGTGCGAGTACGGAAGACAATTCAGGACGCGCTCGCCGGCAACCTGTGCCGCTGTACCGGGTATGAAGCAATTTATCGGGCGGTCAAGAAGGGGGCGGGTAGGACAGGTAGGGCGGGTGGGGCTGGTGGAACAGGTAAGGCCGGCAAGAAAAGGAGGGCGGGACTTTAGTCCCGCCGATCCATGCGAACAGCGATCTCATCACTCAGCTTGCGGCGACCCGCGTCGTTGAACGAGGCGCTGAAGATGTTGCGGGACGATGGCCCGCTTTCGCCGCTTGCAGGCTGCACCGACGTGTATGTCAATCTGCAGTTCGGGACGCTGAACGATTCGCGGTTCATCGACCTATGGCCGCTGCAGGAACTCCGTGGCATCAGCGCTAGTAAGGAAACGCTGCGAATCGGCGCGCTGTCGACCTATACGGAGATCATCGCCTCGCCGCTGGTCCGCAAACGATTGCCGATGCTCGTCGCGGCCGCGCGCGAGATTGGCGGCCGGCAAATCCAGAATCGCGGCACACTGGGTGGTAACATCGCCAACGCGTCGCCCGCGGGAGATTCGTTGCCGGTACTTGCAGCCGCTGATGCGACCGTCGTGCTTCGCTCGGCCGACGAGGAACGGGTCGTGCCCCTTATTCGTTTCTATCCGGGCTATCGTACGACCGTGCGCCGGCCGGACGAGCTCGTGGTAGCCGTGGAAATTCCACGAATCGAGGGCAAGCAGGTCCTGGCGCAAGGTCGGGACGCGCCGGGCGCAGGCGATTTCAAAAGTCATGTGCGCTGGCGTGCGTGGACCAGAGGTCAGGGTCGCGCTCGGCAGCGTTGGGCCAACCGTCATACGCCTCCGCCGCACCGAGCGCGTGCTCTCGGCCGGCGGTACTTTGAAGCAAGCACAGGCAGTCCTCGGCGGTGAGATCACCCCGATCGACGACATTCGCTCCTCGGCGGACTATCGGCGGCAAGTTAGTGCGAACTTGCTCGCCGACTTCTGGCAGGCCACGAGATGATGGGATGAACGAAGAACGAAGTACCAAGTACGAAGAACGAAACGGCCAACGAAGAACCGTGAACGAAACCGGCAACGCGTTCCGTGGTTCTGTTCGGTCGTTCTTTGTGCCTGGTTCCGTTCTTCCCACTTCGTACTTCGTTCTTCGTTCTTCATTTGCCCTTCTGCTCCTGACCCTACCAGTGTCCACCATGGGTCAGACGTCCGATCGCACGGACGCGCTCGTGGCGGCGGTCCGGCCCGCGCTGCCTTATCCAGCCGCCGATGCGGCCGGCGAGGTGCCGGAGCAGGGTGGCGAACGCGCGAAATGGTTCGTGGTCTGGCCCGCACAGGGTGAGAGTCGCATCACGGTCAGGGCCAACCCGCTACATCCCGATACCCAAGCGTCGAGTGCCGCGGCGATGAAGACGATTCAGGAGGCCGTCGTTGCCGCGGAAAGGAAGGCCCAGGACGCTTATAGTCGAGCCGTTGACGAGCTGAAACGCACCGGGAAGGCCACGGAACTTAGCGGTGTCACCCTGGACGACGAGGGGATCGCGGGCGAAAGGATTGACGCAGAACTCGAGTTCACGATTGACACAGAACCCTCGTCGTCATTCGAAATCGGCTCGTCGCGCGCCCCAGCGGTTTCATCTGGTTCGAATGGTGTGACGTGGATCATCAGCACGGCCTCCAACACCTATCGCGATGGATCAGGCGCTGACGCACGCGACCGCTTCAGGCCCGCGGAGGCGCGTTTGATCTTCGGCAGCATCGCGCAGCCCACCGTGCGCCGCCGTGGCGAGGATCATCGCTTCGATGTGACTGTCGCTCCCGGCGCCTTCGCCGTGGTCCTGCGCGGCAACGAACAGCTGCTGAAGGAAGTGCTTGCCGGCGCCGAGTGGTCGCGCCTCACCCAAAAAGCCCCCTGATCCCGGCCTTTTCTTGCCTGTTTTCAAAAGGAAACCTTTCGCTGCGCCGCTCCGTCCAACCAATTGGGAAGGTTAGGAGCGTAGTGATGTTTCGAATTTACGAGTGGAGTTTCTCGAGCACGGCGGAGCTTGCCGTCGGCGCCCTGCTGATAGTGACAATCCTGTCAGTGGTCTTCGTGTAGTTCAGGCCTCAGGCATCAGGCCCCGGATTGGGGCCCTGAGCCTGACTACTTACTTCGATGTCAGATTCCGGTCGGGCGTGGCGAGATAACTCTTGCGCGCCCGAACGGGCTGGCCCGCTTTGGTTCGTACCTCGAGTTTGTGGAGCTTGCCGTCGAGGACTGCGGGCGCAAACCCGAGGAGATACTGGCTGCGCAACTCTTGTGCGACGCGTGTGAAGGTAGGCGCGAGCTGGTCATTCTTTTTCAACTCGAAGTAGCCGCCGCCGGTCTCATCCGCAATCTTCCGCAAATCACGTGACGGCCGCGTTCGGCGAACGCGCTGCCCGTCGAAGTACTCGGACTCCAGCCCAATTGCATACACCATAACTTCTTCGTTGCGCGCGCGCTCCATCACCGTGCGGAATCCGATCTTGCTCGAGGTGTCTTCGCCATCGGTGAACACCAGCACGACACGACGGCTGTCGACACGCTCGAGGGCGTCGAGGCTGGTGGCAATCGCGTCGTTCAATCGTGTTGGATTGCCGAACTGAAGATTATCGAGCTCGGCGATGAGGTCGTCGCGATCGTTGGTAAATCGTCCACTGAGCTGAATCTTGTCGTTGAAGGCGCCGACCTGCGCGCGATCGACAGGAAGCAGGCGCATGAGAAACTGCTCGGCCGCCACGTTCAGCAGTTCGAGGTTTGCCGTCATGCTGGCGCTGGTATCGAGCATGACCACTGCTGTAAAAGGTTGCGAGGCATTCGAAAACTGCGTCAACTCGACGGGCTTGCCATCGTCGAACACCATAAAATCGCCGCGCTCGAGGTCGGGAACCAGACGTCCGGAGCCATCCAGGACCGTGGCATAAATAGGAACCTCGGGCCGCGCAGACGACCGAAACACAGGATCCTGGGCTGACAGTGGCGCCAACGCCAGCGCGGCAACCCCTGCGGCGGCATACGCCATCAATCTGTATTGCATGAGGATCATTCTAGCAACGAAACTACCTATCAAGCATGCCAGACCGCGATGCCATCGGTCTCTGCGCGACCTGCGTTCACAGTCGAATCGTGCAGACCAATCGGTCGACGTTTTATTTGTGTACGCTCTCGTTCGTCGATGGCCGATTTCCCAAGTATCCGCCCCTGCCGGTTCTCAAGTGCATCGGCTACGAGCAAGGGGACCCGACGACCCCGCCTGAGCCTCCTGAGACGACGGATTCCTAATGCTGGCGTACCCGTGTAATCTGTGAGGATGAAGGCACTCATAGGTGGGCTCCTGATCGTGACGGGTCTTGCCTGCGCGAAAGCCCAGACTGCGCCCTCGGACCAGGCGGCCACGCAGAATCCGGATTCTGTCGTCGCGGAGGTCGGCGGCCGCAAGATCACGATGAAGGAGCTCGATGACCGCTGGCAATCGATGGATCCAGCGGAGCGGGCCCGGGTGAACCAGCTCCTTTATCAAAACCAGCGCAACGTCCTCGATCAGATGGTGGGCGAAGTGCTGATCGAGGAGGCCGCGAAGTCGGCGGGAATGCCGGCCGATCAATACACGTCGCAGGAGACCGCCAAGCGCCTCAAGCCGGTGACCGACGCCGACGTCCAGCAGTTCTTCGACGAGAACAAGGACCGGGCGCAAGGTCGAACGATGGAGCAGCTCGGGGCGTCGATTCGCACGTTTCTCACGAGCAATCGTCAGCAGCAGGCTCGCGCGCAGCTCATCGACGACTTGAAAAAGAAATCGCCGGCCTCTCGCGTGTTCCTGGAGCCGCCACGTCAGAAAGTCGAAGTCCTGGCCGACGACCCGTCGATTGGACCGGCAACTGCCCCCATCACGATCGTCGAGTTCTCGGACTATCAGTGACCGTACTGCGCGAGGGTCGGTCCGACCCTCAAGAAGATTCGCGCCACATATGGCGACAAAGTCCGGATTGTGTTCAAGGATTTTCCGTTGCCCAACCACGCACAGGCGCCGAAGGCCCACGAAGCCGCGCATTGCGCTGGCGAACAAGGGAAGTATTGGGAGATGCACGACCGGATCTTCGACAAGCAGTCGACAATGGCCGTTGCCAACCTGCAACAGCATGCGGCCGATCTCAAGCTCGATACGGCCCGGTTCGACCAGTGTCTCGGTTCCGGGAAGTTCGCCAACCCGATTGCCGCCGACGTGAAGCTGGGCGAACAGCTCGGCGTGAACTCCACGCCGACGATGTACATCAATGGCCGGGCAGCCATTGGCGCTCAGCCGTTCGAGTATTTCCAGGGCGTGATCGACGAGGAACTGGCCGCCCGTAAGTAGGCTGCAGACGGCGGGCTGAGCCCGCCGTCACAGCGTCAACACGATCTTTCCTTTCGCGCCCGGTTGCAGGATGAGTTCGTGTGCGCGCGCAGCTTCACTCAGGGGCAGTTCTGTTGAGACGACTGGAGCCAGCGTGCCGTTTTCGAGCCCGGCATCCAGGGCCTTGTAGATCCGTTCGACGTCTTCCGCCTTCGTGTTCCACAACGCCATCCCGAGAATCGCTCCATCCTTGCCCATCGTCTTGCGGGGGTCGATTTCGATGCGCCCGCGGTTGCCCACGACGATGATGCGGCCCCCGTACGCCATCGCGGTCAGATCGTTGTCGAGGTTGACGTTGGCAAGATGCTCCAGAATGACGTCCGGCCCGCGACCGCTCGTGATCTCCTTCAACGTGTCGAGATAGCCCCCTTCGCGGTGATTGAGCACATGGTGTGCGCCCTGGGCTCGAATCAGTTCGAGACCCTCGCGCGTGCCGGCCGTGCCGATGATCGTCATGCCCCACGCGCGAGCGAGTTGAAGCGCAGCGATACCGACGCCGCCGCTGGCGCCGTGGATGAAGAGCGTCTCGCCCGGCTGAATGCAGGCGCGAAAGTGGAGCGCTCGAAACGCAGTGACGTAAGGCACCCCAACGCATGCGCCCTGTGCGAAGCTCAGGTGCTCGGGAAGAGGATGAATCTGGTGGGGCTCGCAGACCACCTTTTCCGCGTACGCGCCGTAGCTTTTGTGCACGGCCGTACCGAACACATGAACCCGCGCGCCCACACCAACGCCGTGCACACCTGCCCCGACCGCGTCGACCACACCTGCGGCATCGGCGCCGGGCGTATAAGGCAGCGGGGGCCGCGTCGCGTAGTTGCCAGTGCGCATGTAGGTGTCGTAAGGATTGACGCCTACTGCGTGCGTCCTGACCAGGACCTGACCATTGCCAGGCAGCGGATCGGGTAACTCTTCGAGTTTCAGAACCTCAGGTCCGCCAAACTCGCGCACGACGATAGCTCGCATAACAGGATGTTATCCGAGCACGTCCGAACCTCCATGATCACTCTTCTCTTAGCGCCCGAATCGGGCTGACGCGAATCGCGCGCCGCGCGGGGACCCAGGTAGCCGTCAGCGCCACCATGGTCAATAGCACAGCGCCTGCGGCAAACGTACGCGGGTCGCGCGGCGTCACCTGGTACAGCATCGCGGTCATCAATTGGGTCAGGACCAACCCGACGCCGAGCCCCAAGGCCACTGCTGTGGCCGTGAGCAGCGCACCTTGCTTGATGACCAGCCGCAGCAGGTCGCCTGGTGCCGCTCCGAGAGCCGCGCGGACGCCGAGTTCGCGCGTGCGGGTTGAGACTGCGTAGGCCATCACGCCGTATGTTCCGACCGCCGCCAGCAACAACGCCGCCCCGGCAAACAGCACGACCAGCATCGTATTGAACCGTCGCGCGGACAACGCGGTGCTCACGATCTCGTCAAAGCTTCGAATGCGTGTGATGGCTTGATTTGGATCCGCGTGTTTGATCGCCTCCCGCAGGAGAGCCACGGTGGTGGCCGGGTCGCCGTCGCTCCACGCCGTAAACGACAGGAAGGGCCATCGCTCGACGTTCTGCGTAAGCGGCATATAGAAGGTGGGGTCCGCTGGCGTTTCGATGTTGCGATATCGCATGTCGGCGACGATACCGACTATCTCGTGAGTGAAGGCTCCGCCAAACTGGACGCGACGTCCGATCGCGTCCTCGGCCGGAAAGTGTTTGTTCACAAACGCCTGATTGACGACGGCAACTGCGGGTGTCGTCGATTGATCCTGCGCGGTAATGCCACGGCCGCGAATCAACGTGACGCCAACTGCTCGAAAGAAGTCAGGTGTTACGAGCTGAAAGTCGGCGTTCTCCTCCAGACCCGGCCCTTTTTCGGGGCGTCCCGCGATGCTGATCCCACGGTTGGGCGCGCCGCTCAACGGTGAGGTGAAAGCCGCGGCCGCGCTGCGAATCCCAGATGTGTCCTCGAGACGCTCGAGCACGGCTTGCACGAATTGAATCTTCGTCGTCGGATCGATCTCGAAGGCGCCTTCCTTGACCGGGCGGAGGTATCGCTCCGGTGCCAGGCTCAAGTCCGCCGCGAATCGCCCGTCGGTGGCAAAGCCGAGTGGAACGCGTTGGCTTGCCAGAAAACTCATCAGCAAAAGCCCCCCGCCGATGAGCAGCACCTGCGCCAGGGCCAGCTCGGTAACAACGATGGCGTGGTGCCAGCGCCGCACGCTACCACTGCCAATCAATCGCTGGGTGGCTTGGGTCTGCGTCAGCGAGCCCTGCTTTGCAAGCTGGAAGGCCGGACCCAGGCCAAAGAGCAGAGCCGTCACCAGCGTGACGCCCATCGTGAACGCGAGGACATTGGAGTCGATGCCGATTTCCTGCACTCGCGGCAGTCCGCGCGGCGCCAGGCCAACCAGCGCGTCGAGTCCCCAGACGGCCAGCAACAAGCCAAGGAGTCCGCCAGGAACGGCAATCACGAGGGTCTCGGCCAGCAACTGGCGGATCAATCGTGCTCGTCCTGCTCCCAGCGCAGCGCGCGTGGTCATTTCGCCCTGCCGGCCGACGGCTTGCCCGAGCAGCAGGTGCGCGACGTTTGCACACGCGATGAATAGCATCATGCCAACGGCCAGCTGCAGCAGCACGATCAGCCCCCGGACGTCGCCCACGACAGTCTCGTGGAGTGGCTTCACGTTGACGCCGAGACCTGCGTTGGTCTGCGGATAGCGGCGCGCGAGTTCGGACATCATTGCGCTGAGTTCTTGCTGCGCTGCCTCGCGCGTCACTCCCGGAGCCAGTCGTCCGATCACGAAGATGATGTGGGAGTCCCGGACCGCGGTTAGGTCCCCGCCAAAGGGAAACGTCCGCGGCACGCCACGATCGCCGCTGAGCCAGATATCAATACCTTCCTGCACTGGCGACTCGAAGCCTTCCGGCATGACCCCAACGATCGTGTACGGTCGCCCATCGAGCAGCAGCGATCGTCCGAGTGCGTCAGGTGAGGCGCCAAACAGTCGGCCCCACAGCCCGTGGCTGAGTACAGCAACACTCGTTGCACCCGGTTCGTCGTCCGACGGGACCAGGGTCCGACCGATTGCGGCGGTGGCACCGAGTGTCGTAAACAGAGTTCCCGACGCACCAAGGGCACGAAGCCGTTCAGGCTCGGCCCTGCCCGACAATGTCGGGGCGAATTCATCGAATGCGGCGAGCGAGGAAAACGTCCGCGAGTCGCGACGCCAGTCCACGAAGTTTGCGGGCGCCACCCAGCGGTCTGGATTGTCGGCGCTGGTCTCCCAGACGATCATGAGACGCTCGGGGTCTTCGTAGGGCAAGGGGTTGAGCACGACGCTGTGCAGGACGCTGAAGATTGCGGCATTGGCCCCGATGCCCAGCGCAAGCGAGAGCACGGCGGCGAAGGTGAGGCCTGGACGGCGCATGAAGTGCCGGACGCCGAGGCGGAGATCGCTGAGCATGGTGTCGAGCGTAGCGAGCGTCGTGCCAGTTTCTTGGTCAAAAACGCCCGATCTTCCTCAAATCGCCGATTCTTCGGACCCAAGGGTGTCCGCAAGCGGCCATGTAGTGTTCGATTCTCGCCGCCCAAGCGTTCGTCTCCTGTAGCGACTCAGAAGCACCGTCGATACAATTCCGGCATGCGTATCGCGACAGTCTTCTTCGCAGGGCTCCTCCTTCTGCCTTCTGTTTCGCTCGGACAAACGCCTAACCCGCTTGTCACGCAGATCGATCGTCTGACGCAGGAGTTGACGCCCCAGGTCGTCACATGGCGCCGCGACTTTCATCAGCACCCCGAGCTCGGCAACCGGGAGGTGCGCACATCGAAGGTCATTGCAGAGGAACTGAAGAAGCTTGGATACGAAGTCACGACCAACGTAGCGCACACCGGTGTCGTTGCCGTACTCCGCGGAGGAAAGCCCGGCCCGGTCGTCGCCTTGCGATCGGACATGGACGCGTTGCCGGTGACCGAGCAGGTCGATCTGCCGTTCAAGTCAACAGTCAAGACACAGTGGAACGGTCAGGATGTCGGTGTCATGCACGCGTGTGGACATGACAACCACATGGCGATGCTGCTGGGCGCGGCGACCATCTTTGCCAGAGTCAAAGACCAACTGCCGGGGACCATCAAGTTGATTTTTCAACCAGCCGAGGAGGGTCCGCCTGCGGGTGAGCAGGGCGGCGCCGAGTTGATGGTCAAAGAGGGCGTGCTCGAGAACCCAAAGGTGGACGCAATCTTCGGATTGCATGTATTTCCACTGCATGCGGGAATGATTGATTATCGTGCCGGTCCGCTGATGGCAAGTGGTGACTCGTTCACGATTCACATCAAAGGTCGCCAGACGCATGGCGCCGTGCCGTGGGGTGGAATCGATCCGATTGTCATAGGCGCACAGATTGTGATGGCGCTGCAGACGATTGTCAGTCGCACGGTGAACATTACCGAGGCGCCGGCCGTGGTGACGATCGGCGCGTTCAACGGTGGCAACCGTTTCAACATCATCCCGGAGACAGTCGAATTGCAGGGCACAGTGCGTGCGTTCAACGAAGACGTCCGGAAAGACATCCACCGCCGGATTGGCGATATCGCGACGAAGACAGCGGAAGCGGCAGGGGGATCGGCGACTGTCACATACGGCATCGGGTATCCGGTGACGATCAACAACCCGGCACTCACCGAGCGAATGGCCCCGACGCTGAAGCGGGTAGCCGGCGCTGACAATGTTCGCATCGGCCCGCTCACAGGCACCGCTGAGGATTTTTCGTTCTTTCAGCAGAAGGTACCGGGCATGTTTTTCTTTCTGGGCGTGACACCCAGGGATCGCGATGTGAAAACCGCGCCGTCGAATCATTCGCCGCTGTTCTTTGCGGATGAATCAGCCCTTCCCGTGGGCGTGAGAGCGCTGACCAATCTGGCGATTGATTACATGTTCATGCAGAAGTGATTCGGTGGTCGCCGGTCTCCGGTCTCCAGTCGCCGGTCCACGGTCCACGGCCTACGGTCGACGGTCAAAACCCAGTGGGCCGATTGACCCACGCGCGCTGCAGTTCCACACGTTCGGCGATCGCTTCGCGATAGGGTTGCAGCGCGCGGGTGATTTCATCGAGTGTGATCTCGGTGGCGGTCGGCTCGCTGGCAAGGCGCGTCCACGGTCCTGGCTTCTCGAAATCGTACTCGCCAAATACGACGACCGGCGTTCCGTAGACGTCAATACTCCGCCCCTCGTCAGCCAGCACCCACGTTTCGGCCCATTCATAAATCCACCGCGCGTCTGCTTCAACGAGTCGTACGCACGCGTGGCTCGCGGGATATCCGGGAAGTGCGAACTGGTGGAACGAAACGCCCGATGCGTTGATGAAATTGAAGTACCAGGGCAGTAACCACGCCGCGTTGTCCGAGCTCCTGCGAAGCTTGGCTCTCCAGTTGGTCGCAAATAGCCCGCTTGGCGTAGGCGTCTCGCGTCGTCCCGTACTTGCTGCGCCCCATCGGACACGCGATCCGGCTTCGTAGGCTGCAAAGGCCTGCACTCGCTTCGAAACCAGCAGCAGCCGGGGTGGTGCATCCGTTCCCAATGACTGTGGAAACGGCGAGAGGTCGGCGACTGTCGCGGGGTGTTCGGGCACAACCAACGTGGATCCTTGACGGAGATGTTCCAGATCGATCCGGTTCAAGTGAAGGATGGCCTGGAAGCCCTCGCTCCCATGCTTGTTTTGAAGATCTCGGACGGTCGTCATGCCCTGGACGACGACGGATTGAAACCGAATGCCGGGCTCAGGCGCCGGTTCTTGCGCGAATAGAGGAGCACCAAAGAGAACGAGAAAGCTTACGGCTGCGGCCAGGCGGGACGTCATCTGACGCGAATAAAGTATTGGACACCGCGCAGGCAAATACGGCCCACGGTCCACGGTCGCCGGTCTACGCAGGTCGCCGATCTTCAGTCGCCGGTAGAAGTCTCACTGCGTAATCAACCGTGGGCCGTAGGCCGTGGACCGTGGGCCGACGCGGCCGGTCGAAACGCCACCAGAAGAAGCACGAGTGCCGCCACCGCCAGCCAGGCCGGCGCCTGGAACAACCGCTCGAAGTCGACTTCGCCCGCCGGCGTTTTTAGCCGGTCCGCCAGGTTGCCCCATAGCAAACTGCCGACGAACGGTCCCAACCCAAGAATCAACAGATTGAACAGACCCTGGGCGCTCGCGCGGGAGTCCTTCGGAAAATGCTCGTCGACGAAAATGTAGACGGCAGCGAAGAAGAACGCATAGCACATGCCGTGTACGACGTTGATGGCGACCATCAGCCACAGCGGATCGCCAATCGCGTAGACGAAGAACCGCACCGCGTGCGCCGCGATCCCGATCGCCATCGTCGCTCGCCATCCGAGCCGGCTCAGCACGGCGCCAAGAGCGGCCATGGTGGCGATCTCCGCGACCTGACCGATGCTCATCGCCGGCATGATCCAATTGGCTGGCAGCCCGGCGCGCTCGAGAAACGGGCTTGTCAACTGGAAGTAGGCCTGATGTACGAGGGCGTCCATGAACGTGACGATGAACAACACGAGAAAGACGGGGACGGCAAGAAATCGGATCGCTTCGAGAGGCGCATTGGCGGCACCCGTGCCACGCGCCGGAGGCGTGGGCGGCAGAGTCAGCGAGAACGCGGCGAGCGCGAACGACGAGATGCCCGCGACGACGAAAATACTCGCAAGCGCGGACTCGAGTGCCGTGCCGGTCTTGCCTGCAAGGATGAAGACGAACGGCCAGCTCGCCGCTATCCAGCCGATCGTGCCCCACAGGCGAATGCGTCCGAATTCCTGGCGTGCGTCCTGCGCGTGATGAAAGCAAATGGCGTTAGTGAGCGACATGGTGGGGATGTACGCCAACTGGTACAGCAGCATGATCGCGAAGAACGACCAAAACGTTGTCTGATAGGCCAGCGCGAACATCGCCGCACCGCCGACGGCGTGCATGGCGGCCAGAAGCTTCTCGGTGGACATGACGCGGTCGGCCAGCTGTCCGCCAACGAAGAGCGCCACGATGCAGGCAATCGCCGGCGTAGCGAAGATCCAGCCGATCTCGGACCCCGAGAACCCAAGCACATCGCCCAGATACAGCGCAAGCAGAGGCAACCACGATCCCCAAATGACGTACTCGAGGAACATCATGATGGAGAGCTTTGTCGTCGGGGTGTTGGTCATAGTGGGTGCGGGCGGATTATATTGCGTTGGGACGTGTCGGCTTCCAGTTAACAGTTTTCAGTTCAAAGAACAGACCCATGGCGCGAGGGACGCTCGGCGTTGGATTCATCGGCAGTGGCTTCATCACTCGATTTCACATCCGCTCGTGGCTCGCGGTGCGCGGCGCCGATGTGCGCGGCATCTGGAGTCCCACGCGACACCATGCTGAAGAAGCTGCTGCACTGTCGCGGTCGCTGGACGTTGGCGAGGCCGCGGCGTTCGACTCGATTGCGGAGATGGCGGCAGCCCCAGCCATTGATTGCATCTGGATCTGCGGCCCCAATTACGCGCGTGTGGAAAACATGGAGGAAATAGCGCACGCGCGGTCCCGCGGCGCAGATCTGGTCGGTGTCGCATGTGAGAAACCCCTTGGACGCAACGTTGCAGAAGCGCGTCGCATGGTGGAGCTCGCCGACAAGGCCGGCGTGCTGCACGGGTATCTCGAGAACCAGCTCTTTGCGCCCGGAGTCGAGCGTGGAAAGACTATTGTCTGGGAGCGCGGCGCAGCATTGTCCGGGCGCCCGTATCTGGCCCGAGCAGCCGAGGAGCATGGCGGTCCGCACATGCCGTGGTTCTGGCGCGGCGACCTGCAGGGCGGCGGCGTCTTGAACGACATGATGTGCCACAGCCTGGAAGTAGGACGCTACTTGCTGACCGAGCCGGGCGCACCGCGCCACAGCATCCGGCCCACCAAGGTGTCAGCCCAGATCGCCTCGCTCAAATGGTCGCGTCCTGAATACGTCCGGCTGCTGAAGGAGATGATGGGGTCGGAAACCGACTACGCGCGCCATCCGGCAGAAGATTTCGCACGGGCGTCGGTCAACTACGTGGATGAGGCTGGCACGCCGCTGGTTGTCGAGGCGACGACGTCGTGGAGCTACGTGGGGGCTGGCTTACGGCTCACCATGGAGTTGCTTGGACCGGAATACTCGTTGTCGGTCAGCACCCTCGACACCTCCACGAAGGTGTTCCTCTCGCGGCGTCTGCAGAGCGACGCAGCCGAAGATCTCGTCGAAAAGCAAAATGCCGAGCAGGGTCTGATGCCGATCGTCGGAAACGAATCAGCTGAATACGGCTACGAAGGCGAAAATCGAGCGTTCGTGCAGGCGTTTCGGGACGGTGTGCAGCCTGAGCTGGATTTCAAGGCAGGGCTCGAAGTGACCGAGTTGTTGATGGCGTGCTACATGAGCGCCGAGCAGGAGCGTGTGCTCAGCTGGCGCCCCGAGGGACTCGACACCTATCAGCCGCCAGTCGCGCGCGGGGTTTGGGGCCAGGTTAACGGGACAAATACGGGGACAGGTTAACGGGACAGGTTGGAAACCTGTCCCGATGCCGCATGCCGGTATAGAGTGTCATGCGATTGACAAGACGCGAATGGCATCGAATCGCTATGAGGGGCTTCGTGGCTGCGGTTGTTCGTCCGCTCGCTGGCCGTGCGCTGCAGTTGCCCGACGCGCGATACAAGGGCGTCACGCTCGGTGTGCAAAGCTACAGTTTTCGCGACAGGCCGCTTGACGCCGCAATCGAGGCGATGAAGGCGATTGGCTTGCGGAGCTGTGAGCTGTGGCAAGGGCATGTCGAGCCGCATGGGATCTCGCGCGACGAGATGCGTCGCTGGCGCGAGACCGTGTCGCTCGACGAGTTCCGCCGCACTGCCGAGAAGTTCAGAACGGCGGGCGTCACGCTCTCGGCCTACAACATCAGCTTCCAGGACAGCTTCTCTGACGCCGAGATCGAGCGTGGCTTCGAGATGGCGAAAGCCCTGGGGGCGCCCTGTATTACTGCGTCATCCAACATCAAGACCGTTCCGCGGGTGGCACCGATCGCCGCCCGGCACGGGATGCAGGTGGGGATGCACAATCATTCCCGAATCGACGCGAACGAGTTTGCGACGCCGCAGAATTTCGAGGATGCGATGAAGACGGGGTCTCACATCGTCGTGAACCTCGACATCGGGCATTTCACCGCGGCCAACTTCGATGCCGTGGAGTTCCTGCGGCGGCATCACGGATCGATCCTGACGCTGCACATCAAGGATCGCAAACGCAATCAGGGTCCCGTCGTCCCGATGGGCGAGGGCGACGCACCGATCGCGGAAGTATTGCGCTTGGTGCGCGACGAGAAGTGGGCGATTCCTGCAAACATCGAATACGAATACAAGGGTGGCGACACCGTTGAGGAGGTGAGACGATGCCTCGAGTACTGCCGTCGGCAGCTCGATTTCTAGTGTCCCGAATCCGAAATACGTCGCCATTTTCCGCGCGGGGCATCCCGCCTGGCTGCGTTGCTCCTCTCTCAAATATGTTCAATATTCTCGGTCGTCGCGCCTTGCCATGCGGGCGCCGCGCGCCGGAAAATTTGGCTACGTATTTCGGATTCTGGACACTAGCACTGGCAGCGGCGCTGGTGGTTGGCGGGGTTGTGGTCATGACCGAGGGTCAAGGGGCGGCGACGCTCACTGCTGCGGAGCAAAAGGCGGGGTGGAAGCTGCTGTTCGACGGCAAGTCGCTCGCGGGTTGGCAGGGGTTCAAGTCTCCGGCACCTGGCGCAGGGTGGAAGGCTGCTGACGGCGTGTTGTCGCGCGAGGCGGACGGTGGCGATATCCTCACGGTTGAAGAGTTCGGCGACTTCGAGCTGAGCCTCGAGTGGAAGCTTGCCAAGGGCGGCAACAGCGGGGTCTTCTTTCACGTCGTCAAGGACGGCGACGAGGCGTGGTGGTCGGGCCCGGAGATTCAAGTGCTCGACAACGCCGTCCATCGTGACGGGAAGGATCCGCTGACGTCAGCGGGATCGAACTACGCGGTTCACGCACCGGTGAGGGATGTCACCAAACCTATTGGCGAATGGAATACGGTGAGACTCGTCGTGAAGGGTCCACACGTCGAGCATTGGCTGAACGGCGTGAAGATTGTCGAGTACGAAATGTGGAGCCCGGATTGGCAGGCCAGGGTCAAGGCGAGCAAGTTTGGCAAGATCCCGCTGTACGCCAAGGCCAAGCGCGGGCACGTTGCGCTACAGGATCACGGCGACCCGGTTTGGTACCGGAATATCAAGGTCAGGCCACTCTAGGTGCCGAACTGACGCGATTCACAGTGACCATCCCCTTCGGTATTCCCTTTTCAGATACTCGTTGGCGTCGGCACTGTTCGTAATCCGCATTTTCGCGCCGTCATAGTGGATCTTGGTGCCCGCGCGCAGTGCGACGATGCCCAGGAGCATTGTTTCGGTCAGCCGCGCGGCGTACTCAAACGGCGTGGACGCCTCACCCTTCCCCTTCGCTGCGTCTGACCAGTTGATCTCGTGGCTCGTCGTGATGCGCGGCAGTTTCTGCGCCGGCGTGCCGACGGCATCGTGCAGGGACTTGGGCAGCAGCCGTGGCTTGAGGCCGTAGGTGTCGTAGAGCAGCTTGCCTTTGGATCCGACGAGCAGCCCGCCTCCCGTGGGGTTGAGCGCTTCTTCGCCAAGCTCCTCCGGCTTGGGCGGCAACAGCCCGCCGTCATACCACGTGAGCTTCACGGCCGGCATTGACCCCCGCGCCGGAAACTCGTAGTACGTCGTCGTTGCCATCGGGAAGCACGACTTGTTGTATGGCGTGGACACTGTTTCGACGCTTGTCGGATGGCCGAGGTCGAGGGCCCAGAACGCGTGGTCGATGAGGTGCGCTCCCATATCGCCAATCGCACCGACGCCCCAGTCTGCCCACCCGCGCCAGTTGAAGGGGTGATAGACGGGGTGATACTCCACATGGGGAGCGGGGCCAAGGAAGAGATCCCATTCCAACGTGCCGGGTACCGAGTACAGACCCATTGCGTTGGCCAGCCGCGTCATCACGCCCGGCATGTCCCACGGTAGTAAGGTCGAAATCCGGTGCGGCTCCGGTCGCGGAATGCCCTGGGGCCAGTATGCGAGCGGGCGGTTTGTCCAGACGTGCACTTCACGGACATCGCCGATGGCGCCGGCCTGCACCCACTCCACGACCTGACGGCCGTCGTTCCAGGAGTGTCCCTGGTTGCCCATTTGCGTGGCGATCTTCTTCTTCTTTGCTTTGGCGGCGAGCTCGCGTGCTTCCTCGACGGACCAGGTGAGCGGCTTCTGCACGTACACATGTTTGCCGAGATCCATCGCGGCCAATGCAATGACGGCATGCGTATGGTCGGGTGTCGCAACGACGACCGCGTCAATGTCTTTCTGCTGCTCGAGCATCTCGCGATAATCGCGATGACGCTTGATGCGCGGCAAGTCCTCGGCCATCACTTTTTTCAGTGACTCGATCCGATCGATGCTGTTGCGGCGCGCTTCTTCGTCGGTGACCTTGGGGAGGCGGTCCTGTTCGCGTGTCAAGTCTGCGCTGAGCGTGTCCCATGCCTTGCCGGCATAGTCCCAATCGACGTCGCAGAGCGCCACGAGATTGTTCTGACGCGCGAGGTTGAGCAGGTTGATCTTCCCCATGCCGCCGACGCCGATGCCGGCGATGTTGAGCCGATCGCTGGGAGGTGTCTGTCCGCGGCCCAGCACATGACGCGGAACGATTGTGAGGCCCGCGCCGGTCATCGCCACCGTTTTCACGAAGTCGCGTCTCGAGGCCATCATCTGTCCTTTCGGTTCACCGCTCCGCCCGGGTTTCACAGGCCCGCCGGCCGATGCTACCCCTGAGGCGTCTGCGGTTCAAGCTGACGTAAAATCGCGGGCAGGTGGGGTCAGGTCACGAGAAACGAGCCGACGCGCAGATTCTGCGCGAACGTGACAACAACTACGCGTATCGCGTCCGTCTGGCTGCGTCGGAGAACCACGACTCGTTTCTGGTGACCTGACCCCCGGACCAGCCAGATCATGCAGATTGTTCGAAACCGTCACGTGTACGACGTGTGCATCGTCGGTTCGGGGGCCGGCGGAGGCATGGCGGCGAAGGTCCTCACCGAGGCCGGCGCCGACGTGGTCATGCTGGAGGCCGGCGGGATGTGGGATGCGCGTCGCGATTCCCGAATGTTCGCGTGGCCCTACGATTCCCCGCGCCGCGGCGCGGCAACTCCCGAGCGACAGTTTGGCGAGTTCGACGCCGGCCTTGGCGGCTGGACCCTCGAGGGCGAGCCATACACCACGGCACCCGGCGAGCGCTTCGATTGGTTCCGTACACGCATGCTCGGCGGTCGCACGAATCACTGGGGCCGCATCTCGCTTCGCTTCGGTCCCGACGATTTCCGGCGGCGCAGTCTCGACGGTCTCGGCGACGACTGGCCGATCACTTACGACGATCTGAGGCCGTATTACGACAAAGTCGACACTCTGGTCGGGCTGTTTGGATCGAAGGAGGGGTTGCCGAACGAGCCTGACGGCATCTTTCAACCTCCGCCCAGACCCCGCTGCTACGAGCTGCTCATCAAAAAGGCTTCTGAGAAGCTGAACATCCCGTGCATCGCGTCACGCTTGTCGATCCTCACGCAGCCGCTCAATGGCCGGCCCGCCTGTCACTACTGCGGTCAGTGTGGACGCGGGTGCTCGGCGCACGCGAACTTCTCGTCGCCGTCAGTCCTGCTCCCGCCGGCGCTGGCCACCAAGCGCCTGACGATGATCACGAGCGCCATGGCGCGCGAGGTGACCGTCGATGAGAGCGGCGTGGCGAGCGGCGTCACCTACATCGACAAAGCGTCCGGCCGCGAGAACCATGTGCGATCCAGAATCGTCGTGCTCGCCGCCAGCGCGTGCGAATCTGCGCGCCTTCTCCTGAATTCCCGATCGTCGAAATTCCCAGAGGGGCTGGCAAATTCCAGCGGCGTTGTCGGTCGCCACATCACGGATTCGACAGGCACCAGCGTGCGCGGGTTCATCCCGCGCATGATGAACAGCGTTCCTCATAACGAGGACGGCGCCAGCGGTTCGCATCTCTACATGCCGTGGTGGCTCGACAACCGCAAGCTTGATTTCCCGCGCGGCTATCACATCGAGATCGGCGGCGGCCGGCGCATGCCGGGGTTCGGCACCTTCGGCGGGATTCATCAATACAACGGCACGGAGAGCTCCGGGCGTCCAATTTCAGGAGGCGGATACGGCAAGCAATTGAAAGACGACTATCGCCGGTTCTATGGGGCAACCGTCGGTTTCTCGGGCCGCGGGGAGATGGTGCCCAATGAAAACAGCTATTGCGAGATCGATCCGACGGTCGTGGACAAATGGGGTATCCCTGTCTTGCGCTTCCATTTCAAGTGGACGGATCACGAATACAAGCAAGTCAAACACATGCAGGAGACCTTCCGCGCGATCATTCACGAAATGGGCGGCACGCCGCTTTCAACGATGCCCACCGAGGCGGACGGCTACGGCATCGAACCGGGCGGACGAATCATCCACGAGCTCGGCGTGACGCGGATGGGTAGCCACGCGCGCAGTTCGGTCTTGAACAAGAACTGCCAGGCGCACGATGTGAAGAACCTGTTCGTGGCCGACGGCGGGCCTTTCGTGTCGCAAGCAGACAAGAACCCGACCTGGACAATCCTCGCGCTCGCGTGGCGGACGAGTGAGTACATCGCGGAGCAGAGGAAGGCGGGGAGTCTCTGAAGATGAGCCATTTACATCGTCGCGAAATGCTCCGGTTGTTGGCTTCGGCGCCGCTGGCCGCAGGGTTTTCGTGGACCGACGCCGAAGCACATCAGGCCCACCACCTGGCACAAGCGGCGAAAGCCGCCGTCACGCCACAGGCGCCATTCGAGCCGAAGTTCTTCACGCCGACCGAGTGGAAAACCGTCCGTGTGCTCGTGGACCTCATTATTCCAAAAGACGAGCGATCAGGCAGCGCCAGTGACGCGGGTGTGCCCGAGTTCATGGACTTCATGATGCTCGATCAGCCCACGCGGCAGACCGGCATGCGCGGTGGCCTGGCGTGGCTCGACCTCGAGTGTCAGAAGCGGTTCGACAAGTTGTTTGTCGACTGCGGGGCCGCTGAACAGACAGCCGTCCTCGATGACATTGCGTGGCCGGCGCAAACCGTGACGGGCCCGGACGAGCCGCCACCTCCTCTGCGACACGGGGTCGCGTTCTTCACGAGCTTCCGTGATCTGACAGCAGCCGGCTTCTGGACGACCCGCATGGGCATTGACGATCTGCAATATATGGGCAACCGATCGGTGCGTTGGAATGGTTGCCCGGAGGAAGCGCTGACAAAACTTGGTGTCGGGTATTCAGATGTCTGATGGGTCGACTGAACCCTGGCGTTCCGTGTTCCCGCGCCTCCATGCATCGTACGTGACAGCCCCTTCAAGGAGACATCCCGTGACATTCGATCGCCGCACGTTTCTGACCACGTCGTCGCTCGCGCTCGCAGGCACCGCCTTCGGGCGTGCTCCGTTGCTCGGGCAACCCGCCCAGACTCCGCCGGCGCCGCCGGTGACGAAGTTCGAAGACATTCGCCGCAATGTCGGCTTTTTTACGGGTCAGGGCGGCACGATTGGATGGCTCGCGACGCCGGACGGCGCGGTTGCGGTGGACGCGCAATTCCCGACAACTGCCAAAGCGTGTGTTGAGGGGCTGCAGCAGAAATCACCGAAAGGCATTCAACTGTTGATTAACACGCACTACCACGGCGATCACACTGCGGGTAACACCGTCTTCCGGCCCGCAGTCAAAACCATCGTGCAGCAGGAGCGCTGCGCCAAGCTGCACAAAGACACCACTACCAAGGCTGGCACATCCGCGAATCAGGCATATGCGGACCTGACGTTTGGCGAGAGCTGGTCACAAGAGGTTGCCGGCGACAAGGTATGGGGCCACTACTACGGCCCGGGCCACACCGGTGGCGATGCAGTGATCTTCTTCGAGAAAGCCAACGTCGTCCACATGGGCGATCTGATGTTCAATCGTTTCCATCCGCGAATCGATCGACCGAGCGGGGCGTCGATCAAGAACTGGATGAGCATTCTCGAGCGCGTCGCCAAGCGCCATTCGGACGCCACGTTCATCTTCGGACACGCAAAACCTGGAATGCCAGTCACCGGCCCGGCGAAGGAGTTGCTCTACCTCCGGGACTACTTTGCCGCTGCCATGGACTACGTCCAGAAGGCCATCCGCGACAAGAAGTCGCTGGAAGAGACGACGAAGCTCGAAGTGTTGCCAGGATTCGCTGAACACGTCGGCAACGGCACGGTTCTCACGTTGGCCAACGTGTTGACTGTGGCCTATGAGGAACAGACATCACAGCAGTAGAGACGGTTCTGAATGCGGGCCACTGACACCCTCACTTCTTTGGATCACCAGCACTTGTCTTTACATCTGGTTGGATCTTCGGCAAGCCGCAGAGCTTTGGACGCGGACCGTCCCGTAGCCCGCGACTCTTCGCTCGTCATCGGTTGCGGGTCGTTGGTCCCGGCCTGAGACGGTTCGTCACGTTCCTGCGTAGTGGGTGGAGTGGAGGTACGAACACGCGATTCGTGGTACTTCGGTTGCCTTCTCTGACCTCCGAAACGAAACGCATCTCTTCTGTCCTTGATGCGCCTTTCAGGAGGCTCTCAGATGTTCACGAAGATACCTCGCGGGAATACAGTCCCGCGCTACACGCCTTACCTACGCTACATGGCGTACGTGCGCGCGTGTCTCGCAGTCGCGCTCCTCCTGTCCTCGACGGTGACTGCTACGGCTCAAACATTGTTCCAGGGCCGGATTGATGTCAGCGTCGTCGATGCCCAAGGTGGTGTCGTCCCAGGCGTCACCGTTGGAATTGCCGGGCCAGTCAATCAGACGCTCGTAAGCGACGATCAAGGCGAAGCCCATTTCCTCAACCTCCCGCCCGGCACCTATTCAGCGAATGCAAACCTTCAGGGGTTCCGCCCGTATGTGAACGAGCGCGTGCAGGTGACAGCTGGCTCGAGCGTTCCGCTCCGTATCGCCATGCAGGTCGGTGGTGTCGCGGAAGCCATACAGGTCACGGCGGAACCGCCGATCGTCGATCCGGGTCGTCAGACCGTGACGACCAGCATCTCGTATGACGAGCTGCAGCGGATTCCTTCGTCTCGCGATCCGTGGGTCGTGCTGCAAACCGTCCCCGGCATCATCGTCGATCGTGTGAACGTCGGTGGCGCCGAGTCCGGGCAGCAGTCCAACTATCTGGCAAAGGGCGCGGTCGGCGGGGACAACACGTGGAACATCGACGGCATTCCGATTACCGACCTTGCGGCGACGGGGAGCTCACCCACGTATTACGCCTTCGACATGTTCCAGGAAATGAGCGTGACGACTGGAGGCGCTTCAGCGACGAATCCGACCGCAGGTGCTCAGCTCAACATGCAGTTCAAGGGAGGAGCCAACCGCACGAGCGGCGCAGCTCACTACATCCTCGCGCGCGAGGACTGGCAGGCGAACAATCTCCCGGACGAACTGGCGGACCTGGCGGGTCCGTCGGGCAAGGGCAACCGCATGAAAGAGTTCGACGATGTGGGTTTTGACGTCGGCGGTCCGGTGATGCGCGACAAGTGGTGGGTGTGGGGAGCCTATGGCCGCACCGATGGCACCTTGTTCACGCTCAACGGCGATCCCGATCGCACCAAGCTCGAAAACGTTGCGTTCAAGACCAATGCGCAGTTGACGCCTCGTATTCGTCCTGAGTTTCTCTATTTCCGCGGCAACAAGGTGAAGAACGGCCGCGGTGCGAGCCCGCTTCGCGCACCCGAAACGACCTGGGATCAGAAAGGGCCGACGCCGCTTTACAAAGGCCAGGTGAACATCGTGGCCGCCAACAACGTTTTCCTCACCGGACGCGTAGGCTACGTGGGAAACAACTTCTCGCTCACGCCGCGGGGCGGTGACGCATCAGCGTATCGCGACGCTGGCCGCGTCCGTCGCGGCAACTTCCAGGACTATGCAACGGACCGCCCCGACTACAGCGGTCACGTCGATGGCAACTGGTTCCGCGGCAGGCACGAGATCACGTTTGGCGGCAGCTTCCGGCATACGCGAGACGACGAGTTCCTCGAGTATCCGGGCAACGGCGTCGACAGTTTGCACACCGCCGACTTCGCGACGACGCGTCGGATGCAGGCGCAGATTTGGCGCCCGTTTTTTGCTGCGAGCAAGGTGGTGTCACAAAGTCTCTATGTTGGCGACACAATCCGGCTCGGGCGTCTGACGGCGAACCTCGCGCTGCGCTTCGATCGGGGGTACGCCTCGATGCTGGAGAGTGCGCAGGAGGCCAATCCCGCCTTCCCGTCCCTGCTGCCTGCGATCGTCGCGCCAGCCGAAGACAAGTTGATCGATCTGAGCCTGCTTTCGCCGCGCGTGGGTGTGAGTTACGCACTCGACGAATCTGGACGGACACTTCTCCGGGGCAGTTACGGCATGTTCGGTGGACAGCTTGGTTCGGGCACGGTTCAGGGATTCTCAGCTGCGTCGCTTGCGATTCTCATTTATGACGCGACCGATCGGAATGGCAACAACATCGCCGATCCCGGTGAGCTCAACCAGTTGATCGGGTGGACGGGCGTGGATCCCGATGATCCAGGATCTGGCGTCAACTTCAACCGTGTCGATCCCGATCTGACGTCGCCCAAAACCCACGAACTCGTCGTCGGCGTCGATCGGGAAATCATGCCGAACTTTTCGGTGGGTACTGCCTTCACTTGGCGGCGATTCAATGACGTGATTTGGACGGGACTGGACCTGTCCTCGGGCAACATCGTCTATCCGCTCGTTGGCGTGACGCGCGCGGACTACACGCAGGATGGTGTGGCGCAGGGCACCGCACCGGAGATTGGGGCGTACAGCCAGCCGTTCTTCGCGCCAAGCGACGCCAGTTTGCCGCCGGGCAACGGCGCCGACTACCGCAACCGGCCCGGCTATCACCAGCAGTACCTGGGGCTGGAGATCTCTGCAACCAAGCGACTGGCCAATCGTTGGATGGCACGCCTGGGCTTCTCGACCAACAGTCATCGCGAGTATTTCGATGACCCCTCGGTTGCGATTCAGGATCCGACATCGACGACGATCTTCCCGAATATCGACGGTGGTCAGGTGCTGACGCCGACCTTTGGCAGCGGCAAGAGCGAGATTTATCTCATGCTCCCGCGGTATCAGGTGACGGCCACAGGCCTGTATCAGTTGCCCTGGGGCGTGAATCTCGCGGGCAATCTGGTCGCGCGGCAGGGTTACGGCATGCCGTTCTTCGAGACGGTCGAGACCAACGACGCGTCGGCGCCGGAAAAGCGGGTGTTGCTCGTGGATCCGGATGATTCGCGGCTTCCAGGCGTCGTGTCGCTCGACATGCGGGTCGGCAAGACGTTCGCGATTCGCGGGTCGGAGCTGTCGCTCGACCTCGACCTGTTCAACCTGATGAACCGCTCGACGGTTCTCGGGCGGCAGTACGACGTGACAGCCACCGGATCGACGGGCTTCAACCAGGTGCTGGAAATCATGAACCCGCGTCTGGTGCGTCTCGGGGTGCGGTTCCAGTTCTGATATGGAAAGACCGGTGTCAATGAGCGGGTAGATTCGTTCTTCGTTCGTGTTCTCCGGGCCCGCTCCTCGTCGTGAGGAGCGGGCCTTGTTGTTGACGCGGTCATCGGATCAGCCGAGCGGCAGCGACGATCGATCACTCTGATATACGCGGGTTGGGTACCGCATGACGGTGAGTCGCCAGGAGCTGCCTCACTCTAGAAGCGCGAATTCGAGACCGAAGTCGTCTATCGCATAGAACGTTCGAGGATTCTCCCGTACGACTCGGCCGATCCGATCACGACGTCAACGCCGCCCAGACGAAGGCTGACAATTCGCGCGCGACCGCCGTGATCGCGAGCTGTGGTGACTTGCCGCGCGCGAGCAGGCGTCGATAGCGGGCGTGCAGCCGATGCTGCGCGTTCCAGGCACAGCGAATCGCTGCGGGCGGCGCGGCAGCCTGGCGGGCCCGCAGCCGAAGACCGATCGCCGGCCGATGCCGATAATGCCAGGCGGCTTCGACCAGCACCCGCCGGAGGTGCGCATTGCCCGTTTTAGTGATCCCGCCCCGTTTCTGCGTCGCGCCGCTCGAATACTCGGAGGGGACCAAGCCGCTGAACCCCATGACGTGCCGCGCGGCGGAAAAGCGTGACGCGTCGCCGAGCTCCACGGCGATCGTCAGCGCGGTGAGATCATCGATCCCGCGGAAACAGCGCAGGCGGGCGACGCGGGGCGCGAGCGGCTCAACGGTGAGTGCGGCCTGCAGATCGGCGTCAACTGCGCGCAGCCGGGTCACGATGTCGTCAATCGCCCGTCGATACGACGCGAACGTCTGCTCGAGCGCGGCGAGCGACCAGCGTTGGATCGCCAGCCACGCGAAGTAGCGTTTCGACCACGCGCGCCCGTCCGGACAGCGGCGCCCATGCCGCAACAAGAATTTCGAGAGCCGATGTTTGGCACGCAGCAGATCGGTGCAGATGTCCTCGCGGCAGCGCAGGAGATCGCGCACGGCTTCTTCCTGCTCGCTGGGAATGTGAATCGGTGTCAGCGCGCCCGCGCGGTATAGCACCGCAAGCTGCGCGGCATCCCGCCGATCCGTTTTCACGCGGCTCCCCGCTCGCCGCGGAATCAGCGCCGGCGCGATGACCTCACATTCAATGCCCTGCGCCTGTAACGAACGCTGCAACTCAAAGCCACACGGTCCGGCTTCGTAGCAGCATCGTACGGTCGGCAGCGCCAACCGCTCCAGGAACCGTCGAATCGTCGGGAGATCGGACGCCAGCGCATGCATCGCCGGCGTCCGCTGACCCGGCAACAACACCGCCGCCACGACCGAGGCCGCGTGCTGATCGAATGCCACGATAGGAGTAGACTCCAACATGACCGACCTCCTTGTATGCGGCTCTGCTCTGTGAGCCTTCACCAGCCAGCAGAGTAACCCGCGTATCTCTGCAAGCCGAGGTCGGTCTTTCCATATCGTCTAGATAAGGCGGGTAGGGCAGGTAGGTCTGGTAGGGCGGGCACCCGCCCTACCTGTCCCAGGCGACCCATCCGTTATAGTTGCGTCATGCGCAACATCATCGTTTGGGGCGTGGCAATCCTTCTTGCCACGTTCGCTCCCATCCCCGTTCGGGCCCAAGCCGCAAAGCGAGCAATCACTCTGGACGATCACTCGAGGCTCATATCGGTATCGGATCCACAACGATCGCCCGAGGGCTCATGGGTCGCGTACACCGTCACCACCATCAACGCCGAGACCGACAAACGTAACACCGACCTGTGGATGGTGAAATGGGACGGCACGGAGCAGTTGCAGCTCACGTCTTCGCCGGACAGCGAATCGTCTCCGCGCTGGAGTCCCGACGGCAAGTACCTTGCCTTTGTTGCCTCTCGTGGCACCGAGGAAGAAAAGAAAAAGGGCTCGCAGATCTGGCTGCTCAATCGCAGCGGCGGAGAGGCGCAGAAGGTCAGCGACCTCAAGGGCGGCGTGTCCGACATCGTCTGGTCGCCGGACTCCACGCGCATTGCGTTTGTGAAAACCGACGACGATCCCAACGACGAACCCGAGAAGAAGGACGGGTGGAAACGGAAGACGCCGCCGCCGATCGTTATTGACCGTTACAAGTTCAAGCAGGACCGCGACGGCTATCTCACGCGTGTGTACGACCATATCGCCGTGTTTGACTTGGCGACAAAATCCGCGACGGTCCTCACCAGCGGTCAAGTCGACGACGCAAGCCCTGCCTGGTCGCCCGATGGAAAGCAGATTGCGTTTCGCAGCAAGCGCGCGCATACGGATCCCGACCGGACGTCGAACGACGACCTGTGGGTGATCGACGCTCGCGCGGACGCCGAACCGCGCCGGCTGACGAGCACCGCGGAAGGCGAGTCGGGTCGTCCGGTCTGGAGTCCGGACGGGCAGCGAATCGCGATGCTGTTGGGAGATATCGACAAGTTCGGCGCGTACGACTTGAACAAGATGGTCGTCATACCCGCCGCGGGCATTCCGGCTGGGCAGGCCCCAACTGTGTTCATGTCCTCACTCGATCGCCCAGTGTCAAACCTGCACTGGTCCGCGGATGGCACGAGCGTGTCGTTCCTCCTTCAAGACGATCGGACTCAGCACGTCGCGACAATCCCGGTGGCTAACACGTCGCCAGGCGCGGCCAGGATTCTCAGCACTGGCCGGAGATCGGTGCGTGCATTCAGTCGCGGGAAGGACGGGCACTTTGCCATACTGACGACTACTCCCACCGAGCCGTCGGAGATATACGCGCTCGAAGGCGGCGCCCTGCGTAAACTCACCAAGCACAACGAGCCGCTCGTAAGCGAGCTGCAACTTGCCACGACTGAAGACTTCTCCTCGAAGAGCAAGGACGGCACCGAAGTCCATGGGCTGATTGTCAAGCCAACGTCGTACAAGCCAGGGCAGAAATATCCGACCCTCCTCCTGATTCACGGGGGACCCAACAGTCAGGACGAGCACGCATTCAGCTTCGATCGCGAATTCTTCGCGGCCCAGGGATATGTCGTGCTCGCGATCAACTATCGCGGCAGCTCAGGTCGCGGCAACGCGTACCAGAAGGCGATCTACGCTGACTGGGGGAACCTGGAAGTCGTCGATTTACTTGGTGCCGTCGACGAGGCTGTCCGGCAAGGGGTTGCGGATCCGAATCGTCTCGGGATCGGCGGCTGGAGTTACGGCGGCATCTCGACGAACTACACCATCGCGACGGACCAGCGTTTCAAAGCCGCCGTCAGCGGCGCCGGCAGCTCGATGCAGTTTTCAATGTATGGCCACGATCAGTACATCATTCAGTACCGAGCAGGAGCTCGGACCGCCGTGGACGGCAAAGGATACGTGGTTGAAGGTCTCGTACCCGTTTTTCAACGCGCACAAGATCAAAACGCCGACTCTTTTCCTGGGCGGTGAAAAAGACTTCAACGTCCCGATTGCCGGAGGCGAGCAAATGTATCAGGCACTGAAGAGCCTGGGCGTTGACACCGAGCTCGTGATCTACCCGGGACAGTTTCACGGCCTCACGATCCCAAGCTACGAGCGCGATCGCCTGCAGCGGTACCTGAACTGGTTCAACAAGTACCTACAGCCACAACCTTCGCAGACCTCGGGGCGGTGAACTGACAACTGGAAACTGGCAACTATCGTAACTACCCGGCTCTGCCGACGAAACCGCTCAGTACCGGCGGCACACGCCGGCCCGCAAGCGCACTGGCGACGTCCGCCGCAATTGCTGGATTGATCTCGGCCAACGGCCGAATGTAGTCGCCCTCCATTGCTGCGAGCGGCACGCCGTCGCGATAAGCGATTCGAGTGGACGCTATTGCAGCGACGCGTTCACCTGTGGTCACAATGCCGGCGAGATTGAGGGGATCGGCGGCGCTGATGACGACGATGCGATGATCGTGCGGTGTCCGTCGAACCTCCCGGAGGCGCTCAACTGCCTCGGCGAGGGCAAACTGTTCGCCTGAAAGACCCGAGACGAACCGCCCTCCTCGAATCTCGCCGCGTGCCTCGAGCCGGCGATACACCCGCGCCAGGACACGCCATGGGAGCGCATTGGCCTCACGTGTCAGCAAGCGCCTGCAGACCACGCCATACCGACGGAGAAGCGCCCGTGCCTGGACATCTACCGCGTCTTCGTCCGGGTTGATCGCGGGACTAAAGTCCCGCGCGACAACCCAACGGCCCGCCGACTGGCCTGCGCGCGGACTGCTGTCGCGATCGGCGATGAGTGCCCGGAGGCCTGCAAATCCATCAGATGAAGCAAGGCCGGCCGAGACCAGTTCGCCAAGCGCCTGCCTCAGGTCATCCTCGCTGAGTGCACAGGCCGCGGCGAGCTCATAAGCGAATGACGGCCCGCGTGACTGCAGTGTGTTCAATATTGCTTCGGCGGGGGAACTGAGACCTCCGCCACCCTCGAACTGAGCGTCGACATCTACAGCGGCCAGCCGCTTCCACGCAGTCGTATGCTCATGAACGAACAGCGCGACCGGCGTCGCACGCATCAGGCGGGAGGTGCCCGGCATCCTCGACAAACGTGCCCAACCAACCCGGCCGGTCAGGCACAGCATGTCCAAGGCCGACGGGTCGTAGCGATCCATCCGCGCCGGAAGCACGGCGCTTTCCCACGCGCCAGCGGCGGTTTCAAAGCCGTCCAGGCGACTGATTACGTGATGCAGACCGTCTATGCCAGACAAGCGGTGTCCCGGGCTGACGTGTTGCCAGTCGAACTGAAAGCGCATGAAGTCGGCTTGGCTGACGGGCTCGATTTCTGCCCGGAGTCGATTGAGCGTGTATCGATGGATCCGGGCAAGGAGCCGTCTATCGCACCATTCATCGGCCGACGATCGGAAATGACCTCTCAGGACAAGGCCTTGTGACTCGAGCGCCTGCAGTGCGACGTCAATCTCCGCTTCGATCGCGCCCAGCGGCGAGGCGAGCTCGCGCGGCGTTGTCGGGCCGACCAACGCCATGCGCCCACGCAGGAGCTCGACGAGCGCTTCGTCCCTGCTCCAGGTTTTAGCAGCGCGCGACGGGGGAGCGTCGAGCTGGTCGTCGAGGAGCGCATCGCGACACACGGCGAGCAACTCTGGCAGCCGCTCTGCGGCAATGAGGATGCGCGGCCCGGATGGCGCGATTGTGGCGAATGTGGCGCGTCGTGCCTTGCGAAGCTCGACGACGAGCGCAGGCGCGATGTGGTCCGTGTCCTCGTCAGTGAGGAACCCCGCGGTGAGCAGGCTATCGTGGAGCTCGTCGGCATCACGCGGATCGACCCGCTCTTCGTCACACACGCGGTCGATCGCCGCCGCGTCCAGCGCGCCCAGGTCACTAGCGCTTCCAGGCTGACCCGCACGGCGCGTGTACACGGCATGCGCCCGTCGCTCCTCCAACGGCGCATCGTCCAGAAACGCATAAGGCCGCGCATTGAGGATTTCGTGGCAGAGCGCGGACGGCTCGGTCGTATCGCGAGCGATGCATTGCAGCTCACCGCGGTGAATGCGATCCAGGATGGCTGCGAGCGCGTCGAAATCCATGGCCTCCTGCAGGCAATCCTGCACCGCCTGTGTGACCAGCGGGTGATCGGGAATCTCGCGATCGCCGGGGATGTTCTCGAGGCAGGCGGCGGCATCGGGAAACACCGCGGCCATCAGGTCGTCCGCGATCATTCGCTGAAGCTGCGGAGCGACTTTCTTGCCGCTCCTGTTTCTCGGAACTGCCAGCGAGATCGTCGTGTTCCACCGCCATCGCGTCTGAAAAACCGGCGCATCGAGGAAGGCCTGGACGAGCACATCACGCGCCGTGGCCGAATGTAGATAACGGAAGACGTCCGACAACGGAAAGGAGTGCTGTGGGCCGAGTGAGAGCAACAGCCCGTCCTCCGTGGCTGCCGCCTGCAGCTCGAAGTTGAATTGGCGGCAGAACCGCTTCCGTAGCGCCAGGCCCCAGGCCTTGTTCACCCGGCTGCCAAACGGCGCATGGAGCACGAGCTGCATACCGCCGGACTCGTCGAAGAAACGCTCGAGCACGAGCGTGTCTTGCGTGGGAAGGACACCTAACGTGCCACGGCCGTCAGCGAGGTAGGCCACGGCTTGCTCTGCCGCTGCATCGGACACGCCGGTTTCTGCCGTTAACCACGCGATCGCGGGACTTAAGTCCCGCGCTACGGGTGAATGGGGTACTTCGGGTGAAGAGGGTACTACCGGCGAAAGGGGTGCGACGGGTAAAGGAGGGATGTGTCCCGACATGGTGGGGGGTGTCGACTGGTCCGAAAGCAACCGATCGATCTCGCGCCGGAGGTCGCTGACCGCACGCGACAGCTCATCGCTCCGCGCCGGTGCTTCGCCAAGCCAGAACGGAATCGTCGGCGGCGCACCTTTCGCGTCCGCCACGCGCACGACACCTGGTCCGATCTGGGTGATCTGCCACGACGCGTTCCCCAGTTGGAACACGTCTCCCGCGCTGCTCTCGATCGCGAAGTCCTCGTTCAGCGTGCCAATGAACGTGTCTTCGGGATCGAGCACGACGCGATAGTCCGCCACCTCGGGAATGGCGCCTCCCGAGGTGATCGACAGCAGACGTGAGCCGCGACGACCACGGAGGCGTCCGTTGACCTCGTCGCGATGGATGAGCGCGGCCCGACGGCCGCGTTTGGTGGCGAAACCTTCCGCGGCCATCTGCACGACCGCGTCAAAGGCGCTGCGCTCGAGCGCGCGGTACGGCCAACTGCTTCGGACCAGCGCAAACAAATCGTCCTCGGTGTAGTCCTCGCACGACGTTTCGGCGACGATCTGTTGCGCGAGCACATCAAGAGGCGAATCGTGTGACACGATGGCGTCGAGCTCACCGTGCCGCACCGCACGCAGCAACGCCGCACACTCGATCAGGTCGTCGCGAGATGTTGCGAAGATGCGACCCTTCGGCAGGCCCGCCACTGTATGGCCCGACCGCCCGACACGCTGCAGAAGCGTCGCGATGCGGTGCGGTGATCCAATCTGGCACACCAAATCGACATGGCCGATGTCGATACCCAGCTCCAGTGATGCCGTGGCGACAAGTGCTTTGAGCTGGCCGGTCTTCAGTCGCGTCTCGGCATCGAGCCGCTTCTCTTTGGACAAACTGCCGTGATGGGCGGTGACCGCATCATCGCCCAGACGTTCACTCAACTGCCGCGCGACGCGTTCCGCCATGTTTCGTGTGTTCACGAAGATGAGCGTCGTGCGATGCTCGGAAATCAACTCGACGAGACGATTGTAGTACTCGCTCCAGACCTCGTGAGACATCACGGCCTCGAGGGCTGATCTCGGCACCTCGAGGCCGAGATCCATGGTCCGGCGATGTCCCTCGTTGACAATCGTGCAGCACGCATCCAATGCACTGCCGCCATCCGTCCCCACGAGATATCGCGCGACATCCTCAATTGGTTTTTGTGTCGCGGAGAGTCCGAGCCTGACGAGCGGCCTTGACGCCACTCTCTGCAGCCGGTCGAGTGTGACGGCGAGATGGGCGCCTCGACGGGTGCCGATGACTGCATGAATCTCATCGACGATCACGACGCGCGCCGTTCGAAGCATCTCTCTGCTGCGGCTGGCCGTGAGCAGCAAATAGAGCGATTCGGGCGTCGTCACCAGAACGTGTGGCGGCTTGCGAAGCATCTGGGCGCGTTCGGACTGCGTGGTATCGCCGGTTCGAACGGCGACCGTGATTTTTGGCGGCGCAAGACCCATCTCCTCAGCCACGCGACGGATACCGCGTCTGGGCTCGGCCAGATTCTTATGAATATCCGCGCTGAGGGCCTTGAGCGGCGAGACATAGACAACACGGACTTCGTCGGGGAGCGGCCCTTGCAGGCCTTCGCGAAAAAGATCATCGAGCGCGTTCAGAAAGGCCGCAAGGGTCTTGCCCGATCCTGTCGGCGCCGCGATGAGCGTGTGGCGACCTTCTCGGATAGCCGCCCACCCTTTCGACTGCGCGGCCGTAGGAGTGCCAAGGGCGCTCGAGAACCATTGAGCAACAGCGGGATGAAACGAAGAAAGCGACATGACAAGTACGACGTGCGAACTGAAGTCTGGGGCCTCACGCCTGGGGCCTGGGGCCTGATTATCGTACCTCAAGAACCGCGGTATGGCGTGAGTCGTGGCCGAAAAGCCCGCACGCGACGCGCGTAGTGACGCCACGCTTCTCCGAACCGCGCATCAAGGTCGCGCTCTTCACCCGGGCGGATCAAAAAATACCAAATGACGAAACTCGTCGCGAAATACGCAAGCACGGGAACTGAGCCCAAAGTCAGCCCGATCGCGACCCCTTGACCCATTGCCCCGATCACCAGCGGGTTTCGTACATATGCATAAGGGCCCCTCACAACGAAAGCGCGGGCGGTATCGAACGAAGCCGGAGTGCCTTGACCGGCGATGGCCAGTGTTACAGCAGCCCAAAGTCCCAGGGCGCTGAACACGAGGAGTCCGATGCCCGCAAGGAACAGTTGCGACGGAAACCTCTGAATGCCCAGGTCCACTTCCACGACCGAAATCGCGATTGGCAAGACGAACAGGAATACAAACCAGAACAGAAGCAGGAGGAGCAGGGTTTTGAGAACGTTCCACCATGGTCGCGCTGGTCGCGCCGGCCTGTAACGCAGCACACGTCAGAGCATACGTCGTCCGACGAGGGAGGCACAGGGAGGCCAGGGAGATCATGGAGAAAATTCCTCTCCATGAACTCCCCGATCTCTCTGTGATTTCTCCCTGAAACGCGGTTGCAACGCGTGAATCCGATGATTCCAGAACCACACGAGTACGACACCCGCGATGATGAGACCAGTGGAAAGCCCTATCCACAAGCCGATGACGCCAAATCCAAACATGAAGCACAGGCTGTAGCCGATCGGCAACCCAAAAAGCCAGTGACCGGCCAGGTTCGTGATCATCGGCGTACGCGTGTCGCCAATCCCACGCAGCACCCCGGTCGCCACGATTTGCAGCCCGTCGAACAACTGGAACACGGCGGCAACGAACAGCAGGGCCGATCCCAGCACGAGCACGTCCTCTTCACGCGAGAAGAGCCCGATGAGCGTTCGCGGCATCACGAGAAACAGAGTCGCGGCGGCGGTCGTGAACAGCACACCCAGAAGAATCGCGGTCCAGCCCGCGGCGGCCGCTCGCGGTGGATCATTGGCCCCTAACGCGTGTCCAACTCGTACGGCACCCGCCGACGCGAGGCCGAGGGGAATCATGAACGAGACCGCCGCAATATTGAGTGCAATCTGATGAGACGCGGCAGAAACCGGCGCCAATTGTCCGGCGAACGCCGTCGCCGCTGCGAACACCCCAACTTCCAACGCGACCGTTGACGCCGCGGGAAAGCCAAGCTGCACGAGACGTCGCAGGGAGCTTAGAGTGATCACTGCCGACTGAAGGTCGCGACGGCGCCAGCGATCGTGAGCGACAATCGCTATCAGCAACACAGCAGCCATGTAAAACCGCGACAGAAGCGTCGCCCACGCTGCGCCGCCGACGCCGAGCGCCGGCATTCCGAGGTGGCCGTAGATCAGTGCCCAATTCGCACCGGCATTGACCAGGTTGGCGGAAACGAGCGCGAACATCACGGGCGTGACGACGTGAATGCCCTGCAAGTAGCGACGAAAGGCCGCGTACAGGAGGAGGAACGGCGAGCTCCAGAGAATGACAGCAAAGTAGGACTCGAGCTGTGGTCGCACGTCCGGGTGAAAGCCGAGCGATGGAATCGCAAAGTACAGGGCAGCGCAGATCAGCATCAGCGGAGTAGTGAGCAGCAGCGCCATCACGACACCGTGCAGCAGCCAGCTGTGCGTCGCTCCAATGTCGCGAGCGCCAAAGGCCTGTGAGACCAGCGTGTCGAGCCCCAGCAGAAGTCCCATGCCGAAGATCGCAAAGGCCATGTGAAGAGATGTGCCGATACCGGCCGCAGCGATCGCGGCCGGGCCCAGTGGACCGACCATGATGGTGTCGACCACGCCCATGGCCATCCACCCCAGCTCGGCCAGGATTACTGGGATTGAAATCCGCAGCATCGGCGGAAGTTCGGAACGAATGAGGGGGAGCTGGATCACGGATCTGAAGGGTGTCGGTCTACGGCCTCCGGTCCACGGCCGACGGTTCGCAGATATCGCAGATTATCGTGTTCTGTGCGCCCGTGCACCGTGCACTGTGGGCCGTAGACCGTGGACCGTGGACCGTGGACCGTGGACCGTGGACCGTGGACCGTGGACCGTAGACCGTGGACCGTGGACCGTGGGCCGCAGGCTGATCGAATGACCAGTACCGATATGATCGAGCTGTGACGCAAATCGCAGGCCCCGTGACGCTCAAGCCCGGTGTCACGGTCGACATACTCCCCGGCCCGCGAGCAGAGGATGGGGCAGCCGAAAACGGGACGCGCCTGGTACGCGGTCGAGCGCTGATCTTCTGGGATCCCCGCCAGCCGGACAAGAAGCTCGACGCCATCGATACCGATCAGATCACGCCGGCGGCTGATTGCGTGTCGGAGAGCCTCGACACGCTCGATGAACGGTGGAAGGCCGGATCGTTCCGCTACCTCATGCCGGACTTCCGCAAGCGCGTGCATGCCGGCGAAACGTTCGTCGTCGCCGGCGATCGGTTTGCGATCGGGTCTTCGCGCGAGATGTCGCCGGCCGGCCTCAAGGCCATTGCAGAAGAAGCCGGTCTCGAGATGGTCGTCATCTGTGGCAGCAACATGGGCGACATCTTCAGGCGCAACGCGTTCAATCTCGGACTGCACGTCGTACAAAGTCCCGAAGCTGTCACGGACGCGCGCGATGGTGACGAGTTTGCCTACGATCCAGTCACGAGGCAGATCACCAATGTCACCCAGCGAAAAGTTTACGACCCGGTCCCCCTCACCTCCAAAGAAGACGAAATCCGGAGAAGCGGTGGCATTTTTGCGATGGGACGTCGCGAGCTCAAGTCATCGGCCGCGCGCGATCCGCAGGTCGTGTTTCCCGATGCAGGTCTTGCTCGGCGCATGTCCACCACGGAGCAGATCATCTGGGCTCACCGAGTGGACAAGGATGCAGAGGTCAGGCCCGGCGCGACGCTGCGCGTGTACGCGGACTTGCTGCCAGCCTCCGATGGCACCGCACCGTTTGCGATCCACACTTTCAATCAGATCACCGGCGGCAACACTATCAACCCGCGAGTGGCGGCCATTGCAAACGATCACTTCGTCTTCACGGGCAAGAAAGACGACGACAAGCAGACGGGCATAGGCAGACAGTTTGCGGAGCAGCATGGCATCGAGAAGCCGTACTATGCGACGCCCGGCGATGGAATCTTTCACTTCTATTTTCCGGAGCAAGGGCTGGTGTTGCCGGGTCAATTCATCCCCGGTGCGGACTCGCACTCGCGAGCGTATGGTGCATACGGCGCCGTCGGCATCGGGGTGGGTTCAACCACGCTCGGCTTCGGCTGGTCCACGGGTTATATCTACTTCACGATGGCAAAGGGACGCCGCGTCCGTTTCACGGGTCGGCTACAACCATGGGTCACCGGCAAGGACATCGTCCTCGAGCTGTTGCGCCGATGGGGCTCGCAACAGTCGCAGGGGATGGCGGTGGAGTTAGCGGATGTCGATCAGCAGTTGCCAATGGCGTATCGCAACACCATCGCGAACATGATGGCTGAAGCCGAAGCGCTCAACGGCATTTTTGCGCCAGACGAGATCACGTACGCCTGGTACCGCGCGAAAGGGATGACCGACCTGCCATATCCATCCATTGCATGCGGGGCGGAAGCGGAATTTGCGATCGATGAGGAGCTGCCCTTGAGCGACGTGGAGGCGATGATCGCCAAGCCGTTCAGCCCGGGCAATGCGTTTCCCGCCGAGGAGGTCGCGCGCGAGCGCATCACGTTCGACAAGGCACTGATCGGATCGTGCACCAACGGCAGTTACGACGACTTGCTGTCGGCGGCGCTGGTGCTGGTCGCTGCGAGGAAGCATGGATTGCGCAAGGCCACGAAGGAATTCGTGGTGTTTCCCGGGTCGGGCGGAGTGGGCCGGCAAATCGAGCAGCCCGATCCGCGGCTCGGTGGGGAATCGATTGCCACTGTCTTCCGGGAAGCGGGCGGCGAAATTCGCCGCTCATGGTGCGGACCCTGTTTCGGCCAGGGGCAGGATGCGCTCGTCAAGGGCCAGCGTGCCATCACCTCGTTCAATCGCAACTGGCAAAATCGCATGGGCCTTGGCGGCGAAGGCTACCTTGCGAGCCCTTCCGTCGTCGCGGCGTCCGCCTTGATCGGCTACATGGCGCCGCCGAGTGAGCTTGGCATCGAATGGGACGCGGAGAAGTACGGACTGTGACGGTGAAGGACTCGGCGCGTCGCGCCATCGTGGGACTCGCGGCTTCGCCGCTCGTGAGGGCGTCGGCCGTCCGGCCGCCGCTTACGCCCCTCACCCTTGCCACTAGGCGCGGCCGAACGGCCGCGCCCCTAACGAGGCGGCTTCGGCCGCCGAGTCCGACGAGCGAGTGGAGCGAAGCGAGTCGCACGAGCCCACGAAACTGGGCGAGTCGTTGAGATACACTGACCACCTCAGCCGCAGATAACCTCGGCCACGAGGCGTCACCCATCGCATAATTCCGCAAAAGGGAGGCGACCAATGGCTGAAGCGAACCAACAGCACAAATGCGCGCACCCCAGCTGCGAATGCAAGGTTCCCGCGGGCACGAAGTACTGCAGCGAGTACCGCAAGAAGGCGCCCGAGATCGAGCTTCACTGCAACTGCAAGCATCCCGACTGCCCGCACGTTTGAGCGCCACGTGTCGAGCACCGCGACCGGCCGCCTGTGTTGCCGCGACGGTCGCGGTGTTGCTCTGCTGTACCGTCGCCGCGCAGCCGGCACCCGGTCTCCAGCGACTGCTTGATGCTGAGCTCGCACGATTCCCTGGTCGCGCCGGCATCTGGGTCAAGCACCTGACGAGCGGCGAAGAAGCCGGCGTCAGCGCAGACGAAACCTTCAACAGCGCAAGCGTCATCAAAATCCCGGTCATGGTCCTCGCCCATCAGCTGGCGGACAAGGGCCAGCTCTCGCTCGACGAACGAGTGACTGTAACGACTCAGGATGTGCGTGGCGGCTCGGGTGTCTTCCGCTATCACGACGCCGGCCTCCAACCGACGTTGCGCGATGTGTTGCTGCAGATGATCATCACGAGCGACAACACCGCCACCGATCTGGCGATCGCCAAGGTCGGGGGCGTCGCGCGCGTCAACGCGTGGCTCGCAGAAACTGGATACGCGGATGGCATGCGGCTTTCGCAGACGACTGGAGAGCTGTTCGCGAAGTACAACGTGCTGCCCCAGGGCGCCGGCCGGAATGAGAAGACGAACACCGATCGCGCGTACTGGCTGGGTGAAATGACCCCGCGCTCGACGGGGCGGATGCTCGCCGCCATTCAGGCCTGCGCGACGGGAGGGCCGGCGTTCCCAGCACTAAAGGCGTGCGAAACGATGATTCGCGTGATGCGTGCGCAGCAGGCCGGCGCTCGTCGGCTGCCACACTTTCTGGATGTCCCGGTGGCGCACAAGACCGGCGATTTCCCGCCTGTCCTCGCTAACGACGTCGGCGTCGTCTTCGCGCGCTCGGGGCCAATAGTCATTTCCTGTTTCACCAACGCCATCGTCGGACCGTACGCGGAGGCAGAGGATCGCATCGGTCGCATTGCACAGCTCATCGTGCAATATTTCGATGGCGTCCGCTGACAGCACATGCGTGATCGAGTCTTTCACGCTTCTAAGGGTTCTTTGCGTTTGGGTCGTTGTCGCTGCTGTCTCGCGATAAGATGATGCCCTCTCAATGGTGCGGCCTGTAAAACTTCGCATCGGCGAGCTCACCTTCGACATTGAGGCCCGCCAACTCCTGCGTGGCAACGAGGAAGTACACCTCTCGCCCAAGGCGTTTGAGCTTCTCAAGACCCTTCTCCAGCACCGACCGCGTGCGATGTCGAAGGAGGAGCTGCACGAGCAGCTGTGGCCTGCGACCTTCGTCTCGGAAGCAAACCTGGCGAGTCTGATCGCTGAAGTCCGAGAGGCGCTGGGCGACACTGCGAGACAACCAAAGTTTGTGCGGACCGCGCATCGCTTCGGCTACGCGTTTTGCGGTGAGGTGATTGCGATTTCCGAGGCCGAGGGTGTTCCGCATCCCGATGTGGAGAGCTTCTGTTGGCTCGTGAAGGACGGCAAGAGGCTGCCGCTGCGACCTGGCGAGAATGTCCTCGGACGGGACGAACAAGGGATCCAGATCGATTCGGTGACCGTGTCTCGACGCCATGCCCGCATTGTGATTTCCGGCAACGAGGCGATCATCGAAGATCTCGAGAGCAAGAACGGGACATTTGTCGACGGCAAAGCTGTTTCGGGCCCCGTGCCTCTAAAGGACCGCGACGAGATCCGCACCGGGTCCGTCGTGCTGAGGTTTCGGATGACATCGCCCAAGGGCTCGACGGTCACCTCGAGCAAACCGGCGGAATAGGTGCGCACTCATCGAATTGTGTCGTCGAGAAAGGCCTCCGCTTGCGGTTGCTGGACGCCGGCTACTGCTGGAGGGCCGCTGCCCAATTCATTACGACTGTGATGCGCGACGACGCCGGCTCTGCGGTGGCGACGTTGATCAAGAACCGCTGGCCATCGGGACTGACGTCGTACGGCACGTTCCGCGCGCGACCGCGAAAGCCAGTTTCAGATCCAATCGAAAAGAGACGGACGGGCGTACCCGCCTTGAACGATGGTGCCAATTCGACCGGCACCGCCATCACCGACTTCCCGTCGCTCGTTATATAGAAAAGCTCTTTGCCATCGCGTCGCCACCGCGGCGCGATCCCGCCCCCGATCGAGACCGCGCTTCTGGACCCGCTGCGCCGAAAGGGCGTGACATAGATCTCGAAGGCCCCCGACTCGTCCGTCACAAATGCCACCCATTCGCTGTTGGGCGAAAACCGCGCGCCCCATTCGTCGAACCGATTTCGCTGGAACGGTTCCGGCTTCGTGTCTCCGGCGTCGGGCAGTATCCAGAGATCATTGCCACCTGTCTCGCGGTTGTCATAAGTGTAGACAATCCAACGTCCGTCGCTGGACCAATCCTCGAGGCCTTGGAAGCCTAGCTGGTCGAAGAAAAGTTTCTCGTCTCCTGTCCCATCTGACTGCTTCTCGAAAAAGTCCGCTGACGCGTCGAGTCCGGTGCCGCGATCTGAGCCGAAAATAATCCGGTCACCGTTCGGCGACCAGACCGGTATCATCTCGTCGTTGAGATCGCTGGTGAAGCGTGTCGGGGTCCCGCGAGCCAAGTGATGTATCCAAATGTCCGACGTGCCCAGACGGGGATCGACGACTTCGACCGCCACTTGTTGGCCATCCGGCGACAGTCGGAGGTTGCCGAAACGCTGTGGGGTGCCAACGGCCCCGATGCGTCGCCCCGTTCGATCGAACCACACCAGTTCCAACGCACCTCTGCCGCCGTGGTGCGCCAGCACACCGTGCTCGGAGACCGAGAAGCCTGCGGCGCCAGTGGATCGGAAGTAATCGAGTCCATCCGCAACCCGAACCGGTTCCCCTGTGAGCTGGAAGCGGTTCACATCGAAGGCCTGCGCCAGCAGGGTCCCTTCCTGAACGTAAAGCACGTGGCCAGTAGGCGAATACACCATCCGCGAGTTCGTGCGCGTGACTTCGCGGCGCTCGGGTGAATCGAGCGAGCCGACATAGACAATCGGAGTGCCGCGGCGACCATTGGGCTCCAGCCGGGTCACCATGTAGAGAAAGTGGCGACCGTCGGGCAGCGGGCTGGGCCAAAAGTGATTCAGCTCGCGTTGTGCGGTATCGATGACGGTGACCGGGACGGGTTGTCCGCCATCAGCGGACACGCGATAAATCCCTTTGCGGAACTCTGTGAACAGGATGGCGTTGTCGCGCATCCACACCGGCAGCCCGCCCATGACAGCAGCGCAGATGGCTCGCGGCGGCCCGCCCGATGCCTCGATTTTTTTGAGCTGTCCCTCGCGTGGCGTAAAGAACCCAATGAATCGGCTGTCGGGCGACCAGAACGGAGACATGGCTCCGTCGGTACCCTCGAGGGGCTGCGGTGTCGTCGAGCCGAACGACTGGACCCAAAGCTGCTCGCGACCTCCCGAGGAGGCCACGAACGCCAGTCGTCTTCCGTCAGGCGATACCGCTAGCCGGCTGGTGTCGCGTCCCCCCATAAGCGCCGTCCCGGGTGGAAGCGTGATGAGGAACCGTGTCACTTCCGACGACGGCGGGCGCGGTCGAAGCAGAACCCCCGCAGCCACCACGAAAATGACGATACCGACGGCGGCCCCGGCCAGCATCGCGCGACCGCGACGGCGTTCAAAGCCGGCGACAGGGGCCCACGAGTCTGGGCCGCTGATCCAGTCCAGTTCCGCTTTGAGATCCCGTACGGTCTGCCAGCGCTGATCAGCGTGCTTGGCCAGGCAGCGTTCGACAATGTGATCGAGCGCGGGCGGCAGTGAATCGCGAGCGTTAGAGACTCGCACCGACGAAATCGGGGAGGGTCGCTCCGTCAGAATCGCGGCGATGAGGCTCGCCTGGCTCTCGCCATTGAACGCCTTGCGGCCCGTCGCCATCTCATACAGCAGCATGCCGAGCGCGAAGACGTCCGTGCGCGCATCAACCGCGCGGCCTTCGAGTTGCTCTGGGGACATGTACTGAAAGGTCCCCAGCACCGTCCCCTCCGCGGTCAGCTTCCGTTGTTCGAAGGAAGCCGTGGTACCGAGTCCCGCAGGCGTGGTGTTGACTGTCTTGGCCAGCCCGAAGTCGAGCAGTTTCGCGCCCGACGCGGTCAGCATCACGTTACTCGGCTTCAGATCGCGGTGGATGATCTGGCCGCGATGCGCATGATCGAGCGCGTCGGCAATCTGCGCTCCATAGCGTAATACCTCGGGAGAGCTGAGGGGCCCGCGCGCAAGTCGATCGTCAAGGGTCTCGCCTTCGAGATACTCCATGACGATGAAGGGGCGACCATCCGTCTCGCCGACGTCGAAGAGCGAGCAAATATGCGGATGACCGAGAGACGAAATCGCGCGCGCTTCGGTTTCGAAACGCCGACGTCGATCGGGACTTGCTCGGCGAGATCGGGCGGCAGCAGCTTGACCGCCACCGTGCGATCAAGGCGTGTGTCGCGCGCCTTGTAGACCTGTCCCATCCCGCCGGCGCCAATAAGCGACAGGACTTCGTACGGGCCAAGCTTCGTGCCGGGTGACAGCGTCACTGAGACCCTCGGCTTGCCTCGCCGAAGCTCGCGTCCAAAAGCAGCGTGAGCGAAGGCGGCGGGTCCCATCTTACGCGTGAACGTCGGGAAAAGGGAGGAACCGGCCGAAGGCCGGGAACCTCATCTCGGCAAAAGAGCCACCATCATTTGGAAGTCTTGTGGTGCCCTATAGGACATCACGACAAGGTGGTACGTCGAACCCGCTGAAACGGGGACGTTCGCATAAACGTCCATCATGCTGTCGGGCGAATAGATCCATGTACCGTCGGGTCGAACGACGAACAGCGTCATGATGGAAGCCGGTGATGGATCGCTCCACCCCAACCAGAGGTCCAGGACTCCGTCGCGCGCAGCCGTGATATCAAATTGCCGGCAACGACCAGTGCCATCCCAGTTCACGAAACAGGTTGGATCGGTCGGCGCAACGCTTGCCTCCACCAACTGGCCTGGGGAAATGGCGAGCCCGGGTCCGAGGGTCGGTCCAGGGCCGGGATTCGGGACAGGTGATTGAGGCGGCGCCGGTGGTTGAGGCGGCGCTGGTGGTTGAGGGGTAGCCGTCGGACCGGTGGGAATGACGGACCTTGCGTTCGAACTGTCGCACGCGAGCGCCAAAACTCCGCAGCAGATAATCGCGATGAGGCGTGTCATCGTGCACCTCCTCGCGCCACTATGCGACCTCGCGACAGACTAGTCTTGGGCGCCGGCTCCGGTTTTCATCGGATTTCGATAGTCGCTGTGAGTCAGAAGGAGAATCGCGCTCCCCACTGCAGCTGCCGCGCGTCGCGGGCGCCGGTTCTCCTGAGGAAGTCCGCTGAATTCATGCTCCTGTTGACTACGGTCGAGAAGTAGTTCACGTGGTTGGTGATGTTGAACGCCTCGAGCAGGATCTCGATCGTCCGGCCGGCACCAATCGAAAAGGTCTTGGTCACCCGCAGGTCGAGCGTTCGGTAGGGATCGAGCTCGAGGAGCCTGGGATCGACCGGAGGCAGCGCTGGCGACAAACTTGCGCGGAACGCATCGATCAAACGAAGCGCTTCTCGCGCGTCACCTCGACCGACTGTGATGGGAAGACCGTCGGGACGATCCCCAGTCGGAGAGCGATCGCCGTCCAGGTCCCTCCCCGCTTCCACCGTCATTGGAGAGCCGCTTATCAGCTTGAGAATGCCGGAGATCTCAACCTGCGCGGGCAGCGCGACTGATGCCGCCGCCGTCAGATTGTGGCGCTGATCGCTCGGGCTGTAGCCGCGTTCCTGCGGGGTGCGCTGCGTGCCGCGCTGGTTGAGGAAAAAGTCAACGCCGTCCAGATACGTCCGCGACAGCGTATAAGACACCTGCAGATTCCCTCTGCTCCCGATCCATGTGCGAAGCTGTGTCTCGAGCGCGTCGTACCAGCTCTTGGTGAAGTTTTCGAGCATGGCCACCTGTCCGAACTGCGGGAACGGACGCGGGTTGGCCGCGGTAATCGGCCCGGTGGAGGGTAGATTGCGGTCGGTTGTCCCATACTGGTGGGCGCCGTACGAGTGGATATAGTCCATGTCGACCGACAAGGTGCGTCCCAGCTGCCAGCCGGCACCCACGGTGGTATTCAGGGCATAGGACTGCACGAAGTCGTCGGGAATCACCGTCCCCAACTGTTTGACAGCGCCGCCGGCGAGAATGGCCGCAACGTCAGGATAGAGGCTCAATTGCGTGGAGTTTTCGACCCGCACGGCGCTCGACCCGAGTTGATTCATCGACCGGACTTGAAACCACGGTCGATTCCGCGCGACATACATGCCCCAACCGCCGCGCAGAACTAGGGTGCCGTCGCCACGCACATCGAACGTGGCCCCGATCCGCGGCTGCAGATTGTTGGTGTCGGTCCCGCGATCGCCGCTGACGAACGCGCTCAAGCCTGACAACGACGGATCGCGCAAGGCTGCTTCGTAGAAGTCGTTGATGCGCAGCGTTGGATCCAGATCGTAGCGGAGGCCCATGTTCACTCGGACACGATTGGCAGCGCGCCAGTCGTCCTGAAAAAACAGACCGAACTGCCGAGACTTATAGGTATGGACACTCGGGCTCTGGATGACGAAGGAGATCGGCCAGGTGCTTGGGTTGCTCGAGTTGAACGGGAGGTCGCTTTGAATCTGGAAGAGCCCGTCCTCGAAGAAATGTGAGTTGAGCTCGTTTACCCCGAATCCAACCTCGCCTCCGAACTTGAGATCGTGGTTTGCCGTGCTCGTATATACGGTGTTAGCTATCGCGATCTCGGTTCTTGGAAACTCCAGCAGATCTCCCCCATTGACAATGCCGAGGGTGATGCTTGGCCGGCGCTCGGCGACGCCACGATCGGCATGATGGCCAACGCCGCCGCTGGTGTGCCTGAACCAGTGGACGCGCAGCGTGTTCACTGTGCGTGACGACAGTGTCCAGTCGTGCTCTGCCACGATGCTGTGCGCCCGGCTGAAGGTGTCGACCTGGGTCGAATCCGATGATGGAAACTGGTTGAGGCGGACGACCGACTGTGTCGCGTAGGCATAGCGCGCGAAGGCTGAATGCTCGGGGGACCATCGGTGATCGAGCTTCACGACCGCCATCCGATCGTCCGAGCTGGCAGGAAACGCGCCGTTCTCTCGCTCCGCGAAAGGGCTGCTGGCCGGGAACGCGATGATCCTCGCAGTGTCGACATCGTCCAACTCGACGGTCCCGAACACGTGCGTGCGGTTGCGTGCAATCGGTCCCCCCACTGCTCCCCCCACCCGCTGATCGTTGAATGGCGGTTTCCCCTGCGCAAAGGCATTACGTGCATTGAGGGCCTCGTCGCGACCGAAATAGAATGCGCTCCCGTCCACGCGATTCCCACCCGACCGGGTCACGACCGACACCACGGCGTTCAGCGCGTTGCCGTACTGTGCATCGAATTGATACCGGAAGACCTTGAACTCCTGAACGCTCTCCTGAGTCAGATTGATCGTCGGACTGCCCCACTGCGCATCGTCCACATCGCCCCCGTCGATGAGCGTCGTGACACCGGTCCGCTGATCGGCGGCGCCTCCGAACTTCGTCGTGGCGAAGCGGGTCACGCTGGCGTTGAGCGGGCCAGATCCCGGCAGCAGTTGGGCCAGCACAAGGAAGTTCCGACCGATCTCAGGAAGGGCACGAATCTGTTCTTCAGTCACGACCGATGACGGTTGCGACTGTACGACCGCAAACGACAACGTCGAGGGCTCCACGGTGAGGCTTTCACGCAGGCCGGCGATTGCGAGCCGCACGTCGAGCGTGAGATCGGACCCCACCGTCAGCGTCACCTCCTGCTCGAAGTGCGCGAAGCCGTCCAGATCTGCACGAATACGGTAGGGCGCCGGCTGCAAGGCGACGGCGCGGTATTCACCCTGTGGTCCGCTGACGAGCGTCTGGGCGCGACCGTTCGAAACATTGGTGATGGTGATGGTGACGCCCGGCAGGCGAGCGCCCGATTCATCGCTGACGATGCCGCTCACGATCGCGCCGACAGACTGTCCGTACAGGGGCGCGCCGATCAGCAGACCAAGAAGCGCGAGAGCCAGAGAACGCGCCATGGGACACCTCATTTCCGATGACGAGCGCGCGAGGGCCTAAGTATGCGTCGAGCCCGCGTGCGAATCCTGACGGATGGCTAGGCAAATTCTGGGTTTTCCATGGGTGCGACGACGGCAGGAAAAACCCAGGGATCTCTGACCCCTTCCCGAAGACTCGATTGGTTGCGCGCCTCCATATTACGCCCCACAGAATGGAGGCGACGATGAAACGATTTGTGAGAATGTCGGTCCTCGCAATCGTGTGCGCAGCGGCAGGGATTCTCTCGAGCCAGGCGGCGCACACACAGGGCATTTCCTGCCTGGTAACCACCGGCAATGGCGACGTGCAGGGCGTCGATCGCGGCGCGTCGTGCGCCTTTCTTGCCGTCCCGTACGCAAGGCCGCCACTTGGCAACTTGCGCTGGAAGCCGCCACAGCCCGCGGATCCCTGGACGCCGGCCGTGCTGAACGCCACGTCATCACCACCTCCCTGTGCGCAAGTCTTGCCGACCGGACCACCCTCGCCCACGAGCAGTGAAGACTGCTTGAAGTTGAACATCTGGATCCGAGATCCGAAGCCCATCTCGGCCGCGCCGGTGATTGTGTGGTTCCACCCGGGAAACTTTGTGGCAGCGTCAGTGAACAACGGGAACGCCAACGGTCAGAATCTGGCCGAGCAAACCGGGGCGATCATCGTGGCGGCCAACTATCGGCTCGGTCCGTTCGGCTTCCTCGCTCACAGTGCTTTGACGAAAGAGAATCTCGCGTACCCATCGTCGGGCAATTACGGCTTGCTCGATCAGCGAGCGGCGCTCGCGTGGGTCCGCGACAACATTGCGGCCTTTGGTGGCGATCCGTTCAACGTAACGATCGCGGGAGCTTCGGCGGGCGGGCACAGCGTCGGCGCCCATCTGTTGTCCCCAGGGAGTGCTGGACTCTTTCACCGCGCCATCATGCAGAGTGGTTACTCCTCGTTCAAGCTTCAAACCCTGGAGGAATCCGAAATTCAAGGCAGCGCTTTTGCCACGGCCATCGGTTGTACCGATTCGGCGATGGTTCTCACATGCATGCGAGCCGCCACTAGAGACCAAGTGCTTCTGGCACTCAGCCAGGGGACCTTCGAATTCAACGACCGCCCAACGCATTGGACACCGAACGTCGACGCGGTCGAGATCCCGGATCAACCGCGCGCCCTCTTCGAAGCAGGCGCGTTCGCGCGTGTGCCCGTCATGCTCGGCATGACGAGAGACGAAGGCTGGACATGGGTGAACCGCAGTTTTCCAGCTGCTCTGAGCGTGGAGCAGCTCGACACGGCGCTCGAAACCGAATTCGGTCAGGATGCCCCTGCAATCGGAGCAAGGTATCCGTTGGGGAATTTCGCCTCGGCCAAGGACGCGCTGGCGCAGCTCACCGGAGACGTGGAATACACATGTGAGGCGAAACGGCTGGCGCGCCTCATCGAGCGAACGGGGACGTCTGTGTATCTGTATTCGTTCGAGTACGAGGTCGACCCCGTCGCGCTGGACCGTGTCATTCATGGGCTCGAGACCAACTTTGTCTTCGGCAATAACTTCAGCCCGCCATTTATCACTCACACCATGAGCGACGCCGACCGGGATCTGTCTCGTAAGATGGGCGGCTATTGGGCGCGCTTCGCAGCGACAGGTAATCCCAACATTGACGATTTCACCGTCGTCCACTGGCCAGCGTTCAAGCATCCAACGGGAGGGGGCCGCGGTCCTGACAAATACCTGATTCTCGACACGACAATCCGCGAGGGTCATCGTCTTCGCGAAGCGCAGTGCGACTTTTGGGAGCCATACTTTTTCCGGTCCATCACAGGGCCAGTGCCCGCTGGTGCGCCGTGAAGTTTTGACCGCCTGCGTCACGCTGCTGATCTCCAGCACTTTGATGGTGTACGCTGATGCCGCCTATAGCGGGACTCGCGGGACTAAAGTCCCGCGCTACGTACGATTGAGTAGGGCCATTTCGGCTTCGTACGTAGAGCGGGACTTTAGTCCCGCTGGTGAGAGGGCGTGAAGCGCCCAAAAAACACCCGGTTCAATGGCGCAGGTATATGCAACCAAATCACTCGGTCTTTCTGTCTGTGTGTCTCTGTGTCTCCGTGGCTTCATCCCTGCTGTCGCAGTCTTTGGAGCCGATCTGGCCGGGCGCGAAGTACGATCCAGCGATTCCGACGCTACGACAGGTCGTTGGCCACGAGCCTGGCACCGAGATCACGCCTCCTGATCAAGTAGGTGTGTACCTCCAGGCGCTGGCAAAGGCGGCGCCAACGAAAGCGCGTGTTTTCGAGTATGCCCGGACGTGGGAAGGTCGTCCGCTCTGGGCCATGGTGATCGGCAGTCCTGACCGCATCGGCAAGCTCGATCAGGTGAAGCGCGATCTGCAGCGTCTGGCGGATCCGCGTACGCTGTCGGGGACGGACGCCGATCGGCTGGTCAAGGAGCTGCCGGTCGTCACCTGGTTGTCGCATGGTGTCCATGGCAACGAGATTTCCTCCTCGGATGCCGCGCTGTTCGAGGCGTATCACCTGCTGGCGTCGCAAGGTGACAGCGATGTCGAGACCGTGCTGCGCGAGTCGCTTGTCCTGATCGACCCGATGCAGAACCCTGATGGGCGTGCACGCTTCGTCTTTCAAAATCTGCAGGGACGTGCCGCGCACGCGGACCCGGTGCCGTACAACGCGGAGCACGACGAACCCTGGCCCGGCGGGCGATCGAACCACTATCTGTTCGACATGAATCGCGACTGGTTCGCCCAGTCGCAGCCGGAGACTCGTGGTCGCATAACACTGGCCCGCGAGTACTGGCCGCACGTGACCGTAGATCTTCACGAGCAGGGTGGCGACAACACCTATTACTTTGCGCCGCCGGCTGACCCGCTCAATCCGCACATCACCAAGAGTCAAGTGGCAGCGTTCGACCTGTTTGGCCGCGCGAACGCGGCACGCTTTGATGAGCGGGGATGGCCGTACTTCGTGCGCGAAGTGTACGACTCCTTCTACCCGGGGTACGGGGAATCGTGGCCGATCTTCCACGGCTCGATTGGGATGACCTACGAGCAGGCGTCCGCTCGCAGCTTATCGTTTGCACGACGCGACGACACGGTCCTGACCTATCGCGACGGCGTCATGCATCACGCCAACGCAGCACTTGTGACGGCAATCACTGCGGCAAAGAATCGGGAGCGTCTGCTGCGAGATTTTCTCGACTACCGGCGGACAACGATCACCGAAGGCGAGAAAAGCACGATCCGCGAATACCTGCTTCTTCCGGGGCACGATCCGACGCGTGCGGACAAACTCGCGCGTAATCTCGCGACGCAGGGTATCGACGTGCGGCGCGCGGAGGAAGCGTTCAAGGTTGGCACCCAGCAGATGCCCGCGGGAACTTACATCGTCTCGAATGCCCAGCCGGCAGGGCGGCTGATTCGCAACTTGCTGGATCCTGAGACCGACCAACCCGAGGACTTCATCAAGAAACAGGAGGCGCGACGCGCGCGCCGGCAACCAGACCAGATTTACGACGTCACGGCCTGGAGCCTGCCGTTGTTGTACGACGTGGAAGTGACGACGAGTCCTGCCGTAATCAGCGTCCGCACGACTGCTGTGCCGATGACCTACGACGCCCCACCACCCGCCCGGACGTTTGCGCAAGCGAAAGTCGCGTATCTGATGCCGTGGGGCACGGCCGCTGCCGCGCTCACGGCGGATGCGCTCCGACAGGGAATCAGAGTGCACAGCGTCGGCGGTGCTTTTTCGATGAACGGCCGGCAGTATCCAATTGGCACCGCCGTTTTCAGGAACGCCGGGAACCCGGCCGATCTGCATGCCCGGCTCTCGCAGCTCGCCTCGAAGCATGGCGCCGAGATCGTCCCCATCGATTCGACATACGTGGAGTCAGGCACGTCACTCGGCAGCAACGACGTCGCATTCCTCAAAGCGCCGCGCGTGCTGCTCTCGTGGGATACGCCAACATCATCTCTTTCCGCCGGGTGGACGCGTTACGTGCTCGAGCGACGCTTCGGGCAGCCGGTGACCGTCGTCCGCACGAATTCTCTGGCACGCGCGAACTTCGCTGATTTCGACGTCGTCGTCTTGCCGTCGGGCAACTTCGCAGGTGTCATCGGCGATCCCGTTCTCAACCGTCTCAAGGATTGGCTGCGCGCTGGCGGCACCTTGGTCACACTGGCAGAGGCCACCCGATGGGCGACTGGCAGCAATGTCGGACTGCTGGAGACGACGCTGCTGCTGAAGGATGGACGCCCTGACGTTCCCGCGAGCTCAGGTACAGGTGCGACAGGTGCGACGGGTGCGACGGGTGCGACAGGTGCGGTGGGTGCGACAGGTGCGACAGGTGCGACGGGTGCTGCGGGTGCGGCGGGTGCCGCGGGTGCCGCGGGTGGAGCCAAGCCTCCCTCATCGGGCACGCCGTCTCCTCCGGCCTTCGACTACGACAAGGCGATTCAGCCCGACCGCGAGCGGCCGGCTTCGCAGCCGGGGGCGATCATGTATGTCACACTCGACACCGAGCACTGGCTTACCGCCGGATCGGATGCCGAGACGCAGGCAATGATCGAGGGCCAGCGTGTTTTCGCGCCAATTAAGTTGAACAACGGCCGCAACGTGGGGATTTACGGCAAGAAGGATCGGCTGATTGCTTCAGGGCTGATCTGGCCGGAGGCACAGGACCTCCTCGTGCAAAAGGCATTTCTGATTCACCAGCCGTTTGGCCAGGGTCACGTCATCGGCTTCGCGGAGGATGCCAACTATCGCGCCTACGCCGAAGCGTCCATGCTCCTCTTCATCAACGCCGTACTGCTGGGCCCCGGGTACTAACGCTGTTCGAAGGCGCGCGAGGGACACGAAGGCCACGAAGGACGCTAAGGGTCACATTGGGCCTCGGTAAACATGCGGGCGTAGCACTTCTGATGCTCGCGGCGTCGGCGCTGATGCTTTCTCCGTTCGTCAGCTTCACGCACTTCGGAAGCGCGTTGCACTCGGGCGATGGCCGGGCGCAGGCGTGGGTGCTTGCATGGGTCGGGCATGCGCTTGGTTCCGGGCACCCTCTGTTCGACGCCAATATGTTCTACCCGGCGCGGGCGGCCCTGTCGCACACCGATCACATGGTGGCGCTCGGCGCGCTTGGGGCGCCCATCTGGTGGGCAACACGAAACGCGATTCTCGAATTCAACATTCTGCAGGTGATTGGCCCTTCACTCAGCGCGTACGCGATGTTCGTGCTTGCGTGGGCCTGGACGCGCGACACGGCCGCGTCCATCGTCGCGGGTATGTCGTACGGCTTTTCGACATTCACACTTCTCCACAATGCACACCTCAATCTGACGTGGAGCTTCGGCATGCCGCTCGCCGTGTTGGGATTCGAGCGGTGGTGGTCCGAGCCGACATGGCCGCGACTGGTGCGCTGGTGGATCCCGGCGATGTTCACGGTGCTGGTCTCGTGGTATCTCGCGTTGCTCGTGGCCATCCTGCTGGGAGCCTGCATGGTGTGGCTGCTCGTGTCTCGAGAACGGGCCGATGTTTCAGCGAAAGCCACGCAGTTGGCAGCAAGCGGTGTCCTCGCGATCGCCATCGTGCTGCCAATTCTTTCACCTTATCTGGGGCGCGGCAGCGAAGTGGGAGAAGCAGCAGCGCTGTCGGCGGATTGGCGCTCGTATCTCGTGCCGTCCGAGCACACGTTCGTCGGCCGCTGGCTCGTAGGCCGGGGCCTGGCGTCGCCGCAATCCATCTGGGGTGAGCGGACGCTCTTTCTTGGATGGACTCTTTTGTCGCTTGCTGCTGTCGGTGTTTTCACCGCGACGATCGTGCAGCGGACTCGCGTACTTTTGTTGCTGGCGGTTGCTGCTGGCGCCGTATCGCTCTCATTCGGACCTTCGTCTGGCGGGTACGCTCCGTTCGATTTCCTGGCGCAGCTCCCTGGCGTTGCAGGCTTCAGGGCCGCGGCGCGGTTTGCGCTTCTCGCGACGTTTGCGGTCGCGTTGCTGGCCGCGATGGGCGTCGCGTGGCTGCGCCGTCGTCATCCAAACGGCATGGCGCTTGTGCCGATCGTCTGCGGATGTCTCGTGCTGGCTGAAGTCTTCGTCGTCGATTTCCCGGCGCGGAAACCTGTTGCCGAGGTGATGCCGGAGATCTATCCGCTCGCTGCCGCGGACGAGGCGCGCGCCGCGGTGGCGCTTCCCATGTACGCCGGCCAGACCATCTGGTATCTGGAAGCCGACTATCTGCTCTATTCAACGACAGCAGAGTTTTTGCCGCTGGCCAATGGCTTGGGCCGCTGGGTTCCGGACGAATACCTCGCAATTGCCGAAGCCGTCCGCAGTTTTCCCTCGGCGACTACAGCTGAGGCGCTTCGTTTGTATGGGATCACACATGTGCTCTTCCATGGGCAGCGGTTTGGCGCGAACGAACTCGCCCTGCTCGACCAGGCGCGCCAGGGGCGCGACTTTTCGATCGTTGCGACCCGCGGTTCTGATACGTTACTTCGCGTAAACACGCCTGACAGGTAGCCTCAGTGGTTCAGAGACACAGAGGTTGAAAGGAACGATCGATGAGCACAATCAGCCGTATTTCAGGAAGCAATTTGAAAAGAGTTTCTCTGAGTCTCTGCGTCTTTGTGGCCGCATATGCGATAGCGAGCGCTCAGGCGCCCGCCGGGCAGACCTACTATCCGCCGGCGGGGCAGTGGGCGCGTAAGGCTCCTGCTGATGTCGGCATGGATGCCGCGAAGCTCGATGCCGCCATTGCCTTTGCCAAGACGGGCGAGACGAACATGCCGCGTGATTTTTCCACGCAGGAGAAAATCTTCGGAACGCTCCTTGGCCCAATCCCCAAGACTCGTGCCGCCACCAACGGCGTCGTCATTCGCAACGGCTACCTCGTGGCCGAGTTCGGCGAGACGAATTCAGCGGATCCCACGTATTCGGTTGCGAAGAGCATGCTCGCAACCGTCGCAGGCGTCGCCGTGCGTGAAGGCTTGATCAAGGACGTGAACGCAGCAGTCGGATCACAGATCAAGGATGGCGGGTACGACTCGCCTCAGAACGCGAAGGTCACCTGGCGCCAACATCTGCAGCAGGAGACCGAGTGGGAAGGCGAGATGTGGGGCAAAAAGCACGACTTCGTCGGTACCGTGGCGTTTGGGGAAGGCGAGCGCAAGCCTCGCGATCTACAGGCGCCCGGCACCTTCTACGAGTACAACGACGTCCGCATCAATCGTTTCGCGCTCTCGTTGCTGCGCTTGTTCAAGAAGCCGGTGCCCGATGTCTTTCGCGACGAGGTGATGAACGTCATCGGCGCGTCGGACACCTGGCGCTGGATTCCGTACAACAACAGCGTCGCCGAGGTCGACGGTAAAAAGCTGCCGTCAGTCAGCGGCGGCACACGATGGGGCGGCGGCGTCTGGATCAACTCGTGGGACATGGCGCGATTTGGCTACCTGTGGCTGCGCAACGGCAAATGGGGCACCAAGCAGATCATTCCGCCCGCCTACGTGAAGGCCGCGCTGACCCCGAGTGCTCACGGCCCTGACTATGGATTCCTCTGGTGGCTGAATACCAAGGCGGGGCAGAAGTCGCTGCCGACCAACGCGTTTGAGGCGCGCGGCGCGGGCAGCAACACGATTTTCGTGTCTCCCGACCACGATCTGGTCATCGTGTGGCGATGGCATGGGGGAGGGAAAGAGGAGTTCTTCCGGCAGGTGATTGGGGCGATTCAGACGACGACGAGCGCCGGCGTCCAGTAGAACTTTCGTCACAACTTTCGTCCCGCTGAATCAGAGGTAGCCCACGTGCCTCCTGTTGACACTCGACAAGAGCTGATCCATGCTCTTGTCGAGCCTCGACAGGAGGAGTCATGTCTGTCTCTCGCACCACCCTCGCTTCCGCTTTCGTCCTGACCCTCGCTGCGCTCGGCACGGCCTTTGTCCTCACTTTGGCCGCCCCAGATGCCGCGGTGGTTCAACCCGATCGGGCATCCGCGCCCGGCGGTCTGCTGATCACCACCGCAGAACTCGCCGCCGCCAAAGATCCCTCATTGGTAGTGCTGCACGTCGCCGATCGGCCCTCGACGTTCGAAGAGGCACATATCCCGGGCGCGCGGTTTCTCCGCTATGCCGACTTCGCCGTCGATGGCGGACAAGGGCTCGGGTCCGAATTGCCCACCGTTGACGAGGTGAAGCGGATCTTCGAGGCCGTCGGCGTTTCGAACACTTCGCGCGTTGTGGTCTACGGCGCCAGCCCGGTGGTCGCCGCTCGCGCCTTTTTTACCCTCGATGCAATGGGTCACCCTCGCGTGACGATCCTCGATGGCGGACTCCGGGCTTGGCGTGCCGAAGGCCGGCCGATTGAAACAGGCGCGGCGAAGGCCGCGACACCCGGCCAATTCACGCCGGTCCTGAACCCTGCACGGTTGGCTTCCGCGCAACTGATCCAACAGCAAATGCCGGCCGGCATCGCCCTGGTGGACGTCCGTCCGGATCCCGAATTCCTTGGCACCGACGGCGGGATGGGTGGACAGCACGCCGCTGGGCACATCGCCGGCGCAAAGCAGCTGACGTGGAACTCGCTGGTGCAGGAAGACGGACGCTTCCTGCCGCGGGAGCAACTTCAGGCAAAGCTCGCGGCCGCAGGCGCCACGAGTGGAAAGCCAGTTGTGTCGTATTGCATGGTCGGGATGCGCGCATCGGTCGTGTACTTCACCGCGCGACATCTCGGATACGAGGCGAAGCTGTACGACGGATCGATCGTCGACTGGACGATGAAGCGGTTGCCCGTGACGACCGGACGGCAATAGGACGAGATCGCGGGTTTCGTGTTCGTGCTACCGGCAAACGTAAGGGAATGGTGGTCGACGATCGGGGAGCGTAGATGACGACTGCGAAAACAAAAACTGATCTGCTGCAGGGCACGCTGGACATGTTGATTCTGAAGACGCTCGCGATCGGGCCGATGCACGGATGGGGCATTTCGCAGCGCATCCAGCAGATTTCCGAAGACGTGCTGCGTGTGAATCAGGGATCGCTGTACCCCGCGCTTCATCGACTCGAGTCGTCCGGCTGGATCGATGCCGAGTGGGGTGCGTCCGAAAACAATCGCCAGGCGAAATTCTACCGGCTGACGAAAACAGGGCAGCGACAGCTGCGCGACGAGACCGCTCAGTGGGAGCGCATGGCCGGCGCGGTTGCGCGCATCCTGGCGGCCGAGGCCTGAGAAAAGGCAAAAGGCAAAAGGCCGAAAGAAGGTCAGACCTATGTGGCGGCAAATGCGGCACAAAGGGCGCGCGTTGCGCAGCGGCGCGGCGATGGACCGCGAGCTCAACGCCGAGGTTCGCTTTCACATCGAGATGGAGGCGCAGAAGTACATCCGCCAGGGGCTATCGCCCGACGAGGCGCGCAATCAGGCAATGAGGAATTTTGGCCCCATGGAAAAACACAAGGAAGAAGCCCGCGACGCACGCGGCATCAGCTGGTTCGAAGAGCTCATTGCGGATCTTCGCTATGGGGCTCGCACCCTCTTCAAGAATCCTGGCTTCGCGGTTCTCGCCGTGCTCACGCTGGGACTCGGGATCGGCGCCAACACCGCCATCTTCAGCGTCATCAACGGCGTGCTGCTGAAGCCGTTGCCGTACGAGAACGGCAACCGGCTGGTTCTCATCCAACAGTCAGCGTCGCAACCCAATCAGGCCAACTTCGGCGTCTCGATCAAGGAGCTGTACGACTACCGCACACAGCTCGCCAGCTTCGACGGGCTCGTCGAATTCCACCAAATGAGCTTCGACTTGCTGAGGCGCGGTGAGCCTGACCGCGTCGCGACGGGCGTCGTTTCGCCGAACTTTTTCGACGTGCTTGGAATCAAGCCAATCTTGGGTCGCACGTTCATCGCCACCGACGACGATGAGGGATCGGAAGCGGTGTTGGTGCTGGGGCATTCCTACTGGCAGACGAAGTTTGGCGCAGACCCGAACATCATCGGTCAGGTCTTCGAGATGAACGACCGCCCACACACAGTTGTCGGAGTGTTGCCATCGGTGCCGCACTACCCGAACGAAGTGGACGTTTACATGCCGACGTCGGCGTGTCCATTCCGATCGGCAGCCGAGCGCAACGTCGAAACCAACCGCCGCGCATTCTCGGCCCTCCAGGTCTTTGGTCTGTTGAAGCCCAACGCTGCGCCGGCGACTGCGGCGACAGAAGTAGCGACAGTCGCGCAACGATGGTCGCAGGACTTTCCACAGGTGTATCGCCCGGGAACGGGGTTCCAGGCCAGGACCGCCAACGTGCTCGAGCAACTGACGTCCGGCGCGCGCGAGATGCTGTTGATTCTTCTGGGCACGACGGGCCTCGTGCTGTTGCTTGCCTGCGCAAACGTTGTGAATCTCACGCTGGCGCGCATGCTGCGTCGCGATCGAGAGCTGGCCATGCGCACCGCGCTCGGGGCCGGCCGGTGGCGACTGGTGCGGCAGCTGCTCACCGAAAGCACGCTGCTCTCACTTGCCGGCGGCATCGTCGGCGTCGTGTTTGCGTGGTCCACCGTGGACATGCTCACGAGATTCGTCGGCCGATTCACGGCTCGGACTGGTGAGATCGATCTCGATCCGGGCGTCCTGGGGTTCACATTGCTGGTCTCCGTCGTGACGGGACTCGTTTTCGGGACGTTCCCGGCGCTGGCTTCTCGAGTTGATCTGATCGGTGCGCTGCGATCAGGAGGCAAGGGCACCAGCGAAATCGGCGGGGGACGTCGCCTGCAGAGCGCTCTTATCGTCGCGCAGGTGGCCGTGTCGGTGGTCCTCCTCGTGGGCGCGGGCCTGCTGCTTCTCAGCTTCTATCGTCTGCAACAAGTCGATCCTGGCTTCCGCGGAGATCGTGTGATGTCGGCCGAAGTCTTTGGCAACTTTACGAAGTACCCGGACGGTCAGGCCCTTCGACGACTCTATGTCTCGACGCTCGAGCGGCTCGAGAGCGCACCGGGCGTCGTGTCGGCGGCGGTTACCAACGCCGTCCCGTTGAGCGGCTTGCAACCCGGTCAGACGCGTTTCGAGATTCGCGGCCGTACCTACAACGCGCCGGAAGATCGGCCAACAGCCGACGTCCGTGTTGCCAGCGCCAAGTATTTCGACACCTTGGGCATTCCGATACGCCGCGGTCGTGGTTTTACGGAGCTCGATCACGAGGAAGCGGCGCGGGTCGTGATCATCAACGAGTCGCTGATGCGCCGTGAGTGGGAAGGCCGCGATCCGATTGGTGCCGAAGTCTCTGCCGATAACGGCCAGACCTGGGTCACCGTGGTAGGCGTCGTTGGCGACGTCAAATCGTTCGGTCTGGACCAGGACGCTGTGGAGCAGGCCTATCTGCCGCTTCGTCAGGGTGGCGGCATCGCGGGACGCGTGTTGGTGCGGATGACTGGCGACCCCTCCGGCGCAACGACGATCATCAGAGAAGCCGTGAAAAGCGTCGATCCCGACTTGCCCATCGAAAATGTGCGGACGCTCGACGAAATCCGCGAGACCGCGCTCGCGACTCCGCGACTGACGGCGACACTGCTCACCGTGTTCGCAGCCCTGGCACTGCTGGTGACGATCACTGGCATCACGGGCGTCATCGCGCAGTCGGTGTCACAGCGCACGCAGGAATTCGGGCTGCGCATGGCGCTGGGCGCGAGTCAAAACAGCGTTCTCGGCATGGTGCTGGGGCAGGGCTTGACGCTCGTCGCGATCGGTCTGGTCCTTGGTATCGCCGCGTCGCTCGCACTCGCGCGCGTACTTCAGAGCTATTTGTACCAAACGACACCAGCCGATCCGCTGACGTTTGCCGGAGTCGCCGTCGCCTTCGTCGTGGCCGGCACGCTCGCATGCCTCGGTCCGGCCTGGCGCGCGACGACCGTCGATCCGATGAACGCGCTACGAGCGGAATGAACGACGATGCGCGGAAGCACAGAAGCACAGAAGCACGGAAAATAGATTGAACTTCCGTGTTTCCGTGCTTCCGTGCAACGTGCCGTTTACTGTGTGCCCACGCGATCGAGCTGCTCAATTGTCGCTGTTGATGGACCACGTTTTTTGCGGAGGGTCACGGAGGTCTGTTCCGCGCCTCGCATGACACGCAGGATGTTCAGGCCGAGAATCTTCTTGACGTCCTGCTCGCTGTAGCCGCGTCGCAACAACTCCGCCGTCAAATCCGGATACTTCGACACATCCTCGAGCCCCTGAATGACCGAGGAGATGCCATCGAAGTCGCCGCCGAGCCCGATGTGGTCGATGCCCGCCAGCTTGCGCACGTGATCGATGTGGTCGGCCACTTGCGCCAGGGTGGCTCTCGGTTCGGGATTCTCCGCGCGCCAGCGCTCCATGGCGGTGTTCACGTAGGCGTCGTTGTTGGGAAATTGCGCCCGCGCGGACTGCTGGGCGGCCTGGGCTTTCGTCGCGTGATCAGCGACCTCCTGAGAAATAAAGCCTGGCACGAACGTGATCATCACAATGCCGCCGTTCTTCGGCATCAACTGGAGCACGTTGTCCGCGACATTACGCGGGACATCACACAGCGCCTTCACGGACGAATGCGAAAAGATGATCGGTGCTTCACTGACGCGAATCGCATCCTCCATGGTCTCCGGTGAGACGTGGCTCAGATCGACCAGCATGCCGAGCCAATTCATCTCACGAACGACCTCCTCGCCAAATTTCGAGAGGCCGTCGAGGGCGGGCTTATCGGTCGCAGAGTCAGCCCAGGGAACGTTCAGGCTGTGTGTGAGCGTCATGTATCCCGCGCCAAGCGCGTGCATCATGCGCAGCGTGGAAAGCGAGCTGTCGATCGAATGCCCGCCTTCCATGCCCATCATCGAGGCGATTTTCCCGCCCTTGAAGACACGCTCGACGTCTGACGCCGTCCGCGCCAGCGCGAAGACCTGAGGCCAGCGCTGCGTCATGCGATGGACGATGTCGATCTGCTCGAGCGTCGCGCGGACCGCCTCTTTGCCCTGCATGGAAGAGGGCACGTATACCGACCAGAATTGTCCGCCGACGCCGCCTTGCCTGAGTCTGGGAATGTCGGTATGCAACTTCGGCACGCTTCCCGTGATGTCGGCCGCAGAAAAGTCCCGGCCCGGATGAAGCCCGCGGAGCGCCCACGGATAGTCGTTGTGCCCGTCGATCAGCGGAACCTGTTTGTGCAGCGCACGGGCGCGCGCCGCGGGATCTCCTTGCGCGTCAGCGTGGGAGAACACAGCGGAGACGATGGCCATGATTAAAGCGAGCCGGAGGACGCATGAGCTCATGGCGAGATAGTAAGGCATCCGCGGAAACGCGGAAACGCGGAAACGCGGAAACGCGGAAGCGCGGAAGCGCGGAAAGACAGAGCGTCGGCACCGCCGGTCTTCGACCGGCGCTCGAGCGATCGGGTATGACCGGCCGAATGAACGGCTCCAGAGATGCACAGGCCGCTCATTTCTGCCGGCCATGCCCGATCGCTGGCGCGGCCGTTGGCCGCGCCGGCCGACGCCGGCCGCCTCTTGCGAGCTCCAGTGGCAGCAGGATCCTTTCCGTCTTTCCGCCCTTCCGCGGATAAATTCCGCCTCTGATCCGCGTGATCCGCGGATAGAATCCCGGCCAGGAGATTGGCACTATGTCGAAACAGACTTGGTGGCTCAGCGGATTCGTCGGCCTTCTCGCGCTGGGGATTGCGGCGCCACAGGCAGGTCAACGTCCCGGCGGTGCGGCCGCGGAGGCGCCGCCGACGCCGCTTGCGACCACCGTCGCAAAGCCCGACGCCCGCGTGATGAAGCTGAAGGAGACGGTCAGTGCGGACGTGCTCTCGATGTACGACCTTGGCCAGCAGATGGTCGACATGGTCTTCAGCTTCGGCGAGCTCGGGTTCCAGGAGTTCGAGACGCAAAAGTATCTGACAGGCATCCTGAAGGAAAACGGATTCACGATCGAAACGGGCGTCGCAGGGATCCCGACGGCCTGGGTCGCCAAGTACGGATCGGGCCGGCCGGTCATCGCCATGGGCTCGGACGTTGATGGCATTCCGCAGGCGTCGCAAAAGCCTGGTGTGGCCTATCGCGATCAGATCGTCGAGGGCGCGCCGGGGCACGGCGAGGGGCACAACTCCGGTACACCGCTCAACGTTCTTGCGGCGATCGCGGTCAAGCGCGTGATGGAGCGCGAGAAGCTGCCCGGAACGATCATGATCTGGCCGGGCGTCGCCGAGGAGCAACTCGGCACGAAGGCGTACTACGTTCGCGCGGGCATCTTCAAGGACGTCGACGCGGTTCTCTATAACCACGTGGGCTCGAATCTCACCACGTCGTGGGGCGACGGCGGCGGGAACGGCCTCGTCTCGGTCGAATACACATTTGAAGGCGAAACGGCCCACAGCGCAGGCGCCCCCTGGCGCGGGCGATCGGCGCTCGATGCCGTGGAACTGATGAACGCCGGCTGGAATTATCGGCGCGAGCACCTGCGCTTGCAGCAGCGCTCGCACTACGTGATCACCAACGGCGGCGATCAGCCTAACGTCGTCCCGCGCAACGCAAGCGTCTGGTATTACTTCCGCGAAACGACCTTCGAGGGGATCAAGAACATGTGGGACATCGGCGACAAGATCGCCGAGGGCGCGTCGCTGATGACCAATACCAAGTGGTCGTCGAAGGTGCTCGGCTCGGCGTGGCCGTCGCACATGAATCGTACGCTGGCCGAGACGATGCACGCCAACATCGCGTCGGTTGGTCTGCCACAGTGGACTGATGCCGATGTGCAACTCGCCAAGGCGACGCAGAAGGAGCTGGGCGTTCCGGAAAACGGTCTGGCGATGAAGCTCAACGATCCGTTGCGCGGCCGCGAATCGCAGCCGGACGAGGACAAGCGTGGCGGCGGATCCGACGATATCGGCGACATCTCCTGGACGTTGCCCACCGTGTCTCTCAGCTTCCCAGCCAACTTCCAGGCAGGGCCCGGTCACAATTGGGCCAACGCTATTGCGATGGCCACACCGATTGCGCACAAGGGCACGGTCGCCGGCGCCCGCGTGCAGGCGATGACCGTCGTCGATCTGCTGATGCGCCCTGACGTTCTGGCCCAGGCGCGTGAGTATTTCGAGAAGGTTCAGACCAAAGATCGGAAGTACACGCCGCTGCTCCGGGCACAGGATCAGCCGGCTATCCACTTGAACAAGGCCATCATGGACCGCTACCGGCCCGAGATGCGGAAGTTTTACTTCGATCCGAAGAAGCACAAGACGTATCTGGACCAACTCGGGGTCAAATACCCGACGGTTCGAGGGGCGACCACTACACAGGCCGCGCGTTAGAAGGAGGGTCTAAAAGGGTCGGGTCGGTTTGACGTTTCTGCGTACTTCCCGGGACAATTTGTAACTGTCCCGTTTGACGTCGCAGAAACGTTAAATAGACCCGACCCCTTTTTATAGAATCGGTCCTGCATGCCTCGGTCTGCGGATGTTTCCAAGCTCTCGGGACTCGATAGCCGGCTCGCCGCCTTCGTGGCCGAGCGCCACCCGCTCGCCTTGAGCGTCGCGCTCGAATCGCTCGAGGCGGTGCGTCGCGCCTCGGGCACGGCCGACACGAAACAGATCGACGCCTTGCGGACTCCGTTCCGGCGAGAGCTCGCGAAGAGGCTGTATCACGTTCTGAGTGCACCGGACGGGACCGATGAGACCACGCCCGGCACAACTGCTGTCAAACGACTCGAGCAGGCCCGCGCCGACATCGTCGAGTCGTGCGATGCGTTTCTCGCGCGCGAGGCAATTCGCGCCTCGCTGACTGCCGACGAGCGACGCGAGATCTTGCAGGGTATGGTGCTCACGCGCGCCGTCGACAATCGCCTCAAGCAATTCTTCATGGGCGGTGAGGTGCGGTGGGGCACACGCGGATTTCAAGGGAAGGGCTTTCGTTCGCTTGGCCAGGAAGCCATTTACGCCGGAGGTATCCGGCTGCGTCGTGGTCCGGATTTCCGGCACGCGGACGGATCGTGGCATGGCGACGTGCTCGCACCAGTGATCAGGGATCTCGGGATCACTCTGGCGATGCGGCACGACGAAGAAGCCGTGCGGCAAGTGCTCAGCGCGCAGATGGGCAAGGCTGGCCCCCCGATGTTTGGCAAGGACCTCCACACCGGCGATTGGGGCTGGGGCATCCTGCCTGCAGCGGCGCCCCTGGCGATTGGATCCTTGAGCATCGCGGGGCTCGCGCTGGGCTTCTGGCGCGAAGGCTCAGGCCGCGTCGCGCTGTCATTCATCGGCGAGGGCGGGTCGTCGCTCGGCGAATGGCACGAAGCCATCAACCTCTGCGCGGTGAGAAAGCTGCCGGCTGTGTTTTGCCTTCAGAATAACCAGACCGCACTCTCGACGCCCGTGCCAGAAAACTCTGCCGCGCGCGTCTTCGCCGACAAGGCCCAGGGATACGGCATTCCAGGCATCACGATTGACGGCACCGATCCGGAGGCCGTCGCCGCGGCGTTCACCTGGGCGGCCGATCGTGCGCGGCAGGGCGCCGGACCAGCCCTTCTCGAGCTTGTGTCGATGCGGATGTGCGGACACGCGCATCACGACGACATGCTGTACCACGGCAAAGAAGTGCAGCCCTCGTGGGACTATCCGCCGCTTCACGAGTCTGGCTATGCGGATCGGGAGCAGTATGAGTTCTGGAGCAAACGCGATCCAATTGCGCGCTACGCCGCGAGGCTCGAGGCGGATCGTGTCATCGCGCGAGGCGCCCTTGACGACATGAAGCACTGGGCCGCCGACATTGTCGAGCGTCAGGCACAAATCGTCGTCGCGGCACCGTGGCCTGAAGCTCACGAGGCTGGCATTGGCGTCTTCAAGGACGAGCCGCCCCGGACGCGCGTTGAGGTGCTCGAGCCGGCGTGGCGAGCCGCTCAGATTGCGTCCGCCGACTTGCCGCCGCTGGAACCCGGACCGCCGTTCGACAAGAAGGGCAGCACGCTCCTTGACGCGGTCATGCTGGGCATTGGCGATGCGCTGCGTGCGGATCCTCGAGTCTTCGTCTACGGCGAAGACGTGGGCGGTCAGTACGGCAACGCGTTTCTTCTTCTTCGGCCGCTTCTCGCGGAGTTTGGCGATCGCATTCTCAATTCACCGCTCGCCGAGAGCGCAGTGCTTGGAGTCTGTGTCGGCGCTGCGTTGGCGGGCCAGCGCCCGATCGGTGAGATGCAGTTCAACGACTTTGTTGCCACCGGTTTCAATCAGCTGGTCAACAACGCGGCCAAGATCCGGTATCGATGGGGTGGGGACGTACCGATGGTCGTCCGCATGCCGTGGGGAGGGTTGCGGTACGCCGGCCCCTATCACAGTCAGAACACCGAGCCGTGGTTCTACCGCACACCCGGCCTGAAGATCGTCGTCCCGTCAACACCCGCCGACGCGCGCGCGCTGATGGCGTCGGCTGTGGCCGATCCGGATCCCGTTCTCTATTACGAGCACATCGCGCTATATCGCGAGCCGCGTATCAAGCAGTTCATGCCGTCGGAGCCGCCCGAGCCTATCCCGATCGGCAAAGCCGCGCTGCGTCGCGCCGGCAGCCAACTCGCGATGATCTCGTACGGCGCTTACGTGCATAACTGCATGCGCGTGGCCGAGAAGCTTTCAGCCGACGGGATCGAAGCTGCCGTGCTCGACCTGCGCACTTTGTCGCCGCTGGACAAAGGTGCTGTGCTGAGCCTCGCGCGTCACTGCAGCAAGGTGCTCATCGTCCACGAAGACTCGCGCACCGGCGGCATCGGCGAAAGCCTGGCGGCGATCATTCAAGAAGAAGCGTTCGAGTCGCTCGACGCCCCCGTGCGCGTCCTCGGCGCGCTCGACACGCCGGTCCCATATGCTCCACCGCTCGAAGAGTTCTTTCTGGTCAGCGAGGAGGAGATTGAAAGGGCCGCGCGGCTGTTGGCGGGATATTAAGTCTAGTTACAAGTCGCAAACCAGTGCCGAGGCGTCGACACGCGATTCTGATTGATCCAGTTTCTTCGTGGCTTCGTGCCTTCGTGGCGATCTTTGTACCTTACTTGGTCCTCTTCCCCGTCCAGTCTCCTGTTCCCTGGCCGAAGTCGAAGGTTCCTTTGATCGCATCGCCGTCATACTCGCCATTCAGTTGGATGGTGAGCTGGCCGTTCGGGCCCTGAACGTCGATCGTGAACGTGAACGTCTTGCCCTTCACTGTCCCTTTGATGGGCACGTCGCCTTGCGGCCCGGTCATAGTGCCGGTCAGCTCCTCCCCGTCCTGCTGGAACGTGGCCGATGCATCCAGGTTGCCGTTCGGCGTGGTGAATGACAGCGACCAGCCGCCGTTGAGATCTCCTTGGGCCGCGGGCGTGGCCGTTAGTGCGACAAGGGCGACGAGCAGGACGATGAACAGTGAACGCATATGGGTCCTTTGCACAGGCAACGGGAAACTAAAAACTGACGCTGGGACGCGGTGAATTATCGATCATTTACGGGCTGCCGGCACGAGCTGTGCCTCGAACTGCTTGTCCCCACGCATATAGACAATCTTTGCCGGCTCACCAATCTTCAGCAGCTCCAACGCATAGGTGTAATCGTAGATATTGGCGATGGTCTGTCCGGCAATCTCGATGATCACGTCGCCTTTCTGCAGGCCGGCCTTTTCTGCCGGGCCGCCTCCAATGACTCCGCCAAGCAGCAGGCCTTTGACGTCGGTGGCATAGTCGGGAATCGTCCCCGTGAAGACGCGGAGGCCGGCGCGTCCGGCGGTGTTGGTCGGCTGCTCCACCTTGGTGAACGCCGGAGCGTCGGGCGAGTCGCCGATACGCTTCACAATGGCTGCAGCAAAGTCCACGACGCGATCGAGATCCTCGTAGTTGATCTTGTCCGGGGTGTCGCCTGGGCGGTGGTAATCGGTATGCGTGCTCGTGAAGAAGCTCAGAGACGGCACGCTGGCCTGATTGAAGCTGGCGACGTCGGTGGGTTGATACGGATCGGGCTGAAGGACTAGATCAAAGCCTGCGGCAACATTTGCTTGCTCGAGAATACGTGCCCACACAGGACTCGTGCCGGTCGCCTGGACGGTGAGCTTGTTGTCGACCATGCGGCCAACCATATCGAAGTTCAGATAGGCCGCGAGCTGACCGGCCGGCACCGGTGGTTTGCTCACAAAGGCGTTCGAGCCAATCAGCCCGATTTCTTCGGCCGACCAGAATCCAACGAGGACGTTCCGCCGTCGCGGTTCTTTCGACAGCGCTTCTGCGATTGCCAGCACTGCAGCCGTGCCGGACGCGTTGTCGTCGGCGCCGTAGTGGATACGTCCGGTCTCTTCCTTGTCGGCGAGCGAATTGCCGTGCCCGCCACGACCAAGGTGATCGTAGTGCGCACCGAGTGCCACCCACGGTCTGTCAACACCAGTAGTGGGAGTTGTCGCCGGAAGAAACGCGACGACGTTGCGACCCCTCTGCGTCTCGCGCTGCACGGCGGATTTGATTGCGATCGTGACGTTCGGGATGGCGAATCCGGCGACATGCGGATTTCCGGAGTCGAGATCTTTTTGAACGGCTTCCAGGTTTTTGTCGGATGCGCCCGCAAAGATTGCGCGGCCGACGTCGGCGCTGATGCTGGCGGCAACGATGCCGGATCCGGCAAGGGCCGTGTCGAAGGTCATGGGAATCGTTGCGCCGGCATTCGGCGAACGCGGTCCGGTCAAAACGACTAATGCTTTTGCGCCATGCTGCCGCGCGGCCATTGCCTTGTAGCGCAGGTCGGAGTAGCGCGCCAGAATCGCGCGCGTCTTCTGATCCGCATCTTCGGGGAAATACCGCAAGACGAGGACGACTTTGTCTTTCACATCGAGCCCGGCAAAACTGTCGTACCCGAAGTTCTGGCTCTCCGGCACGACGAGCCCATACCCGGCAAAGACGACCGGTCCGGTCGCCTCAGCGCTGTCGCTGAAAGAGAGCGCCTGGACGTGCTCGGACGAAGCGAAACGCTGTGGTGCGGCGCTCGCGGTGGTCACGGTCAGAGTGGATCCCGCATCCTTTGTGCCTGCCGTGAATTCGAACGTCTGAAACACGCTGGCCTGGCCCGGCAGCGGCGCGGCGCCGATGCGCGCCAGCTCGCGCGCGATGTACTCGGCGGCGAGCCGCTCACCGGCAGATCCGGCCATGCGTCCCTCGAGCTTTTCGGACGCCAGCGTTTGCACATGGGTACGCGTCCTCGATGGCGCGTCGACAGTGGCTTGCGCGTGCGACGACAACGCCTGGCCAAGAAGTAGTCCAGAAGAAATCGCGATCGTGTAAACAACTCTGTGAATTCGGCCCATGATCTTCGCGTCCTTCGTGACCTTCGCGTCCTTCGTGATAAGCAAGCCTACTTGCGAAGCGGAGCCCTTGCGAGCGCTTCGCGAGCCGCCTCATGATTCCATTGCGCGAGGAAGATCTGCCCTTCGCGTCCGCCGCCGCGGCTCGATGTCCACGCCAGCTGCCGTCCATCGGGCGACGGGACAGGGAGGCCATCGAAGCCGTCCGAATACGTAATCCGCACCGGCTCCCTGGTGCCGGCAACATCGACCATATAGACTTCGAAGTTCTCGAATCCCAGCTTGTTCGACGCGAAGAGGAGATATTCACCTGACGGGTGGATGTACGGCGCCCAACTCATCGCATTGAATCGTGTGACCTGCCGCTGATCGCTGCCGTCCACATTCATCGTCCATACATCGGCAATCAGGCCGCGCTCGTCGAAACGGCGCCAGACGATCCGCTTGCCGTCTGGTGCGAAGAAGGGTCCGCCGTCGTAGCCGGTGACGTTCGTCAGCCGGCGTTGGCCCGACCCATCCGCTCGCATGATGTAAATCTCGCCAAAGAAGCTGGGATCGACTTCGAGCTGTTTCTTCTCTGCTTCGGTGAGCGATCGATTGTAGGCGTCGCGCATCGACGAAAATACGATCCACTGACCATCGGGCGAGTAACTGGATTCGGCGTCGTACCCGCGCGTGTTGGTCAATCGCTCGATCTCGCGCGACTTTTCAGAGACGGCGTAGATCTCCATTTCAGGGTCGTAGTCCCACGCGTAGCGACGTTCTTTGCCCGACGCTCTGAACCGAAGCTCCTCATCCTGGAGCTGCTTCGACTTCGGGTCGTGATGCGTTGACGAAAACAAAATCTGATCGCTGCCTGGGCGGAAGAACGCACAGGTCGTCTTGCCCATACCAGGGGAGATTCGGAACGTCTGACCTGTCGTCAGATCGACGGTGTAAATCTGGTAGAAGGGGTTGCCCGGTTCGCGTTCGCTCTGGAAGACGAGTCGCTTGCCGTCGGGTGACCAATATCCCTCCCCGGCCCGGCGTCCCTCGACGGTGAGGCGTCGCACGCGGGACAGAAATTCGCGCTCTGCGTTTGGCACCGACGTTTGCGCCGATGGTGTGCCAACCAGCACCCCGACCGACAGCAGACATCCGAGCCAGACTGTTTTCGTGATCATTCTGTCTCCGAATGTCACGACGGGGCCAGGCCCCGTGGTGACGACGCGTGACATCGTCTCTGGTTCGTACGCAAAACGATGAATTAGACCCGACCCCTTTTTAACCTTCAGCGCAGATCCTGCGTACCTGGGCGAAATTTTGCGATTGCCGCACGCACGACTTGTTCGCCGCCAGGCTTGCTCGTCAGCACGGGAAAGACTGCGACAACGCGGCCGCCATAGGCGTCGATGCCATTGTAGTCGCCAAAAAAACTCGTGGCGGCACAGCAGTCGAACGGCGTCTGCGACAGCGAATAGTTCATGAACGTCTTGCCGCCGTCCACGCTTCGCGCGAGCGTGACGCTCGTCAGCGTTCCGGTCTGGCCTCGCCGGTCGTGAAACACGAGATTCAACGAACCATCGACGGGATCAACGGCCAGCCACGTGAACAGCTGCGCCGTCCCTTTCGCATCGTCGTTGACGCGTACCGGCGGGGACCATGTGCGACCCTGGTCCTTCGATGTTGCCACCAGCACATCGAGATCGCCGTTGCGCGCGTCGATCCAATTGACGTAGATCGTCCCTTGGTTTGGCCCGTTGCTCAAATCAACAGCGGTGACCGGCATACCGTTGTGACGCTCGAGCCCCGGCACGGGCGAGTCCCACCCGCCCGGCATGGTGCTGACAATCACGTCCTTCCCGAACGTCCAGCCCCCGTCAGTAGACTTATCAAACACCAACCCCCGAGGGCCGGCCCACGTGAGATACACGTCGCCGTTGGGACCTGCAACCGGCACGACACCCTCAACGGTGTCGTCGCTGTCTTGCGCATCTCCCGTCTCGTCTGAGATCTCGAGCGGCGCCGAAAACGTGCGGCCGGCGTCACGGGATCGCGAGAACATGATGCGACTGCGATGAGCGGCATCCTTACTGCCGTACACATCGAAGCGGGTCCACGCGATGTACACATTGCCGCGATGCGGCGACGAAGCGTTGCGATCCACGCCAACCCACGGCTTGTCTTCAAACGGAATCGCCGTGTTGATGTGATCGACGACAGCGACGGGCGTCGACCAGGAGTGACCATCGTGTGACGAACGAACGAAGATGCCGCTCCAGGCGCGGTCAGGACGCTCCACGCGGATGCCATCGAATGAAATGTAGGAGTGATAGGCCCTGCCGTCGTGCCCGAACACAATCGCGTCATCTCCCTGTACGCGGCCGTCTGCGTTGTGCGCACGGTCACCGCGCCACGTCAACCCGCCGTCGCGCGAGGTGTACGAGTAGTTGCTGACTCGCGGCTCCCCCGGCGCGCCGGCCTGCATCATTACGGCGACGACGTGGTCGGGGTTCGTGGGATTGATGGCCACTGACACTTCCGCGGGCCGACGTGCGCCTGTTGGGGTGACTGTCACGATGGCGGGGCTGGGAGGCGGTGGCGGCGGGACGGCTTGAGCGGTCAGGGCGGTCGCCGCTACACAAGCGGCCGCGAGTCGTAGCACGAACATCCCCCAATCATATGAACTTTCCATTTACGGGTTTCCACCTGAAGTCAGACGACGTAGGATCGGCGAATGCGTACGGTTGTTCTCGCGTGCGCCCTTCTGTTCGCGGGCACCACGCACCTGATGTCTCGCGCCGGCGACGTGCGGATGATTGAAGTGACCGGCGAGGGCGCGAAATTCTGGTCGCGATGGCGTGGTCCTTCCGGACAGGGTGTGGTCGCACCGGGCACTTACACCAATTTCTGGTCACCTACGTCGAATGTGAAGTGGCGCACGCTGGTTCCGGGGCGCGGCAATTCGTCGCCGATCGTCTGGGGCGATCGCATCTATCTCACGACTGCGCAGGACAACGGCACGAAGCTTTCAATTCTTGCGTTTGGGCGCGCCGATGGCCGGAAGCTGTGGGAGACGATCGTCCCCCAGGAAGGCGTGGAACACGTCCATCAGAAGAATGGTCACGCGTCAGCGACCCCTGTGACTGACGGCCGCGTGATTTATGCGTCGTTCGGTCGTCACGGTCTCGCAGCGTTCGACCAGAACGGAAAGTTGCTTTGGCATCGTCGCTTTGGCGTGATCGACAACTACCACGGCCCGGCCGGGTCGCCGGTCCTCTACAAGGACCGACTTTTCCTGTATCAGGATCACAATGGCAGCGCAGGCCAGCGCGCGTTCGTCGCGGCGTTTGACGCGAAGACGGGCAAGACCCTGTGGGAAACCCCACGGAGCGAGACAGTGGGCTGGGGCACGCCCGTCGTAATCGCTGCCGGCGATCGCGATGAGCTGATCGTCAACAGTCAACGACGCGTGGCCGCCTACGATCCAGCATCGGGTCGGGAGCTGTGGACCGTCCGTGGCATGACGTTCGAAGTGATTCCGACACCCGTGGTTGGCGACGGGCTCGTGTTTGCGTCATCCGGCCGTGCCGGCCCGACCTTCGCGATTCGTCCTGGCGGCAATGGAGACGTCACCTCGACCCACGTCGCATGGAGCACACCCAAAGGGTCACCCTTCGTGCCTTCGCCAATGGTTCACGACGGGTTGCTGTATCTCATCAACGATATGCAGAGCGTCCTGACGGTCTACGAGGCCAAGACCGGCGCGCTCGTGTATCAAGGGCGGCTTGGCGTGGCCCGTCGCGAAGGCTTCTCAGCATCACCCGTTGTGGTCAACGGGGAAGTGTTCTTGACGAATGATGATGGCGAGACGTTCGTGGTCAAGGCGGGACGCGAGTTCAAGTTGCTGCACACGAACACGCTGGGCGAACGGACGCTCGCGTCGCCCGCGCTGGTGGATGGCATCTGGTATTGGCGGACGGCGAGCAGTCTGGTTGCAATTCAGTAACCCCGAATCGGCTCAAGCCCTTCCATCGGGTCGAAATCCGTCGCGGCGGGATCGAACTGGAATTCGATCGTGCCGACTAATTTCTCGGATCGTGCATCCGCTCTAGGCGGACCACGATAAAGTATGCCTGATGCTTCGGGAGTGCTTTTAACGCCGCACCCCGGATACCATGCCCACCAATGAGCGCGCGCGACGTCATCGCAAACCTCAAGGATCTCGCCAGCCAGACCTCGACGCCTGACGGTGCCCAGAGAGTGGCGTGGGGGCCGGTCTGGCGCGAAGCACGGACATGGATGCGAGCGCGTCTCTCGTCGATTGGAATCGAACCGGAGGTCGATGCCGCCGGCAACAGCTGGGCAACTTTACGGGGCCAGTCCGATCGCACGGTGATCATCGGCGGCCACCTCGATTCGGTGCCCAATGGCGGATGGCTCGACGGCGCGCTCGGGGTGATGGTCGCATTCGAAGCATTGCAGCAGTTCAAAGATCGCAAGCCGCCCGTCACGATCAAGCTCGTCGACTGGGCCGACGAAGAAGGCGCAAGATTTGGGCGGAGCCTGTTCGGATCCTCAGCAGCCAGCGGCAGTCTGAAGCTCGACGATGTGCGCGGGTTGGTGGACAAGCAGGGGACGCGTCTTGTCGACGCGCTGCGGGAAAATGGGGTCGATCTCGATCACGTGTCCGACGCGCACCGCGCCCTGAAGACAATCGACGCGCGGGCGTACCTCGAACTGCACATCGAGCAGGGGCCGGTACTCGAGTCGATGAACAAGTCGACCGGTGTCGTGCTCGGCACCTTTGGTGTCGAGCGCCACATGTTGCGCTTCGTCGGCCAGGCCGCGCACTCGGGATCGACGCCGATCCCCATGCGGCGCGACGCGTTTCTTGCAGCCGCGCAAAGCGCAATCGCGTTTCGAGAAATCGCAAGGCGGCACACCAGGCCCGAGGCCCGCGTTGTGTGTACCGTTGGCACGGTGGCTGTCGAACCGGGCATTGTCACCGCAGTGCCTGGCGTCTGCGAGATCTCACTCGATCAACGCGCGCTCGACGCCGACGTTCTGGCGCATATGCTTGCCGATGCGCGTGCGGCTGCGTGGGTGGCGGCGTCCGAGAACAACGTGTACGTTGAGTGGCGCAGGGTCTGGAGCATCGAGCCGCGACCCTTCGACCCGCGGCTCATCGAGCTGTGCGCTGAGGCTGTGCAGGAGATCACTGGAGACGCGCCGCGTTTGCCGTCCGGTCCGCTGCACGATGCCGCGGAGATGGTCCCGCACATGCCGGTGGTGATGATGTTTGCCTACTCGTCGAATGGCTTGTCGCACTGCAAGGAAGAGGACACGCCGGAGCCGCATCTCGAGAAGACGATCCAGGCGTTTCTGCGGCTGGTCGAGAAGACCGTCGCGACCGTGTGACTCGCATGAAACTGGATGTGCGCAAGAGCGGAGAGGTGACCGTGATTGGCGTGTCCGGCACCATCACGATGCTGGATACGCCGAGCCCGCTGAAGGACCGCATCATCGCTCTGGTCAAAGAGGGCGAACGACGCATCGTGCTCAGTCTCGGCCAGCTGACGTTTGTCGACAGCTCCTGCATGGGTGAATTGGTGTCGTGTTACGTCAGGGTCGCACGCGCCGGTGGGACGCTCAAGCTGTCGCAGTCGCCTCGTCGCATCCGCGAATTGCTGCACGTCACGCGCCTCGGTGAGATTTTCGAGTCGTTCGAAACCGACGGAGCGGCGGTAGCCAGCTTTTCGGATGAGGGGACAGTCCCCCGATGACAGGGACAGTCCCCCGATGACAAGGCCTGTCCCCCGATGACAGGGCCTGTCCCCTGTGGCAAGAACTGCCCGGCACAACCTCTCATGCGGCGCGCGGTTACTTCAGCTCGAGATCAACGACGACCGGCGCACCAGTCACCGCGATTCGCTGCGACGCCCCTTTCAGCGACTCGTGCCAGACGCGCAGTTCGTACGTCCCAGCGGCGACATCCACGAGGCGGAAGGTGCCGTCGGCACCAGTCACGGTGGCGATGTCGTCAGTCACGATCACCCAGCCCCGCATCCAGGGATGCGTGTTGCAGCTCAGACGGACTAGACCTGCGGCGCTGATGGGCTTCCTGATATTGATCCCGGGCACAGGTATCGCCACGTTGAAGAGCGATCGGCCACCTTCGATTTGTGCATTGGTCGTATGGAGGATCGGGTCTTTGCTGGACGTCGTAATGGTCGCGTTGGGCCGGACGATCTGTACTCGCGGTGAAAACCGGCACCTCTCGTTCATCACGCCCGCAGTTGCGCTTCCCCCACGTGACTTCGCGCCGACCAGCGTCACCACGGCGTTGGCAAGTCCGCCTTGGGCGTTTGTCACGACTGCCTCGTCGGGCAACTCGTTGCCGCACACGCGCTGATCGATCGTGACGCGCACGGGTCTGGCTGCGCCGGCTTTCGTCGTGATGGTCCCCGAGACGGTGCCGGTGCCTTGCGGGTCAGTTGACGGAATCGCGAAGGCGGCCAGCAGGCCCATCGCAAGCGCGCCATGACGAATTTCTTGAACCATGCGATCGATAGTCACGGTCACCTTCGAGCTCTCACCGGTTCGAGGTATTCCCACAAGAGGTACCCGACCGCGCGTGTTCCTCGGGTGCGCCGGTCGCTGAGTGGAACCTGGACGCCGAGCGCGGCGCCAAGGGCGCCGGTCTTCGTCAGTCCCTTGCGTATTTGAGGCGTCACTGCAAGTTCGTCGTTTTCGCCATTGAGCTCGATGCCAACCGTCCAGGTACTTGGAGCGGACGAAGTGTCGGTGCCGGCGTACACGTTGTAGACAAATGCCCGATCGGCACTCGAGGTGTCCACTGGCAGCTCGAACTTGGTTTGTGCCTGAACATACACGCGCCCAAACATGAGGCCCGCTGCCAGATACGGCTCGAACGTTGTCGTCCCGTCGCCCAGTCCGCGGACTTCGCTCCCGGTCGGCAAGGCGATTTCAATGCCCGCCGAAACGATTCGTGGCGCCTCGTCACTGGCGTGGAGGACGTACTTCGCTGCGAGCTCGAGATCGCCGATGCCCTGCCGTCGCGCGCTGCTGGTCGTGGCATGTGACGCGACTGGCACCGCGACTTCCCACATCCCACGCTTGCCGAAGCGTCGTTCGTAAATGGCGATCAGATCGAAATCGGTCAACGAAGAATCAGCCGGGATGCTCGAGCCGCCGAGCACCATGACATCAGGTCGGCGGTGGGTCACCATCGGGAGAACGACCACCTCGTTTTCCGGAAAGGCTTTTTCAGTGAAGATCGGGCGAGGGAAGTTGTTGTTGCCGAGCGGCCATCCTGTGTCCTTGCAGAAGCCTCGCATGTGCGCGACAAAGTCGTGAATCTGATCGGGCTTCAAGGAATCTCCAAAAGCCGGCATTTCCGACGAGAGGCCCACTGCGGGACCTCCGTCCGCGATTGCCACCTCCCAATCCATATCTGGTTCGGGAGTTGCGATCCTGCAGTCTGTGAAGTCCATCGGTGCCACGGTGATCGTCGGCTCGGCCACTTTTCCCGAACCGTCGACGGCATGGCAGCGAGCGCACCATGCATCCCACATCTCGGGAATCGTCGAGGGTTGAGGTTCTGAAGCCAGCCCGACCATCATCGCCAGTGTTGCAACCACTGCGTCGATGATGTGTGACCTGACGCGAAACTGCCAAAGCTGCGATCAAGTCGCAGAACGCACGTACAGGGACAGGCCTTGTCACGGGGGGACTGTCCCTGTCATCGGGGGACAGTCCCTGTCATCGCGGGACTGTCCCCGTATCGCGTCCGCGTCGCGGCGATGCCGACCAAGACGACAGTCACCGCGAGCGCATAAAAGGCGACGGCGTACGAACCGGTCGCGTCCACGCACCACGCGAGCAGCAGAGGGCCCACCGCGGACGCGAGAACCGTCATCGCCTGCGCGACGCCCTGGATGCGACCGAGATGAGCGTGGCCGTACGCGCGGCCCCAGAAGCTGAAGAACACCACCATCACGAATCCGCCCGCGATCCCCATCGCCACCGCCTGCAACACGACATGCGTCGTCGTCGTCACATGCGGCAGCCCCGCAAGCGCCCCGGCCAGCACCAGCATCGCGACAACGAGGACCGTCCGGAGCGATCCACGCTCAGCCCACGCACCTGCCACGAAGTTGCCGCACAGCCCGGTGATCGCCGTGATCGCCAGCGCCTGGTGATACACGTCCGGAGGGAACCCTCGCTCGGCGAGAATCGACTCGTTGAACAGACCGATGCCAGAGGCCACGAGCCCGTACAGCGAGCTGGCAGCCGCAAAGATCCAGAACGCCGGGGTCCGCAAGGCCTCGCCTAACGTCATTTGCACCGCCGGCGCGCGCGATGCCTCACCTGACCCATCGCCTCCATCTATTTCTTCGCCGATGCTCGCGGGACTCGAGCGCACGAGCAGCCACGCGACCGGAGCAAGAACCACGATGAGTGCTATTCCGACAGCGGCCCATGCGAACCGCCAGCCGCTCGCCAGGACGACTGCGCCCAAAACAGGAAATGCGACCATGAAGCCGACACTCATCGCGAACGCATAGATCCCCATCGCCCACGTCAGCCGACGTCGAAACCATTTGCCCACCATGGCGAGGCTGACAATGGACAACGCCGTTTGCCCCAATCCTCGCGTCAACGTGATGAAGATCAGCAGCGCGGGGACCGACTGCGCCTGGCTCATGGCCAGGACGACGAGCCCGAGGGCGCTGGCAATGATGGTGAGAACGAGACGCGCGCCACGATGATCGAGGAGACTCCCGACCCCGAACGCGAAGAGCGATCCGACGAGTGTCGCGACCAGATTGATTTGGGCATAGGCGACACGGCTGACACCGAGGTCGCGGAGAAGCGGTTCGGTAATCAGGCCCAGCCCCTGCGTGCGACCAGGCAAAGTCCCGACCATCGCCAGTGCGGCAATGCCGAGGACGACCCAGCCGTAATAAAACCGGCGAGTCGTTACCGCGCCGGGACCGTCTGCCTGAAGAGCCTCGTTAACCACGCAGTGCCCACCACACCAACTGCAAAGATGCCCAGCAGGCGCATCCACCCGTCGGCAAAAACGATCGCGCCGTTGACAAACATGAAGAACAGGAACCCGTGGATTGTTGCACCAACTGCACGAGAGCGCGCATCGTATGTGCGGGGAGAAGCCCACCACCAGATCGCATCAGAGGACCAGATTGCCAGAAACGCGTAGTTGAAAAAGATCCCGCCGCCCCACGCGACACCGGTGAGGGCTGAGGTGTGCCGAGCCGTTGCCGCGACGGCCGCCTGATGACTCCAGCCATGAAAGACAGCGAACGCAGCAACCGAATGCGTCACCGCCAGCAGCGCGCCGACGGTCCAGAGCGTTCGCGAGCGCAGGCACACGGCCGCCGCCCACGCGAGCGTCGCGCCTGCAATCGTGAAGAAGACGGCAAACTCAGTCACGTAGAGACAATTGTGCGGCTCGCACCTCGTCCTCTGTGAACGCGGCGGCGAAATACTCCTGGCTTTCGAGGAACGCCGCGATGTCTTTCAGCGTGAAGCCAAGCGACTGCAGGCGCGTGGTGTCGATGTACATCTGGCTGTTGGCTGCGTCGGAGTAGTACTGGACCAACGTCTTGTTCGTTGGATCGAACTTCTGGTGAATCAGCGTGACGATGTCCTCGGGATAGTGGCGGTGTCCAGGCGCCGGCTCGCCAGGCATTCCGTGATCCGCAGTGATGGCAACCACGCTGCGCTGTGGTCCAGCCTTGTCGTCGAGGGTCTTCAAGATTGCGGCCATCTGGCGGTCCAGTTCCGTGAGCGTTTCCTTGAGTTCCGGTGAGTCGGGCCCATGCGCATGCGCCGTGTAATCGGGACCCTTCATGTTGACGAACACCAGATCGGTGATGTCATCTGCGCCCAGAGATGCCTGCATCATGACCGCGAGCAACGCCTCAGCCTCGAAACGCTGATAGAGGCTCGAGGCGCGAAACGCTGTGGGACTGGCGATGTCGTGACCCATCCACTTTCCACCAGCCGCCTCCCAGACGCGTTTGCCGTTGAAGGGCTTGAGGGCCTCCGGCATCGTGTAGCAGGCGGGATTGGTTTCCCATCCGGCATCTCGCGTACTGTAGCTGGCCGCAATCACCTTTCGGGCATTGATCAGGCACGCGCCTCGACCCACGAGTCCCGCAGTTGCGCGAATTGCGCCACCCTGACCGATGATGACGGCCCGCCCGTCCGTGGTGATGTTCCAGATATCAGCCACGGTCAGGGCCATCAGCTCCTGCGGGTCCAGGGCGTTATAGGCAGGCTGTGACTTTCCGGTCAGCCGATTGAACAGGTTGTTCACTGTGATGCCATGAATGCGCGGATCCGTGCCCGTGCCCACAGTCGCATGCCCGACGCCGGTCACCGTAGGCAAGGTATTCGCGCGTGCCTGTGCAAACCATGCGCCTTGACTGCGCATGCGAGTCAGCGTCGGCATCACGTCGGCGTATTTGTCGAAATAATCCGCACGCATGGCGTCGAGAACGATCAGGGCGACCACGCGCGGCCGCGCCGCTCCGGGCGCCAGCGCGTTGCTCAACACACGTCCGGTGAACGTCGGCGCCGGCGCAGCGCCAATCAACGCACCGATCGTAGGCGCAATATCTTGCTGTGCGACCGCGTCGTTCCACTGGCCCTGACGAATAAACGGCGAGCCGTAGAAGAGGATCGGAATGCGCGTGTCGTAGTCCCAGGGCGAGCCGTGCATGAAGTTGTAAAGCGGATCACGTTCCGTGATGATGTCGTTTTCGCGCGGCACCACAAAGATCTGTCCGCTTCGGCCTGGAAAGTAACCACGCGCGAACATTTCGAGCCACCGTTGACGCGCTGAAGGGTCGCCAGCCTTCGCCGCGGGCGCTACCGTTCCAGCGGTGGTCATTCCATTTGCTGTCCGGGTCGTGCTGGAAGTCGTCGCACAACCGGCGGTCGCGAGACCAACGACCAGGCCCGCAGCCAGCAGGCGACGAAAAAAGATGGATGGGTTAGAGGTGAAGCCGGCTGATCTATCGCAGGGGTGAAGCATCGTGAGCAGTATGGCTCAACCTTGACAGTGTTTGAAAAGGCCCGCTACGCTTGCTCCGATGCGGAATGTTCTGGGCCTGTCGTCGGGGGTGCTACGCGGGAGTGCGCGGCTGCTCCTGCTGGCGCTGAGCGTCACCACGCTCGGGCCCGTGCTGCACGGGGTCCACGACACTGACTGCGACCCTCTTGTCGTTCTTCACGACGCTAGCCAGCATCATTTCGCGGCCCCTACGCCCAACGACGATGGGACGGGAAGCAGCGAACACTGTGTCGCGTGCCATTTCTTGCGGACCTCTCGAGGTCCAGCGTCGTGGGAGCTTAGTGGATTGCAGGCCTTGTTGTCGGGCAATCTGCTGTTTCATTCCGACGGTCAGCTCGTTGCCGCGCCGTCGACCTCGCAGCAACCCTCGCGCGCGCCTCCTCTCGCGTAACCAGCCGCCCTGCAGGGCGGTGATCGGTCGTTCTGTGTGGCGTGATTCGCCGCGCGAACGGCCGTTATCGGCCGCCTCAAAGGGCGGCCTCTAGCGAGGTGCATATGTATTTCTCTTTTTTGCGCGCGGCGTCCGCGATCGCGTTCGTTCTCCTCTCCGCCATTGGCGCTTCGGCGCAAACGGGTGCTTCGATTTCCGGCAAGGTCACTCGGGATACGGGTGAGGCGATGGGGGGTGCCGCGATCGTCGTCGAAGAGCTCAAACGAGAGGTGCGAACGGCCGAGGATGGCACCTACGTGATCGATAACGTGCCTCCGGGCACATACCACGTTTCAGTGCGTGCCGAGGGATACAGCACGCGGCGTACGGAAGTGAAGGTGACCCCTCAAGGCGCGACGCTGGATTTGGTGGTCGAGCTCGACCTGCATTTCGCCGAGGTCGTTTCTGTCAGCCCCAACGCACGGCCGCAATTCGAGTCATATCAACCGACGTCAGTCCTGGCGGGCCAGGACCTCCAGAAGCAGCTCGAGGCTACCATTGGCGCGACGCTGCAGTCTGAGCCGGGCATTGCGATGCGCGCTCTTGGGCCGGGCCCCGCACGGCCGGTGATTCGGGGTCTCGATGGCGATCGGGTTGCGGTTCTTCAAGACGGGCAGCGGGTCGGCGACCTGTCGAGCCAATCCGGCGATCACGGGGTGACGCTCAATCCTTCGTCGGCAAAGCGCATCGAAGTCGTTCGCGGGCCCGCCACGTTGTTGTATGGGGCCAATGCGATTGGCGGCCTCGTCAATGTCATCACCGATCAGATTCCGACCACGAAGGTCGAGCGAGCAACGGGTGAGTTCACTCTGGATCTGGCGTCCAATGCGGGCGAGGCCGGCGGTGCCGGTGACGTCCATTTCGGCAACGGACGATTCGCGGTGCACATTGCAGGCGGGAGTCGACGGAACGGAAACTTTTCGACGCCGGATGGCGAAGTAGAGAACTCCGATTCGCGCAGCAGTGTGTTCAACGTGGGCGCGTCGTGGACCGGTGAGAAGAGCTACGTCGGCGCGAGCTATGGCTTCGACGCAAGCAAGTACGGTATCCCCATTGTCGAAGAAGGCCTGATCAGCCTCAACCCCGAGCGCCATGCGATTACCGTGCGGGCGGGCGGCGAGGGCCTGTCAGGTGCTGTCAGTTCTTATCGCGCAACGCTCGGCATCCGCCGGTATCAGCACGACGAGCTCGAAGGCGACGAGGTGGGGACGCACTTTGAAAACGACACCGAGGAGGCTGAGCTCATGGTGTCGCATCAGCCATTTGGCAATCTCTCGGGAACGGTTGGCGGGTGGTTTCTGAATCGCGGGTTCGACGCCGTTGGCGCCGAGGCCCTTGCGCCCCCAATCGATCAGCGAGGAGGCGCGTTCTTCCTCTATGAGGAGCTCACCTGGCCACACGTGACCTTCCAGTTCGGCGGTCGCTTTGATCGCACGAGTTTCGAACCAGACAGCCGTGTTCTGCCTGCTCGAGACTTCAATGAATTCTCCGGATCGATCGGGTTACTCCTGCGGCCTGCCGCCGCCAACGACCGGTTTGTCGTCGCGCTCAGCGTCGCTCGCGCCGCCCGAAATCCCGCCTTGGAGGAGCTGTACTTTTTTGGTGCGCACCCCGGCAACTTCGCGTTCGAGATCGGTAACCCATCGTTGGCCTCAGAGCGCGCGATCGGGTTTGACCTGTCGCTCCGGGCTCGGTCGAGTCGGGTTCGCGGCGAGGTAACGTTCTTCACGAACTCGATCAACGACTTCATCTTCCGCAACCCGATCACGGCGGAGGAGTTCGAGGAGCGAGAACAGGAATTCGACGAGCGCTTTGGCGTCGAGGACGAGGAAGGCGGGGGTCACACGCACGAGGACGAGTTCCCGTTTGTCGAATTCGTGGGCGCGGACAGCCGGCTGTTTGGTGTCGAGGCCCATGCCGATGTCAATGTGACCCCTGAGTTGATTGCCGAGTTGACGTTCGATGTGGTCCGCGGCGAGCTGTCCGACACCGGCGATCCGCTGCCGCGCATGCCCGCGTTCCGCTTTATCCCGGGCTTGCGCTACCAGCGGAATGCCTTGCAGCTCGGCGGCAGCGTTGCCATTACGGGCGATCAGGATCGCGTGTTTGGCGCGGAAACGCCGACTCCCGGCGCGGCCGTGCTGAGGTTCTTTGGCTCTTACTCGTTCGTCGCCGGAGGTGTCACCAATACCATCACCGCGCGTCTCGATAACGCCACCGACAGGTTGTATCGCAATCACCTGAACTACCTGAAGGACGTTCTGCCCGAGATGGGACGGAACTTCAAACTCGTGTACTCGGTTGCGTTCTGACGGCTCGATATAATCGCGGGACATGCTTCGTGTCGCCTTTTCTGCCCACGCATTCATCGCGTTGATTTCGCTCGCAGCTTTTTCGCTGGCTGGTCAGCAGTCAGCGCCACCGGCAGTTGTCGGGCCGGGTCGTGACCCTGTCTCCTGGATCGATGCTCATCGTTCGACCGCGGAGCGTCTGATGAAGGAGGCCCAGGCCGACCACTTCGCGTGGAACCGTCTTGCCGAGCTGACCGACACGTACGGCAATCGTCTTGCCGGCTCGGCAAACCTCGCCCGAGCCATCGCATGGGCCGTCGAGGCGATGAAGAAGGATGGTCTCGAGAACGTCCGCACCGAAAAAATCATGGTGCCGCAGTGGGTTCGCGGCACCGAGAGCGCGGAGATCGTCGATCCACCTCGTCATCCGATCGCGATGCTCGGCCTCGGCGGCAGCATCGCCACGCCGCCCGCAGGTATCGAGGCGGATGTGATCGTCGTCAAAAACTACGACGAGCTCAATCAGCGCGCGGCCGAAATCAAAGGCAAGATCGTTCTCTACAACACGGCATTCACGAGCTACGGTCAAACGAATCAATACCGGACGGGCGGCGCCAGTGCCGCCGCCCGACACGGTGCGGTCGCTTCACTCGTTCGGGCGATAGGACCGGTGGGCTTCCGCACGCCGCACACCGGTGGTATGACGTACGCGGAAGGCGTCCCTCGGATTCCCGCCGCTGCAATCTCGGCCGAAGATGCCGAGCGAATGCAGCGTATCGCCGACCGCGGACTTCGGCTTCGCGTGCGGCTCCGGATGCAGGCGCAATTCGAGGCCGACGTGGAATCGGCCAATGTCATTGGCGAGCTGCGGGGCAGCGAATTGCCCGACGAAGTCGTGCTCGTCGGCGGGCATTTTGACTCCTGGGACGTCGGAACCGGTGCATCGGACGATGGCGTGGGGTGTGTCGTGACGTGGGAAGCCGCGCGCTTGATGGTCAAGCTGGGTATCAGACCGCGTCGCACGGTGCGGGTTGTTCTGTTTACCAACGAGGAAAATGGCCTGCGCGGCGGGACCGGATATCGAGACGCGTACCTCTCGCAGGCGGAACAGCACGTCCTGGCGATTGAATCCGACTCCGGCGTTTTTGCCCCTTCGCGTCTCGGCTTCACGGGATCGCGCGACGCGCAGCGTGTGATGCAAGAGATTGGACTGCTTCTAGAGCCGCTGGGCCTGCAGGAGATCGCACCCGGCGGTGGCGGCGCAGACATCGGTCCGATCGCGCAGGCAGGCAAGGTGCCGATGCTGGCGTATCAGGGCGATCCTACGCGCTACTTCACGATCCACCACACACCAGCTGACACGATCGATCGCATCGCACCGGAAGAGGTGTCGAAGGCCGCCGCAGCACTCGCCGTGGTGACCTACGTCGTTGCGGATGCGAAGGAGCGGTTGCCGCGGTAGTCCCACCCGGCGTTTACGGCTTAATCCGGTACGATCCGTCGGGCGCCTTGTCGCGATACTTCCCGTGGCAGGCCGCGCAGGTGCCTGTCAGCAGCTTCATGTGCTCGGTAGCCTTGGCGAAGTCTTTTTCGTCCGCGGCGTCCTCGATGTGATCCGCATGCTCGGCAGCGTCATCGGCAAGGTCCTGCGCCTCGTCTACATTTCGCGCGTTCCAGAAATCGTCGGCGTCTTCGAACAGCATCTCGAGCTTGTCGGCCTGCTGCTTGGCCATTTCGGCGTTCTGGCCCTCGATACTCTTTCGCAGCAATGCGACCGTAGCACCCACTTCCTTCATGATCTTGTCGTACTCCACGTCAGTCCACGTACGCGCGGTCGTCAGGCCTGACGGCGCGGGCTGTGGTGGCGGGCCTTGCGCAGCGATCGTGGCGGCGCCGACAAGTGTGGTTGCCGCGAGAAGCAAACTCGAGCGAACGAGGGTCATCGAAGCCTCCTCAAAGCGGGGGTACAGAATACAGGCCTCAGGCCCCGGGCCGCAGGCGGATTGCCAAGGCCTTGTTGATCAGCCCCTCAGCCTCTTGTTCACTTCCGTCCAGTTGATCACGTTCCACCAGGCGTTGAGGTAATCCGCGCGTCGGTTCTGGTACGTGAGATAGTACGCGTGTTCCCAGACGTCGATACCAAAGATCGCGCGGCGGCCTTCCATGGACGGCGTGTCCTGATTCGGCGTGCTGTGAACGATCAACTTGCCCTTCTCCTCGCTCAGCCACGCCCATCCGCTTCCGAACCTGGTTTCTCCGGCCTTGTTCATCTGCTCCTTGAACTTCTCAAACGAGCCAAACGTGCTGTTGATGGCATCGGCAACCGCGCCAGTTGGTGTTCCGCCGCCCTTTGGTGTCATCACGTCCCAGAACTGCACGTGATTGACGTGTCCACCACCGTTGTTGCGTACCGCAAGCCGAATCTTCTCGGGTAAACTCTGCAGGTTGGCGAGCAGGCCTTCGATCGGCTTGGCCTCGAAGTCTGGAGCGGACTTGAGCGCTTCGTTCAAGTTGCTCACATACGCTTGATGATGTTTTCCATGGTGGAGTTCCATGGTGCGTGTATCGATGTGCGGCTCGAGCGCAGTGGCAGGGTAGGGCAGAGGCGGAAGCGAATATGGAGCAGCAGTCTTCTCGACGAGTGTTGCGACGGCCCCTGAGCTGCTGCGCAGCGCCACCGCGCCCCAACCGATCGTCATCAGTGCTTCTCGACGGGTTAACTTCACGTGAGATCCTCCTGTCTCACCTCCTGCTGCAAGATGGCCGCCTACGCGCCGGAACGCGGATTCACTGAACAAACCACACGATCACGGAATACGGAGCCCCCCAATGACGCGCGCCCCCCAGCTCTTCGTTTTGCTGTGCATCTGTAGCCTGCTCGTCCCTGCCGCCTCCGCTCAGGAGGGTCAAACGGCTGCGGAACGAGCCAAAGAGCGACACCTCGCGGGACACTCGCGCTACGGGGAAGCCTTCGACGAAGGGCCACGGGAGCGGCCGACGAAGATGACGGGCATCGGAGCCACGCATTTCCCCATCACGACATCTCAACCTGAAGTCCAGATGTGGTTCGATCAGGGCCACACCCTCATTCATTCCTTTTGGTTTTACGAAGCGGAACGCGCGTTTCGCTGGGCTTCGAAGCTCGACCCCGATGCTCCGATGCCGTACTGGGGCCTGGTCCGTGCGACCAGCGGTGCGAGGGCTCGCGCGTTCATGAAGGAAGCGTCGAAGCGCAAAGCCAAAGCCACCGATCGTGAGCGCGCCTATATCGAGGCGTGGGAGTTGCAGTTCGTCGAAGGCGGACAAAGCCCTGAGGGACGCCGCAAATTCACTAAGGCGCTCGAGAGCATCGTCATGAAATACCCCGATGACATCGAGGCAAAGGCGCTGCTCGGCCACGAGTTGATGGGGACGACGCGAGTCGGCACCGAGTTCCTCATGCAGCAGGTCCTTGCGAAGGAACCCAAGCACCCCGGAGCGCATCACTATCGCATTCACAACTGGGATGACGAAGACGGTGCGCTGGCGCTGGATAGTTGCCGCGCGTATGGCGAGCTCGTCCCCGGCATCGGACACGCGCTGCACATGCCGGGGCACATCTTTGCGGGTATCGGCATGTTCCAGGAGTCGGCGATCTCGCTCGACTCAGCCACCCGTGCGGAGATTGCCTACATGGGTCGCCAGATGGTGTTCCCGTACAACACGTGGAACTATGCCCACAACCGCAACTACTTGAGTTATGTGCAGGAGCAGCTGGGTCTACCGGCGGAAGCCATCCGCGGTGCGCGCGAGCTGCTGGCCGTACCGCTCGATCCCAAGCTGAACGTGACGACGCGTATGAGCCCGCATTGGCAGGGCGTTACCGCTTTGTCGCGTGCGCTCATCAAATTCGAGATGTGGGATGAGATTCTGAAAGAGAACGCGATCCCGTGGGGCGATTCGCTGCGGGATCGACTCGGCAGCCGGTACACGGAAGCCATGGCTCACATCGGGAAGAAGACCGTTGATTCCGCTATGCGAGCGGTTGACGAACACGCGGCGCTGAAGGCGGACGTCGACAAGGACTCGAACGCGTCGCTCAAGCGGCAATTCGAGGTGCAGGACCTCGAGTTGCGCGGGCTCCTCGCGCTGCTCAAAGGCGACGCGATTGATGGCATTACGCTGCTGACGCAAGCTGCGCCGAAGGAACTGGAACAGCGGTCGTATTACGATGATCCGCCGTTCTTTGCGACGCTGATGTGGTCTCGACTGGGATACGCCTATCTGGATCAGCAAAGTCCCAAGCTCGCCGCTGATGCTTTTGCGCGGGCGCTCAAGGCGGTGCCCAACGATCCGTTCTCCCTGGCTGGTCTGGTCCAGGCGCATCACGCGCTGGGCCAGGGGAAACAGGCGGCCGACGCGATGGGCCGCCTCGAGTTCGTCTGGAGTGATGCGGAACCAGGCTTGCGATGGCTGCGTGACGCACGTGCGACGGGTGTCAAATCGACGCCAGTCGATCGCGCGCCCGCCAGGCAGCGAAGTTACCGCAAGGCCACGCTCGAGCAGTACGGGCCGGCGATCTGGTCGCCTTTCACGGCCCCGGCTCTCGATGTCCGCGATCCAGCCGGCAACCGTCTCACGCTCGACCAGTTTCGCGGCAAGAACGTGATCCTCACGTTTTATCTTGGCGCCGGCTGCGCGCACTGCGTCAAGCAGGTCAAGGATCTGGCAGAACGCGCCGACGAGTGGTCTCGTCTCGACACCGTTGTGCTGACCGTGAGTCAGGACGAGCCTGAGAAAAATGCCAAGTCGCAGGAACTCTCGCCGCTGAGAGTGATCCTGGGATCAGACGGGAACTGGGAGAACGCACGCCGGTTCAAGGCATACGACGACTTCGAGGAGATAGGTATTCACTCGACGATCCTGATCGACAAGGACGGTCGCGTGCACTGGGCACAGCACGGCGGGGCGCCATTCGATGACTACAAGTTCCTCGTGTCGCAGCTCCAACGTATGAACCAGCGAGCCGCGGCAGGAAGAACAAACACGACAGCCGCTCAGTAGACGTACGGTGCACGGAAGCACAGAAGCACGGACAAACATACATAGGTTCCGTGATTCCGCGCTTCCGTGCATCGTACGTGGTCTAATTCCATCAATCATGCGAATCGCTGTTTGCCTCGGTACTGGGGCTCGTTGTGTCTATGAATGGCCAGCAGCCGCCAGACTTGCGCACGCGCGCGGAAACGTCCGACTACACCGAGACCAGCTCCTACGACGATGTGATGCGTGTGACGAAAGGGATCGTGTCGTCAAGTGCGCTGGCCCGGTACGAGAGCTTTGGAAAAACGGAGGAAGGACGCGAGCTGCCGCTGCTGATTGTGTCCGAACCCGCCGTCACAATGCCTGACGCAGCGCGGAAGCTGGGCCGCCCCATCGTCTTCATCCAGGCCAATATTCACGCGGGGGAGGTGGAAGGGAAGGAAGCGTCACTGATGTTGGCGCGACGGATGACATCTGGCGACTTGCGGCCTCTGCTCAGCCGGATGATTGTGCTCATCGCCCCGATTTACAACGCCGACGGCAACGAGAAAGTCAGCGTGCAGAACCGGACCTCACAGAATGGCCCGGTCAATGGTGTCGGAACGCGTGAGAACTCGAAGGGTTTGGACCTCAATCGCGATTACATGAAGCTCGACTCCGCCGAGGCGCGTGCGCTGGTGGGCCTGATGAACCGCTGGGATCCGCACGTCGCCATCGATCTCCACACGACCAACGGGTCCTATCACGGCTACCATCTCACCTACTCACCAACGCTCAATCCCAACGCTGATCCCCGGCTGATTGCGCTGGCGCGCGAGCGGATCCTGCCCGCGACACAGCAAGCAGTGCTGAAGAAGCACAAATTTCAGACCTACTACTACGGCAACTTTGTGTCAGAGGCGGCCGCCGGGCGCGACAGCGCACGCGTCGATCCGGCCAACCCCGGCGATACGACCTGGCGGACGTTCGATCATCGACCGCGCTTCGGCAACAACTATGTCGGGCTGCGGAACCGTCTGGCGATCCTATCCGAGGCTTACAGCTACCTCGATTTTCGAGGGCGGGTCCGCGTCACCGAAGTGTTCGTCGAGGAATCGCTGCGCGCGGTCGCGGCCAACGCGGCGCAGATCACGTCGCTGACGAGGCAGATCGATCAGGAGACCAGCACTGCACGGCCTGATCAGGGAGTCGCATTTCGCATCGCCGCATTGCCGGCGCCGGTCGAGATTCTCGTGGGCGATGTCGAGAAGCAGCCAAATCCGCGCTCCGGGCGCGAGATGCTCGTTATGAGCACTAAGTCGGTGCCTGTTCGCATGAAGGATTTCGGCGTCTTCGAGACGACTCGTACGGTTGCGATGCCTGCGGGCTGGCTGATCCCGAAGACACACGTCGAAGGCGGTCGCTACACCGCTGCGATCGATCGCCTGCGCTGGCACGGCGTGCGCATCCAAACGGTCGCCGCTGACGCCTCGATCGATGTCGAGCGGTTTGTGGTGGAGGCACTGACCAAAGCGGAGCGGCCGTTTCAAGGACGGAACGAAGCGCGGCTGACCGGGAAGTACGAGCGCTCCAGCGTTTCCGCGCAACAGGGCGCCCTGTTTGTCCCCGCCCATCAACCGCTCGCGCGCCTCGCCTTCTATCTGCTCGAAGCCGGAAGCGACGACGGCCTCGTGACGTGGAACCTGATCGAAGAAGGGTTGAGGGCCGGGGAAACGTATCCGATCTATCGCGTGATGAACGTGGGCTCGCTCAAATTCGCCAACTGAAAAAGATCGCCACCGTTTCTTCACTCTCGACCCAATTCGAATTGAAACTAACGTTCACTTAATCAGATAAAATTCCGTCTGCCTTCCGTCGATCCAATCCCATTTGCCATCCGGCATGATCGCAGCGTCCTCTTCGAGTGCAAAGCGGACGGCTTGTCCGCCCCACTCGGGCACTTTGTGCGTGGCGTTGAGCTCGATCGAGTGCCATGTGTACGGGAAGAACATGTAATCGCCGCGGACCGGCACGCCGTCCTGATAGTCGGTCATTCCAATCGGCGGTCCGGCGCCGTGGCCGTGATAGCCGACGGGGTGACAGTAGATAGAAGGCACGATTCCGGCTTTGATCGCCGCCGCGCGCGCATCTGACAGCGCGTTGTTCCCAGTTTCTCCAACCCTGGCGAACTTCATCGTCAGGTCCTGCAAGGTATTCGCGGCCTTGAGGCCGTCCTTCAGCCCTTGCGGCGCGTCAGTCTCGCCCTGCTTCAGCACATAGGCGTTGTGCTGCGTATCCGTCGAGAATCCAAGGTAGACGAGCCCGAAGTCGGTGTGCAGCATGTCGCCCGGCTGGATCACGTTCTCGCCCGGTTTCGAGCCGCCCTGTCGATGAATCGTCACGGACGGATGGAACCATTTGCCCAATCCCATCTCGACAACACGCTGGCGCATCCACCAGACGACGTCCTCGCTGGTCGTCTTGCCCGGAGTGATGACCTTGTTGGAGAACGCTTCGCGGATCACCATGTGAGCAACTTTCATGACGTGGCGATACGCGTCGAGCTCCTCCGGGAGCTTGATTTCCAGCCAGCCGACGGCCAGCATCTCCGCGGATTTCATGCGTGCGGCATAGGTCGGGCCGAGGGCGTCCGTCAGCCGGCGCTTTTCGTTGGCCGTCAGGCCGTCAGCGTGGTTCCAGTTGTCCGATTCGTTGATGCCGATGACTCGCGGATTGCGCTCTTCGACCACCTTCCGCAGGCCTTCGTACTGCGCATCGTTGTGCGTCTGCACGACTTTGAAAAGACCGTCGTAGTCGAAGCGCCCAATGGAGAGGCGCTCGACCGGTTTGCCTCCACCGGGATTGAAGAAAACAAGGATCGTCCGCCGGCGCGACGAGAACGTGGTCAGCGGCGCCATCGATCGAAAGACCGGGTCGTCGTTGTACTCGCGCGAGACGATGATCCACATGTCGATGCCGGTGCGCCCCATGAGTTGGGGCAGCACGGTATCGAAGCGTTTCTGGATCCAGCCTTTGACCAGTGGCGCCTGCTCGCGATGAGTGAGCACACGAACTGCGGGATCCGGATAGGCCGGCGGCTGCGCCGTGACGGCGACGGCCAGGCCAAAAATGATCGCAAATCCACAGAGGCGTGCAGCGTGCTTAAACATGGGCGGAGTCTAATTCATCCGCGGAATAGCGGAAAAGCGGAAGGTTTCACGCCGACACGCGGCAGCCGTGACAACGTCGGGCCGCACCGCTGGCCGGAGGCCGGGCAACGCCCGTTGCGGCGCCGCACAGTTCCGCGCTTCCGCGGATATCGTCGTCACACGCGCGTCGGCGCTAAGTCGTACCCCAGCTTGCTGAAAGGCATACGACGAATCCGATCGTCGGTCAGCGCAGCGATCGCATTGGCCACTGCGGGCGCAATCGGCGGAAGGGCGATCTCTCCAAAGCCCGTGGGGCGAGCGTGACTCTGCAGGAAGGTCACGTCGATAGCGGCGGGTGCCTCACGGTTGCGGATCATGCGGTAAGTGTCGAAGTTGGTGGACATCGCGCGACCACGTTCGATCGGCACGTCGCCAAAGAATGCTGCGCCGAGCCCGTCGATGATGGCGCCTTCACCCTGCGCCTCGAGACCTGAGAGGTTGACTGGCTGACCCACGTCTGCGACGCTGTCACGTTGTGGATGACCACCCGCTTGCGATCGTCAACAGACAGCTCGACGACCTGCGCACAGTAGGACCCGAATGTGAAGTGTGCAGCAATCCCGCGCGCGCGGCCTTCCGGCGCGCGTTGTCCGTATCGGCCGCGTTCGGCGGCCGCCAACAAGACTCGTCGCATGCGACTGGGATCGTAGAGTGTCTGCGTCTGATCGTTCGGCGGCACATCGGCGGTCTCGCCGAGAAAGGCCAGCCTCACGTCCACCGCACTGCGACCAGCCTGCCTTGCCAGCTCGTCGATCGTCGTTTCAATCGCGAACGCATTGACCACGTGTGAAGGCGCGCGCCAGGCCCCGGTCGGGACACCCGTGCGCGGCGCCGCGTACCGCAACCGCGCGTTGGGAATGCGCGTCGGCTGCAGGTCCGGATCCATTTCGCGAACCTCTTTGATGCGGCCGATATACGCGCCGTACGTTTCGGTCGAGAACGGCGGGCGAGGATCCTTGCGATAGGCATTGCGCGACACGCTGACCAGTACGTGGTCCCACGCGACGATCTGTCCGTTGGCGTCGATGCCTGCACGAATGCGTTGCGCGGCAGCGGGACGATAGTAATCGTGCTGTAAATCGCCGGCGCGATTCTCGACGACTTGCACCGGCGCACCGACCGCGCGCGAAAGAACGGCGGCTTCAGCTGCGTAGTCGGAAAGGAGTCTTCGGCCGAACCCTCCGCCAATGCGTGTGGACTGAATGTGTACACGATCAGGCGGAATGCCGAGTGCGGTTGCCACCACGCTTCGACCCGACGCGGGCATCTGCAGCGGGCCGGTGACGAAGCATTCGCCATCGCGGAAATGCGCGGTGCAGTTGTGAGGCTCCAGCGTCGCATGCGAGACGAACCCGAACTCGTAGATCGCATCAATAGTGTGTGCCGCCGTGGCAATTGCCTGGTCGACGTTCCCGCTGTCATGGAGTGTGAAAGAGGGTTTGGTGAGCAGTTCCTGAAATTGTGTCGACAACGTCGCCGAGCTCTCCGTGGCGAACGCGCCCTCAGCCCACTCGACGACGAGCGCCTCTCGTCCTTTGAATGCCGCCCATGTCGAGTCGGCAATGACCGCCACGCCCGACATCAGAAATGTCGGGTTGTCGAGGCCGTGAACCTCGATAACTTGACGCACCCCTGGCACCCGCAACGCCTTTTCCTTGTCAATCTTCAGCGGCCGTTGCCCAAACACCGGGGCCTTGGCTACGGCGGCGTATTTCATACCGTCGACTTTCACATCGAGCCCGAAGAGTCGCTGGCCTGTCACGATCGCGTGATTGTCAACACCGCCGACGCGCGTGCCGATCAGCCGATAACGCGCCGGATCCTTCAGCGCCGGATTCTCGGGAGCGGCCATGGCTCCAGCAGGCGCGGCAAGATCGCCGTACCGTGCCGAGCGGCCGCTAACCGTGTGATGCAGAACGCCAGCGTGCGTTGTGATCTCTGGAGCCGGCACATGCCACTGTGCCGCGGCGGCTGCGACGATCATGTGACGCGCCACGGCGCCGGCGCGTCGATGATCCTCCCAACCGGACACGATCGCGTCACTGCCGCCGACGCCCTGCGGGCCGAAGCGGCGATGGAGCGCCGCGTTCTCTATCTTCACGCGCCCCCAGTCGGCGTCGAGCTCTTCGACGATGATCATCGAGAGCGACGTCTTGACACCTTCGCCCATGTCAGGGTTGCGAGACCAAATCGTGACCGTATCGTCGGGATCGATGCGAATGAAGGCGTTGGGTTGAAACGATTCCGCCTGTGCAGGCTGGGAGTCTGAGATCACCGCGCCGAATCGGGAGGCGCCGAGCGTTTCGATTGCGACCAGCAAGCCGCCCGTGGCGGCGAGCGACGCACGAATGAACGTTCGGCGATTCGTGGCGCCCGCTAAGCTGGCCGCCGTCGCCTGCCCCAGCTTGCTCGCCCTCAACACATCTTCGCGCGTATACATCACCGATCCTCCGCGGCATTGATCGGCTGCGTCCGCTGCCCGGTCATCTCGGCCGCCCGCCGCACAGCGCGTCGAATTCGCAGGTACGTCCCACAGCGACAGATGTTGCCGGTCATCGCTGTCGCGATCTCGTCGTCGGATGGATTCGGTGTCCGCGCAAGAAGCGCGGCGGCGGTCATGATCTGTCCCGCCTGGCAGTATCCGCACTGCGGAACGTCGATCTCTTCCCACGCGCGCTGAACGGGATGTGTTCCGTCGCTGGACAATCCCTCGATCGTGGTTATGTGTCGGGAGCCTACGTCGCTGACCTGCGTAGTACACGCACGCCTCGCCTGTCCGCCCACATGCACCGTGCAGGCACCGCAGAATCCGCCGCCGCACCCAAACTTGGTACCGACCAGATCCAGTGAATCCCTCAGAACCCACAGCAAGGGAGTATCGGGATCGACCTCAACTTGCCGCTGCTGGCCGTTGATGTTTAACGTGTAATTCGGCATCGCGACCTTTGCACCCCTGGCGCTGCGGCATCCGCGGCACCTGCGTCTTGTAGTGTGACTACAGGAAGGGCATTAGGGAATGCTGATTCAGGAAATCGCGGTGACGAGGACAGGGACAAATGACATCCGCGGAATGGCGGAAAAGCGGAAGTGTCACGCCGACGCGCGGCAGTCGTGATAACGACGGGCCGCACCGCCGGCCGAAGGCCAGCGGTTGCAGGGATGTGGAAGGGCCAGGAGTAAGAGCCCGTTTTCTTCTCTGTGGCTCTTACTTCTGGCCCTTCCACATCCCTGCTACGCGGGCTACGCCCGCTGCGGCCCGCGCAGTTCCGCGTTTCCGCGCTTCCGCGGATGACTCATTTCGAGCGCGTCTCCGTCACTCCTCGTCCGTGTGGCGCGTCCGTGATGAATCAGAAACCCTTCGACTGCGCCACCAGCTTCTGGAACATCTCCCCGTAGAACTTCATCTCAGAGATCTGATCCGCGTTTGGCCGGCCCGTCCAGCGACCGACTTCTCCATACAATCCGGTCATCCGTGCCATCAACTCGCGCCACTGACGTTTGAGGTCCGTCAGCTCCGCGCCGCCCGAGGCCTTCTGGATCCGCTCATTCACAGGCGCCCCGCGGCGAATCAAATCTGCGACCGTCATCACCGCGCCGCTCCATGCTTCGCGATCGGCATCCGAAATCTTTATCCGCGGATCCTCCATGACGTTGACCGGTGTTGACATCACTTTGCCACCCACCGTGGCCGCATTTGCAAAAGTCGCACTCAGATGGACGGTGTAAGTCCCTGGTCGCACCAGTGGTCCAGGCAGGCCGGCACTTCCACCTCCCTCGTCATCCTCGCCGCCGCCCGCGCGCACGGGGAGATCGGCGTATCGCAGGTTCCAGACGGCCCGATTGATGCCGCGGTTGCGCGTGGGTCGCAGCGTCTGCACGGGTTGGTTCTTCTCGTCGCGAACCTCCAACGTGACGCTCTCGGCCGGCCTGCTCAACCAGTAGTCGATGATCGCGCCGTTGGGCGGATTCTCACCGCGAAAGACCATGTCTCCCGTGTGTGCTTTGAGGTTGGTGTACCGAATCTGTTGCGCGGGTTCGATCCTGAAGAGCGTCGCATCTGACTTGGCGACGGCCGGCGTCAGGCCCTGCAGTGCATTGAGGTTGTCCAGAATCCAGATGCCGCGGCCGTGCGACGCCAGGACGAGGTCATTGTCCCGCTCGTGAATCACGAGGTCGTTGAACGGCAACGTCGGCATGTTGTTCTTCAACTCGATCCAGTTCTCCCCGTTGTTCGGTGAGATCCACAGTCCGAACTCCGTCCCGACGTAAAGAAGACCGGGTGTGCGCGGATCCTCGCGGATGGCCCGCGCGACGCGATCGGCCGCCATATCGCCCACAATCGCCGTCCACGTCTTGCCGAAGTCAGCGGACCTGAAGATGTAGTTCGCGAAGTCGTTGCTCCGGTGATTGTCACAGACGACGTACACCGTGCCGGCGGCATGACGTGAAGCTTCAATGCCAGCGACCCATGATGACGCGGGCAATCCTGGCAGGCGTGATTGCGCATCGCTCCACGTCTTCCCCTCGTCCATCGACACCCTTAACCGTCCATCGTCTGTTCCAACGTAGAGCACACCGCGCTGACGTGGGGACTCGGCGATTGCGGTGATTCCGGGGTAATAAGGGACGCCGTCATCCGCGGACAGCGTCGCCTCCGTGGTCTTGCGGCCCATGATTGTCAGCGTCGATCGATCCACGCCCGTCGTCATGTCGCCGAGATCCTCCCAGGTCATTCCTCGGTCGCGTGATCGAAACAGATGCTGTCCCCCGGCGTAGATGGTGTCGCTGCCGTGCGGCGACAACAGGATCGGGGCGTCCCAGTTCGCCGGATGCATGGCGTTGCCCAGCAGTTCCGACGCCCCTGACTTGCCCCACGTCGTCCAGTTGCGGCGGCCAGAAATGTGTCCGGTTGGGTCGCCTGGACGGATGGTCTGCACCTGAAAGGTCGACGTGTCGTTGCGCTGCAGCCCGAGAAACTGCGAGGCGGAGAAAGCAATCGTTGGATTGGTCGGATCGGGAACGACGAAGAAGCCGTCGCCGCCGCAGAGCCGCGTCCAGTGCTCGTTCAGGATGCCGTTGGTCGTCCAGCTTGCGCTCGGCCCAATCCAGCAGCCGTTGTCCTGCAGACCGCCGTAAACGTTGTACGGGTGGGCATTGTCCACCGCGACGCGGTAGTACTGGCTGACGGGCAGCGATTGCACGTAAAGGAACTTGAGCCCGCGGTCGTAGCTGATGCCTATGCCGCCGTCATCGAGCTTGATTACATGACGGGAGTCTTTCGGATTGACCCAGACGAAGCGGTCGTCACCATGGAGTGTCTGCCGCGGCGTCGTGAACGTCTCGCCCGCGTTGTCTGAGAACGAATAGCTGTTCATCATGTAAACGCGTCGGTCGTCGCTTGGATCGACCGTCGGCTGACTCGCATACATCGGGCGGGGATTCCAGTTCGACATCAACCGCCAGGTCCCTCCCTTGTCATTGGAGCGATACAGACCGGCCCTCCGCTCGATGTAGGCTGTCGATGCGTTGTAGCGGAAGCCCTGTTCGATGCTCACGTAGAGGATGCGCGGATCCTTGCGATAAATGGAGATGCCAATCCGTCCCATGTCTCCGCTTGGCAGGCCGTTGCCTTCGAGCCGGCTCCACTTGGTTCCGCCGTCCATGCTCTTCCACAGGCCACTCCCGGCGCCGCCGCCGTCAAAGCCAAACGCAGTCCGCCGCCGCTGATACGTGGCGGCGTACAACACGCTTGGATCACCTGGATCGATGGCGACATCAGTCGCGCCGGTGTCTTGGTCCACGTGCAGTGTGCGCGCCCACGTCTGGCCGCCGTCTGTCGTCTTATAGACGCCCCGATCCCCGCCCGGCCCCCAGACTGAGCCTTGCGCCGCTACGTAAGCGATTTCCGGATTCGTTGAATGCAACACGATGCGGCCGATGTGCTTGCTGTTCCGCAGTCCGACATTCCTCCAAGTCTTGCCAGCATCCGTGCTCTTGTACACACCATCGCCCCAGCTCACGCTCTGGCGGTTTGCGCGTTCACCGGTTCCAACCCAGATAATCTCGGGGTTGGCTTGAAAGATGGCAATGTCGCCCACTGAGTGCACGGGCTCGCGCTCGAACACCGCCTCCCACGTGATTCCCGCATCGCGCGTGCGGAAGATACCGCCTGTAGCCGACGCGACATACATCACATAGGGATCGGACTCCACGACGTCCATATCGACGAAGCGGCCCGACATGTTGGCCGGTCCGATGTTGCGCAGCCGCAAGCCTGTAAGGTCGCCCGCGCGAATGGCTGTCTCCTGCGCCGCCGCGTCGCGGCCGGCCTTCAGGCCGGCCGTCTCAGCCGCTGCCGTAGCGAATAACATCAACGCAGAGAGAACTCGCATGAAGGGCTTCATCTGACGCTCCTCGTCGCAGCAATATAATCGCGTTCCACCCGTGTCCGCGTCGAAACCATGCTGAGCCGATTCCTGCCAGACCGTACCCGCAAGCATGTCGCCGACGAGCGCGACTGGTTGGCACGGCTTCAGCGCGCGCTGGAGCGGTTCGATACGCCGGCCGCTGACAAGTCAGCGCTCGCCCGGTCAATCGCTCAGCTCGACCGCCTCTTTCTTCTTGTGGTCATCGGCGAATTCAACGCGGGCAAGAGCGCATTCGTGAACGCCCTGGTCGGCGCCCGCGTGCTGGAGGAGGGGGTTACCCCAACGACGACGAAGCTCCAGTTGTTGCAGTATGGCGAGACTCCTGGGCGGATGATTGATGCCTCCGGCGCAGACGTTGTCACCTCGCCCGTCGCGCTCCTGCAGGACATCAACATCGTCGACACGCCCGGCACCAACGCCATTTTTCGCGAACACGAGCGGCTGACCAACGAATTCGTGCCACAAGCGGACCTCGTCCTCTTTGTGACGTCCGCCGACCGTCCCTTCACCGAAAGTGAACGCTCGTTTCTGCAGACCATCCGGGACTGGGGTAAGAAGATCGTGGTGGTCATCAACAAGGTCGATCTGCTGGAGCGTCCCGAGGAACGCGAGCAGGTGAGACAGTTCGTGGCGGAACATGGGCGGGCGTTGCTCGGGACGGAACCCGAGATATTTCCGATCTCCGCGCGCCTGGCCCTGCGCCGCAAACTTGGCGAACCTGCCGGCGACCCCGTGCCGGGCGATCGCTTTGACGATCTCGAGCGCTACATCAGCTCCACGCTGGACGAGAAGGAGCGGTTGCGGCTGAAGCTTCTCAACCCGCTTGGCATTGGCACGCGACTGGCGCAGACCACCCGCGGAACGATTGCCGAGCGCATCACCGTGCTGAAAGACGATCTTCAGACGATCGAAGACATTGAACGCCAGCTCGATGTATATCGCACGGATCTGTCTCGCGAGTTCGAGTTCCGGCTGGCCGAGGTCGACAATGTCCTGCAGCAGTTCGAAAACCGCGGCATCGCGTTCTTCGACGACACGCTCCGTGTGGGCCGAATTCCGGATCTGCTCAACAAGGCCCGCATCCAGCGGGAGTTCGAACGGACGGTTGTTGGAGACACGCCTCAGCAGATTGAAAAACAGGTCTACGACGTCATCGACTGGATGGTCGCGACCGAGCTGCGGCAATGGCAGGCTGTCACTGAGCACGTCAGCCGTCGCAGCCGCGCACACGAAGGGCGGCTTGTCGGCGGCGATACGGGCGGCTTCCAGTACGACCGTCAGAAGCTGATCAACACGGTCGGACGTGCGGCAAACAAGGCGGTTGAAAGCTACGATCGTGAAAGAGAGGCCGCACAGATGGCCGACGAAGTGCGCAATGCCGTTGCTGGTGCGGCGCTCGCGCAAGCTGGGGCGATTGGCCTCGGCGCAATGGTCACGGCGCTGGCCACGACCACCGCCGCTGATGTCACAGGCATCCTGGCCGCCGGCGCGATTGCCGTCCTGGGGATGTTCGTCATTCCGTCGAAACGCGCGCAAGCGAAGTCGCAGCTCCGCGACCGAATCGAACGGATGCGAACGGAATTGATGACAAACCTCCGAGCTCAATTTCAGCGTGAGGTCGAGCGCAGCGTGCACGGCGTCCTGGATGCCGTCGCGCCGTACACGCGTTTTGTGCGTGCAGAGAACGAGAAGCTGACGTCGCTCGACACCGAGCTCGACACCATCAGCCGTGAGCTTGCGCGTATTCGAACGGAAATTGATCGCGCGGTGCCATCGCGGGACTAAAGTCCCGCGCTACGTACTCGCGGGGCTACGTGCACTTGCGGGGGCCTGCGTCGCGCCAGGCTGCTGCGCCATCCACGCCGAGATTACTGCCGCCGGCGCTGGCCTGCTGATGAAATGTCCCTGCGCCGCATCACAGCCACGCGCCAGGAGCAAGTCCCGCACTTCCTTGGTTTCGACACCTTCGGCGGTCACGCTCAACCGGAGGTTATGCGCGAGGTCGATGATCGATCCCACCAGCGCATCGTCTTCGCCGCCCGCGAGCCCGATGACAAACGACTGGTCGATCTTCAGCTGATCCACGGGCAGCTTGCGCAGGTAACTCAACGACGAGTATCCGGTGCCGAAATCGTCAACGATCAGTCGAATCCCCATCTCGTGCAGTGCGCTGAGACACTTCGCCGATCGTTCGGGGTCCGACATGATGAGGTTTTCGGTGATTTCGAGCGCCAACTTCGACGGATCCACTTTGTGCGTAGACAACATTTCGCGGATGCGCGAAGGAAACGACGCATCATGCAGACTTCGCGGCGAGAGATTCACTGCAATGACCGGCGGGTTCTGTGGAGCAGTGGTCGGCCACTCGGCAAACGCAAGATCGATTGCGAAGTTGGTCAGCGGAGTGATGAGTCCGCTGTGCTCCGCGGCCCGAATGAATTCCTTTGGTGGGAGCCGTCCCCGCTCCGGATGGTCCCAACGGAGCAACGCTTCGAGGGCCAGCACGCGTCCGGTTCGCAACTCGACAATCGGCTGGTATTCGAGCACGAACTGAGCATTGTCGAGCCCGCGACGCAGCGCGTTGGTCAGCGCCAGCCGCTTCCCCGTGTGCTCGTCTCGATCAGGCGTGTAGACGGCGAAGCCTGAGTGATCCCCTTTGGCCAGATACATCGCGAAGTCGGCCTTTTCCACGAGCTCATGGCTGGTGGCTGCATGAGCTGGGAAGCTCGCAATGCCAATGCTGCAGTGTGCTATCAGAGGCCGGTCATCGACGACGAGCGGCTCATCGAAGTCCTGCAAAATCTTGCGCGCAGCCAGCACTGCACCGTCACTGTCAGTGCTGGGGAGTAACATCGCGAACTCGTCGCCACCGACTCGCGCGACGGTGTCCGATTCTCGCAGCGTCCGACGAAGTCGTGCCGCCACCTGCTGCAGCACACGATCACCCGCATGATGTCCGCGCTCGTCGTTGATGTCCTTGAAGCCGTCAAGGTCGAGCGCCAGAAGAGCCAACGCCTTCTGCTCGCGCCGCGTCGTCAGAATTGCCTGGTTGAGTCGATCTTCCAGCAGCGAGCGATTCGGCAAGTCTGTCAGCGGATCGTGGTAGGCGAGATAGGCCACACGTTCATTCGTGCGCGTGCGCTCGCGTCGCAACGTGGCCTCGTGCAGCTCGCGTTCGACCGACGGCGCCAGCCGGGCGAGATTGCCCTTGACGATGTAGTCGTGGGCGCCGGTCTTCATTGCCGCAACAGCGACGTCCTCACCGATCGTGCCCGACACGAAGATGAACGGCATGTCCAAGCCCTGCTCGCGGACGATGGCAAGCGCGTGCGTGCCAGTAAATCCCGGCATCGAGTAGTCGGCAATCGTGACGTCGAAGCTCGAGGAGCGCAGCGCCCGGCGCAGGCTTTCAGCCGAGTCCACCTGCGTGGCGTTGACGTCGTACCCGGCCCGTCGCAGCGCCCGAATCAGCAACACCGCGTCGTCTTCGGAATCTTCGATTATGAGCAGCTTGAGCGGAATCATCTCGAGTGAGCACTAAGTACCAGGTGTACGTGGTGCTAGTTTTGTGCCCGCCCGCAGCTCGTCAAAAGACGCCTTGTTGCAGGCCAAGTCCGTGGCGAAGCGTGCCGCGCGACGGCTCGTTCACTCTCGGTGCATACGACGGAATCGTCACAACGATCACGGCTCGGATGCCAGCTCAGCCGCTGTGGACGACGGGTTGAGAAGGTCGTCGTGCCGATCCCCGGCCGGTAAGGTCACGTGAAATGGCCGGGTCCTGGGAGTCTACGAGGCGCTCGACCCCCAACCTGATCTGATCACCCGTATCGTCGAAGCCCAACGCCATGAGGCGCTCGAGCAAGTCGAAGCGTTCGTTTACCCGACGCTCGAATGCTGCCATCTGCTCCAGGAAATCCGCCCGCGTCATCTCGTTCATCGCTCACCATCCTTCCGCGCTCGTCCGACCTCACCACGGGCCGAGGTGCAGAAGTCGTTCCGGTCGAAAAAATGTGTTTTGGCCGGGCTCCGGCTTGTTGCTGAGAACGGTCAGGATCACTTTCTGCGATCATTGAATGCGGCGGGCGTTGCTGTTTTTGACACGCTCGCACCCGATGTCGCGTTCGTCGTCATGAAGACACCGCCTGGCCCTCGTCGTCCGCTTCTCGGCGCGTTGATCGGCCCCGGGCGCGATCCGCTCGAGCTGTTCACGCGCCTCGCGCGCGACTATGGCGACATCGTTCACTTCCGGATGGGAGGCGAGCGTGTTTATTTCGTCAACCACCCGCTTCACATTCGCGACGTCCTCGTCACCCACCAGAGGAATTTCACCAAAAGCCGTGGCCTCGAGCGCGCCAAAAAGCTCCTGGGGGAAGGATTGCTGACGAGCGAAGGGGCTGCGCATGTCCGTCAACGGCGTGTCCTGCAGCCCGCGTTTCACCGCGACCGCATCGCGTCGTACGCGGATGTGATGGTCGAGCATGCGGATCGGATGCGCAGGCGATGGCAGGACGGCGCCACATTCGACGTCTCAAAGGAGATGATGCGCGTCACGCTGTCGATTGTGGGAAAGACGTTGTTCGACAGTGATGTCGAGTCAAAGGCCGACGAGGTCGGGGTTGCGGTGACCGAGGTGCTTCAGACGTTTTGGTTCACGTTGCTGCCGTTTCAAAACGTAATCGAACGCCTGCCGCTGCCTATACTGCGCCGCGGCCGCGCGTCGCGTGCCCGCCTGGACGCCTTGATCTACGGGATGATCGAGGAGCGTCGCGCCAGCGGTCGCGATCACGGCGATCTGTTGTCGACGTTGCTCGCAATCCGCGACGCGGGCGAACCTGTTGCGCTCTCCCCGAGGGAGATTCGGGACGAGGCTTTGACTCTCCTGCTTGCCGGCCACGAAACGACGGCCAACGCCCTTACGTGGACGTGGTATCTGCTCAGCCAGTCGCCGGAGATGGAGGCCGACGTGCACGAGGAGATCGACCGCGTGCTCGACGGCAGGCGGCCCACCGAGTCCGATATCGCAAACTTGTCAGTCGTCGAGCGTACCGTCACCGAGGCGATGCGGTTGTATCCACCGGCGTGGATTATCGGCCGCCGTGCGATCCACGAGTACACGCTCGGCGGCTACGTCGTGCCGCCACGAGCGATGATTTTCATGAGTCCGTATGTCATGCACCGTGACGCGCGATTTTTTGCTGACCCTGAGCGCTTCAATCCCGGTCGTTGGACGGACCAGTTCAAGTCCACGCTGCCCAAATTCGCTTATTTCCCCTTCGGGGGTGGCGCGCGGCAGTGCATCGGCGAGCACTTCGCGTGGATGGAGCTCGTTGCGCTGGTCGCGACCGTCGCGCAGCAGTGGCAGCTTCGACTGGTACCGGGTCATCCGGTCGTGCCGCAGCCGCTCATCACGCTTCGGGCCAAACACGGCATTATGATGACCGTAGTTCGCCGGCCCCAACTTCAGCTCGGCCGTCGGCGCTGTTCCGCGTTATGATCCCGGACTGGAACGTCAAGATTTGGCCTGTTAGAACGTCCCGCTTGCGGCCTATTACGTGGGGCGAGGACAGGTTTAAACCTGTCCCCGCTGTTCAAGGAGTGTACCGATGAAGCGCATCGCATTTCGAGTTGTGCCCGCCGTGGCGCTGCTCGTTGCCGGTCTGGCGTGGGTCGCCCCGCGTCTGTCCGGGCAAAGCACTGGCACGCCAAGCACGAAGAACGGCGAGTGGCCGCACTACACCGCGGACCTGCGCGGCAGCAAATACTCGCCACTCGATCAGATCAATGCCAGCAACTTCAGCAAGCTCGAAGTCGCCTGGCGGTTCAAGACCGACAACCTTGGCCCGCGTCCCGAGACCAAGCTCGAAGGGACGCCTCTGATGGTCAAAGGCGTGCTGTACACGACGGCCGGCACGCGTCGAGCCGTCATTGCGCTTGATCCGAAGACGGGTGAACAAAAGTGGATGTACAGCATGGACGAGGGCGAGCGCGCCACTCGCTGGGCGCCACGTCAGCTCTCGGGTCGCGGCCTGTCCTACTGGACCGATGGCAAGGGCGACGAGCGCATCCTTTACGTGACGACCGGCTATCGCCTCGTCGCGTTGGACGCGAAGACCGGACATCCCGTACCCACGTTTGGTGACAAGGGTGTCGTCGACCTGAAGGTTGGCGTCGTGCACGGCAAAAACGGCAAGCAGGTCCAGATCGACCTCGAGAAGGGCGAGATTGGCCTCCACTCGACGCCAACCGTCGTGAACGACACGGTGATCATTGGGTCGTCGATGTTCGAAGGACTGGGCTATCTGTATTCGAACAACGCCAAGGGACTGGTCCGAGCGTACGACGCGCGGACGGGCAAGCAGATCTGGCGCTTCGATACCATGCCTGGCCCCGGCGAGAAGCATCACGAGACGTGGGAAAACGGTTCGTGGGAATGGACCGGCAACACCGGCGTGTGGACGCAGATCACCGTCGATCCCGAAGCTGGTCTCGTGTATCTCCCCGTCGAAACTCCCACGATCGACGAGTACGGCGGCAACCGTCCGGGCGACAACGTTTATGCCGAGAGCCTCGTGGCCGTTGGGCTCAAGGACGGCAAGCACAAGTGGCACTTCCAGTTTGTCCATCACCCGTTGTGGGACCACGACATGTCGTCGGCGCCACTGCTGATGGATGTCACGATCGACGGCAAGCCGCGCAAGGTCGTTGCCGTGCCCTCGAAGCAGGGATGGCTCTACTGCTTCGATCGCATCACCGGACAGCCGATCTGGCCGATCGAAGAAAAGCCGGTGCCCCAGTCCGACATGCACGGTGAGAAGACGGCAAAGACGCAGCCCTTCCCCAGCAAGCCGCCCGCGTATTCGCGCACGCATGTCAGCGAGAGCGATTTGATCGACTTCACGCCCGCGCTGCGCGCAAAGGCGCTCGAGAACCTCAAGCTGTTCCGCTGGGAGCAGATCCCTTACGTGCCGCCAGTCGGGCCAAACTCGAAGCTGCTGGGCTCGATCAATATCGCCAACACCAACGGCGGCACGAACTGGCCGGGGTCAGGCTTCGATCCTGAGACAGGCATCTTCTATACGCAGGCGGGCAATGCCTCTGTCACGGTAGCGAAATATGACGAAGAGGAATTCCATCGTGTCAGCCCCGAGAATCAGAAGAGCATCGGCTACAAGCCGCGGTGGGAAGCAGAGCCGGATTACGGCTTGCGGCCTGAGCGGCCTGCGGGGCCGCCAGCCGGCGGACCTGGTGCTCCTGGAGCCGCTGGTCCACGTCCCGGCGCTGTGCTGAGCGGCCGCGCGGCGCTCGTTCAGGGTCTCGAAGGTCTGTCACTCGTCAAACCGCCGTACGGCGTGATGGCGGCGATCGACGTCAACAAGGGCGATTTGCTCTGGCAGGTTCCGCATGGCGATACGCCGGATAACGTGAAGAATCACGCGCTGCTCAAAGGGATGAACATCCCGAAGACCGGCCAGAGCGGGAGCGTTGGCGTGCTCGTCACCAAGACGATGGTCGTCGCGGGCGACCCGCAGTTCACTACCACGGCCAAGGGCCGCGGGGCGATGCTGCGCGCGTATGACAAGACCACGGGCGCACAGATCGGCGAAGTGTACGTCCCGGCGCCAGTCACCGGCCATCCGATGACCTATTCGGTCGACGGCCGCCAGTACATCGTCGTCGGCGTCAGCGGCGGCAACGTGTCAGGTGAGTACATCTCGTTCAGGCTGCCGCAGGCGGAGAGCACGACGACGACGAGGGCCGGGCAGTAGCGGAAGCCAACAAAAAGATAGCCACGAAGAACACGAAGACACGAAAAGAATCTTCGTGATCTTCGTGCCTTCGTGGCTGTCTTGTTTTGTCTTTTTTGTCTCCCTAGCGCTGCAGCTCTGTCGGTTTTCGATCGGCACGATGCCAGATGGCCTGCAGCCGCCTTCTGATTTCGTCTTCTTTTTGACGATCGCCTGCCTGTGCCGCGGCTCTCATCAAGCCGACGAGTGCGCTGGTGCGCTCCGGCGTGCGGCTCAGCGCTTTTTCGAATGCGGCACGCGCCTCCTGTGGCTGACGACTCGCGAGCAGCAGTTCACCGAGCAGTTCGTACGCTGGCTTGTCGATGAACGGTGGGCCGAACTCGAATGGCAGCGTATCTTCGAGTGCGCCTGCTGCGCGCACCAAATCGATGGCTTCCTGCTCGGCGCCTTCCTTGTGTCGAATCATCGCCACGATTTCGTCGTGCAGGATCTTCATCCGGCCGAGGCTTCCGGCATCTGGTGGCGGCATATTCATCCCGGGCATGCCAGCGTGTGCCGGGTCAACGGGCTTCTTGAGTGAGTCTTCGAGTGTCTGCCGCGCTGCCTGCATGCGCTCGAGCGACACACGAGCCGCGGCCAGGTCACCGCGTCGGATCGCACTGAACGCGTTTGTGAATTCGTAGGTGAAGGTCGCGCCGGGTTGAACGGGCGACATCGTGAGTGCGGCAATGTCGCCTGACCAGTCCTCGGTGTCGATCAGGTACCGCGACCGCAGACTGACGAACCCGCCCCACGACGGTGGGCTTGCAGCGCTGGCTGCCTGGTAGCATTCCTTCACCGCTCGGTTGGCCGCCTCTACCCGTCCTTGCTGCAGGTAGCCGTACGTCAACCAGTACGGATAGTGCCCGCATGAGGATGGTGGCCTGTTCGCCGGAACGGGCCCGCGCGTGATCTTCACGGCCGCTTCGTTCGCGGCGACCACGTCGTCCCACATCCCCATTGCAACGAAGATGTGGGAGCACATGTGCTGCGCGTGTGCAGCCGATGGTGCGATCTTCGAATACTCGCGCGCGGCACGAAGTCCAAGCGGAGCGTGAATCGGATCGTCGTACGAGTGAATCAAGTAGTGCGCGACGCCCGGGTGCTTCTGGTTCGACGGAAACAGCGGTTCGAGAATCGAGGCTGACCGCATGTAGATGGCAAAGTCCCTGCCGTCGTGGGCCGTGCCGAGCAGGGCAACCGCCGCAAGCGCAGCGGCCTCCACATCATCTGGATATTTGCGATGCAGACTCGTCATCGCGTCTGCGTATGCTCGGTCCCGCGACTTTTTGTCACCCTCACCGTAGAGGATTTCGACGGCGCGGAAATAGTCCTTCTCGCGCTCGGTCGGTGCCTTGGCGAGGCGCGCTTCCGGCGTGGGACCGAGTCGCTGAAGTATCGCGCGTGCCGCGTCAGCGTTCTGTTCCATCCACACAGGGTGGGTGTGGGTCAGCGCCTCGCCCCAATACGCCATCGCAAACGCCGGATCCGCCAGCTGCGCCTTCCGGAAGAATTCGGCTGCCGGTCCGTACTCGAAGTTGTGCAGTTGCGCGAGGCCGGTAAGGAAGTCCGTTTGCGCCGGTGCGGCGCCCGAGTTGGGAAAGCTGACTTGGCCGACCCCTGCTTGCTGCGCGTCGACGCGAGAAGCAAGAGCGAGCGACAGGACGATCGTGCACAGAATCAGGCGAAGTTCGATCCGCATGGATGCCTCTCGGTGATTGCAGAGTGAGCCTGGGGATGAATGATACCCGTTGCGCTCCCATCGCTCCGAGTAGAATCCGACCGTGACCTTCCGAATCCTTTGCCTGTCGCTCTTCCTGACGTTCTTCGTCGTTCTCCACGGCCAGGGTCCTGCGCCAAACGCAGCTGAAAAAGTCTTCCTCGACACGCCGACCCCCGCACGCGCGGGTCGCTGGCTGGCGCAGCTCACCGAGGATCCGCACGTCGCCGGGACCCCGCAAGAGAAAAAGCTTGCCGATTTTGTCCTGGCCCGCTTCAAGGAGTTCGGTCTCGAGGCCGAGATGACGCGCTACGACGTCTTCTTGAACCATCCGAAGAGCGTGTCGCTGAAGCTTGTGGCGCCGACGGAACTGGAACTCGCGCTGCGCGAGGAGCCTTATGACGTCGACAAGGATTCCTCGACGACCGGCATGTTCCCGGCGTTTCACGGCTACGGTGCATCCGGGAGCGTCCGCGGCGAGGTCGTCTATGTGAACTACGGATCGCCCGCAGACTTCGAGCGGCTCCGCGGCCTTGGCATCTCGGTCGAGGGCAAGGTGACGCTTGTCCGCTACGGCGGCGCCTTTCGCGGTCTCAAGGTCAAGGAATCGCAGGACCGTGGCGCAGTCGGCGTCTTGATCTATTCCGATCCGGCAGACGATGGGTACGTGCAGGGCGATGTGTATCCCGATGGGCCGATGCGTCCGTCATCCGCGATTCAACGCGGCTCGGTGCTGTTTCTCTCACACGTCCCTGGCGATCCCTCGACGCCCACTGGTCCGTCTATCGCGGGGGCAAAGCGGCTCACGCGCGACCAGATGACCAACGTTCCCAAGATTCCATCGCTGCCGATTAGCTATGGGGAGGCGGAGAAGATCCTTCGGCGCCTTGGCGGCCCGCGAGTGCCCGAGGGCTGGCAGGGCGGCCTGCCATTCTCGTATCACATCGGGCCTGGCGCCGCGGCCGTTGCTATGGACGTCCAGATGGATGAGGGACTCAAACCCATTTACCAGGTCATCGCGACCATCAAAGGCAATCGTGAGCCTGAAAAACTCATCGTCCTCGGCAACCATCGTGACGCGTGGACGCATGGCGCCGTGGATCCCAACTCGGGCACGGCGGCAATGCTGGAAATGGCGCGCGGCTTCGGCGCGGCACTCAAGAGTGGCTGGACTCCGAAGCGGACAATCATCATTGCAAGCTGGGACGCGGAGGAATACGGACTCGTCGGATCGACCGAGTGGGCCGAGGAGCACGCGGCCGACCTGCAGAAGAATGCGGTCGCCTATCTCAACTGCGACGTGGCGGTCACGGGCCCCGACCTGGGGATGAGCGGCGTGCCGTCGCTCTTTGCCCTCGCCCAGCAGGCCGCTCGCGATGTCGCTGATCCACAACGCGGTGGATCGGTCGGCGCTGCCTGGGAAACGCGCGAACGATCCGAGTGGGCGCAGCGTGCGCCCGTTGATCTGACGGCCAAGGACGTGACTTACCAGCAGCGTCTGGCGGCGCTTGGTTCAGGCTCCGACTACACCGCGTTTCTCGATCACCTCGGCATTCCGTCGGTGGACTTCGGATTTGGCGGTCCCTACGGCGTCTATCACTCCGTCTACGACAACTTCCGTTGGATGGAGAAGTATGGCGATCCGGGATTTGTGTATCACGCAGCAGCTGCGCGGCTGTGGGGACTGATGGCAATGCGCCTCGCCAGCGCGGAGGTGGTTCCGCTCCGTTTCGGATCGTACGCGAATACGCTGCAGGAGGATCTCGATGTCATGCGGCGCGATACGATCCGTCGCGTGCGCACTCCTCCAGCCGAGGGACAGAAGCCACCGATCAGTCCCGACTTTTCCGAGATTCTGTCGGCGCTGCAGGAGCTGCGGACGGCGGGCGAATCGGCGGATCGCGCGGCCGATGCCGCGAGCCAGAGCGGCGATGCGCCGGGTATCCGGCGGATCAACGACGCGCTGATTCAGGTGGAGCGGGCTTTCCTCAATTCAGACGGTCTGCCCAAACGGCCCTGGTTCCGCCACATGCTGATTGCGCCAGGCCTCACCACCGGCTACGCGCCGTGGCCGTTTCCTGCGTTGCAGCAGGCAATCGAAGAACGCGATGCCGCGATGTTTGCGGCCGAATCGAAGCGGGTGGTGGCGGCGATCAAAGCCGGCGCCGACCGTCTGCGCGCGGTCGGAAAAGGGGTCGGGTCTATTTAAAGTTTCTGCGTACCGGCGGCGGGGGAGATCGCAATTTTTGCCTACAGCGTGTTGCTTCCCCTTTCCAAGTTTTGACCCGGCCTCGCTAGTCGACAAAAGCCACAGTCACAGAGAACGTAAAACCTAAATCTCGAAATCTCAAGCTTATTAGATTTCTTCTCTGTGTCTCTGTGGCTTTGTTGTCGTCGCTCGCAACCTACTGCGATTTCCCCCGCGCCGTCACGGGCCATATCACCTCGACGCGGTCCTTGCGGATTCCGTAGATCTGGTCGTAGAGATTCACGACCGGGTCGCAGTGGGGCACGATTACCTCGAGCCGATCGCCAATCTTGTACGTGCGCGACGACTCCTTGAACGTAATCACTCCGAACTCGTCGGAGCCCGCGTTGTAATCCATGCCGGGCTCGTCGATGACACCCGCATTTGGTTTGTTCAGCGTGAGCGCCTTGGCGCCGGCGTCGGTCGTGAGACGACCTGGAAATCGATTGTTTAAAATTGTCGCGACGACGGTGAGCGTGGGCGCGAAGTCCTTGTACACCGGATCGCCATCCTCGCTGCCGATGGCGAGGTATTGCATGTCCATGAAGATGTAGCTGCCCACTTGGACATCGGTAAAGCCTGGCGTCAAGTGTTGAACGCTGTAGGTTCCAGTGCCGCCACCGCTGAAGATCTCCGTGTTGAGACCGGCCTTCTTCATCCCCTCCCAGGTTGCGACGTTTGCTTCGAGTCCTTTCAGCGCGCGTTCTTTTCGCGCGGCAAAGCCGTCGACGTGCTGCGCGCCGCCGTCGTACGACAGCAAGCCTCGCAGTTTCAAGTTGGGCAATGTGTCGACCAGCTTCGCCAACGCGACCGCATCGTCTCCCGGTGGAATCCCGCTGCGAGTGCCCACCGCCACGTCGATCACCACGTCTGCGGTGATGCCGGCCGCTTTCGCAGCGGCCGAGAGGGCCCGCGCATTCGCTTCCTCATCGAGAGCCTGGATGAAGTCGGCGTTCTTCTTGCGAAGCTGCATCGCACGCTGGATCTTGCGCGGAGAAGGGTTACTGGTAGTCATGCAGATCTTCTCGATGCCCTGTGCGAAAAGCGCCTCGGCTTCGCTCAGCTTGGCCGTGCAAATGCCGATCGCGCCAGCCGCCAGCTGCAACTTTGCAATGGCCGCACATTTATGTGTCTTCGCGTGAGGCCTCGTCGCAATGCCATTCCGCTTGACTCTCTCCTGCATCGTCGCGATGTTCCGCTCCATCGCGTCGAGGTCTACGCACAACGCCGGCGTGTCGAGATCCCATTTCGAGATGCCGACTTCCACGACGCCGCCGAATGCGGCGGCGCGCACTTCGGCAGCCGAGTAGCCCTTGACGGGCTTCGGGATCCATAACGAGGCTGCTCCAGTTGCAGCGCCCGCAGTCGCGGTGGCCAGAAACGCACGTCGGGAAGTCGCTAAAGGTCGGAGAATCATTTGGTGCTCCATTCGCGCGCCAACGCAAATACAACAAGCTACAGACAATAGGTGAACGCGAATAAAAAGATCGCCACGAAGGCACGAAGCCACGATAAAACAGCATTTGCACGAATGACTTCGTGATTTCGTGTGCTTCGTGGCCTGCTTTCTCTGCGTCTCGGCGGTCCGTCCGTTTCGTTTCACTGTTGGTTTGTCGTCGTCGTCGATGCTCGTGCCGACGGCCCATTCAGCAACGCATTGAACACGAGCTTGAACGTGCCATGCGTCTGGTCGCGATGCTGCGGCCTGAAGCCGATGAGCACGACTTTGCCTGTTCCGTGATTGACGGTGACCGCCGCCGCTTTCTTCGCGATCACGTTCTCGCCCAGGAGCCACCCGCTCTGCAGGATGTCTCGTTCGACATAGGTCGCGATGATCTCGACGTCCTGGCTGCGATCGGTCGACGTCACCTCGTACACCTGGCTCCCCGCCATGAAGAGTGCCAGCCCTTCTGATGGCATGCCGAAGGCGATTGGATTCGTGTTGTTGAACCGCACGCGCAAGGTTGATCCGGGCGACCAGAACTCTTTGCCCGGCAGCCCCGCGACAACGTTGCGGAGCGGCAGACCGAAGCGTTGGATCGGCAGATCGCCTGCTTGCCCAAACGTGACCAGGGTGCCGCCCTTTTCGACGAACGTCTGCAACGCCTTGACACCGTCCGCACCGAAGCCGCTGCGATACTCGGGCGGCGTGTTGTCAGGCGCGCCGCCGAAGCCACCCCCGCCGCCTTCCCCGCTTTGGCCACCACTCGGTGGACGCTCGCCGGTCATCCCCTGAATCGAATCATTCGGCAGCACGATCACGTCGTAAGCTGCTTCGAGGCCGCCCTTCTTGATCTCGGCATCCATGAGTGTCTTGAAGGGCACGTTGAACTGCTCGAACATCAGCCTCGTCCACCCCTCGTCCATGTTGCCGCCGCCGTAACGCTGAAACATGGCGATGCGCGGCTTGCGGATCTCGTACGCGGTTTGCGGCACCGCCGTCGCCGCCGTGAAGTCCACACCGGTCTGCTTCGCAACGTCCGCCAGCACAGTGCTGACGTTAGCGCCACCCGCAGCACCCGCGGCACCTGAGGCACCTGAGACAAAGAAATCGCCCGGCGTGAATCCATCGGCGCGTGCGATCCGTCTGACGCCGACGCCTTTGTCGAGGAGCAAATGGACCGCCCGGTAGCTGTCGTTGAGCTTTGCGCTCAGAAGAAAGACACCGTTATCCGTACCGCGCGACTTTGGTCCCGCGCCATCGACCACCGTGCCCACCATCGGCAGTTGCGCCGTGAGCTTCGCAAGGTCCGCTGTGATCTTCTCGTTGACCGGATCGCTGCGCACGCCCATGAACTCGCCAAACGTATCCGTGGACATATCGTACGGCCGGATCGGATTGTTGTCCTTATCCCGCGTATAGGAGTTGTCCGGATAAAACGTGCGGCCCAGCATCCAGCGCACAAGCCCTTGCTTGGGCTGTGCCATCGAGACGACAAATGATCCCGGACCGTAGACGCGTCCATCCGCGAAAAACTGGACCTTGGACTGATGGACCTCGACGCCTGAGTCGAGCAGCATGTTCACGAGTTTTTTCGCGGTCAGCGGATCGTGTTGCGCCGCCGGGATCGCGTACGCCTTCACAGAGCCGTTCGCTCCGCGTTCGGTCTGTCGCGTCCCCTTCAGATACATGTTCCAGAGAATCGTTTCTCGATTCCTCGCCGCCAGGTCCACGGTCGCCCACGCCGCGATCTTCTGCTGTTCGACGATGTCTCGCACGCGCCACCAGCCGCCGAGCCACAGGCTGGGCATGGAGATTTGCGATTCGTATTGGGGCAACCCGCGCGGCCCGCCGCGCAGTTGATCGGGATGCATGAACATCGGTGTCGCGAGACGCGCGCTTGCCGACTCGGTCAGCATGCCCGCGATGTTGTGGAAGGGGGTGATCCAGTGGAAGCCCATGTGGCCCCATCCCGAATAGATCGCGTTGCCAATGACGCCGGTTTTGCCGGCGGCTTCGAGGCGATTGCCCATGTGGGCGCCCCACCAGGACATCTCGCGCCACACCAGCGGATCGCCGTCCGGCCGGATCGGTTCTGCGTACGGAGGAATATACAGTCGCGCATTGCCGCTGCCCATCTGATGGTGATCGACGTACGCCTGCGGGATCCAGTCGCGGTACATCAGCTTGCCGAGATGCTGCGACTCCGGGAGGTTCAGCGCGAACCCATCGCGGTTGTTATCGTGGCCCGCATATTTCTGATAGAGCCACGGCAGCTGCGAGGCCTCGTGTGGTGTGCCCACATGTTTCATGTACCAGTCCGCAATCATCTGCGTCCCGTCGGGGTTGATCGACGGCATCACGATGCTGATCACGTTGTCCAGGATTTGCTGCGCTTCTGCGTCAAGTCGCGTCAGGCTGTCGTAGACGTACTCCGCCGCGGTCTGCGAAGCCGCAACCTCGCTCGAGTGCAGCGCGAAGGACTGGATGATGACGGCCTTACCGTCGGCGACCAGCTTTCTGGCCTCCGCCTCTGTCAGCCCGCGCGGGTCGGCGAGCCGCGCATTGATCTGCTTGTATTGATCGAGCTTTGCCAGGTTGGCCGGCGACGAGATAAAGAGTGCAATGTATGGACGCCCTTCGCTCGTCTTGCCCAATTCCACCAGCCGCAGCTTGTTGGAACTCTTCGCCAGCAGCTGGTAGTACTCATGCAGCTTGTCCCAGTTCGCGAGCTTCCTGTCCGCGCCCATCTGGAAGCCAAAGAACTTCTCTGGAGATGGAAACGTTGCCGGTGTCTGCGCCGTGCCGGTGCGAGTAAACGCTCCCGAGCCTGCGAGGAGGAGTCCAAGTATGGCGGGGAGAATGCGAGCCGTATAGCCTGACCTCATCGAGTGCTCCTGGGTGAATTGCGTTGCGCAGGCAATAGTAAGTCGGACGAGCAATCCCAGCGCGAACAGATCAACCCCGGTGGCTCACGGGGCCGATTCTGACACTACTCTCGCACGGGCAGCTCAATGTTTATCTTGTGGGCCGGTATTTCATCAGAGATGGAGACGAACTGCTCGGCGCTCACGTACCCCTCTTTGGTCACGCGTATGCGATGGTCTCCATTGGGAAGATTGTGAATCGCGATCGGCGTGACACCCCAGCCCACACCGTTTAGCGTCACACGTGCGCCGGCCGGCTCGGTGGTGATGATCAGGACCCCGTTCATCAGACCTTCCGTGAGCTCTATTTTTTCGGTCTCACTGAGCGGTTTAGCGCCAACAACGCCATCGGGTTGGGCTTTGGCGACGATCTTGGCAGCTTGCTTCGGCACCGGAGGAAGCTCGCGCGCCGCTTCAGAAGTGGTGTAGGGCACGGTGAGAATTGGCTGCCGACTCGTCAGGGGCTCGCGCGTGTACGTCCACATCGCCACTATCGAGACAGCCGCAATCGCTATCGAGATGACTCCAATCACGGCAAGCTCGCGGGGACGCGACTCATCAGTGTGCGGCTGGCTGGCGGCAGCCGTCGAGTCATCCGATGACTCGAGGAGGCGCTCGAACTGCGCGAGCGCCACATTCTGATCGAGCCCCACCGATTTGGCGAACGCGCGAATCTCGGCGCGTTGGTAAATCCCGCTCGGGACGGCGGAGAGGTTGCCAAGTTCGAGCGCGATGAGATGACGCTTGGGAATCTTGGTTTCGTCAGACACCTGTTGCAGGGTCAGGCCGCGTTCCTCGCGGGCGCGACGCAGAAATTGGCCAAACGCCGGACCAGCGCTCCCAGGCGGGGGCGGTGGCGCCGCGGCGGGGCTACGCACAGGGGGGAGCGTATCCATCGCAATGTTGTCGTTCGCCGCCCGAGCTGGGAACTGTTCGGACGACGGGGCATGAAACCGAGAGTTTAATCCGGCTCAGGGGCAGTTTGCACGCGGTCAATAGTTGCAGGCCCGGGCAGGGCCGGGCAAGTTCGCGCGACCATCCGCTATGATTTCTTCATGTTGAGGCGAGTTGACGTGAATCGGTTGATGTTTGCCCTGGCGATCGCAGTCGGCAGCGCGGCGTGTGGCGGCGGCGAGCCGGGCGCTTCGCAACCTGGAGGTGCACCAACGACGGCGGCGCCCACAGACTCCGCGGATGGACCGGGTGTGATTACTGGCACGATCAGTTTCGCGGGCACACCACCGGTTCTCCGTCCGCTGCGAATGGATTCGGATCCGCTTTGCAAGCCGGATGCGGCAGGCGCGACGTCTGAAGTGCTGCTCGTAGGTCCGGCCAACGGATTACAGAACGTGTTCGTCTACGTGAAGGACGGCCTCGGCGCTCGAACATACGCGACACCGACGACACCGGCGACGCTCGATCAGAAGGGATGCCGGTACGTTCCCCACGTCTTCGGTGTGCAGGCTGGGCAAACGGTCAACATCTCGAACAGCGATGCCACGTTGCACAACGTCCACGCCATGCCCCAATTGAATCGCGAGTTCAACTTTGGCCAGCCGGCGAGGATGCCGGCTGCGCCTCGCGTGTTTGCGAAGCCCGAGGTGATGGTCCCGATTCGTTGTGACGTTCATTCCTTTATGAACGCATACGTGGGCGTCGTCGCTCATCCCTTCTTCGCGGTGACACCGGCGGACGGCACGTTCGAGATCAAGGGGTTGCCGCCAGGCACCTATACGATTGAAGCGTGGCACGAACAGCTCGGTACGCAGACGCAGTCGGTGACCGTTGCCGCAGACGCGCCCGCGAAGGTTGCCATCTCATTTAAGTTAACTACGTAAGCGCGTACAAAAAAATCTCTTCGTGAGTTCGTGTGCTTCGTGGCTTGTTCTTATGTCTGTGACTCTGAGTCTCTGAGGCTTGCTTGCTCGCCGACAGGAAGAGGTTGAGAAAAGGAGCACGTAGCGCGGGACTTTAGTCCCGCGTTGTGTCCCATATATAATTCGCGCCATGTTTCTCATCAACGGAAGGGGAGTTGCCATGGGTACGCGTGTCCTTACGGGCGTCGCAATCGGGGCGCTGACATTGTCGCTGGCCGCCTGCAACCGCACGGAAGCACCCGCCACGCACACCGGCGGGCATCCGGCCGGAGGGAAGGTGTTCTTCGTGCAGCCCAAGAATGGCGACACGATCAAGACTCTGTCGACCTTCGAGTTCGGCCACGACCAGCTCACCATCGCGGCCGTGCCGCCCGGCACGCTGACCGAGAAAGACGTGCGTCCGGGCATGACCCACTATCACCTCGGCGTCGACACCGACTGCCTCCCGGCTGGTCAGATCATCCCGAAGGCGGATCCCTGGATACATTTCGGCGACGGCAAGAACGTCATTGAGATGCAACTCAAGCCCGGCCCGCACAAGCTGGCTGTGCAGAGCGGCGACGACATGCACCGCACGATCGAGGGGTTGTGCGAGGTTATCAGCGTCACGGTCGTCGAATAGTCACGAAGACGCACAGGAAAAAGATCGCCACGAAGGCACGAAGCCGCGAAGAAGTGCTCTTCGTGGCGATCTTTCTTGCCGGCGTGAATTCGTCCAACCACGCCGCGTGATACGGCAGAGGCCCCAGATAACGGATCGTGCGCTGATCGCCGGCGGTCTTGTCATCGTCACGCTGCTCTGCTGGGCGTGGATCGTCCCCATGGCGCTGGACATGTACGGCCCCATGACCGGTCCCTCTGCGTGGATGATGACCACTCAGTGGGATGCGACTCACATCGTCCTGCTCTGGGCGATGTGGGCTGTGATGATGGCCGGCATGATGCTGCCGTCAGCATCCCCCATTCTGCTGCTCTCCGTCGACGCTTCTCGGCGACGGCCTGATGCGGGCCGTGCCTTGCCGCGCGCATACGCGATGGCAGGCGGCTATTTGATCGTGTGGGCAGCGTTCAGCGTTGCCGCCACGCTGCTCCAGCGCCTTTTGAGCGAGTGGTTACTCCTCACGCCGATGATGGAGATGGTGCGGCCATCGGCAATGGCGGCCGTGCTTACCCTTGCGGGTCTCTATCAACTCACGCCACTGAAGCGGATGTGCCTTCACTCGTGCCGCTCGCCGTTGTCATTTGTCATGCAGCGCTGGCGGAATGGCACGGGCGGTGCCTTGCGCATGGGCATCGAGCATGGGATCCACTGCCTTGGATGCTGCTGGGCGTTGATGCTCCTGCTTTTTGTCGGCGGCGTGATGAACATCGCTGTCATCGCGGCGCTAACGATCGTCGTGTTGCTTGAAAAGGTCGCGCCGTTTGGCGAGTGGGTCAGCCGTGTGACCGGTGTCGCGCTCATCTTGCTCGCTGGCTGGGTGTTAATGCGATAGGGACCTCGCCTACGGCCAACGGTCCACGGTCCACGGTCTACGGCCAACGGTCTACGGCCAACGGTCTCCGGTCACGGCCACATTTTATGCGCCGCACCTGAGCACCCGCGCACCTGGCGCACCAGTGCACCGCACCGCACCTGTCGCACCCGTCGCACCCAGGGCACCTGTCGCACCCATTCGCTATTGCTTGACCAACGAGATGGTGTCTGTGGTTGATGTCTCGCTGGTGAAGCCCACGCAGTTCGTGTAGGTCACGGTCAGCGTTCCCGACATGATTGTGGCGCTTGCCTCCAGCGATCCTGTGCCTGCCATGCTGCAGTTCGGGAAGCCGGAGACGTTCCCGCGTGGAATTGTGTAGGTCACGGTCAGTCGCGTGCCAGACAACGTTCCTGCCAGAGTGCCGGAGAAGGTGACGTTCGTCGATAGATTCGAGAGTGAGATCGGCCCGGTGACGTTGGCGCCGGTTTGCGAAACCGTCCAGGTCGCCGTCGCGGAACTGCTCGATTGCCCGACCACGCCGATCGGTCCTCTCCACGTACCTGCCAGAGCCAGCGGTTGTGGATTCCCAATCGGTGTGGGGTCGGTCGGCGTGTCCTCACAGGCGACGGCCGAGGCGAAAAGCAGTAACAGGATGCAGAGTCGAATATGAGTCGTGATTGCCATCGCTGACTCCTGAGACATTAGGTTATCAGGTTGGCCCATTCTCGGTTGCGCACCTGTGCCCGGTTCGGCGCGATGTAGGCAGCGGCCTCGAACTTGTTAGCCCTTGGGTGGCGGCCCGTGCCCGCCCTCGCTTTCCATCTCGTTGATCTGGTCCTCGGTGGTGCCGTGAGGCTTGCTCTTTGGATTACGCGGATCCTGACGACGGCCCCCTTCAACTGGAGCATTAGGCGGGTCGCCGCCCAGCCCCTTGCGACTCCCGTGGCTCTGGCCGCCCATGCCAGGGCGGTGCGGGTGGTCTTTCGGATTCGTTGGACTCATGGGCTTCCCTTGCGTATCTATCTCTTCACGTTGAAATAACTGCGGTGGCCTACGGCGTCCCTGGTCCGACAATCACGTTGTGGATCGGCATCACCTGCGGCTGACCAGGATCCGCGCCGACCTCTTTCAGTATGGGCATTAGCGTCTGGCCAAAACTATCGAATGACGCCTGCGAGTCCCAGACGTCGAACACTGCCAGCTTCCCGGCACTGCCGAAGCAGGCGTGATACGAACGGCCGGCGGGATGTCCTGCGCCAGCGGCCTCGAGCTTGCGTACGATTGTGTCGTATTGGTCTGCGCTCATCGCTGTCGGAGCGAAGTAGATGCCGATTGCCATGCGCGGCCTCCATTTGCGTGTGTGTCGTGTGGATTTTAGGGATGCGAAGCCCCTCGAGCATACACCGGGCAACCACTGGAGCGGCGTCTCTCCGACCGATACTTCTTAGATTAGATGCGTTGCGAAATTAGATTCGTTGATGCGGCCATTCGTGTCGACAAACCGGGCTGCGCAGACCGGAAAAATGCCGCTCCGGCGTAACGGGGTCCCCCAGCACTCGGATTGTGCGTGCTGGGGTGCCGTTACGTCCCGTGTACAAGCGCGTGGGGACCCCCATCCCCACGCGATGTCACTCGCCTGCGCAGCATTTTTTGTGAACGTGACGGCCTGCTCCGCACGGTTTTCGCCACGAACAGCCGCATCAACAGGGCTTCCAATTTCGCAATGAACTCAAAAATGACACCCCATTTACGATGAGCATGAATCGCAACATCAATCGGTTGTGGATTCCTCTCGTCGGCTCGCTGGCCGTATACGTGGTCCCGCTGGTTGGACCACATACGGTGTGGCTATTCGGAGAAGCGTTGCTCCAGGAGATGTCGCGCGCGGGCGATCGCGAGCCGTGGTGGATCGTTGCGGACGTGACGTTGGCGCTCATGGCACAGATCGCGGTCGGCCTGATGCTGGCCTGGTCGCTCCGCGGATCCCGCCTTCGATTGCTGACATGGATCGCCGCCATCCCGATGTTGATAGCCGGGTTGAACATGGCTTATCTCGTCGCGATCCCGTCCTACTTTCTCATCGAGCCCGATACGCGGCCGGAAGTGGCGAGCTGGAAGGAGCACTGCCTCGTCCCGCATGTATCGCTCATGCCGATCCGCACGACCGTCAACCAACCCACAGCCGGCGTGCGTGAGTGGTGGCTGCAGCGCCCTGACACGCGTTACGCGCTTCTCCGTCTCCCCGACTGCGTTGTCGTCGATGCCGACCTCCCTGTGCCCACTGTGCAGCCCGGAGGACGAGTGGACTTCGTGTTCGGGTTTCAGGTCCTCGGCACCGGGTGGCGCAGCAACTCTCGAGCGGCTCGTCCCGAGCACCTCGGAGCAGAGCTGGTGGCTGCTGACCGATCCCTCGTCGCCACTCAGGCGCATCGACGAGCCGGAGCTCGTGCAAGGAGCGCCGATTCTCTCTGACACGGCTGATGCCGTAGCCTGGGTGCAGCCCGTTGCGGGCTCCGGTCCTCCAGATCTCGAACGTGTCATCGTCCGCGCGCTTCAACCCCCATCGCACCTCGACAGCGTCGACATCGAGCTCACCCCGTTTGGCGCCGCCTCTTACACGCTTCTCGGAGTCGACACCGTCACGCGGGAGGCGGTTCTCTGGAGAAACGATCAACCATTAGTTGTCGGCTTCGACGGCCAGAGACGCGAAGCCGAGTTCACGCCCGGCCCCATCCGAGCCCAGGGATCAACCTACGTCCGCCACCGTGACGGATGGGTCGCGTGGGACGCGTATCGAGACGAGGGTCCTTATCAGCTGTCGTGGTCGCTTGCCGCGGGCTCGGGCACACGCCGGACGAACAAAGGGAGGAGCATCACGTCCGCGGCCGTTGATCCGTCAGGACGATTCATCGCCGTGAGCGAGACCACCACCCTCAACATCGGGACCGCGCGCGACGTGGTGTCTGTCATTCGCACGAATGACGGGACCGAGGTCTTCCGTGTGTATTTGCCACGGTACGCACGCAGCCAGGTCGTGTTCTTCGAGGGCGGGTTCTTCGGATACTCTGACCTCGGTGGCACGCACGTCTTGAAGATTCCGCAGTAGGGGGACCTCTGACAGGTGGCGTTCGGAATCGCGATAGGAATGGCGATCTCGCTCTACGTGTTCGCCATCAAGGGGTGGCTACTATAAGACGGAGCGGCTGTGTTCCCTGCAACACCCATCTCAAACTCCTACTGGGTCGTTCCTGACCGTCTTCTCGCCGGCGCGTATCCAGGCTCGCACGACTCCAAACGAGCGCGGAAGCAGCTTGCGAAACTCCTCGACGCCGGCATCCGCACGTTCATCGATCTCACCGAGGATCACGAGCTCGAGCGGTACGACACGTGGCTATCAGACCTCGCGCGCAAACGCGCGGTCGAATGCCGGCATCTGCGCTTCGCCATCCGCGACATGGACGTGCCGGACGCGGATTTGCTGGCGCAAATCCTCGGCGCGATAGACGAGGAACTCGCTGCCAGCCGCCCTGTTTATGTGCACTGCTGGGGCGGCGTCGGGCGGACCGGCACCATCATCGGCTGCTGGCTCGTCATGCAGGGCATAAGTGGAGACGGGGCAATCCGGCGGATCGCGGAGCTTCGCGCGGGCATGCCGGATAGCGGCAGGCGATCACCGGAGACGAACGAGCAACGACGTCTGGTCCGCAAGGCCACATTTCCCCCGCGCGGTGACGTCCGTCTGCTCGCTCGCTTTCGCGGCGCGCTACTCGGCCTTGCCGCGGGCGACGCGCTGGGGACGACGGTCGAGTTCGCGCCGCGTGGATCGTTCACACCAATCGACGACATGATTGGCGGCGGCCCGTTCGCCCTCGCGCCAGGCGAGTGGACCGACGACACGTCGATGGCGATGTGTCTCGCTGAGAGCCTCGTCGAGCGCCGGGGCTTCGACCCGGCCGATCAGATGGAGCGCTACGTCCGCTGGTGGCGCCACGGTCACTGGAGCAGCATCCGGCGTTGCTTCGACATCGGCAATACCGTCCGCGCGGCGCTTGCGCGGTTCGAGCAGACGCGCGAACCGTTCGCCGGGAGCGCCGACCCGCGCAGCGCAGGCAATGGCTCACTGATGCGTCTTGCGCCCGTCCCGCTTTTCTACGCACATCACCCAGCCGACGCCGTGCGTCTGGCTGCCGACAGCTCGCGGACGACCCACGCGGCGACGGCGGCTGTGGATGCGTGCCGCTACTTCGCGGGGCTGATTGTTGGCGCCCTGCAAGGATGCGCGAAAGAGGAGCTGCTCGCGGATCACTTCGCGCCGCCCGGCGTCTCGTGGCGCGAGGCGAGGCTGGCGCCGGCGATCGCGCGCATTGCCTCGGGGTCGTTCCGCGGCACCAGCCGCGACAAGCTGCGCGCATCCGGCTACGTCGCCCACACGCTGGAAGCGGCGCTGTGGGCGTTTGATCAGTCGGACAGCTTCCGCGAGGGCGCGCTGCTGGCGGTCAACCTGGGGGAGGACGCCGACACGACGGGCGCGGTCTACGGACAACTGGCCGGAGCGTATTACGGCGTAGAGGCGATTCCAGCGGAGTGGAGCGCGCGGCTGGCACGCGCGCGGGACATCGAACGGCTGGCAATTAAACTGCACGATTTGGCCATGCCAACAGCCGGGACCGGTTGCTGATCGAAACTAAAGGGCCTCCAACCAGCTCATCCGCAGTAGAGTGGAACTACGCTGCGTCGCTTGGACGCCGCTTCTTCCGGGAGGTCCTGTTTGAAATCGCGAACCATCGTCGTTGCTTCACTGTTCACGCTCGCGTTGTCCACGGCGGCGGCTGCACAGGACGCGACCAGCTATCGCGTGCTTGCGACCAGCAAGACGTCGACGATGCAGAAGGAAATGCAGGAAGCGGGCGAAGCCGGGTTCCGATTTGCCGCTGTCATGGGCGGTGACACCTCGTTTGGCGGCAAGGAAGTCGTGGTGTTGATGCAGAAAGCCGCCGCGCCCGCGCGGCTCGAGTATCGGCTCCTCGCGACGTCGAAGACGTCCACGATGCAGAAGGAACTGCAGGAGGCGGGCGATGCGGGCTTCGAGTTGGTTGGCCAGACCGTCTTCGAGAGCCTCTTCGGTGGGAAGGAAGTGACGGCGATCCTCGAGCGCGATCCCTCCGCGACGTCCACTCAGAAATACGAGTACAAGCTCGTCGCCACGAAGAGGACGTCCACATTGCAAAAGGAACTGCTGGAAGTCGGCGAGCAGGGCTTCCGGGCGATCGGCATGACCGTCGGCGAAACGGCGATCGGCGGTGGAGAGCTGGTGGTCATCACGCGACGGAAGCTTCAGTGAAACTGCTGTTTCTGGTCGCCGTGGCAGCGCTCGGCATCGCACAAGCGACCGACGACTGGCTCACGTGGCCAGCGGCTCGTGCGCACAGCATCGGCCAGTCAGCCCACGTCACCGGCCGTGTCGGAGGTCTGTTCGACACGCGGATGTTGAAGACCGAGCGTTCGTACAATTACAAGCTGGCGGCGACGTGGATCACGCGCGATGTGGTGCGGGCGTCGGCGCGCGTGTCGCAGCTTACCTCGCGGCTGACAGACGAAGAGGCCCATGCGCTTGTGGCCGAAGCCGAGGCCGCTGGTGACACCGTTGTGATGGTTGAGATCGATCCGCGCGAGGGCTCGGGTGTAATCCCAAGCGATTGGAGTGCATTTCTTCAACCCGTGTTCGCTGATGGAAAGATCGGTCGTCCGGTCCGCGGCGTTAATACGCCCAAGCTCCGCGATGTGAAGGCGCTAGCAGGGACGCGGCGGCGCAACTACGACTACGACCGTTTTTGGGTGGTCTTCCCGTTGACGCACCAGGACGCTGCGCCGGTGTTACCTGGTGACGCCACCAACGCAGAGCTCGTGGTGCGCATCCACGATCGTGAAGGCCGCGTGAAATGGCCGATTCCTGTCAGCGTTCGATCGCACCCGCCAGGGTCATTGCGAAACTGAGGGTTTATCCACGCCGGCCGCTAGTGAGTTGTAGCCGACGCTAATCAGCGCCCGCGAAGGTCGTCGATTCCCTCGCCGATGGTGCTGATCCGGGCGACGAGATCCTCGTGGAGCATCCGCATATGGCGCCGGGTCTCCTCGTCGCCGTCGCGAAGCTCCTTCCGCACCGCGGCAGACTCGCGCTGCGTCTCTTTACGGAAGTCGGCCAGGCTCTGCTCCAGCGCACCGACTCGATCGGGAAGCGCGGCCAGCCCGGTCACCGTCTGTTCCAGCACCTCGACACGGCCGCTCAGAGTCGCCCGAGCCATGACGACGACGCTACCATCGTCGAGACCTGGACGCAATTGCGCGTCGGCGCCACCTTCGGGCACACTTCCCGCCATGTCCTCACCGCTCGATTCCACGAACTCCACGTCCGCGCCCGATGCCGCAGCGCGCGCGGTGCTCCGGCACCTGGCGGCAACGCTGGCATATCGCGCCGCCAAGGTGCTGCGCGATGTGCCCCCCGACTTCGGCGCCTTCTCGATCGGCGGCAACAGCCGACAGCCTGTGCAGATCGTCGGTCACATGGCCGACCTCATGTCATGGGCGATCACCATCGCACGCGGCGACATCAAGTGGACGCCGGGCAGTAGCGACGACTGGACCACGGAGGTGGAGCGCTTTTTCGCCGGCCTTGGCGCGCTCGACCGCGGGCTTGCCGCCGCCGGCCCGCTCACCGGATCGATCGAGCAGCTCATTCAGGGACCGCTCGCTGATGCCCTGACGCACGTCGGCCAGCTTGCCATGCTGCGCGGCCTGGCCGGGCATCCGGTTCGGCCCGAGAGCTACGCGCGCGCCGAGATCGTGCCGGGCCGCGTCGGGCTGGAACAGGCCGCACCTCGTCGCGAGTTCGACGGCGACGCGAGCGTCCGCCGCTGATCGTGATGGTCCTGGCCGCCTTCGCTCACGCCTATTCGTTGCGCGCTTTACAAGTCCTTAACGGGGACAGTCCCCTATGTGGCAGCTTTGCGTCCTCGTCGGGCCCTGTTTGCGCTGCGCCTCTTCCGCCGTGTTTTCAAAGCCATCGCCTCAGCGATTTCGTACATCGTCAACTCACGTTCCGTGTCGAGATCGCGTAGGCGAACGCGGTTGTCCCAGTCCCGCCGCCGCCCCGGACGTCGTGCGCTCTTGCGATCCCAATGGGCCATCGCCGCATGCAGCATCTGTTGCTCAGTCCAGTAGTCGGCCTCATCGTCGTCGTACACCTCCTCACCCGGCAGGCCGAATTTCTTGCGGGCGCGATCCCAGTGCGGCTCGCACGCGCGTTCATCCATAAACCACCGCTGCGCCCGGCCGCGGGAGAACCGGGCGGCCTCGATGCTGCTGTCGTCCAGACAGAGGGTCACGAGAGTGAACGTGAGGGACGGCAACGCGCGGGATAGGGCCCTGAGGAGACCGACCATCTCCATGTTGCGGGTTTGGAACTGATAGCGGACTTCTGCCCGGCGATTGCTAATGCGCCGAGGCGGCCACGCGGAGAGCTCGTATGGATCGTGCGGCACCTCCGCTTCGATTCGGCGTGCAGCAGGAGCCAGTTCGTAAACAGCATGGAAAGAGAACGGGACAATCTCCGTCCACGTCTTCCCACCTATCGTGCGTGGGTATTCGCGGTGCATCTGACGGCGGAATGCACTGACGTCCTTGGGTGTCCCAACGATTAAGAGACGGTGAAAGTAATCGACGGCCATGGTGTCAGGACTCCCGAGTCAATTTGCATTACAGTTCGGACAGAAAACCGAGCTGTGAGGTGAACGGTATGAGGCGCATTCTCTACGCTGTCGCGGTGACGTTGGTGGCCGGGTCAGCCTTCTCACAATCTCCGACGATCACGCTACAAACCGACACCGTGCTCGACGGCCGCGGCAAAGTCCTCAAAAACGTCAGCGTCACCGTTCAGGACGGCAAAATCCAGAGTGTCGCGAGCGCTTCCGGGCCAGCAGACGTACGACCTCCGCGGGCTGACGGTAATGCCCGGGTGGATCGACACCCACGTGCACATCATGAATCACTTCGGCCGCGACAATCGGGCGTCGACGCCGGGCGAGACGCCTGTCGAAGCGATGCTGTACGCCGCCGAGAATGCGTTTGCGACGCTCCAGGCTGGCTTCACCACCGTGCAGAGCATTGGCGCGCGAGGTGACAAGGACTTACGCGACGCCATCGCGCGCGGCCGCTTGCCGGGCCCGCGCATCCTGACGGCGCTCGGCTGGATCACGCAGGGCACGCCAGACGAGATCCGTGCCGAGGTCCGCAAGTACAAGGCCGACGGCGCCGACCTGATCAAAATCTTCGCCTCGCGCAGCAGCCGCGAAGGCGGGGGACGGACGCTGGACGATGCACAACTGCAGGCGGGATGCGATGAGACGAAGCGCCTCGGGATGCGGAGCCTCATTCATGCGCACAGCACCGACAGCATCGATGCCGCCATTCGCGCAGGTTGTGATCAAGTGACGCATGGAACCGGGTCCACCGACGCAACGCTGAAGGCGATGGTAGACCGCGGGATGTTCTTCGAGCCGCAATTTCTCGTGACCCACAACTACCTCGAGAACAAGCCGCGCTTCCTCGGCATCGGGAACTACACCGAGGAAGGATTCGCGTTCATGGAGAAGAACATCCCGATCAAGACAGCCATGATTCGGAAAGCCGTGAAGGTCCCTGGGTTGAAGCTGGTATTTGGAACCGATGCGGTCGCTGGCGCGCATGGGCGCAACGCCGAGGAGTTCATCTACCGCGTGCGCGACGGGATGCAGCCGCCCATGGATGCCATCGTGGCGGCCACCTCGCGTGCCGCCGAGTCGATGCGGCTGCAGGACCGCATCGGCGCCATCGCGCCGGGGCTCGAGGCTGACATCATCGCCATCGACGGCGATCCGCTGACCGATATCACGGCCGTTCGACGCGTGGTGTTCGTGATGAAGGGCGGAGTCGTGTACAAGAACGTCGCGCGGGCGAGAGGGAGATCGTAAAGAGAGGCGAGATCACCACGACACGCGCATCAGAAAATTCATCCGCGGAAACCGGAAACGCGGAAACGCGGAACGGCGCGGGCCGCAACGGGCAAAGCCCGGCCCGTACGGTGACGGCCAGCGATCCGTCGTCTGCTGGTATTCCGCTTTTCCGCCCTTCCGCGGATGTTCTTTGCCCCGCATGGTCGGGCCCAGCGACTCGGGCGATTGTCTTTCCTCAGCTGGTCAATGTTCGCGTGAGCCAGCGGTGCCAGTCGCTCGTGAACACGCCCTGCGGGTCATGGGTATCCTTGGCTTGCAGGAACTCCGGCAGCCGCGGGTAGGCGGCGAGCAGCTGGGCGCGCGTGGCGTGGCGGTGGTACGTCAGGAAAAAGCTGCCCGAGCGTTCAAGCGCCAAATCGATCAAGGCGCGGAACGCCACGCCCGACTTCTCGATGCCGGCGGGCGTGTGCTCCACATGTAGGTTGAAGATCACGCACGCGCGGCGGCCTCGCGCCCAGGCCAAAACGGTTTCGCTGTCCTCGTTGATCAGTCGGATTGTTCCGTAGATGACCTCGGCTTTGAGAGCGGTCAGAGTCGCGGCGGCCGCTTGCAGGAAGTCGATCACTCTTTCAACGGGCACGTAAAGCTCGGTGATCATCTCGCTGCACTTGTGCGGCGCCTTCATCAGCCGATCCAATTCCGCATGGTAACCGTCGATGTAGACGCCCAACTGGTGGGTGTCGGACCAGTATGTCTGACCGTCGGTCGCGATGTAGTGCTGCGCGTACAACGAGAAAGCCCGGCGCTTGTCTACATGGGCCAGGTACAGAAGCTTGACCCAGTCCTCTCGCGAAAGCTCCGTTTCCGCGCTGTCCTGGTTCCCGTCGATCGGTTGGTAGCCCGAGAACACCCCTTTGGTCAGGAACTCGGGCGAGGCCGGGTCGATGTCGAACTGGAAGTCGCCGTAGACGAAGCCCTCGGCGATGCGGCGGCGCGCGGCCGCAGGCGCATCCTCGATATCCATGATGCGCACGCTGCGGCGCATGAGACGGCGAGGCGAGAGACGCAGGGTCACCGTGGCCATTGGACCGAACAGGCCGTAGCCCCCGATGGCCAGCTTGAAAAGCTCTGCGTGCTTTGTCCGGCTGCACTCGAGGAGATCTCCCTCGGGGGAGACCAGTGTGAAGGCCTCGACATCCCCTACCAGGGGCATCATCGTCAGGCCGCGCCCGTGGGCGTTGGCCGACACGGCGCCGCCGAGCGTCATCTCATCAGCCCCGGTCTGTTTTTGGGCCAGGCCCCAGCGCGGGAGGCTATCGGGAAAGGCCTTGCGTTGAAGCTCGAGATAACTTGCGACGAGCGCCGGCCAGCGGATTCCAGACTCGGCCGTGATGAGGCCCTGCTCGTGGTCCATTGCCAGCACACGACCCAAGCCAGTCAGATCCAGCAGGACGCCGCCTTCGAGGAACTGTTGCGCCCCCATCGCATGGCGTGCCCCGCACAGTGACACCGGCTCCCCGATCTTCGCCGTAGCGGCAACCGTCCGGCGCAACTCCTCCACGGTAGCCGGTGTGATGATCCGCTTCATCCAGGTTGGATTGAGCTCCGAATGGATGTCGTTGACCTGCACGGACGTCAGCGTAAGCGCCGAGGCGCGGTCGCGTCAACGCAGGGAACTTCTGGCTGCGACGCCTGAGCGGCGCGTTTCAAGCGCTCGCGCGACAGCGCGCGCGATCTGACTCACGGCCACCGCTGGTGGCGTCCCGCTCGGATGGATGCCGCAGATCGCCGTCGTCCACGAGTGATCGAGATCGGGACTCCACTGTGAGCGCCCCGCCTGGTCGCGGCCATACGTCAGGTAGGCGGACACGGTATTGAGACCCGTCCCCGGCCGCTCGCCAATGAAATGCACGATAAGAGTCGCATCGATCAACTGCCCGACGTGATACCCCGCGCGCACACGTCCGTTTTCGATTACGACGTGAGTCGTACTGACAGGGATGCCCGCCCCCTTGAGCGATTGCTGCAGTGGTGGTAACAGCGCGGGCAGCTGGTCGTTGATCGCTCTTGCATTCAACCCGTCCGACACGACGAGCTGGACCGGTGGCGGCCTTTCGGGCGAATACAGTCCTGCCACCAGTTCGACATCCTCGAGACGGAGTTGCTCGCCATGATGTGGATGCGCGAGGTAATCCTCGCGATCGAGAGCCCTGGTGTGGACCCAGCGATGGGACGGAGCCGCTGTGCCGATGACTGCCGGATTCAAGGTTGCGTACAATGCGACGCGCGCATGATCGTAGATGGTGTCGACGCGTGCCTCCGCGGCCCGCGCGGCGGCACCTTCGTGGTCCGCTCCAAAACCGAGGTCGTATCCGCGCTCGCGAAATCCGTTCAGCTTGTGTCTCGCTTCGGCCTTTAACGAGGATGTCGTGCGGGTGTCGCCGCCCGCCTTCGCAAACGTTGAGTAGAGGTGCGTTGTCGAGTCGATCGATGGCGCCGCATCAACGTCACTGCGGATAACACCAAGGGCTGCCAGTCGGGTCGCCATGAGCGACGTCATCTGCCGGCGCACCTGTCGTCGAAGCCGGGGATGTTCGCGGAACGACGTCGTCAGGTACCCGAGCATCGGATCCGCGTTGCCCGCAACCGCCATCAGATAGGCGGGCGCGGCACGCGCCACAATGCGTCCTGTCAGTTCCCGCAGTGCCGCCGGCGGAATGCCCATATGAAAAGTCGCACAGACATCGAGCCCCATAGTGAGGCCATGCAGCTTTGCCATGACGATGTCCTCGAGACACGCACGCTCGAGTTGCTCTGACGTCCGAAACACCTCGGGTCCGATGAATCCCGCGACATCGTTGACGATCATCCAGACTCCGGTTTGCTGGCCGATGTATCGAGCCACGCCGTAGGCTCTCGCCTCCAGCGTTACCATGTCGACCCCCTCGGCGGCACCGTTGGTCACCGCGGAACCTTGGCCGGTCTCGAAATACAAGCCGGGGAAGCTTCGTGCGAGTTCGAGGATGCCGTCGACGTCGAGACCGACCATTCCGGCGAGCGCCCGTGACGTGCCGGCAAGGCTCTGGAAGCCGACGTCAACCGCCGTACGCTCCCGCGCCCTGTGCTGCTTGGGCAGGTCGGACAGGACGCAGTAGCGCGTCGGCAGCGCGAGTCGCTGAACAACCTGCTGCAACAGTTCTTCGAGACGAATGATCGTCTCGACGTCATCGCTGGCGGGGTTGAGCCCGATGATCACATCGCCGCACCCGTACGATAGACCCTCGAGAATCGAGAACAGGATCTCGTCTTCGTCATCTCCCGGGCTGTTTGGCTGGATCCGGGAGCCGAAGTGGCGCGCGGCACCGACGGTGACCGCGTCGCCCGGCATTGCGTTGAAAAGCGTTCGCGCGACGATGCCGAGCTCGTCATTGGTCATGACCTTGGCCGCGGCGGCGATCGCCTCGCTGCTGAGGCCATCGCGATATCGGTGAACCCAGTGTGGGGCTTCGGGTGCGAGCAATCGCTCGGTCAGCTCGCGGACCGTCAGCGGATCGAGCTCCCCCTGGTGGGATCGATCGAGCGAACGCGCCAGCGCCTCGCTGACGCCATCGTCGACGAGCGTCGTCTGGCGGATGTCGGCAAGTGATGTGGCGCGAAGTATCCCTCGCGCAAATTCGCGGACCGCATCATCGCGTGTCCCGCCGACCAGCAGGTCGCCTTCTTTGAAGGAATTGGCGAGGACGAGCGTCTGGCGCAGTTGTTGAGCGTCCATCTTACGCAGGTGCTGCAGTGCCGCAGGTGCGCGCGCGAGCTCCCGTTACTGCACGAAGAAATCCGTCGGCACGCTCTGCTGCGTGCACGCGTTGACCGCGATCACGCGCACCCAGGCAGTGAAACCAGCGGGCAGGCCGCTGGCACTCGCCCCTCTATTGGCGCCAATGTTCGTCGGCGCCAAATACTGCGTCCCGCCCTGTGTCGTCCCCGCGGAGAGAATGTACGAAGTGGCGCCTGCAACGGCCGGCCAACTGACGGACGCTGTGCCACCGACCACACCGCCGCTGACGTTCGGGCTTGCTGGCTCGGTGCACGCCGGCCCGATAGTGAATGTGAAGAGCAGCGATGCCGGCCCCGCGATCGTGCCGTTGAGCGCAGTGACGCGCACGCCGAAGGTACCTTGCGTGCCCGGCGGAATTGGTATGGCGGTGCTGGTGCCCGCAGCGGCGGTCACGCTCGCGAGGAACGTAGCGCCCGAGTAGAAATCGAGACGATGTGAGGTTGGAGAGGGGCCGGAGCCTGCGAGCCAGGAGACCGTGAGGATCCCGCCGCTCGGAGTAGCGGACGTCACCGTGGGCTGTCCTGGTGCGCCGCCGACAACGAGCGTGACCTCGTTGGACGGTCCGCTGACGCCGCCCGCGTTCACGGCACGCACGCGCACGTAATAGGTGCCGGGTGCAACCGGCGCACTCAACGTCGTGATAGCACCGACGTTGCCGTTGAACACGTTCGACGCGCCGGGCGCGGTTCCCGCCTGAATGATGTAGGAGGTAGGCGCGCCGCCCGTGGGCGATGGTGTCCACGTGAGACTCGCGGTGGTTCCGGACACCGACCCACTGAGCGTTGGCGCGCCCGGCGGAACGCCCGATGTCGCTAGCCACCGCCTGCTCTGGATCACAGAACTTGAACCAGGGGTCAAAATCCGATGCCACACGACGGTGACATTACCGGCCGGATCCACCGTCGCCTCGGGGGCGCCGACGCTGACATTGGTGGCAGAGAGATTGGTGACGCCGCTCCATGATGCGCTGGCCGCCGTGTAGCGCGCGGCTTGGACTGTCTCACCCGTTGGATTGTTTACGTACCAGACAACGGTAGCGTTGCCGGACGTATCGACGGTCACTCGCGGGGCCAGCGCGTAGTCGCTGAATGAGGAGATCTGGGCGGCGGCCCCCCATGTCCCGCTCGCCGCGCTGTAACGCGCAGCCTTGGTGAGGTAGCTGGTATCCCTCCAGACAGCCGTGAAATTTCCGGCTGGGTCGGCAGCAATTTCGGGCAAAACGTACGTGTCCTCATCGACAAAGACCGGCGAGATGTTCACCGGCGCAGCCCACGTGCCCGTCCCTGCCGCGTACCGTGCGGCTTGGAGAGTACCCGGAAGGTACTTGACGATTGCCCCACACGGCCATCGCATTGCCGCTGGAATCCATGGCGACGCTCGGGAAAGTGCAACCGAGGCAGTTGACGGCCGATATGTCAGTCGCGCCGCTCCAGGTTCCAGTAGCTATCGTGTAGCGCGCGGCTTGAACGATGTTCCGGGCGTTGCTGGAGACGTTGATATAGCGGGGCCAAACGACGATGACATTGCCCCCGGCATCGACTGCGATCCTGGGAGCGCCGACATAATCAGTAGACGTGAGGGTGGTTGTGCTGGTAACAACAGTGACGACGTTCCCCCACAACCCGGTGGCCCGATCGTAACGGGCGGCTTGGATCCTATAGGTGGCGGAACCGATCACATGCGTCACCTCGGGCCACACCACAGTCGCATTGCCGTTTGGATCCACGGCGATCAGTGGAAAGATGCCTGCGGGGCTCAGTTCGGCGCCGCCGCTCCAAACGCCAGTGGCTGCCGTGAAATGCGCAGTCTCAATGACGCCAGAAGTCCCCTCCGACGTCGATCGATACCACACGACGGTGGCGTTGCCGTTCGAATCGACTCCGATCTGCGGGTGGAAGGCCTTTTGACCTGATACCACCGTGGACACGTCCACAGGGGCGCCCCAAGTCCCAGTGGCGGCGGTGTAGCGCGCCGCTCGAATGTTTGGCGTCCCGACGTCCTGTATGAACCAGACAGCAATGACGTTGCCCTGCGGATCTGCCGCAACCTGCGGCGCGAAGGCGTTTTGAGTGGTCGGGGAGATAGTTGCGATGGTTCCTGACCACACGCTCTGCGCGCCGGCAAGTGCGGGTTGCAGGATTACTCCCGCGCACAGCAGTACCCCAGCGATCAAAGCGCGATGGCGAGCCGGTCGATCACGTTCTGACATCCACTCCTGCCTTTTACTGCACGAAGAAAGCCGTTGGCACACTCTGCTGCCCGCAGGCGGTGGCGCCTGCGAACGCCGGCCAAACCGACCGACGCCGTGCGCCGACGATACCACTGATCACGTTCGCGGCCCGGTGCCGCGGCCGTTCCGGTGAACGTCGTGACGCTGGTTACAGCTGCAGGTTAAAGACGAAAAAGTGATGCGGTATTGGCGCCCGCGGAGGCAGCCCGGGCGAGAAGTAAATGGCGCGGGCTGCCCCTACTGCAACGCGAGGCCGGTGGCGATCTTTTCCTTGAACTTCGCGATGTAGCGTGCCGCATCCTCTTGCGAGTAACCGCCGGCGCGGAACGCGTCATGCCATTGCTTGTCCGACAGCCGCGACATCAACGCCGCTGTCCATCGCACGTGCCCGGGCGTAATGCGTGCCAGCAGAGGCTTGTTGGGACCGCTGTACGAGAACTTCACGTAACCGTCCTCGACCCCATCGATGAATCCCGACTCTTCGAACCCCGGCAGATCGTTCTTCGATCCCTGCGACATCCGCAGCTGTGTCCAGCGGAGCCACTTCGCCTGCTCGTTCGAGCCGAGCGATGCGCCGAGATCACGGACGATGTATAGGCGGCGTGGAGATGCTGCCGGGTCGGTGCGCTCGACGATCTTGTTGTTCGACGTCTTGAGGTCCCAGTTGTTGATCATCATCTGCGCGACCAGCAGACCGCCGTTGATCGGCGAGGTTGCGTGGGGGAATTCGGCCCAGCGCCATTCGCCCGTGACCTTCCAGGTCTCGAGCTCAGGACGAAAGCGTCCGCCCTCCTGCGGTCCAGCCTCCTGGCCCGTCAACGTCCAGGGGTTCACGTAGTAGGTAGGCGGTTGATGGAAGCCAATCGCCCACAGAATCCGGGACGCGACGACTTCGGACTGCGCTTCGGGGCCCAGCTTGACGCTCCAGACGACGCCGTTCGCGTCTCGTACGTCGTAGCCGGGGCTGCGCCCGGAAGTGTCGCGCTGGACGAAGGTAAACGTGCCGCCCTGTTGCGGGGGCGGCGGGCCTTCCTGCGGGCCACGGAAGAGATCGCGGCTCTCGAGGTTGGTGGGGTCTACCCAGAGTTCATGGACCTCATCGTTAGATGCGCGTGCGACATGATCCTCGGCTTGGACGAAGGTGAGTAGGCCGAAGCAGAAAATTGCGACCGGAGCGAACTGAGCTGTCCGCATACTGGCTGCGTTTGCAAGTCGCTCGCCAGTGATCAGAGATCAGTGATTAGGCCGCAGCTCAAGCCCCAGGCATTGGGCTCAGCGATATCTCTGACTCGCCGTTCAGCTGCCCGGGGGACAGTCCCTGTAACCGAGGGACAGTCCCTGTAAACCGAGGGACAGTCCCTGTCACGGAGGGACAGTCCCCTCCCTGAGCCGACGCAGTGTCTCGAGGTTCCTCATGTCCAACGGATCGGCGATGACGAGATGAGGCTTGCTGCAATCGGTCGATTTCTCCGTCTCGATCAACATCGGCAGGCCGGCGAGACGTGGATCGTGGAGCAGCCGTCGAAACGGATCGAGTCCGAGACAGCCGTCGCCGATATGCTCATGCCGATCGATGCGGCTGCCACACGGCCGCTTCGAGTCGTTGGCGTGAATGACCCGCAGCCGGTCGAGGCCGATTAGTCGATCGAAGTCGTAGAACGTGGCATCGTAGCCCGCGTCAGTGACGATGTCGTAGCCAGAGGCGACGAGGTGACAGGTGTCCAGACAGACGCCCGCGCGCGGCGAGCCGTCGAGATGATCGATGATCGCTGCCAGATGCTCGAATCGATAGCCGAGCGTTCGACCCTGTCCAGCGGTGTGCTCGAAGAGCACCATCGTCCTGCGCCGTGGCCTGGCCTTGAATGCGATGCGGACGGCATCGGCAACGAGTCGCAACGCATCGTCCTCCGTACCGGCAGTGCAAGTGCCCGGATGGATCACGACGCCGAGCAGGCCGAGCGCATGCGCGCGGTCGAGCTCGTCGATGAAGGCGTCGATGGATTGACTGCGGAGCGGGTCGTAGGTCGTCGCCAGGTTGATCAGATAGCTGGCGTGGGAGACGGCGGGCGCAATCCCGGTGTCGTCGATCCCGCGGCGGAAGCGTCTGATCTCGCCCCGATCGAGCGGGGCAGCATGCCATCGATTGGCATTCTTGCTGAAGATCTGCAGGGATTCGCAGCCGTGAATCACCGCGCGGTCAACTGCCTTAGATACACCGCCGGCCACCGACATATGCGCGCCGATCCGCATCCTTAACATTCTTACGGGGGACAGTCCCTCGATGACAGGGACAGTCCCTCGATGACAGGGACAGTCCCCCGATGACAAGGCCTGTCCCCTGTAACGGAAGTTGCTCGAACCTCGCGGTAAACTCCAGAGAACGTGAAGTTTGTCGGCGATTCCCTCGTCCTTTCGGCCTCGGACCTCTCAATCTTTCTCGGCTGCCGACACCGCACGGCACTCGATCTCGACGTCGCCCGCGGCGAGCTGGAGAGACCGATCTGGGTCGATCCATTCGCCGACATCCTCCGCACGCGCGGGGAGGAGCACGAGCGGCGGTACGTGGAGTCGTTGCGCGCAACAGGTTTGACGGTTGTCGATCTGTCTGGCCAGGCGGATGCAGACGAGCAGACCATCCTCGCGATGCGCGATGGGGTGGACGCGATCGTCCAGGCGTGCCTTCGGAACGGGCGCTGGCTCGGCTACGCCGACATCCTGCGGCGCATCGAGACGCCAAGCGACCTCGGCGCATGGTCGTACGAGGTCTACGACACGAAACTCGCACGCGAGACCAAAGCCGGCACCATCCTGCAGCTCGCCGTTTACTCCGACCTGCTCGCCGACGTGCAGGGCCTTCAGCCCGAACACTTCCACGTCGTCACGCCGGATCTCGTGAATCCGTTGCAGCGATACCGTCTGGCCGATTACGAAGCCTATTACCGCCTCGTGCGACGCCAGCTCGCCGAACACGCGTCGCTCAGCCCTCAACAGTTGCTGACGTTGACCTATCCCGAGCCGGTCGAACACTGCGAGGTCTGCCGCTGGTTCCTGCATTGCGAACATCGACGGCGCACCGACGATCACCTTTCATATGTCGCCGGCATCTCGCGCGTGCATCGGAACGAGCTGCAATCGCAGGCCATCGTCACGCTGACGCAGTTGGCGGCGATGACGGTGCCGTTGACGTTCAAACCATCGCGAGGCGCGCGCGCGACGTACGAGCGATTGCAGGATCAGGCGCGACTACAGGCGCTCAGTCGAGCGACGAAGAAGCCGGCGTTTGAGCCCTTGCTGCCGCCAGATCCCGAGCAGGGGCTCTCCCGGCTGCCCGAGCCAAGTCCGGGGGATCTGTTTCTCGACCTCGAGGGCGATCCGTTCGCACGGGAAGGGGGAAGGGAATACCTGTTTGGGATCGCGGGTGCCGCGGGTGCCGCAGGTGCCGCGGGCGCTTTGCCGTTGCTGGCGCTTGCGGAGGCGGCAGATCAACGATTCGACTACACCGCGCGCTGGGCGTTTGACGATCGCCAGGAGCGGGCGGCGTTCGAGGCGGTCGTCGATCTGATTCTCGAACGTTGGGCGGCCGATCCATGTATGCACGTCTACCACTTCGGCCACTACGAACCGTCGGCGCTGAAGCGGTTGATGGGCCGATACGCCAGCCGCGAGGAGGCGATTGATAAACTGCTCCGCGCCGAGCGCTTCGTGGACTTGCACATGGTCGCGCGCCATGCAATCCGCGCTGGCGTGGAGAGCTACTCGATCAAGCAGCTCGAACGATTCTACGGCTTCACGCGCGATGTGGGGTTGGCCGAGGCCGCGCTTTCTCGCCGCGCGCTTGAACTCGCACTCGAGAGCGATGCGATCGGTGCCGTCGGCCACGCAGTGAAGGACGTCGTCGAGCTTTACAACCGCGATGACTGTCGCTCGACACTTGCACTCCGCGACTGGCTCGAGTCCGTGCGCACGACGATCATCGACGGCGGGCATCCAATTGCGCGGCCGACACCGAAGCCATCCGACGCGCCAGAAAAAGTCAGCGAAATCCAAGCGCGCGTTGAAGATCTTCGCGCCCGGCTGCTGGAAAACGTCCCCGCGGATGCGCTCGCACGGACCGACCACCAGCAGACGCGATGGCTGCTCGCGTACCTGCTCGACTGGCATCGACGCGAGGACAAGGTGGCGTGGTGGGATTACTACAGGCTCCGCGACTTGCCCGAAGACGAACTCTACGACGAACCGCAAGCCGTCGCCGGCCTGATGTTCGTCGAACAAGTAGGGGAAGTGCTGAACAAGAAGACCGGCAAGCCCACCGGTACGGTAATCCATCGCTACTCCTTCCCGCCGCAGGAAATGGAGATTAGCGAGGGCGACGAACTGAAAAGTACGGACGGGAAGAAGTTCGCGGAGGTCGATGCAGTCGATCGCGATGTGCGGACCATCGACATTCTCAAGGGCAAAAATGTTGCCGGGACGCATCCGACGGCGTTGTTCGAGCATCGACACTTTCCGCCGGACACGATGCAGAAGGCTCTTCTGCGTCTCGCGGAGCGCGTCGTCTGCGAGGTCGAAACATCCTTCGCCGGACTGGACCTGTTGTTTCGCCGCACCCCGCGACTCGCAAAAGGAGCGTTCAATCAGGGCGCCGATGAGTCGGTGCTGGCCTTCGCGATCCGCTGCGGTCTCGATCTCGACGCGAGCACGTTTGCCATTCAGGGCCCACCCGGGTCAGGCAAGACCTTCACCGGCGCACACATGATCTGCGCGCTCGTTTCGTCCGGCAAGCGCGTCGGCGTGACGGCCGTCAGTCACAAGGTGATTCGGAAGCTCCTGGACGATGTGCGGCTCGAGGCCGCGAAACGCGGCCAGGCGATGAGGTGCGGACACAAGACCCGGCCGCGAGACGATGACCCGGCGGAACTGATCGTCGTGGAGCACAACAAAGAGGCGCTGGCGCTTCTCCGGGACAAACAGGTGGATGTGCTTGGCGGCACCGCGTGGTTGTGGGGTCGCGAGGACGCTGCCGATTCGATCGACGTGCTGTTTGTGGACGAAGCCGGCCAGATGTCGCTGGCCAACGCGCTTGCGGCATCGCAGGCGGCGAAGAGCATGGTGCTGCTCGGCGATCCCCAGCAGTTGGAGCAGCCGCAAAAGGGAAGTCATCCCGACGGCGTGGACATCTCCGCGTTGGAGCATGTCCTCGGCGGTGCCAAGACGATGCCCGCGGATCGAGGATTGTTTCTGCCTGTGACCTGGCGGCTCGCGCCGGCAATCTGTAAGTTCACGTCCGACACATTTTACGAATCGCGACTGACGTCGAAGGCAGGACTGGAACAACAGGTGTTGACGCACGCAGGCCCGTTCGACAGCGCGGGCCTCTGGTGGGTGCCGGTGGCACACGATCGCAATCAGAACTGGTCGGTGGAAGAAATAGACGTCGTCGCCCGCGCGGTCTCGATGCTTTTGGCGGGAGGTCGATGGGTGGACGAGCGCCGTGTCGAGCGGCCGCTGACAGCGAACGACATCCTCGTCGTTGCACCTTATAACGCGCAGGTTAATCGAATCAGCGAACGACTCGCGGGGGTCGCGGGAGTCGCGCGCGCTACGTCCGGCGCTACGTCTGTCGAGTCGGTGCGCGTGGGGACAGTGGACAAGTTTCAAGGGCAGGAAGCACCGGTGGTCATCTACTCGATGACCTCGTCGAGCCCGCAAGATGCGCCGCGCGGGATGGAGTTTCTTTACAGTCTCAATCGGTTGAACGTTGCCACTTCGCGCGCGCGATGCGCGGTCGTCCTGGTGGCCTCGCCAAGGCTGTTCGAGCCGGAGTGCCGAACGCCGAGACAAATGCAGTTGGCCAACGCGCTGTGTCGATATCGGGAGATGGCGCAGGTATTGACCATCGACACCATTGAGGCGGCTCGCGCATGAGCGACACGTCCAGACCACAGCTCGTCGTCTTCTACTCCCCTGACTACGTCGCTCCCGCGTACGCGTTCGACACTACGCGCAAGTCGGCGGCGATCGCGGCATCGCTCGCGCGAGATCCAATCGCCAACGTTCGCCTGGCGGCGCCGGACCCACTGATGGAAGAGCAAATTGCGCGCGTGCATGCGCCGGAGTACGTGCACGCGGTTCGCACTGGCGATCCGCGAGCGCTCGCTGAGTCGAGCCGCCTCGCGTGGGATCCCGGCCTGTGGCGTGCTGTTTGTGCCTCAAATGGTGGCGCAGTGGCGGCCGCGCTGCACGCGTTCCGCTCGAAAACGAACGCCGGCTCCCTGTCCTCCGGCCTCCACCATGCGCACCGGGCCAGGGGCGGCGGGTTCTGCACGTTCAACGGTCTGGCGCTGGCCGTGGACGCGTTGCGCGAGGCGGGCGCGGAGCGGATCGCGATCGTGGACGTCGATGCGCACATGGGCGGCGGGACGAGCAGCCTCGTTCGCGACGTGCCTGGTGTTGTCCATGTGGACATCGCGGTGACCGATATGGTTGACGCGTACGCGCCGCCAGCGCCGCCGGACTCCCTCGAAGTTGTGTGGACCGCGGCAGAGTATCTTCCTACGATCGAGCGGGCGCTTCGCAGGCTGGACGGCGAGGCATTTGACGTGTGCCTCTACAACGCCGGGATGGATCCGTATGAGGGATGCGCGATCGGCGGGCTCGACGGTGTCACCGCCAACACGCTGCGCGCACGAGAGCGTCGAGTCTTCGAGTGGGCCGCAGGCCGGAAACTCCCGGTCGCGTTTGTGCTGGCGGGCGGATACGTCTCAGCAGAATTGACCGAGGATGCACTTGTCGGTCTGCATCGCCTCACGATCGAGGCGGCCGGCGAGACGCTCTGACGCCTCAGCCCGCCGCCACTGACGCTGGCAGAAGAGATCTGCTGTTCGCGCTCACCGCTGGGTCGTCGTCGCAGGCTGGACTACCAGTGTCAGCGCCATCGAGGCCCACGCTGTCCCAGCGGTTGAAATGAACTGGTCCTGGCCATGCGGGAAGCCGCTCTCGAAGTACGGCTGCAGCCAAATGGCGCGTGAGCGCACATGCCAGGATCCGTCGGCCTGCTGGGTACGGAGTAGGTACTGGACGCCCTTTTGGTACACGGGATCGGTCACCGGGATGTTGCCAGCGCTGTTGAGGGCATAGAGCACTTCGCCCGTGGCGTAAGCGTCCGACTCCATCGTGGACAACTGGTTCCATCCACCATCGATCCGCTGCTTCGCTGCCAGAACGCGCGCTGCGCTCCGGGCCTTTTCGGCGTTGCCGCCCCACGCGAGGCCGAGCACTTGAAAGGCATAGTCCTGCGTGATCACGGGAGTTGCCGTCCCGAGCCATGCAACAGCCTTGGCAACCGCCTGGTCGGTGCTCGTTTGTTCGAGCGCCGGGCTGTAGTGCTTAAGCGCGTATATCGCCAGCGCCGCGGCCTGAAACTCGCCTTGAATCATCGGTGGGCGACGGCCTTCGACCATCGACCAGTTCCCGCTCGGCCGCTGCATGGCTTTGATGTAGCGCACCGCCGCGTCGGTGTAAGCGTTCTTCGCGACGCCATTCATACCGAGATCGAAGAGCTCCCACGCGATGCTGGCGACGTTGACGACGTTCAGATCCATCACGCGTTCGGGAGGCGCTGTCATTGACGTCGGCAGCTGTGCAATCTCTCGTGGCGCCGCAAGTCCATGACGACGGGCCAGGGCAACGGCAGCGGACGGCAGGTCCTGCGAGTGGCATGAGTTGCAGCCCGCAATGCGGATGAAGTTATGGCTCTGCTTCTCGACGAGCGCTAACGCTTTTTCGACCGCTCCCGCAATCGAGCGTTCTGGTGCGCCCGCGCCGTCCGTATGCGAGACCGCGGGCGCGACCGACGCGGTAACACCACCTCCGAGCAACCGCGTAACCTCGGTATCACCTCGCTTTGCGGCAAGATCGCGCGCCGTTTCGTCGTAATCGCCCTTGAAGCTCTGGTCCGCGCCTGCGGCAAGCAGGAGCTTAATCACGCCCGCCGGCATGGTGTCGGAGCTTGCCGCCAACATCAGAGGCGAAAATCCACGGACGTTGCGGACGTTCACCTCGGCGCCTTTGTCGAGCAGGAGCTGGACCGTTTCTTCAACTCCGGAGGTGGCCGCATTGCCGAGCGCCGTCTCATTTCGTTTGGTCCGCACGCGCGCGTCGGCACCGTGTTCGATCAACAACGCGACAGCTCGCGGGTTGCCGTCCGACGCAGCAAACATCAGCGCCGTCTCGCCAGCGCCGTTTCTGGCGTTGATATTGGCCTTGTTCTCTATCAGCAGCCGCAGCGCATCGTCGTCGCCGTGCGTCGCAGCAGCCATGAGCGGCGTCTGTCCTGTCGCCGTGGCGATATTCGGATCTGCGCCGTGTGTCAGCAGCATCCGCATGATCGAAAGTCCATTACCGGCCGACGCTGCCTGATACAGAGCCGTGCGGCCATCGACCTGCCTCGCATTGACGTCGGCGCCGCGAGAGAGCAGCAGGCGCACCTTGGCCTCGTCATGCACCGCCCAATGAAGTGGAGTCGATCGGCGTCGGTTTTTCGCATTCACATCCGCACGAGCCTCGAGGAGCCAAGTCACCGTTTCCAGGGTCCCGAAACCGGCGGCGTGATGGAGTGGAGAAGATCCCGCGTGATCGCGTACGGCGATCATCTCGGGCTGTGCCGCGAATGTTTTTTCAACGACCGGCGCGGCTTGGGAGCGCACAGCCTGGACCAGCGCTGCGAGCTTCGGATCGACGGGCTTCGCGGGCGCTTCCGCAATCTCAGTGCGGAACTCTGCGCCCTGATCGATCCACGCGCGCAGGAGGCCGATGTCCTCGTTGGTCAGGGGCCCGCTGGGCGGCATCTGCATGCCGCCATCGCCGTCAACGAGGCGTCGGATCAGTTTGCTCTCGGTGCTGTTGCCGGGAATGATCACGGGACCGTAGTCGCCGCCGCGCAAGGCGTTCTGTCTCAAGTCGAGCCGTAATCCGGACTGCTGCACCTCCTCACCGTGGCAGGAATAGCAGTTCTGCGACAGCAGTGGCTTGACATCTTTCTCGTAGTCCACTTTTGCCGCGGTTGCCGGTGAAAGCTGTGTTTGAGCAGAGAGTGGAAGGGAAAGCGACGTCGCAGTTACGAGAAGCAGCCAAAGGACCTTGCCCACTGTGCCTCCTCGAAGCTCAACCGCAAGGGCGGTATCAGAGGAGTAGACGTCCCGACCGCCGCATTTGCTCAAATCCTCGAATTTCCGAGCATTTTTGGCCCGACTTCAGAATGGGCCTTCGACCCCCAGGGTCTGCAGAACGGCCGCAATGGCGGCGGCATGCGTTTCTACAAAGGCAACGTTGTCGGTAGCCACACCCGGCGGGATGACTCGCAGGGCCCCCGATTTGACGAACCCATGCGCCAGTCGCGCGGCCAAGAGTGAGAGCGCGAACTTGGTGTATTCAGGCGCGGAGATATTTGCTGCCCGGAGGGCCTCGGCCAAGGCGGGTTCGCTCCGCAGCCGCGCCTCGAGCGCGGCGGCCACCACCGGCGCATCGCCAAGCACCGACACCTCACGTGTGAAGAGTGGGTTGTCCGCCAGCTTTGCATCGTCACGCGTCGCCACCGCGATGAGACGGCTGGCCCGCTCGAACTTCTCGAACACCGGCATGCTGAGCCGGTATTCCGCAAGTTCCTTAGTGGTAATGGGCTGTTGGCTCGCCGTGTCTGAGGCCGCCTGGACGACGAGAATCAGCGCAAAAAGTGTCACGGTCGCAGCCACCTCGGCAACTGGCGGAAATAGGGGACAGGCCCCGGTTTCAGTCTCTGCCACTGTCACGCAGGTTGTTCGTCACTCCATCAATCACACCGACAACCCGGCAATTGACATGCCCGTTACAGACACCACGCATCCAGACGTGTACACTATTGCGCTTTCGACGCTGAAAAGATCACTACTACGCACGCTTCTGCTGGAACTCTTAGGGCCTAGGAGGGTCTGATGACTGCCACTGTTTCGCCGCTGCTCGGTCGCCCACTCTGGTACGAATTGATGACGACGGACATGAAGGCCGCCGAGGCGTTCTACAAGAACGTCGTCGGATGGAAGTCGGCACCGTTTGAAGGAGCGCCCCAGCCCTACACAATGTTCAATCGCGCAGGGGACATCCCCGTTGGCGGAGTGATGACGACGCCCGAGGGGATGAATGCGCCGCCGTTCTGGGCGATGTATGTGGGCGTGCCAAAACTCGAAGACGCCGCCGCGCACATCAAGCGGCTGGGCGGAAGCGAGATGTCTCCGGTCATCGAGGTGCCAAAAGTCGGCCGAATGCAGATGATGAAGGATCCGCAGGGGGCGGCGTTTTACATCTACGAGCCCGCCTCGTCGGATCAGCTGCCCGAAGCCGCGCCCGAAGTCGGCGACGCGTCATGGCACGAGCTCTATACAACCGACGCGGACGCCGCGCTGAAGTTCTACGGCGAGGTGTTCGGCTGGCAACCGACCGAAGCGATGGACATGGGGCCGATGGGTAAGTATCAGATGTTCGGCCGCCATCTCGGATCGATCGGCGGCATGATGAAAAAACCACCGGAGCTGGCCCAGGTGCCGTCATTCTGGTCGATTTACTTTCGCGTCCCCGACATCAATGTCGCCACCGAGCGCATCAAGGCCAACGGCGGACAGATAACCAATGGACCGATGGAAGTGCCTGGCGGCGACTGGATTGTCAACGCGACGGACCCGCAGGGCGGGGCGTTTTCGCTGCACCAGAAGAAGGCCAACTGAAGGACCTCTTCGCCTGGCAGGACGGCTGACGCACGGCAGGATTTCAGGGGGCGCGCCGTCTCGGAGAGCCTCACGAAACACCGATCATGTAAGCCACACCAAGAGCAGCGTGGCCAGTGCGAGCGTCACAGCGACGATAGCGAGGATGAAGGCCTGACGCGCCTTCTCCGCCGTAGCTTGAGCTGCCTTGGCGATGGCGGTGGCGTGCTCGGCAAGCTGCTTCGATAACTCTGCGGTCGCTTGCTGGTGTTGTTCTAGTCCGGCAATGCGCTGCCGTAGCGCTTCGACCTCGCCGGCAGTGTTTGCCGCCTGGCGTCGTTGACGCGACCCGACGAGCAAGGCGTCCGCGGCCGCGAGGACCGCGGGCGCCTGCTTGAGTACCAGACTGAGCGCGCGCCAGGGAAGCATCGCATCCTATGGAGTCAGTGCCACACTGAACTCTCGCTGTGGCCGTGCGTGAACGCAAACCGAGGCCGCCGGGGGGAAGGCGGCATTTGGTGTGGCGCTCACCAGTCGCCGATTATCGGCGCGCGCGATGAATTGTCAAATACAAAATAGCGGGGTCAAGGATCGACGGAAGGCCTTCTCGACCGACGGATCACGCATCGCAAAAACGACGCGCGTCAGCCCTTCGCCTTTCGGCAACTCCTCAATGAGTGTGCGCATGACGATGTCCGCGGCGCGCTCGGGTGGGAAGCGATAGACGCCGCAGCTGATCGCCGGGAACGCGACCGAGTGCAGATTGTGCTGCCTCACAAGCTGTAGTGCGTTTCGATAGCAGGACGCGAGCAACTCGTCCTCACCATGTTTTCCACCATGCCAGATTGGGCCGACGGCATGGATGACATGTTTCGCGGGCAGACGATAACCTTTCGTGATCTTCGCGGAGCCGGTGGGACAGCCGCCGAGCGTGCTGCACTCCGCGAGCAGTTCAGGCCCTGCCGCGCGATGAATAGCGCCGTCCACTCCGCCACCACCGAGGAGGGTCTCGTTCGCAGCGTTGACAATGGCATCGACGACGAGTGTGGTGATGTCGACGTTGAGAATCTCGACCCGTTGCGCAGGGGAGTTCATCTCTCTCGGAGCGTCTCCTCGATCCGATCGCAAACGGTACGGAGTATCTTCAGCCGCGCGAAATACTTATCGTTGCCCTCCACGAGCGTCCACGGCGCCGTGCGTGTGCTCGTGCGCTCGACCATATCGTTGACCGCACGCTCATAGTCGGGCCACTTGGCGCGGTTGCGCCAGTCCTCGTCCGTCAGCTTCCACTGCTTGTACTTCGTCTTCTCGCGCTCCTTGAAGCGGCGCAACTGCTCATCGAAGGTGATGTGGACCCAGAACTTGACTAGCACGATGCGGCCGGCGACGAGCTGATCCTCGAACTCGTTGATTTCGGAATACGCGCGCATCCATTCTTCGCGCGTCGCGAATCCCTCGACACGTTCCACGAGGACGCGTCCGTACCAGCTGCGATCGAAGATCGTCAGTCGCCCGGCGCGTGACAGGTGACGCCAGAAGCGCCAGAGATAATGGTGCGCCCGTTCCTCGTCGGTTGGGGCGGCGATCGGAATGACCTGATAGGTTCGCGCGTCGAGCGCTGCCGTGATCCGCCTAATCGCGCCGCCCTTGCCTGCTGCGTCCTGGCCCTCGAATACGAGAATCGTCGAGACGCCTCTCTCCTGGGCTTGGCGTTGCAGCAGATTGAGACGGCCCTGTTGCTTCTCGAGCGCGGTATCGAACTTGTTCTTCGGCACCACCTGCTTCATGTCGAGGTGACTGAGGATGGTCACTGACACCGGCGTCGATTTACTTTGCTCATCCGCGTTGACTGGGGGCTCAGGTTCCGCCGGCAATTGACCGGCGACCACCCTCTTGCCGCGGGAAGGTGCTTTCGCGGGCTCGGCGGGCGCGCGCTGCCCACGGCCTTGGCTGAGCGCACTGTTGATCGCATCGCGGATCGTCGTTGCCACGGTGATGCTGCGGTAGGCCTCGTCGTCGCCCTCGACGATCATCCAGGGCGCCTCGACGCTGCTGGTTTGGCGAAGCGCCTGCTCGGCAGCAGCAATGAACTTGTCGTACATGCGCCAGTGCTTCCATTGGAGCTTGGTCACGCGCCAGCGCGACGCCTTGTCCTTCTCGAGTTTTTTCAAGCGCCGCTTCTGAGCGTCCTTGCCCAGATGCATCCAGAACTTCAAGATCACGGCTCCATTGGCCGTGAGCGTGCGTTCGAACTGCACGACGCGCTCGAGGCGTCGGGCGAAATTGGACTTGGTGCTGCGGCCATTGACGCGATCGAGAATCGGGCGCGAATACCACGAGCTCAGGAAAAAGCCGATGCGGCCGTTGGGCGGGAGATCGCGCCAGTAGCGCCAGTACTCGGGACGTTCCGATTCTTCGTCCGAGGGCGGACCATACGCACGCGTCACGATCCATCGTGGATCCATCCACTCGCTGAGCAGATTGACGGTCTCGCCCTTGCCCGCGCCGTCAACACCGGCGATGACGACAATGACGGGAAATCTCGCGCTGCTCAGGGTGCGCTGCGCTGCAAGCAGCTCCCCGCGAAGGGTGAGGGCCTGCTTCTTGTAGTCGTCCTTTGGAATCTTGCGTCCGAGCTCCGCCGCTTCGAACATGTCGTTGAGTCCTTTGAAGTCGTTAACCTTTGATCCCGCGAACCGCGGCCAGCGTCGCCTGCTTGACGTCATCGACCGGGCCTGTGCCTGGCACGGTGACCAGCAGGTTGATCAGACGGTAATAATCAATCACCGGCGCCGTCTGCTTATGGTAGGTCGACAGTCGAGCGCGCACGGTGTCCGGGGCATCATCCGCCCGCTGATAGAGATGCTCTCCGGTGCAGCGCGCGGTGGGACACACACGAAAGGGATTCGCGGTCACGTGAAAAGGGACCTGACATTCCCGGCAGATCAGGCGTCCGGAGAGTCGGGAAATGAGCTCTTCGTCAGCGACTTCGACATAAAGCACGGCGTCGATGTCGCGGCCGAGGCCGGCCATCATCTCGTTGAGCGCAATGGCCTGCTCCATCGTCCTCGGGAAGCCGTCGAGCAACACGCCTTTTTCCGTATCAGGCGTGCTGATGCGCTCGCGAAGCATCGCGATGGTGATGGCGTCGGGTACCAGCGCGCCGCGCGTCATGTAGTCGTTGGCCTGCGTGCCAAGGCTGGTCTTTCGCCTGACGTGATCGCGGAACAGATCGCCGGAGGCGATGTGGGTCAGGCCAAGCTCGCGTTGGAGATGCTCGGCCTGCGTGCCTTTTCCTGACCCAGGGGCTCCGAGGAGGACGATATCCATGGGAATTGGCAGATGATACTAACTGCGATCAGCTTGTTTGAATGAATCTCACTGAAATCGCGGCCAATGCGTTCAATGCTGCGTCTATTTTCCTCGCGGGCCGCAACAGCATTCATCTCTGGTGGACGACCATCGTCGGGTGTGTGCTGTTTTCCTATGTGTTCTTCACAGCCAAGCTCTATGCGGACGTTACGCTCCAGGCGTTTTTCATCGGTGCGAGCATCGTCGGGTGGTGGAAATGGCTGCACGGCAGCCAGGGCGCGGAACTGCCGGTACGGCACAGTCCACCCTCGTTGATTGCCGTGTCTGGGGTGTCCGGTGCGGTTGTCGCGTTAGGCTACGGCTGGCTGCTTCATCGCTTTACCGACGCATACGCGCCGTTTCTCGACTCGATTGTGCTCGCCTTCAGCGTTGTGGGGCAGCTCCTGCTCATCGCGCGTCGCGTGGAGAACTGGTGGTGCTGGCTACTGGTGAACACGATCGCGGTGCCGCTTTACGCCTCGCGCGGGTTGTATCTCACAGCCGTGTTGTATGCGGCGTTCTGGGTGAATGCGGTGGTGGCGCTGCGGCGATGGAGGCAACTCGCGAAAAAGGGGACAGGCCTTGTCATCGGGGGACAGTCCCCGTTCCCGCGAGTTGACGCCGCTCGGAAGGACTGACAAAGTGGGTCACCAAGATGTCTCACGCCACGATCGTCAATGTCCTGCTGAGCTTCAGCTTAGCGACCGTCTGCACTGGCTGCACGACCCCGCCTGACGTCGAGAAGGTGCCGGTCGGCAGCGACGTCGAGCTCACGCGACAGGATGGCGGTGTCATCCGCGGCAAACTTGCGGCGCGTGACGCACAAGCCGTGCAGCTCGACTCCGGAACCGCGACGCGATCGGTCCCGCGCGACCAGATAGCGGACGTCCGCGTCGTGGATGAGACAAAACCCGCCGCTCCTCTTCCACCGGTCGCAAGGTTCCGAGAGTTCACCGTGCCGTCAGGCACGAAGCTCGTTGTTCGGCTGAACACGCCGGTTGCTTCAGACACGAGTCGCGTGGAGGACGCTGTCGAGGCCACGCTCACCGATCCGGTTGTCGTCGATGGCACGACCGTTCTTCCCGTCGGCAGCACGCTGACCGGTGAGGTCGCGTCGGTTCAACCCTCGGGAAAAGTGAAAGGGCGCGCGCGGCTGGCTCTGCGATTCCGATCGGTGACCGTTGCCGGCCACGAGGCGCCGTATTCAGTCGCGGCACACGTCGATCGACTCGCGCCGGCGACGAAAGGTGAAGACGCCGCGAAGATCGCAATCCCCGGCACGGCCGGTGCGATTATCGGTGGCATTGCAGGCGGCAAGAAGGGCGCCGCCATTGGTGGAGCGGTCGGCGGCGGGGCCGGCACCGCGGTCGTGCTAGCGACTGCGGGGGAAGAAGTCCGCATGCCGCGGGGGACGACGCTCACGCTGCCGCTGGATCAGTCGATCGAGGTTCGCGTGCCGATTGAGCGCCAGTAAGGGGACTGTCCCTCGATGACAGGGACTGTCCCCCCGTTACAAGGCCTGTCCCGCGTGTCGATCGGTGAGCGCCTCGAGCGTGTCGACCGCACGATCGAGATCATCCGCCAGCGTACCGGGCATCCGGTTCTTGAACAGCTCCGCGAGCGTCCGGTAGTACCACAACATCCCCGACTTGCCCGCCTCAGGATTGAACCGGACCCACAGCTCGTCCCCAAAACTCCGATAGTCGCGGATCAGCGACTGCACGTTGTGGAACTTATCCGCAGCCGAGACCCGAAGCGCAGACGTTGGCGCGTGTTCAATCGCAGCAACATACGCGGCCTTGCGCGCCCGCCACGGCGGTTTGGGCTGCACATCCGTATCCGTGCAGTGCTCGACGATGGCCAGCACTTCCTCGCCAAACGCGTCGCGGATTTCTCGTCTCACCACTTGCGCACCCATGTCAGCCGGGGCGTCTTCGATGGCGTCATGCAGCAGCGCGGCGATGGCCTCGGTCTCGTCTCCACCGTACTCGAGGACCAGCGCGGCCACACCCATGACATGCGCGATGTAAGGGATCTGCGAACCCTTCCTGGCTTGTTGGCGATGGATGCGGTGCGCCAGCATGAACGCCGCGTTGAAACGGGCGCTGAGCGGCGCTTCGAGTGTTGCCATCCGTAGCTACGCGCCGCCCGTCGACTTTTGCGCCGCCTTTGGCTCCCGACGCTTCCGCATCTGAACCGCGCGTCCGCCGTCGGTAAACGCGACTTCATCCATAAGCTGATTGATGAGAAACACGCCGCGGCCGCTTGGCTTCAACACGTTCGCGGCTTCGAGCGGGTTGGGCACCGCGCCGATGTCGAAGCCGGTCCCGGGATCGCGTACCACGATCACCAGTTCGCCCGACGCGTCAAATGTCACGCTGCACTGGACGTGCTTGGTGGGATCGCCTTTGCACCCATGCCGAATACCGTTGGCGAGCGCCTCCTGCAGTGCGAGATCGATCTTGATGATCTCCGCCTCAGGCCAGTGCTTGCTTTCGAGGAGCTGCGTCACTCCTTCACTGACGGTTTGAATCCCCGCGGGTGTGGCAGGAATCGTCATGCTGATTTCGCAGTTAGAGGACAACGGAAGCAGCTGGCTCAACTTGTTCACCTTCTGGAGGGATTCGCGCAGTTCGACGACGAGGGTGGCTTGTGCGGCTTCAGCACGATCTCGCTCCGACAGGACCCGACCGAGATCGATGAGGTTGCGACGGAGTTCCAGCTGCGCCTCGGCCTGCCGCCGTAACGCCTCGAGCGCGCGTTCCTGCTCCTCGGTGAGAGTTCGCGGCACGCGATCGACGACGCACAAGGCACCGAGGGCGTGACCGTCGCGGCCGATCAGCGGCGCGCCGGCGTAAAACCGAATGTGCGGCGTGCCCCGGACCATCGGATTCTCGCGAAAGCGGGCATCGTCCAGCGCATCGGGCACGACGAAGATGCCGCGACCGCGGATCGCATGCGCGCAGAACGAAATGCTTCGCGAGGTCTCCATCGTCGAGACGCCGACGCGCGCTTTGAACCATTGTCGGTGTTCGTCCACGAGCGTGATGAGCGAGATCGGCGTACCGCAAATCTGGGAGGCGAGCAGGACGATATCGTCAAACCCCTGCTCGGGCTCGGTGTCGAGGATGCGGTATTCCCGAAGGGATGCCAGCCTCGCAGATTCGTCTTCCATGGTCGTAGACATGTGGACCAATGGGAAACCTAAACGATCGTCACCTCGCGGACGAGGTCCGCCTGCCTCCAAGTGCTTCGACCACACGATCGATATCGTCGTGCGTATTAAAGACCGAGACCGACAGCCGGAGCCGGCTTTCGTTGGCCACGATGGTAGCCGTGATATTCGCGTCCTGCAGTGCCTTTGCCGTTGCTGCAGCGTCCTTCAGCTCAAACGCCAAAATGGGCGTGGGTGTTCCGCCGGGTGTCAGCGAGTTGAGTCCCAACGGCGGGAGTTCGCGATGCAGCCGATCGGTCAGTTGACGTGCGTGCGCGCGGATCTTCTCGATTCCCAGCGTCTGCACGTAGTTGATGCCCTCGGACACGCAGGCGGCCAGCATCACAGGAATGTTGCCGGTTTCGTACTTCGCCGCACCCGGCAGAGGCTCCCAGGTGAGATTGGCGCGATTGAAGTTGGTAACCTGCCGGTGTCCGTAGCGTGTCGTCGGCAGGGCCGTATCCTGCAGCTCCTGCTTCACGAACAGGAACCCGAGACCGCGTTCACCCATCAGCCACTTATAGGTGCCGGCTGACGCGAAGTCGATGCCGAGCGGACGCATCTCAAGTGGCACCGCGCCCACGGCCTGGATGATATCTGCAAACACAAACGCACCGCGGTCGTGCGCGAGCGCGCTCACCGCTCTGCAATTATGCATGTAACCGTTGACGTTGGACACCAGCGCCAACGACACGAGACGAGTGTTCTTGTCGATCGCGCGATCCATGTCCTTGGGGTCGATCGCCCAATCTCGATGCTTGACGATGCGGAGCTCGACGCCCTTCTTCTCCAACTCCTTGTACATATACAAAGACGTTGTGAAGTGCAGCTCGTCGATCACGATGTTGCCACCGCGCTTGGGCAGATCGAGACCCATGACGACGATGTTCTCGCCGTCCGACGTGCTGGCCGTGAAGGCGATCTCGTTGGGTGTCGCGCCAATCAGTTGACCAAAGCGCCGCTTCAGATCCTGCTGTTTGTCGGCGCCGAAATCCGCGCGGCCGTCGCCAGCGCCCCGGAGGCGATAGGCGAGCGTCTGTTCGATGCCGCGCGCGGCAAAGGTGCCAAGCGGATGAATGGCCGCGGCGTTCATATACGTCCCTGTCGTCACGGACGGGAAGTCCGCGCGGACCGACGCGGGGAAGATTGCGCCTGGACGGGCCCGCTGGAAGCCGGCCAGCGCGGATTGGGCAGAAACGGCAAGCGCGCCGGCACCAACCAGAAATTCGCGGCGATTTACCATGAGCGGATTATAGAAGTATTTCGTCGCGCGGGTTGCTGATTGAGGGTGGGACTCCGTTACGCCATTTTCGCTGTTGGCAGGCCAATTGTCACCGGTTGCTTGCACAACAAAGCGCTCGACTGATCGCAGAATTTGCGTCTATTGACCCGTCGTCCAGACGATGCCATCGTCGTCTGTGCTCTTCGACAGCGTCGGGACGACCCGAGGCTCGCGGAGGGTCGAGGTCGGAACAGAGAGGCGGTCGTGATCGAAGGACTGAAGCTGACGATGACCGGTCTGGAGCTGCGGGCGAAACTGGACGAACGGATCCAGTCGCATGCGAGGCACGCGGCGGATTACGCAAAGCGGCTGAAGGAGCCGGATCCCAATGAGGAGGATCCGTTACCCGAGAGCGTGATGGAGGGCGAAATAGAAAAGGCGCACGACCAAATCGAGACGCTGACCCTCATCCGCGATTACATCGTCGCCGACGAGGTGTATCGGCTTGGCGAGTTCGATCTCCGCTTCGCGGACTTGCTCCCGGAACCGGACTTCATGCAGTGCGGGTGCTTCACTCGCCCGCCGGGGTCGCGCGATCCCCTGCTTCCGGGACTATTGGACAAACCCGGCGATCAGCTCGTCCGCAATTAGGGTCAGATGCGCTTGGTGCGCGTGTGCCCTGGGTCTCCTGGGGGCGCGTCGACCACCACGAGTACAGCGTGGTTTTTGGGCGTTCGCGGCCCAGAAGCCTGTGCCCGCTGTGCGAGCGCGTGATTGCGCGTCTGCCAGGATCGGATCGTTGGCAAACTGCGTGAGATGACAGGCAAGGCCTGCCTGCACGAGGGCGAGACTGGCATCTTGCCCGGACACCGTCACGCGGGCGACGAGACGATTGTAACGGTCGACATCACGGCCCTCGACCCGCACGCGTTGCCGGAAGAGGAGTGTCCGAGTGAGTGTCCTGGCCTGACCGCTGAACGGCTCACCGAGTTCCGGTGCGTCGATGCCCTCGAGTCTGATGCGGATCCGCTCGCTCTCGCCGGCTGGAATCAGCTCGAGCGTGTCGCCGTCGGCAACTAATACGACGCGCGCGTCGAACGGCGTCCCGATGCGCGCCTTCACTTGGCTGGCGGGCGCCTGCGTTGCAGCGAGCGCGAGAACCGCCACGAAGGTCGCGACCGCTCGCGTGCGGTAGATCATTGCTTGAGTTTACAGGGTGCCGCGGCGTCGAAGGCCCTCCCGATCGTCGATCGCCCTCACGTGCCCGCTCCAGAACCGGATGGCCTGCTCGAGCTGTTTGACCTCAGCAAATCCTGACTCGAGGTCGTCGGCCATCCGCAGGACCGCATCCGACAGCTGATCGATCTTGTCCTCCAACTGATCGATCCGATCTTCCAGCGTCACGAATCGGCTGTCTGGCATGGCGCCCTCCGTGGGGCGGTCAATGCGAGCGGCCTGCCAGGGAGAAACTGCTGTCCCTTCCGGGGAATGCGCGCGCGAGTGCTCGTCGACCTTGCAGATCTTTCGATCTCTGGAGCCCGCCTATCGTGCAGATTATGCAAAAAGAAAGGGGACAGTCCCTGTCATCGCGGGGACAGTCCCTGTCATCGGGGGACAGTCCCCTTACCGTGGCTGTCGTTCAGAGCAGTTCGCACGTGATCCGGCCGCCAGGGCCGAGGAGAACAACCGTGCGCGCGACGTAGGGCGGGGTATCAGTGACCCACACCTTGTAAAAGCCGTAGGGCGTGTTTGCTTCGACACGCCACGCTTTCACTGTCTTTCCCCCCGCGCCGCGCGTCACGTCCTCGCCGATGACCTCGACGAGCGGCCAGTCAATCGAGTCCTGCAATGCACCCGCGCCAGTGGTCGCCGTGGCCGCCGGAAATGAAAACATCCCTCGCGAGCGGGGAAGGATAGCCAGAAACAATTCCCTCATGCCGCCGTAATAGTCGAACATCGGCTGCCAGACTTTCGCATCGATGGTGACTGGCGTTTTGCCCGCCTCATTGACACGAACGCCTTTGATGAAGAGCCCGCTGAAGTCGTACTCATACGATGCGCCGCCTGCCTTCCATTCTGATCGGATCGGCGCAAAGGTCGTCCCATCCACCACGGCGCGAACGGTCTCGCGAAGCGTGCCATCAGGCTGTGTGACGACGATCGTCCGCACCAGGATGTCGCGGCCTTCTCGCGACTCACGGCGCAGTTCATCGTCCCAGATCCCGCGCTCTGTGACCTGATGGACGGCGTCGACAAGCGTCTCCTTCCATCTGACTTTGTAAGGCTGCAGGGCTCGGGCGTTGATGCGTGCGTCGCCAACGCGCAACACTACCGGCGTCTGAGGTTGCGTGGCAGCTGTGAGACCCGCAAGCGCAGCTAGGCATAAGAGGGCAGCCTTCACGGCGAAAGAATACCCGAGAGCCCGGCCTGGCAATAGGCGCGGCGAAGACTAGCGGTTGGCCGTGGCGGCCTGACGCTGCTGTCTCGCGCGAGTGAGATGCGGCACAATGCCCAGAAGCCGCTGGACGACCATCAGCTTGCCGCGATGGTGCATTTCGTGCTCCTTGGCGCCCAGCAGCATCTCGAAGCGGCTTTTCGTTGCCGGCTGTATCGGCGGAGGGAAGCTGACCTGCTCGGCCAGCTGCTCGGGTGTCAGGGCCTCGAGGAACTGTGCGAACTCATCGCCCCCTTTTCGAAGCGCGTCGATGATCTGCGCCTTGGTGGTCAGAGACTTTTCAATCTCTCCGCTCCGGGACATGTAGCTGCCGAAATCCTCGAACGTGATGAACGTCTTACGGTCGACGGCATGCGCCTGCTTGTGCCACCAGGTTGACGCCGCCACGTGCGCGAGCTCCTGCGCAACGGTCTGGACATCGGGCGTGACCTGGTAGCCGTATCGATCCTCGGGAATGTCTTCCGCTATTTGAATCGTGTTCCGGCGAACCGTGCGGAAGGCGTCTGCCAACTCTTTTGCACCGTAGTAGTCCATTTTCAACCCCTCCAGACGCAACTCCCGGAAAAGGGGACTGTCCCCTCTTATTGTGGCTACCACTAACTCTACATCGGACGGCTGGAATAGTCTGTCAGCCGTGGGGTTTATAGCAGGTAACTGTCTGGAGGATCACATGCGGAACACCGCCCGAATTGTCACGCTCGTTGCCCTCGGACTTGCGCTCGCCCTCGTCGTTACGCCCGCCACGATTTCCGGGCAAGCCAAGCCAGATTCCCTCTACAAGCGGCTTGGAGGCTACGACGCCATCGCCGCGGTCGTCGACAATTTCGTGCCGCGCCTCGTGAAGGACCCGGTGTTGGGGAAGTACTTCGTCCACTCGCAAGACACGCTGATGCACATCCGCCAGCTCGCTGTGGATCAGATCTGTGCCGTAACCGGCGGACCGTGTGTCTACATCGGTCGCGACATGAAAACCGCGCACAAAGGGTTGGGAATCACGAGCGGCGAGTGGGATATGGCGGTCAAGCACCTGGTCGCGACGCTCGATCAATTCAAGGTGCCGGCCGCTGAGAAAGACGAGTTGCTCAAGGTGGTTGGGACGCTTCGCGCAGACATTGTCGAGAAATGAGGATGAAACGGCGAAGGGGACAGGCCTTGTCATCGGGGGACTGTCCCTGTCATCGGGGGACTGTCCCCCCTGATCTCAGCGATCGTCGAGCAGTGCCCGCACTTTTTGCGCGAGCGCAGCTGGCGTGAAAGGCTTGGCCAGAAAATGTGCGGCGTCGGCCTGCAGCTCGTTGCCCTCGCTCTTCGTGTCAGCGAAGCCTGAGACGTACAGCACCTGGAAGCCAGGGGCGATCTGTTCGAGCCCGCGAATCATCTCCCGGCCGTCCATCCCCGGCATCACGACATCGGACACGACCAGATCAAACCGGTGCCCTTCGCGAGCCAGACGCAAGGCAGCTTGCGCGTGTGGGGCGTCAGTCACCCGATACCCGAACCGAGTGAGAATCGCGCGTGTCAGCTCGCGAATCGTGGCCTCATCTTCCACAACCAGCACCCTCTCCGTCCCGCCGCGCACGGAGGCGGATGCGATCACGGTGTCAATCTCCTGTAAAGCGTCCTCCGTAGCAGGAAGCCACAGCGTCATCGTCGTGCCACGGCTCGGCGCCGTCTGAACTTCGACGAACCCATCGCCACGTTCGACCAGCGTTTTGACGATGGCAAGGCCGAGTCCGGCGCCGGTGCCGAGCCGCTTGGTCGAGAAAAACGGCTCGAAGAGGTGGGCCTGTACTGTTTCGTCCATCCCCGAGCCCGTATCGGTGACCGACACACGCACGTACGTGCCCTTCGTCTTGCCGTAGGTAGCAAATGGCTCGAGACTGGTGGCGATGGTCAGCGCGCCGCCGGCGGGCATGGCATCGCGAGCGTTGAGAACAAGGTTGGTCAGCACGTGCATCAGCTCGCCTGGATCGATTCGGATGCAAGCGTTGCGCGCGGCGAGCCGCGGGGTCACCGTGACCCGTGCTCCTGCCAATTGTTCCAGCGGCTTCACGGCCTCCTTGCGGAGGAAATGATCCACCTCGATGACGCGCGGCTGTCTCGGTTGCTTGCGGCTGAGGATCAGAAGCTTCTGCGTAAGATCTTTGGCGCAGTTGGAGGCACGGAGAATTTCCCCCAGCCGTTCGCGAGCGCCGGGCGAGGTCTGCTCGTCTTCGTTGAGCAGGGTCGCATATCCGGCGATGATCGTGAGCAAGTTGTTGAAATCATGGGCCATCCCACCCGCGAGCAGTCCCAATTGCCGCTGCCGTGTTTCGTCACTCCGCGTCAGCGCATTGCGAAGCCGCGTCTCCTCGTCACGAAGAGCCGCCAGCTCGGCCCGGAGGTTGGTGAGTTGCGCCTGAAGATCCTGATCGTCTGCCGACCGGCTCGAAGAGCGCGGCGGTCGGCCGCCGAGGGTCGCGGGAGAAGACATTTGCGTTTCGGGGCGAATTGGCTAAGGGGCCGGGAAACGGGGCAGTATTGACGTCCCCGTCCCCGGTTTTTGGCCGATCCGTGAGGGGTTGAGCAAAGAGGATGCCGATTCGTTCTATTGCTGCACGGCGGTTGTCTCCCGAGAGGGTGAGCCGACGGTGGTGGCGGTCCCGTAGTAAATCCCGTTGAACAGCAGCTTGAAGGTGCCGTGGGGCTGCGACCGGAAAGTGATTTCCGGCCCATAGAGGAAAACTTTGCCCTTGCCGACTGACGCTTCGACACCAGCGGCGCCGCCTTCGAGGTAGTGCTGACCCCATGCCCAGCCGGAACGGAGAGATTCCCGGCTGTCGAACCATGCCACGGGTCGTACGCCGCGTAGCGACGCATCCGGCGCCAGGTGCAGCACGGGGCTGTTGTCGAACATCACGTCCACATGCTTCGGCATCCCGAAGGCCGCCGGATTCGTGTTGTCGATGGCGACGCGCAAGACCGATCCCGGGATGTAGAACTTGTCGTTTGGCAGACGCCTCTCTGTGCCGTTCGCTTGAGCTTCGACAAGATGATCGCTCAGCGGCAGGCCGAGGTGATGCCCGAGTCCGGCTGATCCGCCGAAGGAGACAATCGTGCCGCCCGCTTCGGCAAACTGCTTCAGCTGCGGGATGGTCTGCTTGATGGTCACCCGACCAAGCTGGTTGCGATACTGCTCGGGAACATCCGCGGGATTCGGAGATGCGCCGCCAGATCCGCCGCCGCCTTCACTCTCGGGAATGGCGCCATCGGGGAACAGCAGCACGTCATACTTCGCCTTGAGATTGCCGGCGTCGAGTGTGCCGGGGAATACGACCTCGAACGGGAATTCGAACTGCTCGAGCATGAAGCGGACCCAGCCTGAAGGCATCGACCCGCCGTATTGATCCCACAGTCCGATGCGAACCGGGTTCAACTTGTAGAGCGTTCCTGCGGGTTTCTGAGTCACAGCGGTGAAGGTCAGGCCGAGGTCGTTGGCCGCTGTCTTGAGAATCCCGGAAGTCGACGGCTTGGCAGTGATGAACATCACCCCCGTGCCATCGTGGCTTTGCCAGGTCCGGTCACGCACGAAGAACACTTCTTCGTTGGCTTTGAGCAGACGGTTGACGGCGATGAAGGCATCGTTGACGCCATGACTCACGATGTAGCCCACCGCGTTTGGTGACTCGACAAGGCGTCCTGGAGTGGGCTTGATCAGGTCCGGGCCGAGCTTGACGAGAGAACCCTCGACGTTCTCGAACACGCGGTCGAAGCTCACGCCCATCTGATACACGAGCGTCCAGCCGGCGCTGTCGTACGGAGGAATCGGGGGTCCGCCCGCAAACTGGAAGTCGTTCGGGTGATCTTGCGGTTCGAACATGTCCAGGATGTGTGGCCGGAACGCCTGCGCCGCCTTCACGACATACGATCCCGCGGGGTACTGCTTGCCGCCCGCTGTAAACGGCGCGCTTGCGCGATGAATCTGGATGCCGGTCTTGATTAGCGCGTTCATGAATTTCGTCGCGGTCAGAAAGTCGGTTTGATCCGCCGGCACGACATACGCCCGCGCGTCGCGCCATTCGGGTCGATGCATCAGCTTCTCGTATTGATCGATCGGAACCGGGCGTGCGCCGGCGAAACCTCCTCCACCGCCCCCGCCGCCGGCACCTGCCGGGGCCGGCGGCTTGCTCTTCGCGATCTCGTCCTTCACCGCCTGAATGCGCTTCGGATACATCGTCCAGGTGTCGGTCATCCCTTTGTCGATGGAGTCCTTGCCCATCTTGTAGATGTTGTAGAGAAAGTGTTCTTTGTTGCGTGACGCGACATCGAGCACCGCGCGATTGGCGGTGACTGAGTATTCAATCGACTGCCGAAAGTGCCACGGCTGCGGCTTGATCGGGAAGGGGAGGTCCGCACTCATGATTTGGCGGTCCGGCACGAATGCGACCTCGATCGGCGTCGGATTGCCAATGCTCTCGGTGAGCAGGCCAATCATGTTGTGGAAGTAAACCGTGGTTCTGAGCCCCCCGTTCCACCATGTCGAATAGTTGGCGCCGCGTCGCATCGTGGCGCCGGGCTTGTTTTCGGCGACGAAACGGTTGTGCATCGCCGCCCCGACCGTGTCGAGCCCCGTCACTATCAGCGGGTGATAGACGTAGTTCGCAGGATCACGGAAAGGCGGTGCAAACAGAATGGTGCCCGTTGGTCCTGTCTGATGGTGGTTGTACATGATCTGCGGGAACCACTCGTAGTACAGGATGCGATTCATGTTCGTCGATTCGGGCTGCGCCGACAGGTAGAAGTCGCGATTGTTGTCGTGCCCGACATATTTCTGATAGAGGCGCGGGATGCCTTGAGTCGTGCGACGCTTCGGGTCCGGGTTGCGCATGTACCAGTCGGAAACGAGCTCCATCCCGTCGGGGTTGGCGTGGACGGCCAGAATGATCACGTCACGCAAGAAGCGCATCGTTTCCTCGTCGGTCCTGCTGACGAGTTGATAGACCGTCTCTGTGAGTTGCTGCGCGCCCAGCACCTCGGTTGCGTGCAGCCCGCCGTCGATCCAGACCACTGCCTTGCCATCACGCGCGAGCTGTCGCGCCTGGTCGTCAGTCAGGCCTTCGGCCAGCGCCAGACGTCTCGCGATGTCCTTGTACTTCGCGAGGTTCTTGTGGTTTTCCGGCGAGGTGATGATCGCCATGAGTTGATCGCGGCCCTCGGCGGTCTTGCCGATGGACTGGACGGTCATGCGATCTGAATCCGCGTCGAGCTTGCGGAAAAACTCGGCGAACTTCGTGTAGTTCGGCAGCACGTAATCGGCGCCAATCTGGTGGCCGAAGAACTGATCCGGCGTGGTGACCTTGACCGGCGCCTGCGCCATCGAAGTTGCCGAGGCCAGGGTAAGGATCAGGAGGAAAAGGAGCGAAAATCGATGGGATCTAGAGTGCATGGCGAATCCTTGGTGAACCGTGGGACGGACAACTCTATCGCGATTGGCTGACGGGGAGTGTCGCGAATTGTCAGTCGCGAGGCGCGGGGGCAACTGTTGGAACAGGGGACTGTCCCCCGATGACAGGGACAGTCCCGCAATGACAGGGACTGTCCCCCGATGACAAGGCCTGTCCCCTGATGAAAAAAGTGCGGTTACTTAATACTCAGTATGGCTCCCCAGGCACAGGCTCTTCGTTGACGATAGCGGACCAGTTGTCCGGCAGGGTGACGGGAAGCGGGTCGAGCAATTGATCGGTCGCAGTCTTACGCAAGGCAAGGCTGCTCCATGGCCAGTCTTCCGCCCGGCGCACCAAGTGCCCGGCGACGGGGTTGCCTTCGATGTACCGAAGCAGCGTGAGGAAATGATGGTTGTCCTCGATGCCCCCACTCCAGAAGCGCTGCTGAAAGACATGACCGTAACCCAAAGTTTGGGTGTGCAACCGAAGATCGCAAGCATAGCAACCTTGAACCCAATGAAGGTACGCAGATAACGCCCCATCCTTCTCTGGCCTCAGGAGCGTATGAAAGTGGTTGGGCATGAGGCACAACGCAAAGATCTTGATGGGATATTTCTCTTTGCCCAATCGAAGCAGGCGGATAAACGACTCGTAATCTGCATCTTCAAAGAAAACGCGCCGCCGATCGTTGCCGCGATTGGTGACGTGGAACGTATATCCCGTTGGTGCAAAGCGTGATTTACGCGGCATCGTCGTCCTCCTGCAGTCACCAGATAGACGCAAAGCGAATGCCGCAGGCGGCGCGAAAGGGGACAGGCCTTGTCACCGAGGGACAGTCCCCGTCATCGAGGGACAGTCCCTGTCATCGAGGGACAGTCCCCATTGCCCCCTCACCTTCCGAAAATTGCGCCGGCCTCGCGCAATTTACCAATCGCCTCCTCGTCCAATCCCGCGTCGCGCAGGACCTCCACGGTGTGCTCTCCAAGGAGCGGGGCACGCCGACGCGGATTGAGGGGCGTTTCGGACATCTTGATGGGGGTGCCGAGCGTGCGGAGACGACCAAGCGCGGGATGTTCGACTTCGACCTCCATCTCGCGTGCGATGACTTGCGGATCGGCAAAGACCTGCGCGTAGCTGTTGATGGGGCCGCACGGAATCCCCGCCTCGTCGAGCCGTCGGAGCCACTCTGCACACGAGGCGGTCGTCGTGACGCCCTCGACGAGCGACGCCAGCGCTTCCCGATGCTGGACGCGTTTGGCATCAGTCCCAAAACGCGGGTCGGTCGTCCATTCGGGATGACCGAGCAGCGCCGCGAGCCTTGTGAAGGTTCGATCGTTGGCCGCACCGACAGTGATGTAGCCGTCAGCGCACTGAAACCCTTGATACGGCGCGCTCATGCGATGCGCGGACCCAAGCGGACCGGGGACGCCCTGCCCGGCGAAAAACTCAGTTGCCTCCCAGACCGATAACGCCACGCCAGCTTCGAGCAGTGACGTATCGATATGCTGGCCGCGGCCAGATGACGAACGCCAGTGGAGCGCGGCGAGAATCGCGGAGAGCGCGAGGAGACCCGCACCGAGATCAGTCAGCGGCAGTCCCGCCTTGACCGGCGGACGATTCGGTTCTCCCGTCACGGACATGATGCCGGACATGCCTTGCGCGACCAGGTCGAAGCCGCCCTTCGCCGCTGCAGGCCCGGTCTGTCCGTAGCCGGAGATTGACGCGTAAACCAGACGCGGATTCTGTGCCGCCAAGGTCGTGTAATCGAGCCCAAGCCTGGCCATGACGCCTGGCCGGTAGTTCTCGATCAGGACATCGGCTGTCTGCGCCAGGCGCAGGAAGGCGTCTCGTCCCGCAGCCTTCCGCAGGTCGATCACGACACCCAGCTTGCCCCGGTTGACCGCGTTGAACGCCGCACTGTCGCTGCCCGTCGATCCGGCCATGGCCCGCGTCGAGTCGCCCGAGGGCGGCTCGATCTTGATCACCCGCGCGCCCATGTCGCAGAGTAGCATCGCGCAGTACGGCCCGGCCATCACCTGGGTAACGTCGAGCACAACTATGCCTTCGAGCAACGTAGTCTGGGACATCGATGGATCCGTCGGCACGCTCACCTTCAATCGTCCTCAGTCGCGAAACGCGCTTACGTGGGATATGTACGACGCGCTTGCCGCAGCCTGCGAACAAGTCGACGCCACACCCGCCCTGCGCGTGCTCGTCATTCGCGGCACCGCCGAGGCATTTGCTGCCGGCACCGACATCGCCCAGTTCCGCGATTTCAAAACCGGAGACGATGGCGTCTCGTATGAGCGACGGCTCGACGCGGTCGTCGATCGGTTGGAGCGCGTCACGCGTCCCACTATCGCCGCCGTAGACGGCCCGGCTGTCGGCGGCGGCTGCGCGATCGCGCTCGCGTGCGATCTCCGACTCTGCACGCCGCGCGCGCGTTTTGGTATCCCCGTGTCGCGCACGCTCGGCAACTGCCTCTCAATCGCAAACACCGCGCGCCTGGTCGATCTGATCGGTCCCGCGCGAGTCAAAGACCTGCTGTTCACCGGCCGTCTCATCGACGCGGACGAGGCTATGACGCTCGGTCTCGCCACACGCATCGCGTCGCCCGAAACGCTCGACGCCGAAGTGCGACTGCTTGCCCTCGAGCTCACGCAGCGCGCCCCGTCGACGATCACCGCGACCAAGGCAATCCTCCTACGCATTCGCGATCACCGCCGCCCGGCGCCGGCGGACGACATCATCGCGGAATGTTACGCGAGCGACGACTTTCGCGAAGGCGTCGCGGCGTTTCTGGAAGGCCGGAAGCCAAAATGGAGCTAAGTCGCGTACGATGCACGGAAACGCGGAAGCACGGAAGCACGGAAGGAGTTTTTCCAAACGCGTTTCTGCGCTTCCGAGCATCGTGCTGTATCTCTAGAACAACACCCAACAAATAATCGCTCCAACCACCGTCATCGACAGCCCCCACGCCAGCAGTTGATTGAATACCTTGCGCGCGTCGGCGGTTGCCGGCAACGCCGCCAGGCACAATGCGCCGATCGTGGACAGCGGCGAGAGATCCACAAGATGGCCGCCAACATTCATGGCTGACGCAATCGCGAGCGGATCGCCGCCGCCCATGCGCTCGACCAGTCCCGGGACCGTGGGGAGAAAGGCCGGCAACACAACCCCAGAGGTACTGCTGTACACCGACACGAGGCCGGTCACGAAGGCGATTACGCCCGTGACCGTCGCGGGCGTTGACACTCGGGCAAGCAGGTCCGAGAACAGGTCCATTCCCTGCGTCCGTTCGAGCACGCCAATGAGGACCGTGACGCCGCAGACCATCAGCACGACGTTCCACGGCATCCGCTTGATCGTCTCCTTCTCATCGGCGACACGCGCCAGCGACAGAATGGTTGCACCGGTGAGCGCGGCCATGCCCACCTGCATGTCGAAAGCCACGACGACGACCACCAGTGACAGCAACACTGCGGTTGTCAGCCAGTGGCGCCGTTCAAAGGGATCGGCATCCACAACCTCGGCGCCGTCGGTGTGCTGACCGCGTCGCGTGAAGAGACGCCAGCCGCCAAAGGCGAAGTAGGCGATGAATGTGACGACAAAGTGCGCCAGGAGGTTGTTCGTGTAAGTCTGCCACTCCACCCCCGCGAGCCCGATGCGCTCCATGACGCCGTTGACGATGACGCCGGTTGGGGCGATCGGCGACAGGGCGCCGGCCTGCGCGCCATTGCCGACCATCAGAATCATGAGGAAGGGCGGCACTCGCGCGCGGTCGCCGATTGCCATGGCCATGGGCGCCAGCAGGGCAGCAGTCGCGATGTTGCCTGGTCCACTGCTGGCCAGCACCACCGCCACCACAAAAAACATGATCGGGATGATGCCGGCGTTGCCGTAACAGAGCCCGACGGCGCGCGCCGCGAGCCGTTCGAGCGTGCCGTTGACGTGCGCCATGCCAAACAGCAGTGTCACGCCGGTCAGCGTGAGAAACAGTTGGATGGGGAACGCGCCGATCACGGTGTTCAGTGGCAAGCCACCCAGATAGACGCCGACGATCCACGCGAACGCAAGCGACACGACACCCACATTCACCTTGGTGATCATGCTGAGCGTGACGGCCGTCAGCAGCGCTGCAAGCGAGATCCATGCAATTGGCATCGTTACCCTTGGGTTTTGCCTTGTGCGTTCGGTCCCCTCGTCAGCACAGCGAGATCAGGGAGTTCAACGAGAAGAATTCGATCTCCGATCTTCCCGACCTCCTTGCGAATATTCAGCGGCATCTAGCACCTTTCAAGAGGGACCAAAGCAATTCGGCCGGATGCTGCGCGTGGACCCCCGCGAAGTGCGCGACCTGATGCCGGCACGAGGTTCCCGACGCGGCAAGCACTGCGCCTGGTGGCAGCGCACGCGCCGCGGGCAGCAGCTTCAACTCGCCGATGGCGTGCGAGACATCATAGTGCTCCCGGGTATAACCAAACGATCCCGCCATGCCGCAGCATCCTGCATCGAGATCCGTGACAGTGGTACCGGGGATTCGCGACAACAAGGCGCGTGCCGGTCCGGCCAGCCCGAGGGCGCGCTGGTGGCAGTGGGTGTGAAGCACTACCGATGAAGGTCCGGCGGCGAGATCGAGCGTGTGGCGTCCGGCCTCGCACTCGCGCTCGAGGTACTCCTCGAAAAGGACTGCTGCGCGGCTGACGACTCGTGCCTTGCGCTGAGACTCGCCGCGGAGAAGCGCGGGTGCATCCTCACGAATTGCCGAGAGGCAACTCGGTTCCAGGAACACGATTGGTACGCCGCGATGCGCGGGCTCGTACAGGCGCTCGGTGTTGGTTGCCGCGAGAGCCCGTGCCTCGTCGAGAAACCCCTGTGAGATGAGCGGCCGCCCGCAGCAGTCGTGCGATGCGAGACGCGTGGTGATCCCAGCGGCGGCGAGCACATCGACCGCGGCAAGCCCGATCTGAGGGGACTCGTACTCAGTGAACGTGTCTGCGAACAAAAGGATCGAAGGCGCCGAAGGATCCGAAGGAGTCGAAGGCCGCCGCGCGAGCTGTCGCGACAGCGTGTTTCTCGTCCAAGCGGGCAGCGTGCGACGACGATCGACGCCTAAGATGGACTCCGCCATCCATCGGCCGGGACGGCTGGCCGCCACGTGGTTCGAGAGCGGTGCAAAACGGCTGGCCCATTTCGCGGTCGTGCGGACGTGGGCAAACGCGCGCGCGCGCAGCGGGGGGCCGTGGCGTTTCCAGTAGTCAGCGAGAAACTCGCTCTTGAACCGCGCGACGTCCACGCCGACGGGGCACTCCGCTTTGCACGCGCGGCATTCGAGGCAGAGGTCAAGGACGTCGTAAACGCCCTCATCACCCAATCCCGCTTCATCCAGCCGCCCTGTCATCGCCAGCCGCAACACATTCGCGCGCCCACGCGTCGAATGCTTTTCTTCGAGCGTGGCGCGGTACGACGGGCACATCGTGCCCTCGAGCTTTTTCCGGCACGCCCCGACGCCGCTGCACATCTCGACTGCACGCCCCAGGCCGCCGTGATCGGCATAGTCGAAGAAGGTGACAGGATCCGGTGTCCGATAGGCCGCGCCGTAGCGCAAGTTCGATGCGACTGGAGGGGAATCGACGATCTTGCCCGGATTGAACAGGCCATCCGGATCGAACGTGCGTTTCACCTCGCGGAAGGCCTCATACAACACCGGGCCGAACATCTTTTGCGTAAAGGCACCGCGCACGATGCCATCGCCGTGCTCACCAGACAGCGCGCCGCCGAACTCGAGGACGAGATCTGAAATCTCATTGGCGATGGACTCGAATCGCTTCACGCCGTCTGCGGTCTTCAGATCGACGACGGGTCGAACGTGCAGGCAACCGACTGACGCGTGCGCATACACCCCGGCGACGCTCCCGTGACGGCGGACGATCTGCAGAAAGCGATCGATGTAATCGCGGAGCTTGTCCGGCGCGACCGCCGTGTCTTCGACAAACGACACGGTCTTCGCGTCGCCACGCATCGCCATCGAAAGGCCGAGTGCGGCTTCGCGGAGGGACCAGATCCGTGCTTGCGCAGGCGGATCGATCGCGCGGCGCCACGTGCAGCGAAAATGATGATTGGCCAGGTCACGCTCCACTGCCTCGAGTCCCGGCACCAGGTCCTCGGCGCGATCGCCGGCGAATTCGATGCAGAGCAGCGCGCCGGCATCGGTGGACATGATCGTCCGGCGGAGCGCGTCGAGCGCGGCGCTCTCGCGCGTGTGACCGAGGATGAAGCCGTCCATCACCTCGACGGCCGAGGGCCCGTGCCGCAGCACGACGGGCGTGGCGGCGAGCGCGTCGAACAAATCCTCGAACTCGACCGCAAGCACCGCTTTGGCCGCCGGCAACGGCACCAACGAGATCTTTGCCTCCACGACGATTCCGAGCGTGCCCTCCGAACCAACCATGATCTTCGAGAGATTGATCGGTCTCGAGCTGTCCACGAATTCGTCAAGGTTGTAGCCGCCCACCCGGCGTAACACCCTTGGGAACCGCCTCGCGATCTCGCTCGCGTGCGTTTCAGCAAGCTGAGGAATCACCCGATACGCGCGGGCCTCGACGCTGTCGCCGTTACTCGCCGTTCGAACCGCATCGGGCGAGAGCGGACGGAAGTGGGCTTCGTGTCCATCGGCAAGCAGGACACGCTGCTCGAGGACGTGATTGATCGTCTTGCCGTACACGATGGAACGGGCGCCGCTCGAGTTGTTGGCCATCATGCCGCCGACAGTGGCACGGCTGGCTGAGGACAAATCTGGAGCGAAGCGCAGGCCGAACGGCCGTAGTTGCGCGTTCAGATCGTCGAGCACGAGGCCCGGCTCCACGCGGGCCCATCGCCCGTCTGCGTTCACCTCGAGCAGTCGGTTGAGATACTTCGACGTGTCGACGATCAGCCCGGCTCCGATCGCCTGTCCGGCCTGCGACGTGCCGCCGCCACGTGCCGTGATCGTCGTGCGATGTCGCGCGGCGATCTCCACCGTCCGTGCGACATCGTCTCTGGTTCGCGGCACAACCACGCCGAGCGGCGCGATCTGATAGACGCTGGCATCCGTCGAATACAGTGCGCGCGAGATGTGATCGAACCTGACCTCGCCTTCGAGGGAGGCGCGGAGATCCCGTTCTAGCGGTGACATCGTGACAGCTGCCAGAGGCTTACTGCAGAGGGCTCAAGTTGAAAGGCAGAAGGCACAAGGCACAAGGCAAAAGGCACAGGGCGAGATTGGCGCGACACTACTGTGACATCCCGCGCGCGGTGATGGGCCACACATCCTCGACGCGGTCGCCGTAGAGCACGTAGTAGCGATCGTAAAGATTGACCGTCGGGTCGCAGTGTGGCGGGATGAACTCGATGCGATCGCCCAGCTTCACTTCCTGGCGAGAGTTGGTGAGATCCAGTCGTCCGTGCTCATCGCCGGCCCACGCATAGCTCACCCCTGGCAGATCGACGGGTTCTGGCGTGAACGGTCGATCGCAAGAGAACGCCTTGTAGCCACCATCGACGATGGCCGTGAGCCCATGCGTCGAGACCACAGTAGTGATGACGGAGAGCGCGCGCTTGAACTCCGCATATGCGGTGCCATCAGGGCCGCCGATCCTCCCGTAGTCCATGTCCATGAACAGGAAGCTGCCTGGCTGCAGCTCGGTGATACCGTCGAGGTCTGCATCGATGTTGAAGGTTCCCGTCGATCCGGCAGATACCATCGGGCACGGGATGCCTCTCTGTTCCAAGAGCCTCGCCGTTTCGACGGCGCATGCCATCGTCTCATGCGTCCGTCTGTGTCGCGCCTCGAACGGAGTCGTGTGAGATGCGGTGGGGTCGTAAGCCTGCAGTCCGGCAAACCGTACGTGAGGAAGCGACGCGATCAACTCGGCCAGTTGTGCGGCAGGCTCTCCCGGCAGAATACCCGTGCGCCCGAAGTAGAGATCGATTGCGAGCGGCACGACGACACCGCCTGCCTTGGCCGCCTCGTCGAAGTCACGGACGTTTTCGGCGGCGTCGACACAGAAGATCGTGTCGGGCGCGAGATTACAGAGTCCCACTGCCCGGCGGATCTTGTCTGATCCGATCACCGCAGTGGTGACAAGCAGCCCGCGAATGCCGGCCGCAGCAAAGACTTCGGCTTCACTCAGCTTTGCCACCGAAATGCCTGCGGCTCCGGCTGCGATCAGCCGCCTGGCGATCTCGTGACACTTGTGCGTTTTGGCATGCGGCCTGAAGCCGCGCCCGCGCTGGGCAAGATGCGCGGCCATTTTGGCGATGTTCCAGTCGAGGGCGTCGAGATCGATTAGGAGCGCGGGGGTCGGAATCTCGTCGCGGGACACGGGGGGATCATATTGCGGGTGCTACGGGTGCGCTAGGTACGCTGGGTGCGACGGGTCCGCTAGGTGCGCCCGACGAGTGCGTCGGACGAGCCGGTCCGCACCCAACGTCCCCGAGCCCTGCACCCACCCTGCACCCTGCACCGTGCACCGCTGTCGCACCCAGCGCACCTAGCGCACCTAGCGCACCCGCCTTATACTCCACCAAAGGGGGCGCGCATGAACCGCGAGGACATCGTCGCCTTGTTTGCCCGTCGTGAGGCCGCCTGGGAACGTCATGACTCGGCCGCGCTTGCCGCGGATCACGCCGAGAGTTCGATTGCGGAAAGTCCTTTGCAGGGACGTCTCGAGGGCCGACGTCGCATTGCGGAGAGTTACGACTACTGGTTCAAGTCATTCCCGGACCTTGCCTACAGCATCAATGAGCTCGTGATCGATGGCGATCGCATCGCGCAGTTCTTTAGCATACGGGGTACCCAGTCGGCGCCGTTTGGAGGCGTGCCGGCCACGGGCCGCCGCATCGACTTCACTGGCGTCTGTCTCTTTACGCTGGGAGCGGATGGACTTTTTGTCCGCGAGCAACGGCTCTACGACGTCAGTGGGGTGCTGCTGCAGTTAGGAGTGCTGAAGATGAAGGAAACGCTGACGCCCGCAAGTTAGCGCAGTTCGCCGCGCAGCAGCGTCATCGGTCCGAATACCGGCTCGCCGAATGCGCCAGCGCTTACACCGATGGTGCCTTCGAGCTCGAACTCGATTGGTTGCCGCGAGATTGCGCGCGAGAGTGCCTGGCCCAGACCCGGAAGATCCTGGAAACTCACGAGGATGTCGATGGGGACTTCGGCTTCGCCACGCGGTTGGAGCGGCAGGCCCAACGGGAAGTCCACTGTCGCGGCGCGCGATCCCTCGAGGTGAAGTGTGCCGCGCAGCGTGCCAAGCGTCAGCCCGAAGCCATTCGGATTAGACACCTTTGTCCACAACCTCACGGCGGCGCCCCCAGAAGGGGACGTTTGGCTGGGGCCCGTGAGTCGGATCTCACTCTGGCGCCCTTCGGCTTCATCGAACTGCGGTGGCTGAATAAACGCCCGCAGCCCTTCGAGCGAGGCACAGCCAACGGAGAGCAACACCGCCACCGCAGCACAGCCGAGCCGGACACGCATCCCGCACCTCCACCGGGGAGATGTGCAACGTGCATTCCAATCACGGCTGCAAGTTTGGGTTAATCAATGAGGATTCAGAGAGGGAGTTCAGGGAGGAGGAAATTGAAGCCCAGAAGAAGCTCCCAGATCCCCCTGAACTCCCTGTGAATACCTCAACCCCAACAACTCTGGGATTAATTCTCGAAACTCTCAACGGCCGCGGGGACCGACTCGTACGCATCGAACACGGTGATGAGTCGAGTCATGACCATCAGATCGTTCACGCGGCGTCCGGCATTCGCAAGCTTCAGGGCCGCGCCGGCGCGAATCGCGCGCAGCTGGCAGGCCACCAGCTCGCCGAGCGCAGTGCTGTCGAGATATTCCAGATTGGCAAAGTTGAAGATGATGCGGCGGTGCCCCCCGGCGAGCAGCTTGGCCATCGCGTCGCGCACCGCACCGTCGGTCTCAATCGCTTTGCCCGAAAAGTCGACCACTGTCACGTCGCCGAGCTGACGCGTTACGAGATGCATCGACGTGATTTCTTGTGTCAGCGCCATCTTACCCAAACATGACGCGTGGGAGTGCCAGAGGACCTCGCGGCCCCCTGGTCGGGTGCGGGATTAGTCGGCGCGAGCAAAGCTCGCCACGGCAGCGTCCTCGGAGTCGTGTGACTCGAAAACCGCCAGCAGCTTCGTGATGACGAGCAGGTCCTGCAACCGCTTCCCGATGTTGGCGAGCTTCAGCGTGCTCCCGGCTTTGGCCGCCGTGGTGTAGGAAGCCACCATCTCACCCAACCCCATGCTGTCGACATAGCTCAAATTACCGACATTGAGGATGATCTTCTTTTCACCCTGAAAGACCAGGCTGGTGACCTTGTCTTTGAGTCTTCCCGCTCCGTCTCCGCCAGCAAACTTGCCGGAGACATCGATGATCGTGATCTCGCCGACTTTCCGTTCCGAGATCTGCATGACAAAGCCCCCAGATTCGATTGGACGACGGGACGCTGGGATACAGGGGTACGGGGACTGTCCCCGACTGTCTCCGACCTGTCCCAGCCCCCGGCCCGCCGAATCCTAGTGGATTCTCCACCGGACTGCTAGAAAATCCGTGACCAGAGCGCTTGAGGAAAATCCTCGGTCCGCCTCAGGCGACCCTGCGAAAAACTCTGAATGGCTGCCGCCTCTGACCGGTGCGATTCAAAGACCGTCAGAAGTTTGGTCAGGACCAACAGGTCCTGCATGCGATATCCAGCGTTGGCAAGCCTGATAGTGCTGCCGCCGCGCTCGGCCGTCAAATGACAAGCGACTAGCTCGCCGAGCCCGGAGCTGTCGACGTAAGTAATGTCCGCGAGATTGAGGACGATGTTCTTCTGACCCTGGTAGACCAGGCTGCTGATCTTGTCCTTTACTTTGCCTGGGCCATCGGTGAGGGTGAGCTTCCCCGAGAGATCGACAACCGTAACATCCCCCACCCTTCGTTCACTGATCCGCATGATGTCCTCCGTCGTTCTAGCCTGTTAGACGGACACGTTTGCGGGTGTACTTTTCGGTCGTGTAAACAGTCTTTTCGAGTGTCAAAAATATAACGGTCGAGCTGCTAGTTGTCCTTTGCAGTTCGCTAGTGTCAGTGACCGAGAACCCGCGGATCCCAATTGCTCAGCTGCTCGAAGTTTCGAGCGGCCCGAAAGAGCGTCTCCTCATTATGCGCGGCCGCCACGAGCTGCAAGCCGATCGGCATGCCCCCCGCATCAAACCCGCACGGTACTGAGACCGCCGGTGTGCGCGCGGCGTTAAAAGGCCACGTGTTTCGAAGGATAAGGGCCCCGTCGATCGAGCCATTAATTGCCGGGGCGGTTATCGGCACCGTTGGCGTCAGGATGATATCCACCTTCTCGAAACCCTTGGCCACTGCGCGCTGATAGGTGCGAAGCGCCCGATGGGCGGCAGCCAGTTCTGCCCCAGTTGGCAACGGAGCCTGGAAGAACGCGGCAAACGATTTCGAGAATGCCTCGGGACGCGCCTTCCAGTCCCGCGCAAAGCGTGCGTGAATCTCGGCGACGACAATCGGATCGAAAACTCCGGCCATCGTCTTGCTGTCGATTGGGAACGTCACGTCGCGCACGTCTGCCTTCATCGATCGAAAACGTTCAATGGCTGTTTCAATACATCGGGCGACATCGGTCGTCAGCTCGTCAAAAAAGAAGTTGCGGGCCACGCCAACTCGCAATCGACCAGAGCCAGAAGGCTTTGGCGGCGCAACAATGTCCGCTGCTGCGCGATAAATCAGCCACGCATCGGTGACACTACGTGCGAGTACTCCGCTGTGATCGAACGTCGGTGAAGCGCCGAGCAGGCCCGCAATACTGAGTCGGCCGTGCGTGGGCTTGAACCCGACGCATCCGCAAAAGGCGGCGGGTATCCGGACGCTGCCGCCAGTGTCACTCCCTGTCGCGGCCGCGGCGAGGCCAAACGCCACCGCCACGGCCGATCCGCCGCTCGATCCACCGGCGATCCTCGTGCGATCCCACGGATTGCGGGTCGTTCCAAAGAAAGGATTGATAGTCGTGACGCCGCCACCAAGCTCGTGGGTGTTCGTCTTGCCAAGGGTGATCGCACCCGCCGCGCTGAGCTTCGAGACGACCATCGCGTCTCGTGCGGGCACGTATCGATCGAACAGCCGCGATCCCGCGGTCGTGCGGATACCCGCTGTCTCGAAGAGGTCTTTGTGCGCGATTGGAACGCCATCGAGCGCGCGCCGACCCCGATCGGCCGGCCGTCTGGCATCGACACGGTGCGCGGCTTCACGCGCCTGGGAGGCTGTAACGGTGACGTAAGCACTGAGCGTGCTGTTGTGCCGCTCGATCCTCCGCAAGTACGCGTCGATCACCTCTACGCGAGAGATCTCACGACTCCAAATGCGTGAGGTCAGCGTAGCAATGTCGAGCCATGCGAGGTCGTCGCCGCGCGCCGTGGCCTGTTGCGCAGCCACAATATGCGCCCATGTCGGTGACGTCAGCAACGCCGCAAGGACTTCACGCCTTGTCAACACGTGGCGATGGTAACCTCTCCGGCGTGGTTCAAGACGCTGTGTTTCTGCATTTTGGTGGACAGGGGTTGAGCAATGGTTCGTGACGACGATTCGCGACAGCTTTCGTTCTGGACGTGGATGGCGGTTTTTGTCGTGACGTTGATGCTCAGCCCCACTCAAGCCGTTGCCGATACCGCGGGGCGCCTGATCCAGCTTGTCTCAGTGCCCGGTGTCGCGGGATACGAGTCGGACGTTCGCGAAGCCATCGAGATGCTTCTGCCGGCCTCCGCGCGCGTTCGGGCCGACAACCTCGGAAACATCGTGATTCGGACTGGCAATGGCACGCCGCACACGCTGATCGTTGCGCCGCTCGACGAAAGCGGGCTGGTCGTATCGGCGATTACAGACAATGGATATCTGCGTGTGCATCGTCATACGACGGCGCCTGCGTCCCGGCTGGGCACCCAGTACTTCGTCGGACAGCCGATTCTGATTCGCACGGCAACGGGTCGAATGGTGGCTGGCGTCACGGCTACCCCCTCTACTCACCTGCGTGCGTTCCGGAATCAGGAGGACGAAGCGCGGATCAAGACCATCGACGACATCTGGATTGACGTTGGCGCGGAGTCGCGCGCTGCCGTGGAGAAGCTGGGCATCCGGTTGCTTGACAGCATGACGCTTCGAGAGCGCGCGACGCGGCTCGCGGGGAGCCGCGTCAGCGGCGTTGCAGCGGCAGCGCGTGCGGCAGCGCTTGCAGTTGCAGAAGTCGTTCGTCGGAGTTCTGGACGAGGAACGACAGGCAGCGTCACGCTCGCGTGGGTCACGCAATCCGAGTACGGGAATCGAGGATTGACGCGGTTGCTCGAGACGCACCACCCGGATCGACTGGTCGTGCTGCGTGGCGCATCCGATCCCGGTGACGATCCCCGGGGGGCTGCCGGCCAACTCGGCGCCGGCGCCGTCATCGGCGAGGGCGATACTCTGCTGCTCGATGCCGCAAAAAGGGCCAAGGTTTCGGTGCAGACGCTACCGCAAACACGCCTGCGAATGAACTTACCGGAGCGTTGGAAGGCACTCGAGACACACATCTCGACAGTTCCCGTAAGGTTCGCGCAAACCCCGGTCGAGACGGTTGACGCGCGTGACGTTGATGCGCTTGCCGCGATGGTCGTGGCGGCGGTTGGGTTGCGTTTGGAGACAGGTGCGGCAGGTGCGACAGGTGCGGCAGGTGCGACAGGTGCGGTGGGTGCGACAGGTGCGGTGGGTGCGACAGGTGCGGCAGGTGCCGCAGGTGCGAAGACAGATCGCAGGTTCGAGACGCTGGCTGCGCTGATCGAGTCCTATGGAGTTTCGGGCCATGAGGCGCCGGTACGTGAGCAGGTTCTCAAGCGATTGCCTGGCTGGGCGAAGGCGGAGGTGGACGATCGCGGTAATGTCACGGTGAACTTCGGGAGCGGCGGCAAACCGCTCGTGTTCGTTGCGCACATGGACGAGGTCGGGTTCGAGATCACCAGCCTCGCGGAAGATGGCACCGCGATCGTCCGCACCCGTGGCGGCATGTACTTGTCGGTCTACGAATCACACCCGGTGATGGTGGTCACACCAAAGGCATTGGTGCCGGCGCTGCTGACTCCGCGTGTGGGATATGCGACCGCGAAGGAGGCGCAGCCCGAGATCAAGCAGCTTGCCCTGTACTTCGGAACAGACACAGCTGCCGAAACCAGCGCGTTAGGGATTGCCATCGGTCAGAGTGCGACGGTTCGTAAACAGTTCACGCCGCTCGGGTCCCAGCGTGCGACCGGGCGCTCAATGGACGACCGCAATGGATCGGCCGCGCTCCTGCTCGCGCTGGCCCAGATCGATCCCGCGAAAGTGCCCAATCGGGTGACGTTTGCCTGGTCGGTCGAGGAGGAAACCGGCCTCACGGGGGCGACGCATCTGGCAACGCGCTTGACGCCCGATACGGCGTTTGCCGTCGACACGTTCGTGTCATCGGATACGCCGGTGGACTCGCAACGTCTCGCCGGCGCCAAGCTTGGGGACGGCGCCGTGCTTCGCATTCTCGACAGCCGCACGATTGTTCCGCCACACATCGTCGATCGGATTGTCGCCATCGCGCGTGACGCGAAGATACCGCTGCAGCTCGGGACGACAAGCGGCGGGACCGATGCGGGAGCCTTCAGTGCAGGCGGGGCCATCGATGTCGGCCTGTCATGGCCGGGGCGCTATTCACACTCGCCGGTCGAGATCATGGACCATCGTGATCTCGAAGCGCTCGTCCGGTTGATCGTCGCCCTCGCGGTCAGTTACTGATCGTGGCGTCGACCAAGGTTGCCCTCCGCGTCTCACGATGAAAACGATTGCACCCTACGGCACCTGGCAATCCCCGCTGACGGCGGCCCGCGTGACGGCCGGGAAACTTCGGCTCGATCATCTCGTGCTCGACGGAGGCGATCTGTATTGGGTCGAAGGCCGGGCATCCGAGAGCGGGCGCTACGTGATCGTTCGGCGCACGCCGGACGGTCGGATTGAAGATGTGACGCCGGCCGGATTCAACGTGCGGACGCGGGTGCACGAGTATGGCGGGGCAGCCTACACGGTACACGACGGCACGATTTACTTCTCGAACTTCGACGATCAAAAGCTCTACCGGCAGGCAGGAGGCGCTGTGCCCGTTGCCTTGACTGGCGAGGGTTACCTCTACGCAGATTGTCGCGTCGACGCGATGCGCCAACGACTCATCTGCGTCAGGGAAGACCGTACGGATCAAGGCAAAAGACAGAAGGCACAAAGCGAAAGGCAGAAGGCACAAGGCACAAGGCAAAAGGCACAGGCCATGGACGAGCCGACGAACATGGTTGTGTCGTTGCCACTCACTGGCGGCAACCAGACCGTTCTCGTCGAAGGAGCTGACTTCTACTCGGATCCAATTCTGAGTCCGGATGGGTCTCGGATGGCGTGGCTGCAATGGAACCATCCGAACATGCCGTGGGATGGGACGGAGCTCTGGGCGGCTGATGTCACATCGGAGGGCGAGCTGAACTCATTCGCGAAAGTCGCGGGAAGCGCAACTGAATCGATATTTCAACCAGAGTGGTCTGCGGATGGCAGGCTCTATTTCGTGTCGGACCGGAGTGGATGGTGGAATCTTTATCGGGCAGGTGCCGCGGGCGCCCCGTTCGAGATCGAGGCGCTGCACGAGATGCCTGCGGAGTTTGGCAAGCCGCAGTGGACCTTCAGCCAGACCACCTACGCATTCGTCGATACCGAGCGTCTCGTGGTCACCTACACACAGGGCGGACGATGGAAGCTGGCGCTGCTTGACGCGGAGTCCGGCAGGTTCGAGCCCATTGACCTCCCACTGGAACCACTCGATGGCGTTCGCGCAACGCCGCGCGAACTGTTCTTCATCGGCGGCTCTCCGACGGAACCACTTGCGATTGTGCAGGTTGGACTGGACTCCGGACATCCTCGAGAAACCGTTGGAAATGTCGAGATCATTCGATCAGCCACGCGCGAGAAGATCGAGTCTGCCTGGATTTCGACGGCAGAAGCGATCACGTTTGAATCCGAGGGCCAGCCCGTCCACGCGTTCTATTACGCGCCCAGAAATCCTGACTATGCGGCCCCCGACGGTCAACCTCCGCCGCTGCTCGTGGTGAGCCATGGCGGGCCAACGGGCGCGACGATAGACGTCTTCGATGAGGGAGTTCAGTTCTGGACCAGCCGCGGCTTTGCAGTGCTTGACGTAAATTACAGTGGCAGCACTGGCTATGGCCGGATCTATCGCGATCGACTCAAGGGACAATGGGGCATCGCCGACGTCGCTGATTGTGTGAACGCCGCGAAGCATTTGGTGTCGGCGGGCCATGCCGATCCCAATCGCCTGATCATCCGCGGCGGGAGTGCCGGCGGATACACGACGCTGGCAGCGTTGACCTTTCACGACACTTTCAAAGCCGGCGCAAGCTATTACGGGATCAGCGACATCGAGGTGCTCGCCGAGGATACCCACAAGTTCGAGTCACGCTACCTCGACTCCCTGGTTGGGCCGTACCCCGCTCGGCGCGAGCTGTATCGTCAGCGCTCCCCCATTCACTTTACCGATCGACTGTCATGCGCGCTGATTCTGTTTCAGGGTCTCGAGGACAAAGTCGTGCCGCCGAATCAATCCGAGATGATGGCCGCGGCAGTGCGAAAAAAGGGGCTCCCGGTGGCGTACGTCGCGTTTCAGGGAGAGCAGCATGGCTTCCGGAAGGCTGAAAACATCATCCGGAGTCTGGAAGCCGAATTATTCTTTTACGGCGCCGTCTTCGGATTCACACCGGCTGATTCGATAGAGCCGGTGCCGATCGACAACTTGCGTTAAGCTCGACTGGGGAAGGGCCATGCACACGATGAAGACTGTTTTGTTTGTGATGCTGACGCTGGCAATGGGGACCGGTTCCGCGCAGGAGCGGCTGCGTATCGGCCTGCTGCCGTTCGACGTTGCGAACGTGGACGGTGGTACGCACGCGGCAGCTACCGCGCTCGCCAAGCTCGTACGCGCGGAGATGATCACGGATAAGCGCGTCCAACCCGTGCTGCTCGACGTGCCGGACGGCGCGAAGCTCCCGCTCTCGGCGCAGCAACTTGCCGCACTTGCCGAACAGAACGGTCTGCAGCTGATCATTGCGGGAACGATTCTCGAGGCGACAACTTCGCGCGGCAGCAATCGCATTTCGACCGGTGGACTGGGCGGGCGCATCGGCACGAGCGTCGGCGGCAGCATGACACGCACTCGCGCGGAGGTGAAGATGCACGTCGAGCTCACCGGCAAGGACGGCGAGGTGTCGGACACGTTCCAGGTTGAGGGCAGCAACACCGACGTCGGCGTCGGGACCGACATCTGGAGTGCCATTGGCAGCTTCGATCTCGGCGATCATGGCTGGGATAAATCGCCGATGGGGAAAGCCCTTCGGGAGGCCGCTCAGAAACTGTCGTCTGAGACGATGAGACGCAAGGGTCGATGAGGGCAGGCTCGCGACTGGGGCCGCAGCGATGATCGTTCGACGGTTCTTCGAGCCGGCGCTCGCACAAGCGAGCTATCTGATAGGGTGCGGCGCCTCCGGCGAGGCCCTCGTGATCGATCCGCTTCGCGATGCGGAGGCGTACATCGGCGCGGCCGCCGCCGAGAACCTTCGGATTACGCACGTCACCGAGACCCACATTCACGCCGACTACTTGTCAGGAAGCCGCGAGCTCGCAGGACGGACCGGTGCAACGCTGCTGCTGTCTGACGAGGGCGGCGCTGACTGGAAGTACGGCTTCGCAAGCGAAGGCCGGATGATTCGCGGGGGCGATCGCATCGCGATCGGCAACGTCGCAGTCGAAACGGTTCACACGCCAGGTCATACGCCGGAGCACCTGACGTTTCTCATCACTGACGGCGCGGTGGCCGATTCGCCGCTCGCTGCGGCAACCGGCGACTTCATCTTCGTTGGGGATGTAGGCCGCCCTGACCTGCTCGAGCGCGCGGTAAACCTCACGGGAACGATGGAGCAGAGCGCGCGGACGCTCTATCGCAGTCTTCGAGCCTTCAACCACCTCGAAGAGTGGCTGCAGATCTGGCCCGCGCACGGTGCCGGGTCGTCGTGTGGCAAAGGCATCAGCGCAGTCCCTCACAGCACGCTGGGGTACGAGCGCCGCTTCAACTGGGCCTTCAAGATCGCCAATGAAGACGAGTTCGTTGCGGCCGTGCTCGCCGGGCAGCCGGATCCGCCGAAGTATTTCGCGACGATGAAGCGGCTGAACCAAGAGGGGCCACGACTTCTGGGTCGCTTTGCTGCGCCGCCTCGCATGGACGATGGCGAACTGACGCGTCGGTTGTCCGCGGGCAATCTCGTGATTGACACGCGGTCCGCCGCCGAATATGCGTCTGGATTTGCCCCCGGGACGCTCAACCTGCCGTTGACGTCAAGCTTTGTGACCTGGGCCGGGTGGTTGATCCCGTACGACGCGGACTTCTACGTACTGCTGGGGCAGGGAGCGGAGACACGACTCACAGAAATTGTTCGGGCTCTTGCGCTGGTCGGCCTCGATCGCCTCGCGGGATTTTTTTCACACACGGCGCTCAAGCGCGTCCGCCAACCGCTTGCGCGCATCCCCCAAGTGGCACCCAACGAGCTCGCTGAGATGCGGGGTGAGCGGGCGCCGGTCGTCATCGATGTGCGCCACGACAGCGAATGGACCAGCGGCCATCTGCCCGGTGCTATCCATCTTCCACTTGGCCATCTGCTCGATCGCCTCGAAGAGCTACCGAAAGGTCAGCCAGTCGTGACGCAGTGCCAGACCGGCGGGCGCTCGGCCATTGCTGCCAGCCTCCTTCGCCGTGCTGGCCTCGAGGAGGTCAGTAATCTGGTCGGTGGGTGCGCCGCATGGGAAGAGGCGGGTCTACCGATCACTCACAGTCCAAAGAATGCGAGTGGGATCCACTGATCCATCTTGTCGAGGTGTGGCTTCACGAGCGCGCGATTCTTCTCCGGGACATCAGGCGATGGCACTCGCGGCGCACCAATGTTGTCGATGCCCGTGCCTTCGCGAATAGCTGTTTCAACCTTCTTCAGATCCACCATTGACGTGACCTCCATGCCGGCGGCTTGGAAGACGCGATCGCGGACCCACGAGTATTCCGACTGTGAAAACCCCTCCTGATTGAGCGCGTCGACCTGATAGCGTCGGGCCTGGACAAAGAGGTTCCCGAGGTCTGAGAGCGCGCTGAGCATCTCACTCACTGAGGGCTGTTTTTTTGCCTCGGCCTCTGCCCGCATGTGCTGGTATTTCTTTTCGATCTCGTTGAACCGCTGACCGAGCGCAGCGCGCACACTCTCCTGCACGCGGACAAAGCGCTCCATCTGCGCCTCGGTGAGCTCACCGGTCGCCGGAGGCGCGTGCGGAGTCGTGTTGGAAATTTGCTTGTCGAGCTCGCTGAGCTCGCTCAAGCCTTCAACATAGTTGCGTGCGTTATCGATGACAGGGCGGGCAGCGCGGTAGAGGAAAAAACCTCCGACGGCCAACACGATCGCGCCAAGGACCGTGATGATCAAACAGCCGACGAGAAGTTTCTTCACCCGCGCAAGAGGTTACACCAGCCTACAGTCCGATGACTATTGCTTATTAATCCTCAATCCCCCGTTGGTCGTCCTTACGCGGACGGGCGGGCCGCCGGAGCCCAGAGTTGTCGAGATCCCCTGGCGGGGCGAGAGCTCGCCCTGAATCGTCATCGGAAAGTCAGTGCGGAATCCGCCGTTGACAGTTCGAGTGGTCAGGTCAGCGTTGTAGCCTTCGGGAATCGTCAGGGTGACGCCGCCATTGGACGTTTCGACGTCGAGGCCGGAGCCGTCCCAGCGACTGCCACTGAGCGCGACGTTCAATCCACCATTACGCGTCTCGCCACGTACATCGCCGCCGAGATTCGAGAGCTTGACGCCGCCGTTCGTGGTCTGGAACCGAATGGTCCCCGACACGCCGCTGATGCTCACGCCGCCGTTGTTGGCATTCAGATCGAGGTCGTTTTTCCGAGGTACGTTGATTCGGAAGCTGACCGACCACCACTCGCGATTCCTGGTGGACGGACCGGAGGACGACACCTTGCCGCCACCCGCCTGGACTTGCACCTCTGAGGCAAGCTGCTTGGCGTCGGCCTCGCTGCGCGAATTCGCGGTGACCACAGCACGGATGCGAATCTCGTTACGATCCCACCCTTCGACCTGAATGCCGCCGTTCCGGCCGGCGTCAACGGTCAACGGCCCCGCGGGGAGCGATTCTTCCCGGACCTCGCAGGTGCGGTAGTACTCGTCGTCCCATCCGGCATCACGGCAGGGGTCCTGATCGAAAGACTGATGAACCGCAGTGTGCGTGACGACCCGCGTGACAACTCTGTCAGGCAGCGTGATGCGAATGGAATCATGGTCGGCGTGTTGTGCGCCAACATTGGCAGCCAGCGCGACCGTGCCCGCGACGCCAAGGGTGAAGACAAAACGAAAATTCATAGGTGGCTCCTACCCGGTCTTGGACGTAAGTTGGGGCCGCGACGTTGGCGGAATTGGGGCAGGCAGGGCAGTTGGGGCAGGTAAGGGGCGTCGGTTGCCCCGGGTCACGCGGTTGCGGCCGCGTCGCCCGTTTCGATAGGTCTCGAAGCGTCGCTCGACCATTCGCTCCAGGAACCGGGATACAGCCGGGCGCCGCCCAAGCCTGCGTGTTGTAGGGCCAGAAGGTTGTGGCAGGCCGTGACCCCAGATCCGCAGTACATGACGACCTGATCGACCGCGGTGCCACCTAGCAGGCTCAACCACTGACTCCGGATTTCGTCCGCGCGCTTGAACGTCCTGTCTTCTGCGAGATTGTTCTGGAAAAAGTAGTTCTTCGCACCAGGAATGTGTCCGGCTATCTTGTCGAGCGTCTCGCTCTCGCCACGAAAGCGGTGTTCCGCACGCGCGTCCACGAGCAGACGCGCAGGATCGTCAAGGCCGTCGAAAACTGCAGTTGCGTCGAGCCACCAGTCGTCACGCGGCGTGCCCGTAAAGGTCGCGGGCCTCCACTCCTCGTGACCACGGCGAATGTCGTAGCCTTCACGAACCCAACGTGCAAATCCGCCGTCGAGCACAGCCACCTCGTCATGCCTCATGAACCGCAGCATCCACCACAGTCGGGCGGCGTACATACCGCTGTCGGCGTCGTAAGCCACCACCTGCGTGCCAGGTGCAATACCCAGGGCACCGAATCGCTCACGCATCTGGTGGGCTGTTGGCAGCGGATGCCGGCCGTTGAATCCGTTCTTTTCTCCCGAGAGATCACGATCGAGATGCGCATACCGGGCGCCCGGGATGTGTGACTCGAGATACAACTCTTCACCGCTGGCAGGATCGCTGAGATCGAAGCGGCAATCGACGATGACCCAGTTTGAATCGCTGAGGTGACGTGCCAGCGTAGGCGGATCGAGAAGGGTCTTGAACATCAAGGCCATATTACGAACGATGCACGGAATCGCGGAAGCGCGGAATTTGATTGTTTTTGCTTCCGTGCTTCAGCGCTTCTGTGCATCGTACGTGACTAGACTTTTAGCGCCTCAGCCAACTGGTGCAAAAACAATCCAACGTCAGTCACGATTCCAATCGTCTGCGTCGACCCACGATCCGCCAATTTGGTGACCACCGCGGGATTGATATCCACGCATACCACCTTCACCCACGACGGCAGCATGTTGCCGACGCCGATGCTGTGCAGCATCGACGACAGCATGACGACCATGCTGACGCCGGTCAGCGCGTCAGCGTAGGCATCCTGCGCCGCGACCAGATCCATGATCGTGTCCGGCAGCGGGCCGTCGTCTCGAATCGATCCGGCGAGGATGTAGCGAACGTTGTGCATGTGGCAGGTATACATGACTCCCGAGGTCAGCACGCCTGTGGCGACGGCCTGTGGAATGCCGCCTGCGCGTCGGATCACATTGATCGCACGCATGTGATTGCGATGCCCGTGCTCGACGGGATGACCCGACGTGAGGTCGATTCCGAGCGAGGTCCCGGACAGCGCAAATTCGATGTCGTGCACCGCAAGAGCGTTGCCTGAGAGCACGAGGTCCACGTAGCCGAGTTGAATGAGATCACAGAAGTAATCCGTTCCCCCGGTATGGACGATCACGGGTCCGGCGACGAATGCGATGCGGCCACCTTCTTCGCGCGTACGGCGCATCAGCGCTGCGACGCGGGTAACCGCAGTTTCGACGCGACGCTCCGAGGAGACCTCGTTGCTCATGAAGCCAAACGTCGGGCGATCCCGCGACTGCACGTCGGGCCTCACGCGAACGCCATGCATCCCGCACACGATCTGATCGCCTTGGCGAATGTCGCGCAACTTGCGACAGGTTGCCGCAGCGCCCGTCACGACGATCGCGGCGTCCATGCGCTGGTGCTCGACCGCAATCCATTGCCCGCCGAGCCGCACATCGGTGCGGTGGTTCGTCGTGGAGTAAAAATCTTCAGGTGCTGCGCCGTCGATGTCGGCGGGCCGCACAACCGCATCCGGCAGGCTGTCGACGTAGCAGCCGTATGGAGACAGTTTTTCGAGGAGATGGACGAGTGAAGGCCGAGTATCCGCGGTGACCGTGATGGTCAGCTTCGACACATCCTCGTTGGTCCGGCCGACGTCGAAGCGCTGAATCTCGTAATTCGCGCCGTGTTCGACGATCGTGGTGAGAATGCCCTGCAGATCACCGGAGTCAATCAAGTGACCGCGAGCTTCGACAGTCTCTGATGGCATGTATCGAAGGGCCGAAGGGTCCGCACCACCGAAGGGCCGCAGGGCTGAGGCGCCGAAGTCTCAGCCCAGCATCATCACTCGGCGGTTGGGCCAGACTCCAGAGCGCGAATCCGCTGTTCCAATGGAGGGTGCGTCGAAAAAAGCGCCATCCCCCGCTTGCCCGAAATCTTCAGCGTGGCCAAAGCCGGCTCGCGGTTGTCGATCAGCTGCTGCGTGTTCTGCAACCGGCGCAGCGCGCCAATCATGTTGCCCCGGCCAGCCAGCGATGCGCCTCCCGCATCCGCACGAAATTCGCGCGCGCGCGAGAACCAGGCGACAATCATCATGCCCACGAAACCGAGCACGATGTCGAGGACGATCGTCACGACAAAGCCCAGAATGTATGCGTAGCGCTCATCAACTGCCTGCCGGACAATTGAGGCGATGATGCGCGACAGGAACAGCACGAAGGCGTTGACCACGCCCTGGATGAGCGTCATGGTGACCATGTCGCCGTTCTTGATATGGGCGACCTCGTGCGCGAGTACGCCTTCAACCTCTTCGGGCCGCATGCCGCGGAGCAGGCCGGTTGAAACGGCCACCAGGCTTTTGCGGCGGCTGGGGCCGGTCGCGAACGCGTTGACTTCGGGCGAGTCGTACACCCCGACTTCCGGCATCGGCAACTGCGCCTGCTGCGTGAGCCTCTGAACGGTGCGATACACCCACGCAAGCTCTCCCTGTCCGGTCGTGGCGTCGATGAGCTGAACGCCCATCGCACGCTTGGCGATCCAACGCGACATCAACAGCGAGATCACCGCGCCGCCCATGCCCCAGACGAGGCAGAAGACCATCAAGGCGCCGTAATCGACTCCGCCGCCGGGCAGGATGTAGCCGGAAACCCCCAGCAGGCCCAGGACAATCGACACCATGACCATGATGGCCAGGTTGGTCGCGAGGAACAGAAGGATGCGCTTGCTCATGATGAGTTCAGCATACCAAAGAGGCCACGGGCCAGGGGCCCGGCCTCAGGGCTCAAATCCCCCAGCCCGAAGTCGTCTCCGGGGCCTGATCCCTGGGGCCTGATGCTACCATTCGCGACGTGTCGGTTTTCAAACGCGTGACCCCGTCTCACGTGCACGTCCGCACGCCGGTCATGATTGGGGTGATTTTTCTGCTCGTCGTCGTTCTCTCGGCGGTCTGCTACTACCGCGTGGGAGGCGTGTGACGATGTCCCTGACGATTCTGTGTCTCGCTTCGTACCACAAAGGATTCGAGTTTCTCCGCGAGGCGAAGCGGCAGGGCTGCCGGGTGCTGCTCGTGACCTCCGCGAGTCTTCGGGAAGCGGAATGGCCGCGCGAGAGCCTGGACGACATCTTCTACATGCAGGACGACAAAAAGCGGTGGAAGATGGATGACCTCATCCTCGGTGCGTCGCATCTCGCGCGCAAGGCCACGATCGATCGCATCGTGGCCCTCGACGATTTCGACCTGGAAAAGGCGTCGGCACTGCGCGAGCACCTGCGCGTCCCCGGAATGGGCGAAACGACGATGCGCCATTTCCGCGACAAGCTCGCGATGCGAGTCAAGGCGCAGGATGACGGGCTGCCGGTGCCGGAATTCGTCCATGTGCTCAACGAGGATCGCATGCGCGAGTTCTGCCGGCGCGTGCCGCCACCGTGGTTGCTCAAACCCCGCCATCAGGCCGGGGCAATCGGTATTCGAAAGCTGAACACTGAAGACGAGATGTGGGAAGCGACCGAGGCGCTCGGTGACGAGCGATCGTATTTCCTGCTCGAGGAGTATGTCGCCGGCGACGTATGCCACGTCGACTCCATTGTGTACGACCGCGAAGTGCTGGCGGCCGTGCCCAGCAAGTACGGCACTCCGCCATTCGACGTCTCTCACTCGGGCGGTGTCTTCACGACGCGGCTGATGCCACGAGACTCGCGAGAAACCGCAGAGTTGCTGGCGCTCAACAGACGTTTGCTGACAGCGCTCGGGTTGGTGCGCGGCGTGTCGCACAGCGAATACATTCGCGGCAGCGGCGGACGACTGATCTTTCTCGAGACGTCGGCCCGCGTTGGGGGTGCGCACATCGCGGATCTGATCGAGAACGCGACCGGCATCAACATGTGGGCGGAGTGGGCCAAGATCGAAGTTGCGGGTGGCAGCAGGCCCTACGCTGTTCCGGCCATGCAATCGGACTACGGCGGCCTGATCGTCTCGCTCGCGCGACAGGAGTCTCCCGACCTGAGTGCGTACACGGATCCCGAGATCGTGTGGAGATTGCAAAAGCCGAATCACGCCGGACTGATCGTGCGATCGCCCAACCCGGCGCGGGTGGACGAATTGCTGGCGAATTATTCGGAGCGGTTCAAGAACGACTTCGTGGCGTCACTTCCGGCTGCTTTGACGCCTTACGATTAGTCAGGCGTCAAGGCACAAGGCACAAGGCAGAAGGCAAAAGTGAACCGCGCGCGTCTAACCGTTTATGCGTAGTCTCACCGCTCTGATCGCTTTGGTTTTTCTGGTGCCTTGGACTTGCCAGTTCGTCCCAGGCACCTGGAGACCGTCGTCTGGGGCCTGGGGCCTGACCTCCGTCGCGGCTCAGATCCCTGATTGGCATCAGTGGCGGGGACCGAATCGGGATGGGCATTCGGCTGAAACGGGGTTGCTCAAGGAGTGGCCCGCCAACGGTCCAACACAGCTCTGGCGGACAGCGGGGGCCGGCACCGGTTTCTCCTCGTTCTCCGCATCGAACGGACGGCTATTCACGCTTGGCTCGCGCGGCAACGTCGAGTACGTGATCGCGTTTGACGCCGCATCGGGCAAGCGCCTGTGGGAAGTGGCCAACGGGCAGCGGTTCCGGAACGAGATGGGCGACGGCCCGCGGAGCACGCCGACCGTGGAAGGCGATCGGGTGTACGCATTCGGAGGCACCGGCGAACTGGCGTGCCTCGACGCGGCGACCGGCAAGAAACGGTGGTCCGTCAACGTCGTGCAGACCTTCGGCGGGAATACTCCGTATTGGGGCTACAGCGAGTCGCCGCTCATCGTCGGCGATCGCATCATTCTCAATGCCGGCGGGCGGCGCGCGTCGATTGTGGCCATCAACAAGCAGGATGGCACGACCCTCTGGCAGAATCACAATGACGACCCTGGTTACTCGTCACCGATGTTGCTGCGCACGGGAAGCCTGCAACAGGTGGTGTTCTTCACCGGTCAGCGCGCGCTGGCCGTCGATCCACGCGACGGGCGTTTGCTGTGGACTTACAACCGCGCGTCGAACAACACCGCCAACATCGCGACGCCGATCGTGCGAGGCAATCGCGTCTTCTTCTCATCCGACTACGGCACCGGCGCGGCGCTCATCGAAGTCAAGGCTGCCGGGAACATTGCCTCGGCACAGGAGGTCTACTTCACGCGTGAGATGCGCAATCATCATGCCTCGTCGGTGGTGGTGGGCGATCATATCTACGGCTTCTCGAGCAGCATTCTGACGGCATTGAAGTTCGATACCGGCGAGATGGTGTGGCGCGATCGCAGCGTAGGCAAAGGCTCGCTCATTGTCGCGGACGAGCGCTTGTATCTCTATAGCGAAGGCGGTGTGGTGGGGCTCGCCGAGGCGTCACCGACCGCGTATCGCGAGCGGGGCCGGTTCAGCATCCAGACCGTCGGACCGCCAACGTGGAGCCATCCGATCATCACGAACGGCAAACTGATCATTCGCGATCAGGACAACGTGTACGCGTACGATGTGAAGGGCAGGTAGGTGCGGGGGTACGGGGGTGCGGCGGTGCGGGATCATTCGAGACTGCGTGGGCATCGGGTGTTGCGCAAAAACTTCAGGATCGATTCGCCGGCCACACCGATCGGCTGACTGAGCTTCAAGACAATACGACCGTGATTCGTGCCGGGGACGCGCACCAGGCCTGCGCCGATGCCCAGTTTCCGCAGACGTTGGTCCGCGAGCTGTGACTGGCGAATGAGCGACTTGTAGTCGCCCTCGGCATACAGCAGAAGAAACGGCGGGTCGTCCGAGTCGAGCCAATGGATGGGTGACGCATCGCGCTTCCACGTCTTGTTGCCTGCGCCTCGCGCAAATCTCCGTGGGTAGTACCTGTGGCTCTGTTTCCAGCGCCAGCGTTTCGGGATCGTCAAGATCGTACGCTGCGCCGCTGACCCCAACGACGCCGCAGAGCTCGGACGAATCCCCACCGGCCTCGGCCAACCACGTCGGATCAGCGGCCAGTCGCATCGCCAGTTGAGCGCCCGCGGAGTGGCCCATGAGGAACACGCTCTTGGCACGCCCTCCGCGCTTGGTGGCATTCTGCTGGACCCAGGCCACAGCCCGAGCCACATCACGAACCTGCAGCTGCCAGTCGATTCGAGCGTCGAGCAGGCGATAGCTGATAACAGCGGCCCCAAACCCGTGGCTCGCAAGCATGCGACCAATGTTGCCGTAAATGTCCGCGCCGCCGATTTTCAGTCCGCGATCGCCCGTGTCCCAGTTGCCGCCGTGTATGAACACGACGATCGGCCAGTCTTTGCCAGCCGGTGTGAACAGATCGAGTTGACGCTTCGCATCGTCCGGCGCAGATGGATCGTATGGAATGTCTCGAACGATCTGCGCGGCGGGCAGGGGTACTTCATCGTAGAGAAACCGGATGCCCACCCAGTAGAGCGGATTGCAAGCGGCTAAAGCGAAAGGAAAAAGGCAAACGGCACAAACTCGAAGCGTGAACAACAACCGGCTCTGCACGTGTCTCTTTGCCTTCTGCCTTTTGCCTTTACCTGGCTGTTAATCCATCCCTGATCCTTCGCTGGACGGCGGCACGATCTTGTTGATCCGCATGTAGGTGACCAGGTTGCCGTAGTGCTCGTAGTCGTGCGCCGTGTTGAACGCCAGCACCATCGCCCGCGCCTGCATGCCGCCGAAGAACTTGATGGACTCGGTGCCCTTCTTGTCATCCATTCCTGCAATCACCTTGTCGCAATATGCGAAGGAGTCTGCAAGTGCCTTCGAGAGGTCGGCCTTTGTCGTCAAACTCTTCTCGGCATTGACTGGCGGGGCTTTCTCACCCGCGGCGGCGCCGCAAATCGCCAGGTTCGAATCGGCAACGTGCCCGATGATCTGGCCGAAGGTGCGGACTTCGGGTGTGGGCCTGAAGGCCCAAATGGGCTCAGGGACTTTTTCCGCTGTTTTGAGCAACACACCCTTGACCATGCTGAACTGCGTCTTGGCGGAGTCCATGATGGGGTTCGGGGTTTGCGCTGTGACGGAAATTGGGACGAGCAACACTGCCGCAATCGCGACAGCCAACAAGCGTGTCATAGGGTGCTCCTTGAGAAGGTGTTCCGCTACGTTACTTCGTTCGAGAAGCGTGATAGGTATCAAAGCGTCTGGCGTCGCTCATTTACCGGGCTCCGCGATGAATTTGTACCCGACCCCGCGCACCGTGAGGACATGACGCGGCTTCGACGGATCTTCGTTGAGAAACCGCCGCAACCGAACGATGAAATTGTCGATCGCGCGCGTGTCCGTGTCCTCGTGCAGGTCCCAGACGTCCTCGAGAATGGCCTTGCGCGAGACGGCCTTGCCGGCATTCTTCAGTAGATAGTGAAGCAGTTCGGCCTCCATGAGCGTCAAGTGGTAGGGCATGGTGCCGACGCGTAGCTCGAGCGCGGCCATGTCGAGTGTGTTGCCACCGAAGCTGATGACGTCCTTCGCAGCCGGCGTGACGACGGTTGTACCTTCTTTCTCACCTTCAGTCGCTCGGGTCCACGCGCTGCGGCGAAGCAATCCCCGGACGCGCGCGACGAGTATCGCGAGCTCGAAGGGCTTGGGCAGGTAGTCGTCCGCGCCGGATTCGAATCCTCGGAGTACATCCTCGGGCCTCCCCCGTGCGGTGAGCATCAGGATCGGCACGAAATCCCCCGATCGACGCAGCTCGGCGGCAACCTCGAAGCCATCGCGTCCCGGCAGCATCACATCGAGCAGGACGAGATCGACAGCGCCAGGCCGGCCGAGAAGCTGGTCCAGTGCGTCTTGGCCATCGCCCGTGACCTGCACGTTGTGACCGTCGGCCTCGAGGTTGAAGCAGAGTCCCTGTGCGAGATGATGCTCGTCTTCGACGAGAAGGATTCGCGCCACATCCGTCTCCTACGGCCTACGGTCACCAGTCACCGGTCGACAGTCTCCGGCCACAAAGGTCCTTCCGTAGGCCGTGGACCGCAGGCCGTGGACAGTGAACCATGAACCGTGGGCATTCATGTCCGCACGAGCCTTGGGAGTTCTACGGTGAACGTGGATCCCTTGCCTTCGCCCTCGCTCGCAGCAAAGACTCGGCCGCCATGCTGCTTGACGATCGAGCGCACGATGTAGAGACCGAGCCCGGTGCCTTTGACTTTGAAGCCGTGGGCCTGGAATCGATAGAACCGGTGAAAAATGCGTTTGAGTTGCGTGCGCGGGATGCCGATGCCGCTGTCTCTGACCCGCACCCATACCGTTTCAGGGGACGGCGCTGCGACTTCGACGGCGACATGCACCGCTGCCTGCGAGTACTTCACGGCATTGTCGAGTAGATTCGAAAGCACCGTTCGCAGCTCGTCTGCGTCGCCGTCAACGAGCAATCCTTGAGGCGCGGCTGACGCGACCGAGAGCGTCATAGCGTCTGACGGCAAATGGTGCCGCGTCCGCGCGTTCTCGAGCACTTCGCCCGCCAACGCGGCGATGTCGACAGGTGAGCGGTGCTGGAGCGCAAGACGCTGCCCCGCGACGCCGGCCCGCAGCACCTGTTCGACTGTCCTTTGCAGGCGCTGGGTGTCGTCGAGCATCACGCGATAGAACTCCCGCCGCTGATCGTCGGACACCTCACGCGCTTGCAGGGTCTCGAGAAACAGCCGGATCGACGCGATCGGCGTCTTCAGCTCGTGAGTCACGGCATTGATGAATGCGTCGTGCTGGTCGTTGCGCCGGATTTCACGCACGAGGAACACCGTGTAGACGATGATGCCGGCGATGATGAGGGCAAAGGTCAGGATACCCAGCACGAGCGGCAGCACGCGCCGCCCGTTGACGATGATCCAGCCGATGTTGAGGGTGACCGCCGCTGCGACGAGGATGACGCAGAGGGTGACGAAGAGGACGGTGGCAGTCCTGCGGCGGTTCACGTAGTGATCATATCGAAGGCGCCGAAGGAACCGAAGGGCCGCCCTCCCCCGCCTTCGATCCGATCACTCTGCGAGGGCGGGCTCGGCGGAGGTGATGTCTACGGCGTCGTTAGTCTGCTGCGGCATGCGGTGAACGTGTTCCAGCTTGGCCGCCTTCACATCCCAGGCGAGCCCGAGCATCTGCAGCGTCCGGATCCCGATCCAGTTGAAGTCGAACTCATACCACGCCAAACCATGCCGTGCGGACACCGGATGGGCGTGATGGTTGTTATGCCATCCCTCGCCAAAGGTCAGCAACGCGACCCACCAGTTGTTCGTGGAATCGTCGCGCGTCTTGAAGCGGCGTGAGCCCCAGAGGTGCGTGGCAGAGTTGACGAGCCACGTTGCGTGCAGACCAAAGGTCGTCCGGAAAAACACCGCCCACAACACGTAGGGAATGCCGCCGTAAGCGAGGATTGCAAGCCCGAGCATCACTTGCGGAATCCAGTGCCAGGTTGTCAGGGCAACGTGAAAGCGATCCTTGCTCAGGTCCGGCACATAGCGGCGCAGCACATCGGTGTCGTGATGCATCGCCTTGCCGGTGAAAATCCAACCCATGTGCGCCCAGTACGTCCCTTCGCGGGGCGAATGCGGGTCGCCATCCTTGTCCGAATACTGATGATGAATGCGATGAGTCGCGACCCAGAAGATGGGCCCGCCTTCGAGCGCCAGCGTGCCGCAAATCGTCAGGAAATACTCGACCCACTTTGGTGTCTTGTACCCGCGATGCGTGAGGAGCCGGTGATAGCCCATGCCGATACCGAACGAACCGGCAATGATCCACAGGGCAACTGCGGCGAGAATTGCGCCAGTATCGATGAAGAAGAATGCAGCAACGGCGCCGACATGAAACGCCGACATCGCGATGACGGTGATCCAGTTGGTAGTGCCTTCTGAAGCCTTGCGCCCGTACAGCGCGGTGACAGGTGTCATGACCCTCGAACGTTAGCAGGTCAGACGTCGACCCTCTGTAATACTTCTGTCAGCGCTATAAGTGCTTGAATGTGCACACTTTCACCGCATCACATAATTTCTCCACGTCGTAACCAACGCGGCCTCCGGACCGCGTGCGTCGAGGTAGCGCTTCGAGTAGTCGTCAAACTGCGCCCGCTCCGCAGCGGGAAGCGGACGCGCAAGATGTTGGCGATAGAGCACCTGAATCGCGATGAACAACAGATCCACATCATCGGCTTGACGCTTCAACATGGCGTCGAGCGTCTCGAGTGCGGGTGCAAACTGTCCCAGCATGGCCTGCGCCGTCACCACGCGTCGTTGCCGCGCATCGTCACTCGACCAGGCCTCGGGCGCCTCAGCGATTAGGTCGAGAGCTGCTTGCGCGTCACCTAACCGCAACGTCGCATCAACGAGCATCGGATAAACCGCCTTGCCGCCGTTCAGCAACGAGAGCTGCCACGCGCCCACGGCATCCGTGTCGCGCCCGTTGGCCGCGTGCACCGCGCCGAGATAGAACGCAGCGCCCAGAAAATCGGATGCGGCTTTCAGCGAGATTTGGAACCACGCGGCAGCCTGCGCGTATTGCTTCTTTTCCAACTGAGCGAGACCGCGGATGAACGCGAGCGTGGGCTCGTCACTCGCAGGACTACGGCTATCGGCCGGGATGACCAAGAACTTCCCGTCGCGTGCCTGCTGGACGACGGTGGCATTCGAGGCGGACACAGGGTGCGACTGGTGTAGATCGTCGAGGAACCCGCGCACGACTTCGGGCTTCAACACATCGTCGACGGCGAAGCGCGCCACGGGCGCGACGATGCGGGACATTGGCAGGGGAGCTGGCGCCTCGTCGCCGGCCACGCGCAACGCGATCGGGGATGCGTCAGTGGCCGTGGCGACTGGCGCGAGCCGGAACGATCGCGTGACGTACGCCTCTGGCTGTCCGGGCATCGTCACGACGGCGCGCGCGACATATTCCCCTGGCGGGAGGAGGCCGAGTTTGAGGGTGGCAACGAACCCCCGTTGCCCCGTCGCGCGTGGCACCGCTTGAGCATCAGCGGTCATGAGCGCTGGCGACGTTTCAGAGTCAGCCACCTGCACGACGACGCGCGACGCCGCCAGACGCTTCGCGTCCGCGCCGGTCAACTCCAAGATGGCGGCCATCGTTTCGCTGTAGACAACGGCGGACGGAATGGGTCGCGGCGCGGCGCCAGGCTCGACTTCTGACGTCAGTATCAAATCAGACGCCTTGACGGCATCGCCAGCCAGCGGGGAGAGTCTGGCATCGAGCGTGTGATGCACGCTGCCTGCTGTGCCGTTGGGGCCAATTGCGGCCAGGCGCAACGTGTACTCACCAGGTTCGAGTAACACCGAGGTGAGCATCAGACGCGGCGTCTGCGTACGCTCGCTAGCGGGAGCCAGCGTCATGTTTCTCGTGCTGTCCACAACGATCTTGTCGTCCTTGTCGACGACGATCATCCCGACGGGCCAGTCCGCAGCCTCGGTGGCAGCTTCGCCGATCTCGGCGGAGACGATGACACGAACTCGTGAGTCATCCGCGTTCGTCACGGAATAGCTCGCCACGCGCATGGGCAGCCCTGCGGTCGGCAACGGTGCAGTCAGCAGGGCCTTGATCTGCTCTCGGGGAGGCAGGGCGGCCGTGGCGGCGGCGGCCGCGGCGTCGGCGACGGCATATGTCGAGCGCGCGCGCACGGTGAGGCCGCGACGGCGCACTTCGACTTTGATCCGGCGATCGCGGGACGAACGGTCGGCCTCGGTTGGCTCGAACGACAGCAAGTAATAGCCGGACAACTCACGCGCGATGCGCTCGAAGATCCCGGCGCTTCCAGCCGTCACCTTGTGGTAGGACCCGCGCGTAAACCCTGCGATCTGCTCGAGCCCCTCGGCAAGAAGGGTCTCGTGGAGGGTGTTGCCAACGACCGACGGGGCGTCCATGTCGAAGATCGATTCGTCGGGCTGGACGACGTAAAAGCTCACTCTCGCCTGCGCGGCAAGCCGCGCCAGTTGTGTCAGGTCGTTGTGATCGCGGCCCACATACAGGCCCTCGCTCAAGAGCACGATATTCACTGGCGCGCGCAGGCCGCCGAGTCGCGCCGTCAACTGCTCCAGTGACGAGATCGACAGCCGGGTCCTGCCACTGGCTTCATCGATCATGCCTTTCGCCTGCACTTCCAGCTCACGGACACACGCCTCTCGCCCGAACGCCGCGCCCACAGAGCCCGCCTCGCCCAAACTTCCACACTCTCGGCGAATCACCTGCTCCCACACGATCTGGTCGTTGCGCTCGAAGGCAGCTGCCTCGCTCAGGCGCACTCTGTCCATCTTCTTGGGCGGCTGCATGCCCATAGGCACGCTCAACGCACGACGGATACGGCTCCGGTCGGTGGTGAACTCCACCCCTCCGCGGCCGGTCGGAAGACGCGCAAGACCCACGAGATCGCCGGGCAGCATCGTTTTCATGACGCGCTCGGCCGTCCGAATCACAGCCGTGGAGCCGCCGGGTCGCAGATAGTTCTCATCCACGACGAAGAGCAGCAGGCGTCCAGTGGAGGCGCCATCGTTGCTGCTGACCTCCGCCAGTCGAGCGCTCGCAGGCGCCGCCGCCGTTCCCAACGATGAAATGAATTGCACCGTGTGAACGCTCCGCGCCTGACCGTTGACCGTGAGCTGAAAATCGCCAGCCGTCAGATCCTTCACGGGCTCGCCGTCACCGCTGACGACCGTGACGTCCACGAGGACGACATCCGCACGTGTCTCGAACTGCGGTTGGAGTGGCGGAGGTTGCTGCGGCGTTTGAGCCGCAGATAGAACGGAGCCGCAGATGACGCAGATTATGCAGATTGCACAACTTAGAGGTTTGACATTCATGACGAACATCCACTAGCTAGCCTGGCCCTCAGACCGGGCCTCGAGCCTGAGCACTGGGGCCTGAGGCCTGACTACTTCTCAGGCGCCCGGTACCCCTGGCGCGCGCGGACGGAAAACGACTCCTTCCGAAGCTCTAGTTTAATCTCGCGCCAACTGCCGTCACGTTTGCTGTTCGTCGTCTGGTAGCCAAGCAAATACTGATTGGCCAGCTCCTCGAGGATCTCGGCAAACGGCTGATCCAGCCGGTCGCTCCGTTCCACGAAGAGCGCGCGGCCGCCGCTCAGATCGACGAGCCGCTCGATGCTGCTTTTCAGGGTCGCGTTGCGAACCCCTCGGCCCAGCGCCACCATGAACAGCGTCGCGTCACTGGCACGTACAGCCTGCTCGACCGACTCGATCGTCGCGTGACTCGTGCGATCGTCGCCATCGCTGAACACCACCAGCACCCGGCGGCCCGGCTGGTTCGACAGTTGTTGCAGGCCACGCACGATGACGTCGTACAGCGCCGTCCCGCCCCACGGCGCCAGGCGATCCACGGCACGCAACCGCTGCTCGGGGCTGGTTTCGCGCCGCGTGAGCGTAAAAAGGTTGTCGTTGAAAGCCGTCAGCGTGACCTGGTCACTAGGTCCAAGCGCCGACAAGAATTTTTTCACTGACGTCTTGAGCTGCGGCATTGCGAGGGTCATGCTCTCGCTGACGTCAACAGCGATCACGAGCTCCAACGGAGAGCCTTCAGACGAAAAATGTGTGATCTTCTGCGGCACACCGTCTTCAAAGAGCCGGAATTCCGATTGAGGCAAGCCTTTGATGAATCGGCCACGATCTGAGACCACTGCGGTGACTTGAACGACTTCGACGCTCACGGCATCGACTATGTCGAGCCCTTTGGTTCGCAGACTTGCGACGACGCGGCCCCCGCCGACGAGCTCGCCGACGACACGCAGCACGTGCTCTTTGATGTGGACGCCTGCATCCCACGGGCATTCTGCGCGCGCAGGATCCATCAGCGTGCAGACCAGGCGCCCGTCGGCATAGAACATCACACGTGCCACGCTCCGCACGCGACGCGCTGGTTCGACGACCGCTCTGAGGCGAACTGATCCGACCAGATAGGAGTCAGGCTCCGGGGAGACTATCCTGATCGCCAGCTCGCCGGGCTTCTCCTGAACGCTGGGGCTCCCGTTGACACCCGCAATCGCGAACAGGCCGCCGCCGACGAGGGTCACAAGCAGGCGATCGATAACGGTCATCATCGTGCCCGGAGCGGTCCGTTGCCCGTCAGCGCCGCGACGTAGTCTTCGACACGAGTCGAGTCGAGCGCGCGCGCCTGCCGGGTCATGCGCCACCAATCATCGCCGAAGCGGGCTCGAACGTCGTGCCAGTAGTCGTTCACGGCGAACGCGAGCAGCGAAGGGATCAGCACCGCAGGAAGCTTGAGCCGTGCGGTTTCTTCGACCAGGCGCAATGTCAGATCCGGCACTTGCGTCGCCACCTGTCCAGCATCCGAGCGCCCGGCAAAATCCTCCCATGGGGCAGGCGGGGGCATGGCTGTGACCCGGCGGCCGTCCAAGCCTTCAGCTGCCACCCCCCAACGATCGAGTTGTTTTCGCGACAGTGTCGGGCGCCCAAGCCACATCAAGTCCCTCAGGGTGAAAACCTCGGCCACTCCTTCTGGTTGACGTGAAGCGAGCCAGGGCAACAGCTGGCGCGTCACGGCAGAGACGTGCACCTGGCGCGCAAGCGCATCCACCTTTTTGATATCGCCCCCTGCGTCGGTGACTCGTTGCCGTCCGCGCGCAATGGCGTTTGCGAGCTCGTCGCGGTCGGCGTCGGCCAACTCGAACGGAACCATCGCCACAACGGTTCGGGTGAGCGTCCCGAAGTCGTTCAAGGTCAGCGCCGGTTCCGCAGGCATCTGCTCGTCGGTCAGCCGCCGCAGAGCCAGCCGTGACAACGCCAGATCAAGACCGATGAGCGCACCTTGCACGTGCCACGGGCCGAGTCCTTGCCGCTCTTCCGGAGTGCCCCAGGGCCGCTGGTCGCGGATGATTGACGTGCCGTCGAGACCAAGGTCATGGCGCAGCGCAATCTCCCGACTGAGCGCGACCGCCCCTTCCGGGTCGCCGAGAGCTGACGTGTACACGAGGGCGGTCAAGGCATCCGCAAGCTCGCGCGGCGTTCCGCTGTCGAGGGCGGCATCGAGACCGGGTGATGGCAGGCGCGCACGAACCGCGCGAAGCCGTTCGTGTTCAGCGGCGACGACATCGACCGCGTACGACAAACCTTCCCATTCAATGGACGGCTTGTGGCGTTCACGCGGGCCCCCGAGAGCCTGAAGAAGGATGGACTCGTACGCGGTTTTGCCGGTCCATGCATCAGGCCGCTCGAGTGGCGGCAGCTGTGGAACAAAGGAAGCCTTGAGCCACGTGGCAATCGACTGAATCACGCGATCGTTGCGCTGGACGGTGTCAGCCAGGGACTGGATCAGACGATCCGCGGTCGCCACATCAATGGTGCGGAGATGCCTGATGCGCTCGAGAAGGCCGACGACTGCTTGAAACACGGCCAGCGATTCATGTCGATCGTTTGCGCTCTCGGTGACATGTCGTGCCGCCTTGACTGCAGCGGCCCACGTCCGGACGTCGGTGATCTCCATGCGCTCGAGCGCCAGCAGCAACGCGCGATACCGCCCGAAGCTGTCGAGCACCATTGCGATGTCCGCCAGCTCTGTGCGTGCGGGATTGGAAAACACGCGTTGGCCCAGGAAAAAAGCCTCGACCTTCTCGCGGCGCTCACGGAGCGTTCCCGTCGTCGTCGATTTCACCAGGCTCGACAATGGCTCCGCCAACGGACCTGCGACTTTGCCGTTTCGCAGCTCGCTGAGCATGATCACGGTCCATGGATCGGGGTAGTGCCGCCGATAGGGCTGCTCGGCGAGCTTCCACTGTGGCGAGCTATCGCGAAATGATTCGTACAAGGTGTTGGCGTGCTCCCGGCGCGCGGAGGGTGAGCCCGATGGCCAAGCCGCTGCCAGCCGCTCTTCGTCCATGCCGCCAAGCGTGTCGAAGTACCACGCCAGGCGTCCCTCATCGCGGCTGACCAGCGCGCGCAGAAAGTCGGAGGGCCGCGCAGGTGAAGCGCCAACGAGTCGTTCCCAGATTTGGTCAGCTCCCGTGCCGCCGGGCACCACCAAACGCCCGCCATCGACGCGAAGCCGGCGCGCGACAACGCTGAAGGCTCCCAGGCCATCGCGATACAAGAAGCGTAACAAGCCGCGGTCGCGCGACAGCAGCGCGCGCACTGTGTCATCCGTGCTCATGATCGCGGCCGCCAGGAGCAACGCTTCCTTGTCCGCCAGGAACCGCGTAAAGAGATCGTCGTCCGGCTTGAGCGCCAAGAGTTCACGCCACGTTTCGGCGTCCAGCGGTGCGGGAACGACGATCGACTCGACCTCCGTGACCTCTCCTGCGGAGGGAACGGTGACCGCGGCGAGGATTTGCGTCATCCGCTCAGGCGACAGGGCGGCGCGGCTGTCGGCGTCCTGGGCAGCGCGGGCCAGAATCGGCAGCGACAATGCCCGTTCTTCCACCGGAATGCCAAGCGCGGCCATGGTGCCGGCGCCGCCCGGCACGGGCAGATCGAACCATCCCGGAATGGGGGTGTCGCGACCCTCGACGCGGGGAAGCGCCAGGCCGGCCGAGAGCAGGAGCACTGCGACGGCGTATCGCACGGGGCAAGCCTACCGCCCTTGCGGCCGGTTGCCAATTGCCAGTTGCTCTGGGTCGCACTTCCGCACCCAGCGCACCTATCGCACCCGTTCCGGCGGCGCCTCGAACAACTGCACATTGCGGTACTGGCCACCCGGAAGCCACCCCTCATTCTCCATGGCGCGGCCGTGACGGGACTGAAAGAGTGCGCGTTCTTCCTCGCTGTCGATCAGGAGAAAAACGGGAATCCCGCGCTGCTGGAGTCCGCGTACAGTCGGAGTGAGCTGACCGGAGGGGATGTCATTCCAGTTCAGCGTGTGGCGATTCGCGTAGTACCTCACGCTTCCACTGTGCTGCAAGGCCAGGACCACCGCATTCGGCGGCGTCACGCGAGCGACTCGCTCGCCGACGATGCGATGGCGCGCTTCGTGCTCGGCCATGCTGAATACATTGTTTGCGGAGAGCCACGACGCCCACGAGTACGCAACGAATATCGCCAGAAGTGCGGCAATCAGCGCGCCTCCCGAATGGCCAGCGACGCGCCGACTCACGTACAGCAAACCAGACGATGCGACGATCGTTGCAAGGACAAGCGCAGGCAGCAGGAAGCGCAACGTTTCCCAGTGATCGTATGGACGATAGAAGAGATACGGCGCCGCCACAGAGATTCCCAGGAGCGCAACTGTTATCAGAGGTGTGCGGTGCGACGTGGCCAGTCCCACCGCGAGCCCTGCAACCCACACAGGACCAAGCGCGAAAACCCCCCAGTACAGATAGCTTCGCAGGTTCATGTTCAACGTCGCGCTTGAAAACAGCGCGGCGACGCTGCCGTAGCCGCTCGAAAATGCGTTCCCATAGAGGTACCACTGCGTCCATCCCTGTAAGACGACGCCCATCACCACTGGGAACAGGTATCGAATTGCCGCTCGCATGCCACGCCGGCCCATGATTGCGAGCGGTATCGAGGCAAGCACGAAAGCGGCTGGAGCAAGTGCAGGTCGAATGGTCACAGCAAGGGCAGCAGCAAGTCCGGCCAGGAGTGGTTTCGACGGCGTCCGTGAGAGCAATGCGACAGCGCCGATGATCGCCGCGGTCGCGGGCACATCGCTCATCGGTTGGATGCTGTATGTGAACACAACAGGGTGCAGCGCGAGGAGGGCGCACGCGAGCAGCGCCATCTGACGATCGCGATACCACGCGAGCACGATGAGATACGCTGCGCTCAGAAGCACGAGTCCACAGACCGGTGCGACGAAAAACGGCGCGCTTGATCCGAAGATCGCGATCCCCGTAGCCATCACCGCCGGGAGGCCGAGCGGATATGCGGGAACTGTCGCGTTGGCCGAACGCCCCGCTGGCACGTACCCCAGAGGCGTTGACGCCCTGATGGCATCAGGAAAAGGCAGGATCGCGACGAACGGCTCTTCCTGGACGAGGTCGCCTTGGAGCAAGCGTTCGGCCGCGCTGACATAACCGTAGCTGTCGGCGCCGCCCAGTGTGGGTGAGTTATAGGTGATCCATCCGAGCAGACCCGCAGCGATCAAGGCTCCAGATGCGACGCGCGCCATCGCGGCCAGTGTCGTTGAGGCGGTCGCGACGCTGCGTAACAGCCACAGTCTGAGTGCGAGCATCACGGCGGTCGCCATCAGCGGGCGCGAAAGGCTACGGATGCTCAAACCGATTCCGAAGATGTCAATTCGCAGCGGCCCGGCGTAGGCTGCGGCGAGTGCGGCACCCAACAGGCCGGCAGACAGCATCTCCAACGCGGAGCCCGCTCGCTTCACCGCGCCCGTTATAGCACGCGAAATTCAGCGCCGTCCTGCAAGATCAGCGACGATGTCGTAATGGAACCGCACGAAGCGATGCAGTTCGCTTTCGAGGATGCGTTCCTGATCGCTGTGCGCGCCAAAGCCTTTCGGACCGTCTTCGATATCGGTGGCCGGGCCCACGCCGTAACACTGAATGCCCTTGGCCCGGAGGTACGCCATGTCTGTGGCGCCCGTGCTCATTGTCGGCAGCGTGATTGCTTTGTAGTGCTTCGTCACGTTTGCCTCGAGAACGGCAAACGCTTCGGTATTGAGTCGCGTCGTGCCCCCGGGTCTGGTGTCGCGCGCCGCGAACTTCACCTCCACCGCAGGATCGTTTACGATCTTTTTCACCTGTTCGAGAAACGCTTTTGGGTCCTCGTCCGGCAGCATTCGCACGTCGAGCGTGGCAGTGGCTTCGGAGGGGATGACGTTGACTCTGTAGCCGCCGCTGAACATGTTTGGTGAAACCGACGTGCGGAGCATGGACGCGTGTCGAGGCTCATTCGCGCGGAAGTACTCGTCGGCCGCGCCGCTGATTTTCGGGTCGGGACTGAGTGCGTTGCGATAGCGTTCGGCTTCCTCCGGCGATGAGATTGACGCGAGGCGTTTGAAATAGGCGCCCGTGGTTTCGTTCGGCCGGATTGGCGGATTCCACTTGCCAACCTTGGCGACCGCATCGGACAGGTGCACGACGGCGTTGGACTGCAGGGGAACTGATCCATGTCCGGCGACACCGCGCGCGGTGAGCTCGATCGCATGGGGGATTTTCTCCAGGGTCTGCACGGACGCAAACTTCACCTGACCCGCCTGGCGCGTCACGCCGCCGCCCTCCGCATAACAGAACTCGGCGTCAATGGCGGGGAACTGCTGGTTCACCATGTACTGAATGCCAACCCGCGTGCTGCCTTCTTCGCCCGCCTCGAACAGCGCGACAACGTCGCGATCGAGCGGCACGTTCATCCGTTTGAGCGTCAGCAGCAGCATCAAGACCGCAGCGACATTGTCCTTATCATCGACAGTTCCACGGCCGTAGACATATCCGCCCTCACGCGTCGCCGAAAACGGGGGATGCTTCCATTTCTTGGGGTCAACGTTGACGACGTCGGTATGCGCCATCAGGAGCAACGGTCGTTTGCTGCCGGTCCCTTTGAGGCGCGCCACCACGTTGGGGCGATGTGGCTCGAGAGCAAAGACCTGGACCGGGATGCCTTCCTTTTCGAGCACCTGCTTGAGATAGTCCGCCGCGGGCTTTTCACCGCCCGGTGGATCTGCCGTGTCGAACCGAAGGAGCGCCTGGAAATGACGCATCGTTTCTTCTTCGAGCTTCGGCCAATCGGGTTGTGACGGGGTCTGTGCGGCGAGTGTGGCAGCCGCGAAAACGAGGAGGAGTAAAGCCGTTGGTCGCATGCGCGGGATGGTAACAGAAACCCGCTCGCGGCCTGAGCCGCAGTCAGTCGGATCGTAACTTGCGAAGCGAGTCAGAAACCGTTCGTTGGAGCGCGGTGGGGTCAACGGGTTTTACCAGATGTGCTGCGAAACCTGCCTCAATAGTCCGGCGGCGATCTTCGTCCTGGCCATACCCCGTCATGGCAATCAGCACGACCCGCTCGAGCCCAGGAATCGCCCGGAGTCGCGACGCGACTTCGAAGCCGCTCATCTTGGGCAGTCCCAAATCAAGCAACACCAGGTCTGGCTGGTAATCGGCGGCGGCGGTAAGGGCGCTGGCGCCGTCCAAGGCTGTAATGGTCTGGAAACCAGAGATCTCCAGCAGCATCGCCATGCTCTCTGCGGAGTCGGCGTTGTCGTCAACGACCAGGACGCGGCCGGTCCCGGCGCGTGACGGCGCGTCCGCGGGACGCGGCGTCGTGGCCGCGGGCTGATCGTGCAGCAGCGGCAGCCGGATGGTGAACGAGCTCCCCATGTCGCGGCCGGCGCTGGCGGCCTCGACCTCGCCGCCGTGCATCTCGACCAGGCGCTGGACCAGCGTCAGCCCAATGCCCAATCCGCCCTCGGCGCGATCGAGGGTGCGGTCGCCCTGTGCGAACAAGTCGAACACCTTCGGCAGAAGATCGGCCGGAATGCCCACGCCGGTATCGCTGACGGTGATGACGGCGCGTTCATCCCGCTCTTCGACCGTGACGCAAACGGTGCCGCCATCCGGCGTGTACTTAGCGGCATTGTTCAGCAAGTTCAAGATGACCTGCGAAAGACGAGTGAGGTCTCCGGTGACGCTGACGGGATGGCCGGGTATCGTCGTCGACAAGATCTGCTGCCGGGCATCGATGAGAGGTCGAGCAGCCTCCACGGCCCGATCAACCGCCTCGCGAAGATCGACGCTGTCGCTGCGCAGCGCGATCTTGCCCGTGGTTATCCGGCTGACATCTAGAAGATCGTCCACCAGACGCGCGAGATGCGAAACCTGGCGATCGATCACATCGCGGGACCATGCGAGCTGCTCGCTGGTCACGCCCGCCTGCTGCATGACTCCGACGGCATTGCGGATTGGCGCGAGCGGGTTCCTGAGCTCGTGCGCGAGCATGGCGAGGAACTCGCTGATCCGCCGTCCTGACTCCTCCAGAACGGCGATGCGGCGCCTCGACGTGACATCCCGCGTGACTTTGGCAAACCCCCGCAGGCGGCCGTCCTTGTCGCGCAGGCTTGTAATGATCACGTCAGCCCAGAAGCGCGATCCGTCCTTGCGGCATCGCCAGCCTTCATCTTCGACTCGTCCAGTGTGCAGGGCCTCCAGTAAAAGTCGTCCGGGTTTGCCGTTCGCCCTGTCATCCTCGGGGTAAAAAAGTGAGAAGTGTCGCCCGATGACTTCGGCAGCCTTATAGCCCTTGATCAGCTCCGCCCCAGCGTTCCAGCTCGCGATATGTCCTTCCGGGTCGAGCATGAAAATCGCGTAGTCGCGCGCGCCCTCGAGCAGCAGATGGAACCGTTCCTCGCTTTGACGCAGCCGCTCTTCCTCTTCCTTGCGTCTTGTCAGATCGCGCGTGATTTTCGCGTACCCTGCAAGCTCGCCATTCTCGTCGCGCAACGCTGCGATGATCACGTTCGCCCAGAAACGCGTGCCGTCCTTGCGAACACGCCACCCTTCGTCTTCGAAGCGGCCGTAAGTGCGTGCCTCTGCCAGCTCGTGTTCGGGCCACTGGGCGGCGAGGGCCTCTTCCGGATAAAACCTGGAGAAATGCTGTCCAATGATCTCTTCCGCTGAATATCCCTTGATCTCCCGGGCGCCCCGATTCCAGCTGCTCACTCGGCCTTCGGGATCGAGCATGAAGATCGCGTAGTCGCTAATCGCATCGATGATGAGTCGCGCGCGTTCTTCGCTGAGCTGCAGATGGCTCGTATCGTTGGGGCTGTTCAGGTGGTCAGAGGGCTTCACGCGGTTGTCAGTATGCCTTGTAACGACAACTGCGGGAACGGTGGTATTCGCAGCTCGTGCGTAGCGCAGAAGCTGAGGCGGACTATCATGACGCCGCTGGGGAGGATCGGGATGAATCGTCGGGCAGTACTGAAAGATGGCAGTCTGGCACTGCTGGCGTTGGCGCTCACGGGATGCGCTACGCGCGGCGCCTCGACCGCTCGTGCGACCGCGCCGCTCCGTGCGCCCCTACGGCTCTCGCCGGTCAAAGTGTCGTGGGATCGGATCATCCGTGCAACGGTTGGCTTACGGCCGCATCGCCCGTCAGGCTTTGTGCTGCGCGCCGAAAAGCTCGACGCCAAGACGCTCATTCACAACTATGGTCACGGTGGCGCGGGGATGTCGCTCTCGTGGGGCACGGGCCAGATGGCTGCGGAGCTCGCGCTGGAACAGGGTGAGCGTCGGGCCGCCGTTCTGGGATCGGGCGTTGTTGGCCTCACGACAGCGCGTCAGTTACAGCGTCGTGGCTTCGACGTCACGATTTATGCCGCCACGGTTCCTCCCGACACGACCTCCAACATGTCGCTCGCCGGTTTCACGCCGACGTCCGGCCTCATCGCGTTTCCCCAGCGTACTCCCGCGTGGGACGATCAATTCCGCCGAGCCGTGGAGATCGCGTATCGCCAGCTTCAGCTTCTAGTGGGTCCGAAGTACGGGATCTCCTGGATTTACAACTACTCGCCCACAGAAGAGGAGGAATCGGCGCGCGGCTCCAACCCGTTGATGCCCGACTCGGTGCGCATCGGCTCGGTGGTTCTGCAACCAGGCGAACATCCCTTTCCCTCAACCTACGCCATCGAGCGACCCGAAATGCGAATTGAGCCATCGATCTACCTCGACGCCTTGACGCAAGACGTCGTGGCTCACGGCGGCAAGATCAGGATTCAGCGATTCGAGACCGCGCGCGACGTCGCGGCGCTCGAGGAACGCGTCGTGATCAATTGCACGGGTCTTGGCGCGAAGGTGCTCTTTGGCGACCCCGAGCTGGTACCTCTGAAGGGACAGCTCATCGTGCTGGTACCGCAGGAGGATGTGAACTACAGCACCAACGGCGGTGTGAGGGTCCCGACTTCGCAGCAAGGATTGTTCATTCACATGATGCCGCGGCGCGACGGCATCGTGCTGGGCGGCACCTCAGAGCGCGACGTGTGGACGTTGGACGTCAACGATGCCGAGCGCAAGCGCGTCGTCGAGGGGCATATGGCGTTGTTTAACAATTGGGGGCGACAGGTGCGCTAGGTTTTCAGAACCACCTGGCTTTGCGGAAGCGATATATCAGATAGAGATCGATGAGAATCATCGACGCGAGAGCCAGCGGATAGCCGTACGACATCCGCAGCTCCGGCATGTAGTCGAAGTTCATGCCGTACACGCCCGCAATCAACGTCGGCACTGCGATGAGCGAGGCGTATGCGGCAAGTCTCTTGACGATCTCGTTCTCCTGCAGAGTGATCAGCGACAGATTCACCGAGATGGCCGTGGACACCATGTCGCGCAGGTTGTCAATCGACTGCTGCAGCCGCGTGAGATGGTCGTGCACGTCGCGGAAGTATTCCTGAAGGTTGAAACAGGTTGGCGGCACGCGGCCACCATGTAACTTGCCAGTCACCTCGAGCAACGGCCCGCCGGCGTGCTCGAGTCTCATGAGCTTTCTCTTGAGGCCGTAAAGGGTTTCGACGCTCGCGCGCGTCGTTTGGCCAGCGAAGATGCGTTCTTCGACGCTTTCGATTTCCTCGGTCAACTGGTCCAGCACGGGAAAATACCGATCGACCACGGCGTCCATCAACGCGTACAGCACATAGGCAGGACCATGCCGCAGCAGATCGGGTTCTTCCTCGCAGCGTCGGCGCACATCGGCAAAACCTCTTTGCGTGCTCCGCCGGACTGAGAGCACGTAGCTGCGCCCCACGAACACCGCAATCTCGCCTGTCTTGAACTCTTCCTCAGCGGATTCGATAGTGTGCATGACGACGAAGATCGAGGTCCCGTACTCTTCAATCTTCGGCCGCTGATGACCGCGGTGTGCGTCTTCGATGGCGAGCTCGTGAAGTCCAAACACCTCCTGCAGCGCTTCGAGCTCGAGCGGCTCCGGATCCTTGATCGCTACCCAGACAAAGCAGCCAGGCTGACTCGTGTACGAGTGAATGTCGCTCACGCCAATGTCTGCGAGCTTTTGTCCGTCCTGATAGGCGACGCAGTTGACGAGCATTCGTTACCTCGCGCCGGCGGCCCGTGGTGCAGTGACCATGCCGCCGAAGGTCGCCGCCGCGAGTTTGGCGATGTTCGACGCAACGAAGATCCACGCAAAGGGCTCGCCCGCTGCCATCAAGAGGACGACATCGACCAGCGCCAGAAAAAGGCCGAGCAACCAGCCGTGAACCGTGTGACCTGCGGGTAGCGGACGCGCCACCCAACGCGCCATCACGAACGCCATCGCCGCTCCAACCAACGGCCCAACCCAGCGGCCGAGCGCCCTCGCAAAAGTGTCGGCCTCCTCTGGATCGCGCGGACCCATTGCTGCAACCATCATGATGAGCGTAGCAATAGGCACGATCTCCGCAATCACCGTTCCGACGAGAAGCCGGCCCCACCGGATCCCCATGGCGGCGGAATCGTACCACGGCGGTGCTGGTGATAGTCAGGTCGCGGGACTAAAGTCCCGCGCTACGTACCGCGTCTGGTTCCGCAGTTACGTACGTAGAGCGGGACTTTAGTCCCGCTGGTGCGAGTGGGTGGGCTGGGCTGGGCCTCAGTCTTGTGCGCCTCCCGCACGCAGGAACCCCACCGCGTCAGGACACGCGGCGCGGGCTTCAGCGAGCAGCGTCATGCCTGGCAGCCGTTCGTGTCTCAAATCGGCCTTGAGCTCCACGAGTGCGGCAACCACCGGAGGCTGACACATGAGGACTGCCCAGTTGATGAGCGGAATGCCCATTTGCTGATCGCGGGCGTTTGGATCGATGCCGAGTTTGACGATCTCGAGGGAGCGCAACTCGTCGCCCTCCTGCAATGCGTCGATCAGAAGGGCGGAGGCTCTTGCACGGTCGGCGTCCGTTTTGCTCGGCGACGGTAACGGACCGGCGGCCGGTGAGGAAGCGTCCGCGGCAGTCGTCTCGACCGGCACCGGCACGGTGAATTCCGCATCGAGGGTATAGATGCGCCCGCTGAACTCGCGCCGTTCGAGCTTCAGCGTCCCGGCACCGTCCTTGAACGTGTACTTGAACCACACGTCAGGCAGGAGCGCTGTTTCCATCAGGCCCTTGTGGTTGATGGCCACGTTGAACAACTGACCGCGCTTTGGCCTTCCGTCGAACCGTACCGCCACGGTCACGAGTTCACTGCGTTGAGCGCGTGTCAGCAAGCCAGCGTCATCGGCCGCTTCCTCCGCGGTCACCGGCTGACTACTCAGCACGACGACGGTGTCCGAAAAGAAGTCGTTAAAGATATTGGGCTTTACGATGCGCACGGCATGCGTCAACGATGTCCTCGAGTCGTTGACGTTCAGAGCCCCGGTAGCCTTGCTCAATGCTTGAGGCTGCAAGAAGCCCAGCGCAAGGCTGAGATACACACTGCCAATCGCGAACACAAACCCTCCAAGGTCGGATTGCGCTCAGGGAGCCCATTCCTCTCCCTGAACTCCCTGATCTCCCTGTGATAGGTTCTCGCTCAAGTTTACTCTTGGGCCAGTTTGTAGTCCGCAAACTTTTGGCGCAACTCACGCTTCAGCACTTTGCCCGTCGCGCCCAGTGGCAGCGCATCGACGAACTCGATCGCGTCGGGGAGCCACCATTTCACGAGCTTGGTCTCGAGGAACTTCCGCAGCTCGTCGCGCTCGACCTCCTTGCCGGGCGACTTGACCACGATCAGGAGAGGCCGCTCCTGCCACTTGGGATGTGGCACGCCGATGGCTGCGGCGTGCTGAACCGCCGGGTGGCACATGGCGGCATTCTCGAGGTCGATGCTGCTCACCCACTCGCCGCCCGATTTGATCACGTCCTTGCTGCGATCGGTGAGCTGCAGATAACCGTCGGGATCGATGCTGCCGATGTCGCCCGTATAAAACCATCCATCACGGTGCGCTTCATCACGCTCTCGCTTGAAATACGAGCTGGCGACCCAGGGTCCTCGCACTTGCAGGTGACCCGAGGTCTTCCCGTCATGCGCAATGACAGTGCCGTCGTCGTCGACGAGACGCATGTCCACTCCAAATAGCGCGCGCCCCTGCTTGCACTTGACGGCGAAACGTTCTGTCTCCTCGAGCTGCTCGTGCTTGGGCAGCAACACGCCTGTCGTGCCAACAGGACTCATTTCCGTCATGCCCCAGGCGTGAATGACCCGCGCACCATGCTCGCGTTCCCAGGCTTCGATCATCGGAGGCGGGCACGCGGATCCGCCGATGGTGACCTTCTTGACCCATGAAAGCTTCTTGCCCTGCGTGCGGGCATGCGCGAGCAGCGCCATCCACACGGTTGGCACGCCGAGCAGGCTGTTCGCCTGTTCTCGCTCAATGAGATCCAGCAAGTTCACGGGGTCGAGTCCGGGTCCTGGCAACACCAGCTTCGATCCGGTCATCGCCGTTGCATACGGTACGCCCCACGCGTTGACGTGGAACATCGGGACAACGGGAAGGGTGATGTCCGCCGCGCAGATGCCTAACGCATCCGACATGCAGATGGCGTAGGAATGGATCACGGTCGATCGATGCGAATACAGCACACCTTTCGGATACCCGGCTGTTCCCGAGGTGTAACAGAGCGACGAGGCCGACTGCTCATCGAGCTCCGGCCACGTGAACGAGTCTGACTCGCCAGCGATGAGGCTCTCGTAATCGCGTAGGCCCGGGATGTCGGCATCGGCGGGCAAATGCGCCTCGTCGGTGAGTGCGACATAGTCGCGAACCGGCGTTGACTGCTTCGCGACAAACTGCGCGAGCTTCAGGAAAGTCGTGTCGAAGAAGAGCACCAGGTCGTCGGCGTGATCGACGACGTAGCGCAGCTGATCGAGAGGGAGTCGCGGGTTGATGGTGTGGAGGATCGCACCCATGCTCGACACCGCGAAATAGACCTCGAGGTGGCGGTGTGTGTTCCAGGCAAGCGTCGCGACACGATCGCCTGGCTTGATGCCGAGTTTTTGCAGGGCGTTGGCCAGCTTTCGTGCCCGCTTGGCGACCTCACCCCACGTCGAGCGATGAATCGGCCCTTCGACGGTGCGGGTGACCACTTCGACCGAGCCGTGAAAGCGCGCCGCAAACTCAATCTGGTCCGAGATGAGCAACGGCTGATTCATCATTTGACCGAACATAAAGACCTCCACAAACCGCTTGCCGTACGCGAGTTCGGAACAATAGTTCCTTACAGGGGTTCCTTACAATGGGTTCACGCAGGTTCAGCACAGAACCCCTGTGAACCTATGTGAGGAACCGCTCCAGGAACCCCTGTGTCGAACGCACGTGCCCTACCCACCTTCTGGCTCTCGATGCACCTTCCGTATGGGTGCCGACATTCCGGAGCCTGCTGTTCCTCGGGGTGGGCCATTCCGGTCGAGCGCGCCCGTGTCGCCGGGATTCAGACGCTACGTGCCCGCAACTGGTTGCTCGATACGCCACACGCGCCTCAGGACGTCGCCGGGGTTCTGGCGACGCAGTCTGATGGGCGGTGTGTGTTTTACCGAGGGGCCGCTTGGGCTGAGCGACCGAACCGAGTCGAAGGGGGCTGCGCCGTCCACCACGCCCTGGGCCACCAGGCGCTGCCGTCTGCCTGTCAGCACTTTCCCCGCGAGTGTTTGATCGACCCGCGAGGGGTATCGGTCACCCTTTCGCATTACTGTCCGACGGCAGCAGAGCTGCTGTTTACGCATACAGGTCCGACGAAAATCGTCGTTGGACCATCCGCGATTCCCGACGGACAGCCCGAGGGGCTCGATGCGCGCGATGTGCTGCCACCGCTCCTGACTCCAGGAGTGTTGATGGACCACGAAGGCTATGCCGCGTGGGAGGAGCACATGATCAGCACGCTGGCTGGAGAGGATGCCCAGCGTTTGCAGGCGGCACCCGAGCAGTCTCTGAGTGCGCTAGCACAACACGCGCGCACCCTCACGCGCTGGCGGCCCGGTGCGACAACGATTGCCGACGAGGTGCGCAACTTGCGATCGGAATTCACGGCGGGCCGTGTCGGTCCTGACTGGATTGAGGACGGTCGTCTTTTCAACATGGCTCGCGATTCCCTGCCTGCCACGCAGCACTGGCCGGACATCCCTCGCGACGCGGAGATCGTGTGGCGTGAATCCGTGTCCGACGTGTGGGCCGAATATCAGCCGGCGATCTCGCGATTCCTCGCCGCGCACGCGTTTGCCGCGTGGATGGCCTACCAGGGAAGGGGACTACCAAGCCTGATTCGGCGCCTTTGTACGGCGCTTGCCGTCCTCCGTGTTGAGGCGGTGCGCGTGGGCACCGTCGATCCTCCGTTCACACGCTCGAGCCTCAAGCACAGCATTCGGCAGACCGATCTTCTTCTCGTCCACCTGGTAGATCGTGATGAGCTTGCTGCGCGGCTGAGCACGGCCTGAAACTTGCTGTCTCCTCTCCCACGAAGTCTGTGACTTAAAGGAGACCCACGTGAACGCACTCGAGCTCATGAAGGCCGACCACGACAGGCTGAAAAAGCTGTTCGACGAGGCGCTGGAAGACAAAGATCCAGGCGCTCGGGCAGAACTGCTCCATCAAATCCGCGCCGAGCTGATGGCGCACGAGCGAATGGAGGAAGACGTCTTCTATCCAGCGCTGCGGTCAGGCGGCGAGAAAGCCAAGGAAATCGTCCTCGAGGGCTATGAGGAGCATCACCTGATCGACGTGATTCTCGACGAGCTTCTCGAGGTCCCCGAAGACGCTGACCTGTGGCAGGCGAAACTGAAAGTTCTCAAGGAAAACCTTGAACATCACATCAACGAAGAAGAAGGCGAGATGTTCAAGCGTGCGAAACAGGCGCTTGGGAAAAAGACGCTCGAGGAACTCGGGCGGAAGATGGAGCGGGTGAAGGCTGCGCAAGCGTAATCTGGTAATCTAGTGATCTTAGTGATCTAGTGACCTGTGCATCGAGACCGCCACATCACCAGGTCACCACATCATCACATCCAGATCACTACATCACTACATCACCAGATCAACACATCACAAGATCATCACATCACCAGATCGAATTCGGCGACGACGGGCCCATGGTCGCTGGTGCCGAATTCGCGGTGGACGGTCATTGAACGGGCCTTGGCCGCAACCCACGATGTCGCCAGCACGTAGTCGATGCGCCAGCCGATGTTGCGCGCCTTCAAGTTACGCCACGGCGCCCACCACGTGAACAGGTTGTCGTTTGTCGGGTCCATCGCGCGGCCGAGATCGACGAGATCGCGCGCCAGGATCTGCTCGAACACGGCGCGCTCGTCAGGCCGCGCGCCGACCTGATTCGGCTTTCGCTCTTTCGGATGGATGTCCATGTCGGACCGCGCGACGTTGAGATCGCCGCAGAGAATCAGAGCTTTCGACGCGGCTTGCGCCTCGGCGGCCCACGTTTCGATGCCTTCCAAGAAATGCATCTTGGCCGGGTAATCCTTGCCGCCGTTCGGTACATAGACGGACGCAAACATGATCTCACCCGCGGGTGTGGGCAGCGTGGCCGTGCAGACGCGTTGCTCGAAGTCAAAAACGGGATGGACGATGGAAGGGCCTGCTGGTGCGAATGACTTCGACACCAGCAGCGCCACACCTGAGTATCCCTTGCCACCGTGCCAGTGTCCCCAATACCCGTCGATGTCGCGAAGATCGAATGTCAGTTGGTCGAGCGACGCCTTGATCTCCTGCAGGCAGACGACGTCAGCCTTTTCGCGCGCGATCCATTCGAGCACCTCTGCCTGGCGCGCGCGGATCCCGTTGACATTCCAAGTGGCGACTTTCAAATCGGCACTCCACGCAGGAGCCGCAGAGCCTCAGAGGCTCAGAGCAACACTAGCCACAAAAAAAAACGAAACACGGAAGAGCCTTCAAGTTTCTCTGAGTCTCTGTGTCTCTGAGGCGCATTCGAAGTCCTATTGCGTCTTGCCTTCGAGCAACTCGTACGCACGCAGCATGCCGTGATTTGGGGTGATGCCGACGCTTTTGATCAGGGGGTAGTTCACCGCGTGCGACCGGAGGTCGACCTGCTTGGCGGCTTCCTCCGCCGGGATGCCGGCCTTGTGGAATTTCTGCGCCTGCAGCCAGAAGTCGCGCAGGTACGCCTGCCAGTGGTCCAGCTTGGCCTTACCGGTGAAGGCGCGGCCGTGACCGGGCAGGACCGTGTCGAAATCCAGCTTCTTGAGAGCTTCAATGGTGTCAATCCACTCGGTGAAGTAGGCATCCCCCATGTACGACGTGTTCTCCACAAGCAGATCGCCGGTTGCGATGATGCGCTCCTTGGGCAGGTGAATGATGACGTCTCCAGCCGTGTGGCCGCGCCCGAGATGAAGCACGCGAATCTCGCGCGCACCGCGGTGGAGCGTCATCGTGTGGGTCAACGTAACAGTTGGCGGCGTAGGCGTGACCGCTTTGGTGCCCTCGAGGTGATTGCGCAGCACAGCGAGCTGCGACGTGATCGTGTCCTGTTCCTTGGGATCGGTCGCTGCGGCAAGGCGCTGTTCGAGAGTCTGAATCGTATTGGGCACGCCGCCGACGAAGAAGTTATGCGCGGGTGAATCGATCGATTTGCCTGCCACGATCATCCGACGCGCGAACTCGTGGCCGATGATCTCAACCTCGGGCCCGTAGATCTGGTTGCCGTGCGAGTGATCGAAGTGGTAATGGGAATTGACGACGAAACGGATAGGTTTCGGAGTGATCGACTTCAGCTCTTCGCGAAGGGCCCAGGCGCCACCGGGCGTGACGTGTGAGTCCACTACGAGCACATCGCGGTCGCCTTCGACGATTGTCGCGTTGGACATCACGACGAGGTTCCCCGTCCCAACCGCGTGATAGATGCCGTCCTGAATTTTGTTGAACGTGAACGCCTGACCCGTGTACACGGTTCCGGGAGGGCGTGTGGATGACGTGCCCGCCTGCGTACTGCCGGCAGGGACCGCGCCGCCGACGAACGCCGTGCCGGCGGCGACCGACACGAGCGCTCCGAAAAGCAGAAGTCTCGATCGCTTGAGAGTCATGGCGCGAATCGTAGCAGACTCCGTGCGTTGACCAGCACGGTCATCGGCCGCGGCCCCGCGTCTGCGGTGGGCACGTTTATCAGAAAGTGCTGTCCGTCTGCCGCGACGTCATACGCACGGATCTCAGTCCCGGCGTCAAACAGCCGCTCCGATGACATGGCTTCAGGCATTCCGCTGGCATTGAACGGGTTGACCGCATGGACCTCTGTCCCGCGTCGAAAGTACAACTCGGCGCCATCCCCACGCCATCGAGGATCGATCCCGCCGCCGGTAGTGAGTCGCACGCGAGAGCCAGGCGTGGAGAACGAGTCCAGGTAAATCTCGAGCCGGCCGGATTCGTCCGACGCGTATGCGATCCACTTCCCGTCGGGTGAGACCACGCCCTGCACATCATTGAACGGCGATTGCGCGAATGCGATTGGCGTACCCTGGGTCGTGGCAGGCATCAACCAGATGTCATCGTGCGTGCCGGGACGAGATTCGCTGAGCACGATCCAGAGATGATCCGGCGACCAGTCCGTGATGCGAATCGGGTGCTCGAATTTCCGGAGTGTCTCCTCGGGAAGGGTAGCGAGGGCCCCGCGCAACGCCACTGCCCGCCGGCCGGTCACCCACGCAAGCCGTGTCCCATCCCGTGCCCAGACCGGCGACTCGTCGGCATCGATGGCAGGTGAAATGCGGCGCGGCAGCGGACGCTCTCCGTCATATGCCCAGATGTCCAGCGTACCCAACTGCGGGTCGAGTCGAGTCACTGCGACCGTCGCCCCACCGGGCGCGATGCGCACGTCCCAGGCCTCCATGGGTTCGCCGACGATCCCGGTGCGTGCGCCAGTGCGGTCAACCCATCGAAGCTCACGCAGTGATGACGCCGGACCGCCGAAGATCAACGTGTCGCCATTGGATGTCGCAAACAGTTGCTGGTGAGGCCCGGTGCCGACCGGCGTGCCAATGAGCACGGGTCGTCCTGTGAGCGCCAGGGCGCTGGGGTCGAACCGCTGCGCCACCAGCGCGCCGTCGCTCGAATACACGAGGGCATCATCAATCACGAGTGCATGGCTGTTCCCCCCGACCAGGCGCTTCCGATCTTCTGGCCTCGTCAGGGGCGCCATCCAGATTCCTTGTCGCGAGGCGGAGTTGGCGCTCACGAAAAACATGATGAGGCGTCCGTCGTCGCCCACAGCAGGGAGCGAATGCGAGGACTCCCCGGCGGCGGAATCGAGCGTTGTGAAGGCGGCAACCTCGCCGTCCGATCCTCGGCGTCGGAAAAGGGCCCCTTCAGCCTCGGGCGCAAAGATGATGTCGCCGTTTTCATGCCAAACGCCTCCGCGGGGCGCGGGAGCATCAGCGAGATCTCTGATGGCCGCGTCCTCCAGTGTCATGACACGGAGTCGTCTGTTCGCGAAAAACGCGATGGCTCGTCCATCAGGCGCCCAAAAGGGCATCACGCCTTCATCGGTGCCCGGGAGCGCCTGAGTCTCGCCGGTCGTCAAGTCCCGGACCCAGAGTTGGGTCTGGCCCGCTTTTGCGGCTGGAAACACGAGACGACGGCCATCCGGCGCCAGCGCGAGTCCAAATGGATAGTCGGGCGCTCCGCCGATCGCCAGGTCATCCGGAGGATGCAGCGCGAGACGCAGCGCGGGCGCGGGCAACGAGGACGTCGCACGCAGGTTGCGCAAGGCGAGGCCCGCAACAGCGGCGGCGGCGACGACGACGACGGAGACAAGGGCGACTAACCACGTGCGCGCTCGCCCCGCATCGTGGTGACCGAACCCTTCGTGCCGAACACTCGTGACGTGGACCCTTCGATCTATACTCATGTCCCTACGATCGCTATCAGGAGGACTTTTCGAATGACGACCCGTTTTCTCGGCCTCATGCTCGCGGCAGTCATTGTGGGCGGAGCCTGTGGTGCCGCGGCTTCGCCTGAGACTCCGAATGCGCCCGCGTCTGCGACACAGGCTCCGGCCCAGGAGGCGCCGGCGCGCAGGCCGGATGTCATCTACGTGCCCACACCTGAAGAGGTGGTTGAAGCCATGCTTCAGGTAGCGAACGTGACCAAGGACGATATTGTCTACGACCTTGGGTCAGGAGACGGTCGCATTCCGGTGACGGCGGCCAAGAAGTACGGCGCCCGCGGCGTCGGCATCGACATCGATCCGCAGCGCATCAAGGAAGCCAACGAAAACGTGGCGAAGAACAAAGTGGGCGACAAGGTCCGCATCATGAATGCCGATCTGTTCACGACCGACATCAGCGAAGCCACTGTCGTGACGTTGTATCTGCTGCCGTCGTTGAACGTGAAGTTGATGCCCAAGCTCATGAAAGAGCTCAAGCCGGGCACGCGTATCGTGTCGCATGCCTTCGACATGGGCGACTGGAAGCCGGAGAAAGAGCTCGACGTCAACGGCCGCAAGGTCTACTTCTGGACGATTCCGAAGCGTTAGTGAATCCGCGGAAGGCGTAGCGCGGGACTCCGGTCCCGCGTTACCGTTCGCGACCTGTGTCCCGCCGACTCCTGCTCCCTCTCGCCGCCCTCCTCGCGATCTTCAGTCTCACGATTTACGTCACGGGTGGTTTTGTCACTTCGGTCGGCGGTCTGCGTGTGTCGTCCCGATCGCCAGCGGCTTCGGCCGGTGGGGCTGCCGTCGCGTTGCTTGCGTGGACCTATTTCGCGCGACGGGCACGCGCGGTTCATCAGGACCTGGCGCGTGCTGATGCCTGGCTTTTGTCGCACGCCTCGGGGATTGTCGTCACGATCGCGGGTCTTGCCGGTGCAGTCGCCGCTTGTTACGGCAGTTACAGCGCGGCGGGATCGGACGCGTCCGGGTATCTCAGTCAGGCGGTCATGCTGTGGCATGGGGACTTGACGCATGCCGAGCCGTTGACGACGTTCGCCGCGTGGCGTGACAGCGCGATGACGCTCGCGCCGCTTGGCTGGCGTCCGGGAATGGAGCCGGGGGTACAAGTCCCGACCTACGCAGTCGGCTTGCCGTTGCTGATGGCACCCGTTCATGCCATCGGCGGCCTCATTGCCGCTTCGATCATTCCTCCTGCCGCTCTTGCGGTGGCGGTGTGGGCGATGGGTGAGATCGCCTCGCGAGTTGCGGGTCCGGCGTCGGCGATTGTTGCTTCCGTGTGGCTGGCCACCAGCCCGATTGCATTGATCGAGGCCATGCAGCCAATGAGTGACGTGCCGGTGACAGCGGCCTGGCTCGTGTGCTGGCTGTTGATTACGCGGAACGAGAATATCCGCGGATTACGCGAAATCAGTCTTTGTCTGGGCGCTGGTGTCGCTGCGGCCCTGGCTGTGCTGATTCGTCCCAATCTGGCCCCGCTTGCCGCGCTGCCGGCGCTGTATGTATTGGGTGGTACCAGCGAGGGTGGCATTCGTCGTAGTGTGGTCCGTTTCGCCGCGTTTTCCGCGCCAGTGGCCGTTGCCGGCGTCGTCGTGGCGTTTCTCCAATGGCGCTACTTTGGCTCGGCGTTGCGATCGGGATATGGGACCGCCGGCGAGATTTACGCAATGTCGAACCTCGCACCGAATGCGACCTCGTACGCGCGCTGGTGGCTCGAGACGCACGGTCCGTGGCTCTTGCTGGCACCGCTCGCAGCGTTTGTTCCGGGCGGTCGCACGATCCGCTGGCTGCTTGGCTTTGCCGCGCTCGTCGTGATTCCGTACCTTCTCTACTCGGTGTTCGAGGTCTGGACCTATCTCCGCTTTTTGCTTCCCGCACTGGCCATACTGATGGTTGCCGCAGCTTCGGTAGTTGGCACGGCACTGGCGAGACTTCCTCATGTCATGCGCACGCCAGTCTTGGTCGCTCTCCTTCTCGGACTGGCGGCGACGAACATCGCGTCGGCACGCTCGCACGGAGTGTTTCGCTTCGCTGGAAGCCAGTCGGGCGCAGCGTTAGCCGGCCGGTATCTCGAAAGATCGCTGCCGGCTGCGAGCGTCGTGATCGCCGGCGAGCAAAGTGGTTCGATCCGCTACTACACCAGACGGTCGATCGTGCGATGGGACTTCCTTGCCGCTGACTCTTTGAGTCCGTCGATTGAGACGCTCGCCGAGGCTGGTTACGACGTCTGGATCGTGCTCGATGCCTGGGAAGAGGAGTTGTTCCGCCGGAAATTTGCAGGCGTGCCAACCGCTGGCCTCGACTGGCCGCCGCGAGTGGAAGCGGGGAGCGAGATGGCGACGCGTGGCTGGCGGATCCGCGATCGGGCACCGTTCATGCGTGGCGATCGCATCACCACGGATCGATTACGGTGAAGGTTTAGTAAGCATGCTCGCGTGACTTACCCCTGCGCGACCACTTCCGTCGGGCCCGTGGTTGTCGCGTGTCGACGTCCGCGAAGCGTCAGCGCCAGGTCGTCGAACAACGAATACGCCACCGGAATCACGACCAGAGTCAGAAACAACGACAGCGTTTGCCCGCCGATCACGACAACAGCAATCGTCCGTCGCTCTTCCGCGCCCGGCCCAGTCCCCAAAGCCAATGGCAGCATGCCGCCCACGAGCGCAAGTGTGGTCATCAGAATGGGCCGCAATCGATCCCGGTTGGCATCCAGGATCGCTTGCCCGCGTGGAACACCCTGACGGCGCAAATTCAGCGTGTGATCGATCTGCAGAATGGCATTCTTCGCAACGACGCCGAACAGGACGAGCATGCCCAGAGCCGAGTAGAGATTGAGCGTGTCCTTCGTCAGGTAGATTGACAACAGCGCGAAGGGCAGCGACAGCGGAAGCGACAGCAGGATGATGAACGGGTTGAGCAGGCTCTCGTATTGGGCTGCGAGCACCATATACATGAACGCGATGGACAGCAGGAATGCCCAGCCGAATTCGGTGAAGGTTCGCTCGAGCTCCCGTCCCCGCCCGCTCACCGCCGTGGTGTAGGTGCTCGGCATGCTGAGGCCCGCGGCCGCGGCGCGCAGCGCCTCGAGCCGGTCGGCCAGTGCGAAACCCGGCGCGACGCCCGCGCGCACGTTGGCCTGCCGCTGACGGTCGAGCCGATCCACCCGTGATGGGCTGCGACCTTCTTCGAGCGCGATGACGGAATCAAGACGTACCATTTCGCCGTTGGCCCGGGAGACATAGAGCCGTGAAATGGTGTCGGGGTCGCGGCGATCCTCTTCGACCAGCCGGAGCTCGACGTCATAGTCCTCGCCCACGACGGGATCGCGAAACCGCGTCACTTCCTGGTCGCCGCCGACCATCAATCGGAGGGCAGCCGCGACCTCCTGGGTCTTGACACCCAGGTCCGCAGCGCGTGCGCGATCGATACGCGCCCGCAGCTCCGGCTTGTTCAGCCGCAGTGTCGTCTCAGCGTCGATGATGCCGAGCTCGGGGGCCTTCTCGCTGAGGATCTCCGAGTACTTCGCCAGCTCTTCGAGTTCGGGTCCACGAATCGCAAAGTCGATCTCGCGGTTGCCCCCGCCGATGTTGAACGTCTGAAGATTGCGCACGCCGACGCGCAGGTCGCGATACTTTCGCACCCGTCCGCGAATCTCCTGCATGACGTCGGCCTGGGAGTAGTTGCCGCGGAAGGCCTCGAGCGGGTCCAGCGTCACGATGCCTTTGAGCAGCCGTGGCAGCGAGAAGATCCGCTCTTCGTGCGGTGCGATGCCGATAAAAACCTGGGCCTCGTTAGCTGTTCCAAACGGGCCTCCAGCAATCGTTGTCAGCACGAGACGCACGGCGGGAATCTGCTTGAGCTCGCCCTCGATGCTCCGCATGGCGTCGTCCATGGCGGCGACGCTGGCACCCTCGGGCGCTGTCACGCTCATTTCAAACTGTGCTTCATCGACACCAGAGGGAAGGAAGTCCTGACGGACGAGACGATATAAAGGAATTGTCGATAGCACGACCAGGATTGCCATCGTCGCCACGACCGCGCGACGTTCGAGCGCGAGGCTCAGCGTGCGCGTGTACACCCGATCGATCACGCCATAGATGCCTTCTCGTGAATGCACATTGTGACCGCCGGTCCCAGTGTTCTCCCGCCGGAACATCCGTGCGCTCATCATCGGCGTGAGCGTAAATGACACCAGCAGGCTGACCAGAATCGCGCAGGCGGCGGTGATTCCGAATTGATACAGAAATCGGCCCGAGATGCTCGACATGAACGAGACGGGAATGAAAATGACGACCAGGCTCATGGTCGTAGCCAGCACGGGCAGAGCGATTTCAGCGGTCGCCTCTCGAGCAGCCTCGAACGGGTTCATCTTTTTCTCTTCGATGAACCGGAAGATGTTTTCGAGCACGACGATGGCGTCGTCGATCACGATGCCGACCATGAGCACGAGCGCGAGCATCGTGACCGTATTGAGCGTGAAATCGAGCGCGGCCATCAGGCCGAACGTCGAGATCACGGAGGTGGGAATCGCGACCGCGGCAATCACGGTCGCACGCCAGTTTCTCATGAAGAAGAACACGACGAGGCACGCGAGCATGCTGCCGAGAACGAGATGCACGTTGATCTCGTGAAGGGCCGCGTAGATGTACGTAGACTGATCGCGCACCAGTTCCATCGTCACGCCGGCGGGGAGACGGGGACGAATGCGCTCGAGACTCTCTTTGGCGGCTTCGATGACCGCAACCGTGTTGGCGCCCGATTGCCGGCGAATTTCGAGCACGACCGTCGGGACACCGTTCAGGCGGGCGAAGGATCGCTGCTCCTTGGTGCCATCCTCGGCGCGACCGATATCGCGCACACGGATGGGCGACCCGTTTCGCGTGGCGATCACGAGGTCGTTGAATTGCTCGGCTTCAGTGAAGCGTCCGACGGTGCGAAGGGTCTGTTCGGTGATAGGTGTCGTGACGTTGCCGCCAGGCAGGTCCGCATTCTGCTGCTGCAAGGCGGCCCGAACCTCGGTGATCGGCAGACGGTAGGCGGAGAGACGATCGGCCTCGATCCAGATGTTGATGGCCCGGGCGAGTCCCCCCATGATGGTGACTTCACCCACGCCCGCGGAGCGCTCGAGAGGGACCTTGACCACCTTGTCGGCGAGTTCGGTCAGCTCGCGGATCGACAGACTGCCAGACAACGCGACGCCGAGAACCGGTGACCGGTCGCTGTCCTGCTTGAAAATCATCGGCGGGTCGACGTCATTGGGCAGGTTGCGCAGCACCGACCCAACGCGATCACGAACATCCTGCGCGGCGGTGTCGATGTCGCGATCGAGGTTGAACGTGATGTTCACCATCGACTGGCTGGGGACCGAGACCGAGCGCAGTTCGCTGATGCCTTCGACGCGGTTCACCGCCTCTTCGACGATGTCGGAGACCTGCGTTTCGACTTCTTCGACAGACGCGCCTGGCAGCGACGTCCGCACCATGACGTTTGGCAGGTCGACGGCAGGGAAACGATCGACGCTGAGGCTGAAGAAAGCGGAGGCCCCGACGACCACGAGCGCCAGGATCAACATCGCGGCGAATACGGGTCGCTTGATACAGGTAGCTGCGAGCGCGCGCATGGAGGCCTTACTCGGTCACGCGCACGGCGGCGCCATCCGACAGTCCGCCGGGTTCGGTGATTACCAGCTCGCCCGGTTCGAGTCCTTCGATGATTTCAATCCGGTCGTCGACCCGACGGCCGGTGCGCACACGTTGCTCGTGAACCTTGCCGTCCCGGACAATCAGTAGCTTTTCCACGCCGGCGAAGACAACGAGCGCCGAGTGGGGAACGACGAGACCAAGCGTTTCGCTGGTGATGATCTCCGCGCGGGCGAACGTTCCGGTCTTGAGACGGCCTGCCTCGTTGGGGACCTCGACTTCGATCGGCAGCGTGCGGTTGCCCTCGGTGATGGCCGGACTCAGCCTCGCGACTCGTCCTTGGTACACCTCAGAATCTCCCTCAACACTGACGCGCACCAACTGACCAAGGCTCACCTCAGTCGACGCGCGTTCAGGCACTGCAAGCTGCAGCCGCAACGGGTGCTGGCGGACAACGGTGACGATAGGTGTCCCGGCGGAACGATACTCACCCGCGGTGGCATGACGTTCGCGGACGATGCCGTCGATAGGCGAATGCAGCGTCGTGTCATCCAGTTGCTGACGGGCGAGCGCAACCTCGGACCGGCGCTGAGCGAGGATGCCTTGCCGGTTGCGCACCTCTTCGAGGGCGTCCTGATACCGGCCTTCCGCAATCTGGAACTGTGCGTCAGCGCTTTCGAGGTCAGCCCGCGCGGAAATCCCTCGCGCGACGAATGTGGCAATGCGCTCTCGTTGCCGGCGTGCCTCGTCGAGCGAGGCCCGGGCCTGGCGCACGACCGCCGTTGTTTCGATGTCGATCTGATCCTCGTTGCCCGTCGGGTCGAGGCCGAGACGCGCACGCGCCTGCTGCAACGCAGCTTCCGATTGACGCAAGCGCAGATCGAAGTCGGTGGTGGTCAAACGCGCGATGGGTTGCCCGCGACGGACCGGAGAACCAAGGTCAACCAGCAGTTGCTCGAGGCGTCCGGTGACCTTGAGGCTGAGCATGACCTGCTCTTCGGCGGCCAGCGTGCCCGTGACGTTCACGGATCGACTGAGCGGCGTTCGCTCGACCTTAATGGCCCGAACGGGCCTTATGTCCTCTGCGGCCGTGCCGGTCCGAGGTGCTGCCGCTGAAGGACCGCCGCACGCCGCACTGCAGACGGCGAGCAAGGCGAGGCAAAAGCCATGCTTCACGATGTCATCAATGTTGACCGACTCCTGCGCTTGTCGGCAAGCGCGGAAGAGGAAGATAGACAATCAATTACAAAGATCGTAACCGTGACCGGCACCCTTGCCAGCGGGCCGTAGACCGTAGGCCGTGGGCCGCTTAGTCCGACGACTTGCCCTCGAGTAGGGGGCTCGTGGGGACGGTCTCTGGTCCTTTCTCTGTGCAAATCGCGTAGTTCGCTTCGTACATCGACACGCCCGCGTACTCGCCTTTCTTGTTGAGGATGTAGAAGGTCAATCCAAAATTCGGCAGGCCGCGGGAATTCAACAACCGCTTTTCAACCGTGTTCTTCTGCACGCGCTTCAGGGCTTCGAGACCGGCATCCTTCGGGTGTTTTCCGCGCCGCATTTCTTCGACGATGAGATACGAGCACAGGTTGAACAGGTTGGCTTCGCCGCGACCAGTCGAGCCTGCGGCGCCGATGTCGCCATCGACATAGAGTCCAGCGCCGAGAATCGGCGAATCGCCGACCCGTCCGGGAATCTTCCATGCGAGGCCGCTGGTCGTCGTGACGCCGCACACATCGCCGCGGCTGTTGACGCCGTCCATGTTGATGGTGCCGAAGTAGTGCTCGGGATCGATGAGGCCGTCGCGCACCATGCTGAGACCGGCCGCCATGCCGGCTTCGCCGCGCTTCTTGGGGTCGAGGTAGTGACCCGGATCGATCCGGCGTTTCCACTCGATCCATAGGTCACGCGAACGCTCGGTGTTGAGGTCGTCTTCGATCTTGAAACCCATATTGCGCGCAAACAGCTGCGCGTCTTTGCCGACGAGCAGATGGTGATCAGTCATCTCCAGGACGGCTTTCGCGACCAGTGACGGCGCACGGACGCCTTCGATGCACGCCACGCCCCCGGCGCGCTTGGCCGGCCCGTGCATGCAGCACGAATCGAGCTGAACGACACCATCGGCGTTGGGGAGTCCGCCGTAACCCACGCTCGTATCTTCCGGATCCAGCTCACAGAGATTGACGCCGGCGACGACCGCATCGAGCACGTCGGAGCCCTTCGTCATCATCTCGAAGGCCTTCTGCACGCCCGTGACAGCTCCGCCGTTCTTGTAGCGATTCCCGTTGCTGGAGGACACGACGACGGGCTTCACGCCACCGGTGTGAACGGCCGGCGCCTGGCCGAAGGCGGGTCGCGCTGCGGCGACGGCGAGGCCGGCGGTGCTGGTCTGCACGAACTCGCGTCGGGTCACTTTCCTGGCCATGGCTGTTCTCCTTCTTTGGTGAGGCGGATGCTAGCACAGGCTCGCGCAGGTTCGCTCCGCTCGCCGGACGCGCGGGCTTCGGCCTTGGTTGGTCGCGGGACTAAAGTCCCGCGCTACGTACACGTCATTGACGATTCGCTGCCAGCGGCGTACGTAGAGCGGCCCTTTAGTCCCGCTGGTGCGAGGGGACGAACACCCGAAGATACCGCGGCCGAACGGCCGCGCCACCGACGAGGCGCCGAAGGCGCCGGAGTCCTGCGACGCGAGCAAGCGAGCGAGTCCCACGAGCGCCGCATGCGCGAGTCCTACCGTGAGTCATGCTACGCTCCCGCGCCGCCTATGCGCCGGGAGCTCTTCGTCCTTGTCGCCGTCGCCGCCGTTGCGTTCGGCGTTCGCGTGTATCCGGCGTGGGATGCCGTCTTCGGCGGGCCAGCAGTGAACTTTCTCGAGACCGATGCGTGGTACCACGTGCGTCTCACGGAAAACCAGGTGCGCAACTATCCGTGGAGAGTCACGGTTGATCCGTACGCGGCGGTGGGAGGTCAGTTTGTCGCAATCGCGCCGCTCTACGACACGATTACGTCCACGGCGGTCGTGCTTTGGCGCGGTCGAAATGCAGACACCCGGGATGTCGAGCGCGCTGCCGCATTTGTCCCGCCCGTGCTCGGCACCCTGAGCATCATCGTGATGTGGTTACTCGCGCGCCGGCTCTTCGATTGGCGCGCAGGGCTGATCGCGGCCGCGCTCCTAGCCGTTCTCCCAGGCCATTTCATGGACCGCACGATGCTGGGGTTCGTCGATCACCACGCGCTGGAGGCATTGCTGGCGCTTGCCACCCTGCTGGCCATTGTGTGGTCCCTCCGCCCACGGTCTACCGCTTTACCGACCTCGTCAAGGGACGTTGCCGCCGCAGGCAGCTTCGGTTTGACGGTTGGTCTCTACCTCCTCGGTTGGAGCAGCGGCGCGTTCCTCGTGGGCATCATCGGTGTCTGGTTGCTGCTACTGATTCCAGTTTGTCGTTCAGATGAAACGCTCACGCGGTCGGCCCGGATTGTTGGAGGCGGGGCCCTACTGGGGCTTGCAATCGTCGTCCTGTTTCAGGACTCGCGAATGCATCGCTACGGCAGTCAGATTGTCGCGTTGCTTGGATTGACAGGGATTTCGGTGGTCATCCTCATGCTCGCGAGTCGCGGTGACAGAGGCACGAGACGACCAATCATTGCTACGGGCCTCGTGGCCGTCGTCGTGTCAACCGTTCTGTTGTGGGCGCGGACGCCTGAACTGTTTCAACAGCTCGTCACGGATCTCGGTCGTCTGACGCCCAACCCCGCCCGTATGGGCGTGCTCGAGGCGCGCCCGCTTTTTCTCTATCCCGGAGAATGGAACTGGCTGCAGCCGTGGCAGTTCTTTCGGACAGGTTTTTATGTGGGGGCCATCGCAATTCTGTTCTTCGCTGCACGCGTCTGGCGCAGTCGTGACGCCGGCGACCTGCTCGTGTGGATTTACGCCATCGCTACCTTTGCCGCGACAATTGGCCAGAACCGATTCGGGTATTACCTTGTCACCGCGTGCGCCCTGCTGGGGGGATGGCTGGCGACGCGTCTGCTCGACTGGGGTGCCGCCGCCAACACGGCCTTCGCGCGCGAGGCGGCGACGGCGATCGTTGCCGGCGCGATGTTTGCCCCGAATCTCGCGCCGTCCATTCTGCTGATGCCACGCAGCGGCAGCCTTGCGGGGTATTGGCTTGACTCGATGACCTGGCTGCGTGCGAACACGCCGCCTCCGTTCCGACAGTCAACCGGGCTTGGAGACGAGTACTACTTCGCGCGGTATCCCCGCGACGTCGTCCAGCAACCCGACTACGCAATCATGAACTGGTGGGACCAGGGCTATTGGTTGATACAGCGTGCGCGGCGTGTGCCGGTGTCAAACCCGACCCAGGAACGCGCGGGCATCGCGGCTCGCTTTTACGCAGAGACGGATGAAGTGCGCGCCGTTGAGATGGCGCGCCAGCAACGTGCGCGTTTCGTCCTCTCCGATTGGGAGTTACCGTTTCGCCTGACACCCGAGCGAACGGTCATGGGGCGCTTCCAAAGCGTTCTGGACTGGGCTGGCGCCACGCACGCGGCATATTACGAGGTCTACTACCGCCGGGAGAACGACGCGTGGAGTCCTCTCTGGGTTTTTCACGCGCCGTACTACCAGAGCATGGCTTATCGGCTCGCAGTAATCGGCGGGGTTGGGGCAGTGCCGGCAAACGCCACCACAGTCATTACGGTCGCGGATCGAACTGACAGCGGTGGCAGGAGTTTTCGAGAAGTACTGACGTTGGACACCTACGCGACATTTGAAGCTGCACTGCAGGCCGCAGCGAGTCGGCCGCCAGAGGCAATGATCGTTGGACTCGATCCCTGGCAGCCGGCGTTTCCACTGACTGGGCTCCAGTCGTTCGTGGAGGTGCACGCGGCGCGGACAGCAGATCAGAAAGCCACCGAGGCTCCGTGGGTGCGAGTGTTCGAAGTGGTTGGCGGATCATAAAAGGACTCGCTTGCGCTCGCAGGACGCGCTCGCTTTTGCTCGCTCGCAGGACGCGCTCGCTTTTGCTCGCTCGCAGGACTCGGCGCTTCGCGCCTCGCAAGGGCCGCTGCCGTTCGGCCGCGGCTGATAATTCCAATCGAATACTAAAGGCGAGGCCGAACAGCCGAGCCCCTGCGAGCGGCGAAGCCGCGAGTCCCGCGCGGCGCCGTCAGGCCGCCGCGTCCTGCGAGTCGCGAAGCGACGAGTCCTGCTCGCGCGAGCGACGCGAGCGCGTTTTGTTCATTCCGCGCGCAGTGCCCGCATCGGATCCATGCGTGCCGCGCGCCGGGCTGGGCCCCACGACGCGGCGAGGAGCACGCCCGTCAATACGATGATGGCCAGGCCAAATGCAACAGGATCGACGGGGCCGAGGCCAATCAAAAGGCTGCGTAACAGCTGACTGACGCCCAGCGCCACCGCCAGACCAATGGTCGTGCCTATCAATGCCAGTCGTGCCGATTGGTGCAGCACAAGCGATAGAACCGATTCGCGTGACGCGCCGAGTGCCATCCGCAACGCAATCTCGCGCGTGCGCTGGACCACCGCAAACGCGGTCAGGCCGTAGACGCCGAGCGCCGCGAGGAGTAACCCGATGGCGCCGACGCTCCCGGCAATCCACGCGGCCAGCCGCTGCGGCAACAGTCCAACCGCTGTCGCCTCTTCCAGGGTGTTGGCGTGAATCACCGGCATGTTCGGGTCGAAGCCGACAACGGCTTTCCGCAAATCGCTGATGCGCGACCCGTCCGACGAGCGGCGGACGTAGAACGTGATATCCGACAGGAATTGCTGCGCGAGCGGCACGTAGATGAAGTTGCGTGGCGCTTCGCCTATCGAGCGGTACTTCGCATTGCGTGCGACGCCGACAACTTCGAGCTGCCGCACATCCGTCTCCTCATGCCCGAATTGGTGCATCAACTTGCGGCCGATCGGGTTCTGGCCGGGCCACACTTGGGCCGCCATGTTTTCGTTGATGATTGCGACATGGGTGGCGCCCGGGCGGTCCCGGTCGTCGAACACACGGCCCTGCACGAGACCTACCTGAAGCGTCCTGAAGTAGCCGGCCGAGACGACATCCCAATCAGCGTCGATGCTGTCGGTGCCGTCGGGACCGACGTATCCGGCCGCGCTCAAGCCCCCCAGCCCGAGACCACCGCTGATGAGAGGAACCATGCGCGATGCGCCGACCTCCGTGACGCCCGGTACGAGACGAAAGCGTTCGACGAGCGATTCCACGGCCCGGATGCCTTCCGCGTCCGTTCGGTAGCCGGCAATCCGCGTGTCGATTTGCAGCGTGTCAACACGATTCGGGTTGAAGCCGGCGTCAGTTGTGGCGGCTGCCTGGAGCGACCTCAGGAACAAGCCCGCGGCAACGAGCAGAACCAGGGCCATCGCGACCTGCGCGGCCACAAGGCCATGCCGGAGCCACGCCCGGCGTCGATCCGGCGTCGCATTGGCGCCATGCAGCGCAGGCGCGATCTCGAACCGCGTCGCTTGGAGCGCGGGAAGGAGTGCGAAAAGGACTGACGTAATGGCCGCCAGCGCGAATGCGAACATCATCACGCGTGAATCGACTTGCAGATCGAGAGCGATTGGAATCGGCAGGCTTGGCTGAAGCGATGCGAGGAGGCTGACCAGGCCTTGCGCGAGTGGCACACTCAACGAACCGGCAATGAGCGCCAGCGTCAAACCTTCGAGCAGCAGCTGGCCGAGAATACGGCCGCGAGTGGCGCCAATCGCGAGACGCGTTGCGACCTCGCGGCGGCGCTCCAGTGCCCGCGCGAGCAGCATCGCTGCGACATTGCTGCACGCGATGAGGAGGACCAACCCGGTCAACGCCCCCAACATCGCAATGAACGCCACGACTGGACGGGCGATGATCGCGGGAACACGGGCCGACCGTGCAACACCAACTCCCCATCGATCCACACGCGAGTCACCGCGCTCGGTCATGAAGTGACGCATGATGGCCGACAGCTCGTCTCGCGCTTGAAGCACGGTCGCGCCCGGCTTAAGGCGGCCGAGCGCGATTATCCAGTTTGCGTCATGTTGATCGAGCAGCGACCGATCGCTGGCACGCACATGAGCATCCATCGCCATCGGGATCCAGAAGTCGCTCCCCATCACCGTCGTGCCCGTGAAGCCTTCCTCAGCCACGCCGATCACCGCGTAAGGGAGGTTGTTGAGGCGCAGTGTCTGGCCGACGATTCCTGGATTCGCGTGGAAGCGTCTCGTCCAGAATTGGTGAGTGAGGACCACGACAGGGTGTGTGCCGGGCGTGCGATCTTCGTCGGCTGCGAAAAAACGCCCCAACGCAGGCCGTACCCCGACCACTTCAAAGTAGTTACCCGACACGAGCGCTGCGAAGACGCGCTCCGATGACTCCGCATCGCCGAGGCTCATCACATCCGCCCCGGTTCGATGCGCAGACATGGCCGACAACTGCGTCGTCCGCTCCCTCATGGCTACGAAAAGCGGGTACCCGAAATTGTCGAACCCTTCGGCGTCCGTCGATCTTCCGATGTCGACCAGCGTTGCGGGCTCAGCCACGCCCGTGCGCGGGCGAAGGATTATCGCGTCGGCAAGGCTAAAAATCGCGGTGCTTGCGGCGATTCCGGCGGCCAGCGACATCACGGCCGTGAACGTGAAAACGGGGCTGCGCGACAGCAGGCGCAGCGCATAACGGAGGTCGGAAGTCGCGGACATGGTCGCATTGGACTGCCGCGGCCCGGGAAATGTTTCAGAGTTTGTTGGGAGTCGCCGGAATAGGCGTTGGGCGCGCGTGAAGCATCCTCGCCTTTCGCCGTCGCACAACTGTGATCGCCCAGTGGTAGCTGAGCGCGCTGCCGATCACGGCATACGGCAGCGAACCCAGGACGATTGGCGCGCCGATCAGCCGCGCAATCGCCAGAACACCGTCGAGCCATCCGCCTGCCGTGTTGCTCTCCCACAGGGTGACAAACGTGTCGTAGCCGCTGGCGAGCCCGGCCTCACCAAGCATCCAGAGGCCGGTGACATAGAACCCGTAGTACATCGGCACCATCGTGAGCGGATTGTTCACCCACACCCAGATGAACGCCTGGAGCAGGCTCGAATCCTTCCCGAACACCTTGTGCGCAATGACCCAGGTCGTGAGAATCTCGAGCGTTTGGAGGCCGACCGACGGAGTGAGACCCCAGAAAACCCCGTTTGCAACACCTCGGGCGGTGTGCTCGGGAGGATGAGGACTGCGAAACACAGGGACGACGAGTCGATAGCGCAGCCCGCGCAGAAGCGACTGGATCTGCCCTCGGCGGCGTCGGATCGTTCGCGGCGTCCTCACCAACGCGATATCTTAACGGGCAACAGTCGACGGTCCACGGCCTCCGGTCGCGAAAGTTCTTTCCGTGGGCCGTAGACCGTGGGCCGTAGACCGTTGCCCTTACACCCACATGTCACGCCGCCTGACGTCGTTTCAAAAACTCGCGCTATGGACCACGGGGACGACGTACTTCCTCATCCTGGTGGGCGGACTCGTGCGTGCGTCGGGCGCAGGGCTGGGATGCCCTGACTGGCCACGCTGCTTCGGATCATGGATCCCGCCGGCGTCCGCGGCGGAACTGCCCGCGGGGTTTGATCCCTCACAGTTCAACCTGACGTTGATGTGGACGGAGTACCTCAATCGGGTCCTGGGCGCGACGGTTGGCATCTTGATTTTTGCGACGTTGATTTCGGCCTGGCGGCACCATCGCCGGCGGCCGGGGATTCTGTGGCCGACGCTGGTCGCATTTCTCCTCGTTGGCTTTCAAGGCTGGCTTGGGGGCGTCGTGGTGCAGCACGAGCTCGCAGCATGGATTGTGACAATCCACCTCCTGGTTGCGCTCGTAATCGTGTCGTTGCTGCTGTATGCCACAATGAACGCCCTTTACGGGACCACAGCGATAGCACAGGGTTCGAGCGAGGGCCGTGCGCCGCTTGCATGGTCTACGTTCGCGCTAATCGCAATCACGGTTGGTCAGATCACGCTTGGCGCCCAAGTGCGAGGTGGTGTGGACGACGCGATGATTCACGGGACGTCCCGCGAACGGGCGCTCGCGAGCGTGGGGGCCTACGACCGTTGGCATCGGGAGGCGGCGCTCGCGGTCCTGGGTGGTGCGGTGCTGGTCTGTCTACTGGTCTGGGCGCGCCACGGGCATCAGCGACCGTTGGTCCGGATGTCGTACGTCATGGCGGGGTTGGTCGTGACGCAAATCGCGATTGGCGCCAGCATGGCCTATCTGGCCCTGACACCCGCGGCGCAGGTTGCGCATCTAACGACAGCGAGCCTCCTGCTGGGCGCGGAAACAGTAGTGTTTCTTCTCACCCTGTGGCTCCCGGGTTCGACCTAGATCTCTCCCAGGGGAGCTTTGCTGCTAATGTTGCAAAAAGGAGAACGAGGCATGCATGCACTGGTTGCCATAGTGGTTGCCATCTGTATTACAGCGGTTGGATGTCAACGGACCAAAGTCGCGGAAGCCCCGGCAAACACGTCGGCGGCTGGGCAAACGGACGGTCACTCCAGCCATCCGCCCGATCCCGAGGCTCGAACGGCGCTGCTCGGCAACCTCGGCGAGTATCACCGCGCGATTACGGTGACCCACGCGGACGCGCAGAAATTTTTCGACGAGGGACTGACACTGTTGTACGGCTTCAATCATGAAGAAGCGTTCCGGTCGTTTGCGCGCGCCGCGGCGCTGGATCCCAAGGCGCCGATGCCGCATTGGGGCATGTCGCTCGCGCTTGGCACCAACTACAACGACACGGCCACGCCCGATCGCCTGCAACAGGCCCATCAGCACCTGACACACGCACAGGAGCGCAGCGCCGCCGGCAGCGAGGTCGAGCGCGCGTTTATCGCTGCGCTCGCAAAGCGGTATGTGGCGACACCCAACGACGGCAATCAGCCGGCGCGTGAAGCGGCCTACTCGGCCGCCATGGGGGAAGTCTCGAAACGCTTCCCGGATGACCTTGATGCCGCGACGCTGTATGCAGAAAGCATGATGAACCTGCGGCCCTGGAAGCTCTACACGTTCGCGGGCGACCCCGAGCCGGGAACCGAGCAGATTGTGAAGACGCTCGAGAGCGTCATGAACCGCAACCCGAATCATCCGGGCGCGAATCACTATCACATTCATGCGGTGGAAGCATCACGGGCGCCGGATCGGGCAGTCGCCAGCGCGAAGCGGCTCGAGACGCTGGTTCCAGGCGCCGGGCATCTCGTACACATGCCTGCCCACATCTGGATGCGCACCGGTGACTACGTGGCCGCCGCGAAGACCAACGCGGCCGCCGCCGCACTCGACGAGAAGTACGTCAAGGCGACTGGCGCGAAAGGGCTGTATCCGACGATGTACTACGGGCACAACCTGCAGTTCGAGTCTGCCGCGGCGATGATGGCGGGCAATCTCGCATCGGCTCGCGCGGCCGGGCAGAAGACAGCGACCCTGGTCGCGCCCATGGCTGGCGATATGGCAATGCTCCAGCCCTTTACGCTGCAGGAAGTGCTCGCGTTGTTGCGCTTCCAACGATATGACGAAGTGCTCGCGCAGCCGGCCCCTCCACCGGGACGTGATCTGCAGGCTGCGCTCTACCATTTCACACGCGGGGCGGCGTTGGCAGGCAAGGGCCAGGTGGCCGACGCGGAAAAGGAACTCGCCGCGCTCCAGGCCTCGGCGGCACGAGTGACCAAGGACGTGATGTACAGCACGGTCAATCCTGCGCCGGTCGTGCTCGAGGTCGCGCGTCTCGACCTCGCCGCGCGCGTGGCCGACGCTCGCGGCGGCGGCGCGCCAGCCGTGGCCGCCTGGCGCCGCGCAGTCGCCGCCGACGACAAGGTCGGATATGGAGAGCCGCCGGACTGGCTGTTCCCGCCTCGCGAGGGACTCGGGGCGACATTGATGCGCATGGGTAATGCCGTGGAAGCCGAGAAGGTGTATCGCGCAGACCTGGCGAAGAATCGCAAGAATCCACGGTCGCTGTTTGGACTTTGGAAAGCGCTCGAGCGACAGAAAAAAACCGTCGAGGCGGCGAAGGTCAAGGCCGAGTTCGACGCCGCGTGGGCGGGCGCCGATATCACCCTGAGCGACACCGATTTCGCATCCCGCAAGGCGACGAATTAGTCATCGCGGATGACGGATCAGCGCGGCATGCCTCATTCGGGCATGCCCGCGCTGAGTACGGTAAACTCCAACTGTGACGCTCTTTCAGGGCTTCCACCCGGCACGCCTGGTCACGCGCTGCATCTGTAGCTAGTCTCTCGCGGCGCTGCCCGCGGGAGATTCATCCCACTCATTTCAATTGCTACAGGTTTCAATCGCTCCTCGACAGAGGGGCTGAGGAGTGAATCATGAATGTCCGGAAGGCGCGGCTCGGGGTCGTCTCAATGATGCTGGCCGTTTCGGCGATCGCCGCGGCACAGCAGTACGATACGGCGGCGCTCGCCAAGTTCCGCAGCGATCGCGAAGCGACGCTCAAAGCCGACAATGGATGGCTCACGGTCGCGGGATTGCATTTCCTCAACCCCGGCGAGAACCGCGTCGGCTCGGATCCCAGCAATGACATCGTGCTGGATTTCCCCGCGGTGCCCCGGCATGTTGGCGTCATCACCATGAACGGCACCAGCGTGCGCATTCGTGCGGCGGAGGGACAGACGCTCACGATCAACGAAAAGGCGGTGTCCGAGTCCGAACTGCACGGGTCGTTTGACGGCAAGCCGCAAGACACGATCACGTTCGGGCCCATCAGCTTCTTCGTTCACTACAGCGGACCGCGTCTCGCGCTTCGCGTGCGCAACCAGCAGAACGCCATCCGCACCGGGTTTCGCGGGCTCCGTTGGTACGAACCCAATCCCTCGTACCGGTCGATCGGAACGTTCAAGCCCTACCCAGAAGTGAAGGTCGTGCAGATTCCCAACATCCTCGGCGATCTCGAGCCGTTCAACGCGATCGGCACCGTGACATTCGATCTGAATGGTGCCAGCCACACGATGGAAACCTGGCGCTCGGGGAAGCGGCTCTGGTTCGTCTTCCGCGATCGGACCAGCGGACGCGAGACCTATCCTTCTGCGCGCTTCCTTTACACCGATGACCCGGTCGATGGCAAAGTCGTGATGGACTTCAACTTCGCGCAAAACCCGCCGTGCGCTTATAACCCGTTTACGACCTGCCCCCTGCCGCCGCAGCAGAATCGCCTGGCCATTGCGATTGAAGCGGGGGAAAAGATCTACGACGTGCGAACCACATCGGTTCAGTAGTTCAGAGGTTCAGAGGTTCAGAGGGTTCAGGGGTTCAGAGGTTCAGAGGTTCAGGGGGGTTCGGGGGTTCAGAGGTTCAGAGGTTCAGGGGGTTCGGGGGTTCAGAGGGTTCAGGGGTTCGGTAGTGGTCAAGTTTGAGGACGTGGTGTAGCTCTCCACCTAATGCACGACAATTTCGCCAGCGTCCACAGAGGCTTCGCACGACACTCGCAAATGGCCGCCCGGATTTCCTGTCATAAGGGGAGTGTCGTAACCGGATGCAAAAGGCCGGGCGGCGCACAAGCGTCGTGAGTCGAACCGCCCTTTCATTGTCAGACGTTCAAACTTGACTACAGCCTTAGGGTTCAAGAGTTTGGGCCTAGCGTTCAATTGCGATCTTTAAAAGTCCTGCCTTGCGATGTTTTGTTTCGGGGCGATAACAAGTAACTGCGGAGCCGTGTCGCCGCCGTGATTGCCCGCCTCGTCAGCAGTATGGCTGCATCTCGCTCTGTGCTGTCCACGTATCCGCGATCAAAGGCGTCAAGCAAATGGTTGCGTGTCTCGTAGAGCGAGCCGATCGCTATCTTCAGAAATTGCGCGAACTCCTTACCCTCAAACCGGCCGAATCCTTCGGCGATATTGCGGGGCGCTGAAGCGGCAGCGTCATTGGCCTGATCGCAAAATTTGAAATCTCGCGCTACGTCCGGCCGCTGTGTCAGGCAGTACACGACGCGTTTCAACTCAGTCGCAAGTTGCCAGGCAACTATTTCTGTGAAATCGCGCGCGCCCACGTCGGCGGAGCCAGCAACTCACGTACCCGACGCTTGAACCCCTGAACCCCTGAACCCCTGAACCCCTGAACCCCTGAACCCGTGAACCCCTGAACCCGTGAACCCGTGAACCCCTGAACCGACAACCGTAGTTACCCGCTCATGAATTTTCTGGACGGTTGTGTCTGACCATGTGAATGTCGGCTTGCAACCCAAGTTGCCATATCGTGTGTTGCGGTGGAACTGCAGCTGCTGGCATATCTCGCATTCACATTCATTCTTGTCGTCACGCCGGGCTCCACGACCGCGGTGGTCGTGCGAAACGCTTTGAGAGGTGGGCGCGAGGCAGGCCTTGCATCGGCAGCCGGCGCGGCCGTCGGCAACACCTCGCACGCAACCGCGGCGGGTCTTGGCCTTGCGATCGTGTTTGCGCGTTGGCCGATGGCCCTCGCGGCGCTACGCGTAGGCGGCGCGATGTACCTGGCGTGGCTCGGCCTTACGAGTCTCTATCGCGTCGCGAAGTATGCGGACGGCGGCATGCGCATGATGGCGCCGGACCAGCCTGGCCAGCCAGGCCATGAATCGCAGCACGGCAGTTTTCGGCAGGGTCTGTTCGTCAATCTCCTGAATCCGTCGATCGCGACGTTTTATCTGGTGGTGGTGCCATCGTTTCTGCCAGGCGGGACTCCGCGCTGGTATTTTGCCGTGCTCGCGGCAATTCACATCCTGATGGCCTTTGTCTGTCACGGCGTGTGGGCCGTGGCCTTGGGCCGGCTTCGTCGGCTCTTCCAACCACCGCTGGCGCGGCGGTTGCTCGAAGGCGCGACTGGGGTAGCGCTTCTGGCCCTCGCCGTCCGCGTGCTTCTGACCTGAATCTGCTTCAATGAACGAGGACCGGTGCGACCGGCGACGGGCGACCGTGGACCGTAGGCCGTGGACCGTGAGCCGTGGACCGTGACGGGAGACCGTGGACCGGCGACTGGAGACCGAGTACGTTTGCAGGTGCATGCTTGCGGACGTTCAGAACGCCATCAAAAACCGCCCGGCTGGCACACGGCTGGTCTTTCTCTCGGACTACGACGGCACGCTCGCTGACTTTCACGTTGATCCGACAATTCCGCGGCCCTCCAAGCGCACGCGTGAGCTGCTGGGCCTGCTGGCCGATCGCGATGACCTTTCCTTCGGGATCGTCAGCGGTCGCCGTGTGGCCGACCTCCGGACGCGGACGCAGTTGCGGACGCGCGTGTATCTGGCGGGGCTTCACGGAATGGAAATCGAAGTCGGCCAGCGGCGTTGGCAGCATCCCGATCTCGAGATGGCCCGCGAGGACGTGCGCGAACTGAACGAGCGACTCGAGGAGGTGCGGCAGAAAGTACCCGGCGTGATCCTCGAGGACAAGCATGCGTCCGTGGCCGTGCATGTGCGCGGCGTTGATCCTGAGCGGCGGGCTCAGGCCCTCGATCTGGCCGATGCAAGCGCAGCCGAGTGGGTCAGCAACGGCCGCCTGCGGCGGCTCACCGGCAATCTGGTGCTCGAGTTTCTGCCAAACGTGGCCTGTCACAAAGGCGACGCAACGCTTTGGATCGCACGCGATGTCGAAGAGCGTTCTGGCGCGCCGGCGTGGGTGGTGTTCGTGGGAGATGACATCACGGACGAGGATGCCTTTCAGGCGATTGATCGCGGCATTGGGGTGCTCGTGGGAACGCGCGACACCGCGGCGACTTACCAGCTCGGCAGTACCGCCGAGGTAAACAGCCTGATGTCGTGGCTCACCCGCGAACGATAATGACGTGACGCATGACATCAGCAGAGCTGCTCGCCGCGCTTGGTGATCGTCTCAAGCACACCCAACTGATCGTCGTTGCCAATCGCGAACCCTACATTCACCTCCACCGGACGCAGGAGCGCCCGCGGCGCGGGTTCTGGGCTCGCTTGTGGCGCAAGCGGTCGACCGAAGATGTCACGTGGATTCGTCCCGCCAGCGGTCTGGTGACGGCGCTGGATCCCGTCATGCGGGCCTGGGGCGGGACGTGGGTTGCGCATGGCAGCGGCAACGCGGATCGTGATGCTGCGGATTCGAAGGGCCGTGTCCAGGTGCCGCCCGATAAACCCTCATACACGCTGCGCCGCGTGTGGTTGACCGAGGAAGAGGAGAGCGGCTACTACTACGGTCTCTCTAACAGCGCCATCTGGCCACTTTGCCACATTGCGTACGCGCGGCCTGAGTTCAACGAAAGCGACTGGGAAGCGTATAGCAGCGTCAACCGCCGCTTTGCGGAAACCGTCCTCGAAGAGATTGGCGACCGGCCGGCCATCGTGTTCGTGCAGGACTATCACTTCGCGCTGCTGCCGCGATTCCTCAAGGATGCGAGACCCGACGTGATCGTGTGCCACTTCTGGCATATTCCGTGGCCCAACCCCGAGGCGTTCCGTGTCTGTCCGTGGGGTGAGCAGATTCTCCACGGCCTGCTCGGCAACGACTTGCTTTCGTTTCATATTCAGTTTCACTGCAACAATTTTCTCGCGACGGTGGAGCGGACGCTGGAAGCGCGTGTGGACTACGAGCGGTTTGCCGTCGTCCGGGGAGGACATTCGACGCTCGTCAAGCCATATCCGATCAGCATCGACCCCGATCTATGGGCGCCGTCGAAAGACGCGGTGTCAGACGCGCGTGCGATGAAGCGGTCGCTGGGCCTGGGGAGCGAGCGCGTCATCTTCGGTATCGATCGACTCGACTACACGAAAGGCATTCCTGATCGCATTCGCGCCTTCGAACGCATGCTCAAGCGACATCCCGAATGGCAGGAGCGTGTGGTGTTCTTGCAGGTGGGCGCGCCAAGTCGCGATCAGTTGAGCCGCTACAAAGCTCTGAGCCAGGAAGTCGAGGATGTCGTGGCCTCGGTCAATGAGACGTATGGCACCGACGGGTGGCGCCCGATCGTCTACTTGCGCGAACACCGGGATCCCACGGACATCGCGGCGATGTACCGCGTTGCCGATGTCTGCGTGGTCTCGTCGTTGCACGATGGGATGAATCTCGTGGCGAAAGAGTTCATCGCGGCGCGAACGGACCATCGCGGCGTGCTCGTGCTCTCGAATTTTACCGGTGCTGCGCGCGAGCTGCAGGAGGCCGTGCTTGTGAATCCGTTCGCGATCGATGAGTTTGCCGACGCCCTGCATTACGCCTTGTCCATGCCGGAAGAGCAGCAGACCCGGCGGATGCGCGCGCTGCACGCGCGCGTGAAGGGTGAAACGGTCTACGACTGGGCCGCAGGGATCCTGCGCACGGCCTGCGGAATGGCCGAGGCTGTTTGATGCTCCTCAACCACGGCGCAATTGGCAACGGACGGCTGCTCGCTCTCGTGAATCCCGATACGAGCATTGATTGGCTGTGCATGCCGAGGTTCGACAGTCCCTCCGTCTTTGCCCGCATCCTCGACGACACCAAAGGCGGATCGTTCGCGTTCGAATCGGAAGGGATGCGGACGACCATGGCCTACGCGCGCAACACCAATGTGCTTCGCACCGAGGTCGAGACGGTGGACGGCCGGTTCGAGGTCTATGATTTCGCCCCGCGCATCCCGATGGGGTTGTCCGTTGAAGCTCCGCTCGAAGTCCACCGTCTCATTCGGCCGTTGAGCGGGGTACCGAGAATACGCGTCCGGTTTCGACCCGCGCCCGATTACGGGCGTGCACACGTGGAGTGCGTGCCGATTGGTGCGGGCCTCGAGATTCGCGGCGGCCCGTCGCGGCTGTTCCTGCGATCGAACATTCCGCCGGACTACATCGAGAGCGGATTTCCATTTCGCATCGATCGGCCTGTGTATTTCGTGCTCAGTGGCGGCCGGCCCACGGAGGTCGATTCGACGGCGTCAGTGGAGCGAGCTCTGGAGCTCACGGTCGCCGGATGGCGGCAGTGGGCCAAGACCTGCGGACTGCCAACGTTTGCACCGGACGCCGTTCTCCGATCTGCGCTGTGCCTCAAGCTGCACGCCTTCAGCGACACCGGGGCAATCATCGCCGCCGCGACCAGCAGCATTCCTGAGTCGCTCGATTCGGTCCGCACCTGGGACTATCGGTTTTGCTGGCTGCGCGACGCCGCCTTCGTCGTCGAGGCCCTGCGACGGTTGAGCCACTTCGGCGAGGGCGAAGCGTTCGTCCGGTTTCTGCGTGATGTGGCCGATGCCGGACCCCTTCAGCCTTTGTACGGCATTGGTGGGGAGCGGGATTTGGTCGAGGAACTGCTTCCGCATTTATCGGGCTTCGAAGGGGTCGGGCCCGTTCGTGTTGGAAACGACGCCTATCGACAGAACCAGCACGATTTGATGGGAGAGTTGATTCTCTGTCTCGAGACGATCATCACAGATCCGCGCGTCGTGTACGAGGACCGATCGGTCATGGCTCTGGTCGATCGACTCGTCACTGAAGCAATCCAACTCTCAGAGCTCGAGGACACCGGTCTTTGGGAATACCGGACCATGCCACGGCACTACACCTTCTCGAAGGTGATGTGCTGGGTGGCGGCACATCGGGGAGCGCAGCTGGCGGAGTTGTTCGGCCGGCCCGAGCAGGTCACGCACTGGCGCACCTGGTCAGAAAAAGAACGTCAACGGATCTTGGCCCGGGCGTACAACGAGGACCTTGGATACTTTACGCAAACGCTCGAAGGGCAACATCCCGATGCCTCGAACCTGCTGTTGCCAACGCTCGGGATCATCGAGCCTTCCGACCCTCGGTTCGTCTCCACCGTGCGTGCATATGAACGGCTGCTCGTCGAACATGGACTGATGCTGCGCTACAAGCATCCAGACGACTTCGGAGCGACGACGAGTGCCTTCACCATCTGTTCGTTCTGGTGGGTCGAGGCGCTTGCGATGATGGGAGAAGTGGATGCGGCGGTGTCGCTGTTCAATCGTCTGCTCGGCCACGCCAATCCGCTCGGACTGTTTTCCGAAGACATCGAGCCGCAGTCGGGCCGGCTCCTGGGCAACTTTCCGCAGTCCTACACGCACGTCGGCCTGATTCATGCGGCCATCACGATTGGCGAGATTCTGGAGGCGCGGACGGCACATTTCCGCGCCTGGACGTAAATAGGACTCGCGGCTGCGCCGCTCGTTAGGGCGGCGGCGTTCGCCGCCGCTTCTATGCCGATAGCGGGACACCGTTGGACAGCGGTGAGGCCGAACGGCCGAGCCCCTACGAGGCGCGAAACGCCGAGTCCCACGAGCGGCAAAGCCGCGAGTCCCACGAGCGAACGAAGTGAGCGAGTCCTACGCGATCACCGGTGTTTTGCCGCTCACCAGCCCGATGTGCGCGACATGATGCCGGCAGTGCCACGCATACATCTGCACCAGAAAGTCCACGTTGATCGATCCCCACGCTGGATGCTGCGCGGGGCGCGCGAACTGTTCTTCGGTAAGCGACTCGAGCAGGATCGTGAGCCGCTGATGGAGGCCACCGAGGATTGACATTGAAATTGCCGGGTCCGCCGTCCGACCGTCCGGCAACTCCGCCCAGAGCTGCTCCTCGTACGTCTTGATGGCCGGCGTATCTTCCGTCAGAGCGAGCTTGATCCGCGAGTAGGCGTTGAGGTGACTGTCGGCCAGATGGTGCACCACCTGACGCGCCGTCCACCCGCCTTCCCGGTACGGCGTATCGAGTGAGGAGGGCGGCAGGGCGGCGAGAGCGTCCTCGAGGTTGCGAGGCAGCGCATCGATCTCGGCGATCCATCGCCGGCGCTTTTCCGCCGTCACTTCGCTGTCGAAGCTGAACTTTCCAACGGGATATCGAGGGTCCATCCAGCGATCATCTGCCGTCCCGCCCCTCGCGGCAAGCGAGTACGCATCATCGAATTGATGAGCAGTCTTTCTGTTGGTGAGAACTAAGGACGAAGAACGAAGAAGGAAGAACGAGAACACGGAACGAGACAATCGTAAGAGGAACGAAGAACGTCATTGGCGCGCCGTTGCGGCGTTCCAGTCCCTGTTCCTGGTTGGCCGTTTGGTTCTTCGTTCTTCGTTTTTAGTTCTTCGTTCATCAGGTTCCAACCATCCCACCCGCTGCCACCATCCAATTTCTGACCTGAGGAGAACTGTGATGATCCGCCCAATCTTCGCCGCCGCTGCGCTTCTGTTCTCGACGATCTATCTCAACGCAGCCGTCGCTCTCCAGACTGACCCGTCTGCGGTTACCGCACGCGGCGAATGGACCACCGACGCCAGACACGGATGGTCCAGCGACGATGGCCCGCGGGTGCAGATCAACCTGCGGTCGTCCGACGGCAGTGACAACTGGGGCTTTGGCGTGCCTGTAACCGAGCTGGAGGGCCTGCCATCGGCGGCGCAGTCCGGGTCCGCGAACGACATCCGCTTCACCTGGACGCGCGAAGCGGGCACGTTTCGGTTCCAAGGGTCATTCGACCGCGGCAAGGGCGCGGGCACCTACACGTTTTCGGCCAACCCCGCGTTCGTAGCGGGCATGGCGTCGCTTGGCTATCGCAATCTGGGGGCCGAGAATCTCGTGCGGCTGGCCGTCATCGATGTCACGCAAGCCTACGTCCGCAGTCTTGGCGAAGTCGGGTACAAGGCGCTGCCATTCGACGATCTCGTGCGCATGCGCATTCATCGCGTGACTCCTGAGATGATTCGCGACCTGGCGACTCTGGGATACCGCGGCTTGCTCAGCGACGAGCTCGTGCGGATGCGCATTCATGGTGCGACGCCTGAATTTGCGCGCGCGATGCAGGCGGCCGGCTATGCCGATTTGTCCACTGACGATCTCGTCCGGTTCCGCATCCACAAAGTCACGCCCGAGTACGTCAAAGCGATGGAGGCGCTCGGGTATCGGGCGGTAGACCGTGAGCAAATCGTCCGCTTCCGGATCCACAAGGTCACCCCCGAGTTCGTCAACGCCCTTGCCGATCGCGGATATCGGAACATTGCCGCCGAGGATCTCGTGAAGATGCGGATCCACAATGTCAGTCCCGCGGACATCGACGTCTACAAACAGCTCGGGTACAGCGGGATAGATTCGGATGAGCTCGTAAAGATGCGGATTCATCGGGTGACACCTGCCTTCGTCCGAGAAATCCACGCGGCCGGCTTCAAGACCGTTTCTATCGACCAGCTCGTCAGAATGCGCATCCATCGAGTGGACGGTCAATTCATCAAGGACCTTCAGGCAGACGGCTACCAGAACCTGACCGTCTCAGACGTGATTGACATCGCCATTCGCGGCCCACGGTTTTCGCGAGTCCGGCGTCAAAGGTAACCTTTCGCGGTTACGATGGCGGCATGCTCGTCTGCGGCCTGGGGTGCGGCGCGCTGCTTCTCGTCGGATGCTTCGCGTGTGCCGCGGGCGCTGGCGACGGGAACTCACCGTCAGGGCAAGATGAGGCGCTGCTGGCCGAACGCCGGCGGCAGATGGTCGAAACGCAGATTCGCGCCCGCGGAATCAAGGACACCCGCGTCCTTGCCGCGATGGAGAAAGTGCGTCGCCACCGCTTTGTTCGCGAGAGCGATATCGACTACGCCTACGCAGATTCGCCGGTTGCCATCGGACTCGACCAGACAATCTCCCAACCGTACATCGTTGCCTTCATGACCGAGGCGCTCTCGATCCAACCCACGGACAAAGTGCTTGAAATTGGCACGGGTTCTGGCTACCAGGCAGCCGTGCTTGGCGAGCTCTCGCGCGAGGTTTACACGATCGAGATCCTGCCGGAACTCGCCGAGCGATCCTCGCGGCTTCTGAAGGAGCTCGGCTATGCCAACGTGCATGTCCGCGCTGGCGACGGCTACGCGGGGTGGCCCGAACATGCGCCGTTCGACGCGATTATCGTAACGGCAGCGCCGGATCATGTGCCGCAGCCGCTCATCGATCAACTGAAAATGGGCGGCCGGCTCGTCGTCCCCGTGGGCCGCGGCGACCAGGACCTGCTGATCTTGACCCGCACGGCAGAGGGCCTGCGTGAGGACGGGCGCCTTCCGGTCCGCTTCGTGCCTCTGACTCGAAAGCCTTAGCGAAGACGTATCCGCGTTTTTCGGGTTGGTTCTTATAGAATCGGCCGATGCGCGCGAAATTCCATTCGGTCTTCCTTCTGCTCTCGCTGCTCCTGGCTATGGCGACGCCAGGATTTGCACAGCAGGCAGCAACTCCCGAGCAGTTTTTCGGATTCCGGCCCGGCGCCGACGGCGAACTGGCACGCTACCCGAAAGTGCTCGAATACTTCCAGCAGCTCGCGAAATCGACCGACCGCGTCAAGTACGAGGAGCTCGGAAAGACGACGATGGGCAATTCGTATGCGCTGGTGAGGATCAGCTCGCCGCAGAATCTGGCACGGTTCGATCGGCTCGTCGAGATCAATCGCCGTTTGGCCGATCCGCGCGGCCTAACCGACGCACAGGCGCAGGCGCTCGCGGCCGAAGGCAAGCCGTTCTATTTGCTGTACGCAACGATCCATTCGACCGAGGTCTCCAACGGCCAGGCGATCATCCACATCGTCCATCGGCTTGCGACCGAGAATTCGCCGTTTGTCCGCGATATTCTCGACAACTCCGTCGTGCTTCTCGTGCCGTCGCAGAACCCTGACGGACAGCATCTCGTCATCGATCATTGGTACAAGACCAAGGACACGCCACTCAATCGAGTGTTTCCTGACCTCTATCACAAGTACGTCGGGCACGACGACAACCGCGACTGGTTCATGTTCACGCAGAAGGAAACGCGCATGAACATCGAGCTGGTGCAAAACAAGTTCAAGCCGATCATCACGCACGACATGCATCAGCAGGGCGCAGGCGGCTCGCGCATCTTCGTGCCGCCTTTCACCGATCCTTTCGACGTCAACATGCATCCGGTACTGCAGCTGGGCCAGGCGACTGTTGGTCAGGCGATGGCGACGGCGCTGTTGGCAGAAGGCAAGGAAGGCGTGGCGTGGAATCAGCAGTACGACATGTGGTCGCCGGCGCGGCAGTACATGGTCTACCATGGGCAACCGCGCATCCTGACTGAGATCGCGAGTGGCGCGCTCGCCGATCCGTACACCAATCCCCAGAAGGGTCGCCCCCTCGGACCGCAGGAATCTCGGTGGAACCTGCCGGTACCGTACTCGAAAGACACATGGACTTTGGGGCAGCAGGTCGACTACGGCGTCACGGCTGCGCTCGCGGGCATCTCACATGTCGCCAAGTACGGTCGCGAGTGGCTGTACAACTTCTACAAGGTTCACCGCGACTGGGTGAACTACGACAAGGCGCCGTTCGCGTTCGTCGTGCCGGCCGCGCAGCGCGACCCGTACGCCACGTACGAGATGCTCGACATCCTGAAGACAGGTGCTGTGGAGATCCATCGCGCCTCGGCGTCGTTTACGGCCGATGGAAAGCAGTACGCAGCGGGATCCTGGGTCATCAAGACGGCCCAGCCTTACGGCGCGTTCGCCAAAACGATGCTCGAGAAGCAGATCTATCCGGATCTCCGATTGTTCCCCGGTGGACCTCCCGAACCGCCGTATGACGTGACAGGTCACACGCTCTGGATGCTGATGGGCGTTACCGTCGATCAGATCGACAAACCGTTCGAAGCGTCGGTGGAGCTGCTGAAAACGATCGCGCCAACCCCCGGCTTTGTCGCGAGGCGACCGAAAGGTGCGTATTTGCTCGGCCCCGAGTCGTACGGTGCGTTCAAGGTCGTCGCTGAACTCCAGAAGGCCAGCGTGCCCATCTTCCGTGCGGCACGAATGTTCGAGTCCCCAGCGGACGAGGCTGGTAAGCCAATGACACTGGCCGCCGGTACGTTCATCATTCCACCTACGCCTGCGGCGCAGAAGATTCTCGAGGCGGCGGCAAAGTCGCTGGGCGTGTCGGTATACGCGGCCGACAGGGCCCCGGCGGTTGATGCGTTTCGACTGAAGCCGCGAACCCGCGTCGGCCTTTATCGCGGTGCCAACAACATGCCCGGCGGCTGGCTGATGTGGTTGCTCGAACAATACGGCATCAATCATCAGATTGTCGCCGCGCCCGACTTCCAGGATTTGTCGGCGAAGTACGACGTGATCCTGCTGCCGTCAGGCACTTCAAAACAGCGAATCGTCTCCGGTCTCGATCAGAAGCGCAACGATCCGGCCGAGTGGGGATGGGCCGCGGGTGTTGGCGAGGAGGGATGGGCCAAGCTCCGCACGTTTGTGGAAAGCGGCGGCACCTTGCTTGCGATTGGTTCGGCCGTTGACACCGCGCGCGAGTTGCTCGACCTGCCGATTGAGAAGGCGCTGCCTGAAGCTCCTCCGCGATTTGGTCCCGGCGCCGCGCCGGTCGCCTCGGGTCCTGCGCTTTCCGCCGACGCTGTCGACCGCGCCCTTCGGGCCGCTTTCAGCAGCCCTGCCCAACTGATGCAGGTGCTGCGAGATCGCGTGGCAGAACCGGAGAATCTGTTCTACTGCCCGGGGTCGCTGCTCCAGAACGAGTTCGATCCCAATCATCCAGTCGCGTGGGGAATGCCTGCGACCTGGCCCGTCTTCTTTGAATCGGATCAGGCATATCGCCTGCGGCCAGGGTTCGGCGTCGAGACAGAGGTTGCGGCTCGCTATCCGCGTCAGAACATCCTGCAGAGCGGGTGGCTGCTCGGCGAGGAGTATTTGAGGGATCAGGCAAATGTCGTGTCATTCCGCGTCGGCAAGGGGTACGTCGTGACCTACGGCAGCCAGATCGATTTTCGGACACAGCCGCGTGCGACGTTCAAGCTGCTGTTCAACGGGATGTTTCACGGTCCCTCGACGCCGGTTGCCGCTGCCGAGCTCGGGCGGCTTGCCAGTGGCACAACCAACGAGAATCAGTAGCGGCCGTTGTTCAAGGAGCTCGAAGCGCGTCTGACGAAGGCGCTTGCCGAACCACTCCCCGGTCTCGACGCACAGTTGCGGATGGCGCCGCGGCCGCGAGTTGGCTGGGACCCGACTCGGATTCCTGATGGACTGCGAGACGGTGCGGCGCTGTTGCTCGTGTATCCCCGGGGCAGCGGGTCTTTGGATTCACCGCTTCTCGTCCCTCACATCCTTCTGACCGTCCGCGGATCGGGCCTTCGCAAGCACACCGGTCAAGTGTCGTTCCCCGGCGGAGGCGTGGATCCCGACGAGTCGTTCGAGACCGCGGCGTTGCGGGAGGCGAGTGAAGAGGTGGGTGTCATTCCTGCGGCGGTACGAGTGTTGGGACGACTCACGCCGCTGCACATTCCGGTGAGCGGCTACCTGCTGCATCCGGTCGTTGGCGTTACCGACGAGCGTCCTGATTTTCGCGCGGCTGAGTGGGAGGTTGCCCGCATCCTGGAGGTGCCCATCGAGTATTTTCAGGATCCCGCCAACGTGAAGTGGCAGACCCAGTCCCGACAAATAGCCGGAAAGACGGTCGAGGTCGAAGTGCCTTACTTCGACGTCGAGGGCGAAGTCGTGTGGGGCGCGACGGCGATGACGATCGCCGAGTTCCTCGCTCTCATTCAGGGCCCAGGCTTCAGGGCCTCAGACTGATTCGCGAGTGATCTAGACTCTCGGCATGAATCACAGCTTCACTGCGGCGGTTGGCATCCTCCTCACACTTGCCGTCGCCGCGCAAACGCCGCCACCCGCCACTGTCTTCACGAACGTCACCGTGATCCCGATGGATCGCGAGCACACGCTACCCGATCAGACCGTCGTCGTTCGCGGTGATCGCATCGCCGCCATGGGGCGGAGCGCCGCGATGAAGGTGCCGCCCGATGCGACCGTCATCGATGGTCGCGGCAAGTTCCTGATGCCCGGCATGGCCGAAATGCACGCGCACATCCCGGGTGGCAACGCGCCCGAGGCATTCATGCACCGTGTGCTGGCACTATTCGTGGCCAACGGGATCACCACGATTCGCGGGATGCTTGGGGATCCGCGGCACCTCCCACTGCGTGCGGCAGTTGCCAAGGGCGACATCCTGGGCCCGACCATCTACACCTCCGGTCCGAGCTTCAACGGCAACAGCGCGACATCTCCCGAGGTCGCAATCAAGATGGTGCAGGATCAGAAGGCTGCTGGATACGACTTTCTCAAAATCCATCCAGGCGTGCCGCGTGCGGCGTTCGACGCCATGGCGGCGACTGCCAACAAGCTGCGCATCCCGTTCTCTGGACATGTGCCGGCGGACGTGGGTCTCGAGCGGGCCCTTGCCGCCAAATATCGCTCGATCGATCACATCGACGGCTACATCGAATACGCCGTCAAACCTGGTGCGCCTGTCGATCTCAAGAACCCCGGATTCTTTGGCGCCAACCTCGCCGCACATTTGGATCCCGCACGCCTCTCGCACGCGGTTGCCGCTACCAAACGTGCTGGCGTGTGGATTGTGCCGACACAAGGCTTGCTCGAGATCTTCATGAGCCCCGCGACTGTCGAGGAGATGCGATCGTCTCCTGGCGTTGAATACATCCCGCAGCAGGTCGTTGAGGGGTGGGTCAAACAGCGTCAGGGGTTCATGGCGCAACCCGGCTTCAGCAAGGATGTCAACGAACGGTTTTTGGGGGAGCGACGCAGGCTGCTGAAAGCGCTGCACGATGCGGGGGTCGATATCGCCATGGGATCGGACGCGATCCAGACATTCTCAGTCCCTGGATTTTCGATTCATAACGAGATGGCCGCCATGGTGCGTTCGGGGCTGACGCCCTATCAGGTGTACGTGACCGGCTCGCGTAACGTCGCACGTTTCTTCAATCGCGAAGCAGATGCTGGCGTGGTCAGCGTCGGGAAGATCGCAGACCTCGTTCTCGTTGACGCCGATCCTCTGGTCGATGTTGCGAATTTCGCGAAGCAGACAGGAACAATGGTGCGCGGCCGGTGGCATCCGCGGACGGAGCTGCTGGCGACGATCAAGGGGATGCCGTGAGGCTGGGGCAGGTAGGGCGGGTGGGGCAGTTAGAACGGGTGGGGCATTTGGGGCGGGTAAGGGCGAGTGGGAAAACATGCGGCGGTTGATTCTGCTGGCGTTGTTCGTTACGGCGTTCGGCGTCTCCACCAGCGCGATCGTGATTCGGCACGATCGCGAGGAGGCGCGGTATCGCGCACTCGGTCAGAACACACCCTCGGTAGTTCGGTTTGCGATGGGTGGGATGGGAACACTCATCGCCCCACAATGGATACTGACCGCCGCTCATGTCGCCGAGCATCTGGATGTCGGCGCATCGGTGAGCATTGATGGCGTCATCAGGCGTGTCTCGGCAGTGACCGCGCATCCTGATTACTCGCTTCAAAAAGGGGCAGACATTGCTGTCGTGCGGCTGGACTCGGCTGTGCAGGTGCGTCCGATTCCCCTGCACACACGCCGTGATGAGCGTGGGCAAACGGTCACGTTCATCGGCGAAGGCGATTTCGGGACGGGGCTCACGGGTCCGGTCCACCGTGATTTTGTCCGCCGAGGCGCACACAATCGCGTGGCGCGAGTCACCGACGGTTGGCTCATCTTCACCTTTGATCCGTGGCGGGATGCCGAAGAGCTCGAAGGGATCAGCGGCCCAGGTGACAGCGGCGGGCCAGCCTTCGTCACCAGAAACGGGGTGACGACGATTGCCGGTGTGAGCTCGTGGCAGAACCGCAATGGGCGCGCACACGAAGGACTTTACGGGGTCGAGGAGTATTACGCCCGGGTGTCGACCTTCGCGAGCTGGATCACAAAGACCATCACGTAGAATCCGTGAGTGCACAACCCCTTCGTTCCCGAGACGCATGAAGGCTGGAGCGTCCTGCATCTGATGTTCCGAGTGGACTGGGGCCGCCTTTCTGCGGTCCAACCAGACGCCCGCGAACAGATCGCTGCCGACGCAACGAGTGCGCTGGCGACCGCCACCCCTGACACCGCCGATGGCGCGACCACCCTGGTGCAGCTGCTCGGACACAAGGGCGATCTGATGGTGATCATCTTCCGCCGTTCCTTCGACGAGCTTGGACGGACCGAGCTTGCCCTGTCACGAACGAAGCTGCATGCGTTTCTCGAGCCGACCTACTCGTATGTGTCGATCGTCGAGCTCGGTCTGTATGAGATGACCGCAAAGATTCATCGTCAGCTCGCCGAGCAAGGACTATCGCATGGGACCGAAGAGTACAACGCGGCGTTCGACGAAGAGATGGAGCGACAGCGCCAGCGGGTCTCGGGTCGTCTGTTTGTGCCGATACCGCCGGCACGTTACGTGTGTTTCTACCCAATGAACAAACGCCGCGGCGAAATCGCCAACTGGTATTCCGAATCCTTCGACCGTCGCGCCGAAATGATGTTCGAGCACGGCAAGGTCGGTCGTGAGTTTGCGGGAAAGGTCACGCAAATCATTTCAGGGTCTATCGGGTTTGATGACTGGGAATGGGGCGTCGATCTCTTTGCAGACGACCCGGTCACGTTCAAGAAACTGATCTACGAGATGAGATTCGACGAGGCCAGCGCCAAGTTTGCCGAATTTGGCCCTTTCTATGTCGGCCTTCAATTCTCGATGACTCAGCTCGTAAAGTTCCTGGCAGGCGAACTGCCCTCACAGGAGGAAGCGTGATGAAGGGCTTCCTGTCTCTTGCGTTCGTGTCGGCTCTTTCAATCGTGTCTGTGACAGCGCAGGCGAAGAACGATCTCGAGAAGGCATTCGACGCGTTCTGGAAAGCCGACGACGCTAAAGGGGCAGAGCGGGCTGCCGAGCGCATAGCGAGATCCGGCGTTGATTTCGAGGCAACGTATGTCCGGTTGAAGGCCGGGCGCACCTACGGAAACGAGAAAACCGGCGAGTTCTTGATGCGCTTTCCGGCGGGAGCCGGCGTACTGTTTGAGAATACGATCGATGTGCCGGCGGACTACTCACCCTCGAGGGCGTGGCAACTTCGCGTCCAACTACATGGCGGCGTGAACCGGCGATCGCAAACGATACTAGGCGGCACTACGCTCGAAGAAGAGAACGCGTCAGGCGCGGGTCGTGCACCCACTGCGGGACGCCGGCGGCAGGTGAACCGAATCCCTGGTGAAAGTCAGATCTATGTGTTTCCGAGCGGATCGGCGGACGCTGCCTGGTGGCATGTGCACCAGGTGGACAACATCCTGCGTGTCGTTGATCGACTGAAGCGCCGCTACAACATCGACGAATCGAGGATCTATCTCACGGGCATTTCCGATGGCGGCACCGGTGCCTACTACATGGCCATGCGCGATCCGACTGTGTGGTCCGCGTTTCTGCCGCTGAACGGCAGCATCAAGGTCCTCGGCAATCCTGCCATCCGCGCCGATGGTGAGTTGTTCGCCAGTAATCTCGTCAACCGGCCGCTGTACATTGTCAATGGCGGCCGCGATCCGTTGTATCCCGCGGAACACATCGCGACGCATATCGAGGCGTTCAAGGAGCTGGGTGTTTCTCTCGTTTTCCGACCGCAGGCAAATGCCGGGCACGATACGAGCTGGTGGCAGTACGAGCGAAGCCTGTTCGAGCAGTTCGTGAAGCAGAGGCCGCGCGTCCCTCATCCAACCCGGATCTCGTGGCAGACGGAACGAGCTGATCGATTCAATCGCGCGGACTGGCTCATCATCGACCGGCTCGGTCCGGGAAGCGCTGACGCGAGTTTCGACAGTCAGGAGTTGTTCGACCATGGGAAGCCGTCGGGACGCGTGGACGTCCAGCGCGAGGGCAACACGTTCACAGCTGCAAGTCGAGGTGTCCGTGAGTTCACCTTGCTCTTGTCTCCCGACGCGATAGACTTTGCTGCGCCGGTCACCGTACTCGTGAATGGCAAGCAGGCATTTCAGGGAGCAGTCACGAAGGATCTGTCGGTGTTGCTCAAATGGGCCGCGCGAGACGCGGACCGCACACGTCTTTACGGCGCTGAGCTGAGGATCCAAGTGCCCTGACCGGGAGAGCTCATGAAACTGATAGCGTCTTTGATCATGATGGCGATCGGTGTCGATTCGGGATCGGTCCGGCAGACGCCCCAGAAGATCGTCATCGAGAGCCCTGTGCTGAAGGAAGGGCAGCCTATACCCAAGGACTACACTGCCGACGGCAAGAACGTGTCGCCTCCCCTGACGTGGAGCAATCTGCCCGCCGGCACAAAAGAGCTGGCGCTCATCTGCGAAGATCCGGTCGCCCCGACACCGCAGCCGTTTGTGCACTGGGTGCTCTATAAGATTCCCGCCACAGCAACGGGATTGCCAGAAGGACTACCCATTGACGCTTCGACGCCAATGCCTAAAGAACTCGCTGGAACGATTCAAGGCATTTCCGGGTTCCGGCGACCGATCTGGCGCGGACCGGCGCCGCCCAAGCCCGGCGTCGTGCACAAGTATCATTTCATTGTGTATGCGCTGGACACGCCGCTCGATGTTCAACCCGGACTGAACAAAACGCAGCTGCTCGAGGCGATGAAAGGGCACATCGTCGGCCAGGGCCAACTCGTGGCGACCTACGAGCGAACGCCGCCCCCGTAACGCGAGGCGCAATGCTGACGCGACGAGATCTGCTCAAGATCATCGGGCTGGCGAGTGTCGCGGGGGACACAACACTCCTCCCACTCGGCACGATGTCTGTAGCGGGAGACTTTAGTCCCGCGAATCCGTCGAATCCTGCGATCACGCAAGGGGTCGGCGCACGCGAACCGTTACAGGCTCTCACCGCGGCGGAAGCGGATTTGCTCGATGCGATTGTCGCGCGTTTGATCCCGACTGACGACAGCGGTCCTGGCGCCACCGAAGCGCGCGCCGTCCGGTACATCGATCGCGGTCTCGCGGGCGCACTCATGGGATCGCGCGAAGCGTATCGAGTCGGGCTGGCTGCGATCGATCGCTACTCGCGCTCCTCACGAGGCTCTCCGTTTGTCGCCCTGTCGCCGACCGATCAGGACTCGGTTCTCATCGACGTTGAGACCGGCGCTGCCACAGGGTCGGGCGCCGGCTTCCCCGGGAGCTCCGCAGTCTTCTTTGCCCTCGTTCGCACGCACACCATCCAGGGCACCTTCGGGGATCCGTATTACGGCGGTAATGCGGATTTCGTCGGGTGGGATCTGCTCGGATATCCCGGTGTCCGAACCGTTGTGACGCAAGACGAGCAGCGACTTGGCGTCACGAATGCGCCAACGCATCGTTCAGCGTACGACCACGAAATGTTCATCAAGGCTTCGGCCCGTGCGAGTGCGGCGGAAGGTCCCAGCCGTGGCGACTAGGCTTAAAGAGACCGAGGTGGTGATCATCGGCCTCGGCGCCGCTGGGGGCGTGGCCGCGCTGCCGCTCGCGCAGGGTGGAATCGACATGATCGGCCTGGAAGCCGGGACCTGGCTGACCAGACGTGATTTCGCACCGGACGAGATCCGCAACAACATCCGCGATTGGCCCCAAGCCGTTCAGAAGGCGCAGGGCGAAGTGCCAACCCACCGGATAAACGCCTCGGTGCCGACCACGCGAGCCACCAGCCACCCGATGATGAACGCGGTGGGCGGGACAACGCTGCACTATTGGGCTCAAAGCTGGCGGCTCAATCCGTGGGATTTCAAGGTCGTCAGCGAGACGACCCGCCGATACGGCGCGTCGCGCGTACCGAGGGCCTCAACGGTCGAGGATTGGCCATTCGCGCTGGACGAGCTCGAACCGTACTACGACAAGGTGGAGTACCAGATAGGGGTGTCGGGGCAGGCGGGGAACATCAAAGGAACGATTGATCCGCGCGGCAACAGGTTCGAAGGCATCCGGCAACGCGAGTATCCAATGCCGCCGCTCCGCAGCACGGGATTTCTGGATGTCATGTCAGCAGCTTCGCGCACGCTTGGCTGGCACCCGTTTCCAGGACCGGCGGCGATCAACTCGCGGACGTATCAGAACCGCTCGGCTTGCATGTATCACGGCTTCTGCAACAAGGGCGGCTGTCACGTCGACGCGAAGAATGGACCCAACATCACCACGATCCCAAAGGCGCAGAAGACGGGTCATCTTCAGATCGTCACACGCGCACATGTGATCGCGATCGAGGCCGATGCCGAGGGGCGCGCGACGGGCGTCAGGTATGTGATCGACAAACAGGAGTTCTTCCAGCCGGCCAAGGTTGTCCTGCTGGCCGGGTACACCTATGAGAACAGCAGGTTACTGCTCCTCTCGAAGTCACGAGCCTATCCCCAAGGTTTGTCGAATAACCACGGCCAGGTTGGTCGACACTACTTCAGCCATGCCCAGGGCGGCGGCACGACGGCGCTCTTTCCCTGGAATGTGAACAATTGGTACGGCCTGCCCGCCCAAGGCGTTGCCGTCGACGATTTTGCCGACGACAACTTCGATCATTCGGCGCTTGACTTCATCGGTGGCGGCAACTTGTGGGTCTACTCTGACCGGCGGCCGATTGCAGCCGCGAACATGACGACGTTTGGCCGGACGCCGAGTTGGGGGGCAGAGTGGAAGAAGTTCGTGAAAGAGAACGTCGATCGAACCAACAGTGCGTACCTGCAAAAGACCACGCTTCCCTATGAGTCGAACTACCTCGACCTCGATCCCGAGGTGAAAGACCCTCTCGGGTTTGCCGTTTGTCGCATCACCGCTGACTATCAGGACAACGAACGTCGCATCTCGAACTTCATCCAGGACAAGATGGAACGTTGGTATCGCGCTGCCGGCGCCATTGATGTGCAGCGTGGTGCCCTCGGCACCATGGGTCCGACCACGCACGCGTATGGCGGCACACGGATGGGTGACAATCGTGACACCAACGTCGTGAACCGTTGGGGATTTTCACACGAGGTACCCAACCTCGGAATCCTTGGCGCATCCGTGATGGGGACCAGCGGCGCGCGCAACCCGACGCTCACGGTTCAAGCGCTGGCCTGGCGCACAGTGGAACATTTGGTGAAGAACTGGAAGACGATTGCAACCTGATCGTCCGAGACTAGAGTCCAACTACGTTGCACCGAATCGCGGAAGCACGGAACTTGTTTTGAGGAGTTCTCCGTGTTTCTGTGCTTTCGGTGCAACGTCCGTCGTCACTGTTGGCTTGTCGTAATTGTGCGCGCCGGAGCCTTCGGCTCCGTCTCCCACCAGAACTGCTTCGGCAGCGGCTTCTGCTCGGGCCACACCATGTTGAGCGTGTCCCCTTCGTAAAGTTCGCCGTTTTTCATCACGTAACGAATCGACTTCGTGTTCCGGATGTTCTCGAGCGGATTTCTGTCGAGAACCAGCAGGTCCGCCATCTTGCCGACCTCGACAGAACCGACATCCTGCTGCAATCCGATGGCTTCGGCGCTGAAGATCGTGACCACCTTCAGTGTTTCGTGCGGCGTGAGCCCACCGGACTGGAGGTTCCAGGTTTCCCAGTGCGCCCCCAGACCCTGCAGCTGACCATGACTTCCGAGGCCGGCGCGTCCACCGGCGCGCACGATGTCGGCCACAGCTTTGGCGATCATCGAGTGGCCGTACTCTTCCGGGAGGAACCACTGCGTGCGGCGGCGCACCATGTTGTCCAGCAATTCCCAGGGCACCCAGCGTCTCAGCTTCTGGTCACCAACGACGTTCTCAGTTTCGAAATAGAAGTTCTCGCTCCACGGCGCGCCATACGCGACGAGAATCGTTGGCGTGTAAAACGTCTTCGTCCGCGCGACGAATTCGACGACGTCCTTGTAAAGCGGCATGATCGGGAAGCTGTGCTCCTGGCCGGAATAGCCATCGGCCATTTGCGTGAGATTCAGCTTGAGATCGAGAGTCCCCTCAACCGTGGCCGTGATGCCATACTCCTTGCAGGCCTCGATGATCCACTGCCGAACGATCCGATCCCCTGCCACATACTGCTTCAGCGTGTTGGTCTTGTACGCATCACGATAGCGCTTGATGTAGCGGAACGCCGCATCGCGGTCGTCGATACCCGACGCCGAGAAGACCCCTGGGCCTGTCGCATAGATGCGGGGCCCTGGCATCAGGCCGGCGTCCACCATGTCGGCATACGCAAACACATCGGGCGTGGACGTCTGCGGATCTCTCGTCGTGGTCACACCGTACGCAAGGTTCGCGAGGTATTGCCACACCTCGGTCTGGTGCAGTCCGCGAGGCGCCCACATATGCGAGTGTGCGTCCACGAAGCCCGGCACGATCGTTTTCCCGGCGACATTGATGACGCGCGTTCCGGCGGGCGTCTTGAGCGAACCCTTCTTACCGACCGCAGCCACGCGGTTGTCAGTCACCAGCACGTCCCCGGCGGGGATGACCTCGTCACCTTTCATCGTGACGATGCGAGCCCCGCTCAACAGCACCGAACCTTTGGCGCGAGCGCGTGGCAGCTCAACGACGACATCTGTCTTCTGTGGCTCGGTTGCGTCAACGGGCTGCTGGAAGAACTGCGCGCCCCAGGCCCACGTGACGGCCTTTCCGTCCGACGTCCACCGTAGATAATCGCCGCCTTCCGCCGACATGCGCTTGACGGGAACGGACGCGTTGTCGCCTCGCCCCGTGATGCGAATGTCAACCGTCTCGCGCCCTGTCATGGGCACGGTGACGATGAAGTGACGTCCCTGCAGGTTGACGAAGGCGCGTGCACCGTCTGGCGAAAGTTTGATCTCTGACGCGGTCGGTGGATTGTTACCGGGGCCAATGCCGGTCACACGGAAATGCGTGCGGCGATCGAAGCCGTCCATCGTGATCGACTGAAGGCCCCGGGCGCCGGCAAGGTACACACGCTTTGAATCGTTCCTTGCAAAGTGTGGTGCGCGGCCGCCTTGTGCCGATGCGATGAATGTCGCCGCTCCACCGCCCGCGGGCATGGAACGCAACTCCAGTGTGTTTGGAGGATTGATGCCGCTGATCTCGGACGGCGCCATCGGGTCGTCGTCTGACGGCGGCGTGTCCTGCAAGATGGAGTACAGCTGATCGGCCGCCGCGCCGCGAATGAAGACAATCTGCGAGCCGTCAGGTGTGTATGCAGGATCGAGGTAATAGCCTTCCGCTGTCGTGAGTGTTTGCGGTTGGCCGCCGTTCGCTGCCACACGTTTGATGTGGCCGCCGGAGGTCGTCCACGTGACATACGCAATGGACTGCCCGTCGGGAGACCACGTCGGCATGAACTCGCCTTCTCTCGAGGTGCCTCGGGTGCCTGAAGTGCCTGGGGTGCTCTGCGGCGTGGAGGTCAGCAGCCTGGGAGTGCCAGAGGGCAGATCCAGCACGTATAAACGGTTCATTGCGCCAAAGACCAGGCGCTTTCCATCTGGCGCCACCGTTGGCCAGCGAATGAGCCGTGCACGCACCGAGTTGCCGTCGTCCATACGGACGGGCGTGTAGACCCGCGGGGCGATCTCGGCTTGCACTCTCAGCGAGAACGGAATGACACGGGAGTCGCCGGTTGCGAAGTCAACGCGGTGGAGCTTGCCACCGATCGGTACGATGAGCGACTGACCGTCGGGCATGAAGTCATACCGCGGCAACGTGTCTCGGCTCGCCATCGATTCCTGGTCGTCGCGCGTCACGGGATATGCAAGCCAGCGTTCGGCGCCCGTCTCGATGCTGCGCACACGCAGCCCTGTCTGTGTCTTGTGGCGCGTGCCGTACACCAGCCACTTGCCGTCGGGTGAAATCGCCGGGCGGATCGCGGAGCCGCGCGCGTTGGTCACTTGCGAAGCGTCGCCGGTCTCGCGATCATGCCGATACACCTGCCACAACGGGAACTGCACGTTGTAGCTGAATGGGCCCGTGCGCTGCGTGTAGTAGATAAATCGACCGTCGGGCGACGCCACAGCGCCCATCTTGTTCGTGGGTGGCGGAGGAGGCGGCCCTTCTGCGTCGGGGCTGGGTTGCGGTGGCGGCGCAGGTCCAATGCGAACACCCGTGCCACCATCGCGGTGATACATGAAGAGCCAGAAAGTTCCGGGTTCCGGCGGCCGTGATTTCGAGACGACGATGAATTGACCGTCCGGCGTCCAGGCCGGCGACACCATCATCTGCGGACGGGAGTTGGTCTTGGTGTCCTTACTGAGGGCTCGCGGGTTCGATCCATCAGCGTCGGCCACCCAGAGATTTTCGACTCCCGTGCGATCGGTGAGAAACGCGATGGTCTTGCCGTCGGGGGAGTAGACGGGCTGACTTTCAAATGACAGCCCGCCCATGATCCGCGTTGCCTGGCCGCCATCGATCGGCAGCGTATAGAGGTCGCCAAGAACGTCAAAAAGGATCGTTCGACCGTCGGGTGAGACGTCGAGAGACGGCCACGTGACTTCGTCGGTCGTGAACTCGATGGTCTCCGCTGTTTTGAGCACGAGCTCCTCGGGTGTGCGGTTGCCCGACGGCTCCTGTTCCTGACCACGCGTGGAAACGAAAGTGGCAACGGAGATGACGGCGATGGCAAGCAGCAGGCGCACGAACTTCATGGGTCCTCCTCGACCTCTCTTCAAAGGCGAAAGGCACAAGGCAAAAGGCAAAACCCCGGGCGGCGAAGGCGACCGGCGACCGGTGACGTCGGGATCATACATGTGGCCGAGTCGTCGGCGCGGGTATGATTGGGACGTCTTCTGGTCACACCTTCCGTCACACTGATGGCTTTGATCGACGCTCGAGCGAAGGACACCCGGGAGCGGCGCGGCCATCGGTCGCACCTCTATAGGATTTGGGCCATACGTCGACGTGCGGTACTCGTTGCGAGTCTTTTTTTCCTGGCCGTTTCTGGTTCGACACGCGAGCTCTTACCTCGTGCGACGCCAGCATCTGTCGGCCTGGCGTCGGCGCGACTCGATGAAGCGACGAGGCTCCTCGACCAGTTCGTGACCGACCGCAAAATCGCCGGCGCCGTGGCGGCTGTCGCACGGCACGGAAAGCTGGCGTACCTCGAAGCCGTCGGCGTGCAGGACCTCGTCACGCGGGCGCCGATGACCGACCGGACGTTGTTTCGGATCTATTCGATGACCAAGCCGGTTACCGCGGTTGCGGTGATGATGCTCCACGAAGAAGGGCGCTTCAGTCTCGACGATCCCATTACGAAATACCTACCTGTGTTTCGCGAAGCCATGGTGGTTGGGGCGGCTGATGCGACTCCGCGGAAGCCATCGCCTGACATCACCGTGGAAGATCTCCTTCTGCACACGTCAGGTTTGAGTCATCGCACGTCGGAGCTCTACCGGAAGGCGCAGGTCAGGTCGCGTGACATCCCGCTGACGACGTTCGTCGAGAACATCGCTCGCACGCCGTTGATGGAGGATCCAGGCACGAGATTTCGTTACAGCGAGGCCACGACCGTACTCGGACGGCTGGTCGAGATCTGGTCGGGAAAGCCGCTTGACGAGTTTCTTGCCGAGCGAATCTTTCGGCCGCTGAAGATGATCGACACCGTCTTCACAGTCGGGGCCGATCGGCGGGCGCGGCTGGCGACGGTCTACGCGCCAGCACAAGGTGGCGATCTTGCGGCGACGGAAATCGAATCGTTGCCGTTTACGGAACGGCCAGCATTACTCGAAGGTGCAGTGGGCCTCGTCTCAACTGCCCCCGACTATCTGCGATTCAGTCAGATGCTGCTGAACAAGGGCGAGCTCGAGGGCGCGCGCATCCTCAAGGCGGAGACCGTCGCGCGCATCACAGTCAACGGACTCCCCGCCACTGTTCAACAACAGCGAGGCGCGATGGGATGGGGACTCGCCAACGTGAACGTCGTCATCGATCAGGCTTCGCCGCAGCGTGGGGAGTACGGCTGGGATGGCACTGCGGGCACGATCTTCTGGGTTGATCCTGCACGAGAGCTGATCACAATTCTGATGACACAGAGCGCGCCTTCCAACCCCGACGGCATCCGTCAAAAGTTCAAAGCGCTCGTTGAGCAAGCGGTGGAGAAGTAGGGTGCCACGGGTGCCGCAGGTGCCGCAGGTGTCGCCCGTGCAGGCGCGGCGTCTTGCTCAACGACAGCTCGAGTCGTTCATCGATAAGTTCAGTCCCGAGATTGCCGCGATCGCCCGCGCGTCGCTGCGAAAGATGGAACAGAGAATGCCCGGCGCGACGCGACTTGTCTACGACAACTACAACGCGCTGGCGATCGGGTTTGGACCCCACGCCCGCGCGTCCGATGCAGTGTTCTCGATTGCCGTATTTCCTCGGTGGGTCAGTCTGTTTTTCCTGTACGGGGCCGAGTTGGAGGACGCGAACAAGATCTTGAAGGGAAGCGGCAACCGCGTGCGGCACATCGTGCTTGGCAGCGCACGCGATCTCGACTCACCCACAATCCGCTCGCTGATGGCCGACGCACTGAAGTTGAGCGACCCGCTGATGCCATCAAGCGGCCGAGGATCGCTCATCATCAAGTCGATCTCGCCGAAGCAGCGGCCGCGAAGGCCTACTGTGGTTTCGCGCCGACGACGATGACGGAGCGTTTGGACCGCTGTTCCGACGAGACGATCTCGAAGCCGGCTGCCTTCAGTTCTTGCGCAACCGTGTCGGCGCTGACTCCGTGGCTTCCGTCCGCTCCGCGCTTCCCTGGAGCCGCGGTCGCGGTCGGTGGCGTGAAGTCGATGACCGCAATGCGTCCGCCAGGCTTGAGCGCACGCCAGAAGCTCGCGTGCATCGACGGAGGATCGTCGAAGTGGTGATAAACGTTTCGCATGAAGACCGCGTCGCAGCACGCATCCGGCAGATTCGCGCGCCTCTCGTGGCCCTCGATGACCTCGACGTTCGTCACCGCGCCTTTTTCAACGGCCCCGCGCAGACGCTGAACTCGCTCCGCTCCAAGCTCGGTCGTGTAGACGCGCCCGTCAGGGCCAACATGTTGGGCCAGTGCAATCGTCAGCTCGCCGCCGCCCGCACCTATTTCCGCCACGACGCTGCCGGGATGCAGTTGAAGAACCTCGGTCAGCGTTTTGACATCAGCCGCGTTGTCCTGGGCGGAAATGACGACTGGGATCGCGGCGGCTGCTGCGAGGGCGGCTAAGGTGCAGAAGAAGAGACGGGGCGTTCTCATGAGGGTATTTTAAGAGCGTGTTGTCCGACCTCGGCGCGATACTCGGCTGGCTGGACGGCCGGCTGCGGATGCGGTGGGCCCTGCTCGTCCCAATCATGTGCGTGGCTGCACTGCTCGAGGCGCTCGCTGCCATTGCAGTCTTCGGACTGTTGCGCGTGGTCGTCGAGCCCGGGCGCGTGCGCACGGCGCCCTTCGTCTCCCAGATTTGGCAAGCCTGGCCGACTGATGACCCGCTTGCAGTCATTGCGGCGCTGACCGTGGCCATCGCGCTCTTCTATGTGGCGCGCGCCCTGTATCTCATGTGGGCGGAGTGGATCAAGGAGTCGACCATTGCCCGATCGTCGAATCGCGCCGCCGATCGACTGTTTGCGCGATATCTCTCGGCGGATTACCCGTTCCATCTGAAGCGCCGCTCGTCACAGCTCATTCAGGAAGTCGCGCGATCGACGGACATCGCCTTTCAGCTGTTTGCAGGCTCGATGGTCAACCTGCTGGCTGAGATTGCGACCATTGGCGTGCTGGTCGCCGTGTTGGCGACAACGGCGCCGCCGCAGGCATTGGGCGCGGTTGCCCTCGTCCTCGCCGTCGCGGCGATCCCGACGATTCTCACCAGACGCGTTTGGGTGCGCGCGGGCGAACGCCAGAGAACGCTGGAGGCGGAGCAACTCCACGTGCTGCAGCAAAGCCTCGGAGCGGTCAAAGAAGTCAAGATCGCCGGTCGTGAGGCATTCTTCGAGGCACGTTTACGCGCGGCGCGACGGGCATTGGCGCGAGCCAAGCAGCATCGATTGATGGTCGGCACCGGACTGCGCCTCGGCATCGAAACCGTGCTCATCGTCTGCATGCTCGCTGTCGTGCTGTTCGTCACGCTGCGTGGCGCCTCGAGCGCCGACACGGTATCGATGCTGGCCCTTTTCGCATATACAGGCTTTCGCATCGTCCCTTCCTCGAACCGCATCATGCTCAACACTGGATCACTCCGTGAGGGGCATGCGTTTGTCCAGGGCGCACTCGCCGACTTCAAGGCCCTGAAAGCCGCGCCGCCACGCGGTCAAGGGCCGGAACCTACGATCGAGTTCACCCGATCCCTGGCCTGCGAAGACGTGACATTTGCATATGAGGGAGAGGGTCTGGCCGCACTCAGTCATGTGAACATGACACTCCGCGCGGGCGAGTCTCTGGGTATCGTGGGCGAAACCGGTTCAGGCAAGAGCACGCTCGTGGACGTCCTGCTGGGTCTGCTACAGCCGACGAGCGGGCGAGTGCTGCTCGACGGCGAGAGTCTCGCAGGACGCGAGCGTGCCTGGCAGCGTCTCATTGGTTACGTTCCTCAAAACCCTTATGTGCTCGACGACACGGTGCGGCGCAATATTGCCTTCGGCGTCCTCGACACCGCCATCGACGAGCATCGGTTGTCCCGGGCCGCGTCGCTGGCACACCTGGACGAGGTTGTGCGGCAGCTGCCGCAAGGCTTCGATACGTCGTTAGGTGAGCGGGGGACGCGGCTGTCGGGAGGGCAGCGGCAACGTGTCGCAATCGCGCGTGCCTTGTACGCTGATCCCGCGGTTCTCGTGTTCGACGAAGCGACGGCCGCATTGGACAATCAGACGGAGCGTGAAGTGACCTCCGCCATTGCAGCCCTGCATGGTACGCGAACGCTCATCGTGATCGCTCATCGACTGTCGACCGTTCAGGATTGCGATCGGCTGATCTTTCTGCAGGACGGCCGCATCGCTGCCACTGGCACGTACGACGAGTTGCTCGGCAACCCCATTTTCCGAACGATGGCTACTCTCTGAACGTTCGCACGACTTCCTGAACCTCCGCCACGAACCGCTGGACTCCGAAGTTGTGCGCGTGAGCCGCCAGCAGTTCGCGGAGCCGCGCCTGCTCGCTCGGACTGCTCAGGACTCGTGAGATCTGGTCTGTGCCTTCCTCGTCACTGCCGTATACCAGTGACGGCTCCGCCGCGACGATTTCAACTTGCCCGCCGCCATTCGGGACCCAGACGATCATTCCCGATCGAATCATCTCCGCGGGCGCCATGCCGAAATGCTCCTCGCGCATGCCATGGATGCCGTATCGGTGGGTTGCCATGAGTGTCCTGACATCGTCTCGTGACAAGTCGTCGCGAAACTCAATCCAGGATCCGAGCGACGCGGCCAGGGTTCGAAGCAGTTGGTAGTAGCGCCGCCCATAACGATCCCACGTGCCAACGATTGTCAATGTGATCTCAGGATGTTTTGCGCGGGCGCGACTGAGAATCCGCATGACACGCTCGTACTCTTTCTCCGGCGAAATGCGTCCGATGGCGAGAAAACCTGGTTGACGCGCCTCCCACGTTGGAGACGGTGCAGGATCGACGACAGGCGGATAAAGCGTGAGTGCTTCGATTCCCAGGGATTGGCGAAGTTGCGCGGCCGTCCAATTCGAGTTGGCCAACGTCAGGTTCGACTTCATGCGCTCTACGGAAAATCCCGCCAGACGATCCGCAAACGCGTAATAGGCGCCGAGGACAGCCCTCGATCGGTGATACCAGCGCAGGTCTACCTCCGGCCGTGGACGCAGATACGCAGGGTAATGCACGTACTGAATGCCGCGACGGCCGTAATCAGTCTCGTTGTGTACGCCGACGATGACATCGAAACCGTCAGTCACGCGTCGGGTGTATCGCATCAGCAGCGCGGATCGAATCAGGGCCGCCGGCACCGGCAGATGATCAGGGACTACCGTCCAGGTATGTGGGACTACGAGGGCGTGGAAGTCGCTGGAACGCAGCGCCGTGCCAAAAAAGCGGTTGATCGGATCGATGTCGACCGGACGCCAGGACAGTACCGTCACCCGATGTTCCCGCGCGAGGGCTTGCAGCATCCACGCAGCAACCCCGTTGCCCCCACCCGGCGGTTGCATGGAAGGCTGCACGAGCAGCACACGGCGCATCTCAGTTGAATCTCGCGGTGGCCAGGGCGATTGCCGACAACACGATCGTCACGCCGTACAACAGCAGGACCGCTCGCAGCGTCGACCACCCGAGCGCCATCAAGCGGTGATGAATGTGCTGGCGATCAGGTTCCACGATCTGGCGTAAGACGCCCGCCATCGTTACGCGGCCGGTCGCCGGGCGTCGGAACAGCCGCCGTGCGAGGGTGCTGAATGCATCGGTAATCGGAAGCGCAAAAATCAGGATTGGCACTCCTGCCGCCAACGCCGTGGCGCCTTTTTGCCACCCGGTCAGAGCCGTCGTCGCCAGCAGGAAGCCAATTACCAGACTGCCGCAATCGCCGAGAAAAATCGACGCCGGTGCGAAGTTGTACGCCAGAAATCCCAATGTTGCCCCGACGAGGGCACACAGCACCATGGCCTCGGGCACGTGCAACCGGCCGATGAGAATAGCCGCGCAAGTGGTGCCCGCGATGACACCGATTCCGGCCGCCAGACCGTCTATACCGTCAATGAGGTTGAACGCATTGGTCAGGCCGACGATCCACGCAAGCGTAACGAGCCAGCTCATCGCACCCAGTTGCCACGTAAGACCACCAATTGTGATCCGTTGGATGAGCAGCCCAGATGCCATGACGATGACGGCAGCGAGAACCTGGACCATCATCTTCAGCCACGCTGGTACGGGGCGGATGTCGTCGAAGAGGCCAACGCCGAAGACCAGCGCAGCCCCGATGAGAATTGGTGCCATTGGGCGAAGCGCCGGGGAATCGAAGCCTTGCCAGCGAGCGGAGGCAATGACCGCGCTCACAGCCAGGGTGGCGGCAAGCACGACCGCGACGCCACCGACGCGGGGAACGGAAATCGAATGAACCTTCCGTCCACCGGGCGCGTCTACAAGCCCGAGCGCCGTGGCCGTCGATGTCACCAAGGGTGTCAGCACGAGACCGAGCACGCAGCCGGTCAGAATCAGGGCTAGATAAACTGTCATGCGAACGGCGGTCGTTGTCCTCGGGGACTTGGGTCGCAGCCCGCGAATGCAGTACCACGCGCTTGCCCTTGCCGTCAATCAAGGCGAGGTGGACCTCGTGGGCCTCGAAGGCGCTCCAGTCCATGCCGCACTCACAGCCGAACCGCGGTTGCGATCGCACCGGCTGTCAGATCGCGGCTTTAGATCGCGTCTCTCCGGGGGACGCCAGCGGTTCCTCTGGATGTCGGCGGCACGTGCGTTGATGCAGGCCGGGAGACTGCTTTCAACGCTCTTGCGCTTGCCCAAGCCCGACGTCATTCTCGTCCAGAATCCACCTGCTGTGCCGACACTCACGGTCGCATGGCTGGCTGCGCGAATGCGCGGGGCGCGCCTCGTGATTGATTGGCATAACTTGTCCCATTCGATTCTCGCGGTGCCACTGGGAGAACAGCACCGCGCTGTGCGATCACTCGCACGCAGCGAGAAGAGATGGGCTCGTCGTGCTGATGCACATCTCGCCGTCTCTCAGGCGCTGGCAGATTGGCTCCAGCGCGAATGGCATGTTCAGGCGACCGTGCTGTACGACCGTCCCGCCACATTCTTTGCCAAGCCGTCGCTTCAAGCCGGGAGCGAGCTGTGGCAACGCCTGGCGCATGATTTGAGCCTCGGTCCGAGGCGCATTCCGCTGGTCGTATGTCCCACGAGCTGGACGCCGGATGAAGATTTCGATTTGTTGCTCGAGGCGCTCGAGCGCACGGAGCGGACGTTGGTTGCGCGCCACGGGAAGGAAGGATCGTCCGCGCACCTCGCGGTACTGCTGACGGGCCGCGGACAGTTGAAGGCCGACTTCGAGAAGCGCGTCTCGCGCAGAGCATTCGCACATCTTGCCGTGCGAACAGTCTGGCTCGAGCCCAACGACTATCCCGTGCTCGTCGGCATGGCTGATGCCGGTCTTTGCCTGCATCAGTCATCGTCTGGCCTCGATCTTCCAATGAAGCTGGCGGACTTTCGTGGTGGCGGCGTCCCGGTCTGTGCGTACGACTACGCGCCGGTGTTGTCGGAAGCGGTGACGCCTGGGCACGAGGGCATCACGTTCCGAGAGCCCGGCGAATTGTCAGCCGTTCTGCTTGCACTTGCGTCGGCCGATCTCGCGTCGGTGCCGAAGTTTGCTGCGGCACGAACATGGCTCGCTTCAAATCCCCCGGAACACTGGGAAGATCACTGGACGCGCGCACGAACGGTCATGTTGGGCGCGGGCTGAAATTTGGTGACTTTGCGATTTGGTAGTTGGCTGATTTCATTGGTGATTTGTTATTTGGCAATCGCGGATTGAGTGATTTCGCCATTGCATGATTGGGCGAGCAACAGCCCGCCGCGACCAATCACCGAATCATTCAATCGCCAAATGAAATCGTCAAATCATTCAATCGCTAAATGCAATCGCCAAACTACCAAATCACCAAATCGCCCAATATCAAGCTACCCCTCATGCAACGCCCGTGAGGGATCGATCCGCGCCGCACGCGCTGCGGGGATGATGCCCGCGACAAGCGTCACCAGGAGCATCAAGACCACCACAGTCCCTAAAGCGATGGGATCCCGTGCGCCGACTTCGAAAAGCTGGTCCTGCAGCAAGCGACCAGTGACAAGCGCGATGAGCAGGCCGACCACCAACCCGAGGCTGACAGGCTTCAAACCGTGGACGGTCACCTGACGAACGACGCTGGTAGCGGATGCGCCCAGTGCCATCCGCAAACCAATCTCACGCGTGCGTTGGGCCACCAGCCAGGCGACGACGCTATAAATGCCGAGGGCCGCCAGGACGAGTCCCGTCAGACCGAGCAGTGTCATGAGCGTCGTATTGAATCGAGCCTGCGCAACCGTCTGGCGGAGTCCTTCGTCCATCGTCCGAATGGCGTAGACGGGGAGCGTGGCATCGAGATCCTTCACGGCCTGCCGGACTGCGCCCGTGAGCATGGCCGGGTCATTACCCGTGCTCCGCACCATCACGTTCATCGTTCGGCCAGTCCACGTCCACGCCACATCTGGAATCTGCATCATTGGCAAGTAAAACTCCGGTCGCGCAGGTTCCGCCGGGCCGCGCGACCGTACATCGGCCACCACCCCAACGACCGTTTTCCAGGACGGCTTTCCTGGGCCACCTTCACAACAGGAAATCCGTTTGCCGATGGGGTCCTGCCCCTGAAACGCCTCGCGCGCCAGCGTCTCGTTGATGATCATCACCAAAGGGGCACTCCGCAGATCCTGCGCGGTGAACGTGCGTCCCGCGCTCAGTGGGATTCGCAGCAGCCTGAAGTAATCGGACGTGACGAAGTGCGAACGGCTGTTGATGATGCTCGCCATGTCTTGGGCGCGGCCCTCTGGAATCAGCCCGTTCGATCCACCCCCGCCGAGAAGTGGCGGTTGCGAATCGAGAGCGGCGACCTCTACGCCCGGTGCGCTCGAGAGGCGCTCGAGGATCGTGCTGAACGCGCTTTTCGCATGCGCCGGCTCGGAGTACTGTGCGGCCGGCAACGCCACACGCGCATTCAGGACACCTGTCGTGTCGAATCCGATCGGCACGGCCTGCAGGTTGATTGCACTGCGCACGAGCAGCGCCGCCCCAGCCAGAACAATAAGAACGAGCGCGGCTTGGGACGCGATGAGCGTTTGTCGAACCCAGGGCCGTACCGCACCCCCGGGAGTACCCTTGCCGTCGCCCAGTTCCTCGCGCAAATCGCCGCGGCGAATGGTTTGCGTTGCGGGTAGCAGTCCGACCAGCGCAGGTACTCATCACAACCAGGGCCATGGCCGCACCGACGACCTGCGCGTTCAGTGTTGCGGACTCGAGCCTCGGCACACCCGTCGGCGCGCTTGCGACCAGCATCGGAAGCGTCCACCAGGCCAGCAACACGCCGGAGGTGCCGCCTAGTACCGCGAGAACGAAACTTTCCGTCAGTAGTTGCCGGACAATGCGGCCGCGTCCTGCGCCGATGGCTGCCCGGATGGCCAGTTCGCGGGACCGTGCGGCGAGCCTGGCGAGAAGCAGATTGGCAACGTTCGCGCACGCGATGAAAAGCACGAGTGTTACAGCAGCCAGCAAGACGAACAACCTGGTCCGGTAGTCGCCAATGACGAAGTCGCTGAGCACTTGCGCCGAGGCGCTACGTTCCTTGTTGAACTCAGGATGATCGACCGTGAGATTGTGAACGACTCGAGCGAGCTCTTCCTCCACTTGCGCCAACGTCACGTCCGTGCGACGACGGCCGTACAGCTCCAGATAGTGCTCGTCGTACATCGCCAGGCGTTCCGCCGTAAACGCGATTGGAACGAATACCTCGGCTGTGCCGGAGAATGCTTCGAATGCTGGCGGCAGTATGCCGATGACCTCATAGGGCAAGCCGTTCATGCGAATCTGACGGCCGATCATCTTGGGATCGCCGCCGAACCGTCGCTGCCACAGCCGGGACGTCAGAACTGCCACTTGTTCACTACCCGGCCGATCCTCCGCTTCTGAGTAGAAGCGTCCGAGGAGCGGGCGCACTCCAAAGACCGCGGCAAAATTCGCAGTCGTACGCATGCCGAGCACTCGCTCGGGTGCGCCTTCGTCGGCCAGATTGAAGCTGTTGTAGACAGACGCCGCGAGATGATCGAAGGTCGTCACACGCTGTCGGATGTAGTCGAAATTACCGACCGATGTGGCGCCGAGTTGCCCGCGCCATGTCGTGGCAACCCACAACACGCGCTCGGGTTCGTGGAAGGGATAAGGCTGCAACACCACGGCGTGCACGACGCTGAAGATCGCGGTTGTGGCGCCGATGCCGATGGCCAGTGTCAGCACCGCTGCGATGGTAAAGCCAGGCCGCAACCGGCATTGACGGAGCGCAAAGGTCACGTCCTGGCGAAGCTCCTCGAACCACTCGCGGTGCGTAATCGTGCGATCGCGGCGACGGCCCAGGGTGGTGAGCTCGGTTCGCATTCGCTGGACGTCACCAAACCGGCGGACGGCTTCGGCACGTGCGGCGTCGCGGTCCATTCCGCGATCGACGAGTTCCTCCGTCCGAAGATCAATGTGGTGTGCGAGCTCATCGCGAACCTCGTCTTCGATGGGCACCCGCCATAAAACGGACCGAAGCCGCTGTCTGATGCTCATGCCGACACCATCACCTTGTTCACGGCCTGAGCGAAGGCAACCCAAGCCTCGGTATCCTGCGCGACCTGCTGCCGCCCTTTACGAGTGAGCCGATAGAACTTGGCTCGCCGGCCGAGCTCGGAGACGCCCCATTCCGCATCAATCCACCCTCGTTTCTCCATGCGATAGAGGGCGGGATACAAGGACCCCTCTTCGACAGCGAGCGCCCGATCCGTGGTGTCTTCAATCCAGCGCGCCACGGCATAGCCGTGCATGGCGCCGCGGGCCAGTGTCTTGAGAATGAGCGTTTCCAGCGTACCTGGAAGAAAATCGGCCGGATTTCTGGGCATTTCGATACCTCGACCGTCAATGCCTAGACAGTCTTGGTAATAGACGGCCGTGCGCCGTAAAAGGTTGCAGATAGAATTCGACGGCCATGCATCCGATTGCTGACATTGCCGAGCGCTTGCGCATTCCTCCTGAATTCCTGGAGCCCTACGGCCGATTCACTGCAAAAATCCGGCTCGAACTGCTAGCGCATTTCAAGAAACCGCGCGGCAAGCTGGTGCTCGTGACCGCTATCACGCCGACCACGAGCGGCGAGGGGAAGACGGTCACCACCATTGGATTGACGCAGGGGTTGGTGAAACGCGGCCATAGTGCTGTGGCGGCGTTAAGAGAGCCATCCCTTGGGCCCGTCTTCGGACAGAAGGGCGGGGCCACGGGCGGCGGCAAAGCGTCACTGGCCCCCCTCGACAAGATCAACCTGCATTTCAACGGCGACTTTCACGCGATTACCACGGCGCACAACCTGCTCGCCGCACTGATCGATGCTCACCTGCATTTCGGTAACGAGCTCGGGATCGACGCCAAGGAGGTGCTGTGGCCGCGTGCGATGGACATGAACGATCGCGCGCTGCGGCAGATCGCGACCGGCCTCGGAGGTCGCACCAACGGGCCAACGCGTGAGACCGGGTTCGTCATCACGGCGGCGTCGGAAATCATGGCAATTCTCGCTCTGTCTGAAAGCCGCGCAGACTTGCGACGCCGGCTGGGCGAAATCGTGATTGGGTTCACGTACGGCGGTGAACCCGTGCGCGCGGCTGACCTCAAGGCAGTCGGACCGATGATGGTGCTGTTGAACGAGGCCCTATTGCCGAACTTGGTGCAGACGACCGAGGGTGCCCCTGCGATCGTTCACTGCGGCCCGTTTGCCAATATCGCGCATGGCACCAGCAGCGTGCTTGCCCAGCGCATGGGGCTTCACCTTACCGATTACGTCGTTAATGAGACGGGGTTTGCCGCCGACCTCGGGGCTGAGAAATTCTTTGATCTCGTCATGCCGATGTGCGGTCACGTCCCATCCGTGGCCGTCGTCATCGTGACCCTGAAGGCCCTGCGTGCACAGGGCGGCGCTACCGATGGCACTGGACCCGTGGAGCGGGGGTTTCCCAACCTTCAGCGCCATCTCGAGAACTTGACCCGGTGGGGTGTGCCTTCGGTAGTCGCCCTGAACCGATTTCCCAGCGACGCTGATGAAGAGCTCGAGCGCGTTCGTGCCTATTGCCTGTCGCTCGGAGCGGAAGCCGCTGTGTCCGAGGGCTATGCCAAGGGGGGAGAGGGCATGACCGAGCTTGCCGACCGAGTCGTTACCGCTGCGGCCTCCGCAGATCACAAGAAAGTGAAGCCTCTCTACGAACTCGATTCAGCGCTCGACGCCAAGATTACGGACATCGCGACGAAGGTCTACGGCGCTGATCGAGTCTCGCTCAAGCCGGCGGCGCGCGCGCGACTGCAGCAGTTTGAGAAGCTCGGCTACGGCAAGTTGCCGGTCTGCATTGCCAAAACGCAGTATTCCTTCAGCGACGATCCCAAGGTGATGGGCGCGCCGGTCGGCTGGACGTTGAACATTACGGACGCGACCCTATCAGCCGGCGCCGGCTTTGTCGTGGCCATTGCGGGCAGCATGATGCTCATGCCCGGCCTTGGAAAGAATCCCCAGGCGCAGAAGCTCGATGTCGACGACAAAGGAAACGTCGTCGGTATGGACTACTGATCCAGCTGGTTCAGAAGTTCAGAGGTTCAGAGGTTCAGAAGTTCAAGGTTCTGAGGTTCTGGGGTTCTGCGGTTCAGGGGTTCTGGATTGTGGGGTGTCGATCGAGGGGGTGCCGATCGTCAATATCCCGAGCGGAACCTCTGAACCTTCGAACCTCTGAACCGAACAACGGGTTCCGTATCTGGAGAACACCCATGCCAAATTACGTTCTGCTGCTCCACGACTCGGGAACGATGCCTCCGGACATGACTCCGGCCGACATTCAAGCCGTGATTCAACGATATGTCGCGTGGCGCCAGCGCGTGGAGCGAGACGGCCGAAAGGTCATTGGCCACAAGCTGACCGATGGCGAGGGCCGAGTGATGCGCGGGAAAGTTGGTGCCGCGACGATCATCGATGGGCCGTACGCCGAGGCGCGCGAGGTTATCGGCGGATTGTTCGTTCTGGAAGCAACCAACTACGACGAAGTCGTTCAGCTGTGCCAAGACTGCCCGCACCTCGAGTTCGGGACCATTGAAGTACGACAGGTGGAACCGACGTAGATCTGGTGATCTGGTGATCTAGTGATCTAGTGATCTGGCGATCTTCGATCATCTGATCACCACATCATCAGATCGCCCACATCATCAGATCATGAGATCACCACATCACGAGATCATTAGATCACCAGATTTCACATGTCAGTAAATTCCCTGGTTGATCACCTGTTCCGTCATCAGTCTGCGCGGATTGTTGCGACGCTCACACGAGCCATGGGCGTACGGCATCTTGCGCTCGCCGAAGAGGCGGTGCAGGATGCGATGGTCACCGCACTTCAGCAATGGCCGTATCGCGGCGTGCCTGACGATCCACCAGCGTGGCTGTTCCGCGTTGCGCGCAATCGTGCGCTCGATCGGATGCGCCACCAGAAGATTGTCGATGCCAGTGCGCCTGCCGTGTTCAACGCGTTCAATAAACGGCTGGCGCAGGCACCGGCGGAAACGGTCCTCTCCTCCGAAATCCCGCCGCTCGACGACGACCAGCTCGGGATGATGTTTCTGACGTGCCATCCGGCAGTGCCTCATGACGCGCGCGTCGCGCTGACCTTGAAGATCGTAGGTGGATTCGGTGTGAGCGAAATTGCGCGAGCGTTTCTCGCCAACCACAGCGCGATTCAGCAGCGGCTCGTGCGCGCGAAACGTCTCTTGCGCGAGCGTGATGTCCCATTTGGTCCGCCCGCGGCAGATCAGATTGCCGAGCGTCTCGATTCGGTCCTCGAAGCCATCTATCTGATGTTCAACGAGGGGTACGCGGCCACCGCCGGCGACGAGTTGATTCGCGAGGATATTTCAGCGGAAGCGATCCGGCTGGTCGGCCTCGTGACTCGCCACCCCGCGACGTCGACCCCTCGCGCCTGGGCGCTTCGCGCTCTGCTGCTGCTGCACGCCGCGCGATTTGCGGCGCGCGTCAGCCTGGACGGCGAGTTGTTTCTCCTCCGCGATCAGGATCGATCGAAGTGGAACCGGACTCTCGTGAGCGACGGCCTTCGGGCACTCGATCGTGCCGCCTCGGGAACGGACATCTCCCCGTACCACCTGCAGGCGGAAATTGCGGCCTGCCATGCCGTAGCCCGCAGTTGGCGCGACACGGACTGGTCCCGAATTCTTGCCTGTTATGACGAACTCCTCGCGCTGACGGGTTCGCCGATCGTCGCTCTCAATGGTGCGATTGCAAAGTCCCAGCTGGTGGGTCCGGCTGCCGCGATTGCGGAAGTGGAGCAGATCGCCTCACACCCCTCGCTCAGGGCTTACCATCTGCTTCCGGCTGTGCTTGCGGAACTCTGGCGGGACACAGGCGACACCGAACGAGCGAGCGGCTATTACCGTCAGGCTCTCGCACTTGCCCAGTCGATGCCCGAACGGCGATTTCTCGCAACGAGGCTCGACGCCCTCCAGGAGTGATGCCCGCTCTATAATCACGGGTGCCTCCGTGGAGTACCTAATCAAGCAGTATCCGGTCGACACCGGCGCCCTCGAAATCCAGTACATCGAAGAATTCTTCGGAGAATTCCCGCGTCGGAAAACTGCCGCGGAGGTGATGGATCGGCTGCAGGGTCGCGAATGCCTGGTGCTGATGGCCGAAGCCCCGCTGCCGGATGACCCTGGCACGCTCGTGCCCGTCTGGTACAAGGTGGTTCACGAAGTGACTGCATACGAGACGATCCCAAAGCTTCGCGATCTCGTCGCGCGGTTGGGCGACACGATTCGGTTCGACGGCCGGCGCATTTTGTACTCATGGATCGGCGCCACGAGGCGGGACTGGCGCGGACAAGGGCATTTCCGTGCCCTGACTGAAGAATCAGAGGTATGGGCCGTGGCCAGAGGGTTCCACGAAGTTGTCGTCAAGACGAAGAATCGCTACTACGACATGCGCAGCACATTGACCCAGCTGAAGTTCGACGTCATCAAGTACGAACGTAACGCCGGTGACAATGCTGAGTCGAAGGTCTACTTGAGCAAACTCCTGTCGGCCGAAATGGTTGCCGGCCACCGCAGCATGCGATCGGTGGTGCAGGTGGAATCGGGCAACTAGGGCCGGTCGGTGCGAGTAAGGCGGGTTAGCGGGTAAGTCAGGTGGCACAGGTACGTTTGTAAGGCTGCCCCACCTGTCCTTAAAGCCCCGGATGCCGCTGGTGCCACTCCGTTGCGGCCTCGAAGGCGGCTGCCGCGCGGAGGAGCGTCGCCTCATCCCACAGCTTCCCGGTCAGCATGAGTGCGAGCGGCATGCCGTCTATGAAACCTCCGGGAATAACGACTGCCGGATGGCCGGTGAGGTTGCTCATCGTGACGCTGTCGCTCTGTGACGAGGCCAGAAACACATCGACAGACTCGAAGACCGCGTTCATCTGCTGAACCAGCAGCGTCCGAACGCGTTGCGCCCGGATGTATTCCACCGCGGGAATGAAGCGCGATGCCCGGAGCTGATTCGCTCGGCCGTTCGTTCCCTTGTCGGCCAGTTCGTTGATTCCGCCGGTTCGCAGCAACTCGTCGAACATCGCGCCCGCTTCGGCGTTGAGCACGGCGTAGATAGCCGCCGCCGGCAGGGTCGGCAGCGTGACCGGGACGAGGGTTGCCCCAGCCTTGCGATACAACTCCATCGCCGCTTCATAAAATGGACGACGCGCCGCAGCAGGCTGGCGGTCCTCTGCCTCCGGGTTTACGCCGAACTCGCGCTCTAGATACCCAACACGCAAGCCTTTGATATCTCGCGAACCGTTCCAGTGAAACGGAATGTCGGGGACGGTCTCGTCGCGACCGTCTGGACCATGCAGCGCTTCAAGCACCAGGGCCGCATCGGCCACTGACCGCGCAAGCGGACCGACCTTGTCGAGCGTCCAGCGAAGCGTCATGCAGCCGTGCCGGCTGATACGCCCATAGGTCGGGCGTAAACCGACGACTCCACACGCGCTGGCTGGCGACACGATGGAACCGCCGGTTTCAGTTCCCACGGCAAAGCCAACAAGTCCTGCGGAAGTGGCTGCGGCGGGCCCGGCCGACGACCCGCTGGATCCGCGATCCGGATCCCACGGGTTCCGCGTTCGTTCACGAAACCACAGATCGCCGACGGCTAGCTCACCTGTGGAGAGCTTCGCAATCAGCACCGCACCTGCCTCTCTCAGTCTGCTGACCACCGTCGAGTCATAGTCGAATACCTGCTCCGCGTAGGGCTTGGCGCCCCACGTGGTCAAGACTCCTTTGGCCGCAAAGAGATCCTTGGCGCCGTACGGCACACCATGCAGGGGACCGCGATAGCGTCCCGCACCGATCTCACGGTCCGCCTCGGCGGCCTGCGCCAAGGCGATCTCTTCAGTCAGCGTGACGACACAATGCAGCGTCGGATCGAAGCGCTTCAGGCGCCCCAGGTACATCGTGGTCAACTCGGTCGACGAGATTTGTCGGGATGCGATGAGAGATGACAACGTCGTAACAGGCTCGAATGCAATTTCCTCGATCGACGATGGACGGGTGCGTCGATGGCCTTTGCGAACCGCTGGCTTGGTTCCAGACACGATGCGGGACTGTTTGCGTTCGTCACGCGGGCGAGGAGGCCGAAAACTGAAGGCTGGTTCGGTTTCGGATGGGACCAGAACCTTCCGAATGGATTCGTAATGATCGCGATTGCGGGACACCAGGGGCCGCGCGCTCTCGCGTTCGGCCGGCGGTAAATCGATCCCGATCAGTTGCTGCGCGACGCCCAACGCATCAGTCGTCACCGCGTCGGGCGCTTGCGTCGTCTGTGTCGAAGCCGGCGAGGGTGTGGTGACTGCCGCACCAGCGGCGATGGCGGTTGGTAAAGTTTTGAGGAAACGGCGTCGAGATTTTGAGACCAAAGGCATGCACAGAAAGTATATGGAATATCCGTGCAGGAGACTCTCGAGACTATGGGACAGCGAAGGGAACCGGCGGAATTGCCTTGGCGCAGCTGGTATCCACATCGTTCATCGACCCTTTTTCGATGAAGCGTGCGATGAGGACGTTGCCGCAGCCTTCAAGTTTGCCGAAGGGGTGTCCGTTGTTGGCCGCGACGACGTGGGTGCCACGCTGGAAGAATTTCAACAGCTCCTCGCCGCGAGACGGTGGCGTGACCGGATCCAGCTCGCCAGACAACATGAGTAGGGCGACGTCCGATGTGATTGGCTTCAGGTGCCCACGAAAACGGTCGCCACGAGGCCAGCTTTCACACGCGCGAATCTGTTGCCGCAGGCGATAATCGCCGGCGAATGATCCGCGAGTGAGTTCACCGACCGTCTGCGGGTCGACGAGCGCCACTCCCTCGGTGCAAGTAACCGAGAGGAAGAAACCCGCAGCGAGGTCGCTTCCGGCCAGCAGATTTCGTGTGCGTACCGCTAGCGGGCCAAGCACGCTCAATTCGCCTTTCGCAACCTGCCGGATGAGGCCGGGAAGTCGCGCCGCGCTCTCCGGAGTGTAAAGCATGTTCCGGACGATCTCTCCGAAGATGCCCGCCGACAACATGATCGTTGCTGGAGTTCCATCCGCCTGCTTCACCGGCAGCGTCGCTGCCTTGGCGGTCAGTCGCGCCACCACTGCGCGAAGGTCTTCGTCCAGCGTTGAGTAGTGCGTACGACATGTGACATCGGCGGCACACCGAGCGACGAGCTGCCGCCACGCCAGTTCACCATCCCTCGCATGTGCCACCGGTGCGAGCTCGCCAAACGGCACGACACCCTTCATCGAGACCGTTCGCACGCGTTGTGCAAAGTCCCTGACATACACCTGTGCAGCATAGGTGCCATAAGAAGTGCCATATAAATTGATGCGCTCGTATCCGAGTCCCCCGCGCACCTCGTCGAGGTCTGCCATGGCGAGCACGGTCGTGTACTTCGTGGCGTCAGCGCGCGACGCCAGCGCCGCGCGGCAAGCTGCGATGGCCGCTGGAGCGAGCAGGCTGTCGTCGAAGTGGCCCTTGGCGTCAGGTGCGCCTAGTTGAGGGCAGATGAGTGCGTTGGACTTGCCGGTACCCCGCAGATCGAGAAGAACGATGTCACGGGCGATCCGAACTCCCGCAAACAGCCGAGCGTAGAAGTCGGCCAGCTGCGCAACACCCTGGCCGGGACCGCCTTGAAGCACGAAAAGCGGATCGGGCTGCCGCGCCGCGACGCCTCCAAGCGCGCGCAGCACGACAAGGTTCAAATCTATCTGCCGGCCTTTGCGCGTCTCGCGATCCTCATACACACGGTATGTTCCGCAGCGCACGTCCCCTTCAACCTCAGGAATCGTGCAGGCTGCAAGATTCAGCTGAGCTGAAACGGGCGTTGGCAGTGATAGGGCGAGCAGCAGGAGGAACGCACGACGAATCATGCAGCCTTACCTGGCGGCGGATAGCAGTGCGCCCAACAAACCGCGCAACCCGGCGCGAGCCTGATCCCCCTGTGCGGGTTGAATCACATTGCTGCGGAGCATCTCGAGGCCAGTCACGGCTTTCTCGCGGACTTGCGAATCGGGATCCTCCAGGGCACGTTCGAGGGCTCCGGCTGCTCGCGGGTCGCCGGACGTGCCGAGCGCGATGGCGACCTTTTCACGAACTTGCGCATCCGGATCATCCATGGCCACGAGCAGCGCCTCGACGACCGCCGCGTCGCGCCGAAGCGCGAGGCCGATTGCCGCCTTTTCGCGCACTTGTCCATCTGGATCGGACAGCGCTTTGAGCAGGCCTGGAATCGCGTCCGGACTCGACATCAAAGCTAGACCGAGCGCCGCCTTTTCGCGGACATCCTGATCAGGGTCGGCGAGAGCGACTTCGAGCGGCTGAATCGAATTGACTTGTCCAGCCGCGGCCAGATCCATCACTGCCCGCTCGCGGGCCTGTGCATCCGGAGACTCCAGCGCCTGCACCGCCTGTCGCACAACGCGATCCGTCGCAATGCGCTCAGCGGCTGTCGGCGCATCCATTGAGGCGACCCACGTAGCCGACGGTTCGGAGCGTTGCACTGCTGTCGGAGTGGCGTTCTCTGCATGTGTTGATATCGTCGGGGGCGTGGCGCCGAGAACTGCCATAGAAAGGGCTGTTGCCATCGAGGCAATTGCCCAGCGCGTGGGGCGGGCAGGGACTCTGGGACGCCCCGCGGCTAGGACTGCGAGCAGGCGGCCTTCCAATTCCGAGGGTCGCGCCATCGCGAGCGCTGCGGAACGCCGCAGCGTGGGCCGCAGCTCTCGCGCGATGTCGAGTAAGTGGCTCGCATACGTCGAGGCTTGCGCACCACTGCGAAGGACCTCGTCATCACACGCGCGCTCACGCTCGGTGCGCAAATGCGCCGCGGCGATCCAGACCAGCGGATTGAACCAATAGAGGGCGCACGCCGCGTGCGCCAACGCCTGCACGTGCAAATCTCCTCGCCGGATGTGTGCGAGCTCGTGCAGCAGAACGCTGTACCGGCGATCGGAGTCCCAGCCTCTGGCGGCTTCGGGCAAGACAATCGTCGTGCGCCACAGGCCCGTCACAACGGGACTCACATCTCTGGCAACGACACGAACGGTAATCTCGCGGGTGATCCGTAACCGCTTGCACAACGCATTGACCTCGACTTGCCACGATGCGGCGGTTGGCTTCGCGCGACGAACCGACACCGCCGTCAACAGCCAACCGCACGCGAACCACAGGGCGAAAGCCGCCGAGCCTGCGGGCCAGATTAGGGTGCCTAAAGTGCCTAGGGTGCCTGGGGTGCCTGGGGTGCTTAGGGTGCTCGCGGTGCCTGGAATGCTCGCGGTGCCTGACGTGCGGGTGTCGTGCAATTTCCGTGGGCCTTCTCTAAGCGCTTCGAGCAACCGCACGTCAGGCACTGTGAGCGCTTCAGGGACCTGAGGCACTCTGAATTTCGGCGCGAGCGGTGTAAGGAGGGGCGCGGCAAGCACCGCGACGATCGCCAGATGCCAGACCAGGTGTCGCGTCGCGGCGGTGGCCCTGGAGAGCAATCGCGCGAACGTCCACGCCACGGCGAGTATGACGGCGGTGCGCAGCGCGAGGTCCAATTACCGCCCTTCCTTTCTCGCCTTGTCGATCGCATCGGCGAGTCGCGCGAAGTCATCGTCCGACAGTTGCGCCTGATCGATCAGCGCGGCCGCGGCGTCCGCGGATGACCCGTCGAAAAATGTCCGAACCAGATTGCGCAACGCCGAGCGACGAGCTCGATCGCGCGACACCGTTGGCAGGAACACGTACCGTGGCCCGTCCTGCTGATGCCGCAAGTGACCCTTTTGCTCGAGGATGCGAAGCAGCGCCCGCACCGCCGAATAACTCGGGGGATCTGGCAGGGCCGAGGTGACTTCGGCTGCCGTCGCCTGACCACGGGCATACACGATGTCCATGATCTGTCGTTCGCGGCGGGAGAGCGGGTCGGCGTTTTGAATCATCGAATGGAATGCTAAAAAGTTACCATAAGTTGGCTTGCGAGGAGCCCGTCCGTGTCATACACTTTCAATTGAGATTTGATCTCATTTGGCCGCCGGCGCCTCATTCGACCCATGTTGCAAGCATTCGTCATCACGTTTCGCGAAGGCCTCGAGGCCTTCCTCATCATCGCCATCAGCCTCGCATTTCTTCGCCGAAGCGGCAGCCGGCATTTAGTGCCAGCCGTTCAGTGGGGTATCGCCGTTTCCGTCGTGCTGAGCGTCTTCGCGGGATGGCTTTTCTCCCGCGCCGCCAACCAGGCGCTGTGGGAAGGGGTGCTGGCCCTGGTGGCCGCCGTCTCGGTCGCCTCGCTCACCGTGCACATGTGGCGGACCGCGCGTCGCATCAAGGGCGACATCGAGGGGCAGCTTCAACAGTCGAGCTCGCGGCAAGGCGGCAAGGCGTGGCTTGGTGTGTTCCTCTTCACGTTGCTGATGATCTCGCGGGAAGGGATGGAGACGGCGCTGCTCATGGGCACCCTGATCTTCCAGGTCCGAGCCTTCGACATCATCATGGGCGCCGTCGCTGGAACTGTGGTCGCAGCTCTGGTTGCGTGGCTCTGGTCGCGTTACGGCCATCGCGTGAACCTTGGGTTGTTCTTTCAGGTCACCGCGATTTTCCTCTTGCTCTTTGTCGTGCAACTCCTGATCTACGGCTTCCATGAGCTCACGGAAGCCAACCTGTTCCCTGGCAGCGAGGCGTTGCATTGGGCCACTGAACCGTACGGGCCCGACGGCGTCTACGGCCAGTACCTGACCTACCTCCTGATTGCCGTGCCACTCGGATGGCTGCTGCTGGCCATGGCCAGAGGCGGACGGCCTGCTCGTACCGCGTAGCGTGACGCGGGATTCCTCCGCCATCGTGGCATCGTCCACATTCATCCGCAGCGCGGGACTTTAGTCCCGCGATCACGTACGCTGAGGCATGGCAAAGCCATCGGTTGCCACGGCCCTCGCTTGGCTTGGCGATGTTCGATTCTCGGCTTCGACCAAAGGTGGCAAACTCATTCTCGACGGGGACAGCGCGGCCGGTCCATCTCCGGTCGACGCGCTGGCTGCCAGCCTCGCGGGATGCATGGCGGCTGACGTCGTGGAAATCCTGCAGAAGGGGCGACACGGCCTCGAGGCTCTCCAGGCCCATCTTGTTGCCGAACGAGCGGAGGGTCCACCGCGACGCTTCCTCCGTGTCACCCTCAAGTTCCTCGTGCGCGGCCAGGTTCCCGCGACCGCTATTGAGCGCGCGATCAATCTGTCGCGTGAGAAATACTGCTCCGTTTGGCATTCCCTCAGGACCGACATCGAGTTCCTGACTTCCTACGAGGTCGCACCCTGACCACCGCCGCCAGGAGTCCGTCCGCACGCCTGCTTTATCTCGACTGGCTGCGGGGAGTCGCGGTGATCGCGATGGTGATGATGCACGTCACCGACTCGTGGACTCGCGATCTCGAGAAGCACTCCGAGCCCTATTTCACGATCCTCTTCGTCGGCGGCATTGCTTCTTCACTGTTCTTGTTTCTTGCCGGCGTCGCGACCGCGATGTCTGCCTCGTCCAAAGGCCGACGAGAACACAGTCACGCGGCCGGAGCGGCCATGGCGCGTCGTCGCGGCTGGGAGATTTTTGCGCTTGGTCTGGTGTTTCGGGTTCAGGCGCAGGTGCTTGGGTTTGCGCCGCTGATGAACATCTTCAAAGTCGACATGCTCAATACGATGGGGCTGTCGATCGTCGCCGCGTCGTGGCTCTGGCAGCTCACGCCGGATCGTCGCACGCGCCTGGCTCTCTTCTCGCTCGCCACTGCCGCGTTTACGATGGTCACGCCAATCGTGCGAACGGTCGGATTTCTGGCACCGGTTCCCGATCCCCTCGAAGCCTACCTGCGACCGGCCGGAGCCTTCGCCGCGTTTCCGCTGTTCCCCTGGGCGGGCTTTCTCTTCGCCGGCGTATTGGTTGGCGATCTCGTAGACGCCGTGCGGGCCTCGACGCGGCGGCAGTTCGGATTACAGGCGGGAATCATCGTTGTCGCCTCGGCCGGGATCTGGCTCGCGTGGGGTGCGTCATTTCAACCGTCCATTTACCCCAAGGCAGAGTTCTGGCATAGCTCACCGACGTTTTTCTTCATCCGTCTCGGCGTGGTAGCGCTCATGGTTCCGTGGTCCTGGATCGTCGAGCAGGTTCTCCGCCCCCAATGGCTGCAAGCTCTCGTGACGCTCGGCCGATCGTCTCTCTTCGTGTACTGGATTCACGTTGAAATGGTGTACGGCGTGATCGCCGAGCCCCTGAAGGGCCGCCTGCCTTTGTGGGGATCGTTGATGGCAACGGCGGCGCTCTCGCTCTTCCTGTACGGTTGTGTGCTGTTGAAGAACCGCCTGCTCGAACGGTATGAACTGCGGGGGCCCGCTAAGGTGCTCGGCGCCGTGCTTCGCTGATTGCGAAGCCCACGGTCCACGGCCCACGGATAAAGCAGTGATTCGGGCTCCGTCGATCGCAGGACGGCTTCCCGCCTCGTTCACCCGTCGCGCGGGACTTAGTCCCGCGAATCTTAGAACGCGATCAAGTACGTCATCTTCGCAACCAGCGCACGGTCCATCAGATTCCCTGTCCTGGATTCGCGTCGCTCGTTGTACACGAGGAAGATGTCGCTCAACGGCCGATGAATGAGATTGAAGCGCACGTTGGAACTCCACTGACGCGCGTCGGTGTTGTATTGGAGCAGTGCATTGAGGAACACCTTGGTGTTGAAGAAATAATTCACACGACCGGTTACCAGCGTTGTCGTGAAGGCGCCTTGCGGCAGCTCGATGTCGTTGAACTGGACGTTCCCCGAGACGTTGAAATGCTCGTTGGCACGAACAGTGGTCCCAATCGTGTAGCCGCGTCGGTAACCGTCATAAAAGTCGCCAATCGAGTATCGCGTATTGAACGACACTGGCGCGGCGGCGTTGGTGTTGGCGAGCAAAAAGTATTCGTTGAACTCGTATCGCCCTGGCATGACTTGAATATTGCGCCGGCTGTTGATGGTGAACGGCGAGCGAATGACCTCGATGTTGGGGTTTATGCCCACCTCCACGAACGTGCTGTTGTGGAACGTCACGGGCCAGTGCCAGTCTATATACCGTGATTCGAGACCGCCTTCGCGTCGGCTGAAGTTTTCGATCTGCCAGTGCGGATAGCTCTCACGCAACCACCCTTTGGTCCACGACCAATTTGGCCGGAACCGGCCTCCAACATGTAACTCGCCGTTGTTGACGCCATGGCGGGGCACGAAGCCCATCTCGTTGTTGAAGCGTTCACCAATGGTTTGATATCCGCCGCGCATCTCGAGCCGGTTCGAGCGATAGCTGAAGCTCGACTTCGAGTACCAGTCTTCATCCGGTGCCGTCCCCGAGACCTCGGGCGAAAAGGTCTTGGCGCCTGCGAAATTCACATCCAGGTTTTGAAAGAACCGGAAATTGGCATCGGCCCCCAACACGCGATTGAAATGCGCACCGCTCACATCCTTGTTGAGCATCATGACGCCGATGTCCGACTGCGCGAGGATGTCGCGCCTGAGCCGAAGCGCCGTGAAGTTTGCCGAGGGCGATGCGTCGAGGCCGCGCTGCTGGATGTTCAACGCGCCCAACGAAAACCCGCCGGTGCGGCCAGTGAGCCGCGTGCCGCCGAGGATCGGAATTGCCGAACCATCCGATGACAGTCCAATCTGGCGGCTGAAGAACAGGATCATGTCCTGCGAGGGGTTCTGACGCCCGCCGCCACCACCACCACCACCGCCACCACCACCTCCACCGCCATTTCCGACGCCAAACTGGAAGATCCCAGAGTTTTCCAGGAAGAAGTCGCGCTTCTCGGGAAAGAACAGGCTGAAGCGCGTGAGGTTGACTTGCTGCTCGTCGGCTTCAACCTGCGAAAAGTCTGTGTTGACGGTGAAGTCCCATGTCAGGCCCGAGGTCACGCCATACTTCACGTCGAATCCAGCGTCAAAGTCGCCCTTATTCGACCCAGCCCCCACGCGGCTTGCGCTGGCCAACGTGTACGGCTTCACGCGGAGGTTGTTGCCCGGTCGGAGGCCTTGGAGCCCTTCGATCGTGCCGGCCATCGACACACGCGACAGCGAATGGATGCGCGGCAGCGGAGCCCAGTAGCTGTTCTCGTTCAAGCGGCGCAGACGACGCTGGAAGTTGATGCCCCAGGTTTGCTCTGCATCCGTCGCGAACTTCAAGGTGCGGAACGGAATCCGGATTTCGGCATACCAGCCATCCTCTGCGATGCGTGTTTTCACGTCCCACACGCCGTCCCAGTTGCTGTTGGTCTCGCGGCCCTCGTTGGACATCTGCGCGTCCCACTTGGCGCCCATCGGATTGACGGCAAATTGATACCCGTTGCGCTCGTCCCTGAATGTGTCGATGACCACCTGGAACGCGTCGCTCGAGCCCGTATTGAAGTCCTTGCGGAGCTCGTGGGTGATGATCCCGCCCGGACTGTCGTCCTTCGCAAACACGCCAACGTACAGCGCGTCGTCGTCGTAGAGCAGCCGCACTTCTGTATCGAACGTGGCAGGCTCGCCCTCACGGGGGTCGTTCTGCACGAAATCCTTTGCCAGCGGCGCGTTCACCCACGACGGCTCGTCGAGGCGGCCGTCGAGCTCGATCGGACCTGCCGCACGAGTGGCCGACAACTTTCGATCGAGTCGCGCGGTGCTGTAGTCGATGGGATTGTCCCGAGCGGCGACAGGCGCCGACAGCGCGCAGAGCGCGAGTACACAAACGACAGCATCAATACGTCGCATGAACCTCTGATCCGCGGATGAAGAAAAGCTCAGCCGACTATTGTGCCGAATTCGCGACGGGGAGATGTAAAGGGATGTAATTGTGAGCGACAGGTCCCCGGCCTCCAGTCCTTGGTCTCCGGTGATTGCGCAGATTTACTACCGCATTCGTACGCCAGCGACCGACGACCGACGACCGGAGACCAAAGACCGGCGACCTCACTCCTTGTAAAAGTACGCTCCTGCAACGGCGGCGAGGACCGATTCCATCAACCCCCAGACAATCGTGATAATCGCGGTGTTCCAGGAGACGAACCCCATCGTGGCGTAGCCGACGCCGCCCCAGATGTAGATCAACGTCCACACGACCAGGCCGACACAGACAGCGGTGTTCGGACCAGGTCCCAGTCGCGGGCGGACGGCCGCATAGAGCCATATCATCAGCAACCCGAGCCCGAAGCACATCACGACGAAGACCGCGATCGCTCCGCCCTCGACAGCCGGCAGGTTTCGCGCGGCGAGTTCCGATTGCATCCGGGCTCCGAGCACCGGCACATTGAGAATCGTCTGGCTGATGTTGATGATCAAACCAGCGACGAGTCCGCCCTTGATCACGCCGCCGGTGTTGATTCGGTCCATAGCCCCTCCAGGGAAAAGGTCCGCCGAGTGCTGACATTCTACGGTAGAGCTCGACGTGCGAGGCATACTGGCACAGACGAATGGGCCTGAGCGACTTCCTTTTCCAACTCGCCATTGCGCTGATCGTCCTCGGCGTTGCGGGCGTCGCAGGGTATTTCGTCCTCCGTCGGCTGTTCGATCGCGCCTCTGCCCGTATGGCCGACCACATCGGTCGGGTGCTGGCGCAGTTGGCGGGTCGCGCGGCCACAACGCGGGTTGGACAGCGAACCGAGAGCGCGGCTCGGGCGGCCGCTGGCCGATTTACGCACCTTGGCGCCTATGCCGCCGCGGAGGGCCTTTCAGAAGACGAGGCGCGTCGCGAGTTCTCACGGTCGATCGAGCGCATCGCACGCGTGATGGACTCGGCCGTGAGTTTGCCGGTCGTCGGTCCAGTCGGTCTCGACGCGCTACTTGGGCTGTTTCCAGTTGCGGGCGACGCGATTGCGGCAGCTGTGTCGATCTCGCTCGTCGCCAAGAGCCTCAAATACGGCGTTCCCCGCGAGATCATCGCGAGGATGCTGGGCAACGTGCTCTTCGATCTGCTGATTGGCGCCGTCCCCGGCGTGGGTGACGTTGCCGATATCTGGTTTCGTTCGAACGCACGAAACGTGGCGCTTTTGCGCGAATACCTCGGAGACGAGGCGCGCAACACGATCGATGTGACACCTGTTCGAAGTGCCTAGGGTGCCTCAGCGTTTGACGATGCGCAAGTACCGTGGCCACTTTCTGCGCACATCAGGCACTCTAAGCACCTTAGGCACTCTAGGCACCCAAGGCACTTTAGGCACCCTATAATCCGCACTCTACGATGCCGCTGTCCCCCGGTAGCTTCCTCGGGCCTTACGAGATCCTCGGCCACGCCGGCTCTGGGGGCATGGGCGAGGTGTATCGCGCACGCGACACGCGGCTCGATCGCACGGTCGCCGTGAAGGTCATGCCAGCTCACCTGGCAAGCGATGCCGCGTTGCGTGAGCGGTTCGACCGCGAGGCCCGCGCGATCTCCCATCTGAATCACCCCAACATCTGCACACTGCACGACGTCGGCTCGGCGGCGGGTGTTGACTTCCTTGTGCTGGAGTTTCTGGAGGGCGAGACGCTCACGGAGCGTCTCCGCCGCGGTGCTGTGCCTCTCTCGACAGCGCTCCAGATCGCGATGCAAATCGCAACGGCGCTCGAGCGGGCCCACAGTGCGGGCATCGTTCATCGCGACCTGAAGCCGTCGAACATCTTCCTCGTTCGTGGTGCCGGAACTGCAGGGGCCCCTCTGGTCAAGCTGCTCGATTTCGGCCTGGCGAAGTCGGTGTCTTCTCTGGTCGCCCGGGAACCTGAATCGCCGACGGTGGCGCAAGCGTTGACGAGCCAGGGGACGATCCTGGGCACACTTCAGTACATGGCGCCAGAGCAGCTGGAAGGCCGAGACGTCGATGCCCGTGCGGACATCTTCACGTTTGGTTCCGTGCTGTACGAAATGCTCACGGGGAAGCGCCCGTTCGACGGGAAGAGTCAGGCGAGTGTCATCGCTTCCATCCTCTCGGTCGATCCGCCACCGGTGTCGAGCCACGAGCCGGTGACCCCGGCCGTCCTCGACCATCTAATCAGTCGCGCACTGGCCAAGGATCCCGGCGATCGCTGGACGTCGATGCACGACGTCCTGCTGCAACTGCGTTGGATCGCGACAAATCCGATAGCTCCCGCGATGACTGCTGCCGCACCGGCGAGCATGCGGCGCGAGCGACGCGCGTGGCTGGCGACTACTGCAATCCTGTTGTTGGCACTTGCGACTGCGGCCGTGTGGCTCTGGCGTCCCGCCAGCGACTTAGCTCCGACGATTCACCTCGAGATACCCCCGCCCGAGGGAACCACTTTTCAGGTAGCCGGCCTTGCAATCGTCAATATGTCGCCAGCGCTCTCACACGACGGCACGACCATCATCATTCCCGCGATAGGGACGGACGGGGTGAGACGTCTGTGGCTGAGACGTCTTGACTCAACGGTCCCCGAGCTGCTGCCCGGTACGGACAACGGGTATCTCCCGTTCTGGTCTTTTGACGATCGGTCGGTAGCCTTTTTTGCGGATGGCAAGCTCCAGCGTCTCGACTTAGGGAGCGGCGCGCCTCGGCCCTTGTGCGATGCCCCGACTGGTCTCGGAGGCAGCTGGAATAAAGATGGTGTGATTGTGTTCTCGCCGACTCCAGGTGTGCCGCTTCACCGTGTGTCCGCCGCTGGTGGTGTGCCGATGGCCGTCACGGCGCTCGACAAATCGAATGAGCACTTTTCTCATCGGTATCCCGACTTTCTGCCCGATGGGCGTCATTTCATTTTTCTGGCGCGAAGCGCGAAACTAGAGTCGAGCGTGCTATTGGTCGGCTCTCTTGATTCTCAGGCGACCACCTCAGTGATGCCGTCGTTTTTGCGAGCGGAGTTTGTTCCTCCGGGGTTCCTTGCATTTCAGAGCGGCGCTGTAGGAGGCGGAGCGGCGTTGCTGGCAGAGCTGAGCGTTCTGCCATTTGATCCCGAACGGCTGCAGATTACCGGGGAGCGGCGAGTTCTCCGTCAAGGCGTCGTCGTGGACGAGGGGGGCCACGGAGCCTACTCGTTCTCGGATGTTGGGACGATGACGTTCAGAGCGGCGTCCAGTCTTCGCCGGGACACACTGAGCTGGTTTAACAGGGCTGGTGCGTTCGAGTCAACGATTGGCGAACCTGGTGATTACACCGTTCCGCGTCTCTCACCTGACGGACGGAAACTCGCGGTCGCCAACAATGGAGCGATCTGGGTTCGCGACCTCGTTCGCGGCACCGTCGCGCGGCTAACCAACGGGCCCGCCCACTGCTGTCCCGTGTGGGCGCCCGACGGGTTGCGGATCGGATTCCGCAAAGGGGTTCAAGACATCGCCATCGTCGGCGCGAGCGGGACCGGGGGTGACAATGTGCTTCTGGCCAATGGCGCACCGAACATTCCCACACAATGGACGCCGGACGGGAGTGCAATCGTCTTCCAATCAGCAGGACCAACCAGGAACGACACGTCGCTCTTGCCCCTGGCGGCACCGCAGACGCCAAAGCCCCTGTTGCATTCCCAGTTCAATGAGGAACAAGCGCAAGTGTCGCCCGATGGCCGCTGGATCGCCTACACCTCGGACGAGTCGGGCCGACCTCAGGTGTATGTCCAGGATTTTCCGGGCCTCAAAGACAAGTGGCTGATTTCCGCTAATGGCGGGGCGGACCCGCAGTGGCGCGCCGACGGCGCCGAACTCTTCTTTATTGGAGCGGATCTCAAGCTCATGGCTGTGCACATCAACAGGGGCGCAAGCTTCGAGCCGGGCATTCCAACACCGCTGTTTCAAACCCGCGTCACCGGCCTGACTGACGTGCGGACGCATTACCAGGCCACCGCAGACGGACAACGCTTTCTCGTGAATACCGTCGGGCCAGCAGATCGAGGATCGCCCATTCAGGTGATCGTGAACTGGCAGGCCGCTGCTGGTCGATAGGTACAAGGCTCAAGCCACAAGGCAAACCCGAATGGTGATTGCACGGACCCTCCCTTTTCTCCTGATTCTCATCTCCGCGCTCCCAGCGTTCGGCCAGGAGGCACGCCGACGATGGGAGATGGAGCGGCAGATCCGACTCGATAAGTTCGAGCAGATCCTGCCAGGTGCGATGCGCAACGCTGGCATTGACATGTGGATCGTCGCCGTCAAAGAGAATCACTACGACCCGCTATGGAAGGATTTGGGTCGCGGTTACATCTCGGGAATGGGCTATTACGTGTTCACCGACCGCGGTCGTGAGCGCATTGAACGCGCGGCGCTCGGCCCGGGCGGCTACCTCCTCGATCAATCGGGTGCGTACGACATCTATGCTGCCGCGGGCACTCTTGCCGCCTTCGTCAAAGAGCGCAACCCCAAGCGCATTGGCGTCAACATGTCTGACGAGATCGGACCTGCCGACGGCTTGTCGCACACGATGCATCAGCATCTCGTGAAGACGCTGGGCGAACCTTATGCGTCGCGCCTCGTCAGCGCTGAGCGGCTTGTATCCGAGTTCCGATCGCGTCGCGTCGCCAGCGAAATCGTGGCGTTCGGCGAGGCTGCGGGGATCGCCATCCAGCTCGCCGAACGCGCGCTCTCAAACGAAGTGATCACGGTCGGCAAGACGACGCTCGAAGATGTGGCTTGGTGGATGCAGGATCGCTTGCTCGAACGCGGACTCGGCTCCGAATTCGACATGCCGTCCGTCTACATCACAGGCCCGGAAGGCATTGCGGCCACGTCCACGGCGCGCATCGTCCAGCCAGGCGATGTGATCATGATCGACTGGGGCGTGCAATTGATGAATTTCGGGACCGACGTGAAGCGTGTGGCTTACGTGTTGAAGTCTGGTGAGACCACCCCCCCGCCGAGCATTCAGAATGCCTTCAACAAGGCGCTCTCCGTACGCGACGTCCTCAAGCGCGCGATCAAGCCGGGGGTCCGCGCAGACGACACGATGAAGCAGATGGACGCGGCGCTGAGAAACGCGGGATTCGGCGTCATCGAATTCAATAAACCAAACAGGGACGACAAGACAGACGTCGTTTACGGGTTTCATCCGGTGGGCAACACGGGCCACGACATCGGTCCCTCCTTGACGACATGGCAACCGCTGCAGCGGACGTTCACTCTGCACCCGCAACACATGTTTGCGTTTGAGTTTTTCGCATACACGCCGATTGCGGAGTGGGGAGGCGCAAAACTGAGAATCCCGATCGAGGACGACGCCATTCTGACGAATGACGGCATCCAGTTTCTCCATCCGGCGAATTACCGGCTGCTTGTGATTCGGTAGGACTCGCTCGCCGGCGCTCGCGAGCCCTACTGCGGCTGGGTCGTCGTCGGTTGCTTCGTGCTGATGGGCGGAAAGTCGTTGTGGAAGAGCACCGCGTTGAAAACCAACCCGTGCTCGCCAAACGTCTGCCACCGATAGATCGGATTGTTCGCAAACATCAGAATCCGCCCCTTGCCCGTCGGAGCCTCCACGATCATCGGTCGGTTGCGAATCTGATCCGCCCCGCGCATCAACCCGCTGAGGACCCCGCCATCGCCGCCCTGGAATCGTGCGATGACGTTCGTGCGATCAGGCGTCGATCCGACGAACGCCGCAAACTCGGGGTTCGGGCCCGCCTGGAGAACCGGGCCATCGGCCCAGCGGACCGGCAGCGTTTTGCTGCTGTAACCGTAAACCACCGGATGCTCCGCCTGCAGAATCTCACTCTGAACATACGGTCCGGGCGCATACCAGTTTCCTGTCGGCCGCTGCGCATCAACGCCACGCGCAAGTCCGAATTCAGCGGGGAAGAAGCTCGCGACGCCGAATGTCATCAGCAGGCCACCGCCGTTGACGAACTTCTCGAACTCGGCGACACCCTCAATTCCCATTCCTCCCCGCACGTCGTCGGTCTCTGCGTACATTCCGAGTGATTTGAACTTGTCGTTCTTCTTGTACGCCAACGGCCTCGAGAGTTTCGGCTGCTCGAACACGAGGGCTTTGCCGCCCTGCGTCTGATGGGGCACGATGATGACGTCGTAGTTGCTGCGTAGATTTGCGCCGGCCCTGACGTGATCCTTGTGGATCAGAGTGAAGGGCACCTGCCACCGATCGAACGCCAGGCGGACCCACCCTACCTTTTCAGTATTCGCCCAGGTCGTGTAAATCGCAATGCGCGGCACATCGACGTCGACCGTCTCGCCGGCCGGCGCCTCACTCAAGACACTTGCGACGAGCCCGAGGGCCTCGATCTCCTTCCGTACGCGCTCTGCCTGAGAACCCGAAGCCGAGATGAGGAACGAGCCTGCAGGATAGTCGTCATGGTTTGCCTTGAATGTCGCGCGGGCCGCCTTCACTGGAAGATCCTTGAGACGGTACCGCAGCGTGATCAAGTTCAACGCGCCGTTGTGCTTCACGGCGTAGACCGTGCCGGCAGTGCCAGTGATCGTCCCGCGCGTTTCCACGGCTGCTGTGAGCAACTGTGCCGGCGCATCGAGGATTGCCTTGTCGTCGACCGTCTTCACCTCGACGTTGCTCGCGAGCCCCATCGTCCACGCGCTGTCGTCGTACGTTCGAAGGTTTTGATCCGGATACGTCTGCTTTTCGAGAAGAGTTTTCGCGAAACGTCCGTACGGCTGATTGAGTTTCACTACGTACGATCCGGCTGGGAAGGCGTCCTTGCCAGCTTTCATCTCACCGGTGAGCCGGTACACTTCGATGGCCTGCCGCCGAAGCAAATTGACCACCCGATCGGTGGCGGTGGCATCTCCCTGGCCCGCGGGGATGACAAACGCGTACGGCGCCTTTGATTGGCCAGCCTCGATGGAGTTCGCGCTCTTCTTGTAAAAGTTCTCGACCACCAATTGTGGAAACTTCGAGGTCAGCTCGAGGGCCGTGAGTACTCCGGAGACCGCGTAATTCACCGAATTGCGGATTGACCAATCAACCTCGCCGACAGGCGCAGGATTCGGCCGATACCACTCGCGGGTGGTCTGGCTGCCCTGCAGACGCGCCTTTTTCGTGGTTGCGCCGCCTTGATTGAAAATCTCGTACATCCGGAGCATTCCGTTGTGATTGCTTGCGGCAAAGCCGAGATACCCCGGTGACCACGTGTCGACAAAGCCAAAGTGCCAGACGCCGGGCATGCCGTACGACGTCAACTTGTTCACTTCATAGGTCGCGAAGAAGGGGAGTTCGGTGTAGAGGATCGGGTCAAGGTTCGCGTTTTGTGGAGGCTGGCCGCTGAAGGTGTAGAGCAGCGTCTGCGCTTCGTGCAGGTCATGCCAGATTGGGGGCACCCAATTCAAATACCAATCCAGGTGCGCACGCAGTGAGTCGACACCATAGTTGATGTCGCGATTGTTGTCGTGGAAAACGTACTTGCCCCAATACGGGGGTCCGCCGTAGTTTTCGCCGCCCTCATACGCCTCATCGATCTTGTAAGCGTAGTACCAGTCCACCGCACGGTCGCGACCGTCCAGGTCCGTCGTTGGCGTGATCGAGACGATCACGTTGTCGCGAATCTGGCGGAGGTAAGGTTCTTCAGAAACGGCCAGACGATATCCAAGCTCGATCACGCTTTCGGGCGGCGAGGTCTCCGCGCTGTGAAGCCCGGCTGAAATGTGATAGTGCGGCTTGGTTGCCGCGATCAGCTTCTGGGCATCGGCAGCGCTCAGGCCGCGCGGGTCCGCCAGCCGTTTCAGATTCTTTCGATTGACAACGAGATTTTTCAGGTTCGCCTCGGAGCTGATGAAGACCACCAGAATCTCGCGTCCTTCTTCGCTCTTTCCGGCGACCAGGGTCTTCACGCGGCCGGGGAGGGCTTTCTCGAGGGCGCGGAAGAACCGTTGCTGGTCAGCGGTGTACGTGAGTTTCTTGGGGGCGCCAACGTGATAACCCAGGATTTCTTGTGGGGTCGGGACACCCGCCCTTTTGGGCAGATGATCTATAAGCGGGCTCATGAACTCCGGCTTGGTTGTCCATTTCTTCACAAGCGCGGCAAACTCAGCGTCCTCTGACGTGTGAACCTGCTGCTGAGCTGTCGGCACTGACGCCAGCCACAGCGCGAGCGCAACGATCGTAGCGAAGCGCGTGAGCATCGTAACTCCTTTGAATTCAACGCGATGACTGGCGTGCACAGGGTAAGGGCACGGCTCAAACCCGCAGAAACCGGGCAAAAAACCATTGAGCAGGCGGGGGCGCGTCGATAGAATCCGCCGGACTCTTATGATTAGCGTTGCCGCGATTCGGATGCAGCAGTTCGGGGTGCAATTCTATCAAGCCTCTCTCACCGCCAATGACATCGACAAGCTGGTGCGCTTCGAAGTCCTCAGCTATGGGGAGCAGGCCCAGGCACCGGTCAGGGGCGGCAGAAAGCAGCCGTCACAATCCAAGATCAAATGGGACCTCCTCGAACGGCGCATCGCCTCGAGCGAGAAGGCCTATCAGCGGCACATCATCAGGCGGAAGATCGAGGAACTCGTCCAGTACTACGAGCAGTGCCGTCAGGCGCGGGATCTGCCATCGATCCCCGGCGCGGTGATCATTTCGGCCGACGAGAAACTCTCATTTGAGCCGATTGAGTCGGGAAGTACTGTTGGACGCCTCAAGGTTCCTGAGCGTGAAGGCATCCTGCGTGCCATCGACGGCCAACACCGTTTGCTGGCGCTACACGCGGATATCGAGAATTTTGCCGATGAGCAGTTCACGGTGCCGGCGATCATCTTCGACCGTCTCCCGGAAGACCATGTCGTCCAGATGTTCGTGACGATTAACGCGAAGCACACGCGGCTCAACTCGTCGCATCTCGTGTCGTTGTCCGGCCGCCAGCTCTATCGCGACGAGTCGCTGGCCGCGGCACACGATGTTGTGCGTGCGCTGAACGACCGGGAAGAATCGCCGTTGTACGGTGAAATCAAATTGCTGGGGGTGGGTCGCGGCCGCGTCGCCCAGGCGCCGCTCGCGCAGGAATTCAAGAAGCTTTTTGCCAACGAGGACGCGCTGGGCGGTTCGAGAAAGGCTGCGGACTTTCGCGAGGAGTCGAAGAAGTTTTTCGTGAACTACCTCAAACAAATCTCCACGATCTTCGAGTCGGCGTGGAACGGCCGCAAATACTCGATCAAGTCAGCGACGGCACTGCGCGCCTTCATTCGCGTCGCGCCCGATGTGATCCAGCGAATCGATCAGCAGCATGCGGACCGCACCGACTACCGAGCCATCGGCCGGGTCATTGCGCCGTGGGGCCGCCGCATCGGTGCGCTGCGCTTCGAGACAGATGGCGCGTGGAAGCGGCAGGGCACGACGGTTGACGGGTTGGCGAAGGAGTTGAGACTCGCGCTGCAGTATCCAGAGGGGGCTGGGGTTTAATCGGTCTCCGGTCTCCGGTCTCCAGTCTAGGGTGCCGGTTCCTTCGTGCCTTCGTTTCCGCGTACCCTAACAAGCAGAAAGGGCGGCGCCACCGAAGTGACGCCGCCCCCCCCACGAAGAATCGCCGCCAGCCTGGCTCCCCCCAGCATTTACGGCACCTTGCCGTAAACAACAGACTGGCGACGACGTCCTGTTATCCAAGCTCCGTGCCGAGTTTTTTTGCCCGTAATTCGACGACTTTCGTTGAATTCCGAGCGTGCGCAGCCCTCAGATTGGTGACCAGCCTTACAGAAATGTTTTTACGGCAGCGACGCTGATGCCCGCGGTCTCGAGACCGGCGCGGACTTTCCGCGCCAAATCGGCGGCGCCGGGAGTGTCGCCGTGAACGCAGATGGTGTCTGCTTTCAGCCGAATCACTGACCCATCGGTCGCGACGACCTCACCACTCCGGGCCATCCGGATCGCTCGTGCCACGACCTCGGCGCTATCGTGAAGCACGCTCCCATCCTTACGCCGGGAGGCGAGTGATCCGTCGGGCTCGTAGGCGCGGTCAGCAAACACTTCAGCGGCGACCTTCAACCCTGCGCTCTCGCCGGCACGCAGGAGCTCCGAGTTTGGCAGACCAAAAAACACCAGCGTGCGATCGACGGCTGCAGCGCCCCTCGCGATCGCAGCGGCTAGCTCGCGATCGCGCGCGGCCATGTTGTAGAGCGCGCCGTGCGCTTTGACATGCTGGAGTCGAACACCTGCGGCGGCGGCCATGCCCGCCAAGGCGGACACCTGATAGAGCACGAAGTCCTCGACTTCCTGTGGAGACGCCTGGAGCTCCCGTCTGCCAAACCCCACGAGATCCGGAAAGCCGGGATGGGCACCGATGGCAACCCCATACTGCACGGCGAGGGCAATGGTTCGCCGCATGATGCTGGGATCACCAGCGTGAAATCCGCAGGCGACATTGGCCGACGTAATGCTGGTCATCAGCATTTCGTCCTGACCCATCGGCCACGCCCCGAACGACTCTCCGAGGTCGGAGTTCAAGTCGATACAGGTCATCATGTTAGGGGGAAACTCGGTCGACACATGGCGGCGATACGATCACCGATAGCAGCGGCCAGTCTACTTCACGTGGAGGTGACCCAATGACGGCACTAGCACCTCTCGGAGTCGCATTTTTCGCCGCGCTCCTGATTCTGGTGATCGTCAGCAGTGAGGTTCGGCGGAAACAGAAGGCGCGCGATGGCTACAGCTCCTTCGCATGGTCGACGGGTGGTGACGGCGGACCGAACGGGGAGGGCTGTGACGGAGGGGGTGGCGATCCCGGCGGGGGCTGCGACGGTGGAGGCGGCGATTAAGGTGTCGTCCGCTTGTTGGTAGCCTCCGCAGTTTCCTGAAAAGTGAGACGAAGTCTCATTTGACTTGACCCGACCATTTTGGTCGGATTAGGATCCTCCAGCGTTGTTGAGACCCTGTCTCATCTTCACGATTCTGGAGGCTTCCGTGCACCGCCGTCCTCGCCGTTTGCTGATTTGCGTCGCCGCCGTCGCGGCCGTTCTGACGATCGGTCCCGACGCTCAGGCCCAAACCCCTGCCGATGAAGGAACGCTCATAGGGACCGTCGAAGACGCGACCGGCGCCCGCATTCCCGGTGCCACGCTCGTCCTCAGGTCAGACCGCTCGCCGCTGCTCCGCGTGGTCGAGGCCTCCGGACGCGGACAATTTGAAATCGTCGCGTTGCCCGCCGGCTCGTTTACGCTGACGACGACGGCGCCGGGATTTGCCGCTGCGGAAACGACGGGTACTAGTCCCGGGCTTGGCACCAATCGCCGTCGTCTTGACGCCCGCCGCGGTCATCGCGGAGGTCCGCGTGACCTCGGCATCGCGACAGGATGAATTGCGGGCAATGCTCAATACCCGAGTCGACGTTGTGACCCGGGCCCGCATCGAGGAGAGTGGCGCGGAGACGGTTGGCGAGGTCTTGCGAGAGCTCCCCGGAGTCGTGACGCGCCGAGGGTCGGAGGGCGCCGGGGCGGCCGGGCAGCAGATTCAAGGAATCGATTCCAAACAGGTGCTCGTGCTGCTCGACGGAATGCCCCTCGCAGGCGCGCGCGGCGTAAAGCGCGGCGGCGCCATCAATCTCGATCGGCAATCGATTGGACACCTCGAGCGCGTTGAAGTCGTCAAGGGCGCCGCCTCGGCTCTGTACGGCTCTGACGCCATCGGCGGGATCATCAATCTCGTCACGGAGGAGGCGCAGGCGCCGCTGCAGGTTGGCGCGACTCTCTCCGGCGGCAGTCGCGGTGATGTCAACGCGCTGACAGAAGCCGGGATTCGCCGCGGTGCGTGGTCGGCGCTGTTCACACTCGAGCGACACCAATCGGACGGGTTCGACCTGACACCCACAACGATCGACACCACCGCGGCAGCATTCAAACGGATCGACCTGTTCGGCAAGGTGCGCTGGACGCCGGTGTCACGATTTGGTCTGAGTGTGCTCGCGACCGGATACCGCAACCGGGCGACCGGCTATTCCGTCGGCGAGCTGGGACCACAAGCGGACGACATCCGGGAGCGGACGCTGAACGCAGCGCTGACCGCCGACTGGCTCGCGACGCCTTCCACGTCGGTCCAGGTTCGTGGGTCTTCCTCGACGTTTGACGAAGCGTCGGAGGGGCGGCTTGCGGCTCCCGTCGCGACGCCTCTCGACCCAGGCGAGCTTGCTGAGCGCATGTTCCGCGCCGATGTGTCCATTTCCCACGTCCTCGGCGTCCGCCAGCACCTTCAGGGCGGTGCAGAGCATCTGCGGGACCAGTACCTGGGGATCAATCGTTTACGCCGCGATGCAGGCGAGCGCGCCTCCACCTCTGTCGCGTGGCTGCAGCATCGGTTTTCGCTCGGATCGCGCGTCACGACCATCGCTGGGGTGCGTTTGGATCATCACTCGGAGTTTGGCGAGGCCCTGTCCCCCAAGGTCGGTATCAATGCCCGTATCGTTGACGGCGCGCACGTTCGCGCATCATATGGACGCGGCTTCCGAGCGCCAGACATCGGCCAGCTGTTTTATCGCTTTCTCAATCCGACCAATTTCTACCAGGTCATCGGAAATCCAAATCTCACCCCCGAGCACGCGCACTCACTGCAGCTCGGCGTCGACTTTCAGCGGCGCGATCGTCGTGCGCGGTTGGCCGTGAGCGCCTTTCGCAATGACGTCCGCGATTTGATCGAGTCGTTCAGTCTCGGATTCGCCGCGACACCAGCACAGCTCCAGTCGCTCGTCGACCGCGAAGGTCTCGACCCATCGTTTCGGCCGGTGTTCGGGCGTCTGCTGCTGACCTACAGGAACGTCAACGACGCGCTCACGCAAGGCTTCGAGCTGGACGGTGAAGCGGCTTTGTCGCGCCGCGTCTCGGTAGCCGGCGCGTACACGTACCTCGACGCGAAAGACAACGGCACCGGACTGGACTTGACCGGGCGACACCGCCATCAGGGGCACGCGAGGGTAACGTGGCACGCTGATCGGATCGGGTTGCGCGCGAACGTGCGCGCGACACTCTTCAGCTCCTGGATCGCTGCGCGGACGACGACCGGCCCGGTGACGGACACTAGGGCACCTGGCTTCGTGCTGGTCGATGCCTTCCTTTCACAGCGTCTCAAAGACGGACTGAACGCGTTCGCCTCGGTGGACAACGTGATGAACGACCAGGATCCGAACACTGGTGTGATGGTCGGCGGAGCACCGGCACCGATTTACCGTCCTGAGGTCGGCCGCGCGGTTCGCTTCGGCCTCCGATGGTCGTGGTCGCAGCAGTAGGCGAGTTATGAAAATGTCGAGCACATATGCACTGCTGTGCCTGCTGGCGGCATCCCCTGCGCTGGCACAGACTCCCCACACTGCCAGCGAGGGAATTCTGCTGCTCGCACACGGCGGTCAACCCGACTGGAACGACCGGGTCCAGGCGCTGGCGACAGAGGTGAATCAGACCCAACCCGTTGAGGTCGCATTCGGCATGGCATCACGCCCGTCAATTCAGTCCGCCATCGATCGACTCCTGGCGCGCGGCGTCAGCTCGATTGTCGCCGTCCCTCTCTTCATCTCATCGCACAGCTCTGTCGTCACATCCACGGCCTACCTTCTCGGCGTGCGTGCTGAGATGCCCGCTGACCTCAAGACCTTCGCAGGCATGAACCATGGCGGGCGTGGCGCCGCCCACGAAGGGCACTCGATGCCAGTGGAAACGGCGGCGGACAACACGCATCGTGTCGATTCCACGGTCCCCATCAGGATGGCAGCTGCACTCGATCGTCACCGTATTGTTGGAGAGATCCTGACGGATCGCGCCAAAGGGATCAGTCAGAGGCCCGCGCAGGAAGCGGTCATCCTCGTCGCGCACGGACCGGTGCCCGATGACGACAACAAACGCTGGCTTTCCGACATGAGCGTGCTCGCTGACCAAATCAGTGCTGCGGCGCCATTCGCGGCGATTGACTACCTGACGGTCCGTGACGACGCTCCGAAAGCTGTTCGTGACACCGCCACTGCCGAACTACGCGCTATGGTCCAGACCCACGGCAACGCGGGTCGCCGCGTGCTCGTCGTACCGCTCCTGCTCTCGTTCGGTGGGATCGAGAAAGGCATTCGCCAGCGCCTCGAGGGCCTCGCCTATGTCATGGCCCCCAGCGGCCTGATGCCTGACCCCCGGCTCGCAGATTGGGTCCGCCAATCTGCCGCACAGGCGCGGCCTCTGGCACAATAGCCCGCACGCGGCCTAAGAGATCTCTGGCGAAGGCGGTGGCTCCGGGGTTGAGATTTCGTGTCGCTTCTTCTGATAGAGATACGAGACGAGGACGAGCAGGACACCGAATCCGATGAGGCCGATCACGCGGTAGATCCCGCCAAGCTCCCAGAGGTCGTAGAAGAACACCTTCAACACCGTAACGGCGATCACGGTCATGCCGATGTACCGCGCGAGGGCGTAGCGCCACATCATCCCGATCCAAATCAGGGCAGCGCCGTACACTCCCCACCCCAGAGAGAGAACCATCTGCTCATACAGAAACGCCTGAGGCGTTTGGTCGCGGACATCCCAGTACGACCGAATCTCCGCAGTAATCCACATCAGCGAGAGCAGGCTCGCGGCCACGTGCAACAACGTCCGAATGCGACGGCCATCACTCGACTTGTCCTGCCCAAACATCCACGCCATGGCGTATGCGAGCGCGATGAGGAAGAACGTCGACAACGACCGTGTGTTGAAGACGGCGGCAAAGTTGGCGGGAGTGTCAAAATACCCCTCCGACAATTGCAACAGCGCCAGAATCCACAGGAACAGACCGCCGTACTGAAACGCCAAGCTCGGCGCGCGTAAGCCAATCCAGACGGCAGCGGCACCTTCGGCCGCCCAGCCGATGACGACAGCCGGCCCATCGAATTGCACCGCCACGCCTAACGCGGCGAGCGTGAATGCCAGGGCAGCCGCGTTGAGCGACGCGATTCGGTCGCGGCTCTGCAGCCACTGCCACAGGGCGATTGCACCGAGGGCGATGAGCGCGGCGAGTCCTCCTCGGAAGCCCGGATACGCCGGCTGCAACGCCTGATACAACAGGGCGAAAAGCCCAAGCCCAGTCAGGTGCAACGCCAGCAGGTCCGGTGTTTCGAGCGACTGACGCTGTCGCGCCGCGCGGTCGAGTAGCGCCATCGTATGCAGCGCCGACACGGCGACAATGGTGACGACGTTCGGCACAATCCAGGTGAGGCCGCTTGGAAGCGTGAGACTTCCAAACAGCGGCGCGAACCCGCCCAGGAGCACCGCGAGGCGACGCCACGGCCGATGAGGCTCAGCGGTCAGCCACAAACCCGCTGCGGTGAAGGCAATCAGATACACGTGAATCGCAGGCGGCCGCGCCGCCGTAATCACGACCGCGGCGAGGTGGTAGAAGAGTGGGGCCGTCGCCAGCAGGGCAGTCACGATCCTCGCCGTAGGGCCGGACGCTCTCGCCGTTTCACGCAGGATGGTCAGGAAAAGCACGCAAAAGAGCGTGAGGAAGAGTAGCGTTCGCAACCACACGTCCTCGGTGTAGTACCGGCCTGCCCAGGCCATCAACGTCACGAAGGTCAGAACGTAGCTCAACGCATTCAATGCGAGCCACCGATGACGAAACGCGAGCAGCAATGTGCCCACGACGAGGAACGCGTCGTAGGTAAACAGCGTCAGCTGCGCGTTCTCGCCGCTGCCGACGAGGAACGGTGTCAGGAAGCCGCCGCCAACAGCGATCACCGCCAGCGGCTGCGACCGCTGCTGATCGGCCAGCGCAGCCGCGCTGAGGGTCACGATCGCCATGCCCGCAAAGGCGAGATCCGGTCCAATGAGTCCGTAAAAATTGAGCGCGGCATACACCGCGAGATACAAAATCGCGAGACCCGTGCCGACCAGCGCCTGCCCGAAAACAGTCAGGTCGCGTGCGGCAAAGCGCAGACCCACAGCAATGAGTGCGATCCCTGCCAGCCCTCCAAGAACCACGCGTCCTGTTTCGTTGATCCAGGCATTGTCGAAGGCATACTTCAGGAAGAAACTGACGCCCAGCAGCAGAACGAGTACGCCGGTGTAGAGCAATCCCCTCCCACCGATGCGGGTCTCGAGATCGGGTGCGGGGGGTGCGACAGGTGCGCTGGGTGCCACAGGTGCCGCGGGTGCCGCAGGTGCGGCGGGTGCCACGGGTGCCGCAGGTGCCGCGGGTGCCACCGTGCCTGCCCCGACGAAGCTCGGAGGCGGTACAGGTCGAGCGGCGTCGGGCGCCGCAGCATCTGCGTGAACGTGCGTCGAGGTCAGCTGGCGTTCGAGTGCGGTCACCCGTTCGGTGAGCGCCTCGAGGTGACGGCTGATGCGGGCCAGCCTGAGAAAACTCAGGACCGGTGCAAGTACGAACAGCAGAAATATCAGCGAAACCAGCAGCCCGATGAATTCGACCACGGCGGGAGTCTACCGCCTGCAGGGCCCGCGGTGAAGGCGATATACTCGACCGCCTTCGCTCCTCGTCCGCGTCAGAGTCCGTAAGAGGTCATCGATGAGAGGTGTTCTGGTCATCGCGTCGCTAGTTTGTTTGGTTGTCAGCGCCCACGCACAGACCACGCCTCGACAAACGCAGGAAGACGACTACACGCGATACGAGTTACTCGGACCAGACACTGCGCAGTTTCGGATCTATTACGAGGTAACCGCGACCACCGCCGGGGCGCGGTTTTTCTACAACACGATCCGGCCGGGAAGCGTCGCGACCGATGAGCGCGTCATTGACCTCGCCACCGGCGAGGCACTCAAGTGGGAGGTTGTGAGCGGCAAAGACGCGCGCGGCGCGGGACACCCAGCGGCCGACCTCGAGACCGAGTACATCAAAGTGCACCTCGCGAGGCCGGTACCGGATGGCGGAGAAGTCCGGTTGCTCATCGACAAAACGTACAAGGACGCCAAGAGCTACTACCGTGACGGCGATGCGATCGTCTTTGATCGGTCCCTGGGAATCCGCCGCAACACAATCGTCCTGCCTGAGGGGTACCGTTTAATCAGCTGCAACGTACCGTCACAGATCATCCCGACAGCCGATGGACGAGTGCAGGTGAGCTTCATGAATCCAGGCCCTGCGGCTGCGCCCTTGGTCATTCGCGCAAAGCCTGGCCTCGCCGCGTTCAAGCCGTCTCTGGGCACTGCCCGAGGAGCCGCAACGACAGCTGGCCTCGCCTCGCAGGCCACGCGTCTCAATGAGCGGGCGCATCAGGATCGCGAAATCGTGTACTTCCTCAAGGACCCAGCCAGCAACTCGTTCAGCCTGTATCACGACTACACAGAGTCGAGGCCTGGCGTCAAAAACTATTTCAACGTCGTCCGTCCGGGAAGTCGCGTGTCGAACCCGTCAGCCAAAGTTCTCGACAGTGGCGAGGACCTGAAGGTCGAAACGTTGAGTGGGGCGGAGCTCAAGAGACGCGGGCTCGATCCCGGTGAACCGATAGAGCCGGAAACAGAAGTGGTGGTGATCTCATTTCCTTCAGTCAAGGCGGGTCAAACGACGCGGCTGAGGATTAGCGAAACGTACACCGATCCCGGCCGGTACCTGCTCGAAAAGGACGAACTGGTCTGGGATCGCGCGTTCGGTCGGCCGCGGAACACAGTCGTGTTGCCGCTCGGTTGGACGGTGATCGCCAGCTCGATTCCCGCGGCGATTTCGGAAGACGCAGAGGGTCGTCAGCGCCTGTACTTCGAGAACGCGCGGCCTGATGATATCCAGACGCTCATTCGCGCGCGTAAACGCCAGTAACGCCAGGGCTCCTTCATCCAGAAACCCCGGAAGCGTCCGTCTAGCCGGCTATCAGCATCAGCAGCAGCGCCTTCTGGGCGTGTAGCCGGTTTTCCGCCTGATCGAACACCACCGACATCGACGATTCGATCACGTCCTCGGTCACTTCTTCGCCGCGGTGCGCCGGCAGGCAGTGCATGAAGATCGCCGTCGGCTTCGCCCGTGACATCAGCGCTTCATTGACTTGATACCGCGAGAAGATTTTCTTGCGCTCGGCGTATTCGACTTCCTGTCCCATCGACGTCCAGACATCCGTGTACACGGCATCGGCACCCTCGGCAGCTTTCTTGGGATCGGTGAACTGGACGACTTCCGCGCCGTCGGCGGCCACGCGCGCCGCGTCGAGCAATACCTGATTGGGCAGCTCGTATCCCTTTGGCGTGGCGATCCGCACCGAAGCGCCGAGCATGACGCATGCGTGCACCATCGACGTCGCAACGTTGTTGCCGTCACCCACAAACGCCACGGTGCGCCCCTGCACGCTTCCCCAGAGCTCCGACAGTGTCTGGACATCCGCTAGCGCCTGACACGGGTGCTGCTCGTCAGAGAGCGCATTGATGACGTGCAGCCGAGTCGTGGTGCTCCCGATTTGTTCGAGGCGCTCCTGACTGAACGTGCGGATGACGACCGCATCGACCCAGCGCTCCAGGTTCCGCGCGACGTCATGAACCGGCTCGCGGTCGGCATGCATGACATCCGCGGGAATCTCGACCATGTCGCCGCCCAGTTCCCGTACCCCAATCGTGAACGTCACCCGGGTGCGCAGCGACGGTTTTTCGAAGAGCAGGCCGATATGACGGCCGTCGAGCGCGTGCGCCGTCGGCGCGCGCAGGCCAAGCGCGCGTTCGCGCTTCAGCCGTGTCGCCAGCTCGATGGCTTGCCGCAGCTCATCGTGCGTGAAGTCCAGGACCGACAGGAAATCCTTGCACCGCACTCGCGGAATGTCGGTATCAAGCGCGCGCATCGATGCTCCCACCGTGATGCTCCTCTCGTGTGATCTGATGGATGTGTTGATCTAGTGATCTCGTGATGTGTTGATCTGTTGATCTCGTGACCGTGGTCCTGTGAGTTCACTAGATCACTAGATCACTAGATCACTAGATCACCAGATCGCCAGATCATCAATTCGCTAAGTCCTATACTCGGCGTTGATCCGGACGTATTCCGCAGACAGATCGCACGTGTAAACGGTCGCGCGATGGTCGCCGCCCGCTCCCAGGTTGACTTCGATCTCCAATTCTTTGCCTTGGAGATAGTCGGCGGCTCGAGGTGCCAGCTCATCGTGCGGCTGGCCTTGGCTGAAGAGGACGAGCGGTCCGATACGCACCATCGCATTCTCGAGCGAGAACGTGACCCCCGAACGGCCCGCGGCGGCAACCAGGCGGCCCCAGTTGGGGTCGCCGCCATGCACGGCTGTCTTCACGAGCGGGGAATTTGCAATCACGCGTGCGGCGGTCCACGCCTCATCCGCCGAAGCGGCGCCGGTCGCTGTAATGGCAATTAGCTTCGTGGCGCCCTCGCCTCCTCGGACGATTCCGACCGACAGCTCGAGGGCGACTGCGCGCAAGCCCTCGAACAAGGCCCCGTACAACTCCTGGTCGATGCGCACGCCGCTGTCGCCGTTCGCCAGCGCGAAGACGCAGTCGTTTGTGGAGCTTTCGCCATCAACGGTGATGGCGTTGAACGTGTAGCGACTGGCATCGATAAGGGCGCGGTGCAGCAGCGAGGGTTCGACCACGGCATCGGTTGTCAAATAGCCGAGCATGGTTGCCATGCGTGGCTCGATCATCCCCGAGCCTTTGGCCATGCCACCAACGCGAAAGCGTCCGCCCGCGGACGTAACTTCGACGGCAAACGCTTTGGGAAACGGATCGGTCGTCATGATGGCGCGAGCAGCGGCCGCGTGGCCATCGTCGTCGGCCAGTGCGGCCATCGCTGCAGGAATACCGGCCCTTACCGCGCCCATGGGAAGCTTGACACCAATGACGCCGGTTGACGCGACCAGCGCGTGCGATGGGACGCATCCGGCGCCGTTAGCGGTCAGTACCGCCATCTCGCGGGCATCGAGCAATCCCTGCGATCCCGTGCACGCATTGGCGCAGCCGCTGTTGGTGACGATCACCTGCGCTGTGCCCCCGCTCACCTCCAGGTGCTCCTGTGAGACAAGCACGGGGGCGGCCTTGGCCTGGTTCGTCGTGAAAATTCCCGCCGCGGCAACGGGTCGGTCAGCGGCAATCACAGCGAGATCCGGCCGCCCGCTGGCTTTGATCCCGCACGCGACACCGGCGGCGCGAAACCCACGGGGGGCAGTGATCCCGCCGTCGACCGGAACGATAGAGGCTCGTTCGCTTGTTCGCATCGTCAGCCTCGAAGCGAGGCCAGCGGGACGAATGCGCCGCGTCGCGCCTGGCTGTCAGTGCGAAGGGGGAGCACCACGGCGTACTGCCCACAACGTCTAAACTGCGGACAACGATGGCAATCGAGGGCGATCTTTTCCGGCACCCAGACATGGGGGACGATCGAAAAACCCAGGCGGACGAAATAGCCCGCGTCATGCGTAAACGCGCATAACGTCTCGAACCCATCAGTACGCGCACGTTGCTGCAGCGCGGTCACCAAGGCAGAGCCGATGCCAAGCGCCCGTGATTTGCGATCGACGACCAGCGATCGGACCTCGGCGACCTCGCCGCTCAGAGGCGCCAGCTCCCCGCACCCCACGACACGTCCGCGCCTGACGGCGACGATGAACCGCGGTGCGTGGACCGACAGCTCGTCGAGAGTGCGCGCCAGAAGATGGCCCTCCTCGAGGTGAGCGGCGATGAGCGCATCCAATGCCGAGGCGTCTGCAGCAGTGCCCGCGCGATACGTCACTCGCGCAGACGACCGCGACGTACGCACGCGACCGTTCTGCGGACGCGACGCAACCGCCTGTCGAGGCAGAAGCTGCGTGTTCATGTCGTCACCTCTGTCCGAACGCTATGGAGCACGCGGTCGAGGATCACCGCTGCTTCGTCGACCTCGGTCTGTGTCACTGTAAGCGGCGGCAGGATTCGGACGACCTTTTCCGCAGTTCGATTGACCAGCAGTCCCGCTTCCCGTGCTCCATCGATCACGGGACTTGCATCGATCGTCAACTCGAGAGCACGCATCACACCCACCCCGCGGGCGGAGGCGACAACCGAGTGTTCCGCAGCGAGACGGTTCAGAGCGTGCTCGAATACTGAGGCCATCTCGCGCACGTGGCCGATCAGCCCCGCCGGTGGTCGGTAGGGAACAGCGTCCGCAGTGCCCGTCAACTGCTCGAGCACGTACAAGCCTGCGCGTGTCGATAAGAGGTTGCCGCCGTAGGTACTGCCGTGGTCGCCGGCAAAAATCTGGGCTGCGACGGGTTCGGCGACGAGTGCCGCGCCAATCGGAACACCTGAGCCAAGCGCCTTTCCGATCGAGATCAGATCAGGCGTGAGTCCGAGTGCGGGAAAATAGAACGCATCGCCCGTGCGCCCGAGGCCACTCTGCACCTCGTCGGCAATGAGCAACGTTCCCGTGTGCTCGCACGCTCGCTCGATGGCTGCCGCGAAATCATGCGACAAGGGCCGCACGCCGCCCTCACCCTGGATCGGTTCGGCAATGATGGCCGCCGTTTGATCTGAGACCGCCGCCTCGAGCGAAGCGGGATCGTCCGGCGACACGAACGTGACGCCTGGAATCAGCGGCTCAAAGGGCTCGCGGTAGGCCGGATTCGACGTCACCGACAGCGCGCCCATCGTCCTCCCGGAAAAGCCGTGACGCAATGCCACAAAGCGGGTGCGTTGTCTCGCGCCCTGCGAGTACCAATACCGGCGCGCAAACTTCAGGCAGGCTTCGACAGCTTCGGTGCCGCTATTGCAGAAAAACGTTCGCTGCAGTCCCGACAGCGCCGCGAGACGCGCCGCGAGCTGTCCCTGGAGTGGGTGGTAATACAGGTTCGAAGTCTGAATCAGCGTGTGTGCCTGTGACGCCACTGCCTCGGCAAGACCTGCGTGCCCGTGGCCGAGCACGACGACACCAATGCCAGAAATGAAGTCGAGGTACGACTTTCCGGAGGCATCGAACAGGCGCGCGCCTTCGCCGCGCACGAACGCGACCGGCGCCCGTTTGTAGGTCTGCAAAACGTGCTCGGCTTCGAGGGCCTTGACAAGCTCGAAATCGATCTCTGCCATGCGTTTCAACTCTTGTTCTTTGTTCTTCGTTCTTCGTGCTTCGTTGGCGAGAGCCCTGGCGCAAGCCTTGTCCACGGCCCCTTTTTCGCCGCATTGCCGATGACGAGCCCGGCTATCCGATCCGGCCTTCGCCCATCCGCAATCGCGACGTCCTTCACTCCATGGTCGAGAGCGTGCCGGCACGCGCGCAACTTTGCGACCATGCCGGCCGTCGCGGTACCGGAACTGACGAGTGCTTCGATACTCGCCGTATCGAGGGCAGGTATCGTCTCGCCCTCGCTGTCCAGCACTCCTTCGGTCCCGCCCGCGACAATCAACCGCCGCGCACCGATGCGCGCGGCCAGACTGCCCGCGAGTGTGTCGGCGTTGACATTGAACAACTGCCCTTTCCGCGAGGCCCCAATACACGCAATGACGGGCACGTAACCGTTGGCACAGAGCGTGTCGAGGAGGCGAGCGCCGGCGGTCGGCAACGGCTCGCCAACAAGACCTAAATCCACAAACTCGCCGTTCGTGGCGCGATGAGGCCCTGCCGCCTTGACGGGGCCGACCCCAGCGTCCGCTCCGGTCAGACCAACCGCCTGCCCACCCGCGGCGTTGACGGCTGCCACGAGCCTGGTGTTGATCGATCCGGCCAGAACCGCGATGACAACCTGTAACGTCGCTTCATCGGTGATGCGCAAGCCGTCAACCTGGTGTTTGGGAATCGACGCCTGATCGAGCGCCGCATCGATCTCCTTTCCCCCGCCGTGCACGACAACCAAAGGCTGTCTTGCGGCGACTCGCTTGATGAGGCGCACCATGGCACGCATGCGCGCGGCATCTTCAAGGAGCTCGCCGCCAACCTTCAAAACGATGGTTCGTGACATGGGTTCCTTACGGCACGCACCTCCGTGAGTCTTTCACCGCAATCCCGCGCATTCATCGATGCCGCACATGACGTTGAAGTTCTGCACGGCTGAACCCGCAGCGCCCTTCACCAGGTTGTCGATGACCGATACGACCACGGCCCGATGATCCGTCTCGTCGACACTCCAGCCGATGTCGCAGAAGTTCGACCACACGACGTGTTTGATCTCTGGCAGTTCAGCGCCCCTCAGCCGAACGAACGGCGCCGGCGCGTACGCCTCTGCGAACGCGTCAGACACCTGCGCGGTCGTCGTGCCCGCAACGAGTCGGACGTAATGAGACGACAGAATGCCGCGATCGAGGGGCACCAGGTGCGGCACGAAGGTGACCCTTCGGCCGAGTGCCTGTTCCATTTCCGGCGTGTGGCGATGCCCAAACACGCTGTATGCGGCGACACTGCCGTGGTTCTCCGAAAAATGCGTCCGATCGGTTGGCACTTTGCCGGCCCCGGACAGTCCTGATTTGGCATCGATCACGATATCGCTGGACGACGCAATCAGCCCCGCTTTCGCCAGCGGCAGCAGAGCAAGCAGCGCCGCCGTGGGATAGCAGCCGGGATTCGACACGAGCCGCGCGTCGCGAATGGCCTCATGCTCGAACTCCGTCAATCCGTACGCCGCCCCCGATGGCATCGAAGGCGTGGACGGATACCACTTCGTCCGCGCTTCCTGATCACGGAGCCGGAACGCCCCAGACAGATCGACGACTCGCAGCCCCGAGGCCAAAAGCGTTGGTGCGACGTCTGCAGACGCTGCCTCTGGCAACGCCAGGAACGCGACATCCGCGTGCTTCGACACTGCTGTGAGGTCCAGCGGACAGACCTCACCGTCCCAGATTCGCGACAGCGCCGGCAGCCGTCTTGGGGTGCTGGTCGATTGCGACGCCGTGGCAAGCACGAGATCCGCGGCGGGATGTTTCGCCAGCAGTCGGACCAGCTCTTGTCCGGCGTAACCAGTCGCTCCGATGACCGCAACTCTATGCATCAAGAGGAATAGTTATACATTCCTATTCACGCAGAAGTCAATGCATTTTGCTGATGACATGGCTCCCAGTTTCTGTATACTGATTCAGTCGACCGCATAGATATGAAGACACGACGCCTGTCTGCGATCCGGCAGGTCATCGAACGTGAGCCCGTGCATAGCCAGGAAGAGCTGCGCCGGCACCTGGCCGAACTGGGGTTCGTGGTCACTCAAGCAACGTTATCCCGGGACATCAAAGAGCTCGGGCTCGTGAAACGGTCGTCTGACGGGGCGTACCAGGGTGGCGGCGCGGCGGATCCTGGTTCGGCCGCGGCAGCCGCTGTCGCGCTATCGCGAGCGCTCGGCGAGTTTCTCTTGAGCGTGGACGCGGCGCACCACTTGGTCGTCGTGAAGACTGGGCCGGGTCAGGCGCAGCTGCTTGGCCTGGCAATCGATCGGGCCAAGTTGCCGGATGTGGTTGGAACGCTGGCAGGTGACGACACGATTCTCGTGGTCTGTCGTGACGTGCGGTGTGCGCAATCCACCCGCAACATGCTCGACCATCTTGCGTCAGAAGCGTGAAAGAACAGGACAGAGACGAGGAATGACCAATCGCATCGTGGTCGCATATCTTGGTGACGAGCAGTCGGCGGCGTCGATTGCAGCGTTTGGTGCCGCTGGGTACAGCGAGGTGATTGCCGTCGCGATGGATCTCGGCGACGGGATTCCATTGAATGGGCTCAGGGATGGCGCGCTAGCCGCCGGCGCGACGAAGTGTCACGCGCTCGACGTCCGGGAGGAGTTCCTTCGCGAGGTCATTCTGCCGGCCGTACGAGCGCGAACTGTCAGCGGTGCCGGGCTCGTGGCCGAGCTCGCGGCTTCATTTCTGACCGGGAAATTGCGGGAGATCGCCAACATCGAGCAGGCCGCGATGATCGCACCGGAGCCGTCGGACATTCGAATGGGGGTTCCCATGAAGCGCCGCACAGCAGGCGAGCCAGCCTCCCTCCACATTCGATTTGCGGATGGTGTTCCGTTCGCAGTGAACGACATTCACATGAGTCTGATTGAACTGATGGAGTGCATCGGCACGATTGCGGGCGCTCCCGCCATCGAGGTACTGTGTCTCGCCTATCAGCAACTCGACGGTTCAGACGAAGGACAAGTGCTGCTGCGGATCGAAAACGGCCAGTGCTCGGTGGCAGCCGAAACAGCGGTTCTCTGAAGTGACAGAACATTTGTGGTCGGGCCGCTTCGATTCCGCCCCCGATCCGGAAGCGTTTGATTTCGGGGTCTCCTTCCCATTCGATCGCCGGCTTTTTGAAGACGATGTCACCGGCAGCCTTGCGTGGGCGGAGGCGCTCGTCGCCTGCGGCACGCTCACCGCGGAGGATGGCCGACAGATCCAGGAGGGCTTGACGGCCATTCTCGAACAGGGCCGGCGTGATCCCGCGTGGGTCACTGGTCCGGACGAGGACGTTCATAGCTTCGTCGAGCGTCAGCTGGTCGCGCGCATCGGTGAAGCAGGTCGCCGCCTTCACACGGGACGATCACGGAACGAGCAGGTGTCGGTCGATCTGCGGCTGTATCTCCGACGTCGCATCCCCCAGTTGCAGTCAAGAGTCTGCGGGTTGGTGACCGCGCTGGCCGATCAAGCAGCCAGCGCTGGCAGCGCCTTGATGCCGTCGTACACGCACATGCGCCGGGCGATGCCCGTTCTCGTCGCCCACTATTTGCTCAGTTACGCCGCCGCCCTTCGCCGGGACCACGAGCGGTTGGCGGGCGCTGCCGCAGAGGCCGACGCCCTGCCGCTCGGATCAGGGGCGATTGCCGGCACCGGTTATCCAATCGATGTCGAGCGTCTGAGGTCGCGACTCGGGTTTAGCCGCATCGTGCTGAACAGCATGGATGCCTCGTCCGATCGCGACTTCGCAGCCACGTTCGTGTATGCGTGCGCACTCGCCATGGTGCATCTGAGTCGGATGGCGGAAGACTTCATCCTGATGACCGGTGACGAATTCGGCTTCTTCGAGCTCGCCGATCGGTCGGCGACCGGCAGCAGCATGATGCCGCAAAAGAAAAACCCCGACCCGCTCGAACTCGTGCGTGGCAAAGCCGGACGCACAGTTGGCCACCTGACCGGACTACTCGTCACGATGAAAGGATTGCCAACCGGATACAACAAGGATTTGCAGGAGGACAAAGAGCCAGTTTTTGACTGCGAAGATACGCTCTCGGTTTCGCTGGTTGCGACCCGGTCCGTCCTGGCGCAGCTCACGTTACGCGGCGAGCGAACGCGCCTTGCCGCCTCGGGCCTGTTGCTGGCGACTGACGTGGCCGACTATCTCGTGTCGCGCGGGGTGCCGTTCCGGAACGCGCACGAAATCGTCGGCAGCATCGTGCGGGAGCTTCTCAAGCAGGGCCGGGATTTCGAGAGCGTCACCCTTGAGGAGTGGCGTCGTTTCAGCCCGCATTTCGGCGAGGATGTGCGGGCCGCCGTGACCCCCGAAGCTTCAGTCCTGGGTCGAAAAACGCCGCAATCCACCGCGCCCGACGCAGTGCAGGCGGCGCTGCAGGAGACCCGGGAATGGATCTCAACGCACGCGTAGCGAGGCCTTTTTTTGGTTGCCGTCCCCGTGGCCGACTGCTAGAATACCTTGACCTCTCGTCCAGAGTTTCATCCGAACTCGAGGTTCGATGGCGCCGGATGGCGCCGGCACATGTATCAGTGCCCGTTTTCCCCTCCTGCATAGTGATCTGAATTCGGTATTTCGGGGGAGTGCATGCAGCAACGCCGGTTCCGGCCCGGCGACGTGGTGGACGATTATTGTCCGCGCGAGCGCCGTATTACTGATCACGCCGTCGTGGCGATGATCGACGAACACATCAAACAAACCCGGTGCTGCGTCTGTGACGCAGAGCACGAATACAAAGACGGCAAGGTGCCCGCTCAGCGGCGCAAGAAGCCGCAGCCAGCCCTGTTCGCGCAGGTCCTCGAGGGCCTGCAAGGGCCGCAGTCTGCGCGGCTCGCGCAGCCTGACGCAGAATTAATGGACATCGAGGCGCTTCCTCCATTGCCTGCTCAGACCTCTGTGACGGCTCCTCCGGAAGAGGATCTGGCGTCAGGCAACGGCCACTCGGAAGTCCAGGAGGTCGTGGAGACGTTCGTGGCGGCGGTTGTTGCCACAGAGGAACCTTCGACAAACCAGGAAGTGCCGCCGACGCGAGATGAGGGACCAGTTCGACGGTCGTTGATTCGCGCCACGTTGCCCCGCCCCGAGGGACAGCCAGCCCCCACCCGTGTGCTCCCTGAATTTACGATTCGACAGCCCAACAACGGACGAGGCCCGCGGCCCGGTGGCCGTCGTCGCGGCGGCCATCAGCAACAGGGGCAGGGGAACGCCGGGCCGATGCGGTTCGGGCGCGGTGGCCGCGGTCACGGACAAGGGCAGGGTCAGGGTCAGGGTCAGGGTCACGGACAGGGACAGAGCCACGGACAGCGCCAGCACGGCGGGCGGAGTCACGGACCGAATGGCGGGAGAGGCTCGCGCCGCGGAGGCAAGAAGCGCTGACACCCGTTACCATGTCCGATCTTTCCGGCAAAGTCGGTCTTGTCGTTGGTGTCGCGAATAAACGCTCACTTTCGTGGGCGATCGCGCAGGCTGCCTCCCAGGCGGGCGCCACCATTCACCTGACCTATCAAGGTCGATTCGAAGAGCACGTCAACGAGCTGGCCGAAACGCTCTCTCCCAAGCCGGTGGTCCTGCCGCTTGACGTCCAGAATGACGCCGAAATCGATGCCGTCTTCAGCCGAATTCAACAGGACCACGGCGGCCTCGACTTTCTCGTACACGGCGTCGCCTTCGCCAATCGCGAGGACATCACGAATCCGTTCGTGCAGACGTCTCGGCAGGGCTTCGCGCTCGCGCTCGACATCAGCGCCTACTCGTTGATTGCTCTAGCACGCGGTGCGCGGCCCCTCATGCTGGCACGCGGCGGCGGAAGCATCGTGACGCTCACGTATCTCGGCAGTACTCGCGTGTTTCCGAACTACAACGTAATGGGTGTCGCCAAAGCAGCGCTCGAAGCCTCAGTACGCTATCTCGCGGCAGATCTTGGCCCCGAGAACATTCGCGTGAATGCCATTTCCGCCGGTCCCGTGAAGACGCTCGCGGCGGCCGGCATCGGCGGGTTCTCGAACATCCTCGGCATCGTCCGCGAACGCGCCCCCCTCCGCCGCACCATTGATGCCGGAGAGGTTGCCGATGCCGCGCTCTTCCTGCTTGGCCAGGCCAGCCGCGGTGTGACTGGCGAGGTGGTCATGGTGGACGCGGGCTACCACGCAGTGGGGATGTAGGTCAGTTTCCCGGCAACTTACATCGATCACCCCCCGAACGTTTCCGACACGATCCTGTCCCGCGAAACCCCTGCTACGTTGAGTGCTGCCATCGCATCTTTCACGAGCGCGGGAGGGCCGCAAACCAGGCAGCGTGTCTCAGCCGTCTTCAGCATCGATTGAATCAACGGAGCATCAATCCGCCCGCGGCCGCCAGTCCATTCGGTCCCGGCTTCGCGCGTGATCGTCAGCTGCAACTCGATGCGTCGCTCGGACGCAAGTCTGCTCAGCTCGTCTTGAAACGCAAATTCCTGAGGGCTTCGGGCACTGTAGATCACCGCGATCTGGACTCGCGCATTGCCCGCCATCGTCTCCCACATCATTGAGCGCAATGGCGCGATGCCCGTGCCACCTGCAATGAACAGCAGGTGCGACTCTGGTAATGGCGAGGGGAGGCCGAACGATCCGAATGGTCCCTCGACTCGAAGCGCCGTTCCAGGCACTGCTCGTTCGAGATGTGGATCGGGTGGTGCGTGATCGTCGATCTGGACGAGCAGTTCGAGAGTCCGGGTCTCGAGAGTCCACGTGGGCGAGCAGGCAATTGAATACGGCCGGCGGACGATGCCCTCCGCAAGCCCGGCGAAGACCGCCTGACCCGCGGTGAACGAAAACGCCATCTCGCCGAGATCTAACGTGATGATTCTGGTGCGCCTCGTGGCCCGGACCACATCACGAACAGGAAGGACGAGAGTTCGCACCTAGATCAGGATCTTATCGCACGAGCGTCGAGCACCCAATCATGCACTCATGCACTTCCTCAATCAAATCGCCCAATCACCAAACCACGAATTCGCTGACTGCTTCTGTCTACAGCAACCCTCGACCTGCTCTCTGAATTTCGACTTCAGTGGGCTCAATTGCCGGCATGGCGGTTACGCTCGTCGGTGCCCGACCATCGGTTCCTGTCACGAGGCCCTGTGCACGGGACTGCTGCTTTCGGCGCGATTTGTCCCGATACATCCGGCTGTCAGCTGTTGCGAGCAGCGCCTCATACGTGTCGCCGTCATGCGGGTAAATCGCCGAGCCCACACTGATCGCGAGTGGAATGCGGCGCCCGGGTCGTGCTTCGAAGACGGCCTCGTCGACCGTCCGCTGCAGCTCCAGACGTTTGCGTTCGGCCTCCTCGCGACCGCATCCCGACAGTACGACGATGAACTCGTCACCGGCGTAACGGACGCAGATGTCGTACGGCCGGATTGCATTCCGCAGAAGCGGCGCGAGCTCACGCAGGACGCGGTCGCCGACGTGATGTCCGTGACTGTCGTTGATGTCCTTGAAGTTGTCGAGATCCATTACCAGCAAAGCGACCTCGACCTTGAGCCGCTCTGCGCGGGCGAGCTCACGCGCGAGGTGCATGAACATGTATCGCGTGTTCGGCAGCCCGGTCAGAGCGTCGGTCAGAGAGTCTTCCTGGGTTTGCTCGAAGACGATCGAGTTGTGAATGACGGCGGACGCCTGCTCGGAGACGCGATCGAGCAGGCGCCGATGGTCATCGGTGTAGAAATCCGACTGGACGTGATAGACCGCCAGCGTGCCGATGAACCGATCGCTGAAGACCAGCGGCGACACGAGAGCCGACTGCAGGCTGGTTGTGTGCGTGGACAGGCCGGCCGCCTCGAAGTCTGCACTCGGCCGCGCATTGACCAGTGGACGGCGGTTTCGGGCGACCCACCCGGTCAAGCCCTGCCCGCTGCGGACGGTCATCGTGCTGACGACATCGGCTTCAGCGCCGGTGGCGAAACGGCAATGCAACGTTTCGGCCTGTTCATCGAAAAGGAACAGCGCAGACGAGTTGAATGGGACCAGGCTGCTCAATTTCGATGCGATGAGCGCCATCGTGTCGGCGACGCCAAGGCTCGTCCCCATGGTTTGCGCGATTTCGTAGAGGGCATAGATCTCGCGATGCGCATGCGCGATGTCTTCGAAGACTGTCGTCGCCTTGCCTTCAGGCTGGAAGCCCACGGCAGGGCGCCCGAGCTGAGAGGTTGACGCGAGCGAGAGCTGCGGCACGGGAAGGCTCTCAATGGTGTCGGCTTCCTCGGTGAGACTTGGCAGCAGGTAGATGAATCGTTGCACGACCGTGGGGTCGAGCGCGTTGCCCGCTTCCTGCGTCAGTAATCCGAGCGCTGCGTCGCGCGTCATCGCTTTGTGATACGGGCGATCCGAAGTCAACGCATCGAAGTAGTCCACCACCGAGAGAATGCGTGCGCCGAGTGGAATCTCGCGGCCTTTGAGACCGTGTGGATACCCTTTTCCGTCCCATCGCTCGTGGTGGCTGAGGATCAAGGGCGCGACAGGGTAGGGGAAGGGCACCGCGCTGATGATTTCGGCGCCGACCTGCGGGTGTAAGCGAATTTTCTGAAACTCTTCCTGTGTCAACGGACCGGGCTTGGCCAGGATGTGCTCAGGCACCGCCAGCTTGCCGATGTCGTGCAGCAGGGCGGCGGTCTTGACGCCTTGAATTTCGCTATCAGGCATCCCGAGGGATTTGGCCAGGCCGGCGGCGTAGACCTGCACACGTCGAATGTGCGACTGCGCCGTTTGCTCCTTGGCGTCAATCGCACGCGCGAGCGCTTCGATCGTCGCCAAATGAAGGTTGGCCATCTCCTCCACGTGGCGGCGCTCATCCTCGATCCGGCCAACGTAAACCTTGTAGGTGCGATACGTGAGGTAGAGCGGGGCGCAAAGGAGCAACGCGATCCAGATGCCGAAGCCGAGAATCGCCCACTTGGCAGCAAAGGCGACGGCGGCGCCGACGAAATAACTCGGGGCGCTCCAGAGAAAGTTGTCGTTCCACACCGCAAGGATCGGTTGTTTCGTGGAGAGCGCGATCGCCGCGGCGATCAGGAACGTATTGCAGATGAAGTAAACGGTGGCCGCGGCGACCAGTGGCCCCGCGATCTGTGCCAGGGTCGCTCCCATTTCGCCTGGCGCTCCGCCGAGCCGCTCGTACGCGAGCCCCGCGGCCTGCACCGTGATCGCGAGGCACGCCATGCTGAACAGGGCCCGATGGAACGGGTTCCTGGTCTTCATGCCAAACGTACTTTGACTCCACGCGCTTGCAACGGCCACGAGCATGGTCTCGTGCGGCCCCAACAGAATCAGGGCAGCGAAGTCCACGGCATACGAGACCGACATTGTCGAACCGCTTCTGGCGAGCGGGAGGCTGACTTTGAACGCCGAGAAGACGACCGAAAGGACCAGCAGAATCGCAAAGTGTGAGGGCTGTTCGAACCGCGCACGTGGCGTGAACAGGACCAATAGCACCGCGCCGGTGGCGATCACCGCGCCAACGTAAAGCCTCGCCGCGAGGGGAAGCGATTTCATGGGCAGAACGGGGACACGGCAGCGTTGGACAATACAGTACCGTACTGTCCTACAACAAAGCGGCCAATTGTGGAAAGGGGGTTAGACGACGTCGCGGCGCGGGCGCCGGGCTCGAGTCGCGGCGGCGGCCGGTTCGAGACCGAATTCGTCGATCTTGCGGTAAAGCGTCCCCCGGCTGATGTCCAGAATCTTCGCCGCCTCGAGTTTGTTCCACTCAACGGCCTCCAGGACTCGAATGATGTGGACGCGCTCGGCGTCACGGAGCGTCGACAGGCCCGTGCTCGACTCTTCCTGGACTTGCGCAACTCGCCCATGGAGAAACTCGATGTCGGCGGCCAGGATCACGCGGCCAGGCGCCGACAAGGCGGCGCGCGAGACCGTACTTTCGAGCTCACGAATATTGCCGGGCCAATGATACGAGATCAGAAGATCCTCGGCCTCGCGGGAAAACTGCTTCGCGTCGAGGGGCAGACCGTTCGAGGCGCAGTAGCGCCCGAGAAATCGATTGGCCAGGACCGGAATATCGACGACGCGCTCGCGAAGCGAGGGCAACCTGATGGCGAACGCGTTGATCCGATAATAGAGATCTTCGCGGAAGCGCCCTTCACGAACGAACAAGTCCAACGGCCGGTTTGTGGCCGAGATCAAACGGAAATCCACGTGAATGGAACGATTGCCGCCCAGTCGCTCGAAGCGGCGTTCTTCGAGGACGCGGAGCAGCTTGGCCTGCGCAACGAGTGACAAATCGCCAATCTCGTCGAGCAGCAGGGTGCCCCCGTTGGCCAGCTCGAGCCGTCCGGGTTTGCGGTCGTGCGCGCCGGTGAACGCGCCTTTTTCGTACCCGAAAATTTCCGACTCGAACAGCGTGTCCGGCAACGCCGCGCAGTTGACAGCCTGAAAGCGTTCCTGACCGCGTCGCGACAACTCGTGAATCATCTGCGCGACCAGCTCTTTGCCCGAGCCGGTAGGACCGAGAATCAACACGGCGATGTCGGATTTTGCGGCGGTGCGGATCCATTCGAAGATGGCGACCATCTTTTCGTCGCGCCCGATCATTTCGCGGAAGCGCTGGACCGATGGTGAGGTTTCTTCGATGCCGACCGTGACGCGCCGTTCGAGAAAGTTGTCCAGCAGCCGCGCGATCGCATCGGTTCCGGGCCGCGCGGCAAGGTATTTTGACGGGTCGCCAGCCTCGCGTCGCACGACGCCGAACTCCACGAGTTCGCCGACGCAGTTTTCGACGTCGAGACGCATGCGGCCAAACGTCTGCATCAGGGTGTCGATGTCGAAGGACTGATCGGGGCGTGCGGTCAGGAATCGCAGGATTCCCGCCCGCAGCGGCGATTGCACGAGCGTGCGAAATCGTGCTTCGTGATCGTCCTGGCGCGGGGGGGCGCCCGTCGTCGCGCGACGGGCGGCAAAAGTCAGATCGTCCACTGGCTCTCGTTCTATCGGCCGTGCGGCTGGTTGAGATTACCCTGGGGGCATCGGGCGGGCCGGCTCGGCCTTGCCGGCGACCTTGTAGTAGGCGGTCTGGTGCTGCTCGATGAGGGCCTTCATGCGGGTCGCGTCCCGCTTTCGGTGCCCGTGGCACCGCACCGGGGTCGCCCCGCCGCTGGTTTCAATGATGACATCCGAGAACATCAGGTTGGTGTTGATGCTCACGGAGGCGACATGGGCCATGTGAATGGACTGCTCACGGCGCCCCACGACCTCCGGTGTGAAATGAATTACGCTGGTCGGCGTAATGAGAACCTGCGTCGGGAAGAGTCGGTTGCCGCGCGACAACCGGCTCGCACGGAAGATGTCACCTTTCGCAAACGGCCGGCCCTTCTGCCAGAAGAACCCGACAAGAATTGCGACGATGGCTAACGCGACCACGGCCGGAATCCACAACAGTTCCATCACGCGAATGCTACTCTAGGACAGTGGCCGGGGTGCGAGAGGTGGCCCGCACCGCACCTGTCGCACCTGTCGCACCGCACCCAAGCCTATGCCGTATCGCTCCCCAGGTTCTCCGCAGAAGTCTCAGAAATCGTTCCTCTCTGGAAAAGCCATTCGCTATTACCGCCCGCAGGGCAGCGCCGATATCCGGCGGCTGATTGACGAAGGGTTCCAGGCCTTCAACGCGGCCCGATTGGGCGAAGCCTGTCGTATCTACACCGACAAAATGCTCGCCAGGTCGCACGACACGACGATCGGGCTCACCATCGCAGGGGCGTTGACCCCCGCAGGCCTGGGCGGTTGCTTCATCGAGATGATGGAGCGTGGCCTGGTGGACTTCATCATCAGCACCGGTGCGAATCTCTACCACGACCTGCACTATGCATTGAACTTCACGCTCCACCGCGGGTCGCCGTTCCTCGACGATCGCGTGCTGTACGAGCACGGCGTGATTCGCATCTACGACGTGCTCTTTCCGGCGAAGGTATTGCTCGACACCGACTCGTTCATCCGGGAGTTTCTGATCGCGACCGAGCTCGATGGCCCGGTGTCCACAGCGGAGTTCCACTACGTCCTTGGAGAGCACCTGCGCGATGTGCGGCCCGGCTGCGAAGAGGTACTCCGTGGTGGCCAGCGCGGCGAAATTCGGCGTCCCCATCTACACCTCGTCACCAGGAGACAGCTCCATCGGCATGAATGTCGCCTTCCATGAGCTGATCCACGGCGGGACGCTGATGATCGATCCGAACAAGGACGTCAACGAGATCTGTGCGCTGATTCTGGCCGCGGATAAGAACGGCTGCGTGATTCTGGGCGGCGGTTCGCCGAAGAATTTTTATCTACAAGGGCAACCGACACTGTGGGAGGTGTACGGCATTCCCAAAGGCGGCAACGATTACTTCATTCAGATCACGACCGACCAGGTCGTCTGGGGCGGCTTGTCGGGCGCGACACCCTCCGAAGCCGTGAGCTGGGGCAAAGTCAACCCCGGCGTGCTGCCAGATACCGTTGTGACCTACATCGATTCCACAATCGCCTTCCCGCTCTTCTGCGAATATGCCTGCGGCCACAAGAACGGCCGCCGCAAACGCAAGGGGCTCGTCCACAAGCGTGACGCGCTGGTCGCGGCGCTCAAAGCCGAAGCGGTGAAGGCGCGTATGCCGTCGCCTGAGAAGACACAACGGCGAAAACGTAAAGCCGTGCTGACGAGAAGTTAGGCGTCAGGTGGGTACTGAAGAATCTATGGGAACGCTGTGGTCCGAGCTTGGTCCTCTGGCTGACGAGCACGCTGTCCGTCCGCGCGTGTACGCCGACGCCAACGTGCCCGCCGGCGTCGTCGCCTTCATGCGCCTCTCACTCGAGTGGGATGTGCTCTTCGTGATTGAGCACGAAGACCTCCGTCGCGCGCGCGATATCGAGCATTACCGGCTGGCGCGCCAACTCCACCGCACCTTGATCACGATCGATCGCGACTATCTGGATGATCACGAGTTTCCGCCGCTCGAGACTTCGGGTGTGCTCGTCCTTTCAGCGCCGAACCAGCGCGGACTCGAAAGGCTGCTCGTACGTGTCGATCGCGAGCTGTTTCGAGTCGCAGCCGACAAGCTTGTCGCGCTGCCGCTCGAAGGGACCAAGCTGCAGGTGTTTCCGGAGTTTGGCGCAGGGTTGGGATGATCGCGCGCGGTTCACAGGGGGATCAGGGAGTTCAGAGAGAGGAATTCACTCTCGGTAACGCGACGGCCGTCCTGTGGCTCCAACGGCAATGATTCTCCTGGCAGGCGCGGATCTCGTGCTGCCCGACCGCGTGGTCACGCGCGGCAGCCTGTTGATGGAAGGTGAGCGCATTATCGCGATCGAGCCTCGCGTGGTCGATACACCAAAGGGCGCCGAGCGTATCGATGCGATGGGCGCTCTCGTCGTGCCTGGGTTCGTCGATGTGCACGTTCACGGCATCGAAGGACACGACACGCTGGATGGCCCCGGAGCCATCGCTCAGGTCGCGAGGCGACTGCCGCGTTATGGAGTCACGTCCTTCTGCCCGACGTCCATCGCATGCGATCCGGCCACGCTGGGGCGCATGCTGGAGGAAATCGGTGCGCTTGCGTCCCACCCGTCACAGCATTCATCGCGAGTCCTCGCAGCCCATCTCGAAAGTAATTTCATCAGTGCCGAGTACAGAGGCGCACAGCCTCTTGCGTGCTTACGCAGTCCGCGATCTCCGGTCACCGGTCATCGGTCATCGGTCTCCGGTCTGGGGTCTCCGGCCGAAATGGACTACGCGGACTTCTCAGGCGACGAAATCCTCTCGATCATCACAAAGCATCGTGCTCAGGTTGGAATCGTGACCCTAGCGCCGGAGCTCGAAGGCGGCCTCGACTTCGTTCATCAGCTTGTGGCCGCCGGGCACCGCGTGTCGATTGGCCATACGGGGGCCACGTACGAACAGGCTCTCGAGGCGATCGACGCCGGCGTCTGTCACGCGACGCACTTGTTCAACCGAATGTCGCCCATGAAACATCGTGCGCCTGGGGCGCCCGGTGCTGTCCTCAGGTCCGAACGAGTGAGAGCCGAGCTGATCTGCGACGGTTTCCATGTCCATTCCGCTGTGATGCACATGGCCATTCGTGTGAAGGGCCCGCACGGCATCATGGCAATCACGGACGGCACGGCCGGATCGGGCTTGCCCGTGGGTTCTCGCACGCGGCTCGGTGGCCGCCCTATTCTGGTAACTCGTCGCGCGGCCGAGCTCGAGGACGGGACGCTGGCCGGCAGTGTTCTGACAATGGACGGCGCATTCCGCGGGCTGGTGCAGCATGCTGACGTGACCGTCTTAGACGCTGCACGGATGTGTGCGACGAGCCCCGCTGAGCAGATGAATCTCTCGGAATGTGGCCGAATTGCCGTTGGCGCGATCGCGGACCTGGCCGTGCTGGATGCGGAATTGCGCGTCCGCGCGACGTATCTGCGGGGCCAGCTCTGGGGGAACACAACCCCGACCTGACACGTCTAGAAGATTGATATGACGCTCCATCGATTCGCCGGTGCCGCGACACGTGTCCTCCTGTTCGCTGCCGCGACCGCGGCGACTGCCTGCGAGGTCAATCTCAATTCCGAGGGCATCGTCTCGCGTGAGACCAAGACCTTCAAGGTCAGCGGGATTCCTGATGTCCAGCTCGACACCTTCGACGGGTCGATCGAAGTGCACTCCTGGGATCGCAATGAGATTGAGGTTGAAGTCGAGAAGCGGGCGATGGAGCAGAGTCTCGTCGACGAGATGACGGTGTCCGCTGAACAGCAAGGGGACAAGGTCATCGTCAAAGTCACGCGACCGAGTCGTCGCGAGTTCGACGGCGTGCAGATAGGCGTGCACTTCAGCCCGTCGGCTCGACTCCGGGTCGCGCTGCCGAGAAACAGTCAGTTGACCGCTGTGAGCGGTGACGGGTCGATTACGGTCGAGGATGTCAGCGGAAAGATCACGCTCACGACCAACGATGGAAGCGTCCGCGCGTCGCGCGTGTCCGGTGAAATCATGGTCCGCTCCGGGGATGGCTCGATTCGATTGGAGCGCGCGGAAGGCAAGCTGGATCTCGAGACCGAGGACGGCAGCATCGGCGTGGAGGCCAAACCCACTGTGCTGAAAGCACGGACGGCCGATGGTTCGATCCGGCTCGATTTGGAACCAGGTACGGCAATGGTCGAGGACTGGGATGTGCAGACGACGGACGGTTCCGTCACGCTTTCCCTTCCCGGCTCGTTCAACGCGCAGCTCGACGCCGAAACGCGCGACGGCGCAGTTCGCGCCAACCATCCCGCAGTGAGTAATGAGTCTCGGTCTGGCGAGGACCGCGAGGAACGCCGTCGAACGTTGAAGGCCACGCTGGGCTCCGGGGGCCGGACGCTCAGGGTTCGCACAGGGGACGGCACGATCCGGATCGAGAACTAGCGAGGCTCCGCCTCAGAGCCGGCCAAGCCCGTCGAGTGTGCTCCGCTCGCTAGTCACAGTGCTGGCTTTGCCCCGCCTCCGGCGCGGCGGACCGCGAGCCGCAGTAACATCATCGCATTCAAGCGGCCGCCTTTCCTTCCCCGCATCGCCTGGCGATATTTGCCGCGCTTCTGATCGCGGGCTTGGTCGCGGCCCTCAGCATCCGCTCTGGTGGCTACGTTGCCAGGTGGAACCGATTCGTCGGGGTACGTCAGCGCCGCCCACAGGTGGCATTCAGGTGAGATCTATGAACCGGTGCCACTTCATTTCTGGGCGAAGTGGCCCAACGCGATCAACGCAGCCTCTCCGGTGGCGTACCGACCTGGCCTGACACGCGGCACCGATATTTCAGTTTATCCACTCGGCTTTCCAGTCTTTTCCGCCGCCGCTGTTGCTGCCATTGGATCGGTCGGCCCCTACATCGTTGCGCCGCTGGCTGCCGCGATACTCACCTGGTGCACGTTCGTTCTGGGGCGGGCACTCGGCGGGGACTCGGCCGGCCTGATCGGGGCGCTGCTGATCGCCTCGACGCCCGTCACGTTGATCAATGCCGTGCACCCGATGAGCGACGTACCCGCGGCAGCAGCTGGGCGCTCGCGTGGATGCTGTCGTTGGCGGGCACGCGCACGGGCGCGCTCGCAACGGGAGCCGCGGTATCCGGCGCGATCCTCATCCGACCCAATCTCGCGCCGCTTGCCATCATCCCCGGTGTGCTGGTGCTCTTGTCGCCGAATGCGAAGGACGTGGCACCGAAACGATGGCATTGGATCGGCGCGGGATTGTTTGTGCTCACGGCCAGCGTCGGTCCTGGGGTCGTGGCCTGGTCGCAAGCCGTCATGTACGGCGGTCCGCTCGTGCCCGGCTATGTCGAGTGGGAAGGCTTTTTTCGCAGGGCGCACATCTGGCCGAACGCTCGGTTGTATCCGCAGCTCTTGTGGCGTCTTCACACCCCGCTGGTGTTTCTCGGCCTTTTGGGTGCCTTGCTGATTTATCGCACCCGGCCTGTCGCTATTTCCGCCGTGGCGTTCGTCCTGCTGAACGTTGCAGTGATGCTGCCGTATCTGTCGCTGGACAACTGGCCGTTCCTGCGATTTTTTCTGCCAGCCCTCGCCGCACTCTTCATTTTGTTTGCGGCGACGGTCGCACGAGCTGGTGGATGGCTCCAATCGCGATCACGGTTCCTTACGCCGCTGGCGCTGGTTCCGGTTGCGATCGTGATATGGAGCGCCGCGCCACAGATTGGCTATGCGTTGAACGACTGGCGGGCGCAGTCGCGCATTCGCTTGATGGGCCACTACCTTCGCGAGGTCTTGCCGCCGAACGCGGCAGTACTGTCGTTTGTGCACAGTGGCGCGGTCCGCTATTACACGGGCCGACAAATCATCCGGCTGGACTTGCTGGAACCGGCGTCTCTTGATGGGGTGGTCGACGACTTGCGCCGGCGCGGGTATCGCCCGGTGTTCGTGCTGGACGAGGTACTCGAGGGCAACGCTTTTCGGACACTGTTCGCGCAGTCGCGGTACGGCCGCCTGCACTGGCCGCCTCGAGCAACGTTTCTCGCCGTGTCGCGAATCTGGTACCTCGATGCTGCCGATCGTGACCTGTTCGAGCAGGGCAGTCGGTGGCCCGTCGACATGCTCCACTGACGTGGAGGATTGGCGCAACTCGCCCGCCCCGTCTGGCTCGCCGTCACGTCGCCTGGTGCGATGACGCTCAGGCGCCGGTAGTCAGGGCGGCAAACCGATCCACGACACCACTCAGATCGGACGGCCGCTCGAGCACGTACGGCGTGTCAGGCGTGCGGGGCCCAAATCTCGCCGCGCTGAAGCCGTAGCGGGCCCAGGCGAACGCGCAACCCGCGGCGCCTGCCGTCTGCGCGTCGATGGGCGAGTCGCCGATCAGCATGACCCTCGCCGATCCTCCCGACAAGGCTTGAAGACCGGCCGGGTCCGGCTTTCGACCATGGGAGCTGTCCCCGCCAATGACCGCATCGAAGTACCGCGAGAGTCCGAGCGAGTCGAGGATGCGTTGGGTCGGCGCGAGCGGCTTGTTGGTGAGCACCGCCATTCGTGCACGTCGAGAGGCCAACAACAGCGCCTCGTCAATGCCAGGATAGATCCTGGTTGAATCGAGCAGGTGACCATCGTAAATCACCAAAAACCTGGCGAGCGCGTCCGGCGTTTCGGGATCGAGCCCGGACGCCGACAGGGCTCGCTTCACGAGGAGCGCGGCGCCGTCGCCAACCATGTCCGCGATCGCAGATCGTGCGAGCGCGCGCCCGCCGAGAGTCGTCACGAGCTCATTGGCAGACACCGCAAGGTCGCCGACCGAATCGATCAATGTCCCGTCGAGATCGAACACGAGAAGCATCGGCCTCAAGCGCCTTGATATGTGGCAAATGAGGTCGGTGTTTCCCAGACCGTAACCTTGACGACTGGCAGTCCCTGGCTGTGTGCGTGGTCGAAGATCAAGCGGGCAATCCGCTCGACCGTTGGATTGCTGTCAACGATGAAGATGGGCTCACCCAGACTTTGAAGAGGCTTCACCAGCGGATCGTCGTGCCGCAGGATCATCTTGTGATCCAGCTCACTGTCGATCCACCCCTTGACGATCCTCTTGATGTCGCTGAAATCACAGACCATGTTGCGATTATCGAGCGTGCCAGTGCGCACCTCGATTTCTGCCGTCGCATTGTGACCATGGGGGTGCTTGCAGATTCCGTCGTAATCCAGCAGCCGGTGGCCGTAACAGAAGTCGATTTTCTTCGTGACCGAGTACATAGGATCAAGTGTATCCGCGGATGTATTGTTATCGCGCACTGTGGACACGATTGTCCTGATTTCCGGCGGGTTGGACAGCGCTGTTCTCCTGGCGCACGAAGCGAGGACTGCGCGCGTGCATCCCGTTTACGTGCGCGTCGGACTCGCATGGGAAAGTGCCGAGATCCGGATGCTCCGCCATCTGATGGCCTCGCCCGGGTTCGACCACATCGCGCCGCTCGAGATCTTGGACTTCAGCATGCGCGACGTCTATCCGCCGACGCATTGGGCCATACGCGGGACGCCGCCGGCCTACGACACCCCCGACGAGGGCGTGTATCTCCCGGGGCGCAATCTGGTCCTGCTCACCAAGGCGGGCGTCATGGCAGCGTCGCGAAAAATAGGGCGCCTCGCCCTCGGACCGCTCGCGGGCAATCCGTTCCCTGACGCGACCACAGACTTTTTTGACACGATGGCGCGCGCTCTCTCACTCGGGCTCGATCATCCGATCGAGATTCGCACGCCCTTTGTGTCACTGCCCAAGGAGGACGTCATTCGGCTTGGCGAATCGCTGGGTGTTCCCCTCGACCTCACACTGTCGTGCATGAACCCTGACCAGCCTCCGCGAAGGCTTCGGCGGACTGCGGTAGCTTTAGTGAAGGCGGACGACAGGGCGTTGCCACAGCACTGCGGTCGGTGCAGCAAGTGTCGTGAGCGCCGCGACGCGTTTGCCGCAGCCGGAGTCGCGGACAGGACCGTCTACTCACAACCGAGCCCTCGGTGACGCGCAACCTCCTGCCCATCGCTTTTGCCCTCTGTTTCCTGATCGCAGCCGCGATCTATGTCATGCGGGCAGACGATTCCACCATCCTCGAGCACCCGCGTGTCGTCGAAACGTCGGAAGTGATCGGCCGGCCATTTGTCATGTTTCGGACTCTGGCGCCGAAGGAACTGCACGGTCGCGTCAGCATGGTGGTTGCGGCGACACCGGGCGGCACACGGTACGTGGCAGCGCTTTCATGTGCACGGGTCCACTACGCGGGGGGTGCCGGCCTGTGCCTGGTCGAGGAAGCGGTAGGTACCACCGTTGCTCATGCCGCATACGTCTTCGATCGCACGTTCAGCCGCGGCAGGCGAATCGACCTCACTGGCGTTCCGACGCGTGCTCGGATCGCTCCGAATGGCACGATTGCCGCGATCACGATCTATGGGGAGGAACACGCACCCAACGGCGACGAACGGCTCGCGACTCACTCGGTCATCATCGACATGGCCAGCGGACGAGTGATCGCCGACTTGCGTGATTTTTCGATCGACTGGTCGGGTAAGCCCGCTCCGGGGGGGCCGTTGGATTTTGCCAGCGTTGCCTTCGATCGCGACGGCGATCGATTCTTTGCGACCCTATTGACCTCGACCGACCAATACGTCATCGCCGGATCGATAGCCGATCGTCAGGCAACGGTGATTGCGAAGGGGATGGCCAGCGAAGCGTTGTCCCCTGACGGCAAGAAGTTGATCGTGAAAAAGCGCGGTGGCGGTCGGACGAATTGGCTGCTGTCGGTCTTCGATCTGGCGACAAGGACCGAGCGTGCCGTCAATCAAGGACCACAAAGCGTCGACGATCAAGTCGAGTGGCTGGACGATCGCCACCTGATCTATCACGATGCGACTGAGCAGGGGACCGGCGTCTGGGCCTTGGCGACAGACGGCGTGACGGGCCCGAAGTTGCTTCTTTCGGATGCCTACTCGCCTTCCGCCCAGCAATAGGTCAGAATTGGGAGAGGTCTCAATGAGGTTTAGTGCCGCCCTTTTAACCGTTGGTCTCCTTCTCGGGTCAACAACCAGCATCGCCCAGTCGTCTTCTCCGTCGGTGGACGTCTACAAGTCACCGACATGCGGTTGCTGCTCAAAGTGGGTCGATCATCTTCGGCAACATGGCTTTGCCACACGGGTCACTGATCTCAGTGACCAAGCCTTGGACCAACTGAAAACCAAGCACGCCGTACCTCGCACTGCGCAGTCCTGTCACACCGCAACGGTCGGTGGCTACGTGGTGGAAGGTCATGTCCCGGCGGCCGAGATTCGTCGGTTGCTCAAGGAGCGGCCGGCCGTCGCAGGCATCGCGGTCGCTGGGATGCCGCTCGGCTCGCCCGGAATGGAAGTTCCCGGGTCGCCGGCGCAGGTCTACAACGTGATCGCCTTCGACAAGCAAGGCACTGTTCGCGTCTTCGCCACCCACGGCGCAACCGGGGGACGCTAAGCCGTTCGCTTGACAACGTTCGGGCTGTCGCCTACCCTAAGTTTCGTTTTTGACATATCAAAAACGAAACCATGCTCAATCAAAACGTCACAGTAGGCGTTCTGGCTTGCTGGCTCGTGGCCGCTTCGGCAGCCGCAGGCCAGGCCGGTTCGGGGCAATCCGGCGACCAACCGCGCACCGGACCCATCTCCGGCTACATGGAGATGCACCTCAACGCGCCGCTCGACCGCGCGGATGGGGACGCGACGCTCGACTTCCACCGCTTCGTCCTCCTGTTCAGTCATAGCTTCTCGGATCGGCTCCGCTTCGTCGGGGAACTCGAACTGGAACACGCGTTTGTCGAGGGACTCGAAGAGGCTGGGGAGGTGGAACTCGAGCAGGCCTACATCGACCTCCTCGTCAAGCCGTCCTTCAATCTGCGCGCCGGCATGCTGCTGGTGCCCGTCGGCATCATCAATGAACGGCACGAGCCGCCGGTCTTTCACGGCGTGGAGCGCCCCTTTGTCGACACGGTCATCATCCCGACGACGTGGTTCGATGTCGGGGCTGGCGTGCACGGCCGTCTCGGTTCCACGCTTTCGTACAGAGCGTATGTGATGGCGCCACTCGATGCTACGGAGTTTTCAGCCGACGAAGGACTCCGTGGAGGGATACAAAAGGGTGCGGAAGCCAATGTCCGAAATGCTGCAATCACTGGCCGCGTCGAGTTCACCCGGGTGCCCGGGCTCACAGTTGGACTGAGCGGCTGGCGGGGCGACACCGGTTTCAACCTGCCGCGGCTCGATCCGTCAGTCGGTGTTATCGAGGTCGACGCGCGATTTCGTCGCCGCGGTTTTGAGGCCCGCGGCCAGTTCGCCCGCGCGTTCATCGGGGACGCGGCGCGACTGAACGATGCGCTGACGTTGCTGATTGGCGTGGCGCCGAACATCGCGCGCCAGTTGCAGGGGTTCTATTTCGAAGGAAGCCGCCTCTTTGCGCTGCCGCGCTGGCGGCACGAGATTGCATTCTTCGCGCGCTTCGAAGACTTCGACACCCAGTTCCGCATGCCCGAAGGGGTCGTCGCGATTCCAGATTTCAATCGGCAGGCGTGGACCGTTGGCGCGACGTATTTCCTGGATCCGGATGTGGCCGTTAAATTCGATTACACGCACCAGCACAGCGCGGCAACGATTCGGCGCGCGCCGCGCAGCGTAAACGTCGGCATTGGCTGGTGGTTCTGAACAAGCTCATGACAGCAAATCCACGAAGTCTGACGTGCACGATCATGTTGTTCTGCGGCGTGATGTTCACGGTTGCGGCCCAACCGGCGGACCAGCCCGCCGCACGCGTGGTACCGATCACCGCTGAACGGTTTTCCTTCACGCCGTCCGAGCTGACCGTGTCAGTGGGAACCGAGATTGAGTTCCGGCTGAAGAGTGAAGACACGTCACATGGGTTTCGCATTCTCGGACAGCCGGTGGAGCTGGCGATCCCCAAGCGAGGCCGCGGGGAGGCAACCGTTCGGTTCAATCCACCCGGCCCGGGAACCTATGTGTTCGAGTGTTCGCGCATGTGTGGCGCGGGACACAGCTTCATGCGCGGCACGATCACGGTCAAGCCTGCAACCGAGAAGGGGCCGAGATGAAGACGATCGTTGCAGGCGCGATCCTGCTGGTGGCGGTCACTTCAGGTCGCGTAATCGATCTCATTGCGCAGTCGCCAAGGCTGGGGGAGCCGCTGGCCGGCATTACAGCACTTGATCTCGAAGAATTCCGGCTCGGACTCGATGACTTCCTCGAGGTCGAAACGTCAGAGGAAGGCCTTGGTCCGGCCTTCAATGGCACGAGCTGCGCCGTGTGTCACAACGTCCCGGTTGTGGGAGGAGCGGGCGTCATTGGCGAGATTCGCGCGGCGGGCCGCGATGCGAACGGCCGGCCAGTCGCTCTTTCACCAGACGGCGAGACGCTCTTCCAACTGTTCTCCATCCCCCTTCATGGCTGCCAGGTCCAACTGCCACCGGAGGCGGTCATCATCGCGCGCCGGATTCCGATTCCGGTCTTTGGTACGGGACTGGTCGAGGCCATTCCTGACGAATCAATCCTTGCGCTCGCTGATCCCGAGGATCTCGACCGCGATGGCGTCAGTGGTCGCGCCGCAATCGTCCGCGACCTCGCGACGGGTGATCGGCGAGTCGGCCGCTTCGGGTGGAAAGCCCAGCACGCAACGCTGCTTGCGTTTGGAGCTGATGCCTATCGCAACGAAATGGGGATCACCAACGACCTCTTTCGCGAAGAGCTCGGTGTAGGACTTACCGCCGAGCAGCATCGGCGCTGCGATCCGCACCCGGATCCCGAAGACCGCATCGATCCGGCCACCCGACGACGTGGAATCGACAATTTCGCGTCGTTCATGCGGCTGCTCGCGCCAGCTAATCGCGGGGATGGTGGCCCCGTCGTCTCGGAAGGGCAGCAGGTCTTTACTGCCGTGGGGTGCGCCTCATGCCATACACCGCTACTGATGACGGGGCCAAGTAGAGAGCGCGCATTCGATCGACAGCCGGTGCCGCTCTTTTCGGATCTACTGCTGCACGATGTCGGGACGGGTGACGAAATACCGCAAGCTGCGGCGCTGCCCGAGGAGATTCGCACACCAGCTCTCTGGGGTGTTCGTTTCAGGCGGCCGCTTCTGCATGACGGCAGCGCTCCGACGATTGAAGACGCCGTCATGCGGCATGCTGGGGAAGCTGAGGCCGTGCGGCAAAAATTCGAGGCATTGTCGCCGTCTGCACGCGCGGCCCTGCTGGTGTTTCTCAGGTCTCTCTAGCGAAGTTCCGCCGTGCCAGACGCTTCGACCAGCAACTTCGACGCCGCCCGCGTGCCGATCGTGATGCGCTGATTGTTACGGCCTTTCAGGCGGACGCTGTCTGACACTTCATCGCGTGCTTCGACCTGAATTGATTGCCCGGGCTTGAGCTCGTGGCCTTCGAGGAAGCGCAGAAATGCCGCGTCCTGATCTGTGACTCGCATCACGGTGACCGGCGTATTGAGCGGGCAGGTGAGCAGCGTGTCAAGCTCGCGCCGGACCAATTCTCCTTCACGGCTGGGGATTGGGTCGCCGTGCGGATCGACTTCCGGATGGCCGAGCAACTCGTCGATCCGCTCGATCAGCCGTTCCGACACGACGTGTTCAAGTTGCTCGGCATCGTCGTGTACTTCGTCCCATCGCATCCCGAGGACCTGAACCAGAAAAAGCTCGATCAGCCTATGGCGCCGCAGCACCAGCGCCGCCAATCGGGAACCAGCGGGGGAGAGGCGAACCCCGTTATAGGGCTCGTATTCGACAAGCCCCGATTCCGCCAGCGCTTTCACCATTGTCGTGGCCGTGCCTGGAGCCACTCCAAGCGCCCCAGCCAGCTGACCCATGGGAACCAGACGCTGCTCGGCGGGAAGTTTCGCTTCCCCCAGAAAGATCGCTTTGAGGTAGTTCTCGACCGTACTGGACGGAAGCATTTCGAGGCATCTTACCAGAGGGTTTTCGGCCCCATGGTTGACGTTTTAGGCGACTGGATATAAAATTTTGAGTACTCAAAAATTCCCAGAGGCCAGCCGGACTGACTGATTCGGTGGAATCGACTCAAACATGGATTGGAAACTGTCGCGACGCTCGTGGTTGCACGCTGCTGGTCTCGGATCGCTCGTCACTGGTGTGACTGCCTGGACGAGGGCCGCCCAGGGGCAGCCCGTCGAAATTCCACACGAAGGGCATCAACCGCACCACGGGCACCTGCTTGGGACGGTCGGGCGGGTTGCCCCGCTCGCGCTCGACCCTATGCGATACCTGCGGAGTTGGAACTTCAATCACCTGCCCCCCGACGAACGGAGCCGACACTACCGCGAAACTGCGAGACCAGACGGGACGATGCTGCGTGAGTACGAGATTTATGCGGTTGATCGCGAGCTTGAAATCGCGCCGGGGGTGACGTTTCCGGCCTGGACCTACAACGGGCAGGTCCCTGGCCCCACGATTCGGGCGACCGAGGGCGATCGCATACGCGTGCGGTTTTTGAACCAGGGCACACACCCACACACGATTCACTTTCACGGATGGCATCCGCCAGCGATGGATGGCTCTCTGCCAGAACATGAGGTACTTCCCGGTGAGTCGTTCGTCTACGAGTTTGACGCCGAACCTCACGGACTCCACCTCTATCACTGCCACTCTGTTCCGCTGAAGCGACACATCCACAAGGGTCTCTACGGCACCTACATCGTGGACCCACGATCCGCGCGCGCTCCCGCAGACGAGCTCGTGATCATGATGAACGGCTTTGACACGAACTTCGATAACGAGAACGAGGTGTACGCTGTCAACACGGTTGCCAATGCGTACATGGCCGATCCCATCAAGGTCACGGTGGGTCGGCTCGTCCGGATCTATCTCGTGAACATCACCGAGTTCGATCTCATCAACAGCTTCCATCTCCACGGCATGTTCTTCGACGCGTATCGACCAGGGACGCGCACCGAGCCCAACGATCACACGGATACGATTACGCTGTGTCAGGGGGAGCGCGCGATTCTGGAAACCACATTCCGCTATCCAGGCGACTTCATGTTCCACGCGCACCAAAGTGAGTTCGCTGAGCTTGGATGGATGGGTCTCTTCAGGGCGGAGGAGCCGCGTCGTGAGTCCTGAAGTTTCAGGAGCTGTTACCGCCAACGCGCCGTCGACAGACATGCGCCCACTTTTCTGGGTTCTCGCCCTGGTGCCGATCGTGTTGCTCGCCGCGCTGCTTGCGCTCATCATCGGCGTAGGTCCGGCGGAGCTCATTCGTGGATCCGACGTCCCGCCGGTCGAACGGCTGGCAATCACCCGTGTAGCTCTCGAACCCGGACGCATCGAGTTGTCCGTGTTCAACGACGGTCCCGACGAGGTCACCATCGCGCAAGTAATCGTGGACGATGCGTTCTGGGCATTTGAGGCGGACCCCGGCGTGACGCTCTCGCATCTGGGTCGGACGCGCATCGCCATCCCGTACCCGTGGGTTCATGGCGAGACGCATATGGTGAAGCTCCTTACCTCCACAGGAGTCACCTTCGATCGCGAGATCGCGGTCGCCGTCGAAACACCACGGCCCAATGCACGCTTTCTCGGCGTCTTCGCGCTCATCGGGTTGTATGTTGGCGTCATCCCCGTTGCGCTTGGCTTGTTGTGGTATCCCGTCATGCGGCAAATCGGGCGTCGAGGGCTGGAGTTTCTGCTTGCGCTCACGATCGGCCTGCTTGGCTACCTGCTCGTGGACTCGGCACACGACGGCCTCGAACTTGCTGCCCAGGTTCCTGGCTCACTGCAGGGTCCCGCGCTCTTCGTCTTCGGCGGCCTCGGCGCCTACATCGGTCTCGATCTCGTAGGGGCCTGGCTCACACGCCGTCGTCAACAGGCGAAAGCGGCGTCCGCAGTGCCAGCCGCCTGGATCCTCGCGGTGCTGATCGCCGTAGGGATTGGGTTGCACAACTTCGGGGAGGGGCTCGCCATCGGCTCCGCCTTTGCGCTGGGTGAGCTGGCGTTGGGCACTCTCCTGATCGTGGGCTTCACGTTGCATAACACCACAGAAGGGCTTGCGATCATCGCGCCGTTCGCACGACAGAGCGAGGACGCCCCGCGCGTGGGAATCGCTCGTCTCCTCCAGCTTGGTCTGATTGGCGGTGTTCCCACGATTCTTGGCGCGTGGCTGGGTGCATTTGTGAATTCACCGGTGCTTGCCGTGTTCTTTCTGGCACTCGGTGTCGGCGGCATTGCCCAGGTCACGCGGCAGATACTCATGCAGAGCGCAGGCGAACGCGGGCTCACCGCTTATTTTCGCGAAGCGCACGTTGTCGGCGGACTCGCGGTCGGTGTCCTTCTGATGTATGCGACCGGGCTCATCGTCGGGTGATGAGGCTGGGCGGTCGGGTGGCGGTTTTGTTGACGCTGCTCGCGAGCGTTGCATTGTCGGCTGGATGCGCGATGCTCAGTGGAGCGCCGCGGGAGGTGACCATCGTCGCTCGCGGCATGACGTTCGTGCTTGCCAATGCGCCGGATACGCCGAATCCAGTCATACAATTGCGAGCCGGTGAGCGCGTTCGACTGGTTCTGAAGAACGAAGCGCCCGGATTGCTCCACAACATCCAGATCCCCGCGTGGAAGGTGCAAGTTGATCAGATTCGCGCCGGGCAGCGCGCCGAGGTGGTATTCACCGTGCCGAGCACGGTCGGGCGATATCAGTACCGGTGCGGTCCGCACTCCGAGCTCATGAAGGGCTTCGTCGAGGTCGTGCCTTAGGCCCCTTGTCCAAGCTGCAAACCGCATTCACGTCCCCTGACCACAAACGGCGGTACGTGCGATCGTTGTTTGCGACGATCGCCGATCGGTACGATTTCATTACCGTGATCTTGTCGTTCGGCCGCGACAGGGCATGGAAGCGGCGGTTGGCGCGCGACGCGCGGCTACAGCCCGGCGAGCGTGCAATCGATCTCGCGTGCGGTACAGGCGACATTGCCTTCGAGCTGTCTCGCCGCGGTGCCACGGTGACTGGTCTGGACGTGACCAGGCGAATGATCGAGCTGGCACGCGTCAAGGCAACTCACGCCAAGGCGGCCGGCGAATGCCCGATCCCTGCTTTTGTGGTGGGAGACATGATGGCGCTGCCCTTCGAAGCAGCGAGCACCGATGTGATCACCACTGGGTACGGCCTGCGGAATGTGCCTGGGCTCGATGCTGCCGTCGATGAGATCGCAAGGGTCCTCAAGCCTGGCGGCCGTCTGCTCTCCCTGGACTTCAATCGTCCGGAATCCCCGTCGCTCCGCACAGCGTTTCTTGCTTATCTCACCGCGGCTGGTTCAACCTTGGGCTGGGTCCTGCATCGCGACCCAGATACCTATCGCTACATTCCCGAATCGATTCGGAGGTACCCAGGCGCAACGGGCATCGCCGACCTGCTCCGGGCCCACGGCTTTGAACAAGTGCAGATCGTTCCTCTTTTTTTGGGGTTTATGACGTTGCACGTGGCGGTTAAGGGCAGGTAGGGCGCCCTATCCAAACCACGGCTTGAGCTCTTCGATAAGCCGCTCAATCACGTCGTCTTCGGTGATCGCGCTGACCTCGGCGGTTTCTTTGACAAACCGCTCGGAGCGGACGACACGGCTCCCGCGCGTATAGGAGCTGACCAGCATGGGCTGCGGTGGATCGAGAGTGGTGTCGAGCCCCAGTTCGATGGCATCTCGATTGCGGTCGAACACGAGCCGGACGCCGTTTGATGGCGTCTGAACTTCGAACGAGATTCCCTCGGCGCGCAGCACGTTCGCCATCTGACGAAAGGTCGGGATCGCCACGTCTGCCAGAAACGTGTCGTACGCACGCTCGGCCGCCAATGCGCGTTCGCGACGCGTGGCCGACGACTTGCGCGCGGCGTCGATTTCCGCCCGCACTCGCTTCCTGATCAATCCGACATCCGCCACTTAAACCACTCCTGCTGCGCGAAGATCTTCGATGGACTGGCGATCGTATCCCAGCTCGGTCAGCAGTGCCTCTGTATGCTGGCCCAGCACTGGCGGCGGCGTTCTGACACTCGACGGCGTTTCCGACAACTTGACTGGGGAGCCGATGACTTTTGTGCGGCCAACGGTGGGGTGATCCACTTCGGCCACCATCTGTCGTGCCGCGATTTGGGGGTCGGCGAGCACCTCGCTGATCTCCCTGACAGAGCCACACGGCACGCCGGCAGCCGTCAGCCGCGTGACCCATTCGTCGCGGGCGCGTGTCCTCAGCGTGCTTTGAAGCAACGGCCGAAGCTCCGAGTAATGGGCGGCGCGATCGCGGTTGGTACGAAAGCGCGGGTCGTCCGCAAGGTGCGTCAGATCCAGCGCGCCACAGAGCCGCCGCCAGATCTCGTCATTCCCCCCCGCGATGACCAGGTCGCCATGGGCGGTTTCGAACGACTCGTACGGGACGATAGTTGGATGACGATTGCCCTGCCGGGCCGGTGCTTCGCCCGTGGTGAAGTAATTGCCCGCCTGGTAAGTGAGGAGCGCCGTCGTTGCGTCCAGCATCCCGATGTCGACTTGCTGTCCTCGCATTGTGCGCTGCCGTGCGAAGAGGGCTGCAAGCACGCCCTGCGCGGCGAAAAGACCCGACACGATGTCTGTGATCGCCACGCCCAGGCGATAGGGTGGTCCGTCGGCGTCGCCCGTGATGCTCATGAGCCCGCCTTCGGCTTGCATGACGGCATCGTATCCGGGCTCATTGCGGCGGGGTCCGGTCTGGCCATACCCGGATATGGAGCAGTAGATCAATCGTGGAAAACGATGCTCCAGGGCGCCAGCGCCGAGTCCGGCAGCCTCGAGGGTTCCAGGCCGGAAGTTCTCAACGAGGATATCCGCGTGTGCGAGCAGCTGCTCGAGGATCGCCTTGCCTTCGGGCTTCTTGAAGTCGAGCGTGAGGCTCTCCTTGTTGCGATTGATGCTGAGAAAATATGCGCTCTCGCTGCCGATGAACGGCGGACCCCAATGCCTGGTATCGTCGCCACGGACAGGATGCTCGATCTTGATGACCCGCGCACCAAGGTCGGCCAGCACCATCGTGCAGTACGGCCCGGACAGTACACGGGTCAGATCGATCACCGTTACACCACTCAGGGGCCCGGACATCTCAGTATTCTAGTACTGGTTCAGGGGTTCAGGGGTTCAGGGGTTCAGAGGTTCAGAGGTTCACGGGTTCAGAGGTTCCCTGCACTGGAACTCCTGAACTCCTGAACTCCTGAACCTCTGAACTTCTGAACTTTTGAAACATGGTCATGCAGATAGTGGTGTATTCCGGTTCCGGCTGACGACCCTGTGAGATGGTGAAGGAGTTTCTTTCACACGCAGGCCATCAGTTTCGCGTTCGTCTCGTCGACGAGGACGAGGGTGCGTACGACGAGCTTATTGCGCTTGGATACCGGGCCGTGCCAGTCACCGTCATCGGCGACCAGATTGTCACGGGGTTCGATCCGGCGGCGCTGACGAAAGCTCTTGCAGCCGCCGGCTGATATTCGTCAGATCGCTCAGAATTGCATAGGCGGTCTGCGTCACCGAGCTCTCTCGCTGAACGATGCCGACGTCGCCCAACAGGTCCGTGTGAAGGTACAGGGCGTTTTCGGAGGGGCCAAGGGATGCCAGCGGATCAGCGGCATCCAACATTTCCGGTTCCACGTGGGCCTCGAGCCGACCTCCACGGCGTGACGCGGACGCAACGAGCCGAATTCTTCGCCCGACCGCCAGTGCGTCGGCAACCTCTCGATCGGAAATATCGCGAATCCCTGACCGCGTAACGTGATGAGGGGTAATCGCGCCCCCCATCAATACATTGACGAGAACCGCGGCTTTCGCGGCAGCGTCCCAGCCATCGAGATCGTGTGACGGATCGGCCTCTGCGATCCCGCGAGCCTGCATGTGTGCGACTGCGTCTTCCAACGACACGCCCCGTTCCATCTGCGACAGCGCGTACTGACACGTCGTGTTGATGACGCCGCGGAACCCTTCGATGAGGACCGCGGGCATGGTTTCGCGAACGAGATTGAAGACCGGAATGCCGTCCATCACGGCGCCCTCGAAGAAAAACACGCGATCGACCGAGTCGGCAAGCGCCTCGAGCTCGTCGTACGCGAACGCCGCAGGCGCCTTGTTGGTCGTCACTACATGCGCCAGCCCTTCGAGCGACGATCGCACGTGGGCGATGGCGGGCTCCCCGCGATCGATGTCGAGCACCGTCGTTTCGATGACCACGAGCTCACCGTCGCCGGCCTCGTCGGCGAGCGCGTCGGTGACCTGCCGGATCACGTCAATGCCGCTGCGTTCGCGCGGGGCGCGATCGAGACGATCGAGCGACTGGGACGACCGCACCGTCGCAATGGCTCGCGACGCGTCGATGCCCGACGGCTCGACAACGCTTCCATGATGGCGTGTGGCGATGGCAGTGAGTCGCCAGTCGAAGGTCAGCCGGTCGGCGGCCTCGTCGAGCAGGCGCAGAAAACGCCGCCCGACATTGCCGAAGCCGATCATCGCGAGCGCCAGTTGAGGAGGCCTCATCGGCAGTGGCCAGGGCCACTGATCACTGATCAGTAATCAGTGATCAGGGTGTCAAACAGATGTTTCAGCCAGCTGCTGGTTGGTTGGAAGCGAAGCCAGCAACGCGTGCAAACGATCGAGACCTTGTCTGAGATAGTCGGGACTCTCGCCAAAACCCAGGCGCAGATAACCATCCATCCCGAAATGATCGCCGGGCACGATCAAGACGCTCTTCTCGTCGCGCAAGCGCGTCACGAGCTCGGTCGAATTGATTCGGTAGTTGTATCGGGCATACACGATAGCCCCCGCTTCTGGCGGGATCCAGGAAAACGCTGGTGCATGGTCTGCGAGCCAGCGTTCTATCAAGGGGAGGTTGGAACGGAGGATCTTGCGGGTCCGTTCGAGCAGCGCCGGGCGTCGCGCAGGATCGAGCGCGACTCGGGCCAAGCGATCGCTCAGTGCGCCAGGCGAGATCGTAGTGTAGTCGTGGTACGACCAGGTCGAGGCGACTAGAGATGGAGGCCCGGCAATCCACCCAATGCGCAATCCGGGGAGTCCGTACGCCTTGGACAGACCGCTCGTGATGATCACGCGATCGCTGCGTCCCCACATGGTCGGCGTGTCCTGCCCGTCCAGTTCCGCGCCACGATACACCTCGTCTGAAAGAATCCAGGCGCCATGCCGGTCGGCAATACCCGCAATGGTGTCGAGCTCCTCGGAGGTGAGCCGCGCGCCCGTGGGATTGTTTGGCGTACAAATAACGATGAGTCGCGTCCGATTGGAGACGATCTGTGCCAGCACATCCAGATCGGGCCGCCACCGACGGGCGTTGCGATCCTCGATCAAGGGCCACTCGCGGACCGTTGCACCGAACGCGCGTACCAGCCCCCAGGTTTGCATATAGTTGGGGACGAGCAGTGCCACTTCATCACCCGGCTCGATGAGGCGCCAGACCGCGACGTAGTTGGCTTCGGACCCTCCATTGGTGACCTGAACATGGTCGGCCGAGGCGTTGGCGTAGAGGTGTGCGATCAGCGTTCGAAGCGCGGTCGTGCCGTTTGACTGCGTGTAGACGAGCTGCTGATCGAGCACGGCGTCAAGCCCGGCGCCCTCGAGCAGTTCTCGCGGAGTGAGCGGCACGACACCGCTCTCGGATAAGTTGTATTCCACGAGGTTTTCCCAGGTGGACTGCATGCGCTCCATCGCAAACTGTTCGAGTTTCATGGCGGGCAGTATACTTTTCCTTCACCGACGCTGATGCCCGAGGACGTCCTTCCCCGGTTCGCGCATATTCCCGCCGGCGCGTTCGGGATGGGAGCAGACGACGGCGACGAGGACGAGCGGCCGGTTCGCGTCGTCCAGATCGACGCCTTTTTCATTTCCAACTGCGCCGTTACACAGGACCAATACGCCGCGTTCGTTCGCGCCACCGGACATCAGCCGCCAACCGTTCGGGACCTGCCACGCGTGGTCACCGCCGCTGACGAGGCCGCGTTCCGCGAAATCGCCGCCATTTACGCGTGGAGGGGCGGCGAGCCGCCACAGGATCGCGGACGTCATCCGGTCACGCTCATCGAATTTGGCGATGCGGTCGCTTATACCTCGTGGCTGTCGATTGAACTGGGACTTCCCGTCAGGTTACCGACTGAAGCCGAGTGGGAGCGTGCGGCGCGCGGAGGTCTTGAAGGCCGTCGATACCCGTGGGGAGACGACATCGATCCGTCGCGTGCCAATTTCCTGCCCGACCCGAGTCTCAAGAAACACGCAGGTACCCGGCCCGTGGGGACCTATGCAGCGAACGGTTTCGACCTCTTCGATATGAGCGGCAACGTGTGGGAATGGGTGTCAGACTGGTACCGTGCCGACGCTTACCGCGACGGCGTGTTGCGGAACCCGCGTGGATCGGCTGAGGCGGCGCTTCGGCTGGTTCGCGGCGGATCCTGGGTGACCCACGATGTCTCCCAGTTACGCTGCGCGCATCGCCACAAGGTGCCAACCGACACGTACGCCTATAGCATCGGGTTCAGGGTGGCGTACTCGGAGACTTGATATCGGAGTTCACCTGGGTTCACGTATTCACAGGGATCGGGGAGATCAGGGAGGAAATTTTTTCTCCCTGACCTCGCTGACCTCCTTGTGATGGCCGCGGCGCCCCGAGTGACATTTCTCGAATAGTTCGCTGGTTGGAGGGTGCTGTGACTCATCACGTTGTTTTGGTCTCTTCGCTTTTTGCGCTCCTGTGCATACCCGCGATAGTCGCGGCCCAGACCCCGCAAGGGCAAACCGAGCCGGTCGTTGTTGTCGCCGGTGAAGGCCTTGTGAAGGTTGCGCCCGATCGAGCATCGGTCACGATTGGAGCGGAGAGCCGATCGCGCAATCCCAAAGAGGCGCAGACACAAAATGCGGCGGCCATGACTGCGGTGCAACAGAAGCTCGCTGCCGCGGGTATTCCGAAGGACGCCATCCGGACCCTGTCCGTGGATCTACAGCTCGAGTCGGACTGGGTCAACGGACGGCAGGTGCCACGCGGCTATGTCGCGCGCAACATGATCGAGGTCCGGCTGGATGACATCGCGCGAGTCGGCGAGGTCATGGACATTGCGGTCACTGGCGGCGCCACCGCGGTGCACGGTGTGCGCTTCGATGTGAAAGAGCGCGAGTCGCTCGAGCGGGAGGCGCTCAAGCGCGCCACCGCGGATGCACGGGCTCGGGCCGAAGCCGCCGCGTCCGGTGCGGGACGCGCGATCGATCGCGTCATTCGAATCGAGGAACCTGCCGGCCGCCCCTTCCCGCCGCAGCCGCAGATGATGGCGCGCGTCGCCGAAGACGCCCGGGTGCAAACGCCGGTCATTGCGGGGGAGATTGAGATTAGAGCGAACGTCGTGCTGACGGCGACGCTGAAATAAGGCAAAAGGCACAAGGCAGAAGGCAAAAGGCAAAAGGCGAAAGGCGGAAAACAGAACTGATTACGCTGGCGGCCGCTTCCTTGTTACCTGCTGGCGAGCGGCTGTTCCATTTCGTCCGTTTTTGCCTTTTGCCTTCTGCCTTGTGCCTTCTTCAGTATTCAGCGACAGGCCACGCCACAGATACCACGCAGCGACCGATCGGTACGGCCGCCACGCTTCGGCCATCTTGAGCAGCCGCTTTCTGGTCGGCCGTTGGCGCAATCCGTACGCCTTCTGAACGCCCTTCACCAGGCCGAGATCATCCGCCGGAAAAACATCAGGACGTTTCAGGCGGAACATCAAAAAGATCTCCGCTGTCCAGGGGCCGATTCCCTTGACGGTGGTCAGCTGCTCCACGACGTGGTGATCTTCACGCTCGTGAAGCGTGTCGAGTGCGAGTCGCTTGTCGACGATATGCGTCGCGAGGTCGCGCAAGAACACGACCTTCGAGCGGCTGAAGCCCGCGCTGCGGATCGTCTCATCAGCGAGCTGCAGCAGGCGTGCAGGATCCGGAATGCCGTCTGGGTCGAAGAGCCCGCAGAAACGGTTGAAAATCGTGTCGGCCGCCTTCACTGACAGCTGTTGCGAGGTAATTGCCTCTGCCAACGCCATAAAAGGAGGCTGATGTGGGATGTCTGCCAGCCCGCAAGGCCCAACCTGCTTGATGACGGTGGCGAGGACGGGATCGACGCGCATCAAGTGCCGGCGCGCCCGTTGATAATCAGTTTGTGTCACGGACGTCTGATTTTACTTCGCCAGCTTCGCGGCCCAATTGAGAACGACAATGAAGGGTGACGATCGGTCGTCGGCGATAGGGGCCATGAACAGGAACCGGCCGTCACGGCTCACATCGTAGTGGTTCCGTCCCTCGCCCCAGTGGGGAGCCATGCCGGTGTCGAAGAGCGCTACGGCGGGACCATGCTCGACAGTCGTGCCCCCTTTCACCGGAACGGCCATCAGCTGGCGATCCTCCGCGATGTAGAACAGCTCCTTGCCGTCCGCTCTCCACCGCGCGTCGCCACCGCCGGTCGTCGAGATCTGCCACTCTTGACCGGCTGTCGGAAAGCTCCGCACGTAGATCTCAGACCGCCCGGACTTCTGGGATGTGTACGCAAACCAGCGGCCGTCTGGAGAAATCTGCGCTTGCTCCTCGTTAAATTCGGTGCCAAGCAACGGCTGCGGCTTTCGATCGCCGAACATCGGCAAGAGCCACAGGTCACCATGGGTCATTTCGTCGAATGTCGCGTAGACCACGAAACGCCCATCGGACGACCAGTCCTGCACATGTATCGCCTTCGGCAAATCGAGCAGCAGCTGCCTGCTACCCGTGCCATCAGCGTTCTTCTGATACAGATCGAGCTCCAGGTTATCAGTGCGATTCGCTGAGAACACGATGCTGCGCCCATCCGGAGACCACACCGGATCGAACTCTGCGCCCGGATCAGCTGTGAACTGCGACGCCACGCCGGTCGAGCGATCCACGATCCAGATATCGGAAACCACGCCGGCGACGTTGAAGCCAAAGCGCCGCGAGGGTCGATGGTCGAACACGTCCACCGCTATCCGGGTCTCGTCAGGTGACAGCGTTGGCTCGAAATGCTCGGCCGTCGTTTGAATCAGCGCAGATTCGTGCCCCGCTCGATCACGCCAGACCAGTCGTGTGTCGAAGCCGCCGAGACTTCGGTACGCAAAAACACCATGATCGGACACAGAAAAATCCGTCTTGTGAACGGGGCCCGACTGCAGGACCTCGTCGACGAGCGTGAGTGGCTTCCCCGTCAACACCAGACGATCCGTGTCGAATGGCTGTGCGACCAGCTGACGTTCGTGCGCGAAGAACAGATAGCCGCCGCGCACATACGCCGCATTCGACCTGGCAAGGTTGAGGACATGACTTCGCTCGCTCGAGTCAAGCGCGCCAACGAACAGGTTGTGATGTTCGGCCTCGCTGCTGTCCGCGAGATACAGAAAACGGCGGCTGTCTGGCAGAAACGCGGGCCAGACATGCCCGCGTTCGCCGGGAGCTTCCAAGGTGGTCACGGGCACCGGTGAGCCACCGGTTGCGGGCACGCGAGAGATCGGGCCGCGCGGACCCGGTGCAAATACGATGATGCCGTCTCGATTCCAGGCGCCTCCGTGCCCGTCCGGCGCGTCGCAGACGGCGCGAGGACTTCCCCCGGCGACGTCAACGATCCAGAGTTTGCCGGCCGCAAAGAATCCAACGGTCTGGCTGTCCGGCGACCAGAACGGGAACGTGGCGCCGTCGGTGTCCGGCAGCGACCGTGCCGAAATCGTGTCGAGCGGCCGAATCCAGAGCAGAGTCCTGCCGTCAGCTGCTGTGGCGGTGAACGCGAATTGTCGCCCGTCTGGCGAAAGACCAATGCTGCCAAAACTCGATTGCTCCGGCGGGTGTATTGGAAAGCGGACTTCGGACGCTACGGGAGGCCCTCCGCGCGGGTAGCCGCGTGAAACGAGGGCGGTCAATGCCGCAGCCGCAACAAGAGTGGCTGCGAGTACCCACGCGAGTCGGGCCCAGCGTACCCGTGGCGGTCGCGGGTCTGTCAGACCGGGCGGTGTGGGCGAATGTTCCTCGGCACTCGCTGCCACGCCATTGAGTGCTCCGTTGTCAGCAAGGTGGTTCCGGCGACCTTGCCACCAGATATCAATTTCAGTCGTGTACGCGTACACCGAGTCCCGGCGCTCGTGCAGGTGGCGGTGGACAGGGAGGCCTTCGCGCTTTTCCCAGCGCCGCACCGTGGTGACGTCGCGCTTGAGATAACCAGCGATTTCCTTCCAGGAATCCAAACGGCGATCCGGAGTCGAATCGTGCGACGGATCCGCCGCTTGCAGCGCGTCTTCAGCCACGCTCGCCTTCCTGATCCTGCGACATGAGTCCGCTTATCGCAGGACTGGCAGTCTAACGCCTTTCCCGAAGCCCCGCCAAGGATTCGTCCCAGTGATGGGCATTAGCGGGCAATTGAGGGAGGCGCGCAGTTGCCCGTTGCCGGGTCGGCGTGCGCTTGTCATCGTGGCCGTCTCAGACGAAAGAGGGCTTGACATGCGCATGACAAGAAACGGCGACAGGATCCATACGCTTCGCGCGATTGCTGCACTCGTTCTAGCCTGCCTTCCACTGCTGCTGGTTCCCGCTGCGGCCACGAACGATCTTTGCGGCGCGACCATAACGGCGAGTCTGAAGCTGGATCACGATCTGACCTGCACCGGCAATGGGCTCATCGTGGGCGACGACGGGATCAAGATCGACCTGAACGGCCACACGCTCATAGGGCCGGGCAGCGGTGTGGGCATAAGTCTCAGTGGGCGAACCAACGTCTCGATCGTTGGCGGCACCGTGCTGAATTTCGCCTTCGGTGTGCAGATGATCAATTCCACCGACATCGTGATCAAGAAAAACGTGTTCCGCCAGAATGCCGAGGGCATTGACGCTCAGGCCGGCAGCATCGGCGACGTCATCAAGGAGAACGAATTTCACGACAGCAGCGTCAGGGCGATCATGCTCAGAATGAACAGCAGACAGAACGTCGTGAAGGAGAATGTGTTCACCGGCAACCGCCTCGGTATCCAAGTGTTCGGCGGCGTCGACAACATCCTGAAAGAGAACCTCTTCTCGGCCAGCACTCTCGCTGGCATTCGCTTCGGCGTCGTCGCCACTGGCAACCTGACGATGGAGAACACGATCAGTTCGAATGTCGCCGGTATCGAATTCATCGTGGGTTCAATTGGAAACACGTTTCTCGAAAACAGGATCGAAATCAACGACTGCGGAGTCAAGGGCCCTTCGGCCGGCAATACGTTCAAGGAGAACGTGTTCGAGGGAAATACCGTTGACAGTTGCCCTTAGCTTGAAACCAGCGTCGTCATCGACCACATCAATCCGCGCCTCGGCCCGATAACGTGGGAATGCACACAGGAAGTCAATGGCAGCAAACCGACACGGCCGACCGATCAGATTGGTGACGGTTGTCGTCGTCCTTGCAGCGCTCGCCTGCGGCCAAGACCGAAGCATTCCCAGCCCCACGCAATCAACGCCGACGACCTTGTCCGCCCAAGCGCATCTCGATGCGCTGCTCGAGATCATGCAGGCGAACTCCATCAACAAGAAGACGATCGACTGGGCGAGCTTTCGTACGGAGGTGTTGACGGCGGCTGGCGCCGGTCAGACGATTCAAGACGCCTATCCCGCAATCGCTGTCGCGTTGCGACTGCTCAACGATCAGCAGAGCTATTACTCGTCGAGCGACGGCCGGCAAATCGGACCGCCACCGGTGGGCGGTTGCTCGGCCGCTGCGCCGACCACACCCGAACTGCCGGACACTGTCGGGTACGTGAGGGTCGAAGGATGCCTCTGCGAGGGGACCGCCGCGATCACCCAATTCGCAGAATCAATTCAGCGTGCAATCAAAACGGCCGACCGGCCCGGGCTGGCTGGGTGGATTGTTGACTTCCGCGGAAACAGAGGGGGGAATATGTGGCCGATGGTTGCGGGGATCGGCCCGATCCTCGATGAAGGGATCATCGGCTACATCGTCTACCACGACCGTGAATACGAGCGCGAGTACCGCGATGGCGGGGCTATGAGCTTTGGGGACACCTTCGCGCAGGTCGGAACTCCGTATTCGGTGCTGAATGGGTCCCCCAAAGTGGCGGTGCTCACCGACGGCCTAATTGCCAGCGCCGGCGAAGCGGTTGTCGTCTACTTCAAGAGCCGACCCGTACGCGCGCGTTCGGCACCCCCACGTGCGGCCATCATCATTTGCAACAGGCGTTTTCTTTGAGTAACGGCGCTACGTTGTATCTGGCCACATCCCAACATGCCGATCGGGCGAAGATGCAGTACGCAGGCGCCCTGGTTCCTGACGAGATCATCACCGATCCCGCCGAGGCCGTGATCCGAGCCGTAGCCTGGTTGCAAGGCGGGAGCTGAAGTATGACTAGGCTTTTGTCGCAAGCCGTGTGTGTTTGCCTCCTCACGGTGGCATGCGAAAAAGCGACTCCGGACTTCGTGCTGCCGACGGCCCCATCCAGCGCGACTCCTGCTGCTGCTCCGGCTCCGGCGCCTGCGCCTCCGCCCGGCCCATTTTCTCCCAATGAGTTCACGGAGATTACCGTCGGACAACCCTTCACCGGACAGGTGCCGGCCGAGCCGCCGCAATGCGACGGGGTGCCAGGGTGACCTTGTCAGTACTTTCGCTTCACGGCACCAAGCGACGGCACGATAGTCGTGGAGCTGAATTACCAGCCGAATACGCAGCCGGGTGGACAGGGTGTGGATGTGAGTATCTACGACCTTCTGGGCCGACGAGAGGCGTGGGCTGACTACTTCCAACCACCGGTCGTCCGTGCGCGTTTATCTGTCACAGCAGGCAACGTCTATCAGATCAGTTTGTGGTACACGTTCCCCGGCCTGAAGTTCGAATTGCAGTCATCGCTCCAGCCAAGGTGATTTTTCGATCATGAGATCGCCGGGTCACGAGTTCACCAGATCATTTGGCGATTTGATGAATTGGTGATTTGGCGATTTGATTGAGTGATTTGGCGATTTGGCGATTTGATTGCGCGAGTTGCTGATTTCCAGGATTGCAGCCGCCTCAGTTCCACGGCCCTTAGCGCTCAGCGAAATCGCCCAATCAATAGATCACCCATTTCAAATCACCCAATCGCGCAATCACCAAATTTAGTTTGCAATCGCCGAATCACGAAATGTTATATATTGGACCATTCAGGTCGGATATATGACGCCCTCGTGCGAAGCGCTACAAATGAGGTCGGGGCGCACGGTTCTCGATGCGATTGGCCAGACGCCTCTCCTGCGCTTGTCGGCAATCGACAAGGACCTTCAGGGCATCGAGCTCTATGCCAAGGCCGAGTGGCTGAACCCCGGCGGATCGGTCAAGGACAGGCCGGCGGCGCGAATGATTTGCGAGGGCGTCAAGTCCGGTCAGTTGACGCCCGATCGCCGCATTCTCGATGCCACCTCGGGCAACACGGGCATCGCTTACGCGATGATTGGCGCTGCGCTCGGCTACGGCGTGACGCTCTGTGTGCCCACGAACATCACGCCGGAGCGCAAGCGGATTCTGGGCGCGTACGGACCTGAGCTGATTTTCACCGACGCACTCGAAGGCTCCGACGGCGCGATTCGCGAGGCGCGCCGGAGGTTCGCCGCGGATCCCACCGGCGTGTTCTACCCCGATCAGTACAACAACCCGTTCAACTGGCGTGCGCATTACGACACGACGGCCGTCGAAATCTGGGAGCAGTCCGAAGGTCGCATTACGCATTTTGTCGCCGGCCTGGGCACGAGCGGAACCTTCATAGGCACGGGTCGCCGGTTACGCGAGCTCAATCCAGCCGTTGTGTTGACCTCGGTACAACCCGACTCACCACTTCACGGGCTTGAAGGTCTCAAGCACATGGAATCCGCGATCGTTCCGGGGATCTACGACCCGGCGCTGGCTGACGTCGACATCGGTGTGTCTACCGAAGACGCATACAGGATGACGCGCCGTCTTGCAGCCGAGGAAGGATTGCTGGTGGGCATCTCGAGTGGCGCGAATCTCGCCGGCGCCTTGAAGATGGTTGGAGGGCGGGACTTCAATCCCGCCGACGCTGCCGTCATCGTCGTCATCTTCCCCGACGGCGGCGAGCGGTATCTGTCCGAACGTTTCTGGAGCGAGGCCGACTAATGGCGGTCAGCTTGAGCGAAGCAGTCCTCGCCTCGATCCGGGAGCACGGCGCCGAAACCTATCCCAATGAATGCTGTGGCGCCTTGATTGGCAGCAATGGTGCTGTTTTGGAGTCCTTCGCGCTGCCCAACATGACCGACGAGGGTCCTCGCCGCCGATTCCTCGTCCGACCCGGGGACTATCGCGCCGCTGAAGCACGAGCCGCTGAAACCGGTCGCGAGCTGCTTGGGTTTTATCACTCGCACCCAGACCATCCCGCCGAGCCATCCCAGTACGACCTCGATCACGCGTGGCCCTTTTTCTCGTACGTCATCGTGTCAGTGCGCGATGGTCAGCCGCGCGAACTGCGATCATGGCGCCTGCGCGACGATCGCTCGCAGTTTGACGAAGAGGACGTAGCGCAGGACTCGACCGCCGAAGCCTCGGCGAAGGCGGTTGGTCCCGCGACGACGCCCGCAATCAGCACCGCTAAATGAGAGCATTCCCATGCCTGTAAAAATCCACATTCCGACGCCGCTTCGCCCGTATACCGACAAGCTCGATGTCGTTGAGCTCGACGGCACGACCGTCGACGAGCTCCTGTCAAATCTGACGACACGCTTTGCCGGGTTGAAGAAGCATTTGTTCAACGAAGAAGGGCGACTGCGCAGCTTCGTCAACGTCTACGTCAACGACGAAGACATCAGATATCTGCAGAAGGATCAAACCCCGCTCAAGGCCGGCGACACGGTGAGCATCATCCCATCGGTGGCGGGTGGCGCTGGAACTGCGACGCTCGGAAAAGGTCCGGATCAGGCGGCTCGCAATCTCCCTGTGCTTTCGGCGGACGAGGTCCGACGTTACAGCCGCCATCTGATCCTGCCAGAAGTCGGAATGGATGGACAGCGCGCCCTCAAGGCAGCAAAAGTGCTGTGCATTGGCGCCGGGGGCCTTGGATCGCCCGCCGCGATGTACCTGGCTGCTGCTGGCGTTGGCACGCTCGGCATCGTGGACTTCGATGTCGTCGATACCAGCAACCTGCAGCGACAGTTGCTTCACGGCACGAGCGACGTCGGCCGGCCGAAGCTGGACTCCGCAAGGGATCGACTGCTCGACCTCAATCCGAACGTTCGCGTCGAGACGTATGAAACTGCTTTGAGCTCCGCGAACGCCCTGGAGTTGTTCGAGCCGTACGACGTGATCCTCGACGGGACGGACAATTTTCCGACGCGTTACCTCGTCAACGACGCGTGCGTGATTCTTGGAAAGCCGAACGCGTACGGAAGCATCTTTCGCTTCGAAGGACAGGCATCGGTTTTCGCAACCAAGGATGGTCCCTGCTACCGCTGCCTCTACCCGGAGCCACCCCCGCCGGGGCTCGTGCCAAGCTGCGCCGAAGGGGGCGTCTTGGGCGTGCTGCCGGGCATCATCGGTACGATTCAGGCAACTGAGGCAATCAAGCTGATTCTCGGCAAAGGCGAGCCGCTCGTCGGGCGCTTTTTGATCTTCGATGCGCTTCGGATGAAGTTTCGTGAGCTGAAGCTGCGCAAGGATGCGGATTGCCCGGTGTGCGGCACTAATCCGACCGTCACCCAGTTGATTGACTACGAACAGTTCTGCGGCGTCGCGCCGCGGGCGGAGAGCGACAACGTGAGCGGAGTAATTTCGGACGAGATGACTCCCCGGGAGTTGAAGGAGCGTCTCGATCGTGGTGAGCCAATCGTCATCGTCGATGTGCGTGAGCCCCAGGAGTACCAAATCAATCGGATCGAGGGCTCGAAGCTGATCCCTCTTGGTGAGCTGCCCCAGCGCTACGAGGAGCTCGACCAGGATGCGGCGATTGTCTGCCAGTGCAAATCAGGACAGCGGAGCGCGAAGGCGACCGGCTTCTTGCGGTCGATAGGGTTCAAGAACGTCCGGAATCTGGCGGGCGGGATTCTCGGCTGGATTGACCAGGTAGATCCATCCCAGCCCAAGTATTAGGAGTCTGCTAAACTAGGACCTAGACGGTCGGATTTAAGGACGAGCATGCTCAGACTCTCAAAAAAGGCCGATTATGCGCTGATGGCGATGAAACACCTGGCCGCGCGCCACGAGGCCGGGGCGTCGTCCAGTGCCCGCGAAATCGCGGAGGCGTACGAGATTCCACTCGAGCTGCTGGCCAAGGTGCTCCAGCGGCTAGTCAGGGCCCGATTGCTGGTCTCGGTGCAAGGGACGCGGGGCGGATACCGCCTCGGACGGCCGGCGCCGACGATTCCCGTCGCAGACGTGATTCAGGCGGTTGACGGTCCCGTGACGGTAACCGCGTGCTCGCCCGATGACCACCGCTGCGAGCAGTACTCGAAATGCAGCATCCGCGATCCCCTTTGGAAAATTCGGGGCCGGATTCTGGAGACGTTGACGACTGTGTCGGTGGCGGATTTGACGACTGAACCCGAGTCTCAGCCGATCGACCCGGTCACCGTGTCGCGCATGACGTTTGTCACGGAACGCTGAGGACACCGCCCCGACGATGATCTACATGGACTATCAGGCGACCACGCCGGTCGACCCGAAAGTGGTTGACGCGATGCTGCCCTTCTTCACGGAGAAGTTTGGCAACGCGGCCAGTCGTCAATATCAGTTTGGATGGGTGGCGCAGGAGGCCGTCGAACAGGCCCGCGCCCAGGTTGCCGGGCTCGTCGGCGCCGAGGCCAAGGAAGTCGTGTTTACCAGCGGGGCCACCGAGGCAAACAACCTCGCGCTCAAAGGCCTCGCGGAAATGCGTTCGCCTGGGCGAAACCATTTCGTGACCGTGGTGACCGAGCACAAGTCGGTGATCGATACGTGCACGCGACTGGAGCGTCAGGGCTGCAACATTACGGTGTTGACGGTTGGAGCAGACGGCTCGATCGATCTCGACGTGCTTCGAGGTGTCGTCACCGATCGAACGGTTGCCGTCAGTGTGATGGCCGCCAATAACGAGATTGGGGTGCTTGCGCCGTTGGCCGAGATCGCGGGCATCGCCCACGAGAAAGGCGCGCTGGCGCATACCGACGCGGTGCAGGCCGTTGGCAAAGTGCCGTTCGATGTGAACCGGTTGGGCGTGGATCTCGCGTCGATCACGGCGCACAAGCTGTACGGGCCCAAGGGCATCGGCGCTTTGTATGTCCGCCGGAAGAATCCACGAGTCGCCCTCGCGCAGCAGATTGACGGAGGCGGGCACGAGCGCGGGATGCGGTCGGGAACGTTGAACGTGCCGGGAATTGTCGGGTTTGGCGCAGCCGCAACGTTGGCGCGCGAGGTGATGCCCGAAGAAGCCACGCGGCTCCTTGGTCTGCGCACGCGTCTATTGGCTGGGCTACAGCAGCGAGTGAGGGACCTGATCGTGAATGGCACGCTCGAAGCGCGACTGCCCGGCAATTTGAACGTGAGCTTTCCAGGCATCGACGGGGAAGCTCTCCTTGTGAGTCTGTGCGAGGACGTTGCGGTCTCGTCAGGTGCGGCCTGCACCGCGGCCGAACCGTCACACGTGTTGAAAGCGCTCGGACGAAAGACTGAACTGGCCCTCGCCTCCCTGCGCTTTGGGCTCGGACGCTGGACTACGGAACGGGAAGTGGACGAGGTCGTGTCGCGTGTCAGTGAGGTAGTGACGCGGTTGCGGGCAATGTCGCCTGTGTAATGTGCGTCACTCGTAGCGCGGGGCCTTAGCCCCGTGAGAACGATGAAATATTCACCTGCCGTCCTCGACCGTGTCCGCGACCCGAAATATGTCGGGTGGATGAACAAGGACGCGCCTGATGTGGGCACTGGTGAAGCAGGGACGCTCGACAGTGGAACGATGACGCGGATTCAGGTGCGAGTGGACCGCGAACATCGACGCATCGACGAGGCCGTGTTCAAGGTCTTCGGCTGCAGTGCGGCGATTGCCAGCGCCAGCCTGGTGGCGGAGCGGCTGTGCGGCGCGACGCTGAACGACGTCGGGGCGATGGAATCGCTGGCCGTGGTGGCGGAGCTCGAGTTGCCAATGGAGCGTGCCGGCGTGGCAGCACTCGCGGTGGAGGCTGCGAAGAACGCGATTGAGGATTGGGAACGCAAACATGATCGAAATCTCTGACAGCGCCGCGCGAGTCATCGCGCGTCAGCTCGCGAAGAACGGCCTTCAGGGCGGCGGACTGCGAGTCGCCGTCAAAGCTGGCGGCTGCTCGGGTTACAGCTACGTTTTTGGATGGGACGCGACACCGCGCGACACGGATCTCACATTCGAAGGGGCGGGAGGCGCGAAGATTTTCGTCGATCCCAGGAGCTACAAGCTGCTCGATGGCACCGTTCTCGATTTCGACGAGAACAACATGCTGGCCACGAGCTTTACGTTGCGCAATCCGCACGCGAAATCGACATGCGGCTGCGGTGAGAGTTTTACAGCGTAATGGTCGGCGTCAGTGTAGAGGCCGCGCCTCACGGCGGCTGAACACCCGTTAGGGCGGCCAACACGTTAGGCGGCCGAGACGACCGACCGGGACATGGACTCATGAGTACATCAACAGAAGTTATCGAACAACTCGCGAACACCGAATACAAGTACGGGTTCGTCACCGACGTCGAGCAGGACATCGTCCCCAAGGGACTCAGCGAAGAGGTCGTGCGCCTGATCTCGGCGAAGAAGGGCGAGCCGGAGTGGCTGCTCGACTGGCGGCTGAAGGCGTATCGGGTCTGGCTGAAGATGACCGAGCCGAAGTGGCAGAACGTCAAGTACGCGCCGATCGACTATCAGGCCATCAGCTACTACGCGGCGCCCAAGGAGAAGAAAAAGCTTGGGAGCATGGACGAGGTGGACCCCGAGATTCGTGCCACGTTCGAGAAGCTGGGCATTCCGCTGATTGAGCAGCAGTTGCTCGCGGGCGTCGCGGTCGATGCGGTGTTCGACTCGGTGTCGGTCGCCACGACGTTCCGCGAGAAGCTCGCCAAGCTCGGGATCATTTTCTGCTCGTTCTCCGAAGCGGTCCGCGAGCACCCGGATCTGGTGAAGCAGTATCTCGGGTCGGTCGTGCCGCACACCGACAACTTTTTTGCTTCGCTGAACTCCGCGGTCTTCAGTGACGGCAGCTTCGTCTACGTACCGAAGGGCGTCCGCTGCCCGATGGAGCTATCGACGTACTTTCGAATCAACGCGAAGGACACGGGGCAGTTCGAACGTACGCTCATCATCTGCGACGAGGGCGCGACGGTCAGCTATCTCGAGGGTTGCACCGCGCCGATGCGTGACGAGAACCAACTCCACGCTGCGGTCGTCGAGCTGATTGCGCTCGAGAACGCAACGATCAAGTACTCCACGGTGCAGAACTGGTATCCCGGCGACAAGCAGGGGAAGGGCGGCATCTACAACTTCGTGACCAAGCGCGGGCTTTGCAAGGGCCGCCGCTCCAAGATCACGTGGACCCAGGTCGAGACGGGTTCGGCCATCACCTGGAAGTATCCCAGCTGCATCCTGCAGGGCGACGATTCGGTCGGTGAGTTCTACTCGGTGGCCGTCACCAACAACTATCAGCAGGCGGACACCGGCACGAAGATGATCCACCTCGGGAAGAACACCCGGAGCACGATAGTCTCGAAGGGCATCTCAGCCGGCCGCGGCCAGAACACCTATCGCGGCGCCGTGAAGATTGGCAAGAACGCCAGCAACGCGCGTAACTACTCGCAGTGCGACTCGTTGTTGATTGGCGACCGGTGCGGTGCGCACACGTTTCCGTATCTGGAGATCAAGAACACGTCGGCAAGCGTCGAACACGAAGCCTCGACCTCGAAGATCGGTGAGGATCAGATCTTCTACTGCGAGCAGCGCGGCATTTCGAAGGAAGACGCGATCAACATGATCGTCAGCGGGTTCTGCAAGGAAGTGTTTCGCGAGCTCCCGATGGAGTTCGCAGTGGAAGCGCAAAAGCTTCTCGGTATCTCTCTCGAAGGGTCGGTTGGATAGTCATGATGTTAGAGGTCAAGAATCTGCGCGTAAAGGCCGAGGACAAGGAAATCCTCCGGGGCATCAACCTCACCGTGGGGAAGGGCGAGGTGCACGCGATCATGGGGCCCAATGGCTCTGGCAAGAGCACGCTCGCGCGAGCCCTGGCTGGCCATCCCGGCTACGAGGTGACGAGCGGCGAAGCCCGGTACGAGGGCCAGGATCTGCTCGACATGTCGCCGGACGAGCGCGCGCGCGAAGGCGTCTTCATGGCATTCCAGTATCCGGTCGAGATTCCCGGCGTCAACAACGCCTACTTTCTGAAGGCCGCGCTCAACGCCAGGCGCAAGCACCAGGGGCTCGAGGAGATGGATGCCATGGACTTCATGGTCTTCATCCGCGAGAAGGCCAAGCTGCTTCAGGTTGACGAGGCGATGCTGCAGCGATCGGTGAACGAGGGATTCTCGGGCGGCGAGAAGAAGCGCAACGAGATCTTCCACATGGCGGTGCTCGAGCCGCGCCTCGCGATTCTCGATGAGACGGACTCGGGACTCGACATCGACGCCCTCAAGATTGTCGCCAGCGGCGTGAACGGGATGCGCAGCCCGGATCGCTCGTTTGTCGTCGTCACGCACTACCAGCGCCTGCTGAACTACATCGTGCCGGACTACGTCCATGTGTTGAGCGACGGTCTGCTCGTCCGCTCCGGCGGTCGCGAACTGGCGCTGGAGCTGGAAGAAAAGGGTTACGGCTGGCTGGAACCCACGGGCGCGGGGGCGTAAGGGATGTCATCTGTCGCCGAACGACTTGATCCCGTCCTGGCCGAGCACGGCCGCTTCACGCAAGGCCGCGGCGTGTCGGCACCGCCGTGGTTGCGCGAGCTGCGGGAGCGCGGCGCGGCGCGGTTCAGCGCGCTTGGTTTTCCGACGGTCCGGCAGGAAGACTGGCGATTCACCAACGTCGCCCCAATTGCCAACACGGCGTTCCGGCTTGCGGAGTCTGCGCCGACCAACGCCGCGCAGCTGACCGGTCTGGTGTCACTGGGTCCGACGGCGGCGCGGATCGTGATTCTGAACGGGCAGTTCGCGCCTGAGCTCTCGACGACCGGCACGCTCCCTGCGGGGGTCGTTGCGGGGAGTCTCGCTCGCGCGATTGCGGCCAACGCGCCCGAGGCCACGCACCTGGCTCAGGTCGCGTGGGAGCATGCACCGTTCGTCGCGCTCAACACGGCATTCCTGCACGACGGCGCGTTCGTCGTCATTCCCGCGAATACGGTTGTCGATGCGCCGATTCACATCGTGGTCATCAACGGGGGCGCCGGGAAAACGATGGTGCATCCGCGCACGCTGATCGTGGCCGGCGCCAACAGTCAGGCCCGCGTGGCGCAGACCTTTCTCGGCTCTGCCGGGGAGTGCCATTTCACGAACGCAGTGACCGAAGTGTCCGTGGGTGAAAACGCGACCCTTGACCTCTATACGGACCAGCGCGAGATCGACACGGCATACCACATCGCGTCGCTCCATGTGCATCTGCAGCGCACCGCTACGTTCCGGTCGCGCGCAGTGACTCTGGGCGGGAAACTGCTGCGCAACGACATCATGGCCGTCCTGGGTGGCGAGGGCGCGCATTGCGCGCTCGACGGGTGCTATCTCGTGGACGGCGACCGGTTGGTGGACAACCACACGACCATCGACCATGCCAGCCCCCACTGCACGAGTCACGAGCTCTACAAAGGCATCCTCGACGGTCGTGCGCGGGCGATATTCAACGGCCGCATCATCGTCCGCGAGGACGCGCAGAAGACTGACGCGAAGCAAACCAACCGTGCGCTCCTGCTGTCGGACGAGGCACAGATCAACTCGAACCCGCAGCTCGAGATTTTCGCGGACGACGTGAAGTGCACGCATGGCGCTGCCATCGGACAACTCGACGAGGAAGCGCTGTTTTATCTGCGCGCCCGCGGCCTGACTCTCCGCGATGCGCGCGACATGCTCATTCATGCGTATGCCGGTGAGGTGCTCGAAGGCATCACGATCGAGCCGTTGCGGGCGCAGTTGGAGCGCGAACTGTTCGTGCAATTGGATAGAGATTTGGCGGACCATGCCTAGCCTGATACCGCAGCCCACGGCCCACGGCCCAGGGCGCACGGCCCAAATCACCGCGGGGGACTCGACACCCGTGGCGCCGGACTTCTCGACCGCCGTAACCTCGGCGGAGAGGGTCGGTCCCGCGAATACAAACGCGCGCGCACCCTTCGATGTGCAGAAGGTCCGCGCGGACTTTCCCATCCTGTCAGAGCTCGTCCACGAGAAGCCTCTGGTGTATCTCGACAGCGCCAACACGAGCCAGAAGCCGCGTCAGGTCCTCGAGGCACTCGACGACTACTATCAGCACTACAACGCGAACATCCATCGCGCGACGCACTTGCTCAGCGAGCGAGCGACGAAGGCGTACGAAGGCACGCGCGCAAAGTCCGCGCGGTTCATCAACGCGGGTGACGAAAAGTCGATCGTGCTGACCACCGGCACGACCGATGGGATCAATCTCGTTGCGCAGAGCTATGGCCGGATGAACCTTCGGCCGGGCGATGAAGTGGTCCTGTCCTGGCTCGAGCATCACTCGAACATCGTGCCGTGGCAGATCCTGTGCGAGCAGACGGGCGCGACGCTTCGGGTCGCCCCCATCAACGAGCGCGGTGAAATTGAGCTCGACGCCTACGAGGCCCTGCTCTCGAATCGCACCAGGATCGTTGCGGTCAGTCACATCTCCAACGCCCTCGGCACGATCAACCCCGTCCGATCGATGATTGAAGCGGCCCACGCGCATGGCGCCGTCGTGCTCATCGACGGCGCGCAGGCCGTGCCGCATCTGGTGGTGGACGTTCGTTCGCTCGACTGCGACTTCTACGTCTTCTCGAGCCACAAGATGTTCGGCCCAACCGGCACGGGCGTCCTGTACGGACGCCGATCGTTGCTCGAAGCGATGCCACCGTACCGCGGCGGCGGCGACATGATTGCGTCGGTCACGTTCGAGAAGACCACCTACAATGTGGTGCCGTACAAATTCGAGGCGGGGACGCCGAACATTGCCGGAGTCGTCGGGCTCGGCGCCGCCATCGACTACCTCGACACGATCGATCGCGACGGCGCACTCGCGCACGAGGACAGCGTGCTGGCGTATGCCACGGATCGGTTACAGGAGGTTGCGGGGACGAGGGTCATCGGCCAGGCGCGTGAAAAGACCGGCGTTTTGTCATTCACGATGGAAGGTGTGCACCCGCACGATGTCGGCACCGTCCTCGACCGCGAGGGAATCGCGGTGCGAACGGGGCAGCACTGCGCGCAGCCCGTGATGGATCGCTACGGCATCACAGCCACGATTCGCGCGTCGCTGGCCATTTACAACACGCGCGAGGATATCGATGCGCTGATCGCATCGCTCCATCGGGTCCGCGAGGTCTTCGGCTGATGTCGGATTTAACGGATCTCTATCAGGAGGTCATTCTCGATCACAACCGCCGGCCCCGGAATTTTCGCGCCATGGACGAGGCGACGCGTACGCAGGAGGGCTTCAATCCGCTATGCGGCGATCGGCTCACTCTCTATGTGAAACTCGATGGCGACCGCATCAGCGATGTGTCGTTTCAGGGAACAGGATGCGCTATCTCGAAAGCCTCGGCGTCGCTCATGACCGACGCCCTGAAAGGCAAAACCGTCGGCGAAGCACGGGCTTTGTTCGACCGCTTTCACGATATGGTGACCTCATCCGCCGAAACCGCATTGCCCGATCTTGGCAAATTGTCCGTTCTTTCCGGCGTTCGGGAATTTCCCACTCGTGTGAAGTGCGCCAGCCTCGCCTGGCATACGCTCAAAGCGGCGGTTGCGGGGGAGCCGGGGACGGTGAGCACAGAGTAATTTCCAGTTTCAAGTTTCCAGTTCAAAGACGCCACGGCTTTTGAACTGACAACTGGCAACTGGAAACTGAAACCAACACATGACAGACTCACGATTCCTACCTATGTACCCGCTCTCGAATGCCCCTGAGGACAGTCCCGCGAACGAGCTGAGTCAATCGATCGCGGACATCGTTCCCGATCCAGTCAACATGCAGGACATCCGGCCGCAGGTGCTTGAGGTGCTCAGCACGGTCTTTGATCCGGAGATCCCGGTCAACATTCGCGAGCTCGGGCTCATCTACGATGTGCTCGTTGACAAGGATGGCCGCGTGGGCGTGCGCATGACATTGACCGCCCCGGCGTGCCCGGCTGCGCAAAGCTTGCCCGTGGAAGTTCAACAAAAGGCGGCTGCCGTGCCGGGTGTGACGGAAGCCAAGGTCGAGATCGTGTGGGAACCGCCCTGGACAAAGGAGATGATGTCCGAGGCAGCGAAATTGCAACTAGGCCTTTGGTAGAGCCTTGAGGCCCTTGCGGGCGTCTTAACCGTGAATATGAAGCGCGCCACGGCCCTGTTCGTCGCGATTCTCATGTTGCCGCCGGCAGCTTTGGCCCAGCAGCCTCCCACCACGGGCGAAACGCAAAAACCTTCAGCCGAATCCATCGATCCGTCGAAACTCGGCGTGTCGCTGGCGCGCATCCGACGCGAGCTTGGCGAGGCCGAGGTGAGGGAACAAGGTGCGAGCGGTCCCCTCAAATTCGAGTTCACGGTCGAAGTCTACGGGACGTCGCCGAGGATCAACCTGCTCGAGAATTTCCCTTTGACGGGTCCTGTGCCGTATGGGGGCCCCACGCACAGGGAGGTTCTTGAATTCGTCACGCCCAAGGAATACCGATCGCCGGCTGTGCCTTTCTCGGCGCTTGCGTACTGGGCCGCCCAGCAACTCTGGAACAAGAGCAAGAAGCAGCGCTGTGAGCAGGAGCTGGCCGACTACAAGGCCCTCGTCATGCAGGGCGTCCCCGTCGCCGCCCCACGGTGTACCCAGTAGGATTCTTCTTTCGACATGCGGATTCTCCTCGTCGCTGCCACGAGCCTGGAGATCGATCCGCTGCTGGCTGAACTTCATCACACTTCCACAGGATCGGCCCGCGTGACGAGCTACACGCGCGGCGGTCATGACGTGGACGTCCTGGTCACCGGCGTGGGAATGGTGGCCACCGCTGCATGGAGCTCGCGCGTGTGCGCGGGTCAGCGATACGACCTGGCGCTGAACCTCGGGGTGTGCGGGTCGTTCGATAGGGCGCTGGCACCTGGAGCGGTGGTGCACGTGATCTCCGACTGTCTTGCAGAATTAGGCGCGGAAGACGACGACCGGTTCGTGACGATTCAGGATCTTGGCTTGCTCGGCACCGAAGAATGGCCGTTCCGTGGCGGCCGGTTGGTGAACGAGAATCCGCCGGCGAACGCGACACTCAGCCGCCTTCCGGCTGTCAGGGGAATTACAGTCAATACCGTTCACGGAAACGATCGATCGATCGGCCTCGCCGCTCAGCGATTCGACCCTCAGGTCGAAAGCATGGAAGGCGCGGCGTTCATGTATGCCTGCATGATCCATGAGGTCCCATTCGCGCAGGTGCGGGCTGTGTCCAACGTTGTAGAAAGGCGAAACCGTGGGGCGTGGGCGATGCCCGAAGCAATCAGCAAACTCTGCCAAACATCCTTGAACATCCTCGACTTCGCATGACGCTATCCCTCGGTTTCTCCCCGTGTCCCAACGACTGCTTCATATTCGACGCGATCGTGCATCGGCGAATCGATCTGGAGGGGCTCGACTTTGACGTACGTTTGGCGGACGTCGAAGCCCTGAACCGTGCTGCCTTTGCCGGCGACGCTGACGTCACCAAGCTCAGTTTCCATGCGTATGCGCACTGCACGAACAGATACGTGCTCCTGAATGCCGGCAGCGCGCTCGGACGAGGGTGCGGTCCGTTGCTCATTTCGAGACGACCGATTTCACAGGCAGAGGTTGCATCTGGAAGACTTCGCATCGCAATTCCAGGCATGTACACGACCGCCAATTTCCTCCTCGGTCTCGCATTCCCAGACGCCAGGGATAAGACCGAGGTCGTGTTTTCAGCCATCGAATCAGCGGTCCTCGACGGACACTACGACGCTGGGCTGATCATTCACGAGAACCGGTTCACTTACGAAGCGAAGGGCCTCAACAAGATCATCGATCTTGGCGAGTTCTGGGAAGACGAGACTGGCGCCCCCATCCCCTTGGGCGGCATCGTGGTCAACCGTTCAGTGCCGCGCGACGTCCAGCAGACGATGGACCGTGTGCTGCGGCGCAGCGTGGAGTACGCGTTCGCCAATCGTGGTGTGAGCCTGCCATTTGTTCGTGAACATGCCCAGGACATGAGCGAAGACGTGATGTATCGGCACATCGACCTGTACGTAAATGAGTATTCGGTCGATCTGGGCGCGGATGGCAGGCGCGCCGTGCAGATACTCTTCGAACGAGCTACGGCGACCGGCATCATTCCCGCGGCGGAGTCGGATCTGTTTCTCGGCGCATCGCCCATCCACTGACAATCGCGTGCAGCTGCGCGACGCCCTCGGTCAACGACGCGGGACCCGGCTGCAGGATAAACGTCGACTTCACCTCGTGGATATGGCCGGTCCGCACAGCCGGAATCGCCTCCCAGCCTGATCGCGCGGCAATCCGTTCCTTGCGCACCGGCTTGCCGCACCAGGATCCGACGATAATGTCGGGCGCGGCGGCGATGACATCCTCGCTGGAGACTGTCCGATCCTTTGCAAGCTTCGCCTGCCGCAGCTGTGGAAAGATCGGGTCGCCGCCGGCAATTTCGATCAGCTCCTCGACCCATTGGATCCCGGAGATCAGCGGATCGTCCCACTCCTCGAAGTACACGCGCGCGCGTTTGGGAAAAAGTGCCGCTGACGCACGTATCCGCTCGAGGCCCTCCTCGAGCTCTCGCACCAGGGTGTCCGCTTTGTCCGACACGCCGACGATCCCGCCGAGGATGCGGATCATCTGGAAGATCTCCGCGACGCTGCGCTGATTGAACGTAAACACAGGGTAGCCACGACGCACGAGGTCGTTTGTGATGTCTGCTTGGAGATCTGAGAACGCGAGGATCAGATCGGGCTCGAGCGCGGCGATCTTTTCGTATCGTGCGTGCAGGAATGACGAGACCTTGGGCTTCTGTCGGGCTTCCGGTGGCCTCACGGTGTATCCCGAGATGCCAACGACGCGATCCCCTTCGCCGAGCAGGTAAAGGGTCTCAGTAGTTTCTTCGGTAAGGCAAACGATACGGTGGGGATACATACGGGTGTGTCAGGTGCGCTGGGTGCGACAGGTGCGACAGGTGCGGTGCGGTGCACAGGTGCGCGGGTGCACAGGTGCGGTGCAGAGGTGCGGTGCAGAGGTGCACTCGTGCGGTGCATTCGTGCACCAGTCGCGTGCACCTATGCACCTGTGCACCCGTGCACCGCACCGCACCCCTCGCACCTGTCGCACCTAGCGCACCCCTCGCACCTGTTTCATGTCCGTAAACACGAAACCATCGCGTTCCACGGTTTCGCCGAGTTCCACCTCGATCCGTCGAGCGAACATCGGTCCATCCGACACGAACGAGTGAAACTCGCCGTTTTCGCCACAGGGATCGACGCCGGTTGGCAGATCCGCGATCAGCGATTCATCGTACTGGCGCCCGGCAAACGAAGCGTCCAGCTTGCGGGGATCGATGCACGTCAGATGCGCGCGCAGGCCGCCAGCGATCATCTCCCGCGCGAGTTCCGACGTGGGCTTGGTCTTCCACAAGGGAAAGAGTGGCGTCAGCCCCGTTCCGGCGAGGCGCTCTTCCCGATAGCGCCGCACGTCCTCGAGAAACAGATCGCCAAAGGCGACATGCGTGAAGTCCTGGAGAACGATCGTCCTCAGCGCATGGCCCATGCGCTGTTCGTAGTCCGGGTTCGAGCACGGCCACGGAATGTTCACCAGGTGGAGCGGCAAACCGGCCGCCTCCGCTTGTGCCTGAAGCAGCGAGTGGCGAACCGCGTGCATGGCCACGCGATCGAATGCCTCGTTGAGAGTTGTCAAAAGCCCGGCGACCATCCCCGGATGCGTCTGGTTCAACATATGCAGCACCCACGCCGAGTCCTTGCCCGAAGACCAGCTGACGAGAATCTTCATGGACGGGGATGAAGCACCGCGGCGATTTGCTCGGCGCTGTCGGCCACTCGAGGTCCAGGAACGCCGATGGCGCGGCCGGTCATCAGATAGATGCGACCCGTGCGAACGGCCGGTACGCTGGCGAGTTGCTTCCAGGTAGCTGCCTCGGCGGCGCGGTCCGGTTCGGCGGGGATGTCGGTCGAACGGATTTCGAGAATCACGTCCGGTGCCCGCGCCAGAATCAGCTCGCTCGACGCCTGCACGGACTCGGCCGTCACGTCTGCGAAAACGTTGATCCCGCCCGCGGCCTCGAGGATGTCGTGCAGAAAGCCGCGCCCGCCGCTGGCGTAAATGTTTCTGAGCGATCCACCCTCGCGGCCGAAGACCAGAAGCGTGCGAGGCTTCTTCAGCGTTGCCGTCCGCTGTCGCAGGGATGCAAGCCGCCGATCGATGTCGGCGGCAAGCGCCTCAGCGTCTTTCGCGCGGCCGGTGCGCTGGCCAAGCGCGCGAATCGTTTCGGTTACTGCCGACAGCCCGCCGTGGCGATACTGGAAGTGGGGAATGGCTGCCCGCGCCAACTGTGTCATCAGATCGGTCTGGCTGCCGTACAGCAGGACCAGATCGGGTCTGAGCGAAATGATCCGTTCGACGTCGGGATCGATCAACGCGCCTACTTTCGGCAGTGAGCGCACTTGGGGAGGATAGTCATCGTAGCTGCTGACGGCGATCACGCTGTCCCCCGCACCAATCGCAAAAACCATTTCAGTTAGGGCCGGTACAAGAGAAATGACCCGGCTCGCCCGGATCTGCCTCGCGTGAACAGCATGCTCGGCGGGCACGAAGGACACGAAGGCAACGAAGGCGACGAAGAAAAGCCTGACGCGCTGCGACCGACGACCGGCGACCGGCGACCCCTTCATGCCTTCCTCACCAACAGCCACAAGAAAATCGGTCCGCCGATGAGTGCCGTGACGATGCCCACGGGCAGCTCGACGGGCGCGATGGCCGTCCGCGCGATGAGATCGCAGGACACCAGAAAGGCCGCACCAAAAAGCGTGGCTGCTGGCAACACGATTCGGTGATCGGAGCCAACTAGCAACCGAACCAAGTGCGGTACAACGATGCCGATAAAGCCAATCGGACCGGCGAGCGAGACGGCTGCGCCTGTCGCCAACGACGCGCTGAGAAACGCGATTCGCTGCGCTCGCCCAACGTTGACGCCGCGTGCGCCGGCCACGTCCTCGCCCAGCGTCAACAAGTTGAGCGTGCGGGGCAGCATTGCGAAGAGGCCGAACGACAACGCTATCAACGGGACGGTGGCGAGAATGGGATTGAAGCTGCTGACGTCCAGGTTTCCCAACAGCCACCGTGCCGTGCGATACCAGTCCGCGGCATCAACGAGATACTGGACGAACGTAATCAGGGCCGAAAAAAGCGTGTTGAGCGTCACACCCGCCAACAGGAGGACGTTGGTTGAAAGGCCGCCGCTCATGCGTGTTGCGAGAAAGTACACGAGCGAAGTACCGATCATCGCGCCACCAAAACACGCAGTTGGAATCGCGGCCGGGCCCAGGAGCGTGGCATCGAGGTGAAGGGCAATCGCACTCATCGCCCCCAATGCAGCTGCCGCAGATACGCCCAACGTGAATGGTGTCGCCAGCGGATTTCGCAGCAGCGCCTGCATGACGACGCCTGCCGCGGCGAGCGTCGATCCGACCAGCGCCCCGGCAAGCACTCGAGGGAGCCGAGCGACGAAAAAGATTTGGGCATCGACGTTGTCTGCCCACGGGATCGACCGATCGAATGCGCGGACCAGGCTGATCGGCGTGCTGCCGATCGTCGGCGCGATGATCAGCACGGCCGCTGTGAGGACCCCAAACAGCGGGACGGTTGTCCACAAGCGACGGTGGATGAGGCCAATGGGGATCGATTTGGCTGAAGGGATACTCATCTTCGCGAAATCGATCGGGCTATCGGCACGACGACCAAATGCCCAGTCGCCTCGTGCGTATGCACGTCGGCCTGCACGTCGTACAACTCGCGGATATTGTCTGGCGTCAACACCTCCCTCGTCGCGCCGGCAGCGATTACGCGTCCCTCTCGAAGCATCACGACTTGGCTGCAGACGGCGGCGGCAAGGTTGAGATCGTGGGTCGAGATCACCAGAGTCACGCCTCGCTCCCGATTGAGACGTGTCACCAACGACGCGACCTCGAGCTGATACGCCAGATCCAGCGACGCCGTCGGCTCGTCCAGAAGGAGGATCTCGGACGACTGCGCGAGCGCGGCCGCGATGACGACACGCTGCTTTTCGCCTCCGCTCAACGTGCTGAAGCGCCGATCCTCCAGTGCCGCCGTGCCCGTCGTACGTAGCGCTTCCCTGGCCACGGCGAAATCGCTCGGGCCCTCGAGCTCGAACAGGCCCAGGTGTGGGTGGCGGCCCATGAGAACCATTTCGAGCACCGTGTATTCGAAGGCGAGCTGCGTCTCCTGCGGGACGACGGCCATGCGCTGCGCGACGGCACGCCGCGACAAGCTGTGGAGCGGGCTGCCTTCGAGCAGTACCTGTCCCTCGGTCGGCCGGCGGGTGCCGCTCAGCAGGCGAAGCAGCGTTGTTTTGCCGGAACCGTTGGGGCCGAGGATGCCAACGATGCGGCCCCGTGGAATCTCGGCGGACACGCGGTCCAATACAGGCGGGACCGAAGTCCCGCCCTCCGGTTGATTGGAGAGCGCGGGTTTAGCCGCGCCATACCAAAACGAAACGTTATCGGCGCGCAGCAACACGAACCCCTGCGAAGGCCGTGCGTCCCGGTGCGGGGAAGCCGAGGACCTCTTCGTAGTCACGGTCGAAGAGGTTGAGTACGCGCGCAAACACGTCGACACCGCGCACCACGCGGAACGATCCTCCCACATCCATGACCGTTCGGCCGGGATTCTCGTACAAGCCGCCGCTTGCCCCAAAGGCGGGTTCGGCGTCCAGTGTCGCCCCGCGGCTCTCCACCATCGCGAACAGCGTCGCGCGCGGCAGGGTCCAATCGACCGCCACTGACCCCTGGTGGGTTGGCCGTCGCAGCAGCGCGTCGCCGACGCGGTACGGCGAAGGCGCCTGTGCGAGACCGTCAACCGCGCGAATTTCCGTATCAAGAAATGTGTAGGTGCCGCGAAGGCTGACGCCTCCGGTAGTGCGATAGGCGGCCGACGTTTCGAGGCCCCTGGCACGCGCGTTCGAAATATTGTCCGTGCGGTATCGGCTGGCATCACGCAGCGAGCCGACGAACACAATCAACTCGTCGTACTGATTGAAGAATGTCGTTGCGTCCAGTTGCACGGCGCCGCCAGCCAGCGCCTGGGTCACGCCAACCTCGACGCTCCGGCTCCGTTCAGGCTCGAGGTCAGGGTTGTCGGTGAAGGCGATCTCGAGAGCGTCCGGTGGTCGAATGCCTGTGCCACCAGCCACCCGCAGTCGTGTCCATGCGCGTGCGCCGTCGGCCGGCGTGGCTGGGCTCACCAGCCACGACGCAGACACTTTCGGGTTGACCGAAACCACTGTGTCGGCTGCGAAATCGGGTCGGGGTGAGAACCCCGATGGATTTGCTGCAAGCGTGTCGCGCCTGATGCGCTCTGTTCTGAGGCCAGCCTGAACCGTGACGCGTTCGTGTGCAGTCCAGCGCGCTTCGCCAAACGCACCGACGACGAGACGATTGATCGGTATCTGTTGTGGACCGGCCGTGATGAACGTGCTGCGTGCGCGTTCGGACAGCCACTCTCCGCCGCCCGATATGCCCAGGCGCGCATTGAGGACGGCATCGGTCTGGATGCGGCCATGTGCGCGGCGCGTGTCTGCGTGTGACGGGTTCAAGGGGTCGAATTGGCTCAGAAAACGGAGGTCGTAATCCGCCAGATCGAGCTCGACGCGCTGCCGCACACGACTCGACGGGCCGGTCCAGGGGTGAACGACGCGCAGCCCGATGGAGCTGCGTTCGGTCGTGCCGCGGGAAATTCGATCGACGCCAAAAAAGCGACCTGCCGGATCGGAACCGAACGCGCCCGGGGCGCCCCGATCGGTATCGACGTACCGGAAGGCGCCCTGCAGGTCAGTGCCGCGATCGGCGCGCCAACCCGCGCCAATCCATCCCTGTCGCTCGCGCGCATCGTCATTTGACACCTGCTCACCACTGGCTGGCGCGGTGCCGGTGAAACCTTCGTCCTGGAAATAATCGCCACCGGCTTGCCAGCGCCAGCCATCGATCTCGCCATTCGTCCCGGCGAGTACGCGACGGGTCGCACGACGACCACCCTCGATTTGCGCATGCACCGACGGCGGCCCGCCCTGGCGCGTGACCACCTGCACGACACCGCCGATAGCATCAGCCCCGTAAATTGCGCTTTGCGGACCGCGCACCACTTCGATCCGATCGACATCTGCCAGTGGTACTTGCGACAGGTCGAGTCCGCCGCCGAATGAGTTGGCGCGAACGCCGTCGATCAACACGAGTGTGTAGTCCGATTCACCGCCGCGCGGAAAGAGCGAGGTCAGCGTCCCTGGGCCGCCATTGCGAGCCACGGCGAAGCCGGGCACTGTCGCCAGCGCTGCACCAAGAGACGTGATTTGTCGAGCCTCGAGCTCCTGCCCCGTGATCACCGTGACGCTGTCAGAGGTTCGCGACAGCGGCTGATCGATCTGCGACGCGGACACCACCAACGTCTCGGTGACGGCGCTCACGCGCATTGTGATATCAACGCTCGGCGACGCGTCGTCTTTGATTACGACGCCGCGTGCGTCACCCAGCAGTCCTGGCGCTGAAGCGGTGAGATCGTACTGTCCCGACTGAATCGATTCGAAGATGAAGCGTCCCTCGGCATCGCTCTCGGTCGAGATGGGTGCACTCGTCAGACCGATCGCAATGACTGTCGCGTGCGGAACCGCACGGCCCTGCTGATCAACAAGGCGTCCTTCCACGCGCGTTTGTGCAAACGCAAGGCCGCACGTAAGGACGATGAAGCTGGCCGTAAGGATGGCCTTCTCGAGCGAAAAACTGGCAACTGAAAACTGACCGCGAACGCGGCAAAAGGTGTTCATTGGGTCCTCCCCGGCGTATGTCGCGCCGGTCGCCGCGTGAGCGGCGGCATGGGACGTCCCAGTCTCAGCAGGTTTCCTGACTTGCGGATCGGTGCGCGGCGTTCGCGTCTTCCCATCGCCTGAGCGACAGTGACGGGTAATCGACTGATTACCGAAAGAGAACGCGCGCTCCCCGCTTACAGTGGCGAAACCGTGTGGGTTTTGCACCCAGCTTCCCTGACTGCCCGGGCTGGCGTCGGTTGTGGCAATGAGTATAGCAGTTCGCTAAACTTGCTTACGGCATGAGCAAAAGTTCGACGGTGACCGCCCGGGAGACGCCTCTGCAGCAGGTAGCGTCGGTAACGGCCGGGAGCCTGGTCATCCACGGCGAGAACTTCGTTATCGATACAGGGGACCGTATCGATCTCGTGGATTTGACCGATCGAGTCATGGACTATGTGCGGCAATTCAAGATCCGCGAGGGCATCATTACCCTGTGGTCCATGCACACCACTTGCGCGCTCTTCATCAATGAATCGCAGAAGGCGCTTCTCGTCGATATCAAACGCTTTCTCGAAGACATGGTCGCCCGCGATCGCTATTACATGCACAACGACCCTGAGCATTCGGATTGCGACCGCATGAACGCCGATTCACACCTGCGGGCGTTGCTGCTGGGTCATTCACTCACGCTGCAGATCAGCGGTGGGGAAGTCGTGCTCGGGCAGTGGCAGCGCATCCTGATGGCGGAGCTGGACGGCCCGCGGGCCCGCACGCTGCGCTCTCAGGTTCTCGGGGTTGCCTGAGGACAAGGCAAAAGGCAGAAGGCAAAAGGCAAAAGGCAAAAACAGCCACATGCAGGCGCGGTTGCAGCGGTCACAGCTGTCGGACATCGCCGACAAACTCGACGCGAGTGAGCGTCTCACGTTTGATGATGGCGTACGACTGTTTGCGACACCCGATTTGCTGGCGCTGGGATGGCTGGCGAACCGCGAGCGCGAACGCCGGCATGGCGCCCGGACGTACTTCAACCACAATCTTCGGCTCGAGGCGACCAACGTCTGCGAAGCGTCCTGCCTCTTCTGCGCATTCGCGCGTCTCAAGCCTACTGATGCGGGCGCGCACACGATGACCGTCGAACAGGTGCTCTCGAAGTTGCGCCAGCGCGCACACGAGCCGCTCACCGAGGTCCACATCGTCAACGGGCTCCATCCGGAGTTGCCGTTCGACTACTACAAGGATCTGCTTCGTGGACTCAAAGGCATCCGGCCCGACATTCATTTGAAGTGCTTCACGGCGGTCGAAATCGCGTACTTCGCCGATCTCTATGGCATGACCGACGAGCAGGTACTCGTGGAATTGCGGGAGGCCGGGCTCGACTCCTTGCCCGGGGGCGGCGCGGAAATCTTTGCCGCGCGCGTGCGCCGCAAGATTTGCCACGACAAATGCGACGGCGATCGATACCTGGCGATTCACCGTACCGCGCACCGCATCGGCATGCGGACGAATGTGACGATGTTGTACGGGACCATCGAGACAACGGAGGAGCGCGTCGACCATATGCTGCAGGTGCGGTCGTTGCAGGACGAGACGGGCGGCTTCCAGGCATTCATCCCGCTCGCGTTTCACCCCGACAACAATCAAATGCGCAAGCTTCCGCCGCCGTCAGCGAGCGACACGCTCCGCGTCCACGCCGTCGGGCGGCTGTTGCTCGACAACGTCGATCACATCAAGGCCTACTGGATTTCATCGGGCGTCGAAGTCGCGCAGACCGCGTTGTGGTTTGGTGCGGATGACTTGGATGGCACCGTTCAGGAAGAGACGATTTACCACCAGGCCGGGGCGCAAACACCCTTTGCCTTGTCCACGCACGAGATTGAGACGCTTATCCGCGACGCCGGCCGCGAGCCCATCGAGCGAGACACGCTCTACAACGTGGTACGCGTGCCTCTGGCTTCGCCGCAGGCACGCTCGGCCTAACAGTCCACGGCCCACGGTCCACGGTCCTCCGTCCTACGGTGATTACGCAGATTATCCGTAGGCCGTAGACCTCGCCGTTCGTCTTTTTGTTATAATTACTCTTGAACCAAGTGTTGCGCCGGCGAGATGAGCCGGGGTGCGGCGCTTGGTTTTTTCGCGTCCGCAGATTGCGAAACTTTTCACAATCTCGGCGCGACCGCGAGGAGAATGCCGTGGCCGGAACGTTTCTTCCCGTGCTCAACGAAGTCGAGAAGCAGAGCCTTCACGAGCGGCAACCGCTCCCCGAGGCCTATCTGAGTCTGTCCGACGAGGAGATGGAGCTGCGCATCGCCGCGGCTCGCGCGGCCCTGGGGGATCGTCTCGTCATCCTCGGACACCACTACCAGCGCGACGAGGTGATTCGTTTCGCCGACTACACCGGGGATTCGTTCAAGCTCTCGCGCGAGATCGCCAAGCACCCGTCAGCCGACTACATTGTCTTTTGCGGCGTGCACTTCATGGCGGAAAGCGCAGACATCCTCGCGCTGCCACATCAGAAGGTGATTCTGCCCGACCTTGCAGCGGGCTGCTCCATGGCCGACATGGTGGCGCCCGACCAAATGGAAACGTGCTGGGCCGAGCTGGCGCAGATGGGCGTGGCCGCTGACGTCGTGCCGGTTACCTACATCAATTCCGCGGCAGCCATTAAATCGTTCGTTGGCGAGCGTGGCGGCACCATCTGCACGTCGTCCAACGCTGCCGGGACGCTGGCATGGGCGTGGCGTCAGCAGGAAAAGATCCTCTTCCTGCCCGATCAACATCTCGGCCGGAACACTGCCTGGAAAATGGGTGTGCCGCTGGACGAGATGGTGGTGTGGGATCCGTTCGAGCCATTCGGTGGGCTGACGAGGGACGAGCTGGATCGTGCGCGACTAATCCTGTGGAAGGGCCACTGCTCAGTCCACGTGCGATTCACCGTCAAGCAGATCGAAGCCGTGCGCCAGCAACATCCCGGCGTTCGCGTGATCGTCCATCCTGAGGTCCCGTTCGACGTTCTGCAGGCAGCAGACGACAGCGGCTCGACGGAGTACATCCTGAAACAGGTCCGGGACGCCGCGCCTGGGACCACCTGGGCGGTTGGTACTGAGATCCATCTGGTGCATCGGCTTGCTGAGGAAGTGGCGCCCGAGAAAACGGTGCTCTCTCTGGATCAGGTGGGCTGCCTCTGCTCCACCATGTTCCGTGTGTCGCCGAATCATCTGCTCTGGGTCCTCGAGGGACTGCTCGACGGTGAGGTGTACAACCAGGTCACCGTCGCGGACGAGCAAAAGAAATGGGCTAGGATCGCATTAGATCGCATGCTCTCGATTCAATGATCCCGCGCGACCAATTGTCGCGGGACCGAAGTCCCGCGCTACGGATTCCATTCAACAGTTCGTACGTAGAGCGGGACTTTAGTCCCGCTATTTCAGGAGATAACCGCAATGGCCCATGAGTTGCCCGCACTGCCGTACAACCACGGCGCGCTCGAACCGCATATCGACGCGCAGACGATGCAGATTCACCATGGCAAGCATCATCAGACCTACGTGACGAATCTCAATGCGGCACTCGACAAGCATCCCGAGCTGCACAGCAAGAGCCTCGATGATTTGGTGCGCAACGTGAACACCGTCCCCGAGGACATCCGTACGGCGGTCCGCAATAACGCGGGCGGTCACTGGAATCACTCGCTGTTCTGGAAGCTCATGGCACCCAACGCAGGGGGCGCGCCGAGTGGGGCAGTGGCCGACGGCATCAACGCCGCGTTTGGCAGCTTCGACAAGTTCAAGGAACAATTTCAGGCCGCCGGAATGGCTCGATTCGGCAGCGGATGGGCGTGGCTGGTGGACAACGGCGGCAAGCTCGAGATCACGAGCACGCCGAATCAGGACAATCCTCTGATGGATGGCAAGAAGGCAGTTCTCGGCGTGGATGTCTGGGAACATGCGTACTACTTGAAGTATCAGAACCGCCGCGCTGACTACCTGGGTGCATGGTGGAACGTAGTCAACTGGAGTGAAGTGAACCGCCTGTTGAAGGCGTGAGGCGGTTCAACAAGTCGAAGGCGCCGAAGGGCACGAAGGACGCGGAGGGTGAATCGTCGCCAGATCCTTGCCGTCATGGGGGCTGGGGGTCTGGCGACTGTCGCGTACAGAGTGTTTGGCGGCGGCGGGATGGTGGCGCGTGGCATCAAATGGCCTCGTGGCCAGACGCCTGCTGTGACACCGGCGGGCGATCACTACCGGGTCTCCAAGAATCTCTTCTTCTCGGATCCTCGCATCGAGATCGCGTCGTGGCGACTCGATGTGCATGGCGTTGTGGCACGTCCGCTCTCGCTGTCAATTGATGATCTGCGCGCAATGCCTTCAACGGAAGAGTTCGCCACGCTCGCGTGCGTGGGAAACTCCGTGCCGGCGCGCGCGATCAGCACGGCCCTCTGGAAAGGCGTGCAGCTGTCCACTGTCCTGCAACAGGCAGGTGCGAGTAGTGGGCGTGGAACCGGCGACCTCGTTTTCATCGCCGCCGACAATTACACTGACAGCATTCCTCTCGCGCACGCGTTGCACCCGGGAACGCTGCTTGCCTACGAGATGAATGGCCAACCGCTCCCCCGCGAACATGGCGCCCCAGTGCGCGCGATTGTGCCCGGTATCTATGGCATGAAGAACGTCAAGTGGATCGAGTCAATCGAGCTGGTGGCCGGCGACTATCGGGGGTACTGGCAACAGCGTGGATGGAGCGATGCGGCGCCCTATCAAACGCTCGCGCGAATCGACGAACCAAGAAGGGGCGACACGCTCGAGGCGAGCCGTCCCCATGAGATCTGTGGCATCGCATTCTCCGGCGATCGAGGTATCTCGAGGATGGAAGTCCTCGTACACGAAGGGCCGGACTCTAGTCCCGCCAGACCGTCAGAGACCCTCGTCAGCACTGCCGCTCTCAAACCACCACTCTCTGCCTACACGTGGATTCTCTGGAACTTCTCGTGGCAGCCGCATGGCCCGGGCCGATACACGATTAGCGCCCGCGCCTACGATGGGGCGGGTCGAGCGCAAATCGTCGAACCGCACCCGAACTTTCCGGACGGCGCCACGGGTTTACACACAATTGAGATCGATGTTCAGTAGAACGCTCGCGATGTGTGCGAGCGTTTTGTGCGGCTCCACGATAGCGGCCGCGCAGCCGCCCGGGGCCGACCCACCGGCCGCAATCGAGGTCGTGCCGTTTCTCCAAGATGTGACGCTGCTCGAGTCTTGGTCCTTCTTCGAGCCGCCCAACGATGCCGTCGATGCGTCTTACCGCCTCCTCAGTAACCGCGCGACGCTGGGTGTTCGCGTGAGAAGCTCACGTCTTGACGTGCATGGTGCCTTTCAATACGCGCAAGTCTTCGGCCTGCCGCGACGGGCGACCGGTCCGGGGCCGCTTGGTCCTGGCCCCCTCTACTACGAGGCCGCGGGCACGCGTGCCGCCTATCAGCTGTATTTCAAGGCGTTATCCGTGCGTCTCAAGGACATCCTGCCGGGTTTGTCCGTCCAAGCCGGACGCATGGGCTTCAGGTCAGGTGTTGAATCGCCGTCAGCCTCGGAGGCAATTGCCGCGATCAAGGCTGACCGTCTGGACGGCCGGCTCATTGGCGAAGTCGAATGGTCCACGTTCGAGCGCGCATTTGACGGCGTTCGCGTGGATGTCGATCGTCCGAGATGGCATACGATGGTCGCCGCTCTCTGGCCCACTCAAGGTGTCTTCGAGGAGTCAGCCAATCCCACGATCGACAAGATACGACTGGGCACAGCCTCGTTGACTCTCAAGTCGGCGGATGCCCGCGAACTGCAATTCTCCGTGAATCACTATCGTGACACCCGGGACATCACAGCGCGGCCCGACAACACGTTGTTTGAGGCGACCAACGCCGACATCAGTGTTGCGACCGCTGGCGTCTCGCACGTTGGTTTGTATTTGGCCGGGTCTGGTCGCGTCGATACCGTCGTGTGGTTTGCGGGTCAGGTGGGGGACTGGTACGGCGTCGATCATCGCGCGTGGAGTCTCATGACGGAGGGCGGATATCAGTGGCCGTCCGAATGGCGACCGTGGCTGCGTGCGGGACTGCAGTACGCGTCAGGTGACGACGACCCGACAGACGCGCGCCACGGGACGTTTTTCCCGATGCTGCCTTCGACAAGACCAGACCTGCTCGCTGGAACGTTTGCGCAAATGAACCTCCGCGACCTATTCGGCGAAATCCGATTGGAACCGCACCCTCGCGTCACGCTGCGCGCCGACGTCCACCGACTCTCGCTTGCCGACGCACGCGATCGCTGGTACTCGGGGACGGGCGCCACCGCTCGCCGCGGCCCCTACTTCGGATACCGCAGCCGTCGGTCCTCGGGCGAGACGGGAGTCGGCACGCTGGTGCAGTTTTCCGCCGAAGGAGCGTTGTCGAAGCGTTGGAAGCTGAAAGCGTCAGTAGGAAGCGTCAACGGCGGTGGAGTCATCCGGGGGTTGTTTGCCAGCCATCGCCTGACGGTGGTTTCGGTGCAGAGTGTGGTTGGATTTTAGGGTAGCCGCAGATGTCGCCGATGCAGAGACGGGCCGCAGATGACGCAGATGACACCGATCGAAAGACGAAGCCGCTGATGACGCAGATGACGCCGATCGAAAGACGAAGCCGCAGATGACGCAGATGACGCCGATCGAAAGACAGGGCCGCGGATGACGCAGATATCACCCGATCGAAAGACGAAGCCGCAGATGACGCAGATGACGCCGATCGAAAGACAGGGCCACAGATGACGCAGATGACTACCTCCGTTGACGTCTGTTGATGGCAGAGCAGAGATCGGGGACGAAGGAATCCGACCCCTTAGGTGCTCAGAAACTGCGACTCACAATCCGTTGATGCTGGCAGAAACTTCCCTTTTAAAGAATTGTGCCAATGCGTAGGCGCCTAATTGTTCGCGCATTTTCTAGCCCGCGCTTTGCGATCGTGCGGGTGCTTGCTTTGCATGAAAGAGGTGCATGGACGGCTCCTCCATCGCGCGAGACCCTAGAACGTTCGCAATTATCGGTGCCGCGATGGAAGTGCACAGAATTTTGGGTCCGGGGTTCCTCGAGCGTGTGTATGCGTGCGCGTTAGCGATCGAGTTGCAGGCGCACGACGTTCCTTTTCTCTCTCAGGTGCCATTCCCGGTTGTGTACAAGCAACACATCTTGGCCGGCGATTACCGCGCGGATTTCGTGTGTTACCAATCGATCGTGCTGGAGTTGAAGGCGCAAAGTGCCAAGACCGGCGGACTAGAGCACGCGCAGATGATCAACTACTTGCGCGCGTCAGGGATGCAGTTGGGGTTAATGCTGAACTTCGGGACACCACGACTCGACTATCGGCGTTTCATCTTGTCTGGCAATCGGGTAATCGCCAGCGGCGACGACGACACATCAACCGTCTAGTCGCGATGTGTCCCGAGCGAAATCTGTGCTATCTGCGGCTTGTTTTTGAGATCTGTGCTATCTGCGTCATCTGCGGCTTCTTGAGATTGAGATCTGCGCTATTCTGCGTCATCTGCGGCTTCTTGAGATTTTGAGATCTGCGCCATCGGCGTCATCTGCGGCTTCTTGAGGTCTGTGACATCTGCGTCATCTGCGGCTCGTATTGTGCTGCGTCATCTGCGGCTCAAAACAACTTCACCTCCACTACCTCGCCCTTCTCGACGATGTCCGTCTGCGCCGGAATCTCGATATAGCCATCGGCTTGCGACATTGACGTGATGTCGCCGGACGCCTTGAACGCGGGTTGCGCCTGACCATCGACGATGCGGACCGTGTAGAACTGATGACGTCCCGTGGTCGAGACGATGCGCTGTGATACAGGCACCTGAATGGTGCGCATTTGAAACGGTGGCAGATGGGCCATGCGTCGGAGCGCCGGCACGAGCAGCATGTACGCATTCGACAAGCAGGATGTCGGATAGCCCGGCATGCCGAAGACGGCTTTGCCGCCGATGACGCCAAACACTGTGGGCTTACCCGGTTTGACGGCAATCCCGTGAAAGACGATTTCACCGCGGCGGCCGATCACGTCGAGGATCAGATCGCGCTCGCCGACCGAGCTGCCTCCCGAAAAAACCATGACGTCTTCGTTGAGGCATTGATCGATCGCCCGCTCCAGATCCTCGAGCGTGTCTTGCGTCGTCTGATAGGCAACGGGCGTGCCACCATGCTCCGCGATGATCGTGCTCAGCGTGTAGCGATTGATGTCGTAAATCTGTCCGGGCTTCAGCTCGGCGCCGGGCTCGATGATTTCGTTGCCCGTCGAGAGAATCGCCACCGATGGCTTGTCGAACACCTCGACGTCGGTGATCCCTAGCGCAGCAATTGCGCCGATCCGACTTGGGTTGAGCAAGTCGCCGGTCCGGAGCACGGTCTGGCCGCGCACGATGTCTGCGCCCTGCTTCCCGACGTTCTGCCGCGGATAGACCGGCGTGAGAATCTTGACGTCCCCTGTGCCTGCACGCTCGGTTTCCTCCACCATCACGACCGCGTCTGCGCCGTCCGGCATTGGCGCGCCAGTCGCGATCTCCGCGGCTTCCCCCACGTTCACTCGGCGCGTGGGGACTTCGCCCGTGTAGATTTTCTCCACGACGCGAAGCGTCCTGGGCTCGAAGCGGCTGGCGCCGAAGGTGTCCTCGGCGATCACCGCGTACCCGTCCATCCCGGCACGAGCAAACGGCGGCACATCGCGTTCGGAGACGATGTCATTTGCGAGGACGCGGCCATTGGCCTGCAGGAGCGGCACCCGGACTTGGCGGGCGACGGGCGCAAACGCACCATCGATCAGCTCGCGTGCTTCGTCGAGCGGGATCGTTTCGCGGATAGGACGCATCGCACGCGACATCATTCTTTCCCCAGCGTTTGATAACCGGCGACCGACCGGAGACCGGCGACTGGAGACCGGCGACTGGTGACCGCCATGATCACCTCGAGACCTGCTGCACCAAATGACCGAGCTCAGGGATGAGCAGCTTCGACATTGCAAGTCTCACGGCCGCCTCCGAACCCGGTAAGGACACGATTACCTTGCCACGCGCGACGCCTGCAGATGCGCGGCTCAACATCGCTGCAGGGCCGATGGCGTGATAGCTGAGCATCCGAAACAGCTCGCCAAATCCGTCCAGTCGTTTTTCGATCAACTCGCCGATGGCCTCGTAGGTGCTGTCCCGCGAGGTCAACCCCGTCCCGCCGGTCGTGATGATCACTTGCGTCTCGCCGCTGGACAGCTGATCGGAGACCACGCGGATCACGTCAGCGGGCTCGTCCTTGACAATCGCCCGTCCCGCTACGAGGTGGCCGGCGGCGGCCAGAAGGTCACTGATTGCCTGGCCACTCGTATCCGTCCGCTCGGTCCTCGTGTCGCTCACGGTGAGGATGAAGCAGCTCACCACTGCGGGTCCCGCGGCTTTGTGCTCTTCCTCCGACACAAGGGTGATTATAGAGGTCAAGCGGTCCACGGCCCACGTCCACGCCTACGGTCCACTACAATGGCTTCGATGCGGCACCTCATCCTTCTTGTCTCGCTCGTTCTCATTGCCGCGATGCCCGCGGCTCAGGCGCCTCTCGACAAGGACGCCCAGCGATGGGTCGAGACGACGATGAAGAAGCTGTCGTCGGATCAGATGGTCGGACAACTTCTGATGCCGCGGTTTGCGAGCGTCTATACCAGCTCTGATTCCGATATCTATGACCGGTTGTCGTCGCTTGTGCAACAGGCACACGTTGGCGGCGTGATCGGGTTTGGCGGAGAAGAAGTGGTGCCCCAAGTGCTGCTCAATCCGACCTACGGGCCCATCATCCTCGGCCAGCCGCTCGCGCTCGCGTCGATGCTGAATCGGCTGCAGGCGATCGCGTCCATTCCGCTCCTGACCGCGGCCGACTTCGAGTGGGGAGTGGGGATGCGCATCGAGGGCGCCACACGCTTTCCGCGGGCGATGGCGTTTGGCGCGGCTGGCGACGAACACCTTGCGTTCGAGGCCGGCCGCATCACGGCGCTTGAAGGCCGTGCGCTTGGGGTGCATGTAGACTTCGCGCCGGTCGCAGACGTCAACAACAACCCGCGCAATCCCGTGATCAACATTCGCTCGTTTGGCGAGGATGCTACCAAAGTCGGTGTGTTGACATCGGCCTGGGTGCGCGGTCTTCAGCAGGGCGGCATGCTGGCTACGGTGAAACATTTCCCAGGCCATGGCGACACGGCGGTGGATTCACACCTCGGTCTTCCCGTGATTCCGCATCCGCGCGAGCGGCTCGAGCAGATCGAGCTGGCGCCATTCAAGGCTGGGATCGCTGCAGGCGCGGCGGGTGTCATGGTTGCGCACATCGAGCTTCCGGCGCTCGACAAGACATCCGGGCCAGCGACATTCAGCCGACCGGTCGTCACGGGCCTTCTCCGCGACGCGCTCAAGTTCGACGGGCTGATTTATTCCGACGCCATGAACATGGACGCCGTCGTCCGGATGGGATCCGCTGGCGAGAACGCGGTCAAGGCGGTGCTCGCCGGGATCGATGTCGTCCTCGACTCGCGCGACACGATGGACGCCTTCCGCGGACTCAAGGCGTCTGTAGACTCGGGGCAGATTCCGCGAGCACGGCTCGAGGCATCGGTGCGTCGCATTCTCTCTGCCAAGGCACGGCTAGGTCTGCACCGCACGCGCACCGTGAATCTCGATGCGGCGCCGCTGGTAGTAGGGACCCGACGCCACGCGGCGGTTGCGCGACAGGTCAGCGAGCGCGCGGTCACCCTGATCAAAGACGAGCGGGGCAGTGTGCCGATGCGCGTGCCGGCATCGGGCAGCGTGCTGTTCCTCTCGGTGCTCGACTATCCGCGAGGATGGCGCATCGCCGCGCCGAGTCGCGTCATGCTGCCGGCACTGCGATCCCGATGGCCCGATATCCAGGCCGTGGAAGTGTCTGACGCGACCACGCCGAATGAGCTGGCGTTGATTCGCGCAATGGCGCCGCGGTTTGATGCGATTGTCGCGGGCGTGTTCGTCAGGGTCTCATCGGGCACGAATCGGCTCGACCTCGCGCCGCCGGTCGTGGACCTGCTACGCGATCTCGCGCGGTCCAGCACGCGCCGCAATCAGCCGTTCGTGAGCGCGTTTTTCGGCAGTCCGTACGTGCCGATGAGCGTCCCCGAACTGCCGGCGATGCTGCTGACGTATGACTTGTCGGACTTCGCGGAAGAATCTGCAGTCCGCTCGATCGCTGGCGAGATTCCGATTGTTGGCAAGCTGCCCATCGCGCTTCCCGGCTTGTTCCCTGTCGGGCACGGTCTAGCGCGGCCGCTTCTGTCTGCCACACCGTGACTCGGAGGACTCGCTTCGCTCGTGGGACTCGGCGCTTTCGCGCCTCGTGGGACTCGGGCGCTTCGCGCCCTCGTGGGGGCGCGGCTGTTCCGCCTTCGCTGAAGCTACGGCGGACCGCCGAAGCCTTGGCGGAGGCTGGTTGGCCGCGCTTTTCTCCTGTAGCGCGGGACTTCAGTCCCGCGATTTGCCTATGCTAGGATCGTTGTTTCGGGTCGGCCGTAAAGGCGGGCCCGTGCCGCGAGAAGCCGGTCTCGCACCACCGCCGCGCCCATAGCTCAGTTGGATAGAGCGTCTGGCTACGAACCAGGAGGTCGCACGTTCGAGTCGTGCTGGGCGCACCAATCTTCTGAAGAACTTGGCGCTATGACTCCGCTCCTAAATTAAGGCTGTAGTAGGAATCGTAGTAGCCACAAAACGGCGCGCCTATCGAACCGGCTACATCCGCTTCATCATTGCGAACCAAGAAACCTGGGTGAAGTTCTATCGCTCGGACTCACCTGAGGTCACCCCCCACTCTAGATTTCCGTTTAAGTTCTTGTTTTCAACATCGCCCATTGGTTCGAATCCCACCCTCCGAAAATTGACTTTCTTCCAGATGCACTAGAAAAAACGTCACGTCGGTCGCCCAGGTTTGCTCAACCTCTACCCGTCACCAGCCGCCGTGCAAGTTCTCATGGACTCACCGGCACGCGACGGCGGAGCTCGTCGAAGAAATTGAGGATGAAGACGAACGACTGCTCCGGGCCGGCCGAAGCGGTCGACGTTGGCACACTCACCGCGACGCGTTTGCCGTCCGGACTCGGATCGAACCCGCCGGTCGTGCGCACGTCTGCCGCCCAGACACGCGCCTTCTCGGCCACGAAGGACTCGCCGCTTGCGGCGTAGCCAACTGTCATGATCTGGTTGCCGACGAGATACAGCAGGTCCCGGCCATCCGGCGACCACCGGGGCGAGGTGCCGCCGTTGTTCGAGATCACCCATCGGCGGGTGCCCGGCGCACCGTCTGCGGCGATGGCACGAACGTAGATCTCGAACCGTCCCGACTCGTTCGAGGCGTAGGCCAGCCAGCGGCCGTCGGGAGAAAACGTCGCGTCCACGTCGACAGACTTCGTCGTCAGAAAGCGCACCGGCGTGCCCGCCTTCAGTTCGCTGCTGTCCTGTTCGAGTGGGACGGTCCATATCTGTGGATTCGCGTCGGGCTGGAAGTACGCGAGTCGCTTGCCGTCCCGAGTGACGGCAGTCGGCAGCTGAACGCCCTTCGTCGGCAGCAACGGCTGCGGCTGCCCGGCGCCATCCGCGCGCACCGACAGGATGCCGCTGCCAAGCGATCCGAAGATCACGTACTGGCCGTCAGGGGTCCACACTGGGTTGCCGGACCGAATGCCGCCGAAGGTGAGACGGATCATCGCATCGCGCGCCGGCTCGTATACCCAGATGTCGTAGTTGACGCCGTCCTTCACCGTGATCGCGATGCGTGTGCCATCGGGCGACAGACGTGGCGTCTCGTACACCCCGACGCGGGTGAGAAGCGGCGCCGACTTTCCTGTCGCGTCTATCCACTGCACCGTCGAGGCCGATCGATCCCCAGGGTAACGGCGGTACACCAGCGTGCCCGTGCGCGAGACGTCGTACTGAGCGCCGCTGGCGACCGTGTCGAACGCGACGTCGTCCAGCACTGGCACCGGCGTTCCGCGGGCTTCGAGCCGCTCGAGGTCAAAGGGCAACGCGAACATGGCCGCTCGATTCGTGTAGACGAGATGACCGCTTTCCAGATAGCGAGGAGACCCGCCTCCGCGAACGACGGTCTTCCGCTGGCGATCGGCGAGCGACGCCACGTCGATCATGTAAGGTCCCTGGGCTGCTGACCTCGTGACCACCTCCATCAGAATGTGCTTGCCGCCCGGCAAGACTCGCGGGTGCGTATGAAACCACTCGCCGTTGGCCAATTCGAACAGTGGGGTCGTCGCGCCCGCCGGAGAAATCCGCAACACGCTCGACGGGCCGTCACCCGCCCCGACGATCAGGTCGCCGGCTTCGGTCCAATCGCCGCCGGTCATGGCCGGCACGTCGGCCAGCTTCGTCGCCCCGCCACTCTCGACGGGCACTTTGAACAGGGCGCCAGCGTTCCAAAACCCCACCCACTGACCGTCACGTGAGAAGAATGGGTTGCTCGCGCCCTCAGTGCCGACCAGTTCGCTGAATTCGGCCTGATCCAGCCTTCGCGTGATCAGTTTGGGTGGCCCGCCGCGAACGCTGCCGACATACACGAGACGCGTCCCGTCCGGCGAGATCACGACGCTGCTGTAGGTCGGAGCCGAGAGCGGCGGCAACACCACGTCGGTTCCGGCGTCGACCTTGAAACGCATCGGTTCGCGGCGCGCTGGAGACGATTCGCCACGCCAGGGAGCCCAGAACGCGATGGCCGTGACGATCGCCAGCAGTCCAGCCGCGATCCATCCGAGCGCACCGCCTCGAGCGGGGCCCGGCACCGTCGGCGCGGCGTCCATGAGTTTCCACGCGTCCCCGATGTCGCGCAGCCGCATCCGGGGATCCTTCTGCAGGCAGCTCTCGAGCAGCGGACGCAGGCTCGCCGGCACGCTGTCCCAGCGCGGCTCGGACTGAATCACCGCCGCGATGACGGATGCCACATCCTCACGGTCGTCGTTCGCGGCCGCGTGAGACGAGCCGGCGACTGTCGCCGGGCCGAACGGACGCCGTCCGGTGAGCATCTCGTAGAGCACTACGCCGAACGCCCAAATGTCGGCCCGCTTGTCGACCGGCTTACCGCGCGCCTGCTCCGGCGCCATGTAGGCGGCGGTGCCGAGAATCATCCCGGCTTGCGTCGCGCCAATCGGCATCGTCGGAGAGTTCAAGAGGATCTCGCCCATCGGTTCGCCGGAGTCCGGCGAGATCATTTTCGCAAGGCCGAAGTCGAGGATCTTGACGGTGCCATCGCTCGTGATCTTGATGTTGGCGGGCTTGAGATCGCGATGCACGACGCCCTTCTGATGCGCGGCGTCGAGGGCATCGGCAATCTGGCGTGCATAATGGAGTGCGGTCGCGAGCGGCAGCGGCCCGTTTGGTGCGTCCCCCTCGACCAGCTCCATGACGAGATAGTTGGGGCCGACGTCGTGAAGGGTACAGATGTTCGGATGGTTCAGCGCTGCGGCCGCCCGCGCCTCGCGCTCGGAGCGCTCGGTGAACTCCTTCGCGGAGACCTTGACCGCGACCTCACGCCCGATGCGTATGTCGCGGGCGCGATAGACCTCACCCATGCCGCCTGCCCCGATCGGGGCGAGGATTTCGTAAGGGCCAAGCCGTGCGCCGGCAGCCAGAGGCATTCGAGTGCCCGGATTATATGGTCAGCGCGGCACGCGACCCTACGAACGAGGCGGTTGCATCACTTTGCCGGCTTCAGTCTCGCGGTGAACGCTGCAGCCCGCGCCGGCTTGCCCCACGCCGTGTAGAGGTCGGCGAACCTCTTGAGCGTCGTCTGCGCCATGCTGCTCTCCTCCCCGAGAGCGTTCACGAGAATGTCGAGAGCGCTCTCCAGTGTGGCCTCGCCCTCGGCAAACTTACCTTCCCGCCGCAAGACGTCGCCCAGCCCGGACAGGGCGTGGCCGACGCTGGGATGCTCTGGCCCGAGCTTGCGGCGAAACCGGTCCACGGCCTCTCGGTACGTCCTCTCGGCGGCTTCGTTGTTCCCGGCTTCTCGGTACACGGCGGCCATGTTCGAGAGCGTCCGCGCGACCGGCTCGGAGTCGTCGCCGAGAGCCTTGCGGCGCATCGCCAGCACCACCTCGAGGCTTTGTGCCGTTTGGTTCAGCTTGCCAGCGCGGAAAAAAGCGTTCGCCAGGTTCTCTCGCGCGCTCGCGACCTCTGGGTGATCGCTCCCGAGCAGCGCGATGCGCATGTCGATAACCTCGAGATACGAGCTCTCGGCGCCGGTCAGGTCGCCGTTGTAAATCTGGGCCAGGGCGAAGTCGCTGAGCGCGGTTGCGACCTCCGGATGCCGGTCCCCGTAGCGGGCCTTCACGAGCGCCAGCCTCTCGCGGCCGAGCGCGTCCATACGCGCGGAGTCGCCCTGATCGAGCGCGATCTGGGAGAGCGACTTCAGCGCGTCGATCTCGACCTTGCCGGCATCGAGGCGCCGGACGCCGACGTTTTCCTCCGCGGTGGGTTGCGCGCGGGCGATCCGCAGCGCCTCCTCGGTGAGCGCGCGGGACTCCGGAAGTCGCCCCGCACCGGCGACGGCAACGGCGAGGTCGTTCATCGCCGCGGCTGCGGCGAGGGTCTCGGCACCATAGAGCCCCCGCGTGATTTCGAGAGTCTCGCGGGCATACTTCTCTGCCTCATCGAACTTCCGCCATTCCGCGTACATCAGCGACAGGGCTCCGAGCGCGTCCGCCGCCTCGGGACTCCGCGGGCCCGCCGCCGCAACGCGCAGGTCGAGCGCCTCGCGCAGCGCCTTTTCGGCCTCGGAATACTCCGCCAGGTTCGAGAACGTGACGCCGATCGTCCGCAGCACGGAGGCCTCGACGAGCGGCTGACTGCCGAACGCGGTGCTCGTCTTCGCCTGGGCCTGGGACAGCGCGTCGAGGAGCGTCACGTTTCGCGAACCTCTCGACCAGGGGTCGGCAGCGCCCAGCGCGTCCAGCAGGAAGTCGTTGATCGCGCTCGCCTTGGCGGCTTCGGCGGTGGCGCGATCGCGCTCCCTGCGGACGCGCTCGGTCTGGACGACCATGGTGAGGGCCAGAGCGAGGAGCGACACGGCGATTCCACCAGCCGCGGCGACGGCGAGCTTGTGCCGCGCCACCAGCTTGCGCAGCTGATAGATCCGGCTCGGCGGGTGCGCGAGAATCGGTTGGTTGGCGAGGAAGCGCTCCACGTCTTCCGCGAGCGCCGCCGCGCTCTGGTAGCGTCGGTCGGGCTCCTTCTCGAGCGCCTTCTCGGCGATCGTCTGCAGGTCGACGTCGATCGACGCTCCGCCGGGCGTCTCCCTGAGCCGGCGCGGCGGCTCCTCGCAGATGATCTTGATGGCCTGAACGAGCGAGCTGGTTTGGGTATCGTAGGGATACAGGCCCGCCAGCATCTCGTAAAGGATCACGCCCAGCGAGTAGACGTCCGACCGCAGGTCGATGTCGCGGCTGTCCCCGCTCGTCTGCTCGGGGCTCATGTACGGGAGCGTGCCCTTGATCGATCCGATTTCGCTCAGGACCGTGCCTCCGGCGACGTCCGCGTCGGTGATCCGCGCCAGCCCGAAGTCGAGGATCTTCACCTCGCCCGCGTCCGTGACGGCGATGTTCGAGGGCTTCAGGTCGCGGTGGATGACGCCGCGTTGGTGCGCGTGGCTCACCGCCCGGCAGATCGTGATGAAGAGCCGCAGCCGTTCCCTGCGCTCGGCGCGCGACGGGAGGTCGCCGCCCAGGCGCTGCCGCACGAAGGCGCTCAGCGTCTGGCCCGCGATCAGCTCCATGGTGAAGAAGTGCTGTCCGCCCTCGGTGCGGCCGGCCTCGTAGATGGCGGCGATGTTAGGGTGGGCGAGCCGCGCCAGCGTTTCGGTCTCCCGGCGGAACATCCGGAGGGACAGCTCGTCGACGAACTGGCCGCCGCGGACGACCTTCAACGCGACGCGTCGGCGCGGGCTCTGCTGCTCGGCCTCGTAGACGATCCCCATCCCGCCTTCGCCGAGCTTGCGGAGTATGCGGAAACCGCCGATCTCGCCGAGGTGCGGTTCGGGTGCGCGCGTTCCGACCTGCGCGCCGGGATCCAGAGTGGGAAGCCCGCTGATCGAGTGGACGTCTTCGTTCTTTTCGGTCACGATGCGACTCTCCGGGACAGCTACGGACCTGCTCAATCGTTGCCGCCGCTCGCGAATCTATCCGGAGGCACCGGGCAATCTCGCGTCCTCGAAAGGACCCTCAGCAACACTTCCCGCGCTTGTACTTCGCCTCGAGCCGATGCTCCGCGAATCGGCGGTATTCCTCCGGCGAGTGTGTCGTGCCGTGCCACGCGAGATGACGATCGTAGGCGTTCTCGTCGGCAATCTCGCGCATCACGCCCTTGATGTTCCGCCAGAAGGCGAGCAGCAGGGTCTTCACAGTCCCTCCTCGTGCAGCTTCGACATCACGAAGGCGGCTTCGCGGACGCGTGCGTCACGGCCGCCCGTCAGGATGCCGATCCAGATCCGGATCGAGTCGGCCAGAATCAGCGCGCACAACACCACGAAGATGCCGCAGACGACTGCGTCGAGCCGGTTGTTGAAGATCTGCGCCTGGACTGCCGCCAGCTGCGCTGCCGGCACCGTCCCCGCCGCGAGTCCTTCCTGCAGGGCGTTGGCCTGCGCGAGGAAGCCGAGGTTGGGCAGCGGCGAGAAGATCTTGTGATAGCTGGCCGTGAAGGTTACGACGACCAGCCAAATAAGCGGGCCGACCGTGACCCACATGTACTTCGCCCTGTGCATCTTGATGAGAATCGTCGTGCCGACCATCAGCGCAATGCTCGCGAGCAGCTGGTTCGCGATGCCGAAGAGCGGCCAGAGCGAGTTGATGCCGCCCAGTGGATCGAGCACGCCCTGGATCAGGAAGTACCCCCACATCACGCAGATCGCGGCGCTCGTCATGATGACGCCTGGCGTCCAGCTCGTTCGGCCGAGCGGTTTGTATATGTTGCCGAGCAGGTCCTGCAACATAAACCGCCCGACGCGTGTGCCAGCGTCGAGGATGGTCAGGATGAACAGCGCTTCGAACATGATCGCGAAGTGGTACCAGAAGCCGAGGAACCGCTCCACGCCGCCGAACTGCGAGAAGATGTACGCCATGCCGAGCGCGAGCGACGGGGCGCCGCCGGTCCGGTGGAGCAGCGTCTCCTCGCCGACCTGCTCGGCCAGCGCATTCATCTCCGCAACCGTGACCGGATAACCCCAGCTTGTAATCGTTGCGACGGCCACCTCCGGCGTGGCGCCCACAACACCCTGCGGCGAGTTGACGGCGAAGAACACGCCCGGCTGGAGCGCGCAGGCCGCCACGAGCGCCATGATGCCGACGTAGCTCTCGAGTGCCATCGCACCGTAGCCCACCGGCTTGGCGTGTCCCTCACGCGCGAGCAGCTTCGGCGTCGTGCCCGACGAGATGAGCGAGTGGAAGCCGCTGATCGCGCCGCACGCGATGGTGATGAAGCAGAACGGGAAGATCTTGCCGGCGAAGATCGGGCCGTTGCCATCGGTGAACTGCGTGAAGGCCGGCATCTCCAGCTGCGGCGCCGCGAAGATGACGCCAAAACCCAGCAGGATCACGACGCCCAGTTTCACGAACGTGGACAGGTAGTCGCGCGGCGCGAGCAGCAGCCAGACGGGCAGCGCGCTCGCCAGGAAGCCGTAGACGATGACGCCGAGCGAGAGCGTCATGGCGGAGTAGTTGAAGTACGGCGCGACGCTTGGCGTTTCCGCGATCCACTGGCCGGCGAAGATGCTTGCGAAGACGAGCCCGACGCCGATGCCCGTAGCCTCGAGCACCTGCCCAGGACGCCAGTACCCGCAGGTACAGGCCCATGAACACCGCGATCGGCATCGTCGCCAGAATCGTGAAGGCGCCCCAGGGGCTGCCGCGCAGCGCGTTCACGAAGATCAGCGCGACGACGGCGAGCAGGATGATCATGATGAGCAGCACCGTGATCAGGGCAGTGAAGCCGCCGAGCGTGCCGATCTCCTCTTTTGCCATCTCGCCGAGCGACTTGCCGTCGCGGCGGATGGATGCGAACAGGATGACGAAGTCCTGGACGCACCCCGCCAGCACGGCGCCGAAGACGATCCAGAGCGTTCCGGGGAGGTACCCGAACTGCGCGGCCAGCGTCGGGCCGACCAGCGGGCCGGGGCCAGCGATGGCCGCGAAGTGATGGCCGAAGACGATCCACTTGTCGGTGGGCTCGTAGTCGTGCCCGTTCCGCAGGCGCTCGGCCGGCGTGGCGCGATTGTTGTCGAGCGCCATGATCTTCGCGGCGATGAACGCGGCGTAGAACCGATAGCCGACCGCGTAGGCACAGATCGCCGCGGCGACAATCCAGATGCTGTTGATCGGTTCGCCGCGCGTCAGGGCGACCACACCGAGGGCGTACGCGCCCAGCAGGGAGACGCCTCCCCACACGAGCATCGAAAGCAGTCGATTCATACCCCCACCCTCTCCGAAAGGGCCACAAGGTTCAGGATGTTCCCGCGTACGTGAGCGCGGCGATCGAAACGCACGGTCTGCGGCCTCCAATGGGACTGCGGCGCACGACCCCAAAGCCTATCGCGACATTACCGCCCTCAAATGAAGGGAAGGTCTATTTCGGATTTCTCACCGTGTCATTGACAATGTCGATGACACGAGCGGCAAAGTGCTGCCAGGTCAATTCCTTGACCGCTCGTTCGCGACCGGTCGCGCCTAGTCGTTCCCGTAAGCTCTGATCGCTCCAGAGTCGAACGATCGCCTGCGCCAACGCCTCGACATCGGTGGAATCGACCAGCAGCCCAGTCCGTTCGTCGAGCACGGCATCCTCGACACCCCCGGTTCGGCCACCGATGACTGGACAGCCGCAGGCGCCAGCCTCGACATAAACGATGCCGAAACCCTCGACGTCGCGATCGGATTCTCGAAACCGACTGGGCATGACGAAGGCATCGCATGCGCCATACAAGGCCGGCAACTCATCGCTACTCACGCGCCCCAGAAAGCGCACGCATGCAGCGATGCCCAGGTCCTCGGCCAGTCTCTGCAACGTCGCCTGGTGCCTCCCCGTGCCAGCGACGAGGTACAAGAGCTTCGGAATACGTTCGCGTAGACGCGCCACTGCGTACATCACGGTGTCGTGACCCTTGCGTTCCACCAAGTTGCCGACAGTGACCAGTACGAAGCGGTCGTCGACCCCGAGGGCAGTGCGCTGCGCCGCGCGTTCCGCGACAGTCGGCGGGCGAAATTGTTCGGTGTCGCAGCCCGGATGTACGACATGCACACGCTCCGCCGGTACGCCCAGGTCATGCAGCAGGCGAGCGGTGTAGCGGCTGTTGGCGATTACCGCGGCTGCGCCTTTCAACGCAGTTCGCGATCGCTGCCACACGGTATCTTGTAGCGCAAGAGCTTCGTTGCCGTGCGCGAAGACCACATACGGGAACCCAAAAGCCTGCCGGGCCAACTGACCGATGTGCGCCTCGCCGCCGCTCGCCAACAACAGCACGCGAATCCGGTGACGTAACCGAATGACGCAGAGAAAGGACAACATGAGCAGAGAATCCAACGGCGTGGGCCAGCGAAAAGGCAGCGCCGAGCGAAACACGCGCGCCGGACCATGCGGTGTAGCGAGGTATGCGGGACCGCGGTCGGAGGTGAGAGTGACCACTTCGCGCGGGCCCACGTCGGTGACGATACGCTGCATGATCGTGGAGATGCCGCCCACCTGCGGCGGGAAATAGTCGCGTGCGATCAGCAGCGTGGCTGGCAGCGACACGCGCGATGCGACTGTCGCAGTGTCGTTGGGCATTCCAGATAACCTTGGGAACGGACGTCGCACTAGATCTCCGGCCTTGCGACCACCGGACGTAGTCTGGCCAGGAGATGGGTCCACTTCTCCATCATTCTGGCGAAACTGAACTGGTCGAGTGCAACTCGCTGCCCACGACGTGCCAGGACGGCGACCTGGTCCGGACCGGCGATGAAGGAACGCAGGATCGTCCGCAAGGCTGCCGAGTCGCCCTTGGGAAACAAGGGCAGGTCGGCCGCCTCCACAACATCCATCGCTCCACCAGACCCGGTGCTCACCACGGCGCAACCAGAGAGCATGGCCTCCACCATTGTCAAGGGCAGTCCCTCATCGCGCATGCTCGGAAATACCAGGACGTCATGCTCAGCGTAGGTCCGGGCCATCGCATTGCGCGCCACTTTCCCCAGGAAGGTAACAGTGCCATCCAGCTGGAACTGCGAGACCAGCCCGCGGACCCGCGCCTCGTAATCGCGTTGTCCGAGGCCCGCGACGTTGAGCGCGACAGCGGCGCGCTCCGAAGAATTCATTCCACCGAGTGCTTCTACCACTGTGTTCAACCCGCGATCCTCGGTCAGTTGCCCCGCAAATAGGAGTCGAAGCGGACCAGGCTTACGGTCACGACCCTCCAGGGGGCGGTAGAACTCAGCAACCGGCACCCCACCCTGAATGATGCTGGTCGACCCGAACTGGAATCCCGCTTTCCGGTGCATCGTCTCCATGTGACTACTGACATAGCAGACGTGACTAGGAGTGTTGGGGAATGTCCGGGTGGGAAGCCCACGTTGAGCGACCGACGCCTCCCATCTTCGTCCCACCTCCCGAAGCAGCGGGCGGACTAAGGGGTGACCCCAAGCCCCATCCCATACAGTTTCCCAGAAGGCGGCCGGGATCTCCCCGCGGGGTCCGTACTCCGCAATCATCCACCAGTGCTCGATCCAGTGGACATCCGGAATCATCAGCCCCGCTGGCATCGGCAGCAACATCTTGCTGAGACCGTACATGCTCCACCAGTTCACGATGTCCGGCTTGAACTGGTCGAGAAGTCTTCGGAACAGAGTTGCGTCGGCCAGTTCGTCGCGCGCTCGGAAGAACGTCCAGGGCCATCGGGTGCGATAGGGAGGAAACGCGTATTGATTCAGGCACCGGTGCACAACCACTCCACCATCGACGGTCTCGGTCAGCGGGGCCCGGCTGGCACGCTCCGCTGGCAGCCCGTAGGTGCTGGTGACCACCTGGACCTCGTGCCCCATCTGCTGCAGGGCCCCGGCGATCTGTGCGCAACGGATTTCGTACCCGCCGATATAGTGCGGTGGGTACAAGTTACTGACAATCAGGACCCTCATGCGGACCCCGAGAGGCAGACGGGGGTCGAGTTTTGGCGTCGGTTAACCTCGGTGCTAATCGTGCTCACGTCCCACAACTTCGAGTTTCACCTTGATGAAGCCGAATCTTAACGCCAGCATCGTCAAAATGCCTTCGCGCGCGAAGTGGTTCTGGCAGCGAATCGGGACGGTCTCACCAAGGCAAATGTCAGGCGTTCAGATGCCGCGCGAGAAATGGAATTCCGCGCTTGCCCCAGAAGGCATGTTCGTCTGGAAAAACCTCCTGCTCGACGCGATCGGCTGCTGAAAAGATGCGGTAGATCTCTCGGACCTCGTTGAAGCTTTCGATGCTCGCTCGAATCGGAAAGATGTTGTCTTTCTCACCGGATTCCACGAAGAGTGGCCTCGGCGCGATCAGGCCCGCGAGGTCGTGCATCTCGGCCCAGTTGAGGATCCCCGGCAGGTAGTTGTCGATGCAGTGTGAGAGGCTCCCGACACTGTCCCGGAAGGTGTTCAGGTAGCCGCTCACGAGGGCGACGCGGATCCGCGGCTCGAGTGCCGTCGAGAACAGTGACACCATGCCGCCACCTGAGATTCCCATGCACCCGACACGACTGGAATCCAGCTCCGAACGCGTGGTGATGTAGTCGAGCGTCCGTACGATGTCCCACACGCGCCAGCCGATGATCGTCTGACCAATCATCAGGGCACCACCCGCCACCGGATCGCACGCTTTACGCGACAGGCCCTGACGGGCGGCGATGGCATCGCGACGGCACCCAAAGCCCATTGGTTCGATCGCAACGGCTGCCATGCCGGCTTCGGCCACTTGGATGGCGAAGTCGTGCTGGTAGCCTGACTTGTCGGTCCGCTCACCGCCCCGGTCGTCGATGCCGACGACATCGTCCACGCCGCGGCCGTGGCCGGGCACGCAGATCATCACGGGCGCGGGTTTCTGCGCTCGTTCCGGGAGCAGGAGATACGCGAGCACGCTGATACCGGGCCGGCTGTCGAACACGATCTTCTCGCGGGTGTAACCGGGAAATGTGCGCGTCTCGAGGGCGATCGGGCGGAGAGGTTGGCGCTCCGCCGGGAAACCCCCGACGAGCTCGGTCAGCTTCGAACGAAGGGCCTTCTGCCACTGTTCGGCCTCTCGGCGCGTGCGCGCCTGGAACCGGAGCCGTCGCGGCGCAGCAGCGAGCAGATCGAGTGTGGATGCCACGGGATCGAAGCGGCGGTCTTCGAGACCCTTCTCCAGTCCGGTGAGCGGCCCGATGTAGGCCGAAGGCGCCGGCGTTTGAGCCTCGAGCCGTGCGGCGCGGGCGGCCGTCAGCCCGGCCGCCAATCGCACCAGTTCGCGACGAGAAAGTTTTGTCACGGGTTCAAGAATACCGAGTAAACGGCCACAATGCGATACGGTCCCGGCTCGCAACCTTGAAACCGATCGTTCTCGATCGCCAACTTGGCTTCCTCGAACGTGCGGAACAGACAATGCTCGTTTGTCGACAACCCCTCAGCGCACGAGTTGCAGGAGAGCGGGGAGCATTCAGGGCTGCTTTCGACGGAAAAGGACACCACATCGAAGCCTTCAAGCGTTTTCTTCTTCGGCTCGACGACGTTCACTCCGAATTCCGACACTGGCTCGTACTGCAGCCACGATCGTTCTTCGACGTTGTACTCGAGCTCATGCGCCTCGTCGTAGAAGAGCCGCATCCCTTCGAGAGGTATAGAGTGCTCAGCGGCAAGCGCCTCGATTACCTGTGGAGTATCGAAGAGCCAGAAGCCGTTGTGCTTCCAGGTACTCGATGTAATCGGCGAAGTTCGGTGAGACGCACCCGCTGAGTGCAAAAACGTCCGTCACGTGCGGCGCCTCGAGCCAGTCGGGCCGCCGCTCGACACGCTTATACAGGTAGCCGAGGGGTTGCATTAACGAAGCCTAACCTGAGGACGTTGGCCCGCCCCACAATTCAGCCGCTTCGCCCTTGACAATCGGGCCAGGAAGGCCTAATACCGCGTATCGTCCCGCGTCCAGGGGGAACCAATGACCAAGATCAGCCGAAGGAAACTGTTAAAGGTTGCTGGTGCAGGGAGCGTTGCTGCAGCATTCAGTACCGGCAACAGGAGGCTCCGGCTTCGCCTCGCTCCGAGCCGCAGCGCCCAAGGATGGACCCGACGAATCGGCACCATGGTTCGAGGCCAGCATCCCGGACCTCCAGGCGTTGATGATCTCCGGCGAGTTGACCAGCCGCGAGCTGACCCAGGCCTACCTGCAGCGGATCGATCGATTGAACCCGTTGCTGGGCGCGGTAATCGAGACCAACCCGCAGGCGGTCGGGATCGCCGCCCGGCTCGATGGCGAACGCCATGCCCGCCGCGTACGTGGTCCACTGCACGGCATCCCGATCTTGCTCAAAGACAACATTGCCACCGACGACGCGATGGAGACGACTGCCGGGTCGCTGGCGTTGGTCGGGACACGCGTCCCGGGCGATGCGCCGTTAGTCGCGAACCTGCGCGCCGCTGGGGCGGTGATCCTCGGCAAGGTGAACCTGTCTGAGTGGGCCAACTTCCGCGGTTTTCCACCGCTGGACTTCCCGTTCGACACAAACTTCCTCAACGGGTGGAGCGCACGCGGCGGATTTACCATCAACCCTTACCTTCTAAGCTTCGATCCTTGCGGTTCGAGCTCTGGCTCCGGTGTCGCGCCGGCGGCCAATTTGTGCGCTGCCGCTATAGGCACGGAGACCGACGGCTCGATTGTGTGCCCTTCGGGCAACAACCTTGTGGTTGGCTTGAAGCCGACTATCGGCCTCATCAGCCAGTCCGGGATCATTCCGATCGCTCACAGTCAGGACAGCGCCGGCCCGATGGCGCGCACGGTCACGGACGTCGCCGTGCTCCTGAACGTGCTCAAGTCGCCGTGGGGATCGGTCGCCGGGCAGCCTCTGCCGGCGGACTATACCGCCTTCCTGGATCCGAACGCGCTCCAGGGTGCGCGGATTGGGATCGAGCGGCGCCAGTTCCTGCCCGACTACTTCGCGCTCCCAGAAATTAACGCCGTCGTCGAGGATGCGATCGAGGCCATGGCCGCCGCCGGCGCGACGATCGTCGACCCGGTCGACACCGGTGATACCTTCGCCTGGTTCGATGCGGAGTTCACGGTGCTGCTCTATGAGTTCAAAGGTGATATCGCGGCGTACCTGAAAGGACTGCGCTTCGGACCAAGGAGCACGCGCATGCAAACCTTGGCGGACCTCATCTCCTTCAACCAGGCACATTGCCCGGAGGAGATGAAGTTCTTCGGCCAAGAGATTTTCGAAATCGCGGAGTCAATGTCGGGCGACCTGAGCGACGCGGACTACATCGCGGCCCGACAACTCTGTCTGCAGCTGACCAGGAACGATGGAATCGACCGTGTCATGGCTGAAAACGATCTCGATGCCGTTCTCTCGCCGTCGTACGCGTTTGGCTCATCGGCGCCGGCCGCGGCCGGCTACCCGATCATCTCGGTGCCAGTCGGTCTGACCGCCGACGGAAAGCCGGCCGGCGCCTGGCTGTACGCTGGATTCCTTCAGGAGCCGAAGCTGATCTCGATCGCTTACGCGATGGAGCAGCTTCTCCAGCCGCGATCTCCGGCGCAGTTCGTCGGCACCAAGCCATCCGATCCACCTGACGCCGGCCTATGTTCGACACCGCAAGCGGCGGCACGTGGGCGAGCTCACAGCGAGAGGGCCATGCACCCGGCGACGGGCCGACGGATCAGGCGTGTGTATTAGCCCACCTTCGCGGCGTTGATCTCGATCACGTTGCGGTCCGGATCCAGGATGTAGATCTGTGGGAACCCGGCCGGTCCCGAAGGATTGAGACGCATCGGCTGCGGATTGCCGACGCTCGGCTTGGGATTTTTCTCGTCGCTCGAACGGAAGCCTTTCGACTCGAGATACGCGACCGTCTCAGAGTAACTTCGTACACGGATTGCAAAGTGCACATCGTGAGAATCGATGGCTTTGTCCTGTCTGAACGTCGGCTCCTCGCCGGGCTCCGGCACGATGAGGTGCAGACTACGGTCCCCCGCTCGATACCAGGCGCCACCGAATTTGAACGGCGGACGATCCGTTTCCTCGAGCCCTAGCGTGCCCCCGTAGAATGCCCTCGCGCGGTCGAGGTCCCTGACGGGCAGGCTGACGTGATGGACCGTTTCGATTTCCAGCATCGTTGGGTTCCATTCAGAAGTAAAACTTCAACGCGAACTGCACGATGCGGGCATTGCCCGCCGAGAGAATCTGCCCGAAGCCCGTCGAGTCGCGCGCGATGTTGGGAGGACCGAAATTGGCCCGATTGAAGGCGTTGAACACCTCGGTGCGGAACTGGAAGGAGCGCCGATCACCCACCGTGAAGTTCTTGGCCAGTGTGAAGTCAAAATTGGCGAATCCCGGACCGCGCATGATGCCGACGCCGGCGTTGCCGAACGCTTGCGTCCCCGGAGCGAACGCGGCAAAGGCGTCGGTGTTGAACCAGCGATTGATCGTCCGCTCGGACGCCGGCAGCACCGGGTCGCCCACAAGGTTCGGACGCGCGCGGCGTTCGCCGCCGATATTGAGGACGGTTGAGCCCGCCAATGTTGCTGTCAGCGCCAGCCCACTCTGCAGGACGTGAATGCCCGAGAGCTGCCAGCCACCCAACAGCAGGTCCATGGCCTGGCTCCAGTCGCTGCCGAAGCGGCGTCCCCGACCGAATGGCAGCTCCCACACGTAACTTGCGACGAAGCGGTGCTCGATATCGAACTCAGCCGGCCCGCGCTCGGCGCCCAGGTTAAAGCTGTCCTGCGGCTCGCGGAAGGTGCCGGTGTCGATGCCGGCGCCGCCGCCGCTCGTGGAGATGTGATCGGGCGCGTCGGTAATGGCGCGGCCCCACGTATAACTGACGAGCGCTGTCAGTCCGTCGGTAAACCGCTTCTCGAGGCGGGTCTGCAGCGAGTTGTAGTCCGCCGAGACGCGATTCTCCATCCATTGAATGTCGCCAAAGGCGGGATACGGACGCGCCCCCGCCGATTGGGAACCGTCCGGGTTCTGGATGACCTCGCGCTGATTCAGGTTACGGAAGCCGGGTAGGTCCGTTCCGCGGTTGCCGACATACGCGACGTCAAGCAACCAATCAGTCATGAACTCGTACTGCACGCCGACGTTGTACTGCTGAATATAGGGCGTGCGCTGGTTGGGGTCCTGGGCACGCCGCATCACGCTTGTCGCCAGCGTCGCTGGATCGAGCAGGCCGCTCGGGTAGCCATTGACCAAGCGAAACGGGGCTGCCGCCGCCACAGCCGCCGCTCCTGACACCGAGGTCTGCAGCAGGTTGTCCACCAGGTACGGCGGGTTGAAGCCGAGCATCCCTTCGCGTCCCTGTCTGACGGTATGCGTGTAGAAGACACCGTAGCCGCCGCGCACGACCCATCGTGCGCCCGGCGTGTATGCGAAGCCCACGCGCGGCGCGAAGTTGTTGCGGTCGGGATGAATGAGCGCGCGGTCGAAGGTGTCCCCATCCTTCGCGAAGATCATCGCGCCCGTTTCAGGGTCGAAGTTGGCGAGCAGATTGTTCTTCTCGCGCGGCGGCGTCGCGTACTCGTAGCGAACGCCGAAGTTCAATGTTATCTGGGGCGTGATCTTGTAGTCGTCCTGGATGAAGTAGAACTGCATGTCCTGCCCTTGATCCATGACGGTAAAACTGGTCAGCGCCAACTGGGAAGGCAGTCCCAAAAGCAGATCGCCCACGGCTCTGTTGGTAAAGCGGTTCTCGAAGTTCATGCGCCCGACCGTGGCGTTCAAGTCGTTGATCTTCGTCTGCACGTGCAGGAATTCGCCGCCGAACTTCATCATGTGCGCCCCGCGGCTCCACGTCATCGTCATGCGCGGATTCCAGGAGCGAGGTGTTTGAAACTGCGGCGTGGACGTATGCCGACCCACAGCATCGAATCCTTGGATGTTCACTTTCGGCACGCCGCCCACGATGGCCGAATCGTTCGGCACGTTCCGCAGCCCGACCTCCGCCGCACCATCCACGCCGAAATTGGGCGGATAAGTGAAGTAGTTCCCACGCGAGAAGCCGAAGCGGAATTCGCCGACGAGCGTCGGCGAGAAGATCTGGGTCAACCCGATCGCCAGCCCTTGCGAGCGATTGAGATTGGATCCAAACGCATCGTTGAACGACCCCTCACCGAGGCCAGGCAGCGGCGCAGGGCGGAATGTGTTCGTGTCAACGAAGCTATAACGTCCGAAGATGTTGATCGCCGTTGTGAGCTGATGATCCAGTCGGACATCGAACTGATCCTGTCGAGTGTCGGTCACCGGCGTCGAGGCGTAGATGGTGGAACCCGGCACATTGGGATCGGGAATGAGGCGGACGATCGCGGCGCCAACCGGGTCCCAGCGGTCTGAGGGGATTACCCATTGGCCTTGCGCGTTGCGGCCGAACTCGGGCCGTGCCGTCGCGAACGGATCGACCACTGCCGTGCTGAACAGGCCAGCCTTCTCTGCGGCGGTCGGAACCTGGCGGACTCGCGGGATCCCTTCGAGATCGCGCAACCCCTCGTAATCGGCGAACCAGAACGTTTTGTTTCGGACGAGCGGCCCGCCGGCCGCGCCGCCGAACTGATTGCGGTCGCGACGAGGCTTTGGGGCTCCGAGCGCGTTCGAGAAGAAATTGTTCGCGTCGAGTGCGTCGTTGCGGAGGAACTCGTAGACGCTCCCACGGATGCTGTTCGATCCCGACTTGATCGTGGCGTTGACGACGGCGCCCGAACTGCGTCCGTACTCCGCGGAGTAGGCGTTTGTCTGGATTCTGAATTCCTGGAGGGCTTCGACCGATGGCTGCACGAGCTGGACGTTCTCGCCGCGAAACGAGTTCGAGTACCAGATGTTGTCAACACCGTCCAGTAAGAACACGTTGTTGAACGTGCGATTGCCGTTGACGTTGAGCACGCCTTTGAAGTTGACGCTCGCCAACCGAGGCGTGCCCGGCAGCACCCCCGGCGAGAGCAACGCCAACTGGTTGTAGTCGCGACCATTCAACGGGAGCTCGGCGATCTTGCGCTGGTCGATGACCGAGCCGCGCGAGGAGGTCTGGGTGTCGAGCAGCGGAGTGGAACCGGTCACTTCGACGGTTTCGCTCAACTGGCTGGCTTGCAGCGTGACGTCCACACGCGCGACCTGCGCCACCTGCAGGGTGAGCCCGCTGCGGACTATCTTGCCGAACCCTGGCGCCTCCACCGTCAAGGAGTAGTCTCCAGGCCGCAATCCCGGCACGGTGTAAGAGCCCCGATCGCTCGTCACACTGGTGACGGTGATGTTCGTCCCGACGTTGGTGACTGTCACCACGGCACCAGCCACCACCGCGCCGGACGGGTCCTTAACCTCGCCGGTGAGTGTTGCCGCGTCTTGCTGTGCCCACGCATTCCAAGGGCCGAGGACAAGGGCCAACCCCACACATGTAATCAACGCGAACGTTCGTCCCTGTCTCATGACGCCCTCCTGCCGAAGGTGATTGGCTCCGCTAATCGCGACAATCTCTGCCTTAATCTGGGAGGTTGTCAAGTCCATCACGCCGCCCAATTCCAGTCACCTTGCACCAATGGACGTTTCTTCTGAAGCTTTTTGAGGGCACAGAGGACCCCGGCTGGTTTGTTAAGCAGCCTATGCCCGTGGCACGGCTCTCGCAGCTGTGGTTCTTGGGATTAGAACTCAGCAGGAGGGGCGAAACATGTCTTTGAGTGTGCTGGCCGTCGCGCTCGTGTTGGCAGTTGCCGGCGGTGAGGTTTCAGCCGCGCAGAAGGGGCGCCCGATGCGCTTTCAAGGCATGGATCGGGACAACGACGGCAGGATCACGCGTGCGGAGTGGAACGGCAGCGATCAGTCGTTCAGGGTACACGACTGGAATGGGGACGGTGTGCTCTCGGGCGACGAAGTTCGTCCGGGCGCCCGCAGGGCGGGCCGGCAGGCTCCCGAGCCGGATTTCCACGCGCCCGACCGCGAGCAGCCGTTCGATGACTGGACCGTGCGCGGTTTCAACAGCATCGATCACAACCGCGACAACCGGATCACTGCCGACGAATGGCATTTCGACCGCGAGAGTTTCCGCCGCGCTGACCACAATCGGGATGGCGTGGTTACGCGAGCCGAGTTCCTCAACGAAGACGCGGGACAGGACGACGACCGCGAGGACCGCTTCGACTATCTCGACGTGAACCGGGACAACCGGATCTCCCGCGACGAATGGCATGGCACACGCGCGAATTTCGATCGACTGGACGACAACCGCGATGGCGTGCTCACGCGCGCCGAGGTGTCCGGGCCTGAGCCGCCACCGGATCTTTTCACCAGCGTGGATATGAATCGCAATGGGACGATCGCGCGGGACGAGTGGCATTGGACGCCCACCAGCTTCGATCGGCTCGATAGGAACCGCGACGGGCGACTGACGCGCGAGGAATTCTCCGGGATGGACCCGGCCACCACGCGGAGCGTGGCCTACCAGGCCGGCCACGAGCGTGGCTTGCTCGAAGGCCGTGCCGCGGGCCGCGAGGATCGCGAGCGGAATCAGGGATGGGATCTCGAGGGGCAGCGCGAACTGGTACAGGCGAATTCTGGGTACAACGAGGGGATGGGCACGCTCGCGGAGTACCAAGCCGGGTACCGCGCAGCCTTCCGGATCGGCTACCGCGAAGGCTTTGGCCAGCGCTAGCCCGCCGGCTGCCTCGGACGGAACGCAGCAACGCGGTCGGTCCGCCCTCAAGGGGCGGCCACGGCCGCGCTGCTGCTGTAAACCCCGGTTTTCCTACTGTTTGGGGGCCTGAACGATGATCCGAGTGGCAGTCCGGGTCTTGGCCTGCGTATCTTCGGTGAAATGAACGGCGACCCGTGCGCCCTTCATCGTAGCCAAGCCAGCGACGCCCTCCTTGGCGCCGGTCACTTCGGTCTTGTCGTTGTACTGGAACACTACCTCGCTGTCTGAGGTCTTCACCGCCAGAGTCTTCGCGGTGGCATCAACGTTCGTGAGCTCGCCCTGAATCGGGGCTGGCTGCTGAGCCTGACGCTGTGGCGGGGGCTGCTGGGGCTCAGCCTGAGCCATCGCCGGCGCCGCGCCAAGGACGAACGTCAGCATTGCTACGCCCGCCGTCACGAGGGCCAATCTTCCTGTTGTACGCACATCTACCTCCTGGGATTGAGAACCCAGAACACAGGGCAAGGAGTGTGCCGCGCCCCCATATCGACGGCCGTCGCTATGTCATTGCGCCCTATGAAGATCTGAGAAGCCCGATACGGTCGAGTTGCACAGACTGTCTGTAATCGTTTCGTAAAGGGCGTATTTTTTTCACTACTAACCTCATCTATATGCTAGCTTAGCCGATACTCGTTTTATGCCGTCGACGCAAGCCCGTCAAATTGGAGTTCAGCTCCTCGTATTTTTTGCTGTGCTCGCCGCAACTATGGGCACGACGAGCGAAGCCGCTCCGCCCGTCAATGCCGTCCGACGAGTACAGGAAATAGTGGACGAGCTACGAGCTCGGCTGGGCATCTCCGCTCCGGTCACAGCCACGACCGTCACCAGCAATCCGCTGATTGTCACCGTCGAGCCGCACAAAGATCGGAAAGGTGAGTTTCTTCTGTCATTCGAGGACGGCTTCCTCGCCGAGCTCGACGACGAGGAGCTCCGCGCCGTGGTTGCGCACGAGCTTGGACATGTGTGGATCTTCACTCACCATCCCTACCTGCAGACCGAACGTCTAGCCAATCAAGTGGCAATGCGCATCGTCAGCCGCGACAGCCTTCAGAGGGTCTACGGGAAGGTGTGGGAACGCGGCGGGGTGAAAGGCGACCTCGCTCAGTTCCTCGGCGGTAGCTAAGTAGCCAGCACGCCTCTGTTGTATCCTCCAGCTCCATCCTCTCAAGGAAAGGCTGGATGACATGAAGAAGCGTGCCCGTCTCGCCATCCTGTTCGCTGCCGTCACGTGTGTGTCGAGCGCGACGGAACAAAGCTCCACCGACATCGACAGGCTCCTGCGCACCGCAGTTGAGCAGAAAAGCGTGCCAATGGTCGTGGCCATGGTCGCGGACGCCCGCGGGGTGGTCTACGAACACGCGACCGGCGCCAGCAAGGACACGATTTTCAGAATTGCGTCGATGACCAAGCCGGTCACCTCAGTTGCCGTGATGCAATTGGTGGAGACAGGTAAGGTGAAGCTGGACGAGCCTGCGACAACCTATCTTCCGGAGTTTGCTGCCGTCCGCGTGCTTGACGGCGGAACCCGTCGGCCGCCGAAGAACCCCATCACGGTCCGGCATCTGCTCACTCACACCGCGGGTTTTGGCTACGAGTTCATGAACTCCCAGTTGCTCGAGCTCGTGTCGAAGAAGGAAGTTCCCAGCGTGATGGCGGGTGGCGAGGGATTCCTCAAGGCACCGCTTCTTTTCGATCCTGGCACGCGGTGGGAGTATGGCATCAATACCGATTGGCTCGGCAAGCTCGTGGAACGCGTGAGTGGCCAATCACTCGAGGTTTATTTCCGCGAGAAGATCTTCGACCCGCTTGGCATGTCCGATTCCTTCTTCAACGTGCCGCCCAACAAGCAAGCACGCCTGGCGATACAGTTTGTGCGGAAGGACAAAACACTGGCGCAGCAGCCGGCCGGGCCTGTGCCGCCAAGCGAGTTCTTCGCTGGTGGCTCGGGGCTGCACTCGACTGCGTCTGACTACGTCAAATTCATTCAGGCACTGTTGGCTGGAGGGCAAGTCGGCCAACGCCGCATCCTGTCTTCGGAGTCGGTCGCGATGATGGGGAAGAATCAGATTGGCGATTTGACGATTCGTCCCGTCGCGAGCGTGATTCCGGAGTTTGCTCGCGACGGCGCCAGCCTTCCTGGGGCGCTCGATAAGTTCGGATTGGGTTTTGCGCTCAACAGCGGAACGGTCGGCACGGCTCGGGGTGTGAACACGATGTCATGGGCGGGGATTTTCAACACCTTCTTCTGGATCGATCGGGAGAAGCAGATCGGGGCGGTGGTCATGACCCAAATGTTGCCGTTCCTGGATCCTGGTGCGCAGCAGCTGATCGAAGACTTCGATCGGGCCGTCTACGCGTGGAAACGCACGCGAACAGACGCGCAGTGATGCCCTTCACCACCTTCCACCTTCATCCCGATTTGATGAAAGGCATCCGCGAGCTCGGGTTTACTCGCCCGACACCTGTGCAGACCGAAGCCATTCCGGCGGTCATGGCGGGTCATGACCTGGTGGCGTGTGCGCAAACAGGAAGCGGGAAGACGGCGGCCTTCCTCTTGCCGATCCTGCACCGCCTGATGGACAAGCCGCGCCGTACGACGCGAGCGCTGGTCCTCACGCCGACGCGCGAGCTGGCGGCCCAGATCCTCGAGGACTTCAACGCTCTTTCGGTGCACACGCCGCTGACGGGCGCGGCCGTGTACGGCGGCGTCAGCATGGGTCCGCAGGAGCACGCGTTTCGAGCGGGTGTGGATGTGATGATCGCAACGCCGGGTCGCCTGCTCGATCATGCGACCCGCGCGTACGCAAAGCTGGGTGGCCTCCAGCATCTGGTGCTGGACGAAGCCGACCGCATGCTCGACATGGGATTTCTGCCCGATGTCAAACGCATCCTCCGGCACATCCCGGCGAAGCGGCAAACGCTCCTTTTCAGCGCCACCATGCCCGCGCCGATTCGCGCGCTGGCCGGCGAGATGCTGAAGAATCCCGTGACCATCAACCTGCAGCGTCAATCGGCGCCCGCAGTGGGCATCACACAGGCCGTGTATCCCGTCCCACAACAACTGAAGGCGACGTTGCTCGTGGAACTGCTCCAACGCCGCATCTTGCAACAGGCGCTCGTGTTCACCCGTACGAAGCACCGTGCGAACCGGCTCGCCGAACATCTGGTACGCCTCGGCATCGACGCCGAGCGGATTCACGGTAACCGATCGCAGAGCCAGCGCACGCACGCGCTTGCGGGGTTCAAGAGTGGACGGTTTCCGGTGCTCGTCGCAACGGACATTGCCGCGCGTGGCATTGACGTCGAAGCGCTCAGCCACGTCGTGAACTTCGATGTCCCAGCCGCGCCGGACGACTATATCCACCGCGTAGGCCGCACAGGGCGCGCCGAGTTGACGGGCGCGGCGTTTACCTTCGTGGCCCCGGATGAAGAAGCCGACATTCGCGACATCGAACGCGCGATCCGCCACACGCTCCCGCGCGTCACGCTGCCTGATTTCGATTATCGGGGGCGAGCGCCGCAGCTGGAGATACCACGCGGTGAGCGAATCGCGGCAATGCGAGCGCAGCGCGCGACCCAGCAACACCGGGCAGCAAAGAAAGCCGGACACGGTCGCATCCCGTCAGCGGCTCGGCACGCACAAGGCGCCCCGGGGCGCAAACCAAGGCCGGCCGCTGCCGGCCCTCGATCGTCACGCAGCTTCAGACCGCGTCGCCGGCCCAGACGGTGAACGGGACGAAGTCGTTTACTTTCTCTTCTTGTACGTGATGCGCAGCCCCAAGCCTTCCTTCCCATCCGGTCCGGGGCCATACATCGAGAAGACACGCGTGCCGGCGTCCTTATACTCGACGACCGATTTCATCTTGGTCATCTTGCCGGTCATGTCCGGCCCTTCCATATAGCCTGTCGCGGTCTTGGCAGCGGGATCATAGGTGGACTCGGCAACGCTGATGCCCGCGGACATCGAGTCGGTCCAGCTTCCGACGTACTTCTTCTTCGCCGGGTCGTACGCCGTTGTGCCATGGCCATGAAACGCCTGACCGGGCATCATCTCGCCCTTGAAGTCAGTAATGAGGCATAGGCCACCGCATCCGAGGGTGTTCATCTCGACGCCCTTCGACACCATCGGTGGGGCGCCGGGTGCGGTGAAGACTTCGACAGTGGCGTCCCAGGTGCCCGCGTCGTCTTTGAAGATCTGATGTTCAGGGCCCGGCTTGGGAACGGGAGGCATTTCCTGGCCAACCGACGCCGTATCCGGGGTAATCGTCGCCTTCAACACCGCTGGCGCTGCCACGAACGACAGCGCTCCGATGGCCAGCGCGAGTGCTGCTCTTGTGAGCTGCATGTGACCTCCTTTGAGTGGTCGAATCGGTGATCGACTCCGCCCGCCAGGCCGAGCCTGCGCCAGCGCATCTTGAACGCCGGTGAAGCAGATAGCAAGCTCGAGCGCTGGACAGTCGATGTGAACCGCGTACTTACATGCCTGTTTGAGTCCTGACAGAACTGTCTGCGGCACTCGAAACCGACGACCAGAAATCAGAAGGCGAAGCTCAATTTGGCAGTGGCGCGCGATTCGCACGTTGCGCAGAGAATTCCTCGGCGGCATGGCGAAACGGTCAGTGGTCGTCCGTCTATTTGCTAAAAGGGGTTGATCCGTACGGAAGGCAAGGCACGTATGTCCGTCGCGTCTGCACATGCCCCGATCGTGGTCCCCGTGCTCGGCGCTCTTCTGGCGATCAGTGCGGCCACCGGCGGTTGCAACCGGACCCCTACGCCGACGGTGCCCCAGCTGTCACAACCGACCGTCGGTCGCGTGGGGTTGAGCGAGGCGGATCGGGCGGAGTTCTATCACCTCGAAGAAGGCAGCGAAGTCTTTCCCTTGAACTGGTTCTTGGCGCTCGAAAGTGAGTCCGGCGGCGGCCTGTTTTCGCAAAACCTGGAGCGGTTCGGGTTTCTTTCAGACAGCACTCACGCCTCGAACCCGAATGGCCTTCCGGTCGGCATCACCGTTGCCGACACGCGTGACCTTCGCTTCGCGGGCGTAAAAATGGTCGGCGTCAACTGCGCTGCGTGTCACGTTTCTGAGCTCACCGTCAACGGCAAATCCGTCCGGATAGATGGCGCCGGAGGCCGTGCCGACATCAGCGCCTTCTACTCGGGACTTGCCAAGGCAACAGTGGCCACTGTACAGGACCCCCTCAAGTTTCTGGCCTTTCTCAAGCGGCTTCGCACCGAGGAATCAAACGCGCTTCTTCCTGAACCGGAAGCGCGACGCTCCAAGTCGGCATTCGAGGCCCTGTCCGACGAAGGTCTGCCGACCGACAAAGCGGCATTCGACAAGCAATTGCAGACGGAGCTCATTCAAGCCATCGATCAGGAAATGCAGCTGCCTACACAGCCGTTGCCGGGTTCCTTGGTACTGAAGCCGGGTATCGCGCAAAACACGGCGATGAATTCGGTTCGCGCCGCGGTCAGCCGGGATCTTGGCGAATCGGCCGTGGCCCGGCGCGTCCCCAGAAGTGAATCAGCGGATGACAGCGTCCTGGCTCGAGAGGTCGGCGCCGCCGATGTCCGGCCGTCGGCCGCTGCGCTGTTCAGGGACGTCCTGACGACGCTGCGGTTGCTGAAGGCTCGCGTCGCGTTCATCGTTCATCTTGCCCAGCGGATGAACGTCAACGCAACGCCGCCGGGATTTGGGAGGATCGATGCGTTTGGCGGCGCGCGCAACCTGTTGTTCGAGGGCCACAGCCAGCCTTCGAACGCGCCGGTCAGCTATCCACACTTGTGGAATTTCGAGCGCGTGACCTGGCTGCACTGGGATGGCAACACGACATCCGTCCTCGAGCGCAACATCGGGCAAGCGCTTGGCCTCGGTGCCGTGCTTGATCAGACGACCATGGCATCCACTGTATCGGTCGTCAACCTGCATCGACTGGAGGAACTGGCCAAAAAAATCAAGCCTCCTCGATGGGAAGAGGTCGTCGGCCCCGTGGATGAAAGTGCGGCTGAGCGAGGAGCCGAATTGTTCCGGGAACACTGTGCCGGCTGTCATGCCGCAGCCGTGGAAGTTGAAACCGAGCTGAATACGATCGGCACCGATCCACTCCGTGCCACGAATTTCGCTGCACCAGTGGGTGCGGTCCCCAACGACAGGGCCATCGCAGATCTAGTCGGGCGCATCAAACAGAGAGCGTTCGACGAAAAGGGCTTCAACCATGAGCAGCGCGCCTTGCTGGACGGCGGTAGGCAGGCGGTCTGGCGGGTGACGTCGAAGTACGTGGCGCGGCCGCTCATCGCGCCGTGGGCCACCGCGCCGTTCCTGCACAACAACTCGGTCCCGACCCTCGCAGACTTGCTGCTTCCGCCGGACCAGCGGCCAGCGGAATTCTTCACGGGCTCTTCGGAGTACGACAGCCAGAAGCTGGGGTTTGTGACTACCGAAAGACCTGGTTCGTTTCGGTTCGATACCCGGACACCGGGCAACTCGAATGCCGGTCATAACTACGGAACTCAGTTGTCCGCGGACGACCGCGCACGGCTGTTGGAGTACCTGAAGAGGTTTTGATGCGTGCCAGTCCTCACGGCGGAGCTCGGACGGCGCGCATCCCTGTCGTCGTCGGAGCATTCTTCCTGCTGTGCGGCACTGTTGCGGCACAACCGGCGCCAGGTTCCGATTCTCGCCTCCTCCTCATCGACCTCTCCGACGAGGCGGTCAGATCCGTTTCTTTCGATTGGTCCGACTACACCGGTGACGTCGATCTGCAGAAGGCGTGCGAGGCCGGGCCCGAGGGGGCTCAGAAGATCAAAGAATGCATTGCCTGCTCGATCCCCAAGCACAGCACACGTTGGGTCAGTCGCCGCGGCAGTGAGCTCCAGGTATTCGTGCTCTTCAATGGCTTCGACGACACGCTGCCCAAGATCGTCTTCGCAGAAGTCAAACGCAGATCACGCCTGGCTTCCGACCTGGCGACCGCCATGAAGTTGGCGAAGGCGATTGTTGGCAAAACGGAAGCTGCGATTCCCAGGGCTCCGGCACTGCGATGTGCCTCCAAAACCTACGCGCTCCAACACGACCGCGCGAACCTGAAGGTTACGGCGGAAGTGCCGGACGTCGCGGCGTCAGATGACGGTGAGGGCGTTATGAGGTCGGCATCGGTCACCCTGATCACTGGATCGGCCGAACACCTCTTTCTCTCAGCTGATCTTCCGACGCGTCGCCTGAAGGACGTCAAGCTGACCGACGGTGGACTCGAGCCGACCACGAAGCCAACTCGGTTCTTCATCGGCCTCAACTACGCGGTCGGCGACCTCGACGACGACCGGCCGCGGTCCGCAGGGCGCACCCTGCTCGGTAACCTCGTCGGCCGTGTGATGTTCGAAGCCTCCAGAACCCCGTTTGACAGCTTCGGCGTGGCCCTCGCCCTTCGCGGCTCCTATTTGAAAAGTGTCGGCATCGACTTCAACACCGTGTCGCCATTTGCAGGGTACGTATGGACCCGACCCGAGCTGGATGACACGGATACGCTGACAGGCACGCTGCAGTTTGGATTCAGCTTCAACCTCGACAAAGCGCTCGGATGGGTGCAGGACGACCAATGACCAGGAGCATGCTAAGTATCGGGGCGACGATCACCGCTGCGTGTGTTGCCGGCACGGTGCTGATGGCACAACGATCTTCGTCGCCTGTCTCCATTCAAGTCCTCGGCATCGTAGTCGGCGTGCCTCGAGACGAAACTGGCGGGGACCGGATGGAACGCGCGATTGGCCCTGGATGGTCGAGGGCACCGATCTCGACCGATGGAACAATCGTCGTGTTCCGTCCTGACTCGAAAACGCGCGCAGAGTCTGGCGGTCGCTTCCAGCCACTCGGCCTCGGCGAGAGTTGGGAAAAGGCGCACCAGTTGGTGCGCGAAGGCGCCACGTTCGCCGAGCTCGACATCGAAGCCGACCTGCCTCAGGGCGAGCCACTGCTTCCGCTTGATGTCTGTCCTCCCTGTCCCCCAGAAGTTGTGAGTACTTACAAGCGTGGGAAGAAACCGATCCAGGAAGCACTGGCGGATCCGGAATGGAGCCTCAAACCAACAGTGGGAGCAAACGTCGAAGGCGCCTGGGCATTGCTCGCCGACCCGCCGAACGACGCGGGACGCGGCGTTGTCATCGCGCACCCAGACACGGGCTACACCGAACACCCGGAGTTCTATTCGCCGACGGTTACGGACCGGCATGTTTTTCCGGAAGATGGATGGAATTATCTCGATGAGCAACCCGATCCTCTCGACGTGTTACTGAGCGGGCTGCTCAGAAACCCCTCGCACGGCACAAAGACCGGAAGCGTGATCGTGAGCGGCCGCGGCAGCCAATTCTCACCGCAGACGCCGCGTTGGGTCAGCGGCGTCGCGCCTGCCGCGCATCTCATTCCCCTGCGGGTCACCGAGGGTGTCGTGCTCGGACCCGACGATCTTGGTCGTTTGCGTATCAGCTCCATTCGACTGGCCCGTGCGATCTTCGACGCGGCCGCCGGTCGCCGCCCTTCTGGCGACACGCGGAAAGCTGATGTCATCTCAATCAGCCTCGGCGGTCTGCCATCGACGACACTGAAGGCAGCCGTCGATTTTGCCGCGACGAGAAACGTCATTGTCGTTGCTGCGGCCGGCAATCAGATCCGCCGCGTCGTGTTTCCCGGCGGCTACTCGAACGTCATGGGCGTGGCCGCCAGCAACTTCGACAGCAAGCCCTGGAAGGGGTCCTCGCGGGGAAGCCGGGTGAAGATCACCGCGCCCGGCGAGTCGGTGTGGACCGCGGCGACACGCCCACAACAGTTGTGTCTCCAGGCGAGCGACGGAACCTCGTTCGCCACCGCCACAACGGCCGGCATTGCGGCCCTCTGGCTTTCGTACCATCGGGCCAGCGGTACTCCTGGAATCGTGAACCCCGAACCCGGCGCAATTCCGGCGGCGTTCGAGTCAGCGGTGGCGAGTGGTTTCCGTCCTGTCGATGGTTGGGATACCCGGCGATACGGCCCGGGCATCATCGATGCGCAGGCTGTGATCAAGGCGACGCAAGCGTCGTCACAATTGCAGCGCGAGACCGCGATCACGGGAGAGCTCTGGTGCGAGAGTCGAAGCGCCAGCGCGGAGCTCGATGCCCTGGCGGCCATCCTCGACGACGCGCCTGGCAGACCGGAGCGGACGGGGACATTGCTCGGGGTTCAGGATCCGTGCAGCGCGAGCGCCGTTGCGACCGAGGTCACGACTCTCTACGCGCTCTATGAAGACGTGGCGGAGAGGGTCGATACGCTGGCTGAGTCGCGGTCGACAGGGGCCAGAGATTATCGCCGCATCCGCGAGGCAATTCTTGAAAAGCCGATTTCGGTGACGCTCCGACAGCTCATGTTGAACGCGAACAAGCGATAGGGGATCAGTTTTTTGGAGGTTGCGATGCGTGCCGCCTTTTCGCTGCGATGGCTGACCGTCGGCATTGTGTCGTTCGTCGGGTCGGTTGTCGGCCTCGATGGCCAACCAGCGCCCGTTCGGCAACCGTCTCGTCCTTCACTCCAGCTGCCAGCCGCACCCTCGCAGCTGCCGATGATTGGCTCGGCGTTGGCTGTCACACCCGACTCTGTCTACGCGGTTGCCCAGGATCAGCGCCGCGTTATCGTCCGGCCGGCGGATCTCTCGGAGCCGTGGCGCCCGCTCGACTTCGCTGGTACGTTTACACGGGTTGGCGGGCTTGCGGCGCAACTTGGCGGTATCTTCGTGACTGACAGCGCCGATGGCGCCGTGTACCGGATCGACTTGAGGACGCGCGAGCGGGCAGCGATCTACAGGGAGGGCCCGCTCCGCAATCCTGGCAGTATCGCCGTCGCCAGAGATGTATTCGTCGCCGACGACTCGACGTTCAAGTTGTACCGCATCCGAGACGATCAGGCCCGCGAGATAGCCCTCGACAAAGAAGTTGGCAAAGGTCGTCCGCTTTCGCTCGCCGGATCGGGTGACGACCTTCTCGTTTCGTCGCCCGATGGTTTGATCTCGGAGTTCCGCGGGCTCGGCCGCGCAGATCCTGAACAGTCGCAATCTCCACGACAGCAGTCCTCACAGATTTACCGCGAGAAGCGCTCGCTGGAGCCCCTGGTGTTCACGCTCCAGAAGCGCGCGTTTCCTGACATCGAACAGCCGACGGACATTGCCATATGGAAAGGCGTTGTGTACATCGTCGACGCCGGCCACAAAAGCGTTTTTGCATTCAGTCGTCATGACCAGCGGCCCGTGCGGCTCTCCCGCGGCCCGCGGGCAAGGATCGCCAATCCGACCAGTCTAGCCGTCAACGATCAGGCGTTGTTCGTGCTCAACGGCAACGAGCTGCAACGGTGGCCGCGCCTGATTCCCGCGGAGGTGCACCTGCGTGTGACGAGTGTCAGCGAGGCCATGTCGCTTGTCTACGACTACCTCCGCGACCGCAATATCCTGCCGGTCCGCCAGGTGCGATTGGAACAGAACGTCGAACACACTCTCAAAAACAATCGGGTGATTCTTGCTGGTTATCCGGCCAGCCTCACGAGCCTGCTGTGTCTGCTGAATGCCGGGCTGTGCGACAAGGGTGGAAAGATCAAGCCCTTGCAACCGGGCGAGCCGCTGTGGGTGCCGGATCTCTACTCAGAGAACTACGTCGATGCGATCCCGGTCACGCTCAATGGCCGCGAATCGCTTGGCCAGGTCGCCGACCGTCGAGTGACAAGCGATGAGTTCGCCTCCTGGAAGTCAGAGGAACGCCTCAAGGAGCTGAACGAGTCACAGCTCGCCAGGGCCAAAGCCGGCGCGGCTCGAGACGTGCGCAGCGGCGAGTACATGACTCCGGTCGAGTACATTCGATACCTGGTTCCTGCGGTTGCCGGCGATGCGTCGGGCAGCGGTCCATTGAAGAAACTCGAAGGCGTTTTCGAAGGACTCAAGGTTGTCCCACTCGACGAGCGCGCCCCGACCTCAGCGTCCCTGCCACAACCTTCCAGTTCGCAGGAGCCTGATCTCAAAGCGCTCAAGATGCAATTCGACGCGATGCTCAGCAGAATTGATTATGTCCCGCCCCTCGCCGTGCCGATTCCGACGAAGGTCGGCGTGGCTGAAGAGTTCATCGACACGTCGCATCCCGATCTGCAGAACGCTCTGATGCGGCAAGACGGCGTCCAGCCAGTTCCGGCGGCCCTCCCGCCCGGCGGTGCCGTCAAGTATCAGATTCGATCCTTCCAAAAATCTGACCATGGCACGATGGTCGCCGGCCTGATCGCGGCACGAGAAACGGGATTCGAGCACAGAGGGCTGGCGCCCAAGGCCATGCTTCTGTCACTCAGGAGCCCAGACCCGGCGATTGGCGAAGACATTCGACGAGCTGTGCTGCGCGGCATACGGCTGTTCAACATCAGCGCGCATTACAGCCTCAATGTGATTCCGCCGTCGCTCCTCGCGGCCATCGACCAGTATCCCAAGGCCTTGTTCATCGTGGCCGCCGGGAACGATTTGGTCATGGGCTCGAACGAGGAAGTGTGTCGGACGTTCCTCGTCTATCCAGCCTGCTGGCACGACAAGAAGAATGTGCTGGTGGTCACGGCGACCACGTCGGAGGGCACTGTGGTGTTGCCACCTGCGGGTGTGGGACAGCTCGGCGCCAACTGGAGCGGCAAAGCCGTTCATCTCGCAGCCCCGGGCGAGGGATACCACGCGCCAGCAATCGGCAGCAGTTACGCACCGGTGCGGGGCTCTTCGTTTGCAACCCCACTCGTGACCGCGACGGCCGCTCTCATTTACGCCCAAAGCGTGACCGAGCCAGAACCGTGGACCATCAAGCAGCGGTTGATCGCGACCGCCGATCCCGAGACCGGCCTCGCTGGAAGGGTCGTGAGCGGGCGGCTCAACGTTCGTAGAGCGTTATCGGATCTGGGCCTTGGTGTGCTCACTCGGCAGGTTCGTGGTCCCGACAGCACATCCAAAACAGAGGTCGAGCGAATCGTGATCGACGCTGGACAGATCACGGTTCGTCAGGCTGACGGCGAAGACAGGATTATCGCGGTGAGAAAGCTTCGACGCGTGCACCAATACGGAAACGGATACCGAATTGTCTACGTGGACAGAGACACGCTCGACGTCCTTGAAGGCGCAAGCTTTACCACAGAACAGAACGCTCAGTTCGAGGCGACCAGAGAGGGCGGCGGGATGATCATGGTCAACCTCCTGGAGTGGATGGATTTCGTCGCCCCTCTGTAGCGCCAGCCACAAAAAGGACGATGCCATGCGCATGTCAATCCGATCCGTAACGGGATTCCTCGCGCTCATTCTGAGCGCCACAGTGATTGCGGAGGGACAGACACTCGACCAGCGCCGCGAGCTCATTCTCACGAGAGACATGGAACTTGTGGACCTCAAGCCGACCCGCGCGATCACATTGGCAGGCGTCACAGTGCCCCCTGCGATCCAGAAGGTTCGGTTGATCAGGGTACGGTTGCGGATTGTCAACGCAGGGACGGCGCCATGGACCGTCATCGTCGAGGATTCAACAGGCAGGGAAGTCGAGCGCGTGGACCCAGCCGCGTTTGTTGAGAACGAATACTGGACCGGTGAGATTCCCGGCGGCAGCGCGCGTGTGCGGCTGACGCCGGATGGGTCTGGTGCACAAGTGGAGGTCGACAAATTCGCGACACCGATCACGGACGCGCGGCCCCAGGCGATCGTGGGAATCGATGATTCGAAAGACATCACTCACGAGCTCGTCCCTCCTCGCGTCAAGCTGTGGGCGCCCGCCATCGCGCGGCTGAAGTTCATTGCCAGCGGGTTCGGAGGTGTCTGCACAGGCTTCCTCGTGGGCCCCGACCTGCTGATGACCAACCAACACTGCATCAGCAATGGCTCGGAAGCCGCAAGCGCGCGAGTCGAATTCGGAGTAGACAGCACGGCATCAATCCCTGAGACCTTTCGTGTCTCCGCCATCGAAGCAGTCGATCCACGTCTGGACTATTCACTGCTGCGACTCTCCGGGGATGCGGCCGCCAAGTTTGGACGCTTGTTCGTGGGCCCCGAGGTGTCTTCCGCAATGGAGGTCGTGGTGATCCAACATCCCCAGGGCAATCCAAAGAAGGTCGCATTCCCTCCAAACTGCTCGGTTGGTTTGATCTCGGTTGCCGGCGTAGACGATGTGCTCAACGATTTCGGGCATGTCTGCGACACTCTGGGCGGCAGCTCAGGATCGCCGGTGGTCGAATTCACGAATGGCTCGATCGTTGGACTGCATCACTGGCGGTGGCCGGATGGTGCGCAGTTCCCGCAAAACCAGGCCGTGCACATCGCTCTCATCGTGAAAGACCTGACAGACCGTGCGGAGAAAGAGCAAGACCTGGAAAAACAGAAAAAGCTCAAGGCCGCGGTCGCCGAGGTCACTCGCTCCCGCCCGACTCCCTGAGAGACAGCAGAGCACGTCAGCTTGAGTCCTGGTGTTCCATAGGTTAGGGTGGAGTTATGGCTGCGCGTTGGGGTTGGGCACTGCTGCTCACGGCCGGCTGCCTCCACGCCGCGTGCGTGACGTCGATGCATGCACAGAACCCGCCTGATTCGTCTCGTGACGCATTCGTGCAGAAGATCGATCAGGCGCTCGCCAGCCGGGATTCTTCGCAGATCGCCCTGCTTGCGGATACGGATACCTGGCGCACGGCGGGTCACCAGGACCTCCGGACTCTCAAACTCTGGCTTCCTCCAGGCCCACTCGCGCGGAAGCAAGGCCTGTCGCCAAACGAATTGCTGTACGAGGACGGAGAACGAAACTCGTGGCGCTTGCGTCTTCGGCATGACGATGACCACAACGCGTGGGTCGTCATCGTGCTCACGCGGCCGTGTCCGACCAAGGGCATGCCTCGCGGTCGCCCGTGGGAGGATGTGGAGGCGACGCGAGCGGGTGACGCGGTGACGGGCGCCGGCATCTGGACCGTGCTCGAGTGCTGGCCGCTCCCAAAATAAGAAGACCATCCGCGGAAGGCGGAAAAGCGGAATCCCTCACAGGTGACGCGTGGCTGGCTGTAACTGCGCGGGGCTTTGCCCGCTGCGGCCCGCTCGGTTCCGCGCTTCCGCGGATGAATTTTGTCAAGCGCGTCACTGGTCTTCTCGCTTCAGCGAAGCGTCAGCTCGAACAAACCCCGTCCATGTGTACCGACGCGCATCACGGAGCCGTCGTTGCGAATCGCAATATCCCACACGCTGACGGCCGGCAGCCCGCTGCCAAGTTGGCCCCAGCTGGCGCCTGCGTCGGTCGAACGAAACAGCCCGACATCGGTTCCCACATACAGCGTCTTCGGCTCAACGGGATCGACGCGGATTACATGAATCGGGAACGGCGGAAGTCCCGCGTCGATGCGGGTAAAGGACATGCCGTTGTCCGTCGTCCTGAACAACTGGCCGTCTGTCCCGGTGTTGATGAACGCGACGTAGAACGTCGTCGCCGTTGATGGATCGAACTCCACGTGTGACGCATACCGCGACGGCAACCCCATCAGCCTCGTCCACGTCGTCCCTCCATCAACAGAACGATGTATCTGGCCGCTTCCCGTCGCGGTGAGCAGCCGCTTCGAATCCGATCGCGCCACCGCGATTTTCGTGAGGTAACTCCGCCGCCCCCCACCGCCCAGGTCGGTCGTTGACGTTTTCGCCCAGGTGTTGCCACCGTTGGTGGTTCTCCAGAGGAAGTTCGAACCCGTATAGAGCGTGCCGGGGTTGTTAGGGTCGATAGTCAGCGGACTGATGAAGGGGGTGACTTCGGCGGCTTCGAACGCGGGCGTGACTTCGTCGAAGGTCACTCCACCATCAGTCGATCGAAAGACACGCGAGTTGTACACGGTGCCGTACATCGTCTTGGGACTGGTCGGATGTACGGCGACGCCGAAACCATCGCCGCCAATCACTTCACGATACGTCGTCGTGGTCCCGGTGCGGATGTCAGTCCCGTTGTCCTGAGCGCCGGCGATGATGAAAGGCAAGTTCCCCGGCGTTATCGCGACCGAGTAGGTCCTGCCGTGTCACCACTCCGGTGTTCAAGCTTGCGAACGTTTCCGCCTGGTCCGACGACACCTCGATCCCGCCGTCGTTTCCGACGAGGAGGCGCTTGGCTGCCCAGGTGAGCTCGTGGATGTCGGCGTGCACGTAGCGAGAGTTGGGCGGAACGAGGTTCCATCGCGACTTGCGCTCCCATGTCGCTGCACCGTCGGTAGACTTCCAAAGATCAAGGCCGCCTGCGTACACGATCGACGGATTGGATCGGTCAACGACCAGGCTGTTGGCGTACCAACCTTGTCCCGCCAGGATTGATGTGAAATTGGGACAAGTCCCTGAGACCGGGTTGGAGCGGAAGCTCCAGGTCGTGCCGCCATCGCTGGAACGGTAGAAACCGCGTTGATCCACTGGATCGAACGGACAACCCATGGCGTCCTGTTCTGCAGACGCGGACAAGACGTACACCGTGCCTGGTGCGGACGATGCAACTGCAAGGGAGAGCCTTCCAGTATCGGCATGGAACGGCGCGACGTTGGGCCCGCCGATTTCCGTCCACGTGGCGCCGCCATCAGTTGAGCGATGGACGAACCCTCGCCAGGTCGCATTCGCAGGAATGATGTCCCACGTTGCCGCGAGAATTGTCGTCGGCGTGCCTGGGATTCGCGCCAGCTCGGTGCCCGCAAACGTCGAGAACTGCGTTGTCCAGGTGATGCCGCCGTCAGTGGATCGTTGAATGCCGGCGGAAGTGCCCGCCAGGATCTCGTTTGGCTGCGTGGGGTGCACGCTCAGCGCGAAGAACTTGCGCGCCGACACCGAGACGGGAAGCGTCCACGTCGTGCCGCCGTCCGTCGACTTGATGAAACCGATTCCATCGATGCCGTCGATGCCGAGGGCGCCTTCGCCCGTACCAACGTAAATCGTGTTCGGACTCGAGGGTGCAATGGCAATCGCACCAATGGAGAGGTTCCCGAGATTGTCGGTCAATGAGGTCCATGTCGTCCCGCCGTTGGTGGACTTCCACACTCCGCCGCCCGCGGTACCTCGGTAGATGACATTGGGATTGGTGGGGTCCACGGCTACCGCGGACACTCGACCGGCAACATTCGTGGGCCCGAGATTGATCCATTGGAGTGGATCGAGAGGAGGAGCAGCGGCGGATTCTTTCAGCGGCGTCAACGGCCCTCGCCCACGAATTACCGCGCCACGCGTACGCAGCAGCCGCAAACGATTGTTCTCATCGGTCCCCCCGAAGTTGATCGGGAGAGGCTTGCCGGTTCCGCTCTCTTGCCGCTCCCGACGGTCAAACTCCGCTTTGTCCTCGGGCGCGGCGTACATGTCGTGCAGGGCTTGAAGCCGTCGAAACGCAATGTCGGGTGGCTCGCCGATCTCGGCGCCAGAGCGACCGGGTGGCGTGGGCGGAGTCTGAGAATTGACCTGAGTAGCGCTGTGCACAAACAAGCAGACCAGACCCACAGCAGTCCACTTCTGCAATCGAGCTGTTGTCATGGTTTGTCCCCTCGCCTCCTATCAACGCAGGCGGCTCGAATTTCGGGGGGCTTTGGATATTAAGAGTAGACGGACTCAATCAGCGGCCTTCACCGACCTCGTCCTAGGCGATGGGGACCTGCAAGAAATTTCATTTTTGTCGCTGCGCGAGGCGCACAAATTATTTCGAGGCCCTATAACGGACTCTTCAGATCTTTTAGGACATCTGAGCGGCAGATTGACAAGCGCCGCTCCAGGCAGGGCGTTTCGGCCTCGCTTTGTAATTGCGATCACTGTCCTGTCGTGTGAAGCTTGAGCTGGCGCGCCGGTCTGAACACCAAGAAACCTAGAGAGCGCATACAGATACTCGAAGAATTGCCGTCCCGTCGCGGACTGGCATAAGCCTTGTTAGCTACCTCATCACTAAGGCCAGGAATGTTCCAAGCCCTCTGCTTTGTCGTTCTCGCCGCGTTTGTCGCATTCGGGGCAACGTTGTTCATGGCGAGCAACTCGATGCCCGGTCAGGCACCGGTGATTGCTGCGGAGCCCGCGACGCTCCCCGTGGACGCCGAACAGGCGGGGACGTCGAAAAACCGAGTTTCCACTAAGAAAACACCGTCTCGTCGGAAGAACGCGGGTCCGTCGACATCGTCATCGGTCTCGCCATTGCCGCTGCCCAGACCCGCCTCCGATCCGAGGCCACTTCAGTAGCACGTTGTCATTCAGTGATGTAGCTTGGCTTCCTGGTTCATGATCACTTCATGAGGATCGGGAAGCTCATCAGGCCCTAGCTGTCCCTCCGCTTCTGCACCAGGCTGACCACCGGGCGACGCCAGTCGGTTATCAAACACTTGATGCCGGTCCCCGATGTGCTTGCCACTGCCAGGCCGATCGTGAAACTCGGGGCTTCCCGCGCGAGTCGCCTCGTCATCTTCCGCGCGCGGCATTTTGTGCGGATCCTGGGCATCGATCCCAGGACGCTCAGGAGTGTCTTTCTTTGTGCGATGAATGTCCGGGCGGAGTTCGTCATGTGCCGCCTCGGGCATTTCTTCCCCCGTGCGACTCACGATGTCCGCGGCGTCAGTGTCGCCGGGAATCTCCGTTTCGGTCCGCTGGTCCTTTTGGTTGCGAAGCTGGGATGACGGCTTCCACGAATTGAGGTCGTCGTTGGACATGGATCCTCCCTTGTCCCCCCGAGCAAGCTGCGTACCGTGAGAAGGACGAGCTTGTTACCGCGATCGGCGTTTCGTTGCGCGGCTCTTCACGGCCTTCTTCGTACGCGCTTGCTTGCTGGTCTTTGCGTTCTTTCTTGCGACCAGACGTAAAGCAGATTTCTTTGCTGTCTTTTTCGCGCTTTTCTTTTTCGCGTTTTTCGCGGCCGTTTTGCGGCGTGGCGCGTGCCTCGCCGGTGTGACAGCTCGCACTGGTTCTGCGGCGGGCGCTTCCACGCCACGCGCACGCGAAATCATGTTTGAAATCGTCGAGGCGATACCACTGGAAACGGCGTCCAGACTTGCCGCGGCGTTGCCAAGCGCTCCGCCAATAGATTCGGCCGCTGCTCCGAGGCGGCTGTCCGAATTCTCATCACCGTCGTCGTCAATCGGAAACTTTGCCATAGCGGACTCCAACAGCAGAGGTTGGATGAATAGTATCCGGAAAAGGAAATCGGCGCTCTGCTTTACACTCGGTCCATGACCGAGCCGATTGAGGCCGCTGGCCACGATGCCTTCATGCGTCTCGCCCTCGCAGAAGCCGCCTATGGACGCACCCTTGGCGAGGTGCCGATTGGCGCGGTCATCGTCTTCGAGGGCAAGCTTGTCGGAGCGGGCTGCAACAAGCCCATCAGTGCAGTCGATCCGACGGCGCATGCCGAGATCAACGCGTTGCGCGCAGCCGCGGCGGCGCTGGGCAACTACCGGCTGACGGGCGCGACGATGTATGTGACCGTGGAGCCGTGTTTGATGTGCGTCGGCGCCATGATCCACGCGCGGATTGGCTTGGTCGTTTACGGCGCAGCCGAACCGCGGAGCGGCGCGCTCGTCTCAACCGCACGGGCACACGAAACGCCGGGACTCAATCACCAGCTGATGGTCGAGGGGGGCGTGCTCGAAGAGGAGTGCCGGACGGTGATGCAGGAGTTCTTCAAGGAGCGACGCCCGTAACCGCGGGGCCGGACGCGAGGGACTTGACGGCCCTGTAGCGCGGGACTTTAGTCCCGCGAAGTACGCGATATAATTGAAGGTTCTTGCGACCAGAGGCGGTCCTGTCAGTGCGGAGAGGTACCGAAGTGGTCGTAACGGGGGCGCCTCGAAAGCGTCTTGTCGCGCAAGCGGCACGTGGGTTCGAATCCCACCCTCTCCGCCAACCATTAGTAATTGATTTTTATATATTTAACCCACGAATCGCTTAGTCGTGTACGACTTTTGTACGGCACTCGTTTTGGAGCCGTCGCTGTAGTCACGGCGACAGACACGAGCACGGCCCCCTCCTTGCCGCGCCAGAAATCGCCGCTGTGCCGGCGACCGTTTGGGCTGCTAATTCGAGTCCAGCGAGAGGAGCCACCTCGTAAGTAGCTGTTTCGCAAGCGACAAGCCAATTCGCGCTATCGAACTTCCACAGCGATCAACGGACGTGTGCAGCCCTGTCTCTCAAGAATTGTTCGTGACGGCGTCGCCAAACTTGCGCTCCGACGTTCTGGTCCGAGCAGGCCGAGCATCTCGTGGCTCGTGAGTAGAAGTGCGCACGATTCGTGGTCGCCGACAGATTCTGGAACTGGCAAACTGTGACGATTCGATTCCCGCGCGGTTGCGACTTTCGTTGAGGGGCGCTCGGTTCCGCGAAGTGGTTTTCAGGAGTTCCGCGGCCAACAAGGTTCCCGACAACACGGACACGAAACCCACCGCAAAGGCGTCTGTCCGTAGCTCCTCCACGAGTCGATCGCCGGTCTCACCGCACTTGCGGTCGCGAACCCAACACACACGCGGCAGCCACTGGCGGCCGCCATCACTCGGCGCGGAGCGTCGCGATAGGATCGACGCGCGCGGCACGACGAGCGGGCACGGCGCACGCGGCGAGTGTAATCGCCGGTAGCAGCACCGCGACCGCGCCGATGGTCAGCGGATCGGCGGCAGCGGTGTCGAAGAGGAGACCCGAGAGGAGCCGGCCGGCGGCCAGCGCGCCCGCCAGGCCGATCGTGCCACCGATCGCCGTGAGCACGAGACCGCGCCCGGCGACTTGCGCAAAGAGCGCCCGCGGGCTGGCGCCCAGTGCAGCCCGCAGTCCGAGCTCGCGGCTTCGCCGCGCGACGACGTACGCCATGACGCCGTAAATCCCCACCGACGCGAGGAGGATGGACAGTGCGGCGAATGCGCCAAGCAGCGCCGCGCTAAATCGCTCCCGCGCGACCGACGCTCGTGCGAACTCCGCAAGCGTGCCCAGCCGGCCCACGGCCAGGTTCGGATCTATTCGCGCCACCGCCTCGCGCATCGCTCGCGCGAAGTCCGCGGGATTGCCCGTCGTTCGCGCGGCGACCACCATAACCCCCCAGGCGTTCTGCCGATGCGGCACGTACACGAGCGCGCGGTCGGCGTCGCCCAGACCGTAGTAGCGGACATCGGCGACGACTCCGACGATCTCGCGCAGCAGGTTCTCGTCGCGCCACGAGCGCATGCGGTGGCCGATGGCATCGCCGGCGGGGAACATTCGGCGTGCGAACGTTTCGTTGACGATGATCACCGGCGGGCTCGACGCCGTGTCGCGATCGCTGAACGTGCGGCCGCGCACCAGCGGAATGCCGAGTGTCCGAAAGTAATCGGGGGTGACGACGTTCCAGTTGGCTTCGTAGTCCGTGGTGGCCGGGGGCTCCGGTTGTCCTTCCTTCAGGAACACCCGGCCGAGGCCGAAGCCGCCCCCGCCCGCAGGCAAGTACGATGTGGCGGACGCCGAGGCGATTCCGGGCTGCGCGGCGAGCTCCCGCGTGAGCCTCTCGAAGAACCGAGTCGCATCGTCGTCCTTCGGGTAGCGCGCCTCCGGCAGCGACACGCGCGCAGCGAGCACGTGGTCGACGGCAACGCCGGGATCGCGATTCACGATCTTCGTGAAGCTGCGGATCAGCAAGCCGGCGCACACCATCAGCACGACCGCCATTGCCATCTCGGCGACAACGAGCGCGTCACGAAGGCGAACCGTCGCGGTCCCCGCCCCGGTGCCGGCGGATCCTTCGCGCATCGCCGCGACCGGCGGCTGGCGCGAACCGGCGACCGCCGGGAGGATGCCGAACAGCACGACCGACCCGAGCGTCAGGGCAGCCGCAGCGGCGAGCGCCGGTATGTTCAACGTCATCGCGGCGACGAACGGGACCCCCTCGGGTGCAAGGCGCCGCAGCGCGCTCATGAGCGGGGCGCCCACGGCGACGCCGAGCGCGCCGCCGGCTGCGGCGAGCAGCAGACTCTCGATGAGGAGCTGCCGCACCAGCCGTACCCGGCTCGCGCCGAGCGCGGTCCGTACCGCGAGCTCGCGCCCGCGCCCGGTCCCGCGCGCGAGCAGCAGGTTGGCGATGTTCACGCACACGATGAGCAGCACGACACCGACTGCGGTGAGCAGGACGAGCAGCGCGTCGCGCAGCTCGCGCTCGACGAAGTAGTCACGCATGGGGACCAGACTGCTGCTCCACGACTTTCGCGATTCGGGATGGTCCTGCGCCACGCGCGCGGCGATCGCGGCAACGCGCGTGCGTCCAGCCGCAATCGTTACGCCAGGGGCCAGGCGCGCGATAGCCTGGAAGATGAAGTTATCGCGCCGCGACCGCACGTCCTGGCCGAACTGCGCGGGCCGCAGGGGCAGCCAGATCTGCTGCTCGGCTGGCCACGTCGAATCGGGCGGCAGCACGCCGACGATACGGACCGGCACGCCGCCTATCCGCAGATCGCGATCGAGCACGTCGGGCACACCGCCCAGCGTGCGCTGCCACAGGCCATAGCTGATGACGGCGACGCGCCCGCTCTTCACATCGTGATCGGCCGCCTCGAAGGTCCGGCCGACCATGGGGCGGACACCCAGGACATCGAAGAACGCCTCACCAACTTCCGCGGCCTCGACGCGCTCGGGCATCGCCGTGCTGCCCGCGACGTCGACCGCGGTCGGCTGCCATACCGCGACGTGGGTGAAGATGTCGCGCTGCTCGCGCCAGTCGAGGTAATCGGCGTACGGGACGCTGGCGCGGTCGAATCCGCGCGCCGCGTTCGTCGACACCGGCACGACCAGCGCGTCGGGATCCGGGTAGGGCAACGGCGCAAGGAGCACGGCATACACCGCGCTGAAAATCGCGACCGTCGCGCCGATGCCGAGCGCGAGCGTCACCAGCGCGACCAGCGAGTAGGCGGGCGACTTGAGCAGGACACGTGTGGCGAAGCGGAAGTCCTCGATCATGATGCCTTTAGACGGACCCGGCACGCGGCACGTTGGCCGATACGATCAAGTGCTCAGGTGGCTCCCGAGGTCCACCGGTACTGTTTCGCAAGTCGGAACCTGAGCCATCTATTCGTCGAAGGGTTCAGCTAAAATAGCGGCTCTCCGCGCCGGTTTGTGGAAGGAGCTCGCCTTGACGCGTCTGGCTTCGGCCGCGGCCTTTCTCCTGCTTCTGGCATTGGTGGTCACGCCGGTGTCCGCGCAGACCGGTCAGGGCCGGCTGACCGGCCTCGTCACCGATGCACAACAGGCGGTACTGCCAGGCGTGACTGTCGTCGCGACCTCTCCTGCTCTCATCGGCGAGCAATCAACGATTACTCAATCCGACGGGCGGTATCTGTTCCCCGCCCTTCCGTCGGGCACGTACGCGCTGACGTTCCGCATCGATAGCTTCCAGACAATTGTGCGCGAGGGCATCCTCCTTTCACTCGCGACGACGATCACGGTAGACGCTGAGATGGCGCTCTCCAGCTTGCAGGAAAGCGTCGTCGTCAGCGGCACCTCGCCAGTCGTGGATGTCGCCACGACCAAGGTCGGCATGAACCTAAAAGGTGATGAGCTCGTCACGATCCCCAACTCCACCGACATCTGGGGCGTGCTGGCCGAATCCCCGGGCATCCGCATGCAGGGTTTCGACGTCGGTGGCAGCCACAAGAGTCAGCAGTCGGCGTACGAAGTGTTTGGCATCCAAGGTCAGGCGCGGGTCATTTCCGATGGGATCGATCACACCGAAGGCACAGGCGGAATGGGCTTTTACGAAGACTACTTCGCCAACGAAGAAGTGTCGGTGAGCGCCCTCGGCAGCGACGTCGAGATGAACAGCGGTGGCGCAGCCATTATCACCACGGTCAAGAGCGGCGGCGATACGTTCAAAGGTCTGTTGCACGGCAGCTACGAGCCGGGGCGCTGGGTCGGCGACAACGTCACGCAGGAATTGGCCGCACGCGGCTTCACTGGAAATCCGACGCTGCTCTTCTGGGAAACACACGCGGATCTCGGCGGACCTGTTCGGCGGGAGCGCGCGTGGTTTTTCTACGCATTCAATCACTTCACCATCGACAAAGTCGTCTCCGGTATTCCGCGCAGCGTCGGCACCGACGTCGGGATCTTCGACAATCACACGGCGAAGGGAACGTGGCGGCCGTCGCCGGCCAACACGGTCATCGCGTACTTCCAACAGGGACGCAAGCAGAAGCCGCGCCGCGGCATCTCGCTGCTGCGCGCGCCCGAGTCCGTGTGGGATCAGGACGCTTACACTCGCATGTACAAGGGCGAGTGGCAGCGCGTCGTCTCGGACCGATCGTTCCTCGATGTGATCGTCGGCCGATATACGGCCGACAGCTCGTTTGCATCGCAAACGGACGCGACTGTAAACCCGCCCACGTTTGCCCTCGACACCGGTGCGTTCACGGGTGCGCCTTATCTGTTGGGCTCCGCCACACGCAACAAGCCGCAGCTCAAGGCGCAGCTGACGCACTACCGTCCCGATCTGCTGGGAAGCCATGACTTCAAGTTCGGGTACGAGACCATCTATGACTGGTACCGCTTTGGCCAGAACGGCGTAACCGGACCAATCCAGTATCGGACCAGTGACGGCGTCCCGATTCGGGTCCGCTTTCTCGATGTCGGCGCACCTGGCGATTACGCCACGACCTGGGGGCCATCGCCGAACGTTGATTTGCATCACACGCTTTACGGGCAAGATCGCTGGTCGCCGTCGGACCGTCTCAGCATCACCGCCGGCGTGCGCGTGGACTATCAGAACGCGTCCTACAAGTCGAGCGACCGGCGGCCGGTCATCACCGACGGCGTCTTTCCCGCTGCCACCACTGTCGTCGGCAGGAGTCTCGTTTGGACGACGGACGCGGCCGTTCGTTTAGGCGTCGCCTACGATCCAACCGGCAGCCATCGATTCGTTCTCAAGGGGTATTACGGCCGCTATTACAACAACCTCGCCGACTCGTTTTCGTCGGCCAATCCCGGTGGCGACAACTTCGCTGAATACAATTTCAACGATCGCAATCAGAACCATCGCTACGACGGGCCGCAGGAGCTTGGTGCGCTGCGATTCACGCTTGGCGGAGCCAGCGCGAGCGTCAATCCGGATCTTCACACCCCGTTCATCGAAGAATTCAGCGGCTCGCTCGAGCACCAGTTCTGGGGCGAATCGTCCGCCCGCTTCACGCTGGTGCGCAAGAACAGCCGGCGGTTTGTGCCGTTCTATTACTCCCCGTACATTCCGGCGTGGGTTGGCCAGCTGACCGTCCCAACCACGGTCGATGTCACGGGACCGTCGGGGCGACCGGAGACGCATCATGTCTTCGACATTCCGGAATCGCTGGTCGGCCAATCGGACGCGCTGTTCGACAACATCCCCGACAGCGACTTCCATTACACGACCATTGGGTTGGCCTTCAGCAGCCGGCTCTCCTCGCGGTTCTTCGCCCACGCCAGCGCTGATTACCAGTGGCGGAACGAGCTCCGATCGGCGGATATCTCAAATTGGGGCTTCACGAGCCCGCTCGTTACCGATCCGATTGGCGTCAACTTCTTTCTGAATCCAAACCCTGCCGTACCCAATCGACAGCGGACGACGACGCACCACGTGCAGGCGTTTGCGCGCTACAGTTTTCCTCACGGCGTTGGCGTCGCCGTGAACGTTCGCTATCAGAGCGGATTCCCGTACTCGCGCATTATCCCTGACGGCTCGCTGCCCAACCTGTCGCCCGCGCCGTTCTTCGTCGAGAATCTCGATCGCCATCGATCGGACAACGTCGCGCTGCTCAACCTGCGCGCCGACAAAGCTCTCACATTGCGGCGAGTCAAGCTCACGGCGATGTTCGATCTCTACAACGCCTTGAACGCGCACCCGGTCACGAACTTCAACCTGTTCAACGATGATTTCGGCCATGTGATTGCCGTCCTCGACCCGCGGGTGGCGCAGGTCGGCTTGCGCGTGGAGTTCTGACGCCGCGGGGCGCACGCAGCCGATCTCTTCCAGGAATGTGTGCAGATTTCGTAGATTCGATTACACGGATGGATCAAGAGTCATGATCGGCGAGACATTGGGTCGCTACCGCATCGCCGAGACCATCGGCGCCGGTGGGATGGGAGTCGTCTATCGCGCCTACGACCCGACACTCGATCGCGATGTCGCCTTGAAGCTCCTCCACGCGCAGGCGCTCGACAGCGAGGCGTCCCGCGATAGATTTCTTCGCGAAGCGCGGGCACTTTCTCGTCTGAACCATCCGCACATTTGCACCATCTACGAAATCGGGGAGGCCGACGGGCGGACCTTCATCGCCATGGAGTATGTGCGAGGGCGGACTCTCTCATCCGTCATCCCCCCCGACGGGCTTCCGGTTGAAACGATGGTCCGTTATGGCGCGCAGATCGCGAATGCGATCGGACACGCGCATGAGCACGGCATCGTGCATCGAGACCTGAAAAGCTCCAACGTCGTCGTGACGCCTGAGAGCTCGGTCAAGGTCCTGGATTTCGGGCTGGCCAAACACTTGGAGCGCGGCTCAGGCGGGGCCATGCAGACGGAGGAGGTGAGTAATCGTCCGACGCTTGCGGCGGTGACTGAGCCCGGGGTCGTGATGGGCACCCCCGGTTACATGGCTCCTGAAGTCCTCGTCGGGCAATCCGCCGATGAGCGAGCAGATATCTGGGCGCTCGGCGTGATTCTTCACGAGATGGCGACGGGGGCATTGCCGTTTGCGGGTCCAACTCCGATGGAGTTTGCGGCGGCGATCTTGAAGGAGCCACCAGCTCCCTTGCCGGCTCGCGTGTCGCCCAACCTGCGTGGCATCGTCCAACGGTGTCTCGCCAAAGACCCGGGACAACGGTACCGAGCTGCGGGCGAGGTGCGGGCCGCGCTCGAAGCGGCCGCGTCAGAGCCGGTGTCCGTTGTCCGATCGTCGCGTCCTGCGGCCCGTCGAGTGGCTTTCGTGGTGGCAGGCGTCCTCGCTGCCGCCCTGATCGCGGCAGTAGCGGTAAACAGGAGCAGCCGGCAATCCAACCCGCCGGCGGTGCCAATTCGATCGGTCGCGGTGCTGCCACTGGAGAACCTGTCCGGTGACCCGGAGCAGGAGTATTTTGCCGATGGGATGACGGAGCAATTGACCGGGGATCTCTCATCAATCGCGACGCTTCGCGTGATCTCACGCACCTCGGTGATGCAGTACAAGAAGGCACGCAAGCCGCTCCCAGCCATCGCGCGGGAACTGAGTGTCGACGGCGTCGTCGAAGGCTCGGTTGTCCGCGCGGGCGACAAGGTGCGAATCACGGCCAGGCTGATCAGGGCCGCCACGGAAGAAACGTTGTGGGCGCGAAGTTACGAGCGTGACCTGCGGGACGTCCTGGCCCTGCAAAGCGAAGTGGCCAAGAGCATCGCCGGCGAAGTCGGGATAACCCTGACGTCCCAGGAACAGGTGCGTCTGGCGGGCGTCCGTCCGGTCGACCCAGAAGCACATCGACTGTTTCTCTTGGGCCGCTTCCACGCGAACCAAGGAACAGAGGAGGGCCTGCGGAAGGCCATCGAGCACTTCGATCTGGCAATCGCCAGAGACCCTGCCTATGCCTCCGCGTACGCCGGCCTGGCCGAAGCCTACATTGGCCTTTCTAGTTTCTACGTGCATCCACGAGAAGCAATGCCGAAGGCGAAAACCGCCGCCCTCTCGGCGTCGAAGCTGGACGAGTCACTCGCCGACGCCCACGCCGCGCTGGGCTACATCCATCTCATTTACGATTGGGACGGGCCGGCCGCCGAGCGAGAACTTCAACGCGCCATCCAGCTCAATCCAAGCCTATCGACAGCCCGGTTGAATTATGCCTCCTACTTGAGCACTCAAGGACGGCACGACGAGAGTGTCCTCGAGATCCGTCGGGCAGTCGAGCTCGATCCGCTTTCGCTGCGAGCACACGCGGACGGAGCGTCTCTTTTGCTGTTCGCGAAGCGATACGACGAGGCGATTGAGCTCGCACGAAAGAGTCTCGAGTTGGACCCCAATTTCGCTCTCGGCCTTACGTTCCAAGGCGTGGCGTACGCCGAGCAAGGTCGGTTTCAAGAGGCCATCGGCAATCTGCAGAAAGCCGCGCGGCTGGACAAGAGCCCGTCGATCCTGGCATTGGCAGCGCATGTCCATGCCGTCGCCGGTCAGAAACGCGAGGCTGAAAAGCTGATCCACGACGTGGAAAAAACCGCCGAACAGCACTATTTCTGCCCGTATGAGATCGGCGCTGCGTATGTGAGCCTTGGCAACCATGACACCGCCGTCAAGTGGTTCCGCAAAGGTGTGGAGGATCGCGCCGACTGCATGGCCTGGCTGGGCGTTGAACCCTGGATCGAGTCGTTCCGTTCGGATCCGCGGTACGCGCAACTATTGCGCGATGTCGGCTTGGCGCCAGGCTCGAGGAGCACACCGCAGCCATAGGGACTCTGACGCTCGCGCAGCGCGTTCAGTATTCACGGCGGTCATAATCAGAGAGGTCATGGCCCAACTTGCCCCGCGAATTCTGATCTTGTCCGCTTCCGCCGGCGCTGGACACGTTCGCGCTGCGCAGGCGATCGAACGTGCTGTCAACGCGATAGCCACCTGCGACATCCGCCATGTCGATGCGCTCGAGCACACGACCAAGATCTTTCGTCGTCTCTATCAAAAAGCCTATCTCGACCTGGTGAACCACATGCCCGAGGCGCTTGGCGTGCTTTACGATCACCTCGACAAGCCGTGGAAGTACGGGCGGCGGAGGCTTGCGTGGGACCAACTGAACACGCGTGCGTTCGTCGAGCTCATTAAGAGCTACGACCCCACGTGGGCCGTGTGTACTCATTTCCTGCCGGCGGAGATTGTCTCGTGGCTCAAAAGCCGGCTGCGCCTCCGGGCACGGCTGGCTGTCGTCGTCACCGACTTCGACGTCCATGGCATGTGGCTCTACCGGCACGTCGATCGTTATTTCGTGGCCCTCGACGAGACGCGCGAGCACCTCATACGGCTCGGCATTCCCGCCGAGACGATCACCGTTTCCGGCATTCCGGTCGACGCGAGCTTTGCCGCCCCATACGCGCGAAAGGCGATACGCCGAAAACACAACCTAGATCCGGATCGGACCACCATTCTGGTTGCCGCGGGAGGCTTTGGCGTCGGTCCAGTCGAACATCTGGTCAGCAGCCTGGCCCGACTCGCGCATCAGGCGCAGGTCGTTGTAGTGTGCGGGCGCAGCGAAGATCTCAAGCGGCGCATCGACAAGGTCGCGGCTTCGGTCGCCGGCAGCGGCAATCTGACGATTTCGGTCATCGGCTTCACGAGCGAGATGCACGAACTGATGGCGGCGTCCGACCTGCTTGTCGGCAAGCCTGGCGGCCTGACGACATCAGAGGCTCTCGCGCGCGGCCTCCCGCTCGTCATCGTGAACCCGATCCCGGGCCAGGAAGAACGGAACGCGGATCACCTGCTCGAGCAGGGCGCGGCGATCCGCTGCAATAATCTGCCCGCTATCGCCTGGAAGATCAATCGCCTGCTGGACGATCCCGAACGTCTGGCGAGTCTTCAGGAACGGGCCCGTCAGCTGGGACGACCGAACGCCGCGCGCGACATCGCGGACGCGCTCTTGCGAGTACCCACCGCTCCGAATGGATTGCCAGCGACACGGAGTCGTTTGTCCCGCGTAAACCGATGATCGATGCACGAATCGGCCAGGGAATCGGGGAATCGTCGCGGCTGTTCGCCGGCTAGTCTGAACACAACGATTGCGCTGTACCTGAACCGAATACGGGCCTTCGATCAGCCCGCGTGCTCGCACTACTGAATGTGGAAACTCCACTGGTAGACCGTACCGTCGATGGTGGCGGATACCGTATACATCCGGCCCCCTGGTAACGCGTTGCGTGCCAGAAGGACGACTGCGCCTCGCTCGCGCAGATATTGTCGCCCCAACGTGTGGTAGGGCTCCTCGAAGGCCGTGTATGTCGCGCCCGTGAACGCGCACACGTTAGCGGTGATGCCACCGCTCGCAATCGTGGCCGCGGTCACGGTCGGCGTGGCGTCGGGTGCAAACTGAAGGATGATCGGGAATCCGTTGTACTGGCCTCCCAAGCCGCCGCATGTAAACGAACTCCCGCCCCAACCTCCCAGGAAATTGCAAGCCGTACCTGGTGGGCACTCGGTGTCGTTAAAGACGGAGCTTGTTACCGGAATGGTTGATCCGGGAGCGGGGAAAAGAACGGGCAGGGACGCTGCCCCTGGGCCGTCGCGTCCACGAGTCACGTCTATGTAGGCGGCCATCGCGATAGCGCCTCCGGCTTCCCGATATGACCCGAATCCGATGCGGGCGAGAGCCGGGTCGAGAACACGGACTCCATAAAACGGGTTGAGCATCCAGGCCTCGACTGCGATGGCGTCGACCTGGTTGACGTCAAAGCTGGTGAATCCCTGAGAGTTGCGTCGCGCTTCTTCGCCTCCAGGTGTATACCAGGGGCTCTGCGGATTCTCTGCACCGAAGAGCTCTTCTTTCACAACGTATCGGCTGTGGTACATGGCCCCCAGGCTCCATGTCGGTTCCTCGACGGCCGGTGCCACGCCGGCACGCGCGCGCCACTGGTTGACCACTGCAAGCCAGCCGGGGTTCGTCGGGGGACCCACTGTCACGGCGGCCTCATTCGACGCCGGCCCAGGGCCGCACGCGTTCAGTGCGCGCACGCGCACGAAATAGGTTCCGTTCGGCGCCGTGGCCGTGAGGCTCGTCGTGTTGCCCACATTGAATTGCGCGACATTAACTGTCCCAGTGGTGGACCCGACCTCGACGCGATAGCCCGTCGGACTTCCGCTTGCGGGACCCCAGTTGAGCGTGACCGTGGACCCGCTGATACTGGCGCTCAACGTTCCGGGTGCCGTGGGCGCGGCGCAGCCCCCGATGCTGACAATGGTCTCGTTCGATGGCGCGCTGGTGCCGCACGCGTTGCGCGCGCGCACGCGCACGTAGTAGATGCCGGACGGCGCTGACGCAGTGAAGGTAGTCGCCGCGCTTCCCGTGTCTATGCTGGCAAGGTTGGACAGGCCGGAGCCCGATCCCGCGTCAATCACGTATCGCGTCGCGCCGGCCGCCGATGCCCACGTCAGGTGAACGACTGCACCAGCTACGCTGTGGCTGAGGGCGGCGGGCGATGACGGGCTGTTGCAGGTGCCAGGCACTGTGACAACTACTTCGTTCGACGGCGGGCCGATGACCGCTCCGTTGCGGGCGCGCACCCGAACGAAGTAGACGCCGCCAGGCGCGTTGACTGTCAGGGCCGTGGCGGTTGTGCCAGTATCGAGCTGCGCCAGATCCGCGAGCCCCGATGCGGAGCCCGCTTCGACCACGTAGCTCGTGGCTGGAGCCGCGGCGCCCCACGTGAGCGTGACTTCGAATCCGTTGACCGAGGCCTGCAGCGCGGAAGGCGCCGTCGGGCTGCCCTGCGCCAGAACCGTGCCCGAAAACAGACAGACACCGATCAGAGCACAAGCCAACAACACTCGGAATCGATCAACGGTCATAGTTTCTGTGCTCCGGCACGCAAACGGGATGGTCGACATCGCGGCGCGCGCGTCTGAAGTTGTCGAGGCGTGGCGCACCGGGGAGGGTGAAGGTGGCGTCCTTCGTCCGTTAGGGATGGCTCACGAAGCTCTGAACCTCGCAGCAAATCACGCGCCAGAGGCTCTCTACCCGAAACACATGTCCGGGGTCGAAGTAATCATGCGCGGCCCAGACTTTGGTCTGGGAAAACACGCAGGTTCGCCACGCTACGCCGGAGAGGCCACGCGGCACGATGGCAATGGCTTTACTCCCGAGTATCGCAATAGAGGAACAGGCGTCGGAAAGCCGACAGATGTCTTGACGGCTTTCTCGTACCACCCCGATGCGAGTGCTCCACCAGGCGAGAACACCAGCGAGCTAAAGGAAGCGAGAGTCACCGATTACTCACGCCGCCGCCATTGGCGATCGGCGCTGCGTAATGGGTCTGTTCGAGCAGACGCCGAAGTTCAGCCTGCATCTGCTGAAGGGTCTCGCGCGCGTCCAAACGGTCAATGATGTTCGTCTCTTCGTAGGGATCTTTGTCGAGATCGTAGAGCTCGTCCATCCCCTTGAGTTCGCGGTAGTTGATGTACTTGTGCCGCGCGGTTCGAGCCGCCACGTAGCCCATGTTCCGAATACGCGGGAACACGGTGTCGGTGAAGTACTCGATGAGGAACGACGTGCGCCACTCCCGTGCCTCCTTTTTGAGCACCGGCACAAGCGAGCGGCCCTGGATTTCAGCGCCAGGTTGAAGTCCGGCCACCTCGAGTAGAGTCGGGGCGATGTCGAGGCTTAAGGCCATCTCTGGCGGTGTCGAGCCCGCCATCGTCAACGGCGGATAGCGGATGACGAGCGGAATCCGGATCGTCTCTTCGTACGCCAGACGCCGCTCATCGTTGAGTCCGTGCTCGCCGTAGAAGTATCCGTGGTCGCTAGTAAACACGACCATCGTGTCATTCAGCATGCCCTTGCGCTCCAGAGCCGCGAGGATGCGTCCCAAGCTATCGTCGACGCCAAGCAACATTTCCAGACGGCCTCTGATCTCCTCATCGGATGTGGCGGTCTTTGGGCCAAGTGGAGGAAGCTGGTCAATCTCGCGAAGCAGCGCGGGTTTCCCAAGCGGCGGCTTGAACGCGTTCGCGCGCCGAGGCATGGTGCGGCCAACGTAGCGACCGCGGTGGCGATCGGCGGCAACAAAGCCTCCGGGCTGTCCCGGAATCGGCACGATACTCCCATCGTCACGCTGAATCACGTTGGGATGAATGGCCTTGTGAGCCAGGTACACGAGGAACGGACGATCGGAAGGACGGTCCATGAACCGTTCCACATAGTCGGTCAGCAAGTCGGTCGTGTAACCCTTGGCGTGCACCCGTTCACCGTCGACATTCAGTGAGGGGTCGATCGCTTCCCCTTGTCCCGGCATGGCGACCCAGTGGTCGAATCCCGGGCGAGGGCTGTCGTCGTTACCCATGTGCCACTTGCCGAAGAAGCCGGTGCGGTAGCCGGCGCGCTGAAGCGCCAACGGGAACACGCGCAGGTTATGGCTTGGTCGAGCAGTGTTGTCGATAATGCCGTTGGTGTGCGGGTACTGGCCTGTGAGAAAGCTCGCCCGGCTGGGAGAGCAGAGCGGCGTTGTGGCGAATGCGTTCGTGAAGCGCGCCCCTTCGCGCGCGAGCCGGTCCATGTTTGACGTGTCGATAAACGGATGGCCGGCGGCGCGCATGTCATCCCAGCGCATGTCATCGACGAGCACCATGACGATGTTCGGTCGGCGCGGCTGGGCGGAGGGTGGAGCAGCGCTTTGAGTCTGGTCTGGCGACGCGCAGGTGGTTGCAAGAAGTCCGGCCAGGAAAACAAATAGCCGCGGAGCCTTCAATCGATGCCTCCACTCTGACGATGCGATAGGCGTCCCACCATTACCGAACGCCTCAGCTCGACGTGATGTCACGTACAAGCCGAAATCCCGTGTTGTTCAACCCGGTATCGGGGGTCGCATGGCTGCGAGCGCCCGGGCGATAGTTCGTGCAGTAGTTCTCGCTGCACATCCACGACCCGCCGCGCATCACGCGCTCACTGCCTGTTGCAGGGCCTGACGGCCGCAGGCGCGGACTCTGCTCGTAGTAGCGCTCGCTGTACCAGTCCGCACACCACTCCCAGACGTTGCCGGTCACGTCAACAAGGCCGAAGCCATTCGGCTCGAAGCGACCGACAGGGGCGCGCCCGCGGAATCCGTCTTCCCCCGTGTCCTGCTTCGGAAACGAGCCCTGCCACCAATTCGCGACCGGATGCCCGCCGGGGCGCAATTCCCGCCCCCACACATATGGCGACTGGTCCACGCCGCCGCGTGCCGCGTACTCCCACTCCGCTTCGGTCGGAAGGCGCTTATCAGCCCACTTGGCATAGGCCTGCGCGTCGTTCCATGACACCTGCGTGACGGGTTCGCTGGCCGACGCCGGCGCGTGGGCGGGACCATCAGGGTATCGCCAAGTCGCTCCCTTCACCGGCCCCCATCGACGCTCGTCGTGGTCGAACACGCCGGACCAACCAATCGACTCGGCTTCCGTCTGGTACCCAGTGATCTCAACAAACTGAGCGAAGTCACCCACCGTGACCTCCGTTCGGTCCATAAAGAACGACTGGATCTCCACTTCATGTACCGGCGTCTCGTGGCTTGGACCGTCACGCGTACCCATGCGGAAGGTCCCGGCAGGAATCCGCACCATGCCCGACGGGACCGAAACGTCAGCGTGGGCTGGTGCGCTGAACATCGAACTGGCCTCGGGCAGACGACTGCCCTCGTGGCAGGCCCCGATGACGCTGCAAGTCAATGCGAGAGCGACGCTCAACGAGTGTCGGCGATGCATTGAAGAACGGCGATTATCTCATCAACGTGACAGCCGGCACATTGGGCGCTGAGCAATTCGTCCTGTCCTCACGCTGTTGTACCGCTTGCTAGGACAGCTTCAGCCGCGGCTCATCGGCGACTGCGAGGAAGACAGCGATGAACGTTCTCATCATCGAACCCTCGAATCCGTCTACCTACCTTGAAGGAGACCGCCGGGCGTATCTGCTGCCAACACCGGCCGTTCGGTCCGCGGTCCACACCCGTATAATCAGGTCACTTTTGTACCTCACTCCGGGCACCGGTATCGGCGGCATTGTGATAACAGAACCTTTCCGATAGGAGCGACGATGGTACTGCGAGCGTTGTGTGTCCTGTCCATGACGACCCTGGCACTCGCTCAAGGGCCCGGCGTCCAGACGATCTTCATTTCCCGCGTGTTTCCCGGCCCCGGACAACTCGGCCTCTTCATCGCCAACTCGGACGGCAGCGGCGAACATTTGCTGATGACGACGCCGGATCTTGACTACGATCCGGTTTGGTCACGCGCTGGAGATTGGATCGCCTTCACCTCAGAACGCGGCGGCTCGGCTGATCTCTATCGCGTGCGGCCGGATGGCCGCGACCTCGAGCGGCTTACCGACAGTTCCGCTTACGACGATCAGGCCGCGTTCTCGCCAGACGGCCGGCAGCTGGTCTTCGTCACGACGCGCGCAAACGGCACCGCCGATCTCTGGACGCTGGACATCGCTTCACGCAGCGCGCAGCCACTGACGTCGGGTGACGGCGGCGATTTCCGTCCCGCATGGTCACCGGATGGCCAGTGGATTGCCTTCTCCTCAGATCGCGGGGCGGGCCTTCCGTTCTCCAAAGGCCGATGGGAGGCGCTGCACGTCGTCGACGTCTACGTCATTCGTCCTGATGGAACGGGATTGAAGCGTCTGAGTGAGCCTGGCGGGTTCTGTGGCACGCCGAAATGGTCCGAGGACAGCCGGCGCGTGATTGCCTACTGCATGTCCGCGCAGGAGACCATCAACTTCAGATGGCGCGCGAGCACGATCGACGGGACGACCACACTGAAGACGTTCGACATCGCCTCCGGTGGCTCGTCGGAGGTCGCGGCGGGTCCCGGCGTGAAGATCGCGCCGTCGTTTCTCCCTGGCAACGACGTCGGCTTCGTCCGCAAAGAGCAGTCGGCCGCGGGCATCTACTACGCAAGTGGAAGGATGGGACCGAAAGGTCCCATTCAGTCGGCCGCCTGGTCGCCCGACGGGGCGCGAGTGGCCTTTCACAAGGTCCTGCCGACGACAGGCTCGGTAGGTGTCAAGACGTGGAGTCGGTTGCCGGCGTATGAGTTGCGGCGGGCGGGCGTTCAGGCCTCATTCAACCGGTCCGGCGATCGATTTGTCATGGCGGACTTCGTCCAGGCGCCGAAGAGCAACAACCTGCTAGTCGTTGACGCTGCAACCAGCCAGAGTTCGGTCCTCTTCCACGACGCGAACCTCAGCGTGCTTGGCCCTCAGTGGTCGCCTTCCGGGGACGCTGTCATGTTCGGCATCGGACGTTTCGGCGCGTTCTTCAACCTCTTCCACGACATGTTCCTCGGCAAGCCGGATCGCGTTGACGGCGGCGCGCAGGTCGCCATGATCAACGCGGATGGCACCGGCTTTCGTGAAGTGACCACCGGTCCGAACAACAACAGCTTTCCGTCGATGTCGCCAGACGGCAAGCGCTTCGTGTACCGCACGTTCGGACCGCAGGGCGATGGGCTGCGCATCATGGACCTGCAGACAAAAGCCGTGACGACGCTGACCGACGGCTACGACAATTTCCCGCTCTGGTCCCCCCGCGGCAATCTGATCATGTTTTCCCGCCTCGCGGACAACGACTACGAGATCTACTCCATCAAGCCCGACGGCACGGGCCTTAAGCGACTCACGTCGGCACCCGGCAACGACGCGCATCAGGGATGGTCACCAGACGGCGAGCACATCGTCTTTGCGAGTGCCAGACTCGGATTCAAGGACGAAGCGATCTACACCAACTCGCCGCAGCCTTACGGAGAGATCTTCGTGATGCGGTACGACGGCAGTGACCTGCAGCAGTTGACGGACAACCAGTGGGAAGAAGGCGCGCCCGCCTGGCAGCCTAGACGATAGGCCAGGTTGCTCGCGACTTCATGATGCCGGTGGAGCTGATGGGCGACCAGTGAGCCACCTCCGTTTCAGGAGGAAATCGACGACCTGGTTGAGAGTATCCTTGACCCTCAGAGAAGAACCACAATCGACGTGTTCGACGCGCAGAAAACGATGGAAGTCTGGATCGCTCTGCCGAGTGCGGAGGAGAGCCCGTCCACACTGACACCATTCGTGCCTGACAAGAATTCTTCTGATGAAATTTCTCCCTGACCTCCCCCGATCTCCCTGTGATGCAAGGATCTCACTATGACGACACGGCCCTCTCGGCGCGAGTTCATCGGCATGACGGCTGCAAGCGGACTGCTGACGGCGATTCCGGCTGCTGCGTCGGCGCAGACCACCTCCACGCAGGACGTGCCACCGGGCGAACGCCTGCAGGTCGCGACGTTTGGCGTCGGCATCCAGGGCATCAACGACACCCGCACGGCACTGCGGGTGCCGGGTGTCGAGCTCGTTGCCGTCGCCGATGTCTACGACGGCCGCCTCACGCTCGCGAAAGAGACGTGGGGCGATCATGTCTTCACCTCACGCGATTACCGAGACGTGCTGGCGCGACCCGATGTCGACGCCGTGATCATCGCGACGCCCGATCACTGGCACGCGCGAATGGCGATCGACGCGATGAAGGCGGGCAAGGACGTTTACGTGGAAAAGCCGATCGTCCAGGACATCGAGGAAGGGCTGCCGGTGATCGACACGGAGCGCCAGACGAAGCGGATCCTGCAGGTGGGAAGCCAGCGTGCGAGCTCGATGGTCTATGCCAAGGCACGCGAGCTGTACCGAGCCGGCGCGATCGGCGAGCTGAACCTCGTCGAAGCGTGGATGAATCGCAATTCCGCCAACGGCGCATGGCAGTACCTCCATACCACCGGACGCGTCGCCGGCCACGATCGATTGGGACCGCTTCCTCGGTAACGCGCCGAAGCGGCCCTTCGAGCCCATCCGCCTCTTCAGATGGCGCAACTATCGCGATTACGGCACCGGCATCCCGGGCGATCTCTTCGTGCACCTGTTCACGGGCATCCATTTCGTGCTCGACTCGCTCGGCCCCACGCGGGTGATGGCGACCGGCGGCCTGCGCCACTGGACGGACGGCCGTGACGTGCCCGATGTCATCCTCGCGCTCTTGGACTACCCGAAGACGGCGACGCACCCCCCGTTCACGCTCTCGCTCAAAGTCAACTTCGCCGAGGGCGGAGGCGAAAATCAGGCGTTCCGCTTCGTCGGACCCGAAGGCACGCTCACCATTACGGGCGGCGCGGTGACACTGGCGAGACGGCCGCGCGCGAAGGAGCCTGGCCACACCAGCGATACCTTTGCGAAAGCGACGCAGCAGGTCTTCATGAAGGAGTACCGCGAGAAATATCCCGATCAGCCTGAGCTGCGGCCGACCCGCGAAGAGGTCTACGCCGCGCCTGCCGGCTACAGCGACAGTTTCGAGCACTTCCGTACGTTCTTCGACGCCGTGCGCGCCCGCCGCGGGGTCGTCGAAGACGCGACGTTCGGCTATCGAGCGGCCGCGCCGGCGCTGTTGACGAACGAAAGCTACTTCGAGGGCAAGCCCGTCGGATGGGATCCCGATCGGATGCGGCGCGGCCGAGTCAAAGGGGAATCACAGTGAGATCAAGGAGATCGGGGAGAGAAACTTTCGACTAAGGAGGAGGCACATGGAGCGCATGACAGCGGCGATGATCGTGACGCTGGCGCTGGCGGCTCCGTCGGCTGGCGAGCAGTCGGCTCGGGACGGTGGATGGCGATCGCTCGTCGACGGCAAGAGCGCACCGGGTTGGCGGGGATATCGGCAGCAGACCCTCCCCGACGGATGGACGGTGGCCGATGGCGCCCTGACACGCACCGGCAACGGCGGCGACATCATCACGGTCGATCAATTCGGTGATTTCGAGCTGACACTGGAATACAACCTCGCGCCTGGCGCCAACAGCGGCGTGTTCTTCCGCGTCACCGAAGAGGATCCCGTGATTTGGCACGAGGCGCCTGAGATTCAAGTGATCGACAACGCGCGCACTGATCTGAAGCCCGCCCAGACCGCAGGCGCGAACTACGATTTGCACGCCCCGGCGCGTGATGTCACCAGGCCTGCCGGCCAGTGGAACGCCTTGCGGATTCTCGTGCAGGGCAGCCATGTCGAGCAGTGGATCAACGGCACCAAAGTCGTCGAGTACCAGCTCGGCAGCGAGGATTGGAAGACGCGCGTTGCGGCGAGCAAGTTCAAGGAGTTCCCGCGCTTCGGCACGGCACGTCGCGGGCACATCGGCCTGCAGGATCATGGCGACAGGGTCGCCTTTCGGAACATCCGGATCAGAGAGCTGTAGTCATTCACAGGACGATTACTGAGATTGTCTTCCTCCCTGATCTCACTGATCTCCCTTTGAACTCCCGCTCCCGCGTCTGAACGTCACGAGCCGATCCGCGGCCACATCCTTCCAGCGCTCACGGACACCCTCGGGCCACTCGACGACGACGGCGTCGATGTGCGCCGACGCACCGAGTCCGACGTGAACTCGGATATCACTCGCAGAGAGATAGCTGCCGTCGGTCTTGACACGCCGCCAGAGCGTGGGTTGGCCGGCGCGCTCGATCCCGATGCGCGCGCCCATGCCGAATCGTTCCCCGGAGTCGTGTCGCAACCGGACCTGCAGCCAATGGTTTCGCGTCTCGGACCGATTCAGCAGCAATCGCACGGGGCCGTTGTTCGTCGTGACGAGCACGTCGGTGTCGCCGTCGTTGTCGACGTCGCCGAACGCCGCGCCGCGGCTGACCTCGGCGCGCGCCAGCGCCGGGCCGCCCGCCGCGCTCGTCTCGTCGAACCGTCCGGCGGCGTTGCGGAAGAGCTGATTCCTCATGCGATATGGCGCTGGCTGTCCACGCTGCGACTCAATGATGTTGACGGCGCCGTTGGCGATGAAGAGATCGAGCCAGCCGTCGTTGTCGTAGTCGAACCAGTCGGTGCCAAAACCCGTAAACGCGGCGGTGGGCCGCGCCAGGCCGGCACGCGCACGCGCATCGTCGAAGGCTCCCTTGCCATCGTTCACGTAGAGAACGAACGTTTCCGCGATGATGTTGGTGACGAACAGATCTTCGTCGCCGTCGGCATCGAAGTCGCCGGAAGCGATGCCCATGCTGCCCTCGGGGTTGCCGGCGGCGCTCAACGCCGCTCCCGAGAGCAGCCCTTCGTCCGCGAAGGTGCCGTCCTTGCGATTGATCCACAACTGGTTCGCCGTCGCATCGTTGGCCACGTAGAGATCGAGCCACCCATCCCCGTTGTAGTCGCCGACCGACACGCCCAGTCCATTGCCGTCCGATCTGGCGATGCCGGCGGGCTCGGTGACGTTCACGAATCGGCCGCGCCCCTCGTTTCGGTACAACCGGTCGGGCACCGAACGATACGCGCGCGGACTGCAGTAATCGCGCGCGCCGACCGGGTCGTGGCAGATCTTGTTGTCCGCGATCGTGAAGTCGAGATAGTTGGCGACGAAGAGATCGAGATCGCTGTCTCGGTCGAAATCGAGAAAGGCGGCGCTCGTGCTCCACAGCGCATCGCTCACTCCGGCCGCTTTCGTGACATCGGCGAACGTGCCGTCGCCGTTGTTGCGATACAGCGTGTCCGCGCCGAACGACGTGACGAAGAGGTCGAGATCGCCGTCGTTGTCGTAGTCGCCGACCGCGGTCCCCATGCCGTAGGTGCCGAGTGTGATGCCGGCCCGATCGGTGACATCCGTGAACTGGAGCGTCCGCCGACCGGCTGTGCCAACGGTGAGGTCGTTGCGGAACAGCCGGCTCCTTCCTTCGCCCTGTGGCAGAAAGACGTCGAGGTCACCGTCGCCGTCGTAGTCGAAGAGCGCCGCGCCGGGGCCCATGATCTCGTGCATGTAGTACTGGCCCTTGGCCCCACTGACGTGCGTGAACGGGATGGCGGATGGGGCGTCCTGGAAGAGTGGAGGTTGTTGACTCCACACCGAGATCAAAGAGATCAGAGCAAAAAGGGCGCGGGTCACTTCTGTTTCAGCGATGCCAGATCGCGATCGATGGCGGCGGCCAGATCACTCTGGCCGAACTGCAGCGCAAGTCTCTTCGCTTCCAGCGACCACTTGATGCCCTCGTCCTTTCGGCCCGCGCGCAGATGTGCGACGCCCAAGGCGAAGACGTACCGTGGCGTCTCGGCATCTCGCGGTTCCACGATCTTCTCGAGCTCGGTGGCAGCTTGATCCGGCTTCGCAAGCGCTATCAGCATGCGCGCAAAATTGAATCGGGCGAGCCGGAATCCTGGTTGATGCTCCACCGCCTGGCGATAGGCATCGGCGGCGGCGGCCAGCTCGTGTTGCCGCTCGAGCGCCTGTCCGAGGTTGTTTCGCGCCTGGGCATGCAAAGGATTCAGGGCAAGCACCTCGCGGTAGGCGTCGGCCGCAAGAGCCCATTTCTCCTGCATGCCCTGCAGCACGCCGAAGTCGTAGTGCGCGTCGGCGCTGCCGCCGCCGGAGCGCACGAACGCGCGATAGTGCTCCTCGGCTTTGGACCAGTTTCGCGCGCGTCCGTAGAGGGAAATCAGGTTCGCATGCGCCCGGGCCATCTGCGGGTCGCGCGCAAGCGCCGCCTCGTGCGCGGCAATCGCATCGTTGACCTCTCCCGCGTCGGCGAGCTTCACGCCGCGCTGCAGAATCGCACCGGCGTCTTCCCGCAGCGTCGTCACCGCACTGAGCACCGGATCGACGAGCGCCGGCCAACGCGCCCCGTACTGGTCGTGGAGGGCCAGCGCCGATCGTGCCGCGTCCACACGCCCAAGCGCTCGATAGGACAGCGCCAGCGCGTAGTGCGCTGCGCCCAACTCAGGGAAGAGCGTCACGGCGCGTGTGAAGTGTTCGATGGCCGTGTTGTGCTGCCCTTCGGCCGCTGCGATGCGTCCGAGCCCGACTTCGGCGGCTGGACTCGCGGCTGCCTCGTCTGCCAGCGCGCGAAAGAGCCTCTTGCTCTCGACAAGCTCGCCGGATTCGAGCAGCGCCTCAGCGAGCTTCACGCGCGCTGGCAAATAGTCGGGCGACAACGACAGCGCTTCGCGCAGTTGCATCGCCGCCTCAGCATGCCGCGCGAGCTGTTGGAGCACGACGGCGTCGAGATATCGCCACTCGAATGCCTGGGGATCGAGTGACTGCGCGCGCTCGTACGCCTGATGTGCCGCCTCCCAGAGCTCCCACGCATGGAGCATCCGCGCAAGCGCGCCAACAGCGGGGACGCTGTCAGGATGAGCCGCGGCTTCTTCGTAGATCCGGGAAAGGGTTGCGCGTGCGGAGGCGGGATACGAATCGAGTGCCAGGCGCGGCAGAGCCGGCGGCGTCGCCTGCAGTGAAGCAGACAACACCGCCGATGCCAACGTCAGGACGCCGCACACTCCTCAGAAACTGAAGCGCACACCGAGACGGAACTGCCGCTCGCCGTACTGTGCCTGATTGTTGTTGTTCGCAATCGCGGTAATGCGCATGAAATCCGGCGCCGTCATATCGCCCGAGGGATTCGCGAACTTCGGCGTGTTCGTGATATTGGCACCCTCGACCCGCAGTTCGAGCTTGCTCGTCGGGCCGATTGGGAACGCCCGGAAGAGCGACAGATCGAGGTTCCAGCCGCCGGGCCCCCGGAACTGATTGCGCTCCGTGTTGCCAAAAGCCGTGCCCGTCGGCTGCGAGAACCCGCTGACGTCATAGAACGTTCCTGCAGCGCCGGCGGCTCCAATCTGCTCCGGTTCGCCGTTGAGGTTCCCAGTTTGTGCGTTGTTCGGTGTGTTCAAGCTGCCAGCGTTAGCTCTCACGGTGAAGGGGACGCCGCTGAACGCGCCGAACACCCCGTTGATCTGCCAGTCCTGGATCAGCGCTCTGCCGATGTTCGACCCGGTCGTGCCCTGCCACGGCAACTGATACACGAAGCCGACCTGGAAGTTGTGCGTGCGATCGTAGCCGGCGACAGCGTAGTTGCGATCGAATTCACTCGGAAGGTTCCACATCAGCGTCACTCGCCCGTCTTCGTCGTTTCCGCCACCTGCCGCCGCCTGCGTCGTTGAAGTTCCGCTGGCATTGTTCATGGCTCTGCTCAACGTATACGCACCCTTGACCAGGAAGCCTCTAGTGAAGGGCCGGTTGAGCGCCACCTGCAACGAGTGGTAACGCGTCGTGAGAATCTGGCCAAACAAATTGAGCGGCTGAACACGGCCCCTCGAAAAGTACGGCCGGCCGGCGTTGCCCGACCCGATGGTCAGCGGCGAATTGATATCGATGACGCCATATCCGCCGTTCCCCCGCGTGCCGACGTAAGCAATGTCGGCCGACATGTCCAGGGGCAGCCGCCGCTCGAACGCGACGTTCCAGGAATGAATCGTGCCGCGATCGATGTTGCCAATCTCGGGCGTATACACGACCGTCGAATTCGGCAGCGGAACGCGCCCTGCATCCGAGGGCGGAACGAAGAGAAGCGGGAGACCCTCGTTGATGGTGCCGACTGGCTGAAATGGTTCGTTGTTGACGAAGGACGAGGCAATTGTGAGCGGATACGCGTTGTCGCCGCGCAACACGCGGGCCCAGGGGACGGGGTTGTATGTGATGCCGTAGCCGCCTCGCAACACTGTCTCTTCGTTCATGCGGTACACGGCACCAAGACGCGGAGCGAAGTTGTTCTTCCCGGCCTCGAGGCCGACGTTATCCGGATTGCCTCCCCTGCCGCCGATGATCACCTCGAGTGTGTCGAGATCCACGCGTTCCAGTCCGCGATCGGCCCGACGCATGATCGGGTAGTACTCCCAGCGCAGTCCCAGATCGAGTGTCAGCTGAGAGTTGACGTTCCATCGATCGCGGAAGAACAGCCCGTGCTGCCATTCGCGCCCGGTCATCAATTCCGCCTGCACGCTCTTGCTGGACGTGCCAACCAGGCCCATGAGAAACGCCGCGTACTGGTTATAGAAATTGCCTCCCTGTGAGCCACCGCGAAGGGCGGTTGCGTTGGTCGCGAACTGGAATCGACCCCGCGGGTTATCGGTCTCCGGTTGCCAGTGATCCAGATACAGGAAGTTGACGAGGTACCCGCCGCGAAACTCGTGACTGCCCTTGACCTTCGTCATGTTCGTCGCGAAGGAGTAGGTGCGCTCGTCGCGGAAGATCGGGTTCCACGTGTCGCGGTTGCCGAGCGGACTGAACCCGCTGTCGAAGCGCGGGTATCCAGCGTAGCGCGGGTCGCGATCGACAGGATCGTTGGTGCCCGGAATGCCGAGCGTATCGAGGCCGTAATAACCGGCCTGGAAGTCAGGCCCGAGCACTCTCTGGTCTTGGCGCGAGAAGCCGAACGTGCTGTCCACGACCATGCTGGAGCCGACCGTCCAGGTCTGCCCGGCGGTGAACTGCCACACTTTCGTGAACCCGCCGTCGTCCTCGGCATCGGGATCAGGACCGAGGTAGTTGGTCAGGTCGTCGACCACGGCATCCATGAAACTGAACTTGCCCCAAATCTGGTTCGACGACGTTCGGTTCCAGTTGATCTTGGTATCGAAGTTATGGCGATCGGTCGTGCGCGTCTCACTGCGCTGGTAGTTGTTGGTCAGGCCGCCGGCACCAATGCCGCCGGAGTTTGGCATCGGAAACAGACCGTTGATCTGCTGAGAGATCTGGTTGATGAGCGCGGCGGGAATCTGGTTGTTGGCGAACGGTTGCCTTCCGGTGCCGTCGGGATTGCCAGTGCGCGGATCGTAGATGACCTGCAGCGAACCGTCGGCGTTCCGCGCGTTGCTGAAGTCGCCGCCCCGCAGCGCGGCATTCGGGACGTTGAAGAACGTAAACAGGCTCTGCACGCTCTTGTAGCCTTCGTACGACCCGAAGAAGAACAGCCGGTTTCGCATGATCGGCCCGCCCACCGTTCCGCCAAAGATGTTCCGTTCGACCGGCAGCTTTTCGGGTTCGGGGCCGCTGCCGAAGAAATACGGCCGCGCATTCATCGCCTGGTTGTTGAAGAACTCGAAGGCGGAGCCCTTGAACTGGTTGGTGCCCGACTTGGTGACGACGGTGATTGCCGCGCCGCCGGCCATGCCCTGTTCGGCGTCGAAGTTATTGGTCGAAATGTTCACGGCGTCGACAGTTTCGGCCGGCGACACGTACATGTTGTGCGAGGGCAGCCAGATGTTGACGTTGGTGGCGCCGTCGGTGCGTGTCGCGTTGCTGTTGATGGCCTGACCGTTGACGTTGGTGGTGAGCGAGCGGGCAGGCGTGTCTGTTTCGGCGTTCTGGAAGCGCATCGGCATGGAGCCGGGCACGAGGTTCACCAGCGCCTGATAGTTTCTGAACTGATTCAGTGGGAGATTCTGGATTTCCACCGATCGCAGCTCGGTGTGCACGTCCGCCGTGTCGGTCTGGAGAAGTTCGGCCCTCGACTCGACGGTGACCGTCTCGGTCAATGTGCCGATCTCGAGCGCCACGTCCACGCGGCTGATCTGCCCCACTGTGACGGGCACGTTCTGTCGCCGCATTTCGCGAAAGCCTGCAAGTACGACCCGGACGTCATAGTTGCCCGGCAGCACGTTGTTAATCGTGTAGCTGCCGTCGTCGTTGGTCGTGGCCTCGCGAGTGAGATTGGTCTGGGTGCTGGTGATGGTCACCGTGACGCCGGGTAGGCGCCCACCCTGGCCATCGACGACATTGCCGACGATGCTTCCGTAGAGAACCTGCGCTTCGAGCCGGAAGGGTACGACACTCACCGTCAACGCGACACAAGCGGCGGTGAGCAGACGCGAAACGTGTCGCCTCACGATTCCCTCCTTGTCCCACTTTTGGACCGCAACCCGAACGGTGTTTGATTCGGCAGAGAGGATAGCGAGCGAGTCACCGATTGTCTACGACTAACGTGGGGCGCCTGATCCGGCAACGAGCCGATCGACGGTACCCGCCAGGGCCGCAAGGTAGTTCCGATCCCCGGCTGCCACTTCGGTCGTCAGATAGCCGCTGAAACCAATGTCATGCAGCGCCCGACGCACCTCGGCCCAGTCGATGTCGCCTTCGCCCACGTTTTTCCAGGCAAACCGCCCGTTCGGGCGGTCGAGGTGGAAGTCCTTCAGGTGGATCTTGACGATGCGGGCGCCCAGGGTGCGGATCCAGTCGTGCGGGAATCCGTAGAACACGACGTTGCCAACGTCGAAGTAGGCCTTCAGCCACGGCGAATCCAGCTGATCCACAAACTGTGCAAACTCCAAGGGGCTGAGCAGGAACTTGTTCCAGACCTCTTCGACGGCAATGACCACCTTCAGCTCACGCGCCAGCGGCAGCAACCGCTCACGAATCACGCGCTGCGATCGCATCCAGGCGTCGCGGTACGACGTGGACGCATCGACGACGGCCGGCACCAGCAGCACCGCGTCGGCGCCCCATAACGCGGCGTTCCGCAGCGAAGTTTCCATGCCGGCAACGCTGCGATTCACCGTTTCCGCATCGGCGCTGGAAAGCGGAAAGCGCCAATGGTCCATGTTCATGACCGAGTGAATGTGCAGGCCGGTTTCCCTGGCCGCGTCGTGAATGACCGCTGCTTCGTCGGCGGACGTGACCGTCTGCATCTCTATGCCGTCGAACCCCACGTCACGCGCCAGCGCAAACCGCTCGGCGTACGGGAGCTCCTTCGGCAGCATCGTGATGAGGACGGCTTTGCGGATGCGAGCGCCCGACGTCGATTGGCCGCGAGCCGGGAGCCCGCGAAGGGTGAGCGCGCTGGCGGCGAGCGTCTGGGCAAACTCGCGCCGGGAGAGAGAAGGAAGAAAAGAACGCTCTCCAGAAGCGCGGCCTTCTTTCGGCTTCATTGTGTTCCTCCTCGATCTCCCTGATCTCCCTGTGATTCACACGACGCCCGTTCGCAAATCCTCCTTCAGGTAGTCCATGGTTCGCCACGCCATCGCGAGAATCGTCCACGTCGTGTTCTGCGTGCCGCCCGAGACGAACGGCGCGCCGTCGGCCAGGTAGACGTTCTTCACATCGTGTAGGCGGCAGTACCGATCCGAGACGGAGGTCTTCGGATCGTCGCCCATCCGCGCCGTGCCGATCTCGTGGATCGACCATCCCTCCGGCAGCGGTTCGCGGCCGATCCTGATGTCCTCGGCGCCGGCCGCAATCAGCATCTCTTCGATCGTGTCGCCCATGTCTTTCGCCATCTTCAGCTCGTTGTCGCCGAAGCGATAGTCGAAGCGGATCACCGGCAGCCCCCATGCATCCCGTACGTGAGGGTCGACCGTGACTCGGTTTTCCTTCCGCGGCAGCACCTCGCCGAAGCCGCCGAAACTGATGAGGGCCGGATAATGTTTCCGGACGTTCGACTTGAATGCCTTGCCGTAGCCGGGGATGTCATGGGCCATGCCCGGAAACTCGGCGCAGCCGCCGCCGCCCTGGAAGTGATAGCCGCGGATGAAATCCGGATGCCGGTCCGTCACGTTGCGGAAGCGTGGAATGTACGGCCCCACGGGGCGTCCGTCGTCGAGCGTCGTCTCGGTCCCGATGCGCGCCGGCACGTAGCCGCTTCCGCGAATGCCCATGATGTGCTCGCTGAGATAGCAACCCAGGAGCCCTGAGGAGTTCCCGAGGCCGCTGGGATGCGCGCTCGTCTTCGAGTTGAGCAGAAGGCGCGTGCTCTCGAGCGTGCCGGCGCCGAGCACCACGGCACGCGCCGAGAACTCCATCACCTCGCGCGTATTCGCATCGATGACGCGCACGCCACTCGCCTTGTTGGTGCCGCTTGCGAGAAGTACCTCGGAAACCAGCGAATACGGCCGGATCGTGAGGTTGCCGGAGTCGCGCGCGGGATAGAGAAGCGCCGTCGGAGAATGAAACGCCGACTGCAGATTGCAGCCGCGCCCGCAGCGGCCGCGTCCGCGGCACGGCAACCGGTACCTGTTCATGACGCCGTCGGTCGTGACGCCGGCGCGTCCTGGGATGAGCGTGCGGCCCATTTTCTGAATCGCTCGCTTGAACGCGACCTCGACGCAATTGAGCTTGGAGGGCCGCTGAAACATGCCATCCGGCACTTGCACGAGCCCTTCGTTGGTGCCGGAGCAGCCGAGCAGCGTGTCGACCTTGTCGTAGTACGGCTTCACGTCGTCGTAGGAGATCGGCCAATCGACATCGAAGCCGTCGAGAGTCGCGGCCTTGAACTGCAGCGGTCCGTAGCGCACCGCGACGCGTCCCCAGAAGTTGGTCCGCCCGCCGAGGATCCGCGCGCGGACGAGCGTGTACGGCGTGCCCGTGGTCGGATTCTCGCGTTCGTCGGGCAACCAGTTCCGCGTGAAGGTGTTGGCCGAGTACGAGGCGACTTTCTTGTACTTTGCCAGCGCGGGATTGCTGCCGTAGGGCCGATCGAGGAAGTTGTATTCGGCGACCCCGATCGGACGTTCGCCCGGCGGTAGCCGATGACGCCGCATCGACGCGTACGGCCATTCCATCGTCCGGTATTCGGTGCGGGCGTCGATCATGCGGCCGGCTTCGAGCAACAACACCTTCACGCCGGCCATCGCGAGTTGAAACGCTGCCATACCACCCGCGGCGCCGCTGCCGACCACGATGACATCCCATTGTGCGGACCCCGGCGTGATCGCGGCGGCGAGCTTTCGCGATTCTTCGGTCACAGCGGCGAGGTTCAGTGCAAGCGTGGGATCGTTCTGCATCGGGAGGTCCGTGTCATCACAGGGAGATCAGGGGAGAGCAGGGAGTTGAGTGTTACTCCTTTGCCCGCAGTGCGGGCAATCCTTGCCGTCTTCAGTCGCGCAGCCGACAAACTCCTGCAGAAACTGATTGCCCTTGTAGCGAAGCTCGCGGTGAATGCCGATCTCGGACGAGTAATAACCGCGAATGGTCGCCTGCTTGGTCATGACGAAGAACTGTTCCAGCGGGGTGCCGGGATCAAGCTCGTTCTTGCTGATGTCGGCAAGCACCGCGTCGACCTGTCCCGCGACGAGCCTGGCGAATGGCAGACCGAACCGCGACACCGCTTCCTGATCGAGCGCCGCCAGTCCGCCCATCCACTGCAGGATCAGCTCGTCGTCGCTTTCGCTCAGGAGAAGGTCGATATAGTCCGCGACTCGCGCCTCTTTCGCGCCGGGCGATCGCTCGTCGGTGGGAATAATCGCCTCGACCAATGCTTCGAGCATGCGGAAATCCGACGTCGACAGCACCTTGGGGGTGGATGCGCCGGCCCCGGCCTGAATCCGGGCAAAGGCGAGGAGGCCGTCCTGAGAGAGCGCAGGGAGCAGGGCGGCGGTCGTTCCCAGCGCCTTCAGCGCCGCTCGACGAGAGACCTTCGACATGCGCGCATCCTCCCTTATCATTGACACCGCGTCAATCGATAGTGCCACGGAGGCGTTTTGGGAGACCGAGCGACGAAATTTCAATCTTTAAAAAAACACTCCCTGATCTCCTTGATCTCCCTGTGAGTTCTCCGGAGAGTCGTTAGGTGGACGATCGGATTCGCGCGCTCGCCCAAAAACTCTGGGACTACCACCAACTGCATCATCAGCTGGCGCCCGCCGACGCGATCCTCGTGCTTTGCAGCCACGACACGTCGGTCGCCGAGTGCGCCGCGAAGTTGTTCTTGGACAGCTGGGCACCGCTCATGATTTTCTCCGGCGGCCTCGGGACCATCACGCGACATCTGTGGCGCGAACCGGAAGCGGATCAGTTCGCCGCCATCGCCGTCAGCATGGGCGTTCAACGCGAGCACATCCTGATCGAAAACCGGTCGACGAACACCGGAGAGAATGTCGAGTTCACCAAACGACTCCTTGCCGAGAAGCAACTCAACCCGCAGCGGTTCATCCTGGTCCAGAAGCCGTACATGGAGCGTCGCAGCTACGCGACGTTCAAGCAGCGGTGGCCGGAAAAAGCGGTTGTGGTCACATCGCCGCGAGTCTCGTTCGACGAGTATTTGACCGCGTACTCGAACAAAGCGCTAACGAGCGATGATGTCGTCGGCATCATGGTTGGGGATCTTCAGCGTATCCGCGTGTACGCCGCCAAGGGGTATCAGATCGCGCAAGAGATTCCCGATGACGTCTGGCAGGCGTTCGAAGAACTGGTGCAAGCCGGATACGTCGGGCATTTGGTCTGCCGCTGAGCCTTCGAGCGACACAGGCCTGTTGCTCAGATGCGTGCATGGATCATCACCTTTCGGACCGCGAGGCCATTACTTCAAGCCCCTGAGAAGAACGATGTCGTTGGTCTCGGTCGACCGGGTGATGGCCAGGCGCTTGCCGTCTCTCGACCACGCGAAGAACCGAATTTCACGCCGGTCAGCGAAGCGCGTGAGCTGACGCGGTGGACCACCGGCAACTGGCTGCACCCAGATGTTTTCGTCTCTTGCGTACGCGACGCCGCGTCCGTCAGGTGTCCAAGAGAGCGGCGTGTCGAATCTCAGGGCCCCGATGGTTTGCCGCGACGTACATGCAGGAAGCGCGCAGACGATGAGCGATGCCCGGCTGTCGGTGAATGCCATCGATCGGCCGTCAGGCGCCACGGATGCGCCGCCGCCGTCGGCGAGCTTCGTTGGCGTGCCGCCGTCGATCGGCACAGTCCAGGTTGCCACGGTGCCGCCGACGATGGAACGGTAAATCACCGAACGATCGTCGGGCGTGACCAGCGCTTGCGACGCCGTGACCGAGGGCACGAGCCTGGCGACTCGGCGACCATTCGCTTCCGCCTTCCACAGCTCGAGCATGTTGTCGGTTGACGTTGAGACGAACACGATTGTGCTCCCGTCGCTGGTGACTCCGGGCGTGACCGCGTCGAGCACGACCTCCTCAGGCGCGTGCTGGCCCGGCGTCACACGCAGGATGGCGGCCCGGCCGCTGACGACCGTCCCGTACAGCAATTGATTACCTGACCATGCGAGGCGCTCCACGCTGATGGGCGCGCGACGAACGACCTCAGTCCCCGTGGTGCCGTCGCCGTCGCCGACCCACACATCCATGCGCGCATCGCGCCGGGCCGTGACGAGTCCACTGCCATCGCCGCTCAGGCTGGCGCCGATGTAATCGTTGGGATCGTTGGTGAGCCGCGACAGCGGACCGGCCGGATACGACAGCCGAAAAAGTTGATTGGGGCTTCCGAGCTGGGGAGGCAGGTTGACTACGAGCGACTCGTCGTTGAGCCAACTGAGACCGCTAAACGTGCCGTTGGGCACCGCCACGGCGCGAGCGGACCCCATCTCGCTGTCCACGAAGATGACGCGACCGCCGCTGGTAAGGGTCGCGGCGGCGACTGCGATCCGCCGTCCGTCCGGCGACCAGGCGGGAGCGAAGCTGGGGCGCCACGGCGCCATTAGTGAAATCCAAGGTTCGGCTGGGACATCACTGGCGAGCTGCCGCTCCTGCCCTCCGTCAGCAGCAGCCACCATGAGTTGAGATGAGAGCGTCGGCGTTAATCGAGTGCGAAGGTATGCGATACGCCGACCGTCTGGCGACCACGAGATGGGACTGGTCACGTTGGCGACGAAGGGCCTCGGCGTGCCGCCGAGGAATGGCACGCGCCACACTTCGGCCGGCGCGCCGGCGGCTTGGCGCACGAAATCGATCGAGGTGCCATCGGGCGCAAAGGTCGCACCCAGTAGCATCACCCCCGGCTGTGGCGGGATGATCCGCACGTTGCTCGTGCTCATCGTCTGGCGAAGCCAGAGGCTGTAGTCGTCACCATCGTGGTGCACGTACGCCACGTATCTCCCATCGGGTGAGATGGTCGGCAGCTCCGCGGTGCCACTCGTCGTCAACTGAGTGACTTGGAAGTCCGCGAGTGATGGCACCGTGGAGGACGGCTGCGGCGAGCCCGGTGTGGCGGCGCGACGCAGGGTCACACCCACGAGAGCGGCCACGCCGAGGAGCAGCGCGCCGGCAGCGACTGCGAGCCAGCGGGAGCGCTTCCGTACGATGACCGTCTGGCCGGCACTTGGCGCCGCGCTCAGCTCGCCTGAGTCGAGCAGTGCCTTCAGATCCTCGAGATCGTTGCGCAGGTCCCTGGCATCCTGATACCGGCGCTCCGGATCCTTGACAAGCGCGCGGCGGACGATCCGCTCGAAATCGCGCGGAAGGGCCGCGTTGATTTCGGTAACGGCTCTGGGTGTGTCACGCAGGATCGAGGAGAGAATCGACAGGCTGGTGTCGCCCGAGAACGGGCGCTGTCCGGTCGCCATCTCGTAAAGGACCACACCGAGTGAAAAGAGATCCGATCGCGCGTCGACGCCTCGCCCTTCGGCCTGTTCGGGCGACATATACGCCGCCGTGCCGAGAATGACTCCCTGCTGAGTCGGGGCGGGCGAAGTGATCGTCAGCGCGTTACCTGCACCGGACTCGCGGTCCGCCACTCCGGGTCCGATGGCCTTCGCCAGCCCGAAGTCGAGCACCTTTATGCGACCCGCCTGGGGGCCTTCGCCGAGCATGATGTTCGCCGGCTTGAGGTCGCGGTGTGTGATGCCGCTCTGGTGCGCGGCGGCCATGGCGTCGGCGATTGCGATACCGATGGTCAGCGCACGTGCGAGCGACAGGCCGCCGGGCGGCAAGGTGTCTGCCAGCGACCGTCCGCTCACAAGCTCCATCGTCAGGAACAGGGTCGAGTCTGCCTCCTCCACCGAATGGATGGTGACGATGTGGGGATGGCTCAGGGCGGCGACGGCGAGCGCTTCACGCTTGAACCGCTCGCGCCGGGCCGGGTCCGCGGACGCAGTATCGGGCAGGATCTTCAGGGCAATTTCGCGCTGCAGCCGCGGATCGCGCGCGCGATAGACCTCCCCCATCCCGCCCACGCCGAGCAGCGAGACGATTTCATAGCCACCGAGCCGAGTCCCCGAATCGAGCGGCATCGCGCTAGATTCTGACACGGCCCGCGCGACTGGCTGACCCCTCTGGTCTCAACGGTAAGTACACTTTGGAATGGCGCGGCACCCAGGGGTACTTTCAATGACCCTTGGGGCGCGACAGGGAATAGAGCGATGGCGAAGAAGACGCACGTCGTGGCCAGCGGCACGCGACGTCACGACACGTGGAGGAGCACATGCGGCAGAGGCGTAGATACCTGAGGGAACTGGCCAGGCTCGCGCTGCTGCTTGTGGCGTTGTGTAGCACGGTTGCGGCCCAGGACTTTGCCGGACGCGAGAAATTACGCGCGCACGGGGAGCAGGAGTTCCGAAAGGACGTCATCAAGGTGACCGACGGCGTCTACGTGGCCGTCGGTTACTCGATGGCCAACGCGATCCTCATCGTGGGCGACGGCGGGACCATCATCGTTGACACCACCAGCACGCTGGACGACGCGCAGGCGGTGAAGATCGAGTTTGCGAAGATCTCTCGAGCGCCGGTCCGCGCCATCATCTACACGCACTCGCATCCCGATCACACCGGCGGAGCCAGCGTGTTCGCCGGGACCGACCGGCCCGAGATCTACAGCCACCAGCTGTTCGTGGATCGCGTGCCCGACCTCGGCCGAGCCGGCCGTGACGGTGGCGACCAGTTCGGTTCGACGCTGCCGGACGCGCTGTTCATCAACGGCGGCACGGGAATGGAGTTCGGGCGGCCGTCTGGACCCGCCGCGATGAAGACAGGCGCTGCCGCCGACGAAGACCTTCAGCGACGACCGCCTGCCGCTGACGATTGCCGGCGTGCAGATGGAACTGTTGCGCACGCCCGGCGAGACGAACGATGGAATTGCGGTGTGGCTGCCGGACAAGCGCTTGCTGCTTACCGGCGACCTCTTCTTCAAGGCGTTCCCGAACCTCTACGCGATTCGCGGCGCGGCGCCGCGGCCCGTGCTGCAGTGGGTGGGCAGTCTCACGACGTTGATCACCCTCGGGGCCGAGCACGTGGTGCCGGGCCACACACGTCCCGTCAGCGGCGAGGCCAACGTCCGCCAAGCGCTCACGGCCTACCGCGACGGCATCAAGTTCGTGTACGACCAGACGCTCGAGGGCATGAAGAAAGGCGAGCGTCCCGACGAGCTCGTAGCACACGTGAAGCTGCCGCCACATCTCGCCGAGAGTCCGTACCTCCAGGAGTACTACGGCACCGTAGAGTGGGCGGTACGCGCGATCTACAGCGACCACTTGGGGTGGTTCGACGGCAATGCCACGCGCCTGTTCCCCCTATCCGAGAAGGAACGCGCGCAAAAGATCGTCGCGCTTGCCGGTGGCGTGCCGCAGACGCTCGTCCGCGCCAGAGGGGCGCTGGCCGCAGGCGACTTCCGTTGGGCCGCCGAGCTCACGGACGTCGTGCTGGCCTTGGACAGTGTCAACGCCGACGCGAAGCGTCTCAAGGCGCAGGCCCTGACGGAACTCGGCGAGCGCCAGACGAGCGCCAACGCCAGGAACTACTACCTCTCGGTCGCCCAGTACCTGCTGCGAGATCTGCCGCCGCGGTAGGCCACGTCCACGCGGCGCGCTGCGTGTCGTAGCGGATTCGGTGTTCTGGTGTGTTGCCGCGTGCGCAACACGACATCGTGATTAGCTCCGTCGGCCGTGATTCGACTGCCGACGGCGTGTCACCGACGTCGCATGCTGATGGTTCCCCACCTGCTCCTTGTGGCACCCCCTCGTCGGTCGCCATAATGGGCGCCGACAGATGATCGGCAAGACCATCTCGCGCTACCGCATCGAGGAGAAGATTGGCGAAGGCGGCATGGGCGTGGTGTATCGCGCGAGGGACCTCGATCTCGACCGTCACGTGGCCGTTAAGGTTTTGTCTGCGGATCTGGGGACGAACGGATGGCCGACGCACTCGATGTGCGCGGCACGGTGTCCTGGTCGCCGGACGGCCGCTGGATAGCAGTAACTGCCGACGAGGGTCAAGGCAACCGTCTGTTCAAGGTTCCGCTCGACGGAGGTCCTCCCGTTCGCCTCGTGGACGAGCTTGCGTCCAGCCCCGCCTGGTCGCCTGATGGCACTGTCATCGTGTACGCCGGCCCGCAAATCGGTGCGCTGATGACGATCAAAGCGGTGACGCCCGATGGACGGTCGTACCCCATTCCGGAAATACGCGTGCGAACGTTCGGAGAACGGCACCGGTTCATGCCCGACGGCCGGTCGCTGCTCCTCGCGCTGGGCGATTTCCGGAACTTGAACTTCTGGCTGGTCGATCTGGCCACTGGCTCTCGGCGTCAACTGACCAACCTTCAGGCGGGCGCCTCGATGAAGAGTTTCGATGTGTCGCCCGACGGCAAACAGATCCTCTTCGACCGCGCGCGAGAGAATTCGGATATCGTCCTGATCGATCTGCCGGGCCGATAGGGTGCCGCCAGCAATCCTTTTACCGTCTTGCGGTTCGCGCATCGGCTTTGCGGTTATCGTCTCGGATCGAGGACGCCATGAAACATTCGCCACAGCGCTCATGCTGGTTGCTTCGTGTGCAGTGGGAGCGTGTTCACCTGGGGCCGCGCAGACCGGCACCCCTGCGACCTCACCTCCGCCAGGGAACGCAACGCCGCGCGAACCATCGCAGCTGCAGGATGTCGGCACGCCCGCCGGTCCTCACATGCTGGGACCGCTCTCGCCACAGCCGTCGCAGCTTCCGCCCGACTACGCGGTGATCCGCCTCGATCCGAATGCGCCCGGCCTCGATCCATGCCGGCCCCGCGAGACGTCGAACGAGCCGAAACGCGAGCCGGGCCCGATCAACGCCAATGGCGCGCTGACGTTCTTTGGATTGCCGATTGCGGTCACACCCGAGGATCTGAAGGCCGGCAAGGTCGAAGTGGCCCTGATCGGGGCTCCGATTGACATGGGCGTCGGGTTCCGCGGCGCCGGTGAGGGCCCGACCGCGTTTCGCGCCACGCGTGGCGGCGGCGGCAGCATGGAGACGATGCTCAACTGGCGCAACGAACTGAAAGCGGTGGACTACGGCAACGCCCCCATCGACCAGTTCAGCATCGAGCGCAGCGTGCCGTGCGTCATGCGGCTGGTGCGCGAGATCGCCGACGCTGGTGCGATTCCCATCGTCATCGGCGGCGATCACTCGCTCGAGTACCCGGACGTTGCGGCCGTGGCCAGTAAGTACGGCAAGGAGAACGTCGGCGTCGTTCACTTCGACGCCCACTACGACGCCGGTCCCGTCAGCGAACGCCGCGGCCATCTGATCACCCACGCGCAGCCGGTCGCGCGCCTGGTGGACGACGGTTGGGTGCTCGGCAGGAACTACATCCAGGTCGGGTTGCGCGGCCCGTGGCCGGGTGCCGAAGGGTTCGAGTGGATGCGCAAGAACGGCTTCCGCTACCACACGATGGCCCAAATCGAGCGCGATGGCTGGCCGGCGGTGATGGCTCGCGTCCTCGAGGAGGCCACCGACGGCCCGCAACATCTGTTCGTCTCGTTCGACATCGACGTGATGGATCCTGCCTACACCCCGGGAACCGGCACGCCGGTGCCTGGCGGGCTCACACCGCGAGAAGTGTTCCCGCTCGTCCGCGGCCTCTGTGCGCAGAAGAACATGGTGGGATTCGACCTTGTCGAACTCGCGCCCATGCTCGATCCCGGCTACACGACGGCGCTCAACTCGAAACAGATCGTCAACGAATGTCTGACGGGAATCGCGATGCGGAAGAAGGGTTTGACCGATCCGAAATACCTGAGTCCGCTCACCGTGGACGACAACCGCCGCTGATGGCGCGTCGAGGAGTCGAAACATGCGCAGGGTACGCCGGCAAGTCCTTTACCAGCTGCTCCGTGAGCCCACGCTGCATTTTGCGATCATCGCCGCGGGTCTCTTCGGCATCAGCTTCGCCACGCAGTCGCTCCGCCGACCGGTTGTCCAAGTCGACCGGGGCGCAGTCGAACGCCGCATTCAGCAGCTCGAACGCGCACGCGGCAGCTCGCTGCCCATCGGCGAACGACAGCTCGCCGAGGCCGCCTACATCGACGAGCAGATCCTCGCCCGCGAGGCCCGTGTCCGCGGCTTCGACGATGACGAGAGGATTCGCGGAATCCTGTCGCAGAAGATGCTGCATCTGCTGAGCGGCGACGTCCCCCAGCCCACCGACGCCGAGCTTCGCGCGTACTACGCGGAGAACCGCGCGCGCTACCGCCGCGGCGCGGCCGTGACGGTCGAGGCGGTCCACGTGCCAGCAAAGCTCGCCCGGCGCCGACAGGGCGCGGTGTTGGATCCCGCGTCGATCGCCGTCGCGGAACGGGATACTCGAACAACGCTCACGGCGGTAACGCTCGGCGAACTGACCTGGTCGTTCGGTGACGCCACGGCTCGGCAGGTGTTCGCCGCGCCGACAGACACGTGGGTCGGACCGCACGAGTCAGCGGGCGGAGAGCAATGGTTCCGCGTGATCGATCGCACCGAGGCGACAGAGGCGGCTTCTCTCGACACGATCCGGGAACAGGTGCGCTTCGACTGGATGGCGGAGAAAGAAGAGGCGCTGCTCCGTGCGCGCGTCACCGATCTACGCAAACGTTATGCGGTCCAACTCACTGCTGGGAGCTGACACGGTGAAGATTGCCACCGCCGCGATGACCGTGCTCCTCTTGTCGGCGCCGTCGGCGGCCGCGCACGACGCGGGCATTACGTCGGTCGTGCGCGTGTTCATCGACGAGGTACAAGCAGGCCGGTACGTGGTCTCGACCCTCGACACAGGCGTTCCGCCGCTTGGCGACGGCCGAGAAATGCTTCCATCCGGATGCCACGAGTTGCCCAATCAGCACCGCGTTCCGGCCACCCCACGACTAGTGTTCGAATGCGGACGGCGGCTGACAATCGACGACGCGATCACACTGCCCGTGCCGCTCGCCGTCGTAGCCAGCGCAAGGTGGGCGGATGGCTCGGTCGCGTCAGCCTACTTCGCCGCGAGCGGCCACGACGTGCGCATCCGACTGGCTGAACTTCGCGCCGCGGCGGGCCCGCGCGGGCGCGTTGCGCTTCGCTACGGACGGCTCGGCGTCGAGCACGTTCTCACCGGCGCAGATCATCTGCTGTTCGTGTTCGGCCTGCTGCTGCTGTGTCGCTGGTTCGCGGTGCTGGTGAAGACCGTCACTGCGTTCACAGTCGGCCACAGCCTGACGTTGGTTGCCGCCGTGGCCGGCGTCGTGCCTGTGAATCGGGGTCCGGTCGAGGCGGCGATCGCGCTTTCCATCGTGCTGCTCGCGCGCCAGATCGTCGTCGCAGAGCGCGGCAGCTCGGGGCTCGTGCAGCGGGCGCCATGGGTGGTCGCCTTGATCTTCGGCTTGTTCCACGGGCTGGGTTTTGCAGGCGCACTCGGGGAAATCGGCCTGCCCGGCACAGATCTGCCGCTGGCTCTGATGTTCTTCAACATCGGCGTCGAGGTCGGCCAGCTCGCATTCGTCGGGCTCGTCGTATCTGCCCGGGCCTTCAGCGCCCGCGCAGGGTGGACGGTCCCAACCCGGGTCGAACGGTCGATCGGCTATTCGCTTGGCGTGCTCGCGACTGTGTGGTTGTGCGATCGCCTGCCCGCGGTCTGGGGGGGCCTAGCAAATCTCGACAAATGAGGACCCTCGGTGCCCGGTGTCAATTCTAAGGAGGCCGCAGTCATGCATTATCGAACGTTGTTTGTACTCGTCGTTCTCGTTGCCTCGGCGCCAGGTGTCGGAGCACAGCCCGCGGCTGATCTCGTGCTTCACAACGGGAAGATCGCGGCCGTGGACGATGCGTTCACGATTCATCAGGCCGTGATCATCCGCGACGGCCGGATCATCGCGGTTGGTGGAAACGACATTGCAAAGTCGTATCACGCGGCGCGCACAATCGATCTCAACGGCCGGCTGGCGATTCCGGGCTTCAACGATACGCACATTCACCTCTCCGGTCAGGCGCGGCGCCACGTCAACCTCGCCGGCACGCGGTCGATCAAAGAGATTCAACAACGCATCCTGACCAAGGCAAAGGAGATGGGACCCGGCGAGTGGATCACCGGCTCGGCGTGGTCCGAGGACGAACTGAGCGACAAGAAACGGCCGCTGCGCCGCGATCTGGACGAGATTGCTCCAGAGAACCCGGTGATCATCACGCGCGCGGGCGGCCACAGCGCCGTGGCAAACAGTCTCGCGTTGAAGCTCGCCTCGGTTACCAAGGACACGCCGCAACCTGACGGCGGCGTCATTGAGAAAGACGAGCGAGGCGAGCTCAATGGCGTGATCCGCGAGCGTCAAGGGATCGTGAGTCGGCTGGTGCCGGCCGCGACGCCACGAGAGTTGCGGGACAGCCTCGTTCAGAACATCCGCAACGTGTTGAGCCTCGGCATCACCAGCTTCACGCTCGCTGGCACCAGTCCTGCGGGTTATGCCGAGTGGCAGGAGATCTACGCCGCTCACGGCGAGACGCTGCCCCGGGCCACAATTCAGATCCGCTGGGCTGCCCCCGAAGGACGCAACGAGCAGTCGATCGGATGGGGCGGCGCCGCGGGAATGAAAGCGTTCGGAAAGAAAACCGGCGACGGCGACGAGCGGCTGAAGGTCGGCGCCGTGAAGATCAGCGTCGACGGTGGCTTTACGGGACCGGCGGCGTATACGTTGCAGCCGTACAAGGGACAAGCATCGTATCGCGGCTATCTCAATTTCACCGAGCCGCAGCTATACGACATCGTCAAGACCGGTCACGATCTCGGCTGGCAGATGGGGTTCCACGCCATCGGCGATGGGGCCATCCAGCTCACCGTCGACGTGTTCGACCGCGTGCTTCGTGAATCACCGCGGCCAAATCATCGTCACTACCTCAATCACTTCACGATTCCGCCTCCGGTCGCGACGCTTGAACGGATGGTCGCCAACCGGATCCTGATCACGCAGCAGCCGAATTTCACCTACACCCTCGAGGGCCGCTACGTCGACAACCTGGACGGGTATCGTCTCGAGCACAACAATCCGATCGCGACGCCATGGAAGAAGCACGGCATCTTCATGGCGTTCAGTGCTGACGTGCTGCCGATCGGCCCGCTTGTCGGCATCTATGCTGCCGTGACGCGCAAAGGCATGTCCGGGAAAGTGTGGGGCGCCGACGAGCGTGTCTCCGTGCAGGATGCGATTCGCGCCTACACGGTGAACTCGGCCTACATCAACTTCGACGAGAGGCAAAAGGGAACGTTAGAGGTTGGCAAGCTCGCCGACATCGTGATATTGGGCGACGATCTGTTGACAATGGATCCAAATCGCCTGAAGGATGCGCGCATCGAGATGACGATCGTTGGCGGCAAGGTGCTCTACGAGCGGCGAAGTGGGACCGGGAGCGACAAGCGGGAACGTTGATCCGCGAGTCTTAAAGCAGGAAGTCGAAGAGGTTCGCGACCGGCATCTCCAGCAGAAAGCGGATCCGCTGCTGCAGCGGCGAGTCCCCGAGGAGGGCCGAGCGGTGCACGATCTTACCGCGCTCGAAGATTACCCTGCCGGAGACCGCTTCCCGGGCGGCGATGCTCGCCAGCACCTCGGCTGCGAGCTCTCTTTGGCCCCGGCAAACCAACATGAGCTCGGAATTGAGGTTGGCGGAGCGGGGATCGATATTGTAGGTGCCGAGCAGTGTGGTTTCGCCGTCGATCACGCCGCGCTTGGAATGCACCCCCAGCGCGGGTTCCCGCCGCCGAGATCGGTGCTCTGCACGGGCAACGGTTTTCCGCCGTAGGCGGAGAGCGTGAGGCCAGTATCGGCCAGTGAGCCGAGCCAAGGATATAGCGCGGCCACGGCGTACGAGGCGTCGGTGGAGGCGAGGCTGTTGGTGAGCACGCGCACGCGCACTCCCCTTTTGTGCAGGTCTTCGAGCACCGCGTAGCCGCCGCTCTTGATCACGAAGTACGGCGACTCCACCACCGCTTCTTGTGTCGCGCGGCGGAGCTCCTCCACGATGGCGTTGAACACTTTTCGGCTCGCCTCCCCGTGGTTCGGGAAATCGGTTACGAAGCGAAGGTCGCGGCATTCGTGGGCCTTGTGGGACTGAAGGTACGACTCGCCCGCGGCGCGCAGCTTCTCGATCAGGGCGACGTCGCTCTCGCTCGGCAAAACGAACTTCGCGGCCTCGGGATTGGGGCTCGGGTCCGGCGCGGGCTCGGTGGAGAGGTGCGAATTCCAGTAGACGTCGAAGCTCTCTAGAACCGTTCTCACAATCGGCCCGGAGACCTCGAGGTCGGAGTCGAGGAAGTTGTAGCGGTCGGAGAGGTCGAAGTAGTCGTTGGCGACATTGCGACCGCCGGTAAGCACGGTTTCGCCGTCGATGATCAGGAGCTTGCGGTGCGAGCGGTGCTGGATGCTGACCAGTCGGAAGAGGGCGCTGGTGTTGTAGTAGCGCACCTTCACCCCCGCCTCGCCGAGCACCTTGGCGTAGGCGGGCTTGAGCTTGAACACGGGAGCCGAGAAGTCGACCAGGATGCGCACGTGGACGCCCTCCCGGGCTTTCTTGATCAGTGCCTGCGTGAGGAGGCGGGCGGCTTCATCCACGTCGTAGATGAAGAACTCGAGCTCGATCGATTTCCTGGCGGATTGAATGAGCTCCAAGCGGCGGTGGAAGGAGGCGGCGCCTTGGTCGAAGTGCGTGAGCGTGTGAGGGTCGGTGGAATGCGCCTGAAGGTTTTCCTCGACCTTGGGGTTCTCGCGCACGATCCAGGTTGCATAAGCGGAAGTAGCGTCCAAGGATCATCGCCCTCGCCTCGGCAAACTCGTGACGTTGTAATCGCCGTTGCACGCGACGCAGTAAACTTGTCAAAACGTATCGTCCGGGAAGCCCGACATCTCAGCGTCGGTCCTGACTGCGCGCCCGGCCTCACACGACTGGAGGAATGCCGTGATCAAGCTCGTCCTGCTCGCAGCTGCTGTCCTGCTCAGCTGGTCGCCGCCGGTGGCCGCCCAGGTGGATACGTTCGATCTCAAGGAGTGGCCAGTCGAATGGGGTGGCCGCACGCGCGACCCCGCCATCGGGCCGGACGGCAAGGTCTGGTTCGTGGGGCAGGCTGGTAACTACATCGCCAACCTCGATCCCGCGACCGGTGCGCAGAAGCGCTACGAGATCGAGGAGGGTACGAACCCTCACACGCTCATCGTGGAGCAGAAGGGCACCGTGTGGTACGCCGGCAACCGGAACGGTCGTATCGGGCGGCTCGATCCGGCCACCGGCGCAATAAAGGTGATCATGACCGGCGAGGCGAAGGATCCGCACACGATGGTGTTCGACGGAAAAGGACACATCTGGTTCACGTCACAGGGATCGAATCGCGTCGGTCGGCTGCACATCGCGACCGAGAAAGTGGACCTCGTGACGCCGTTCGACTCGCCGTCCAACCCCTACGGCATCGTAATCGACTCGAAGGGCACGGTCTGGGTGGCGCTCCTCCGCGTCGGCATGGTGGCGAAAATCGATCCGCAGACGATGGCGGTGACGCGGTTCAAGGAGGGTGCAGACACATCGCGGTCACGCCGCCTTGATGTGCTCGCCGATGGCACAATCTGGTTCGGTGACGAGGCACGCGGCATGCTCGGCCGCCTCAACCCTGCCACCGGCGAAGTGAAAGAGTGGCCGGTGCCCGGTGGTCCCGAAGCCAGTCCGTACGCGCTGACGAAGGACGACCAGGACCGAATCTGGTTCTCGGAAACCGGCAAGGCCAAACGCCTCGTCGGGTTCGACCCAAAGACGGAGAAGTTTTTCGCGAATATCGAGGTGAGTGGCACGATTCGCCACATGCACTTCGATCGCAAGACGCGGTCGATGTGGTTCGGCACCGACGCAAACAACGTCGGGCGCATCGCGCTGCAGAAGACGAAGTGAGCACGACGCTGGCGGCGGCCGTCCTCGCGACCACCGTGCGCTTGGTCGCGTCGCACGCGTACGCCGAGGGCGCGCCGCCTGGATTCTCCGGCGGCTTCAAGGAGGAGTCGTGCCACGCGTGCCATTTCGACGCGGAGCCGAATTCAGGCGGCGGACGCGTCACGATCGAAGGCGTTCCCGCGAGCTTTGCGGCCGGACAGCGTTACACGTTGACCGTCACGTTGACTCGATCCGGGATGAAGCGCGCCGGGTTCCAGCTCGCTGCCCGGTTCAAGGACAGTGGCGCGCAGGCCGGCACGCTCGCGCCGGGCCCTGACGAGGGGGAACGCGTCGGCGTCGCAAGCCTCGGTGGTGTCCAGTACGCGGGCCAAAAGCACCCCGGCTCCTCGGTGGGCACAGCCGATGCAGCGCTGTGGACGATCGAGTGGACCGCGCCAGACCGCGGCGAGCCAGTGGTCTTTCATGTCGCGGCCAACGCGGCTGACGGTAACGAAAACGCCAACGGCGATTTCGTGTACACGCAGAGTGTAGACAGTCAACACGGGGAGATCAGAGAGATCAGGGAGAAATCCTCTCCATGATCGCCCCGATCTCCCTGTCTCGTTACTTCACGGAGTATTTCGTGAACGCGCCCCCCGCCTGAGTCAGCGAGTTCGGCCCTTCCGCTGCGTAGACATTACCGTCCGCGTCGACAGCGACGCCTTCGCCAGCCGTCCCCTGATACACACGATCTTCGCGCTCGAACGGCGGAATGAACGCGGTGATGCGATCCTCGTCGAGGGGACCGATGCGCACGCCATTGCGCCAGTTCGCGTGGTTCAACGGACCGGACTCCGAATCGATCGCGTAGAGCATGTTGCCCTTGATGAAGAAGCCGCTGATGCGTCCAAACATGTAGCGAGACTCGAGATACTTGCCCTCCTGGTCGAAAATCTCGAGCCGATGGTTGCCGCGATCCGCTACCCAAAGACGGCCCTTCGAGTCGAACACCAGGGCGTGCGGTGTCCGGAACTCTCCATGTTTTACGCCGAGCGTGCCCCAGGACTTGATGAACTTGCCGTCGGGCGAGAACTTGCTGATCCGCGCCGTGGCGCCGCGCTTGATGCCCTCGGCGATGGCCGCGGCGGTGGTCATCCCCTGGCCATCGTGCCCGTCGGAGACGTAGATGCTGCCGTCCGGCCCGACGACAACGTCGTTGGGCTGGTTGAACTGGCCATCGGCGTTGCCCGGCTTGCCCGCGATGCCGAGGCTCAGAAGCTTCTCGCCCTTCGGGCTGAACTTATGGACCTGGTGCCCCTTGGTTCCGGCCTCGTTGCCCGCGAAGTCCGCAATCCACACGTTGCCCTTCGGGTCTACGTGGATGCCGTGCGGCGTGATCATCAGGCCCTTGCCAAAGTTGGCCTGGACCGCACCGGTTCGACGGTCGAACTTGAAGATGGGATCGACGACGTTGGTCTCGCACGTGACCCCGCCGCCGCCAGCCCCGGGGAGGGTGCCCGCGCCGCAGCGCTCGTAGGCCCAGACGTTTCCGTCGATCGGATCGATGTCGACACCGGCCGACGTGCCCCACTTCCGGCCCTCGGGAAGCTGACCCCAATTTTGGGTCACCTTAGGTGCCGGGTTCGGCAGCCCATCCCCGGTGATCGGATTCGCCACCTTCGCGGCGCCCTGCGCCGCCGATAACGTCGCGCTCGTGCCGAAGTTGCTGGAAGCCGTCGACAGCAAGACGGCGCAGGCGACGAAAACGGAAAGGATTCTCGGCGTGGACATGGCACCTCCTCGTGAGTCCAGTGAACAGTAGCAGCATTCCTGAACCGGCGGCTGCACCTTCGACGCCGGCTGCGTTCCCCTCAGGTTCATGACCCGCGGATTATCGCTCAAGCTGTGATTTGCTAACCAAGCCGGCACGGCGTTGGGCCTCGGCTCGTCGTATTGACTTTTTATAGGTCTCAGCGTTGTGTCAGGATCTGTCTGCACGGCGAGGCGCGGTCGACACGCGAAAAAGGAGCCTCTTGTGCGGCGTGACATCATCGGCGCAGTTCGCGCCTTGCAAACCAGTCCGCTTGGTGGGGTAGCGATGCCCTTGGGCCTCGTCCTGCTCAACCTCTGTGCCGCGGCCGTCGTGCCATTGCACGCTCAGGGGAGCCCGCCTCAGTCGGTACAGGTAGACACGGAATTCCAGAAGTTGGATGCGGGGTTGAAGGCTGTGCGCAATCGGAATGCGCGGGACTATGCCATCACGACCCCAAACGGCATCGATGAAGCCCGGTATGTCGAGGTCGGTGGGATCCAGCAGTGGATCACCATTCGTGGCGAAGACAAGAAGAATCCGGTCCTGCTCTTTCTGCATGGTGGGCCCGGCGATGCCACGAATCCGTGGGGGTACGCCGGATTTCGCACGTGGTTGAAGGTCTTCACGGTGGTTCAATGGGATCAGCGTGGCGCCGGTCGAACATTGGGCCGGAATGGACCGGCGGTGGCACCGACGATCACGATCGAGCGCATGGCTCAGGATGGAATAGAGCTGACAGAACTGCTGCGCAAAACGCTCCAGAAGGACAAGATCGTCCTCGTCGGGCATTCCTGGGGCTCGATCCTCGGGGTCTTCATGGCCAAGGCGCGGCCGGACCTTTTTTATGCATTCGTCGGGACCGGTCAGGTGGCCGATCCAGGGAGAAACTATTCAGTCGCCTACACCGCACTTCTCGAGAAGGCAGCACGCGCCGGCGAGTCGCGCGCGCTCCGCGAGCTGAAAGAAGTTGGTCCTCCGCCGTACTCAGATGGCAGAGGATACGCGGTCCAGCGCAAGTGGTCGAATCTGTTTGAAGGTGCCGACTTCTTCCTCATGTCCACGTTCGGGTTCGCATTCGCGGCGCCAGGCTACTCGCTCGGTGACATCAACGACTGGTTCGAGGGACAAGGCCTGAGCGCTGAGCAATTGGTCCCGAAGACGTCCGTGCTGGAGCCGAAGGTGCTCGGAGGCGAGTTCGCACTGCCGGTCTTCGTGATCCAGGGTGCCGAGGACTTCACGACGCCGACGAGCCTCGCTCGTAGCTTTATCGATTCAATTCGTGCGCCTCACAAGGCGTTTGTTGCCGTCGAGGGCGGCGGTCATTTCGCGGTGTTCATGAAGCCGGATGCCTTTCTGAGCGAGCTCGTTGCGCGAGTGGTTCCGGTGATCCAATGAATGGGAGTGGAGGTGTCCACCTTACCGCACTTTTCTGCGCGGCCGTGGCTTGTCGGTGCGAGCTGCCTGCTTCTTCGGCCGTGCGAGTGATCGGGGTCCGGCGGATCGGACCGACTGCTCGAACGACCGATAGAGCGAATCAAAGAGGGTCATGCCCTGCGCCAGCAGCGCGTCATCGTCTGGGTACGCGAGCTGAAGGCCTTCAATCATCGCGCCCACAGTGGCTCCCTCTGGCGCACCGAAACGCCCGTCCTTGAGATCGAGGTCGTGCACGATCGCTGCGATTCGCGATATCGCCGCCTGACGGAGATTGAACACGGAACACAGCGTCTCGAACGTGCAGCCGTCGCCCTGATGGCTGAACTCAACCCCGAACATGTCGAACGGCACGCCCTCTTCTGGGATGGACTGCTGGTCGGCCGCGAAGCCGAAGCGCGCGCGAGGATCGATGAACCGCCGAATCAGCCACGCAGAGGCCATCCGATCGACGCCCGGCCGGGGACGGGTGATCCAGAGCCGCTCCTGATACGACGTGATTTCCCCAGAAGCCGGCGAGGCGGATGCCGGACTTGGTCGGCGCGCATCTGTGTGGCCCTCGAGTTGAGTCAGTAGGGAGATGACGCGATCGCGGCCGGCACTCCCGAAAAAATCGATCGCCTCGATGGCGGTCAGACGTGCCCTGAAGATGTCCAGGAGGCGACGTACGGCCGGTGACCGTGTGGCTCGAGGTCGCCGGGCGCCGCCCGCCCGTTTCAACGTTTTCTCCGCGTCTCGTGCCAGCGCGGCGTAGGCATCCTGCCGCGACCGCCTGAATTCCTCGACGAGAGTGTCATCAGACCATGCGTCCACGTTGTCAGCGGCGAAGACGCTCGCGTCACCGCCCATTGCCTTCACTTCCGCCTTGAGCCACTCGAAGTCTTCACGTGCGTTCGGCGTATCCGGCAAGACGTAGACAGCTTGTTTGATGGGAATCGCGCCCAGTTGTTGCAGCCGACGCCACGTGCGGACCCGGAGATTCGAGGGATTCGACGGAAGCTGATGAAGGAACAGCAACCAGTGGCGCGCCCCGGGTCGAGGCTTGGTCGTCGGTATCGGGCGAACGTGCGGGCGTGGCGTCATCGGGAGTTAGGCAAAGGCGGCAAAGCAGTTTACCTCGTAACGTTCGTTTCAGAGTATGAGATGAATGTTACGGTGGTCAATTGCCTTTCGTAGTGTGATATGCAGGCCGCGTCAGCACCTGGGTGACAGTGCCGACCACGTGGGCAATCGCGCTGAAGTGGCCGAGATCGTCGATGACACGCAGTGTGGCGCCGGGAACGATCGCCGCGGTGTGATGGGCATGGGCGACTGGCACGATGTGGTCGCTGCTCCCGTGCAGGACGATCATCGGACACGTGATGGCCGCCAGCTTGGGGCACCATCGCGCGACCCTCGGCCCACCGCATGTCGGTCAGGGCACAACATGCCACAGCGCTGGTCACACGGGGTGATCGCGATGCGAGTGCGAGCGCGTAGGCGCCTCCGGTGGAGACTCCGACGCTCACGAATCGATCGATCCCCAAGTGATCCACCACGGCGAGCGCGTCGGGGATCCACGCGCCGATCGTTCGGCCCGGCTTCGGCGTCGAGCGTCCGTAACCTGGACGGTCAATGGCAATGAGGCGCAATCCGGCACGAACGGCTGAGCGTGCGCAGAATTCCGGCTCGAACCGGCTTCCGGGTCCGCCGTGACACCACACCACCGCCGTCTGATCGGGCGTTCCGTAGTCCGCAAAGGAAACAGTCCGCCCGTCGTTCATCGTGATCTGTCCTTGCTTCATCATTGTCTTTGCTCCCTCGTGACGGCAAACTCTACCCCGATACCTGCGCGGCGATGAAAAAGTGGCTGCTGAAGGTCGCGGAAGGTCGCTACCGTTGTTGGAACGACTTTCTCTACTACGGCATGCTCAGTGCGGGGCACGGCACCCGCCGAGTGCGCGTTTGAAGCTCCTGTCAATCTGGCCGCAGACGCGGTGACATGAGAGAACTTGAAGTCCTCATTGGCCTGATTCTCGCCGCCACTCTGTTGGCGGCAGCGGCCCGACGCGTTGGTGCGCCCTATCCCGTCTTTCTAGCTCTCGGCGGCGCGATCCTCGCGTTTGTTCCAGGCGCGCCGCCGTTCACCGTGCCGGCAGAGCTCGCCTTGGCGCTCTTCCTGGCACCCATACTGCTCGACGCGGCGTACGACGCATCGCCGCGAGACCTTAGGGACAACTGGGCTCCGGTGACAGGGCTGGTCGTTGCTGCTGTGGGCCTTACAACGATTGCCGTCGCCGTGGTGGCGCGCACGTTGATGCCCACCATGCCATGGGCCCCGGCGATTGCGCTCGGCGCCGTCGTCGCACCACCAGACGCTGCGGCGGCAACTGCCGTGCTGCGTCAGTTGAGAGTGCCTCATCGCATTCTGACCATCCTCGAAGGCGAGAGCCTGTTGAACGACGCGAGCGCGCTGCTGATCTATCGCCTCGCCGTCGGAGCCGTCGCGACCGAAAGTTTTTCCGTCGGCGCGGTGGCACCAACCTTTGTGTTCGCGGTGGTCGGCAGTGTGATCGTCGGTCCGGCGCTCGGGTGGTTCTTTCTGCGCTTGATGGATCGCGTGCGGGATGTGCCAACGGCCATCATTCTTCAGTTCGTCACCACGTTCGGGGTCTGGATCTTGGCGGACCGGATTGGTCTGTCAGGCGTGCTCACCATGGTGTGCTACGCCATTACCGTAGCGCGGACGGCACCCGAGCGCGTCCCCGCGCGGCTCCGCATACCGTCTTATGCCGTGTGGGAGACGGTGGTCTTCATGCTGAACGTGCTGGCCTTCGTCTTCATCGGCTTGCAAATCCGTCCGATCCTGGAGAGCCTCGACCCGGCGGCGCGCGGGCAGTACTTCGCAGTCGCCGGCGCAGTCCTCGTGACAGTCATCGTCGTTCGGATCGCCTGGCACATGTCCTTCAATGCCGTCATCAGATGGCGAGATCGCCGGTTCGGTTTTCGTCCACCACGCCCGATGCTGCGCCCGTCGATTGGCAGCGGTTTGGTCATCTCGTGGTCCGGCATGCGCGGCATCGTCACGCTGGCGGCAGCGCTGGCGTTGCCCGCAGCGTTTCCATTTCGCGACTTGATCGTGCTGACCGCGTTCTCTGTGGTGCTCGGCACCCTCGTGCTCCAGGGACTCACCCTTGGGCCTCTTTTACGCCTGCTCAACTTGCAGGACGATGACCCGGTCGGACACGAAGTCACCGTTGCGCGTGAACGCGCCTTGCGTGCCGGCCTTGCGGCGTTCGAGCATGACCGATCGCCGGTCGCGGAGGAAGTCAGGCAGGAATTCGCCGCACACTTGGGATCCGTCGATGCCCATCCTGAAGAAGGAGAAGCCAGACGATTCGCCCACCGCGACCTTCACCGCCAAGCCCTGCAGGCAGCGCGCCAAGAGGTGCTCGCCATGCGTGCGAGTGAAGAGATCGGAGATAACGCGTTTCATGAGATGGAGGAGGAATTGGACTGGATCGAAATGTCCGGTGGCGGGAAGCAAGATGAACGAGGCTGAAGGATAGCGGAGACTGGTATCTTCGCAGTATGCCCACCGAGATCAGTGTCAGTGCGCCCCTACTCACCATTAACCAGGGTTCCACGTTCATGGTCACGGACCTGGACGGCCAAATTGCGGCAGATAGCGAGCTCGGTGTCTTTGCCGATGACACGCGGTTCGTGAGCTTCTACGCGATATCGGCTGACGGTCACGCGTGGCGCCGGCTTACCTCCGCGACAACCACGCATTACGCCTCGCGGGCGTATCTGATCAGCGATGCGTTCGAGACCGAGGCCGGAGCAATCCCGAGTGGTACGGTCGGCCTCGTCGTCAGCCGCACGATTCATGACGGCATTCACGAGGACCTCGATCTCACCAATTACGGCCTGACCCCGGTGAAGTTCAATCTCGAAGTCGCACTGCGTTCGGATTTTGCCGACATCTTCGAGGTCCGGTCGCACAAATTTGTGCGGCGCGGCCGGGTCGTGACCGAATGGAACGAGAGACGGCACACACTGCGCACGTCGTATTCCAATCGTGATTTCGAGCGGGTCTTCACTTACCGTCTGAGTAACTGTGGATCGCCGCCCGTGTACGCGAACGGGCGGATCACGTTCCCGATTCTGCTCGAGTCGCACGCGAGCTGGCACTCGTGCTGCGAGTACATCTTTGAGGTTCAGGGACGAACGCGGCGGCCGCTTCGCCGCTGCTACCACTTGCCCAAGAACACGCGTGTCGACGAGCTCGGACGGCAGTGGATGGCTCGAGCCACGGCACTCACATCGGCCAATGAAGACCTGTACCGGCTGTATCGGCAGTCGGTCGAGGACATCGGCGCGTTGCGACTGCACGACCATGATTTTGCGCCGGATGTCTGGATCCCAGCCGCCGGCGTGCCGTGGTTTGTGACAATCTTCGGCCGAGACAGTCTGATCGTCAGTCTTCAGAACATGTTGGTGTATCCAGGGTTCGCGCGTGGCACGCTCAAGAAACTGGCGGAACTCCAGGCAACCGAGCGCGACGACTGGCGTGACGCGGAGCCGGGCAAGATCCCGCATGAAATTCGATTCGGCGAATTGGCTCACCTGGGTCTGATTCCCCATACCCCCTACTACGGGACGGCGGACGCAACGGCCTTGTACCTGATCGTGCTGCACGAGGCGTGGAAATGGCTTGGTGATCAGGACCTATTGCGTGAGTTCCGCAACACGGCGTTGCGCTGCTTGGAATGGATCGACCGATATGGCGATCTTGATGCCGACCTGTTCCAGGAATATCAGACTCGATCGCCGCAGGGTTACGAAAACATGGGGTGGAAGGATGCAGGCGATGCAGTCGTCTATCCTGACGGAACGCGGGTCAGAGGGCCGAAAGCGCTCTGCGAGCTGCAAGGCTATACCTTCGACGCGTGGATGCGATCTGCGGAGCTATTCGACGTTCTTGGCGAGCCCGAGCAGGCGGCAACGCTGCGCGCGAAGGCCGCTCGGCTCCAGACGAAATTCGAGGAGCGGTTCTGGTGCGAGGACATCGGTTGCTACGCGTTTGCTCTCGATCGCGACAAGCAGACGGTCAAGACCATCGTATCGAACCCCGGGCACTGTCTCTGGAGTGGCATCGTCCGCCCCGACCGAGCCGGCCGTGTCGTTCAACGACTCGTGCAACCTGACATGTGGAGTGGCTGGGGCATTCGCACGTTGTCTGCTATGAACCCCGCGTATAACCCGTTCTCATATCAATGCGGCTCGGTCTGGCCTCACGACAACGCTCTGATCGCGCTGGGGTTCAAGCGGTATGGGTTTGCCGAGGAGGCGGCGCGCATAGCGCGCGACATCTCCGAGGCGGCGAGCTGCTTCGCCGGCTACCGGCTTCCTGAACTGTACGCTGGAGTGCAACGAGAACCCGACACGTTTCCCATACAGTACCCCGGCGCCAACGTCCCCCAAGCCTGGGCCTGCGGCGCGACGTTCCAGCTGCTGCAGGCCATCCTTGGCATTCAGGCAGACGCGCCGTCTAACCGTCTCTATGTGGATCCCGCGCTCCCTCCCTGGCTTCAAAATCTGACGCTCCATGGGCTCCGCGTCGGCGAGGCAAAGCTGGAGCTCACGTTCTTTCGGGAACGTGAGCGCACCCGATGGGATGCAAAGGTGCTGAGCGGCACGATCGACGTGCAGGAGAAGCCCTGGCAGCCGTGGCGTGTCGGTGAAAGGGATCCAGGACGTCAGGGCGTAGACTAGCCATCCAGTGGCGGGGGTTCGGCTCTCAGCCTGGGGAGGCAGCATGGGTCACACAGTCGACGATGCGGCGTTGGACGCACTCTTCCGCGAGGCGCGCACGTTCACGAAGTGGCAGTCGCGCCCGGTCTCGGATCAAACGCTTCGAGATCTCTACGAGCTGTTGAAGTGGGCGCCGACGAGCGCCAATGCTGAACCCGCTCGGTTCGCGTTTCTTCGATCGAAGGAATCGAAGGAGCGCCTTCGCCCGGCGCTGGCTCCACTCAACGTCGGCAAGACGATGTCCGCTCCCGTGACTGTGATCGTGGCATATGACTTGAGGTTCTACGAGCAACTGCCGAAGCTGTTCCCTCACAACCCTGGGATGGCGAAGCTATTTGAGAGCAGTCCGGCGATGGTGGAAACGACCGCAAAGCGGAATTCCAGCCTTCAGGGTGCATACCTGATCATGGCTGCGCGTGCGCTCGGTCTCGATTGCGGTCCCATGTCTGGCTTCGATCATGCCAAGGTGGACGAGGAGTTCTTTGCCGCCGGCAAGCCCTGTTTCGGCTGCGATCAGGAATTCTTTCCTGAAGGGCACGTCAAGTCGAATTTCCTCTGCAACCTTGGGTACGGGGATCCAGGCTCGTTGCACCCGCGACTCCCTCGTTTGCCGTTCAGCGAGGCGTGCTCGCTCCTGTAGCAGCTTGCGCTCAGCGGAGGGCTCGCACATGCTTGAAGACGCTGGAGACAACCTGTGAGCGCTTCCCATCCGCAAATGCCGCTGCGTCCGACTGCGCCGTCGCCCGAAGAGCGCCTCTTTCCGACGCTTACAGCAGCGCAGATCACGCGGATCGCCACGCATGGGCGCCGGCGCCCGATTGCGCTCGGCGATGTGCTCGTCGAGGTTGGCGACAAAGTCGTTCCATTCTTTGTCGTGATGAGCGGTGAGATTCAGGTGCTGCGGCCGTCAGACGGTACGGCGACGCTGATCGTGAGTCACCGACCCGGGCAGTTCTCGGGCGAGGGCAACATGATTACCGGCCGCCGGGCGCTGGCGCGACTGCGGGTCAGCGAGCCGGGCGAGGTGATCGAGCTCAATCACCAGCAGTTGCTCGCCCTCGTACAGACCGATGCCGAATTGAGCGAGATTCTCATGCGCGCGTTCATCCTCCGCCGGGCCGAGCTGATTGCCGGCGGCTTTGGGGATGTCGTCCTGATTGGCTCGACGCACTGTGCTGGCACGCTGCGGGTGAAGGAGTTTCTGACACGCAACGGCCATCCGTATCAGTACATCGACCTCGATCGTGACGTCGACGCACAGGCCCTGCTCGACCGCTTTCGTGTGAGCGCGGCCGATGTGCCCGTGCTGATCTGCGGCGGTGACCGCATGATGCGGAATCCAAGTAACCGGCAAATCGCTGAGTGCCTTGGCTTCAACGACGCCATCGATCAGACGCACCGCCGTGACTTGGTGATCGTCGGCGCGGGTCCGGCCGGCCTCGCGGCCGCGGTGTACGGCGCGTCCGAGGGCCTCGATGTCCTCGTTGTTGAAGCGATCGCGCCAGGCGGCCAGGCCGGCTCGAGTTCCCGAATCGAAAACTATCTCGGGTTTCCCACTGGGATTTCAGGATTGGAGCTCACTGGACGCGCGTACGCGCAGGCCGAGAAGTTCGGTGCCCAAGTCATGATCGCGAAAGGCGCCACGAAATTGGCCTGTGATCGGCCACCGTACGCCGTGCAGATGGAGGACGGGGCGCGCATCGCTGCGCGCGCGGTGATCATCGCGACCGGCGCCGAGTACCGCAAGCCAGCGCTCGAAAACCTCTCGCAGTTCGAAGGTGCGGGCGTGTACTACGGTGCGACGCCGATGGAAGCGCAGCTGTGTGTAGGCGAGGAGGTCATCGTCGTCGGCGGTGGCAACTCCGCCGGTCAGGCTGCGGTGTTTCTCGCGCAAAGCGCCAGACGCGTGCAGATACTGGTCCGCGGCGACGGGTTGGCAGACACGATGTCGCGCTATCTCGTTCGCCGCATCGAGGATAACCCCGCGATTACCCTGCGTGCGCACGCAGAGATCATCGCCCTCGAAGGAGACAGGCATGTTGAACGAGTCCGGTCTCGCGACGACCTGACTGGCAGCCTCGAGGTTAGCGACATCAGGCACGTGTTTGTGATGACCGGGGCCGTGCCGAACACCAGTTGGCTCGACCGGTGTGTGGTGCTCGATGAACACGGATTCATCAAGACCGGACCGGAGCTGTCAAAGGACGATCTTGCGGCAGCGGGGTGGCGGCTGCAACGGCCACCCCACTTGCTCGAAACGAGCCGTCCGGGCGTTTTTGCGGTTGGCGACGTGCGGGCCAGCAACGTTAAGCGCGTTGCCTCTGCGGTCGGCGAGGGCTCAATTGCCGTCGCCTTTGTTCATCAAGTGCTTCACGAGTAAGAGGATGGTTGAGAGCCGCTCAACGAGGCGGTCCGTGCGGCTTTGGTGGCGCCTTCGGATCTTTACGCGGCTCGGGCGTGTGCTTGTAGTTCAGGTTCGGCTGATTCGGGCGCAGGTGTTCGACGTCTTTGTTGTTCTCGTTGCACGTATACGGCATCACACGATCACTCGGTTTGCCTCTGGTGAACGTGCGCGTGATGGACCACGGTCTGGTGAAATAGATCGGGTCGTCGAATGTGACGGTCCACTGAATGGTGTCGGCGCCCATCTTCCGGAACCGCTCGGTGAGGCGCAGCTGCGCGCTGTGTTCGTGCCCCGCCGTATCCAGCCAGCTACGCTCGTCAATGCCCGTCGTGTCGACGACCAGCGTGTCGCCTTCCCAGCGGCCCACGGAGTGCCCCATGAAGTACGGATACTCGGCCACATCCTCAGGATGATCACGGCCGTCCAGATAGATCGCCCGCCAGATCGACTGATACTCGAACAGGATCGACACTGTGTCCGCGTGCTGCACGAGCAGGAAAGGAAACGGTGCGGTGAAGCCGCGCGACGGACCGACTGGCAGACAGAAACCTGTCGGATCCTTCGAGGTGTCGACGGTCCGCCACCGCTCGGCCCCGAACTCCGTGAACGGCGGTTGCCCACCCAGTGCGACTGACAAGTCGGGCGTGTATTGATTGATCCAGAAGCCGCTCAGGTCCGGCCGTGCTGACGACGCTTGGCTCTGCGACCAGGCAGACCCAGCGGACACCGCGACCGAGGCCACCAGCACGAGGGCGACGCGCATTAGCGGCGAGCTAGGTCCGCTCATGATGGGCTCGGCTATTGGCCCGGGCGCTTCGGCGCCGTGGGCGCCCCATCCTGCCGCCCTCCCAACACCTGGCGACCGTCAGCGAGGATGGCGGTCTGCATGTTGGCCAACTTTGTACCATCGCGAGCGAGGTGGCCGTGAACTGTCACCACGTCGCCGACCTTGAGGGAATCTTTCCGCCATCCCGCCCGGTACAGCGTATTTGGCGCGCCGCATTCGATCGACCACCTGGCGGCAGCGTCCGCGGGCTCCTTCACGTCCATGTAGAAGTACACGTGCGGGTTCATCCACTCGACCCTGATGACAGAGCCCGTGAGCGTCACCGGTTTGTTTCGGTCGTACTGGGCGGCAAACGAGTGATGCGCGTTGAGCGGTTGATCGGTCACCGATATCGTCAACGCCAAGAATGCCGCCGCCAGACCCCGTCTCATAGCAGACCTCCTTGGACGCCCATACGGGACGCATGATCGAGTAGCAGGGTATACCGAAGGCGTGTCGAAAGGAACTCCGAACCGGACACTGTCATCGCTTGCGCGGCCGGCCCGGCACCGCAATAGGACCGGCTGCCTGCACCTGACTCCAAATCCGCCGCCCAACCTTGTCGGCTTCGGCGATGATGCTGCCCTCGTCCATCGTGAGGACCTTGCGATTGCGCATGATGAACTGGCCGTCGACCATGACCGTCTCGATGTCCGACGGTTGACCGTTGTGGATCCAGGCGGACAAGAAACGCCCCGCCGGTACGAGGTGGGCGCGTTGCGTGTCCACGACAAGAAGGTCTGCTTTCTTCCCAACCTCCAGGGAGCCGAGAAGCTTGTCTTGCCGCACCGCTCGCGCGCCGCCTAGTGTGGCGTCTTCGAGCATGTCTTCTGGCTGCGGCCTTACACCGGGGAACGCATCATCGCGCCGGATTCGTTCTGTCAGCAGGGCAATCCTCATGACCTCGAACACATCGTTGGTGTTGTTGTCGGTGCCATTCGCGATTGGGCAGCCCGCTGCTCGCAGGGCGGGGATCGGCGGAATGACGCCGCGGTTCGCGGCCATACCCGCCTGGTGCGAAATGATGGTGCCGGACTTTCCAAGCAGCGCGATGTCGCCCTCGTCGACGTACCGGCAATGCGCCGCGAACAAACGGGGGCCGAGGAAGCCGTGCTTCGCGAGAAATGCCGGCGGGCGAACACCGTGGTGCTTGACCATGAAATCGACCTCGGCGCGACTCTGCGACAAGTGGATCGTGTATCCGAGATCGTGTTTCTCAGCGAATGCGTGAACGGCCTGCAGCAGCTCGGGCGATGACGTTTCAGCAAGCGCCGCCGCCGGGAACACGCTGATGCGTCCCTGATTCGCGCCGTGCCACTTGCTGAACAAGTCGTTGATGCGCTGCATGCCGTCGTCTCGCTGCTTCGGTGAAAATCTTGGAGTTTCGCTCTTGGCGAGACCCTCAGGGGACATCGGACCAGCCACGTTCTCGCTGTCGCGAACGGACTCCGCGAACACGCAGCGCAAGCCTGTCTTCGCCAATGCCGATGCGTGCCGACCAATGCCGCCGGAGTTCTCCACGATTGTGGTCGTTCCGGTGCGAATGGCCTCCAACGCACCGATGGTCACCATCAGCGTGCCCTCCTCCCCCTGAAGAAGACTGTTTGGCTGGACGGCCAGGCGCGCCGAGTTGGGGAAGCCGAAGTCCTCGTTGAAACCGCGAGCGAGCGTTGCCGCGAGATGCGCGTGGCAGTTGATTAAGCCCGGAACGAGCGCCTTGCCCCGTCCGTCGTAGACTTCAGCGTTCGGATACTTCTTGAGGATCGGGTCGGTGGGCCCGATCGCCACGATCTTGTCGCCTTCTACGGCGAGCGCCACGTCGTTCTGCACGGCATCGACGGTGACGACGGTTGTCTGAGAAAAGACGATGGTCTTGGCGGGCGTCGCCTGAGCCTGGAGGCCGCTTTGCTCGAGGAGGAGCGCTGCGGCTCCGGCCCCGGCTCCCGCCAGAAGCTGGCGCCGGCTGAGGTTGACCGAGCTAGTCGATCTTGGCATAGCGCATGGTATCCACGGTTCGCCGGGATTCCAATGCGCCGTCTTCTCACTCGCCCTGCAACGCCAGACTCGGCTCAATGCGCGTGGCACGACGCGCTGGCAACCACGCTGCGGTGATCACCACGGCCGCGAGCGACGCCGCAGAGAGAACGCCCAACGAGGGGTCAAGGGCCGCGCCCAGGGCCATCCACGACACCAGCGGGCGCAGGCCGATGACGAGCAGCACGCCCACCCCAAGACCTGCGCACACCAAGCGGACAGCCTGGCCGAGAATCAACCGCTGCACGTGTCGTGCTGTGGCTCCGACGGCCATTCGAACGCCGATCTCCTGGCGACGCTGATTCACGGTGTACGACACGAGCGTGTACACCCCGGAGACCGCTAGCAGTAGCGCCGTGAATGAGAACGCTCCGAAAAGCGCGAGATTGAAGCGCCGCGGCCCGAACCACGCATCGACAAATGTGCTGAGGGGCCCGGTGCTCGAAACGGCGGCATCTTGATCCACGGCGCGGAGTTCGGCGAGAAACGGTACGCGGAACGCGCCAGGGTCTGTCGCCATCTTCACCATCCAGAACTGACTCTCTCTGAGTGGGGCCACACCTTCCGGATGGATCTGTCGGAGCGGAAGATAGACATCGAATGTCGGTGCCGTGTCGAGTGCGGTTTGCCGAACGTCCTCGACGACGCCAACAACCTCCACTGGCCTTGGGCCATTCGAATTGTCGTTGATCAGCATGTGACGGCCGATCGGATCCGGCAAGAGAAACCTCGACGCCAGCGCAGCGCTGACGAGCGCAACCGGTAGCGAATCGGATCGATCAGTCTCCGACAGAGCGCGTCCATCAAGCAGCCGCGTGCCAACTGCGTTCAGATAGCCAGGTGTAATCACCCGGAGATTCGCACTCGGAATGTCACGATCATCAGTCGCCGGTCGGCCAACCACGCCGAACGGTACGGTGCGAAGAAGGCCACTCAGTGGCGCAACCGAGATGACGCCGACGTCTTGAACACCCGGCAGGACCGCGATGCGCTCAGACAGTCGCTCGTAGAAACGGCTCAGCGCGTCTACCGATCGATACGTTGGCGGGATCGAAATGCGCGCTTGAAACACACCATTCGGATTGAAGCCCGGCTTTACGCGCTGCAGCTGCGACACGTTCTCGACGAGGATCGTCGTCGCGAGCAGAAGCACGCAGCGCGGTAGAGATCTCGCCAACGACTAACGCCTGCCGTGCGAGGTGATTCCAGCGATCGCCAACGGCGCCTCTGGTGTGCAAGCGGAGGCCGTCCACCCCGTGGCTTCTCATGATGGCGCCGAACGGCGCGAGGCTGAAGAGGACCGCTGTCAGACTCGTCAACACGAGCGCGAAGAGGAGTACCCGTTGATCAATGCCGACTTCGTCAAGTCGCGGGATCGAGGATGGCAGCCACGGCATCGTCGCGGCGGTAGCCCAGGTCGCCATCAGCCATCCCACAGAACTTCCTGCAACAGCCAACAAACAAGCTTCGGCCGTCAGCTGCCGCATCAAGGCCAACCGTGATGCGCCGAGCGCGATTCGCACCGCCAGTTCGCCGCGACGGTCGTTGGCTCGAATCAGCAGTAAGGACACGAGATTGGCGAGAGCCGTCCCAAGTACGACGACAACTGCACCGAGCAGCACCAGCATCGACTGGCGGTAGTCGCCGACCAACGCTTCGTGCAACGGAATCGTGCGAACGCTTTCTTTGCGCGCGTATTCTTTCGGGAACTGCTGCCGAAGAGAGCGGCAAATCGACGTCAATTCGGCCTGTGCCTGTTGGCGCGTGATGTCTTGGCGAAGGCGGCCGAAGAGCCTGAGAAAATTTGTGGAGTTGCGGACCGTTCTGAATGGATCTCGTTGCGGCACCAAAGGCACGATCACATCGATGCCTTGCAGCGGTAGCGGAAAGTGCCGCGGCAGGATGCCGACGACGACGACGGATTCACCGTTGATTCGTAACGGTTGGCCGATGACATCGGCGGCGCCGCCGAACTGACGTTGCCACAAGCCGTAGCTCAAGACGGCCACCGCGGCCGCCTCCGGCGCGTCGTCGCTCTCCTTTAGAAGTCGGCCTGCCGAGGCGGCGACGCCCAGGACCTCGAAGCTGTTCGCTGACATGCGTGCGCCTTGCAGCCGTTCGGTGATGCCCTGACCTTCGAGGCTGGCGCTCCAATTGGCGTACGCCGCGATGCCCGACAGCGTTCGCGTCTGGACGCGATAGTCGATGAACTCCGGCAACGAGAACGGCGCGGCCGGATTGTCGGGCCGCACCGAGGTGATCCAGACGATCCGTTCGGGTGCTGCAAACGGCAGAGCGCGGAACATCACCGCATTCACGATCGAGAACACGGCCACGTTCATGCCCATCGCCAGACCCAGCGTGGACACGATCGCAAGCGCCATTCGCGGCTGTCGCCGGAACTGACGAATCGCGATGCGCACGTCTCCCATCAGGAAACCCATAGAGTAGGGTAGCCGTGAGATGGTCCTGACAGAATAGGCCAGTTTGGAGATTTCGCTTAGACCAGTGCCGCTCGACGTTGAGACGTAGAATTGTCGGGATGAGACGCGACTGGCAATTCGACATCGAAGTCGATCGTGACGCGGGGCTGCCGCCCTTCTTACAGATTGCGCGTTCGCTCATCGCGGATATTCAGCGAGGGCGGCTCCGCCCGGGCGACCGCCTGCCCGGCAGCCGCCGGCTAGCGGCAAGTGTCCGCGTCCATCGCAATACCGTCCTCGCCGCATTGGCCGAGTTGATCGCGGAAGGCTGGATCGAGACGACGCCGGGCCGGGGCACGTTCGTGACGCGGGCAATGCCGGACGCTCGAGGGCGCCCGTTCTCGCGCCGGCTCGGCATTCGCGCGCACGTCTCGACCCGAGTCGCATTCACGCTCTCCGAGCCGCCAGCCGCCTATCGTCCACCGATCTTTCCGCGCGGCACGTTGAACCTTAGCAGCGGTGCCCCTGACGTGCGCCTGGTGCCTGCGCGGGCGATCGGGCGCGCGTATCGGTCGGTCCTGGCGCTCAAGGGCGCTGAGGTGCTCGGCTACGGCGATCCCGAGGGGCATCCGGCGCTGCGCTCTGCCCTCGCGTCGATGCTGGCCAGCACGAGAGGCCTGCCGGTCGGTCCAGACGATGTGCTCGTCACCCGCGGAAGTCAGATGGCTCTGACACTCGTGGCACGGGCGTTACTCAGTCCCGGTGATGTCGTCGCCGTCGAGCAGTTCGGCTACCGGCCCGCGTGGGAAGCGTTTCGAGCCGCCGGCGCGACCGTCGTCCCCGTCGCAATCGACGGCGACGGCATCGACCTCGACGCGCTGCGGCGCCTTGTCACACGCACAACACTTCGTGCTGTTTACGTCACGCCGCATCATCAGTACCCGACGACCGTGACGTTGAAGGCCGCGCGCCGTATGGCGCTCGTCGCGCTGGCGCGCGACCAGCGGCTGGCGATCATCGAGGACGATTACGACCACGAGTTCCACTTCGACGGCCGTCCGGTTCTACCGATCGCCAGCGCCGACCATTTTGGCGTGGTCGTGTATATCGGGACGCTCTCGAAAGTACTCGCCCCCGGCCTTCGCATCGGATACATCGTTGCCCCGCCGGCGGTGCTGCGCAGTGCCGCTGCCATTCGCTCGCTCCTCGACATCCAGGGAGACCTTGCGACCGAGGCGGCCATCGCGACGTTGATCGAGGATGGCGAGGTGCAGCGGCATGTCGCGCGCGTCCGTCGCGTCTACGCGAACCGGCGCGAAGTACTGGCGACCAGTTTACGGCGCGCATTTGGCGATGGGGTCGAGTTCACGCTCGCCGGTGGAGGAATGGCCCTGTGGGTGCGCATACGGCTGGCGGTTGACGTCGATGACTGGGCGGGACGCAGCGTCGAGCGCGGCGTGTCGTGGTACGCCGGCCGCCGATACGCCTTCGACGGCCGGTCCAAACCGTTTGCGCGATTCAGTTTTGCATGGCTGAACGAACGCGAGCTGCCGGAAGCGGTCAAACGCATGGCGGCCGCGAGGCCTGACAGGGGTTAGGATCGCGGGGCAAGGGGAGGTTGAAATGCGTCCGGATCAAGTGGCGCTGGGGTTCCTGATCGCTGTGGCGGTCTGTTCGAACCCGACAGCCTCGAGCCAGCAGACAGCGGGAACGTCGCAGACGTCGATGCTCTTCGAGGGCGCGCGGCTCATCGTCGGCGATGCGACGGCGCCGATTGAAAACTCGGCCTTCACCGTTGAGAGCGGCAAGATCGGCCGCGTAGGACGCAAAGGGGAGATCGACCTCCCACCAGGCGCCAACCGCGTAGACCTCTCTGGCAAGACGGTTCTCCCCGCGCTTGTCAGCACGCATGTGCACGTCGGTTTCCTCGACGGAATGGACTTCGGCCCCAAGCACTACACGCGCGAGCACGTGGTCGAGCATCTCCAGCGCTACGCGTACTACGGCCTGGCCGCGGTTTTGAGCGCCGGCACAGACGTCGGTCCGCTTGCCTTCGAGGTGCGCAAGGAGCAGCCGCCACACGCCGCCCGTCTTCTGACGGCTGGACGGGGTATGGCGGCGCCCGACGGCGGCCCGGGCATGCCTTCGATTGCCAACACTTCGTTCCCCATCACGAGCGTAGAGGAAGGTCGGAAGCGGGTCCAGGAGCTCGCATCGCAGGGCGCGAATGCCGTGAAGATCTGGGTCGACGATCGGAACGGACGCGTCAAGAAACTCCCTCCCGAGATCTACCGGCCGATCATCGACGAAGCGCACCGCAACAAGATGATGGCCATCGCCCATGTCTACTACCTGAAGGACGCGCACGAGTTGGTGGACGCCGGCATCGACGGCTTCATGCATCTTGTCCGTGACGAGGTGATGGATGACCTGCTCATCGCGAAGATGAAGCAGCGAAACGTATTCGCTGCCGCCAACTTCGGGGGTTCGCACCGCGCCACGCTGGCGGAGATGCCTAAGGCCTCCCTGGATCTGCTGTCCCAGTCGGTGCCAGCCAGTGTGGTGGAGCAGTTCAAGGCCAGCTTCGCGACGCGAGATCCCAGAGCGGTCGCGACGGCACGCGCAACCTACGACAAGATGGAGCGGAGCCTTGCCAAGCTCAACGCCGCCGGCGTGAGGATCGTGCTCGGCGGCGACACCGGCATTCCCAGCGCCTGGCATGGCTGGGGCGAACACTACGAACTCGAGCGAATGGTTGCAGCCGGAATGACACCCGCGCAAGTGATCGTGGCGGCGACCAGCGCGCCGGCTCGCGTGCTGGGCCTCGACGATCTCGGAACTGTCGCCAGCGGGAAGAGCGCCGACTTTCTCGTGCTCGACGCCAATCCGCTGGAGAACATCAGCCACACGAGCCGGCTTTCGGCTGTGTATCTTCGAGGGCAGCGGGTCGATCGGGCCGCACTTCGTGCGAGCTGGACAGCCGAACGCAAGAATTTCTTGAAACAGTAGGAGGATCGTCAAGGTGCGTCATAACGTCGTGGCTTTCGGGGTAGCACTGTCGGTCCTCCTTGCGCAACCAATTGCGACCGCCGGTGAGATCAAAATCTGGACTGCGCGCGCGATCGCAACTGTTCTCGCCGAGATCGGATCCGAATTCGAGCGAACCACAGGGCACAAGCTCATCATCTCCAGCGATTTGCCACCCGCCTTCCTGCGTCGCGTGAATGCCGGCGAGTCCTTCGATCTCTTAATCAGTGGGTCGACTCCCGTTGACGAGTGGATTCGTGCAGGCAGGCTCATCGCGGAAACGCGCACGGATATCGCGCGCTCGGGAATCGGCGTGGAAGTGAAGGCGGGCGCGCCGAGGCCCGACATCAGCTCGGTTGAGGCATTCAAGCACGCCTTGCTGAAGGCCGAGTCGATCGCCTATTTGCGCGTCGGGAGCGGAATCTATCTGGCTGACCTGTTCGAGCGTCTCGGGATTGCCGAGGCGATCAAGTCAAAAGTCACCAGGCCAGAATCCGATATCGTCTCGGAGCTCGTCGCGAAGGGCGAGATCGAACTCGGCATGACCGTCATCACGCAGATTCTGACGACTCCTGGCGTCGACCTCGTTGGCCCACTCCCACCCGAGGTTCAGTCGCATGTCACGTTTGTAGCCGGAGTCAGTTCGCAGTCTAAGGAACCGGACGCGGCGAGGCAGTTGATCCGGTTCCTTAACGGGCCCGAAGCGATCGCTGTGATCAAAGCCCAGGGTATGGAGCCGTCGCGATAGCGTGCGTCGTTTACACGGATTCCGGTTGAATGAGCACCGGGTCCGTCATCACGCGGCCGCGATTGTCCATGAACTGATGGAACAGATTGCCGATTGTGTAGGACCGAGCGGCCACGACAGCGACGGCAAACGTGGGGAACGGACCGCCGAGGTGCTCAAAGGTGTGTGCAGCCACCAGCTCGTAATCCTCGTTCGCAGTGTTGCGGATGACGACGTCGATCAGTTCCATTGGGGTAAACAATACAATGCGTCCGGTCGTCGAAGCAATCTATCAGTATCCTGCCTCGAGCGCGTAAATTCGGTGTGTCAGGCGTCATGCCGTGGGCGCGTGTTCGAGCTGCGCCTCGCGCAATTTCACGAGAGCGAGGAGAGACTGGTTGACCGGCGTCGGCACGCCCAGCCTCGCACCGCAGCGCACCACGAACCCGTTGAGCGTGTCGATCTCGGTCAGCTTGCCCCGATCGAGGTCCTGCGCAGTAGATGAATATATCGGGCCGACCTTTTGCGCGAAGCCCACCACCATCCCCACGAAGTCCTCATCCGGTAACGAAATACCGGCGGCGTGGGCCACAGCAACACACTCGTTGACAAGCTGACGTATCGTCTCGCGCGATTCGGGCATTGCCACGATGTCGCCGTACCGAGCACGCGCGACAGCGGAGATCGCATTGAGCGCCGCATTGGTGATCAGTTTGGTCCACAAATCGGCCTGGATATCTCGAGAGACACGACAAGGAACACCCGCCGCCTCGAACCATTCCGACACGCGGGCCAGCACAGCCTCGCGTGGCGGGTCCGAGCGTCCCGGGAGATCTCCAATGAGCAGATCGCCGCGCCCGCCATGCTTGACACGGCCCGGCGCGGGAATCGAGCTGGCGACGTACACCACCGCTGCGCAGGGATCCAACGCCGTGGCAGCTCTGATTCGCTCCACATTGTCCACGCCGTTCTGTAGGCTGACGACCACTGCGTCGCCGCGTACATGCGGCGCAAGTTGACGAGCTGTCACCTCGGTGTCCAGACTCTTCACAGTGAAGAGCACCAAATCGGCGTCCCCAGACGCCGAGACCTCTGTCGAGGCCGCGACAGGAATGCGTTCCTGAAAGTTGACGCTGTCGAGAAAGAGGCCCTCACGTGCCCAGACGTCCACGTGCATGCGCCGTCCGATTAGTGTGACGTGAGCGCCCGCACGTGCGAGCATCCCACCAAAGTACCCACCCACGGCACCGGCGCCGACGACCGCGACGCGCGGCCATGAAGCTGAAGGCATACGTTCAGCTTACTGCGATTACTCACAGACAGTAGTCCAACGATTCGAGCGAGCTGCCAATGCGCGGTAGCGTCGATCGGAACGAACGAATCGGATAAATTAGCAACAGCCCGATGCCGCTCGAGAAGAGCGATCACTTTGACGGCCGGCGATTCTTCAATCCGACAGGCGCCGCCGGACAGCCATTTTCAGCAGTGCCACGGATGCTCCTCGAGCCGCGAGCATCCTGGCCGTCGCATATTGACGAAACGCCGCGGCGACCGCCGCCGTTGGACGATGCAGATGCCGTCGTCACGTTCATCGGCCACGCGACGTTTCTGATCCAAACGGCAGCGGGGAACATCCTGACGGACCCGATGTATTCGCAGCGTGCCGGTCCACTGAACATCCTCGGACCGCGCCGTGTGCGGCAGCCGGCCGTGCGGTTCGACGACTTACCGCCTGTCGTAACGGTGTTGCTGAGCCACAACCACTACGATCACTGCGATCTACGCACGCTGCGCATGCTCGCGGAGCGTTTCGATCCGGTGGTTGTCACGCCTCTCGGAAACGCGGCCCTCGTGCGGTCTGCGGGTATTCGCCGGATCGAGGAACTCGATTGGTGGGAGGATGCGAAGAGTTCGGCACTGCCGATCGCGCTGACTCCTGCGCAACACTTCTCCGCGCGAGGCCCGCTGGATCGGAACTGGGCCCTGTGGGGTGGCTTCGTGCTGGCCGCGGGCAATGCGCGCATTTTTTTTGCTGGTGATACTGCTTACGCCTCCTTCTTCGTCGACGTCCGGCAGCGGTTCGGCCCGATCGACCTCGCACTTCTTCCTATTGGCGCTTACGAACCACGCTGGTTCATGCAAGCCGTTCACATGAATCCGGCTGAAGCGGTTCAGGCGCACCAGGACCTGCAGGCCGCCGACAGCGTCGCGATGCACTTCGGCACGTTCCAGTTGACCACAGAGGGCATTGACGAACCCTTACGTGCGCTGGATGACGCGTGTCGCGCAAGTGGCATCCCGAGATCACGCTTCCGGACTCTTGGGTCCGGCGACTCTGTGCGGCTAGGATAGCTTTGAGAGACATGAGCGCGCTGGACACGTTGACGCTCTTCTGTGCGCTGGGTTGCGGATTGATCGCCGGCTTTTTCTTTGCGTTTTCGATTTGCGTGATGAAGGCACTTGGAAAACTCCCACCGTCGCAAGCGGTGGCTGCCATGCAGTCGATCAATGTGGTAGTCATCAATCCCTGGTTTCTGGCGGCCTTCTTCGGCACGGCGGTGGCGTGCCTGTCGGCGATTGCTCTGGCACTCTCACGGTGGGGCGATCCTCGGGCGATATATTGGCTCACCGGCAGCGTGCTCTATCTCGTTGGGAGTCTCCTCGTCACCATGCTGTTCAACGTGCCGCGAAACAATGCTCTGGCGGCGCTTGCGCCATCAAGACCCGAAGCCGTTGAGCTATGGCGAACCTATCTTTCCAGTTGGACCGCTTGGAACCACGTAAGAACGGCCGCCGCGTTTGGCGCCGCGACGGCCTTTACGATTGCTGGCGGTTTTTAAGCGTCTTTTGCCCGTAAAACCCCCAGCTTGACATGTGACCAAATGGTCACATATAGTCCAGAGCAATGGACGATGTGTTCAGGGCCCTCGCCGATCCGACACGTCGGAGCCTGCTCGACGAACTGTTCAAACACGACGGTCAGACGCTGAGCGCGCTCGAGCAACGCCTGCCGATGACGCGCTTCGGTGTGATGAAACACCTCCGCATCCTCGAGGAGGCAGGACTCGTCGTTACCAAACGACGCGGGCGCGAAAAGCACCACTTCCTGAATCCCGTCCCAATACGGCTCGTCCACGATCGGTGGGTGAGCAAATACGCCGCGCCGTGGGCCGCGACCCTGAGCGAAATCAAACACAGGCTGGAGGACAAGACGATGGAGAAAGTATTCGAGATCTACATCAAGACGACGCCGGAACGACTGTGGGAGGCGATCACTAACCCCGAGATGAGGCGGAAGTACACCTTTGGCGTGGGCGTTCACTCGGACTGGAAGCCAGGATCCCCCTACAAGGCCATGACCGGTTCCGAGACGGTCGCTCCAGGGATGGCAATCGCCGAAGGCGAAAACCTGGAGGTCGATCCGCCGCGGCGACTTGTCCAAAGTTTCCGGGCGCTGTGGAGCGACGATGTGACACGGGAGGGAACGTCGAGAGTCACGTGGGAGATTGAAAAGATCGGCGACTCATGCAGGTTGACCGTGACGCACGATCAGCTCCACGAGGGCGCCAATGCGGAGCTGTACGGCGGGTGGCCGATGGTGCTGTCTGGCCTCAAGACGCTGCTGGAGACCGGGGAGACCCTCACGACGCCAGGCTCGCTGGAGTATTTGAAGGTGTAAGTTTCAGAGGTTCAAAGGTTCAGAGGTTCAGAGGTTCAGAGGTTCAGAGGTTCAGAGGTTCAGAAGTTCAGGGGTGCAGAAGTTCGAACCCGTGAACCCCTGAACCCCTGAACCCCTGAACCTGTGAACCTGTGAACCCGTGAACCCGTGAACCCGTGAACCCGTGAACCGTATGGTTGTTAGCCTGATCGGTGTGCCATTCGACGGGATGGGGCGGGAACCCGGGCAGGCTGGCGCACCGGCTGCGCTGCGCGCGGCCGGCCTCGAGGCGGCGTTCTCCTCTCGAGACGTCGTGTCACCGCCAGACCTCATGGTGCCAGCGCCGCGAGCGGAACGTGCTCGCGACTCGGGGTTGCTCAACGAAGCGGCTCTCTTGACGATGATCGAAGCGCTCGATGCCGAGTTGAGCGAATCCATCTCCGCCGGTCAGTTCCCGCTGGTTTATGGAGCGGACTGTTCGGTTCTGCTGGCCGCAATCACGGCACTGCGAGGCAGAGTCGGTGCACCGGGACTTCTATTCATCGACGGCCACGAAGACGCAACTCCAATGGATCGGTCGCTCAGCGGCGAGGCCGCAAACATGGAGATTGCCATCTTGTTGGGCATGACGGGCGAACGATTGCCGCCGCCGTTGGATAAGTCCTTTGGCGCCCTCGAGCCTGAAGCGCTGGCGATGCTCGGGCCGCGTGACCTTGCCTGGCGGCGCGAGTTCGGCGTCGAAAGCGTAGCTGACCGCGTGTTACTGCGGCACTCAGGGGAGGTATCAGCAGACCCGGCTGGCGCTGCACGTGAGGCCGTCCGGTGTATCTCCTTACATGCGTCGAACTGGTGGCTGCACACCGATCTGGATGTGCTCGACGGACGAGATTTCTCCGCGCGTGGTGCGCCTGGAGAGCTGACGCTCTCTGGAGGGTTGACGTGGCAGCATCTCACGGAAGTCGTGCAGACTGCGCTTCGCATAGGCGGTTGTCGGGGCTGGAGCCTCGCGATCTACAATCCGGACCTCGACCCGGACGGCAGCCAAGCCCGTCGCATCGTCCAGTTCGTTGCCGAGATCGCTCCACACATTCCGTGATGTAAAGAGGATCCAATCCTCCCGCCTGGCCACCCGAATTGAGTAAGCTGGTGATGGAGTGACGGACCGCCCATCAGGTTCGCTCGTGACCTGGACGCAGGCCATCTACGCGCTGCACGCCTTCAGCCTGCTCACCGGCATCGTCGGCGCCGCGACCGTCGTTGGTGCCTTCCTAACCGGCTGGCCGTCCATCATCGCGGTCATTCTGAACTACGTGAAGCGGAGCGAAGTGCGGGGCAGCTGGCTGGAGTCGCACTTCCGATGGCAAATCCGGACGTTCTGGTTCGGACTGCTGTGGATCTCTCTCTGCTTTCTCTTCATCCTCGGGACGCTCGGCATTGGCATCCTCATCGCGTGGCTGCCAATGGCCGTTGTGGGGTTCTGGTTCATTTATCGGATTGTCCGGGGCTGGCTTGCCCTGAACAACGGCCAGCCGATGTACGCGTAGAGGCGGATCCTCTCCGTCGTCTTCATCGGTTGGCAAGACATGCGCCAGTTGTGGCTGATAGAGCTGTCGCATGAGTTTTTGAACTTCCTCGGGGCGCATTAACGACCCCGCCAGCGCGGCGTACTCCAGCAGTGTGCAGACCGCGACCATCCGCAGACGCCTCGTCCACATGTGTAGAGACACTTATCCCCCTCGGCGGCAACCGCCGCCCGCGTGTGACTTGAAGTGACGCGTTACGCGGGGAGGGGAGGCGCGCGGGCCGGGACGCTGGAAAAAAGAGAGACGGCGCGTTCGGCAGATGTCGAGGCTGGCCGCGCGATACTACTGGCCGCGAGGTCAGGCAGGAGCACCCATGTTGGTTCGAACACTGCGACGGTGACCGTGCTCAGACCCGGCAGGATCGCCACGCACACCACGAGTGCGATGCAGGCGATGGCGACCGATCGGCGGTGGATTCGCGGCATGGCAGCCGTACCTATTGTAGTTCGGCTAGCAGCACGTGCTCGGCGACCTAATCGCAGCGCTGGAGGCGGAGTCGATGAAAATGCTGTATCCGCCGACAGGCCGCTGGCGTAGGTGAACGAAGCATTGCTCCGCTTTTCGGGGTTAGCCACGAACGATTAGAGTAAGAATTCTTTCATGGACTCGCGTCATGTCATCAACTCACTTTTCGGCGTCTCGCGAGCGCTCATCGGGGTGGTGCACCTTGACGCGTTGCCAGGAACACCGGCGAACGGACTCGACATCCCGACGATTGTGGCGAGGGCCGTCGAACAGGCGGTGGTCTACCGGGATGCCGGATTCCACGGCGTGCTGATCGAAAACACGCATGATCGTCCATACCTCAAGGGCGACGTCGGTCCCGAGATCGTCGCCTCTACCGCGGTAATCGGCGGAGAAGTAAGACGCGCGACGGCGCTGCCGCTCGGGATTCAGATATTGGCTGGTGCCAATTCGTCCTCGCTCGCGGTTGCACTGGCGTGCGGCGCGAGCTTCGTGCGTGTGGAAGGTTTCGTGTTCGCACACGTCGCCGATGAGGGGCTGATCGAATCGAGCGCTGCGGCCTTGCTGCGATATCGGCGATCGATTGGAGCAGACCACGTTCGCGTGTTCGCCGACATCAAGAAGAAGCACTCCGCACATGCCATCACGTCGGACGTCGACATTGTCGAGACAGCGAAGGCCGCGGAGTTCTTTCTGGTTGACGGCGTCATCGTCAGCGGCATCTCGACCGGTCAACCGACGGAGCCCAGCGACGTGAGGTCCGTCGGTCGTGCCGTCACGACGGCCACGCTGGTTGGCTCGGGTATTACCGCGCGGAACATCGCCCACTATCCCGACGCCGATGCGTTCATCGTCGGTTCCTCGATCAAGAAAGAGGGTCTCTGGTCGAATCCAATCGACGCCGAACGCGCACACGCCCTGGTGCGTGCGTTTCGCGAGCTGCCGTCCTTGTAAGCCGGGGACTCTTCACCGGCTTGCGCGATAATGTTCGCTAATGTAAAATTCATATATGAACGAAAGTTCCAAGACGCCACCCTTGGATCTTATTTCGCTCTTGCACACTGCCCACACCGCGCAAGCCGAGGTCGAGTCGAAGCTGACCGTTCTAGGTTTGTCGTTGCCCAAGCTGCTCGCGCTGAAGGCACTGTCCGACGCGGGCGAGTCGCTGCCGCTTGGCCAGATGGCGGAGCGCCTGTCGTGTGTGAAATCGAATATTACGCAGCTCGTGGATCGGCTCGAGGCCGATGGATTCGTGGCGCGCCGGGCGGATCCCGACGATCGGCGTACCCGCCTCGCAGTGCTCACAGCGGCGGGGCGCAGAGCCTGTAAAGAGGGGACACGGATCCAGCACGAGATGGAACGAGACCTTCTGACAAAACTGACCCGCGATGAGGCGCGGCAACTCGCGGTCTTGCTGGAGAAGGTCGGACGACGCGCGGGTAATTTTTCGTGACGGAGGGCACCATGTCATACCAACGCCGAATCGCCCGTGTCGTAACCGTTCCTAAACTCGCGCCAGGCTTCGTGGGTCCCGGGCACCTCGCAGCGCAGGTCGTGTCGCCCGACGACTTTGTGCTCAACGATCCGTTCATCATGCTCGCCGATGACCATCTCGACATCGGCGACCGCGCGGTGGGCGGGCCGCACCCTCACGCCGGGTTCGAAACCGTGACGCTCGTCCTCGATGGCGCGATCTACGATCGCGACGAGGGCGGGGTCATCAATGCAGGCGAAGTGCAGTGGATGACAGCTGGCCGCGGGATCATCCACGGCGAGAACGTGGCGACCAAGGGGAAAGTCCGGCTCCTGCAGTTGTGGCTGACCCTGCCAGCAAGCCGCCGATGGACGACGCCAGCCTTTCAGGACATTCACGCTGACGCAGTTCCGATCCGCCGCGAACCTGGCGTGGAGATTCGGATCTATAGCGGAGCGTCCGGAGGTTTTCAGTCGACGACGCGTAATCATGTACCCGTGACGATTACAGAGATCACGATGGACGCACACGCGTCTGTCGACCAGGACATTCCGACGTTGTACAACGGGTTTGCCTTCGTCATCCGAGGTTCGGTCCGGGTCGGTGCGGACGCTACGCTCCTCAACCCGGGACAGGTCGGATGGCTCGATCGTCCAGACGCTGACGGCACAAGTGTGTTGCACGTGGTTGCGGGCAAGGACGGAGCGCGAGTGGTGTTCTACGCCGGTCAGCCTCAGGGCGACCGAATCGTCCCGCATGGACCGTTCATCGGAGACTCGAAGCAGGACATTGTCAGGCTCTTCACCGAGTACCGTGCCGGGAAGTTCGAGCGAATGAGCAATCTCGTCCGTGGGACGCACACCGCGTAACAACAAGGAGTGGCGAGTGGGTCACGCGAGAAGTCCGTGGTGACATCCACGGGATTTCACGCCTCAACGGTTGCTACCGGAGTATTCCAGTCGACGTGATGCTCGTACATCCACGCCATGGATTTCTCCGTGACGAAGTGTCGGAAGACAAAGGGCGACACCAGATCGCGGAGGACTCGACCAAGCGGACCTGCCGCCTTGCTGCTGCTGCTTCGTGCTCCGTTCGCCACGATCCGTTCCACTCGACGGCGCCGTCTGCGTTCGAAGACGGCGAAGGCTTTTTCAACGCTCGGCAGGTCGCGCAGACACTTGGCCAGGACGACAGCATCCTCGAGTGCCATCGAAGCGCCCTGTCCGGACGAGGGAGACGGCGCGTGCGCGGCATCGCCGATGATGATCATCGGCGCCTTGTGCCACGTGCGCACTGAGGGCAGATCGTGCGTGTTGTCCGCAGCAAGTTGAAGATTGCCGGCAGCTATCAGCTCCGCCGCCGGGCCGCGATCCGTTGCCACGAGCTCGATCAGCCACTTCTTCCATTGCTCGACCGGCGTTGATTCACGTTCGGCCCGGCTCGACGGGCGGCGAGGGACGTTGGCAAACCACGCGGTTCCTCCAGTGGCATCCGGGGCGTACCCGAAGAACGCCTGAGCGCCGAATATCATGTGCCAGAGCCCAGCCTCACCAACGGCAGATCCAGGTGTGTAGCCGCCGAAGTTCAGCAGCCCGACGTAGCGAGGCGCGGGTGCGCAAGGGTCAATAATCGTACGTGTGGCTGAATGCACGCCATCACATCCGACGAGAAGATCGCCGACCGCGGACGATCCGTCTTCGAACTGCGCACGAACGCCGTCGGCAGTCACTTTGGCGCCGACCAGCCGTTTGCGGAACTGGAACGGCACACCCCTCCGCACCGCCTCCTCGTGCAGCCCCCGGTAAAGGTGGGCCCGCTTGAGAGTGCGGCTCACGCCGCGTTCACTGCTCGTTGAGCCGATTGCCACCGTCCCCAGTCGCTTGCCCGTTCCGCTGAACAACATGATCCGGCCCGTGGGGAAGCTTGCCTCGCGCACTGGCCCGTCGGCGTCAACCGCACGCAACGCATCGAGACCGTTCGTGGCAACCGTCAGATAAGACCCAACCTCCTCCGTGGCTGGAGCATGTGCGTCATAGACGACGGCCTCGAGGCCCGCGCGCTGCAGGGCCATCGCGGTCACCGGGCCGCAGACGCCCGCCCCGATGATGAGTGCCTTCATGTCAGTCCTCCCGTGCCACCCGAAGGGCGCGCTATAATTAGACAATAATATGATTAGAAAATCAAATTATTCGAAAGGCGAACTGCTCGCCACCATCGGCCAGCTGGTCCAGACCTTTCAGGACGCCACCGACGAAGTGGACGAGGCCGTGTCCCGGCGTCTGGGACTCAATCGGACGGACCTGCGTTGTCTCAGTGTGTTGTCACGAGTGGGCGCGGTGAGTGCCAGTGCGCTGGCGGATGCGACGGGACTCACTCGTGGCGCGATGACCACCGCGCTTGATCGCATCGAATCAGCTGGTTTGGCACGGCGGGTCTGGGACCAGCGGGATCGCCGGACCGTTCGCGTCGAGATGACCGACCGAGCCAAAAGAGAAGTAGAGGTTCTGTACGGCCCGCTTGCGAAGGAGGGATTTCAGCTCCTCCAAAAATACACGACCAAGGAACTCGAGGCCGTGCTCAGGTATCTCGAAGACGGCGGACAGCTGCAGCGCGCCCACGCGCAGAAAATTCGCGACATGAGCACACGCCGCTAATGCCTGGTTGGCGGGCAGAGCCGGCGCAAGCCACTTATACTCAGCACATGTCGTCTCCCGCCGTCGTCGATTCTGTTCTCGCGGCAATCGGCCACACTCCTGTCGTGCGGCTCCGTCGGATCGTGCCAGCCACTAGTGCCGATGTATTCGTGAAGCTCGAGTACTTCAACCCAACCGGGTCGTACAAGGATCGGATGGCGCTCGCGATGATCGACGGCGCGGAGCGGCGCGGCGCGTTGCGGCCCGGCATGCGCGTGATCGAGTTCACGGGCGGAAGCACGGGATCGTCGCTCGCGATGGTCTGTGCGATCAAGGGCTACGCGTTCACACCCCTCTCATCTGACGCGTTCGCGCGCGAAAAGATCGACACCATGCGGGCGTTTGGCGCCGACGTCGAGATGGTGCCGAGCGACAACGGTACGGTGACGCCGGCCCTCTTCGATCGGTTCCGGGCCCGCATCACGGCCCTCCAGGCGCAGCCCGGAACGTTCTGGACCGATCAATTCAATAACGCCGACGCGCTCGATGGTTACCGCAGTATCGGTGTCGAGCTGCTCGAGCAGCTGGGTACGATCGATGCGTTCTGCGGCGCCGTTGGCACCGCCGGGATGCTGGTTGGCGTCTCTCGCGCATTGAAAGCGGGCGGCTGTCGCGCACGCATCATTGCCCTGGAGCCGACGGGATCGCCGGCACTAACCACAGGCCGCGGAGGCGCGCATCGCGTGGAGGGTATCGCGACCGGCCGCGTGCCGCCGCATCTCCAGAAGAGTGACTACGATGAAGCGCGCGCGATCGACGAGGCTGAGGCGCGCGCGATGGCGCGACGCCTGGCGAAAGAGGAAGGGGTCTTCGCCGGCACCTCGTCGGCACTGAACGTCGTGGCCGCGCTGCAGCTCGCGGCGGAGCTTGGGAGCGGCCATCGGGTCGCGACAGTCGCCGTCGACACCGGTCTCAAGTATCTGGCCGGCGACTTGTTCACCACCCAACGGCAGTAAGCCGGCGTCTTATTTGCTGGATGTGGCGTCGGTCATCCGCCAGTCCCAGTGGTTGCCCGCGGCCTCGATAATGGCGGGCACGTCTCCCTGCAGCACGTACCGCTCTGCGGCGAGGCGATTTGCGACCTGCGTGACCTTCGCCAGGTACTCGGCGCGGTTAGCGTAACGTTCCTCGATTGAAAGCCGCGGATCGCCAGTCTTCGTCCGCTCCGCGCGCGTCGCCGGGAACGGGATGTACGCTCCACTGTTGACGATGAGCGTGTTTGGAGCGCCGATCCGCTCACTACGGAACTGCCAACCGGTCATCGTCCCGAGCGGTACCTCCTGCTCCGGCAAACGGAGACCGCCGGTTTCGTTCCCATCGGCGTCCACCTGAGACAGGAGGAACGGAAGTGGGGACAGGGGCGTGTCCACGTCCCATCGATAACCGCCGGGCACGTGAGTCGGCCACTGAACACCGGGGATCGCCGGGAACTTGAGCTTGTGGTGCGGCACCATCGTCCCGTCGGCGAATTTCGGATGCCGGCTGGGTGGCGGTTCCTTGCCTTCCCGAACCCAGGCATCGAGCGCCGCCATCAGCCCGCGCTGAGCCCAGTCGTAATCGAGCGTGTTGTTCTTGAACTGTCCACCGCCATCGGTCGCGGGTACAGTTCCCGAGCCGTGGCGCGACCCCGCGATGTAGTACATCCTCACGTTCGGAGCATCGGGCAGATCCTTGGTTCCGTCGATCGATGCGTGCCGCAGCGCGCCGAGACGACCCTTGTCCCAGTACTCCGAGCCAGTATCGAACGTGAAAATCTTCGGCTCGAGGCCGGCGGGGATGCGGGCACCGAGCCCGTCACGTTTGCCGGTCACCGGATCGGTCGTGACCTGATATTGGAATGGAAACTGCGTTTCGGTGAAGACTCCCAGAGAATTCACGAGAGCAAAACGCTCGTTGAAGCGACCGATGCTCCCGCCGCCGGTCTTGATAAACGCAGCGTCGAACACCTTGCGGCCGCGCTCGTCAATGGTGAAGCCCTGGTGGATGATCAGCCGCAGCGTGCGCCCCGTTTGCGAGGAGCCGTACATGTAAGCGTGCTTGCCGGGCGCAACGATCTTGGGGTCGTATTTCATCGCGGACGCCATGTCCCTCACCGCGGCGAGGCCGAGTCCGACGACCGGCGGGTTTTGCGACTCATACGTGAGTTCGTAGGTCAGGCCCGGCTTGAAGCCGCTCTTCAACGTGATGTGGTCCGGGTCGGCAACATGGCGCCCATCCACGACTCGGCCGAATTGCCAATCCTCGCGAGGTATCAGGGAGCGCGCCGTGAAGAAGCCCTCGCGTGAGGTCAGTCGGTAGTCGGGCGCGTTGAGATCGACCGGGACATACCCTTTCGTGGCATTGCCACCCGTCCAGTTGTAGGAGTCACTGGGCTTGTTTGGAATGAACCACTCGCGCAGCCAGCCCTTTATCGCCTGCCCTTTGTTGGTCGGGATGGGCGCGTCGAGCCCGATCAGTTCATCCTCGACGTCGAACTGCCAGCCGACCGCCACGAGCGTAAAGCCCTGATGGAGCAGCGAGGCGTCGCCAAAGTGCGCCTCCGTCGTCGGGTCGTCAGCACCCTCCGCGGCACTGAACGTACTGAGCAGTCGGAATCTTCCCCGGTTGATGACGTCGAAGAAGACCACGCCGTTACCGCGCGAGGGGTCTTTGGGTTTGAGAATGAAGAGATCAGCCGAGAATTCGACTTTGCCCTCGCGGTTTCGGGGGGCCATGGCGATATCGGCGATGACCTGATTGCGCGGATTCGCCGGGTCGACCGCGAAGTAGGCCTTCCCGTGAAGTTTCTCGTAGGGGCCGACGTTGCCGAACGCCTTTCCGTTTAGAACGTCAGCTCGCTTTGCGATCTCCACGCGGATCAGCTCCGCACGGCTGATCGCCGGCGTGAGGACCAGAAGGCCCATTAGAACGGCAAAGACACACAGTTTGTTGGCGGCAAAACCCATGGCCCACTCCTGCCTGGCGAGAGGTTCCCGATAGAGTCTCGGCGTCATGCTTCCGGACCCGCGTCGCAGCCTATCACGGCGCGACTCATGGAGGGTGGAGGTTGATGGCCGGGGCGCAACCTTTTGCCGACGGCCGCCGTCTATACCTATTGCCAACCCATATGAGCACGCTATCGTTCGTATGGGAAACCAATAGATATGACCCAATTCGAGAAAAATGCCGTCTGGCAGGGCACGTTGTCCCTGATGGTATTGCGCACGCTGCTCACGATGGGCGAACAGCACGGCTACGGGATCGCGCGGCGGATCGAACAGACGAGCCAGGGCAAGCTCTCCATCAATTACGGCACCCTCTATCCGGCCTTGCTGAAGCTCGAACAGGAAGGCCTCATCGTGTCGGCGTGGGGTGTTTCCGACAACAACCGCAAGGCGAAGTTCTACAAGCTCACACGCGCCGGCCGCAAACAGATCGAACGTGATACACGGCAATGGGAAGAAACATCCGCGATCATGACGCGGTTCCTGACCGCGAACGAGGACTAGTTGTGAAATTCGTACGAGCCTGGCTACTGCGACTCTTTGGTGTGTTTGCCTCGAACCGATCCGAGCGCGATCTGTCCGCGGAGCTCGAAAGCCACCTGCAGTTGCACATCGACGACAACCTCAAGGCGGGGATGACGCCACAGGAAGCGCGTCGCCGCGCGCTCATTGCTCTTGGAGGCGTCGAGCAGACCAAGGAGCAGTACCGCGATCGCCGCGGCATTCCGATACTCGAATCGCTCATCCGCGATGTGCGGTATGGCGCCCGCACGCTAATGAAGAGCCCCGGCTTCACCCTCGCAGGCGTGCTGATTCTTGGCCTGGGGATCGGCGTGAACTCTGCGATCTTTACCGTCGTGAATGCCGTGGTGCTGAGACCGTTGCCGTTTGCCGATCCCGATCGCATCATGCGCATCTGGCACACGCCACCGCCCACACTGTTCGCAGGCTCGCCAATCTTCGCGCTCTCGCCGGCAAATTTCATCGACTGGGAGGCGCAGAACCAGGTTTTCGAGCGGATGGCCATTTACCGCACAAGCCGGCAAGCCCTCACGGGATCGGGCGAGCCGGACGCAGTCCGCACCGTCCGGGCCTCCGCGGACTTTCTGCCGATCCTCGGTGTATCGCCGACGCTTGGTCGGGGCTTCACACGAGACGACGATCGCGAGGGCGGCCCTCGGACGGCGTTGCTGAGCGATGCGTTCTTTCGTTCCCGTTTCGGCGGCGATCCGTCGACGCTCGGCAAGACCATTCTGCTCAATCGCGTTCCTCACACCGTGATTGGCGTGGTTCCGGACGCACCTGTGTTCATCAATCGAGCACAGGTCTATGTGCCGCTGGCGTGGACCGCCGAAGAGCGCGCCACCCGCAACAACCACAACTACGTCGGCATCGCGAAGCTCAAACCTGGTATCGACGTCGCGCGGGCCCAGACCGACATGACGGCGATCTCGGAAAGGCTCGAGGCGCAGTATCCGGACGACAACACGGATTGGGGCGCGCTCGTGCGGCCGCTGCAGGACGACATGATTGGTGACGTTCGCGCGTCGCTGTTGGTACTGCTCGGTGCCGTGGCGCTCGTGTTGCTGATTGCTTGCGCGAACCTCGCCAACCTGATGCTGGTACGGACCTATGGCCGCGCCAAAGAGATAGCGCTTCGCGGTGCGCTCGGCGCCGGCCGGATGCGCATCATGCAGCAGCTCCTCGCCGAAGGCCTTGTGCTGGGCGCGGGCGGGGGCCTGGCCGGCTTCGCGGCGGCGTATTACGGCGTCGATCTCCTGAAGGTCACCTTTGGGACGGCGTTGCCTCGAGTCGGCGAAGTCGTGGTCGATACGCGCGTGCTGGCATTTACCGCCATCGTTGCGCTGGTCACCGGATTGCTGTCGGCATTCGTGCCGGCGTGGCAGCTGACCGGGCGCGATGCCAACGATGCGCTCAAGACCGGTCCAGGGCGCGGCAATTCCTCGAGCGGCGATAGCCGCGTGAGAAATCTACTGGTCGTGTCTGAGGTCGCACTCGCGCTGATGCTGCTGATCGGCGCCGGCCTGTTGATGCGCAGTTTGAGTGGTTTGCGTTCGGTCGATCCGGGGTTCGACTCCAGCAACGTGCTCACCGCCACCGTCGACATTCCGGACGCGAAGTATCCGACGCCCGAGCAGCGCAACCAGTTCTTCGATCGCGCGCTGCAGAACCTGCGCGCCCTGCCCGGCGTGGAGTCGGCGGCGTGGATCGATACGTTGCCGCTGCAGGGTGGCTCAACGCAATACGTCATGGTCGACGGGATGCCGCCGATGAAGGAATCCGAGATGCCGGTCGTGGCCGTACGCCTGGCTTCACCGGGATATTTCCAGACCGCGCGGATTCACATGCAGGCCGGCCGCGACTTCGGCGAGGCAGATGGCTATGGCAGGCCTCGTGTGGTGATCGTCAGCGAGAACACTGCGAAGCGGTTCTGGCCCGGGGAGGATCCACTCGGCAAGCGGATGACGCTCACGATGATGACGAAGGAAGCTGCCGAGGTCGTCGGCGTCGTGCGCGAAGTGAAGACGGGATCGCTGGATGCGAGTGAAGCGGATTCAGAAACCGCTGTCTACGCACCAGCGGCGCAGTTTGCATACGGAGGATCGGCGTTAGCCGTGCGCACCGCGATGGATCCGCGCAACCTGACGCGTGCGGTGATCGGTGCCATTCAGGGGGTCGATCCCGAACAGCCTGTACTCGACGTCGCGACGCTCGAGGAGGTGGTCGAGGAGTCGCTCGGCCAGCGCCCGCTCGCGATGATGTTGCTCGCGGCATTTGCCATGCTCGCGCTGGTCCTCGCGTCAGTGGGCATCTACAGCGTGCTGGCCTACACGGTGCGCCAGCGCGTGCGCGAGATCGGCATCCGCATGGCCCTCGGCGCGCCAGTCCGCGGGCTCCTGCGACTGGTCGTCCTCGAGGGATTGAAGCCGACGCTCGTCGGCGTGGCCCTGGGCCTCATCCTTGCCGCGGCCCTGGTGCGCGTCATGACGACACTCCTGTACGGCGTGAGCCAGCATGATCCCGGGACCTTCAGCGCGGTTGCCGTGATCATGCTTGGGGTCGGCATAGTCGCAACGCTGGTCCCGGCCTATCGCGCGACGCGCGTGGATCCGATTGTGACGCTGCGAGCCGAATAGGTGGGAGCCCAGTCGTCGCGCATCGTGCCGGAGCTCGAGAAGCGCGGCCACACGATTACGTTTCATGAATCGATGGAGGGCACGAGATGCCTGACGCCGTCACGCGCGAAGCGATGAGGTGGGTCATCGGGGCGTAGAATTGTTGCGCCATTCGGAGGGGCGCGATGCCGATCACTTGGCGGATGAGCGCGAGCTGGGTCGACGTGAAGTTCTCGGACCCTTATACGCTTCCAGAATCGGAAGCCGCGATGAAGGAGATCTTTGCTCAGCCTGGCCTGCTCCGACCTGACGGCGCGGTCGCGTGATCTGCCGTTCACGCTGCGCGTATGCGATGAGTCCGAGTGGACCCAGGCCGAGCAATGGCTCGAGCTCGATGGGGCGTGACGCCAATTCAGCCGTGAATTAGTGCGAGTTCATATTCATGCGCCTGAGGAGGCGCGTGAATCGTTCGTCCCGACGGTACGGCGTAAATTCCGGTTCCCTCATCAAATGGGCAAGCCGCTGCGGTTCGTGCTCGGCCATTTCCTCGAAGCCGTTGAACATCCGATCGGTATTTCCGAGCGCCCCGTTGATGACGGCGCGACGCATCGGCAACCGATCGTTCACCTCCGCGAGCCGCTCCGCTTCTGCGCGGCGCCCGAGCTTGACATACGCCCAGGCGACCCACGGGTGCGGTCCCTGGGCGGGATCGACGAGGCGTTGACGGCGCCGTTCCAGCAAGGGCAATGCATCCGCGGTTCGTCCCTCGAGCAGGAGAGCCCGGCCCAAATATAGGTCGACGGGCAGCAGGTCGGAGTCGGTGCCCCTCAGGGGCTGGAGGATCGCGATCGCGTCCGACGGCCTGTTTCCCGTGATCAGCACACGTCCCAGCTCGAACCGCACCTGCTCGTCGAGCGGATCGATGCGCTCGGCTTCACGCAGCAGCAGCTCGGCCTCGGCCGCGCGCCCGAGGGGCTGCAGTGTCGCGAACGAGAAGTTTGTGTAGCTGATGATGAGCCCGGGGTTGAGCTCGATCGCCCGACGAAAGGCGCGTTCCGATTCGGCCCAGTTGAACTCCCTGGCATGCACCCAGCCCCACGCGATATACGCGTCTGCCAGCATCGGATCGAGACGAAGGGCCTCGATTGCCGCCGCGCGCATCAGTGGGTGCGCTTTCTCGAATGGCAAGCCCTGGTAAGGGTTCATCGACATGTAGGCGTACGCGACCCCGATGCCAGCATGAGCAGGCGCGTACGTAGGATCCGAGGCGATGATCCTTTCAAAGAGCTTCACCGCTTGTTGCGGGCCGGAAACACCATCCCTTACCGCGAGGGCCCGCGCACGCAGATAGTCTTCATAGTTTTCGCGATTTGCGGCATAGCGGTCCGGAGGGCTCCACTTGGCGCTGACGAGAATTGCCAGCACGAGTGCAACGGCTCCTAGGCCTACTCCGGTAGCCTTCCAGCGCGCCGCAGGCGTCCGGCTGAGATCGGCCGACAGAACCTGTGCGCTCGGATAACGACGGCCCGGATCGGGATAGAGCGCGCGGTCGACGGCTCGGGCGAGCCACCGGGGCACACGGGTCGCCACGGCCTGAAGCGACCGGCGTTCTCCTCGCTCGTGTCCTGTTTTCAAGCTCGCGAGATCCACGCCTGTCACCGGATAGGTGCCGGTGAGGAGAAAAAACAATAGGACTCCAGTGCTGTAGATATCGGACTCGACAGAGGGACTGCCTGCGCCGGACAGCACCTCCGGCGCGAGATACAGTGGCGTGCCGGCCAGATCGGGCACGGACGTCACGCCGCGATCGCGGCCGGTGCCGAAATCCATCAGGACCACGCGCCCATCGGGCGCCATCATCACGTTCTGGGCTTTGATGTCGCGATGGAGCAGCCCCGCGGCGTGCACGGCAGCGACCGCGCCGCACAGCGCCTGCCCGATCGCGGCGACTTCTTGCGGCGAGAACCGCCGGCCATCGTCCACCACGAGCTGATGAAGCGTGCGGCCATCGATGTATTCCATCCACAAGCCGACGCGATCGTCGATGCGCTCGGCGCCATAGATGGTGACGACATTGGGGTGCCGGACCCGCGCGAGGAGCCGACCTTCTTCGATGATGGAGGTGGCCAGCTGGTTGGACACGGCTGGATCGGCCGGCAGCAGCTTGAGCGCGACCTCCCGATCGAGACGCGAGTCCCACGCGCGGTAGACGTCCCCGAATGCGCCTTGCCCGATGCGTTCGAGCAGACGCAGTGGTCCCCAGGTCTCGGGCATGTCCGTCTGGTGTGCGCGGGCGATGGCGGCAATCGCTTTCAGCTGACGCACGAGGGGCCGCTCGGCCGGGGCCGCGCCCGAATCGGCGGCATCCCAGTCGACCGGCGCGCCGTCGAGGACCGCGCCCGCCAGCTCCGTCAACGCCACATCGTCGTTACCGCTCACGCTCCATCTCTTCGGCGAGGCGAACCAGCGCGCGCTGCGCCGCCTTGCGCGCGGCATCGGCTGTCGGCTTCTCCAGCGCGAACGCCAGCTCGCCGTAATTCAAGCCCAGCTCGACGCGACCGACGATCGCTTCGCGCTCCTCTGGTTTCAGACGCGCCAGTGCCTGTTCATAGGCCGCCATCGTCTCAGCGCCGACGGCCTCCGCGACGCGCGACCCCTCAGCCTCGAGAGCCGCGTCCTCTAGATTTACTTTGCCGGGGACGCGGGCTCGCCGCCGCAACTCGTCGCGGAGGCGATTCATCACGGCCTGGCGCAGGTACGCCTGGAGCGCCCCCGGATGACGCGACTCGAAGTTCTCTAATCGCTTGAACGTCTGGAGGAGGGCATCCTGGACAAGGTCGTCGGTATCGGTCAGGTCCCGCGCCCACATGGGTAGCCGGCCCCGGGCGAAACGCTGCAGGGGTCTGAGGTGGCGCGCAAAAAGGCGCTCGATTGCCGCGTGGTCGCCCTGCCGCGCGAGCGCCAGGAGCTCGATGGTCGTTTCGACCGGCGCCGCCGGTCGCGACGAATCAGATACGCCTCCGGTCCGGTCCTCGGACATGGTGGGTGTCTCGCGGATTCTACCAGTCCAGTCCGATTCCGCCCCGCGACGACGTTGTCAAGAGTGGCAGGTCGCGCATCGCGCCGGCCGGCCATCCAGGAAGTCCCTATGAAAAAGGCTGCCTCCGGCTTTGCCGCGCTCTTTCTCGTGACGCTCGCGCTCGCCGCGTCCTGCGACCGCACGCCGAGGACGCCAGTCTCACGAACTCCGCCAGTAGCCCCGACACCAACACCGCCGCCCGTCGCTGAGATCAACCTCACAGGGAACTGGGGCGGCGCGATTGGCTATAGCTACTACGACAATGGGTTCATCGCATCTGCCACCTTGACCCAGACAGGCTCGTCGGTCATCGGGACGATTTCCTGCGGGGGGTCGTGTCTGATCTCAGGCACGAGCATGTCGGGAACCGTGAGCGGGAACAACGTCACCATCCACGGCTCGTATCCGTTCGGAAGTTGCACATTCGAGGGAACTATATCGAACGACGCGAGGCGCATGGAGGGGGTCTATGGCTGTTCCCGTGAAGGGGGCAACTGGCTGCTGACGAAGCTGACGACGACGATTCCCGAACCGCCACCGTGTATTCCGGAGCTTCTCTCACCCACGCGAGGCGTCCTATTGGACAACGGCCGCACGGATAACCGAGACGTGATCGACTGGACTTTCGACTGGACTGACTGCCCAGGAGCGACTGAGTACGTCATCGTCGTATACGGCCCGACCGCCACGATTCCGGCTATCAGAGCGGTTACCACCCAATCATCGTTTCGACATGTCAGTTGCGGTTACATCGCGCAGGCAAACGCGTCCAACTGGCGCTTATGGCTCCGTGCCAAGAACGAGGACGTCTGGGGAAGCTGGAGTCCAGAGCGTAACTTCGATGTGGAACGGGCAGATAGTGACCCACTCTCGAGCTGTACGGGAGGCGGGTTTTCAAAGTAATCGTCAGGCCTTATGAAAAAAGCTGCCTCCAGCTTCGCCGCGCTCTCTCTCGTGACGTTCGCGCTCGCCACGTCCTGCAATCAAACGCCGACGAGGCCGAGCGCAGGCCATGCCGCCGCAGCCGCCAGAAGCGCCCATCACGCGAGTCGAGATCCAGGGCCCGGCCTCGATTCGCACCCGGCGAAACCGTGCAGTTCACGGCGATCGCACACAAGAACGATGGGACGACGGCCGATGTCACGAGCCTCGCGGACTGGCGAAGCTCCAACCCCGAGGTTCTATCCATCACTTTGCTGGGGAGGGTCACCGGACGGGTCCCCGGTGAGGGCACGCTTCAAGCTGCCTACCAAACCTTTGCCACGCGCGAGATCGTCGTCCTGCCGTCGGGAACATTCCGACTCGTAGGTGAGGTGAGCGAAGCCGACGTTCGGTTGCCCATAGAAGAGGCGATCGTGGAGGTCATCGGGTCGGCGGTTTCCACACGCACGGGCTTCGATGGCCGTTATCGACTCTACGGGGTCCCGAGCGCCGCGCAGTTGCGAGTGTCGAAGGATGGATATCAGCCAGTGGTTCAGGCTCTGACGCTCACCGATCACCAGACGCAGAACTTCTCGCTGGCAGTCTCCGCACCGCGCCCGAACCTGGCCGGGATCTACACGCTCACCATCGCAGCATCCGGCGAGTGCCGTGACAGGCTCCCGGAAGAGGCATGGACGAGGAGGTACCGGGCGACAGTGGAGCAACGAGGACCGGACGTTGTTGTCTCGCTCAGCGGTGCGAGCTTCGTGGCCCGCGGCTGCCATAGCGGCAACTGGTTCCACGGGCGGATCCACCCGGGCTTCGTCCTCTACACAGTGTCCAGCGTGTTTGATTGTTCCTACTACGGCTACGGCTCCAACGACCCGTTTCCGGCAATTCGGGAACAGATCGACCCCTCACTGACGGTGACCTTCCAGGGGTCGACGCAGGTGGCCATGACTCCCGGGAATCTCTCGGGAGCCCTAAACGGCGCGATTACGGCGAGTTCGCCGGACCAGAGCCGATTTCCACAGCCTGTCAGTTGCCAGTCAGGCTCTCATCAGTTGGTGCTCCAGCGATGAGAAGGCTCCTGCTGGTCGCGATTGGTGCGCTCTATTCGATGGTCGGCTGCACGCCAGCCACGGCAATACCACTCCCGCGCGGGCTGGTCATCGTCACGCTCGACACAACTCGCGCCGATCGCCTCTCGCCGTACGGGTTCGCCGCCGCGAACATGCCCGCGCTCGATCGACTCGCGCGCGAGGGTGTCGTGTTCGATCAGGCGACCACGGTGGCGCCACTGACGCTGCCCGCACATACCAGCTTGCTCACCGGACTGCTGCCGCCCCGCCACGGGGTGCGCGACAATGCGAGCGCGCCGCTCCTGATGGAGCACGTCACGATTGCGGAGATTCTCGCGGCAGGTGGCTATCGCACCGCTGCGTTCGTGGGATCGGTCGTGCTCGATCCCAATCGGGGCCTGAGCCAGGGATTCCAGGAGTACGGCGGCATCTCGCGAGACACCTCGAGTCCGCTCCCGCCCCCCGGGCGCGGACTTCAGCGACCGGCGGGCGCGGTGATGGACGATGCGATTCGCTGGCTCGCGAATGTGGGGGACTCGCCGTTCTTCTTGTGGACACATCTCTACGATCCGCACCAGCCCTACGAGGCGCCGGAGCCGTTTGCGTCGAAGCACAACCCGTACGTGGCCGAGATCGCGTACGTGGATTCTCAGATCGCACGCCTGCTGAATGCACTCGACCGCCAGCGCCTGCTCGATCGCGTAGTCGTCGTCGTGACTGCCGACCACGGCGAATCGCTGGGCGAGCACGGCGAGAGAGATCATGGGGTGTTTCTCTACGACTCCGTGCTGCGCATCCCGATGATTCTCCGCGCACCCGGTCTCCGGCCGGGTCGCGTGGCTTCAGTCGTGCGCCTCACTGACGTGATGCCAACTGCCCTCGACCTGCTCGGCCTGCCTATTCCACCGCTCGACGGCGTCAGCCTCCTTGCGACGCTGCACGGCCAGTCGACAGACCTCGACGCGTACGCGGAGTCGCTCTATCCGCAGAACCACGGCTGGGCGCCGCTGTACTCCCTGCGCAGCGACCGGTTCAAGTTCATCGACGCGCCGCGGCCGGAACTTTACGATCTGCGGCTCGATCCGTTCGAGAAGCGGAATATTTTCGAGCAGCGCGAGGGCCTCTCCGCCGCGATGCAATTGCGGTTGCGCACGCTTGTGCATCCCGACGCGTCAACCCGCGCGCGCGCCCCAGTCGACGACGATCTGCAGGCGCGCCTGGCGGCGTTGGGATACGTCGTCGGCCGGGCGCCGGAGATGCGCACTTGGGACTTGCACCTGCCAGATCCGAAAGAGTGCACGGGTATGTTCGAAAGGGGCCGCTGCGATGAGTATGTTCAGCCGGTCCCAGTGACGGACAACGTGTCTCGAAATCGAACGGCGACGACGTTGCCACTGAGGTCCCAGGAACGTAAATGAACGGCTGAATGGCAGTGACATGGCATGGTTGCTGCTCTGTTGCTGCCATGCTCACCGACGCCCGCCACTCAATCCGGGTGCTCCTCCGGAACCCGCTCGTGGCGTCCATCGCAGTGCTTTCGCTCGCGCTGGGGATCGGTGGCGCGGCGTCCGTCTTCACCGTGCTCAATGCGATCGTGCTGCGGAATCTCCCGGTTCCGAATCCGCAACAGCTCTACACCGCCGAGAAGCATCGCGCTGACGAGGTCAACCCTCGCTACTCGTGGCCGCTGATCGAACAGGCCCAGCAGGACATCCAAAAGGGTGCGGAGCTTTTTGCCGCGACGGCACCAACCCTAATGCAAGTGCGGCTTCCGCGGGGCACGGATGCAGCGGAGCGGAGCAACGTACAGCTCGTCTCCGGCGGGTTCTTTGAGGGCTTCCGCCAGCGCGCGCAGGCGGGCCGGCTGATCGAGCCGCGCGACACCGCCGCCGTTGGCGGCAATCCCGTCATGGTCATCAGCGATGCGTACTGGCAGCGCCGCTTCCAGAGGGACTCTGCGATCATCGGCCGCGAGCTGATTGTAGGGGGCGCCAGCCTCACCGTGATCGGGGTCACGGAGCCCGGGTTCTTTGGTCCCTTCCTGGCGTTCCGCAATCCCGACGTCTGGATCCCGCTCACGATGCAGGCCGACATCCGGTACGCGTTCAATGCCAGCGTAGACGACCAGGCTGACAACACGCTGCCGTGGACGCCGCAGCCTGGCATTGAGTGGTTGTCGCTCTTTGCGCGCGTGCCGGACGCATCGAATGCTGCCGGCGTCGCGTCGGCGCTGACCCTTATGCATCATCGGGACGCCGCCACGCGGCTCGGCCCGGCGGACGCCGACGCTCGCGCGCGCCTCGAACAGGAGCGCATCGTCCTCTCCCATGCTGGCCGCGGCGTGTCCTTTCTGCGCGGCGATCTCTCTTCGCGTCTTTTCGTGCTGCTCGCGATGGTTGGCGTGCTGCTGGCGATCACCTGCGGCAACGTGGCCAGCCTGCTGGTCGCGCGGGCAAGCGCGCGCGAGCGCGAAATTGCCGTCCGCACCGCGCTCGGTGCCAGACGCTGGCGCGTGGTCCGCCAGTTGCTCGTCGAAACACTGATGCTCTCGTGCGCCGGCGGCGTGCTCGGGCTGCTCGTCGCCGCGTGGGGACGGGATCTGCTGTTGTCGATGTTCACGGGCGGCGCGGCGACCATCGATCTCGACACGAGCTTCGACTGGCGCGTGCTGTTGTTCGCCGTCTCGTTGACGATGATCTGCGGCCTCGCGGCCGGTATCCTGCCCGCGCTTCGCAGCACACGTGTCGCGCCGACGGACGCGATCAAGGCCCAGGCCCGCCAGGTCGGTCACGCCGGCGGCCGGCGCGGCGCGTTGGTGGGCAAGACGCTCGTGGCCGCCCAGATGGCCTTCTGCTTGCTGCTGCTCGTCGTCGCCGGCCTCTTTGTCCGCAGTATGCAGGCGCTCATGCAGACCGACGTCGGCTTCGACCGCGACCGCCTCCTGGTAGCGCGGATGGACGTTCGCAGCATGGGCTACTCGAACGATCAGCGGATGGCGCTGTACGATCGCGTACTCGAGCGGCTGCGCCACATTCCGGGAGTGGAATCAGCCAGCGCGTCGCTCAACGGACCGCTCGGAACGTCGTGGCGGGCCAGCAGCCTAATCGTCGAGGGCTACACCCCGGCGGCGAACGAACCTCTCGTTACGAACGAAGAGATCGTCACCGCTGATTACTTCGAGACGGTCGGGCTCGCGCTGGTCGAAGGCCGTGCCTTCACGCCGGACGATGGCCGTCCAGGCAGCCGCAGCACGATTGTCAATCAGTCGATGGCGCGGCGGTTCTTTCCGGCAGGCGCCGCTGTCGGCAAGCGCTGGGCCACCGATGATTCGATTCAACCCGACTCGCCGGTCATCGTTGGGGTCGTGCAGGATGCGAAGTACGTGAATGTGCGCGGCGAGACGCCGAACATGATCTATCGCCTCTCCGGTTCGACGCCGGTTGATGTGCTCGGCAATCTGGAAATTCGCACGTCGGGTGCGCCGTCCGCGCTGGCGCCCACCATTCGGCAGGCGATGTCGGAGCTCGAACCGGCGCTTCCCGTCTTCGACATCGTGCCGCTCGACCAGCGATTGAACCGCGGCTTGACCAACGATCGGCTGGTTGCCCGTCTTACGAGCGCGTTTGGCATTGTCGCGCTGATGCTTGCCTGTCTCGGTCTCTACGGCACCATCTCGTACGGCGTCACCCGCCGCATCTCCGAGCTGGGACTCCGCATGGCACTCGGCGCCGATCGGGCAACGGTGGCGTGGCTCGTCGTTCGCGAAGCCCTCATGCTTGTCGGCATTGGCGCCGCTCTCGGACTGCCGCTGGCGTTTGCGGCGGGCCGCAGCATCCTGTCCATGCTCCACGGGGTGGGCCCGGTTGACCCAGCGTCGTACTCGCAGGCAACGGTGCTGCTCCTGATCGTGGCTGGCATTGCTGCCTACCTGCCCGCGCATCGCGCGTCGCGTATCGATCCGATGGTGGCGTTGCGGTCGGAGTAAGGTGCGAGCCAGTTAGTGGCAGGTAATCGACGCGTTACCCCTGAGGGAAATCCACAGACGTCCTTATCCTTTCAGCTTGCAGCAGATGCCGCCGCTGGTGCTTCGATACGATCTCCAGCCCGGTTCCAACGGTGAAACGAAGCAACCCAACGAATGGATTCTTGAACCGGACATGGTTCACGTCGTAATTCTTTGCGCGATGGACGAGTTCACGTACCTGGCCGTTGCTACGGAGGAATCGCTCGAGAATCGACGGTTCGACGTGCGGGCCGGGCGTAATCTTCCTGGGTGCACGTGCCCGTCTGGTTTCGGCTGAGGGCTCGATGTAGTTACGGATGAACCATCGACCGAACCAGCCCGGTGTGATGTCCTGAACCACAGCGTGTGGACGACCCACGAGCGAGTTCGATATTGCCGGGAGATACACCTCGTTCGTGATGTACAGGTGTTCGAGGCACTGGCCAACGCTCCACTCACCCGCGCCGGGCTTCCAGTTCAGTTGCTCTGGAGTCAGCGTTTTCGCGAGCGCGATCGCGCGCTCGTCGGCCGCCTCGAGTTCTGAAGTCAGACGAACGCACCAGGCGGGCGATGTCTCGTCAGGCTGCGGGGCCATGTCCCATTAGACTGGTTGATGCGCACCGTTGCAACCTGATCTCACGGTGGCACTGCTAACTGCCGAGCCGTTCGACGTGGTTAGATCGTCATCGTGGCCTCAGGCGCATCCGACCGCGACTACGACGTCCTCCTCTACGGCGCCGGCGGCTTTACTGGACGGCAAACCGTTGCCTACTTCGCGGCGCACGCACCGGCCGATCTGCGCTGGGCGATTGCCGGCCCACGCCGTCACACGCTCGAAGCAGCGCGGAACGCCGCTGACGCTCGTCTGGGTGAGAGCGATCTGATCGTCGCACCCAGTCAGGAACAAGCCGCGGTCGACGCCGCCGTGGCACGTTCGCGCATCGTGCTCAGCACCGCGGGCCCGTTTGCCCTCTATGGCACACCCGTCGTGGACGCCTGCGTGCGGTTCGGCACGCATTACGTCGACATCACGGGCGAGACGCTGTGGATGCGTGAGATCGCTGGCCGCTATCACGAACGTGCGGCGGCCGGTGGCACGAGGATCATCCCGGCCTGCGGCTTCGATTCGATCCCCTCAGACCTCGGCGCGCTGCTGACGTCGCGCTACATTCGCGAGACGCTGGGCGTGCCGTGCACCGAAGTCCGCGCCTACTATCGGTTCAGTGGGGGTCTCAACGGCGGGACGGTCGCATCGCTCCTGAACATGCTGAAGGCCCCGCGGCAAGCAGGAGTCGAGACTACGCCGAAACATCGCGACCGACGAATCCGCATGGTCAAGGCGCCCCACTACGACGCACAGCTCGGCACCTGGATCGGACCGTTCGTGATGGCCCCGACCAATACTCAGGTGGTTCGCCGGAGCGTCATGCTCTCTGAAGAGTGGCAACAGCCGTACGGAATGAACTTCGTGTATCAGGAAGCCATGCGCTACGACCCGCCGTTCGCGCGCGCCAAAGCCACCGTCGCGTCGGCCGGCCTCGGACTCCTCTTTGCCGCGTTGAAGCAGCCGCTCACACGTCGGCTGGTCCAGCCGCTGCTGCCGAAGCCAGGCATGGGACCGTCAGTGGAAACGATGGACGCGGGTTGGTTTATCTGTGACCTGCTTGGGATCGCGAAGGATGGGCGCCACGTGCGCGGGCTGATTCGATACGACGGTGACCCAGGCAACCGCGCGACCACCGTCTTTGTCTGCGAGTCGGCGCTCGCACTTGCAATCGAAGCGAACGCGCTCCCTGGAGGCCGTGAAAGGGGAGGCGTCTTAACCCCGGCGACCGGATTGGGCGACGTGCTCGTCGAACGCCTCCGCAAGGCGGGCGTTGTTATCGACGTCCCGGCAATCTAACCGTTCGTGCCAACGGACTACCGTGTCATCGGCCGGGGTATGCTGAGGAGTTCTGACTCATGTTCGTTGTCTCCGAGGACAGACCTTCGGACTCGCCGCTCGTTGAACGAGTCTGGCGTTGCCACAGCGAGCGCGCCGGCACGTTCCTGTCAATGGCCGCGAGCCACCTGGAGATGGTGGTGACCTTTCTGCAAGCGACGGGCATGACCCACGCCATGTTTCGTCAGATCGAGCGCGCCCGTTATGCGACCAACCTGCTCAAGCAAGGGGTCTCGATTCTCGACACCGTCCATGAAGCAGACTACTTCGATCAGGCCCACCTCACCCGTTCGCTCAGGCACCTGATCGGACAAACACCCGCACGAATCATTCGCGCGACTGAGCAGCTGTCGTTCTTATACAAAACAAGCCTCACCCCATAGGCCTATGATCCGGATCGGATGAAAAGAACACTCTGGACCGGACGGGTTCTCAGCGGAGCATCGGTCCTCTTCCTGCTGTTCGACAGCGTTATCAAAGTGATGAACCTCCCTCTTGCCGTCGAAGCAACGGTGCAGCTTGGGTATCCCGGCAAGGTAGTCGTCGGCATCGGGATTGTCGAACTGGTCTGCCTTGTCCTGTATGTGGTTCCGCGGACGTCAGTTCTTGGAGCGATCCTGCTGACCGGTCATCTCGGCGGCGCCATCGCCACGCACGTCCGCGTCGGCAGCCCGCTTTTCACCCACACACTGTTCCCGATCTATGTCGCCGGGCTGATGTGGGGAGGGCTCCTTGTTCGGGAAGAGCGGCTGCGCACACTTCTGCCCGTTCGACGCTAGCGTCGGATCGACGCTAGCGAATCTCAATGCGCCTCACGCCGATGACTGGCGGCTCTCCAGCTCCGCCAGCCCAAACGGCGACAAAGCCCCCGTCAGTTCCGGCGAGGACTGGATACATCGAGGAGCTCTGAGGTGCGAGCGTGACCGGCTCTGCAAACGCAATTCTCTGATCGGAGCTGCGGCGGAGTTCCCGCGCCGTGGCGACGCGCCTTCCATTGATTACCTCGTCCCACGCAACGAGCACACGTCCGGTTTTGTCGATCGCAATCTGTGGATGACTTGGCTTGGGGCTCCCCAGAGTCGGCACGCGGACTCGCGGTGTGAAGGCCCGCCCGTCGCGGGTGGTCGAGTAGAACAACGCCCCTTCGGGGGTCTCTCCCTGCATCACCGTGGGCCAGATCACGTGGACCATACCGGTGGCGTCGACCGCCATGGCCGGTCCATCGTCGGGACAGCCATTGAGCTCCCACTCGTCCTGACTGATTCGAATCGGCGCCGAAAACGTGCGGCCCTGATCACGAGACGCACTGAACGCGATGTCGCGGATGTTCCCCTCATACACATGCCGCCACGCTGCGTAAAGTCCTCCATCCGGTCCAGCGGCGAGTGTCGTCTTGCAGCAGTAGCACACGCCCTTTGTCAACTCACGTTCACCAATCGATGGCCCGTCAACAGCCGCGTAGTAGAGGCCAGACTTTTGCGCCATCGCCACGCCGTCGTGGGCAGCGCCGCTTTGGTGGCTCGCGTGACGGGACGCTTCGGTTCGATTCGCAGCCAGACCGCGATGGTCCAGCCAAATCGCGTGAGCCGTCCCGTGACTGTCGAACGTCAGCGCGGGCCAACCACGATCGCCAGGCGCGCTTGACGTCTGAAGGGCAACGGGCGGCGCGAAGGTCCTGCCGCCATCACTGGAGCGCGCGACCTTGATCTGGGTCGTCTCACCTTTGGCCGTCCAGAGCACCGCAATGCTGGGTTCCCCGGAGCCTGCGCGCGGCTGAAGCGTTACACGTGGTGGCAGCTCGCCGCCGAGTCGTGCCTCGCCTGCGATGGTATTGACCTGTACCGCCTCCCCAAACGTCCGTCCACCGTCGCGGCTCACGGCGACGAAGACGTCCGTCTTGTCCTCAGACGAAGCGCCCCACGCGACCGCTACGAAGGCACCAGCAGCAGCGACCCACGGCGTAGCGTTGGACTTACCCTTCACGCCGAGCACAATCGGGTCTGCTGTGGGGGCGGCTCGCAACGTCAGCGCAAAAATCGAGACCGCGGTGCACACGGCCACGGTGGTCACGAAGCGATGTCTGATCTCCATGGCTAGAACCTGACCCGCAAGCCAAACTGGAACGATCGTGGATCACCGACGGCAGTGATTTGTCCAAAACTTGCCGACGGGTTCGTCGGATACGCCCCCGCACCGAAGTTTGTGTTGCGGGTGAGCACGTTGTCGTGGTTTGTGAGGTTGAAGCCTTCAACGAGCGCCTCGAGCTGGAGACGACCCGTCAATCGGAACGAACGACTCACACGCAGGCTGAGGCTCAAGAAATCGCTGCCGACTCCAGCGTTTCGCTCGATGAACTGACCATCGACGATGGGCCTGCCCGCCGTGCCTTGAATCGTTGTGACGCCTGATGTGATGTTGAACGGCAATGCTGAATATGCCTGCAACATCCCACTCAACTGGAATCCATTGAGGAGGTATTCCAACGCGGTCGGTCGCCGGGTCCATCGAGGTCTGAATGGTTCCGTTGATGACGAGCCGGTGCCGCTGATCGTTGTCAGAGCGTCCCCAATCCTTGGAAAGATCGAAAGGGTCGATTGGCGAGCTGAAAAAGAACTCGCCGAGATTGTTCATCGATTTCGACAGTGTGTACCAGACCCGGTAATGACCCCACTCAGCCGGCCGCTGCGTGAACGAGAGGTGCAGGCTATGAGAATTGGAATCTCCCACTGACGAGTATTGACTGTTGTTCGCGTAATCGGGATTCGGCCGGCAGCCGTTGTTCGTGCCGGCCGCCACGCAGGTCGGGACGTTCTGGTTCACTGACATGAGAAGGTTGAGACCACGGACATACTGATATCCGGCACTGATGGTTCCGCGCTCGCCGATCTGCTGCTCGACTTCGACGCTGGCCTGTCGTGAATACGCATTCTGCACATTGCGGTCCATCGTCGTCAGATTGACGAGGGTGACGGACGGCACAACGCCGGCAAGAATGTTCGGGAAGCTTGGCGCTCCTGCCTGTGTGGGCGAGAGACTCACGCCGATTTGTCGCAGGTTGTTCAGGTCCGTTGTGTTGCCTGCGGAGAGAATGGCGTTGGCCACCGCGCGGAGCGGCACGCGATCGTAAAAGAGCCCCGCGCTGCCGCGTACGATCGTGCGACGCGAATCAAACGGCGACCAGGCTACACCGAACCGCGGTGAGATGTTGTTGGTGTCGGTATTGATTGTCTCGAGGAACTGGAGGTCGTATCGGACGCCGACATTCAGGGTTACTCGCGGGCTCAACTTCCACTCGTCCTGCATATACATACCCACGTTCGGATTCGTCTGCGAGACCTCGGATGCACCGAACGTCTGCGTGAACCCGGCGTTGTTGTACATGCCCGCCAGGAAGCTCGGGAGCGACTGGAACACGTAACTTCCGCGAACCGAACGAGGGTATGTGATCTGATCGTCGTTATAGAGGAAGTCAACGCCGGCTCTGACTGCGTGAGCGCCGGCCTGATGCGACACGTTGTTGACGATCTGGTACATGTCGTTGACGCGACGGGTCGGACTGCCCGAACTCGTGCCAAACGACGCGACGCCAGCGATGCTCACCGCGGGACCAATAGGATCGGTCGGGGGCGCCTGCAGATCGCTGTGCGCGAATTGCGCGCGTGTCTCGAGCACCGTTCGCGACGAGATCGCGAGCGTGTTGCTCATCGCAAGGTTCTGATCGCGGTTGTCGAGGCCGGACGACGCGGAGGGCGCGATGAGTCCACCGGCGCCGCGCGAATTCTCGGCGGCAACATCATAGAGACTGTACCTGACGCTCAACTGATCCCGGCCATTCACTTGATGATCGACCTTAGCCAAAACGTTCGTCGTATCCACAGGATTCGGGTATACGCCCGTGACAATGAGCGGCCCCTGGTAGCCGACGGTCCCCAGCCGAGCGTTCACTGCACTGACGTTGGCGTCTGAAATCGTTGCGAGGCCCGTCTGATCGAGCTGGCGTCGCTCGACGTTGCCAAAGTAGAACGTGCGATTGGAAACGATCGGACCGCCAAGGCTTCCGCCGTACTGCGCCTGGTTCATGGGCAGCTTGGCGCCGGACAATGCATTCTTCGCGTTGAAGCGGTCGTCCCGTATGTAGTCGTATACCGTGCCATGCAGCAGGTTGGTACCGCTCTTGGTGACAACACTGATGTAGCCCCCCAGCGCGCGACCGAGCTCCGCCTGTGCGCCCGACGTGATGACCTGGAACTGGTCGACGGCGTCGACGCCATACGTAATGCCGCTCAAAGCCGCGGCATCGTCGTTGGCGGAGAGGCCGTCGACGATGAAGTTGTTCGACAGATTGCGCTGGCTGCCAATCGACAGGCTGACGCCGGGGACCGCGGATGTTTCGGGAAAGAGCTGCGTGCTTGCGACATTCGTGGGCGACACCCCTGGAACCAGCAACCCGAGTTCGAGGAAGTTGCGGCCGTTGAGCGGCAAGCTGCGAACCTCGGTTTCGGATACGGTGGCGGCGATCTGGCTGCGAGCGGCCTCGAGGACGGTCGCGTCTCCTGTCACCGTGACGCTCGTGTCCACGCCGCCCACGTCTAACATCACGGGCAATTCGAATGCGGAACCAACCGTCACGGTGAGACTGCGGGTCGCGTTCTGGAACCCTTCCTGATGCACAGTGACCTCGTAGGGGCCCACCCGAAGATATGGAAAGCGGAACCGCCCTTCCTGATCGGTGACGGCCGTGCCAGTCCGATTGGTTTGTGTGTGGCGGGCCGTGACCTGAGCCCCAGGCACAACGGCACCTGAGGCATCCGTCACACGCCCACTGATGCTGGCATAGTCAACCGACTGCTGGGCGAAGCTCGGTAACGCTCCCGCGAACAGCACGCAGGCGAGAGCAACGACTCTCAACGATTTCACAATGACCTCCGCGACAAAACGACACCAGTTGGCTCGAGAGGCACACCTGTGCCTTCGAGGATGAGCGGGTGGCGTTCAGGCGCGGGGTGGAGGAGGGTCGGGGGATGCGAGCCGGCTGACTACGCTCTCGCGTACGGCCGGTGAAACCGAACGTGACTCGACGTCCGGCAAAGCGGCGACGCCTTCGGGCAGGACGCCCTGATTCGACAAGAGAGCCAGGAGCGAGGCCATCGGACCAGCACACCTGCCACGGATCGAGCACTCACCGGACGGGTCTTCGTGGGACGAGCTCTCGCCGTGCTCGCGATGGTCGCCGTGGCCGCCGTGGCCGCGATGCATCGGGCAAGCGGTTCCATCTGCGGCCAGCATCGGGCAGTCGGTTGCGGGAACCGAATCATGGCTGCTGTGTTCCGTTTTGACGGCGGCCGGCTGGTGAGCGGCGCAACAGTTCCGAGGCACAAGTGCCGAGAGGGACGCCACCTGGAACACGAGCCAGGCGGTCACCCACAGCCTCGGGTGCCGGCGGAACGTCGTCATGATCCTCCTTAGCTTAGCGGAGCCGTCACCTTCCGGGCAAATGAGTCATCAAACGCTTGCCGTCTCGTTCGCGACGGCAGTGTTGGCGGCCCCAATATTATCCGGCGCGTACTTCAGTAACACTGTCCCCAGATCGTATGTTTTTGCCTTCAACAGTTTCACCTCGAGCGTGTCGACCTTGTCGCGGAAGAGGGGCCGTCCGGTCCCGAGGACAACGGGACAGATCACCAATTGATACTCGTCGATGAGCCTCTCGTTGGCGAGCGACTGCGCCAGCGAGATGCTGCCCCAGACGACCTTGTCCTTACCGAGCGCGCCACGACTGTCAAGCACGGCAACTCGACATGGGATCCCGCGGATGGGCACTGGAGTTGCAACGGACCTTTTATGCCGCCACAGCCGTTTCTCTCGCGAGACAGGTTAGGGCACTTGAAGTTGTCGCTTCGACTCGGCGAGACCCCGGAGAGCCAGGTCGGCTCCGGCGGTATTTTCGAGAGGCGCCGTTGAACGACGCCGCGCAACGAATACGTACTCCGTTTGATTCCACTCAACCTCGCCGACGAGCCAGCTCGCGCGCTCGTTGTTGACGGTGGTGTTCCCGGTCTTGGCCCGAACGATGGCACCCGGTGGCCACGCAAGCGCGAAGCCGTGAATGCCCGCCGCGTTGGTGATCTGGCCCTGTGGCATTTGCAGTGCCCGCCGCACGGTCGAAACATGGCCGGCATCGATGTGGAGCTTTCCGGCAAAGAAGCGCTGCAGGAAAGCAAACTGCTCGAGCGGCGAGACGACCAGCTCTCCGTTGATCCAGAAGGCGGCGACGTCACCCTGGAAAGTGTCGTCCGCGTAGCCGAGCGACGACAGCCCGTCGACCATCCGCTGGCGGCCAATCAGCCGCGCTGTTCGCTGGAAGAATGGCAGTACGGACCACTTGATCGCCGAGTCCACCGTGTGTCCGCGGCGCCACGTCTTGAAGTCGTATAGCGTGCCGTCCCACGCAAACGTGGTCGAGGGCGTGATCACCGCCGTTTGCAGGGCAATCAGCGCGTGAGGGATTTTGAACGTCGATGCCGGCGCCGTCTTGCGGCTGCACTCTTCCTGATCCGAGACGGTTGGTCCCTCGCCAAGTTTAGCGACGATGAAGCACTCGCCGGAAGGGCGTGATTGGCGAGGTTGGCCGGTGTCAGCAGCACGCGGGGTTGCGAAAGAGACGCAGACGATTGCGAGCAGCGGCAGTACCTGGAAGCCTTCTACTGAAAGCCGCACTGGCACTCCCTTGCATCAGACGTGGCCGCCTGCTTCGGCCACGATGCGACCGATGTTCTCCGGGTTCATGAACTGCGGCAGTGGGATCGACCCGGTAATCGCCGAGTAGAACTGGTCGGTGGCTGCACGATTCCGGTGCAGTGCGCCAAAGAGCGCTCGCATCGGCGGCGGCGCGGGCTCCATCTTCGCAAGCTCGCAAGTGAAGTGATACAGCGGCTTGACCCGCTCGTCACGGCTCGACTGATACGCCGCCAGCGCCTCGTCAAGGGGTCGCCGATCTGAAAAACCTGCCTCGAGCGCGTCCACCAGGTGTTCCGCGTCGATGAAAGCATCGCTGATCCCCTGCGCCGTAATCGGATCCTTCTGGTATCCGGCGTCGCCGACCAGCGCCCAGCCGGGGCCGTACGGCTTCCGGAAGTAGTTGGCAACGCCGGCGGTGCCAACCCACTTTTCCTCACGCCGGGCGCTCCTCAACCTGTCGGCCACGCTTGGCGTCGACTCATGGACTTTGTTGACGCTCCCTTCGATATCGGCGCGTATTTCCTTGAACTTGTGGCTGGGCCAGACGGCCGCGATGAGCGTCGCGCCGTCGTTGGTAGGGAAGCAAGCGGCGCCCTGGTAGTCGCGGACGTACTGCTCGATATCGTCGGCGTCGAAGCCGCTGTAGTACGTGTAGTAAAAGGTTGCGAGCGGCGGAATGGTGTCGTATTCAGGCGGCGCCACAGCCTTTGCAACGACAGAGTGCGCGCCGTCGGCTCCAATCACGACCCGCGCGCGTTCTTCGACGCTGCTGCCGTTTTGGCCGTGAGCTTTGATCCCGACCACGCGATCGCCGTCCCACATCAGATCATCAACCGTGAACTTTTCGCGGAGCTCGGCGCCGCTGTCGACGGCGGCATCGACGAGGAGCTTGTCCAGTACCGTGCGGCGTGGACAGAACCCCCCGCGTCCGCGATTGGTGTCGAGCACGCCACCCTTCAGCGCGATTGGACCAACGTCGAAGATCATATTGAGCGCAATCGGTGGGCAGTTGGTGGCGGCCAGCCGGTCGAGCAGTCCCCAGCGATCCATGATCTCGGCGCCCTGCGGCCAGATGATGTGCGTGGAGATTGTGTCGCTGGGAAAACTGGCTCTGTCCACCAGCAAGACTCGGTAACCCTTTCGGGCGAGCAGCATCGCCGTCGGAGAACCAGCGCAGCGCGCACCGACAATGATCGCGTCGTACATCTTTCTCTCTCCCTGTTAACTCCCGAGCTCTGCATAGCGCTCTGGTGCATATCGAGTCGCCAGCAAACCCGTGGCTTCCTCAAGGTTGACAGCTTGCACAAGCACGCCTTCCTGCCCGTAAGGTAAGTACGCCTGGCATGCGCCCGACGGCGTGACGAGACTTGTCGCAGATTCCTGAAAGCGCAAGGCATAGTTGACGCTGGCAAAGTAGATCGTGTTCTCCATGCTGCGCATCATCATCGCCTTCTCGTAGTAAGGCCCCGTGGCCGTGCCCCACTGTGTCAGACGGACACCTTCCTGATCGCTTCCCGTGTGGTGAGGATGAAAGACGATTTTGGCGCCTCGCACCGCTGCCCATCGCACCGTCTCGGGGTAGCGCCACCCCTCATGGCAAATCACGACTCCAAACTTGATCCCGTTGACCTCGAAGAGTCGCCGGGTGTTACCGGGCACATAGAACCGATCTTCGGTCGGGTCTAGTTGGTTCTTGGTTTGATATCCCTGAATCTGGCCTGTTCGGTCGATGACATAGGCGACAATTTGCCGGCCAGCCTTCGTGATCTTTTCCATCCCGAGGATGCAGGCCACCGCATACATTCGCGCGCTCTGTGCGACAGCCTCGAGGACTCGATCCTGTTGCATCTGATCAAAGGGCAGTACATCGAAATCCTGTCCGCGCAGGCCTGGGAGATAAGCCTCCGGGAAGCACACGATTGCTGCGCCCTGGGCCGAAGCCTCGGAGAGCAGCCGCGTGATCTTTTCCAATCCCTCCTCGAGAGAGGTGGCAACACTGGGCGAAGCCAGGCCAATGATCATGGACGCATCTCGACACTTCGCGGCCGAAGACGTTGCTCGTGCATTCAGCTTAAGCCAATCTTCCAAGGCGATCGACGATTACCCGCCCCAGTCAACGGTCGCTGAGAACCGCCAGGTCGAGTTGGCGGAGGCGCTCGGGTCGCGCCGTTGTCGCCTTACTTCACTGATGCCGAACGTGCCGCGCTGGGGCTCACCCAGGCCGTCACGCGGCCCGTCGATCAGGACCCCTCGATCCGTTTCTGGATGTCGTCTGCGCGTTGGCTGGCTCGGAACTCGATGATCCGAAAGTCGGCCAGGCCGCGCTCGTAAAACGGGTCTTCCTCGATGACGGCTTCGATGTGCTGCCGGCTCTTGCCGACTGCCAGGATGATTCCGCCATCTCGCGGTATTTTGCGACCCGAGATCAGGAAATTCCCCGACGCGTAGTACTTCTTCAAGAACCTGACGTGCGCGCTCATGTGCTGGTCGATTTCGGTGAGGTCGGCCTTGTAGGTGAGTTCGATGACGAACATGGCCGATCAGCTTGCATGAAACGTCTCGCGGCGTAAAGGGCTGGCCTGATACGTTGCACTATTACCGTATGGGTTCGCCTCCAGTAGGCAAGCACGCGCTCGACGAAGTGCGGTGAGGCAGGATGAAATGCCGATCCGGGTCGGGCGGCAAGTGTTTGATGATTCCTTCATGAACCCTCAGCTAGATTTTCCGGCTATCGTACGCCCAGTGGAGCACCGCCTGGCGCTGTCGTCGGCGGCACTTCAGATCCCTTTTTTCGCAGTGCTTCCGAATAGCAGCGACGTGTCGCGCGATTGCTCGCCATCGCCGGATCTGGCGCGCGTCGTCGGCGGTCCGGCGACCCATGTAGTAGCGGCAGTACCACTGAAACCAGCCTCGCGGATCCTGTCGATGAATCCAGCCGTTCCGTCGCCATGCCGCAAGCGACTGTGAGGCATTCACGCCGAAGTAGTTGAGGCGGGCGTCGCGGCGCTCAGCGCAGAGCTTTGCACGCTCGAACCAGGAATCGGGAAATTCGGCGCGGCAATCCGTCATGTACTTGCCGCCGAACACTCCCAGGTGAAGCATCTGTTTCGGTGTCAGCTGCGGCCGGAACCGCGGTGCGAAATGGCGCCCGATGGGTTCAGTGCGGTAGTACACGTACCCTCGCTGCATCAAGTCGTTGACCACTACCTTCTTGTGCATTGGCTCAAGTACAACCGAACAGCGATGGTAAGAGCAGAACTGCTGGGCGGCTCGTGGGATACGGGAGCCGGAGATTGTCAGTATGCTGGTCTTATGCAGGCGCGTGTCATGGCTGTGGCGGCTGCCGTAAGCTTCGCAATTGTCGGTTGCGACGAACCTGCCTCTCCAACCAACCCATCCGGTCCCACGATGGCTACCGTCCGCATCGTGTTCATGGGGTCAACGACGCGACGATCCGATCTCCCACCGTCCGCGCAGGCGTGTGTCAACGGGGTCGGCGTGACTCACATTCATCCGAGCTGGCGCAGGTTCGAAAGCATCCCGCTGCTGGCAGTTCCTCCAGACCGCTACGAGATCTCGTTCGCGGATGTGCCCGTCAACACGCGCGTGTCGTTCCGAGTGAACGATCAGAACGCGTGCGACGAGAATCCCACCGGAGCGGTGACGCGGAATATCTTCGTGAACGACATCCGGCTGGTTCAGAACACGACGACTCCAGGGAACGGCGACGAGCCGGGGTTCGCGTTCACGGTTGCTCCGAACGGGACGATCGGCCAGTGATCGAGTTGGTCGCAACGAATCCTGCGGAGGCGCTCAGCGGCTGACGAGGTTCAGAATGTTGCCGTCCGGATCTTTGAACCACGCCACCTGCATTCCATACCCGACATGAATGTCACCATCCAACGACAAGCCCGGCATGTCGTAGTGCTCGAACTTCACGCCCTTGGCCTTCAGCGACTGCACGAGCGGCTTCACCTCGTCGCCGACGGCCCACGTAACGGCGGTCGCCTTGTTCGTGCCGGCCTCCTTGGAACGGTACACGTTGAGGGTCGTCTTGCCGCTGCGGTAGACGACCACCTCGTCGCCCTCGGCATCGACAGGCTCGAGGCCAAGCGTGCCTTCATAAAACTTCTTGGCAACCTTCAAATCCTTGACTGCGAGGTTGGCAACTGCGTCTGTGTCGCGAAGCATGTGCGTTCTCCGTGGGGTGTTCAAATTAGTATTTTGTTCAATCGCGACGTGGTCAAGCTCGTCGGCCGCACGTCAGCAGTTCGCCAGCCGCGATCGTTACATGCTGTTCCGCGGACGGTCGGCAAAATCGCTCAACTCACGGCGGAGGTCATCTGGCGCCGCTGGTTTGACGAGGTGACGGTCGAAACCCGCATCGCGCGATCGTTCGCGATCTTCCGGGAACCCGTACCCCGTTAGGGCGATCAGCGTGACAACCTGTCCCTGCGGTTCAGCCCGAATCTGCCTCGCGACTTCGTAGCCATCGATGCTTGGGAGGCCGATGTCGATGATGGCCACCTCCGGCTGGCACCTTCGGAACAGCTCCAGCGCGTCGTGGCCATCAGCCGCTTCGTACACGTCGTGCCCATCCGCTTGTAGAGCCAGACAGTACATCTCGCGTGCGTCGGCGTTGTCGTCCACGAGAAGCACGCGCCGGCTTGGTGGCCGTTGGCCTGTCGGTGCGCTGCTGGTCGCTTCCACGCCCTGCGGGACCTTTGGCAGCCGCACCGTGAACGTGGAGCCCTGACCCGCGCCTGCACTCGAGGCCTCGACCGTACCGCCGTGCAGTTCGGCAAGTCGGCGGACCAGCGTCAGACCGATCCCCAACCCGCCTTTCGAGCGCTCACTACTGTCATCAGCCTGAACGAAGAGGTCAAAAATGTGCGGCAACAGCTCCGGGTCAATGCCGATCCCTTCGTCGGCGACGCTCAGTACAACATCGGTCCCTTCGGCCTTAACCGATACGCGAACGTGCCGATCGACGGGCGTGAACTTGAGTGCGTTGGAGAGGAGGTTCGCGGTGATTTGCTCGACGCGGACGGGATCCGCAAAGACCCACAACGATTCGGTCTCGATCTTGACGCGTCCTTCGGCTTGCTCACCCGACGCGATGGCCGTGACATAGGCTCGAACGCTCTCGGCCAGGTCGATCGGGCGGCGCTCGAGGACGATCTTCCCGGTAACCACCCGGCCCACGTCGAGGAGGTCGTCCATGAGACGAGCCATGTGTGACACCTGGCGCTGGATGATGTCGCGGGCGCGAATCGCGCGAGGTTCCTGAAGATCGGTGAGCCCGAGCACCTGCGCGGCGCCGCCGATCGCGCCGAGAGGATTGCGCAGCTCGTGTGCGAGCATGGCCAGAAACTCATCCTTCGACCGGCTCTCGCGCTGTGCCTTCATCAGGGTGCTGATATCTGTCGCGATCAAGATGCGGTGCTCAATGCCCTCCAGCGTCACACTGCTGACCGAGACATGGACGTCGATCGGATGACCGACGGCATGGCGGAGACGCATGCGAAGCTGGCCAGCGCCGTTGACGACCAACCGTTCGAGGGTCGCGCGGTCGGCAGCGTCCATGATGAACCGATCGATCGACCGACCGATCACCTGTTGCAGCGGCGCATCCATCAACTCAGCGAAGCGTTTGTTGCAGTAGATGATGTCGCCGCTCACGGTCAGGGTGGCGGCCCCCTCGCGCATGTGCTCGACGAGGACGCGATACGGCGCGTCTGCGCTGCGTAGCGTGTACAGCCGATCGCCCGAAGGGTCGGCTAGCAGCAGCGCATCAACCTCGCCGTTACGAATGGCACTCAGCGTCTCCTCAGCCTCAGTCAGGCGCGCGCGAAGCTCATCGAGCTCGCTCTCGCGGCTGACGCTCTGCAGAGGACTTTTCCTGGTCATCAGCGCTACTTCGCAGGTTGAAGGTCGAGTCCCAGCAGGACGCGTTCCGTGCTCGACATATCGCCAATCACGCGACGCAGCGGCAAGGGCAGCTTCTTGATCAGCGTGGGCGCCGCGACGATCTGTTCTCCCTTCGCCAGCATCGGCTGCTGATAGACGTCGATGACCTCGAGATCGTACCGCCCATGAAGATGTTCTTCACAGATGGTGCGGAGATTCTCGATGGCACGGGTCGAACGCGGAGTCATGCCGGCGACATACAGGCGCAGCACATACCGTCCGGCGGCCAACTTCTTCGCGGCCAACTCGAGCGCCTTGGTGGCCGAACTTGGCGTCCGTCTCCTCATGCCGATCCTCTTGGACGGAGATCCAGACCGACGAGCACTCGCTCCGTGTCCGACAGGTCGCCGATGATCTTCTTGATGGGCTCGGGGAGCCGACGGACGAGCGTTGGCACGGCGAGAATTTGGTCCCCGCGGCCGAGCTGCGGATTCTCGAGCAGATCGATGACTTCGATCTGATAGCGCCCGGCGAGATGGTCGTCGCAGATCTTTCTCAGGTTCGCAAAGGCTCTGATCGCTTTGGGGGTCTGACCCGCGACGTAGAGGCGCAGCTCGAACGTGTCGTCCGCCATGTCATCGTCCCCGGGGGTGGGCAGTCGATTCGGGCAGGACTTCGATCCCGCGCGCCGAGAACCGAAACTCGCGAATCTCGTCGGAATGCGCCATGCCGCGTGACTTCAGCACGTATACCCACCGGCGTCGCCGGCGATCGACGACTTCCGATGTCGTCAACACCCACGTGTCCATCAGCGACGAGATCATGGTTTCGCTCGACTCAATCTCGCTTCCCGCAGATGTCAGGCTGGTGAAGAACGCTGTGACGTTGTGAATCTTCAGGAAGTCGATCATGCGCGTGAGCATCACCCGGACGTCCATGCCCGTGCCGACGGTGAGAAGATTGGTCATGGGATCCACGACAACGACGGCAGGCCGAAAGGTTTCGACGCCGCGGTGCATCTGGACGAGATGCGTCTCCAGCCCGAAGCGGGACGGCCGGTCGGCATGAAGCTGGAGTAAGCCCTGATCGATCCACGGCGCCAGATCGACGCCAACCGACCGCATATTCCGGATCATCTGCTGCGGCGACTCCTCGAAAAGGTAATAGAGGCACCGATCCCCACGCCGGCAGGCGGCGTCGGCGAAATGCGCCGCGAAGGTTGTCTTGCCCGTACCCGCGGTTCCGGAAATCAAAATCGTGCTGCCGCGATAGTACCCCTGCCCTCCGAGCATCTCGTCAAGCTGCTCGAGACCACTGGACACCCGCTCCGAGGACGCCCCGTGCTGGAGGGTCAGTGATGTCACCGGGAGCACGCTCAGGCCATCGACATCGATGAGAAATGGGTACTCGTTCGTCCCATGGTGAGAACCACGATACTTGACCACACGAATCCGACGAGTCGAGATCTGCTCGTGCACACGATGATCGAGCAGGAGCACCGCATCGGTCACATATTCCTCGAGGCCGTGACGCGTGAGAGAGGTTTCGCCCCGCTCGCCCGTGATCACGACGGTCACCTCCCGATCCCTCACCCACCGAAGCAGCCGCCGCAGCTCCGCGCGGAGGATGGTTTCGTTAGCCAGTCCGCCGAACAGCGATTCGAGCGTATCCAGGACCAGACGCTTCGCGCCCACTGAGCGAATGGCATGATCGAGACGCACGAACAAGGCCTCGAGATCGTACTCACCCGTTTCCTCGATCTCGCTGCGTTCGACGTGGACATAATCGATCACGAGCAGCTTCTGCTCGATGAGCCCAGGCAGGTCGAAGCCGAGCGCCGCGACGTCTTCCGCGAGTTCTTCCGCGTTCTCCTCGAACGTCATCAAGACGCCAGGCTCGTTGAACTGCACGGCTCCGTTCACGAGAAACGTAATACCCAGCAGCGTCTTGCCGGAACCGGGACCGCCCGAGACAAGCGTTGGACGACCTGCAGGGAGGCCGCCGTTCGTGATTTCGTCAAGGCCGGGAATGCCGGTCGGCGCCTTCTTCAGTAACGATCGCGGCGCGATGGCGTCAGTCATGAGTTCTTGGACGCAGCAGAGAGCGAATGCACCTGCGCCATAGTATGCGACGGAGCATGAGTCCGCTAAGTAAGTCGCAGACGATCGCTCGAGAGCTCAGCTGTGAAGATCAACTGTTCCGCCTTGATTCCCCGGCGCGCCGGAGCGAGACTGCGTCGGTATGAGCACCATCACCTTGAGGGTGAACGGCAAGACCCACACCCTGGATGTCGATTCCGCAACACCGCTGCTCTACGTCCTTCGCAACGATCTCGGGCTTCAGGGGCCGCGGTTCGGATGCGGGCTGGGACAGTGCGGGGCGTGCACCGTGATCATCAAGGGCGAGGCGGTTCGGTCGTGCGTCAGACCGGCGTCCGCTGTCCAGAATGTCGAGATCACGACACTCGAAGGCCTCGCCACGAACGGCGCGCTGCATCCGATCCAGCAGGCCTGGATTGACGAGCAGGTCCCGCAATGCGGCTTCTGCCAGAACGGGCAGATCCTGACGGCGAAGGCGCTGCTCGACAAGAATCCCACTCCCACCGACGCCGAAATCCGGCAGGGGATGCAGGGCACGCTCTGTCGCTGCATGACGTATTACCGCGTTCAGGCCGCGATCAAGCTCGCCGCCAAATCAATGGCCGCGTCAAGCGGTGTGCGACTCGAGCCCGGCGACGGGAAGGAGGCCGTATGACGACTCGCAGAGATTTTCTCAAGAGCTCTGGCATGCTCGTCGTCGGCTGGTCGGTCGCGCACGCGTACGACTTCGATGTTGCTGCTGGACAGACCGCGGGCCAGGGTCCGGGTCCGTATCCCGATCCCGACTTCAGACAACTCGATTCGTGGGTCGTCATACGACAGGACAACACCGCAACGTTCTACGTCGGGAAGACGGATCTCGGGCAGGGGACTGGCACGGCCTTCCGCCAGATCATGTCCGACGAGCTCGACATCGCGTACGACAGAACCACCTGTGTGATGGGAAGCACGGATGTCACCGTCGATCAGGGAGGATCCGGCGGATCGGACGCTCTCCAAACCGATGGGTGGCCCATGCGTCGCGTAGCCGCCGAGGCTCGACGCGTTCTGCTCGACATGGCATCCACGCGCTTTGGCGTCCCCGTCGCTGCGCTCGTCGTCAGCGAGGGCGTAATCTCTGTGGCCGCTGATCCCTCGCGGAAAATCACCTACGGAGAACTGATCGGCGGGAAGAAATTCAACATCACGCTGACTGGCAAAAACACCGACACGGCGACTGGCCTTGCAAAGCTCAAGACGGTCCAGGAATTCGAGATCGTCGGACAATCGCCGAAACGGTACGACATTCCCGGGAAGGTAGACGGGTCACTCAAGTGGGCCGTGGACGTCAAGCTGCCGGGGATGGTGCACGCGCGGAACGTGAAGCCCCCACTGGCTGGCGCGAAGCTTGTCAGCATTGACGAATCGTCGGTTCGCAGCCTTCCTGGATTCGTCAAGGTGGTGAGCAAGGGCAACTATGTGGCAGTGGTGTGCGAGCGCGAGGAGCAGGCGATCCACGCCGCCCGGCAGCTCAAGGTCAACTGGCAGAAACCCGCGACGGCACCCTTTCCGGCATCTGAAGATCTCTTCAAGTTCATGCGCGGTGCGACGCCCACGTTCAGCGGCCCGCCGACCATCGTTGGTGACCTCGACGCAGCGCTGTCGCGATCACCCGTAGCGCGGGACTTCTTGACCGCCGAAGCCTCGGCGAAGGCGGTTAGTCCCGCGACTAAACCCGCCATAGTCATCGAGGCTGAATACGATGTCCCGTTTCAGGGGCACACGGCGCTCGGTCCCGCGCATGCGATGGCCGATCCCTCGAACGATCAGCTGACGATTTATTCCAACGACATGAAGTCGTACGGCCTGCGCAACGGCGTGGCTCAGTTCCTTCAAATGCCACGCGATCGCGTGCGTGTCGTCTGGATGGAAGGGTCACAGGCGTACGGCCGCACGGCGGCGGACGACGCCGGCTTCGAGGCTGCGTTTCTGGCCCGGGAGATCGGACGGCCCGTCCGCGTGCAGTGGACGCGGCAGGAGGAGACCGCGTGGGATACGAAGGGCCCTGCGTATGCGTTCACGATGCGCGGCGGTCTCGATGGGCAAGGGAACCTCGTCGGACTCGACTATGATGCTCGCGCGGCCGATCACAATCACCTCGGGTACAACGAACACGACACGGTACTGATCGCGCAGCTTGCAGGAATGAGGCGCGCCGAGCCAGCCCGTGGCCGTGCGTCCACGCCCTCGGACATGTACGTCATCCCGAATCGGCGCATGACGACGCATGTCGTCGCGTTGCCGCTAGTATGGGAAACACCGCTGCGGACCGGTAACCTGCGCGATCCCGACGGTCCGCAAGTCACGTTTGCGTCAGAGTCGTTCATCGACGAGCTCGCGGCGGCGGCAAAAGCCGATCCTGTCGAGTTCCGTCTGCGGCTGCTTACGGCCAGCACCACTGATGACGCCGGATTCAAGCGTGCGCGCTCGATTGCGTGCATCAAAGTTGCCTCCGAAAAGTTTGGTTGGGACTCGCGCCCGTCTCCAAAACCACGTGGCAGCGGAGAGATCCTCACCGGTCGCGGCATCGCATATGCGTATCGCAACCAGACTGTCGTGGCGCAGATCGCCGAAGTCGAGGTGAATCGCAAAACGGGTCACATCTGGGTCAAGCGCTTCGTCTGCGCACACGATTGCGGCCTCGTGATCAATCCTGAGGCGCTGCGGCGCACGCTCGAGTGCGGGACGCTTCACTCGCTGAGCCGCGCGCTGCACGAGGAGGTCAAGTTCGACACCGAGAAAGTGACCAGCGTGGATTGGGTGTCGCATCCGACGCTGACGCATGCCGATACGCCGGCAACGATCGACATCGTGCTCGTGAACGGGGATCCCAATCCGAACCGGCCCGATCTGCCGCATTACGGCGCGGGCGAGACGGTGTGCAAGCCGACGCTCGCCGCGGTGGCCAATGCGGTGTACGACGCGACGGGCGTGCGTCTGCGCCGGGTGCCATTCAGGGATGCACGGGTGCTGGCAGCGCTGAAGGCGGCAGGGGTGTAGGGGCCGCCACTAGACATATTTTTACAACGCGCGTGTCCCGTTGCGTGTATACACGCCCCACGCTCTGGAAGTGAAACGCGAAGGGCGCGCAGCGGAGGTTCACATGCACAGTTCACGACGGTCGGCACCGATCTTCTTCGTGGGTGGCTGGCTCCTTGTCAGTACGCTAGGCGGCTGCAGCTCGTCGCCCACCGCCAACCCGGAAACACTCTCCGCTGCTGCTCAGCCGCCTGCGCCGCTGGAAAAGGGCGGACAGGACATGTATGGTCCGTACGAGGTTGTCGAAAACTGGCTCCAGCCACTTCCCGACGACACGCACTCGCACGAAGGGTTTACCTGGGGGTCGCAGGCCGCGGTGTTCGCCGAAAGTCCGGACCGGATCTGGATTGCGCAGCGTGGTGAACTGCCGCTGCCGAAGGACGCGAAGCCCTGGACGCCCTACGCGCAAATAATCCCGTCCCCGGGAGCAGCGACCGGTCCGCGCAACATGCGTTATCGCCATGTAATCTTCGTGGTGAACCGCGACGGAAAAATGGTCCAGTCGTGGCCGCAGCACGATCAGCTGTTCGATCAGCCGAAGGCGCCGCTCGGGCCGCGAGGGCCACACAAGATCAAGATGAGCCCGTACGATCCCGAAAAGCACGTGTGGGTGATCGACGACAATCTGCACCAGATCTTCAAGTTCACGTACGACGGCAAGCTCGTCATGACGCTCGGTCAGATGGGCGTCGAGGGACGCGGTCCGAACACTTTCGCACGACCCACTGACATTGCGTGGCTCCCCGACGGCACGTTCTTCATCAGCGACGGCTACCACGGGAAACGCGTCGCTAAATTCGATCGCAACGGGAAGTTCGTGATGGACTGGGGAAGCGAGCCCAAAGATCCAAAGAACCCCGGGCCGAACGAGTGGAACACCGTCCACAGCATTTCGATTAGCAAGGATCGGAAGCTATACGTAGCCGATCGCGGGCACGAGCGTTTCCAGATCTTCGACGAGAACGGCAAGTTTCTCGACATGTTCTCGACCCGCGAAGCACACTGGCCAACCGGCGTCCGGTCGCAGCCGTACTACCACCTGATCACCGACGATCAATTCCTCTGGATGGGGGATGGGGGGACCCAGCGGGTTCTCAAGTACGATTTGAAAGGCAACTTCCTCTACGGTTGGGGTCAGCCAGGCGGACAGCCCGGCCAGTTCTGGGGACCACATCAGATGACGGTGGACCAGGAGGGCAACCTGTTCGTTGCTGAAGTGCAAAACGGCCGCATTCAGAAGTTCCGCCCGAAGAAGAACGCCGATCGCGCGAAAGTCATCGGGCAGGAGGTACGCCTCCCGACCTCCTAACTGATCGAGAAAAACGATGACGAGGGCCGACCTAGATCGGTCGGCTCTCGAGAATCGAAGCGGCCATCGTCGGCATCACCTTCACTAGGGAGAAACCCGCGTCGTGAAGGAGTGAGCGGAATTCCGATTCGGTGCGCTCTCGCCCGCCGGTGAGCACCATCATCAGGACGTCCATCATTGCCTGTGCGGGATCTGAGGATGGTTCCAGCACTGTATCCACAATGAGCAGACACCCATCCTGCCGCATCGCTCGTCGGCAGTTCTTCAGGATTCTGACAGCGGACTCATCGGCCCAGTCATGGATGACACCTTTCAGCAGATAAGCGTCGGCGCCTTCAGGAACTCCGTCAAAGAAATCTCCAGCCACCACTTCCAGACGATTGCCCACCGGCGCTGGCGGGGCGCCCTCGACGACAGCGGCGAGATCGTAGAGAACGCCGCGCACGTGAGGGTTCCTCGAGAGGATTCCGGTGAGGAGCGTGCCGTGGCCGCCGCCCACGTCCACGATGCGGTCGAATGTCGAGAAATCGTAGGCATCCACAATCGCGTCGATGTAGGCGGGCATTGAGCTCATCGCTGCATTGAAGATGGCGGCATCACCCGGGTGCGCGGCCAGATATTTGAAGAACTGCGCGCCCTGAACATGTGCAAAGGCGGGTTGGCCGGTCTCAACCGACAGGGCGAGCTCACCGCTCGGCCGCCACACAAACCCGGCGCCCAGCATCATCGCCCACCGCCGCATCGATTGCGGATGATCGGTCCGAAGCGCCTCACTTAAGGGGCTTTGACCATACCGGCCCCCATCCTCTTCAAAAATGCCGAGGCTGGTAAGTGCGCGAAGCAAGCGCCCCAGCGACGGCGCGTGCGTGCGTGTGGATTTGGCAAGCGCATCGATACTCTTTGGTCCGTCCGCGACGAGATCGGCGATTCCGAGCCGCGCGGCGACGTGGATGGTCTGCACGGCCATTGCCCCAGGCCACAGCAATCCCATCAACGATCGCGATTCTTCGGTAGTCATGGTCCCTTCACGTTATCCAAATGGTCCCGCTGGGGTATTGTAAAAAAGTGAACCGGTCCTGGTGCCGGGACACTAGCCCACGAGCGGTAGGTTCGATCCTTGGAGCCGTCATGAGAACGATGCAATTGTTTGCCCTCGCTTTTCTCGTGGCCCCCGCCTTCAGTTCAGTGGAGGCGCAGGGGACAGCGGCAGTGCAGGCTGCCGTTCCGGCCGACAACTTCTTTGATTCCAACGGCGTTCGAATTCGCTATGTCGAACAGGGCCAGGGTCCGCCCATTGTCCTCGTCCATGGATATACGGGTACGCTCGAACGGCACTGGATCAATCCGGGCGTCTTCAGCGATCTCTCCAAAGACCACAGGGTGATTGCGATGGATTGTCGCGGGCATGGCAAGAGCGGGAAGCCCGCCGATCCAAAGGCATATGGCGCGGAAATGGCGCGGGACCTCGTCCGCTTGCTCGATCATCTGAAAATCCCGCGGGCGCACATCGTCGGGTTTTCGATGGGCGCCAGTATTGCGGGGCACATGCTGACAACGAACGCCGATCGATTTCTGACGGCGACGTTCGTCGGATATCACCCTGTGTACCGGTGGACGCCGGCGAACGAGCGGGAAGCCGAAGCGTCGGCGCGAGAGCTGGAAGGCGAGACGCCGTTCAAATCATTGTTCGTCGCCCTCACTCCTCCCGGTAAGCCTCTGCCGAGCGACGACGAAATCAGCAAGGCCGTGCAACCGCTCGTTGCCGCGAACGACTTGAAAGCACTCGCGGGCTACAATCGCGGCCGCTCGGGCCTGGTCGTGACAGATCAGCAACTTGCAGCGGTTCGGGTGCCGACACTGGGAATCATTGGCACTGCAGACCCGTCAGTCGGGACCATGCGCGACATGGCCAAGATGATGCCGGCGCTGAAGCTGGTTGTCGTGGAGGGCGCCGAGCATGGCGGCGAACGCGGCATCCTGCGTAGGCGTGAATTCATGACGGCGCTTCGTGAGTTGATTGCGGCGCACCACTGAGCGCTCGAACCCTCTTTCGCCAACGTGAGGCCACGATTCGGCTCACTGCTTCTTGCGTGTCGGTCCCCGAGCCGTCCGGCGCTTCGTGCTCCGGGCTGACTTGGAAGATCCCTTCGCACTCAACGCGTCTGATGACTCGTACGCTTCCCGAATCCAGTCAGTAATCGGCGGTTCGACTTCGTCTCGGTGCGTGATGTGCACAATGTGCGCCAGCTTCGATCGAGACGCTGGGGCCGTTCGGCGCACCTGGGGCGCTTTGAGCGCACGCCCGAGGAAGAAACAAACCTCGAGGACGCTCCTCTTCGGGCGCACGAAGAAGTAGCAGGCCTTCCGAGAGAACATGATGCAGTGGTGCGATGCGTAGATGCGCTGATCCCCGAACGCCGCTGCCGTCTCGCGCAACCGCTCCCACGCCTCCCGCAGGTCCTCTGACAGGTCCCGCGTCAGCACGTCTTCCGTCGTCATCCAGCAGTTGTGGTTTGTCCAGTCCTCGACCCACTGTTTGCAGTGGTGGCACTCTCGACCGGCCATGGTTCATTCTAGGGGAGCTCCGAATGCCTGACCGCACGACTTGCACTCCTGGACGAATGGTGCTGCTTGCGCTCGCGCTGTTATCTTCTTTCGTTGGCGACACGGCTTGCGCCTCGCAGCCCGAGCGCGCGACGCTGCCGACAAGACTGAGCGACGCGGAGTTCTGGAGCCTCAGCACCGCGCTGTCCGAACCTGCGGGTGTGTTCAGGCATTCCGAGAATCTGGTTTCAAACGAAGACCTCTTTGCGCACACCATTCGACAGCTACGCCCGCGCGGCGGCGTGTATATCGGCGTTGGTCCCGAGCAGAACTTCAGCTACATCGCAAGACTCCAGCCGGCCATGGCGTTCATCATCGACATCCGGCAGGAGAATCGGAACGTGCATCTGATGTACAAGGCGCTGTTCGAATCGTCCGCCGACAGGGCGGAGTTCTTATCACGCCTGTTCTCGCGCCACAGGCCAGATGGGCTCGATCGACGAACATCCGTGCGCGACCTCTTCACGGCCTATGCGACGGCGAAACCCTCGGGATCTCTATATGAAATGAACCTTGGGCTCGTCCGCGAGCGGCTTCTCGACACACATCGGCTGCCGCTGTCAGCGGACGACCTGGCCGCCATCGACTTTGCACTCAACGCCTTTTACTCGGACGGTCTCGATATTCACTACGGACGCTCGCGCGCAGACCGCGAGGCAGGCCCTTCGTACCGGTCGCTGATGACCGCGACGGACGTGCAAGGTCAGACCCGGAGTTACCTCGCGAACGAGGACGCGTTCACGTTCGTGAAAGATCTGCACGCCAGAAACCTGATCGTGCCGGTCGTTGGTGACTTTGGCGGACCCAGTGCGATCAAACGTGTGGGCGCTTACATCCAGCGGCAGGGAAGCACCGTCTCGGCGTTCTATGGCTCGAACGTGGAGGTGTATCTGAGTAAGCAGCAAATGACGGCCTTCTGCGAGAATCTGAGAGCGCTGCCCACCGAATCGCGCACCTGGTTCATCGGAAGTAAGGGGGTGCGACCGTTGACGCTGAAGCTGAGGACCTGCCCGGCAGGGCGTTGAATGTCGCCGGTCATGACGTGTCCTTTGCGCAGTTCTGAACGACAATACCCGGCCAGGAGCTGACCATGAGAAGGATGCTGATTCTCGCAGCGGTCGTGGCGATGTGGCCTGTCAGCGTGCTGGCACAATCGCCGAAGGCTGCAACTTACATTACTGACGAGCAGGTCAAGGTGGTCAATGCGTTGCCTGGCGTTGATCGCCAGATCGTAAGCGTCGACATCGGTAAATTGAATCTGGCCGTCGGCATCGTGCACCGGGGCAAAACCGGAACTGCGGCGACACCAGCCGCTGGTGCACCACCCGCGACCGCCGCTCCTCCGCCCGCTGAGCCTTGCGGCGAACGTTCGAGCACGCCTCCCCAGTCAGACACCGTCAATGGCATTGCACATGACCACCAGACTGAAACCTACATCATTGTCTCTGGCGGCGGCACGCTCGTGACTGGCGGTCAGATCGTCAACGGTCGCAAATCGGCGCCCGACGGTCAGGTGACAAAAATCCTGAACGGTCCATCCTGTAGCGGTGGCATCCTCGGGGCTGATGTCGTGCGGCGTGTCGTGAAGACTGGCGACATCATCATCATTCCAGCAGGCGTACCACACGGCTGGACCGACATCAGCGATCACGTGGACTATTTGAGTGTACGCCCCGATCCCGATCGCGTGTTGCCCTCTGATTACACGCATCCGGCAATCAAGAAGTAGGGGTCACTCTGATCTGAGCGCCACCAGGGGGTCAACGGCCATCGCCCGTCGTGTCGGAATGTAGCTGGCAAGCGCGGCCAGGGCGATAAGGAATATCGAGGCGCCCGCGAAGGTGGCCGCGTCGGTCGGGGTGATGTTGTAGAGCAGCGATGCAACCACTCTCGTGACGCCGAAGGAGGCCACGAGGCCGATGAGGATGCCCACGACTGCCAGCCGCAGCCCCTGGCCGATGATGAGGCGAATGACGTCGCGGCGTGCCGCACCGAGCGCGACCCGGAGGCCGATTTCCTGTGTCCGCTGCGACACAGCGTACGCGAGGAGGCCATAGACGCCGGTCGCCGCCAGTAACAGTGCCACCGCACCGAACGCGGAGAAAAGCCAGCCGAAGAGACCGAACTGCCACGAGCCGAGACGCTTGACTTCGGTCATCGACCGCACGGCGAAGAGGGGAATGCCCGAGTCAAGATGCCGAATTGCTTCGCGAACGGTAGCAGTGATCGCAGTTGGGTCGCCGGCGGCCACGCGAATGGTGACGCCCGTGTTGGGGGTCGCGCCGTACGGGTACGGCACATAGGCCTGCGCCTCTTCTTCCTCCTGCGGTTCGATCTCGTCGTGTTGGATATCGGGCACGACGCCAATGATGGTGAACGACTCGGTGATGACTGGATCGTTCAACCGGAACATGCGGCCGATCGGATCCTCATTCGGCCAGAAGCGGGCAGCCATGATTTCGTTGACAAGCGCGACGGGCCGCCGCTCTTGACCCTCGGCGTCCGTGAAATTGCGGCCGCGCGTGAGCGGGAGATTCAACGTCTTCAGCATCTGTGGAGTAACGGCGGTGAACCCGATGGTCGGTTCCTCTCCTGCAGGCCACGTGCGCCCCTCGATGAGAATGCGCCCGCCACCGCCACCGCCGTTGAGCGGGACCCAGTTGGAGGCGAACGCCGCCTCCACGCCCGGCACGCTCGCGATCCGCTTCACGAGGTCGTCGCCGCGTCGCGCACGCGCATCCTCGGTAGCGTAGGCGTCGCCCGTCATGTACAGACGCAGCGTCATCAGCGGCGCAATGTCAAAACCTGCATCGGCGTTGCGCAGGTTCAAGAAGCTGCGGACGAACAACGAAGCGCCCACGAGCAGCACCAGTGAAAGGGCAACCTCACTTATGACGAGAGCGCTCTTGAGCCGTGCGCGTGGTCCGACCCCACCCGTCCCCCGTCCGCCTTCTTTGAGCGCCGACTGAAGATTCAAATTGGCAGTCTGCAGCGCCGGTGCCAGACCGAACAGAATCCCGGTCACGAGCGCGACACCGACGGTATAAACAAGAACCGCCGCGTTGATCTCCCAGTGGATCAAGTAAGGGATGTCATCCGGTGGGATGGCACGGCGCATGAGCTCGTTCCCGGCGTACGCAATCGCGACACCTGGCGGGACCGCCAGTAGCGCGAGCATGATGGCCTCTGTGAGCAGTTGTCGCGCGATGCGTCCACGTCCGGCGCCGATCGCCGCGCGAATGGAGATCTCGCGCCGGCGTGCGGCGGCGCGTGCCAGCATCAGATTGGCCACATTCGCGCACGCGATGATGAGCACCAACGTGACCGCCCCCATCATCGTCAGGACGATCAAACGCACGTCTTCTGGAATGAAATCGTCTTTGACAGGCCGAACAAGAGCGGTCCAACGGTCGTTGGTTGCGGGGAATTCTCGCGAGAGCCCCGCCGTGACGGCCTTCAATTCTTCGTGGGCGCCCTCCATCGACACGCCGGACGCCAGCCGTGCGAACGCCATCAGCCCGCGGCGATCCCGCGGCTCTTCAAAGACCAACGGCTCGAGCGGCACCCAGATTTTTTGGTACAGCGGGAACTCGAAGTCCGGAGGCATGACGCCGATGATCGTGTGCGGCCGGCCGTTCACCAGCATCGAACGTCCGACGATGCTGGGATCCGCGGCGTAGCGTACCCGCCAGATCTCGTCGCTCAGGAGGGCGACGGGTTCGGCACCGGGGCGATCATCATCGGGCACAAAATCGCGTCCGACCGCCGGCGCAACCCCAAGAGTCGAGAACAAATCCCAGGAGATCGCGGCGCCATCGTATCGCTCTGGATCGCCGCGGTCGGCGATCGCCAGGCTCCGCAACTGGGCTCCCGCGATGGTGGTGAAGGACCGGCTCCGCTCGCGCCAATCGCGCAGGTTGGCGTAAGACAAGCCACCGCGGCGAATGCCGCTTGGAGCGTGCGATTCGTTGACTCGCATCAGACGGTCGGGGTCAGCGAAGGGCAGCGGCTGCACCAGGATGCCGTCCACGACGCTGAAGATCATGGTGTTGACGCCAATGGCGAGCGCCAGGCAGATAGTGGCGACGGCGGTGAACCCGGGGTTGAATCGGAGCGTCCGAGCCGCGTACCGGACGTCCTGCATCAGCACAGTTGATTAGACGCCGATCCGCGTCGAAAGTTCGAATCGGCGGTTGATCGACTTTTCGCCTCGACGAGCTGGACGCAGAACTTTATCGAACGCGTTGCAGATCGAGAAGCCGACGACGGACCGCGTCGGCACGACCCGTTTCCTGAAGTCGCTTCCACAGCCGTTCAATCGTCCGCGCGTCCACATATCCGGGCACCGTCGTTTGCCAGCCCTGGCTGGATCTGAATTTATTCACGGCTTCGACGACGTCCTGCGTATAGACGTTCGCCTGCGCGGATCGATCATCGACATCCTTCTCGTCTGCGCGGAAGAATCCAAGGGCGTGCAGCATGATCTTCAGCTGCAGCACATCGCGACCGATGAACTGCTCCAGCGTTCTGAATCCGAGCGTCTCGCTGGCGGTGTCGTAGATGCGGCGGAGCTCTCGGACTGGCTCGGGGTGTTCACACACGTTGATGTTGACGGTCTGTCCGTCCGGCCGCCGTGACATGCCGGGCCGCGGATCGGCCACGAGCACAGCAGCCGACTGCGTTTCACCGTGGCGGCCGTCACCTCCGAGCTGTTGCCCAGCGTGCAATGCGTCGATCAGCCGATCGGCGAGATGCCGCGACGAGCCCTCACTGGCCTTGAAGGCCGCCGCGACCGCTTTCACGACGTCAGGGCTCACCAGCGAGTTCCCCTGCACGGCGAAGGTGGGGCCGGACGTTTCCGCAACCCAATCGCCGCGGCTTTCGGCGCCATATTGGCCTTTACCCGTGAATTGCGCCGATCGACCATCGACGCTGATCACGCCGACCTGACGCCGCTCGCGATCGGTGTCCGCCGCAACAAGTCGATCGAGCGCCTCCTTCGGCGCAACACCTTTCGCCAGCAAATCGAGCAGCTCCGGACCGTACTCGACGCGAGTGCCGCCCTGAGTCGCGACGGCGCCCACACCCGCACGCACCCACGGAACGGCGTTGCCCACGCACGGATTTCGCGTCGTGACCGCGACGCCTGTTTCCCGCGTCGTCGGATCCACCGCGATGATCGAGAACGTGTGGAACTCGAGCGTCGGTCCCCAGGCCACCGGTTCTTGAGCAAACGCCAGAGGCGAAGCTACTGCAGCGAGTCCGATCACAGCGGCAATCAGTCGCATGGCTTTCATCTTTTGCTCCGGCGCGCCCTAGACTTCGCGAGCGCGTTGACGTATCGCTTGTCCTTCTTCCGCGACGCGATCTCCCGAACAGTGCGGCCGTCTTTACCGGGGGTGTCGGGATTGGCGCCGTACTCTAGAAGAAGCTTGAAGACCTCGAGGTCATACCCTTTCTCTAGAACAGTGTGCAGCGGTGTGACCCCGTTGAACGCTTGAATGTTGGGATTCGCGCCGAGCCTGAGCATTTCCCTCAAAAGCTTCAATCGTCGCCGCGCCAGCTCCGGTTTGCCCTCGGCTCCTCGATGGAGCACGTCCACCGCCATGTGAAAGGGCGTGGCCCCGACGAGGGCATTGAGGTCGTCGCCGTGCTGCACCAGTTCGGCGACGATGTCCGCGTTGCCCCACCAGGCTGCGGCATAGAGGGCACCCGGCGTGGCACCTTGCTGCAGGAAGTATCGCGCCAGTCGATTGTTCTGCGCTTTCGCGACGGCAAACCACACGAGCGACACGTTGGACGGCTCCTCCTCGCCGTCCGCCCCAGGTGCGGTGGTGTGCATCGCCAGCGGATCGAAGCCCTCGCTCACCAGCCACTTCGCAAGGCGTAGTTGTCGATCGGCGGCGGCCTGGTCGGCCCCCGTGAATCGCCGGCAAGAGAACTGGAGAAGGTCGAGGCCTTTGTCGAGCTTCAGGTGCTTGAGCTCCGGCTCCTTCGCGAGGATCGTCCGCACTTTTTCGAGATCGAACGCCTTGAGGCCGTCGATAAGGGCGGTCTTGCTCATCGGTAGTCACCTCGGATCGGTCGACGATTGTGAAGTTGGCCCATGGACGGCCCTTCACGGCGGTCCCGCGAGCACACCGAGTTTGACCACTGTGTTCCAGTTGCGTCCGGTGCCGCGGGTCCCGAGGGTCTTCTCAATCAAACTGGTCGTGAGGCGCGAGCGACCGATGCCGTCGGGATACGTGATGAAAGCCTCTCGACCCCTCGCGCGGACGACCTCGCGACCTGAAATCACTTTCTGGAGGGCCGTTACGGACGCCCGAGAAGGCGCCTCCTTGAGAAACATCACCACGAGGTGGCTAGGATCGCGCTTGGCTTCAGCAGGAAAGGGATTGGCGGCGACGATCGCTTTCCAATCCCTGGCAGAACGGACGAAGAAGTCTGTCTTGAGGCCGAGTCGCTTTGCCGCTGCATCCTGGAGGAGTTCCTCCAACTTCTCCGTCGTGGACGCGTCACTCCGAAACACCAGGTTGCCGCTTTGGAGCAGTGATCGCGCGTCCTTCATTCCGACCCCCGCCAGCAGGTCACGGAGATCACTCATTGCGATTTTGTTGTGCGCTCCCAGGTTGACCGCTCGCAGGAGGCCGATGTAAACGTCCATCACTTCCTCACGACATACCAGTTGTTCTGAATGTCGTGCGCGAGCCGGTGTGTGATGACGGATCGAAAGCCGGCTTGCTGGAGATACTCGCGCGTCTTCTCTTCGCCCCACATGGCGCCCAAGCCTTCGCCGCCCTGCGCCAAGGACACGGTCATGCAGTGCATGCACGAGACTGTGTAGAGGAACGTGCCAATCGGGTGTTGGATATCCTGGTCCACATGGCTGGTCCCGCCAATGTCCTGCATCAGGTAGACGCCATCCGATTTCAACGCTCGATGAATGCCTTTCAGCACGTTGAGCGGCTTTGCCTGGTCATGGATGGCGTCGAATGTGGTGATCAAGTCGAAGGTTTCACGTTCGGCTGTTGCCTCGAAGTTGCTCAGATCGCCCGCGACGAACTCGATGTTGTTCAGCCCCTTATTTGCGGCTTCGTCGCATGCGAACGTGATGGCGTCACGCGACAGATCCATGCCGACAAACCTGCTATGGGGATACAGCTCCGCGAGCTTGTTCATGATGCGGCCTCTGCCGCAGCCGATGTCGAGTGCCTTGATGCCGTTGGTGAGCCGTTCCGTCAACTCCGGAACGAGCGGAAGAATGTGCGATTCGAGCGACGACAGCACGGACTGCCCGCTGTCTTCAGCCATCACCTCATGGAATCGCTGAAACCTTTCATACGGCACGCCTCCGCCGCGCTTGAAACACTCGACGATATCGTCCTCAACGCTGCCCATCACCGCGATGTACTGCGCGAACACTGCCATGTTGTCGGCCATGGCCGCCCGAGTCAGGAAGGCGGCGTGTTCTGGCGGTAAGGAGTAGCGGTTCGAAGCCGGGTCGATGTTCACGATGCCACCGGTCGCCATCGCGCCGAGCCATTCGCGGACGTATCGTTCATTGAGGCTGGCCCTCGCTGCAATCTCTTCCGAGGTTGCCGGCGCCGATTGGCTCATGATGTCGAAGAGTCCAGTACGGTGGCCGACAGAAACCATCAGGCAAAGGGCGCCGTTGTTGAGCGCGGCTAGGAATCGGGCGGCAAACGCTTCAGCTCTTGCCGCATCGAAGTCAGTCTGCACGCTCTCAATTGACATGACGTCTCTCTCCCAATCCGCGTGATCCAAATCAAGCGACCGTGAATCACGCTACACTGCGGCACTAGCGTTCGAAATCTTGCATTGGCGTCTTGCAAGCCACCTTCAACGGGCGGAGGCGACGTGGACGACGATCTGGAAGGCATGTCGCGGGAGCAGTTGATCGCTGAGGCGCGAAAGCTGCGCGCGGGGATTCGCGCGCATCGCGACAGCTCCGGGCATGAATTGTGCTGGCACCATCCGCAACTGTGGGGGCTGCTGCCTGAGAGGACCGACCCGCTTCCAAGCGTGCCGGCGTGGCCGCAGTTTCTGCGGGGTTGCTTGAAGTATCGCGAGTCGCTAGACCGGGAGCTCCCGAATGCTCCGCGGACGGAGGTCGAGTTGAAGGATCGCGAATGAGCTAAATTTTCCACATCATTTCAAACGTCGGCGGTGTGTCCGAAAATTGAGTCGCCTCAGGCGATGCGGGTACGCAGAAATCTTAAATAGACCCGACCCCTTTTCCCCCCCTTTTCCCTCAGAATGACGGCTTGCCAGCCCATCGGGCCCGCAGCGCGGCGCGGTCCACGGCCGCTCCCCGCAGATACACGGTGGAGATGCGACGGGTATTGGTGATGTCGTCCAGTGGATTCGCGTCGAGCACGACGAAGTCCGCGCTCTTGCCCGTCTCGATCGACCCGAGATCCGTGAGCCGCAGAAAATCCGCGGAGTTGCGTGTCGCGGCCACGATGACTTGTGCGGGCGTCATCCCTGCCGCCACCATGTCCGCCATCTCGGCGTGTTGGCTCCACACGACACTGCCATCCGTGCCAAATGCAATCTTGACACCCGCGGCATTCAGCTTCGCCAGATTTCGTGCCTGAATGCCAAACGTCTGTTGGGCGGCAGGTCGATCGGTGGCCGCAGCCTGCAATTTCTTCAGCTCCTCTGGAGGGATTGTCTCGCTCAACCAGCTGAGATCCGTTGCCACACCTCGATCCGGAAGATTCGGCACGAGCACGACTTGCGGACGCTCCTTCATGAGCGACACAAACTCCTCGTCGATGTCTTTGTCCCGCACTCCGTGAGCAAAGGCATCGATTCCCGCGCGCAGAAGGCCCTTGGCATCCTCGAGTGAAAAGATGTGGGCCGTAACGCGGAGCCCGTGCTTATGGGCTTCATCGATGATCGCGCCGTATAAGGCGGGCGTCAGCTTCTTGTATTTGCCATCGCGGTCATCGACCCAGATCTTGACCAGATCAACCTTCTTGACCGCGAGCTCTTGAATCGCCTTCCGGGCTTCTGCCTCGCTCGTGATCCAGTACGGCGCGTCCGATCGTCCCGGCTCGGGCATCGTAATCCCGCGGCCAGCGGTACGAAGCCGCGCGGCATTGGGGATGATCTCGTTGCGTACCTGAAATGCAAGATCGCCCGTATCGGTGCCAAGGCTCATCGCAAGCGCAACCCCGTAATACGCTTTGCCCTGCAACTGGTCGATGAGCGTGTCTCGCGTGACTGCCAGGTGCGTGTGTGTGTCGATAACCGCCGGCATCACCGTCTTTCCGGCCAGATCGACCCGGGCGGCGCCCGCGGGAACCTTCACCTGACCGGTTCGACCGACCTCGGTGAACCGATTGCCGTCTACGACGAATGTCGCGTTTTCAATGGGAGCCACAGCGCTACCGACAATCAGTCGTGCTCCCTGAAAAACTGTCACACCCGTCGCGCCTGGCGCCTGACCCATCGTCGACGTTGCCAGGAGCGCACCGAAGCTCAAAGCAATCAGGAGCAGGACAGCCATGACGACGAAGTAACGTGGGGTGATCTCTATTTGGCGCATCGAAGCCTCCACGGGATTCCACCTGAGCATTGGGCGACACGCAGCGGACGTTTACACGAAGACGTTAGTATGACGGTTTCGAGCCGCGAACGGAACGAGAGGAGAGTGTGCAAGTGACGACCATCACCACGAATGACGGCACCGAGATCTATTACAAGGATTGGGGTTCCGGACAACCGGTTGTCTTCAGTCACGGCTGGCCCCTGAACGCCGACAGCTGGGAGGCGCAGATGCTGTTCCTGGCGTCCAACGGCTATCGGTGCATCGCTCACGACCGTCGCGGTCATGGCCGCTCGAGCCAACCGTGGAACGGCAACGAGATGGACACCTACGCCGATGACCTCGCGACGCTCATCGAGACACTGGACTTGAAGAATGCGGTGTTGATCGGCTTCTCCACTGGAGGCGGGGAAGTGGCGCGCTACATCGGCCGGCACGGCACCAAGCGCGTGGCCAAGGCTGGCCTGATATCAGCCGTGCCGCCGTTGATGCTGAAGACGCCCTCCAATCCGGGAGGCTTGCCGATCGACGTGTTCGACGGGTTGCGCGCCGCCTCCATTGCGGACCGCTCCAAGCTGTATCGCGATCTCGCCAGCGGTCCGTTCTTTGGCTTCAACCGGCAGGGCGCCAAGGTCTCGCAGGGGATGATCGACGCGTTCTGGCTTCAGGGCATGCAGTCGGGCCACAAGAACGCGCTTGATTGCATCAAGGCGTTCTCCGAGACAGATTTCACAGAGGACCTGAAGAAGTTCGACGTCCCCACTCTGGTTGTTCACGGTGACGATGACCAGATCGTTCCAATTGGCACTGCCGGCCTTGCCTCGGCGAAGATCGTGAAGAACACGATGCTCAAGGTCTATCCCGGCGCACCGCACGGCCTGGCGGACACGCACAAGGAACAGCTCAACGCCGACCTGTTGGCCTTCGTCAAGGCCGAAAGCATTGAGGCCGTTGGCTGAGCTTTTCGACCGTCAGCACACGGCGTTTGTGTTCGATCTCGACGGCACGCTGATCGACAGCGTCTATCAGCACGTATTGGCGTGGCAGGAGGCTTTGCAGACTGAAGGGATCGAACTGTCGGTCTGGCGCATTCATCGCAAGATCGGCATGAGCGGCGGCCTCTTTACGAACATGCTGTTACGCGAAACTGGCGTGGAGTTCGACGCCGCGCGGATCGAGCGTCTGCAACGACTGCATGCCGTCGCGTATCGTCGCGTGTCGAGTCAGATTCGCCCGCTCCCGGGCGCACGCGAGCTGCTCGCCTCGCTGACGGCTGCAGGAATTTCGTGGGCGATTGCGACGAGCGGCCGAATGGAAACGGCGCGCCCGGTTCTCGAAACACTCGGCGTGGACCTCGCGCGCACAACCGTTGTGACGCGCGATGACGTCAAATTTGCGAAGCCCGATCCCGACCTCTTTCTCGCCGCTGCGGAGCGACTGGGCGTTGCCGTCGAAGCCACATCCGTCGTTGGTGACAGCGTGTGGGACATGCTCGCGGCCAGACGCGCCCGTCTGCTCGGTATTGGCCTGCTGTCGGGCGGGTACGGCCTCGAAGAACTGGAACGCGCCGGCGCGTATCGCGTGTACGCGGATCCCGCGGATCTCTTGAACCATCTCGACGAGGTTGGCGGGCGACGGTGACATGGGGTGATTTGTTGATTGGGTAAATTCGGATCGTATTGTTGGTGATTTGGGTCATTGCGCGATTGGTCAGTTGCAAATCACCAAATCGCGCGATCGTCAATGAAATCATCCAACCGAGACATGGCAGGCCTTGCCACGCCCACGCACACACCAAGAATAGGGGCCCGTAGTCATGCATACTCTTATCGTCCTTGCCGTCGGGTTTGCGCTGTTTGGCGTGTTGGCTTTGGTGGGCCGAGCCCTGAGAGGCACGTCCGGTATCGCGACCGCCGCGCTTGTTTTCCTTCCGCTCTGGTTTATTGGCGCCGGCATCAACATGTACGTCGGTGTCACGAGGGCTGGGTACTCCGTGGCAGACGAAACACCGATCTTTCTTGTCGTCTTCGCTATTCCGGCTGCCGCCGCCCTTTTCACTTGGTGGAGGATGCAATAGTCGACCTCCTCCGGCGCGAGCGAATAAAACCATCCGCAGATTACACAGATTTCACAGATTCGGAACCTTGGCTGCAGAGTGATGCAGTCTCGCTGCATGCGCGAGACAGCAAGACCCAGGTGAGCCCAGCGGCCGAAGGCCGCTTGCGTGGCCTGAAGCGGAGCGTGAACAAAAGCCCTGTAACTGATGGCTCTTGTTTACGCCCCGCTTCAGACCACGCTTACCGCCGGTCGGCGACCGGCGGTGGGCTCACGCACATCGGCGTAATCTGCGTCATCTGCGGATTTACTGTTTTGTCGGAAGCGCCAAACGGTGTGTGAGATCGAGATTGGTGATGTGCAGATTCAGATCCGCGCCGATTAGGCACCTCGCGGACGTGCCTAAGGTGCCTAAGGGGGGTATCTGATCAATCCGTTCACGGCGTTCAGCGCCTTTCGTGCCGAATGTTCAAGTCTCGCTTGCTCGCCTCTCGTGATTTGGCCACTGTCGCAAGCTACTTGAAAAATGATTCAAGAGTTCAATCTCCGAGGTCCTGCCAACACCCGAGGCACCCTAGGCACGCTAAGCACCCTAGGCACTCTAGGCACCCTAGACCACCGCCATCACATGTTCTCGCTCGGCCAGTGGAACGCGCCTACGTAACCGGCCGTTCGCGCGGCTTCCAGAATGTCCTCGAGCGAACGCGCCGACGCTACTGCCGGAAATTCTCCGAGCAGGACCGGACGCTCGAAGCCGAGTTCTGCGACCGGCGTTTCCAGCGGCGGTGTGCGTCTAAGCGTCTCGTACCAGTGGACCTGATCGAAATCGATCGGCAAGCCCCGGTAGAACGATCGCCACCGCGTTCCTGCTGACCCCACCGTGACTGGTTGTACAGTGATGTCGTGGATCAAAGCTGCCGTGTCCGCGATGAAGTCGCGGAGCGAGGTCTGGGTCAGCCCCGTCGACAGCATGCTCGTCCCAAGTCCCCGCGTAACCCACTCCGGCTCGTTGATGACGTCCCACGCCAGGATCGCCTCATCGTTTCGGTATCGCTCGAGGATCGGGCGGAAGACAGTGTCGAGCAGCGCACGCCGGGCCGCGGGATGATCGAGCACGTGAAGGCGTCCGCTGATCTGAACCCCGTTGACCCATTCCCCCGGTCTGCACCAGTGAAAGTCAAGCAGCACGAACATCACCCGCACGCCGTGCCGACGTGCCGCGTGGAGAGCGGCGTCCATGTCCGTAAAAACGTGCTCGTCGAGACCTTCAGGTGATCCGTCAGCCGAAAAACGGATACCGGCGCGACCGTCGCAAAGCAGAAACCATCGGACCAGGGTCACGCCGGCTGCACTGAGCTGGAGGAGGCGGGTGTCGAGCAAGTCGCGCGAATCCTCCTGCGCGATTCCGCCATGTGCTCTCCAGCTGTTGGCACCGAAATCGATGCCATAACGGATCCAGGGCAGGTTGGCCCCGACGACGAACTCGCCTGGTGGAAAGATCAAGTTGAGAGACTCAGCGTACTACGACGCCTGCGGCTCGGCCGCAAGAGGCGTGTCGAATAGTTCTCGATGAGCCCGGGCACGTTCGCGGTCGATCTGCTCAGGAGTCGCGCCCAACTGCTCGAGGATGTCTTCTATGAACGCCAGCGCGACTTCTCCTTCCCCGGAATACACGGTGCTCGCGCCTGCTTCTTTCAGGGATGGCACATCGCGCAGATATGCAGCTCGGGCGAGGATTCGAATGTCCGGATTCAGCTCGCGAGCCATACGAATCACCTCGCGACTGTGTGCCATTCCTGCGGACGTGAGAATCAAGCTACCTGCTGATGCGAGACCTGCGCCCTTCAAGATGTCAGGCTGCATGGCGTCGCCGTAGACTGCATCAATACCGTCTTGCAGCAAGGCTCGAGTGGTTGTCATGTTCAGCTCCACGACCGTTGGCTCGACTTCGTTCTCCCGGAGCAGTCTCACGACCGTGCGGCCCGTCGGACCGTATCCAATGACAACCGCTCGGTGGCCCGGACTCGCTGTCCGCGTCGTGCCGGGCGTGCTGCCCTCTACGAGAGTTGGCGTTGCTCGATTGAGCCATCGCCGCAGTCGAGGCCTTGCGGCCAGCCACTGATCCACTGGGTCAATCAGCTGGTACAGCAGCGGATTGAGCACGATCGATACGATTGACGCGGCAACGACTGTGTTGCTCACCTCTGGCGTGAGGATCCCGAGCTCCCTGCCGATCGTCGAGAGAATGAACGAGAACTCGCCGATTTGCGCCAATGCGATTGCCACTGTCAAGGCCACCCTGAACGGATATCCCATAGCCCACGCAATCAACAGCGCCACCAACGGCTTGCCGAGAAGAACGATCGCAAGCGCTCCTATGGTCAGGCCGGGTGCCCGGATCAAGGAGGCGGGATCGAGCAGCATGCCGACCGACACGAAGAACAGGACGGCAAAGGCGTCTCGCATGGGAAGCGCTTCCGAGGCTGCTCTCAGGCTGTACTCGGATCGTCCGACGACCATGCCCGCGAGAAACGCGCCAAGCGCCATTGAGACGCTGAAGATCAGGGCCGAACCCACCGCAATCCCCAGGGCGATCACGAGCACCGTCAACGTGAAGAGCTCGCGAGAGCGCGTGTCGGCCACATAGTCGAGCACCTTCGGTATGACCCGGGTGCCCACGACGGCCGTGAACGCCACAAGCGCCGAAATCTTGATGACCGTATTCGCCACAGCCATCCACAGCGACGAATCCGACGTCGCCGGGCCAAAGAGGGCCGGGAGCAGGACCAGCGCGAAGACGGTGAACAGATCTTCGACAACAAGCCACCCGACAGCGATGTGACCTGCTGGTGTATGCAAATCGTTGTTGTCGGCGAGCACCCTCACCAGGACAACAGTGCTTGCGACAGCCAGCGCCATGCCGAAGACAACTCCCGCTGGCCAGTCCCATCCAACCGCGCGCGCGAGCAGCGCGCCCAAGACCGTAGCAACAATGCTCTGCGCGATGGCTCCTGGAACGGCGACCCTGCGGACGGCTAACAACTCTTCGAGGTGAAATTGAAGCCCCACGCCGAACATCAGCAGGATGACGCCGATCTCCGCGAGTTGCTCGGCGAGCGCGACGTCCGCGACGAACCCTGGTGTGTGCGGGCCAACGAGCGTTCCAGCCAACAGGTACCCGACGATTGGCGAAAGGCCAAACCTGTGAGTGACATACCCCAGCACGAGTGCTGCAGAGAGGCCTCCGGTCAACGTCAGAATGAGATCGTAAGCGTGCATGGAGACCCTCGAGGAAAGGCGTACTCGCGGACGGCGCGAGGCTCAGCGTACGACGACGAACGCGGCGCGGCCGGACTCCGCCACGGGTCGGTCACCGCGTAGCGCAGTTACCGCCCAAAAGTAGGTGCCGTGTTCAAGTTGCAGATCAGACGGCCACGGAACAGAAGGCGAGTGAAGATCATCGCGCCTCCACACCAGGACATCGACCTCAGTCCACACACCAATGGCGTACGTTTCCGCGCCATCCACAGGCGTCCACGCGAACTGTGACGGGACACCACCAACTGAATCGCGCGCCGGCGTCACGTGATCGAGTTTGGGAGCAGCACGGTCGCCGCCAGCTGGCGGAGTGAGTGTTGCTTCACGACGGCCCGCCGGGGCCGTGCACGAGAGCGCTGCTGCAACGATCGCGACCGCGAGCATCGCCTGCAGCCACGTTCCATACCTTGCCATGAAGAAATCTAAACTATCACGTTGATGAGCAGGCCGAGGTTCGATGGTCGAAACGCTCGAACTGAAGAAAATGAGGAGCGGTCAAAAAAAATCTGGGAACCTGTCGATCTGGCCAGGGCTCGCTCGACGTGAAAGTAGAGCAACCAATCAGGAGTTCACCTGAAGTGTTCACGAGGACAACGCTCGGGGCTAACCAGAAACGGAGACCGGTGATGCGATTCATGTGTTTGTACAAGCCCGCCCAGCCCGAAGGGATTCCCCCGACCCAGCAGGAAATGGCGGAGATGGGGCAGCTGATCGAGGAAATGACCAAAGCCGGCGTCCTGCTTGCCGCCGAAGGCTGCCAACCAAGCGCCAAAGGAGCGCGTGTCCGCCTTTCCGGCGGAAAAGTCACCGTCAAAGATGGTCCGTTTACGGAGGCAAAGGAACTCGTTGGCGGCTTCGCAATTCTCGAGGCCAAGTCCAAGGAAGAGGCCATCGAACTCGTCAAGCGGTTCCTCAAAGTGGCGGGGGACGGCGAGACGGAGATCCGTCTGCTCCACGAGCAGAGCGCAGTCTGACCCGGCAACACAAGGAGAGAACGCAAAATGCGATTCATGATGCTGATGATCCCCAAGGGCTACGAGCAGGCCCCGCCCGGAACGGTGCCGGACGCCGAGGCTGTTGCTGCGATGATGAAATACAACGAATCTCTGCAGAAGGCGGGCGTGCTTCTCGCGTTGGACGGGCTCCACCCTCCTTCGATGGGTGCGCGCGTCTCATTCGCAGGCGGCAAGCCGAAGGTAACTGATGGGCCCTTCACCGAAGCGAAGGAGGTGGTGGGCGGCTACTGGATGATTCAGGTGAAGTCGAAAGAGGAGGCAATTGAATGGGCCTCACGGTGCCCGGCCTCGGAGAACGAAGTCATCGAGATTCGCCAGGTGCAAGAATTGGCGGACTTCCCACCTGATGTCCAGAAAGCCGCGGCCGGGCTTCCCGAAATGCAGCGGTAGTCGCTGACGAGCTGCGGCTTGCGCCGCTCGAGTGAAGATGGTGTGATTCCCCTTCGACCGCGCCCCGAGCGCAGTTGAGGGGGCAGCGTGCCAAGTCACGATACACATCGCGCGATTGATGCGGTCTGGAGAATTGAATCCCCACGGCTCATTGCAGGTCTGGCGCGGATCGTGCGGGACGTCGGCGTCGCCGAGGACCTCGCACAGGATGCGCTTGTGGCCGCACTCGAGCAATGGCCGCAATCAGGGGTGCCTCACAATCCCGGCGCGTGGCTGATGGCCGCAGCCAAGCATCGTGCGATCGACTATTTTCGCCGCAACAAATTACTCGAGCGCAAGCACGAAGAGCTCGGCTACGAGCTCGAGGCCAAGCGAGAGCATGCCGTGGCTGATCTCGATGCGGCTCTTGACGACGATGTCGGAGACGACCTCCTGCGTCTCGTGTTTACCGCGTGTCACCCGGTGTTGTCTACCGACGCACGCGTCGCGCTGACGCTTCGCTTGCTCGGTGGTCTGACAACCGAGGAAATCGCACGGGCCTTCCTCGTCTCCGAGCCCACCATCGCCCAGCGCATCGTCCGAGCGAAGCGGACGCTGGCAGAAAAGCACGTGCCATTCGAGGTTCCTCGAGGAACGGAGCTCGCCGCTCGGCTGTCGTCGGTGCTCGAAGTCATCTACCTCGTGTTCAACGAGGGTTATTCCGCCACGGCCGGTGACGATTGGATGCGACCGGCGCTCTGCGACGACGCGCTGCGACTCGGGCGCGTCTTGGCCGAGCTGGTGCCGCACGAGCCAGAGGTTCATGGCCTGGTGGCGCTGATGGAGATTCAGTCGTCGCGCGCGAGGGCACGGGTCGGGGCGGGAGGCGCACCTGTGCTGCTGTTCGATCAAGATCGCTCGCTTTGGGATCAGCTCCTCATCCGTCGCGGCCTCGCGGCACTCGAGCGCGCGGACATGCTGGGCGGCCCGCGCGGCCCGTACGCGCTTCAAGCCGCAATCGCCAGGTGTCATGCGCGCGCATTGACTCCTGAGGACACGGATTGGGGGCAGATTGTGAGGCTCTACGAGGCTCTCGCGGAGCTGATGCCTTCACCCGTCGTTGAACTGAATCGTGCGGTCGCCGTCGGGATGGCTTCAGGCCCGCAGGCCGGCCTCGACCTCGTCGACAAGCTGGTTGCGGAGCCTGCACTCGGCAACTATCACTTTTTGCCGAGTGTGCGCGGCGACCTTCTGGTAAAGCTTGGTCGACGGAACGAAGCCCGCCCTGAATTCGAACGCGCGGCGTCGCTCACGCGCAATGCACGTGAGCGCGAGCTGCTGCTCGAGCGCGCACGCAGCTGTTCAACGTAGCTCGGACTAAAGGTCAGCCCTTGGGTACCGGGGCAATCGCGCGGCCATCACAAGGCCGCAGACCAACACGATCACGATCGCGATGTGGTAGACGACATCCGGCGTTGTCTGAGGACCGATGCCGATCATGATCGTGAAGATCCCAACCAGCGTCCAGAACAGGGCAAAGCCTTGGGCGGCCAGGCTGGACGCGCGGGTCGAACGGGGGCGGATCCATGTCAGCACCAGACCCGCCAACAGGACAGCGGCAATGGCGGTCTCAGCGATCCGAGCTTCCCGATGCTCGTACCCGTGGATCAGCAAGCCGCCGTGGATGCTCGCGGCCACCAAGAATGCGGTGGCCTCAAAGAGCAAGAACATTCGAATCATGACTTTTTCTCGAAGAGCTTGGTGGCGGCCCACCCGATGACCACGATCCCCGGAGCGAGCAGCCATCCGCGTGTGTTTCCGTACACGAGAGGAAAGTGATTGCTGATCATGAAAAGGATCACAGCAACCGCAAGGACAGCGTTGTGCCGCAAACGTAGAGCCGCAACCTCAATGAGCGCTGCCGACGGCTGTTCCTGTTGCGGAGTGGCCGCCAGCAGCCTGCGCTCGACAGGCGCGATCCGGCGTTCCATGTTGGTGACCATGATCGTTGCCAGCATCGCGCCGAGATGAATGAACACGGCGCGACCGACCATGAACCGCATCAGCGCCCCGGCGGCGGCAGTCAGCAGCACGAGCGAAACAACGGTCGCGACGACCTGATTTCGGCCGAGCAGCACCCAGACCGCGTCGTAGACAATCGAGCCCACAAAGAGCGACGCAAGACCCACCGCCGTCGCGAGACCAAGCGACTGACCGGGTGCGACGGCTCCTCCCGTGTAATACACGATGCCAAGCAGAGGGAAGCCGGTCAGCCACGTAACTCGCGCCGACCATAGCCCCCACTTGTAGGAGCGAAGTGCCAAGGTCTTCAGCACGGGCTCTGTCGTTGTTCCCGGCGTCAGTCTGTGTACCAATGTCAGCGACCAGAGCTGTCCGACCCAGGTCACCCCCGCCAGGACATGGATCCAGCGAAAGAAGAGATGGGGAAGTTCAGTGCTGTCCAACGTTCGTCCCTCTCAGGCAGATACGATTTAATCGTTCATGTGGTTCAATTATTACAGCGGTGAACAATTAACCTGGTCCGCCCGCCCGGTTGTGCGAAACGTCTAACGTAACTGAGGAGATCAAGCCCATGCATGGCTATCGAGCATTCATCTTCGGGATCATTGCCGTCGTTGTTCTGCCATCCATCGCCACCGCTGATACGTTTTTTACGCCGTACCTGGGCGCGACTTTTGGCGCCGATTACGCCGGCGCGAAACCTCCCAGCAAATTCGTTTATGGCGGTGATCTGATGTGGTTGGGGACGTCGGGGTTGGGCTTCGAGGTGGACTTCGCGTATCACCCCAATTTCTTCCAGCCCGGTGACGATGAGGACCTCTTCGATTTCGACAGCGACGGCAACGTCGTGACCTTCATGGGCAACATTGTCTTCGGCCACGAGGGCGGCGGGGTTCGGCCTTATGTGACCGGCGGGTTCGGGTTGATGCGCACGAACATCCAGGACGTTACGGGGTTTTTTGACGATCTCAACGACACGGCGTTCGGCCTGAACGCCGGCGGTGGCCTGCGCTTGGGCGGGCCGAAGGTCGGCGTCCGCGGCGACCTCCGATACTTCCGTCAGCTCTCGGACATTGAACCCGGCGGCTTCGACTTCGACCTTGGCAACTTCTCGTACTGGCGTGGCACGGTTGGCGTGTCGTTCGGTTTTTGAATCGCCGGGAGGTGTCGTGATTCGCAAGCTGTCGTCCGGCAAGTATCGGTTGTATTCCCGGAAGGTCGACCCACGGACGGGCCGACGACGCAACCTCGGTACTTTCGCTTCGCGAGCCGCGGCCGAGAAGCACGAACGCGCCGTGCAGTTTTTCAAGCGGCGTGGATGATCGAAATTCGTCCGCGGAGACGCGGAAGTGCGGCCCGCGACGACTACGGATAGCCGCGCACGTCGCACGTGCCTTGTTCCGCGCCTCCGCCGTTCCGCAGATGTTTGTCCACTGCCTCTGCAACATGCTAGACCTTGGTCGCGCGCGTGAGCAGGTAGTCCTGCCGGGCGATGTTGTCAACGATGTATTGCGCGACAAGGGCGTCGTACTCGCGGCGGAACTCGGCCAGTTTCCCAGGGTCCGTTGCTGTGAGCATTTCCACGAGTTTGATCACGGGACCCGCGGTTCGCTCCAACATCACACGATGATGCTGCGGGGTCAGCGCAGGCGCTGACATCCGATCGCGATCGAAGCTAATCTGCGTGACCGCCTCGCCCAGACGTTCGCGAATGACGTTTGGATCGCCCCACAAAGGCGGCGGCGCCACACCAGGAGGTGGGGCAGGCATATAGCGCGCCACGAGTGCGAAAGTTCGGCCGATAAGCAGCTCGGGCGGCCAGGTGGCAAACGCCAGGATGCCCGCCGGCTTCAGGACGCGGAGCATCTCGGCAACAGCGAGCTCAGGCCTGGGGGCGAACATGTGCCCGAACTGGCTGAGGACAGCGTCGAACGTGGCATCGGCGAAAGGCAGGGCTTCGACGTCACCTTCATGCCACTCGATGTCCACATCGGCGACCCGCGAATTCTCTCGGGCGCGTTCGAGCAGTTCTGGAGTGAGGTCGAGCGCGGTGACAATCGCTCCGAGCCGCCGCGCCGTGATGGCCACCACGCCGGTCCCGCACGCAACGTCGAGCACGCGCTGGCCGGCTTGCACGCGCGCATGGCGAACCAGCCGCGCTGCGGCCGGTGTGGTGAAAGCCTCGAGCGGCGCAAAATGCGCCCAGCCTTGCTTTTGCACCTCTTTGAATTGTGTGAGTGGATCCATCTGTTCGCCCCTCGATTGTGGTTTCGGTCGCAGGCAGGTGCAGCCCCTTCGTGCGCCGGTTGTCGTGCACGTCTATCATGCCCTCATGCGCGCGTTGTGGACCCGGCGAATTCGCCGTGCGGAACAGCTCATGGCCCAAGCCGGGCCCGCGGCCACGCTGCTCGAGTTCTACGCCCGACTCCTTCGCGCTCAGGAATCGCTTTACAACTCGTGTTGCGATCGATCCCTGTCAGGCGATCTCGAGCGGGATCTGGACGTGATTCGAAACACCGCCTCGCCACTGTTACGGGTCGTGGCCGACCACGGACCTGCTCCGCTTGTCGAGGAATCCCGTCGCCTGTTGTCGGGCGGCGGATCGAGCCTCGATGATGTGTTGCTGACCTATTGGCGGGCGCCAACAGATCGACAGTTCTTTGCCAAAGCCATTCTGCAACCCTACATGGAATGCCTTGGAGACGTGGGCGTGGCGCCTCGCGAACGCACGCGGACGCCTGGCGACAACCGATGTCCCAGATGTGGAGGCACACCGCAACTTTCAATTCTTCTTGAATCGTCAGGAGCGACATCCGTGGATGGCAGCGGGCGACAGCTACTTTGCGCGACCTGTTTGACCGCGTGGCCATTCCGCCGTGTGCGATGTCCCAACTGCGGCGAGGATGATGAGCAGAAGCTCGGCTACTTTCAAACATCGTCGCTGGACTACCAGCGGGTCGATGGATGTGACAGCTGTCATCGCTACCTGAAGACGATTGACCTTGGCCGTCTGGGGCTTGCGGTTCCTCTCGTAGACGAAGTCGCTGGAGTCACGCTCGACGTGTGGGCCCGCTCACATGGCTATGAGAAGATAGAGCTGAACCTGGTCGGCCTGTAACCCAGCGACGGGCCTGCCCTGATCCCCGGAGGCGTCATTGGAGATTTCCCGGCGCACCTTCATTCAATCGGCGGTTGCCGGCGGCGCCAGTCTCTCTGCGTTCGGGTTCGACACGGCTCCGGTCTACGCGCAGGCAAAAACTCTCAAGATCACCCGCACCAGCGAGACGAGAAGCACGTGCCCGTACTGTTCCGTCAGTTGCGGCGTCATCATCCATACGCTTGGCGACCGCGCGAAGAATGCCGTTCCCCAGGTTGTCCACGTCGAAGGCGACCCCGACCACCCCATTAGCCGCGGCACGCTCTGTCCAAAGGGCGCCAGCCTCGAGCAGGAGATCGTCAACGATCGGCGGTTGACCAAACCGCAGGTGCGGCGTCCTGGATCAGACCGCTGGGAAGACATCAGTTGGGATCGAGCAATCGACGAGGTTGCGCACTGGGTGAAACGGACCCGCGATGCGACATTCATCGCGAAAGACCAGAACGGCCGAACGGTAAACCGCTGCGAGGGGATTGCGTGGACCGGGGGCTGCACGGACACGAACGAGTTCAACTACCTCGTAGTGAAAACGATGCGCAGTCTGGGGGTGGTCTACCTGGAGAACCAGGCCCGGGTTTGACACGGGCCAACGGTCTCCAGTTTGGGGCCCACATTCGGACGCGGAGCGATGACCAACGGGTGGATCGACATCAAGAACACCGACATGATGTTGATCATGGGTGGCAATCCCGCCGAAAACCACCCGTGCGGGTTCAAGTGGTCGATCGAAGCCAAGCTGCAGCGTAATGCAAAGATGATCGTCGTGGATCCGCGCTTCACGCGGACTGCCGCCAGCGCCGATCTGTTTCTCCAGATTCGAGCGGGCTCCGACATCGCCTTCCTCGGAGGCCTGATCAACTACGCGATTCAGCAAGGCCGCATTGCCCGCGACTATCTCGTCAATTACACCAATGCCGCGTTCATCGTCCACGAGGGATTCAAGCTTCCCGATGACGGGTTGTACTCGGGCTTCGATCCCTCGAAACACGAATACGACAAGGCGACATGGAATTATCGTGCGGCGGACGGATCGAGCGGCGGGGGTGGTGGTTCATCGAGCGGGAGGCGGTCAGAGGGAGGCGGCATTCAGGCGGAGGGGCCGGCTGGTGCCAAAGGGCTCGGTCCCGGCGCCGGGTCGTCCCTGCCAGCCAACGTGGCGTACGACACGTCCCTTCAACACCCGCGTTCGGTGTTCCAGCTTCTGAAGCAGCAGTACTCACGCTATACGCCCGAAGTCGTCGAGCGCATCACAGGCATCCCGAAGGACCAGTTTCTCAAGGCGGCCGACCTCTTCACCTCGATTCGCAAGGACGGGGACATGAAGAAAGCGGCGACGATCATTTACGCCGTGGGCTGGACTCAGCACACGTCCGGTACGCAGACCATTCGCGCGGCAGCCATCCTGCAGCTCCTGCTTGGGAACGTTGGCCGAGCCGGCGGCGGCGTCAACGCCCTTCGCGGCCATTCCAACATTCAGGGCGCAACCGACATGGCGGGTGTGTTCGACACATTGCCCGGTTATCTGAAGATGCCCGCGCCAGACGACACCGATCTCGCGACGTACTTCAAACGGACGACGCCGACGATTTCGAAACCTGCCGAATGGGAGTCGTGGAATTACTGGTCGAATACTCCGAAGTTCACGGTCTCGTTTCTCAAAGCGCTCTACGGAGACTCGGCGACGCGAGACAACGATTGGGCCTATCAATACCTGCCGAAGATCGATCGCAAGTACTCGTGGGTCGAGATCTGGGACGACATGTACGCCGGCAACGTCAAGGGGCTGTTCGCGTTCGGGATGAACGCCGTGCAGATTGGACCGAACACCAGGAAGAACATCGAAGCCTTGAGGAAGGCGGACTGGGTAGTCGTCGGCGAGATCTATCCCGACGAAACGAGCGAATTCTGGCGCGCCCCTGGCACTAGCGCCGAGGACATGAAACAAACGCAGACGACGGTGTACCGGCTGCCATGCGCGGGGTTTGCGGAGAAGGATGGCACGTTCGTCAATTCTGCGCGGTGGCTGCAGTGGAAGAACATTGCGGTACCGCCCCCTGGCGACGCGAAAGTCGATCAGGAGATCCTGTCGCGCATTTTCTTGAAGGTCCGGGAGCTCTATCAGAAGGAAGGTGGCGCGTTTCCCGATCCGATCTTGAACCTCTCGTGGAACTACATCGATCCGTTCCATCGGTCCTTCGTCGAGCTCGCGAAAGAAATCAACGGCCGGGCGGTCGCCGACATCACCGACGCGACCGGACAGACCATCCGAGCGGGGCAGCAGCTGCCGGGTTTCGCCGCGCTCAGAGACGACGGGACAACACTTTGCGGCAATTGGCTCTACAGCGGTTCGTGGACCGAAGCCGGGGCGATGACGCAGCGCCGCGGTACCGACGACCCGTCCGGTCTAGGCATTTATCCGAACTGGGCGTGGTCCTGGCCGGCCAATCGGCGCGTCATGTACAACCGCGCTTCATGCGATCTCTCAGGTTCGCCATGGGACCCCGAGCGTCGTCAGGTCTGGTGGCAGAAGGGAAGGGGCGCATGGGCTGGTAACGACGTGCCGGACTTCAAGGTCGATTCAGCTCCTGAAGAACATATGGGCCCGTTCATCATGAACCCTGAAGGTGTCGGTCGTTTGTTCGGCCCGCTGGCGGCTTTTCAAGACGGGCCATTCCCCGAGCACTATGAGCCCATCGAAAGCCCGATTGCGAATCCACTTCATCCATCCCAGTCGACCAACCCGGTCGTGCAGAAGTACACGACGCCGCTCGACAAGTACGGCGGGACGGAAGAGGGATTCAATGTCGTGTGCACGACATATCGCCTGACCGAGCACTATCACTACTGGTCGAAGAATCACCCGATGAGTGTCGAGCTCGTGTCGGAGCCGTTCGTGGAGATCCCGGTGGAGCTTGCGGAGGAAATGGGCGTCAGCGGCGGCGAGCGCGTCAGAGTGTCGAGCGCACGCGGGTCGTACACGGCGAAAGCCATGGTCACGCGCCGGATCAAGCCGATGCAGATCGAAGGCAAGCGCATCTATCAGATTGGCATCCCGATTCATTGGGGGTATCGCGGAATTGCGGAAGACGCGGGGCGCACGTCGCTCGATTCGGTCAACCTGCTGTCGCCAACCGTGATCGATCCCAACGCCTATACGCCCGAGTACAAGGGATTCCTGGTCAAGGTGGAGAAGGCCTGAACCATGCCCACTGGCGAGCTGCAGATCAAGGCTATCTCTGGTCGCTCCGGTGCAGTTGCCGGTCAGGGGGTCCAGCGCGAAGACGAGGTCTGCAAGTACATCGACGTCACCACGTGTATTGGATGCAAGGCCTGTGAGGCGGCGTGCGTCGAGTGGAATGACATGCCGTTCCAGCAGACGACGTTCGACAACACCTATCAGACGATGCCGTCGACGTCGTGGAACTTCTGGAACCTGATCAAGTTCAACGAGCATCAGCAGGCGGATGGCACACTGCAATGGCTGATGCGCAAGGATCAGTGCATGCACTGTGAAGACCCCGGATGTCTTCGCGCGTGCCCTGCTGACGGCGCCATCGTCCAGTACACCAACGGCATCGTCGACTTCAATCAGGACAACTGCATCGGCTGTCAATACTGCATAGCGGGGTGCCCATTTGACATTCCGAAGTTCAACCCGCTGACCGAGAAGGTCTACAAGTGCACGCTGTGTTCAGATCGCGTGGGGCAGGGTCTCGAACCCGCGTGCATCAAGGCATGTCCAACAGGGTGCCTCAAGTTCGGCACGAAGATGGACATGCTTGGGCTTGCCGAGGCGCGGACGCGGCAGTTGCGGGAGCAGTCAGGGTTTGTAAATGCGGGCGTCTACGATCCGCCGTCGGTGGGCGGCACGCACGTGATCTACGTGCTTCACGATGCGACCAACCCTGAGCAGTATGGAGGGCTGCCGGCCAATCCGCAAATTCCCGTCACCTTTACAGCGTGGAAGCGAATTGCGAAGCCGATCGCGCTTCTGTTGGGGTTGTTTGCCGCGCCGGTCGCATTCTTTCATTACGTCACCGAGGGTCCGAGGGAACCGCAGCCGCCACGACGAGAGGAGCGCCAGTGATGGCCATCGGCCGCACCGTCGCCGGCGACTACGAATTGGTGCGTCATCCTGTGTATACACGCGTCCTGCATTGGAGCGTCGCCGCTTTCTTCATTCTGTCGCTGTTGTCAGGGTTCGCGATCTACACGCCGTGGCTTTATCGTTGGCTGACGCCGCTCTTCGGGGGTGGTCCCATGACGCGGGTGCTGCATCCGTGGTTCAGCCTCGCGTTTGTGGCGGTGTTCATTCTGCAGTGTGTGAACTGGTGGCGCGCGATGTCGTGGACCCGGGACGACACGCGGTGGCTCCGGCGCATCAAAAGCTACGTCGCGCACACCGAGATGACCGAGCCGGAGTACGTGGACTTTTTCAACGGTGGGCAGAAGCTCTACTTCTGGGCGATCGTTGGAAGCGCAGCGGTGTTTCTCGCGTCCGGCATCCCGATGTGGTTTCCGGCGACGTTTGGGCGGACCGCCGTGATCCTCGGGTACGTCCTGCACGACATCGCCGCGATCGTGATGCTGGTCGGCTTCATCGTTCACATCTACGAAGCGTCGGCGGCCCAGCCTGGGACATTTCGCTCAATGATGCGCGGGACCGTGGACGAGCGTTGGGCCTGGACTCACCATCCAGCTTGGTACCGACGGGCCACGGGTCGCGATCCCAAAGCTGACTACGATGCCGCCGTACAGCGACAAGCATCGAGAGCGGCGGAATTCAAGGCTAGCTGAAAGCGCTACCTCTTCCGTCCCCTTTTTGCCTTCTTGGCTTTTTTCGCCCCGGCTCTTTTGCGAGGTACTTTTCCTCCCTCACGCCGTGCCTCGCTCAACCCAATGGCAATCGCCTGCTTGCGGCTCGTGACTTTCTTGCCGGAGCCTGAGCGCAGCTTGCCTTGCTTCCGCTCACGCATTGCGCGCTCCACTTTGTCGCTAGCCTTCTTGCCGTACTTCGCCACGTGGACCTCCTCTGGACCGGAGAAGCAAATCAGTCTCCAGACGCCAGTCTCCGGTCTCGAGTCTCCGGTCTCCGGTTGATTACGCCGATGCATCTCAGGACCAAAGCCGGTGACCGGCGACTGGTGACCCGCGACCCCCGACCGTCACCGCCCTGTGAGATGTCGCCGGCACCACGCAGCAGCAAGCGTCGCCACTTGTTCCAGCGCACCCGGCTCTTCGAAGAGATGCGTCGCGCCCGCGATAATCTTCAGCTCGACGGGCGAGCGCATCCGACGCATCGCGTCGCGATTCATCTCGATCACTGGCTCGTCATTGCTTCCGACAATGAGCAGCGTTGGCGCCTTGACGCTCAGCAGCGCCTCGCCTGCGAGATCCGGGCGCCCGCCGCGTGAGATCACGGCTCGCACCAATTCTGGGCGTGCCGCGGCGGCAATCAGTGCCGCGGCAGCGCCCGTGCTTGCGCCAAAGAATGCGATTGGCAGGCGGTGAAGGTAGGGCCGCGACTGCACCCACTCGGTGGCGCCGACAACACGTCGGCCCAACAGCTCGATGTCAAACCGATATTCAGCGGTGCGCGCGTCGACGGCCTCTTCCTCGGAGGTCAGGAGATCCACCAGGAGCGTGCCGTACCCGGCATCTTCAAGCATGCACGCCACGAATCGATTGCGCTCGCTGAAGCGGCTGCTGCCGCTGCCGTGGGCGAACACAACCAGTCCGGTTGCACGCTCCGGTACGCGCAAATCGCCGTTGACGGTAACGACGCCGACGTCGACCTGCACGGGTTCAGGTGTTGCTGTGCGTACCATGGGACTTCCTCACATCTGTGTTTCAGGAGATCGACTTCGACTTCGTAAAGCCCAATGCTCCAAAGGCTCGCATCATTGAACCCCTGCTGCGGGCTCAGTGGCGAGGTGCAGCAATTGACGGACCTCCGCATCGCTAGTCTCAGTAAAGTCCCGATACCATTGCCCGACCGCCGAGAAGTGTTCGGGTTGTCGCGCACAGACGATCTGATCTGCAACGCCGCGAAATTCAGCGCAGGTTTGCCGCGCGCCGACTGGAACGGCAACGACGATGTGGCGCGGGGAGTGGGCACGGACCGCTTGAACAGCCGCTTTCATGGTTGACCCCGTGGCCAGCCCGTCGTCTATCAGCAGCACCGTGCGTCCTTCAAGGTCGGTGAGCGTCCGGCCGTCGCGATAGGCACGCTCCCGCCGTTCGAGCTCAGCCTGCTCCTCGAGCGCCACATGATCAATCACGGCTGCGGGGACACTCAAGGCCTGAACGACCTCGTCGTTGAGGACGCGAACACCGCCTGAGGCGATGGCACCCATTGCCAGTTCACGGTGTCCCGGCACGCCAAGCTTGCGTACGAGGAAGACATCGAGTGGCGCGCTGAGGGCCTTGGCCACTTCGTACGCGACCGGGACGCCGCCTCGAGGCAGAGCCAGCACGACTACATCACCCCGACCTTTGTACGGCTGCAGTCGTGCGGCGAGCTCCAGGCCAGCCTCGCGGCGGTCAGCAAACGGCCGATTCTCGAGGTCTGTCCCCACGCACCCTCTCGGTCAATCGGACTCGATGCAAGGGAAAGACCGAACCCCCGTTTATGTCATTGTCCAGCACATCGCTGTCACTAAATCGACTTCAAATACTCGATGAGCTCGCGCTTCTGGTCGGCGGTCAGCTTGAGTTTCAAGTGACTGTCGTAATGGTTGACGACCGCCTCTAGCGTCGGGAACCGCCCGTCGTGATAAAAGCCGCCCTTGTGAATCTTTTGCGTATCGAACAAGGCTCTCAGCGGTGTTGTGACATAACGCCGATCGGGACCGCGGTCGGCCTGGAAACTGTCGATGCCGATTTCGTCGGCCGTGTGCAGGTTGTACCCGGGCTCGGTGAAGATCGGTGGTACGTGGCAAGTTGAGCACTTGGCAGTCCCGTTGAACACCACCTGCCCCCGTTTAGCCGCCTCGCCGTCGTAACTCCCCGCGGGCGCCTTCGGCGTCGGCATCGCGAGTTGATAGAAATGCAACGCGGGTAGCTTGGCCGTTATCAAGTCCGTGGCGTCACGCTTGCGTCCCCAGCCCGCCTTCGCGGCAACTGGGTATTGCTTTGCATTGTCCAGACGCGAATCGATGAACGTCCCCTTGCCATACATCTGCGTGTTGGCGACGTACGCGTTCCAGTAGGTCACTGTGCCCCATCCGCCGGTCCATGTGTGCTGGTTGACGCCGGCCAGGCCGAACGCGGAGGGCATCATCGTCGCGGCGCTCTTGCCGTCAGGCCTCTTGGCCTTTCCATCCATGTTCAGTTCCGCGTCGTATCGACCTGGCCCCCAACTATTCAGGACCGCCTTGACCGTCGCCACGTCCACGCCGAGGAGCTCGCTGAACGGTTGGAGATTCGGTGCCGTCGCGACGATCGCGCCGATGTTGAGATCGCGATTGCCCCAACCATCGAGGCGTTTTCCGATGCCGGGCGCGAACGAATCGTCCACGGTTGAGTGGCAGAGCGAGCATTGGATCCCGACGGACTTGGCTGAGCCATCTGGATTGAGGAACGCGGTGACGCCGACGACCGCGTTGGCTTTCAGGAGAGCGACCGTGGACGCCGGATCGTCCATGTTGACCTTGCCTGCTTTGATGGCCGCGACGAGATCCGCGGGCAGTGCATCGGAATCGACCTTGAGACCCAAGCTGAGTGCCATCTTAGGACTCACACCAGGCCCGACGCCGCCCAGTTTCTGGCCCACGATGGCCTCGTGGAGCCGCAACTTGGCTCCCCAGAAATCCTCCGAGCCAAAAGTGTCGAAGCGAAAGATGCGGCGACCCTCTTCGATCATCCGCTCGGCATTCTGAGTGATCGCTGAATCGTACGCGGTGCTTGCCGCAGGCTGGGCCTCGTGAGGTGCCGAGCGTAGTGCGATCGCCGAAACCGTCGCAAAAACCAGCGCGCCACTTACCAAAGCGAAACTCAGTATTCGGGACATGTGACCTCCCCACTGCCCTGCCGCACGTCGGCGCACTTCATGCGGGGACAGTTGTCTAACCGTCGAGCTAGCCATCGAATCCCTAATCCAATAAGCAAGCTCTCGCTTGCGTATCTAGCAAAAGCCGAGCCCGTACACGTTGGGTCTGTTTGGCGAAGAAACTGCAGATTTACCCATCAGGCCCCGCGCGCGGGCCGCGGGCCGTCTACGTTGAGTAACCCGAGAGTCAGGTTTAGCAGCGAAGCGCCCGATCCCTGTTCCTCGCGTGAATCAAATGCTCAGGCAGCAGCTTCTTGATACCAGCCGTGGGCGCATCGTCACCCTGCTCCGGCGCGGCCCACAGACGGTCGATGACATCGCATCCACATTGGAGCTCACGGCCAGTGCTGTCCGCCTACAGATCACTGCGATGGAGCGCGACGGCGTTGTTCAACGCGTCGGCAGCAGGCGGGGCACAACGAGACCGTCACGCGTCTTCGAGCTGACATCTGAGGTCGAGCAGCTGCTCTCGCGCGCGTACATTCCGCTGCTTACACATCTCGTTGACGTCTTCGCCAACAGGATGCCCTCACGTCAGGTCGACGCGTTACTGCGAGAGGCGGGAAAGCAGCTCGCCGAAGATCTATCGCTGGGGCAGGGTTCCGGCGGCTTGCGGGCCCGAGTGATTGCAGCGAGCGAGCTGCTGAACGAACAGCTCGGCGCGCTGACTCACGTCGAGGAGAACGGCGGATACATTATCCGCGGTGAGGGATGTCCGCTGTCCGCCCTGACGGGCAAACACCCCGCGGTATGTGGAGCGATGGAAAGCCTCGTCAAGGCACTTGTGGGCGCCGCCGTACTCGAATGTTGCGAGCGCACGGAGCGCCCGCGTTGCTGCTTTGAGATACGGGCGGCTCCCAAGTCTAAGAGCCTGAGAGTGTGACGACGCCAATTACTCCGTGAGGAGCTTGCTAATCAGATTCGAGGTGCAAGCGAAGTACCGATCCTTGTTTTTCCACCTTATAGGTTTTGATGCCAGCCTTTGCCGGACCTGCTTTCACCTCACCAGAGCGCACATCGAATTGCGAGCCGTGCCAGGGACATTGGACGGTCCCACAGATCATCGCACCCCCCGCCAAGGCCCCCCCTCGATGCGGACACCGATCGTCAAACGCCACGTAGCCCTTTTCATCGCGGGCCAGCACGATGCGCCGGTCGCCGACGCGAAGCAGCTTCATTTGATCGACCTTCAGTTCTTCGGCGTCACCGACGACCGCGTCGTCGCCGGTGGCATCGATCGCCGCCTCATGCCATTTGCCCGCGCCCGCATATCGATGATCCACGCCAATCTGATTGCGGCTGACGAGCACACCACCCATCCATCCACCAACAGATAGCAACGCGACGGCGATCAGTTCGAGACCGATTACGGCCAGTGCAGGCGCAGCGGCGGGTCGGGTGAGCCATGCCACGGCCACGAGGCCGACGGCGCTGAGGTTGATGAGCATGTGGCGGGTCGCTCGCTGCTTGCCTGTACTTCGTGGGGGGACAGTGTAGAGATAGTCAACGAAGCCGGGGATTGCTGCGACAAGCGCGGTGATCACACCAGCAGCCGCAAGATGGCCGCCAGTGGCCCACCACGAGGGAACGCTGAAGAGCCAGCCGGCGGCGTCGAAGACAAACGCTCCGGTAAGGAACGCGAAGGGAAACGGAATCAGCGCGGGATGCAGCGGGTGACCCTGATAACTCGCTCTGCTGCGCATCGAGAGGTCCTCACCCGGTCAGACCTATCCAAAGAAACCAGCTAGGCCGCGGAGCGTGAGGCCACCACAGCTCACCAGTGGCACACGAACAATGCGGCGTCCGTGTGCCAGCTGATGAGTCGCTTCCTGTGCCTGAGGTGTCTCAATCACATACGATCCGACGGTCCGGCGTCGTTATGGCACAACCGTAAGTTTGTCTTCTACGGTCTTTACCCCATCCGTCTCTCGCGCGAGTTTCAGGGCCTGATCGCGCTCAGCCTGAGTCTTGACCTGACCGCTCAGCGTCACCACGCCGTCGCGCGTATCGACGTCGATCCTCAGCCCGCCAACCGCTGGGTCGCCGAGAAGCTTCGTCTTCACCGTCGCCGTAATGCCCGGGTCGGAGAGCGCCGCTGGTGCCGCGTCGGGCATCGTCGGCGCTGTGTCTGCCGTTGCACTGACGACGATGTTATCGGTCACGCTCGTCACACCATTGGTATCCCGCGCGATCTCGACCGCACGGCTCTTCGCTATGGCTGTGTCGACCGTGCCCGTCAGGGTAACCACTTTTCTCTCGGTATCAACGTCGATTTGATAAGCCTTCACGGCATCATCTGCCGCCAATTTTCCTTTGACTGCCGTCGTGATTCCCGCATCGGTTTGACCGCAGGCCACAGTGCTGAGCGCAACAGCTAGCGCCGCAATCCAGCTGGTCAATTGTGAGGACCTCATGCTTTTTCTCCTTTGAGACATCCCGTCTCGCGAAGGAGTCATGCAAATGAAGTGCTAACTTCCTGGTTTTGCGGGTGGGGGCGGTCCAGCAAACCGAAGGCGGTTGCCATCCGGATCCCGGAAGCCGGCGAGCGCGACCTTGCCCGGAATGACGACGGTCGGGCCGTCGAAGACGACGCCCTTTGCCTCAAGAGCCTTTCGCGCGGCAGTGACGTCGGAGACTCCGATGTTGAGGATCAGGCCACCGCTACCTCGCGGATCAGGGACTTCATTCAGGCCAAACTCGACACCGGGCACGTTGGTCGCGACGTGCGCAAACATCAAATCATTGCGTCGTTCGGTGACGGCGAATCCAAGGGTATTCGTGTAGAACCCAATCGCCCGATCGAGGTTTGCCACCGACAGTTGCACCAGAAGTGAAGGCCGATACTCCACGTGGCCTGACTGTGCAGCTTGAATCCCTGTCGTCGTCAAGAAAAGCAGAATCAGAAGTCTCCTCGTTCGTACCATGTGTGTCCTCCGTATCCGCAGCGCGGAGCTGGAGATGAGTGCGAGAGTGGCGCCATAGGGTTGCCTCCTTTAGGTCGGCGCGATCGGTCGTACGACAATCACGCCGCCTCGCGTTGCATGAGGACATGAGCGCGCAACAGATTCGGCTTCCTCGAGGTTTGACGCTGATATGAGGAAGAATCCCTGCAAAGACTCGCGAGGCTGTCCCGTCGTGCCGGGCGCGGCGACGACGCGCGCATCGTCGATCAGGCGCTCGCCGCTGACCCGTCGCCCGACGCGGCGAAGATCCAGCGCCCATCGTCGATACTCCTCGACGATTGCCAGCTCACTTGCGCCATCGGCTGTCGATGCCTCGCCGTACAGGAGCAGCGCAAACATTGGCGTGCCGGGAGTCTGTGAATCACGCGGCCAGCGGGCGCCAATCAAAAGACCGGACACAAACAACAGAACTGCAGCGGCCAGTGGCAGCCATCGACGGTTCACTTCTGACCGGGAATCCAAGTGTCCGCTTGCGCGAAGGGCAGCCACGATCCGGTCTTCGACCTCTGGGTCAGGTTCGAGCGACCGCGGCAGCCGGCGCACTTCTGGCAATGGCTCGACCGTGCGATCGCGTTCGTCAGTCATGATGATTTCTCCGTGGGACCGTCCAACCAGTGCCGCAACAGCCGCCGCGCACGCGAGAGCTGGCTCTTCGAAGTGCCGGGCTCGATGTCCAGCAGACTGGCGATCTCCTCGTGCGTATGCCCTTCGATGTCATGGAGGACGAGCACTTGGCGGTATCCAGTGGGCAACCCCTGAATCAAGCGTTCGAGATCGAGCGCCATCTCGGGTTTTGACAAGATGGTGCGATGTGAGGTTCTCGATCGGAATGAGAACGTGGCGGCGCGATCGTCCCATCTCGAGCGCAACGCGAATCGTGATGCCGACCAGCCAGGTTCGAAACGCCGACGCGCCTCGAAATCCGCTGAGTCCGCGGACCGCGCGCAGCCATGATTCCTGCAACGCATCCTCCGCGTCAGCCCGGTGTCCCCCAAGGAGCCGGAGTGCAACGGCGTACGCCGCCGACGAATGGCGGCGGTAAAGCTGACGGAACGCCGCTTCATCCCCCGAGTGGATTCGGGTTAGCAAGTCGATCTCGCTTGGATCCGGGACCACTTGCATGTGTGCGCGTTGAAGTGAATGGGGTTGCATCGCGCGAACCACCTTCCTGTTGAGGTGGCCGATAGACGAAGTCAATCACCGCTCTTTGGTGGGAGTATCATCACCGACGCGCGACGGCCTAATCGCAAGCACGGAGTCCCCCGAACAGAAGGAGGCGCGACAATGTGGAAGGAGTTTCGGGATTTCGTTGCCCGTGGCAATGTGATGGACCTGGCGGTCGGCGTCATCATTGGCGCTGCCTTCGGGAAGATTGTCACGACCCTCGTGGAAGGCGTTCTGATGCCGCCGATCGGTGTGGCCCTCGGCAACGTGGATTTCTCCGGGTTGTTCCAGGTGCTCGATAGCTCGAAGGGCATGCCAGAGTCGCTGGCCGACGCCAAAACACGCGGGATTCCGGTCATCGCGTACGGGCAGTTCGTGAACGACGTGATCACGTTTCTGATCGTTGCGCTCTGTGTGTTCCTGATCGTGAAGCAAGTCAACCGAATCAAGAGCGCCGTCGTTGGACCCGAGCCAGTCCCGGCAGCCGCGACGAAGGAATGCCCCTACTGCGCGTCCACGATCTCGATCAAGGCCACGCGGTGTCCGCAGTGCACATCGCAGGTCTGAAATCCTGAGTGCAAGTTCCCTGAAGGAGGAGTCAGCATGTCGGTCGCCAAAGTGTCGGAAATCAGTGCGACGTCGACCAAGAGTTTCGAGGATGCGATTCAGCAGGGGCTGAGTCGCGCGTCGAAGACGCTTCGAAACATTCGGGGGGCGTGGATCAAGGAGCAGCACGTACGTTGTGACAATGGGAAGATCACCGAGTATCGATTGAACATGATGGTGACCTTCGTGCTCGACGAGTAATCGTCAGGTGAGGGCGAGATGAATATTCTGGACGTGTTGTTGAGTGCGGAAAATGGAGCGGCCGTGCAGCGGCTGGGGCAACAGTTCGGCCTCCAGCCTGAACAGACGCAGGCTGCGTTGGGGGCGCTGGTGCCCGCGGTTGCGGCGGGCCTCCAACGGGAGATAGCGGGGGGCGGGCTCGAAGGCCTCGCATCAGCATTGGCGTCGGGCGGTCATGAGCGATATTTGAATGAGCCTGGCAGTCTGACTGATGTTGCAACCACGCAGGATGGCAATGGCATCCTCGGTCACATCTTCGGAACCAAGGATGTCAGCCGCCAAGTGGCACAGCGGGCGTCTGACCAAACCGGGATTGACGTCAGTATCCTCAAGCAAATGCTGCCGCTGATCGCAGCATTGGCCATGGGTGGGCTATCGCGACAGTCGAGTGCTCGCGCGGGGGTGGGTTCGGCTGCTGGCGCGGCAGGGTTGCTATCTCTGCTGAGCCCGTTGCTCGACCAGAATCGAGATGGCTCGATCGCGGACGATGTGCTGGGGATGGCGGGCCGTTTTCTCGGGCAGCGACCGGGAAGGTCATGATTCCTGGAGCGTGGGGCTGTTCGCCGTTACTTTTTCATCGTTGAGAGCGGCAATTCGCGTTAGGATCCGCGGCAGTAAAGCACCCCCCAAGTGCGCCTGTCTTCTGTCTGCACGCTGATCGCTAGTCTTACGCTTGGCGTGGCGCTAGCCGCAGCTTGCGGTCAGTCGCCGCGCACGCCGATCTCACCCTCGCTGCAAAGCGAGGCAGGCACGAGTCCGGAAACACCGCCTACTGGCCCGCCTTTCAGTCCGACAGGGCAGATGGCAATCGTCGCTGCGGTGGGCGATATCGGCGAGTGTGGGTCTGCAGCGGTGCCGCTGACTGCGCGGCTGGTCGAGCAGATCAGTGGTCCGCTGCTTCTCGCCGGTGATCTTGCTTACATGCACGGATCCCCGAGCGACTTCCAGCGCTGTTTCGAACCGGCTTGGGGACAGTTCCGTCATCGATGGCGCCCTTCACCGGGCAATCACGAGTACGAAACACCGGGCGCCGCCGGCTACTTTCAGTATTTTGGCTCGGCCGCGGGGCAAGGCGCGCGCAGCTACTATTCGTTTCGCGCCGGTGACTGGCTCGTGTTGATGCTCAACTCGAACATCCCCGCAGGCATCGGATCGCCGCAGTTCGACTTCGTCAGATCAGAGCTCCAGGCAAACGGTAACCCGTGCACGATGGCGGTATGGCACCATCCGTTGTTCACGTCAGGCCCGAACGGCCCGAACATTTTCATGCGTGACATGTGGGCGCTGTTGTACGAACGTGGCGCCGACGTGATTGTCGCTGGACACGATCACTTGTACGAGCGGTTCGGCAAGCAGGACGTGGACGGACGATCCGATGCACGCGGGCTGCGTCAGTTCATTGCCGGAACTGGGGGCGCGCGCCTCTATAACTTTCAGCGCACTGCAGCCAACTCTCAATCCCGCGTGAACGCCCATGGCGTGCTCCGTTTGAACCTCCACACCTCCACGTACGACTGGGCCTTCATCGACACCAACGGCGCCATCGCGGACACCGGCGCCGACGGATGCCACTGAGGGACCGCTTCGCGGTGGGAGGCTCGAACCCGCCTTTGGAATCCGCGTAATCATCCAACCGGCGCGAAGCGCCGGTCCCACCCGAGCGCAACGAGGGCCCCACCCGTGAGGGTCCCACCGCGAACGACACGTTCGCGGTCCTAGGAGAAGCTCTGTTCGTCGGCCGACGGCCCGTACAGCGCCGGCACCTTTGCGCCCATGAGTCGCAGATACACCGTCATTTGGCCGCGATGATGTGCCCAGTGGTTGATCGTGTCGCGGAGCATCACGTGCCGCGGGGTTTCCCAGACTGTCTGACCGGCAACCAGCAGCCGCCACGGCGTCGTCAGGTACTCGTCATTGGTCTGTTTCAAGGCCGCTCGCGCGTCGGTCACCGCCTTGTCGAGAGCTTTCACGTACTCCGCACTCGTATTCATCGGCTCGAACTTCATCGCCGATCCACTGGCGGGTTTGAGATCGAGTTCGTCGCGCGTGATGCCCATCGCGAGCCACGTCGGTATGGTGGCGACCATGTTGGCCAGATAGCCAAACGCCATCGACCGATCGTGTGGTTTCCAGTCGGCCTTGCCCTCGGGCACTTGTTCCAACACACGACGTGACCGGTCCACTTCGCGATCGAGCTCAGATAAGAACAACTCCGTTAACTTCACAGACGTCTCCCTGCTTTGTGCTTGCGCCTTCTGCCTCAGGTCACAACGGTCCCGTGGCTTCGACTCAAAGCATAATCCGGGCAAGGTCACGCGAGCTCATCCACTGGAATAGGACCGGCTTCGCCGGTGGGACTCCACCCTTCGCTCGGAGTGGGACCCTCGCTTCGCTCGGGTGAGACCGGTGGGATGACTACACGGATTCTGGAATCGCAAAGAGAGCTAGAAGGCGAGCCGAACGACGAGCCTCCCACCGCGAAGCGGTCCTACCGGCGAAAGCCGGTCCCACCCCAAGGGTCCTACCGCGAAGCTATCTGGGCACTGCGATCGACAGCTCCTTGGTGGCAGTCGCTGGAGTTGGCTGGCTGTCTCTTACCTGCACCGTGAACGACCACGTGCCGATCGTGTTCGGACGCCCGCTGATCACCCCGGTACCGGCGTTCAGGGATAGTCCCGGCGGCAACGTGCCGGCCACCACACTCCAGGCATACGGTGGAGTGCCGCCTGTCGCGGTCAGGGTCCGGTTGTAGTTCTTGTTGCGTCGCGCAATTGGCAGACTCGTCGTCGTGATGACCAGCGGATCGGGTTGAGGCGCGCCGGCCACTGTAATCGATAGCTGCTTCGTCGCGGTGTCGGCAGGCACCTGCGAGTCGGTAGCCTGGATCGTAAAGCTCCATGTGCCGGGCCCAGACGGCGTGCCTGTGATCGCACCGGTCGACTGATTGAGAGCCAGACCCGGCGGCAACGTTCCCGTCTGTACGATCCAGTCGTAGGACGGAATGCCACCCGCTGCACTCAGTATGGTGTTGTATGGAGTACCCACCGTGCCTGACGGGAGACTGCTCGTCGTGACGACGAGGTCAGCGGGTTGCCCGTCTTCCATTTCGAAGGCGCCAATATCAATTACGCCATCATTTCCTCGCGGCTGGCCTGCCTGATGCTTGACGTACTGCTGCGTGATGTCGTGATCGGGCAACACGGCCGGAGCCAGAGACGTTCCCGCATTGACGTTGGCCGACGTCATCGCCAGCCGAAAATCCTGCGCGGGCTCATCGCGGAAGCCGGGCGAGCTGCCGACGACCGAAGTGCCATCGTCATTGATGGTTCCGCTCAGCGTGCCAAAGGTCGCGACGCGACCAGGTTTGAACCAGTTGTGCGAGAGATCCAGCACACCCGTCGCATCGAGCAGCGAGAGCGTGGTGCCGGCGGCGGTCACGTAGAACACGTTGTTGCGTGTGTCCGCACGTTCGTCATTGGTCGAAAGCCGAAAAAGCGTCGTGCGATCCGTGCGATACGAGACCATCGTGTTGTTGTAAAAGAACAACGTGCCCTTGCGATACTTCGAAGTCGTGCCGTTGTCGCCGCCGTAATGCGCGATCTGCCGGTTGCCAGCGGCCTCGAGTTCGACCAGGACATTGCCGTAAACCAGCGTCTGACGGTAGGTCGAGTCGCCTTGAATCGTGGGGCTGTCGGTTTCCACCAGATCGAGTTGGCGGTTCCCACCTTCGATCCAGTTGTAGCGCACGACGAGGCCGGCTGAGCGATCCTTCAGGTTGTTGCCGCCCGCACCAGCCTTGGTCGGACCAAAGTAGTTGTACTGATAGACGATGCCGAGGGCTTCAGTATAGGTGTTGTGCTCGAACAGGCTGCTGACGTTGCCATTGTCGTAAATGGCATTGCCTTCAATGAGGATGTCGCGCGAGATGTTCGGCTCGGCCGAGCTGACGAAGAGTCCGTTGCCGCTGTCATGGAGCCGGGTGTTTCTCACCGTGATGTGCTCGCCCTTTTCGATCCAGATCGCGGCGGCATTGTTTACGTAGCTTTGTGCGCTGCCGCCATCATCGACGAAACCAAACGGGGGCCTGGCACTGCGCACGTCGAGGTTCTCGATCACGATGTAGCGCGGCATGGTGTCGGCCGGGATGCTGGCGCCGCCAATCTTGATCACCGCCCGCTGCTCGCCCCAGTAGTCCAGCGCGAGGCGTGTGGTCGCCCCGTTGCCATCGAGGATCGGCAGTTCGCCGCCAGGGCCAGGCACGCCTCGAACGACGATGGGTGCGCTAGCCGAGCCCGCGCGGCAGATCACCCATTTGTCTCGATACGGCGTACTCCGCCAGTGGATGAGGACGAGATCGCCTGGTTGCAGCGACTCCCACGGCACGGCCGAAGGCGTCGTGTAGGGATGGCCGGGGCCAACCAGGTAAGTGGCCGCGTCGGCGCCAGTTGCCCACGCCAGGAGCACGAGGATAAGGGCGATTCGTCGAACGATGAACGAGCGCATGAGACCTCCGATCCGGCGCGACCGTGCAAAGGCTCTGCCGGAGCAGGCCCGCAGAGAACCGCACCGACTCGAAGCGCGATCTAGCGGGCAATGCGCCAATGAGCGGAACTAACGATGTGGAGAGTCGAGATGGCTGGCGCGGCCGATTTGGTTCAGGGCCCTGACAGTTTTGTCATCCGTCACGCCTCGTCTATAGTCCGCGGATGCGCAATGCCTTCTCGCTTCTTCTCGTACTGGTGCTCTTCACCACAGGCGGCTCCGACGTGCGGTCGCTGTCGCAGCCCGCAACCTACGATCTGATCCTTCGGGGCGGCCGCATCGTGGACGGCACGGGCAGCCCCTGGTACCGCGGTGACATTGCATTGCAAGAGGACGCCATCGCACGGATCGCGCCTTCGATTGCCGACGCCGCCACGCGCGTCATCGATCTCAACGGTCTCGTCGTCGCGCCCGGCTTCATCGATGTCCATACTCACGCGCGACGTGGGATTTTCGAGGTCCCGACCGCCGACAACTACGTGCGGCAAGGTGTCACGACGCTGATTGAAGGTCCCGATGGCGGATCTGCCGTCCCGCTCGGGCCCTTTCTCGCCAAGGTCGCCGCAACGCGCATCACGCCCAATTTCGCCAGCTTCATCGGGCAGGGATCGATTCGTTCGAGTGTGATCGGCGATGTCGATCGCGCCGCCACCGCCGAAGAAATCGAGAAGATGCGGGGGCTGGTGCGACAGGGAATGGAGGACGGCGCGTTCGGCCTGAGCTCGGGGCTGTTCTATGTGCCCGGCACGTTCACTCCAACCGCCGAAGTCGTGGAGCTGGCGAAGGTCGCGGGGCGTCTGGGTGGGATCTACATTTCGCACATGCGCGATGAAGCATCCAAGGTGCTCGAGAGCGTGCGCGAGACCATCACGATTGGCGAGCAGGGCGGCCTGCCAACACAGGTCACCCATCACAAAGTGGTCGGCAAGAAATATTGGGGACGATCGGTGGACTCGCTCAAGTTGATCGACGACGCGCGCGCGCGGGGCGTTGATGCAACAATCGATCAGTATCCATACACCGCGTCGGCGACGAGCATTGGGGCGGCGCTTCTGCCGGCGTGGGCACAGGAGGGCGGCCGCGACGCGGTCCTCGCGCGTCTCAAGGATCCGGCGCTGCGCGCCAAAATGAAAGCCGAAACCCTGGCAATCATCCGCGACGAACGCGGCGGCGGCGACCCCAAGAATGTCGTCGTTTCGAGTTGTCAGTTTGATCCGTCGCTTGCCGGGAAAGATCTCGGTCAGATCACACAAGGCCGTGGGCTGGCCGTCACACTCGAAAATGCCGCCGAGACGGCGCTGTGGATTGTCGAGCAGGGTGGGGCTCAGGGAATCTTCCATGCGATCAACGAGGAGGATCTCCAGCGCATCCTCGTCCACCCAGCCACGATGATTGCCTCCGACGGCGAGATTCCAATCTTTGGGAAGAATCATCCGCATCCCCGAAGCTACGGCACCTTCTCTCGGGTTCTCGGTGTGTACGCGCGCGACAAGAAACTCCTCCCGCTCGAAGTCGCGATTCAAAAGATGTCTGCGCTGCCTGCGCAGCGGCTGGGTCTGGCCGACCGCGGCGTCCTGCGCCAGGGACTCAAGGCGGACATCGCCATCTTCGACCCCGCTCGGGTGCGTGATACAGCGACGTTCGAGAAGCCGCATTCATATGCGGAAGGCGTGACGCACGTCATCGTGAACGGTCAGGTTGTATTCGAGAACGGGGCGATGACCTCTGCGCGACCGGGACGTGTGTTGTACGGGCCGTCGCATCGCGCTGGTAGTGCATACTAGGAACGATGACCGAACTTCCGATCGCCTGCACGCTCAGCCCCGCGGATCTGCAGCAACGACGCGATCAACTGTTGCCGGGATTGATCGCGCGCGCCGAGTCGCGGGACCCGATCACGGGTGGCATTCGCCTCCGATTCGCGGGCTCATCCGAGGTGATGGACGAGATCATGCGGATGATCGATGCCGAACGGCAGTGCTGCCGATTCCTGCGATTTCACCTGACGGTGGAGCCTGACCTCGGCCCGCTATGGCTGGAAGTCACCGGCCCGGCAGGCACTGCGGAATTTTTGTCGGATCTTCTTCGGTAACGTGTAGGGGCGGTTCGCGAACCGCCCGACTCACCACGCCCCGCTGACGCGGAACTGGAGGCTCAATGCAATCGCAACGAACGATGTCGATGGTGCTGGCCGTTTTGCTGTTCGCCGCCGCGGCAGCCGCACAGACGGGCGAACTGACGGTCACGGCCACTTACAAGGGCAAAGGCGTCGTCGATGCGACGCACGAGATCTCGGTGTTTTTGTTCGATCATCCCAACCCGACCGCCGAAAGCCAACCCATGGGCATGCAGACGATTACCAAGAATGGCGGCGTGACAACGTTCAAGGGCCTGGGCACGACGCCCATTTACGTTGTGTTGGTATACGACGAGAAGGCCAATTACGACGGCCAGTCTGGCCCACCCCCGGTCGGAACGCCCTGGGATACCTACGGCAAAGCCGGCAAGCCGATCGCCGTCACACCTGCGGCAAATGCGAAAGTCGAAGCCACTTTCGACGATTCCAAACGGTTCAAATGACCGTTTATTGCTGCTTGCCCCAGACCTGTTCCAGGCGCCGCTCGCGCCCGCAGCTGAATTTGTAGAAGCGGTACTGGAACGGGTTCTTCTTGTAGTAGTCCTGATGATAGTCCTCGGCGACATAAAACGGGCCCGCGGTCGCGATTTCGGTGACGATTGGCGGCTGGGACTGGCTTGATCCCTTGCCCCGCACCGACGCGACGACTGCCTGCTTCGACGACTCCGCCGCGTGTCGTTGCTTCTCGTCGTGGACGAAGATACCCGAGCGGTATTGAGAGCCACGATCGCAAAACTGTCCCGCCGCATCGAGTGGATCGATGTTGCGCCAGAAGACGTCCAGAATCTGCGCGTATGTGACGCGGGTGGGATCGAATGTGATGCGCACGGCTTCGGTGTGGCCCGTGCGTCCGCTCGATACCTGCTCGTACGTCGGGTTCTTCAGCGTGCCTCCGGTGTAGCCGGACGTCGCCGAGATAACGCCAGGAATCTTCTCGAGCACCTCTTCAAGGCACCAGAAGCAACCGCCTGCCAAGGTCGCCTGCTCGGTGGCTGGGGCCTGGCCGGTCACCTCGAGTGAAGCGCCCAACAGCCACAGCAGGCAGAGGGCCAGAAGGCGAGCCATATGTGGGGCTATAGTAGCCCCGACCGTGACACCCGACCAGCAGGACTTGCGAAGCATCCGGCCGGTCATTCTTGCCAGCTTCGTCGGCACCGCCATCGAGTGGTACGACTTCTTTCTCTACGGCACCGCCGCCGCGCTTGTCTTCAATCGATTGTTTTTTCCGAATGTGGATCCGCTGGTCGGCACGTTGTCAGCCTTTGGCACGTTTGCCGTCGGCTTTGTGGCACGTCCGATTGGCGGCATCGTTTTTGGCCACTACGGCGACCGCCTCGGCCGCAAGTCGATGCTCGTCTACTCGCTCGGTATCATGGGTGTCGCGACATTCCTGATTGGCCTGCTGCCGACCTACGACAGTATCGGCGTCTGGGCGCCCATCCTGCTGGTGGTCCTGCGATTCGCGCAAGGCATCGGCGTCGGCGGCGAATGGGGCGGCGCGGTGCTGATGGCTGTCGAGCATGCGCCGGACCGGCGACGCGGAATCGCGGGCGCCTGGCCGCAAATGGGTGTCCCAGCCGGATTGTTTCTCTCCACTATCGTGTTTGGCCTGTTCAGCAGGCTGGACGACGAACAGTTCTTGTCGTGGGGCTGGCGGGTGCCGTTTCTCCTGAGTGTGGCTATGGTGGCCGTTGGGCTCTTCATCCGGCTGCGGATCCTCGAAACGCCCGCTTTCACGCGGCTGCAGCAAGCCTCCCGACAGGAAGCACGCCCGCTCATGACCGCCGTCCGCCGGTATCGGCGCAGCATGCTGCTCGCCATGGGCATGCGCGTCGCTGAGAACGGCTTGTTTTACGTCTACACCGTCTTTGTGCTCAGCTACGGCCCGTCGGCGCTCGGTGTGTCTCGCCAGACGATGTTATGGGGTGTGACGCTGGCGGCCCTTCTGGGGCTCGTTGCGATTCCGTCTTTTGGCGCGTTGTCCGATCACGTGGGCCGCCGGCCCGTCTATTTGTTTGGCGCCGTCTTCTCCCTCGCCTACGCGTTTCCGTTTTTCTGGCTGCTTGAAACGCGATCATCGGCAGTCATCTGGCTGGCGATTGTGCTGGGCGTCACGGTTGGGCACAATGCGATGTACGGTCCGCAGGCCGCCTATTTCTCGGAGCTCTTCGGCTCGAGCGTTCGATACAGTGGCACGTCAGTGAGCTACCAGCTCGCGTCCGTGCTGGCCGGCGGCCTCGCCCCATTCATCGCAACAGCGCTGCTCGTGACCTGGGGACGAAGCGCTGTTGCGATCTACATGATGGTGCTGGCTGCGATCACGGTTAGCGCCACTTACCTCGCGACCGAAACCTACCGCGCGGAAGTTCAGTAACAGGTGCGACAGGTGCGACGGGTGCGATAGGTGCGATAGGTGCGGTGCGGTGCACGGGTGCGTCAGGTGCGCAGGTGCGCAGGTGCGTCAGGTGCGCACGTGCACCCGCACCCGTGCACCGCACTCGTGCACCCGAGCACCCGCACCCGTGCACCTGTGCACCTGTGCACCGCACCGCACCTGTCGCACCTAGCGCACCTAGCGCACCTAGCGCACCTGAAAGTCCAGATTCTCCGTGATCCTCGTCCCGTCCGCATGAAACGCGTCGGCGAGCATGCTGATCCGTCTTCTCGCTTCGGCCAGATCGTGGTTGTCGAGATTGATGTTGAGCAAATCGATGTACCACGGCAGCTTGACGTCATTCGTCACATAGGTCTCTACGATCTCGCGTGCGATTGGCAGCGTGGTCGTCTTCGACACGTCATAGACGTCTCGATCGCTGGCCTGCTGCAGCTTTTCGTACTCCTCACGGAGAAGACGAGCGAACAGATCGGGCGTGAAGCGATCGCTCGCTTTCACACCCCCGTCATCGTCTGCCGTGAGCGTTGCGTGCTTGTGGAGCCATTCCCACAGAATGCTCAAGCGGATCTCGCCGGTGGCCATATCCTCCATCAGGTACAACACATCGTCATTGCCGAAAAAGTCTGCGGGTTTGAGCGCGGCCGCCTGCAGTCCTTGTCCGAACGCGTTGCCGTATTGCAGCGCCACGCTCAGGAGATCGCGCGCCCCGCGGATCGTGCGAGGCGCGGGCTCGACGAGCGTCAGGCCGTCGCCGTCGTCGTGTGTATAGGTGAGAGGCGGAAAGCGGCGTCCCAACTGGTTGTCCTCTCCGACCTTCTCCCAGACTGGGCGAACGATATGGACCATTTTCCAGTGAGCGACCCACTTGCCGCTGGCGCCTTCGCGTTGTTCACGCTCGGCGCCGGCGATGGCTCGCTTCATGCCGCTTGCGACGCCAGCGTCGGATCCCACTGGAATGTTGGGTTCCATGCCCCCTTGCCAGAGCGCGTATTGTCCACGCTGGTCGGGTGTGTTCACGGCGCGCCGGACGCGATCTTCGTAGTTCCGCATGTACCCGTAGGTCATCGTGATGGCATCGATGTTCGGGTTCACGAAATCCGGATCCCAGGCCATCGCGTCCGACACGCTGTTGATGTAGTCCCAGCGACCGGTGTTGAAGCCGACGAACCGTGCCGCGAGCGCCGCGCGGATCTCCATCAGCTGAAAGCACGCCTCGATCTGCTCGACGAGCACATACACCTTGACCGTGCCAACCGCGAGACCGAGTTGCTGTTCGAGCGTTGCGAGCAGGTCGTTCCAGATGGCCGCCTCTTCGGCGGTCTGGATTTTCGGCAGATACAGCACCAACGAGCTGCCGGACCGACCGAGTGCTTCGTGGTTGTTGGCAAGATACAGAGCGGCGTCCACGAAGGATGCCGAAAACCCGTCGCCGCTGGCGTGGCGCACGTGCCGATCGTCGAGATGGAGCCCGCGCGCACGAAAGATCTTCGTCGTGAAATCGAGCTGCTGCATCCAGTCGTCGATAATCACCCGCGCGAAAAACCCACGCGCCCAGTCGTTCATTTCCGCAGCAACCCGTTCGGCGATTTTCAGGAACGTCGCGTCGCGATGAATGGCGAGCTTGAGGTTCCGCTGATTGTCGAGCGCCATCGTCGACACCTGCCCCAGCGCATCTTCGGCATCGAACATCCAGCCATCCGCGCCGGACAGCAGCGCGTAGGCCACGTTGCGAATGCTCGTTTCGACCGGCGCGTTTGGCCGAGCGGCGGGTCCGGTGCCCTGGATCCACTGTCGCCGGAGGTCTGGGGGGATCTCGCTTCCGATAAAGGCGCCCTCGCGCGCTGCCCGCACGGTGATGTGGGTGCGGGGAATCAGATCGTCCGGGTCGAGAAAGTGGATTCGTGCCCGATCGCGCGCCCGTGCCTGGCGGCGCTCGATGCGGGCGCGCATCATGGCCTTGCGATCGGCATCCAAGGGCGCGAGTGCTGCGAGGGCAGCAACGGCCTGCGGAGTGAAGACGTCGGCGTAGCGGGTATCGAGATTGCCGCGGATTTGAAATGGTTGCGGTGGCATGGTCGTGTCGCAGCCAAGTGTAATGGCCCCGGGGCCTCCTGCACCCACCTTGACAGGCGCGACTGGGGCGCGTAACGTGCGACCAAGTCACCTCATGAGGTCATTGCTATCCGCGGTTCGAGGCCTGCAGCCCATGGTCCTCGCGATTGCGGCGACGTTTTGTGCCGCCGGTGTAGTTCTGTACTTTCAGCACCGCGCGCTCTCGACACTGGACTCGCAGACGCGGGTCATCCTCCGGCAGATCAGCGAGCAAACGGCCGCGGACGTGGCCGTCGAGGTGCACCGTGCCATCGACGGGCCCGTGTTTGATACGTTGACCGCGGTCAACCACCCAGAGTTGCGCGCCGGGCGGCTCGATCTGGTCGCCAGGGAGTTCGCGGACGGTTTGCGAGAGTACTCGCATGTGGACCGATTCTTCATGTGGAGCGCCGAGACCGAAGCTGAATTTCCAGGGGAGGCGCTGTTTCAGAGTCGTGAAGAACGCAATATCGTCCGGCTCTCGAACGTGGGGGGAGCGGAACTGCTGTTGGAGCGCGATCCGGAGCTGGGCCGCGCGATCATGGAAACGGCGCGACGTCATGCGCCTGAACAGCATATCTACGTCGCGGCCCAGGGCCTTGGCTCCACCCAGCGGCAGGCCCTCCTTCGGGTCTTTTGGACCGACGCGCGGCGGCTCGAGTATTTCGCTGTCCTGGGTTTTGTCGTCGACCCCGCGACAAGCACTCAAAATCTGTTCACGAGCCTGCGCGACCGGAGCGTGGGGGCCCTGCTCACGCGTCGCGGCGGCGAAGTGCCGTTGCGCCTGCGCGTGATCAACGAGTCCGGCAAGGTCGTGTTCGGCGATTCAATGCCCCACGCCGAAGTCGCGAGAGTGCCGTTGACGATGCAGTTTTACCCTGTCGTTCGGATCGACTCGCGACTGTCGAGCGTGATGCGCCCGAACCGCTGGCAGATTGAAGTGAGCGCTGACCCACGCAGCGGGGTTGCCGGCATCAGTCGCGGATACTGGCCCACCGTCCTGTCCGTGGTGTTGATGCTCGTGGCCCTCGGCCTCACCGTCCAGGCAAATCGCCGCGCGGCGGAGCTGACGCGCATGCAAGCAGATTTCATTTCGCACGTCTCGCACCAGCTCAAGACGCCGCTGTCCCTGCTGAGTGCGGCCACCGAAACGGTGACCATGGATCGTGCGAAGTCGCCTGAGAAGCTGGCGCAGTATCTGGGGATCATTCGGGGCGAGGTTGCGCGGCTCTCGGCGCTCGTCCAGCGAATCCTGGAGTACTCGCGCCTGCAGCAACAGCGCGGGTATGAGTTCGAGCGGGTCGATCTCACCGCGCTCGTGCATGAAACCGTCACCGCTTTCGAGCGGAGCCTCTCGAGCCAGCAGTTCTCGTTCGTGGTGGATGTCCATGGTCCGGCGCCGATACTCCTGGCGGATCCTGCGGCGATCGAACAGGCGCTGGTCAACCTCCTCGACAACGCCCTCAAGTATTCGGGCGAGAGCAAACAGGTCCGCGTTCGAGTCCGCTCCCAGCCTGGCCTGGCCGTCTTCGAGGTCGCGGACAACGGCATCGGAATCGACAAAGAGGACCGTGCGCACATCTTCGACAAGTTCTATCGCGGGAGTGGTGCGTCGGTGCATCGCGAGGGGTTTGGTCTCGGTTTGCCGATCGTGCAGGAGCTCGTCCATGCCCATCACGGGCGCGTTGAAGTGGACAGCGTCCTCGGCGAGGGCAGCACATTCCGTGTCATCTTGCCGCTCGCGCCACCCGAACCGGCGATCAGCGAAAACCCCGCGGCGGCACACGCAAGAGGGCAGGAGAGCGTCTGATGAAGCGCCAGACTCACGATTCCACCGTGCCATCACGCGAAGTGCTCGTTGTCGAAGACGAGCCGCAGATGCGTGCCCTGCTGACCGACAACCTGGAGTTCGAGGGCTACCACGTCACGGCCGTCGAGTCGGCTGAACAGGCCCTGAACGAGCTCACTTATCGCGCTGTCTCTCTGGTCATCGTCGACGTGATGTTGCCAGGCATGAGCGGATTTGCGTTGTGCGAGCAACTTCGCAATCAAGGCGCCCGCGTGCCGATCATCATCCTGACTGCGCGGACGCATGAGCAGGACCGCGTGCGCGGACTCGATATCGGTGCAGACGACTACGTCAGCAAACCCTTCAGCGTGCAGGAGCTGCTGGCGCGTGTACGCGCGCAGGTCCGGCGCGACGACTGGCACTCCGAATCAGGTCCCGAGTTCACCTTCGGTGACGTGAAAGTGAACGTACGGCAACGGCTCGTTGTGCGCAAGGGCCGGCGTCTGCCACTCTCGGCACGCGAGTTCGAGCTGTTGCGTTACCTGCTGGCGCATCGCAACGAGATCGTCAGCCGCGAACAACTGCTGCGCGACGTCTGGGGCTATCACCAGCTATCGGTGACGCGCACCGTGGACAACTACATCGCCAAACTCCGGACGCAGCTCGAACCACGCCCTCACGAGCCGCGCTACATCGTCACCGTGCACGGCAGCGGCTATCAGCTGATTGGATAACGGGTGCGACAGGTGCGACGGGTGCGCTGGGTAGCTAGGTGCGGTGCGGTGCGGTGCACCGGTGCTAGATGCACCGCACCTGTGTCCCGCACCTGTGCACTCGTGCACCCGTGCAGCGCACCGCACCCATCGCACCCAGCGCACCCGTCGCACCCGTCGCACCTAGGTTAGAACGCCACGAGGTGCGTGTACTTCAACAGCAGCGCTCGTCTGGCGCCGCCTGGCGAGTGTGATTCATTCCACACCACATAGATATCACTGAGCGGCCGGTGGATCAGGTTGTAGCGAACGTTCGACAGCCACACGTCGGTCTCCCCGTTGTATTGCACAAACGCGTTGAGAAACATCCGTGGTGTGAACGACCAGTCGACACGCAGCCCCACCAGATCTCCGTTGAACGACCCCTCGGGCAAGGTCACGGCATTGCGCATCAGCGTCGTGCTGACGGCGAGGTGAGCGTTGAATCGCCAGCGAAGACCGCCGCCAGCCAGCCGTTGACGGCCCGACCAGAACTCGCCCGCACTCACTTCGAGACTGCCTGACAGGGCCGCGCTTCGATTGGAGCGGAACTCCAACCCGACATCCTCGAATGAGTACTGACCCGGCTGCACTGACAGGACTGGTCCTATTCCAAATGCCGAACGCAACTGCTCGAACGTGCTGCGCCCCCAGGCTCTCAACTCGCTGCTGTCGGCAAAAAGCATCTCGTAATTGACGGTGCCGACGCGGGTGAGGAGGTCTGCATACCTGTCGTCGGTCGTCGACTCGAAGTCGACACCCAGACTGAACTCCTGGACGCGCCGCGACGAGTCTTCCGGTCGGAAGACTCGCGCGTATCTGCCGAACGCGGTGCCCACCCCTCGGCGTCTCACGAAGCCCAAATCGTGCTGGAAGTCGTCCCCGATGTGGAGCAACCCCAGCCGCGCACGATGTCGCCGCGAGTCGAGCCGGAGACCGGCGCGCCCTGCCCAGTCGCCGTCGCGGGCAGTGGTCGCGCTGCGCATGGCGTACCCTTCGATTTCCAGCGTCGGGCGCGGTCTCAGCCGGACGTCGAATCCCCCCACGCGATTGAACCCAGAGGCGCTCGCCGCTTCGCGCCCAAAGTAGAAGCCAGCGACCGCGGCAGTGCTTGACAGATCATGAGACACCCGTGCGGCGGTGAAGTTGTCGCCCGGACGCCCCTCGAAGTCGTCAGTCTGCATGTTGAGCAGCCCCACACCTTGCCGGCCCGCGCGGCCGGTCAAGCGGAGCCCACCCATCACCGGAATAGGACGGCCATCGGACGACAGACCGATGCGCCTGCTGAAAAACGGCACGAGGTCGCGGCGTGGATTCTCGTTGTCGTTTTCGAGGAGGCCGATCTGGAAGGCGGCGGGGCTCTCCAGAAAGAACTCGCGCTTCTCCGGGAAGAACTGGCTGAACCGCGTCAGATTGATCTGCTGCTCGTCGGCCTCGACCTGCGAGAAGTCCGTGCGCCAGGAGCCATCCAGGACGAAGGCTGACTTGATTCCCCATTTCAGGTCGAATCCGCCATCAGCGTCTCCATTCCATCCACCGCGATCACCGGCCACCCGGCCCACTTCTGCAGTCGCAAAGGGTTTTATCTGGAAATTGCGTCCGGGCTCGACCTTGGTGATGCCGCTGAGCGTGCCTGCGTACGCCACGTTGTAATGTGAAAACTGCCGTGGGACTGGCGCCCATGTCGAGGTCTCGTTGGCGCGGCGCGCCCAGCGCACCATGTTCAGACCCCACTCTTGTGCACCCGCTTCAGGAAAGCGGAGCGTCTTGAACGGGATGGCGTACTCCAGGCTCCAACCATCCTTGCGAATTGCCGTTTTGACAGACCACGCGCCGTGCCAGTTGGCGTCATTGCGGCGGCCGTTTTCGTACCCGAGCGACTCGCGCTGCGCCCCGCCCGGATTGGTGAGAAATCCAAACGAGTTCCGTCGATCTTGAAACGTGTCCAGGATCAACCCGAAGCCGTCACCACTGCTTCCGCCGAAGTCACGTTTCAGCTCGTTGATGATCAGCCGACCGGGCTCGGGATCGTACAGCACGGCCCCGACATACAAGGTGTCCTCGTCATAGAGAAAACGTACTTCCGTCTTTCGTGTGGCGAGCTCGAACTCCGCGGGCTGCTGTTGATAGAAGTCGATGGCGGGTGCCGCGCGCTCCCACTCGGGTTCGTCGAGGATGCCGTCGAGACGGATCGGGTGATCGACGGCAACCGCCTCGACGCGCTTGGAGGCGCGGATCTTGTCGAGATCCTGGCGGGTGGACGCCCCTGCGTCCACCCGAATCAGGAGTATCAGCAGAACGGGGAGGACAAACCGACGCATGCCGACATGTCCTCCGTCAGAACGTTCGCGGTCAGTTCGTGGTCGCGCGAGGGAAGTAGCGACCGATCAGATGCGCCGGGTTCGCTCCTTTCTTCGGACTGAATTTCTGCGGCCGTCCCACATGGACGTCGGCCGTGTAGAGGTTCCCATCGCTGTCGGTGTGGAACTGATGCACGCCCCAGAACCCGCCAGGGAAGGCCCCGAAGGTGCCCCACGAGTACAGAAGCTTCCCGTTGAGGTCGAACTTCGTGAACTTCTGTGTGATGCCGTCCGCTACCCACAGATGCTGGTCGTCGGTCAGGAGGAAGGAGTACGGACGACGCACTTTTGGCCACGCGTCGAGGAATTTTCCGTTTTCGTCGAACACTTGCACGCGCGAGTTCGCACGGTCGCTGACGTAAACCCTGCGATTCTTGTCGATCGAGATGGCGTGGACCGTGTTCATGTAATTGGGCCGCGTCTCGTTCGGCGGCGTGCCCTTCTCACCCCAGGTCAAGAGGAACTTGCCGCTCTTGTCGAACTTGACCACGCGGGTGTTGACGTAGCCGTCACTCACGAAGAAGGTGCCATCGGGGAGCCACGCGACGTCGGTCGGCCGGGCGAAGTGTGTCTGGTCGTTGCCCGACTGCATGGGCGTGCCGATCGTCTGGACGAGCGTTTTTCCGTCCTTCGTGAACTTATAGACCGCATGGGCGCCGTCGTCGACGAGCCATACATGCCGTTCCGGATCGTACGGATTGACCAGGATGCGGTGCGGCCGCACGAACAGTTTGTTGTGCTGTTCCCAAGACTCGATTAACTTGCCATTACGGTCGACGACGTTGAAAACGTGATCCCACCGCGGATGCCGCGCGGGATCCTTCTGTGACATGTCGTAGCCGGACGCGTTGCGCTGGGGGATGAACTCACCACCGCCTCCGCCGCCGCCGCCCTCGCGCTTCAGCACGGGCAGACAGCCGCGATTGAAGATGTACACGCGATCGGGGCTTTCAGCCCAGATGCCCGCGGTCGATCCGATGATGTACCCGTCACCGCAGTAGTTTTGCGGCCAGTTGGCGACCAGATCGTACGGACCTGTTTCGTCGCCGCCGCCTTTTTCCTGCATCTGTGCGACGCCCCCGATGGCCAATAGCAGTGCGAGTGCCGCCGTTGCGGCGCTGAGTTTTCTCATCACAAGAGTCCCCCTTCTAGTTCGTCGTACGATTCTTGCTGCCGGTGTATTCGAGAATGAACAGTCCCGCCCCTGCGCGATCCACGGCGTACGCCAGGCCGCGGTGATCGATGTCCACGTCGTTCATCTGGATCGCGACGGGCTGCCCCTCCGAAATCGGATACGAGTTTTTGGTGGTTTTCGGAATGTAGTAGCCGAGCTCCTTCAGATTGTAGGGATCAGTGAGATCGACGACCCGGACTCCGGCGTTGAAGTAGGCGATCCAGGCGATCTTGTCATCGAAGCGATTGAGCTTGCCGTTGACCGTTTCTGCCGATTGGTGCGGCCCGAAGCGACCGCCTTTCTCACAGAAGTTCCCGACCGGCACCTGCCACGTCGATACCACCATCGGTTTCGTCTCGGTAGTGATGTCGAGCATGTACGACGCAGCCCGAATGGGGTAGTTGCACGGCTTCATGTCCGCGCCGCCTCCCGCTTCGTCCACGATGAAGGCGTATGTTCGCGGCAAGCCCTTGGCGCCGACGTTCGGCACTTTCGTGTAGACGATCGGCGACACAGTATGCGGCCCGCGGAACGGCGGGTTCATGTCGATCGACCACACCAGCTTCGGCTTTGCCGGGTCGGTGATGTCGAACGATGCGGCCTGCCCGCCGGCGTTGCGATAGCCCACATACAGGCGCTTGTTGTCCTCGTCGACGATGGGATGATGTGTGTACTGGCCTTCGTAGCCGGCTTCACCATCCTTGAGCCCAGGAATCCACGCGCGTCCAACCAGTTTCGGCTCTTTCGGATTCTTCAGATCAAAGATCTGCACGATGATGTTGCGAAATCCGGGCTCGCCCGATGCCGCATAAAAATAGCCGGTGTCCTGCGACCACCACCCCTTGTGCGCGCGCATGATGAACTTGCCGCCGCATTTCGCACCGCACGAGTTGGGGGGCGTGCCTGTGATCTCCGCGACCAGCGAGATCTTCGAGGGGTCAGTGTCTCTCGACGTGATGTCCCAGATCTCGTACTTCAGGTCGATGCCCGTCTCGCCCTTGGTCAGTGCCTCCGAGTTGCGAATCAGATAATCGCGCCCGGACGAATCGAATTTGTAGTCGTACACCACCGACGTACTGCGCGAATTCTTGTTCGTCGGGTTGGGGATGTGCCACACGTATCGCGGCTTCGCCGGGTCGGTGATGTCGAGAATCGACGTGCCGTTGAACTCCATCTTCCCGGTGATCGGGTTGAGGAGCGGCTTCTCGTCGTGAAACGAGTCGTGATGTCCGATGTAAACCCAGTTGCCGTTTGCCGGATCCGACTTGGTCGTCGTCACCAGCGCCGTACGCCCCTGCAAGTCGTTGTAGCCGACGAGACGCACGTTCTGCACCCCGTCCGACATCGAATCCTGCGAAGGTGTTGCCTGGGCCGCGGCGGTCACCTCGGGCCCTGCTGATTGCTGGCAGCCAGCAAGCGCTGCTGCGCTGAGTGCCGCTGCAATCGCCCACACCATTTTCATCGTCCTCTCCTCCTCAGAAGCGGAACATCACGTCGAACTGGAAGGACCGCGCCGCCTGCAGGTTGCCCGGCTGGAGGTAGGCCGTGGTGTTGTAGCGGCGATTCGCCCCGCCGCGCGCGTACTCGGTGCCGCGGCCGCCGTTGAGCAGGTTCAGGATGTTGGCGGCAATGTCCACGTCGCGGGCCGCGCCCAACCGGATCCGTTTGCTGAGTTTCAGGCCGACGGTGTGCGTGGCGGGCAGAAGGACCTGCCCTTCGCCTCGGGTCGGGTAGACGAAGCGGATGCGCGTCCTGAGCGGATTGGACTGGACCGAGCCAGTCGACGAGACCACTGTCGCCGGGCCAAACATCGCGAGCTCTGGAGCATTGGGCGCAAGCTGGTCGACGATCCACGAGCTCCACCCGCCGGAGACCACCGAATAGCTGCCACCGACGATGACCCCGTACGGGGCATGCCAGGTGCCGTTGAACCGGTATGAGAACGGGTTCCACATCGGCGCGGTGGTACTACCTGGATAACTGTTGTGGTCGTTCGGATCGCGAGTCCGCCAGAGCATTCGGTTGTTGGGGAAGGCGTCAGGCTGAATGAAACGCGCCGGGTCGGTCGGGTTCCACGTGCCCTTATCGTGCTGCCACTGCTGATGGATTGCCGCCATCGCCTGGAAGTTGCGCGACAGGTTCTTCGCAACGGTGATTTGGAGAGCGTAGTAGTGCATCGCGCTCCAATCGTTGTTCGTGAGCCTGTAGACGATCCCCTGGTTTGGATCGACGAGCCCGAATCCGCCAAACGGCTGGTAGGGACCACTCGGGTAGATCCCATTGATGTCGGTCTGCGCGAACATGTTGTGGATCTTGCGGTAGATGCCGGCCACGTCCACGCTGACCTGACCAGGGAACTGGCGGCGATAGCCCAGGATCCCCTCGTCGATGATTGGCTGGCTCATGTTCTCGTCGAATTGCAGGCTCGAGACCGTCGCCGAGCGGGCCGGCGAGATGAACTCCTGCTCGAAGGTCCCATTGCCATCGAGATCGTAGATGTCCCGCGTCGCGGCCGCATCGGCACCACCAAACGACGACACCCCGTGCCGCCCGCCCTGGAGTTGCTCGTGCACGCGAGCGAACGTCGCACGCAGCACGTTCTGCGCATCCTTGGTGATCAGGTAAGACATCCCCAACCGCGGTCCGACTTCGGTACTCGACTGCCGTGAAAAGTTGCGCTGCGCGTCGAAGCGCCGGACGACGTCCACGCGAACGCCCATGGTTGCCGTTAGCCGCGAGTTGGCTTTCCACGTGTCCTGAATGTAGAAGCCGATGTCCTTATCGCGGCCGGATGCCGAGAGCAGACTCAACTCGCCAGTGATGTACTGCCGATGGAACGGCACGGTCCCCGCTGCGGGGTTGCTCGGATTCAGGAGACGCTGTTCCTCATGGATGAACCCGTCGTTCAGGTACACGGTTTCCTGATCGAAGTTGTTGGCCGGCAGCGCCAGGAATCCCACCTGAAACTGATGTGACCCAGCCAGGTCGTCCTTGAACCACGTGAGGTCGCCGCGGAGCATCGTGACCGACGACTCGTCCAGGAGCATGCAGCCGAGGCATCCCACCGAACGGTTGCCGCCGGTCGTCACGAGCAGGCCCGTTCCTGTCGCTCGCCCCTGCGCCACCGTGAACGAGGGGTGCACGTCGATGCTCGGGCCGGGAATGATCCGACCGTCGTAGCTATCGAGGCCGTTGCCCCCCTTGTTGTTGTAACTCGCGGTGAACGTCGTCGTGATGTTGTTGCCCCACACGGACGTGAGCTTGGCGCCATACAACGCTCCGCCAGTCGACAGCACTTCATCGAAACTGGCCATGGTCTGGCCGACATTCAGCATGTGCAGCCGATCACCCTGATACACGCCCGACAATGTGTGGTTGGCTGCCAACTGCGCTGTCACCTTCACGTACGGCTGTTGGCTTTTGAGCGACGTATCTTCGAAGGGTGTGTCAGGGTAGAGGGCTCTGAGAGCGCTTACGACACTGGGAATGCGGCTTGGCGTCGTCTCGTTGTTTTGCCAGCGGTACGCGCCGAAGAACCAGATTCGATCGCGCCGAATCGGACCCCCGACCGAGAAATCGGCCTGGTTGATAGCCCGCGTGGCGGGCGTGCCGACGCCGCCGGTGTTATCGCTGTTCCACTTGAAGGGTTGGTACGTCCACCCCGCCGATCCGCTCATCTGGTTCCCACCGCTCTTGCTGATCATGTTGAGCACCAGGCCATATCCCATGGGCGACGCGGCGTCGACTCCACCGGTTTTGATCTGGACGTCCTGGACGGCCTCGGTGCTCAGCGCGGTGCGGTTGATGTTCGAGTCGTTGTAGTTGCTCGCCATCATCCCTTCCATGTCGACGACGGCGTCGCGGTGATCCACGGCGTTGCCAAAATAGTTCTGGCGACCGCTCCCATCGTTGTGCGGCCGGGACATCACGCCAGGTGTCATGTGGAGAAAGTCACTCCAATACTTGCCTTCGACCAGCGGCAGCGTCTTCTGAAACTCCCCCTGAATGTTCAGGACGTTGCTCGGACTGGATACTTCGATCATCGGCGAATCCCCGGCGACGGTCACGGTCTCCTGGAGCGTACCCAGGCTCATCGTGATGTCGACCTGGAAGTTCGCTCCTGCGCGCAGCAGGATGCCTTCGCGGCGGAACACGGAGAATCCGGTCAACTCCGCGGTCACCGCATAGGTACCTGGAGGGAGGTTGATGAGGCGGTAGTTGCCGACGTCATCGGTGACAGACACGCTTGGAGTGAGAAGCGCCGGGCTGATCGCGGTAACCGTGACACCCGGCATCGCTGCGCCCTGTTCGTCCTTGACTGTTCCGCGAAGACTCCCGTCACCGCTCTGCGCCGCTAGGTGTGACGTTACTGACAGACCCAGCACGAGGACCAAAACCAGGGCCGATTTCGACATCGCCAGCTCCCTTCGGGGGTTCAAGGTTGCAATGTTCCAGAGGTTCCAAGGCTCCAGGGTCCCAGGGTTCTGGATGGCACGTTCGAACCCTGGTGCTTGGAACCTTGGAACCTTGAAACTTAGAACGTCATGCGCACGCCAAGCTGCACGGTCCGCGGATCACCAGCGACGGTTCGGACCATGTAATTCGTGTTGTTCCGGTTCCCTGTCGGGTTCCCGTAGTTCACGTGATCGGTCAGGTTGTACATTTCAAGGAAGAGTCCAGCCTCGTATCGCTGAATCCGCCAGAGATAGTGAAAGCGGCCGTCCAGCAATACCTGTTTCTCGCCCTGAATCCCGTTGCGGATCGCGCGCCCGTTGCCATCCACCGGCGAGAGAATAGGTCTAGCTGCGTCGTTCACGCCCTGAATCGGACGATCATTGGCATCGCCATCGCCGTTGGTTCCTGGGAATGAGGCCGCATCGGATCCGATCGTCTCGTTGATCGGATACCCCGAGTAGTAGCGGAAGACGAACCCCGCGCCGAGCCCACGCCACACGGAAATGTTGGTGCTCATTGCCAGCGCGTGCCGGTTGTCGAAGCTCGTCCGACCAAAGTCAGCGCGCAGGTCGTTGTCGTTCGTGATGGCGCCGACATCACGCGCGCGTGCCAAGGTGTAGCTGACACGCCCCGACCACCGCTGCGACATTCGCTTTTCGAGCGCCAGTTCCAGCGCGTTGTAATCGGTATTGAGTTCATCGCGCGACTGATACTGGATCACACGCCTGAAATTGGTGCTCCGCGCTTCAGGCGGGACCAGCTCGCCGTTCGGATCGAAGATGTTGACGCCCCGTCGGGTGATCCGACCGTTGGCGCCGGCTGGTCCCTCGTTGATGTCGATCTGCCCCACTTGGTCGCGCCCGCGATTGCCGACGTAGTCGGCAGAGACGGCCAGGGCAGACCCTAGCTGGCGCTTCACTCCAATGCTGAACGCCCACAAATAAGGGAGCCTGCGATCGCCATCAACGTTCGGCTGGTCGTTGACGTAGCCGCCCGCCAGGACCCGGTCACGCAGTTGGGTCAGGAACGCGCGACAGGTCGGGCTGAGCACCGCGAGACCATTGTTGCCACTGGGCTGGAGGCAGCCGGTGGCCACGCCGTTGAAGCCGAAGCCCGTGAACGTGTCGGGGGCAAATAGACCTGTCGTTGCCGGCGACGACTGTTCGCCCGTGTCGAAGACGAACGACGGTCCGATGACCGCCCCTGTCAGCAACGTTTGGATAACGTTGAGCTGATGGAGCTGGTAGTACTTGCCTGCGCCACCGCGTAACAACGTCTTGCCGTCTCCTCCAACGTCGTAGGCGAGGCCGAGCCGAGGGGCGAAGGCGTTCTTCGTCAGCGGTGTCAGGTGCTGGTAGTCGTACCGGACGCCGAGGTTGAGGGTCATTTTCCTGCTGACCTGCCACTTGTCCTGCAGGTAGAAGTTCGTGCGCCAGTCCTTCTGTGTGAATTCGATCTGACCGAGCCGAATCTGCAACCGGTTGGGATACGTGCGCACGTTCGCGGGATTAAACGCGGCGTTGGTTGTGAAGTTGAACAGGCCAACCAGGTTGGCGGCCGTGCCTTGTGGCAGGGCTGCGTTTCGGCTCCACCCCACGCCTGCCCGGAACGTATGATCACCGCCCCATCCGGGACGGAAGTATGTGAACGAATCGTCCACCGCAACAGAGCGAATCAGATCCTCCTGGTAGTTGTTGCGATTCCCGGCGTTGTAGTCGGGATGTGCGTTCATCGATCCCAGATCGAACTGATCTCGTCCGTTCAGTCCGATGAACTTCCAGTTGTCATCGAAGAAAATTCGCGGTCCCTGCAGAAGGTTCTCGCGCACGTGGCCGACTTTGAACTCGTTGGTCGCGCGATTGTTCAGCACCGAGGTCGCCGCAAAGCTGAACACCTGGTCACCGCTGTCGTTTTCGAAGGTGGCGTTGTCGGGCGTGCTCTCGTTGCCTTCGATCTCGTCGTTCTCCGTCAGCACAGACTCCCGCACCCATCGGAAGCTCAGATGGTTGTTCGCGGTCATTTGATAGTCGCCACGCACGAAGGTGTTCCAGCCGGTGAAGTCGGTCGTGCTCGAATAAGACACGGCCAAGGGAGCGGCATCGGCCGGAAAATTCAGGTTGGCCGCTTCCCGGTTCGCTGTTCGTTCAGCGTTGGCGTACCAAAACGCTTTGTTCCTGACAATGGGCCCGCCGCCACTGCCGCCCCACACCTTGCTTCCGGATTCCGGGTTTTCCTTTCCATCCAGCTTCAGGAAGTAATTCGTGGCGTTGAGATCGTCATCCTGGTAGTAGTAAAAGGCGCGGCCGGAGAATCGGTTCGCGCCGCTCCTCGTCACGGCGTTGACGACCACGCCCGACGACCCGCCGTACTCAGCGGAGTAGTGGTGGGTCAAAACCTGGTACTCGGCCATCGTGTCCAGGCTGACGCGTGCCTGTGTGCCCTGTGACCCCCCGCGGCGGTCATCGTTGTCGTACGCGCCGTCCACCAGGAACAGGTTGGCCGTTGTGGCCTGGCCATTCGCGTTGAACTGACCGCCCTCGAACGACCCCGGATTGAGGCTCGGCGTGAGCCCCGGAACGAGCTGCATCAGGCTCAACTGGTTTCGCCCTTGACTGGGCAGGCCGTCGATCTCCGTGTTCGAGATGTTCGAGCCGATCTTGCTCGAGGTCACTTCCACCAGCGGGGATTCGCCGGTCACGGTCACGGTCTCTGCGAGGCCTGCCACGTTCAGGCTCAGGTTGACCGCCACCTCCTGCCCGACGCTGAGGACGAGACCCGTCTGGGTCACGGTCTGGAAGCCCTGAAGCTCGGCTTTGATCGTGTACGTGCCGGGGACCAGAGTGGAGATCACGAACCTCCCATCTCCACTCGTGACCGCATTGCGTTCCAGCCCCGTGGCCTCATTGATGACGGTCACGGTCACCCCAGGGAGCACAGCCTTCCCCTGGTCCACGACTGTGCCAGTGATTTCCGTGCGGCCGCCCTGCGCGAAGGCAGGGCTGGCCAGCAGCCCTATCGTCACCAGGACGGAAAGCAGTTCGAGCCCACGACGGAAGAACGACCGCGCGCTTTGCAGCCGGCTGCAAATGGTGCAAGTGACAACGACCATGGAGGCCTCCTCACCGAAATCGAGGCACGAGACGGGCACTCACCTGTGCGGGCGCACTGAGAGTGACGCCGCGATGCGTGCGTGGAGGGTAACCCCAATGGGCTTGCGCCGATGTCAAACGATGTCTCTGATTTGTCTCTGAATTGTCTTCTGCACGGCTGCGCCTGGAGCACTGGGAGATCAAGGAGATCAGGGAAGCAGAAGGGCCTGGGGGAGTGGAAAGATCAAGGGAGCGCGGGAAGATCAGGGAGAAATTGGCTCCCCGATCTCCCTGATCTCCCTGTGTGTCCCAGAAACTCAGTCGTTGGTCTTGCCGCCCTGGTAGCGATTCTCCGGTCCCACGACCTTGGCAGGATCGGCGCCCTTTTTCGGCCGGAACTTCTGCACGCGACCGCCAAAGACTTCGGCGAGATACAGATTCCCATCCTGGTCGACCGTCAGCGAATGAGGGCCATTGAACCCGCCGGGGTAGTCGCCCGGTCCACCCCAGCCGTACAGGTACTTCCCGTTCAGGTCGTACTTGAGGACCCGGTGCGTGCCGCCATCCGAGACCCAGAGGAACTGATCGGTCGTGATGAGGTGCGCGTACGGCGATGAGCGAATGCCGGTCGTCCACATGTCGAGGAACTTGCCGTTCTCATCGAACACCTGGATGCGCCGATGGCCCCGGTCCACCACAAAGACGCGGCGGTCCTTGCTGATCTGGATGCTGTGCACGGTATTGAACTCATTCGGTCCGGGCTGCTTCGGATCCTTGGGAGGGCCGCCCCAGTCCATCAGGAACTTGCCGTCCTTGTCGAACTTTGCCACCCGCGTGCCGCCGTAGCCGTCGCTGATGAAGAAGGTGCCGTCGGGCAGCCAGTCGATATCCGTGGGCCGATCGAAGAGCTTGCCTGCATCGCGACCTCTCTTGCCCTTGGTGCCGAGTGTCATCACGAGCTTGCCATCATGCGTGAATTTGTGAATGACGTGCAGCTGGTCGTCGAACACCCAGATGTGCTTCTCGGGATCGTACGGGCTCATCTTGATCTTGTGGGGGCCGCGCCCGCACGTCATCTCGAAGAGTTTGTCGTGCTGCGGCCATGACTCGACCATTTTGCCGGCGCGATCCACGGCGAAGATCACGTGGTGATAGCGTCGCTCCCAGCCGCGCTTTTCCTTCGTTGGCTCGCACGTCGCGCCCAATCCATCGTCATTGCCGGTAGCGTTTCCGCGCGACGGGTTGAGCAGCGCGTACGGCGTCCATGGCTTTGCGCCTGCCGGCAACGGCAATTCGCCGCGCTGCGCAATCCAGATACGGTCCGGGGTCTCGGCATACACAGCCCCGACCGATCCCCACGTCCAGCCCTCGTGCTTCACACCATCTGGGCCATCGGGCAAAGGCTGCGGCCAATTCGGCACGAGTTCGTACGGACCGAACTCTTCCTGGCCTCCCTTCTCCTGGAGCGATGTCACTGCCGCGACGGGCAGGACGAACACCAAGAGCACGATCAGTAACCATTTCGGTAGGCGCATCGAGAGTCTCCTTTCGGCCTTACGAATGTGGAACCTTGAAAACCTTGTAACCTTGCGTTGGGCGCGGGAGTCTACCCGATCAGTCCCTGCGATGCAAACCGCCGAGTAGACAACTCGATGACAATTCCTATCGTCTACACTACGTGCCGGCGAACGATGACACGCGCGAGGGCATTTCATGTCGGGTTGATGATGATCGCGCTCGGGCAGTTGCTCGACGGCGTCGGCCCCGCTCGCACGGATGCCATGCAGGAACCGCTTCAGGCACCTACGTTTGTCGTCGATCCGCTCTGGCCTCAGCCTTTGCCAAACCGCTGGATCCTGGGATCAGTCGTTGGCGTGGCAGTCGACCGGCGTGAGCATGTCTGGATCACCCATCGGCCGGCGACGCTTCAACCCAACGAGACCCGGTCCATCTGGCGCGCGGCGCCTCCGGTGCTCGAATTCGATCAGGACGGAAAGTTGGTTTCCGCGTGGGGAGGTCCGGGCGCGGGTTACGAATGGCCCGACCTCGAGCACGGCATCCATGTGGACGGCGAAGACAACGTGTGGCTGGGCGGCGGCGGGGAGAAGGACGCTCAGATCCTGAAATTCACGCGCGACGGAAAATTCATCCTGCAGATTGGCAAAAAGGGTCAGGGCAAGGGCAGCAACGATACACAGAACCTCGGCGGCACTGCACACATGATGGTCGATGCTTCGACGAACGAGCTCTTCGTCGCGGATGGCTATGTGAACCATCGCGTCATCGTGTTCGACGCGACCACCGGCGCTTACAAGCGGCATTGGGGCGCTTATGGCAAACCTCCGGACGATGGCTATTTTCTGAGCGCTGGCGAGCGTCTCCCAGGCCCGTTCAAAGGCGTCGTCCAACACGAGAATCGACCCAGCAACTACGATCCGAAGGGTCCCCCGCCGCCGCAGTTCCGCATCGTTCACGCAGTGCGCATCTCTCGCGACGGTCTCGTCTATGTGTGCGATCGCACCAACGACCGGATTCAGGTGTTTCGCAAAGACGGGACCTTCGTAAAGGAAGCGTTTATCGCCAAGGAGACGCTTGGCAGCGGGTCAGTGTGGGACATCGCGTTTTCGGGGGACCCCGCGCAGACCTATCTCATCGTGCCGGACGGAACCAATCAACAGATTCGGGTGCTGCGCCGCGACTCGCTCGAGGTGGTGAGCGCGTTCGGCCGCGCTGGACATTGGGCCGGTCAGTTTTACGGTGCGCACAACATCGCTGCGGACGTGAGCGGCAACCTGTACATCACTGAAACGTACGAAGGAAAGAGAGTACAGAAGTTTCTCTACAAGGGCCTGGGACCTGCGACTCCACCGATTAGTCCATAACCCTGACCTTGTGGGGCCATCAACTCAGCCTGAGCAAAGCCGTGGCGTTGCGCCAGTAGATGCGCTGCCGATCCTCGTCGGAAATCGGCAGCCGATCGACGATGGCGATGGTTTCGCGGATATACATTGGCCCGCCCTCGGGATCGAACGGGGCATCGGACGCAAACACGACGTGCCCGGCACCAAAAAACTGCAGGCCGCACACCGTCGCGTCATACGCCCCGAAGAGCGCCGTATCGGCATAGAACATCCGGAAGTAGTCGATCGGCCGTTTCGCGAGGCGCTGAAGCACGGCGCCGTAATTTTCGTCGGAGGTTCGTGCGCCGAGTTGGTCCCATCCGGGACCGATTCGTCCTGCGAAGTACGGGGCCATCGCGCCCATGTGGTGCGTGATGATCTTGATATCGGGGTGTCGATCGAACAACCCCGCAAAGACGAGGCGCGCCATCGCGACGCTCGTCTCGTAGGGCCAGCCGAACGTCCACCAAATCTCGAACGAGGATCTCGACTCGGTGGCGTAGTCGGCAAGCTCGGGCCCGCGGTAAGGGTGAAGCCAGACGGGCAGGTCGTAGTCGGCCATCGCATCGAAGAGTGCGAGATACTCGGGCGTGTCGAGTGGGCGCCCGTTGATGTTGGAGAAGATTTGAATGCCGCGTGCGCCCAGAGTGCCCACGGCGCGGTGCAGCTCCGCCAGCGCCGCATCCGTATCGGCGAGCGGCAGTGACGCGACAAATCCAGGAAACCGGTCGGGATACCGGCGGACCAGTTCTGCCATGCCGTCGTTCGCGAGTCGCGCGAGATCGACCGCGTCCGTCGGCGCGGCGTACACGTCGATCGGCGGAGTCGCGATCGACAGGATCTGTTGGTACCCCTCGAACAAATCCATGACCCGAAAGCGCACGTCGAGGTCGATGAGCATTGGGACATTGCGCATGCGCTTGCCAATGTCCTTGAAGTGTGGCGCGACCGCCATCACGCGATCGAAATACGCCGAAGGGTAGATGTGAGTGAAGATGTCCAGCTTGCGCACGGCTCGATCTTACTGCGCTCGGTGCTGTGAGATAAGCTACCGGACGCCGAGGAGCAACCCATGGGGAAATACCTCACCGAGTTCATTGGCACGTTCTTTCTCGTTCTCACGATCGGGCTCTGCGTGATCGGAGGAACGCCGATGGCGCCCCTGGCGATCGGCGCGTCACTCATGATCATGGTGTACATGGGTGGTCACGTATCGGGAGGTCACTACAACCCGGCAGTCTCGCTGGCAGTCTGGATGCGCGGCAAGCTTGCGACGGGCGAAGTCGCGCCTTATCTGATCGCGCAGCTCGCCGGGGCGATTACAGCAAGCCTGGTGGCACAGGTGATTACAGGTCGTACCTTCGCGCCCGCTCCGGGGGGCGTCTCGATAATTGCCGCCTTGCTCGTTGAGGTCCTCTATACCTTCGCGCTGTGCCTGGTCGTGTTGAACGTCGCCACGGCAAAAGCGACCTCAGGCAATTCCTTCTATGGCCTCGCGATCGGCTTCACCGTTGTCGTTGGCGCCTTCGCGGGCGGTTCAATTTCAGGCGGCGCCTTCAATCCGGCGGTCGGCACGGGACCGATTCTCGTCGACTCGATGCTGGGCGGTGGGGGAATCCAGCATTTGTGGCTGTACTGGGCCGGCCCTCTTCTGGGTGGTGCGCTGGCTGCGGTCGTCTTCCGTCTGCAGGGCGGGTCGGATTAAGCAGCTACGGGCAACAACGAACGCAACAAGGAACTCGGGAGGGCTATACTTTCGCCATGCTGAACTGTATCTGTCGTTGCTCGGTGGTGCTACTGCTGGTCGCGGTTACCGCCGAGGCTCAAGTGCGACCCGAAGCCGACCTCTGTGCAGTGCCCCCGGGGGCACAACCCCTCCTCCCAGCCAGGCTCATGGACGGGATGGGCGTCACCAACATGCCGGTGACGACCGTGTCCGAGGAGGCGCGCAAATTCTTCAATCAGGGCATCTCGCAAATGCACTCGTTCTGGTTCCTCGAATCGGAACGATCGTTTCTGCAGGCCGCCACGCTCGATCCCAACATGGCCATGGCCTACTGGGGGATGTCGGTGAGTGCGGCCGGTGACTATCGCCCGGCGTTCCAATTGATTCGCGACCCTAACGAGGGCGGTCGCATGGCCGCGCCCGAAGCGACGCGTACCGAACCCGCCGCAATTGCCCGCAGCACTAACGGAGCCGCGCTGAGCCCCGCGATCAGGGCCCGCGAGGCAGCTGAGAAAGCGATGTCGCTTCGCGACAAGGTGTCCGCGAGGGAGCGGATGTACATCGAAGCCGAATGGGCCCGTCGCAACCCGGCGTCGAAGACGCGAGATCTCGATCACATCGCGGCGCTGCGCAAGCTCGTGACAGCGTATCCAGACGATGAAGAGGCCGCGTCGATCCTTGGACTCGCTCTGCTCGACGGGTTCGATTCAGTGACCAAGCAGCCCCGCACGAACACGCTGGAGGGCATTGCGCTGCTCGAGAAGGTGGTGGCCAACAACGATGAACACTTCGGCGCGCATCATTACTTGATCCACGGGTACGAGGGGAGCGAGACGCCAGAGCGCGCGTGGCACGCGTGCCGCCGTTATCCCGAACTGGTGCCGAACATTCCGCACGCCCTCCACATGCCCGGCCACATCTATGCGCAAAGCGATCGCATCGACGACGCGATTGCCGCCTTCAACTCCGCGGCCGAAAACGAGCGCGGCTACATGAAGGCCGACGTGCTCTATCCCAATGGGCATCACGGGCACAACGTCCACTTCATGATTCACTCGCTCAACCTGGATGGCCGCTACGAGGAGTCGATGAAAGCCGTGCGGCATCTCATGAACGAGTTCAAAGAGACGCCACGCGAGCGCAGCGGCAGCAACCAGCGCGTGACGTATCGTCAGGGCTACTACGCGCTCGTCAAGACGCTGGTTCGATTCCAGAAGTGGGATGTCATCCTCGACGGCTCGACGATTCCCGTGTACGACCGGCCCGAGCAACATGCCTGGCGGTTGTGGGCCATCGGACTCGCACAGGCCAGCATCGGACAGGTGGACAAGGCGCGCACCACGCTCGGCGAGATGTCCCAGCACGTGAAGAAAGCGGAAGGGTCCCGGCGTCCACTGGCCATCGCCGAACTGGAGCTCGAGGCCACACTTACGGCGTACGGCGGTGATCGTGCAAAAGCCTGGACGGCGTTCCGTAAAGCCGCCGACGACGAAGCCGCGCTCCTTTACACCGAACCGCCATCCTATCCGCGCCCGGTTGCAGAAGGCATGGCCATCACGGCGTTGGCACTCGGTGATGCGAAGGTGGCTGAAGAGGGTTATCGCGCGGCGCTTGCGCGGGAGCCCGGAAGCGGCCACGCGTTTTTCGGCGTGTCAGCCGCACTGCAAGCGCAGGGTCGCGTCGTCGAGAGCCGACTGGCATACGAGCGTGGGCTGATTAGATGGGACAAGGCCGACGTTGACTTGTTCAAGCGAAAGCCCGGGCTTCGGACGGAGGCGCCGCGGCGGTAACACGGTCCACGGTCTACGGCCTACGTCCACGGTCACTCGACACCGGTCACCGGGTACGAGGTCGCGGGTTGGAGATGGAGAGCAGCAAAATGCGCAAGCTGATGATCGCGACGATAGCCATTGCGACAAGTGCGGCGGCTGTGGGCTGTGCGCGGCAGCCGGGAACGCTCGAGGCTGCGCGCGAAGCGCTTGGCGCTGACGAGCTGAGGTCGATCGAGTTTTCCGGAAGCGGACGCTGGTTTCAGTTCGGTCAGTCCCCGAGTCCCACTCTGCCGTGGCCACAGTTCGACGTCAGCAGTTACACGACCACGATCAACTACGAGATGCCGGCCGCCCGCGTCCAGATGACGCGCCAGCAGACGGTCGAACCGGGGCGCGCCCGCCCGGCGCCTGTGCCGCAGCGGCCAGACCAGTACGTGAGCGGAACATCGGCCTGGAACATCGCGGGGCTCGCCGGCGCCCCGCCCGCGCCTCAAGCGCAGCCGGCGGCAGTCGAAGAACGCACGATGGAGATTTGGACGACGCCGCACGGCTTCATCAAGGCCGCTCTGGCGAACAACGCGACGTCGCAGCCGTCAGGGAGCGGCTCGGAGATTTCGTTCACCGTGGGTGGCACGCATCGCTATGTCGGAACGATTAACGCGCAGAATCACGTCGAACGTGTTCAGACGTGGATCGACAATCCGATTCTGGGCGATACGCCCGTTGAGGTCTCCTACACTGATTACCGCGACTATAGCGGCGTGACGTTCCCGGGCCGCATCGTGCGGACCCAGGGCGGACATCCCGTGCTGGAGCTCACAATCGCCACAGTGACGGCGAATCCGGATGTTGCGATCGAGGTACCGGCTGCTGTGACTTCGTCAAGCCCTGCGCCCGTCGCTGCGACGGCCGAAACGATCGCGCCCGGCGTTCATTACATCAAAGGCGGGTCCCACCATAGCGTCGCGATCGATCAGCAGGATCACATTGTCGTGGTCGAAGCACCGCTCAACGAGGCGCGTTCGCTGGCCGTCGTCGCGAAGGTGAAGGAAACAATTCCAAACAAGCCGATCCGATATCTGATCAACTCGCACCATCACTTCGACCATTCGGGCGGGTTACGGACCTACGTGGACGAAGGCGCAACAATCGTCACACATCAACTGAACCGGCCGTACTACGAGCAGGCCTGGGCGGCGCCACGGACGTTGAACCCGGATCGCCTCGCTCAGTCGAAGAAAACGGCGACGTTCGAGACCGTCAATGACAAGCACGTGTTGACCGATGGCAAGCGATCGATCGAAGTGCATCACATTGCCGGCAACGGCCACAACGATGCGTTCGTGATGGTGTACCTGCCTGCGGAAAAGGTTCTCATCGAGGTGGACGCGTGGGCGCCGACTGCCCCCAATGTCCCGCCGCCGGCCGTCCCGAGCCCATTCGCGGTGAATCTGCTCGAGAACATCCAGCGGCTGAAACTGGATGTCCGGCAGATTGCAGCGCTGCACGGCCCGCGTCTCGCGACCATGGCCGACTTGGCCGCAGCGGTGGGCCAGGCGACTGTCACAACCAAGTGATCTGAGACTTCCTCATCGGAATGAAGGGAGACCAACCTGGGGGGACGATCCGATGGCGGATGCACATCCCCGCGTCCCGCGAGCGCGTTTACCAGGCCCTTGATTCTGCCGACGGCCGCGCTCGCTTTTGGGCAATCTCGGCCATCGAACACCACGGCGAGATAGAGTTCTGTTTCAGTAACGGATGTGTCTGCAGAAGTCGGGTGCTGGAGCGGCGGCCGCCGCAAGTTCTGACGATCGACTATTTCGGCGGCGCGGCTCGTTTCGAACTCTCACCAGACGGCCAGGGCGGCACCGACCTCCTGCTCACCCATGATGGCATCGGACTGGAGGAGTGGCACGAGGTTCATGCGGGCTGGCTCAATGTGTTATTCCCGCTGAAGGCGTGGCTGGCATTCGGCGTCGATCTCAGAAATCAAGACCCAAAACGTTCATGGGATGACGGCTATGCCGACCAGTGAGAAGTCGGCCGCGCGCGGCAGGGCGAAGGCGCGCGGACTCTCAGGTTCAATCGTCGCGGCGATCGACGACAGCAAGATTCTCGGCGTGCGGGCCGGCGCGCGGTCCGACCATCGCTTCATCGGCATCTGGGCCGTCGTCGTCGGCGGGCGAGTATTCGCCCGGTCGTGGACGCTGAAGCCGGGCGGGTGGTATCAGACATTTCTCGAGGATCCACTCGGTGTGATTCAAGTCGGTGACCGGCATATCAGGATTCGCGCCGAGCGAGCACGAGGCGCGCGGATCCGCGATGCGGTCGAGCGCGCCTACGCGGAGAAGTACTCGACGCCCGCATCGCTCAAATATGTGCGTGGCTTTCGCACCGCGCGACGACGGGATACGACGATGGAGTTCCGGCCGCGATAGAAACGGTTCACGGTCCACGGACTCACTATTCAGCGCTCGAGAACGACTTGTACCAAATCCGCGATCTGGCGACCAGTGAAGTCTTTTCCTTCTACGGCAGCCGCCAAACGCCCCTCGCGGTCGATTACCGCGGTCTGCAACGTGTGAGTGATCAAACCCGAGTCGGGCCAATACTCGACTCCAAAGGCCTCACACACTTGCCTGATCCCGTCAGCGTCCCCCGTGAGAAAATGCCAGCCCTCGACATCCGCATTGTATGACCGCGCGTACTCAGCCAAACGCTCCGGGGTGTCGTACTGCGGATCGAAGGTAACCGTCAGGAGCGTCAGGTCCTTCCCCAGTCGCGCGCGAAAGCGATCGCGGACGGCATCCAGATTTCTGATCATGCGCGGACAGTAGTCGGGGAGCGGGCATCGCGTGTAAATAAACGTCACGACGACGACGCGGCCGTGTAGCGCTGTTAGGGTGACTGGCGCGCCTCGCTGATCGAGCAGCCTGAAATCGGGTACTGCAGCACCAACTGGCACGAGGGTCGATGCCGCCGGCGTCATGATCAATCCGGAGTCGGTCGCGGCGGCCGACAACAGCTGGACCCTGTCGATGTGGGAGCTGTTCCTTCCGACGACCAGACGGAAGCGGACCCGGTCGCCAGGACGTACAGCGCCAATCGGGCGCGTGTCCCGGACGAGAAACGGCATGACCATCGCGTCCATCAGCCCGGGGACCTCGTCGTGCGAGACAGTCATGCTGGCCGTCGCCGGCTGCACGCTGACGACAAGGCCGGTCACGGGATAAGTCGTCGCACACGCGGAGGCGGCCACTGCGGCCGCCAGGATCACGAGGGTGCGCATAGTGGAAGGCTATCATCCGTGGCAGATGGCGCAGACAGGTAGCCACAGATGACGCAGATGGCACAGATATATGGGGCTGGCCGGCGCGCAGGCAAAGCCTGCGCGAACGAACGGCAAGGTCCACCGGACAAAATGAGACCTTGTTGACTTCGCCGAAGGTCTCATTTTTCCGGTGGGCCTTGCCGTTCGCCCGCGGCCTTCGGCCGCGGCGGGCCAGCGCCCCGTCCAATGGCGTAATCTGCCTGATCTGCGTTATCTGCGTTATCTGCGGCTGAATTCATTTATCCGCGTCTGCGGATAAAATGCCGCAAGGCGTTCTATGTCTACTCCTGCTGTCACCGCTTCAACCTTCGACGGGATCTCTGCGGCGCGCACCGCAACGAGGCGCGCGCCCTGGACGATCTACGCCGTGCTCTTCGCATCGACGAGCGTCGTCCTCGGCGTGATCTGGGACATTTCGTGGCACCGCACGATCGGACGCGATACGTTCTGGACGCCTGCCCACCTCGCGATTTACCTCGGCGGCGTCGTGGCCGGACTGACGTGCGGCTGGCTCGCACTCCGAACGACATTTGCAGGCTCGCCCGAGGAGCGGGGAACGGCCGTGCGCTTTTGGGGCTTCCGTGCGCCGCTCGGCGCGTGGGTGTGCATCTGGGGCGCGTTCGCGATGATCACCTCCGCGCCCTTTGACGACTGGTGGCACAACACCTACGGACTCGACGTCAAGATCATCAGCCCGCCACATATGCTGCTTGCTGCCGGCATCGCTGCCATTCAATGCGGTGCGATGTTGATGGCGCTGGCCTGGCAGAACCGCGCGATCGGCGACCGTCGTCACCTTGGGCGGCTCTACCTGCTGGGCGCCGGCCTTCTCGTGCTGCTGGCTGCGACAGTGGCCACCGAGTACATCCAGCGATGGGACATGCACCAGTCGCTGTTCTACCAGGTATCGTCTGGCGTGTTCGTTTTCTTTCTGGTCAGCTCGGCGCGGGCCTCGGTCGCGCGCTGGCCGGCGACGATCACTGCCCTGGTCTACACCCTGCTGACCATCATCATGGTGCTCGTGCTGCCGCTGTTTTCGGGCAGACCGCTGCTGGGCCCTATCCACGTGCAGATCGATCGTTTCATGCCGCCCGACTTTCCGCTGCTGCTCGTTGTCCCGGCACTGGCAATCGACCTGGTCATGCAGCGTGTGTCGCCCGGGCGCGGCCGCGATTGGTGGCTTGCGGCGGTCATCGGCGTGGTGTTCGTCGCGAGCTTTGTTGCCGCGCAGTGGCCGTTCGCCGATTTCCTGATGACGCCGTGGGCGCGTAACGACTTCTTCGGCAGTCACCGAATGGACTACGGCGTGCCGCCGGACATTCAGGGACGCTGGTATCGGATAAACCCACCCGATGATCTCGCTGTTGGTCTTTCCATCGCACTAGCGCTCGCCTTCGTGTCCGCGCGATTCGGCCTGTGGTGGGGCAATTGGATGAAGCGAGTTCAGCGATGATCAGGCGCGCCCGGCCGGGGATCCTGCTGCTGGCCGCGCTCTCAACCGCCCACGTCGGTAGTCCGGACACGTTCTTTACGGGGAAAGCGGGTGCCTACGACGTGCGCGTCAGCGTGCGCCTCCCCGGTGTGATTCCTGGACGCGCCCAAGTCACCGTGCGTGTTGTCGGTGCCACTTCTGCCGACCTCTATCAAGTGTCAGTTCGTGCGGGACAGTGGAATGTCGGCCTGCAAGGCGCGCCACCGCCTGAGCCCGCGACGCCGGTGCCGGGTGATCCCTCGCTTTATGCCGCTGAACTGTGGTTCATGACCGCAACGTCGTACCAGTTGGCCGTGGAAGTCGTCGGCCCGTCGGGCGCAGGAACCGCGACGGTGCCGGTGATGGCGCTGGCGAGTGAGGAGCGGCCGATGCCGCGATGGCTTGGTGGCGTGCTCGGGGCTCTCGGGATCTTTCTCACCCTCGGGTTCCTGACGATCATCGGCAGCGCCGTGCGCGAGAGCGTTTTGCCACCCGGTGTCGAGCCCGATGCCGTGCGTCGACGCCGGGCGCGATGGGCGACCGTTGTCGTTGCGGTCGCGGTGGGCTTGATTCTTTGGGGCGGCAATCAGTGGTGGGCGGCCGAAGCGTTGAGCTACGGCCGGTTCGTCTTGTACCGTCCCTTCGCCGCCCACGCTGAATCGATACAACGCGATGACCGCCGGATACTATCGCTGGCGATTCGAGACGACCGCTGGACCGGCACGCCCGTTCCCGAAAGTCGCTACAACGCGCTTCTGCCTGACCACGGCAAACTGATGCACATGTTCCTGATCCGAGAGCCGGATCTCGAGGCGCTTGCGCATCTCCATCCGGTCGCGCGATCGCCCCAGGCGCTCGAGTTCGATGCGGACCTTCCGCCTCTTCCAGCGGGACGTTACCGCGTGTATGGCGACATCGTCCATGAAAGCGGCTATGCGCAGACGCTCGTCAGCAGCGTGGAGATTGCCGGCGGCGCTCCCGACACGCCGCGCGATGTGGATGATTCATGGTTCAGCGGTCAGGCCGTTGCTGAAGCCCCCTCATCCACGTTCCCGTTTCCGGATCAAGCGCGAGTGGTGTGGGAACGTGGCGACGCGCCCATTGTTGCTGGCGATGAGCGCATGCTCGCCTTCTCCGTTCGCGACACAGCCGGGACCGTGTTGCCGGTGGAACCCTATATGGGTATGGCGGCCCATGTCATCGTCACCAGCCGGGACGGGTCGGTCTTCGTCCACTTGCATCCTGCGGGGAGCATCTCGATGGCGGCGCTCCAAAAGTTCACCGGGGAGCAGTCAGGAGAGGCTCACGCGGCGCATCAGATGGCACTCGACGGCGCACTCGCCATTCCGTATGCCTTTCCCAAGCCAGGGCCGTATCGCTTGTGGGTCCAGATCAAGCGCAATGGTCAGGTCAGGACTGCCGCCTTTGATGTGAACGTGCGTTGAGTCTCACGAAATCATCAGCTTCCGTGGATGCTGTGAGTTGTCCTCGAGGAACGTCTTCTTCGTTTCCAGTTCCTCTGCGGTCGGCTGCACTCTGCCGGTGACATCTGTCACCCGTGAAACCAGCGTGTGCTCGCCCGGTGTTGCGCCCTTCCACGTGTAGGTGAACAGCTTCCACGAATACTTGCTCGTGGTCCGCGGGTCCATGGTCGCGGGCTGCCACTGACCATCGTCGACGCGGACTTCGACAGACTTGACCGGTGTGCCGTCGTTCAATATGACACCGAGCACCTTGTGGCTGCTGCCATCCTTTGTGACGCGTGCGATGAAGGATTTCAGCTGCAGGTGTGTAATCGCGCTCTCGGTCCACTTCATCTCGCCGTCGATCATTTCGCCTTTCAACGTGCGATACCAGCGCGCCTGGAATTTTCCGAGGTACTGATCTTCCTGCGCGTGAATCTGTGACAACCACTTGACGTTGGGTGCGCCGTACCACCCTGGAACGAGGAGCCGCAGTGGTGCGCCCTGGTGGCGAGTCAGCGGTTCGCCGTTGAGTGCGTAGGCGAGAAACGGCTCAGGCGAGAGCGCCTTGTCGCGCGAGAGGCTGCGGCCATATTGCTGTTCGACTTTGTACTTCTGTGTGCGGAACTCGACTTCTTCCTCGCCTTTGTCGGCGCCGAAGAAGACGAATCTCGCGTGCCTGAGGCTTGACGCCGGCCTGATCGAGTACCGTGCGCAGCGGCACGCCCGTCCAGCGCCCGTTGCCGATGAGCCCCTGCAGAGGCCGGCGGTTGCCCGAGCACTCGAAGCCCGCCACGAGCTCGGCACGGCCAAGCTTCTGAAGCTCTGCGAGGGAGAATGCTTTGGGCCGGTCTACCAGTCCCGACACCTTCAAGCGGAACGCCGCGGGATCGATTTCCGGATGTCCGTAATGCTGGGTCGTGAAGAACTGGTCCTTCGGGGTGAACACGGCGTCGATGGTGCGGACATCAAGAAGGCGCCGGTCGGGGGTCGGGGTCAGATTGATGTTCTCCGGCAAGTCGGTAAAGGGCACGAGCATCTCGCCCTGTGCCAGAGCCGGGAGCGCCCATTCGGGAATGCCCAGCACGCCCAGTCCTGCGGCAGCCAGGCCGCCCTTGATGATTTCTCGCCGTGTGTTTTTCCACATAATTCCCTCCACCGCCGTCACGCCCGGAACGATTCTACGCCTTCGCCGCTTGACGTGGTTGCCCTTGCGGGCGCATTCTCAGAAGGCCAAAGTTCCAAAGTTCGAACCCTGGAACCTTGGAACTTTCTGAGGAGGACCCGAAATGGACATCGATCGTCGGGCATTCATCGCAAGTCTCGGCGGAACGGCCGCCGTCGCCCTGATGAGCTCGGAACAGAAAGCTGACGCGCTCGAAGCCTACATGGAAGAGGAGCTCGACGCGGCGATCAGTTCGATCCAGCAAGGAGCGACTCCTGAGAAATACCCCACGATGGCGGACATCGACGCCGAAAACGCGAAGCGCACGGGCGTTCGACGCGGCGCCGGAAACGTCTTCAACGCCTCGAATCGGGACGGGTCGCCCAGAGGTCCGCTGCCGAAAATGTCGGACAGGCCCACCCTGCTCGAGTTCTTCGAGAAACGCTTTGCGCCGGCGAATCACGTGTTGCAGAGTGCCACGCGCGCGCTCAAGACCGGCATGCCCGAGGAGATCGTCCTCGCGTGCCTGATGCACGATACCGTGCACGCGCTGGTGAAGGTGGACCACGGGTGGTGGGGGGCGCAGATCATCGAGCCGTACGTCTCCGAAAAGACGACGTTTGCGATTCGGCACCATCAGACACTGCGCTTCTATCCCGACGAGAAGTTCGGTTACGAATATCCCGAGAGCTACCTGCGCACCTTCGGCGAGGACTACAAGCCGGAGCCGTACCTCGAGCAGAACTACAAGTGGGTGCGTAACCACCGGTGGTACGAGTTCCCGCGCCTCGTGACCGTCAACGACCTGTATTCGTTCGATCGGGATGCCAAGGTGTCGATAGAGCCGTTCATCGACATCATCGGGCGTCACTTCAAGCAGCCCAAGGAAGGGCTCGGCTACGACAACAGCCCGACGGCGCACATGTGGCGCACGATCATGTTCCCGGATCGGTCTTTGTAGGTGAGGCAGGTGGGGCAGGTAGGGACGAAGAAGCTCGTAGCATTTGGCGCATGTGCGCTGGCCGTCCTCACGACGGTCAGCGCGATCGCGCAGTCGGCGCCACAAACGTATAAAGGGCTCGAAGTGAGCGTGACGGGCGTTGCGCGCGCGACCAACGTCAGCCTCACTGACTGCCCGCCTGGCGCCAACATCGTGCGCGGTGTAATCAAGCCGGGCGACGCCAACGAGTTTGCGTCGGTCACGGTGGGCTTCAAGGTGACGCCTGCGTTCAAACCGGTCGCAATCGCCAAACCCGTTCTCTACGACGAAGCGGGGAAGGCGTACAACACCGCCCAGTCGTTCGCAGACATCGGATCGTCGCCCGCGTTCTCGTGCACGTTCTCGTTCCGTGTGCCGAAGGACACCAAGGTCAAGCGCCTGACGATTGATACGCTGTCCTTCGACCTGGCCACGCCTTGAGCTCAGCTCGACAGGTCGTCGTGCTTCACCTGATCCCGACCAGTCCCTTCACCGACGCCAGCAACTTCGCCGAGTCATAGCCCACGCCGTCCTTGAACACAATCGTGACGTTGCGGATCTCGGCGGGGGTCGCGATCGGATTGCCGCGTATGACGACGAGGTCCGCCCGCTTGCCTGGCGCGACGGACCCCAGCTCCCGGTCGACGCCTAGAATCTTCGCGCCGTTCAACGTCATGATCTGAATGGCCTCCACGGGAGTGAAGCCGGCCTCAATCAGGAGTTCGAAGTTCCGCTGGTCACCAAATCCGGGGAGCGCCCCGCCAGAACCAGTGGGATCGACGCCCGCACCCAGTAGTCCACCAGCCTTGACGAATGCACGCTCGAAGGCCTGCGCCCGGCGGAACAACTCGGGCATGGTCGATTGCGCCGCGCGCGCGGACGTTTCCTTCCGGGTGCTGAGGTATTCCTCGCGAGCCTCCGGAGCGAGGGCTTCGAGCACCCGGTCTTCGAGCGGAGGGCGGTCAGGATACGACAGCTCGTAGACGGCCAGCGTGGACGACATCGCCACTTTGTGGCTGACCATGTCGCGGATGGTCTGCTGCACTTCGGGACCGTCCATGGCGACCTTGAGCAAGCTGGTTCTCATCTCTGCGGAACAGTGGTCCGGTACGCGGTTTGGCACATAGTCGCTGTTGGTGAAAAGGCCGTGCTCGAGATTGTCGATGCCAAGTGCCACGGCTTCACGGAACGAGACGGAGCAGAGATGTCCGGTGAATTTGAGTCCGCGTTTGTGGGCAGCCTGGATCGCCGCGCGAAGCGCTTCGCGACTGATGTCCGTATAGGCCTTGAACCAGGTGACGCCTTCGTCCGCCCAGTAATTCACGATGCGTCGAGCCTCGTCGGTCGAGCCGATCTGAGCCATCGTTGCTGCGCCGCCCGGTCCCGTCAGGTACGGGCCGGTCAGATGCAGCCGCGGCCCGGGTATCTCGCCGCGATCGATCCCGCGCTTCATGTTGATCTCGTGATACGGAGAGGTTCCCCCGGTCGTGCGGGCCGTTGTAATACCAGTACCGAGGTAGAGCCGTGGAGCGGAGAACTGAAGCTGCACGCTGCGGCCACGCGTTGTGTAGAACGTGTGGTTGTGCATGCCCACGAATCCCGGGACAACAGTGTGCCCTTGCAAGTCCAGCGTACGGGCGCCGGCTGGAAGCTTCGCCTGGGCCGCGGGACTCACCGCAGTGATGCGGCCGTTCTCGATGATGACTGTGCGATCCTCGAGGGCGGCGCCGCCTGTGCCGTCGATGACGCGAACGTTTGTGAGAGCGACCGACGTCTCGGGCACGGTCACGTACTCGCGGACGCCTGGTGCGAGCGACGTGAACGTCTGCGCGCCCAGAGTCGCTGGGGCGATCAGGGCCGTAATGAGCAGCAGATTTCTAGTCATGGCTGGACCTCGAACACCATTCGCATTCCGGTTTCAATGTGCTCGGCGATATGACAATGCAACATCCACTTGCCGGGATTCGACAACTCCACGAGCACGTCCGCGACGAAGCCTGTCGGCAGCAGGACCGTATCCTTCCATACGAGGTTGTCGTTCGCAACGCCGTTCACAGACAAGACCAAGAACCGCTGACCGTGAATGTGAATGGGGTGTTGCATCGCGTGCAACGCGCTCCGGTCGTTGACCAGCCGGAGCTTGACGACGTCGCCCACGCGAAACCGCCAGTTGATCTCCATGTTCTCGCGCCCGGTCGCCTGCTCGCGCACCACCCATTGCGCGGTTCGTCCGGTAACGATCCAGTCCATTTCCGGCATCGTCCCGCTCCATTCAACCGGGTTGCGATAGACCGATTCGAAGTTCAGAAGCGGGCGCAGCGGGAACGGCAAGGCGCCCGCCTGCAACGTGAAGATCAGCGTATGGTCGACTGCGCGGCTGTCGTACTTTCGATAAGGCGCGATCTCTGCGGTTACGCCGCTGTTTTTGCGGAGCTGGGCAAAGGCCTGGCCATGATCGGGTGACGCCTGGTCGGACGAGACATGAACGGTGCCGAGCACATGCGTCTCATCGAAGAACTGCGCCATGATGTGATCGATTGCGCGCACGCGATTGACGAGCGACACCTCTCCGGCCTCAGTGAAGCGCGCGTCAATCACGTAGCGCTCGGCTGGAGCAATGGTGATGTTCTCCACCCACTCCTCCCGCTCGTATCGCCCCAAATCCGAAGCGACGACCTTCAGGCGGGCAGCACCCTGAAACGACAGATTGAACACCCGGGTACTGGACACGTTGGTGAGAAACAGCCGAACGACCTCGCCTCGACGGACGCGCGCTTCCCACCTTGGTTCGCCATTGACGAGCAACACGTTGCCGAAGCGTCCCATCAACGCGTGCGTTGGCGAATCCTTGCCGTAGCCCACCAGCCCCGCATCGGCCACCAGCAAATCGTCGAGCATCAGTACTTCCTCGCGATTGGCGGGGCCGAAGAACTCCGGATCGCGCGAGCGCACAAGCAGATTGCCGTAAAGACCAAGGTCCTGAAGAACGTCCTCCCGATGGTGTGGGTGATACCAGTACAAGCCCGCATCGCGGAAATACACGCGATATTCAAACGACCCGCCTGGCTCGATCGGCTCCTGCGTCACGTGCGGCACGCCGTCGAAGCGATTTTCCAGTCGCACGCCGTGCCAGTGCACTGCTGTGGGAAAGTCCGTGCGATTCGTGAAGCGCACGACAATGGTGGATCCTTCGTTGACCTGAATCAGTGGGCCAGGATACTGGCCGTTGAAGCCCAGCATTGTCACCGTACGACCGAACAGCACGCGGCGTACGGGTGCGGCATCGAGATTCAATCGGGCACCGTCCGCGAGTTGCAGCAGCTCACGCGGACGAGCAAGCGGAATCGCGTCGCCCGATGCCGGAAGGTATGGCGCGACGTCTGGCCGGAGTGTCATCAGAGCCGGTGGCATGACCACGTGGGGATGCATGGGCGGCGGCGTCCAAGGGTTCGCCGACGTTGTCCCCGGTGCCACGGATATCTCGTGCACATGCTCTGCAGGAGCGGTGTTCTGCCGCTCGAGTAGCCCGGCCAATAAGAACGCCAGATCGTGGGGCTGCATACGCATGCTGGCCGACGTCCCGCGCAGCACGAGACGACCGGATCGATCCGAGACCGCGGCTGTCCGCTCCGCCGAAATAAGGATCAGGATGCGATCGAATGCCACCCGCCCCAGCCGCGACGTGCCGTTTCGAACCTCTCCGAGCTTGACGACCGGGTCAAGCTGGGGCGTCGTGGCCCAGGCCACGTACGTCGAGTACGGCCCAAGCGCCCGTGGTTCCGGCAGGTCCCGAAGCGTGAAGGCGACGTCGTAGGTGTGTGCGCCGGAAGGCGTGACGGCGACGCCGAACGGCGATGACGGCGGAAGGAGCCACGCCGTGCCTGACGCTCGATCGATTCCATCGGCGCGCAACAATTCGATGCAGTACAGGTCGGCGTCTGCGCCGGCAACCGGATCAGGCGAGCAAGGTGCCGCCTGCGATCGAACCATGTCTGCGGCGACGATCGACAAGAGAATCGCCACCAGCCACTGTCGCATGTGGGGATTCTAATGGACACCCGGTTCAGAGGTCGGGGGAATGGCGTAGACTCCGCGAAGCATGCGGCAAGATGATCTTGAACAGTGGAGGACTGAGTTTCCGATCCTCGAACAAGCTGTCTACCTGATCAGCAATTCTCTGGGCGCGATGCCGCGGGGGGCGGCCAATTCTTTGGCTTCGTACGCAGAGACTTGGGCCACTCGTGGCGTGCGCGCGTGGGAAGAACGATGGTGGGAGATGGCGCGTGAAGTCGGCGACAGAATTGGCACGATCATCGGCGCCGCGCCCGGCTCGATCAGCATGCACGAGAACGTCACGACCGCCGCAATGGTCGCCCTCTCGTCGCTGACACCGAGGCCCGATCGAAATCGGATTGTCTGTCTCGGCGCCGATTTTCCCTCGACGATTTATCTCTATCGTGCCCACGAGGCCGCTGGATTCACGCTGACCATTGTGCCGGCTGAGGCCGACCTGACCGTGAGGCTCGATCGCCTGCTCGATGCCATCGATGAGCGCACCGCGCTCGTGTCACTGTCCCACGTGCTGTTCAAGACGTCGTTCATCATGGATCCGGCGCCCGTGGTCGCTCGAGCTCGCGACGCTGGCGCGCGAGTACTCCTCGATGGATATCAGTCCGCTGGCATTATCCCGGTTGACGTAACGGCGCTAGGGGTGGACTTCTTCGTCGGCGGCTGTCTGAAGTGGTTGTGCGGCGGACCGGGCACAGCCTTTCTCTACACCAGACCGGACATCGCCTCTACGCTGCAACCGCACTTCACAGGGTGGTTCGCTCATCGGGCGCCGTTTGCGTTCGACATCGGCGCGCTCGCGGCACGAGGCGATGCCATGCGCATGATGAACGGAACCCCTGCCATCCCGGCGTACTACGCAGCATTGCCAGGATTGGAGATCATCGCGAAAATCGGCGTTGAGCAGATCCGCGCGAAGTCGAAGAAGCTGACAGGCCGCGTCTTCGAGCTGGCGGATCGGCACGGCTTTCCGTCACTGGCGTCTCGCGACCCTGAACGGCTGGCTGGGACGGTTGCCGTCAGCCCACCGGACGCACTCCAGGTGTCGCGCGCCCTCAAAGCACGCGACTTCGTCGTCGACTATCGGCCGGGCGTTGGGATTCGGATCTCTCCACACTTCTACAACACGATGGACGAGATCGATCGCCTCATGACGGAAATGGCCCGTATCGTCGAGGAGAAGGCCTACGACGCTGACGGGCCGTCACGATCTGTCGTCACCTGATGTCTCAGGCGCCAGGTTTGTTATTGAGATTTCCACCGTGCCGTGACGCGGGCTATCTCGCCGCCCGGCGCCCACACGACGAGGACTTTTGCGCCTTTCGGTCCGGACTTATGACGAACGGTGTCGGTTGCGCGGATGCTCGCAACCATTCCGGGACCGAGCTTCACCGGCTTGCCGTTGATGATCTGCTCGAGATCGCCCTCGAGGACGTAGAACGTCTCGGTCACCGCGTGCCGGTGATCACCCGAGTCGCTGTTGGCTGCGAACGTGAGCTCGGCGATCTCCACTTCGCTGCCGCCGAGCGAGGCGGCATCGACGAGCACCCGCAACTCGGTTCCGCCGGGACTCGTGAATACCTTCGGTGTGGCGGATTGTCCCTCAGCTGCTATCGTGGCGGCGACGTGCACGAGCACCGTGACGGCGACGATTCGTGCAAACATTCTTTTCATTCTCATCCTTCTCGCGGGCACATAAAGTCCCGCGCTACAGTTCCCACGGCCTGAATACCTGGGGTCTGGGATCTGGAGGCCCGAGGCCTGAGGCCTGATCTCTTGGAACCCGATCACCGACTAGTATCTATTGCGACATGCCTGCCATCAACGACCACATTGCCGCCGACCACGCGCACTTGCTCCATCCGCTGCACCATCCCACGACAGTCCGGTCACCGAAGGTTTGGGTACAAGGACAGGGCGCCATCATCACCGACGCGTCGGGGGCGGAGTACATCGACGGTCTGGCTGGGCTGTGGAACGTGAATATCGGTCACGGACGCCGCGAGCTTGCGGCGGCAGCTGCAGAGCAGATGTCCACGCTTGCCTACCATTCGGCGTACGCCGGCTCGACGAACTATCCCGCTATCGCGCTGGCCGAAAAGCTCAGCACGCTGATCTATCCCTCGATCAATACGTTCTTTTTTGCCAGTGGTGGCGCCGAAGCCAGCGAAACCTCATTCAAGACTGCCCGCTTTTACTGGAAGGCCGTGGGCAAGCCCGACAAGGTCAAAGTGATCTCGCGTTTTCGCGCATACCACGGCCTCACGTTGGCCGCCATGAGCGCGACCGGGCTGCCGGCCTTCTGGCCCATGTTCGAACCACGCACGCCGGGCTTTCTGCACATCGAGGCGCCAGATCCATATCGGTTCGTGAACACGGACCCTTCGGTCAGCCTGGGCGTCGCAGCCGCTAACAAGTTGGAGGAGGCCATTCTGCGTGAGGGCCCTGACACCGTAGCGGCGTTCATCGCGGAGCCCGTCCAAGGCGCTGGCGGCGTGATCGTGCCTCCTCCGGATTACTTCTCGCGCATCCGCGAGATCTGCGATCGACACGACGTTCTACTCATTGCCGATGAAGTCATCACCGGCTTCGGGCGGACGGGCCGCTGGTTTGGCTTGGAGCACTACGGCATCGAGCCCGACATCGTGCAATTCGCCAAGGGCATCACGAGTGGCTATGTGCCCCTTGGTGGCATAGGTGTGTCCGACGCCGTGCGGGACGTGATCAATACCGTGCCTCCCGGCAAGCGCTGGATGCACGCGTACACCTACTCCGCCCATCCCACCTGCTGCGCTGTCGCGCTGAAGAACATCGAGATCATTCAGAACGAGCATCTGGTCAATCGGGCGGCCGATGCCGGCCGACGGCTCCTTGACAGGCTGCGTTCTCTCGAGTCGGTGGAGGGCGTCGGACACGTGCGCGGTCACGGATTGCTGGCGGCCGTGGAAGTGGTGGCAGATAAGGACAGCAAAGCTCTGTTTCCTCAAGAGTTGATGATGGGCCAGCGCCTGCAGGATGCACTTCTGGAGAACGGTCTCTGCACTCGCGTGGCCATGGACTGTATCTGCCTCGCGCCGCCGCTGATGATCGGCGACGACTTGATCGATCGCATCGTGGACTGCATCGGGCAGACGATCCCCGCTGTTCTTGCGACCGTTTCCACGCCGCGCTGACGGACTGTGGTCAAAAAGACAGAGAAAGCTCCGTTCATGTGTTCAAATCGCGGCGATTGTTGCCGCCAAGCACCCGCAGTGCGCGTCTGCGACGACTGCGTCGCGAGATCACGAGATCACCAGATCACCAGATCTTATTTACCCCTCCCAGGGCATGATTCCGCGATCATCCGCACCGCCGTGACGTCCATTGGAACGATGCGCCGCGATGGACTGCGTGCAGGGTCGCGGGTCGGATCTCTTGCCGTCGGGCCGCCGCCGCCAATGACGATGCGGCCGCCGCCAATCTTGAACCCTGGCGTAGTGAGAGCGGTTTTCTTGACCAGCCCCGTCACCTCGACGAGGTGACCATTCTGCCGCTTGATGTCATCGTTGACATCGCCCTTCGCCGACAGCCGGAACAGCATGCCGACCTCTTGCGCCAGTTCGTCGTGGCCGGAGATCTCTTCTGCCGTAAGCTCACGGCCTTTGAGACAACCCCGCGCGACGAGCTCAATCGAATTCTTGTCGCGCTCGGCTTGAAGGTTTGTGAGCGGTTCGCCGATCAGCAGTGCGACCGCGACGCCGGTTAGAAGGACGTGTGTTGTCATGTGTGCCCTGTAGCTCTCCTATAATGCAGCCAATGCGTGCGGCGCTACTCAGTCTTTTGATCGGAGCCGGCATCGTCATCGACGGAGCGGCAGTCCGCAGCACAACAGCGATCCAGACGCGTTCGACTATAGTGCGTCATTTCACTCCTGCTCATCAGTCGAGCGGGCGCTATCAGTACATTCCATTCGAGGTGCCGCAGGGGATTGGCACGCTCCGTTTCAGTTATCAGTACGATCCCGCCAACGGCGAAAATGTCCTCGACCTTGGATTGTTCGAGCCAGGGCCATTGGATCTCGGCACGCGCGGGTTTCGAGGCTACAGCGGAGGGTCGAAACGGAGTGTCATCATCAGCCCCACCGAGACGACGCCTGGATATCGACCGGGGCCGTTACCGGCGGGACAGTGGCATCTGCTGCTTGGTCTCTACAAAGTGCGTGACGCCGGTGTGGACGTCACGATTTACATCGAGGCGGAGGAGGGCCCCTCGCCGCGTTTGCCCCTGGCATTTCCACGCCGAGGGAACCGGGAGGCTGCGAACCCCATGTGGTACAGAGGCGCGCTCCACACGCACACCCTGCACAGCGACGGCACGCTCTCGGCGCTGGACCTGATGGCGCAGTTTCGCGCGGCAAGATTTGATTTCGTTGCAATCACCGATCACAACAACACGACCCATCAATACGAGTTCGCTTCGCAGAAGCAAGAGCAGGAGTTGCCCCTACGGATCGTCGGCGAAGAAATCACCACTCCCGGCGGACATGCCAGCGTTTGGGGTCTTGGTCCCGACGCCTGGGTAGATTTTCGTGTAAGCGCGAAAGACGGGCGGATTGGTGAGCTCGTCAGCGCCGCCCGCCGTGCTGGGGCGCTCTTCTCGGTGAATCATCCGGCCTCGGGCTGCGTTGGATGCGGCTGGACGCATGAATTCGCGGACGGCATCGACGCAATCGAAATCTTGAACGGCCAGCATGGTGACGTCGACAAGTCGCTTGCCATCTGGGATCGCTTGCTTCGGAGTGGGCGTCGTCTCACAGCGGTGGGCTCGAGCGACTGGCATCGCGCGCCGAATCCCATCGACGATGCCCATGTCCGCGTGTACGCTCCGGCGCGCACGCAGGAAGCGATTCTGACGGCGATTCGCAACGGGCACGTCATAGTGATGCGCAAAGGGCGCGATCCCAACCCTGAAATTACCTTCACCAGCGGGACGCGGACCGCACGGGTGGGCGAGTCGCTCGACTTGGCGCCGGGATCCCCGCTCCGGGTCCGCGTCGTGGCTCCTGGTTTGACAGATGCGGACGTTGTCGTCGTGGCGAATGGAACACGTGCGGCGACCGCGAAGATTGACTTGTTGGGGGAGGCGCGCGTTGAATTCGCGGCCAGTCCCGGATATGCGCGTGTTGAGCTGCGCGGGCCGGACGGTCAGCCCGTGGCCATAGCCAATCCCGTGTACCTGGTCGGTAAGTGACGCGCCAGCTCCGGATCATTCTGATTCTGTTGACCGCGCTCGTGGCGTCGACGAGCAGGTCGATGGCGCAAGAGCTCGTCACGCCGGTACGAGTTGGTCACCCGGATGCGCCCATGCGCCTCTCGGTGTGGGCACAGCAAGACTACTCGCACCTTGCCGCACTCGGCCCCATCGCTGACGCATTCAAGAACGTGTTCGGCGAGTGGGCCAGAGCCAATCCCGGGGTGCAGCTCGAAGTCTCGATGATGCCGGCGCTCGAGCAGCACAAGGCCAAGCTGCTGCTCGCTGCCGCCGCCGGACGCCTGCCCGATATCGCGTCGATTGACAGCTTCTGGCTGCCGCTGTTTATCGAAGGCGGTCATCTCCAGCCATTCAATGCACATTGGCCGGCGGGCGACCGCGCCGATTTCCTGCCGTTCACTATCGAGACCCTGTCGGATCGAACCGGCAACGTCTACGGCGTCTGGCACGAGACGGATTGCCGTGCCCTGTTTTATCGCAAGGATCTCGTGCCGGTTCCCCCGGCGACGTGGGAGGAGGTGCTCGACGTCGGGAGCCGCATCACGAAAGAGCGGCGGATTGCGGGCTATCTCTTCAACGCCGGCCGGTGGGAAGCGACAGTGTTCGATCATCTGCCGATGTTCTGGGCGCAGGGTGGCGAGCTCGTCGATGGCGACGGCAAGCCCATCTTCGGGCTGCCGCCGCATCGCGAGCATCTCGTGCGCGTGCTGTCGTTTCTTCGTGACACGGTTCAGCGCGGAGCCTCACCGCGGGCGGTGCTCGCCAGCAACGACTACAAGCAACTCTCGGCCGCCGCGATTGCCGGCGACGTCGCGATGTTTCTGGGTGGCAACTGGCAGATCAAGGAGTTGAAGGACGCGTTGTCGCCCGAGGAGTTTGCCAAGTGGGGCATCGCGCCGATTCCTCAGTACCGCAGAGGGCCGGCGCCAACGGGCACGGGCGGATGGATCTGGGTGGTCTTCTCGAAGGATCCCGAAAAACAGAAGGCGGCCGCTCAGTTCGTTCTCGACGTGGAGGCGCCGCACAATGCGGCGCGGATCAGCGAGGCGACCGGACGCTTGCCCGTCCGCCAGAGCGTGTATCGCGAGTACACGGCGTTTCGTGAGGAGCCGTTTGCATTTTTCGGCACGATGCTCAGCGCGGCACGGGCGCGGCCTGCCGTGCCCATTTACAACGCGATTTCCCGGGAGCTGCAGGTCGCAATCGGCTACGCGATCGAAGGCACGCGCACGCCCGAACAGGCGGTGGACGATGCGTGGCGCGCAGTCGTTGAGGAAGACGATGCCCGTCGCGCGCGTGTCATTCCCGCACGAGGCTTCGATTGGCTGACGTTGCTCCCCGTCATCCTCGCGACCGCGTTTGCGGGGCTCGTCATCACACGAGGGCACGGTGTCCGGATGTGGCTGGCGCCTGCGGTTGCGCTCGTCGCCGTGTTCCTCCTGTACCCAATCCTGGACCTGATCCGTATCGCGTTTACGGATCTCGCAGCGCCAGGTGGGACGTACCGCTACACCTTCCAGGGATTCCGGGCGCTGGGCGGCGATCCGCAGTTCTACGGGATGATTGGAACGACGCTGGTCTTTGTGGGTGCGTCGGTCGCCCTGCAGCTTGGCCTTGGGCTCCTGCTCGCATGGTTGTTTGATGCGGCCGAACGCCGGCGCGTCGTGGGCTCGCTGGCAGCTCGTGTCGCGGTGGTCAGCGCCTGGGTGATTCCGGGCGTGCTCATCGGCGTGATTTGGAAGATTCTCCTGATCGAAAACCGCTCTGGCATCGTCAACTACTGGTTGGCCGAACTCGGGATCGGTCCGGCGCCGCTCTTGTCGTCTTCGACGCTCGCGCTGGTCTCCGTGATCGTTGCAAACACGTGGCGCGGCACCGCTTTTAGCATGCTGATGCAGTACGCGGGGCTTCGCGGCATCCCGCGCGAGTTGCATGAGGCGGCCGATCTCGAGGGCCTCAACGGATGGCAGCGACTGCGCTGGGTGATCTTGCCGCCGCTCGCGCCCGTGATGCTCCTGAACCTGCTGCTGATTACCATCTACACCCTGAACACGTTCGACATGATCCTGCCCCTGACCGCCGGTGGTCCGGCACGTGCCACAGAAGTCGTGTCTCTCTACATGTATCGTTCGGCCTTCTACGATCTCAACTCCGGCAAAGCGGCTGCGATTGCGGTCGTGATGCTGGGCATCAACGTCGCGTTGGCCTGGGGCGCGGTGCGACTCATACTGAGCCGTACTACAAGGTTCCCCCGAAGCGTGGAGCTATAGCGCGCGGCTTTGCCCGTGAACCAGGAGTCATGAACGCACTCAGACGGCGATGGACAATCAGCGCGGCACTGTCACTCGTCGCGGTGGCGTTTCTGCTGCCGCAGCTCTGGCTCGTGTCGCTGTCGCTGAAGGATCGCGGTGCGGTGTTTGCGTATCCACCGCAGTGGATTCCCGACAATCCCTCTCTCGTCAATTACGCGTTCGCGCTGACCGGCACGCAGGTGCCGTGGTACCTCTGGAACAGCGTCAAGGTCGCGCTGTTCGCGACGATTCTCACGCTTGCTGCCGGTATTCCAGCTGGATTCATCTTGTCGCGTGAACGGTTTTCCGGACGCGGACCACTGATGGCCATCCTGCTGGCCGTGCAGATGCTTTCTCCCGTGGTTTTGTTGCTGCCGCTCTATGCCCTTGTCGAAAGCTTTGGGCTCGTGGACACGCACATGGGTCTGGTTCTGGCGTACTCCGCCATCCAGGTGCCGTTTACGGCGTGGGTCCTGAAGAACTTCTTCGACGGCGTGCCGCCGGCACTTTTCGAGGCGGCCCGGCTCGATGGCGCGTCGCGATTACGCACTCTCTGGTCGATCGCGTTGCCGCTGGTCGCACCGGGGTTGGCGGCGACGACGATCTTCAACCTGGCGGCATACTGGTCCGAATTTGCGCTGGCGCTGGTGCTGCTCGATTCGCAATCTCGCTTTACGATACCGCTGGGAGTGTTCAGCCTGCAGAGCGCGTATGAAACAGAATGGCAGCTCGTGGCGGCCGCCAGCTTCATCGGCCTCGTGCCAATGATGGCTGCCTTCGTCTTCCTGCAGCGTTATTTCATTGCCGGATTGACGGCTGGAGCGGTCAAGGGGTGACTGTGTTGGTCCCCGGTCTCCGGCCGCCGGTCGCCAGCCTCCAGCTGCGGCAAAAGGGCAAAAGCACGTACGATGCACAGGAACACGGAAGCACGGAATTTTAAGTTCTTCCGTGTTTCCGTGCTTCCGCGCACCGTCCGTGACTAATGGCCGCTCGTAACGAAGATGCAGACACACATCATCTCGCACACGCACTGGGATCGTGAGTGGTATCTCACCTACGAACAGTTTCGCCTTCGGCTGGTGGGCCTGGTCGATCGCCTGCTCGACCTCATGGAATCGCGGCCCGACTACGAGTACTTCCATCTCGATGGCCAGACAATTGTTCTGGAGGACTATCTCGAGCTGCGTCCGCACAACGAATCCCGACTCCGCAAGCTGATAGCCGACGGCAGAATTCTGATCGGGCCGTGGTACGACATGCCCGACGAATTTCTCGTCAGCGGCGAATCGCTGGTCCGCAACTTCGCGTTGGGACACCGCATCGCGAGCAGCTTTGGCGCGTCGATGCCCGTCGGCTACCTGCCGGATCTCTTCGGTCACATCGGGCAGATGCCGCAAATACTACGCAATTGCGGACTCGACAACGCCATCCTCTGGCGCGGCTTTGGGGGAAAGCACGCCGAATACTGGTGGCAGGCGTTGGACGGGTCTCGCGTGCTGATGATGCACCTCCCACCGCAGGGTTATTGCAACGCGACGCGCGTGCATCTGGATCCCCCGAACATGATCGAACGTGCCACGGCGGCAATCAGAGCCGAGCAGGACAGGACCGCCGTGGGTGAAGTGTTGCTGATGAACGGGGTCGATCACGTCGAGCCGCACCCCGTCATTCCATCGCTGGCGAAACAACTGACGGCGGCCTTGGGAATGCCGGTAAGACACTCGACACTCCCGGCGTATGTTGCCGCTGTTCGGTCCGGAGTCGATCGGGCGGGCGCCGGCGCATCGCTCGACGTCGTTCACGGAGAGCTGCGGAGCGGCGAAGAGTACGCGAACCTGCTGCCCGGCGTCTTCTCGGCGCGCGTTTACCTCAAACAGGCTAACGCTCGCGTGCAGACGCTGCTCGAAAAGCGCGCGGAGCCCCTGGCCACCTTTGCCTGGATGCTGGGCGCGCCTTATCCAGCCGAGGAGCTTCGCTACGCGTGGAAAACGCTGTTGCAGAACCATCCGCACGACAGCATCTGTGGCTGCAGCATCGATCCGGTGCATGAGGAGAATATGACCAGGTTCGCCCGTGCCGAGCAGGTGGCGCGCGCTGTGGTCGATCAGTCGGCGGAAGTGATCGCGAGGGCTGTGCCGATCGCGCCGGCGGGCGCGATGCGAGTGGTCGCGCTCAACACCACCGGAGAGCCGTTCAACGGAACCATCGAGACCACAATTGATCTGCCGTACGAAAGCGACGAGCCGCGCCGCATCATCGATGCAGACGCGTTGGATGCCCCGGTGACGTTCTGGCACCAGGAGGCTCGCGTCGTTTCGGTTTCGACCCACGACGGTCACACGAGTCCGGTGCAGGTTCTGAGCGAGGAGCTCGCGAAACCACTCGTCATGAGCCGGTACGAGACACCTTGGATTCTCCGCGCCCGGCGCCTGAAGCTCGTCTGGAGGGGAGCCGTTCCTGCCTGCGGCTACGCGACGTTTGATCTCAACCTGGCCATCGCAGATCCCCCCGGCGACGAAGCGGCTGAAGCCGAAACGCCCGTGGCAAGTGCTCAAACGCCCGTAGCGCAGGACGTTAGCCCCGCGAGCCCACTCCTGACTGTGAGCGACCGCTCCGCCGAGAACGAGCATGTGCAGATCGCGATCAACGACGATGGGACAGTCGATGTCGTCGATAAACGAACCGGCACGCGGTACGCGCAATGCGGCGAGTTGGAGGATGTCGGCGACGTTGGCGACGAGTACAACTTCTCGCCTCCGCCGCTGAATCCTCGATTCACCTCAGCAGATGCCGGGAAGGTCCAGGTCACTCAGCTGCACGGCGGTCCCGTGCGTGCCGTTTTCCAGATCGACCTGACGCTCCAGCTTCCGGAATCAGCGACGCTCGATCGCTCGTCTCGTACCGCAGCGCTCGTGGACACTCGTGCACGCATCCTCGTCACCCTCGATGCCGATTCCCCGAGAATCGAATGGAACGTCACGATTGACAATCGCTCGAAGGACCATCGGCTGCGACTGCTGTTTCCGTTTGGCGCCGAGGCGGTCACTGAGGTGCGCGCTGAGACGGCGTTTGGCGTCGCGCGTCGGAAGGCACGTCGAGAAGTGCCCGCAGAGAACAAGTGGGAAGTGCCGGTGAGTTACGGGCCGACAGGTTCCTTTACCGAGGCGGGTGATGGCAAGGCCGGCGCGATCGTGTTTGGCGAGGGGCTGATGGAGTACGAAGCAGTGGCGGACGACGAGGTCCGCGCGTCGCGGCTTGGGCTGACGCTGCTGCGGTGCGTGGGCTACCTGTCCCGCGAGGATCTCGCGATGCGCCCATCAGGGCATGCCGGTCCTGGGCTCGCGACGCCGGGGGCTCAGTGCCTTGGCCGGCATCAGTTCCGTGTCGCGTTCGAGCCGCGAGGCGCCGCGCCCTCGAACCACGATCTGTTTGCTCGCGCCGCGTCGTTTGTTGCGCCTCCGCACGTGGTTCCCGCTATTGGAACCGCGAGCACGCTGCCGGAGACTGACACATTCCTGACATTGAGGGCGAGCCAGGGCGGTACTGTTCTCAGCGCCTGTCACAAAGCAGATGATCAGGATGCCGTGGTCGTGCGTGTGTTCAATGCTGATAACACGCCCGCGAAGGTGCGCATCGGGTCGAGGCGACAAGCGCTTCGGGCATCGCGGGTTGACTTTTTCGGGCGACCCTTCCAGGAGTTACAAGTCACGAACGACGCCGTGCACCTGGACGTCGAAGGCCACCAGATCGCGACCGCAAGGATTGGTTAGTGCCCCATGTCAGCGACGGGTATGGTCTGTCCCGTTTCACGAGCCTTGGTCGCCGCCACGCCAATCCGTAACGCCTCCATCCCATCGTCGATCGTGATCGGCGGCTGACGGTCCTGCTGCACGTTCTGCGCAAAGTTCTGAAGCTGATTCGTGTATGCGTCGCGGAACCGTTCCATGAAGTAGGGGACCGTGTCGTACGAGACGCCGCTGGCCTTGGTCATGATCATGATCGGGGTCTCGCGCAGGTAGCCGATGCGGATGGTGCCTTCGAGACCGAGAATCTCCGTGGAAATGTCATATCCATAGATTCCGCTGCGCGTGAGATCCACGACGCCAAGCTTGCCGCTCGTAAACGTGAGGCTGGCAATGGCGTTGTCGATATCGCCGACTGATTCGAGCTCCGGATACGCGATAGTAGCGCCGATTGCGGACACGGTCCTCACCTCGCCCATGAACCAGCGCGCCAGGTCGAAATCGTGGATGCCCATGTCGATGAGCATTCCGCCGCTGCTCGCCGGGTTTGCATACTCGAGACTCGGGCGAAACGGGTCGCGCGACGTCGCTTTGAAGACGAGGGGCATCCCGATCCGTCCAGCCTCGATGGCCTTTTTGGCGGCGGCATAACCCGCGTCGAATCGGCGCATGAAGCCCATCTGAAAGAACACCTTCGAGCGCTCGATAGCTGTTTTCATCTCGGCAACTTCGTCGAGTGAGAGTGCCGGCGGCTTTTCACAGAACGTCGGCTTGCCACTCTTTGCCGCCGCAATGACCTGCTCCCGATGGATATGCGTCGGGGTGACGATGACAATCGCGTCGACCGATTTGTCGTCGATGAGCGCGAGCGGATCGGTATAAGAGCGCGAAACCTCGAATTCGGCTGCGATATCTTTCGCCACGCTGCCCAGAGGATCGGCAACCGCCGCAAGTCGTGTTTCAGGGATGCGGCCTGCCAGGTCGCGCGCATACACGCGACCCAGGCGGCCGAGACCAATCAGTCCGACGTTCAAACGGGCCATAGGCTCCAATCCTGTGGAACGAAGAACTCAGAACGAAGAACGAAGAACCCAACGGTAAACTGGGAACCTCGAACGGAACAGTCAACCCGTGAGTTTCGTCCCTCGTTGTTCGTTCTTCGTTCCGTTCTCCGTCGTTCGTTCCTTCGTTGTCATTCTTCGTTCTTCGTTCTTAGTTCTTTACCGTCCCACCGTCTCCCTTGTCACCATCTCCAGCTTGACCATGACGTCAGCCGGAAGCTTTTCGCCGTTCATCACCTTCACGGCGCCTTCCACTGCCGCCTTGCCCATCTCGTAAGGAAACTGCGCGACCGAGGCTTCCATTGTTCCGGCAGCAATTGCCTTCTTCGCGTCATCCAGTGCGTCGAACCCGACGACGCGAATCTTGCCGGTCCTGCCCGCCGCAGCGATGGCTTCGATCGCACCGAGTGCCATCAAATCGCTGGCTGCAAACACGGTATCGATGTCTGCATGCGCCTGTAGCATGTTCTGAAACACGTTGAATCCCTGGTCGCGCTCCCAGTTAGCGGGCTGTGAGGCGACGATCGTGATCCCGGGCGTGGCTGCAACGGCCTCACGGAATCCGCGCAGCCGCGAATCCCCGGTTTCATGACCCGGAATGCCCTCCAGAATCCCAACGCGCGCCTTGCCGCCGGTGGCCTTGACCACATACTCGCCGGCCAGTCGGCCACCCGCGTAGTTGTCGGACCCGACAAACGTCTCGGTCTGCACGCCCGCGTCAGCGGCGGCCTTCGCATCGACGCGCGTGTCCACGACGATGATGGGCACCTTTGCATCCCGAGCCTTGACCAGCGCCGACACGATTTCCCGCGAGCCGCTGGGCGTGATGCAAAGCGCGCCGATACCGGTCTGGATCAGGTTCTCCACGATCTGCATCTGCTTCTCGACGTCGATCTCGCGCTCCGCCGCCTGCACCTGCAACTGGACGCCGAGCCGATCGGCGGCTTCCTGGGCACCGCGCCGCATGTCGACAAAGAAGGGGTGGTTCAGCGTCTTGAGCACCAGCGCCACGGTGCGCCGGTCACTGCTTTCGGGAGCGGCACGATTGCAGGACAGGGTGGTGCAGGCGAGCGCCGCGATGACAACGACATTCAGTGTGCGCATAGTCAGGTCCGATGGCGTTTGAGCATGGTGTCCACGAGCACGGCGCCGACAATGACGGCGCCGATGACGATTTGCTGGAGAAACGACGAGACGCCGAGCAGGTTCAAGCCGTTTCGCAGCACGCCCATGATGAGCGCACCAATGAGTGTACCGACAAGTGTGCCTTCGCCGCCCATCAAACTGGTGCCCCCGATCACGGTTGCCGCAATGGCGTCGAGCTCGTACATCATGCCGGCAATCGGCTGCGCAGAGTTGAGGCGCGCCGTGAGGATGACTGCGGCGACCCCGCTCATCAGTCCCGCCACACCGTAAATCAGGGTCTTGTGAATGCGAACCCGCACTCCGGACAGCCGCGTCGCTTCCTCGTTGCCGCCGATCGCATAGACATACCGCCCAAACGTCGTCCGGGCAAGGACGAGATGTGCCACCAGATAGACGACGATCATGATGGCGACCGGTGCGGGAACGAATCCGACGTGGCCGGTCGCCAGCGACCGAAAGCCCTCGTCGAAACCGGAAACGGGCCGGCCTTCCGTGAAGACCAGCGCCGCGCCCCGCGCGATGCTCATCATGCCCAGCGTGACGATGAAGGGTGGCAGATGCCCCCAGCTAATCAAGGCGCCGTTTGCGAGACCACAAATCACGCCAACCCCAAGCGCGAGGAACAACGCGGCCGGCAGCGCCTGACCGGTCTGTAATGCCGCTCCGAGCACGACACCGGACAGCGCGACGATTGATCCGACCGACAGATCGATGCCGCCCGACAGGATCACGAAGGTCATGCCGACAGCGACGATGGCGTTGATGCTGGTCTGCTGTGCGACGTTGACGAGGTTGGGAATCGTAAGGAAGTGCGGCGTGAGGGCCCACAGCACCGCCGACAGGAGCACGAGGCCAATGAGCGTGCCAAATTGGCGAGCGGTGGAGAGGCTGGTCGAGGCCATGCTACTCCGCGGCACCCGCCGCCCCCGCCGCACCTGCGGCACCCGCCCCAGCGAGTCCCAGCGCCGCGCTCAGCACCCGTTCCTGCGTCGCTTCCGCCGCCTCGAACTCCGCGTGAATCCGACCGCGATACATCACCAGGATCCGGTCACTCATGCCAAGCAGCTCGGGCAGTTCGGACGAGATCATGATGATGCCCGCTCCCGCCGCGGTCAGACGATTCATCAGGTTGTAGATCTCGACCTTGGTCCCGACGTCAACGCCGCGAGTGGGCTCGTCGAAGATGAAGATGCGCGCGTCGCCGGCCAGCCACTTGCCGAGGACGACCTTCTGCTGATTGCCGCCGCTCAGGAGGCGCACCGGCTGCGTTGGCGTCGCCTTGACCCGCAGCTCTCTGACGAGAGGTTCGGCCAGTTCCGATTCGCACCGACGCGGAAGGTATCCAAGTCGCGCGAGCTTGCGGCCGTGGGGCAGCGCGATGTTGCGCGCGACGGTCAGGTTGGCCACGAGGCCGTCGGCCTTGCGGTCCTCCGGGAGCAGGCCAATGCCGAGTCGAACGGCGTCCGTTGGCGTGCGAATCGTGACAGGTCGGTTAGCAATGAGAATCCGGCCCGTGTCCGGTCGATCCGCTCCTGCCAGCACACGCGCCAGCTCGCTCCGACCCGCGCCGAGCAGGCCACCGATGCCCAGCACTTCGCCGGCCCGCAGGCTGAAGCTCACGTCCTGGAGCGCGCCAGCGCGACTGAGGTGCTCAACGTGAAGTAGGGGCGGTTCGCCCACGGCCCCTGCCTCGAGGCCCATTCCCCTTTTCCTGGGAAAGTGCTCGCCGACGTCGCGATTGGCCATCAATCGCACCAGCTCCGGCACCGACGTCTCACCGAGCGGTTGCGTGGCGATGCGACGGCCGTCGCGCATCACCGTCACCCGTTGCCCTATGCGATAGACCTCGTCCAGCCGGTGGGTGATGTACACGACTGCGACATCGCGTACCTTGAGCCTCTCGATCAGGGAGAACAGCTGATCGACCTCGCGTGACGTCAACGCCGATGTCGGCTCGTCCATCACAAGCACCCGCCCGACCTGATCGTTCAACGCCTTCGCGATTTCGACCATTTGCCGCTGTGCGAGGCTGAGGCGATGAAGTGGCGTCGCTGGGGCGAGATCCATCCCCAACTCGTCGAGCAGACGCGCCGTTCGGTCGTAGAGCCGGCTCCAGTCGATCCAACCGGCTCCCCAGGTCGGCGCTGCTCCGAGAAAAATGTTTTCGGCCACCGACAGGTGCGGAACGAGGTTCAACTCCTGATAGATCACACGAACGCCCAGGGCCAGGGCGTCGCGTGGAGACTGAATGGCGACCTCGCTGCCTTGCATCAGGATCGTGCCGGCGTCCATGCGATAGGCGCCGCTGAGAATCTTCATCAGCGTTGATTTGCCTGCCCCGTTCTCACCCAACAGGACATGCACCTCGCCGGCGTTCAGCGTCAGGTCGACGCCGTCGAGCGCCACGACACCCGGGAAGACTTTCCGAATGCCTCGCATCTCGAGGGCGGGCGACGTGTGTGTCATCGAACAGGAATCTCAACAGGCGGACCGTCAGGTACGAGCGTCAGCGCGCCCTGCCACCGAAAAAGCGACGGACCAGGACGATAGTTTTGATCGAGCATGAAGACCTTGTTCAAGCGGGACAGATGCACGGGTCCCGCGGGCCTGGGCGAGCCATCCGCACTTGGGGGCCGTGTATAAGCCTGTGCGCGGACCCCTCGAACGTCGCGAGTGCCAATCGTCGTCGGCAACGGAATGGCGGCGCGGAAGCAGCCATCACGGACGATTCGGTATTCGCGCACGCCGCGATCCGACGCAATCCATGTGGAGTTGGCATTGACGGCAAACGCGAGCGCCGATCCCCCGAGCTCGCCGCACCCCTCCAGATAAATGAAGCTTCGAGGGTCTGGAATCGTGTCCTTCCCGGGTTCTGCAGCAGCCACGATCTTCCCCTCGCGACTCAATTCCTGGGACATCACGGCGTAGAGCCACGGGTGGGCATCCATCACGACTTCTCGGGACACGTCCCGGAGTGAGAATGCCACCGCCGCTGGCGCATACCGCACGCGCGTGGTGCCTTTGTCGAGGACCATGTTGTTCTCAGTGCTGACCCACAGCAGCGGATGGCGCGCCTCACGAGTACCGCCGAACGGAAGCACCTCGTGCTCCGGACCCTGAAAGTCCTCTGCCACGATCTCGCCGTTTCGATCCACTTCGACGCTGTAGAGATACTCGACGTCCGTGGTGCGTCCCCAAGTGGCCATCAAGCGATCGGTTGGCGTGCCGCCATCCTCGTTGGTGAAGATGACCGAATAACGATACCGCGTTCCGCGTGCGGTGGGCTCGGTCTCGTACCACATGAACACTGGCACGTCGGTGAACCGCCCAACGGTATTCGGCCGTGCGTAGACGAAGGGCGCAAGTGCAAGCGGCAGGTAAGATGGCGACGATTCCGCGACGTGTTCAAACGCGATTTCACGCACGATGGCGCGGCCGTTGCCCAGCCCGGTCGATGTCAGTTCAGGATCGTTCTCGACGCGGATCGTGTGGGATCCCGCCTCCAGGCGCCCGAGCAGCACATCGTAGACGGCCCGACCACGTCGGACGATCGGTACATGCTGGTGGTAGCGGTCATCGACGAAAACGCTGAAGATTACCGCCTCGCGTCCCGGCGTTTCCCACGCGCAGTCATCGCACTGCACCGTTATGCGCGCCACCACCTCCGCGCGATGCGGCACGTTGAACGTCATCTGGTGCGGCGCTGCTGCGATCGCACTCGCAAACGCAAGCACGAGCGCGAGAAGCACCCGCGGCATCTGCCTACGTCCGAACATTCCCAGACGCCACCAAGGCCTCGACTTCTTCCAACGATGGAATGCCGCCAAGGGCGCCCAGCCTGGTGCAGCTGACAGCGGCCGCCGCGTTGGCAAAGCGCAGGATGTCTTCAGTAGACCACCCGCGGATCAACGCGTAAATGAACCCGGCCCGAAACACGTCGCCTGCACCGGTTGTATCGATGGCGTCCACCTGAAAAGCAGGCGCATAGTGGATGCCATGCTCATCCAGCGCCATCGCGCCACGTTCGCCGAGCGTGACACACAGCAGGCGATGGTGCGGTTGCCGCAGCGTGCGGAGGGCCTGCTTTTGGTCGGGCACGCCGGTGATTCGTGTCGGCACATGCTCGGCAAAGATGGGGATGCTGACGGCGGAGATGAGCTCGTTGGTGCGATCGGTCAGGCGATCGATGTCACTCGTCGTCGGGACACCCTTGGCGCGGGCGGCGTCGGCGGCGCGAATCGCCGCGGCCTGATCCACATCGTCCACGTGGAGGACGCGTGCGGCCCCAATGGCGTCGATGGGAATGTCGCGCTCGCGCATCAGCAGCCGCTCATCGCGATCCCACAACACGATGCGGTCGCCGTTGGTCTGATCGACGAGGATCACTGCGAACTGATTCTGGGCGTCGCGGATGATGAGGTCGGTGAGGTCGATCCCGCGACGTTTCAGTTCCAACCGTACGCGCCGCCCGTTTTCATCCGTGCCCGTTACGCCGGCATAGCGCGCGCGAAGGCCGAGACGGGCGCACGCGCACATCGCCGTGGCCATCTGTCCGCCACAGAGAATCTCCTGCCGTTCAATTTTCATCTTGGCGAACGTGCCGAACGGCTGCGGATAACCAGGAAGGAGATGAACGTAATCGACAGAATTTGCGCCAACGCCGACAACATCCCATGCACCCGTCATCGGGACGGAGTATAAAGCAGGTGCTGGGGTGCTGGGGTGCTGGGGTGCTGGGGTGCGGTGCGGATGAACAGCTAGATGCGAGTCCGATTCGAAGGTGTGTCGAAACGGTTTGGCGCGCATACGGCACTGCGCGCGGTCGATCTGGAGGTCGAAGCGGGCGAATGCGTCGTGCTGCTTGGACCGTCAGGCTGTGGCAAAACGACGCTCCTGCGTTTGCTCGCTGGCCTCGATCGTGCCGACACCGGTCAAATCTGGATCGGCGATCGCGTCGTCAACGACATCGATCCCGCCGCCCGGGATGTCGCGATGGTGTTCCAGAACTACGCGCTGTACCCGCATTTCACGGTCTTCCACAACATCGCGTTTCCCCTGCGCGCCCGCAACGTCGCCACCAGTGATGTCGACGTGCGCGTGCGCGCGGCGGCCGCGCGCGTCGGTCTCGAGAGCCTCCTGGATCGACGGCCTTGGCAATTATCTGGCGGGCAGCAGCAGCGCGTCGCATTGGCGCGCGCGATCGTCCGAAACCCTGCCGTCTACCTGATGGACGAACCGCTCTCGAATCTCGATGCGCAGCTTCGGCTCCAGACACGCACTGAGCTGAAGCGCCTCCATCAGGAACTGGGTACGACGATGGTGTACGTGACGCACGACCAGGCTGAGGCCATGACACTTGCAGGGCGAATTGCAATCCTCCAGCACGGATCGATTGTTCAAGTGGGTGCGCCGCTGGAGCTCTATCGCCGGCCCGCGAACACGTTCGTCGCGACCTTCCTCGGCAACCCGCCGATGAACCTGATCGACGAATCGCAGAACGGGAGGATGGTCAAGCTTGGTATTCGCCCTGAAGATGTGCAGGTGTCAACGACCGCTCGCGACGGCTGGCCGGAGGGGCGGGTGCTCGTCGTGGAGCCAATGGGGAGCGAATTGCTCGTGACGCTCGATTACCACCCCTTCGACCCGGCACAGGGGAAGCTCCAGGACTCCGCTCAGGGCAAGCAACGCGTCGTGGTGAGGACGGCGTCCGACCTGCAGATTAATCCCGATCAGCGAGTGTGGATTAACCTGCCGGCCGACCGCGTCCTGACGTTTGATGAAAAGGGTAAACGTCAGGGTGCCTAGGGTGCCTGGCGTGCCTAGGGCACCTTAGGCACCCGAGGCACCTGAGGCACTTTAGGCATTCTTAGACGATATGGAAAGACCGACCTCGGCTTGCAGAGATACGCGGGTTACTCTGCTGGCTGGTGAAGGCTCACAGAGCAGAGCCGCATACAAGGAGGTCGGTCATGTTGGAGTCTACTCCTATCGTGGCATTCGATCAGCACGCGGCCTCGGTCGTGGCGGCGGTGTTGTTGCCGGGTCAGCGGACGCCGGCGATGCATGCGCTGGCGTCCGATCTCCCGACGATTCGACGGTTCCTGGAGCGGTTGGCGCTGCCGACCGTACGATGCTGCTACGAAGCCGGACCGTGTGGCTTTGAGTTGCAGCGTTCGTTACAGGCGCAGGGCATTGAATGTGAGGTCATCGCGCCGGCGCTGATTCCGCGGCGAGCGGGGAGCCGCGTGAAAACGGATCGGCGGGATGCCGCGCAGCTTGCGGTGCTATACCGCGCGGGCGCGCTGACACCGATTCACATTCCCAGCGAGCAGGAAGAAGCCGTGCGCGATCTCCTGCGCTGCCGCGAGGACATCTGCACCGATCTGCTGCGTGCCAAACATCGGCTCTCGAAATTCTTGTTGCGGCATGGGCGCCGCTGTCCGGACGGGCGCGCGTGGTCGAAACGCTACTTCGCGTGGCTGGCGATCCAACGCTGGTCGCTCGCCGCGCTCGAGCAGACGTTCGCGTCGTATCGACGGGCGATTGACGACATCGTGACCCGGCTGCGCGCAGTTGACGCCGATCTGCAGGCCGCACTCACCGTTGAGCCGCTCGCGCCCCGCGTCGCCCGCCTGCGCTGTTTCCGCGGGATCGATGATCTCACCGCGCTGACGATCGCCGTGGAGCTCGGCGACGCGTCACGCTTTTCCGCCGCGCGGCACGTCATGGGGTTCAGCGGCTTGGTCCCCTCCGAGTATTCGAGCGGCGCGACGCAGAAACGGGGCGGGATCACTAAAACGGGCAATGCGCACCTCCGGCGGGTGCTGGTCGAAGCCGCCTGGCATTATCGGCATCGGCCGGCGATCGGTCTTCGGCTGCGGGCCCGCCAGGCTGCCGCGCCGCCCGCAGCGATTCGCTGTGCCTGGAACGCGCAGCATCGGCTGCACGCCCGCTATCGACGCCTGCTCGCGCGCGGCAAGTCACCACAGCTCGCGATCACGGCGGTCGCGCGCGAATTGTCAGCCTTCGTCTGGGCGGCGTTGACGTCGTGATCGGATCGGCCGAGTCGTACGGGAGAATCCTCGAACGTTCTATGCGATAGACGACTTCGGTCTCGAATTCGCGCTTCTAGAGTGAGGCAGCTCCTGGCGACTCACCGTCATGCGGTACCCAACCCGCGTATATCAGAGTGATCGATCGTCGCTGCCGCTCGGCTGATCCGATGACCGCGTCAACAACAAGGCCCGCTCCTCACGACGAGGAGCGGGCCCGGAGAACACGAACGAAGAACGAATCTACCCGCTCATTGACACCGGTCTTTCCATATCAGAACGTCACGCGCAACGAAATCTGCATGATGCGCGGGTCGCCTGCCAGGCTGGTGATCCTCCCAACGGTCGACGGATTGCCGAGATCGCGCTCGGGTGGACCGAAGTTTGTGTGATTGAACACATTGAAAATGTCAGCACGCACTGTCGCCGCGACTCGAGACGCCAAGTCAAAGCGACGCGAGATCATCATGTCAAAGGTCTGAAACGTCGGGCCCCGCAGGATGTTGCGGCCCGCGTTGCCGAAGGTGCCCGATGTCACGGGTTGGAAGGCCGCCACGTTGAACCATTGATCGATCGTTTGGGGTCCTTCCGGGTCGCCCACGAGGTTGGGGAGTCCCGTCATGTTTTGGTCGACGTCGTTGTTACCTTGCCGGACCGTGAAGGGACGGCCTGAACCGTATGCGTAGATGCCGGCAATGGTCCATCCCTCGAGAACGGCTCTCGCGACCCCGGAATTGGCCCACGGCTTACCGGTACCAAAAGGCAATTCCACGATGAAGTTAGCGCCAAAGCGATGGCGGGTGTCGTAATCGCTGGGTCCTTCCCAGGCCTCGAGGTTGCGTGCGTCCTGCGGGAAACTCGGTGATCCCTGGGCGCCCAAGTGCTCGGCTCCCCAATCCCGCGATTCCGACAGGGTGTAGCCAACGCCGAAGCTGTAGCCGTCCGCCATGCGCTTGCGCGCCCCCAACTCAACACCCTTGTAGCTCGACTCGCCATTCTGGGCACGCCACTCGATGAAGCCGAACTGTGGAAATGGACGCGGGCCATTTCCATTCAGCCGCTGATTCAAGTTGACCAGTGAGGCAAGGTTGCGGCCGAGTGTGCCGACCACGTCCACAGACAGGACAAACTGCTCCAGCCAGTCACGCTCAAGGCCTCCGCTGAACTGGTAGGTTGTCGACTTCGGCGCGTTTCGGTCGACCGCACGAACACGGAGGCGCGCCAGTTGCCCGGCTGCCGGATCGAGGTTGGGAACGTCGAGAAAGTTGGCTGAAAAGCCGTTTCGGAGAAGAAAAACGGGGCCAGTCGCCAGTGCGGATGCCAGGCTGTTGTTGACGAGCCCTGGCACATTGAGCGCGATTTGATCTTCACTTCCGACACGATCGAACAGGTTGTAAAACACGCCGAAGCCGCCGCGAATGACGGTGTGCGCGTCCAGCTGGTACGCTGCGCCCACGCGCGGCGCTACATTGTTCCAGTCCGGCTTGACGAGGCCGCGATCCTCGAGCGATCCATCGCTGGCAAAGATGAGCGAGCCGGCGCCGTCGGGCACGAAGTTCGATTGACGGTTCTCCGCTTCAAGGGCAGGCGTGATGAAGTCGTAACGGAGCCCCAACGTCAACGACAGTCGATCGGTGGGACGCCAATCGTCCTGCAGGAAGTACGACATCGACCAGTGTCGCTGCTCTACGACATGGACGTTGGAGAGCTGGGCGTCAGACACGTAGCCGAGGAGGAAATCCGCCATTGGATTTCCGGTGAACCGATTGCGAAAGCGCAGGGCACCCCGAGTGGCGGGGACGTCGAGATACTGATTCTTCATCGGCATCAGGACGTTCGCGCCAACCTTGAATTGATGATTGCCGGTCACCCAGGAGAGCGCGTTGACGAGCTCGAGTTGATCGGTTCGCTGGAACTTCGGCAGAAAGTCCGGCGAGCCGATGCGTCCGAGTCCGCCCCCTTGAAAGTAGTCATCGATCGTGATGCCCGTGAGCCCGCCGTTGACGATCGCATTGTCGGGCACTCCCGGGACTCGGGCGCCGGCTGGTGGGACTTCTCCGAAGGGTTCTTGCACGGCATCCGAGTTCGCAGCCGCCCACGACAAGCGGAACTCATTGACGATGGCTGAGCTGATAATGCGTGTCCAGCCGGCCACCAACCCGTGCGACGTCATGTTCTGGCGACCAAAGGCCGACGTGCCGGTTCCATCGAGGATTCCGCCGAACGCTCCGGGAATGAAGCGAAACCGATCCGAGTAGATATAGCGGCCGAAGACCGTGTCGCGCGCCGAGAGCGGTAAATCAATTCGTGTCAGGATGCGGTCGGAGTTGTCTTCGACCTCCGGCTGACGAAAGTAGTTGTTGGCGCCCGGCTGATTCGGGGGCGGAATGAGCGCGAGCACCGCTCTGGCGACTGGATCGAACCGCTCACTCGGGATGGTGTTGTTGAGGAACGGTTGTCCCGTCGTCGGATCGCGCACTACCGACGTGAACCGGCCCTCACGTTCATCCAGCGTCGGGACGCGTGTCAAACGGGTGACGCCTCGCGTGATGCGCGTGTTTTCGTAGTCGGCAAAAAAGAACGCGCGATCGCGCATCAGGGGCCCGCCGAGATTGCCGCCGAACTGATTTTGGTCGTTGGCGGGTTTTTCTGCGCCCGCGAGTTCCGAGAAGAAGTTGTTTGCGTCGAAGCTTTCATTCCTGAAGTAGTCGTATGCGGTTCCCCGAAAATCGTTCGTGCCGGATTTGGTCGTCACGCTGATGGCAGCGCCAGGCGAGCGGCCAAATTCGACAGAGTACGGACTGGTGACGACTTTGAATTCCTGAATGGCGTCAATCGAGGGCCTGGACACCTGGGTGGTCAACTCTTGCACGTTGGTGGAAATGCTGTTGTTGTCCACGCCGTCGAGGAGGAAATTGTTCTGCAGCGAGCGCTGCCCGTGGACGTTTGCGCCGCCGGTTCGGCCAAACGACGTCCCACCGCCTTCTTCCGTGAACCGGTTGGCTTGTACGCCGGGAATCATGGCAAGCAGATCGTCCCAATTGCGAATTGCGAGGGGCAAGTTGGCGACCGACGTCTGCGGCACGACGGTGCCGAGGACAGCCGTGGTGTTCAGCAGCGGCGTGCGTTCGACAACCGTCACTACCTCAGCAAGCGATCCAACGGCTAATGTCACGTCGAGCAGTGCGCGCTGGCCCACTTCGAGAACGATGGTCTGCGAACTCTTCTGAAAGCCCGACAATTCCACGTCCAAGCGATAACTGCTCGGGATCAGGTTCAGGAACAGATATGACCCATTGTCGCGACTGGGTTGAGTCGCAACAACGTTGGTCGCCGTGTTGGTCAAGGTGACGGTGGCACCAGGGACGACGGCGCCCCCCGAATCTTTGACGACGCCGCTCAGCGTCGCGCGGTCGACCTGCGCGTGGGCGGTCGTGGCAAGCGCCAAGGCCACGAGGACGACTACGGCACGCACGCCGTGAACTTTTGCTGGCATGACAACTCCTCTCAATCGTTCAATCACCACATCAATCACCCAATCCCCCAATCACTCAATACCATTGCCCGATCGCTCAATCGCCAAATCCCTCAATGCCGCCCGCAGGCGGTGCCACGAGTGGCACCCGAGGGTCAGGCGCCGGCCAGGCGCGAAACCGTGCGTAGCGCGGATCGTCGCTGGCCGCCATCGACCGACGCGTGCCGGCGAGCACATTCAGGTAATAAGCGTTATATCCGTGCGCTGTAACAAACGGGTGATACCCGTCGCGAATGAGCACGACATCGCCGTGAGTGACTGTTACCACACGATCGCTGCGGCGATCGTAAAGCCGTTGAAAACCGTACGCGTCCGGGTTAGCAAAGCGGTAATAGTAGATCTCCTCTAACTTCACCTCGCCCGGCGGGCGATCCGTGTCGTGTTTGTGAGGAGGATAACTGGACCAGTTGCCTGCCGGCGTGAAAACTTCGCAGACCATCAACCGATCCGCGGGAAATGCGGGCGGCATGATGTCGACGATCTGCCGCGTGGCATTTCCCCCGCCGCGGATCTCGAGGCCGCAGTCTTCTGGGTGAATGACCCGCGGCAACAGCCGATGGCGGGAAGGAGCACGTCCGTCGGCCAACTCGGTCGGTTCTTCAGCGTGCACCCGAAATCTCGTCTGGGACGGCAGGTAGAGGGCGTGCGGGTAGCCCCCGAAGACGTCCCGGCGTGGCCCCAGCACCGCCCTGCTAGTCGTCCGACCTGATTCGTATTCGATCCGACAGCAGCCACGCAGGAGCACGAGACAGCACTCCTCATTGCGGGTTTTTGAGGTCCAGGGCTTGGCCAGTGCCACGTGGCGCACCGCGAAGTCGATGAACCGCCACCCAGCGCGTCGCCGCGTGACTTCCACGGCAGTACCGGTGCGCCCCAATGGGGGTGGCACCGATGGGAACAAGACGCGCGACGCGGCCATGAGAGGCAAGCCTCTCGAAGGATGCGTCGGCGGCCCCGTAGTGTCAAGTGATGGTGCCAGTTGCCAGTTGCGGGTTCCAGTTCAACGAAGAACGGCTGTGACGTGACAAGCTGTTTTTCCTTTGAGCTGGCTCCTGGAAACTGGAAACTGACACGAAGGATTCCTATTACATGGTCCGCATCGCCAATGCCCCTTGCTCCTGGGGCATCCTCGAATTCAATTCATCCTCCACTCCGGCGCCATTCACTCAGGTCCTCGACGAAATCCGGCAGACCGGATACGCGGGCACGGAGCTTGGTGACTGGGGTTTTATGCCAACTGACCCCGTTCGGCTCAGAGGGGAGCTGGCCCAACGCCAGCTTCAACTGATTGGCGCGTTCGTGCCGGTGGCGCTTGCCGACCGAGATGCACACAGGTCTGGTGCCGCGACGGCCATTCGCACCGCGCGTCTCATGCGAGAGGCTGGCGCGTCAGGCGCATTCATCGTCCTGTCGGATGACAACGGAGCCGTTGCTGCGCGAGAACAAAATGCAGGGCGTATCACCCCCCAGCATTCGCTAACCGACGCGCAGTGGGAGACCTTTGCTGCCGGCGCCGAGTACGTCGCGCGCTGCGTACGGGACGAGGCAGGACTTCGGACGGTTTTTCATCCGCATTGCGGCGGCTATGTCGAGACCCCGACAGAGATCGATCAGCTGATGCGCCGCACCGACTCCGGGTTGGTAGGGCTCGTCCTCGACACGGGGCACGTCCTTTATGGCGGCGGCGATCCACTCAACGTGCTCAGGCAACACGCGTCACGGGCGTGGCACGTGCACTTCAAGGATTGTGACCAGACAGTCGCAGCGAGGGCACGCAGCGAGCGCCTGGGTTACCTGGCGGCCGTCCGCGCACAGTTATTTTGCGAGCTCGGCGCAGGCGCTGTGGATTTCGGCGCGGTGCTGAAGGAATTGAAGCGCGTCGACTATGACGGTTGGATCGTCGTCGAGCAGGACGTTTTTCCGGGCTACGGGACACCCGCCGAAAGCGCGAAGCGCAGCCGCGAGTATCTTCAATTGTTGGGGGTGTAGGCGGGTGCCGCGGGTGCTGCTGGTGCCTCGGGTGCCGCAGGTGCCGCGAGTGCCGGATCGCAAAATGTGCGCGATAACGCCGCTGCGACTCCTGCAGAAATTTACCGATCGCCCGTCCTGCGTTCGTCGGACATCGCGGAATCCCCACCAACCCGAGATGGAGCTTCGATTGCACTTCCTCTGTGTATGGCTGGTGTACGCACGTTCAAGGATCTGGTCGCCTGGAAGCTGGCAATCGACCTTCGCCGCCAAGTCCGACCACTGTGCAAACGTCTTCTCGAATCCAGAGACTTCAAACTGCACGAGCAAGTCCGCGAAGCGGCTCGATCGGGACCGCGCAACATCGCTGAAGGATTTGCGCGCTACAAACATCGTGACTTCGCTCGATTCGTGCGGATCGGAAAAGCATCGGAGGTGGAATTACTCAACCACCTGCAAGAAGCATATGACTCGTCTTACCTTACGGGGAAAGAACTGGACGCGCTGGATCACAGCGCACGTAAGGCAATCAAGGCAGCCAACGGCCTAATCCGATATCTCGACACAACACCCGACAAAGACTAGTTCGGCACCCGCGGCACATGCGGCCCCCGCGGCACCTGCGGCACTTGTGGCACCCGCGGCACCTGCGGCCCCCCTCGCGGCACCCGCGGCACCTGCGGCCCCCCCCGCGGCACCTGCGGCCCCCGCGGCACCTGCCTTATGATGACGGCATGACACCCGGCCCGATCCCAGCTGCGCCCGCAGCGTGGAAAAGCCCCCTGCATCAAATGACCGAGACCACGCCGACGGTCCTGTGGAACGATTCCGCCGCGACCGACGAGCTGCGGTTTTCAATCGAGCATGGCGGCGTCGGAGCGACCTGTAACCCGGTGATTGCTCACACTGTTCTGAAGGCCCAACTCGCCGAGTGGCGTCCGCGGATCGAAGCCCTGATCCGCGAGTCGCCCATGGCCACCGAGGACGAAATCGCGTGGGCCGCCGTCGAGAAGCTTTCGGTTCAGGCGGCGGCCCTGCTCATCCCGGCTTTCGAGCGTCACCGCGGACGCAATGGGCGCCTGTCGATTCAAACCGACCCGCATTTCTTCAAAGATCCGGGGCGCATCGTCCAGCAGGCGGAGCGCTTCAACGGCCTCGCGCCCAACATGATCGTCAAGATTCCTGCAACGCGCGCCGGGATCCCAGCCATCGAGGAGGCGACGGCTCGAGGCATCAGCATCAATGCAACGGTCTGCTTTACGTTGCCGCAATGCGTGGCGGTCGCCGATGCCGTCGAGCGCGGGCTGCGACGACGCGAAGCCGCTGGTCAGGACATCTCAACAATGGGACCGGTCTGCACGATCATGGTCGGACGATTGGACGACTGGCTCAAAGTCGTGATGGAGAAGGACGGCATCAGCACCGACCCTGGACATCTCGAATGGACGGGCGTTGCGGTGTTCAAGAAAACGTACCAGCTTTTTCGGCAGCGAGGTTATCGATTGCGATTGCTCTCGGCCGCTTTTCGAAACCATATGCACTGGAGCGAGCTGATCGGCGGCGACCTCGTGATCTCGCCTCCGTCCGCATGGCAAAAACGCTTCGTCGCGAGCGATATCGAAGTCCGACCGCGCATCGACACGCCTGTGGCCCCCGTCGTCGTCGAAGATCTTCATCGGCGGTTCGCGGACTTTCGACGGGCGTACGATGAAGGCGGCCTCACGGTCGACGAGTTCGACGCCTTCCCACCGACGCGCAGGACGCTGCGACAGTTTCTGGCTGCCTGCACCGATCTCAGCCAGTTGATTCGCGACGTCATGCTGGTGAATCCGGACTTGCGATAGCTTCAACATGCAAGTTACAAGTTGCAAGTTACAAACCGGCTGCCTCGAACTTGGAATTCGGAACGCGTAACTCGTCATTCCCCTTGTCATGAGCACATCCACGGTTCGTTTGACGATGGCGCAGGCTGTGGTCAGGTTTCTTGCCGTTCAATGCAGCGAGCGGGATGGGCGGCGCCAGCCCTTCTTTGCCGGGGTCTTCGGCATCTTCGGGCATGGCAACGTGGCCGGGATTGGACAAGCGCTCGATCAGATGAGCGATCGGCTGCGCTATTACCAGAGCCGCAACGAACAGGCCATGGTGCACACGGCGGCGGCTTTTGCGAAGCAATCCAACCGACTGCGAACGTTCGCGTGCACCACTTCGATTGGACCCGGCGCGACCAATATGGTCACCGGCGCCGCGGGCGCCACGATCAATCGGGTGCCTGTCCTGCTCCTCCCGGGCGACATCTTTGCGAATCGTGTCCCGGCGCCAGTGTTGCAGCAACTCGAAAGCAGCCATTCGCAGGATGTCTCGGTCAACGATTGCTTCAAGCCTGTATCGGTGTATTGGGATCGGATCTATCGGCCAGAGCAGATCCTCACGGCGCTGCCGGAGGCAATGCGGGTACTGACGTCGCCATCTGCCACTGGCGCGGTGACGCTTGCGCTTCCGCAGGACACGCAGACCGAGGCGTTCGATTATCCGGTGGCTTTTTTCGACGAACGCGTCTGGCACATCCCGCGACCTCGTGCTGACGCCAATGCGCTTGCGCGTGCCGCAAACGCCATCCGCGACAGCCGCACGCCCGTCATCGTCGCCGGTGGGGGTGTCTTGTACAGCGATGCGACCGACTCGTTGCGACAATTCGCCGATGCGACGGGCATTGCCGTCGCCGAGACTCAAGCCGGAAAGAGTGTGATGCCATGGGATCACCCGCTCGCGCTTGGCGCGATCGGTGTGACCGGGAGCCTGGCAGCGAATAAAGCCGCACGCGACGCCGACCTCGTCATTGCCATCGGCACACGACTCGGCGACTTCACGACCATGTCGAAGGCGGCGTTTGCGAACCCGAATGTGCAGTTCGTGGGCATCAACGTCTCTGAGTTGGATGCCTACAAGCATGCGGCCATCGCGGTCGTGGCGGACGCGCGCGCGGCCCTCGACGAGCTCACGCCAATGCTGGCAGGCTTCGTTACCGATGGCGACTATCGGAACAAGGTCAACGAGCGCACGGCGGCGTGGCGGACGGAAGTCAATCGCGTGTGCAGCGACAAGCGGCCCGCGCCGTTCGCTCAGGCTGGCGTCATCGGCATCGTCAATGGCTTCGTTCGACCCGAGGACGTCGTCGTCTGCGCGGCGGGGAGCCTCCCGGGAGACCTGCACAAGCTGTGGCGGCCGAAACAGCCCAACACGTATCACCTCGAATACGGCTACTCGTGCATGGGATACGAGATCGCCGGCGGCCTTGGCGTCAAGATGGCCGATCCGTCCCGTGACGTGTACGTCATGGTCGGCGACGGGTCGTATCTCATGATGGCTCAAGAGATCGTGACGTCCGTGCAGGAGGGTTACAAGCTCACGATCGTGTTGCTCGACAGCCAGGGTTTTGCCAGCATCGGCGCCCTGTCGCGCGCGGTGGGGTCAGGCGGCTTCGGCACCGACTACCGGTATCGCGATGAGGTGAGCGGCGCCCTGACGGGCGCGCCACTGCCCGTCGATCTTGCGGCCAACGCAGCGTCGCTCGGCGCCATCGTGCACCGGCCCACAGACGCCGGATCGTTGGAACGGGCGCTGACCGCCGCCCGCGATGCCGATCGGACGACCGTGATTTACGTACCCGTCGACCCGTCTCTCGGAGTTCCCGGATACGACTCCTGGTGGGACGTGGCCGTGGCAGAGGTGTCAGAACAGGACGCCGTGCGGCAGGCTCGCACGACCTGGGAGGAAGCGAGGAAGCGCGTGCGTTATTTCCTGTGACCTCTGGCCGACGTTGTTAGGGTCGTGATCATCCTCGACTGGCGACGTATTGTCGTCTATACCCACCGCTGGCTTGGTATCGCCGGCGCGCTCCTCTTCGCGGGATGGTTTGCCTCCGGCGTGGTCATGATGTACGCGCGCATGCCGCGACTGTCGCCGGAGGAGCGACTGATGCGACTGCCGGCGCTCGACCTCTCAAAAGCTGCCGTCGATCCCGCGGACGCCGCCCGAATGCTGCCGCGACCGCCCGATCGCCTTCGCGTTGGCATGCTTGCCGGGCGTCCCGTGTATCGATTCCACTGCGGCCCGTCGTGGACGACGATCTTCGCCGATACAGGGAAGCGCCTGACCCGTCTCGATGCGATTGACGCGGTTGCCGCTGCGCGCACATTCGAGCCCGGGGCTGCCACGATCCTGAATTACGACGGACGCGTAACCGACCCGGATCAATGGACCTTGCAGATTCGCGGACTGCTCCCGGCTCAGCGCGTGGCGCTGAACGATCGAGCAGCCACGCATCTGTATGTCGCTGAGCAGACTGGAGAGGTCGTGCTTCGGACGACACGACAGGGGCGTGTGTGGGGATACCTTGGCGCCGTCGTGCATTGGATCTACTTCACGCCGATTCGACGTCATAGCGATGCGTGGGTGCAGTTGATTATCTGGACGTCGATCGCGGGTTGTCTGACGTGCTTATTGGGACTCGTATGGGGCGTGTGGCGGTACTCGCCGGGCAGCCGCTTCCGCTTACGTCGCACTCATCAGCATTCGCCCTATGCCGGCATGATGCGCTGGCATCATTACGCTGGACTTCTCTTCGGCGTTGTCACATTCACATGGGTCTTCAGCGGGCTCCTGTCGATGAACCCCTGGGACTGGAGTCCTGACACGTCGGCATCGCTGCAACAGCGGCGTGCGATGAGTGGCGGTTCACTGGCCATCGATCAATTGAACCTGGCCGCGCTGCGAGCGGTGGAAGAGCGTCTCACCGCGGCGTTTCCTGTCAAAGAGATCGAACTGCTGCAGTTCCGCGGCGAGTTGTACGGCGAAGCGTATCGTGCGCCGACAGCCGACGCGCTCAGAGGGATCGGGCTCGGCGACCCGGCTGCCGTGCTAGCCGCGCGTGCGGGTACGGAGCATCGAGTGGTATCGGTCGCTCATCCCGAGCGAGAGCTGGAAGGAACGTTTGACGAGACGAGTTTGGTGGCCGCTGCCCGTGACGCCATGCCCAACGTTGAGGTGAAGGACATCACCTGGCTCGGGCGCTATGACGCGTACTATTACGATCGGAACGGCGCGTTGCCGCTGCCAGTCTTGCGCGTGCGGTACAGCGATGCCGTCAGCACGTGGCTTTACCTGGATCCGAGGCGTGGCGAGATCGTTCGCAAGGAAGAACGGCTCACACGAATCAACCGCTGGCTGTATCACGGGTTACACAGCCTCGACTTTCCGTGGCTCTATCAGCGGCGGCCGCTTTGGGATCTCGTCGTGATCGTGCTGAGCGCCGGTGGCGTTGTTGTCAGCCTCAGCTCAGCTCCTGCGGCGTTTCGTCGGCTGCGCCGTCATGTTCGTCGAGTTCGAGCGTCATCTCGGTCATAGTCGGCCTGAACCCAACCGCACCAGTGTCCCGTCCTGCAAGGCCTCCCTTCCGTCTAATCTACCGTGATGACACGACGCTCGCTTGTGTTTCTGGTCGCGGGAGTTGCGGTGGTGGTGTCGGGGGCTGTTGCAGCACAGCGCGGAAACGATCGCAACCGGGACGAGTGGCAGAACGTGGCCGACGTATTCGCCGCCATGGGCATCTCGAGCGGAAGCGTCGTGGCGGATGTTGGCGCAGGTGGCGGGTTCTTCACGACGCGGCTGGCCCGCCAGGTCGGCCTCGAGGGGAAGGTCTATGCGGTGGACGTCGATGCGAAGAACGTCGATCGGTTGAAGCGACTCGCCGCTGATGACGGGCTGATGCAGGTAACGGCTGTACAGGGAACGACTACCGACCCGCGACTGCCAGCCGATGTACTCGATGCAGCTCTGGTGGTAAACGCGTATCACGAGTTCACGGCGCATCAGTCCATGCTGACCGCCATTCTGCGCGCGCTCAAGCCTGGCGGACGGCTCGTGATCGTCGAACCGCTGGCCAGCTCGCGCCGCGATGACAATCGCGAGCGGCAGGAGCGTTCCCACGAAATTGGCGCGCAGTACGTACGTGAGGACCTTACGCAAGCTGGGTTCGAAGTCGTGGAGTTGATTGATCCGTTCACCAAGCGGCCGGAGGGGGATGAGATGTGGCTGATGGTGGCACGGAAGCGGGGAGCACCGTGAATTTGGTGATTTGGTGATTTGGTGATTGGGGAATTTCATTTGTGATTTGGTGATTTGGGGATTGGTCAGTCGCCAACCAACATAGCGACCGCCAAATCACAAATCACTAAATCACCAAATCGGCGATTGCAAAATCATCGATCACCCACTGAAATCGCCAGATCATCAAATCACCATTCGCGAAATGTCACTTGAAGGCCGCCCGAGCGGTAGAGGGTTCGATGAAGAGCGCCGCGAGCGCCGAGCCGATGCCGAAGCTGATGAAAAGCGCGGCCCAGCCGGCGCGATCCTCCGGCAACGCGATGCCGCCGATGATCAGGAGCAAGGCAAAGGCGATGTCGGCCGCACGAATCCAACGCGCTTCGTCAGCCCGCTGCTCCGCCAGATCTTCGGGGTGGACGCGCGACGAGAAAAACAAATGAAGCCTCAGGTTGGCCGCAACGACGACCGCCGCGAGTGTCGCGAAGAAGAAAAAGAGTCCGGCGCGGCCCCATGAGCGATGGACGTGCCACACGGGCCACACCATGAACCAATACGCCATGGCCGCGGCAAATTGATGAAAGCGCCACCACCACAAACCAGGTGCGTCAGGTGCGGCTGGTGCCTCAAGTGCCGCAGGTGCCGCAGGTGCCGCGATTGCCGCAGTTCCGCTCGGCGATTCGAGCGCGGTGACGAGCTCGCGGGTCGTGTCAAAACGTGCGCCGGGATCTTTCTGCAGGCATCGATCGACAATGCGCCACACGTTGGGCGGAATCTCGTCGTCTCGCGTAAGAGGAGCGGGGTCGCCGGCTAAAATGCGGGCAATCGTTGAGGGCAGTGATCCACCGCCAAAGGGATGACGGCCCGTGCAGAGTTCGTACAGCACCACCCCAAACGCGAACTGATCGGTGCGCACGTCCGTGGGTCGGCCGAGCAGCTGCTCGGGCGCCATGTAGGGTGGCGTTCCCGCGACCAGGCCGGGCTGTGTGATCCGCGACATCGACACGAGGTCGCGTGCAGGCCCCTCGAACTGCGCCAGGCCGAAGTCGAGAATCTTCAGGGCTCCGCCGGAAGTGCAGATGATGTTCTCCGGCTTGAGATCGCGGTGGACAATGCCACGCTCATGTGCCGCAGCCATCGCCCGCGCAATCTCGAGGCCGGTTGCGACGGCGGTTTCCACAGGCATGCGCCTCCGCTCGAGGATCAGGCGGAGCGTCTCGCCATCCAGATATTCCGAGACAATGAAGAGCTGACTGTCGAATTCCTCGAGAGCATATACAGTGGCAATGCCCGGATGGGTGAGTGCGGCAGCCGCGCGCGCTTCCTGCTTCAATCGTTCGCGCTGCCGCGCCTCCCGCGAGAACCGGGGCGACAACGACTTGACCGCGACGCGTCGATGCAGCCGCGTATCGTACGCCTCGTAGACTACGCCCATGCCACCCGCTCCAAGCAGCGGCCCGATCCTGTACTGCCCGATCAGCACACCCTCGGGAAGCAGGGGCGGTTCGGCTTCTCTCTCGGCGGTTGGCGTCTCGAGCTCAGGGCTCTCGTCCGGCGGTGGCTTCTCGAGGAAGTCACCCGCCTCATCGTGCGACGCGAGAAGCGACAACACTTCGTTCCGCACATCGTCCGGGGCGTCGGACGAGGCGACAAAGGCAGCTCGTTCGGCCAGGGGCAACGCGACCGCAGCGGCGAAGAGAGCCTCAACGCGACTCCAGCCTTCGCTCATGCCCGTCCCGAGAGTTCTCGCTTGAGCCACGCACGCGCGAGAGTCCAGTCGCGTTTGACCGTTGCCGGAGATATGTGCAGGGTCTCGGCAGCCTCCTCGACGCTGAGCCCGCCAAAATAGCGAAGCTCCACGATCTTGGCCTGGCGCTCATTCAGGGTTGCCAGTCGATCCAGCGCCGCGTCGAGCGCGACCAAATCGATCTCATCGGGCGCATTCTGTGCTGCTGGCAGCAACTGTTCATCGAGCGTGATGCGCGCGGGGTCGCCGCCGCGTTTCGCGGCGCGGCGTGAGCGGGCACGCTGCACGAGAATCTGCCGCATCGAGAGCGCCGCAATCGCCAGAAAGTGCGTCCGATTCTGCCAGTTGTGAGCTTTCTCGCTGATGAGACGCACGTACGCTTCGTGCACGAGGGCGGTTGCCTGCAGCGTTTGGCCCGGCCGCTCACGTCGCAAATAGGACGCGGCGAGCCGCCTCAACTCGTCATAAACCAGCGGCATCAGCTGCGAAGTGGCCTTTTCGTCGCCGCCAGCCGCACGCGACAGCAAACGCGTGGGGTTTGCCAAGTACCCGAATGATACAAGGGTTCAGGGGTTCAGGGGTTCAGAGGTTCAGGGGTTCAGAGGTTCAGAGGTTCAGAGGTTTCGCTGAACCTCTGAACCTCCGAACCGATCGGATTATTGGGAAGTGATCTGCATCGACTGCTTCACGCGACGGAACGCCGGTGTGTAGCTGCTCGCCTCGTCCTGCGGGGCCACGCCGACCATGTAGAGCAGGCTGCCATCCCGCAACTGCAGCGTCGACACCGTCACCAGCTCCGGTCCACCCGTGACCTCGGACACGTTGCTGAGGGTGGTGGAGAGCGCTGGGCGCCCGCCGATAGTCTCGCGGACGTATCCGCTGGTCTGACGTCGAAGCTGAGGGTTGCCACGAAGCAAGCTGTCAAGCAGCTCGTCGCTCGCAGCCTGGTGATCGTGCGACTCGTCGGGAATCACGCCGATCTGCAGGCCGTGTGTGAATCCCGTCTGGCCCGACTGTCCGCGGTAGTTCGCGCCCTCCGGCGCAAACGTGACGCTATCGTTGCCGCTCACCTGACGCCAGTTCGACGGCACGCGCAGTCGCAGGAAATTCCCGACACGCACAGCTTGATACTGGCCGGCCGGCGGTTCAATGCGAACATTGCGCACTCGTGTGGGCACATCGTCTCGCGTCTCTTCGCCGCCTGAGGGCAGACGCTGACCGCCAGCTTTCGCCCGCGCGATCTGTTCGGCCGTATAAGCCGGCGGCATGCTCTTGAGTCCCGACCTGATCTCGTTGAACTCCGTCTGTGACGGTTCGGACCCTTCGATGCGGAGCATCGCGGCTTCGCGCTGGATCGCCTCGTAGCGATCGCCCGGGTTCGGATGGCTGCTCAGCCACTCGGGGCCGCCTGACCCGCGACTCTGTTGCTCGATCGTTCGGAACATATCGGCCATGCGACGGGGGTCATAGCCAGCGCGCGCCATGATCTGCGCGCCCAGGAGGTCGGCCTGACGTTCGTACTCGCGACCGTATTTCAGAAAGTAAGCACCGAGGCCGAAACTGGATCCCTGAGCAATCACGCTGCCGGCTGCGCCGCCGACAATGGCACCGAGGATCTGCCCTGCAATGGCCCCAATCTGAAACTTCTGGCCTTTGGTCGCCTGTGCCGTGCCGTGTCGAAGCGCCACGTGAGCAATCTCGTGTGCCATGACACCCGCCACTTCGCCTTCGTTTCTCGCGGCTTCGATCATGCCGCGATGCAGAAACATCGGGCCGCCCGGCAACGCAAACGCGTTGATCTCGGCTTGATTGACGACGTCAAACGTGTAGCGGAATTCAGGCTGCTGAACCGATTGCGGGATTGCGCGGACGAGATTGCGGCCGATATTTTCCACGTAGTCGTCCACGCGCCTGTCGTTGAGCATCGGCAGTTCACGGCGCACTTCGGCGGAAGCCTCCTGCCCGATCTCCACGTCCTGAGCGGGTGTGTACTTGTTCTTGTCGCGCGTGATCTGCGTTTGTGCTGATGCGGTGGCAACGGCAACCGACAGCATCAACGCCGAGATGAGGTGGCGAGTGGAATGTGTATGCATTCGAGCCATGCTCCCCATATTGCAAAGGTGGCACCAACTGAGGCTGGTGGGGCAGGGGCGCTGGTGGGGCAGGCGGAATTCCGCAGAATTACGCCCTACCCGCCGCACCTGCCCTACCCGGCCGTCTCGATCGACACTGACTTCACCACGATCTCCTTCGCGGGACGATCGTTGGCCACGGTCTGTGTCTTCCCAATGCGACGAATCACGTCCAAACCTTCGGTCACTTCGCCAAAGATCGTGTGCTTATTGTCGAGCCAGGGTGTTGGCGCCAGAGTTATGAAAAACTGGCTGCCGTTAGTGTTTCGCCCCGCATTGGCCATCGACAGCAGACCTTCGCGGTCGTGCCGAAGCCCCGGCCCGAACTCGTCAGCAAACTGATACCCGGGTCCACCCGTTCCGGTGCCCAGGGGGCAGCCACCCTGAATCATGAACCCGTCGATGACGCGATGGAAGGTGAGACCGTCGTAAAACGGGCGAGTGACTTTCTGGCGGGTTTTCGGATCCGTGAACTCCTTGGACCCCTCAGCCAGGCCCACGAAATTCGCGACGGTCTGCGGCGCCTTGTCGTCGAAGAGCCGCACCCTGAAGTCGCCCTCACTCGTCTTGAAATTGGCAAAAGTAGGCATCCACCGATCTTATCCGCGGAAGCCTTCTGCCTTGTTGCCTTCTGCCTTTTGCCTTCTGCCTTTTGCCTCCTCCAACCACCACATCCGTAGCGAAAGGTAGAATCCGGCGAGCCGATGTCATCAGCCCCCGCTACGCTGCCCGCCGCGGCCCTTGCGTTTCTGGCGCGCGGATTACATGCGGATCCCTTTGCCGTTCTCGGTCCACACGAAGCCGAACACCTGGGTGAAGGCGGCCTGACGATCAGAGCGTTTCGACCGCACGCGGCGGCCATCGCCGTGCACACGCGACCCGATGATCAATTGATTCCGATGACGCGTTTGCATCCCGAAGGCGTGTTCGAGGCATTCGTGCCGGGAGCGGCGCGAGACGTGTTCGACTACCGCTTGCGCATCACCTGGACGGACGGCGCCGAGACCGAGCTCGACGATCCCTATCGGTACGGTCCCGTCCTGACCGACTTCGATCAGCACCTGTTTGCGGAGGGCACTTACGTGCGCGCCTTTGAACGTCTCGGCGCGCGCCCGATGATGCACGGCATTCGGGCCGGCGTGCACTTTGCGGTCTGGGCGCCGAATGCGCGGCGCGTGAGCGTGGTCGGCGACTTCAACGGGTGGGACGGCCGGATCCACCCGATGCGATCGCTGATCACATCTGGCCTGTGGGAGATTTTCCTGCCTGAGCTCGGCATCGGCGATCGGTACAAGTTCGAAATCGTCACCACGCGTAATCAGTTGCTGCTCAAGTCCGATCCCTGCGGACGCTTCTTCGAATTGCCGCCCCTCACGGCGTCCATCGTCTGGAACGATGGCGGCTTCGAGTGGAGCGACGAGGACTGGATGGCGAGGCGACCAACCCGCCAGATGTGGCACCGCGCGCCGATGTCCGTCTATGAGGTCCATCTCGGAAGCTGGCGGCGTGATGGCAACGGCCAGTCGCTCTCGTACCGCGACCTTGCGGACACGCTGGTGCCGTACGTGCGCGACATGGGTTTCACGCACATCGAGCTCTTGCCGGTGATGGAGCATCCTTTCACGGGTTCGTGGGGATATCAGGTGATTGGATTCTTTGCGCCGACGAGTCGATTCGGCTCGCCGGAAGATTTCAAGTACTTCGTCAACACCTGCCACCGTGCAGGCATCGGCGTGTTGCTCGACTGGGTGCCCGGACATTTTCCGAAAGACCAGCACGGCCTCGCGCGTTTCGACGGAACGGCGCTGTACGAACATGCCGATCCGCGCCAGGGCGAGCACCAGGATTGGGGCACCCTGATCTTCAATTACGGACGTCCGGAAGTGCGATCCTTCCTTCTGAGCAACGCGCTCTTTTGGATCGAGCAGTTTCACATCGATGGCTTGCGGGTGGATGCCGTGGCGTCGATGCTCTACCTCGATTACTCTCGCAAAGCTGGCGAATGGGTGCCCAACAGGTTCGGCGGTCGTGAGAATCTCGAGGCCATTGATTTTCTGCGTGAGCTCAATCGGCTCGTCGGCGCCGAGCATCCTGACGTGCCCCTCGTCGCTGAAGAATCGACGTCATGGCCCGCCGTGACCCGCCCGGTGCATCTGGGTGGGCTTGGTTTCACCTACAAGTGGAACATGGGCTGGATGCACGACATGCTCGACTACATGAACGAGGATCCGATTTATCGGAAGTACCACCACGACCGCATCACGTTCTCTTTGCTGTACGCGTTCAGCGAGAACTTCATCCTGCCGTTCTCGCACGACGAAGTCGTGCACGGGAAACGGTCGATGATCGACAAGATGCCGGGCGATGTCTGGCAGAAGCACGCGTCGCTGCGCGCGCTGTATGGATACATGTTCACGCATCCCGGCAAGAAACTGCTGTTCATGGGCGGTGAAATTGGGCAGTGGCGAGAGTGGAACCACGACGCCGAGCTCGATTGGGAGGTGCTGGGCGACCCACACCACGCGGGGATGCAGCGCTGGGTGCGCGATCTGAATGCGACATACGCGCGCGAGCCGTCGTTGTTCGAGGTGGACTTCGAGCCCTCGGGTTTTTCGTGGATCGACTGCCACGACCATGAAAACAGCGTCATTTCTTTCTTGCGCCGCGCGCAAAACCCTGCCGATACCACCATCGTCGTGGTGAACTTCACCCCCCTCCCGCGGCAGGCATACCGCATTGGCGTACCGATCGGCGGGGCGTACCGAGAAGTGCTCAACAGCGATGCCGGGATCTATGGCGGCAGCAATGCCGGGAACCTCGGCCAGATGCTCGCGGTTGATGTGCCCTCCCACGGCTACGCGCATTCGATGACGCTGATGATTCCACCGCTCGGATTCTTGTTGTTGAAGCCGCTGTAGCGGCGTTCGCGAACGCATCCGTTGAACGGGCCACTGGGAACTGGCCACCGATCCGCGACCGCCGATCCACGATCCGTCGCGACGTATCCCGATCCACTCGATTGAAGGCTCGCCGCGCCCAGTGTCCGAAATCGAAAGGGCGGCGTCTCACCAGCACGCACCCGCCGATTTGACTCGCGCGCATCCCGCGGTCTTTTCGTCGTAATCCCGCCGAATTTTGCGCCGCATCCGGCACCGCACCTATCGCACCCGTCGCACCTATCGCACCCATCGCACCTGGTAAGGTCTCGGCACGTTGTTCGCATGATTTGCGCGCACTGAGGGCATTGGGCGGCGGATGAAGGGGACGAAATCGGACGGGCGAGGGGCGAACGTCTGCAGCCTCGTGTGTGACGGATGCCAGCCAGGGACGAAATGCTCGAAATCAGGGACGGATTCGCTCAGAAGTTGCGCACGCGCGACCCCGTAATTGTTGACACACCCCTGCGTGGCGTCGATAGTGCGCGCATGCAGCGACGCTCTGGAATCGTCCGCCCACGCGTCATCTTTGGCGTGGCGACGGCCCTGGGATTCTTTTCCGGCTTCCAGGGCTACTACTACGTTTCGACGTTCACCGACTGGCCCGCGTCGTTGCCGTTCCTCCTCGCGTTGAACCTGGGCTACTGGTATTCGTGGGCGTGCCTCACGCCAGCCATCGTCTGGCTCTCGCATTGGGCGCCGCTCGAACGCGAGACGTGGATGCGCGCGGCCGCGGTTCACATTCCCGGAGTCTTCGTCGCGACGACGCTGCACATTGGATTGACGGTGGCGTCACAGACGGCGACCGTGTGGATCGTCGGCCTCGAACAGCGCTCCTGGCAGCAAGAGGCCCAGCGCATGTTCTTCAACAATTTCGACTGGGAGATGATGACCTACTGGGCCATCGTCTTGCTCAGTCATGCGGTGCGGTATCACAGCGAGGCCCGCGATCGCGCGCTGCGCGAGAGTCAGCTCGAAACGCACCTCGTGGAGGCGCAGTTGCAGGCGCTTCAGCGTCAGCTGCAGCCCCATTTCCTCTTCAATACGCTCAATACGATTTCGGCACTGATGCATCGCAACGTCGACGCCGCGGACAACATGATTGCGAAGCTGAGCGACCTGTTGCGCCTCTCGCTCCAGACTGTCGGCGTTCAGGAAGTCACCCTGAAGCAGGAGCTCGACTTCCTGTCGAAATACCTCGAGATCGAACAAACGCGCTTCCGTGATCGTCTGACCGTTGTGTTCGACGTGCAGCCCGACACGCTCGACGCACTGGTGCCCAACCTCATGCTGCAGCCGCTCGTCGAAAACTCCATCAAGCACGGGATTGGCCCGAAGCCGACGCCCGGGCAGATCCAGATTTGTACGCGACGGGTCGGGAGTCTTCTCGAAGTCGAAGTGCGCGATAACGGCGTCGGCCTGTCGGCCGCCCGTCTGACGGACTTCAATCGGGGCGTTGGCCTGACCAATACCCGGTCGCGGCTTCAGCATCTTTATGGATCGTCGCACCGGTTCGAGTTCCGGCAGCCGCCTGGTGGCGGGCTTTCTGTACTGATTGCGGTACCGCTCGTGGAGATTGCCGAAGCGGCGGCAGATTACTTCACGGAGGGAGTAGCGTGAGCAAGATCCGAACGATGGTCGTCGACGACGAACCAGTGGCACGGGAGCGCATCGTGGGGCTTCTGCAGCAGGAGAAGGACATCGAACTGGTGGGCGAGTGCGCCGACGGCCAGCAGGCGGTCAGCGCCATTCAGGCGCATCATCCCGATCTCGTCTTCCTGGATGTGCAGATGCCGGTCTGCGACGGGTTCGGCGTCATCGAGCAGGTCGGCGCCGAACGTATGCCGCCAGTCGTCTTCGTCACAGCCTACGACGAGTACGCGTTGAAGGCGTTTGAGGTCCACGCGATCGACTATCTCCTCAAACCGTTCGGCCGCGATCGTTTTCAGCAGACCCTGCAACATGCGCGCGAACACCTCGAGCGCCGGCGCGCCGGCGATCTTGGCCGTCGGCTGCTCGCGCTCGTTCAGGATCTCAAGCCCGAGCCGCAAAAGCTCGATCGGCTCGTGGTCAAATCGGGTGGCCGCGTGTTCTTCCTAAGGACCGACGAACTCGATTGGATCGAGGCCGCGGGCAACTATGTTCGCCTGCACCTCGGCGAAGACTCGCATCTGTTCCGCGAGACCATGAACAACATGGAGGCGCGGCTCGACGCGCGGCGCTTCGTCCGGATTCATCGCTCACGCATCGTCAACACCGATCGCATCAAGGAGCTGCAGCCCTGGTTCAACGGCGAGTACGTGGTCGTTTTACAGAACGGCACCCGCCTGACCCTGAGCCGGGGGTATCGGGAAAAACTGCAGGAGAGGCTGGGAAAGGCGTTCTAGGCGCGTGCCGCGGTGCCGCGGGTGCCGCAGGGTGCCGGCAGGCGCCGCCAGGGGCTATAGCGTCCCGGAGCGATGCTGTGGCGTTTCCGGACGGCTCTTCATCCAGCCTTCCATCCCACATTGATTTTTTCTGAGTGATCCATTCAGCCCATTTTGGGGGTATTTTTGCTTTGAATCAGCCGGGTACCCGCGACACCTGCGGCACCTGACTGAAGCGAGGCCCCTATGTCTGACCGCGAGCATCACGGTGAGAAGGAGCTGGCGTCGTTTATCCGCGCGGGAGCGGAACGTCGGCCCGACCAGGCGTACGGCGATTACTTTCGCGGCAAGAACGCTTCGTGTGCGCTTGGCGCCGCGTACGAGGGCATGTATCGGCTGCCCCGCCACATGGACGGTGCGCATCCCACGAAGGACCTCGAGTGGTTCTTCGATTGTCTCGAGGCCACGGTACGTCGCTGTCCGATGGAGGGGTGCAAGAAGAAGCTCGTGCTGTCCGCGATTATCGTGCACCTGAACGACGAGCACCGCTGGACGCGCGAGCAGATCGCGACCTGGCTGGAGTCGATCAACGGGAAGCCGAACGGCGCGAACGGGGTGGCGGCGCCGACGCAAACTTAAACGGCATCTTTCAGCGCTTGAACCGGGTCGACCCGCGTCGCCCGTCGACTTGGAAGATAGGCGGCGAGCATGACGACCCCGCCAAGGGTACTCACGCCAGCGCCAAGGGCCGCGGGATCGAGCGGTCCGACGTTGAAGAGGGCCGCGCGGGCCGCCGTAGCGAGTCCTATCGACACCAGCAGTCCCACCACGATCCCAGGCAAAGCCGTTGACATCGCTTGTCGCACGACGAGCCTGCGAACATCACGCGCGCTCGCGCCCAACGCCATCCGCACGCCGATCTCACGTCGACGTAGCTCGACGAACCACGACATCAGTCCGTAGAGCCCCACAGTGCTCAGAACGAGAGCGAGCGTCGCGAGCAGTGTCGCCGCCGCCGCCGCGGCGCGGGTGGGCAGGAGATCAATCGCCAGATGGTCATCGAGCGTGCGCGGAAAGAACCCGATCACTCCCGGACCCACGCCGTCGAGCGAGCGTTGCAGCGCACGGAGGGTCGAGTACCGGATCGTCGGTTGTCCGCGCGAGCAGGGTCATCCCGAGTCCCGGAGGTCTCGGACGGTAGAGGTGTGGCCGAGAGGATTCGCTCAGCGACCGGTACTTCGAGTTTCGAGCAACGCCCACGACGCGAACGGGCGTGGCTTCTCGATCGAGGTATAGCGGGCGATCGAGGACGTCTCCGTCAGGCCACAGCCTCGCGGCAAGTGTCTCGTTGACGATGACGACCCCTGCCGCTGCGTCTGTTTCACTGGCACTGAACGACCGCCCGGCAACCAGCGAGATCCCAACGGTCTCAAAGTATCTGGTGGTCGCAAGGTAGACCGTGACGTCGGGGACGAGTGCGCCATCCTGCGCCGCGGCACGGACTTCAATAGAGGGCGTTGACTGATCGATGGGCGCGCGGTTCGACATGGCGGCGGCGACGACGCCTGATGTCTGCTCCGCGCGTGCGAGCGCTTCTCGCGCGAGCCCAGGCAGCTCGCTCATTGAGGACACAGCAGGCTCGAGATCGAAGTCCATCGCCACGAGCCGATCCCGCGCGAACCCGACGTCGCTCGTGGTCAGGCTCGTCAGCGTCCTCGTGAAGAGCGCCGCCCCAACGATGAGGGCGAGTGACAGGCACACCTGGGTTGCCACAAGCGTTCTTCGCATGCGCGTAAGGCCGCGTCCACCGCTCGAACGCCCGTCAGCGTCGCGTATGGCGTCGACGAGATCGACGCGCGTGGCCCACAGTGCTGGACCGAATGCCAGCACGGCACCCGCGCCGATCCCCACGGCGGCAACCGCCGCAATCAGCGTGACGTCGAGCGGCAAATCGAGCCGCAGGGCAAGTGTTGGCATCAGAGCGATTTCGGCGAATCGAGTCCGCGCCCAGACGTACAGGGCGATTGCGAGGGCTGCGCCGGCCAGCCCCAATAGCGAGCCCTCAATCATTTGGCGCCTGACGATCGCACTGCGGCCGGATCCCATTGAAAGATGAATGGCGACATGTCGCCGCGTTGCGGCTGCACGCGCCAGCAGCACGCCGCCAACGTTGGAGGCAGCGGTCGCGAGAATCAGCAGCCCGAGGCCGCCCAGAATGCTGGCGAGCACCGAGACGCGCGCTCGCTGACTACCAGTGATGGCCGTCGCGGGTGACGTCTGAAGGCGACGGTCGCGCCAGTCATCCGGATGAAGCCTTGCAAGGTCACCGGACGCCGACGTCAATCGGCCATCCAACTCTGCGATGGTCGTTGCCGGGAGAACGAAGCTGTTGAACCAGCGGTCGTCCACGTTCGTGCGCCATCCACGATTGAGGATGGCGTCTGCGTGAGCGAGGGGTAGCCAGGCGTCGACGCTGGCGCCAAGGAAACTCGATGATCCGAGCGCACGTGCAATGCCCACGATCACGAACGCATTGCCATTCAGGCTGATCGTTTGGCCGACCACCGCTGGGGAGGCGCCGAGATGCTTGCGCCAGAACGGCTCAGCGACAACGGTGACGGGCGGCGTGCCTGGCTGATCGTCGGTGCTGAGTAGCCCTCGCCCGACGATTGTCCCGGCTCCGATCAGACTGAAATATCGGCCGTCCACGACTTCCGCCATCGTCTGCACGTCCATTCCATTCGCGCGGACGACGGCAGGCTGCAGGTTGACGGAGGTGACCTCGCCGGCGTCGCTCAGATGATCACGAATCACCTGGATCTCGACGTAAGACAGTGACTGTGAGGATTTACCCTGACGACTGACCGAGCTGACCCGACGAAGAGTGTCGCCGTGAATCGTGCTGACCTGACGAAAGAGCAGCGTCTTCGACAAGCCAGCAGTCAGCAGGACCGCGAGAAGGCCGATCGACAACATCGAGGCAGCTCCCATGGCTGGCAGCGCGCCGCGGCGCAGTCCGCGCATCACGAGTCTGAGGTCACGTGTCCACATCGGACCCGCGTCCTTGATGCGTTTGAGCGGCGCGACGAGGTAGGCCAAGACGATGGAGACGGTTTCGCGCGCCAGCCACCATCGCGCGGCCAGTAACGGTCGTGTGACACGGATGCGGCTGTAATCCTCCTCGAGGTCGGCAATCAACCCGTCTGCCGCGCGCGTCGGGACAACGAGGCGGAGGAGCGAGGCGACCGCGCGAGGAATGAGCGCGTTCATGATTCGTGCAGCAGCGGTTCGAGGCCGACCCGCATTCGCTCGACGGCGTCGAGCGCGCGACGTACGGCGCGCAGCCCTTTCGGGGATACGCGGTAGTGACGTCGCGGGCGGCCGTTGAAAGGCTCGGCCGTGTGAGACATCAGGAGTCGCTTCGTTTCGAGACGGTCGAGCGTCACGTAGACCGCGCCGCGCGACACGTCACGCTTGGCGCGGCGCTCGATTTCGGCGCGAACGGCCGGTGGATACGCCACGTCTCCCAGATGCAGCACCGCCAGGAGGATGAGGACTTCGAACTCGCCGAGGGGCGACGCCATATGCCAACAATGTAAGCGCGACTCGGGCGAGATGTCAACAATGTAGGCACTTGGGCCGCTCGATCGGCCTTACCATGCGCTGCATGCGAGCCTTGAAATGGCTGGTCCTGGCGTTGATTGCCGTCGTAGCGATCGTCTATGCAGTGGGGTGGTCGCTGCCAGTGAGTCACGTCGCCTCGAGCACGGTGGACATCCGTCGCCCCCCGCAGGAGGTCTACGACATCGTGTCCAATGTCGAGACGTATCCGCAATGGTGGTCGGAGATTTCGCAAGTCGAGATGCTGCCGGCTGCTGCGGGGCACATTCGATTCCGCGAGCACATGAGCACCGGTCCTGTCGTCATGGAGGTGGTCGAAGCCGTCCCGCCGACGCGATTCGTGACCCGCATCGCGGATCCGGATCAGCCTTTTGGGGGGACGTGGACATTTGAGATCGCCCCCGTCGCCGCGGGTACTCGGCTGACCATCACCGAGCGGGGCGAGGTCTACGACCCGCTCTTCCGCTTCATGTCGCGGTTTGTCTTCGGCCACACCGGCACCATGGAGAGTTTTCTCCGGGCGCTGTCGCAAAAACAGCAATAGGGGACAGCCCCTGTCATCGGGGGACAGTCCCTGTCATCGGGGGACTGTCCCTGTCATCGGGGGACAGTCCCCTTTCGCGGAACCGCGGCGGGCCGGTCGCCGTATGTTCACATTGTGAACGTCCAGCCATGGTGAGCCGCTCCCTGCTCGGCGAGTTCGAACAGCGCGTCCTGCTGGCGATCCTGCGCTGCGGTGAGGAGCCGACGCCCCTCGAGGTCCGGCGCGAGCTCGAACGCGTCCTTGGCCGCGACATCTCGCGCGGCGCGTTCTACACGACCCTCGAGCGGCTCGAAGCCAAAGGTCGCCTGACGTGGTCGATCCGCGCGGGTCGCGCGACCCGCCACGCCTCGCCCGAACGACGACTGGAAGTCACCCGCGAGGGCCGACAGGATCTCCTGATCGCACGCCAGTCGTTGCTCGACTTGTGGGCCGGCCTCGAAGATCTCCTTGCCGAGCGCCGCAAATGACTCCACCTCGTCTGGCACACGCGCTCCTCTGTCACGCGCTTCCCCCTGATGCGTCGGGCGCCAGCATCGCAGACGACATTCGGCAGGAGTTCGAGGAGCGCTGTCAAGCCGACGGCACGCACGCGGCCCGACTTTGGTACTGGCGCCAGGCCGGTTCCATCTGGTGGTGGTCTGCATGGTCGCACCCGCCAAACTCACATCACCAACCGCGAGGAGGCCTCTTGTTCGACATCGTCTCCGACCTCCGTCATGCCATTCGAGTCGCGCGCAAAACACCTGGACAGACCGCTCTCATCGTGGCCACGCTCGCGATCGCGATTGGGACAACGACGATCGGCTTTTCATTTGCCGACACCGTCGTGCTGCGCGGCTTACCCATCGCCGAGCCTGAAGACACGGTCATCGTCTACGCCCTCGACTCGCGGCAGCCCGACCGACGCGTCGGCGTGTACTTCGACGACTACCTTGACATCCGCGAACGCGTGAAGACCGTCGAGCAACTCTCCGCATGGTCTCGCGGGCGCTCCACGATGGTGCGTGGGGGCGATGCCTATGCGACCCAGGTGAGCCGCGTCACTGGAGACCTGTTCGCGGCGTGGGGCGTTCGCGTTCGGCTCGGGCGCGGGCTTCGCCCTGGCGACGATGCTCCAGGGGCGCCCGGAGTGGCGTTGCTGGCGCATCACTATTGGCAGCAGATGTTCGCGGGCTCCCCGGCTGTCATCGGAGAGACCATCCTTGTCGACGGCGTGCCGCACGAGATCATCGGCGTGGTCGACGCGTCGATGGAGTTCGGCAACTTCGCGAGCGTCGGGCTATGGGCTCCGCTTGCACTCGAACCTGGAGCGGCACGCGATGCGCGAAGCGTCATGGTGACCGGACGACTTGCTGCGCAGGCAACAGTTGGCGCCGCAGCCGCGGAGATCGACAGTATTGCGCGTGCCATCGAACGCGAACACCCCGACACCAATCGCGGTCGGGGCACTCTCGTCCTTGGGGCAAATCGTGCGATGGGCGGCCCGAACTTCTGGATCGTGATCGCCCTGTTGATGTCCGCAGTGGTTCTCGTGATGGCCATCGCGGCGGCCAACGTAGCGGGCGTCCTTCTCGCGCGGGCTTCCGCACGACAGCGAGAGTTCGCACTCCGCACAGCGCTTGGTGCGCGTCGAACGCGTGTGTTTCGTCAACTTGCTGCCGAAGGATTGCTGCTTGCGATACTCGGCGCCGCAGGGGGCCTGCTGGCGGCCGAAGGCGGACTGCGGGTGATTCGATCAGTTGAAGCAGAAGAGATCTTTCAACAGATTGTCGTCGACTGGCACGAGATCGCGTTTGTCGCGCTCCTCGCGGTGGCGACCCCGCTCCTCTTTTCGCTGGCGCCGGCTATTGCCGCAATGCGGACGAATCTGCCGAGTTTGCTGAACGCCGGCGGCCCGCGTAGTGGCAAATCAGGAGGAAGAGCGCGGGAGGTCCTGGTGGTATCGCAACTGGCAGTGGCGGTCATGCTGGTCACGGTGGGCGGACTGGTTGTGCGAACTGCAACTGCCATGGCGGCGGCGGAGACCGGCTTTGATTCGTCGGGACTAATCATCTTTTCTGTCGCATTGAGTGAGCAGAGCGGTTCGGAGCCAGCAGTGCGGCGGCAGCTGGTTCGCTCGCTCGAATCGCGCCTGCGCCTGATCAGCGGTGTCGTGGGCGTAGCCGCGCTCGATTCGTTACCGGCTGTGAGCATCGAGACCGCCTCGCCGCTCGAGATCGATGGCGCGCAGGCCGTCGAAAGTGCACTCACTCCCTGGGCATATATCACGGCAATCGACGCGGACGCGCTCACGGTGCTCGGAGTGCCAATGCTCCGCGGCCGACGAATGCTCGATGCAGACGTGGACACGGATGGGTCGGTCGTGTGGATCAGTGCGCAGGCGGCGACGCGATATTTCGGCGGCGTCGATGCGGCGATCGGCCGCCGTCTGAGGATCCGATCGCACGGCATCGCGCGGGAACGTCAGATTGTTGGCATCACCGGAGACGCGCGCTATGTCGAGCCAGAGCGTGGGATGCCACCACGCGTCTGGCTGCCGCTCTCGGAACCCAGCCACGTGAACCTCGTGGTTCGTGCGTCTGGTGGTGCGGCCACAATCGTGCCCGCGCTACGCCTTGCCGTTCGTGAAGCGATGCCAGGGATCCCGGTCGAGGAGCTGGAGACCTACGATCAGGCGATCACGCGACGCGCGGGAAGCGACCGCGTGGTCATGGGCATGCTGACGTCGTTTGCCGCGGTCGCGCTGCTGTTTGCGGCAACCGGTTTGTATGGGATCGTGGCCTTTTCCGCAAACCAGCGGCTCGCAGAATTCGGGACTCGCTTTGCGCTCGGCGCCCAGATCCGCGATGTGGCCTGGCTCGTGATCGGTCACGCGTTCAGGTTGCTTGCCCTCGGCTTGACACTGGGTATCGCTGGCGGGCTCGCCACCGCCAACAGTATGCGATCGATGCTGTATGGCGTGACGCCGCTCGACCCGCTCAACATCATCGCCGTGATCTCGCTGCTGACGATCGTCACGCTCGCGGCAAGCCTGATGCCCGCATGGCGCGCAGCGCGGGTGGACATCACGGACTCGCTTCGCTCGTAGGACTCGGCGCTTCGCGACTCGTAGGAGTCGCTCACCTTCGGCTCGCTCCTACGACTCGCCGCCTCCGGCGGCTCGTGGGGACGGCGGCCGTCCAGCGAACGAGTCCTACGAAGACGAAGCCCGACTCCCTCCTAGAAACTAAACCTCAATCCGAACCGCACCACTCGCGGTCCCGTAATCTCAACGACGCGGTTGGCCGTTGCGGAGTTTTGCGTCGTCACGAGATTGGTGACGATGGCCGCGTTCGTGGCGTTGAAGACGTCCACGCTGCCCACGATGCTCGTGCGGCCAATGGTCAGCCGCTTCTCGGCCTTCAGATCCAGCAGCACGAGGTTGTCGTAGCGGTGGTTGGCGTACGGCTCCACCATCACGCGGATCGTTCCCAACCCGTTTCCGCGATTCGGCGACAGGATGTTCGGAATGAACGGAAATCCCTGTCGTGCGTTGAGTGTCCCGGCGAGGCTCACGTCCCATGGGAGCTGATAGAGGCCAGACAGCTTCGCAACCCACCGCGAGCCATTGATCAACGTTTGCTCGCCCTCGATGAACTCGCGATTCGTCGGGTCTATGGGCAACGCCGCCAGTAAGAAGATGTCGGGGCCAATGGTGTCGGCATACCCTTCTGGCGGTGCGTTGTAGGTGGCGCTGTTGAGCGTCAGGCTGCCGTTCAACATCCATTTGTTCGACATCCGCTTCCGCGCGGTGATCTCCAGTCCGTGGAATACCCGGCGGAAGTCCTGGTTAGTCTCCTCGCGTGCTCCGGGGAGGGGCACGCCGAGGGTGTAATACGTTCCGGTGTAGGTTGGCTGTTCACATGACGTGTTGCCACAGTTCACAGTAAAGCTCACAGGCCGGAACTGATCTGGCGTCAAACCAACAGGGACATTGAATGTAAACCGGCCGATGCGTCGATGGATGTAGGCAGCGCCAATACCGAAGTTGCGCATCAACTCGTGGTCGACGCCGACGATCACTTCATCCACGAGGTCATTTTTCAGGGTTGGATCGACGCGATTTGCTGAAAGCACGTTGCTGGGGTTGCCCGGATTGTAGTTGGCGGAGAACGCCAGCAGGCGCGTCAGGTCAAGCTCATTGCGTTGCACGAACCGATCCCCGTTGACATCCGACCACGGGAACCGCACGACGGTTGCACCGACCGGGTTGATGATGTTGGCCGTCCCCACAAACTGTCCATAGAAACGATTCACCGACGCCTTCGCGATCGTCTTGCCGTCGCCGCTGATGTCCCACGTCGCCCCGAAGCGTGGCGAGACATCAAGGAAGCTGGAGCCGGGATCCGCGCCGGGAAAGTCCAGCGCGGGCAAAAATTCGGGAACGATGGGGTTGGCGCCAATCTGCGCCGGCAAGGCTTCGTCCTTGTGGTAATCGACTCGTACGCCGGCGTTGATGGTCAGGCGTCCCTTAGTCAGTGAATCCTGCAGGTACGCCGAGCCACTGGTGAGCGACGTGCGCGAATTGTTATCGCGATGCAGGTCGGCCTCGACCGGTGCGCCATTGACCACGCGGGCAGTGACGAAGCCACCGAAGTGGCCACCCGTGTCGAACGGCGTATCACGCCAGCGCGCGCCGAATTTCAACGCGTGGTCCGCACCCCACAGATTGCTCCCGAAGTAGTTGCCATCGGTCTTGATTTCTTTCTGCGGTCGAACGTTGACCGAATTCTGATTCGATCGCTGGAGTGCGTTGTTCGTGGTCTCGAGCACGCGTTGCACATCCGCGAGCTCGTCCTTGTGAAAATCGAGGCGGAAGCCGCCATCCACGTAGCCGACCGTCGTATCGAGCACGAGTCGATCGGAAACCACCCACTGATGTCCCACCTTGTAGATCGGTGTGGGTCCGCTCTGACGGAAGGTTGTCTCGGGTGGGTTGAGTGGTCCAGCCCCGCGGGCATTTCGAACCTTGTCGCTGAACGTGTACAGGAACGAGAAGCGATGCGGTTCCCAGGGCTGCGCGTTGAACTTCACGTTGTAATTCTCCAGCACCGTAAGATCCGTCTCGAGATTTTCGGGATCATCCGGATCCGTGGCGCCAGGCTTGAGGAAACCAATCACGCCGACCTCGATGTCCTGCTTGCCAAAGGCACCCCAGAACCACGCTTTGTTCTTGAGGAGCGGCCCTCCGATCTCAATGCCGTAGTCCTGGATGTTCTTGAGCGGATTGCCTGACCCTGCTCCCTGCCCCCGCAGTTCAGGCGTCACGTTCGTCGACTGAAAGTTGTTGTCAGACACGAAGAAGCGGCCTGAGCCGCGCGGAGTGTTGCCACCGCTGCGCGTGACGAAGTTCAGGTTGACACCACCGGTCTGCACCGAGGCATCGGCGCCGCCCGTCGTAAAACTGATCTCCTGAAAGGAATCGAAGTCGAAATAGACAGACGACGACCCGGTCGCCGCCATGTCGGTAATGGTCACCCCATCGACGTTCCAGATGGAATTGGCCATCTGCGTCCCATGGACGGTGAACGTGGATTGCTGCCCAGACTTGTTGCCCCCGACATTCTGCTGGTTCATGACGACCCCAGGCGTCTGTTCGAGCAGTACCCACGGATCGCGCGCCGTCGGAAGGCCCTGTAACATGTCCTGCGTAAACGTCGCGCCAGTCGTGGTCTGCTTGGTGTCGACAACCGGCGACTGTCCACTGACCGTGACCGTCTCCTGCACGGTTGACAGGTCGAGCCGCGGATTGATCTCCGCTGAAAAGCCTGTCGCGATCTGCACCCCTTCCTGCACGACCTGCTTGAATCCGGAAAGCTCGAACCGAATCGTGTAACTCCCAATCGGCAGTCGCGGGAACGAGTACGCGCCGGTGTCCGTCGTCGTAGCGACTTCGGGGCGGATGAGTGCCGGCCCCTGAATCGTGACGGTGACACCGGGCAGAACCGCGCCAGACGAATCCGTGACCCTGCCAAAAATCTCACCCGTGAGCATCTGCGCGGCAAGCGGGGAAACGCACAGGAGCCACGAGGCAAGCGCCAGCACCGTGGTTCTCCTTGTCAATGCATTCATCTCATCCTCCTTAAGCCATGCACCCGCGGCACCTGAGGCACCTGAGGCACCCGCCTCTCTTCGAGCAACGCGGGTGCCGATTCGATCCGTGCGGATGGGCGGAGGTTCGTGCGGTTCGTCCCAAGCACGTGCGGGACGTCACATTGCGTCGACGGGGACGTCCAACTGCGCGGATTCGCTATTCAGAAATCCCGCACGCGCTCGTATAGTTCGAGGTCATGACGCGGCTGCGGCTGCCGTGGCGTGTGGTGGCGGGTGTGTGTGCTGCCTACAGCGTGTTCGCGGCGCTGGTGTCGTATTGGTTTACGCGTACGACCGGGCTGTCCCTGTGGACGCTGCAGGCCGATGCCTCCGCCGACTTCCCGTACATCCTCGCGATGAATCTCGTCGTCTGGGGAAGTTGGGGACTGTTCGCACCAGTCGTCTTCGAGCTCGCGCGGAGATTTCGATTCGATCGACAGAGCTGGCGTGGCGCACTGCTCGTGCACATTCCGGCGGCGGCTCTGGTGACTTCGCTCCACATCATCTTCGTGGCCACGGGACGGTTCGGGCTTCAGCAGCTCTGGGGCATTGACGCCAAGTGGCAGGCGGCGGTGCTCGACAATTTCTTTCGGACGCTCGATTTCGAACTGCCAGTGTATTGGGCGCTCGTCGGGCTGCACCACGCGCTCGACTACTATCGCCAAGTTCGCGCGCGCGAGGTCAGCGCGGCGCAGGTCGAAATGCGTCTCGTCGAAGCGCAGTTGCAGGCGCTGCAGCGACAGCTCCAGCCGCACTTCTTGTTCAACACGCTGCATGCCATTTCGGCGCTCGTGCGTCGCGATCCCGATAAAGCCGAAGAGATGATCGAGCGGCTGAGCGATCTGCTGCGGATTACGCTGGACAAAGTCGCTCTTCAGGAAGTGACGCTCGCCGAAGAGATCGAGTATCTCCGTGCCTACCTCGACATCGAGCAGGTACATTTCGGGTCGCGGCTCGAAATCACGTATCGCATCGACATGCACGCCCTCGACGGTCTCGTGCCGAATCTGATTCTTCAGCCGCTGGCCGAGAACGCCATTCGTCATGGGCTCGAGCCGCGGGCGTCGGGTGGCCGGTTGACGATCGACGTGTCCCGTCAGAGCCAGCGTCTCGTGTTGAGCGTTGCCGACAATGGCCGCGGCATGTCGCGCGATGCGCTCTCGGCCGCGAACCAGGGCGTTGGCTTGTCGAACACGCGAGCGCGGCTCGAGCGCCTATACCGGGCCGATGCGACGCTCGACTTTGCGCAAAGCGAAGGTGGCGGTCTGACGGTGACGATCGCGATTCCCTTCAGGACGCCGGAAGCCCATGAAGATTCGAACCGTCATCGCCGACGATCAGCCCGTGGCGCGCGAGCGGCTGCTCGCCTTGCTGGCTGACGAACCGGACATCGAAGTCGTGGCGACGGCTTCGTCCGGCCCCGACGCCGTCGAGGCCGTCCGCCGCCTTGGTCCCGATCTCATTTTTCTCGACATGCAGATGCCGGATCTCGACGGCCTCGGCGTCGTGGAGGCCATCGGCGCGGACCGCATGCCGGCCACGATTTTCGTGACGGCGTTCGACGAGTACGCCGTGCAGGCCTTCGAGGTTCACGCGCTCGACTACCTGCTCAAGCCCTTCGGCCGCGCGCGCTTCCAAAAAGCCATCGCGCGCGCGCGGGAACACATGGAACGTGATCGCGCTGGAGCACTTGCCGGCCGGCTGGTGAGGCTGATTGAAGAGATGCGCGCCCCGGCGGCGTCAGGCGACAGGGTCATGGTCCGCGACAGCGGCCGCGTCGTGTTCATTGACGTCGAACATATCGACTGGATCGAGGCCGAGGGCAACTACGTCCGTATTCACACCCAGAGCCAGTCGCATCTGCTGCGCGAAACGATGGCCAACCTGCAGCTGCGTGTTGGTGCGCAGCGGTTCTTCCGGATCCACCGCTCCCGCATTGTCAACGTGGCTCGCATCAAAGAGCTTCACCTGGCCGCTGGCGGAGACTATGACGTGATTCTGGAGAATGGGGTCAAGCTGGGGCTGAGCCGCTTGTATAAGGACGCGCTGCAGGAGCGGCTGGCAAGGGGCAGATAGGACTCGTCCGCTGTACAAGGCAACGCCCGCGGAATTTGTCCCGCGGGCGTTGCCCTGTCCTACCGGGCTGCCTGAGGGCGGCCCGGTCCCTTAGAAGTTCACCCGCACGCCGAACCGGGCAATGCGCGGGCTGAGGTTCGAGCCGAGCACAAGGAAGTTCGTCGAGCCCGCATTGCGCTCACGAGTGATTTCCGTGTTGCTGTTCATCACGTTGAACAGATCCGCGATGACCTGCAACGAGCTGCGTCCGAACCGGAAGTTCTTGGCGGCGCGCAAGTCGAGGTTCCACAGGTTTTCGAACCGCTTGGAGTCGAGCTGTTCGTTCAGCAGAATGCGGGTCGTGCCCTCGCGACCGAGCGCGACGTTGCGGTAGTACGGAAACGGCGTGCCCTGCTTGCCGAACAGGTTGCCCGCCACTTCGATGTCGTACGGCAGCTGGTACGCGCCATTGACATTGAAGCTCCAGCGCTGGTTGACGAACACGTCGCCAGAGCCGCTGCCGGCGCTGCGCGGTGACTGCAGCCCACCGTCCTGCAGCGGGAAGATGTCGCTGCGCGTTGGGCTGCCCCGCTCGCTGACCGGAACCATGCCGTCCTCATAGTGCTCTCGAGGATTGTTGTACGCAGTAGCCAGGCGCATCTGCCATTTGTTCGACATGCGCTTGTTGATGGCGACTTCGACACCATTGAACGTTGTTGAGTAGCCGTCGAAGTTGGTCAGCAACCGGCCGCCGCCTACGGCCCCAACCTTCGCCGCGTTGGGCTCGAACAACGGGATGTTGAAGGCGACCCCGTCACTCGTCGTCCCGACCAGCGGCGCAACTGCCGCCCAGTCGGCCGTCGTGACACCGACAAACGGCGTCATCGGGTGGTTGGTAACCCGGCCGTAGGTGTAGTTCAACTGTAGGGCCAGATTCGGGATGAGCTCGCGATCGAAGCCAACGATAAAGCCCATGCTCGTCGGCGCCTTGAAGTCGGGATCAATCCGGTTCGCCGAGCTAACCGACGTCGGATTTGCGGTGTCGAACCCGTTGCCCGACGTTAGAAGGGGCAGATTGACCTGCACCTCGCCGGTCTGCGCGAGGTGATCGCCGTTGGAATCGACCCACGGATACTCGACCCAGCCCGCCGCAGAGCTCGGATTCGCGTGGCCAATGTAAGTATTCACCGACGTGAGCTGTCCGGCATTGCGGCTGAAGCTGGCACGGAGGATCGTCTTGTTTCCCTCGTCCAGCGCGTAGGTCATCCCGACGCGTGGAGAGATGTTGTTCCAAGTGTAAGGCGCCTCATATCCCGAGAACTGAATGCCGGGAACGAGATTTGCGAACGCCGAGTTGGACGCCGTTTCGCTCGGGAGAGCCTTGCCTCCCTGACGGTCGTAGCGGAGGCCCAAATCGAGCGTTAACCGGCCAAAGGAGACCGTGTCACCGACGTAGAAGTTGAGATACTGGGCGCGATTTGTGCCCGCACCCTCGCGATAGACCCGCGCGCGGAAGTCGGTCGCCGAGTTCTCGTATGCAACCACGCCGTTACCCGGGTAGATGTTCTGCGAGAAGATATCGGTGCGCCGCCAGCCCACACCAAACTTGAAGTCGTGGGTGGAATCCCCAAACGTCTTGAAGTAGTTGCTGTCCACGTTCACCGTGTGCTGCGGACGCGTGAAAAAGTTGCCGTCCGTTGAGCCGAACGTTTGACCGCGGAGCGGACTGATACCCATCTGCTCGGTAAAGGGCCCGATGGACGCTAGCGTGAAGCCGGTGTTGTAGTAGGCGTACTTGCCCGACAGGAACCAGTTACTGCTCATGACGCGGTTGTCTTCCAACTTCCAGAGCCCGTGTAAGGGATTGTCGGTGTAGAAGTTGCCCTGATCCCACCGGGCACTGGTCGGTTCGAACAGCGCATTACCGGGCGCGCGTCCGTTCTTGATCTTGTCGCCGTTGAAGAACAGGAAGTTGACCATGTCCTTCGACGTCGCCTGCCAGTTGACCTTCGCGTTGTAGGTCTTGAGGATGGTGCGATCCGTGCCGCGCGCCGACTGGCGATAGAGGCGGATGTCCTGCTGTCCGATCGAGCCCCAGAAGAACAGCTTCTCCTTGAGCAGCGGCCCACCGACGTCCGCACCCACGTCGGTAATCTGCTGGTTATGGTCTGCGGTCTCAGCGGTGACGCCCCGTGCGAGCAATTCGTCGGGTACGTTGGTCGCTTCGATCCCTTCGCCTGTGTAGTATCCGCGCGCCGTTCCGCGCAGCTGGTTGGTGCCGCGCTTGACGACGAAGTTGAGGCCGACGCCGCCGGTCGGCTGCCGGATGTCGTTGCCGCCCGTCGAGATCTGAATTTCGTCGAAGGCGTCGTAGTCGAAATAGGTCGGCGAGGCGCCAGCGGTCGCCATGTCGGTGATTGGCACGCCGTCCATGGTCCAGACCGCGTCACCCTGTCGTCCACCCTTAGAGACGAAAGCCGACTGCTGGCCCGTCTCGTTGCCCGCGATGTTCACGCGATCGAGCGACACGCCCGGTACCGTGCGCAGCAGCGCCCAAGGGTCGCGTGAGTTCGGGACCCTTGCCAACTCGTCCTGTGAGAAGTTGGTCGACGTGCCCATGTTCTTGGTGTCAACGATCGGCGAGTCACCGGTAACCGTGACCGTCTCCTGAACCGTCGCAAGATTCAAGGTCAACGGCAACGCGACGGCCTGCCCGACCAACACGACCACGCCCTCCCGGACGACAGTCTGGAAGCCCTGAAGCGTCGCCGTCAGGGTATAGGTCCCCGGTGGGACGTTGAGGAAACGGAACTGTCCGTCTTCTCCCGTCACGAACGTCTGGCCCGGCCCACTCCCAGCGAGCGTCAAGGTGGCCCCAGGGAGCACACCCCCCTGCGCGTCTCGGACTGCACCGGAGATGCTGCCGCTTTGGACCTGAGCTGCCGCGACGCTCGCCGTCGCAAGGCCCAGAGCCAGCGCCAATATCCAGAATCGAGCTCTCATTCAGTTCCTCCTAGCTCGGCCCTCGGGCCGAACCCACTGCCGCCAAAAGAAGGGGTAACTTCCCGTTACAGAATCTTCTGAGGTACAAAACACACCCTGCCCGGTTTGGCAGAGCGGCAGTTCACTGGAGCATCAGCTGTACCAAAAGGGCCTTGGTATAAACTAATCAAAAAGCTCAGTAAAAATGCCCCAGCTAGACGCTACTCGGGCAATATATCCAAAAATTTGGATGGTGAAAAGTCAAAAATCCGTGATGCGGGATAAGTGACGGGATGAGTCGCCGCGATCAGCCACGGTTGAATCACGGCACGGAGTGATGAGAGGAGTCCCCTCAAAAAGAAAGGGCGGGACCCGTGTTTGAGCCCCGCCCACCTTCGCACCCGTTTGGGTCCTACCGCCCGCAGTGCGGTTCTACCCGGAGGGTCCCAAGTGTTACCAATCGAACTTCACGCCGAACTTCGCAATGCGCGGCCCGAGAACGGTCGTCGCCTTCTCGAACGCGGCGCCCGAGCGCCAGTTGATGTTCACCGCCGTATTCGCGTTAAACGTGTTGAAGACGTCGAGGAACAGGCCGACTCGTCCTTTATCAGCAAAGCGAATCTGCTTCTCGACGCGGAAGTCCAAGAGGCTGATCGTGTCCTGACGACGGGTGCCGATCGGCTCGACAAGGATGATCTGCGAGGAGCTGTAGTTCAGCACGGTGGAGATGAAGCGGCCATACGGCGCACCGCTTTGGATCTTCCACACCGGCGTCACGCGCAGGCCCCAGCCCGCGTCCACCGTCCCCGAGAGTTTGGCGTTCCAGTTGGTGAACTCGTTGAACGTCGGCTCGTTCGGGTTGAGCGGGAAGCTTCCGAAGTGCGAGAACGACGCTCCTGGGACTGCGGTCCCGAAACGGTTGTTGAAGTAGTTGTTCCCGTACTCTTCGGTCCACGTGTGCGAGAACGAGGCGTTCAACGACCAGCGGTTGCCGTATCGCTTGTTGGCAGAGACCTCGATCGTCTTGTACGTGCCATCGTAGCCCGGAATCGTTTCGGTCACTTGATTTGCCGGACGTGTCGTGTCGTCCAGGTTGAGGAGATTGAGGTTCGGGCCGTTGTCCTCCAGTGTCGCGACGTTACCGTCTGGCCCCGGATCGATGACAGACACGGGAATGTTGAAGTTGCCGAAGCGGCGTGACGCGTTGAGCCGCTGCCAGCCGTCGCTGTCCTTCTTCCACACGAATCCGGCGCGCACGCCCAGGTCGGTCAGCAGCGCCCGCTCGACGAAGAATGACGCCTCGTCGGTATAGGGATTCTCGAGGCTGGGATCGATGAGCGCACCGGCGGTGCCGCCGGCACGCGCAATCTCAGTCGTCTGCTCACCCTCTTGAAATATGCGATCGCCGTTGCCGTCGGTCCAGTTGAAGTCGATGTACTGATCGCTTGTGTTCGGGTTGACGGCATCTGCGAGGTTCACGCCGGGATTGAAATAGAAGCGGCCCCAGTTCGCCTTCAGGACGGTCGTCCCATCGCCAAGCAGGTCATAGGTCGCACCCAGCCGCGGCACGATATGGTTGAAGGTCGCGACCGACGCCACCTCGGCGAAGTCGCGCGCCGTGGGATTGAAGCGTGACACGGGAATGGATTGTGTGGGGAGCCACACGCGATAACGATCCAAGCGCGCGCCGACGTTCAGCGTGAGCCGATCGATCGACCACGAATCGGTGACGAAGAAGCTCGTCGTCGCGAGTGCATTCTGCGCGCTGGTCCCGCTGAAGTACAGCCGTACCGAGTTGGGCGCGCCATTGCTCAGGAAGTGGATCACACTGTCGGCATATCCCTGATCCCAGAGGATGTTGCCGGACTCGTCGAGGTACTCGCCACCAAACTTGAAGTTGTGCGAGCCGCCCGCGAAGTTGTCTTTGAAGAGGCTGAGAGCGCCGGTGTACTGGTTGCGACGCCGTTTGTTCATCCAGTGGCGGCCGCCGCCTTCGATGCGGTTGGTGATCAGGTCTTCGTACCGAGTCGCGTCGGTATTGCTGTTGAGCCCGAAGTTGTAGCCAAATTGGCCGGAACGAAATTCCGCGAACATGTGCTGGCCGATCGTGCCGTTCCACTCACCCTTGTAGACCCAGCTCGGCGAGTCCTGCAGCACGGTGGAATCACCAGTCACGTGGATAGGCGAGCTCAGACGGTTGCTGAAGTCCGTCCTGTGCGGCTGCTGCTTGGTGCCATGCTGTAAGTACCCGATGAACTTGTTGTTCTGGTTCAGTTGATACGTGGCCTTGCCGGTGTAGTTGAACAGCTTCGTGTCGAACGGTGTCCCGTCGAGGAACGATCCCTGTGCGGGCGCCGCCACCGAGTTCTGCTGGTTCAAATACGCAAAGAATCCCCACAGGCGATCACGCATCAACGGTCCGCCAAGACCGAGATTGAAGTTCTTGTAGCTGGCCAGACGGTTGCCGTCCGGGCGGATGCTGGCGCCAGACGTTGGCGTCGTCTGCTCCGGGTCGAGATTGCGGCTCTGGATGTCCTCGTTCTCGTAGTCGTAATACACGTTGACTGAGGCCACGTTGCCGCCGCTCTTGCTGACGAATTGGGTCAGCACGCCAGGATTGGGCATCTCGGCGGAATTACCAGCGGGACCGATGAACACTTCTTCGAAGGAACCGTAGTCGAGATAGAAGCCTGCGGCGGAGGTGCCCTCTGTCGTGTTGATGCCCTCGATGAGCGGCCGGTTCTGACCCGAATACCCGTACGAGAAGTAGGTGGTTTGCGTACCCGCGGTGCTTCCGCCAACGTCGACGCGATTCAGGGTTACCGACGGCGTGGTAGCGAGCAGCGACCACATGTCGCGCGCATTGGGGATCGAAGCAAGCGCCTGCTGATCGTAGTTGGTCTGCACGCGTGTGGCCGACGTATCGATCACTGGCGATTCGCCGCTGACCGTGATCGTTTCCTGGATCGCGGCGACGCCGAGCTGTACGTTCACCTGGGCGTTGAAACCCAGGGTGATGCGAATGCCCTCGCGCACGACGCTCTGAAAGCCCGAGAGCTCGAACGCGAGTCTGTACTCACCCGGTGGAACCGAGGGAAAGCGGTAGATGCCCGCTTCATTGGTTACGGCAGTGAGCGTGCCGATCTGCGCGGGGCTCGTCGCCGTGACGGTGACGCCCGGGAGTACGGCGCCTTGCGCGTCCTTTACGTCGCCGCTGATGCTGCCCGTCGAGCTCGCGCCGCCCCCTTGAGCGAACGCGGGCGCCGACGCCAGCAGCATCGCCGCGGTCAGAGCCCAGATGATGTTGCGCCAACGATTCATTCAAACCTCCAGAGGTGAAAACAACATGGGTTCGTCACAAAGGTTCCTTACATGGCTTCACGCGGTTCGTCACGGGTGTTCCTTTGTAACGAAGGTTCGTGACGAACCGCAGGCTCAGTTCAGCAATGTGAATGCCCAATGAACCCGGCTGCTTGTTGGGATGAGATTAGGGACGAGACGTTGAGAAGCGGTGACGAACGGCCGAACAGGACGACTCGTCAGACACGGTCGGGGCCCGGAACTTCAAGTGGGTGAAGCGATGATCCGGTGGAACGGATCGATCTGCGGGACGTAGCGCGGGTCTTGAGACCTGCGACTCACCCCAGCAGCAAGGGCAGCGCAGTGACGAACGACGCGCCGAGCGCGATCGCAGTGATGAGCAAGCACACCACCGCCATGACCATATGATCCACTCGCTCCGGTTTGAGTGGATCGAGCATGAGGCCCGCGAGATAGCCGCCGGCAAAGCCGCCCGCGTGTGCGTAGTTGTCGACACCCGGAAAGATGAGACCGAACACGCCCAGAAACAGAGCGTATTGCAAACCCGCCTGCGACGTGTGGCTGCTGCCGGTCCGCCGGCCATGGTAGACGAGCGCCCCGAGCAACCCGAAGATGGGCGCCGATGCGCCGACCGTGAAAGATGCGCCGCGTAAGAAGAACGGCGCGTTGGCGAGATAAATTCCAGCGAGGGTGCTCAAGGCGAAGCCGAACACACCGGCCACGGTATAAATCACGACCATCCGCCCCGGTCCATAGAGGTCTGCAACGGCCGGGGCGAGCTGCCGAATCCACAGGACGTTGAACAGCACGTGCAACGGCCCGGCGTGCAACCAGCCTGCGGTGAGGAACGTCCACCAGCGACCGAACGCAACCACAGGCACCGCGCCGCTGGCGCCGAGCAGGAAGAGAATTTCGGTGCTTGGCGACAACAGCGACTGAATGCTGCTCCGCGACAGCAGCAGCGACAGGACATAGAGCGTGATGGTCGCCCCGACCACCAACGGTGTGAAGCCAAGGTCCTGCCCGAGCGCGCGCAGTGCCGGCGCGTACCCCCACATACCCGGATTGCGCCGCCCGCAGTTGTCGCACTTGGGGTCGTTGACGCCCACCAGCACGCCGCATGACGGGCAGACGATGGATCCTTCGGTTTTGCGCTTCAGGAACACGCCGACATGATACTTGCACGGCCGCCGGGTCGGCGGCCGCTCAGCCTACGGTCCACCCACGGTCCACGGTCCACGGCCTACGGTCCACGGCCTACGGTCCACGGCCTACGGTCAATCCGAGAGTAGTTCCTCGAGAATCGCTCGAGCCTTTTGTGTATCGAGATCGGATCGTTCGATGCGAATGCCGCTGACGATCCGCGCGTTCTCGTACTCTGTCGGTACGTCCTGGAGCACGCTGTCTACGCGGAGGTTGAACTTGGCGTAGTGGGGCATGGTCCGCATCGCCGGGGCAAGCAGCAGCACGTCACCCTTGAGGTAATGCACAGCCGTTTCGTCAGCGATGATCATCGACAGCTTGCCGTTTGTCTTGAGGTTACGGGTCGTGCGGCTGCCGACGTGCGTGGCGATCCGCATGTTCCGCGCGTCCTTCGCGACGACTTCCAGTGTGCTCAGCATCGCTGGATGTGCCCAGCCATCCTCGTCGATGCTGCAGATCACGATGGCCACGTTCGCACGTTCGATCGCGGTGTCGATGGCCATGCGGGACAACAGATCAGTCGTGAGATCTTGCGCGACAAATCGAGACATCTGCGTAATCCCCTGCCCGCTCTACCCGACCCAAACCGTCTTCACGTTCACGAATTCTTTGATGCCGTAGGCCGAAAGCTCGCGCCCGTAACCGGACTGCTTGATGCCACCGAAGGGCAGGCGTGCATCGGAGCGCACAAACGCGTTCACGAAACAATTGCCGGCGTCGAGATGATCCGCGGCAAGTTCGGTCCCGCGATCCACATCGCGAGTAAACACGGCGGCCCCTAAGCCGAATGGTGTGTCGTTGGCGACACGGAGCGCTTCGTCTTCACTGGCGACCGCAATGATCGCGGCGGCGGGCCCGAAGAGCTCTTCGTGGTATGCGGGCATCCCTTTGCGGACGTCGGTGAGCACAGTGGGGGGGTAAAATGCTCCACGGCCCTCGGGAACGGCGCCACCCAGCAGCACGCGCGCACCTTGCTGAATGCTCGCACCGACCTGACGATCGAGCTCGTCGCGCAAGTCCACGCGTGCTTGCGGTCCGACATCTACAGCCGTCAGCGGATCGCCCATGGTCTTTTGGCGCATCAAACTAGCAAACAACTCTTCCACGGCGCCGGCGCGTCTGGTCGTGCAGATGAAACGCTTGGCCGCGACACAGCTCTGCCCCGAATTGATCAATCGCGAGCTGACGCAAATCGCGATCGAGGCTTGAAGATCCGCGTCATCGAGCAGGACGTACGGATCGCTGCCGCCAAGTTCCAGCACGGTCTTCTTCAACGCCTGCCCCGCGCGCGCCGCAACGCTGCGGCCCGCGGGCGTGCTGCCCGTCAACGTGACGGCCGCAATTCTCGGATCGTCAATCAGGTCTCCAACGCGTTCGGATCCGAGGCGGAGCGTGCGGAACAGCCCCGCGGGCGCGCCGGCCGCATGCAGGATTTCTTCAATCGTGAGCGCGCACCCGGTGACGTTGGATGCATGTTTGAGCACGCTGGCATTGCCCGCCATCAGGGCAGGCGCCAAGTACCGGATCGCTTGCCAGAATGGGAAGTTCCAGGGCATGACGCCAAGGACGACACCGAGCGGGCGAAAGGCGACGAAGCTTCGCGTCGCATCGGTGGCGATCGGCTCGTCGCCCAACAGTCCCGCGGCCCGGTCCGCAAAAAAGTCGCATGTCGTCGCGCACTTCTCGATCTCGCTTTCGCCCTGCGACACGGGCTTGCCCATCTCGAGCGCCATGAGCCGCGCGAGTTCGCCCTTGCGCGATCGGAGCTGCACCGCCGTCGCGTGAATCACGCGAGCGCGATCGGCAAACGACGCGCGGCGCCATTCCCCGAAGGCCGAGGCTGAAGATGCGAGCAGGTCGTCGACTTCCGCCGACGACATTTCATCGTACCGGGCGAGCTCGTCGCCCGTCGTGGGATTGATCGATACCAGCATCGAGGGATCGTAACCCGGCGTGACTCGGAATGCAGGCTTTCAGCGCCCGGATCTTCGCCGGGACCTCGCCCTGCCAGGGGAACGACGAGAAGCCGACCGGTTCGGCATCAACCCGCCTGAGGCGGCGAACTCCGCGGCCAGCATCGCCGGCGTCTTCTTCAGCGTCACAAACTGATCTTGGGTCGGCGAGGCGAGCTCGCGCGCCATGAAGGACCACACTTGCCCGGCCGATCGATAACCTCCGTGCGAGGTGACCACTTCCTTGCAATTGATCACGCGGACGTTCTTGGAACTATCGATAATCGCGCGGGGATCTTCCGGCCCCGAATATCCCAGCGCGGTGTCGAAATCGAAGAAGTCTCCGATTCGGTACCACACGCGCAGTACCGGGTCGTTCTTCGAATGAAACACGTAGAATCGGGTGCAGCGCTGCGACGCCGGGTAATAGCGCTCGTCCTTTTCAATCGATTCATTGTCGACGGCGGACGCGAAGTTCCAGGCGTTCTCGATAACCGCCGGTCCTGCTGGCCGAAGGGCTTCGAATGCGACATGAGCCCCCAGGCTGTGAGAGTTGAGGTCCACCCTCGTGCCGGCTCCCCGCAGATCGGCAATGAGCCGCTGTAAACGGGGGGCAGAGTCTCCAGCGCGCTCCCGGGCGAACACGAACGAGACGCCGAGCGCGCCGCCGGGCCACACGAAGCCAACGAGGGCGTCATAGGGTGCGGTCGTCCCGCCCAGGAATCCGAGCGCACGCATTTGCGCATCGATGGCGCGGTACGACGCCAGCACATCGAGGCGTTCGTTGTTGTAGCCGTGTATCAGCACAGTGAGGCGCTTGCCCGCCATGGCATTGACAAACGCAGTCGTCGACACCGTCGATCCATTGCCGTCGTCGAGATCGATATGTCGAATCTCGTCCGTCGAGGCGAACTCGGTTGGTGACCAGAAATCCTTTCGGCAGCTCACGAGGTACATCTTGGGCATGGCCGATTATGCGTCGCCGAGACCCCTGACGCCGACCGCGAAACACACCGCCCCAAAGCCCAGCAGGATGGCGCACGGCACCATCATTTCGCCCAACGTGAATCCTCTCCACACCGCACCTTCGATGCCAAGGATTGCCCATTTGATCGGGTGACATTTCCAATCGTTTGCATCCAGCGCCTTGCCGCCGAGAATTTGCGCGCGTGTCAGCGGCGCCATCTGCAATCGCACGAAGGTTCCGTGGACGCGCTCGCTGACCAGACCAATCGCGAACGTCATGACGCAGCCGATGATGCCGCAGGCTTGATGACGACGTAGGCCGATCGCTGGGCGCGACGCACCATGGCCTCCGCGTCGGGACGGCTGGCACGGTCCACCACGAAATCGCCCGACGACTCGAGCTTTGCCACGAACGCATTCGACGCGTCAGTGTTGTCCTCGTCGACGATGACGACACGAAGCTTGGCAGGACCTGATTGATCTTGTCACGAGAACACGAACCCAAAGAGGATTGCCACGATGATGGGCCAGACGAACGTGAAGAAGAGCCGCGACTAGTCCCTCAGGCTGCGACCCGTCAGGTGAAGAAATACCTGCTCGAGTGTGGCCTGCTCCATTTGAAATGACGTCACACCTCTTAGACCTGGCCAAAGAACCAGGGGTTTCCGCCTGATAACATCTCGTACAGGGCCAGGGCCTGGGGCGCGACACCCAGTCGCGGGCGGACCGCGGGCACCCGTGGGTCGCCGGCGCCGTCGATGACAACGTGGCCAGTGTCAGGCGACAGGAGGCGGATGGCAAGGTTGACGGTGGTGCTCTTCCCGGCGCTGTTCGGGCCCAGCAGCCCCAGCACCTCTCCAGGGTGAACGGCCAGCGAAAGCCCGTCGACCGCGACCGTTTCGCCGTATTTCTTACGGACGTTCTCGAGGATGAGCATGCTGGTTGTTATACGCAGCAGCTGAGCGGGTGTTCGCGGGCGAGGCTCGGGCGGTCGGATGCCGGGATCGAACGGTCAGTACAATGAGGCTCGATGGGTGGTGTCTGGTTCGAGATCCTCGTCATCGTCCTCCTGGTGCTCGCGAACGGCGTCTTCGCGATGTCGGAGATTTCTGTCGTGGCCGCCCGCAAGATTCGGCTGCAGCAGCGCGCGGAGGAGGGCGACCATCGCGCGGCGGCTGCGCTCGAACTGGCCAATGCGCCGGCACAATTTCTGTCGACGGTCCAGTTCGGCATCACACTCGTCGGCATTCTAGCTGGCGCGTACGGCGGCGCGACGATCTCGCAGCCGCTGGCAGCGTTCATCGCCCAATTCCCACAGCTTGCACCGTACGCCGAAGGCCTGGCGCTCGGCGTCGTCGTCGCCGGCATCACGGTCCTGTCGCTGATTTTTGGCGAGCTGGTGCCGAAGAACATCGGGCTGCAGTACCCCGAGTCGATCGCCTCGTGGGTCGCGCGGCCGATGCAGATGCTCTCCCGCATCGGCGGCCCCATCGTGAGGGCCCTGACCGGTGTGACCTCGCTCATCATGCGGACGGTCGGCTTCAAGGCGCAGGCGGAGGTTGGCCTCACCGAAGACGAGATCCGCGCGGTGATCAGCGAGGGCGCAGAGACGGGCGTCATCGAAGCGGCGGAAGAGTCGATTGTGCAGCGTGTCTTTCAACTAGGCGATCAGCGTGTCGCCGCCATCATGACGCCGCGCGTGGACATCGAATGGGTGGACGTTGACATCACGCATGACGAGCTGCGCGACTTTCTCGCCTCGCACAGCCACACCGAGTTTGTCGTCTGCAACGTCGATCTCGACAACGTTCTGGGGACGGTTCGGGCGGCAGAATTGTTGCCGGCGATTCTGCGCGGCGGACCCATCAACTTGCGTGCGCTCGTGCGAGACCCGCTGTTCGTTCCGGATTCGATGCCCGCCTTCAAGCTGCTCGAAGCGTTCCGCGCATCGCACCGGCACCTGGCCATTGTCATGGACGAGTTCGGCGCAGTGGAAGGTCTGGTCACCGTCGGCGACCTGCTCGAGGGTCTCGTTGGCTCACTGCCGGCTGACGCGAGCGAGGCACGGGGGTCGTTCGTGGCGCGTGCCGACGGCTCGTGGCTTGTAGAAGGCTCAGCGCCGATGGAGGAGGTGACGGAGAAATTCAGCCTCGAGGTTCCTGAGGGCGAAGCGGGTGCATATCACACGCTCGCGGGCTTCGTCATGGCGCGCCTTGGCCACATTCCCCGTACGGCGGACACATTCGACTGGGGGAATTTGAGATTCGAGGTCGTGGACATGGACGAGCGGCGAATCGACAAAGTGCTCGTCACCCGCGCGCCATCGCCTCAATCGCCGCCCACTGATCATCGGTCACCGGCATCACCGACAAGCGCGGCAGCCGGACCAAAGGGAAATCCGGAAACCGTCCACCGCGCTTGATTTCAGCGAGCGTAACGGGCCGCTTCAGTTTCTTTTCCGGGGCAAGTTCGACGACAACGAGCTTGCCGGTCGTATCGTTGGGATCGGGGTACGCAGCCGCGATGACCTTTGCGGTGCCAACGATGGCCTTCTCGTTCCCCGTGTGGTAATAGAACACGCGGTCGCCCTTTTTCATCGCGCGGAGATTTCGTTGCGCGAGGGGGTTACGCACGCCAGACCAGACGGTTTTGCCATCTGAAAGGAACTGATCGAAGTTGTAGTTGGCAGGTTCTTCCTTGACGAGCCAGGGCATGGGGATAGGTTACAACGTGTTGGAGGGGAACTAAGCACGAGGAACTGGTTCCGTCCTTCGTTATTAGTTCTTAGTTCGTCACCTTCACCCATGAACCCCCGGCGCTTCGTGGCCGGTTCTCGACACGTACTCGACGTAGGAGCCGAGATAAGTTCGCGGCACGCAGTCGGTTCCGCTTTCCCCGCCCAGTTCCAGCACCCGGTTGCTCAAGCCGCGCAGAAAATTGCGATCGTGTGACACGAACAGCATCGTTCCGTCGAAGTCGCCGAGGGACTGCACGAGCATCTCTTTCGTCGCCAGATCGAGGTGATTGGTCGGCTCGTCGAGCACGAGGAAGTTCGGTGGATCGAAGAGCATGCGCGCCAGGACCAGTCGCGTCTTTTCGCCGCCCGAGAGCGCACGAATCTTCTTGTCCACTTCGTCGCCGGAAAACTGAAAGGCCCCGGCGAGGTTTCTGAGGACGCCGAAGCCTTCGTGTGGGAAGTCCTTCTGCAGTTGCTCGAGCACGGTGAGCGCGGGGTCGAGGATGTCGAGCGACTGCTGCGCGAAGTAGCCGAGCTTCAGGCTCGCGCCAAGTCGCACCTCGCCGTCGTCGGGAGCGAGCGTTCCGGCGACCATTTTCAAGAGGGTAGTTTTTCCCGCGCCGTTCCGACCCATGACGGCCCAGCGTTCCCCGCGGCGGATGGTCAGCGAGAGATCGTCGTAGATCACGCGCCGGCCGTAGGTCTTGGTGACGTGATCGAGCACTGCGACCTGGTCACCTGAGCGTGCCGGGGTGCGGAAGTCGAACTGGACGACCTTGCGTTTCTTCGGCAGCTCGATCTTCTCGATCTTGTCGAGCGCCTTGATGCGGCTCTGCACCTGGGCAGCCTTTGCTGCATGTGTCTGAAAACGCTCTATGAAGCGCTGCTCCTTGGCCAGCATGGCCTGCTGGCGCGCGTAGGCCGCTTCGCGATTGGCTTCACGCACGGTGCGCTCGGTTTCGTAGAAATCGTAGTTGCCGGAATAGATGGTCACCTCGCCGCCGTCGATTTCCGTAATTTTTGTCACGATGCGGTTCATGAAGTCGCGGTCGTGTGAGGTCATGAACAGCGCGCCGGTTTGTGTCTTCAAGAACTGTTCGAGCCAAATGATGGACTCGATGTCGAGATGATTGGTGGGCTCGTCCATCAACAACACGTCGGGACGCCCCAGCAGCACGCGCGCCATGGCGACGCGCATCTTCCATCCGCCGGACAGCGCGCCCACATCGCCGTCGATGCGCTCGTCATCGAACCCCAGGCCGTGCAGGACTTCACGGGCTTGGCCCTCGAGCGCGTATCCGCCGAGATGCTCGTAGTCCTCCTGCACTTCCCCAAAACGAGCGAGGATCTTGTCCAGGTCCCCGGCGCGTGCTGGATCGGACATCGCGTGCTGCAGCTCTTCGAGCTCGTGATGCAGATCGCCCAGCCTGCCGCTGCCCGCAATGGCTTCGTCGAGCACTGACCGGCCGCTCATTTCTTCGACATCCTGACGAAAATAGCCAATCGTCAGCCGCTTCGGGACCGTGACCTCACCTTCGTCCGGCGCCTCCTCCCCGACGATCATCCGAAAGAGTGTGGTCTTGCCGGCGCCATTAGGGCCGACGAGCCCAACTTTTTCTCCGGGGTTGATCTGGAAGGATGCATCGACGAACAGAATCTGTCGGCCGTACTGCTTGCTGACGTTGGAAAAAGCGATCACGGACTCATTATGGACTCGGCGCGTTGCGCCTCGTGGGAATCGGGGCTTGCGCCCCTAGTGGGGCCGCGGCCGTTCGGCCGCGGCTTGTATCTCCAATTGAATGCTAAAGGCGCGGCCGAACGGCCGCGCCCTTGCGAGCGGCGAAGCCGCGAGTCCCAGGAGCGAGCCGCAAGGCGAGCGGCTCTCACGAGGCGGCGAAGCCGCCGAGTCCTGTACCATTCACCTGTGTCTCTCGTCGTTCTCGATCGCGTGTCCATCGCCTATGGGCACGAGCCGCTGCTCGATCACGCGACCTTGCAGATCGAACCGGGCGACCGCATTGCTGTCATCGGCCGCAATGGCACCGGGAAGTCCACCTTGCTTCACATTGTCGAAGGCACGCTGCCAACCGACGCGGGCACGGTCTGGCGCCAGCCGGGTACACGCGTGGCGCGGCTCGTTCAGGATGTGCCGCTCTCGTCGGATCGACCGGTGTTTGATGTCGTGGCAGACGGACTCGGCGACTTGGCCGCACTCGTCACCGGCTACCACCACGCGGCAGTGCAGCTGGCCGAACACAGCACCGAGGCGGCGCTTGCGCGACTCGGACGGTTGCAACACGACCTCGAAGAGCGCGACGGGTGGCGGCTCGAGCAACGGGTCGAGCTGGTGCTGTCGAAACTGACGCTCCCGCATGACGCGGTGATCGACACATTGTCGGGTGGCTGGCGACGGCGCGTCCTGCTCGCTCGCACACTGGTCGGACAGCCTGAGTTGTTGTTGCTCGACGAGCCAACCAACCATCTCGACATCGATGCCATCGCGTGGCTCGAGGAGTTTCTCCTCGGCTATCCCGGCACGGTGATGTTCGTCACGCACGACCGCACGTTCCTCGAGACGATTGCCACACGCATCGTGGAGCTCGATCGGGGGCGACTCACGTCATGGCCTGGCGACTATGCCACCTACCTGCGCCGCAAAACGGAATGGCTGGCGAATGAGGCCACGGCCCAGGAAAGGTTCGACAAGAAGCTCGCCGACGAAGAGGCGTGGATTCGAAAAGGGATCAAGGCCAGGCGAACGAGAAATGAAGGACGCGTCCGCGCCCTTCTGGCCATGCGGGCCGAACGCGCCACACGACGAGCGACGCCGGGAAGCGTCCGCCTGCAAATGGAGCGAGGGGATCCAACTGGCAAGCTGGTGTTCGAGATCGATCGCGTCACGAAGAGCTTCGACGACGAGCCCGTCGTGCGCGAGTTCAGCGCGCGGATCATGCGCGGCGATCGGATTGGTCTCATTGGCGCGAACGGAGCGGGCAAGACCACTCTGCTTCGGCTCATTCTCGGAGAAATCACGCCTGACGATGGCGAGGTCCGCCGCGGCGCCAATGTGCAGATTGCGTACTACGATCAGCAGCGCGAGCAGCTCGATCCGGAGCGCTCGGTGGCAGAAACAATCGGCGACGGCAATGACACGATTGTGGTGGGTGGTCGGACTCGCCACGTGCTCGGGTACCTGCAGGACTTTTTGTTTCCGGCCGAGCGCGCGCGCTCACCCGTGAAGGCCCTTTCGGGAGGGGAACGCAATCGGCTGCTCCTTGCGCGGCTTTTTACCCGGTCGGCCAACGTGATTGTACTGGATGAGCCGACCAACGACCTCGACCTCGAAACGCTGGAACTGCTCGAAGAACAGCTGCTCGGATGGCGTGGTACGTTGCTCCTGGTAAGTCACGACCGCCGCTTTCTCGACAACGTGGTCACCAGCACGATGGTGTTCGAAGGCGCCGGAAAGGTCACCGAATACGTGGGCGGCTACAGGGATTGGTTGAGGCAACGGCTTCGGCCCTCATCGCCGCCCGTAGCGTCACCCGTAGCGCGGGACTTCAGTCCCGCGATCTCCAGGGCCGCGAGCTCGCGGCCCGCCGTCTCCATAAAACGCAAGCTCACTTTCAACGAGCAGCGCGAACTGGCGGCGCTACCCGCTATCATCACGGCTCTCGAAACAGAGCAGACAGATCTCGAAGCGCGTTCCGCAGATCCTGCGTTCTATAAAGAAGGTGCGACGACGATCAATGAAGTACTTGCACGCCTGCAAGAAGTCGGTCGCCTGCTTTCAGTGGCCTACGAGCGATGGGACGAACTTGATTCCATCAATCGCTGACAGGAGGCGAAATCGAGAGCACGGCGGGCCTGAGGCTTCGCTAGGTCGCCGTGCTCGTAACGGCCGCCGTGGAATTGTCGGTGCGATACGCGGGAGCAGCGCTGCCTTTCATGTGCTACTGCGGGAACCTCGGCCTCAGGTAGTTATCGACTGCGTAATCAGCCAAATCCGTGCACACACCCATGCTGGACAACTGGTCGAACATGTAGTGGATGCCTCCGTAAACTCGGCTCAACATCTGTTCGTCGCCAAGCTCGCGAAAGCCGTTGTACGGCCGGGTGATGTCAGCCGCGCCGCCAGTGCCCGTCCACGTCACGGAAAACGGGATGTTGTCGCGACCGAAAAGGAGCGCAAGGGTGCGGGAAGATGCCGCGGCGAGACACGTCATATTCCCGGGGTAGGAGGGGTACGGTGGCGTCGCCAGGAGCGGCAACCAGTTCGGGTCTGCTTCGGTCGCGGGATTGCCGTCCTGATCGGCGTTGCGAATCGCCGTCACTGGGCGCCACAGACCGTAGACAAACTTGCCGTTGAAGGAGACGAGCAGCGCGTCGTGCAGCGACATATGCAGCAAGGCGTACGCGCGAGCAGTGTCAAGAGCGCCCCACCCGTTGCGGCGCGCGAGATCTCGCACAACATTGCCCCAAACCATCTGATTCTGGGTTGACGTCCCTACGGCTGCCCAACGCCGGGCGATCGAAGTTTGTTCTTCAGTGCGTACCGTGCTGTTGACGCTGCCCACGGCCTTGACCTGGTTGACATCAGCTGCATAGTGCTCGCTGGTGAGCGCCGGCGGCTGGGCCACCAGAAACTGCAGGCGGGATCCAATTACGAATGGCGTGACGTCAGGGTAATGCGTAAAGGTCACGGGTCCGTTCTGCGGAGGCGTAATCTGGTAATACCCCGGCAAGCTTGGCACCAGGTACTCGCTCGGTTGGCGATCCCACCCATCGCCGCGGCGCGCGTCGAGAACCGCGCGCGCAGCAGCGGCGCCAACTTGCGATCCTTCACTTGCCGCGCCAGCGGGAAGGCGGCTGAGAGTCGCTGCCAGAGCCGCGTCAAGGGTAGATAGCTGACTCGGGTACAGCTCGGCGAGCACGTCGTGCGCGGCCTGTGCCACCGCCGCCTCTCGTGAGGCAGTTGGGGAGGCGTTGACCTCCGTCACGTACGGCAGGTAAAGGCGATCGATCGAGTTCAGCGCGTCGAATACCGCGATGCTGGTCAACGAGTATGGACGTGTGAAGAACACCGTTGGTGTGGGCGTACTGACGACAGTGGTTTGCAGAATGCGATTCCATTCGATGACCGCTTCAACCTCCTGTGCGAGCGCGCGCTGAGGGAGTCCGAGGACTAACAGAACCACCAGTGTGGCCGCCAAGAGCGTCCGGTGTGAGCCCATAGAGGTACCGTCCTTTCTCGCAGCGATTAGACGGACAAATGCTGGTCGAATACGTGGCTTTCTCATGGGATTTTTCTGAGGTCTTTCACTCCATCTTTAGGATCGAGCAGTGGGCCGGATGCCGCGGCGTTCGAGATGTCGCGGCGGGAACAAACCCGTGAAAGGCTTGCGTGAGCAGGGTGAGGGGCGTGAACAGTTCAATTAGACGGACGAGTCAGGAGAACCAGACACTCTGGGGGTATCCGTTCTGCAAGTCCTTGGGATTTGCTGAAATGTCCTGAGATTTCGCTAACGATAGGACTGAGCGGGTGTGATGGGGTGCGAGGCGTGCAAAGGGGAGCGGTGCGGTACGCGGGGCGCGGGTTGGCGTGCGAGGATGCCCTGGCTCGTCCGGGGCGCTCGAGGTGGACCTCGCCCGGTGATCACGCCTATCGCACGCCGCGAACCTGTCGTACCTAGCGCACCTTGCGATCACCGATGAGATCGCGGCCGCGAACGATTTCGGCCGCATTCTTCATCCCGCCGACAAACGGGATGAAATCCAGCGCGGTGTCCATCGCCCCGCGAAAGACTCCCTTTCGGCGAATCGCGGCGCCGAGTGTCGCAATCGCGACAATGCCCCCCAGCCAGGGGACTGAGCGCAACATTCTGCGCGCGATCCGGCGTTCTCCGTATTGAATGGCCTGACGAGTGATGCTCATAGCCGGAAACGTAGCAAGGAGTGTTCCGCAAAGATCTCACGAGGCTTCTATTGACCGTTGAGCTTCGTTTGCCTTACGCTTCGTCGTCCTACCCTTTCCCCCGCGGGTCGGGCGCGCCGACCCTATGGGAGCTCAGTGGCTTGCCCTTTTGCTGTTCGTTTCTATGGGATCCTGCGCCTCCCGGTCAGCAGGGACGGCCCTGAGACAGGACTCCGGCCGTGAGGTTGCTTTGAAGCAGGGCGAGTCTCAACGTCTTGCCGACGCTGACTTCACGGTGTTTTTCGAAACTGTTCTGGAAGACTCACGCTGCCCGAAGGGCGCCAATTGCGTGTGGGCCGGCGATGCGACCGTTCGCATTCGGATCGAAGCGCCAGGCGTGCCCGCCGTGACACACACGTTACACACCAACGATGGCTTTCAGCGCGAGGTCATTCAGGGAAACTGGCGCATCCAGTTGTCGTCCTTGATGCCCGAGCCCACGACAGACGGACCTCCACGATCAGATGAGTATCGTGCGACCTTGTTGATTCAGCGAAAGTGATAATCATGCGAAAAAAATCGGCTTCTTACGGGCGGGATCGTGGAACAAGAGTCTCGCGCAATAGATCGGGCAGACCGACGGTCCGTGTCGGAGTGCGTCTTGCGGTCGTCACGATTGTCGTTGCCGTGGCCGCGTTTGGTGCGCACACATTGGCGCAATCGGTGGAGCAGCGACCCGGCGCGCCGCCGCAGGACGGCAATCCCAACTTCGACATCCGGTTTGCCAAAGCCGCTGCGGCCGATTACCTGGAGCGGGTGACTGAGAGCCGAGGCGCGCTTCAGGCCGGTGCGCTCGCGGGTGCGCGCATTGCTGCTATAGCCCGGCTCCAGAGCGCCGGCAAGTCGATCGATGTCGGAGAAAACCCTGCCCTGGGGTCGGTCGAGGTTGTGAGCGCCAAGCCCGGTTCGGGGTTCTTGACAGGGCCCGCAACCGACCGTGTCGCCGCGTTGCGCGGCTTCCTCACCGGATACTCTGATGCATTTGGGCTTGCCCAGGACCAGGTAGAGGCGCTCGAACTCGTGTCGGACTACGTCAATCCGGCTGGGAACATGGCGTGGGTCGAATTCGAGCAGCGAATCAACCGCCTGCCGGTATTTCAAGGGTTCGTTCGCGGCGGATTCACGGCGAGAGGCGAACTTGCGCGCACGACCGGGCCGCTCGCTCCTGGCCTTTCTGGGGCAGTGCTGCCGACTTCTCCCGCGCGATCGGCCGCTAGCGCGGTGTCGCGCGCCGCAGAAACCGTTGGGTGGCAGGTGCCCGAGCAAGGGCTGGTTCAAAAAGCCATCGAAGACGACGGAAGACGCGTCACATTTAATTCTGAGGTAATGCAGAACGACGCGCGAGCGTGGCTGCTGTATTTCCCGCTCGCACCTGGTGTGGCACGCCTGGCGTGGGCAACCGAGATCTGGGGGGACCCGGACGCCTACTTGGTTGTCACGGATGCAGAGGACGGTACGCTGCTGTTCCGAAAGAACCTGACGGACTACCAGACACAGCCGGCCACCTATCACATCTACCCGTCGGATAGCCCGGCGCCGCTATCGCCCACGACCGCGCTTCCGGGGACCAACACCCAGGCCCCTTACGTGTCGCGCACCCCCGTCACGTTGATCGGCAACGAAGCGCCCAATACGTTCAACAACCTCGGATGGATGACTGATGGTGCGAACGGCGCGAACGGGCACACCGACGGCAACAACGTTGAGGCTGGCATGGACCTCATCGGGCCGGATGGCGTGGATGCGGTAGTTGCCGGCGTCGGTCGGGTGTTCAACTTTACCTATGACCCTTCAGCCCAGGACCCGGCAACGCCCGCGTATCAAAACGGCGAAGCGGCACAGATGTTTTACTGGACCAACGTGTTTCACGACCGGACGTATCTGCTCGGTTTCACCGAGGGAGCGCGAAACTTCCAGCATGACAACTTCGGTCGTGGTGGGTCGGGTCTCGATCGTGTCCGCGCGGAGGGACAGGATTCCTCGGGCACCAACAACGCGAATTTTTCCACTCCCTCGGATGGCGGTCGGGGTCGCATGCAGATGTACCGTTTTACTGCGCCAACCCCTGATCGCTCCTCGGGTCTCGATCAGGACATCGTGATTCACGAGCTCACACACGGGCTGTCGAACCGCCTGCACGGCAACGCCGCAGGCCTCAGCATCAATATGTCGCGCGGGATGGGTGAAGGGTGGTCCGACTTTTACGCGCGCGCGTTGCTCTCCAGCGCGGACGAAAACGTCAACGGCGTCTACGCACTGGTTGGTTGGGTGACCCACTCCTTTGGCGGATCGACCGACAACTACTACCATGGCATCCGTCGCTTCCCGTATGCCGTCAAGACGAACGTCGGCATCAACGGCATGCCCCACAACCCGTTGACCTTCGCGGATGTCGATGCCACGCAAATCAATCTCACCGATGGCGCCTACCCGCGCGGTCCGATTGGGTCGAACACAGCCGACGCGGTCCACAACATGGGCGAGGTGTGGGCGTCCGCGCTCTTCGAAGTCCGTGCTCGCTTCATCACCCGACTGGGCTTTGCCGTCGGCAACCAGCGAATCCTGCAATTTGTGACCGACGGGATGAAGCTCGATCCGATTGCGCCAACGATGTTGCAGGCGCGAGATGCGATCCTCGCGGCAGCAAACGCTGGAAGCGGCACGCAGGCCGACATCGACGACATCTGGGCGGGCTTTGCGGCTCGGGGGATGGGCGTGCTCGCGTCGATTATCAATGTCGGACCGTACGGCGACGGCAACGGCAGCACCAGAGTCAGGGAGAACTTCAACGTCCCGAGCGATCCCGGACTCCCGTCGTTTTCGATCAATGACGTAGTCGTCGCTGAGGGGAATGCGGGGACGACAACCGCAAGTTTCAACGTCACGCTCGCCAACGGAAGCGGGAGCGAACGGCGCGTGAGCTTCCTCACGAGCGAGGGCAGCGCGACGAGCGGAACATACACCGCTTCCGGATTGATTCGCATCCCAGGCTCCGGCACCGGCACATCAGCCGGCGGCGGCGCGGCTTCGTCCCCCTATCCGGCCACCATTAACGTGTCGGGGCTGACCGGAACCGTCACGCGAGTCAAGGTCCTCCTGCGAGGTGTCAGGCATGCGTACCCGGCGGATATGGACATGCTGCTCGTCGGCCCAACCGGGGCGAAGGTCATGATCATGTCGGACGTTGGGAGCCAGACTCCGATGGGGAGTCCCAATTCCATTACAGGCATCGATCTGCTCCTCGACGATGGAGCGCCGGCGATGACGGGCGCGCAGTTGGTGAGTGGCACCTATGCGCCTACGGATGGCGCCTTTGATGGCGGCGTGATCGGCGAGACGCTCGCGGCACCGGCACCGGGACCGCCGTACAGCGAGGCGTTTGCCGCTGCCTTCAACGGCACCAATCCTAACGGCGCCTGGAGTCTGTACGCGGTTGACGACTTCAATCTGGATATCGGATCGCTCGATGGGTTCTCACTGATCATCTCGACTGCGACGAATGACTTCGTCGGGACAGCGGGACAGCTGATCTTCCCATCCGGCACCACTACCGTACCCGTAAACATCACGATCAATGGCGACGCTGTCAGTGAGGGAGATGAGACGTTCTTCCTGAACCTTTTCGCACCCATCAACGCGGTCGTCGGTGATCCGCTAGGCCAGGGGACGATCGTCAACGACGATGGCGGCGGTGCGTCGCCCACTTCTGTCAATGACGCGTACGGCACCCCTACGGGAACGCCGCTCGTCGTCGGTGCGCCAGGGGTCTTGGGTAACGACAGCAGCAACGGCGGCGGCGTCATGAGTGCGTCGCTTGTGACGAACGTCAGCAACGGTACTCTCGCCCTCGCGGCGAATGGTGGATTTACCTACACGCCAAACGGCGGATTCACCGGGGCCGACAGCTTTACGTATCGCGCGACCAACGCTATTGGTCCCGGCAACGTCGCGACGGTCTCGATCGCGGTGAGTGCGGCGTCGCCTCCGACAACTGCTAACGATGCGTATTCGGCGGCTTTCCAAACGACCCTGCTCGTGCCGGTGCCCGGCGTGCTGGGCAACGACACCAGTAACGGCGGCGGGGCCATGACTGCGGCGTTGGTGACTACCACCGCCCACGGCACGCTGTCGCTCGGCGCCACCGGCGGATTCACATATACGCCCGATGCCGGTTTTGTCGGGGGCGACGCTTTCACGTATCGGGCGATCAACGCAACTGGTCCTGGCAATGTCGCCACCGTTTCGATTACCGTCAATCAGCCGACGACACCGCAGCCGCCGACCGAGCTGTATGTCTCGGCACTGGCGGGGAACCTCGTGACCCTTCGTTGGAAGGCCGCGGTCCTGGGTCCTGCGCCGACGCAGTTCGTCCTCGAAGGGGGAATCAATCCCGGCCAGGTGCTTGCGAGTCTGCAGACAGGCAGCGCATCGCCCATCTTCACCTTCAGCGCCCCGACTGGCGCCTTCTACGCGCGAGTGCACCAGATTTCGGGCGCCAATCGCAGTGGCCCGTCGAACGAGATTCGGCTGTTCGTGAATGTGCCACAACCGCCGTCCGCACCCACCAGTCTCGTGGGACTGGTGAATGGTGCCAATCTCGCCCTCGCCTGGCGGAACACATTTGCGGGAGGCCAGCCCACCGGCGTTACTTTGGACGTCACAGGGTCGGTCCTTGGGTCGATTCCGCTGGGTCTGACAGACGTCTTCAGCTTCACGGGTGTGCCTGGCGGGACCTACACGTTTAGGCTTCGCGAGACGAATGCCGCGGGTACGAGCGTGGCGTCCACTCCGTTGACGCTCAGTTTCCCCGGCGCATGTTCCGGAGCGCCGTTGGCGTCTTCGAACTTCCTTGCGTACAAGATCGGCACCACGATCTACGTGGTCTGGGACCCGGCGCCAACGGGTCCGGCCACCACGAGCTTCGTCTTGAACGTCGGCGGCAGCTTCGTTGGCGGTTTCCCGACGACGGGTCGAAGTCTGAGCGGCGTCGTGTCGCCAGGTACGTACCACCTGAGTCTCACCTCGGTGAACGCCTGCGGTTCGGCGACAACGGCGGTGCAGTCGATTGCAGTCCCCTAAACCTGATGCGGACGGCGATGGCGTCGATGGCCATCGCCGATCCACGTCAACGGCTGAAAAAGGGGACAGTCCCCCGCAACCACAGTTGCGCTCACTTGCGTGCGCCGACAACTCCCGGAAGAGGGGACTGTCCCCTTTTACGAGAATGTAATTTCGCTGACAACCCTGCAACAGAGGGTGGCCGCAACGCCCCGAATGCGGGTTGAACGCACGGCCCTTAACGTCTTGCGTGACAGCGACTTAAATGTCCGCGCGGAGCGTCCTCCTAGGTCGGCACCGTAGTTGCCCCATCACCGCGCCATGACGACCAAACCTGAAGCTGCTTCGGCTACGGCGGTTCCTACGTTTCTCAATGTTGACGGCCGTGTGCCCGGTGCGCTGCGCGATCTGCTCGCCGAAGCGGATGGTTGTCTGAAGATGGGCTTTCTGCTTGGCGGCACCGTGTGTTCTCAGCGGGCGATTCAAACGCTGCTGACGCACGAGGAGGTGTCCGGGGCCAACGACGACGCCCGGCTTCGCGCCCTGAGTGACAAGTATCCCGGTGTTCCGAAGGTGCTCTTCGCCGTATGCGCGCGATTCCGCGAGGACCAGTCGCCTCTCGACAAGGACCGACTGAACCTGCTGATGATCACGCTCAAGTTCCTGATGTACGAGATTTACGTCATCGCCCGCGAGCGTACCGAATCTCTCGAACACCTGCAGAAGGTTCTCGAGCGGCTCGACGGCGAGAACAGCGTGGGGCAATCGTCAGCAGTGCTGGCTTTCGCGAAGCAGTGAATTAGGGCAGGTAGGACAGAAAGGACGGGGCAGACTGTTTACGCGGCAGGCCTCGCTTCGATCTCTTGATTCCCGAATCGCCGATCTGTCCTCCCCTCCTGAGAAACCTCCGCCAACCCGTCTTTGCTGACTCGACCCCGCCAACGTACCGACCCACCCGACTTACACGACTTACCCGACCCACGCCGACCAGCTACCAGACCCAGCCAATCCGGCCTAGGCCCGCGACTTTCTTCTGCGGCGATTGTTCGGCCGCGGCTTTCTCGGCGCCCAGAAGGTCGCGCGTGAAGCGATCGAACTGCGCCGCAATATCACTCTTACCACTCTGCGCGATGGGCACGCCCGAATTGAGGGCGGTCGAGACGATCTTGTAGTCGCTCGTAAACGTGTGGTGAATCGAGTGGCCTAGTGCGCCTTCCATCTGTTTGGGCGGAATCGGATAAGGCTCCGTCGCGCGATTGAGCAGGATGTGCACGGAATCCTTGTGCGCCCCGAGCTGCCGGAGACGATTGAGCAGGCGCTGGGTGTTGCGGATGGACGGCACGTCTGGAGTCACGACGAGAAACACCTGATCGGCGAGGGTCAGAACCGCCTGGCTTTGCTGATTGACCAGGTTGCCGGCGTCCACGAGGATGTATTCGTAGTTGCGGGCAAGCACACGAAAGACTTCTGCAATCGCGCCGGCGTCAGCGCCCGCGGGACGATCGAATTGATCGGAGCCAGCCAGGATCTCGAGTCCCGACTTGTGCTTCACTACCAGCGACGACAGCATGTGCTTGTCGAGACGCGGAAGATTGTCGATCGCATCGAGCAGGCTGTACTTGGGACGCACACCGAGAAAAAGCGCGACCTCGCCCAGACCTGGTTTCAGATCGACGATGATCGACGCCTTCTTGCTCAGCCGCGCCAGATCCACACCGCAATTGACAGCGACCGTGGTCGTCCCCGAGCCGCCTTTGCCACCTAAAAACACCATCGTCTTGGCGACCGGCCCCACTTCCTGCGACTGCTCGCGACGGACCAGGGCGTGGCGGATAGCTTCGTGGAACGAGTCCTCGGCGGGCGGCCAGACCAGAAACTCATTAACACCGGCTCGCATGGCTTTGAGGATCAGATTCGCATCTGCCTCGAGAGCGACAGCAATGATGCACGCAGCTGGCGCCCACCCGCGGAGCTGCTCTATCTTCAACATGGCTGCCGCAGGGTCGCCACGAAGGTCCGCGACAAGGACGTCGGGAGGCACGCTGTCGCGGCTCATGGGATCACTTGCGACACTTACGGGCGTCGGGCCCGCGCGCATCAGACGCGCGAGCTGAACCCTGAAGTCGTTGTCGTCGCTGATGATGCGACCTGAAAGTTGAGCCATGGCTAGTCAACCACTCGCGATCCGGGACCGAACGCACCCGGAAACAGCCGGTCGGGCGCTCGGCGTATTCCGAACGCCCACGAGGCAGAGCAACCGCTGTGCCAGACCATGCGCCTACAGGTTTGAGCGGGAAAGGCCGATGCAAACGTGTAACGGGGTGAGATTTGGCGCACCGCTTCGAGAGATTCCCCATTGGAAGCTCTACGGCATGACGAATCTGTAATCGAACCGACGGTTTCCGTGAGTTGAGGCGGATACGCGTGCATTGAGGCGGATAAGAACGTTAACAAAAACGAGCGAACACCGAGTTTACCGAATTCGTCGGCCGGATTTCGCACTGGAATGGGCCTTGCGAAGTAGCGAGGGCTGAGTAAGATGATCCGGTTGGTGGCGACGTGGCTCATAAGCAAACTCCAAGAGCGTCTCTGATTATCGCGATCGAACCCGATAGGGACCAGGCCGCGCAGCTGAAGGACTTGGTGCGCCGCCACACCGGGGCCGAGTTGATACTGGCCGACAACACTGCCGGCGCAATCGACGCTATCGAATCGCACGTTCCGGACCTGGTGCTGATCCCCGCATTCTTGTCTCCTGAAGACGACGAGGCGCTGACAAATGCGCTCCGCGTGACAGAGGCCGCTTCGCACGTCCAGACGCTCACGATTCCCGTGCTTGGTGAACCGCAGCAGCGGTCCTCGGCGCTCGGCATGCTATCGAGGCTGCGAAGGGACTCGCGGCCGGCGTCCCCGGACAGCTGTGACCCCAAGCTTTTTGCGGAGCAGATTTCGGAGTATCTCGAACGTGTCGCCAAGGAGCGTGGCCCGATTGCCGGTACGAACGGAAGGGGCAGCTTCGGGTCGAACGGTGGCGGCCGCAAAGCCGAAACCGCGGCTGCATCGACGCCGCCTCCGGCCGAAAAGGCAAAACCGGCCGCGAGTTCGAAGCCGGCAGCCGCCTCGAAGGCGGTCAGCCCGCCGCCTCCGCCAGAGCCCGCGCCGGTGGCCGCCGACATCGACCTCAGCGGCCTGGAATCCGCGTTGTCGCAGGTCGAGCTCGGCGCTCCGATGCCAGAGTCGGGTGGCGCAGACGATCTCGAAGGACTCGAGCGGGGATTGTCGTCGTTGATGGAAAAACTGACTGTCGAGGAATCGAACGCTCCATCATCCGCACCGGCGGCAGTCAATGCGACAGATTGGGCGAAGCTAAAACAACTCGAGTCTGTCGAATACGCAATGCCCAGCATCGCTCCCCGCGACGAGAACGCGGCCGCTGTCAGCACTGCACTTCCAGAGTCGTCTGCAGCCGAAGAATCAGCCGCCGCAGCGCCAGCCGCAAGCACGCCAGCCGCTACCGCACCAACCACGGCGCCAGCCGATCCTCGGGCAGCGAAGAAGTCCGAGTTCGGCGACTTGATCGACTCGTTGAAAAAAGATTTGCGGCGGTAAGAAACAGCCTACGGCCTACGGTCCACAGCCTCCGGTAAAAACCCTCGTTCCGTAGACCGTCGACCGTCGACCGTGGGCCGTGGACTGTTATGGCTGGATCCTGACCTGAACCAACTTCCGGAACTTGACGGGCGTGCCGTCCTTCGTCGCTGGCTTGTACCTCCAGGCACGCGTCGCCTGCAGGGCCTGACCATCATACAGCGGGTCGATCGAGCCGCGCATGGTGGCGTTTTCAACCTCACCCTTTTCGTCAATCACGACTTCGATGACGCCCAACATGGGAGTGAGCGGCTTGCGATGGTACGGCGGCAGCTGCTGACGCTGAATTGCAGGAGGCACGACGTTGGCGTCGGTGACGGTGTAAATCCGCGCCAGCGCCGGGGCGGCCGGGATTGGGGCTGGCGCTGGCGGGGGTGGCGGCGCAGCGGTTGCCGCGACAGCCGTCGCGCTCAGATCCAGAAATCCTTGTGCGAGCGTGCGAAGGTCCGCCAGGGGTGGCTGCGTGGCGGCGCTCGCGACATCCGGGTCCGCCAGCATCTTCAGCACTTCTCCAAAGCCGTCTGACGCAATGGGCCACGCTTTGCGATCGTAGGCGGCTTTGGCCTCTGCATACTTCTGTTGAATGATCGTCGGCAGCACCCGGCGGCGGACTTCCGCGAAGGCCGTCCGCACGCGAGGCGACATCTCCGAGCCGGCCAACGTATACGTCGGCGCGGCTGAGACGACAGCGGCGATGGCATCCTCGGCCTCGCTTGCACGTCCGAGCGCGAGCAGGCAGAGGGCACGATATTGTTCGACGGCTGGGACATCGACTGACGCCAAGCCGGTCGCTCGAATTCGGTTCAACGAGGCGAGGGCTTGCTCGTACTCGGCTGACGCGTAGAGTTCCCGCGCGCCGGTCAACGAATCCTGCGCCGCATGCGCCGCGCTCGCTGACAGAGCGGCGGAAAGGAGGTACGGAACGGCAGCAATGATTGATCGACGTGTCATCTCTTCCTCAAGTCGACGCTGAGCCGCGTCGGGGCCGTGAGAGTCACCGTAGCTGTCATGCGTTGTTCGCCAAGATCAGGATTGCGAAAGACGACTTCATGCGTACCGAGGGTCACTGGGAGATTGCCGATGGGCGTGTCGCCGACCTTCTGGCCATCGACAAATACTTCTGCCCACGGAATCGCGTTGAGCGCGAGCGTGCCCTTCGGGAACTCGAGTGCGATCGGTGTCGTCGTGCCGGCCGCGACCTGTACGGTGCGCGTGATGCGGTAGCCCAGCGCCTGATTCACGATTTCAAGTTGGTGCTGACCCGTCGGCAAGGAAATGCGGCCACCCTGGCTGCTGCCAAGCAGTCGGCCGTTCTCGAGGATTTCCACGGCGTTGGGTGCGGTCACCTGAAGGAAGCCGGTCGCTGGGGCCGACATGATGTCGGTCACGAGCGATGCCGTAAGCCCCGCCTCGATGGTCACATTTCGCGAGATCGATCCGAGACTGCCTTCGAGGAGCACTGTGTGCCGGCCAGGAGCGAGGTCCGTGACCGTCAACGGCGTCACGCCACGGCGCTGGCCCCCGATCGTGACGGTGGCGCCCGGCGGATCGGTCCGCACGTCGAGTTGCCCGGTTGGCGCGGTCAGCGGTGCGATTGGCGTGCTGATGGCCGCCGCCACTTCCGGCGCGGGAGGGGTCAAGTTGACCGTCGGTACGGACTCGATGGGCGCGGGGGTCGCCGCGACTCTTTCTGATCCATCGAAGAAGCGGCTGGCAGCGGCCCACCCGGCGCCCGAAACGACCGTCAACAACGCAACGGCTGCCGCTTTGCGACGCCACGTTGACGTCGATGCGGTTGAGAGCAGCTTGCCCACATAGCCCTTGGCCTCGTGCGATTCGGTAGTTGGCGGTGTGTCGGCTTGGAACCGCGCTGCTGGCACGGGGGTGGGCGTCGGCGGCTTTGGTGCCGCGGGCTTGGCCTGCGCGGCTTTCGGTGCGGCGGTCGGCTTCGACGCCTGCGCGGTAACGGGCGCCGCCTTTGACGGTTGCGGTTGCGGCTTGGCGGGCTCGCTCTTTTCCTGCGCCTTCACGGGTTTGGCTGCCTGCGCGGGCGTCGGCACTGGTGCTGCTGCCTTGGCTGGCTCGGTTGTGCTTGCGACCGCAACCGGCTTCGTGACTGATGCGTCGTGTGGCTCCTGACAGAGGGCGAGGAAGGCCTCGAGATCCGAGGGCGCAATCATGAATCCACTCTCGACGATCGCTTTGTCGAGCGCGTTGTTGGCTTCCACCGCAGACGCAAAGGAGTTCCCATCGAGCTGCAAGGCGCGCGCAAGCCACGATCGCAGGCTGGCGGGAGTCGGTTTCTGATCGGTTTTCGCCGAGACCGCCCAGCCCTTCTCGACGAGCGCTGCGATGCGCGCGGGATAGTCCTCATCGCTCATGGGGCAGCCAAGAATGACCGAGAGCGCGACCACCCCCGTTTGTATGACGTCGGTCCGTTGATTGAGCTCGGTCCCGGACTTCGGGAGTGCGACGCGGAGTTCTCTCCAGTACCGGTCGGGCGAAAACTGCAATTGCTGCAGTGCGGACCCGAGGACGTGCTCGACGAGAATCACATGGGCGTCCGGAGTGATCACGATGCGCTCGGCCGCGATGGCGCCGTGCACGGCGTCAGCGTCGTGACGATGCAATGTGCACACGGCTGCCACGAGTTGCTTAATCAGGCACCATTTGGCACTGCCGTCCATGCTCAGTCCGTGGCGCTCGGCGACGGTGAGCAACGACGAAAGGCGGACGCCCGGCACGGGCTCGGAGGCGACGACGAGCGTGGCCGCCGCGTCGTTCAGCCGCTCGACGGTTCTGACGCGGCCAAAGCCGGGGCTTCGAAAGCTCGCCAGTCGGTTGGCGCTATCGCGGAGGGACGACTCGAAAGTGTCAACAGCCGCCAACTCGCGGCGAATGCACAGGATTTCCAGCTTCTCGATTCCCGAGGCGTCGGCCATTCTGCGACGCTCGCCCAGGCCGTCGCGAAAAGCGGCTGGGCGCAGCGTTGAGGGGCGGGCAGAGGTTTGGTCCATTGTCAGTCGCGTCCTTTCGGTCGGCCGGGGCCATTGCGGGAACTGTGCCGGAAGGCGAGACCGCTATCGCGACTCTAAATGGTTGATTGAGAACGGCTTACGCGGTGGCAATCGAAGGAGTGCAGAAGCGCGAGCTTACAGAAGTGTGTGCGCGTGACGAAATCTGCAAGCGGCGGCGTATCGGACCTCCAGTGCGTGAAACCGAGGACTGTCCCCTTCGGCAATTGTGGGCAGGGAAGGGACTGTCTCTTCCTGCAATTGTGAGCAACCTAGGCGGGCATTACCTGCTGGACGCGCGGTGGTTCCTCGCCAAGCCACGCCGGATTGAACGCCGTGGCGTCGAAGATTGACGTGGTTTTGAAAAGTTCGAACGCGCCGCGCGATGCCGCCTGCGCGGTCTTCGCAAGAAGGAGTTCGCGCTGGGCTTCGGTGAACGGACGGAAGGTGCGTGCCGCCTCAAAGGCCTGGTTGAGCCGCTCCATGCTCTCGATGCCGGTGATCACCACCGACGTCTGCAGGCTGAGCGCGTACTGCAGACACTCGATGGCCGTCACCGTGCCGGACTTCAGGATGACGCCATTGCCCATGCTCTTCATCCCAAGGACGCCGATGTTTTGTTTGAGCAATTCGGGGAGGACCAGCCGCTCAAAGCTGCGGTAGTGGGCATCCATCACGTTCAACGGCATCTGTACCGCATCGAACTCGAATCCGTACTCCGCAGCAACCTCCAGCATGTGCAAGTGGATGCGTGGATCTTTGTGTCCGGTGAAACCGATGTAACGAATTTTCCCGGCCGTTCGCGCGTCGACGAGCGCCGCGTTCGCCCCCTCCTCGTCGAAGACGCGATGGGGGTCTTCGTACCGGATGACTTCGTGATGCTGAACAAGATCGATATGGTCGGTCTTCAAACGCCGAAGTGACTCGTCCAGTTGTCGTTTGGCCTCGGCTTTCGATCGACCATCGATCTTCGTCATGAGAAATGCTTTTTCCCTGTAGCCGTGCTGGAGGGCCTTGCCCATGCGGATCTCGCTGGCGCCGTCGTTGTAGTCCCAGCTGTTGTCGAGGAAATTGATGCCGTGATCGATCGCTTCGCGGATGATCCGAATACTCAGCTGTTCGTCAAGCGTTTCGAAGCCCAGGTGCCAGCCGCCAAGGCCGATAGCTGAGACTTGCTCACCAGTACGGCCGAGGATTCGATAGGGCATTTCTGTGGAGGCTGCGTTTGCTGACATTGTTCCTCCTGCTCAAGTCGATCGTCCTTCAACGGCCATGCCATCGCGCGGCAAGCACGTGCGGCTACGGCTACGCGACCGACACGGCGAGCGCCGCGCGGCTTCTGAGGTATGTGTCAACGCTCCGGGCGGCGCTGCGTCCGTCGGCGATCGCCCACACGACGAGCGATTGGCCGCGCTGCATGTCGCCCGCAGTGAACACGCCCGGCACGCTCGTCATCCAATTTGCGTCACGCCATACCGTGCCCCGATCGGTGAGCCTGACGTCGAGCGCGGCGAGCAGGCCTCCCTTTTCGGGCCCCGCGAAGCCCATCGCCAGCAGCACGAGGTCCACATCCAGCTCGAATCCCGAGTCGGCAATCTTCTGCAGACGCAGTTGTGGACCCTCGCGGACAAGATCGACGCCAACCGCGTGGAGCTTGCGCACATGCCCACCCTCGCCGGTGAACCGCTCCGTGGACACAGAGTACAGACGCTCGCCGCCTTCTTCGTGTGCCGACGAGACGCGGAAGATGTTGGGCCACTCGGGCCACGGGTTGCTCGACGCCCGCTCGTCGGGTGGCCGCGGCATCAGCTCGAATTGATGAACGGAACGTGCACCCTGCCGAATGACGGTGCCAAGACAGTCCGCGCCTGTGTCGCCGCCTCCGATAATCGCAACGCGCCTGCCTTCCGCCGAGATCAATTCGCGGACGGGAATGTCGTCTCCCTCACAACGGCGGTTCTGCTGGGTTAGATAATCCACCGCGAAATGAATCCCTTGCAGTTCTCGCCCAGGAACCGCAAGGTCGCGTGGCAGTCCTGCGCCGCCCGCCAGCACGATCGCATCGAACTCATCGAGTGCGTAGACAGGAACATCAACACCAACGTTGATTCCGGTCCGAAAGATGATGCCTTCCGCCTTCAGAATCGTGAGACGCCGATCGAGCAAGCGCTTTTCCATCTTGAACGCGGGAATGCCGTAACGCAGCAGTCCACCGATGCGGTCGGCACGCTCGAAAACTGTGACCGCGTGTCCGGCTCGATTGAGCTCGTCGGCGGCTGCCAACCCGGCGGGGCCCGATCCGACGACAGCAACGCTCTTGCCCGTGCGCGGCGCCGGTGGGCGCGGGACAATCCACCCTTCGTCGAAGGCGCGCTCGACGATCGCCAGCTCGATGGATTTGATCGTCACCGGATCGTTGTTGATCCCGAGCACGCACGACCCCTCGCAAGGCGCCGGACACAGGCGTCCCGTGAACTCCGGGAAGTTGTTGGTCGTCTGAAGGCGATCAATCGCCCGCCGCCAGCGGTCGCGGTAAACCAGATCGTTCCAGTCGGGGATTACGTTGCCCAACGGGCACCCCTGATGGCAGAAGGGCACGCTGCAGTCCATGCAGCGCGCGCCCTGATCCCGGAGCTCGCTGGCCGGATAGGGCAGGTACACCTCGTTCCAATCGCGAATCCGTTCCGGCACGGAGCGTGCGGGCGCCTTGTGCCGTTGAATCTCGATGAAGCCGGTGGTCTTACCCATGTGCAGCCACGGCGACGGTCACAAACGTGGGTGGCAGCCCCCCTGGGGCCAGGATCGCGCCATCGAGTCCCTCCGGCGGCCTGCTTTTGAGCACGCGTTTGTAGTCCCTGCTGATGACCTTGACGAATCGCGACTGCAGCGAGCCCCAGTCAGCAAGAACCGCTCTCGCGTGCGTGCTGTTCGTGTAACGCATGTGGCGCTGAATCAGGTCGAGCACCGCGCCGAGATCCTCGAGAGTGTCGAGCCGCTCGAGGTCCACCATGTCGCGGTTGCAGCGTCGCGTGAAGTCGCCCGGCTCGTCCAGCACGTAGGCGACTCCGCCGCTCATGCCAGCCGCAAAGTTCCGCCCGGTTCGACCGAGCACGACGACGACACCACCGGTCATGTACTCGCAGCCGTGATCGCCAACACCCTCGACGACCGCGTGCGCACCGCTGTTGCGCACGGCGAATCGCTCTCCAGCGATCCCACGCACGTACGCCTCGCCGCTCGTCGCACCGTACAGCGACACGTTGCCGATGATTACGTTCTCTTCCGCAGCGAATGTCGCTGCGCGAGGCGGAAACGTAATCAGCTTTCCGCCCGACAGGCCCTTGCCCCAGTAGTCGTTCGCATCGCCTTCGAGCGTCAGCGTGGCGCCCCGAGGCAGAAATGCCCCGAAGCTTTGCCCCGCCGTCCCTTCGAACGAGATGTTGATGGTGTCGTCAGGCAGACCGCGTCCGCCGTACCTGCGCGTGATCTCGTACCCCAGCATGGTTCCGACGGCACGATGCGCGTTGCGGATGGACCGCCGCAGGTCCACACGCTGCCCGCATTCGAGAGCCGGACCGGCGTGGTGAATCAACTCGTGATCCAGGGCCTTTTCGAGTCCGTGCTGCTGGGCACGGACCGACCGCCGCGGCACGGTCGACGGCATCGCGGGCTGACACAGCACGCGCGATAGATCGATGCCAGCCACCTTCCAGTGGCCCAGCGCTCGCCGGACGTCGAGACAGTCCACGCGGCCGATCATCTCGTCAAGGGTCCGGAATCCCAGCGACGCCATCAGCTCGCGCACTTCCTGCGCGATGAACCGGAAAAAGTTCTCGACGAACTCTGGTCGTCCGGCGAACTTCTTGCGCAGCTCGGGATCCTGCGTCGCGATACCAACGGGGCAGGTGTTCAAATGGCAGACGCGCATCATCACACAGCCAGAGACGACGAGCGGCGCAGTAGCGAAGCCGAACTCCTCGGCGCCCAGCAGCGCCGCGATCACGACATCGCGTCCGGTTTTCATCTGCCCATCGACCTGAACGACGATGCGATCCCGGAGTTTGTTGAGGACGAGGACCTGTTGCGTCTCAGCGAGGCCAATCTCCCAGGGAATGCCGCTGTGCTTGATGGCCGTCAGGGGCGACGCGCCTGTGCCGCCGTCGTGCCCCGAGATCAGCACGACGTCGGCGTGCGCCTTGGCCACCCCTGCGGCGACTGTGCCGACGCCAACCTCGGACACGAGCTTGACGTGAATCCGCGCCCGGGGATTGGCATTCTTCAGGTCGTAGATGAGCTCGGCGAGATCCTCGATCGAGTAAATGTCGTGATGCGGTGGCGGCGAGATCAGCGTCACCCCAGGCGTGCTGTGACGGACCTTTGCGATCCACGGATACACCTTGTGTCCGGGTAATTGACCACCTTCTCCGGGCTTGGCCCCTTGCGCCATCTTGATCTGCAGATCGTCGGCACTGACCAGGTACTCGCTGGTCACCCCGAACCGGCCAGAAGCCACCTGCTTGATGGCGCTTCTGCGCGAATCGCCGTTCGCGTCGAGCGTGTAGCGCGCTGGATCTTCGCCTCCTTCGCCGGTATTCGACTTGCCGCCCAGGCGATTCATCGCAATGGCCAGTGTTTCGTGCGCCTCCTGACTGATCGATCCGTACGACATCGCACCTGTCGAAAAACGGCGGAGGAGGAGGTCAACGGGTTCGACTTCGTCGATCGGTACGGGCGCGCGGCCTGGCGCGAGGTCGATTAGCCCGCGGAGCAGGCCGCGACGGCGACTGTGATCGTTGACCAGCGCGGTGTACTGCTGGTATACGGCGTATTGGCCGCTCCGCGTTGCGTGTTGCAGCTTGTAGACGGTCTCGGGATCGAAGAGATGATGCTCGCCGTCCCGACGCCATTGGTACTCGCCTCCAGGATCGAGCGTTCCACGCTCGGCAGGCCAGCCCGCAAACGCCGTGGCGTGCCGTCGTCGCACTTCTTCCGCGATGACATCGATCCCGACACCGCCGATGCGGGATGCCGTCCACGTGAAGCAGCGCTCGACAAACCCCTGCTCGAGGCCGATGGCCTCGAACATCTGCGCTCCACAATAGCTTTGCAGCGTGGAGATGCCCATCTTGGACATCACCTTGAGCACGCCCTTGTTCAGTGCGCGAATGTAGTTTGCCACCGCACGTTCGTGCGTCAGCCCCTCCAGCGCTCCTTCGCGGATCATGTCGTCGAGCGTCTCGAAGGCGAGATGCGGATTGACGGCGCCTGCGCCGTATCCAATCAGCAACGCCATGTGATGCACTTCACGCGCGTCGCCGGTTTCGATGACCAGCGCGCAGCGCGTGCGCATGCCTTGGCGCACCAGGTGATGGTGGATGCCGGCCGTGGCGAGCAGACTCGGAATCGGCGCCCATTCCGCGCTCACACCGCGATCGGACAGGATCAAGAGATTGCAGCCGCCCTCGATCGCACGACTCGCCTGTCGGCGCAGGTCGTCCATCGCCCGTTCCAGCCCGGCACCGCCCTCTTCCGGGCGGAAGAGCATCGACAACGTCTCGGCGCGAAAACCGAGAGCAGCGAGGTGACGCAGTCTCGCGAGTTGATCGTTATCGATAATCGGGTACTTGATGCTGATTTGACGGCAGGACTCCGGCTCCGCCTTCAGTACGTTGCGTTCGGGGCCGATCGTCGATGTCATCGACGTCACGAGCTCCTCCCGGATTGCATCGAGTGGAGGATTGGTAACCTGCGCAAAAAGCTGTTTGAAGTAGTCGTACAGGAGACGCGGCCGCTCCGAGAGCACTGCCAGCGGCGTGTCCGTTCCCATCGACCCCACGGGCTCCTCGCCGGTGGCCGCCATGGGGCCGAGCAACAGACGGAGATCTTCCTCCGTGTATCCGAACGCAATCTGCCGCTGCAGCATCGTGTCGTGATCCGGGAGCGAGACGTGTGGCGCCTTGGGCAGATCGTCGATATCGATCAGATGCTGCCCGAGCCACTGCGCGTAGGGCTGCGCCGCCGCGAGCTCACGCTTGATCTCGTCGTCCTCGATGATGCGGCCTTGCGCGGTGTCCACGAGAAAGATGCGCCCCGGATGCAGCCGCTCTTTCGTCAGAATGTTTTCGGGGGGAATGTCAAGGACACCGACCTCGGACGCCATGATCACGAGATCGTCCTTCGTTACGTAGTAGCGGGATGGTCTGAGCCCATTGCGGTCCAGCACGGCGCCAATGACGGTTCCGTCCGTGAAGGCGATCGATGCCGGCCCGTCCCACGGCTCCATGATCGACGAGTGGTATTCGTAGAAGGCCCTGCGCGCCGGGTCCATGCTTTCGTGCGCCTGCCAAGGCTCGGGAATCATCATCAGGATCGCGTGAGGCAACGACCGGCCGGCCATGACGAGCAGTTCGAGAACGTTGTCGAACACCGCCGTGTCGCTGCCGCCCTCGCGAATGACGGGAAGAATTTTCCGGAGATCGTCGCCGAGGACGTCGGACTGGCACAACGCCTCGCGCGCTTTCATCCAGTTGATGTTGCCTCGCAGTGTGTTGACCTCGCCGTTGTGCGCGACGTAGCGGTAGGGATGCGCGAGCGGCCACGATGGAAACGTGTTGGTGCTGAAACGCTGATGAACGAGGGCCAGGGCCGACTCGATGTCTGGGTCGCTCAGATCGGGGTACATCGATTCGATCTGATCCGCCGTGAGCATGCCCTTGTAGATCAGCGTCTTCGACGACAGGCTCACCACATAGAAGGGCTTTTTCTCGGGCAGCGGCAACATGTCGACCGCGTGCTCGATGCGCTTGCGGATGACGTAGAGCTTTCGTTCGAACCCTTCGGCTCGCTGACGCTCACTGATAGCAGGTGCGGCGGGGGAGGAGTCCCGTCGCCTGCCCACGAAGATCTGCGCGAAGATGGGGGCGACCGCCCGGGCCGTGGGGCCAATCCGCGAATCGTCGGTCGGGACGTCGCGCCATCCGAGCACCTGCTGTCCTTCTTCCACCACGATGCGTTCGATGAGGGACTGGATCGCACCGCGAGGCTCGGGTTCACGCGGGAGAAAGATCAGGCCGGCGCCGTAATCGCCCAGCGGCGGCAGCGCGAAGCCGAGGGGAGCGGTTACCTTTCGCAGGAACCGATCGGGCATCTGCAGGAGGATGCCCGCGCCATCACCGGTATTGGCCTCTGACCCGCATGCACCCCGGTGGAGCAGGTTGATCAGAACCTGCAGTGCTTGCCGGACAATGTGATTGGACTGCTGGCCCTTGACGTGCACGACAAACCCGACGCCGCACGAGTCGTGCTCATAGCGCGGGTCGTAAAGTCCCCGAGGCTGTGGAAGCCCGGCGTGCATAGCGAGTTTATGCACCAGCGCCATCCAGAAGCAAAACAGAAATTTCGGATTAGGTCCATGCGTATGACTTCTGGATCAAAATTGGCACGCGTCAAAGTCCAAATGCGTCCGGATATCTCACACGACCGCGAATACCGTCGAGCGCCCCCGAAGTCAATTCGAGCGCCATGAACGCGTCGGAAGGGAACGGGCTTTCGAGCGAGCGTGCAAGCGTGCTCGAGAAACCAAAGCGCGGATAGTAGGTTGGATGACCCACCACGATCACAATCCGCTCGCCCAGCCCTCGCAAGGCATCGAGACCGTATTGGATCACTTGGCCGCCGATGCCCTGACGTTGGTAGCCCGGCAACACCGCCATGGGGGCCAGGGCAGAGGCCGCGATCGCTCCCGTCTCGGTTTCAATGGACATCCGGCTAAACAGAATGTGCGCGACCATTCGTCCGTCGACCTCACCAACGGCGGAAAGTAGGACGAGGCCTTCTTTGCGTAAGGCCTCGACGAGATTGCCTTCATCAGGCCCGCCGAATGCCGCATCGTTGACCTGACGGATCATTGAGTAATCCGTCGCCGTTTCTTGGCGGATCACGAGATCGTTTGTGACATCCACGCTCGTGGATTGTACGTTCTCGACTCATTGTTCACGCAAGGTGTCCAACGGATCGACCCGCGTCGCACGGTGCGCCGGAGAGACGCAGGCCAGCAGCGCAAGGATGCCCGTTGAGAACGCGACAGTGCCCAGGACGACGGGGTCCGAAGGTCGCACGCCGAACACCTGGCCCTCGAGAGCTCGCCCCAAGGCAAGAGCGCCCAGTAGGCCCAACATGAGGCCACAGGCAATTAACGTCAGCCCTTCTCTGAAGACAAGCTGGAAAATGGCACGCACTGTACTTCCCAGCGCGATGCGAATGCCGATCTCGCGCGTCCTCTGGGCCACGATGTACGTCAGCACCCCGTAGATGCCAAGGGCCGACAGAAACAACGCGACGACACCGAACATGCTGGCCAGGCCCATGGCAAGTTTTTGTGGCACGACCGAACGCGATGTTCGCTCGGTCATCGTCTGGATGTCCGAGAGAGGCAAATCCGGGTCGATCGCCATCAATGCCGATCGAAGTGCTCGAATCACGACCGTAGAGTCGGTCACCGCTTTGATCGCGATCCACCGGAGCCGTCCCACCGCGGGCGCCTGCGTGTGCGGGAAATACGCCGCACCGACGGACTCCGCCCGCGCTGCCAGGCCTTCAAACCGCACGTCACGAACCACACCCACCACGGTGTAAAGCTCGGAATTCCCACGAAACAGGCCCTTTCCGATGGGATCCGCATTCGGCCAGAACCGTGCGGCGAGGCGCTCGTCGACTATCGCGACCTGAAGTGAGTGCTCCTGATCGCTCTCAGCAAAGTACCGCCCGCGAACCAGCGGCGTGGCCATGGCTTCGAAGTATCCGGGTGTGACGCTGACGACCGACGGAAGCACGACTGCCTCGCCGGGTTGCAGAGTGTAACCGGCGGCAGAGACCGTCGCCGGACTGGCTCGACCGCTCAACGCGATGTTCGAAGTGATGCCTGCCGACACGACCCCCGGAATGTTGCGGACCGATTCAAGTATGCGATTTGAGAGCGCAACCACTGCACTCTGGCTCTCATACCGCGACGGCGGCGGGAAAACCGTTGCCGTGGTGACACGCTCGGCGTCGAACCCGGCGTCGACAGCCAGGAGATTGCGAAAACTAACCAACAACAAGCCAGCACCAATCAGAAGCACGACGGAAAACGCGACCTGTGTGACGACAAGCCCGCTTCGGAGGAATCGAGTCCCCCGTCCGCTCGTTCCGAGCCGGCTTCCTTCGGCGAGAACTTCATTCAGGTCGAGTCTGCCCACCGTTGCCGCTGGCACCAGTCCAATCAGTATGCCGACCAGCGCCGAAACCCCCATAGTGACCCCAACGACCGTCCAATCCATTCGAACCGATTGAGCGTTGGGGATGTTCGCGATTCCGCTGGATGTCAGCGTTCGCAATAGCCAGGCCCCGACGCCCACACTTGCCAGGCCTCCGATTCCAGCCAGCAACACGCCCTCGATGATCAGTTGCCGTACCACCCGGAACCGGCCCGCCCCAAGCGCCACTCGCGTGGCCAGTTCACGTGCTCGCACGGTCGATCGCGCCAGCGACAGATTCGCGATATTGAGCGCCCCAATCAGCAGAACGAATGCGGCTCCACCCCAAAGCAGGTAGAGGATGGCGCGGACCGGGCGGGTAAGGGCGTCCTGAAGCCGCGTGACCGCGGTATACATGCCCAGTTCGGCCAGACCGAGCTGCGGAAAGCGTTCGAAGTTCGCGGCATTGAGTGCATCGAGCTGCGCCTGGACTTGCTCGATCGTGGCATCGGGCCGCATCCGGCCGACGTTGAAAAAGCCGTAACGAGTACGGGCATCGTCAGATCGCTGAGCCGCCGTGAAGGCGAGCGGTATCCAGAATTGAACTCCGTCACCTGCTGTTCGCGTGTGGCCGTCGTTGCCGAGGTCGAAGAACGAGAAGCCACGTGGCATGACGCCGACAATGGTGTAACGCTGCCCCGTCCAACCGAGTCGAAGGTCCTGGCCGACGACGTTCTGATCGCCACCATAGAGCCGCTGCCAGAGCCCGTGGCTCAGGATAACCTTCTGTTCCGAGCCGGTTTCACCGTCGGCCTCGGTAAACGTTCGGCCCAGCGCGGGGCGGACTTGCAACAAGCGAAACAGCGACGGTGTCGCTCTCATTCCCCGGATTTCTTCTGCAAGGCCGTCGATCGTGATCGTGTCGAACCACAGGGTGAACATCGCCTGCTCTTCAAGAGTGGTGATTACTTCACGACGATCGAAATAGGACGGCGCGGTGTTGGACAGAATGTCATTGGGAGTAATCGTGGGATAGACATCTCCCATTGCGACGATGCGATCGGAGTCGGCAATGGGCAGCGGCCTCAGCAGGACCGAGTACACCACTGTGAAGATGGCCGCGTTGGCGCCGAGGCAGATGGCGAGTGTGAGGATCGTGGTCACGGTAAAGCCGCGATCCTTGAAGAGCAGTCTGACGCTCGACCGCAGATCGACAGCAAGTCCCAGGCTCAGGAACTCCCGAAGCCCCGACACCAATGTTCGCTTGGTCGGGCCGGCAAGCGGTCCCCGTTCGGGGTTCGCCAACTTGACGATGACCGGCTCGGCGTCGAGAAGCTCGTCGCCAATCGTCTTCCAGTCCGGCAGCTGACGTTGGAGCTCGTTCCAGGCCTCTTCGGCGGAAAGACCCTCGGCGATCAGGGACTCATAGGAGTCCTCGAGTTGTGCGGCCAACTCCTCGACAATCTTGAGCTCATGTTGCCGCGGGAGCCCGAGCGGCGACAGGTGTTGCCGTACGAAGGCTTTGAAGTCACGCATGGCGGGGACCCGCTGCGGCCTGCACCGCTTGCATGAAGGCGCTCCAGTTCTTGCGTCGCTCGGCCAGAACCTTCCGTCCGGCGATGGTCAGCCTGTAGTAACGGCGCCGTCGCTGCCCGGCCTTCTCGACCCATCGTCCGGCGATCAAGCCGCGGCGTTCGAGGCGGTAGAGGATTGGATACAAAGAGGCCACATGAAAGGAAACGGTGCCGCGGGATCGGGCGTCGATCTGTTGTGCGATCTCATAGCCGTGGCTCGGCCTGTTCTCGAGCTGCGCAAGGATCAACAATTCCGCCGTCCCCTTTTTCAGGGTCGTGTCGTCTGGTTGTCTGAGCCCCATATATGTGAATCATATATATGAAAAGCGGTATTGGTCAACTCCGACGGGGACGAAGGGCGCGTCACCGAATGCGCAGGGTCCAATGATAGGCTCCCCGGAGGTGCTGCCATGAATCGACGAACTGTCCCCCTTGCCATTTTGACGATTCTCGCCGTGTCGGCTCTCGCGTCCCGCGAAATACCGTCGGCGGTTGGTGGAGGGCCAGTCAATGTGGGAGATACGGCGTGGCTGTTGACCGCCACGGGTCTCGTGCTCTTGATGACGCCCGGGCTTTCTTTCTTCTACGCGGGGATGGTAAGCACCAAGAACGTCATTTCGACGATGCTGCAAAGTTTCATCTGTCTCGGTGTCATCGCGCTGTTCTGGGTGGTCGTCGGGTTCAGTCTTTGCTTTGGCGAAAGCTTCCGCGGACTAATCGGCGACCCGAGAACCTATTTCATGTTTCGGGGTGTCGGCGGCGTCACGCATCCCGACTTGTCGCCGACGATCCCGTTGGTCGTCTTCGCGATGTTTCAAATGAAGTTCGCCGTCATCACGCCCGCTCTCATCACCGGATCGTTTGCGGAACGGGTCCGCTTCTCGGCATATCTCGTGTTTATCTGTCTCTTCAGTCTCTTCATTTACTGCCCGCTTGCCCATTGGACCTGGCATCCGCAGGGCTTCCTGCGGCAATGGGGCGTGCTCGACTTTGCTGGCGGCACTGTGGTTCACATGTCCGCGGGCTTTGCCGCGCTGGCCGGCGCGATCGTCCTGGGTCGGCGAAGGAGCCACCAGGACGGCGGTGTTCAGGTTCCTGCGAACATTCCGTACGTGCTCCTCGGCACTGGCATGCTCTGGTTTGGATGGTTTGGATTCAATGCCGGTTCCACTCTGTCGGCCAATGCGACAGCGGGGATGGCATTTGCGACCACGCACATCGCATCGGCATCAGCCATGCTCACGTGGATACTGTTTGACGTCGCGCGCGGCCGACGACCCTCCGCACTTGGCGCGTGCATCGGATCTGTTGTCGGGTTGGTCGCGATCACCCCAGCGGCGGGGTATGTCAGCATCCCTCACAGTATTTTCATTGGCTTCGTCGCGAGTCTGGTGAGCAACGTTGCCGTGCACCGGAAGTCACGATCGACGCTCGACGATACGCTCGACGTATTCCCGTGCCACGGCGTCGGTGGCATCGTCGGGATGATTCTCACCGGCGTGCTGGCGAGGGACGTCGGCCTGTTCTGGGGGCAGACGACCACGTTCATGTCTCACATGATGGCGTTGGTGATTGTCAGCACCTTCAGCTTCTTCGGCGCCATGGCGCTCCTGAGGCTGACGGATTGGATCTTGCCGATCAGGGTCACTGCGGAGCAAGAAGCGGTCGGATTGGACTTGAGTCAGCACGGAGAGTTCCTGGAGCTGGATCCGACGCGGCAGTTCGGGTACTCAGATTCGCCGCGATAATCAGCTTCCGAGTAGATCAGCCCCCTTCCTACTTGCGCGCGCCCCCTCCGACGCGTTCGCGGTATCGCGCGCCGCGAAGCACGCCCTCGATCGCCCGGTTCCCCTCGTGGCAGGCGTACTCGTAGATCCGGTACTCGTCGTCTTTCACCAGCGGAAATGCGAGCGTCCATGGCCGCGTGAAGACTGCCGTGTCCTCGATCCGCGCGTCGTAGTCGATCCGGTCGGGCGCAACCCGCGTGAAACGTTCGACAATCCGCAGCGCGGTGGTCTGGGGGATCCCCTTGATCCGTCCCGACGCGGCGCTGGTTGCAATCCAGTTCCTGTCACTGAAGTTCGTGGTCTCGACGACGAGCGTGTCGCCCTCCCAGCGCCCGCGCGAATCGCCTTCCAAGAGGCGCACGCTCTCCGGCAGGGGCGGGCGGCCATCGAGCGGGATGATCCGGGCGTCGTGAATCATCTCGGCGTAGATGACGACATATCCGCGCGTCTGCAGGATCTGATAAGCGTTGTTGTAGCCCGCCGGGATGATCCAGCCCGGGACGCCGCGAGAGATGCACCGATCCCACATGCTCATGAACTCGGGCGCCTCGGTGCTGCGCCTGAGATATTCGTCGCGCCGCGCTTCGGCTTCCGGGCGGACGGGTACGCGACCATCCGGCGGATCGACGACGAGTGACGTCTGGCGGGTCGGCATCACTGTGGAGCCCGAGTCGAACCAGAACTGGTTGTAGCTGCCGACATCGCCGCTTGCGCGACGTTCGTCGACCGTGGCGCGGAGTCCGGCCGCCTGCTTTTCCAGGGCGGCCGCCTCGGCTTCGGTCAGAAAAGGCCGGTCACGCAAATTGCTCGGCCGCTCGAGCGGGGTGAGAGTGGCGTTGGTCCAGATGCCTTGCAGATCGGGGTGGCCGTCCGGAGTTCGCGGAACGGTCCACGCTTTGCCGGTTCCGCTTCGCCCTGGTGTCTGGGCGGCAACGGACGCGACGCCGCCAAGAAGGGTGGTTACGAGAACCGGCACCAACACCGCAGGCACTCGGACGTGGTCACGCATGTCGCCCTCCTGTTTCGAGCGCGATGGAGATCTTCGGGCAGCCCCGATCCTACCCTCAAATTGTGCCAACATCACTAGATCACTAGATCACTAGATCACTAGATCACTAGATTCCATTCTGCCGATCCACTCCGAACATCCGTACGGCCGCGTGTCGAAAGACGTCCCGCTGCGGTCCCGTGACAAAGGCCCACAGGAGAACCCTCACCATCGGTGGCAGCGTTCGAGGCGCCCCGTGAACCGAGGACGAAAACCACTGCGCGAGCGCGGTTTGGGGATCGCGGCGCAACTCGTCCACCTGTGCCACTCGATGCACGCAGCCCACTGTGCACAACGGCGCGCAGCTCTTCACTTCGAGATACTCACGGCGGAGATCGTCGGGGCCATATCGTTCGAGTGGGATGCCCGGATGGCCGCGTTGCTGTGAGCACCAGTGGACGAGGCCGTCTTCACAGATGTAGAGATACCGCGCGCCCGCCCGGCAGTGCCAGTCGTTCGGTCGGCCCTGAGCGAGATTTCTTTGAAACCGGCTGTAGTTGGCGTAGTCGAACACTGACTTGCCGACCGCCACGACCTCTTGAAGAATTTTCTGGTGCCGCTCGTCGAGCGGGAGCAGCCCGCCGCCCGCCTCGTGCAGGATTCCCACCGTCGTAGAAAAGCCGAGATCGCGCGCGCGGTGTGTGATGGTCAACGCATCCTCGGGATTGTGGATCCCACTCCCGACCACGGAGTTGACCGTTACATCAAATTCGCTGCATTCGGCCAGGCATCGCAGCTTCTGATCGAGCACCTTCAGGCTTTTCTTCGAAACCTCGTCTGGCAGCACGTTGTCGATGCTGATTTGCAGGTGGTCGAGGCCCGCGCGATTCAGGTGCCGGATCCGATCGCGGCTCAGCAGATAACCATTTGTGATCAGCGTCGCGATCGCGCCGTGGCTGCGAATACGGCGGATGAGGTCATCGAGATCGGGGTGTAACAACGGTTCGCCGCCGCTGAGCGTGATGATGCCGGTGCCTAACGCCGCCAGGCGATCGATGCGGCGAAGCAGGTCACCGGTTGGCACGGGCTCGGAGTGATCGTCGAATTCGTTGCAGTAGGTGCACGACAAGTTACATCGGCGAACGGGGATGAGATGGGCAGCCACCGGCTGATAGGCGAACTTGAATGCCCGGATCAGCATTCGGATCTCACGGACCCGCTTGCCCGCCTTTCGCACACGACGCCTCAGTGGAACGAAATTCATCGAGTGCTTTAGTATGGCGCGCCGCGCGCGGCTTGCGACACGACGACGCGGAAGCCGATGAACGCTCGACGCGCACCGGGGTCGGCCGCTCCACGCGTGGTCGTTCGCACCAGGCGGGCCGGGTCACCGTAGTGGCCACCGCGCATCACCCACAGAGCATCGGCATCGAGATTCCCGCGGTCATCGGCCGGATCATACGGATAAGGTTGATACGGACTGCTTGTCCACTCCCAGACGTTGCCGCTCATGTCAAAGAGCCCATAGGGGCATTCGGGGCACGCAAATTGTCCGACCGGCGTCGTGCCTGTGCCTTCATAGTTGGCCCGGGCGCGGAGAGGCTCGTTGCCCCACGGATATGTGCGCCGATCTGGACCTCGCGCGGCCTTCTCCCATTCGGCTTCGGTCGGCAGGCTGACATGCCACCCCTGGCGTAGAAGCTCTCTCAACCGCGGCGGCGTCGTTGGCGCACGCTCCAGCATCGTCGAGAGCCAACGACAATACGCGAGCGCGTCCGGCCATGAGACGAACGTCACGGGATGAGTGGGCGGTCCAGCGACCGCACGTGGATCGACGATCCAAGTCGTGTCGCGAGCGAACGCTGCGAATTGGCTGACGGTCACTTCGTGTCGTGCGATGTAGAAAGCCGGCACGTACACTGTTCCCTCGCCAACGGTCGGCGACCAACGCTCGTTGTCGAAGGCCTGCGGATCGCGCGACTGGTCGGCGCCCATCACGAACGGGCCGGCAGAAATCTCGACAAATTCCGGCGGCATGACCTGGCCCACGACCAGCCAGGTACTGAGACATGTTGCGACGACGGCTATCGCGATGCTGATTGTTTGTCGCACGCGAAGCCCCAGCCGTGACGGCACGCCCGCGCGAAGAGTTCTGGCTCGGGGGTGTCCATGAGGTTTGGTCCGCCTTCGCGCAGCAACAACCGGAGATCGAGCGCTCGTGGGTTGGCCCGGACCGGCGCGCTCGGATCGAGCAGGTTCACACAGCCAGCCTGAAACCGCGTCTCGCACGCCCGGGAGAAATACGCAAGCGCCCGATCACGGTCGGCAGACACCAGACGGCCCTCGATGTGGTGCCGGCCCAGTTCGTTACACGCCCATCCGGCATTGTCGCCACAGTACCGATGCTTCAATCCGCAGCAGGCGCTGGCACGCTTGGGGACGATCCTCGGAGCAGGCTTGCTCCCAGAACGGAAGGGAATCGCCGCGATGCATCCCGTCGGTGGCTCCCGACGCGGTCATCACGCCGAAGAAGGCCACCCACACCGCCATGTGCGCGAGGTTGGCGCGGCCGAGCGGCGGGTCCAGACCCAGCCGGCTCAGGATTGGACCCTCACCGATGAATCGTACGGCACGCTCGATCGTGGGAACCGCCAGGTTGAGGAGCGGCACGCACAGAAGTTTGTCGTAGAAAGTCGGGAGCCCGAGAGCGCTCAGTACACCGTAGAGCGCGAAGACCCCGACGCCGTAGAGCACGCCGAAGATCGCCCGGCCCAGCGGCGTGCGCGGCGAAGTCGACGGGTCGGTGACCAGCAGATGAAGACCGAGGAAGACCGCGGACGGAATTTCTGAATCGACGAAGTACGGTACGCCGGTAGCGGCGACATAGAGGGCGCTCGCCGCGAACAGCGTCCCCGCCGCTGCGGCCGTCACCGGCGTGATCGCGAAGAAGTACATGACCACCAGACCGATCACGAACAGCACCGTGTAAATCCGCGGGCCCAAGCTGAAGGTCGTCGCAATCTCCTGCCCCCAGGTCAGGCTCGTCGTGTCTGTCGCGAGGAGCACGAACGAGAACAACGCCAGCGTGAACGCAGACGGGTTGAAGATATGGACGCGCCTGCCGTCCCGCTCCCATCGTACGAACGCCTTGCCGAGAAAACCCACGGCGACGAGCAAGAACTGCAGGCTGAACCAGTCGTCCTTGAACCACAGGAAAAGGTTCGTGCTGAAGATGATGGGGAAGGGGCCGAAGCCGAGGAGGTAGTCCTCGCGACGCGACCAGGCCAGCAGCATGTCGAACGCGTAAGCGAAAACGAGCTGGCCCAGCAAGAGTGGGGCGAAGTCGTACACGGGCGGCCAGTACCATCCCCAGTAGGCATAGACGCTTAGCTGGCACACGCTCTGAACGTAGTGCTGCGCTCGAGGCTTGGCCAGGCGGAGCGCGGGAACCCCTGCTTTGCGCGCTCGAGCGGCCAGCAGGGCCTGCCAAACGAGCAGCACCGCGGCGGCGCCCCAAAACGACCATGTAAGGGCGACGTTTGCCCTGATTCGCGGAAGCAGGCTCAGGGCCAGCAATCCGGCGGTAAGGGCAAGGGGCACCGCGAACGCACCCAGCGAACGTCCCGAGGCAGTCGTGGACGCATCCTGGGTAGCGCTTGGTGACCTCTGGCGGCGCTCCTGCCGCCGTGGAGACGACATCGAAGGACTCAACGTAGACGAGAGGCTTGTACACTACCGGCGCCGCCGCCGGCAACCGCGGCGCGGAGGCGCACCCGTTCGTCCCACAAAATACGTGGAGGCGGTAGCGCGTTGCTCGTTGACAAAAACCGACCGCGCGCAGCATTCTAAGCGCGCTCGTTCGAGTCGAGGTGCCCATGAGACCAGGACAGTCCAGAAGCTGGACGCCGCACGCTCTGTTCGGTGTGTTGGCGGTAATCGTCGCTTTGGTGATTGCCGGCCAGCCAGGAGGTGCCCAGCAGAAGGGCGACTGGCCAAACATTACCGGCGGCGACACGGCGACCAGGTTCTCGCCGCTCGACCAGATCAACGCGTCGAACTTCAACACGCTGAAGGTGGCGTGGGAGTGGGACGGCGACGCAGGACCCGGCGTCGAGATCGGGGACATCAACGGACGCGGGCTGCCGATCTATGTGGACGGCATGCTGATTACGACGTCCGGACCGCGGCGCACTGTTGTCTCTCTCGATCCGGCGACTGGTAAGACGCTGTGGACTTTCCAGGAGCCCTCGACGCCACGCCATGAGTACTCGATGCGGTCGAATCACGGCAAGGGCGTGGCCTACCACCGTATTAACGGCCGCGGCATCGTGTTCGTTACGACGCCGGGCTTCTTCCTGCACGCGCTCGACGCCAAGACCGGCAAGCCGCTCGAGAAATGGGGCGGCGCTGTCCCGGTACCTGAGTTTCCCAAGACCGGCTCGGTGGACCTGCTCAAGGACCTGATTGCGGATTGGGTTCCGTGGCTGCAGACCGAGAAGAAGCACGACGCAGCCAAAGGGCTGCCGCTCGAGCTCGGCTACATCACGACGTCATCGCCGCCCATCGTGGTCAACGACGTGCTCGTGGTCGGCAATTCCGCCGAGCAGGGTTACAACCAGTCGCGCATCGAAAACGTGCCGGGAGACATCCTGGCCTACGACACCAAGACCGGGAAGTTCATGTGGAAGTTCCACGTGATTCCGCGGCCGGGCGAGTTCGGCCACGAGACCTGGGAGAACGACGCGTGGAAGTGGACGGGCGACGTCTCCTCGTGGGCGCCAATGTCTGCCGACCCTGCGCGCGGCCTGGTTTACATCCCGACCAACGGCGCCACCATCGACTACTACGGCGGATTCCGCCCCGGCGACAACCTGTTCAGCACGAGTGTCATCGCTCTGGATGTGAAAACGGGCAAGCGGGTCTGGCACCAGCAGCTCGTGAAGCACGACATCTGGAACTACGACACGCCGACCGCGCCGATCCTGTTGGACGTCAACGTCGGCGGCCGCAGGATCCCGGGACTGTTCCAAATCACGAAGCAGTCGTGGGTGTACTCGTTCAACCGCCACACTGGCGAGCCGATCTGGCCAATGGTCGACCGGCCTGCCCCGCAGTCGAAGGTTCCTGGTGAAAAACTAGCGGCGACACAGCGCCACGTCACCAAGCCTGCGGCTTTCGATCTGCAAGGTCGTGGCGAAGAGGACCTGATCGACTTCACGCCGGAAGTGCGCAAGCTCGCCCTCGAGCGCGCGCGCGAACGAGATCTGCTGGCGCCGCTGTTCGCGCCGCCGACGCATCGCGGCAACCCTGAGGGAAAGGGGCCTGCGAACATCTGCCCGGGCGGCGGTGGCGGGGCGAACATCACGGGTCCGCCCGCCGCCGATCCGACCACGGGTGTGATCTTCATTACGACGACAATGGGTTGCTCGCCCACGATTCTTGCGCCCGCCAGCGAGCGTGACACCCCGAAGATGACCGGCAAGACTCTGTCGCCCTGGGCGGTGGCCCGTGGCGCTGGTGGCGACGGTGGCCCGCCCCCACCGAAGCCCGATTTGAACGATCCGCTGTACGGTATCCCCGACCTGTTCAAGGGGCCGCTGGGCAAAATCGTGGCGATCGACATGAATACGGGCGAGCACCTGTGGATGATTCCGCACGGCGAGATGGATGCGAAGCAGCAGGAGGCCTTCCGCAACAACCCAATGTTGAAAGGGGTCACCTTCGAGACCAACTGGGGCCGGCGCGGACACGCTGCCATGATGGCTACTTCTACGCTGCTCTTCGCGAGCGGCACGACGGCGGACAACAAGCCGCACCTGTTCGGTATCGACAAGCGCACCGGCAAGCGCGTGGGCCAAGTGGAGACGCCGCGGGTCGGTCAGTACGGACTGATGACCTATCTGCACCAGGGAAAGCAGTACGTCGTCATTCCCAGAAACGGCGGATACACCACGCTCGCGCTGCCCTGAGGCAGTTGCCGGCTGCGCATCGCGCCGCGCCGAAATCCGGGCCGGGCTCCCACGGGGCCCGGCCCTTTTTTCATGGACCCCGTTCCTTGACAACAGCGCCGCATCTTCGCTATATGTTCGCCCTGATCATGAACAGTGTAAAAGGTAAGGTCGCCGTCATCACCGGGGGTACCCTCGGCGTTGGCCGTGGTATCGCAAGCGCGCTGGCTCACGACGGCGCACGTGTGTTTGTGACCGGCCGCTCGGTGCAGGATGGTCGGCCCATCGAGGAGCACATCACGGGTATCCGCTGCGATCACCGGCTCGATCAAGAAGTGACGACTGCATTCGAGCGCATCGCTCACGAGACTCCTGGGATCGACATCCTCGTCAACAACGTGTGGGGTGGATACGAGCGGATGGTCGATGACGGGGTATTCACATGGGGCAAGCCGTTCTGGGAACAACCCCTTTGGCGCTGGGATGCAATGTTCAGCGCCGGCGTGCGTGCGCACTACCACGCGAGCCAGCTGGCGGCACCGACGATGGTCGCAAGCCGGAGCGGGCTGATCGTGAACATCTCATTCTGGGCAGCCCAAAAGCATATTGGCAATGTGGCGTATGGGGTGTCGAAAGCCGCCACCGACAAGATGACGGCCGACATGGCGTCCGAGCTGAAGCCACACGGTGTCACTGTTGTTTCGCTCTATCCTGGACTTGTCAGGACGGAGAAAGTCATGGAAGCAGCCCAGTGGATCGACTTGAGCAATTCTGAATCGCCCGAGTTCATTGGCCGTGCGGTCGCGGCTCTTGCGGGCGATCCGGATGTGCTCCGACACACCGGAAAGGTGTTAGTAGCTGCGAGCCTTGCGGTGGAGTACCGGCTTCACGGACATCGATGGCAAGGCTCCCCGGCCGTTGACGCTGGCCGATGTCTGAACGGCGCGCTTTGCAACTTTCTTTGGCGGGGCCGCGTCTCACCCATCGAAACGCATGGGCCCGAAGTTTCGGAGGATCGCCAGGCTCAGTTTGGGGCCTTCTTGGTCTTCGTCATCGTCGTGACTGGCGGCTGGAACGGAACTGTGCTGTTGCGCGGAACGCCTGTGGCGTTGCGTGATGCCATCGCCTGAATGCCCTATGGAAGGCGGCGGGCTCCGAATAGCCTAGTAGATACGCGACCTCGCAGATCGATAGCGGCGAGTCGGTCAGGTAGCGCTCGGCCGCATCCTTACGTGACAGGTCGAGCAGCCGTTGGTACGAGACACCTGCTGAGGCAAGACGGCGCTGGAGTGACCGCGGCGACGTCGCAAGGATCCGAGCAATTGTCTTGATGCGCGTGTCGCCACGCCCGACGCGGGACACCAGCGCTCGGTGCACCTCAAGAGCCACACCCTCCATGGGTGGCGGCTGGCGACCGTGACGCCGATCGGGGCTTTCCCGCTGATTGACTACTTGATCGTGACGTCTCAGAACGTTGGCGAGGGGCTCACGCGTCTGGTGCGCTATCTGCGTCTCGCCGGAACGCGATCCATTCCATGCCTTCGCGCGCATGCCGGGATTCTTCATCGGACGCTGTTCCAGCGCTTGGCGAAACATCGGGCCCCAGACCGCACACGGAATGCGCGCGTCCGGGTCATCCAGATCCGCTCGACGGATGCCGGCGTTGGCGAGCAGGGACTGCACGCTGTAGTTCAGCCGCTCCAGCGCATCGATGAAAACGCGCGCACTGCTAGCAGGGTAGGACGACCGAATGGAGCCGGCTGAGCCCGGTGTTTTGGCGCGCTTTGTCAAGCGATCGGCGCGTTTGGTCATGGTCGGCCAAGGTCTTCGGCTGCGACGATTGTGCCATGCCGTTGCGTGGTCCTCAACGCATCGCCTGCTAGACAAGCGCTCGAGTGGGAGGAACGATAAGCCATGAGTACGGAGTCGCGTCATGACGTCGTTATTGTCGGCGCTCGGTGCGCCGGTGCAACGCTCGCGACGTTGCTCGCCCGCGCCGGAGCTTCCGTCCTGCTGCTGGACAAAGACCGGCTTCCGAGCGACCAGATCCTGTCGACCCATACCATCCATCCGCCAGGAATCGACGTTCTGGACGATGTGGGTGTCGGCGACGCAGTCCGCGCGGTAGCGCCGCCAACGCACATCGTACGGCTGCGAAAGAACGATGCCTTCGTCGACATTGAATTTGCCGGCGGCAGAGCTGAGTACCGTCCTCGCCGAGCGCGGCTCGACGGTCTCTTACAAGACGCGGCAGCGTCGGCTGGCGTCGAGGTCCTTGACCGAACGCGAGTGACCTCGCTCGTGCGAGACGGAGATCGCGTTGTCGGCGTGCGAGCCGCGGGGTCGGCGGGCCAGGAGCACGTCTTCCGGGCCAAGCTAGTTGTGGGAGCCGACGGCCGTCATTCCACGGTCGCACGCCTGGTCGAGGCGGAGGAGTACCTCGCCTACGACGCGCCGCGTGCGATGTTTTGGGGGTATTGGAACGCTCCCTCGTTTTGGCGAACCGACAAGGCTTATCCGTTCGGGATGTACGTCGCGAATACCGATGGTCACATCCGCGTCATCTTTCAGACTGATCACGATCAGTTGCTGATCGGCAGTCTGCCACCGGTTGAGCAAGCTGTGGCGTGGCGGACCGACCCTGACGCTGCTCTGATCACCGATCTGACCTCGGATGCCACAACCGGACCGCTGATCGCCGGCTCAGCGCCCGATGGACGTGTCCGCGGCACCTTGAAGGAACGGTATTTTTTTCGAAGAGCAGCCGGAAACGGGTGGATGCTGGTCGGTGACGCCGGGCATCACAAAGAGTTCGTCATTGGAGATGGCATCACGGAGGCGCTCCTCCAGGCACGCAGCCTGGCCTCGGCGATCGCGCAAGGAACCAAAGCGGCGCTGGAGCGGTGGTGGCGGGCTCGGGACGTCGAGGCTCTGCCGTACTTCTTCTTAGGCCAGGACGAAGGGGCGTTAGGGCCTCCCCTCGAACTTCAGCAAGTCGTATTTTCGCACGTGGCGAAGACGCCAACGCTTCGGGCACGGATGGCCGCCACGATAGAGCACCAACTCCCGCCCAACGCGACGTTCTCTGTTCGACAAGTGTTGTGGTGGACACTCGGGGCCGCCTTCCGAGGATCGCCACGCGTCGTTCCACAGTTCGTCGCGATGGGCAGGCGTGGGTCAGCTATCAACCGCGAACTCGGTCTACGTCGCCGGCTTCTCGCTGAGGCCCAGCAGCAGGAGGCACATGACGGGCACTGACCGGCCGATCATCGGTGCCGCTCCAGCGTCGTGATGACCGCTATCATCCGCCGGTGAACGAGCGCACCGCCTGCTAGCAGCGGCGCCGCCACGACCAGGCCGGTCATGTAGAAGAGGAGGAATTCGGGGGCCAACAGGTCACTCCGCGGCGTCATCGCACCGAAGGCAAGCAGTAGCGCCTCACCGGCGACCGCGAGGGTCACGCACGCCGCCATGCCGCGTCTCGGCGCGAGGCCAACCAACGAGGCGCCGGTCCAGAGCGCTCCACCCCACCAGAAGAACGACAGCGCGAACCAGCTCGCTGGTGAACCAATCGATTGAGGGAACACGCCGACCGCGGCGACGCCGCCGAATGCCGGCGCCGCGAACAACGCGAATCCGGCAACCGCGAGGCTCAGAACCCCCAGTGGCGCATCGGTCAGGGCGCGTCGCCAGAGCGCGGTCATCGTTCGCAGGACTTGTAGCCAGAACCACAGGGATCCCCGGTGGTGCCGGTCCTCGGTCAGATCGCCGGCAATCGCCGCCGCACAATCCCGCGACGTGAGGAGTGACAGTAGTCTCTCGGCTCGAGCGGTGTCACGCATTTGCGCCTCGCAACAGATCAAGTCCATCGAGGAGGCGTTCGTACGCTTGCACGGCGCGCGTCAACGCCTGGATGCCGGAGGCGGTCACGGTGACGTAGCGTTTCGCCCGGCCGCCCCGCTGAGGGGTGGGATCGCCCATTCGCGATGTGATGAGGCCTTTGGCTTCAAGCCGCTCCAATGCCGTGTACAACGCACCCGGCGCAACCGTGCGTCCTCCGCGTTCGGCAAGTTCAGCACGAATGGTCACGCCGTACGCCTCGTCGCCGAGCCGGAGAATCGCCAGGAGAACGAGTTGTTCGAATTCGCCGAGATTCAACGCAGGCGCCATTTGTCCTGCATTGTAGTTAAATTCGGGGCGGTGTCAAGTTACGCGAACGGACCGATGGCACATCGAAGTTCTAGCGGTGAAATCACCTTATTGTGTAAGTTGTTGATTCGGAGTGCGTTAGGGTGTGGCGGGCTTCGCGCCTCGCAGGTGAATCCGATCGTCGCCAGGCGTTCAGAATGAAGGCTGAAGCGTAGCATCGGTACGTGGGAGGCTCTATGGATCGCTTGCTCGAAGACCTTGTCGCCCTGGAGCGTTCTGCGCTGGATCGGTGGATTAGGATGGACCCTCAGGGCTACCTCGATCTCCAAGCCGCCGATCTGACGTATTTCGATCCGTTTACGGAAAAGCGCGTCGATGGGCTGGACGCAATGCAAATCTGGGTAGCGCCGATGAAGAACATGAAGCCTCCGTTCACGAATCCACGGTACGAGATGATTGATCCCAAGGTTCAGGACGGTGGCGATATGGCGCTCCTGACGTTCAACCTCACTAACTACGGAACACCGCCAGGTGATCCGGAACGTGTCCTCGCTCGCTGGAATTCCACCGAGGTCTACCGTCAGATGGGCGGGAGGTGGAAGATCGTCCACAGCCACTGGTCGTTCATGCAGCCTGAACTCAAGCAGCCGGCTTTTTAACGTTCGGTTGCTGGCGCACGCAATGTCCGTCGAAAGGCACACAAAAGCGCCAGCGCTGCGCCGGCAGCACAGCGTGAGCGTTAGCCCCGCTAAGAGGAGACATCGATGAGCACGACCGCGAAGAAGCCGCGAGTGACATCTTTCGCTCCACAGTTCCTCGTCGACGACCTTGATCGCTCGATGGCGTACTACCAGAAGATCGGCTTCATGTTCGAGGAGCCCTGGGATGGCTTTTACGCTATCGGTCTGGTGGATGGACTGGAACTTCACCTGAAGGAAGCGCCCAAGAATCAAGCGGAGCGCCGGCATCGGCGCGATAACGAGCATCTCGACGCGTCGGCGGGCGTCGACGGCATTGAAGCGTTCTACGAGCAGTGCGTCGCCAACGGCGCAACGATCATCAAGCCGCTCATGGTGACCGCATGGGGCACAAAAGACTTTTATGTCGAGGATCCCGACGGCTACATCGTCTGCTTCGGCGGCCGCCCGTCGGCAGGCTAACCACCGGTGGCGTAATGGCTCGCGTCCAAATCAGAACTCGGCGACTGCTGGAAAGGGCGCGTTGCCATCGTTGCCGGTTCGCTCGGCAAACCAGCGGTCGGGCGGCATGAGAGCCGATCCTGAAGCCATCGTCCGCCGCGCCGCCGATAGTTCGAACCGGCTCAGTATTGGCGGCGCTCCGATCGCGCGTGATGTCACGTGAAAATGTCACACACGTCCGGTCGCGCCGGTGGCCGCGTGCGTTTCGCCTTCCCGTCTAGCGATCGTCGTTTCGGATCAACCCCGCCCCCGAGGCGTCGAAAATCGTCGCGCCGGACACGCCTGAGAGGTTCACGCTGAACGATTCATCCGGCTCGCGCTTGCGATCGCCGATGACGGCGACGACGATGGTCTTGGTCGTCTCGCCAGCGTTAAACACGAGCGTGCCCGACACCGCGTTGTAATCTTCCGCTGCGAACGCGGAGCCATTCGCCGTCGCGAAGTTCACGCTCACGGTCACGGTCCTCGCCGTCGACAGGCTCACCGTGAACGTGAAGCTCCTGGTCCCGGACTTTCCTTCGGCGTTCGTCACGTCGTTGATCGACATCGTCGGGACAACGGGCGGAGGCGGCACGTTTGACCCGCCGGGCGTAAGCAGGACCCCGTGGCTGAACCCCTGCGCGTCGATCGCGACCGCGGCAATTTGACCGACGTTGTTGATCGCGTATGCGAATGCGATGTGCAGCCCCGAGCCTGGCACAACGAGCGAGTTCAAGTTCGTCACCACGCCATCTTGGTAAACCCACGCGTGATCGTTGGACAATCCTCCGCTGGCTTTCATCGTGCCGACGACGACGCCGGGGTCATTGATGTCGGCGGCCTGAGCGTCGACGCTCGGAACGGGAATCGCAGTCATCGATCCATTTGCATAGATGAACGGTCGATGCGTTTCTTGAAACGTAGTCATGTTGACGCGGCTGGACGATCCGACGATGACGCCGAAGCTGTTGATCGCGACGGCGGCGCTCTCCGCGTCATCGGGAAGAACGCCGAGATCCGTCATCACGCTGTTTTCCCAGAGGAACGCGTGCTCACCCTGCTCGACGCCGTCCACGATCCTCGTGAACGAGCTGCCCGCCACCTGTCCCGCGTTGTTGATGTCGTTGGGAAAGCTGCTGCCGCCGCCGAGGTGTCCGATGAGCGTCCGCGTGAAGCCCTCAGCGACAAACCCGTGCCACGGCGGCAGCTCCAGGAGTTGCATGGTTCCAGTCCACGTGCCCGCGTCGTTGATGCTCGACGCCCAGGAGGACTCGTACACCGCGAGGTCCGGCGTCAGGTCGATGATCTTGCCGTCGCGCCACATGGCCGCGCGCGGATTGCCATTGCTCACCGGCGAATTGCCGACCGCTGTTCCGAGGTCGTTCACGGCGTACGCAGCACTGAAATTGCCGGTGTGCGTCCCGAGATTGAGCGTCCCGAGATCGGTCATCTGGCCGTTCTGCCAGAGAAATGCGTGGGTATGGAACGAAGTCGTCGAGTATCCAACCACCTGCCCCGCGTCGTTCAGGTCATACGCGAACGTCATTCTGCCGCCCAGCGTGCCGAGGTCAGTTATGCCGTACGACTGCTGGACGGTTGCCCGTATCCCGGCATTGGAAAGCGTAAAGACGAGAATGACAGCGACGATGACACCGACGGGCGGCAGGAGCCGCAGACCGCGAACGCTGACCATGTCCGTGCCTCCCTGAAAGTTGAGGTTGCGGCGCGCGAGGAGATGCGCAAACCCCGTGCCTGCGAAAGGCTCGGGAGGACTGGCGAAAATGCACGCTTTTGTTCGGTGGGCAAACCCCGGGCTTACGGATTCAGTAGGAACTTACGCACGCCGTCTGTCGGCACGCGAGCACCGGCCGGCCAGAGAGTTCGCCGTATATTTGTAAGTTGCGCGCGACGCTTCGGCGTCGAATCGGTAGCAGTACCGTGCCGAATCCCGGCTCCGCCGAGCCCGCCCATCCTCGCGTTAGAGGTGCTCATGACACTCGCGGGAGATTTGAAGGCGGCATTTAGGACCATCCGCGCGGCGGTTGGGTGTCGCTGACCGTCGTGGTGATCCTGGCAGTGGCGATCGGAGCCGTCACAGCAGTCTTCCGCATCGCACACACGCCGTCCTGCTACGGCCGGCGCCGGTCGCCGATCCGGATCGCGTCGTGCTCCTTCAAAGGACACTTGCTTCATGAGCACACACGTCACCGTCTCTCCCAATGAAGCGGCAGACCGCCTTGCGATCCGCGAGCTCGTCGAGGCGCATGCGCACTGCGCCGATCGCCGTGAGGCAAACGGCCAGATGTCGCTTTTTACGGCGGACACGCAACGTAGAATGAACCGCCCTCGAAGTGGATCACTTTCTGAGCGGCGTACTGGTCTACTTTCCGAGCGGCGCCTCCAAATAGAGGCACGCTCATTGAGAGAGGATCAAGTCTGGGTGGAGGAATAATCGTTGAAAACATTGATGGCAGTTCTTTCATTCACGACTGTTGTGTCCGTCTTTTCAACAGGCCGCCAGGATCGACAGCCGCTGACTGAGGGTGCCTCATTCGAGGAAGCCATTGCTGTCGGGGAGGCGAAGACGTATTCGGTAGTACTCCGAAGCGGCGACACGGCCCTTGTTGTTGTGCGGCAGATCGGTGTGGATCTGGTGATCGACGTGACGGACGCGAGCGGCAGGATCATTGATTCTGTAGACAGCCCTACCGGACGTATGGGAGAGGAAGTCGTCGAGCTTCAGGCTGCCGCTGCGGGCACATACGGCGTTCGGATTCGGCCCTACGATGACAGGGAGCCGAGCGGGCGATATGCGGTGAGGTACGTTTCCCGGAAGGATCGAGCACAGAGCACCAAGAGCATTCAGGGCGCGATCGACTGGCTCGGAAGGCGGAGCCTCGGGCTCGAGCGAGACGGGACGCTTGGATCATCTTTCCCGCAAGAGAAACTGCACGCGGCCCTGAAGGGCGCACGCGTGATCGGCTTGGGAGAAGCGACGCACGGCAGCCGCGAGTTCGGGGACCTGAGGCTGTCCGTGACAAAGATTCTGGTGGAGCAGAGTGGCTTCCGCATCGTTGCCGTCGAGGCAAGCGCGAGCCGCCTGGCCGCGCTGGTGCCGTTCATTAACGGTGAGGAGGGAGACGGTCCGGAGGTGAGGCGGCGGATCGAGACGGGGTGGATCGGTCGCCGTGCTCTCCGCCACTTGATCGAATGGGCGCGCGAACGGAACGCAAGACACCCTCGGGACCGCGTGCGCATCGTCGGCATTGACGCCCAGGAGAACGAGGACGCTCGCAGGCTGCTGGGGCCCTTTCTCGCAACAGCCTATGGTGAGCGGGCAGCAAAGCGCTGGAAGGAAGCGGAAGCTGAGTTGACGGCCGCGGACGAGCAGACTGCTGTGTTCGGCGATTCCGGGGTGAACGCGGAGACGAAGCAGTTCCTACTGGAAGTGAACGCAATGCTCGATGTGGACGCTTCTCTGATGCGCGCGCGCTACGGCAATGGATTCGAGACGGCTCGCGAAGCGGCGCGTACGTTGTTGGAGTTCGCGGACTTCAATTCGAGCGGTGAGGGTGCGGTGATCAACCACTCGCGCGACCACTATATGGCAGGCCGGATTCTCCGGAGCGTGGAAGAAGCAGGCGCGGGAGCGAATGCCGTCTACTGGGCGCACAACTCGCACGTTGCCCACCCGAAGGGTGCAACGAGGAGCGCAGGGGGTGTGCTACGGGATGTGCTGGGATGCGGCTATTTCGCCATCGCTGCAACGTTCGGGCAAGGCGCGTTCGTGGCGCAAATCCCGAATGACAGACAGGACCGTTTGGCCGTCTCAACGCTGCCGGCAGCGCGGGTCGGCAGCATCGAAGACTTGTTCGCCAAATCGGGAGACCGCGCGCAATTGACGACTTGGGGTTGCGACGCGCAGCCTCCCGAGACGCCCGACTGGTTTGCGATCCCGCGCAAGATGCACTGGGTGGGAGGGCTCTACGCCCCAGGGACGAATCCGGCAGAAGCGTTTCGCCCATTCAACGTGGTTGCTGACTTTGATGGAATCGTGTATCTGCCTCGCGTGAGAGCGGAGGACATTCCAAGCGACCGGCCATTGATTCCAGGCCGCAAGCGCTAGACCTGCGGACCTCGCGCCGATCCTGTTCGGCGATGACGGGTTTGTCCACATCGCCAGGATCCCGAACCTTCAGCGACTCGTCAACATGTACAACCGCTCCACCACCGACGCCGCGACCCGCCAGCTGAAGGGGCACCCACGACTCGCGCAGTACCTCGGCGTTCGGAACCCAAATCACCGACGAGAGCCCCGCATCGCGAGCAGGCGTTGCCCTCGGGCGATTTCGCCACCGGTGCGGTCGAGGGCTCGTCTGAAGGCAGCGGGTTCAGGAGGCCGCTGCACACGGGCATGTCCCCGTCGGCTGAGCAGCACCCGGGATCTTCGGAAACGTAGCCAGTGTGCGCGCTGTTGCGGCAGCCATTTACTTGAATGCTCTAGTCAGTGCAATTCCTGCCTGTCAACACGCTCAACCTTTTAGGTGCTCACGCCATCCAAGATCCGACAGCACCACCCCGCCGCGGAGGGCACATGCGCTTCATTGAAAACGTTCTGAGGGACTGCCGATACGCGCCTCGCACGTTGTCCAAGACGCCCGGATTCACGGTCGCGGCAGTGATCACGCTGGGACTCGGCATTGGCGCCAACACCGCCATCTTCAGCTTGGTCAAGGCCGTTCTGATCGAACCGCTGCCATACCAAACGCCGGATCGGTTGGTAATGATTTGGAATCCCGCGGATCCGCGCGGCACCACGCACTTGTCAGTGCGCGAGGTGGTGGGTTACGGGGAGGAGGCGGAGAGCTTCGAGCGGGTCGCGGGATATACGGAGACAGATGCAAATCTGACTGGCGAGGAGGATCCCGAGCGCGTTCGTGCGGCTGTCGTCACCGCCAACCTCTTCGACACGTTGGGTGTGCAGCCGTTGCGGGGGCAGTCGTTCACAGCCGAGGACGGCCAACCCAGCGCGGCCGACGTCGCTGTGCTCTCAGAAGGACTGTGGCAGCGGCGATTCAGCGGCGCCCCGGACGTCGTCGGCCGGTCGATTCGTGTTAACGGCCGTCCTCGCACCGTCGTCGGAATCATGCCGGACTCCTTCCGCCTACCCCTGGACTATCGCGCGGAACGGCCGACAGAGATCTGGCTGCCGCTCATCGTCGACCGCGCGAACCTCGGCGCCTGGGGTGATCGATCGTACTTCGGCATCGCACGCCTAAAGGTCGGCGTCACCCCGCCGAGCGCGACCAGCCAGCTGGCGATCGTTACCGACCGCTGGGTTCAAGCCGGGTTCGACGGCTTCCGGGGCGGCGTCAGTCGTCGCGACGCGCTTCCGGTTCAGGACCTGATCACGGGGACCATGCGCACGCCGCTGCTCATTCTCCTAGGGGCTGTTGCCGTGGTCCTGCTGATTGCGTGCGCGAACGTTGTCAACCTTCTGCTCGCGCGGGGGGACGTTCGCAGGCGCGAGGTCGCAATTCGTGCCGCGATTGGCGCGTCACGTCGACACCTCATGAGTCAGTTGTTTACGGAGGCCGCACTGCTCTCGCTCCTCGGAGGCATCTGCGGACTCGTGATCGCGCATACCGCACTGCGGCTGCTCGTCCTGCTGCGCCCCGTCAATCTCCCACGCGTTAATGAAGTCACGCTGGATCCAGGCGTCCTGGCCTTTGCTTGCGCTCTAGCGATCGGCTCGGCCCTTCTCTTCAGCATGGCACCCGCGTTTCAGGTGACGAGGCCGCAGCTCGCCGGACTTCTCAACAACGGTGGACGAACCGGTACGAGCGGTCGCGGCAGGCGAACGGTGCGGGCAGCACTGGTGGTCGTGCAACTCGCCCTGTCGGTAGTGCTCGTCGTCGGCGCCGGCCTACTCGCACGCACCCTCATCGCGTTGTACCGGATCGATCTCGGCTTCGACGCGCGGAATATCTTGACGGTGCAACTGCAGCTCCCGCAGGCCGATTACCCCGAGGCCGACCAGGTGGTCGTGTTTTACCAACAGCTTATTCGGCAGATTGAGCAGCTGCCGGGCGTGAGGCATGCGGGAGCCGTTCGCGTGATTCCGCTCGCGCGAACGATCGGCGACTATTCGATCACCATCGAGGGACGAGCCAAACGGGCGGGCGAGAATCCCAACGGCGACTTTCAATGGGTGACGCCCGGCTACTTCAGTGCAATGGGAATGACGCTGCTGCGCGGGCGTCTGCTCACGGACTACGACCGTGAAGACACACCGCTCGTCGTCGTGATCAACGACACGATGGCTGCGCGTTACTGGCCGGGACAGGATGCGCTGGGCAAACGCTTGCACATGGGCGGAAGCACGAACATGCCGCCACTGAGTATTGTCGGTATCGTTCGCGGGACACGTCACAATGCCGTCGCCGAGCCTGGACGCTCGGAAATGTACCTTCCCCATGCCCAGCTCCCACGCTCGGTGGGCGGGGCTGCACGAGCGATGGCGCTCGTCGTAAAGACCGCCGACGACCCGTTGCGGATCGTCGGGTCCATTCGCGCAGTGGTGCACAGAATGGACCCGAACCTGCCGCTGGCCGACGTGCGGACGATGGAGCAGATTACGGCCACAGCGCTGTCGACGCCGCGCTTTGCCGCCTTGCTGCTGGGTGTGTTTGCTGTCGTGGCGCTCTGCCTCGCAGCCATCGGCATCTACGCAACGATCTCGTTGCTGGTGACCGAGCGGTCTAAGGAAATCGGCATCCGAATGGCGCTTGGCGCCGCGCGGCGCAGCGTCCTCGGTCTGATTCTCCGTGAGGGACTCATACTTACCACAGCAGGGCTGACCGTCGGACTGATTGGGGCGCTGATACTGTCTCGTGCGGTGGAGACAGTGCTGTATGGGGTCAAGAGATTCGACCCCGTGACGTTTATGATCGTACCAGTGGTTCTCCTCATTGTCGCTGTAGGCGCGTGTCTCAACCCCGCCCGGCGCGCGACCGCGGTCGATCCAGTAGCGACGTTGCGGCAAGGTTGAGTGTCGACGTTGCTGCTCTGGGGACCTGACTACCTGTGCGACATTAGCGGACGTGCCAATCATCACCGGCGATCGCATGAACAGGCCGAGACGGCGTTGGTCGTTGCGGTCAGTGTCGGCGTGTCTGTCTTGCTCGTTGCTGCTGCAGCTGGGCCTGGAGGCCCGCGAAAGGACATGAAAATCGTAGCTTCGGCAGAATAGCGGCGCTGGGAGCGGCGAGGTCGAGATTAGCCATGGAGCAGTCGAGGCCGAGCAACTGTTTGACCCGGAGCGTGCGTGATTGACCGAATGATGGAGCGTCGCCGTGTTCCCGCGTGGCGATAGCTCGCGACCCTGTCGGGTCGGCCACTCTGCCCGGCCCCCGCTCGAAACACGACGTCGGATCGGACGGTTGCGGCTCAGGTATGCGCGGTTCTACGGTACGTTGGCGATCGGAGGCAGCCGCCGATACTCGCCGCGCCTACTTACTCCTAACGCGCTGTCCCCACGCGCCTTCAACATGGGTGTGGGATTCGAACTCCGTGACAGTCCACAACCGACTGAGTTCACAAGGGTTCCATGCCTCCGCCGCAGCCGGTCGTGTCACTGAGTCGCCCGAGGCATTGGATTCAGAACTCGAGGAATGCCCTGAATCTCGCGCGTTTTTAGTGGGACGAAGGACTGGCGGAGAGAGTGGGATTCGAACCCACGGTACGGTTTCCCGTACACACGCTTTCCAAGCGTGCCTGATCGACCGCTCCAGCATCTCTCCGCTTTTAGAATCAACAACTTGCGGACGGTCTCGAACAGATTATCGCACACGTCCGTGCCGCGCGGGCGCGTCCACAGATCCCGTTTAGATTCAGCGGGTTCGACGCTCGCGCGACTCGGGTAGCGGGAAATTGTGTAAGACCTCTCAACAAGCCGCGATCAGTTACGGGCATTTTTGATCGGTTCGACGGGCAAGGCTGACACCAACACCGCTGAGTACGGGCGGAAGTGCCGCTCAAAAATGTATAGAAAGAAACTGTGTAACATCACCTGAATCGACCTGCGCTCAACATAGTCCGGGCTCATTGCGGTCGACGTTCACCAATCAACGCCGAATACCTCCGCATCAACGGCGTCACCGAGATGCCGTGCAGGACAATCGATCCTGCGACCACGACCAGTGTGACATCCACGAGGACGCGCGCTGCCGGACCCGGTACGCCGTGCGACAGCGCGTAAGCCAGATAGTAGACCGAGCCAATCCCGCGCACGCCGAACCACGCTATCAGGGTTCGTTGAGTTCGTGATAAGGGGCCGCGCAGCAATGCGAGCAGCGTCGCTGCTGGCCGAATCACCACGAACAAGCTGACGGCCAACCAGATGCCTGGCCCGGTTGTCTCGATGTCCGACAGCGCTGCTCCGACCACGAGAACGACCGCCACTTCACCCAGCCGCTCCAGCTGCTCGTTGAAACCGAGAACAGCACGCGCCATGTAGGCAGGGGCGGTACCCGGATCCGTCGCCTGTTCTTCACTGCTGGCCGCGGCATGCTCAACGTCCGCGGGCGCCTCGACGTCGCTCTCCTGCCGTTCGATGCGCCTCAGCGACAGTCCTGCGGCGAAGACCGCGAGAAAGCCATAGGCGTGAATCAGCAGTGCGAGGCCATAGGAAAGTGCGATGAGCCCCAGAGCGAGGAACTCATCGAGTCCAACCGCCTCGCGGTGGACGCGCCGCAGGTAGATGACCAGCTTTCCGATGCCAGCTCCGCAGATGGTCCCGATGCCGAGGCCTGCGGCCACCGCCCACACGAGGTCCACGGCCAGCCAACGCCAGCCGTAGGCGCCGATGTCGTGAGCGCCCATCAAACCGAGACCGAGCATCACGAACGGGAACGCGGCTCCGTCGTTCAGTCCCGCTTCCCCAGTGAGACTGAAGCGAACTGGTTCGGCGTCGTGCTCGTGTGAGACCTGTACGTCGGACGCTAACACGGGGTCGGTCGGCGCGAGCAGCGCGCCAAGCAGGACGGCCGCACCGAGCGATAGCCCAAGAGCCACGACGGCGACCGCGGCAATGCCAGCGACCGAGAGCACCATCGCCAGCGTGGCGAGCAGAACCGGCGCACGCCACCGACGATCGAATGCCGGCAACCGCAGCTTCAACCCCGCGGTGAACAGCGAAACGATGACGGCAATCTCTGTCAACCTCTCGACAATCGAGGCGTCCTCCACCGCGTCCACGCGCAGAAGGCCAACACCCCAGGGGCCCAAAGCGGCACCGGTCGCGAGATAGAACATCGATGCACTCAGCGGGACCCGCTTCAGCGCAGAGCCGGCAAGGGCCATCCCGATGAGCAATATGCCGGCGACGATGAACCACGTCGTGAACATCAGGTGTCGGAACCCGATGGCGGCGCCGAATGACGATGGAAATGTGGCTTCTCGAACCTGAGGCGGCGATTCGCTCCCCTAACCAGCGCGACGCGTTCGTCGATGTTCTTCACACCTGGATTCTAGCCGCCGGTCCATCAAGTCCTCTCGTTGCGAGCCTCACGGCCACGAAACGATCGCACCGCCAGCAGACGCCGTTTCAGACCCCGAGCGGTACAATCCCCCCGAGGATGAGGTTCGACGAACTGGCAGATGTCATCCGTGAGCACGGTCCCAGCCTCGCTGTCGAGGTGACCACCGCGTTTTTGGACCGACATCCCGATTGGCGTGAACGGTATGGGTGGCGGGCGATGTCGGCGGGGGTACGAAGCGTTTGCCGATATCGCCGAAAGGCTCATGGCACGGTTCGGCGGTCACGTCATCGAGCGAACCGTCCGCCGTTCTCGGCCGCCGCGAATAGGGTTACCGCTCCTAAAGACACTCTCATCATCGGTCCTCCTGATCGCGTGGCGTCTCCCGTCCGGTGCCGACATTTGGGGTGAAGGGCGCCCAACCGAAGCCGTCGGGGCAGTAAACCACTCAGTGGGGCGGCCCACCGCGGTCTGCAAGACGGCCCGCCCACACTCGCGCGGTTTCCCGGTGCGCGACTTCATCCCGTCCGCGTTCCGCCCCAAGTACCCGAAGAGGACCAACGCGTCGAGGCTGCACGAGCTAGAGAAACGCGAATTCAGCGCTCCGCGACGCGCATTGGCGGTAAGATGAGCCGCTGACGAACGGGTCGTTCCGTGCTCAATATCCCGACCGAGCCCATCGGCAGTATCCCGCGGCCTCTTCCGTTAATCGAGGCTATCGCGGCAAAGGGCGGTACCGACCCCTCATTGGATCCGCTGTACGAGGAGGCGATCCAAGACACGATTGAGCGGTTCGAGGCTACTGGATCGCCGGTCATCACCGATGGCGAGCAGCGCAAGTATCACAGTTTCTGGACGTACTGCGTTCAGGGCCTTCCGAATACCGCTGCGGATGGCTTCAAAATTCCATTCTCCGCTGGCCACGTCCGGCGGATGCCTCGCCTGACTTCGGGCCCGCTCCGGTATCACACGTATGCGGATCGCTACCTGGATGTGGCGCTGAAATACGCCCACCGTCCGGTGAAGCAGGCCGTCATCGCACCTTCCGCGTTGAGTCTGATGTACCCAGCGGACGACATTCCTGGGTACTCTCGCGACCAGTTCATCGCCGATTTATTGAGCGAGCACGAAACCGAGGTGCGCAACTGCCTTCGAAACGGCGCTTGGAAAGTACAGATCGACTTCACGGAAGCTCGCCTCGCGATCAAGATCGATCCCACCGGCGAGCTGCTGCATCGGTTCATCGATCTGAACAACCTTGCGTTGTCGCGCTTCTCCCCGGAAGACCGGACACGCATTGGTGTCCACACCTGCCCTGGAAGCGATCGGGATTCCACGCACAGTGGAGACGTCGACTACGCCGCGCTGCTCCCGAGCCTGTTCGAGCTCATGGCTGGATCGTTCTATGTCGCGCTGGCCGGTGAACCGAATCGAACACGAGTACTGAAGATCATCCGCGACAATCTCAAGCCCGAACAGATGGTTTTCGTCGGTGTGATCAACCCGATTGATCAACATATTGAGACGCCACAGGAGGTCCGGGACCGCATCATGGAAGCCGTGGAGTTCATCCCAGTTGCACAACTGGGCACCTGCGACGATTGTGGTTTTTCCCCGTTCTGTGATGACACCACGACTACCCGGGAGACGGCGTTCGCGAAGATTCGCGCGCGTGTCGAGGGCACTGAGCTGGCCAGTGCGCTCATACATAGGGGCCGCTGATGGCGTTCCCAGACGAAGAGGACGACCGACTTCGAACGGCGGCGCTGCGGAATGCCCAAAGCATTCTGGCCGCGCGTCAACGCGCGGAAGAGGAACTGCGCAAACAATCAGAATGGCTACGGATCACCCTTGCGAGCATCGGCGACGCGGTGATCAGCACCGACGCGACCGGCGGGGTTACGTTCATGAATACGGTCGCCGAGGCGCTCACCGGCTGGCCACAGGCCGACGCAATCGGTCGGCCGCTGCCGGAGGTATTTCGAATCGTCCATGAGGAAACTCGGACGCCGGTGGAAAACCCCGCGATCCGTGCCTTGGAAACAGCGGCGGCCGTCAGTCTGGCGAACCGGACGGTGCTGATCTCGCGTACCGGTGCGGAACACTGTATCGAGGGCAGCGCCGCACCGATCCGAGATGAGACGGGACCCGTTGTCGGAACGGTTCTCGTGTTTCGGGACGTCTCCGAGCGCAGGCGGACCGAGCTCGCGCGCGCGCACCTCGCGGCGATCGTGGACTCCTCGGAGGATGCGATCGTCAGCAAGACTCTTCACGGCATCATCCTGTCGTGGAACACGGGAGCGGAAGGGCTCTTCGGCTACTCGTCGTCGGAGGCCGTCGGGCAGCCGATCACGATCTTGATTCCCCCGGAGCGGATCAATGAAGAGGGCGAGATCCTCGCACGAATCGCGCGTGGTGAACGGATACAGCATTTTGAGACGGTGCGCGTCACCAAGGACGGGCACCAACTCGACATCTCGCTGACGGTCTCGCCCATCCGCGATGTCTCGGGCGAGATCATCGGCGTCTCCAAGGTTGCCCGCGACATCACCGATCGCAAGCTGGCGGAGCAGGCACTCCGGGAGGCAGACAGAAAGAAGGATGAGTTCATCGCGCTGGTCTCGCATGAACTCCGGAACCCGCTCGCGCCGATGAGAAGCGCTTTGCAGGTAATGCGGATCGCGCCCTCCGATGCCAAGGCATTGTCCGGCGCGCGCGATGTCATGGAACGTCAACTGGGTCATATGGTCCGCCTCATCGACGATTTGCTCGACATATCACGGATTGGCCAGAAGAAGCTGGAGCTGCGGCGGACGCGCGTAACTCTGGCTGATGTTGTCCACAGCGCGGTGGAGACCGCACGTCCCGTCATTGATGCCGCCGGCCACCGACTCGCTGTCTCCTTGCCGACCAGCCCGGTTCATCTCGAAGGCGATCTGACGCGATTGTCCCAGGTGTTCAGCAACTTGCTGACAAACAGCGCGAAGTACACGCACCCGGGCGGCTCCATCGAACTGGTCGCCGAAGCAACAAACGGGAAGGTGCTCGTGTCGGTGCGTGACAACGGTATCGGCGTTCCCGCCGATGCGTTGGAGAGCATCTTCGACATGTTCTCCCAAGTTGATCGCAGTCTCGAACACTCCACCGGTGGGCTCGGCATCGGCCTGGCGCTCGTCAGGGGACTCGTCGAGATGCACGGCGGCACGGTCACGGCAGCGAGTGATGGACAAGACAGGGGGAGTACCTTCACCGTCACGTTGCCGGCACTGACCAGCATGAGCAAGTCCATTACACCGTCCGCATCTCCGCCTGAAGCATCCGCCACCGGGCCGCGGCTGCGAGTCCTGGTGGTCGACGATAGCCGTGATGCAGCCGAGATGATGGCCATGATGCTGGAGTTCATGGGAAACGACGTGCGGACGGCCTTTACCGGCACTCAGGCGATCGCTGCGGCCGAGGCGTTCCGACCCGCACTGATTCTCATGGACATTGGACTGCCCGGACTCAATGGTTACGAGGCCGCGCGCCGAATCCGAGGGGAGCCATGGGGGCGCGATATCGGTATCATCGCTCTGACCGGCTGGGGCCAGGAGAGGGACCGCGTCCGCTCGAGGGAGGCTGGTTGTGATGGTCATCTGGTGAAGCCAGTCGACCCGGCCGCGTTGGAGCGATTACTGGCAGACTTCGGCGTCGAACGGCCGCTCGGCAACCGTTCGGCGACGTGACATCGTCTGCAGCTCTGGCGCTCCGCGGCACGGACACCTTTCGCAAGGATCGGCGGCTGAACATGCGGCTGTCGAGCAAGGATCTGGAGGCGATTCAGGCGCGAGCGCTCGCCGAGGGTTGCCGTATCAGACGTGATCGCGAGCCTGCTGCACAAGTACGCGACCGGGCGGCTCAAAGGAAATCGGCGGAGCGGCTTGCGCCGTCTGCTCCTACGTCGATCAGACTTTCGGCCATCGTGGTTTTTCGAACAGATCCAGATTTGCCGCGATGATGGTGGGCGCGAGCCGCCCAACAGTCACCGCCGTTGCGGGCTGGGTTGCAGAGGGCCGGTCTCGTCGAAATCACCGCGGCCTTTCTTCGAATTGTCGATCCGGCAGATCTGGAAAGACATCCTGCGAGTGCAACCGAAGGACAACGCGCTGTTGAGCGAAATCACAAATCGGTAGAACTGAACGAAGACCTTGCTCGATGGTCGTCCATATCTGATGCGAGCTATTCGCCGAGTAGCCGGCCGACTGGTTCCAGGTCTTCGACGCCATCGCAGACGGCCTTGATCACCATCATCAACGGCACCGCGAGCAACAGGCCCCAGAGCCCCCACGCCCAGCTCCAGAACAACAGACCCGCGAAGACGGTCACGTGATTCATCTGTGCAATTCGGCCCATCAGCGCCGGCGTGAGCACCGCACCTTCCAGCGTCGTGATCACGAGGGAGACTCCGGCGACAGCCGCAGTCATCGGCAACGTACCGAACTGCAAGAACGCGACGAGAGACAGGCCGCCTGTGACGAGGAGCGGTCCGTAGTAAGGAATTGAGTTCATCACTCCGGCGAGCAGTCCCCAGAGCGGCGCTTGCTGTAGCCCGAAGGCCCACAGCGCCAACCACGTAACCAGTCCCACCAGCGCGCTGGTGCTGATCTGCACCAGAAAGAATCGTTCGATCTGTGTGGCGATGTCTTCGAGAATCTTGACCGTGATCTTCTTCCGAGAGAGCGTGGGCCCGAGCTCGACCAACTTGCGCTTGAACAACTGGTCTGACAGCAGCATGAAATAGGTCAAGAAGAGCACCATGATGCCCTGGTTGAACATGGACAACATCCCGCCTGATTGCGTCCACACGTACGTCCGTGCCTGAAAGGCCGGTTCCTGAATCTCTACACGCACGACGCCGGCAGGTATCGGAGCGGGACTTGACTTGTTCTTGAGCTCGTCCGCCGCTTCCTGCACGGCTTCCATCGCCCCTGGTTTGGCTGACGGCTCTCGTTGCAGCAGTGTCGAGAGCTGTCGTGCGCCGCGTGGAAGCTCGTTGATGGTCGCCGCAAAATCATCCTGAAGGGAATACGCCAAGCCGCCAGCGCCTCACAGCACCACCATGATGGCCGCAAAAGCGCCGAGTGCCCGCGGAATGCGCCATTTCTGCATCCAATCGACGACGGGATCGAGTGCGTAGAAGAGCAGCCCGGCGAGCGCGAACGGGATGAGCGCTTCTCGCGTGTATCGCAGGAGCAGCACCGCCGCAGCGATGCCGACCAGGATCAGGGCGACTCGCGGAACACCGGGCGACGGAGCCGTCTCCACCGCTGGAGCAAGCGCAGGGTCCGACGTCGCGTCACGCGGTCGCTCAAAGGTCATCACGCTTGCTCCTGCGGAAACGACGCGACCACCTCTTGCGCTCGCATCCAGGCACCGCGTCGAATCCAGGCTTCGCTGGTCATCGCGGTGCAGCCCGTGAGGTCCTCTTCGAAGATGGCGTGCAGTCGATCGGCGAGTTCTCGATCGAAGAAGCAAACGTTGCTCTCTTCGTTATGGGCGAATGAACGGTTGTCGAAGTTCGTCGTGCCGATCGTCACCCAGCGGCGGTCGACGACCATGGTCTTGTGATGGAGCATGGTTCGGTCGAATTCCTGGATCTCAACGCCCGCGGCGAGCAATCGGCCAAAGAGCCGGACGCCATTGTGACGAGCGAGCCAGTTGTCGTTTCTGACGCCGGAGACCATGATCCGAACGTCCACGCCTCGTGTTTTCGCTTCAATCAGCGTCTCGATGGCGACCGGATCAGGCACGAAGTACGGATTCGCGATATAGATCGACTCGCGCGCGCACACGATCGACAGGTAGTACATGGTACGCACGTTCGACGCGCCGGTTTCTGGTGAGCTGAGGAGCGTCTGCATGGCCAGCGGCCCGCTGGGATCAATCGTCGGATAGTAGGTCTCTCCCGACACGAGCTCCCCGGTCGTCTGCTGCCAGTTGTGAGCGAACCCGGTCTGCAGCGGGACGACGGCGGGCCCTCGATCCGGATCTGCATGTCTCGCCATTCATCGGGTCCGCGGGCAGTACCGCGCCAGTGGTCGGCTATTCCCGCGCCTCCGGTGAACGCGACGCACCCATCGACGATCAAGGACTTGCGATGCGTGCGGTTGTTGAACCGCCCCACCGTGTACCATCGAATCGGGTTGTACCAGGCCACCTGACATCCGCCCGTTTCGAGCAGATTCAAAATCTCCGCGCCAATGCTCGACGATCCAATGGCATCCAGCAGGATCTTCACTCGCACACCCGCTGTTGCTCGTTCAGCCAGTGCCGACGCGAACTCTCTGCCGATGTCGCCGGCCCAATAGATGTAGGCCTCAATCGTGATCGACGATTGCGCCCCGCGTATCGCGGCAAGCATCGGCGGATAGAACTCGTCACCGTTATTGAGCAGTTCTACCGTGTTGCCGGGAAGAAATGGGCTGCCACTCGCACCCGCGACCGTCGCAGCGAACTCCGTCGAATCGACCGAGAACTCGTGGTCCAGACCGAATCGAGGCGGCGCGGCGGCTGGTGCGATGAGATAGCTGACCATGGCCATCGCCGCTGCTCCGATCGCCCAGCCCCAGCGATCGTCAGCGATTCCCCAGACACTGATGACCGCCCACGGCCACCATGACCACAGGAGACGGCGGGCTCGGGTCCAGAACGTGAGACTTCCCTTCGGTGTGCGCGACCGCGGTTCCGCAAGCTGATACCGCCAACTTGCCCGCCGTCCGTGCGACCGTCTGTACGGTCGACTGTGGGCGTGGAGTCCCTGTCGTCGGATGCCAACCTTGATAGCTGACATCACTGATTACGGTAAGGGGAAGGTCCGATGGCATCGGGTCGACCGAAGATGTGAGAGCCGGGAACGGGCACCACGCCGTGAACGGCGCAAGTCCAACTCTCAGGACTGGTCGACGGGGCCCGACCGCTTTTGATAGGCGACGGACGTCCAGCCGCCCTCGAAAGGACGCCACAAGCGCGGCATGACATTGAAGCGCGTTAGGGCATGCGTGAAGGACCAGCACGCGCACTACTCATCCACTGTCTCTGCGGCGGTTGCGTGCCTGGGTTCCTTCGTGGCGCCGGTTCTCGACTCGGACATCAGCTCTCGAGCGATCTGCGTCAGCAGGTTGTCAGCGATCTCCTCCTCCGCGAGCGACTTGCTCAATAGCGCGGCAACCGCGGGGAGACCGATCTGACCTGCCATTGTGCGCGCCGTGCCGTAGGCCGAAATCTCGTAGTGCTCGACTTTTTGAGCGGATGCAATAAGCGCCAAGTCCGCCGCCACACCGTCCTTTTCCTTCCCCTCTTCGATGACTTCCTCGCCTTCCTCAACGAGGCCCGCCATTCCTTTGCACGCTTTTGCTTTCGCTTGCGCGCCCAGCAGCGTGAAACATTCCTTCAAGCGTTCGACCTGCGTCTTCGTCTCTTCGAAATGGTTCTCGAAGGCAACCTTCAGGCGGGCGACATTCGCCGCTTTGGTCATCTTTGGCAGCGCTTTCACGAGCTGCCCCTCGGCGCTCAGGAGGTCGCGCAGCTCCTCCACGAGTAGCGCCTCAATTATTTCCGGCTCGCTCGCCGTGCTCGTTGATCTATCGTCGACACTCCCGGCCGCCGCGACGTCTCCCTCGTGCCCGCCGGCATCCTGGAACGCCGGAGCCTCGATGAGTTGCCACTCCGCACCTTAATTCCAGGGCCCGCGCGCGTCAATCTCGCCGTCTTCGCCGTCCCCGGTGGAGTCGTTGAAGAACTGATCCACTAATCCAGCTGTCGGCGGTATTTGCCCAATCGAAAACCGTGGTTTGTTAAGGCTCTCGAGTGCCGCAGTGAAAGCCTTCATGTGAGTGATCTCGCGCGTCATCAGGAACTGCAGCGCGTCCTTGCTGCCGGCATCGGTGGTGAAGTTAATCAACCGCTCATAGACGATCTTGGCTCTGGCCTCGGCTGCGATGTTGCTGCGCAGGTCGATGTCCAGCTCACCGGTTATTTTCAGATAATCGGCGGTCCACGCATTCCCCATCGAGTTGTATGACTTGACGCCTCCGCCACCGGCAATGGCGATCAGCAGGTCAGCCTCGGCGCTCTCCCTGTCGAATTTCATCGGCCTGAGGTGCAGGCGAGCGAGCGCGCCGACGATCTCCAAGTGACTCAGTTCCTCGGTGCCGATGTCCATCAAGAGATCCTTACGCTCCGGATCGTCGCAATTCAGGCCCTGGATCGAGTCCATATGCATCGCCGCGGCGAGCTCACCGTTCGCTCCGCCAAACTGCT
>CAWJVW010000004.1:0-534591 GCA_963846425.1 uncultured Acidobacteriota bacterium | reverse complement strand
GCGCTCCTGAGCCGCTGGTGAACGGCGTCAGTGAGGGTCTGGACGGGCGCGACGACGATCGAGTCGCCCGTGTGGACGCCGGAGAGGGTCGACGTTCTCCATCGAGCAGACGGCGATGCACGTGTCGTCGGCATCGCGCATCACCTCGTACTCGATCTCCTGCCAGCCAACGAGGCAACGCTCGATCATCACCTGGTTGATCGGGCTGGCCCGGAGGCCGGCGCGGACCCGCTCCTCGTACGCCTCGATCGTCTCGACGATCCCGCCGCCGGTGCCGCCGAGCGTGAACGCCGGGCGCACGATCGCCGGCAGGCCGATCTCCTCGAGGGCCCGCACCGCTGATGCGCGGCGCTCTTCGGGAGTGGCGCCCCCGATGATCGAGGACGGGGCATACGGCTGGCCGATTCGCTCGAGGAGGGAGCGGAAGCCTTCCCGATCCTCGGCCGCCTCGATCGCCTCAAGCGGCGTGCCGAGCAACCGAACGTCGAAGCGCTCGAACACACCGGCACGGGCAAGCTCGACCGCGAGGTTCAGTGCCGTCTGGCCGCCGAGGCCGGCGAGGAGCCCGTCGGGCCGCTCCCGTTCGATGACGGCGGTGACGGCCTCGACCGTGAGGGGCTCGAGGTAGACGACGTCGGCGACGTTGGGTCGGTCATGATCGTCGCCGGGTTGCTGTTCACGAGGATCGTCCGGACGCCCTCGGCCCGCAGGGCACGACACGCCTGGGTGCCCGCGTAGTCGAACTCGGCCGCCTGGCCGATCACCACGGGCCCGGAACCTAGAATGAGCACCGAAGCTGGCTTGGACGGGCCGCTCACCGTTCCGTCCCCCGCACCGCGTGCCCGTCACGAACGCCCGGCTCGCCTGCCGCACGCCGCGACGAATCGGTCGAACACCGCGAGCGCGTCCAGCGGCCCGGCGAGCCTTCGGGGTGGTACTGGACCGTCTCGATCGGCAGCTCGTCGATGGCGCAGGCCCTCGACCGAGCCGTCGTTGAGGTTGGCTGGCTGACGATGAACCCGGACGAGCGGGCAGCGTCTCGCCGACGACCTGGACCTCGTGGTTCTGCGCCGTCACCTGGACCAGCCCATGTCGAGGTCGCTGGACAGGGTGGTTCGCGCCGTGGTGCCCGAACCGCAGACGCCTCGTGTCGGCGCCGGCGGCCCGTGCCACGATCTGGTGGCCGAGGCAGATCCCGAGGAGCGGCCGACCGTCTCGATGACGGCCGCGGCCAGTGCGACCTGGCGCTCGAGCCGGGCGGGATCGCCGGGTCCTGGCGACAGGACGACGCCCGTCGATGTCGGCGCAAGGCGTCGGCCGGCCGGATCGTGTGCGGCAGGACGCGGACCCGAGCGCCGCGGCGCCGCAGGCGCGCGGACGATGTTGGCCTTGAGCCCGAGTCGACGATCCCGATGAGCGGTCCGCCGGGCTCCCGGCGCAGTCGCCGAGTCTCCGTGCGGCCGCGGGCGAGACCTGGCCGACGAAGTCCTGGTCCTCCCAGCGCGGTACGGCGCCGGGCCGGCTCGACGGGCCGTCTCGATCGGCGTGCCGCCCGGCGCCGTCGACGATCGCCGCGGAGGCAGCCGGCGTTCGCAGGTGCCGCGCCAGGGCCCGCGTGTCGACGCCCGCGATCGCCGGGATGCCGCGTCGTCGCGGAGGAGTGGACGCAGCTGGCGGGCATCATCGAGGACCGCCGCCGTCGCGTTGGCGACGACGAGCGCCCGGAGCCAGGCCGGACGCGACTGGTCCTCGTCCAGCAGCCGGCCGTAGTTGCCGATCAGCGGGTAGGTCATGACCACGATCTGGCCCGCGTACGAGGGGTCGGTGCAGACCTCCTGGTAGCCGGTCTGGCTCGTGTTGACGACGAGGTCGCCGCCGGCCGCGACGGGCGCACCGAAGGCGATGCCCGCGAACGCGTTCCGTCTTCGAGCGCCAGCAAGGCCGGCCCGAGGTCGCCGATCCGCGGGTCGACGACGGCGGAGGCGCGCGGCGCGGGGGGCGCGATCACGCGCCGGGCGAGGTCCGGACGCGGGCTTCGTGGGAAGGGGCACGCCGGGGGCGCGGCGCGCAAGCATCCGCGTGGGCCGTGGACGGTCATCGAGCCTCCTTCCCGGCCTCACGGGACCGGTACACCGGCCTCACCGGACCGGCTGTAAGGATGGCCTCAGGGTAGCAGGTCGAGCGGCCCGCCCCGCCCCGGCACGACATTCGGCCGGCGCCGATCGCGTCATTTGTCTCAGCAACCGGCGCCGCCTGAGTCCGTCTGTGGGACGTCGAAATCCCACACACGAGGTACGCACCATGCGTCATCTGCTCCGCGCGCTCCTGACGAGCGCACTCGTTGCCACCCTCGCCGTCGCCAACTTTGCCGGCGTCGCCTCAGCCACCCAGGACAACCGGAACGGCTACTCGTTCGAGCTCTACGAGGACATGTGCCTCGATGACGGCCGATCCTGCTCTGTTTCGAGGTCCATGGCCGGTTCAACATGGTCAACCAGGACAACGGCGACCAGATCGGGACCGGCACGATGCGGACCGTCTCGTACATCGTCGAGGGCGGCGTGATCTCGTCGGCCACGGTCGATCGCAACGTCTTCCAGTCGAAGTTCATCGACGGCGTCGCCCAGACCGAGCTCAACATCACCCAGACGCGATCACTGACCCCCGGCCAGCAGTGCGTCGCGCACCTGCTGCTCAAGATCGAAGGCGGCGAGATCGTCGTCGACCAGGCTCGATGAGCTGCAACTGAGGGTTCCAACGCCCGTTCGGGTCCGCGCCGTCTGGAGGGCGGCGCGGGCCCGGAACGGCCACTCACCCGTTTGGCCCCGCTGGTGCATCTAGAGTGATGAGGCGGGCAGGTCGCCCGCCGACGGGGTGACCCATGACGGTCGACGCGCTGCGCCGCGGTTCGGTGGACGTCCTGGAAGTCCTGCTCGACGAGTACGGTCGAGAGCTCCAGCGCGTCGCGTTCCTCATCCTCCACGACGCGGCCGCGGCCGAGGACGTCGTGGCCGGACACCCTCATCACCGCGCTGGAGCGGGGCGCGTCGTTGCGCGACGCCGGGGCGCTCCGCCCGTGGCTGCTCCGGATCGCGGCGAACCATGCGCTCCAGCACCGGCGGCGGGGCATCCGGGTCGTGCAGCTCGACCTGCTGCCGGAAGTCGGCCGATGTGCGTGAGCGAACGGACGTCGATGACCGCGCCGCGCTGTGGCAGGGCGTCGCTGCGCTGCCGCCGCGGACTCGGGCAGCCATCGTCCTCCACTACTACGCCGACCTGCCCGTCGTCGATGTCGCGGCCGCCCTCGGGGTAAGCGCCAACACGGTGAAGAGCCACCTCCAGTCGGGGCTCCAGCATCTGCGGAGCGCGCTCGCGGACACGCCGACCACGCTGCCGGAGGTCCGCCATGCGTGAGATCGAGGATCGCGCGCTCGAAGCGCTGCTCATCAGGACGCTGCCCGAGCACGCCGAGGAGATCGCCTTCTCGCTCACGCCGGACGTCGTTCGCGCGCGACTCGAAGACCGCCGACGCTCGGCGGCGCCGAGTGATGCCCCGGGCGACGGATCGTGCTGCTCGGCCTGGCCGCCGTGCTGCTCCTGCCGATCGGGGTGTTCGTCGGTGGTTCCCTTCGGTCCGAACGGGTCCCCCGGATCGACGGACCCAGTCCCGCGGCCACCGCGCTCACTCCACCGGCCACCGAACCCCGGCGACCGAACCACCGGCGACCGACCGCCCGCAGCCCGAACCGCCAGCGCAGCGCAGGTCGCCGATCTGTACCAGGCCCTGGTCGCTCGGTACGAGGGCGACGCCGCGGTCATCGTCGCGGTACGAGGCGACCGGCAGGAGCGCGTGGTCGCGTCCATCCCCTCGCTCGACGGCAGCTTGGATCGTCCCGTCCGCCGACGGCTGGCTCGCGGTGCTCTACAGGGACGGGTCGGAATTCATCGACCTTCGTGATCCCGAGCGTGCCCCCGACCGTTCACGATGGGCGAGACGACGAGCAGGCTTCTCGTGGAGCCCGGATGGCCGGTTCGCGGCTCTGGGACGAGAGCGGGGCTCGTGACCCTCATCGACCCGGAGACGGGCGCGGAGACGCAGCGCACGGTGCGAGGCCCATTGAGTAGGTCCTCGGATGGACGGCGGACGGATCGGCGCTGCTCGCCTACGGCGAGCGCGGGATTCGATCTACTGCGGAGGGGAGCGTGTGACCGATGCGGCGTGGCGGGTGATCCGCCTTGACGGCGGCCCGGACGAGACCGCCGTCCCCGAGCTGGATCTCGGACTGGTTCGCAGCGCGCGATATGGCCAGAGCGGGGCGCGGTTGCAGCTGTGCGACGGCCTGACTGCCCTGACGTGCCTCTCGGCGCCGTGGTCGGAGAGGCTCCCGACGGGAGCGTGACGACCTGGTACCGCGACGAGCTCGATCCCGATGAGGTCGACGACGCGAGCTTCGGTGGCGACGGGACCGCGATGTGGCTCCTGCTCGATCGCCGGGTTGGCGGGCGGCAGTTCGCCCTCGCGCGCGTCGACGCACCGGGCAGCCGCGCGGGTGATGGCCGCATCCGGGCTGCCCGCCGCCGGCTACGACCCCTTCAGGATCGTTGGTGTCGCGCCCGACGACTCGCTGGTGGCAGTCGACGCATCCGGTCTGGTCCTGGTCGAGCCGGTCACCGGGCGAGTCAACCGCCGATCGACGGGCGGTTCCTGGCCTTCATCTCATCGGCCACCGCGGACACGTGGGCCGGGAGAGCCGTTCCGGCCCGACGAGCCGTCGCGTCCCTCGAGCCCGTTCTTCCCGCCTACCCGACCTTGCCCGCCCTCGCCGACCTGGTCGCCAACCAGCTCGTTGGCGGCGACCGCGAGCTCTGGCGCCAGGAGTACGTCGCCGTCGAGGGTCCGCCCGGGGCGCCGTCGACGACGGAGATCGGACCGCTCGACCTCGCGATGGGGCTTGGCGTCGTGCTCGCCTGCAGCGGTCCATCGGAGGTGCTGGTGACGATGGACCCCGACACGCCCGATGACGCCGATGGGGGCCCGCTGCGACACCGGCGAGACCGCCGGAGGCCAGGTCCCGTGGTTGCAGGTCAACCTGTCGGCCACGTTCGTCGTCACCGCGAACACGGACACCTCCTGGCAGCTGGTGATCTTCGACCCTGCCCCGGAGTGATGACGGGCGGCTCGCCGCAGAAGCGCCCTATGCACCCAACGCGATGTTCGTGCTCAGGGTGGGTGGTGACCGGGAGAGACCCGGCCCGAAAGGTCAGTGGAGGATGGTAATGAAGCGCCTTTCCGTGGTTGTCGTCATCGCGCTACTCGGGTTGCTGGCGGCCGCGCCAGTGGTTCAGGCAGCGCCCCCGACCAATGCCTTCACCGGACACTGGGAAGCTGTCGATCCTTTCGACGGCAGCAACCTCGATGCCTATTTCTTCGGCGGCAGCAGCTGCAGATGCGAGATCCTGTACACGGATGATGGGGCTCCGTTTACCTGCGGAGACCCGTCGAATCAGTTCCTCACGTCGTTCCTTACTGCAAGAATCGATGGGAACGAGCTGAGCAGCACGATGCGGTGGGCGCGCTGCGGCACCGTCAACCCCCACTTCGGTGGTTTCGAGATCACGTGGACCCTGGACGATCAGGGGGACGCCGACCCGTCGAACGACGTCGTCACCAACTCGTTCGGGGAGACCTTCACCATGGGCTTCGTAGGCGCCATCCTCCGCGCGCGGAGGACATTCGAGAGCCCGCCCGGATTGCCCGGACGGGCTTTTTCGTGCTCAAAGTGGGTGGTGAGCCGGGAGAGATTCGAACTCTCAACGAGCTGATTAAGAGTCCGTGCAGGCCAGACCCGACGCTACGCCGCCGGCCTTGCCCTGGGCCTTTCAAGAGACTCCTCGCAATCGCAACCGCTCGCCGATGATCTGGAAAAACGCTTCCCGGAAGATACGTTCGCCAAATTTACTTACGTACCCGTTCTTCGCGCATTATCAGCCCTGGAGCGCGGAAGGCCCGCAGAGAGCGTGGAGCGGCTGCACATCGCTCTGCCCTATGAACTGGCGGTGAACGGCCTCAACTTCAATCATTTTTATCTTGGCGGTCTGCACTCGGCCTATGTGCGCGGCGAGGCGTTGCTGGCCGCGCACCAGTCTGGAGAAGCGGCCGTTGAATTTCAGAAGATTCTCGATCATCGTGGACTTGTCGGCGCGGATCCCATCGGCGCACTGGCGCACCTGCAATTGGGGAGAGCGTTCGTGTTGTCGGGAGAGAAGACCAAGTCGAAGAGTGCCTACCAGGATTTCCTCACCCTGTGGAAAGACGCTGACGCCGACATCCCGATCCTCAGGCAAGCGCAAGCGGAATACGCCAAGTTGCAGTGATTCAGTCCGATAGTGGTCTAGTTTGATTGTCCGGCAGCATCGAGCAGGCCGACGATGTCTAACTCAAGGAAGAGTGACATGGTTGTACTTTAACGCCTGCCACCCGGACTGTTGAACGGATTACCAAAACGAGACCAGACAGCGATCTCCGCGATAGTAGGGAAACCAGTCCTTTGGTTGGTTACGACGACGATGGAAGGGCCGAACTCGAGTTTGTCGGATCGTCATAAGATCATTCACTCGATTTGGGTCAATCCCAAGTTCATCCGAGAGACGAAGCAAAAGAACAGTCGCCGCTGAATGCACTCATTGGACGACTACCGCGCGACACAAATTCGAATCAGAGAGATGCCGAAATACATGGTGACGATCGCGGGATACGCGTGCAAAGGGAATCGTGCTTCAGGGGGACGATGGAGAGACAGTCAGACCAGATGGTTTTTCCACCACACGTTTTGTAGAAGCTGATTCGCCAGATGAAGCTGCCGCAGCTGCCCTGCGAAATGTTCAGAAGGAACTGGAAGAGATTCGAACGTCGAGTCCACATTCCTGTGAACTTGTGGTGGAGGAATTGACAGAGGACGCTCGGGCGTTTGATGAGTACGCCCCTGGTCGGGGATTCACCTGGTACGCTCCTGACTAGATGGCATCCATCTCGAGCTGATCCGTCTTCGGCAACAGGTTAGGAATCCCCGAATACGGGGTCTACAATCGCTGCAGGCGAGTCATATGAACATAAAACTCGCGAATTATTTCCGAGAGCACGTGCAGCGAGTGTTTTCGTTTCTCGTCAGCGAGTACGGATTCGAACCTCCCGTTCTTGTGATCGATGACAGGATTCACTTTGCTTTTGTGACGTACATGGGCAAAAACCTGGCGATCGAATTGATCCTGGATGAGCGCGAGGAGGACGTCGACTGCAAAATCGCTCGCGTGCTCGAGGGGCAAAAGACGCATCATTACGAACGTGATGACGAAGGAGTATCCGTAAGAACTGGTCTGTACACTCTTTTGGTGGCACGCGGACTGCCGGAACAATTCTTTCGGGGGGTCGGCGGGCTGGATCTCTGCGCAAGGATTCCCAGGATGCTTGAAGATTTCGCAACCATGCTGAGGAAACATAGTCAGGAGATCCTGCGGGACTCGCCCTCGGCGCTCTCTGAGCCGCAGGATGCGAAGCGCCCCTCACGGGATCCCGAGCTCTGGAGGTTGTGGGAGCAGAGGCAACACGCGGGCCCCGCGTCTAGCGAGCGACCAACCCTGGAAAGCGTCCGAGCCGAGGTTGATCAGGCCTGGCGGGCCAAGAACTTCGGACGCGTCATTGAGCTCTTAGAGCCGCTTGCGGACGATCTCCCCCAGGTCGAAGTTGAGAAACTCGCCTACGCGAGAAAACATAGTCAGTAGTCCACGAGTATCAGTCGTTCTTGAGGTGAACGGGCCTGTTCGGGCACCCTGTCGGAATTTCACATGAACTCCTTGAACGGCAGTTCACTGTCAAAAAACCCGGTCAGGGCGATCATGGAAGGCATAGTGCTGGCGATTGTGTGGTTCGTGACTGCACAGGTGATCGAAGCAGCGGCAGCTCATTCACCCGCTCGCGTCGCGTACGGGTTGATCTCGGGTTGGTGGGCAGCGTTATACGCCGCGCACCTCATGGGAGTGACCTTCGCCCGAGGAGCGCTCATTTGTGGCGGCTTCTGCGTGATCTGCTTTACGCCACGCCTCCTGGGGCTGGAGTGGGGCATGTTCCACCAGCGCGCTTTGATCTGATAGAGGTCGCCGAACGAAGCGCCTTGGAGAGCTTGGCATTTGTTAGCCCGGTCGTGGCCAATGCGATCATGTCCTTCTGAAGACGTTGTTTCGCGTGAGGCGAACGCGAGCGCCGGCTTCGGCCTTCCGCAACCCGTAGCCGCCGTTTCATCGGCAGCTATTTCCTGAAGTCAGGGCATCGTGGCTCTCTCGCCCGAAGACGTTCCCGATGTTTGCGAATACGCTATTTTCATTCCCCCTGCGCGTGGTGCATCCGGCCGTCCTTACTATAGTGGACAGGGGCTGATACTCCAGCCGGACGACCGTTTTGTGTTTGAGGGTCGATGCATTTTGAAGCGCGAGAATTAAAGCCGTACGCTGAACCAGTTTCGGCAGCCGAACTGAAAGTCGGAGCGACGTACTACTCTGTTCAGTTCCTTGACAGCGAGATGCTGGTTCCGCAGCTCGAGGCCCTGGTGTTCATCGGCAGAGACCTCTTGCCGGATCATGAGGCAAGCCTGTATTTTCAGGACTTCGAGTCGTACCGTCAAGGAATCCGATTCGAGTCCGTCGAGACCGACGATGCAGTCTTCTACGCGCAGATGGAAAATGAGGTCAACCATATCTTTGAATACGAGCGGGCACTTGACATTTTGCTGATGTGCTCGTTGAGGCGAAAGAAAGCTCACGGCGCCACGTGAGCAGCCCGGAACTCAAGAACTTCCACGCGGAAGAGCGGATAGGGAAGTTGTCGCGAGTTTGGTTAGTTGATGACGCCGAACCATGAATGCAGCGTCGAGTTCAGAATTTTTGGCGATGCCATCGACCCCTTACAAGTTACGCGCGAGCTGGGTTTGATTCCGTGTCAAAGTCGGATCGCTGGCAGCGATCATATTCAAGGTCCAGCAACGTCGCGGATTCCACGGCCGATCAGCTCCGGTCGACGAGATCGGGTAGCCCCAGGTCGGCTAACATGGCCGCGGATTAGTTGTCGGCCCGTCAGGCAGCACGGAGGCGTTCATGATCGATCGCTCTGGAAGAGACCAGCTCGCACTATTACTGAGGCGCTACGCTGCATGCCGGATCACGAATGACGACCTCGCGGATGCGCCAAGTCAATCACAGGACCGTGCGGTGGGCGCGGTCTACGGCTACGCCTGGAACTTGTACGACGACGTTCGCATTCACCGCGCCGAAGGTCAATTTGCGCTACTGCCCGACACGAGGCGCATGGTAGCGCGCTGGATTGTCTTTCAACATTCTGACCAGGAGTATGGTTGGCCGCACCTGTCGTTGAGCGCGATTCGGTTCGCGCCGCTCAATTGGCTCACGTTTGGTTGGTGGGCAAGACGGGCGGAGCAGCGCTTCAAGGCGTTTCGTCGTGCCGGACATTTTGGGGTTTGGCCGTTCTTCAATACCGCGGAGTTTCGGAAAGCGCTGAAACACCCGCGCTATCTGCGAGGGCGCGCTTCCTAAAACGTGCAGGAGCGTCGGCGCCGCCTGCCATATGAGCGCCGCGGCTCAGCGCGCGAGCGTTGGACGAACACCGTTGATCGCTGTTGCGATGGATTCGAACACGGACGGCGCTGGGCCAACAGATCGCAGGGGCGACGCCAATCCTACGGAGGGCCGACGCGATGGACGGTGGGCGCTCGCCGGCGATGCCGGCTCGCGCTGACCAGGAAGCACAATGCGCGCTAAACAGTTGATGCGAGGAGATGGTCCCATGCGAGCGCTGATGATCACTGTGGGCACGTTGATCTTCGCCGCCGGCTTCGTCGCCGGCGGCCGCCTGCAGCCCCCGGTCGGGGCGCAGGGATTCACGTTCGTCATGGAGTGCGGCGCGTCGTCCGCCGCGCAGGTCCGCACGACGCTCTATTTCGGGCTCGCGCGGCCGAAGGGCTCCGTGACCGAGCTCGAGTGGCAGATCTTCTTGCGCGACGAAGTGACCAAGCGGTTTCCCGACGGGCTGACCGTGTGGGAGGCGGAGGGCCAGTGGCGGACACCCGCTGGCAACATCGATCACGAGCAGGCGAAGGTTCTGCTCCTGGTCCATCCCGATACGGCGGCTGGCGCGGCAATCGGTCCTCGCCGTCATCGAGGCGTATCGCAAGACATTCGAGCAGCGATCCGTTCTGTGGGAAAACGCGCGCGTGTGTGTTGCGGCCTAGTGCTCCAGGTTTGCCGCGATGCAAAATAAGTGGTGAGTATCGCCAGTGGTAGTACGTTGGAACGCGACGGCACTCCGTCTGGCGTTGGCCCTGGCTTCGTCGGTGCTTTTCGCGAGTGTCGCGCAAGCCCAGTCGGGTTCCTCCGCAGTATCGGTTGGCATCAGTGCCGTTGGCTTAGCGTCTATTCAGCCCGTTGACGATGCCTATGTCGGCAGTCCCTATCTACGACCAGGGCTCGGCGGAGTAGCGCCCGGGATCTCAGTCGGTCTCAATGTCGGGGTCCGCCAATTCACCACGATCGTCGAGTTCAGTACCGCCGCTATCGAGGGCGAGCAGGAGGGAAGGTTGGTCGGCGGACGAGCCACGGGCCGGGTCAGAGACTCATTACTAACGGCGCTAATAGGCGGGGTGGCTGGATGGGCACGCGGCAGCGTCGGGGTGCTTGCTGGCATTAGTCGGCACTACGGCACGCCCACGCTTGATGGCATCCCGATCGATTCGCCGTCAGCGTTTGTCGATGGCGCCAATGGCCTACAACGCTTCGCGTTCACGGCGGGAGTGGACGTCTTACAAACACTCCGCGGACGGACTGCGATCCTCGTCAATGGCAGATTCTCGGTCGTGGATCGCAGTCCGCGTGCGCAAGAGATTGGGCTCGGCACTCGCGTCTTTCGAATCGGCGTGGGCATTCGAGTGGGGCTGATGGAGTGAATACACCTAGCTACACGGCCGACCACGCCAAGCCGGAGCGCCACTCCACTACAATGAGCATCTGTTCATCTGGTGCTTATGCGTTTGTCCGCCGGAACCTGCCTCGGCCCGTACGAAATCGTCGCGCTGATTGGCGCGGGTGGCATGGGCGAGGTCTATCGCGCGCGGGACACCAAGCTCAATCGTGACGTCGCGATCAAAGTTCTGCCGGCTCTCTTCGCGAGTGACACCGAACGGCTCGCTCGATTCACACGCGAAGCCCAGACCCTCGCGTCGCTGAACCATCCGAACATCGCCCACGTCTACGGCCTCGAAGAATCCCGCGGTGTGTGCGCCTTCGTCATGGAGCTGGTCGAAGGTGAGAATCTCGCCCAGCGGTTAAGGCGTGGCGCGATCCCGCTCGACGATGTATTACCCGTCGCGAAACAGATTGCCGAAGCGCTCGAGGCGGCGCACGAGCAGGGGATCATCCACCGCGACCTGAAGCCGGCCAACATCAAGCTCCGGCCGGACGGCACGGTGAAGGTCCTGGACTTCGGCCTCGCCAAGCTCGCACACCCTGAAGCCGCTGCCGCCGACGTCACCTCGTCTCCTACGATTACCTGGCCCTCGATGACCGGCAGGGGCGTGATCCTCGGTACGGCCGCCTACATGGCGCCCGAGCAAGCGAAAGGACGCGAGGCGGACAAGCGCAGCGACATCTGGGCCTTCGGCTGCGTCCTGTACGAGATGCTCACCGGCAGGCGAGCATTCGACGGTGAGGATTTGACGGACGTGCTCGGCGCCGTAGTCCGCCTCGAACCGAGTTGGGAGGCACTCTCCTCCGACGTCCCGCCGCCGGTCCGCGCGTTGCTGCAAGGTTGCCTGGTCAAGGATCGCCGGCATCGTGTGGGCTCCATTTCAACCGCGCTGTTCGTCCTGGATAAAACCGCGAGCCTCGCGGCACCGCCCGACACGGCATTGGCCGCGTCGCTGCAGCGCACATCGCGGTGGCGGCACGTGGTCACATCCGTGGCCGCTGCGCTGGTGGCCTCCGCCCTTGTTGGCGCCGGAGTCTGGTTCGTCATGCGGCCGGCCGCGGGCCGCGTGATGCGGACGGCCATTTCCGCCTCCGGTCCCGCCGCGCTGACGATCGGTGGCGGCGACCGCGACCTGACGATCACGCCGGACGGCTCCCGCGTCATCTATGTGGGCAACCAAAGTACGCAACTCTTCGTTCGCGCACTCGACGCCCTCGAGCCGCTGGCCGTATTCACCGGCGCGCCGCGCGGCCTGTTCGTCTCCCCAGATGGCCAATGGATCGGGTTCGTGGACAACGCCACCACGTTGAAAAAGGTGGCGGTGACCGGCGGTCCGGCGGTGACGCTGGCGACGCTCGATGGAAGCGGTCCCCGCGGTGCCACGTGGGGACCCGATGACACAATCATCTTCGCCACCAATAGCGGCACGACCGGTCTGCAGCGCATTGACGTTGCGAGTGGTCAGACGACCGTGCTCACACGGCCGGACCGTGAAAAAGGCGAGGCCGATCATGTCTGGCCGGAACTGCTGCCTGGCGGCAGAGCCGTGCTGTTCACGATCGCGGCGGTGACAGGCGGCCACGATGCCGCCCAGGTGGCTATCCTGGACCTGCAGTCCGGGACCCGCACAATCCTCGTGCGTGGCGGTAGTCACGCGCACTACCTGCCGAGCGGCCATCTGATTTACGGGGTGGCCGGCACGTTGCGGGCGGTGGCGTTCGATCTGGCCAGTCTGCAGATGCGCGGTACGCCGGTCCAGGTCATCCCTGATGTCTTCATGACCTTCACCGGCGGCGTGGACGCGGTGATGGCGGGCGACGGCACGCTGGCCTACGTGTCGGCGGGGGGCGGAGTTGCGGGCGCGCCGCGTACGCTCGTGTGGGCGGACCGGCATGGCCGGGAAACGCCGATCCCCGCGCCGCCGCGGATGTATTTCCAACCGAGGCTGTCACCCGACGGCACTCGCGTCGCCGTGTCCGCAATCGATCAGGACCAGGACATCTGGGTCTGGGATCTGGGACGCAGCACGCTCACCCGCGCCACGTTCGATCCTGATTTTGACAGCTATCCGGTGTGGACACACGATGGCGGCCGCCTGATCTTCAGTTCACAGCGCACCGGCGCCCGGAATCTCTTCTGGCAGGCGGCGGACGGCACCGGCACGGTCGAGCGACTGACCGAGAGTCCCAACCAGCAAACCGCCGTGGCTGTGACGCCCGACGGCCGCAGGCTGATCTTCACGGAGACGGACCCGAAAACCGGTGAGGACGTGATGCAGGTGGAGTTGGACGGAACCCGTCGCGTGACGCCGCTCGTGCAGTCACCGGCCATCGAACGCAACGGCGTGGTCTCGCCCGACGGCCGCTGGCTCGCGTACGAGGCGAATGGGTCCGGCCGGTTCGAGATCTCCGTGCGGCCGTACCCCGACGTGAACCGTGGTCACTGGCAGGTGTCCACCAACGGCGGCACGCGACCGCTCTGGGCGCGCAGCGGGCAGGAACTCGTGTACGTCTCGCCGACGGGCGCGCTGATGCGGATCGGCGTCGAACGCGGCCCGTCGTGGGCGGCGACGCCGCCGACAGAGGTGGTCAAGGAAGGTTACGTCACGATGCCGGGGAACCTTTTTGGCCGCTCGTACGAGATCGCCCCCGACGGCCAGCGGTTCCTCATGATCAAGGCGGGCGGCGCGAACCAGCCGGCCGCGCCCGCGAGCCTCATCGTGGTGCAGCACTGGGACGAGGAGCTGAAACGGCTCGTGCCCGCGAAATAGAAATAGGCGTCACCGCCGCCTGACCTAGGCACCCTGTTTATGGGATGCTTGGCGGTAGGGTTAATAGGATGCGAACGTGGCGCGCGTTCGTGGCATCACTCAGTCGTCGCGTTTGTGGTGCTGTCGGTCCTGGCCGACGGTGGCGCGACGACTCGCGTCGTTACAGGCACTGTCGTTGGGTTCCAAGCAGACGAGTGGATTGCAGTCGTCAATGAACAGACGGACCCAGGGGGCTTGAGAATCGCCTTGGGCGAGACTACGACCTATGAGAGTCAACGTCAGAGCTCTGCGCTCGTTCCCAACGCCATCAGGCCAGGCGTTAGTGTGACCGTGTGGTACAGAAGCGTGGCCGAGCGCCGTCCTGTAGCCGATAAAGTGCGCGTGCTCCCCAACGCGGCGACCCGCTAAGCCTTGCGTCTTCACATCCGATCGAGGCGCTCGTCGTCCCATGTCGCAGGATCCTGACGAAAATAGTTTGCGAGCGTTTGGTAGAGTCGGCCCTGGCTCTCGCGCAGCGCCCTAGGGCGCTCGAAGAAAGTTTCGATGGCTACCGCAAGAAACTCAACCGGGTCGTACGCGCCATAAGCATCGAGGATCGAGTCTCCAGTTCTTAATCGTTGCATCTCCTCATCTCTGAGGCGTTCCCACTCGCCGATCTGATCGTTCGTGAGCCACGACGGGATTCCGTCGAATCGGTTGTGTTCCACGTCCAGGAGGTGCGCGAATTCATGGATGCCGACATGGTAGCCATCGTCAGGTTCCGTAAAGCTGAATCGGAGCGCGGGCACTGAAAGAATCACGGTGCCCCAAGGATGTGCGATCCCCGTATGGTCACCTTCGCCCAGGGTAAAGTCCCGATCAAAACTTTCCGGATACAGCAACACTTCGCGTAATTCGGCCCAGTCGTAATCGCCCCACCCGAGCGTCAGTGTCACCGCCGACGCTGCCACGAGCACCCTCAACTCGTCGGTCACTTCAACGCCAATTCCGGTGATGCGCTTGTCCGCAATGAACAATTGGACTTGTTTCTCAAATCGGACGCGAAGATCAGCGGGCAGTCGCCGATAGTGCCCGTAGCAATTCTCGAGCAACTGGCGCCAGTCGACGGGAAAGGGAGCTGGCAGAGTGGCCGCCCGTTTGGTTCGGCGACTGGACACCAGGAGGCTAAGGAATCGCCAGAGGCCTCGACTCGAAGGAAGAAGCCGGAGAGACATGCAGAAGAATGATAGTGGTCTCAAGCGAGAATCGGCGCAGGTTGCTTCGGCACGGGCGCCGTCGAACCCGGCGACCTTGGCGTGCGTCGTGCGAGTCATGCGTACTCTGCGTCAGGCCGCTTGGGAAGCGCCAGACTCTAAGTGGCGGTCGCTTCGTTAAACGTAGAGTGTCTACTACTTGTTTCGTTCGGACGTGGGCGCGTACTCCAAGGTGCGATCGGGCCAGACAAACGTTCGACGTGCGACGTCCGACCACAACGTTTGGCTCGTGTAATAGCGATCCAACACCGACGGCTTCCAGGTGAGGAGATCCGGGTTCTGGCTTGCGAACTGCTCCCAGGTCGTCGCCGGCTGCCGCGCCATTCGATCCGCGATCAACAGGATGAACGCCCACGTGATGGTCTCGTGATAGAGGCCTGGTTTGCCCTTGGCGGTCGCAAAGCGCTTGAGCGCTCGCGAAAATTCCCCAAGCGCGTCTGGCAGTCCATACCGTTGGACGAACAGCCAGGCGACGCGGACGTGTTGTTCATGATGAAACGCGTCGTTGGGAAGCGACGCCCGTTCGAATCCAGTCAAGAGTTCGGCGTCAGCCAGCATCTCCATTCACTTCTCACCCTTCCGTGCCCTGGACCGGGGAGCCTCCGACAACCTGTGCGAGTGCGAGGCGTCCAGGTCGAGACCAAACACCTTCTTGAGCTCCGCGATCCGCGCCCTGCTCTCTGCGCCGAACGGCGCCTTGCCCTCGAAGGCGTGGAGGACGATGCCCTCCAGCAGATCGCCCAGTGACATGTCGTGGTAGTCGGCGAGCGCCTTGAGGACCTTCAACAGGCGTTTCTCCATTCGGAGCCCCGTCTGCACGCGTTCGACGACGAGCGGCGTGTGTTTGCGGGCCATTGGTAACTTGGTACCAATATACCACGGTGCGGACGAGGGCGGCCTCCTCGACGCGAGTTCCGATAAGAGATACTTTTGGGACGAACCATGCTTCTGACCCTGGCCGTCTCCGGCTATCGGTCCCTCCGCGACTTCGTCATCCCGCTGCAGCGCCTCAACCTGGTGACCGGTTCGAACGGGACGGGGAAGTCGAATCTCTATCGCGCGCTTCGCCTGCTTGCGGAGACAGCCCAGGGGCGTGTGATCCCCGGCCTGGCGCGCGAGGGTGGACTGCAGTCCACGCTGTGGGCGGGTCCGGAGTCGTTCTCGCGCGCGATGCTCCGTGGCGAGCAGCCCGTGCAGGGGACTGTGCGAAGGCGGCCGGTCAGCCTGCGCCTCGGATTTGCCGGCGACGACTTTGGCTATGCCATCGACCTCGGCCTGCCGACGCCAGGCCGATCAGCCTTCGGCCACGATCCGGAGATCAAGCGCGAGTGCATCTGGAGCAGCCAAATCCTCAGGCCCTCGACGATATTGGTGGATCGGCGTGGACCGCTTGTGCGAGCACGCCGAGACAAAGGCGAGTGGGCGATCATCACCCACGGTCTTTCGACGTTCGACAGCATGATGACGCACTGTGCCGATCCGCTCAACACGCCGGAAATGCTCAGCCTCCGCGAAGAGATGCGCGGCTGGCGCTTCTACGATCACGTTCGTGCGGACGCCGGTGCACCGGCCCGAATGCCGCAGATTGGCACACACACGCCGGTGTTGAGCAATGATGGCAGCGACCTGGCGGCCGCCCTTCAAACGATCCGGGAGATAGGAGACGGCGACGCGCTCGACCAGTCGGTCACGGACGCGTTTCCGGGCGGCGCTGTCGAAATCAGTAATGTAAATGGCTGGTTCGAGCTCGAGATGCGGCAACACGGACTGCTCCGCCCGCTCAAGGCTGCGGAGTTGTCCGACGGGACGCTGCGCTACCTGCTCTGGGTCGCCGCACTGTTGACGCCACGCCCGCCCGGCCTGCTGGTCCTCAACGAACCCGAAACGAGCCTGCATCCGGACTTGTTGCCCCCGCTGGCACGCCTGATCGCTCTCGCGGCCGAGCGCTCACAGGTGCTGGTGGTGTCGCACGCCCCGGCGCTCGTCGACGCGCTGCAACAGAGGGAGGATTGTCACTCGATCATGCTCGAAAAGACGTTCGGCGAAACCACGGCAGTCGGCAATGACCGGTGCGAGGCGCCGTGGCAGTGGCCCTCGCGGTGAGGAACTCAACACGTTGAAGACCAGTTGCCATGGAAGTCACCTATCAACTCACCGCTGACGACTTGTACGCCTTTCAGTGGCGCGCGAACTACACGTCGCCGAAGAGTCGTCGGGCGCGCCGGATGGCCTACCTCTATCTGTGCCTGCCGTTTGTGGTGATTGCGCTGCTGCCGACGATCGGCCCCGGCGGCTTCAGGATCGCGCAAATCGACCTGATCTTCCTCGTCGCTGTGCTGCCGCTTCTCGCGGGACTCTACTGGGTGATCCAACATCGCATGATGCGGCGCGCGATCAAGGCGATGGTGAAGCAGGAAAAGCCCGACAAGGGGCAGCTCGGGACGCACACGATCGTGCTTGGCGAGGAGGGGCTGGTCGAAACGACTGCCGTCGGCGAGACGCGCACGTCGTGGGCGGGCTACGAAATCGTGGGGGTCGTCAGGGACACCAAGCTCCAGAGCCTGCGCGAGGGCATCGAGCCGATGGTGTATGTCGCGAACACGCAGGAAAAGGATGCCGGCAACGGGACGCGGTTCGGCGTTCTGGCGTCTCTTCTAGCCGCGGTTGGCCTTTACGGTGTCATGTCATACGTCGTGGCCCGCTGCTCGAATGAGATTGGCATTCGGATGGCGATGGGCGCCGGCCGGGCCGATGTGTTGCGAATGGTGCTCGGAGAAACCGCGTGGCTGCTTGCCGCCAGCGTGGCTGTGGGCACCGGCCTCGCGATCGGCAGCGCAGGCTATGCACGCTCGCTGCTGTTCCAGTTGAATCCGACGGATCCGGCAACGGTTGTCAGCGCCGGGGGCTGCTGGGAGCGATCGGGCTCCTCGCCGGCTTCATGCCGGCGCGCCGCGCGTCGAGGGTCGATCCGGCGATCGCACTGCGCGACGAATGATGCAGTGTTCCGCCCAATGATGCGCCTACGTCACACCATTCCCACCTGACCTAGTGGACTGTATCCGCTCAATCAGGACTCGCGTAACCAGCCGCGGAGATTCAAACCAAGGCCGCAGATATCGCAGATGACACAGAAGCGGTGACGAGCGGGGGCGCAGGCGAAGCCTGCTCGTCCGCGGCCTACGGCCGCGGGCCCGCTCGTCCGCGTAGCGCCAATCTGCGTTATCGGTGTCATCTGTGGCCGGTCTTTCGTGATCTGCGTCATCTGTGGCTCGCGCTCGGTGTCATCTGGCTTCGTCACTAATAGGTACTAATTCGCCGAATACACTCCACTAGAACCCGCGCGCGGCGCCTGTTCGTGGGAGGATGGAGCATGGTTACCTGCTCACGCAGGCCTCAGCCCAAGCCAAGGCGGATGGGTACGCTTCTCCTTGCGCTGGTGTTCATCAGCCTCACGGCATGCGAATACAGCCGCGATGTCACGGCCCTGGTAACAGGCCCCGCCTCTGTGCGGGTGGGTGAGGTGAGCCAGCTCGTAGTAACGCTGATGTATTCCGACGGCACGTCGAATCCGCTGCGGCCATCGCAGTTCGGCGGCGTCACGCTCGAGTCATCCAACACACGCGTGTTGACCGTGTCTGCGGCCGGTGAAGTGCACGGCATCGCGCCAGGGACGGCGACCGTCACGGCCACGCCGTCCGTGACATCCACGGGGACGGGAAAGCGGACAGCGGGGACGATCGCGATCAGCGTCGTACCATAGCTCGCCTCCTCAAGAGGACGTCGTGATGGTTGTACGTGCACTGTTTGCCTTGGCAGCCGTTGCTGTTCTTGGTTCTGCCAGCGCGTCGGGTCGCCAGTCGCAAGCGGAATCAATCGTGCTCGAGGCCCCGTCGCTCATCGATGTGCAGCGCGGGGTCCGCCTCGATGCGATGCTGGTCGTCGTCCGTGGAGAACGGATCGTTGCCGTCGGCCCCAAAGGGGACGTCTCAGTGCCAGCAGGTGCGCGTACGGTCCGTTTGGGGAGCGCGACGCTCGTGCCCGGCCTGATCGATCTTCATGTGCATCTGACGCTCGGCGGAGATCCGGAAGCCAACGCCCGCGCGACGCTGCAAGCGGGCTTCACGACTGTTCAGGATCTTGGCGCGCTCAACTACCGCAATCTCGAGTTGCGCGATGCGATTGAAGCCGGCCGCGTCATCGGCCCTCGTGTCGTGGCTTCCGGCCCCTGGATTGGCCAGTCCGGTGGCATCTGCGACTTCAGCGGGATCGGGGTTCGGGGGCCCGACGCGTTCAGACGTCGTGTCGAGGAAGACGTCGCGCGAGGCGTGGACCTGATCAAGGTGTGTGTCTCGGGGTGGCTGCAGGACGCAGTTGCCCGACCGAAGGAGTACGAGATCAGCGACGCCGAGCTCGAGGCCGCGGTCGACGCCGCGCACCGTCATCGCAAGCGCGTCGCAGTCCACGCCATCAGCGAAGCAGGCGTGCGGACCGCCATTCGCAGCGGGGCAGACCTGATCGTCCACGGCGGTTTTCCAGACCCGGAAACCGTGCGTGCGATGCAGAGTCAAAACCGTCGGCTGCTTCCAACCCTGCACTCGCTCGCTCAGGCGAACGCGCGACCGGCAGTCGATGCACTCTTTGCCCACATGAAGGCCTCCGCCGCACTCGGCCTGCCGATCGCGTTCGGCACTGATGCCGGCGTCATCCCCCACGGCCAGAATGCCAACGAGTTTGCCGAGTTGATCCGCATCGGACTGACGCCGCAAGCGGCGCTCCGTGCGGCGACTTCAGATGCTGCTGGCGTAGTCGGCTTGGAGGATCAGATTGGGGCGATTGGCGTCGGGAAGTTGGCAAATCTGATCGCCGTGGATGGCAATCCACTCGAGGATGTGTCCTCGCTCAAACGCGTGGTGTTTGTCATGCAGCGAGGTCGAATCGTCCATGACGTTCCGAAGACTGGGCTGCATCGGCTAGTCCGCCACTGACCGCTCCTCGAGGTGGATGATCGCTGCCAGGGATATAGTGATTCTCATGGCTACCATTGGGCTCATCGGCGCCGGCAACATCGGCTCGCAGCTTGCCCGGCTCGCGGTGGCGCACGGACACAACGTCGTCATCAGCAATTCACGCGGGCCGGAGACCTTGGCCGCCCTCGTTACCGAGCTCGGACCGAAAGCGCGAGCCGCGACCGTGGTCGACGCGGCGACAGCCGGCGAGATCGTCGTGGTGACGATTCCGCTAAAGCACTACCGGACGGTGCCGGTCGAGCCGCTCGCAGGCAAGATCGTGATCGACACCAACAATTACTACCCGCAGCGGGATGGCCAGATCGCCGAGCTCGACAACGAGTCGACGACGACCGCCGAGCTGCTGCAGGCGCATCTGCCGACGTCGAGCGTGGTCAAGGCTTTCAACCACATTTACGCCCGCCAACTCACGACCGACGGGCTACCGGCGGGCACACCGAACCGTCGGGCGCTGGTCATCGCCGGCGACGACCCCACGGCCAAGGCCACGGTCGCGCGTCTGCTCGACGAGTTCGGGTTCGATGCGGTCGATGCGGGTCCGCTCAAAGAGGGCTGGCGCATTCAGCGCGATACGCCCGGCTATGGTCCGCGGCGCACGGCCGAAGAACTGCGCAAGGACCTGGCTGCGGCCAAGCGGTACGCGGACGTGTAGTCGCTGGGGTGACGTGACACACAAAGCGCGACCGTTCCCAGCGTGGCGAGAGCGGCCGTCATGGCTTCGAGATCATGACTTCGGTCGCTTTCACGACGGCGGTTACGACGTCACCCTTTGCAAGCTGCAGTTCGTCCGCGCTCTGCCGAGTGATCGCTGACTCAATGAGGTTCTCGCCGACGCGCACGACCACGCGCGCCATGATTGTGCCGCGCTCGACCTCTTCGACCGTGCCTTGTAATTGATTTCTTGCACTGAGCGCCATAATGCTGCCCCCGCACACAACGAAACGATGGTTCGGCAGCTATTCTACGCGGCATATCGTGCAAGACGGCAACCGGTTCAACCCCGTTGCTGACTATTCCGATAGACCGGACTATGCAGAAGACATTTGACTAAGGAAAACGTGGATGACGCACTCGTTGAGGTGTCGCTGAATGAAGGAGGGAAATAGGCTCAATGAAGGATCCGCGGGACTGAAGTCCCGCGCTACGTACACGGCACCACCCACCCCGCCAACGATCGAGAAGACCGGAGACTGGTGACTGGAGACCGGTGACTGGCGACCCGTGCCGTGTGAGGCCGTTATGGGACCGTGACCACCACCTGAGGTGACGGCGCGCTTTGACCGCTATCATTCATGGCCCGAAGGCGAACAGAGCCAGCCACGCGCAAGATGCTGTGGCTGTGCAACCACGATGGCTGTTGCTGTGCCGCACGGCGTGGTGACTTCTGCCAAACACCCGGACGTTTGGCGGGGAGAATCGCGGCCGGGGAAAAGGATCGCGAATTGCAAGCCGTTGAGGCACGATGTAAGGAGAAGGTCGATGGCGAATCTCCTGCGAGTCCTTTGCCTTGCCACACTCTTGTGCGTTCCGTCGCTCGCCGCAGCACAACTAAGAGCTGAGAAAATCTGGTCAGGCTTCGGCACGCCGCTGGTCGCCTACGTGCAGGACCCAGTGGCGACCGGCAGTTTCGGCATCAGGGACATCTTCTATCAGGTCTATCAGGACGGCCTCGTCGCGGTAGCGCAGACGCCAAACGCCTTTATCGACCTTCGTGGGGTAGTCGGCACCGGACCGGAACGTGGTTTGCTGGGAATGGCATTTCCTCCGGACGCGGCGACCAGCGGCTACGTGTTTTTCAGCTTCACCGATCTCAACGGTGATCTCGTCGTCGCACGGTTCAACCGAACCTTTGGCGACAGATTCAGCACGCCGCGGGCGGTGCCCGGCACGCGACTGGATTTGAAATGGTCGACTGGTGAGCGGGTCATTCGGCAGCCGTCTGCGAACAACAACGGCGGACATCTCGCGTTTGGCCCGGACGGCTATCTCTATGTCGGCGTGGGTGACGGCGGCGGCGTCAATGATCCGCAGAACAACGCGCAGAATCCCAACACGCTGCTCGGCAAGATGCTGCGGATCAATGTCAGGATCCCCGCGGGCGATCCGAACGGATTCCAGGTTCCAGCGGACAATCCATTTCTCGAGGGAGTCCCGATCGCGGCGCTGCCCGAAATCTGGTCGTTTGGGTGGCGTAACCCCTGGCGTTACAGCTTCGACGATTTTGGTGATGGCGCGACGGGTGCACTCATCGCCGGTGACGTCGGAGAGGGTGCGCGCGAGGAGATCAATTACGAGCCAAAAGGCGCGGAGGGTCGTAACTACGGGTGGCGAATGCGCGAAGGCACGGTCGCGACGCCAGGTGTACCGCCCACCGATCCTGCCTTTCTGCCGCTGACCGACCCGATTCACGACTATCCGCACCCCGATGGGTTTGCGGTGACCGGCGGCTTTGTCTATCGGGGCGGGTGCCTTCCGGCCAAGTTCCGCGGCCGCTACTTTTTCGCTGACTATCTCGCGTCGCGGGTCTGGTCGTTGGGACTCTCCGTGGATCCTGTGACCGGCGAAGCGAAAGCGACCGACCTCCTCGAGCACACCGCTGAACTCGGAGGCCCAGGCCAGTTGGGGCGCATCACGTCGTTCACACGCGACCCCAAGGGCGAGTTGTACATGACGAGCTTTGCCGGGGACGTCTGGAAGATCTCGCCGAGCCCTCAGATCTCCAACGCGCCCTGCGAGCTGCGGGCGATCGTGTCGGTCAATAACGTGCGTCTCGAATGGGATCCACCGGCCGACGGCGGCGGGACCACACGGTATTTGTTGGAGGGTGGCACATCACCCGGTGCGCGCAATCTGGGTGGTGCCTTCGTCACTGGAACTTCGGCGTTTATCTCTGATGTCCCCAACGGAACATACTACGCACGGGTGCGGAGCGTTGGCCTGGCCGGCGTCAGCCAGCCGACGAGGGATGTTGAAGTACCTCGTCAGAGGCCGCTGTGTCGCTCCGCCACCGGCACCGCGCGATGTTCGCGTGCATATCCTGTTTGGGACGGTGACCCTGACTTGGTCGCTGGATGGAACACCGGACGGGCCGGCGTCGATCATCCTCGAAGCCGGCAGCGTTTCAGGCGCGAGTGATATTGCGGTTCTCACGCTGGACCCCAATACGCGAGGTTTGACCGCATACGTGCCAGGGCGCACCTACTACGTGCGTATCCGGACGCGCAACGCGTGCGGCACAAACGTCACGACCGAACTCGTCCTATTGGTCTGACGAGGTGTTAAGGTTCGTTCACGCCGCGATGTTGGGTGCGCCAGGCGAATCGCAACTCCACGGAAACTAGATGTCCAACCCGCACCAGACGTTGTTCGATGGCTGGCTGCGCAGGATCTTCAGTGAGCAAGGCGTTGGAATGAATGTCGATAAGCTCGATGCAGCCCGGCTGCTGGCTTATTCCACAAGGCTGTTCGAGCATTCGAACGACCTCTTGAGCATTTATTCTCCTGAAAGCCTGGAACGAGGATTCTGGTATCTTCTGGGTCCGACGAGTGAGCTTGCTGACACTCTTTGGGATGAGACCATCGACTGGCCGTCGCGACGCCGTTGCATTGAGTCGATGGTTTATGTCTTTCGAGACATTTTCTCAAAGAATCCTCTCAACGACACGAGCTTCATGTGGTGGGACCTGCTGCGAAGCTTTGAAGACCCCCGTCCTCAACATGTCGAACAAGCAATGCTCGACTGTTTGGCATCAATACTATCGATTGAGAATCCGTCCGTGTGGCGAAGTGCCTTGCACGGACTTGGCCATTTGAAGCACAAACGCAAGCCCGAAGTGATTGACACGTTCATCGCAGCACACCCCGAGCTCGATGAGGATTTAAGGCGCTACGCTTATGACGCGAAAAGTGGGTTGGTCCTATGAGCTTTGTCATCCTGTAGTTCGACCGAGCATTAGCAGTCCGGACCTGTCCAGGATCCAATCGCGTACTACGAAGCTTCCGCGAACTGGCGGTTCCCATGACCATCGAGTTGGAGGTTCGCTAAACTTTGGAAATCCCGGACCTGCAAGGCGATTTGAAGGCCGAGTCCCTCACTGGACGCGCAAGGTGAATATTGCGATGCGAGTCCTTCTGATTGTTGGCGTCGCATTCCTAGGTTTGTCGACTGTGTCACAAGCACAGGATCGCCTCTTCACATTAAATGTGTTCAACACGCCGACTATCGTGGAAGTCGACATAACGGGTACCACTTTCGGCTCGGTTAAGGCAACGATTCCATTGCCTTTCCACTTTGTGACTGTGGTTCGACCGGACGTCGCAATCATGGCCGGTTCGCGCTATGTGGCTTGGCCGGCGCAGATTGGGCTTGTCGACTGTCGGGAGTTCATCGCTGTTTTTGATCGCCGCACACGAGCCGTCGTCGCAGTGCCTGGTATAGACTTCGCCTGCACAACCGTGCAGCTAGTGGGCGACCGTCGGCGGCCGCGCATATTTGTGCATCGTTTTGCGTCGGCCTTCGGCGTGCCCGGCCACGTCGGAGTTGTCGACCCAACGCTCACCTATCGCCCTCTTCTAAGCGCGAACTGGGTTGGGACAGCGTTCGCGTACGCGCCTGATACGGATCAGTTTTTTGTCACTCGTGTCGGAACTCCACAAGACCCGAGACTTCAGGTCGTAGCGTTCGATGCGTCGACGGGCGACGAAATCAGTTCTTTTGCTATTCCTCTTATCAGTAACAGTCGAGACATTCAGATGACGGTCACGTCAGACGGTCGGCGGGTTTTTCTTTATGGAGAAGGGTCAATCCGGCTGTTCGATGTTGGCACCGGAACGCAGATCGCTGAATCCCTTCGAGTTGACCTCGATGGTTTCGCCTCGAATCGCTTGGAGCTCGACGAAACGAGAGGAATACTTCTAGTACCCCACCGCGGCCCCGCACCCGGTTACGTGCGGCATCTCCTCGCCCTCAACGCTTCTACCTTGGCTTTGCTCGGCGAGGGAAATCCTGGTGGTTACGGAGACTTTCGCGTCTTCCAACCGCTCAAGGGTCGCGGAGCAGCGGGCGCTTATGTGCTGATGTCGCCCCCTGAAGGCGCAGACAGTGTTTGTTGGACGTGGATCGATGCGTTGGATGGCTCTGGCATTGTTCGTGCCCATGCCGACATCGCGAAGATGGCCGGCCTGTCACCAACGTACGAGTTTGCACTGTGCTCGTCAGCGGCCAGGCTGCTCTCTGTTCCCGGAGCCCCGACAACGCTTGCGCCTACTGTTAACGGGCGGAGAGTGACCTTGAGGTGGACGCAGCCTGACAATACGAGCGCCTTCGAACTGGAAGCCGGGCTTGGCCCGGGAAGACGAGACATCACCGTGCGGCTCGGTCTCGTCACAACCGCAGTATTCGATGCAGTGCCTCCTAACATCTACTACCTGCGCTTGCGCGCGATTAACGAGGTTGGCAAGAGCGCGGCGTCGAATGAAGTTACCGTCGTCGTGCCCTAGCTGACGAACGCTTGCAATCCCTGTGGCACGAGCTGAGAGAAAAATGTCATGCGGATCGGCTTGACCGTCTTCATACTCGCGCTCCTGGGCAGCTCACTCCAGGCTCAAGACAGGCTCATGACCCTGAGTCTGTTCAACACACCGACATTGGTGGAAACCGAAGTCTCTGGTCTCACCTTGGGGCCAGTAAGAGCGACTACGCTGCTTCCACCTCACTATCTCGGTGTGTCTCGACCCGACCTCCGCAGTTGCCGGCTCACGATACATCGCTTGGAGGGCGCTGATTGGAATCCGAGAAATTGAGCCGTGTTACGAACTGATTGCTGTTTTCGACCGCCGCTTACGGACTGTCACAGCAGTGCCGCATCTCAAGTTCCCCTGTGAGGTTATCCAGCTGGTGGCTGATCGGCTGCGGCAGCGCATCTTCGTACACGGATTCGCTGGCTCGACGCTGGGACATGTCGGAGTTATTGACGAGACCCTGACTTATCGTCCCCTAGTAGTCGGGCCTTGGGTGGGGACGGCGTTCGCATATGCACCCGACGCGGACCAGTTCTTCGTGACACGCCTCGGCACGTTTGAGGATCCGATGATTCAAGTTGTGGCATTCAGCGGGTCCACGGGGGAGGAACTCACCGCGTTCGCCGTGCCCAATGTGAAGAACACCCGGCGCTACTCAATTGGCCGTGACATCAGACGGTCGACGTGTGTTTCTGAGTGGAGGCGAAGCTCTAAGAAGCGGACCAATCCGATCGTTCGACGTTGCCACCGGACAGCAAGTCGCCGAGTCTGTTCCACTTCTTTTGTATGGGTCCAGTCCGAATCGCTTCGAGCTCGATGAGAGTCGGGGGATCCTGATTGCGCCACACTTCGAAATTTTCGGTCCCTTACTCTATAGGTGGCACGTATTTGCCTTCGACGCCTCGAGCTTAGCGTTGCTCGGCGAAGGGAATCCGAACGGGTACGGATATTTTCATAACTTCCAGCCACTGAAAGGCCGCGGGAGTGCCGGCGCCTATGTCGTAATGAGTCCCCCTCCCAATAGTGGAGTTTGCTGGACCTGGGTGGATGCGTTAGGCGGCACCGGCGTCGTTCGCGCTCATGTAGAGGTGTCAACGCTAGCAGGTCTCGAACCAACAACCGGGTGGGTGACATGTTCGGCGGCAGCGGTGATGCTCTCAGCTCCGAATGCCCCCATGCTCACCCAGGCGGTCGCAGCTCACCGAGTGGTGCTCACATGGACGAACCCCGGTGACACGAGCGAATTCCAACTCGAGGTGGGGCTCGCGTCGGGAAGAAAGGATGTAACTATACCGCTTGGTTTCGCGACGACCGCCGTTTTCAACGGCGTACCATCCGGCGTCTATTACGCAAGCGTGCGGGCCATTAACGAAATTGGATCGAGCCCTCGCTCAAGTGAAGTGGTGATTGTAGTGCCCCCCTGAACCCCTGAACCCCTGAACCCCTGAACCCCTGAACTTTCCTGTGAGTCAGTTGACCCGCCTGGCCCCCACGAATCGATTCGACCAATACTGCGCGCTCAGTTGATCGACACGCACGACGCCGTTGCCGCTGGGCGCGTGCACGAACTGATCCCCGCCCACCACGATCCCCACGTGCGATGCGCCGGGCGCGATCGTCGTGAAGAATACGAGGTCGCCAGGCTCGAGCAACGACGTATCGATGGTGTTACCGATCTCGAACTGCCGGCGCGCCTCGCGCGGCATCGACAAGCCGTGCTGCGCGAAGACGTACTGCACAAAGCCGCTGCAGTCGAATCCCGCGGGATCGGCGCCGCCGTCGCGATAAGGCGCGCCCCGCAGGGACAGTGCTGTCGAGGAGATTGAATAGCCGTCCGCGCTTCCCAACGGGACGTCGGGGGGACGAGGAATGCTCGGCGGCCCGGGCGCCGTGGGGTCCGATCCGCTCGACGGAGTACTTCCGCCTCCTGGTAACGGAAATGGCCGGGGCACATGGCCTGTCGAAGCGCAGCCGCCGGCGAGGAGGCAGATTCCGAGGACCACGGTGAGTCGAGCCATGACTTTCCTGCGTATCGGCACCGCGTGCCGAACTGTGCAGGCGCGACCTAACTCTATACCATGCATACCTTTACACAGACGTCACCTTGACAGGCTCGGCCGTGGGCGGGCACAATGCGTGTAAGCCTATGGAGCAAACGCTCCTTCTGAACGCGACGTACGAACCGCTCAAGGTCGTGCACTGGCAAAAGGCCATCACCCTTTGGTGCCAGGGCAAGGTCGAGATCATCGCGGAACACGACCGCGAGATCCGGGCGGTGTCGTTCAGCCTGAAGTTGCCATCCGTCATTCGGTTGCTGCGCTACGTCCGCATCAAAAAGAGGTTCGACTACGTGCCGTTCTCCCGGGCCAACATCTACGCCCGGGACGGATACACCTGCCAATACTGCGCGAAGTCGCATCCCACTACTGAGCTCACCTTCGATCACGTCGTGCCGGTCTCGCAAGGTGGCCGCAAGGACTGGGAGAATATCGTCACCTGCTGTGTGTCCTGCAATCGCCGCAAGGGGGGTCGTACGCCTCAGGAGGCGCACATGCGGCTGGTCCGCGCGCCTCGACGACCGGATTCCGCGCCCGCGATCCGCATCACGATTGGTCTGCGGAATGCGCCCGACAGTTGGCGGGATTACCTCTACTGGAACTTAGAGCTCGACGACACGTAGAACACTTCAGTCTCCGGTCGCCAGTCTCCAGTCGTCGGTCTCCGGTTACGGTCTGCGCGCCGAAGTGCCTCGCGCGCGCTCACAGGTTCTCTACAATGGGGCTGTGGGTGGAGCGCCCGTGACGAGCCTGACTGAACCCGTACTGACTGCAGTCGATCCACTAAAGGTGATCGAAGGCGGCCGGTTATGGCTTCGCGGCAGCGGCCTTCCAGTCCCAACCGCACACGAAGATCTCTGCACCATCGGGGGAATGCCGGCGCGAGCGGTGTTTGCCGCGCCCGACCGGATGGCCGTTGAAGTCCCCGCCCGTCTCGACGGCGGGCGGACTCCCGTCAAAGTGCCGTGGCTGCCGGGCTCGACGCTGTTCGTGGACATCGGCAGCCCGCTCGCGACCGGATTCCATCAGGTGGACAGTCCCGCGATCGATGCCGACGGCCGGGTTTATGTGACCTACAGCGGCGCGCGAGGACAGCAAGCGCCGGTCTCGATCTTCCGCGTCGCTCCAGGCGGTCCACGCGAGGCGTTCGTGTCCGGCATCGTCAATGCGACTTCGATGGCGGTCGGCCCCGATGGCAGACTCTACGTATCGAGCCGCTTTGACGGCAGCGTCTATCGCGTGTTCGAAGACGGACGGCACGAAGTGGCCGCGTCGGATCTCGGGCTCGCGTGCGGTCTGGTGTTTGCGCCGGATGGGACGATGGTGGTGGGCGACCGGTCCGGGACGCTTTTCCATATCGATGGGAAGGGTCGAACGTCGATTCTCGCGACACTGCCCGCTAGTGTCGCCGCTTTCCATGTGGCGATGGGGCCCGACGGATACATCTACGTCACAGGCCCGACGCTTGGCAGTTACGACCAGGTCTATCGTGTCGGGATGGACGGTGGAATCGAAAGCATCGATCAGTCATTCGGGCGCCCTCAGGGTCTCGCGTTCGACTCCAGCGGGCTGTTGCACGTCGTCGAGGCTCTTGCCGGCGTGAGCGGCGTCTATGCGTTGCCGCAGAATGGCCCGCGAGAACTGGTCGTGTCCGGACCGCGACTCGTGGGCCTTGCATTCGGCAAGTCGGGGCTCATGATGGTAACCAGCAGCGACACGGTGTACGCGTTCAGTTAACGCGCGACACTCCAAACGTCGCCGATAACAATAGCCTCAGAGACGCAGAAACTCAGAGACAAATAAAAGAAAGCCACGAAGACACCGAAGTCGCGAGGGTGCCCTTCGTGGCTTGTTCTTTTCGAGTCTCCGGGTCTCGGACGCCCGTTCGTATTACAATGGCTGGTTGGGGGTTCCCGGCAGGACCCCGCAGTAAGCCATGCCTCACGACTGGATCGCTGTGCGCGGCGCGCGCGTGCACAACCTGAAAGAAGTCGACGTCGATATACCCCGCGAAAAGCTGGTGGTGATTACCGGGCTGTCAGGGTCTGGCAAGTCGTCGCTGGCCTTCGACACGCTGTACGCGGAAGGGCAGCGCCGGTATGTCGAGTCGCTCTCTGCCTATGCGCGCCAGTTTCTCGAGCAGATGGAGAAGCCCGACGTCGATTTGATCGAGGGCCTGTCGCCGGCCATCTCAATCGAGCAGAAGACGACGGGCTCGAATCCGCGATCGACGGTTGGCACGGTCACGGAGATCTACGACTACCTGCGCCTGCTGTTTGCCAACGTCGGCGTTCCACACTGCCCGAACTGCGGGCGGGAGATTGCGTCGCAGTCGCTGGACCGTATTGTCGATCTGGTGATGACCTACCCGCAGGACACGCGCATCAACATCCTGGCGCCCATCGTCCGCGGCCGTAAGGGGGAGTTCAAGAAGGAACTGCTGGGGCTGCGTACTCGCGGGTTCACCAAGGCGCGCATCGACGGGCAGACGCGATCGCTCGAGGAAGACATCAGCCTCGACCGCCGCCGTAATCACAACATCGATATCGTCATCGATCGCCTGATCGTGCGCAGCGGCATCGAGCGGCGCCTTGCGGAGTCCGTGGAGGTTGCCCTCGGACTGGCCGGCGACATCGTGCTCATCAACTCCCTCGACGGGGGCGATCGCCTGTTTTCGCGCAAGCTCGCCTGTGTAGTGTGCGGCTTGAGCGTACCGGAAATGTCGCCGCGGGCGTTTTCGTTCAACTCGCCCCACGGCGCCTGTCCGGAGTGCCAGGGACTCGGCGCTACGTGGGATTTCGATCCGGCACGCGTCGTGCCGGACGACACAAAGTCGCTTGCCGAGGGCGCCATCGCGCCGTGGGGCAAGGGCGATCGTCGAATGGTTCGCGAAGCCGTCCAGGCGATTGCCACGTATTACGGGATCGATCCGGCGCTCGCGTTCGGCAAACTTCCGAAGAAGCATCGCGAGCTGGTGCTCATGGGTCCCGGCACCGCACGACCAGTCCTGAAAGGGAAAAAGGTGTCCGCCGATCCGTTCGGGCGCGACTTCGAGGGGGTCATTCCCAACCTTCGACGCCGGTTCGACGAAGGGTCGTGGGTGGTGCAGGAAGAGCTCGACATCTATCGCGCGTTGCGCGAGTGCCCGGCGTGCCATGGCAACCGCTTGCGAGCCGAAAGCCAGTCGGTGAGGGTCAAGGGGAAGACCATTTCCGAGTACGTCAACCTGCCTGTCGCAAAAGCGCTCACGGTGTTCGACGAGATCGAGTTGAACGAACGCGAGTCGATGATCGCGACGCGCATTTTGAAGGAGATCCAGGATCGCCTGCGGTTTCTCAACGACGTCGGCGTCGGCTACCTGACGCTGGCACGTTCGGCCGCGACGTTGTCGGGCGGCGAGGGCCAGCGCATCCGGCTCGCCACGCAAATCGGATCGAACCTGACGGGCGTGCTGTATGTGCTCGACGAGCCCTCGATCGGGCTGCACCAGCGCGACAATCGAAAACTGCTCGCGACGCTCGCGCGGCTGCGTGATCTCGGCAACACGGTCGTCGTCGTCGAACACGACGAAGAAACCATCCGCATGGCCGATTACGTCATCGACCTGGGGCCAGGCGCCGGGGAACTGGGCGGCAAGGTGATCTTCCAGGGCCTGCCTGCTGACCTGATGAGCAACGGACACGGCTCGCTGACGGGCGCCTATCTCACCGGGACTCGAACCATCGAAATGCCGGCGGCCCGCCGGACGCCATCCAGGGGAGAGGTCGTCGTCAGAGGCGCGCGTGCGAACAACCTGCGGAACGTCGACGTGCGGATTCCGCTCGGATTGTTCGTCGCCATCACCGGGGTGAGCGGGTCGGGCAAGAGCACGCTGGTCAACGACATCCTCTACAAGTCGCTGGCGCGAACGCTGTATCGCGCGGCTGACGAACCCGGCTCGCACGACCGCATCGAAGGCATCGACCTCATCGACAAGGTCATCGAGATCGATCAGTCGCCGATCGGCCGCACGCCGCGGTCGAATCCGGCTACCTACACCGGGCTCTTCACCTTCATTCGTGAGCTCTTCGCGATGGTGCCCGAAGCGCGCGCGCGTGGGTACAAGCCGGGACGGTTTTCGTTCAACGTCAAAGGCGGCCGCTGCGAGGCCTGCCAGGGCGACGGTGTCATCGCCATCGAGATGCACTTCCTGCCCAACGTGTACGTCACCTGCGAGCAGTGCAAAGGCCGCCGCTACAACCACGAGACGCTGGAGATCAAATATCGCGGCAAATCGATCGCCGATGTCCTGGACCTCACTGTCGATCAGGCCGTGCCGATTCTCGAGAACTTCCCACCGATCGCCAACAAACTCCGCACGCTGCAGAACGTCGGTCTGGGCTACATCGAGCTGGGGCAGTCGGCGACCACCCTGAGCGGCGGTGAGGCGCAGCGCGTGAAGCTGTCACGCGAACTGTCCAAGCGGGGGACGGGCCGCACGCTCTACATCCTCGACGAGCCAACGACCGGTCTGCATTTCGAGGACGTGAGGAAGCTTCTCGACGTGCTCAACCGACTGGTCGATCAAGGCAACACCATCGTCGTGATCGAGCACAACCTCGATGTGGTCAAGAGCGCCGACTGGATCATCGATCTCGGTCCGGAGGGTGGCGAAGGCGGTGGCCGCGTCGTCGCTCAAGGATCGCCCGAACAGGTCGCGACCGCCCGCGGTTCGCACACCGGTCACTTTCTCGCGGACGTGATCAAGGGCAAACTTGTCCACCGAAGCTCGATTGGTTCCGTCAGCGAAGGCGGAACCGGCGACGCGAGTCCGTCTAATCGCGCGTGAGGACACGAAAAAGCTGTCGCGCCGAAGCGGGATCAAGGGACAACCGCCGCAGCGGACGTGTCCCCCGAAGCGGGATCGAGTGCCCCCCGCGTAGGGGGATGTGGTATTTTTCACACACCTCAGCGAGAAAAAGCCGTGGTCATACAGCCACAGGCCACCCCGGTCGCGCGCCGCCTTATTTCCGATAAACCTTTGATACTAATGGATTTAAGTGATACGATTACATGTTTGTCTGTCAGGCATTGACTTTGCTGGTGTAGGCAACCACCCCCGAATCGGACTGATCACTGAATGGACGCGCAACGGACGATTCGCCGCCAGATCTCATGCGCCGGGATTGGCCTTCATTCCGGAAACAAAGTGACGTTGACGCTCAAGCCGGCGGCGGCTGATGCCGGCGTCGTGTTCCGCCGGACCGACCTTGGCGTCGAAATCCCCGCGAAGGTCCAAAATGTCTCGGCGTTTCATTACGCCACGGTTCTTGGGCGAAACGGCGCGACGGTCGAAACCGTCGAACACCTGCTCGCCGCCCTCGTCAGCGTCGGCATCGACAACATCGTCATCGAGCTCAATCGCAACGAAGTGCCCATCATGGACGGCAGCTCCGCGCCGTTCCTGTATCTGGTGCAGGAAGCGGGCGTGAAGCGGTTGTCGGCGCCGCGTCGCTATCTGAAGATCCTGCGTTCCGTGCAGATTGCGAATGGCGACAAGCGAATTGCCATTTACCCGTCGGACCACTTCAAGGTCAGTTACACCATCAGCTTCGATCATCCGATGCTGCGGCACCAGTCCCGCACGGAACGGATTACGGAGCACAGTTTTGCCGAAAGCATTGCCCCCGCGCGCACGTTCGGCTTCCTGAAGGAAGTGGAAATGCTGCGGCAGAACGGCCTGGCGCTGGGCGGCTCGCTCGACAACGCGATTGTGATTGGCGACGCGGGCGTCCTCAACGCGCTGCGGTTCGAGGACGAGTTCGTGCGGCACAAGATTCTCGACCTGGTCGGCGACCTGGCGCTGGTCGGTCATCCGATCGTGGGCCATGTCGTCGCCCATCGCGCCGGTCACGCGCTGCACACGGCGCTGGCTGGCCGCTTGCTCGAAGAACGCGACGCCTGGATGCTCGTCGAGTCGCCGGCGGTCGTCGGGACGATGCCGGCCGGCGTGCCGGCCGCGGCGCGCGCGCACTAGCTCTCTCACTCGTCTCCAACCTCCTGAAGCCGCTACGGCCGCGTTTACGCGGCCGTTTTTTTGATCTGATTCACCAGATCACCAGATCACCAGATCACCAGATCACCAGATCACTAGCTGTACAATCCCGCCGAATGGGTGCGCGAAGCTACGCGAAAGGCTGGCTGGCGGCCGCGATCGCCGTGTCAGCGGCGCTGATTCTCGCTGCGCCGTTCATTGGACAGCTGCGAACAGCCGTTCGACAGATGGCTGGCGGCAATTTCGCGACGCTCGTCGCCCTTGTCGTGGCACTGATCGTCGGGATGGCGGTCGTCTATGCCCTGGCGCGCATCACCGACCGTCGCGGGCCTCGCTACGCAGCGCTCGCAACAGCTCTCGCCATCGGCGTTGGTTACGCGCTCTTCGCCCGGACCGGGAATCCAGAGGTGGATGCCGTCGAGCGCTTCCACTTCATCGAATACGGCCTGATCACGATGCTCTTCTATCGGGCCTGGCGGCCGGCCGGCGACGGGTCGACGCTGGTCATGCCGGTTCTCGCAGGGCTCATCGTCGGGACCTGTGAAGAGTGGCTGCAATGGTTCATCCCCGCCCGCGTTGGTGAAGTGCGCGACGTCCTCTTGAATTTCTTCGCTATCGGTTGTGGGCTCCTCTTCAGCCTTGGCCTCGATCCGCCGCAGCGTTTGTCGCTCGCAATCGGCCCGGTGTCGAAGCGGAGAGTGGCCGTGTTGTCCGCCATCGCCCTGGTTGTTCTTGGCGCGTTCATTCACTCCGTCCACCTGGGATATGAAGTGAAGGATGCAGACGCAGGCGTCTTTCGATCCCGCTATACGACCGAGCAACTGGGGGAACTGAGCGCCGCCCGGTCGGCGGCGTGGGCGTCGAGCCCGCCGCTGACGTGGTCGCGCCTGTCGCGCGAGGACCAGTACTTCAGCGAGGGGATCTCGCACGTTCAGCGCAGGAACGAGACGTGGGACGAAGGCAACGTCATGGCGTCGCGCCACGAGAATCTCATCCTGGAGAAGTACTACGCGCCGGTGCTCGACACGCCATCGTACGTCTCGTCGCAGGGGCATCGGTGGCCGGCCTCCCAGCGTGCGGACGCGGAAGCGCGGATTGGTCCCGGATTCATGATTTACGTGAGCGACGCGCAGGAGTACCCCATCCTCATCTGGCCCAAGCGGGCGTTCTGGCTCGTCATCGCCGTCTTCGTGGGTCTCCTATTGCGCCAGGCGCGAGTGGCCGCATAGAGTGTCCCCGCGCGGCACCCGCCGCACCCGCGGCATCTGCGGCACCTGCGGCACCCGATTGTGAGGGACCGATGTCACTACGTGTTTTGAACAGCTTCGCCCTGGCTGCTGCGCTCACGATCTTCTGCGCCGCTCCTGCTCTCCACGGTCAGGCGGCAGCCGACGCCGAACTTGAAAAACGCGCACGCGCGATTCACGAGCGGGTCATCACGCTCGACACGCACGACGACATCAACCCGGAAAATTTCACGTCGACTCGCAACTACACTCAAGACCTCCCGACGCAGGTGAACTTGCCGAAGATGATCAAGGGCGGTCTGGACGCGTCCTTTTTCATCGTGTATGTGGGCCAGGGCGAGATGACTCCGGAGGGTTACGCCGGCGCCTACAAACAGGCCGTCGACAAATTCGAGGCGATTCATCGGCTGACGAAAGAGATTGCACCGGACAAGATCGAACTGGCAGTGAGCGCGGCCGACGTCCGCCGCATTGCGTCCACCGGAAAGAAGGTCGCGCTCATCGGCGTCGAGAACGCCTATCCGATCGGCACGGATCTCGGGCGCATCAAGGAATTCCACGACCGCGGTGCGCGCTACATGTCGCTCGCGCACAACGGCCACAGCCAGTTTTCGGATTCGAACACGGGCGAGCGGGATGGCAAGTGGCTGCACAACGGTCTCAGCGAGTTGGGGCGTAAGGCGATTGCCGAAATGAATCGTCTTGGCATCATGGTTGACGTCTCGCACCCATCCAAACAGTCGATGATGCAGACTGTCGCGTTATCGAAAGCGCCAATCATCGCCTCACATTCAGCCGCGCGCGCGTTGGCCAATCACAGCCGGAACATGGACGACGAGCAGTTGCAGGCGCTGAAGAAGAATGGCGGTGTGATTCAGACGGTGGCGTTCAACGGATATGTAAAAGTGCCGCCACCTCCGACGGCGGAGCGCACGGCGGCGATTGCCGCGTTGCGGAAGGAGTTTGGGCTATCTCAGGCTGGTGCCGCGGGTGCCGCAGGTGGGGGAGGCGGGGGTGGAGGCGGTGCGCTTGCGGGCTTGTCAGATACCGAGCGAGCCCGCTATCAGAAACGGATGGCGGAGATTGACGCCAAGTTCCCGCCGCCGCCGCGTGCCACGGTCAAAGACTTCGTCAATCACATCGACTACATCGTCAAGCTGATTGGCCTCGATCACGTCGGCATCTCGTCGGACTTCGATGGCGGTGGCGGGGTCGAGGGGTGGAACGATGCCAGCGAGACGTTCAACGTGACGCTCGAACTCGTCCGCCGCGGGTACACCGAAGAGCAGATCGGGAAGTTGTGGAGCGGAAATCTTCTGCGGGTGATGGCCGAAGTGGAGAAGGTCGCGAGTCGCAAATAGTCCGCTCCGAACAAATTCGTGACTGTGGCGTCCCGGTAGTGGGCTCCTTCGATTAATTTTGTCGGCGTAACGAACACCATATCGTGCGAGGCGAAAAAAGAATTTCCATTCGCACGACGAACACAGCGAATACCAAGAGAATCATCCCAGCGAAGCCCCAAGCGAAAGGCATGCCTCTCACCCGGAGCGGACCCCGCCAACGAGAGCTCGGGGAAACGTTGACGGCGGCGTGGGCGTCGCAGACCAAGGGGTACACATCAGGCTGCGAATCATGTGCGGTGGATCTTAATGAAGTTGTAGGCGATGTAGCTTCCCGTTTACGTTCCCCAGCCGCTATTTCCATTGCACGATTCCGCCGATCTCCAGCGGAGCGGCCAGCGGCATTCGCTTGTATCGGCACTGAGAAATCGTTCAACACGTCGTGATTTTTTCCAGAGGGGACAGTCCTTGTCATCGGGGGACTGTCCCTGTCATCGGGGGACTGTCCCCAACCGTATCATCGCTCGGGCCGCACGGCCCCCTGATGACACATGAAGCATTGCGTCACCGGCATGCGTGACGGTTCGAAATGTTTCGGGATCTCCGTAAAGATTTCCGACATCACGCGAACGGTGCTCTTGGCAGGTTTGGAGTCGTCGGCCCAGGCGCCCTCGACATGGCAATGGCTGCACTCGACGCCAAGCGAGGCCGAGTAAACCGACATCGCCAGCGCCCGCTTTTCGTGGGGACCCTGAAAGACCTCGGCCCGTGCCTTGGCAATCGACTCCCAGGCCTCACGAGGCAGACGCGCCGGCAGCGCCTGGCCGCGGTGACACGTCCAGCACGTGATGGGGTCGAACCCGGTGAGCACTCGAGTGTTGATCGCCTCGACCATGCGCGCCATGCGCCCGGCAAACTCGAACGCAGGCTTGTCTGGAGCAGACCATTCGCCGGGCACGTGGCAGTGCGTGCACTCCACGCCGAGGGCCCGCGACCAGCTTTGCATGCGTCCCGCGATGTCCGGCGCAGGTGCTTGCCCCGAGAGCACGACAACGGCGAGGATCGCTCCCCACATGATTAGCTGACGATAAACGGCTTGGTCGTCGTGGTCGATCCGCAGGCCTCGAACCAGTCGATGCCTTCGCTCACCAGGTCGAACTTCAACCCGTACCGGCCCGGCGTCTGGGGCGCGGGGATCTCGATGCGCACATCAGCGCTACTGCCCGGAGCGATGTCGCCCGGCAGCCACGCCCGCGCGTGGTCGCGGTTCAACATCTGGCCGGTTTCGTCGAGGAGCTGCGCGCCGAGGCGCACGAGGCGACGGCCGTAGGTGGCCTGCGCGCGGAACGGCCGCGTGGACAGGTTCTTCACCCGTGTAGTGATGGCCAGCGCGTCTGAAGGACGTGCGCGCAGCGGCAGCACGGGAAGCCACTGGCGGACGTCGATCTTCGCGCGCGGCGTCGCCCCGGGTATCGCATTGCCCAGATTGTTGTGATCCCAGATCTCGTGCCGGATACGATCCAGATCGGCCGACCCGAGAACGAATCGGCGCGAAAACGAATCCTCTGGATGATCCGTGATCTCCCAGCAGAGCCGATCGACGCCAATGTCTGACGCGAGCTGACGGGCACGCGCCATCTCCTCGTCGTGGTCGTTCCACTTGAAGAGGATGTAGCGCCAGTTGAGATGCGGGACGTCGCGACCACTCTTCGACTTCTCTTCGGCCATCGCGCGCAAGGTGGCAATCGCCAGATCGAACTTGCCGCGTTGCCGATAACGCACGAACGTTTCCTGTGACGCCCCGTCGATGGAGAACGTGACCTCGTCAATCCCCGAATGGACGAGACGACGGGCTTTTTCTTCGGTCAGTGCGAGGCCGTTGGTGCTGGTGTAGAGGTAGATGTGCGGAAACTTCGCCTTGATGTACTCGCACATCTCGACGGCCCGCTTGTGAAGAAACGCTTCTCCGTAGTTGAAGAAATCGATGCGGACCAGCGACGGACCGGCTTCGTCCACGACCCGCGTGAAGACGTCCCAGTCCAGCATGCCGGCCTGCCGGGTGCGTGTGATGCCCGTTTCGGGAGCGCAGCACGCCTGGAAACACGAGATGTTACAGGCCGCCGTGCACTCGATGTAGAGCCGGCTCGGCAAGGCCGGCACATTCACGTCGCGCACCGGGGCGGGCAGTCCAGGCGCCAGTGGGACTTTCAGCGGACAATCGCCGCAAAACGGCGCGCCGCCGGTGTTCAAGTCCTCGCGAAGCTCGGTCGCAACCGGCCCACGCCAGATGTCGGTGAGCGTGGTCGTCCTGAAATCCCCAAGCACGCGTTTGGCGTACGGGTCCGCACAGCCGCACACGATGCGGCCGTCGCACAGCATCACGGCAATCGACCAGGGCCAACTGCAGGTGAAGCGCGTGGCGAGGTAGTTCAGAGACATGGGGAATTTGGGGATCTGATGATCTGGTGATCTGGTGATCTGGTGATCTGGTGATCTGGTGATCTGGTGATCTGATGATCTTGTGATCGTCCAGGGCGACGCGAACGCCGCCGCCAGATCAACAAATCACCAGATCACCAGATCACCAGATCACCAGATTTCATTTTTTCTCCAATCGTCTCATGTACGATTCGAGCTTGTCGTTCTCATACTTCACCTGGTTCAGGAACAGGCTCTCGGCGAAGTAGGCGCCGATGTCTTCAGGAGTCATTTGCGAAATGAGGTGTTGAATTTCGCGTGTGAGGTCCTCGTAGGATCGCTCCAGCTCACGCTTGGCGGTGATCTCCTTGTAGAGCGCTTCGAGGACCGCCAGCAGATCGCCGTCGAGGGCAATCGCGTGTCCGGAGGTCGTCTTGATGGTGCGCATTGCTAGCTCCCGAAGCTTCTGACGGCGCTGGCCTCGTCGGGGTGCATCTCGAGAAAGTTGTGCGCGCCGGTCATCGTCAACATGGTTTCGACGCGTTTCTGCACGCCGGCAAGCTTGATCGTGCCGCCGGCAGCGGTTGTCTGCCGATACAGATCCATGAGACAGCCGATCGTGGCGCTGTCCACATAGGTGACTTTCGAAAAGTCCAACAACACTTTGCGATTGCCTGAGGCCAGCAACTGTGCGACGGCGCCGGAGAAGTCCGCCAGCAGCGGATACATCATGCGAGGTTCCCCGACGCGCACGATCGTGACGCCGGTGGTCGTTTCGGTGGTCAGGTTCATCCTGCTACTCCAGTTTCGAGCTCGTGCCTCAGCCGGCGAATCTGCCGCGCCAGCTCGGTGCGGCCGCGATTAATCCGCGACTTCACGGTGCCTTCCGGCAGGTGCAGCCGGTCGGCAATCTCCTGGTACGACAGTTCCTGGATGTCGCGCAGCAACACGGCCGATCGCAGCGTCGGCGGCAGCTGATCCAGCGCGCGCTTGAGCAGCTCCACGCGGTCGCGCTGCTCGAGTGCGGCAAACGGGCTCGTCGTCTGCGCCGCCGGCGTCAACTCGCCAGCATCGACATCGCGATCGATCGTTTCCCGCTCCTTCCGGACACTGCGGTAGTGGTCGATGCAGAGATTCCGGCTGACGCTCACCAGCCAGGTCTGAAAGTTGGCACGGCGATCGAACGTATTCAGCGACTTGAAAATCTTCAGAAACACGTCCTGCGTCAAGTCCTCGGCCTCGTCGTGCTTGCCAGTGAACTTGTACGCGATGTTGAACACCTTCCGCCAGTGCTGCCGGACGATCGCGGCCCACGCGTCCTGGTCGCCAGCCAGGCAGCGCTGGATCACTGCGTCGATGGAATCCGGGTCGGGAGACGTGTCGGGCATCAGGACGATAACTGGCGGGCGATCGTACCACGTTTTTCCGTCGAACCCGGTCGTGGCTTCGCGGTATGATCGCTCGCACTCGCGCGCGCAGGTTTGTCCGCGCCGGGCACCCCGCTACCGACATCGTGTCAACGACCACATTCTCGACGGCTGCACGCGGACTGGCCGTCAACGGCGTGCCTCTCGCCGACATCGCGGCGAGCGCCGGTACTCCCTGTTACGTCTACAGTGCCGCCGCGATACGCGACGCCTACACGACGCTCGACTCAGCCTTTGGCGACTATCCGCACACCATTCACTATGCGCTCAAGGCGAATTCATCGCTCGAGCTCGTCCGGCTGCTCCAGGCTCTGGGCAGCAGCGCCGACGCCAACTCGATCGGCGAGGTGGACATTGCCCTACGCGTGGGATTCGAACCGGGGCAGATCATGTTTACGGGCGTCGGCAAGAGCTCGGACGAGCTCGCGCGCGCCATCGCGCTCCGGCTGAAGACGATCAATGTCGAATCGCCGGGCGAGCTCGATCGCCTGGACCAGCTCGCCGCCGAGCAGCGCATCGTCGCGCGCGTGGCCCTGCGAGTCAACCCCGACATCGATGCCCGAAGCCATCCCCACATTTCCACCGGTCTGAAGACCAACAAGTTTGGCGTGCCCATCGAAGCCGCGGCGGAAATTTTTCGCGAGATTCGCCGCCGGGAATGGCTCGAGGCCGTAGGGGTCCACTGCCACATCGGCTCGCAGATCACCACCTTGGATCCGCTGGTCCGGGCGGCGGCAGCCGCCGTCGAGCTCGCCGTGACCCTTCGCGCCGATGGTGTGCCGTTACGGCACGTGGATTTTGGCGGCGGCCTCGGGATTTCCTACGACGGCACGCCCGCGATCGACGTTGAAGAGTATGGCCGCGCGCTCGTCACCCTGATTCGCCCGACAGGACTTACAGCGCTGGTTGAACCTGGCCGGGTGCTGGTCGGCCCCGCTGGCATGCTCGTCACGCGTGTCGTGGACGTCAAGCACTTCGAGGGCGCCCGCCAGTTTGTCGTGCTCGACGCGGGCATGACGGAACTGATGCGTCCGGCGCTGTATGGCGCCTTCCACCGCATCGAACCCGTGCGCCCGCGGGAGGGCACGCCCATCACCGCGGACATCGTGGGTCCGGTCTGCGAGAGCACCGATACGTTTGCGCGCGATCGCGAGCTCGCCCCAGTCGAGGTCGGGGACTTGATGGTCGTCCGCGATGTCGGGGCGTACGGCGCGGCGATGGCGTCGACGTATCTACGGCGTCCCCTGCCGCCTGAAGTGCTGGTTGACGCAGGAGGATGGCGGGTGATCCGACGCCGGCAGACGCTCGACGACATGCTGAGGCTCGAGGAGTGAACACCGGTCATCTGATTTCCGTCGAAGGCCTCGATCAAAGTGGAAAGCAGACTCAGGCCGAACGTCTCGTCGCTGCCCTCGGCGAGCACGGCCGCAACGTCCATTTCCTTTCCTTCCCCGACTACGCCACATCCATTGGATCGGAAATCGGCCGGGCGCTCGGCGGCGAGCGCGAGTACGCGGCGGACGTCATGCAGTTGCTGTACATCGCGAACCGCTACGAGTTCCGACCGCAGATCGAATCGTGGCTGGCAGAGGGCGGCGTGGTCATCTGCGACCGCTATCTGGCGTCGAGCATCGCCTACGGCGAGGCACAGGGCCTCGACCGAGTGTGGCTGACGATGATCCAGAAGTATTTGCCGCAGCCGTCCCTTACCCTATTGTTGGACATTGCGCCGGAGTCCTCGCTCCAGCGCAAGCAACGCGAGCGCGACCGCTACGAGCGTGATCTCGCGCTGCTCGCGCGAGTGCGGGACAGTTACCTCCGTCAGTCGACAGCGTCCGAGTGGGTTCGGATCGACGGCGACCAGGACAAACACCTCGTGACCGAGGCCGTGTTCAACTCGGTCCGCTCACGACTCGGGCTGCTGTAAGCCCTCGCACCTCTCGCGCACCGGCGGCCAGCAACACCCGCGCGCACGCCTCGAGCGTCGCACCGGTCGTCGATACATCATCAACAAGAACGATGATGGCGTCGGTAATGCGGTCCGGCCGGCTCGAAGTCCGACCGCTCCGCTGACGAGTCAACTCGAACGCATCAGTGACATTGAGGTGTCTCTCCACGGCCGGCAACTCCACCTGCGGGCGCGTCATCCTCGTGCGACGAAGGGCGCAACACACGGGCTTGCTCAGCCCGCGCGCAAGATCTTCAGCCTGATTGAACCCGCGTTCGCGTTGCCGTTTACGATGCAGCGGCACGGGCACCACGAGGTGGGCCTCGGCGAGAGCCTCGCGGGCGTGCGTCGCCATCAGTTGCGACAACGGGGGAGCGACCGATCGGCGGCCATCGTATTTCAAGGCGTGAATTACGTCCCGCAAGCGGCCCTCGTACAGGCCGATCGCATCAAGGCGAGCGAGCACGCGCGATTTTTCGGTCGTGGGCGCCACGCCGCTTGCCGCGACGGTGCGCCAGCACGCGTCACAGATGGCTCCGTCCAACGGGTCATCGAGGACGCGTGCGCAGGACGCACACGGCGGTGCGATCAGGGCGGATAGCACGGCGTTGGCGAGATGGCGGAGCGTCACTCGAGAGCTCCGCGAGGCCTGATGCCCGTTGCCCGAGGCCTGGGACCTGGGGCCTGCCTACGCCCGTGCAGGCTGGTCTGACGAAACCTCGTCGGAGACTTCAATCCGTGTCGCCTCGCCCCACAAGCGCTCGAGCCCGTAGAACTGACGCGCGTTCGGCGAGAAGACGTGGACGATGAAGTCGAAGTAATCGAGCAGGACCCACTCGGCGCGGTCGTACCCTTCGACGTGTGCTGGACGCACTTTGACCGCCTTGAGAGCCTGTTCGATGGCATCGGCAATGGCGTGCACCTGCCGCGGATTCGCCCCCGTGCAAATCAGAAAGTAATCCGTGAACGCGCCCGTCTTGCGCAAATCGAGCACCGTGATCGCGGCGGCCTTCTTGTCTCCTGCAGCAGCGACCGCCCTGGTCACCTGGCTGGGCAAACGAGGAACGCGCGCCGTACGCTTAGTCCGCGGCTGTGGGGATTTCGCCATGCAATTCACACTCCAGGTGCGACGGGCCCGCCATCGCGACCGTCACGCCGCTTCGGCGACGCAAATGCGGTGCGATAGAGAGATTGTTCCGATATGTACGCAGCTACTGACGAAGGGACAAGACCTGTGAGCGACTCACCGCGCCCGGCGCGGCGGCGGATGTCAGTTGATGACACATCTGGCGTGTCAGCCTCGAGCAGAATAATCGATGTTTCGGCAGTTTCGATGAAGTCCGCGGGAACCATCATGCGCGGGATCAACGACGGCAGCCGCTCACGCAAACTTGCAAGGGTCGTCCCGGGGCGCGTCACGACAACGAAGTGCGCGGCGTCGAGCACTTCGGGATATCGGTGCCACGTGGCAACATCGGCAAACGCGTCGGCGCCGGTGATGAAAAAAATCTGGAGTGGCGTGAAGCCCTCACGATGCAGTTCGGCGAGCGTATCGTACGTGTACGACGGGCCGTTACGTTGCAGCTCCAGATCAGAAACCTCCCACCCGGTTTCCTGATTGGCGGCCTCGGCGATGGCACGCCGGATCATCTCGATTCGATGATACCCGGACGCGCGCGGACTGTCCGTCCGGTGTGGAGGCCGTCCCGATGGCACAAACCGCACGCGGTCGAGGCCAAGAGTACGCTGAGACGTGTGGGCAATGGCGATGTGGCCGAGATGAATCGGGTCGAACGTGCCACCGAGCACGCCGACACGCGGCGGCGCGGTCATCGGGCCTGTGAGTCCTCGACCATCGCTGATGCCTCGGACGCTCGGGCCTCGGCAATGTGCGGCCAGGCGGCCTCGAGCAGCGCCGGCACGCCTTCGCCAGTCACGGCGGAAATCCTGAAGAACGGCAAGTCGAGGCTGTGAGCGCGTGCCTCGAGTGCGGAGATGCGCGTGGGATCGTCAACCGCGTCGATCTTGTTGGCTACGACCAACTCAGGCTTTTCGAGCAGCGAGCGGCTGTACAGCCCGAGCTCCCGACGAATCGTGTCGAAGTCCTCAACCGGCTCGCGCCCGGATGCGCCCGACACGTCGACCAGATGAATGAGCACTTTGGTGCGCTCGATGTGCCGGAGAAACTGGTGCCCGAGGCCGTGTCCTTCGTGCGCGCCTTCGATCAGACCCGGCACGTCTGCCACGACGAAACTTCGATCGTCGCTCATCGTCACCACGCCCAGATTGGGGGTCAGCGTCGTAAACGGATAGTCGGCAATCTTGGGTTTGGCCGCGGACACGCGCGCAATCAGTGTGGACTTGCCCGCGTTTGGGAATCCGACGAGGCCGACGTCCGCCAGCAATTTGAGTTGCAGCCGCAGGTGACGTTCCTCGCCCGGCTCGCCAGGCTGATGCTTGCGCGGGGCACGATTGGTGGCGGTGGCAAAGTGCGCGTTGCCGAGACCGCCGCGGCCGCCCTTGGCCACGAGCGCGCGCTGGCCCGGGACGGTCAAGTCGTCGAGTTCTTCTGCCGACCCCGCCACTGCAGGATCGTGGACGAAGACCAGCGTGCCGACAGGCACATGAATCTCGAGGTCCTCGCCGTCGCGACCAGAGCGGAGCGCGCCTTCACCCTGCCCACCGCGCTTGGCGGCAAACTCCGGCGTGTAACGGAAATGAACGAGGGTATTGCGGTGAGGATCGGCGACGAGGTAGACGGAACCGCCCTTGCCGCCGTTGCCGCCATCGGGCCCGCCGCGGGGCACGAACTTCTCCCGGCGAAAGCTGAGCGCGCCGCTGCCTCCGTGGCCAGCAGCGACATGAATGTCAACTTCGTCTACGAACATGAAAGAAAGGAAAGCCACGAAGTGACCGGACTGCGAGGACAGGTTTGAAACCTGTTACCGCGTGTCTACGTGTATTTCGTGGCTGGCTCTTCTGCAGCTATGCGACTGGGAGAACGCTGATGCGGCGGCCGTGCGCGCCGTGATCTTCGAATCGGACGCGGCCGCTGATTTTCGCGAACAGCGTGTCGTCCTTTCCGAGGCCGACGTTGAGGCCGGGGCTGAAGCGTCGGCCGCGCTGGCGCACGAGAATTGATCCGCCGGTGACCAGGTTACCGTCGTGACGCTTGACGCCCAGCCGCTGCGAGTTGCTGTCGCGGCCGTTGCGTGAGCTGCCTTGTCCTTTTTTATGCGCCATGGTTACACCTGAATATCAGTGATGCGCACGCGCGTGATCAGGCTGCGATGCCCTTTGGTGCGCCGATACTGCTTGCGTCGCTTTTTCTTGAAGATGCGGACCTTGGCGGTCTTGTCGTGGCTGTCGACGACACCGAGGACCTTGGCGCCCGACACAAACGGTGCGCCTGCCATGAACTCGCCGGCATCGTTGCCGACCAGCAGGACCTGATCGAAGGTCAGCTCGGCGCCGGCGTCGTTGCCGTGCCCGTTGATTTCGATGACCGCACCCGGCTCGACACGGAGCTGGCGGCCCGAAGCTTGAATGATGGCAAACACTGTGAGTTCTCCGGAGAATACCTGAACTCCTGAGTATAACACCAGGACCGGCTTCGCCGGTAAGACCCTCGCTCACGCTCGGGTGGGACTCCTACCGAAGGCGCAAGCTGCTCCTACTTGAGCAACACACGAGTGCCGCGGATTTTCTGGGCACTCATTGCATTCAGGAAAGTGGGCAGGAGCCGATCCATGAGCTCGAAGAACGACGAGAGCGCAGGAGTCTGCGTGTTCTGGTTGTAGAGAATCTCTTCGCGGAACGTTTCGCTGTGCAGCGTCTCACCGGTCTTGCCATCGATGAAGACGAAGGTCGGCCGCAGGATGAATCCCTGACGTTCCATGTACACGCGCTGCGGCACGACGCGGCGGCGCCCGAACGAATCGTAGATTTCCTGCTCGCGCTGCACGAAGCCTGACGTCGTATGCGGCCGGAACAGGACCGAGCCGGTGACAATCAGGGGATTCTGATGTTCCTCGCCGATCTTTTTCCAGGTACTCGACGTTCGAGAAGATCTTCTCGTACGCTTCGAGATCCTTTTCTTCCTTGATTGGCGGCAGACCCGGCTCCTGAGTAGTCGCGGTGTCTGAGGGCGACGCGGTGGGAGGCGGTCCACCGTTTTGTTGCGCCGCGATGTCAGTCAGCGGCAACGCTTCGGCTTCGATCACGCGCAGTGAGCCTTTTTGGCGGAGTTGACTGCGGAGAAGGCGAACCGTCTCCAGGTTTGCGTCCACTTCGTCGTCGCCGCCGGCGACAAAGCCTGCGACCAGGACACGTTGAAAGCCCGCGATGTCCAGCTTTGGCTGGATGGGCGTTTCGATGGGGACCTCGAAGTAGCTGGTGCACCCGGCGAGCGCGCCAACCAGCGCCAGTGCGAGGCTAACGACCGTCTTTCTTCCGGTCATTGAGTTCCTTGAAGAGATCAAAGTTTTGCCGAATCATCGCGTTCTCGGGATCGAGCGCGACGGCTTTCTCGTAGGCGGCCCGGGCTTTGTCCAATTCCCCCGCCTGCTCGTACGCAACGGCGAGATTGTTGAACGCCGCCGCGTAGGTCGGATCGAGCTGGGTGGCGCGTTCCCAGCGGTAGATCGCTTCTTTCCAGAGTCCGCGTTGTGCGACCTGGATCCCGAATTCCACTTGTTCCTTGGCCTCGCCACGCTGCTCGGCAGCCGCCGAAACCCCGGTAAATGCCAGGAACAGGATCGCTACCGAAATAGCGCGTGCGGACATGAACCCTGATTGCCACTATAGACGCTGGCCTCTGGGGGGAGCAAGGAAATTACCTGGACGAATGAGGCCTTGCGGGTCCGTTAACGGCCACTTTATAGTGATGAGAGGTCAGAGCCACCGGATTGTGCCGGGCTCTGACCTTTTGTGTTTCTGCGCGTTGGCGCGCCACCACGGGCAGACCCGGCCGGGGTAACGTCAATGACTCCGACCGAAGCCGCCGCGCTCGCAATTCTTGGGTTGCACGACCGTCGTCTCGTTGCCGCGCTCGTCCGTGCCGTCACTGGTCGGGTAACGGCTGAAGATGAATCGTTGCCTCAGCGTGCGCCCGCTGAGCCACTGATCGGCTGGGCCTGTCGAATTCGCGCGGGGACAGCGTCGGGGACAGGTTTTAAACCTGTCACCGGTACGAAACCAGTCCCCGTTCTGCTGGACGAGGCGGCCGCTCAACTGTCACGCGCCGCGCGGCTCGGCGTTTCCGCCGTCACACTCGTCGATCCACAATTTCCAGCTCTTCTCGCGGCGATCCCCGACCCGCCGCCGATCTTGTGGATCCGCGGCGAGCCAGCGACGCTCAGCGCACCGGCGATCGCGATCGTTGGATCTCGTACGGCGACGCCGCATGGGCTTTCGCTCGCGGCGAAGCTTTCGGCAGATTTGGCAGCTGCCGGATTCGTGATTGTCTCGGGTCTTGCGCGAGGCGTCGACTCCGCGGCGCATGCGGCTGCGCTGTCGGTCCGCGGAAAAACGATTGGCGTGCTGGGATGCGGAATCGATCGGATTTACCCGGCCGAGCACCGCGACCTTGCACGGAACATGGAGCACGCTGGCGCCGTCGTCAGCGAGTACCCGCCCGGCGTCCCGCCGTTGCCGCATCACTTTCCATTGCGCAACAGGATCATCAGCGGGTTGTCGACTGCGGTGGTGGTGGTGGAAGCGCCCGAGAAGAGTGGTGCGCTCATCACGGCCGCAACCGCGTTAGAGCAAGGACGCGACGTGATGGCGGTCCCCGGCCCGACGACCGGTGGAAGAAATCGGGGCGGACACCTCTTGATCCGCGACGGCGCAAGGGTGGTCGAGTCGGCTGACGATGTCCTCCAGGAACTCGGGGCGGTGTTGTGTCAGGCAGCGCGTCCGGCAGTGACCGTGGATGTAGGCACGTTGCCACATTCACTAGATTTCACTGTCGACGAGGTGGCCGAATACACCGGAGAGTTGCCGAACGTCGTGCTGGCGCGGCTGTTGGACCTCGAATTGGCGGGCAGAATTCAACGGATCGGCGGCGGCCGGTTCGTCAGAGTGGAATAGGGCGGGTCCTCGCCCACGTGTTACCGTAAACCGTTTGGAGCCATTGAGACCGTAGATGCCGAAACCGTTGGTCATTGTCGAGTCGCCTGCAAAAGCGCGGACGCTCACGCGTTTTCTCGGAAGCCGTTACCGGGTCGAGGCGAGCTATGGGCACGTCCGGGATTTGCCCGAGTCGGCCGCAGAAGTCCCCAAGGACATCAAGGGCAAATCGTGGGGCCGCCTTGGCGTCGACACGGACGGCGAGTTCACGCCGTACTACGTCGTGCCAGCCGACAAGAAGAAATACGTGCAGCAGTTGAAAAGCGCGCTCAAGGATGCGTCGGAGGTGATCCTTGCAACCGACCCGGATCGAGAAGGCGAATCAATCAGCTGGCATCTGAAGCAGGTCCTGAAGCCCAAAGTTCGCGTGCGGCGGATTGTCTTTCACGAGATCACCGAGGACGCCATCAACGAAGCCCTGCGCGAAGCGCATGAGGACGTTGACGAGAATCTCGTGCGGGCGCAGGAAAGCCGCCGCATTCTCGATCGGCTCTACGGATACACCCTCTCGCCTGTCTTGTGGAAGAAGGTCCAGACTGGCCTGAGCGCCGGCCGGGTGCAAAGCGTGGCGGTCCGCCTGATTGTCGAGCGCGAAGAAGAGCGGATGGCGTTCCGCACCGCGAGCTACTGGGACCTGGAGGCTCGTATTCGCGCTGACGAACGCGAGTTCACGACGACATTGGTCCGTCTGGGCGAGGAACGCATTGCGAGCGGAAAGGACTTCGACGCCCAAGGCGTGCTGACGGCCAAGGGCGTGCGCGTGCTCGACCAAGCGGACGCCGAGCGCCTTGTCGAAACGCTCTCACGCAACCTTCCCTGGGCCGTGACCAACGTTGAAGAGAAACCATTCACGCAACGGCCCGCTCCGCCGTTCACGACCTCGACGCTCCAGCAAGAGGCCAACCGCAAGTTTGGTTTCTCCGCAGAGCGGACCATGCAGGTGGCGCAGCGGTTGTTTCAGGGCGTGGATATCGGGGAAGGCGATCTCGAGGGCTTGATTTCGTACCACCGGACGGACTCGACGACCTTGAGCGACAAGTCGCTGCGCGAGGCCGGCCAGGCGGTGACGGGGATGTACGGCGCCGAGTACTACAAGGGGCCGCGTCAGTATCAGACGAAAGTCCGCAACGCGCAGGAAGCCCATGAAGCCATTCGTCCGACTGAATTCGGCCGCACGCCCCAAACGCTCGAACGCGCCCTCGAGCCCGACGAGCTCAAGATCTACGATTTGATCTGGAAGCGCGCCATCGCGTCGCAGATGGCCGAAGCGCGGATGCTCCGAACCACTGTCGAGGTCACCGGCACGGCCAGTGACGGCGTGCCGGCAATCCTGACCGCGAGCGGCAAGGCCATCGAGTTTGCCGGCTACCTTCGTGCGTATGTCGAAGGCAGCGACGATCCGACGGCGGAGCTCGATGAAAAGGAAACGCTCCTGCCGAAGCTCGAGGTCGGCGAGCAGATCTACGCGCCCGACAACCTCGACGCGCGACTCGTGGTCGCCGGCGTCGATCCGAAGGGCCATCAGACGACCCCGCCGCCTCGGTATACCGAAGCGTCACTCGTCAAACGACTCGAAGAGGAGGGCATCGGACGACCGTCCACGTATGCCCCGACGGTCGCGACCATTCAGCGGCGCGGCTACGTCTCACGCCAGGGCAAGGCGCTCGTCCCGAGCTTTACGGCGTTTGCCGTCACACGTCTGCTCCGCGATCACTTTGGCGATTACGTGGACGTCGGGTTCACGGCGGAGATGGAAGAGATCCTCGACAAGATCTCCAACGGCGAAAAAGACTGGATTGACTTCATCCGCGAGTTCTACCGCGGCGACGGCAAGCATCACGGCCTCGAGCATCTCGTCGAGGACAAGGAGCAGGAAATTGCGTATCCGATGATCGACGTCTGCGAAGACCCGGAAACGGGATTGCCCGTTCGCGTGCGCATCGGCCGCTACGGCCCGTTCCTGCAGATCGGTGACTCCGCCGGCGATGGCCCGCGTGCCTCGGTGCCCAACGACCTTGCGCCGGCGGACCTGACGTGCGAGAAGGCGATCGCGCTGCTCAAGGCCAAAGCGCAGGGACCGCGCTCGCTGGGCGACGATCCTGAAACGGGGCAGCCGATTTACGTGATGCACGGGCGGTTCGGCCATTACGTTCAGTTGGGTGAAACACCCCCGGACAAGAAAGCGGAGAAGCCGCGCCGAGCATCCCTCGGCCGAAACCACGACGAAGAAACCATCACGCTGCAGGAAGCGCTACGCTTGTTGTCGCTGCCGCGCGAGCTTGGGGCCGCTGACGATGGCGAAACGATCGTGGCCAACGTCGGCAGGTTCGGCCCGTACGTGAAGCACGGGTCGGAATTCCGATCCCTCGAAGCTGAAGACGACGTCTACACCATCACGCTCTTGCGCGCGAAAGAGCTTCTGGCGCAGGAAAAGAAATCCGTTCGACGACAGCGGGCCGCCGCCAAGGAGCTGCGCGCGCTCGGACCGCATCCCGACACCGGCGTGCCCGTGCGCATTCTCGATGGCCGCTATGGTCCATATGTGACGGACGGCACGACGAACGCATCGCTTCCGAAAGGCACGGCGCCGGAGGCACTGTCGATGGAAGACGCCAAGACGCTGCTCGAAGCGCGGGCAGGCACCGAGAAGATGCCTCGTCGCCGCGCGGCCAAGAAGACGGCCGGTCGAGCGCCGAAGAAGAGCAAGAGACGGGCGGCGGCAGGGGCATAGGTCGGGAACGCCACTAGGAGGCTCAGCGAAGTCTTTCCTTGGAACTGGAAACTGGTAACTGGAAACTCTCTTCATGATCCACGTCATCGGCGGCGGCCTTGCGGGCTCAGAGGCGGCCTGGCAGGCAGCGCAACTGGGCGTGCCTGTGACGCTTCACGAGATGCGGCCCGTTCGACCGACGGCCGTGCACAAAACGGATGGCCTGGCGGAGCTGGTCTGCAGCAATTCTTTTCGCGGCGACAAACTCGATAACGCGGTCGGGTTGCTCAAGGAGGAGATGCGTCGTCTGGGGTCGCTCATCATGCGCGCGGCCGACGCGACGCGGGTTCCCGCGGGAGCGGCCCTTGCCGTGGACCGGGTGGCATTTTCCGAGCGTGTGTCCGACACGCTCGCGCACCATCCGCTGATTACCATCGTCCGCGAAGAGGTCGCCAGTTTGCCCTCGGTCTCCTCCGGGTGGTCGCCGGTCATCGTGGCGACCGGGCCGCTGACCTCCGATGCGCTCTCGGCAGACATTCGTGCGTTTATCGGCGCCGACCATCTCTACTTCTACGACGCGATCAGCCCCATTGTCCTGGCCGAGACCATCGACATGATCAAGGTGTTTCGCGCTTCGCGGTGGGGGAGGAACATTCGAGGTGCGACGGGTGCGACAGGTGCGATGGGTGCGGCGGGTGCGAAGGATGCCGCGTGCGGGGTAGATGACGGGCAGGGTGATTACTTGAACTGCCCGATGACGAAAGGCGAGTACGACGCGTTTTATCAGACGCTCACGACGGCCGAGTCCGCTACCGTGCATGACTTCGACAAAGAGAAATTCTTCGAAGGCTGCCTGCCGATCGAGGTGATGGCGCATCGTGGCAAAGACACGCTGCGGTTTGGTCCGATGAAGCCGGTCGGCTTGACCGATCCGCGCACGGGGCGATTTCCGTATGCGGCAGTGCAACTGCGTCAGGACACGCTCGCCGGCGATCACTACAGCCTCGTCGGTTTTCAAACGCAGTTGAAGTGGAGTGAACAAGCTCGGGTGCTTCGATTGATCCCGGGGCTCGAGCACGCCGAGTTCGTGCGCTTCGGGATGGTCCACCGCAACACATATATCAACGGCCCGACGGTATTGCGCGAGACGTGGCAGACGCGGACGCGGCCCGATCTATTTTTTGCGGGGCAGGTGTCAGGCGTCGAAGGGTACGTGGAGTCGGCCGCCTCGGGACTCATCGCCGGACGAAACGCCGCAGCGCGAGTCCTCAATCGGCCGCTGAGCACACCGCCCCGCACGACAGCGATTGGCGCCCTGGCGTATTACGTGTCACACGCGGAGGCGGGCACGTATCAGCCATCGAACATCACGCACGGCATCATGGCGCCGCTCGAGAATCCGCCGAAGGACAAGCTCCAGAAGAAAGCGCTCATCGCAGAGCGGGCCTTGCGTGACCTCGACTCGTGGCACAATCACGCGATGGCGGCTGTGACCACATGAGGGAGTACCTCAAAGCGTTCCTCGAATACCTGCGGTTCAACCGCAACGCCTCGCCGCACACCATCCGCGCTTACGAATCCGATGTTCTGCAATATCTCGCCTGGCTCGCATCCGAACGCGGCCGAAGAATTGGCGAGCTGACGATCCTGGATCTGGAGCCGGCCACGGTCCGATCGCACATCGCCGACCTCGGGCGAGCGGGTGACGCACGCAGCTCCGTGGCGCGTAAAGTGTCGGCGCTCCGATCGTTTGTACGGTATCTCCGGCGAGAGGAACACATTCAGCACGATCCGACGGCGCTCGCGGTTGCGCCGCGGCGTGAGCAAACGCTGCCCGTGCATCTCACCGAAGGCGATATGGCGCGTCTGCTCGACACCCCGCGTGCCACCGATCCACTGGGCCGCCGCGACCGTGCGATTCTCGAGCTCGTGTACGCGTCGGGCTTGCGGCTGAGCGAGCTCGAGTCGTTGGACATCGAGAACATCGATTTCAGCGGCCGCATGGTGCGCGTGATGGGCAAGGGCGGCAAGGAACGCATCGTCCCCTTCAACACCGCCGCCGAACGCGCGCTCCGCGCCTGGTTGAAGGATCGCCTGGGGATTCTTGCAGGAGGGAGAACTAGGAACGAAGAACTAAGCACGAAGAACTCACGTACGACGAGGAACGACGAACGAGGAAGCACCGTGGGCCGTGGGCCGGAGACCGTGGGCCGTGAAGGCCGGAAACCGAGGTCCGGGGACCGGCGGCCGTCGGCCATCGGCCGCGCGCGGACGACCGGTGGCGAGCCGCTCTTTGTGAACTACCGCGGCACGCGGCTGACTGGGCGCAGCGTCGATCGCTTGTTGCGACGCTACGTCGCCGAGTGCAGCACGCAGACCGGCATCAGCCCGCATGCGCTCCGCCACTCGTTTGCGACGCACTTGCTGCAGCGGGGCGCCGATCTTCGAACCATTCAGACGTTGTTGGGACATGCGCGGCTGAGCACGACGCAGCGCTATACCCATGTGAACGCGGCGCAACTGGTTGATGTCTATCGCAAGTCGCATCCGCGCTCGCGCCGCCAGGACTAGCAGCTTGCTGAAAAAGGCCGACATCCGCTCCACGAACGATGCACAGAAACGCGGAAACACAGAAAAGAAAGGAATTTCCGTGCTTCCGTGCTTCTGTGCACCGTGCGTGGGGCTGGGCCTGTCGTTTTTCAACCTGCCAGTACTCATGCTGAGTCGTTGTGTCCGTCTGCTTTTGATCCTTGTCTGCCTTCTTGGGTTCCACGGCGAGCTCGCCGCCCAAACCCAGGATCCACCCGCAGGCGATCAGCCGACTGGCAACGAAGAAACTGATTTATTCGGGTTCACGTTCACGCAAAACGAACGGCTGAAAATCAGCGGCTTGTTCATTGGCGCGTGGTCCCACGATGGCGCGCAGGCGCAGCTTGGCTTTGAAAAACAGGGGCGAGTCGCTCAGGCGACCGTGTCGTTCAGCGGCCGGGTCACGAGTCGTGTGCGATACCTGGTGTCGTTCAACCCCGTCAACGAAGTGTCATCGAAGCCGGCGTGCGGCGAAGCGGACTTCTTTTTCCCGAACGACCCCCGCGTGTATTCCGCCGGCCCGGTCGTCCCGTGCGACGTGGAGAACGGGCACAAGCGCGTGGATACCTACAACACCTTCGCGCTCGACTACGTGAACCAGCAGGGGCCACTGCGTGAGGGTTACGTCGACTGGCGCGCGACCGATGCGCTGTCAGCCAGGTTCGGCCGCTTCATCCTGCCAGTCGGGTTCGCGCCGCTCGAGGTCGGGTCGTGGACCGCCAAGGATCTGACGCGCATTCAGAGGCTCAATGCCGAGGCGAATTTCGGCCTGATGCTCGCGTACGCGCCGTCCAGGTTGTTCGAGGCGGCTCTGATGGGCGTGCTCGGCGACGGCAATCGCGAGAAGGATTACGACTGGTTTTACTTCGCCAATCCGAACCTCGATTCCAACAGCGCGCTGACTGCCGTCGCCAGCGTGCGGGCACGCCCGCATCACCGTGTTGACTTGCGTCTCGCCTACAAGAAGGGCTTCACCGGCTCGAAGGTGGAGCGCCTTCCAAGCTACTGGGCGTCGAAGCGCATAGACGATGCGTTCGTGGCCGGGGTGAAGCTGCAAGCGCATCCCTGGGTATCGATCTTTGGTGAGTACGCGAGATACGTATGGGGACCAGCCGAAACCTCGGCGCAAATGCTGGGGATTGATCCCGAGCCGATTGAAAAACCTGGCTATTACGTCGGCGGTACGTTCGAAGTGCCTGTGAGCGCCCGTGCACGCGTCGGTGTGACCGTCACCCGCGAGGAGCTGTCGCGCGACGATAGCCTCGTGAAATATCTCGCACTGAACGATCTCTATGGGGTCGAAATGGGCAAGAAAGACCGCGGCACCGTCGCACGGGTTTATGTGGATGTCTCGCGGCTCGTCACGGTCGGGTTGTTCTGGGCGGACATCTCAAACCCGTATCCGTGGATCAGCGGCTCCTGGCCGGTTACCGGCCCCCGCGCCTTCACCGGCCGCGCGCCCGACCGCTATGGGCTCGTAGTGATCGCAAGAACGCCGTAACGTGATCTTCGGGTGTTTGTTCCCCTCGCACCAGCGGGACTGAAGTCCCGCTCTACATACAGAGTGGAATCTTCAAACGACCCGTGCGTACATGGTAGTTGGAGTCTCGACGACCCGTACGTAGCGCGGGACTTTAGTCCCGCGACCAACGGCCGGCAACGCCGCAAATCTACGCGACTGTCGGCATCCGCCGCCGTGGCAGTTCGATGTTGAGCGTCTTGATCTTGTAGTTCATCACCCGCGGGCTGATGTCGAGCAGTTCCGCGGCGTCCTTCTGTACCCAGTTCGACATCTTGAGCGCTTCGGTGATGGCCTGGCGCTCGATTTCCTCCAGCGCGATGCCTTTTGGTGGAATCTTCACGGACGACCAGGGCTCCCGCGAGGTGGCATTGGTGTGGTCGCCGAGGCGGAGATCATCCGAGCGGATGAGCGGCCCTTCCGTCAGGAGTGCGGCCCGCTCGATTGCATTCTCCAGCTCGCGAATATTGCCCGGCCAGTTGTACCGCGAGAGCATCTTTTGCGCTTCGGGGTCGAGGCCATCGAGGCGCTTTTTCAGCTCGCCGCTGAAGCGGCGGACGAACCAGCCCGCCAACGGCAGAATGTCTTCCTTTCGCTCCCGCAGGGCGGGCATTTCGATCGTGACGACGTTCAGGCGGTAATACAGGTCCTCACGAAACTGGCCGCTGGCGACCATCGAAGGCAGATCGCGGTTGGTGGCGGCGATGAGCCGCACGTCAACTTTGATCGTGCGCGTGCCGCCCAGGCGCTCGAATTCGTGCTCCTGCAAGACGCGCAGGATCTTGGCCTGCGTGCTGCCGCTCATGTCGCCAATCTCGTCGAGGAAGAGCGACCCGCCGTCCGCCTGCTCGAAACGGCCGATGCGTTGGCGGTCGGCGCCGGTGAACGCGCCCTTTTCGTGGCCGAACAGTTCCGACTCGAGGAGGTTTTCCTGCAGCGCTGCGCAGTTGACCTTGACGAAGTTCCGCGCTGCCCGCAGCGAGTTGTGATGAATGGCCCCGGCAATGAGCTCCTTGCCGGTGCCCGTCTCGCCACGAATCAGAACCGTGGCGTTGCTCTTGGCCACCTTGCGGACCACGCCGAGCACCTTCTCGAGCGCCTCGCTGCGCCCGACGATTCGCTCGAAGTCGTAGGAGGACTGTTGTTCGTGACGGAGGTAGTCGAGCTCGTTCTTCAGACGCTTCAGCTCCAGCGCCTTCTCGACCTTTACCTCCATCTCTTCGATTTCAAATGGCTTCTGCACGTAGTCGAATGCGGCGTGCTTCATCGCCTCGACCGCGGTGCTCACCGACCCAAACGCGGTCATGAGAATGACCGACGTGGACGGGTGAAGGGCCTTGGTCGTCTTGAGAACCTCGAGGCCAGTCGATCCACCCATCTTCAGGTCGCTGACGACGACGTCGAAGTAGCCGGAATGAAGTTTTTCGATCGCGGCGTTGCCATTGCTGGCCTCCTCGACCTCGTGCCCGGCCGCGGTCAGGCCCAGGGCCAGCCCGCGCCTCAGCGCATCGTGATCATCGGCTACAAGAATTCGTCCCATATATGTGTGCTTTGAATCTTGTGATCTGTCGATCGCATGATCTGGTGACCTGCAAGTTGATCCGAGTCTCAGATCACCAGATCACTAGATCACCAGATCACCAGATCACCAGATCACTAGATCGCTCGATCTCGAGATTCCCAAATTCCTTATCCCCCCCACGTATCGGTATGTTCCACAGGCAGCGACACCCGGAATGTCGTGCCTCGATCGAGGGCCGTGGTCATGTCGATACGGCCTTCATGCGCGTCCACGATTTTGCGCACGATGGCCAGCCCCAGCCCCGATCCTTTCGCCTTGGTCGTGATGAACGGATTGAAGATCTTTTCGAGCAGGCCGGGCTCTACGCCAGGACCCGTGTCGGCCACTTCAATCACGACGGTAGCCACCGCTTGCTGGCCGTCAGGCACGAGAGCTCCGCTACCTGCGTCGTCGGCGAGTCGCGCCGTCAACGTGACCGTGCCGCGACCCTCGAGCGCCTCGTACGCGTTGATCAGCAGGTTGGCAAAGACCTGTGACAACTGGTGCTGGTCTCCCTGAATGATCGGGAGATCGCGCTCGACACGAAGCGTGACGTCGGTCTGGCCGCGGACGGCCTTCCCGTCGGCCATCGTCACGGCGCTCCGCAGCGCCTCCTCGATGGACGCGCGATCGAGCTGCAAGCGGACGGGACGCACGAAGTCGAGCATCTCCTGGACGATGGCGTTGGCCATCTTGGCTTCGTTGATGATGTCGGTGACCAGGGTCTGCGCGTCGCGATTGTCGGGCACCTGTCGGCGGAGCAGGCCGGCCATGACCTCGATGCCGCCAAGCGGATTCTTGATCTCGTGCGCCATCGCGGCGGCCATCTCGCCAACCGCCGCCAGCCGGTCGCGCAGCCGCTCGCGCTCTTCCATTTGCTCGACGTGCGTGAGGTCCTTGAAGAGCAGCGCCGCACCGACCGTTTCCTCATGCTCATCGCGAATGAGCGACAGGGTGTAGCCGATGACCTTGTCGCTCGGCTTCAGGCGCAGTTCCGCGCGGTTGGGCAGGGCCGCAATCTCGAAGGCGCCAGCGAGGACGCGGACGATGTCGGGGTGGGAACGGAAGACATCCCGGTACGGCTGGCCCAGGTAGTCGAGATCCGGGGGCAACGCAAAGGTGCGATAGGCCTCGTCGTTGATCAGCACGACCTGGCCGTCGGGATTGATGGCCAACACGCCATTGCGCATATTGGCAACCATGTGGCGGAAGAAGTCGTCGGACGTCGCGCCGGTTCTGGCGCGGCGGATGGGAGACGCCTGTTTGGTCAGCCGTTGCGGGGAAGCCATGGGAGCCACCGGTAGAGCCGCTGTCGCAAACCCCGTACCCCGTCCCTCATCGGCCTTGAGACGGGGAAGTCGCTCGCGATTACAGAAATCGGATTATGTCGTGAGTCGTTTGCAATTACAAAAACGTAAGCCGGTTTACGTTTTTGAGTCAGCGAAACCGCCAGCTTCGGCCTGAAGCATCTCCCATTGATTGAGCAGGTCGCCGACCTGCCACATCAATGCCTGATGCTGGGCGATGAAGGGCTGCGCCTCGTCGCGGCGGTCGTAAAACCCCGGCGCCGCCATTTGTGACTCGAGATCCTTGATCGCGCGTTCGCAATCCGCGATCCGTCCCTCGAGGGCGGTGATGCGCTCGGACAGGCTTTGCCGGGCCTTTTCCTGCTTCCGCCGTTCGGCCGCGTCTCGTTTTCGCTCTTGATAGGTCGCGAGGTGCCGCGGGTGCCGCAGGTGCCGCAGGTGCCGCAGGTGCCGCGGATGCCGCGCGCCCGCCTTCGCGGCCTCCTGGCCGCTTCGGCGAGGTTTCGTCGGCGCTCGCGGGTGATCCCGCGCGAGCGGGGGCGGAAGCGGCGCCTTCCTTGCTCCAGAGATATTCGCTGTAGGTGCCTGGATAGAGCGTGGCATTGCGGTCGGCGACCTCGACGATCCGCGTGGCGAGCTGTTCGACGAAGTACCGATCGTGTGACACGAAGATCAGCGTGCCGCCATAATCGGCGAGCGCATCCAGCAGGACTTCCTTCGAGTCGAGATCGAGGTGGTTCGTGGGCTCGTCGAGTAGCAGCGTGTTCGACGGCCGCAGCAACATACGTGCGACCGCAAGCCGCGTACGCTCCCCGCCTGAAAGCACCGCCACCTTCTTATAAACATCGTCACCCGAAAACAGAAAGCCACCGAGAATGTTGCGGATTGCCGGAATCATCGCGTTGGGCGACCCGGAGGCGAGCGTTTCGTAGACGGTCAGATCCGGATCGAGCCGCGTGGCCTCGTCCTGCGCAAAGTATTGCGTGACGACCTGATAGCCTTCCGCGCGCGCCCCCCGATCTGGCGGCTCTTCAGCCGACAGCAGGCGCATCAAGGTGGATTTGCCGGCGCCGTTGTGTCCGACAAGCCCTATCCGGTCGCCCCGCTCGATGTGCAGGTCCACGTGTTCCAGCACGACCTTCGGCCCGTAGGCTTTGCGCGCGCCCTTGAGCTCGAACACCATGCGACCGCTTTTCGGCGCGGGTGGAAAATGAAAATGAATGCGCTTGCGTTCGGGCGGGACGTCAATCCGCTCGATCTTCTCCAGCATCTTCACGCGGCTCTGGACCTGCGCCGCTTTGGTCGCCTGATAACGAAAACGATCGATGAACTCCTGCACGCGTGCGATCTCTTCGTCCTGTCGCTTCTTGGCTTCGCGCAGCCGGTCCATGCGCGCCTCGCGCTGAACGAGGTACTCAGAATAGTTGCAGTGATAGTCGGTCAGCGTCCGCAGTGCGAGGTCCGCGATCCGTGTTACGACCGCGTCCAGGAAATAGCGGTCGTGCGAGACGAGTATCACGGAGTGCGGATAGGCAGTGAGGTATGCCTCGAGCCAGTTGCGCGCGTCGAGATCGAGATGATTGGTCGGTTCGTCGAGCAGCAGGAGGTCTGGTTGGCTAAGGAGCAGCTTCGCCAATGCCAGCCGCATCTGCCAGCCTCCTGAGAGGTGGTCGGTCGGCTTGTCGAAGTCCGCGGGCTCGAACCCGAGACCACGAAGAACGTTGGCGACCTTCAACTCGAGGTGGTAGCCGTCCTCCATGCGGAAGCGTTCTTGAAGGTCGCTGTAGCGATGCAACGCGGCTTCGTGTTCGCCGGCCGACAGGGTCTCGTCACCGATACGATGCTCGAGGTCGTGCATTTCGGCCTTCATGTCGAGCAGGGACTTGAGGGCGAGGCTCGCTTCGTCAACAACCGTACGGCCGCGATGCATGAGGCCGTCCTGAGGCAGGTATCCAATCGTCAGGGCGTTGGGGCGGACGATCTCTCCTTCATCGGGCTCATCGAATCCGGCCAGCATCCGGAGCAGCGTTGTTTTTCCGGCGCCATTCGGCCCGCACAGTCCCACACGATCGCGGTCGCCAACCTGCCACGTGATGTGGTCGAGCAGGACGCGTCCGCCGAATTGTTTGTGGAGCTCACGAAGGTGGATCATGCATTGGATGACTTGGTGAATTGGTTATTGGTCGATTTCATTGAGGGATTGATGGATTTGGCGATTTGATTTGTGATTGGCGATTGGGTGCTTTGCGCGCCAATCACCCAATCACCAAATCGCGCAATCCAAATCACCCAATCACCAAATCACCCAATCAAATCGCAAATCCCCAATCACCAAATCACCAAATGTCATTCGCCCAGCGCGCGAGCGGCCGCGGCGAGCACCTGCGGTACCCGGAAGGGCTTCGTCAGATAACCGGCAACGCCAAGGTTCACGGCTTCGATCGCGCTCGACTCGGTCGAAAAGCCCGTGATGATGATCACGGGAAGGTCTGCCTTCAACCGCTTGGCTTCGCGAATCAGTGACAGGCCGTCAACGCCGGGCATTTTCAAATCGGCGATGAGCAAATCGTAGTGCCCGAGACGGAGGCGTTCAATCGCTGCGCGTCCATCGCGCGCGGTATCGACTGAATACTCGGCGAGGGCAAGCGTCTTCGACAGCAGCTCGCGGATGCTCGCTTCGTCGTCTACGACGAGCACCCGAGGTGGTTCGTCGGTGCGCACCGCGGGCCGTTCGGTAGCGGCGGGCTCGGAGCGTTCTCCGCGGGGCCGCTGTGCGTCCAGCCACGCGTCGATGTCCCGCTTGCGAAACCGCCATTGCCGGCCGACGCGCACTGCAGGAATTTTTCCCGCCTTGATCAGGCGGTACACCGTTCGCAAGTTGACCTGAAGGTATTCGAGGACCTCTTCGGTCGTGAGAAAGGTTTCGTCGTTAGGAAAGTTGATACCCACGGAGCCCCAATCGCCTATTCTACCGCGTCCGCTCCCGACGGCAATTCAAGAGTAAAGACAGCGCCGCCTTCCGCCCGGTTGGCCGCCGACAACCGGCCGTCGTGTTCCTGCATGATGCCGTACGCGATGGCCAACCCAAGCCCGGTGCCCTGGCCCACTTCCTTTGTGGTGAAAAACGGCTCGAAGAGCCTCGGCATAGCCTCGGCGGAGATGCCCGGACCGTTGTCCGCAATCTGAATCTCTATCATCCCACGACCCAGCTGCCGGGTACGTAGTTCGAGGCGGCGTGGACCGTCGACGGTCGCGAGCGCCTGTTCGGCATTCATGACGATGTTCAGCAGGGCTTGTTGCAGGAGCAGGGCATCGCCCGCGACACGGGGAAGCTTGGGCGCCAGGTTCTTGACGATTTCGATGGATGTCGCCGCCGAGGTCGCTCCGCGGAGGCGCAACACGCGGGTTACCACGTGATTCACGTTCAATCGGCGACGCGTGATGCGACGCGAGCCCGCGAAAACCAGGAGGTTGTGCACAATCTTCGCCGCACGTTCGGCTTCGCGAAACACCAGTTTCAGATCGCGCTTGGACCGGGCCGGAAACTTCGCCGTCTCCTGCAGCATGAGTTCGAGGTGGCCCAGCACCCCTTGAAGTGGATTGTTCAGCTCATGCGCGATGCCGGCGACGAATTGACCAAGAGCCGCCAGCTTTTCTGATTGGGTCAAGCGATCCCGCAGCTCCACGCGCTCGGCCTGAAGCCGGGCCTGCTCGGTGACGTCGCTGGCCACGACGACCGTCCCGATCCGCTGGTCGTCACGTCCGACGAGCGGGCTGACCGTGAAGAGAAATGTGCCGCCAAGCACGGGGTCCTGAAGCTCGCGCGATTCCGACTCGTTCGCGCCGTCCTTTTGACTCCCCGGCCCGATTCGCTCCACCCACGACACCAGGTCGGCCCCGAAGAACTCGGCGAGCGGGTGTTCGATGAGCTCGGCGGCGCTCCGGCCAAGGCGCGCGGCGAACGCCTGGTTGGCATGTGTCACGCACAGGTCACCGTCGCTGACAACGACGAGATCGGCCAGCGAATCGAACGTGCTCTCCAGCTCGCGGCGCGATCGCAGCAGGTCGTCGAGCAGAAAGACGCTTTCCACGACCGCCGAGACCTGTGCTGCGGCCTCCTCGAGCCGCTCGATCGCCTGGAATTCGTCGCCCGGTTCCAGCCTGATGCCCGTAATTTCCAGGGTGCCGAGCGCTCGGCGGCGTCCGGTGAGTGGCACGACGACATTTGGGGTTCCGGCGCCTGTCTTCTTGACGATTTCGGCACGGGTGGCCCGCATCGCCCGCGACACGGGAATCGCCGGGTCGTCAGCAGCCAACCGGCGCTCGGCGGCGACCTCCGCGCCGTCGGACGACGCGACCAGGTCCAACGCCCGCGCGCGACGATCGTGCAGCCAGACAGAGACGCGATCGGCCATGAGCAACCGGCACGCGCGGTCGCAATAGATTTCGAGGCTCGCTTTCAAATCGAGGGCTGACGAAACCGAGCGTGTCAAACTCAGTCCCAGCTCCCTGACCTCTTTCTGGAGCGTCACGTCACGGCTCAACCGTGCGCGATCGAGCGCCAACGCCAGCATGTCGGCTACCGCGGCAATCTCATCGCTCGCCTGGGTCGCGGTTTCCGGATCGTCGACGCCGAGAGCCAGCAGGCCAAGCCGCTCGCCGTGATTGACCAGCGGCGCGAGGATGGCCGCTTTGGACTGAAGGCGACTGGTGAGCTCCGGCAGGTGGGTGATGACGATGGGGGCGCCCGCCTTCCAGGCGTCCTCGACAGCCTTCACTCCGCGGCGCCCGGCCAACCACGGGGCCGGATCGAGATCATCCAGGCCGGACGCCGAGAGTCCAAAAAGCTTGCGGGTGACGGGATGAACGCGGAGGATGACGCTCGAGCGTCCTCCAGAGGCCCGAAGGGCCTCCTCGTGAATGGCTATGAGCACGTTCGCCATCCGATCGTGGCGTGCAATGGCCCGTGCGAGGGGCCACAAGCGCACTCGCTCGTTCACCAACTCGATTGTATGCCAGAGACGGGGCCGGATGACCCGGGTAAGGGGCTGATAAACTGTGGTTTATCAGTCCCCCGACTAACCGGACGCGCCCGCCGTCTTACCGAGGTGAAGGGCGAGCAACCGCATCCGGGAAGGAGCCCCGCCTGGTCCGGACAGCATGGACCGACGAAGAGCTGGTCGCACGGTCCGTCAATGGCGACGCTGATAGCTTCAACCAGCTGATCCTCCGCTGGGAACGCCCGATTTACGCCCTCGCGTACCGAACTATCGGCCGGGAAGAGGAGGCGCGTGACATTGTCCAGGAGACGTTTTTACGCGCGTTCCGTGCGCTCCCAGGGTTCAAAGGCCAGGCGAAATTCTCTTCGTGGCTGTACCGGATCGCGTTGAACCTGTGCCGCGACTGGATTCGCAAACAGCGGCGCACGCCCACGGTTGCGGCGCCCGAGGGGGTTGACCTCATCGAGCTCGCGAGCGAGCAAGGACCGATCGAATCGATCGAGGAGCTCGTCTCACGCCGCGAAATGAGTGCGGCTGTCGCGGAGGCAATGAAGCGTTTGCCCGAAGAGCAACGGACCGCGATCGTGTTGAAGGAATATCACGGCCTCACGTTTCAGGAGATCGCCGAGCTTCAAGGCTGTCCCCTCAGCACCGTGAAGACGCGGTTGTATCAGGGGTTGTCGGTACTACGGCGGCATTTGGAAGCAAGTGGAATGACCCGCGGAACGGGTCAGGCTGGAACCAGCGAGAAGGCATCATGAGCGAAACTTTCAGTTGCGACGACAAGAACATGCTCGTCGCGTATCTCTATGGCGAGATTGACGCGGACGGACGTCGCGAGGTGGAGCGTCACGTTCGGTCGTGCGTGGCGTGCGCGCGCGAAGTCGAAGGGCTGCAGGCCGTGCGGCAGGATCTCCAGGCGTGGCTGCCCCCCGAGTCCGAGCTGGGCTTCACCATTGCGCCGAAACCCGCGACCGTCCTGACTTCATCCCGTTGGGCGAGGATTGGGGCGCTGCCCGCGTGGGCGCAAGTCGCCGCCGCCGTCCTTGTGTTGGCCGTGGGAGCCGCGCTCGCGAATCTTCAGGTTCGCTATGGAAATGACGGCCTGACCGTGACGACCGGATGGATGGGTGCGCCGGCCGCATCACCGGCACCCGTGCAGGCGGTCAACGCTCCCGCTGAGGATTGGCGTCCGGCACTCGTCGCGCTCGAGCGTGACTTGCGGACGGAGCTGGCGCAGATGAGACGTGCCGGCGCACCAGAGGACGTTGCTGGTCGCGCATCCGCTCCCGCCGCGACCGACAACGCTGCTATCCTCCGGCGCGTGCAGGCGATGCTGGACGAGAGCGAACAGCGACAGCGACAGGAGCTGGCAGTCCGCCTGATTCAATTGAATCGTGATGTCGAGATGCGCCGGCGTGCGGATCTCGTGAACATCAACCAGGGTTTTGGCGCCCTCACCGGCCGGACGTTCAAGGTCGAAGCGGGCCAGCAGGAAGTCGGAAATCTACTGCGCCGCGTGGCCGCGCAGCCGATTCCGTAGGGGAGCAGTATGAGCAGGACAGGTTCGATCGTGGTAACGACACTCTTCATCCTGACCCTGGCGTCGGCGGCTCACACGCAGACGCCCGTGCCGACGCCAACGGCGCCGCTTGGAATCACACGACCGCTCGATCGCAGCGAGCTCCGCGATCAGATTTACGTCATGGAAGGCGCGCTGGTCCGCGCCGTGTCCTTCGGCGCGCAGCGGCTCACGCGCGAAATCAGATCCGTCGTTCCGGAGATGATGACCGTGTCGGGCGAACCGCAAGCTCGCGGTGTGTATCTCGAAGGTTACGGCGTGTTCTTCGACGTCGGCGTGCCGATCCTTCACCAGAGCATGGTCTGGAGTCTCAGGACCATGCTCGGCCAGGATGACAAAGGGCTCAACGACGCGCTGGCGGTGCTCAAGAATCAGGCGAAAGGTACACGGACGCCCGCCGATCGCCAGGCTCTCGAGAACGCAATCACTTTTCTCGAATTACGCCTTGGCCCCATCACCAACGCCAACAAGATTCCCGAACTGAGCTTCCCGACGACGGCGTCGGGCGATAAAGCCGTCAGCGCCGCGATGGTTGGTTCCGATCCGGCGCCAGCGCCAACCCCGCCGCGGGCGAGTGCGCCCGCGCCATCGCTCGATCCCAAGTATCTGCAGGATCCCAACGCCATCAATCGTGCTTACACCGCCGCAGTACAGAACGCGCTCATCGACGCGATGATTGTCTACAGCTTGCCGATGGGCCTTGGCCCCGACGAGTTCCTCACCGTGGGCGCCCGCGACAACATGCCGCGCGACATGCTCGCGCCGGCCGATCCGTATGAAGAAATCGTCACCGTGCTGCTGAAGATCAAAGGCTCCGACCTGGCGTTGTTTCGATCGGGTCAGATTGACAAGGACGAGGTCAAGAAACGGGTTCAGATACGGGAGTTCTAGCGAGGCTCCGAACCGACGGAACATTCAGTAGCCTTTGGTGTCATAAGATCGCGTCATGAGCCGCACGGTTCCGGTTCTCGGCCTGTTGCTGGCCGTGTCGATCGGCTGCAATCGAAACATCGATCCCACCACGGTCCTCGAGGCGCACGACGTCACAACGGGCTGGTACGACGCGGGCCTGGTCGAGGGCCAGATGAACAAGCTCGTGCCCAGCATCTCGCTCAAACTGCGCAACAAGTCCGGCGATCCGGTGCGATCCATTCAGATCAACGCCGTCTTCAAGCGCGTGGGCGAGGTCGAAATGTGGGGCGAGCACTTCGGATGGGCCGTGCGGGGTGAACCGCTTGGGCCAGGGGCCTTGAGTCAGGAACTCGTCCTGCGGTCGGGCTTGGGGTACACGGGGGAGCAACCGCGGATGCAGATGCTTCAGAACCGCGAATTCGTGGACGCAAAGGTGGAAATATTCCTGCGGCAGGGATCGAGGGTCTGGGCTAAACTCGCCGAGTTTCCCATTGACCGACAACTCCTGACCCAGTGACGACCGAGACCACGACAGCAACCCGGCAAGCTCTCGAACGCCGTCTAGGTCCCCTCGACGCGGCGGCGATCATCATCGCCAACGTCATCGGTGGGGGAATTCTGTTCTTTCCGCCCATCATCGCCACGAACGTTCCGGACACGTGGCTGTTTCTCTCCACATGGCTGGCAGGCGGCGCCCTGGCATTCTGCGGCGCCATGGCATACGCCGAACTCGCCGCGCTTCGTCCACGTGCGGGCGGCGAATATGTCTATCTTCGTGAAGCGTACGGGAGTCTCGCGGGATTCCTCACCGGCTGGACATCGTTTGTCGCCGGTTTCGCGGGTGCGATGGCAGCCAGCGCGATGATCATCCCGCTCTACCTCGAACGTTTCATCCCCGGATCCGCAAGCTCGGCGCCGTGGTTCGCGATCCCGATTCCCTATCTGCCGATCACGGTTTCTAATCAGACGATCATCGCGATCGCGGCCGTGTGGCTCTTTGCGTTCGTGCACATTCGGGGCGTTGGACCGGGCAAGTTCGTGAGTAACGCTCTGACGATCCTGAAGGTCGGGAGCCTGCTGATCTTCATCGCGATGGGCCTGACGATGGGCGGCAGCACGGCTGGCGGCCTTCAACAAGCTGCCGGCGTGGTGACGCCCACGGGCTGGTTTGCGGGACTGATCGTGGTGATGTTCGTGTATTCGGGCTGGAACGCGGCCGCCTACATGGCGGAAGAAGTGCGGGACCCGGGCCGCAACCTGCCGTTGGCGCTCGCGCTGGGCACCGCCGCGGTCACCCTCATCTACCTGCTGATCAACGTGCTGTACCTGTACGTGATCCCGATTAGCGAGCTTGTGACAATCAAGGGCAGCGTGTTGGATGTTGCCGCCGAGCGACTGCTCGGGGTTCGCGCGGGCGACATCATGGGCGTTGTTTCGCTGATCAGCCTCGCGGCCGGAATCAACGCGTGGACGTTTGCTGGTCCGCGCATCTACTTCGCGATGGCCCGCGACGGCGTGTTCTTTCCCGCGGCGGCCCGCGTTCATCCCACCTACAAGACACCCGCCACGTCGATTGCGGCACAGGCGCTGTGGGCGACCGTGCTGATTTTGACAGGCAGCCTCGATGCGCTTGGCAACTACGTGGCGTTTGCGATCACGCTGTTTGCGGGCATTGCCGTCGCCGCGGTGTTCGTGCTGCGCGCGCGCGATCCTCAGGCGCCGCGCCCATTCAAAGCAGTCGGCTATCCCGTCACGCCCGCCATCTTCGTGCTCTTCAGTGCCGTGATGATCGTCAACGCGATCTACCGCGAACCAACCTCCAGCCTCACAGGGCTGCTCGTGATCGGTGCGGGCATTCCACTCTATTTGTGGTTCCGCAGTAGAACGAAGAACTAACAACGACCTTCGGGCCTCAGAGACTCAGAGGCCCAGAGACGAGACGTAAAACAGTTCTCCGGGCTCTGAGGCTCTGAGGCTTGTACGTGTCTTGTTCTCAGCTCCGCGTTCTCACGAGCGCGATGAGCGTCAGCGCAGCCAGCGTGCCGTCACTCGCGGCGAACAGCAAGAACGCCGGCGGCGAGCCGCGCAGCACATAGTCCAGAACGAACGCGACCGCCCCGGCGCCCTTCAGGGCTACGCCAAAGATCCACAGGTAGGCGCGATAGCGGATCGGATCGCGAAAGGGCAGCAGATAGCCGACACCAACCGATGTGACAAAGATCGCGTTGAGGTCGACGTGGATGGGCGGCTGCGGCGCCGCCACCCCGAACCAGACTTGCAGGAGCTCGCGGAAGAAGAACAGCGTGACGCCGACGCTGATGTCGTAGACGAGCGAGATGGCGGCGATGGTGCGCACCACGAGGTGATTGTAATGAACGAAGAACTAAGAACGAAGAACTAAGAACACAACCACGGAACGAAGAACCAAGAACGAAACAAGAACGACGGAATGATTTTGTTCCGTTGGCCGTTTCTCGTTGTTCGTTGGGTTCTTCGTTCTTCGTCCTTAGTCCTCCCCCCGCCTAAGGCATTGCCTTCATCTCCCCGCGGAATGTAATCGTGCGGTCCGGCTGCACCCGCACATCGAAATGCAGCGTCTCGAAGCCTGGCTTGCGGATCTCGATCCGGTAGCCGCCGCTGTCCAGCTTCAACGCCTGAAGAAATCCATCGAAGTCGTCGACGTAGCCGGCGAAGTAGTTGTCGACAAAAACCTCCGCGTCGCGGGGCCTGACCTTGAGTTTGACCCGCCCGAGGTCGTAACCATAGGGGGCATACCGGCCGCCATACCCAGATCCGCCGCCGTAGCCATATCCGCGGCCGTACCCGTACCCGTAATAGCCAGGATCCCAGCCCCACGGCGAGTAGTAGAGGTATCCGAGTCCGAACGCCCCATAACCCCACGGGTCGTAGTAGCGGTTGTACCGGCGATAGTCCGGATACACATAGATGGGATCATCGCGTCGCGGGGCGCTTTCGCGAGGAACGGCACGATCGCGGGTGCCCTGTCGGCCGGATTCGCCCGATGGCGGCCGCCTGACGGCGCCGCGACGCTGCCCTCCGTTCGAACGTTGATCCTCCGCAGCGCTGGCCGCCGAAGCCGCACTTGCGGGCGCACGCCGGCGTTCTGCCTGCGTGGCGTCCGACGACTCGCGGGGGGTGTCCGACGTGCGCGTGCGGGCCTCGGAGTCGCGCGTCACGACCCTTTCAGCGCGCGGGACTGCCGCATCGCGCTTGACCGCGACATCGCGGGGTGGAGGCGCAGGGGCAGGTGCCGGCGCGGGCTCAGGCTCTTGCGCCAAGAGGGTGCCCGGGACTCCCAGCCAAAGCGTACCGACGAGCGTGGCCGTAAGGACGACCGACCTCATAAAGGCTCCTTCCGAAGACAGTGCCACTGACACTGTAACTATCAAGCAACGCCCCTGCCAGCTCGAGTTTGCACGAACTCCGCCATGTTTACGCGGTTGCCGCCCGATTCCCCGGCCGAAGTCGTCGCCTGCCGGGGGCATCAGCGTCCGCGTTTCTTGACACTGCTTCGAACGAGCAGATAGCCTCGACAGATGATCCACGCGACGACCATCCTCGCGGTGCGCCATAAGGACAAAGCCGTGATGGTGGGCGACGGACAGGTGACGCTGGGCAACGCAGTCGTCAAACATGGGGCCCGTAAGATCCGTCGCCTTTACAACGACAGCGTGCTGGCTGGCTTCGCGGGATCGGCGGCCGATTCGTTTGCGCTCTTTTCGCGGTTCGAGGCCAAGCTGGAGCAATATCGAGGCAATCTCGACCGCGCCGCCGTCGAGCTCGCCAAGGACTGGCGCACTGATCGGGCGCTGCGGCGGCTCGAAGCCATGCTCCTCATTCTCGACCGCAAGTCCACGTTTCTCCTGTCGGGCACCGGCGACCTCATCGAGCCAGACGATGGCATCATCGGGATTGGATCGGGTGGCGCGTTTGCGCAGGCAGCGGCAAAGGCGCTCATCCGTCATAGTACGCTCGATGCGCGTGCGATTGCCGAGCAGTCCATGACGATCGCATCCGAGATCTGCATTTACACCAACGGTAACTTCACGATCGAAGAGTTGTGAGCGTCCAGAATCCATGAGCGTCATCCGACTGCCCGAACGCACCCACACATCCATCGACGCTCTGACGCCGCGCGAGATTGTCGCGGAGCTCGACAAACACGTCGTTGGTCAGAAGCAAGCCAAGCGCGCGGTCGCCATCGCTCTTCGCAATCGCATGCGCCGCCAGAAGCTGTCGCCCGATCTCGCCGACGAAGTCGCGCCAAAGAACATCCTCATGATTGGTCCCACGGGCGTGGGCAAGACTGAGATTGCACGACGCCTGGCGAAGATGGCGCAGTCGCCGTTCCTCAAGGTCGAAGCGTCGAAGTTCACGGAGGTCGGCTACGTCGGCCGCGATGTCGAGTCGATGGTGCGCGACCTCGTCGAGATCGGCGTGGCCATGGTCCGCGACGAACAAATCGTCGAGGTGCGCGCCAAGGCGCAGCAGAACGCCGAGGATCGCCTGCTCGACCTGCTGTTGCCGCCACGGCCTTACGCGCCCGACGAAGATCCGTCACAGGTTCGTGAAGAAACGCAGCGCACGCGCGAGCGGCTGCGCGAGCAGCTGCGCGAGGGACGTTTTGACGATCGCATCGTCGAGATCGAAGTGCGCGAGAAGGGTTTCCCGTCGCTCGAGATCATTTCCGGCGCCAACATCGAAGAGGTCGAGTTCAACCTCAAAGACATGATGCCCGGCCTTTTTCAGGGCCGCTCGAAGAAAAAACGGGTGCCGGTCAAACACGCCAAGGACGCGCTCGCGCAGGAAGAAGAACAGAAGCTGGTCGACATGGACCAGGTTGCCCGCACCGCGGTCGATCGCGTGCAGCAGGCCGGCATCATCTTTCTCGACGAGATCGACAAGATTGCCGGACGAGAGGGCGGTCATGGCCCCGACGTGAGCCGCGAGGGCGTGCAGCGCGACATCCTGCCGATTGTCGAAGGCACCACCGTCAACACCAAGCACGGGATGGTGCGGACCGATCACATCCTGTTCATCGCGGCCGGCGCCTTCCATGTCTCGAAGCCCTCGGACCTCATCCCAGAGTTGCAGGGCCGCTTTCCGATTCGCGTGGAGCTCGAGCCGCTGGGAAAGGCAGAATTCGTACGGATTCTCACCGAGCCGCGCAGCTCGCTGGTCACCCAGTACATGGCCTTGATGGGCACCGAAGGAGTCGACCTGACCTTTGCAACCGACGCGATTGACCTGATTGCCGAGTTTGCGGCGATCGTCAACGAGCAGACCGAAAACATCGGCGCCCGCCGGCTTCATACCGTGATGGAGCGTCTCCTCGATGAAATCTCGTTCGAAGGGCCAGAGCTCGCAGAGAAATCGATTACCATCGACGCCGCCTACGTGCGCCGGATGCTCGCCGATATCGTCAAGAACCAAGACCTCTCGCGCTACATCCTGTGAACGTGGGAGAACGAAGAACGAAAGACGAAGAACGAAGAACGCAACGGATGAACGGGGAACAACGAACGGAACCGAGTACCGCCCACGTTCCCCGTTCCGTTCGTTGTTCTTCGTTCTCTGTGTTGGCGTTCTTCGTCCTTCGTGCTTCGTTCTTCGTTCTGCTCGTCTCCGTGGTCCTCGCCTGTGGGAAACGCGGAAATCCGCTGCCGCCCCTGCAGCGCATCCCGGCGGCTCCCGCAAACTTCACGGTCACCCGCATCGATAACGATGTGTATGTGCAGTTCAACGCGCCGACGGTGAACGCGGACGGCGTCGGGCCCGCTGACATCGCGCGTCTCGAGGTGTATGGCCTGACCGCCGAGCAAGTACCAGAGATCGAGGATCCAGGGGACCTGCGTGATCTCGCGACGCTCGTGGGCAGCGAGCAGGTGCGACGGCCGTCCACGCCACCACCTCCACCGAAAGAGGGAATGCCACCACTGCCAGTGCCGCCTCCGGGCCCTGGAGTCGATCAGGGCGCAGCCGTCGTGATTCGCGAGGCTTTGACGCCTGAGGCGCGCGTCACCATCACTGCGGCGACACGGGTATCGGGGACAGGTTTAAAACCTGTCCCCGGCAAACCTGTCCCCGGCAAACCTGGCTCCGGTGTTGCTGCAGATATCGCGGAGCCACTCATCGCGCCGTCTGCAACCGAAGGTCCTCAACGCTTTTACTTTGCGGTTGGCGTCAGTCCCCGCGGCCGCTACGGACCGCCGACACATCTCACGCCGGCGCCGCTCGGGTTGACCAGCTCGTCGCCGCCAGCCCCGGAGATTGCGGTTGATGAGAAAGCTGTGAGGATCCGCTGGAAGCCGCCCGTGGATGTGCGAGGCATCGAGGCGCCGACGCCACCCGGTTTGCTGCCGTCGCGATCGATCGCGCCAAGCCCGCCGCCCACGACGTACGACGTTTACGAAGTCCCCCGAGCAGCTGCGGCGGCGAACGCAACGCCCGCCATGCCCAAGCCTTTGACGCCAGCCCCCGTCGGCGCCCTCGAGTTCGTGCAACCGGGCATTACGCTCGGCACGGAACGCTGCTTCATCGTGCGGCCGGTGGATATCCTTTCGGGCCTGCACGTGCGCGGACCGGCATCCCCCGTCGTCTGCGCGTCGTTTGCCGACACCTTTGCACCGGCGCCGGCCAGCGATTTGGTTGCCGTCGCCGCCTCCGGTGGCATCAGCCTGATTTGGAATCCGAGTCCCGCGGCGGATCTTGCCGGCTATCTCGTGTTGCGGGGCGAAGGCCCCAATGCCACACTCACACCGCTGATGACGGACTCGATTCCAGCCACGACCTTCACCGACAACTCCGTCCGTCCAGGCACGCTTTACATTTACGCCGTCGTCGCGGTCGACAAGGCGGGCAACCGAAGCGCGGAGTCGAACAAGGTGGAGGAGACGGCTAGACAATGAGGAGCAGCCGGTGGCGTTGCAAGACACTTTGAACTGGAAACTGACAACTGGAAACTGAGAAGTGACACGTTGATGGACCGCATCTACCGCATCAGACAAGGAATGGGTGGCCGTTACGCGCTCGAGCGCGATGGCGGCCTGTATTGGCTCGAAGGGCACGTCTTTGGCGATTACCACGTCGGCATGCTGATCGAGGAAACCGGCCTGCGTTTTACGACACCGGTGCAGCCGTCTAAGATCATCGCCATTGGTTTGAACTACAAGGATCACGCTGCGGAGATGAACAAGCCGCTGCCCGACGAGCCGCTGGTGTTCTCGAAGCCACCGTCCTCTGTGATCGGGCCCGAGGATGCCATTCGCCTTTCTTCGTGGGCGGGCCGCATCGACCATGAAGCCGAGTTGGCCGTCGTCATGGGACGGCGGGCGTACGGCGTCAAGGCCGCTAGCGCGATGGACTATGTACTTGGCCTGACATGCCTCAATGACGTCACGGCGCGGGACCTGCAGAAAAAAGACGTCCAGTACACGCGTGCGAAGGGGTTCGACACCTTTGCGCCGATGGGCCCGTGCATCGCCGTCGGTCTCGATCCGTCAAACCTCGTGATTGAAGGCTGGGTGAACGGCGAGAAGCGACAATCGTCGAACACGAACCAGTTGATCTTCCCGGTGCCGGAGCTCGTCGAATTCGTGACGCGCTTCTGCACGCTCGAACCCGGTGACATCATTACCACGGGCACCCCGTCGGGCGTGGGCCCGTTGAAGCCCGGCGATCGCGTGATGGTCAAAGTGGCGGGTGTCGGATCATTGAGCAACCCATGCGTGGAGGCGTGAACCGGCACGGTGCACGGAAGCGCGGAAGCACGGACTATTTTTGTTATCCGTGTTTCTGTGCTTCCGTGCATCGTACGTGGTTGATCAGATGAACCCAATCGACAAACTCGAGGATCGCGAACGGCGCGCCGCACTAGGCGGCGGCGAAGCACGGCTGCGCAAGCAACACGACCAGGGCAAGCTGACCGCTCGTGAACGCATGGAGCGTCTGTTCGATCCCGGCACCTTTGAGGAGGTCGACAAGCTCGTCACGCACCGATGCACTGATTTCGGGATGGCCGACCAGATCATTCCCGGCGACGGCGTTGTCACGGGCCACGGCCGCGTGAACGGCCGGGTGGTGTACGCCTTCGCACAGGACTTTACCGTGTTTGGCGGTTCGCTCTCGGAAACAAACGCCGCGAAAATCTGCAAAGCCATGGACATGGCTGTCCGAAACGGCGCTCCGATCGTGGGGCTCAACGATTCGGGCGGCGCCCGCATTCAGGAAGGCGTCCTCTCTCTGGGGGGTTACGCCGACATTTTTCTCCGCAACACGCTCGCCTCCGGCGTGGTGCCGCAGATCTCCGCCGTGCTTGGCCCCTGCGCCGGCGGGGCCGTGTATTCCCCCGCGATCACCGACTTCATCATCATGGTGAAGCAAACCAGCTACATGTTCGTGACGGGCCCCGACGTCATCAAGACGGTAACGCACGAAGACGTGACGAAGGAAGACCTCGGCGGCGCGATGACGCACAACGAGCGCAGCGGCGTCGCGCACTTCGCTGTCGAAGACGACGCTGAGTGCATCGCGCTGATTCGTGAGCTGCTGTCGTTCATGCCTGGGAACAACCTCGACGACGTGCCGGTGGTCGAGACCCAGGATCCAATCGATCGTGAAGATGAATCACTCGACGCGCTGATACCGCCGTCACCGAATCAGCCGTATGACATCCTCGACGTGATCCACGGCATTGCGGACGACCGGTATTTTCTGGAGGTGCACGAGCACTTCGCGAAGAATCTGGTCGTGGGATTTGCACGCCTTGGCGGCCGCGCGGTCGGCGTCGTGGCCAACCAGCCGGCCCACCTGGCAGGCACCCTCGACATCAATGCCTCGGTGAAGGGCGCGCGCTTCGTCCGCTTTTGCGACGCGTTCAACATCCCTCTGATCACATTCGAGGATGTGCCCGGCTTTTTGCCCGGGACCGTTCAGGAATACGGCGGGATCATCCGGCACGGTGCGAAGCTGTTGTTTGCCTTTGCGGAGGCCACAGTGCCGAAAGTCACCGTGATCACCCGCAAGGCCTACGGCGGCGCGTACTGCGTCATGTCGAGCAAGCACATTCGGACGGACTTCAATTACGCGTGGCCCAGCGCGGAAATTGCCGTGATGGGTCCGGAGGGCGCCGTGAACGTCCTGTACCGGCGCGAGATCGAGAAGGCCGCCGACCCGGCAGCGCTGCGAGCGCAGAAGGTCGCGGAATTCCGCGAGAAATTCGCCAATCCGTACGTGGCCGCCGAGCGCGGCTTCATCGACGAAGTGATTCGCCCGCGCGAAACGCGCCGCAAGCTCATTCAGGCCCTGGGGACCCTCGAGCACAAGCGGGACAAAAACCCGCCGAAGAAACACGGCAACATTCCGCTGTAAGGATGTCCGACCGCACAACCGCCTCGATCCTCCTGGGGATCACCCTCGTGATTGTCTGGGGGCTGATTACGCATGGCACGTTCGCGGGTTCGGGGGACGAGCCGCATTACTTGATGATCGCGCGGTCGGTCGCTTTCGACGGCGACCTTGATCTCACGAACGACTACAACGACTCGAGAAACCTGATTGGAGCCGGCACGCTCGAGCCCGGGCTGCATGTGCGCCCCGGCCGTGATGGCGTGTTGCGACCCGTTCACGATGTGGGTTTGCCGTTGCTCGCGGCGCCAGTCCTTCGCGTGGCGTATCCGCTTGCTGAATGGCTGGATGCGACGGTCCCGCGGGACTGGCTGACGCGAGCGAAGCTCAATGCCTCGCTCATTCTGCGTCACGAGCTCAGCCTGCTGATGGCGATCATCGCAGGTCTGATTGCCATCGAAGTGTGGCGCCCGCTGGTGAAGCACGGGATCGATCGGCGAAGGGCATTCTGGTGGGCTCTCCTCGTGACGTTGTCGCCGCCGCTGCTCTCGTACTCGTTCTTGTTCTACACCGAGCTGGTCGCGGCGCTCATCGTGCTGGTGAGCCTGCGACGAATCCAGGAGCCCTGGGTACCGACTGGGGCGTTGCTCACCGGCGTGCTGGTGGGTCTGCTGACGTTCATTCACATTCGCAACGCGCCAATCTCACTCGCGCTGGCCGCAGTGGCAGTCGTCACTCATCGGAGAGAAGTCAGCACGCTTGCGCTATTTGCCATGGGCGTCGGCGCCATCGCGGCGGTTCGCACGGCGCTGAACTGGCAGTTCTGGGGCACGCCGATCTCCAGCCCCCACGTTCGCTTTGCAGGAGTCGGCACTGTGGAAGGCACGCTGCGCGAGATTGGGGTTCGTGCCAGCGGCTTGTTGTTCGATCAGGAATTTGGACTCCTGGCTCTGGCGCCGGTCTACCTGCTCACCTTGCCTGGATTCGTGCTCCTGTGGCGCCGGAGGCCATCGCTCGCCGGGGTCCTGGCCGTGGTGGCGGGTGCCGGCCTGCTGGGCATCCTCCTGCCTTTTCTGAACGTGCACGGCTGGACCGGTGCGTGGTCTCCGGCGCCGCGCTTTCTCGTTCCGCTCGTCCCGCTCTTTGCGCTTCTCACTGCGATTGCCGGCACTGCCATGACCGGCCGACGCGCGTTTTTTGTGACCTGCCTGATCGCACTGCAGATCGTCATCAATGTCCTCGTGTGGAATGAGCCGAAAGTCTTGTGGGAGACCGGCGATGGGATGAGCGAGATCGTTCGGGTGATCCCGTCGCTCGGCGCCTTCTACGCGACGCTGCCGGCCTGGCATGGGCCGCTGGCGTCACCCTGGCCGTTCGTGGCCGGGGCCGTCGCCTGGGGCGCGATCTCCGCGTGGCTGTCGCGATCAGGCGTCGGGCACAAGCCCTGGCCCTACAGCGCTGGTCAGTCTCCCCGGGCCCCGAGCGACTGAATGCTAGAATCGTGAGGTTCTCCCCCGTGAAAAAGATCCTCATAGCCAACCGCGGCGAGATTGCGGTTCGCATCATTCGCGCGTGTCGCGACTTGGGTATTGCAACGGTTGCGGTCTACTCGGATTGCGACCGGGCGGCGCTGCATGTCCGACTGGCCGACGAGGCATGGCCCGTGGGTCCGAGCCCGCCCCGCGACAGCTATCTCCGCATCGAGACCATCGTTGACGCGGCACGGCGGTCGGGTGCGGACGCGGTGCATCCCGGATACGGGTTCCTCGCTGAGAACGCCGACTTTGCCGGCGCCTGTCGCGCGGCAGGGCTGACCTTCATCGGACCGTCTGCGGAAGCCATCGCCCTGATGGGCAGCAAGACGGCAGCGCGGCAGGCCGCCATCCGCGCCGGCGTGCCTGTGGTTCCTGGCACTCAGGAGACGCTCGACGAGCGCGTCTCAGACGCCGACGTGATCGTCCTGGCCGAGCGCATCGGCTACCCGCTGATGCTCAAAGCGGTCGCGGGCGGCGGCGGCAAAGGCATGCGAATGGTCGCCGCTGTCGAGGACCTGCCGAGCGCGCTGCGTGCCGCCCGCTCCGAAGCGGGATCGGCGTTCGGCGATTCGGCGGTGTATCTCGAGCGTTGCATCGTGAAGCCGCGGCACGTGGAAGTCCAGTTGCTCGGGGATCATCACGGCACCCTGCTGCCCTTTGTCGAGCGCGAATGTTCGCTCCAGCGCCGGCATCAGAAGGTGGTCGAAGAAAGTCCGTCGATGGCCGTGACGCCGGGCTTGCGCCGGGAGATGACAGCTGCCGCCGCAGCGGTGGCACGTGCGGTCGGCTACACGAATGCCGGCACGATTGAATTCTTGCTGGACGAACGTGGGTCCTACTACTTCCTGGAGATGAACACGCGACTGCAGGTTGAACACGCGATCACCGAAGAGGTGACGGGCGTCGATCTGGTGGCGTGGCAGATCCGGATTGCACGCGGGGAGAAGCTCACGCTCGACCCGGCCTCCCTCCTGGAACCGCGTGGCCATGCCATCGAGTGTCGTATTTACGCAGAGGATCCCGAGAGCGGCTTCATGCCGTCACCGGGGCGCATCTCAAATCTGCGCGTACCACACGGTCCCGGGGTGCGCGACGACAGCGGAGTCTATGAAGGCGGCGATGTGCCGATCTTCTACGATCCCTTGATCTCGAAGCTGATTACCTGGGGCGAGTCACGGCCTGATGCCCTTGCGCGGATGCGCCGCGCACTTTCGGAGTACGAGGTGCTCGGAATCAAGACGACCATTCCATTTTTTCAATGGATGCTGGAGGACGAAGACTTTCTTGCGGCACGATTCGACACGGGATTCATCGACCGCAAGCTCGCCGAGAGAAACGGGCAACCGCTCCGCCAGCCAAGCGCACTGCACGAGGATCTGGCGGCCATTGCCGTGGCGGTGTCGCAGATGGCGAAGGGCTCCGTTCTGGCCGCGCGTGATCGACCGAGTCGCTGGAAAGACGAGAGCCGGCTCTCGTCGCTGCGCTGACCCCTCAGGTAGCCAGACACGATGACGTTTCAACTGGAGATTGCCGACCGGACGCGCACGGTCGAGGTTCGGCGTGAGGAGGATAGCTATCTCGTCACGGTTGACGGTCGTCGCTCGGTCGTTCACGCCGCGCGCGTGGACGGGGACACGTGGTCGCTCATCGTGCAGGACGAGGCCAGAACCAAGGCTCGCAGCGTCGAGGCCATCGTGCCGGCGCATTCCGGGAATGGGACGGTCGACGTCCACGTCGATGGATACCGCGTCGCTGTCCGCCTGCGGCGGGGCCGTGGCCGGACTGCCCGCGACCCGATCGCCTCGCAGGGTGCCGGCGCGCAGCGCGTAGTCGCGCCGATGCCCGGGAAGGTGGTTCGCCTGTTAGTACAACCGGGTGATGTCGTGCAGCCGCGACAGGTTCTCGTGGTCGTTGAAGCCATGAAGATGGAAAACGAACTTCGCGCGCTTCGCCAGGGGACCGTCAGCACGGTTCTGGTCAGCGAAGGGCAGTCTGTCGAAGCGAGTACCCCGCTTGTGATCGTGGATTAGTCAGCCGTCATGCTCAAAGCCACCTACCGCCGCGTGCGTGCCACGATCGTCATTCTTGCCATTCTTGTGGCGACGATCGTGGTGTCGGCGGTGTCGGTCGATGTCGGGCCCACACTGAGAGAACGCGCTGAGCGCGAGGGCTCGAAGTGGCTCGACCGTCCGATGCACATCGGGAGGCTCGGTGTGGAGATTGGCCGAGGCCGCTTCGTTGTCGAGAATCTTCGAATAGAAGGCCTCACCCCCGATTCGCGGCCGTGGCTGACCGCCAAGCGCATCGATGTGTCGCTGACCTGGCGAGCGCTCTGGGATCGCGAGATTCTGATCGACACGGTCGAGATGTCGGACTGGCGGATGGTGGTGGAGAGCTTTGCCAACGGCCGCCATAACTGGCCTCGTCTCAATGGGCCGCCGCGGGCGCCACGCACCGAGCCGCGGCCGGTCGTCACGACGCTGCAGTTCGTCAAGGCCACGCGCGGTGAGTTCGTGTTCGACGACCAAGGGTCGCGCTGGGGCGTCGTCGCACCAAATCTCGAAGTCACCGCCGGCAAGCTCGCGGAGTATCGCGGCCGCGCGCAGTTCACCGGCGGCACGATCCACTTTCAGGACTTCGAGCCCATGTCGGCGGCGATGTCCACGACGTTCAAGGTGCAGGGCGGACGAATCGTGCTCGATCGCATCGACCTGACCACCGATGGGGCCGAATCCGAGCTGACTGGTGTCGTCGACACGACGCGTTGGCCGGAGATGTTTTACCAGGTGAAGTCAAAGGTGCAGTTCGCCCGGATGCGCGAGATCTTCTTTGCGAAGGATACTTTTTCGTTGCACGGTGACGGCGACTTCACCGGCACGTTCCACTTGTTCAAAGGTGGTCGCGAGCTCAAAGGCAATTTTTTCAGCCGCCATGCCGGTCTCAACGACTACCGATTTCAGAATCTGGAAGGCGCGCTCGAATGGGTGCCGGACCGCTTCGAGGTAACCCACGCCAGCTCCGAGTTTCACGGCGGACGCACTCGCTTCAAACATGTGATGGCGCCTCTGGGCCGTCCAGGCCGAAGGGGCCGGGCGAGGTTCAACGTCGAGTACGAGAACGTCGACCTCGAATCCCTAACCGCGTTCTACGAGCTTGCGGGCATTCGGCTGGCCGGACGGGCGACGGGCCAGAACGCCCTCGAATGGCCACTGGGCTCGTTTCGCGATCGAACGGGCACAGGATCCATCCTCGTGACGCCGGTCGCCAGCATCGCGCCGATGGGGCGGGAGTTGACCGATGCCCAGATTGAGGAAGCCGAGGACCGCGCGAACAACTGGGGACCGTTCAGCAATCACCTGCCTCTCGCGCCGGTGGCGATAAGCGGGGCCCTTGACTATTCCTTCAATGGTCACGGCGTGCAACTGTCGGCCGGTGAGTTGTCGACGAGTCATACGTTCGTCACCTTCAACGGCGCAACGAGCTGGCGAGGTGAAGATTCACGAATTCCGTTTCACGTCACGAGCGCCAACTGGCAGGAAAGCGATCGGTTCCTCGCGGGGTTGATGACTGCGTTCGGGTCATCGACGCGCGCCATCGAGATGGATGGAGCCGGTGAGTTCGACGGCGTGCTCCTTGGTGCGTTCCGCCGCCCACGCATCGAGGGCCATTTCCGCGGTCGCGCGATGCAGGCGTTCGATGTCACTTGGGGAGATGCCGAAGGCGACGTGATCGTCGAAAACTCGTACGCGAACGTCAGCAAGGCGGTGGTGACGCGCGGCCGATCGCGGATGGATATCTCGGGGGTCTTTTCGTTGGGCTATCCACGACGGGACCAGGGCGAAGAGATCAACGCCCGCATTCGGGTCGAGAATCGCCCGCTGGCCGATTTGAGCGATGCGTTCGACCTGGAGGACTATCCGGTCGACGGCACGTTGTCCGGTGAATTTCATGTGTACGGTCCGTACACCCGGCCCTTTGGGTTTGGCCGGATGTCAATCGCGGACGGAGCCGCGTACGGGGAAGGCTTCTCGATCGCAACTGCAGGGCTACGGTTCGAGGGCAGTGGCGTCCGTCTCGATGCCATCGACATCACGAAGGGTACTGGCGCCGTCACGGGGGCCGCGTATGTCGGCTGGAATGGCACCTATTCGTTCAACGCGGATGGCCGCCGGCTGCCTGTGGAGACATTGGCCGTCGCGAGATTCCCCGACTTGCCCGGACTCACCGGACTGCTCGACTTTTCTGCCGGAGGCAGCGGGACATTCGACGAGCCGCGGTACGACATCAAGGTTGGGGTCCAGGATTTGTTTTTCGGGGATGAAGGCGTCGGCGAAGTCACGGCGCGACTCTCTGTACGCGACACGCTCCTGACCTACGAGCTCGAGGCTGCATCGCCGCGACTTGCCGTTTCCGGCGCCGGACGGATTGCGCTCGACGAAAAAGCGGACGCAGAGCTGTCGTTTCGTGTCAGCGACACGTCGCTCGACCCTTATGCGCGAGTGTTCAAACCGGATCTCTCGCCGTATACGTCGGCAATTGCCAGCGGAACGATTCGTGTGATCGGCGAGCTCTACAACCGTGATGCGCTCCGAATCGCCACGTCGATCGAACAGCTCGATCTACGGCTCGTCGATTATCGGCTCCGAAATCAAGGTCCGATTCAGCTTGCTGTCGACGGACAGACCCTGCGTCTCGACAATTTCAGGCTGGTTGGCGACGACACCGCGCTCGACGTGGCCGGCACCGTAGACCTTCAGCGGCAAGTGCTGTCACTTCAGGCAAACGGCGCTGCGAATCTGGCGGTGCTGCAGGGTTTCATGGGCGACTTGCGGAGCTCTGGCCGGGCCGACGTTTCAGCGCTCATCGGTGGCACCGCCTCTCGACCGATTGTTTCAGGCCAGGCGATGGTGACGGACGGCCGCCTTCGGCATTTCTCGTTTCCTCACGCGCTCGAGGAGCTGAACGGCGTCGTGACGTTCAACGCATCCGGAATCAGGCTCGACGACCCGGCCTACACCACGCCACTCAATGGCAAGCTTGGCGGCGGCACCGTCAGGTTCGGCGGACGAATTGGTCTGGTCGGTTACGCCGTGTCTGAGTTCGATGTCACCGCCACCGGCGACGACATGCGGCTTCGGTTTCCGGAAGGCATGCGCTCTGTCGTTGACGCGGCGCTCGCGCTGCAAGGCCCCGCCACCGGGCCCCTGCTGAGCGGCACCGTCACCGTCGAGAATGCCAGTTGGACTCGCGGCTTCGACGCATCAGGCAACATGTTCTCGCTGGGTGCCACGAGCGAGGGAGGCCTGCCGCCGGGCGCGACTGGCGCCGCCGCGACGCCCACCACGTTGCCGATTCGTTACGACGTTCGGGTCATCGCGCCCTCCACGCTCCAGATTGAGAACGATCTCGCACGCATTGTCGCCAGCAGCGAGCTCAACCTGCGAGGAACGTTCGACCGTCCACTGCTGTTCGGCCGTGCCGACATCGAACGCGGGGAAGTGCGCTTCGAAGGCCGCCGCTATCAGGTCACACGCGGCAGTCTCGACTTCACGAATCCCAATCGGATTCAACCGTTCTTCGACGTCGAAGCTGAGACGCGCGTACGTGTCCCTGGTCAGACCTATCGGGTGACGCTCCGGATGGCGGGCACCACGGAGCGAATGCAGCCGGAGTTCACGTCAGACCCGCCTCTGGCGGCCATTGACATTCTGACGCTCCTGTTCAGCGACTCGGCACCGACGGGTGACATCGAGCTTGCGTCGTTGCGGCAGCCGAACCAACGCGAGCAGGACATTCTGCAGGCGCGTGCGACACGAGCCCTGACCGGCGCGCTCTCGCAGGAAGTCGGCCGCGTGGTGCAGGACACGTTTGGCGTTGACAGCTTCCAGATTACGCCGCTCCTGATGGATCCCTATCAGCAATCGGCGAGGCTGAGCGTCAACCCCGCCGCGCGTGTCACGATCGGCAAGCGGATTTCCGATCGCGTGTATCTGACCTACGCGCGGAGCCTGTCGTCGTCGACGAGGGACGAGATCATCCTGCTCGAATACGATCAGAATGACAGCCTCGGGTGGGTGCTCTCACAGAATGAGGATCGCACCTATGCGCTGGAGGTTCGGAAGAGGCATTTGTTCTGATGCAGCAGTTCAGGGGCCAGCGGTTAGTGGTCAGCGGCCTGGCCATCGTCACGATCGTCTTCGCTGCCCCCATCGCTCACGCTGACGTTCACGATTTTCTCGGGCGGACCCTGCGCGATGTCCGGGTGGAAATCGACGGCGTCGCCACCCTCGAGCCCACGGTGCTTCAACTGGTCGAAACACGCGTCGGCCAGCCGCTGACGATGGAGCATGTGCGTGAGACCATCGACCATCTCGTTGGTCTGGGACGCTTCGAAGACATTCAGGTCGTTGCCGCCGCAGTTGGCGTTCCGCCCGACGGCGTCGCCCTTCGCTGGATCCTCGTGCCAGTTCAGCGCATCACCGAGATCGAGATGACCGGCCGGCCGGCTATCGACACGCAAACCCTGAGAACAGAGATTACTGAGCGCCTGGGCGCGTCGCCTGCCGGCTCGCGTGTGCCCGATGTCATCAAGGTCTTGACCGACTATTACGGCACACGCGGCTACGCGAAACCCGCGATCGAGCCACGGCTGCTGGGTGGTCCCGAGCCGGGCCTCGTGAAGCTTGCTCTGTCGGTCGATGCCGGGCCGCGGACCGCCATCGGCGGCGTGACCGTTCGCGGCGACGCTGGTCAACCCGCGGACACGCTGATTGCCAAACTGCGATTGGAGCGTGGGCGACCGTACGATCGCATGGAGATCGAGGCCCGCCTGCTCGCCTTCGAGGAGGACCTTCGCGACGGCGGTTACTACGAAGCCAACGCCGACCTGGCCCCTGCGCTTGCGGATGAGGGAAGCGTCGATTTGATCGTCGACGTCAATCGCGGCCCCAGAGTCCGTGTCGTGTTTGCCGGTGATCCGCTGCCCGAGAATCGCCGCGAGGCTCTCGTGCCCATCCGGCAGGAGCGCAGCGTCGATCTCGATCTTCTGGAGGATGCCAGCCGCAATATCGAGGCGTTTCTCCGGCAGCAAGGGTACCGAGCGGCGGAAGCACCGTACGTTCGCGAAGAAAGAAGCGGCGAGATGGTGTTGACCTTTACGGTGAGGCGAGGCCCCCTTCATCGCCTCGCCTCGATCGACGTCATCGGCAACACCGTCGTGCTGCAAAGCGACATTGCGCCGTTGCTCGCTCTGCAGGCGGGCGAGCCGTTCGTCGAGAGCCGCGTGGCAACAGTTGCCGCAGCCGTGACCGAGCTCTATCGCGTTCGCGGATTCGCGCGGGCCGTCGTCAAGCCTGAGATCACGGTGTTACCCGCACAGCGCGCTGACGCCGGTAACATTCGCCCGGTCGCCGTCCGGTTGACCGTCAGCGAGGGCGCCCAGACGACGGTGGGCGATGTCGTCATCGAGGGCGCGCGCGCGATCGACGAGGCGCGCCTGCGTTCGCAGCTGGCGTTGATTGCAGGACGACCCTTTTATCGTCCGCAGCTCGATGCGGATCGCAACGCCCTCGAACGCCTGTATCAGAACGAGGGATTTCGCAACGTTCGGGTCGAGGCGCGCACCAACCTCGGGGACGGGGAGCGCCGACTGGATGTGCACTGGAGCGTGCACGAGGGCGCGCAAACCATCGTCGATCATGTGCTGGTGAGCGGCAACCTGCGAACGAGCGACGAACTGATCCGGCGTGAGATCGCGTTGAAGCCCGGCGGGCCGCTTGGCGACGAGGCCCTTGTCGAGAGTCAGCGTCGCCTTGCGGCGCTCGGGCTCTTTCGCCGTGTGCGCATTGCCGACTTGCCGCATGGCTCTGGCGACAACCGCGACGTGCTGATCGAGGTCGAGGAAGCGCCGTCGACGACCATTGCATACGGCGGCGGTCTCGAGGCAGGCCGACGGTTGAGGCTCGCGGAGGACGGCCGGCAGGCCGAAGAGCGGATTGAGGTCGCGCCGCGAGGGTTCTTTCAGGTCGGTCGCCGCAATCTGTGGGGCAAGAATCGAAGTGTGACGCTGCTCACCCGCGTCAGCTTCCGGCCGCGCGATCCTGCCGTGGATTCGGTGGACATTGCCGATCAGGGTGGCTACGGCTTCAACGAGTACCGAGTCGTCGGGACGTTTCGGGAGCCCCGGCCGTTCGATGCGCCGGGCGACCTCCAGCTCACCGCATTTCTGGAACAAGCGATTCGTTCGAGCTTCAACTTCAGCCGCCGCGGCGTCCGCGCTGAGTATGCGCGCCGGGTGCTGCAGACCCTGACGGTTGCGGGACGATACGCCCTCGATCGCACGCGGCTCTTCGACGAAAAGATTGAGCCTGACGATCAGCTGTTGATCGACCGCCTCTTTCCGCAGGTGCGCTTGTCCACGTTCACGGGATCGGTCCTGCGCGATACACGCGATGACATCCTCGACCCTGAGCGCGGCACGGTCCTCGGAATTGATGGCACGGTCGCCGCACGATCCGCCGGATCCGAAGTCGGATTCTTCAAGTCGTTCATGCAGGCCTTTGCCTATCGTCGCCTGCCTGGCCGGGCGCAGCTGACGGCGGCAGCCGGCCTGCGGCTGGGATTTGCCGTCGGGTTCGAGCGTCTCGTCGAACGCCGCGACGCCAACGGTGCGGTGGTCGTTGGACCGGATGGCCAGCCAACCAGCGACGTCATCGCGGAAGTGCCGGCCAGTGAGCGGTTCTTTGCGGGTGGCGATACGACCGTTCGCGGCTTCGTGCTCGACCGGCTCGGCACCGAGGAGACCCGCAATGCCGAGGGGTTTCCGACCGGCGGCAACGGTCTCGCGGTCGTCAATCTCGAATTGCGCACCCCGTACTGGAAGGGTCTCGGTGGGGTTGGGTTTTTCGATGCCGGCAATGTCTTCAAGAGCGCCGGTGATGTGAGTCTCGACCAGCTTCGCCCGACCGCCGGGTTTGGGCTGCGCTATCGATCGCCGCTGGGGCCACTCCGGGTCGATCTCGGCTTCAACCTCGATCGCCAACTGCTGTCGGGCGGCGCCCGCGAGCGGGGCACCGTGTTTCACATCTCCCTTGGGCAGGCATTTTGATCTGGTGATCTGGTGATCTGGTGATCTGGTGATCTAGTGCTCTGGTGATCTAGTGCTCTGGTAATGGTGCGTATTTTCTTCGTGTCCTTCGTTACCTTCGTGTCCTTCGTCTCCTGTGCGCGCGAAGCGCGCGCACAGGAGCTCATCGAACGGACGCTGGCGATCGTTGGTGGGCAGGTCATCACTCTCTCCGATGCTCGGGTGGCCCTCGCACTGGGGCTGGTGGATTCGCCCCCCGGCGTGGCGGACGCTGCGGCGGTTACGCCGAAGCTCATCGACCGCATGCTGATGCTGCGCGAGGTGCAGCGCTACGCACCGCCCGAACCGGCTGACACGGAAATTGACGCGCAGGTGTCAGCTATCAAATCGCGGCTGGCCGATCCGCAAGTGTTCGTGCGCGCGCTCGACGCTGGCGGCTTCAGTGAGCGATGGCTGCGCGCCTGGATCCGCGACGACCTCAGGATCGCGGCGTATCTCAATCAACGTTTCGCCGACGAACGCCGCGCCGACCTCATCGCCGATTGGCTCTCGGATTTGCGACGGCGGGCAATCGTGACTGAGTTGTGGAAAGTGAAGAACTAAGAACGAAAAACAAAGAACGAAGAATGCCAACCGGGAACCGTCGATGGGGAACGGAACTACGCCCGCGCGACCTGCGACAAGCCGGCCAGGACCTGGAGGACATTGAACGTGCCGTGACTCACCACGTTGGCGATCACGCCTCGGCGTCTGAAGTAGACGATTGCCCAGAACGCGCCCAGCAACGCAGTCACGATCGCCGCATCCCACCCCTGCAGTGTGTGGCCGAGACCGAAGGCCAGGCTGGTTACGACCAGGCCCACCAGCGGTCCGCCAAGGCGCTGCTCGAAACGGTGCAGGAGAAACGCGCGCTGCACTTCCTCGCGAACACCTCCGGCAATGACGACCAACGTGATGAACGCAATCCGCATCCCCGGTGAGGAAAGGAGCGACTCGAATGGGTTGACGGGCACGTTGTGCAGAGACGGGGCTACCGCGCGAATGGTCAGTTGCACGCCCGCCACGAGGATCAGCAGGGCAGGAACCAGGATGAGCCCGAATCCGAACTCACTCGCCGGTCGACGCGGGCCGAAGAGCACGTCGCGAGGACTCTCGTTCGAGAACTTCAAGAAAGCCAGGATCAGCCCGACCAGGACAGCCGTGTCGATGCTTGAAACCGCAAAGACGAACGTGGGCGACAACTCACCGTGCTGCATCGGGTTGATGCCGACGGCGCTGAGCAATCCGACGATTGCAAGCTGAGTCGGGTAGCCGGAACAGAGGAGGGCTTCGGCCGCCGCTCGCGGCCGCGTCAACGACTGCGCGCGTGGCCTGGGGTCCAGATCTGGCGCGGCAGTGGTCAGGGAGGGTTCGGGGAACACGCTCAGCGATGGTACACTCGGAATGAGTGTCAGAGTCCCAAAACACCGCTTCTCAGGCCGAACGCGTGCTCATTGTCGAGGACGATGCCGTGACACGGGCCGGGCTCGCCGAATTGGTGCGCACGTGGGGCTTCGTGACCGAAGCCGCGGCCAACGGCGAGGACGCGCTCAAGCTGGTCACGACGTTCCGCCCGGCAATCGTGATCACGGACATGGTGATGCCGCGCATGAACGGCATGGAACTGCTCAAGTCGCTCAAAGACGACGGCGAACAGGTCAAGGTCATCATGCTCACCGCGCAGGGCTCTGTCGAAACAGCGGTCGAAGCCGTCAAGGTCGGCGCCGAGGATTACCTGACCAAGCCCGTCGATCCCCAGAAGCTTCGGCTGTTGCTGCACCGCATTTCTGAACTGAACGCGCAGAAACGCGAAATCGAAGTGTTGCGCCGACAGCTGCGGGAAAAAGGCAGTTTCGGTCGCATCATCGGACACAGCGCGAAGATGCGGAAGATCTACCAGGTGATCGAGCAGGCCGCGCCAACGACCGCGTCGGTGCTGATCATCGGGGAGTCGGGCACGGGCAAAGAACTCGTCGCCCAGACGATCCATCAACTCAGCCCGCGCACGTCGGCGCCGTTTGTCGGCATCAACTGCGCGGCAATCCCGGAGACGTTGCTCGAAAGCGAGATCTTCGGACACGAGCGCGGAGCCTTCACGGGCGCCATCGATCGCCGCGCGGGCTGTTTCGAGCTCGCCGATCGCGGCACGCTGTTTCTGGACGAGATTGCGGAGATGGTGCCGGCCACGCAGGTCAAGCTCCTGCGCGTGTTGCAGGAACGGAAGTTCCGTCGGCTGGGCGGCCGAGTGGAGCAGGACGTCGACGTCCGCGTGTTGGCGGCGACCAACATGAATCCCAGCGAGGCGATTCGCGATGGCAAGTTGCGCGACGATCTGTTCTATCGCCTCAATGTCTTCACGATCGAATTGCCGCCGCTGCGCGACCGCAAGGAGGATCTGCCGCTGCTCATCCAGTCCCTGGTTGACGAGTTTAACGGACGTGATCGGCGAAGCGTGCGGACGGTCACACCGGAGGCCATGCGCATGCTCGAGTTGTACGACTGGCCCGGCAACGTCCGTGAGCTCCGCAACGTGATCGAGCGCGCGACGATTCTCGCGCGGGGAGAGTTCATCGAGGCACAGCACCTGCCGCGCTTCGGGCCGCCGGCCCGCGCAATCGAGCCGACCAGCGGTGTCACCATCGCTCCCGGCATGACGGTCGACGAAGCGGAACGCAGGCTCATACTCGCGACGCTCGAAGCGGCCGGCAACAACAAGACGCGCGCCGCGGAAATGCTTGGGATCAGCCTCAAGACGCTGCACAACAAGCTGAACAAAATGAAGCAGGCAATTTAAAGGCCCAAGTGGCCAGTTGCAAGTTGCCAGTTCAAAGACGACGACGTTCAAATCGGCAAATCGCGTTGTCTTTGAACTGGAAACTGTCAACTGGAAACTGACTAGCGCCATGCCTTTGTCCATCAAGCAGAAACAGGTCCTCGGCGTGACTTCCATCGTCGTGCTGGTGGTCGTCGTGCTGAGCGCCTTGCATCTGGTCTCGCTGACGCGCGCGATGCTGCAGCAAAGTCGTCATCGCAGCGAGTTGATCGCGTTGACCATCTATCACAGTGCGCAAAACGTCGTGGTGAGCCCGGAGACGGGATACCAGGATCTGCGCCGGGATCCCGGTGTCCGCGCGCTCCTGGAGTCTTCCCTGTATTCGGAGAACGTCGCCTACGCGGCGGTTGTCGATCCCACGGGTATCGTCGTCGCGCACAGTGATCCTTCTCGCGTAGGGGAGCGCCTGCCCAATGGCGACGACCTTGGCGCTCTCGCCGAAGCGAGCGGCATCAACCAACTGCGTGCCGTCTACCAGACCGACCGTATGCTCGAGTGGCGACAGCCGATGTTGCTGGGCGACACGCCGTTTGCCGACGTGCGCGTCGGCCAGTCCACATTGCTGATTCGCGAGACGCTCACCGAAGCGCTGAAGCCAGCCGCGTTTGCGGCCGCCATCGCGCTGCTGGTGGCCATTATCGTAGCCGTGCTACTCGCACAGGTTGTCGTGCGACCGATTCACGTGATTCGAAGCGGCCTGAGCAGACTGGGCCAAGGAGACCTTGGGGCAACACTCGATCTCAAGGGAGAGGAGTTCAGGGAGCTCGGCGATGTCTTTGCGAGCTTGACCACTCAGCTCAAAGAGGTGATGCCGCACAGCGACAAGCGATCGCAGCTGCTCGACTTGTCGCGCCGGGTGACGGCGCTTGGACGGCTGACGGCCGGCGTCGCGCACGAAGTCAAGAATCCCTTGAATGCGATGACCATTCACCTCGAGCTCCTCAGGCAGAAGCTCGCGGCGGGCGCCGGTCCCAAGGCGACCGAGTCGCACCTCGAGATCATCGGTCGCGAGATTCGCAGGCTGGACGACGTCGTTCAGGGGTTCCTGAAATTCGCGCGCCCTGAGGAGCTCACGCTGCAACCTATCTCGCCCGGTGTCCTGATTGATGAGGTGCTCAAGACGTTGGCGGTCGAAGCCGACGTGACGGGAGTGGCGATTGAATCAGCCATCGCGCCCGATGTGCCCAAGATCGAGGCTGACGCGGGCATTCTTCGGCAGGCTCTGCTCAATCTGGCCAAGAACGCCGTCCAGGCGATGCCCGACGGTGGCAAGCTCGCAATTTCCAGCGCCGCGACCAAAGACGGCCGCGTCGAGATTCGGATCTCCGATACGGGGGTCGGAATTCCACCCGAGAACCTGACGAAAATCTTCGACTTGTACTTCACGACGAAGAACCAGGGAACGGGGATAGGGTTGTCCCTCGTGTACCGGACGGTCCAGCTCCATAACGGAGACATCGACGTGGAATCCAGACCCGGTAAAGGCACCACGTTCATCATCAAGATGCCGAAAGCCGGGGTCGCGAGCCCGTCATCCATGCCCGTGTCGACCTCGCTCCGCGCCGAATCCCAGCGACTTGGCCGGTGAGGGCCGGCTTCTCGTGCCGAACCACCGTCTTATTCTGTAGAATCGTTCCAGGTGCGATCCCTCCAGCTCCTACTCGTCGTGATGGCGCTCTCTGCCAGTGTCGGGGCGTGTGCAAAGGCCCGTGCACGCACGGAACCGGTGATGCCTGTGCTGGCACCCCCGCCCCCGCCGCCGCGCATCATCGAGACGTACCACGACGAGCCGGTGCCGACCGTCGAACCCAGCCCCGTCGACGCTGCGCTGATTACGCCCCCGTCACGCCCACCGGCGCGTCCGCCGGCTGTTCGTACGGAACCGCCGAAGCCCGAGCCCGCACGCACGGAGCCCGGTCGACCCACCAGCGCACCGCCAGCGCTGACGTTGAAGCCGGCACCCGGCGTAGCGGCCAAGACCGAGGCATCGATTCGTGAACTGCTCGGGCGCGCCAGACGCGATCTGCAACAGGTCAACTATGCTGCGCTCGGCGCCGACGGGCGTGCCCAATACGACACGGCGCGTCGATTCATGGATCAAGCCGAGGAAGCGTTGAAGGGTGGGAATCTCGCGTTTGCCGGCAAGCTCGCTGACAAGGCCGCGACGATGGGCGCCGTGCTCGTGCGGTAAGTAGCGGTCTACGGTCTCGCCGGTCGCCAATCACCGGTTACCAGTCGGTCTCCGCTCGACTTTCAGCGTACTCCCGATCAAGTGATCGACGCACATCGCGTGTCGACGCAACCTGCCAGGGTTTCGAGCCATTCAAGCAGCCTCACGGTCTTCCGCTCACCGCCATATTTTTCCGCGTGTCACATTCCAACGTCGCGCGTGACGGCCGCGAGTCGCACGCATCGCGATCGCCCTGCGGCGCGTGCGGCATCCGCCTCTCCGCTCCCACACGGAAACAGTCGCGGAGCTACGGCGAGACCTCGCCCAAGTGGTCTAGGGCGCGCAGGCGGGCCCTCGAAACCTTGCAGAAATCAATTCGTTAAGCGAAAATAAACCGAACACAGCAAATTCCCGCGATTTTCGCGATATCTAGCGTCTGCCCTAAAATAAAAACGCAACATCTTGTGGTTCAGGTGCTTGACAATGGTGGCTGGCGAGCGCATATTGGGCGTCGCGCGCGAAGCGGCCTGACTCGGAAAGCGTCACCCAGGACGTGATCGGATTCAGACGAAACGCCCACGACGACATGCTTGGACTGGAACGACCGAACGCGCGCGACCACTAACAACTGACTGACCGGGTTTCAACTAGGGCGGGCGCCCCAAAGGGGAGGGGTGTCGCTCGTGTGGGAGGATGCATGCACGAAGGCGCTGCTCACAACATAGCGGCCGCCGCTGCCGGACACACGGTAGCCTCGACTGGGCAGACCGAATCTGCCGACGAGTCGCTTCAAGCGACTCGCGGCCAGGCGGTGGATACGCCGCCGGGCCTCGAATTTCCCCGATTTTTTTCGACGACCGGCACCGACCCGTTCGAGCAGGTCGAATGGGAGCTGCGCGACGCCATCATCGGCAGTGAGAAGGGACAAGTCGTCTTCGAGCAGCGGCAGGTCGAGATCCCGAAGGCCTGGTCGCAGCAGGCGACCAATATCGTCGTCTCCAAATATTTTCGCGGCCATGTCGGTTCCCCGACGCGTGAGCGATCGGTCCGCCAACTGATTGGACGCGTGGTCGAGACGATCACCGAGTGGGCCCGCAACCAGCAGTACTTCGCCTCCGATCAGGCGCTGTCGGCCTTCAGCGACGATTTGAAGCATCTGCTGGTCGAGCAGAAAGCCGCGTTCAACAGTCCCGTGTGGTTCAACTGCGGCTTCGAGAAAGCGCCGCAGTGCTCGGCGTGCTTCATCAATTCCGTCGACGACACGATGGAGTCGATCCTCACGCTCGCAAAAACTGAAGGCATGCTGTTCAAGTACGGCTCGGGCACCGGCAGCAATTTGTCGGCGATTCGATCATCGAAGGAGTTACTGGCGGGTGGCGGCACGGCGTCGGGCCCCGTGTCCTTCATGAAGGGCTTCGACGCGTTTGCGGGCGTGATCAAGTCAGGCGGCAAGACGCGTCGCGCCGCGAAAATGGTCATCCTCAACGCCGACCATCCGGACATTGTCGAGTTCATCAACTGCAAGGTGGACGAAGAGAAAAAGGCCTGGGCGCTCATCGACGCCGGCTACGACGGCTCGTTCACGGGCACGGCATACGGTTCGGTGTTCTTCCAGAACTCGAACAACTCGGTTCGTGCGACCGACGAGTTCATGCGCGCGGCGGTCGATGATGGTTTGTGGCAAACCCGGACCGTGACCAACGGCGAGGTGATGGACACCTATCGCGCGCGCGACCTGATGCGTCTCATCGCCGAGGGCACGTGGGTGTGCGGCGATCCGGGCATGCAGTTCGACACGACCGTGAACGAGTGGCACACCTGTCCGAACACGGCGCGGATCAACGCGAGCAATCCGTGCTCCGAGTACATGTTCCTCGACGACTCGGCGTGCAACTTGGCGTCGATCAACCTGATGAAGTTCGTGCGTGAGGATGGCGAATTCGACGCCGAGGCGTTCAAAGCGGCGGTGCGGACCCTCATCACCGCGCAGGAGATTCTGGTCGACAACTCGAGCTATCCGACCAGGGCCATCGAGAAGAACAGCCATGCGTTCCGGCCTCTGGGGCTCGGGTACGCGAATCTCGGGGCCCTGCTGATGTCGCGCGGCCTGCCGTACGACAGCGACGCGGGCCGCGATTTTGCCGCGGCCATCACGGCCTTGATGACCGGCGAAGCCTACGCGCAATCTGCACGCGTGGCACGGGATCACGGTGGTCCATTTGCCGGCTACGACGTCAACCGCGAGCCGTTCCTGCGGGTGATGCGCAAGCACCGCGACGCCATCAAGGGCATCAACGCGAAACATGTGCCGGCGGATCTGTATGCCGCCGCACGACAGTCCTGGGACGACGCCGTGGAGCTTGGCGAGGATTTCGGTTATCGCAACGCGCAGGCGACCGTCTTGGCGCCCACTGGCACCATTGGGTTCATGATGGATTGCGACACGACCGGCGTCGAACCGGACATCGCGCTGGTGAAATACAAGAAGCTGGTCGGCGGCGGGATGATGAAGATCGTCAACACTACGGTGCCGATGGCGCTGCGCAAGCTGGGCTACACGGCGGCAGAGGTCGCCGACATCGTCGATTACATCGATCGACAGGAGACCATCGAAGGTGCGCCGCATCTGCTCGATCGGGATCTCCCGGTCTTCGATTGTGCGTTCAAGGCCGCCAATGGCGAGCGCTCCATTCAGTACATGGGGCACATCAAGATGATGGGCGCGACGCAGCCCTTCATTTCGGGCGCGATCAGCAAAACGGTCAACGTGCCGAAGGGTGCCACGGTCGAGGAGATCGAGCAGGCGTATCTAGAAAGCTGGCGGCTCGGCGCGAAGGCGATCTCCATCTATCGAGATGGCTCGAAGCGGACCCAACCGTTGAACACGTCGAAAGATGCCACGAAGGACCCGACAGGCACCAAGGACGCGATTAACGCCGCCGTTGCCGATGCCGTTCGCGCGCGGACCCCGGTGCGTAGGAAATTGCCCGATGAGCGGCAGGCGATTACACACAAGTTCGAGATCGCCGGCCACGAAGGCTACATCACCGTCGGCCTTTTCGAGAACGGTCAGCCAGGCGAGATTTTCCTGGTGATGGCCAAGGAGGGCTCGACGATTTCGGGCTTTGCCGATGCCTTCGCTCAGGCTATCAGCTACGCGCTGCAATACGGCGTGCCGCTCCAGGCGCTGGTGGACAAGTTCAGCCACGTGCGCTTCGAGCCGTCAGGGATGACCAAGAACCCTGATGTGCGCTTTGCCAAGTCGATCGTCGACTACATCTTCCGGTGGATGGCCTCGAAGTTCCTGTCGCCCGAGGCGCAGTACGTGGCGGGCGTCAACAACCGCGATGAAGTGGTCGAAGGAAACGGAAATGGTCATTCCGAGATGCCCCCGGTAGCCATTCCGGCACCGCCCGCACCGAAGACCGCGTCGTTTGCCGCGATTCAGAACCAGGAAGACGCGCCGCCCTGTTCGACGTGCGGCTCGATCATGGTGCGCAGCGGCGCGTGCTACAAGTGCTCGAACTGCGGCACGACCTCGGGATGTGCATAAGGTTCAGAGGTTCAGGGGTTCAGAGGTTCAGGGGTTCAGGGGTTCACGGGTTCAACCTCTGAACTTCTGAACTCTGATTGTTAACGTAAAAGCATTTTGAGCTGATCGAGCGTATCGGCCTCGCTGACCTTCTTGTCTCGTCGCCATCGCAACATCCGAGGAAACCTGACGGCAATGCCCGAGCGATGACGCGACGATTTGGCAATCGCCTCGAACCCCAGCTCGAAGACGTGCGTGGGCTCGACATGCCTCACCGGACCGAACCGTTCGACCGTGTGCCGGCGAATCCAGCGGTCCATTTCCGCAATCTCTTCATTCGTCAATCCTGAATACGCCTTCGCAACCGGGACGAGCTCACCGTTGTCCCAGACGCCGAAGGTGTAGTCGGTCAGCAGACTGGCGCGCTTGCCCGAGCCGGGCTGCGCGTAAATGAGGACGGCATCGATGGTCAACGGATCAATTTTCCACTTCCACCAGTCGCCGCGCTTCCGGCCTACGCCGTACGGCGAATCGCGGCGTTTCAGCATCAGGCCCTCGACACCGCGCGCGCGCGATTCGCTTCGCAGACGTGACAGGTCGTCCCACGTTGCGACGTCCACGAGAGGCGAGGCTCGTATGACACGCGGAACAGAGTCCGTTTGGACGTCCTCGAAGGGCAGAAGCAGCTCTGCGGCTCGATTCGCGGGACGAAAGTTCCGCGCTGCAGCCTGGTTGTCACTTCGGGCGATTGCCGCCATCACTAGCTCCAAGCGTGCTCGCCGCTCGGAGAGCGATTCGCCCCGTATGTCCACGCCGCCGCTTTCCAGGATGTCGTACGCCATGAACACGACAGGAATGTCCCGTGCTTTGCGCGCGACGCCGGTCTCCCGCCCGATGCGGCGTTGCAGCGCAGAAAATGAAAGCGGGCGGTCGTCGCGAAACGCCAGGACCTCGCCGTCGAGCACACTACCATCGGGCAACAACGCCGCCGCGTCGATGATTTCGGGAAAGCGCTCGGTGATCAGTTCTTCGCCACGAGACCACAGGTGGATGCGGCCCGCACGTTTGACGAGCTGCGCGCGGATGCCGTCCCACTTCCATTCGACGACCCAGGCCGACAGGTCGCCCAATACATCCTCCGGAAGTGCAGTCGTCTCGATGGGGACCGCAAGGTAGAACGGATAGGGCCGTGACAGATCGTCGTCGGTCACGCCTGGCGAGAGCAGGTCCTCGTACCACACGCTCGTTGGCGTCCAGTCGCCCATGAGGCGAGCCGCCATGGTGGTTGCCGGAATGTTCGAGGTCCGCGCCAGCGCACGCACGACGAGCGTTTGCGACACCCCAAGACGAAGCTCGCCGGTCACGATCTTGAAGAGCACGAGCCGCCCCCAACGATCCAGATCGGGAATCCATGAAAGGACCTGGTCTTCCTGTTGTCCGGGCGACATCTGGCGCAGCGGCAAGATGCGTTGCTCGACCCACTCTGCGAGGCTTACTGTATTCCCTACGGCATTGGCCTGTGCTACGTGTGGCACCTGATCCAGGGCCAGTGCCGCAGTCTCGGCACCGTCACCGACAACCGCATAACATTCCCCGAGCAGCCACTCGTCGAGTCCGGTGGCGGCCATGGTCCATCGGCTGATTGCGGCATGCGGAACGAGCCGCTTCAGGCGCCGCCCGGTCAGAAAAAACACCGCCCACGCGGCATCCCGCGGAGGCACCGCTGCAAAATACTCGGCCATCGCATCCACTTTGGCGTTGGTCGAGTTGGTCTGATCAATTGCCGCAAACAGCCTGGCAAACCGAATCATTCGAGGCCCTGGATCATTATGATGCGGTGTTTTGAGCGTAGACTGCTGGTCGGTTCTCACAGGTGACAGACAACACCATGCTCGACACTCAGCAAATCAAAGGCTGCTGTCCGCTCGACTGCCAGGACACCTGCGGGTGGGTCGCACACGTTCGCGAGGGTCGCGTGATCCGCGTGGAGGGTGCACGGGATCATCCGTTCACCCGGGGCTCTCTGTGCGCCAAGGTCAACGACTATGAGCAGCGCACGTATGCTCCGAATCGTCTGCTCTATCCCCTTCGGCGGACAGGATCGAAGGGCGAGGGACAATTTGCCCGCGTGTCGTGGGACGAAGCGCTCGACACGATCGCCACGCGCTTCGGCGACATCATTACGCAGTACGGTGCCGAGGCGTTGCTGCCGGTCAACTATCTCGGCTCGATGGGCGTGCTGCAACGCAAGGCGCTCATGCGGCTGTTTCATGTTCTGGGCGCCTCTCGCTTCCACGGCAGCATTTGCGGAGCCTCCGGAAATGTCGTCGAGGCAGAGGGCCATCCTCGCGGGTTCGATCCGGAAGACATCGTCGACAGCCGGCTTGTCCTCCTATGGGGCGCGAACCTGCTGACCACGAGCCACCACCAGTTCCATTTCATCAACGAGGCGCGGCGACGTCACGGCGCACGACTCGTGTGTATCGATCCACGTCGCACGATCACGGCCAGGGCATGCGACGAGCACATTCCGATCCGGCCGGGCTCGGATAATGTGCTCGCCGCTGGTCTTGCGCGTGTGATGTTCGACGAGGGCCTCGCAGATCTGAGGTTTGCGGAGAGCATTGCGACCGATCTCGACGCGTTTCGCCAGCAGGTAATGCCCTGGACTCCCTCGCGCGTCGCCGAGGTGTGTGGCCTCTCAGCGGATCGCGTTGTCAGCCTCGCTCGAGAGTTTGCAGCCGCACGGCCGGCAACCATTCGATCTGGCGTCGCACCTCAACAGACAGTGGGAGGAGAGGCGTTCATCCGCAACCTTTCGGCCTTGGCCATCCTGGGTGGTCATTGGCAGCATCGAGGCGGCGGATTGTTCGTCGAGGCGTGTCCTGTGTTGAACGAGCGCCAGGCGGCTCGTCCTGACATCGTCTCCGGCACCCCGCGCAGCTTCGATCTGGCGCGGCTCGGCGAACACCTGACCAGTCCGGCCTTGCAGCCTCCCATCAAAGGACTGATGGTGTGGACGATGAATCCGGCAGTCGATCAACCGAACTCCGGGTTGGTGAGACAGGGGTTGTGCCGAGAGGATCTCTTCACGGTCGTGCTCGAGCACTTCATGACCGACACCGCAAGGTACGCAGACATCATCCTGCCTTCGACGACGCAACTGGAGCACTTTGATGTGCAGGGGGCGTGGGGCCACTACTACATTTCGGCGAACAATCCTGCTATGGCTCCGCTGGGCGAGTCCAAACCACATACTGAGGTCATGCGGATGCTGGCCACCCGCATGGGCCTCACGCATCCGGCCCTTCACGAGTCCGATGCAGACATCGCGCGCGCGACGCTGCCGGCTGGGATCTCGCTGGCCGACCTTTCGCAGCAAGGCTGGTACAAGAGCGCGCCGGCCCGAGCGTCCTTCGGCGCTGGTCTGACATTGCGTCTCTCGGGAGACGTGCCCACACCTCCGCAACGTCCGACCAAGACCGCGTTGCACATGCTCACGCCTAAATCGTTGTATTTTCTCAATTCGAGCTTTGGCAACATGCCTCGGCAGCAGAAAGCCATGAAGCGCCCGACGCTCGAGATGAATGTCGACGATGCACGGCAGCGGGGCCTCGAGGACGGACAGCCGGTGCTGATTCGAAATGCGCAAGGGACGTTGCGCGCATGGGTGCACGTAACCGAAGACATCCAGGCTGGTGCCGTGGCGTTGCCGGGAAAATGGTGGGGCGAGGCGACCGCCAACCTGCTAACCCCATCGTCGTGGTCGCCGGGCGGGCAGCCCGCTTACAACGACACGTTCGTCGAGGTCAGTCCGACTCTCCTTCGCTCTCCCACGCTGTCCGAATGACGCCGCTGTCGCGGCCCTGCGTTTTCAGGAATCTCGCCAATGGTTCCGCGTGCCCATGAGTGACGAGCACGCGGCTCGCCCCCGTCTCTTCAATGGTTTGGAGGAGCGCCGGCCAGTCGGCATGGTCCGAGAGCACGAAGCCTCGATCGTACGCACGCTGGCGACGAACGCCGCGCACGCGCATCAATCCCGAGACGAATCCATCTGAGATGTCGCCCAGACGCCGCATCCACGGTGTCCCGCGAGCGGAGAGCGGCGCCAGCACGAGCTCACCCGCGAACGAGGTGCCGCGCGGTTTCTCGATGAGCGGCAGGACAGCCGGCATTGCGACGCCGGCCGCGCGGTACACGTCGATCATGGCGAGCATCATGCCGTGGACGAACACTGACTTATCGGTCACGTGCGTCAGTTCAGCCAGCACCCGTTGCGCTTTTCCGATCGTGTAGCAGAAGAGGACCGACGTCTTGCCGGCTGCGCGGTTGGCGTCCCACCACTGCATGATGTCGGCGATGACTGTCGCTGTGGGCTCCCAGTGATAGATGGGGAGCCCGAACGTGCTCTCCGTGATGAATGTGTCGCACTTGACGACTTCGAACGGCTCACATGTCGGGTCGTCAGCTCGTTTGTAGTCGCCGGCGGCAACCCAGATGCCTCCCGGGCCCTCAATGCGTATTTGCGCTGATCCGAGGATGTGGCCCGCCGGACAGAAGATGACGCGCGCGCTTCCGAGGACAAGGGATTCACCGTACGGCAGAGACTGGATCGCCGCACCAGATCCAAAACGTCGAGCCAGCAGTGGCGCGCACGAATCCGCGCACAGGTAGGCATCGCTGCCGAACCGAGCGTGGTCGCCATGCGCGTGCGTGATGACGGCGCGCGGCACGCCCTGCCAGGGGTCGATGTAGAAATCGCCTGCCGCGCAGTAAAGGCCTGCTGTGGTTTCCTGAAGCATCGCGCTCAGACCCAATATAATTTGAACACGGTCGTGTCTTCCGAACTGCTTCTGTCCGTACTCCAACAGGTACCTGGGGCTATACCTCGTTTCGTCCACTGCAGCGCGAGGCGATGGACGCAGTCGTGAGCGGGCGTGATTCTCTGCTCGTGCTTCCTACAGGAGGTGGAAAGTCGCTCTGCTTTCAGGCGCCAGCGCTCGTCCGCGACGGCCTTGCCCTGGTCGTCTCGCCGCTCATCGCATTGATGAAGGATCAGGTGGACACGCTCGTCGCCAACGGTGTGCCGGCGGCTTGCTACAACAGCGCCATGACGGCGGATCAGAAGGCGACGGTCCGCGCCGGCCTGCGCGAGGGCCGTTATCGATTGCTCTATCTTGCGCCCGAGCGGCTAGTGGGTGAGGGCGGCGGAGACAGCTCAATCTGGGGCATGACCAGAACCCCGGTTCGCTTCATCGCCGTAGACGAAGCCCACTGCATCAGCCAATGGGGTCACGACTTCAGGCCTGAATACCGCCAGCTCGCGAGCCTCAGACAATCGCTGCCGGATGCAAGCATGCATGCCTTTACTGCTACCGCGACTGCCCGCGTGCGACGCGACATCGTCGCGCAGCTTGGGTTGAAGAGTCCGGTCGAGTTGGTCGGGTCGTTCGATCGGCCAAACCTCCTGTATCGCGTCCTCCCGCGCGCCAACCTCAAGCGCCAACTGCTCGAGATTCTCGGCCGACACCGCGATCAGGCCGGGATCATCTACTGCCTCTCGCGGCGTGAAGTCGACGACGTGGCGGCGTGGTTGTGTGACGAAGGCCATCGGGCGCGGCCCTACCACGCCGGCCTCGCAGACGACACGCGACATGAGAATCAGGATGCATTCCTCAACGAAGAAGCCGACATCATCGTCGCGACTGTGGCGTTTGGGATGGGCATCGACCGTTCAGACGTGCGCTTCGTGATTCACGCTGGCACGCCGCAATCGCTCGAGCATTACCAGCAGGAATCGGGTCGAGCGGGACGCGACGGACTGGAAGCCGAATGCGTACTGGTCACGTCGGGCGCCGACTTCATGAAGTGGCGTGTGATGCTCGAGCGGAACGGCGAGCTCACGGAGGAACGCCGAAGCTTGATGCGAGACATGGAGCGCTACACGGCCCGCATCGGCTGCCGCCATCGCCACATCGTCGGGTATTTCGGCGAAGCCTATGAGCGAGAACGGTGCGATGCCTGTGACTATTGCCTGGGGGAGCTCGAGGCTGTGGAAGAGCCGGTCATTCTGGCCAGAAAGATTCTGTCCTGCGTGGCGCGTGTTGGGCAGCGCTTTGGTGCGACCCATGTGGCCAATGTTTTGAGGGGGAGCGATTCAGAGCAGGTTGCGGCGCGCGGCCATTCACGCCTGACCACTTTCGGGCTGCTCCGTGATGCCTCGATCGACGAGGTGCGTGGGTATATCGACCAACTGCTCGCGCACGGCCTGCTTCAGCAGACCGATGACAATTATCCGGTGCTGCAGCTGACGCCAGATGGCGTCACGTTGATGAAGGACGCCGCGGCGGGAGGGGAGTTGTCCCTTGCCCGCCAGCGTCGTGTCGTCAAGGGCCGGGTTCCGTCGCGCGCGCGTATCGAGATTGAATCGTGGCACGATGTGGACCGACCGCTTTTCGAGCGCCTTCGTGCAATGCGTCTGGAAATCGCGCGGTCACGCGGTGTGCCGCCCTACGTTATCTTTCATGACACGACGCTGCGGGAACTCGCGCGCGTGAAGCCACGGTCGTTGCGAGACCTGGCCGGTATCTACGGTATGGGTGCGCGCAAGATCGACGCCTTGGGCAGCGTCGTCCTGGAAACCATCAACGCTCATGGCTGACGCGGATCCCGACATCGACCAGCTCTTTCAGCTGCCGCTCGACGAATTCACGCCGGCGCGCAACGCGCTTGCCAAGCGATTGGGCCGGCCAACCGTCAAGGATCTCGCAAAGCCTAATGTCGCTGCCTGGGCCGTCAATCAACTGTATTGGCAGCATCGCTCCACGTACGATGCTCTCATCAGGGCGTCAGAGCGTTTGCGGTCCGAGCACCGGAAACTGTTGGCGGCCAAGTCGGCGGACATTCGCGAAGCGGAAACAACCCATCGCGCGGCGATTCGTGCCGCGGTGGAGAAGGTGAAAGGCGTGTTGAACGCAAGCGGTCAATCCGCGTCGCCGCCGACGATGACGGCAGTGGCCGAAACGCTCGCAGCATTGCCGACCGGCGATCCGCCCGGAAGGCTGACGCGACCGCTGAAGCCTCTTGGCTTCGAAGCGCTGTCTGGCGCGACCTTCAGCGCCAATCGACCGACACTGCACGTCGTTGACAAGCCAGCACCCATTTCCAAGCGTGACGCCGCCAAAGAAAAGCAACGTCAGAAAGAGGAACTGGAAGAAGAGCGGCGCGCCGAGAAGGAGGCGAAGGAGGCAAAGGCGGAGCTCGCGCGGACGGAAGGGGCAGTCGCGCGGGCCCGCGCCAGGGTCGAAAAAGCAGAACAACAGTTGGATGAGGTGCGCGCGCTGCTTGACGAAGCGAAGAGCGCGCATCAGCGAGCCAGGCTCCGGGCCCGCCGGTAACTGGGCGATTGCCTCGTTGACATCAAAAGTTCGTCACCATATCGTTCTGTCATCCGGAATCGCATCAATTGCCGCGGCAAGGTTGCACAGTGACTAGACTCAGGAAACAAAGCGGTGTCTGATTCGGACGCCGACCGTGCGGGCGAGCGTCGTCCACCGCCGCTGCTGACACCTGATGCCGAACGAGGTGTCGTGGAAAGAGCCAAGTTTGGCGAACTTCGAGCGCTGCTAGGCGGCCAGGAGCGGCGAGAAATCGTCCCAGTCAAGCCGCCGCCTGCGGACCGCCAGGCCCGAACGCTCGAAGTGAGCGAGGTGCTGCCGGACGCCATTTCCCAGGGCTCTGGCGACCCCCATCTGGTCCGTGCGCTCGGACCAGCTGTCGAGCAGGCCATCACGGCATCCGCCCGCAAGGATCCGGGGCCGCTGGCAGACGCCCTGCTTCCAGTTTTCCGGCGCGCATTGCGAAAGTCGCTCACGCAGGCGTTGGCGCCCCTGATTACTCTGGGGTGCGCGGTGCTCCTCGTCGCCGGTGTGTGGACTTTTCAGGCCGTGCGCTCGCGGCAGCAGTGGAACGATTATCTCGACCGGCTCAGCGCCGAACCTGGCATCGTGGTCACTCAAAACGGCCGGCGCAATGGAAGGTACTTCGTTGCCGGATTGCGCGATGAGCTGGCGGCTGATCCCCTTCGTCTCCTGGCCTCATCGAACCTGCCTCCCGGTTCGGTGGATAGCCGGTGGGAGCCCTATCAGTCGCTCCACCCGAGCTTTGTGTTGCAACGTGCGCGAGCCGTGCTGCGTCCCCCGCCGAATGTGATACTGGATTACCGCGACGGGATCCTTACGGCCACAGGGTTGGCGCCGGCGAACTGGGTCAGCGAGAGCCGGCTGATAGCCGGTGCCTTAGCGGGGGTCCATCGTTTCGAGTATTCAGCAGGCGCGACCGTTGAGATTACTCCGGCTCCGCTTGGCCCACCGATTCCCGAGCAGATCGGGCCGACGCCCACGCCGACCGAACCAACACCCGCGGAGACCGCTTCGACGCCCGCACCGACCGAATCGGCACCCACGAAGGCGGAACTGCCACGCACAAAAACCGAACCGACAACCGCGAAACCAGAATCGACACCGACCAAGCCGGACCCTGCACTCACGAAGACCGCACCGACACCGACGAAAACCGCCCCGACAACCGAGCAGATCGATTCGATACCCGAGAACGAAGCCAAACCCGCTCGGTCCCTGCCACGGCCGGTCGGCGCTTCGCCTGAGCTGAGTCTCATGGAACAAATCGAAGTCATCACGCTCGTGTTTCAATCAGAGCGGGAATTGGCTCCTGGACAAGAGGCAACCGTGCGGAGGCTGGACAGCTTGTTCCGCGAATTGAACGAGATCGTTTACGCGCGCGGGGTGCGTGCGCAGGTGGCTTTCGTCGGGCACACGGGCGGCAATGCGAGTACGTCGAGTCTGGATCTCGCAAAAGCTCGTGCGCTTCGCGCTATTGCGCTGGTTCGAACGCAAAAGTTCGATTCGGTTGCCCTTGTCGCCACCGCGGATACGTCGCCAGCCGACGTCGCCACCCGGGCCGACGGCGACGACGATCGCCATGTCTCCTTCCGCGTCCGATTGTTCGCTCTCGACTGAGCATCGACATGAACGCTGACCTCCTGGGGGAGTTCCAGTGGACGACGCCGTTCATCGCTGATGCCTGTGCGCTGCTGCATGTAGCGATTCGCCTGGGCCCGCATCACCTTCGACCCATGCGACCGCATCACCGCGTCGCCGGCCGGGCCTGTCCGGCGCGGCACGCCGGGAGCACTGACGTGTTCCTTGAAGCGATTGCCGCCTCGAGTCCCAAGGACGTGCTCGTCATCGACAACGGTGGACGGCTCGACGAAGGCTGCATCGGCGACCTGATTGCGGGGGAAGCGCACGTCGCTGGGCTGTCTGGCATTGTCGTCTGGGGCGCCCATCGTGATACCGCAGCGATCGAGCAGATCGGCATTCCCGTCTGGTCGCTGGGAACGTGCCCTGCCGGGCCACAGGAAATGCGCACGCGCAGCGCGCACGCGCTGGAGGCGGCATCGCTCAGTCATGTGACGGTCACACGCGATGACGTCGTGTTTGCGGATGTCGATGGCGTGGTTGTCGTTGCCGGAAGCGAGGTGACTCGGGTTGTCGCAGCGGCTCGCGATATCGCTGAACGAGAACAGGCACAGGCGGTTCGCCTGATGAAGGGAGAGCGCTTGCGGGATCAGTTGCAGCTGTCGGAGTACGTGGCTCGGCGCACCGCAGACCCCTCGCACACATTCAGACAACATCTCAAAACGTTGGGCGGAGCCATTGAGATCTAGTGATCTGGTGATCTAGTGATCTGGTGATCTGGTGTTTGACAGCGCCTAGCTATGTAGCAATACTACTAAGGCATGCGGCGACTGAGCATCACGGCCGTCACGGTTATGCGGGCGGTCGCGGACGGCTTCGAGTACGGCTTCGACATCATCGACACCACGGGGCTCCCGAGCGGGACCGTGTATCCCGCCTTGAGCCGGCTCGAACGCGACGGGTATGTGAAATCCGCGTGGGAAGACGAGCGTCGCGCTCACCAGGACGGTCGGCCCGCGAGACGGTATTATCGCGTCACCGCCGCGGGCGCTCGCGCGCTCGATGATGCGCTCGCCTATTACCGCAGCCTGATTCCTGCCATCCGCGCGACGAAGCCACAACAATCATGAGCGCCACGCAATCCACGACGGCTCGCGTGTGCACCGGCTTGTTGCAGGCGGCGGCGCCACTGGCTCCCGCAGATGTCCGCCGGGATTGGTTTCGCGAATGGCACGCCGAAATGCAATATGCCGCCGCCCGTCTTGCTCGTCGCACCTCACCCGCGCGCGGGGCGCACGCGTGCCTGGTGGCGCGTTGCGGCGGAGCGTTTCTACACGCGGCGTGGCTTCGATGGGAACGATGGAGGCTCGAGATGCTGCTGCAGGACGTCAAGTACGCGCTGCGCACGCTGGGGAAGAAACCCGGCTTTGCGGTCATCACCGTTCTCACGCTCGCGATCGGCATTGGCGCCAACGCCGCGATCTTCAGCGCAGTGCGTGCGGTCCTGCTCCGTCCGTTGCCCTTTCCGGCGCCTCAGGAACTCGTCCGACTCTTTTCGACCAATGCTCGCACACCGGAACGCGCGTTGGGCACGGTCTCGCCCCCGGACTTCGTCGACTGGCGTCGTGACAATTCGAGCTTCGTCGATCTCGCCGCCATCAATGCGGGCTCGTACGCCCTGACAGGTCTGGGCGCCGCCGAACAGGTCTCGGGCGCCAGTGTCACCGGCGGGTTTTTCAACGTGTTGGGCGTGTCGCCGCTATTCGGACGAACGTTGCTGCCTGAAGACGACGCGATTGGCGGCGCGGATGTGGTGGTGCTGGGTCACGGACTCTGGACACGCAGGTTCGGCAGCGACCCGCACGTCGTCGGACGGACGATCACGATAGAGGGTGTGGACGTTCGTGTCGTCGGAATCATGCCGCGTGGATTTGGATACCCGCTGCAATCGGAAATCTGGCTCCCGCAGCGGTTCACCGAGCGAGATCTGTCGACGCAGCGAGGAGCGCATTACCTCGACGTCATCGGCCGGTTGAAGTCTGACGTCACTCTCGACCAGGCACGCGAGCAGATGCGGGCCCTCGGTATCCGTCTTGCCGAGACTTACCCGAGATCGAATCGCGATACGCGTATTGCGGTGCACGAATTGCGGAGTGCGATGGTTGGCGAGGTCCGGCCGGCGCTCCTCATGTTGCTCGGCGCTGTCGGCTTTGTCCTGCTGATCGTCTGCGTCAATGTCGCCAACCTCGTGCTCACGCGTGCGCTAGGCCGGACGCGCGAGATGGCCATTCGAGGAGCGCTCGGTGCCGGCCGTCTGAGGCTCGTGAGAGGCGTGCTGGTCGAAAGCCTGATGCTGGCAGTCATCGGTGGCGTGGCCGGACTTGCGCTGGCGACATGGGCGAGTCAGGGCATTACAGAGCTCGAGCGTGGCCTGGCGATCCCGCTCCTCGATGAAACGCGTATCGACGGCGTCGTGATCGCATTCACGATGGGCGTGTCGATGCTGGCCGCGCTGATCTTCGGGTCGCTGCCGGCCTGGCACACGTCCTCCATCGGTGATCTGGCGATGCGCATTCGCGAAGACAGCGGCCATGCGACTGGCGATCGTCACAGGCAGCGCGTCCGCTCACTGTTAATCGTTGCTGAGACGGCGCTGGCCGTCGTGTTGCTGGTCGGCGCCGGACTCTTGTTGCGCAGCTTCCTCCAGATGGCGTCAGTCGAGCTCGGTTTCGACGCCGACCGCGTGCAGACTTTCAGTGTGTCACTGCCGGATGCGAAGTACGCGCAACCCGCGCAGCGTGCGGCGTTTGTCGACAACCTCGTGTCACGTGTCGCGACCAATCCGGGCGTCGAGGCGGTGGGCGCAATCTTCGGGCTGCCGTTGACGAACTTCCGCTACGTGATCTCGATGTCAACGCTGGATGGGCGTCGACTCGAGGACGAAGAACAGGACGCACGATCGTTGCAGATTCGCGTTGTGACCCCGGATTATTTCCGGGCAATGGCCATCCCGATTGTTCGTGGCCGCGGGTTGACCGTGGACGATCGCGCTGGCGCTGCACTCTCGGCTGTGGTGAACGAAACCGCCGCGGCTGGCATTTGGCCCAACGAGAATCCTCTCGGGCACGAATTCACGCTTGGGACCCGCTTGGGACAGGACGGCGCAAGCGCGGGTGGCACCGTCGTCGGTGTGGCCCGCGACGTCCGCGACTATGGTCCCGTACAGGCTGTCAGGCCGACGGTGTATCTGTCTCACGCACAGTTCCCGATGAGTTTTGTGACCGTCGCGGTCCGGGCTCGTGGTGAACCGACGGCGCTCGTGGAATCGCTACGAAGTGTCCTTGGCGAGCTCGATCCTGACGTGCCGATGTTTCAGGTTCGAACGATGGAACAGATCCAGGCTGATGCTGTCGCGCAACCCCGCCTGTACGTGCTGCTGCTTGGCCTTTTTGCCTCCGCGGCCGTGTTGCTCGCGGCACTGGGCATTTACGGTGTCCTCACGCACGCCGTCGCGCAACGTACGCGAGAGATCGGAATTCGCCTGGCCCTCGGTGCCGGGCGCGGCCAGGTCGTCGGCATGGTCGTCGGTCAGGCGGGCAGGCTTGCGATTGCCGGTCTGACAATTGGCCTGGCGCTTGCCCTCGGCGTCAGTCGATTGATCCGCAGCCTGCTCTTCGGCATCGAGCCAAGCGATGCCATAACCTACACCTTGGTTACGGTGGGACTGCTCGGCGTGGCCCTACTGGCGAGCTACCTTCCTGCGCTCAGAGCCTCGCGTATTGATCCGGTTCGAGCCCTTCGCTATGAATGAGGGACGAACAAGGGTTTCGCGCTGGTCGGGGTGGCAACGCTGGGGCCTCTGATACCTGGACCATAGGGACCAAGACCCTGAGGCCTGAGGCCTGAGCCCTGTATCATCCGAGTAATGCACCGCCAGTACTTCCACGTCGATTCCCGCACGATCAGCTATTTTGATTCGGCGCCCGGGGCCAAGGAGGCGCCAGTCCTCGCTTTACTGCACGCGTTTCCGCTCGGTGGCGCGATGTGGGAAGGCCAGACCAAGGCCCTGCCCACCGGCTGGCGCCTGCTGGCGCCAGATCTCCGGGGATTCGGCGGCTCTACGCTTCCTCACCCTGACGAAAACCCGACCATCGACGACTACGCGATGGACGTCATCGATCTGTTGCACGATCTCGGGGTCCAATCCGCGGTCGTGGGCGGAGCGTCGATGGGCGGCTACGTCACGATGGCAGTGCTGCGCCGTGCGCCCGGGCTCGCGCGCGCGGTTGTTTTTGCCGATACACGGGCTGGTGCAGATAGCCCCGAGGGCCGCGCAAACCGTCGAAGCATGCTCGCGCTTCTCGAGCGGGAGGGGCCATCGGGTATTGCGCGCGACATGATGGGCAAACTGCTTGGCCAGACCACGATCTCGGAGCGAGCCGACGTTGAGCCGCTGGTGCGGCGACTGATCAAGCAGCAGCCACCAGAGGCGATTCGTGGCGCCGTGCTGCGCATGATGCACCGGCCAGATTCGTTCGCCGTGGTCAACAGCTTGAATGTTCCGACGCTGATCATCGTCGGGGACGAGGACGTGTTGACGCCGGTCGATGAGGCACAAAAACTCCTGGCGGCAAATCCCAAGGCCGAGCTTGTCGTCCTCCCCCGGACGGGTCACCTCCCGAATCTCGAACAACCAGCCGCGTTCAACGATGCACTGCGCGCATTTCTTGGTCGGCTATAGTTTCGTGATGCGTGTCTGTTGGCTTCGGGGCAAAGCGGTGCCGCGGTACGCGAATCGCTGGACGAAAGGGCCCAGGTGCGTCGTCCCGCGCTACCTGCTGGTAGTCGTCATGAGCGCGATCCCGCTCGTCGCGCAGGAGAAGCCGCCGAGCACCGTCGATTCGCTGCATCGCCCATTCGACGAGATGCTCGACATCTATGTGCGAGACGGGTTCGTCTACTACAACGCACTACGGAGCGAACGCGCCCGACTCGACCGGTACATCGCGTCGCTGAACGGCCCTGACGGGACTGAACACGCCAAAGGAACGAACGCACAGCAGCGGGCTTTTTGGATCAACGCCTATAACGCGTTCGTGTTGAGAACCGTGATCGATCATTTTCCGATTCGTGGCAGGGCAGCCGCGTATCCAGCCAACAGCATTCGGCAGATTCCAGGTGCGTTCGACAAAGTGACGCACCGGGCCGCTGGCCGCGCAGTGACCCTGGACGGCATCGAGAAGGACATCTTGTCGCCTCTTGGCGACGCGCGCGTGTTTCTTGCGCTCGGGCGCGGCGCCGCAGGCGGCGGACGACTTCGCAGCGAGGCGTACGATGCATCGCGGCTCGAAGATCAGCTCAAGGCCGTTGCAGGCGAGTCAGTCAATCGCAAGGAGATCGTCCGGGTGGATGAGGGCGCGAATGAGCTCAGCGTCTCGCCAGTTTTCTCGTGGCGGGAAGAGGCGTTCGTCGCGTCGCTGGCTGACAAAGCCCACGACATGTTTCGCCAGCGCAGCCCCCTGGAACGCGCTGTGCTCGCTCTGATCGAACCCCACCTCTCCGGATCCGAAGCCGGGTTCCTCGAGAAGAACGCGTTTCGAATGACGTTCCAGAATTTCGACTGGCGCCTCAACGATCTCAGCACGCGAGCTCAAAACTGACAGGCAGAAGGCACAAGGCACAAGGCACAGGGCACAAGCAAAAAACAAAATGATTACACCGAGTCGATGGATTTAAAACTCGCCGGCAAGGTGGCACTCGTGACCGGCGGCAGTCGAGGCCTGGGATTGGCAAGCGCGCGGGCCCTCGCCGCAGAAGGCTGTCACGTCGCTATTTGCGCACGCGGGACCGAACGGCTCGAACAAGCCACCGTCGAAATCCGGACCGTCGCGGCGGGGAGCGCCGAGGTTCTGGGCATCCCTGCTGATGTCTCCAAAGCAGAGGACGTGGCGCGGCTGATCGAAACGACGGTCACGCGCTTCGGCGGCCTTGATGTCCTCGTCAACAACGTGGGATTGGGACGAGGTGGTTCGCTCGAGGAAACGAGCGACGAGGTCTGGGCAGAGGCGCTCAATCAGACGGTCTATCCGGCAATCCGCACGTCGCGGGCCGCTGTCCCACACTTCCGTCGCCGGGGCGGAGGCACAATTCTGATCATCTCCTCGATTTTCGGGCGTGAGGCTGGCGGCCGCATGACCTACAACGTGGTAAAGGCCGCTGAGATCAGTCTCGGCAAGTCGCTCGCGCAACAGCTCGCTCGTGACGGCATCCGCGTCGTGACCGTGGCGCCCGGATCAATCCTGTTTCCGGGTGGGTCGTGGCATGCGCGCCAGCAGGCCGACCCGGAGGGCATCGCGGAGTTCGTACGGCGGGAGCTTCCATTTGGACGGTTCGGACGTCCCGAAGAAGTCGGGGACGTGGTCACGTTCCTCGCGTCTCCTCGCGCAAGTTGGGTGAGCGGTACGACCGTCGTGGTCGATGGGTGTCAGTCGCGAATGTTTTGAGACATCAGCCGCAGATGACGCAGGGCAGGCAGCCGCAGATGGCGCAGATAGACAAGCCGCAGATGACGCAGATTAGCGCAGATCACAAAACGGTGGAACTCGAATGATTGCTTGGACACCAGTTTGGCCTCGCAACTTGAGCTGACACTAAGCGGTCTCAGGCGGTCTTTCCGCGCGAAACGCCGCGTAGTAAACGGGCACGCCGGCCAGGACGACGCCGAATGTGATCGATGTCCATTTTGGATCCGTCACTAACGCATTGATGACGAGATACAGAGACGCCGCGACGAACACAGCCGGCACCACCGGATAACCCACAACCTTGTAGGGCCGATGCAAGTGCGGCTGGGAGCGTCGCAAACGATAGATGGCCGCCACGCTCAAGCCGTAGAACGGCCACATTGCCAGCACGAACGTATCGGTAAGTTGCTCAAACGTTTGTGTCATGACCATCGCAACGCCGAGCACGCACGCGAGCGTGATAGCAACGTACGGCGTGTTGAATGTCGGATGGACTGCGGCAATCTGTCGGAAGAACAGCTTGTCGTCGGCCATCGCGAAAAAGATGCGCGGCGACGCCAGCATGCTGCCCATCAGGGAGCCAAACGTCGAAATCATCACGACGACCGATATGAACGCTGCCCCGGCCTGCCCGAAGAGGGCGGACATCGTGTCGGCAGCCACCAGTCGCGAGCTCTGCACCTTCTCGATGGGATTCATGTAGAGATACGCCACGTTTGCCAGCAGATAAATCGCGATAATGAGCAGGGTGCCAAAGATGATGGCGCGCGGCAGGTTTCTCTGTGGATCTTTCACCTCGCCGCTAGCGAACGAGAGGTCGGCAAAGCCGTCATACGCCCAGAGGACGGAGATGAGGGCGAGACCAAAAAGCCCCGCTTGGACGGGGGCCCCGGTCGGGGCAAGATGCGACCAGCTGCCACCGGCGTTGCCGCCCAGTGCAAACGACATCGCCACGAGCAGCGCAAGGGCCCCGAATTTTGTTATCGTCGAGAGGCCGGTGAACAGCGCTCCGAATTGAACGCCGACGATGTTGACGCCGGCGGCAAAAGCAATCGCCCCTGCAGCGAGATAGTCGGCCCAGGCTGGATGAAGTGACGGATCGATACCGAAAACGCGAAGAAAGTATTCGCCAAACACCGACGAGATTCCGCCGAGGGCGGCGGCCCGGATCAGGACGAGCTGGGCCCATCCGTACAGAAATGCGTAAGGACGCCCCCATCCCTCGCGCAGATACACGTACATCCCGCCAGTTTCAGGCATCGACGCCGAGAGCTCTGCAAACGCCAGCGCGCCGCAGAGCACGATCAAGCCGCCGACGATCCACACCGCGAGCATCATCGTGGGCTCGGGCACGCGCGCGGCGATGCCTGCTGGTGTTCGGAAGATGCCGCCCCCAATGGTGATGCCGATGACGATCCCGATCGAGCTCCACAGCCCTAGACGACGGACGAGGGTAGGCATAGCCGGCCAACTATACGGCATCCGTCCAACTTCACGCTGGCCCCAGGGTTGCATTACCTTGGTTGAAGGCGTGTTTGAGCGACCATGACTGACCTCATCGTTGACGAGAACGGCTATGTGCCCTTTCACGCCCGGTGCCCCAAGGGCCATTTGGCGGTCCAACGTCATCGCCCCGAAGATTGGACGGCGGGATTGACGAACGGACGGATCGTGTTTCACTGCGCGACATGCGATCAGCACTGGCCACCCACGCGGGCCGACAAGGCGACCATTTTGAGTCGGCTCAAATCATGACCGCCGGCCTGATCGAGGAGTCGCCAAGGGGGTCAGCCGCTTCCGACGGGTTCAATCGTAGTAGGCGAGGGTACGCTCCTCCATGCTGGACACCAGGAAATCTCGATCAGCCCCGCCACGGGCTTCGACAACCTTCTTGATCCAGTTGCGCGCGTCGTAATCGTATTGAAAGCGGGCCTCGGAGCGGCTGATGGTGAGCGCGGCGGGGCTCTCTAAAAGTCGCCCGTCATCCGCAATAGTGAACTCCCGCTGGTCATGCTCTGAAATCTCGCTACTCTGATCGCCATGGTCGTTGTAGGCCATGGTTGTCCAATCGCTAGCAAGCGCCCCGAACAAAAAAGTGCGGATTTCGACTCTGCGACCTTGCGCGTCGTATCGAGACAGGCGCCGCACGGGAACCGCACCCGTGCCAAGCAGCCCGCGCATCGCCTTCAGCTGCGCCGGGTTCTTTTCCGTCAGCATCTCGGGCGGCAACCGTTCTTCGAGTATCGTTTGCGCCTCCTCCACGAGGTGGCCGGCTTCGTCATAGATGAATTCAACCCGGCTCAGCGTGCGGCCCGACCTATCGTGAAAGAGCAACTCGGTAGGCTGATCGAGAGTGTTGTGGAGTGTTGTCAGCGTTACGGCGTCAGCCGGGCCTGAGTAGGCGAGGTCAGAGCCCTCGCCCTCGATCCCTGAAGAGTAGTGCGTATGCGACCCTTGGATCGTCAAGTCGATATAAAGCGTCTTCTTCTTGCGGTCTGCCTCGTCGTAATCGTAACTTTCGGCAATGCGCTCGAGCCCATTTGACGTGGTAGCGAAAATGCGTACCAAGCGGCCCGTGGTGTCGTACTCGTAGCGCTGGATATCGACCGGCCAGACTGCGTTCTCGGTCCGCACGGTGACGAGCCGCCCACTGGCGTCGTAATCAAACATCGACGTCGACTCTGAACCGTCCGGGTTGTGGTGCCAGCGGCGTGCGAGAGAGCCATCCGGACGGAACTCGACGATGGTCGTGTCGCCACGCTCTTCGTTCTTGCAGAGATCTCCACCGCAACGCCCTGAGTACCACGTGCGTTGAAGCCGACAACTCTGGACTGGTCCGCGCAACCCCCAGCGATCGCGGTCGGTCATGCTGTTTTCTTCCTAATAATTGTCATCTCAAAGGACAATCCAAAGTGAAGTTTGGGTTGATTATTCACAGAGAGGTCAAGGAGATCCGGGAAGAAATTCGTCTCCCCGAACTCCCTGTGGGGTATTCCAAGGAGAAGCGGGAGGAGATTCGTGTCTCCCGGCGGGGTTGAGAGGCCCGAACCGATCGCTTGCACTGACGAGTGTGCGGCTGGCAACAGACGAACTAGGCGCAAAAACCACGAACTGGAGGCCCAACGATGGCAGCACGAACTGGAAGGGCTCGGAGCAAGGCGGCAACAAAGGCCAACCGCACGCGCGCGATGAAACGCCGCGCGCGCAAGGCTGCGAAGACACGCAAGCGCAAAGCAGCTGCACGGAAGACTCGGGGCACGCGCCAAGACGTAGAGAAGAAACTGTAAGCGTCGGCGACATTCAGCAACATGACATCCTTGTAGACGCCGTTGTGAGTCGCGACCCGTGATGATCGGCGTCGCCGGCCCAATATAATTAGAACGTGGCCACTGGCACAGAGCTGATCGGTTCGACCGTCCTTCACTACCACATTCTCGAGCGGCTTGGTGGTGGAGGCATGGGTGATGTGTATCTCGCCGAGGACCAGCGGCTGGGGCGTCGTGTCGCACTCAAGTTTCTCGCGTCGCATGTGGATACAGACGCCGAGGCGCGGGAGCGCTTGATCCGTGAGGCGCAGGCGGCAGCGCTCCTGCGGTCGCCGCACATTGCCGTGACCTATGACCTGGGCGAATACGATGGCGCGCTCTTCATCGCGATGGAGTACGTCGAGGGGGAGCTATTGTCAGCGCGCATCGGGCGTGGCCCGCTGCCCGTTGCCGACGCGCTCGACGTCGCGCTGCAGCTTGCCGATGCTTTGGACGAAGCGCACGGTCGCGGCATTGTCCACCGCGACATCAAGAGCTCCAATTTGATGCTGACAGCCAGGCACTTGGTGAAGGTGCTCGACTTTGGCCTCGCCAAGTTCCTCTCGCTCCCGACGGCCGACGACACGCGAACGCGCGCGGGGATGACCGTCCCCGGGCTGGTGCTTGGAACTCTGAGTTACATGGCGCCCGAGCAACTGAGCGGCGGGCCTGTCGATCAGCGTGCCGACCTCTTCTCGAGCGGCGTCGTTCTCTACGAAATGCTCGCTGGACGCCTGCCGTTCACCGGATCGACGATGCCGGAAATTGCCGACCGGATTCTCAATCACGAGCCGGATGCCATCGCGCGCTACAACTACAACGTCGGCGAAGACGTCGATGCCGTCCTGCGCAAGTCGCTCAGCAAACGACCGGAATTCCGGTATCAGACCGCGCGCGACTTCTATATCGACCTGTTGAATGCGAGACGGAGAATCACCCAGACCGATTCGCATCGGGGTCTCAGCGCCTGGCTCAGCCCCATCGACTTCGCTGACGCGGCGGCGCCGATGCCGATCGCCCCCTCTCCGGTTGCGCGTCCGTCAACGGCGAGCGTCGCGGTTCTGAATTTCGCGAATATCACCGGCAACCCCGCGGACGACTGGGTCGGGCAGGGCATCGCCGAGTCCTTGACAGCCGACCTCACTCACATCAAGTCCATCGTCGTGGTGCCACGCGAGCAGATTTTCGAGCTGCAGCGCAGTCTCAACGAGCTTGGGCGTCGTGTCGATGACCGACAGGCGATGGAGCTTGGACGCCGGCTTGGCGCAACAGTGACTGTCACGGGCGCCTACCAGCGGTTGGGCGACCGCATCCGGATTACCGCCCAAGTGATCGAGGTCGCTGGTGGCAGACAGATCGCGACCGTCAAGATGGACGGCTTGATGGAAGAGTTATTCGACCTGCAGGACCGGCTGGTGAGTGAGCTCGCGGAAAACCTCAAGGTGGAAGTGGCCCAGCAGGACAAGTCCGCGATTGCGCATGCGGGAACCTTATCGATCGAGGCCTACGAGGCCTACTCGCGCGGCATGCTCAATTTGCGGCTGGCGGGCCGCGACTCGATCGATCGAGCAATTGCATTGCTTGAAGAAGCAGTCGCACACGACCCCCGCTATGTCGAAGCGATGGTTGCGCTGGCCGCCGCGCTCGAAATCAAGGGGTCGTTCCTTGCCCTGCCGGACCTGTTCGAGCGGAGCTTGGGCCTGGCTGACGCGGCGATCGCTTTCCGATCGAACGATGCGGGCGCGCACGTACAACGGGGCGACACGCTGCTGTCGATGGGCCGCGTCGACGAGGCCATCGTCTCGCTGCGCGAAGGCATTCGCCTGCAGCCGGATCGTGCGGCCGCGCACGGCAACCTCGCACGCGCGTATTGGCTCGGCAAGGGCGACGTCGACTCTGCAATCACGGAGTTCGAGGAAACGCTGCGCATCAATCCCACCGCCGGCTACTCGCACCTGCAGCTCGCGATGCTCTACACGCTCCGCGGGGACTTCACGGCTGCCGAGCAGCTCGCCCAGGACGCCATTCGGCTTCAGGACCAGGCCATGTCCGGCACCACAGGTCTGCTTCTGGTGGGGGCGCATTCACGGCTCGGCTATGTGCACTATCGTCAGGGCCGGTACGAAGAGGCGATCCGGGAGTACCGTCGCGAGCTCGAGATGTTGTCAGTGGGCGATCATCTGCTGCGCGAACGCACGAGCATCGAACTGAATCAGAAACTCGGAGCGGCCTATCGCCGGCGCGGCGATCTGCCGTCGGCCGAGGTTCATGAGAGCGAGGCGCTTCGGCTGTTCGAGACGCGGCTCGCAGCGGGGGGCGACGAGCCGTTCACGCGCTATTACATCGCGGCGTTACACGCACTCAGGGGGGAGGCTGAACCGGCGCGCGAGCATCTGCAGCGCCCGCTCAACGAGTTGCCGGCATTCACGCGCTGGCGCCTGCCGCGGGATCCCGACTTCGATCCGGTACGGGAGCACGCACTATTCAAGCAACTGTAGTCTCGGCCCGTGTCAGGCTCTACGCTCGGGTGAGTAGTCGGTCGGTGTGGCGGATGGCGAGACGCCAGCAAAGTACGGCGAAGGCGGCAAACAGCAGACCCATACCGATTTCCCACCAGATCACCGTGTCGGACCAGCGGTTACCTGCCAAGAACGACGTGCGCCCGTCCAGCCGGTATCCAATGCTTCCTGAAATGAGGAACAGCGCGGCCGCGAACGTTGACGAGAATGCCTGCCACAGCGGGGTCCACGCGCGACGCTTCGAAAGCCTGAACTGAAACCACGTGGCCGCGGCCAGCAAGGCGATGATCGTGAGGGCCACAGTCAGCTGTTCCATGGTGAGATTCTAGTGTCTAGCCGCCCCGGATAATTTGCGCCAGATCTTCGCTTTCGCCTCTTGATCGTATAGGATCACGACCGCCATGAGTCTCCCAGCCATCCGCGGTGGCGAGCGCAAGGAGCTGGCGCTTCAGGGAGCGCTCGAGCAGCTTGCTCCCGGTCCCTGGGTCCAGCGTGCCGACACGCCAAACGGAGTTGTTACCGCTGTCCGGCGCCTGCCAGCAATCGATGCGCGGTTCGCGCCGTTTCCAGACTCCATCGATCCTCGGTTGCGGGAGGCCTTTGCCCGCCGCGGGATTGGGCAGCTTTACATCCATCAGGCTCAAGCCTTTGCGCACGTCGCCGCCGGCCAAAACATCGTCGTGACGACGCCGACGGCGTCCGGCAAAACACTGTGCTACAACCTGCCGGTACTCGAAGCCATCCTTCGAGATCCCTCCTCGCGCGCGCTCTACCTCTTCCCGACCAAGGCCCTTGCACAGGATCAGATGGCCGAACTGCACGATCTCGTCGGCGAGGTTGCAGAAGTCGGCGGCGGCGCAATCGGTGTGCACACCTACGATGGCGATACGCCGGCGGACGCGCGGCGCACGATTCGCACGCGCGCACATGTCGTCCTCAGCAATCCCGACATGCTGCACTCCGGGATTCTCCCGCACCATCCGCGCTGGGCGAAGCTCTTCGAGAACCTTCGTTACGTCGTTATCGACGAACTGCACGCGTACCGCGGCGTTTTCGGCAGTCATCTGTGCAACGTGCTGCGACGACTGCGCCGCATCGCGAGGCATTACGGGTCCGATCCGCAGTTCATTTGTTCATCGGCGACCATCGCCAATCCTCGCGAGCTGGCCGAGCGCCTGGCAGAGCGGCCGTTCGAACTGGTGTCGGAAAGCGGCGCGCCCCGCGGCGAGAAATTCTTCATCTTCGTCAACCCGCCCGTCGTGAATCGGGAGCTTGGAATCCGGCGGTCGTATCTGACGGAGACTCGACGCGTGGCCGGCGAGTTTCTGCGGCGGAATCTTCAAGTCATCGTCTTTGCACAAAGCCGGCTGTCGACAGAGATCCTGACGACCTATCTCAAGGAGGATTTCGAGGACGTGCCGGGCATGCCGGATCTGATTCGCGGGTACCGCGGCGGGTACCTGCCGACGCGGCGGCGTGAGATCGAGCGGGGCCTGCGCGAGGGGCTCGTGCGCGGCGTGGTCTCGACCAACGCACTCGAGCTCGGGATTGATATCGGTGCGCTCGATGTGGCGGTGCTGGCCGGTTACCCCGGGACGATTGCCGCTACCTGGCAGCGGGCGGGACGCGCGGGCCGCAGGGCTCTTCGCTCCGCCGCGGTCCTCGTGGGATCGAGCGCGCCGCTCGATCAATTCGTCGTGCGGCACCCGTCCTACTTCTTTGATGCCTCGCCCGAGCGCGCGCTCGTCAATCCGGACAACCTGCATATCCTCGTTGATCACGTGAAATGCGCGGCTTTCGAGCTGCCGTTCTCCACTACAGATGCGTTCGGCTCCGTGAGTGTCCAAGAGGTGCTGGGGGTGCTGCAAGAGGCCGGGCTGGTCCATCAATCAGGCAGTCCCGGAGGCAGTCTGGAGGATGACGATGAGGCGGTGGGGCATTGGCACTGGACGAGCGAATCGTACCCGGCGGATGCCGTGAGCCTGCGTTCGATCTCGTCTGATAACTTCGTGGTGGTAGATCAGACGCGGGACTCGAAGGTCATCGCGGAAACCGACTTCACCAGCGGTCCGCCGACGCTCCATCCCAAGGCGATTTACATCATCGAGGGACGGCTGTTCCAGGTCGAGAAGCTCGATTTCGATGGCCGCAAGGCCTACGTGAAGGAAGTGGACTGCGACTACTACACCGACGCCATCAGTCACACGCGTGTGACGATCCTCGATCGGTTTGCGGCTGACGCGCAGGCAGTTGCCAATCACGGCGAGGTTCACGTCGTGTCCCGCGTCGTGGGCTTCAAGAAGATCAAGTTCTACACGAACGAGAATGTCGGCTCGGGCGAGCTCGATCTTCCCGAGCAGCAGATGCACACGACCGCGTACTGGCTCGAGGTTCCTCGAGCCGTGCTGGCCGCGCTGCCATATGCGACCGACGACCGGCGTGATGGCGTCTTCGGGCTGGCATTTGCCATGAAGCAGATCGCCACGCTGCTGCTGATGTGCGATGGACACGACATCGGCTTGTCGATCAACGCGGGAGACAATGTCGCGCGGGGCTTCTTGGCCGCCGAAGCCTTGGCGGAGGTGGTTAGTCCCGCGACGTCCACGACGTTCGCCGACGGCGACGCTCCGCGCATCTTCATGTATGACGCCTATCCGGGCGGCATCGGCTTCAGTGAACCACTCTTCTCGATGCACGCCGAGCTGGTCGCCCGCACCCGTGAGCTGATCGCAAGCTGCCCGTGCGAGACTGGCTGCCCGAGCTGTGTGGGTCCTGTCGGCCAAAACGGGCCGCTGGCCAAAACCGTGGCACTCAGAATGCTGGACCACCTCACTCACGCACGGCTTCGCGATGTCACAACTCCCGCGGCACCTGCGGCACCTGCGGCAGATGAGGCACCCGCGGCACCCGCCGAGGAGATGCCGTTCTAATGGCAATCAGCCTTGGGGATCGTCTGCGGCAAGTCGTCACAGGCACAGTGCCGGCTGTCACGATCGAGTCGGCTGTTGAAGCGCCGCCGCCCCTGCGCACGCACAGCCGGCCACTGGATGGCATTCATGTTGCCAATACCCTTGCGGGCCAGTGGATCGAATCGGGCGAAGGGGCAGTGGTCGTCGTCGATCGCTACTACGCCGCCGACCGGTTGCATGGCCGCGAACGGATCGGCAGCGTGGTCGAAACGCTCGAGGCCGGTGCCGACGCCCTGGGCGTCCTGGCGCGCGCCTGGCCGGCCCGGCCATCGCCTGTTGAGGCTTTGGACCCGTCGACCCATACGAAGTCGTATGGGCCGAAGCTCTGTTTCTTCGACCTCGAGACGACGGGTATAGCGGGTGGCGCAGGCACCCAGGCATTTCTCATTGGCTGCGCGATTCCGGAAGATGGCGGATTGCGGGTCCGTCAGTTCCTGCTGCCGGGCTTCGAGCACGAGCGCGCGCTTCTGGCGACGGTCGGACAATGGACGGCAGCGCAAGGCACGCTCGTCACGTTCAACGGCCGGTCCTTCGATGCGCCGCTGATTGAAACGCGATATCTGCTGCACCGGATTTCGTTCCCCCTGACCGGGATGCCGCACCTCGACATGCTGCATCCGGCGCGGCGGCTTTGGAAACAGCGGCCCGCAGTCGCGGGGCCTCCGCTCGACGAAGACAGCTGCAAGTTGTCGGTGCTGGAGCGGCATCTTGCCGGCTATCACCGCATAGGCGACGTGCCGGGCTTCGAGATTCCCTCCCGCTATTTTCGCTTCGTGCGCGATGGGAATGCGCATCCGCTGGAGGCCGTACTCGAACACAACCGCATCGATCTGATTTCGCTGGCGCTCGTGACGGCGCGTGCGCTGCGCCTGATCGAGCAGGGTCCCGCGTCGGCAACGCATCCGCGCGAATGCGTTGGCCTGGGACGTTTATACGAACGCGCCGATCGAGCCGACAACGCGGAGGCCTGCTACGCGCAAGCGGCCTCGCTCGCCGCGCGTGTGGGCCGCGAGCCGGATGTGCATGCCGAGGCCCTTCGCCGCTTGGCTATTCTCCGCCGACGTGCCGGGCGGACGACTGAAGCCGCGGCTGCGTGGCAGGAACTCGTGAGTCTGCCGGCGTGCCCCTCCGGCCTCAGGCGTGAGGCGCGCGAGGCACTTGCAATCCATCACGAGCACCGCTCGCGCGACCTCGGCACCGCCCGGACGTTCGTGCTCGACGCCCTGGCCGAGTACAGTGGCACACGCTGGCGCGAGCACGCGGAGTATCGTCTACGCCGGCTCGAACGCAAGATGGCAGTACGTAAGAGGGGCGGCTTGATCGCCGCCCTGGATGAGGAGCTGTTCGGCGGGTCCTAGACGGACTCGCTAGCTGGGTTTCTTCGCTGTTTTCGCTGCTTTTGCCTTCGTGGTCTTGGCCGCCTTCGCGGTCCTGGCGGCAGTCTTGCGCTGTTCGGCAGTTTGTGCGCCGAACTTCTTGGTGAATCGCTCAACGCGACCCTCGATATCGAGCAGCTTCTGCCTGCCCGTGAAGAACGGGTGACAGTTCGAGCAGATGTCGAGGTGCATGTCTTTCTTGGTCGATCGAGTCTGCCACGTCGCACCGCATCCGCAGTGGACGGTGACGACTTCGGTACTGAGGGTGAATGCCTTCTCTCACGGTCGTGTCTCCTGTGGCCGGATCCGGGCCGGTGGCTTCGCCACCGGAAGGCCGTGTGCACGTGCCTTCAGGCTGCGGACGCCGCCTGCACACTTTCCGGCCGAACGTGCAAAACACCAGTATACCAAATGAGTGCAAGCCCTCTGGCCTGGAGGCTTTCGCGCAATCGAGGAAACGGACGCTACGCTGCGTCCTTTCGGTTCACAGCGACCTTCCCTTTGATCGTACGAACCGAGCGATCTCGCCGGGACCATAGCTTCACGGCCTGAATGAGCCAGCCCACTGCAACCCAGATCAGAAAGACGCCGAGGGGATAGGCAAGCGCCTTGGGCCATTTCAAACCCATGGCGCCCAGACCGCCGAACAGAAGCACACCCCAGATCAGCGAGGCAGCTTCTGCAGCGCCAAGCGCGCGCCGGGCCGTCAGCGCGGCGCCGAATGTGCGGCCCAGTCTGATCGCACCAGCGGTCGCGGCGCGACGAGTCCGAGCGATGGGTGGCCTCCGCCGCCGCCCAGCGCCGGACTGCGCTACTGCCGGCGCGTGTGCAGGCTGGACGCGGGCCTCACTCAAGACGATTTCCGTGGCGTTCTCGAGATCGCGAAGGTAGACATCCTCCATGTGCTTGGCGAAGGGCTGGTCCTCGACTGCGACGTCGAGCTCCCAATTGCCAAGCCAGCTCTGAAGGTTCAGATTGGTCGATCCGACGCGGGCCCAACGCCCGTCGGCAACGGCCGTCTTGGCGTGAACCATCGTCCCGTTCCATTCGAAGATTCTGACGCCGGCTTCGAGAAGAGGACGATACCCGACGCGTGTGAGCTTTTGCACGGCCGGGAGGTCGGTGCCGCTGCCCGGTACGAGCAGGCGCACGTCGACGCCGTCGGCGTCTGCGGCAATGAGGCTCTGGACATACGGAGAGGCGCCCACGAAGTACGCGTCGGTGATCCAAAGCCGTTCGCGCGCCACGGCGGCGACCAGTTGATCGAGGCGGAAGAGGCCTCCTGTGGACGGCTTGGTCGCAATCACTCGAAGCGCGACGTTGCCAGCAGGCGCGATGGAACCTTGCGCCGGAATCTCGTCGGCGGGAAGCGCCGAACCGGTTGCCGCCCAGACATCGGCAAACGCTTGCTCGATGTCGGTCACGGCAGGCCCGCGGATCGCGACGCCCGTGTCGCGCCACGGGTCGAGTCCCTTGTAGCGTTCACCACCCCACCACATGTCCGCGACGCAGAGTCCCGTGACGAATCCGACGCGGCCGTCGACACCCAGCATCTTCCGATGGTCGCGAGCGAGCCAGCCAAGCGGCGAGTCGAGGCGCGGCTGATTGAACGCGCGCACATCGATACCCGATCGCCGCAGCCGCTCCCAGAACATCCACGGCGTTGCACTGAGGGCGCCAACCCAGTCGAACACGACTCGAACGCGGACGCCCCGGCGGGCGGCTGCCGCCATCGCTTCGGCGAACTCGCGCCCGCTGCGGTCATCGCGCAGGATGTAGCTTTCAAAATGTATCCAGCGCTCCGCTGAGTGAATGGCATCGAGCCAGGCCGGGTAGTTTTCCTGTGCGTCGCAGAGCAACTCGACGGCGTTGCCTTCGACCAGCGGCGCGCCTGCAGCTCGCGAGAATGCTTGATCGGCGATGAGCCGCAGGGGAGAGGACATGAGGTGATCTTACAGGAGGCGCTTCAGCGCGCTGGCTCAGCTGCGTGCCGCGACCTTCTCTAGTACGCCGGTTGTTGCTGTGTGAGGCAGTGAATCGCCCCGAGGCCCCAAATCAATGCCCGGCAGTCGACGCCGACAACCTGACGCTTGGGCAATAGCCGTGCAAAGATCGCGAGGGCACGAGCATCGCGACCAGGCTGGCCAAACGTCGGCACCAGCAGGGCGCCGTTGACGAAGTAAAAATTCATGTACGTCGCCGGAAGCCGCTGCTGCCGATAGATTACCGGCCGGGGCATCGGCAGTTCCACGATCGCAAAAGGCTGTCCGTCCTGATCGCGGAGCCGGCCGAGGGTTCGGCGATTGTGTTGCAGCACTTCATAGTTGGGATCCCGCGGGTCGTCTTCCATACCGATCACGACGGTGCGGGCATCGACGAACCGCGCGAGGTCGTCGATATGTCCGTCGGTATCGTCGCCCGCGATTCCTTCGCCCAGCCACACCACATGGCGCTGCCCGTAGAAATCCCGAAGAAATCCTTCAATCTTGGTCTTGGTCAGGCCGGGATTTCGATTTTTGTTCAGCAGACACGATGTGGTCGTCATCACGGTCCCGGCGCCATTGAAGTCAACCGCGCCGCCCTCCATGACGATGCCGGGGTTGAAGACCGGAAGCCCCAACTGCTCGGCGACCCGCGTGGGGACCGCATCGTCCGCATCGTACGGCGGGTACTTGCCGCCCCACGCGTTGTAGCCCCAGTCGACCACCGCGGCATCCACGCACCCTCGGCGCGTGCGCAGGACGAACGCCGGACCATGATCACGCGTCCAACACTCGTTGGTGCGAATGTGGTGGAAACGCACGCGGCGTGTTTCGACGCGTCGCACTGCCAATCGCGCGCGCACGATCTCTTCGTAATCGGCATTCGCGACGTTGAGATGGACCGCTTCGAATCGAATAATCGCGCGGATCACCTCGACGATGTTGTCGATCGATTCCTGGTAGCGGCCGGGAAACGAAATGCCTTCCGGACGCGGCCAGCTGATCCAAGTGCCGCTGTGTCGGGTCCATTCCGCGGGGAAGGAAAAGCCGTGTTCTGCGGGGGTTCCCTTGAGGACCCGCAATTTACTCGGGTGTGACCGTTCGCTGGCGCTCACGGCCATCAGGGCTCTATAAATCGCTTCGTGAGGTCGCCGTAAGCGTCCACGCGGCGGTCGCGCAGAAACGGCCAGTGCGTGCGGCTGAACTCCACGCGTCCGAGGTCGCAGTCTGCCATCAGCACCTCTTCGCTATCGACCGAGGCGCGGGCCATCACAGATCCATCGGGGGCCGCAATGAACGACTGCCCCCAGAATTCGATGCCGTCGGGGTGAACAGGTTGCCGGTCTTCCCCGTGCACGATCTCGTGCCCGACACGATTGGGCGCACACACGAAGCAGCCGTTGGCGACGGCATGACTGCGCTGAATCAATTCCCAGGACTCGTGTTGTGCCCGGCCATATGCCGCTTTTTCGGAAGGGTGCCAGCCAATCGCGGTTGGGTAAAACAGCAGTTCCGCCCCCTGCATCGCGGTCAGCCGCGCGCCCTCAGGAAACCATTGATCCCAGCAAATCAACACACCAAAGGTCGCGTACTTCGTCTTCCACGCGCGGAAGCCCGTGTCGCCTGGCGTGAAGTAAAACTTCTCGTAGTAAAGCGGATCATCCGGAATGTGCATCTTCCGGTACACGCCGAGAAGCGTCCCGTCCGCGTCGATAATCGCCGCCGTGTTGTGGTAAAGCCCCGCGGCGCGCCGCTCGAAGAGCGACGCAATGATCACCACATCATGGGCTTTGGCGAGCTGCTGGAAAGCATTCGTCGAAGGCCCGGGAATCGACTCGGCAAGCTGAAAAAAACGGTGATCTTCCGCCTGACAGAAATACTTCGAGCGAAAGAGCTCTTGCGTGCAGATGATTTGCGCCCCGCCGTGCGCCGCCTGTTCCGCGAGCGCAAGCTGACGCGCCAGGTTGGCGTGGGGATCGTCCCCGCACGCCATTTGGGTGAGGCCAACGCGCACCGTCGCCATCGGTCAACGATATCAAACCCTTCGCGTCCTTCGTACCCTTCGTGTCCTTCGTGCAGCGAAGCGAGCCTATTTACCGTTTTGCATGGCCGCCAGGAACTCCGCGTTCGTCTTCATCTTGCCCATCTTCGAAAGCAGGAGCTCCATGGCTTCGACCGGGGAGAGAGGGGTCAGCACTTTCCGCAGCACCCACACGCGTTGCAGGTCCTCTTTGGGCAAGAGCAACTCTTCCTTCCGCGTTCCACTCTTCTGAATATCGATCGAGGGGAACACGCGACGATCGGTGAGCTTCCGATCGAGGTGGACTTCCATGTTGCCGGTGCCCTTGAACTCTTCGAAGATCACCTCGTCCATGCGCGAGCCGGTATCGACCAGCGCGCTGGCCACAATCGTGAGCGATCCGCCCTGCTCGATGTTCCGTGCGGCGCCGAAGAAGCGCTTCGGGCGCTGCAAGGCATTGCTGTCCACACCCCCTGAGAGCACTTTGCCCGACGTCGGCACGATCGTGTTGTACGCGCGCGCGAGACGGGTGATCGAGTCGAGCAGGATGACGACATCCTTCCCATGTTCGACCAGACGTTTCGCTTTTTCGATGACCATCTCCGCCACCTGGACGTGCCGCTGCGCCGGCTCGTCGAAGGTCGATGAAATGACTTCGCCTTTCACCGACCGCTGCATGTCGGTGACCTCCTCCGGCCGCTCGTCAATGAGCAGGACGATCAGATACACCTCGGGATGATTCGTCGTGATCGCGTTGGCGATCGCCTGCAGCAGCATTGTTTTCCCGGTCCGCGGGGCGGCAACGATCAATCCGCGCTGACCTTTGCCGAGCGGCGTCATGAGGTCCATGACGCGCGTCGAGAGATTCTCCGGATCGAATTCGAGCCGGATGCGCTCCTGCGGATACAGCGGGGTCAGGTTCTCGAAAAAGATCCGCTGTTGGCCGCGCGCGGGAGGCTCGAAGTTGACGGCTTCGACCTTGATGAGTGCGAAGTACCGTTCGCCTTCCTTGGGCGGCCGAATCTGGCCCGCGACCGTGTCACCGGTGTGCAAGTCGAACTTGCGTATCTGCGACGGCGAGACGTAGATGTCATCAGGCCCGGCCAGGTAGTTGTAGTCCGGCGCGCGGAGGAAGCCAAAGCCGTCTGGCAGGACCTCGAGCACACCTTCCGAGAAGATCAGCCCGGCCTTGGCGGCTCGTGCCCGCAGAATCTCGAAGATGAGCTCCTGCTTGCGCATGCCCGTCGCGCCCGGGATCTCATGATCCCGCGCGATCTTGGTCAGGGCCGTGACGCTCAATTCCTTGAGCGTCGTCAAATCCAGAGTGACTGGTTCGGCGGTAGCGGTGGGAGCGTCTGACTTCCCCAACGCGCTCGCTAGCGCGTTGGCCCCATCTCCAGCGGTGGCTGCCGCAGCAGCGTGTCGATCATTTTCCACAGTTCTTTCAACCCTTCGCCGGTCTGTGCGGACATCGCCAGGACCGGTCCTTCATGCAAACGTTCCAGCTCTTTCAAGTGGCGCACGCGATCCCCACGCGTGAGTTTGTCCACTTTGGTGGCGACGACGTGACAAGGGACGTCGAGATGCTGAAGCCAGTTCCACGCCTGGCTGTCAGATCCGAGTCCGGGGTGCCGGCTGTCGACCAACAGCAAAACTCCGGCCAGCTGCGCGCCCGCGCGCGCGCCGAAATACGCGCCTGTGGTTGCCTCGAACTCCCGCGCGGATGCCTCACCCCCCCGGGCATAACCGTAGCCCGGCAGATCGACGAGATAAAAGGGAGACGGCCCATCCGGCGTGACCCGATAGAAATTCGCAAGGCGGGTCTTGCCCGGCGCGGCACTGGTGCGCGCAATCTTGCGCCGCACCAATGCGTTGATCAAACTCGATTTCCCGACATTCGACCGTCCGGCGAGCGCGAGTTCCAACAGCCCGTCGCGCGGAAAGCCCGCCGTGGAGGTCGCGCTGGTGGTGAATTCAGCGGTCACGCACTGGTCGCGGGACTAAAGTCCCGCGCTTCGGTGCCATCGCTAATGCGTAATCGCATCCGGCGAGTCGTCCACCTCGACGACTTCAGGGTCCGGCGTTGGCACGATCGGCGTCAGCGGGCCGGACAACGCCTGTTTCAACACTTCATCCATGGACTGAACCAGATACAGGTTCATCGCGTCCAGCACATTTTTCGGGATGTCGGAAAGGTCCTTCTCGTTGTCCTTCGGCAGGATCAGATTCTTGATGCCCGCGCGATGTGCCGCCAGCACCTTTTCCTTCACGCCGCCGATGGGGAGCACTTTGCCACGCAGAGTGATCTCCCCGGTCATCGCCACGTCGCGGCGCGCGGGCACGCGAGAGAGCGCCGAAATCAATGCCGTGGCCAGTGTAATGCCGGCCGACGGCCCATCCTTCGGAATCGCGCCCTCCGGAATATGCACATGAACGTCGAGGCGGCGGTTGAAGTCCTTCGCAATGCCAAAGTCCTCGGCCCGCGAACGCACATAACTCATGGCGGCCTGCGCTGATTCCTGCATGACGTCCCCGAGCTTGCCGGTCAGCGTCAGACGTCCCCGCCCGGGCATGAGCGTCGCCTCGGTGATGAGGATCTCGCCGCCCACCTCGGTCCAGGCCAGGCCAGTGGCAATACCCACTTCGTTTTGCTCTTCAGCCAGCGTGGGCCGATAGCGGGGGACACCAAGGAACTGCGTCACTTTATCGGCGGTGATTTCTTCGTAGGTGCCGGTGCCGTCCGCGACGACCTTGCGCGCGACCTTGCGGCAGATTGAATTGATCTCTCGTTCGAGATTGCGGACACCTGCTTCACGCGTGTAGCGGCTGATCACCGTCTGTATCGCTTCGTCGTTGAACGAAACGTTCTTGTCTGTCAGGCCGGTCCCTTCGACCGACTTCGGCACCAGGAAGCGCTTGGCGATCTCGATTTTTTCCTGTTCGGTGTAACCTGCCAGCTGCAGCACTTCCATGCGATCGCGCAGGGCCTGCGGAATCGTGTGCAGCACGTTGGCCGTGCAGATGAACATCACGTGCGAGAGGTCGTATTCGACGTCGAGATAATGGTCGAGAAACGCGCTGTTCTGCTCCGGGTCGAGCACCTCGAGCAACGCCGCGGATGGGTCGCCGCGGAAGTCCATCGACATCTTGTCCACTTCGTCGAGCAGGAAGATCGGGTTGAGCGACCCGGCCTTCTTCATCATCTGGATGATCTGGCCCGGGAACGCGCCGATGTAGGTGCGGCGGTGACCACGAATCTCTGCTTCGTCACGCACGCCCCCTAGCGACAGGCGCACGAACTTGCGATTCATCGCGCGGGCGATCGACTTGGCCAGCGAGGTCTTGCCGACGCCGGGAGGGCCGACGAACGTGAGGATCGTCGCCTTCGGCTTCTTGACCAGTGCCCGCACCGCGAGGAACTCGAGGATGCGTTCCTTGATCTTTTCCAGCCCGTAGTGATCTTCGTTGAGAATCGTGTCGGCGTTCTTGAGGTCGCGGCTTTCCTTGGTCTTCTTGTGCCACGGCACCGCGATGAGCCAGTCGAGATAGTTGCGTGAAACGGTGGCCTCGGCCGACATCGGCGGCATGGCTTCGAGACGCTTGAGCTCCTGGACGGCCTTCTCCTCGACGTCTTTCGGCATGCGCGACTGATCGATCTTCTTCTTCAGCTCCTCGATCTCGTTCCCCTTCTCGTCCTTGCGGCCCAACTCCTTCTGAATCGCCTTCATCTTCTCGTTGAGGTAGTACTCCTTCTGCGCCTTTTCCATCTGCTTCTTCACGCGAGACTGGATGCGGCGGTCCACCTGGAGCTTGTCGACCTCGGCTTCGAGAATGGCGGCAATGCGATTGAGACGTTCGAGCGGCGAGTTGATTTCAAGCAGGTTTTGCTTTTCGTCCACGCCCACGAGCAGATGTGCGGCGATCGTATCGGCCAGCTTGCCGGGGTCATCGACCTTCACGGCCGCGATCATCGCGTCGTAGTGCAGGTTGTTCGACAGCTTCACGTACTGTTCGAACAACGACACGACGCGGCTCATCGTCTGCTCGACGTCGCCGGCCGTTTCCTTCAACCGCTGCAACACCTTGACGACGACGCGGTGGAAGCCTTTGTCTTCCTTCCACTCGATGACGCGCGCGCGGTCGACGCCTTCGACCAGCACCTTGATGTTGCCGTCAGGCAGCTTCAGGCTCTGGACGACATTGGCCACGCAGCCCATCGTGTAGACGTCCTCGGACCCGGGATCATCGATGGCGGCGTCGTGCTGGGCGGCCAGGAAGATCCGTTTGTCCTTGGCGAGCGCATGCTCCAGCGCGCGGATGGACGACGGGCGTCCAATCACGAACGGCATCATCATGTGCGGGAAGACGACTACATCGCGGAGCGGAACGATTGGGAGGGTTTCGTAGACTTCAACCATAAAGGACTAAGGTGCCTAAAGTGCCTAAAGTGCCTGGGGTGCCTGATGTCTCGCCTGCCCGCGGTGCCCAGTGTGCGATGGCCTGAAGCACCACAGGCACCTTGGCACTCCAGGCACCTTAGGCACCCCCGGGCGTCAGCCCGCCTTTTCGATGACCTCGAGGCCTGTGCTCTTGCTGATGACCATTTCGCGCGTGATGACGAACTCCCGCGACTTCTTCTGTCCGGGCAACTGGTACATCAGATCGAGCATGAGATCCTCGATGATCATCCGCAGCCCGCGCGCCCCGATGCGGCGCTCGAGCGCCATCTCGGCGATGGCTTCGAGCGAGTCGTCGGTGAAGCGCAGCTTCGCATTCTGGTACTCGAACAGCTTCATGTACTGCCGCGTGATGGCATTGCGCGGCTGCGTGAGAATCTGGACCAGCGCCGGCTTGTCCAGCTCGTGCAGCGTGCCGACAACGGGCAGGCGGCCGACGAACTCGGGAATCAACCCGAACTTGATCAGGTCCTGCGGTTCGATCTGCTCGAGGATCACCCCGACGTCCTTGGTCTTCTGCGACTTGATCTCGGCTCTGAAGCCAAGCGTCTTCCGGCCGACGCGCCGTTCGATGGCCTTGTCGAGGCCAACGAACGCCCCGCCGCAGATGAACAGGATGTTGGTCGTGTCGATCTGGAAGAACTCCTGGTGCGGGTGCTTGCGGCCGCCCTGGGGCGGCACGTTGGCGACCGTGCCTTCGAGAATCTTCAGCAGCGCCTGCTGGACGCCCTCGCCCGACACATCGCGCGTGATCGAGGGGTTCTCGTCTTTCCGTCCGATCTTGTCAATCTCGTCGATATAGACGATGCCCTGCTGGCACTTTTCGATGTCGCCCCCGGCGGCCTGCAGCAGCTTGAGGATGATGTTCTCGACATCCTCGCCGACATAGCCGGCTTCGGTCAGGGTCGTGGCGTCGACGATCGTGAACGGCACCGACAGCAGTTTGGCCAACGTCTGTGCGAGCAGCGTCTTGCCAGTGCCCGTCGGGCCAATCAGCAGGATGTTCGACTTGGTGAGCTCGACGTCGTTGCGGCTGCGCGGCTGCTTCTGAATCTCGAGCCGCTTGTAGTGGTTATAGACGGCAACGGCGAGCTTCTTCTTCGTGAGCTCCTGGCCGATCACGTACTCATCGAGGAACTTCTTGATTTCCTGGGGCGTGGGCAGTGACGTGCGTGTCCCGCGACTCTCGAAGCGGTTGTCGTCGGCGATGATGTCGTTGCAGACTTCGACGCACTCGTCGCAGATGAAGACGGTAGGGCCAGCAATCAGTTTCCTGACGTCGTTCTGATCTTTGTTGCAGAACGAGCAACGGAGGATCTCGCCACTATCTCCGGTCTTCTTCACCATGTCACTTCGCCTTTATCTCCCCCTGTACCACTAGGTTACACCCGTTTCCGAATCACGTCGTCAATAATTCCGTATTCGCGGCCCTGCTCCGCCGACATGATGTAGTCGCGTTCGGTATCTTCCTGGATCCGCTTCACATCCTGTCCCGTGTGCATGACGAGAATCTCGTTGATACGCACACGCATGCGCAGGATTTCCTTAGCCGCAATGTCGATGTCGGTGGCCTGGCCGCCCAGGCCGGAGAGCCAGGGTTGGTGAATCAGGATGCGCGAGTTGGGCAGCGAGTACCGCTTGCTCTTCGTGCCTGCCGCGAGCAGCACCGCGGCAATCGACGCGGCCTGACCAATGCAGATCGTCTGCACGTCGGGACGAATGAATTGCATCGTGTCGTAGATCGCAAAGCCCGCCGTGATCGATCCGCCGGGGCTGTTGATGTAAAGCTGGATGTCCTTGTCGGGGTCCTCGGCCTCCAGGAAGAGCATCTGCGCGATCACGAGGTTGGCGATGCCGTCGTCGATCGGCGTGCCGATGAAGATGATGTTGTCTTTCAGCAGCCGCGAAAAAATGTCGTACGCGCGTTCGCCGCGACTGGTCTGCTCGACCACCATGGGAACGAGCTGGGCTCGGGGCTCCAACAAAGAAGGGGTCATACACCTCGAATGCCGGGACTACGCGCGAGGGTCGTCCCGGCGGCTGTCAGTTCTTATCGGACGGTGATGGTCCAGAGGACACCCACCGAGTCTACTCACGTTTTCGTCTAGATTTCTACGATTCGGGCCTGTTGCATGACGTGCGACAGGGCCTTTTCGCGCCGTAACCCCGCAGCCAGCCGGCTGAGCCCGCCTTCTTGCTCGAGGCGTGCCCGCACCGCCGGGACCGTCAAACCGGACCTTGCAGAGTATTTGTCCAGCTCTGCGTCGATTTCTGCCTCGCTGACCTCAATCCGATCACGCCGGGCGATTTCGTCGAGGACGAGCGCCGACCCGACGGCCTCGGTTGCTGGCTCGCGCTGCGCCTCGCGGAACGCCGCCCAGTCGATGTTCGTCGTCCGGGGATCGATCCGCTGATCGATGAGCCGGCGCGCGAACTCCTCGACGCGCCGATCGACCTCGCGATCGACCAGGGAGGCCGGAACAGGGAACGGCACCCGGGCGGCCAGCTTCTTGAGCACGTCGGCACGAACCTGGCGTTCCGATGATTCGGCAGCCTCGGTCTCGAGATCCTGGCGCACCCGCGCCTTGAGAGCCTCGAGCGTCTCGAATTCGCCCATGTCCTTGGCGAATTCGTCGTCCAGCGCCGGCACGATCCGCTTGCGGACGTCGTGCAGCGTCACGTTGTAGTCCACGTCCGTGCCGGCCAGTTCCGGGACCGCGTGGTCCTCGGGGAAGCGAAGGCGAAACGACTTGCTGGTGCCGGCGGTCAGCCCCTTTAGCTCCTCGTCGAAGCCTGGCGGGTTCGCGGAGGCACCGAGCTCAACCGGGACGCGCTCGTGTTTCGTCTTTTCCCCGGGCTGTCCGGCCTTGTCGAATCCCTGGCGCTCCAGGTCCACGACGACAGTATGGCCATCCGACACGATGCCGTCTTCGACGGGCTCGAACCGCGCGGCACGGTCTCTGAGCTGCTCGACGGCTTGATCGACTGCCGCCTCGTCAATCGCCACTGGCGTGCGCCGCGCCTCGATAGAGGCAAATTCGCCCGGATCAAACGGCGGCACTACGTCGAATTCAGCCTTGAAGGTGAGCGGCTGTCCTTCTTCGACGTTGATATCTCGGATATCCGGTGTGCCGACCGGCTCGACGCCCCGTTCGGTCAAGGCCTCTTCGACCGCGCGCTCAACGAGTTCGTGCGCGACGTCGTGCAGGATCTGACTCTTGAAACGCTGGCGTACGACTTTCGTCGGGACCTTGCCCGGCCGAAAGCCAGGCAGTCGCGCGGCCTTGCCATAACGCGCCGCGACGCGGGCGATTTCTGCATCCACGACGTCAGGCGGAATTTCGACCGTGAGGTTCCGGCGTGTTTCGTTGACGTCGACGAGTTCGGTTTTCATTGATGCGGGATTGTTGATGGACGTCCGCCTTCGCTGAAGCTACGGCGGACAGCCTGCGCAGGCTTGCCAGCCGAAGTCACGCTTCGCTTACCTTGGTTGCGATCGTGGCTCGCCAGCCGAAGCTCACGCTTCGCTGGCCACGCGTGAGCGAAGGCTGGTGCGAAAGGGGGGAGTCGAACCCCCATAGCCTTTCGGCTACCGGATCCTAAGTCCGGCGCGTCTGCCAGTTCCGCCACTTTCGCGTGCCATTCGGCGCTGCGCTCGCTCATGGCGGGCTCTTGTCTATATATCTATCCTTCTAAGGGTAGCATTCATCGACCTCGGGATCTAGTAGGCACTCCGGCTAGTCACCCCATATGTTGCGGTAGCCAAGCTCAAATGCTACATTCACCGTCGCTCATGACTTCACGAATCGACCTTTATCACGGGCTTTTTCGGTGGGAACGCGCCTCGGACGGCCAGCCGCAGCTCTCCAGACATCCCGAAATGCCGACATCGATCCCCGATCCGGAAAGCGGACGGCTTCTCCGCATTGCGACCGTCGACGCACGAGCGCGAGCGATCTGCCCGTCATGCGAGATGACCGGCCACGGCGGTTATGTCTCGTTCGTACAGGATCTGCGGATTGCGTATGCGTGTCCGAGCTGCGAACAGCTCGTGTGGTTGAACGGTGCGTAGTTCGCGGGTCAGACCGCGGGACTTCAGTCCCGCGATCCGGTTCGCGATCCGTTTCCCGATCGTTGCTCCACATTCGACACGATCAATTCCTCCACATGACCGCGTCGATCGCCGCGCGAGTTGATCGCCCGGCGCGCGGGAGCGCGCCAGCATCGGAGGCCTGCGCGGCGTGCCTCGCGAGTGTCATACAGCGCCAGGATACTAGGCGCAGTTGAGTTGCTGAGGATGACAGCCACGCCACTTGCCGACAGCGCCACAACGACATCCCTCAACCGGCGCTGATCGGCCGCGGTGAAGCCCTGCGCAGTGTACGATCGAAAGCTCGCGGTGGCGCTGAGCGGCGCATACGGCGGGTCGAGATAGACGAGATCGCCGGCTGATGCAGTAGTCACAGCCAGTTCGAAGGACGTGTGACGAATGGCCACGCTGGGGCTGTTCAGGCTGTCTGCCGCAGCTCGCAGCCTGGCGGCCTTGACGATCGAGGGGTTTTCGTAGCTTCCGGCAGGCACATTGAAATGACCGGCACCGTTCAATCTGAACAACCCGTTGTACCCTGAGCGATTCAGGTAGAGCAGCATCGCCGCGAGGGCGACGGGATAATCCTCCGGTCGCCCGCTGAGGCGACGCCAAGTGTCACGGCCTGGATTGAACTGCTGATCGCGGATCTCATAATAATGCTCGCGACCGTTGCGCCGGTGACCGGTCTCCAAGGTTTCGAGCCGATCGATCACGGCATCAGTGTCGTCGCGCACGCGATGGTACGTCCCTATCAGGTCAGCGTTCTCGTCGCTGAGTGCCGCGGGCGCGCCATCGAGTCTTCCAGTTGTGCTCAGGTCGAAGAACACCGCGCCGCTTCCGACGAACGGCTCGAAGTACTTTTTAATGGACGCGGGATAGAAGCAACGCAGGTGAGGCAGAAGCTGTCGCTTGCCGCCCGCCCACTTGAGAAACGGTCGTGGTTCGATCGACGCGGGCACAGCTCAGTTATTGTCTGCGATCCTTCTTCGAACTGGAAACGGATAACTCGTCGAACTGAAAACTGGCAATGGCAACTGACCCCGATCACGCCGTAATGTCCCCCTCGACCCACCACCACACGCCCAGCGTCAGCGTCAGCAGCACTGCCGCCATGACAACCGTTCGCGCCTGACTGAGGACGCCCGTCATCGCCATTTCAGAACCCGCGGCGAACGCGGCAAACACATCGCGACTGACGACGACGAGGCCCGATGCCCAGAAGATCCCGGCGACCCCCGACACGATGAGGGCGAGACCAATCGCGACGAAAATGTTGAACCCCCAGTCGATCACCTGTTCGGCCCGCCAGCGCTGACGTCGCACACGCGCCACAACTGCCGTCGTGAAAGTCGCTGGAGGCACCGCAACCGGCCGGGTGGCGAGCGTGCGCTCGATGCGTTCAGCCAGCCGGAGCCGTGCCGCACAGTGCGGACATACGTCCACGTGCGCGCGAATGGCATCAGGCACCGACTCGCCGACCGCCACGGCTTCAAGATAGGCATTGGCGTCGTGACACGACATCATGACGGCCCCAAATCTTTCTCCAGCGTCTGCCGCAGCAGGCGCTTTGCTCGGTGGAGGTGTGTCTTGACCGTACCCATCGGCATTTGCAGCGCGACGGCAAGGTCCTCGTAACGCATGCCCTCGAGATAATGTCCGTTGACGAGCAGCTGATACGACGGCGGCAGTTGCTCGATGGCCTTTTCAAGACGATCCCGCAGTTCGAAGTCGTCGTATGCCCGATCGATCACGCCGGGATCGAGGGCGGGCGCATCCGACCCCGGCAGTGGATCCTCAAGCGAGACCGCTTGTAGGCCGGGCTTGCGTTCCTCCGAAATCACGTTGCTCACGATGCGAAAAATCCACGTCGACAGCTTGGCCTCACCGCGGAAATAGCGTAGCCCGCGGTAGACTCGCAGAAATACTTCCTGCGCGAGATCTTCCACCCTAGCCTGGTTGGACACGCCTCTCGCAATCAGGGCGAAGACCAGGCGTTTGTGCTGATCAACGAGCTCCCGGAATGCTTCATCGTCGCCCTGCCGGCACCGTTCGATGAGCTGATGCTCTGAAATGCCGCTCATCCGCCGCAACAGATTAGAACGGCCGCCCACTTGAAATGTTTCAAGTGAAACAATTTCTTGACGGGCCTGGTCTAATCGGTCAGGTGGAGGTGGAATGAACCCGGAAACTGCTCTAGCGCTGGTCTTCAGCCTGGTGATTGCGGGCGGCGTCCTCATCGTGATCGCCGGCATGCGACATCGCACCAAAGTCCTCGAAATGGTGCATCGCGAGCGGCTTGCGATGATCGAGCGGGGGGCCCCGCCGCCAGGGGAGCTGGATGCGACGCCTGTCTCGGAGTCTTCATCGCGCCGCAGCGCGCGAGGCAATCGGCTTCTTTCATTGGGCATTGTGATTGTCGGCCTCGGCCTCGGCCTTGCGGTCCTCCTGGGATTTGCTTCCGGAGAGCCGGAAACCGCCGTGGGCGTCGGGGGTGCTGTCGCAATCATCGGGGCCGCCCTGATCGTGACGGCGCTCGTGGTGCACGGCGACAGGAAGGAGGACCCCTCGGTGTGAGTCCCTGCGGCGTGGCGACGATGCGCACCGCATTGGTGGCAAAGCAGTCGCAAGGGCAATGACGCAGCGGCTGCCGCCCTCTTCCCCTGTTCTTCCTCGACCGGCGGTATAGTGAACGCCATCTGTTTCGGCGACCCTTCACCATGTCGCTTGCCACGGGCGTTCGCCTCGGCCCTTATGAGATCGTCGGCCCGATTGGCGCCGGCGGGATGGGCGAGGTCTATCGTGCGCGCGATACGCGCCTCGACCGGACGGTCGCAATCAAAATCCTCCCTTCGCAGGTTGCCTCGGACCCGGAGTTCCGCGAGCGTTTCGACCGCGAAGCCCGAAGCATTGCTGCGCTGAATCACCCACACATCTGCACGCTGCACGACGTTGGCCATGATCAGGGCGCTGACTTCCTCGTCATGGAGCTGGTCGAAGGCGAGACGCTTGCCGAACGGCTTCAGCAGGGTCCGTTGTCCATCCACCATGCGTTGACGATCGCGCAACAGATCGCAGAGGCCCTCGAAGCAGCACACGAGAAGGGGATTCTCCACCGCGATCTCAAGCCGGCGAATATCAAGGTGACGCCAGACGGGGCGGTGAAGGTCCTCGACTTTGGGCTCGCCAAAGCGCTCGAAAGACCCGGTGGGGCGGGTGGGTCAGGTGGTGTTGGTCGGACGGGTGGCGATGTGATTCGGAATTCGCCGACGATCACGGCGCCAGGAGCGACGGCGGCTGGAATCATTCTTGGAACTGCCGCCTACATGAGTCCGGAGCAGGCACGCGGCAAGGCAGTCGATCGCCGCACCGACGTGTGGGCCTTTGGCTGCGTGCTCTACGAGATACTCACCGCGAAGCCCGCCTTCGGCGGCGAGACCATCACCGACATTCTCGGCGCGATCGTGCACAAGGAGCCGGACTGGAGCGCGTTGCCCGCCGAAACGCCGCCGCGGTTGCACGAGTTGCTGCGGCGCTGTCTCCAGAAGGACGCGAAGCTCCGGTTGCGTGACATGGGCGACGCGCAGCTCGATCTCCATGCGGCCCGCATCATCCCTGAGACGTCATCCACCACGGCAGTCATGGCGGCGCCTGCGCCGAGTTGGTGGCGGCACCTGCTGCCATGGGCAATCGCGGCGACGCTGGCAGTTGGACTTGCTGTGGCGTCGATGGCGTGGTGGCGCGCAACCTCGCAAACAGAACCAGTCAGGCGGCTCAACGTCGAGATCTTGCCCAGCGGTTCACTCTCCCCACAGTGGGGGCAAGGGGTCATCATTTCTCCAGACGGCGCACGCCTGGCATACGTGGCGGGCCCCGATCGTCGTCTCCATATACGGGCCTTGGATCAGCTCGAGGGCGTGGCACTCACTGGGACGGACGGCGCGGTAACTCCATTCTTTTCGCCCGACAGCCAGTGGGTGGGGTTCTTCGCGGGCAACACGTTGAAGAAGATCTCAGTCACTGGTGGCGCGCCCCTCATGCTCTGCAGTCTGGGCCAGGGCGTTGGTCGTGGTGGCAGTTGGGGCGACAACGACACGATCGTGTTTGCATCGGACATCATGTCGGGACTCCTCCGCGTCCCGGCGGTGGGCGGCACCCCCCAGGAAGTCACGAAGCGAGATCCGCAAACAGAACGGTCGCATCGCTGGCCATACTTCGTCCGGGGTCGCAACGCGGTGTTGTTCACCGTGCAATTCCCCAGTCGCCGTTGGGATGAGTCGAACGTAGAAGTCGTGAACCTTGACACGCTCAGCCGAGAGGTCGTCTACCAGGGCGGAACCCATCCCCAGCACGTGGCGACGGGCCATCTGCTGTTTGTGCGCGAATCGACGCTCTTTGCTGTGCCGTTTGATGCGGAGCGACTGGAGGTGACCGGCGCGCCCGCCCCAGTGCTGGAAGGAGTAGGTGCGCAATCCGGAGACGTCGGGAGCGGAGTCGCTGAAGTTGCGGTTTCAGCAACCGGGTCGCTTGCGTACCTGACAAGTTCTCTCGGGGCTGCTGCGGCGCGTGGCATCGCGTGGGTCGATCGCAAGGGGACCGTGACGCCGTTACGGGACGAGCGCGCGGGCTACACGTGGCCGAGGATTTCGCCTGACGGCGGTCGGGTTGCGGTGTTTCTGACAGATCGGGGCTCCCTCGACATCTGGGTCTATGAGATCGCCCATGGCACGTTCACCCCGATCACCTTCGGTCGAGAGCCAGACGGGTGGCCAATCTGGACGCCCGACTCGCAGCGGATTACCTACGCCTCTGGCGCTCAGCAGGATCTGTACTCCATTCGTGCCGACGGTTCGGGACAAGTGGAACGTCTGACCGAGAGCCCCGCCGGCCTCCAGCGCCCCGGCTCGTGGTCCTCTGACGGGAAGGTGCTGGCGTTCAGCCAGGTCGGTCGCGAAACCAATTGGGACCTTTGGACTCTGCGGCTGGACGGTGATCGAAAACCTCAGATCTTTCTTCGGACCCCAGGAATCGAAATCCATCCCGAGTTCTCGCCGGACGGGCGATGGCTCGCGTATGGGTCGGACGAGTCGGGGCGTCTTGAAGTCTATGTGCGGCCGTTCCCGGACACAGGTGGGAAATGGCGTATCTCGACCGATGGGGGAATGTTCCCTCGATGGTCACGCGACGGCCGCGAGCTGGTCTATCGCGATGACGATCGGGTGATGTCCGTTACGGTGACAGCAGGTCCCTCGACGCTGCAAAGCGGCACGCCGCGTGAGCTGTTTCGCGGCACCTTTGCAGTGGGAGGGCTTAACTCGATGTACGACCTCGCACCGGACGGCCGGCGCTTCGTGATGGTCACAGAGCCTGAGGGGGCAAACGCAGGCCCCGCCCATGTCAACCTGATATTCAACTGGTTCGATGATTTGAAAGCGCGCCTGGCGGCTAAGCGCTGATGATCTCGCCGCCTGCATCCCGCGTCCGCGGACGCGTCCTCGGCTTCGCCTTTCTCCTCGCCGTCGTCACCTACCTGGATCGGATCTGCATTTCAGCCGCGGCGCCCTTCATCATGGAGGACCTGCAACTCAGCGTCCTCGAAATGAGCGTCGTGTTCAGCGCCTTCACGCTGGCATATTCGCTGTTCGAGATCCCCTCAGGTTGGCTCGGCGATGTGAAGGGGCCACGCCGCGTGTTGACGCGGATAGTTCTGTGGTGGTCGGGCTTCACGATTCTCACGGCTGCTGCCCAAGGCTTTCGATCGCTCGTTGTCATCCGATTTCTGTTTGGCGCGGGCGAGGCCGGCGCCTTCCCCAACATTGCGCGCAGCTTTTCGCGCTGGTTTCCGCTGCGGGAGCGTGGACGCGCAAACGGGGTGATGTTCCTCGGGTCCCGCGTGGGCGGCATGCTGTCGGCGCCCATCGCGCTGCTGCTGATCGCTCGGTGGGGTTGGCGGGCCAGCTTCGTCGTCTTTGGATTGCTCGGGGTCGTCTGGGCAGCGGCGTGGTACGCCTGGTATCGCGATCGGCCCGCGGATCACCCGTCGATGACGCGAGAGGAGCTCGCGTGGATTGAGCAGGATGGTCGGGCTGAGAAGGTTCACCACCGCACCCCCTGGCCGGCGCTCCTCCGTAGTCGCAATCTCTATGCAATCTGCGCGATGTATTTTGCGTTCGGCTATGGCCTGTACTTCTACTTCACGTGGCTGCCCACATATCTGATCAAGGAACTCCGCTTCTCACTCCTGGCCGGCGGCATCTTTGCGGCGCTGCCCTTCTTGCTGGCGGGGCTCGCGGACCTTGGCGGTGGGTGGCTGACCGACTACTTGACGCGCCGCTACGGCCTTCGAGTGGGACGTTGTCACCTTGGGTTTGCCGCGTTCCTCACGTGCGCGGCATTGGTCTTCGCCTCCACGCTGCCAGCTCCGCCGATCGGCAAGGCCGTGCTTCTCGCGTTCGCGCTGGCCGCGGCCGATCTCGCGCTGAGCGCGTGCTGGGCCGTGCCGATCGATATCGCTCCCGATCACGTAGGCGTGGTGACGGGCGCGATGAACACGCTGGGCAATCTCGGTGGACTGGTCGGACCGCTCGTGGTTGGCGTCGCGGTGGACCGCTGGCAGTCCTGGACCCTGCCGTTCTACATCACGGCTCTGGTTTACGCCGGAGGCGCGTTCGCCTGGCTAGCGATCGACCCCACTCGGCCAATCCGTCAGATGAGCGACTGAACCTGGACGTCTGTTCTATCATCCCAGAGGGAGGTTCCCATGACGCGTGCCTTGGCCGTGTTGTTGGTCGCAATGTCTGCCGCCACGTCCCTGGCGCAGTCGAGTAAAGCGCCGCAGATTGACTCCATCAAGGTCGGCGAGATGCGCGCCGACCTCTTCTTTCTGGCGTCGGACGCGATGCAGGGCCGCCTCACCGACACGCCTGAGAACGCTATCGCCGCAGACTGGGTGCGCTCGCGCTTTGAGCGGCTCGGCCTGAAGCCTGGTGGCCAGAACGGGTCGTTCGATCACCACTACAACCTGATGAAAGCGTCGCTCGGTCAAGGCAATGCGATGTCTATTGGTCTGCTCCCGAGCAGTGGAACCCGGGGGGACCTGAAGCTGGGAGAGGAGTTTTATCCCCACCGCTTCAGCGCGAATGCCGCGGCTGAAGGTGCGCTCACCTTCGTCGGATTCGGCATCGTCTCGCCCGAGCGAAAGCACGACGACTATCGCGACGCGGCCCGCGGTCGGATTGCACTAATCCTCGATCGCGAGCCGGGTGTGAACGATTCAGCGAGCATCTTCGACGGACTCGTGACGGCCGAAGTCGCACAGCCAATCCGCAAAGTGCTCGCCGCGCAGGAAAAGGGCGCCATTGGGGTCATCTTCGTCGAGGACGTTCACAATCAGACGGGTCAGACGAACTTCCAGGCGCAGGCCGAAAACTATTGGCCGCCCACGGCGCCGCGTGTGGAGCGCTACACGTTGAAAGCCTGGGCGGATCGTGTCCGGATTCCGGTGGTGCAGGTGTCTACACCAGTTGCCGAGCGTCTGGTCGCCGGCAGCGGCCGCACCCTCCTCGAGCTTGCGCGCGCAGCAGAGACGCGTGGCGGGGCCATTCCAGTACCCATGAACGCCGCCATCACAATGAAGACGAGTGTGGACCATCACACAGTACCCGACCGCAGCCTTGTCGCCACTCTCGAAGGTAGTGACCCCACATTGAAGAACGAGCACGTCCTCGTGAGCGCGCACTTCGATCACGAGGGAGCAGATGGTCCGCGGATCTTCAACGGCGCCGATGACGATGGATCGGGCACTGTGGGGTTACTGGAAATCGCGGAAGCGTTTGCCCTGGCGTCAGAGGGGGGACAGCGTCCGCGGCGGTCGGTCACGTTTGCCGCCTGGAATTCCGAGGAGCGCGGGTTGCTAGGAGCCTGGGCGTATACCGAAGATCCCATCGTGCCGCTCGATCACATTGTCGCCGTACTCAACATGGACATGATCGGCCGCGACGAAGAGGTGCCGGTCGGCGGCGGCGGAAGGTTCCGCGGGTTGGATATCCAAACTGCGCAGTCGAATGCCAACGCAACCAACATCATTGGAACCGTCAAGAGCCCTGACCTCAAGACTGCGATTGAACGGGCGAACCAGGCACTCGGGCTCGACTTACGGTTCCGCTACGACAATAACGCCTCGAATCTCATGCGCCGAAGCGATCACTGGCCCTTCATCCAGCGCGGCGTGCCCGGCGTCTGGATTCACACCGGCCTCCATCCCGACTATCACACGCTGTACGACCGTCCCGAGAAGATCAACTATCCCAAGATGGAGAAGATTGTGCGGATGGTTTATCAGGCGTCGTGGGATCTCGCCAACGCCGCGGGGCGGCCCAGGCTCGGTGGAGCGACAGTGACGCAATGAAGGCTCGCCGCCTTTGGCGGCTCGTCCGTCGCCTAGTAAACACCCCGCCAGACGACCACGTAACACCCTCATAGATAAGCGCTCGGCGATAAGATAAAGGCAGATTCGGATCCCGCCTATGACACCGACGAAACTGCGACGAACCACAGCTCCGCGTTTCCACACGTCGTTAGCTCTGCTGATTGCCGGGACGATTGCAGGGACAGGTGTGCTGGTCGCGAGCGACTGGCCTGAATGGCGGGGACCCACGCGTGACGGTCGCTCTGCGGAAACGGGGCTTCCGGCGGAGTGGTCGCCGAAAGGCGAGAACCTCGCGTGGCGCATTCCCATTGGTGGCCGCTCGGCACCCGTCGCATTTGGCAATCGTCTCTATCTGTTGACGACGGCTGGCGACGTTGCGAATACACAGGAGCGGCTGGTCGCAATCGATGCCGAGAGCGGGAAGGTCCTGTGGGACCATCGCTTCAGCATTTATCTGAGCGACGTGCCACAACACCGGGCGGCATGGGCATCGCCCGCGGTCGATCCGGCAACCGGCAACGTGTTCGTGTTCACGGTCGGCGCGCAGCTCTTTGCGATCTCGCCAGAAGGCAAAGCCCTTTGGGATCGCTCGTTACCCGAGGAATACGGCGCCGTCACCACGCATGGGGGGCGCACCACATCGCCAATCGTCCACAAGGATCTCGTCATCCTCAATTCGCTGTTGCTCGCGTGGGGCGATCTCAATCGGCCGGGCAATCGCTACATGGCCTTCGACAAGCGCACCGGCCAGACGGTCTGGATCAGCTCCCCGCAGGCACGACACTACGACACCAACTACTCGACGCCGATCATCGCCGACGTTGATGGCGTTGCGACCCTCATCGTTGGTGGGACCGACGGGTCGTTCCATGGGCTGAAGGTGAACACCGGTGAGCCTGTCTGGCGGGTCGATGTCTCGAAGCGCGCCATTCTCAACAGCCCGCTCTATCGCGATGGAATTGTGTACCTGACCCACGGTGAAGAGAACATTGGGACGACCGAGATGGGCATGGTCGCGGCGCTCGACGCGCGCCGCCGCGGCGATCTCAAAGACGATGCCTTCAGGTGGAAAACGCTCGGCTTCCTGCCGACATACGCGTCGCCGGTGATGGACGACGAGCGCCTGTACACCGTCGACAACAGTGCGATTGTTGCAGCCTTCGACCTCAAGTCCGGCAAGAGACTCTGGGAGCGAGGGCTTGGCACACTGCAAAAGGGATCGCCGGTGTTGGCCGACGGCAAGCTGTACGTCGGGACCGAGAACGGAAAGTTCTACATCCTGCGACCGTCCGCGACGGGCGTGGAGGTGCTCGACGAAGAGTGGTTGGGCACACAGCAGGATCCCGAGCCGATCCTGGCGTCACCAATCGTCGCTGACGGCCGCGTCTATGTCACATCGATGGAAGCCACCTATGCGATCGGCAAGCGTGTTCCGCAGAAGGCGGGTGCCGCGGGTGCCGCAGGTGCCGCAGGTGCCGCGGGTGCTGTCGCACATGTACAGCTCTTTCCGTACGAGTCGCTGCTGGCTCCCGGCCAGAAGCAGGCACTTCGTCTGCGACTCTACGATGCACAAGGCAACCTGATTCGGGAGGAGCCGGCGAAAAATGCGAACTGGGTTCTCGACCAGCTTTCCGGTGCGGTCGGCCCCGACGGCGTGTATGTCGCGCCTGCGGGTCCCACAGCAGGTTTCGTCAAGGCAACCGTTGGCGGCGTCACTGGCCAGGCGCGCGTCCGTGTGATTCCGCCGCTGCCGTGGACGTTTGACTTCGAACCTTCAACAAGCTCAGGTGCGCCCTCAGCAGGGTCGAAGGGCGAGCCGGCCATAGGCGCTCCCACGGCCGGCGCGGTGTCGAAGAGTGGGAGTCCGGCGGCCGAAGCGCCGCCCGCGTGGTGGGCAGGTGCTCCCGGAAAAGTGTTTCAGCGCACCGTGGAAAACGTCGGCAACGTGCTCGTGCGCCCACGCGACGAAACCGTCGGCCGTCGGGCGAAGGTGGCGATGGGCCCCGACGATTTGAGTGGGTACACGGTGGAAGGCGACGTGCGCGCCACCGAGCAGCGTCGGCAACGTGGTGATGCGGGGCTCATCAATCAGCGATACGTGCTGGTGCTGTTCGGCAACGGACAGAAGCTCGAACTCCATCCGTGGCAGGCGGCTGACGAGATGACCGTGCGCGTGCCATTCAAGTGGGAGGCGAACACGTGGTATCGCATGAAACTGCGCGTGGACAACCGACCCGACGGCACCACCCAGGTTCGCGGCAAGGTCTGGCCCACCGGTCAAACCGAACCAGCGGCGTGGACCATTGAAAAAGTCGACCGCATCCCGCATCGGGAAGGCAGCCCGGGGATTTACGCCGACGGGATTTCCGAGATGTATTTCGATAACGTGAGCGTCTATCCGAATAAATAGACACGAAAAACACGAAGGACACGAAGGACCTCATGAACCGAATCGCACTCACCATTACTGTTCTAGCCGTTGGCGCCTCGGCCGCCCTCTCTGCCGACTGGCCGATGTGGGGCGGGACACCCTCGCGAAACATGGTTTCGGCGATGAAGGGCTTGCCGACGCAGTGGGACGTCAAGTCCGGGAAGAATGTGAAGTGGGTCGCGGAACTGGGATCGCAGTCCTATGGCAATCCTGTGGTTGCCAACGGCGTCGTGCTGATCGGGACCAACAACGAAGCGACCCGCGATCCCAAGCAGGGCGGCGATCGCGGCGTGATCATGGCATTTCGTGAATCGACCGGCGAGTTCATGTGGCAGGCGACGTTCGAAAAGCTCTCATCCGGACGCGCCAACGACTGGCCCTTCCAAGGCATTGCATCGTCTCCGCTGGTGATCGAGGGGGTGGCGTACTTCGTCTCCAATCGCGGCCAGGTGGTGGCTGCTGACCTCGATGGCTTTCACGACAAGACCAACGACGGGGCGTTCAAGGAAGAAAAGCCGACAGGCCTCCCTGACCCTGACTTCATCTGGGTGTTCGACATGATGGAAGAGGTGGGCGCCTTCCCGCACAACCTCGCCAACTCGTCGCCGGTGGCTTTTCAGAATCTGATCTACGTCAGCACGTCCAATGGCCAGGACGAGAGTCACGTCAACATTCCCTCACCCAAGGCGCCGTCCATCATCGCGCTCGATCGGACGACCGGAAAGCTCGTCTGGGAAGACAACTCGGTCGAAGACCGTATTCTTCACGGGCAATGGTCAACGCCCACAGTGGGTGAGGTTGGCGGCGTGATGCAAGTGGTTCACGCGCAAGGCGACGGGTGGGTGCGCGGCTACGAGGCGCTCAGCGGAAAGAAGCTGTGGGAATTCGACACGAATCCCAAGGAATCGGTCTGGCCAAAAACGAGAAACGAGGTCATTGCCACGCCGGTGATTTTCGAGAACGTTGTCTACATCGCAAATGGCCAGGATCCCGAGCACGGTGAAGGCGTCGGTCACGCGTATGCCATTGACGCCACCAAGCGCGGCGACATTACGCAGTCCGGGCGGCTCTGGCACTACGAGAAGATTCGGCGGTCCATTTCAACGGCTGCCATCAAGGATGGGCTGATCTATCTGGGCGATTTCAGCGGGTTTCTGCATTGCCTCGACTTGAAGACGGGCAAGCCGCTGTGGGTGCACGACATGTTCGCGGCGCTGTGGAGTTCACCCATGATCATCGACGACAAGGTGTACCTGGGTGACGAAGACGGCGATGTAACGGTGCTGCAGCACGGGAAGGAATTGAAGGTCATCTCGGAGCAGAACATGGGCAGCTCCGTGTATTCGACCGTCGTGCCGGCCAACGGGACATTGTTCATCATGAACAGAAATCAACTGTACGCGCTTGCCGAAGGGGCTTTGCTGAAACGACCGTCGGCACAATAACTTGGACCGGAGGCAATTCCTTTCGACCGTTGGGGCTCTGGCGATCGCGCCGCGAGCGATCTGGGGCCAGGTTTCGGGCGCCGACGCCGCGCCCGCGGACGCATGGCCCCATTTCCGCGGGAACAACACGCTCACGGGTGTGTCCTCCTCGACCGTTCCCACCACGCTCAAGCGTCTTTGGGTCTGGGAAGCCGGTCCCGACGTGCCGGTCGACTCGTCGCCCGCAATTGTTGGCGGGGTCGTGTACGTCGGCACGGCTGCAGGCGAGCTCGTGGCGCTTGGCTTGAACGATGGCAAGCTCCGGTGGCGATATAAAGCTGGCGAGTCCATCGGCGAGTCGTCGCCCGCCGTGGCCGGAGGACGCGTCTTCATCGGCGATCTCGAGGGCGTGGTGCACGCGGTCAACGCCGCAGACGGAAAAGGCGCCTGGACCTACAAAACCCAGTCCGAAATCAAATCGTCACCAACGGTCACAGCTGATCTGGTGTTGATCGGCTCCTACGACGGCGTGCTGTACGGTCTCGGCAGCGCAGACGGTAAGCTGCGTTGGTCGGTCAAGACCGACAATTACGTGCACGGTACGCCGGCGATTTTCGACGGCACGGCGTACTTCGCCGGCTGCGACGAGATTTTTCACGCCGTTCGCGTACGCGATGGCCACAAGGTGTTCGAGGTGTCGGCGACCGCCTACACCGGCGCCTCAGTGGCGTTGGCGGACGGCGTGGGATATTTCGGCACCTTCGACAATCAGGTCATTGCCTTTGATCTGAAATCACGTCGTGTGAAGTGGCGCTACGAACATCCCGAGCGCAAGTTTCCCTTCTATTCTTCCGCGGCGATTGCCGGCGGCGCCGTGGTGCTGGGCGGTCGGGACCGCATGATTCATGCGCTCGACGCGGCGACAGGCAAAGTCAGGTGGACACACATGACGCGTGCGCGGATCGACGCGTCACCGGCCATTGCCGCCGGTCGCGTGTATGTCGGCTCGAACGACGGCCGCCTCTACGTGCTGGATCTGACGAGCGGCAAGGTAGTGTGGGAGTACGAGGATGGCGGCGCGCTCATGTCATCGCCCGCCATCGCTTCGGGTCGCGTCGTGTTCGGATCGTCTGACGGTCGGGTTGTCTGTGTAGGGTGACCGGGAGGTCTCCAGTCCCCGGTCTCCGGTCAAGGTTTGGTGCCGTAGACTGGCGACTGGAGACCGGCGACCGGTGACTTCTATCTAAACTCGATCGTCAGGTTCGGGTCGTTGATCTTCACGCCTTTGACATCCTTCAGGTAAGGCCGCACGTCGGCGATCGACGCGCCAGGGCCGACCTTCGACTGCAGGGCGTTCAGCGCGGCTTCGTTCTCGAGCAGCGTGGCCATGTCGAGCTCGAGCAACGTCACGCGCGACCCATTCACGTAGTCCGCATTGGTCTTGAGGATCTTTCCTTCGACCTCGACGTCGATCAGGACCTTGAAGCCCTGGAACATCGTCTTCACCATCTGCATCATCGCCGGGTCCATCTTCTCGGTGCCCGGTTTGGCGTCGGCGGGAGGCTTGGTGCCCGGTGCCGCTGTCGTTTCGTCAACCGTTATCGTCAGCACGGAGCTCGCACCTTGCTTGGCAAACGCAAACTTGATCGGATTTTTCGACGCCGGCTTGGAGAGGGTGCCACTCGGTGTCCCTGACATCTGGGGATCCTGGTCGACGCGAACCTTGCTGATGTCGTCGAACGCGAAAATCGCCTTGGAACCCTCGAAACCATTTTCCTTGAGCGGGGTGAGCGTCACCGGGCGGACGCCCAGGCGTTCGGCAGTGCGCTTGAATTCGGCCTCGTTCATGACTCCAGGCGTTTCCTTCAATTCTCCTTTACCGCCCAGTCCCGACATCAGGCCTTTAATCGCAGCCGCGTTCACGAGCATCGTCTGCTCGATGGTGCCGCTGCCGTCAGGTTTGACTTTGACGAGCGTGCCGCTGTTGATACACGCGGACAAGAAGGACGCGGAGACAACGACGAGGGCAATGCGTGAAAAAACCATCTAACCTCCAAACGTTAGGCCCCAGGCCCCAGCAATCTGCAAAATTACCTGATCCCTGGCCCCTGATCCCGGATTCCTGATCCCTGACCCCTGATCATACACTTGCGCTCCATGACTGAGGGCTCAGGTCGACGCGCGCTCGTGACGGGGGCCTCTTCAGGGATCGGCCATGCTTTTGCGCATGTCCTGGCCGAGCGGGGATATGAGCTGATTCTCACAGCCCGCCGAGAGGATCGGCTGGCGACCCTGGCCCGCGATCTCTCCCAGCGGCACGGCGTCATCACACACGTCGTCGCGGCAGATCTGGCCGATCCTCGGACTGGGGAATACCTCGACAAGTGGCTCGCGGGCCACGCCCTTACTGTGGATCTATTGGTCAACAACGCCGGCTTCGGCGTCCCAGGCAGTTATTCGGGCACAACATGGGAGCAGCAGCGCGCATTCCTGGAGGTGCTGGTCGTTGCCCCGTCTGAGCTGACCCACCGGTTGTTGCCCGGAATGATCGAGCGCCGATGGGGGCGCATCATCAACGTCGCGTCGCTTGCGGGCCTGCTGCCTGGTGTTGCCGGTCACACGCTTTACGCCGCATCCAAGGCGTTTGTGATTTCGTTTTCTGAATCGCTCGCGCTCGAGACGGCCAGGCAGGGGATTCATGTGACCGCAAGTTGCCCCGGATTCACGCTGACCGAATTTCACGACGTGACGGGCACGCGGGCGCAAGTCAACCGTCTCCCCAAATTCATGTGGCTCGATGCCGAGCATGTGGCGCGCAGTTCGTATGACGCCGTGATGGCGGGCGTGCCGGTTTATGTCCCGGGACGAGTCAACCGATCGATTGCCGGCCTCTCACGTCTTCTGCCGCGCAGCATGGTGCTCAGAGCGATGAAGCGGAGCGCTGGCAATTTCCGAAAGACGTAATCTGGGGCGAGTAAGGCAGGTGGGGCGGGTCGGGCCGTAGGTCGGGTGACAAGGCTTATCTGATGCCGAATGTTTTTATGCCGTCGCGCGTTAACAATGACACCAACTCGTGGGGATCGACCTGGCGGTCTGGCGGGACAAAACCCGACGCGTGGAAACGGCCCGCCTCGATCGCGCGGGCCGCAAGTACGGCGGGAGCGACGGCCACGACATAACTGTGACGTGCGTGTACGAAGCCTGCCGTGGCTCGCGCCCCGGCGGCGTCACAGACCTCAATCCCAAAGCCTCCGGACTTTGCCCCGAAATACTTGGTCAACCGTCGGCCAACGGGTTGCGCTAACCGCACCGCGTGCAGCAACGATCCATGACGCGCGGCCGCGGCAAAGAGCCAGTTGAGCAACCTGCGGCGCGTATCGATCCAGAAATCCACGTCGAGCAGCGTCGGCCAGACTGCCGGAAGAAGGATTGCATCCGGGCTCTCCGCGAGTCGGCCGTCGACGATGCCAACGGGAGCTGGAAACGCAAATGTACGCTCCTCGCAGAAGGCTCGCGTTTCCACGATCGTTCCGGCGCGCCGTATGCGGATTGGGCCCGCGAGCGTCGAGAGCAGCGATTGCCCGGTTGCTCGCGTCGACGTGTTGGCAGTCGCGGGCGCGAGAACCGCGGCGACCCGCACGGGTGTTGTCACGCCGCTCAAGCGGATGAGGGCAGCAGTGACGGCCGATACCGAGCTGCACGACGTCATGACTCGAATTCCCGCGGCGTCGATTCGGGGCACGAGCGGCTGAAGACGACGCGCGTAGTCGAGGCTGTCTGACAGATCGATTACGTCACACCCCACTGCGATACACGACTCGACGACCGCCGTCGATCGGATCTGAAACGGCCCAGCCGCATCGATGACGATATCCTCTGCGCGCAGACCCGCAATGAGTGACCGATGATCCTCGGCATCAATCCTCAGATCCGCGCCATGACGCCGGGAAGCAACGAGCGGACGGCTCCCCTCGCGCCGCAACATCTCTGCCGCTCGGCGACCAAACCATCCGCGTCCGCCAAGGATGACGATGCGTTTCACCGCGCGACGCTTGGCTGTTTGTCCTGAAGGAAACGACCGAGCCAGACGACCCATGGACAGAACAGCACAAAGAGCACGGTTGTGGAAACGGCGATGCCCAGTGCGAATCCCGCGATGGCACAGATGGTGAGCGCTGCGCCGGCGGCCCAGATTGTCCACGCCGTCACGCGCATCCATCCGCGAAGCGAATCGGTGGCCATTGTCAGGATCACACCGGCGACGGTGTACAAACCGTTTGCCGCCCCGCCAGTGAGCAGCGTCGTAAGTGGTGCGACTCTGTCATAGTTTCGCGGCAGCCAGCCGATGAGCAACGATTCGGCGAGGAGATCGCAGACCAGTCCCATCGAGACAATGACAAGTGCCGTAGTTCCCCAGCGCGCGTCCTGCAGAAAGCTGCCCCACCAGGAGTAGAACGCGGCCAGACTCAGAGCAGCTGCAATCCAGAGGCCCCAGCCCGCGCGCCACACGATCCAGTGCTGCGTCATGTAGCTAAGGCGATCCGCCACCGCGGGCACCAGCTCGGTTCCGAATCGCAACGCGAGAGCCATGGCGACGACCGCGGCGAAGTTCAGCGCTCCGCAGGCGTACGGCGCCAACGCGCGAATCCGCTCGCTAACATGCGTTCCATCGATCAAAAAAAGCGCAAATGGCAGCCACCAGATAATGTCGTTGAAAACGATCAACGGAAGCGTGCGCACTGGCCACTCACCGCTTGCCACGGCGACCAGCCACCCACACGGTCCGAGCACCTTGCCGAGCAGGCCGATCGCGATGAACGGCGTGGCCCGGTCGAGCCGCCAGGCCGCGTAGGCGTAGCCGACGCCGTAAAGACCAACCACCATGCCCAAGCACGCCCAAATGGAGGGATACCGTGGCGGCTCCAGGTCGAAGACCGCAAAGAATGCCCGGGGCCAGATCGCGGCCCAGACGCCAAACGCAAGGTTATAACCGGCTGCGGCCGCGAAAATCAGCCGATACAGACGCTTGCGATAGGCTCTCACGCCGTCGAGCGTACACTCACAGCACTCTCCAGCGTCGTCTTCATCGCTGCTGCCCCCTGCGTCATCATGCCGTCCACGAGATCTACCAGATCGTTCGGGAGGAGGTCTGCAGTCCAGACCACGCGGGAGCCGCCGCCTCGTGCAAACACTTGGAATGTTGCATGGTGATGCTTCGCGCGCCACTCGACTACGGCGTACGCGAGCCGCCGGGCCTCATCGTCCACATCCACAATGAGCTCGCGGACCACCGCCCCGTTTGCGAACGTCACGAGCCGGCTGTCGCCTTCGAGCCGCGTGTCGGTGACGAACCCTTTTGCGAGCCGAGTGTGAATCGCGCCCACGTCACGAATGGCATCCCAGACGTCGTCGGGGCGTGCGTCAATGAGAATCTCCTTACGAATCGAAGCCATCATTCCCTCCATATGCCAACTCTGCCGGCCCAAACCCTGCAGTGAAACTTCCGCTGCCCAAGGACGTCTATTGTCCTATGCTGCAGGACCTTCGATACGCGGCCCGCTGGCTCCGACGCAGTCCCGGCTTTGCTTTCGTGGCCATCGTTTCGCTTGGCCTGGGCATTGGCGTCAACACGGCGATGTTTTCGCTCGTCGATGCGATGCTGCTGCGGCCTATTCCGGTCGCCGATCCAGGCTCGCTCGTCGACATCTTCACGAGCAGCAGCGATGGCGACGAGTACGCCACCACGTCGTTTCCGGACTTCGTCGATCTCAAATCGCAGAACGGCGTCTTCTCAGACATGTTGGCGTATACGCCCATGTTCGCTCCCCTGAGCCTCGGCGATCGTGCGCGTCTCGTGCTGGGACAGATCGTGACGTCGAACCATTTCGAAATGCTCGGTATCCGACCCTTCCTCGGGCGTATGCTGCAGCCGCTCGACGATGCGCCGGGGGCCGAGCGTGTCGCAGTCCTCTCACACCGGATGTGGCAGACCGACTTCGGTAGCGACACTTCCGTCGTCGGCCGGCCACTGCAACTCCGGGGTCTGCCTTACACCATCGTCGGCGTTGCGCCGCCGGAGTTTACCGGGGTCATCCGGTTGTTCGTGCCAGAGCTGTGGATTCCCATCACGCACGTCGAAGAAGTCGAGCCTGCCGGCATCAACGACATCATTCCTTCGCCGACAGGGCGCACGCGCATCGAGCGTCGCGGCAGCCGCTGGTTGTTCGTGAAGGGTCGGCTGAAGACTGGCGTTGGTTTTGGGCAAGCCCAGGCCAATGTCGCGACGCTGGGAAGCCAGTTGGCGGCTGCGTACCCCGACACGAATCGTGCGCGCAGGATGTCAGCGTTCGCCACCAACGATGTGCGTTTGCTCGTCCCCCAGGCGACCGGACCGATCTCCGCTGGTTCAGCCGCCGTCATGGCAGTTGTCGGTCTTGTACTTCTGATCGCCTGCGCCAACGTGGCCGGCATGCTGCTCGCGCGCGCTTCGGCCAGACGACGTGAGATCAGTGTGCGATTGGCGATAGGCGCAAGCCGTGGTCAGTTGGTTCGTCAGATGCTCAGTGAGGGTTTTGTCCTCGGCCTGTCCGGTGCCGTGGTCGCTGTTGCTCTCGCATGGGGTTTTATTCGACTCCTGCTTGCCATCAAGCTGCCGATTCCTGGAACCGTCCCGCTCGATCTGCGACTGGATCTGCGCGTACTGCTGTTCGCGGTGATTGTCGCAATCGGCGCGGGACTGCTGGCAGCGTTGACACCTGCATTGAAGGCATCGTCTCCGCATCTGGCGGGCGATCTGCGTGGCGATGCACCGTTGACGAAGGTGGGCCGCCGTCGATGGGCGTTCCGGGATGCCTTGGTCGTCGGGCAACTTGCGTTGACGGCCGTGCTGCTTGTCGTGGCCGGTTTGCTGCTGCGAAGCCTGAGCGCTGCACAGTCTGCCGATGTTGGATTCGACACGAAGGGGCTCGCGTTGTTGTCTACGGACACTGCGATGGTGCGGTATTCGCCTGAACGCGCCGAGCAGTTCTGGGATCAGGCGCTCGAACGCGTGAAAGCGTTGCCAGGCGTCGAGGCTGCGGCGCTGGTGTCACCCCGCCTGCCGTTCGACGTCAACTGGAGCCAGACCAGCATTCGAATCGATGGGAAGGCGTATGGCCCAGACGATCGGGGCGAGACCATCGCCAACGTTTCTGTGACACCCGACTACTTTTCGGCAATGGGTATCCCCGTTGTCGAGGGACGTGGGATCACGAACGCCGACCGCAAAGGCGCTCCGCTGGTCGCGGTGGTCAACGAAACCATGGCGCGCAGGTTCTGGCCGAACGGTTCGGCGGTCGGCCGCACGTTTACCTTATCGTTCGGCACGAAGCAATACGTGGTTGTCGGAGTCATTGCCGATCATCGTGTCCACACCGTGGCGGAACGGCCCACCCCATACCTCCACTTTGCGTCGGCTCAAAGTCCGTCGCGTTATAACCACATCATCGCGCGCGCGCAGCATCCCAGCCAGCTCATTGGCGCCATGCGGCGAGAGCTGCTGACGATGGAGCCGGGGCTCGTCTTCATGAGCAGCACGACCATGGAGGAATCCATGTCGGCGTCCCTCTTGCCGGAGCGAGTAGGGGCGATGCTGGCGGGCGCGTTTGGCAGTCTCGGCACGCTGCTCGCTGCGATTGGCCTCTACGGCGTGATTGCTTTTTCCGTTGCGCGCCGGACGCGTGAAATCGGCGTGCGCATTGCCGTTGGCGCCAACGCGCGAAACGTATTGAGCATGGTCATGAAACAAGGCTTCGCCCTCGTGGCCGCCGGCGCCGTCGTCGGCCTGGGGCTGGCAGCCCTTGCCGCACGTCTCCTGAGCGGCGTGCTGTACGGTGTGGGCGCTTTTGACATTCCTGCCTGGACGACGGCTATCGCTGTGCTGATAGTGGCCTCACTGCTAGCGAACCTCGTCCCTGCCCTGCGCGCGATGCGGGTGGATCCGGTGACTGCGTTGAGGAGTGAGTGAAGCAGGTGCGACGGGTGCGACAGGTGCGACGGGTGCGCTAGGTGCGGTGCGGTGCACAGGTGCACAGGTGCGCAGGTGCGTAGGTGCGCAGGTGCGATGCACAGGTGCGCAGGTGCGGTGCAAGGGTGCGGCGCTGCAAATTCTGCCAAGAAGTCGGGTCATCGGATCGGCAGTAACTGCCAGGTCGTAAGCCGCACTGGCTGAATTTCCTCGAAATTAGTGTCGGCAAGGTCCATGCACTGTTCGAGGGCATGGGAGCGAGACGATTTCAGGATCTGGTGGCTTGGCAACTGGCGAGGGAGCTTCGCAAGAACATCGGAATTCTGATCAAAAAACCGCGAGTGAACGAAGACGCCGACTTGTGTGGTCAGCTTCGCCGCGCCGCGCGATCCGCGACGGGCAATATTGCCGAAGGCTTCCCGTGTCCGTCGCACGCCGAATTCGCGCGGTTCCTAGATATCGCCGCCCGCTCGCTCCGAGAGATCGAGGACCGGTTGACTGAGGCAGTGGACTCCAACCTTCTGACCCAATCGGAGGTCGCCGGCGCGCTCAATCTTGTGAAGCGAACATGCGTTGCCGTTGGCCGACTCACGGCGTACCTTCGCAGGACTCCCTAGCCTACTCGACCGGATCCGGTAGCCGTGCACCAGCCCCCTTGCACCTGTGCACCGCCCCGTGCACCTGTGCACCTGCGCACCGCACTCGTGCCCCTGCGCACCGCACTCGTGCACCTGTGCACCGGTGCACCCATGCACCGCACCGCACCCATCGCACCCATCGCACCTGTCGCACCTTATATACTGTTCCCCATGCCACCCATCCTCCCATTTCGCGCACTGACGTCCGCTGTGTTTGCCGGCGTCCTGACGGTTTCACTTGCTGCGCAACAGATGCAGCCGACCCCGGACCGCCGCGCTGGCGAAGGCGATGGTCCCCACGACCGTCTGGTCATCCGCGGCGCGACGATTATCGATGGTACAGGCGCGCCGCCCCGAGGGCCGGTCGATCTGGTGATCACCCAGGATCGCATCAGCGAGATCTCGAGCGTCGGCTTCCCGAAGGTAGCTATCGGCGAGCGAGGCCGGCCGGCGAAGGGAACGAAGGAGATCGACGCAACCGGGATGTACGTCACACCTGGCTTTGTGGACCTCCATGTGCACTGCGGCGGCGGTCAGGCGAACGATCCCGAGTACGTCTACAAGCTCTGGCTGGCGCACGGCGTGACAACGGTTCGCGGGGTGCCGTGCGGCAGCATGGACTGGGACCTTCAGCAGCGCGAGCTTGCGGCGAAGAACCAGATCGTGGCACCGCGCATCTTCTCCTATCACCGTCCCTTTACCGGAGAAGGCTGGGACCGCGCGCGGCCGCAGACTCCCGAGACCGCACGCGAATGGGTGCGCTTTGCTGCCAAGAAGGGTATCGATGGCCTCAAGCTGGGTGCGTCCGACCCCGAGATCATGGCGGCGCTTTTGGACGAAGCCAAAAAGCACGGCTTGGGATCGACGGCGCATCTGGATCAGATGGGTGTCGTGCGCATGAACGCGCTGCAGGCATCACGGCTCGGGCTCGGCGCGATGACGCATTACTACGGCCTGTTCGAGTCGCTGCTGAAGGACCACAGCATCCAGCCCTACCCGATCACGCATAACTACAACGACGAGCAGCACCGGTTCGGCCAGGTGGCCCGCCTCTGGGACAAGATTCATCCGCGCGGCAGCGATCCGTGGAACGCGCTCATCAAGGAATGGGTGGATCGCCGCTTCATTGTCGATCCGACGATGACGATTTATTCCGCCGGGCGCGATGTCATGCGGATGCGGAACGCGGACTGGCACGACAAGTACACGCTGCCATCCTTATGGGATTTTTATCAGCCCAATCGTGTGGCACACGGTTCCTACTGGTTCGACTGGACCACCGAAGACGAGGTCGCCTGGAAGAACTTCTACCGGGTGTGGATGTCATTCGTGAACGATTACAAGAACGCGGGAGGCCGGGTCACGACTGGCTCGGACTCGGGGTTCATCTATCAAACCTACGGCTTCGGCTACATTCTCGAGCTCGAGATGCTTCAGGAGGCAGGCTTCCATCCGCTGGAGGTCCTTCGCTCGGCGACGCTCTTCGGCGCCGAGGCTCTTCACGAACCCAAGGGGAAGGGCATCGAGTTTGGCATCTTGCGTTCGGGCCTGAAAGCGGATCTGGTGCTCACGAAAGAGAACCCGCTGCAGAATTTCAAGACGCTCTACGCGACGGGCACGATTCGTCTGAATGACGCCGCCAACAAACCCGAACGAGTGGGCGGAATCGACTTCGTCGTCAAGGATGGCATCGTCTACGACGCGAAAAAGCTGTTGGCTGACGTGGCGGCCAAGGTGGACAAAGCCAAGCAAACTCGTCGGTCTACGACGACGACGCCGCAGCAATAGGGCGAGTAGCGCGGGTAGGGCAAGTAGGGGGGCAGGGTAGAGGCTGATGAGAGTTTTGTTGAAAATTGTATTGGTGTTGGTCGCGCTCGCGGCGACGGTGGCAGCTGCCGGCGTGGGTTATCTATACACGAAATATCCAGACGTTCCGCCGGCGGAGAATGTCACTATCGCTGCCACCCCGGAGAGGATTGCGCGCGGGGAGTACCTATCCAACCATGTTGCCGGCTGCGTCGAATGTCATGCTGAGCGGGACTTCACGAAGTACGCGGGACCGGTGAAGCCAGAGACGCTCGGAAAAGGGGGCGAATCGTATGGCGATCCCGAGACGCCCATTCGCGTGCTGTACAGTAAGAACATCACACCTGCCGGAATCGGCTCCTGGACGGACGGCGAGCTGATTCGCGCATTCACCGTCGGGGTGAACAAGGATGGCGAGCCGCTGTTTCCGCTCATGCCGTACCCGCGGTACGCACGATTGTCACGTGACGACGTCGAAGCCATCGTCGCTTACATTCGCACGTTGAAACCTGTCGAATACACCGCTCCAGCACGCGAGCTGGGTATGCCGCTGTCGCTGATCGTGCGGACGATGCCCACACACGCCGAATTCCGCCCGACACCTCCCATCAGCGACCGCGTCGCGTACGGCGAGTACATGACGAATGCGGCGGTTTGCGGGGACTGTCACACCCCAATCGACGATCAAGGTACGGCGATTCCGGGCCGGGACTATGCGGGCGGGCTCGAAATGAAACTGCCGGGAGGTGGAGTCGTCCGCAGCTCGAACCTGACACCTGACGCCGACACGGGCATCGGGACCTGGACCGAGCGGCAGTTCGTTGAGAAGTTCAAGGCTTTTGAGGGTGCCGAGCATCGTTCGCTCAGCGTGTTAGAGCAGCGCGAGAACACATGGATGCCATGGTATGCCTATGCCGGCATGACGCGTGAGGATCTCGGTGCGATCTATTCCTATCTACGGAGCCTCAAGCCGATCGTCAATCGCGTTCAGAAACACAACTAGGCTCCGGTCCACGGCCTCCGGCCCACGCGTCCACGGCCCACGGTCCACAGCCCCCGGCTCACGGTAGATTACACAGATTGTCCGTAAACCGTTGGCCTGTCGACCGTTGGCCGTAGACTGTGGACCGTAGGCTGTAGCTCCACGATCACTAATGAACCTTCACCTCACCGGCAAGCGCGCGATTGTGATGGCTGCAAGTCGCGGCCTTGGATATGCGTCGGCTCTGGCGCTCTCGCGAGAGGGCTGCGATCTCGTGATCTGCAGCCGTGACGACGGTCGCATCCGCGCCGCTGCTGAGAGTATTGCGCGCGAAACACAGGGCCGTGTGTCCGCGGTTGCGGCCGATGTCAGCGGCGAACACGAAGCCCGCCGTCTCGTCGAGCACGCGGTCGCGAAGTACGGCGGCCTCGACATCGTCGTCCACAACGCAGGCGGGCCGCCGGCCGGCGAATTCGCGTCGATGTCCGAGGCACAGTGGCAGAAGGCGTTCGAGCAGAACGTCCTCAGTCTCGTCCGTATCGTGCAGGCGGCTGTCCCCGAGATGAAACGGAGCGGCGGTGGCCGCATTCTGACCATCGCCTCATCGTCCATCAAGCAACCGATCCCCAATCTCGTCCTGTCCAACGCTCTTCGCGCCGGCGTGTGGGGACTAGCAAAAACCTTGTCGCGAGAGCTGGCGGCGGACAACATTCTCGTGAACGTCGTGGCCCCCGGTCGCATTCAAACTGAGCGGATCGATGAGCTCGACTCACTCACCGCAGAAAAGACTGGCAAGCGGCTCGAAGAGGTGAAGCGCACGTCGGCGGCGAATGTGCCGCTCGGCCGGATTGGCCGTCCTGAGGAGCTGGCAAATCTCGTGGTGTTTCTCGCCTCTGACGCGGCCAGCTACATCACGGGGCAGGCCATCACCGTCGATGGCGGCGCGGGGACGGCATTGTAGAAAGGGTCAGTTTCCAGTTTCCAGTTATAAGTTCCAAGAGGAACTCATGCCTATCGTCACACTCGAGTCGTTGAAGGTTCGCGAAATCTTTCCCGGGATTCGCGCGCGTGTGGTGCACACGGATCGAACGTCCCAATCGTGGGTCGAGATCGACTCGGGCGCCTCCTTTCCCGAGCATCACCATCCGCACGAGCAGACCGTGAGCATGCTCGAAGGGACGCTCGAGCTAATCGTCTCGGGTGAGTCCCACGTGCTGACGCGTGGAAGTGTCTTCATCATCCCGCCCAACGCTCCACATTCCGGTCGCGCGCGCTCGGCGTGTCGTGTGCTCGATGTGTTCGCGCCCGTGCGCGACGACTACCGCTGAAACGCAACGTTCTGGTTCAGGAGTTCAAAGGTTCACCAGTTCAGGGGTTCGGTTCTGAAGTTCCGTAGTCCAGTAGTTTGAACCTCTGAACCTCTGAACCTCTGAACCCCTGAACCCCTGAACCTGTGAACCAGTTGCGTGTTTACAATGGACAAGGAGGAGGCCGGATCTGTCGCAGAAGTCGCGAGTGGGGGTACTTGTGGTCGCTACTGCGGTTGCTCTGTCTCAGCCACCCGAGGTGGAGACGGTTGACGCACGGGAGTCTGCCCAGGCGGCCGTTGTCCCCGTTGCGCCGCCGACCGAGCGCTTGGACTTTCCGGCGTTTGTTCAGGGCTTGCGCGCCGATGCGCTGGCGCGAGGCATCAGCGCGGCAACCGTCGAGCGCGCATTGACCGGCCTCGAGCCCTCCCCGAGCGTCATCGAGCGGGATCAAACGCAGGCCGAGGCGGTTTTCTCGCTGGAAGCGTATCTCGCCAGGCGGCTGACGCGCGCGTTTGTCCGCACGGCGGTTCAGAACGCAGCCAGGCACAAGGCGTTACTCAACCGGGTGCGGGCGAAGTACGGCGTGCCCGCTCGGTACATCGTGGCCATCTGGGGCCTCGAGTCCAACTTCGGGCGCTTCAGCGGCGTGCGGCCAACGATCCAGGCTCTGGCGACGCTGTCATGGGAGGGCCGCCGCGGAGAATTTTTTCGGGGCGAACTGATGAACGCCCTCGAGATCATCGATCTGGGGTATATCGGCCTCGACGAACTCCGTGGGTCGTGGGCGGGTGCGATGGGTCAAACGCAGTTCATGCCCTCGAGCTATCTGAAATGGGCGGAGGATTTCGACGAGGATGGCGATCGCGACATCTGGCGGTCGCAGGACGACGTCTTCGCGTCGATTGCCAACTATTTGAAGCAGCACGGCTGGTCCGCCGATCTCGCTTGGGGACGTGAGGTACGTCTGCCGGCGCCCGGCATTACGGCACTTCGCGAACGGGCCGGCATGCGTGTCGAGGGCTGTCGAGCCGAACGCGAGATGACGCTTCGGTTGCCGCTCGAGCGCTGGCAAGCGTTGGGTGTGCGCACCGTCGCGGGGGCTGCGCTGCCACGGGCGAAGGTCGACGCCTCACTCGTCCACACGGGGAAGCGCGCCTTCCTCGTTTACCCCAATTATGAGTCGCTGCTCGACTACAACTGCGCGCACTCGTACGCGCTGGCCGTCGCGCTGCTCGCTGATCGGATTGATGAATGATGCGCTAGGGCCCCGCGCGATCGCGGGCTAAAGTCACGCGCTACGACTGTCAGGAATGTGCTACGGCTGTCCGGAATGTAGCGCAGGACTTTAGTCCCGCAATCCCAGCGTCTCTCGACGCAGCATTACAATAATCCCGATGCCGTCGTCGAAGCCCTCCGCCCTCCTGGTTGGCTGCTGCGCATTGCTCGCTTGCGCCGCGATGATCATCGCCGTGTATTTCGCCGGCACCGGCAATCTTCTCCTCGCCATGGTCGGCACAGCGGTCTTCGTGTTGCTCGGCGGCGTCGCTTTCGAACTCGCGCGGCGGCGCTCCGTATAAACAGATATGGCCGAACCGCACAAGCCTGGCACTGCTGCCGTCCTGAGCCTTCTCATCCCCGGTGTCGGGCAAATTTACAACGGCGACTTTCTCCGCGGCATCTTCTGGCTGATCATCACGCCAGGTTTCTGGATTGGCACAGCCGGACTATTTGGCTGGCCCTTTCACCTCATCGCTGCCTATACGGCGTACCATCGCGCGCAGAAAAAGAATCTAGGCACGGTGTAATCTGTTGGTCATGAACAGTGACCTGCTGAATGGCCTCAACGAGCATCTGAAGCTCGAGTTTCGCGCGTCGCACGAATACCTGGCGATGGCAATCTGGCTGGCGGAGCATGACCTGCCTGGGTTTTCCAAATGGATGCGCAAACAATCCGCCGACGAGCTCTTGCATGCGCAGCGGATCATCGACCATCTAGTCGAGCGCGATCAGAAGGTCGTGCTTCCTGCGGTCGGAGCACCACCAACCGGCTGGCCCTCGGCGGAAGCGCTTTGCGACCACGTGCTGAAGAACGAACAGGAAGTCACATCGTCCATCAACGATCTCTACGCGATTTCTGAGAAGACAAAAGATCGACCCGCTACGGTGATGCTGCAGTGGTTTGTCACCGAGCAGATGGAGGAAGAAGCGGCGGCACGTGCGGTACTCGGCCGCATTCGCCTGGCGGGCAACAGCGGAGTCGGCTTGCTGATGATCGATCAGGAGCTGTCCACGGGCCGCGTGCCGGGTATGCCGATTGAGGGCGGCGCGCCCGAACCGTAGCGGTCCAAGGCCTTCCATGCGACTCGCGCGTCCAACCATCATGTCGCGAACCGCATGTCTGCCATTCATCACAGCGTTCGTCCTCAGCGCCGGAGTGGCCGCCGCTCAGGAGTGGCCGTCGTTCCGCGGAGTGCATGGGTCCGGTGTATCCACCAACGCGCGGCCGCCCCTCACGTGGAATCTCGGGACGTCCACCAACGTCGCGTGGCGGACGACCATTCCGGGTCTTGGCCATTCGAGCCCGGTGGTCTGGGGCGACCGCATCTATCTCACGACGGCTGTTTCCGACACGGCAGCGTCGCTGTCACTCGCGCTCGGTGATTCGGATCGCGCGGGCATTGACGCCGCCAAGGATATGGTGCCGCATCGGTGGCAGGTCCTCGCTCTCGATCGCGCGAGCGGCAAGGTGATCTGGACACGCTCCGGACACCAGGGCGTCCCGCGCGTCAAACGGCACGTCAAAGGCAGCCACGCGTCCGCGACACCTGCGACCAACGGCCGGGTTGTCGTCGCCCTGCTCGGCTCCGAAGGATTGTTCGCGTTCGACGTGAACGGCACCGAGCTCTGGCGACAGGACTTGGGCCGGCTCGCGGTCGGCCTGGCGGATGATCCGACCTACGAATGGGGACCGGCGAGCTCGCCCGTCATCCACGGCGATGTAGTGTTCGTGCAAAACGATCGCTATCGCGATTCGTTTCTGATCGCGTTCGATCTGTCTACCGGTAAAGAACGCTGGCGTAGTGGTCGTGACGAGCTGCCGGCGTGGACGACGCCACTCGTACATACGGGGGGCGCAACACCAGTAGTCGTGACAAACTCGCCACGCTTCATCCGCGGCCACGACCTCGCCACAGGTAAGGAACGATGGCGGGTGCAGGACCCTGATGGTGAAGTGAAGGTGAGCACGCCGATCGCCGCGGGCGATCTGGCAATCGTGACTGGCGGGTATCCATCGGGTGGCCGCCCGATCCAAGCGATCCGCGTGAACGATGGGTCCATCGCCTGGCGACAGGAGCGGGGATCGCCGTATACCAGCACGCCGCTGGCGTATGACAACCTGCTGTACATCATCACCGACAACGGGATCTTGAGTGCGTACCAGATTTCCGATGGCGTACGCGTTTATCAGCAACGGTTGTCGCAGGAAGCGGGCGGGTTTTCAGCTTCACCTGTCGCGGCAGCCGGCCGCATTTACCTCGCTACCGAGGACGGGAAGGTGTTCGTCGTCCGGGCAGGGCGCACGTTCGAATTGCTGGCGACCAACGATATGAACGAAGTCTGCATGGCGACCCCGGCGCTTTCCAACGACCTCCTCCTCATTCGAACCAAAACGCACCTCTATGCGCTGCGTGGTCAGTAACTGAACCTGCCGCGTCAACGTAGAACCTTCGATCGGTGACTCCCGAGCAGGAGAGCGACCTCGGGCGCTTGATGGTTCTGGCGCAGGACGGCGATCGGCAGGCGTATGAGGAGCTGCTGACGCGAGTGGCGGCCCTCGTCCAGGCCTTTGTGCGTCGCCGCACCGGTGATGCGTCATGGTCTGAGGACGTTGTCCAGGACGCTCTGGTGGCACTCCATCGTGCCCGCCACACTTACGATGCCGGGCGACCCTTCGCGCCCTGGATGTATGCGATTGCCAGAACCGTCTCGTGGACACGCTTCGCGCCACTCGTCGCCGCCTGTTGCGCGAGATTCAACCGGACGTCATGCCTGAGCCGTCACGCCGTGCGTTGCAGGAACGCGATGCACTCCGCGCGGACGTCAGGCGAGCGGTGGCGGGGTTGCCCGATCGGCAGCGGGAGGTGATCGAGTTGCTCAAGTTCGAGGATCTCAGTGTGCGGGACGTGGCAGCGCGGCTGGGGATGAGCGAAGCCAACGTCAAGGTGACGGCGCATCGTGGATATCGCGCGCTTCGCCGGCAAATCGAGGAGTGGACCCGTGTTGACTGAGGATCTGATTCGGCAGCTGGCGAGCGACTTGCAGCCGATCCGCCGTCTCCGGCCCGTCGCGATTCGCGCGCTCGGCTGGCTGGTCCTCGCGCTCGCGTCGCTCGGCGGAGTCATGCTGATGATGGGCGTCCGGCGAGATCTCGGCGATGCGGTCGATGGCCTGGATTTCGCCGTCGAGGCGACCCTGTTGATTGTCACGGCGTGGTCCGCCGCCGTCGGAGCCCTTATCGTCAGCATACCGGGCGCCGAGCGCACCAGACTCGTGCGCTGGGTGCCGATCCTGGCAGGGCTCGCCGCAGTACCTGTGGGCGCTTGGTGAGGTGATATTCGCCTCGTCGATCGGTGCCCCATTGGGCAGGTTGACGTTCGCGTGGCACTGCGTTTACAAAACCGCGAGCGTGGCCGCTGTGCCGAGTCTTGCGCTCTTTGTCATGGTCAGGCACGCCGCACCTCTCCGAGCGGCGTGGGCAGGCGCCCTCGCGATCCTCGCGACGGCCGCAGTCGGCGTTCTCGGCGCCAACATCATTTGCCCCAACGATCGTCCGCTTCACATGCTGCTCTGGCATGTCGCGCCGTTGATGCTGTTTGCCGGGCTTGGTGCCGCACTGGGGACGTGGTTGTTGCGGTGGCCGCTGACCCGCAGATAAAGCCAGGACAACAACCTTGCCGAGATAAACGCAGAAATCGCAGAGAGCTACGGGCTGGCGACATGCTCTTTCGTCCACGGCGCGTTCCCTCACGGCAACGGCCTGCGACCGTGGGCTCACGACGTCTTGCTACGTCGCTGTCATGCTGACACTGTGATCCAATGAAAGGTAAAGGCATCTGCGTTATCTGCGACATCTGCCGCTGATTTTCGTATCTGAGACATCTGCGGCTAAGTCCTCGAGACTCGTCGTGTAGGATCAGCCCATGTCCGTTCAGCGATGGAACGCGGCGCTCGACGGCGAGTTTTCCGAACGCGCGCTCCGCAGCAAGCTCGAGGCGCAGGGATATCGCGTGGCGCGTTACGTATATCCGCCTGGCAGCGTGTTTCCCGACCACAAGCATGGCGTGGACAAAGTCGATGCAGTCGTCGCGGGGAAGTTCCGTCTGATCATCGGCGGCCATGTCGCGATCTTGCGATCCGGAGAATGGGTGAGCATTCCCGCCGGTGTGATTCACAGCGCCGCCGTCGTTGGTGACGAGCCCGTGATCACGCTCGACGGTATCAAGTTCGATCCCTTTGGATCGGTCGCGTAATGCGAATCGCGATCGTTGGCGCAGGGGGTGTCGGCGGATACTTTGGCGCGCGACTGCAAGCTTCGGGGACCGATGTCGCGTTTGTCGCGCGCGGTTCGCATCTGACAGCGATGCGCACGCACGGGCTTCGACTCCACAGCCCCAAGGGCGACCTGCATCTGCCGCAGGTGCACGCGACCGACGATCCCTCGACGATCGGCGTCGTCGACGTCGTGCTTCTCACAGTGAAAATGTACGACCTCGAGGCTGCCGCCACCGCACTCGACCCGTTGATGGGCGCCGACACCGTCGTCGTCACCTTACAGAACGGTGTAGAAGCCGTGGACATGGTGGCGAAACATGTTGGGCGAGACCATGTTGCAGGCGGAGTGGCCTATGTTGCGGCGGTGATTGCGGAACCGGGAGTCATTCGTCACACGTCGCTCGACACACTAATCTTCGGCGAACTCGACGGCCGGCGCTCCACGCGTCTCGTCAAACTGGAAGAACGCTGCCTGCAAGCAGGATTTGGCGCACGCGTGAGCGAGAACATCGAAGCGGATCTGTGGGCAAAATTCTCACGGCTATCCGTGTTCAGCGGCATGACTGCCGTCACGCGGTGTCCGATTGGGGTCTTGCGGTCCGATCCGGACCTTCTGTCGATGCTTGTCGCCGCCTGTCAGGAGACCATAGGCGTCGGACGCGCGCGCGGAGTCGTAATCCCCGACGCCTTGATGGATGAGATCTTACAGATGGTGCGCAGCCTGCCCCATCATGCGAAGGCGTCCATGCTTGAAGATCTCGAGCGCGGCCGTCGCCTCGAATTGCCCTGGCTCAGCGGCGGCGTCGTCCGGCTCGGCGCCGATGCCGGCGTCCCGACGCCCATCCACGCCTTCATCGCGACGGTCCTCAGGCCACACGTCAACGGTTCGGCGACGCCGGTGGCGTCGTGATGTCAGAGACGAGCTGCCATGAGCCGTCCGCCTTGCGCGTCCACACGCGGATGTAATAGCTGCTTTTCGATCCCGACGGGCCCGTCGTGGTGTGTTTCCCCCAGGTGTAACCCAGATCGCCCGAGGCCGCGGTCTCAACCTTCATCGGCTCGCTGGACATCCGCGTCACCTCTTGGGCAAGCCAGGCGACTGCCGCGTCTCGCGTCATGGGTTGCTGCCCGGTGCGATTCAGTCGTGATGCTTCGTGCATGACCTCGCGGAACGCCGCGCTGGCACCCTTCGAAACAATCGCTGCCGCCAGCGCGCTGTCAGCCGCCATCAAGCTCGCGTCGGTCTTCTCTCGCCCTTCGCGTCCTTTCCAGGAGGCCATCGCTCGGGAACGAACGAGGCCTGGTGCGAACGGAGTTTTGGCTGGCGTGCCGATGCCGACGTCGAGGATCACCCGAAACTCCCCATCCGGCTGGCGCTTCCAGATGGAGAAGTAGCAGGTGTAGGAGTTTGGCTTTCCTGGATTGATGTACTCGGCCGGTCCGGTCAGATAGCCAAGATCGCCCGAGGCGGCGATATCGCCAAGCCGTGGCTCCCAGTGCAGCTCGAAACCGGGCGCTTGTGGAGTGTTGCGTTTGCGCAGCGCTTCACGGGCCGGCTCGGGATCGGGTCCAAACCCCACAGACTCGTCGGCGAAGAAATCGATGAACGCCTGTCGGACCGTGGTCTCGCGCGCACGACGCGCAAACGCTCGCTCGGTTTCGGCCATTTGCAACAACGCTCTTGGCACGTTCCCCGCCGGCTGGACGATGGCGGCAGACGCCGCGGCAATGAATGCGACAGAGACCGTGAGGAAAACAGCCGCCGGGCGAAATCGGCAGATCGGCTTCATATGAACAAGGTTTGCCCCGCGGTATCAAAAGGTGTCCTGATACGATTCGGCGAAAGCGGCAAAGATCGTGAGTGGGACTGAGGTGACTGGTCGAATGCCGGACGAGGTGCGGCTGCGCGCCCTGATGGTGAGTTACCAGTCAGGCGACCTGGACGCTTTCGATCAGTTGTATGCGCTTCTCGCACCGCCGCTGCGACGGTATGTGGGCCGCCAGGCTCACGATGCGGAACGAGTCAGCGATCTCCTTCAGGAGACCTTTCTGCAGATCCATCGCGCGCGTCACACATACGATCCAGGGTATCCGGTGATGCCATGGGCGATCGCGATCGCACGTCATGTGTGGCTGATGCATCGGCGCGCGGCCGCCCGTCGACCGCGGTCGTCGGAGGGTTTGGACAGGGTGCCCCTGACGAGTCGCGCCGAAGCGGAGGCATATGCGGACAACGCGAATCTGCGCGCAGCACTACGCACGTTGTCGCCCGAGCGGCGCCAGACAGTCATTTGGCATCACGTCTGGGGTTTCAGCTTCCGGGAGATTGCAAAACACCTGGGGATCCGCACTGATGCCGCGAAGCTGCGTTCGAGCCGTGGCATGGCCGATCTCAGGCGGCGCCTGCGCGCGATGGATTCGGTGAGAAGGCCGGACAAGGACCAGTGATCCAATGATCGAACCCGTTCCTCCGAGGCTGCGTGCCGCGATTGCGGCGGATTTGGCGCCTGTGCGCCCGATACCGCCGCCGATCGTCCGGGCTCTGTGGATTACGCCGCTCGCCCTGCTTGTCCTTGTGGCCGCGCCACTGGCCTTCGAGCGTCGCGATCTCGAGGCGCTCGGCTGGACGTGGTCCTGGGGCGCTTCGGCAGTGCAGATTGTTGCCGGCCTCGCCTTGGCTGCCGCGGCTCTTCGTGAGTCAGTTCCCGGACGATCGTGGTCACGATCTATGCTCGTCGCGCTCTTGGGCGTGTCGGTTTTGGTTGAAACCGTCATCACGCTTGGCAGCTGGCAGGCCAGTCCAGTTCTTCTCCGGTCGATGATCCTGCCAATTGGGTTGACCTGTCTTGCGTCGTCCGCAATCACCGCGCTACCACCGACCGTCTTGACATCCGTGCTTGCGGTTCGTGCGTTTCCGACGCGGCCCGCGATCGCCGGCATGCTTGCCGGTGTCGGCGCGGGACTGATGGCCGACGCCGGCTGGCGGTTGTTCTGCGAGTTTTCTGAGCCGTCGCATGTATTGCCCGCTCACCTTGGTGGCGTGGTGGTCGCGGGCCTCATCGGTGCGTTGTTCACGCGTTGGCTCTCTCGCAATGCCTGATCTATTGGGTGGTGTGCTGAGTCATGCTGAACCAGTTGCCTTGGCCGTCTTTCATGATTGCTTCGATGCCGTAGAAGCGCTCTTCCGGTGGGCCCGCAAACTGCACACCTTTCGCCTTCAGATCCTCGTAGGTCTTGCGGCAATCGTCGACTTCGAAAACGCCTGACCCGAGCACGCCTTTTCTGAGAAGGAGGCGGACCGCGCTCGCGGCTTCCTCGTCGAGCATCGGTCCCGGCTTGGGTTCCATGAGGACGATCTCCATGTCCTTCTGTGACTTGGGTCCCACGGTCAGCCACCGAAACCCGCCGTCCATGGTGTGGTCGGTCCGCACCTCGAATCCGAGCGTGTTGACATAGAAATTCTTCGCTTCTTCCTGGTTGTTCACGAACAACGTCACGTGCGAAAGCTTGGTAATCATCCTTGTCAGTCCTCCAAATGCGTCACGGGAAGATAGCGGTCCGCAAAATGCCACGCTTCTTCAAAATTGCGGCTCACTTGTCAGCGCGATACATGCGCACGAAGCAACTGGGGATGTATACGTTCTTGCGACGTCGAGCGCGGAACTCGGCGGGCGTCTCTTTCGCGACGCGACGGAACAGGCTGCTGAAAGAACCGAGGCTCTGAAAGCCGATCTGATCGCAGATTTCGGTGACAGGCAGCGGAGTCGTCACGAGCAGTTCCTTGGCGCGTTCGATGCGTCTGTCGCGCAGGTATTGATGCGGGGTCTGCCCGAATGCGTCACGAAATGCGCGGATGAAGTGGAAAGGCGACAGTCCGGCGAGCGACGACAGCCGATCGATCGTCAACGGCCTGGCGTAGTGCCGGTCGATGAAGTCCCGCGCTTTCGTCACGCCCGGCGCGGGCCGAGTAGATGGCCTGGTCATGCGCCTCCGCCGAAGAAGACCCGCTCCAGGAACCAGTAACCACCCGCTGCGATGACGACCATCGATCCAACGAAGACAAGCTTCCGGCTCACCGCCTCGCTTCGGCGACGAACAGCGGCGAGCGCCCATGAGACGAGCAAGACGATGGCAAGCTGGCCAATTTCGACGCCGAGGTTGAATGACAGCAGTGACCATCCGAGCGCCGTCAGCGGCAGCCCGAACTCCTTCAGGACGCTGGCGAAGCCGAACCCGTGCACGAGCCCAAAGACGGCGGCGACCATCGGCCTGATGTCGTGTGGTCGCTTGGCCGTTTTTGCGTCGGCCTGCTGAACCAGCAGATTGTCCGCGCCAACGAAGACGATGCTGAGCGCGATAGCGGGCTCCACGATGCTCGACGGCGGCGACACGACGTCCAGCGCGGCCAACGAGAGCGTGATGCTGTGACCGATAGTGAAGGCCGTCACGATCGTGGCCAGACGCCACAGGGATCCACCGAGCAGCATCAGACCAATCAAGAAGAGCACGTGATCGGGTCCGATCAGTATGTGTTCGATGCCTGCGGGGACGAACACGGCCAGCACGGCGCCGATGCCCTGCCATGAGCCCGCGTAGTAGTCCATGCTCGTTCGCCCGGGGTCGAGAATGGCCTGATGCCGCAAGGCGCCGTCTTCGTAGACATTCACGAACGTCTGATGCACGGGATCGTACGGAAACAACACGGCGGTGACCCGCGCGGATCCTGCGGTCCCCGCATTCGAGCGAAATGTCAGACGAAGGCTTTGACGGTCGGGAAGCGTTTCGAGCCCCGTCCACTCCAGCGTCTGCCTCCTGCCGTCGAGAGCAATCGTGAGACGCGAGTCGATGAGTCTGGTGAGCTGGTCTCGATACTTCGCCGCGACGGAGGGGTCGCGCAGCGCCTCTGGGGGATCGATACCAAGATCGTGAGCGACGTCGAAATCATGAAGTACGAGTGAGCCGTCAACGCCGGCGTTGCCGAGGCGAAGGTCGAGATAGCTGAATGGGGCGGAATGCGCACGCACAGGATGCGGCATGGCCAGCACGATCAGGAGCGCGGCAGTGACGAGGGACCAGTGGGCGCTCGACAAGTATCGCCTCATGATTCGGCACGCCGTTCGATGGCCTGTAACCACGTGACGCGCAGGACCCAGCTCCCAGGAAAAATCGTCCGCCAATACGGCGTGAATCTCCGGGCTGCCGCTTCGTCGGTCCCAAACACGCGGGTTTCCGTCGTCAGGCGCGTGCGCTCGGCCCGCTCGGCCCGCTCGCCTTCGACGAAAAAGTTCATCGTCGCTTTCACGATGCCAGGCTCGGCAAGCTCGGTGAACCACCGCGCATCTCGGTCGCGCGGAGGCTGGAACCCCGAAGGCGCTGCGACCACGGCGCCAATCACAACCTCTCTGCCATCATCTGCGAGCAAAGTAAAGCCGGTGCTGGTTGCGACATCGAGAATGGGCCTGCGGCCTGGCGGGTTCAGGATGCTTTCGGGTACCGATCGGCCAAACCTACGAACGGCGGTCAAGGTTCCAAACAGCACGATCTCATCGGCGGACACGCTCTTGATAGCGGCAATCACCTGCGCCGGCGAAGCGTCGACCAACCGCGTGTGGACTTCCCGAAAATGGTAGACCGGAGTGGACGCATCGAGTTTCGTGGCCGGCAGCAGCACGCTGGTTGGACGCGGCACGCATCGCGCATTAGCCCCAATCAAAGCCGCAGCCACGACCAGTAATACGCCACCGCGCCGACGGGTGTTTAGACGCAGGCGACGGAGTGGCATCACGATCGCCAGCGCTCCCACTAAAACCGCCAGAAAGCTGCCGTACCAGACAACCGAGAGCGCCCAATCAGTCATGCAGCCACGCCTATGGCCTATGCCCTTTTGCCTTTTGCCTTTACTTCTTGAAGATAGACTTCGGCATCTTGACGTGCACGCCCATCGTGCCATCGACCAGCTGTGTGATCGCCACGTCGCCGGCAATGCTCGTGAGCTGATAAGCGGCATGCTGGTCCATCTTTCTCGTCGCAACGAGGAAGTCGATCATCTCCTGGATGGCAATCCTGGTCGCCCTCGTCAAATCGACATCGGTCCCCATGCTGATGAAATGTGAGGTCGTTTCCGCACGCGGCCACGCGAGCGTCATGCCTTTGCGGACGGTCAACTGCACGCGCCCTCGAAGCGATGTTTCGATGGCAGTCTGATCGACCTCGCCGTCGCCTTGCGCCGCATGGCCATCACCAATCTGAAACAGTGCCCCAGGCACGTGGACCGGAATCCACAGCGTAGTGCCGGCGACGAGTTCTTTGTTGTCGAGATTGCCCGCGTGAATGTCGGGCGGATTGCTGCTGACGCGTCCACGCGCGGGCGGCGGTGCAACCCCCATACTGCCGAAGAACGGACGGAGCGGGATTTCGATCCCAGGCGCGAAGTGCCCGATCAGCCGCTGACGATCCATACGAATGATGCGGAGGCCGGCGCCGGGCGTACAGTTCTCTCGGATGAATCCACTGCAGCCGTTGTACCCATACTCGATCGGCAGGTCGATCGACAGCACGCGCACCTCCAGCGCATCCCCAGGTGCTGCGCCGTCGACATACACGGGCCCCGTCAAGATGTGGCCTCCCGGACCCCTGTCTTTTACTTGTTCGACGATAGCGCGCAGCGAGGGCTGAACCTCGGACGCCGGAACCCCGGCTTTTTCGAGCCGGTCGGGTGTCGATGTCAGCAGCGTGTCCACATCGAGAATGTCGCCTGACGCAATGCGCAGGACGGACTTCGCCTCGGACCAGTAGTAACCGTACGCGACAGTCGCGGGAGTGGCTTCGAGTCGATGAGTGCGGGGCGGCTTCGTTTGCGCTGCGAGGATCGCAGATCCGCAGAGGACGAGCAGGGTGAGACAGGGCGCGCGCATGCCGCAGCCTAACCGATCGAGGATTGCCAAGTCAGCGACAAGTTACAACTTGCGAGTGACTCGTTACCCACGTACGCGAGGTGTTGCCAGCAGATAATTAGCCGCAGATGACGCAGATTGTTTTCTTTATCGTGATAAGCGTAGGGGGCTTTGGTGACCGCAGAGGCGTTGACCAAGATCTAAAGCCAATCTGCGTCATCTGCGGCTAACTTCTCTGCGTCATCTGAGGCCCACGCTCCAGGTTCCACGTTTCCGCTGATATCGGTCGACCTCTTACTCGGTCCGCAGCGAAATCATCGGGTCCACGCGAGCGGCGCGACGCGCCGGCAACACGTTCGCGAGCACGGCCGCCAGAACCAACACGGCACTCGCACCGGACAGAATAGCCGCGTCGTGTGGCGCGACACCAAACAGCAGTGCCTCCAGGAATCGCCCGACCCCGAGAGCTGCAATCACACCGACGACGATCCCGGTCCCAACAGCCGCGAGGCTGGCCCTGAGGACCCCGCGCATGATGTCCGCGCGCGCGGCGCCCAACGCGACCCGGATCCCGATCTCACGCGTGCGTTGCGTGACGAGATATGACGACACACCGTACGTGCCGCCAAGCGCCAATGCCAGCGCCGTCAGTGCGAAGACTGCGAGCATCCACGAGTACGTCGTTCGCAGCGCCATCGTGCGCGCAAGCGCGGTCTGCATGGTTCGAACGTTGAACATCGGCAGCTCCGGGTCGAGACCACGCAACGCCATGCGTGCGGACGCGGTCAGCGCCTCAGCCTCGACGTCGGTCTTGATGGCCACGGCCATCGTCGCTGGTGCCGACTGCGCCAGAGGCCAGTACACGCCCGGCCGCATCGGTCGCTCGAGTCCGTAATGCTTCACATCGGCGACATAGCCGACAATGAGATTCCATGGCGCATCGTCGTTCGTGGATCGAATGCGGCGGCCAACCGGATTGTCAACGCCGGGGAAGAACGTCCGTGCGAACGTCTCGTTGACGATAACGACACGCTCCTGCTTGGGTCCGCCGCGGCCATCACTCGGTTCGAAGAAGCGTCCCATCTTCAGCCGAATACCCATCGTCTGAAAATAGCTCGGCGTGGCAAACCGGTTGACGACGACCGGATTGCCGTCGGTGGAGCTGCGCGGGGCCGCGCCTTCGGCCAAGAAGAACGATCCCCAATGGCAACCAAACGGTGGGCAATTCACGAGACCGACCGATCGTACGCCGGGGACTTCCGCGATGCTCGCCTCGACACGATCCCAGAATGCCAGCCGCTTCGCGTCGTCGGGATAGTTTGCGGACGGCAGCGAGATCGTGAACGTGAGAACACCTTGCGGTGTGAATCCCGGATCGACGTTCTGCACGCGATCGTAGGCACGGAACAACAAGCCGCCGCACACCAGCAGCAGCGTCGCCAGCGCGAACTCCGCGCCGATGAGAAACCGCAGCGTCCGGCGACCGCCGTGTGTGCTCGTTGCAGCATTGGCGACGTTATGCATGGCCGACCGCAAATCGCCTCGCGTGGCGTGCAACGCAGGCGCCCAGCCAAAGAAGATGACAGTGAGGACTGATGCAGCGACGGCAAATCCCATGACGCGCACGTCGATGCCAAACGTGGCCCACGGCGGAGGCCCATCGGGCAGGCCTTCGATCAGTGCACGGATAGCCCACTGTCCGAGTGCCAGCCCAAGTGCGCCGCCGACGAGCGCGAGGGTGAGGTTCTCGACGAACAGTTGCCTGACCAGTCGCAGGTGGCTCGCGCCCACGGCAACGCGGATCCCCATCTCCCGCCGGCGTGACAGGGCGCGCGCCAGCATCACAGCAGCGACATTGGCGCACGCGACCAGAAGCAGGAGCGCGACGGCGGCGGCAAGCGTCGTGGCAGCCGTCCTGAAGTCGCGCACATTGATTTCGCGAAGCGGCAGGACAAACGGCGTCACGACGCGTTCCTTGTCGCGGGTATCGAAAATGGGCTGATGAGCGCGTAGCAGATCCTGCTCGGCCTGGTCGGCGGTGACGCCTGCTTTCAGGCGGCCCAACACGTTGTACGAGTAGCTTTGGCCTTCTTGTGCGGGATCCCCTTGCATAGGCACCCACAAGCGGGCGTCTCCCGGATAGGCGTCTGCATCGCGAGGAAGCACACCGATGACCGTGTGCGGCCGGCCGCTCAACTTCAGAGTAGCGCCGAGCACGCTTGGCTGACCGCCAAACCGCTCTTGCCACAACGCGTGACTGATCAACGTGACCGGCGCGCTGCCAGGCTTATCCTCGTCTGCAGTGAACATCCGCCCGAGCACTGGCCGAATGCGAAGCACGTCGGCAAACTCGTGTGAGACTCTCGCGGCCGAAATCCGATCGGCTGTGTTTCCGTCAGAAAAATTGAGATCGGAGGTGGTCCAGACGGCCAGGCCTTCGAAGAGCTGCTGGCCCTTGCGCCACTGATCAAAGTCAGGAAAGTTGACGCCCGTCATGTCGAGATTCCATTTCGGCGCCTGTTCGTTCACAAACACGAGGCGATCGGATTGCTCGAACGGGAACGGGCGGAAAAACAGACCGTTGACGAGGCCGAACACCGCCACGTTGGCGGCAATCCCGAGTCCGAGCATGGCGACGACCAGACCTGAGGCGAACTTCTGCCGTATCAGCGAACGCAGGGCATAACGAATGTCTGAACCGAGCATGATGGGACGTCCTTCTACGGGAATGGCAACGCGGCCGCGCTGACGCCCGCGTCGTTGGAGCTCTCGAGGCCACGCTCCTGCCAGGTCGATCAGCGCTGCAAGCCACGTGCGGGCTACCGAAGGGAGACCGCGACGCCAGGCATCCTGGAGCTCGTGTGTGAAAAGCTCCTCCATGTCCCGCGCGTGCCGTCGTCGCAGTGCCGACGGCATTGCGGCGAGCAGCCATCGGTACATGCGAATGCTCAGGGGTCTCGAACCCCTCACGAGACGGCTCCCGTTCTCCGCAGGCGCGTGCGTGCGACGCGCACCACGGCCGCGAGTCGGTCGGTTTCTTCCGTCATCGCCTGTCGCCCAGTTGGTGTCAGCCTGTAGAAGCGTTTCTTTTCGCTCTCGTCGACGGGATGCTCGTCGAGCTCCCGGATCCACCCGCGGTCGAGCAGCTCGTCGAGGGTTCCGTAGAGTGTCGCGGGCCACAATCGGACCGTGCCGTCGGAGAGTCGCTGCACATCGCGCGCGATAGCCAGGCCGTGGCGGGCCTCATCGGAGATCGCCAACATCACATAGTAGAGGCGGCTCTTCAAGCCTGACGCTGGCTTCGGGCCCGCGGGCCGCTGGCGTGTCATGGCACTGTTATATAGATCTATATAATAGGAATCAAGATAACCAGCAAATGGGTGCGTCGGGTGCGCTGAGTGCGCTGGGTGCGACAGGTGCGGTGCGGTGCACGGGTGCAAGGGTGCACGGGTGCACGGGATGCGCAGGTGCAGTTGCGCAAGGTAGTTTGGGTGCGGTGCACCGTTGCCCACGCACCGGGCACCCTGCACCGCACCCAACGCACCTGTGCACCGCACCCAGAGAACCTGCGCACCGGTGCACCGCACCGCACCTAACGCACCCGTCGCACCGGTCGCACCCGTCGCACCTAGCTGAGTGCCTGAATCACGTCCGACCGCGTGATGATGTAGGTCTCGTCGCTCTTGAAGTCGCGCACCAGCACCGCCGGGTTTTCGGGGGTGAGCATCGTTGCCAGCGCCTCGAGGCTGCTCGACACATCGGCGAAAGGGAACGCCGGCTGCATGATGGCTTCGACCGCCCCTCGCTTCACCTCGGGGTTCTTGACGATCTCGCCGTAGAGCCGGGTCTCGTTGATCGATCCCACGATGCGGCCGTTTGAGGTGACCGGAATCTGTGAGAAGCCGGTACTCGGTCATCACGTGCGCGGCACGCGCGACCGTCTCCGCGCAATCGATGGAGACCAGCGCTGCGGCCTTTTTCGTGGCAACGAGATCACGCGCAGTCAGGCCGGTCGGCTCGAGGAAGCCCTTGGCGCGCATCCACTCGTCATTGAACATCTTGCCCAGATAACGTGTGCCGTGGTCGTGAAAGATCACGACGACCGTTTCGCCGGGTCCGAAGTGCTCGGCAAGCTGAAGCAACCCCGCCATAGCCGCGCCCGCCGAATTGCCCGCGAAGATTCCTTCTTCTCGCGTGATCCGTCGCGTCATGATGGCCGCATCCTTGTCGGTCACTTTTTCAAAGGCGTCGATGACTGAAAAATCGACGTTCTTCGGAAGAAAGTCCTCGCCAATACCCTCCGTGATGTATGGATAGATCTCGTTCTTGTCGAAAATCCCAGTCTCTTTGTACTTCTTGAACACGGATCCGTACGTGTCGATACCCCACACCTTGACACCGGGTTTCCGCTCCTTCAGATACTTGCCGGCACCACAAATGGTCCCACCCGTGCCGACGCCCGACACCAGATGATCGATCCGGCCCCCGGTCTGTTCCCAGATCTCGGGGCCGGTCTGCTCGTAATGTGCCTGACTATTGGATAGGTTGTCGTACTGGTTTGCTTTCCACGAGTTCGGCGTCTCGCGCTCCAGACGGGACGAGACGGAATAGTACGATCGCGGATCTTCCGGGTCGACATTCGTGGGGCACACGATCACGTCTGCACCAAAGGCTTTCAGGGCGTCGATCTTTTCCTTCGACTGTTTATCGGTCGTCGTGAAGATGCACTTGTAGCCCTTGACTACCGCGGTCATCGCGAGTCCCATGCCGGTATTGCCTGATGTGCCTTCGATGATGGTGCCACCGGGCTTGAGAAGGCCGGCACGTTCGGCGTCCTCGATCATCTTCACGGCCATGCGGTCCTTGATCGAATTGCCGGGATTGAACGTCTCGATCTTCGCGAACACATCGGCGGCGACCTGGCCGGCGGTAATGCGGTTGATCCGGACCATTGGCGTGTTGCCGATAGCTCCGAGAATGTTGTCGTGCATGTGACGTTCTGCCATTGATCCTACCCGCGGGTGGCCGGTTGTTTCGCTGTCCAGACAGCCAAGTCTCCGGTCACCGGCCTCCAATCTCGATGATTCTCGCAGATTCCGTCACACTGGGATTGGGCCACGCGTCTCAGGCGTGATCACCGCACGTATCCAAGACTTCGCAACTGATCGAGCAGATCACGTGACGGGGGCGCTGATGGCCGTCTGCTACTACGCGCGTGAGCGGCGTCGAACCTGCCACGTTGCTGCGCTTGATCGGCCATGAATCGATCGAGCGCGGTCTGCAGCGTCTGGACTCGCGCGAGGTCTGAACCGGCCACATCGTTCCGTTCCCCAGGATCGGTGTCAAGGCGGTAAAGCTCGGCGCGCCGCGGCACGCCAGGGCCGGCGAACGACAGCAGTTTCCACGGGTAGTCAACGAGCGCAAGCGCTTCGATTCGATCCGCGGCCGGGCGGTCGACATCCTCAGGGTAAACGAAGCGTGTGACCACGACAGGGCTGGGTTGCCAGTGTGGACCGTGGGGCCACAGGCTCCGGCCCTGGAATTGTCCCGCAGCGTCCCCAACCCCCGCGAGCGTCAGAATCGTCGGGGCCAGATCGACGTGATGAACTGGCTCATCGATCTCCATTGGCGCAATGTGACCCGGCCAGTGGAATAACAGCGGCACGCGCACCTCTTCGTCGTACACGGACTGACCATGTCCTTCATGACCGTGCTCACCGAACGCCTCACCGTGATCCGCCGTCAGCACAAAAAGCGTGTTGTCACCAAAGCCGAGGGGCAGGAGCCGCTCACGAAATCGACCGATCTCCGAATCAATGGATGCGAGCGACCCATCATAGGCTGCGCGAGCAGTAGCGCCTTTGACGCTGAACGGGGGATGTGTATCGACAGAGTGGATGTACGCGAAGACGCGCATGCCTTTGTGCCGCTCGAGCCAGCTCAGTGCCCGGTCGTGCACTTGAGCCGCGCCGATCGATGCGGTGCCGTTTGACGATGCGCGGTCCAAAAATACTCCCGGCGTGACAGCCACGTCGAATCCTTTGTCGAGATTCGACAGCGTGCCGGTAAACGGATTGGAGGAGAACTGTGCGGTGAGGTAACCATTTGCTGCGAGCGCGTCCTGAAGAGTCAACACCGTGCGCGGCAGCGGGTCGGAATAAAACCTGGCGCCCAAACGATGGGTCGACGGATACAGCGAAGTCAGGAGTGTCGCCACCGACGGCTTGGTCCACGACGCAGCCGCGTACGCGCGGCTATACACCAACCCATTGCGACCAAGCCGGTCGATGATCGGCGATCGAGCCCCACCTGCGCCGTGGAGTCCCAGCGCATCCGCACGGAGAGCATCGACGACGTAAAGGATGACGTTCGGCTGTTCCGCGTTCCCGTCGGACGCCACGAGAAGGGGAGTTGACCAACTGAGGGGACCGGTCTCGAGATCAGTCACAGCTTGCAGCGTGATCGCCGAGCGACCCGCCTGGACGAGTGGCACGTTGAAATCGTGCCAGCCGGCATCGTCCACTCGCTCGGTGAAAATCTCCGTCTCGCCCTCCGAGGTGTGCTGCCATGCGCGGACCTGGACGGACACATCACGCTCCAGGTGGAGCCCGAACGAAAGAGCCGCCAGCGACAACTCGTCGAGCTCGTACGAGAGGCGATGGCCTGATGGCGCCAGGACGACATCTCGAACTTGCCCGCCTTCAGTCAGTCTCACGGGGCCGACCGGGCCATGGCTCGTCAGGTCCGATCGCTCGAGGACGCTCAACGTTTCAACAGCCGAGGGCAGAGCCAAGCCTTCAGGCAGATGGATGAAGAGATACTGGATCGGCTGGTTGTCCGGCTGAAGGTTGTCGGCCCGCAGAAGCAGGTTTTGTCCCCCGGCTGGATCATGAAGCTCACGACGGTTGCGGGCAAAGTCTTCTGGCGTCAGCGTGGGACCGCCGGACCATAGGATCACTGCCGACTGGTCCCGCAGATCCGGAAGTGTTGCAACGATCCCAAACAGGCTCCGAGACGTATCGAAAGCGGGACTGCGATACGTGAGACCAGAACCGCCGCCAAGCCGCGTCCATTGCTGCTCGATTTCGCTTGCGGTCCATCGAAGTCGTGCGGTTACGGCGCGCGCGCCCGGATCAAAAGGCGAAACGCCTGAGGGGCGATCGAGTCGTCGAACGACGCGGAACCGGCCCGCCGACACCGTTTCATCGGGGCGGACTACCCATAGCGCCACCCCGGCCAAGGCCACCACGGTTGCCGCGACCAGAACTGATCTACGCCCGAACATCTGAGGCGCATGATAGTAAGATTTGCAAGAGTTCCGGTCACCATCACGGAGGAATCCATGCGTCGTCTGATTGGTGTGGCACTGCTGGCTCTGGCGACCGCGCCCGCGTCGGCACAATTTGACAACGTCGGAACTATTTCGTTCCCGACGTCCGGCTCTCCCAAGGCGCAGCAGCACTTCCTGCGCGGCGTCGCGATTCTCCACAGCTTTGGCTGGAAGCAGGCGATCGCGGAGTTCAAGCAGGCTCAGCAGATTCAGCCGGACTTTGCGATGGCGTACTGGGGCGAGAGCCTCTGCTACAACCACCCGCTAATGGCCGAGCAGGACAGCAAGAACCCGCGCGCCATTCTTGCGCGGCTCGGCACGACCACGGCTGAGCGGCTGGCCAAGGCCCCGACCCCCCGCGAGAAGGGATTTCTGCAAGCGGTCGAAACGCTATGGGGTGAGGGCGAATCGCGGCCGAGGCGCATCGGCTACATGAAGGCGATGGAACGCCTCTATGAGCAGTTCCCCAACGACGACGAGGTGAAGGCGTTTTACGCGTTGTCGCTGTTGAGCGGGGCGAGAGCGCTCGACGACAACTCTTTCCGGTATGAGATGAAGGCCGGCGCCATCGCCATCGAAGTCACCAAGCGCAACCCGAAGCACCCGGGCGCCGTGCATTACACGATTCATGCGTTCGACGATCCGGTGCACGCGCCGCTGTCACTGGAGGCCGCCCGTGCTTATGCGGAGATCGTTCCGGCCGTGTCACACGCGGTTCACATGCCGACGCACATCTTCATCCAACACGGCATGTGGAATGAAGTGGCGCACCAGAATGTACGGGCATTCAACATTGCCAAGGAGTTGTGGCAGCCCGGCGACGTGCCCGGCGACATGTCACACTCGGGCGATTGGGGGCAGTACGGATTCCTCCAACTCGGCGACTACGCGGGGGCACGCGACCGCATCAAGGCTCTAGAGGAAATGCAGGCCACGACCAAGCATCCCCGGGCCGCGAGTGTCGTGGCGCTTGCGCGCGCGCGGTACATCATCGAGACCGAGGAGTGGAAGGTGCAGCCGCTCGACGAGGCCGCGTCGAACGAAGCGGTTCTCGCGAACGGCATGAGCGCCGTGCACACGGGTGACACGGCCGTTGCAGATCAGATGCTGGCGCGGCTTGCGGCCAAGGCTGGTGGAGCAGCACCAACTGCCGCGGGTGGGGCGCATGCCGACCACGGTGGCGCGCCGCCGGCGCCGCCGGCGGGAGCAGGCGCTCCGGATTCAGGCAAATCGCCGCGGATCATGCACCACGAGCTGGCTGCGCTCATCGCCTTGAAGAAGGGTGACAAGGATCAGGCCGTGTCGTTGCTGCGCGAAGCCGCGGCGATCGAAGAAAGCATGCGCCCGCCCAATGGAGCAGCTGACCCGGTGAAGCCGTCGCATGAGCTCCTGGGCGAGGTGCTGCTGGCCGCGGGCAAGTCAGCGGAGGCGGCCGAGGCCTTCGACGCATGCCTGCTGCGTATGCCGAATCGTGCTCGCTCACTGATGGGTGCCGCGCGGGCGCATGGCGCGGCGGGTCACAAGGATCTGGCAGAGGCTCGTTACAAGACGCTGATGTCGTTCTGGAAGGGCGGCGCAATCGCTCGACCCACCACGGACGCGCGATAACCACATCAATCGAAGGGGCGGCCTTTCAGGGCCGCCCTTCAACACAGGGCTCACCCCTATACGAACGCTTCCATCCCTCAAGCGCCGCCCTTCTGAAGCTCGTCTCGTAACGCCTGAAGTTGTTTCATCAGGTCGTTGAACCGGTCAACAGCGTCCTTCCCAACTTTTTGATCGGCCTGCCCAACCATACGCGAGACGTTTTGCAACTGGCTGATCAGCATGGGCTGCGGATAGATGCCGGGTTGATCCAGCAGCCGCACCCACACGCCCTGCAGGCGATGTGCAAGCTTCACGTCGGTCGGAGCGACGCCAGGCTGCGCCGGCGGGACCGGCGCGACGCCGCCCTTTTTCATCGCTTCTTCAAGCTCCTGTTGGAGCCGGCGCGCATCGCTGAGCGCATCGCGGACCTTCAGCAGAAATGCCACCTGCTCCTCGAGATCGGCCTGCGTGACGCCATCGCGCGGGACGCGCGGGTCCACCTTGAGAGCAAAGGCGCGCGTTTGCGTCTGCCCGGCCGTGGTCAACCGAACCGTGTAGGTGCCCGGCGCAACCACCGGGCCACCGCTTCCACCAGCGGGCGCATTTGGCGCCCATGGTCCGGGGTACCGCATGTCCCAGTTGAACCGCTGCATGCCTGGCTCTGGACGAATGCCTGACGGCCCACCCTGTCCGCGGAACGGCCCGCGCATTTCCTGGCTTGCACCGGCTTGCGGTGGGCGGGCGATGCCGAAACCGCGAACAACCTGGCCCTTGCTATCAACGATTTCCAGACGCGTGTCAGCGGCAGGCGTGGAGGCAAACCACAGATCAACGTGCACGGCGGGCGCCGGGTACTCCGGTTCGCCATTGCCGCCGGCATTGGAGGAGTGCCGATAGCGAATCGTCTCGCGCGGCTGGAACAGGTGGACGGGGGGAAGCCCTCCTGGGCGGGACGCCGTTGGTTGCGCGATTGTGACGGCGGGAGATAGCCAGGCGGGACGCCCGCCCTGCCGGTCATGGTGAGACCGAAGTCTCGACCTCCACTCGCCCGCGCCTGATTGTTCGTCGGCTGGGAGCCGCCAACCAGAGCCGCGATCTGCTGGAGTGGCGTGACGTTGTCCATGATCCACAGCGATCGGCCCATCGTGGAGATGACAAGGTCATCGCGATGCACGCGCATATCGGTGACTGGTGTTGCCGGCAGGTTCTGAGCGAGCGTCTGCCAGTTGCGACCGGCATTGAACGACACAAAAGCGCTGAATTCGGTGCCGGCGTACAACAAGCCTTCACGCGCCGGATCCTCCCGAATGACGCGGGTGGGATGGTCGATCGGAATTCCGTTCTTGCCGTCCGTCAGGAGCGTCCAACTTTCGCCGTAGTTCTCAGTCCGGTAGATGTACGGCTTGAGATCGTGTTCCCTGAGGTAGCGGTATATCGCCACATACGCGGTGCCCTTGCGATGCGGTGAGTCCTCGATCGTTTGCACCCGGCCGCCCGGCGCGAGACCCTTCGGCGTCACGTTCTTCCACGTCTTGCCGTTGTCACGCGACACGCTGACCGGTCCGTCGTTGGCGCCTACCCAGATCACACCCCTCTCGAGTCGAGACTCGACCATCGAATAGATCGACGAATACACTTCTTCGCCAGTGATGTCGCGGGTAATCGGACTTCCGGGAAGAATCTGATACTGCGGCTCGCGCGCAGTCAGGTCCGGACTGATGGTCTCCCACGTCACGCCATCGTCGGTCGACCGATGCAGCACGTGTGACGCCTGGTAGACGATCTTGTCGTCGTGCGGCGAGACGTAGACGACGGTCTGACGGGGGAATCGGTACTTGATCTCGTCGGGATCGTGGCCATAGCGATTCTGCGGATAGATCCAGTAGTGCTTCTCCTGCCCGGTGAGCACGCTGTACCGTCCGACCTCGCCTTTGCACGCGCCCCACACGACAGAACCGTCTTTGCGCGGCCAGATCTGACCGGTCTCACAACCTGATGCCTGCTGCCAGAGCTGCGACGGATGATCGAGTCCCCACGACACGGGGGGCACGCTCGGAATAATGAGCGTCGTATTGTCCTGCTGCGGCGTGTAGAGACGATACGGGTACTGATCGTCCACCGCGACCATGTAGTACTCCGCATGCGGCTGATTGAGGATCGACGACCAGCTCTTGCCGCCATTCAGCGTGACGTTTGCGCCCCCGTCGTTGACCTGCAGCATGATCTCCGGGTTATCGGGGTTGATCCAGACGCCATGGTTGTCGCCGTGCGGGGTGTCGATCGCCGCGAAGGTTTTGCCGCCGTCAATCGACTTGTGAAAGCCGAGCTCGCTGACGAATACTTCATTTTCGTTTTTGGGGTTGACGCTGACGTAGTGAAAGTAAAAGGGCCGAGCCCGCAGACGTTGGCTGCTGTTGACAAGCGCCCATGACTCTCCCGCGTCGCTGGACTTGTACAGGCCGCCCTCATTCCCAGCCGCCTCGATCATCGCGTAGAGCACCTTTGGGTTGCTGCGCGCGATGTCCAGATCGATTTTGCCGATCAACTTCGCCGGCAGTCCCGCGCTTATCTTCTTCCACGTTTCGCCACCATCAGTGGACTTGAAGATTCCCCCCTTGTCCGCCGGCCCTCCGCTGATGATGTCCCAGCCCTTGCGAAAGCCGCGATACATCGCGGCGTACAGCACATCAGGGTTCTGCCAATCGACTTCGACGTCGCGGCCGCCGTGCTCGTTGTCCACGAACAAGGTCTTCTTCCACGTCTTGCCGCCGTCAGCCGTCTTGAAAATGCCACGATCGTCGCTGGGGCCAAACGGTGTCCCGAGGGCAGCCGCCCACACGATGTCAGGGTTCGTCGGGTGGACCCGCAAGCCTCCGACTTGCCCGGATTCCCTGAGGCCGGCGAACTGGAAGCTCTTGCCGGCATCGGTGGACTTGAAGATGCCACGGCCGATGATCACGTTCGATCGAATGGCCGCGCTCCCCGTACCAACCCACACGTGATCCGGATTCGATGGCGCGACGTCGATCGAACCAATCGATCCCGTCGTGATCTGCCCGTCGCCCACGGGATACCACGTAATCCCCGCGTCATCCGTTTTCCAGACGCCGCCACCCGTCGCACCCGCGTAGAACGTGTGTGGTCGCTGGCGAACGCCGGCCAGCCCAGTTACACGACCACCCCTGGAGGCGCCGACCATCCGCCACTTCAGGTCCTTGTACGCGTTGAGCGGAACGATCTGGTTGGAATCGCCCTGCGCGAGCAGCGAAGTCAGCAGTGCCGGGGCAGCCGCGAAAACGAGTGCGACGACGAGCGCCGCCGCGGCGAGCGCACGGACAAAACAGGAACGGCTGGTCTTCATGTTCGAGCCTCACACTTTGAAGAAAAAGGCAGTATAGCCGTAGTACCGTGTAACGCAGATGTAACGCCACGGTAACGTCCGCCTAACATCGACCGCCCACAATGAGCGGCATGCGCATGCGCCTCTTGCTGGTCGCGACTGTCCTGAACATCGCGTGGGTTTCGATGGCGGTCCAGGCCCAGACACCCTCGGGGAACGTCACTCCTCAGGAGCCGAAACCCCCTGAGACGGCAAAGCCCGCTGACACAGCAAAGCCGTGGTGGGAGCGACTGACTTTCTACGGCGATTTGCGGGCGCGCTACGAGGGGTTCTTTCAGGACGACACGGAAACGCGTCAACGAGAGCGATTTCGCTTTCGCCTCGGCGTGCGAACGCCCATCGCGGAAGGCCTCGACTTCAACCTCCGTCTCGCCAGCGGCGACGCGGCAGACGTGACCTCAACCAATCAAAGCTTCACCGACTTTCTCAATCGAAAGCCCATCAACATCGACCAGATCTCCCTCGCATACACGCCCTCACAGGCAAAAGCCCTTACTCTCGGCGTTGGAAAGTACGCATTTCCTGTCACACGTACGCAAATGGTGTGGGATGACGATGTGAATTGGGAGGGGACGTATGAGCAGGTGACGTGGGGATGGGAGGGGGTGGGGCTGCGCCTCGTCGGCGTCCAGTCTCCGATTAATGAGGTGGGTGGTGACGAGGATGCGTTCATGTTCGGGGAGTACGCGCAAGCGGGGTTTCGGTTGGGTGGGCATGCAGTGCAGCTCTCGATTGCGGACTACGCGTTTCGAAACCCGGATCAGATTGCGATTGCGCTGGATCAGCGCACCGTAATTCGCACGCAGAGCACCAATGCGCTTCGACGCAATCCGGCTGGTCGTGTGGTTGGCTTTGAATCCGGATTCAATCTCGTCGACGTGATTGGCCAAGTCACGTTCGATACCGGCCGCGCGCAATATCCATTTGTGGCACTGGCTGACTTCGTGCTGAACACGGAGGCCGCCAACGACGATGATTCGGGCGTGTGGCTGGTTGGGAGTTATGGCCGCGCGGCGGCGCCGAAGACCTTTGGGGTGACCTACACATTTGCGCGGGTCGAGCGCGATGCTGTCGTGTCGGCCTATAACTTCAGCGACATGGGACCACCGACGAATGTCGTCATGAACATGGCAACCTTCACCTACATGCCGCGGAGTCGGGTCAACCTCGATTTCATCGGGATCCTGACGAGGCTCATCGATGTGCCCGCGGGGGATCGCAACGCGTTGCTGAAACGGATCCAGGTGGATGCCAGGGTGTCGTTTTAGGATTCAGCCGCAGATGGCACCGAGAATTCGGGCCGCAGATGACGCAGATGAAAATTCAGCCGCAGATGACCCAGATGACGCAGATGACACATTTATAAAAGGGCCCGTCAAGTCAAGACACACGGTCGAGTGAGCGCGCGGCAAACGGCCTGCAGCGTGCGGGTTGTGACGCTCGAATCATCTCCAGCGCCTAGGCCGGCCGCCGACGCTATACGTGATCAGATACGGCTGGCCAGTGCGCAGGCAAAGCCTGCGCGCAGGAACGGCAAGGCCCACCGGACAACAATGAGACCTTGTTATTTCGCTGAAGTCTCATTTTGTCCGGCGGGCTTTGCCGTTCGCCCGCGGCCTTCGGCCGCGGCTGGCCAGCCCCCGTCCTTTTGCGTAATCTGCCTGATCTGCGTTATCTGCGGCTGAATTCATCCGCGCCATCTGCGGCTACTGCTAAGCCTTTTTCCCCGTTGACGATTCCCGGCCAAGTGAGCCACATTGCATCGCTATGACTTCAATCAGCGCGTCGCCGACCACCCTCCTCGGGCTGATGAGCTCGACCCCGGCGGACAGGACCGCCGTGATCCTGCCTGAGCAAAACATCCGCGTAAGCTATGGCCAACTGAGGGACCAGGTCACTGCTTTGGCCGAAACCCTGGTCGGGTCCGGCATTGGTCGAGGTGACCGCGTGGGAATGGCGCTTCCGAATGGACTTCCCACGATAGTGGCGTTTCTTGCCGCGTCAGAGGCGGGCACCGCGGCGCCGCTCAACCCCGGTTACAAAGAAGACGAGTTTCGCTTTTACCTGGAAGACACCAATGCGAAGGTGTTGCTCCTGCCGCCTGACGGCGCCGACGAGGCACGCCGCGCTGCGGGCGATCGCGTTCCAGTCCTTGCCGTTGACGTGGATGGTTCGGGAACGGTGAGCGTTGGAGGCGCTGCGGGTCGGCGGAGCTATGAGGCTCCGTCGGTGGACGATGTGGCGCTCATCCTGCACACGAGTGGCAGCACCGGTCGGCCGAAGCGGGTTCCGCTCAGCCATGCCAACCTTTCGATCTCGGCCCGCAACGTCGCCGCAAGCTATGCGTTGACCCCGGATGACGTGTCGCTCTGCGTGATGCCGCTGTTTCACGTGCATGGGCTCGTGGCGTCGACGCTGGCGACGCTGTTGACCGGCGGCACAGTCGTGGTTCCGTCAAAGTTCAACCCGCTCTCGTTCTGGCGTGTGGTTCGTGACCACGGCGCGACATGGTATTCCGCGGTTCCCACGATCCATCAGCTTCTGCTGGCGCGGGTCGAATCGGGAGCGGCTCGGCCTGCCGGCGCGGAGAATCTGCGCTTCATTCGATCGTGCAGTGCCTCGTTGCCGCCGCAGGTGATGCACGACCTTGAAGCGGCGTTTGGCGCGCCGGTGCTGGAGGCGTACGGGATGACCGAAGCCGCGCACCAGATGGCGTCCAATCCGTTGCCGCCAAGGCCGCGAAAAGCTGGGTCCGTCGGCCCCGGAACAGAAGTTCGCATCAGCATCATGGACGCCAACGGGGAGCACTTGAAGGCCAATGAACGAGGCGAGGTCTGCATCAGCGGGCCGAACGTGATCAAAGGGTACGAAAACAACCCTGAAGCGAATGCGACCGCATTTTTTGGCGAATGGTTTCGAACGGGCGATCAGGGTTTCCTCGATGCCGACGGGTACCTCACGCTCGTGGGACGTCTCAAGGAGATGATCAACCGCGGCGGTGAGAAGATCTCGCCGCGCGAGATCGACGAAGTGCTCCTCACGCATCCGGGGGTGGCCGAAGCGGTGTGTTTTGGCGTGCCGCACAAGACCTGGGGTGAGGAAGTCGCCGCGGCCGTCGTGCTCCGTGATGCCGTGAGCGAGGCGGAGCTTCTGGCGTACTGCCGCGAACGGCTGGCCGATTACAAGCGCCCGAAGCAGATTCACATAACCGACGCGATTCCCCGCACGGCGACCGGGAAGATTCAACGTCGAGTCGTCGCGCAGGCCTTTGCACCAGCGGTGTCGTGAGAATCGTCATCGTCGGCGCCGGCGCGATCGGCGGCTACATTGGCGCGCGGCTCGGGCGAATAGGCGCTGACGTCGTGCTGTTTGCACGCGGCCCACACCTCCGGGCCATGCAGGAGCACGGCCTTCGGGTCGTCAGTCCCGACGGTGATTTCGAGGTCAGGCCGCAAGTCACCGGCGAGCTTGACAAGATTGGGCCGGCCGACGTCATCTTCCTGGGTGTCAAGGCGCATGCGTTGACGGCGCTCGTACCGACGCTTGTCCCACTCCTGGGCCCGGACACCGTCGTCGTCAGCACGCAGAATGGCATTCCGTGGTGGTATTTCCAGGGTCATGGCGGTGAGTTGGAAGGCCTGCGGCTCGAGCGCGTTGATCCGGGGGGCGTGATCGCCTCCGCAATCGAGCCACGACGGGTCGTCGGGTCGTTGGCTTACTTTTCCGCCGATATTGCACAACCGGGTGTGATTCACCACACGGAGGGTAATCGCATCAGTTTTGGGGAACCGGACGGGACGCGATCCGAACGCTGTCGCGCCATCGCCGAAGTGCTCATCGGCGCGGGGTTCCGGTGCCCGGTGAGCACACGATTTCGTCATGAGATCTGGGTGAAGCTGCTCGGCAATGTAGCCTTCAATCCCATCAGTGCGCTGACCGGCGGTACTCTGGAGGAGCTGGTGCGTCATCCCGATACCTCGCGGCTCGTTCGCGAGGTCATGACTGAAACGGAAACTGTGGCTGGGAAGCTCGGTATCGAGCTGCCGATTTCGATCGATCAGCGCATGGCCGGCGCCGAGAAAGTCGGAGCGCACAAGACGTCGATGCTGCAGGACTTCGAAGCTGGACGTCCGATGGAGATCGAAGCAGTCGTTGGCGCCGTTGTCGAACTAGGCGACCGCCTTGGCGTGTCGATGCCGGCGACGCGGGCGATGTATGCATGCGTGAAGATGCTCGATGAGCACCGCGCACGGCGCGTGACGCCGCTTGTTTCGTCAACGGGGGCGGAGGTGGTTCGATGAGTCTGAACAATCGTTGGTTCCAACTCGTGGCGTCGCTCATTGCGATGATCATGATCGCGAATCTGCAGTACGCCTGGACCCTCTTCGTCCAGCCGCTTCAGGCGGCCACCGGGTGGAGGCTCTCGGACATCCAGTTCGCCTTTACGCTGTTCATCCTGTTTCAGACATGGGTTCAACCGCTCGACGGTTGGCTGATCGATCGGCTTGGGCCACGCGGATTCATCAGTGCGGCCGGGCTGTTATGCGGTCTGGGGTGGGCGGGCATGGGATACGCCACCTCGCTGCCGATGCTCTACGCTCTCTATTGTGCCGCTGGAATCGGCGCGGCATTCGTCTACAGCGGCTCGATCGGGTCGGCGCTGAAATGGTTCAAAGATCGACGCGGTCTCGCGGCGGGCATCATGGCCGCGGGATTTGGCGGGGGCACGGCGCTCTTCATTCCATTCATCTCATCGACGATTGCGTCGCGCGGCTATCAATCGACGTTCGTCGCCACGGGACTTCTACAGGGTCTCGTGATCGTCATCGTCGCGCAGTTCTTACGACATCCGCCCGCTGAGGCGTTCGTCGCGCAACCTGTGGCCGCGAGCGCCTCGCAGGTTGGCCGCCGACACTTTACGACCGCCGAGATGTTGCGCACGCCACAGTTCTACATGATGTACGTGATGTTCGTGCTGATGGCCACTGGGGGCCTCCTGGTCACGGCCAACGCGGGGCCTATGGCGAGATCGTGGGGACTGTCGGCCGGAGCGCTCACGCTGGCCGCGACGCTCAGTCCGCTGGCCAATGGCGGCAGCCGGGTTTTCTGGGGCGCGGTGTCGGACCGGATCGGTCGTGAAACCACGATGGTGATCACGTTCTTTCTGCAGGCCATCTGCCTGCTTCTCGTGGTCCTGCTCGGGCAGCTCTCGGCCGCATGGTTCGCCGTCACGCTGGTGCTCGTTTACTTTACGTGGGGCCAGATCTATTCCCTCTTTCCATCGACGTCGGGCGATTACTTTGGATCGCGGCATGCGACGTCGAACTACGCGGTGCTCTACACAGCCAAGGGCGTGGCGTCAATCATCGGTGGGTGGTTCGGTGCGTTGCTCTACGAGCAGTTTGGAAGCTGGTCGGTTGGCTTCTATGGGAGCGCGGTGATGGCGCTCCTGGCTGCCGGCCTCGCCGTTGCGCTGCGCGCTGCTGCCGTGCCTAGTCGAGCGGCCGTGCCAGTCGCAGCACGCTCGTGATGGTTGGGCCGGAGCTCGGTTGAGAAGAGATCTCGCCGACCGTCATGGGTAACACCGGGTTTAGGGACGCTGATAAATGTCTCCCGTGACTAGTCCAGATCTGCAGGCGATCGCGTTGGAGCTGATGACGGCGCGTTCGCACGGGCAGCCAATCGCAGATCCTCCTTCCGCTCGGCCCGCCGGCCTCGATTTGGCCTCGGCCTATCTGGTCGAAGGAGAACTCGCGCGGCTCCGCAGGGACGCCGGTCATCTGCCTGTTGGTTACAAGGTGGGCTTTGCAAACAAAGCCGTCTGGCGTGTCCTCGGACTGGAGACGTTGGTGTGGGCTCACATGTACGACGACACGGTGTCTGATGCCAGTGAGAATCAGGCGTCGCTGACGCTTGACCGAATGTACTCACCGAAAATCGAGCCGGAGATCGTCTTCATCATGAATGGATCCGTCGCCGGGAATACGGTCGACCCTGCCGAAGTTTTGAATGCAGTCGAGTCCTTCGCGCTGGGGTTCGAGATCATCGACTGTCCGTATCCGGACTGGAAATTTCAACCAGCCGATTTCGTCGCAACGTTCGGGTTTCATGCGGCGCTCCTCGTCGGCGAGCCACGACCAGTCGATGCAGGGCTCATCCCATCGCTCGTCGAGCAGTTGGCCCGCTTCAAAGTGAAGTTGACGAAAAACGGTAATCTCGCCGCGGAGGGCGCCGGCAGAAACGTGCTGCGAAGTCCCGCGCTCTGCCTGGGAGAGCTCGCTTCTGCGATGTCGGCTCGTCCGATGGCAACGGCGCTCACGGCGGGCAATCGCGTCAGTTCGGGGACGCTTACCGAGTCGCAGCCGATCAGGCCGGGTGAAACGTGGGCCGCGACGCTCGAGGGTCTCGAGTTGCCGACGCTGACCCTCGAGGTCAGGTAGGTCGATTAGTCGGATAAGGGATCACACGATCAATCTGTACAATTCCCACCTGCCCTACCCGCAAACTGCCCGACCATACCATCACACCACGTTCATCTCCCCCAGTGTCCGCGCGCGCACGAAACGATCGTGCGCGAATGGGGTGATGTCGCTCACCGGATCGCGGCCCGCAATCAGGTCGGCAATGATGCGGCCAGCGGCAGGTGAGTGCTGGAAACCGTGGCCGCTGAAACCAGCCACCGTGTAAAAGCCCTTCACCTCGGGCGCCGGGCCGATGATTGGATTGTGATCCGGCGTCATTTCGTAGAGGCCTGCCCACGCATGGGAGATGGCGGCATCTGCAAGTCTTGGCAGACGCCGCACCGCCAACTCGATCACTTGCGGCAGAAAGTCCCAGCGCACCGTCGTGTCGAATCCGGGCTGCTCGTCCGGATCGGCCATGCCGAAGAGCAGGCCCGATCCCTCACGATGGAAATAAAACGTCGATGCGAAATCGATCACCATCAGGCGCGACGTTGGCAGATGGTCAAAGGCCTGCGCGATGAAAATGTGTCGCCGCTCGGGAAGAACAGGAACCTCGACGCCAGCCATTCTCCCGACCTCCCGCGCCCACGGCCCTGCGGCGTTGACTACACACGGTGTCTGAATCCGACCGGTGCTGGTACGCACGCCGAGGATGCCACTCGAATCGCGATCGATCGCGATCACTTCTTCCGCGCGGCGGATCTCGACGCCTCGCGCCTGCGCCGCCTTCGCAAACCCCATCGTCACCCCATTGGGATCGGCGATGCCGTCGTCTGCGCAATAGGTCGCGCCGAGAACGCCGGTCGTGTCCAGGCCATCGCACAGGCTCGCGGCGGCACCTGGCGTCAGCCATTCCACCTTGATCCCGTGCGCCCGCTGAAGCTCGACGTTCTGCTCGAACGAGGCCACACTCTCCGGCGACGACAGGAGAAACAGATAACCGTCGGGCCAGAAGTCGATCGCATGTCCGACGAGACTTTCGAAGTTTGCGAAGACCGCGATGGATTCCTTGGACAACGCGATGTTGGCCGGGTGCGAGAACTGATGCCGGAAGCCGCCGGCATTTCGCCCCGTGGAACCGGCGCCCAGTTGTGGCTCGCGCTCGACGAGCACGACATTCGTGACCTGGCGCTGTGCAAGGTGATAGGCGACGCTGGCGCCCATACACCCACCTCCGATGATCACGACGTCAGCTGTGTGTTTCATGTGGTCCACGGTCCACGGTCCACGGTCCACGGTCCACGGTCCAGGTCCACGGTCTCCGGCCTACGGTCCGCAGTTGCGGGGTTCCTAATGCTGCGAGGCGGTGCAGTTCGGCCCAGGCGGTCGGCTGCGCCACCCGTCGGCCGTGGGCCGTGGACCGTAGACCGATGATCGCCGCCGCCATGGCAATATAGCCCACCATGCGGACTGTGCTGTTGCTCGCCCTGCTTGTGGCGTTGCCGTTCACCACACCTCTCGCCCAGGAGGCGCAGGTCGTCGTCTTTCAACCACAACGGGTGTTCGACGGCGAGACATCTCATACAGGCTGGGTCGTCGTCATGCGTGGCGAACGGATCGAATCAGCAGGACCGGCGGCCTCGATCAAAGTGCCGCCGGATGCGCGCCAGGTTTCGTTGCCAGGAGCAACGTTGATGCCGGGACTCATCGAGGGACACTCCCACCTGCTGCTTCATCCCTACAACGAGACAACGTGGAACGATCAGGTCGCACGCGAGGCGCTGGCGTATCGAGTCGCGCGCGCAGTCAATCATGCACGGGACACGTTGATGGCAGGCATCACCACGGTCCGCGACCTTGGCAGCGAGGGCGCTGGATATGCCGATGTGGGATTGAAACGCGCCATCGATGAAGGCGTGATCCCAGGGCCGCGGATGTTGGTGGCGGGTCCTGCCATGGTGGCCACCGGCAGTTACGGGCCAAAGGGCTATGCCCCTGAATGGACGGTGCCGCAGGGTGCTGAGGAAGCAAGTGGCCTGGACGAGGTGACCAAGGTCGTGCGAGATCAGATCGGCCGCGGTGCGGATTTCATCAAGGTCTACGCGGACTATCGCTGGGGCCCCACGGGTGAGGCCCGTCCCACATTCATCCTCGACGAGCTTCGCCGGATCGTCGAGGTCGCGCGGAGCAGCGGCCGACCTGTCGTCGCGCACGCGTCAACCGCGGAAGGCATGCGCCGAGCGATCGACGCCGGTGTCGAGACGATTGAACATGGCGACAGTGGGACGACCGAGATTTGGAAGCTGATGGTCGATCGTGGGGTTGGCTTTTGCCCGACGCTCGCTGCCGGTGACGCAACGGCCCAGTACGCGGGGTGGAAAAAGGGCGCCGCGCCGGAACCCGCTCGCATCACGGCCAAGCGTGCGAGCTTCAAAGCCGCACTCGAGGCAGGCGTCACGATGTGTTTTGGCGGAGATGTTGGTGTGTACGCGCACGGCGACAACGTGCGCGAACTGGAGCTGATGGTGGAGTATGGAATGCGCCCGGCTGATGCCGTCCGATCGGCGACGTCCATCAACGCCAGGCTGTTTCATCTCGATCAGCGCGTCGGATCGATCAAGCCGGCGATGCTCGCAGACCTGATCGCGGTCGAGGGCGATCCGACGACAGACATCTCGTCTCTACGCAAAGTGCGTCTGGTAGTCAAAGGAGGCCGAATGGTCCGTCACGGCACGTAAACGGCTCATCTCTTGTAAACCTTTCCACTCTTCATCACGAACCTCACGCGCGTCAGCGCGGTTGGGTCTTTCATGGGATCACCCTCCACGGCCACGAGATCCGCCTCGCGACCCGGCCGAATCGTGCCGATCTCATTCTCCAGCCCCATCGACTGCGCAGCGGCGGAGGTCATCGCCACGATGGCATCCATCGGACGTTGGCCCTCTTTGATTCGCTCCAGCGTTTCGTTCATATTGCGGCCATGGGCTCCTGCAACCGCGTCGGTGCCCATCACCATCTTCAGACCTGGCGTTTTGAGCGCGGCGCTAAACATGGCGCTCTTCAAGCCGAGGGCCTTTTCCATGGCTGTAAATCCTTCCTCGGTGTAGTTGCCGACGCCGAGAAAACGGCTCTTGTTTTCGAGATAGTTCTGCGTCACCAGGCCGATGTTTGGATCGAACCAGGTGCCGCGCTCTGCCATGAGCTTGAAGGCTTCTGGCGTGGCGAGGGCACCATGCTCGATCACGGTGCAGCCCGCGCGAGCGGCGCGCATCATCGCCTCGGCGCTGTGCGCGTGTACCATTGAACGGAGGCCCTGCGCACGTGATTCCGCGCACGCAGCGTCGACCTGCTCTTGCGAGAGCGTCGGCGTCCCGCCGTCGCGAATGCTGGCCGACGCGAAAATCTTGATGAGGTCGGCGCCCTCGGCCTTTTTCTTCCGCACTTCTTCGCGAATCTGATCCGGCGTGAGCTTCGGGTCGCTGATCGACCCCAGCGACGTGAGAATTCGTGGGCCTGGCAGAATCCCGCGGGCGATGGCATCACGCAGCGGTTTGTCAGAGGCGGAGCCAACGCTCTGAACGGTCGTGAAGCCGGCGAGCAGCGTGACGTAGGCGTTTTCGGCACCGTAGAGCGCGGCCTCATCCGCAGGCTCGCGTCCACTGACATAGCGACCGTCGGGTCCGAAGTGCCAGCCGATGTGGACGTGGGTGTCGATGAAGCCAGGAAGCAGTGTCAGCGATCCCAGGTCGTAGGTGGCGGCTCCGTTCGACGCGCCAACCCGCTCGATCTTCGAGCCGCGGACGGTGATGGTCTGGTTGGCCGTCGTCTTGCCAAGCCCGTCGATCACATGCGCCGCACTGACGGTGATGCTCGGTGGTGTTTGAGCGGTGAGATGGCCGGCAAAAATTGCGGCAACCGTGCCGATTGTGATGACACCTCCGTTCCTCATGGCGACCTCCGTCCTTCCCCTCGACCTCCGTCCTTGCCCCCAACCTCCGTCCTTGCCCGCGACCTCCGTCCTGGCCCCGCGACCTCCGTCCTCGCCAGCTCCTCGCCAGCGACACTGCTTGCCCGCAACCTCCGTCCTCGCCCGCCACCTCCGTCCTTGCTGGCAACCTCCGTCCTCGCCAGCAACCTCCGTCCTTCTCGCAATTACTGCGCAACCGTCGCAACTCTGAACAATTCGTCAGCAGACTGCAGAATGACGTTCCGTAGTCGCGGCGGATAATTCGGTGGCAGGCCCGCGAGGAATGCTCTCACCACTTGCGCGATGGCCGGGGTCGTATGCCCGGAGAGCGTTGCATCCATCCACCGTTTGGGAAAAAAGATATCTCCGGTCTTCTGAATTTCCCAGAGCATCGCCAGGCTCGGCGCAACGTACTTGGCTGACGCCTCGGCGCGCAGTGGGTGATGGAGGTAGTTCAACCCTTCGAGGACCCACGGCTCGCGGCGGCGGTTGTTCACGTCCGCGAGCGACCGAAACCACTGCTCGCGCTCAACGGGATCGGCCGACAGGGCCGGCATCACGAACTTGAATCGACCCTTGCGATCCGGATTCTCGATTCGGGCGAACTGCGCAGCAAGAAGGTCGCGCCAGCCGTCCACCTCGCGCACAGCAAGATCAAGCGCCAACGAGATGTAATCGGCCTCTGCCAGCGGTAGCCCGACGACTTCCTCCTCTTTTTCCCACACGCGCCGAAGCCACGTGACCGTCGGGGGTGTCAGCGAGACGTTGCGCAGCGCACCAAACCACGACGCCTTCTGACTGGCTGTCTTCGCGCCAGCAAGCCCATCACGCAGAAGCTGTTCGACGGCCGCCGCCCGTGCTTGGCGTTCGGCCGATGAAAGAAACCGCCACCAAGCGCCATTGAGATAGCTCAGGACGCGTTGCGTGAGTTGCTCATCGGTCTCGCGCGGCAAAGCTGTCATCGCGAGCTGCACGAATGCCGTCGGTGGAATCCTTCCTTCGAGGAGCGTGTCCCAGAGGGTGACCCACGCAGCGCCGCGCGTCACAGGATCCTGCAGATCCGGCAGCAACCTTGAGAGGTAGTCGCGCGAAGTGTCGTCAAGCCTGAAGCCGCCGTACGCCCACCCGCCGCCGCTGGGCAGAATGTACAGAGGTGATGGCATGCCCTTCGCCGCGGGAACATCCGTCCGGGCTGACTGAAGCGGCACCGTGAGTGCCACCACTTTGTCGGGATACCCGAGTAGCACGCGAAGCTCCTGAGGCCACACATTGGGCTGGTCACGGGACTGATCGCCCGTGCCCTCGGCGTGTTCGGCTGACTGCGCGAATGCGAGCCGTGCGATCTGGCCGCTCTGAATGTCGAGTTCAGTGGTCATGACTGGTCGGCCGGCTTCCTCAACCCACACGTGGCTCCAGCGGACAAGGTCGGTGTCAGTACGCGCGTCGAGCAGCGCGATGAGATCTGACCAAGTCGCGTTTGCCAACGCATATTTTTTCAGATACTCGCGCAACCCGTCACGAAAGGTGACCTCGCCCATCAGGTGCTCGAGGTGTCGCATCACAATGGGTGCTTTCTGATAAATGATTGCGCCGTACAGACTTCCGGCTTCGTTCAGGTTCGCCAGCGGCTGACGAATGGCATTGGTCCCCGGCGTACGATCGACCTCATACGCAGCAGGGTAGTGCGACAGGAGAAACCGAAGCTCATGATTCACTTCAGGAAACGAAGGGTTGACGATTTTCGCGGCCATGAAGTTCGCAAACACTTCCTTCATCCAGACGTCGTTGAACCAGCGCATCGTGACGTAATCGCCGAACCACATGTGCGCGGTTTCATGTGCGATGACCGAGGCACGGCCCAGCTTCTGGTTCTGCGTTGCCGACTCGTCGAGCATCAGCCCCGACGCGTTATAGAGAATCTTGCCGGCGTGTTCCATGCCTCCGAACTGAAACGCTGGGATCAGCACGAAGTCGAACTTGCCAAAGGCGTACGGAATGTCGGTGTATTCCTCCATGTAGGCCAACGCACGTGCGTGCAGGTCGAAGATGGCGTCGCGATTCCTGGTGACCTTGGCCGCGTCCGTCTCGCGATGGAACATCCGGAACACTCGGCCGTTTCGCTCGGCTGACTCGACTTTGAAATCACCGGCGACAAATGAAAACAGATAGGTCGGTAACGGCTTGGTTTCCGCAAATCGGACCCGCACGCGATTGCCGGAAACGCGGCGCTCGAGCTCTGCGCCATTGCTGACGACCTGCCACTTGGCCGGAGCGTCGAGTCTGAGCGACCAGCGAGCCTTGAGATTCGGCTGGTCGAAGACGGGAATGGCGAGGTGCGCGCGCGCGGGCACGAAGAGCGCGTAAAGAAAATCCGGATTTCGGTTCAGCGACGCATCGCCGGCTTTGAACCTGACGTCAATCCGGTTGGCGCCTTGTTTGAGTGCGCCGGGAGGGACGACGATGTGACCGTTGCTCCAGGTAAACGAGGATTCGTGCCCATTCGCGTTGACCCCAATCACATGCTCGCGACTGGTCGCGAAGTCGATGACCAGGGGATCAACAGCCGTCGCGAGATCGAACCGAATCGAGGTAGTACCCTCGACCGCGGTCGATACGGCTTCCGGAATCGTGAGCTGCAGGTCGTAACGAAGATTGCTGATGCGCTCCGCCCGGGCATCCGCAATCTCGAGCGGGATCCCGGCGCCGGGATTCGTCACTTGCGCGGTCATTGAAACGGGAATTATCAGACACGCGGCCGTGAGCCAGAAGCGCATGGCTCATTGTGCACTAGGAGGGTCGCCAGTCACCGGTCGCCAGTCACCAGTGACCGGTCTCCGACTACAAGGTTCTTGGGCTGGAGGCCGTGACTGGAGACTGGAGACTGGAGACCTCGTCATTCATATCTCAACGCCAGCACCGGCTGCACGCTTGCGGCACGTCGCGCGGGAATGTAACCGGCGACCAGGCCCACGAGGGCCAAGACAGTGGCCGCGATCGTGATCGTGAGCGGATCAGTGGGCTCGATGCCATACAACTGCGAGCGAACGAACCGGCTGAGCCCGAGCGCGCCGGGGACGCCGACACCGATGCCGATAATCGTCAAGAACGCGACTTCCCGCAGGACCAGCCAGACAACGGTCACGCGCTCGGCGCCTAGGGCAATCCGAATGCCGATCTCGCGCGTGCGACGCGACACGGTGTAAGACATCACGCCGTAGAGCCCGATGGCCGCCAGCACTGTAGCCAGCAGACCGAACGACCCCGACAGCAGTGCGAGCATTCGTTCGTTGAACAGCGCCTCGTCGACGGTCTGTTCCATGGACTGCATCTCGAAAACCGGTAACGACGTATCTGCGCGACGGACAGCCTGACGCAACAGATCGGGCATTGCGGCCGCCACAGCTCCCGTGGTCCGGACATACATCGTCATCTCGTTCAGCTCATCGCTCTGTTGGAACGGAGTGTAGGCAAACCGCGGCGTTTCGTTCTCGTCGGTCGTGCCTTGCCGCATATCCGCATACAGCGCGTCCTTGACGATGCCGACGATCTCGATCGCGCCAGGATTGTTGAAGGTGCGGAATCCAAAGCGCCGCCCAATGGGGTGTTCGTTGGGGAAGAAGTACTTGGCGAACGACTCGTTGACTATCGCGACGAGCGGCGCCCCTTTGACGTCGCGTTCGTCGAACTCACGTCCCATCACGAGCGGCAGCCCCATGGTCCGGAAGTAGTCGGGCGCAACCTCGTTGGTCCACGGGTTCATGTTTTCGTCCGGCTTGGGTTCGTACCCCTGGACCTGGACTGTGCGACTGCTGGCGCTGCCTGTCATGGCCGCCACCTGCGCGATCGAGGCCGATTGCACGCCCGGGATCAGGCGTACGTCACGCAGCAGATCGTCATAGAAGCGCTTGATCCGTGTCTGGTCGTACCCGTTCAGCGCAGGATCGACATGGAAGGTGATCAGGTTGTCAGCGTTGAAGCCCGTGTCCAGGTTCTTCAGGTTGTAGAGGCTCCGTGCAAACAAGCCGCCGCCCGCGACCAGAAGCATCGACAAAGCGACCTGCACGACCACAAGGCCCTTGCGGAAGCGTGCGTGATGAGTGCCGCCGGAGAGTGACCCCGCCTCTTCTCGCAGAGTACGGTTCAGTGGTGGCTTCGAAGCTTGAAGGGCCGGGATCAAGCCAAAGACGATCGCCGTCAAGAGCGCCAGCACGGCGGTGAAAAGACCAACGCGCAAATCGGGCTCGGTAGAGAGGGACCGAGTGAAACTCTCGGACGGCATGACGCTGAGCAGCAGGTCGCCGACCCAGATCGAGAACACGAGACCGACGGCGCCGCCAGCGATGGCAAGCACCAGACTTTCAGTCAGCGTCTGACGGATCAATCGAGAACGTCCCGCGCCGAGTGCGAGGCGCACGGCGATTTCCTTCTGGCGTGCCGTTGCGCGGCTCAGGAGCAGATTCGCGACGTTGGCGCACGCGATCAACAGCACCAGGCCAACCATCGCCATCAACACAAAGAGCGGCGTTTTGACCCCCTGACGAAGCTCGGAGAGCCCTTGCCCCGCCGAATGCAGAGTCATTTTCTTGGCACGAAAGCGATCCTTGAACGTCTGGGATCCTGATGCAAAGGCAGGCACTTCTTTCAACTCGAACTCATTGATTTGCTGATAAACGACGTCGAGTCTCGCCTTTGCTGCCTCGACCGTCAGCCCCGGTTTCAGACGTCCAACGAGGTTGACCCAACGACTGCGCCGATTGTCGAGATCGTTCCACGTCGGCGTGAGTTGCGCCTTCATCATGAGGGGAGCGAACAGGTCTGGTGATTGCGTGGCGGCTACCCCAGCGAACTTGGGGGGCGCCACGCCTACAATCGTCATGGGCGTGTTGTTGAGCGTGACGGCTTGGTTGAGGATCGCAGGCGACCCGGCAAATCGCCGCCGCCAGTAGTCATAGCTGAGAACCACGACCGGATGCGCGCCGGGCGCGCGGTCATCGTCTGCGGTCAATGCGCGGCCCAGCACGGGAGACACCCCGAGAACCTCGAAGGTGTTGCCAGAGACCAGTTCGACGTCCACACGCTCTGCCTGCCCTCGCTGGGTCAACGTCGCGCTGGCGCCAAATCGGCCCACGAGCCCATCGAACACGTCATTGCGATCCCGCAGGTCCACATACATCGGATAGGAAAAAGTCCGCTCGTTCATCGAACGACCGCTGAAGGGCCCTGGTCCGTCGAGCTGTACGAGCTCACCCGGATTCTTTACAGGCAGCAAGCGCAGCAGCACCTGATCCATCAACGAGAAAATCGCTGTGTTCGCGCCAATGCCGAGGCCGAGCGTGAGAATGACAACGAAGGAGAAGCCGGGCGTACGCGCAAGCGTGCGGAGGGCGTACCGAAAATCCTGGGAAAACGTAGACATGACGAGTGTGGATAGGCCAACGGCGTGCCACCTTAGCCAAATCCCGTAAATCCCAACAAGAGAGCGCGTTACATCGAGCCGTGGCCGAATCTGCCGGACGCGGGTGACCGCTAGTGGGACGAAGCGGCCGCGCTTCTGAACAGCCAAACGATCCATCGGCACGTGGCGCGCAACCCGGGGACGTGCATGGCAGGCCGAGGGTGACGAGCAGGTAAGGTCGCGAGCCGACGTCTTCGTTCTATAGTACGCAGCATGTCGTACATTGCCCGCCGGCCGGCCGGCCGCCTGCGTGGCATTGTCGATCGCGTCTGGCATGTCGAAAATGCGGGCCCGTCGTCTGCGGCTGAGACGATTTGTCCGGATGGGCGAACCGAGATCGTCCTGCACCTCGCGGAGCCGATGTGCGAACGGGTTGGCAACATGGCCCGCGTCCAGCCGCGACATCTGCTGGTTGGCCAGATGGCCGTTCCGGTGACGGTGGCGCCCACCGGCCGGATAGCGATGGTCGGTGCACGCCTGGCACCATGCGCGCTCCATCGGCTGGTCCGGATCCCGCAGCAGCGTCTCGCAGGGCAAGTGCACGATCTCGAAGCGGTCTGGTCAACGTGGACGCGGCGAGCGGTTGAGGAAGTTGGCGCTGTTGACGATCCTGCTGCCCGACTCGCCGCGTTCGAACGTGCGCTCGAATCTCTCATCCCATCCGATTTGCTCGAGCAGGCGGATCGATCGATGGACGCCGCCGCCGCGCGACTGTTGGCCAGCGGCGGCCGAGCGCCGATCGATCGACTGGCGCAGCAGACGGGCATCAGCCGGAGGCAGTTCGAACGTCGGTTCCTCGAGGAGGTTGGCCTGTCACCCCGCTTGTTCGGCCGCATTGTCCGATTTCAGCGCGCGTTTCAGGCGCTCGGCACCGAGAGCGGCGCCCTCATCGCCGCGAGATGCGGCTATGCGGACCAGGCGCACCTGGTCCGCGAGATACGTCGCTTTTCCGGTCAAACGCCGACACTGCTGGGCGACGCGAGCGGCCTGACCGCGTTCTTCCGGGCCGAGGGCGCCACCGAGGTCACGCCGTCCGCATAGGTGCGTGTCGCAAAACAACAAGCATCACCAGGTACAACTGCGTACCATCTCCAAGCAGAGGAGATTTCTCATGCGACGACTGTGGGCTCTTGCCATAACCGCTGCGTTCGCGACGCCGGCAACGTGCCAATCGCCGACGACGGCCGATCTGGGTTTTTTGGCCGGCTGCTGGAAACTCGAGCGCAACGGCAGAATCGTGGAGGAGCACTGGCTCGCCCCGGCCGGAGGCACTCTACTGGGTGTCAGCCGCACTGTTGCGGGCGGCAAGACCGTCGAGTACGAATTCCTGCAGATTCGCGATCTGCCCGATGGCCCCACTTACATCGCCCGGCCGTCTGGCCAGGCCGAGGCGAGCTTCAAGTTGGCGTCCAAGACCGCTGACGAAGTCGTGTTCGAGAACGCGGCCCACGACTTTCCCCAGCGGATCCGTTATCGACGCGCCACTGACATGCTGCACGCCCGGGTTGAGGGGACGATGAACGGGAAGCCGCGCGGAATCGACTACCCGTACGCACGCGTGGCCTGCGCACCTTAGCGGTCGCCGGGCCACAGTCTACGGTCCACGGTCTACGGGCCACGGTCTAGATTCGATCGGTCGGGATCCCGATGTAGTTGCGGTCCTGTTCTGGTCTCAGCACGAGCGACGTGAACATGAACTGCATCGCATAGCGACCATCAGTGATTCTCGTGATGGTCAGTTGTTGTCGATTCTTGACATGCCAGTCGTACATCTCGAAGAAGACCGCCGGGCCAACATCCATGAAGTCTGGGAACTTGCTGTTCGCACGGAGGAACTGCTCCATGTTCTCGCGCAACTTGGACACAACCCCGTGTGTCAGTGATGGATTGAGAAACGCGTTGTTCAGCGTGCGCTCGACGCCTTGTAGCATGCGGGCAATTTCGCGCTGGCCTTCGCGATCGGCCTGCTGTTCTGCGGGCACTCGCGCACCTGCGGCGGGCGCGCTGGTCATCGTTCCTGCGACTCCGGCAGTTATCAATTCTCGACGCGACAGCATATGACCTCCTCGTTAAGTGTGCGCAGGACTGACGTCCCGCTCAGGTACGGGTCTCCGGGCTCCGGGCTCCGGGGTCCGGTCACCGGTCTCCGGTCTCCGGCCTCCCGTGGCTTGTGAGCCGCTCACGTTCGCAGGCGGCGTAATAATTCGTCGTGCAGTGCTCCATTGCTGCTGACGGCGTCGCCGCCGTCGGTCGTCACGCGCCCACGCCAATCGGTCAAGCGGCCACCGGCCTCCTGCAGAATTGGCATCAAGGCGGCACAGTCCCACGCGTGCGTCACCGGATCGAGCATGATCTCGGCGCGGCCAGTGGCCACGAGGCAGTGACCATAACAGTCCCCCCAGCCGCGCTGCATCGCGGTCTCGTCCAGCAATCCGTTCCAACTCCTCCCTAACCGCTCGCCAACCTGCCCCGCATCGGTGTACACGACGCAGGCCTCTGAGAGTTTCGTCACGCGTGACACCTGCGCGCGTCGGCCGTTCCAGAAACACCCGAGGTCCGTTCCAGCTGCAATCATGTCGTCGAGAGCGGGGAAGTAACAGACGCCGACGACAGGTGCCTGCTCGATCTCGAGAGCCACGAGGACACCATAAAGCGGGACTCCGCGAACGAAGGAGTTGGTCCCATCGATGGGGTCGATCAGCCACCGGTGTGATGCTCCGCGATCGTCCGCGCCGAATTCCTCGCCGATGATCGCGTGATCGGGAAAGCGCGAGGCGATGAGGCTACGAATCAGTTGTTCACCGCCGCGGTCCGCAATTGTGACGAGCGATCCATCCGCCTTCCGCTCGACTGAGACGCCTGCTTGATAGTGAGCCAGCGAAGATCGCCCAGCCTGCCATGCGGCATCGACCGCGAAATCCAGAAGCATCGACAACTCGCCCATGTGCTCCCTTCGTAACGTGTTTTCCCGTTGGCCCTTGCCGGAGACCGTTGGCCGGCAACCAGCAACCGGCGACCTCTCGATCACCCCGTGCGCATCCATCGTCCGAGTCGCGACAGCCCTTCGCGGATCTTGTCTGGTGCGGCAACCAGCGGCCCGTATGAGATGCGCACGGCGTTCTTGAGCGATGGACCGAACCCGCTGCCGGGCACGACCAGCACGCCGGTGGCCTGCAACGCGCGCGGCACAAACGCGTCCGCGTCCGTCCCGACGTCCACTACGGTGTAAAGACCGCCCATCGGGTCGAGTCGAGGACGTTGCAGATGTTCGTCGATCGCCTCGAGCGTCGTTCGCGCGGCTGCGCGATAGAGATCGTTGGTGCGAGCGACATACTCCCGCAGCGATCCGTCGTTGATCGCGTGTGTGAGATAGCGAGTCAGCGCCATCTGGGATAGCGTGTCCGGGCACAGCAAGCTGCACTGCTGCACGCGTTCAATCGCTTCCACGACTGAGGGCGCGGCCGTCAGCCAGCCGAGGCGTCGTCCGAGCCCGCGACCCCACTTCGAATTCGAGTGGATGCCAATCACATGTGGCTGGTCCGCAGGCGACCACGCGTAATACGCCGGTGGCGTGCCGAAGTACTGACACTTGTAGGCGAAGTCCACCGCGAGCCATGCGCCGGCGTTGGCCGTGCGTATGCGCATGGCGTCGACGAGCGCGTGCGGGAGGATCTGGCTGGTTGGGTTGTCGGGTGCGCCAAAGAGGACGAGACGCGGCCCGTGTACATCGAACGCCTGGTGGAAGTCCGCTATCGCCCGAGTCACATCGGTGACTGGAAGGTATGACCATGTTGCCGGCTCCAACACGCTCAGCCGCGCGATCCTCGCGCCCGGTGCCGCGAATGCAATCTGGCCATCGTAGTTCGCGTAGGTCGGATCCAGCAGGAGAACCGTATCGCCCGGGTCGAGCAGCACACGAAAGAGATCGTGCGTGAGTTGTGTGCTGCCCGCGCCGATGGCGATATGCTCAGCGGTAAGGCGAGGCACATTGAACAGATGCCTCTCGAACCGTGCGAGCTGCTCGCGGCACTCCCCGTCGCCCAGCGTTGCCGTATATCCGCCGCTGCGATGAAATCTGGTCACATCGCTCACGACCTCGACGTACGCCTGTCGCAACGGCTCGGGGGCCGCATGATTCACCCAGCCTCCGCCAAAGGAAATGACGTAATCTGGATTGAGTCCCAGCGCCACGATGTTCTGGCGTTCCGCCATCTTCATGATTTGCCGGATGGGCGAGGGGCGGGCAATCTGCTGGCGCACAAGAGTCGACAGGTGGGAATCGATCACTCGAGACATGCGTCCGCATGATACCGCGTGCAACCTAGCCCCACTCTCAGCCGTCTAACCGCGGGAGCAGGAGGCACCAATGTCAGCAGTCGATGGCATGCGTCAAGACCTGAAAGGCGCCGTGCGAAGTCTGTGGAAAAGCCCTGGGTTCACCGTGGCTGCGCTGGTGACGCTGGCGCTCGGGATCGGGGCGACCTCCGCCATCTTCAGCGTTGTCAAAGCGGTCCTCCTCACCCCCTTACCCTACGCCGCGGCCGAGCAACGCGTCCTGATCTGGACCAAGTGGATCAGCTTCGATAAGACCTGGCTGTCAACGCAGGAGGTCGCTGATTTCCGCAACTTCGCCAAGACCATGACCGATGTCGCGGCCTGGTCGACCGGTCAGCAGAATCTCACGGGCGACGGCGAGCCAGTACGGCTTGGCGTCGGCTTTGTCACCGCCAATGTATTCAACGTTCTGGGCGCGCAGCCAATGGCTGGACGAACGTTCAGCGCGGCTGAGGACTTGCCTAACGGTCCGCCAGTTGTGGTACTGGGTTACCCGCTCTGGCAGGCGCGGTACGGCGGCGACCCGTCGGTCATCGGCCGCAAAGTGATGCTCAACGACGAGCCGGCGGAAATCATCGGCATCATGCCGAATGGCTTCCGACTGCCCACCGACTTCAATGTTGACGCAGCAGAACCTACGCAAGCGTGGCGGCCGCTGCAAATCGACCCTCAGAACCTCAATCGCGGTAACCACGGTCTCCATGCGGCGGCCATACTGGCGCCGGGGCAGACGGCGGCAGCCGCGACCGAAGAGCTGCGAGCCATTACGAAGCGATTGACCGAGCAAGGCGAATATCCCCAAGCGATGCAGTTCAGCGCGTTTGCCGTCAGCCTCGATGACGAGATTCGCGGCGAAGTGCGGCCGGCGATGTGGCTCCTGATGGGCGCCGTCGGGTTTTTGCTTCTCATCGCCTGCGTCAACGTCGCCAACCTGCTGCTCGTCCGCGGCGACACGCGGCTGCGCGAGCTGGCCGTGCGTACGGCGATCGGCGCCGCGCCCAATCGGCTGGTTCGCCAGTTGTTCACTGAGAGCCTTGTATTAGCGATCGCGGGCGCGTTGCTCGGGCTTGCGCTGGCCGCTGGCGCGCTACGCGTCCTCACCCGCGTGGATCCCACCAGCCTCCCACCCTTGTCTCCCGTTCGACTCGACGCGACTGTCGTCCTGTTCACGCTGGCACTTGCGGTTGTGACGACGCTGCTATTTGGCCTGGTGCCGGCGTTGCGCACGCTGCGCGTCAACCTGGTCGAGTCACTCCGCGAGGGCGGGCAGCAAGCCACGCTCGGCGGCAAACGCCAGCGTCTGCGCGGCGCGCTGGTTGCGCTTGAAGTCGCCCTTGCGGTTGTGCTCGTGATTGGAGCCGGCCTCATGATTCGCAGTCTGGCTGCCTTGGGGCAAATCGACCTGGGATTCAACGCGGATCGGGTGCTGACGATGAGAGTCTCGGTACCGGCGGCGAGCTATGAGACTCCTGAGAGCGTTGTCGGCTTCTACGATCGGCTGCTGGACCGCGTGCGAGCTCTGCCGGGCGTCGCGCAGGCCGGCGTCGTCCGTGCGTTGCCGTTGGCAACCACAATCGGCGATTTTGGTCTGGACGTTGAAGGATTCGAGGAGACGCCTGGCAACAACGCCAAGGGCGATTGGCAAATCGCGTCGGATGGCGCGTTCGAAGCGCTGGGCACGAAGCTGGTCCGCGGCCGATGGTTTGAGGCGACGGATGCCACGGCAAGTGTTCCCGTGACTGTTGTGAACGAGACCATGGCGCGGACCTACTGGAAAGACGGCAACGCCATCGGCGGACACATTCGGATCGGCAACATGCAGAACCCGTGGGCCACCGTTGTTGGGATCGTGGCCGACGAACGGCATAACGGCGTGACCGGCATCGTGAAGGAAAAGTTCTACGTGCCGCATAGTCAATGGCACGTCACGACGGGTAACGATCCGATCCGCAACGTGTTTCTCGTCATTCGCACGTCGAGCGATCCGCTTGGTGTCGCAGGCCCGGCGCGGGCCGAAATCCGGCAGATGGATCCCAACCTGCCCGTTGCCAACATTCGTCCGATGACGGAAGTGGTGTCGACGGCGCTGGCTACACCCCGCCTGACGGGCTTTCTGCTCGGTGTGTTTGCGGCGATCGCGCTTGCCCTGGCCGCCGTCGGCATCTACGGCGTGCTCGCCTACCTGGTCTCGCAACGGACACACGAAATCGGCATCCGTCTCGCGATTGGCGCCGATCGATCGCAGGTACTCAGAATGGTGCTGCGTCAGGGAATGACCCTGGCCGTGGTAGGAATTGGCATTGGCCTCGCTGCGGCTCTGGCGCTGACGCAACTCATGCAGAGTTTGTTATATCAGGTCACCGCCACCGATCCGATGACCTATGCGGTCGTTCCGCTGGCGCTGCTCCTCGTGACGCTCGTGGCCAGCTACTTGCCGGCGTTTCGTGCGACACGGGTCTCGCCGACGATTGCGCTCCGGACACAGTGAACTACAGTTGGTGAATTGGTAATTTGGTGATTGCGTGATTTTATTGGTGATTGCGTGATTGGGTGATTGCTGATTGGGTGATTTTGTAGTCGAGTGATTGGGTCAACACCGGGGCCCGAATCGCCGAATCGTCCGATCACCCAATCGGCGATCACCAAATTGCTCAATCATCAAAATAAAATCCCTAAATCAGCAAATCACGAAATCACCAATTGTCAACGCCTGCGATCCACTACCTGCGTAAGCAGAACGTCCCCTTCACGGAGCACGCGTACCGCTATGAGTTGCGCGGCGGGACACGCGTGTCGGCTCGTGAGCTGGGTGTTGACGAGCACGCCATCATCAAGACGTTGGTGATGGAGGACGAGCGTCGGGAGCCGCTCATTGTCTTGATGCACGGCGATCGTGAAGTCTCCACAAAAGAGCTCGCGCGTCAAACGGGACGTAAGACGATCACCCCGTGCGAGCCCGGCGTCGCCCAGAAACATACAGGGTATCTGGTGGGCGGGACCTCGCCGTTTGGTACACGGAAAACGCTCCCGATCTATCTCGAGCGCAGCGTGCTCGAGGCCGACAAGGTATATATCAATGGAGGCCGGCGGGGGTTTCTCGTGGCCCTCGCCCCGCGCGAGATCGATCGCGTGCTGAGACCTGTCCTGGTCGACGTCGCACTGGATCCGTCCCCATGACCTACATCGACGAATTGCGCTGCGCCCTGGATGATGCGACGCCACGCCTGCTGGCGCTTGGCGAGGCCAGCGCGCGCCGGCCCTCGGCCGACCACTGGTCGCCACGTGAAATCATCGGACATCTCGTGGACTCAGCCTCGAACAATCATCAACGGTTCGTCCGTGCCCAGTTTCAGGACGACCTCGTGTTCCCTGGGTACGCACAGGATGATTGGGTCAGGGTTGGCCGCTATCAGGAGGCGCCGTGGGAGGAGCTCGTGGCGTTATGGCGAACGTTCAACCTTCAGATCGCGCGAGTGATGGAAGGCGCGTCCGAACAGGCGCGGCTCCGTCCTCGGCTGCCTCATAACCTCGATCAAATTGGGTTCGTTACCGTTCCGGCGGACCAGCCGGCGACGCTGGACCACTTGATGCACGACTATGTGACGCACCTGAAACACCATCTCAGGCAGATCTTTGGCGAGTAGTAACAGGTTTCAGGTTACAAGTGATCGGGAGGCGTCGCTCGTCAGAAGCCTCACGCGCTTCGTGCTGCGATCCGTGCCCAGGAGTCTTTCAGCGACACCGTCCGGTTGAAGACCGGTGCGCCAGGGCGTGAATCGGAATCAACGGCGAAATATCCGAGGCGTTCAAACTGATAGTGCGAACCGGGACTAGCGTCGGCGAGGCTCGGCTCAACCTTGCAGCCTTGGACACGTTCGAACGAAGCAGGGTTGAGGAAGGCCGTGAAGTCCTCACCCGATTTCGCCGCCGCAGCCTCTGCATCCTCGACACTGAATAGCCGGTCGTACAGCCTGACCTCCGCGTCGGCGGCGTGCGACGCTGCGACCCAGTGCAGTGTGGCCTTGACCTTGCGCCCATCAGGTGCATCGCCGCCACGCGTGGCCGGGTCGTACGTGCAATGCAGCTCGGCGATCGCGCCGCCGGCGTCTTTCACGACGTTCGTGCAGGTGATCAGGTACGCGTTGCGCAGTCGGACTTCGCGACCTGGCGCGAGCCGGAAGAACTTCTTGGGCGGAACTTCCATGAAGTCATCGCGCTCGAGGTAGAGCACTCGGGAAAACGGTACCTTGCGCGTACCCGCCGCCTGATCCTCCGGATTGTTCACCACATCCATGTATTCGACGTGATCCGCAGGGTAGTTGGTGAGCACGACTCGAAGCGGATGCAGCACGCCCATTGCGCGCGGCGCCCGACGATTCAAGTCCTCGCGCACGCAATGTTCCAGCAACCCGACGTCAATGACGTTTTCCTTCTTGGCCACCCCGATCCGTGTGCAGAAGTCGCGGATGGATTCAGCGGTGTACCCCCGCCGCCGCAGGCCGGTAATGGTGGGCATGCGCGGATCGTCCCAACCAGTGACATGCTCCTGTGCAACCAACTGCAGCAGCTTCCGCTTGCTCATCACCGTGTAGTTCAGGTTGAGACGAGCGAACTCGTATTGGTGTGGCCGATGCGGCGTGTCGGCCGCCTGCACGGTCCAATCGTAGAGCGGGCGATGATCTTCATACTCCAGCGTGCAGAGAGAGTGGGTGACCCCCTCGATGGCATCAGAGATTGGATGCGCATAGTCGTACATCGGATAGATGCACCAGGCATTTGCCGTCCGATGGTGCTCGGCGTGCCGGATGCGGTAGAGCACCGGATCCCGCATGTTGATGTTCGGCGACGCCATGTCGATCCTGGCACGCAACACATGCGCACCATCTGGAAACTCGCCGGCGCGCATTCGGCGAAAGAGGTCGAGATTTTCGTCGACGGATCGGGCACGGTACGGTGAGTTCTTCCCTGGTTCGGTGAGCGTCCCTCGATATTCCCGCATTTCGTCCGCGGTGAGTGAATCGACGTACGCGAGCCCCTTGCGAATCAGCGACTCGGCGAACCGATAGAGCTGCTCGTAGTAATCGGACGCGTAATACTCCCGGTCATGCCAATCAAAACCCAGCCACCGGACGTCGTCCTTGATCGACTCGACATACTCGACGTCCTCCTTGACCGGGTTGGTGTCGTCAAACCGCAGGTTGCAGTACCCGCCGAACTCCGCGGCGACGCCGAAGTCCAGGCAGATCGCCTTGGCGTGGCCGATGTGCAGGTAGCCGTTGGGCTCGGGAGGAAACCGTGTGACGACGCGTCCGCCGTTCTTACCGGCGCTGACGTCGGCAGCGACGATTTCGCGAATGAAGTCCTGTGGCGCCGACGAGGATGGCGCCATGAGTTTTTCGTCGGGCATCAATGCATGATACCCATGTACCGTGCGCTGATGCTATTTCGATGGCGCCTCGTATCCGCCCTTGCTGGTAAACACCACGCCTTCGGTCTTGGACTTCAGCTCCACCGTCCGGAATTTGCCGTCATGCTTCGAGTTTGAGGACGTGTAGCCGATCACATAGCGGCGACGGAGGTCTTCCGTTACGCGCCGGTACTCGGCCGCAAGCATCGACACGTCGGCGGGGAAGTACGCCTCGCCGTTGGTGACTTGTGCCAGAAGTTCGAGCGTCATGCGATCGACCTTGGCGCCCAGGCCAATGGCATAGACCGTGACGTTGGTCTGTCGGAGAAGTTGAATGATCTCGTCGAACGTGGCTTTGCTGCCGGGCGCGGTGCCAGGATTGTTTTCGTCGCGGCCGTCGGTCATCACGACGATCGCGCGACGCCCCTTGACGGCTTCCAGACGCTCGAGCGACATGCGCAAACCGTCGTAGAGCGCCGTCCCGCCATTGGTGCGGTACTGGTTGACGGCATGCCGTGACCATGTCCGGTACGGCGCGATATCGGCGAGTACCTCTGCGCCATCCGAAAAGCCCACGACGCCCAGTTTGTCCTCGGCTCGAAGCGAGTCGATGAACGAGCTAGCGGCTACTTTCACGGCTTCCTCTTCCTGGCGCATGCTGCCGCTCTTGTCGAGCGCCATCACGATGGACACAGGCTCGGACGCCTCCTGAAAGCTGGTGACGGTCTGTTCCACGCCGTCTTCCAACACGATCACATTGGAAGCGTCGACCGTCAGCAGCCGCCGGTTGGAGTCCCGTGCTGTGAACTCGAGGGTCGGCCTGATCGGGATCGGCGCGGCCGCGAAGTAGCCGTCACGGGTCCGAATCGTGTAGGTCGGATCGCTGGTCGCCACTTCCACGCGCCGCCACTGGCCGTCCCGATCCTGATTGCTCGGCGTATAGGTGAGCAGGTACTTCGAGGCGATATCGGACGCGACACGATCGTGCACGAGCGGCAGATCTTCATCGCGATGAGGGAAATACGCGCGGCCGCCGGTCTTTTCCGCGATCTCTTTGAGCGCCGCGCGGCCCCGAATCGAGATCCCGGCAGCACCGCCGATGCCAACGGTATACAGCGTCGTGTGCCGCTGTCGCAGTGCTTCAACCGCATCGTCTACGGTCCCTTCGCTGTGCTCATCGTAGCCGTCGGTAATCAGGACAATGATGTGCCGGCCCTCGACGAACTGCAGCCGCTCGCTGGCGGCGATGACGTTGTCGACGATGGCCGTCCCACCCTTGCTGTCCAGCGTTTCCACCGCGCCCGCGACGGTCTGCAAATCAGTGGTGGGGCCGGTGATCGGTCCCAGCATTTTCGAGAAGGGCAAGACGACCATTTGGTCGTTCGCCCTCATCGCGCTTCCAAGGCGACGGGCAGCCCGCCGCACGAAATCGAACCGGTACGACATGCTTTGGCTGGTATCCACCAGCAGCGTATGGGTGGTTGGCATGATGGTCGCGTCGACCATGTCCAGCTTCTGTAGCACGCCGTCTTCATACAGCGAGAACGTGTCCTTCGTGAGCTTCTGAACGTATTTGCCCTCCTTGTCCATCACGGCCACGTCCAGGAGCACGCTCGCGACGCTGGTTTCGTCGGTGACGTCGAGGGGCGGAAGGGTGACCGAATCCACGCCGATCAACCCGTCGACGCCGACGGCTTCGGCACGAATCGTCACGGGCGAGAACGGATTGGCGTCAGCCCATTCCACAGCGTAAACCGGGCCTTCCGGATCCTCGCCAACGGGTGCGTCGTCCACGAAAAAGCGCACGGTCGAGACCGGCACCATGAAGGCTTCATCGCCCTCCGCGCGCAGTTGCGCGACGATGCGAACGGCGCCCGCGGACGCAATCCGCCCCAATGGGGACGTGATGTCAACCATCGGCGCTTGCGCCTTGGCGCGACTCGCGCCGACGAGGGGAAGAGCAGCGATCGCCGCGAGGCAAATGGCCCCGCGCGCGGACACACCAGTCATAACCAGCCTGCTGGGAAGCAGTCGGCTTATCGGATCCTCAGGAGAGTAAGAACAGAGGTGCACCGCTAGAGAGGAGCATGGTCAATTTTGTCGTGTTCTTGATGCGTTTTTGAACACTCGATTGCAAGTTTGTCATTGGGTGCAAGGCTCACCCACGAGTGTCGCAAACACAATGAGCGGATTGCGCCCTCGACGCATGAGCGAGTACGTCGAGCCGCGCGGGATGCTGGCAAAATGTCCGGCCTGCATCTGCGTATCGCGGCCGTCCAACCGAAGCGTTCCCTCCCCGCCAATGACGTACAGCATTGCGTCAGCGTCGGCATGCTGGCGGTTCTCCCATGATTCGCGAATTTGCCACAACACGTTCTGTGCCAAACCGCTGCATGCGACGACCGAAACCTTTTGCGGCTGGGTGTTGGTGATGTAGTTCTTTTCGATGAAGTCGGGCAGCGCAACGCTCATCGCCTTGCCGGGCGGCGGCATCGCCGCGCTCTTGGCCGGCTCCAGCGGGGGCGGCGCGGCAGGCTTTGGTGCCGGCGACATGGCAATCGAAAACGCAGGTGCCGGCTGCCCCGCGCGCCATTCGACTTCGCGCTCGAGCGTCGTCAAGCCGTCCTTCATGAAGCGCAGACGATAGACACCCGGTCGCAGTCCGTCGAACTTCACGGAGCCGTTGGACTGTGTGGACCCGGAACGATCGATGGACCCAGTCAACGTCACGCGCACGTCCGCGATGGGCGTGCCCGCCAGATCAGTCACGATGATCGACGCAGTGGTAGAGGCGGTCGATGCAGCGGGCGCGGGCTTGCGCTGGGTTGGCGCCGGTGCGGCGGGCTTGGGCTGGGCTGTCGTCGGTGCCGCCGGCGCCGGCTTGGACTGGGCGGCGACATCGACCGGCACAGTAATCAATAAGGTGAGCGTTGCCATCAACGCGAGCTTCATGACCGCATAGTACTTCAGGCGCCGCCTCGGTGGTCCAGTGCCGGATGAGGTAGTACCTAGCGAGGCTCCGCCTCCGACCGGCGAGCATGTCCTCTAGTCGCCCCGAAGCAGCAGCCAGGCAGCCGCGAGCGCCAGCGTCAGCAGCGTTACCGGAATGCCGACTCGCGCGTAGGTGCGCGAATCGATCTTCTGCCCCAGGCGTTTGGCCTGATTCACTACGATGATGTTGGCGATGCTGCCGGCGACAAGCCAGTTGCCAGCAAGCGTCGAGGCGACCGCCAGGACCGCTCCAGTCAGATCGTCACGGGCCGCCGGCAAGAGCAGCATGACGGCGGGCACGCTGGTCACAATGTTGGACAACACCGCGGAGCCCACGAAAAGCGTCGGGGGATGCGTCCACTCGATGCCGGCCACGCGCGACCACATGAGCATTCCGTTCACGAGTCCGGACTGCGCCATGGCTTTGGTGACCACGAACAACCCGATGAAGAGCAGGAGCAGATGCCAGTCAACCTGGCGGAGCATCTCCCGCGATGCCATCCGCCGGCTGACGAGCAGCACGCCGGCCCCGGCAAGCGCGATCGCCGCACGCGGCCACGGCGTGAACAAGAAGGCCGCGATCATCGTCACGACGACGAGCAGCCCCTTGCGAGCCTGCCATCGATCCAAAGGTGGCGCGTGCACATCGATCGACGGCGTCTCACGGTTCCAACGCCCTCGATAGGGCAGCCAGATAGCGAGCCAGACAACGCCGAGCCCGAAGGCGGCTGGAACGCCGCCGTCCACGAGATGGCGCGCGAACGACAGGCGAAGTGTCTCGCCGACCAGCACGTTTTGGGGGTTGCCGATCAACGTCGCCGCCGAGCCAACGTTGGACGCGCAGGCAAGTGCCAGGAGGAATGGAATCGGATCGAGGCGGCGTCGCGCCGCGATCTCCATCAGGAGTGGCGCCAGGGTCAGGCAGACGATCGCGGTGCCAAAAACTGCTGACAGACCTGCGGCGGCGATGATGACGTACGCGAGGAACGTCGCCGGCGCGTGCGTTTTTGCATCGAGTCGGCGCGTCAGCTCTGTGTAGGAGCCCGAGAGCCGGAACTGCCCCGCGACGACCATCAATCCGAGCAGGAGCGCGATCGTCGCCACATCCACCGCATTCCAGACGGCCGTCGCCGACATGCGGCCGCTTGCGACGAGCACGCCAGCGCCAATCAGCGCGATGCCCGACCGATCGAGGCGCAACTTGGGCACCTCGCCCAGGATCATCCCCACGTAAACGAATATGAAGACGCCGACGACGATGGGATCCAACTAGTATCGCCAGCTCTTGAGATCGGCCCCCGCGGGCGCGGTCTTCAGCATCCGATCGACGGCCTTGGGGATGAACATCTGGTGATAGCGGAGGCGTGAGAGCGCGTTCGGCCGCGTCTGATCCCCGTTCCAGCAGTGCTCGGCACGATCGCCGTAGTCAACCTCGCCGCCGTAATGCGGATTTGTCGTGGATTCAAGAAATTCCTCCACGAGGTAGACAGCGTTGTTCAGATAGTAGTTATCCATGTCGCCGACGTAGATATGCAGCTTGCCTGCGAGTTTCTGCCCGAGGCCTTTCTCCCAGTCGCGGCGAAGGATATGGGACAGGTCGTAGTTCTCGCGCCAGTATTCCGCGACGCGCTTGTCAATCACTCCACTGCGCTTGTCGAAGATCCGTGCGGGATACCCATCGGCGCCGACGGGCGAGTACGTCGCCTCCCACACGTCCCACTGCTGCCCCGATCGTGTCTTGGTGCCGAGCACCAGCTCGAGGCGGTTGAGTTCCTCCAGCGTCGAGCTCACGTGACCCAGGTAGTTCCGCAGCCCCGGCCGCGGCGTTTTCTTCCACGTGTCGTCGAGGAAGTATGCGTTCTTGTCCTTGTAAATATCGACGACGGTGTAGGCGCGAAAGTCGATGGGATCGGGACACGCGATGTAGGCGCCGTTGAATGCGTCAGGGTAGAACACCTGCGCGGCCATCGCCTCCCAGCCGCCGGTTGACCCACCGTACATGAAGCGCGCCCAGCCTTCGCCAATACCGCGATACTTCTTTTCGATGTAGGGCAGAAGCTCTTTGACGATGGCATCGCCGTACGGGCCGCTGTTGGCCGAATTCACGGCGTAGCTGTCGTCGTAGAACGGCGTGGGATGCTGGATCTCGAGAACGATCGCACGGGAAAAGTCGGGTCCCGTCCAGTCCTTGTAGAACTGATGGGCGTATTGCTGCTGAATCCGGTTATAGCCCTCGAGCCTGAAGCGTGCTGAAAAGTCAGGCTTCAGGTCGGGATCCGGAGGATCCTCACGGAAGCCGGTAAACGTGTGCGGAAAGTGTCCGTGATAGATGAACAGCGGGTACCGCGCGTTGGGATGAGTGTCCCAGCCCTCCGGCAGAAGCACGTTGGCGCCCAGATGCATGGGCCGACCCCAGAACTTCGTGAGCAGCGCGCTCTGAATGCGATCGTGCTTGATGTATTTCGTGTCTTTCGGCGGCGCGATTGGAGGGATGACCTGGTCGAGCGCGATCTCAATCGTACCGCCCTTGCGCGGATCGAATGCCACCTTCTTCGGCGTCGAGTAAAGGTTGCCCGGCGCCTGTGCCCACTGCTGTCCCTCGCCACGGTCCATCGGCATCTTCACGGTGTGCCCGTCTCCACGCTTGAACGTCTCATAGCGGTGGAGCAGGGCCTGCACGGTGTACGTGCCGCCCGGAATATCGTTGATGCTGTCGAGTGGAAACCCGAGCACGCTGCCATCGATGATTGCGGGTTTGGAGCCTGCCCAGTTCTCAACGTCAATGCCGAAAATCGGTTGCCCGGTTGGACCGTCGGTGACCTGCGTCCGCGGCTCGCTCCCATCGATGCGCGAGACGATCACCAGCAGCCGTCCATCGACGGCCGACGACATGGTCGCGGGTAATGAAACGGAAAAGCGAAATGGTCCGCCCTGGGCGCGCGGGCTGTCCACGGCGGCGTGCAGGAGTGCAAGAAGTGTTGCGACAGTGATGGCAACCAGGTAACGCATGGGGGGAATCTTAACTCTCCGGCCGTGTTCTTACCTGCCGTGATGCTTGTCGATCTCCGCGTTCGTCAGGCGCAGGAATCGGGCCGCGTTGTCGTACAGGATGTCACGCTTTTGAGCACCGGTCAGAAAGGGCGCCTCTTCGATCACCTGAATCGACCGCTCGATCACGCCTGGCCAGACCATCTGATCGGAGCCGAACATCACACGACGTCCGAAACCAGCCTCGACGATGCGCTGCAAATACCGATAGAACTCGGCGCGCGGCAAAGCCCATACGATCGCACCGACTTCGACATGCAGTTGCGGATGCGCCCAGAGCACCGCGAGCAGATCATCGATCATCGGCCAGCCCGCGTGCATCACGTACAACCGCAGCTTGGGGTGCTTGAGCAACGGCTCCTCGAGCGCCAGGGCGCTGTGCAGTCGTGCCCTGTAGCGAGTGAATCCGAGATATGGCGCGCCGGGAGGTCCGGTACCCACGTGAATCCCGACCGGAATGTCGAGCTCCTCCGCCACGGCGAGGAACGGTTCGAACATTGGGTCGTCGGCCGCAATCCCCTGGTATTGATTCGTGACCTCCGCGAGGACGGTCGCCTGACCTTTTCCATGCAGCTCGCGCAGTGTCGTCGGCGTCAGCGTGGCCTTTGGAAGCTCGAGCGACACCGACGGGATGATGTGCTCCGGTGCGTCCGCGCGCCAGCGTTGCACACGCCCCGGTGGGCCACCCAAGATGCCGATCACGTTCCGGCGCTTCAGCACATCGACCGTCTGCTGTAGCAACTGGTCATTCGTCATCGGAGACCAGACCGGGTCGGGACAAAGGGGCTTCTTCAGGACTGCCATGAATGTGTCCGGCCAGGGCCGCTGCGGATCCCATACCGGGAATCCCGCCCCATTGACACACACGCCGAGTGGAGGAGGGCCTTGTGATTCGGCCAGGGCCGCATGGAGGTGCACGTCGATCACCGGCAGCGGCCGCTGTTGCGCTGGCGCTACCGTATGCATAGCGACCAGAGTGGCCGCGATTCCCAAAACGGAAACATAGCGGCTCATTTGGCGCAGAAGTGTAACATTGCGCCTCGACCAGCGCTCATGAACATCGACTGGCTTCGGAAACTCTGTCTCGACCTTCCCGGCGCCACGGAACAGATTCAGTGGGGCGCCGACCTCGTCTTCAAAGTCGGGGGGAAAATGTTCTGCGTTGCCTGCACGGAGGTGGCGCCCAACGTCATGTCATTCAAGTGCGACGATGAGACGTTTGCCGAGTTGTGCGAGCGCGAAGGGGTAATCCCGGCGCCTTACCTGGCGCGAGCCAAGTGGGTGGCGCTCGAGCGCTGGGATACGCTGACCGATCGCGAGCTGAAGCCGTTGATCGCACAGGCCTACATGCTGGTCAGGCAGAAGTTACCAAAGAAAACGCAAGCCGCGCTCGATGGCGCGCGTAAGTCAAGAGGTAAGGACATGAGGACGCTACGAAGTCTCGCGCTGTTGCTTCCACTGCTCGCCGGTACGGCCCTCGCCCAGGAGCCACCACCCGTGCCGCCCGCGGACTGGGGCCCCATGAGCATCAACCTCGAGGACGTGCCGTATCCACATCCGGTCTCCTATCTCTCGTTCAATCTCGAGGGCGAGGATGTCCGCATGGCGTACATGGACGTGGCACCGGAGCGGCCCTCCGGCGGACAGGCTTCCGGAGGACAGGTTTCAAACGCGTCCCCGAAAGCCGTCGTCCTGCTGCACGGCATGAACTTCTTTGGCGAGGCGTGGACGGACACGATTGCGGTGCTCCGCAAGGAAGGCTATCGCGTCATCGTGCCCGATCAGATTGGCTACGGACGGTCGTCGAAGCCGATTTTGCATTACTCGATCAGCACGCATGCATCGAACACCAAACGGCTCATCGATCATCTCGGCATCAAGACCACCGACATCGTCACACATTCGATGGGAGGGATGGTGGCCAGCCGTTTCGCCGCGTCCTATCCGGATGCGGTTGGGAACCTGGCGATGATCAATCAGATTGGTTTGAGCGACGCGCGGGGCAGCCGGCCCTGGCGGGACACGTCGGAGGTCTACAAGAGCTCGCTCGCGCGCGACTACCCGGAGATCGTCAAAGGCATGCGCGCGTACTACGTGAATTGGAAGCCCGAGTACATGAAGTACGTGAAGATTCACTACGGGTGGAGCAGGAGCGGCGACTGGCCGCGAATGGCCATGGTGAGGGCGTTGCAGCAACAGGCCATCTACGCTGACCCAGTCGTGTACGACTGGCCGCGGATCAAGGCTCGGACGCTGGTGATCGGGGGCGAGAAAGACGGACCGAACTACCCCGCGCAGGCCAAGCGGGTGGCCGACACGGTGCAGAACGGACAGTTGCTGATTATTCCAGGCATCGGCCACAACCCGCAGTTCGAAGCGCCGGATCTGTTGTATCCACCCCTTTTGAAATTCCTGAAGGGAGAGGATGTAGGGACAAAGAAATCTCCCACTCAGTAGATCAAAACGAGCCACGAAGGACACGAAAAATACGAAGAAACTTCTTATTTCTTCCGGAGCACGCGAAACGTCGCTGAGTGATCCGCCTTCCCGTGATCCCAGTTATCCCAAGTGCTCCGGAGTTCGTCGGCGGAGACGAATTCCAGCTTTGCGGTGTGCATGTGGCTCGTCGTCGACGGATCGATATTGGCTCCGCCCGCGAATTCGAATGTCAGGGTGTTGCCCTGGAGTCCCTTCGATCGCATGCGCGGCTGGGTGTTCGACGTGCAATAGTGCGTGAGCGCGACCTCGTTGCGGTCCAGGTGATACACCGTCACCATTTCTTGCGCGGTCCTGACGGGGAACGTTTCCACGACGGTGTGGCCGCCGCCGGTCACCTTGTATGTCACGGCGACGGCGCCTTTGGTCCCAAAGATGCCGTCCACGTCAATCCATTCGCCTTCGAGCGCCTTCAGCCGATCGAAGCCCAGGGCGGCGGGCGTCTTTGTCTGAGCGTCCCCCGCCAACGTCAACCCCAGCATTCCTGCCGCTGCCGCCAGAAACATTCGGCGCATGTGTCGAATCTCCTTCGGTGTTCTCTTCAACGTGCGGGCGGCGGTTGTTTAGGAAAGATTTTCTTCTTGCCGCTTTTCCCCGTGTAGTCGTTCAACCCGCAAAACGCCATCACCTTGTAACCCTTGCCTTCGAGCAACGCCGCGGCACGCGCGGCGCGTCCACCGCCGTTTCAAGCGGTGATGATGGCTTTGTCCTGAGGGATTTCCTTCAGTCGAGCTTCGATTTGTCCCAGCGGAATGTTGACGTAGCCTTCGAGCGTACCGAGCTCCTCGAGCTCTTTCGGCTCACGCACGTCGAGGAAAAAGACCTCGCCCTTCTCCAACAGCGCCATCACGTCGTCGCTGGCCATCTTCGGCGCCTGTGGCTTCGCCGCCGGAGCGGCTTGGGCGGGGGCGGGCGAAGGGGGCTGAGCCATGGCGAAGGACGGAAGGAGAAGGAGGGCGGCGACGACCGGTAAACGTCTCATCGGGTCCTCCGTAATTACCGAGAGTCTACCTGTGTCACGTCGCCCGTGCAAAAAAGGCGCATGCGCTCTTTGCTTCTGAAAACAAGTGTGATGGTCGCTGTCGCCGTTTCGCTGTCAATCGCGCCGGCCGCGGAACGGGCGGCGGCGCCGCGACGAGTGGAACGGGTCCGGTGTTCAGGTCCATTCGACCGCTGACCTTCAGTCCCGACGGGCTGCTGTTTGCGGGAGATACAGTCGGCGGCCATTTTTGCGCTCGAGCTGGGCTCGCTGGCTGAAGGTGGCGCGGCCGGTGCCAAGGCCATCGCCGGGGTCGATCAGCAGCTTGCGGAGATCCCGACGGCGGGGTTTGGGAGCGCCGAGAAGATCACCGTGCCCGTGGCAGCCGAAACCAGTGGCGTGTCATTCGAAATAGTGCGTCGATGAAGGGTGTCGAACAACTCGATCTCCTCGACGACGGCAATAGTCTCGTGCGGATTACTAAACACTGGGCGACTTCTCAGGACCAATCCGTTCAGCCGCGATATGCCGCGACCTGGCGGGGTGTTATGCAGGTCGGCCTATTGAGGTCTCACGGGCGACTGCTTCGTCCAATAAGTGCCTGTGACCATATGTAGTTGCAGACTTCTTCGACGCGGCCCATCTGCTGATACGCTGCGAGCCTCGCTGGGCCGGCCGTGATATGCCGGTCGGCCTACTCATAGTTGGGCGGACGAGACACTGCGGAACGCATGCACTGATTCGTGACCTTCATCGGGGGCGCCGCCCCCGGACCCCCGATGGGCCCGATGAGCGACCCCAACTGCGTAATACTTGGTGTCGCGTTAAGTCGTAGGACTGGGTGTCGCTTTCCTAAGCTAGCGCTTTATGGCCGCCGCGTGATTTCGTGTGCGATGATCGGCGTCTCGTCAGGAGGTTCCCGTGAGTTCAATCCCGCGCCCCGATCTTTCCGCTCGGCCGCTGCAAATGACCTGCGAATACACGGTCAACGCCAAGCCAGAAGAAGTCTACGTCGCCTGGACGAAACGCTTCGACACCTGGTTCGCCCAGGCCGGAACGCTCGCCATGGTGCCAGAGCCAGGGCGGCCATACTTCTTTTATAGCCGGGATGACTGGGGTAGACATCCTCACTACGGCCGATTCCTCGATGCAAAAGAAAACCAGCTCGTCGAAATGACGTGGATGACGGGAAACGGGACCGCCGAGGGAACAGAAGGAGCCGAGACGGTCCTTCGGATTGAGCTTGTCCCCAAAGGCGGGGCTACCGAAGTTTGCTTGACCCACTGCGGTTTCGTCTCCGAGAAGTCGCGCGACGGACACAAGGAGAACTGGCCGCTGGCCCTCAAGATTCTGGACGAAGCGCTGTCGTAATCAACCTCTTGTCAACGTGGCGCTGCTGATCATCGACGAGGTCGGCTTCGAGCCCATGAACCGTCAGGAGGCCAGCCTCTTCTTCAGACTAAGAGTCGTTCTATGTTCTCCGGTGCCGCCCAACAAGCCGATGCAGCGGACCGGCCTCCGGCCGGCCGCTGATCGGCAAGACGTTACGCCGGACTCTGAGCTTCGTGTTCCAACCGATTAGTCCTCGTACACGCCGATCTCGCTTCTAATCGCACTGGTTGCCACATCGGTCGGCGGTAGACGACCAGGCAGGACTTATGGGATAGGCTGGTCAGCCTCCGACGCCAATGCCGTGGCGTGGTCTGTTACGACGTCCGCTCCACACCTCAAAATGAAGTAAGGAGAGTGTACCCGTGAAATTCATGCTTACGTGGCGAACGCGCCCCGGCCTCTACAAGGCGGCGTTTCAGCAGTTTCTCGAAACTGGCGGTCCGCCGCCAAAGGGAGTGGAACAGGTTGCTCGGTATCACGTGCCCGGCTCGGTTCAGGGCTGGCACGTCCTGGAAACGAACGATATGACCGCCCTCGCCGAGCATGTGAACAATTGGGGCGACCTGATTGATATCGAACTGAGTCCGATCGTCGAGGATGCCCAGGCAGCAGAAGCCGCAGCCAGGGTGTTCGGCAAATAGCGGTCCTCCCGTCGGGCCGGTTGGATCATCGCATGCACTTGGGTGCGGGCATGCCACCCGCACCGTGCGGCGATGAACCCGGACCGCATTCAGGTATCCGATGATCTCCCACTATTAGTTCGGCGGGCATGGACAGCGAACGCGACCAGATGGCCGAGGCGAGCCTTCCTCGGGGTGCGGCGTTCGTCGGCCGTTCCGGCCAGCAGACGTTCCCGCTGACCACAACGGCGGGCCTGACGGTTGCCACGCTCAAGGACTTGGCGGACAAGTCGAAGCCGTGTCGGCTTCGGGCCATGATCGGCATCCGCGCACCGAGAGCCAATCAGTGAAACGCGACCTCAAAGGGTCAACGGCGTTTGCGGCTTGTCTCGGCGCCGGTCCGACCGGTCACGCCATCGGATGTTCTGCTGTGCACCTCGACGGGTAAGAGTAGCAATCGTTTTCAGCCTTCCACCGTGGCACCTCCTTCGAGAGGAACGCGACGGCGCGCGCTTCAGGGGTCTCAGTCTGAATCTGATCAGATACCGAGCGTGAAGCCAGCAGCGGTGCAAGGGCGAAAGCGCCCAGCCACACACTCGTCAGAATCGTGCGGGTCACGGGTCCGTCCGGCCGATCGCGAAGAGATGCTGTTCGCCGCGAATAAAAATGCGTCCATCAGCGATCGCGGGTGAAGCGTAGACCGGTTCGCCAACGCTGTTCGTACGGATGACTTCGTGCTGGGCGCCCGCGCGGACGACAAACGTGTCGCCGTCTTCACTGGTGAGCAGGATCCGATCGTCGACGGCGACAGGCGACGCCGTGAAAGTCGCGGGCACCGGCACTCGCCCTCCCTCATAAACGACTGCGCCAGTGAGCGCGTCCAGGCACGTCATGATTCCTGTATCCGTGATCAGGTAGAGATACTTGCCATGCAGAATCGGTGATGGGACATAAGCGGTCCCCTTGTTATGACGCCACACGACCGCAGGCGAGTCGGTCAGGTCACCTGTGCCACCAATGCGAATGGCTAATGCCCGCTTGGCTGAACTGCCGGCCGTGGCGAAGACGAGACCATGACCCGCCACGAAGCTTGGAATCGGGTGACTTTGCACGCCGTTGGCACGCCAGAGCTCTCGACCGGTTTTTGGGTCGTAGGCAATCACTGCTTCCGCACCCGAGGTGATGAGCTCAACGCGCTCGGGGCCACGGACCACAATCGGTGTCGCCCAACTGCGCCTCGTCGTCCGATTCACACGCCAGATTTCGTCCCCCGTCAGTCGATTGAGCGCGACGATGAACGACCCGTCGCCCATCTCCTGATCGCATTGAAGGATCACGAGGTCATCGTGCACGATTGGTGAACTGCCTGGGCCGAGACCGGCCTTGATGATGGGTCCCAGCGACTTCTGCCACTTCAGCGTGCCGTCAAAGTCGTACGCGTAGAGTCCCGCTGATTCGAAAAACGCGAACACGGTGCTGCCGTCGGTCGCCATCGTGGACGAAGCATAGGTGTTCTTGCGATGGCGATCGTCAGCCATCAAGCCGTCATACGCGGTGCGCTCCCACAGGACTCTTCCAGAACCCGCATCGACGGCCAGCACTTTCAGAGTGTGTTTGAAGTCCACATCCATGCTGTCAGGGTGGACGTATCCGGGCGTTCGATCGAAGCCAAGGTGGATGGGCGCCTTCCGGCCGGGTACGTGCTCGCCTTTCACCGAGCTGGTGAGAAAAATCCGGCCACGCGAGACGATTGGTGAGGAATGACCACGTCCGGCGATTGGGGTTTTCCACGCGATGTTAGTGGAAGCCGTCCACTCGGTGACGATGCCACGCTCGTCGGAAACGCCACGACCGAATAGCCCGCGCCACTGCGGCCAATCGGATCCCCTCAGCGCCACTGGCACGCACGCAAGCACGAGGATGAGGGCAGTGAATCGCTTCATCGGGCGCCAGTGTCATTCAGGCAGTTGCGCGCTCTTGGGTTCGGGGAGGTACTGGCTGGCAATGAACCCCATGCAGTACACCCCGAATCCCACGACCGCAGCGGCATACGCGAGGCGGGTCTGAGGTGTTGCGCCTGGCATCACATTGGTGAGCTGCGTGGTTACGAACGCGAAGCCTGTCCCGAGCATACGGCCCCCGATGTTCGCCGCGAATCCCTCACCAGTGCCGCGAAGATGCGTCGGATAAACACGCGGCAGATAGTTGCCCCAGAAAGAGAATTGGGCCACGGTAAACAGTCCCGCCAGGAGCATTCCCCACTTCGCGAGCTCGAGGCTGGTCGTGCCTGCGTAGAAGAAGACAATCGGCACGACGATGAGGCCCGGAATTTGAAAAACGTGCAACAGTTTGCGACGCGAGACAATCCGGATCGCCAAAAACGCGAGTGCAAATCGGCCGACGAGTCCGCCGACTTCTTGAAACGCCTGTACAAGACTCGCTGTTTGTTGTTGCTGCGGAACGGGTAGCGATCGCACTTCTGGCAGGCCAGGGACAATACGCGGCATCTGCTGAATCGCACCAAATGCCGCCCCATACGCGCACGCAAACAGAATAGTCGTCACGATCGTAGTTCGCCGCAGCTCGGGAGTGAACAGGGCCTTGAGACTCGGGCGCTTGAGCGTGCCAGCGGATTTTTTCTGTTGCCACGCAGGCGATTCCGGGAGGAAGGGACGGATCAGAATCAACGGCAGGGCAGGGATCACGCCCGAAATCAACGTGTAGCGCCACGGTGAGTGGGATCCGTTAATCGCTGGAAACGAATCCGCATACGTGACGGCGATCGCGTACGCGCCGGTGACCATCAACCCGCCTATCGACGAAAACGCCTGCGTGTAGCCGAGAGCGGATTCACGTTGTTTCGGATCGGGGAAGAGCTCCGCGATCCACGCGACGGCGGCGACAAACTCGACGAACACGCCGATGTACGTCGTCGAACGCAGGACGAGGAGCATCTCGACGCTGGTCGAGAAGCCTGCCGCCATGGCCGAAAACGCGTAGAGAAGAATGCTCCAGACCAGTACGCGCCGGCGGCCAAACCGATCGGTGAGGTATCCGCCAAGCAAGCCGAATGCGCCGCCGACGATGGCGGGCACCCAGAAGAAGAGGCCGACCCAGTAGTTGAATGCTGGCGTGCCGGGCCGGGCGCCGGTGAGCTCTCCGATGGCAGGCCCCACAACCAGGGGCGCCATCAGGACTTCGTAGATATCAAACGCGAACCCAAGAGCGGCAATGGCACAGATCAGCCATTGAACAGGGGTGAGCCGTGGGGCTGACGCTGGTGTCATACGGATGGGATCCGCCTTCGCTCGGCCGTCGCCCGAGCTACGGCAGACAAGAAAGGCCTAAGAGGCAGGGCAACGAAACGTCGACCATCAAGCGCGCGTAGTATACGAGAAGCCCTATGAATCGTCGTCTTTTTCACGCTGTTCTGCTGTTTACGGTCATCATCGCCCTTCTGTTAACCCAGCCTTCGCTCGCATTGGCGGCGGCGCGAGCCTCAGCGAGCACCGGCGCAGGGTCCGAGGTCACGCAAGTCACGACCGCAACCCTTGCGGGCCGCATCCTGGATGACCAGGGTGGTGCGTTGCCGGGTGCAAGCGTGACTGCGAGACAAACGGAGACAGGTCTGCAGCGCGGTACCACGTCCGACACCCAGGGACGCTATACCATCCCGGCGCTGCCGCCCGGAACGTATGAGATCCGCGCGGAGCTTGCGGGGTTCCGCCCGCTGCTGCGGAGCGGGGTGACGCTCACCATTGCGCAGACTGCAGTCGTGAACGTGACGCTGGCAGTTGGCGGGGTCGCCGAAACAGTGACCGTCGTCGGCGAAGCACCTGCTGTCAACACCCGGAGCGGCGAGCTCAGTTATCTGGTTGACGACCGCGCGATCGAAGAACTCCCGCTCAATGGGCGCAACTACACGGACCTTGCGCTGCTGCAGCCGAGCGTCGTGGCGTACCCGCACCGGGATGGGGGATCAGTGGTGGCCCATGGGCTCGGTATGAGCGTCAACGGACAGGATCCGCGATCGAATGTCTATCTGCTCGACGGGACGTTACTCAACGACATGACGAATGGTCCAGCAGGCAGCGCGGCGGGCACGGCGCTCGGGATGGAGACGGTGCAGGAGTTCCGCGTCGAGACCAACGCATACAGCGCCGAGTTCGGCCGCATGAGCGGCGGTCAGATCAACGCTCTGACCAAGGCCGGAAGCAACAACATCCGCGGCAGTGTGTATGAGTTCCATCGCAACGATGCGTTGGATGCGAAAAACTACTTTGACGTGGCCGGCAAGCCACCGTTCACGCGGAATCAATTTGGCGGCGCGCTGGGCGGCCCGCTGCGGCGCGACAAGTTGTTTTTCTTTGCTGGCTACGAAGCGTTGCACGAAAATCTCGGTCGCACCATCACGTCTACCGTGCCGGACGAAAACGCGCGGCGAGGACTGCTTCCGGATCCCGCGAATCCGGGGACGTTGCTGAACGTGGGTGTCAATCAGGGTGTGGCGCCGTATCTGGCCGAATACCCGTTGCCGAACGGCCGTGTCTTGGGCGATGGCACGGCAATCCACAACTTCCAATTCGATCAGCGGCTCGATCAGCACTTCCTGCAGGGCCGAGTGGACTACAACGTCGGCCCGGGCAGTCAGATCTTCGGACGCTATACGATTGATGATGCCGAACAGTATCTGCCAACCGACTATCCGCAGTTCCCGCGCTATTTCGTCTCGCGTAATCAGTTTTTTACCGGCGAGTATCGTGATGTGATCACTGACGCTACGCTCGGAACCTACCGCGTCGGGTACAGCCGCACGCGCGTGGGCCAACAGGTCGAGGCCAACACCGGATCCCCGCTCGCACCATTCGTCCCGGGCCGTCAGTTCGTCGGCAACATCGACGTGGCTGGTCTCAACCGCTTCGGGACGCAGAGCTCTGTGGATGTGCGCTTTCTCCAGCAGGTACTGGGCTTTCAAAGCGACTTCGCCACGACGCCTGGACGCCATCTGCTGAAGTTTGGTGCGATCGCCGAGCGCTACCTGCAGAACATGGTGAATCCCACGTTCAGCCTCGGCACGTATTCGTTCGCGAACCTGCGCGCGTTCCTCGAGAACCGTGCGACCAGCTTCATCGGATTGACGCCACAAGGTGAGTTCGACCGCTACTGGCGATTCTGGATTCTCGGCGGCTATCTGCAGGACGAGTTCCCGGTCAGCGATCGGCTCACGCTCAACGCCGGCGTCCGCTACGAAGTCATGACGATGCCGCGCGACATCAACGGCCGCGATTCAGCCCTCGTGAACCTGAGCGATCGCACGGCCACACTGGGACAGTTGTACGAAGGGCCCGACAAGAACAACGTCTCGCCGCGTGCAGGGTTTGCGTGGAACCTGACCGGCGATGGCCTGACGGCCCTGCGCGGCGGCTATGGGATGTACTTCAACACCAACAGTTCCCAGAACCTCATCGTGACCGTCACCAATCCACCGGCGACGCCGCGAGTCGTGTTTCAGAATCCAACGTTTCCGAATCCGCCGTTCGATCGCGCCTCCGGCTTGTCGGTTCGCCCCGTGCAGTGGGACGTCGTGACCCCTCGCGTACAGGTCTGGAACTTGAGCCTCCAGCGCGAGATCTTCGGCAAAACCGCAGTGACGATTGGGTACGCCGGCTCGCGCGGTGAGCATCTGTTGCGAAGCAACGACGTCAATACTGCGACACCAGTCACAGGCGCCGATGGTCAGCCATTTTTCCCCGTCGGAGGTGCACGGGCGAACTCCGCCTGGACGACGATCGAGCTGAAGAGCTCGGACGGCGACTCCTGGTACCGGGCGCTGATTTTCGAAGCCCGTCGTCGATGGTCGAACGGCTTCATGTTTCAGTCGTCATATACGTGGGCGAAGGCCGAGGACACGACGCAAGCGTCCACATTTTTCTCGGACGCCACCAACGGTACGACGTCGGCATTTCCCGAGTTCATCCCCGATTACAACAAGGGCCTTTCCGACTTCCACGCGGAGCACAACTGGGTTCTCAACTTCAGTTACGACCTGCCATTGGGCCGTGATCTTTCGGGCGCCGCCGGTGCGTTCTTGAGTGGATGGCGACTGTCGGGGATCGTCAACGTTCGCAGCGGCAGCCCGCTGACGGTGTTCGTCCAGAACAATCGCTCGCGATCGTTGTGGCAACCGTCGCTCGGGCCAGGCATCGGCCGCGATCGGGCAAGCTATGCGCCGGGCTTTGACGCCGAAACTGCGGTGACGGGGGATCCGGTTGCCTGGTTCAATCCCGCGGCATTTGCGCTTCCGGCCGCAGGCACGTTCGGCAACGCCGGCCGCGGCGATTTCATCGGACCAAATCTGCGAACGATGGATCTGTCGCTGGTGAAAGACAGCACCTGGCCACTGCTGGGCGATGGCGGACGGCTGGAGTTGAGGGTGGAAGTGTTCAACATCTTCAACCGCGCCAACTTCGGCCCGCCTCAGCTCATTGCGTTTGCCGGGGAGGCGGATGGTGAATTGCCGCTCGCCAATTTTGGACGGATCAGAAGCACGATCACATCGGCACGGCAGATTCAATTAGGTGTACGCGTGCGATTCTAACGGTCCACGGTCCACGGTCCACGGTCTACGGTCTGCGGTCTACGGCTCTACGGCCTGGTCTCAATTTCCATCATCACCATCTAGGTGGTCGGTCGGAAGTACAAAACCATGCCTGCGCCGACGGCAGCGAGCAGAAATCCTACGTACAATAGTGGATTGGGGGTCTCCTTCGGTGGATGGATCACCATCGTCGCCAGAACGTTGACCAGGGGCGCGCCACCAAAAACAAGCGGCATTACATATAAGGGTGACGCGCCCGCGCGAAACGAGTAGATGATGCAGACGGCACCGATTGCACCCAGAGCTCCTGCCACCGTCGCGGTGAGTGCTCCTGTTGAATTGAAGCCTCTCAACTGATCCTGCGACGCAAGCGCACCCACAGGGACCAGCACCGCGATTAACACGTAGGCAACGCCCACACAAAATAGCGCCTTCAGAGGGTTTCCCAACAAAACTTGACCCCGGTGAAGCGACGCACCATACAGGCCCCAAGACAGCACCGCACCAGCAACGAACACCATCCACGACATCATTGCCTCCTCTTAGGGCAGTTGGATTGCACTGCGACACACATGAGTCACGATTTCAAAAAGCTGGAAGTCTTCCAAATGGCCGACCAGCTGGTGATCGACGTCTACCGCATGACCCAATCGTTCCCGAGTGAGGAACGCTACGGGTTGCAGGCTCAACTTCGGCGCGCCAGTGTATCCGTACCCTGCAACATTGTCGAAGGCTCTGCCAGAGATTCGAACAAGGAATACGCACAGTTCTTGCGCATCGCCTGCGGTTCGGCCAGCGAAGCTCGGTACTTACTCACTGTCGCCGGAAGACTTGGTTACTTGAAGTCCGATGCTGCGTCTCAGGTCGAGCATCGATTTGATCGGGTGGTTCGAGGTCTCGAGGTATTGGCACAACGGGTAGCTGGTTCTGTTGGAGATCGGAAATAGCTACCCGCTACCCATGTCGTAGGCCGCAGACCGTAGGCCGCAGGCCGTAGACCGTGGACCGTAGGCCGTGGACCGTGGACCGTAGGCCGATGCGGCAGCCCTAATTCTCCCGCCGCTCCCCAATCACCCACAACCAGTTCCTGGTCCGCAGGAACAGCTGACCCTCCTTCACCGCGATCGAACTCAACGTGTAGTCGTCCATCTTGTTCTCGGCGAGGATTTCGAACTTCGGCCCCGCCTTGTACACCGTCGCGATCCCGTCTTCGTTGGTGATGTAGATCTTGCCGTCGGCAAGTACCGGCGATGCGCTGTACGTTCCTGGTGTGAGCCGTTCGGGGCCGTAGATCGGTTTACCGGTTTTGAGGTCGAGGCAGTACGCAATCCCGCGGTCATTCACGACATACAGATACGTCCCATCAGTGACTGGCGTCGGGACATCGGGGCCGTTCTGAAAGTCCCACAGCTTGTGGGAGGTCGTGACGTCACCGCGCCCACCAGCCTTGAGAATGAGCATGGGGCGCTCGCGCGTTGGGGCTATCACGATGTCGCCGTGCGCGACGGGCGACGCGACAATGCGGTACGCAGGATTGTTGTCCGGGTTGAGGCCGTCGGCGCGCCACAACTCTTTGCCCGTCGCGGGATCGTGGCCCGTGACGACGTCACCACCGTTCAGAATGATCTCAAAGCCTTTGCCGACACGCGCCAGGGCAGGCGTGATGTAGGCATCCGGTGATTCGCGGATGGCGTCGGTCGGTCGCTCGACACGCCATTCCGTCTTGCCTGTCTTGCCATCGATGCGCAGCATGTAGGACGGGTCGTCCGTCTTCATGCCGTGGAGGACGGGCACGAACAGGTCTCCGTCGTGCAGCAACGGCGAATTGGCGTAGCCCCAGTTGAGCCCGAAGCGCCCATAGTCCTTCTGGATGTCGCGCATCCAGAGCTCGGTACCCTTGAAATCAAACGCCTTGAGAAATCCCGTGCCCGTCATGACCCACACCGTGACGCCATCGGTCACGGGCGAGGGCGACGACATGTTCTGTTTCCGCTGCTGGTTGTTGCCGGTGCTGAGCGGTCGCTTCCAGAGCACCTCGCCTTTTGATCGGCTCACAGCCCAGAGCGAGAGGCCGTCCCGATCGGCTTCGGCGACGTTCAGGAAAATCATGTCGCCCCAAATGACCGGCGTTGCACCGCTCCACTGAGGGAGCGCCAGCTTCCACGCAATGTTTTCCGAAGGGCTCCACTTGATGGGCAGATTTTTTTCCGGACTGACGCCATCACCGGCCGGGCCACGCCACGCCGGCCAGTTGGCTGATATCGCCGACGTGCTACTCAACAGAACAAACAGAATCAGAACTGTGCGACGACGCATTGAATCCCCCAGATTCGACGGTAATCATTGTCTTACGCTCTTTGGGCGGTCAACGCTTACCTCGCACTATGATTGAAGCTGAGCGATGCCCGATCCGCTGCGCGTAGCCTTTTTGGGATGTGGCTTCATCACGCAGGTACACAGCCGACATCTGAAAGCCCTTGGGACGGTCATCACAAGCAGCTATGCGAGCCGTGACAGAGCGAAGGCCGAAGCCTACTGCCGCCGCTTTGGCGGCACGACCGCCTTTGCCGACTACGCCGCCGCGATCGACGATCCACGCGTGGAGGCCGTCATCATCGCAGTCCCGCCGCGGTTCCACCTCGACCTCACGTTGCGCGCCCTCGAAGCCGGTAAGCACGTACTCGTCGAGAAGCCGGCGTATCTCCGGATGGAGGACTATCGGACGGTCCAGGCCGCAAGGGATCGCGCCAATCGAGTGGTCCTTGTCGGTGAGAACGATCACTACAAGCCACTGGCGGTATGCCTCCGAAAGCTGATCGCCGAGGGCGTCATCGGCGAGATGGTCTTCGCACACTTCACGACGCTTGCCAAGCGGTTGAAGACGACGGAAGACTGGCGCAACGACGAAGCCCTGGCTGGCGGCGACGCCTTTTTCGAGGAAGGGATCCACTGGCTCCATCTGGCGGGCAGTCTGGGTCCCACGATCACGAGGATTCACGGATATCAGCCCTCGGCGTCGCGCGAGGGCCCCGATACACGAATCAAGAGCATGATGGTCGCCTTCCGATACGACAACAATGCGGTCGGCTCTCTCTACTACTCGCGAGAAATCCCATCGCTCTTCAGAGGCCTGCGGGTGTCCAAGCTGTTTGGACGCAAGGGCATCATCACCTTCGAATCCAATGGCCTCTTCGTCGTGGTTCGAGGCCAGGGCCTGCCGCGACTGCGGCTGCCTGGATTTCGAGACATGCGCGGTTATCAAGCGATGTATCGTGACTTTGTCCGCGCGATCAGGGAAGGGCGCACACCCGAGATGAGCCTCGAGCGGGCCATTGACGATCAACGACTGATGGACCAGATCTACGCCAGCATCGAGCACGCCAGACCGTGAACGAGCGCTACGACATCATCATCATTGGCAGTGGCGCCGGCGGAGGGACGATGGCGCATGCGCTGTCGGACAGCGGCGCCCGCATACTCGTCCTCGAGCGCGGCGATTTCGTTCGCCAGGAGGACGAAAACTGGAACCCCGAAGCGGTGTGGAAGCATCGCCGCTACCAGACCAGAGACACCTGGCTCGACGCGAACGGCCGTGAGTTCTTTCCCTACACCCATTACAGCGTCGGCGGCAACACCAAGTTCTGGGGCAGCGTGCTCTATCGGCTGCGACGTGAGGACTTCGAGGCCCTGCAGCACATGGACGGCGTGTCTCCCGCGTGGCCGATCGACTACGACACGCTCGAGCCCTTTTATGAGCGCGCCGAGCGCCTGTACCATGTCCATGGGCAGCATGGCCTCGATCCGACCGAGTCCCCACGCAAGCCCTATCCGTTCGAGCCCATTCCTCATGCGCCGGCGATGGCGGAGATTGTCGACAAGCTGCGAGACCTGGGGCTTCATCCCTCGCCGCTGCCGCTCGGCCTCGTCAAACCGGGCGAGCGCGACGGCTGCATTCTCTGCAATACCTGCAATTCGTTCCCGTGTAAGGTGCACGCCAAGAGCGACGCGGACGTCTGCTGTATTCGTCCCGCGATCGCACGCACGAACGTCACCCTGTGGACGAACGCTCGTGCCCAACGTCTTCTGACTGATCCGTCGGGCACGAGGGTTGAAGCCGTTGAAGTCCATCGCAACGGTGCGCTCGAGCGTGTCGAAGCGCCAGTCGTCATCGTTGCGTGTGGCGCCATTCAGTCGGCTGCGCTGCTGCTGCAGTCGGCCAGCGACAAGCACCCGGCAGGCCTCGCCAACTCCTCGGGTCTCGTGGGCAGACGCTACATGGCGCACCTGGCGACGATGATGGAGGGCTTTCATCCGCTGCGTCAGAACACGACCGTGTTCCAGAAGACGGTGGCCATCAACGATTTTTATTTTCACGGTCCTGACAACGGTTATCCACTGGGTCAGATTCAGTCCCAAGGGCGGACGCACGGCGTCATGGCCCAGACCGCGTATCCATGGATCCCGGTATGGGCGTACGATCTCTGGGTGTCGCGTGGCGTTGACTGGCTGGTGATGTCCGAGGATCTGCCGACCCTCGACAATCGCGTGAGCGTCGCGCCCAACGGCCGCATCCGCCTGGACTATCGGCCGAACAACGTCGAGTCTCATAAGGCGCTCGTGAAGGAAACGTCGCGAATCCTCAAGCGCCTCGGCTTCTGGTGTGTGATCAAGCACTCACATGGCAGCAAGAACACAACCCACCAGTGCGGCACGCTGTGTTTTGGCCGGGATCCCAGGCAGTCGGTCCTGGACCAGTACTGCCGCGCGCACGACGTGGAGAATTTGTTTGTCGTTGACGCGTCGTTCTTCCCTTCATCGGCGGCGGTCAACCCGGGCCTCACCATTGTGGCGCAGGCCCTCAGGGTGGCCGACCACATCAAAGACACCGAACTTGACCTAGAGAGAGAGACGACGTGAGAGCTCGATCGTTCAGCCATGCTGGGATCACTGTGTCGGACTTCAACAAAGCCGTGAAGTTTTACTGGGACGTTTTCCGATGCCCCCTCGTGGGCGTTGCAGACACTCCGCCGGATCGTGTGCGCAGCTTCTTCGGCGTGAACGCTGACCAGCCGCGCTGCAAGATCGGATGGATCCGGGTTCCGGGAGGAGCCGTGCTCGAGATTTTCGAGTTTCAACCGCAGCAGCCGCCCGTATCGATCCCGTGGAATCGCGTCGGCCTCACACATATCAGCTTCAACGTCCGCAACACGCAGAAGTGGTACGACTACCTGGTGAGCAAGGGCGTCGAGTGTGTCAGCAAGCCGGAGCGTTCACCACGGGGGCACACCTTCTTCTTCGTGAAGGACTTTGATGGCAATTTGATCGAGATGATGGATTTGGGCTACATGCACTACGTGCTGGACTGGCTGGGTCCGCTGGGTGGATGGATTTTCAGAAGGGGGATGTACAAGCAGGTACTACGTGTGAGAAGGCCCCAGGCCCAAGGCCTCCAGGCCCAGTGCCCCAGAGCGGCAGGCCACAAGCGACGCTACACGGTCCAGCAAATCAGCTTTTCCACATCCTTCACCAGAATCACGTGACCTGCGGCGGCGGGGTGAGCCCAGACGGCAGAATTCGCGATGGTGTAACGCTTGACCTCTTCAAAGCGCGCAGGATTGACTCGCGCGACGATGAGCTCGCCGTTGGTGGTACTTAGCAGCAGCCACGACCCGGCGACCATGATTGAGGCGTTCTCCCCTTCGCGGCCAGCTGTCGTCCACAGCGTTTTCCCGGTCGCGAGATCGATCGCGAAGAACTGTCCGCGGTTCCGATGAGACAGACCGTAGAGTGTGCTGCCGCTCACGACCGGTGAGCTCATGTACATCGACACCTGTTCGTTTTTCCACGCGGGTGCGATTGCCCATTCAGTCCCTTTGCGCACGATGCGGACCGCTGTCGTGCCGTTCTCGAGGCCTGAGTACACGACCAGGTCCTTCACGACGACCGGCGTGATTGAGTTCTGATCGAAATTTGTCTTGAAGGGAATCCGCCAGAGCAACTGGCCATTCGACGGCCGCAGGCCGATCACGGCGTTTTCGCTCTGCGTGATGATCTGCCGCGTGCCGCCAATGTCCGTTATTACGGGCGAGGCGTAGCCGGGGCCGTCGCCGGTCCATCGCCATCGGACTTCGCCAGTCGCCACGTCGAAGGCCGTCACCGCACCCTGGTCATTGGCGCCCACATGCGCGATGACGTGTGGGCCCTCGACGATGGGCGACATCCCTGTGCCGAATTCTGGCGGCGCAGCGGGCGCGTTGGTGCGCCAGATCAGCCTGCCAGTCGCGATATCGTGCGCCGAGAGAATGCCGCTGATTCCAAACGTAAAGACCCGACCGTCAGCAACAACCGGTGTGGACTTGGGGCCGGGGCCGTGACCGCGCGCGGCTGGATTCATCGTGTACGGCGCGGGGTAGTCGCTTCGCCACAGTTCTTTGCCGGTTTTCAGATCGACCGCACGGGTGACCTCACGCTCACCTTGCCGCGCGTGCACGACCACCCGATCGCCTGCAAGCACGGGCGACGAATGTCCCGCACCAACAACGATCTCCCACCGCCTTGTCAACGACTGGGGCCATGTTGCGGGTGCAAGGAGAGTCGCGACGCCATCGCGCGCGGGCCCGCGCCACTGCGGCCACGCCGCGGGCCCGGTCTGTCCTGCAGCAGTTGCTGCAGTGATGAAAAGGAGCAGAAAACTCATCCGCAGATGACGCAGATGACGCAGATTGGAAAGCCGCTCGTAGACTTCCATGGACTTCACCGATGCGCGCATTTGATTACGCCTGACACGTAAGCCGCAAGATGGTGTGAGCCCAGCGGCCGGAGGCCGCTAGCGTGAGGAAAAAGGCCGTGGCCGAAAGAGCTACAGAGTGACGACGAGCTCTTTCGGCCACGGCCTTTTCCCTCACGCATACCGCGGGTCTCCGACCCGCGGTGGGCTCACCGCAGTCTGCGAGCATCTGCGTCATCTGCGGCCCGTTCTTTATCTGAGACATCAGTATGTCCGAGACGTTTCAACTCGATCATTCAGTCTTCAGCGCCTCGACGACAGGCACCGACGTGGCAAGTCGCACGGCCGCCACCGACGCCAGCAGTCCAGTGACGATGACCGCGGTGAGGAGCAGACTCAAACTGCCAAACGGTACAGCATTTGGCCGTTCCACGAGCGCTGGCGCCACGGCGACAAGCGCCGCCACGGTGCCGATGACGACACCGCACACGACGAGCAAAAGGCTCTCGGTCGCTACCACCGTGCGCACGTGACGTGGCGTGAAGCCAATCGCCCCGAGCAGTCCGAGCTCGCGCCGCCGCTCGAGGACGTTGCGCGCCAGGACGGCGGCGAGGCCGAGCGTTCCCAGCAGAAGGCCGAGCGCGCCAAGTGCCTGGAACGTGGACAGGTACGTGTTTTCCACTTGATGATAGGACGCGAGTCGCGCGCGTGTGTCCGTGACGTCGACCCCGAAGTCCGACAGCCGATCTTCGAGCAGCGTGGTCAATGCCGTCGCGTCCGCCTCTGGGGCATCGACCATCCAGATGCGATAGCCTTCGTTGTGCGGAAACAAGCGGACGAAATCGCGCTCGCCGATGATGAGCTCCGACTGCAGGACGCTGTCTGACAGCGCACCGACGATACGGAGTCGGATCGGCGATCGGCCCTCTGGGGTGAAAACGAAGTCCTCGCCAAGGCCGAGATGAAAGACATAGGTGAGCGTTGTCTGGTCGGCAATCGTCGGGACGGCGCCGTCGCCAAACCTGCGGTTGAGAAGCAGCCAGGGATTCAAACGCTCCTCGGCGGTTTCGGCGATAGATTGCGCAAACGAAAAGCGCGGAGTGCTGAGAAAGGACGTTTCTGGCGCAACCAGCCGCGGATTCTTGGGTTGATACAGTGTCAGACAGCTCGCTTCATCGCCCGGTCTGAGTCTGAATCGCGAGACCTGCGCGCGATCGATCTCTGCATACCCCGTTAGGCTCAACTCGTCACGACCGGCTTCGGTATTCGGGTTGTGCATGAGCGGCGCCACCGACTCGGTCATCAGGACGAAGCCGCCGGTGCCCGAATCGCGTGCCAGCGACGCGCCTGCCGGATCGCGCCGGAAGGCGCCGACCGCGACAATCACAAAGCAGGCAAAAGCGATGAGCGCCGCCGACAGGACGCTGCGCGTCGGGCGCCAGCGTGCATACGCCGCGCCGAATCGGATGATGCTGGGACGAGATGTGGAGCGAGCGTCCGCACGGCGGAGCCAGGCAGCAAATACCGCGCAGCCCGCGATCATGAGAAGAGCCCCGGCGCCGAAGAAGGCGGCGACCCGGTTGAATTGCGTGAGAAGCGCCGCGGACACCAGAGCGATCGCGCCGGCGAGTGCGACGATCGAGATCGCGCCAGACTTGGAGTGCGGGGCTTCAGTCCCGCCGATCAGCGCGACGCCTGATTCGTTCTCCAATCCGGCACTGAGCAGCTGCCGCGCTGAACGGCTGGCCAGGCGCCTGAATGACAGGAACAGTGCGATGACGGCGGCGATCAATGCCCCGGCCGCACCCGCGACGAGGAGCATTGCATCGACATGTAGTTCGAGTGAAGTCGTGCCAACGGCGCCCACCCACCAGGTGCGTAGGCCGTACATGATGAGTGCCGCATATCCAATCGCGCCGGCGATACCAATGAGGCTGCCGGTCGCTGCCAGGATCGCGGCCTCGACGAGCAGCACCCGGCGGACATCACGGGCGCGGAAGCCCACGGCGGACAAGAGGCCAAGTTCTTTGGCGCGTTGCTCGACGCTGAGCGCGAAGAACATACCGGCGAGCAGCAGTCCGGAAATCACCAGAAAAAAGCTGAAGTAAATGAAGTACTCGCCGAAGTCCGTCGTCCCGTCAGCCGCAGCGAGCGCCTCGGCGCGCACCGGTCGGACCGTGATGCCCGCCCCGAACACATCCAGTGACTCGACTGGTGGCCATCCCGTGACGGTAGACGAGGTGCGAAGGGATGAAAGTGAGCCGAATGGGCTTGGCCAAAGGCGCTGCCCCTCTTCGAGCGGGATGAACGCTTTGGGCGCACCACGCCACGCGTCCCAGTAGTCTTCGTCTTTCTTGCGGACGCGTTTCATGTCCACAGGAAATGGCGGGTCCCATGACGTCACGTCGGCCGCATCGGTGATTCCCGGGTACTCCGGCGTCAACGTGCGATCGCCGCCCGCTCCGGACATCGGCACGACGCCAACCAATGTGAAGGCCGCGGTGTGCGTTTGCAGGCCGTCCTGATCGGACCACAGGAAATAATCCACGTCGATTCGATCGCCTGACACGACGCCCAGGTCGTCCGCAGCCCATTCGTTCAATCGAATCGGTGGAAGCGGTGTTGCCGCGCCGGCCGGGCGGGCGCGGAGCGTCGGCCGCAACGGCGGCGCAGGGTTGGCGATCCGATCGTATGCCTCAAGATCGACCGCGGTGATTACCGAATAGGGGATTTCCCTACCGCGCGCACGGATTGAGTTCGCGAGATAGGTGAGTGCACCAACCGTTGAGCGGCCGCCGGTCTCGGCCGCGCGGCGCGCGACCGATTCAGGCAAGAGACCCGTGCGACTCTCGAGAATCGAGACAGACGGCGGGGTGTTACGCACGGTGAGTCCGAGATCTTCCAATTGAGCGGACGACTGGACGGCTTGCTGGACGGCCTCCAGGACATTAGAGGGTGCGGCCTTCGCGCCGGGCGGCGGGACTGACCAGCCTCCGCCAAGGCTACGGCGGTCCGCCGAAGCTTCAGCGAGGGCGGACGTCCGGCCCGCTCCGTCCTCCGTGCGAACTAGCAGCGTATTGACCGTCGCCTCGAGATTGAGATCCTGCTGGAGCCGCGACAGAGCTACGAATATCGAGAGAGCCGGACCCTGCGAAGGCAGCAATGAAAACTCGCCGAGCGCGGATCGATCGACGACACGCGTCACCGACAATCGGACACGTTCGTTGACATCATCGCGACGGCCCTGCAGCGTGCTCAGCGGGATATCGGTCGGCTTCGCGATGCGAAGCAGCAGGCCATGGCCCGCCGCCGCGCCAAGCTCCGCGGCAAGACCCGAGCTGATCCACGCCTGGCGTTCCGTCGGTGCGTCGGCCGGGCGTCCGTGGAACGTGAAGAATCGATCGTCGATCCCGAAAACCTGGACCCGTGCCGCGGTTCGACGGCTGTCTTCGTGCGTTACCGCGCCGGTGAGTGTCAGGATGGGCGTCGCGACGGCAATCGGCGCGCGCTGTATCTCCTCGGCAAGCTGCTCGCGAAAAAACCCCGTCGACGAGACGACAGCCTCGGTAGCGCCTAGTCGGCTCAATGCGAGCTCGCGCAGGCTTCCGCGGACCGACGCGCCGACGAGCAAGGCGCCAGCGAGCACCGCAACGGCCACGGCGACGCCGGAGGTCACCAACGCGTGCAGGCCGCGATAGTGACGGAGGCTTGCGACGATCAGGTTGGAAAACGACATGTCCTCGATGCAACGCCTCAGGCGTTGAGTGTCCCTCGCGTGATGGTCCATCGCTTTTGAAATCGCTGTGCCAGCGCTTCGCTGTGAGTCACGACGATGAGTATCGTTCGCTGGCGCTGATGCAGGGTCAGCAAGAGTGCGGCGACACGATCGGCCGAATCCGCATCGAGATTACCGGTGGGCTCATCACAGAGCAACAAGCCGGGCTCGCGGACGAGCGCGCGTGCAAGCGCAACCCGCTGCTTTTCGCCACCAGACAATGCGGCCGGCCGATGATCGAGTCGTGCGCCGAGGCCAACGTCTTGAAGAAGAGCGCGTGCGCGGGCGGCAACATTGCCATCGGCCTCGCCAACCAGTGTCGGGATGAGCACGTTCTCGAGCACCGTACACTGCGGCAGCAGGCAATGGTCTTGAAAGACGAAGCCCACTCGTCGATTCCTGAATGTCGCAAGTGAGTCAGCGTCCAGCTCATATGGATTCTGACCATCGAGGGTAACCACGCCGCTGGTCGGCGGCTCCAGGCCCCCAAGGACGTAGAGCAGCGAGCTCTTTCCGGACCCCGATGGGCCCATGATGGCCGCCGACTCGCCTGGGTGCAGCGCAAAAGACACGTCTGCAAGTACCGTGAGCGGCCCAGCCGGCGACTGATAAGTTTTGGTGAGCTGGCGTGCTTCGAGCACAGGTCAACGTTATCGGAAAATCAGGCTGTTGCGGCGTGCTCCCGCGGTTGTGCATGCGTGAGCTCGCTGTACACCGCGAGCATCCCGTCCGTCATGTGAGCGGTGGTGTAGGCTCGCCGTACGCCCTCCGCTCCAAGCGTGCCCATTGCCGTTGCCCCCGCAGGATCGCGCCACACGTCGAGAATGGCGTCCGCAATATCAGACGGCTTTGCCGACTTGGCGAGCAGCCCTCCCCCGGTATGCCGCAGAAGTTCTGGAAACGCACCATGATTGGGTTCCACGACTGGTACTCCGCAGGCCATGGCTTCGAGTAAGTAAAGTCCTTTGGGTTCGTGATAGTCGCTTGGGACCGACAGCACGTCGAGCGACTGCAGAAACCGGACTTTGGCCGCGCGATCGACCGTCCCGAAGTACTCGAACTCATCGCCGAGCCCCGAGTCGGCGAGCTTCCGCTGGACACTCTCGAGATACGCTCGGTGGCCGGCCCCGAGATAGCCCGCGGCGACCAGTCGAGCCGATGGAAGTCCGCGCTCCTGTCGCATGATGCGATACGCCTCCGCAAGATTGTGGAGCCCTTTCTCGGGCGCCACGCGCGCGAAGTATCCGACAGTGAACGGGTCACGCCTGAGCGGTGCGCGGCGGGCGAAGTCCGCAACGTTCACGCCAAGCGGCACCGTACGCATCCGCGATCGAGGGATGCCGAGATAGTCGCTCATGTAAGCAGTGTAGTACTCGCTGACCGAGACAAAGAGGTCGACCTCGTGTAGTTGCTGCCTGATCAAATCGATGGCCTGACTCTTGTACGGTTCCGTCAGCCCGTCCAGGAACAAATCGTCGCCTTGCAGCGTCATGAGGATCGGCCGCTGCAGCGTGCGGCGAATCGGCGCCGCCAGCGCAATCAGCATCGAGTTGGGTAAATTAACGACATCCGGCCTCGGCTCGCCCGCCAGCCAGTGCACGAGCTTTTCCATTTCCTTGCGTTGATAGCCACTCTCGCCGCGAAGCGTGGACACCGTCAGCGCACCAAGCATCCGCGGATCGACATTGATGGCCCCGCTGGCGAACCGCCGAATGACCGCGGGTGCGTCCCAGAGACGATCGAGAAGCCACGGCGTGTGCCTGAAGATCGCCAGGTGCTGTTGCAAATAGACGCTGATCCCACCGTAGAACACCGGCCGTCCTGCGCTCATGTTCGGCTCGTCGGTCACCGTTGGCGTGTACACGGGCAGCAGCGTCACCCGATGCCCACGCGCCATCAGTTCGGCAGCCAGCGCGTTGTCGCGCAGGCAACTGCCACAGAACATGTCGGCGGCCCCGGCGGTGATGGACAAGATATTCATACGACACTACGGACGGGCCACAGAGACACAGAGGCACAGAGAAATCGAATTGTCACGATCGCGAGATCGAAGGATCTTCAAATCAAAATTCTCGGTGTCTCGCTGTCTCGGTGGCGTGTACGTCATCTCCGTTTCACGCGAGTCGCTGGATCGCCCGCCGCGCGTACAAATGATCGAACAGATTGCCCTCATGCGGCTGATCCCAGCCGATCTGCGTCGTTGGGATTGGCCCAAGATTGAGGCGATCCACGTGCGGCGAGGCGACGAACCGCTCGCGAAACGTGTTGTCGCCCGAAAGGCACGTGACGACCAGCGATGGGCCGAGCGCCTCGGGCAACGTGTCGGCGTGGGTTTCGACGACGCTGGCATAGGGGAAGAGATATTCGCGATTCGCGAGGGGATGTGACGGATCACATCGAACCACGGTCGGCAGCAGATACGTGCCCCCATGGACTGTCACCACACGCTGGGCGCCGCGGACACTTGCGGACACATCAACAGCCGCCGAGCCGCCTTCGCCACCGTTCATGTCCTGATCGATGGCCAGCGAGATGCGCTCGGCGACAGATGGATCGGCAAACGGTGCCAGCAGCGCGTCCGGATCCTCCGCGGGTCGCGGCGTGACCGTCGCCAGGCGCGCGGCAAGGGCCTCGGCAATCCGGTCGCCGTGCCTGGTCACCCACACGCCCGACGCATTCACACACGAACGGCCGCCGTTGTTGGCGATCGATTCGACCATCAAGTCGAGGTATGCCTCCCAGTTGTCGGCAGCGTCCGGGCCAATCACGATCTTGCTGAACCCGGGCCCATGCACTTCGACGCGCGGGTCAGACTTCCACCGCTTGGTCGAGCCCACATCGCCAAACACTACTCCACGGCCACAGGACCGCAGAATCTCATTTCCTCCCGCGTGATCGGCGGGGTAATAGCAGAAGGCCTCCGCGGGCACGCCAGCCTTGATCCACGCCTGGATGATCCGCAGCGGCGTCCACGGTTCGGCGCTCCCAGGTTTCAACACGAGCGGCATCTTGAGCACGGTGGCCGGCGCCCACAATGAGTGCACGCCAGGCGAGTTGCTTGGCAAGACGACGCCGAGCGCATCCGCGCGCGGGAAGAAGCTGAAGATCTGGCCGCGCGTCTCGCCGACGCCGTCATCCAGCACATTCAGGTCCAGGCCCCGGGTCAAGCCGTGAAGCACCTCGTCGACGCGGCTCAACACACCATGGACCTTGGCCATGTTCCGCCGCACATTGGCCCACGGCATGCCAGTCGTCGCCGACACCTGCTCGACGTAATCCTGTGGCGATTGTGTCGCAGCCTCGGATGGATCCAGGGGCAGGGTGTCGTTGGCGAAGTGTTCAGCCGCGTGTTTCGCCCTTCGCACGAGATCGGCGATGGGAATGGCGGCAAGTGCGTCCCGCGCGTTGGACTGCCGCAGCAGATCTCGTCGTATGACGCCGACGTTTGCCAGACTCATTTCCACAAACGGCGCGCGCGTCCGAAAGTGCGGCACGATTACGCGATCGACGCTTTTGTACGACGTGCCCCAACGCAGAATCGGAATGTGCAGCATTCAGTACACTCCTTCGACAACCGCCTTCGCGAACCGCGAGAACGGTCGCACGTTGCGCACGCCGTCCCAGGGGTACTTCATGCACGGCGGCTCGCGCTCGGCTTCGTCGCGCTCGAGGAATCGCGGCATGAAGAACTCCTTGGTGAGCGTCGTCAATCGGACGCGACCCGTCTCACCGTATCCCACGACGCGAGTCGACTGGTCGGGATCGACCACCTCGATCATCGCCCGCGGCGCAGGCGGGAAATAGATGATGGCCCAGTTGTCGTCGGGCTCAGGCTCCTTGTGCCCGGCAAGCCCCATCAGCGTGTTGCCATAGGTCGGCGCGAAGTACGCGCCTTCCATCAGCTCTTCGACGGCGAATCGGTGGAACTGGGGGGTCATTTCTGTGCCTCCACAGAAAACGCCTGTGATTCCAGCCTTTTTCAATGAGATGCGCTCGCAGAGCGCCTCGAGCAGCTTCGGCGTGGTGAAGAGGCACCGAATCGAATCGTGGGCCTTGAGCAGGATGAGGGCTTGATCGATGACGTGGCGCTTGTAGGCTTCCATCATCTCCATCTCACCCCATTTGATGAGTTTGATGACCCAGCGCGGATCGAGGTCTACACAGAAATTGACTCCACCGCGATGCTGGGCGAGATGCTCGATCGCGAGCCGGAGGCGTCGCGGTCCGCTGGGGCCGACTTGCAACCAGTCGGCACCTTTCGGGAAAAACTCATCGGGCAGCGTCCGGCTGAACATCTCGTAATCGATGCGAAAGTCGTCGATGTTGATCCGCGACTTCGGCACCCCGGTACTGCCACCGGTTTCGAAGGTGTAGATTGGTCGATCGCGGTAGGCTCGCGGGACCCAACGCCGGACTGGTCCGCCGCGGAGCCACTCGTCCTGGAAAGGGCCGAATTTATCGAGGTCGTCGTAGCTGCCCACCTCACGCCGCGGATCCCAGCCGGCCTTTGAGGCCCACTCCAGCCAGAAGGGGCAACCCGTTTCGGCACTGAAGTGCCACTGCATCAGCTCGCGCACCCACGTGTCGAGCTCGGTGCGCGCGCTGGATAACGCGGAGGGGGCGGGAGCGGTCGCAGACGTCATGCCCCGATTTTATCCGCGGTGAGGGGGACTGTCCCCCCGTGACAGGGACTGTCCCCCGATGACAGGGACTGTCCCCCGATGACAAGGCCTGTCCCCCGTAACTTACGACTGGCGGACGAACTGATGCTCCCGCAGCACCGTGGCGACTTCGATGTGATAGTAGTGGTACCAGCGCTCGCGGCCTTTGCGCTGCGCCTCGCGGTGACGCTCGTCTCGCCGCCACGCCGCCTGCAGATCGTCGCTCTCCCACCAAACGACCGTCAGCCGTTCGCCATCGTCGGCCTTGAAACTTTTCATCGCCACAAAGCCCGGGTACGTCTTCGCCCGCTCCAGCATCTCGCCGGACATGGCGGTGTAGTCGTCGCCCGCCTGCGCCGTCAACCGTGAACGAAAGAGTGTGACAACCATAAGGTCCACCCCGATCCTGCTCGCGATCTTCGATCGCCCAATGCATGATGTCAATGTTATTATTGCTTCCATACAATGTGGCGTCCGCGAATTGACCGCAAATCCGGCCCCCTCTACCTCGCGTTGGCCAAGGCCATTGCCGCGGACATCCAGACCGGCCGCCTGCGGGCAGGCGAGCAACTCCCGCCCCAACGGGATCTGGCGGACGCGCTTGGGATGAATGTCACGACGGTGACGCGCGGCTACAGCGAGGCCGATCGGCGTGGGCTGGTGCGCGGCGAGATCGGCCGTGGCACGTTCGTCAGGCCGCCCGCGTTTGCGATCCCGCAATTTCAGGCGGCGGGCCTTGTGGATCTCGGAACCAACGCGCTGCTTCCCCAGGCGCATGCGGGAGAGCTTGCCGGCCGACTGGCGGCATTGATCTCGCGGGTCGTGCCGGAGCAGCTATTCAACTACCAGCCGCATGCGGGTCGGCCGGAACATCGTGCCGTTGCCGCCGAGTTTCTCAGGCGCATGCACGTACCCGCGGAGGCAGCGGACACGATTTTCACGTCCGGTGCGCAGCACGCGATGGCGGTTGCGCTGTCGACTCTCACCGCGCCTGGCGAGGCGGTCTTGTGTGAGTCGCTCACGTACACCGGAATGCGATCGCTGGCCAATCATCTGCACGTGCGCGCGCAGGCCGTCGCGATGGATACCGACGGCGTGCTGCCAGACGCGCTCGAAGACGCCGCGCTCGAATCGGGTGCGCGCGTGTTGTACTGCATGCCTTCCATCCAGAATCCGACCGGACGCGTGATGTCGCCCAAGCGTCGGCAAGAGCTTGCGCGCGTCGCCTCTCGCCTGAACCTTTTCATCGTCGAAGACGACACGTACGGGTTTCTTGCCAGTGGCCAGGTGCCGCTGGCATCGATGGTGCCCGAACGGACGTTTTATCTCACGAGCCTGTCGAAAAGTCTCGTGCCGGGTCTGCGCGTGGGATTTCTCCGAACGCCACCGGGCTGGATCGATCGTGTGACCGGCGCTGTCTTCGCCACGACGGTCACAGTGATGCCATTGGCCGCGGCCGCCGCCGTCGAGTGGATCGAGGATGGGACAGCGGACCGCGTCGTGGCGTGGAAGCGGGACGAGGTCAAGGCGCGTCAGCAACTGACTCGCGGGATCCTCGGGGACCACATCACCGGCGCTGTCGAAAGCCAGCATGTGTGGTTGCAACTGCCGCCGCAATGGCCTGCCGATGACTTCGTTCGCGAAGCGCGCCAACGTGGTGTCGTCATTACCTCCGGCCGGGACTTCGCCGTCGAACGCCACGAGGCGCCCAACGGCGTGCGGGTTTGCCTCGGCCCACCCGCGGAACGGCAATCGCTCAAGCGGGCGCTCAACACACTGAGGGAAATCCTCGACGACACGCCTCAGGCATTTGGGACGGCGGTGTAGCGGAGCGCTGCTGCATTTGTTGATTTGGTGATTTCGTGATTGGGTGATTTTATTGAGGGATTGAGCAAATTCATGATTGCTTGCCCGGCTGGCAGGGCGGTGCCTGTCAGCGGCAACAAATCATGCAATTGCGAAATCGCTCAATGAAATCATGCAATTGCCAAATCGCTCAATCACCAACTTCACCTGCCCCACCGATAGATAACCCACTCGCGTCCCTTGAACGCGGGGGCAAGGCCACAGGACTCGGCGACTCGAGGGCGCACCGCGTCAATCGTCGTGAGGTAATGCGTGACGCGGTACTCGCTTGCGACCACCCGAAACGTGTCGCAGGCTCCGCGTTCCAGCGCGTCGCCGAGCGCATCGAGGGCGTCGCGGCGCACCTGCCAGTTGACATAGGGATTCGAGAAGAACCGATCCACCACCAGGACTTTGCGGCCCGCCGGCGCGACCAGATTGAGCGACAGTCTCTCGGGTGCCGCCACGACGTCGGTCGGGCGAAGCTCGGTGCGTAGCCAGCGAAACATTTCGTTGACATCAGCGCCGCGAAACATCTGCTTGGCTTGATCGCGATATGTCGTCAGGTCTATGCGAGACGCGTACGCCGGGTAGCTCAGTGCTGCAAGGACAATCGTCAGGAGGACGGGTGCCGCGCGGCCAATCAATGCAGCGGGTTGGCTTTGGCGGTCCGCCTTCGACGCGGATCGCTGGCGATCGACAAGTGTTGCCAGGCTGCGTCCGACCGTGACGATGCCGTAGCCAGCCAGGATGGACTCGCCCGCGTTGAAGTACCGCAGGAAGTGAAAGCCCGGGACCACGCTCGGCCACACGATGCCTTGTGCGAGCAGGATCTGCCACACGTACCAGTACGCGACGAAGACCAGCGACAGACCCATCCACCCGAGGACCCAGGCGCGAGCGAGTCGTGACGTTCGCGTGGCTGCGAGAGCGACGAACCCAACCAGTGCCGGCAGGACGAGTGTGCGCGAGAGACGTTCAGCGAGGAAGCGCCCCAGATTGGCCACTTCCATTTCCGGATAAATCCAGAACGTGGGATGGCGGTGAACGATCTGCAGCTGGTAGTTTCCGAGGATCGACACCAGAAACGGCGCGCTCACGACGAGAGCCAGGAGGACCACCACGGCAAACCGCGCGAGCACGCGCCGCAGCTCGATCCACTGCTGTCTGTGTGCGGCCGCGATCACGTTTCCCATTGTGTAGAGAGTGATGAGCCCGCCGACGAGGATCGCAGGGGCCGTGTGCCCGAGAAACGTCAGACCGAGCATGACGCCAACGAGCGCGAATCGATGTCCGCGGTTCGCCTCCACAGCACGATGAAGAGCCAGAACGCTGAGGTAAAAGAGTCCCTGAGCGAAGTTGGCCACGAACAGCCACGGCGTATACGTGGACGAGGCGTAAGACGGGCCAGTATCGCCGGTGCAGAAAAGAAAGATGGCTGTAGCGATGATGGCCGTCCAGCGTCCGAGCAGTGCGCGAGCAAGCAAGTAGAACGCAATTGGCGCAAGCAGGTTCAGGTAAGCACCCGCGCGCGTTTCGAGAACGTGCAGGCGCACGCCGGTCACCCAATCGATGGCGGCGACCAACCCTGGGACGAGCGGGTTGTACCAAATGGTCTCGCCGAGATAGTGCGGATCGGCGAGAAAACTCCCGTCGAGGATGGTCTGCGCGTGGGCGATGTCTCGATACAGATCCGGGTCGTTCGGCCAATTCAGGTCGTAGGTGACCGAGACGCCACGTGCAAAGGCGAGTGCGATCAGACACGCCGCGGCCAGATCGAGCCATCGGCGCTCGCTTCTTCCAAGATTCGTGTCGGGGTCACTGCCACAACCACGTGATGCTTCGAGGGAGGGCAGCGCGCCCGTGCCAGTCTGTTTCCGGTAATCGCCGCGCGACAGCCAGCGTTCGAGAAGGACGTAGAGCACGATGAAGAGATACCGGCTCCCCATCTCCTTGATCTTGAGCTTGGACAGGCCGTACTGACGTCCGTACCACTGCGTCGGCACGACGGCATAGGAATAGCCCCGAACGATCGCTTTGAGCGGTAACTCGACCGTCAGGTTGAAGTGGCACGAGAGTAGCGGACGAACCCCGTCGATGACTCCACGGCGGAAGCACTTGAACGCGTTCGTCACATCGTTGTAGGCGAAGCCGAACAGAACGCGAATCGTCCAGTTTGCCAGGCGATTCAGAAGCAGCTTCTGTCTGGGATAGTTCACGACGCGAGCGCCGGCCATGAACCGCGACCCGAAGACACACTCGAATCCCTTCTCCAGCTCGCGATAGTAGTGGACGACATCACGCGGGTCGTCCGACGCGTCGGCCATCATGATGCAGACTGCATCGCCCGCGTAGGCATCGAGACCGGCACGCACCGCGTACCCATAGCCGGGATCGGCCGTGTTCTCGACGCTGCGCACATTTGGCACCTCACGGACCAGGCGTTGAAGGACAGCCGCCGTTCCGTCGGTGCAGTGATCGTTGACGACGACGATTTCGTGAGGGATGCGTTGCTCGTCGAGCGTCGCGACCAGCGTGCGAATCGTTCCGTCGAGATGGTCTTCTTCGTTGTGGGCGGGAATGACGATCGAGAGCGTCATGTGGCCCAGGCAGCTGAAGTCCCGCGCTGATATCGTTCCCGAATGCCTTCGATGATGTCATCGAGCGTGTGCTCGATGCGCCATGCAGGATAGTGCCGGCTGAACTTGCTGACGTCGCTGACGTACCAGATATGGTCGCCGCGCCGCGCCTGCGGATCGTACGACCAGATCATCGGCCGACCTGATTTCTCCTCACAGATGCGGATGGCCTCGATCACCGAGCAGTGGCTGACCCGCGCACCGCCCATGTTGTAGACCTCGCCGGCTCGTGGGTTCTTGAAGAATTCGTAAAACGCCGCCGCCAGATCCGCACAGTGCAGATTGTCGCGCACCTGTTTGCCGAGGTAGCCGATGACCTTGTACGGGGTGCCTGTTTGGGCGCATTTGACGAGGTACGCCAGGAAACCGTGTTGGACGGCGCCAGCGTGCTGCGGACCAGTCAGACATCCGGCGCGAAAGCATACCGTCGCCATCCCGAAGTAGCGGCCATACTCCTGGACCAGCAGATCAGCCGCAGCCTTCGACGCGCCAAACAACGAATGCTGTGTGGCGTCGATGCTCATCGACTCGTCAATGCCGCACGCGAAGGGATGAGACGACTCGATCTCCCATCTGGTCTCTTGCTCGACGAGAGGAAGACTGTTCGGAGTATCGCCGTACACCTTGTTCGTCGATGTGAAGATGAAAACCGCACCGGGAGCCAGGTGGCGGACTGTTTCGAGCAAGACCAGAGTGCCGGTCGCATTGACTGAATAGTCGGTATAAGGGTCGAGCGCCGCCCAGTCGTGCGACGGCTGCGCGGCCGTATGGATGACCACACCGAGGCTCCCAGCCACGTCGCCGACGATGCGTTCGATGGCGTCCCGATCACGAATGTCGGCGCTGACGTGACGGTAGTTGGGGAAGCGCTTCTCCAGAAGGGCCTGCATCCACGCCGTCGAGGCCTCGTCGCCGAAGAAGGTGCGACGCATGTCATTGTCGATGCCGACGATGTCGAACCCCGCTTCGGCAAACATCCGCACGGCTTCTGATCCCACCAGTCCTGTCGACCCCGTAATCAACGCCACGCTCATACTGGGTAGATTCTCGAGTCAGGCGTAGAAAACCGCGCGCAGCCGACCCTCGTCGTCCTGCAGCCACTCGTAGATTTGAACGAGGGTGTCATGCCCGCTCATTCGGGGGCGCCACCCGGTTTCGCTTGTCACGCGCGATGCGTCGGTCACATACGTGCGTACGTCCAGCGGCGACGTGTCGAGATCGGATCCGATTGGCACCTCTCGCCCGGTAATCTCGCGGCACAAGTCGGTACACTCGCGCAGTGACAGTGAGAAGGGAAGTCCGCCGCCGACATTATATGTGCGCCCGGCAATCTGATCCCACCTGTCCAGTTGCGCCGCCAGCAGCTCGCACAGATCATCGACGTGCACGAAGTCCCGCACCTGTTTGCCCGTGCCGCCCCAGCCTCGATACGTCAGCGGCTCACCAAAGAAATGTCGAGCCATCCACAGTGAAAACACGCCTTGCTCAACCTTCCCGAATTGGCCCGGCCCTGTGACCACGCCGCAGCGGTTGATGACAAAGCGAAGGTCGTACAGCGCGGCGTATTCGGCGACGAGCATTTCAGACGCCAGCTTGGTGGCGCCGTAAAGCGAGCGGATTCCGGCAAGGTCGAACGTCTCGGAAACGCCCTCAGCCGAGACTCCATTCAGTAACTGGCGTGCAGCCAGCGCGAATCGGGTTGCCGTCTCCTCAAAGGCGATCTCATTGAGCCGACCGACGGGGTACACACGGCTGGTTGAGAGGAACACGATATCGGCGCGCTGGTGTTTCGCCAGCTCGAGACAGTTGACGGTGCCGATGAGATTGGTGTCCACGACGAATCTCGAGCCGCCGGTCGCTCCGGCGTGCACAGACGGATCGGCCGAACAATCCACGATGATGGCGATCGGGTAACGCGGTTGCGGAAAGTCGTCGGGGATCCGCACGTCGCCGTGCAGAAACTCAACGCGCGCCGTCCCGAGCGCCTCGAGATTGAGCTCGGCGCCACGCCGTCGAAGATTGTCCATGGCGATGACGTGGGCGTCCGGGGCATGCGAGGCAAGAAACCGCGCGACACGGGAGCCGATGAACCCGGCGCCGCCGGTGACCAGAATCGTTCGGCCCGCGACCTTCTCACGCCAGGACAGTCGGGACACAGTGTGAAAGCTTAACGAGGCGGGTACCGGGCGGCGAGGTAGTCCACGAGCGCGTCCTTGTCTGTCGGTGTGACACTCGCACCCCATCGAATCATCTTGTCCACTTCGCGCACCCACCCGGCGCGCGAGAGCCGCTGCGATTCGATGAGGTCGTCCTCATGACAGGTGAGACACGCCCTTTTGTAGATCGCTTCGCTGCCCGCGGTGGCCACCAGATGCGAGGCCGCCGGCTTTGGAGCAAAGTGGGCCGACAAGTAATCGAGCATCGGCTCGCGCTCCGTCGGCTCGATCACCGCACCCCATCGCACCATTTTGTCGAGTGTGCGGCCCCAGCCCGCGCGCGAAAGGCGCTGCTGCACCATCAGGTCCGATTCATGGCAGCTCAAACAACGTGTACTGACTGCGTCACGTCCCGGCCCCGGCGGCAGCTCCTGAGCCCCGATGACGAGGGTGTGCAGCCCAAGCGCCGCCACGAGCCCGAGTCCGAACCTTCTCCGGAACTTCAGCACCTCTGCACCTCCGCACCCCTGCACCCCTGCACCCCTGCACCCCGCACCTCTTCGACCGTCACCCCTTCACTTCGACCCGTATCGAATCCGGCGCGTTCCAGAGATACCCCGAAGGGTTCCACGGCGGCGACATGGGTTGCGTGCGCCCAGCCGAATCCGTCGCGCGCGACATGATCAAGTACGACTCCGGGCGAGTCGCTTCGAACGCGAACTCGAATCGCCTCCACGCATACTTTGCCTGCTCGCCTACGAGTCGCGCAGGCTGCCACGTGGCGCCATGATCGGTCGAAACGTCTACACGCGTGATGTCAGTCTCGCCTGCCCATGCGAAACCGGCCACTTCGATTTTCCCGGCGTTAAGCGCGCCGCCGTCCGCGGGCCGCGTAATCAGAGACTTGACGACGAGCCCCGTGAGCGGTGCCATGTCTTTGGGATCCACGGCGGCGCCCGGTGCCACACGTTTGGTGGGATAACGATATCCGGTTGCGACCCAGAAGCTGTCGCTCTCGCGATCGGAGACTTGCAAGTGGGTCAGCCACTTCACCGAATACGCGCCCTCCCATCCTGGAACGATGGCGCGAAGAGGAAAGCCGTGCAGCGTTGGGATGGGCTGTCCGTTCATCTCATACGCCAACACTGTGTCCGGATGCATGGCCTTCTCGATCGGCAATTGCCGGACGAAGTCCGGCATCGATCCCAAAGGTCGATCGGCCGCGTTCATCACCACGAAACGGCCGCTTGGCTTGACGCCCACGCGCTTCAGCACTTCGGCCAGACGGACACCGGTCCAGCGTGCATTCCCGACTGCACCCTTAGCCCATTGAATCCCGGCGACCGGGGGGTCGAAGAACGCGCGACCGTTGCCGGCGCACTCGAGAACGGCCGTGACGCTGGTGACTGGCATCCTTCGGAGCTCATCGACACTCAATGACGTCGCTGTGTTCACCTCGCCGTCGACCTGGAGCGCCCATGTTGCCGCATCGATCCCGGGTGGGACTGGTAGGTGCGATCGGACGTAGAAATGCTCGACGGGGGTGATCCAGGAATCGAGCAGGGGCACGGGCGACTCGTAGTCAGGTGGGCGGAGTGAGCGAATTATGAGTTTCTCCTTACCGGGAGCGACGCTGACTCTCGCGCTTTGTGCGAGCAGCGTGGCCCAAGGCGCGTGTGGCACTGCAAGCCCTGCTGCCGCGGCGCGCGCGGCAATGCCTAACAGATCGCGACGGGAAAGAGGCATGGGGGATTCTATATCGCAGTCCCAGGCTTCGCGACCGTTTCGGATCAGTGTTGCAAGTGGTCCATGATCACCCGCCATCGTCGTCGGGTAACGGCAAGCGTTAGGCCATTGGACAGAATCAGCTCGCCGGTGCCGTCAGAAAATGGCTTGGCCTCACGCACGGCGTCCAGGTTGACTATGGCGGTCCGCGAAATCTGCACGAACGTCTCGTCGTCGAGCCGGCGGGCCAGGGCTGCGAGCGTGGGCTGCATCCAGAGTTGTTCGGTCGCGGTATGGAGACGCGTGAGCCCGTCCTGAAACGTGAACGCGACGACGTCCTGTCGAGGGATGATCCGGAAGCGCGAGCCTTTGCGCGCAAGGAACCGAGCCGGCGCCAGCCCCTCGCCGCGAGCGACATAATCGAGCTGATGCTCCCGATCGACGATGCGCGTCTCCCGGACCCGATCGATCGCCGCGTGCAGTCGTGCGCGGTTGACTGGCTTCAAGAGATAGTCCATCGCGTGCAGCTCGAACGCATCGACCGCGTACTGATCATAGGCGGTGCAAAAAATGATCGCGGGCCGCGGACGCCCCAGTGAAGCGGCGACTTCCAAGCCGCTGCAGCCGGGCATCTGGATGTCCAGCAGAATCAAATCCGGTGTCAGCTCCGCGATGCGCTCGATGGCTTGCACGCCGTCTTCGGCCTCGCCGACGATCTCCACTTGCGAGAAAGCAGACAGCAACTGCCGCAGCCGCGTCCTGGCCGGCTCTTCGTCGTCGACGAGCAAGGTGCGAATAGGCATAGGAACTGATCGTCAAGGTTCTTCACGGGGGTTGCTGACGGACGCTTGTCCTCTTGATTACCAATATCGTGATGTCGTCCGCCGCTGGCTCGGTGCCAACATGATCGCGGACAGCGCGGATCACGCCGTCGCACACTTCGCTGGCAGTTCCAGCGGCGCACCGTTCGGCCGCGACGATCAGCCGCTCCTGCTCAAACTCCACGCCCTCGGCGTCAAGCGATTCGGTGACGCCATCGCTGTAGGCGACCACCAACGCACCGTCAACGAGCGGCACGGTGCTCGCGTCGAAGCGTGCCTCGGGCAGTAGTCCAAGCGCTGGAGCGTTGGACGCGATCAATTGCCGTTCGCCGCCAGGCGACACGATGAGAAGCGGGAGGTGGCCGGCGTTGACCACCGACAGCAGGGCCCGCTCGGCGTCGAGCTCGAGATAGGCAAGCGTGGCGTATCGCGCGCTATCCGACGTCGCGCACAACGCGCGATTGACGTCGGCGATCACCGCGCCTGCCGTGCCGCGTGCGTGGCGCGCCACCTCCTCGATACGGGCTTGCAGGCTGGACGCGACAATCCCAGCCGGCATACCTTTGCCCGACACATCGCCCAGCGCCAGCGCGAAGCGCGCCGGACCAATCTGCAGGCTGAGGAAAAAGTCTCCGCCGACGCCACGGGCCGGCAGCGTGCGAGCGGCCGTGTCGAAACCGTCGATCGGCGGCAGCCGGTGTCCAAGCAGCATCGCTTGTGCCGCGGAGGCCGCGACGAGATCGCGCTCCAGGTCTGATCGCCGAGAGAGCCGTTCGCGGACGCGCATCAGCGTGCCTGAAAGACGCACGCGCGTAATGGGCTTGACCAAATAGTCGGTTGCATCGACTGCAAACGCAGCCAAAGCGTAGTGGTCGAACGCGGTTGCAAAGACAACGAAGGGCCTTGGTTCCGGCAGGGAAGCGGCCAGCTCGGTGCCGGTCGTTTCGGGCATCTCGATGTCGAGAAAAACCACATCCGGTCGCGTGTCGGCAATCGCCGTTCGTGCTTCGACGGCGTCGCCCGCCTCACCCACCACGAGGACATCTCCGGCTTCGGACAACAATTGCCGGAGCCGCACCCGTGCCGGTGGCTCGTCGTCGACGATGAACGCGCGGACCATCACCGCGAGCCCCCGACGGCCGCAACAGGCTGCTCGATGAACGGCATCTGGATCCTTGCCACCGTCTGGTTGTGTTCGCGCACGAGTTCCAGCGACGCCTGGGTGCCGAAGTGACCCTGTAAACGGTCGCGGACGTTGCGCAACCCGAAACTCTCGCCCGCCGGCGCCGAGGAATCGGTAGTCGCATCAATCCCGGGGCCCTCGTCTCGCACCTCGAGCGTGAGACGGCCATCGGCCTCGGTCGCGCTCACGTCGATGCGGCCAGGGCTACGCAGCCGGGAGATGCCATGTTTTACGGCGTTCTCTACCAGCGTGTGCAACAGCATTGATGGCACCTGGGCGCGTCCCAGCGCGTGATCGGCACTGATGGAGAACTGAAGCCGCCGTCCGAAACGCGCTTGCTCGACATCCAGATAAGCCTGTGCAAATGCCAGCTCCTGATCGAGCGGCGCCCATTCCTGATCCGAACGGCGCAACGTGTATCGAAACACCTCCGCCAGCTGCTCGACCGCCGCGTCGGCCCGGGTCGGATCCGTATGAATCAGCGACGCAATCGCATTGAGTGCGTTGAACAGGAAATGCGGATTGATCTGCGCGCGAAGGGCCTTCAGCTCCGACCGGCTGGATTGGAGCCGGAGCGCCTGGGCAACGTGCTCCTGCTCCTGCCGCTTGCGCTGCAGCCGAACGTTGTCCAGCATGAACGCGAAGACGCTGCCAAGCGAGCGCAGCAGCGCAAGGTCTTCGCTGAGCATGGGTCGCGTCCCAGGCTCGTCGACAACCGTCAGACGCAGCTGTGGCGCTGATGCTGTCGTCCGGATGTCAGTCGCAATGCCGCGCTCCGGGATCGCTTGATCATCCAGCAGGATACCGACGCGCCGCCGAAACATCTCGGACAGCCGCGCCTCTGTCGCCGCGACCAGGGACGCTTCGTCGGTCGCTTGCTGCATGCCTCCGAGCACGTATTTGACCGCCTCGACCGGGGTGAACTCCCGACCAAACCACAGCCGATCGAGCAGCCGTCCAACGTGCGTGTGCATCCACGGCAGCGCCATCGCCACGGGCAACAACGCCACGGCAAACAGCCAGGGGCGGGCGAGCCCGCCGGGGAACTGCTCGAGCCAACCGAGAGTGGCGGCGAGCACGCTTGCCAGCACGAGCAGGCTGAGCAGCATGATGACGCCGCGCTTGATGATGAGGTCGTAAAACTCGATGCGGTTGCCGAAATATACCGAGACGACCAGAAACAGCAGCGGCGTGACTCGTACGCCGATGTCCAGCGCGTCGATGAGTGACCGCCATTCTCGTGCGAAGAACAACATGAAGAACGCGCCCATCATGGCCACGAAGAGCAGCATCAGCGACGTGTGCAGCCGGCGCTGGTCGCGAGTCGGCGACTTCCGGCGACGGGTCGCCATCACCCACAAGCAACACGCGCTCGCGAGGAAAAACAGGACGGTGGTTGCTACGCCGATTGACGGACCCAAGGTGCGTGGCGCCGGAAGAAGATCGAAAATGGCTGCGGGAAAGTACACAGCCATTGCCGCCCCTGCAGCATAGAGAAAGGTCAGGACCGCCGACCATGCTGCGGACCTGGGCCGCGGATGGCCTTCGTCGGCGCCGCTCTCGAGCAAGACGGTGTGAAAGATGAGTCCAGGAAAGACGAAGACCAGGATCAGGGCGGCGAGGTCGATCATGTCGTTAGCGCGCGGCTCGCCCATCAGGAACCGGAATTCGATGACGGTGTGCACGATGAACCAGGCTGTGCAGACGCAGTACATGGCGAGAGCCTGGAGCGGGACGTTCAATCGCAGTGCAGCTGGGGATGTTCCAGCGGACCAGATAGGACGGCCGCGCCGCAGCGTTAACACCAGAACGGTCCCGTACGCGTAGGCGCCGAACAGGAAAAAGCAGAGCGCAATGATGCTCAGCGTCATGGTCACATGCGTAAGGGCGGGGCACCGAGCGGTCGTCGCTGTTTCACGGGGTCCTGCTGGCAGGATACGTTACTGGCTGGCAGGCGGGGTGGACCAGCCTGCCGAACGGTCGAACGCGGGGATCGAGTGGTGGAAAAGGGGTCGGGTCTCATTCAAGGTTCTGCGTACTCACCGTCCCGACGAGTGGAGGGGCCGAATTTGGCGCGTCGGCTGGGTGCGAGGATGCCGGCGGCGCGACCTCCGTCCTCGGGGCGACCTCCGTCCTCGGCGCGACCTCCGTCCGCGGGGCAACCTCCGTCCTCGGCGCGACTTCCGTCCTCGGCGCAACCTCCGTCCTCAGAGTGGCCTGCGCTCACACGCTTTGCGCCGGCTCCGACCGGCTTGCTCCATATCGGCCACGTCGTCAATGCCGTCTACGTGTGGGGGCTGGCGCACGCGCTCAATGGCTTGGTTCTACTGCGGATTGAGGATCACGACCGCCAGCGATGCCGGCCTGAATACGAGACGGCGCTGCTCGACGATCTCGACTGGCTGGGCTTTCGACCCGATGTGTTTTCCACCGACGCCTTCCGCGAAGGGCCCGTCGACGGGCGCCAGAGCGACCGCGAGACAGCGTATCGCGATGCCCTTGCGCCGCTCATCGCACGCGGTTTGGTGTACGGGTGCGATTGTTCACGGAGTCAGATTGAGTCGGGGACGTATACGGGACGCTGCCGCGATCGAGGCCTTCCACTCAGCGAGGGCATCGGCTGGCGCGTTCGCGTCGAACTCGATGACGAGGTCTTCGACGACGGGTTAATGGGACCACAGCGGCAGTCCCCGCACGCCCAAAGTGGCGACGTGCTGATCCGCGATCGTCTCGGCAACTGGACATACCAGTGGGCAGCGTCGACCGACGATACGCTACAGCAGATCTCACTCATCGTACGAGGGGATGACCTGCTCGATTCAACTGGTCGGCAGATCTACCTCGCGCGACTGTTGGGACGATCCAGTCCTGCCACCTTCGTGCATCACCCGCTTGTGATGAAAACGACGACGCAGAAGGTGAGCAAATCCGAGGGCGATACGGGTGTTCGCGACTTGCGGGCGGCCGGCTGGGATGCGGCACGTGTCATTGGCCACGCGGCCTGGCTCGGGGGCCTTCGGGAGGGAACCACGCCAATTTCAGCAAGGGAGGTGGGCGACCTGTTTATTGGGTGAGAGCGTTGCAGCCAGACCTCCGTCCTCTGGGCGAGTCCCTCTCATGGCTAACCTCAGTCCAGCTATATGGCTTCAAGTCATGTAAACATGTCAAAAAGTCAATTAGACTGGACTAACTGTCCATATAGCATTACTGTGTTCCGGAGCAGAGCGGGAGCGTGTCGAGGACGGAGGTTGCGTCGAGGACGGAGGTTGGCCCGAGGACGGAGGTCGCCCGGCACGGGCGCGCGTCAGGCAACAAGCTCAGATCGGAGAAGCGTCTTGAGCGCCATCAGCAAGAGCAACCGAACAGGGGAGTGGAAAGTCTTCGGCGTCTTCGCCATCTGGGCACTGGTGTACGTAGCTGCGCGGGGCCTGCTCGAACTCGAGTCGCTGGGCTGGTGGCCGCGATCCGTGGTTGCGCTCGCACCAGTCCCCGTCTTTGCGCTGGTGCTGTGGAACCTCGCGAAGGCTGTGACCGGGATGGATGAACTCGAGCGCCGCATTCAGCTCGAGGCGCTGGCGTTCGCATTTCCGATGACCCTGCTACTCATCATGACGCTGGGTCTTTTGGAAATCGCGAAGGGGCTGAACCGCGACGATTGGATTTATCGACACGTCTGGCCGATGTTCTTCATTCTCTCTTTTGCTGGCCTCGCCCGCGCGAAGCGGCGTTACGAATGAGGAACCGCCTGAAAGTGCTTCGCGCCGAGCGTGACTTGTCGCAGGCGCAGTTGGCCGTGGCCGTGCAGGTCTCGCGGCAGACCATCAATGCCATTGAGACTGGCAAGTACGATCCGAGTCTGCCGCTTGCCTTGAGGATCGGTCGTCTCTTTGGCCAGCCCGTCGAGACGATCTTTTTCCTCGACGCCGATGAGCCCGTGGTCGTTTAGCGCCGACGAATCACTTGTCCCGGGCGCGCCTTCGTATGCTGGCCGTCCCGCACGACGAGGACGCCGTTGACGAGCACGGCCGAGATCCCGTCGGGATACTGATGCGGCTGTTCGTAGGTGGCACGATCAGCGACTCGGGCTGCATCGAAGACCACGACATCCGCGGCCTGGCCGACGGCCAGCCTGCCTCGATCGCGGAAGCCGAAATGATCTGCCGGGAGCGACGTCATCTTGCGGATCGCGTCTTCGAGGCCGATGGTCCTCCGCTCGCGAACATACCGCCCGAGCGCTCGGACCGCATTGCCATAGCCGCGCGGATGCGGTACACCCGTGCCCATGACATTCAGACCGCTGTCCGATGCAATGGCGACGTGCGGATGGCGGAGAATGCGTCCGATATCGTCCTCGGACATGAACTGATAGACCATCGATGCGCCACCCGCGCGCAGGATGCGCCGCATCGTTTCAAGCTGGGCCTCGAGGTCGCTGCCGCCGACCATGGTGCGGGCAGCATCCGGGATTGTCAGACCGTTGAGCGACGGATTGCTCGCGTATGAGGCGATTCGAGCGAAGCTGTAATTTTCCAAGCCGCGTTCGCGAATCAGCTTCTTCATCTCTTCCTTGATCCGCGCCCACGTCGCCGCATCGTCGAGCCGTTCGTTGATCCTGTCTTGCCCGCCTTCGAGGACCCACGAGGGGAACCGGATCCCAAGCGAGGAGCTTGCGGCATCGTACAGATAAACATCCGCATTGACCTTTATGCCGTTCGCCCGCGCGGCGTCCATCAGCGCGAGCGCTTTTGCGCTGACGCCCCACCGGCTCGGCGCATCCACTTTCAAGTGGGAGATTTCGACGGGACACTGCGCGGCCTCGCCGACGGCAAGCGCCTCTTTCACTGCCGCCTCGATCTCGGTGCCTTCATTGCGCATGTGCGTCGCGTACAGGCCGCCAGATTTCGCCGCTGTTTTTGTCAGCGCGACGATCTCCGACTGGTCGGCATAGGTGCCAGGCACGTACTGCAGACCTGTCGAGAATCCGACCGCGCCATCCGTCATTGCCTTCGCGACCAGCGACTGCATCCTGGTGAGCTCGTCGGGCGTGGGAGCGCGACGTTCCGTGCCGATCACCGCGCGGCGCACGGTGTTATGGCCGAAAAGGGTGGCATAGTTCACGGCTACGGTGGTTTTCTCGATCGCCGCCAGCGCGGTCGCGATGTTCTCCGCGGAACCACCGCAGTTGCCGGCGACGACCGTGGTGACGCCCATCCGAACGAAGTGCTCGGCCAGGGGGTGGTCGACAATCTCGTCCGCGTGGGTGTGCACGTCGATAAAACCCGGAGCGACGATCAAGCCTTTCGCCTCGATGACAGCCTGCGCGGTTGCGCCAGGCAGCGGGCCTATCGCGGCGATTCGTCCACCGCTGATTCCAACGTTGACGAGACGACCTGGAGTGCCAGTGCCATCAACGACGACTCCGCCACGGATGAGCGTGTCGAAAGACTGGATGGGCAGCAACGCTGCCAGTGAAATTACGAGGATCATCACCCGCATCGTGCGGTTATTCTAGGGCGAGCCTGACCCCCCGGCAATTGAGGGTCGCCCTGTGCCAGCCGTTCTTGACATCCCTGAAACGTTGGAAACCGCCGACCTGGAGCGGGCCTGGCAACTCGATGCCCCGCGACTGCGGCACGTGCAAGTCACTCGAGAGACCGCGATCGTCGTCAAGCGAAACTCTCGGCATGATTTTCAGGACCGCCAGATCTATCTTTGGGTTGATGATGAGCCGCTTGGGAAGATTCGCTATGGCGAAGCCATCGTCAGGCCGATTGAGCCGGGGCGACACACTGTTCGGGCGTTCAACACGCTCCTGACGCGCACGCTGAGCGTTGATGCGGCGCCCGGCGAACAGGTGCGGGTGCAATGTGGCACGGGGATGCCAGCGGCCGGCTGGCTGATGATGATGTTCCTCCACGTCACGTATTTAAGAGTCTGGTTGTCCCGCGAGCCATGATCTGACTCTGCTCCTCCGGGAATAGCGATCCCATGCCGTCAAATCCGCCCTACCGCGATGTCACCGTTGGCGCGCTTCTGCGAAATCTCGCCGAGGCGCTGCCGGACCACGAGGCTCTCGTTTATACGCACCGAGGCGTCCGGCTCACGTTTCGACAACTCGAGGACGAAGCGCGTCGTGTCGCGCGAGGGCTGATGGCGCATGGAGTCACACGCGGCGAGCGCGTCGCCGTGTGGGCGACAAACGTGCCCGAATGGATCGTGCTGCAGTTTGCGCTCGCGAAAATCGGCGCGGTCCTGGTCACGATGAATACGGCGTTGCGCGCGCAGGAGGTCGAATACCTCCTGCGGCAGAGTGAGTCATCGACGCTTGTCACGATTCGCGGTTTTCGCGCCGTGGACTACCTCGAAGAACTGCGTGCCGCCGGCGCCATCGGCATCTCAGAGACCGAGCGACGTCGATCACTGCCGCATCTGGCTCGCGTGATTCTCATTGGCGACGACTGTCCCGACGATCTCATTCCGTACGCGCATCTCGGTCAGGCAGCGAGCACTGTTCCAGACTCCGCGCTCGAGGCGGCAGAGGCCGCGGTTGGGCTCGATGATGTGATCAACATGCAGTACACCTCGGGGACGACCGGCTTCCCCAAAGGTGTGATGCTCTCGAGCGCAAACATCGTCAACAACGGTTACTGGCTCGGCGAGGGTCTCGCATTCACGCCTCAGGATCGCTTGTGTCTTTGCGTCCCGTTGTTTCACTGTTTCGGCTGCGTGATTGGGGTGCTTGGTTCCTATACTCATGGCGCCTGCTTGTGTGCGATCGAGGCTTTCGAGCCTCGGAAAGTGCTGGAGATTGTCGAGCGCGAACGCTGCACCGCGCTTTACGGCGTCCCCACGATGTTTCTGGCCGAGCTCGAGGATCCGGAGTTTCACCGGTTCGACCTGGCGTCGCTGCGAACGGGCGTCATGGCCGGAGCTCTCTGCCCCGAACCGCTCATGCGCAAGGTCATCGACACCATGCATTTGCCGGAGATGACCATCGCGTACGGACTCACGGAAACGTCACCGTGCCTCACGCAGACGCCACGCGATGCCGATCTCGTGCAGCGGACGCAAACCGTTGGACGTGTGTTGCCAGAAATCGAAGTGCGAATCGTCGACCCCGCAAGTGGAGACGACGTCCCACCTGGCGAGCGCGGCGAATTGTGGGCCCGGGGCTACGTTGTGATGAAGGGGTATTACAACATGCCCGATCAGACCGCCGCTGCGATCACGCCTGAGGGCTGGTTGAAGAGCGGTGATCAGGCATCGATTGATGAGGACGGCAACGTGCGGATCACGGGACGGATCAAGGACCTGATCATCCGCGGTGGCGAAAACGTCGCGCCCAAGGAAATTGAGGACGTGCTCCGCCACCATCCCGCCGTCGCGGATGTCTCGGTGTATGGCATCAGCAGTGAATATTTCGGCGAGGAAGTCGCCGCCTCGATCAGGCCACATCCCGCCGCGTCGATCGACGCGGCGGAGGTGATGCGGTTTTGTGAGCCGCGGCTGGCGAAGTTCAAAGTCCCGCGATACGTGCGCGTGGTCGACAGCTTCCCGATGACGGCGTCAGGCAAGATTCAGAAGTACAAGCTTCGCGAGTCGCATGAAGCGGAGCTTCGTCCCGATCAGAGTCTCGGCACGACCAAAACCGGCTGAACCCTTCAGTGCTTCTCGATTTTCGACGGCGTCAGCCAGGTCTTGCCGTCCTTCTCTGAAACGGTCCCTGTCACGGTAGCCCGGACCTCTTGCGTGCAGGCCTCGCCGGCTTTTTCGGCGACCTGATTTTTGGTGATGTAGTACTCGATTTTCGCGCCGTTCGCGCCGGTGACGATCAAGACGTCCTGACACTCGTGCGCGTCGGGCTTGTTGAGCGTGCACTTGGCGCACATCAGAGTGCCGTTATAGACCTCGTCGGCAGCGAGTGTCGGCACGGCGGTCGCAATCATCAGTGCGATCGCGACAGCGAAACTCATCAACCTGTTCATTCAATCCTCCTGAGCGATTGTCATTTTACCGGAGGTCGAGCGTGAAGCCGGAGAATGCCCATGAGTGCTGGTGAGGACGGAGGTCATTCGCGGGGACCAGCTTACCCGCGAGGACGGAGGTCGCTCGTGAGGACGGAGGTCGCCGGCGAGGACGGAGGTCGCCCGTGAGGACGGAGGTCGCCCGTGAGGACGGAGGTCGCCCGTGAGGACGGAGGTCGCCCGTGAGGACGGAGGTCACCCGCGAGGACGGAGGTCCCCCCTTCCCGGCGATGCGTTCCCCGACGGCTTGGACGGCAATGTCGGCCCCGGCGCCGCAGGCAGTGCGATGTCCTCCTCCGTTCGCACCGCGAACTGTCGAAATTTGCCATACGTCGCAACGCCGTCAACGCGCTCGTTCGGCGCCGAGTACCGTTCGCGCATTTCGATGGGCACACGAAATCCCAAGAGCGGTTCGGATTGATAGCTCACATCGATCACGGCGTTGACCTCCGGCCCGTTCATCACGAGCTCGCTCATGAGCACCGCACCGGACTCCGGGTCGATCCAGAACCGTCCAGCCGCTGGAAAGTCACGTCCCTCATAGGTACGGATGAACGTGCGATCGCGTGTTTCCTTGAACTCGACGATCCACATCTCGGTCGATACGTGGAACGTGGCTTTGGGACCTGACGCTTCCGGCCGCGTCAGATCGGGAGTCCTGCGACTCGCGCGCCTGAATCTGAACCGTGGCTGTTGCTCCGATTGCAGAATGAACAACGCCAGCATCGGCGTGTTCACATTACGCGGGATGTTCCCGACGTTCTGGCGCGCGCTCTCCTCGATGATGGCGCGTACCTGGTCGGCATTTGCCGCCGGGTCGAGGAATAGCCGCGTCAGGCGCTCCTCGCGGTCTCGCACAGCACGGCCATCGACTTCGAACACGTCCCTGAACTCCACGTACCGATCTGATTCCCGCGGTCGAACCAGAAGAAAATCCGACGTCAATCGCACACGTTTGGTAATAGCGGCACCTGAGGCTGTCCGGCCTGTGGTGCGCGCCTCTTGTGAATAGGACTCCTCCGCGACGATGCCCGTCAGCTGGCGATGGAGGGCGTCCACATACGCCGCAGCGCGAGCAAGCACGATTTCCAGCGAAGGCTCCTGCGCGCGCACCGCGGGCGTTGCCGCAAGGAGCACCAGGCTGATAAGGAGTCCGCGGAGGAACATGCGCGCGATGTTGGGACAGGGGTTAGGGCTGGCAGGGCTGGTAGGCGTCATAGAAACACTACCGATGTTGACTCACTCTAATGCCGCACCGCGCGTCCAGCCGGCCTACTTGTCCTACCCGCCCACCGCCCCACTCGCTCCTATTCCTGCCTGAGCGCCTCGACAACGTTCACGCGCCCCGCGCGCCAGGCGGGGAGGTACGATGCGACGATCGACGCGAGAGCGAGCAACACGAAGACAGTCGCGTAGGTCGGAGGATCGGTAGGCGTAATCCCGAAGAGCACGCGTCTGAACGCGGCGCTTGCGCCGAGGCTCAGTGCGAATCCCAGCAACAACCCGATCGAGGTCAAGCGTAACGCTTCACGTACGACTGCACGCTGGATCTGCGCCGAGGAGGCACCCAGCGCCATGCGCACGCCAAAATCGCGCGTTCGGCGTCGCATGTTGAATGCCGTGATTGCGTACTGTCCCAGCGCGGCGATGACCAGTGAGACCACCGCAAAGAACATGAGCAGTGTTCTGACCATTCGCTCCAGCTCCGTCACATCGTCGAGTCGAGACTCCATCGTAGACATCGCAACGATGGGAAGAGTCGGATCGACCGCGGCGATCGCTTTTCCGACTGCTGGCGCGACGACGTCCAGGCTGCCTCGATAGCGAACGTAGAAAATGGGATCGGTCGATATGGCACCAGCCATTTGCTGTTCAGCGAGGAAGACGAATTGCGGACGCGGGTCGTGAGACGGGCCGTCGTAGAGCGCGTCGGGAGCAATCCCCACGATTTCTGCAGCCTCTCGCTGTTCGCCGATCAACAGGGTGTGGCCAAGCGGCGACTCCCCGGGCCAGAGTGTTGTTGCAAGTGCCCGATTGATGACGGCTGTTCGCTCGGCGCCGCGCTGGTCAACTTCCGATATTCCGCGGCCAGCCACGGGCGTCAACCCAAGGACTCGCAGGTAGTCGGGGCCAACCGGACGCCTCAACACGTGCGCGGCTTCAGTGCGACCGGCCCGCCAGACCGGAATTGTCGTCAGCAAGTAAGGACCCGGCGCCCGGCGCGAGTAGGTCACCGACTCCACTTGAGGTACATCGACGAGCCGGGTGCGAACCCGCTCGAGGAGGGCGAACCCGGCTTCACGTTCTGCGGGCGTGGGTTCATCGTCGATAAGCGCTCCCGTCCGTCCGGCTCGCACGGTGACCAACAAGAGGTTCTCCTTTGCGAAACCGACTTCACCAGAATCAAGCATTGAAATCGATCGGTATGCGAGACCCGCGCTGGTCAAGAGCAGGACCGAGAACGCGAGCTGGAGAACGACGAGCATGGTGGACAGTCGCGAACGGCCGGGCGCGACTGCCTGTTCGCCGGCTTTCAACCACGGTAGCACCTGTTGCCGCCACGTTCGAAGCGCCGGTGCTGTCGTGAACGCCAGTGTTGCCAGCATCGCGAGCACCATCGCGTATGCGGCCACGGCCCAATCGGGCTTGAAGTCCGGCAGGAGGCCTCGTCGTGCGGGTTCGAGTAACTGCACGAGGGCACGACCGGTCCACCAGGCAAATACGCACGCCGCTGCCCATGCCGTGAGCGATACGGCTAGTCCTTCGGCCAGGAGCATGCGCAAAATGCGAGAGCGTGAGGCGCCCAGCGACTGTCGGACTGCGGTCTCCCGCTGCCGGGCGACAGCCCGCGCGAGCATGAGGTTGGCCACGTTCGCGGACACAATCAGCAGCGTCACCAGGGTGATGACACTGAAGAGCGCAAGAAAACGCGGCGCCATGCGCGCGATCGGGAGCATGGCTGTCGCGGAATACCGAGCCACGACGGCGCGCCGATCTTTGTTGTCGTCTGGGTAAGCCACCTCAAGTTGCGCAGAGAGCATCGCGAACTCGGCTTGGGCCTGGGCCAACGATGCTCCCGGAGCCAGCTGTCCAGCGACCTGAACGGTCCACTGCTTCCGCGCGTGTAGCACTGCCTTGCCGCCGATCGCTGCGTAGTACGCCGCGATCGGCAGCCAGACGTCCTCGCCAGGCGTGAGAGCCGCGCCGAGAAATCGCGGCGGGGCAATGCCTACGACCGTTGCCGGATTGCCATTCACGGTGATCTGTTGTCCGACGATGTCAGATGCGCGATGAAAACGATCGTTCCAAATGCGATCGCTGATGACTGCGGCAAGCCCTGTCTCGAGGTGGTCGTCGTCAGGGCGCAGTGAACGCCCTGCTGCGACGGTCACGCCGAGTGTTTCGAAATAGCCGGGTGTGACCAACGCGCCAAACACTGCATAGCTGCCCGATTCAACGCCCAGCGTCAGCCGCTCATTGCTCCATCCTGCCAGCCGTTGGACCGTTTTGGACTGCGCCGAGTAGTCGAGAAAGTTTGGATAACTCATGTACGGACCCAGCCGATCCGAATCGGGGCTCACCTGAGTGACGCACACAAGCCGTTTGGCCTCGACCCCTGACGCGGGAGTCGTCAGGATGTTATGAACGATGGAATAAATGGTGGTGTTGCCACCAATCACCAGCGCGACCAGCAAAACGGCGGTCGCACTGAGACCCGGCGAGTGCCACAGGATGCGCGCGCCGAAGCGGAGGTCCTGGAGGAGCTGTTCGACCCGCTCGCGAATTGCGTACCCACGGCGTGCTCGAAACGTGGGGTTCCGGTTCATAGGGTCAAGCCTCGCGAGTCTTCATCGGAGCGCCCGAAGGGCCGAAGGGAACACCACGGGGATGTTGTGCGCCGTAGTGAATGCAGGGGTATTATTACTTGCGCACCTGGCAATTCTCGAAATAGCGCGAAGATGATTGGACGGACGATCTCCCATTACAAAATCATTTCCCAGCTCGGCTTCGGCGGGATGGGAGTGGTCTACCGCGCGGAGGACGTCCGGTTGGGCCGCCCCGTGGCCCTCAAGTTCGTCTCCGAGGACTATGGGAGCGACGAGCAAGCGCTTCATCGGCTGCGGTACGAAGCGCGGGCGGCCTCGGCGCTGAATCACGGCAACATCTGCACCATTTACGACGTCGGCGAAGACGACGGCAGGCCCTTCATCGTGATGGAACTGATGAAGGGCGAAAACTTGCGCGACCGGCTGGTACGCGGTCCGCTCAAGGTCCATCAGATTGTCGACATCGGCATCGAGATCGCGGATGCATTGCACGCCACCCACAGTGACGGCATCATTCATCGCGACATCAAGCCAGGGAATATCTTTCTGACCGACAGCGGTCACGTGAAGCTGCTCGACTTCGGCCTCGCCAAGTTGACCCCGAATTTCAGTGGGTCGAATACGATGGGCGCCACGCTGGAAGCAACGGTCGCCGGCGTCACCCTGGGCACTATTTCGTACATGTCGCCCGAACAGGCGACCGGCGACGAGCTGGACGGGCGGACCGATCTGTTTTCGTTGGGCGTCGTGTTGTACGAGTGCGCCACGGGACAGCATCCGTTTCCTGGCAAGACCTCAGCGGTCACGCTGGCGGGCATTCTGCACAAGACGGCTATTGCGCCCATCGCGCTGAATCCAGAGCTGCCCCTGCGCCTGCAAGTCGTGCTCAACAACTGTCTCGAGAAGGACCGCGAGCTGCGCTATCAGTCCGCCGCTGATCTGCGTGCGGACCTCAAGCGAGTGAGACGCGACATCGAATCAGGCCACACGCGGACGATCGATTCCGCCACCATGCTGCCGCTTGCGACCGAGGAGCAGACATCCGTGCTGATGAGTGGCGGCACGTCAGCTCGAGTCTCGGAAAGATCAGCTGCCGCGGCGTCGCAGGTGACCAAGCCTGCGACCTCGCGTCTGACGTTGGTTGCGGGTGCTGTGGTGGTGACCGCCATCATCGCCGCTGTTGGGTTTGCGATCTGGCGCGAAGCTCCTGTGGCTCCCCTTGAGGCTCCTGGGGCTCCGGCCGCTGCCAGCCCGACTGCAGCGTTGTCGGATGCCACGATCCAGAATCGGCTGGCCCTGGCGACCGCCAGCCTGCAGGGCCGAAACTACCGGGCGGCGGCGGCGTATGCCGCGGAGGTTCTGGCAATCGACTCTGGCCACGCTGAGGCTTCGAGAATTCGCGACGAAGCGCAGGCGATGTTGACGCGCTTCGATGGGACCATTGCCGACGCGCGAGGAAGAATCGCAGCGAAGGATGTCGCTGGCGCCGCGAGAGCGCTCGAAGCCGCGCGCACGCTCGACCCCTCTTCGCCGGTCGTCGTGGAGCTGTCATCGCGCTTGAATGAAATCGTCCGGCAAGCCGAGCAGACCGCGCGAGCGTTGCCGCGGGCGCTCCCGCCGCCGCCTGCACCCGCGCGGCCGACGCCGTCCGCGCCCGCCGCGACGCAGTCCGCGCCGCCGCCGCCAGTTGTAGCGCCCGCGCCCGCTCCCGCAATTCCGGAACCGGCGAAGCCTGAGGTGCGCCCGGCCCCAGAGCCGCCCCCGCCACCGCCGCCCGCGCCAAGCGCACCTGCGCAACGCCCCGAACCTGTCGCTCCGGGGCAACGCACCGAACCTGTCGCACCTAGCGCACCCAGCGCACCTGTGGCACCTGGAGCGGAAGACGACGCCACGATTCGGCGACTGGCGGCAACGTATGCTCGCGCGATCGAGACCAAAGACCTCGGACTCTTCCGGTCGATCAAGCCGAATCTCTCACGCGAGGAAGAGCGCCGGTTGCAGGAAGGGTTCCGCGCTGTCACATCGCAACGCGTCAACCTGACCGTGGTGTCCATCGACCGGCGGGGAGATCAGGCCACGGTTGTCGTTCGACGTCGCGACACGATTCAGGCCGGTGGTCGCCAGCAGACGAGCGAGAGCACGCAAACAATGGCAGTGGCGCGGTCGAACGGTAACTGGGTGATCGTCGACATTCGATAGATTGCCGAGAAAAGGAGAGCCGATGCTCAGGCGACTGGTGTTGTCGTTGGCGTGTGTGTTGATGGTTGCGCAACCGGCCGCGGCGCAAGACCCATATAACTTGACGGCGCCCGTCAGAAATCTGGCCACGCTTTTTACCGATCTCTTTGGTCCCAACGGCCTCATCGTCGACAGCGAGGCGACGCTGCCGGGGGAGCAGCCGCACTCGGCGCATTTCACGAACGATTTTCAGTTCAACTTCAACAACTTCAGCACCGCGCTGGTCGGTCAGCTCGTTAGCGTGCCGCTGCCGTCGCCCGGGGGCGGGTTCACTTATCAATTCGATACCTCGCTCGGCGTCTTTCAACGCACCACCGAGAGCTTTGGGCCCATCCTCGGAGATCGCGCTGACACGATTGGGGCACGCCGCGTGTCAGTGGGATTCTCGTACCAGCGCTTCAAATTCGACAGCATCGAAGGCCTCGATCTCGACACCGTGCCGGCGGTGTTTACGCACGACAACGCACAGCTGCTCGGTGGACGCCAAGACGTAGTCGTGACGACGAATTCGATCGAGGCGTCGGTCAACCAGACAACCGGTTTCGTGACGGTCGGAGTCACCGACCGACTCGATGTGTCGCTTGCCGTGCCGGTCGTATCGAACTATGTGAAAGTCGTCTCGGACGCCACGATTCATAGGCTTGGGACGACCAATAACCTGACACACTTTTTCCGACAGGCGAACGGTGACGTCGGCGAGCGGCGGATCTTCACTGCGGTTGGCAGCGCAAGCGGTCTCGGCGACGTGCTCATTCGAGTGAAGCAAAGCATCAGGAAACGCGAAGCGAGCGGCATGGCCGTGGGCATGGATATCCGGCTCCCTACGGGCGACGAAATGAATCTGCTCGGCAGTGGGGCGCCCGGCCTCCAGCCGTTCGGCGTCTGGTCAGCCACCTATCAGAAGGTGTCGCCTCATGTGAATGTCAGCTATAAGTGGAATGGATCGAGCGTGCTGGCGGGTAACCCTGCGCGGGGAGAGTCCGGCGATTTTCCCGATCAGGTTGCTTACGCTGTGGGCGCCGACGTAAGCGTGAATTCACGGATGACGCTCGCGTTCGACCTGCTCGGCCAGTACTTGATCGACGCCGAGCGCCTGCGGGGAGAGGACTTCCACGCGCTCGATGGGCGTTCGGTTTTTCCGAACATCGTGTTTTCGCGCGATTCGTTCAACGCCCTCAGCGGCGCGCTGGGCCTGAAAGCCAATGTCCTAGGCCGCCTTCTCATTGATTTCAATCTGCTGTTCAAACTCGATGAGCACGGCTTACGGGACAAGGTCACGCCGCTCGTGGGGTTTGAGTACAGCTTCTAATCGGAGGACTTGATGACGAGACGCCTCCTCGAGTCATTGAGCGGTGTCGGGGAAGTTTATGCGGGCGACGTGCTGCTCCGGACGACTCCCTACGAGCTATCGCTCTGGTCGGATGACCAGTCGCCCGCGCCGGGAGATGATCCAGCGGCGCCCACAAGCGTTGAAGGCCATATTGACATAACCGGCATCGCCGAGGCCGTGGTCCTGGCTGGGCCGGATACCTTGACACTGAGGCTGCAGGATGGACGCCGCATGGCGATCAAACTGACGACGAGCCGCGGCGCCATCGTCGGACGAGGCTGGTTGCCTTCCGCGTAGCGGTGCTGGGGTCCAAAGTTTCATGCACAGGGGGACAGGTTTAAAACCTGTCCCCCTTGAACCCGGACCTGTCCCTGTGGAACGTTACTGCTTCGGCTGAACGATGATCCGTGTGGCCGTCTTGGCTTTGGTCTGCGCATCCTCAGTGAAATGCACCGTGACCCGCCCGTCCTTCATTGTGGCGAGACCCGCTGGACCGCCTTTCGCCCCTGTGACTTCAGTGGTCTCGGTATAAAGGAACTCCACCTCGTTGCCGTCGGCCAGCTTGACCTCGATCTTCTTCGCGTCGGCATCCACACTCACCAGTTCACCTTCAATGGGCGCGGGAGCTTTGGCTCTTTCAGCCTGAGCCGCGGGCTGCTGGGGTTGCTCGGCCTGCGCCAGCGCGGGCGTGGCGCCGAGGAACATCATCAGAGCAAATCCGGTCAGCACAACAACGGCATGTTTGGTTATGCGCACATCTACCTCCTGTTTTTTCTAAGAACGAAATTCCAAGGGCAAGGAGTGTGCCTTGAACGAGGAGATGTGGGCCTTTTCGTATCACACTGAGACTGTTGAAGTTCCGCGAGTGCGTCTTTCGGCAGAGTTTGAAGCGAAGCGTCCGTGATTCTTTCGTACAACAGGTAATTTCTTCACACCACAACTCATGCGTATTGTGGGCGTGATCCTGATCACTGAGCCCTGTTCTCTACTGCCTGATCATTGTTTGACCACTGCCAGTATCTTCAGCACGAGCCCTCCATCCGTGGTGAGCGTCAGAACGATCGTTTCGCCAACCTTCAGCTGTCGCTTGAGTTTGTCGAGCGTCAAGTGCGTGCCGCCAGGGGTGAGGATCGCCTTGCTATAAGCGGGCGCTGTGATCTCCTTGACCTCCTTGGTCTTCGTCGAGCCGGTCGCTTCCGGTTCGCGGAAGCGCACCTCATCCGCGATGTCGGCCGACGCAGACACGAGGTAGACGTCGTACATCGTTGGGTTGTCTACGACCGCAAAGGCCGTAGCTGTGCCGTCTGGCGCGGCCGGAGCTTTCACCCATGCGTCCGACGCCGTGATCGGCTTCTGGACTGCGGTTGACGCTCGCATACCAACCGTGCCGCATAACAGGGCTGTGATGACTGCCGTCACGGTTTTCGTGAACATGCCGTCATTCTAGCGTCCGTGGGTTTTCAGAAGGCGAGCCGAACGGCGAGCCGTTTTTTCCGCCTGAAGCGGCCTTACTGTGAAGCGGCCCTACCGCTAGGCCGGCTCTATTCGCGAGCGGAGCCAGCGCCCCGTTTGGTATCGTCATCTCATGGCCCTTCGAACCCTCGTCCTGTTTCTGGCTCTTGGCTTCGCAGCGTGTGACTGGCGGACGCCCAACCCCTCGCAGGTCCCCGCCGCGCCGCCCGCCGCCGCAACGTCAGCGGTCTCGACAGCCGACCGCAAGTACCTTCTGGAGCAGGTAGATGATGCCGCCGTCGTGCAGTTGTATGCCGACGGTTTTTCCGCGCTGCCGCTGAAGGAAAAGGTGCTCATCTGGCATCTCTATGAAGCTGCCATCGCAGGGCGGGACATCTTCTACGATCAAAAACACAGAAACGCGCTCGAGATGCGTACGATCCTCGAGCAAATTCTGTCGCGGTCACAGCGAGCCGATGAGGCGACAATCGCTGAGATTCGGCGCTACACCAAGCTCTTTTGGATCAACAACGGGCCCTACAACAATCTGACCGCGCGAAAGTTCGTTCTGAAGTGCACGCCCCAGGCTTTTGCGGCGGCGGCCAAGTCGGCCGAGCAGAACGGAGCAAGCTTTCCGTCTGCAGCTGGCGAGTCGCTGGAGGCCATGCTGACGCGGCTGCAGCCCATGTTCTTCGACCCCGCCGTTGATCCCATCGTCACCAACAAGACACCAGGAGCGGGCAAGGACATCCTCCAGGCGAGCGCCAACAACCTCTACTCCAATGTGTCGATGGCCGATCTCAAAGGGTTTGTGGAGAGGAACGGCCTGAACTCGCGCCTCGTGAAGCCGGCTTCGCCCGGTTCGGGGCCGAGACTGATCGAAGAGGTCTACAAGATCGACGGCCGTTACAGTCGCGAGATCACCGCCATTGTCAAGCACCTCGAAGCTGCGATTCCCGTTGCGAGCGAGCCGATGGCCAACGCCTTGCGCGCGCTGGTTCAGTGGTACCGCACCGGCGACGACGGTGACCGCGCGAAGTACGACATCGCCTGGGTCCAGGACAACGCGTCGACCGTGGATACGATCAACGGGTTCATCGAGGTCTATCTCGATGCGCGCGGCGTCAAGGGCGCGTGGGAAGGGCTCGTGTTCTACGTGAATCGTGCGAAGACCGCGCGGATCAAGACGCTGGCCGACAACGCGCAGTGGTTTGAAGATCGCATGCCCTGGGATCCGCAGTACCGCAAGCCCAGCGTGCAAGGCATTGTGGCGAACGCCATCGACGTGGTCGTCGAGACCGGCGACTCGGGGCCCGTGACGCCGATTGGCATCAATCTGCCGAACGATCAAGCGATTCGCGAGAAGTACGGCAGCAAGTCCGTCGCGCTCTCGAACGTTACCGAGGCGTACAACCGCTCGACGCCCGGGACGATGCGCAGCGAGTTTACGTGGGCGGCGGATGAAGCCGATCGCGCAGCGAAGTTTGCCGATTTCGCCAGTGAGCTCACGACCGATATGCACGAAGTCATCGGTCACGCGTCCGGGCGCATGTCGGCAACGGTGAAGGAAAGTCCGCAGTCACTGTTGAAGGAAGAATTCTCAGCGCTCGAAGAGGGCCGTGCCGATCTCGTGGGCCTGTACTTCATCGCCGATCCCAAGCTCGTCGAGCTCGGGATCATCGCCGCGGCCGATCACGATGCGATTATCCGTGCCGAATACGAGTCCTATACCCGCAACGCGCTCGTCCAACTGCGTCGCGTCCGGGAGGGTTCGCAGATCGAAGAGGATCACATGCGTAATCGCCAGATGATCGTCCGATGGCTGATGGCGAACACCAAGGCGATCGAAGAGCGCACCCGGGAAGGCAAGACGTATCTGGCAATGGCGGACCAGAAGGCATTCCGGGACGGTGTCGGGCGTCTCTTGGCCGAGGTCCAAAGGATCAAGTCGGAGGGTGATTACGCGGCGGCGAAGAAGTTGTTCGAAGCGTATGGCGTGCACTTCGACCCCAAGCTGCGTGATCAAGTCGTCGCCAGGGTGGAGAAGCTGAACCTGCCCTCATACACGGGCTTTGTCATGCCGAAACTAACGGCGACGCGAGGGCCCGACGGCGCGATTACCGACGTCAGCATTTCGTATCCCATGGATCTGACCGCACAGATGTTGGAGTACGCCAGAACCAATCGCTAACCTCCCGTCGGCCGATAGCTAGGACGAGCAACCCAGAGCGTATTTGTGAAGACTGCTGTCACCGCCAGAGACGAGCTCGCTGACTTCCTGGTTCGCGCCCGGAATGCCGACGGGGGATGGGGCTACTACGCCGGAAAGAAGAGCCGTCTGGAGCCGACGTGCTGGGCGATGCTCGCCTTGCGAGGACAAGCTGCATCTGTCGATGCGGCCGCGCTCCGCTCCTGGCCTTCCGCAGAGGGCCTGTTGCTGGAGCGGCATGATGGCGCTCCGAACTATGCGTTTCACGCGCTGGCACTGCTGACACTGCACGCGTGTGGAGCCGAACACGCCAGCGGGAACGCGACGCTCGCCTCTGCCATGCAGCGCGCACAGGGGTTGACCTTCGAGGATTCACCGTACTTCAGGCAGAACAACAAGCTCGTTGGATGGTCCTGGGTGGCGGGAACCTTCGGGTGGGTGGAACCGACCGCCTGGTGCCTACTGGCGTTAAAAAAATGGGCTCGTGTCCCGGGCGCACTCGCCGATGCTGGCCGCATCGACCAGGCGGAGCGCTTGCTGCTGGATCGCATTTGCAAACCGGCTGGCTGGAACTACGGCAACTCGAACGCACTGGGGCAGGACTTGCAGCCGTACGTGCCGACGACAGCCGTTGTCCTGCTGGCGATGCAGGATCGACAGACCGACCCCGCGATCGAACGGAGCGTGCAGTTTCTGGACGATCAGGCACTCTCGGAGCGTTCGGGCTCGTCGCTGTCGCTCGCGGCACAGGCGCTCGCGGTCTACCAACGCCCCGAGACCGCAGCAGCCGTGCGCACCGCTCTTCTCGAGCAGCTTCCTGTGACGATGGCGCTCGGCAATCACGCCGTTCTCGCCTCCGCGCTCTTTGCGCTCCAACCGGACGAGGCCAATGTCGCTTTCAGGCTTTGATGAGTACCCGACGACGTCGTTGACCCGCCGGTCGTTCCTGGCCACGGTGTCAGCGTCGCTGGTGACGGCTGCCTGTCAGCGCGTGCCCTACGACCGCAGTCAATTTTCGGTGCCCGAGTCGTCGCAGGTTGGTTTGTTTGCCGCGTCCGACTACCGTGTGGATTTCAAGGAGCTCATCGCGCGTGGTCTGAGAGAACTCGCGATTGACGTACGCGGGCGTCGCATCTTCCTCAAACCGAACATGGTCGAGTACGAGCGCGGGTCGGTGATCAATACGAATGCGCTCGTCGTGGCCGGCGCGGCGTTGGCGTTTCGCGCTGCCGGCGCCGCGTCAGTCGTGATCGGCGAAGGCCCCGGACATCGTCGTGACATGGAGTACCTCATCACGAGCACCGGCCTGTACGATCACATTCGCGAGAATCGGATCCGCTTCGTCGATCTGAATCACGACGATGTCGCCGTCGTTCCCTTGCGCAGCCGCTTCATGGGCCTCGAACACCTTGCGCTGCCGGTGGAGCTGCTGCAGTCGGATTTCGTCGTCTCGATGCCGAAGCTCAAAACGCACCACTGGGCGGGAATGACGGCGAGCATGAAGAATTTCTTTGGTGCAGTGCCCGGCGCCGTCTATGGCTGGCCGAAGAACATTCTCCACGTGCATGGCATCGAAGCGTCGATCCTCGATTTGACCGCGACGATCCGTCCGCACTTTTCGATCGTCGATGCCGTGACGGCAATGGAAGGGGATGGGCCCATCATGGGCCGCGCGAAACACGTCGGTTGTGTCGCGATGGGAAGTGATCTCGTCGCCGTCGACGCGACGTGCGCGCGCATCATCGGCCTTGATCCAGGCAAGATGACGTACCTGCGTGAAGGCGCGCGCTATCTTGGTCAAGCCGACGAGCGCCGAATCGTGCAGCGGGGCGAAGCCCTCTCCCGCTTCGCGACAGTGTTCGATGTCGTCGACATGTTCAAGCCCTTGCGTCTGCCGCAGTCGTAAAGAGCCATCCCGCCACACCCACCCGCAGACTTGCCCCACCGTTAGCCACGCTACATGAGCCACATTTGTCGTTCAACATGGTCTTGTTTAGGACATTAACGTCTGCTATATTCGGCCTTCTTGGGTTTTAACTGCGTTCTCAGTCGTGGCGCGATCCTGTGCAAACCCAAGGGATTCCGGGTGTTATTGGCGATGGAATGCGCTTGTGTCCGGCCACGGATGTGGTGCACACTACGGGTTCCAAAACCGAAAGTCCGGGCAGCGGCTTGATCAAGCTCAGCTCGGCACAGACTGTGCAGTCCCTAGCGTGCGTCGGCGAAGTTACCTGAGTCTTTCAAGGGTTCCGGCGTCGAACGTTGCAGCACCGCAAGTTGAGGGGTTATCGGGTTTATTGCCTCATCTATCCGCGGAAGCGACCGAAAAAGTGGTTGGGGATTTCGCCGCGGGGCGAAAGTTGGTGGGCGGGCGCAGCCGTCGGCCAACGTGCACAACAACCTGCGCACTGAACGTCGACAAGTCTTCCGGGTCCGTTCGTCAGATTTGGCGAAACCTTCACCGGACGCGGTGAGCCAGGAGCCACGCGAAGGATGTTGCGTTCGTCAACGCAAGTCAAACTGGAGTAGATGATGAAGAATCTGTTGAATCGTTTCGTTCGTGAGGAACAGGGCCAGGACCTGATCGAGTACGCATTGCTCGCCGGGTTCATCTCCCTCGTCGCTGTTACGATGATCCGTGCGGTTGGAACTGGCGTGAACAACGTCTACAGCGGCATCAACAGCCAGGTGCGTGCGATTCCTGGCGCGTCCTAAACTGCTGCGACCGAGATCAGGCGAGGGCGACCGTGCCTTCGCCTGGTCGTATGACACGACGGCTGGCAATCTCACTTCCCAGCCCCCCCGTGGGACGGAATAGCGTTGAGAAGGATAGCCCCGTGATGATGCAACTGTTAACACGAGCGCTTCGCGAAGAAACGGGACAGGACCTCATTGAATATTCAATGTTGGCCGGTTTCATTTCACTCGTCGCGATTGCGTTCATCCGCAGTATCGGCGTCACCATCAGCGAATGGTACACAGGGTTTGCGGCCACTGTGGCGACCATTCCTTCAGGTTCGTAGCGAGCAGAGGGTGTCTGTGAAATCTTCACAAAACGCGACGCGCACGCGACCGGGGCAGCGGCTCCTTGCGCGATTCGTCTGCGAAGACTCCGGTCAAGACGTGGTTGAGTACGGTCTCCTCAGCGGCGGCATCGCGCTGGTGGGCATTGTGATTTGGAATGCCATCGGCGGCGGCATCTTCAACGCCTATGTTGGTTGGGACGGTGCCATCCAGACGCTGTCGGCGTGTACTCCTGATCCCGGGGGTGCGGGCTGCCCGTGAGCCGTCTTTTTTTTGACTGATCGTTCCCAATGACCCTGGTTCAGAGTATCGCCATCGTAGTTGCGACGACTGCCGTGGTCTGGGATCTGTCTACGCGCCGTATTCCCAACGTCATTACGTTTGGCGCGGCACTACTGGCCCTGATCGTGCACGGCTACCTGGGCGGTTGGCCGGGCATCGGGACGTGCCTTGCCGGGTGGGCCGTCGGGGTCGCTTTCTTTTTTCCGCTATTCGCCCTAGGGGGCATGGGCGCCGGCGACGTCAAGTTGCTTGGGGCTCTTGGGGCGTGGCTAGGCCCCATTTCTGTTATTTGGGTTGCACTTTTCGCCGGCATCGCCGGCGGCGTGATGGGCGTTGTCGTCGCAGCCTACTCCGGGTATTTGCGACAGGCGCTGCGAAACGTCTGGGGTTTGTTGCTGTACTGGCGTGTTGCTGGCGTGCAGCCGATGCCTGAACTTACGTTGGCCGCACCGTCAACCGCGCCTCGTCTCGCTTACGCAGTTCCGCTTCTTGCAGGTCTGATGGTGACGTTATGGTGGAAATGATTTCTCCGAGGCGGGTGGCGAAGTCGGAACGCGGCGCGGAATTGATTGAATTTGCGCTGGTGTTTCCGCTTTTGCTCTTTGTGGTATTGGGGATCGTGGACTTTGGCTTCCTGTTTCAACGGATGGAAGTCGTCACGAACGCCGCGCGCGAAGGTGCGCGTATAGCGGTCCTGCCAGGCTATTCCACGCCCGACGTGAAGGACCGCGTGTGCGATTACGTGCAGGGTGGCGGTGTTCCGATGACCGCGGCGCAGTGCCTGAATGACGCCAACATTCGGGTTCAGAACGTCACCATCACCGCTGGCGGCAACGCCATGCCCGGCAAAAGCGTGAGCGTGACATTCCCGCATCAATACATGTTCATAGGCGGACTCGCGAGCTGGTTCGGCGCTGGACCAACGTTTGGAACGGTTCCTGTTAATGCGGTGGCAGTTATGCGTGATGAAGTCCCGATTCCCCCACCATAACGGCGGGGCCGGGATCGGCCGATGATGTGGACGGATGCTGGCACCTCCCGGCCAGTCTGAACCTGTTGCTACCCAGCGGAGACCGATAAATGAATCGCAATACCCGAACCCTCGTCGTTGTTGGAATCGCTGTCCTTGCAGCGGTTGTCGCGAGCTTTGGCGCCTATCAGGCAATCCAGAGAATGCCCGTTCGTGAAGTGGAGGTCCGCAGCCTTCATCAGGTGGTCGTGGTGCAGGACATGCCAGTCGGCAGCCTGATCACCAAGGACCACGTCAAACTGGTGGCCTGGCCCGCCAGCAGTCCCCTCGTGAATGGCTTTACCGAAGTCGAGCAAGTGGTCAATCGCGGCTTGATTTCGTCGGTCGTGGCAAACGAGCCGCTGACCGAAGCGAAGCTGGCACCGCTCGAGGCGGGTGGCGGTCTCCCACCATCCATTCCGGAAGGCATGCGGGCGCTGTCCGTGAGAGTCAATGAGATCGTCGGCGTGGCCGGCTTTGTCGTTCCGGGTACCCGCGTCGATCTGATGGTGACGATGAAGCAGACCGGCAACAGCCAGGATTCGATGACCCGCGTCGTGTTGAGCGATCTGCAGGTCCTGACGGCCGGCACCCGTTACGACCAGGAAAAGGCGCGAGATGGTCAACCCATCCCGACCTCCGTGGTGACGTTGCTGGTGACGCCCGAGGACGCCGAGAAGATCACCCTCGCCCAAAGCGAGGGACAAATCATGCTGACCTTGCGGAACCCCATGGATCGCAAGCCCACCGAAACGCAGGGCGTTCGGTCAGCAGCACTGCTCGGACAGGCGCCGCCGCCTCCTCCGGTTGTCAAGACCGTTGCAAATCGGCGGGTTGCCGTGGCGCCACCGACGCCTCCTCCCGCTCCGGTCTCCAAGATCTACACCGTGGAGGCGATTCGAGGCGCGAAACGCTCTGAAGAGGTTGTGCGATGATGCGCACCCTTACTCGCTCTGCTGCAGCCAGAACAGTAAGTAACAACATCGCTCGCTTCGCCTTCGTGTTCGTGGTGGCGTCCTCCATCGTCTCGGTGCAGGCGCAACAGCCCCAGCCTGCAACGCCGCCGACGGCCGAGGAAGGGATCTATCCGAAGATTCCTCTCACGACGGGGCGCTCGACTGTCATCACGACGGAATTCGACGTCACCCGCATCGCGGTGACCAACCCCGCCATTGCCGACGCCGTTGTCGTGCAGCCGCGAGAGATTTTGATCGATGGTAAGGCGCCCGGGACCGTCAGCCTCATCGTGTGGGGCGCCGGCGGGCGTACTCAATACGATGTGGTGGTCGAGCAGCCCATCACAACGCTCGAGCAGCAGCTTCACAATTTATTTCCCGGCGAGGATGTGACAGTCGGCACGAGCGAGGGCGCCACTGTACTCTCTGGTCGGGTATCGAACACCAATGTGATGTTGCGGATCGGCGAGATTGCGGCCGCCTCATTGCCGAAGCAACAGGTGGTCAACCTGCTGCAGGTGCCGGGTGGAAGCGAGAGTCAGCAGGTGATGCTGCAAGTGCGCTTCGCCGAAGTCAATCGACGAGTGCTGTCGGAAGCCGGCCTCGGGCTGTTCGTGTCGCGCGCGCGCTTTCTGGCCCGCTCCACGACGCAGCAATTTCCGGCGCCGGATTTCGAGGGTGAAGGAGGGTTGGTTTTCAGCGACTTCCTGAACCTGTTTTTCTTCGACCGCGAAGAGGGCATCGGCGGCGTGTTACGCGCCCTTCAGCAGACTGGCGCGTTCCAGAGCCTGGCCGAGCCGAACTTGATTGCCTATAACAACCAGGAAGCGAGCTTTCTGGCGGGTGGCGAATTCCCGGTTCCCGTGGTGCAAGGCGCCCAGGGCGGTGTCTCTGTCATCTTCAAGGAATTTGGCATCCGGCTCAATTTCACGCCAACGATTGCCGGTGACGTGATTCGCCTGAAGGTCAGACCAGAGGTCAGCACGCTGGACTTTGCCAACGGCATCTCGATTGGCGGCTTCCGGGTGCCGGCGCTCACGACCCGGCGCGCGGAAACGGTCGCGGAGCTCCGGGATGGGCAGTCGTTTGCCATCGCGGGACTGCTCGACAATATTTCCCAGAGCGACGAGGCGGCAATCCCGATCTTGAGCAAGCTGCCGATCATCGGCAACCTGTTCAAGAGCCGTGCGAAACGGGCCGAGCAGTTCGAGCTGATGGTGCTCATCACGCCGCGGCTTGTACGCGCGTTGGATCCGGACGAAGTGCCGCCGCTCCCGACGACGCCCGATCCTTTCATCAAGAGGCCGGCTCCTCCGGGAGCACCGCCTCCGCCGCCTCCGGATCTGGGTGGGCAATTGGAAGGTGGCGCGGGTATCGTCGATGCGCCGCCCGCGTCGGTCAAGCGTAAGACATCACAAAAGGGGTAAGCCTCTTACAACTAACGAGGTCAGTCATGCAGATAGTCCCAGCGCGTTCATCCTCCGAGCGTGGCGCCGTCATCATTCAGGTGGCGGTCTGCCTACTGATTCTGCTGGCGTTCTCGGCGTTCGTCGTTGACTACGGCATCATGTGGGCCAGTCGCTCCCAGATCCAGACTTCAGCGGATGCTGGGGCGCTGGCCGGTGCCATCGCCCTTGGCTACGACGGGCTCGTCGACGTCGACTTGGTGAAGGCGAAGGCTGACGCCCAGGCGAAAGCCAAAGCGTACGCGGAATCAAACCCGGTGTTTGGCGCCCTCCCGAATGTACAGCTTTCGGATGTGACGTTCCCGCCTTGTCCGCCGGGCGCCCCTGGCCCGCCCGACACGTGCATCAAGGTTGACGCGTTCCGGACAGCGGCACGCGGCAATCCGCTGGGCATGCTGTTCGGCAACTTGGTGGGCGTCACCAATCAGGGTGTTCGTGCAACGGCCACGGCGCAGGTCATCGGCGCCAATATGACGGATTGCTTGAAGCCATGGGCGGTCATCGATCGGTGGGATGAGTTCAGTCCGAAACAATACGTGCCGACTGATGATTGGGACCCATCACTCGATCTCGAATGGAACTTTGCGACTTCAACCTTCGATAGGTATTCGGACGGCAAGGGGAAAGCCCCGCCCCAGGAGGACGACTTCTACCAACCCCCAACCGCCACCGAGGTGGGCACGGGTTTCAACTTGAAGTACGACGAAGGAACGCGGTTTGCCGTCAAGACGGATTCCAATGAGAACGCCGAACTATCACCGGGGTGGTTCAGGGCAATCCGCATCCCGCGCCTAGACGGACAGACCGGCGGTGACGTTTACCGGGAGAACATCTCGACTTGTGGCGGGCTGCCGAACGGTTACGCCGACCCGGACACCGTATGCCCCACGGACATCGGCAACGACGATGCCGCCTACTGGGCCCAACGCGGGTGCTATGCGACGGAGCCGGGCAACATGGTCGGCCCTACGCGCCAGGGCATTGACGACTTAGTCGCCCGCGATCCCGGAGCGTCGTGGTCGCCGTCCGGGCCGGGGGGCATGGACGGCCAGGTCGTTGGCAGCAATGCCGCCAATTGGTGGCAGAGTCCACGAGTGGTGCCCATCGGGGTGATCGACATCAATTCTTTCATGGCACAGGATCCCAGCGGCGCCAATGGCGTTCTGAAAATGGTGAACATTTTCGGATTCTTCATCGAAGGCATGGGCGATGTGGACGCCAAAACCGGCGCGATGACCCTGAATAATGGCGGAAAAGCGGTGATTGGCCGCATCCTGACCATCCCCGGGGTTGGCGCGTCCAAGATCAAGACCAATTCAACGTTCATGCGAAGCATCATTCTCGTGCGGTGAGGAGTTCCGGTGTCTACGGTGATCAAGCTTGTCAGTTCGGACGCCCATCTCGCGCAGTTGCTGCGCGAGACCGGCATGCAGTGTGTAGCGGTGTCGCGCGAGGCCCTCTCCGGCCTCGCGCAGCCCGGTGCCCGGCAGCCGGAGGTGCTCGGTCCTCGATCTGCGCGGCCAGAACCAGCTCCCTCCCGCGCTGTCGGCGCTCAAGCGCCAGCATCCGTCAACAGGCGTGCTGTTGGTGGTCTCGGAGCTCGAGCCCGGGCTGATGCTGGAGGCGATGCGCGCGGGCGTGAACGAATGCGTCACCGAGCCGATCGCCGCCCCTGAATTGCTGGCCGCGGTCAAACGCTTGATAGGCGCCCTGTCGTCGAGCGCCCGCGGGGAGGTGTACGCGTTTATCGGTGCGAAGGGCGGCGTTGGCGCGACCACGGCGGCCGTGAACGTTGCGACGGCGCTGGCGAAGAACTCCGACTCCACGCTTCTCATCGACCTCAATATTGCGTTTGGCGATGCGGCGGTGTTTTTGGGTGAAGAGCCGCGCTTTTCGGTCATGGACGCGCTCGAGCACGTTCAGCGTCTCGACGAGTCGTTTTTCCGAAGCCTTGTCGTGCGGAGTAAGTCCGGACTCGAGCTGCTCGGTGCTCCCGGCCGGCCGACCACGACTGGTATCTTCGATGCGACCCGCATTCGCGCACTGCTGGACTTCGCCAGTCAAACGCGAAAGATCACCGTGTTGGACGTCCCTCGGTCCGATACCGCGGCGCTCGATTCACTCGAAATGACCAGCAAGATCATCCTGATTGCCAATCAGGAGCTGGCAACGGTGCGCAATGCGAGCCGGATGGCCGAAACGCTGAGAAAGCGGTACGGACAGGACCGGATCAGCCTGGTCCTAACGCGAACCGACCGTCGTGCCGAAATTGGGCACGAGGATATTCAGCGGACCGTGGGGCTCAACGTGCGCCACACGTTCCCGAGTGACTACCGTTTGGCCTTGCAAGCCATGAACAAGGGCCGTCCGGTGGTTCTGGATTCGGGAAGCGAGCTCGCCGCGGCGTTCAGCGCGTATGCGCGGGAGCTCGCGGGCGCCCCGGAGGCGGAACGGGATCGGAAGGCGTGGTCGGGCAGTCTGTTTGGACGGCTTGCACCCAAGCGCGCGTAACGTTTGAGAGAGAACAGATCCGATGTCTACATTCGCAGGCGGTTTGACTGGCAGCGGCGGGATTGATACCCGGAGTCCGCACTATCAGGATCTCAAGAGCCGGATCCACCAGGAGCTCCTGAATCGGCTCGACCTCGAACGCCTGACTCGGATGCGGCGTATCGACGCCGAGCCCGAAATTCGGAGCCTCATCGTCGGCATGATCGAGCGCGAAAGCGCCTCGATGCCGTTGAGCCTGTTCGAGCGCGAAGCGTTGATCGCCGATGTGATCAACGAGCTGTTTGGGCTCGGTCCCCTCGAACTGCTCCTCAAGGACCCTGCGATCTCGGACATTCTGGTGAATCGCTGCGATCAGGTCTACGTCGAACGCGAAGGCAAGCTCGAACAGACTGACATCGTGTTCAGGAACGACGCGCATCTGATGCAGATCATCGAGCGCATCGTCAGTTCCGTGGGACGCCGCATCGACGAATCAACGCCTATGGTCGACGCGCGTCTGGCAGACGGGTCCCGTGTCAACGCGATCATTCCGCCGCTGGCGCTCGACGGTCCGGCCATGTCGATTCGCCGTTTCAGAACCGACCGCCTCGGTGCGTCCGACCTCGTGAGCCGCGAATCATGGACACAGCCCATGATGGACTTCCTCAAGTGCTCGATTGGGGCGCGACTCAATCTGGTCGTGTCGGGTGGAACTGGCTCTGGTAAGACGACGTTGCTGAATATTCTGTCCAGCTTCATCAATACCACCGAGCGCGTCGTGACGATTGAAGACGCGGCCGAATTGAAGCTGCGGCAGCCCCATGTCGTCCGCCTCGAAACCCGGCCGGGCAACATCGAGGGCAAAGGTCAGGTCCGCGCGCGCGAGCTGGTCGTCAACGCCCTGCGTATGCGGCCCGATCGCATTATCGTCGGCGAGGTGCGAAGCGAAGAAGCGCTCGACATGTTGCAAGCCATGAACACGGGCCACGACGGCAGCTTGACCACGGTTCACGCCAACAGCCAGCGCGACGCGCTCTATCGTCTCGACACGATGGTCGCCATGGCCAATTTGAACATTCCCGAGCGCGCGATTCGGCAGCAGATTGCCTCGGCCATCCAACTGATTGTGCAGGTCTCGCGTATGGCGGACGGCACGCGCAAGGTCGTGGGCATCTCGGAAATCACCGGCATGGAAGGCGAAGTCATCACGATGCAGGAAATCTTCGTCTTCGAGCGAACCGGCATCAGTCCCGAGGGGAAGGTGATCGGACGGTTCCGTGCGACGGGCGTCAGGCCGAAGTGCACCGATCGCATCGCGGCGTCCGGCATGACGCTGCCAATCGATATGTTCGACCACGTGAAGGCCGTGGCGTGAGGCAACAATGAGTGGACTGATCTTTGTCATATTCCTCGCGGTCTTCGCGATCATCGTCGGGTCATACTGGGCGTTCGTCCTGCGCGTGGATCAGGCCGACGAAGCCGCGCTCCAGAAACGGCTGCACGCCGACAAGGCGTCGAACATCCCGAAACAGCTCCGCATCTTGAAACCGATCGAACAATTGAGCAGCGTGGCGCAGCTCAATTCGTTGCTGGGCAAGTTTGGAAGAATCTCTGCGCCGCTGCAGCGCGACATCACGCAAGCGGGGTTGAACATCACCGTCGGCACGATCCTGCTTTCGTCAGCGTGCCTGGCGCTGGCCACCTTCATCATCATCAAGCTGATCACGATCTTTACGATCGTGGCCATTGTCGGCGCAGCGCTCGCGGCCTTTGTGCCATTCATCTGGCTCAAGCGGAAGAAAAACAACCGTCTGGCGAAGTTCGAAGAGCAGTTCCCGGAAGCCATCGACCTGATTGGCCGTGCATTGCGCGCTGGCCACGCATTCACGACGGGTCTGGCAATGGCCGCCGAAGAAATTCCCAAGCCGGTGGGCGAGGAATTCAAGCTGCTTTACGACCGGCAGAATTTCGGCATGCCGATGCCGGACGCCATGAAGGCGTTTGCGCTCCGGATTCCGGTGATTGACGCGCGGTTTTTCGTCACGGCCGTGCTCACCCAGCGCGAGACGGGCGGCAATCTCGGGGAGATCCTCGACAACCTCGCCAAGGTCATCCGCGACCGCTTCCGAGTGAAGCGCCAGGTGCGCGTCTTGACCGCGCACGGTCGCATCACTGGGTGGATTCTCGCCGGCCTGCCGCCGGCCCTTGCGGGAGTCATGATGGTGACCTCGCCTGGCCACCTGGATGCGATGATAACTGACCCTCTGGGTATCCAGATGATCGTGGTCGCGTTGGTCCTGCAGGTCCTCGGGACCCTGATCATTCGCAAGCTGGTTGATATTCCGTACTGACGATAGGACGCCCATGACTTTTGACGTTTTTCTCGTTGTCGGCGGACTGTTCGTTTCGATCGCGCTGCTGGTTGGTCTGGCAGCCGCGGTCCTGCTGGGCAGGGCTGCACCCGAGCGCCGGCGCCTGAACGAAATGGCGACGGCTGGTGGCGGGACACTCGCGTTCAGTCCGGAACAGGTCCGGTTGACCGAACAGCTCAACCCGCGCCTCGAAAACTTCGCCAAGAAGCTGCCGAAGTCGCCAAAGGAGATGAGCCTCCTGCGTCGCCGGCTTGCGACGGCTGGCATTCATAGTTACGGCGCGGCCGTGTTTTATGCCGTGTGCGAGCTCACACTCCCATTTGTGTTCGCGGCCGGTCCGCTCATGTGGATGGTCCCGCCGACTGCCTACGTGTTCGCCATCATGGCGGCGATGGTCGGGTACGTCATCCCCGGGCTCGTGCTCGGGCGGCTCATCGCGAAGCAGAAGCTTAAGATCGAAAATGGATTGGCCGACGCGCTGGACCTGATGATCGTCTGCGTCGAGGCGGGAACCGGGCTCGACCAGGCCATTCAGAAAACGAGCATCGAGCTCGAGCTCTCGCATCCGGAGCTCGCCGAGCAGCTTCGACTCGTGACCACTGAGATTCGCGCTGGCAAAACCCGCATCGAGGCCTTCAAGAATTTTGCGTCACGTACAAAAGTGGACGACGTGCGCGCCTTGGTCGCGATGTTGATTCAGACCGATCGATTCGGCACCAGCATCGCGCAGGCATTGAGGACGCACGCCGAGACGTCACGCACCAAGCGGCGGCAGCGCGCAGAAGAACGCGCCGCGAAGATCGGTGTGAAGCTGGTCTTCCCGTTGGTCTTCTTTCTCTTCCCAGCGTTTTACGTCGTGACGTTGGGCCCGGCCATCATTCAATTTGCGCGCGTCTTCTTCGGACCTGGTGGCGTCGTAGCCGGATCTTAACCAACAAGAAAGGACACTCAATGGACAATACACTGAACATTGTTCTGATGGCGGTGGCGGGCCTCTGCCTGGTGCTGTATCTGATGCGCCGCCGCTCGCGACTGCGCTCCGAAGACTAGCAAGCAGGGATCGGGATGCGCAATGCCCTCGGCACGGCCGCGATTCTGCTGGGCGGCCTGTTACTGAGCAGTTGCGCGTCCCACACGGAATCGCTAAGCGGACGACTGGTCCGCCCGGGGGAGCCTGCGCTCGATCTGGGCGGTCCGAGTGATGCGGGCACCGCAGCACCGGTCGCCGCGCAAAGTCCGCCTCGCCCGCTGGCTGTGGGCCGCACGGTTGAGAGCACCGACACCCGGCTTGCCGCGGCCCTTCTCGTCGAAGCGGCGCGTCCAACCGCCGAGAGCCACATTCAGGTCGCGGACGAATACCGCCGCCTGGGGGTGCTCGATGCGTCGTTCGCGCGCCTGGCGCTTGCGGTTCGGAAAGAGCCGCGGCTGGCCAGAGCGCATGAGGCCATCGCGCGAGCATGGCGTGACTGGAATCAGCCCGAGCGGGCGCTGACTCCGGCGCTTCGAGCGGCATATTTGGCGAGCGAGTCCGCATCGGCACAGAACACACTTGGGACCGTGCTCGATGCGCTTGGACAACTGGATCGAGCGAAGGATGCGTACAGCCGCGCCTTACTGATCGATCCAACGGCGGCTTGGGCATTGAACAACATGTGTTACGTCGAGTTCAGGCTTGGCAGGTTGAGTGACGCGCGCTTGCAGTGCGAGGCCGCGCTACGGCTCGAGCCCGATTTCGCCGCCGCGCACAACAATCTGGGGCTGGTCCACGCCGCATCAGGCGATCTGACGCGCGCACGCGAAGAGTTTCTCGCCGGCGGAGATTTGGCGACGGCGTTGTACAACGTGGGTATCACGTATCTTGCGGCTGGTGATTTCTTGCCAGCGGCTGAGGCATTCGAGCAGGCGATCAAGGCACGGCCGACGTTCAACGCCGCCAAAGCGCGTGCGCACGCGGCCCGTCTCCGTGTCATGACCGGAAGCAACTAGCGAAGAAAAATCTATGGCAATATCGACACCAGAAACCGCATTCAGTCCACGCAGCGCCACGGCCTTACCGCCGGCGCCGACAACTCCGGAGGAAGCGGGTCTCAGCCTCGACTTGCTGATTCAGCTTGCGCTCAAAACGCTGCATTTTTCCGGCGAGTTGACGGGCGGCGAGCTATCACAACGGCTTGGGCTGAATTTTTCCGTGGTAGAGCCGGCGCTCGACTTCTTGAAATCGCAAAGGCAAGTGGAGATTGCCGGCGGAACCATGGTCGGCCGCGCCTCGTACCGCTACCGGATTTCGGACGCTGGACGCCTGCGCGCTGCCTTGTTTCTGGAGTCCAACCACTACGTTGGTGTCGCGCCGGTCCCCTTCGAGCAGTACCGGCGTTACATGATCAACCTGCGTGATTCGATGCCTCAAACGGCAACACGCGAGCGTGTGCGAGAAGCCTTCAAGCATCTGGTCATCAGCCAGCACGTGCTCGATCAGCTCGGGCCGGCCATCAACGCCGGTCACTCGATGTTTGTCTATGGCCCTCCAGGAAACGGCAAGACGGTCATCTCTCAGGCCGTCAGAAAGCTACTCCTGGGCGACATGGCCATTCCCCACGCCGTCGAAGTCGAAGGCGCTATCATCCGCTTTTTCGATCCCGTCAACCACGAGCCGCTCGAGCCCGAGCCGATTGAAGGCGAACCCAGCCTGGACATGGGCGAGCGCGAGGATCGTCGCTGGATACGCTGCAAGCGCCCGATGGTCATGGTGGGCGGTGAGCTCACGCTGGACGCGTTGGAATTGAGCTACAACGCTACGACGGGCTTCTATCGCGCACCCGTGCAAGCCGTCGCCAACGGCGGAGTGCTCGTCATCGACGACTTTGGCCGCCAACAGGTGGCGCCGCGCGATCTCTTGAACCGCTGGATTGTCCCGCTCGAAAGCCGCGTCGACTTCCTCACGCTGCAGTCAGGACAGAAGTTCGAGCTGCCATTCATGGTCCTGGTCATCTTCGCGACCAACATCAAGCCGGCCGAGTTGGTCGACGAAGCGTTCCTTCGTCGTATTCACTACAAGGTATTCGCCGAAAGCCCGACGGTCGCGGAGTTCATGCAGATTTTCGAGAACTGCTGCAACGAGCGTGGTATCGCGTTCGAACGGCCCCTGATTGAGCAGCTCCTGCAGACCTATTACAAACCGCGGAAGATTGCGCTGCGCGGCTGCCAGCCGCGCGATTTGGTCGATCAGGTCATGTCGCTGGCCGACTATCGCGGCGAGCCGCGACGGCTCACGACGGAATTGCTGCAAGCGGCATGCGCGGGGTACTTTGTCGACGAGCAAGAGAGCGAAGTCGTTTACCAGTAAGGAAGTCGTTTCCCAGTAAGTCGGTCATGGTCACGGCACTACGGAAGTCAGGCGCGGGAATGCTAGCGGTGTTTGTTGCCGCGGCACTATTGACCAATCGTACGTCGGCGCGCGAGCCAACGCCGGCGCTGTCCGCACGCATTACTTCGCCCATGGGCCGCACCGGCGAAATTGGCACGGTGCGCATCGTTGCGCAGATCAAGGCGCTCCCCGAAGCCGTGTTGTCGCCAGTTCAGTTTTACATTGACGGCAAACTGCTGGCGTCGATCGAGAACGGGCCGCCCTATGCGACCGAATGGGTGGACGAGAACCCCTTCGAGCCGACGGAAATCGTCGTCTCGGTGGCCGACAGCCTGGGCAACACCGCGACGGACAAGGTCCTGTTGAAAGCGTTCGAGATCACGGACGCGACAGAGGTGAGTCGCGTCCTGCTCGACACCGCCGTTCAGGATAAGGACGGTCGCTTCGTCCGTAATCTGGGGCATCAGGACTTTACAGTGCTCGAGGACGGCGTGCCGCAGACTCTGGACCTTGCGGGTCAGGATCACTTGCCGGCCACGTTCGCGCTGCTCGTGGACAGCAGTCAGAGCATGTCGCGCCGGATCGATTTCGTGCGTGACGCGGCCAGCCGCTTGGTGGGCTACATGCGGCCGAACGATCACATGCTCGTTGTCCCCTTTTCCCGAACGCTGGCGCCCATCACGGGTCCGACTGACGATCGAGCGACGGTGCTCGAGGCCATCAGCCGGATCGCGCCGCGGGGCGGAACTGCAATCCTCGACAGTCTTATCGAGGTGGCGCCGCACCTCAATGGTCTCGAGGGCCGACGTGCAATCGTGCTGATCACCGATGGGTACGACGAGCACAGCGGCAGCAAGTTCGAAGACGCGCTGGCCGCGATCAAAGCGGTGCAGGCGACGGTGTATGTCGTGGGGATCGGCGGCGTCGCGGGCATCTCGCTTCAAGGCGAACGCTTCTTCCGAAGGCTCGCCAGCGAGACAGGGGGCCGGGCGTTTCTGCCTACTCGCGAGGAAGAACTTATCTCGGTGAACAACGTGCTGGCGTCGGACGTGCAGAACCGTTATCTGCTTTCGTACACACCGCAGAACCAGGACCTGGACGGTAAGTGGCGCACGATAACGGTGACGACCGGCGACGCCAAGCATACGGTTCGGTCGCGACCGGGGTACTTCGCTCCCAAGCCGCCACCAATCCGCGCGTCGATCGAATTCACCGTCACCGACCTCGAGAACGGGTTCCCAGAGGTAAGCGCGGAGGACCTCGTCGTGATTGAAAACGGCGTCGAGCAAAAGATCGAGACGTTCCAAGAAGCAGTCAACTCCGTCTCCATCATCCTCTCGCTGGACGCGAGCGGCAGTATGAAGCCGTCCGCGCAGACCGCTAAGGAAGCGGCGCTCCGCTTCGTCGATGCCCTTCGCCCGGAAGACAAGCTCGGTGTCGTTCTGTTCGCAGACCACTCCGAGCTGGTCGAGGACCTGGGGACGGGCCGGAGCGCGGCGCGGACGGTCATTGAGAAGTACGAGTCCAACGGAGGCACGGCCCTGTATGACTCGCTTGCCGACTCGCTGGGGCGGCTCAACCGGGTCGAGGGCCGGCGCGCCATCGTGGTGGTAACCGACGGGCGCGACGAGAACAATCCTGGCACGGCGCCCGGCAGCCGTTGGACCTTCGAGCAGGTCCAGGCATCCGCGCGCGAGGTGGACGCGGCCATTTTTGCCATAGGCGTGGGCCCGAACGTCGACCGGCAGGTGCTCGGAAGCCTGGCCGCCGCCTCAGGGGGAGAGGCCTATTTCCCCCACGATGTCTCCGAGCTGGAATCCGACTATCGACGGGTCCTGGAGACCCTGAGGAGGCGGTGGATCATTACTTACTCATCGACCGATACAACACGTAATGGGGAGTGGCGCCCGGTTGAGATACGCGCCCGGAACGAAAATACCGTGGTGAGGAGCCGGGGCGGCTATTTTGCCCCGCGAAAGTAGGGGTCTATCCCATGGATCCAACTGGCAGGCCGCGCGAAGGATGGATGGCCATCGTGCCACTGAGCATATTTGTACTGTTCGTCGTCTTTGCGCTGGGTGGGCCGGTCAACCTCGTCAACACGGTCAGCCTCTGGGTGGGAGATTTGGCGACCGCTTTGGCAGGTTGGATTAAGGATCTCTGAGGTCGACGAGGAGCTAAATAGGTACCTTAATGAGCAATGTCCTAACACTCTCAGAGATCATTCGCCGCGGGGTGGCGATTGAATGGCCCGAGGGCGTGGCGCTCATCCGTGCAGTCATCGATCGGCTCCCGACGATGCTGAACCAGCGGAATAGTGTCCCCGAGCTCCACCATATCGAGCTGGATTCGTCCGGACGGGTCGAGGTGACCGGCGGCCAGTCAGCGGATGAGCCAGTTCGACGCATGGGCCAGCTTCTGCAAGCCACGCTGGGCAATTCCGAACCGCCCGTCCAACTCCGTCTGGTGATCTCGCAAGCCACGGCACCCACCCCACAGTTCGCGACGATTCGAGAGTTCGACGAGGTTTTGGGCTACTACGAACGCCCCAATCGCGAGGGCGTTCTGCAGGCGTTCTACGAACGCGCCGCGTCGGCACCGCCGGCTCCCTTGGCCCTGCCGGGAGCAGCGCCGACCCTGGACGCGATTGCGCCCCTTCCCACAAGGCAATCAGCGGCTAAGCCCCGCAAGCCCCCGATGCCACCAGAAGAAAAGCGGCGTCTGCGTCGGCTCGGGGCCGTGGCGGTCGTTCTCTTGGCGATCATCGGTGCAGGTGTCCAGTACATCCGCGTCACCGGGTCGGCTGAGCGAGACGCCCAGCTCGCCGCAGTTGCAGAGAAGGCGTCAAACGTCGTGGGTGAGGCCGTGGTCTCTGGGCTATCAGCGGTGACCGAGAACGTAGGTCTTGGACGGCTGGTGACGGAACCCTCAGGCGCGGCGCCCGCCCCAGCCCCCGTCGAGATCGGTCCCCCGGCGCCGGCCCCAGCCCCAGCGCCAGCGACTGGAAAGAAGGGTACAACTCCTGTCGTTCTCCCGGAACTGCCGAGCCCAATGATGGTGTTCGACCTGGGACCTCAGCGCGAGCCCGGGAGCGAGTCTCCTGCCGCCTCACCGTCAGGCACCACAGACGGGAGCTCGCCCACGCCCACGACGTCCACGCCAGCCACAGCCTCGACGAGTGAACCCGATATGTTCACTCCGGAGCACAGTGATGTCGTACCGCCCGTCGGGATACGACCGCAGCTCCCGCGCGAGCTCCCACGCAACATCCGACGTGATCAGCTGACGCGGATCGACCTGGTCGTTGCTCCCGATGGAACGGTCGAAACAGTGAAGCTCGTGAGCAGCCCGAGAGACGTCGGCGATTCGATGTGGCTCAGCGCCATCAAGGCGTGGCAGTTTCAACCCGCCCTCAAGAATGGCCGCGCCGTGCGCTACTTGAAGACGGTGTGGCTTGCCCCACGCTAGCGGCGCCAGTCATTCGCGTGCGCCCGCTGCCGGTCGCGAATGAAATCCAGGTTTCCCACCAAGTCAGACGTCCGCACGCATGCCACAGTGCTCGGTCTGTGCCTCTGGGCAGTTTACGTAGTCAATCTCAGCACGCCGGGTCTGATTGATCGATCGGGCCAGATCAAAGGCTCTGACTTTGCACAGTTCTATGTTGCCGGCTGGATGTCTCACCACGGGTACGAGGCGGCCCTGAACGATCGCGACGCCTTTGCGGACGTCGCGATCACACTGCTTCCCGACTTGAACGGCGTGCACTATCTGCCGGTATATGGCCCGCAGGTCGCACTCTTCTTTTCACCTCTCGCAAGGCTTTCGTATGGCTGGGCATTGTCGATCTGGCTTGTACTGATTGCTGCCATCTACTTGCTGTGCTGCTGGTGTCTTTGGAGAGGATGTCCGAATCTTCGGGGCCACCGTGGCACCGTCCTCCTGCTGGCGATTGCCAGTCCGGTCTTTGTGAACGTGATTGCCCACGGGCAGAACTCGACGATACTGCTCGCCTGCTTTACGGTCGCGTATCTTGCGCTGAAGAGGGAGCAACCCTTTCTTGCGGGCTTCGCCATCGGATCGCTGGTGTTCAAGCCGCAGCTTGGGCTGGTCGCAGCGTGCGTCTTCGTCGTCTATCGCGAATGGCGCGTGGTCGCCGGTGCGGTGGCCGGCGCGACCCTTCAACTTGGCGTCGCGTGGTTGGTGTATGGCACTGCGGTGATGCAGGGCTACTGGGCCTGGCTCATGCGAGTGGGCGAGGTGACCGACTCCTTGTGGGTGAAGCCCTACCAGATGCACTCGCTATCAGCCTTCTGGTCGCTGCTCTTGCCATGGCCGAATGTCGCCACGACGATGTACGTTCTGTCCGCGATTGTGGCGATAGTTTTGACGTGTTGGATTTGGCACGTGCGTGCGCCGCTCGCTCTCCGGTATTCCATTCTGCTGATTGCGACCGTACTTGTCAGCCCGCACTTGTACGTCTATGACCTCGCCATTCTCGTCCCAGCGTTGTTGATCAGCGGCGACTGGGCGGTCGGGCACCCCGAGGATGCTCTTGCCAAGCCCGTTCAGCGGGCCCTGTATTTTTCGTACTTGCTGCCCTTGTTCGGTGTCGCGGCGCAGTTCTCGCGCTTGCAGCTGTCCGTCATCGCGATGACCGCTCTCAGCATGATGCTTGGCCTGATCGTGTTTCGGCATTCTGAAACCCGCCGTGTCGCATCGGCCCCGCTGACGGCGCAGGCCGGATGAGACTCTGCATGCGCTGGTGGTCTGACGATCGTTGGAGAAGAATTGCGCTGACGCTTGCCTGCGCGATATTGGGCGCGGTTATCAGCTGGGTATACTGGCGAACCCCCCCTCAGCCTTATCCGTCTGACTTTTCGATCGTCTGGGCCGGCGCACGCGAGCTTCGCGCCGGTGGAAATCCGTACTCGATTGTTGGACCCGGACGCCCGCACGAGTTTCCGTTCCCGCTCTTGTATCCGTTGCCAGCGATCGTGGTCGCCTGGCCGTTTTCATATCTCTCCCTGGCCGCTGCAGATCGGCTGTTTGTAGCTCTGAATTCCGCGCTGCTCGCCTGGGCGCTCACGCGAGATCGGCTCATCACTCCGTCGCTTCTCGTGTTCACGTCGATGGCATTCGTGACCGCGGCGCAGGTATCCCAGTGGTCTCCTGGGCTGACTGCCGCGGCATTGATGCCCTCTCTCGGCTTTCTGCTCGCCACCAAGCCGACGATTGGTGCCGCCCTGTGGATCGCCTATCCCTCGCGTCGTTCGCTTTTGCTGGTGATTGCCTTTGTGACCCTAACGCTGGCGTGGTGGCCCTGGTGGCCATCCCAGTGGCTTGCCACGCTGTCGAGCGCCCCACACGTCGTGTCTCCTGTGACGCGCTGGGGCGGTCCGTTGATTCTATTGGGCCTGCTGAAGTGGAGACTGCCTGAGGCGCGCCTGCTCGTGGCACTGGGCTGCATGCCGCAGACGCCGATACTTTACGATGTGGTCCCACTGTTTTTGATTCCGAAAACGATGGATGAGGGCCTGATCCTGATGGTCGCCAGCCTGGGCGTCGTGTGGGTTCGCGATCTCCTGCAGCCAGTCACATACCAGGAGTCGCTCGCCCTGATGGGACAGACGATGGTCTATCTGATGTACTTCCCATGCCTGGTGATGATCCTGCGCCGAAAGGTCGAAACGAAGGCGCTGCCGAAGGCGTAGTCGGACGAAGCGATAACGTCATGTCCACACCATCCTGGCACGCGGCCTCCCGACCGAACCGCCATCTGTTTTTTACCGGCGTGTTCCTGATTACATTCGCGGTGCTGATCTTCCAAGTGGTGCAGACGCGCATCCTCTCGGTGATCGCCTGGTATCACCTGGCCTTTTTCGCGATCAGTGTGGCGATGCTTGGCATGACGATGGGCGCTGTGTGGGTGTATCTCAAGCGCGAGCAATTGAGATCTGAACGCCTGTCGAGTCAGCTCGCCGACTCGGCTCTTCTGACCGCGATCGCAATGCCAGTGTCGGTCCTGGTTCAGTTCTGCGTGATGACGCCGCTGACAGCGACGGTTACGACGATCATGGCGTGGAGCATGGTCGTTGCGGCGATGACGCTGCCTTACGTCTTTGCTGGCGTCACGGTGAGCCTGGCGCTGACGCGCAGTCCGTTTCCTGTGGGTCAGGTGTACGGCGTTGACCTCCTCGGGGCGGCACTCGGGTGCGCGGCTGTTGTCGGCATTCTCAACGTCATTGACGGACCGTCGGCGGTTCTTCTCGCGGGCGTGTTGGCCGCATTGGCGGCGGCAGCCTTTGCTCGCGGCGCAACGGCCTCGGAACAGGCGGACCGAGCGCGACGCGCCAGGTGGCCACATCCTCTCGGCGTTGCCCTGGTCCTGGGCCTGTTGATTCCGTTGAACGTCGCAACGCCCTTTGGCGTCAAGCCGCTGTTGGTCAAAGGCATGTTCGAACCGCAGTGGATTCCGCGCATTGAGCGCTGGAATTCGTACTCCCGCATCATCGCGTACTGGCCCGGGGAATACCCGCCAGTGTTGTGGGCGCCCTCGCCCTTGCTCGACAGGAACCGGGTAGTGCGGCAAGCGGAGTTGAACATCGATGGTGCGGCCGGCACGATCATGCACCGCTTCGACGGCACGAACGAGTCGATCGATTTTCTCCGCTATGACCTCGTCAACCTTGCGTACTACCTCCCGGGCATCACCAAGTCTGCAGTCATCGGCGTGGGCGGTGGTCGTGATGTGATGTCAGCGCGGTTATTTGGCGTGCAGGACATCACCGGCGTCGAACTCAACGGCATCTTCATCGACCTGCTCACGAGGGACCCGATTTTTTCGAAGCACGCCAATCTCGTGGCGATGCCGGGCGTCAAGCTGCACGTCGACGACGCCCGCAGTTGGTTTGCCGCGACGACCGACCGCTTTGACCTGATCCAGATGAGCATGATCGACACGTGGGCGGCGACTGGCGCGGGCGCCTTCACGCTCAGCGAAAACGGCTTGTACACACTGGAAGGCTGGCGCGCATTCGTCGGGCGACTAACAGAGGGCGGTGTTTTCACCGTCAGCCGCTGGTACAACGTCGGCGATGTGAACGAATCAGGGCGCATGATCGCGCTTGCGCTGGCGACGATGATGGACCTCGGCGTGGCCGAGCCTCGCCGCCATGTCTTCGTCGCGCGAGCATCGAACATTGCCACGCTCGTCCTCTCGAAAAGCCCCTTCACGCCGGACAGACTCGAGCGGCTCCATGCCGAAACCGAGCGGCTGGGCTTCCAGGTGCTCGTCGCTCCGGGAATCGAGCCGGAGTCGGCGGTGCTGCGGCAGATGCTCGCGGCCAAGAATATTTCCGGCCTCAACCGCACAGCCAGCACCGCGTTTCTCGACCTCAGTGTGCCCACGGACAACCGGCCGTTCTTCTTCAACCAGTTGCGCTTTCGCGACATTCCGCAGGCCGTGTGGCGAATGAGCCGCGGGGAACTCGGCGATGGAGTCATGCGCGGCAACCTCGATGCGTCGATCACGCTGGTGTTGCTCTTCGCCATCGCCCTTTTCGGCGTCGTCTACACGATTGTGCGGCCGCTGCGCCGATCGACGAGATCCGCACCGCGTGAGCTGATACTAGCCGGCACGATTTACTTCTCGCTCATTGGCATGGGCTTCATGTTTGCCGAGATATCACTGTTGCAGTCATTCAGCGTTTTCCTCGGGCATCCGATTTACGCGATGGGCGTCTGTCTGTTCAGTCTGATCCTGTCGAGTGGGTTTGGCAGCCTTGCGTCGAATCGTTTTCCGCTCAACAGCGGCGGCCGTATTGCGTGTTGGGGGGCGACTGTCGGCGGTTACTTCCTGGTGACGCAGTGGGGGCTCACGCATCTTTTCGAGGCGACGACCTCGGAGGTGTTGTCGGCGCGAATCGCCATCTGTCTGGGCGTTGTCATGCCCGTCGGTTTTCTGATGGGGTTCGCGTTTCCCACCGGGATCGCGCTGGTCGAGCGGGTCGACCGCGAGCCGACACCATGGTTCTGGGGCATCAACGGTGCGACCGGAGTACTTGCTTCAGTGCTGGCGGTCATGGTCGGCATGACGTTCGGCATCAACGTGACAATGTTCATGGCAGGGGTTTGCTACCTGGCGCTCATCCCCACTGCAAGCGCGCTGTTGGCCATATCTCCCGACTCCCAACGCGTTCCCAGCGGGTTCCCGCCAATGACTGTCGATGACTCAGGCGTGCCTGGCCCGCTGTCGCGGTAAGGCTCACGCGGAGATCGGATAAGGGACCGGGACGATCGGCGAACCGCGAATCAGCCGCCACTGCGCGGGCTGACTCTCTCGATCGGAGAGGCGACCAGGTTGTATTGCTCCGGCACGTCAAATCTGGTTGCCTGACTAAACAGCTCGAGCACGTAGTCGCCAGAGTAGTTGTCCGGTTTCCGATCGATCGTCAGCAGTTCGTAATTGTCAGGGAAGGAGCTGCGGAGTTCCTCCATGCTCCGAAAGCTGACCGAAGTGTCAGGATCAATACTCAGTTCGAAGACGACGACAGGGCGGTCGCGATACAAGGTCCGTTGTAAACCTTTCAATGCGGGTTTTTCAAAGCCCTCGACATCAATCTTGATTGCACCGACGAGCGGCACCGCCATCCGTTCGAGTGCGTCATCGCCGGTGACGAGCTCGAGAGCATGATCGTACTCGGTATTTTTTGCCCGGAAACCCTGCACGAACGACCCGGAACCCAGGTTCTCATCCGGGGGGCGGTAAAACGTCATGCTGGTATTTGTCTCACCCAGGCCGACGGGATGGACGACGATGTTCCGGATCCCATTTTCCGCGATTGCCGCGCGAAATCGTTGCAGCACGGGCTCGAACGGCTCAAACGCATGAACCGTTTGCGCATACCGGGACATGAAGAGCGAGTGCTGGCCCGTGTTGGCACCGACGTCCACGAACACGCCCCCTCGGGAAACGGCGTCCCGAAGAAAGTGAAGCACGTGCCGCTCGTACGCCCCACGAAACAGGATTTCGCGGTCGATCCCGTTACGCGTATTGCCCTGATACACCAAGCCGTCGACATCGCTCGTGAAGTCGAATGGCGCACTGCCAAAACAGGCATACCACGGGTGCGCGGCGGGAAGACATCGCCCGACACGATACGCGCTGTGGGGGTCAACGAGCGCGAAGTACGCGGCCACGACAACAAGCGAGAACACGGCCACTCCGAGGGGCGCGGCCCACGTCCTTCTCGTCATATTGGCTGCAGGGAGCATGACGTTATCGTCGAGACTTCGCCAGAGCCCGAGGCGCAAATCTCAAACCGCAACCGCAACTTTCTGAGGCGCGGCCGCGACGGGCTTGGGAGGTTTGTTTCGCCAGATAAAGCCATCCACGATGAAGTGATGAAGGTTGATGATCACGATCATCATCAGGATGCTCTCGGACGCATCGAATCCCATTGGCGGATATACCACCATAGGCACCGCGAAGAACAAGAATCCGGCAAGGACGAACGAAAGGCCATAAAACCACGCACCGTGAAATAGTGGCGTGTGGAAAGGACCAAGCTTGACGTCCTGGCGCGCCATCTGCTCCTTCACATGCTGCACGACGACGATAATCAGGTATTGAATCGAGTGGAATGCCGTCGTCCACCAGAACGCACTGAGATAGTCCGTTGTCAGCCACCAGATTCCGTTGGTGACCTGGAGGAGCAGTGAGATCAACGGAACATTGCGACCTTTCGAGCGATGCAGCTGCCAGAACAGCGACAGCGGCAGCAGAATGATCGCGACGCTCAGCAAGCCGACCACGCCATCGAAGAGCAGCGACAACCCTGGCACTGCCGCAATCGTTTCTCGCGTGACAAACCAGGAAAGTCCGCCGTCCTTGGACGTGAAGAGGGCATACAAAAACGGCAGGAGACATACCCACCAGATTTGCGCCTTGTCGCGTTGGTCGAGTTTCGCGCCTGACCGCATTGCGTACATCACCGCGATCCCGTAGGTCTGCGCGGCATAGTGGTAAGGCGACCAGCTGAAATACAGGGCGGAAAGGTTGCGACCCAGCACGGGCCAATAGAGGCCCATCGCAACAGCGATCAGGCAGAGGATCGGGAAGCCCCAGCTGAGGAAGGGAAATTCCTCTTTGGCCCCGGGCTTCGTATACAGGCGCAGCGTGGAGGCAGCGAAATGCGCGCCATTAATGAGGAGGAAGATGTAAATCGGGGGACTGAAGAGCGCGAGCGTCGGGATGAAGTAGGCCGCGATGAAGATCGGAATCGTGATCCCGCCACCAACCAGCAGGTAGTCGATCGCCGGGTGCATGAAGCACTTACCCACCATGCCTTTCAGGCCGGCGAGCGGCTCGGATTTAACCGGGGCGGGCATTGCTGTCACGTGCATACGGACCTCTAAAGCCTAGTCTCGCGCCCCGACCGCAAGGTGCACAATTTTGCCCCGCTGCGGCGACGTTGCATGCGCGATTCCAGCAGATTCCTAGTGTTTCCGGCGCTTGTGCCGCCGAGACCGTTTGGGAGTTCAAGGAGCGTACCCGCCCACATCCAGCTAAAATCGGCGCGCCGCCCTTGGAATTATCGGCGCCAAAGGCCCAAAAATTTAGCCAGTCGGCCGAAAACGGCCGCCGCCGATACTCCAAGCGTGCCCTACCGCTCCCGCCTGGCATTCGCAGCGTACGCCTGCGCCGCCGTGTTCGTGGCGGGGACATACGTGGTGTTCCTCCAAGCTCCCGCCGTCGGCATCTTTCACGACGACGGGGTCTACCTCGTAACCGCGCGAGCGCTGGCTGAGGGCCAGGGATACCGAATCAGCAGCCTGCCGTGGGAGCCGGTCCAGACGAAGTATCCGATTCTGTTCCCATGGCTTCTGTCGCTCGTGTGGCGGGTCCACCCGTCGTTCCCGGACAACCTTTTGTGGCTTCGGCTGGTGCCGTTCGGCTTCGCGCTTTGCTGGGGATGGCTCTCATGGCTCCTGCTGCGACGGCTGGGACTGCCGCGGAACGTGGCGGCCGCCGCACTTTTGTTGATCGCCGCGTCGCCTTGGGTCATGTTCGTCTCTACGACGCTGCTCGCGGAGACCCTGTTTGCGACGTTGCTGACGGGTGGGTTGCTCCTGATTGTCCGGATGACGGCTGGCGACGGACGTCGCTTTGACGGGTTGCTTGCAGGGGCGCTCATGGGTGCGTCATTACTCGCGCGCACCGCCGGCGTCGCACCCGCGGCGGCGGGCTTAGCCCTTCTCGCTGCACGTCGCCAGTGGACGGCGTGTGTGCAGTACGTGCTTGCGGTCGCTTTGACTGCCGGTCCGTGGTTCTGGTGGGTGGCGCTCAACGGCTCGGACTCGGGGATTGACCCCTTCTACTCGTCGACAAACTACGCGTCATGGAACCTGCTCTCGAGCTACTCCTTGGACGGAAAAGTTGACCGTCCTGGCGGTCAATGCCGCGTACATGGTGACCCTGGGCCAATACTGGGGATTGATTGCCCCCGTTTGGCTAGCGGCTATCGCGGCGATTGTCGCGTCAGTGCTGGTTGGGAGAGGGCTCTGGTTCGCACGTCGGTTGCCAGTGGCAATCGTTGTCGCTGCTTACCTCGCGATGCTGCTCGCCTGGGTGTGGCCCCCGGTCCGTTTCGTCGTGCCCGTGTTGCCGTTGCTGGTCTGGCTCGGCTTCGTGGGAGCGGGAGCGCGAAAGCAGGTTGCCGCCGTGTTTGCCGTCGTCCTTCTCGTTTCTGCCGGCGTGGCGAACTGGCAACTCGTGACGGCCATTCGCGAAAAGGGAGGGACATGGTTTGGCGCATGGGGCGTCAATGACTGGCACGCGATGACGCAACAGATCGCGTGGATCGATCGAGAAGCTCCGAGGGATGCCGTGATCGTTGCGGTGCACGATCCGACCTACTACCTGTTCACGGATCGAAAGGCGTTGCGTCCCTTCAACTTCGATCCCTTGCTGTTGCATTACAACCTGAGACAGGGCTCGGAGTCAGCGTTTGGGACCGTTGCCGATTTTCGTCAACGGTTGCTGGCGATTCGAGCCGACTACATCGTGCTGACGCCGAACGATGGGCTGGCCGAAGTGATTGGCGAGTTGGCGGAAGCGTCCCCTCAGAGCCTCACCGCAGTCAATGGCAGCGCCAGCTCGGGCTACATCATCTATCACCTGGATCGTGGCCAACTCCAAGACTGACGAACCTCCTGCGGGCATGCCGAGGCTCTCCAAGTCGGTGTCGGTGTGGCTCGTCCCTCTTCTGGCGGCTCATTTCGCATTCCTGGCCCACCGACTCGTGTTGCTCGTCGATCAGGGTCCGCCAAACTACGAAGCGGACTGGCTGCACCTCAAACTGGTTGCGGAGCACTTCGTCGCAGGCAATTGGGATCATCTGTATAGCGTTGGTCCGGAGGCGATCAACCCCGGTTATTTCTGGAGGTACCCGCCCTACGCGCTCTATCTCGTCGCGCCATTGGCGTGGCTGAGTCGCGAGTGGACCTACGTGGTCTTAGCCGGCGTCGAGGTGCTCGCACTTGCCGCGTCTCTGATCATGCTTCGGCGCGTGACGCCTCCGCGCGGCATGACGGCTGAGTGGGCGTTGGCGATTGCCGCATCGGCGCCGGTGCTGACGACAATCATATCGGGCCAAAGCAGCGCCCTGCTTTTGCTGTGTGTCGTTGGAGCTGCATCCCTTTGGACCCGCCGGGAGAACTCTCGTTGCTTGTGCCGTCCTGGGACTGCTTGCCCTCAAGCCGAACTGGGGCATCTTCTTTGGTTTTTACGTGCTGGTACAGCGTGAGTGGCGCGGGGCGGCGGCAATGCTGGCCGTCGTGGTGGGGCTCTGCGCACTGGCGCTCCCGCTCGGGACCGACCTTTGGGTCGACTTCATACGAGTGTCGCTGTCCAACGTGGACTTGCGCGCATCATACGAGCCACACAAGCTCATCACGCTGAAAGGCTTTCTCGACGTTCTGTTCGGGCAGAATCCCGTGACGCTGATCGCTTGGGGGGCATCGTTGCTGGCGCTGTTGATTGTTGCCGCATGGGCGTGGCAAAAGCCTGGACCGCCAGCGCGAGATCTCGCGCTCGTGGTGCTGCTTGCGATCGCCGCGAATCCGTATGGGTTCTTCTACGATGCGCTGTTGCTGGCGCTCCCGGCAACATTGTGGTGGTCGGAACGCTTCCAATGGCGCCCTGCGACATGGCTCGCAGTCGGTTGGCTGATTGCAGCGCTCTGGTGCTGGGAACACTACTCCTACTCGTATAGCAACGTGTTAGGTCATTTCGGGCTGACATGGTTGCCGCCGTTTTCCATTGTGGGACCAGGGGCCGCGATATGGCTGATCCTCGCGGCGCGTGAGTCCAGGCGCATGTGCTAGCCTGCCGAACGTGGAAACGACCGCGGCTCCAGCTGCTGTGGCGCGCCGATCAGACACTCTGAAGGCTGTCCTGTTCGCATTTCTCGCCGCGCATATCGTGTTTCCGTTGCTCTGGATCGTCGTCCTCGCAGAAGCGGGCCCTCGAGAGAACGACTGGCGACACTTTCAGGTGGCGGCCGAGCAATTTGTCGCCGGCAACTGGAGTGACATTTACAGCGAACGCCTGGATTCGATCCACCCGGGATATTTCTGGCGTTACCCGCCCTACGCGCTCTACCTCGTTGCACCGTTCGCTTGGATGCCATCGATAGCGGTGTACGCGTTGCTTGCCGCGATCGCAGTGTCGGCGCTTGTCGCAGCGATCGCCATGCTCGCGCGGCTCGCGAGACCGCCCGACACACCGACGTGGGCTCTGGCGATTGGTCTTTCGGCCCCAGCGCTGACGACGCTCGTCACTGGTCAGATCAGCTCGCTCCTGCTGCTGTGTGTCGTCGTCGCATTGCTCTTCTGGACGCAGGGTCGGATTGTGGCCGCTTGCGCGATGTTGGGGCTGATGGCGATCAAGCCCAACCTGGGAATATTTTTTGGTTTCTACGTGATCGCACGCCGCGAGTGGCGTGGTGCGGCAGCGATGGCTGCCACAGTGTTAGCGCTGTGCGCAACGGCGGCGCCTCTGGGTTGGGACCTGTGGATGGATTTCGTTCGAGTCTCGATGTCGAATGTGAACGTCATCGCGCTGTACGACCCTGCGAAGATGATCACGCTCAAGGCCTTCCTTGCGACGGTGCTGGGGGACGGGCAGTTGGCATTCTGGGTGTGGGTCGTCGTGTCCGTGACCGCCGTGGCAGCTGCGGTGTGGGCATGGCAAACGCCCGGTTCGCCTCTCCGGCATTTGGGACTCGTCCTGCTCCTTGCGATCGCGATCAACCCCTATGCGTTTTTTTACGATGCGCTGTTGTTAGCGATACCCGCAACGGCGTGGTGGGTCGAACGCGCGCAATGGCGCCGCCGGAGGTGGATAACCGTCGGAGCACTCATCGCTGTTGCATGGTGCTGGGAACACTACGCACACACCTGGCGAGAAGTCCTCAACGTGTTTGGATTGGGTTTCTATCCGCCCTTCTCGGCGGTGGGCCCTATCGCAGCCGCATGGTTGCTGCTCGCGGCGAGTGAGGCGAGGAATGCACAGGGAGATCGTGGAGTTCAGGGAGAACGAATGGCTCCTGATCTCCGTGACCTCCCTGTGAATGCCTCAACGCAATGACTCTTGGATTATGGCAACCACAGGTTTTCCCACACGTACAAGAGCGACAGGACGAGCATCGACAACAAACCTACCACCGTCATCCACAACGCGGTGCGGCGTCGACTCGTTGCGACGAGCAAGGCGAATGGAAAGGCCAATAAGCAGTGTCGCGCGAGGCCCATGTAACTGTATGGAAGGCCGGTCGAGAATGAGAGGCTCACGAGAACCGTCACCAATGCGTAGAGGAAGTATGAAGGCCGAACACTCCACAGGCGTTTGGCTCCCGTGATCAGCAACACGATGTACACCGCGCCCATCGTCAAATCGATGATGTTCGTGATGCTCCAATAGCTGAGCGCCATGTACATCGCCTTCCAGGGATACGTAAAGATTTGCTGTGGGACAACTTTCGTGGCACTCGGACTGATGAAGAGCCCATACACGAGGCTGTAGGGGTCACTCCACTCGAACCTCACGTCACCAGCCAGCGTCAGGTTGCGAAACGCAACCCAGCCAACCAGGGCAATCGGAATCAACAGCAAGCTAAGTGCAGCACGCCATCGTGTCAGGGCCGTCCGCCAATCGCGGTGCGCGGCCTCCCAGAACTCCCAGGCCAGAGGTACCAGGAGCAGGAGTCCCTGCTGTCGAGTGAGCACGGCGAGTGCGCCCCAGGAGCCGGCAAGCCACCACCGGTCCCGGCGCGCCATGAGCACCGCAACAACGCTGCAAAACATGAACAGCGACTCTGAATACGGTGCAAAGAGGACGAAAGCGACTGGAAGCATGAGAAAGAAGAAACATGCGCGGTACGCCAGTTCGGGTGGTAAGTCGAGCCGCGCCAGTCGTTCGAGAGCAATCAGGAAGAGCAAGCTTCCGAGGCTGCTGACGATGAACATTCCCCACAATTCGTGTCCCCCGACCAGCGTGCCCGTGATGTTCCCCAGGACGGGATAGAGCGGGTGAAACGCCGCCGTCCCGTCGTCGGGCCGATAACCGCGCGAGGCGATCTTGAGGAAGTGGACGACATCCCAGCGATCCCAAGGCGTCAGGAAGACTCGCGAGAGCCATTCACCTACCGGAGTGCGTGGAGGCCAGGCGGCAAACTGCTGCTCATATGCCGAGGCGTGGAAAAAGGCTGAACAGAAGGCAACCCAGAGCGACAGCAAGATGCGAGTGGCCGCCCAGAGGACAACAATCCGGCGCAGGTTGCTGGGTTGCCGCTCGCTATCGGCCGTTAGCGTCACTGCGACGAGGGGGTCTTGGGGGAGGCGCTGCTGAAGACCCTCCAGCCGGGCCCCGCCATGGCCTCGCTCCATCCGTCCTGTTTGAGTCGTTGCGAAAGGGGGGACCCTTCCGGCGTTAGTGCGCACGTAATGCCGTATCGGCGAAATGTCGGTTCGTACTCACCCGTCGCCTCCAGCCGGATCTGGTCGAGCACCATCTCCGCCGGGAACGGATCCTGCCGGCTGTCCATGAACACCCGCCGGCCTTTCACGAACCACATGATGTATCCGCCCTCGTCGTAGCGATTATAGAGAGGCCCCTCGCAATTCGTGATTGCCGTCGTCATCTCCGCAGGCAAGGGTTGCCATCCAAGCCTCGCCAGGGGTATCGACCACGCGTATGCGACGACGCCCCCACATGCGAGTGTAGAGACACCGAGCGCGATCGCAAGAGCCTTCGATGGCGAAGGGGCGCGATTCCGGTGTCGGGTCCAGCTACCGTCCTGTGTCAACAGTGCCGCCGCGGTCGGCACGGCGCATAGAGTAAACAGTGCGATATTGCGTGTGCCCTGAAGTGCCAGCCACAAGAGGAATCCTGTCGCGATAGCGGGCATCAGAGCCTCCCATGACCACAGCGCTCTGCGACGACGGACGATGAGCACGCCGAGGGCGACAATGGCGATCCACAATGGCAGGTCGGCGGGATTGGTCAGGCTGGGCGCGCGCCATTCCGAAATACCGATTGCTTTCGCGCGGGCCATCGATGTTGGTATTTCGAGCCAGAACGACAGGCCAAGAGGTGTCATGGTGGTCGCGATCAGGCAGAGCACTCCAATTCCAAGCAGCTTGGCCACGCGTTCTCGCGCCAGGATTGCCGACGCCAGAACGGCGGCCACTATCAACAGGCCACCGGTTGCAACGGCGCCGTGAAGGTTGGCCCACACGAGAAAAACGACTGGCAACGCCCAGACGAACCGTTGACGAACGAGGATCCAGAGGGTTACCGCAAAGAGCGCCAGCGTGAGCGTCTGCGCGCGTACCGACCATCCCGCGACCGTCAACGCCGCGCCGACACTGATCAATGTCAATCGCAGCTCCAATGGTCCTGGGGTGAGCTGCGCGATCAGCACCCACGCCGTCATGACCGCAGCTGCGCAGAACGCGGTCAGTAGTGGCAATCCGCCAACTTGATAGAGTCCGTAGAAAACGATTTCGGTCAACCACTCGTGATTGAGCCAGTACTGGCCCGCGACCGTATGAGTAAACTCGTCGTGCAGCATCACACGGCCGGATCGCCACATTTCTTCGCCCGCGCGCAGAAGCCACCATGTGTCATTCTGCGCCGGCATCAGGCAGGCAACTACGCCAAGGGCGAGGAAGAGAAGAGCCGTGGCAAAACGATCCGAGTCGAGACGAGTGAGGTCGTTGTGCAGCGGAGAGGCCATGCCTCCGATATATGGTACACGCGGGTCATAGCAGATAGGGACCGCTGCTCTTGACAATCCCAAAAACTTCCCTGGTTCAGAACCCCCGGTGGCACTCCGCCACCGTAGGTTTGCTGGTGATCGTGGCAGCGATGGCGGCGTGGACGCTCCCGTCGTACGGTGCGACATGGGACGAGGAAAATGTCGTCAAGCAAGGGGCCGACTTCGTTCTGTGGTACGCGTCCGGCTTTCAGGATGATCGTGTGATCGATCCCTTGCTGGACCGCAACTATGGGGCGGTCTTCAGCGGAACGATCGGCGTGCTGACCGGGGCCATGGGCCGGGTCTCGTATGAAGTCCAGCACGTTCTAATCTCCCTCTTCGGGATGGCCGGGCTCGTGCTGGCAGCGTGGATTGGTACAACGCTGGGTGGGCCCGCCGCAGGATTCTTGTCGGCGCTGTTTCTGTGCCTAACCCCCGTGTACTACGGGCATGCTTTCAACAATCCAAAAGATATTCCGTTTGCAGTTCTGGCACTCGGCTCATTTGCCGCAATCGTCCGCGCGTGGCCGTCGCTCCCGCGTATCGGCTTGCCGAACATCATCGTGATTGGCGCGGCCATTGGCCTGACCCTTGGCGTGCGCGTCATTGGCGTCATCGTGTTCGTGTATGTGTTGCTCGGATGGCTTGCATGGCTTGTGTGGAAGGCGTGGCCGTTCTCGCGCCTCTCGATGGTCGCCTCGCTCGCGAGACCACTGGTCGTCGCGGGCTCGGGAATTTTTGTCGTGGCCTGGGCGGTGATGATTTTTTGGTGGCCGTATGCTCAGCTCAATCCCGTGCTCAACCCGTTGCGCGCGCTTGGCGAGCTCAGCAGGTTCTCGTGGGATCACCCCGTCCGATTCGAGGGACGAGACATTCTGTCGAGCGAGTTGCCCTGGACGTACTTGCCCGTGTGGTTCGCCAACACACTACCTGAGTTTTACGGAGTGGCGGCGATACTGGGCATCGCAGGCCTCGTCGCCTGGCGACGCAGCACAACGGCAATCGACATTTCGCATGTCATCCTGATTGTGCTCCTGTGGATCAGCGTGATCCTGCCGGTTGTCCTGGTGATCGTTCGTCGAAGCGTGCTCTACGATGGTGTGCGTCATCTCTTGTTCGTCGTTCCACCATTGGCCATTGGCCTAGCCATTGGAGTGGCGGCCTTCTTTCAGCACGTTCGCAGCCGTACTGCTCATGCGATCGCCTGGACTGCCCTGATATTGACAGCCGCCGCCACCATCGCGGACATGGTGCGGCTTCATCCCTATCAGAGCGTGTATTTCAACCGGCTGATCGCCGGAGGTCTCGAGGGAGCCGCCGGACGGTTCGAAACGGACTACTGGGGTCAGTCGTACAAAGAAGGCGTCGAATGGCTGGCCGCGAACATCTCCACAGAGAACGGTCAACCGTTGCGCGTGGCAAACTGCGACGCGACGTTCCTCACCGGGTATTACCTCGACAAGTCTCCTGCGCTTCGCGAGAAGTTTCGGTCGGTCGAGATCGACGACGATCCTGACATCGTGTTGGCCACGACCCGCTGGAATTGCCACGAAAAACACCCCGGCCGTGTCATGCATGTCGTGGCGCGCATGGGGGTGCCACTGTGTTACGTAATCGACGTGCGCAGACGCGACCCTCGGGGCGACTGACTCAATTCAGTCTCTTGCGGCCACTCCGTCCGTCAATGATCGATCGATCGATTTCGATCATCTGATAGGGTTTGGCGAACGACGAGACAAAAGAACGGTCCGGTAGCAATTGCAGGTTCGTACTCGAGTAGCGACGAAAGAATGATCGATAGACGTTGACCAGTGTCGTCACGGGCTCGTCGGGCTGACCAGTGGGTGCCCAGCGGATCGCCAGCAGTACGGGCAGCGATTCCGACGCATCGGTTTTCGTGGCGTCTCCTGCATCAAAGCGTGCTCGTGGTCCGTGATCACCATGGATGATGATCACCGACTCCCTCTGACTCGCTTTGGACAGCCGGTCGATATGGTCGATGACGCCCAGAATTCGGCTTGCGATGTACTTCGCTTGCTCCCGGTAGCCGCGCTGGTACTCCTCGAGCGTCCCGCGATACATCGTGCCGTCGTCGAGGGCGAAAGGACGCCGCGGCGCTACATCCCGCCCGTCGGCATCGAATACGAACGGTGGGTGAGGCGACATCATGTGCGCGAAAAGGAACCTGGGCTGACGGGCTGGCGTCAACGACTCCAGCGTTTCGAAGGTGCGCCGGATCTTGCTTCGATGAGGGCGATAGTCGACACCCCCGACGCTGAGCTCCCCGAGCGGCGTGGAATGGAGGATGACGCTCTCGAATTCGCCGAACAGCACGTACTCGCATTCGCACTGATCGGCCAGCCGATGGCGCTGCGTCGCCGAATAGATTGAGCCCAAGAACACGATCTGGTACTGAAGCCGCTTGAATGCCTCCAGCACGCCGCTGCGCTGGATCAGCGCTGTGAGGGGCACTCGCGAGTGGGAATCCGCTATTGCGGCTGCCAAAGCCTCGAGATACTGCGCGTTGAGCATCGACGCCAGCGAGAGATATGTCTGTGTGTAGTTTGCCGCCCCGGCTGCTTGAGCAACCTCGAAGCCTCGCACGGTCAATTGGCGAACGAACTCGGACAGATCCAACCCATATTGCGCCTGCAGGATATCAGGCCGCCCAAACCCGTCGAGCACGATGTGGTAGACGTCAGGCCGAGTGGTCTGGCTCTGAACAGAAACCGTCCCCAGTTCGTTCGACCACCCCAGCGCTGGCTGGAGCAACGGTGCCACCACGTAGTAATACGCGAGCACAATGACTGCAACGCCGGTCAGCAGGCCGGCCATCAGCCGAACCGTGTCATATCGAGCGTTGAGTGCTGGCGGCTTCGAGCGCACGACGACAACGGCAATCAGTACGCAGGCAAGCAGGTAGAGGGCGCTGAAGATCTTCACGTCGCCGGTGCCGAAAAAAAAGTAGAAGAAGTCTCGCGCTGTCGAAAAGAAGCCGACAGCGCTCATCGAGAGACCGACGGCCGCGACAACGGCTTGCGGTGAGGTGAAGCGCGTGAGGATGGCATACAGAAGCAGGGAACCGCCTGCAATCATCAAGAAGATGCGCAAGAGCAGGGCAGGCGCAGGTGGAAAGCCCGGCGCCACGTGGACGATTGCAACGAAAGTCGGCAGCAGAGCAAATGGAATCGTGAGAATCCACGATTCGATGAACGGCGGCAGCCAGCGCCGGCCGCTGGCTCGAGGTTGTCCGACATTCGCGGGGGGGGTCGTCATCGGATCGGGAAAGGCACAGCGAACCTGTACATCGAGCATCGGCGCATGGTGCTCGGTCCTTTAATGGAATGCAGTCTGCCGCCCTAGAGGAATCGCGCCATCCGTCCGATACAATACTGCGTATGGACCGACAACGAACTAATCTCGACCTTCCGGTCCTGGTTCTGGTGCTGCTCCTGGCCAGCGCGTCGGATGCCTGGGCATACATAGATCCCGGCACCGGGAGTTATCTCTTTCAGCTCCTCATCGCTGGCGGCTTGGCCGGTCTGTATACCGTCCGGCGGCATTGGCTCACGTTGAAGACCTCTCTGCTGTCGAAGTTCCGTCGCGGCGCTCACGATTCTCACTCCCGGCCAAATGGCGTGGAGTAGGGGAACCCGCATCGTTCCGAGATCCAAGCGGGTTCGTCTTTTCGCATGAGGGCGCCCTCTATCGCCAGGGGACTGTCCTGGAAGCCGTCGGCCACATTGTGGTCAACGTAGACGGACCACACCAATTACTCGGCTGCGGCAACAGACCACAAGGAATCGCTAGTCGCAGCGTGGCTCGATCTCATCGCCGGCCGGTCATCCCTCCAGACAGCGTGGGACCTCGGCGCGAATATTGGTACGTACAGCCGCATTGCGGCGTTGCGTGCACCCGTTGTTTTAAGCTTCGACATGGACTACGCCGCGGTCGAGCGTCACTTCCAGGCCTGCGTGACCCGGACTGACACGCGCATCCTTCCGCTTTTGCAGGATCTCGCGAATCCGAGCGCGTCGATCGGCTGGCATCATGCCGAGCGACGTTCACTCGTCGATCGCGGACCGGCGGATGCCGCCTTGGCGCTTGCATTGGTCCACCATCTGGCAATCGGCGGAAATGTGCCACTGACGGCGATAGCCAGGTTTTTCCACAGTGTGTGCCGACATTTTGATTGTGGAGTTCGTTCCCAAGGAGGACTCCCAGGTCGTGCGCATGCTCGCGCTCCGTGAGGACATCGCTATGGACTATTCGCGGGCTGCGTTCGAGACGGCGTTCGCGCCTCTGTTCGACGTGCTCCAGTCGGTTCAGATCACGGACACTGTGCGAACGCTGTACCTGATGCAGCGCACGTGAGCGACAGCTCCGAGACTCAGCTCCTGGCGCACGTGATCAGCGGACAATCTCCAGTGAATCTTCCGGCCTGATATCGATCCCCGCCAAGACTCCGGCGGCCAGCTCGATCACTGCGAACGCCCGCAACGACCCTGTCATGCGCCACGGCTTTACCGCATGCCGTAGCTTGAGAACGCGCCCTTCTTTGGACGCAAACATCACGTCGATTGGAAAGTGCATCCCAATCGTATGAACCGCGCTGCAGGGGGCGATGATGAGCGCGGTCGCCTCGGGCATCGCCGTGTGTTGCAGAAGCCCGGTCCGCCGACTTGCGGAATCGAATGCAGTCAGCAGGCGGGTCGCGACAATCTCGTGGGTGCGCGTGTTGGCCAGTGCGAACGGCACATCCGGCTGCTTGAGAAGGGGATTCAGAAAGGAAGGCATTGCTCTGAGCGAAGGTCTCCTAGTTGGTCGGCTTGGGATCCCGGCGGACCGAGTACTGCCCGGTCCAAGCCGCCAGACGGATCTTCAGCACATCCCGGAGCATCCGCGCTGAATCCTTGGCAACGTGTACGCGGCTTTCCGGGACATGCGACCACGCGACCGGCACTTCGGCGACTCGATACCCGAGTCGCTCGGCGAGATACAGGCACTCGACGTCGAACGCGAACCCGTCAGTCGTGCAGCGGGAAAAAATATCCTGGGCCGGCTGCCCGCGAAAGAGTTTGAATCCACATTGCGTGTCGTGCAAGGAGGTGAGCGCCAGCAGCCGCAGGATGTGGTTGAACATGTTACCCATCTGGCGGCGATAGATGGGCTGTGACCTCACGATCTCAGAACTATGAAGCCCTCGAGATCCGCATGCGACGTCATTGCCCTCGGCCAGCGAGGTCTCCAACCTGCTCAGTTCCTCAATAGGGGCGGACAGATCGGCGTCGGTCAGGAGGATGAAGTCGCCGCGGCTCGCGAGGACGCCTCGACGCACCGCCGCGCCCTTGCCACGATTCTGGGCACATCGCATGACAACGATCTCGGGATCGGCCCTCGCCTCGACTGAGGCCGCGGTCTCATCCACGCTGCCGTCGTCCGCCACAATCAGTTCAAACGGGTTCTGTCGGGCACGCAGATAAGGGAGGACACGGTCGAGCGTCCCGTGGATCCGCGCGTGTTCGTTATAAGCCGGAATAACGACAGAGAGTGTAGGGCGCGACAGGGGCATCTTCCCGGTGATCACTGCTTCTTATCGGCTTGCAGCCCCCGCCGCATTACCGGACACGCTCGCGGCACGCTTGCCGCGATGCGTTATAAGGGCGCCGGCGGCGTCCCGCCGGCACTGGTAGCCAAGTTTTGACGATTTTTACGAAGCGCCAGGAATCGCGACGACCTGAGAATTGATCCCGCTGTATACGTTGTTGACGCCGGTGCCGACTGAACGGACCATTGTCACCGCCACGAGGGAAATGAACCCTGCGAGCAAAGCGTACTCGATCAAATCCTGGCCCTCATCGTCCCGAACAAAGCGAACTAGCAAATTCCGCATTCCCATCTCCTTGTGAGTTACAGCCGCCGGGACACGATCGTCCAGCGTTTCTCTGCCCGGCTCAGTGCATGAGCTTTGCCAACCCAGCCGTAGCGGCCGGTGTTGCCGTAACCCCATCGCTATCAACGGTTACGAACTATTCGCCAACACCAACAGCACGCCGCTTGGATGGGTGCGAACAAGGCGAAACCGTCGAGCTTCCGCCAAACCTGTAATTCGGGATGCTTCGGGGGTTGCTCTTTCGCCCGGGACTGAAGAGGTTCATAGTACGCTGCCATCGCGTGCAGCCGGCCGAATTGCGAAGCCTCGTGAAAGGGGTGATCTGGGTCCTGATTCTCGCCGCAATTCTTCCTACCAAAGCTGACCCCGACCTCTGGGGCAACCTGCGATTCGGACAGGATCTCCTCGCTTTGCAGTCGTTTTCGACCGTGGATCCGTACTCGTTCACCCAGGACAAACCCTGGATCAATCACAGCTGGCTGCCGCAGGTCGTGATGGCCTGGGTGTATGGGTTAGGGGGCACCGCAGGGCTTGTTGCTTTGAAGGTGGTGCTCGTGGCCGTGACTCTGTGGCTGGTGGCCGGAGCGTATTCGGGGACCGCGTATCTCGTACGTGAAAGCGCTGTCGCGGCCGTGTTGGTCGCGGCGCTGCCTCTCATTGCAACGATCCGGGCCCAGCTTTGGACGTTCGTGGCGGTCGGGATTCTGTGCCGGATGATCCTGTCGCATAAGAGCTGGCCAATCATGTGGGCGCCTGTGTTGTTCGCCGTTTGGGCAAACTCTCACGTCGGTTGGATCATCGGGATGTGTGTGCTCATCTGGTGGGCCATTGGATGCGTAATCCGCGGAGGATCTCAAGAGCGTACGCGCGCCATCGCTATCACTACGGGCGCGCTGCTGGCGACGCTACTGAATCCATATGGCTGGCAGCTCTGGCAGTTTTCGGCTGGGGTCGCCCATCTGTCCCGCGACATCTCCGAATGGCAGCCTCTGTGGAGAGGCTCCCTGCTCAACCGCGTCGTGTTTGTCGCTTGCGCGGCGGGTGTCTTGCTCGTGGCTGCGCGAACACGTCCCCGAGTGCCGTTCGAAAGGATCATCTCTATCGCGGGTCTGGGTTACGCGTCGCTCCAGGCGGTCAAGTTCGTCCACCTTTTCGTCGAAGCCAGTGTGTTGTTGCTCGCGCCGGCGATCGCCTCCCGTTATCCGCGGTCCTCCGCAGAACCCGTATCGACACGAAACAGTGTCCGTCTGATCAATGCCATGATGATCGCGGGACTCATCACGTTCACGACGGTCAGCGCCTGGCCGCAGGCCGAATGCCTCGCTTCTGGCGAGTGGCATCCAGACCCCACCGCCGCACGCGCCCTCAAGGACGCACAGGTGTCGGGCCGTATCGTCGTGAACTTCGCCTGGGGCGAGTACGTGATCTGGCACTTCGGTCCGAGGCTGCGTGTGTCGTTTGATCCACGATTTGACCTGGTGTACTCGGAGCGCACGATTGCCGAACAGTTACCGGTTCCCTATGCGGGCGAGCCTGGCCTGAGATTCCTCGACCGCGCGAGGCCTGAGTACGTCTGGTTTCCGCAAGCAGATCAGGATCTCAAACGCTGGCTGACGGGCAACGGCTATCGAATCGATATAGATACGGCTGAATCGTTTGTTGCTGTCAGAGAGGATGTCGCGCCGCTCCGGAGCCCGGGCCCCCAGACATTTGGTTGTTTCCCTGCTTGATTGGGCGAGGGTCGAATCAAGGTGGTGTGAGCGCATTGGTGCGCTTGAAATACAGATTCTTCACGTCGGCTCGCAGGTATTTGCCGATCAAGACGTAGCGGTGTTCATAAAAGTAATCGAGGATCTGCTGTCGGATTTCCGGATGCCCTTCGATGCACACAAGCTCTGGCTGGTAGACGTCGATATCGAAGCCCCTGAGCGCCGCCGGCTCCGCGAGTTCGATATCCATCGAGAGGAAGTCGACCCGCTGAACTCCGGCCTGTCGCAGGATCGCATTCAGAGTGGTGGTTGGGACCTGCGTGGACCGGACACCGGTGCCCCATTTTGCGGCGGCCTCATGTGAACTCGAGGCCATGCCCTTGTCTTCACTGGTTGGCACGAAGAAAGTGACCGTGCCGTCATCGGTATCCGAGACGAACGCCGCGACAAAACGCGAATTGGGCCGATGGCTCTTGTAGTTCGGCGCGAATTCATCGAGCGCATCAATCGCGATCCCCGACCATCCGAGGGCCTTCTCCAGGTAATACGTGTTGTTTCCGTATTTGTAATCGTTCGCTCCAACGTCCAGAAAGAATCCTCCGCGGCGATCTTGAAAGAAATCACGAACGATCCATTCAACCTCGCTGGATGATTCTGGCTGGCCGTAGCGTTCGCCGAGTGGGCGCATTTCCTCTTGTTCGGCGCCATAAAACAAGACCATGTTCTTCGTATAGGCAATCCACGCCTGCGACGTCCACGCCCAGGTGAAGACCACCAGCCCAACACAGACGAGGGCGCTCTCGATGAGTGGCACAGATGGACGCTTGGTCATGCGCAGATTCTTACGGAACATAAGCGATGGTCGGAATACGCTGCACGCTCAACCTTATCGGCTTCACGGTTTCTGTGAGCAGATGTCGGTATGCCAGAAACCTGCAGGCTGACCGCTGGCCACCGATAGAATCGATATATATTCTCGAGCCCTCCTGCTAGTTAACCCGTGGAACACAGGAATAGCTACCGACGCGCTCGACAGGCGCACTGGGACGCCGTCGCCGGTCGTCTCGACGCCTGGACCGGGTGGGGGGCCTCCTACCATCGGCGGCTTGCGACGATCTATCGCCAGGTGATTCCGCCCGGAGCGCGGGTGCTGGAGCTCGGGTGTGGGCAGGGCGATCTGCTGGCGGCTGTCGAGCCGGCGGTTGGTGTGGGTGTCGATTTTTCGGCCGCGATGATCGAGCGCGCTGCACGGCGGCATCCCAATCTCCGCTTTGTGGTGGCCGACGCCCACGACGTCGAGCTGGCCGAAACGTTCGACGTCATCATCCTGTCCGACCTCGTGAACGATCTGTGGGACGTCCAACACGTTCTCGAACGCGTCATGACGTTGGCTACACCACGCGCGCGCATTTTGATCAACACCTATAGCCGTATGTGGGAGCCGATTCTCGCGTCGGCACAGCGCCTCGGACTGAGCACGCCCACGCTCGATCAGAACTGGTTGACGGTGGAAGATCTCGCCGGACTTCTGACGCTCGCCGACGCACAGCTCATTCGTTCGTGGCCAGAGATACTTTTCCCATTGTCAGTGCCACTTCTCAACACGTTCGCCAATCGGTACGTCGTGAAAGTCTGGCCCTTCAGCCTGCTAGGACTGACCAACATGATCATCGCCCGGCCGAGTCCTGCTCCGCGCGGGGAGGAGCCGACGGTCTCGGTCGTCGTGCCAGTTCGAAACGAGGCGGGCAACATTCCCCGAATTCTGGCCGACGTCCCGAAGATGGGTGCTGAGACGGAGATCATCTTCGTGGAGGGAGACTCGACAGACGACACAGATCGTGTCATCGAACAGCAGATGGCTTTGCATCCGGATCGCCAATGCCACCTGTTTCGACAAACAGGTCGTGGCAAAGGGGATGCTGTACGGGTCGGATTTGCGCAGGCGCGCGGCGACCTCCTGATGATTCTCGACGGCGACCTGACAGTCCCTCCAGAAGATCTTCCGCGCTTTTACGACGCAATGCGCCAGGGCAAGGGCGAGTTCGTCAACGGCGTGCGGCTCGTTTATCCCATGGAAAAACAGGCCATGCGTTTTCTCAACCTCGTGGGCAACAAGTTTTTCAGCCTTGCGTTCTCCTGGTTGCTCGGACAGCCCATCAAAGACACGCTCTGTGGAACGAAAGTCCTCTGGCGAGCCGATTACGAGCGCATTGCGCGCAATCGACACTATTTCGGCGACTTCGATCCGTTTGGAGATTTCGACCTGCTCTTCGGCAGCGCGAAACTCAACCTCAAAATGCTGGAGATTCCCGTGCGCTATCGCGAGCGCACCTACGGCGCGACCAACATCCAGCGCTGGCGCCACGGTTGGCTCCTGCTGAAGATGGTGGCTGTCGCTGCCAGGCGGCTCAAGTTCACGTGAGCAGGTTGCGCGCGTGGCTGAGTGAGCCGCTGGTCCGGGGTCTCGAGCTCGACGACCCGCGAACCATCGAGCACCGACGACGACTGATTCAGCGCAAAGCCGTTCTGCGTCAGATCTATCAAGAGTGGTACGCGACACTGGCGGCCGCCTTGCCGACAGGTCGAGATCCAGTGCTTGAAATCGGTTCCGGCCCAGGCTTCATCGATCAGTTCATCCCCGGCGTCATCACGTCCGAAATGCTTCCCTGTCGAGATGTGCGTCTGGTACTCGATGCCCAGGTGATTCCAATTGCCAGCGGCGCGCTGCGGGCGATCGTCATGACGAACGTGCTGCATCACCTCCCACAGCCACGCCGGTTTCTTGCGGAAGCTGCGCGATGCGTTCGTCCTGGCGGTGTCGTCGCCATGATCGAACCGTGGGTCTCGCGATGGTCGCGACTCGTCTACGGGCGCTGGCATCACGAGCCGTTCGATCCCAATGCGGCGGAATGGGAGCGTCGGGCCGGAGGACCCCTGTCCGCCGCCAACGGTGCGCTGCCCTGGATGATCTTCTCGCGCGATCGCGAGCGGTTCGAGCACGAATTCCCACAGTGGGAAATCCAGGCGATCAAGCCTGGGATGCCGTTTCGTTATGGATTGTCTGGAGGAGTGTCAATGAGAAGTCTGATGCCGGCGATAATATTCCCGGTGTGGGCCAGCGTCGAGCGATCGCTGGAACCGTGGATGGCACAGTGGGCAATGTTCGCCGAGATCAAGCTGGTGAGACGATAGCGGCAAGGTCGATTCCTGTGATTGCGCCCATCGCCGGCGGAGTCGTCATCAGGGTCCGCGTCATCCCGAGAGCAGCGAAGTCCGGTCTTGCTGGCAGGCGCGGCGACGCGTTGTTGGTGCGTCTGAACGCGCCGCCCGTCGAAGGCGCCGCGAACGCCGAGCTCATTGCCCTCATTGCGACATCGCTGCAGGTTTCAAGGCAGGCGGTTTCGATACTGTCTGGCGAGCGCTCTCGGCAGAAACGCTTACGGGTTGAAGGTATCGATGTCGCGACGGCGAATGAGAGATTGGGAATCTGATGATCTGGTGATCTGATGATCTGGTGATCTGGTGATCTCGCGATTCATCCCAACGTTCACCACATCTTCAGCTAGGCTTTCGCAGTCTGTGTCGGCTGCGAACGCTAGAATGAAATTCAACATGCGACTTTTGACCACTCTTCTTTGTGCCGGATTCCTCGTGTCGATGGCCCATGCTGCGGGGCCGGCGGAATGGCCGCAGTTCCGCGGGCCTGGCGGCGCGGGCATTGCGGATCAGTCGTCTCTGCCAGAGCAGTGGTCGACATCCAGCAATGTCGCGTGGGCGATCGAAGTACCAGGCCGCGGATGGTCCTCGCCCATCGTCTGGCACGACCGGGTGTACGTCACGACAGCGGTGAGCGCTGGCGCGTTCAAAGCGCCATCCACCGGAATTTTTGGCAATGACTATGTGGCGGAGCTATCGAAACAAGGTCTGTCCGACGAAGAGGTCACCAAGCGCGTGATCAGCCGCGACATCGAGCTCACCAGCGATACCGGTGAGATCCGCTACATCGTGCTGGCCATCGATGCGAAGACGGGCAAGACGCTCTGGCAGCGCGAAGCCCATCGCGGTGCGCCTTTCGGCGGACGACATCGGAAGAACACGTATGCGTCAGAGACGCCGGTCACCGATGGCGAGCGACTGTACGCGTCCTTTGGCGGCAACGTTGGCGTCTTCTGTTACTCGCTCGACGGAACGCTGCTCTGGAAACGCGCGTGGGCGCCGCAGCCGATCTACCTGGATTTCGGGACCGCATCGTCGCCCGTCGTGAATACCGGCCGCGTCTATCAGCTCCACGACAACGACGGACAATCGTTTCTCGCCGCGCTCGACGCAAAAACCGGCGCAGAGTTGTGGAACGTCAAGCGGACCGATCGCGCCAGCCCCGTGACATCAGGATGGGCGACGCCGTTTGTCTGGAACAACGGACTGCGCACTGAGATTGTGACCATCGGACGCGGCTTCGTCATCAGTTACGACACAGAAGGCCGAGAGTTGTGGCGAATGAAGGGGATGACGCAAGCCACTCCTAGCCCCGTGGCCGCCGATGGTCTGCTGTATGTGGGATCGGGATCGCAGGGCGAGGCCAACCGACCGCTCATGGCTATACGGCCTGGTGCAAAGGGAGACATCTCGCTCCTCAAGGATCAAACGAGCAACGAATTTGTGGCGTGGTTTCAGCCCCGGTTCTCAGGCTACACGCCGTCACCGCTCGTCTATCGCGGTCGGGTGTATGCCGTGAACGACAACGGCATCCTGCAAGTCGCCGATGCGAAGAGCGGCGTTGAAATTTACAAGGTACGGATGGGCGGGGGAGGGCACACGTTCTCGAGCTCGCCGCTGGCGAGCCAGGGCCGCATTTATCTACTGAGCGAGGATGGTGAAGCGTTCGTCCTGCGCGCTGGCGATCGCTACGAAGAAATAGCGAAGAACAGTATGGGCGAAATGAGCCTAGCGACTCCGGCCGCCGATGCCGATAGTCTCTACGTGCGCACGCAGACCAGGCTGTTCCGCTTGAAGGCGAGGTAGCAAAAGATCCTTGGTGAATTCGAGGTCCTGCGGTAAGCTCAGCCGGTCAGCCCCCCCAAAGAGGTCGATATGTACCTGAGTCCACTCGAAGTGACAGTCTCTGTGCTGATCCTCGCGGGAATTCTGCTGACCCTCTACATCATGCGGCGCCGCTCTCGGCTCGGCCGCCGAACGCCCAAGTTCTGAAGTAGCTGCCCCGCCTGGGTCTATTCTCGAGAAGTGCCGCTTTTACGAGGGATTCCCTCGATGCGTAAGACTTTTCTCATTCTTTTCAAGTTATCTCTCCTGATTGGATTGGTTGCTGTCGCTGGGGGGCTGGCACTCCAGTTCGTCCCTGGGCTGAGCTTGTTGGGAACGGGGCGGCTCCCGACGAGTCCCTATTGCAGCAGGTGGCAGGCTGTCCGGGATGCCAATATCAAAGTTGACCAGACCAAGGCAGCCAGGCAGATCGCGGCGGCATCGAGACTTGTCAGAGAGGATGGCAGACTTGCACTCTGGGAAACGCCGGCCGGCAACTGGTGGTTGCCGGCGGGCAACCCAGAAATCCTGGCGATTCTGCTGGCGCAGCAAGGGCGGAACGTCTACGGTGACGCCGAATCAGGAGTGCACGCTGGCGACATCGTGCTGGACGGTGGCGCCCATATCGGGACTTACGTGAGGAAGGCGCTAGACGCCGGCGCAAAGCTCGTCGTTGCCATTGAGCCCTCTCCCGACGCTGTGGAATCGTTGAAGCGCAATTTCGAAGCGGAAATCATGGCTGGCCGCGTCATCGTTTATCCCAAGGGTGTCTGGGACAAGGAAGAGACGCTGACGCTCTACGACAACGGACCTGGAGCTGCAGGCGATAGCTTTGTGGGGCACGCTGAAGGCTCGAGGGCATACACAAACATCCCCGTCACGACTCTCGACAGGATCGTCGACGAGCTTCGGCTGGAACGCGTTGATTTCATCAAGGCCGATGTGAAAGGGGCGACCGAGCGAATGCTCAACGGGGGCGCCTCGTCCATTAAACGCTTTCATCCCCGAATCGCCATTTCGACTGAAACCCCTCCGGAAGAGCCGGGAACAATCGCAAAATTGCTCGCGGCGATGGGCTCCTACCGGGCCCGTGGTGGCCCCTGTTTTTACAGCGAGGGAGAGATCCGAACGGACGTAATGTTCTTCAACTAAGCTCCTGTCCTGTTGTGGCCTGTGCTGAAACGCCGCCGTATCGGTCGCGCTAGCGGACTCGTGAATCCCTCCGGGGGGCAACCGGATAACGGGTGTACTATCGCGATCGTTCCCAGGAGGGATGCCGATGCGAATTGCTAATCGATCCGGAGTGCTTTTCCTAAGCCTCGTGGTGCTGATCGCGGGCTGCGCGTCGCCGCCCACGGAGGACCTGAATGCGGCCAAGGCTGCAGTGGACAATGCCACCCAGAGCGCCGGAAAGTACGCTGCCGAGTCAGTGAAGGCAGCTCAGGATGCCCAAGCCGCCCTCGAAGCCGAGGTGAAAGCTCAGGAGGGCAAGCTGTTCAAGTCGTACGACAGAGCTAGGGAACTGGCCGGCGCGGCGCGGGCCGCGGGCGACAAAGCCGTTGCCGAGGCCGCCGCGGCCAAGGAAAAGGCCGAGGCCATCGCGGCCAAGGCTAAAGCCGCAGCCGCCGCCAGAGCAAAATTGGCCGCCTCGGCTGTCAAGGTCGGGGGAAAGGTCAGGCCGCCGACCAAGATCAAAGATGTCCCGCCGGTATACCCCGCTATCGCGCGACAGGCTCGTGTGCAGGGCGTCGTTACGGTCGAAGCGACGATTGGACCTGATGGGAAGGTTGCCGAGGCGACGGTCGTCCGATCGATCCCGATGCTCGATCAGGCCGCACTCGACGCGGTGCGCCAATGGGAGTACACCCCGACGCTCCTGAACGGCGTGGCGGTGCCCGTGGTATTGACGATCAACATCAACTTCACGCGGCCCTAGCGTTCACGCGTACGCGCCGGAGACCCTGCCGGCGCAGGGTCTCCGCGAGCGTTGTGTGGTTGTTTGCGATTTGTCTCTTGTCATGCCTGAATAGCGATCGGTGCTCGTCGAAATCGCCGCCGCAGGGCCATCAACGAATGCCAGATGCCCGCGATCGCCACGAGCACGAATATGATCGACCACGTGTAGTTGACGAACTCGACAAGGGAAATATCCCTGCCGGCAAATTGCATGACGACGGTTGTCTTCGCGCGTGTCGCAGCTTCTGCGTGCCAGACCATCCATTGGTGGTCCGAGGTCGCCACCAGATAGATCAGGATCCATCCGGCTACTAACCACACGAGTCTGGTCACTCGCAAGATCCCGCTGTTCTCCCGGCGGATCAGCCTGACGAACTGCTCCGTGAGCAAGGTCAATTGAGCCATCACCAGCACGGGGTAGAGGCGATCCATGGCGGGCCCCCATTGAAGGCTGGCGGCGCCCGATCCAAAGAAGAGAGTTGGCAACCTCAGGCCCGCAAGCCACCACCCGCTTACGACCAGGCTGATCACCAGACGCGATACCGAAGGTTCAGGTGCGAGCTGCTGGGTAGGGAACGTCAGTCGCGGAGCCCACATCTCCAACACCCGAGAGCGCGCAAGCCAGAAGTCCGCAACGCCCAGGGCCGTGATCCACGCGGCCACCTTCAAGGCGGTGTCAACCGAATGCTCGAGCATCTGTCCCAATTGAATCAGGGGTGCGCCACCTGCCAGCAGCACGGCGGCGCCAACAAGCATGGCCGACCGCAACCAGAGCGAGCGCGATCTTCAGCACGATCCAGTAGTAGGGAAAGACGATCGGTCCGATCAGGTATCGCTGAGGCCAGTACCGCGCCGCCGTTAACATTGGGTGACCGTACTGGCTGATGATCGAAGCTTGCTCCGCCGAATTCAGCGGCCGCCCCAGCGCCGCTGCTTTCTCTGCAACTTGTGATTGGACCTCCCCCGAGAGCTCGCGGATGATGTCGTCCCGCTGGCCTTTCGGCAGGAAGATTCGCAGGGTTCGAAAGTAGCCTTCGATGACATCCATGATTGTGTTTCCTCACGCGACCGAGCGAGAGCCGCCAACGATGCGATTCACGGAGGTGTTGATGTGCTGCCACTCCGCGAGCAGCTCTTTGAGCACGCCCTTGCCCGCGGGAGACAGCCGGTAGAATCGCTTGTTCCGTTTATCCTCTTCCCGCCACTCGCTGACCAACAGCCCTTGAGCCTCGAGGCGTCGGAGCAGTGGGTACAGTGTGCCTTCGTCGATTTCCAAACCTCGGTCGGTCAGCTCCCGTCGCAGGGTGTAGCCGTAGTGCTCGTTGCGGAGCTGAGCCAGCACCGCCATGACCAGGCAGCCTCGGCGAAGCTCGAGTCGAAGGGACTCGAATTGATCAGTGCCCATGAAACCCCGTGTGCCACATAGCGTGTGTCACACACTATATGTCACACAGTATGTGCTGTCAAGGAGCGCGGACAGTGCGTTGATTGCGGACTGATTCGACGCACACTTACGTCCAGGCGACACGCGAGCGCCGCCGCAGGTTACTTCTTCGTTCCCTGCACATCTCGTCCACCCTGGTGCAGCACCAGATGGGTGACGTTTCCCGCCGCGTCCTTCACGAAATCGATCTGTGCGTCGACGGCTTTGAGAAAAAATGCGGTCTCGGACTCCGGGAACAGCTGATTGCTTCCCTGGCCGGTCAGTTGCCCCATGAGGCGATCACCGTCGAGCGTGACCGCGAAAACCGCGCCCGACGGCATGTCGTAGTTACCGACGTAAGTCGCCGTGGTCTTCGCCGGAAGCACGATCTCCTTGCGCTCGGAGGTGAGCTTCACCGACCCGCCATGGGCGATCGCGCCGAGCGAGCGGCCCAATTGATCCGCAGCCGGTCCGTTCAAATTGGACAGGACGATGACTGTGATCCGGCTGTCGGGATAATGCGTCATGCTCGTGTTGAAGCCCTCGATTCCGCCACCGTGCACAATGCTCTTCCGGCCATTCAACGTTCGTACGACGACACCAAACGCATAGTCATCCTTGAACGGGGTTGTCATCTTTTGAAGCGACGTCGCGGACAACACTTTCCCGTCGAAAAGGGCCAGCTCCCATCGCAGCAAATCCTCCGTCGTCGAGTACAACGAGCCGGCGGCGTGTGGAATCGTCATATGAATGAAACCTGCGTTCGTCGGTCCGTTGGGGCTCGGCGAATACCCCGACGCGCGGCGCGGGATGATCTCCGAGTTCGAATCGAAGCCCGAGTCCTTCATCCCGAGTGGGGTGAAGATGTTTTCCTTGACGAAAGCCGAATAGCTTGTGCCGGAAACCTTCTCGATGATGTGGCCGAGCACCAGATACCCTGAGTTGCTGTAGCTCATTTTTTCGCCGGGCGCGAAGTCGAGCGGCTTGTCACGGAAAGCTTCGAGTGTCTTGGCCACCGGCGACGCGAATGGCCGCAGCTTGGGGTAGTCCGGCATGCTCGTGAAGTTCGGGATTCCCGACGAGTGCGTCAAGAGGTGATAGATCGTGATGCCGTCCCACGCACTGGGAGCGTCAGGCATGTGCGTCTTGACCTGGTCAGCAACCTTCAACTTTCCACGCTCTTCGAGCAGAAGAATCGAGGCCGCGGTGAATTGCTTGGTGAGTGAGCCGAGTCGAAACCTGGTCGCCGTCGTGTTGGGAATCTCCCACTCGAGATTCGCAGACCCATAGGCCTTGCTGAGCAGGACGTCGCTGCCCCTCGCGACCAGCACGGTTCCCATGAATGTGTTGTTCTGGACCGAGCTCTGAATCACTTGCTCCATGCGCGCCATGTCCTGCGCGAACGCCGGGCCGGCGATGAGGGCGAGAACCACGACACTCGAAATGGTCTTCATGCCGCAGAGCTTACAACGACTGACTGATCGGAGTCGTGGGATCGATGCCGCAACGGTCAACGTTGCTGGGCGGGCGCGCTCGTTCCAATTCTCAGCGGAAGTGTTGCACCACAGTGACGCGGTCGCCATTCACGAAAATGCCGCAGCCGACGAAGGTATAACTCGGGCCAGCCATGATGGCCTGGTGCCCAGGGCTGTCCCAAAACGAGAGTAGCGCTCGACGCACGAGAGTCTGGGCTGAGCTTGATGTCTTGGCCAACCCGAGGATTTCGTTCTCGCCCCACTGCCCACCGGGCGGGTTCTGGCTGGCGTAGCCATGCGGCGTTCCCGAAAGCCCGTCGGCACGCGCTGCGATGGCGGCGTACGCTTCGATATCGAGCGACCGCGTGACAGCGGCCACACCCGCCATGGTGCGATAGTGGTTGGTGTCCTCCACGCAAACGCTCAACGCGGCTGACGTCGCATCGCTTGGTGGAACGTTAGTCGGGCCGGTCGTCGATTGCTTGCAGCCCGCAAGGAGAGTGAGAGTGAGTGCGATAAAGAAGCGCGTCTTCACTTTCGGCGGCTCAGTGTAGCGCACCCAACATGTTCATGGAGCCGACGTCACCCGGAACTTTGCACAGTAACCCTAAAACGGCATATGCGAAACCGCGATCGAATTCCAACGACCCTTCTCATAATGATGGTTCTTGCGATCCGTCTCGCGACTCCCATCGTGGGTCAACCCGGGGATTCGAATAGTCAGCTTGCGCTGGTGGGCGGGACGATTTATCCCAATCCGAGACAGCAACCGATACGGGACGGCGTCGTCCTCATCCAAGATGGCAAGATCGCTGCGGTGGGCAGCAAGGCGATCCTCCAGACAGCCCAAAGCGTCCAGGTGATCGACTGCTCCGGACTGACCATTACGGCGGGGTTTTGGAACAGTCATGCGCACTTCTTTGAACGAAAGTGGGCCGATGCCGGGACAATTCCCGCGCGTGAACTCGATCGACAGCTTCAGGACATGCTCACGCGGTATGGGTTCACCGCCGTGTTCGACGTCGGCTCCAACTGGGAGAACACGCGCCGGCTGCGCGCGCGCATCGACTCTGGGGAAGTGAACGGCCCGAGAATTCGTTCGACAGGTGAGGCGCTCGTCGCGGCAGGGGCGGTTCCGTCGGACGCCGTCATCAGAGCGCTGGGCTACGTGACGTCCACAAGTTTTGCGATTACGAGCGCCGCGCAGGCCACGTCGGCGTCAAGGAAGCTTCTCGACGCGGGGGTCGACGGGATAAAGGTGCATCTCCAACCTCCGCCTCCGCCGAACGCGCCGCTTGGCGACAGTTCCATTCAAGCTGCTGTCAACGAAGCCCATCGCGTGGGAAAAGTTGTTTTCGTTCACCCAAATAGTGGTGCGAACGTGCGAGCCGCCGTCCAGGCTGGAGTTGATGTCATCGCGCACACCACGCCTTCCTCAGGCCCGTGGGACGAGACGACGCTTGCGGCGATGAAGAATGGGCGAGTAGCCCTCACGCCAACGCTGACAGTATGGAAATCGCTGTTGCGTCACGATCGCCTCTCGGCACAAGAGCAGTCCGTCAGTGCCTCGGTCGCGCAGTTGCAGGCTTGGGTGGCAGCTGGAGGAACAGTGCTCTTCGGCAACGACCTCGGGGCTGTCGAGTATGACCCTACTGAGGAGTACACCTTGATGAGCGAGGCAGGAATGAGCTTCCGTCAGATTCTTGCTTCTTTGACGTCGGCGCCCGCAGATCGATTCGGGGCATCTACACAACTCGGTCGAATCGTGCCTGGTTTCATCGCCGATCTCGCTATCCTGAGGGGGAATCCTTCCCAGGACATCCGCGCGTTCGCGACGGTTCAGTACACCTTGCGTGACGGGAAGATCATTTATCAGGCGCCACGTTGAACAATCTTTTACGACCTGATTTCCGAACTCCCACAGTCCTTCTCAGAATTTCTCACGGTGACAAAGGCAGCTGAGCAGAATTCGGTTGCCATCATCGCTGCGATGGTGTTCTATGTCAGCGTCAACGTCGGATCGGACGTTCACGCGTTCTTTCTCCCCTCCGCTTCGTGACCGATCCTGTTGTCTCCCTCCAGCGACCGCTCGCGTGTGTCATCGAGTCGATGACGGCCGTGCAGCGCTCACCACCTCGCCCGTTGTAGGGGGATTGATCATGTGCAACCGCCGGTTCTCTGAGCACCTGCAGTCAATTGTGGGTCAAACCGATAACCAGCCAAACGCACACGTGTTCAGCGGGGGCTGCTGCGCATGAAGTTTCTGTATGTCGCAAGCGAACGCCAGGCAGCGGAGAAGGCCGGTCTGGCCCTCCGCTCCATCGGGCCGGATGTCGCTGTCTCCTGGGCTGCGGGCCTGGGCCAGGCGCGACGCTGGATTGACGAGAATCGCAACGTCACCGCCCTGATCGTCGAGGTCGAATCCGACACCCGGAACTTCGAAGCACTCATCGCCCACGCGCGCGGTGTCGGTGTCAAGGTTCCGGTCATTGGAATTCCCCTGATCGGCACGAGCGAGGTGCTGATGTCGGTGGGAGCCGTTGCTGATGAGGTAGTGTCGCGAAACGCGGCGTTCCTCGACGAGCTGCCGCAGGCCGTTAGTCGAACTCTCCACCTCAAGAGGCCACAGGCTCAGGAGATTTCCTTCCCGCCCAGTGACGAGCCGCTTCAGCGGCAGCTGCGCGACAGCGAGACCGCGGCCACGCGCGCCGATAAACGGGCCCAGGAGGCGCTCGACCAGTTGCGTGTTCGCGAGGAGCAACTCCAAGCGGCCATCGAGCAGGAGCACGCCGTTCGCGTCGCGGTGGAACGACGACTTGCGGAAGTGGACTCGGCACGTCAGGAGGCCGAAGCCGCCCAGCGAAGCGCCGACCGTCGTCGTGTGCGTGAAGCCACAACCTTTGCCGAGGACCTCAGTCGGCGCGACAGGGAATTGGCCGATGCGACGACATTGCGGCAAGAGCTCGAAGAGAAACTGGCCAATGCCCTGTCTGAGCTCGAGCAAGTACGGCACGAACATTCGGCACATGTCGTCAGTGCGGTCGAGGACAAGGGTCGACGCGAATCGGCACTGACAGAGCAGCTTTCGGATGCGGCCGTTCAAACACAGAGCCTCGAGCAAGAGCTCGTCGAGGCCAGACGTATCCTCCGGCTCGCCGACCAGCTGCACGCGACGACAAAGACCGACGCCGAGGCACGGATACGAGAGATTCAGGAACAAACCGACGCACGGGTGGCGGAAGCGGCGAGCGTCACGAGCGCGCTTCAACGCGAGCTGGCCGACACCGTGGTCGCGCTGCGAAGTCTCGAACGGACTTCGAGCGCTCAACAGACGGCGCTTGGAAGGCAGCTGGCCGATCAGGAAGCGGCACGACAGCTCGCCGACCAGCAAGCCGCCGCCGATAGACAGACGGCCGCGGAACAGGTTGCGAGGCAGCAGGCAACGTTCGACTCCGCGCTCGCGCAGGAGGTGACTCGGCGGCAGGCACTTGCTACGCAGATCGCTGAAAGCGACCTTGCACATCGAAACGCCATCAAAGCGCTCGAGGCAACGCGCCAGGATCTCGATGCTCGACTGGTGGCCGCCGAAAATGCCCATCGTAAGCTCGAAGAACAGCACGCATCGGCACTGGCAGTCGCTCGTGCGGCGCTCGAGGCCGTTGAACGGCGGGCTGAGAAACAGCAGGCCGACGCGGTTGCGGCAGCGCATGCGCTCGAAACCACGCTGGCGGAATCGGTGGCGACGTGCAGACCGCTTGCGCGCGCAATTGTCCGAGACAGAGTTGGCACGGACAACTGCGGAGCAGCAAGCCGCCGCCGATCGACAGACCGCTGCGGAACAGGTTGCCAGGCAACAGGCGACGTTTGATTCCGCGCTGGCGTACGAGGTGACTCGACGCCGTAAACTGGCGACCGAGTTCGCTGAAAGCGACCTTGCACACCGAAACGCCATCCAGACGCTCGAACTAGCGCGTCAAGACCTCGATGCTCGATTACTGGCTGCTGACGACGCCCGACGTCAGCTCGACGACCAGCACGCTTCGGCGATGGCGGCCGTTCGTGCGGCGCTCGAGGCTACTGCCGAGCGGGCTAACAAACAGCAAGCCGATGCAGTTGCGACGACGCAGGCACTCGAAACGAAGCTGGCGGATTCGGTCGCGAATGCCGACCACTTGCGCACGCAATTGTCCGAGACAGAGTTGGCATTGACGACTGCGGAGCGGCAAGCCGCCGCCGATCGACAGACGGCCGCGGAACACGTTGCCAAGCAACAGGCGACGTTCGATTCCGCGCTCGCGCAGGAAGTGGCTCGGCGTCAGGCGCTGGCTTCCGAGCTTGCTGAACACGACCTCGCACATCGAAACGCCATCCAGGCGCTCGAAGCCAAAAGTCAGGACCTCGGGGCAAGTCTGGTCGCTGCTCACGATGCCCGTCGTCAGCTCGAAGAACAGCATGCCTCGGCGATGGCGGCCGCTCGTGCGGTGCTCGAGACCGCTGAACAGCGTGCCAACAAGCAGCAAGCGGATGCGGTTGCTGCCGCGCATGCGCTCGAAACCAAGCTGGCGGCGTCGGTCACGAATGCAGACCGCTTGCGCGCGGAATTGTCCGAGACGGTGCTGGCACTCACAAATACGGAGCAGCAGGCAGCCAACGATCGACAGGCGTGGGTCGAGGAAACCCAGCGACGTCAGACAGAGTTCGAGAAGAGTGCCGAGGCGGCGCGTCTTCAGATCGAGCAGCGTCATGGCGCGGAGTTGGCTGCAGCCGAAGCTCTGTATGCATCCTTCAGGACCGAGGCACACTCCCATTTGGCCGAGGCCGCAATCGCCACCGATGCCCTCCGAAAAGACCTGTCCGAAACGGCGGCGGCGCTCACACGCGCCGAGCAACAAGCCGCGTCTGATCGCAAGGCGGCCGAAGCCCGGCTCGCCGACGAGAAGTCGGCGCGAAAGCTCGCCGAACAGCAGCACGCATCGGCGATCAATCAGGCGGCAGCACGCTTTGCCGAGCATCAGCAACAGGCCGACGCGCGGGCGACCGAAGCGGCCAGCGCTCTGGCTGCGCTGCAGGCGAAGCTTGTCGAACAAGCTGCTGCACTGCTCGAGACTGAGCGTCGGGCGAATTCGGATCGACACGCCGCTGCCGAGCAGGCAGCGCGACATCAGGCGAAGTTCGACACTGAGCTCGCCCAGGAAGTCGCACGGCGGCAGAACGTCGCGGCCAAGTTGACGGAAGCAGAGGCGGCGCAGCAGAAGGCTTCAGCAGATCACGCCGCAGCGCTGGCGGCCGCCGCCGAACAACTCTCGCGACATCAGCAAGAGGCCGAACGACGCCACGCCCAGCTCGCGGCGGCGCACGAGACGCTGAGAATCGAGCTCGCCAATGCCGGCAGCGCGCTGCAGCGCGCCGAGACTCAGGCTGCCAACGACCGACAAGCGGCCGCAGACAAGGCCGCGACCGCGCAAGCGGAGTTCGAGGCCTCGCTCGCACGAGAGACTGCGAACACACAGGCGCTCGTCAAGCAACTAGCCGACCACGAGACGGCGCGACAGCTCGCACAGACTCAGCACAAATCAGAAATCGAGTCCGGGCATCGGTTGCTCGCAGAGACCCAACAGCAAGCGGAAGCCCGCTTGGCCGAGGCATCCGCGAAGACGGCGAAGATCGAAGCCCAGTTGGCCGACACCACGGCGGCCTTGAAACGCGCACACGAGCAGGCTGCCCGCGATCGACAAGTTGCAGCGCAGCAGACCGCCGAGCGGCGTGCCGAATTCGAAACCGCACTGGCACACGAGGTGGCCAGTCGCCAGGCGCTCGAAACGCAGCTGTTCGAAGAGCAGGGAGCCCGCCAGAGGGCTGAGGCGCAACACGCCACTGATCTTGCGACCGCGCGCGATCAGTTCCACAGCTATCAACAGAAGTCCGAGTCGAGATTCGCGGAGACCCAGCTGGAGCATGCATTGGCCATCGCCTCGGCCGAAGAGAGGCTGGCCGAGCATCGCCGGAACGCGGAAGCCGAGCTCGCCGAGCATCGCCAGCGTGCCGAGCAACAGATCGCGGAGCTGCAGCAACAGGCAGAAGCGCGGCTCGCCAAGTACCAGCAACGGGCCAACGCACAATTGCGGGAAGAACAACAGCAGGCCGACGCCCGTCTCACCGAGCACAAGGAGCGTACCGACGCGCGGCTCGCGGAGGCAACGGCGAACGCCGCGGCAACCCTCGAAGCCTCGTTGCAGCAGGCAGCAGCCGAACGCCAGGCGGCCGCCGACCGATTTGCACAGCAACAGGGCGCGCTTGAAGCATCGCTTGCTCAGGAAGTCGCGCGGCGTGAGGCCGTCGAAACCGCGCTGGCTGCTCTGCAGACCGCGTCCGCGGAGGCAGAACGTCGCTTCGTCGACGGCATCGCGGCCATGCGGCAGCAGGCGGCGGAGCACGATACGCGACTCCAGGAGCGCGCGGCCAAGGAGCGTGCGGAGTGGGAAGCGACCCTCGCCGACCGTCACCAGCGAATTGGCCAGCTCGAGATGGACGGCGAACTTGCGCGGCAGTCTATTGCAGCAAGCCAGGCGCAAATCCAGCAATCGGAAGCGGCCAACGCCGACCTCCGTGCCAAGCTCTCGGCGCTGCACCAGACCTTCGAGCAAGCGAAAGTCACAGCACAGCAGTCACTGGAGGCACTCTCCGGAGATCACGCGGCAGAGCGGACCCGGCTGCAGGCGATTGTGGCCGAGCGCGATGGCCAGCTGCAAGAACAGGCCACCCGCTACCAGGTTGCGAACGAAGCGGCGGCCCGGTCCATGGCAGACGTCGAACATCGGCTCCGAGCGGCACTCGAGGTCGGTCAGCGCGACACCCAGGCGATCCAGCAGCTCGAACAACAGGTTGCTGGCCTGCGCACGGGTCTCGAAGCGCTCAATCGTCAACGCGAGGAGCTCAAGATCAAGGCCGACCGGGTGCCGGTGCTTCAGAAGGTGATTGACGAAACACAAGCCGAATATCAGCTTCGTTTCGATCACGCCCCGATCGGAATGTGGCGGTGCAGTCGAGACGGTGCGATCGTTCAAGCTAACCAGGCGCTCGTCGGCCTGCTGCGATACAAGACGGTCGACGATCTGCTGGACGTGAACTTTGCGACGACGGTGTTCGAATCCGCCCCCGAGTTGCAGTGGCTGGTCGATCGTTGCCTGGCATCGCGCGCGACCGAAACCGTCGAAACGACCTGGAGGAGAAATGACGGCGTCGGTATCGTCGTCCGACTGATGGCGATTGCGACCTCGTCTGAGGCAGTCGACTTCGTCGCGATGGATATCACGACGCTTCGCGCTGTCGAAGAGAAGCTCCGCAACTCGCAGCGTATGGAAGCCGTCGCGCGGTACGCGTCGGAGGTTGCGGTGACGTGCGACAAGCTCCTCGGACAGGTCCATCAGCAGGGGCAGCAGTGGCTCACGCGCCTCGAGAGCGACTCCGCTCGGCATCAGGGCGCGCTGCTACTCGACGATGTGACGCGTGCGGCCGGGTTCCTCCGCCAACTGACGGTCTACGGCAAGGAGCAGAATGCGCCCGGGCACGTGGACGTCAAACAAGTCCTGCGAGATCTGGAGCCGGTCCTCAAGCGAGTGGCGGGCAGTCAGGTCGAGCTCGTCCTGCCGAAAACGCCGTCGCAGTACAACCTTGACGTCGAGATCGAGCGCTTCGAACGAATCCTGGTGAACGTCGCGGCGTACGGACGCGAACGAATGCCCTTCGGCGGCCGCCTGATGATCGAGCTGAGCGCGGTCAAGGTCGATCGCACCTTTGTCGAGAAGTACCCCAACGTGCGACCTGGCGCACACGTTCTGCTGACGGTGACCGAAAAGAAAGGAGCGACCGGCCCAGACTGGTCCACGACCGTTCGCGACCAGGCCGCTGGCGCCAAGGTCAACGCGCCACCCACACAGAAGCCCGGTGTCGACCTCGGTGCGCTGCAGGCGCTCGTCAGCGATTGTGGCGGCCACCTGTGGCTCATGGCGGAGCCGAGCGGCAACATGGAGCTTCGGATTCACTTGCCTCGCCGGGTCCTGGACGATCGCGCGCCGGCAAAGAAGGCGGGTCGTGGGCGTTGGATGAGTAAGCTGGCGGGCGCGCGAAACTAGCAACCCGAGGCGTCCCGGTCAGCTTGGCCGATCCTTGCCTGGTACGCACGACTGCAAGGGGCTGCTGAATCGAGGTCACCAACTCGGACTTTGGTGACTAGAATCTAGAGCCTATGCATGCACGGCTCTACGCATCGTTCCTCGCTCTGCTGCTGGCGACGTCGTCGAGCGCTGCGTTTCAGAGCCTCGGCGGCACGCTACTCGTCGCGAACCGCACTGGTGGCAGCATCTCGCTCTTCGATCTGGCCACTGGTGTCGAGATCGCACGGGTGCCGATCGGACCCGCCATTCCCCACGAGGTTGCGGTGAGCCCGGACGGGCGGCTGGCGCTCACGGGCGAGTACGGACCGAACGACGGTCCAGGGCGCCACGTGGTCGTCATCGATGTGGCCGAGGGGCAGCTGGTCGGACGCATCGATCTCGGTCCGAAATCCAGACCCCACAGCGTCGTCTTCATGCGCGATGGGCGGCGAGCCGTGGTGACGCTCGAGCAATCGGATCGGATCGCGCTGGTGGACGTCGTCGATCGGAGCGTGCTGCGCACCTTTCCGACCGGGGGTCGCGAAGGGCACATGGTGCGCCTGAGTCCGGACGGTGCCCGGGCGTTTGTCACCAGTCGCGGCGCGGAGGGAACCCTGTCGATCATCTCCCTTGCCGACGCAGCGCCGCCGGTCGTCATTCCGACAGGCGAGGGCGCTGAAGGCCTCGCCGTGACTCCGGACGGCGGCGAAGTCTGGGTGGTGAACCGGATCGCCAGATCCATCTCGATCGTCGATACCCGATCGCTCAAGGTGATACAGACCATCGACGTGCCGCCCGATGCGCGTCGCGCTGAGGCGTCAGCTTCGGGCCGCGTGCTCGTGCCGCACGGCGGCATGGACGATGCGCCTGCGCAGTATCTGTCCGTGTACGACTTGAAGAGCCGCGCCCTCGTCAATCGCCTCGCGATGCACGAGGGGCGCAAGGGGCCGGGCGGTTTCGGCATACATCTCGTTGGCGAGCGGGCCTTCGTGAGCGACCGTGCGGACCGGGCGCTCTTCATCATGGAGCTCGCCGATCTCAAGTCTCGGCGCACGCTTGCAACCGGCCACGACGACCCCGACGGCCTGGCCGTTTCTCAGGTGCGCGTCGCGGCTCTGGAACGCCCACGCCCGTGACGCCGGGCGTGGGACGATGAAGCCGTGTTTCACTACCGCTCCACGATCCAGATATCCGCCTCTGCGCGCGCCGCGCCGTAGTAGATCGTCCGGTTGTCGGGGCTGATCGCGACGACTTCGCCGGTGGACGGCGCGGGCAGGCGCACCTCGACGACCGTCCGCTTGCGCGTCACGGTGTCCAGAACGATGAGCTCCCAACCATTCTTCGTGAAATAGACGACCCGACGACTGTCGGCCAACCATCTGGGGCCCGGCGTCTCGTCTGCTGAGATCATCGTCGTCCTCTGCGCGCCGATGTCGTACACGGCGACTCCGGATGGGCGTCCGCTGTCCGACACGAGATAGCCGGCCAGCCGTGCGCCGTCCGGCGACAACGCCGTCTGGCTGAAATACTTGCCGCCTGTCGTGGTTCCGGATAATTGTGTGGGGCGCGCTCCAGAGTCTGCGGCGAGCGGTGCGGAAAACAGCTCGACCTTCCCCGAATCTGCGGAGAAGAAAACCGAGTCGCCCTTCGGCGAAACCTGGGGATAGTATGCGGGACCCGCGACTTTACGCAGGCTTCCGCCGTCAACCCCGATGATCCACGCGGCCCAGTTGCCGTCCCTGTTCGAATAGAAGACGAGCGAACGCCCGTCGGGCGTGAACATCGGCGCGCGGTCTCGCGCCGGATCGTCCGTCACGCGCCGCATGGGCCCATCCGGCGATCCGATGAAGACGTCCTCCTGGCGCTCGCCGATGCTCGAATACGCGATCTGCTTTCCATCCGTCGACACATCACTGGGTACGCGGATGTTGTTCCGCGTGTCGAGCACTAACGGAACGCCCGCGCGTGTCGTCGCGGGATCGAACGGGATGGCGACGGGATTGATCGACGCGACGCGCGATCGAAAGACCAGGCGCGATCCGTCCCTCGAAAACCGCGGAAGTTCGGCTGAGGCCTGCACGCCGGTGGTCACCGGCTCCGGCACTCCTTGGGCGCGCCCGCTCGATTGATCTACGGCGATCCGCCACAGATTCATGGCGCCGCCGCGATCGCTGGAGAAGTAGATAAATCTGCCGTCTGGCGACCACACAGGCGACCAGTCAATGGCGACATCCTGCGTCACTGGCACGCGGGTGCCGCCCGCTGCCGCTACGGTGTAGATGTCGCGCTGCCCTCCGGCGTTGCTCCAGTACACGATACGCTCACCCGATGGAGACCAGGACGCCTGCACGGCGTCCCCATCAACAACCTTCCGTGGTGGGCCTCCGCTCGCGTCGACAATATGTAACGTGCTGTCGCTTTGGCGCGACACCGGATCGACGATCTCCTCGGTGGTGAACGCGATCTGCTTTCCGTCGGGCGACCACGCGGGCTCGAAACCGACGTCGCTCAGGCGCCGCACGGACTCTCCCGTCGCGCCCGCCACGAAGATGCCCCCCACATCGTCGGACTCGTGAAACGCGATGAGTGATCCGTCTGGCGAGAAAGCCGCTCCACCCTCATCGCGCTGCGGGTCGTTGACGATCGGCGTGGCGTTGCGCCCGCCGACGCGCTGGGCGTAAATATCCCAACTCCCGTTCACGCGAAGCGAGTACGCGACGATGCTGCCATCGGGCGACAAACTCGGTGATGTCTCCTCGCCGGCCGCCTCGCTGATCCGCGTGAATGAGTCCCAGCGCGCTTCCGGCTCCGGCGCGCCCTTCAGCAACCACGACGCCGCAGCGATGAGAAGGGCAATCGCCGCTACGCTCCACGGCAGCCACGCCACGCGCGCGCGACGAGGCGGGGCGGCCACGTCCATCACGGCCGACGCCGATGTCGACACGGTCGAAAGGTTCTCGAGCGCAAACGCCAGATCGTTGGCCGACTGGAACCGAAGCTCCGGCGTCTTCTCCAGACATCGTCTGACGATGCGGTCGAGACTGGGGGAGATGGACAACCGTGCCGTGTCAAGGTCCGGCGGATCCTTCGTGAGGATCGCGATCATCGAATCGGCGGTAGTGTCCCCTTTGAACGCGCGTTCGCCCGTGAGCATCTCGTAGAGAATCGCGCCGAAGGCGAACATGTCCGCGCGATAGTCGGTCGTCAGGCCGCGCACCTGTTCCGGCGCCATGTAGCCGCAAGTCCCCAGGACCGTGCCGGCGGTGGTCGCAAGGCCCGCTCCGCGCGTCATGTCGCCTTCGGTGGCATCGATTGACTTGGCGAGACCGAAGTCGAGAATCTTGACCTGGTCGTCGCGCGTGATCATCACGTTCTCGGGCTTGAGATCGCGGTGCACGATACCGCGGGCGTGCGCCGCGGCGATCCCCTTGGCCATCTGCAGGGCGTACGCGATGGCTCGCCGCGGGGGCAGCGCCCCGCGTCCGAGGCGGGCGCGCAGCGTCTCGCCGTCCACGAGCTCAGTGACGACGAACGCCGTGCTGCCGTCCTGGGCGAACTCGAAGATAGCGAGGATGTTTGGGTGGGAGAGCTTCGCGACGCTCATCGCCTCGCGCTCAAAGCGTGCGAGCGCGCCGGGATCCCCGGCCAGCTCCGCCGACAAAACCTTGATGGCCACCTCGCGATCGAGCCGGGTGTCGCGCGCGCGATAGACCTCACCCATACCACCCGCGCCGAGCGCACTCACGATGTCGTAGGGACCGAGCCGGGTGCCGGCGAGAGTTGTCATGCGGAGGGTGCGAGCCGGATTATAGGTCGGGCCGCCCCGTGATCGATCATCCCCTCAGCGCCGGCAGGTGAAGACCGACGAAAAACGATGAGAGGATCGATCCGATCACGACGAGCCGATACGTCCACATGTGCATGATGACGGTCCCCCACGATTCTGAGCGTCTTCTGCGCTTTGCAAGGAAGTCATCGGTTAATGGCGACTCTACTTTGGCTGTACTCCGTCAATCATTGTCGGGACCATGCTTGTGCTCAACGCTCAGGCGGGTATGCTCGCGCTGGTGTGGGTACCCGGTTTGTATACAGTTCTACTTATCTCGCTGGCTTTGCATATTCGGCATCTAGCTCATGAAATGTCGGTTGCGCACCTGAACGCCGGCGCACGTGAGCGCACACGGCACTCGGCTTTTTACAGAATGGAGGCCTCTATGTGTGGTCGGTCCTGGATGATGAATATCCTGTTGGCTCTTGCTGCCGTTAGCGCGCTGCTTGTCGGCGTGGATGCCAGAGAACAGTCAAATCAACCGGCAGAACGGTACGTCGCAACGGCCGTCAATATGGGCGATGTCGGTCGATCCGGCGCTGGCGTGGTCGAAATGGTTGTGACACGTTGGTCGACTGACGCAGAGGCGGAACGGCTCTTGAAGGTCGTGATGGAGAAAGGGGCCGACAAGCTCCTGGATGCATTACGCGACAATCCAAAGGTCGGTTATATCCGAACGCCGAACAGCATCGGCTACGACCTCCACTTCGCGCGCAAGGTGCCCCTCGAGGATGGCGGCGAGCGCGTCGTGCTGGCGACCGATCGCTACATCTCGTTCTGGGAACAGTGGGCCCGGCCTCGCACCATCGACTACCCCTTCACCGTCATCGAGATGCGTATCAAGACCGACGGCACCGGCGAGGGCAAGATGTCACTTGCGACCAAGGTCATCCCTGAAAAAAACAAGAATCTGATTGTTCTCGAGAACTACGGCACGCAGCCCGTCCTGTTGACGACCGTCAGGCGCGAGCCGCTGAAGACGAGATGAATTGACTGCTGAGCCCGCTCGACTGCTGATACGGCGGTAACGGCACGTTGTCGATAGATCTGAGGTCCCGTATGCTGTCGACAACATGCGATTGGTTCATCGAGGTTTCCGCTTTGAGTTGCCTGACCATTGGTTGAGTGAGTCAGGCATGGATCGGTTTTCGCCGGCGAGACGGTTATATCGTGTCAGCCGGTTAGGATTGCCACGCAGCGCCGTCATTGCACGGGTTGCCGTCGACGACCTCCTGCCTGTACGCCGAGACCTCGAGCTCCGACATGGCGTGTTCACCACCAAAGAACGCGTCATGGAGATCTTCCAGGCATTCAGGCAGGACATTCCGTTGCCTCCGGTGGAGATTTCCACGATCGCTCGGCCGAAGCCGTATCAACTCCATCATGGCGCTCACCGGTTGTATTGTTCGCTTGCAGCGGGGTTCTCACACATACCGGCCGTTGGCCTGGAGTACACAGGACGGCTGTATGCAGCCGCCGCTCGTCGACCCGGCGAACGACCCATGGTGCAGCAGTGGATCGACAGAGGTGCAGATTTGGCGTACATCTCCGTCGGTATTCAGATCAAGGCGTTCGAAGAATTCCTGGACGCGATCGAGATGCTGATCTCACACCCCAATTGGCGGCCCGGTATGCCGGTAGTGGAGGATCTCCGTCAATGCCATTGGGTTCCGCCGGTTAGCGCCATTGAGGAATGGCGGGCGTATATCGTCGAACAGGAGACGCGGCTGGGGGGTAGCCGGTGGGCCGTAGTCACGCGCGAAGACAGTCCCCCGATGGTCGCGGCTATCCTCGATGCGGCTTCTCAGGATGCCGCACCCGTTGGCGTCAAGCTCAAACAGTTCACCGACATGGTCGACGCGCACCTGTGGGTGAAAGGCCGTGCCTCTTCCCACGCCTGAGGGGTTCCACCTCCAGTGGTTTCGCCACTACTTCAGGCCCAACTTCTTTCCGGTCGCGAGTAGACGGATCGATTCGCGAATACGCCTCTCCCGTGTTTCCGGTCGCTTAGCCGTATGAATCCAAACCACGAAGTCACGTCGGGAGGTTGGCGCCAGCTGCCGAAAGAACTCCCACGCTTTGGAGTGTGTCCTCAACGCGTTGCGGATGTAGGCGGGTAGGACGGGGACTACCGGCCGCGGCGCGTAGGTATTGTTCGTTGGTGCAGCCGCGAGACCAGCCGACGTGAGCAGGCCGGCCGCCTTGAGTTCCAGCCACCGCTTCCGATTGATATCCGACCATTTGCTCGTGGGCTGCCGCGGCGTGACCTTGATGGCGTATCGCTCGTCATCAAGGCGTTTGACAAGGCTATCGATCCATCCGAAGCACAGGGCGTCACGAACGGTGTCTTCGTAGGGAATCGACTTCACACCTGTGTGCGCCTTGTGGAAGACGAGCCAGACCCCTCGACTCGACGTATGGTGCTTCGCCAGCCACGCCCGCCATTGTCGTTGACTCCGGACGTGGAGCGTCATGAGTTCTGCGGTCATGCTGATCGCCTCAGCTGCGCCGTTCAATTAGATGGTGCTTAGCCGCCCCGAGTCCTAAGTCTGAAGGACTCTAGCATGCGTTCGTTTCTGGTAGCATTCTCGCGATCTTGCCGTCTTCGTTGTCCGGCGACGTCCGCCGAGATCCATCGGTGTGGGCGTCGAAGTGGGCGTTGGCTGTCGCATCATCCCTATGACTGATCGACACCCCGTGGAACAGAACGGCCTGCGGTTTGTCGCCAAATGTGTGGCGGTTCTGCCCGCCCTTTGGCTTGCCCTTTTCCTGCTCGCCCTTCCATTCCCGGGCGGCCATCCGTCATTGCCTGGTCTCGTGGCCATAGTCCCAGCGATGCTGTCGCTCACTGGCCGCGCGGTGGGTTGGCTCATAGGCGATCCAGGTACCTCCTCGGTTGGTCTGGCCGTGCTCGGTCTGGGGACGCTTGTCGAGTTGAGCTTCGTGGGTGCCGTGGCCGGCGTGGGAACTCGCCGTCTGTTAGATGGTCATTTCCCAGGCCAGTCTGCCTGGCTCGGTTGTTTCCTCATCTACGTCGCAAGTCACATATTCGTTGGTGCGCTTGTCACCTCCAGAGCGGCCACCAATGTGGTGCTGTCTGTTGGTTCGGCCAGCGTGAGGCACCAAGTGCTCCAAAGAATTGGGCAAGATGGCGACCGACGCTATCGAGATGTTCTGCTTTCGACGCTCGAGAAGGGATCCGAGCCCGATGTGGATGAGGACATCATTGGTACCCTTACCCTGCTCGAAGATGGTGCCTTCTGGCACAGCTATTTGACTTCTCCTCGAGGAACGCGCTGGGGGATTAGTTTTTGGGCAAAGGTGCTCTGCGACATCTCGAACAAAAGCCTTTACCTTCGACAGGTACACGGCCTCGACTTTGCGCGGTTGACTGAATCGTTTGCCAACCTCAACAAGATGATGTTCGAGCGCATGGTGGCGGCGCTTCCGGATCGCCCTGAGCTCTTGAATCCCATTTTCAGTATCGCGTTCAACAATCCGAAGCTGGGCCGCCCTTTGCTCGATCAGCTGTTCGAACTGTTGCAACGTCCGTCAATTGCGAAGTGCGTGCGCTTGGGGATGTCCTACTACGGTGAGTGGAGCGATTCATCGCATCCCAAGCACCGCTTGTACGAGCTCGCCAATACTTACTGTCAGGACTTTACGAGGGCAGATCTCGAGTTGTTGCTGTCTCACTACGAATCACCAGAACAATCGGGATCATCGCCGCTCAATGCCGGCGGGTTGTGCCAGTTCATCCTCAACACTGAGGGCAGGGAACGAAAGGGGGCCCCTCGTTGACGACTCACCTGGCCAGGCTCACGGCAGACAGGGCGCGTTCCCGAAAGAGACTCAAAAATGTGCCGTCGCGGAACCATCATCGTGTCTACGTCGTGCTCCTCCAGAACCCTTGCGGTGACGGACGTGACGGCTACTACGTGGGGATGAGCGGTCTGCCTCCGGAAGAGCGATTCGCCAATCACAAACATGGTCATAAGTCGGCGAGCGTGGTGAAAAAATACGGCGTTGCGCTCGCATGGGAGTGGTTTGCCGACATTCCGTCGATGCCATACGAAGAAGCTGTCTTGGCCGAGCCGACGCTCGCGGATGACCTCCGTGACCTCGGCTTCCTTGTCTACGGACCGACAAACCGCAAGCCATCGAGGCGCAGACGCAGAGAGTGACGACCAGGGACAGCTCCCGGAACTCCCGGAAGGAATCGTGCCGTCAGCGCAGCGCCGCACGCGTGGTGGTGATCGCCGCCTCGAGCTCAGTGAGATTCCGTGGATTGCTCGGAGGCTTCTTGCGCCAGATCGCGTGAGCGTCTTCGAGGTAAGGCAGGGCCTCGCCGGGACGGTGGTTGCCGCGCAACACATCACCCAGAAGGAAGAGTCCCCCGGCGAGCTGGGAGCTGTCGGGGGGCAGTGTCGAACGGAAAATGTCAATACCGTTGCGAAGCGCCTCGAGTGCGCCGCTCAAGTCATCAACGGCCAAGCGACTGCGGCCCAGGTCGTGCCAGCTCCGCGCGACGTCGGGATGTCGGTCTCCCAGCGCCTTGCGCCGAAGCGTCAGAGCGCGTTCCGAGAGACGCAAAGCCTCCTCGATTGCGCCTTCCTCACGCAAGAGCCCGGCAAGGCTGCACAGGGTCCCCGCCAGGTCGGGATGATCGGGGCGCGCGGAGCCTTCAAAGCTGCTAATCGACCGGTTGTAGAGCGCGCGCGCCCTGTCACGATCGCCCCGTTTCTGGGCCACTGTGCCGAGCGCCTCCAGCGTGGCGCCCACCAGAGGGTGATTCGCGGGATAGACTGCCTCCGTGACGGCGAGCGCCTCTTGGGCGTACCGTTCGGCGGCGTCGAGCTCGTCCAGCTCGCGGTGCAGCAATGCAAGATTCATCAGCGCGGGCGCCACGGCCCCCGACTGGCGGCCTTGGTACTTCACCTGAATCGCGAGGGATCGTTCGATCGCGTTGACCGCATCTCGCTCGCGCCCGTGCCGCCAGTAGATGAGCCCCAGGTTGTTGAGCGCTCTGGCCAGCGGCTGACTGTCCGGTTCGGCACTTCCCAGCAGCGCGACGGCTCGCTCGAGCAGCGCCTCCGACGTGACGTAGTCCCCGGTCAGGCGTTTATGGTTGCCGTAGTTCAAAAGCACGCTTCCCATCTCACGAGGGTCAGCGAGCACCTGTTCGTGCGCGAGCAGCTCCTGGAATAGCGGCTCCGCCTCCGTATATCGCGCCTGGCGAGCGAGTGAGATGGCCAGCCCCTTCTTCGCTTTCGCGGTGCGCGCGTCACCAGGTCCGAACAGCGCTTGCCGTGTCTCCAGGGCGCGACGCCACTGTGCCTCGCCCTTTTGGGGAAGAGAGAGTTGATCGAACACCTGGCCGAGGAGCACCTGCATCTCGGCGCGCAGCTCGGGTTGCGAGGACAGCTCGCGGTCGACCCGCTCGCTGCCGCGCTCGAGAAGATCGCGCACGGTGGGGGGTGAGCCAGCGGAGCGGGCAGGATCGATCTGCTCGAAGAGGCTGGTGAGAAAGGCCTGTGCCGCGGTGGCGCGCTCGGCCTGGCGGCGTGCGGCAGCCATCTGAGCGAGTGAAACGGCAAGCGCAACGACGACGGCTGTGGCCACGACCCCCGAGGCAGCGACGCCGAGACGGTGGCGCGTCACAAACTTGCGCAGCCGGTAGCCCTTGGAATCGGGCTGGGCTTCGACCGGTCGCGACGTCAGATACCGCCGCAAGTCATCGGCGAGCGCTGCAGCGGACGGGTAACGCCGCACGGGCTCGTGTGCCAAGGCTTTCATGGTGATGGTGTCGAGATCGCCACGCAGCCGTCGCGCCCACCGCTCTTGCTTGCTACTCTCTTCGCCGAGCTGTGTTGTGCGGCGCGCCATGGTCGATGGGCGTTCGGCGGTCTCGTGCTCGACGCGCGCGACCAACTCCTGCGGCGTCGCCACGCGCCGCTCGTAAGGCAAGGCGCCGGTCAACACCTCGTAGAGCACGACGCCCAGTGCGAACACGTCCGTAGCCATAGTCACGTCGCCACCGAGGATTTGCTCCGGTGCCGCGTAGGCCGCCGTGAGCACGCGCCCCCCGTGGCGTGTGAGCTGTGTCTCGACTTCTTCGTCTCCAAGGAGCTTGGCGATGCCGAAATCCAGAAGCTTCACCTGCCCATCGGGGGTCACCAGAATGTTCGACGGCTTCAAGTCGCGATGCACCACGAGGCTGCGGTGCGCCGCGTCGGCGGCGTCGCAGCACGAGGCCACGAGGTGCAGCCGATCCTCCAGCGGCAGCGCGCGAAGGCGGCAGTAGTCGGTGATTCTCTCTCCCTGTACTCGCTCGATGACGAAGTAGGGCCGGCCATCGGAAGTCTCTCCGGCGTCCAGAAGCCGCGCGATTCCCGGGTGTTCCAGGCGCGCCAGGATTCGACGCTCGCGCGCGAAACGGCGGAGGATCTCGCGGGAGTCCATGCCACGCTTGACGAGCTTTACCGCAACTTCCTGTTCGAACCGTCCGTCGGCGCGCTCACCGAGATAGACCTCGCCCATTCCGCCGCGCCCAAGCGGTTCGATCAAACGGTAGGCCCCCACCATTTCGCCGCTCAGATCGGCGATGCGATGTTCATCGGACTCTGGTTCCGCACCGGCATTCGACGGGAGCAGCTGATCGTTGGGATACGGAGCACGCGATGGGTGGCGATGAAGGTCGGCCAGAGTGGCCAGGATTCTGAGTGGATCGAGCAGCGCGCGCTCGCCCTCGTCCGCAGCAGACTCGGCTGATTTCCAGTCGATCGGACGGCCGTCGAGAATTGCGCCGGCGAGATCGTCGAGCAGCTCTTCAGGCGCCGCCACGTTTCAGCTCCTCAGCCAGCCGTACCAGCGCTCGTCGAGCCGCTTTGCGCGCCGCGTCGGGCGTCGGTTTACCGAGCGCCTCGGCCAGCTCTTCGTACGTGTAACCCATTTCGACCCGCGCGATGATGGCCTCGCGCTCCTCCGCCTTCAACCGCGCCAGCGCCTGCTCGTAGCGCTCAACGGCCTCGCGGCCAATGGCTTGTTCGAGTGGCGAATCAGCGCTATCCACCTGGATGTCATCGAGGTCGGCGGCCGCGGGCTGACGGCCCTTCCGCCGTAACTCATCCCGTATGCGATTGAGCACCGCCTGGCGCAGATACGCCTGGAGCGCACCGACACCCTGAGGCGTGAAGTCTTCCATCCTCCTGAACGTCTGAAGCAAGGTCTCCTGGACAAGGTCCTCGGTATCGGAGATATCGCGCGCCCACTTCGGCAGTCGGCCGCTGGCCCAGCGTTCGAGAGGCTTTCGATGCCGCGCGAAGAGCTGTTCGAGCGCTTCCGTGTCCCCGGCGCGCGCGCGATCGATCAGGGTGGAGGTCGAATCCACGTCGGTCGATGGCCTTGGGGAGTCCTCTGGGGAGCGCCGATCGGGGAGACGGCTACCTTCGGCCATGACAATGCTTGAAACGAGAAGGAGGTGCTCATCTTACTCCGATGGCGACGGTCGTCAACGGCCTGCTCGCGGGCTCTTGTAGATGGCTGCGTCTGGGGGCACCCAATCCTGCCGGACGAAATCCTTGGCGTCGCGGAGGCCCGCGTGGCGTGGTGACGCGTCGGCCGGACCCGGGCTCACATAGCCGAGCGCCCCAAGCCGTTCACGGACATCACGCGGCACGGTCTCCGCGCTCCGCGGTGCTGACGAAGACTGAGCGTCCGCGAACGACAAAAGGCGTCGACCGAGTGCAGCCGCGATCGCCGGACGAAGGTCGTAGAGATTGCGTTGTTCCAATGGATCGTGCTCGAGGTCGTACAACTCAGGACGAGGCGCATCAATGAACTTGAATCGCCCATCGCGCAGCGAACGAAGCGGGCTCCAACCAAAGCGGCTTGGATACAGCGACTCGGCGTAAGCCTCCAGATCCGCCTGCTCTCCGTTCATCAGTTTCTTCAGGCTGACGCCGTCGCTCGGGGTCGGAGGCAGTCCGAGAAGGTCGAGAACCGTCGGCATGACATCAATGAGCCTCACGACCGATCGCACCCGTCGCGGTTCCACCAAAGGCGTCCGAACGATGAGCGGTATGCGCAAGACGCTCTCGTAAACGAAGATGCCATGATCGCGTTCGCCGTGTTCCCCGAGGGACTCGCCATGATCGCCGGCGACGATCACCAGCGTTCGGTCCAACACATCCCGACGATCCAAGGCGTCGAGCAGCCTGCCAAGGTGGAAGTCGGCGTACGCGATCTCGCCGACGTATGGATCATGGGCGTATCGTGATGCGAACGGCTCGGGCGGCTGGTACGGGCGATGAGGGTCGTATAAGTGTGCCCACAGAAAAAACGGAGCATCGCTGACGCGCTGCAGCCAGGCGATGGCCTCATCGATAACTGCCTCGGCATTCCGCTGTGGGGCATCAGGCTGGGGGCGATGTGCGCCCGGGGCGGCACTGTAGTAATCGAAGCCCTGACTCAGTCCCCGATCGGGATCCAACACGCCCGATCCGACGATGGCCCCGCGGTGAAATCCATGCCGACCGAGAATCTCCGCGAGCGTCGTGTGTTGCGGTGCCAGCGGCGGCGAGCTGTTCTCGCGAACTCCGTGTGAGGGAGGAAGCAAACCCGTCAAGAGACTGGCGTGCGCGGGCACCGTCAACGGCGCAACCGATGTTGCCTGATCGAAGACAACGCCCTCGCGCGCCAGGCGCTCGAGATGAGGCATCGCGGCGTCCGCGAACCCGTAGGCGGTCAACCGGTCGGCACGTGTGGTGTCGAGGGTGATCAACACGACGCCGATTGGCGCGGCCGGCGAGCGGCTTGTGCAGAATGTCGCCGACGCCACGCACGTGAGCAGGACGAGCCATCTACTCATGGGTCACCGCACCCCGAACTATGGAATCGTGACTGTTTTCGAGGGCGTGGCAGCGCTGGTTCCGCACACGTTGGTGGCGGCGACGCGCATCACGTAGGTGCCAGGTCCAGCCGCGCCCGAAAGCGTCAGTCCGGGCGTGGAAAGCGAGCCTTGGAAAGACCCGCTCACCATGACAATGTAGCCGGAAGGCGCGCCGCCCGCCGCGGGCGGAGACCACAAGACGACGATTGTTTGGCCAACCCTTGATACCGAGAAATTGGTCGGGACTTGCGGCGGCGAGCACGTGCCCGGAAATGTCAGAGTGACAGCGTTGGATGGGCCGCTGCTGCCCGATGCGTTGACGGCCCGGACGCGGACCGAGTAGATGCCTGGTGGCACGCCCGCAAATGTGAAACGATCGGTCAGTGGCAATGGGATTGAGCCGGCGGTCGTGCCAGTGACATCGAGCACGATGCCGGTTGGCCCACCGCCGCTGAACGTGTTCTGCCACGTCAGCGTCACCGACGATCGGTCGGCGAGACCGAGGAGGCCGGTCGGTGGGGACGGAAGTTCTGGTACGCCGATGTTGATCCTGATCTCAGGAGACGGTTCGCTCTCAACCTGGCCGAGAGTCGCTCTAACCCGCACATGAAACACACCGACCGGAACGGAGACCGTAAGGATCGTCCCGGTGCCTGGGCTCGTCACTCTCGCAAGTTCAGATCCTGGACCGGGGCCACCGTCGAGCACATAGCCGGTGGGGGAAATACCGCTCGAGGACGGAGCCCACGCGAAGGTCACGGAGTTGCCACTGATTGTTGCGGCTCTCAGATTCGTGGGCGGCGCGAGTCCGGGCGTCGCGATCGATACGTTTGAAGGAGCGCTGGTCCCGGCGGCGCTGATGGCTCGCAGGCGCAGCGAATAGGCCACCCCATCGAGCAATCCATCCACTACAATCGGGCTCTGGGTCGACGGTGGTGTGCGAGCAGTCCACGTTGCGCCATCGTCGACCGAGTACTCATAGTTCGAGGCAGCAGCAACTTGAGTGAAGTCGACCGTCAGAGTGCCGCTGCTTGACGTGACTCGCCGGATGGTTGGCACAATAAGTATGCTCCGGCGGGCGGCTCGGAGAGCATGTGGAGGCGCGTTTCTACTCCACAGCAAGTGAATGGTGCCCGCGGCGTCGGCCGCAATGCGGGGTGCTTCAACTGAATTCTCAGCGCCCGCATCCACGCTCCACTGACCACCGAGCGGCCTTTGCGCGGCCCGTAAGGAGTCATCTGGCGTGAGCCAAGCGACCGTGGCGTTGCCGCCGGGATCGACCACCAATCGGGCACTTCCAGCGCTGACGTCGGTGGCGATGTCTGTGGATTGGCTCCACGCATTCGTCGATGTCAGATAGGTTCGTGACCGGAGTGTTCCTGCAGATGCAGACTGCCTTGCGACATACACCACGGTCGCGTTGCCGGCCGCATCAACGGCCAACGAACCCGGAGAGCTTGTCGAGCCGTCGATCGCAACGACAGCCGGTAGACTCCACGTTTGCGTGGCCGCGGAGAAGCGGGTTCCAGTGAGAGTCCCGTAGAAGTTGCTCCACAGGGCCATGACGTTCCCCCCGGCATCGACCGCCAGCTGCGGGGAGTACTCTTGTCCCACTGTGTAAACGTTCGCAGTGAATATCGCCGTGACTGAAGACCAACTCTTTGTGCTTGGCGACCAGCGAACCGACTCGACGAACTGCAATCGCCCCCACACGGCTGTAACATGGCCCGCCCCATCGATCACGAGTTCCAGCTGCCAGGCATACTCGCCGGAAAGGGTGATGGGCGAGCTCCAAGTCGCAGTGGCCGCGTCGTAATGGACCGCTCGGATCTCATGCACCCAGCCGTAGTAGAACCCTTCGTCGCGAAGGAACTCGGCCCACGCGACCGTGATGTTTCCTTGGCCATCGATGAGTGCTCGAGGCAGATAGCCCTTGGTCGGCAGCGCGAGGGCTTGCGACCAGGTTTTCGTTGCGGCCGAATAGCGTGACAGCGCGATGTATGCCGTAGCGTCCGACGACGCAACCGCCCTCCAGACGGCCACCGCATCTCCGACGCTGTTGGATGCCACGCGAGGTTCCGAGCTGAAGTCGGCCTGATTCGAAAGCGTGACCGCGGGGCTCCACGTGCCAGTTGCGACCGTGAACGTGGCAGTTCGAGTGCGCGCCTGATTGGTCCACACGGCTACTGCGTTGCCGGCCGCGTCCACGGTCACGTCCGGGTTGCCACTCTGCCCGCTATCGAGGTCGACGATCTGCCAGGCCGATTGTTGACTGGCGGGCACCGCCTGCCACACTACCCCCAGCGTGGCGATTACTACTATCCCGACGGCCGTCTGTCGTGTGTGCATGGCCCGGTGCTCTTCCCTTAAAACGTCACATTCGGGAATTCCGGACAAGACCGTCGGGGAACCACGCAGCCCTGCGTGATCCGGAGACGGCTGGGCTGGTGCGCGTATCATTCCCCGCAGCCACTATGACGCCCCATCACTTCCTCGAATCGATTTCGAGGCGCACGCTTGCGCTCGCCACCGTGGTGATCACCACGACCATGCTTGGCGCCGACACGTCGCAGACGCAAGGCGGCGGCTATCAGCAGCTCCTCGCACTGTTCGAAGAGTGGCGCGCGTTCGAGGAACCACCACGACTCAGCAGCGGCATTCCTGATTACTCGCCTGCGACGAATACACGACGGCTCGCCGATCTCCAACGACTCCAGGCACGCCTCCAGAAGATCGACACCACCGGCTGGTCGATTCCTCAGCACGTGGATCATCACATCGCCCGCGCCGAGATGAACGGGATGGAGTACCACCTGCGAGTGCTGCAGCCCTTCGCCCGCGATCCGGCGTATTACGCCTCCATCATCACGGACGAAAGCGACACGCCGGCCAAGGAAGGGCCGGTAATCCACGGCGCCATCAAGCTGTACGACTATCCCATCTGGCCGCGCACGCGCCTCGATTCCGTGCAGTCATTGTCGACAGCTCAAGCGGCGGATCTGGCGACCAAGCTCACGACCATTCCGCCGTTGCTGGAGGCAGCGCGCCGGAATCTCGCGCGGGGCAACGCGCGAGATCTCTGGGTTGGTGGAGCGCGCGCGTTCGAGGAGCAGAGCGAGGCGTTGCAGGAACTTGGCAAGCGAGTGGGTGCCACGGATGGCGCACTGGCAAACGCGATTGCTGCGGCACGCACGGCCACGGACAATTTCGCAGCGTGGGTGCAGGCCGAAGCCCCGAAGAAAACCGGCCCCTCAGGAATAGGCAAGGAGCATTACACGTGGTACGTGCGCAACGTACTGCTGGTACCACTGTCGTGGGAGGAAGAGCTGACCATCGTTCGACGCGAGCTGGCGCGTGCGCACGCGTCGCTTCGCCTCGAGGAGAACCGCAACCGCCACTTGCCGCCTCTCCAGGTTGCCAACACCCCTGAGGAATACGACGCGATGCAGGAGCGCGCCATCGCGCGCTATGTGAAGTGGGTCGCCGCCAACGACTTCGTGACTATGGAGCCGTGGATGGAGCGCGCACTGCGAGAGCGCACGGCACCGTTTGCTCCCGAGAGCACGCGCAACTTCTTCATGCAGGCGACGCAGCGCGACCCGATTCCGCTCTGGACGCACCTATATCACTGGTGGGACAACATGCGCACGCGCGTTGCGCCGCACGCGAACCCGATCCGCAGGGGCCCGCTGCTCTACAACGTCTGGATGAGCCGCTCCGAAGGCATGGCGACCTCGATGGAAGAGTGGATGATGCACGCGGGTCTGTACGACGAGTCGCCGCGCTCGCGCGAGATCGTCTGGATCATGTTGATCACCCGCGCGGCGCGCGCTCTCGGCAACCTGTACGCCCATGCCAACGACCTCACGATGGCGGGAGCGGGTGACATTCACGTGAATTGGACGCCGCGCGGGTGGATGCGTCGGGACCCGCTGCTCGGATTCGAGCAGCACTTGTATCTGCGCCAACCCGGGTACGGCGCGAGCTACATCACCGGTGGTCGTCTGATGGAAGAAACGCTCGCTGAACGCGCACGACAACTGGGCGACACGTTCACGATTCGGCGCGTGATGGATGAGATCAACGCCGCGGGGATGATCCCGGTGTCGCTCATTTACTGGGAGCTCACGGGTGACGATCGAATGATCCGGGAATTGAAAGAAGGCCGGCCGCTGCCGCCTCGATAGGACCACGTTCGCGTGGCTTGGTGAGCCGCATTTTCGCGAGTTGGATCCGCTCGTGTGGGGCGCGACGGGTCTTCTTCGTGCTTTGGTATCGTTCGTAGCTGTTTCGATTCCGGCGCGTCGGCGCATCCGTCAGTCGCCACCAGGAACCTCCAAGGAGCCTTTGAATGTACGGACTCGTGCTCTTCGCATTGCTCTCGCTGGTCACTCTGCCCTCCCAGACCCGGACGCATCCCGTCGAGGGGTTCTTCATGTCGGGGATCGCGGCGTTCAACAATCACGATCTCGAAACGTTCATGCAGCAGTTCGCGCCCGACATCGAGATGTACACGCCGACCGGCTGGCTCCGGGGGCACGCCGCCGTCCGCATGCGGTTCACCGAAACGTTCAAGCAGTTTCCGAACGTGCGGATGGAGATCGAGGAGCTGCGCGTGCGTGAGGTCTCCCCAGGCGTGGCGATCACGGACTTCAAGTGGCGCGTGTTCCCGATGGGCAAGGGTCCGGCGTTTCACGGCGTCGGGTCGGGCGTCTACATCCAGAAGGACGGCCGATGGGCCGAGGTGCTCGAGCACGAGACCGTGGTGAAGGTGGACGAAGGGCTCGGCCCGCCCCCCAAGCCGTAGGATTCGCGGAAGCTGGAGAGCCACGAATCAGCCGCTTGGCAGGCGCCGAGCGCTTCTGGGGAGGAGACCTGTCGAGAGCAAGCTGCGTTTGTCCGGGGAGCGGAGCGCGCCGCTGCTACCGGCGCCTGAATACCCAGACGTTGTGGTGCGAACGGCCGCCGCCGGCGAAATCCTCTGTGGCTCGCAGAGACGCGCCATCATCGACGAGCTCATATCGGACGTCATTGCTAAGCGGCCCCGCTTTCGGATCAGAGATACGCTGTTGGACAACTAGGGCGTCGCGGTCCCAGTGCATCGCTGCGATCGTAACTCCTCCGTTCGGACCTATCGCGCGATGTTCCTTGCCATCGGTGGTCACGGTGTAGGACGTTTCGCTCGGACGTCCCTTGACAGTGAATACCCTGCGAAACGTGAACGTCGGCTCTCGGTGATCGATGTGCACCACGCCTCGCTCGAGCACCGAGTAGTCCTCGTGGAGCCGGCTGTTCGCGAGATCCAGCACCCACTCGCCCGAGAAATCCGGGCGTTGCCGGGCGCCCTGCACTGATGCGCCTGCGAGCCAGAGCCCGATTGAGGTTGCAAGTAGGCCGATTGTCAGCGGTCTCTGAGGCGGCATGTGGTATCTCCGTACGCGGCCGTCTACCCTGGGTGTGCCAGGGCGGTTTCAACCTTAGACACCAACTCCCGGAAAACGGCGTTACCGCTACTGCACGCTCGTCGGCGCCAATAGCCGGATGGCGCACCGAGCATCCTGGGTCTGTCCGTCAGTTGAAAGATCGTTCGTGCGCCACGCAGGGGCTGCGCGTGCCTCGCTTGAAATCCTGCAAACAGGATTACCGCGACGAAAAAAAGGCCATCATTCGGGTCCATTTTGTTCGCCAGCAGGAATCAACATATTGGCGCGTTTGTCCGAGCCGTATCACGTAACGACCCACTCGCGCGCAAGCAATTCCGCTTTCGCTTCCTCGGCCATGTCCCGAACGTAGCGGCCGTCGCGCACGACTTCGGAACGTAAGAACCGACCGTTGTAGTAGATCCGCAGCTCCGGACCGGCGGGAACCATTCGCACGCGCGGCTCGGCCGTGCGTGAGTCCTTTCGAAGCAGCCATAATGAGTGCTCCGGAATGAGCTCAGGGTTGCGAGGTTTCGAGAATCCAACGCTCATGGATAGGTAGTCCCTCAGTTATGAGGCGCATTGTAGGGGCCCGATGCCCAGGAGCGCGCGCCTGCAAGCATGTCTGATTTTGAACACCGGTGTTTTATCTAGCGTAGTACCCTTCTTTACCTTCTGAGCTTCACCCACCGGGGTTCCTCACTTCAAGGTGGAGAACTCCAATGCCCATTCCGCAAGCTGGTGACGTCCTCATCCGGACTCTGAACGGCAATCAAGTTAGCTTGGTCGACGTCCTCACCTTGGAGCACGTGGCGGGTCCGTTCGACAGTCTCGCTGCTGCGGTGACCCAGGCTCGATCATTAAACGTCCGGGCCATCTGGCAGCAGAATGTCGACGATCGCGGACGCCCGCTCGGCGATCCGTTTCGACTGCCCGATCTCGATTAGCCGCTCATCCGCCTCCCTGACCTCTGCGGTCCTGTCGCCCTTCCGAACCATAAGGAATGCTCCGGCCCATCCCTACTCAGGGTTCATCTATCGCGCCGACTTGCTGGCCTCAGTAGCGACGTCGGTTGCTGAGCCGCAATTTTTGTGTCCGGCTCAGTTTGCCCTCGCTTGGAAGGTTCGCTAGGCTGTTGATGTTGTCCCTTCCACCGCTCCGGCCGCAGACCGTCCTGATTGTCGAAGACGATCCCGATCTCCGTCGCATCTTCTCTGACGTGTTGTTCTGGGCCGGGTTCCGCGTCGAGCAGACAGACGATGGCATGACCGCACTAAGAATCGTCGAAGCCGATCCTCCGGATCTGCTGCTGCTCGATATTGTGCTGCCAACACTCGATGGCCTTTCGGTCCGCGACGAACTGGCGGCGCATGCGGAGACCCGTGACATTCCTGTCGTCATCGTCACGGGCGCGGCGCGCGACTTTACGTGGAAGCTGCGGAGTGATGATCGCGTGCTTCATAAGCCGGTTACGCCCGACCAGCTGGTAGCGACCATCCGGGAATGCCTGTCGGCCGTGTAATTTTTTGGTAATTATCCCTAGACCGTTGAGGGTTCTGGTCGTTGGTTAAGCGTGGAATTGGCGGTGTCTATCATGCCGTCTATTAACCAACGCAACGAACCACGTGCACAGTTCGTGTCACTTCTTCTTCGGTCTACGGACCTATGATTCTTATCCGGCGCGGCGGCTTTCTTTAGGTCAGCAAAGAAGTCGCCGCGCTTCGGGCTCAAAAGGGTGTCCGCAAAAACGGATCACTTCCAACAGTGTCGGCTGCCTGAATGTCAATGTGTGTCAAATCCCGGATCGCGGGTCGCGGTCTGGGGCATTGTCAGCCCGTTTTGTTGAGGGTTTTTGTGGTGAGCCAAACTTTCGCCAGTTGGAACCTCATCAGCGGATGGCTCGCTCGACTCGACGGCTTGCGTCGGGCTGCGTAGCCGCAGCTGACTGATGTATTGCGGCGGCGCGATTCCTTAAACGTCCGTGGCAGGCCCATTCAATTCTCGCTGCCTGACGCTTAGGCCGGGATCCACGGATGTGAATCTTCGCGAACGCGCCGCCGCGACTCAGTCCGTGCCGAGCGTATCGGCCCACACTGGGCGACTGATCGTTACAAATCTCGGCTGGCGTCGTGAGTTGCGTGACGTACGCCGCTATCACTTCGTCGGCACGAGGCGCTTCAGTTCTTCACCCCAGTGCTGCACGACGGTAATGCCGATCGGCGCGGTGGTCTGGTCCGTGCCGTCCTCCTTGACCATCAGGAAGCGTCCGTCGGCGGCGATGTCGTAGTTGCGGCCGCGGTCCACATTCGGCGTCGTAACGTAGCCTTCCTTCACCACCGGCACCGGCCGCGAGGCTGCCCACGATGGGCTACGCGTCACGCCCACGCTCATGAGTCCCCCAGTCGGCGAAACATAGATCAATTCCTCACCGCTCCGTGTCCACAGCGGCGCCGTGCCTCCCCCGGCCGATACCTGCCAATGCCCGCTGTTCACGTCGGGAAACGGCCGCACGGAGATCTCAAATGGGCCAGAGTCGTTCGCCTCGTACGCAAGCCAGCGGCCGTCGGGCGAGACGACGCCGTTTCGCTCGGTAAATGGGGACTGCAGCAACGGCGTCACACGATGAGTGCCGTCCAACTCGAGCTGCATGATGTTTTCGGCCGTGGCCGGCGACCGCTCGGTGAAGATGAGGCGGCGGCCGTCGGGAGACACGCCGGACGCGTGCTGCCACCTCGCACTTTCGGCGAGTCGCTCGACCGCCCCGGTGGTGTTGGCCGCTTGCCAGTAGAGATTTCGGATGCCGGCGCGTTCGGAACTGAAGATCAGCCGGAGGCCGTCCGGCGTCCACACGGGCGAGTGCTCGGCTCCGGCATCGAACGTCGCGCGGGTCAGCGTGGAACGGCCCAGGTCCCAGACCCACACGTCCAGGTCCTGATCGACGGCCACGACCGCGACGCGCGTGCCGTCGGGTGACAGGCGCGGATAAACGTAGCGGCGTGGCGGCGAGGGAATCGGTGTTTCGCGACCCTGACGGTCCACCCATACGAGCGTGCGCGATGCGGACGCCGCAGCCCCCGACAGATACGCCAGCGTGCCGTCGCCGGCCACCACGGCCTGCGAGACGCCGAGGGCGCTCGTCATCACGTTACGAACCACTGTCACCGGCGTGCCGTGCGTTTCCAGGCGTGCCAGGTCGAACGGTACTGCCCGCAGCTCGCCGAACGCGGCGAACACGAGATGCCCGCTCGGCACGTAGCGCCCAAGACTGCCGCCGCGCACGAGGACTTTGCGGGTTCCCGTCTGCAGATCCAGAACCGCCACTTGCGCGGTATCGATTCTGCCCCCGAGCGGAATGATCGTGAAGAGCACCGCACGGCCGCCCGGCAACCGCTCCGGCCAGACGTGGTCGGCTTCGCCTTGCGCCGAATCGGGCCGCGTGAGCACCGTCGCCGGTCCACCCGCGGACGTGACACGCTGCAGTCCGGTCGCGGCATTGGTGGTGGCTCCGATTATCGCGTCATCCGCTCCCCATGTCGCGCCTCGCGCCGCGCCATCGAGACTCGCCAGCAAGACCGCCGGTCCGCCGGTCACCGCCACCTTCTTCCAGGCCCCACCCTCCACGAACCCGATCCACTGCCCGTCGGGGGAGATGAACGGCTGGCTCAGATCAGCGGAGGTGAACACTGCCGCGGGCTCGAGCGCATCGAGCGCACGGACGAAAAGTTGGGTGCCGTTGTTGCCCACGTAGACGACGCGAGAGCCATCCGGCGAGATCGCGAGCGCACTGTTGCCGATGATGTTGTTCAATGCGGCGGTCCCTGACGGTGCAATGAGCAGCCGCGAGACCCGCGGTGGCGGCGGTTCAGCCGCGCGCGTCGCGAACCAGACCCCGGCACCGACGACCGCGGAAGCTGCGAGTGCGGCGGTCACCGGTGCGACGACGCGGCGCCACACCGGACGACGGGGAGAACACGCATCGGCGCCTGCCGCGGCAGGCTCTGCGAGGCTTGCCACCTTGTCCAGGACAAACAGCGCCGTGGAAATATCGGCCACGCGCCGGCCGCGATCCTTCACCAGGCAGCCTTGCAGCAGCGTGCGGACCGGCTGCGGCACATCTGCGGGGAGGGCCTGCCAGTTCGGCTCGAGGCGCACCACCGCGCCGAGCACGTCCGTCATGTCCTCGCCGTCGAAGGCGCGACGGCCGGTCAGCATCTCGTACGCCACGCAGCCGAACGCCCAGATGTCGCTGCGCCTATCTGCCTCGCGCCCCTTCGCCTGCTCGGGACTCATGTAGGCCGCCGTGCCCAGGATGACGCCCACGGCGGTCATCCGCACCGGCGACGTAATCGTCGGCGACGCCGTGACCTCCGCGAGGCCAGCGGCTGACTCCGGCTGAGCGAGCTTGGCCAACCCGAAGTCCAGCACCTTTACCACGCCGTCGGGCCGGACCTTGATGTTCGCGGGCTTGAGATCGCGGTGAATCACGCCCCGCTCGTGTGCCGCTTCGAGAGCCTCGGCGATCTGCTTTGCGATGGGCAGCGCCTCGTCGGTGGGGATGGCTCCGTGCCCGAGGCGCTGCGAGAGATCCTCGCCCTCGACGAGTTCCATCACGAGGGCGGTCATGCCCCCGCCTTCTTCCAATCCATGGATGGCCGCAATGCCTGGGTGGTTCAACGAGGCGAGGACTTCCGCTTCTCGTTGAAAGCGAGCGCACCGGTCAGCGTCAACGGTCAGAGTCGGCGGCAGGATCTTGATGGCGACCTGACGTTTCAGCTTGGTGTCGGTCGCGCGATACACCTGGCCCATGCCGCCTTCACCGATCTGGGCAGTGATCTCGTAGACGCCGAGGCGGGTACCGGGAGTGAGGGCCAAAAGTAGCGCGATTATACGGTCGGAGCGGCCCTGCGGCAGGATTCCCCTCAGTGACGCCGTAGCGTTGATGATCCTGCTTAGACCAAAAGCGAAGTCGGAGGGTCGAATGTTCGCTAGTTTGGAACCGTGCCGCCGCATGGTTGTTCATGCGCCCCCACTGAGTGCCACCTGGCGAGTATGTTCAGAAGCTCGGGCGCGCCGGGACGGTTCAGGCGCTGAGGGCGCGAACCGCGGGACGATCGGCCTGTGTGGGAAGACGAAGAGCGCTCGCCGGCAGCGTGACCACTGCCACAGTGTTGCCCGTCATGTCGAAAAACTCGACCGAGTAGCCTTCCTCAGGGACACCGGGCACGACGTGCCTCTCCACGACCGTGCCGATGTCGCCGGCACGCAGCCCGCTCTCCGGAGCATCACGCGTCAAGATCACCTCGCCGTACATCTGGAAGGCCATGTCCTACCTCGGGTACATGGTAATGAATCGCGGCACGTCGGTGCCAGTATCGACCTGCCAGACCGAGCAGAACCGAACGCTCCTGCCGCTGGGCGTCTTGATTGGTCCTTCAATCTCGTAGACGACGCCGTACGGGTTCTCGTGCGTGCGGGTCACTTCGAGTGAAAGGTGCTGCGCGCGCAAGTCCGACGCCAGCAGCTGCGGAGCGTCGGACCGGCGGGCTACATGCGCCTCGTCAAGGATCGAATCCTCCATGTGTGGGAGCAGCGTAGAGCCGAGGCGGACGACCGGACGGTGGCGCAGCAACGAAGGGTGAGTGCTATTCAGCAGAAGATGGACAAGCTGGACGAGGCCTTCCTCTACTCGGAGGTGATCGACGTCACGACCTACGGCCGGCAACGCGACAAACTGCGCGAGGAACTGACGTTCGCGAAGATCGACCATCACACCGACGCCGTCGATGAACTCGACGTAGAGGGCATCCTGGCGTTCGCAGAACGCATTCTGCCGCGCGCGTCAGACCTGTGGGTGCAGGCGTCGCTCAACTACAAGCAGCGCCTGCAGGAGTTGTTCTTCCCGGAAGGAATCGCGTTCGACGGAAATCGATTCAATCGAACCGCTGCAACGGCACCACTTTTCAACTACTTGGCGCCGTCCGAGAGTGCTGATGAAAAGATGGTGAGCCCGGAAGGAATCGAACCTTCAACCAACAGATTAAGAGTCTAAGCGAGCTACCGCGCACCTGTCCGCACGACTCCACACAACCCCGTAATTGCTGTAGTTCTGTTGTAGTATCACGTCCATAGCTACACACGAAACCGCACTCACGCGGTAGCTATGCGGTCGCTACCTCATGCCATTCAAGCAACAGACAAGAGTTAGCAAGTTCAACCAGAAAACGCTCGATGCCTTGCGGCCGATGCCGGGGGCGCAATACGTCGCGTGGGATGCCGACCCGAAAGGTTTTGGGGTTCGCGTCTCGCCCGCCGGCACGAAGACGTTCACTTTCAAGTATCGGACGAAGGCCGGCAGGGTGCGCTGGGCGAGTCTTGGGCGCGTCGGCGATTTGCCGCTCGATGAAGCACGCGACAAAGCCTACAAAATGCGCGGACAGGTCGCGGACGGGAAAGATCCCCTGCGCGAGATCGATGCCAGCAAGGGCGCCGTCACGGTGGCGGATGCGGCGCAGCGGTTTCTAGCCGAATATGTTGCGCCGAAACGGACGCGCGGTACCTATCGCGCGTATCAGCAGCTTCTTGACAGCACGATCTGCCCACGCCTGGGATCACTCCCGATTATGGACGTGAGCACCGCCGATGCCGTCAAGTTGCACTACCGGCTCGCCGGCACACCTGTGCACGCGAACAGGTCGATCGCCGTGCTCGCCAAACTGCTCGCTTGGAGTGTGCAGGCCAAATTTCGAGCGGCCGGGCCGAATCCCTGCCAAGGCATCGAGAAGTATCCCGAACGGAAACGGAAGCGCTATCTCACGGGCGATGAATACGCGCGTTTGGGGCAGGCGCTGAAGGTCGCCGCACGGGATCAGACGATCGGGCCGGCCGCGCTCACGGCGACCAAGTTGCTTCTCCTCACCGGAGCACGACCCGCCGAGATCGCCGCGCTGGAATGGTCACACGTGGACCTGAAAGGTGCGGTGCTCCGACTGCCGAAATCCAAGACGGGAGCGAAAACGATCCACTTGTCGCCCGAGGCCGTCACGCTCCTGAAGCGCTGGCCGCGATGGGCCGGGTCAAACTATGTGTTTCCGGGGATGCGTCGCGGCATACCGGGGGACCACCTGCATGGCAGCACGTTGTCGCATGCGTGGGCGGTGTTACGGGCGGCAGCGAAACTCGAGGACTGCCGGTTGTATGACGCCTGCCGCCACAGTTTCGCCAGCATGGCCATGTCGCGTCATGGACTGTCGTTAGCGGCGATTGGCGAGCAACTCGGCCATTCACAGCCGGCCACTACGGCGCGGTATGCCCACCTGCACGACGAGGCGGCGAAGCAGAACGCGAGGGCGATTGGCGGCTCGATTGCCGCCGCGCTGAAACAGCGGACGCGATGAGTCGCCGTGTGGTCGTCAAACTGTCGCCGGCAACATGCCAACGGCTCGCCATTGAATTAGGGACCGAGGACCTGGACATCCTTGTGCGCGTCGCGCTGGAGAACATCCTGACGCTATACGCGAATCGCCATCGCGATCGCGTGTCGGCGGCGAGGATGGAGCAGGCTCAGCGCCGTTATCAGGCAATGATCCGCACTGCACGCCATTTGCTCGAGCTGATAGAACACAGCGCCGAAGACATCATGGACGCCCGCCAGCGTGGACGAGAGACCAGCGCGTTACAGGATGCGCTCGCCGCGCGTATCGCGGAATGGGATAGAACTTGGAACTGGCAGCGGCCAAAGAAGCGGCCGAAAGATTGGGACCGTCGCCGGCTACTGTTTCGGCTGATGATCGCATTCGATGACGCCGGGATGCCGCGCTCCTATCATCGCGATGGCCCGCGCGTGCGCTTACTCCGGGAAGCCCTCAGAATCGCGGACAGACTGGACCGGCGGCGCCCGACGCACGGAAGTCTGCGGCTGATACAGGATGTCTACCGTGACTATCGCCAACGGGAGACATGGGCGCCGGACTGGCCGCGCCGCTGGATGTATGAACAAGGCTTCAATTGAGCTTGCGCGTGTCAGGTGTGCATAATGTCAGAGCTCGCGCGTTGACTTTCGTACACTGACCCTTCAGCTCTCTTCTGGCATTGTGCTCTCTCAGTCACTCGATGGAGCGCACGATGCAGAACGACGACACTCCAGACCGCATCTACTCGCCGGCTGAGGCTGCGCCGCTGATTCACCCAGACATGTCCCCCCGGACGCTCGAGCGTTGGCGGCGCGCCGGTACCGGGCCCCAGTTCGTGCGGGTCGGGCGCCGCGTCGGCTACACGGGTCGGGCGATTGCCCAGTACCACGAGCGGCAGACGCGACAACACACAGCGAAGGGGCTCCGCTAGACGGCGCGAGCCCTCTCGCCGGCAAGGGCGTCGGGCTCGTTGTCGTCGCGGGGATGACGCGATGACGGAGCAGTCTCACAACCACGCGCGGCGCGACTCGCCGCCCACATTGAGCGCCCGCTCGCAATCGAGCGCACCCGGGATGCGTTGATCGATGCCGCCATTTCCGTCGATGACATGCGACAGGAGCTCGTGATCATGATCATCCGTCTGCGTGCGGCCGTGCAGGAGCGTGACGCGATTGCGAGGCGCGTGCTGGCAACGATTGAGGCGGAAGGTGACACGGCGTGAGTGACGTGCCGGACATCCTCTCTCGGTTCCGCGACGTCCGCGAGAGCGGCACCGGTTGGACGGCGCGCTGCCCGGTCCACGACGATCAGCGCTCAAGTCTCTCTCTGGGTCACGGTGAGAAGCAGCCCTGGGTGTTCAACTGTCACGTCGGGTGCGCGACTGAAGCGATCCTCGAGGCTGTCGGCTTAACGATGGCCGACATCCTTCAGCCAAACAACGGACGGCAGGTGAACAAGCCGAGGATCGTCGCTACGTACGACTACACCGACGAGCAGGGCACGCTGCTCTATCAAGTCGTGAGATACGCGCCGAAGGATTTCCGGCAACGACGACCGAATGGATCGGGCGGCTGGATCTGGAAACTTGGCAACGTGCGACGTGTCATTTACCGCTTGAACATCCTCCACAAGCGACGCCCGGAAGCCCTCTGGGTTTGCGAAGGCGAAAACGACGTGGAGAGTCTCGAGACACTCGGCCTCACCGCAACCACGAATCCCGGTGGCGCATCCAAGTCTGACGACAAGCCCAAGTGGTTGTCCGAGTATTCGCAGCAGCTCCGAGCCTGTGGTGTTCAGCGGGTGTGCGTCCTCGCCGATCGCGACGACACCGGCCGCGTCCACGCCCACCACGTCGCCAGGATTTGTCGGTCCGCTGGCATCGAGGCTCGCGTTCTCAGCCTCCCCAATCTGCGCGAACACGGTGACGTGACCGACTGGATCGCCGCTGGCGGGACGAAACAGCGGCTGTTTGAACTCGCGAAGTCGGCGCCGATCTGGACAATGGTCACACCCCGGGATGTGCCAGCGGTCGCTTCCACGCTGTCGGTTGCCTCGCTGCTCTCTGATCTTGACGTGTTCATTCGCCGGTATGTAGTGGTCACTGAGCATCAAGCAGTCGCGGTGACGCTCTGGACCGCACACACCCACGTCATTGAGGCGGCCGATTGCACCCCATACTTGCAGGTCACCTCTGCCACGAAGCGGGCCGGTAAAACCCGTCTACTGGAGGTCTTGGAGTCGGTGGTTGCGCGTCCATGGTTTACTGGCCGCACCTCTGCCGCGGCCTTGGTCCGGAAAGTGGACGCCGAATGTCCTACCTTACTGTTGGACGAATCCGATGCGGCCTTCGGCGGTGAGAAGGACTACGCCGAAGCGCTCAGAGGGCAACTCAATACGGGTTACCGCCGCTCCGGCAGAAGCACCGTGTGTATCGGGCAGGGTGCCAATATCCAGGCTCGTGATTTTCGGACGTTCAGTCCTAAAGCGATCGCTGGCATTGGGAAGTTGCCCGACACGATAGCCGATCGATGCATTCCGATCGAGCTTCGGCGTCGCACCCATGACGAACCCTGCGAACGCTGGCGTGAACGTGACGGCCACCACCAAGGTGCGCCGATGCATCAGCAGCTGTCGGCTTGGGCTGCTGGTGCCATCGCCACGTTGCGAAGCGCGCGCCCAGTCTTGCCGACGAGTCTCGGCGATCGACAAGCCGACGTCTGGGAACCACTGGTAGCGATTGCAGACCTGGCTGGTGCGGACTGGCCCGCACGGGCCAGAGCGGCAGCGACGGCGTTGGCTGGCAGCGTCGAGGATACAGACATCACGATCGAGTTGCTGCAGGACGTCGCAGCCATCCTCGCCGATTACAGCACAGCGGTGATCCCGACGAAGGAACTGCTCGAGAAGCTTGTTGAACAGGATGATCGGCCGTGGGCAACGTGGCGCAAGGGCGCCCACCCTATCACCGCCCGGGGATTGACTCGCCTACTGGGACCGCTCGGCATCCATCCCGATCGCCATCTCCGCACAGCCCGTGGCTATCGCGTCGATGCCTTTTCGGATGCGATCGCTCGCTACCTGCCTTCGCAAGTGTCCATGCGTCACGAGCCCAATAAAACCGGGCCTGAACTCGCGTTTTCTATCTGTCACGACACGGACACGTGTGACACATGCAAAACGCCAGAAACCCCAATAAACACGGGCGTTGTGACACATGACCACATAGAAACCGGGAATGAGGGCGTGCGAGCACAGACGTGCTGCGAAGGTGGCCCGTTAGAGCTTCGTTGCCGGCTCTGTCGGCAATCTCCATCGTACTGGCAGGCCGACGAGCACGTCGATCGCGGCAAGCAGAGGACCGCATGAGCCCGTCGCGTCTCCCGCGTGCCTGTCGCTTCCCAGGCTGCCCGTACCCGGCGATCAGCCGTGGTCGTTGTGCGCAACATGCACACGCTGACGAAGCGCAGCGGCACCGGTTCGGAAGGGGCGTCTACCACACATCGGAGTGGCGTCGCCTGTCACGTGAGCACTTATTGCAGCATCCGTTCTGCATCTGCGGCTGCGGACGCGTCGCGGAGCTCGTCGACCATCGCATCCCACACCGTGGCGATCCGGCGCTCGCATTCGATCGCAACAATCTCCAGTCGATGACGCGCCAGTGCCACGGGCGGAAGACGGCGAGCGAGGTACAGCGATGACTAACGACAATGGCATCAACAGTTACGGGGGGGACCTGTTTTGTTGGGCAGACGCCCTTGCCCGTAACCCCACCAGCCCTCGGCACACCCCGAGCCAGCGCATGAAATCAGATTTGGTTGAAGGTTGAGCTATGGCAGCGACGAAACACTCAGGCGGGCGCAACACAAAAAGCGCAGAGATGCACATACTTCAGGGCACGTTTCGGCCGGCTCGGCACGGGGAGGACGTGTCGCCAGACGTGCCAGCCGGCAGACCGGAGCCGCGCGATCTAACCGGTGAGGCTCGCGCCGAATGGGACCGGATGGTGGTCCGCCTCGAAGCCGTCGGTACGCTCTCGACGATCGACGATGCCGCGCTCCGTCGTTACTGCAAGTTGCACGCGGAAACCGAGGCCATCGAAAGCGACAAGGCGCGGCTTGAGCGTTTGTCGCGGCGTCTGACGAAAGAAACGGGGCGCCTCGAGGGCGCGGACCTCGTCAAGGCGATCGCGGAAGTCGTCAGCATCGAAAAGCTGCACGCGCGGCACCTGCAACAACTCCGGCAAGGCAGTATGGCGCTCAGACAGTGGCTCGTCGAACTTGGCCAAACACCGGCCGCGCGTACCCGCGTGAAACCGTTGAGCAAATCGTCCGCGGCCGATCCCAAAAAACAGAGGTTCTTGAGTGCGCTCACGACACCATAGGCCGCCGCCGTGGTGGGGCCTCGGGCTTGCGCCTGAGCTCGAGTGGCCTGGCGTGACGATCACGATCCCCTGCACGTGGTCGGCGACGCGGTTGCGCTGGGAATCGCCCGATGGCCGGTATTGGTTCGACCGCGATGCCGCAGATAAAGCAGTGGATTTTTTCCCGGAATTCCTTCGCCACCACATCGGCGAGTTTGCTGGCCGCGCCTTCGAGTTGTTGCCGTACCAAATCAAGTTGCTCACGCGACCACTCTTCGGGTGGAAGAGAGTTTCGGACGACCTGAGACGATTCAGGAAAGTCACGCTCTTTGCGCCAAAGGGATCAGGGAAAAGCCCATGGGGATCGGGCACTGGACTCTATCTGACGTTCTTTGACAATGAGCCCGCCGCGGAAGTGTATGCCCTGGCCCGTGACAAGGATCAAGCCCGCACCGTGCATGGTGACGCGCAGATCATGATCGAGCACGCACCCGATCTCGCCGCGCTCTGTGAAGTCTTAAGGGACTCCATCTATGTCCCATCCACGCGGTCGACATTCAAAGTCCTGAGCGCGGATGCCTCGGGCCACCACGGCTGGCGGCCACACGCCGTGATCATGGATGAAGTCCAGGAACAGCGATCGCGCGATCAATTGGAAGTTGCCAAGAAGAGCATGCCAAAACGGCGGCAACCTGTACTGATCGTGATGGGTCACGCGGGCACCGATGAAGAAACGATCGGATTCGAAGAGTTTTGTTACGCCAAAGGGGTCATCAACGGCATCCTGCAGGATGAAGCGTTATTACCCGTCGTATTCGAGACGAGTGAGGAGGACGACTGGCAGAGCGAAGACGTCTGGCGTCGCGTGATGCCCGGGTATGGTGTCACTGTGCAGCCAGACGGCATTGCGATGGAGGCCCGAGAGGCCGCCAACGAGCCGCGGAAACTGAACGATTTTTTGCGGTTCTATTGCAATCGCTGGACGAATACGGCCACGAGCTGGATTCCGCTCGAGTGGTGGAATGCGTGTCAACGGTCTGCGCTCGACCTGGGCACGCTGGCCACGTATGACGCGACGGCTGGTTTGGACATGGCGCAAAGCATTGATTACGCCGCGTTCGTCGTCGTCGTCCGCGTGCCGTTACCGCCTGGGGAAATGGCGCCGCTCACCGAGGTGATCGACGAAGCTGGCGTGGCGTCTGAGCGGCCGCTCGATTATTCGATCGCGGTGGTCGCGTTCTACTGGTTGCCGGACGAGATGCTGCGCGAACGCGAAAAAACAGACGGCCTGCCCCTGGGCCAGTATCGCGATCGCGGACTGCTGTTTGTGTCACCAGGCGCGACCATTTCGGCCGATCAAGTGCATCGTGACATCGTGGGCAAGATCGCGCCCATGTTTCCCAGGCTCCGCCTCATTGGATTTGATCCGGCCTTTGCGCCGGACGTGGCACAACGGCTCAGTGCCTCGTTCGATGTGCTTGAAGTGCCGCAAAACTTCAATCACATGACGGCGCCCTGCTACACGCTCGAAGGGCTCCTGAAGGCGCGACGCGTGGCGCACGACGGACACCCGATCTTGAAATGGAACGTCTCGAACGTCGCCGTCAAGCGTGATGAGGCGGGCCGCCTGCGACCGGTGAAGCCGAAAGTGATCGGCCAGCACCGCAAACGGATCGATGGGGTCGTGGCGATGCTCACGGGGTTGTCGGTGCTCGGCCGCGCGCAACCGACGCCCGAACCGCAATACGACATTTTCATTCTCGGCGGCCGACGTTGATGAGCGACGACACGTGGTGTCGTGCGCCGTGCGCGCCGAGCTGCAATTGATCGCGATTGAGGCGCCATCAACACCGTCGCCGTCCAACCCTGGCTGATAAGCGACTCCTGCAGGCGATCTGGGCAGCCATTGGGGCTGTCTTCAAGCGCCGCTTCGGCGACTGCCACTGATCTACAGTGCTTCTCACCTGCGCGACGTGACACGCCCGGATTTCCTTCACACCAGCATGGCCGGGGCAGCGGCCATGGCCTTCGCCGGATCCGACGCGCTCATCGCTCAGTCGGATCAAACAACGGTGATCGCCGAGATCGTCCGCCAGCACGACGCCATTGTGCAGCGGCTGCGCGAGTGGATCCTCACGCTTGCCAACGAACCCGTAAGCTTCAGTTGGCACGCTCTGCCAAGGTTGTGCACCTTACGCCTTAGTGAAGGCGAACTTGTCGTGCATGCTCATCGGCGTCCGCTCACCGTTTGCACTCGGCCCGCCACATTCAGACGGATTTGATAAAGGCGATCGCGGGCGCACAAATACAAGGTGCGGCCGTCGACATCTCCCCAAGCCATGTTGTGCACGTGTCGGGGAACGAGAATAGTGCCGAGATGTTGCCCTAAAGGGGAGATGACCCAGAGCCCTCCCGGGCCTGAGACATACAGGTTGCCGTTGACGTCGACCTTGATGCCGTCGATCGCATCCTCGCCCGGTGCGTTGGTCATGTCAAAGAAGACGCGACCGTTGGACACCGTGCCACCCTCGGCAACCTCATAGCGCATCACTACCTTCCTTTTCTCGTCCCAATTGCCGACGTAGAGGAATCGCTGATCAGGTGAAAACGCAATTCCATTCGGGCCACTCAACTCCTTCGTGAGTAGCCGAACATTCCCGTCGCGGACTGCATAGACCCCGCTGTAGGACAGCTCTTTCCGTGGATCATCGAACACATTCGGCAGGCCGAATGGAGGATCGGTGAAAAAGAGCGTGCCGTCTGAGCGATAGACGAGATCGTTCGGGCTATTCAGCCGCTTGCCGCCGTACCGATCCGCGAGCACCTCGACGCGACCATCCTTCTCGAGCCGCGACACCCTCCGGTTGCCGTGCTCGTTGATTGTCAGGCGGCCCTCGGCGTCGAGCGCCAATCCATTCGATCCAGGCTGGCGGTACTCAGCGATGTCCTCGCCTGCGTAACCACTCGGCGTACGGAACACGGACAGCTGTGCATCCTTTGAGTACTTGTAGATGACGTTGCTGTTTGGATCGCTAAAGAGCAGCGCTTCAAGGCCAGGATGCCACACGGGACCCTCGGTGAACTGGAAGCCCTCTGCCAGTTTGAAGATCTTCGGGTTCGGACCGACGATCGCGTCAATCGCCCGGTTCTTGCGCACGATCTCGACATTCACCTCCTGCGGCGTCACCGCCAGCGGGCCCGCCGGACCACGTTGGAAATGCAAGCGCGCGTAACGCATCCAGATGAAATTGGTCGGCGGATTCGACAGGGGACCGTTGATCCCGAAAATCGCCAACTGGATGCGCTGGCCTGGCTTCACGGCGCGCCCGATGACCAAACGATTCTGCGCGTTCCAACCACCGACGACCGAGCCGCCGGTCTGGCCCACGGCACGCGGTAGTTCACCGTCGACCCAGATCTCCGCATAATCATCCAGCGCCGTTTCGAAGACCACAGTTGATCCGCTCGGGTCGTAGCCGTCGATGCGTTTCGGAATCGTGATCGCAATGCGGTACCAGTTGAAGGACATGCGACCTGCCCCTCGACGTTCGGTCAGAGTTGTTGGATCAAGAATCTCCCAGCCGGAATCGTCGAAGCCCGCCACGCCAGCCTTGGGTAGATAGTCGTAGGTCCGCACCGGCACGCCTGTCGGCTGGCCGTCGGCTCCGGGGCCTTTGAAGTCGACCTCGATGATCTTCGTGTCGCTGTACCGCCATTGTCCGTTGACCATTGCGGCGCCCTCCCGAGTCGCGAGGTCGAGTGACACCACCGGAGTGTCGTTAGAGGCAATCGCAGGGGTGGCGGGGGTGGCACCGGGCGTTGTGTGAGTGCCGCGGATTGTCGGCGCCGCAGTAGCGGCGACGAATAGCAGAGCGACCATCAACTTGAACACGAGGGTCATCGCCCACCTCCTGCTGGAGTCACGGCGGTGGCCTTGACGACGTAGTAGAGGAAAGGACCCTGGGCTTCCGTGAACCAGTGAGGAACGCCATTAGGCACGATGAACACGTCGCCCTGGGCAAGCCGCTGAACGGAGCCGCCTTCGATGCTGGCGCCGCGAATCTCGTTCGGAGCAACCTCCTTGGCTGCTATTGCCTTGCCGCCCGTGATGATGGTCGCCGTGCCCTCGAGCACGTAGATGATGTCGGTGTCCCTCGTATGGATCTCCGCCATGCCCGGGGCCTCGCGCCGGCTCGCGTGCACCTTGTAGGCGGCTGTCTCGACGAGCGGTTGTCCTTTGGCGAAGGCCGCGCGCGTACGTTGGCTGTCGATGTAGGTGATCTGATCCTCCGCCCCAGGAGGGTGTGCAGCCAACCGCGCAACCGCAGTCACGGTAATCGCGCCGAGCATGGCGGCAGCGGCGAGGTGAGTCGTGAGTCGTGAAGCATGCATCGTCGTGTCCCTTGATTCTGAAAATGGAGCGGCGCCGGGGCCTTGCCCCGGGGAACCCGCTAGTTGATTGTGAGCGTGTTGTCGAACGCCGTTTCGCCGAGGATGGCTTCTGCCCAGGCGCAGTAGATCTGGACTTTCGCAATGTCCTTGATGTAGCTGGGTACCGTGATCTGGGTATTGACCTTGTCGTCCTTGATGCCGAGACGATGCAGCAGGTACACGGTGCCTCTCGAGTCGACGATCTGCCAGTGGGGATCCGGCGTGTCTGGCACCTTGAAGTCGGCCGACAGCTTGAGGATGTTCGTGCCGTTCTGCTTCACGTGAGTCACGGTGCCATCGTTCACCTTCGAACCCGAGAAGCGCTTGCTCGTGTGCATGCTCTGCGCTTGCACTTGGCCGGCTGTCGCGACGAGACCGGCAATAAGTAATAGCGCGAATAGCGCGCGACGCTGAAAGCTAACCATCTGAAACCTCCGAATAGACCCAGCCTTCTCGGCCGCGGTCGTTCCGCGGCGACGGCGACATGCCGTCTGCCCACTGCTTGGATGGCGACATCGCCCGAGCGTTTCGCACGCTGAGAAGACCCGTTTCGGTGTAACCGTCGCAGGTGGCAGGCATCGGAGAGACGGAGGGACTCATGAGAGTGTTGACGCGCATCATCGTGGCCGGGGTGCTCACGATCAGCGCAGCAGTTGCGACCGCGCAGGACAGTGAGCCATTGGCACTGGACAAGAAAGTGCTATCGCTCGCAGCCGCGAGGAAGATTGTGGCGGCCGCCGAAGCAGAGGCAAAGGCTCGAGGTCTTGGCGTCGTCATCGTCGTAGTAGACGATGCCGGCAACATCATCGAGCTCACTCGGATGGACTCAGCGCAAGTGGCAAGCGTCAATGTCGGGATTGGGAAGGCCAGAACCGCCGCGATCTACCGCCGTCCGAGCCGAGTTTTCGAAGAGCAGATCAAGAACGGCCGAATCGCGGCGCTCGCACTGTCCGATGCGACGCCGCTGCAGGGTGGCGTACCGGTACTGATAGAGGGCAGAGTCGTGGGTGCAGTCGGTGTCAGCGGTGATTCGCCGCAGGCAGATGAAGAGATCGCCTTCGCGGGTGCAAAGGCGATTGAGAAGACGAAGAAATAGTTCGAGGCGCGAAGCCGAGCGCCACCCTCAGTAATCTTCCGCGCGCCGGAACTCGACGTTACCACAGGCAGGGCAGCCGTGCGTCTCCTGAATCAACCCACCAAGCGCCGCGTCAATCAGCGGCGCTTCACTTTCGTCAACCGGCGCTTGGAGCTTGTCAGCGTGATGGTTCATTGTTGCCCCACACCTGGGACACCGCATTGCAGCCCTGCGCTCAGGCATGGTTGCTCCTTTTCTCAGATGAGTGGAATCGTGTCGCGGCCGTGTCGTAGAGTCCTGCCCATCCAGACCAGTTCGTCAAGGAACTTATCCGTGCGGCGAACCAACGCGTCATCGAGCAGCCGACCAGACTCGTCGAACGTGTTGTTGACCATCCCGATGTTGACGTCCCAGAAGATGGTCACCAGACCCAGTTCGCGCAGAACAGGCAGCAGATCCTGAATGCCTCGTGTGCCGCCGAAGGGACCCGCTGACACGCCGACAATCCCCGCCGCCTTGTGGATGTACTCCTTCAGATATGCGTCCAACATGTGTTTCAGCAGGCCCGGGAAGCTGTGATTGTATTCAGGCGACACAATGACCAGCGCGTCGGCTCGAGCCAGCTTCTCCGATACCGACGGATCCTTGAGGTTCTCTCCGGCGTCGTCGGTCTTCAACGGGAGCTCTGCGATGTCGATGAGGTCCGTCACAATCCCAGCGCGCTTCTGGATCTGTTGGACGACGAAGCGCGCGGCGTGGGCGCTGTAGCGACCCTTACGGGTGGTTCCCAGAATGACTGGGATGTCGAGAGGACGAACGGTATCCATCACCGGTTGACTTCGATATTTGTCAAGCGTGCCTCGCTGCGCAAGGCGCTCAGCCTGGCAGTACCTCGATCGATGCGGATCAGTTCTCCCAGGGACCATGCCTGAAAGGGACACCCTCGGGCCACGAAGGGAGGAGCCGCATCGGTGATCTCGCAGAGGTGTCCTGAACCGACTGTGCGAACGTGCTGGACGAGGGGATCGATGAACCGCTGTCGCGCCGTGCGCCGCGCCGAGTCCCTCCCACCATGCACACGCACCCATGCGTCGACGAATGGGCCAAGCAACCACGGCCACACTGTGCCTTGGTGGTAGACACCATCGCGGCCCGCAGGTCCCCCGGTGTAGTAGGGCGCGTATCCTGGTTCGGCCGGCGCGAGGGAGCGCAGGCCAAACGGCGTCAGCAGATCGCGTTCGACGACTTCAACGACACAGCGGGCACGTTCCCCTTCGAGGATCGACACCGGTAGCCCGCCGACCGCGAGAATCTGGTTTGGCCGAACCGTTGGGTCGCACGTGCCGGCAATGTGGTCCACATCGACAACGTCGTGCAAACAAGACTTTTCCACGTTCCAGAATCGTTCCACGAACGACTGGCGGCCGGCTTCGAAGACCGCGCACCAGCGCCTGTCGGCCGACGAAGCAATCCAGAGCGCATTCAGCCACAGCGCCTGCACTTCGACAGGCTTCCCGATGCGGGGTGTAATCACGCGATTGCCGACGCGGGCGTCCATCCACGTCAGCTGAATGCCCTCTTCTCCGGCGGCAAGCAACCCATCCGTATCGGCGCGAATTCCGTAGCGAGTGCCTGTCGCGTAGCCTTCCACAATCTGCTGGACCGCCGATTGCAGCCTGGCGCGATCCGTCGCGGATACCACGGAGGTATCGTTGTCAACGCGCTCGAGGAGGTCGTGGACAGCCACAACGAACCACAATGACGCATCAACCGCGTTGAACTCAGGCGCCTCACCTGAATCGGGAAAGCGGTTCGGCAACATGCCCTCAGAAACGGCCGCCGACCATTCCAGCAGGATGTCTCTGGCGTCGGCGAGGCGGCCCGTCGCAATGCACAAGCCACGGATGGCGATGAAGGTGTCACGCCCCCAGTCGGTGAACCACGGATAGCCAGCGACGATGGACCGGCCGTTGCCGCGGCGGACGATATAGGCGTCGACCGCACGGTCCAGGGCGGTGGTGAATGCAGCGCGCCGTTTGCGCTCGGCCCCGCAAATCTGCAGCACCTGGTCCCGCGCAGAATCACCCGATCCGCGCGGGTGCCGGTCGACCACTACACTCAACATGAGGACAGCTTCATCGTGCGATGGATCGAGCGGCCAGGCGAAAACGCCGGGGCTCGCGAGATCCTCTATATCGTCGAGCCCACGCTCACGCTCCGCCGAATACAAGAAGTTGCGGTACCACTCAGGTCCATGCGTATACGCGCCGTTGGTCACCACACGCACTTCGGGCACGCCGTGATACGGGCGCCATACCAGTGCCCCATCTTGTGTCTGTGGCGCGAAGCCGAACGCGTCATTCTGGTGGTGCAGCGAGTGATAATCGCGCCCCGAAAAGAACGGCCTCACCTCCAATAAGACAGACCCCGTACCATGCACCATGCGCCACACCACGACGGTGGCGTCGCCACCGTGCTGGACCACGACCTCCTGGGACATCCGCACACCATCCGGTGTGTCGAACTCCCAGGTTGGCCATGGCTCCGCCGTGAACGACACGATGCGGCGGTATCCGTCGGGATGCACGACGTCCGGCGAATATCGCTGCGTCGATAGCGCAAACCGCCCAGCAGGCGTCGTGATCCACGCGTCGAATCCGTTGACCAGCACGACCCGACCGGTCGGTGGGGTCGTGGCTGTGAGCAGCAGGGCGTGGTACCGTCGCGTGCGGGCACCCGACACAGTCCCGGAGGCGAAGCCACCTACGCCGTCCGCCTCCAACCACTCTGTCCGATCGTCGACTGTCATCATCGGGCTGACCGGCGCATGTAGGCGCCATCCGCGTTCCGCCAGAGAAAGCCACCATCCACCAACGTTGCAAGCACACGCTCTGACAGGTCACTTTCGAGGCCCCAGAGTCGCGCCGCCTGCCACAGCGTCAGCCTTAGCCCAGGCATCTCGAGGTACTCGCTGCGTGCGCGCGATACTAGTGACGGTGGCACCTCGAATGCCTGCTCTCGCTCGGCAGTGGAGATCATCGCGTCACCTCGGCGACCTTTCGCGTCGGATCCTGAAGTTCGAAGGCCAAAACAGCGTCGCGTTCTGGTGATGACATGACAGGTGCCCTTACGGTAAGGAACTGCACGAAATCTTTAGCGAACAACAGATCGAGGGTCCAATCGATGGCCACGCGGACCTTCTTCTCGAGTCGCGGCAGCTTGCTGAGGTAAATCGTTCGCCACAGCCACCACGCGAAGAATCCGGAGAAATTCACACCGAAAATGCGCGCGACGCCGGTCCGCCGGCCGATCGCTGCGAGCTGGCCGATTGTGCGGAAATCGAATGGTGTCAACGCGCCGCCGCGAAGCGTCGCTGCGATGTTCGAGGCCACGGTTTTGGCCTCGCGGAGCGCGTGTTGCGCCGTCGGTGGATGTGCCTTGCCAGTGCGGTGATCGGGGACCACCGCACAGTCGCCAAGGGCCCACACACCCTCCCAGTCCTTGACCCGTAGCGTTTCATCGACTATCAGGCGGCCGCGATCCTGAGGACACGGCAGCGCGCGGAGCAGTGGGTGCGGCGAGGTTCCCGCGGTCCAGACCACCAGCCGTGCGGCGATTCGGCGATCGTCGCTCAGCGTGACGAAGTCCGAGGTGACGGCAGTCACCCGCGTGTTCGTCATGATCTCGAGCCCTCGCGTCTGGAGTTTTGCCTGCGCGTACGCGCCCAGGTGCTCGCCCAGTTCCGGCAGGATCACGGAGCCCGAATGCACCAATATCATCCGAATGCGATCCTGATTGACGCGCGGATAAAACCGCGCGGCCTCGCGCACGAAATCATTGACGGCCGCAAGCGTCTCGACGCCCGCGAAGCCGCCCCCCGCCACCACGATCGTCAGGAGCCCGTCGTCGCCGCCGGCACACTCTGTATCCGCCTCCTCGAGGGTCGCAATCAGGCGGTTACGCAGGTGGATCGCATCGCCGAGCGTCTTCATGGTCAGCGCGTGTGCCTCGAGGCCTGGCAACCCATAGAAATTCGTCGTGGACCCCAGGGCGATCACGAGCTGGTCGTATTCGAGATTGTGCGTGTGCCGCTCGAAACCGTGAGCGACGCGAACCTGACGCGCGGCGAGGTCGATGGCCTCCACGTCGCCGATGAACACCGTGGTGTGCCGCAACAGTGTGCGAATCGGACTGACGATGTGTGTGATGTCGATCTCACACGAGGCGATCTCGTGAAGCATCGGCGTATACAAGAAGAAGTTGTCGCGGCTGACCAGTGCGATGTCCACCGAGGGATCGGCGCGAAAGATCCTTTCCAGGTGACGTGCGGCATGCAGACCGCCGAACCCTCCTCCCAGCACGAGAATCCGTTTGCGTCCTGTCACGCCCGTTCGATGCCCTCTTCCGGACGCGGTTTCGCAGGCGGCGCTGAAATCACCAGGGCGCCGGGGCATCCAAGCAGTCGCGAACATGACGTCGAGCCTTCGATCGCACTGGCCGGAATACCTGAGCGAGGCGGGTTGTCTCGGGATGTTCATGATCTCCGCCGCGACGTTTGCGACGTTGCTGCAGCATCCAGCGTCACCCTGGAAGCTCGCTCTGGAGCCCGTTGCTCTGGGGCGCCTGCCGATGGGCCTTGCGATGGGGCTGACGGCCATCGCGATCATCTATTCACCGTTCGGGCGGCGGTCCGGCGCGCACATGAATCCGGCCGTCACCCTGACCTTCTTTCGCTTGGGCAAGATCGCCCCGTTCGACGCCGCCTGCTACGTGCTCGCGCAGTTTGTGGGCGGTCTTGGCGGGATCGCCTTGGCGATCGGACTGCTGGTCGGTCTTCCGGCCGATCCGTCAGTCAACTACGTTGCCACACTGCCCGGGCCCGCAGGGGACAGCGTGGCGTTCATCGCCGAGGCCGTCATCTCGTTCGGGATGATGCTGGTAATCCTGCTGATTTCGAATCACCAGCGCCTCAACCGTTACACGGGGCTGGGTGCCGGTGTGCTGATCTGCATTTACGTCGTTGTGGAGGCGCCCCTCTCTGGCATGAGCATGAACCCGGCACGAAGCCTTGGCCCGGCGTTACTGGCGGGCTCGCTCGAGGCGTTATGGATCTACTTGAGTGCCCCACTGGCAGGAATGCTGCTGGCGGCTGAGGTGTTCGTTCGGCGTCACGGCACAGCGCGAGTGTTGTGCGCCAAGCTCGATCATCCTGCGAATGTCCCCTGCATCTTTCGTTGCCGCTTCGACATGCGCGTCGACGCGGCACCCATCTCGATACTGCCAGCAAAAGAGGCTTCAGCATGAATGCCGCCACCCATTACGACATCATCATCATCGGCACAGGCGCCGGTGGAGGAACCCTCGCCTACCGGCTCGCTCCCTCGGGAAAGCGAATCCTCTTGCTCGAGCGTGGAGGCTACGTGCCCCGCGAGAAAGACAATTGGGACTCGCATGCCGTTAACGTCGCCGCTAAGTATCAGACGCGCGAAGTGTGGCGCGACCGCGCAGGCAAACCACTACACCCGCACACGAACTATTACGTCGGCGGAAACACCAAGTTTTACGGAGCAGCGCTGTTCCGGCTGCGGCGCGAAGACTTTGGTGAGTTGCGTCACCACGGCGGAGTCTCGCCCTCGTGGCCAATCGACTACGACGAGTTGGAGCCGTACTACACGGAGGCCGAACACCTCTATCAGGTGCACGGTGAACGAGGAGAAGACCCGACGGACCCATGGGCCAGCGCCTCATACAAATTCCCTGCGGTCAGCCACGAGCCTCGCATGCAGCAGCTGCACGACCAACTCGCCTCCGCTGGGTTGCAACCGTTTCACACACCGCTGGGGATCATGCTGGACGAGGCACACCCGCAGACGAGTCGGTGCATTCGCTGCAACTCCTGCGACGGCTTCGCATGCCTCGTCAGGGCCAAGAGCGACGCGGAGGTCGTCTGCGTCAATCCGGCGCTGTCGTATCCGAACGTGTCGATGCTCACCGGTGCGTACGTCAAGCGGCTCGAGACCAGTTCGTCCGGGCGTGAGGTGACTCGTGTCGTCATCGAGCGCGACCGTCAGGAAGAACTGTTCTCGGCTGACATCGTTGTCGTGTCCTGCGGTGCCATCAACTCGGCGGCGCTCCTACTTCGGTCCGCGAACGATCGTCATTTGCGAGGGTTGGCCAATGGGTCGGACCTCGTGGGACGGCACTACATGGGTCACACCAACTCCGTAGTGCTGGCGATCTCAAAAACCCCGAATCCGACGGTGTTCCAGAAGACTCTGGCGATCAACGATTTCTACTTCGGCAGCAGCGACTTCGCGCACCCGATGGGCCACATCTCGTTCGTGGGCAAACTCGACGCGGTCGCCCTGTCGGCCGGCGCCCCGGCACTTGTGCCCGGCATCACGCTCGACATCATGGCCAGGCATTCGCTCGACTTCTGGCTGACCTCCGAGGATCTGCCGGACCCCGAGAACCGCGTCACGCTGGACGGTGAGGGCAACATCGTCCTGAGCTATACCCCGAACAATCTCGAGGGCCACACGCGGCTCACCGCGAAGCTGGAGTACTTGGTGCAGCATTTGGGCTGCGAACGACACCTTTTGCCGCGCAACCTGTTTGTCGGTCAGCGCATTCCGCTTGCAGGTGTCGCCCATCAGAACGGCACGATTCGATTCGGGCGCGATCCGAGGACGTCAGCTCTCGACAGCAACTGTAAGGCGCACGAACTAGACAACCTGTACGTCGTCGACGCGAGCTTCTTTCCCTCGTCCGGTGCCGTGAATCCGGCGCTGACGGTCATGGCCAACGCGCTACGCGTTGGCGACCACATTCTCGAACGGATAGGCGCACGGCTCGAAGCCGCAGCAGGAGTGGCGCAATGACTCGACGAGGTTGGCAGTCCGCGGTGTTCCTCGGCGCTCTGCTTGCGGCGCTCCTGATCGGTTCGGGTGCGGCTCCCAGGTCATCGATGGCACGCGACGACGTCCCGCTGCGCGTCACGGCGGTGGACTCGGTCGGCTTCACCGTCTCGGACATGGATCGAGCGCTGGCGTTCTACACAAACGTGTTGCCATTCGTGAAAATCTCAGACACGGAGTTGTCGGGGCGATCCTATGAACTTCTGACCGGCGTCTTCGGCGCTCGCAGTCGCGTTGCACGACTGCGGCTCGGCTCCGAAGAAATCGAGCTGACCGAATTCCTCGCTCCCAAGGGTCGGCCGATTGCACCGGATCTTCGTGCGAACGACCGAATTTTCCAACACATCGCGATTGTCGTCAGCGATTTGTCGAAAGCGTACGATGTGCTCCGGGATCACCGTGTCGAGCACGCGTCGACAGCTCCTCAGCGGCTCCCTGATTGGAACCCAAACGCCGGCGGGATCGGCGCCTTCTATTTCCGTGATCCAGACCGTCATTTTCTCGAGATCATCTCGTTTCCGCGCGGCAAAGGATTGCCAGTCTGGCAGCGCACCGCCGGACAACTCTTCCTGGGTATCGATCACACGGCGATTGTCGTCGACGATACGGACGCGTCGCTCGGCCTCTATCGCGACGCCCTGGGGTTAAAAGTGGCGGGAGAAAGCGAAAATTACGAAATCGAGCAGGAACGCTTGAACAACATATTCGGTGCGCGGTTACGCATTACGGGCTTACGCGCCCCGCACGGACCAGGAGTGGAGTTGCTCGAGTATCTCGCGCCACGCGACGGACGACCCGCACCCCTGGATCTCCGGGCGAACGACGTCGCCCACTGGCAGACCACGCTTGTCACCGACAAACTCGAGTCGCTGTTGGGACTCGCTCGTAAGCACCAGATTGCTTTGGTGTCACCGGGACCCGTCACTGAGCTTGGACTGCACTTGCCGTTTCGCAGCGGCGCGCTCACCCGCGATCCGGATGGACACGGTCTGCGTATCGTTGCCAGGTGACAGCCGTGCCAGCGTGTGCTCTGTGCGGACAGCATGCGTCGAGGGCGGCGCTCGACGAAGCGGCTTGGCTGGATCGCCGTGCCATTGATCGACTTGCCCGAGCCCACCCCCGCTGGCGACGCGCGGACGGCGCGTGCCCGGCGTGCGTCCAAGAGGTGCTGCTCGAAACGCTGCTCCTCGACGGTCGCGGCGCGCTCGAAGGTCGTGTGCAGAGCGTGTGGCCGCTCGATTCCCAGGCTGCCTTCGGAGCGATTCCGACGCCACTGCGTCTCCGGGCGGACCCGCGATTCACGGGACATGGCTGCACGATCGCACTGGTCGACGCGGCGTTTTTTCCGCACCCGGATCTCGTGCGGCCGGAGAATCGCATTCGAGCGTGGGCGAACGCCACCTTGGCGCCGATGGCTACACGCTGGTTCACACCAGACGATGTGCCAAGCTGGCCCGGACCAGCCGATACCGGTCGCGCGCAGTGGCACGGATTGATGACGAGCGTCACGGCGGCAGGAAACGGCTGGTTGAGTCACGGCCTCTATCGCGGCCTCGCTCCTGAGGCCGACGTCGTACTCGTACAGGTGAGCGATGGCGGTACCGATCACGACCGACTCAATCGCGCGGGGTCTGTCCTGGCTGCGGCGTCATGCGAGCGAGTTGAGGCTCCAGGTGGTCAGTCTTTCAGTGGCCGGCGAAGAGTGCACTCCCGGCGCGAGCAATCCGATTGATGAAGAGATCGCGGCCCTCGTCGCCGACGGCATTGTCGTCGTCGCGGCCGCAGGGAATGACGGCAGTCGCCGTCTTGCGCCGCCAGCGACCGCGCCGGCCGCCGTCACGGTCGGGGGACTCGATGATCACAACGTCCTGAGCTTGCGCGCCTGGGAGATTTGGCACAGCAACTATGGTGTAACGCTCGACAGAGCGCCCAAGCCGGAAGTCGTTGCCCCGAGCCTCTGGACCGTAGCGCCCGTTCTCCCTGGCAGCGACGTTGCGCGTGAGGCGCAGCAGCTGTTTCAGAGGCGCTCTCGAGCGCCCTCGGACGAGGTTGACCGGCGGATCACAGAGCTTCGTCTCGTCACGCCACACTATCAACACGTCGAAGGGACCAGCTTTGCGGCTCCGCTCGTCGCGGCAATCGTCACGTGCATGCGCCAGGCGAATCCGAAGCTGACGCCCGCGCGGGTCAAGGAACTATTGATGATCTCGGCCACGCGCATCCCCGATGCCCCTGACGAACGGCAGGGCGCTGGCGTCGTAGATGCGGGCCTCGCCGTCGCCGCCGCCCTCGCCGATGACGACCCGTCGCCGGCGAGACCCCGTCGGACGCCAGTCGTTGGACGAGACACCGTGCATTTCGTTTTTCACGATCACGGCACGCACTCTGTCGCGGTGCTCGGTAGTTGGGATGGATGGCGATCTCCCGGCACCCAAGCGACGCAGATAGAGGCGGGTGTTTGGCGCGCCATCGTGCCGCGCCCCAACCCCGGACCGCATTGCTACAAGTTCCTGCTCGATGCTTCGACGTGGATACCTGACCCCGCGAATCCGCTGCGGGCCGTGAACGATGACGGGCAGGTCAACAGCGTCTTTGTCGCGTAACGCCAATCGTGAACCGACGTGGCGAAGATGACCGCGTAAGGAACCTGCCGAAGTACTATGTGACTGCTGTGGTGGCGCCGGGCTTGGATCTCATCGACGAATTGTCCCGCAACGATTGGCACGTCCTCTGGCGTGCACGCCGCCGGCTCGACAGCACGCCAGTGTTACTGAAGCTTCCCTGCCAGCACCCGCCGCCGGCCTTGGCCCTGGTTCTGCTCGAACACGAGCGCGAGATCCTGCGCCACGTCACGGTCCCCGGTGTCCTCAACGCTCGCGACCTCACGCCGATGGCCGGCGGGCCAGGCTTGGTCCTCGACGATCCCGGCGGTGTGCCGCTCGAACGGCTCCACGCGGGGCGACGACTCGACGTCGAGTCGTGTCTCGATGTCGGGATTCGCGTGTGTCGAATTCTCGGTCTCTTGCACCGCCTTGATCTCATCCACCGTTCGGTCAGCCCCCACAGCCTTCTGATCGACCCAGTCACCCGTGAGGTCTGGCTGTGGGATAACAGTCGCCTTTGCCGAGGCTCGGGCGACACGCTCGGGGCCATCCCGTTGCGGCTTGAGCCGCGTGCGCTGCCGTATTTTTCTCCCGAGCAGACTGGCCGCATGAATCGCGCGGTCGATTATCGCAGCGACCTGTATTCGCTCGGCATCACGCTCTACGAATTGCTGACGGGCAGCCCGCCATTTCGCTCAGCCGATCCGCTCGAGCTCGTGCACGCGCACATCGCGCGGCTTGCTCCGACGCCGTCGGCTATCGATCCTGAAATCCCCGACGCGGTGTCGAGCATTGTGATGAAGCTTATCGCGAAGACCGCCGAGGAACGCTACCAAAGCGCGCGCGGACTGCAAGAGGACCTGGAAGCTTGTGCTCGCGCGTGGAAGGCGACGGGTTCGGTGCCGGCGTTCGTCCTGGCCCAGCGCGATCTCTCCGATCGCTTCGTGATTTCTCAGCGCTTGTACGGACGCGAGGGCGAAGTCGCGGCGCTGATCGAGGCGTTCGACCAATGCCGCGACGGACCTGTCGGCATGACCCTCGTGACGGGTTATTCGGGCATCGGCAAAACGGCCCTTATTCGCGAGCTCTATGCGCCAATCGCTCGCGAGCGCGCGTATTTCATCTCCGGGAAGTTCGATCAGGTCGCGCGCAACGTGCCGTACAGCGCATTTATCGCCGCCTTTCGCGAGCTTTTTCAACAACTCTGTAGCGAGAGCGACGAGCAGGTCGCGCGGTGGCGAACGCGGCTCGCCGAGGCGCTCGGATCGAACGGAGGCGTGATTGCCGAGGTGATTCCCGAGATCGAGTTCATCCTCGGCCCGCAGCTCCCGCCGCAGCCCCTCGGGCCGGCCGAGACCAGGAACCGATTCCGGCTTGTGTTTCACAGCTTTCTGGCCGCCCTCGCCGCCCCAGACCATCCCCTGGTCGTCTTCCTCGACGACCTGCAGTGGGCCGACGCGGCGACGCTGGATATGCTCGAGCCGTTGCTGACGGGGCCGGCTCTGCGATCGATGCTCCTGATTGGCGCGTACCGCGATAACGAAGTCGATGCCGATCATCCCCTCGCCCGTACGCTCAAGACCTTGCAAGGCGTGGACGCCCGCCTCACGTTTATCACGTTGGGACCCTTGACGCCCGCCAGCCTCGCGCATCTCCTGCGCGATACGCTAGGCGGCAAGCTCTCCGACATCGAGCCGCTGGCGAGTCTGATTCAACAAAAGACCGACGGCAATCCGTTTTTCGTCGTGCAATTCCTGAAAACTCTCGTCCAGGACGGTCTCGTGCGCTTCGATGAGAACCTGCGACGCTGGACCTACCAGCTGGAGCGAATCGGCGCGGCCGGTTTCACCGACAACGTGATCGACCTGATGACGCAGAAGATCAAGCGGATCGCGGCCGAGTCCCAGCGAGCGCTCATGCTCGCGTCGTGCATCGGCAATCGCTTCGACGCCCCGACGCTCGCGACGGTGAGCGAACGGTCGCTCGAGGCCACCGCGGCCAGCCTCAGCGCCGTCGTGGCCGAGGGTCTCGTCGTGCGAACGGGCGCGATCTCGGCCGCCGCCCCGGACAGCGCCTTCGAGTTCCTGCACGACCGTGTGCAGCAGGCGGCGTATGCGCTGATTCCCGATGACCAGAAGCAGCTCGTGCACCTGACGGTCGGCCGTCTCCTGCGCCTTGCATGCGGCGCTGAGATTCCGGACGAACGCTTGTTTACTATCGTCAATCACTTCAACATCGGGTGGGCGCTGGTCAACGATCCCGACGAGCGGCGCGTGCTCGCCGAGCTCAATCTTGCCGCGGGACGCAAGGCCAAGGCATCGACGGCGTATGACGCCGCCTCACATCTGCTGGATTGCGGCATCGCCCTCTCCGCCGACGATCGCTGGAGTTCAGACTACGCGCTGATGTTCGCAATGCACTTGGAAGCAGCCGAGTGCCACTATCTGGCGCGACACTTCGACGTGGCCGAGGGGCTCTTTCAGCGGTTGCTGACCCGGGCGCGAACACCATTGGATCAGGCGCAGGTGCACGCGCTGCGTATCGTCCTGTACGAGAACCTGTCCCACTATGGCGCGGCGGTCGCAAGCGGCCGAGAGGGCTTGGCGCTCTTCGGCATCGCATTACCGGAGGAAGCTGACGGGGCGGCGAGTGCCCTCGAGCGCGAGATCGTCTCGATCGACGAGCTGCTTGACGAGCGGCCGATCGCGTCGCTCATCGAGTTGCCGGAGATGAGCGACGGCGGCGTGTGCATGGTCATGCGTATTCTCACCTCGCTGTGGTCGCCGGCCTACATCAGCGGCGATCAGCTCGTGGCACGCCTCATCTCCGCGATGCTGGTACGGCTGTCATTGCAGCACGGCAACACCAAGGAGTCGGCTTACGGTTATGTGACGCACGCGATTACGATTGGGCCAGCGCGCGGCGACTATCGATTGGCGTACCACTGGGGCGAGCTGGCTCTCGCCATCAACGAGCGTTTCGACGACACGAAAGGCCGAGCGAAGATCCACCAGCAATTCCACGCGCACGTCAAGCTCTGGTGCCGGCCGTTCGCGACATGCATCGAACACGCGCGCGAAGCCCGCCGCAGCGGGCTCGAAGCCGGGGACCTCAACTACGCTGGCTACGGCGCCGTCACCGAAACGTGGCCAGCCTTTCTTATCGCGAATGACCTGGATCGGTTCGTCCGCGACTATGAGTCGGCCGCAACGTTGCTCGAGAGACTCCGGCTGGCCGATTTCCTCACGGCGCTGCGCGTGATGCTCAGCTGGGCGCGCGCCCTCCAGGGCCGGACCGCTTCTCCGATCTCATTGTCCCATGCGACGTTCGACGAGAGTGCGTTTCTTGCAAAATTCGAGCACGAACCGTTCTTCAGGACCTTTTTCGACACGGCGAAGCTTCACCTCTGCGTCACGCACGAAGAAACCGCTCGCGCGCTCGAGGCCGAGCGTCGCGCTCGGCAGGGAACGCTCGCAGGCACAATTTGGCCCGTTCTGGTCGACTTCTGGGGCGGCCTCGCGCTCGCGGACGCATTCGAGACCGCGTCGTTGACCGATCGAGCGGAGTATCGGCGTCAGCTCGCGGCCTCGCGAGAGTCGTTGCGCATCCTGGCCGAGAACTGTCCTCAGAACTATCGATGCTTCTGGCTGTTGCTGTCTGCTGAAATCGATCGCCTCTCCGGCGCCACGGACGAGGCCGAGCGACAGGGCCGAGAAGCGATCGCCTACGCGCGTGAGATCGACAATGTGCAGCAGGAGGCCATCGCCTTCGAGCGGTGCGCGAAGACGGTCCGCGGGCGTTCGATCGAAGCCGCCGACGACCTTGTCGCGGGCGCGCACCGCTGCTATGGGCGCTGGGGTGCGGCCGCCAAAGTTCGGCAGTTGGAAGCCAGATATCCACAGCTGGCCGTGACCGCCGCCGTCGCCGCGCCGCTGCAAGACCGACCGGCCTACCACGGTCCGATCGCCTTGCAGGCCGCACCGCTCGATTTGTCGACGGTGCTGGGCGCGGCACACGCGATCGCCGCCGAAATCGAGCTCGATGCTCTGTTGCGCACGCTCATGAGTCGTGCCCTCGAGAACGCCGGTGCCGAGCGGGGACTCTTCCTGCGGTACGCGAACGGCGAACTCGTGGTCGAGGCTGAAGGGACGGCCGAGAGCGGCAGCATCCTGGTCCACGTCCCGCTCGATGAGGTCTCACGAGTGGCCCGCGGCGTCATCCAGTACGTGCGCAAAACAGGACAGAGCCTCGTGCTAGGGGATGCCGGCAAGGATGAACGATTTCGCGCCGACAGTTACATCGCGTCGGCGCGCCCGCGCTCGATTCTCTGTACGCCGGCCTTTCACCAAGGTCAGCTGGCGGGCATCCTTTATCTGGAGAACAATCTCGCAAGCGATGCCTTCACGCCTCAGCACCTGATGGTGTTGGAGGTGCTGTGTGCGCAGGTCGCGATCTCGCTCGAAAACGCCCGGCTCTACACGGAAGTGAAGCGGGAAGCAAGAGAGCGGCAGCGCGCCGAGGAGCGGCTTCGCGAAATCACCGAGGGCACGGCTGCCGCCACGGGCTCGGACTTCTTTCGTTCACTGGTGCGGCACCTGGCGTCTGCCCTCGATGTCCGCTACGCGTTCGTCGCCGAGTGCCGCGACAAAACGAAACCGCGGGCTTCGTCGGTCGCCTTCTGGAACGGCACGGGGTTCGGCAACAACTTCGAGTACGACGTCGCCGACACGCCATGCCGACGCGTGATCGACGGTGCGCTGTGTCACTACGCCGACGATGTGCAGCGGCTGTTCCCACTCGACCGCGACCTCGTGGAGCTAAACGCTAAGAGCTATCTGGCGGCGCCGCTCTTCGATGCCGCCGGCCAGGTCATCGGCCATCTGGCCGTGCTCGACGACAAGCCCATGCCGGAGGATCAATGGGCCATCTCGATCCTGCGCATCTTTTCGGCGCGGGCCGGCGCCGAACTCGAACGCGTGCGCGCCGATCAGGAGTTGCGTGCGGCGCTCGCGGAGGTCGAGGCCCTCAAGAACAGACTTCAGGACGAGAACGTGTACCTGCAGGAGGAGATCCGCGACGATCACAACTTCGACGAAATCATCGGCAGCAGCCCTGTCCTGTTGGACGCGCTCCGCCGCATCGAGCGCGTCGCACCGACTGACGCGACAGTGCTGATCCTGGGCGAGACAGGCACCGGCAAGGAATTGGTCGCTCGCGCGATCCACAGTCGCAGCCCGCGCCGCGACCGCCCACTGGTCAAGGTCAACTGCGGCGCGATTTCCGCCGGGCTCGTGGAAAGCGAGTTGTTCGGCCACGTGAAAGGTGCGTTCACCGGCGCCATCGACAAGCGGGTGGGTCGCTTCGAGCTGGCCCACGGCGGCACGTTGTTCCTCGACGAGGTCAGCGAGCTGCCGCTGGATACGCAAGTCAAGCTATTGCGCGTCCTGCAGGAGCAGGAGTTCGAGCCCGTCGGCAGCAGCAGGACTGTGCGCGTCGATGTCCGGATGATCGCGGCGAGCAATCGCGATCTCCAGGAAGCCGTGCGCACTGGCCGGTTCCGGGCCGACCTGTTCTTCCGACTCAATGTCCTGCCGCTGGAAATCCCGCCGCTACGCGAGCGGCGTTCGGACATCCCGCAGCTCGTCACGTTCTTCCTCACGCGCTTTGCCAAAAGGTTCGGGAAGAAGGTGGACGGGGTCGCGCGCGACACCATGGATCGGCTGACCGCGTATTCATGGCCCGGCAACGTACGGGAGTTACAGAACATCATTGAGCGGGCGGTGGTGTTGTCGTCTGGCCCGGTGCTGAAACTCGAGCACGACTTAATGCCCGCCGCTGGATCGCAGACGACCGCGGTGCCTCCACGCCAGAACACCCGCGACGACGTGACGGCCTCACCGTCATCGACCCTCGAGGACATGCAACGGCGCCACATCCTCGCGGTTCTCCAACAGACGCGCGGCGTGATCGAAGGCCCGGCCGGCGCCGCGGCTATCCTCAATCTCCATCCCAATACCCTCCGCAGTCGGATGAAACGGCTCGGCGTCCAACGGCCGTCTGTCAGAAGCTCCTAACGAAGGTTCGAGGGTTCGTCTCGAACGTCCCGGCTCGAACGCCCGTGACGAACGATCGCGTCTGACCCACGGGATTTCGTGGGATGGGCCCCTCCCGCCAGGCTCCAAGCCACGAACCCACGAAACTTCGTGGCCATCAACGGTTGAACCGCTCGCCGCATGATTCCTGTGACAAGCGGATCTGCAGGGATTTTCCCCAAGACCGGCTGGCCTCGCGGTCTGGCACTCCCATTGCCAATGTCGAGCGCGAGATGTTGAGAGTGACCGAGCTTCAAACGCCGCAAGGAACGACGCTGCGCGTCGAAGGTCGCGTTACTGGGCCATGGGTGGACGAGCTGCGACGTGCCGTTGCCGCCGTGATCGCCACTCACCGGGTCCTCACGATCGACCTCGCCGAGATGTCGTTTCTGGACCTGCGGGGTGTGTCGCTCCTGCGCGAGCTCGAGTCCCGCTCCGTAATCCTGGTGAATCTCTCTCCGTTTGTGGCCGAACAGTTCAAGGGGTTAGAGCGTGACTAGGGAACAAGGAGACACCTGCATGGCAACCCTACTCGAACCACGGATCGACGCTCACGGTGTGGACGAGGCGACGCTCCTGGCCGGCCTCCGAGCTGGAGACGATCAGGCGTACGAACAGTTGGTCCGCGCCTTTGGCGGCCGGATGCTTGCCGTCGCTATGCGCATCGTCCGTAACGAGGAGGATGCGCGTGATGCCGTCCAGTCAGCGTATCTGTCCGCCTTCCGATCCCTCGACCGCTTCGAGGGCGGGTGCCGCCTGTCCACCTGGCTACACCGCATCGTCGTCAACGCCGCGCTCATGAAGCTGCGCAGCCGGCGGCGTCGCCCCGAAGAATCCCTCGAGCCCTTGCTGCCTACTTATCTCGACGACGGACACCATACCGAGCAGTTTTCGAAGGGCGACCTACCGGCCGACAGCCTGCTGGCGCAGGAAGAGACCCGTGCGGTCGTCAGGGCGTGCATCGACCAACTGCCAGATCGCTACCGAGCGATTCTTCTCATGCGCGACATCGAGGATGTCTCCACCGGCGAAGTCGCCTCGATGCTCGGAATCACCCCAAACGCCGTGAAGATTCGGTTGCATCGCGCTCGCCAGGCCCTCGGAACGCTCCTGCGACGGCGCTTCAAGAGCGCCGGCATACCGCTGAATCTCGGCACCACCGCTCGAGAAACCCGGTTGCGGCCTGAGACATCCAAGCGCCGTGAGCATCGAAACACATCCGATCAGCGGGACACGGCACGTTGAGGCCGATCCGTTTCACATTGCTCTCCCACGCACCGCGCCACTCCAACGCCGCGTCGCTGTAATGGCCGCGCGGCCCTTCCTTTCTTGGGCGCTGGCGCTCGAGAGTTATCGCAGGCTGTATCGACGCGCACAACTGGCTCCGGATGCGACGTTCTGGGCCCGCGCGCTGCGCGTGCTCGGTGTCGATGTCGATGTCGTGCCCTGCGACGCGCTCAACGTGCCGACGTCCGGTCCACTCATCGTCGTCGCGAATCATCCGCACGGAATGGTCGACGGTCTGGCGCTTGCCGAAGTCGTGCACCGGCGTCGCGAAGATGTCCGCGTCCTGACGAATCATTTGCTGGCGCCGATATCAGAGCTGTCGGAGCTCTGTTTGTTCGTCGATTCGTTAGGTGGTCGGCATGCCACGACACGGAGCCGCGCGGGATTGCGCGCGGCGCTGCAGTGGCTGAGGGACAATCATTCGCTGATTGTGTTTCCGGCGGGGGAGGTCGCGCACACATGGGACTCCACGTCGGGTTCGCTCATCGATTCACCATGGCATGACACCGTTGGACGCCTGGCGTTCCGGAGTGGCGCAGTGGTTGTTCCTGCCTTCATCGAGGGTTGTAACAGTCGATGGTTCTATCGTGCCGGGCGGCTGCATTCGGGGCTCCGCACGTTGCTCCTCGCGCGCGAGCTGCTCCGCCAGCAAGGACGCCGGGTCACGATTCGGCTTGGTCCTGCTGTCACCGCGATTGATGACGTCACGGCGCCGACGGACGGCCCGGCTTCAACCGCCATCATGCGGCGGGCCGTCGAACGTCTGGCGCTTGCCAGCACGAACGCGTTCGAGACAGAGATTGACTCGCTGCGCCCCGAACATCGCCTCCTCGAGAGCGGTCGCTTGGAGGTGTTCTGTGCGCCGGCCTCGAGGATGCCCACCATTCTGAACGAAATCGGCCGTTTGCGTGAGGTCACGTTCAGGGCAATTGGGGAGGGGACGGGGCAGGACACCGACCTTGACCGATTCGACGACCATTATCTTCATCTGTTCGTGTGGAATCGCGAACGAGGCGAGGTTGTGGGAGCGTACCGGCTTGGCCTGACCGACGAGATACTCGAATCTCATGGCATCTCCGGGCTCTATACGTCCACGCTCTTTCGCTACGACTCGCGGTTGCTCGCGCGACTCTCGCCCGCCATCGAACTTGGCCGCTCGTTTGTCCGCGCCGAATACCAGCGGTCCTCAAACGCGTTGCTCCTGTTGTGGAAAGGGATTGCCGCATTCGTCGCTCGATCACGGCGGTACCGCGTGCTGTTCGGTCCCGTCAGCATTAGCAACCGGTACGGTGACATGTCGCAGCAGTTGTTGAGGGCGTTCCTGGCGCAGAATTTCTACGACGGTGAGCTTGGCGAGCTCGTTGAAGCGCTGAGACCGCCCACTGAGCGTCCACTACCAGCGGGCATCGACACGAGAGTAGTCGGCAATCTGCACGAAGTCGACAGTCTGATCGGGCGCCTGGAAACAGACGGAAAAGGTATTCCGGTGCTGCTTCGTCAATACCTGCGGCTGAATGCGAAGTTGCTTGGCTTCAATGTCGATCCTGCGTTTGGAGACGCGCTGGATGCGCTGATGATGGTGGACCTCGCCGATGTCCATCCGGCGATCCTCAATCGCTACTTCGGCAAGGATGAAGCGCAACAGATTCTCGCGCGATTCTCCCCAGCCCCTGTGTCAGGACAAGCCGCCGCTTAGGGCGAAACTCGCTAATCGGACGTCTTGAACGCAACGTCGGCGGCCAGATGCGCTCGCAGCAGTTCGAGCATCCGGCGCACCGAGCCTGACGTCGCACCGTTTCGTTGATTTGCGGCCCCGACGTCAAAGACGAGCGACCACTGACGAAACAGCTGACGGTATGCACTGAGCAGAGACCCCGCCGGATCATAGATATTGGTGGATTCCGCGGTTGCGCCGTTCAGTTCGACGAGGGCGAGGTCTTCGCCGGCCTTGAATCGCTCCACGTCGCGATACCGAATATCGAACCGGCCGATATAGAAGCCCCCGTACGACCAAGCGATTTTGTCGATGCGCTCCTCGAGTGCGGGCGTGTTCAGGTGACGACCGTCTCGAAAGAACGTGCCCTGAGCGTGATTGCCGGCAATCGCCAACGGGAGTCGCTCGCCGGCGGCGAGCACGCGGTCGCGGCTATCGGCGTGCCGGCTGAGAAACGTCCCAGCCTGCATACGCAGGCGCCGATCGGCCCAGATCAGGTCCTCGAGTGTCGAGCGCCCATCGCCGACGACAACCGGAAAGTGCTTGTCGGTGATCGAGAGGATGCGGCCACGACCCCAGTGAGGCATTCGGTAGTAGAAAACTCCGGCTTCGAACGGGCCGGGATGGTACGGCTGCACGAGGACCGGGTTGCCGTCGCGCGCGAGATACTCGCTCACCTCTCCGAGGGTCCGCACGATCTTCACGCCGACCCCGCGTTGCCCGACGTTCGGCTTGAACACAAGAGGGAACGTCCAGCCACGACGCGTGATGAAGTCAAGGAATTGGGCCATCCGCACATCAGGTGTTTCGGGATCGATGAGAAACGACGAAATGGTCCACTCCGCCGGAAGACGCGAAAGGATCTCGTGCTTGGACTCGCCAACGATGCCGCCATCGGGCATGCCGGGATTCGCAGCGCTGATCGCGCCGATGCCGCGATGGCGGATTGCGAGCAAAGCAATCCACCCGGCGACGGGCGCGTAGAAGAGCCACATGGGCCAGAACTCCCAGCGCCAGAGGCGCGAGACCGACGCTGTCATTCGCTGCCTTCCTCGCCGAGTAGTCAACTGCAAGGTCAGGCGCCAGGCGGCAAGCAGGAGTACGGCAGCAGCGATGCGGGCCGGCCAAGCGTCGTCCGTGACGGCTGCCAATGGACTGAGCGATCCGCCGCCGAAATGTGCTGACCCCAACACCAACACCGGTACCCAGATCGCCACAGCCACAAATGACCAGACAGCGAAGCGCGCGAATGATCCGCCGAGCGCCCCGGACGCGAGATAGAGAGGCAGCCGAGCCCCGGGGAGAAATCGGCTGCCGAGAATGAGGGCCGCCGCGTTCTGTGAGAACCAGTCTTGGAACCGTGCATGGCGTGAGGGTGTTAGGCAGCAACGGACTCCGCGCCAGCGGAGCGCGCGAGTGGCAAAGAGACGTCCAACGATGTAGAGGCCGAGGTCGCCGACGTAAATGCCGAGAGAACACGCTGCAAGACCAACGAGAGGATCGAGCCGGCCCTGGTAAATCAGCACTCCGGCCAGGATGCAGGTCAAGTCTTCGGACAGGAGCGTTCCAGCAGCGAGTGCCAGAAAAGTCGGCGCCATCGGGCGTTCAACGCGCCTCTGCGCGCGCCCTGATGCTTGAGGGGGCGACACCGAATCCGTGCGGCACCCGCCATCCCTGCCACTCGAGCAGCACGGCGATCAGGGCGCAATGATGGATCGTGTGTTGGATAACAAATGCCAACTCACGCGCCACCGTCGTTCGCACGTTCAGGGCCGGACCACTGGGATGGATCAGCGTGCCCAGACTGACCGATCGGTCCAAAGCGGCCCCAGACAGCCGATCGAGGCGGACGAACAGGCGCTCGATAGCTTTGATCGCCGTTGTCGGATCCGTCTCAACGGTCGTGCCTCTAAGGCGGGAGTCGTAGGACAGTTCGTCACCGGCCATCGCCGACACCAGTGCCGACACGTGATCGAGGCAGTGCCTGACGTGCTCGCCAACGCTTCCCGACACCCGCGCCGCGGGCTTTGCGAGATACATCGAGGTCGGCAGCAAGGTGATGACGTCGCGCAACTGTTCCAGCAACAACGTCAGCGCGAGCGTCTGACTCGGTTCAGGTGGGAGGGGGCCAGACCCCCGGGTCGCGACCGCGGCGAGGCTCATACCGCCATCTCGAAGTAGCGGCCGATCACCGGCAGCTCAGTTCGACGAATGACCAGAACGGCCGCACTCGCAATGAAGACGGTGATCGCCAGGAAAAACAGCAGCCCGCCATCGTCTTTCACTACGACTCCCAACAATGTCAGGTGACTCACCATGGCGCCGCTCATCACGCCCATGGCGAGCGCAGCGCCAACGGCTGCCGTTGGTGGATACAGGAGTAATCCGGCGGCAATGAGCTCCGCGACGCCCGATCCAATCCGTCCCCACGGTTCCATGCCAAGCGTAGTGAAGATGTAGACCGACTCTTCTGCGGCCGTGAATTTGAAGAACAACGTCTGCAGCAGGATGCCTGCCGCGATCAGTTGCAACGCCGTACTGACAATCACCTGCGATTTCGGTAGCACCATGACGGCCTCCCAAGCAGCCGAAGCGCTGAGGCGAGCTTCCGGGCCCGCTCCAGCGCTGTTTGGATGTCGCCGGGGCTGCGATGTTTCGAAGAAATCATCGAAACCGCGCGAGGACTAGTGCATCGAAGCTAGCAACATGCCTACTCCCGTCGAGAGCGAGCCGCTGTCCGTCGCCGAGCCCGCAACCCTTCGACCAGGCTCAGGGCAAGCCCCGAGGACCGCCGAGGGGCGCCGGCTCGAAGAAGCGCGCCAGCGACTCCGTCATTGGAAGCGCTGGGGCCCCTATCTCAGTGAACGGGCCTGGGGGAGCGTCCGCGAGGACTACAGCGCTTACGGCACGGCATGGGACTACTTCCCGCATGACCACGCGCGATCACGTGCCTACCGCTGGAATGAGGACGGCCTCGCGGGCATCTGCGACCGTCATCAACGCATCTGTTTCGCGGTCGGGCTCTGGAACGGCCGCGATGCGATCCTGAAGGAGCGGCTATTCGGACTGACGGGCAGCGAAGGCAATCACGGCGAGGACGTGAAGGAGTATTACTTCTACACAGACAGCACGCCCACGCACTCCTACATGAAGTTCCTCTACAAGTATCCGCACGCGGCGTTCCCGTACGCGGAACTGGTCGAGGAGAACCGCAGGCGCGGGCGGCACGCGCCTGAATACGAGCTGATGGATACCGGCGTGTTCGAGGGGAATCACTATTTTGATGTCGAGGTCGAATACGCCAAGGCCGATGTCGATGACATCCTCGTCCGGATCCACGTCTCGAACCGGGGTCCGGAGGCCGCTGCGATTCACATCCTCCCGACTGTCTGGTTCCGCAACACCTGGTCGTGGTCTGAGCCGTCGGCACGTCCGCGTCTCGCGCGCGAGACGGGCGCGCAGGTCGCCATCGTTCTGGACGAGCCGAAGTACGGCCGGCGTTGGCTGCACTGCGATGGTCAGCCGACATTGCTTTTTACCGAGAACGAGACGAATACCGAGCGGCTGTTCGGCGATCCCAACGGCCCGCGGTACGCCAAGGACGCTTTTCACCGCCATGTCGTGGACGGCGCAGCTGATGCGATCAATCCAGTAGAAACAGGCACGAAGGGCGCGGCTCATTACGCGATGGTCATCCCGCCCGGTGGCACGGTGACATTCCGCGCGCGGCTCAACGACGCGGCGCCTGGTACCGCGAATGCGTCATTCGGCGAAGCATTCGATGAGACGTTTGCGGCGCGGATGCGGGAGGCGGACGAGTTCTACGCCAGCGTAATTCCCCCGGATCTTTCAGAGGATGCGCAAAAACGTCGCGCGACAGGCGTTCGCCGGCGTGTTGTGGTCCAAGCAGTACTACCACTACGTCGTGAAGGACTGGCTTGAAGGGGACCCCAAACAGCCGGCTGCACCGCTCGAGCGGCAACACGGCCGTAATCGCGAGTGGACACATCTGTACAACGCCGACGTCATCTCGATGCCCGACAAATGGGAATACCCGTGGTACGCCGCGTGGGATCTCGCGTTTCATTGTGTGCCGCTCGCGCTCGTCGACTCGGAGTTCGCGAAAGAGCAACTGATTTTGCTCTTGCGTGAGTGGTACATGCATCCGAACGGGCAGCTGCCCGCCTACGAATGGGCACTCGGTGACGTCAACCCGCCGGTTCATGCGTGGGCTGCGTTGCGCGTGTACCAGATTGAAAGGAAGCGACGCGGGACGGGCGATCGCGCGTTTCTGGAGCGCGTCTTTCAGAAGTTGCTCCTGAACTTCACATGGTGGGTGAACCGCAAAGACGCCGAAGGCATGAACGTTTTCCAGGGCGGCTTTCTGGGCCTCGATAACATCGGCGTCTTCGATCGCAGCGCCCCGTTGCCGACCGGCGGACACCTCGAGCAGTCCGATGGCACGAGCTGGATGGCGATGTACTCGTTGAACATGCTCGCAATGGCTACCGAACTGGCGCGCGAAAACTCCGCGTATGAAGATGTGGCGAGCAAGTTCTGGGAGCACTTCCTCAACATCGCGCATGCCATGAGCGGCGGCCGCCTGCACGGCGGTCAAGGGCACGAGTTGTGGGACGAACAGGATGGTTTCTTCTACGACGTGCTGCACCTGCCGGATGACTCGCGCACGCCGCTACGCATCCGCTCACTGGTCGGCCTGATCCCGATGTTAGCCGTGCAGACGCTGGAACCCGAGGTCCTCGAGCGGCTCACCGGCTTTCACAATCGGCTCTCGTGGTTCATCACGCATCGACCGGACTTGACGGGCAATGTCGCGTGCATGCGCACGCCCGGCGACGAAGAACGCCGGCTTCTCGCGATTCTCGACGGCGACCGTCTGCGGCGCGTACTCCGAGTGATGCTCGACGAGCGGGAGTTCCTGTCGCCGTACGGCATCCGATCGATCTCTCAAGCGCACCGGGATCAGCCGTACTCGCTCCAGGTAAACGGCACGACTTACGCCGTCGCGTACGAGCCTGCGGAATCATCGACGGGCCTCTTCGGCGGTAACTCCAATTGGCGCGGCCCAATCTGGTTTCCCATCAACTATCTCCTGATCGAGGCCCTCCAGAGGTTCCACCACTACTTCGGCGCGAACTTCACGGTCGAGTGCCCCACTGGATCGGGCCAGATGATGACGCTGGAACAGGTGGCAGCGGAGTTGTCTCGGCGACTCAGTCGGATCTTCCTCCGCGGCGCTGACGGGAAACGCCCCGTGTTCGGAGGTAACGACACCTTCCAGCAGGACGCCCACTGGAACAACTTGATCCTGTTTCACGAATACTTCCACGGCGACACCGGAGCGGGCGTCGGCGCGAGCCACCAGACGGGCTGGACGGCGCTCGTGGCCAAACTGCTCCAGCAGAGCGGAGAAGAGTCCTAGAGGGGATCGTCATGAAAGCGATTGCTGTACTGCCAGGCCAGCCAGGAAGCGCACATCTCGCCGAGCTCGCGATGCCGTCGGTGGCCGATGTGCCGAACGACCGCGGCGTGCTCGTGAAAGTGCTGCGGGTGGGCGTCGACGGAACCGACCGTGAGATTAACGCCGCCGAGTACGGCGCCGCGCCTGACGGGTTCAACTTCCTCGTCATCGGCCATGAAGGGTTTGGGCGCGTTGAAGCCGTCGGTCCGGCTGTGTCCTTTCTCACCCCGGCGACTACGTCGTCGCGACGGTGCGCCGCCCGGGCAAAAGTCTGTACGACGTCATCGGGTTGCAGGACATGACCACCGATACCGAGTACTTCGAGCGCGGGATCAACCTCCGACACGGCTATCTCACCGAGTACTACGTCGAAGATGAAGCCTTCGTCGTAAAGGTGCCGAAGGGGCTGAAGGACGTGGGCGTCCTGCTCGAACCCATGACCGTCGCCCAGAAGGGCATCACCCAGGCATACGAGATCCAACGGCGGCTGAAAGTCTGGCGCCCGAAGAAGGCGGCGGTGATGGGCGCTGGCACGCTGGGGTTGCTGGCCAGTCTCGTGCTGAGGCTGCGTGGTCTCGATGTCACCACATTCGGCCGCACACCACGGCCCTACCTGAACGCTGACCTGTTGGACGGGATCGGCGCGCGCTACGTGAACACCGCCGAACGATCGATCGAGGATGCGTCCCGCAGACTTTGGACCCTTCGATCTGATCTTCGAAGGCACTGGGTCGTCAGCGGTCGTCTTCGACACCATGCTGGCGCTGGCGAAAAACGGCGTGCTCGTGCTCTCGAGCATTACCGGTGGCACACGCAGGCTGGAGATTCCGGCGGATCGTATCAATCTCGAATTCGTGCTCGGCAACAAGGTCATGGTCGGGACGGTCAATGCCAGCCGAGAGAACTTCGAGACCGGCGTTGCCGACATGGCGCAGGCCGAGTCCGAATATCCGGGATGGCTCGGACGGCTGCTCACACACCGCGTGCAGGGCCTGCACAACTACCGTCAAATATTCGATCATCTCCAGAATCCCATTGGCGCCATCAAGATCTTTTGCGAGGTCGGGTGAAACGGTCACCGGTCTCCTGACCGGCGACTCGCAGCGAAGAAGGAGTTGATTCGTGACGTGCCGCGAAGTTGCCGATTTCATCATGGACTACACGACGGGCTCGTTGTCCGCGGCTGCGCGTGAGACGTTCGAGCGCCATTTGAGCCTCTGTTCCAATTGTTGCGAGTATCTCGCGCAGTATCACGCGACCGTGAAGCTAGGACGCCATGCCTTTGCAGACGATGCATCGGCGATGGCGGCCGGTGTGCCTGAAGAACTGGTTGCCGCCATTCTCGCCTCGCGACCTCGCCTACCATCACGCGACACCGCGTAGTCCTGTCGGTCATCGAAGAGATAAGGAGGCGTCATTCTGTGCGTAAAGTGAAGTGGGCCGGTGCCACGCTAGCGGCTATCTCTGTCGTCTTGGTGTCGATCTCTGCTCTCGCGCAGCGGTCATCGGCCCCACTCAACCGCGGCCGCGGTGATCTCGCCGTTCAGGGATATGACGTCGTGGCCTATGCAACCGAGGCGGCGGCCATTCGCGGCCGCGCGGAGTTCGAATTCCGTTGGGATGGAGCGGTGTGGCGGTTCACGAGTGCTGCTCATCGCGACCAGTTCGCCGCCCAGCCGGAACGTTACGCCCCCCAGTTTGGAGGATACTGCGCGTGGGCCGTCAGCCGCGGGTATACGGCGGATGTCGACCCGGAGGCGTGGAAGATCGCCGATGGCAACCTGTACCTGAACTACTCGAAACGGGTTCAGCGGATGTGGGAACAGGACATCGCGGGCAATATCGCAAAGGGCGTGGCCAACTGGCCGCGCGTTCTCACCAAGTGACCATGCTCGTTCGTCCGCTGCAGCTGCGCTACGTCGCCGGAAGCAATCCCGCGCGGAAGGTCACGTGGTTGGAGCTCTTCTATGATTTGATTTTCGTGGCCGCAGTGGCACAGGTCGGCGAGCCATTACGTGAGGACTACTCGATCGCAGGGCTCATCCGGTTCTCTGCCCTCTTCATCCTGATCTGGTGGGCGTGGATCGGGAGTAGCGTCTTTGCAACGCGGTTCGACACCGATGATGTGCTGCAACGCGGGTTGACCCTCCTTCAGATGTTCGCGGTCGCAGCGATGGCAGCCAACGCCACCGATGCGCTCGACAGCCGCTCCTCGGCAGGCTTTGCCGCAGCGTATGCCGCCATGCGGTTCGTGCTGGTTGCGCAGTATGCTCGCGCGCGGCAGGTTCAGAGCGCGCGCGGCCTGGCGACCCGGTATCTCACTGGTCACGGTCTCGCCGCGACGCTGTGGCTGGTCTCCGCCTTCGTTCCCGCACCTGCACGATTCGTCGTTTGGGCGGTTGCGCTCGCAATCGACCTGGGAACACCGTGGATAGCCGTTGCGCATAGCGTCGAGGTCCCTCCCGACGCGACACATCTGCCGGAACGCTTTGGCCTCTTCACGCTGATCCTGCTGGGAGAGTCTGTCATCGCGGTGATGCATGGCATGAAGAGTCAGGAGGATTGGGGCGTGGCGCCGGCGACCTCCGCGTTCCTTGGGATGGCCATCGCATTCGCGATCTGGTGGTGGTACTTCGACGGAGCCACTGGCGCGGCAGAGCAGCACATTCGCTCGCGACGCGACGCAATACGGTTTCACGTGTGGAGCTACGCGCACTTGCCCCTCTATCTGGGAATTGCGATCGCGGCTGCGGGTGTCGAACGGATCGTGCATCTTGGCGGGGCTGCTGAACTGCATCGGGCGGACGGCGTCGTGCTCGGCGCTTCGCTAGGCGTAGCAATGGCAGCAATAACGTGTATCGCCGCCACCGGTGCAGAGCTGCATCGTCGTCCACGAATCCTCATCGGTCACCTCGGTATTGCTGCCTTGGCGATTGTGGTGGGACTGGCTGGCGTCGCCGTTACACCAGTGTTCCTTGTGGTGACGCTGACCGCCCTCTGCGCGGCACAATTGTGTCTGGCGATGTCTTACAGCTTGCAGCCGGCACACCGGCCGGTGATCCGAACGGTCGTTGTAAACAGCGAAATCACATCATTAACCCGATAAGCGCCGCGGTGGTTAGATAGGCAGTCAACCCCGTAGTGTCCGAAAACGTGGCCGGCAGTTGACGTAGACTCGACCCGTGCTTCCGCTGCAACTGCTGGTTGCGTCTCTGATCGGTTGGCTGCAACGCGAGCAGCATGAGGTCATTGATTACCTGCGCGAAGAGAACCGCGTCCTGAAGGCGCAGCTGCGCAGCCAGCGCGTGCGGTTAACCGACGACGAACGGCGGCGCTTGGCTGTCCTCGGCGCGCGTCTCGGTCGTCGGATCCTGGCGGAGGTTGCAACGATTGTCACGCCCCACGATTCTCCGCTGGCACGGCCGGCTCATCGCCCGGAAGTGGACGTACACGAAGCGCCGGCCTGGACGGCCCGGCGTGCTCCCGGAGATCCGCCGCATAGTAGTGCGAATGGCGACCGAGAATCCGAGCTGGGGCTACACTCGCATCCAGGGCGCGTTGAAGAATCTCGGTCATCGCGTGGCGCGGTCGACCCTTGCCGCGATCCTCAAGCAGCAAGGCATCCCCTCGAGTGGTGAGCGCCCGACGTCGTGGCAAACGTTTCTGCGGGCACACTGGGACGCGCTCATGGCGGCGGATTTCTTCACGACGGAGGTCTGGACCGTTCGCGGGTTGATGACGTACTACACGCTGTTCGTCATTGAACTGCACTCGCGGCGAGTCCACCTCGTTGGCTGCACGCCTCATCCTGACGAGGCGTTCGTGCTCCAGATCGCGCGTCACCTCACCGACGCGACCGACGGCGTGTAAGTTCTCAGGACGCCGGTGACGCTCCGGCTCTCGCCTTTGCCAATAGCCGTTCGTACGGGGTCTGGCCCGCCAGCGTGGGGCCGGTGGTAATTGTAGTAGTCCTCCCACTCTTTCAGCTTCGCGTTGAAGAGGTGAATGTCGTCCGTAATGCCGTCGCGGTCCAGGAGCTGGTAGAACTCCTGGTCGTCGACGCGATGCGATCGTTCGACTTTGCCGTTCAGGTGCGGCGCCCGCGGCCGGATGTTAAACATGGCGGATATCGAGCGCTTCGACATGCCAGTGGAAGTGGGATTGGAATTCGGCGCCATTGTTGGTCTGGATGACGTGGACACGGAACGGCAACCGCCGGAGGACGTCGTCGATGAATGCGATGGTGGTCCGTTGATTGCACGCGTCGTAGACTTTCAGCACGCGAATGCGGGTGCAATCGTCGATCGCCGTGAATTGGTAGAACCGCCGACGCGTGCCGGCAATCCGCTCGAGAAACTTGACGTCCACCTGGGAGCCGATGCCCTGGCTGCGCTTTCTCGTAGCGCGTCCAGCGGTGCGCATGCCGCCGGTATTTCTGATTCGCCGGCAGCCGGTTCATGCCGTGTCTGCGAAGAATGCGATGCACGGAGGCACACGCCACTGACAGGCCGTGGAATCGCTTCAGATAATCGGCAATCCAGGGCCGAAGTGGTAGTGCTGCCGGAGGTAGAGGATCTTGCTGACGACATCTGGAGGCGTCGCCCGCGGGCAGGAGTGCGGCGCCCGGGCCCGGTCGGCCAATCCCGCATCACCATGCGGTGATGGCGCTGCCGCCACTTGTAGAACGTCTTGCGGGAAATCCCGAAATGCCGGCAGGTGCGTGCCACGTTGCCGGCATGGGTAGCCGCCTAGAGCACCTTCAGCCGCCAGTTGGTCAACCGTCTTTGCTCTGAACTCGTCATCAGGTCTCCAATCTAAGGTTTTTAAACTTAGAAAGGAGAGCTGGGTGTCACCTCTGTCCCGTGATTTCACATAAGGGAAATGGCTCCTCGGGCTGAACTCGAACCAGCAACCCTCCGGTTAACAGGTTGACGGTCCAGAGATCGACCCAGTCACTGGTCGTCATCATCATTGGCATCCCCATCGTTCGCACTGCCGCTGTTGGCACTCCCCATCAAATAGACTCCGCCCGTAAACAGGAACGCCGAAATGAGGAAGCCAACAATCAACCAGGGAGTCCCTTCGAGGCGCGCCGGTGCGTCCTCAGTGGGCAGCACGGCAAACGCCCTCGGGAACAGTTGCCAGACGCACACGAGCGCGAGGGCGACGCCAAACAGGCCCCTGGCAAACTGCCCTGGATCGCGAAACTTCCGTGACAGCGGTAGACCGATCGCAAGGATCGCCAACGCCAAGATGGGCAGACCACCGGGCATCAGCACAAGGCGAAAAAAGGCGCGGCTAACGTAACCCAGGGGATAGCTCAATACGGGTGCGACACCATACTCGAACACTTTCAAGGTGACGGCGATCACGCCGAGGAAGACGAGCACAAAGACGCCGAGCGCTGCCGCTGCCGCTGCGAGCACGAGCAAGCGCTTGGGTCCCCGCACCAGCGGGGGGTCGGCGGCCGTCCGCTCAAGTGGGCGATTTCCCGCGCCGAGCCAATGCACAAGCCGCAGCGCCTCAAACACCCCGCTGCGCACGATTTGCTTTGCGTCGGTGTCCTCTATCTTCAAGATTGAACTCCTGCCGGCGGACTTGCGCACGAGCCTAACAGATGCGGCGCCGCGCACTTCTTGGAATCGTCAGATGACACCGCTGGTTCAACCAAGGAACTCCCATGAATCAGCCTGCGGAGTGTTGTTGGCTCTGCGCATCGCCTCGAAACCGCCCGTGAACAGGCACGCCGAAATGAAAAACGCGAGGCCGTGCAGGAACATGTTGTGCTCCTGGTGGCCAAGCTGGAGGCTGCCGGCCACGAACTGCAGTGGCCAAAAGGTGGCCACAGCCAGCGCCATTGTGATGACGCCGGCGCGGAAACGCGCTGGCTGACGGAAACGTCGTGCCAGCCGAAGGCCGACGACGAGGATCGCCACTGCGAGCAAGAGCGAGGTTTCAGGCCGGAAAAGCAGGACGAGGAGAGCCCAGCTCACGGGCCGGAGCAACCAACCCGCGAGCTGGCCCGCTGCCGCCAGCACCACCACGACCACCGCCAGGCCAAGTATCACCCCGCAGATCAGCCGCACCCAGACGCCGCCTCCGCCGGCTGCCCTCATACGGTGAGCGCTCGGCAGTAGCGCGGCGAGCCACGGTTCCTTCCCGTTCCACAGGCGAGGGCGCGAGGCGATGAGTTGACGGTTCTACCGCTCGGATAACCCGACCAGCAATTTGAACGGGCCCAAAGGCCCGCCTTGACCGGGCAGGCCCAAGATACCTCGCCTGAGCAGGTTCATTTTGGGCCAAAGCTTCGGTTCCGAGGCAAAATATGGCTGCGAGGAGGGGGCCACGTGTCGAGTCGTGTTTTCGCTGTGGTCGACATCGCTGCTGACCCGATGCTGCTGCTGATCGGCGGAGTTTTCATCGCTACATTCGTCGCTGTATGTGCGGTTGCGTATCTGATCGCGCAACGTCGCTCCAAAACGCCGGCAGGGACTTGGACGTTTCAGCTTCACAGCCGGTTGCCGGTTTCGAACACGACGTTCGAGAGGCTATCCCGCGCTGCAGCCACCGCCACAGAGCGACCTGACATCAGTCCCGCAACACGGGCGCAGCTTGACCAACTCGGCCAGCTACGGAGCGGTTTTGTATCGATCTACCGAGTCCTGATGATATTCGTCGGACTCGCAGGTCTGACCGCGGGAGCCCTCCTGCTCCGATCGCACACGCCGGCAAACATGAACGGGTTACCCGGGGGCATCATCGTGTTGTTGTCCCTTGGCGCGCTACTAAGTGGCCTGATACCCGGCCCGTCGATTAAGCCGTCGGTGGAGCCGCTCGAGCCTGCGCTGCGCGATCAGCTCAAACAGAAGATGAAGCTGCAGGTGATCACGTCGCCGCCGCTTCGCGTGACACTCAGCGAGTCCGACATGCAGCGGGCTGTTGAAATGCGCCGCCAAGGCGTGCCGATTGCAGAGGTCGCGCATGCCGTCTACCCGGGATACACAGGCTTGGGCGAGGCGGACAGGCAATTCGTGGAGTCCGCCATCGCACAGGCTGTCCAGCGAGGGAAGCCGACGTGACAAATTGCGGAGCCCCGAGAAGCCAAGCAACCAGGACTTCGCCCGCCTCTGGTGAGTTCGCCTAAGCAACTCACAGCCATGCGCGCCGCTCAATATCCTTTAGTCGCTTTAGCGCGTGGGCATCACGAAGAGCGAGCTCATCGCTCACCGAACTGCCTAGTGGAATTGGTCGAGAGAGTGCGCTTTTCGGGCAATGAAGCGTGGCTCGCAGCGCACAACCCAGGGGACGTGCGGCAGTTCGGCCGCTAAGCATTCCCGTGGTTGCAGAAAGCGTATGACGATCGCGATAGTAGTTGGCTGATCGATCTGAACGTGGATCCACGGTTCGAACCGCTGCATTCGGATGCGCGATTCGTCGAGCTGGTGCGGCGGATTCGACTCCCGGTAATTCTGCCTCCCAGCGGTGCGATCCCGTTCAGGAACCATGACGACGCGCGAATTCGAAGATGTCAGACTGCTGCCGCGCGATATCGTCCTCGACCACAGCCGTAAATGGTGGTGCGTCAATCCGTCGCACCTTCGCCCATGCACGCAGCCTGGCAAGCCGTAGAAATTCGTGGTGGACCCAAGTGCGATCACGAGCTGGTCGTATCGTCGCCGCGCTCATCGGCACGCTCTGGATTGCGGCAACAGCTTCGGGGCAAGCCACGGCGGGCTGCGCGAATCCATTCCCGCCAGGTGGGCTGTCGCTCCCGACGGGCGCGACACGCGCCGCTGCATAATCCGAAAGTCCCTATTCACGCGGAGTCGCCGGCCCTCGGTACAAAATGACTTGCGCCCGTTCAACGGTGACAAGTCCTCCCTGCACCATTGTGTCGAGGTCCGGCAGGAACGCCTCAATCTTCTCAGGCGCATCCACGATTTCAATTACGACGGGCAAATCTTGTGACAGTCGCAGAATCTTCGCCGTGTGCAACCGACTGTGCGCGCCGAAGCCCATCGTTCCCTTCCAGACGGTGGCACCGGCCAGCCCGCGTTTTCGTGCCTCTTCGACCACGGCTTCATAGAGCGGGCGCCCGTGCCAGCGGTCCGCTTCGCCAACGATGATCCGCAGCAATTTCCCTTTGGTCGGAATCTTCATGACGTCCCCTGCAAGATTCGGCCTAGCGAGAAGCCAGCCCAGAGCGCCGCAAATCCGATCACAACCTGCCCGATGGTGTTGAGCGCGCCAAGCCACCATTCGCCATCCCGGAGCAATTGGACGGTTTCAAACGCAAACGATGAGAACGTGGTGAACCCTCCGATGACGCCGATCAGCAGGAACGTGCGAGCGGGCGAACCGACGATTAATTGTTGCTCGCCAATGCCCACTAGCAGGCCGAAGATCCCACAGCCGACGACGTTGACGACAAAGGTTCCGTACGGGAACGTCGCGGGGAGCCAACGGTACACTTCGCCATCAAGCAGGTAGCGAAGGGTTGACCCGATGGCTCCACCCACAGCAACGAGCACAAGTCTCATTTGGTTTCATGAAATATAAGCTCGAAACGAGGTACGGGCATCGACCGCGTCTGACTCAAGGGATAATTACCTTCTGGTTTGACATAATCTCTAACCAAGGGTGCGGCGAAATCCCGCTGCAGGCAATAGGGTGGTCGGGCCGCCATCCTCCGGTCGTTTCAAGATCAGGAGGAATCCGTGGCTGCTTTTGCACGCCGATTATCCGCCCAGGACCGTCGTTCGTCCCATCGTAATCACTCCTGCCTCGCCGGATCATTCGGGCATCTCGCTGTGGCTTTGGCAAAAGCGCGCGATGCGGGCCGCGGCGCATCACAACCATTCAGACCAGTAGGAATGAAGGCGCAGGCTCTGGAGCAGCGAGGAGAAGCGGAGACGGGCGGCCTTGCAGCGGGCGTCATGAACGAGTTTCAAGAGACGCTTCTGTGGTACGACGCGCTCGAGCCGACATTCAAGTTCCTATTGGCATTGCCATTCGTCGTGGCCGCCGCGGGCCTGTTGGGCGACTGGGTGCGCACGCGATTCGGCAATACGCATGGTGATGAGGAAAATTGATGACCGTCGCCTCGCAAGAAACGCATTCAACGTTTCAGGAATTCTTCCGGACCGAAGCGGCCGCCGGGGGCCTGCTCGTCGGCTGCGCGGTCGCGGCCCTGATTACCGCTAATTCCGGGTGGGCCGACGCGTACAACGCTCTGTGGGAAACGCCGGTAGCCGTCGCGTGGAGAAGTCACACCCTGTCGCTAAGCGTTCATCAGTGGATCAACGACGGCTTGATGGCGATCTTCTTCCTTCTTGTCGGGCTAGAAATCAAACGAGAGGCATTGGCTGGAGAGCTTGCGTCACCACGTCAGGCAGCGTTGCCGATAGCCGGCGCTATTGGTGGGATGGTCGTTCCGGCCTCGATCTACTTCTTCGTCAACAGCGCAGGAATGGAGACCAGAGGCTGGGCGATCCCGATGGCAACGGACATCGCCTTTGCGTTGGGTGTTCTGGCACTGGTTGCACCCGGCGCGCCGGGCGGCCTCAGAGTGTTCATGGCGGCCCTGGCGATTGTGGACGATATGGGAGCCGTTCTTGTGATCGCGTTCTTCTATACGCGCGAGATTGTGTGGGGTGCGCTCGGTATAGCCGGGCTTGTTCTTGTGACGCTTATCGGCCTCAACCTGTTGCGCGTGCGACGACTGACGCCGTATCTACTTCTCGGTCTCGGTCTGTGGTTCTTCGTACACGAGTCAGGCGTCCACCCCACAATCGCCGGCGTACTGCTCGCGTTCGTAATCCCAACGAGAACTCGCATCAACGCGATGGAGTACTCCGTCAAAGCCCGCGGCCTCTTGGATGACTTCGACCGTACCGAAACCGGCGATCTGCTCGTCCTGACGAGTAAGGGTCAGCAGGAGGCAATCATCGGCCTCGAGCGCGCGAGTGAAAGCGTCACGGCGCCGCTACTTCGGCTGGAACACGCGCTCCACCGCTTTTCAGCCTTCGTCGTGATGCCCCTGTTCGCGTTGTCGAACGCGGGCGTCTCTCTCACGGGATCGTCAGGCGGGCGAGTGACTCTGGGGGTGATTCTGGGTCTTGTCATCGGAAAACCGCTGGGGATCACTGGTGCCGCTTTGGCCGCCGTGAAGCTGCGCGTGGCCACGCTCCCGTCGGGCGTGAACTGGACGGCCCTGCATGGCTGCGCCTGGTTGGGTGGCATCGGGTTCACGATGTCACTCTTCATCGCGACGCTGGCTTTCGAAAGGACAAGTGTGCTCGACGCGGCGAAAGTCGGAATTTTTGGAGGTTCAGCCTTCGCGGCGGTCGTCGGGACAATCATCCTACGCATGGGCATCCACCTGTCGCGACACAAAGTGCTGATCCAATGAACGAATCCGGTGTCTTGGTTGGTCGTGATCGTGTTTGTCGTGGCACTGTCAGTTCCGCTACTGCTCGTGCCGTAGCCCGCGTGGCTCGGGAGACGCTGTTGGCGCGTCCACATCGCGGGGACCCTCCCAGAGCCTTCGGCGTGCAGAAGCGGTGCATCTTTGACCGGGCACGTTTGAGCGGCAGGCGCGGGCAGTGCGTCACGCCATCAGCGTTTGCTAGGATGCCCCCAAACCACATCAGCACCGGACCCGTTGAGGATGCTCCGCTGTCGAGCGAGGAAAGTGAACGGACATGACCGCGGACCATGCCGGCGCTCTTCACGTTCGGACGGCCGGGTCAACCGGTCCGGTGATTCAGACTCAATCCTTCTGCTTTTCCTATCCCGGCGCTAACCGCCCCGCCGTTCGCGACGTCGCCTTTGCGGTGGAGCGTGGCGAGATCTTCGGCTTCCTCGGTCCAAGCGGAGCCGGAAAAAGTACGACCCAGAACGTCCTCATTCGGTTGCTCGACGCCTATGAAGGCACCATCACCGTGTTGGGCCGAGATCTCCGAGCGTGGGACAGAGATTACTACCGGAGGATCGGAGTCGCATTCGAGGCGCCGAACCACTATCTGAAACTTACGGCTCACGAGAACCTTCGCTTCTTTGCGGGGCTCCACGGCGGTCACACCGCGGTTCCAGGTGCACTCCTCGATCGCGTCGGCTTGGCAGAAGACGCCGACAAGCGCGTGGGCGAATTCTCAAAGGGGATGCGTGGTCGTCTGACGCTGGCTCGCGCGCTGCTCCACCGTCCCGAGCTGCTGTTCTTGGACGAGCCGACGGCCGGGCTCGACCCAGTGACGGCCAGGCGGATCCGCCAGGTGATCCGCGAGGCAAGGGACGCGGGCGCCACAATCTTCCTGACGACACACGACATGGCGACTGCCGACGAGCTGTGCGACCGCGTGGCCTTTCTGGTGGACGGCGGGATCGCGGCGCTCGATGCGCCGCGGGCACTGCGGCTGGCGTACGGCCGGCGAGTCGTACGGGTTGAAGCGATACGCGATGGAACTCGTGCGGTCCGCGAGTTTGCGCTCGATGGCCTGGCCGATGATCCGGAGTTCCAGACCCTTCTCCGGTCCGGTGATGTTGAGACGATTCACACGTTGGAAACGACGCTCGAAGACGTGTTCGTTCGCATGACGGGGCGGAGGCTCGCATGATCGCGTTCGTCACGGCCCTCCGGTGGGACATCGTCCTGCAAGCGAGGAACGGGTTCTATTGGGCGAGCGGTTTCGTCGTCCTCCTCGTCGGAGGTCTCCTTCTTAGTGTCCCCGAAGGTGTGCGCGCAGACGGGGCAGCGTGGGTGCCTGCGCTTCTTGCTGTCAATCTGCAGATCACCACGTTCTTCTTTGTGGCGGGACTCATGCTGCTGGAGCGAGACGAGGGGACGCTCACCGCGCTTGCCGTATCGCCTTTTTCGCCGGCCGCATACCTCGCGACACGCATGATCACGCTCACGGCACTTGCCGCGGCCGAAACGGTCGCGGTCGTGTTGATCGCGTTCGGCACCGGCGGGTCGTGGCTGCTCATTCTTTCTGGGGCCGGCGCGCTCGGCGTGATCTATACAGGCCTGGGCGCGGCAGTAGGGGCGCGTTATGCGTCGGTCAACGAGATGCTTCTCCCAGCATCGGTCTTCGTGGCCGTGCTTCTGCTGCCGCTGCTCCCGCATTTCGGTCTTGGACCGCGCACACCGTTTCTGGTGCATCCGATCGAGCCGGCGCTCGCATTGATCCGAGCGGGATATGGCGCCGGGAATGCCGGTGAAATCGTCTTCGGCGCCTTCGGCTCGGTGTTCTGGAGCGCGGTCGCATTCGTATGGGGACGGAACCGTGTTGCGCAATTGATGCGTGACACGCGTGCGGGAGGCGGGCGGTGACCACGACGACGTTACGTGCGCTGGTGTACGCGGACTCTCGGTTATTGTGGCGTGACCCGCTTCTCGGGTGGGTCCTGCTAATGCCCCTGGGGCTTGCACTCCTGTTCCGCGTTCTGATTCCCAGAGCCGGAGGGGCGTTGCTCACGGCCACGGGGTTCAACCTCGCGCCGTACTACCCCCTCATCATGGGTGGCTATCTGATGACGGCGCCGGGCATCGTCGGGATGGTGATTGGGTTCCTACTCTTGGACGAGCGGGATGCGCGCACGCTGGTTGCGCTGCGTGTCACGCCGCTCTCGATGCGGCGGTATCTCGCGTACCGTGTCACGCTGCCGCTGCTTTTCGGAACAGCATCGACGCTTGTTGGCTATCCGCTCATCGGAATCACTCCGCTGCCATTGACGTCGTTGTTGGCCATCGCAGCCGTGGCCGGCCTGTCAGCGCCGCTCCTGGCGCTCGTGCTCGCGACAGCCGCGCCAAACAAAGTGGCGGGATTCGCGATGGTGAAGGTGTTAAACGGCGTCAATCTCCTGCCGGTCGTTGCGTTCTTTCTCCCCGTGCCATTGCAGTACGTGGCCGGCGTACTTCCGACGTATTGGCCGATGCGCGCGTTCTGGTCAGCAGCAGCGGGCGAGGACTATGCCATCTATCTCAGTATTGGCGCTATGGTCGCCGCAGTCGCGCTTGCACAAGCTGCGTGGCTCTTCGACCGCAGGTTGCTGCGACGCGGATGACGGGCTTTCATCTTGGTTACGGAGAGTGCGGCACCTCGAACATCAGCACTGGATTCGCCACGGTCGGCCGGTAATGATGCCGGCCGGCTGGCCGAAGAAGTGACTGTGCATCGGTGGATCAACGACGGACTCATGGCGCTGTTTTTCCTCAGTTGTCGGGGCTGGACTCAAACGTGAGGTCGCGAGCTGGCGTCCCCACCCCAGGCGGCGCTTCCGATTGCCGCGGCGATGGGCGGCATGTTCGTACCGGCTTCCATCTATTTCCTGACGAATGGCGAGATCGTGTTCCCGCTCGGCGTACTGGCACTCGTCGCGCCCCGAGGCCCAAATGGGCTTAAGATCTTCCTAGGAAGGCGCGGCGGCGCCCCGCGGACTTTGCCTGCGGTGAGCGCGCCCATACGTCTTTTGAGATAATCTTCCACAAACCAAGGGTGCAGCGACACTCCGCTGCAGGCAGCTGGGTGGTCGGGCCGCCATCCTCGTAGTCGCAAGACTGGAGGATCGCATGTTGTTTAAGGCCGGACTTGTATTGCTCATTTCCTGGCTGCTCGGCGTCTTCGGCGCCTACGATCTCGGTCAGCTCGTCCATCTCCAGCTTCTCATCGGCCTGGCGTGCCTTCTGCTGGGGACCTTGCGCGCACGGGACGCGGCCATCCGTCCGGACTCCAATTCGAAACGCTAGGCGGCTGTGGTTGGCTGCGGGCGATCTTTCAAGCATTATGGTCAGTATGAATCGAATGACACGGCAAGGCGAGTGGCGGTGGTTACAGCTCTGGTGGAAGGGTGCGGCATCCGTCAACCGTCCGCAGGACGCGTCGAAGAACACCATCACCAAGCTGCTAGGCGAATTGGGCAATGCCCGCTCGCGTTATCAAGTTCAGACCCTACCCAACCTGCCGTGTAAGCGCCTTCCATGCGATGAAATTTGGGCCTTTGTTTACGCGAAGAAGAAGAACGTCACACCCGAAATCTTGGAGCGCAACCCGGACACACTTGACGCGTGGACGTGGACCGCTATTGATGCGGATTCTAAGCTCTGTGTGTCGTGGATCGTCGGTACGCGCGACGCCGATACGGCGACGCAATTCATGCGCGACATTGAATCTCGTCTTGCAAGCCGCATTCAGTTAACGACCGACCAATGGAGCATCCCTCCGCGCCTCCAAAGCGAGTGGACTACGCGATGCTGCAAAAGCTCTACGCGGTGGACAAGACGGGCGCTACAGCCCGGCGAAGTGAATCGGCGCGAAGAAGGTCGAAGTGACGGGTGACCCAGGCCCTAGACACGACAACTGCGGGGCGGGTCGCTATGCGGTAGCTATTACGGGAGGCTCCATCCTACGCAGTGGAAGCGACGGCTAATGTACTGTAAATAAGGCAGTTAGTGGTGAGCCCGGAAGGAATCGAACCTTCAACCAACAGATTAAGAGTCTGCTGCTCTGCCAGTTGAGCTACGGGCCCACGCGGAGGGCGTTCGCGGGATTAACCCCGCGCTACACAACAATCGCGGGACTAACCGCCTTCGCCGAGGCTTCGGCGGTCAAGAAGTCCCGCGCGACGTACGGTCACACCATGTCTCGCGCGCGAAACCCCGATCATAGCAGGTCACGAATCTAAAGTCCCGCGCGACGGCTACCGATTGCGCTCACGGAACCGTCGCACCTTGTCGCGATTGCCGCAGATCTTCATGTCGCACCACCGGCGGCTCGCGTTCTTGGTGTCGTCCAGAAACCACCATCCACAATCCTCTGCCGCACACGCGCGCACGCGACCGACGAGGGGAGACGTGAGCAACCTCGCAGCCGCACGCGCCACTTCCCAGAACGGGCGCTCGAGGTCGTCGTCGCCGCCGTACACCCACTGCAGGCTGCCGCTCACCGGCACCAGCCGCCCATGCGCATACCAACGCGACAAATGCGCACTCACTGCCACCAGCGTGGGCGTTGTCGGCGTCTTTCCCGCGCTCAAAGACGTGAACGTGTCGTGAAGGCGCTCGCGGAGATCGCGCGCGCGCTCGACGATACGATCGCCTTCGGCGACGCGTCGACGGGCCCGTGCTATGAGCCGCTCGGCCTCATCGGTTTTGAGCAGCCCCGCCTCTCGCGCCCAGGTTACAAACGCGTCGTACGACACTAGCCGCTCTGCCGGCGCGGACGTCGGCCGACCGCTGAGCGTGTTCACGAACGCCAGCGTCCCAAGCGCATCCACATCTTCCGGAGTGGCGACGGAGGACTGGGATTTCGCGGCCGACACTTGGGCATTGTACCTCGACGATGTAACTTCTAAAAATGTATTGACAGGTTACGCGCCAGGGTCTACGCTGTGAAACCGACGTTATCTATTTAGAAGGTTACACATGACTACTGGCAGACGGATGGGGGAACGACGGTCGCATCAACAGGAGATCGCTATGACGACGACACATGCGGAAGGCACTGCAATCCTTGTTCGAACCCTGAATGAAGGCTACGGCTCGGGCGCGTGGCACGGCCCGGACTTCAAGGCGGCAATTTCTGACGTCGCGGAAGAAGCCGCGTTCAGGCGGCCCGCGGCAGGCCGACACAGCATCGCGGAAATCGCGCTGCATCACGCGTACTGCACGCGCAACGTGCGAGGGCAGTTGGCCGGCACATCGCCAGAGCCATTCGTCCTCGAGGGCGAGGACTGGTTTGCTGTCCCCGATGCCTCACGCCTGAAATGGACCCAGATCGTGAGTGCCGTCGACACGGAGCAGCGAAAGCTGGCCGACGTCGTCGCAAAAATTGGCGAGGGAGGTAACTCGCCACTGAGCGAGGCCGAGCGATTCGACCTGGTGCTCGGCATCACGTGCCACGCGGTCTACCATGCGGGGCAGGTGCAATTGATTAAGAAACTCCTGTAGCCCACGGTCTCCGGTCTCCGGTCTCCGGCACGAAAGGTCTCCCTCAGTGCCTTCGGGACCGGAGACCGGGACCGGTGACTGGCGACCGTGTTTATCTCCGCTCCGTCGTCACCGCGATCGGCTCACCTGCGATCACGAGTTCGACTCGCCGATTTTGTTGTCGCCCTGACGCGGTGTCGTTGGTAACGACAGGGCGGGATTCGCCAAAGCCCATTGCCTCGATCGTTTCTCGAGGAATGCCCTGGCTCACCAGATACCCGCGCACCGAGGCGGCCCGGCGTTCGGACAAGTCCTGGTTGTACTCGTCGGTACCGACGCTGTCAGTGTGTCCCTCGACGGTGATCTCGAGTCCGGGGTAGGCGAGCAACACGCCAGCAACCCTCGCAAGCTTCTCGCGCGCGCCGGGCTTGAGCGTTGCCTTGGCCGTGTCGAAGAGCACGTCCGACATGTTCACGATGAGCCCCCGGGCAGACTCACGCGTCTCGAGGATGATGTTCAACTGCTGCTGCAGCTTTTCTCGTAGCTCCGCGCGTTCGCGCTCGGCCTGCGCTGCGCTCTGCTGTGCGGCCTGGGCTCGCGCCTCGGCGTCAGCGCGTTCAGCGGCGAGCTTCTGAACCGACGCCTCGGCTTCGGCTTTCGCGCGCTCCGCTGCCACCCGTGCGGCCTCGGCCTCGGCCCGTCGCCGTTCGGTCTCGAGTCGCTCGGTTTCGAGGCTTGTGCGCTCGCGCGCTGCGCGCGCGGCGGCTTCTTCCGCCGATCGTTCCGCCGCCCGAAGCTGCTCCTCTGCCCGTCGCCGGTCATTCTCGGCCAGCGCACGCTGTTGCTCCTGCTCTCGTGCACGACGAAGCGCATTCGCTTCTGCCGAACGTGCCGCAGCTTCGCGCTCGAGCGTCAGGCGTCGGTCGCGCGCGACGATCTCGGCTTCGCGCCGCTGCAGGGCGATCAGTCGGGAGTCTTCAGCAGCCTGCGCGGCCTCTCGTGCGACACCGATGGTGGCGCGGCGTCCGCGATCCTTGTCGTACATTTCCTCCGCCTTGGCAAGCAGACCGCTGGCCTTCTGGAACGTGTCGACCGCATATTCGTCGGCGCCCGCGATGCGCGCGAAGTGAACCGCATTGCGCGCCTCGTACAGCTCGAGTGGAACATCCGGCTCTAACTGACGCGCCGGGAGATCGCGTGGGTTGGACGACAGGAGATATGTCCCGCGCTTCAGCAACTCGTATTTCGCATCAACAACGTCAACAGCCCCACGGGTGTCCGGGCGAACCACGTTTTCCATCACGACAACGTCACTGGGCTGCGAGACCGCGAAGTACGGTTCCGCGGTGACGACGAGTCCGAAAGCCTGCAGCTCGGTTGTCACGTTCAGCTTGCTTCGGCTTCCGTTGAGGAGGACTTCTCCGAGGTTGGTCGCACGGCCTTCGGGCGTAATCGCCCACATGACGTAGGTCAGGTATTCCGGGCCAAATTTGGTCGCAGGGGAGAGATCATCGAATTCAACTTCCACCTCGATATAACCCTGCTTGCTTTCGATTTTTGCCTCTCCGTTGGCGTCCGGAAGCAGCGGCGTGCCGCGAAAATCGACTCTCGTAGCACCAGCGCGGTGCCGGTAGTTAACGGCCGGCGTTGTGCGTCCAACGACCGTTACACGGAATACAGGAACCTGATCAGGCGGAGCCCCTGCATTGACGGCGGGCTGTTGTGTCGGGTTTGGCGTTGATTGAGATAAAGCCGGGGTAGATAACAGCGCGCTGCCCAACACGACCAGCGCGGCCGTGGTGAATTTGAACATGATGGCAAACCTCCAACCCAATGACGGGAGCAAGGAGATGGCCACGTCGCAGGTGGCGCGTTTGGGCGGATTGTTGTGCCCTGCGATTCACAAGGGGCCCTGGGATGGTCGGAAAGTTCCGACCATTCCATAGCGGCCTAGCGCAGCAACGATACAGGTGTCAGCGCGAGCGCGGAGGACTCAAAGATTGTGCCTGGCGCTCGATTCAACCCTGCTAGCCCGACGAGCACCAGCATGGCGACGAAGGTCAGCATCAGGATCGAGCTCATTCTGCGATTGACTACCCGCTGGTGCTGCCTCAGAGACTTGGACATTGGGATCTCCTGAACCGTCGTCGGTGTGCAGTGCAAACCGCACGGTTCTGCAACTGCGCTGCCGAGGCAAGACCTTGAAGAAATAGGCTGATTTTCGAATGCTTGTGAACCCGTCCCGATCCGAGCGGGTCTGGCGACGACCTATTTGTAGCTGGGCTGACGATTCTGAAATGCCAACCGCGAACCTCGCGGACGATGCCGGACTACGGTGACTGGGGCTGGCAGTCTGGACGCTGGGGATCGTTCTGCGCCGCCAGCGTATGAACACCCGTAGGCCTCTGTGCGGGATCGACGTCGCCAATTCGCTTGTTGACGAACAGTACCCTGTACGCCCACGCAGGGAATGGGTCGAGGCCATCTGCACAACTGACGTTGTTGAAATGGAGATGGGCCACATGAAAAAACTGTTTCAAACGCTGCACGGTCCTCACGAATCGCTCGTCGTTGATGTAATGCAGCTCGATCGCGAGCTGGTCGATGTTATCGAGCGTCGTGTCCGAGGCGTGGAGCAGTGAGTCCCATTCGGCGCCTTCAACATCCATCTTCATGACCAGGCGCTTGTTCGCGTCGCCATTCTTTGCGAACTGATTTTGCATGGTGTCGAACAACCGCCCGTCCTCGGTCTTCGTGGTGTCGCCTACGCACTCGGCGTGAAACACGGTATCGCCTTCGGGGCATGCGGGTTGACGCGTGTCGAAACAGTCGGTACTGATGCAGTTTGACTTTCAGCTTGGTGGAGGCGTCACAGCCCCACTGGTCATACCCCGAGATGCCGTAGGAGTAGGCCGCCTGGACCGAGTCCAGGAGGTTGGCGCACATCAGATAGCCGCCATCGTGAGGCTCACCAAACCGTTCGAGCCTGCAGTTGGTGAGAGCGACTGGCTGGAGAAGATCAAAGAGTTCCTGTCGAATCCGAGGATCGCTCGCACGCATCTGGTCGGCAACCGAGCGTGGCAGCCAGAAGAATCCGATGCCGATGGCAACGAGAAAGACGGCAATCAGGCAGATTTCATACGGTTTCATCTTGACCCGCGGACCCTCCGGCAGCTTTATCGGACGCTGCCGCAGGGGGCTGCAATACGGCGCGGCGCGCTTGATGGCGTACCGGCCCGGCAGTTACACTGTCGATTCCGGTTTCTCCCGCATTACAAGCACGCGCCCGTAGCTCAGCTGGATAGAGCGTCGGCCTCCGGAGCCGAAGGCCACAGGTTCGAATCCTGTCGGGCGCGCCACTTCACAATCACCCCGATGCCTTTCCTCCCCGCGGATCAGCGCACGGCGCGCACGACGGTCAAGCCGTTGCCGTCATGGTTGTCAGCTTGTGTCGTCGCAGGAACCTTCCTCGTTTTGGTCTGGCTAGAGCGTCGGCAGCCCCTCCGTCGCGAGGTCGAGCCGAAGCTGCGGCATACGGCGCGCAACCTCGCCATCGGCGCGCTGGGCGCGATGGCAGTGCAGCTTGCCGAGGCACCCGTGGTCACGCTCGTCGCCGCGCAGGTCGAGCGGCGCGGGTGGGGACTGGTGAAGTGGCTCAGGCTACCACCGTGGCTCGAAGTGCTCTGCGCGATCGCCCTGATGGATTACACGCTCTATGTGTGGCACGTTCTCGTGCACCGCGTGCCATGGCTCTGGCGGTTCCACGCGGTGCATCACATCGACCTGGATCTCGACGCGTCCACGGCACTCCGCTTCCACTTCGGCGAGCTGACGATCTCCTTGCCATGGAGGACAGCACAGGTGTTGCTCATTGGCACGTCGCCGCGGGCGCTCTCCATGTGGCAGACCACACTTTTGATGTCCATCCTCTTCCACCACTCCAACGTCGCGCTGCCGATCGGTCTCGAACGTATCCTGAACCGGATCGTTGTCACGCCGCGCATGCACGGCATCCATCACTCCAGCGTGCGCGAGGAGACCGACTCGAATTGGTCAAGCGGGCTCAGCGTGTGGGACTGGCTGCATGGAACCCTGAAGCTGAACGTCCATCAATCCGAGATCGCCGTAGGAGTCCCGGCTTATCAGGAGCCCGCCGATGTGCGTTTACCGGCGATGTTGGCCGCCCCTTTTCGGGAACAGCCAGACCATTGGACGTTGCCGGGAAACGGCGAGCCATCGCGCTTGCCCTCACCTGTGCCGCGTGAGCAACTGCTCCCATGAAGCAGCCCATGTCTGGCGCTGGAGAGAGCTTCACTTAGCAAGCTCCCTGAGATAGGCGCGAATCCTTCGGGCATTCGTCCCTACATCGCCGCGACCCACACGTGAGAGCGAACGGACATCGATTCGGCTCCCGCCGTTCGCGGGACGGACCCGAACGACCACGTCGTCCTTGAATCCAAACCAAAATGTAGTGTCCGTGGCCTCGATGCGACCAGCGCTTGGATCGGATGCAACGAGGTCCCAACCCATTGCCCGTACCGCCGCCAACGCTCTCTCGAACGCCTGCGCCGGCGGGACGTTCAAGGTTACCGGACCGATATCCGGATAGGCGTTGCGCTGCTGGGCGGCCACTTCCGGGCCGCCGTAGTCCACCGTGTTGGGGGCGTTTGCCCGGAGCGGCAGCACCGCCGCGAACGCCGGGGGATCATTCAAGTCGGTCGTGATGTCGTGGATGGGAGGAACTCCGCGCGCCCTGTACAACTGACTTGCAAGGAAGCCGAACAGGGCAGCTCCGAGGAGCAGTCCAAGCCCCGCGAGCGCCAGCCCTCGGCGTTCGCCTCGTGGCCGCACCAGCGTCAGGACCAGGGCGAGGAGAGAAAGGACGGCCGCCGCGCCGCCTAGGTAGGCGCCCCACCGCAGCAGCACAAAGGCCGTTTGCAATCCTACGAGCCCCGCGCGGTACCCGAGAGCCGCGGACAGCAGCATCAGGACAGCAACGAGCGCGAGTCCACATCCGGCGATCGGGATTCTGGCGTTCATGATGTTTCCCTTCCTGCTCATCGCGTATGACGCAGCCAGAATTCGAACAGGCGCCTGACCCGCGGCGTTAACCGCGTGCGGTTGTACGCGTCGCCGCACTTGCGGATCGCCTCGGCCTGAGTGGGGTACGGGTGGATGATGTTCGCGAGCCGTCCCAGTCCGATTTTAGCGGCCATCGCTACACTGATCTCGCTGATCATCTCACCGGCGTGGCGAGCCACGATTGTCGCCCCGAGGATGTCACCGGCCCTTTTTTGCGTGTGAATCTTGACAAAACCTTCGGTCTCGCCGTCGGTGATTGCGCGGTCCACTTTGTCGAGAGCCTGAAAGTATGTGTCCAACTCGATTCCGCGCTCCCGTGCTTCGTCTTCATTGATGCCAACGCGAGCGATCTCCGGGTCGATGTATGTGCACCACGGCATCGTGAGTGAGCTCAGAGCTCGTCGCCCAAACGGACCGATCGCAAACAAGGCGTTCTGAATCACGATCCGTGCGGCGGCGTCCGCGGCGTGCGTGAATTTCCATTTCATGCACACGTCGCCACACGCGTAGATCCCTCTGGCAGATGTGCGAAGGCCGTCGTCGACCTGTACGCCTTCGCGCGGGTCGTAATCCACGCCTGCCGTTTCAAGGTTGAGACCTTCGACGTTCGGCTGACGCCCGGCGCTCACCAGGAGAGCGTCCACGGTGATGCTCCGCGATTGGCCGCTGTCCATGAAATGGAGGACTCTCTCCTCACCGCGCAGGTCGGCGCGTTCGAGGCGACCGCCGAGGAGGAGCTGAACCCCTTCACGCTCGAATGCGTTGCGGGCGATCGCGGCGGCGTCTGGATCTTCGCGATCGAGCAAGCGGCCCTTGTCGTGAAAGAGGGTGACTTGCGTGCCGAGGCGCTGAAACGCCTGCGCCAGCTCGCAGCCAATCGGCCCCCCGCCAATGACCGCCAGCCGCCGCGGTTGCTCGGTGAGATTGAAGACCGTTTCGTTGGTCAGCGGACAGGCTTCGGCCAGGCCGGGAATAGGCGGAATTATCGGGCGCGCTCCAGTCGCGATGACCGCGCGGCTGAAACGTAGCCTGCAATCGCCAACCAGAATCGTGTGCGCATCGGCAAAGCGTGCCTCCCCGAAAAAAACATCCACGCCAAGGGTCTTGAATCGTGCAGCGGAATCGTGCGGCGAGATGCCTCGTCGAATGCGGCGGACGCGCTCCATCACCGCGGGGAAATCGAGGTGAGTATCGGGCGGCACGCGCACGCCAAACTCACTGGCTCGACCGACCTCTCTCGCCGCACGCGCGCTACGGATCATCGTTTTGGACGGCACACAGCCGACGTTCAGACAGTCGCCGCCCATGAGGTGCTTCTCGACAAGTGCGACCTTCGCTCCGAGACCGGCTGCACCGGCCGCAGTGACGAGGCCCGCAGTGCCCGCCCCGATGACGACAAGGTTGTAAGAGCCGGCAGGGGAAGGATTGATCCAGTCAGCTGGATGGACGTTCGCAACGAGGGTTTGATTATGCTCGTCCCAGGGGCTGATGGTGGGTTTCATCGTCCCGTTGAATTGCGTGTCGTTGACAGGCGGCAACATATAGTGACACGAAGATCATGTATCCCCGCCAGTCGGCGCCGTCATCGGCAATTCGGGTGGTTTGGGCCTCGTTCCCGGAATGAAGTGTTACCCTCTCTCGGGAAGGGCATTCGAGATGTCTCCCCACACTCGTTAGTCGGAGATGCCGCGGCTCGCCCTACGCATCGAGGGGCTCGATCAATGAGCAGACGACTGCGCTACCAGGTCGCTGTGAGTCTGGACGGCTTCATCGCGGGCCCTCACGGCGAATACGACTGGATCGTGATGGACCCTTCCATCGACTTCGCTGCGCTGTACAAAGAATTCGACACCGCCGTCATGGGACGTAAGACCTATGAGGTCATGACCGCGCAGGGCGGCCACGGCGAGATGCCGGAGATCGACGTCATCGTCTTTTCCCGAACTCTTCCAGCGGCGACACACCGCGGCGTCCGCATCTTCAACGAGGATAAACGCAAGTTAATTGGGCGACAACGGTCGAAGGATTGAGTCGATGACGGATGTCCTGCTGCACGATTTGCGCTACACCGTGCGCAACCTGCGCCGAAGCGGATTCTTCGCGGTCATCACCGTCCTCACCCTCGGTCTCGGCATCGGGGTGATCACGGCGCTGTTCGCGGTCGTCAACGCCGTCCTGCTCGACCCCATCGTCGCCAACCAGAATCGCATCGTGCGGATCTGGAACAACGATGCCCAGCGTGGCATGGCGCGTGTTTCAGTTTCGTACCACGAGTTTCGAACATGGCGCGACGAGAGCCGGAGCTTCGAGGCTCTTGCGGCGATTCAATACGCCGACGCCATGTCCATCCCAATCACCGTCGATGGTCAATCTGAGGCGATCGAGTTGGCGCCTGTCTCGGCCGATTTTTTCAGCGTCCTCCACGGGGGCCAGCCAGTCGCGGGGCGCTGGCTCGAGGCTGGCGACGAACTCCCGGGCGCCGAATTGGTCGGCGTCGTGAGCGAACGCTTCTGGCGCGCCAAGGCGCCAGGTATTGTCGGGCGCCGGCTGACCTGGGCTGGCGGAGGACGCACGGTGCTGGTCGTTGGCGTTGCGCCGGCCGAATTCGACTACCCATTCAGAACCGACATCTGGGTTACCGCTGCCCGCTTTTTTGACGGCGACGAGGGACGTTTCAACATCGAGAGCCGTCACCTTCATCATTTCGAGGTGCTGGGGCGGCTGGTACCCGGCGTTTCGCCAGACCAGGCGCGCGCTGAACTCGACTTGATTCACCAACGAGTCGTCGCACAGTTCCCGGACGCCTATCGGCCCATGCGGGTTGTCGTGCAGCCGTTGATCGATTCCGTGCTGGGCAGCGGCCGGCAAGTGTTGTGGTTTCTGTTCGGTGCGGCGGGATTGGTGTTTGCCATTGCGGGCGTCAACGTCGCGGCGTTGTTGCTGATGCGCGCGGCCGCGGCACGCAAAGAGCTGGCGGTCCGAGTCGCATTGGGAGCGAGCCACCTCCGATTAGCGCGGCAAACGCTGACCGAGGGGCTTGTGCTCGGCGGCCTCGGAGCTTTGGCGGGTCTGTTCATTGCGCGCCTCTTACTGTGGATCGTTCAGTGGCTTGCGCCGGGCGATGTTCCCCGAATCGAGGATGCAACGCTCAACCTCTGGGTTCTGGCATTCTGCATCGTGGCAACATTGGCCTGGGTGCTCAGTCTCGGAACGGTGCCCGTCTGGGGCCACCGCCGACTCGCGCTCACGTCGGTCACCGGGCCAGTGGAGTTTTCATTGCGAGGCGCACGCAGCAACCGTGGTCTCCGAGTCTTCACCGTGGGTCAGATTGCAGCGGCCGTCGTGGTCGCCATCGCCGCTGGCCTGCTCGTTCGATCCTTCGCGCATCTGCAGGCGATTGATCGAGGATTTGCATCAAAGAACCTCGCGGTCATTGAGCTGTTGCTACCCCAGGCTCGATACGCGGATGCGCCCGCACGCCTGGCCTTCTATGACCGGCTGTTGCCAGATGTCGCGTCGATTCCAGGCGTGCTGGCCGCGTCGCCGGTTCATCTCGGCCCTGGCACGGGCGTCGTGGGGCTGAGCGCGGCCATGACGTTCGAGGGACAAACACCGGAGGAAGCCCGGACCAATCCGTGGGCGACCTGGGAACCTGTCATGCCATCGTTCTTCACGACGCTTGGCATCCCCATCATTCAAGGCCGAGCGTTCACTGATGCCGACAGCCGAGACGGCGCGCCCGTAGCCATCGTCAGCGAGGCCGTCGCGCGGCACTATTGGCCAGGGCGGGATCCGATCGGCAAGAAGCTGCAGCTCACCTCGAAATTCGGCTGGGTCACCGTCGTGGGCGTCGCGGCGGATCTCAGGTACCGCGAGCTCACCAAGAATTGGCTGACGGTCTATTTTCCCGCGGCACAGTTCTTTTTCTTCTCACCCGGCTCGCTTATCGTGCGGACCGCGTCGGCACCGGAGGCTGTCATGACAGCGATCCGCGAACGAATCCGCGCGCACGAGTCGCAGGCTGCCATCAAGTCCATCGACACGATGGACACGCTGCTGGCGAAAGAACTCTCGCGGCCGCGCACGGCTGTCATGGTGACGACCATTTTCGCGCTGATGGCCATCCTCCTCGCTGCCGTGGGCGTCTACGGTGTGATGTCGTATGAAGTGCGTCAGCGCAGCCAGGAGCTCGCAGTCCGCTCCGCCGTCGGCGCCAGCCCTGCGCAGATCCTTAGAGCTGTGCTCTGGCGGAGCTTGGCACTTGGCGGGTTCGGTGCCCTTGCCGGCCTCGTGGCCGCGTCGGCGATGACACGGTCGATGCGCTCTCTGCTGTTCGAGCTCGAACCCGCCGATCCGGGGACGTTCCTGGTAGGCGCCGTCGCGCTCGTCGGCATCGTCCTGCTCGCGTCGTACGTGCCGGCGCGCCGTGCGGCGAATTCTGACCCGGTCGCTGCACTACGGGCTGAGTAGTTTCACGAGGTTCCTCACGGGTTCAGTGGGACGTCACGAAGGGTCCTTGCGGTCATCCCTCACGCCCTTCAGGAAATTTGCCAACGCATTCGTGGATGCGTCGTGCGTTGTGACGGGCGCGGCGTCCTCCAACTCCGGCCGGATCTTCTTTGCCAGCTGCTTCCCCAGCTCGACGCCCCACTGATCGAACGAGTTGATGTTCCAGATCGCGCCCATGACGAACACCTTGTGCTCGTACAGCGCCAGCAGCATGCCGAGCGTTTTCGCATCCAGTTGCCGATAGGCCATCGTCGTCGACGGCCGGTTGCCCGGGAAGACTTTGTGCGGGAGCAGCTGCCCGATTGCCTCGTCTGTCATGCCTTGCTCGCGGAGCTCGCTGCGGGCTTCGTCCTCCGTCTTGCCAAACGCCAGGGCTTCGCTCTGGGCCAGGCAGTTTGCGATGAGCGTCGCATGATGACGGCCGAGTGGGTTGTGTGACTCGGCGGCGATCAAGAAGTCGCAGGGGATGAGGCGCGTGCCCTGATGAATCAACTGGTAGAACGCGTGTTGGCCATTCGTGCCGGGCTCGCCCCAGACGATCGGACCGGTAGGAGCGTCCGCCGTCGCGCCAGCACGGTCGACCCGTTTGCCGTTGCTCTCCATGTCAAGCTGCTGCAAATATGCTGGCAAACGCCGCAGGTACTGATCGTAGGGGAGCACCGCGTGCGTCTCAGCCCCGAGAAAATCCGCGTACCACACGCCGACGAGACCCAGGGTTATGGGCAAGTTGTTCTCGAGCGGCGAGGTGCGGAAGTGTTCGTCCATGTGATGCGCACCGTCGAGCAGCTCCTCGAAACGATCAAACCCGGCTGCGACAGCAATGGGTAACCCGATCGACGACCAGAGCGAGTAACGGCCGCCGACCCAATCCCAAAAGACAAACATGTTGGCAGGATCGATTCCAAACGCTCGGACCTCGCGCTCATTCGTTGAAACCGCGACAAAATGCCGCGCGATGTGGGAGGTGTCGCGCGCGCTCGTCAGAAACCATTGCTGTGCCGACCGCGCGTTCATCATCGTTTCTTCAGTCGTAAAAGTTTTTGACGCGACGATGAACAACGTCGTCTCGGCCTTTACTGATCGCAGCGTTTCGCTGAGATGCGATCCGTCAACGTTCGACACAAAATGCAGCCGCGGACCCTTACGCGCATACGGCGTGAGCGCCTCGGTCACCATTGCGGGGCCGAGATCCGATCCGCCGATTCCGATATTGACGACGTCGGTGATTGGCGCACCCGTGTACCCGGTCCAGGCTCGGGACCGGATGCGTTCGCTGAAATCCTTCATGTGACCGAGGGCCGCCATGACGTCAGGCATCACGTCCTGCCCATCGATCATCATCGGCCGCCCCGAACGATTTCTCAGCGCAACGTGCAGGACCGCGCGGTTCTCGGTCACGTTGATCTTGTCGCCGGCAAACATCCGATCGCGCAGCGCTTCCACCCCCCGCGCGCGCGCCAGCGCGCGGAGCAGCCGCAGGGTTTCATCGATGATGAGATGTTTGGAGTAGTCAACGAGCAGGTCGTCGACGCGCGCCGACAGTCGAGCCGCACGCGTGGGATCGGCGCGAAACCACTCCCGCAAATGCCCCGCGCGGATCTGGTCGCGATGCTGTTCGAGCCGTTTGAATTCCGGCAGATCGCGCAGTTTCGTCACGGCGTCAGTCTATCTCCGGCGGGTAGGGCTGCACCCTCGCACCCCTGCACCCCTGCACCCCTGCACCCCCGCATCCCCGCACCCCCGCACCCCCGCACCCGAAGTATCCTGTCTCTATGTCCCTGCTCGATTCACTCAAACGTTACACGACGGTCGTGGCCGACACGGGCGACATCGAAGCCATTGCTGAGTATTGCCCGCAGGACGCGACCACCAATCCGTCGCTGCTGCTGAAGGCCGCGCAGCAGGCGGCGTATCGGCCGCTGGTCGATGCCGCGCTCAAAGCCGCAGAAAGTGTGGCGGGCGGCGAAGCCGCGCGAGCCGAGGCGTTCATCGATCAACTGGCTGTGGCCTTTGGCGGCGAGATCCTGAAGATCATTCCCGGCCGCGTGTCGACCGAGGTCGATGCGCGACTCAGTTTCGATACCGAGGGCAGCATCGAGAAAGCCCGTCATCTGATTGGTTTGTACGAGAAAAACGGGATCAACCGCGAGCGCATTCTCATCAAGGTCGCCAGCACGTGGGAGGGCATCCGCGCCGCCGAACGGCTCGAGCGCGATGGCATCCACTGCAATCTGACATTGCTTTTCAGCTTCGCGCAGGCTGTCGCGTGTGCCGAAGCGGAAGTCACGCTGATCTCCCCGTTCGTCGGGCGTATCTACGACTGGTACAAGAAGCAGCGCGGAGGGGAGATTCCAGCGAACGAGGATCCGGGCGTGGCGTCAGTGACGCGAATTTACAACTACTTCAAGAAATTCGATCACAAGACGCAGGTGATGGGCGCCAGCTTTCGCCGAATGGAGCAGATCGTGCAGTTGGCGGGATCCGACTTGTTGACGATTAGTCCTGAACTGCTCGAAGAACTGCAAAACGCGCCCGGTGAGCTGACGCCGCGGCTGACAGTTGAATCGGCGCGCGCCAGCGCGGAGGAGCGTATTCATCTCGACGAAAAAACCTTCCGCTGGATGCACAACGAGGATGCGATGGCCGTCGAAAAGCTGAGCGAAGGGATCCGCCGCTTTTACGAGGACGCGCGCAAGCTCGCAGCCTGGGCGCAGAGCGCCGTCACGGCTGTATGACATTGCCCGAGCCGCTCAGGGGTCTGGCCGAGCGTGCGCCGGTGCTCCTGATTTTTTTGAGACACTTCGGGTGAACGTTCTGTCGCCAAGCGCTGGCCGACATTGCGCGTGACCGCGCGGCCATCGCCGCGACCGGGACGCAGGTTGCGTTCGTGCACATGTCGTCGCCCGAGGAGGCGGATCACTGGTTCAATCATTACGACATTGCCGACGTCGTCCGCGTCAGCGATCCCGATAGGGTGTTGTACCGCACGTTTGGCCTCGAGGAGGCCTCCCTCACCGCGCTGCTCCATCCGGGTGTTTGGTGGCCGTGGATTCGCACGTCGATCGTCGGCGGCCACGGGGCTGGTATTGCCGGTCCAAACTGGCGCCAACTCACCGGGGTGTTCGTGATCTACCACGGCGAGACGCTGGCGACGCTTCGTCACCGCAATTCCGCGGCACGGCCCGACTACCTTGCGCTGCTGCAAGCGGTCGGTCGGCAGTCGCCGGTCCCCGGCCCCAGGTCGTGACACTGGGGACAGGTTTAAGACCTGCCCCCGTGCAGTTTCTCCAACGCGGCTGTCAGATCCGCGGGCTTTACCTTCCGTATCCCCGCCCACAGGTCTCCAACCTGCTTGACGCGCGCCTCGATCGTTTTGATCGTGAAGTCCTGGGGCGAGATCTTTTCGTCGATCTCGTCCCACGTCAGTGGCGCAGAAACTCCTGCAAACGCGCTGGCGCGGGCGCTGTAGGCGCAGGCCAACGTCTTGCCTGGAATGTTCTGCAGGTAATCAACGTAGATCGTGCCTTCCTTGCGCCTCTTGACCATGCGCTCGATCGTTGCGACCTTTGGATGTTTGCTGGCGACCAGGGTTGCAACGATCTGGCAGAACAGCACCCCTGTCTCGTATGACGTGTCTTGTGGCAACGGAATGAACACGTGAAGGCCTTCTGCGCCTGATGTTTTGGGAAACGCCGGCACCTTCAAAGCCTGAAGCTCGTCCCGGACCCACCGGGCGACGTCCAGAATCTGCGAGAACGTGGCGCCCGGCTGTGGATCCAGGTCGATCGCCACGAGGTCGGCTTCATCGAGGGCGCCAACCTTCGAGAACCACGGGTCCATCGAGATCGCGGCCAGCTGCGCCATGTAAAGCAGTGTTTTCAAGCCGCCGCCAACGAACATCGTGGGCACATCCACATCGGGAATACGCTCTACGCGAACGCCTCGCGGAAACACGTCAGGAGCACGGTGCTGATAAAAGGCCTGACCCTCGACGCCGTTGGGGAATCGCTTCATTACCAGTGGTCGCTCGTCGATCACCGGGAGAATGAGCGGCGCGATGCGCGCGTAGTAGCGGAGAAGATCGCCCTTGGTGTGCTTCGGCCCCGGCCAGAACACCTTTTGGAGATTGGTCACATCGAGCGTGTCGCCGTCAGGCAACTGAAGTTTGCCGTCCTTTTTTCGTTTTTCAAGATCATCGAGCTGGGCGGTCATCGAGTCCGCATGTCTCGCCCATGCCGTCAGCGGGCTGTTCTTCGGCGCCTTCGTGCCCTTCGGCGCCTTCGGCCCCTCATCCGGTCACCTCTTTTGCCACCTTGTCGTCCCGTAGTCCGAGGTACGTGGGATGCCGCAAGCGTCCATCGTCCGTCCATTCGGTATACCGCACCTGCGCGATGAGCTGCGGCTTCACCCAATGTGGGCGCCCGAGCGTCTTCGGCAGTGCATGAAACGGGCAGACGTTGATTTCGAGCGGCTTCAGCAGCTTCCACACTCGGTCCAGCTCGGCGCCGGAAAATCCCGTCCCGACATCGCCCGTGTGGACCAGCCGCCGTGCCTTGTCGTACTGACCGAGAATCAGTGACCCGAAATACGATCGTGCACCTTTGGGTTCGGTCCATCCTCCAATGATGAACTCATCCTGATGCTGGATCTTGAGCTTGCGCCATTCGGGGCTGCGACGCCCGTCGCGGTACACCGATCGCGCGTGCTTGACGAGCAGGCCTTCCCATCCTTCGGCGTGCGCGCGCTTGAGCAACTTGCGGCCGTCGCCGGCCACTTGTTCGCTCAAGCGGATGACCGACGAGGGAAGCTTGTGCTGCGCAAACAACCGTTCGAGGAACGCGCGACGTTCGACGAGCGGCAACGGCCGCAGATCGAGGTCGTTGTTGCGCAGCAGATCGAAGGCGATGAACGCCGTCGGCTGTTCGTCGGGCCGCAAAATGGGCTTTGAAGAGCGATAGCCCGGCACGGTGACATGGATGCGACTTTGAAGCCGTTGAAAGCCTGCCGGACGCCCCTTGGCATCGAGCGCGACAATCTCGCCGTCCAGCACGACGGGGCCGTCAAGGGAACGCCCCCACGTGCTCAAGGCGTCAGCCAGTTCGGGAAATTGCGTCGTCTTTTCGTTGCCCAGCCGCGACCAGAATCGGACGCGGGGACGCGGCTTTTCTGGTTCTACCAGCGCAATCGCGCGAATGCCGTCGTATTTCGGTTCATACACCAGCGATGGGTCGGTCAGTGGCGGCTCGGTCGCGGGAAGGGAGGCGAGCATTGGCCGGAGGGTCGCTGCCGAAAACATTTGTGCGTAAGCGTATCAAGTGCAGGGTTTGGCGTGCGTGGCGACGCCTGAGGCCTGAGGCCCGAGGCCTGTTATCCGTCCGCCTGCTAAAATGGTGCGGATGTTTCTGGCACGACTCTTCTTTTTTCTTCTAGTTGGCACGGTCCTACTGGCGGGTTGCTCGCAGACACCCACGAGCCCATCCGCCTCGGCTCCGAACATTCCGATCGGAGTTGCGCCTCCGCAGACCTCACCGCCGGTCCCGCCCCGGGCCAGCGCCACGGTGCCGAACGCGGTCGGGTTGACGCGTTACGTCGCATTTGGCGACAGCATCACGTGGGGTGCCACTTCCGCATGGGATGCGCGCTTTCTCTTTGCGGCCGCCAACGGCGGCTATCCCGAACGGCTGTTGGCTGGCCTCAACACGTATCACACGCCGCAGCTGTTCACGATGTTCAACGAAGGGCAGCCCGGCGAGCAGGCCGTTCACGCACTGGCGCGTTTCAAGTTGATGCTGACGAACCGCCGCCCGCAGGCGGTCATCCTCCTCGAGGGGGTCAACGATGCCATCAGTGGCATCAGCGTCACGCAAATAGCGACCTCGCTCGCTCAGATGGTGGATGCGTCGGTTGCCGCCGGCGTGCCGGTGCTCCTGGCGACGATGTATCAGACCTACGAAGTGACGGATCCGGACGGCAACGTCCGCCATAATGCCGCAAGCCTGATTCCGTCGCTCAATACCGAAATCAAGAAGATTCCGACGGGTCGGTTCAATGTCCATCTCGTGGATCTTTATCCGCTGATGGACGATCGAAGTTTCGTCGGCGCGGATGGGATTCATACGACGGACACGGGGTTCGAAGTGATGGCGACGACCTTCCTCGATGCGATTGAGCTCGCGTTTCCGGTACGGGGTAACGCGCAGTAGATTGCATGGATCGGGTTTGGGCTCTGCGCACGAGGTTTACCCGCAGATGGCGCAGAGGGTTAGTCACAGATAACGCAGACGATTAGCCGCAGATAACGCAGAGGGTTAGCCGCAGATAACGCAGATTTGTTTCTTGATCGTGTTGGGCGCCTGGGTTTTTGGTTAGCTGATGTGCGTTGACTAAGATCGAAAAGAAAATCTGCGCAATCTGCGGCCTGCCCTTTTCTGTGTCATCTGTGGCGATTGCCCCACCGCTCACCCAAGAACGTAAAGGCTCCGCGCAGTCAGCTCGCGATGATTCAGGCCCGCCGCGCGATCGAGGCGCTGCAGGAGATCGGGTAATTCCACTGGAAAGCGCCATTGGTCTGCGCGCCCGCCGACGCGGCGAAACTCGTCAGCCCACTGATCCCACCACGGCGAAACGCGCGTGGCAATCGGTTCGACCACGAGCACCGCGACGCCGGCGTGAGACGCCTGCAGCAGCTTTGTGCGAACCGCTGTGCGCGCGGCCGCGTCCAGTTCGTTCAGCATCCAGCCGACGACGATAGCCTTGACCGATCGGGGAACCACGAGATCCTCGGCGCGACCTCGTCGCGTGTGGTGGGCGAGGCCGAACGTGCGATACGTCAGCGGTGCTTCACGCAAGGCCCACGGGTCCGAGTCGACTCCCACCACCATCGATGATTTCAGGACTGTTCCCCACGCGGCGCCAGCCGCGCCTGTTCCGCAGCCCAGGTCCAGCAGCGCCGCGCCGCTGGCCCCGGTTGCCTCAAGCTCGTCCGCGATCAGGGTGACGGTCAGGAAGTGAAGTGGGCTGTAGTAGAGCGCGTAAGCCGCCCGTTTGCCCGCAGTATCGAAGGCGCCACGCTCGGCCAGCCGCGCGCGACGCTCGACGTAGCCCGAGGAAAGCGCCCGTAAGGCCCGTGTGACCTCGGAGAACCTGAGATCGGCAAGGTGCCGCCTCTGAAGGTCATCCAGCCACTCAGCAAAGTGTAGGTCCGTCATCGTCCGTAGACTATGCTCGACTCAGCCACGCGCATGACAGCCGATACGAAAGTGAGTCGCAGACGTGTAATCGGGCGAGTGATTTTCGCTCTCGGTCTCGTGGCGGCAGGCGCCGCCGTTGTCCTGTATCTCTATGCAAACCGGCTGATCGAATGGCACTTGCGACCGGCGACGATCGAGTTGCTCGAACGACGGTTCGATAGTGACGTCGAACTCAAGAGGCTCGCCGTCGCCTTCAGCCCCACGCTGAGCGTTCGCGGCGAGGGCTTGACCCTTCGTAAGAAGAGCCGGACGGATATTCCACCGGTCATCACGATTCGGGCATTCACGATTGTCGCCGGCATCCGCGAATTGTGGGCGCGGCGGATCGAGCGCGTCCACCTTGAAGGGCTCGAGATCATGATTCCGCCTCGGCGTGGCCAAGATATGCCGACGCTTGCGCCGCCATCCAACGCCGCGCGCGATGACGAGCCTGATGTGTTCATCCGCGAGCTTCTAACCGAAGGCAGCTTGCTGACGATCATGCCCAAGCGCGAGGGCAAACGTCCAAGGGTTTTTCAGCTGCGGCGGCTTCGATTCAACGATCTGGAGTTTGCGAAACCAACCTCGTTTGAAGCGGCCCTGAGCAATCCGACCCCCGAAGGAGAGATTGCCGTGGTTGGCGCATTCGGACCGTGGAATGGCGAGGAGCCCAGTCTGACGCCGATCGAGGGTTCATTTCTGTTCGACGCGGATCTCGGGACGATCAAGGGCATTGGCGGAGTGATGCATGCCGAGGGCACGTTCGATGGCCCGCTCGAGTACATTCGCACCAGCGGCAAGACCCGCACCGAAGAATTCCACCTCTCGACTGGCGGCGCGACGTTTCCTCTGTTCGTGTACTACGAAGCGATCGTGGACGGCACCAATGGCGACACGACGCTCAAAACGGTTGAGGGGACGCTGGGTGAATCGAAGATTTCCGCGCGCGGAGCGGTCGTCGGCGTAGAGGGGGTGAGAGGACGGTACATCCACCTCGATACGACGACGCGCGACGGCCGGCTCGAGGATTTTGTGAAGTTGACGACTCGCGTCCAGAGCTCGCCAATGACCGGGCTCGTCAACGTGCAGGCGCGGCTCGATATCCCACCCGGTGAAGCCGAAGTGATCGAGCGCATGGATCTCGAGGGGACGTTCGCTGTTCGGTCCGCGCAGTTTACCAGCCACGCCATTCAGGATCGCGTTGATGAATTGAGCCGGCGTGGGAGTGGCCGTCCGAAAGATCGGAGCATCGATGACGTCGCATCGAACCTGCGCGGGTCGTTCCGCCTGCGCAATGCGCACATGACCGTGAAAGCGCTGTCGTTCCGCGTTCAGGGCGCCGAGGTGCGCCTCGCTGGCGGATACGACCTCAATACCGAGAGGCTCAATTTTCACGGCACGTTGCGGCTGCAGGCGAGGGCATCCCAGACGCAAACCGGATGGAAATCCCTGGTCTTGAAGGTGTTCGATCCGATGCTGGACGAAAAGGGTGCGGGAACGGTGCTGCCAATCTCTGTCACGGGGACGCGTGATCAGCCGAAGTTCGCCGCGGACATCAAGAAGGCGATATTAAGGTAGAACGTGGACCGTCGACTGTAGACCGTGGACCGTAGCGAAGTCATTGGGGTGAGTGACGGGGATCGAACCCGCGACAGCCGGATCCACAATCCGGAGCTCTACCACTGAGCTACACTCACCGTGCGTCGCAACCTCCGATTATACAGGTTGCTGAGGTGCCGCCGCACTGTCAGCACACGGTTCGCGTCAGATGATCCCGCTTCTGGAGCCAGGCGATCTATTTCCGCCAGTCGAACACGCGATGGCCGAACCGAACGGACTGCTCGCCGCAGGCGGTGGCCTTGGCGTCGCGCGGCTGCTCGATGCCTACTCGCATGGGATTTTTCCGTGGTTCAGCGAGGGCGATCCCGTCCTCTGGTGGTCGCCAGACCCGCGCATGGTGTTGCCCACCAACGCCGTGCACGTCTCGCGCTCGTTGAAGCGGCGTCTGCGGCGGCGGGACTACCGCGTCACCTTCGATCGCGCCTTTGCTGACGTGATGCGCGCGTGTGCCGCGCCTCGACGGTCGGAGGCCGGCACATGGCTGATTCCTTCGATGATGCGCGCCTATCAACGGCTCCACGATGCAGGGGCCGCACATTCGATCGAGGTGTGGATCGAGAACGCCCTTGCGGGCGGACTGTACGGCGTGGCGATCGGTCGGATGTTTTTTGGAGAGTCGATGTTCAGCAGGCAGACCAATGGTTCAAAGATCGCTCTGGTCACGCTCGCTGCCCAATTGGCGCGCTGGGAATTCCCCCTCATCGACTGTCAGATGCAGACAACGCACCTTGCGACGTTTGGAGCCATCGAGATTCCGCGGCCAGAGTTTGTCCGTACGATTGATCGACTTGTCCGGCAGAAGTCGGCGTCGCAGCCGTGGATCGTGGACGCGGACCTCATCGAGCAGTTTCGTTGAGCCGCGCGATGAGCGACCGGAAACGAGGATCCTTGCGGAGCGGGTCGATGGCGGGATCCCGATTCAGGAATGTCAGCATGCCGAGTTGTTGGTCGACTGCGGCCTCCAGATGATCAATCGCCCGCGCAGTGTCGCCCACCTGGGCCGCAGTTACGGCCAGCGTGTACGGACTGATCCATCGCGTGCGTGCCGCCCGTTCGAGGCGGTCGAGCCGTGACCGCCACACGGCCTTCAGCATGGTTTCGGCATCGGCAGAGCCGTTGCCCAACGGTGGAACCGTCGCGTCCGGCGGCAGCGTTGCACGCGCGGCGCGCAAAGCCGCGTCGAACATGCCGCGTTGGGCATAGGCCCGCTCCAGGCACGCTTGCGCCTCGAGAGAATCCGGCTGTACGGCAAGCGTGTGCTCACAGGCGCGCATCGCGTCCGCGGGTTGCCGCAAGTGAAGATACAGCCAGCCGATGTCGTTGTTCGCGCGCGCCGACAGCGGATCCAGATCGCGGGCGGCCGAGATGCGTGAGACGGCTTCGTCATCCCGACCGAGCGCCACAAGCGCCCAGGCGTAGTCGTGGAGAGCCACAGCACTACTCGCGTTCAACGCGAGCGCGCGTTCGAACGAAGCGGCGGCCGCGGCAGGACGGCGGTTATACCAGAGTTCGACGAGGCCCTTGGCGACGTGGGCCTCGGGCAGCGTCGCCTCAGTCGCAAGCGCGCGGACAGCCGCGTCTTCGGCCTTGGGATAGGCCGCGCTGGGCGCGACTGCGCCCATCATCACCAGCAAATGGTGGGCTTCCGCAAGCTTCGCCCACGTGATGGCCATGGCAGGGTCGCTTCGCAAAGCGTGTTCGAACCACACGATCGCCTGCTTCACATCGGCTGATGTCCCGCGGTTCATCAAGGCGCGGCCGTGCATCAGGGACTCCCATGCGGCGAGTGTGCCGGTCCGCGAGGAAACGGTTGGCGCGGTGGCTTCTGGCAGCAGCTCCAGCGCAATCAGCCGTGCGATCCGAATCGCGGCGCTTGTCTGCGAGCCCATGGACGAAGGGTCGTTCCCGCCGAAGGTTTCGGACCACAGCGCAGTGGGCGCCTGCTCGGCGGTTGGGACCAGACTGCTGCTGATCCTCAACATGTCGCCGTCGCGCCGGATGCTGCTCTCAATGACGAAGCCGGCGTTCAGCTCGCGGCCGATCTCCGCGATGGTCTTCGACGCGTTGCGGTACGACATCACGGAGGTTCGAGCGATGACCGAGAGGCGGTCCTGGCCGAGCCGGCCGAGTTGAGAGATGACCTCGTCGGTAAGCCCGTCCGCCAAGTCGTCTGCGCTGGCGTCGCGGGTAAGGTTGAGGAAGGGCAGGACTGCAACGCGGAGGCGGGGGTGGGTGGCGCCCGGCGCGCTGTCAGGCGAGGGCGAGGGCGAGGGCGACCTCCGTCCTTGCAGGCGACCTCCGTCCTCACGGGCGACCTCCGTGCCCGCGACGTCGGCCCCGCGTAGTGTCATCCACCAGAGGATTGGCGCAAAAATTACGCAGATCGCGATTCCCACAGTCCACCAGCGGCTGCGCACCAGAGATGTTGCAAGGACGGTGGTCCACCACGAGGACGGAGGTGGCGGGGGAGGACCGAGGTCGGCCGCGAGGACGGAGGTCTCCTGCGGGGACGGAGGTTGCAGGGGAGGACGGAGGTCGCCCGGAAGGACGGAGGTCCCCTGCAAGGACGGAGGTCGCCCGGGCACCCCCAGGTCAGCGGCAACAGGTGCGATAAACCGGTAACCCTTGCGAGGGACCGTCTGAACAAACCGCGGATTGTCCGACGAATCTCCCAGCGCTGCACGAACTTGCAGGATGCAGAAATTGAGGCCGCGCTCAAAGTCGACGAAGGTGTCGCCTCCCCAGAGGTGATCCCGCAACTCCTCCCGAAGGATCACCTCACCGGGTCGAGCGAGCAGCAGCGACAGCACCCGCGACGGCTGGGGTTGAAGCCTGACAAGCTGCCCGTCCCGGCGCAGCTCGCCAGCGCGATCGTCGAACTCGAAGATGCCGAAGCGGTACTTGGCCATGAGGTCGATCTTGTAACCCGGGACTAAACGTCTTCGCCACGACTTCGGCGGTCAAGAAGTCCTGCGCTACAAAATACGCATCGGGTACTCACGACGTTGCGCTCGTGCGGCTTGTCGCGCCGGACTTCTCGACGGCCCGAAGCGTTTGCGGAGGCAGATTCGTCCTGCGATTCACTAATCGCTCCGTGCAAACGATTGCGTGCATGGCAGTTAACCGCTCACACGAAACTGGCGTGCTTCTGACGGGCAATCGCTCGAACAATTCGTCGAAACGTGTGACAGTCTTGGCAAACCGGAGCGATTAACTATGACCATGCCCACCTTCAAACGTCGACGTTTCATCACCGACGCCGCGACAGGACTTGTGCTGATCAGCACGCCCTTGACTCTGTTTGCGCAGGCCGCCCCACCCCAGCAAGACATTCCGAAGCGACCCGATCCGCTGGCGCCGGCGATGGTCAACGAATTCGTCCGCAAAGCCCACGGGGACCTGGCTGCCACAAAAGCGATGCTCGCCGAGCAGCCGTCATTGCTCAACGCCACGTGGGACTGGGGCGGGGGAGACTTCGAGACGGGCCTCGGCGGAGCCGGGCACATGGGCAATCGCGACATCGCGGAGTTTCTGATCGGCCAGGGGGCCAGGCTCGACATCTTCGTCGCAGCCATGCTCGGTCGTCTCGACATCGTCCGTGCCCTGTTGTCGGCATGGCCGGGCCTGCTGCAATCCAAGGGTCCCCATGGGATCGCGCTGCTGCGTCACGCGCGGGCAGGTGGGGAACCGTCAAAGCCAGTCGTTGAGTATCTTGTCTCATTGGGCGCGGCCTAGGTGCGCAAGAAGAATGGTTAATCGTGACTTGGTGGCTATCTTTTGGAGAGGACAGTCATGTCCCTTGGACCGATTGGGCAAATCTCGATGAACGCGCAGGATGTCGATCGAGCGACGTCCTTCTACGCAGACACGTTGACGTTACCCCTGCTGTTTCGTGCCGGGCAGATGTCGTTCTTTGACTGCGGCGGTGTGCGACTGATGTTGTCGCGGCCCGAGAAGCCCGAGTATGACCATCCAGGTTCCGTGCTGTATTTCAAGATTCAGGACATTGCGTCCCGCCATCGTGAGCTCTCCGACCGCGGCGTCAGCTTTCTCGGCGAGCCTCACCTCATTGCCCGCATGCCGGATCACGAACTCTGGATGGCGTTTTTTCACGATTCCGAGGGCAACACCTTGGCGTTGATGGAGGAGAAGCGTTAAAACCCCTGAACCCCTGAACCTCTGAACCTCTGAACCTCTGAACCCCTTGAACCTGTACAATCGTAGGTGTGCCCGGTTCTGCACCCTTTGAATCGGTCCTGACTGACAGCAGGACGGCCGAAAAGGTTCAGCCACCCGCCATGTGGCGGGTGCTGCTGCACAACGACGACTACACCACCCAGGAATTCGTCGTCTGGATCCTCGAAACGGTTTTCAACAAACCTCAAGCCGAGGCGTTTTCGGTCATGATGCGGGTGCATCAGTCGGGGGTGGGCGTTGCCGGCATCTATACCCGTGACGTCGCCGAAACGAAAGTCAACGCGACGCGGCGGCTGGCGGAGCAGCACGAGTATCCGCTGCTCGTGACCATGGAGCCGGAGCCCGAGGAGCAGCGCGCATGAGTCGTACCCCCGTTCCCTTTGCCCCCGAAACGCTCGAAAGCATTCGCCGCGCGTTCCGGCTGGCTGCCGATCGCCGGCATGATCTCGTGGGGCTCGAGCATCTGCTCTACGCCCTGATCGAGGACCCGCAGGCCCGGCAGCTGCTGGGCAGTTGCAGCGTGGATTTGCCCCAGCTTGGCCGCGACCTCGACGAGGTGCTGAGCAAGTCGTTTTCGCCGGTTCCGGGAAAGAAAATCGTCAAACCCGAATCGACAATCGGTTTCGACCGCGTCGTCGAGCGCGCCGTTGTGCACGCGGCGTCGTCGAGCGCGCAGCAGGTGGACAGCGGCGCGCTCCTCGTGTTCCTCCTGCAGGAGGAGGATAGCCACGCGTCGTACTTCCTCCGCAAGCAGGGCGTCGATCGGCTCTCGCTCCTTCGCGTAATCTCACACGGCGGCGAGAGCGCTCCATCGACGGTCGGACGCGGAGAGCCGTCCGACGAACCAGGCCAGCGCGATCCGCTCGAAGCATTTGCCTCCGATCTCGTCGATCGTGCCGCGCGTGGACACATCGACCCGTTGATCGGCCGCGCAGACGAGATCGAGCGGATGGTGCAGGTGTTATGCCGTCGCCGCAAGAACAATCCGTTGCTGGTCGGCGAGCCGGGAGTCGGCAAGACCGCCTTGGCCGAGGGGCTGGCGCTGCGCATTTATCACGGCGATGTGCCCGAGACGCTCCTCGGGACACGCGTGTTCGCCCTCGATCTGGGATCGCTGATTGCCGGGACGCGATATCGCGGCGATTTCGAGGAGCGCGTCAAGCAGGTGCTCGATCGCTTGAGCAAAGAGAAAGATGCGATTCTGTTCATCGACGAGATTCACACGTTGATTGGCGCCGGCTCCGCGTCTGGAGGCACCATGGACGCGGGAAACCTCCTCAAACCAGCATTGGCGTCGGGGAAACTTCGTTGCATCGGCTCGACGACCTTTACCGACGTCAAGCAGTCGTTCGACAAGGACCGGGCCCTGTCGCGAAGATTCCAGAAGATTGAGGTGCTCGAGCCGAGCGAGAAGGAAACCATAGAAATCCTTCAGGGGCTCAAGACGCACTATGCCGAGCATCACGGCGTGACCTACTCCGACGAGGCCATTCGCGCCGCGGTCATCCTGTCAGTGCGCCATTTGAAAGATCTGCAGTTGCCCGACAAGGCGATCGACGTGCTCGACGAAGCTGGGGCCGCTCAGAAGCTGCGCCCGGCGGAGTTACGCGTCGCCGAGATTGGTGTGCCCGAAGTGGAGCATATCGTCGCGCGGATGGCGCGAGTTCCCGTGCAGGCCGTCTCGAGCGACGACAAGGTTGCGCTCCAGAGCCTCGATCACGAGTTGAAACGCGTGATTTTCGGCCAGGAGGGCGCCATCGACGAAGTGAGTTCGGCGATCAAGCTGTCGCGGTCTGGCTTGCGCGCCCCGGACAAGCCGATCGGGAACTTCCTGTTCACCGGGCCGACCGGTGTTGGCAAGACCGAGCTTGCACGCCAGCTCGCGCGTGTCTTGAAGGTCCAGTTTCTGCGTTTTGACATGTCGGAATACATGGAAAAACACGCCGTCTCACGCTTGATTGGTGCGCCGCCGGGATACGTGGGATTCGAGGAGGGCGGACTGCTGATCGACGCGGTGCGGAAATCCCCCCACGCCGTCTTGCTGCTGGACGAGATCGAGAAGGCTCACCCCGACCTCTTTGCGATTCTGCTGCAGGTGATGGACCACGCAACGCTGACCGACACGCACGGTCGCAAGGCCGATTTCCGCCACGTCATTCTGATCATGACGACCAACGCCGGGGCCCGGGACCTCTCCGGCCGCAAGATGGGTTTTCGCGACCCTGGCTCGAGTGGCAAGTCCACCGGCATTCTCGAGAAGATGTTTTCGCCCGAGTTCCGGAATCGCCTTGATGCCACGGTCCACTTCAATCCGCTCGGCACGCGCGAGATCGAGCGCGTCGTCGACAAGCACGTGGACGAGCTCAGGGAACTGGTCGCCGATCGCAACATCACCATCACGCTGACACCTGAGGCGCGAGCGTGGTTGGCCGAAAAAGGGTTTGACCGCGCATTTGGCGCCCGGCCGATGGCCCGGCTCATCGAGCGGATGATCAAGAAGCCGTTGTCAGAGCTGTTGTTGTTCGGTAACCTCGAGGCGGGATCGACCGTCTCCGTGATTCGCGATGGCGACGACTTGAAACTCGAGCCCGTCGACGCCGCTCAGGGCGAGCCCGAGAAGTAGAGGCCACCATGGAGATTGCGCGCGAGCGTTTTCTGGACGAGTCGCGGCTCTATCACCTGACGTTGAGCCTGCGCAGCCGAACGACCGAGATGCACAGCGTGCTCACCGCCTTGTCGGAGGACGAACGTGAAGCCGTCAGCGCCGCGCTGACGCAGGCGCTCAATGAAATCAATGCCGTCGTCGGATCACGCCTCGCCCGCGAGCGCGATCGGTTGTCGCAACCGACGACGATAACAACATAGACTTGCGCCGCTTCGCGGCGCTTGTCGGACTCCTCGCTTCGCGACTCGCAGGACTCGTCGCTTTGTGACTCGCAGGCCCCGGGCGCTGCAGGGGCGCGGCCGTCCGGCCGCGCTTTATGTTCAGTGTGGAAGAAACGGCGGCGGACGGCCGCCGTTCCTGCGAGGGCGCGAAGGCGCCGAGTCCTGCGAGCGAGCGAACCGAGGCGAGTCCCGCCGATGGCCGCGAAACGAGTCCTCCAGTGTCACTCCGGCGGTTCGATGATGGCCTGCACGGACATGTCGGTCTCCGCAAGTTCTGCGTGTGTGGATGCGCCCTTATCGCGCAGCGTCGAGACCATCCATCTGTCGCCGCGGGCCGATGCACGCATCAGGGGCGTCCAGCCATCCCATGGCGCCGCGTCGACGTCGGCATCGCCTTCAATCAGGGCGTGCACCACTTCTTCATTGCCGGTTTCGACCGCCGCCAACAAGGCGGTCCAGGCCTCGGCGTTCCGCGCGTCGGGATTGGCGCCGACCGCCAGCAGTTCGCGGACCACATCCGGCTGGCCGCGGAGGGCTGCGGCCATGAGCGGCGTCCAGCCGTCGAAGGTGGCGTCGTTCGGATCCGCCCCGGCATCGACCATCTGCGCGACGAGTTCACAATCAGCCGACTCAATGGCGGCCAGAAGCGGCATGTATCCGTCCGCAAGCCGACTGGTCGGGCTCGCGCCGGCGTGGAGCAGCTGCATCACGAGAGACTGATGCCCTTTCTGCGCGGCAGCCATCAGGGCCGTCCAGCCGTCAGGCTTGGAGGCATTGACGTTCGCCTGGGCCTGCAGCAACAAGGTCACGATATGCGCATGGCCCGCATCGGCTGCCGCAATGAGCGCCACCCGCCCGTACCTGTCTCTTCCGTTGATCGTGACCCCACGCGCGATCAAGGCGCCGACCGCGGCCGCATCGCCAGCTGCTGCCGCCTCCACAAAACCATCCACGACAGGAAAGTATTTCCCGCCTGGCGTTTCCGCGTAGCCCGACAGTACGGCCAAGGATGTGACGGCCAAAGCTCCAAAGCTGCGCCGTAGCGTGGAAACCATATCAGCTGCCGGGATGCCGTCTGCAATGCCTAGGCCAGAACAACCTCTGTGGTCGGAGGCCAAGACCGAGGGCCGGAGACCGCTAACAGCTCAGCCCGAGCTCGATGCCAAATTTCCCGTCGACGTTGATGATCCGAACGATCGGGAAGACCGTCTGAATAATCGGGAGGCCGTAGCCTCTCTCGGGCACTGTCTGTAGTCGTTTCCGCGACACCACAGGCAATCGGAGCGGGGGTACTTCAAAGCCTGGCCCTCCGTCGATGATGCGCAGCGTCAGTCGCCGACCCTCGAGCTTGATGTCGCACGTGATGGTTGCGTCCGGTTGACTGCCACGTCCATGCCGCACCGCATTGGCGAGTGCCTCGCTCACGGCCATCTCGAACACAGGCTCGGCAGCGGCCGGCACCTTCAACGCGCGCGCGGCTTGCACGAGAAAGGCAGTCGCGCGACGAACCGACGCCACCCGATTGGGCACAGTCAACGTGGAAATCATGCGCTCGCGGGATTACGACCCGCGCTGTGTGAAGCTTTCAATCGCCTGCTCGACACTCGGATAACTCGTGAAGACGCGATTGAGCCGGATGATCTCGAGGAGCGTGACAACGGGTGGCTGAACGCGTGCCAGTCGTACGTCGCCCGGGCCATTGGTTCGCTTCAGCGTCTTCAGCGCTGACACCAGCGCGCCGAGGCCCGAGCTGTCGACGAAGGTCACATCGTTCAGATCAACCACGAGACGCCGATTGCCCTGCTCGATGAGCGAGAGCAGCATCGAACGGAAATCGCTTGCGACCTCGATGTCGAGACGGTCGCCGGTCGGCCGTACGACGGTTGCGCCGTTGTTATTTGCCACGTCGATTTCCATGTCCTACCGGCCCTTCAGGAGTCTGACGACATCATCGTGCCCATTGCGTTCGGCGTAGGAAGCCGCTGTGGCTTTGTCATGGCTCCTCGCATCCCGCTTGGCACCATGTGCGAGAAAGAGGCGGACGAGCTCCTCATGTCCTCGATCTGCAGCCCCCATCAACGCAGTCCAGCCGTCTTTTGAGGCTGCGTTGACGTTGGCTCGTCCCGCGAGCAACGCTTTGGCCACTTTCTCATCGCCGGCTTCAGAAGCGGCCATGAGGGCTGTCCATCCGTCGATGTTCCCGGCGTTGACGTTGGCACCAGCCTCCACGAGCGCTTTCACCATTTCCTCATCTCCGCCTCTCGCGGCGGCCATCGTCGGGGTCCAACCTTCGGAACTTGCGAGGTTGGGATCCGCGCCTTTCTTGAGGAGCAACTCCACGATCTCCTGATCGCCGGATTCGATCGCTGCCATCAACGCCGTCCAGCCGTTCTCGCTCTGCACATTCACGCTCGCACTCTTGTCGAGCAGAATGGCGACCACGCTGTCTTCGCTCGCTTGAGCGGCGGCCATGAGCGGCGTGATGCCTTCGTCGCTCCTGGCGTTGGAATTCGCACCGGCGTCGAGCAGCGCTTTCACCGTTCGCTCGCTGCCTGCCTGTGCGGCTGCAATCAGCGCGTTCCAGCCGTCGGATTTGCTGATGTTCACGTCGGCGCCTTGTTTGAGCAACATCTCAACCATCTCGAGCCGACCCGACCCAGCGGCCCCCATCAACGGAGTAGAACCATGCTGATCGCGGGTGTCGACAGCGAGGCCACTCTCGAGAAAAGCGTGCACCGCGGGCTTGTCCCCGCGCGCGGCCGCTGCCACAAAGCCATCCTCAGGGGGAATTCCAGTGTCCAGGTACTTCGCCGTGGGATCTCCCGAACAGGCAAGAGCGGCAGCCAGGACGAAAATAGCCACCCCGGATCCGAGTGCACGCTTGATCGTATCGATGATCATGCTCAGCTCCTTGAGCACAGGTTGCAGGCTCCAAAAACGAGCAAGCCGCGGGCCAGCCGGTCTATCCGGCCTCGACCTTGACGTGCATGAGATAAGAGTCGAGCTCATCGATAAGGCTCGACATGCGGTTCTTGTCCTGCTCATGGGCCGCCAGCTCGAGATCCTGGCCGATGCGGCTGATCACCGAAAAGCCATAGCCACGGCCTGAACCTTTCATCTTGTGGGCGGAGGCCTGGATGCGAGCGAAGTCGCCGGCCTGAAGTGCATCTCTGAATAGACGCACATCCGACCGGCGGTTGTCGAGAAACTCGGGTGCCAGCGCTTTGATTTCTGGGTCCTCGATGCTGACCACATCAGAAGACGCGTCACGATCCGGCTGCTGATCGAAGGCGGTCATCGCGATGATCGGCGTCGGCGACGTGCCGCGTGCCAGGTCGGCCGCGCGAATTGCGTGCGCGGCAGTTGCGCCGTCGAGCCCGGGCAGATCGATGTCCATCAGGACGACGTCGTACTCTGAGGTGGTAGCCTGTGCGACAGCCCGTTCTCCGTTTTCGACGACTTCGAGATCCCAATTGGTGTCGCGTAAAAATGCGACCACGAGCTGCACGAGCTCGGGCGAGTCGTCGACGAGCAGAATCTTCAGGGGACGCCGGCCGGCGACTCTCTCGATGGCAGCCACGAGTTGCGTGCGATTGAAGGGCTTCCCCACCCGTGCCGCCGCGATCGAAAGCAGATCCGCGAGCCGTGCGCGTCCCTCTCTCAACGGCGTTCCGCTGGCGGATTCCTCATCCAGGTGCTCGATGATGTCCTTCAAACGATCGGTGGTGGAGCGCAGCATGCGCACCCACATACGTTGTGCGTCGGACAACTCAGTGCCGAGCAACGCTGTCGTGGCGCCTTCCAGCACATTGACTGGATTCAAGAGGTCGTGACGCAATTGCGCGAGACGATCGCTGGATGACATAGTTACGCGGCGGCCGCCGCCGACTCGGGGGAGCGACGCACAACCACGACGGTCAGATCGTCGGGCAACTGGCCCGCGCCTGTCGCGAGATCCACCAGCCGTTGTGCCGTGCGGCTGGCGCTGTCGTCGGGCATGATCTGCGCCGCAAGCATTTCCTGATCGCGGAAAAGGTCGGGGCGAGCTTCACTCAATCCATCACTGTAGATCACGAGCAGGTCGCCAGGCTCCATAGTGATCGAGCCTTCACGATATTTTTCGGTTGACAGCACGCCCACCGGAAGACCCCATGGCTTGAGCCGCTCGATCGTTTTGTTGGCACGCCTCATGAAAACCTGCCCATGTCCTGCATCTACGTAGCGAAGCTCCGCGGTGGGTACGTTGAGTTGAGCGTGGAACAGCGTCACGAACGAACCCGAGCGCGCGAGGTCGCCGTCGAGTGACGAAGCGGTGTGCTGCACCGCGTCGGCAGGACCATGGAGCGTCACCATCGCACGAATGACCGCGCGGACCGTAGCCATCAGCAGCGCCGCCGGCATGCCTTTCCCCATGACATCACCGACGGTCAAGCTCAGATTGCCAAGGGGCAGCTGCTGCCAGTCATAGAAGTCACCACCTACGATGCGGGCTGGCAGACAGCGGGCGCCAATCTCGAATCCGGGAAGGGGAGGGTCCTCACTGGGCAATAGATCCGATTGGACGACCGCAGCGCGTGCCAGCTCTTCGGCGAGCTGCACCTGCTTCTTTTCAAGCTCGCCGCGCAGCTGCTTGATCTGGCGGCTCATCGTCAGACGGGCAAGGGTGCGGTCGAGCGCGGCTTGAAACTCACCGCGGTCGAAAGGCTTGCGTAAGTAGTCGTCGGCTCCGTGACGCAGGGCCGCAATTGCCACTTGTTCGGAGCTGTACGCGGTCGTCAGAATGACCGCAACGTCCAACCGGCGTGAACGCACGACATCGAGAACGTCGATGCCGGTCATGCCCGACATGGCTACGTCCAGAAACACCAGGTCGGGATTGACCTCGCGAAGCCTGTTGATCCCTTCCTCACCGCTCGACGCGGCTGTCACCCGGAACCCTCGAGCTTCGAGGCGTGCACGCAAGAGCCGATGAATGTCCTGATCGTCATCGATGATGAGGACAGAGGGCACGAGTTCTTCGCCTGCGCCAGATGGATCGGGCAGATCCGACTGTGCAATTGGATGGCGTTCAGACAGCGTAGTCCCGCGCTCCAAATCAACCATGCACGCTCCTTGTGCTCACGTACATGTGGTAGCAAGACGAGCGCCATAAAAAGAGCGTGACGAAATGGCTGCCGCGACCGATAGTAGTACACGCGAAGCCCGACTTTCCCTAAGCTCAGCGGCTGCCTGGTGCTGAACGGACTCATGAAGCGAACAATTCCGATAGTGGTGTGCGCGCTTAGCGTCGCGCTGGGCTGGGCGTGCTCGGACAGCCCGACTGCTCCAAGCGTCTGGGCGCCCAGCCTGGTACGCGAGCAACTCCTGATTACAAATCTGAATCACACGATCGTCGGATCCCGTGGCCGTTTGACGCGCTGGTCAGTGCCGATTGCGGTGAATACCAACAACATCCAGCGGGCCATTGATGCCGTGAATCATTTCGAAGAGTGGTCAGGCGGTGTCATTCGCTTCACACGCGTGACCAGCAACCCGGCAGACGGTCTGGTGTTCATGGACGGCGGCGCCGGTGATGTTGAGAGCGGTTGCGTAAATGTGACTAACCTTCCGGCGATTGACGCGACGACGTTCGCGCCGCGATGGGACGCGTCGAGCGCGCTCGTCGGAGCCTATACGGTTCATCTCGGATCCGACCAGTGCGCGGACCAGACCAAAGGCCGTTATGACTCGGCTTATGCCGAGCACATTCTGGCGCATGCACTGGGCATCTTCGATCACTTCGACGGGTTTACGGGGCCTGAGGGCATGGTTGATGCGCATGCGTTTGCGGTCGTGTACAACCTCTACGCCAATCCCATTGGCGCAACGGCGACAGACTTGGTGATCTGGCCGGGGGTGGTGCAATGAGCCGTCCTGCGTACCATTCTCTTTTTGTCGTCCTGGGATTTATCGCCTACGCGGCCCCAGCGTCAGCACAAAGCGACACACACTGGGGCGTCGCAGGTTCGTTCGTTCCTCGGTGGGAGTTCATCGAATTGCTCGAGGATTCGATGGAACGCGATATCGAGATGCGTGGCGACGACTTTCGCGTGGGCATCATACGCGGCCGCCAGCAAGGCGGGGAATGGGGCGTTTCATTCGTTCGCCGTCGGGTCGAGGACGACTCGATTGTCGTACAGCAGGAGACCCTCAAATGTGTCTCGCGAGCGAATCTTCCAGACGTCTGCGCGCGTGGCGCTTTTCACCGCACGCAAGGTGCGTCAATGACTGGCGTGCAGTTCCATCGGTTTTATCCGGTGGGCACGATTGCACGCCGCGTGCAGATAGGCGCGGTGGTGACCGGCGGCGTCGCGCAACTGCGCGGCGACGCGGAGGAGGTCAAGGAGCATCTGCAGGTCACGCGAAATCCGCTGACGGGAATCACCGCGGTGTCAGTGGCCGATGAGTCGACGATGGTTGAAGCGCGCCACATCTTCGACGACACCGGCATCAGCGAATACATTCCGATTGGAGGGATCGAGGCCGCGGCTGCCGTCCTTGTCGGACCAGCGGTCAAACTGCGCTTCAGTGCCGGTGTCAGTTTTCCCGGGCTTCACATATTCAGCGTGACAGCGCAGTATTTGTTTGGCAGACGGTGATTAGGTCGCCGGTCTCCGGTCCCCGGTCTCCGGGCCACGCACCGAGACAGCTCGACATGGCCGTTGACTGGCGACCGGTGACCGGTGACGTTTGTTACGTTCTCACATACATCTCTTCGTCCGCGTACGGGTCGCGTGCGTTCCGGCGCTGTTCCTTCATACGCGCGCGGACCTGCTGCACGGTCCGTAACGCCGCAAGGATGGCCAGACCTGCGGGCACGCCGCGCTTTACGGGCGCCGGCACTTGATCGATCGTAGAGGCGACGCGCTGGCCCGCGGTCTTCACGGACTGCTCCACGCGATGCACCCCGTCGGACAGCGACGACGCCACCTGCTGCACGCGCGCGGTCACTCCGCGGACATCGTCGGCGACGGCGTTGACGCGATCGGTGACGGCGCCGACGCGCAGCCTGACCTCAGAAGCCAGCGTTTCGACCTGCTGCTGCGTGCTATGTGCCACGGCCATCAGACGTCTGCCGGCGATCGCCAGGCCAATGAGCACGGCAACCTGGACGAACGCCATAACTGCTACAGAGATTGCGAGAACTCCGGCCCACGTGTCGCTCACGATGTCACCCCATAACTCGACGGCTCCGAGCCATCGTGCATTGATGCGATTTCACCCACAGAGGCCCGCAGCGGCTCCGCGTGCGACGTGCGCAGCCCGCGACGTCCTTGTTCGACCAGAGATACGCCACGATCGAACGTGTCCGTTGCCCAATCGCGGGTGGATGATGCCAGCGATTGCAGGCGCGCGCGGCCATCGACCGCCCGGTCGCGCAGTCTCGCGCGTGTGACGCTGCCTCGAGTTGGCGCCGCCAACAACCCTGCGACAAGCCCAACAGCAACGCCAACCGCAAGCCCCATCAACGACGCTCCGGTGACAGGATAGACGGTTCGTGATCGCATAGAAGACACCTTTCGTTACCCGCGTTGCCAACAAGCGGGACGTTTTGTGGATGCTATGCACGAGATGTACCGCAGCGCTTCGACCTGGAAACGAATTGCTGGTAACTTGATGAGTTGGCGCGCCCGACAGGGCTCGAACCTGTGACCCCCAGCTTCGAAGGCTGATGCTCTATCCAACTGAGCTACGGGCGCGTGGACTGGCGGCGAAAACCATCACCGGCGACGCGGAGACCGGCGACCGGACCGGAGACCGTTCCGATTATTGATCGTCGGCGACAGCCGAGATCCGGTGATCGTCGCGGTGGTGCGAGTGACGGTGGCGCATCTTCACTTTGCGCTCGAGCAGCACGCTGCGGCGTCCGTCGGGTAGCACGCCGTATCCGACCGCCGACCACATTCGGGTGCCGGCTTCCCGCAGCTTCGTTTCCAGCTCGGGTGCGTCGGCAGCTTCGATCAGCTTGAATTGGTAGCGCTTTGCTGACATGTGGTGATTGTACAGCCTTCGGCCGTAGGCCGTGGACCGCAAGCCGTAAGGCGCGTGTGCCGGCGTGTGGTATTCAGCTTGCAAAGTAGGAAACGATGGCTGAGGTCATTCACGTTTTCTCCTCAAAGATTCTTCTCAATGGAGCGCCGTACACCGCGCAGGTCGTCGGCCGACCGGCAGGTCACATCTGGGAGGGCTGGATCGAGTTTGCGTCGGATGCAGGCACCGACTTCCGGCGGACACGGCGCGAGACGACCCAACCCAATCGCGAAGCGCTCGAGTACTGGGCGGGCGGTCTTTCTGGGACTTATCTGGAAGGGGCCTTGGCGCGCGCGTTGGAGCCCTCGAAGATCCTCCGTACCGAAGAACCAGCGGTGCCCTTCTTCGACGCGCCTGCGCCAAGCACCCAACGCAATGAGCCGACTGACCGCGCGATCCTCGATCCATTCTCGGTTGGTGCGAAAGGTGAGGATCTGCTGCGGCAGGAGCTTAGCGCGCTCCGCGATTGGCACCTACGCAATATCGTGCGCGCGTACGACCTGGCCGACCCAAGCCTCGACCTCGAGGCGCTCTCGGAAACCGAGCTTGTCGAGATCATCGTCTCTGGCGTACACGCTGCCTGACAGCTGGATTCGCGAACGCGATTCGGCCATGATGACCTGCACATGCGCCATGACGGTTTCACACTGATCGAGCTCCTCATCCTCGTTGGCATCATCGGCATCCTGGCGGCAATCGCTGTGCCGGGTCTCCTCCGCGCGCGCATCACCGGCAACGAAGCCTCCGCGATCGGATCGATTCGCAGCATCGTGTCGTCACAGCAGGATTATCGCGGGCTGAACGGCGGCTATGCCACGAGCCTGGCCACGCTGGCCGCGACGTGTGCCCGTCACACGAGCCCGTTCGTTGCATCCGATTGGGCTACCAACGGGGCGATCAAGAACGGATACATCTTCAGCGTGATGCCCGCCACCGACGCGGCGCCCGGTCCACACGATGCGTGCGGCCACCCGACGAGCGACAAGTTTTACGCGACCGCCGTGCCGGAGGATGTGGGATTGACGGGCACACGGGCCTTTGCGGCCGACGGCGGACAAGTGATCTGGCAGAACACCATCGCCGTGCCACCGCCGCAGCCGTTCAAGGCTGATGGGACCATTTCGCCGGTTGAACAGTGAGCGGTCCACGGTCCACGGTCCACGGTAGAGACGATTTGAGGAACTGAGAGAGCCTGCGTAACCGTAGGCCGTTTTTAGCCAGCCGTCGTCGATCCGGCGATCAGCGTGGGCGTGCGTTTGTGCCAACCGACGCGGTCCTGATAGGCCTTGACCAGCGCGAGAATCCCGGCTTCGTTGTACAACCTTCCGAGAAACGTGATCGCCGTTGGCTTGCCTTCTTTGTTGAAACCGTTCGGCACCGATACTGCGGGGTAGCCGCAAATGTTTGCCACCTGGAAGTGATCGCGGGTTGCACTCGGCGGCTGTGGCGGCGGGGGTGTCGGTATAGTGGGCAGCGTCGCCCCTTCGGGGACTTCGCGGCGGCCACCGCCCCCGGTCGCGGGCGCGAGATAAACGTCGAACTTCGAAACAGCCTCGGCAAACTGCCGCATGACTATGGCTCGCACGCGTTGCGCCTGCAGATACTCGACGGCGGGTGTGAGACGGCTCGATCGAAACCCGTTGCTCCGACTGCGATTGGTCATCTTCTCCAGCCGTCCGCTGCGAAGCGAATGATCGAACGCGGCGCCCGACTCGGTACCCAGAATGTTGTTGAGGACATTCGATGGCATCTTCGGCAGCTCGAATGCTTCGAGCGTCACGCCGAGAGCCTTGAGGTCTGCAAGCGTGCGCTCATCGTGCGCACGCCATTCAGCGTCACGCGTCGTTTCCGCAAACGCAGCGGCAACGTAACCGACGCGGAGCCGCCGCACATCCGTCTGGGCGTCCCAGTTGAACGGCAGGTCGATCACGCTGAGGTCGTTGTCGTCAGTGCGCGCAATCGCCTGAAACACCACCGCGCAGTCCTCCGCGGTGCGGCACATCGGTCCGAGACGATCGAGCGTCCACGACAGCGTCATCGCGCCATGACGACTGACGCGTCCGAACGTGGGTCGCATTCCGGTCACGCCGTTCACCGTCGACGGGCTCAGGATCGAGCCACTGGTCTCAGAGCCAATCGCAAACGCTACACATCCGGCGGCTGTCGCCGATCCTGGACCGGCTGAGGAGCCGCTCGACCCATCCTTGGGATCCCAGGGACTGTTTGTCCGTCCACCAAACCAGCGATCGCCTGCGGCCAGCTCACCGGTGGCAAGCTTCGCGACGAGTACCGCGCCCGCCTCGCGCAGCAACTTCACCACGGTCGCTTCGGTGTCGAACTGCTGATCCACGAACGCACCGGATCCCCACGTCGTCTTGTAGCCAGGGACGGAAATGATGTCTTTGCATCCCCACGGGATCCCGTGAAGGGGGCCGCGATATTTGCCTGCGGCGATGTCCTGATCTGCCTGCGCGGCTTGCTTCAGCCCGAGATCGTCGGTGAACGTGACGACAAAGTTCAGCGAGGGGTTGTACCTGTGCAGCCGTGCCGAATACATCTTCGTCAACTCGGTCGACGTGACCTGACGGGTGCGTAACAGCTCCGCCAGATGCGTCAGCGGCCAGAACGCGGCTTCTTCGAGGTCTGCCGGCCGCTTCACCGCTGGTGGCCTTCCCATGCGGATCGGACGCGGCGTCCGATCGAGCTTGGTGCCGGGCACCAGCGGGCTGTAATACAGAGGAGGGGCCACCGTCTCGCCGATGGTGACTTTCCGCAGCTCGTCGTACCTATTCGGGTTGAGGTTACTGAGGATCTGTTTCTTGTCCTCCTCGCCGAAGTCCAATCCCGCGATCGCAAGCGCGTCGTTCAGCATCGCCATCGTCACCTTTTCGGCGCCCTGCTCCTGCATGCGCGCCCAGAGCACGCCCGGAAGCAGAGTTGAGGAGACGCCTGCCGCGGAGAAGGCGGCGAGGAAACGACGACGGTTCAACGATGTGGTGTTCACGTAAAAAACCTGTTGTGCGCGTAAGGTTAACGGCCCACGGCGTACGGTCTACGGCCTTCGGTAAAGACTTCAACCTTCCGTGGACCGTGGACCGTGGACCGTGAACCGTGGACCGGGGCCGTGGACCGTGGACCGTTGGGTCACGCCGTGGCCGCAGGAACACCGTTCTTCAGGAGGTCCTCCATGGCCATCGCGAACGTATCGATCTCTTCCAGCGTCGTGTAGATATTCGGCGTGACGCGAATGCCCTCGTAATCGTCGCGCGTCACTGCAGTCGTGATGATGCGGTACTTGTCCCAGAGGAAACGGTTGACGTCAACAGCCTTGATCCCCTGGACACCCACGAGTGCCAGGCCGTAGGTGTGATCGAGATTCGAATGAATCTGGATCCGCGGGTTGGCCTTGAGCCGGTTCACCCATCGCATCGTGAGGAGCCGAAGGCGCGCGGCTTTACGGTCGACGCCGAGCGCCTGGTGGAAGGCGATGGCTTCGTTGATGGCGGCAAACGGCGCGACGGAAATCGTCCCAATCTCCTCGAACTTGCGGATGTCGTCGTTCTGCCGCGTGGGGGCGGCAGTCAGTGGCCACGTCGGCGGGATCCGATCGCGGCGCACGTAGAGGAATCCGGTGTTGTGTGGGGCCAGTAGCCATTTGTGGAGGCTGGTGCCGTAGTAGTCACACTCGAGGTCAGCCAGCTTGAATGGGAAGTGCGCAAATGCGTGTGCGCCGTCCACGATGGTCAGGATGCCGCGTTGTCGGGCCATCTGACTGAGGCGCTTGACTGGAAACAGTTGCCCCGTCAGGTTCGTGATGTGGCAGAAGTGAAGCACCTTGGTCTGCGGCGTAATGGCTTTCTCGAACCGCTGATAGAGGTCGTCTTCGGTCGTCGGGACGGGAAAGTTGATCCGCGTGACCTTGATCTTGTCGCGCCGCGCGCGCTGGTCCCATGTCGTCAACATGCGGCCGTAGTCCTGCTCGGTCGTCAGCACCTCATCGCCGGGCTTGAGATCGATGCCGTTTTGGGCGATTTGCAGCGCCTCACTCGAGTTGCGCGTGATGGCCAGTTCTTCGCGGTCGCACCCGAATTCGGCGGCGAGCCGACGGCGTGCGGTGTTCTTGTTCTGTTCGAGCTGCCCACGATGGTAGACGGGCGCCTGATTGGTGAAGTCGAGATACCGCTTCAGCGCATCGTGTACGACCGTTGGACTGGGGCAGCTATTACCGTTGTTGAGGTTGATGAGCGTGCGATCGAGTGTGAAGGCATGCTGAATCTCTCGCCAGTAGAATTCGTCTTGCGCGACGTCGGCGGCTGAACGCCCGGCGACCTGCGCGGAGGCAGCAAGCACTTCGTCGATGCCATACGGCTTCAGCGCGTACGCAGCCGTGCCCGCAGCACTCGTCATTCTCAGAAACGCTCGTCGGCTGATCATGGCAATCTCCGTTACAACCTGTTACAGGGACAGTCCCCCGGTGACAGGGACTGTCCCTCGATGACAGGGACAGTCCCCCGATGACAGGGACAGTCCCCGGTGGAATGGCGCGAAGCATACACCCAAAGCGGGCAGATATATCCTGATCGTGGCATGTTCCGCGATCGCTCGCTCCCGCTAGTCCTCCTGTTTTTCGTGGCCGTGGCGTGCGTGATGACATATCCGCTCGCGCGGTTCGACCAGCCGGTGCTTCCGGACGTCAACGACTCGTATTTCAACGTCTGGCGCCTGGCGTGGGTCGCGCATCAAATCGGCCGCGATCCCTTCGCGCTGTTCGACACCAACATCTTTTATCCCCTGCGCAACACGCTGGCTTATTCCGACGCGATGCTGGCCCTTGGCCTGATCGCCACTCCCGCGATCAATCTCGGGTTGCATCCCGTCATCGTCCACAACGTCCTGATCGTGGCGGCGTTCGTCTCGGCAGCCTTCTGTGCATATCTTCTGTGCCGCCACCTGACGGGGTCGACGTCGGCGGCGCTGGTAGGCGGGCTAATCTTTGGATTCGCGCCGTATCGGTTTGGGCATATCGGGCACCTCGAACTGCTGTGGACGGCGCCGATGCCCCTGGCGCTCCTGATTCTTCACAAGGCTGAGCAAAGCGAGTTTTCCAGGAGAAATGGATTGATTCTGGGCGCGGTCGTGGCCTTGCAAGCGTATTGCAGCCTGTATTACGCCGCGTTTCTGACGATCTTTATTGGACTGTGGACGCTGATTTCGCTGACGCTCGCGGACGGTGCGAGACGCCGCCGCCTGTTGTACTGCGTGATTACGGGCGGCGTAACCGGACTGCTGATCACGGCGCCTTACGGCTATGTCTACTACAACGCGCATCGAGAGCTTGGCGCACGCGATGCGTATGAGATTCGGACGCATAGCGCGAGGCCGTCCGACTACCTGCGAGCAAGCGTCCAAAACAAGGTTTATCGCGTTGCGGAGGCCTCGGAAGAACGCAGCCTGTTCCCTGGGATCACAGCCGCCGTACTCGGGGTGTGCGCCCTGCTCCTGCAGCGCGGTCGGCGCGCTGTGCTGTACGGCCTGCTGATGGTGCTGGCGTTCGATCTCTCTCTGGGGCTCAATGGCTTGACGTATCCGATCATCGCCTCCGGGTTTCCGCTCATCAACAGCTTGAGGGCGCCCGCGCGATTCTCAGCGCTCTTTCTTCTCTCTCTATCGGTCCTTGGCGCGCTAGGGGCGCATGCGCTGGTGCAGTCGCTCTCCAGTCACTTTCGCACGGCCGTGATCACCGCACTCGCCGTGTTGTGCCTGATCGAATACTGGTCGGCCCCGCTATCCACGCGCACGCCCGTGCTGACGCGACCGGCGGTCCATCAATGGCTTCGTGCCCATAACGACAGCGTCATTCTCGAACTGCCGGTCCCGACACCGACAACGTTGTGGCTCTACGAAAACACTTATCAGTACATGTCGATCTTTCACTGGAGCCGACTCGTGAATGGCTATAGCGGATTCGCGCCGAGATCGTACATTGCAACGCTCGACGCGATGAAAGACTTTCCGGGTCCGGCCTCGTTTGCGCGATTGCAAGAATTGGGTGTGCAGTACGTGATCGTTCACGAACGAAATTATGAGCCTCCCGAATTCGTAGCACTCGTCAATGCGATGATGCAGTCACCCTTTTTTGAGAAACCCTTGACCATGCCGGATGACGTCGATCCCGCCTTTATTTTTCCAGTGCGCCCGGCGGCTGGCCGGTGATGCGAATCCAGACTGGCGACGACTGAAGTCATTCGCCAGTTTGTGCAAGGGGAGAGAAGGGGAGGCGGGGCACGCGGCCCCGCCAGACAGAAGAGCAACTATTGCGCCGCAGGAATCTTCAGCACCTGACCGGGCTTGATCTTGTCAGGGTCGGTCAACTGATCGCGGTTGGCCTCGAAGATCGCCATGTAGCTGTTTGCGCTGCCCAGATGTTCCTTGGCGATTTTGCTCAGTGTGTCGCCAGGTTTCACAGTGTAGGTCCTCGCTGCGGCCGCGCCTGCCACCACCGTAATGTCGCCGATGATGTCGTTGCGCCAGTCCGGAACAGTCTTGATGGCGTCCCAGATCTTGTTTTTCTCGGCCTCGCTCTTGACGGTGCCCTTGAAATGCAGCTTGCCCTCACGCTCTTCGGCCGAGCCTTCCATCCGGAAGCCCTTGGCTGTCTGGATGGCGTTGTTGTATTTCTCGCGAAGCGTCATGCTTCACCTCCCGTTCGGACGTTAGCATAGATCACTCTCGTGCACTTCAACGTTCCATGAAGCTCAACTGTTGAGGGCGCTGTAACGTATCATGCGGATCGCGTGCACCTTGTTCTTTGGGCCTGCTTGAGCTTCGCCGTTGACTCACGCGACCAGTTGCAGATCGCATCTTTATCGGCGATCGTCCTCGATCAAGCTGGACAGTCGGTTGCTGGCGCGATCGTGATTCTGGGCGATCCGCTTGGAGCCGAGTTGCAGCGGCTGGCGACGGATGCTCGCGGCCGCGCCACCTTCCCGGCCGTGGCACCTGGGCGATATCTCCTGCAGACGCGCGCGCCCGGCGCGGTCCCCTTCGATCTGCCTGTAACGGTCACGAGCGCGCTCCCCGTTGAAGTCACGGTCCGCGTTCCGGCGCGCGTGACAGACGCGATCACCGTGGAAACGACCAGGCTTGACGATCCGTCGTCTCGCAGCACTCTGGGTGGTGACTCGCTGTCAAGCCTGCCCCTGCGTGTCCGAAGTCGTGGATTGCAGGACGCGGTCGCGGCGATGCCGGGCTGGAGCACTGAGGACAACGGTCTGCTTCACGCGCGCGGGATAGACGATGGGTTTCTCTACGTCATCGATGGCGTGCCGGTCTACGAACGGATCGATGCCCTTCACGGCCTCGCGCCCGATCTCACAGCGCTCGCTGGTGTTTCGGTCATCACCGGTTATGTGCCGCCCGAGTTCGGCCACAAAGCTGGAGGGATCATCGACGTCCGAACGGCGTCCGCCGCGACCGCGTGGACCGGCCTGACCGATGTGACGATTGGTTCCGATGCCGCCCGCGATGCATCGCTGACCGTTGGCGGAGGTGTTGGTCGCAACGTTCGTGTGCGCGCAGGAATGGTGTCCGCCCGATCGGATCGGTTTCTCGATCCCATCGACCCTCGGAACCTTCATAACGCTGGAGGTCAGGCCAATACGTTTGGACAGCTGGATTGGCCCGCCAGCTCGCGCGATCGCTTCACGGCGGCGTGGGGCTATGGACGCTCCAGCTTCGATGTCCCAAACAACATCGAACAGGAGGAGGCCGGACAGGATCAGCGTCAACACCTTCGGCAAGGCTTCGTCAACCTGGCGTGGCAGCGGATCCGATCGCCGTTGACCGTCGTGCACACAGCCCTGTATCACCGCGGGACGAGGGCGCGACTCCGTGGGAGCACGTTCGACACGCCGCTCGCCGCATCCGGGACTCGTGGTCTGAGGCGCACCGGCGGCCTCTTCGCGATTTCTCGCCAGCAGAATGATCACCTCTTGAAGTTTGGCGTGGAGTATCAGCGGCTGTCGCTCGACGAGCAGTTTGGTTTCAGCGTGACCGACCAGGACAAAGCGCGTGAAGCCGATTTCAGAGACGAGGTGCTCGTCTTCGGCGCCGCGAATCCGTTCCGTTTTGCGGGCCGGGCGAAGCGAACGCTCTGGTCCGCGTATGCACAAGACTCATGGCAACTCGCACCGCGGGTGACTGCCAGCGGAGGCGTTCGGTTCGACCGAAGCGGGCTACTTCTCGAGCGATCCCAGGTCAGCCCCCGTCTCGGCGTTGCGGTTCGCCTGGCAGCGGAGACCGTCGTCCGCCTGTCGGTCAGCCGATTCTTCCAGCCGCCCCAACCCGAGAACCTTCTACTGTCGTCGTCTCCTGAAGCGCGCGTTTTGTCATCTACGGCCGTGGGGAATGCCGTAGGCGGGGCCGATCTCGAGCCCGAACGTCAATGGGCAAACGAGATTGGCGTCGAGCATCGTTTCGGCGGTCGGCTGCGCGTGGACGCGGCCTATTGGCGTCGACGCATCGAGGATGTCGGCGATCCCAATGTCTTTGCCGGGACGACCATTATTTTTCCTAACGCAGTCGCCAAGGGTCGTGCGCACGGCATTGAAACGCGACTCGAGGTCGCGCGCGACGACGGGTGGTCCGCGTACCTCAATGCATCAGTGGCGCGGGTCGTTCAAACCGGCCCGGTGACTGGCGGACTCTTCCTCGATGACGAGGTCGAGGAGCTGGGGCCCGGCGTCGAGTTCACCCCGGATCATGACCAGCGCCTCACGGCCGGCGCGGGTGTGACTTGGGAGCATGGGCGCTCTGGGCTGATTGTGTCGGGTACTGCGCGTCATGAAACGGGCACGCCGATCCAGCAAGACGACGAATTGGACAAACTACTCGAGCGTCCAGGTGCGGAAATAGTGGACTTTGATGCGGGGCGCGTGAAACCGCGGACCGTCGTTTCAATGGTTGCCACGGTGCCAGTTCGCAAGAGTCAGAACGTGACGGCGACCGCGGGACTGCAAGTTCTCAACCTCTTCGACGCGCGTTATGCGTACAACTTTGGCAACCCGTTCAGCGGTACGCACTTTGGTGCACCGCGTACTGTTGCGGTAATGTTGCGGTTTTCGTTCAGGTGATGCTGCAGGATCTTCGCTACGGGCTTGCCGCCTTCGTCCGAACCCCCGGCTTCACCGTGGCTGCCGTGTTGTCGTTGGCGATCGGCGTCGGCGTCAATACGTCCATCTACAGCGTGGCCAGCGCGTTGCTGTTGCATCCGCTCCCTTACGCTGATGCCGAACGGTTGACGATCCTGTGGAACCGCTCTCCTGGCCTTGGCATCACCGAGGACTGGTTTTCGACTGCGCAGTACTTCGATATCAAGGAGGGACAGCAGAGTTTCGAGCACGTGGCGATCGCGATCGGCGGCAATTACAACCTGACCGGCGATGGCGCAGAGCCCGAACGCGTCGGGACGATTCGAGTGTCGTCTGGGTTGTTGCCAATGCTTGGTGTCCAGCCCGCGTTGGGCCGGCTTTTTGTGCCGGAGGAAGACCATCAGGGCGCGCCCGCGACGGCACTCCTCGGGCACGGAACGTGGCTCCGTCGCTACGGCGGCGATCCGAATGTCCTTGGCCGCCAACTGGTGCTCAACGGTCAGCCGTATCAGGTGGTTGGCGTTCTGCCGTCATCATTCTCATTGCCGCGAGAGGTCTTGCCCACGCTCGGGGGTGCTGAGAACTCGGAGATCGTGGTGCCGCTGCCGCTGGCGGCGGATGCCGCGCGCATCCGCACGGCCGAGGATTACAACATCCTGGCAAAGCTGAAGCGCGGCATCTCAGAGCAGCAGGCGCAAGCCGAGCTCGATCTGCTGACCGCCCGCCTGCGTCGCGATCATCCCGAGGTCTATCCGCCCAACAGCGGCCTCACCTTCAGTGTCGTGCCCCTGCAGGAGCAGGTCGTCGGCGATGTCCGGCGTTCGCTGCTGGTCCTCATGGGATCGGTCGGCTTGGTGTTGTTGATTGCCTGCGCGAACGTCGCCAACCTGCTGCTGTCGCGCGGCGTCGCGCGGCAGAAGGAGATCGCCGTGCGGGCCGCGCTCGGCGCCAGCCGGCGGCGCCTCACCGGACAGCTTCTGGGCGAGAGTCTTGCGCTGGCCAGCATGGGCGCAATTGCGGCCGTCGGCTTCGCGTACTGGAGTCTCGAGTGGATCCGCGCGCTCGGCGCATCAAGCGTGCCGCGGATTGACGAGATTGCGATCAATGCCGAGGTCTTGCTTTTCACGCTTGCGATCTCGTTGGGCGCTGGAGTCCTCTTCGGGTTCGCACCAGCGTTCCGGCTCTCTCGAGTCGATCTACAGGCCAACCTCAAGGACGCGGGGCGTGGATCGGCAGGGGCGAGCAGTGTGTGGGCTGGGGGCGGCAATCTCCGAAGGCTCCTCGTGATTTCGGAGCTCGCCCTCTCCGTCGTGTTGTTGATCGGCGCTGGTCTGCTCATTCGGAGCTTCGCGCGTCTTCAGAATGTGCCGCCCGGCTTCAATCCGTCCAACGTGTTGACGCTCGAGTTGACGATGACTGGCCGCAAGTACAACGATGCGAATGCCGTCCTCGCCGCATACCGGCAGTTGTGGAAAGGCCTGCAGGCATTGCCAGGCGTCACGGCCTCGGGCGGGGTCACGTCCCTCCCATTGAGTCAGATGTTTGCGTGGGGCCCGATCACCGTTGAAGGGCGCACGCCGCCTGCCGGTGAAGAGTTCATCAACGCGGATATGCGGATGGTCGGCGGCGAATATTTTCGGGCAATGGAAATTCCGCTGTTGAAGGGGCGTCTCTTCAACGAGCACGACATCGCGACAACACCTGGCGTGACGATTGTGGATGAACGGATGGCGCGGGACCTTTGGCCCGGCGAGGATGCGATCGGCAAACGGATTCGGACGGGTGGGCTCAGTGCGACGACGCCATGGCTCACCGTCATTGGCGTTGCGGGCAGCGTCAAGCAATACACGCTGGAAGGTGATTCGCGAATCGCGATGTATCTGGCAGACACTCAGTATCCGCGCCGCGCGATGAATCTCGTATTGAAAAGCGAGACATCGCCTGCAATGTTGACAGCGGCCGTTCGTGACCTCCTCGAGAGTTCCGATCCCGACCTTCCGATGTACAACGTCCGGACTATGGACGAACGCGTTCGGGAGTCATTGGCACGGCGTCGCTTTGCGATGCAGTTGCTCACGCTCTTCGCGATCGTTGCTCTGGGTCTTGCGACGATTGGCATTTACGGAGTAATGGCGTATCTGGTCAGCCAGGGCACGCGCGAGCTCGGGATTCGTCTGGCACTCGGCGCCACACCCGGCAACATCGTCTGGTTGATTGGCCGCCAGACGGCAACGCTCGCGGGTCTGGGTGTGGTCATCGGGGTGGTGACCGCGCTGGGGCTCACACGCTTCATGGAAAGCCTACTCTTCGAGGTGGACGCCACGGATCCAGTCACCTTCTGCGGAATTGCGATATTCCTCGCACTGGTCGCCATGCTGGCCGGATACGTCCCTGCCCGTCGTGCCGCGCGTACCGATCCAGTCGTGTCGCTGAGGAGTGAATAGACAAGTCGCCCGTCTCCGGTCGCAGAGGGGGACTGTCCCCCGATGACAGGGACTGTCCCTCGATGACAGGGACTGTCCCCCGATGACAAGGCCTGTCCCCTGTTGTCGATCCTGAGGCACCTCCTGCAAATGTGTGACGTGAACTACACTGCTCGACCATGAACTTTCGAATCATCCTGTGGGCGGCCGTGATCGGCACCTTCACGTCGTCGGCAGTGTATGGGCAAGGGAAACATCAAAACGCGGTCATCGACTTGTGGGCACAGGGCAAGGCGGCTTTTGGCGTCTTCGTTCCGAATGAGGCTCCTCGGGCGGGTGCCGCGAGTGCCGCTGGTGCCGCGAGTGCTGCAGGTGCTGCGCCTGGTCCGCGCGAAGGGACACGGCCAAAACCCGTTTACACGAGCGCCGGGGGCGAGAAGCTGGCCGCAAACCCGCTGTACGACTACGTATTCCTCAACCTCGAAGGCAGCTATGACGCGGAGGCCGTGAAGGCCATCGCAGACGGACTACGCAGCCCAGGCGCTACGAGTCGAAAAACGCTGATCGTACGCGTGCCCGCGTTTCATGAGGACGCCGCCCTCGGCCGGGCGCGAATCAAAGATGTGTTCGCAGCTGGCGCCGACGGCATCACGTTCCCGCACGTCGAGAGCCTTGACGAAGCCAGACAGATTCTCGCCGCTGTCAACGCGGAAAAGGTTGATGTCTGGTCGCCCGCAACACCCACGGGCGAAAAACTCATCATGATGATGATCGAAGACCCAAAGGCCCTGACGGAGGCCACTGAGTTTGCGAATCTCAAGGGCTACAGCATCCTCGCGTGCGGCATAGGCAGCCTGACGCAGGCGCTCGGCGGCAATCGTGAAGCGGCCGAGGCAGGTACGCAACAGATTCTGGGGGAGACCAAACGCGTGAAGCTTGTGAACATGCTGACCGCGACGACCGAGGACATCGAGAAACGAGTGAAGGAAGGGTTTCTCGCAATTCTGGCGCAGGGCAAAGACGCCGACGGCGCGATCAAAATCGGCCGCGTGGCGGCTGGCCGTTAAGACGGCGTCGGCTTGCGGCACCGGCGCCGTGGCAGCCCGCGCGACGCGAGCTTCGTCTAGAATAAACACGCTTGGCGGCCTTTCTTGGACTTTCCGCCTCCCATCACAACTCCCCGAGGGCGCCGATTGTTGGCACAATCGAGGCCGCTACGCTGCTCCTGATGCTTGTCGGATGCAGCAGCGGTACTCCAACTGGTCCCACACCTGCCCGTGGGGCGTCGCGCGTGAGTTACCGCATTGCCTTCACACGTTTTCTCGCTTTCGGTGACAGCCTCACTGTCGGAACCACATCGCCGGCCGTGCCCGGCGTGATGCGTGCCGGCCCGCCGCAGTCATACCCGTTCCAACTGCAGGCATTACTCGCGGCACGTTATCGAGATCAAACGGTGGTTGTCGAGAATCGCGGGAAGCTCAGCGAACAGGCGACAGAGGCGGTCCCGCGACTCCGCGACACCCTGCGCGCTGTGAGACCCGACATGGTGATCATTCTTCACGGCGCCAACGACATCGCCGGGGCGGGTGGGGTGGCGGGGGGCCTCGCGGCACTGGCGGCCCTGCAGACGATGGTGCACGACGTGAGACTGTCGGGCGCGGGCCTGATTCTCTGCACACTGTTGCCTCAGCGGGCGGGACCGTCCCGCACAGCAGACCCGATCGTGCTCGCGGCCTTCAACGAACGCGTTCGGGAACTCGCGCGCACTGAAGGCGCCGCGCTCGCCGATCTCGCCCAGGAGGTCGATATCAGCCTGATTGGAGTCGATGGACTGCATCCCACTGAGGCGGGATATGCGCGAATGGCGGAGGTGATCTTCACCCTTTTACGCGATGAGTTCGAGGAGCCTCCATCGCTCCACTAGCCTTCCCCTTCGGCCAAAGTTACGAGCCGAGAAATTCGCGGAAGTTCTCCTTCGTGATTCGCACGTCCACTGGTTCGCCGGCACGGCCCAGCGGACGGCCCTCGATGCCATTGATGGAGAATGTCAGCACACCCGGATCGCCGACGCGAAGAATCAACTCGTCGTGCACTTCAATGGTCTGCTGTTCGCCTGCTTGCAGAAGACGGGCGAAGGCGGGGTTGCCGTCTGCGGCTGCGGCAAGCCAGCACGGACCGTGCGGGGTGAGCTGAAACTGCAGCGGTCCGATCGGCGTCTCGATCATCGCGTGGGCCGCATCGCCCGTTGCGGAAGACGTCGCACTGGCCGGCGTAGCATCGCCTGATGCTTGCTGTGCGGTGTCTAAGCTGGGTGTGTCTGACGATCGCTCCCAATTGAACGACCAGATGTAGACACTCAGTCCGACGACGGCCGTCGCGAGGACGAACCAGCCCAGTCGGCCCACCTGGCGTTCTGCCAGAAACCTCGACGTGTCGTCGTCATACGCGAGGACCTCGTGCCGATGCGCGGGCGATGCCACCTTCAATCGCGCTTCAGCGCCATCGACGGCGAGCGTCGCTGGGGCCACGTGCGCAAGATACAAATCCGCAGTCTCGTCTGGATCGAGTCCGACCTCCCTGGCGTATGCCTTCAGGAAGCCGCGCGTGAAAATCGTTGCGGGGAGTTTGTCGACGTTGCTCTCCTCGAGCGCGATCAAGACAGCGCCACCGATTTTCGTCGTGCGAGCCAAATCTTCGATCGACAACCCGCGCGCTTCACGCGCCGCGCGCAGAGCGGCACCTGGATTGACGTCATTGGTCTCTTCGTGAACGGCCCGACCAAAGTTCGCATCCACCCTCGTAATTGTCTCACCGCGGTGATTGGTCGGAGGACCAGGTTCGTGAGACAGGGAACTCTGACCGCCGTTATCCCCGATGTCTGGACGGTCATCGAGACACTCAGCGGCAGGCTCGGTCGGCCCCTCGTACTGGCGAGGTTGCGTGCTATCCGTACGCGGCTCAACCATAGGAGTGCAATTGTGATTCATTTGAGGCGCGTCCGCGTGTCGTTTGGCCTGACTGCCCACGGGAACCTCCGGTCGCAGCTGATCGATGCAACAAGTGGACCGATAAGGTCGCGCGTGCCACAGGTGCTGCAGTTGCTGCGGGTGGGACCTTTGCCCAGCTCAGCGTCAGATGTTGCATTGTAGAATCCGCCGCATGTCGACGGTCTGCGGTCGTTGTTCATGCTTGAAGTTGATAGTCATTGTCGTGCTGGCGACTGCCTGGCGCGTGACGAGTCCGGTCGCGCTCAATGGACAAAGCAGGCCAGCCGCCGGCGGCTGGACACAATGGGGAGGGCCGAACCGCAACTTCATCGTCGAAGCGAAAGGGCTTGCGGATAAGTGGCCGGAAGGCGGGCCGCCGGCGATTTGGAGCCGTCCGCTTGGAACTGGGCATTCCACGATCCTCGCGGACGATGGCCGGCTGTTTACGATGTATCGAGTGGGCAACGGCCGCACCCGGCAGGGCCCGTGGGAAGCGGAGGAAGCGGTCATCTCACTCGACGCCAAGAATGGTCAGACGATCTGGGAGCACAAATACCCTTCCAGACGCGAAGATTTCAGCTTCGGCGCCGGGCCACATTCCACACCGATTGTCGTCGGGGACCGTCTTTTCAGTTTCGGAACCAACCAGCAACTTTTTGCGTTCGACAAGCGCACCGGCAAGGTCTTGTGGTCGCACGACCTCATCAAAGACTTCAAGTCTCCGGAGCTCCTCATACGTCCGGTCGTAAAAACGGGATACGGCTGCAGCCCGATTGCCTTCCGCGACACCATCATCTGCAGCGTGGGAGGGCCGGGGCAGTCGGTGATGGCATTCCGTCAGACCGATGGCGCCGTCGTGTGGAGAAGCGGTGACTTTCTGACCGCTGCAGCGGCGCCCATCCTGATCGAGTTTGGCGGGAGGCCTCAGGTCGTGTTTCTCGCAGGTGGAACTGTGACGGGTCTCGATCCGTCAGACGGCCGCGTGTTGTGGTCACATCCACACGATCCGGGCAACGACTTGAATTGTGGAACGCCAATCTGGGGTGACGACAATATTCTGTTCGTGTCATCCGCATACAAAGCCGGGAGTCGTGCAATTCAACTGAAGCAAGCTGGTAGTGCCACATACGCCGAGGAATTGTGGTTTACGAACCGCGTGCGTTTCATGTTTCTCAATGCGATACGTCTTGGCGACTACGTGTACGGCACGACCGGAGATTTTGGTCCAGCGTTTCTGACCGCGCTCAACATCAAGACCGGCCAGCCCGCATGGCAGCATCGAGGGTTTGGCCGTGCGAGTCTCGTGTACGCGGATGAAAAACTCATCATCATGGATGAAGACGGGGATCTTGCGCTGGCGAAGGTGTCGCCGGAGAACATCACGATTCTGTCTCAGGCCAAGGTATTCGAGACGACGACGTGGACGACGCCGACGCTGGTCGGCACCACGTTGTACGCGCGGGATCGCGAAAAGATCGTGGCGCTGGAGTTGGGGCAAGTGGGGCAGGTGGGGACCTCCGTCCCCGCAGCGACCTCCGTCCGTCCCGCGACCTCCGTGCCGCCGCCGACCTCCGTCCTCCCGAACGCCCCGCCCGCCCCACTCGCCTTATCCGGCACGTGGAAGCTCGACACCACTCAAAGCCGTGTGTCCGACGCCGCAGGAATCACTGGTCTCATTGGCGCGGGCGCGCCACCAATGCTGCACATCACACAGCCGGAGAACGGCACGCTCGTGGTCGAGAGTCCCATCAACGAAGGTCACGTCCGCATGTACCATCCAGGCGCGAAGACGACGACTCCCGCAGGGCAAGGCGGCACGATTGCAATGACCTCCGAATGGGTCGCACGCACACTGGTCAGCCAGGGCACTCTCGTCAACGCATCGGGCTCGTCCACAACCGTCAAGGAAACGTATTCGGTCAGCGGCGACGGGAAGGTGCTGACCGTGTATGTGGCAACTACGGGATCCGGTGAAGCGGCCAGCACGCTGAATTACTCGCGCATTCAGGACGTCGGCCCGTGCGAGAAGTGGCCGACGCCGTGCAAGCGATAGGTGCGACGGGTGAGCAGCCGTCGCTATTTTGCACCCACGTTCCACAGAAACAGCTCGACACGATCCAGCTGCACCGTTTTCGCCGGGGGCCAGGTACCAATTGGAAACTGATGTGCGACGATGCGCGCACCGGGGCGCAGTTCCGCCTTCAGTTTGGGTTCCAGCCGGCGGTTCATCGAAATAGACAAGTACAAAGTGACGACTGAGGCGGGCGAGATGTCTGTCGTGAACAAGTCGCCTTCGACAAACGACACGCGATCCGCGACGCCCGCCTCGCGCGCGTTCTGACGAGCCCGGGCGACCAGCGCCGGATCGATTTCCACACCCACGCCGCGTGCCCCGTATTTCTGTGCGGCGATGATCACGATGCGGCCGTCACCCGAACCAAGGTCATAGACCACGTCGTCTTGTGTGACGCCGGCCAGTTGCAGCATCGCATCCGCGACCGCGTGACGGGTCGGCGTGAAATGAATGTCAGGAACGCGCGGCCGTTCTTGCGCCGTCGTCAGGCCTGCAAGGACGGGTGCGACGAGTGCGACGAGTGCGACGGGTGCGAGGGGTGCGGTGCGGTGGACGCGCGCGACGGGTGCGGCAGGTGCGTTGGTACGGTGCACTGGCGCACTGTGGCCACGCGCCCATGGATCGCACCCGCGCACGGTTGCGCCGCAGCAAAGCACCTTTGCACCGCACCCGTGCACCCACTGCACCTGTGCACCGCACCGCACCCGTTGCACCTGTCGCACCTGTCGCACCCGTCGCACCTGTCGTGCCCAGTCCATGCGCGGATAATGGTATTCGAGTGCGCCTTCCTCACTGCTTGCCTTTGCTTGTCGTTAGCTTCGCCATGATCGTGGCCGCAGGCGCTCAGACGCGGCCTGAGGACTTGCAGTTCACGTTGCCGGAACTGACCATCACGGCACCACCAGAGCTGAGCGGCGCGGTGACTCGAGTGGCACGGTACGACGCAGCGCGGCTTGGCAATGTGATGCGGCTCGTGGGCCTGAGCGACGCGGGACCGGCCATCAGCCTCGTCCTTGCAACAGAGGATTCCGAACTCGGCCGGCAGACGCCTCGATGGATTGCCGGGTTCGCGGACAGCCGACGAGACCTCATCGTCTTGTTCCCCGCACGCGCGCCAACCTATCCGTACGATTCGATGGAAGAGCTGCTACATCACGAAGTCGCACACATCCTCATCGCGCGTGCGGCGACGGGCGCCGTCGTGCCCCGATGGTTTCATGAGGGGCTCGCCATGGCAGCCGAGCGCACCTGGCGGCTTGCCGATCACCGACATCTTGCGGTGGCCATCGTCGGCACGCGCGGGTCGATCGCACAACTGGACGCGGAGTTCGATGCGGGACCCGACCGGGCGGCACGCGCGTACGGTGTGTCGGGCGCATTCGTGCGCGATCTGCTGAGACGGCACGGCCCGGCGTTACCCGCCCGTATCCTGGCGCGGCTCGCCGCGGGCGATAGCTTCGATCGCGCGTTTGCGGCGGCGGCTGGCACGTCGCTCGCCGACGCCGAACGCCTGTTTTGGCGATATAGCTGGTGGAATCAGCTGGTGCCCTTTCTGACCAGCACGCTCGTCATCTGGATGGCGATTCTGCTGTTGGCCGGCTACGCGCTCCGGCGCCGGCGGCAGCGTCGCGCGGCGCTCCGGGAGCAGTGGGAACGAGAGGAGGAGGCGGAGCCACTAGGACCGCGATTCGGCTCCTAACGAAGATTTGTACCTTCAATGGAACCTTGGCATATACTCACCGCTTCCTTTCGGCGCACACATCTTGTCAGTCAAGGAGGCCGATATGCGACGGACCGTTCTGGGACTTTCACTCGCCGCGTTTTCGCTCGTCGGGTGGCTCCCGACTACAGCCATTGCGCAGGACACCAAAAATGCTCGCGGAAGCATCACCGCGATGACTGGCGATGGCATTACAGTCAAGGCCGGCGACCAGGAGTTGAAGTTTACAGTCGACGCCAAAACGGTCCTGGTTGCCGAAGGGGCTGGCACCGCAGCGCAAAAGGCGGCTGCGGCCGGCAAGCCGGGTCCCAACCTCGCAGAGTTTGTGAAGGTTGGCGACAACGTCGAGGTGAACTACCACGACTTGGGTGGCACGTTGCACGCGGCACGCATCCGGCGGGTCGTGTCAGCTGGATCTGGCGGCGGCACGACGTCGGATCAGAGAACCGAGAACTCGGATGGGCGAGTGGATTCCGTGAGTGGTTCGTCGCTGACGATTTCGGGCTCGGCTAGTGGCGGCGCCAAATTCACCCAGACCTTTACGATTGACCGCGAGACGAAGGTGGTGGCGGTGGGCGCCGGGACGGCGGCTGCTAAAGCGGAAGCCAAGGGCGCGAGTATCACGATCACCGACTTAGTCGGCATCGGCGATCAGGTGACGGTGAGCTATCACAAAGTGGGGAACTCACTCCATGCGTCGCAGGTCAGAGTGAGAAGCAAGGCGAAATAGAAGTAATCGGCGCAGGCGTCAGGCCTCGGGATTCAAGCCCAGGCCTCACGCCTCGCGGCGTCGCGTCAGGAAGGACGACCGCTATTTGGTCGCCAGGATCTGCTTCAGCCGCTCCTTCAACTCCTGCGGCTCCACTTGCGCTACTGGTATCACGAGCTTATTGTCCTTGAGAAACTTGAACCGGGTGCCATCAATCCGCTGTTCCTGCGCTTCCCGTGGGGGCAAGCGGTAGAGCACAATCTGTACGTTTAGTGGTCCCTTGACCAGCCCCTCCCGTGTCTCGCCGGGAATCACGACCACAACGGTGCCGACGTCGACGGTTGGGCGTCGATGTTTCGCACCACCGCGATAGTCACGCACCTGGAATGGATCGCCCGTCACCACGCCTACGGCGAGCTGATTGTTGCCGTCAGAAACCTCGAACGCGTAATCCCCGACGCGACTCGTGCGCAGAATCACAGGACCGGTTATGTCGGTAGCTGTAATGATCGTTGGCTTAGTAACCGCGCCAGGTTTCGGGGGCGTGACTCCCAGAAGAACTTGGACTGCACGGCCTGGTTGGACTGTCTTCGAGGGTTGACCGAAGAATCCAGCGGTGCTGACTCGGAGGTCCGCAAGGCGCGGTAGCAATGGGCGGTTGAAGGATGCATCCGCCGATTTGTCTTGCTTCAGGTCGGTCAGCTTCCGATCCAGCAGGTGGGCACACATACTGCAGAAGCTGCCGTGAGAGAGCATGCGACATTGATTCGAGGGTCGCATGACGTTCTTACCTCGGTGGTCACATCCCTCCGTACTCTTGATGTTAGGCAACCCCAGAGTGTTCCAGTGTGGGGGGACGCTGGTCGAGCAGTTCTTGTCGTTGAGGAGTCCCGCATGCGGCGTGTTCTCGGAACCTGCATCGACGTATTCATCATACAGATCCGCAACGAGGTGACCGAATTCATGCTCGAGCACTGAATGGCCAGCAGTTCCGACGGTGACGTAGGCCCAATCGCCTGAAGTGCATCCGATGTTGTAATCGTTGTTACCGATCACAACCCATCGCCATGCACCGGCGCTTTCCACGATCGCCTGCGTGGTCTTGATGGGATCCCACGAGAGACTACAGTTGGAGAACGGATCCAGCTCGAACCCGAAGTCGATCGCCGGGTTGAAGATGGTTTTGACGGTAAACCCGTCCTTGTGTTTGGCAATCGCGGGGTCGGCAAGCACACCGTGGAGGATGAGATTCGCCGCCGCCTCGTTGAACGCATCCTCCTGATCGCTCGTAAAGTTGTCGGCGAGCACTGCGATGACGATAGGTCCTCCCGCCGCATTCTCGGGCGGATGGATTTGAGTGGACGTCTGAGCCGCCGCACGATCCATCGTGCCAAACACACCAAGACAAAGCCCCAGCGCAATGACGTCGTTCAAGCGCGACTTTCGAATCATGACTGTGCCTCCAGTTTGGTGTTACGGCCACTCTTGACCCGGGCAGAAAGGTCCCGGCGACGGGGCGCCCCGCTCAGCCACGTCGGCTTTCCCGGGGCCTTCTCCGTAGATCAGTCTGAGCCGCTGTTGCGGCGGCGGAATTGGCTGCATGAGCTGATAAAACGCGCAGTAGTCCTTGACCTCAGAACCAGGCCTCAGGTCTGCCAAGGGACCCATCGCGTGTTGACCAATCAATTTCAATCGGTACTGGCTGACCAGGCTTGACCGGCCGCACGATGACTCTCTTGATTGTCTCTGGCTCCGATCCCGCCGCGGTTCCAGGCCGAAGGTATGGAATCGCCTTACTGAAGTCGATCACAATCTGCTCGGCGGCGACATCAGCTTTGTACATCGTCCGATCGGTCACCGCTTGCTTGAAGGCTGGGGGTCCCGATTTGCTTTTGAACTCAAAGATGGAAGCCTCTGCCACCACGTCGGACGGGTGGAGCGCGGTGAACGTCCCACCGCGCACCACCATCCGGCCATCGACGATATTGCGCCAATCCGGATTCAGACTGTTGCCATGCTCCGCATTGATCTTAGGTACCCATTTCAGATCGTGCCACTGAGCAGGGTCCTTGTGATCGTCCGGGCCGAAGGGCGGTGCTGTTGGCCTCGCTGAACGCTTGGCGATGAGCGGCTTGCCACTGCTTGCAAGAGCGGGGAACGTAACGACCGTCCCCGCCACCTGGAAGGTCTTCGTATCTGGAGGAACAGCGGGCTCGACGATCGTGCCCGAGTAGACCATCAGGTCGACACCCATCTGCTCCACCTTGCACAGGTCGCCTGGGGCGGCGGCGACACCAGCGGCCGGTTGCTCCTCCCAGCTCCTGAGGTACGCCACTTCCAGCGTGTTGTCTTCTGGCGGACGGACGTATGCGAATCCACCATACATCTCGATTTCGAGATTGGTCTGAGCCTTCGGGTCCGTTCCAGAGGACTCTTCGGATGTCTGTCCGCCCTGGCGCCAGGGGCGACACCAGGCCAACAGGCCCACGAGAATCACCAGCAACAGGACCCACCACCAGCGGCGAAGAAAGTCCATGCGATCCTCCATTCGGGCACCGCCCCTTATCGGGCGGTGGTTCCAAGTGCGACGAACGCCCCCCAACTTGCCGGTGAGGCCAGTAACGAGTCCTGACTGCGGATGAGCGAGACCTGCGCGGTCCGCAACGCTTGAATCGGGTCTTGCGTTTCGGACAGCGCACGGTGGAATGCGAATGACAACTGCTCGGTAGCGCGATCCCCAACGTCCCACTGGCTCGCCACGACGACTGGGACGCCGGCACCGAGGAATGGTCGTGCCACGCTGACAACGCCTTCGCCGCGAGAGACGGCGCCGTCGGCCGTACTGCAGGCCGCAAGCATCACGAGCTTGGTGCGATCGAATCGCATTCCCGAGATCTCGTGCGCGAACAGCGCCTGCTCCGCGTTGGCTTCGGCTGAGAACGACAACCGTGAAAGCAATGGATACTCGGCGTTGGCGTATGCGTGCCCGCCAAAGTGCACGACATCGTATCGCGGAGCATCCTTGAGGAAGTGCTCTTTCGTGGCCGCCTGACCGGTAATCACCGAAGGATTCGGATAGAGCTTTGCGACCCTGATCACTTCTGCTTCGGCACCCGCAAGACGTGGCGCGGCCGTCGCCGGATTCCCGATGAGCAGCGCAGACTCGAGGCGGCCGGTACCAAGCCGACGCAACCGCGACAGACCCGCGGCGTAAAAACTGGCGCTCGGGCTCATAACGACCGCGCGATCCTCGACGAGATATCGCTCGGTGCCCGGCGTCCTGAACGCGGCGAAGGGAAGTTGCTGCAGGCCGCCATCCGGCACGAAGACAATGGTCGTGGCTTTCGACACGGCATCCGCAACGGGTCGAATGAGGATGTCATAGAGATGGTCATTGCTGGACCGGGAATCCCGCCCTTCGATAATCGCTGACCGATGCTGTGCAATCAGGCGCCTGAGATCGTCTCTCTGAACAGGGCTCTGCATTAGTTTCGACCCGGCCTGTGACACGCTCCAAATCAGGACGCGATCGCTCAGCGTCACGTAGTAGACGAGGCTCACGGACGTCGGCAGAAGGCGCTGAACCTCTTCGAGACCCACTAAATGCCCGTGCCCACCTTCCGCTGCGGCCAAGAGCGATCGTGCCCGCGCCCGCTCGGCATACTCGAACACCCGTGTGTGGTCTTGCGCTCTCAACTGGACGGCGATCATTTCCTGGAAGAGATCCCAAGACTCATCGAAGTAGGAAATCCTCAGCGCTTCCTCTCCAAGATTCGCCTGCTGTTTCTCGAGACGAGCGATTCCAGCCGCCAGCGCGTCAGCAGCAGCGGACGAGGGCTCACCCAACTGCATTCTTGCCAGCTTCAGGTACAGAGTGGGGATTCTTGCGGGTTCAACGCGATCGAAGAACGTAATTGCCCCTTGCAGCGCCTCAACGGGTCCACTGTTGGATTGACGCTCACCCAGGTCGGCCGTCAGCACATTGATTTCGGCCTCGATATACGACTTTGCGGCGCCGGCCGGCATCTCGTCGAGATGTTTCCTCGCGGCGCGGAGATCCTCAGCCGCCGCAGTTCGCTCACCTCGGCGCAGATGAATGATCGCGCGTTGGTTGAGTGCGTCGACGGTGGTTCCAGTACCGGCCTTGCGGCCTTCCTGCACGGTTGCGTTCTGAAATAGCAACGCCGCCTCGAAGAGATCCTGCCGCGACGCGAAGAGGGAGGCGTTGTAAAGAATCAGGTAGCGGTTCATGGGCGACCTGAGGCGTTCCAGGCCTTCAAGCGTCTTACCGATACTTTCCCAGCTGGCATGTTGATCGCCAAGCGTGCGGAGCGTATCTGCGAGAAGGCTGTAGATGCTGACCAAGAATTCCCGATGCCCAGCACGTTCAAAGCAAGAGGCGGCGGCCTGCAGTGCAGCGAAGGCCTCCGTGAGGCGCCAATCCTTCTGATACACGAGAGCCCTGAGCCACAATACGCGTCCAAGGAGCGTCTCGTAGCGGCGGCCTCGCGCAATCGCTTCGACCCCGGCCAACTGCCGATCTGCTCCGGCGAGATCCCGCTGCTGAAACAGGATGTTTGCCGATATCCGGTCGGCCCAAAAACGATACGGACTCTGAACCTGCGAAAAACCCGCATGCGCCTGAACCAACGAGTCCTTCGCCTTTTGATAGTCCCCAGAGTTGTATTGGCGGACACTCTCCCCGTACCTCAGATGCGCGTTGGCCAGAGTGGTGCCGCCCGATCGCATCGCCACGACCTCATCGCTCGGCAGTTGGTCGCCGGTAGCGGAGCGAATGGCCTCGGCGACGAGACGCGCTTCCTCAAGGATTGAACGGGCCGTGCCCGAGTCGCCAGCAACCTGCGCCTCTGCCCAAGTTTTGAGGAGCTGCCCAAAAAACTCCGTTGTGGCCTCAGGAAAGAGCTTTGCTGTCTCGTCGACAAAGGCCTGATCCTTCTTGGCCAGCCACAGCCGCAGTTCGCGCTGACGCGCCTCCCAGCGGGCCATGGCGTCCAGCGGCGCGGACTTATCCGCGGCATGTCGCTTCGCGATCTCCAGCCAGCGGGGATCATCTTCGTTGGTGAAGTAGTCGACCCACGGCTCCGTCTCGCCGACAAACCGGGTCAGTCCGTCGATTGCGAGGGCGCGGTTGAAGCGGGCTTCATTGGTGGGCATCACCCGAAGAGATTTCGCGGAGGCCTCGAGGGCGCGTGACAGATATTCCACTTGCCGCGCTGGTTCGCGTTGGGCTTTGACCAGATAGGCCGCGCTCAGATCGCTCGACGGCGCAGCCGCCTTGCCCATCGTCGCAGCATCATCGAGTGTCGAGATCGCGCGGTCGACGTCGCCCTGCACGAGGTATCCCACGCCTAGTGCCGCAAGCGTCTGAGGGGTGGGCTCAGCTATGGCCCGCTTTTCGAGTTGGGCTATGGCAATCCGTGCGTCTGGCGAGAGAGATGGCGTGCTGGATTCAGATCGGCGAAACGTTTCCGCTTGCGACGGCAGGAATCCGCCGGTCAGGCGGGCCTCGAAAGGAAGGGTTGGCCCGACGGCTGCGGCCAGTTCGGCAAGTTCGTTGTGACTTCGCGACGGCCACATTGCGCGCGCGCCCACCAGCACAGCTGCGCCGATGAGCGCAACGGTCAGCAAGATCGCGACACCACGGGCCGATCGCATGACAGATCCTAGGGTTGGGGACGCAGCGAGCTGAGATGGGCGCGGGCTTCATCGGCCCATCCCGAGCGATCGTCTACGGTGAGATATGCCTGCCACGCCGCGATGGCTTCGGGCGTCATCGACATGCGCTCGAGGGCAACCGCACGGTTGAACAGAGCCTCAGGAATCGTGCGCTCGATGGTCAGCGCACGATTCACGGTAGCCAATCCCTTCGAGAGATCTTGTGGATTGTTTGTTCTCTCACTGCGAACCAGGTAAGCCGCCGCCAGGTCGCTCAGGATTCGTGGATCGTTAGGGCGTTCGGTCGCGGCTTGTTCGAGCGTCGTCACGGCGCGCTCGACGTCGAGCGTTACCAGTGACGCAATGCCGCGGATCTGCTGCGCCTCAGGAGAGTTGAGCGAGCCGGCTTCCTTTTCGATTGAGGCAGCGGCAATTCGCAAATCTGGCGAAAGCGTGAGTGCCAGACCCGTTCCGGATCGAACCACGCCGCGGAGCGGCGCATGCGAGAACCCGCCGGTCAAACGCGGTTCAATCGTTCGCTCGCGATTCACCGCGAGGATCAGTTCGCGCTGAACTTCAGCGCTCAGTCCAGGCGTATCCGAGCTGGTTGCCCATGGGAGCACTCCACTGACAGCCAACACCAATGTGGCTGCGGCTGCCAGACCAGCAGCTGCGGCGGGCCACACAACCCGCGGACTCTTCCACCATCTCACGGGCGGTGACTGCACCACCCTGAGCTGCGCAGCCTCCGAGAAGATGAAGTAACACGACTCACACGTCGCCAGATGTTCCGCAATCCCCGCGCGCGCGTTGTCTGCGACTCGGCCGTCGAGATAAGCCGCGAGGGTTTCCAGATCAGGGCACTCGCTCACAAAGGACCTCACCGGTTCTGCAGCCATGACGTCCTCTCGCGTTCCGCAGGGCGTCGTCCCGCCCCGCCTTCGCCGTTGACTGCAGCCTCGCCACTACGAGACCCGTCCAGGTCCCCGACGGCGAAAAGCGCCTGCACGTCGGATCGCGCAATCCCGTCCTGCCTGAGGGTCGCGCTAACTGTTTCGAGCAGGCGCTGGAGCGTCCGATACAACCGCTTTTGATCGAGGTGTAACGCTCGAGCAATTTCAGCAACCGGTGCACCATCCTCGAACCGCATCTTCAAGATCAACCGCTCCTCCGCCGTCAGTCCCTGGTACGCGCGGTCGAGGGCGGTCTGCACGCGCTTGGCGAGAAAATCCTGTTCCGCACGGAGGACGTTGGCCTCAGGCGTCGGCGCGGCATCGGCCATTTCGACCGCCTGGTCCTCGGGCACGAGCTGCCGGAATGTCGACCGCCGCGACAATTTTTCGCAGAGCCCGCGCAGAGTTTCATCAATCACGACGCTGTGATTGACACGAAGCGTTTCGATGGCTTGGTCCAGGCTCCAACCGTCACGTGTCACGAGGCGCTCGAGCAGTATCGCCGTCGGGCCGAGACGACGTGCTTCAGCGGATGGCCGCCACTTGCCCCAGAGCCGATTGCGGCGATCGAGAAACAGCCGCTGGATCACGACCGTGATGTAGGTGGTCAGACTGCTGCGGCCTTCGAAGCGGCGCAGCACTTCGTAATTGCGCTCGATGAAGTGCAGGCGGACATCGGATTGAAAGTCGTCGGACTCGGCCGCGCTCAATCGGTGTCGCCGACAGACCTTCGCGGTCACATCGTCGATGACGGGGAGATGGGCGAGAAATTGCGCTTCGTCTGTCACAAACGACGCCACCGTCGCGACCTGAATGCCGGACCCGCACGTTTGCGCCCCACCAGACCGCCCGGACACTGCTCGTGTCTCCGGGGGCAACCGCCGCTCTGACCGCGGATTATTCATCATTGGGCGTCTGTGGACAACGGTATAGACGGACAGCAGGGGAGGACTTCCCGCGGCAGCAAAGGCAAAAGGCACAAGGCAGAAGGCAAAAAGGGACCATGCGGATCCGGTCCCTTGGAGCTCATTGGAGGTCGTCCAAGTCCGATGCCAGGGCGGGCACCGACGGATAGCGCTCCGTGGGACAGGTAACCAGGCAGCGTTCCACCAGGTGTCGGACGGCCACGGGCACCGATGCGGGCAGTGGGGCGGGCTGATTGGCCAGCACGGCCGCTGCCAACTCGTAGGCCGTCGCGCCACGAAAGGGTCGATAGCCAGCGAGCATCTCGAAAAACACGACGCCCAACGCCCATATATCGGAATAAACGTCCGCGGGACGACCTCGTAACAGCTCCGGCGCCATATAAGGCACGGTGCCAGTACACGAAGTCGGCGGCGGCGGCGTCGTCGTCTCGAGCCACGACGCGTCCGAAGTCGCCGGTGCCGACCGCTGAACGGCAAGCCCGAAGTCGAGAATCTTCACGCGGCCGTCAGCTCTAATCATGATGTTCGAGCTCTTGATGTCCCCGTGCACGATCTCGTGAGCATGGGCATGGGCGACGCCGTCGACAATTTGGAGCTCGTAATTCAGCGCCGTCTCGAGTGGCAGGGCACGCCGGCGGTGAATGACGGTTGACAGCAACTCACCCTTCACGTGTTCCATGACGATGAACGGCTCGTCGCCAAGGCGGCCGACTTCGTGGACGCTGCAGATCGCTGGGTGACTCAGTAGGGCCGCAAGACGCGCCTCTCTCACCAGCAGGCGCAGCGCGTCGGGATCGTGCCGTCCATGGTCGACAACCTTGATCGCTACCCTTCGCTCGAGCGCACGGTCGTACGCCAGATACACCTTTCCCATTCCGCCCGCGCCGAGGAGTTCCTCGATGCGATACGACCCGAAACATTGTCCGATTGCGATTTCCTGTGCGGCGTCGGCAGGCATATCCCTTTACTGCACAGACGGACCCAGAGCCGGCGTTTCGCATGAGGGAAAGCGGCATGACGCGAACGTCTATTCCGGTGTGTGCGCCACCTCGGCGTCACAGTAACGGAGGGTTAAGACGATGATGCATCGCTATACACGCATCGCTGCGTGCGCCGCGCTTCTGAGCCTGGCGCTGACCGGCGCAACGTTGCAGGCAGGATCGCCGTTCTACAAGCTCGACGTCCTGACATTCAGCGGCCCGGTCGCACTGCCAGGAGTCACGTTGGGTGCTGGGACGTACAACTTCGAGGTCGCCGATCGGGACAGCGGTGACGTCGTTCGCGTCCGTAACCAGCAGAACAATCAAGTCGCGTTCATGGGGTTCACCTACCACGTCGAGCGGCCCGATGCCGGCCGTGAGGGCAACAACGTGATCCTTGGTGAGGCGCGACCAGGCCAGGCGCCTCCCATCCTCGCGTGGTTTCCAGTCGGCGAGCGCCGTGGGTACGAGTTCATCTATCGCGACCGAACGCGTTGATGAACCAAAAACTGCCCAAAGATATCCGCGGAAGGGCGGAAACGCGGAACACGATTCGCGTCCGTCCCCGGTTGGGAAACGAAGGATTGCGCGGTGACCGGCCGCGAAGCGGCCGGACAATGGAGTGAGACGAGGCGCGGTTCCAAGAGCCACACGCGACGTTCAGGCTCTTGGAACCGTGCCTCTTCTCACTCCATACGCGCGGCTCCGCCGCGCCCACCGGGCGATCGCGCTTCCGCGCTTCTCCGCGCTTCCGCGTTTCCGCGGAAGGCCTTTTCGGCGATCGGTCCCAACTTCCCGAGGTCACGCTTTTCGCGTCGGAAAACAGAATGCGGGGACGTCTATTCAGCTGTGGGTCGGATTAGGTCACGCCACCGAGGGTAAGCCAATGGCCAGTTGCTCCAGGCGCATTGCGTGCGGCGGAATCCTGGGTCTCGTTCTGGCAACGACGCTGAGTGCGGAGCCGTTGTTCAAGAACTTCGACGTGCTCCACTTCAGCGGTCCAGTGGGACTGCCCGGCGTGACTTTGGTTGCCGGCGAATACGCATTCGAAGTGGCGCAGATTGACGAATGCGATATCGTGCGCGTCCGATCGCGGCGGAACAATCGCGTCATGTTTTCGGGGCCGGCGCAACGCATCGAGCGCCCCAAAGGCGTGTCGCTTCAGCAGTCGGTGATCCTGGGTAAGGCGCGCCCAGGCGAAGTGGCGCCAATCCTGGCTTGGTTCCCGATTGATGACCTGGTGGGCTATCAGTTCATCTATGGCAACACCAATCGATGAGCGAAGGTCGCGGCGTTACGTCGCAATCGTGGCGGGTTGCGCGGCCGACGGCTTTGCCGCTGGTTGTTCACCGTCAGGCCGCACTCTCACGGGATCGAGGAACGGCATCAAGTCCCTGAGTCTCGCGCCGACCTCTTCAAGAAGTTGCCGCTGCTCCCGCTCGCGCGTCGCCTTGAACGTTGGGCGCCCCGCCTCGTTCTCCGCGATCCAGGTGCGGGCGTAGCTGCCGTCCTGGATGTCGCTCAGAAGCTGCTTCATGGCTTGTCGCGTCTCGGCGGTGACAATGCGAGGCCCGCCTGTGTAGTCCCCGTGCTCGGCGGTATCGCTCACCGAGTAGCGCATGTAGTTGAGCCCGCCGCGGTACATCAGATCGACGATGAGTTTGAGCTCGTGCAGACATTCGAAGTATGCAATCTCGGGTTGATACCCGGCTTCGACGAGGGTCTCGAATCCCGCTTTGACAAGCTCGCTCACCCCACCGCACAGGACCGCCTGCTCGCCGAACAGGTCCGTCTCGGTCTCTTCAGTGAATGTCGTCTCGATGACTCCCGCACGCGTCGCGCCCAGCGCGCGCGCATACGAAAGCGCGATCGCGTGCGCCTCGCCGGTCGCGTCCTGATGCACGGCGAGCAAGGCAGGCGTGCCGCCACCCTCTCGGTATACTTCGCGGACTCGATGCCCGGGTGACTTTGGCGCGACCATTGTCACGTCGACATGAGCCGGTGGTGAGATCCCGCCGAAGCGAATGTTGAACCCGTGCGCAAACATCAACATCTTGCCGGGTGTCAGCGACGCAGCAATGGCGTCTCGATAGATCGCCGGCTGCGCCGTGTCCGGTGTCAGCAGCACGACGATATCTGCCCAGCCAGCCGCATCAGCCACCGAGGCGACCGTGAGGCCGTCGGCCGCCGCTTTGGCGCGCGATCGGCTCTCCGGCGGCAGCCCGACGATGACCGCAACCCCGCTGTCGCGGAGGTTCAAAGCGTGCGCGTGGCCCTGCGAGCCGTAGCCGATAATCGCGACTTTGCGGCTGCGGATCAGCTCCGGATCAGCGTCGTTGTCGTAATAGATGTGTGCCATGGCAGCCTCGATCACCTCGCGAATGTCATACCGAATAAGAAATACCAGGTTGCGTGCCCTCGTCTCCGCTGAGCGGATCAGTCGATCGATCGCCGGCGTCTCCCGCGGCAGCGCCCCGCTTCATTGCGACGCGTCCCGTTCTGACCATTTCCATCACCCCGTACGGCCGGAGGACATCGAGAAGGCCGTCAATCTTGTCCTCAGTCCCCGTGATCTCGACGACCAGGGACTCAGGGGCGACATCGACGACGCGGGCGCGAAAGACGTGCACGAGCTGCATGATCTCACTGCGTGAGACCTGCGACGCCGCCACTTTGATGAGGGCGAGGTCCCGGTGCACGGCACTGGCAAGCGGAATCGATTCGATCCGCTCGACATCGAGCAGCTTGTAGAGGTTGGCTTCGATGCGCCCCCGCACGCTCTCAGGCGCATCGACGACGATCGTCATGCGGGACACGCCGGGGCGCTCGGTGTGCCCCACGGTCAGCGACTCGATGTTGAACGCACGGCGGCGAAACAACGACGCGACGCGGTTCAGCACGCCGGGATGATCCTGCACGTAGACAGCAAAGGTCAGCATGATGATTTGAGCCGCAGATGTCGCAGATTCAAAGGCAGCCGCAGATGCCGCAGATTACGTAGAAGACTCAAAATGCACATTGTCGACGAGGGGGTCACGCTGACCCCGGGCAGACGAGCCGCAGCGTGTGTCATCTGCGTCATCTGCGACCCCGTGTCCTCTGTGTTATCTGTGTCATCTGCGGCTGCATGTCCTGAGTTATCTGCGTATCTGCGTCATCTGCGGCTCAGTCAGCCGCGGTTTCAACGATGGGACTGGGGCGGCGGATCATCGCGTCGAGCGCGGCGCCGGCCGGCACCATCGGATACACGGAATCTTCCTGTTCGACGCGGAAGTCGATGACATAGCCGCCGCGGTGTCGCCGCGCGGCGTCTACGGCCGGCAGCACGTCGGCGCGCGTGTGTACGCTGCGCCCCGCAACGCCATAAGCGTCAGCGAGCTTGACGAAATCAGGATTATGAAGCGGCGTGGCCGCGTAACGCCGCTCGTAGAAGAACTCCTGCCACTGACGAACCATCCCGAGGTATCCGTTGTTCACGATCGCGATGTTGATGTCCAAGCGCTCCTGCGAGAGTGTGGCAAGCTCCGCCGACGTCATCTGAAAACCACCGTCACCGATGACGGCCCAAACCTCGGCCTCGGGCCGTGCCATCTTGGCGCCGATCGCCGCCGGCAAGGCGAAGCCCATGGTGCCGAGACCCCCAGACGTGATGAGTGATCGCGGGCTGTCGTGGTGGTAGTACTGCGCCTCCCACATCTGGTGCTGGCCCACGTCGGTGACGACCAACGCCTCGCCACGTGTGGCGCGCCACAGATCGTTAATCACATGCGCCGCGTACAGATGGCCGTCGTCCGGTAGATTCTGAATGTCGCGAACAGCGGCGTCTCCCTTGCTTGCCTTGATCTTTGCGTGCCACGCTTCGCGCGCATTTGGCGAAACGAGCGTGTTCAAGACCTCCAGCACTTCGGCAAGATCGGCGACGATACCAATGTCCGCGCGGACGTTCTTTCCGATCTCGGCCGCGTCGATGTCCACGTGGATCTTTCGCGCGTTTGGTGCGTAGGTCGCCAGCGTTCCCGTCACGCGGTCGTCGAATCGCATGCCAAGGGCGATGAGCAGATCAGCCTCTTGAATGGCATGGTTGACCCACGCCTCGCCGTGCATGCCCATCATGCCAAGACTGAGCGAGTGAGAGGCGGGGAAGCCGCCTATGCCCAACAGGGTCGTGGCGACTGGAATCCCCGAACGCTCGGCAAGCTCCCGTAAGCGCCTGGTGGATCCCGAGGCAATGATGCCCTGGCCCGCGAGAATGACTGGGCGCTCAGCGCGATCGATGAGCGCGGCCGCCCGCGCGATCGCGTCGCGATCGAGCGGCCGCGTGGGACGCGCATGGCGGAATGGAAGGGGCGCAGACGGGTCGAACACCGTGCGTCCTTGCTGCGCGTCCTTGGTGATATCAACCAGGACCGGGCCGGGCCGACCGCTGCGCGCAACGTGAAAAGCCTCGCGAACGGTCGCGGCGACTTCATCCGAGCGCGTGACGAGATAATTGTGCTTGGTGATCGGCAGCGTGACGCCCGTGATATCCGTTTCCTGAAACGCGTCGGAGCCGATCAGCCGGCTGCCGACCTGGCCGGTGATACAGACAATAGGTGAGGAGTCCATCATCGCCGTGGCGATGCCGGTCACCATGTTGGTCGCGCCGGGGCCTGAGGTCGCAATCGCCACGCCCACGCGACCGCTCGCCCGCGCATAGCCGTCGGCCATGTGCGTCGCCCCCTGCTCGTGGCGAACCAGCACGTGGCGGATCGGGTACTCGAGCATGGCGTCATAGGCGGGCAGGATGGCTCCGCCTGGGTAGCCGAACACGTCCGTGACGCCTTCGAGCACGAGGCATTCCCAGAGGATTTGCGCGCCAGTCTTCTGCATGATTCAGCCCGCGACCGCCGCCAAGGGACACGCTCGCGTGGCAGCAATTTGAACAAATAAGGAGTTCATAAAGCAAATTAATAATGTTTCTATTTACATAAGGACTCCGGCAGGTGCACGGGGTTCGGCCCGGGTCCCATCGAGGTTCTCACAGGAGCCTCAGATAACTAGGTTATCGGCGACATCCGCAGCTAGCTTTGGGCGTGCGGCATCTGCAGCTCCTTGAGGAACCCTTGTGCCGACCCCCCGTGAACCCTTGCGCAAAACCGTGTGATGTAGGATCGCAAGGTTGACCCCACCTCAACCAAGGGAGAAGGACATGAGCGTTGGCAAAGTCTCGGAGATCACCGCGACCTCGAAGACCAGCTTCGAAGACGCGATTCAGAAGGGCCTCAAGCGGGCGAACAAGACGCTGCGCAATATCCGCAGCGCATGGATCAAGGAGCAGCAAGTGAGGCTCGAGAAGGGCAAGATCACCGAATATCAAGTGAACATGCTCGTGACCTTCATCATCGAGGACTGATGCGGAGCCGGTGGGCACAGGCAGTGGGGCTTGTCTGGCTGGCGGCAAACGCGATCGCGGCAGTTCCCACGACGGGGTCACAAGCGGCCGGCTCGACCCCGTCGCAACCCGCTGCGGGGAAGACGAGTGACGAAACGGTATTGGCGTCCTTTCGCACTGCGGTGAGCGGCTACCTCGAGGTGAGGAAGAAAATCAGCGCAGAACTGCCACCGATGAAGGTGACGCCGCGCGCCGAAGAGATCACGGCTGCATCAGATGCGCTCGCGCGGGCCGTTCAGCGAGCACGGCCGCGCGCGCGACAGGGCAGCTTCTTCACGCCGGCGGTCGGCGCCGTCATCCGCCGCCAATTGGAAGTGGCGCTGCGCAGTACGGATCGTGCCAGCGTTCTGGCGCTCGTCAACGAGGAAGAATCAACCGTCACCCGACCCACCATTCACATGCGATTTCCGGCCGCTGGGGTGCTGGCCAGCACGCCCGCAGTGCTGCTCAACGCGCTGCCGCCGTTGCCGTCTGAATTGGAGTATCGCTTCATCGGGCGCATCCTGGTGATTCGCGATATCCAGGCCGCCTTGATTCTGGATTACCTGTCGCCCGCGCTGCCGGCATCGTGAGCCAGGACCGTAAACCGTCGACCCCTCGAGCAACTACCGCCCGTGCATCGTGACGCGCAGCCAATCCATGACGGATCCGGCGACCGCGTAGAACGCGAGCCCGAGGACGATGAACACCGCGATCGCAACGTAGCGACCTTTGTGTGACTTCGTTCGCATGTGCGTCTCCATCGTGGTGACCAGCCGCTGAACCGTGCATGAACGGCGCGTTCAGGCGGCATTCAGCTTCCCCTGCGCTACGCTCAGGGCACGGCCTCACGTCGCAGGCCGCAGGCCCCAGGCATCAAGGCAAAAGGCAAAAGGCAAAAGGCAAAAGGCTAAGGCAAAAACACCCGTGCGCATACTCGTTGTCGAAGATGAAGCGTTGCTGATGCGACAGCTCACCGGTGCACTCACCGATGCGGGTTATGCCGTGGACTGCGCGACGGACGGCGAGCGGGCGGATTTTCTCGGCGAGACCGAGCGCTACGACGCGGTGATCCTCGACCTTGGCCTGCCGAAAGTCGACGGCTTGACGGTGCTCCGGCGATGGCGGGATGCGGGGCTGGCGATGCCGGTCATCGTCTTGACCGCCCGGAGCAGCTGGCACGAGAAGGTTCAGGGCATCGACAGCGGTGCCGATGACTACGTCGCAAAGCCGTTTCGCATGGAGGAATTGTTGGCCAGGCTCCGCGGTCTGATCCGCCGGGCCAGCGGCCAGGTCACGCCGGCGTTGCGTAGCGGCGCGGTCTCTCTCGATCCGCGGTTGTCGAAGGTCACACTCGATGGCGTGCCCGTCAAGCTGACGAGTCACGAGTTTCGCGTGCTCTCGTATCTCATGCACCACCGCGGGCGCATCGTGTCGCAAAGCGAGCTGACCGAGCACATCTACGCACAGGCCTTCGATCGGGACTCGAACACCGTGGAAGTGTTCATCGCACGGCTCCGGCGCAAGCTGGGCGCGTCGTTCATCGAAACCGTGCGCGGGCTCGGCTACCGCGTCGAGGCCGAGCCGTGAAGCTCTGGTCATCGTTTCGGATTCGCTTTCTGCTGGGATCGCTGCTCTGGACGGGAGGGCTGCTCTATGTGGCACACCTGGTCTCGGTCCTTGTCATGTTTGGTCCAGAGCCGCTTTTGAACTTCAGGCACCTCTTCACGATTCTCGTGATGTCAGTCGGATTCATGATTACTGGCGTGCTGCTCATTCGCAATGGGCTATCGTCGTTCGGCGAGTTACGCAGACGTCTATCGTCCGTCCACAATGGGCGCGAGCGGCAGGTTGGCGGCAGCTACCCCACGGAAGTACAGCCGCTCGTGGACGATCTCAACGTGCTGCTGGCGCATCGCGACACACGGATCAGGGAAGCGCTTGCGAAGGCTGGTGATCTCGCTCACGGTCTGAAGACTCCGCTGGCTGTCCTCGCGCATGAGGCCGAGCGTGCCAGAGCCGCCGGACACTTGGAAATGGCGGCGACGATCCAGCAGCAAGTGGACCGCATGCGGCGGCAAATGGATTACCACCTCGCACATGCGCGTGCGGCCGCGTCTGGCGCCACCCCGGGCGCACGTTGCGGCGTTGCGGCCTCTGCAGACGGCCTCGCGCGAACGCTGCAGCGGCTCCACGCCGGCCGAGGGTTATCGATCGACGTCAGCGTCCCCTCCGAGCACGCCGTGTGCGGGCAGCGTGAAGACCTGGATGAAATGCTTGGCAACCTTCTCGACAACGCCTGCAAGTGGGCCAGAACCCGTGTCGCCATTGCTTCAGCGAACGGCGACGGCGGGATCGTGATCACCGTAGACGATGACGGTCCGGGATTGATGCCGGCCATGCGGGATGTGGTGTTGCAACGCGGAGTGCGTGCCGATGAAGCAGCGCCGGGTTCCGGATTCGGACTTGCGATCGTCCGGGACCTCGCGGAGCTGCACGGTGGTTCGATTGCGCTCGAAAGCTCGCCGCTCGGCGGCCTTCGCGCGCGACTGCATCTACCGACAGCGGCGTGATTCGGCAGAACGCCGCGTTGTTCAGCGCGTGTTCAGCTGCTGTACTGCATAACGAACGTATCGGTGAGGCAGGAGTCGATTCCGCCACGACGTCACGAACGACCTGAGGAGCAAGGCAATTGTTTGAGCAATTTCTTCGCGATCTCCGTCACGCGTGGCGAGCAATTCTCAGCGCACCGCTCCTTTCAGCGGTCGTCGTTGTCTCGCTCGGCGTCGGCATCGGTGTGAACACCGTGATCTTCTCCTGGATCCAGGCACTGGTGTTCCGGCCCCTGCCCGGAGTGGCCGATGCGTCAAGTTTTTATCTCGTAGAGGCCCGTGCGGAGAACGGCACGCGGCCGGGGTCGTCGTGGCTCGAGTACCGCGATTTACAGGAGCAGCTCCGCACGTTTCCGGGTTTATTGGCGTTTCGCATGGTGCCATTCAACGTCGGCGAGACGACTCGCACCGAACGCACCTACGGTCTGTTGGTCTCGGGCAATTACTTTTCCGGCCTCGGATTGCAGCCGGCATTGGGCAGGTTCCTCCGGCCGGACGAAGCGATCCGTCCGGGAAGCGAACCCGTTGCCGTGATCTCGCACGGTTTCTGGCAGACCCGTTTTGGCGGATCCGCATCCGTTCTGGGTCAGACACTTCGTGTCAACGATCACGATCTGATCATTGTCGGTGTAACGCCCGAGGGCTTTCAGGGCACTGTGCTCGGTCTGCAGTTCGACCTCTGGGTGCCAGCGACGTTCGCGCCCGTTGTGCTCAACGGATCGCGCGAGTTGGACGAGCGCGACATTCGTGGCTACTACGTCATGGGGAAACTCCGCGACGGAGTAACCATCGCTGAAGCAAAGGCCGAGGCCAGTAGAGTAATGCTCACACTTGCGCAACTGCACCCGGCCAGCAACGCAGCGATGACCGTAGACGTGCCCGAATTCTGGCGCGCGTCGCGCGGGCCACAGGGACTCCTCCTGCAAGGGCTGGCGATATTGCAGGGAATCATGCTGATTCTGTTGTTAGCGGTCTGCGGCAATACCGCCAACCTTGTGCTGGCACGGGCGACGGCCCGTCAGCGCGAGGTTGGCGTGCGTCTCGCGATCGGTGCGGGATCCTGGCGAATCGTCCGGCTGTTGCTCACCGAGAACGTGGTCTTGGGCCTGCTCGCTGCCGGTCTCGGAACGGCGATTGCGATGTGGGGCACACAGGCACTTCGCGCCATGCCAATGATGACAACCGCCGTTCCGGTTCGCTTTCAGACAAGCGTGAACGAGGCCGGGCTCGCGTTTGCTGTGGCGCTGGGTGTCCTGTGCGCAGTGATTTTCGGTACGGCGCCGGCGATTCAGCTGGCCCGGGTGGATCCGCAGGCGGTGCTTCGAGCCGGATCGACAATGTCGCACCGCAGTTTCATGCGACAGCTGCTGATGGCTGCCGAGGTCGCGCTCGCTATGGTCGTCCTCGTCGCGGCGGGACTGTTCTTTCAGAGTTTTCGGGAAACGCGCGACGATCCCGGTTTCCGCCGCGAAGGGGTCCTCCTCACGGCTTACGATCTCACCGGGCGGAATCTCGACGCCACTCAGGCCCGAGATTTCGCCGCTCGACTTCTGGCCGCCGTGCGCAACTTGCCCGGTGTCGAATCAGCTGCCATTGCGACACAGATACCACTCGACATTCACGGCTTGCCTCTTCGGCCGTTTGTACTCGAAGGCCGCGCCCGAACAGACGGCGCGCCCGACCGCGTGCTGACCAACGTCGTCACTTCCGGATACTTCGAGACGATGGGGATTCCGCTTGTGACAGGCACGGACTTCGCCGAGTTCACCGATGCGTCGACGCAGGCGCAGGCCATTGTCAACGAGGAGTTCGCACATCGGTACATCGAGCCCGCGACGGCGACTGGTCGAGTTGTGGAGATTGGCTCGCGCAGCTACGCGATTGCCGGGACGGTTCGCAACTCGCTCTACGAGTCGTATGGAGAGCCGCCGACGCCGATTGTGTACCTGTCGTATCGCGATCGTCCGGCCATGCAGGGCGAAATACACGCACGCACACGCGTCGGAGACCCGACGCTTCTCGCGCCAGGCATCCGCGCGGCAGTGCGCGACCTCGATCAGTCACTCCCTGTCTACAACGTTCGCACGCTGACTCAGCACGTGGACACCAACCTGGCGTTGCGGCGGATTCCCGCACGGATGTTCGTCGTGCTCGGACCGCTCTTGCTGGTACTGGCCGCAATCGGGATCTACGCTGTCGTGGCGTATACGGTCTCGCATCGCACGACCGAAATCGGGGTGCGTCTTGCGCTCGGCGCGACCGCGGGCGGCGTGATCGTACAGATCGTCCGCGAGAGCCTCTTCGTTGTTGGTATTGGTGGCGCGCTGGGCTGGGCATTTGTCGTTGCGGTCTACACACGCTTGCTACGCGGGTCCCTCGATCTCTCGGCGTTTGTCGGTGTCCCAGCGATTCTCTTGCTCGTCGCGACCCTTGCATGCTGGGTGCCGGCCCGTCGGGCTGCGCGGCTCGACCCGACCGTCGCGCTTCGGAGCGAGTAGCCAACACTTTCGCGTTCCGTAAGTCGCACCCGGACTTGCACTCTACAGACGAGCGAAATCTCAAGCTCGAGCACCGCGACAGGAGATCAATCGACGGCCACGGGTGGCCATCGATCTGCATCTCCTCATCCATGCGAGCCATTGCTCTTGGACTGCTGACCTTGCTGCTGACCTCGTGCGCGCGGGTCGAAGCGAGTCGACCTGCGGTCGAGGTTGAAATGCACAACGTTGATCTGCATGTGACACCGGAGGTCACGCTGCACATCCAACACTTGCGCGGGCGGTTTGTGCCAGTTGCATCGCGACGCGCCACCTACCTTGACGACAAGAACAGCTATTCGGTCATGGTTGACACCGGTGAGGTGGCGATTGACCTTGCCTCGCTCAACGCCCTGATGAAACGGACGATGACCGCGAGTCGCGCGAACGTCGACAATCTGCGGATCTCGATCGACGAAAAGGGCAGACTTCGCCAGAAGGGCACGATCGACAAGGCGATTAACATTCCGTTCAACATCAAAGCCGCCGTGGAAGCGACACCTGATGGCCGCATTCGGGTGCACACCGAGTCAGTGCGCGGCTTTGGCGTGCCGATCAAACCGCTGATGAAGCTGTTCAGCCTCGAAATGGATGACATGCTCAAGATGGAAGCTGGGCACGGGGTGCAGATCGATGGCAACGATTTGATTCTCGATCCGGCTACCTTGCTTCCACCGCCGTCCATGCGTGGACGCGTGACAGCCGTGCAGCTCGTGGGCAACAGGCTGGTGCAGACCTTTGGTTCAGGCGAACGCCGCCGGCTGTCGCCCCATGCGGTCTCGCGCAACTACATCTACTGGCGTGGAGGAGAACTCTCGTTTGGCAAGCTGACTATGACCGAGACAGACCTGGAGCTGGTTGACGACGACCCTCGCGATCCGTTTGATTTCTCGGTCGAGCGGTGGAATGACCAGCTCGTGGCCGGTTACTCGAAAAACACTCCTCAAAGAGGACTGAAAGCCCACATGCCGGATTACGACGACCTGCAGCGCAGCCGCACAACCGTGGTCCGACGCTGACAGCGGGACTGAAGTCCCGCGGCCACGAAACCTTCGCGGGGGCCTGTTAAACGTGCATTCTGGGCTTGACGTGTTCGCCAAGGCTTGCCACGATCGCGTCGGCGAAAGGAGCACCCCGATGGCGCGTCCCGGCAAAGCCGGCCGAAACGATGCGTGCCCGTGTGGCAGCGGCAAGAAATACAAGCGCTGCTGCGAGTCGAAGGAGCATGGCACGCGCGGTAGTCGCGCCATGACTTTCGTCGTGCTCGCGATTCTCGCGGGGGCCATCGCGGTCGCAGTTACATCATTCGGTGAGAACCCGACGGCGGTGGCAACTCCGGGCCGGGTGTGGTCACCCGAGCATGGCCACTACCACTGAGTCATTGCCCGGGGCTGAGGGTCACGACTAAGCCACTAATCCCTGCTCAGTGCTGAGCCGCTAGATAACTGGTGACCTCCGGGTTGTCCGGGAAGTCGCGTGCGAGCCTTCGCGCGACGACGGTGGCTTCGGTCATGGTTTTCTCGCGAACCAGCATGTCCCAGAGGGCAAACTCGGCCTCGATGTGTGTGAAGAAGTCGGCTTCTGCAGCCGCGGCCTCGCGCACGGCGGCAAGCGCGCGCCTCCTGCTGCCACCGCCCAAGAGCCATTTCGTCCCCCGCGGCATCCTCGTGTCCACGATGTAGTCGATCCAGGCGCGTGCCACCCGAGCGCGTATGTGCGTCGGGCTGCGCTTGAGCAGCGTGTCGAGCGATTTGCGTGCTTCCCAGTACTGATCCCATCCCGTGCGCCGCCCGAGCGTGCCGAGATGAAGCCAAACGAAGTTCAGGTTCAGCTTGCCCACGAAAAACAGCGCCTCGTCATCCTGAGGGTTCGTCTTCAGGGCCGCGTGCGCCGTCGCGAGACTGCGATCGAGCTCTGCCTGAAAGGCTTTCATCAGAGCTGGGCACGTCGCGCAGGCCTTCAGCGCTTTGTCTCTGTCCGTGGCGTTGCCCAGTGCGCTCTTGATCTGAAAGTGCAGCGCCGAACTGCGCAGTTCGGAAATCGCCAAGTCGACCGCTTGATTCTCGATGGCCTTGGATTGGAGCTGGCCTGCGAGCTCGGCGGCAGCCCCGTAGCGGGCGCTGTAGAACAGTCGCTGCGCGTCTGCGAGTCCCGAGTCCGTCGCGGAAGCGGACTGATCGACCGTGAACACCCCCGGCACGCTGGCGTGGGCGCCCGACTGCGGCCCCAGTCCTGTGAGAAGCACGACAAGTCCGCTCTTCCAGAAGTGCATGTGCGAGCTGTTTACCACGTGAGAAGATCTTACCGCGGTGACCGGTCATGTTCGCGACTGTTCTGATCGTGATTCTGTTGAGTCTGCTCAGTGGAGCTGCCTATCAAATAGTGGCGGGTGCGCAGGACCGTCGCCGCCTTCCGCCGACTGGGCAGTTGGTGACCGTCAGAAACGGCCGGCGTATCCATGCCCGCTGTACCGGGGTCGGCACTCCAGCTGTCGTCCTCGAAGCTGGCATTGCCGCATCATCTCTGAGCTGGTCACTGGTGCAACCACGGGTGGCCGCGTTCACGCGAGCGTGCAGCTACGATCGCGGGGGGCTGGGGTGGAGCGATCCCGTGAAAACGCCGCTCGCCCTCGCGGCACACGTCGAAACGCTTCGCGCGCTCCTGCGTGCGCTCGAGATTCAGCCGCCGTACGTGCTTGTCGGCCACTCCTACGGGAGCTTCGTGGTGCGTGAGTACGCACATCGGCATCCCAGGGAAGTGGCGGGACTCGTGTTCGTCGACCCCATCTACCCGTCTGAATGGATGGAGCCTACGCCGGAAGTTGGAAGGCGACTTCGCGGCGGCGTCTTTCTTTCTCATGTCGGCAGTTGGCTCGCACGCGTCGGGTTGGTGCGCCTGTCTCTGAAGTTGCTCACGGGCGGCGCGCCGGGCGCGGCACGACGGGTCTCACGTGCGTTTGGGTCCGAGGCGGCCAGCGTGCTTGGGCGGCTCGTGGGCGAAGTGCAAAAGCTGCCTCCAGAGACGTGGCCATTCGTCCAAGCGCATTGGTCGCAATCGAAATGCTTCAGCGCAATGGCTCGACATTTATCTGCTCTTCCAGGCAACGCCGCAGAATTGGCCCATCGCGGTGACCTTGGCGACATCCCCGTCCTCGTCATGACTGGTGGCCATCAGCCCGACGCTTATCGAATCGAACAGCATCGCCTGGCCAACCTTTCAACGTGTGGCCGGCAGATTGTTGCGGAAGGCACCGGTCACTGGATTCATCTCGACAATCCGGGACTGGTCGCCGACGCGATCCTCGAACTCGTGCAGCTCGCCCGTCAGGTCGAGCGCGGTTCTCCAAGGACGACGCGTACGTGATGTGAGCCGGTCGCGTCAGCGATTGGAATGGAAGGCCCGGCGAGCGTGACGCCGTCAACTTCGATCGCGCGCACCCCGCGATTCACCCCGTCAGGGTTCTCAACGACGATGTGGAACTCGGAGTGCGTCGTCCTGAACAGCGCCTGGTAGCCTTGCCAGTGGCGTGGGAGGCAAGGGTCGATGTGAAGCGCCCCCCCTTTGAGTGTGATACCCAGTAGCGACTCGACTCCCACGCGATACATCCACCCCGCCGACCCGGTGTACCAGGTCCATCCGCCACGCCCGATGTGCGGAGTGCGTGAATACACATCGGCGGCCACTACGTAAGGCTCAGCGCGGTACCTGGAGACGCCCTCTGCTGTAGGCGTGTGATTGATTGGGTTGAGCATGCCGAACAGTTCCATGGCGCGATCGCCGTCGCCCAGACCCGCGAAGCCGAGAACGGTCCAGAGCGCCGCATGCGTGTACTGCCCGCCGTTCTCGCGTACTCCCGGCAGGTATCCCTGGATGTAGCCTGGGCTTGGCACCATGTGATCGAACGGTGGCGTGAGCAGCAGGATGAGTCGATCCTGCTCGCGCACGAGATATTGGTCCGTTGATAACATGGCCTGGCGCGCCCGCTCCGGGTTGCCGCCGGCAATGACCGCCCACGACTGTGCGATTGCGTCGATCTGGCATTCCTCGTTGATGTGCGAACCGAGAGGCGTACCATCATCAAAATACGCACGTCGATACCACGCGCCGTCCCATGCGCCCTCGGCAGCCGCGGACAACCGTTCGGCATGCTGTCCATAGAGCGCGACGCGCGCCTGGTCGCCGCGCGCGGAAGCAAGATCGGCAAACGGTCGAAGGATGGAGAGCAAAAACCAGGCAAGCCATACGCTCTCGCCGCGTCCCGTTGCGCCGACGAGGTTCATGCCGTCGTTCCAATCGCCGGTCCCAATCAACGGCAGGCCATGCCCTCCCGTCTCCAGGTTTAGTGCCAGCGCGCGCGTGCAATGCTCGTAGAGCGAGGCTTGTTCGCGTGACACGAGCGGCACCTCGTACGCCTCATGCTCGTCGGGGTTCAACCGGCGACCTTCGAGAAACGGCACTTGCTCGTCGAGGATCGAGCTGTCTCCCGTCGCATCGAGATATTTGAGAGTTGAATACACGAGCCAGAGGCGATCGTCAGAGAACCGCGTTCGCACGCCTTGCCCGCCTGGTTCGTGCCACCAGTGTTGGACATCGCCTTCGACGAACTGTCGAGAAGCGGCATGCAGCAGATGCGCCCGGGCTGTATGGGGCGCAGAGAAGAGCAGCGCCAGAACGTCCTGCAACTGGTCGCGGAACCCAAACGCACCGCTCGACTGATAGAAGGCCGAGCGCCCCCACACCCGGCACGCCAGCGTCTGATACAGGAGCCAGCGATTCAGCATGATGTCCATGGCGGGGTCAGGCGTCTGCACCACCAGAGTGCCCAGCAACCGATCCCAGAACTCACGGACGCCGCGCAACGCTTCGTCCACAACGTGCGCGCCGCGATATCGCTCGACGAGCGCTCGCGCATCGTCGGGGTGTGTCGCATCTCCGAGCAAGCCAACCAGTGTCCGCTCCTCGGACGGCTCGAGTGTCACGGTGACACGAATTGCACCGCACGGATCGAATGCGCCACCCGTCCGGTTCGAGAGGGATGGGCGATAGATCGCTTCGGGCCGGCCGAGCGTTCCATTGCGGCCGATGAATTCGGTCCGGTCGCCCGTGACGCTCCGGCGATCCCCGGGATACAAGTCGAGAAAGGCGATACGGTCCGACAGTTCGGGGCGAAACCGATTCTCCGCGAGCAGCGCGCCGGTCGTTGGGTCAAGGCTCGTCACCACATGAAACGCGGACCGCGACCGATTCTCACCAAGCACCCATTCCACATACAACGTGATGGACAGCGTTCGCCGGCGTGACGATTTGTTTCGCAGCGCGAGCCGGAAGATCTTCACTGAATCGGATTGGGGGACAAACAGGAGAAGCGTCGAGGCGATGCCGTCGCGTTCGTGCTCGAAGGAACTGTATCCCTGGCCATGGCGCACGCTATACGGCAGCCCGTCCCCTGCAGGCAGGGGCGTCACCGACCAGAATCGTCCGGTCGTCTCATCACGAACGAAGACGGCCTCTCCTGGCTGATCGCTGACAGGATCGTTTCGCCACGGTGTCAGCCGGTTGTCATGGCTGTTGATCGACCACGTGTAGCCGGGCCCGGATTCGGTGGCGGCAAAACCGAACGTTGACTGGGACACGACGTTCGCCCACGGGTTGGGCGGAATCACGCCCGCTTGCGGATGCACGCTGATCACATATTCGCTGCCGTCGGCGACGAATCCTCCGGTTCCGTTGAACCGTGCCACGCCCTCTGGGATAGGTGCTGCGTTCACCATCGGCTCTGGCGAAGTTGGACGTTGCCTCGCCGATGAGGCGGCAGACGACAACTCGGGCTCGAAAGGAATGTGCGTCCGTTTGAGCTGTTCGCGCAAGCCGCCATCGGCGCCTTCCATGACTGCGCGCGCTGTCGCGCGCAACAGCTGCTGATCCTCTGGCGGCATGAGATCGGATCGTCGAAGAAACACGCCGCCTGGACGATCCTGCCAGGCTTGCTCGGGTCCGGATTCGACGAGCTGTACCAATGTCTCTTGCAAATCTTGCAGGTAGCTCGCCGCGTGTTCATTGAGGACGACGAGATCGAAGCTGAAACCTTTGAGTCGCAGATATTCGTGCGCCTTCAACAGTTCCCGGAACAACGGGACCCCGGTGTGATCGGTCACGCGCACCAGGACAATTGGCAGATCGCCCGAGATCCCGTATTTCCACAACGCGGATTGCCCTCGCATATTTGCCTCGACGGCTTCGCGCAGGCGGAGTCGTGGGTCGCCGTATAACAGTCGTCCAGCGAGACGCTGGAATCGCGTGGTTTCTTCGATCGTCAATCCCATGTGACGCAGCTCGATCTGACTGTGCGTGCTCGCAAGTGCGAGCGCGCGCGCGACGGCACGGCGGTCGTGATACTTCTCGATCAACTGGCGCGCGGCTTCCTCGGTTGACGCGAAAGCGGTCGTAAAGGCAAGTCGGGCGGACACGCCGGGCGGAATGCGGACCGACTGGCGCAGGCTCAGGATGGGATCGAGCACTGGCCCAGTCGTGCCCGACAAGCCGTCTTTGCCAAACAGCGCCAGCGGACGCTCCAAGGTTCGCCCTCGGCCTACAAAGCGCGCGCGGTCGGTTTCGTACTGAGTGGCGCCCCCCAGCTGACCTCGTCCGCTGAGGACGTGAGCCAGATACAGGCGTTCCCCTCCGCCCCGAGGCCGCCGCATACAGATCAAGGCGTCGCGTTCGGGTACGGCGACCGATTCGACGAAGAGATTGCTGAAAGCCGGATGTGACAGGTCCGCGTTGCCCGGCGCCAGCACCACTTCTGCGTAACTTGTCAGCTCGAGGTTTCGAACGCGCGTTCCATGATTGGTCAGCGACACACGGCGAAGCTCCGCATCGTCTTCGGGGGAGACCACGACCTCTGAGCGAATTTCGATGTCGCCGTCCACGCGTCGCCAGACGGCCCGGTCGGGTGCGAAGGTGACCTCGTATTCGTCCGGTTCGCGCAGCGTCGGCTGGTAGGTTGTGGACCAGACATCACCCGTATCGACGTCGCGGACGTAGCAGAAGGCGCCCCAGGCGTCGGTGGTCAGGTCTTCCCGCCATCGTGTCAGCGCGAGGTCCTGGCGCCGGCTGTAGCCGCCTCCGGCATTGGTGACCATCAATCCGTACGATCCGTTCGACAGCAGGTGCGTACGGGGGCTCAACGTATGGGGTGTGACGTAGCGACGGACAACCGGAGGCTGTAATCGCCGCGTTGACGGGACATGGTCCGCCTTTTCGATCGGCGGATTTTTGAGCGGCACCAGGTGCGGGATGCGTTCGTGCAGCAGCAACTCTGCGGCCTGTACGCGCGGGTCTGCATGAAAACGCCGCTGCATTGGCAAGTCGTGCAGCGCGTTGTCGACGGCCAGCAGGATCATCCCCTGGTGGTGCGCCATATACGTTTTTAGAACCACTCCACCGGTCGCTCCCGGGTGCAAGCGGTCGGGGGTGTAATCGATCGCTTCGTAGAAGCCATATCGGCCTGCCATGCCAGCGCGGCGCAGTTGCGTGAGGTTGTCGACGACGGCTTCGGGCTCGATCGTCGCCGCGAGCACGCTGGCGTAGGGTGCGATGACGAGGTCGTCTGCCAACCCGCGTTTCAAGCCCAGCCCCGGCACGCCAAATGCGCGATATTGATAGTTGCCGTCGAGATCTTGGGCGTTGTACGCGGACTCGGAGATCCCCCACGGCACACCGCGCCGTGCGCCGTATTGAATCTGTTGCCGCACGACTGCGGAATGGGTTTCAGCCAGCAGCGTCCCCGGATACGCGCGCATCACGAGCAACGGCATCAGGTACTCGAACATCGAGGCGCTCCACGACAGCAGCGCGCGAGACGTGCCGGCCGGTGTCAGCGAACGACCGAGCTTGAACCAATGCTCGTGGGATATCTTGCCGGTGGCGATGGCAACGAAGCTCGCGAGACGCGCCTCCGATGCCAACGTGTCGTAGTACGACGGATCCAAACGGCCGTCTGTGACGTTGAACCCGATCGAGAACAGCTGGCGTTCCTCGTTGAACAGAAAATCGAATTCGGTCTCTTCGATGAAGTCGTCTGCCATGGCCGCGACCCGCTCGGCGCGATCCAGCAGGTCGCTGGCCACCTGACTCGACTGATCCATCGTGAGGAGCGCGATCAATGTCGGGACGGCCGCGTCGGGATTCTGGTCGGCCCACGGCACGAGTCGATTGAACTCCTGTTGGCGATCGTCGACGGTTGCGGCGAGCCGCTCGAGCCAATACCCGGCTTCGGTCAGAGTGCCGTGACTCGTGGCAGCTGCCCCGTCGGCTGCGAGCAACGGCTCCTCGAGATCGAGCACCCGTACTCCGATTGCGGACACGCTCTCGCGAATTTGTGCCAGAAGCGCTTTCCACTGGCGCACCGTGTCGGGCCGTTCCTTGATCCGGATACGAAGCGTCGCCAGATCTTTCTTCAATGCGCGGCTCGCTCCGGGTTTCGTTTTGGCGTCCGCGAGCGCACGTGTCATTTCGTCTTCGAAGAGATTGACGACATCCTCGAGCCCCTCCAGGAACCACGCTCCAATGAGGGGCGTCTGCTCGGTGATGCCAGCGAGACCGGCGCGCAGAGTCAACAGATAGCCGGCCAAGTTGCCGCTGTCGACCGTTGAAATGTAGCCCGGAGTCAAGGGCGCGAGAGTTCTGGTGTCGTACCAGTTGTAGAGATGTCCGCGATAACGCTGAAGACGCAGCAGCGTGGCAAACGTTGGCTCGATCCGCTTGAGGACGCCACTGATCGTCAGATATCCGGAGTCATATGCCGCGAGGGTTGACAAGAGCTGAAGACCGATATTGGTCGGGGAGGTTCGATGGGCGATCAATTCGCGGCGGTTTTCTTGAATGTTGTCCGGGATCAGCCAATTGTCCTCGCGGCCCACGAAATCGTCGAAAAATCGCCACGTCTTTCGTGCGAGCTTGCCGAGCGGTGACCGATCGGTGTAACGAACGCGAGTCAGGTGGCGAAGGGGCGCTCGACCAGTCGCATACGCCAGCGCCGGCGACATGCACCAGAGCACGAGGACCGGAAGTGCCAGCGGCAGACGGATCGGCGCGATGATCGCCACGCCTAAGGCGATCGCAACTGCGGCAATCGGCACCACCGGCATCCGTCGAAACACCTCGGAGGTCGAGGCCGGCACATGAACGGACCGATCGGCGGTGACCCATTCGAGCAAGTGACGTCTCGTGACGAGGACCCGCCACATGGTGCGCCCGATCGCATCGAGCATGACAAAGCTCTGATGGAGCAGAAAGACAGTGGAGAGCAGCGCCTGGCGCACGCTCGTCTCGAGATTGGCGCGCTCCGCGAGAATGTGTTCGCGCAACGGCACACCGTGAATGCGGTTCCACAACGATCGGCCCACCTCCATGTACGCTGGGAATGCCAGGACCAGCAGGGCGACGCCCGTCCAGGTCAGTGCCGATCCCGGGAGCACCGTCCATCCGGCAATGAACAGAGCAACTAACGCCGGCGCCAGCGCGCTGCGTCGCAGATTGTCGAGAATCTTCCACCGGGCAATGATCGGCAGCGTGTTCGGGACCGAACGCCCACTCGAGTCGGGAACGGTCCGCCAGAGCCAGCGGATAATCTGCCAATCGCCGCGAGCCCACCGGTGTTGGCGCGCGGCGTACGCCAGGTAATTCGCTGGGTAGTCGTCCACGAGGTGGATGTCAGTGCAGAGACCGGTGCGCGCATACATCCCCTCGAACAGGTCGTGACTGAGCAGAGTGTTGGGAGGAACGCGCCCGTCGAGGGCAGCGCTGAAGGCGTCGATGTCGTAAATGCCTTTCCCGACGTAGCTGCCTTCGTGGAAGAGATCCTGATACACGTCGGAGACCGCGGTGGTGTACGGATCGAGCCCCACATAACCCGCAAACACTTGGGCGAACGTCGTCCGGTTCGCGCTCTCCACGCTGACCTCGATTCGAGGCTGCAGAACGCCATACCCTTCAGTCACCCGTTGGCGTTCCGGGTCGAAGCGTGGGCGATTGAGCGGGTGAGCGAGAGTACCCACGAGCCGTCGGGCGGTCTCCATGGGCAGCTGCGTATCGGAATCCAAGGTGATGACGTACTGAACGGACTGCAGGCTCGAGACATCGCCGGTTTGTGCGACGAAGCTCGTGTCATTCGCTCCTCGAAGCAGGCGGTTCAGCTCCGCGAGTTTGCCGCGCTTCCGCTCCCAACCCATCCAGCAGTTCTCGCCTGCGTTCCACCGCCGTGCCCGGTGCAGAAAATAGAAACGGTTTGGTCCATGGCGCTCGTTGAGGGCTTCTACGCGGCGACGACTTGATTCCAGCAGCGCCTCCTCGCCGGCCATCTCGGGTTCCGGTGCGTCCGGGAAGTCACTGAGCAGTGCGAAGTGCAGATTGGGATCGCGATTGGCGAGAAAGCGAACCTCGAGATCATGGAGCAGCGACTCGAGGCTCGACTCCGAATCGACAATCGCAGGCACGACGACGAGCGTGCGGGCGCGCGTAGGGATGCCGTCTCGCATGTCGAGCTTGGGAAGGGTCCGTGGTGCGATTTGCGACGTCAGCAGCGAATTGACCAGACTGATGGCCAGCTCACTGATGGGGATGAGCGCCAGCAACCCGACGAGCCACAATTCGCCGGTTGTTGCCCCACGACGGGCGGCATACGCCAGGAGATTCGCAACCACCAGCCCCGTGGCCAGCGAGATCGAGCCGAGGTATCCGATGAGCGGATGGCGAAAAAAGAAGCGCGCCAGCCGCTCGGAGGCGCTCGGCGAGTACTGCAGGTCCTCCTCGAGGCGGAAACGACCGCCAGAGATGAGGTAATAGCCGACATGATGAGCGCGGTCAGTGTCCGGATCGCTCCTGTGCGCGTCCTGGGCAAACGAGACCACACGCTCTGCGATGGTCATCTCCGAATGCACAGACCGCTTGGCCAGTTCCTCCACCGAATGGCGGTAGTGGTCGCGCGTGTGAAAATCCATCTCGGCGTACGCACCAGCAGGGTCCTCGCGCAGCTTCTGTTCAACCAGGCTCACACGATCGAAGAAGTGCGGCCAGTCAACCGACGACAGCAGCCGCATGCTGGTGATGACGTTCCCCATTGCGAGCTGATCGGTGGCTTCGCGTTGATGCTCGACACGCAACAGCTCGTCGGCTGAGTCGTCCTGAGCCTCGAGCGCATTCTGCAGCGCGAGCCAGACCGGCCCGGCGGACGGCGGCTGATCGCGCAGCCATTGGAGCAGCTCCACCACGAAAGCCGCCGAGAGCCGGCCTTCGGCCTGTACTTGTGTGTGGAGCAGGGCATCGATGTTGTTGATCGCCTGGGCACCCTTGGCCGCGACGGCTTGTTCCCACTTGCGGGCCTGCTCGCGGCTGTGTCGTGCAGACACGACGCCCGCGGCCAGCCGTCGAAGCTCTTCGACCAGCGCCAGGCGCAGCATGATGGGGATGGCCCACAGTTCGCCGATCGAGAGTTGCGCGCGCTGTTGGTACGCGTTGACGAAGTCGATGAGCGTCTCGAGATCCAGCCGCCCAGCCGTGTGCGTGATCAGCTCGCGTGCGATGGGGTAAACGCGCGGAAACCCATCGAATGGCGGCTCGGCAAGCTTCGGCAACTCGCCGTAGTATTTGCGAGGCAAGTCCTCACGAACCTCGCGCACCTGATCCTGGACGACGTGATAGTTGTCGCGCAGCCAGTCCTCCGACGACACCGGATGGGGGTCGTCACGCGCGATGGCGGAGAGGAATTGATACGCCGCCTCGAGTTCGCGGGCGGCGTCATCCAGGCGTGGCAGGAGCGGGCGGGAGCGGACACCAGCGGGCGCCAAGGCGTGCGTCGCCGCGATCGCGCGCGCGTGCGCCTCGAGCCGCTCCTGACTGAACAATACTTCCGAGGGCGGTTGCGTGTCGGTTGGGGGGGCCTCGGTCATCACGGGGGCCCCGGCTGTGGAAGTCACCGCCTACAGTATTTGCGAGAACGATGCCGACCCGACGGTTCAATTTTCGACTACGGCTCTGCTTTGGGCCTCGAGTGAGCCTCTTCGCAGCTGGGTCGCACATTCACTGTATATGTCGCTCTCCTGTGCATTGTGGGGTCACCACGTCGATAACCGTCTCGAGGCGATGCGTGCCATTGACCGGCGGTGCAGGTGCGGTGCTACGTATCTCCCCCGCGATGGGTCAGTGACGCGCGTGCGGCACACCTTGTCCTGCTTTCTTGGACACCACACCTACCGGCCGCTCGTCGACCGCGATGGGTGCCGCGAGTATGTCTGTGTTCAGTGCGGGGCCACCGAGTACGCCTGCCATTGCGGCCACACCTTTCTCAGGCCGGAGCATCGGCTCGCGACCATCAGGCATCCGATCACTTGCGTGCTGCGGGGGCATTTTGTCCGCTATGTGACGACGCGAGGCGAGTTCGACGAATACCTGTGCGTGCATTGTGGACACCCGTTTTGCTTCCGGCGACCGGGTGCGACTTCCGTGGCTGCATGACGCTGACGCCCGCATCCGTGTGACGAGGGCGCACGAAACACCTTCCGCGGAAAGGACGGAAGGGACGAGGCGGTCCTTTTTACACGTTACCGACAATTTTTCCCTGCGGAGCTCGCATTCTCTCGATTTACAGCTACGATACCTGTGGCGTATGAATTGCTCGGGCCGGTCGGTCGGGACGGCCGACGTATGCCCGGTATGCAGTCAGTCACGATGCTCGAACACGAGATTGAGAAGGTCCAGACCGGCGGGCCAGCCGCAGCCGCAGACGATCCTCGCGAGGCGCCCGCCAGTTTCGGTGCGCGCCTGCGAGCCGAACGCGAACGCCGCGAGATCTCAATCGCTTCCATTGCCGACAAGACCAAGATTCTCGGCGCGCTCCTCGAAGGCCTCGAGAATGACGATGTCTCGAGATGGCCATCGGGCTTCTATCGGCGAGCTTTTTTTCGAGCGTACGCCGCAGCCATTGGTTTGGATACCGAAGCGGTCCTGCGCGAATTCGTCGAGCGCTTTCCCGACGCCGAGGAACCGCCGCCGCTGTTTGCTGTCGATACCGATCTGATCGCATCTCCGACGGCAAATCATCCACTAATGCGGCTGACGCTCGCCGAGTCCGGTCCGTTCTTTGCGGGCGGCTCGGTGATAAGGTCGCTCCGTCCACGCCTGCGCGCGATTGCACTCGATGCCTTCGTTTTGAGCGTCGTTGGGCTTGGTCTCTTTGTCGTGCTGGGGGTCTTCTGGGCGCCTCTAAGCGCAGCTGTCGCCGCGTATTACTTCGGCAGTATTCTCATTTTGGGTAATACGCCCGGCGTCTGCCTGTTTGCGTCGAGATCGCAGGCCAACGGCGAATAACGCGGTGTAGTCGCAGGACTAAAGTCCGGGCTAGGTACTATTGCAGAAGCGCGGCGACGACAACAATCACCGATCCCACGGCCAAACTTGCGCCAACGGCCATGGCGGCCGTCACCGAAACCATCCGAATCATCTCGCTTCGCATCTCGCGGGCACTCATCTCAGCCCCTTCTATCGGCGCGGGGGCGCGCCATCGTTACAGACCTCATTGCAGCAGGCGTGCCAGGAGTTGGGGCGGGTGAGGGCAGGGATGGGAGGGAAGGCTGGTAGGTGTGCGAAGGGCCAAAATCAACGGCTACTTGAACAGGATCTCCTGAAAGAACTGCAGAGCACGCGGGTCGCGGGACTGGCCCAGCCAAAACATCGCCTGCTTGCGCACGACAGGATTGGCATTGGTTCGCGCGATTTGAATGAGCAACGGCACGCCTTCACTTTTCGGCAATTGTGACAGCGCGAACACTGCGCGCCGCTTCACATCGGTCTCCGGGTCGTTGGCAATCGCATCAGAGATGGCGCCAACCGCTTCTTCCCCGGCCCGTTGCGCAAGCCAGAACAGGGCCTGGCCACGGAGGTGAGTACTGGCGCCGTCGCGTGCAGCGATGAGCAATCGATCGAGGGCGGCGCGGGTCCGGTGCATCGCGAGGGCCGACAGCGCCGAGTCCACTAGACGGTTTGGACCAGCAGTCGTGAAGGTCGTCAGGAAAGCAACACTGTCGTCCTCGCGCACGCCAGTCAGCCAATGCACCGTACGGCCGCCCGCGTCGAGCGGGCAATCCTCCGAGAAGATTCGAATGCGATTGACCTCGTTCTTCTCGACGCGATAGAGCACGAACAAGCTGTCACCGGCTTCGAGCCTGACGGCCCCCTCTGGCGAACGCGAAAGCGTAATGGCGCTCGAGGAGCCGGGTTCCAGCCGGCAGCCCGTGCAGCACTCGCCGTTGCTATCTCCACTCCAGCAACACATGCGATGGTCACCGCTGCGCGCAGGCACCGCATAGCCAATCCAGACGGGCTCAGTCTGTCGCGCCCACAGGGCACGCATCTCTCGATCGAGTCCCGTGGTCACGGCATGCGATTCGATCCGCCCGTTGGTGATGTTGGGTTGGCGCGCATGTGCGGTTCCTGCGAACAGAACCGTCAAGGCGACGACGAATGTCAATCTGCTCATATTCCCATCCGCACCAGCGGCACCTGCCGCACCCGCGTCACTTGAGGCACCCGAGGCACCGGAGGCACCCGAGGCACCTTATTTATTAAGAATCTCCATCAAGTAATCGAGCGCGACCTTCGAGCGCATGTGGGACAGACGACTGACGATGTCTTTTCGCAGCTGTGGGTCGGACTCCTTGCGCGCGAGCGCGACCAGCTGCTCCGCATTGTTCTGATTGGCGAGCGCTTGAATCACAGCCTTGCGCGTGTCGATGTCCTTCTCACGGCCGTAAATGGTCACCAGGGCGTCGGCGGTTCTCTGAGCACCCATGTGACCGAGATTGCGAATGGCAGCGCGACGCAGTTCCGGATCTGATTCCGAGTTGGCGAGCTCGATCAAACGCGCGGAGTTGCCGCCGACAAACATGGCTTGCAGAATTTGCTTCTTAACGGGCACGGTGCTTTCTTTCTGATAGAGCTGCCAGAGCTCGTCGTGTGCGCCCATGACGCCGAGCTGCTGAACGGCTTCGGCTCTCACCTCTGGTACGCTCTCGGTTGTCGCGGCCGCAAGCACGCGGGCGCGTTCGCCGGAGACCCCAAAGGCTCGAATAATGCGTCGCTTGACGTCCACGTCAGTAGAAGCGGCGTAGATTTGCGCAAGCGCCTCACGATTCTCGCGGCTGCCGTGCACACCGAGATACTGAATCGCCCTGCGCTGCAGGTCCGGATTCGACGTGCCCCGCGCGACGCCAATCAACACCTGCCTGGCCCGTGGCGAGTTGCTCTGGGCGAGCACGAACAGTGCCCGTTCCTGCAAGCGCGGCGATTGGGTGCCCTGAAGGATTTTTTCGAGCATCGGGACGGCTTGCTCAGGATCGGAATGCTGTAGCCCCTGAAGCGCCAACAGTTTGAGCTCTTCGTTCGCCTCGGCTTCGGGTCGCACGGGCTGACCAACGCTTTGGCGAACCTGCATCTCGAATGCTTTCGCGTCGCTCATCCACTTGCTCGTCGGATAGTCCTTGATCAATTCGGCGGCGGCGGCGAGCGCTTCCGCCTTTTGTCCCAGCTTGTCGAGGGCATACGCCTTCCAGTACAGCGCCGCGTCGGAGCGGGCCCCCTTGGCCGCCGCGATCGACGAAAACTGTTCGACAGCGCGCTGCCATCGTGCCTCTTCCAGCGCCCGCTGGCCCGCTTCGTACCGAGACTCTTCGCGATCCTTGCGCGCGGCCTCGCGTTCGGCCTGTGCCTCCACTGCTTCTGCGCGCCCGCGCGTCTCGGGTTGTGCAGACGCGACAGGCGGCGTCATCAACAGTCCCGTCAACGCCAGCCAGCTTAAATGAATCCCTACACTCATCAGAATGCTCCTCTACGCTTCGCAATTCGCGAATCACCCAATCGCAGTACCGCAATCACAAGATCAACTGAATGAAATCCCTCAGTCGTCAATTCACGAATTCACCCAATGACGCGGTCCAGTCTCTGTTTCTCCCGGATCTCCGACTGCACGACGCGCACGCGAAACAACAGGCCGCCGGCACCGATCTGCTCGCGCAGCGCCGCGAGGCTCTCAGGACTCGCGTCGGCCGGTGCATTGGCGAGTTCCAGGAGCACACGCTCGAGATCCTCCAGCGTTGTCCCGATCACTTCATCTCCGGTGTAGGCAGCGCTTTGTCGATAGAGCCTGCCTGCGGCAATGAGCTCACGCGCGCGACCCTGCTCGATACTGAATGCCTCCGCGTCGTCTGGCTCGGCGTTCAGCACCTCGACGAGCACCATTTGAGATCGGTCCAGATGATCGATGACGGCCACCAGGAGCACGCGGTCGCGTACGTCGGCGTCTGCGTCGGTGGGAGTGACCGGGTCCGGTCGACCGGTGAAGCGCCCGGCGAGGAACGCGGCCAGAACCAGCGAGGCGACGCCGCCCGCGAGAGCCCATTGCGGGACCGCGCCCCAAAGGCGAGAGATCCAGCGCTCACGGCGTGCGTCCAGTCTGGGCTGGAGTCGTGCCCACACCTGCCGCTCGAATGACGGCGACGGCTCAGGGACGGGCTGCGCGTCGACCAACGCGAGAACCCGGCCGAGGCGCGCAAATTCGTTCTGACAATGCGGACATGTAGACACATGACGCGCAATGTGCCCGTCCTCGTCCCCTTCACCGTAGTAGTGAAGGATCAGATCATCTTCACTTGCATGCATTGGCTTCCTCGACAAACGGCTCGAGTGCGGCGCGCATCTTTTTCACGGCGCGGAAGATGCTGTTCTTGGCCGCCTCGCTTTTGAGACCCATCGCGGTTGCCACCTCACGGATCGAGAGCCCTTCCACATGACGAAGGGTGAAGGCCAATCGCTCACTGGCCGTGAGGTGCGAGAGCCCTTCGGTGACGCGGGTCTGGATTTCGGAACTGAGGAGGAGTCGATCCGGCGCGGCGGTCACGGTCTGCGGACCCGCTTCGCCCCCGCGTTCGAGGTCATCCAGGTCCTGTCCGACCTCGCGATGGCGGCGCGTCCGAATCAGGTCAATGGAACAGTTCACGGCAATCCTGTGCAGCCACGTTCTAAAATCTGCGCGGGCCTCAAAGCGGTTCAACTGACGGTACGCCTTGAGAAATGTGTCTTGCACGACGTCCTCGGCATCCTGCGCGCTTCCCGTGAGGCGGAACGCCACATTGAACAGATACCGAGAATGGCGCTCAACGAGCGACCGAAACGCTTCGCTGTCGCCGTCGCGAGCCCTGGCGACGGACGTGCGGTCGCTTTCGTGCATCCGAACAGTTTGACGGGTTTTCGGGAAGGTGGTTAGGGGGTCGATGCGGAGGGCCTGACGGGGGGTCTTGCGGGGGTTTTATTTGAGGTCGAGCGTCCAGATGTTTCCCTTGAGCTCACCCCGCTCGAAAACGACGAGGTTGCCACGGCGCGACCACTCTGGATAACGAACGTAGATATGTGGAGGAGCGGGAGGCGTCATCGTACCTTGCTCCCCACTGTCGGCATCGATCCAATGCAGACTCCAGGTGCCGTTGCGGAGTACGGCGGCCGCGATCTTGCGCGCATCAGGCGACCAGCTGCTGACCCATGTTTGCCCGCGTTCGTTCGTGAGTCGCCGCATGACGCCGCTCTGGAGATCGATGACGCCCGCGTGGGTTGAACTGCCGTCTTTGATTTCTACCGCCAGCCGGCGTTCATCGGGGGACCAAGCCGGATAACCGACCGATGACGTTCCATCAGTGAGAGCACGAGGGGCGAAGGATTCGAGCTCGGTGACATACGTGACACGACGGCCCGAGTCCGGCAACAGTGAGAAGGCCGCCTGATTGACCGACGGCGCCAACTCCAACTCGGCCAACCTGCCGACGGGTCGTGTTGTGCCGGCCGGGATGCGCGGACGCGCCTTCAAGTCGAACAATACCTCTTCGTGCCGCGTCCTGATATCGACGGACCATATCGCGGATCGGTTGCCGCGGTGGGAGACGTAGCCGATCCGTTGTCCGTCTGGGAACCAGCTCGGGTTGAAGTCGGCGCTCTCGTCCGAGGTGACCTGCATGGCATTACGGCCATCGATCCCCATCACCCAGACGTTGGGCGGCTCGCCACTTCGGATAGACATATAGGCCACCCTCAAACCATCCGGCGACACGACGGGCAGCGAATTGCGGCGGCTCGTATCGCGCGTCAGCGGCATCGAGGGTCCGATGGCCGATCCATCGGGCGCAATTCGCTGTCCCCAGATCGCGCTGGTCAGCGCGATGCCAGCAAACGCGAGACGCGCGCCATCAGCTGAAATCGTCAGTCCTCGAACGCCGGGCACTCCGGGAACCGGGATCAATTCACGTGGCCCGCGAATCGTACCTGTAGGGCCATCGAAGGGCAGGCGCACGATCGCCGATTCGCCCCCCGCAACGTAGAGAGCCGAGCTGTCTGGAGCGAACGCAAGCTCGAAAAGACCTTTGCCGCCCTCCAGGAATCTGGGCTCCTGGGTGTCGAGATTCATGATCCACACGCCGCTACGATCTCCTGCTTCGAAAACAGTGAACGCGATGTAACGGCCGTCGCTGCTCCATGTGGGCGCCGCGTGTCCACCCGTCGGATGACCGCTGCGCGTGATTTCGCGAAGATCGCCGCCGTCCGCTCCCACCATCCAGAGGGTCGACCCGCTCTGCGCCCCCCACGCCATGGGGGTCACGTCGGCATGCTCGTCCGACTGAAAAGCGATTCGAGTCCCGTCAGGCGACCAGGCGGGGTTGGATCCAATCGTCGCAACCTGCTTCGACTCGCCGCCACGCGAGGGTACGACCCAGATTCCGCCGCGACGGTAGGAGTGATACGCGATGAAGCGGCCATCCGGTGACCACGCCGGCTGTACGTTTTGTCCGTTATCGGTGGTGAGCGGCACATCGGTGGCCGTGCCGCCCATGGCGCGCACATAGATCTCGAACGCGCCAGTCAGATCCGAGACATACGCGAGCGCATCGCCTTGCGGCGACAGTGAGGGATGCAGATCGAGTCCCGCATGCGTCGTCAGCTGAACCGGCCACTTCACCTCGCGCGCCCGCGTGTCGCTCTTTATATTTGCTGGGGCGTTCGCTCTAGCCGATGTCAACGTTCCGCGCTGCGCCCAAACCACGAGCGCGACGACGATCATCGACAACGCCATGCCTGCCGCGACGCTTGGAATCACCCGACGGCGAGGTGTAGCTGGGTCGGAAACAGGGACCGCGGGGACACCGGGGACAGCCGGGACACCGGGGACAGGTTTTAAACCTGTCCCCGTTAGCGGGCGAATCCAACGATAGCCGCGGGTCGGTACGGTCTCGATATACCTGGCCTCGCGTGCCTCGTCGCCAAGCACCCGGCGCAGCTGCGCGACGACGCGGGTCAGGGCGTGGTCGGTGACCGCGGTGTCTGGCCAGACCGCCTCGAAGATTTCCTGCTTGGTAAACAGGTGCCCCGGCCGTTGGACCATCAGGAGCAGCAAATTGAACGCCTTGGGTTCGAGCGCGAGCGGCGATCCCGCGCGTTCGAGCCGATACGTGTCGAGGTCGAGCACGAAGTCGTCCCAGCGATACTCGGCTGCCACTCTCACAGTATGACGATCGGCAGGCCTGCTGGTCGAGGCTGAAAGGGCGTCATCAGAAAAACATCAGACGCTCGTCACCGGTTCCATCCCGAAATGCCGAGACTGAAGACCCGACGCTCCTTCGCGTCTCTTTCCGCGTGTTTTCATCGGCAGCCCATCACGACATCACGGGCGTCGGTGCCGCACAGTGACCTCTCAGTTCTCGGAGGTCTTGGATGCGCTACTCGATGGCTCTCGCCGTTTTGTTCCTCGGGTTTGCCTCTTCGCGCGGTACGGCCGACGAGGGCGTGCCGCCGCTGCCGTTCCGTGTACAGGACCGCGGTGACATCGTGGTGCCGGTGACGATCGATGGCGAAGGGCCGTTTGAGTTTCTTCTCGATACAGGCTCGAGTCGAACAGCGGTTTCGGAGGAAACGGCGCGACGACTGGGCCTTGTTGAAGTGGCGCAGACACGGTTGGTTACACCGCTGGGCCAGGTGACGCGACCCCTCACGCCGTTGGAACGCGTCAAAATTGGTACTGGCCCGCCGGCGACAGCCTTGGCGACCATCCTCCCTTCGGGGGCCCTGCTGGAGAGTGGGCTCGACGGAATCATCGGCCAGGATATTCTGGCGCGCCGGCCCTACACCATCGACTACGAGCGCCGCCACCTTGCGTGGCACCCTGCAGCAATTGCGGCGGGCACTGGCATGCGTCTGGCGATCGAATTCAGCGAGGACAGACTCTTCGTGTTGTTGCCGCTGGCTGAAGCGGGAGTGAGGCCGGGGCGGCCGACGGCGGCGCGAACGCTGCGACTGATCCCCGACAGCGGCGCGGATTGCCTTGTTTTCTTCGTCAGGCCGGGCCGAATGCTGCCGCCGATGACCGAGCTGGATACGGCCGTGCTGACGACGGTATCGGGAAGTCGACTCGTTACGGCTGTGCTCATCGCTGAGCTTGAGATTGGGGGGATCCGGTTTCGCCACCAGCCGGCAGTCCGCGTCGATCGGCGTCAAATCGATCCGCGACTGGGCGACGGATTGATGCCCCTGAACCTCTTTGCGCGCGCCACCTTCAACATCCAGGAGAGATATCTCATCGTGGAGAGCCGTTGACGTAAACTCGATCGGTCATGGAACTTCGGACCGCTCGACTGTGTCTCGATTGCGAGGAAGTGCACGATGCCCCGCAATGCCCCGTTTGCGGCTCGGAGACGTTTACCTTCATCACTCGATGGGTACCACCGGCTGAAGGGCGCCGGCGGCCCAGACCGACCAGCTCACCCGAAGCGGACGTCTACCGTCGCCTGATCGACAACAACTCGTCGCCGTCGCGGGGGCGACGGATGCTGAGGCACGGCGTTGTGGGCCTTACGGCCCTCGGCCTTGCCAGCTTGTTCTGGCGCAGCCGCGAAGCGCGCAAAGACAAATTAGAGGACAACTAAACGGACGCCCGAGGACGATCCAACAGATTCGGTTATCGAAAACACGACTGACGCGGTGAACTTTCAAGGGGCCGCGCTGGCACATACATTGATGCCCACGCCCTCGATGTACTCCAGGGCGGGGTGTCTTGCTCGGTCGATTCCTGACAATCGACGGTGTCGTTGAGTTCGTGCGCTCGGCCGACATTCGCTTCGCGTCGACGGTCGCGCTCGTGGTCTGGGTGGTGTTTCTCGCCTGGTTTCTGACCGAGAGCTACCTTGCCACGGCTGGGAAAATCCCCGCTGACCTGAAGGCGTTTGGCGAGGCATTCGTTCAGGCGTTCGGGCGCCCGTTGATTGACGCTCGCCCCGGCGCTCCGCCGATCCGAGCGCGGCTGCGTGCCGCATCGCGCGGCCGCGAGTTGGAGGTTCTCATTGCACCGAGCGATGGAAGAACCTACCCGAATCTTGCCGACCACAAGAACAACCTGGAGTACGACGTTCACCGTGTGTTGTGCGCTATCGGCGACCGACATTTCGTCAGCGGTCAGCTTCGCGCTGAAGGGACGTGGGTCGTCATCCCGATTCGGCGGAAAGCTGATTTGAAAGAAGCAGGTGTGACGTGAACATTCTCTTGCTGAGTGCTGGTGGGGGTGGAGGGAACATTCTGCGATCGTTGAAAGCGATGTTTCGCCGCGATGCGCTTGTCTCGCAGAAAAGCGACGCACGCTACGCCGAACGGCTTCGGCGTTCGGTCGTCACGAGATTTCTGGACACAAACGAGTTTTCGTTGACCGATGTGCCGAAGGAGGAGCGCGTCCTGATCGGGGCGCCCTCATCGCGGCGCCTCGGATCGCGTCACAACCCGGATGTTGCACGTGCCGCGCTCGAGGAATCGCGGCAAGAGATCGAACAGCTCCTCGACCGTTATGCGGCCGTTGTGCTCATCGGCACCGGTGGCAAGGGTACTGGAGCCGGCACGATGCTCCCACTGGCGCAAATCGCGCGGCGTCAGAAGAAACTCGTGATTCCAATCTTCGTGCGTCCATCGTTCGAGCGGCACGAAGTGGATAAACGCCGCTTCGACCACGCGCGTTGGGTCACCGAGCAGTTCGACGCAGAGGGGATCAGGCTCATCGAGATCCTCAACGATCGCGGATACGTGGACAGCGATCCGCAACCGCAATCCGTCATCTGGGAGCGGATGAACCTCCCAATCGCGCGAGGCCTCCGCGGGTTGCTCTATGTGCTGTCGGACCTCTCCCAGGTTGATCCGTCGGATCTCTCGGCCTTGTTCGGTGGGCATGGCAGGTTACGCATCGGGTTTGCCGAAATCGAACCCCTGCGCGGTCAGGATCCGGCGGAGGCCGAAGTCGAAAAGGCTGTTGACGCCTGCTGGCAGAACTCGTATTGCGCATTCGACGGAGACGTCGGAACCACGCTGGTGTGCATCCAGGGCGACTGGTCGAACTTGGTTGACGCGAGGATCAAGAGCCGGTTGGCGTCTTCGGCGATGGGGACCGCCGCCGAGAGTCCGTACAACCCGTTGTACGCGCGAGCGTTTCAAACGCCGAAGCCCTGGGGAGTCACCGCTCTGTTTGCCGAACATACGGGGCTTCACGCACCGCTCGAGATCGACTGGACTCTCGAGAAGAGAGCGCCGCTGCTGAGCGTGAGCCCACTCCCGGACGAACCTGAAGCGGAAGCGCCGATTTCCGTCGAGCCGGATAGCAGCGACCAGCCATATCAGCCGGGGAGCGGCGTTGCTCCGGCGTCAGGATTCTCGAGTTTCTGGGAATTTGCGGTCGCTCTCAATCACACCCACCCTGCGGCTCTTGCGCTGGCCTCGAATGGTGCCAGGCCGGATTTTCCGATCGAAGCTGCGGAGCTCAAGAAGCTCCTCGGGACGTTCTGGTTTCGATCGGCCTTCTTGCGTTTATCGGAGGAGTGGCGTGACCGCACGCTGAATGTTTTGGTGGCCGGAGTGGCGATTCCGGACCATGTGATCAAGCACGGCCGACAGACGGTCTCTTTGAGCGAGCTCACATACGACCAGCTGCAAGAGGTCTGCTCCAAAACGATGATACGGGGCCAGGTCGGCATCGACCTTCAACTGCTGCTCACGATTGCCAAGTTGTGGGGGCCAGAGGCCCTGCACAGGCTGACATTCACCGGGATTGACGCACCGGTCGAACCTTCCAGGATCGGGACGGTCTTGCAGCGGCTGCTGAGTTGAGATCGAATCACCGGAGGCTCAGGCGACGGACCGTGTGTCCCCCGCCTGGGGACGGCGAAAGGTAGTAGAAATCATCGCCGCTGATTGCGGCGGCGCGGGCAGCGGCGACACCGACGATCTGAATCGACCTCGCAGTGTTGCCACTCTGGTCGAGCCGAATTCTGACGGCTGCATGACTGCCGTCCGCCAGTTTCTGAATCCCGAGCAGCGACCGGTTGTACGCGCGAATCCACTGTAAACCCTGCAAGTTGATCTTACCGGTCGCTTTCAGCGGCGCGCTTTTTCGCGCGGCGAGATCCAGGCGCGTAATACCTCGATCATGCGCGATGTAGAGCACCGATTCTCCTGCCGGAGCGACGCTCGCCGCTTCCTTCACCGCGTCGATCTTGGCGTACAGGCGAAGCGCTTTGGAACCAGGCGGCAGTTCGTAGATTCGCCGGCCCTCCTGATCGAGGAACAAGGCGCTCGCACCTTGCAGGGCGACGTCCGTAAAGCGGGCTGCGCCCGCCTCTTCAGGCACCGTGACGGTGTACAACAAGCGCCCTGAGACGAGTTGGAGACGATGCACCGCGCTTCGCGAATCGCCGGTCGATTCATCTGCGCCAGCGACCCAGAGATCACCTCGACGTCGATCGATGGCAATGGCAGCCGTCCGATATGCTCCTGCCCATCCGCGGCTCACGAGATTGACGGCGCTCCCCGAAGCCTCATCGACGATTTTCAAGGTCTCCGTACCTTCGTCGGCGAAAACGAAGCGCCGCGAGACAGCATCGTAGTCGAGAGCGATCGGACGAGTGAGTGTGGCAGGTACGGCAACTTCCTCGGCGGGTGCCACAGGTGCCGCGGGTGCCACAGGTGCCGCGGGGGCCGGGGGTGCCGCGGGTGCTGCGTCCGCTCGCTTTGCTGGTTCTCGTCGTGCCGCGTCAGGCTTTTCGATCGCCGGCGCTAGCGTTCGCCCTCCAGCGGCGCGGATTACCTCCAGTGTCTCGGTCCACGCGGGCAACGATCGTACGCGGCGAAACTCATCGCTCGTTTCCGCCTCCTCCAGGCGCGCGCCCATGTTGGCAAGTCGGCGAAGCATAATCAGCGCGTCGTGTGGCCGACCGCTGAGGCTCTGTGCCCGAGCCAGGAGATACATGAGGCTCGGATCGTTTCGAGGTCCGGTCTGGACCGCCCGCCACGCTAGGGTATGAAAGGATTCGTAGTCTTCGCGGGCGGCCGCGTCGAGTGCCAGCTGCCGACAGTCCGTGAAGGACGTGCATGTGGGTGGCTGAGCTTCCTGCACTGCTGATGCTGCACACGGCAACAGCAGCACGAACGTGACGACAAGCGGGCGCATCTCGAGCGATTGTAGCGGTACCAGCCATTCATCGTAGGCTTGCGAAGTGCCGCTCGTCGCCGTCGCCATCGTTTTGCTCTTCATCCTGGCGTTCATCGCGCTCATCCCGGTGTCGCTGGTGATGCGCTATCGCGCTGGCACCATAAAGCGGCCAGCGCGACGGTGGGTGGCCACGGTCAACATCGTGATGCTGGGCCTGTCAGCTGTTCTGTTTCTCGCTGGGGCCGCGATCACGAATGTGTGGGTGCCGCAAGCACTCGCATACGCGCTGACCGGCCTGGCGACCGGAGGCGTGCTGGGCGTCATCGGTCTGTGGTTGAGCCGATGGGAGACGACACCGCAATCCCTCTACTACACGCCGAATCGCTGGCTGATCCTGGCATTGACGCTCGTCGTTACCTCGCGTGTGTTGTATGGATTCTGGCGCGGGTGGCAAGCTTGGCGTTCGACGCCAGACGACGGCTCTTGGTTGGCGGCTGCGGGTGCAGCAGGTTCGCTGGCCGCGGGTGCTGTTGTCGTGGGTTATTACCTCGCATATTCGATGGGTGTCAGGCGCCGCGCCTCGCGGCACACTCGAGTGCCGCGGTAGCATGGAATAGTGTCAAGGCTGTTCCGTTATCTCTGGGCCATGCCCGCAACGATCATCGGTCTGATACTCGCGGTGTTGGCGTTTCGCGGCGGGCGGGTCAGAGCAGTGGACGGCGTGCTCGAAGCCTACGGACCTGTTCTTCGCTGGGGTCTGTCACACCTGATTCCGATTCCCGGTGGGGCCGTGGCGATCACCTTAGGGCATGTGGTGCTTGGCGCGAATGCCTCAGCTCTGTGGTACTCGCGCGACCACGAGCGCGTCCACGTCACGCAGTACGAGCAGTGGGGTCCACTGTTCCTGCCTGCTTACTGTGTCGCCAGTCTCTGGGCAGTGGCGCGCGGCGGCCACTTTTACTTTGACAATTGTTTCGAGCGCGCCGCGCGCGAGACCGAAGCGCGAATGGCAGATTCTGCACTAGGGGACAGCCCCTGTCATCGGGGGACAGTCCCTGTCTTGGGGGACAGTCCCCGTCTCCGAATGTAACAGGGCCGCACTACTACTTCCGCGTTCGCTGGGCGCCGGTGATGTTGACCGAGACACCGGCACTCGCCAGCACGTTTGTGCTGTCGTCGTCCAACCCCCACACCGTGCGGCCGAGAGATCCAAAGACGGCGAGCGCGGGAGAAACACTGTACGCGACAGTGCCACTCAGATCCGCGCGGCGCCGACTGAGTCCAATCTCTTCGCTCACCGCTTGATCATCGGTGGCGTAGGAATGCGTAAACGCCGTGGACAGCACGAACTTGTCGCTGAGCGCACGTTCGAACGCGGCGCTCGCGAAGAATGCGCCGCGTGAAAAATAGCCAGTGCTGCCGTAAAGACGCCCAACGCTCAATCGGCGCTCGAGGCTGACTGGCAAAATCCAATTCATTCGCTTGAGACCTGTCCCCGTAGTCGACGTGTCACTCAAGTACTCGAGCGTCGGACCGACTGAGACGCCAAATGAATGTGTGGCCGCATCGCGCAGCACGACCTTGGTGGCCAAATAGAGATCGCCAAAGCCGCGGACGCTATTGCCTACGCGATCGGTGACGCGGAAGTATGGGAGTGTGAGCGAGACCTGAACGTTGGGCGAAAACCCCATGCTCAGATCGACGACCGGCGCATCGCCGCCAGTGGCGATCGGCATATCCCACTTGCTCACCGACAGCGCAAGCCACATCTCCCCTGGCGCCAGCGCACTCGCATCGTCCAGCCACGCGCCAAACGTGCGCACGCGCGCCGTGGCCGGCACATCGACGCCATCCGCTCCTGCAACCAGCCCGGAGGTGCTAGGTACTTGCTGGGCGCGCTTGGTCTGGCCTGGGGGAAGGCCATGCGGGTTGCCCTGTGCGAATAGCGGGCTGCCGGCCGCGAATGCAACGGCAACCAGCCATCCACACAGACGTGGCCTGAGGTTCACTGCTGCTGGCTCTGTGAGTTCGCCCGCCGCACCTCTGCGTTAGCGTTGACGTCGGGTCGCAACTGCTGGATCGCCTGACCGAGGCTCAAGTGCTGGTCGACCATCAGTGTTTTCAATTCGGAGAAGGTGAGACCGAGATTGTTCGAGACGTGCACAGCTGCGACAAACTGTCCTTGATTTCTGAACCCCGCCGCGTAAGGTGTCATGTCCGTGCCTTCCGGCAGGTTGAGCAAGACACGCAAGCGTTCAACCTGTCGGGGATTGCGCGGAACGTTCGTCGCGGTCGTTGGCTTTGCAGCAGGCTTGCCCGGTGATGCTTGCGGCGCTCGATTGGTCGTCGTTTTGGGGCCGTGACTCGTCGTGCTCTTTGGCGCGCGCGCGGTCGTGGTCTTCGGCCCATGGCCCTGGCTCGTTGGGGTTTTTGGGCCGTGCGCCACGGCCGGCTTGGGCCCGCGACCCCTGCTTTGAGCGGTTGCCACGGACGCCCCGCTCACGGTCACGAATGCGGCGAGAATCATCACGGCGATTACATTTTTCATGAGTCCCTCTGTCCCCGAAGACCTGTCCCAGACAACCTGTTCCGAGGCCCCCACCCAGTATCAACGCTCGTGCCAGCCGCGCCTCGGCGTTTCCGGGCTCATTTCAGAGGAGCCCGCGAGCTCGGGCCCTAAACCGTGACCGGAACCCTCGAAATTGTTTCCTACCCTGCACCACCGAGGCGGTATATGCTGCGTGCCAACTGAGCAAGCTCCACTGAATTGAATGGTTTGCGGAGGGTCAAATGTCTCGACTTGGTCTTCTGTTAGTGCTTGTCCTCACGTTCCCGATTTCGGCGTTGGCGCAAGCGCCGACCGGCTCCATAGCAGGCACGGTCACCGATCAAGTGGGTGCCGTTCTTCCGAACGCCACTGTCACTGCCACGAATCGCGACACCGGTGCCTCGCGCGTCGTCCAGACTGGAGCGGATGGCGCTTTTTCGATCCCGTCGCTATTAGCGGGCCCCTACGACGTGCTCATCGTTGCAGTTGGATTTCAGCCGGTCTCGAGTCCCGCTGAGGTCGTGACCGGATCGACGACGACAATCAAGATTGGGTTGGAGCTGGGCACACGACAAGAGACCGTGACCGTGACTGGAGCCGCGACATCCGTGGATCTCGTGTCCAATCGGGTGCAAGGTGTCATCGGGCGGCAGCAGATCGAAAACCTGCCGCTCAACGGTCGCAGCTTCATGAATCTTGCGGCGCTTCAGCCGGGCGTGACCGTGAATCTCGGAAACCCGGCGCAGTTCAACGCGCAGTTCAACGTGTCGGTGCTGGGTGGACCCGCATCGCGCACGGCCATTACCGTGGACGGCGGGAACATCCGTAACCCCATTGAGGGTGGGACCGGCCAGAACTTTTCGCAGGAAGTGGTTCAGGAGTTTCAGATCTCAACTGCCAACTTCGACCTGTCGACGGGTATCGCCGCCTTCGGGGCGATCAACATCGTGACGCGTTCTGGCTCGAACGACCTGCGCGGCTCCGGCTATTTCTACTATCGCGATCAGAATCTCGCGTCCTATCCAAGCCTGGCGCGCAACACGCTGACAAACGATCCGGAGTTTTCGCGGAAACAGGCTGGCTTCGTGCTAGGCGGTCCGATCAAGAAGGACAAAGTTCACTTCTTCGGAAGCTACGAACGGACAGACCAGCGTGGCGTTTACGTCGTGCAGCCGGACCTACCATCCGTCGCAGCGTTCGGCACCCTCGCTCCGGCGCCGTACAAGGGTAATCAGGCCAGCGGACGGGTGGACTTCCGCGGGGGGAACAAGCACACGCTGTTCGTGCGTTATTCGCATGACGGCAACAGCAACAGCGGACCGTTTGGAACACCGGTGCCGCCATCGAACTTCGTGTCGAACAAGAACTACGTGGATCAGCAACTGGTTGGCATCACCAGCGTGCTCAGCTCGACGTTCGTCAATGACTTCCGGTTTTCACATATGTACTGGCGGAACCGGAACACGCCCGCCACGTGCGAGGGCGACATCAACTCGAACTGCATCGGCTTTGGCGGGCCGGAGATCTTTTATCTGAACTCGGTGAACTTTCAGTTGGGAAACAATTTCAATTCGCCCCAGGGGCGTGACATCCACCGCTTCCCGATCTCCAACAACACCACCTGGCAGAAAGGCCGTCACTCGGTAAAGTTTGGTGGCACCTGGGAACCAAGCGACCTGACGGGCTATTGGGGGTTCTTCGACCCCGCTCGCGCGTATTTGCTGTCACCTGAGTTCCTCGTCTCGGCGCTCGGGGGGAACCCGGCCTCCCTCGCGTTGTTTGGTTTGCCTACGGATGGGCGGCTCCGAAACCACGCCGATCTGTTGAGGCTTCCGGTCGTCACCTTCATTCTGGGGATCGGCGATCGCGCGCAGCCCTCGTACAATCTCGAAAAGGCGCGCAACAACAATCGGTATCACCTCTACATCCAGGATAGCTGGCAGGCGACGTCGGCCCTGACGCTGAACTACGGGTTGGGATGGCAGCACGAATCCAACGTGCTCAACCACGATCTGTCGAAGCCGGCATTACTGGCGCCGATCTACGGCAGCGACCTGAGCCCCACGAAGAAGAACTTCAAGAACTTCTCGCCGGCGGCTGGTTTCGCGTGGTCGATCGGCAAGAACCGGCCTACCGTGATTCGTGGGGGCGCCGGGATTTTTTACGATACGCAGCTCGGATGGTGGCGGCTTGGTGAGCGTGCTGTCGTGGGCGGATCAGGCCGGCAGTTCATCTTCAACAATGCTGTGATCAACCCACTCACGGGACAGCCATTCTCCACGGCGTTCCTGAATACCCTTGGCTTCAACTACGGCGCGTTCCTCCAGATGCTGCCGACGCTGCGCGCGCAGCAGGAAGCCAAGTATCCCGGGACGGGGGACCAGCCGCAGATTCTCCTCTCGAAGCAGGCCACCGCGCTGGGCGCAATGTACCCGCGCGACTTTCCCACCACGCGCGCGAACCACTTCAATCTCGGTTTCCAGCGTGAGCTCGGTGGTGATATGGTCCTGCAGGCCGACGTCGTCTACCGCAAGATGCTTCATGGCACGCCAGGCGGGTTCTTCGGTGCGAGCGTGGACTTCAATAAGTTCGATGCGGTCGAAGGCCCGGTCATTCCGCGATGCAACGCGGCACAATCCAACGATCCGGCTGCGTTGTGCTCGTCCGGCCCGATGAACTTCTGGTGGCCGGGCGCCACGGCTGAATACAAAGGCCTGCTGGTGAAAGCGGACAAGCGCTTCACGAATCGCTACTCGCTGTCGGTGTCGTATGCGCTGCAGTTCAGCGACAGTATCCAGGATGTGACGCAGGATCTGAACGACTACTTTGCAACTTACGGTCCGGATCTTCCACGCCACAATCTGGGGATTTCGGGGACGGTCGACCTGGGGTGGAGGATGCAATTGTCCGTGCTGTCAACCTTCCTGAGCCGCCAGCCAATTGCGCCGACGATCAACGGCTACAACAATTCTGGCACTACCGGATTCAACCAGGGCTACACGCCGCTGCTCGGAATCCTGGGCAAGGGGTACTCGGACTTCCTGAGCAAAGAGGATCTCGAGTCGCTGGTGGCCGAGTACAACGCCACGTATGCGGGCACGCCGACGCCGCACGCCCTCGCGGGACTTGCTCCGACACAGCGCTACCCGGTCATCACGTTGCCCGCCGACTATGACCTTGGCGATGTCTTTACCTCCCAGGATGTTCGCCTCACGAAGTCGTTCAGGGCCGGCACCACCGAGATTCGAGTGATTGGTGAAGTGTTCAATATTCTGAACGTGTCGAACCTGACCAACTTCAACTACAACCTCGTCGTGCCCGCGACGTTTGGCAAGGCCAACCAGCGTGTGGGGCAGACGTTTGGATCGGGTGGTCCGCGAGCGTTCCAGCTTGCGGCGAGGGTGAGCTTCTAGGGCTGGAGTTCACTTGGGTTGAAAAGCTCACAGGGAGGTCGGGGAGTCCGGGAGGTGTTTGTCTCCCTGAACTCCACGACCTCCCAGTGATCGGGCGGCACTCGAACGAAGCGATTATCGTCGGACGTGGAAGTTCACCGTCACGGTGATCGCCACGGGGATCGGGACGCAGTTGAGCAATGTCGGGTCGAACTGCCATTGCTTGACCGCGTCCACCGCTGCGGTCGCGAGGTCGGGGTGCGCTGACGACACGACATCCAGTTCATCGATGTTGCCGTTTGTGTCGATGCGGCCCTTGAGCATGACCGCGCCCTCCGTGCCTGTGCCTCGGAGACTAGCCGGGTAGTGAGGCCTCGCATCTCTGAGCTTCATCGGTGTCCGAATGTTGCCCCCGATCTGCACGCTGGCAGAATTGAGCGTCCCCGGACATTTGGCAGCCGCCCGCTTTTGAAGCCGCTCTTCGAGCAATCGTTCTCTTTCCGAGTCGACCGGCGAGGGCACATCGTCATCGCTGGCGACGACCGTCACGGTCTCTTGAAGTGATCCCACCTGCAGCGTGAGGTTCTGCTCGACGTTTTGTCCGGTCAGTGTCACCTTGCCTTGAAATGCCGCAAACCCCGGGATTCTGGCCTCGAGCCCGTAGTCTCCCGGCGGCAGCCCGACGAATTCGTACCGGCCCGTGCGGTCACTGCGAAGCTCGTACTTCGCACCGTTGCGCTCGTTGGTGAGCACGAGCGTGACGTCAGGCAGAACCGCGTTGGTCGGATCGACGATCGATCCCGCCAGTGAGGCAAAGCCCTGCGCCGCAGCGAATCCAGCGACGGCCGTCGTGATCGCGAACATAACGGCAAGTGATGCGGCGCACATGCGTCGCGATGGAGGTCGGCGATCGAGTTGTGAGTCCAGCATGGCTCTGACCCTCCTTTCGAGGCTTGACGGACGTGCCATGGCCGGCGCCGGCAGCCACGACTGTCGCGATTGCAGGGCTCGCGCAATTTCGACCAGGTGCGTCGCGTAGGCCGACGCCCCGACGCCGTGGTTCATGACCACGTCATCGCACGCCCATTCGCTTTCCTGACGCAGTCGGGCAGCGGTGATCCAGACGAGAGGGTTGAACCAGTAGACCGCTCGCATCAGTTCCGCCGCGATCTGGACCACCCAGTCGCCGCGACGGACGTGAGCCACTTCATGGTGGAGCACGAGCGACATTCGCTCCTCGTGCCACGTTCGGGCGGTGAATGGGACGATGACTTTGGGCCGGCGGAATCCCCATGTCACCAGCGGCAACGGTTCCTTCGTCTCCAGGAGCGTCAAGGGGCGTCGCAGCCCCTGCTCGCGGCTGACCTCCTTCATCCGATCGACCCACGCGCCTCCCTCGATCCGCGTGGCGCGCGCGGCGATGCCCGCCAGCCGCCGCAGACCAGCAATCAGGCTGCTCAGACTGATTAGAACGCCCAGGGTCCAGGCGGTGGTGAAGGCGGTTGCGATTGGAAACTCCTCAGCTCCGGAGACTGGCTCTCGACGTGCGGATCCGCTGCCGTCAGCAGCGCTCACACTCTGCGCAGGACCGGCCACGCCAGCCTGGACGCTGTCGCGGGCACGCAAGGCGTCAGGGAATTGCCATGCTGGTAATGCGAGCTTCAGGATCGGCGCCGCGGCAGCACAAAAAAGCGCCATGGAAAGCACCCAATGTCTGAGCGCGGCTGATCGCCGGCGCAGGAGCAGAGTGGCAACGAGCCCACAGAGAAGAATGACGGATGTTTTGACTGTCACGTCGAAAAGCAGATTCATCGTGTCCCGCCTTTCTTCGCCTTGGCGACCAGATCGAGGATGCGATCGAGGTCGTCATCGGTGAGACGCGCAGCTTCGCCCCCGAGTAGGGCAGTGACGACCTTCTCGACCGAGCCGTCGAAAAACGTGTCGATCACGTGCCGCAAGGCGGTTTTGCGCGCGGCCGCGCGCGCCACGGCCGGCATATAAACGAACCGGCGTCCCTGCTCGTCATGGCGGACGTGCCCTTTTTCTTCGAGCACGCGGAGCTGTGTACGGACCGTCGAATAGCTCGGATCGCCCGACAGCTCGTGCCGGACTTCCTCCGCCGTAGCTCGGCCCAAGCGGAAGAGGACGTCCATGATGTGGCGCTCGCGCCTCGACAGACCGGTGAGCAGCGCTCGTGTCATATGTTATTTTTCTAACACTAATGCTAGAGAAATAACACTCGTGCGCCGGCGTGTCAAGACCCTTCCAAGTTCAGGGTTCAGAGGTTCAGGGGTTCAGGGGTTCAGAGGTTCAGGGGTTCAGGGGTTCAGAGGGTTCAGGGGTTCAGGGACTGAGCGTAATACCCGCTGCGGGTACGCACCCTCAAATCGCGGCGTTTGGTCGTGACGTCAAGCCGATACCATCCCGACGCCGCAGACGATTCAATGGCCAGAAAATACTGTTGGCGCAACTCGGCCATCAGCTCCGCGATCGTCCTGTCTGCCTGATCGGCGCCCGCTGCCACGCGAAGATCGCCGCCCGTCCAGGAGGCGAGGTCCGCCAGATTGGCGTCCTTGCCGTCACTCCGCTGGTCGTCTTCGGCCCGCTGCGGACGCGCAACGGCGATGACGTAAATCGGCACATCGATGGAGCTTGCGAGCCCTGAGACGTCGGTGGCCGTGAGCGAACTGCTGGTGTCGAGCCCGTCGGTAATCACGATCACCGCTCGTCGTTCAGCGCGTCGATCGGCCACACGCTTCGCGGTGTCGGCGATTGCGTCATAGAGCGAAGTCAGTCCCCACCCTTCCCATGCAGCGAGCGCAGTCTGAACCGTGGCGGCATCGCGGGTAAACGGCGTCACCTGGTGAGTCGTGTTGTCGAACGTGAAGAGCGCGACTTCATCTGCCGTGCCCGTCATCGCAGTGAGGAGACGATCCACCACGACCCGGCCTTTGGCCAGGTTCGGCCCTCGCATGCTGCCGCTGGTGTCGAACAGCACCGCGAGACTGACCGGACCGAGATCCGTCGCCCGAAAATCGAGGATCCGGCGCGGCTGGCTGTTTTCGAGAACCTGGAAGTCGTCGCGTGCGAGGTCCCGCACAATCCGGCTTTTCGAGTCGCGGACGACGGCGGTGATGGGGACCAGTGCGACGCCAGAAGTGAAGGTCGGCCGATCTTGCGCGAGCGTGGAGGCAGGAAGCTGAACAAGAGCGGCGAATACGGCTGTCGCGGTCAGGAGTCGACGCGAGTATCTCATTGTGGATCTCTGGACTCAACGCAAAGAACGCGCCATCTGACGCAGCTTTAATCGCGGCCTGTTCTGTGGGCACTCGTTCAGAACCGCCAGGCGCCACGCCACACCGCGGCACTTGTGCCGCGTACCTCAACTGCAGACCGAACTTGCCAGCGGAGGAGCTGCGGTTTACCATCGACGCTCGAGTTGGCCTTAGCGACCTCCTGCCCCGAAACAAACGATATGCACAAGCAACGTCCCGGGATTCACGCGATTGGTGTGGCTGTCTCTCTCCTGCTCGCCGCAGCTCCTGCCGCCGCACAGCTGCGTGCGGAAGTGGTGGCAGCCGGATTCGATCGGCCGGTGGCCATCGTTCCCGATCCGTCGACGCCCAAGACTCTCATCGTGTTGGAGCAGAAAGGTCTCGTTCACGCTGTCGTGAGCGGAGTCACGCAACCCACGCCATTCCTGGATCTCACGAGCGAGGTCAAGGTTCAAAACGAGCAAGGGCTTCTCGGGCTGGCTTTCTCGCCTGATGGAAATCGGGTCTTCGTCTGCTTTATCAAAAAGCGCACCCCCGACGGCGAGGTTGGCGATCTCGTCGTGGCGCGATTCCGGCGCTCCGGAAACCCGCTCGAGCTGGAGAAGTCGAGCCGTTTCAATCTGGTGTGGCCTGATGGGCAGCCCTTCATCTATCAGCCGTTCGCCGTTCACAAGGGCGGCAATCTCGTCTTCGGGCCGGATGGTTATCTCTATCTCGGGCTGGGTGACGCCGGCGGCAGCAACCACCCTCTCTACAATGCACAGCTTCCCAACCTGCTGACAGGAAAAATGCTGCGCCTTGACGTCAATGTGCCGGAGGCACACCCACGAGGCTACGTCGTCCCGCCCGACAACCCCTTCGTCGACGGATTGCCCATCACGGCCCTGCATGAGATCTGGGCGTTTGGCTTTCGCAACCCGTGGCGGTTCTCGTTCGACGACTACGGGCCCGGCGCGACTGGCGCGCTGATTGTCGGGGACGTTGGCGAGGGGACGCGAGAGGAAGTCGACTACGAGCCGGCCGGCCGTAGCGGACGCAACTACGGATGGTATCTCCGCGAAGGCTCCGTCGCCACTCCTGGAGTGCCGCCCACGATACTTCCGGCCTACTCTCCTCTGACAGGACCGCTGGTTGACTACCCGCGTTCGAGCGGCGGCAGCGCCGTCACTGGTGGGTACGTTTACCGTGGCAGCGCGCTGCCCTCGATGTTCCGAGGGCGTTACTTCGTTGCGGACTTTTTCGGCGGCGTGTACTCGCTCGGTTTGAGCATTGATGGAGCCGGTGAGGCGCATGTTGCCAACGTCGTCGATCACACGAGCGAGCTGGGAGCGCCATATCTGGTTCCAACGTTCGGGCGGGACCTGGACGGGGAGCTCTACTTCTCGAGCTTCGTCGGCGGACGGATCTACAAGATAGTTGTCGATCCCGCAGCCCTTCCAACTCCGCCCACTGGTTTGTCGGCCGGCGTTGCGGGTTCCACCGTGAGCCTCTCGTGGCAGCCAGGCCAGGGCGGCGCTCCTGTTACGAGCTACCAGCTGGAGGTGGGCTCTCAGTCAGGTGCCGTTGATCTCCTAGTGACCGAGACGTTTGCCCCGGGCATTACTGCCTCGGGTGTTCCGGATGGTCTGTACTTTGTGCGCGTTCGTTCCGTGAATGCGGTGGGTGTGAGCGGGCCCTCGAATGAGATTGCAGTGCGCGTAGGGTGCGCCGTGCCGCCGGCATCGCCTTCCGGGCTCGGCTTTCAGGTCGGCAGTGGGCGGTTCGTCTCGCTCGCGTGGGGCGCGGTCACAGAGGCCACTGGCTATAGCGTCGAAGCGGGGTCCGCTCCGGGGTCCGCCGATCTCGCGGTGATCCCAACAGGTGCCACGGCGATTGGTGGAGTCGTTCCTCCCGCGACGTATTACGTGCGGGTGCGCGCCACCAATGCCTGTGGCTTCAGTCCCCCGTCTGGTGAGGTCGTCATTCACGTCCCGTAAATGTCCGGCGATCATTCGCGCGACGCTATTAGTCGAAACCCTGGGTGCCGTGGCTCTCGCGTTTGACGCGGTCACAGTCAGCTGGACGGGACCTTGAACGATCGCGACCTGTTCCAACTTTCGAGGTAAATGATGAATCAGAGAGGGCGTACGACCGACATCTTCCTGCATGTCCTGGTGAGCGGTGCGATGGTGCTGTTTCTGGCAGCGCCGGCCGGAGCTCAGCTTCGCGCGCAGGAGATCGCGTCCGGATTCGAGCGGCCCGTGGCCATCGTTCCAGATCCGTTGCTGCCCGACACGCTCATTGTCGTTCAGCAGGGAGGACGCGTGCTGGCCGTGGTCAATGGGGTGCCCCAATCCACGCCCTTCCTCGATCTGACCAGTTTGGTGACCCTCGAGAACGAGCAGGGGATGCTCGGCTTGGTGTTTTCACCGGATGGGTCTCGCGTCTATGTCACCTTCGTCAACAAGCGGGTTCCCGACCAGGGCATTGGCGACCTTGTCGTGGCCAGGTTCCGGCGATCGGCGAACCCGCGCGTGCTGAATGCGTCAAGCCGCTTCGACCTGGTCTGGCCTGACGGCAACCGGTTCATCTTTCAAGCAACACGCGTTCACAAGGGTGGCAATCTGGTATTCGGGCCCGACGGCTATCTGTACCTGGGCCTCGGCGACGGGGGCGGCGGCAGCAACTCTTCTTACGGCGCGCAAGTGCCTACGCAATTGGTCGGCAAGATGCTGCGCATCGACGTGAACGTTCCCGACGTCCATCCGCGCGGCTATGTCGTTCCGCCGGACAACCCGTTCGTGGACAACCAGCCAATTGCCGCGCTCGACGAGATCTGGTCGTTCGGATTGCGCAACCCGTGGCGGTTCTCTTTCGACGACTTTGGGCTCGGCGCGACCAACGCGTTGATCATCGGCGACGTCGGCGAGGCCTCGAGAGAAGAGATCGACTATGAGCCAGCGGGCCGCGGTGGGCGCAATTACGGCTGGTTCATGCGGGAGGGGTTCATCGCCACGCCAGTCTATCTGCCGGGACTCCCGCCGGCGTACACGCCCCTCACGGACCCTATGGTCGACTATCCCCGTCAAGTTGGCGCCTCGGTCACGGGCGGCTATGTGTATCGCGGCGGTGCGCTCCCATCGACGTATCGGGGCCGCTACTTCATGGCGGACTTCTTTGGTCGCGTGTTTTCGCTCGGCCTGACTCTCGATGGTAATGGCGAAGGTCATGTCGCCGATGTTCTCGAGCACACGAGCGAGTTGGGAAATCCGTCTCTGATCCCAACCTTCGGCCGCGGTCTGGACGGCGAGTTGTACTTTGCGAGCTTCACGAGCGGCAGCATCTTCAAGATCGTGGCGGATGGTGCGCTGCTTCCGCCCACGGCGCCGACCGGGCTCTCGAGCAGTGTCAGCGGTTCAACGGTCACATTGTCGTGGCAGCCTGGCCAGGGCGGCGGTGTGGTCGCCTCGTATCAACTCGAGGCTGGCTCTCAGCCAGGGGCGAGCGATCTGGTGGTGACGCAGACGCTGGTCGCCGGCCTCACGGCGATAGGCGTGCCTGATGGTGTGTATTACGTGCGCGTCCGCTCGGTCAACGCCGCCGGCGTCAGCGAACCCTCACCTGAAATTGCGGTGACCGTCGGGTGTGTTGGCCCGCCGTCCGCGCCCGTTGGTCTCACAGCACAGGTGCTTGCAGGCCGGTTTGTCTCACTGACGTGGAACCCCGTCCCTGCGGCGACAGGCTACCGCGTGGAAGCGGGGTCGTCCTCGGGCGGGAGTAACGTCGCGATTATTCCTGTCAGTGCCCCCGCCTTGAGTGGCGTCGTGCCGCCAGCGACGTATTTTGTCCGCGTGCGCGCCCTTACGGAGTGCGGCGTGAGCGCGCCGTCTGCTGAAATCATCGTATCCGTGCCGTAAAGTCCTGGCTGGCGTTTGGATTGGTCTTCAACGGGAGGTCGTGGAGATCAGGAAGCAAACCCTGCTCCCTGAACTCCGCGATCTCCTCGTAATTAGGCGTCGACTCCAGTGCACTCAGCGACGCCTCAGAAAGTCACGGTCGATTCGTTCGAACAAGCTGTCGTGCTGCCTGACTGGCAGACCTTGTACACAAACGTCCCGCCGCCGCCCTTGGCGTCGATCACGTCGGTGTGGGATCCGTCATTAGCGGTCGTGCTGACTTTCGAACCATTCCGATAGACGTCGACGTTGCCCGTCCCGGTGGGGCTCCACGTCAAGTCGGTGTGACGTTTTCCCTTGATCTTGTAGCCGCTCGTGCTCAGCGTGATGCCCCCGGGGGTAGTAATCGTGACCTGGATGCTCGCCGAGTCCTGTAACCCACCGTTGTCGATCACTGTTGCAGTGATGGTGTGTACACCAACCGAAAGCGTGCTCGTGAAGAACGATGCACCCGAGCCGATCGACCCGTCACGGTTCGAGCTCCACGCCAAATTTGCGCTGATGTTTCCGTCCTGATCATCAGTTGCGGTGCCCGAGAACGTCACTGACGTCCCCTGCGTGAAGGAACTTCCGGTGGCGGGTGCCGTAATGTTGACGTTCGGCGGCGTATTGGTCGGCGGCCCGCCGCACACCCCCCCCGGAACATCAAACGACTCCGTGATATCGATCGTGCAACCGAAAAAGTTGCAGCTCTCATTGCCGTTCGCACCCTCGCCGATGCCGAACTGCGCGAAAGCCTGCCACACAAGACAATCTTCCTCCTGTGTGGGTGTCGCAGCCAGGATGCCGTTGCGCATGTCCTCGTACGCAGGTCGTTGCGGTGTGAAGTTCATGCCGTCAATCACGTAGTCGAACAGTTCGTCCTGCGTTCTTCCAGACGATTCCCAAATCTCGAGCAGCTTCCACATAGTCGCCGCGTAGATTTCGCCATCGGCGTGGACGCTTCCACCTGTGATGTCGCCATAGGTGTTCGGATAATTCGTGTACGGGAAGCGGCGGATGCCAATCAGATTGTTCTTCGAGTACTCGGCGACCCGATCGTCGCGATTGATGTAAATGGCCAGAACGTCGCTCATCCCTTCGCCAATCGCCCCGGCGAGCGGCCCGGCCATGTTGCCGATCATTCGCCACGTCAGACCGTGCCCGTATTCGTGATAGACGATGTCCGAATCAAGATCGCCATCGCGGTCGGGGTCTGCGGCCGTCCAGATGTACATCTGCATCCGGGGTCGCTGGCCGTCGGCCGGCGTCGCAAAATTGGCGTTGTTCGTCCCCCCTCCGTCCTGGGCCTCGGCATTCACCGGGTCATTGCCCAGCCCCCCGAGCCCGAAATTGTTGGTCTGAAAGTTCCCGGCGGCTTCGTTGAACCCGTGGCGACGCAGCTTGTCGTGCACGACGTTGTTTAGGTAGAACAGATTCGTCACCGCGACCATCTGGTTGGCGGTCGTCGTCGGCGCCTGTGTGAGGTCAGCTGATTGTAAGAAGTTCTGAGTATCGGAGATAGGTCTGCCATTGGCATCAGCGGCATTGTTGTTGTCGCGGTCCAGATAGGCGCTCACATTGTTGCCAATCGTGGTGTTCGTGCTCACCCAGCCGATTGGAGATTCGGTGTTGCCGCTGCCAGGCCCGTTCACAATCGTCTGAGGTGTCTTGTTCGGCGCATTGGGAAAAATGTTGTACGAATCGGTGGCCGTCCGGAGCTGCTCGAAGAGGATACGACCACTGCCGCCCACAACTGTGTGCCACAACTGGTTGTTGCGGTCCCAGGTTTCAACGAGATAACCGACGCGGAGCGGACCTGCCTTCATCGGCACCGCTACACGGGTCACGGTCGGATCTTCGAAGAATCGCGCGCCCCGAGCAAAAGTGACGGTGTTCCCACTGGAGCCCACTTCCTGCAAATCCAGCGGCGCGCCCGGATACCGGCGTCCGAGTGCAACCTCGAGCGCGTCGCGATGACTGACCCGTTCGGGCAGCAGCGCCGGCGAGATCGAGGCAAGGTTCTCGACAACGGCCAAGAGGGATCCGTCGGCAGTCAGCGCCGCCCTGACATACGTGCCGTAAACGTCGAGCCCGGCGACGCGCTGTCCGAGGCGGACGTGCACGCGGCCTCGTGCTGTGACGTTTTCCGCGTCGACAACGAGGCTGCTGACGGTCGCATCATCGTGTCGTCCGCGGAGATACGCCGACACGATGCCGGACCTCTCTTGAGTAGAGGGCGGCGTGAGTCGATTGTGGTTGCCCGCCCGAATCACCCGAGCGGCTTTGGCTGACAGGTCGGCAATCTCGTCCAAATCCTGGGCGAAGGGCGAAGTCGAGAGCCCGATCAGGGCAAGGACGAATAGGAGGCGGCGCATAAAGACTCCTTCAACGCTCTAAGAGGTGCGGACACCCGTTTGGGGATGAGGGCCAAAAGGGTAGCCCGCCCAACGGAGCCAAATCAATGGCTGAGGTAGATTTGTGTCGCCAGTTTGATACGGCCGACAACCACTTTCGAACGCTGGGTGTCTAATCTGCGCGAGCCGGCCCGCTTTTTCATCGGGCCCGAGCAATTGGAGGACTCGTGCCTTTTCGCGATCTCATTGTGGCTGGGCGCACTCTCGGTCGAAGCCCCATCTTCACCCTTACGGCGGCTCTCACGATTGCGCTGGGCATTGGCGCGACTACCGCCATCTTCACCGTGGCAAATGCGCTGCTGCTTCGTCCCCTTCCGTACAAGGACCCCGAACGGCTTGTGGTTCTTTATAGCGACTTGCGCGCCCGCGAAAATTTTTCGATGCCCTTCTCGAACGAGACGTTCACCGATATCCGCAACGGCACCAAGAATTCGTTCGAAGACTTGGCGGCCGTTCAGACAGGTCGGCAGGTACTGCCGGGAGCCGACGGATCACCGGAGCAAGTGCGCCTTGGCATCGTCACGATCAATTTTTTTGGGGTGATGGGTATTGGGGTGTCGGCTGGTCGCAACTTCGAGGAGAGTGATGGGATTCCGCAGCCGCCGCCAGGCGCGGCGCCGAGTGGTGAGGCCGCTGTGCCGCCACCCCCGCCACTGCCGATGATCGCGATCCTCAGTCACGAGTACCTGGCAACGACGTTATGGCGGCAAAGCAGACGTCGTCGGGCAAAGCATCTCTTTCGGCGGAGGTCCGATCGGTCTCCAGATAGTCGGCGTGCTGTCACCAGGTTTTCAGTTGCTGTTTCCACCGCAAGACAATGTCGAAGCGCGGCCCGATATCTGGATCGCCAATCGGCTGACGTACGACAACGCCAACCGCAACGGCTATGGTTTGCGGCCCATCGGGCGGCTGAAGCCCGGCGTGCCGCTCGCTCGCGCGCAGGACGAAGTCGAAGCCGTATCCGCCGGCATCCGTCGGGACTTTCCCATCCTCGGGACTGCGAACTACTACGGACGTGTCGAGCCGATGCATGCGTCCCTGGTCGCGCAAGTACGGCCGGCGATTGTGGCGCTGATGGGGGCCGTGTTTTTCCTGCTGCTCATCGCCTGCGCGAACGTGGCCAACCTGCTCTTGGTACGCGCGTCGTTGCGTCAGACCGAGCTCGCTGTACGCTCTGCGCTGGGCGCAGACTGGACACGTCTCGTGCGGCAGATGCTGGCCGAGGCGCTGGTGATCTCAGCACTGGGTACGCTTGGCGGTGTCTTGCTCGCGTGGATGGGCGTTCGGGCGCTGCTCGCGATCGCCCCGGCGAACCTGCCGAGGCTCGCCGACGTGTCACTCGATCCTGTAGTCCTCACCTTCGCCGTGGCCTGTGGTGTCGGTGCGGCAGTGCTGTTTGGCCTGGCTCCGGCGTGGAGCGCGTTTCGACTGAACGTCATGACAGTGTTGCGCGGCGCGAGTCGCACGGAAGGGCTCGGCCGTGGCAGCGTGCTGCGAGCGGCAGTCGTGGTCGCTCAGGTCGCGTCGTGCTTTGTCCTGCTGATCGGCTCGGGCTTGATGTTTCGAAGCTTCCTGGAATTACAGCGCATCAACCCCGGCTTCGATCCTGCAGCCGTCCTGACATTTCAACTGCTTGGCGGCCCCAACGGCCCACCGCCTCAACGCGCGGCCGTCATACGCGAACTCCGCGAAAAGCTCGGTGCCTTGCCGGGCGTCCAGAGCGTCACGGCGTCGTACCCGTTCCCGCTCGCGGGAGACTTCAGCACCATCCGGTGGGGGACCGAGGCAGCGCTCGCTGACAACTCGAAATATCAGGCGGTCGACTGGCAGCGCGTGCTCCCCGGTTACTTTGAGACGTTACGGACGCCGCTCATCGCCGGCCGGACATTTACCGAGGCCGACAGTGAGTCGCGCGCTGCAGTTGTCGTCGTGGATCAAGTGCTGGCGTCGAAAGCCTTTCCGACCGAATCGGCGGTCGGAAAACGCATCCTGATCCGCATCCGTACACCCGAGCCCGAATGGGTCGAGATCATCGGCGTCGTCGCACATCAGCGCCTGACATCGCTAGCTGATCCAGGTCGCGAACAGGTCTACTTCTCTGATGGGTTCATGAATTTCGGAGGCACGCGAAAGTGGGCCATTCGGACCTCCGGCGATCCTGCTGCGCTGAGCGATCTGGTGCGCGCCGAAGTGGCGCGGGTGAGTCCGCAGCTGCTCATCACAGACCTCCAGCCCATGATCAACCTCGTACAGCGTGCTCAGGCGGGCACGCGGTTCCAGTTGATCTTGATCGCGCTGTTTGCGATCGTGGCCGCGCTACTCGTAGGGGTCGGTTTATACGGCGTACTCTCAACAGTCGTGCGTCAGCGGACTGCCGAGATCGGTGTCCGAATGGCGATGGGGGCCGCGCCGTCCGGCATTCTGAGGCTCGTGGTCGGACAGGGGATTCGCCTTAGCCTCACGGGCATGGTACTTGGGCTGATCGCAGCGTTTGCACTTACGCGACTGATGCGGACGATGCTCGTCGGTGTGGAGGAAACAGATCCGCCGACCTATGCCGCGATGGCCGCGGTGTTCCTGACCATTGCCGCGATTGCCGCATGGCTGCCCGCGAGACGCGCGGCCCTGCTCGACCCGACAGTGGCGTTACGAGAGTGAAAACGCCCTCGCTGAGCGGGGTTGCGCGCTTGCGCAATCAGGTAACGCAGGATAGCCGCAGATAACACAGCCGCAGATGACGCAGATAAACACAGATAAGTGATCTAAAACTGGAGATAAACGGACGGATACGACAAGGCATCGAGCCCAGCGGCCGCAGGCCACGCTTACCGCCGGTCTTTGACCGGCGGTGGGCTCGCACACGCCGTCTCCATCTGCGTCATCTGCGTCATCTGCGGCTGCGTTTATCTGCGTCATCTGCGGCTGTGTTATCTGCGTCATCTGCGGCTGTGTTTATCTGCGTCATCTGCGGCCCGTGTCGCGTTCGTTCAATTCATCCTCAGCGTGACTAAGCTAGCATGGCGTATGAATAAACGAGCAGGACTCACGACACTGCTGTGCCTGCCGCTCGGCGTGATGCTGGCGGCGCGCGCGGCAACACCCGTAGTACCGCCAGTAAAGGAAGGAACGGTCAGGATGAGTCAGGCGAAGGGGACGTTCGACGTCGTAGTGAAACCGCTCCCGAGTGATGAGAAAGTCGAGGGCTTGAAGGTGGGCAGAGTGTCAGTGGACAAGCGGTTCAAGGGAGACCTCGAAGGCACCAGCAGGGGAGAGATGATGACCGCCGACACCAGCGTGAAGGGCTCGGCCGGCTATGTCGCGATCGAGCACGTGAGCGGGACGCTGGGCGGGAAAACAGGCACGTTTATGCTCCTGCACCAGGGTACGATGAGCCGGGGCGGTGACTTCAAGCTGTCGATCGTCGTTGTTCCAGACTCTGGGACCGATCAGCTCACGGGCCTCTCCGGCGTTATGACCATCGTCATTGCGGACGGCCAGCACTCGTACGCCTTCGACTACACGTTGCCTTAGGGCGAGTTCGTGTTCTAATCGCGCAAGCAAATGACCCGAGATGCAACGCCTCGGTTGCTGGCAGCGATTTGCTCAGGGCTACTCATAGCTGGCATCTGGCAGGGTTCGAGTCAGGTTTACGGCGCCGCTGCTGCCGACGTGGCAATCAGTATCGCCACACGCATGACTCCGCCGCGATGGGCGGTTCTCGAGCGCCAACTTCTCGCCGATACTGTCCCAGCCTGCCGGGAGTTCTTCAACAAATATTTTGACGACCGCGGCTATCTTCAGTGCTTCGTGCGCTGGGGAGCCAATGACGGACCGGATGACGCCTTCGAAAACTTCAACCGCTGGCCCGAACTGCACGCCTTGGGAGCAAGCGACGACATCCTTCGAATGTATTCGAAGGGTCACGAGGGCTTGATCGAGCAGTACACCCAAGCCAGGACAACCGACGTGCCGATCGCCCGCCAGGGGATGTACCACAAGGAGTTCATTGTCCAATCCGACTGGATGCACCACGGCGAGGGCCTGCAACTCTTCAACCGTATGGGCCTGTCGATTCCAATGGACGCGAAATATCGGGAACGCGCGCGTCGATTCGCCGGGCTCTACATGGGCGACGATCCTGGGGCCCCCAATTACGATCCGGTCCACAAGATCATCCGCAGCATGCAGAACGGCAGCCGCGGTCCGATGCTGCGAAAAGCCACGGCGCTCGACTGGGTCGGCGATCCGTTCGATGTCAAGGATTTCGACGCCGAGCACGGCGAATCATCGTTCGAGCAATTCCTGGCGCACTACCAGGAATACACCGACGTCGTCGGCGATCACTTTCTGAATCTAGCCGCGACAACGCTCGCGACCAACGCCTTTCTGCTCGATGGTGAGCTCAGGTACAAAACCTGGCTCGTGGCCTACATGGATGCCTGGCTGGAGAGGATGCAGCAAAACGGCGGCATCATTCCCAGCTTCGTGGACCTTGATGGGAGGATCGGTGGACCGGAAGGGAAGTGGTGGGGCAACGCGTACGGCTGGGGATTCAGTCCTGTCAATCCTGTGACTGGCGCTCGTGAAGATCGAAATCGCATTCAATGGGCCCTGCCCGGATTCAATAACGCGCTGCTAGTTACCGGGAACCAGAAGTACGTTGACGCCTGGCGCCAAATGATCGATGCGGTGAATGCGCACGCGCGAGACGCGGACGGCCGCAGGCAGTATCCGACAATGCACGGCGCAAATGGATGGTATGGATGGCGGAACTCGCCGTGGAACGTTGGCGCGCTCGAGGTTTGGTACTGGTCGCAGAAGCCAGAGGATTTGAAACGCGTTGCGGAGCAGCCCGGCTGGCTCGACTTTCTGCGCGGTCAAAACCCCTCCTATCCCGAGCAGGCGCTGGAGCGAGATCTCGAAGGCGCTCGGGAGCGGCTGAGCGCGCTGCGCCGCGACATCACCCCGCCTGAAAAGCGGCTGGCCGACAACATGCTCGACTACAACCCTGCCGCGACCGAGTCGCTGGTGCAGCTGATGTGGGGCGCGCTCATGCCCGGCCGCTCAGGGGGCTTGCTCAATGCGCGGCTTCGTTATTTCGATCCGGATCGGAGGCGAGCGGGCGTGCCCGAGGACGTGGCCGCGCTCGTGTCGAGCCTGTCTGACACGAGCACGACGGTCACATTGATCAATCTGAGCTCATCGCGGGCTCGCACCGTCATCGTCCAGGGTGGTGCCTACGGCGAACATCAGTTGGTTGGCGTGACGCGCGAAGGCGGCACCACGCCGATCGATTCACCGCTAATCACCGTGCGCCTGGATCCCGGTTGCGGCCAGACGCTCGTGTTCTCGATGCGACGGTACGCCAACGTCCCGACCGTGCGACATCCGTGGGATCGCACGGTGAAATGACGTCGGTGGGATTACTTCCCACCGACGCTGCTTGTTGCTGATCCACCGCCCGAGGAGCTCACTCTGATCGAGCTTGGCTTTGACGGCGTGGTGAACGTCGCCGAGTACTTCGTTTTCTTGGCGTCGTAAGCAAGCGGCCCCAACGGGACAGGACTGCCGGTGCTCATGTTGTAAGCCGTCAGGCTGACACCAGGTGCGCCTGTGCTTGTCGCCTCCACCACCAGCTGCCTGTTTCGAGAGTTGTAGGTGGCCTTCGTTATTGCCACCGTGTCTGCAGGAGGTGGTGCTGACTGAACGGTAATGACGACATTGTCCGTACCAGTGGCGCCGTCGTCGTCAGTGACCGTCAGGATCAGAGTATGGGCGCCGACCGCGAGCACGACGGTTGGCGTTGCGCCCGACCCCACCGTGGTGGCACCTTCGCGCCAGACGTAGCTGACGATGTTGCCGTCGGGGTCAGAGGACCCGCTGCCATTGAGCGTCACGCTCTCAGTGCTGTTTCCGTTGGTGTCAGTCACCGTCTGATTCGGCCCGGCGTTGGCGACGGGTGGCTGGTTGGGTGGCGGCTGAACGTTAACGACGACATCGTCCGTATCGCTCTCGTTGTCGTCGTCCGTGACGGTCAATGTCAGGGTGTGAGTGCCCACCGCGAGCGGCACAGTTGCCGTTGCGCCCGAACCCACCGTGGTGGCGCCTTCGCGCCAGACGTAGCTGACGATGTTGCCGTCGGGGTCAGAGGACCCGCTGCCGTTGAGCGTCACGCTCTCAGTGCCGTTTCCGTTGTTGTCGGTCACCGTCTGATCGGACCCGGCGTTGGCGACGGGAGCCTGGTTGGTTGGTGCCCCGTAACTCATCGCTTCATGGAGGTTGAGACCACCGTGGATGGTCCAGGAATTCAGTGGCTCCGGCGCGACGCCCTGCGCTTGGGCACTTTGTTCCAGGATTTCCACGACTTGCGCGTTGGTGGTGACGTCGCTGCGGGACCATATCAGCGCGGCGGCCCCCGAAACGTGAGGTGTGGCCATGGACGTACCAGTGTTCCAGTCGTAGCAACCTGTGTCGCCGGGCGTCGTCCCCGCGCCTCCGCACCCGAACATCGGGAAGGTGGACAAGATGGCGTTACCTGGGGCCGAGAGGTCCACCCAGTTTCCATAGGTCGTGAAATTCGTTCGCCTGTGGTCTTCATCGAACGCCGCGACCGAGACGACATTGGGGAATGCAGCCGGAAAAAAGTGGTTGGTGTTTCCCTCGTTGCCTGCGCCGGCGACAATCACGATATTGGCATTCCAGGCATCCTGGATTTCGTCATTCAGGGCCTGCGACTCCACGACATCTCCCAGACTGATGTTGATGACTTTGGCGCCGTCGTCGATAGCTTGCGCGATCGCCAACACGATCCTCCCGTCATCGCAGTCGCCCGCCGCGTCGCAGACCTTGTATGCGAGAAGGCGCGCGTTGGGCGCCACGCCGACGACCCCCTCTTCTTCCGCGGGATTGCCGGTGGGATTGTTCAGGGCCGCGGCGATCGTTCCCGCGACGTGAGTGCCGTGCCCATGATCGTCCATGGGGTCGTCATCATCGGAGACGAAATCCTTTCCGCCGATATAGGCATCCACCAGGTCGGGATGCAGATGGTCGATGCCTGAATCGATCACCGCCACTTTGATCTCGGAGCCGGCCCCGGTCGAGATGGCCCAGGCTTCCGGTGCATCGATGTCGGCGTCGGGTGTGCCGACGTACCCGCAGAGTTCATCGGGGGGCGGAAACGGCCAGGGGATGCACTGGAAGAACTGACCGGTGTTGTGGAGAGCCCACTGCTCTTCGAAGTGGAAGTCACTTGGCACTACCGGCGAGCCGGAATGGGAGAGCAGCTTCGGGATGCTGCGAATGAAATTCGGCTCCGCATAGAGGACGTTCGGATTCTTCCGATAGCGAGCCAGGCTTGCCGCTTCCTGCCCGTTGGGCACCCGCACAATCTCGATATTTGTACGCGCAACGCCCGCACGACGCGCACCACCCCCCTGTCGATGAGCATCCGCTTTGTCGTTCGCATTGGCGCCAGGCTTGAACCTCACCAGGATCTCGCCAGCCTTGACTTTGCCGCGGGGTGCATTGGCGTCTTGGGGAGCTTGGGATGTTGGACGTCCGGCGAATGCAAACACCACTAGCGCCAGGACGATAAAAGTTCTAACGCGCATAAATCACTGCCTCCAGGGGACGGAGTCGCGACTAGGGTAGAGCTAGCAGAGTTTGCAGCCAAAGTCGCTCATGGTCAAGAGGTGTCACATAAATGCACACCGTGGCATGAGCGGCATTAGTCGCCTGGATGGGATGGAGCGGGCGAGGTACCGTGCTGATTCAGTGCGACGTGATCTCTACTGGGACGTTAGATGGCGGGGTAGTTCCCTGACCTTTCAGTTGAACGACCATGTAAACGGCAATCGCAATCGTTGCCAGAAGACCGACGACCGGAATGATTTGGCGTTTGACGCTCATGATACCTCCCACCAACCGTATCGACCTTCCAAGCGTACCGGGACAGGCATGGGACGAGAGATAGACACTTTTGGGGAAACGTACAGTGCGGATCCGCGAAGAATGCGGTGAACCTGAATCTGCGATATGAAGTACCCCAATTAGCATGCGGCCCCTCCTCTGGCTTGTCGCATTGCCCTGCGCCGTTGCCGCACAGGACGGCAAGCCCTCGCTCAACATGCTGCCCGCATCTGCGACCATCCAACTCGCGGGAAGTCTGAATGCGTCGACGGCACACACAAAACATGTCTGGCGTGACATCGCTCCCGTGAATGAGGACGGGACCGTGAACGCGTATATCGAGATCGCGCGTGGTGACCGCCGCAAATGGGAATTTGACATGCGCGCCAACGCACGCGCGATCGACCGCGTCATTCCTACGGATGTCGGTGGGTATCCGGTCAACTATGGATTCGTGCCGCAGACCGTGTCCTATGACGGCGATCCGTTTGATGCGCTCGTCTTGGGACCACCATTACGTGGTGGTCGTATGGTGCGTGGGATTGCCGTCGGTTTGATGTTCATGGAGGACGAGAAAGGAATCGACTCGAAGGTCGTGCTCTCGCTTTTGGGCCGGGACGGTCGTCCACTTCACGCGCTCACAACCGCCGTTCAGCAGGAGATCGGTGAATACTTCAAGCGGTACAAGCGACACGAACCCGGCAAGTTCTCGAAGGTGCCAGGCTGGGGATCGATCGCTCAAGGCCTGGCCCATGTCAGGACAACCCACGCCTTTTTCCGAGAGTGTCGGCACGTTCAAGAAGCACCGTGTCGAGTCGAACCGTGACCGCAAAGTCGTGCCATCCTTACTGGTAGCCATGCCCATCGACGTTCCGGCCGCCGTCGTTGACGGTCGAGTGCTCATCGCGGACGATCAACCGGACGTCCTCGAGGCGCTGCGTCTCCTGCTGTCTCAGCACGGCTTCAAGCTGCAGCTGGTGACCTCGCCGCGCGCGCTGCTCGACCAGCTCCAGGCGGACTCCTGGGACGCGGTGCTGATGGACCTGAACTACTCGCGCGACACGACGTCGGGTGCCGAGGGTTTGCAGCTGCTGGCCGAGGTGCGGGCCGCCGATCCGGTTCTGCCTGTTGTCGTGATGACTGGGTGGGGTCACATCGACCTCGCCGTCGAGGCGATGCGCGCCGGCGCGCAGAGCTTTATTCAGAAGCCCTGGGACAACGCGACGCTCGTCCAGATTCTGCAGCGGGAAGTCACTGATGGTCGCGGGGCCCGAGAGCGGAGTGAGCACCGCGCGCGCGACCTGCGAGAGGGCCTGTTGATCCAACGCGCGCTGATGCCTGCCACGCTGCCCGTGACCCCATCGGTCGAGGTGGTCGCAACGTGGCAGCCCGCCGACGGACTCGGGGGCGACTGCTACGACGCGTTCATCTTTGGCCCCGAGACGCTGGGGTTATCGATAGCCGACGTCGCCGGCAAGGGCCTGCCGGCGTCGCTCATGATGTCGAGTCTTCAAGCTGCCGTGCGTGCGTTTGCGCGCGAGTCGTCGGCACCCCACGAGCTGTGTGCGAGCGTGAACAGGCTGATGTGCGGGCAGATGATTGCCGGGCGGTTTGCGACGTTCTGTTATCTGCGGATCGATGGCGCTCGCGGGACAATCGCTTACGTCAATGCGGGCCACAATCCGCCGCTGCTCGCCCGAGCGAACGGTGACCTGGAGCGATTGCGGACTGGAGGGATGGTTCTGGGCGTCTTTCGGGATGTCGAGTACGTCACCGAGGAAATCCAAATTGGCACCGGGGATCGACTGATGCTCTACACCGACGGCATCACTGAAGTGCGGGACGGCAGCGATGTCGAATTCGGAGAGGACCGCCTCGTCGAGGCGCTGATGCGCCACCGGCAACTCGATGCAGCGGGCCTCCAGACCGCGGTTCTAGGTGAAGTCACGGCGTTTGCGACACGGGGCTTCCAGGATGATGCGACCCTTCTGGTGGTCGCGATGAGATGACCTGGCGACGGCCCGTCTGACTCACGATGAGCGTGTCTTCGCTTTCCGCCTCTTTCTCGCTGTCGGCTTGGTCTTGTTCTTGACACGCTCGGGCAGCTTCTTGCCGCCGGTCTCGCGGTTCCATTCCTCGAAGGTCTCGTTCGAAATCTTTCCATCGACGAGGAGCTCGGCAAACTTTCGACGTTGCGCTTTGCTCTTGAACGGCATGGACGCTGTGTAAATGGAAAAGCTACCATGTGCTGCTTGTAGTTCGCCATGAATCGCGCGCTTCGGAAGGTTTTGATGCAACGACAACGCTACAGCGTCCTCGCCTTGGCCGCGATCGGCGTCTCGACGTTCGTCAGCGGGCAGCCGGCGGCGAACACCATTCGGCTGACGCTGACCGAAGGGACATCGATGGCGGCCGCGCTGTCGCCGGACGCACGCACGATCGTCATCGATCTTCTCGGCGCGCTCTGGACCCTCAGTGCTGACGGAGGGCGTGCGACGCGGATCCTCGAAGATGGATACGACGCGCGCATGCCGGCCTGGTCACCTGACGGCGCGCGCATCGCGTTTCAGGCCTACCGCAGTACCACCTGGAATATCTGGACGATTGGTCGCGATGGCTCCGGGCTGCGCCAAGAGACATCCGGTCCATTCGATGATCGCGAGCCGCACTGGTCACCCGACGGGAAGCAGGTCGCATTCTCGTCGGATCGCAGCGGAAACTACGACGTTTGGATCCTCGTGATCCCGACCGGCGAGTTGCGGCAACTCACCAACAATCCCGCGAACGATTTCATGCCGGCGTGGTCGCCTGACGGGCGTGAAATTGCTTTCGTGTCCGATCGGCGCGAGCGCGGCGTCTACGCCGCCAGCCTGGAGTCGGGCGCGGAGCGCCTCCTGCACAGCGAGGCTGCGACCGTGGCCGCGCCGTCCTGGAGTCCAGACGGCAGCACTGTGTCATACCCCGCTATCGACGGCGCCGCGGCGCGTTTGATGGCAGGCGGACGCAACATCGCCGACGCCGGGGAAGATGTATTCCCCTTCCGCGCGCACTGGCGGACCGCGGACGAGTTGCTCTACACCGCTGACGGCAAGATCAAGTCGCGATCCCGGTCCGGCAAGACGGCGCGGACGATTGAGTTTTCTGCGGAGGTGGCGTTCACTCGCCCCGCGTTCACGCCAAACCGGCGAGCCATGCCGGAGGAATGGCGGCGACCCGCACGCGGGCTGATGCATCCCGCGATCTCACCCGACGGCTCACAGATCGTGTTTGCAGCGTTGGGAGACTTGTGGCTCATGCCGGCGACAGGAACTCATCTCACCCCTCGACGGCTCACGAACGACGTCTTCGTCGATACCGATCCGGCGTGGTCGCCCGACGGCACCCAGATCGCCTTTTCGACCGATCGGGAAGGGTCGATGGATCTGTGGATTCGCGAGCTCGAGAGCGGCGCGACTCGCAAACTGGCCGCCCGCGGCATGTCGTCGGCGTGGTCGCCCGACGGCACGCGCATCGCATTTCTCGACCCCGAATCGCAATTGCAAATTGTCGATGTTGCCACCGGGCGCGTGCGCAAGGCACACGATCGCCTGAATGAACCCGGACGTCCGAGCTGGTCGCCCGACGGTCGCGCTCTCGTGATGTCTGCTCTGCGCCCCTACTCGACGCGATTCCGGGAGGGGACCAACCAGGTGCTGCGCGTGTCGCTCGACGGCGGCGCCGATCGCTGGTTCAATCCCGTGCCGCACAAATCGATGGGCATGCGCGAAGACTCCGGACCCGTCTGGTCGCCTGATGGGACCCAAATGGCTGCGATTATCGACGGGCATCTCGCAGCGTTCGCGGTTGCGCGCGATGGCTCACCTGTCGGCCCACCACGCCGACTGTCGCGGGAGCTTGCCAACACGCCGTCATGGACGCGCGATTCGCGCCGGGTGCTGTATCAAACCGCGGACGGGCTGCGACTCGTCGATCAAGTCGACGGCAGTGCACGAGCGATCGTGCCTCGCATCGCATGGATGCCCAAGACGACGCTGGGCAAGAAGACACTGCATGCGGGGCGCCTGTTCGATGGACGATCGGATGTTGCCCGCGAGAACGTCGACATTGTCATCGACGGCAACCTCATCATGCAGGTCGAACCGCATCGTGGCGACCTGCATACCGGAACAGTTGTCGACGCATCGGACGGCACCGTGCTGCCGGGCCTCATCGAAAGCCACGCGCATCTGACGAAAGGCTACGGGGAAGTGCTCGGGCGCATCTGGTTGTCATTCGGCATTACGACCGTGCGCAACCCCGCCGCCAACCCGTTCGAAGCGCACGAGGACCGCGAGGCGATTGAATCCGGCGTGCGCATCGGCCCGCGTGTGCTCGCGACCGGCGAACCGTTCGATGGCACGCGCATCTACTATCCAGGCGGGGCCGCCTTGGATGGTGGCACCGAGCTCAGCGAGCGGCTCGCGCGTGCGCGCGACCTTGAATTTCGATCTGATCAAGACCTACGTGCGCTTGCCCGACCTGCTGCAGACAGCGGGTCATCGAAGGCGCCCACCGGCTGGGGTTGCCGGTCACGTCACACGAGATCTACCCCGCGGTCGCGTACGGGGCCGACGGCGTGGAGCACATTCGCGGCACCAGCAGGCGAGGCTACTCGCCGAAGAACAGCGAGCTGCGGCGGTCGTACCGTGACGTGATCGACCTGCTGGCGGCGTCGAAGATGACGATCACGCCGACGATCGGCATCCAGGGCGGTTATCAGCTTCTCATGCAGCATGACTCATCGGCAATCGACGAGGTCCGTCTCCAGCGCTTGTTTCCCGCCTCGGCGCTCGCGCCGGCGCGTGCGTGGCGCGCCCGCGCGGCGGATCCTCGTGATATGGCGCAACGCGAAGCCCTGGTGGCGTCGCAGGAAGCATTCGTGGCCGCAGTCGTGAAGGCGGGAGGACGCGTGATTGCCGGCACCGACGCGCCGATCAACCCGTACGGACTCACGCTGCTGATGGAGCTGGAGCACTACGTCCGCGGCGGACTCTCACCAGCGGAGGCGATCCGAACGGCCACGGCAGTGCCGGCTGAAGCCATGGGCCTGGTGGACCTTGGCACGATCGAACGCGGCAAGCTTGCCGACATCGTCATCGTCGACGGGAATCCGCTGGCAAAGATCACCGACCTTCGCCGGACCCGCCGGGTCATCAAGGACGGAGTGGTCTACGAAGTCGAAGCACTGTTACGTGGTCCGGCAGCCGCGACTTTGACAAAATGAAGTCATGACAAGCCTGCAACGATGTGCCTGGCCCGGCGCGGACGCTCTGATGATCGAATATCACGATCGCGAATGGGGGGTGCCGGTACACGACGATCAAAAACACTTCGAGTTTCTGATCCTCGAAGCCGCACAGGCTGGACTGAGCTGGTCCATCGTGCTCAAAAAGCGCGAAGGCTATCGCCGGGCGTTCAGCGGGTTCCACCCCGATAAAGTCGCCCGGTTCGACAGCAGCAAGATCGACCGGCTGACGCTCGATCCAACGATTATCCGGAACCGACTGAAAATCGAGGCGGCCGTCAAGAACGCCCGCGCCTTTCTGAAGGTTCAGGAAGAGTTTGGGAGCTTCGACCGGTACTGCTGGCGTTTCGTGGGGGGCCGGACCAAGGTGCATCGGCGGCGCACGAGCCGAGACATTCCGGCCACGACACCTGAATCAGACGCGTTCAGCAAGGACCTGAAAGGGCGAGGATTCAGCTTCGTCGGCTCCACCGTCATCTACGCACACATGCAGGCCGTTGGGATGGTGAACGATCACGTGATCGACTGTTTTCGATATAACGAAATCGGCAGGTCTTGACGTCAGTAGCAGGGGAGAACTTCTGGCCATGTCCGTCTAAAGAATCAATCAGCGGCCGATCGCACGCCCCCCAGTAGGCGATCGATGGGGAATTCAGCGTGGCAGCATCAAAGGTCGGTCGTCGTCCGCTCCCTCAGATCCCCAAACTCGGGCGAGCACATGTCTTCGGTTTGCTCGCAGCCATTGCATTAGTGAGCGCATGCCGTACCGCAGCGCCATCGATTCGATTTGCACCGCCTGGAACCGACATCGCCCGTCTGCGGAGCGAATTTCCCCTCAGTGACGCAGAGCGCCTTGTCCTGACGCCGGACAATGTCCGATCTCTGACCCAGGATCAGGTCGATCAGATTTATGCACGGCTGAGCGCGGGACCGTTCCCCGACGGCCCATTCCGTGGCGATCTGTTTTTTCCTCGCGACCGCGATGGCCGTGCGCGGGTTCGTGACCTGCCCGATCCCGCGCCGAAGGTGCTGGCGCATGTCGCCGCACTCCGCGCCGAACGGCTCGGCCGTCTGTTCTGGAGGGGCAAAGTGTTCTTCCGTTCGCAGGCGATCGTCCGCAATCGGATCGAGGACCTCGTGATCCTCAGGCCATTCATCGAGGACTCGGACACGATTCCGAAGCTGACTTTCGACGGGCAGACCACATGGCTGCTGTTTCCGGCCCGACTCTCATGCGGTGAGAGCCGGTTCGATCAGACGCAGCGTTCGATCGTGGTCGACTATGCGGAGACGGCCAAGATCGAGGGCTACCGACCCGTGCCAGACAGGCTGGCGGGGCCCGAAGGTCTGAACATCTACGACGAGGTTCGACTGGTTCGCCGCGGCTTCTATCTCGGCCGATCCTATTTCGGACCGCGGTTCGCATTGAACTTCACGCTGCTGGATCCCACCGCGGCAAACACACCTCCTCTAGGTGATATTCAGAAGGATTGTGAGGGTGCGAGTGCGAGTGCAACTGGCGTCTGACGTCTCGCAAATGGCCTGGTGGATCGCCCGATCGCGCTCGCGTCGGTCTTTCGTGTGCCTGTGTCTCATCGGACTCATCAGCATCGGCGTCGTCGGATGCAGACGACGGGGGCCGATGCCTGGCACGGTGCAGGACGAAGCCATGCGGGCCGGCCTCAAGCCGGAACATTTCGTGCGCCGGACCCCGGACTACTTCCGCGACATGGATGACAACCTGGTCGCTGGCAAGCGGCCCGTATTCACGCAAGAGGAAATCGAAGGGCGGAACATGTGGTTGGTGTGGACGGGCGGCAACGATCGGTTATGGGACCGCCTCACGGTTGACAGCATTGGCACCTTCGACTTGCTCAAAACGATCTCGTCGCATTCGCGCATCGGCTATGGTCGTCACAATCGCTGGCGCTATCTCGGCCTCGTGAATGAACCGTGCTTCACGGAGGCAATGGGTCCCGATCCGAACCGCTTCGGGCTCTGGCTCGACGTCCGCGACCCGAAGTGCCCTCCGGATCCGTTTGCCAACGCAGCGGCCTATCCAGGTGTCAGCGTTGGGGCGCGCGGAACGATCGTTCCGAACGGCTCCTATTACGGTGAGCCCACCGGAGTCGTGGGTCTCAGACTGTTTCCGAACCCGGACTTCGACGAGCGGGCGCGCCGTCGGTGGAATTCCGAACGGTTCTACAACGATCCGTCGTACTACTCGGACCGCGAACTCGTCCGGCCGTACCGCGTTGGAATGTCATGCGGCTTTTGTCACGTCGGACCGAACCCGATCAAACCGCCCGCAGATCCGGAAAACCCCCGGTGGGAGAATCTGAGCTCGAATGTTGGCGCTCAGTACTTCTGGTGGGACCGCGTGTTCAACTGGCGCGGCGACAACAACGAGGCCAGCATCTTCTATCAAGCCTTGCACGTGTCGCGCCCCGGCACGCTCGATACGTCGCTCGTCTCCACCGACAACATCAACAATCCGCGCAGCATGAATGCGGTGTACTACCTCGGCCCGCGCATGGGCGTAGCCAGGAAGTGGGGCAAGGAGACGATTGCGGGCGGCGGCCTGAGAAACAAACAGTTCAACGACTACGTGCCGGCGACCGATCCGCTGGCGCAGTTCTTCGTCGCGCCGAGCACAACGTGGACGCCTCGCGTGTTGAAGGACGGGGCCGATTCGGTCGGCGCGCTCGGCGCGCTCAATCGCGTCTATATCAACATTGGATTGTTCAGCGAGGAGTGGCTCCTCCATTTCCGCGCGCTGCTCGGCGGCCAGCCTATCTCGCCGATTCCTCTGGAAACGGCGCAGAGAAACTCCGTGTCCTGGCTCGCAACCGAAATGCAGACGCCGCACATGGCGCGCTTCCTGCTCGCGAGCACCGATCCTCACTACTTGAAGGACGCACCGGACTCCGCGAAGTATCTGACTGACACGACCGGTGTTGTGCAGCGGGGCAAGGTCGTGTTTGCGGAGCGCTGTGCGCGCTGCCACTCGAGCAAACTGCCGGATCTGCCTGCCGGCCTCGATCTCGAGAACGCGAACGGGCCCGACTATCTTCGGGCGTGGAACGCGTACTGGGAGTGGACGAAAACCGAAGCCTTCAAGGCGGCGATGCGCCAGCAGGTGCTCCGGGACGACTTTCTTCAGGGCAACTATCTTTCCAATGAGCTGCGCGTACCGATCACGCTGCTCGGCATCAACGCGTGCAGTCCGCTGGGAACCAATGCGATTCGCGGCAACATTTGGGATAACTTCTCTTCAGAGTCGTACAAGGCGCTGCCTTCAGTGGGGACGATCACGATCCGTCACCCGGTCAGCGGCAAGGAAATGGATTACGCGTTGCCCGGGGGCGGGCGCGGTTACATTCGGCCTGCCTCGCTCGTCAGCCTCTGGTCGACGGCCCCGTTTCTTCAGAACAACACGGTCGGGCCGTTTGAATGGAGCCCGTCGGTCGACGCGCGCATGCGGTCGTTCGAGCAATCGATCGAGCAGATGCTGTGGCCGGAACGGCGGAAAAAAGATCCGCTGTTTGCCACCGAGGATGGCCCTGGCGTCGGGGTTATCGACCGTATCACGGTCGACAGTTACCTCGAAATCCCGGACATTCCCGCCCGTCGGCTTCCCCTCGTCCGCCTCGCGCGGAGGTTGTTCCCATTTATCGGGGGCGAGGGTGCCACGGTCAGGGTCGGCCCATTCCCCAAGGGCATGCCCATCGGTCTCATCGCCAATATCGACCTGCTTGGCGAAGATCTTTCGCAAGCCCAGCGCGAAGAACACCGTCGAAGGCTGATCAGACTTCTCAGGCGTGCCCTCCGCGAGCTGAGAGGCAACCCTGACTTTGGAGCGACACTCACGGGCTTGGCTAACGACATGTTCGACTTGAGCAAGTGCAAGGACTTCGTCGTGAACAAGGGCCATTATTTCGGGACCGATTATTTCAAGGAAGAACCCGGCCTGAGCGACGAGGACAAACGCGCGCTGATCGGGTTTCTGAGAACCTTCTAGCGTGAACCGTCGCGACTTCCTTAAATCCGTCGTCGTCGTGGGCGCCGCCGGGCCCGGAGTTCTCGCGCAGCAGCCAGGCGGTGATCCGGATTACGTTGTCGTCGGCTCGGGCGCGGGTGGCGGAACCGTGGCTGCGCGTCTGGTTGAAGCGGGCTACTCGGTGCTCGTCCTCGAAGCCGGCGGAGACCCGCGCTCGCCCGATCCCGCCGATTACGACGTGCCTGCGTTCCATGCGTTCGCGACCGAGAATCCCGCGATGCGCTGGGATTTTTTCGTCCGACACTACGGTGACCTGGCGCAGCAAGCGCGTGACCCCAAGTTCGTGCCCGAGCAGGACGGTGTGTGGTATCCGCGTGCAGGGACCCTCGGCGGCTGCACTGCCCACAACGCCATGATTCTGGTCTGTCCCAGTAATGCCGATTGGGATCAGATTGGCGATCTCACCGGCGATCCGTCATGGCGATCACCCGCCATGTGGAAATACTTCCAGCGGATCGAGAACTGCCGCCATCGCCCATTCGAGCGGTTCTGGCAGACATTTGGGCTCGATCCCAGCCGCCATGGCTGGTCGGGATGGCTCCCAACGGAAAAAGCTGAGCCTGGCGAAGCCATTGCCGACCCCCAGGTGCGGCGAGTCATCGCGCAGTCGGTGGGCAATACGTTGAAGGAGTTTGGCGCGCCGTCGTTGGCTCGCCTCGAGGGTCTTTTCGATCCCAACGACTGGCGGGTCGTCGAACGCGACGAGATCGGCGCGCGCTACGCGCCGCTGACGACGGACAACCATCAGCGCGTGGGCACTCGCGAACGGCTGCTGGCGGTGGCGGCGCGACACCCCGATCGACTGCGGATCGAACTGCACGCGCTTGCGACGCGTGTCGTTTTCGATGACAGCAACCGGGCCGTCGGCGTCGAGTACCAAAAGGGGGAACGGCTGTACGGGGCCCATCCCGCCTCGAGTGCGGCCGCCGGCGAGACACACATCGCGCGGGCGCGTCGTGAAGTGATCCTCGCCGGTGGTGCGTTCAATACACCGCAACTGCTGATGCTTTCCGGTATTGGCGATCCGGACGTGCTCGCCAAATACGGCATCCCCACGCGCGCGCCGTTGCGAGGCGTCGGTCGCAACCTGCAGGACCGTTATGAAGTTCCCGTCGTCAGCAGGATGGCCCGGTCGTGGGACATGCTCGAGGGCGCGACCTTCACCACACGCGATCGGCAGTATGGTGCCTGGACGGCGACGCGGGAGGGCGTGTACACGAGCAACGGCACGCTCATTTGCGTCGTGCAGCGTTCCGCTGTCGGCAAGCCCGTGCCGGATCTCTTCTGCTACGCGCTGCTGGCGGATTTCCGCGGCTACAAGCCTGGATATTCAGACACGGTTCGAAAGCGTCATGATTGTTTGACGTGGATCGTCCTCAAAGGACATACGAACAATCGCGGCGGCTCGGTGACGATCGTCTCTCCGGATCCGCGTGCGCGACCAGCCATTGAATTCCGCTACTTCGAAGAAGGTACTGATGCGTCGGGTGACGACCTGCAGGCGGTCGTCGATGGCATTGGGCTCGTCCGCCGGATGACCGCCGGCATGAAGCCGCAATTGATAGTGGAAGAGGAGTTGCCCGGCGACGACGTCACGAGCGAAGCGGACTTGAAGCAGTTCGTTCGCGATCACGCCTGGGGCCATCATGCATCCTGCACGTGCGCAATCGGCCCCGAGGCCCGCGGCGGCGTGCTCACGAGCGACTTCAAGGTTCATCAGACCGAACGTCTACGCGTGGTCGATGCGTCGGTATTTCCCCGTGCCCCTGGGCTGTTCATCGTGAGTGCCATCTACATGATCGGGGAGAAGGCGGCTGACGCCATCATCGCGACTGCCAAGGCGGGAACCTAAAGACTGCAGAAGC
>CAWJVW010000003.1:0-613680 GCA_963846425.1 uncultured Acidobacteriota bacterium | reverse complement strand
CGACATCCCGGCCATTCGAAAGCGCCAAGGCCGCTGTCGCGTTCGATCTCGCTTCGGCAGCGTTTCCGCACACGGCTTCCCACACCGCTCGTGCGGCCTGGTAACTGGCGGCCGCCTCGCGTCCCCCTTCTTGCAGGGCCAGATCCATCGCGCGGCTGGATGACTGCCGGGCCAGTTTGAGCTGGCCCGACCGAGCCAGTCCGAGAGCCTGCGCGTGAGCCATCGCGTGTTCCAGTCCAGGCTTGCCCTTGGCCAGAGTCACGATTCGATCCATCTGGTTTTTGCCACCCTGTAGAACCGCGATGTTGTATCGGATGGTCAAGAGCACAGGCTCTTCCAGCTTGCGTTCGGAGGCTCGCTGAAGTGTGGTCTCCGCTTCGGGGAAACGGTCCGTGAGGAAATAGCTCTGCGCAAGACTGGCATACACAAGTCCAGAGTCGGGATCCGCCCCCATTGCTTTTTGGGATGCTTCAATCGCTTTGTCAAATCGGCCGGTCCCGTTGGTGGAAAGACCTCCTAACAACTCCAGCGGGCTTGGGTTCCCCCCGCGGGGATAACTCTGAAGCCACAACTCGAGGGTTTGGTACGCCTTTTCTAGATTGCCCGTGACCTGTCGATCGTAGGTGAAGTCAATGAAAAACCGTTCCTGATCGGTGACGCGATCCCGCAGTTGCCAGGCTCTCGTCGCACTCTGGGCGGCCAGCACCGTCTCTCCAAGAGTACTGGACGCAATTCCCACACTCGCATGCGCCATGGCGAATTGGGGATCAATCTCGACAGCGCGCCGGAAAAAAGGCACGGCCGTCCCGGGATTCCCGGAGGACGAGACTATCTTCATACCGGTGCTGTAAGCCTTCAGGGCTTCGAGTGAAGGTGTCGTCGCATCAGCAAGCGGCGTCGAATGCTTTTCGACTGTCGCTCGTGATTCACCCAGCCGAGTTCTGAGCTTACGAACGATCTCACTCAGGGAGTTCAGGACATCTTCTCTCCTCGCCACCTGCACTTGCTCCTCGTCAACGGTGTTTCCCGTGTTGCAGGTCCTCGCGCGCAGGCCCAGCACATATTCGCTTCCGAGGCTGGCAATCGAGCCTTCCAGAACCACCGCACTTGCCGTGCGCTCGCAGATCTGCTGAGCCACTTCGGAGGTCAGCCGCGCCTGTTTCGGCTGTCCCATCAGGGCCAGCTGTTGCTGGACCTGCCGGTCCGAAATCAGGGTGAAGAACGGAGATTGTTGAAGCTCCACAGACAGTCCCTGGCGCAGGGTGTCGTCGAAGACAGGATCACCGGTCTTGTTCTCGAAATCCGCGAGGACAATCGTGTCCTTGTCGGTGAGCGCTGGAGTACGGTGCGAATAGAAATAGTAGGAACCGACGGCGAGGATCGCCGCCGCCGTCGCGGCTCCCACAACTGACAGCATCCAGCGCCGCGCACGTTTCTGTGTCGGCGGCGGCTGCGCGATGGATGTGACGCGGCCCGAGTCGGTGTCGCGTTTCAGGCGCCGGAGGTCGCTGCAGACTTCCGACGCGTGCTGCGCGCGGAGCGTGCGATCTTTCTCCAGGCACTTGTCGATGATGCGTTCTAATTCCGACGGCACGTCGGGATTCAACCGCACGGCCGCTGTCGGCGTACGGTTGAGAATGGCGTCGAAAATCGTGCCCGGACTGTCGCCGCGGAACGGCAGCGTGCCCGTCGCCATTTCGTAGAGCACCACGCCGAACGAGAACAAATCCGTGCGCGTATCGAGCGGTGTCGCGCGGACCTGCTCGGGCGACATGTACGACACAGTCCCCGCCGTGTTACCCGGTTCAGTCAGCAGTGCCTCAGTTGCACGAGCGGCGTGCTCCGCCGTGCCGATCGGGGCCGGTTCGACCGCCTTCGCAAGACCGAAATCGAGAATCTTCGGCCCGCGCGCGGTCAGAAAAATGTTCGCGGGCTTGATGTCGCGATGGACGATGCCCTTGCTGTGCGCGGCATCCAGGGCGTCGGCAACGGCGAATGCGATATCAATGAGGACCGGGATCTCCATCACGCCGCGTCGGAGCCGCTGCTGGAGCGTCTCGCCTTCGAGCAGCTCCATCGCAATGAACGGTGGATCGGTGCCGACATCGTAGATGGTGCAGATATTGGGGTGGTTGAGCGCTGAGGCCGCCCGCGCTTCTCGCTGGAAACGTTCCAGCGTTTGCGGAGACGCGATGACGCCATCCGGCAGAACTTTGATGGCCACCACCCGTTCGAGACGCGTGTCCGTAGCCCGATACACTTCGCCCATCCCGCCGGTACCGAGCGGGCTGACGATTTCGTAAGGGCCGAGGCGAGCGCCGGAAGAAAAGGCCAAGTGAGGTCCAGATGTGCTGGTGGCGCTCATTGTAGTGACCTCGGGCTGCAGACGAACAGCGGGATGGTGATCCTCGGCTACGCGGCATCGGCCACAGACGCGTCGACAACCTGAAGAGCCACCAGGGCGACGTATCCGCCAAGCTGCACGCCAAACCAAAGATCCGCGGCATGAAAATCACGGCTGTGCAGCAGCTGCCTGAACGCGACGAGCACATAAATCACTAGCGCTGTCGTCACCACCAGCAGCAGGGTATCCAGAATCCGCAGTGGAATGTTGTCCGGCAGGAACATGGCCACGACGGTGACCACGATCATGGGAACGGTCAGGACCGCGCTGAGAATGGCAGCCCACCCGGCAGCGTTGAAGCGGCGGTCGATCAGGCTTTCCGTAGGCATCGGCTGATCAACTGCCCCGGGGAGAAAACGGCTCCCGATCTCCCTGATCTCCCTGTGAATCTCGAGCGTTCAGCCTCTACTCGCCATAGTAGGGAATGCCCGGATGCACCACGCGCAGCAGAAGCGAAAATAGCGGATCGGCAAACAGGGGGAACACCTGCCAGGCGATCACGAGTCCGACGAGCGACATGGTGTTGTGGGACGCCAGACGGCGCACCGGAGCCGCGAGCGACTCGGGCAGAAAGAGGCCGATCACGGCGCTGCCGTCAAGCGGCGGCAAAGGCAGGAGGTTGAAGATCCCCAGGAACACATTCAACACGAGCAACACGGACAGCGCGGTAGCCATGAAGCTCGCGAAACCGGGCGTTGCGGCAGCGACGAGGGAATCAAAGAAAATCGTCTCCGGAGGCACGAACCACCCGCCCAGCAGACCCGCCTGCAATCCGAGGAGCGCCACGAACGCAATCGCGAAATTGCCCGCCGGACCTGCCGCGGCCATGAGCGCTGCTCGCCGAGGATACCGCTCGGCCCAGTCGGGGTCGTACGGCGCGCTCGCCCATCCCATGGCCCAGCCTTGGGTCAGCGACGTCAACAGCGGCAACACCAGCATGCCGATGGGTTCTCGTCTGATGTGAGGGATCGGATTGAGTGAAACCTGGCCGCCCTGATAGGCGGTGGGATCGCCACCCTTCCAGGCAGCAAGCGCATGCATCGCCTCGTGGACGGTGGTGGAAAAGAGGAACGCCGCGAACCAGATGAGGCCAGTGGTGAGATTGACCTCCACTGGGGCGGGTGGCTAGGCGGCGACTGCCGGCCGGAGGTCTGTGATGTAGCGCGAACCGGTGCCGGTGAACTCACGCAGCTGCAGGTCGTCGTCCGAGAACGCTTTTGGCGAGAGGTCCACGATCCGCTCCACCTGAGCCGCCATTACTTCCTGCATCATCGGCTGATCGGCAACCACCTCGCGGTAGCGACGCGGGTAAGAGGGAAACGCGCGGAACGTGGTGCCCGCAACCGCGTCGTAGCGTGTGCGCAGTCCCGCGAAGTCGTACTTGAGAAACTCCAGCAGCCCCTCATCCGGATTCGACGCCAGGTATTTCTGCACGAGCGACGCCACGTCTTCGAAGTAGGTCGGGCTGTGCAGCGCATCGGACACGTTACCGTCGGCGCGATTGAATCGGCGCAGGCAGTTCTGTTCGGGATCGATGTGATAGAGCTCGTGCATGACCGTGTCGAGCTTCGCGACCCACTCCGGTGTATCGCTGGGATAGAGCGAACGCTTCCGCGATCGCAGGAGCGTCTGATCGGTAAAGCGTGGGAGCGCGAACGAGATCATGTAGTTCATCAGCCGTCCGTCGAGGGCAACCTCGGGGGACTTGGTGACGAACCATTCGCTGCGGCGCGTGATCTCTCCCGTCTTGCGGTCACGCCAGAAGAAATATCCGGGGTCACTCGTCGGCAGGCTGAGGCAGTGGCAGCTTGCGTAGGCGCCATCCGCGCTGCTGCGACCGGGGCGGGCAAACACGAGGACGCGACTGAGGTCGATGAAGCCGAGCTCGGGCACGCGCGCCACCATGTCTTGCATCAGTCGGTTCAACTGCCCCGTGTAGTTGATCAAGTGCCTCATCCTTCGCGGGACTCAAGTCCCGCGCTACGTACCACCGCAAGTCCTGCGCTACGACCGGCCTAGAACCGTGGAGGTGGCGGCACAACCGCCCCACCCGCGGCGTTCTTGCTCGGCAAACCTGTTGGACTTACTGGAGGTACCGGCGCCGGAACGCCGTTGCCAACCGGTGGCTGCACGGATTGTGCCGGGGCCGGAGGCACCGGAGGTGTCAAATTTATTGGGGAAAAACCGATGAGCACGTCATCTGATTGGGGCATCTCTGTTGCTGGGGTGTGCGTGCTGGGCTGGATCGGCTCGGGCGGCTTGACGCCCATCCGCCGCACGATGATCTGCTGACGACGGAGCAGTCGTCGGGTCGGTCGTGCAGGACTGTGCTCTCGTGGATTGATGATCGCGCCGGCGAGAAGCGCCGCCTCGTCCGCACTCAGCGCGGATGCGGGCTTCCCGAAGTACACGCGCGACGCCGCCTCCGCGCCGAAGACGCCATCGCCCCACTCGATCACGTTGAGATAAATCTCGAGGATACGGCGCTTGGTCAGCGCAGCCTCGAGCCGTCGCGTGATCAGCAGCTCCTTGAGCTTGCGAACAGGATTTCTCGACGGCGAGAGATAGAGGTTCTTCGCCAGCTGCTGTGTGATGGTGCTGCCGCCGCGTTTGAAACGGCCCTCTTCCCAGTTCGCCTCGAGCGACGCGCGCAACTCTTTGACATCGACGCCCTCGTGATCGAAGAAGGCGCTGTCTTCGGTGACAACGACCGCGCGTCGAAGCGTGTTGGAGATCTGCGGGTACGGAACCCAGCGGTGCCGGATGTTGAGCTGGCGTCCCGCCTCTTCAGCTTCGCGCTTTCTCAGCTCGATGAACGCCGTCGTCGTCGGATTCTGGGTCGCTAGCGTGCGGACGTCCGGAAGAGTCAGGTAGATGTAGCAGAAGTAGAGGAAGCCCAGCGACGCGAGAAGAGTCGCCCAGCGGCCGATGCTCCGCACACGCACGCGGGGCAGAATTCTCCGCACGTTTCGATGATATCGGCAATCACGCACCGGGCCTTCAACACGCGCGCCTTTTGCCTTTTGCCTTTTGCCTTTGAGAATCTATCCCACCACCACGACTTTGATCCGCTCACCAGGCTTCGGCTGATCGCTCACCGCGTGGTTGTTCATGATCGCCAGGTCAGTCGCGCGAATGAGTCCTCCGCCGCGTGCCGCGATCGATTGCCACGTGTCGCCTGGACGCACGACGTAGAAGTCGAGCCGGTTCGGATCGATCTTGTCGGCCTCGCTTGCCGACATCGGACGGAACGAGCGGAGCGCCTCTGAAACCAGCCCATCGATTTTCTCGAACGCATCGCGCGGAGCAAATCCCGCAAACACGTAGACCTGCCGGCCGCTCACGATGTGGGCGGCCTTCATGATGACGTCGCCCACGCCCTGGATCGATCCCTGATAGATCCCGATGTGCGCGGGAAGGCCACCGAACTCCGCATTCGTGCCGTCGAGGCGTCGAAAGCCTGCACCCCTCATCGAGTTGAGCGCAATCTCTTCCGGCGTGCTGCCGCGAGGCTGATCGACCATCTGCAGCAGCATGAAGTGCGGCTGCCCCGGCTCGCGCGCGGCCACCTGCGACGGCGTGTTCATCACTTCCCAACCTTCCGGAAATTCCAGCGCGAATCGCAGGACAGGATGGAGGAAGACGTTGCCGCGCACGATGCCGTCTTTCGGGTTGTCGCCGACGACGACCCCGTCGATCCGTTCGAGATAGCCCTCGCGGTTGCGTTCGGTGCCGGAGCTTGCCAGCTTGGCCGCGAGCGGCTCGCTTTCGACGACGCGCGCGCCGGGCTCCGGATGCGTGGACAGAAAGTTCGGCACGCCGCGCTCGCTGAGCTCGTCCACGCGCGCGAGCGTTCCGAGAAAACGCGGGACGCCGCTCGGGTCCCATCCTCCCTGCGCCGCGTACTCCATGCCCACACGATCCGACTCGCGCTCGTCGTCTCGCCCGTACTTGAGAAACGCGATGCTCATGCCGATCGAAGCGACGTCGCCGAAGGGGCGCGCCGCCGGCACGAAGATGCCGAGCGCGAGCAGTCCAAGCTGGCCGCCGGTCGCGCGCGTGTACTGCTGCGCGGCATGCCGTGCCGTGACATGCGCGATCTCATGGCCCAGCACACCCGCAAGCTCCGCCTCGTCGTCCAGGTACGGCAGGATGCCGCGCGTGATGTAGATGAATCCGCCCGGGAGCGCAAACGCGTTGATGGCCTGGTGATCGACGACGGTAAACGCCCACGGCAGGTTGGGCCGGTGCGAGAGCTTCGCGAGACGATGGCCGATGTCCGAGACGTATCGCTGCAATTCCGGATCGTCGTACACGCCCATCTCGCGGCGGACTTCGGCGTCGTACTGCTGGCCGATGGCAATCTCCTGCGCTTCGCTCAGAAGCGAGAGCTCGCGTTTGCCAGTGACGGGATTGGTCGCGCACGCCGTGAGGAGCGCCGCAATCGTGAGGGGGGTGAGGACGCGCCTGATCATGTTGGCACCAGATGATGGGGTGGTCTACGGCCCACGGTCTACGGTCGACGGTCTACGGTCGCCGGTCGTCGGTTCCAGGTCGCGGAAACGTCCACCGCGGAGGGCGGGCGTGGTCCCGTGACCACCGCTGCAACGGATGTACCAAAGCGCGGCTGCGGCGCCTACGGTCCTCAGTCACGGCCGCCGGCCTACGGTCCACAGTCTGATCGTCGCTCGTCGATTAGCGGTTTGTCGGTGACGAGCCATATGCTTCCGGTCGCACGGCGAGGTGACAAGTGACGGCGCACGCTTCGCTCGAGGTGGTCGTTCGGTCTCGCCTTCGTCTTGACGTGCAATGTTCCCGCGCTCGCGCAGGAACGCCTCTTCGTCTTCGATAATTACTCCAACACACTGGCTGAACTCGGGACGGAGGAATCAAACTTCGGCGTCGTTCGCCAGCAGATCCACCTCCCACTTGGATCGCTTGGAGCTGGATTCACGCCGAATTCCGCACTGGCCGGCGGCCGGTTTCTGATCTTGAGGGGCACCGTAGGCGTTGCTATCTTCGACACGCGGACATTCACGATCCTCAGGATGCCACAGTGGGCCGCATTGCCCACGCTCGCATTCGACGCCGATGCCTTGCGCTCCCGTATTTTCTATCGGACCAAGAGCGAATTCGGCGTGATGGAAGGGCCTTTATTCGTCCCGCGCGTGTTGGGGGCGACCGGTGATCCGGGCCTCTTTGAAGGGACCCTGAAATACGTTGCGCGAACCAACATGCTATTGGTCACACGACACCTTACGTATACGGAGGCGCATATCGTCGCGTTCGACGCAGACACGGATGCGTTGAGAGGCGCAATCATCCTGGGCGGTCTGCTGCACCACGGACCGTTACTCGTTGACGCTCAGGCGCATCGCCTTCACGTGCCCTGAGGGGAGTGGAGAACTTCGGCTCCGAGTGGAAAGTCCAGAGTTACGATCTCGATACATTCGCGCGACTCGCCGAAACGGCTAGTTATTCGCTCTCGGCGTTCGGCTGGACTTTGATCCTGTGCGGCAACGGCTCCTCTTCGTCGGCGAATCGGCGGGGTTTCCAACGCCGTGGGCGGTCGCGCTGGACTTGGGGTTGCAGGTCGTCGCGCGTGTCGATTTCGACCGCCGCTTGGGCGTAGAGCTCATGCCGAGCACCGTGCGCGATCGCACGTTGGCATTCCAGACGACTCCAGGTTATGGCGGCAGCAGTTCCGGCCGCCACGCCGGGCCAAGGCATTTCTGATGGCATTGGACGCGACAACACTGGAGCCGCGGGCCACAGTCGACCTGCTGGGGGCCAACGGTCCAGCGACAGGCGGCTACTACAGTGCGTTCCTGCTTACGCCCCCGCCACCACTATCGCACTCACGCACGCAATCGACGGCCGGCGGGTCGTGTTGACGTGGCGCGATCCGGGCGACGCGACGCATTTCCTGGTGCAGGTTGGCAGCGAATCCGGACGCAGTAACCTCGGCACGTTTCACGTTGGCAGTGTGACGCAGTTTGCCTCGGACGTTCCTCCCGGGCGGTATTACGTCCGCACCCGTGCGGTCAACGCGTCGGGTTGAGCGTGCCCTCGAACGAAATTGTCGTGGTCGTGCCCTGACGGCGTCGGGGACAAGTTCGTCGGCTGATCCGTCCACGGTCGCCGGTCGCCGGTCGCCGGTCGCCGGTCGCCGGTCGCCGGAAAGAATTTACTGCGGATCAACCGGAGACCGAGGACCGGAGACCGCTTAACCGGAGGCCGTGGACCGGAGACCGTGGCCGTGAACTGGAAACCGAAGACCGGCGACCGGTGACCGTAGACCGTTAGAACCGCAGGCCGTGGACCGTGGACCGGAGACCGGGGACCGGAGACCATAGGACCGTAGACCGTGGGCCATAAACCGTTTAGTCCGCAAGATGCGCGACCTCCACGCGGTACCCGCGAATCTTGTGATCTTCGAGCAGGCGCCAAATCGGCGGCGAGAATCAACAGCGTCACAGCCCGACCCTAGTACGAGTCGGAGCAGCGCCTTTCAGATTCTTAGCTGTGGTTTTTGGCGTACCTAACTCTCTTGATTTCGAGTGGCGTGAGCTGCTCGGCGAGGGCTCTAGTAACTCGACGACGCGTCTGAAGTCCTTGGAATGCCACGCGCTGTCAGCTCCGCGCGGACATCTTCAAGTTCCATACGCTTCGCATATTCGACACTGTTGAGTTTCCGACGCTCTGCCAGCCGTTCGAAAATTCCAGGCTCGCTGAGGAGGGCCGGCCCGGCGTAACGTCTCACAAGGCTGGCGAGTTTGGCCAGTAATGTTCTGACCACGTCCGGAGTAGTAGCGGCGGTCTTGAGCCGCGCATCCGCCGGATCCCCAAGCAGCTCAATGATTTCTCTCAATCAAACGACGAACCTGCGGGTGACCCGCGTGCCGCTGACAGCGGACCAAGCTCAACTCCCAACTCGTACGAGCGACGGCCATGGAACGCGTTCAGAAATGCTTTATCGGATTCGAATCTAACGAGTGTCGGCTCGCTGTGAACGACTGAATACTGATAGTCGCTCAGCAGGAAGTTAAACAAATCTGAGACCGCGGCCTCGAACCGCAAACTCCTCCTGCCGAGCGCCGCTGTCCGATGTACCACAAGAGCCTGTTAACGATGCAGAAGATCGCACGTCGAGATACCGCTATCAATCGCTGCTCGACCTGTCGTCTCTGGTGAAAGAACTTCCGACAAGATTGTGTGCGATCCCGTTGCGGTCACGATCCGGCGCTTATTAAGGTCAATCGATGTCGGCCCCAAGAATGACTTTATTCACGCTCGATATTTACGTCCTGAGCGACAACTTCGAGCGCATTCTCGCCTTCCTCGTCCCAATTCACGAAGACAAATCGCCTCCGACCATCAGGTTCCGTCATCTCAGCGAGTGCGTAAAGGAGCATGCCTTCCGACGACTTAGACACAACGTCGGTTACCCGTGTAAACCGAGCCACGTAGCGCGCTCCCGATTCCCCCTGGATAAGAACAGCAAGCCCATTGTCCAGCGTTTCGGAGACGGCGAGAATGCGGCCATCGTGAAAATCGTCTGGGCCCAGGTACTGATGGAAGTCAGCATGCATGACGTTACTCGTGACCCGTCGAAGCGACTACGGCACTCATTTTCCCGCAACCTGAGACCGTGGGCCGTTCAACAGGAAACCGAAGACCGGTGACCGCTGACGGAGACCGTGGACCGGAGGCCGTGGGCCGTGGGCCGTAGGCTGAGAGACCGGTGACCGGGACCGGAGACCGGAGAGTGAACACGAACAGAGCGAGGTGTCGCCGCTCAATGTAAAACTGCGTAAAATCTGGACAGAGTCGATGAGGGCGGCATTAAGGACAGAGGAATCCCATGCGCTTCGCAGTCGTGCTGTTCCTTGCGTTCGTGATCGGATGCGGCGGAAAGACGCCCACCGCCCCGGACTCCGCATTCCTTCGATTCACCCCGCGCTCACCTGAACCAGGATCGGCTGAGTCGGCCACGGCGGATGCAGGACAAGGGCAGATCACGGTCCGCGCAACATTGGCAGGGCCGGATCCCTGCCGGACCTTAGCCGGGGAACTCGAGCAAGCTGTTCGGCAACTAATCTTGCGCGTTTCGATTCGGCCGACGGGTGGACCCTGCATTCTGATCGTCGGACGGTTTGCTTACGACGCTTCGATCGAGGGGCTCGTACCGGGCAGGTATTCCCTGCAAGTTGTCCACACGTACTCGTCCACCGGTTGGCCGACCAATACCGTTCTGAACGAGACGCTGGACGTCCGGTAGGTAATCGAAAGGTAGCGTCTCGTCGCGGCATTGTATCCGTGCGAACGCCGCAGGCTCGTGGAGCTCCGTGATGTCGCCCCAGCGCTCTGTGCTCAGCCACTGGAGGCGTCGGCTCGAATGAATCGTTAGCCGCCGTCGTCCTATCCATAGCGCCGCCTTACGTCCGCGACCGAACCGACGACAAGCTTTTCGAGCGCCGATTTATCAAGATCAGCAAGCTGCTTGAAGTACAGGCAAGACTTGCCCATCCTGTGCTTGCCAAGCTTGGACAGCAAGGATCTTTGCTTCTCTCCTTCAGCCACCAGGTAGATCACCAGTTCTCGGCCACGGATGGCAAAGCCTGCCAAAGGGGCTTCCCCGGTTCGTCCACTCTCGTAGGTGTACCGGTAGGAGCCATAACCGACGATGCTGGGTCCCCACATTCTTGGTGAGTGCCGGGTGACTTTCTTGAACAGAACCATCAACTCCCGGCAGTCGGTGCGTTGCTGCGCGTTGGCTCTTGAAGCGATGTAGTCCTCGACGCTAGCGTCGGTGACCTTGGTCTTGTTTTCGGCCATAGAGATAGTCCGTGATTACCGGTTCACGCGAGTACTTCAGAAGGGCACGACGGAAGAAGAGTGCTCTGTGCTCAGCGCACTGGAGGACCACTGTTGTCGAGATCGGCGGCGATGAGCCAGCGGCCGTCGGGGCCGCTTCGTAACGCGAGCACAAAGCGGCCGCCGGCGCCGACCGTCGTCGGATACCGGTAGCCACCGACGATGTAGGCGACATTGCCCGACGACGAGTACGCGTACGCGGTCAGTTGCAGCATCCCGCCTGGTTTCGTGAGGCCGCCGGCAATCGCGGCCCGCCCGCGCCTGATCGGGCTTCCGCTCTGCACGGCGAAGCCGTCCTCCGTGAAGAGTGCTGCCAGCCGCGGCCCGTCGCCGTCGCGCCAGGCCGCTTCGTAGTCGCGCAGTACACGATCGAACGCGGGCGGGAGCGAGATGACTGGCGGCATCTGCGGGTCCGGAGGCGCTTGCGGCGCCTGCGCGCCGGCCCGGGCTCCAGCGATCACGACAGTCAGCGCGACGACGAATCGGGCCAGGCGTGGGACCATCACGAATCTCCCGGCGGATCTTACATGGCCGCATCCGAGCCCGCCAGCCAGTCGCCCGTCCGGCATCCTGCGCTACCGCCAGCGCGCGACGCTGGTGGACGTGAGGACGGTGGCGAGCGCGTCTACGACGAACGGACCGGGACGACCACGATCCACGTGACGGCCTCATGCGGGATCTCGACCTCGGTGGCTACTGGGTCACAGCGCCTTTAGCGAGATCGCGACTCTCTCCTTGCTCTCTCCCGTTGACGCGTTTCGCACCGATGATGCAGAGCATCAGCAGCAGGATGCAAACGAAGACCGTTTGAGGCCCAACGCCGATCACCAGAACATGGACGAGGATGGCGCCGACCATCGTGCATGCCAACATGCCGACTGCAACAAGGGTTGTCTTCGGTATGAGAAGCATCAGACCACCGGATATTTCCACGACTCCAGTGAAGTAGCGGAACCACTGGCCAAAGCCGATTTCCTCGAATATGCGGAGCCAGAGCCGCCGCTCTGAAAACTTGTCAATGCCCTGATACAGGAACAAAACCGCAAGCAGAATCCGCAGTGTCCAGAGGAGTGTGTTACCGCGCCTGAATTTTGACGCCATCGAATCACCCACGTGTCCACCTCCGGTACGCCGCTAGATTCACGGTTACTCCGAACACGGCAGCCGAGCTGAGAACGAGCGGGATCTGGGACTTCGACAACGTCAGCCCCGCTCCGACGGCAATTGCCCCGAGCGTTACCAAGAAATATCCAGCCATGCGGTGAACACGAGCCCACGCCACCCGATCACCAAGCAGGCGGCGGGTGCGGACTCCAATGACGGTGTTTGGCCGTACTCGCGGCAGGACGTTGCCTATTCCAACGAGCAGCAGACCGAAGAGGACCATAGCCAGCCGGTGAACTGGGAAGCCTGAGATCGGGAACCCGAGCAAGCTGACGAGGACGAGTCCGTGCAGTCCGACCATGAACAGTACGGTGAACGTGGTCACAGCACGGATCGCCTTGGCAGACTCGAGGTGTGGCGCGTTCGAAGTCGTGCGGCTGAACAACGTCGCTACCGCCGCGCAAGTGACGAACGCTGCGGTCGGGATCAAGAACGCGATGGCCGCTTTAACAACCAGCGATTGCTCAGGGCCGAAGTAGGGCCCAGGCAGCCAAGGCAGCGCCGCCAGTCCACCAGCGTATCCGGCAGTGATCAGGGTGAGATTCAAACGACCGATGCTGGCAATCGGCACGCTAGACCTCCCGCGGCCGAACCGCCGCCTTGACTCGTTTCGAGCGTCGCTCGGTCGGCCGCGTCCAGTCCGCCAAGTGTTGTACGAGGTCCTGAAGCACGGAGGTGTTCAGTTCATAGAGAATCGTTTGACCGCGTCTTTCGGCTACCACCAGGCCAGCCTCCCGCAGCACCGCCAGGTGTCTCGACACCGTGGCCCAAGTACTCGGAAACGCATCTGCGATTTCACCGGAACCATGCGGGCCATCTCTGAGTAGTCGAAGGATCTGGCGACGGGTCGGGTCGGCCAGCGCTCGAAAGGTCTTGTCCATGGTCACGGGTGCGTGCTTAGATACTAAGCCAATCAGCTAATTAATGGCAAGATCATGTTCTCCGGGTTCGTGCGCTCCTGCCATGACCACGCTGGCTGGAGCATCGCTCGCAGCCGTGTACTGGGCTGCCAGGTAAGGAGCTGGGACTAGTTCGTCTTCCTGGGAGGAGACGATGACGGCGCGCAGCACGACTAGAAGGAGCGATAGTGCGACGCGCATGAACCACCTCCGCGGCTGAAAGATTTGTGTCCGCTGGCTCCAGGACGTCCGGCCGGTCTCGTTGCAACAGCGGCCGCGCCTTGCATTCCCCCGGTCGTCGTGCATACCATCACGCGAACTCCCCAAGGCCAGCGACGTGTTTCGATATTTTCCGGGCCAGACCCTTGGCCGTTACCACATTGTCGAAGAGATCGGTGCGGGCGGTATGGGCGTTGTGTACCGCGCGCACGACGACCGCCTCTCGCGCGACGTGGCGCTGAAGTTTCTTCCCGCCGGCGCCCTCGCCGACGAAACGGCTCGCCGACGCTGCCGCCAGGAAGCCCTCGCGCTGGCCAAACTCAACCATCCCAATATCGCCACGATCTTCGATTTCGACACCCAGGGCGACAATGATTTTCTCGTCATCGAGTACATCCCCGGCGAAACGCTGGACCGCCGGCTTGTTAACGGAGCGCTCGACGAGAAGGAAGTGGTGCGCCTGGGCGACCAGCTAGCATCGGGTTTGTCGGCGGCGCACGAGCGCGGTGTCCTCCATCGCGATCTGAAGCCGGCGAACATTCGCGTGACACCTGACGGGTTGCTGAAGATCCTGGACTTCGGCCTCGCCAGACTGCTCGATCCCGCGGAGGGCGTGTCAACCGCCGATACGATTGTCCTTCCTCTCGGTCACCAGACGGGGTTCGCTGGAACCCCGCCGTACATGGCGCCAGAGCAGGTACGACGCGATCCAATCGACGTGCGTACCGACATCTACGGCGCTGGGGTGGTGTTGTACGAGCTCGCCTGCGGTCGTCGGCCGTTCGTGCAGGCGGCGCCCTCCGACTTGATGCAGGCGGTCATGCACGCGCTGCCGACACCTCCGCGGAGTCTTGTCCAGGTGTCGAGCGCTCTCGAAGCGATCATCCTCAAGGCCTTGGCCAAGGATCCCGCGCAGCGGCATCAGAACGCCCGCGAGCTTCGCGATGAGCTCCGGGGGCTGTCTGCGGCGGTCCCGAGCCGCTCCCGGCGCGTTCGCGCGGTTGATTCCATCGCGGTGTTGCCCTTCGAGAACACTACCGGCGAAGCGCAAATGGATTACCTGACCGAGGGGATCACCGAGGCGCTGATCCACTCGCTCTCCGCGCTGCCGTCATTCAAGAAAGTCATCGCTCGAAATTCGGTGTATCGGTATCGCGGGCGCGACGTCAGCCCGGAGCAGGCGGGACGCGAGCTCGACGTCCGATCGGTTCTTGTCGGGCAAGTGCGGCAGCGCGACGATCTCCTGATGATCAGCGCCGAGCTGGTGGATGTCGCCACCAGTCAGCACCTGTGGGGCGCGCAGTACGATCGCAAGATTGGTGATCTGTCCAGGCTCGAGCACGCGATCGCGGACGAGGTCGCCAGGAGCTTGGGTCACACGCTCCGTCCGACGAAGCAGTCGTCGGTGCGGGGCAGCTCCGCATCGAACGCGTATCACCTGTATTTGAAGGGTCGCTACTACTGGAACAAGCGGCCGGCCGCCGGCATGGTCCAGAAAGCGATCGAGCTGTTTCAGCAGGCCACTGAAGCCGAGCCCCAATTCGCGCGCGCCTACGCCGGTCTCGCCGACTGCTACAACACGCTCGGTGCCTGGGAAGCCAGCGGGCTTCCGCCACAAGTGGCATTTCCGCAGGCGACAATGACTGCGAGCCGCGCGTTGCGGCTGGATCCGCAGCTTGCCGAAGCGCACGCCGCCCAGGCCTACACGGCGTTGCACTTCGAGTGGAACTGGACCGATGCGCAACAGGGATTCCGGCGTTCCCTGCAGCTGAACCCGAAGTACGTGCATTGCCGCCACTGGCACGCGCATTACCTCGTTGCAGCCGGTCGCTTCGACCAGGCGCTGGCCGAAAGCCTGCAGATCATCGAGCTCGACCCGCTGGACCTCATCATCAACGTTCACCTCGCGTGGCATCACCAGATGGCTCACGATTTCGAGAAGGCGCTCGAAACATCCGAGAGGACGCTCGATCTCGAGCCGCACTTCCACTGGGGACATTTCTTCGCCGGGTGGGCGCACGAGCAGCTTGGCGATTTCGACCGAGCGGTTGATTCGCTGCGGCGGTCAGCTGAGTTGTCGGGCGGCAGCATTGTGATGCGAACCGCGCTCGCGCATGCCTACGCAAGCGCCGGAGACGTCGCTGCGGCACGCCGCGAGATGAACACGTTCAGCGGCGTGACCGGCACGGCGTATGTGTCGCCCTACGAACTCGGACTGATCCACATTGCACTGCACGAGGTGGACGAGGGATGGCAGCTTCTGGATCGCGCGTGCGAAGAGCGTTCCGGCTGGATGCCGTATGTCAGAGCCGAGCCACGGCTGGCGCATCTGCACGGCGATCCGCGGTTCGCCGCGCTGCTGTCGCGCGTCGGGCTTCCGCCGCTGGAGCCGCCGGCCGCGTAGCGCTGCTTTCTTTGGTAACACTCGTGCCGGTCGAGGCGCTCGCGTGTGCGCACCAGCACAAGATCATCCATCGCGACTTCAAGCCGGCCAACGTCAAGCTCACGGCCCGTCGATCCGATCACGCTCGGTCTGCCTGAGTGTTCACATTGTCGGGGGACGATTCTTTCTGAACGAGTTCTTCACAGCGATCTTGCCATTTCGAAACGTGAACAAGTCGCAGCCAGTGACTTCGACGCGCCTGCCATCCTTCAGTGTACCGGTGAAGGTCCACTCTGACACTCCCCGGTCTCCCTTTACGAGGTGCCGGGCATTGCCCCAGTGGGCATCGGGATATTGGGCGAAGACCGCAGCGTATGCAGCCCGCACGGCCTGCTGTCCCTCGTGCCGTTCCCCGTTAACCTGGTTGCCACCCGAGGCCTCGAAGACTCCATCGTCGGTCATCATAGACATCAGTAAGTCCACATCATGACGATTCCAGGCATCGGCGAATGCCGCCAGCAATTTCTCGAGGTCGCGATCCGTCGACTCCATAGATTGGGCTGACCTCACATTCGCCTGTGCCAAAGCCCTTCCCGGCGTGATCAAAAATGAAATAGCCGCACCGCACGCTAGGACGCCGAGTACAAGTGCCGGAATCGGACGCATCTTATTCTCCTTGAGGCAGCATTGACGCGCTAGTGTCTGTTCCAAAGTCTAACCGCCCGTCGAAGCAGATCGCCCGCTGGGCTGTCTTCGAGCGCCGCTTCGGCGACTACCGCTGATCTATAGTGCTTTTCACCTTTCTTCGGGAGACCACGGATGCATCCAACACCGCCGCGCGACGTGACACGCCGGGACTTCCTTCACACCAGCATAGCCGGGGCAGCGGCCATGGCCTTCGCCGGATCCGACGCGCTCATCGCTCAGTCGGATCAAGCAGCGGTGATCGCCGAGATCGTCCGCCAGCACGACGCCACTGTGCAGCGGCTGCGCGAGTGGATCGCGCTGCCGTCCATTGCGGCCGAGAACCTCAACTACCCGCAAGGCGCCGAATACATGGCGCGGCTCGCCCGCGATGCCGGGTTCACGCGCGTGGACGTCATCCCCACCAAAGGCAAGCCCGGCGTCTTCGCCACGCTCGACAACGGCGCGGCCACCACTCTGGCGATCTACTTCATGTACGACGTGAAGCAGTACGACCCGAAGGAGTGGAGCTCGCCGCCACTCGAAGGACGGATCGTCGATCGTCCCGGCGTCGGCAAGATCATGGTCGGACGCGGCACCACCAACACCAAGGGCCCGCAGATGGCCTGCCTGGCCGCGCTTCAGGCGTTCAAAGCCGCCAAACAGAAGCTGCCGATCAACATTGTCCTCGTCTGCGAAGGCGAGGAAGAGATCGGCTCGCCGAACTTCAGAGAGATCGTGTTCAAGCCCGAGGTGGAGGCCGCCCTCCGCAAGGCCGTGGGCATCATCATTCCGCTGGGCAATCAATCGCTCGACGGAGCCGTCGAGGTCAACCTCGGCGCCAAGGGCATCGTCGAACTCGAGCTCGTGTCCACCGGCGAAAAGTGGGGCCGCGGCCCCAAGGCCGACATTCACTCGAGCCTTGCGGCGCACATCGACAGCCCTGCATGGCGCCTGGTGCGCGCGCTCAATACGCTGATCAAACCCGACGGGCACACGCCGGCCGTTGAAGGCTTCTTCGACGATGCGAAGCCGCTCAGTCCGCGGTTGCGCGAGATTCTGGAGGCGGCGATTCCGCGCCGCAACGAAGCCGCCACCAAGAAGGCACTCGGCGTCCAGCGCTGGATCGAGGACGAATCGTGGCACGACTCGTTGGTGCGGCTCGCGAGCCAGCCCACGATCAACATCGAAGGGCTGGTCGGCGGCTACACGGGACCAGGCGGGATGACGATCCTGCCGCACAAGGCCGTCGCGAAAATCGACATGCGCCTCGTTCCGGACATGACCACCACGACTACTCTGGCGAAGCTCAAGGCGCACCTCGAGAAGCAGGGCTTCGGCGACATCGAGGTCAACATGACCGGCGGCTACAACCCGACTGAGACGCCGCCGAACTCGCGGCTCGTGGAAGCGATGGTGCGGACCTACACCAAGCAGGGTGTCGATCCGCTGCTCTGGCCGCGGCTGGCCGGGTCGTGGCCCGGCGTGATCTTCACTGGCGAGCCGCTCAAGCTGCCCGCTGGGATCTTCGGCATGGGCCACGGCGCCGGCGCGCACGCGCCCGATGAGTACTACCTTATCGAATCCGCCAACCCCAAGGTGGCGGGGATCGATGGCGCGACGAAGTCGTTCGTGGATCTCTTCTACACGCTCGCGTAGGACCAAGGACTAAGCGAATCGTATGCTGATCCGATGCCTTGAAGAGATACGTCAGGACTCTCGGCACGCCGCGCGGATGTTGATCCAACATCCATCGTTCACCGCAGCCGCCGTGTTGAGCCTGGCGCTGGGGATCGGCGCCAATACGGCGATCTTCAGCGTCGTCGACGCCGCATTGTTGAATCCTCTCCCCTACGCCGAGCCCGACCGCCTGATTGCCATTCACGGCACCTCGCCGAAATCGAGCAAGAACACCGTTTCGTATCCGAACTTCCTCGACATCCGCGCGCGCATGCGGACGTGCGAGGAGATCGCAGCCTGGTTCATCGAGATGTTCACGCTCGCCGGCCAGCCGCAAGCGGAACGTCTGATTGGCGGACGTGTATCGGCGAATTACTTTTCCATCCTCCGAGTGCAGCCGCTTCTCGGACGGACGTTCTCGGCGGCGGAGGATAAGGTCGGCGGACCGCCGGTCGTGCTGCTCGGCGAGCGACTCTGGCGTCGTCGCTTCGCCGCCGACCCGCGCCTCGTCGGGCAGCCGATCACGCTCGACGGCAAGCCGTACATCGTGATCGGCGTGATGCCGGCACACGTTGGCGTGGGCGTGATTCCCCGTCTCTACAACGACGTGTTCCTGCCGATCGGCCAGTACGACGACGAGCTGTTCCTGTCGCGTCACGTGAACGCTGCCGCGGCGATGGGGCGCCTTCGCTCGGATGTCGGCCTCGCCGAGGCGCGAGCCGAGATGGACACCATCGCCAGATCACTCGAGGCCGCGTACCCAGAGGCGAACAAGGGTGTTGGTTTCAACGTGCTGCCGCTCAAACAGGACCTCGTCGGCAATCTGCAGCCCACGCTGGTGCTCCTCCTCGCGATGGTGACGTTCGTGCTGCTCATTGCGTGCGCCAACGTCAGCAACCTCATCCTGGCGCGGTTCACGCGCCGATCGCGGGAGTTCGCCGTGCGCGCGGCGCTCGGCGCCAGCCGGGCGCGCATTCTGCGACAGGCGCTCACCGAGAGCGTCTGCCTCGCGTTCGCCGGCGGCGCCGTCGGCGTGGTGTTCGCGTCATGGGGTACGCGTGCGGCGTTGAGCCTTATCCCGTCGGCATTGCCGGATGTCGTGAACGTCGAACTCAACGGGCGTGTGTTGCTCGTCGCGGCGGCCGCCGCGCTGGCGAGCGGGCTGGCGTGTGCCGTTGCGCCGGCCTTTCGCGCCACGCGGCCGAACGTCAGTCAAGGGCTGCAGCAGAGTGAACGTTCAGGCAGCTCGCGCCGTCACCGCGCGCAGCATGCGTTCCTCGTCACCCAGGTGGCGCTGACACTGATCCTCCTCGTGGGCGCAGGTCTCCTGGCGCGCAGCCTGGCACGCGTGTGGCGCGTCGATCCGGGCTTCGATCCGCGCGGCGTTGTCACGTTCATGACTGGGCTGTCGGGCGAGCGTGCAAGCGTTCCCGAGCAGGTACGCGTGACCGTTCGCCAGATCGCCGAGCGGCTGGCCGCGGTTCCAGGCGTACAGGCCGCGAGCGCGGTGTTCGGCGCACTGCCATACACGGGGAACAACACTGCCGTCGACTTCTGGCGCGCAGGGGAACCGAAACCGGTTGGCAGCGATGCGCCGCTCGCGCTGTTCTCGGCCGTCGGACCAGACTATTTCCGGGCCATGGGGATTTCGCTGCGCAAAGGGCGAGGGTTTGCGCCGCACGACACCTCGCACAGTGTACGTGTGGCGATCGTCGACGAGGCGTTTGCGGCCAGCGTCTACCCTGGCCGGGATCCGATCGGCCAGCGAATCCATCTGGACCCGATCAGCGAGCCGGTCGAGGTGATCGGCGTCGTCGGAGATGTGAAGCACTGGGGCCTCGATGGCCGCGAAGCCGCTAATGGTGCGCGACTGCAGGTGTACGTTCCGGACGCGCAACTGCCCGACAGCCTCGCGCCGCTCGCCGCCAGGGGATTCAGCGTCGTCGTGCGGTCGTCGAGCGCGACGGCCGAAGCACTCGGCTCCCTGCGCGCGGCGCTGCGCGAGTACGACAGCGGCCAGGTCATGATCAACGAAACCGCGATGGAAGCAGGGGATCGCGCGCTCACTCGCCGGCCGTCGATTTTCGCTGATCCTGCTCGGAACCTTCGCGCTCCTCGCGCTGACCCTGGCGACAGTGGGCATCTACGGTCTCGCCTCGTACCTGGCCACAGAACGCACATCCGAGATCGGCGTGCGCATGGCGCTCGGCGCCCAGCGCCGCGACATCGTCCATGCGCTCCTCGGGCCTGTTGGGCGAGTGGCCGCGATTGGTATTGGCCTCGGGCTGCTAGCCTCGCTCGGTGTGGCGCGTCTAGTCGCCGGACTGCTGTTCAACACCAGCCCGGTGGATCCAGTGACGCTCGGCGGCGTCGCCGTACTAATGGCGGCGGTGACGCTCGTGGCGTCGTACCTGCCGGCCCGCCGGGCGCTTCGTGTCGACCCGCTGGTTGCGCTCCGGCATGAGTAACCTTGCTTCGCACGCTTCGCGACGCGTGGCGGACGGGTACCGAACCGCTCACCAACCCATCATCATGAGCGATAGTTGTGCCTAGCGGCACGTGAGTCGAGATCGACCGCCGTGAATCCGAGCGTCGCTCAACACTACGGCGTCAGTGGCGAATCCCGCTCTGCTGCGGCTTTCCGCCCATATAATCCGCCCCGTGGCTCTTGCTTCCGGCGCCCGCCTCGGCGCGTACGAGATCCGTTCCGTGCTTGGGGCGGGCGGCATGGGGGAGGTCTACCGCGCTCGCGACACGAAACTGAATCGTGACGTCGCGCTCAAAGTCCTGCCGGACGCCTTCGCCAGCGACGCCGACCGACTGGCCCGGTTCACCCGCGAAGCACAGACGCTCGCGTCCCTGAACCATCCGAATATCGCGCACATTCACGGCCTCGAAGAATCCGGCGGTGTTCGCGCGCTCGTGATGGAATTGGTCGAGGGCGATGATCTGTCGCAGCGGATTGCACGCGGGGCGATCCCGGTCGACGAAGCACTGCCGATCGCGAAACAGATCGCAGAGGCGGTAGAAGCCGCGCACGAACTCGGGATTATCCACCGCGATCTGAAACCCGCGAACATCAAGCTGCGACCGGATGGCACGGTGAAGGTGTTGGACTTCGGCTTGGCGAAGGCATTGGAGTCAGTGCCGAATGCGGGCGATTTCACGGCATCCCCGACGATCACGAGCCCGGCGATGACGCGGGCCGGGGTGATTCTCGGCACCGCCGCGTACATGGCGCCCGAGCAGGCGCGTGGGAAAACGGTGGACAAGCGCGCCGATATCTGGGCATTCGGGTGCGTGCTGTTCGAGATGCTGGCGGGCGTGCGCGCGTTCAGCGGCGACGATGTGACCGACACGATTGTGGCGGTCGTGGGCAAGGAGCCGGACTGGCAGGCGCTGCCCGCTGCCGCATCCCGTGTGCGGCCATTGCTGGGGAGATGCCTGAAAAAAGACCCGAAGCAGCGGTTGCAGGCGATCGGCGACGCACGCATCCAGATCGAAGAGCTGATGAGCGGCACGTCAGACGACGCGGCCAGTCATGACCCTGCGCGTTCCCGCCGCGTGGCGCCGGTGGCAATCGCGGGTCTGGCCTGCGGCGCATTGATTGCCGCAGCTGTGACGTGGGCTCTGATAAGGCCCGCGCCGCAGCCTCTGGCGCGGCCGTGGCGCTTCGAGATTGTCCCACTGCCGGCGCAGGCGCTGTCGATTCAGGACGCCGATCGCAATATCGCCATCTCACCTGACGGCCAACACATCGGCTACCGGGCCGGGCCACCAACGCAATTGGTTGTGCGCGCCACCGATCGCCTGGACGCGCGCCCCTTGGAGGGCACTGCCGACGCCCGCAATCCCTTTTTCTCTCCGAATGGTCAGTGGATCGGATTTTTCGACGGCGCCAACCTGAAGAAAGTGTCGGTGACGGGCGGGCCGGTCATCACCATCTGCCCAAGCAGGATCCCGCGCGGGGCGAGCTGGGGCGACGACGGGAACATCGTGTTCGCTACGCAGGACACGGCCACTGGACTAATGCGCGTGTCGGCCGGCGGCGGCGAGCCGACGGTGTTGACAAGGCCTGACGCGGCCCAGGGCGAGCGGGATCACTTGCACCCGTCGCTGCTGCCGGACGGCCGAGGGATCCTGTTCACCATTGTCCCATTGAATTCAGCGGAGCCCGTGCAGGTCGCCGTCCTCGACCTTGAACACCGGCCAACGCAAGACACTCATCCGCGGCGGCAGTCAGCCCGAATACGTCGAGACTGGGCATCTCTTGTATGTCGTCACCGGTACGCTGAGCGCCGTCCGGTTCGATCTCGCACGACTCGAGGTGCAGAGCGATCCCATGCTGGTCGTCGACGACGTGGGGGAGCTGGATAGAGTCTCTGCGGACTACACGGTTTCTCGGCAGGGCACGCTCGTCCACGTCAAGGTGGGGGCAGCGGACTCGCCCCGGTCGCTGGTGTGGGTCGACCGAAGTGGGCGCGAGACGCCGATCGACGCGCCGCTGCACATCTACTCGACGCCACGTCTCTCGCCCGACGGCACGCGCATCGCGGTCACGATCCGCGAGCAGCAGAACGACATCCATGTCTTCGATCTCAAACGGGGAACGCTCATGCGGCTGGCCTCGAGTTCCAGTGTCGAATTCGTGCCCGATCTGGACGCCCGATGGCCGGCGCATCGTGTTTGCGTCGGAGCGGAACGGCGCCCCCAATCTGTACGCACAGGCGGCCGACGGGACCGGCACGGTGGAACGCCTGACCACTGGTCCGGATGTACAGACTTCCAGGGTGGGTTGCGCCAGACGGGAGCGGTATCCTCGGGTCGGAAATCTCGCCCACGACAGCCGGAGATGTCGTGTGGTTTCCACTCAAGGCCTCGTCCAGCCAGTCCGCAGCGAGTCCCTCATCCAGCTCCAGTGCGCCGGTCGAACGGCTCGTGCATTCCGCGGGCATCGATTATTTCCCCGAGGTCTCGCCCAACGGACGCTACGTCGCGTACCAATCGAATGAATCAGGTCGGGATCAGGTGTACGTGCGGCCGTTCCCGCGCGTAAACGACGGCGTGTGGCCCGTGTCAACAGGTGGTGGAACGAGACCGGCGTGGGCGAAAAACGGGCGGGAGCTCTTCTACCTCGATCCAACGAACGCGCTCACGGCGGTGCCCGTCCAGACGTCCGGAACGACGCTCGTCTTCGGCAACGCGAAAAAGCTGTTCGATACCCTAGTGGACAGGTCTGTACTCTCCTCGCGACTACGATGTGGCGCCGGACGGACGATTCCTGATGGTCAAAAGAAACGTAAGAGACCAAAAGCCGGCAGCCATGGTCGTCGTCGTCAACTGGTTCGAGGAGTTGAAGCGGCTCTTGCCGGGGAACTGAGCGTCGCCCAGGACTCGTCGTCTGCCGAGGCTGAGCCGAGTCCTTGGGATTACTCCTGTGTAGTCGCCTGGGGTTTAGTAATCGACCCTAAGGCAACCACGCGAGGGGTTACCGATTGAGGTTTTGTTACAGGCTCTAATGGAGGACCTGACCCGCGCGCCGGATCGGCCCTCCCGTGTCGCTTGTGACAACCGTTCGCTCTAGAAGCGCGACCGATCAACACTGCATTGATCACGACCTAACGTCCGGCATCAGCCGCAGCACGACGCCATCACGCGCTGCGGGCTGCATGCGTGTTAGATGGCGCCACATAAGTTTATGCGCTGGCTCTCCGGACGCTCAGTCGACGGCAGCTGTAGAGCCGCCGCCGCGCGGACCGCTATCTGTCAGTTTGCCGCCGCTACGTTGGCAAACGTTTCTGTGATGACCGGCCACTGCCCCTGGCGCTTGATCGCTATCCAGGTGTCGTCCCTGTCGCAGTCGGGCACGATCGGCAAGTACAACGGCCGCACGATCGTCGCGCGATCAACCTCAATGCTGAGAACCAGTACACCGTCCGCATCCGCGCGCGGCGCGCTGGCGCCTCTTCAAAGCGTAAGCAGGCTGCTGAAGAACGCAGCCTGCAATGAAAAGTGAGAGGTGCGAAGCAAACTCAGGCGGCTTCGATGCGCAACGGCTGCGCGCCCTGCCAGAGCACGAGCCGGCCGATCTCGGGCAGGTGTTCCAGGCCAGACGTGATCGTCAGAAAGTGGTTGCCGGCCAGCGATCCGGCCTTGCTGGCAAAGTGCGTCCGCCCGTAGGCAATGAGCAATTCCGTTTCGCTCACGCCGCCCGGATACCACAACACTTCGCCGGGATGTGGATAGGTCGTGGCGTTCTCGGGCGCGACGCCGATCGACAAATCGCCGAGCGGTGCCCACACGGCCTCGCCGCTCCAACGCACGTGAACCACCTGGCTCGTAAAAGGGAGTAGACCGCGGAACGCCGCACAGGTGCACGGCGCTGCGCTCGACTCGAACCGGGCCTCGAATCGATACGGGCCGAGGCTCAGCACGACATCGGACACGGGCGCTCCTCCGGGGACGCGGCTAACCTCAGGTCCATTCAGCGGTATCGAGCGCGAGGATCGTCTGCAGCAGCACGTTGGCGCCGTTCACGACATCCTGCGGTTTCGTGAACTCGTTCGGCGCGTGTGAGATCCCGCCCACCGAGGGCACGAAAATCATCCCGGTCGGGCCGAGGCGCGCCATGTGCTGCGCGTCGTGACCGGCCCCGCTCGGCAGGTGCCTCGCGGACAAGCCGAGCCCGCGGGCCGAGGTCTCGATCGCGTCCTTCACGCGGTCGTCGCACACGGCGGGGCGGCTGTGGTGCAGCGATGCATAGGCGAACCTGCACCCGGTATCGCGGCCGATGGCATCACCCTCGGCGCGCACCCGGGCAGACAGCGCCTCCACCTTGGCCTGGTCGAGATCGCGGATTTCGAGCGAGAAGATCGCCTTGCCAGGAATCACGTTCGGCGCGCCCGGAAAAGCCTGCACGCGTCCGACGGTGCCGACCTGGCGGCCCGGCGTGCTCGTGATCACACGATTCACCATGTCGATGTAGCGGGCTGTAGCGAGCAGGCTGTCGCGGCGGTCGCTCATCGCGGTCGTGCCGGCGTGGTTGGCGACACCTTCGGCGGTCACTTCCCACTGGCCGATGCCGACGATGCCGTCGACCACTCCGATGTCGATCTTCTCGCGATCGAGGTTGCCGCCCTGCTCGATATGCAGCTCGACGTACGCGGCCACGTCCCCGGCCGTCCGTTTTACCGACGCAAGCTTCGACAGGTCGCCGCCCAGGAACGTGACGCCATCGCCGATCGTCTTGCCACTGTGTGTCTTGAGGAGCAGATCGTCCGCGGTCAGCTCGCCGACGAGCGCGCGGCTCCCGACCGTGCCGCCTTCCTCGTTCTGGAAGATGACCACCTCCAGCGGGTGCCTGGTCACGAGGTTGGTCGTCGCCAGCGTCCGCGCGACCTCGATCGCGCTGAGCGACCCGACGTCGCCGTCGTAGTTGCCGCCGTCGGGCACCGAGTCGATATGCGACCCGAACACGAGCGGTTTGAGCGTGGCCACGCTCCCGGGCCGCCGGCCGAAGATGTTGCCGGCGGCGTCGATGCTCACCGCGAGATCCGCTTCGCGCATCACTTTCATCGCCCACTCGCGGCCCTGCCGGTCGAACTCCGAGTAGGCCACGCGGCTGACGCCGCCATACGGATTCTTCCCGAACTGCGCCAGTTCGCGCAGCTGCCGGTTGATGCGCTCGCCATCGACGTCAAGCGCTGGTGCGAGAAACGTCCCTTCGCCTCGCGTGGTGCGACCGAGCGACATCGCGCCGATCGCGGCCGCCAGCTGCTGCGTGAAGCGTCGTCGATTCATGATCTAGTCCTGCGCCTACCAGAGTGTAGTCCGGTCCGCTGAAAACTGCCGCATTTCAGACCGGCCGTTCCGTCGGCGCCCCAAGCCAGTCGATCGTCTGTTCGCGCTCGGCGTTGGCGAAGACCGTGACAGGTACATGGCATCATCGCGACGAATAGTCGAGTCGTTTCTGCGCCGCTGCTGTGGCCAGGCCCGAGGTTCTACACTTGGGGCCCGCTTTCCGGGCCGATCACGGTCACTGGAAGCCCAAGACGAAGAACTAGCGTCGACGCGTTACTCTTCACTGGTCGCGCAGTGTTGGCTGTCCGGCGACAGGACCCGCCTCGCTAATTTTGCTACGCACCCTAAGATCGAAGAACGGTGGCAGCCGGTTCCTGTTTCAACACCGTCGCCGGACTGCTCTTCAACACCAGCCCGGTGGAGACGCTCGGCGGCGTCGCCGTACTAATGGCGGCGGTGACCGTACCTGCCGGCCCGCCGGGCGCTTCGTGTCGACCCGCTGGTTGCCCTCCGGCATGAGTAACTTTGCTTCGACTTTTCCCGGCGTTGGCTCACTACGACAGCGCTTATCGTGGGTAGCGCTCCGGTTCAGCGGCGGCGCGCACCGATGAGGCAGAACACCAGCCGACAAGGCTCGGTGCCCTTATTGCGCCAGGCGTGCCGAGTCCCGTTCTGCACCACGGTATCCCCCGCCCGCAGCAGAACCTCTTTCCCATCGTCCAACTCAAGCCAGACCTCACCCGACAACACGTACTCGAAGTCGACGGTGTCGGTTGTATGCATTCCAGGATTGTCCGCTTCCAGATGGGTGGCGAGGCCGGGCAACTTTTGCTCGATTTCTGCCAGGGCGAGCTGCATATCGAGATCCTTCGGCATGGCCACCGCGTCGGGCGCGACGGTAAAGAGGCCAAATCGAAATCCTCCAACCGGGGGAAAGTAGGCCGGCGCGGATCGAGGAGATCCATCATCGGGAAATGTCGGCGCTTCGTCGGCACCCCACAGTCGATAGAATTCCGTTCCGGGCAGCAGACCGAGCGTGATCGGATCGACGTCGGTATCGCTCGCCACCGTCGCCTTGCCCTTGGGGGTGTGGCCTGTTACTACGCGTCGGACCTTCATGCGACCGCTCCTTCCGAACAGATTATCTCCGCTCTGTAAACAGAGCCTGCCTAAGGTCAGTTCGTCCGGTCTCGAAGTGGCGACCATCCTTGGGCTGCGGATCGGTCGTCCCTGCGGCGTTTATCGCGGGTAACGCCGGCGGTGAGCCGGCGCGCGGCGCCTACGCGCTCGAGGGTGTGCGATATGAGACAGACACCCAGGTGCGACGCTGCCACTATCCCCAAAGGTACGGCGCTGTCATCATCCCTCAGGTGCGGCGCCGCCACCTATCCCGACAGGTGCAGGGACATCGCGTTCGGCACCACTCCCGGTCACAAGTCAACACAACACAGGAGGACACGATGCACGCACGAATGCGCTGGGCGGCTCTATTTACGGCGGTCGCGATCAGTTTGACGATGGTCCTCGAGGGCACGGCGTCCGCCCAAGCCGTTGGCACCTGGAAACTCAACCTCGCGAAATCAAAGTATCAGCAGGGTCAGGCGCCAAAGACCACCACACTTGTATATGAGGCGGCGGGTCCAGGGATCAAGGTCACGGTGGACCGGGTGCTGGCCGACGGCTCCGCCATCCACTACGCGTACCCGGCGAACTATGACGGGAAGGATGTTCCTGTCGTCGACAGTCCGAATGGCGATACTGCCGCTCGGACGCGGGTAAATGCCACCACGACGGAGTTGGTCAACAAGCAGGGTGGGAACATCCTGTCCACCGTGACCCTTGTCGTCTCCGCCGATGGGAAGACGCTGACCATCACCACGGCCGGCAAGGATGCCAAGGGGCAGAACATCGATGGCGTTGAGGTCTATGACAAGCAGTGAACAGCACGGACCATTCGGCTGGGTGCAACTCGTACCCAGTCAGCGCCACTCTGTCCGCACTTCCGCCGAGCACCATGTTTGTTCCCGCCAGGTGGCGCGTTACCGCACACTAGTCGCCCAGTAGCGAGTGATGTCAATCGGCGTCATGGCTCGCCAGATCGGCGTTTAGCGAGGGTGATGCGCCGCATCATCGGCGCGGGCGTCGCTGGTTAGAGGCGCCTTAATTGCCGCGTTACGTCGACCTGATATCGTCAACCCATTGCGCCGGAGGGCCGAGCACAGTCGCTGATCTCATCGTGAAGGGGAGGAAGTCGTGAAGGTCAAATGCTTCGGGTGTGACGCGGTGATCGAGGCGGACGACGCCGACGCCGTCGCCGACGCTTTCGTGGCTCACGGGCGGGAGAGCCACACTTGGGCGTACCCCGAGGAGGCGATCCGGAACTACGCCCGGAACTACGGCGAGGCGACCGAGCGACTCACCGGGGCGACAGAACGACTGTCTGAGATCGGCGACGTCACGGTGCAACCAGTGACCGAGGACCGCGTCGACGACTGGCTCCGGTTCTTCGACCACGACGCTTTCGCCGGCAACCCCGACTGGGCCTCGTGCTATTGCCTCGAACCCCACGTACCGGCGACGCCCGAGAAACCTGAACGCGCATGGAGCGAGACACGGACGACCGTGGCCGAGCGACTTCGGAGCGGCACGACCTTCGGGTATCTCGCGTACGTGGATGGCCGACCCGCGGGGTGGGTCAACGCCTCATTGCGCTCGGACTACGGCCTCTACCGACTTGTCGATCCCGGCGGACCCGAGCCGCCCTCCGTGATTGGAGTCTCGTGCTTCATCATCGCCCCGCCGTTCCGACGGCACGGGATCGCCTCGGCACTGCTCGATCGCGTCATCGCGAACGCTTCCGCTCGTGGTGCATCGTGGGTCGAGGGCTATCCCCATAACGAACCTGAAGAGAGCGACGCCGGCCATTTCCGCGGCCCGCGGTCCATGTACGACGCACGCGGATTTGAACCGATCGAGGTGCGGAAGCGTGACACGGTGGTGCGTCGGCCGGTCGGTTGAGCTCCGACCAGCCGTCGACTCCGAGCGATCCACGCCCGCTGCGTTGCTGAATGAAATGTCGCAGTATTCGGTGCGCCGCACGAACTCATGCGTAGTCGCGCACTTTCACCACAGGCTGAGCGCGCAATGTCTTCGTAATAACGCGCCAGTGGAAATTTCGAGATACGGACTGGATAGATGAGTCGATCTCAGGCCAGAGGCGGATGCCAGACACCATGCGCTGCTGTCTTCAGATCGGCGACTACCGATCACTCTTGTCGTCCTGACCATTCCTTCACTCTGGTCTTGAACTTCCTTCGCCTGTTCCGAAGATCTCCGGGTTCATTTCTTGCAATCATCTGCCACCGGAGGGGGTATATGGGAACATGGATGGAGGAAGAAGCCTACTGGCGCAACAATTACATCTCCCGTCCGTACGTGACTGGTAGAGATTACGACACGCTCATAGGCGGCTATCGATACGGCTTCGAAGCGGCAACCCGCTACCCGGGCCGGTCGTGGGACGATGTGGAATCGGATCTACGCCGAGACTGGGAACGCTATGAGTATCGTGGCGCCAGCACATGGGAACAGATAAAGGATGCAGTTCGTGATGCTTGGGACCGTGTCACGGGTCGACTGAGCACAAGTGCTTGACTCGTTTTTCCTGACGTCGCTACCGCCGGCAGTGCCCGAAAAAGCTCGGTGCAGGCCGGTCGCCGGTAGCGTTGCGTGCACTCGAGGGCGCCATGGTGCTGATTCAGCTGCTGTTGCCGACGAGCGGCGCGGCCCGTGCGGACAGCCTGGCGCTCCTCGCGGAGACGCGGCGGGAACTGGCGGAACACTTCAACGGCCTCACAGCGTACCTGCGTTCACCCGCGAAGGGATTGTGGACCGCCGCTGATGGCCATACGGAACAGGACGACGTCGTCATGGTGGAAGTCGTGACGGACACATTCGACCGTGCATGGTGGCGAACCTATGCAGCCACCCTAGCCGAGCGTTTTGGCCAAGAGAGCATTCACCTGCGTGCCGTGCCTGTGGAACTACTAGACGAGGGAGATTTATGAGTAAATCGTGCGCAATCGCACTAACGCGGGCGAAGCCTCGGTTGTTGTCCCGGTGGCGGGGACAGCGCTCTTGCTGATCGACGTCATCAACGATCTCGCGTTCAACGGTTCCTATATCAACGATAACTTCGGGCAGTGCGGTCTGATTTTCGACGAACCGTCGCACATTGCTCCGCGCACTCCTCTTCAGGCCATCGCGTGTCGAGGCGTCTCCGACCGACGGCGCGCGACTACTTCGTGCTGAAGCCCAACATTCAGGTTTCTTCGACACCACTTTGGACACCTTGCTGGAGACCCTGCGAATCCGGCGCGTCATTCTCACGGGCATGGCGGATCAGTTCGACAAACTGTCGGCGCTCGGGTTTGAGGCCGTTCCACTCGTCCTTAGAACTGAGCAGATCAAAGCGACTTCAGAAATTCGACCAGATCTGCTTTCTGCTGGGCAGAGAGATTCAATCCAAACACTTGGTCATAGTGGTTGACGACCGCGAGCAGATCGGCTGCGCTGCCATCGTGAAAGTACGGAGGATGCTGCCAGATGCCACGTAACGGCGATGCTCGGTATTTCCCGGTGGCGCTTCGCGCCGCGTAGAACGGCTCGGTGCCCACTTCGGCAGGATCATGCAGGAACGGCACGGTCGAATCCGGGCCGCTCAACACGTCGGTATAGGTCGGCGGCAGATGGCATGTCGCACATGTGGCTTTGCCGTGGAACAGACGCTCACCGCGTCTCGCTCCGGCAGCATTAAAGCTCCCGCTCGGAGGAACCGGCGCGGAGAGGCTGAGCTGATAGTCGAGCAGTGCCGGCAGCTTCGGGGTGACGCGATCCGGCTTTTGTGTGATGAAGACCCCGATGCGAGGATCGTTGAAGGTGCCCTGCCCGCCCATTTGCGACACACCGACGTAGCTATTCCAATAGGAGATTGCCCCATCGCCCGTATAGGTCTCGAAGCCAACGCCTTGCAGTCCATACGCGGGTGGAATGAGCACCGGCACCGATGGCGGGCTATCCGGCGGAATACTCAGCGGAATAATGTTCGTGCCGTCGAACACATGGTGTCGTGGATCGTATTTTCCCGGTCCCCACTTGCTGAACTCGGTCTTGAGCGCAGGATCGAGCGCGGGTGATAGGCCAAGAATCGCACCCACATTGAGATCGCGGTTGGGCCATCCGTCGAGCCGCTTGCCGATACCAGTCTTGACGATGTCAGTCGTGAATGAGTTGTCGACGGTTGAGTGGCAGAGCGCACAGGTCGTGCCGATGCTGGTGAGTTGACCGAGGTCGTCCACCTTTCCGATGACGCCAACAACAGCGTTGAGCCGTAACAGTTCAATCGTCACCGCCGGGTCGGTCAGGTCCACATCTCCGGCCTGCAGTGCCGCGATGAGTCCGGGAGGCAAGGCGTCAACATCTACCTTGAGGCCCACCGCCAGTGCTGTGACAGGATTCACCGAAGGAATGGCCTCGTGCATCCTGAGCACGTTCGTCCACAACTGTTCGTCGCCAAACGTGTCGAAACGAAAAATGGTCTGGCCCGAGCTCTGCTTGGCGCGGCTCACGGCGACCTGGTCAGCCTGATGGCTTACAGAGAACGCAGGTCCCTGGGACAGCGGAGACGCCGCCGTGCGTAGCGTGGCGGCAGAGCTGACGGCGAGAACAAAAGCTCCACCAATGAGTGCAATCCTCACTAAACGAGGCATGGACTCCTCCTCCTAGGCAAGCCGGCTTCTCCGGCATAAGTTCCACCCGGCACAACTCTGCGAAGCTCGCCGACTGGCGGCCGTGCGGGCCTGCTCAGTTAAGCAAGATAGGCAAGTCGCATTTTGCTTATTTAGCAAAACGTATGCCTCTTGTGCTTGACGAGATGGGCGAGGAAACTGCAAGAGTGCGCCAGACGGCCTGGGTAGCTCAGTGCTTTGTCAGGGCGTCTGCCGTATGACAATGCTAAGAAAGCAGCTTCTCGACTCCAGCCGTGGCCGCATCGTCACCCTTCTTCGCGGCGCTGGCGGCTCAACCGCTGATGACATCGCATCCAAGCTGGGACTCACGCGAAGCGCTGTACGTGCGCAACTCACGGGAATGGAACGCGATGGCGTCGTGCAACGAGCGGGTCAACGCGCCGGCACGACACGGCCTTCCCGTGTGTTCGAACTTACGCCGGAGGTCGAACAGCTCTTGTCGAGCGCTTACGTACCCTTCCTGACGAATCTGATTGACACGTTCGCAGATGGGCTGGCAACGAATCAGGTCGAGACAATATTTCGGCAGGCGGGTAAGAGACTCGCTGGCGAACTATCGCGCGGAAAGCGACCCGCCGGGAACCTTGGCTCCCGCGTGGCGATGGTCAGCGAGATGATGAATGAGCAGCTCGGCGCCCTTACGCATGTCGAGGGAAACGGCGGGTACATCATCCGTGGAATGGGATGTCCATTGGCGGCGTTGACGGGTAAGCATCCCGGCGTGTGTCTGGCAATCGAGAGCTTGATAGCGGAAGTGCTTCGAGTGCCAGTTCGAGAGTGTTGCGACCGCTCCGAGCGACCCAAGTGTTGTTTTGAGATCGGAAGCCGTGCTGAGAGAGATCGGACGACCGCAGGCCGAGTCGCGCGTGGAACGTCGGGATAGGTCGGAGTTTATCTGACTGATTGGTGAAGAAGGTTTTTAGCGGCTGTATCAAAACGCACGGAGGCCGGTGACATCAGCGCAAGGCGGTTGTCGCGAGTGCAGTTTGAGGCCGTGAGCGCGATTGGCGAACAACCTGTGGACCGATATGCGGCAGTGTCGTCACCACTATTGAGCAGCTTTAAATCAGGGGTGGGGGAATACGGACTCGCGTCCCTTCCCGTTGCTTGCGGCAACCTGTCCAGCCCACTCGCCGATGTAAGCGCCGGATGCCACCCAAACGGCGCCGACTCCACGACCGAACAGGGTGCGCCGGACTCGGATTTGCAGATCGTTGTTCAGCAGGATCTCGACAGTCTTAAGCGCGCTCGTTACTAACGCGCCTACAGCCCCGCCGCCCAATCCGAACTCGACATTCGCAGGACCTCGTGGCCCGCCGGCGACCGCTTAACCGGAGACCGTAGACCGGAGACCGGAGGCCGTTTCTTCCTTCAACACCCCCAACGTCGCAAGCTGCGCGCGCAACTTTTCAACAACATCCGGTCCGACCGGCCGCAGCGGCGGACGCGGCACGCCTCCCGTGAGCCCCACGAGATCGAGCGCCGCCTTCAATCCGGGCACGCCGTAAATCGGACCGATCGATCGCGCGACGGGCATGAGCCGGCGCTGCAGGGCACGCGCCTCTTCGAGCTTGCCGCTCTTCACGAGCCCCACGAGCTCGACGCACAGCTCGGGCACGATCCCCGCAAGCGCGAGCACCGCGCCGTGCGCGCCGAGAGCCGTGGCGCTGAAAAGAGTCGGTGCGGCGCCAGCGAGCACGGTGAAACCCGGCTTCGCGCGCGTGAGGTAATCAGAAAACTGCAGCATGTCGTTGCCGGAGTCCTTGAGGCCCACGATGTTCGGATGCTCGCTCAGCTTTTCCACCGCGTCAGGCAGCAGATTGACGCCGGTGTACATCGTGACGTTGTACAGCATCAACGGCGCGGGCGACGCATCGGCCACTTCGATGTAATGGCGGACGAACGCCTCGCTCGTCATCTGCGGCTTGTAGAACGACGGCGTCCGCGCCATCACCGCATCCGCGCCCAGCGACGCCGCGCGCTTGCTGGCGGCAATCGTCGCACGCGTGGACTCGCGGCCGGTCCCCACGAGCAACGGCCTCCCCTTGGGCACTCGATCGCGCACGATCGCGATGGCACGATCCGCCTCGTCGTCCTCGAGCTGTGCGGCTTCCCCGTTGGAACCCAGGACCACGAGTCCCGTGAGCGGACTCTTCAGGTAGCGATCGACGTTGCTGACGATCCCCTTTTCATCCAGTTCACCGTTGGACGTGAAGGGCGTGACGATGGGCGTATAGACCCCCGCAAATTGGTTCGGCATCTGTTTCTCGCGTTACCGTGGGCCGTCGACCGTGGACCGTGGACCGTTCGGCCGTGGACTGTCGGCCGTGGAGCCCTGTAGGCCGTAGGCCGTGGACCGTAGGCCGATCCTATCCTGCAACACGATATTCGTCGCGAGCACCACCACAAAAATTGCGACCGCCGGCGCCAGCGTCCACGGGAACCGCGTCATCGCGCTCACGTTCGCCGCCTCGCTCAACATCGTCCCCCAGGTCGGCATGCTCTCGGGAAACCCGAAGCCGATGTACGACAGCGTGGCTTCCGCAAGGATGAAGGCCGGCAGCAAGATCGTCGCCTGCACCAGCAGATGTCCGCCGCATGCGGGCAGCAGGTGGTGCCGCAGGATTCGCCAGCGGCTCGCGCCAAGCGATTGCGCCGCGGCCACGTATTCCCGTTCGCGTTCGGCGCTCACGATGCCGCGCACGCCGCGCGCGACAAACGGCCAACCGACGAGCGCGAAAATCGCGGTCATCGAGAGAAACACGGTCGTGGCTGGCAGCACGAGCGGCATCACGGCGCGGAGCACCAGCACGACGTAGATCACCGGCAGGACCATGACGAAATCCGCCGTGCGCATGGCGGCTTCGTCAATCCACCCGCCGCGATACCCGGCGGCGGCGCCGATGGACGCGCCGAGCAGCAGCGCGCAGATGACGGCCGTCAGCGCGAGGCCAATCGACACGCGCGCGCCGTGAAGCAATCGCGACAACTGGTCGCGGCCGAAGCTGTCGGCGCCCAGGAGAAATACGGGCCTCGACGGATCACGATAGAACCAGGGCAGCGAACGCGTTCGCGTTCGATCCTCGACGTATCGCTGCGCCAGCCGATCGGCAAGCGCCAGCGGATACACGAACGGTGCGCGCAGGCTGCCGTCGTGCATCACGTGCAGCGTCATCGGCGGCGCGTGCAGAAAATCACCGTGCTGCAATTCCGGATCGTACGGCGCAAGCCAGGGCGCAACGATCGCCACGACGAAAAGACACACGATGAGCGGTCGGACCTTGCGCGTCATGTGCGGACGGCGTGGCGTGCCCGCGGATCGGCGGCCGCGAGCAGGAGATCCGAAAGCAGTGTTCCGATGGCGAGAAACAGCGCGCCGGTCGCGGCGCAGCCGGCAACCAGATAGAGATCGCGCGCCCGCAGCGCGTCGAACATCAGGCGGCCGAGGCCCGGCCAGGCGGTTACGACCTCGACCACGAACGAGCCGCTGAAGAGGCTCCCGATCATCAGACCGTAAATGCCGAGCACGGCGCCAAGCGACACGGGCCAGCCGTGTTTGACCATCGCTCGATTGCGCGACAGGCCGCGCGCCTCCGCAGCCTGGACGAAGGGCTCCTCCACCGCCGTGCGCATCGCCTGCGATTGCAGCCGTTCGAGCGTCGCCCCCATGGGCAAGGCGAGCGCCAGCGCCGGCAGAGAAAGATGTCGCGCGAGATCCCGCAGCCAGAACGCCCAGCCTGCATCGCCCGCGCCGGCCGACAGCATCCCGCCGACCGGAAGCCATCCTGTGCGAGCGGCCACCATGACGAGCGCGAGCGACGCCAGAAGCGGTGGCGTCGAGAGCAAGCAGGATCGAAAGGGCGCGGATTGCGCGGCCGACAAGTCTGCGCGGCCGAGTGCCGGAGTAAATACCCAGCGGGATGCCGACGATCGTGGCAAGCAGCAAGGCGGAGGAGGCGAGAATCGCGGTGTTGCGTGCGCGTTCGCCCAGCAGATCCGACACGGGCCGCGTGTAGAGCAGCGATTCGCCGAAGTCGAGCCGTACGGCCCGCGTGACCCACCGCGCGTACTGAACGGATCGCGGATCGTTGAGTCCCAGCTCGTTGCGGCGCGCCTGCAGCACGGCCGGATCGATCCCGAGATCTTCGGACACAAAGTCGCCGGGCGCGGCAAGCGTCAGCAGCGCGGCGAGGGAGGAAATGACGAGGACGAGAACGATCGCGAAGGCCGCCCGGCGGACGCAGGTATCGCGCGAGCGACATCACCGCGTCACTGCGAGCGACGAGCGTCTCGGACCGCTAATGTGTCTGCACTCCACGTCAGGTTGGGGCGCGTGAGCGCCGGTGTCAGGTTGATCAGCCGTGCGCTGGCGCCAATATAAACGCGCGGCGCGGCGAAATGAAGCATCGGCAGGTTCTCGGAGAAGATCCGCTGCACCTCGTTGAAGAGCCGCTTGCGCTCCGCTTCGTTCAGCGTCGCCGCCTGCTTTGACATGAGATCGTCAATCTGACGTTCCCAGTCCGTGGCCGGCGTTTTCTGCCCCAGGTTCCAGAAGTGCGCGCCGCCCGAGCTGACCCACAGGTCTCTCGACATCGCGGGATCCGGATCCGAGACCGTGAAGTTGATGAAGGCCGCTTCGAAGTCGCCGCCGACCACGGCCTGGCGGACGGCGTTGGCTTCGAGCGGGACGACGTCCAGGGCAATCCCGATCTGGCGCAGCTGGTCGCGGACGGCCGTGGCGCCGCGCTCGAGCGCGCGGTTGCCGCGGAAGGTGAGCATCGTGAAGCGTGCCTCGGTCCCCTTTGCGTCCTCGAGCCATTCGTCCGCGTCGCGATTGCTCAGCCCCAGCACGTCGAGCATCCCACGCGCCTTGTCGCGTGAGAACTCGTAGCGAGGGATGCTCGGCCAGAACCATCGCGGGTTCCCCGGCGTCACCGGTCCGTGGATGGGCACGGCCGCCCCTAGAAATACTGTGTTGGCGTACGCCTCGCGATCGACGGCGTGCGACAGGGCCTGCCGGAACTCCCGGCGAGGCAGCCAGGCCGCCCGCGGATCGTTTGCCCATTTTTCCGGCCGCAGGTTGAAGACCAGCGAATCGGCGTCGGGATTGACGCCCAGCTCCAGCACCTGCACCTTGCCCTGCGCCTCGAGCGGCTTCAGCGTTTCGACGTCTGCCGCCCGCAGCGCCTGTTGCGTGAAGTCGACCTGCCCGGCCTGCAGCCGTACGAGCTCCGCGTCCTGGTCGGGCACCAGTTCCAGCGTGATCCGGTCCGCGTACGGAAGCTGGACGCCGCGATCGTCCTTCCGCCAGTAGCGCGGGTTGCGGTCGAACACGAGCCGTTCGGCCGGCTGATATTGCGTGAGGACGAACGGGCCGAGCCCCACCATCTCCGACGGCGGCGTGTCTGGCGCCCACGCCTTCGCAAAGGTGCCGGCCTGGAGCGCGCCTTCGAGCTTGTGCTTGGGCACCATCGGCAGGCTGTCGAGGAGCCGGATTCCCGGGCCGAACGTCGCCGGGAACTTCAGGACCACCGTCCGCGCGTCAGGGGCGGAAACCTCCAGCGGCTTGCCGTCGATCGTGAACGCGCTGGCGAGCGGGCTGGCGGTCCGCGCGTCGTACAGCGCCTGGAACGAGAACAGCACGTCGGCGGTCGTGAACGGCGCCCCGTCGGACCACGACACGTTGTCCCGCAGCGTCAAGGTAAAGGTGAGCCCATCGTCCGATGCGCTCCACTTTTCTGCCAGCCACGGCTCGACTTCCGTCGTGTTGCGGTTGATGCGAACCAGCTTTGCCTGCGTGAGCATCGTGAAGAGCTCGGTGGCGAGCTCGGGCTGCACGAGGCGATTGAACGATCGCGGGTCCGTCCGTGTTGATGCGACGAGGCTTCCGCCTCTGGCCGGCGGACTCTCGACTGTCGCCTGGCGCGACGGCGCCCGGTCGCGCGAGAGCCACCAGTACGGAACGATCACCGCGGCTACCACGAGGATCGTCAGCACAGCGCGCGATTGTCGGTTCACCTGTTATCCCGGCGGCCAATTGGTTGGCCGTTTTTTTCTGTGCAACCTGCTGGCGGTTGTGTCGAAAAGTGCGCAGAAACCGCCAATATTCTCAAGCTCGACAAGACCAGCCAATAGATTGACCGCCCTAATCGGTTTTTGCTGTGTTAGGGACCGGGCCAATCCTAAACCGACAAACCCATTTATCGCAATCACTTAGCCAGTTGAGGTTGACAAATTCCTACGATGGCACCGCCCGTGCCATATGCCCGGCGGAGCTTCAAGCCGTGAATACAACGCTTATCAACAGACAACCCGACCCAGCAACCCCCCAGCTTGGCCGCAGCGTGACGATCGACAACGCGGCTCTGCTTCTCGGTGTTTCGCGTCGGACCGTTTACTACCGCATTCGCGAAGGACGTCTTCGGACGATTCGCACGCTTGGAGGCTCCCAGCGCGTCCTCGTGGAATCGGTGCAGGAACAGCGGCTCGGCAAACCAGCTTACCCCGTCCCCCCCGCGCCATCGGAGGACACGACATGTCAAGCACGCTGATGATCGGCACTCGCTTCGGGGCGATTGCCAGGTCTCGTGCGCGGTGGTTTGTTGCCGCTTCGTTCACCTTTGTTCTCCTGGCCGCGGGCACGCCCGCTGCAGCCCAGGGCGGGGGCAAGCTGGCCTCCGATCTCTCGAATCACCTGGCCAAGGCTGCCGCCGGCGCGGCGGTTCCGGCAAGCGTTGACGTCATCATCACGGGCAACGACGCCTACGTGCAGCGCATTGCCGCCAAGCACGGCGCGACGATCAAGCGGCAGTTGAAGACCGGGGCCGTCCTGACGGTCAGCACCAGCGGGTTGAGCGGGCTGGCGGGCGACGGCGAGGTTGGCTCCGTTTCCGGCGACGGCGACATGCGGTCGCAGCTGGCAAATGCCACCGAATCAACCGGCGCGGCGGCCGCGTGGGCCGGCGAAATCACCAAGCTTGGCGCTGTCCTGGGAAGGGGTGTTGGTGTCGCGATCATCGATTCCGGCATCGACGCCCACAGCGCCATTCGCGACCGCATCGTCGCCAGCGTGAACTTCACGGGCCCCAACGGCGTTGGCGGCGACAAGTACGGTCACGGCACGCACGTCGCGGGCATCGTGGCCGCCGGCGTGCCGAGCAACCAGTCCGGTCTCGAGCCGGTGGGCATGGCGCCCGGCGCGCATCTGATCAGCCTGAAAGCACTGGACGAAGACGGCCACGGCAAGGTCAGCGCGGCGATTGCCGCCCTCGACTGGGCGGTTGCCAACAAGCAGCAGTATTCGATCCGCGTCGTCAACATGTCGATTGGGACGGCGCCGACGCAGAGCTACAAGGACGATCCGCTGTGCCAGGCCGTCGAGCGCGCGGTCAAGTCCGGCATCGTCGTCGTGGCCTCGTCGGGCAATTACGGCCAGACCGAAGACGGCCGCCTGGTTCTCGGCAGCGTCACCTCCCCCGGCATTTCACCCTTTGCCATCACGGTCGGCGCGCTGCGGACGCAGGGCACGGCGGACCGGAGTGACGATGTGGTGGCGCCGTGGAGCTCGAAGGGTCCGACGTATGTGGATCACCTGATCAAGCCGGATCTGGTGGCGCCGGGCAGCAAGATCGTGTCGCTGCTGTCGCCTGGATCGACGCTCGGGAAGATGTTTCCCGACCGGCAGGTGATGGGTGGCGGGCAGAACGGCTATTTCGCGTTGAGCGGAACGAGCATGGCGGCGGCCGTGGTGAGCGGCGCGGCGGCGCTGCTGCTGGAGTCGCAACCGCAGTTGAACCCGCTGCAGGTGAAGTTGCTGCTGCAGGCGAGCGCCGAGTTCATGCCGAGCGAGGGGCTCGTCGGAGGAGGAGCTGGGAGTCTTGATCTACGTGAGTTGAAGGCGCCACGTCCCCGCGGGCCAAGAACGTTCGCAAGCGTTCTCGGCACAACAGTTGTCTCTCGCACTGCTATTGATCCGGAACTGCCCATCAACACATCCACTATTTTGTGGGGCGACACCATCCTGTGGGGCGACACCATCCTGTGGGGCGACACCATCCTCTGGGGCGACACCATCCTCTGGGGCGACACCATCCTCTGGGGCGACACCATCCTCTGGGGCGACACCATCCTCTGGGGCGACACCATCCTCTGGGGCGACACCATCCTCTGGGGCGACACCATCCTCTGGGGCGATACCATCCTCTGGGGCGACACCATCCTCTGGGGCGATTAGGTCAGGGCACTTTTCTCTTGGGAGATCACTATGAAGCTCATCATCTGGGGCGAGTGACAACGGAGAGCGGGCGGCATTTAGCGATATTTGGGGCGTTTTCGCCTCGTCAGGAGTGTGCGATGAAGCTCATTATCTGGGGTGAATAGTCAAGAGGTATTTCACTTTCGTGAGGCGTTCTTTACGGCGGCAGCACTCAAGTTTTGAAGCTAGCTACCGATACTCTGAACGGCTTTTCCGGTCGCGGCACGTTGGATTTTCCCTTAAATCCGGCCGTGAACCGTCGGGCCGTTCTTGCGGCTAGCACGAAACTCAATACCCTGTCCGCTTATGACTCTCGGACCAAAGGCGCAACTGTATGTTTTGGTCGTGTCCGCCGGCGGTCTAGCGGTCCTTCTCAGGTGTATTGACTCACTTTTTCAGCACCCAATCAAGTCTGGTTGGCTCATTCTAGCCGCCCTCACCCTGTTCAGCGGCCTTTTCACGATCAAAGTTCCCAAGCTCCAGGCGCGGTTGTCCGTGTCTGAGACGTTTGTGTTTGCCTCAGTGTTGCTCTTCGGAACATGCGCGGGCACTCTAACCGTGGCGTTGGACATTTTGATTGCATCGTCCTTGCGATTCAAGCATAGACCGCAGGAGCCGATTCGCGTCGTTTTCAACGTTTCCGCAGCTTCTGTGTCCATTTGGGCGGCCGGTCAAATCTTCTACGCTTTGGCCGGTGTTCAGCCGCTTAGCGAAACCCAAGGCACAGAAACGACTGTCAGACTGCCTGACATCTTCCTACCGTTGGTCGCGCTAGCAACTTCTTATTTCGTTTTCAACAGCGTTTTTGTCGCTCTGGCATTGGCTCTCGAAAAAACCGCGAATGCCTTCGTAATATGGAGAAACAATTTTCTCTGGCTGTCGGTTAACTACTTTGGGAGTGCGTCCGTTGCCGCGTTACTCGTTTCGTACACTAGAACCGTCGATCTGACAGTCCTCGTAATGATCGGTCCGCTGTTGCTCATTTCGTATCTCACGTTTAAGACCTCATTCAATCGCATCGATGATGCCACTCGCCATGTGGAGGAAGTCGATAGACTTTACTTATCAACAATCGAAACGTTAGCGACTGCGATTGATGCAAAGGATCAAGTCACACACGGACACATTCGACGCGTGCAGCGTCAAACGCTCACTTTAGCTAGAGAGCTCGGCCTTAAGGAGGAGAGCCAACTTAAGGCCCTAGAAGCGGCCGCGCTCCTACACGACACTGGAAAGCTCGTCGTGCCCGAACACATTCTAAACAAACCAGGGAAGCTGTCTGCCGGCGAGTTTGAGCGAATGAAGATGCATGCCGCGGCCGGCGCGGATATTTTGTCTGCTATCAGCTTTCCCTATCCTGTTGTCCCAATCGTTCGGCACCATCACGAGAACTGGGATGGCTCTGGTTACCCCGATGGTTTGCGCGGAACTGATATCCCAATCGGCGCACGAATACTGGCCGTGATCGACTGCTTTGATGCTTTGACGTCGGATCGGCCCTATCGCCGAAGGCTTTCTGACGCGGAAGCGATGGAGATTCTGATGCAGCGGCGAGGCAGCATGTACGATCCGCTGGTCGTAGATACGTTCGCTGCGCTGAAGGACAGGCTTCCCGACGCACCTGTGTTGGAGAATGCCATTGAAACTTCGGCGAGAAGGAGGACGACCGAACAGGACATCAAAGGGCACGACAAGGCTCACCGGACGTCGCGAAGACTAGTAGATGACGACTTCGTTCGAGCAGGACAAACTGTCTTAACGTCTTTGCTGCATGCCACGTCAGCTAATCTGGCAGTTCTGTATTTGAGGGACTACAACAGTGACGAAGCCTTTAGCGCCGTGATCTCGCCATCATCGGCGTTGAGCCCAGACTCGAACGTCATGGCGTTAGGTTCCGGCGTTACCGGATGGGTTATAGCCAACGGCCGCGCGATGGTGAACGCGGATGCAGGTCTCGATTTCAGGACAACAGTCGCTCCGAAAAACCTAGATCGCTGCACAGCAGTTCCACTCATCGCGGATGGCGAAACCGTCGGTGCTCTTGCGTGCTACTTAGACAACCCGAGGGGGTTCGGTGACCGCGAGGTAGCGGTCATGGAAAAGATAGCATCTACATTCGATACCCAGCCGCTTCAAGACTTGGTAAAACGTGTGATTGCAAGGGTTTCCCGCACGTCTCCTGCCCGATCGATCCACTGACAGTTCTGTGCGATCGTAATCGGATAGAGTTGCCCGCAACGGGCACGGAAGTCTGGCCTTTAGTAAAAGCTTAAAGAAAATGGATGGTTTCGCAATCCACGAGGCTCTCACGACGCCTGGATTCAGAAAGCCAACTCGACACGACGCGTTGCGAGGTCATTTGTGGCGGTTTCGCTAGGGAGAATCTCAAAATGCTCGAAAGTCGTGCGCAAAAACTCGTAGATGCCGGCGAGTTTGGAAAAGCCGCGGAATGGCTCGATCGTCGGCCGGGCCTCACTCAGTCTGACCGAATACTCAGAGCTGGTGTTGAGTTAGAGATAGGTGACAGCGCGGTCGCGCGCGATCAAGCTGAGTCCCTGCTTCGCGAACATCTCCCAAAACCCGGTCGCGCTTACTGCATGGGGATTCTTGGTCGCGCTTTGGCTCGTCTGGGCCTCACAACCAAGGGCCTCGGCCTGATGCAAAAAGCAATATGGTTAGCGGCTGAAAGTGACTCTCATTTGCAAGCGGATCTTTTGGCTCATTTCGTTAAAGACTTGTTGAATTGGGTAGGTGTCGAACCTTCGCTGGCAGAATTGCCGCGTTTACGACGAGCGGCGTTAGAGTCTGGCAATCGACATGCTCTAATTGAGTACCACATTTCGTACGCTCGGGTATCCGCGATACGTGGCTGGTGGCTCCGAGCGGAAGCCGAGATGAGACTCTCAGCGAAGCTTCTCGAAGTAGAACCGTGCCTTGACCAGCTTTGGCGACTGCAACAAGTTCAAGCCACGATAGCCGCTAAGCTCTGCGAGCTAGCTTCGGCCCGGTCCCACGCCCTGGAAGCTCTCAAAACAGCGGAGAGAATAGGATCCAGACCGTTCACCGCCACTACTCTGGCCATCCTTGCGCACATCGCGGCTGTCAGTGGCGAATATGGTCCCGCCCGAAAGTACATCGATCAAACGCTCGCTCTACTTGCCCCACTCAGTCACATCCGATTCGCGTTGTACTCGACACAGATAGATGTCGGCCTGTGGTCCGGTGACACGACCTACGCTAGCCTAGCGGTTCGCAACGGCGACGCTCTGCGTCAGGAACTCGCAATAGCGCCGGTCTACTACCAGCTGTGGTTCGAGCTCAATCGCGTTCGATGGCTTCTCTATCAGGACCAGTGTGAGGAAGCGGAAGTGGCCGCGATGACTGCAATCAACTCCATTGAAACCCTCGCTGACACAAACCTGCTGTGTCGAATGCGAATGCTGGCTGCGGAGGCATCCTTTAAATCTAGATCCAAAAAGACCGAAGCAGCATTTAGGCAGCTGACATCCTTTCGATCTAGCGAACTGAATCTCGAGACACTCGCGGAAATGAACAGAATAGCGGCCTTGCTCTCAGCTGATGTCAGCTTGGAGACGGCTGGAAAGTACCTCGCGAGAGCTTCAAAAATTCTGGTCAATTCCGGACTGGTCGGCCAACTCGCAGAAATTGAACGTACGCGCGTTGAACTCGGGGTTTCGGGTGAACTTTTGGAGTCGTATGGGCGGGCGAACGATCCAATGTCAACGCTCGAGGCCGGTGCCTTGGCATTGCAACTCGGAAAGCACCCGCGCGTTTTGGCGACACAGGTGTTGACCCTTCTTGAGTCGTTAACGATTTGTGACTCAGCTGTGCTTTGCGAAGAAGAGAGCGTGGCAACCAAGCCCACGGCCCTTGGGGTAGAGTCACTAGCCCAAGATGCCCGTCCGCATTACAAAGTCGTGTTTCCGGTGGGCAGCCATGAAGGGCGGAGTTACTCAGTTCTGGCGACGGCTCGTGAGTCTACCAACCTGTCGATGGCGTGGTTTGCTATCGACCAAATAATTCAATCGGCCGCTGCGACGGCAAACCCTCGGGCGTTCCATGACGACGACATCGCGCTATGGCCCTCCGAGACATCTGCGACCGAGCTCGGTATGGTTGTGGTTGCCGAGACCATGAGAGACGTCCTAAACACTGGCCGAAAGCTGGCGTCGTCAAACATCACCGTATTGATTACCGGCGAAAGCGGGGCTGGTAAGGAAGTCGTAGCGCGCGGCCTGCATGAAGCCTCGCTGCGCAAGGATAGACCTTTCATCCCGTTCAACTGTAGCGCAGTCGCCCGCGACATGCTGGACGCCCAACTCTTCGGCTATCGCCGGGGCGCGTTCACGGGCGCTCAGGAGGCTTTTCAGGGGGTGATCCGTGCCGCCTCAAGCGGGACGCTGTTTCTCGACGAGATCGGCGAAATGTCCCTCGACGTTCAGCCTAAGCTGCTTCGCTTCCTCGAATCTGGTGAAATTCATCCTCTCGGGGAGGCCAAGCCGATCGCGGTGGACGTGCGCGTGGTGGCGGCCACCAACGCCAATCTCGAACAGTTGGTCACCGACGGGCGATTTCGTGAAGACCTCTTCTATCGTCTCAACGTCGTCCGCCTGCACGTGCCGCCGCTGCGCGAGCGTCGCGAAGAAATCCCGCCACTCGTGCAGCACTATCTCCAGAGGTGCGCGCACGAGTCGCGAAAGACGGGTATCCGCTTCGCCGAAGAGACGATGGAGTATCTGGTGCTGTATCGGTGGCCGGGGAATGTTCGCCAGCTGGCCAACGAAGTTCGCCGGCTGGTCGCACTCGCGGAGCCCGGCGCGGTCCTCATGCCCGAACACCTGTCGCACGACATCAGAGCCAGCCGCCGGACCATCTCCGCCACCACCCGCGCCCTCGCGCCCACCGAGTTCGTCGTGCGACTCGATCAACCCCTGTCCGCCGCCATGGAGCATGTGGAACGGACAATGGTCGAGAACGCCTTGACCGTCGCCAGCGGACGACTGGAAGACGCCGCGCAGTTGCTAGGGGTCTCTCGAAAGGGCCTCTATCTGAAACGTCAGCGGCTCGGCATCGCTGACGTGGTGAGCTCCGACAAAGAGCTTGTCACGGCGACTTCGTCATGAGTCACTTCCCGCAAAGTGCGAGGCCAGCCGTAATCATCGGTTGCAGGCTCACATAGATCGGCTTCAATGGAGGCCAACTGTGTGACAGCCCCTCGGTACTGATCGTGCTGAGTTCCTGGGCCGACACGTTGTGTGTGGTCTGCAGCCCACGCTTGCAACGGTCGCTTGCCAGTGGCGATGGATTCGCGGTTTCGCACTCGACATACGCGCGAAAAATCTCACGCCGCTTGGGCTGTTCGAGGCGCTCGACACTCGCGACGTCTGTCAGCTGCGTCGTTTTGGTGATGGCTTCAGCCTCCTGCCAACGCCTTTCAGTCAGACGTCCTCGGGCGCGACCGTTCAAGGCGTAGGTCGTGCCGGATGCCGTGAAAATGACCGAGGAACCGTCGACGCAGGCAAGAATTCCCTCGTCAACCGTGAATGGCCACTGGCCCCCAAAATCGGCGCTCGCCACCTTCCGTTCGTTTGCACCGATCGACGGAGCGGCGGGGCGTGCGTTGTCGGTGCGCGTGGCGTCATTACTGCACGCAGTGCAGCAGGCCAACGCCAAGATGAGAATTGTGCGGGTGTGGGTCATCGATAATCTCGACCTCCGCTACCGGTCATTCATCTTCAGGTCGACGTAACAATACGGGCACTTCTGCATTGTCGCGGGCCTCGTTGGTGGCGGGATCTTTGATCGTTGGGTCGAGCCCGTCGAGTGGTCGTTTACCGACCCGAACCAACCGATCGGCAGTCACCGACAGCCACAACAGGACAAGGCCAAGGAAAACCCGCTGCTGCAACCCCGGCATCCCAACCTGGGCGATCATCGACGACAACGCGCCCAGCATTCCAAGGGCCATGAGCAGCGTCGCCGGGTAAATGGCCTGCCACCCCGGGGCCCGACGAAAGCTCCATGACAGAAGCAAAGCCGCGAGGATGAGGCTTGGAAAGGCCACAGCGCTTGCCGCCGCATGAGGGATGAAATCCTCGAATACTCCGGCCAGACACACGCCCAACCCTCCGACTGCCAGCAGGCCGAATCCGATGCGTGCGCTCCGTGAAGATTGGTGGACGTCTCGCAGTCCCGCTGCCACTGCGAACGCGGCCAGGCCCAGCACGAAGAACGTGGTCGTCATGAGCCACCCGTACTCGCCAAAGACATACTCGCTCATGAATCTGAATCGCGGGTCGTATTCGGGCTCGAGGACGTGAAGGGCTGCGCCGGCAATCACGTAGTACGCGACCGAGGCAAACACGATCCGCCGGGAGATGATCGCAATCCGCGCGCTGCGGTTCCTGGCCGTGACAGTTGCCGGGCCGGTCTCACGGAGGACTGGGCGTCGGCCAAACCATCGCGCGACGAGCAGTCCCAGGACCAGCCCCAGCCCCGCTCCCGCCGGCGCAGCGATCACCTGCTCATTGCTCCCTGCTTCTCGTTTACCGTGGCCGCTTACCCTAGTCTTTCAACGGTCTGCGCTCTGGCGGGAGGTGTAAGCCATCTCTAAATCGTCTCAAAATCGGCCACGAGTGTCCCATTTCGTCGCGCACTAAACGTTCCGCGCGAATCGCCGCCACGCGTGAGTGTGTGCACTTCAAGGAACGACCTTACAGAATTCGTTGTCGGCGCACAATTTGCGTTGCCCAGGATTGTCCGTGCGGCGTTTGGCATCGTCATGGGACGTTACCTTCTGGGTTGGTCGGTCGCACCCGTCTCCAACGAAGCACGCCGCTCGGACGTTTTAGTCGCCTCTGCACATTCGTATGAGCAAAGGTGTCGTCAATGAGAGGCATCCATGAACGATTTAATTGTCGATAAAAACGGTTACTTACTATTTCACGCGCGTTGCCCGAAGGGACATCTGGCACTTCAGCGCCGCCGCACGGCAGACTGGAATGCCGGGCTGGTGAATCAACGCATCGTGTTTCATTGCGACACCTGCGATGTGCACTGGCCGCCGCCCCTGAATGACAAGGCCGTGATCCTGAGCAGCCTGAACCTGTCCAATAACACGGCTCGTCCCGGGATCGTCTGGTCTTCCATGGCTCGCATGTGACGCTTGGCTGGCAAGCTGGCACGTTTCAACCGTTGGTCATTTACCCGAGTACAGCGGCGTTCCTCACTCAAAGAAAACCCATGCCCAGGTGCATCGGATCAGGATATCGCCAGATTGCGGAGTTAGCCTTCGTATCCATGATTGTGGGTGAATTTACTCCGGAGACCAACTGCCCTACCTGCCCGCGGTGGAGAATTACGATTGTGTAACCGCCGATTGTAAGGAACCGTACAGATCGGCGCTGGCGTTTCCGCGCACACTCAAAGATCCCATGACGTCGAACGATGTCGTCATTCGCAATACCATCAACGAAGACTTCGAGATAGTCGATGCTCAGTCCTTCGAGCATCTCGCTGGTCCGTATCACTCGTTTGCCGTCGCAATAGCAGTCGCTCGGTCTTACACGACAGGCCAAGTCTTTCAGCAGGTGCTCGACAACCGAGGGCGCGCGATGGGCGATCCATTACTGATCCAACTTCGCCAACGGCAGACGGCCTGAAGAGTCTCTTGCAAGCCGCGTCGGACGCGGTATCCGGTGCTATCGGGGCGCGCGGCCGAGGTGAGTTTCCTGTTAATGCGGTCCCCCCGCGTCCGCTCTGTGGCGTTACCTTTGCTACGACCGTAACATGCGGATCCGCATTACGCGTCGCTGCCCCGCGGCTGTCGATGGTTTCTCGGTGGCGCCTCTCGAAGTTGGTCGCGTTTACGACATAAAGCCTTCGATCGCCGCGTTCCTGATCGCCACAGAATGTGCAGAGCCTTACCAAGAAAGTGAACTCATCAACTTGAAGCGCAGAGACCAGAAGCGTTCCCGCGACGACGAGGTTCTTCCCGCTCCGGCAAGGTGATCGAGTCCTCACTGAGAGCGTCTGTACACAGCGTTCTCGAAATCCGAATGCTGCATCTGCTCGCTGTAGCGAACTTCCAGCAAATCACCGTTGAGCGCGCCAGAAGCATCCGACGAGCCATTCGCGCCGAAATCGAAGCTGATGCCGCCGTTTTCCTGCCGGTACACGCCAGGATATGGGTTCGAGAACGACGCATACTGAAGCGCGAAGGCACCGTTGTCGTAAAGGACGTATTTCGAAGCCGTCGTAAAGCCGCTGACCTGGTACGAAAGTGGTCCGCTGAAGACATACGTGGTCCCAGGGCCAGTCAAGGGAGGCTGTTCTATAGGCGGTGGCGTTGGCGATGGCTGAGGCTGTCCTGCGGGTGGCGGTTGGGACGACGACGGCGGCTGCGGCGAAAACAAACTTGGAAACGTGGGTCGGTCGCAGGCCCCGGAAAATACCAGGAAAGCGAGGAGCGCTCCGGAGCGAACAACGGCAGGCATGACAAGCCTCCTAGCTCTTTGCGATCGGAATGGCTGGGGTCACCGACTCCTCGACGATGACAGATCGAGTATCAGGAGAGGCGAGTTTGCTGTCAAGCCGACAACAGGTCGCCGGTCACCGGTCGCCGGTAGTTCAGGCCCGCGTCGGCCGCGTGTTAGGAAAGAAAGCGTATGGTGGCTACGAGGTGCGGGTCATTTTGCGCCGCCAGGGAAGGTTCACAGCGATGGCCGTCTAATCGTTAGCGGAACATGGAAGACAAGGACAAGGAAGGCCACGACAAGCTACTCAAAACAATCCGAGACAAACGCCGCCGAATCGACGGGTATCTGCAAGAGATCGAACCACGCGGGTCTCGGTTGACCAACCGCAGTATTTTGTTCGGCGGGATTGCCACACTGTTGACCGCCGCGCAACTGCCTTTTGGGGAAGGCACCGTCAAGTTTCTCCAGACGGTTGATCCGCCTGGTGGTGTCTCGGTGTGGCAGTTGCTGGCTGTCGGAGCAACGATCTGCTCCGGGATCGCCGCCATTGCAGGCGCGATGTATAAGCAACAGGAGATCGCCTCTCGACTAGCCAAGGCCCAAAGCAGCGCCGCCAAGCTCGAGGGGCTCGACAGTTCCCTTGACCTTCACCTGATCAGTCTCACGGATGCGAACACGAGATACACGCAATACATCGCTGAAATTCCGTTTGTGTCCGCTCAAGCGGTCCGCACCGGAAGCCGTGAAACGTATGCGGTCGACTCGGTCAAAGGTGAGATTACGAGCCCGGCAGCGCTCGCATCGGTCCCTCGCGCGTTTCGAGCGGCCGGCTGGGCACAGGACGTGGGGCCGAATGTACATCTTTGGCTGGCTGTTGAAGCGGATGGGTTGATGTGGCCCAAGGACGGGCGAATCCTCCCCGATGAATCCGGCTCGTGGACGGCGACCGTCTTCGAGGATGGGGCCACGGAGCTCTTCCGCTTGTCGCTCCTGGCGGCGGACCGCCGCGCAACCAAGCAGATCGAGGGCTGGCTGAACTCGGGGAAGAGGTCAGGCACCTATGGACATCTCAAGTCTCTTCCCGGCACGCGACGAGTGTGGGGCGTGGATGGCTTACGACTTTCAAGATGAGCTCGCATCCTCGCCGCAACCCACATCTGGCCGTTCGCGAATTCCACAACCTCGATTGTGTGTGGACCAACAAGGTTGGCACCTTCTCTGCTGAACGAGATGTTCCTATGCGGCCAGTCTTTGCGGTGATGTGTTTGGCAGCCTGCGGTTGCGGTAGTCCTTCAGGCCCGTCAGCGGCACCGTTTCCAGATGTAAATGGTGTCTATCAGTTGACCGTAACGGCGTGCAGTGTACCTCCCTACACTAGCAGTCCGTCCGCTTTTGGATTGTTTTGGAACTTGTCTCAGCGGGAGGGGACGATTACCGGCAGCTTGTCCACGTCGAATCCTCCCGGCTCCACATCTGGCAGCCTCAAAGGAAACATCTCCAGATCGGGCAGGCTGGAGATCAACATGTTGGAGTTCCGATCATCTTCGACGCACACCGGCATTACGACGCTCGCGGCCACGAGTGAGGGAGCCGTCGAAGCTGATGGTATTTCGGGCACCCTCGCAGGTGACTGGGCATTTGTGCCTTCATTTGGTGGGATAGGCGGTACTCGCGTGAGTTGTCAGGGGGCGTTCATGCCGTTTCGCTTCTCTCGAAGATGAGCAAGGCTGATCAGTTGTTGCGCGGAACCTTGACCGTCACCGTGGACGTCGTCGCGTTCCCTGACGAATCGGCGCAGACGACAGTAATCGTGTAGACCCGACCGTTACCTGCGCCGCCGCGTTCCGCCCGAAGGGTGACCGTCAGATCTCCAGTAATCTCCCAGTCCGGGCCCGTGTCGCCATCGCCGAGCCCGTCGATGGGCTCATTGCTCGTCACCGACACAATCCGGCATGTCAGGGCTGCCCCGCATTCATCGCTCGCATCGACGGTGACGGTGACTGGTCTCATGGTGTGATTGGCGGGCAAGAGGACCGACGGCGTCGCACTCGCCATGTGAATCACCGGAGCGGTCGTGTCCAGGACCCGGACGACGACCGTGTCGGTCGCGAATCCGCCGTTGCCGTCATTTGCTGTCACCGTGAACGTGTAGGCACCGGCCGGTAACGCGATCGTCATCGTCGCGCCGGTCGTGGTGCCGAACGGCCCCGTCCACGTCATCGTCAGCGAATCCCCATCCGGATCCGACGCCAGGGCGTCCAGCGTCACCGTGGGACGGCACTCACCGGCGGGTGTGATGATCCGATCTTCGCCTGCGCTGACCGTGGGGGCGTGATTGTGATACTCGAACGCGCCGAGGTCGACGTGGGCCACGCCGTCATCGTCCCCGTCCACGACCCGCGGCATTCCCTCGAGATCCGTCGGGGGCAGGTTCGCAGCGGCATCGTTGCCCGCATCGATCGCCGGCGAGGTCATCATGAGGCGATAGTCACCGTGCAGGGGATCGATGAAGGCAGGGGCTACGGAGATGTTTCCGTTCACACCGGTTTGGTCGGGACAAATCCCGCTGTAGGCCGCCGCTCCGGTACTAACAATGTCGTTCGCGTTCAGAAGAAGTGGCTGTGTGAATTCACAGAAGAGCGCCGGCCCTGAGGTCGCGGCGATGATGTTATTGTAAAACTCGTTTCGCGCGAATCCGGACACTGACACGCCCGCTCCTTGAAGCGCGTCGTTGTCGGCAATCGTATTGTTGGTCCAGACGTTCGTGCCGTTGCTCCCTCCCCAATTGACGCCGCCGCCGAAGCACGCCGTATTACCGACGATCAGGTTGCCGACGAGCGTCGCATGCGTGAAATTGGCGCTGACCAGACCTCCACCCCATCCGCAGCCGAACGGACCGACGGTCATATTGCGGCTAATGACGTTGCCGCGAAGGACGACCGCGCCCGCGCCGTTGAGCGCCACGCCTCCACCGAACGTCGATCCCGTACTCGTGTTGCCGGAAATATCGTTGTCGAAGATCTCCGCCGCTCGGCCGGAGGCCGTGCCCAGAATAAAGATCCCGATCCCCCAACCGCCCGTACACACTTCGACCCTGTTCGCAATCACTCTGTTGCGCTCGATAAGCGGAGCACTGGCGTTGCTGCTGATTCCGGCGCCGCTACAGCCGCCGTTTTCGGTAATGGTGTTGCCCCGGATAGTCGGAGACGAACTGCCGACCGCAATCCCGCCGCCCCCATGCACGTTGAATCCTCGACGTATCGTGAAGCCACTCAACACGGAATCCCGGCCTTCGCGCGACAGGAAGGTCACGACCGTCCCACCAAGGCTTCCGTCGATCACGGTTACCTCCGGCCCCTGTTCACTGGTCACGGTGATCGCCTTGCCGAGGAAATTGATCCGCTCGTGGTACGTGCCAGGCGCGACGAGCACCGTGTCTCCATTCGCGGCAGCGGCGATGCCCTGTTGAATCGTGGGCGCATCGCCTGGCACACGTATGGTGGCCGCCTCGGTCGTACCTGCGAGGCACAGTCCGAGCATCGCGAGGCATGAAACGACCGTTGCTCGCGAACTCTCGGGTACGGGCCGTTTCACGACAGAAGCCCAATAGCGCATCAAGCCTGGCGTCATCACGGGTTCTCCGATTGCACTTGCCGACATCGACGGGACGGGCAGCGCTGCCGGTGCCAGAACCATGCCCACGCCCTGACGCAGCGGCGGGCAATATCTATGGGCACATGGCGCCTGTCGGAGGTCTTGCCCGGGGTACACTTTCGGGAAGGGTCTGACAGTTACGTAGTTACTGGAGAAATGATGCGGGCAACGATCACCTTCTTTGTCGGCTTCTTGCTCAGCGACTGAGCCAGTAGTTCAGTTTGATCATGAAGACGTGGGGACCGCTGCCACCGAAGGTGTCGGCAAGGTCCCGCAGCGGCGAGAACACGCCGGGCCGTGACTCGTCGATCGTCGACATGTTCCAGACGACGAACAGCGTGCTCCCTCGCGAATACTCCCATCGCAGGACGAGGTTGCCGCGCAGCGACTTGTCGTTGAAATCCGGATCGTAGGAGAGCGTCGTCGGCAGAAACTCGTACGAACGCGGACGCGCGAGCTGGCGAATGTTCGTATAGTCGCCGACGGCGACGAACGGCTGCAGAAACAACTGCACCGAGAGGTCCCGGTGCAGCGCGAACGTCGTGCGCAGGGTCAAGTCGACGACGTTGCGCCCGAGCGTGCCATAGACGTGATCCTCCGCACCATCGCCGTCGGTGTCTTCATTGGCAATCCACTGCGCAATGTCGCGAGCCGTGATGTAGTCCGCGCCAATCGAGGCCTGCAGCCGCGTTGATGGCTGGAACCGGAGGCTCGGTGCGAACCGCGCGCTCCAGCCGCCCTCCTCGTCGTGGTCGCCAACGCCCTCGAAAGACAGGCGCCAGGTCTTTCGCGAGTCGCTCGTCACGGACATACCGAAGCCAACCTCGGAGGGCTTCACGATTGGCGGCCCGCCACGGGTATCGAGGTCGTCCAGCACGCGAAAACCGCGCCAGCCGAAAGCCTCGACGCTCCAGAAGTTCAGAAACTGCATCGACAGTCCGGTATTCATGAACCTCCCGAACACCAGACGGTCGTTGTTCCACGCCTGGCCGGCACCGGTGAAGAGCCCAATGCTGCGAAAGACCTTGCCCGGGTCTGGTTGTTCCAGGTTCAGACCAGCATTCAGCTGGTTGCTATCGACACGTCCGCGGTGGAAGCCCAGATCGGTGACGCGGAAGTGACGCCCGAAGTAGTCGTAATGGCTGAAGAGGCTCCAATGCTTTCGGGTCAGGTTGAAGTTCGTGACACCGCCGAAGTCAGCACGGGTGTCAGTCCCATCGGCCGCCGGCGCTCTCGTCAACGCCCAGTGCCCGTTCATCCCATCGCGATTGCGGTTCCAGCGCAGGTTGTAGTCGAAACCGCCGGTGAACGCGTCGGCCTCCCGCTCGCGCACGACGGCGGTGGCGATGGCGCCGATGTTGGAGGTGCCCTTCAGCACGTCTCGCTGCACACGGGCGACGTTGTAGGAGGTCAGAGGCTCGAGCAGTTCCCTGCGCGGCGACGTGGTGAGCGCGTCGTCGGACTTTACTTGCGCATACTCACGCGCCGTCAGCGCGGACAGCGCGCCGTAGGTCCACCCTGATGCCTTACCCGTCAGCTTTGCGGCACCCATGACCGAGGTGTGATCTGGTTGCTGGACGATGTCGTCGCCGCGATCGTCGATGCGGCTCGCGAAGTGGTCCGGCTGCCGACCGATTCGACGCGAGTGAAACAGCTGAAAGAGGCCAAACGATGGAACGAACGTCCGGCTGTCTTCGAGGAAGAACGGCCGCTTTTCGGGAAAGAACGTTTCGAACACGCTGAGATTCAACACCGAGGGATCGAGCTCCACCTGGCCGAAGTCGGGGTTCACGGTTGCGGAGAGCGTAGACGAGGTGCCAAGCCCGAGGCGAAGATCGACCCCGACGCCGGCCCCCGCGCCCGCAGCGTCGGTCGTCGATCCTTCGTGGCGCGCCATCGCATAGGGCAGCACCTCGAGGCGCCGCGGTGGGACCAGGGCGTCAGCAAACACCAGGTGTCCCCACCGCGAGACGTTGCCTCGCTCACCGCGCGGCCGGCCGGTCCACTCACCAAACTCGCCTTTCCGATAGATCTCCCGCCGCAGGCCGAAGCCCCAGACGGTCTCGCGTTCCGCTGGTCGATCGAACCGCATTTGAGAGAACGGAATCCGGAACTCGGCCACCCAGCCTTCGCTGTCGCGGCTGGTGTGCACTTCCCACACCGCGTCGTAGTCGCGATCGGTGTTCTCGTCGTTGAAGAAGAAAAAGTCGTTCTGGACGCCTGCGGGGTTGGTCGTGAACACGTAGCCGGTGAGGTGGTCGTGGCGAGTATCGAAGCCGATCGAGATGAGGTCCGTGGGCGTGCCTCGGGCTTCGTCGCGACGGCTCAACGGGCCCTTCACGCCATCGGGCTCGCGGTCGTAGCAGCGCACGGCGACATACACATAACGATCGTCGTACGCGACCTGCACCACCGTCCGCTCGCTGAGTGGCGCCATGTTGTCCGGCTCCCACTGGATGAATCCCTCGGCGGACTCGGCGCGCTGCCAGAACTCGTCGTCCAGCTGACCGTCGATACGCGGCGAGGCGCCGTCCACGCGCAGTGCGCGAAGCACCTTGCCCGCCTTGCCGTCCGCGGCGGGCTCACCCTGGCTGACGGTCGCGGCGGCGCCCTGCTGCACACTGATTTGCGCCTCGACAGGGCCGGCGCACCAGAGGCAGACGAGAGCTGCAGGGGAAACGTTTCGGATGTTGAACACCATGACTGTAAGGGGCTTCGGCTTTAGACGCGATCGCTGCATCGCTTGGCGGGCACTGCTTACAATTACTCTCCCTCACGCCACCACCAGCCGCCGGCGCCGATCGCGCAGGCGAGTGCGAGGACCGAACCGCAATCACCCGGTTTCCCGGTACGGTTTTCCGAGCAGATCGCCTTTCTCGACTTCCTGCACAACCTGTCTTCCCGCGCTCCGCAAAATCCGTTCAAAGCGCTCTTCGATGGTTCGAACTATGTACCGGACTACGTTCATTCGCTGCGTCGAAGTCATTGATAAAATGTAACCCCCCGGCCAGATGTTGACGATTGCCGAACGGCAATAGTCGTTTGCCCTAAACCTGGTCAGCGCTTTCCCTTAGACAACCACGCTCGGAGAATCGCTGCAAAGGATTTGTAGTATCAGTCGAAGATGACATCCCTGCTGCCATCTGGCTCGTACAGCGAGCTAGCCCAAAGTTCGATTAGCGTCCTCGTTCGTGGAAGTGTCCGGAATTTCGTGTGTGAAGCCATTTCAGATCATCGCCTTCGTGAAGCGGTCTTCGTACAAGATCGCGAATTGATTTCATGGCGGCGCGCCAATGATGTGCGGGGCGACGCCACTCCGCAGTAATGTGGCGAAGCGCGAGCCAAATGAGTTTGGTGGCCGCGGCATCGTTCGGAAAGTGGCCACGCGTCTTGATGACTTTCCGAATGCGGGCGTGGACACTTTCGAGCGCATTCGTCGTGTAAATCCTGGAGTCGTGGCTTGGCGGACAGCAACACAACATGCGGTGCCCAGCCCACCCCGTCAAACTGCATCGTGGACATGATCACCCGCAAGTTCATGACCCATGCGCTGCAGAACCCATAACGGGGTGTCTGAACGCGACCGAGCAGCACCGCTAAAGCCCTCGGAGTAAGAGGCGTCGAATTTCAGACCATTGTGTCCCGGAACGCTAGCGACCGATCGGTATCGGCAACGACGGACGGTACTCACATCCGTCAAGTGACGCTCGGTCGACGAACACCCGAAGGGCAACGTCTTCAGCGCGAAAATCACCCTTGCCACGACCGCGTCCAACCCCGGCTGTCGTACGCCTGCGCTGCCCTGGCAACAGTAGTTCGCCGAACCTCTGCCCGCCTCCCGCGGAGCCATCGACGTGGTCAATCCAGAGTTGTGTCCAGACCTCCGAGACTGGCTGGTCGCTGACATTCATCACTTCCAAGGTCAACGCCCCGCTCCATTCATAAGCGCCCGGCCCCACAACCAGAGCGATCTCCGTGAGGTCGAGGGCGGTGATCGCAATCGGCGAGTCCGGCTGGGCCAACAGTCGTACGCGTTTGACGATTTCATCGGGCCCGCTGATGGTGGCAACCGGCGCACTCCAAGAAATCCCGAACCTGCATGGCTCTGAGGCCATCGTGGCTCTGTCCTGAGGAACGCTGAAGGTGAGAAGCGCGGCCAGTGAGAGGAGAAATACAGGCATTGGCACCTCCGGTGTGGCTGACCGATCGTATTTCACTCAGACGCGCGACAGAGGTCTTTAGCCGCCCACCCGTTGATGCGGCGTCTGTTCTCCTCGAGGCCGAATTCGCGACGAATACAACACAAACGCGAGCCCACCAAGGACAAGCGGCGGAATGAGACGCGGGAATTCGGCCTGAATGGCGTGCGTGCCCAGCGCGCCAAGCATGAGGGCGACCAGGATCGCCGCAGCGGCTCGTCTCCACCTGGGAATCAACACACCGAGGCCACCGAGGATTTCGAACACTCCGATGACATATGAGGCGTATGCGGGGTAGCCCCAATTCGTCAGCCTCTCGGCCCATCGCACTGCCGAGGAGCCTTCGAGTTTCGTAATGCCGGCATAGAGAAATACCAAGGCCAAGAAGATGGCGCACGCCCACACTGCTGCTCTGGGAACCCTGATCATTGTGCGCCCTCCGGTCGACATTGCGTTCAGCTCGCGCGATGCGTGCCAGGGCATCGGACCATCCAGGGCGTGCGGATTCAACTCACAAAACCTCAATTCTTCCTCTCAGACTGTCATGCACGTAGAATCTGAAGCACGACCGCTCAGACTGGAGTTCTGCCGTGGTAAAAACGTTCGGAGACTTCGAGTTTGACGATCGCCGAAGGGGCCTGAAGGCTGGAGGGCAACCGGTGAGGCTCAGCGGACAGGCGGTCGATGTGCTCTGTCTGCTGCTCGAGCGTCCCGGCGAGTTGATTACTCGTGAAGAGATCGAGCGCAGGCTATGGCCCGACCGCAACGTCGACTTTCATCACAGTCTTGACGTAGTCGTCAGCCGCCTCCGAACAGTCCTTGGCGACAAGGGCGCGAGCCCTCGATACATCGAGACGGTGCCGAGGAAGGGTTATCGATTCATCGAACCTGTCACCGCCAGGTCCGAGGATCGGCCGGTAAATGAGCCGCGCCGTTGGAGTCGCCGACTCCTGGCCTACGCGGCCGTCGCGATTCTCGCAGCGATTCTAGCGATTCTCTTTGCACGCACCCGCTACGACAAGTTTGTTCCGTCTCAGCGTTCGCAGGCATCACCAACCGTGCCCGCCCGATAGACAGAGTGTGATGTGATCCCGAAACCGCGGGATCCGGGCGCAGCGAGACCGCCGTGACCCGATCGTGCGCGACTGGAATTGCACAGGAACCTTTGCTCCTCTCAGATGCAGGGTAGTGCAAACGAGCGGAGTCGCCGATAGGGTCCGCATGACGTCGGCGAAATCATCGTTTCTTTTTGTTCGGGCGCGGGAATCAATTCGAGTGATTCGGCACGGTCAAGACCTGATCGTCCTGAGCGTCGAGGGCCCCGGCCCGGCCAAGGCGGTCTACGGTTTCGAGGACGAGGCAAGATCTCAAGACTTTCTGGCAAAGCTGCACGAGAAACTTCTTGCAGGCGGGTGGTCATTCGAAGGCCTGAACGTCGAGCGCCGCAGCCACGTTGATCGCCGCGCAAGCCCTCGGACGACGCCCGAGCGCCGTCGGCCCTGGTGAAACGACCTCGGGAAGGCAACTCGGTTAGAAAACGCTCGGATCAAATGCTTCGCGCCGGCGATGGCTGGGCACCTTGGAACATTGAAAGACGGCAATGAAATCATATTCCCCGGTGGATTCCCCGGCAGCGCCGATGCGCGGCTCCTTGATCGTATCAATGTGCGTCATCAATCGATTGCCTTCCGGATTGCAGTCGAAGCATTCCTGCTCCGGCAATTGCGGTCTTGGCGGCACGGCTCGAGTCTAGCACCCTTGAAAGGCGGCGTCTCGGTCGTCAGCCGACGCTGGCCGAGCTACGCGGTCGTGCTTGCGCGGCAGGACGCCTTTAGGCACGAACGCGCGTAAACGACGAGTCCGCATTCACTTTGCTGGCAGCCGTTGTTCGAGGGCAGACGCGAGCTTGTGGATATCCGTTTCATGGAGCAATTGCCGCATGTGCTCGTCAGATATCTCCACGTCCACGCCGAGTTTGGCGCACAGCGCCTGCAGCATCCGGAGCATCGTCGTCAGCTCTTGCTCGGCAAGCAGGTCGATTTGCAAATCCAGATGTGCGCGCTTGTCAGCCGCACGTGTCATCCGGTTCTGCGACATCAAGACGAAGATGGCGAGAAAGATGGCTTCCAGGGAAACGGCCAAGGTCAGAAGGTTGAATGGGAAGGGATCGAACGGCTCAATGCCGCCTGGCATCCCAGTGTTTATGATGATCCACGAGGCGAAGAGCGCAAAGTTACCACCCGCGAAGAGACCGTTTCCAGTGACTCGAGCAACGGCGTCGCTCAGTCGATCGGCGGGGGTGCGGTCGTGTAGCGCTCTCCGCTCCATGTCGGCGATGACGCGAATATTACGCTCGGATACCTCCGGCCTGGACCTAGTGCCTCGCGGTGTTTGGTTCTCCATATTAAGTGACGTGCCGGGAGCGGGCTCTCAACGAGATGCGCTAACGTTTCTTGGTCGCGGCCCGTTGCCGAACGCTTGTGCGGGCGCTGTGAGGAGATCTACGGCGCTTCGACGAGCGACTGACGGCGCCGACGACGGAAGCTGCGTACCTCACGCCTTTTGTCAGTTGTTGGGATGCGTATCCTGCGGTTGAACCCGCCCATTCCGCCGTTCGGTTGAGAGTGCTCTCTGCTTCTTGGGCCTCCCATTCCTCAGCCGCGTCTTCGTTGACATTCGCTTTGGCGATCTGCGTGAGCGTTCGGTCGGCGGCTTTTTCCTCTTTGAGGGTCTGTGCAAGCAAACGTGCCACGCTGGCCTCGCCGAGGACCTGCGCATAGGTTCGGGCCGTGCCGTAACTTGCCATTTCGTAATGTTCGACCTTTTGCGCTCCGGTAATCATCACGGCATCCCGGAGTGCGCCGGCCGGCGTCTTCTTCATGACGGCCTCGCCTTCTGCGAGCAGCCCTTGCATACCCTCGCAGGTTTTCGACCTCGGTCTTTCGCCAAGGGCGCGTAGCGCTTCGTTCAACCGGTTGATGTGTCCGCGTGTTTCGTTCAGATGTTTTTGAAAGGCTGTGCGCAGGCGCTTGGTGGTAGCGGCTTGGGCGAGCTTCGGTAGCGCCTTCGTCAATTGCTCCTCAGCGTCGCGCAAATCCACGAGCTCATCAACCAAGTGAGTACGAAGCGATTCAACCGCGGCCATACAACCTCCCGCTGGGCAATCAGCAAGAATGTAGCCACGGTGTGCCAACGGGAAGAGTGAGGACCGGCACGCGGCCGATGTAGCGATCGGCTCGTTTGTACCTCGGCCCAACCCTTGCTAAGACCGGTACGTGCGCATTCGTATTACACGTCGCTGCCCCGCAGCTGTCGATGGTTTCTCGGTCGTGCCACTCGAAGTTGGTCGCATTTACGACATAAAGCCTTCGATCGCCGCGTTCCTGATCGCCACAGAATGTGCAGAGCCTTACCAAGACAGTGAACTGTTGGATGCTCGCGTGAGTCAGCGCTCCGCGTCGTAAGGCCCCACGCAGATTCTGCATCGTCGCGCGCCGTTCTTCTGCCGCGTCAGGTAGTCGAGTTCGGCGGCCGATATACAGTCAACCGCCCCTCGTCCCCGACTATTGCTCGTCGCGATCCCCTTTGTCCCCCTGTCTCTTCTCCGTCGTGTTCTCCGCCTCGCGCTTCTGATCTTGCGCATGCGAGCGGCCCACATCGTCGGATTCCTTGAACTGCCCCGCGTCGTCTCTCCGCACGTAGCGCTTGTCCGCGCCCGTGTCGACATGCTCGCGCTTGCTTGATGATGAGTTCTTCTTGTTTGGCATTGCTATACCCCTGCTGTTGGAGGAGCAAGCGCAATGCCGGCAAGGGCCGGCTCATGCCGGTCTTCGGTCACCGGTCTTCGGTCGCCGATCGCCGATTCGCCGGTCGCCGGTCGCCGGTCGCCGGTAATTTGAAACTTGACCACTACCAATTGCGTCGCCGTTTCTGGCGACTTCGCAAATGGAAGGCTGGGCGAAGCTGCCGTGACGGCCCCGTTCGCCTGGGGCCATCACGGCGTGAAGTACTATGGGATCGTCGGACCGCCGCATGAAGCACTGAACGCCTTGACGTCGGACTGAATGTGCGGCACGTCGTAGGGTCCGCCTTTCGGTCCATAGGCTCCAGGGAGTGGAGAGTCCTGAAATACTCGAGTATGTGCTCGACATTCAGGAGGTCAAGGTTCTCGGCGACCATGCCTTCCAATGGGGGACGTACCACTACAGCGTGCGTCCGCGCACCGGTGGCGAACCGGTCCGTACGGCCGGCAAGCTGATGCGCATTCTTCAGCGTCAGTCGGATGGGTCGTGGAAAATGTACCGCGGGATTGTGACGGTTGATCCACCGACAGCCCAACCCTCTTCTGGCCGCGCGAGGTGAAGCACGTGCGACGTGACGCCGTCAAAGCAGACCCTTTGGCACTCGCGCGTCCGTGTGTCATTGTCTTGCGCATGTCGATGGTCGAACAGTTCGTGGCCGACTTGTCTCATGGAGCACGGTGGCTGCGCCGACATCCTCGCTTCACTGTCCTATCGACGCTGATCATTGCCATCGGCGTCGGCGGCTCGACCGCCATCTTCAGCGTCGCCGATGCCGTCGTCCTACGTCCCCTGCCGTACGCCGAAGCCGACCGGCTGCTTGTGATTCAGGAGCATGACCGGCCGCGCGACACAAGAGGCCCTACCTCCTATCCAGCATTTGCAGACTGGCGCAACGGCAGCCGCTCGTTCGAAGCCTTCGCTGCCGCGACCGCGGAGCATCTGGAAGTGACATTGACCGGACAGGGCGAACCGGCTGTCATCGCCACTGCCGCTGTCAGCGGCGAGTTCTTTGAGTTGCTGGGTGTCCAGCCGATCGTCGGTCGAGCCCTTCAGCCGTACGACGACCAGCCGGGCGCCGCCGCCGCCGTTCTGAGCTACTCGCTCTGGCGCGAACGCTTTGGCGCCGATCCCGCCGCGGTCGGGCGCGGGATACTGCTCGAGGGCCGGCCACACACCATCGTGGGAATCATGCCGTCTCATTTCGCATATCCGGACGGCGTGGACGCCTGGCTTGCGATGCGTGCCGAAGAGCCACTGCTGTCTGCGGCGATCGCCGACGGGCTGTTCGAGGATGTCGGCGCCGGCGTTGGTTGGCTCACGGTGATCGGCCGCCTTCGCCGCGATGTGTCACTCGGAGTGGCGCGCGACGAGCTGACGGGGATGTGGCGGCGGATGTATCGACGCTCGTTGGCCGGCATCGACACCTCGGCGGTCGAACCTGGGGTGATCGACTCGTTCATTGACGGGCACGCGGCGGCGCCGCTCGCGATGACCGACGTTGTCCTGGGGCCAGTCCGTCCGAGCGTACTGGCCGTGCTCGCCGCCAGCCTCCTCGTGCTACTGATCACCTGCGCGAACGTCGCCGGCCTGTTGCTGACGACGTCGATCGAGCGACGACGTGAATTCTCGATGCGGCAAGCGCTCGGCGCCAGCCGCTCGCGACTGCTCCGCGCGGCGTTCGTCGAGACGTTCCTGCTCGCTATGCTGGGAGCGATGACCGGGCTGCTCGTCGCCTGGTGGGCGACGCCGATGCTGGGACTGCTGACACCGGCGGAACTCCCCAGGACTGATCAGATCGCCATGAACGCGCGCGTCGTCGGTTTCGCTGCCCTTGCCACGGTGCTCGTCACGATCGTTGCGGCGGTGGCCCCGCTGATCCTAGTGCGGCGCGGTACGGTGGAAAGCCTCATTCGCGGAGCATCGAACCGCCTGGTCCAGCGCCGTGGCAAGGCTCGCCTGATTCTGGTCGTGGCGGAAGTCGCCCTGGCTGTGGTGCTGATGGCAGGGGCGGGACTCATGATGCGGACATTCGCCAATCTTCGCGAGGTCCCGTTGGGATTCGAGGCGGCCTCGGTCCTTACCGTCGAACTAGCACCCCGGGGAGAGCGATACGCTCCGGGACCGCCGCTGCACCGCTTCTATGAGGAACTGCTCGGACGCGTGCGGGCGCTCCCGGGCGTCGAGTCGGCGGCGGTCGTTACACGGCATCCGCTGTGGAGTACGCAGGGCTACGACTGGCCGTTCACGATCGAAGGCCAGCCGGACCAAGAGGCATGGCGCAATCCATTGATGAACCTGCTGGCGGTCAGCCGCGATTACTTCACCACGATGGGCATTAGGCTCGCGGCCGGACGGGAATTCACGGAGGCCGATCGTGAGGGACAGCCTGGGGTCGTCCTGGTCAGTGAGTCGTTCGCACGCCGAGCGTGGCCCGGGGCGGCCGCTGTCGGTAAGCGCGTGAAGATGCCGTTGCCCAACACGCCGTACAGCCAGCAATGGCTGACCGTCATCGGTGTGGTGGCTGACGCACGCTACCGCGAACTGGAACGCGCTCGTCTGGACGTCTACGTATCCCATCTGCAGGCGGCGATCCCGCTCAACAGCCTGATGGTGCGCACGCGCGTCGATCCGGGCACGGTCACGAGTGCCATTCGAGAGGCTGTCCGGGCCATGGATCCAAACGTTCCCGTGGTCGCTGCCATGCGAATGTCCGATGTAGTGACGGCGAGGCTGGCTCGGCGGCGGTTCACCGCGCAGCTGTTTGCCACGTTTGCACTCGTGGCACTGACGCTGGCTGTACTGGGTTTGTATGCGCTGCTCGCAAATGCCGTGGCATCGCGCACGCGGGAGATCGGGATCCGGCTCGCGATGGGAGCCCGACCCGCCGATATAAGCCGGGAGGTCACCCGGTGGGGACTTGGCCTCACCGGAGTAGGGCTGTTGTTTGGCTTGAGCACCGCGCTGGCTGGAGGTCGAATGATCGACTCGCTGCTCTACGGCGTCGGTGCTCGGGACCCACTGACGCTAACGGTCGCTCCTCTGGCGCTGGTGGCCGCCGCGACGCTCGGGTGCGCTTTGCCGGCGGCCCGTGCCAGCAGGGTCAACCCCGCAATTGTGCTGCGAGACGAGTAGCCGATCACGAGGTGGCATGGCCTCGCGTTAGATCACCTGAAGGAGCACTCCCATGAACGGCAAGCAGGCAGTCGAAGGGGTCGTCATCGTGCGCGGCGCTGCGGACGGTTTCAGGCAAGAGATTGCGGCCGGTTCGCATCAGTTCAGCAGCGACGAGCCGGCGTCCGTCGGAGGAACCGACAGCGGTCCGACACCCTACGATCTCCTGCTGGCCTCACTTGGTTCGTGCACTTCCATGACGGTTGCGATGTATGCGAGGCGAAAGCACTGGCCGCTGGAGCGTGTGACGGTGCACCTTCGTCATTCGCGAGTTCACGCTGAGGATTGTGCCGCCTGCGAGACGCAGGACGCGAAGATCGAGGTGATCGAATGTGACATTGGACTCGACGGGGCACTCGACGAGGACCAGCGTGCAAGGCTGTTGGCGATCGCCAACCGCTGCCCCGTCCACCTCACGCTCACGTCCCATATAGAGATCCGTACGAGACTGCAATGAGCGATCGCGATGGAGCGCGGAGATCGCGCTGTCCAGGCTGCTGGCTACGCATGAATGGAGTTCGATCGACGTCATAATTGCACGTACGTATGGATCTTATGGCGCGGAAGTACCGTGAGGCCGCCATCGGTTATCTCGTTTACGGCGTGATCTATCTTGCCGGCGCCATCTATCTCGGGTGGATTGGGAAAGGTCCTGGTGGAACGGTGTGGTGGTACCTGATCGGTGCGGCGATGGCGTTGGGATTTCCCTGCCTGATCTGGAAGCGGTTCAAATGGGTGACGCGCATCCTGGCCGTCTTGGTTCTCGTACGCGTTATCGGGCTCGTTCGCGTCGCTGCCCGAGCCGGCGCGGAGCCAGTGCCGCTACCCTGGGGAGGCGAGATCGCGATGTCGAATGGCGCCATCGTCTTCATGCTGATAGCAGTCGCGACGTTCATTCTGCTGGCGCGGGCGGGATGGCAGCGCAGTCCAGCCGCCACGTGAGCTCCTCCGCCCGCATTCGACTTGCATATGACCCCTTCCCGCTCGAGATTGATCGGTACGGCGCTTCGCCGTGGATTACGCAAGCGCTGCCCGCACTGCGGCGAGGGGCGGCTGTTTTCCGGGTGGTCCCAACTCGAGCGCTGTTCAATCTGCGGTTTGGTCTTCTCACGTAATCCCGGTGATACGTGGGCCTTCACCGTCATCGGTGATCGGGTGCCAATTGCCGCGATGATCATCTTGATCTATTTCGGAGTGCTGCGTTCGCATTTTGTGCTGGGTGTGGCGATGCTGGTTGTGTTGGCGGCGCTTGTGGTCTGGACGGCCCCCAACCGCTGGGGCGCGGGTATCGCGCTGCATTATCTGTCGCGAGTGTACTGGCCCGACCCCGCGGATCCTATTCCGCCTCCTCCCGTGCGTGGGTGAGCCCATACCAATTCGCGTGAAGTCTGATCGCCTCCCGCTGCAGGCGGCTGAGTGATCTCATCGGTATAAGTTGTTGTCAGGCAGAAAGATGGATCGTGTCGAGCACGAAAAGAGTCTGATGCTGTTGTTCGTTGGACTCCTCGTTATCTGCTGTCGTGTGGCAATGGCTGGGATAACTGATAGGGCGGTTGCCAGAGCAACACGCTGCTTGACATGATCACTGACGTGACTGGCGTTCCTGTTCCGAAGGTCGCACCAACCCCACCGATGGAGCGAGTGATCTGGAGACTGCGAAAAGGCGAGCGCACCGCCGAGGCACGCGTTCGTGAGATGCGGCACGGACAAGAGCTGCGCATCAACGTCGATGGGACTCTGCGATGGGCGCAACTCTATCGAAGCGTGGGTGTCGTCGAGAGCGCTGCCGAACGGCACTCGGCTTTTGTGTCGCTCGGATGGCACGCCGATTCACTGCTGTAGTGCGCTCATGAGTTGAACGCCCGGATCCCCAGTACGGACCGCTGACGAGCCCCGTAGAGCTGAGCGGCGACAAATCAAAGCCCTCTCCGCTTGATCTACGACAACCGTTGTCGAAAGACACTTGCACGACTTGGGGTTACTACCCCTTGACGAACCGTCGGTGACCTGAATAGCGTGGCGGTGTGTCGCCACAACCAGGGGACGTGATCATTTCCAACGGGACCAATGACACGTTCGTGCTCCTCGATTCAACTGGCAAGCGAATAGCGGGGCCATTCCCGACGGTGTTCGCGGCGATCGAGTCCGCCAGGACGCACGCAACGGGCATCATTTGGCAGCAGAACTGCGACAACCGGGGCAGGCTGTTGGGAAACCCTATCCGTGTGGAGTTGCCCCGGTCGTAACCTGCAGCGACAGACGCCAGGACGAGACCCACTACACGAGTCGGCGCGATGCTTGCACGATCCGCTGTATGCGTATCCGTATCACCCGCCGCTGCCCCGCAGCCGTCGATGGCTTCTCGGTCGCGCCGCTTGAAGTCGGTCGCGTTTACGACATAAAGCCTTCGATCGCCGCGTTCCTGATCGCCACAAAATGTGCAGAGCCTTACCAAGACAGTGAACCGTCGGAAACTTACTCAGAGAAGCGCCGCGCGTCGTAGACCCAACGTGCGGGCGTTTGCCCAGATTCCGATGAAGTCGCTCCCGCCTCGCCCGTCGTCGCATACATAGTCGGAAATCTCGTAGTGCTCCACCTTCTGGGCTGAGGCAATCAGTGCCAGGTCCAGCCATTCCCTTGCATGGTTTCGCCTTCCATGCCGTCCTCTTTCAGTGTTTGTGGCGCGTCGTCAACCTGCTACAGTTTGCGGCGGGCCGTTGACGTCATCGATACGGTGAGGATTTCGTCATGTCTCTCGACGACACCACATTTGCGCTCGGCGCTCAGGTCCACGCGGCCGATCAGGGTGCGGATGGATGGGTCGGTCTCACGGTGGGCCACTATCGGCTCCTCGGACGTGTCGGTCAAGGCGGCATGGGCACCGTCTACAAGGCGGTGCGGGGCGACGATCAATTCAACAAAACCGTCGCCATCAAGATGCTGCGGCTTGGCGAGCATAACCCGCCGGGGCAGCAGCGCTTTCGCGCAGAACGGCAAATCCTCGCCTCGCTCGAACACCCGAACATCTGCCGACTGCTCGACGGCGGATCGTGGATGCCGCCGGGTACCGCGGAGAATCAGCCGTTCATCGTGATGGAGTACGTCGAGGGTGTGCCTATCACGACGTATTGTGAGCGCGTGAATCTTGGCCTGCGAGCGCGTCTCGAGTTGATTCGCACCGTGTGCCACGCCTTGTCGTACGCGCATCGTCAATTGGTCATTCATCGCGACGTCAAACCCGACAACATTCTCGTCACTCCCGACGGCACGGTGAAACTTCTCGACTTCGGGATGGCGAAGTTGCTGGACGCGTCAACGGATTCCGCGCTGACCGTAACTGGCATGCGCCTGATGACGCCGGCCTATGCCAGCCCCGAACAAGTGCGCGGTGAAGCCATCTCCACGGTCACCGACGTGTACTCGCTCGGCGTTGTGTTGTACGAACTTCTTGCCGGACGCCGGCCGTACACCGATCAGCGGCAGCAATCCAAGCGAGATTTACAGGGAAGTCTGCGAGCGTGACGTGAAGCCGCCGAGCGCGTCGGGACGACGCGAGCTGCGCGGCGATGTCGATGTCATCGTCCTGAAGGCACTGCAGAAACATCCGTCGCGAAGATATCTGTCTGTGGATCAGTTGTCGGAGGACATCCGCCGCTACCTGAGTGGCCTGCCCATCGTCGCACGCGCCGACACGATTACGTATCGCACCAGGAAGTTTGCGCGGCGGCACTGGCTCGGTCTCGCCGCGGCCGCGTCGATCGTCCTGGCGCTCGGTGGCGGCGCTGCGGTATCGATCTATCAGGCGCGGATTGCCGCGACGCGCTTCGATCAGGTACGCAAGCTCGCAAATCGCTTCCTCTTCGATTTTCACGATCAGATTCGTGACCTTCCGGGATCGACGGCCGCACGTGAGATGGTCGTCGCCACCGCTCTGGAATACCTCGACAGCCTTGCGAAAGACGCCGGGAACGATCCCGATCTGCAGTGGGAATTGGCCAAAGCCTACGAACGTGTCGGCGAGGTGCAGGGCGATCCCGGCGTGCCAAGCCTTGGGAAAACGAAGGCCGCGCACGAGTCGTACAAGAAATCTGCGGCCATGCAGCAGGACCTGTTCGATCGCGGCTTTGCCGACCCCGGCCGACGTCAGTCGCTGTCGCAGATTTACGGACGTGTGATGGCCACGGCCCGTCTCGTTGGCACGCCGCAGGAGGCGCTTGGCGCCGCGGAACGGTCGGTCGACTATGCGCGATCGGTCTCACCCGAAGCGCTCGCGCGCGCACAAGTGTCGTTGATGATGGTGCAGCTCGACATGGGCGAGCCGCTCGAGTCAATTGAAACCGGCCAGACAATTGTGGCGCAGCTTCTTCCGGCTTCGTCAGCGGATGTCTCGTGGACGGTTGCGCGGCAAACGTTGGCGCGAACGTATCTGATGATTGGCCGCGCGTCACACCGCGCAGCGCGCTTCGATGAAGCGATGGAGGCCTACCAGCAGGCTATTCGGCTGCGCGAGCGGCGGCTTGCCGAACCGGTGCTCGACACGACTAACGCGCGCGATCTTGTGCTCGCCTACCATGGCGTCGGCGATGTGTTGGGCGCCGACGATCGTTTCAGTCTGGGGCGACCAAACGAAGCGGAAGCGTTCTATCGCAAAGCGCTCGATCTCGCCGAGCGGCTGGCGGCGACGGATACGAAGAACGCCACCGCGAGGATGGAGCTCACGCGGTCGATCGGCAAGTGGGCCGCAGTCGCTGAAGTCACCAATCCGGCGGAGGCGCTTCGCCAGTACCGACGCGCCCTCGATTTGGCCGAATCCGTCTTGCCGGAGGGGCCCGATCGTCAGGCGCTCCGAGGTTATGCCTACAGTGCGATCGGATCGGCAGCGGCACGTCTCGGTCGTCGTGAGGAAGCACGCCAGAACCTCGAGCAGTCACAAACGATCTGGGACGCGAGACTGGCCGCTCGTCCCGATTCGCCGGCGGCACTCAGCGATATCGCCGATCTCGCCATTGAATGGGCGGAACTCGAACGCGACAATCCCGCCGCGTCGATCCCTCATTATCGCAAGTCGCTCGCCGCCGCCGACCGTGCGGCGACGCTACTCCCCAAGGATTTCGCGGTTGCGTTTCGTCAAGTCACCGCGCTCGAAGGGCTCGCAGCGCAGCTTGAAAAGACCGGCGCCACCGAGGAGGTTCATGCGCTGCGGGAGCGGCTCGTGAAATTGTGGGCGAAGTGGGATGGCCTGTATCCCGGATCGTCGTTCATTCAGAACCGGCTCCGAGAAGCACAGAACAAGTAGCAACACGCTGATTACTCGACGGCGCCGAAATCCAGTTGTCTATCCAGCGGTCGCTCTCCGGCAGGCATTGTCAGATCGAACGCCTGGAGCAGGTCTTCGAACTGCCGGAGGTCGAAGAACCTATGCAGCCACGCTGGCCGAGCGTTTGGTGTGTGATTTCGTGTCGCGCCCGTTGGCAACCACGTGGGAGTAACCCAATCATGGCCCCCCAGCCCGTGGCGCTCGTCTGTTAGGATCTGACACACGTACGGGCCAAGCGTGAATTCCGTCTGACTACGGTCGCGCGAGCCTAAGAGTTGTTTCCCCCGGATCAGTGTGAGCGACACTTGTGAAACATGTCCTACCGTCCGTACGCGTCTGGCTCGCCGTAGCGGCGGTTGTGACGGCCGCAGCTTTCCTCTTGTCCTATCGGAGCATTCGGCAGAGCGAGGTCTCGACGGCAGCCGTCGAACATACGCAGCAGACCTTCTCGGCGCTCGTCGCGCTGGAAGGAACCATTTCGAACTTGATCTTTGCGTCAGGTGACGAGGCAATCACTCGGGCTTCGGAAGCGGCCCTGAAACGAGTCGACGACCTCGCGGTGTTGACTGTCGACAACGAGCGGCAGCAACAGCGTCTCAATCGTCTGCGCGGCGAGATTGAGCCGATAGCCAGGACACGTCGTCGTGGTCCTAGTGACGGGATCGAGACTCGCGCGGAGGCGGTGGTACCCCAGAGCCTCTCTCGAACGGTTCGAGAACTCCGTGTGGAGGAGCTGGAGCTTCTGACCCGTCGCGTGGAAGCGAGCCGTGGAACTTCTCAAAGGTTAAGGGGTACCTTAATCGCCCTGGCAGTCGGTTCGGCCGTGCTGCTCGTTTGGGTGTTCGGCCTTGTGGTTCGTGATGACCGAAAACGGCACCACGTTGAAGACGTTCTGCGGCGCGCGAACGAAGACCTTGATGCCCGCGTCTCGGCGCGGACTGCAGAACTGCACGAGACACTGGATCGCGAACAACAATTGCGACGCGAAGCCGAGGCCAACAATCGCCTGAAGGACGAGTTCCTGATGACGGTCTCCCACGAGCTGCGAACGCCACTGAATTCGCTGTTGGGATGGGCGGACATGCTGCGGCTTGGAATTCTTCCAGATGAACTTCGACAGCGAGCGACAGAAGCCATCTACGACAATGCGAAGCTTCAGGGTCAGCTCATCGCAGATCTGCTCGATACCGCACGTATCCTGACCGGGAAGCTCCGGATCGAACCGGCATTCATAGACCTCGGCCAGATTGTGCAAGACGCCGCGAACGTGGCCGCGGCCGCGGCCGCCGCGAAAGGGATCGAGCTGAAGATCGAGGTCGATCGCCCCGGTTGTATGTTCTTCGGTGATCCAGGCCGGCTCCAGCAAATCGTCTGGAACCTGGTATCGAACGCCGTCAAGTTCACGGAACAGGGGACCGTATCAGTACGGCTTGCACGGAGCCAGTCCGACAATCAGATGACAATCGTCGTGACCGACACGGGCGTTGGCATCAATCGAGAATTTCTGCCGCAAGTCTTCGACCGATTCAGTCAGGAGAAAACGGGCATCACGCGACCGCATGGTGGCTTGGGACTAGGCTTGGCGATCGTGCGGCAACTGGTGGAGCTGCACGGTGGTACGGTTCGCGTACACAGCGACGGTGAAGGGCAGGGCGCTGTTTTTACGGTCAGCCTCCCAGTTGTCCCGTCTCGCAAGGGCGCGACGGCGGCACTGGAGCCCGAAGCGGGCGTCGCGATGCTCGCGGACGCTGCTGATATGCCAATGCTCGATGGCATCCGCGTGCTGATCGTCGACGATGACGCTGCATCCCGAGAGATGGTTACGGTTGTGCTCGAATACTGCGGGGCGTACGTCGCGGCGGCAGGGTCAGCGGCCGAGGCGAGGAGCGCTCTCACTCGAAGCGCGTGCGATGTCCTGCTTGTTGACATCGCCATGCCAGGCGAGGATGGATACACGTTTGTTCGTGAAATGCGAACAGAAGGCCTTCGACAACCCGTTGCGGCGTTGACGGCTCACGCCCACGAAAGGGACCGCGTCCGCGCTCTGGAGTCCGGGTTCGACGTACATATCCAAAAACCAGTTGAACCGCGCGCACTCGCGAAAACGATTGCCGAACTTGTAAACACACGAACCTCGCGAACTGAACGCCACGCCACAGCTCGATAGTACGCCGTTCGACAGCCGCCTTGCTCCATCGACAGTGACCGGTCTGCGGACGATCGCACCGCCGGACTGTGCTCGATTGGATCCCGAGACGAGCGTATACTCTCGACTGCGGGGAAGCCAGTTGCTGGCAGCCTCATCCGAGAAGGAGAAACCCATGGGTTCGAAACGACCTGCGCGAAGGGAATTCCTAAAAAGCGGCGCCGCCTTGGCCGGTGGTTTCACCTTGGGGGCCGCAGCGCCCGCGCTCGGTCAGACACCGGCATCGCCGCCGATGATCAAGGAAGGCAAGGATCAGATCGCCTACGGCGAACGCTCGCCTCACGTCACCTCGGTCCGCATACCTCACGGCGGCAGGCCTTCGCCCGATAACTGGGGGCTCACGTTTCATGTGGCGGCGCCGCTTCAGGATTCGGTAGGCGTGATCACGCCATCCTCGCTCCACTACATGGGGACGACCCGTGGCTCATTTCTTCCGGACATCGATCCCCGGGAGCATCGTCTGATGATTCACGGCATGGTGGACCGTCCGCTGACGTTCACCATGGACGACTTGAAGCGCCTCCCTTCCGTGACGCGCATTCATTTCATCGAGTGCGCGGGGAACCGATCGTCGCGCAGGGCGAAGAACGTTCAGGAAACGCACGGCATGACGAGTTGCGCCGAATGGACCGGCGTGCTTCTTTCGACGCTGCTCAAGGAGTGCGGCCTGAAAGGCGGAGCCTCCTGGTTCGTCGCGGAAGGGGCGGAGGAAGTAAAGGGAGCGTCGAGCATGCCGATTGCCAAGGCCATGGACGACTGCATCGTGGCCTACGGCATGAACGGCGAGGCCGTGCGGCCCCAGCAAGGGTTTCCGGTGCGGCTCATGGTTCCCGGCTTCGAAGGGATTTTTCACACCAAGTGGCTGCGGCGCATCAAGGTCGTGGACCGCTACTACATGAACTACAACGACTTCGGGCATCTCGATCAGGATCCGAAAGTCGCGGCGTTGGACTACCAGATCGGGCCCAAGTCGGTCATCACCTTCCCTTCCGCCGGACAGCAGCTTCCGGGCCGCGGCTTCTACGAGATCAGCGGCCTGGCCTGGTCCGGTGGCGGCGCGATCAAGTTAGTGGAGGTGTCCACCGACGGTGGCAAACGTTGGAACAAAGCCGAGATCAATGGAACGGCATCTCGAATGGCGCATGCCCGGTTCGGCTATATGTGGAACTGGGACGGACAAGAGACCGAGCTCCAGTCGCGGTGCACGGACGAACTGGGCCAGGTTCAACCGTCGCGAGCACAGATCGCCAAGTACTGGAACAAGCCCTTCGACGAGACATTCCGCGTGCCGGGTCTGGACAACAGCATTCAGCCGTGGAGGATCGCCAGCGATGGGAGCGTCACCAATGGCTTTGCTTAAAGTTCTCGCGTTGGCGTTGCTCATGGGCGCCTCCGTGCTGGCGCAGTCGCCGACTTACGGAGTGGGACGCACGCCCACCGCCGAGGAAATCCGCGCGTGGGATATCTCGATCGGTCCCCACGGAGAGGAACTCCCGCCCGGACGCGGAACCGTCCGGGAGGGCGCACAGCTGTATCGCACGAAGGGCTGCGCAGGATGCCACGGTGCGAATGCCATCGACGGCAAGGCTCCTATTCTGAAAAGCAAAGCCGGCGCGGACGTTGAGCTCTGGGCACGGGGACGAATACTGCCGCTGCGCGCGCCGTTCGCGACGACGGTCTGGGATTACATTAATCGCGCCATGCCTCTCAACAGAGAGGGAACGTTAACCGCAGACGAGGTCTACTCTCTGACGGCGTATTTGCTCTTCATCAACGATGTCATCCCGGAGGACGAGGTCCTCGACCCCCAGAGTCTGCCGAAGGTCAAGATGCCAATTGGCGATAAATACGCTTCCCTGCCCGACTGGAAGCCCAAGACACCAAGGCTCAAAGGTTACTTCCACTAGAGCCCTGGACATCAGTACACACTACGTCGCTCTCTACGGTCGGGTATAATCCGCCACCTTCACTGGGCAATCTGCAAGTGGTCACGCCAGGAACGCGCCTCGGCACCTACGAAATTCAGGCCCTGATCGGCCAAGGCGGGATGGGTGAGGTCTACCGCGGCGTCGACACGAAGCTGAATCGAGCGGTTGCGATCAAGGTTCTCGCCGGTGAGGTGACGACGCCCGAGGCGCGACGTCGCTTTCAGCGGGAGGTGGAGATCGTCTCATCGCTGAACCATCCCCACATTTTGACGGTGTACGCGGTCGGCGAGTATGAGTCCGACCAATACCTCGTCGCTGAACTCGCTGAAGGGGGCACGCTCCAGGACTGGCTTCGGTCAGAGGTGCGGACGTGGCGGCAAGTGATCGAGCTACTGACCGGCGTTGGAGATGGCCTTGCAACGGCGCACCTTGCTGGCATTCTTCACCGCGATCTCAAACCCGCCAACATCCTGATCGGCAAAAACGGTTTTGCGAAACTGGCAGATTTCGGCTTGGCGAAGGCGCTTGAGACTGCCGAGGATCACGCCACCATCGTCGCGCCGCAGACGCGCAGCGGAATCGTTGTTGGCAGCCCCGCCTATATGTCGCCCGAGCAGGCTGCCGGGAAGGCGCTCGACGCAAGAAGCGACATTTTTTCTTTCGGCGTGGTCCTGTACCAGGCAGTCTCGGGACGTCGTCCGTTCCGCGGCGCTAGCACTCTCGAGCTCTTGCGGACCATTGTTGACGGGGCGCCGGAACCATTGCCGCACGATCTGCCAATGGCGTTGCGTCTCCTAATAGAGAAGACACTGGAGAACGATCCGGCCGATCGCTATCAGTCGATGCGAGAGGTCGTCATCGACATGCGGCGCTTGCTGCGACAGCGATCCACAGCGTCAGGCGCGGTCGTGGTTCCGCCCGTGAAGGCGCGACCCGCCGCTCGGTGGCAGTGGTGGGCTCTGGTCGTGGGTGCGCTGGTCCTGGCAATTGGGGCCCTCGCTGCGCTCAGGGTACTTCCGGCGCGCGGCGGCGTTGCGAACCCCCTGGAGAATGCGTTGTTCACGCGCTTCACCAACTTCGAAGGTACCGAGCGCAGTGCCGCCATCTCCCCGGACGGCAAGTTCGTGGCATTCCGTTCAGACCGCGAGGGGCCGCTCGACGTGTGGGTCGGGCAGGTCGGCACTGGCCGGTTCCTCAACCTCACGAAAGGCATCGATGACGAGTTCTCCACCGACACACCAAGCTGCGGTTTCTCCGCAGACGGATCTGAGATTTGGTTGAGCGGTGGGCCCGCTCGACGACTTCGACTCATTCCGTTGATGGGTGGTGCGCCGCGGCCGTTTCTCGGCGACCGCGCTGTCGCGGTGGCATGGTCGCCTGACGGCGGGCGCATCGCGTATCACGTCCAGGATGATGGCGATTCGATGTATGTGGCTGATCGGACAGGCGGGAACGCTCGGCTGGTGTATCGGCGCAATGCCAACGAGCACAATCACTTTCCGGTGTGGTCGATGGACGGCCGCTGGATTTTTTTTACGAGTGGTACACCGGCCACGAGGCAAATGGATCTGTGGAGGATTGCGGCGGAAGGGGGAGCGCCGGAGCGTCTTACGAACCATAACAACGACGTCGCGTATCCGGCGCCGATCGACGGCCGCACCGTTGCGTACGTTTCACGTGACCAAGATGGCTCCGGTCCATGGTTGTGGATCGTTGACGTGGAACGCAAGATCAGCCGCCGCATCAGCTTCGGAGTGGAAAAGTACACCTCAGTCGCGGCGGCCGCGGGTGGTGGGCGTCTCGCTGCCACAGTTGCAAATCCAAGCGCAAGCCTGTGGACAGTGCCCGTCGCAACCGATCATGTGGCTGACGAATCTGCCGTCAAACCGTTTCCATTACCGACGGCAGATTCCAGTGCGCCGCAATTCGCGGGCACTACATTGTTTTATCTGTCGTCTGTGGGTGCCGGGGATGGCATTTGGCGTTTCGACCACGGGCAGGCCACTGAACTTTGGAAGGGCGCCGACGGCGCGGTGCTCGCCCCGCCGGCCGCCTCACGAGATGGCCGGAAGGTTGCGGTGGTGATCCGCCGCGAAGGAAGACTGCGGTTGCACGTGCTGTCGGCCGATGGCGGTGAGCTTCAGCCCCTCGCCGACACGCTGAACGTCAGCGGGGGTGCATCGTGGTCGCCCGACGGCATGTGGATTGTCATAGGAGGCGACGAGGCCGGTAGCGCCGGATTGTTCAAAGTTTCCGTCGATGGCGGCAGCCCCATTCGCTTGATCTCGGGAGCGGCACTCGATCCGGTGTGGTCGCCCGACGGAAGCCTGATTGTGTATGCCGGCCCGAATGTCTCGGCGCTCGCACCGCTTCTGGCGATCCGTCCCGATGGCAGCCGAGTGGAATTGCCGCAGATCCTCGTTCGCCGAGACGGCGAACGCGTCCGATTCGTGCCCGACGCACAAGGGCTGATCTACATGCAAGGCAATTTGCGGTCGCAGGATTTTTGGCTCCTGAATCTCAGAACAATGCAGAGCCGCCGGCTGACGCAATTGAAGCAACGCGATTCCATGCGTACATTTGACGTCACGCCTGATGGCAAGCAAATCGTGTTCGACCGGTTACGCGACAACTCGGATATCGTCCTAATCGATCTGCCGAATTCTCCTGGACAGTAGACGTTTGCCACCCGACCGTATTGGCACGTCGACCCTAAGGCAACCACACGAGGGTTACCGATTGAGGTCTTGTTACAGGCTCTAGGACAAAAAGCGTCTAGTTCTTCTTTGGCTCGGCTTGCATCGAGCCCTGGGCGTCCGACGTCACGGGAACAGTTGGGCCGGTGCGGGGGCCGCGGGGACAGGTTGTTCCGGGATTGAAGACGAGCGACTGATTGCTGTTGCCGGCGTTGTCGCTCCAACTGCCGTTGAATCCACTGAGGTTGACATACGCTCTCGTGTGAAGGCCGCTGCCGTTCTCGGTGATGGACGTCAGACCAAGAAAGAGGCAATGACAGACGCTTCGGGCGATAACGAGAATCGCGTCGGCGTCTCGCGCCGATGTCGTCTCCATCCATTTCTTCTCGCGCATGATCTCGCTGCCTCTCTACGCGTCGGCAGTGGGCCCTAGCTCGACAACAATAGACGTGCAGCGGTGTGTTGCGGCAATGGTCGACTTGAATTAGCGTTACACCTCCCCGCCAGATCGAACCAGGGAGGTAGCACCATGAACCTCGTCTCCGGAACCGTCCTCGTGGCGGAGTCGGGCCTCGGCATTTCTGGACTCATCGTCAAGATCCAACATGTCGGTTTCCTCATTGCGCCTCCCAACGCGCCTACGCGCGCACGAGGCGCGCGCACTCAGGACGATCGAGCCCTCGTGCTGGGCACGGCGACCACCGATCGCGCTGGTGCTTTCTCATTGACCTTCCAGCGATCCGATCTCCGAGGAGACGGTGGGCTGAACTTGATAGTGGCGGTCTTCGCCGGGCTCGACTCGACTCTGCGAGATGATGCCGAACCGCTGGCGACAGTCCATCGGCCCAACGTATCCGCGCGCGAGTCGTTCGTCGTGACCATTCCCCGTGGTCGCCTCGAGCAGGCAGACGTGCCTGTCCCGCTGCTCGATCACGACATCGATGCCGTGGTTGCTCGAATGCGCGGTACCACGACACGCGGAACACTCTTGCAAACCGGCTCACGGGCGATTTTCGCGGAACGTCTCGAACAGAGGCGCGCGCGTCGCCTTCGTGCGGCACCGCAGTTCGGCTCGTTCCTGTCGGCGCTCTCGGGTATTCCCGACGAGCGTCGCAACGGCTCTACTCGACGCTACCTGGCTCCAGGCCAACGCGTTGAAGCCGCCAATCGGGCGGCGATCCATGAGTCGATACACCGCATCAACAGTTCGACGGCCATCGGGGCTGCGGCCCTGTCATCGGCCGACGCCGCGCGCTTCGCCGATCAAGCCGGCAACTTCGTACAGGCGATTCCCGCCGCGCAGATCGAACCGCTGCTCGGCTACACGCTGTCGCCAACCTTGGTACGTCGGAACGTCGCGTTGCTGTGTCGCGACGAGCCGGTCGATCCCTGTGTGCTTCTCCTGGAAGGCAAGGAGGAACCGGTACCTCCTCCGCCGCCAACGCCGGCACCGCTGCTTGAACCGGACACGAGTATCACCGGATTGATCGACACGCTGGTCCGGGACGTGCGGTCGCCGGAGTCTGGAGTCGTCTTCGGACTCAACGGACGGGCGACGCTCGACCAGGTCAACCAGAGCGTCCAGGGGTTCGCCCCGCACGGCGGCCCGGCCGATGGTCCGGCCCTCTATGACTTCCATCACCTGCGCATCGCGTTCGAAGACGTCTGGCAGGAACTGTTCGATGACGACGTGGAGGCGGCAGAGCAGAAGCTGTACGAACAGTTCGTCGATCTCGGCCTCGATCCCAATGACTACCTTGCGGCCTCGGCCGGACTCGCGTCGCTCGTGAAGGACTGGGCCAAGCTCGCCGACGACGTCAAAGCAGTCGCGCAGGGCACGCCGCCGCCTGTCTCGGTCGTTTCCGCGTTCAACATCACGCCGGCTCAGTGGCAAGCGCTGGCCGCCGTGACGCCGGACGCGGCGCTGCAGCCGGCGCCGCCGGCCAACAAAGCAGGCGATGCGGCCACCTTCTTCGCGACGGATCCCGAGGCGCCGCCGCCACCGGCGCCGGCGGTGATGAACGCGCAAGACCGGCTGGTCGAGATCGCCCAGGCGCTCAACACGCCGCTCAGCAAGGACTATTGGGATACGGGGAACGAGGCGTGGCTCGAGCACGCCACCGAACGGCGTCGGTCGCTGCGCCAGCAGGGCGAGCGCATCATCGCTCACGTGGCTCAAGACGGACTCATCGAGAACAACTTCGAGCAGTTTCATCCGCTGCTGGAGGCGCTCGGGCAGGCAGTCAGGCAACCGTATCGCTTCACGACGTACGCGGCCAACAGACAGGAACGAAGCGTGAACTTCGGAGCCGTGGTCACGTATCGCCAGCGCTGGCAGCCGATTGCCTACCAGCCGGGTCGTCTCGTCAAGACCGTTCCACTCGCGCCAAAAGAGACGAGACGCTTCGCGAAGAAAGTGGCGGTCAAACAGAGTCGCGCGGAGAAGGAGGTCGCCTCGAGCCTGCATGCGCGCAAGAGCGACATCACCGAAACCTCGCGCATCGAAACCGCCATCGTCGAGAAGGCGCAGAACAAGACCAACTTCCAGATGAGCGCCAAGGGCGGTCTGAAGGTCGCTGGGATCGGCGAAGCCTCGGCCCAGGCCGGCGCCTCGCACAGCGCGGCGACCGAATCCGTGGAGACGAAGAAGGCGTTCCGTGAAGCCGTCCTCAAGGCCACAGAGGAATACAAGGCCGAGCGAACCGTCGAAGTGTCGATGACCGATACGCTCGAAACGCAGACGGAAGAGTCGGGCGAGATCAGCAACCCGAATGACGAAATCCCGGTCACGTATCTCTTCTACGAGCTGCAGCGTCGATTTATGGTCAGCGAGCAGATTCATCGGCTCACGCCGGTGGTGCTCGTGGCTCAGGAGTTCCCGAAGCCGAACGAGATCGACGAGGACTGGATCGTCGCGCACGACTGGATTCTGCGTCGAGTCATCCTCGACGACACGTTCATCCCGGCGATGGATTATCTGGCGACGAAGGTCGCCGGCGACGAGGTCTCACTGCAGGAAACGTTCGCGAACGTGGAATTGCAGCGGCGCGTCATGAAGGAGCTCAAGGAGGAGATCGTCACGATCCGCGCGGGGGTGGGCCGGCGATACGCCGCGCTCGAGCGCTCGATCGAGCGACGCGCAAACGCGATTGACGCCGAAGAGCACGAAGGCTTTCTCGAAGCGGGCGCCGAGATGGCCTTTGGCTCGCTCGATCCGGAAACCCCAGAGGCGGCGCGTGTCAGGGAGGACGCCGCGCGCGAGGCATACGAGCGCGAAGCCAAGCTCGAAAAGGAAATGGTGGCGCGGCTCGAGCGCGAGACCACCGCGCTCACCAGCCTGACCGAGTTCTACACCAAGGCGCTCAGCGAACATCTCAATCGCAAAGCGCAGATTGCGCGGCTCCGCGTGCACCTGAAGGCGAACATCATGTATTACATGCACGCCATCTGGAACCACGAGCCGCCCGACCAGCGGTTCTTCCGCCTCCACGATGTTCCGGTTCCGAAGCTGATTGGCGACAAGACGTACAGCCTCGAGTTCGATCCAGACGCTGTGCCAGGTCCTCCGGACTGGCAGAAGCCGCTCAAGATCGTGATGAAGTGCGAGCTCGATCTCGATCTCGAGTTCCAGCCCCTCCACCAAGTGGCGGACCTCGACAGTCTGATGGGGTTCAAGGGCAACTACATGATCTTTTCGATGAAGCAGCGCAACGACCTCACCGACTTCCTGATGCTGCCCTACATCGATCGCGAAGTCGGGCTGCGCGATCCGGATCCCCTCGGCAACTGGACGATGGCTGACTTCATCGAATACGTGTGCTGCCTGCGCAAAACGCTCTCGGAGACGGAATTCACGCGGCTGATGCCGGGCCTCGTCGACGCCTACCAGCGCATCCTGGCCGCAGGCGGCGGGCAGGAGGAAATCGTCGTGCCTACCGATTCACTCTTCATCGAGGCATTACCCGGGGCACACTCGCTGCTCGAGGACTTCAAGCTGCTGCACCGTGCCGTGGACGTCAGAAAGGTGCAGGCCGACGTGCGCGCCGTCGAGTTCGAGAACGTTCGTTACGCGGCTCGCCTGCGCGAGGGTGAGCGCGAGGATCCGACCATCGAAAAGCGGATCGTCGTCGAGGGCAGCGTCACGAATCCGGTGATTCCGGTGGATCAATAGGCGAGGCACGAACATGGGAGACACATCGTCTGCGCCGCCAGCGGTCAACCGTGCGAGAGGGACCACCGGGTCTGCGAACGAGTCGGGACGGATTCTGAGTGTTGAGGACGAACGGATGTTCGCCGAGCTGGTGAACCTCCACGCTGCCGGACGCGAGGCGTTCGAGGCGAGGTACGGCCGCGGCACGTGGCTGTCGATGACTGGTACGGTTCAGGATGCCGCACGCATGCTAGCGATGCAGCGGGCACAGGATGACCGGTTCATCCGAGAGCAGGAGAGGGCTCGTGGTGTTCTCGAAGTGAATCGTGAGCGGCAGGCGGCGCAGGAATTCGCCTCCTACAATCGCGGCGCCAACGCCATTAAAAGTTCGGGCCCAGGCGGTGCGGTGGCAGGGGCTGCAGGGCTCGCCGTCGCCTCCGAGCGCGGCGCCGATGTCCACCAGTTGGCCGACGTCGCTGAAGCCACGACACAGGCAGGCGACATGGCGGCATCACTCCTCGCCATGGGCCGGGGGAAGAGACCCGCCGCCGCTCCGCCGCCACGCACGGGCGGCGCCAGTGGCGCTGGGGGAACGCGCGCTGGGGGTAAGCCGTCGACAGAAAGCAAAAGCATCTCGAGCAACGGCACGTCACCGAGCGAACGTGGTCTACCGCGGTATCCAACCGTCGTCGACCCGAACAAGCAGCCGCCCGGGAACGAAAACAAGATGGGTCGCCCGGCGAACGACAATTCGCTTCGCTCACCCGCCAACGACACTGTTCCAGGAATGCAGCGTCGTACGGTGCCCCGCTCCGTTCCGGTCGAGACGGTCGCACCGCTCAAGAAGACGGGCACCGATGCGTCGTCTCCATCAGGCGGGGAGACGCGGACTCGCGCCGTTCGCGGCGGACGACGTGATCCGCCCCCACCGCGCCGAACCCCGCCAGGCCAGCCGATTCCTGCGGGCCCGCCTGGCGGCCCACCGCCGGCCGAGCGGCCGTGGCAGGTGGCGGGAAGAGGGCACCTTCCGCAGGGTCGTGGGCCTGGCAGGGGATCGCTGAAGACCGCCGGCAGTGGGTTTGAACCCGAGGAGATCGAGGCCGCGCAATGGGCTAGTGACCAGGGCCTCGATGTGACTCTACGAAACCCAAAAGGGATGAAATCCGGTGGAGGGACTACCGACACGCTCATCAACAGTCAACTGTGGGACATCTATACGCCGGACCCCGACACCGGAATGAAGGGGGTCACGAAGGGAATGAGGGAAAAAGCGACCCAGGTTGGGCGCGGCTCCGGTGGTGTCCTCCTCAATCTCAACAAGAGTCCGTTCACGCCGGCTCAAGTCGAGCAGCACATTCAGAATGAGATACGCAAGGGGAACAATCCTCTCGGGTCTCTTAAGAAATGGGTGTTGATCAAACGATAGACGAGTGCCGCCGTGAAGCGGGTCCCAGCATCAGGCTACTCACGCGGACGTGGTCGCGGCTTCGCCAGCGGTTCCATCGTCCGCGCGGGGGCCGACGCGACGGGCTTCGATGCTCTAAAAGGCATTGATCAACGATCTCCCTCCATCGGTAGACCGCTCGGCGGACACACGCGGCGCCCGTAGGACCCTCGGGCATCCGCTCGCCGCGATGACACGGTTACCCACTACGAGCGTTAACTCGATCCTGCGCGAGTCGCCTTCTTAGCTCCCTGCAAGTCCGCCGCAACAGCCGTGCCGCAAGCCAACTATCGTTGCGTCATGCGGCTGCGATAATCATTCACCATCTTCGTGACGTCCTCGGGATAACACAGGGGCGAGGCTCCGCCAGGCCTACTGTTACACGCTTCGTCGTCCGCAGCTTCGGCCCCTTCGATCGGAGTTGTAGTTTTATTTCCGAGTCACTCTTCGTGGATTTCGTGGCTTGTTCCGCCGTAACCGCGAGCGACGTTCGGTGAACTGGCCGAGCAGAAACGCCACGAATGTCTGTAGCGTGGCGGAGCCGCAGCCGCGTGTGCTGACCGCTGATGAATTCACTGTTGTCATTCCCGAAGGCAAGCCACTCACCTCTCTCGAGGATAGAAAGCGTCTCGAGCCGAGGTGCGTCAGTTATCGCACCCAGCTCGAGCCGCGGTATGAGAGATCGTAGTCGTCAGCGTTCCTCGCGTAGCCGCGTCTAGTTCTTCTTTGGCTCGGCTTGCATCGAGCTTTGTGCCTCTGACGGGTCAGGAACAGTTGGGCCCGTGCGGGGGCCGCCGGGACAGGTTGTTCCGGGATTGAAGACGAGCGACTGATTGCTGTTGCCGGCGTTGTCGCTCCAACTGCCGTTGAATCCACTGAGGTTGACATACGCTCGCGTGTGAAGTCCGCTGCCGTTCTCAGTGATGGACGTCAGGCCAAGAAAGACGGTCCCGTTTACCTGAGGCACCGCGACACCAAACACGGGCAAACTCAGGTTGCCGCCGCACTGTGCTTCGAAACCGTTCAGCAGGAAGATGCCGCCTTGTTGAGTGACAGTTATATGCAGGACGCTTCCGTACGGAGCCAGCTGCCACTGAAACGTGCCTAGGTTTTGCGCGCTGGCGGGCGCGGCGGTCAAGAGGATCGCGCCAAGGATGAGCGGAGACAGGAAACGCTTCATATCAAACCTCCATATCGAGAGTGAGCGTCGCAGCATAGCATTGCGGCCGAGCAGCCAGATCGATTGTTCAGGCTGCAGCCCGTCAGTTCGCAGTCACGCGGCGCTCGAGTCAGATCAATTGATGGCGCTTCTGGCGCGCGGCATTTGACGCCCGATGCGAAGGCGTATGCATATACCTACCTGCGCAGACTCTCCGATCTCTACTAGTTGAAGGACTGAAATGATCGACGCGTAACCTCGCCAACGGGCCCCGCCCGGCGAGCCAGCGCGCCATTGTTCGCGGCTCTACTTGCGAAACAGAACCAGGAAGAGAAGATCCCCTGCATCGGGCCAAGGAGCGAGGGTTCGCTCATGTCGTAGCCCCGCCTCAGATACCTCGGAAACAACGAGCGCGGACGGGATGCCGTGACCACCACGATTGGGATTCACGCCAGGAAACAACTTGGAGCCGGGCGCAGGTGGGAAGTCGATGACGGCAAGTCGCCCACCCGGCTTGAGAGCCGCCGCCAGTCTCCGGTTGAAATCGGCGGGTTCGGTCACGTGGTGATAGACGTCTCGCATGAAGACGGCATCGCAACACGCCGCAGGGAGGTTGGTCGATCCAGCCGCTCCCTGGAGGACCGTCACGTTGTCCAGTTGCTCTCGTTTCACGTACTCGCGGATCGTTGCGAGTTGCTTTTCGGCGATGTCGGTGGCAAAGACCCGACCATTCGGTCCGAGCCACTTCGCCAACACAACGGTCGTCGCGCCGAAACCCGCTCCGACGTCAGCCACCGTCATTCCAGGCTCTAGTTCCAGGATTGGCGCCAGCCTGGGCACCTCGAGTTCCGCCCTTGCGCGTTCTTGGGCGACCTGGTCGGCTGGTGGACCTTGTGCGGCGCGTGTGACCGCGACCAAGCTCACCGCGACGACCACACGGACAAACGAGCGGGCATTCATCGTCGGCAGTCTCCCCCCTCCGCACGCGCTCGGCGTCCGGATCGCAAGCAGGAGTCGATGAAGTTTGCGGTGAGGTCATTGCGCGCCGTGCTTGGGCATGCACGTCACATACGCGCTCACAATCTCAGAGTTGTCCTGATACTGCTTCACGTATGCCTTCCAGGCGGCATCGTCGGCATTGGCCGGTGCCCTGGCGGATTGATGTGATACTGAAGCACCACAGTGTCCGAGTACTTCGCGGTGCCGGCGGCTCGGTCCGTTTCGATCACGCGGACGATCGTATGCATTCGAAACCCTCTGCCGGAGACTTTACCCCATCCACCGGGACAACCTCCCGGCAAGGACAGATCGATGCCCGCATATAGTCCGGCCGACATCCATACGCTCTTCGAGCAGGCTTTCAATCTCGGCGATGTCGAAGCGATCACTGCGCTCTATGAGCCTGGCGCCGTTTTGATCGTTGACGGCAACCAAGTGATCGGCCGCGACAGCATTCGGAAAGCGTTCGAGAGTCTCGTCGCACGCCGAGGTCGGATGACCCTCAAAACGCGCGCCCTCGTCGAAACGCGCCTGGGGCTCGCCGTGCTGCACGGAGACTGGGTGATCGAGCCTGCAACAGGCACGGGATCCGAAATCGAAACGCGTGGGCTCAGCACCGAAGTCGTTCGTAAACAGCCAGACGGACCATGGCTGTTCGTCATCGACAATCCCTACACACCGGAGCCGTCGCATCGATAGCTAAAGCTTGTTGGCGCGCCGGCTGGAGGGGGTCCGACCCGCTGTTCGGAACCTGAGCTGCGTGGACGACGCCACGTTGCCTTTCATCACCGACTCGATTTGCTGAAGGGCATGATCGTTGTCTGCGGCGGTGTTTGACACGATGCAGTCGGCGGGAGCGAATACCTTCAGCTCCCGCATGTACGCGTCGTTCGCCGTAAACAAAACGCAGATGTTGCCAGCAATGCCGGTGAGGATGACACGGCGGATTCGTAGACTCTCGAGCAGCGTGTCGAGCGTCGTGTCGAAAAAACCGGAATGTTTTGGCTTCAGGACGAAGTAGTCGCGCGACGTCGGCCGCAGACGTTGTGACACGCGGCGACCCGGCGACGATCGGGCCGTGCAGTGCGCGACGGTCTGCCGGAAATCCGAGCGCCACTTACCGAAGTTGTCGTTGACATAGATCACCGGTACGCCCGCGGCGGCCGCTCGACGTTTCAGCATCGCGAGACGGAGCGCCATCGGCTCGGCGTGTGCGACCAGCACTTCGGATCCCTTGAAGGCGAGATCGTTGATGACGTCGATGAGGAGCAGCGCCGAGCCGCCGACTGGCACGGAGACGGTTGGCGCGCGACGGTTCGATCGGTTGGTGCCGGTGCGAGATGCCGACCGAGTCATCGCCGACATGCGAAGAACCTATGAACCAGACTTCTCACGATCGCAAATGGCTTGCTCAATTAGTCCTCCCCCAGCAGCTGAACAGATATCGCCCGAACGTGCATCGTGTCCTGCCGAAAAGCGTTTGGCCAGCTTGGCTGCCTACGTTGTCCAGACGGCCGCACACTTGAGTGCCTCAAGGATCAGGATCTCCGCATCGAGAAACGATCCGCAGTCGTGAACAGGGTGGGCTCGCATGACGGCGACGGTCAAAGAGCATTTCCTGTACCACCAGTCGTTCGCGAACCTTATTTGTCAGACATCGTCTAACTTAGGCGGATGTCAGGGAGCCATGTGCTCGGCGACTTCGAGCAGCTCGTCCTTCTCGGGATCCTTCAAGGTGGCCCCGACGCCTATGGCGTCCCTATCTGGCGGGAGCTCGAGACACGCACGGGCCGCCGGGTGTCGCTCGGCGCGGTCTACAAGACGCTCGACCGTCTCGAGGCCAAGGGCCTGGTGCGAAGCGCTCGCGGACAACCCTCGCCCGAACGTGGCGGACGGAGTAAGCGTGTCTATCAGCTGACGGCTGCCGGATTGAGATTGCTGCGGGCATCGCTGGACGCGCTGGCGCGCATGACCCATGGTCTCGAAGCGGAGCTCGGTACGAGATGAGCACCCCGAGGCTCGCTCGCGCGCTCGTCGAATGGCTGGTCGACCCGCGGCTGCGAGATGCGGTCGTTGGCGATCTCGCCGAGATCTTTGCCTCCGAGAACACCGCGCACCCGATCCGTGCGCGCCTCGCATACTGGAAACGCGCGATCGGCCTCGTGCTGCGCCTCGGCTCGCTTCGGCCGCGACGCGTCGAGCCGAAGCCGCAAGGAGACAGCGTGATGAGCCTGATTGGAAAAGACATGCTCCAGGGCGCGCGACTCTTCGCCAAACAACCGGGATATGCCCTTGCGGCGGTCGTGACGCTCGCGCTCGCCATCGGCGCCAACACGTTGATCTTCACGATGGCCAATGTGCTGGTGCTCAAGCCGCTTCCCCTCCGCGAACCCGATCGGCTCGGATGGATCTTTGCGACGGGCCCCGACGTGGTTTCATGGCGAGGTCCGATCTCGCTTCCCGAATATGTCACGTATCGCGACGGTGCGTCCGCGTACTCGACTCTCAGCGCGTACCAACGGCGGCCGTTCACGATGAGCGCGGATGGAACCGCCGAGCGCGTGCTGGGTCAGGTTGTGATCGGCGATCTCCAGACGCTCTGGGGACTCCGCGCGATCCGCGGTCGGACGTTGACCGCGAACGACGAGCGTGCGGGTGCGCCTGGAGTGGCTGTGCTCAGCCACCGATTCTGGAGCACGAGATTCGGCGGCTCGACGGACATCATCGGCCGGGACATTCGCATCGACGGCGAGCACCGGACGCTCGTCGGCGTGCTCACACCGGACATCGAGCTGGGCAACATTTCGGAGATCGATGTCTGGCTCCCCTATCAGGGCGACACGACACAGGCCTCGCGCACCGATCGTACGTGGAGGGGCCTGGGGCGGCTGGCAAACGAGGCCACCATCGAATCGGCCCACGCGCAGGTCAGCGCGCTCGCCGCGCGAATGGCGGCGGAACACCCGGAGACCGATCGCGATCGATCCGCCAGGGTCGGCCCTACGAGAGACGCACTGGGCACGCCCAACACCTGGATTGTGCTGTCAATGCTCGTCACGGTGGTCGGACTCCTCCTGCTCCTGGCTTGCGCCAACGTCATGAACCTGCTGATTGCGCGGTTGATTGCCCGCCGCCAGGAGCTCGCGATGCGGACGGCCCTCGGCGGCACTCGCCGGCGCATCGTCATGCAGATCGTGTGTGAGAGCCTCGTGCTCGGCCTCACAGGAGGTGCACTTGGCCTGGCCGTTGCCTGGGGCGGCCTTGCGGCGGTCCGATCCGTAGCGTACGAGCCGTTCTTCCGTCAGCTTGCGTTCGACGTTCGCGTAGTTGGATTCGCCGTCGTACTGGCCTTATTGGCGCCGCTCGTCTTCTCGATCGTGCCGACGCTTCGCATGCTTCGCGCCGACCCCGCCACAGCTCTCAACGATGCCACGATCCGCAGCGTCGGCAGCCGAAGCACGGCCCGGGGTCAGTCGGCGCTGGTCGTGCTGCAGGTCACGCTGGGTGTCACACTGCTCGCCGTGTCAGCCCTCATCGTGCAGTCGATGCAGGCGATGACTCGTGTCGATGCCGGATACGCGGTCTCGGAACTGCTCTCGACGCACATCGAAATCCCGACGTGGAAGATCGCAGACGATCGCGAGGCGTTCCGCCTCCGGCAGACGTTGGTGCAGCGCGCAAGTGACATCGCTGGTGTAGAAGGCGTCACGACCGCGACGGAGCTTCCCGCGCTACAGCCGCTGGAGACGGTCACGTTTGCGATACCAAACCGGACCAGCGAGGATCGCGCCGGTCATCCGAGCGCCGGCGTCACCGTCGCGAGCCCCGCCTACTTCGCGGTGATGGGCATCCCGATCGTGGCTGGACAGGGATTTACGGACGGAGACGCGGCGAGTCCGGCGCCGGTCGTCGTTGTCTCGCGCGCGATGGCCCAACGGTTCTGGGGGGACGATAGTCGCGCCCTTGGGGCACAGATCGTGCTCGACCCCTCTTCGGCCCGTCCCCTGACATCGACCGTGGTCGGCGTCTCGGCTGACATCGCCAACGCGGGTTTCAACGAGACTCCCAGGCCCCAAGTGTACGTGTTGGACGTACACCGTCCGGCGCGAAGCTTCTATCTGTTCGTCCGGGCACGATCGCCGGAAACGCTCGCTCCCGGACTTCGAGCGGCGGTCCGGGACGTCGATCCCGACCTGCCGACGTATCAGCTTCGGACCGTCGAGGAAGCGTTTGCGGACGAGACCTCCTCGAATCGGCTGTTGAGCGGGCTCTTCGTGGCGTTCGCGATGGTAGCGATGCTGCTGGCCACAGGCGGTCTCTACGGCGTGATGTCTTACGCGGTCAGTCAGCGCACCTCGGAGATTGCCATCCGCATGGCGCTCGGCGCGTCGGCGCGCGAGATCGCGTCGCGGGTTATCGCTCGCAGCTTCGTGCTCGCGGGCATTGGCGCCGCATTGGGGGTCACCGGGGCGTTTGGTCTCGCGCAAGCGATGCGGTCGGTGCTTTACGGTGTCGGGCCCGCAGATCCCCGGACGTATCTCGGCGTCCTGGCCGTGACGGCGAGTGCGGCGCTGGTGGCATCGTGGATCCCCATGCGCCGCGCCGCGCGGGTCGATCCCATCAAAGGGTTGCGGCAGGCCTGACGATCGACCCGCGGATCTGATTCTTTTCGTTAGGCCTTCGGAGCGGGGCCTGCGGCGCTAGCGACACTCGTCTGGATCCATCGTCCCGCCCTCTAGAGGTGTTCACTTTGGCGTCTCGACCCTGCCGCTGAGGCCACCTCCATCAGCGACGGCGAGCCGCGGCGAAGCAATATCACCGGTCACAGAGCCGGTGGCCTGAATCTCTACCTTCTCCCCAGCCGTCACCTTGCCGGTCACCCTCCCCATGATGACCACGGCCTTTGCGGAGATGTCCGCCTTGATGTCGGCCTGGGGGCCGATAGTGAGCGTGTGATCGGGCAGCCTGATGCTGCCTTCCATCTGACCATAGAGGGTCAGGTCCTCGGATCCACTCAGCTCACCTTTGATGACCACCGACTTGCCGAGATCCATGACGAGCTTCTCCGTAGACTGGCTATCCGCGGGCGGCGTGACCGATTGATCTCGCTTCCACATGTGAACGCCTCCTACCTGAAGTGAGCGATGAGCCTGGAGGCAGCACTCAGCGATTCTACCAGCGGAGCCGACAGGGATAAGGAGTAGAAGGGTGATCCGGCAATTCGAAGACGTCTACATCAAGAGAGGAAGCACCTCCGAGCAGTTATCCTCGGCGCGTTCATTTTTTCGCTTCGGGATTCCAGTTCTGTAGCAGCGTGAGCGGCGTCGACACGTTGTACACCACCGTGTTGATCAGAAAGGTCCCATTGGGGGCGACGTGGTACTGCCGCCCCTGTTGCGCGTCAACACCGCCGCCGTAGATGCGCGTAGGAAACAGCACCGCGGGCGCGCCCGGTTCGAGGGTGGCCGCGCTGACGGCGACCGGCGCTGCCATCATCGCGCCCGCAGGGTTGACGTAGTACAGCTCTTTGCCGTCCGGCCGCCAGACGGGATAGACGCCGCCCGCCGTGGACACCTGCCACTGCCCCCCTGCCGCCCCCGCGGGCGTGCCCGCCGCGCCGGGTGGGGCAAACGGGCGCACATATATTTCTGCCTGCCCCGATTCGTTCGACTGGTAGGCCACCCACCGGCCGTCCGGTGATAACGCGGCATTCGACTCGCGGAAGGGCGTCTTCAAGAACACTGATGGCGTGCGATCCCCCACCATTCGCAAAACCCAGAGGTCTTGGCTGGTCTGCGGATCCCCGCTGGTATATAGGAGGAAGCGCCCGTCCGGCGACCAGCTGCTGGGGACCTTGGCCTGGTCGGAGGCCAGGAGCATCTCCTCCCCGCCCGCGCCGCCCGGCAGCTTTTGGTAGATGTCACCCAAATTCGTCCGGAGCGAGCGAAATACGATCCGCGAGCCGTCACGCGACCAGGCGGGACGGTTGTCCTGAGCCGCATCGAACGTGAAGCGGCTCGTGCGGGTGCCATCCAGCAGCCAGAGGTCGGTGTTGCCTTGCACCGTCCTCTCCACGACCACGCGGCGGCCGTCGGGCGACAGGCGGGGACCGGAGAGACTGCTATCGGGGTCGCCCAGAGTGCCCCGCGCCGTGCCCGACCGGTCAATCCATGTCAGTTGCCGCTGACTGCCCGATCCCGTCCGGTAGGCCACCAGCCCCGTCGCCGCCACCGAGACGGCACTCCGAAAGGAAAGGCCATCCACCGCTACGCCGTCCGCCAAGCTCACCGGCTCCCCGGTGATTGTGACCTGCGCCATGTCAAGTCGCTGGGCCACGAGTGTGCCCGCGCGCACCCACAGCAGCCACCCGGATGACAGATACACTCCAGCGCTGTCGGCGGCCGTCACTCGCGTGGGGACGCTCCCGTCAAGCGCACCCAGATAGATCCCCGCCGTATCGGGCGCGCCACGCACGTAGAACAGGAACCGGCGGCCGTCAGGCAGAAAATGCGGCACGGTGTGACCCTGCTGTTGCGGGGCGAGCGTCGTCACGACCACCGGTGCGCCACCGGCGGCCGTCATACGCATCAGTGAGGTCGTGAGGCTCGGCGCAAACACGATGTCGCCGTCCGCGTTCCACGTCCCGCCAACACCGGACAGGGCGGAGGCCAAGGTCCTCGGCGCAGCGGCACCGAGGTCGAGCTGCTTGATCACGCGTTCGGCGAAGAATCCAATCGAGCGGCCGTCAGGCGACCAGAACGGGTAGCTCGCGCCTTCGGTACCCGCGAGCGGCTGCGCCGTCGTCGACGCAAACGATCGTAACCACAGACGGGACGCACCATCCCCCGTGGCGACGAAGACGATCTGCCGGCCGTCCGGCGACAGCGCGAACGACGCGGGTTGGTCGGTGGGCGGCGTCACGATGTCAACGCGCGCTTCGGGCGGCGCGGGTGGCGGTGTTTCGCGCAGATACCGCACCGCGGGAATGGCGAGCGCCGCCACGGCGGCGGCCGCGACCAACCCGGCCAAGCGTCTGCGTAACCCCGATGAGGAAGACGCCGGCGGCGTCTGCGGCGCAACCGTCTCGAACGCGCCCTCCAGCGCCAGACGCACGTCACCGATCGCTTGTGCCCGCTGGCGTGGGTCCTTCTGGAGGCAACGTTCCAGGTAGGTACGCAGCGCAGGCGACAACTTCGCCGGCAGTCTATTCCAAGCCGGCTCACGCTCGATGACGTGAGCGAGCGTTTCAGACACACTGTCGCCCTCGAACGCCCGTGTCCCGGTCAGCATTTCGAACAGCACCGCCCCGAAGGCCCACACATCCGCGCGCCGATCGACGGACCGCCCCTTCGCTTGCTCCGGCGCCATGTACGCGACCGTGCCGAGAATCATCCCGGCGTCAGTCATTGCTTGCCCGCCATAGCCTTGGCGAAGGTGGGCCGGTGTCGTGATTGTCGGCGACATCGACGCGCTCGTGGACATCGATCGCGTCGGCTCCAACGCTTTCGCCAGACCGAAGTCCAAGACCTTGACCGTACCGTCCGCACGGACCTTGATGTTCGCGGGCTTCAGATCGCGGTGAATGATTCCCTGCTCGTGTGCGGCTTCGAGCGCCTCCGCGATCTGCTTCGCGATCGGCAACGCCTCGTCGAGTGGAATCGCGCCATGCGCGATGCGCTGCGACAGATCGTCGCCCTCGACGAGTTCCATCACGAGGGCGAAGCCGCCAGCGCTTTCTTCGAGCCCGTAGAGGGCGGCAATGTTCGGATGATTCAGCGACGCGAGGACTTCGGCTTCGCGTTGAAAGCGCGCCAATCGGTCGGCATCAGCGGCGAGCGAGGGCGGCAGAATCTTGATGGCGACCTGACGTTTCAGTCTCGTGTCGGTCGCGCGATACACCTGGCCCATGCCGCCTTCGCCGATCGGCGCGGTGATTTCGTAGACGCCGAGGCGGGCTCCTGGAGTCAGAGACAAGAGGATGGTCGAGATTATACGGGCGAAAACTGCGGTTTACGGTCAGTCTTCCTTCCACGGATTGTTCGCAAAGACGACTCCGGCCACAGCACACGGTGCGGCAGGTCGAGCGGAGCTGATTCGGATCAGAATCGTCCGGTTCTCGAAACTGCGTCAGGAAGGTGGCGTGTGGCGACATATCAAGGCGTTCATCGCCGTTCCATCTGAATGTCGAAAGTCGTATCGCCGCCCGGCAAGACTTCCCCGACGTGCTGCCGATAGCCTTCCTTGTCGGTATACACGTTCACCGGCAAGTCACGAGGCACAGGAACAGATCCTCGTCATCGCTCGTAGCATTTCGCGACAGATCAGGTAACGCCCAGACGCATCGCTCGACGTTTCTGCGCCAAACAGCCAATCACCGACCCACACCTGAAGGTTGGCGCCGGGAACCGGCCTTACACCGCCGGCGGTTGTGTCGAACACCAAGCCCGAGATCGTCCGCCCACTCACGTTCCTCAGGGAAGAGTGACCAAGCGATAACAGCGTCGCCGGTGAGATGACTTCTACGTCGAGCGCGGCATCGCTGCGGAGATCCATCGACGCGAAGCACGGCTGAAGGTACGCAGTCCAAGTGGCCTCGAGGTATACGGTGCCTCGCGGCAGGTTCGAGATCGAATACCTGCCCTGGGCGTCGGTTCCCGTGGTGCCGAAATGGCCCCAGGAGTTGACGGTCTGCACTCTCACGTAGAGCGGTATGTCCTCTACCGGACGGCTGCCCGATGCCGTGGTTTCAAGCACCGAACCGGACAGGTTGACGGAGGAGATAGTGGGGGGACCTGGAGCTAGCGGTGAGTTTTGCCCCGTACATCCCGCATTCGACACCGTCGATAGAGCGATGGAAGCGAATACTGTCTTTCTACCCGACGGCTGCCCGATGCCGTGGTTTCAAGCGCCGAACCGGACAGGTTGACGGAGGAGATAGTGGGGGGACCTGGAGCTAGCGGTGAGTTTTGCCCCGTACATCCGCATTCGACACCGTCGATAGAGCGATGGCGATCGCGACGAGTAGCCGAAGGAACATCGACGCACCTCCGGTCGCTCTTATACACCTCAACCTAACCGGAATTCCGGAAAACATTGTCCGGCGACCATCGAAGACGACCGGGGTTGGCCCTCAGTCTTCCTTCCACGGATTGTTCGCAAACACCGCCAGCTCCGGCCACAGCGCACGGCGCGGCATGTCGAGCGCCGCCATGATCGTCGCGCCGATATCCTCGGCGTAGAGCTTGTTCGGATTGTTGCGGCCACCCCTGCCCCCAAAGTTGGTCTGCACTTCCGAGGGACACACCGAGATCACTCGAATGCCGTGCGGCCTCAATTCCGCCTGCCAGCACTGGCTGATGCCTCTCACTGCCCACTTGCTGGCGGCATAGGGCGTGGCGGTTGCCGCGCCCTTCATGCCGGACGTTGACGCGATGTTCACGATGTCACCCTGCCCGCGCGTCTTCATCTGCGGCACGACACGATTGGTCACGTCCACCAGCCCGAAGACGTTCGTATCGAACATCTCCTTCATCTGCTGAACGTCGAGCGCGCCGATCTCGGCACGATACGCGTACGCGGCGTTGTTGACGAGGACATCCACACCACCCATCCGCTTCGTGCACGCGTCGATCGTCCTGGCATTGTCGCCACCTACAGAGACGTCGGCCTGAATCCCATACGCCCCGGTCTTGCATGCGATCGCCTCGATGAGTTGCTCGTTGCGGCCCGTGAAGACGACCTGATGACCGGCCCTGCACGCCAGTTCGACAATCGCCGCGCCGATCCCTTGACTGCCACCCGTAACGAGAAAGCGACGTGATTCCATGGACAATTCTACCGAGGGTTGTGCGCGGTGTAACAGCTCACCGAGGAAGATGCGCGCGACCACAACGGCGAAGCACAAGGCAACGGCCATGCCGGCGGCGAATCGTCTTCGCGAAGGCGCGATCACTTTACGCAGTGATTACACGGATCGTCACGGTTGTGAATGTCTACTCTTCCCGGTTATCGTGCGGTAACGCCGGCGCCGTGGTCGCTTCAACATGACCGCGGCCGGCCGCGTTCGCGACTTCCTCGAACGCGTACGCCATCCCCACGAGCTTGTCATCGTCCCACGCGCGCCCCAACAGCTGGATGTTGATCGGCTGTCCGTGGTTGTTGTAACCCACGGGGAAGACGACTGTCGGAATCCCGTTCCCCGCGCCCGGCGTGTCGCGGCGACCGAAGCTTGCCCTGCTGCCGCCGCCATCGTTGACGCTGATGTCGCTCAACAGCCCGGGGTAGACGACGGCGTCAACGCCGAGACCGTCGGCGCCGGCAGTGTCCATCCACGTCTTCGCGGTTGCCTGGCGCCCTCGCCGATAGTCCCGAAAGGCCTGGATCTCGGCGGCCGTCAACCGTGGCGGCAGCGCTGACGGCTGGCAGGCGGCCGAGGTCGGATCAGCCCGCACGTAGGCAATCTTTTTCTGCGAGCAGTTCACGTCCAACACCGTGGCGATCGAAAAACCCTGGGTCACCAGCTCAGGATGGCTGTCGATGTAAAGCCCCCAACCCTCCGAGCGGATGTCGCCAGGGGGCGCAGCCGGCGCGGGCGGCGTGTCAGTGCCGCCGACGGTCACGCCCATCTCGACGATCGTCGCGCCGGCGTCCACGAAGAACTGCAGCGCCGCTTTCTCGGCGTCGGTCGTGTTCGTCGTCCCGAACGGATCCACCCACACCGACGGGATGAAGCCGATCCGCTTGCCCTGCAGCGCGTTCGGGTCCAGTAGGGAACGCCAGTCCGCCGGGGTATGCCGACCGGGTGCCGACGTTTCGGGATCGTCGGGATCGACCGCCACGACGACGTTGAGCATGTCGGCCAGATCCGGGACCGAGCGCGCCATGGCGCCGCCGAAGTCCGTGAGGTAGACCAGCGGCATGACGCCGGTGCCGCTCTCGAGACCATCGGTGCCGCGCAGCGTCACGAGGCTCGCGGCGCTCGCAGGACCGTACAGCGAGTCGCCGGTCTGCGATCCCATAGCCCCGGCGGCGAGGCTCGCCGCCAATGCGCTGGCCGAACCGCCGCTGGATGCGATCGCTGACTTCGACGGGTTGAACACGTTCCAGACCTGTCCCCACGCGTCGTTGGAGTAGTTGCCGCTCGTGGCGTACTCCTCCAGAGCTGCCTTGCCGATGATCACCGCCCCAGCCGCCCGGAGCCTCGCCACCTGGAAGGCGTCGTGCGCGGGGCGGAACCCCTCGAACGTCATGCTGCCGTTCGTGGTCGCCAGGTCGAAGGTGTCGAAAAGATTCTTCACCGCGATCGGGATCCCCAGCAGCGGCCCCGTCGCGCCCTTCTTGCGCGCGGCATCTGCGGCCTTGGCTTGTTCAATCGCATCGGGTGCGACGATCTCGTAAGCGTTGAATCCGAACTGACCCTTGTCGTAGAACTCGATGCGATCGAGATACGCCTCGGTAATCTCCTTCGAGGTCGTGACGCCCGACTCCATGTCGTCGCGCAGCTGGCCGATCGTCTTCGCGACCACGTCGTACTTCACGTTCGTCTTCGCCTTCTTTTCCTTCGGCACCGGCGCCTGCGCAACCTCGAGCGTCTTCTTGTTCTGCTCGGTCGGTGTGCAGTCGGCGTAGTGGAAGCCGTTGGCCGTCAGCGCGGTGACGTTGAAGTTGTCGATCGAGCAGATCTCTGCCAGCGTCAGGTCGCCGATCTCCGGAGCGGTGGCAAGGCCGCTCGCGGTGGCTTCAACTGCCGCGCGCACGCCCGCCGAGGACTCGGCGGTGACCATCTGGCCGAGCACGACGAAGTGCAGGAGCGATCGGCTCTTGCCGGGCTGCAGCGTGATCGTGTTCACGTAGGCCTGGAAATTTCCCTCATGCCCGACGTACGAGAGCGGATTGTTGAAGGTGTCGAAGAGCCAGTTGCCCGCGAAGGTCATCGCGCCGCCGAAAGGCGTGACCGGCGACGTCGGGGTGCCGATCACCGTCACCTGCGGGCCACCGACCAGCGTCGTGCCCGCGAGCGGCGTGGCCGCTTCGACCCACGCGTCGGCCGCAGTGACGATGGCATCGCCGCTCGACGTGTTGACGATCGAGCTCGAATTGGCGCCGGCGCTGCCGATGCCCGACTGGCCGCCGAAGGCGACCTTGATCGTGATCAGGGAGTCCGTGGTGTTGGTGAAGCTGTCGAGCCAGCGCCCCCAGTTCGCGCTGTTGTTGATGTAGACGGAACGGGAGATCGTCACGCCGCCGAGGCCGATCGACTGCGTCGTCGCGAAGCGATTGACCCCATCGAACGTCAAACCATACCCGCGCATGAGCTCGCCGTTGAAGCGCGGCGCCGGCGTCGTTTGCACGAGGACCTTGATGCCGCCGAAGCCGTTGATCGAGGTGCTGAACCCTGGCGTCTGTCCCGGTCCCACCTGCGTCGCCCGGATGCTGCCGGTGTCGACGCGAGGAGGGGCGGCGTCCTGGATGCCCCACCAGGTGCCGTTGGCGTCAGCAACGTAATTGAACGCTCCGGCCGATCCGGCGTTCACCACAGCCAGGAGCGAGAGTGCGACAAGACAGAAACGGATTTTTGGAAATGTGTTCTGGATGCACGTGGGTCTGACCATCGTCGCCTCCTTGCGTGGGATAGAGAGCTCGAGAGTCCACGATGGACGGGTCGACGAGATCTCTTGGGCACAGCACGGGAGCCGAGCCGCAGAGCGGATAATACAAAATTTCTTGACAGTCCGACGCATTCTGCGGTCTCGTATGACTCCGCGCGCAACGCCCGTCGCACATCGTCCAAACGGCTCGTTCCAGAGGAGAAAAGCTATGTCTCGCAGAGCCTTCGCAGCAAGTCCGCTACTGCTATTGCTCATCGTTCTTGCGATGGGTCAAGGAGTCTTTGGCCAGACCCCGACACCGGCGTCTGCGTCGGCCGTCTCGAAGTTCGTAGGGACGTGGCAAGAGGATGAGTCGAAACGCAAAGGGGTCACGGCGACTCTCACGTTTCGAACGAACGCCAGCGGCGGTTTAGAAGAGGTGCGCGGTTCCGAGTTGCGCCCTCTGGTGCAGCCGGTGAATTTCACTGGCCAGCCTTACGCAATAGACGATTCCAAGAATACGATCGCCTGGAAGAAGATCGATTCAAACCGATTCGAGCGAGCGATCTACCGCGAAGGTCGCCTTTTGAATACGCGTCGCCTCGAGCTGTCCGCCGACGGCAAAACACTGACGGAAGTAACAGAAGCCAGCCAATCAGGGGAAGGAAAAACTCTGGTGACGGCCGTCTTCCGGCGTGAGTCCGGTGATCAAGGTCTCGCCGGCCGCTGGAAAGCGGAATCCTTCAAAAGTAGCGCACCGCTACGAATGACCTATGAGGCCGCCGGATCAAACGGCATCAAACTGACGGTCAGAGGGGGAAATCCAACAACGACGACGGCAATGCTGGACAATAAACCCGTGCCGGTGGTGGGCGAGGCAGTCATTTCCGGAACGATGACTGCAGTCAGGCAAGTCGACGAGTCAACATTGGAATTCACTGCGAGTAGACAAGGAACGACCACCGGGAAGTCCGTAAGGGTTGTATCCGCCGATGGAAAAACGATGACGGTGACAAGCACGGATCTCGGCCCCAACGCGAGTAAGGAGCCGAGCGTGACGGTCTTCGTCAAGCAGTAACCGGAGTAGGACATCGGACCAAAACATCCTTGTGACAATCAGGCGAGCTTCCCCAGCAGACGCCGGCGGAATCGCCGCCGTCATTGAAGTGGTCGCGGCCGAGCGGGTCTATTCCGCGATCGATCGGGCGTGGAGCCTTGACGAGCAGCGGCAGTACCTGGCCTCGCTCTCCCCGCGTGAGGCCATTCACGTAGCCGTCGAGGCTTCGCAACGCATCGTGGGCTTTCAAAGTCTCGATCTGTGGTCGCCGTTACTCCACTCGATGGCACATGTCGGTCAAGTCGGGACGTTCCTCTTGCCGGAATGGCGAGGCCAGGGCCTGGGCCGACAACTGTGGAGCGGCACCGAGTCTTTCGCGCGGGACGCCGGCTATCGGAAACTGGTCATCCAGGTTCGCGCATCCAACACCGGCGCCCAGGCGTTTTACCGGCGCCTGGGCTTTCGGGAATGCGGGCGGTTGACACAACAGGTCATCATCGACGACGTGGACGATGATGAAGTGCTGATGGAGCTCTTTGTGTAGAGAGCTACGTCGTACGCACCAGGCGCGAACGAGCGATCAGGTGCACGGGATCGCGAACGTAAATCTTCAACAGTTGTTCACGCGCGGCTTTCACGGCCTCCGCATTCCGCGCTTTCTCTGCCGCCATGACGCCCTGCCATTTGCAGGCTTGATCGGTTGTCGCGCACTGGTCGACATGCGCGCGAGCGCCCGCAAAATCGCCCTTGGCAATCGCCAGCTGCGCGCGGCCGTAATGCATGGCTGTCTGCGCCTCAGGATCGTCGGCGCGCGAGGATGCCTCCTGGTCGAGTGCAGCGGCGGTCTGCTCTGCGGCGGCGGCGTCGCGGAGCTGCGCTTCTGCCGTGACTCGCGCGCGTAGCGCCTGGCGGCGAAGCGCACGCGAGAAGCCGGCGGGCTGCTGACCGCTGTCGGCCAGCGTCAGCGTGCCGGTAATTGGTGTCAACGCCTCCCGGGCGCGGCCGGCGTCGATGAGCACAAGGGCGCGGCGGACCGGAATGAACGCGACGTCAGCCGGCCGAGCACCTTCGGTCTTCTCCGACGCATCGAGCACACGCAGCGACTCAGCCGTGTTTCGCTGCGCAGCCGCGGCAGCAGCCATCACGTCGTCCACCGCGAGCTTGTCGACGAGCCTGGCCGCGGCGGCCTTGGCCTTGCCCAGCGCCTCGCGGCCGCCGGCCCAATCGCCGGTGTAAAACCTGACGTAGGCGATGCCTTCGTGCGCGTTCCAGAACTCGGGCGAGAGTTCCAGCGCTTTCTGGAACGCAGCCTCCGCTTCCTTGAAGCGGCCGGCGGCGAGAAACGCCTCGCCAAGCGAGTCTTGCGGATTCGGCTCTTGGGGCAGAATGCGCGCGTACTCGGTAAAGGCGCTGATCGCGCCATCCACATCGCCTTGCTGCAGCGCCGCGTAGCCGAGCGAGTTTTGTGCGCCGCCCGCGTTCTCATTGAGTGTCGTGGCCTTCTTCAATGCGCTGACCGCGCCGGCATAGTTCTGGTCCCCGAGCAATCGCTGGCCCAGTAAACGATGCCCGCGCCAGTCGTCCGGCGCCAACTCCGTCACCCGCGTGAACGACGCGCGTGCCTGCGCGAGATCGCCACGGCGATTTGCGGCTATGCCCTCGATCAGCGTACGTTCAGCCTCGGGCAGATTCTTTGCGGCTGCCGCTGCGCCCTCGATCTCCTTGAGCCCGTCCGGACCCGGCGTGGCCTGGCCGTGGTAGGCACGCGCGAGGGCGAACTCGGGATCGATCTTCAGGGCCTGAGTGAATTCCTCGGCCGCTTCCACGGTACGAAGGTTGTCGAGCAGTACCTCGCCCTTCTGAAAGTGCGCGAGCGCCTCGGGCGACTTCGTCGTCACCGAGATCGCCTTACCCGCCTCACTGGACGCCTGGCTTGCCGGGCCAGAGGCAGGCGGAGCGGAACAGCTCGCAAGCATTGCCGCCGCAAGAACGAGGTATCGTTTTGTCATTGCACCCTCCTTGGCTGTTTACTGCTTGTCGTAGACCGCGACGCTATCGATGGTCTGCCCCTTGGCATCCTTGCCGGTGGTAGTGATAGTCAACGTCTTCCCATCGGCGGAGACGACCAGGGTCGCGGTGGACAGGATCTTCCCATCCTTCTTGTTGACCAACTTCGTCGTCGTGGCATCCACTCGCGTGCGAGCCACCGTATCGGCGTTCGGGTTGCCGACGACAGGAACATCCTTCCCGTCATAGTTCGTCGTGACGGTGTAGTGGTTCGGGAGGCCGTCAGCCAGCACCTGGTCCACGGTGACTTTAATGCCTTCACCCGCCGCCTCATACACGAGTGTGATGTTCTTTGGCGCCTGGCCCTGCTGATACTTCGATTTCGCGAGGTTGAGTTTCCAGGTGCCGACCGCCTGGGCGAACGCCGTGCTCCCGAGGGCCATCGCCAGAGTGATCGCGACCGCCGTAAACAGAGCCGACTGGCGCATCTTTGCTTGCATCGTGTCCTCCTGTGTCGAGTTGCCTTGTGACCGGCGCGTTGCGACGTGTCGCGAGAGGTGACCAGTCTACTCGCTCATGTTGTGCAGGCCGGCCTAATTGCCGTCGAGCAGCCGGCCGCGATAATCTTGCTTCATCCGCCGCGCTGGTTGCGGCTTTCCGGCTAGCCCGGCCTCGGCCCCCGCGGCTGAGTCGCAGGACGTTAGACCGGGCTATCACTCAATAATCGGAGCCTGCGCATGAAGTGCCATATGTCGTTCGTTCTCGCTGGCGCACTCGGCGCTCTTACTGCCACCGCCGCTCAGACCCCGGTCGGTGTGCCGAGCCGGCCGAGCACGTATGTGATCCCTCTGGCGCTCGGCGATGGTTGGATGATCGGTTCTGTCGAGCAGGCCGGGATCGACCGCCAGCGCCTCGAACAGATGACGGATTCAATTCGCTCCCACCCGGAATTGAACGTTCACGCGGTCTTGATCGAGCGCGATGGGCGCCTGGTATTCGAACAGTATTTCTCCGGCAAGGATGAACGTTGGGGTCAGCCCCGCGGCAGCGTCACCTTTACTCGAGCCACGCTGCACGACCTCCGCTCTGTCACCAAGAGCGTTGTTTCCGCGCTCGTGGGAATCGCCAGTCGTTCGGGCGCCATTCCCTCGCTCGATGCGCCACTCCTGGACTACTTTCCCGAGTACAAGGATCTCAACGTGCCCGAGCGACGCCGGATCACCATTCGCCACGCCCTCATGATGAGTGTCGGGCTCGAGTGGAACGAAGACATTCCGTACACCGACCCAAAAAACGACGAGATCGTGATGACCCGGAACCGCGATCCGTTGCATTACGTCCTGTCCCGCCCGATTGTTTCGGCGCCAGGCACGTCGTGGCGGTACAACGGCGGCACGACGCAGGTGCTCGGCACGATCGTGCAACGCGCGACGAAGCGGCCGCTCGCGGAGTATGCACGCGCGATGCTGTTCTCGCCGCTTGGCATCAGGGAGTTCGAGTGGTTAGGGAGCCTCGCTGGCGTCCCGTCGGCGGCATCGGGACTTCGGCTCAGGCCGCGCGATCTCGCCAAGATCGGTTCACTATATCTGCACGACGGTCGCTGGAACGGACGTCAAATTCTCCCCAGAGAGTGGGTCATTGAATCAACGCGGCGGCGTCTCACGCTTCCGGGACAAGAAGCGAGAGGGTACGCATATCAGTGGTGGCACGGTTGCTTTCCGACGCCATCGGGAGTCGTCGAGGTACCAGCAGCGATGGGGAACGGCGGTCAGCGAGTCTTCCTCCTGCGCGCGCAACAGACAGTCGTGACCGTCCTCGCCGGGCGATACAACGACTTCAGCTCGAATCCTGCAGAGCGTCTGCTCCTCGACTTCATCCTTCCAGCGCTGCCGGCGGCCCCCGCGTCCGAGTGTCCGTCATGAGGCCAAGCCGCGCAGTCTAACCGTTGGAGAACCTCGCGCGCGCTATTTCGCAGGCAGTACGCGCGCTCGCAGCTCTTCGAACCAGTTCAGCACCACCTGGATCTGCTGAGTGATGGGCCTGCCAGACTCCGTTTGTCCCTCTGCGGTCACACCCACGAACTTGCCGCTCCGGGTGATGTCGAACGCCCTTCGCACCCAGGGAGGACCGGTCAGGAACGGTCGCGGCGCTACCTCCGGATTCCCGAAGGTGAATATCGGTTGGGTCGTGACGTTGACCCACGCCAATTGGCCCGGCGCCGGGTTGTAGAACAGTTCTTTCTGGTCCGGAGACCAGAGCGGCTGCGAGGCGAGCCCCAAGGCTCCGAGCGGGAGCTGATGCTGGACGCCGGAGGCCGGGAAGGGCTGCACGTAAGTCATCGTCATGTTCCGTTGCGTGCTCGCGTAGGCCACCCATCGGCCATCCGGCGAAAACACGGCGTTGGTGGGATACGACGAGTGGACGTCGCCGAACGGCGTCGCCGTCCTGTCCGCCAGCGAGTAAGTCCACAACGACACGTCGGACCCTTTCGTGACGCTGAACAGGAAGCTGTTGCCTTTCGGAGACCAGGACTCGGGAACATGCTCAGTGCCCGGTTCGGGCTTCGTAAGGCGTTCGGCGGCGCCCCCGGCCACGGGCTGCCAGAAGATGGCGAGGTCGCCCTCGCGATCGGACTGAAACGCGACGCGGTTGTTCGAGGCCCAGATCGGGAAGCGGTTGTTCCCGCCGAAGGTGAGTCGCCGGATCCCGCTCGTGCCGGACAGGTCATAGGTGTAGATGATCGCTTCTTTGCCGTCATCTGTCGCGAAAGCGATGCGCGCGTCGTCTGGAGACACTCGGGGTGACAGGTACGCGCCGAGCGGGAGCTTCAGCGATTCAATCCTTCCCCTTCGATCTGTCAGGACGATCTCCACCTGGCCCGCTGATATCGAGATCGAGCCGGGGATGTAAACGAGAGTCCCGTTGCCGGAAACGCTGAAGCTTGCAGCTCCGCTCGACGACGCTCGCGTGACACCTGCCACGACTGGCACGGGATTGCCAGTCACCTCCAGACGCCCTGCGTCGAAAGGGACCGCGAAGACGCTGCCGCTGACGGCGTACAGGAGGTGACCCGTGGGGACGTAACGTGCGTCGGCGCCGCCCTGGATGATGATCTTACGTTCGCCCGTGTTCATCGACTGCGCGACGATGTGCGCGGTGTCCCATCGATTCTGGGCGGTGCCGCTGACCAGCGTGAAGAGGAGGTCCTGTCCGCCCGGCAGCATCTGTGGGCTCTCCGACACCTCACCATCCGCGAGGCTGACGATCACGGCCGGCGTGCCGCCATTCGGGGCCACGCGCTTGACGCCCTTGCTGCCCTCCGAAAAGACGATGCCGTCGGGCCCCCAGCTCATGCCGAACGGCATGTCGGCCGGGCAGATCGTGACGGCCGCACCGCCACTGACACCAATCCTCTTGAGGGTCTGATCGGAGGTTGCGTGGAAAGCCACCGATCGACCATCCGGCGAAAAGACTGGCAGGGTCACGGACGCATGGCCTTCGGTGCCCGGAATCGCCTTCGCGTCCCGCTCCGACATCGATCGGAGATACAGCCGCCCATTTGCGACGTAGACCATGTGCGTGCCGTCCGGCGACACGTCAACCATTCGGCGGGCGACACCGCTGAAGGACTGTCCGTCCGGCAGTGTGAATTGGAATCGAGTGACGGCGAGCGGCGGCGAGGGTTTGAGATACCACGCGGCGGTTCCAGCCAGTGCACCAGCCACGATCGCGGAAAGCACGACTGGAATGGCGCGTTGCCACACCTTCCGCGGGGGCAGCGGTGTCGCGAGAGCCGAGACGCTCCCCACGTCTTCTGCGGTGAGCGCGGCGGGATTGTCGAGCACGATCCGTGCTTCGCCGATGTCGCGCAGCCGCCGCCTGACGTCCCGATCGAGACACCGCGCGATCAGGCGGCGCACGGCTGCAGGCGTGGACGCGGGGAGCGCCGCCCAGTCGATCTCCTGACGCAAAACTGCCGCGAGCGTATCCGAAACATCGTCGCCCTTGAACGCGCGCTGGCCCGACAACATCTCCGAGAGCACGGCGCCGAACGCCCACACGTCGCACCGCTTGTCAGCCTGGCGTCCCTTGGCCTGCTCCGGACTCATGTAAGCGGCGGTGCCAAGGATCACCCCCATCCTGGTCATCGCCGGGCTCGTGATCGTGGGTGAAGCCGTCGCGTCCGTACCGGTCACCCCCGCGGGCTCCAGAGCTTTCGCGAGACCGAAGTCCAGCACCTTCACCGTGCCGTCGGGTCTCACTTTGATATTCGCAGGCTTGAGATCGCGGTGGATAATCCCCTGTTCGTGCGCCGCTTCGACGGCCTCCGCGATCTGCCGGGCAATGGGGAGCGCTTCATCGATCGCGATCGGCCCGCGCGCGATGCGGTCCGCGAGCGTTTCACCATCGACGAGCTCCATGACGAGCGCGCGAGTGTCGCCCGATTCTTCGAGGCCGTAGATCTGCGCGATGTGCGGGTGGTTGAGCGCGGCGAGCACTTGCGCCTCGCGTGAGAAGCGCGCCACGCGCTCGGAGTCCAGCGCGAAGGCATCGGGCAGGATCTTGATGGCGACGTCGCGACCCAGCTTGGTGTCCCTGGCGCGATACACCTCGCCCATGCCGCCGACCCCAATCGGGGCGGTGATTTCATAAGGTCCGAGGCGAGTACCCGGAGTCAGCGACACAATGGCGAAACCGCCGGAATTATAGGCCGGTCGCGCCCGCGTCGGCTCAATCGCTCTTCCTCACGGCCTCCACATCGATCGTGATCGACACCGTGTCCCCAACCACGACTCCCCCTTTTGTCCAACGTATCGTTCCGCTCACGCCGAAGTCGTGACGATTGATCTGGGTCGTCGCGACAAACCCCACCCGCAACTTCGGCCCCTTGTCCGTCCACACTCCGTTCTCCTCGTCCCACCAGGGTGTCTGCAATTCGCCAAGAACGGACGTCACCATCATGTGGCGCGCGCGGAACTCTGCCGCCGTGTGGCCTGGCTCGAATGTCCACCTCGCCATGTTCGGGAGTCCTCCTCGCGCTGGGGTATCTTTGCCTTATTCTTCAGCGCGCGCCAGAGATGTCGGACAAAGAATTGGGAGACGCAAATGCCCGAGCAACCAACCCCTGAGAAGATCCTGCAGACGGGCCTGGCGTTCTGGCCCTCGAAAACGCTCTTGAGCGCCATCGAAATCGGCGTCTTCACCGAGCTTTCGCACGGCCCTGAGCATTTCGATGCCCTCAGCGGGCGGCTTGGTCTCCATCCCCGTTCGGCGCGCGACTTTCTCGACACCCTGGTGGCGCTCGGCTTCCTGCAACGCGAGGGCAATAGATACGCGAACACGCCTGAGACGGACTTGTTCCTCGACCGAAAGAAGGCGTCCTACATTGGCGGCATCCTCGAGATGGCGAATGCGCGTCTGTACCCGTTCTGGGGGCACCTCACCGCGGCGCTGCGTACTGGACAGCCCCAAAACGAGATCAAGACGGGTGGCCCGGGCCTCTTCGAAGCCCTCTACGCCGACCCGGGCCGGCTGAAGACGTTCCTCGCCGCGATGACCGGTCTCAGCCGCGGCGCCAACCTGATGATCGCGCGCCGCTTTCCGTGGAAGGACTACCGCACGTTCGTCGATGTCGGCACCGCGCAGGGAGATTCTGCCGTCCAGATCGCGCTGGCGAACCCACACCTTTGTGGCATCGGGTTCGACCTGCCCGAGGTCGCACCTGTCTTCGAGGATTACTGCATGGCCACAGGGGTTGCAGACCGTGTGTCGTTCGTCTCCGGCAGCTTCTTCGATGACGATCTCCCGAAAGCCGATGTCGTGCTGATGGGGCACATCCTGCACGATTGGGATTTGCCCACAAAGAAGATGCTGATCCAAAAGGCGTTCGAGGCGATCCCGGCTGGCGGGGCGCTGGTCGTGTACGAGTCGATCATCGACGACGATCGATCGAAGAATGCGTTTGGCTTGATGATGAGCCTGAACATGCTGATCGAGACGCCTGGCGGCTTCGACTACACCGGCGCCGATTGCGCAGCGTGGATGAAGGACGCCGGATTCTCCGCAACGCGCGTCGAACCGCTCGTCGGACCCGACTCGATGGTGGTTGGGATCAAGTAGGGCTGGAAGGCTCTAGGAACGGCCGGCTTCTTCGCACACCAAGCAGCCTGGTTGCGCGCACGGGGTTGGCCAGCCCGATCCTCCTGGTCAGAAATCGCTCGCAGTCGATCGCACACACACTGAAATACTTTTCGCGTTCTAGGCCAGTATCCCGGCTTTCATCGCTTCACTTTGGGCCTGCAGCATGCAACTTGTGAGAGAGCAATGAGCAGATGACTATCGGTGATGCATCGGATCGACGCCGAGAAACGCCGGCGAGAGCCCCTTGATCCCTGGCCGATGTCGAACCTGACGCTGTCACCGTCACGCAGTCATACCAGGTATTGCAGAAGCAGAGAAGATTAGAATGGCGGCGGTAGGCCATGCGATGAGGGTCACCGAGCTGCTTCTCAAGTGGGGCGATGGTGATAACCAGGCGCTCCAGCAATTGATTCCGATCGTCCACGGTGAGCTCCATCGGATCGCGCGACTCCATATGGGGCGTGAGCGCGCTGGTCACAGCCTGCAGGCGACCGCACTCGTCAACGAGACCTATCTCCGGCTGATCGACACGAAAGACGTCACCTGGCACGACCGCGCGCACTTCCTCGCGGTCTGCGCTCGCGTGATGCGGCGAATTCTCGTGGACCATGCGCGGGCACGGCGCTCCCAGAAGCGCGGCGGCGCGGCGACGAAGGTGGCCTTCGACGAGGAGCTCGTGGTGGCCCAGGAACCGCGGCACGATTTCGTGGCGCTCGATGACGCGCTCGAAGCGCTAGCAAAGCTGGACGATCGTAAAAGCCGGGTCGTCGAGTTGCGATTTTTCGGCGGACTGACCGTCGAGGAAACCGCGTCGGTCGTGAACGTGTCACCGGATACGGTGATGCGCGACTGGCGGTTCGCGAAGAAGTGGCTCCAGCGCGAAATGCGTGGTGAGCCGTGACGCCATGTCCTAGCTTCGAACGTGCAGACTCCGAAGCTAGCGCGCGCATCCGACGCAACGCCCTTCGCCGTCGAACGCGAGTGTCACGTCGCTGATCGGCAACACGACTTCGGCAAACGGTCGCGTGTGTCGCATGAACCATTCGGTGCGCGTGTTGGCTCTCACGCTGCCGCCCGAAGTCGCCTGCTCGCCGACATGTGATGGCATGACGGTGGCCGGTCGGAGAAAGCTGTGAATCACCTTCACCGCATCGTCGGGCCCAAGAGCCGTTGGCCCGTTGCCGCCGATCCCCATGTTGATCACCACGAGCTTTGGCTGGTAGAAATTGGCGATCACGTCTTCCATGTCACCGAATGCGCCGGTGTCGCCGGTGAGATAAGCGCTGAGCCCGTTCGAAAACTGCACAACGAAGCCCAAGGCGAGCCCTGCGTATGCGGTCGTTCCGGGCGGCAGGCCCGGCGCATCGACGAGAGCGGCGGGAATGTTGTTGGGATGCAGTGCCTGCACACCAATGATGCGGACCGAACCGGAGGCGCCAGCTCGCCTGATCGTGCGGATGCCACCTGTTCCCAGCGCCGCCGTGCAGGGCGCAGACATGGGCACCGTGGTCTCGTCATTCAGGCCGCCGGTCGGACACACCGGCGTCGCAACGCCGCGGATGTCCTGAATCTTCACCGCCAGGAAAGCCGCCGCTTCGTTCGCGGTCATCACGACAGCGTTTTTGGCAGCGGCGATCGTAGCGACATTGGAGCTTGCATTAGCGGGCCCACCTCCCGCGCCCACACCGATGGTGGCGCAGGTGCCGGAGCCGCGATCTCGTCTGCTGCCGATGTGATCGTTGTGCGCGTGCGACAGCAGGATCACGTGCACCTCACCAACGCGCGGATCGGTCTCGTCGACCATGAATCCCGGGTCGTACAGAATGCGGACCCCGGTTGGATCTTCGAAGAGCAGTGCGCGGTCGCGAGCACACAGCTCGCCGGCCTGGCTGCCAAGTGGCGTCACTCTGACGAGCCCGCCCTGCGCCCGTGCGCGGTCTCCACCGGACATCGATCCGAGCAGCAGTCCGGCGACGCAAACAGCGCAGAATTCCAGCCTTCGCCCGGTGATGATGTCCGTAGACCGTAAGATGCTTCGACCGTTCAAGATTCTCATCAACGACCCTCCGGTATGAGGCGACTGGGCCAGGCCCCGCCGCGACCCGCGAATCCCTCTGTTTTATGAAGCGGAAACGGGTCGCCAAAACTTGCACGGCCGATAAACGGACTAAAATGGCCGCACTTGTGGCGTCATACGGTGGCCATGACTCCTGAACGCTGGAAGCGAATCGAGGAGCTGTATCACGCGGCGAGCGCCCTCCCCCCGAGCGAGCGTCCCGCCTTTCTCGTTGAGGCCTGTGGTCAGGACGAAGGTCTACGGCGCGAGCTCGAATCATTCCTCACCGAGTCGGCTTTCGACGATGGGTTCTTCGAGAGCGCGGCCATGGGTACGTCACCGGTCACTGCAGCCCACATCGGGGCTGCCGCCATGATCGGTCGATCGCTCGGCGGATATCGACTGGAAGCATTGCTGGGCGCGGGCGGCATGGGCGAGGTATATCGCGCCCGTGACATGAAGCTCGGGCGCGATGTCGCCATCAAGATCCTGCCGCGAGCGTTCACCAGTGATCCGGATCGACTTGCGCGGTTCGAGCGTGAAGCCCGCTTGCTGGCGGCGCTCAATCACCCCAACATCTGCGCGATCTACGGCATCGAGGATGCAGACGACGTCCGGTTTCTGATTCTCGAGCTTGTGAACGGCGACACGCTTGCCGAGCGGCTTGCAGACGGGGCGCACGCCCTGTCGATTCACGAAGCTATCGCGATCGGCCGGCAGATGGCTGAAGCTCTCGAGGTCGCCCACGACAAAGGGATCATCCATCGCGACCTGAAGCCCGCGAACGTCAAGATCACGTCGGATGGAGTGGTGAAGGTTCTCGACTTCGGACTTGCCAAGGCGGTTGGCGGCGAAGGTGCGGGGCCGGACCTTACGCATGTCTCCGAGCCGACACGCAGTGGCATGCGCGCCGGCGTGGTGATGGGGACCGCCGCTTACATGAGCCCCGAGCAGGCGCGCGGGTTGCCAGTCGACAAGCGCACCGACATCTGGGCATTCGGCTGCGTTCTCTATCAGATGATGACCGGGCAGATCGCGTTCGGCGGCGAAACTGCCTCGGACTCGATCGCCAAAATCCTCGAGCGCGAGCCGGATTGGTCAGCCCTGCCTCCATCGACGCCCGCGACGATCCGACGACTCCTGTTGCGATGCCTGGCTAAGGATCCGAAAAAACGATTGAGAGATATCGGCGACGCCAGGATCGAAATCGACGCGACAGACGAAAGCGTGCTCGGAGGTCCCGGCGACACCGGAACGCCAACCGCTCGCCCGCCGAGGCTCACCGAATGGCTGCCGTGGGTCGCTCTGATCGCGGTCGCGTTATCCCTTACCGCATGGCAAGCATGGCGTCCCGCCGCAGGGTCCGATAATCCGCTCGCCAATGCGAGCTTCACACCCTTCACCAATTGGGACGGAACCGAGGAGGCCGCTGAGATCTCGCCGGACGGAAAGTTCGTGGCGTTCCTGGCGGACCAGGAGGGCGAGTTCGATATCTGGCTCAGTCAAGTCGGCACGGGTCGATTCTCCAATCTCACTCGTAACTTTCCGGCGCTCGCGCCGGGCGGATCGATCGTCCGCAAACTCGGCTTCTCGGGCGATGGGGCGGAAATCTGGTTCAATCCCGCTTCGCGGAAGCCTCTATTACTCATGCCGTTCACTGGCGGCGCGCCGCGGCCGTTTCTCGGCGAGGGCACCAACACGCCCGCGTGGTCGCCGGATGGCCGTCGCCTCGTGTATTTTCAAAAACCGTTGGACGGCGCGGACCCGATGTATCTGGCCGATCATCCAGGGGCGAACGCGCGACAGATTTTCCTGCCACGGGCAGAGCTCCACAGCAACAACCCCGTCTGGTCACCAGACGGCCAGTGGATTTACTTTGTCAGCGGATCCGAGCCGCAGGATGAAACGAACATCAACGTGTGGCGGATTCGATCGTCGGGCGGCGAACCCGAACGATTGACCGACCAACACGCGGCAGTCAATTTCCTAGCGCCGATCCACGCGCGAACGCTGCTCTACACCGCGCGTGATGACGACGGATCGGGACCGTGGCTCTGGTCGCTCGATGTCGAGCGCAAACACAAACAACGGATCTCTCCCGGCGTCGATCAATACACCTCCGTTTCGGCCAGCCGCGACGGCCGCCGCATCGTCGCAACGGTCGCGAATCCCAGTGCAAGTCTCTGGCGCGTCCCAGTGTCCCACCGGCCAGCCACTGATGACGAGGTCGAGCCCTACCCGTTGCCAGCCCCGACTGGGCGTGCCCTCGCACCGCGCTTCGGCGATACGGCGTTGTTCTACCTCTCCGGGCGTGGAAGCGGCGATGGGCTGTGGAAGGTTCAAGACGGACAGGCCTTCCAGGTATGGAGAGATGTCGATGGCGCCTTGTTCGAGCCGCCCGCGGTGTCGCCGGATGGACGACGTTTGGCGGTCGTTCTAAGACACAACCGCAGACGCCACGTATCGGTGATGGCAGAAGACGGGACTAACGCGCGAACGTTGGCTGCGTCGATCGATATTCAGGGTGCAGCGGGGCAAGCGGCGGTGGATTGGTCGCCTGACGGGAAATGGATCGTCGCCGGCGGGCATGACACTCGGGGTCCCGCGCTCTTCAAGATCGCCGTGGAGGGTGCAGCGGTCGAACGCCTGCTCGACGGCAAGTGGCTCAACCCAGTGTGGTCGCCAGATGGCAACCTGATTGTGTATGCCGGTCGTTCTGTCGTTGGGCAGGTCGCCCTTCGCGCCATGCGACCCGACGGTACTTCGGTCGATTTGCCGGAGATGTGGGTGCGCCCCGCCGGATATCGATTCATGCCGGACGGGAAAAGCCTCGTCTACGTGCCAGCCATCCACGCGCTCGATTTCTGGATGCTCGATCTGTCGACGATGAGGTCACGTCCCCTTACGCGCCTCGGCAACCGCGGCACGATACGCACCTTCGATATCACTCCTGACGGAAAGCAGATCGTCTTCGACCGGTTGCGGCAAAACTCAAACATCGTTTTGATCGATTTGCCGCAACCGTAAGAGCAAGGTAAAGACGCTCCAAATCCAGCCGGAATCGCGATCGCAAACATAATCGGGAACGGTGCCGGGGCGGCGCCGTGAGCGCACTCCCTTATAGGGGAGCTTCAGGGCCTACGCTGCCTCTTCACCTCCTTCGTCCCCGATCCCCGACGAGTGAGAAAACCGGCGGAGCCTTCCCGTCTACGCCGGGCGGATGTTCACGTTCGCGCGGAAGAAGTTCTCGGGATCGTATTGAGCTTTGAGCTCCCGCAGCCGGCTGTAATTGGCCCCGTACGCGACGGCCGCTGGATCGCCTGGCTCGTCGTGAGCGAGATAGTTGACATAGCGGGTCTCCGCGAAAAACGGTTTCAATGCGTCGAACGTCCCGCGACACCACGCGATGCACGGATCGTTCTGGCGCGGATCCATCCACTGCGAGATGATGGCGACGTTGTAGCCGTTCACGCGCATCGCGCACGCCGTTGCCGACACGGGGACCCTGCTCGCCGCGCCATGAAAATGCTCGATCACGATCTGAGTCATCGGCGATCCAGACGACTCGAAGTGATCCGCCAGAACACGAATCGCCTCGTCGCTGAGGTCGGTGAGAAACTGGGACTTCCAGTAGTTGAGCGCGCCCCGGGGTAAGCCCGCGTCGAAGAGCGCATTCTGCGCGCAGTAGGGAATCGGGCCCATCGCATCCAGGACCGGCCGCCCGAACGCCTTGAACGGCCGGAGCGCGGCCTCGCCGTCGGAAAGGGACCCACAATGCGCGGCCACCATGGCAGTGAGCTTCGCGCCGGATCCGTCGGGCGCGCTGATGAGTCCTGCGACCAGCATCAGCTCGTCCGGTGCTGACGCGCACTGATCGCGGAAGAACCTCAAGACATCCATCGTGTTCGCGTGCGGGTGCGCAACGAGCCCGCCTGCGATGATCGGACCGACTGGATGGAGACCGTACTCGAACGACGCCGCAATCCCGAAGTTGCCGCCGCCACCGCGAATCGCCCAGAACAGATCGGCGTTCTCGTCGGCGCTCGCGCGTTTGACGCTGCCGTCCGCCATGACCATCTCGACCGATCGCAGGTTATCGAGCGCCAGACCGTACTTCGGCATCAACCAACCCAGGCCCCCACCGAGCGTGAGCCCCGCGATGCCCGTGCTTCCGACGACGCCGCCGGTCGTCGCCAGACCGTGGATTTGCGTCTCGCGATTGAATTCACTCCAAAGGACACCACCCTGGGCGCGCGCCACGCGAGCGTGCGGGTCGACGTGGATTCCCTTCATCGGCATCAGATCGATCATCAGTCCGCCCTCGATGGTGGCATGACCTGCAACGTTGTGCCCGCCGCCACGGACCGCGACATCCATGTTGAGCGCTCGCGCCAGCTTGATGGCATCGCAGATGTCGGCGACTCCACGGCAGCGCGCAATGATCCCGGGACGCTTGTCGACGAGTCCATTGTGAACGCGCCGCGCGTCCTCGTATTCTGCGTCGGTAGGCTGCAGCAATCGGCCGGTGAACCCGGGTGCAAGCTCCGCCAGAGTGGTTGTGTCTACGGCCATGGGTGCGCTCCTTCACCGAAGAAAGCGAAATCTTAGCACGCACATCCACTCCGAACGGTCTCGACATCGTCGCCGCGATCGGTCTTGCGATCGGCGGCCTGTTCGGCCTCGCAGGGACCTTCGTCGCGCAGCCGGCACTCCGTCAGTTGTTCTGGGGGATCGACGGTGTGGGCCTCGTCGTCGCGACCACGCTCATGGCCATCAGGTTTTTTCGGAGCGGTGACGAGTTGGTGGCCGCCGGGTTCCTCGTGTTCGCGATGGGAGAGAGCCTGTTGGTGTCGGGCACGGCAGCCGGATTGGAAGGCAGCGTTCCGTCGTTTGGCGGCGGCGTCGCGCTGTGGGCCGCGGGCCTGCTGCTCGTCAGCATTCCGGCAACGCTGGCTACCTGGGTACGTCTGGCCGGCGTGGCCGCTGCCTTTTGCTTCGCCGTCGTGGCCGCGCGCATCTTCCTGGGTGAGGTGCTGCTGCCGACCGCCGCACCGCTGCCGTTCTTCGGCTACCCTGTCCTCGTCCTGACTTTCGTCGGTTGGATTGCCACGCTGCTCAATCGCGCGTGAGCGCGTGCGGCCTAGCAGGCTCGCGCGACGGTGATTGTCAGTACTTGCCCTGACGGAAGGCGTCCTGCCAACCGAACAAGAGCTGAATCTCGCCCTTGTCCTTCGCGGCGTCCGGGCTCACGCGGATGAGGATCCGGGAGTGATCGCGTGAGGCCGAACTGAACGCTGCCGCTGACCCGACATTGCGCACGAGTGTCGTGGACTGGCCGTGCGAGAAGCCGCCGTCGGTCGACACTGGATAGGCCGCGATGTGTCCCGAAAGTGTGGCGACGAGGATCTCGCGGCCATCGTCGCTCCAGCTCACCACCCGTCCGCCCTCGTTCGTGAGCGGCCAGGTCCGCCGATGGTCGGGGAACGTGGTGACGTAAACCTCGGGCCGACCCGATTCCTGTGAGGTGAAGGCCACGTAGTCATCCCGGGGCGAGAACGCGGCGTTTTCGCAGGCCCCTGGGCCGACAAAACGCGAGAGCGTGCGCGACGCGAACGACCACAACGACAGGTACGCCTTGTCATCATCGTACGTGAAGACGAGCAGGGACCGGGCGTCGTGGGACCATGCGACCGGGTGCTCGCCAGTCTTGGGCGTCTCGATGATGGGCTCGATCATCCCCGTGCCGATATCCTTGACGTACACGTCGTCTATCTGGCCAGGAGGCTGGTACGCGTAGACGAGTCGCTTGCCGTCGGCGGACCAGACCGGATTACCAGTAAACCCTCGCGTCGGCGTCAGCGGCTCGGTGCGGTCTTTCGAGAGGTCCATCAGCGACAAGTCCTGCGTCCCAGCGCGTTGGTCGAGGATCGCCGCAGCCAGGGGGCCACTGCCCATCGGGCTGAGCGCCATGAAGGAACTAAACAGCCGAGCGGTGCCCACTCGGCTACCGGTGCCGCTGCGATCGACCAGACGCAGTTCCGCATTGAGCGTGGGCGCATCGGGGAAGACGACTGCCGGCGGCGGTCGTACCGTCAGCGTGCCGTTGGCTGATGCAGAAATGGCCGCGAAGTAGAACTGGGCGTCGGTCGCCACCGATCCTCCGATCGCGATCGGCGAGCCGGTGACGCGTCCCGCCGCCAGGTCGAATGGCGCCGCCGAGAGCGTCCCCTCACGGGCGAAGACGAGATAGCCTGGCGAGGCGTACACCGCGCTCGAGAGATCTGGCAGAAGCCGCTCGATCTTCGGGCTGTCCAGCGACCCGAGGTAGATCCCTTGTTCGCTCGCTTCCGCGGTGCGGGTCCACAGCTTCGCGGTGAACAGGAATCGGCGGCCGTCCGGCAGAAAATTCGGCCAGAAGTGCGCCCAATCCTCGCTCGGAAGTTTCGTGAGGGCCGTCATCGCGCCGCCGTCTGCCGGAACGCGGAACAGCCCGCTTTGCCTGCTGACGGCGATCGTTCCGTCGACCGCCCACGAGGCGCCGTAGCCCGTCCAAGGGCCGATGCTGTCGGCCACGAGGCGAACCGGTCCGCCCGCGGCCGACACGCGCTTCAAAACCACGCCGGCGAAGAACCCAAGGTCGTGCGAATCCGGCGACCAGAAGGGCATGGTTGCGTCCTCGGTGCCCGGCAGCGACCGGGACTCGCCGCTGGCCAGATCCCGTACCCAGAGCATCGGCATCCCGTCGCCGTTGCGTGCTCGGTACGCGACACGCCGGCCGTCGGGCGAAATCACGGGTGCGGCTACCTCGCTGCCCTCGGGGTGAACGATCGAGACTCTGAGCGCAGTTGACTCGGACGGGCGCGCGCGTGGCCACACGCCGGACCATGCCAGTCCAGCGGCAAGAGATGCGCCCAGAGCGGCCCCCAGCATTGTCCAGGCGAGCTTCCCTGCTCGCGTCGCAACGGAGAGGCGCGCCGGACCGGACACCGATTCGGCAGAGCGCGCGTCGCTGGATCCCCGCGCGATGGTCTCATCGATTTCGAACCGTACGTCACCGATGTCGCGCACCCGGCGCTTCGGATCTTTCTCGAGACAGCGCGCCAACAACCGCCTGATCGAGGCGGGTGTGGCGGCCGGCAACGCCGTCCAATCGGGTTCGCGCGTGACGACGGCGGCGATGATGTCGGTGACGGTGTCGCCCGCGAACGCGGCGCGGCCCGCGAGCATTTCATAGAGGACGATGCCAAACGCCCAGATGTCCGCGCGTTTGTCGACGGCTTTGCCCTTGGCCTGCTCGGGAGCCATGTAGGCGGCCGTTCCGATGATCATGCCGAGCGAGGTGGCGTGCGCGGTGAGCGTGGGCGAGTTGGCGGCGTTGACGCCCGAGGCGCCGGCCGGGTCCATGGCTTTCGCGAGACCGAAGTCGAGCACCTTGACGGCGCCGTCGCCACGCACCTTGATGTTCGCGGGCTTCAGATCGCGGTGGATGATCCCCTGCTCGTGCGCGGCTTCGAGCGCCTGTGCGATCTGGATCGCGATGGGCAACGCTTCGTCGAGAGGCATGGCGCCGCGCACGATGCGCTGCGACAGATCGTCACCGTCGACGAGTTCCATTACGAGGGCGGTCACGCCCCCGCTGTCTTCGAGGCCGTAGAGCGCGGCGATATTCGGATGATTCAGCGAAGCCAGGACTTCCGCTTCGCGCTGAAAACGCGCGAGCCGATCGGCATCGACCGCAAAGGACGGCGGCAGGACCTTGATGGCGACCTGACGTTTGAGTTTCGCGTCGGTCGCCCGATACACCTGCCCCATTCCGCCTTCCCCGATCGCCGCGGTGATTTCGTAGACGCCGAGGCGCGTGCCGGGAGTGAGGGCCAAATGTGACGTGAGTATAAGCGGAGGGGACGCGATTATTCTCGGGTGAGCTGACCGCTCACAAACCGAGCCGCTGGAAATGCGCCTTGATCACCTCGTAACATTCGCAGGACGCTTGTTCCAGCTTGCGTCTTTTCAGCACACGAATCCGCCCGTACCTGCTCGAGATCAGCCCCGCATGTTGGAGCGCCCCGATCACCAGCGTCACCGTCGGACGGTGCACGCCGAGCATGATCGCGAGAAACTCGTGCTTCAGGAGAAAATCCTCTCTGCCCACACGATCCTGCGTTTGGAGCAACCACCGGCAACACCGCTCTTTCACGCCGTGCAGCGCATTGCACGCGGCGCATTGCATGATCTGCAGCAGGTTGGCCTGCGCGTACAGCGCGACGACGTCGCGGAAAGGCCCGGCCGCCGCGCTTTCTTTGACAAAGCGGGCGACGGTCATTGAGGGCACCAAACCATTCGGTACTTGCTGGAATGTTCGACCGGTGCCAGAGCGGTCGCCGAGGAATACGCCGATCCCGAGCATGCCCTCAAGCCCAACGGTCGCTACCTCTACGAGCGTGCCATCACGCATTTCATTGGTCACCGAGAACACTCCACCGTTCGGAAAGTACACGTCGGTTACCGGCGTGTCGGGGACCTGAAGCGTACGGCCCACGAGCACAGTGTTCATCTGCAAGTGATTCAGGATTCGGGCGTAGTCCCGCGCTGGCAGAGCCGCAAGCAGGCGATTGTGGAGCGGTGTGCCGTCCGGTAGGAGGCGCACGACGGGTAGGGTTGAGGTCGCCATGATGTCTCCTCTGAGCGAACCTGACTGAAGTCAGGCGCCTTGATGAGACTGGAGGGAGGCAGCGGCAGCTGCGGGCACAGCTCAGGAAAGCAGGTCAACCAGAAGCGTATCACGACAGTAGCGGACGTCGTGCGCAAAATGTACGATACACTACATTTGCCCGCCAGACTGCTGCTACGCCGACGTGACGTCGCTTCAGCCTCCGAGCTTCCGGTAGCTTCGCCTCGTGCTTCCGGTCAGGAGCGAGACGATGTCCCATGCATACCGTTCTGAACAACTTGCCGTCATCCGGGATGAAATAGGAGTCCTCGTTCAACGTGCCAGCGATCATGAAGATGACCTCGAGACGCTCGTTGCAGTTGCCGAGGGGAATCTGCTTCGTGCCGAAGAGATATCAGACGCTCTCAACCTGACGCATGGGTCTGTTGAACGTCTCCGGACCCTGCTGTCCACTCAGTTATCGAGAAGTCAAGACAGCGCTGAGACGGCCAGGCAGCTCCGTTCTGACGCCCGCGAGCAACGGGTGGCGGCTGGCCTATTGCTAACCCATCTTGACCCTGACTTCGACCCACCTTCCACCGAACACCGCTCGAGCGCTAACGCCGTGCTCGTTGTAGATGACTACGGAGAGATCCGTGAAACCATTGCCCAAGTGCTGCGGAACGCCGGTTTCGTTGTGAGAACAGCAGCCAATGGACTCGAGGGGTTGCTCGCGGCATACGAAATGCGGCCGACCGTCATCGTCATGGATGTCACCATGCCGGTGCTCGATGGGATTGAGGCAACTCGCCTCATCAAGGCGACGGATGCGACGCGTCAGGCACGGGTCATTGCATTTACCGGCACTCCTCCGAAAGATGACAAACTGATCCAGAACTTATTCGCCGCCGTGGTGCGGAAGCCTGCGACTCCAGCCGTTCTCCTCGCGACGGTTCAGCATTTCGCCAGCCTTTGAGGCAACCGCCATCGCACATGTTGATGCGGCACTCTTTGATGTGAGCTAGGATCAGCATCCCTTCTCAGGTTTCACAGCCGCACAATCAGCGCTGCTAAAAGGACGCGTGCCATTTCAGCGGGAACGGCTAATCGGCCTGTGCAAGGCAAAAGGGATACGCACGCCCGAAGAACTTGAGGCGATCTGCGGGATCGCTGGCTCAACGCTGGCGGAGTTTGAAAACGGCAGTAAGACTCCGGACCCAGACACACTCGAGACGCTCGCCATCGCGCTCGACGCAACGATGGACTATTTCCACGGCATCGGGGAACACTTCGACGATAACCGCAAAGGCTACGCGCAAGCAGCGATTCACCTGTCATTCAACTGCTTCAATCGGAATCCCACAATCTCGTCGGCGCAAAAGGAACGGTGTCAGCGTGTGCTTCGCCATCCAGGAGCACCCCGAACCTTTAAGGCCTGGAAGGCTCTTGCCGAGATGATCGACCTGTAGCGGATACTGAAGTTGCAGAGGGCAATGCTTCCCGGGGGTGCGAAGCGCTGGCAATCGCCCAAACACAAACGAAGAGCTTGGAGAGCAAGGCGCTCGAATTTACTTGCGAGTGAAGGTGAACTCTCCCGATGGATTCGACTGCTTCAGCTCAATCGCCCGTCCATCCACGACACGGAATTCGTAAGTAACATCGGCAAACTCTTTGATGCGAAATCGGTTCGGCTGCCACGGAATGAGATCCTGGAACGTACCGTCGGCATACTGGATGGCGAGGATCTGGCCAGGGCGAATGACCACATCGAACTTGCCGCCCGTGGCCGTTGTATAGGTGCCGACGAATTGACCGAGCGTCTCGGCAGTCGTGAGAGCGGCCGGCACCTGACGCGTGAACACCACCGCCGCCTGGTCGAGTGACATCTCCGCCCGGTCGATCTCGCCCTGGGGGTTTGTCAGGAAGTTGACCGACCACTTGCCATCCCGCTCGTCGTCGGGCGTGTCGAAGCGATCGTAGTGAAAATGCGACAGCGGCAGCCGAATCTTGTGAAAGTCGAACAAGAGCGACTCGCTCTGCTTCGAGATGGTCAGGACGCCATAAGCTGGATGCTGGAACTCCCCGACGTAGTCCTCGATCTTGTGCGACGGCTTCGTCTCGGCGATCCGTCCCGCTCCGGCTTTTGTGCGCGCGAGCTTGCCAGCTTCCCTGCCTTTGAGCCGGATGGTGTTCTGCCGCTCGGACCACGCGGTGAGCGATAGACCGAGCAGCCGCTCGTAGATGTTGTACGAAACGATGTTGTAGAGGGGCGCCGCATGATCGCCGATGACGAACACGATGACACCAATCCCTTCGTTCGGCAGCATCGATACCTGTGAATGGAATCCGGGGAGGTCGCCACCGTGATACGCGATGAGGTGCCCGCGGTACGAGGCGGTCCAGCGTCCCATGCCATAGGCTGCGTTCAGAAGCTCACCCCAGCCACGGACCTCGAGATTGGTGTTCGGAAGCGCGATGGCCGGTGCGAGCGTCTGTTTCAGCACCGAAGCCGCGAGCACTTGCTTGCCGTCGACCTTTCCGTTGTTCATCAGCGCGATCAACCACTTCGACATGTCGACGATGTTCGAGTTCATCGCTCCCGCCGGTGCGACCCCGATCGCCTCGCTGTAGTACGGAATCTGATACAGCTCGGGCGTATCGCGCCGCTCGGTGAAGGCCACGCCGGGCTCTGCGGTCTTGATCATCTCGTCGATCGTAAACGTCGTGCTCGTCATACCGAGCGGCGTGAGGATGCGATCGCGCACGAACTTCTCCCACGTCTTGCCGGACAGCAACTCGATGGCATAACCCGCGCCGGCGTACATCATGTTGTTGTACAGGAACACCGAGCGTGGCGGCTGCGAAGGCTCCAGGTAGCGGAGCCGGTTGTACAGATCTTTCTGGGAGAAGTCCGACTTGAACCAGATGGCATCGTGACGCGTGATGCCCGTGCGGTGCGCGAGCATGTCGCGGATGGTGATGGTGCGATCGAGATCGTCGTCGTAGAACTTGATACTGGGTACGTATTCCCGAATCGGCTTGTCCCAATCCAGCTTGCCCTCGTCCACCAACAGGCCCGCCGCGACTGCGGTGAAGAGCTTCGTGTTCGACGCAATTGGCTGGGTCGTCGTGGGCGTGAAGGGGAGTTTCTTGCCGTAGTCGCGATAGCCGTAGCCCTTCGCGAACACCAGCGTGTCCTTGACGACAATGCCGACGCCGATTCCAGGGACGTTCCAGTCCTTCAGGACCTGCGCCATGTACGCGTCGAAGTCCTTCAGGCGCACGTCGATCGAGGGTTGCTGTGCGCGGACCGCTGGGGTCGCACTCAGAAGCGCGACCGACAACAGCACGGAGAGCCGGATGGATGTGGGAATTTGCATGGCGTTTTACGGTTAATTATTCGCGCGTTGATGGCGATGTCAACCACCGGGCGTCCGACTTAACTGCTGGCCGAAGGGTAGCTGCCAGGACAACCAGAAGCGCGTAGGGCGGGGGTCGCGACGCTGATTGTGGAAGACTGCTTGTGAGGTCATCGCTTGAGCGAGCGTGTCGACTTTTCCGCGAATGTACCCGTCTATGACCGCCGCCACGGTGCGGTCCTGGTCCCCGACGTGGCAGGTGCTCTGGCGTCGGCCGGCGCGCTGAAACCCGACGCCCGCGTTCTTGATATAGGCGCAGGCACGGGCCGCGTTGCCATCGCGTTCGCCAGGCTGGGTTTCGACGTCGTTGCCCTCGAGCCTTCATTGCCGATGCTCGGCGAGTTGCGGAGCAAGGCTCCGGAACAGCGGATACAGCTGGTCGCCGGCGAGGGAGCTCGCCTCCCGTTTGCTGAAGGCCGTTTTGACGGGGTGGTCCTCGCACGAATCCTGTATCTGATGTCCGACTGGCAGGCGGTGTTGCAGCAAGCGCGCGACGCGCTCAAACCTGGAGCGCATCTCTTTCATGAGTGGGGCAACGGACATCCCGACGAAACGTGGGTCCAGATACGTGAAAGGGCCCGTGCGCTGTTTCACAGTGCGGGCATCGAGAGTCCATTTCATCCCGGTGCCCGCGCAGAAGCCGATGTCGCTGCCTGTCTCAGAGACCTGGGCTTTGTCCGACGCACGGACTTGCCGGTCGGTCCTGGTGCGAGTATGACCTTACGTGACTTCGTCGGCCGGATCGTCAGCGGCGAGCTGTCATATATCTGGAGCGTGCCAACGGAAGTCCAGCAACGATGCCTTCCTCAGTTGAAGGATTGGTGCGAACAGATGTTCGACCTTGAACAGCCTGTCCCAATGCCGAGAGACGTTCGTTGGACGATCTACCGGAAGGATGCTGCGTAGCAACCTTTTTCCGCCCTGGCGCATCTAGGATGCATGCTGGTCCAGGATCTGCGCTACGCCGCCCGTCTGCTCGTCCATAACCCCGGCTTTGCCACCGCTGCGATCCTCACCCTCACGCTAGGCATCGGAATGACGACAGCCATCTTCAGCGTCGTGGATGCCGTGCTCCTCAGGCCGGTGCCGTTTCCGGATCCGGAGCGGCTGGTCATGATCTGGGAGACGGACCGCGATACTGGCACCTCGCACGAGCCGGGATCGTGGCCCGATTACGTGGACTTTCAGCAGCGCAGCCGCCACATCGACCAGTTCGGGGCCGTTGTCGCCGGCGAAGTGACTCTGACGGCCGACGCGGGCGAGCCGATGCGTCTCGCACGGCTGTCCTTGACGCACGGGTTTCTGCCACTCGTTGGCGTGACGCCGCTCCTCGGTCGCAGCTTCACCCAAGACGACGATCGGGTTGGCGGGCCTGAGGTGATGCTGATCAGCGAACGGTTGTGGGAGCGCGTGTTCCAACGAGACCCGACGGTCTTGGGCCGGACGCTGCGGCTCGACGATGTGCCGCGACGCGTGATCGGCGTGGTCCGATCCGGGGCGGACTTCGGCATCCTGCAGATCCTGTCCGCTGCCGACTACAGCCGCGGCTTCGCCGATCGCGATCCTCGCAGCCAGGTTGACATCTTCCTGCCACTGCAAGCCGATGCGAAGCAGCTCGTCCGAGATACGCATCCGCTCCTGTTCCTGGGGCGACTGGCGCCGGGCGCGGCGGTGCCGTCGGCGCAGGACGAACTCGCGGCGATCGCGGCCGATCTTGAGCGCACCTACCCGGAGAACAAGGCGCGCGGCGTGTTCATCGAACCGGTGCGCAGCGTGATCTTCGGACCGACCAGGCCGGCGCTCCTCGTCCTGCTCGCGGCGGTCGCCCTCGTGATGTTGATCGCGTGCGTCAATGTGGCCAACCTGTTGCTGGCGCGCGGCACCGCGCGCCGACGTGAGGTCGCCGTCCGCTCCGCGCTGGGCGCCGGCACGCCGCAGCTGGCGCGCCAGTTCATTGTCGAGAACCTGATGCTGACGAGCGTCGCGGCGGCGCTCGGCATCGCGGTGGCGTTTGTCGGGCTACGCGTGCTGCTTGCCTTGGCGCCGCCCGAAGTGCCGCGGCTTGAATCGGTAACGATCGACCTGCGCGTGCTAATTGTCGTGCTCGTGGTCTCGGTGATTGTCGGAATCGTCTTCGGCGCGCTGCCCGTGCTGCAGTCACGTCGGACCGATCTTCAATCGGGCCTCAACACCGACCAGACTCGCGGGTCCACTAGCAGCCGCGAAGGCGCTCGGGCTCGTGGCGCGCTGGTGGTGGCGGAGATTGCGCTCGCGGTGGTTCTCCTGATCGGTGCGGGCCTGTTGATCAAGAGCGTCTGGCGCCTGCAACAGGTGGACCTTGGCTTCGATCCGTCGGGCGTCCTCAAGACCGAGTTCGAGCTCCCGGCGAGCCGTTATCCATTCAACTTCAGCGACTGGCCCGACCTCCAGGCGATTCACCGGTTCAACGCCGCTCTGCTCTCGCGCGCGGCTGCGCTTCCCGGCGTCGAGTCCGTGGCCATCGCCGGAAGTCATCCCTTGAGCGCGGGTTTCACCAACTCGTTCGCGATCGTTGGACGTGAGGCCGAATCCCGCGACTTCCCAGAGATGTCGATGCGCGGAGTCACACCCGGCTATTTCCACACGGTCCGATTGCGCCTCGTGCGCGGCCGGCTGCTCGAGGACACCGACGGCACCAAGGCCCCGCCGGTGCTCGTGATCAACGAGGCGGCTGCCGATCGCTTGTTCGCCGGCCGCGATCCGGTGGGCGAGCAGCTCGCATTCTGGGGCGTTACCTGGACCATCGTGGGGGTCGTCGGCAACGAGAAATTCCACGGCATTACCGAAGCCGCGCCAATCGCCGCCTATTCGTCGTTGGCGCAAGCGCCCGCGCGCGGCGGGCAGTCACTCCTGGTGCGCACCACCGGCGACCCCCACGCGCTCGCCGGCGCCGTACGCGCGGCGATTGGAGAGATCGATCCGATGCTCGCCATCTTCGGCGTCGAGCCGCTCACCGAGACGCTGTCGGCATCGATTGGGACCGAACGCTTTCTGCGGCTCGTGCTCGTCATCTTCGCGACGCTGGCGCTGGTGCTCGCCGCGATTGGCATTCACGGCGTGCTGAGCTACGCCGTGGCGCAGCGCACGCGGGAGATCGGCATTCGGATCGCGCTCGGCGCCTCGTCGCGCGGCGTCACGCGACTCGTGCTGGGTCAGGGTTTGCTGCTCACGCTCAGCGGCCTTGCGGCGGGGATTGTGCTGGCCGCGCTCGTCGCTCGATCGCTCGCCGGAGTGCTCTTCGGCGTCGAAGCGACGGACCCGGCGACGTTCGCGGCTGCGCCAGCCGTTCTTGCCGTCGTCGCCACGATCGCCATCTGGCTGCCCGCGCGCCGCGCCGTCCGAGTCGATCCGATCTCGGCGATTCGTCAAGCCTAGTTGCGCTGCAGAAGGAACACGAAGCGTAGAATTTGATCGTGGTGCGTTCAACCTTGTTTCTTTGTCGGGCTCGGTGTTTTGGGACCGTCCTTATTAGGACTGCGACCTGACTGGCAATCCGCCCCAGACTGGCAAGATCCCTCGTCGCACCAGGTTCGGTGGATCACGGTCGATTCGTCAGTTCGACTCGAAGTACTGGACTGGGGTGGATCAGGCCAACCCGCGAGATGTGGATGCTCGTGGTGTTTGCGGCGTCTGCCCTGCTGCTATCGCTCCTCGGGGTCTACGGAATCGTGGCGCACGCAGCGCAGCAACGCGTACGCGAGATGGGTATCAGGATGGCTCTTGGAGCAGCCTCGATGCAGATTCGCGCGCTCATGCTAGGAGCCCCGTTCCGCCTCACATTGACCGGCATCGCGATCGGAATAGGAGCGGCGTTCGGACTGCGCACCTCATTTCCGGGTTTGTCTTCGGAGTCACGGTGCACGATCCGTTCGTGTTTGTGTCCGTTGCAATCGTCCTCGCAGCGGCCGCACTCGCATCCGCCTGGCTGCCCGCGCGTCGGGCGACGAAAGTCGATCCGATCACCGTGCTCCGCGCCGAGTAGCGCTACCAGACGCTCACACGACCAGCAGCTGGAGGCTTCGTTGCGATTTCAAACGATCCTGAACAGGCTGTCAGGTCCGCAGGCGGTGGACGTCGAACGTCGTCTCCTGTGGTGGCGTGGTGAACCCGCCTTTGATGCCCTGCTTGAGCCGCGGCATCAGGATGCCGTCGCGGAACCGCTCCCAGCTCTCCTTGGAGTCGTGAATCGCCACGACCGTCCAGCCATCAGCCGACGCGCCAGCCGCGTGGAAGGTCTGGCCCTCGGGCAAGCTGTCTCTGTCGGGATGCACCGCCGCAAGTGTTGCCTCGTACTGCTCCTTCGTGCCGGCAGGAAAGTGATGCACGATCCCGTACGCCATTGTCGTTCTCCTCGTTCTTGACGGACCGCTCTCGCAGCCTTGGGCTAAAGCATAAGGGTATGCGAAGACGCCGGGCCGGTCCACTCACCACTCCATGTGCCGCGCCCCTGTTAGGAATCTGGATTGACGACGTTTATGCATTGACTGCGAATTTGACCGGTGATCATCGGCAGGTTCCTGAATGTCAGCATGTCCGTTCCCAGAGGAGACCCCGATGTCACATGTCATCAAACTGGTCGGCACAAGCAGCCGAGTCGCCCTGGTCCTACTGATCACGGTCGGCGCAACGGGCTGCGGTGATGACGGCTCATCCCCTCGGTTACCACTGTCGCCAACGCCAACGGCAACGCCCACTCCTGATGCAGTGACTCTTGCTAGCATGTTTGGCATCGTTTACGAGACAACTCAGACGGGACCCATACCGGTCGAAGGCGTTCGGCTAGGTCTCCTGACTTGCCTCAGAGAGAATTGTCCGACCGCGACGACCGCATACCGAGAGGTCACCACGGATAAGGATGGGGCTTTCCGCATATCTGACGTGTATAACGGACCGCTCAACTTCCTTTGGATCTCCAAGGAAGGCTATAAAGGGGCCCACCCGCCTGGAGGCTGCGAAGGGTGTGATCTGATCGTGGCGATAAGCGGCGACACTAGACTCGACGTCGAAGTCGTTCGGCCGTGAGGCCCCGCTCCGTGGGGCGTCACTGAGGAGTCATTCCGTCCACGCTGCCGGCCCACTCATATAATCCGCACGAGAAGAGTTTGTCCATCGCCCGCGGCACCCGCCAGCAGCCAGAGCCGAATGGCTCCTATGAGGGTGTCGTTACTTCTTCGGGTCTCGCTGTCTTCAAGCAAAGCTGCCTGATTCCCTGCTCGAGGCGTTCGGCCAGCTCGCGTTCGTGCTGCAGCGTGCCGAGGGTGCTCCGCGCTTCCTGCAGCTTGAATTCCAGCTGTGCAACCGTCTGAGCCACTTGGTCCACGATTGCCTTCTGCCCTGCAATCGTCTCGACGTTGATTCGCACGTCGTCGAGCAAGTTCAGGATGACATTCGCCTTGTTCTCGACCTCATCGAGGAGTTTCCGGCGCCCGTCGATCGAGACGAACCGCTCGTCGGTTTCGGCGATCTGCGACGACAGCCAGTCGACCTGCATCTTGAGCGCTGCCACTTCGCCCCGGTTCTGCATGACGGCATCGAGATCAGCCTTGCTGCGGGCGCTAATCAGATGGACGGCTTCGACCTGCTGTTTGACGGCGCTGACGAGCTGCTCGCGGCTCGTTATCGACTGGTAGCTTCTGTCGAGCTCCTCGCGGACTTGCTTGATGTCCGCCAGTCGGGCTTCGACCGCAGCGACCTTCTTCTCGCCAATCGCGATCTGCACGCGCCGTTTTTCGAGCTGTTTGAACGTTCGCTCAGCCAGCGCGAGTCGTTCCTCGCAGGCCTCGATCTGGCCGACCGTGTCGCGCTGCCGACTCTGTACCACGTCCAGCTCGCTCAACACCATATCCTGGAGGCTTTCTGAGCGCGTCAGCCCTTCTGCAAGTGCTTGCACGTTCTGGGTGTGCTCGGTCAGCTCGGTTCCCAGGATGCGGCTGGTCGCCACGAGTTCGGCAAATCGCCTCTCCTGTTCGGCGACCGCGGCGCCATCCGGCGTCATCTGATCGAGCCGACTCCGTGTCGAATCGATGTCGACCTCGAGAGCGTGGACTTCGTCGACAAGCGGCTGGAGCTTGGCCTGCAGCGCCTGCAGCGTGTGGAGTTTGTGCTGCGCATCGACGATTTGCGCGACAACGCCATCGGATGTGGTTTTGAGTTTGTCGAAATCGGTTCGCCGCTCGAGCTGCTCTTCGAGCCTGCGATCGATCTCGGCGCTCAGAGTATTGAGCCCGTTCAGCCGCTCCTCGACCTTCTCGACCAGCGACGCACGCGCCTCCAAGCGCGAGACTTGTCCATCGAGCCCCGACATCGATTCCTTGAGCGAGGTTGCCTGTTGCGACGCGGTTTCGACGAGCGCCATCTTGTTGAGGATGCCGTCAACCTTTGCTTCGAGCTCCGGCGCGCGAGTCGAGACCGCGGTCAACTGTTCGCTGAACGCTTGGAGCGTTTGGCGATCCGCCGCCAACTCGGCACTGAGTCGAGTTACCGTGGCGTGTGACTCGCGGAATTGCAGAACATCTTTTTGGAGCACTTCAAGCTCCTGGCGGCCTTGACGGAGCCAATCCATCTGCGACGAAACCTTTTTCGCGAGCTCCTCGACCTGTGCGAATCCATCATGGAGCCCTTCGAGCGTGAGCTGCCTTGTAGTCAATTCGTCGGATTGCGCGAACAGTTGCTCGAAGCGCTTCGAGAGCCCCTCGACCCGCTGTGCCAGGCCGGAAAGGAACTTCTCCTGTTCTCCGAGGGCGCTCATGCGCGCCTCGGCGCGGCCTACCGCGCCGTCAAGGGCACGCAAGCGCTCGTCGACTGCCTCGATCTCCTTCTTGTCGATAGCGAGAGTCCCAACCTGCGCATGCATCGACTCGAGCAGCAGGGCGCCTCGCTTTTCGAGCCCTGCCGTCTGGCGCTCGGTCTCCTCATGCAACTTCGCTGCACTCTCCAGCCGTTCGGTCGTGTCGGCAGACAGCTTCTCGAGTCGTGCAATGGTCTCTTCGGCCGTCGCCGCATGCTTCATCCCTTCCTTCAACTTGGAGATCTGCCCCTCCATCGACCAAACCATCTCGTTTACTCGATTGGCTTGCACGAGGGCGTGCTCGACCGTGAGCTGCTGGCTCTCGATCACTTTGGCCTTGAGCGAGACGCGCTCGGCGAGGGCGTTGAGTGCCACCAGACGCTCCTCGGTGTCTTGACCCAGCTCGCGGAGCTGCGCGAGTGGCCCGAGCTTCTTTTCCACCTCCTTGACCGCCGTCATCGCTGCGCTGCTGTCTTCACGCGCCATCCGCGAGGTCTCGCTTAGCCGGGCACAGTCCTCTGTCAGGCCGCTCGCGATCCCGCGGATCTGCTCGAGCTCGCTCTCGAGCGCGCCGGCGTGGTCGACCGACTGCTTGATTTCGGTTTGCGCTGTTCGCAGCTGGCCTCGCAGTTCCTCGAGCGCCACGTGCTCCATTTTCAGAGCATTCAGACTCGCGTGTGTCTGTTGCGCCTGTGACGAGAGCTGCTCGGCCGCTTCGCGATGCTTCTCGAGCTCACCATCGAGCGTCATCGCCTTCTGGACGCTCTGCTCCGCCTGCTTGGCGGCATCCTTGAGATCCTGCTTGAGATCCTGGACATGGCCGTCGAGGTCTTCAAGAGCGTGGGTGCGGCCGTCGAGCCCGGAGATGCGTTCATCGATCTCCTGGAGCTTCGTCGTCACGCCAACCATGTTGTCGGTGATGTGCTCGAGTGACTTACCAATCGGCGTCAGAGCGGCGCTCCGCGCCCTCAGCCGCAGGAGCGTTTCGTCCATCGCCGCCCGCTCTGCGCGCGCTGTTTCAATCAGTTGCTGGAGTTCGTGACGCTCGTCGAGGACGACGTCGCGTTTGCTGCCCGCCGCGCGCTTTTTGAAAGAATCAAGCATGTCCAATCTCCGTGACACCGCGATTACTTACCACGAGGCTCATTGCCCATGAAATTCGTGAGCCCCTCGATCAACGCTTGCAAGTGCGCAATCTCCGCTGCCAATCCGCGCGTACTGGTTCCGTCGGGCGCGGTCTCGCTTGGAGCAACTGCGAGACCGGTGGTCGCGGAATCCTCAATGCCGGAGAGTGTCGGCTTCTCGACGTCCGACCGCGCCGGCATGGTCTCGCTTTGCCCTGCCTCGCTGGGGTATTGCGCGAGCGCATCGTCAGTCGGAGGCCAACTGAGGTCCGTGGACGGCTTTTCAGACCACGCGGGCAAAGGACGTTTCGGCGGGCCGTTGGACATCTCAGTTGGTGTTTAGCGTTACGAGCTCAAGGTGTCGAGTTCCGATCGCCGTCCAAGCATGAGCTTCGCCGACAAAAGTCCGCGCGAGAGGTGACAAAGCCTGCGGCGCTTCCACTCGTTGCACACAGGCCACGGCAACTGGCCTCTTGAATCAGGCCAATTTTGTCGTGATTTGGCCGCGCGCCGCGTGTTCGAGCGGCCAGCGCGCGGACGCAAGCAACTGCTGTGCCTGATGAGATACAAGTCGAACGGTGCGTGGATACACACGGCGCCTGAGCCGAACCCGCGACCCTTGGTTAAAAAGTAGAGGCCTTAAACGAAGTTAGGCCCCATCAATCACTTGCGGGCACTGCCACACGGTGGGGCACGCGAACTCTCCGGGCGCGGCAGGGGCGCGCCGCGTGCCATGATACGCGTCGTTGAAAGCCGTCCTCGTCACCGGCGCAACCGGCCAGATCGGCAGCGAGGTGGTCTCGCAACTGCGCGGTACTGGCTGCCGGATTCGCGCAATGAGCCGCAATCCGCGCTCCGCCAACCTGCCGGCGGACGTAGAAATCGTGCGCGGTGATCTCTCCGCGCCCGACACACTCGACAGGTGCCTGAACGGCATCGAGAGCGTGTTCCTCGTATGGATCGCGCCGCTCGCGGCAGCGGCGCCGGCGCTCGAGCGGATCGCCGCACACGTCCGGCAGATCGTGCTGCTCACGTCGCCGCACCGTACGCCTCACCCGTTCTTCCAGCAGCCGAACGCGCTGCGCGTCATTCACGCCGGCGTCGAGCAACTGATCGAAGCGTCTGGGCTGCGCTGGACGTTCGTGCGGCCCGGACCGTTTGCGAACAATTGCCGCAACTGGTGGGCGCCGCAGCTCCGGAACGGCGACGTCGTGCGTTGGTTTTACGCCGACGCCGCGACCGCGCCTGTGCACGAGAGTGACATCGCGGCGGTGGCGGTTCGCGCATTGTGCGACGAGGGTCACGACGGCTGCGAGTACGTGCTCACCGGACCAGCGTCGCTGACCCAGCGTGAGCAGGTGCAGATCATCGCCGACGCGGTCGGCCGGCCGCTGCGCTTTGACGAGCTCTCGCGTGAATCCGCACGGGAACAGATGATCGCGATGATGTTTCCGCCGCCGGTCGCCGACATGCTGTTGAATGCCTACGCGGCCGCGGTCGGTCAGCCGGCGCTGGTGACGTCCACCGTATTGGAGCTCACTGGTGCGCCGGCGCGTTCGTTCCACGACTGGGCCATGGACCACGCCGCCGATTTCGCGACACCGTCGTAATCGGTAGCGCGAGAGCGACTGCTAAGCTAACGCTCGGCTTGCGGCAAGAACAGCGCGGCGTGGCCCCATGCCGGCCCGCTCGGTCCATGTGGCCACGACTGATTCGTCAGGCTCACATACCCTATTTGACCGTCACCCTTGATGGCCGGATCGAACGACAACACACCACCCTGCGGATCGAATCGCAAGAGATAGAAGCCCTCCTCACCGCCAAGTTCGGCGCCAAGCACCAGTCGGTTCGATTGCGGATCACGAGCGAGCCAGTGGGGATTGAAAGTCTCAGGCGTACGCAGTCGAAACACTTCGCGCGGGGCCGCAGGGTTGACGATGTCCAGGACGATGACAGAGTGCAGTTGACCAACTGGTATGAGCCAATGGCTTCCGAAGACGACCGGAATTCCACACGAGCCTCGGATCCGGTCAGGGCCGGAAGGCTCTGGCGTCTCCAATGTCAGTACGTTGTCGAGTCGCGGGTGGTCGCTGCCAATGTCACTCAATCGATAAAAGGCGCACCCGTAGGCATTGAAGAATACCGAACCGTCCCGAAGGACGCGCGGACCGAAGCCCGCCCGCTGTGATCCCTTGACCTCGCGTCCATCCGCCAGGCGGCCTGGAAGGAGGGTGAGGGTCTTGAGCAGCGAGAAGTCGGAATAGCGATAGATCTGCACGACGTCCGCCCAGGTACTCTCCATCATCGGTGCGCTTGTCACCACGAGCCTATCGATGTCCGGGAGAAGCGCGAACGCGTAAGGCCGGACAGGTTTGGATGAACCTGCCGTTCCGGCCGAGACCGCGCGCAGCAGTTCTCCCTGCGGCGTGTACTCGGCGATGCCACCGTGGTTCCCGGGCGTGACGGTCTCGGCGGGGTCGGGGCTCGGGCCTTCGCCGCGCAGAAAACCGACCAGGCGCGTCCCTTTCGGTGTCCGTGAATAGTCGTGGGGGTACCGCAGGGGGGCTGGTGGATCGAAGCTCTTCACCACGCGCGGGCTCGCGGGTCACGCACGTTCACGAGCATGCTCTTCTCGTGATGATGAGCGTTCATGAAGAGCAGCTCACCGTCCGGCGGTGTCGCATACTCCATATGGTGCGGCATCGACGCCTTCATGTTGATCGGCGTCGTCGCGATCGCCTTGCCCAGAGCGGGGCTGTCAGACCGGAGATCGATGACGGCAAGGAAGTCGCTATCCGCCTCGTCCCGATCACCCGCGGAAATCAAGAGGTAAGGCGAATCCAACCGGGACTGGACACGCGCTTCGCGAGACGGGGCGGCGCAGGCGCCGAGGACCAGGCAGCCGGCCACTGCAGCTAATCGCATGAACTCTTCAGAACGCCCCGACCCCAGCACGGGTCAGCCAACTCCTACGACATGTCTCTGTGCGTGGGGATGCTAGCACGGACGCCATGACAGCGACGGTGAACGTGGTTGGACGGCTTTGGCCATGACATCGCTCTCCGGATGCCGATGCGGCCATACTCTTAAGGTAGATTCTCGCGATGCTTCTTGCAGCGGGAACGCGACTCGGTAAGTACGACATCATCGCCCCGCTCGGCGCGGGCGGTATGGGCGAGGTGTACCGCGCGCGCGACAGTCGCCTCGGTCGTGACGTCGCGCTCAAGGTGCTGCCCGCCGACGTGGCCGCTAACGCCCAACGCCTGGCGCGATTCGAACACGAGGCGCGCACCGTGGCCGGCCTCAATCACCCGAATATCGTCACGCTCTATTCGGTCGAGGATGAAGACGGCATCCGCTTCCTGACGATGGAGCTCGTCGAGGGCGACGGCCTCGATCGGCAGGTGACAGAGGGCGGGCTGCCCATCGCGCGCGTCGTGGAGCTCGGCATCGCGCTCGCGGATGCGCTCGCGGCGGCGCACGAGAAGGGCGTGGTGCACCGCGACCTCAAGCCCGCGAACGTCATGCTGACGAGCGACGGACGAGTGAAGGTGCTGGACTTCGGACTCGCCAAGCTCGCAAGCTCGAGCACCGATCTCGAGGCCGCGCAGGCGGCGACGATCGGCCCGCCGCTGTCGGCCGTGGGTCAGGTGGTGGGCACGGTGCCGTACATGGCGCCGGAGCAGTTGCGCGGCGAGGACGTGGACAGCCGCACCGACCTCTTCGCCCTCGGCATTTTGCTCTACGAGTTGGCAACGGGGAGGCGTCCGTTCGAGGGCAGCACGCCGGGCCTGGTCAGCAGCGCGATCCTTCGCGACTCGCCCACTTCGCTTTCGAGCGTGCGGGCCGACGCTCCCGCCTTCCTCGACCGCATCGTCGCGCGCTGCCTGGAGAAGGATCCGCGTGCGCGTTTCCAGAGCGCGCTCGACGTGAGCCACGAATTGCGGCGTGCGCGGCTGACCGGGGATGACGCCGCGACGATCCTCAAGCCGCCCTCGCCCTCCACGCCCTTGCTTGGCCGCGAGGAGGCGCTTGACGCCGCGGCGGATCGCGTGCGAGCAGGCGCGCGTGTGCTCACCGTGACGGGGTACGGTGGCACGGGAAAGACGCGATTCTCGATCGAGCTTTTCCGCCGCCTGGCATCTGATTATCCGGGCGGCGCGGCATTCGTGTCCCTCGCGTCGGTCACCTCAGCCCCAGCGGTGCTGCCCACCGTCGGCGTCGCGCTGGAGGTCTCTGAGGCGCACGGCCGCTCGGCGCTCGATGCGCTCTGCACCGTGATCGGCGAGCGCCGCATGCTGCTCGTGCTCGACAACCTCGAACAGGTGATCGACGTCGCGGAAGAGATCGCGGCGCTCGTCTCGCGCTGCCCGTCGCTTCAAGTGATCGCGACGAGCCGCGCGCCGCTCAAGATCGGCGCCGAGACGGAATTCAGCCTGCCGCCGCTTGCGCTCCCGGCGCCGGACATGACGACGCTCGACGCGCTCCGGAACTGCCCGTCGGTCGCGCTCTTCCTCCAGCGGGGGGCGAAGGTCAAACAAGACTTCGCGCTCACCGAGACCAACGCGGCAGCCGTCGCCGCGATCTGCGGGCAACTCGACGGCCTTCCGCTCGCCCTCGAGCTCGCCGCGGCGCGCGTGCGCGTGCTGGAGCCCGCCGCACTGCTGCAACGCCTCGATCACGCGCTCGACCTGCTGACCTCCGGGGATCGCGACCTGCCGCTTCGGCAGCGTACGCTTCGCGCGACTATCAGCTGGAGCTACTCGCTGCTCGACCGGGCGGAACAGCAGCTGCTGCGCCGGCTATCGAGCTTCCACGAAGGCTGGACGTTCGAGGCTATGGAGCACGGCTGCTACGGAGACGACGAGCGGTACCGTGCGCTCGACGAACTCGACTCGCTGGTCGAGAAAGGCCTGGTGCGCGTCGTGGACTCGGGCGACCGCTATGCGCTGCTCGAGACGATCCGCGCATTCGCGGCCGAACAGCTTCACGCCGGCGGCGAGGTGGAGGCCACCCGGCATGCGCATGCGGATTACTACCTGCGATTCGCGGCAGGCGTGGATGCCGGCATCCGCACCACCGCGCAGCTCCAGGCCGTGCGGCGCGCACGCATCGAGAACGCCAACACACAAGCCGCCATCCAGTGGCTCATCCACTGCGCACGCGCGGGAGACAAGGCGGCAATCGAGAAGGGACTGCTGCTGTGCGGCCACTTGAACTGGTTCTGGCACATCGGCGGCCAGCATTTCACCGCGCGCGTGCACCTGGAGACGCTGCTCGCGCTCGCGGCAGATACCCCGCCGAGCCGCGGCCGCGCGCTTGCGCGTCTGGCCGCAGGGATGGTCTACACCGCGACCAGCGAATGGGAGCGCTCGCTGGGCGAGTGGGCCGGCGGATACGAAGACGCCAAGGCGGTCGGCGATTTGGAAGCGGCAGCCGAGGGCCTGATGGGTGTCGGCTACTGCTGCCTGAGCCTCGGGCGAATGGACGATGCCGGTGCCGCGCTCGATGAATCCATCGCGCGGAGTGCGGGTGGCGTCTCCGGTTTCGTGCACGGGCTCTCGTTGACGATCAAAGGGATGCTGCGCTTCGTGAGCGGCGACCTGGCATCCGGTATGTCTCTCATCGAGGAAGCGCGCCAGATCCAGGAACGCCTGAACGACCACGAAGGCGGAGGCATGGCGCTCAGCTTCCTGGCCCAGATGTCCTTTGCCAAGGGCGACCATGAGCGCGCACTAGCCTTATACGGCGAGGCACTCGAGTCGCTCGCCACGATTGGCGATCAGCCCGAGGTCGCGCGCGTGCATTGCGAGATGGGCTGGGTCTCGCTCGCCTCCGGCGATGCGCCGGCGGCGCAACGCGCCTTCCGCCTGGGCGTGCGGGCGAACGAGGAAGTCGGCAGCGCAAAGGGGACCGGCCTCGCATTGCTCGGACTTGCGGCAGTCGAGGCTGCGGAGAACCGTCCGGAGCGTGCCGTCGCGATCGCGGCGGCCGCGCACGCGCTGAGTGAGCGCGCCGGCATCGTGATCGCACACCCGATGGACCCAGGGGTCGTCAGCCGCATCGATGCGCTCAAGGCGTCAATTCCGAAAGCCACGCTGGACGGGCTCGTGGCGAACGCGAGTGTGCTGTCCCCGGCGGCGGTACTGGCGATGGTCAGTCAAGAAGTCGGGGCCGAGGCGGGGCACCGGGAGTGAAGACCAAAGGTGCCGGTAAGAGTAGACTGCGGGGCATGTCTCGAAGCATCGTCGCTCCCTCGGCGCCTTTGATGGTGCTGATGCTCGCCATGGGGGCGAGTGCCCAGGACCACCAGCACCCCACGAGCGAAAAATTAGGCACCGTCGTCTTCGCCACCTCGTGCAGCGCCGCGGCACAGCCGCAGTTCAATCGCGCGGTCGCACTCCTGCACTCGTTCGAATTCCCGCGAGCCATCGACGCCTTCGGCGCGACGCTCAAGACGGATCCGTCCTGCGCGATGGCTGAATGGGGTATCGCCCTCAGCCGGTGGAGCAATCCCTTTACGGTCGGCCTGCGTCGGCCCGCGCCACTGCAGCAGGGCCGCGACGCAGTCGAGCGCGCGAGAAAGATCGGGACGAAGACCGAACGCGAGACGGCGTATGTGGACGCCGTGTCCAGGCTGTACGCTGATTTCGAGAAGACGGATCAGGGCGCCCGCGTGGCCGCGTATCGCGATGCGATGTCCAGAGTCGCCGTGGCCTACCCCGACGACAGCGAAGCGTCCATCTTCTACGCCTTGTCGATTGCCGCCGCTGCGTCACCAAGCGATCAGACGTTTGCCGAGCAGCGCAAGGCTGGCGCGATTCTCGAAAAACTCATCACCGCTCGGCCGGATCACCCCGGCCTCGCCCACTACATCATCCACAGCTACGACTTTCCGCCGCTCGCCGATCACGCGCTCGAAGCGGCCCGGCGTTACGCGAAAATCGCCCCGTCGGCGCCGCACGCGCTGCACATGCCGTCTCACACGTTTACGCGGGTCGGGCACTGGCAGGAATCGATCGACACCAACATCGCGTCTGGCGCGGCCGCGAAGCGAGAGAGCGCAGTCGCCGAAGAACTGCACACGATGGATTACCGAATTTACGCGTACCTCCAGACGGCACAGGACCGTAGTGCGCGACAGATGCTCGACGCGTTGCCGGAGGTGGAGGCACGCTTCGATCCCGAGGCTCTCGGATCTGCGGCGCCCGGGTCCGCCGGAGTGTTCGCGCTCGCAGCAATCCCGGCTCGCTACGCGCTCGAACGAGGCGCCTGGGCCGACGCTGCGAAGCTCGAGCCGCATCCAAGCAAGTTCCCATATACCGAAGCGCTCACCTACTTCGCTCGCGCGATCGGCGCTGCACGCACGGGCGACGCGGCGACCGTCCGCTCCTCAATCGAGGCTCTGCAAGAGATCCAGGAGCAGCTGACGCAGGCAAAGGAAGGCTACTGGGCCCAGCAGGCAGAGATTCAACGGCGCGCGGCATCGGCCTGGCTGGCCTTTGTGGAACGGCGTGAGGCCAACGCCCTCGCCGAGATGCGTGCCGCCGCAACACTCGAAGACAGCACGGAAAAGGCTGCCGTCACGCCGGGACCGCTCGCTCCCGCGCGGGAGCTCCTGGGGGAGATGCTATTGGAGCTCGAGAAGCCGGCGGAGGCGCGAAAGGAGTTCGAGGTCACGCTGAAGAAAGAGCCCAACCGCTTCCGAGCGCTGTACGGCGCCGCGCGCGCCTCTTTGCTCATGGGCGATCGTGCAGCGGCTGGACGTTATCATGCTCAGCTACTCAAGATCTGCGAGCGTGCCGACAACCCCGGTCGGCCCGAGTTGGCGGAGGTCAGACGGGCACAAATCTCCCAATAAGGAGGGCTTTCAACGTAAACCAAGGCCATTCGCGATTCCGACGACGCTGAAGCGGGAATCAAGCATGATGAGGCCGTCCAAACTGTCAACTGGAGGACGGCCCTATGCGACAAATTGCCTTCGTAGTGATGATTGCGGCGGTGGCGCTGACCGCATTGACCGCCGCCTGTGACTCCACGCCGACACGGTCGAGTTTACTTCCGCCGTCGTCGGGCACGCCACCTGTCACGACGAACCGCATCGATATCGGGGGACCTGGCTCGGTCGCGCCCGGACAGACCGTGCAGTTCACGGCGACGGCCCATCGCGTTGACGGTACGACCGCAGACATCACGTCCACGGCTAACTGGCGAAGCTTCAGACCTCCCGTGCTCACTATCACGGCTACCGGAATGGCAACTGGAGTCACACCTGGAGACAGCAACATCCAGGTCACGAACCAGGTGTCGGCGGTGCGCGAGATCGTCGTCGTGCCAGCAGGAACCTTTCGGCTCGTCGGACTCGTGGCGGAAAGCGATAACACGGCTGTAGGAGTCGGTGGAGCGCAGGTCGAAGTGGTCGGAGCGAGCCCGGCTCTGTCCGTCATGACAGGACAGGACGGACGCTATCGTCTGTATGGCGTGCCTCCTACCGCAGCGATTCGCGTGACCAAAGCCGGGTACCAGCCAGTTACCCAGACTGTCTCGCTGTCCGACCACCAAACCCAGAACTTTACGTTGACACCCACCGCCCCCCGCGCCGATTTCGCGGGCACGTACACGCTAACGATCAGCGCTGCCGATCAATGCCGCGAGAGGCTCCCTGAAGAGGTGTGGACGAGACGTTATGTCGCCAGGGTCACGCAGGCAGGACCCCTCCTTGACGTGTCGCTGAGCGGTGGATCGTTCGTGGTGGACGCCAACGGCATTGGGGACGGCTTCCAGGGCCGCATCGAACCGGGCAGGGTTCTGTTCACGCTCGATTATGGTGATTTCGACTACTACAGGATTTGGCCTGACATCGTCGAAGAGATTAATCCCTCGCTGTACCTTGCCATGTGGGGAGCGGTTTCTGCCGCTGTGACACCGGGCAACCTCTCCGGCAACATGAACGGCACGTTCTTCACCGTCATCAGGGACCCGCGCAACTCAACGCCGTCGCCGAATTCTTCCTGCAACTCGGCGCTTCATCAATTCGTGTTTCAGCGATGACAAAATCAACGCTGCTATCAATCGTCGTCCTGGTCCTGAGCGCGTGGGGCTGCAGATCCACGCCACCGCCGGCACCACTGGGAGTCCTTCTGATCACGCTCGACACGACTCGCGCGGATCGATTGTCGCCCTACGGCTTCATGGATGTCTCCATGCCTCACCTCGAGCGACTGGCACGCGAGGGTGTGGTATTCGATCAGGCCATGTCGGTGGCACCGCTGACGCTGCCCGCCCATGTCAGCCTGTTCACCGGTCTCTTCCCGCCGCGACATGCCGTTCGCGAGAACGCCTCGCCACCGTTGGGCGCGGGTCATCTGACGCTGGCAGAGAGCCTCGACGCGCAAGGCTTTTCAACCGCAGCCTCCGTCGGCTCCGGCGTGCTGGACGGGGATCGTGGGTTGCGTCAAGGCTTCGAGCAGTACAGTCAGGTTGCGACGGGCGATCAGCGGAGCGGAACGCCCGGACAACGGAACGCCGAGTCGGTGGTCAACGACGCCATCCGCTGGTTGGACACAGTCGGTGATTCCCGGTTTTTTCTCTGGACGCATTTGTACGACCCGCATCGGCCGTACGATCCGCCGGAGCCTTTCGCATCACGTCACGCCAGCGACCTGTACATCGGCGAGATTGCGTATGTGGATTCCCAGATCGGGCGCTTGCTGGATACGCTGGCGCGCCAGCATCTGCTGGACCGCACGATTGTGATCGTCGCCGGCGACCACGGCGAGTCGCTCGGTGAGCACGGCGAGCGCGACCACGGCATCTTTCTCTACGAGAATGTCCTGCGGGTGCCGCTCATCATCCGGACGCCCCAGGTGTCGCCGCGTCGAGTGGGTTCGCTCGTCAGGCTCGTCGACGTGATGCCGACCGTGCTCGATTTGCTCGGTCTGCCAGTTCCGCCGACTGATGGCGTGAGCCTGGTGAACCTCATGACCGGCGGATCGGACGAACTCGACGCGTATGCCGAATCAGAGTATCCGCGCCGATTTGGCTGGAGCCCCCTTCGTTCCGTCCGCGACAGTCGATTCAAACTGATCGACGCGCCACGGCCTGAGTTGTACGACCTGCAACTGGACCCGTATGAGGTGCGGAACGTGTATGCCGAACGGCGCGCGACCGCTAGGGCGATGATGCAGCGGCTGCGGAGCATTGCAGGGAACAGCGCAGTTGGAGACGCTGTCATCGAGGCGCCGACACCGGACAGTATGGCGATTGCGCTTCGCGAGCGGCTCTCCGCGCTTGGCTATGTCGCAACGGACCCTGTCCGAGACTCAGCGCCGCGCACAGTGCTCGCCGACCCCAAAGATTTCGTCAAGTTCCAGGCACAACCATGAGCCAGGCATCGTCATCGCCGTGTGAGCCAAGGGCGTGAACCTCAGCGAGGGCCAAAGCCTACAAGAATCGCTTGACGCGTTCGGATGTCCGCATTACGCTCCCGCCTTCCCGTAGCCGCGAAAAGGAGTCCCCATGAGCATTGGCTGGAAGAGCGTTCGTTCGATCGCGTTGATGAGCGGCCTGGCGGTGACGCTGGGCGTCGTCGTCCTCGCGCAAACCCCGGATTCCCGCATCGGTACCTGGAAGCTCAATGTTGCGAAATCCAAGTACAGCCCGGGACCCGCGCCGAAGAGCGGAGGCGTCACCTTCTCGGCCGCCGGGCAGGGCACGAAAGTGGTGGTCGACCTCGTTGGGCCTGACGAGTCCAAAATACAGTGGGAATACACGGCGAGCACCGACGGCAAACCGTATCCCGTCAAGGCCAACCCCGACGGCGACATGGTCGTGGCCAAGCGTGTCAATCCGAATACCGTCGAAACCTCGTACACATTGAAGGGGAAGCCGACGACCGTCAACACGGCCGTGGTCTCGGCTGACGGGAAAACGCTTACCGTGACGTCCAAGGGGACGAACGGGCAAGGACAGAAAATCGATAACGTGCAAGTGTTCGAGAAGGCATAGCGTCGGGTCGCCGGTCATCGGTCGACGGTCTAGAGTCGCCGGTCGCCGGTCGCCGGTCGACGGATGCCGGTCGACGGATGCCGCTTGCTGGTCGCCGGTTGCGGCGCGCATGGCGAGCATCGGATTGTGGAGGTCACGGCACAACCAACCCACTACTGGAGCGTGAAGTCCGATTTCAGAGAAAAGGCAAGGGGCGGAGCGAGGGCTGGAGTCGCTAAGCGTGTGGCGCGGCGACCACAGCTTAATGTGGATGTACAACCACACCGTTGTCGAAGGCCCGTGCAGACGTACTGTCCGCGAGACGCTAGGCGCGCTCAGGTGAAGCGTAAGCGGGAAAGGGTTGCGAAAAACCGGCGTCCATTCTTTCTGACACCTGACACGGCACTTCCGGGAACCAGGCTTGAATGGCCGGCAAGGCTGCCAACGCTGCCGCCTCTCCGGCTTTGACCAGCTCCGGCCCGCGCTCGAATCCATCCCATTCGATGGCGTCGAGTTCCGGCGTGATCACCAGATCGCTGTCCTGCCGCCAGCCGTCTTCGTGGCGGCTCTGCATGATCTGGAAGCACCGGCGAACGACTTGAAACACATCGGTCGGAGGCTGCCGGCAGGGCGCCGCCGGCAAGTGCACCGACACGACGTGCGTCGCGCCGAGCTCGCGCGCCAGCAAGGCGGGAATCTCGGTGCTCATAGCGCCGTCCACCAGCACGCGGCCGCCCAGGCGTACCGGCTGGAAAAGACCCGGATAGGAGCAGCTCGCTCGAATCGGCAGGAAGATGTCGCCCGCATCACGAAAGCACACCGGTTCGCCGGTGCAGAGGTCGGTCGCGACCACGCCAAGCGGAATCCGCATGTCTTCGAAGCGGTAGTTTTTGAGCAGCCGACGCAGGAATGGTTTCATGCGCTCGCTCACCACGAATCCCATCCGGCTGAGACTCCAACGCGCCACGTCGGCGAACCGCATGGAGCAGCCTGCGCGGGCAATGTCGTCCGGCGCGGCGCCGCTGGCGCACGCGGCCGCGACAATCGATCCCGCGCTCACTCCTGTGATGCAGTGAATCGGAATGCCGCGGCGCTCGAAAACTTTCAAGACGCCGGCGTGCGCGATGCCGCGCGCGAAACCTCCGCCCAGCGCCAATCCGATTCGCGGCGCAGCCGTCGACGTTTGAGGCCGTCCGAAAAATCGGTCGCTATTCATCCTAGCGTGCGAGACAGCAATAGACGGGCCAGCAGCGGCATCGCGGTAGCCGCCGGTCGAATTACAGACCTGGTGGGTTGAAGGCGCGTTACCTCTGGCGTGGCGTGCAAAACCGATCAGCATTCGCCCTCGAGCGCCGAGGGACAGCTCGGTGACGTCGCTGATCGGCTGAACTTTAGTCTCACTGGGGCAGAGTTGTAGGAGCGGTCACCAAGGTTGTTACGTTTCTTTGGAGGCCAAATCCCTTTCGGCGGATCGTTAAACCCTACTCCGCCCTGAGTGCGGACATCGGATCGACGCGCGCTGCGCGAATCGCCGGACGCAAGGCACCCAACACGGCGGTGGCAAGACAGAGTCCCGCCGCCGCTGAAATCGTCAGCGGATCATCCGGACGGACGCCGAAGAGCAACGCACTCATCGCCCGCGCGGCCGCGTACGCACCGAGGACGCCGGGCACGACTCCCAGGATGGCCATCCGCGCGGCCTCCGAGACGATCATCCGAGCCACGAGCGAGGGTTCCGCGCCGAGCGCCAGCCGGACTCCGATCTCCCGGCCGCGTTCGGCGACCGTAAACGCCAGCAGCCCATGAATTCCAACGCCCGCGAGGAGCAGCGCGAGTAACGCGAATGCGCCGAGGACGCGAATCTCGGCAGTGCGCGTGGCGGTTTGTCCCCCAACGACGTCGGCCATCAGGCGGACATTGGACAGCGGCTGCTCCGGATCAACCTGACGGATGATCTCTCGCACCGCGGGGAGTAAGGCAAGACCCTGACGCGGAGAGCGGATCACGATGTCCTTCGGGACGTAGATGTCGCCCAATCCAGCCTCGGGAGGCTGCCTGGCAGGGACATAAACCTGCGGCTCGTTCGTACGCTCGAGGCCTCTCACCTTGATGTCGCCAACCACGCCGACCACGGTGCGGTTTTGTGAACGGATCTCGAATGTCTTGCCGATTGGGTCCTCATTCGGCCAGTAGCGCTCCACGAACGACTCGCTGACCACGGCAACCAGCGCGCGACCCGGCGTATCGCTGTCGTCCAGGTCGCGCCCGCGACGCAACGGAATGCGCAACGCTCCGAAGAATTGCGAGCTCACGAAGCGAATGCTCACGCCCTGGCTGCGAGCGCTGCGCGCCTCTTTACCTGGAACGATGACTCCGGCGATGCCTCCGGTCAGGACCATCGGGACGCCGCTGGTATAGGCTGCCTGCTCGACACCGGGCAGGGCGCGAACGTTTGTCAGTACCCGGTCGTAGAAATCCGCGCGTCGCACCGGATCGTCATACCTCGGACTCGGCAGTGCCGTCCTCATCGTCACCACGCCGTGGGGCTCGAACCCTGGATCGACCGCTTGCACCCGCACGATCGCCCGAATCAGCAGCCCCGATGAGATCAACAGCAGGACGGACACCGCGACCTCGACGGCGACGAGCAGCGTCCGGAGCCGTTGCCTGCGGCCACCGCCGCGCGAACCCTCGCGGAGCGCGCTGAACCCGGTCAGGCCGCCGACGCGGAGCGCCGGGATCAGACCAAACCCCAACCCCGTGAGCCCTGAAAAAACCGCCGCGATGGCGAATACGCGCAGGTCGACGCTCGGCTCGGCCGCGATCGGGAGTGTCGAAGGCACAAGGCGCGCGAGAAGCGGCATCGTCAGCGACGCGGCCAGCACGCCAGCCGCGCCTCCCAGCAGGGCGAGTGCGCCGCTTTCGATCAGCATTTGCCGGACCAGCCGCCCGCGCCCAGCGCCAAGCGCCGCGCGGACCGCCAGCTCGCGCTCGCGGCCAGCGGCGCGTGCCAGCAGCAGGTTGGCCAGGTTGGCACAGGTGAGCAGGAGCATGCACAGGCTCGCGCCACAGAGCGCCAGCAGTATGAGACGGGAGCGCGGAGCCATCTGGTCACGCTGTCGAAAGAAGCTGAACCCGGTCTCCGCGTTGGTCTCGGGATACTCGCGAGCGAGGCGCGAGGCGATCGCGGACAGGTCCGCGCGGGCCTGATCGAAGCTCACGCCGCTCTGGAGGCGGCCGACACCTTCCAGGTAGCTGTTATTGCGTTGGAGGAAGTCGGCCTCTTCGAACACGAGCGGCATCCATAGCTGGACGTCCTCGCTGGGGAATCGAAATCCGGCCGGCATCACGCCAATCACGACGTACGGCACGCCGTTGAGGCGCACGGTTTCCCCAAGGGCGTGATCATCGCCCCCGAACTGCGATTGCCAGAGGCCGTACCCAATGACAACCGATCCCGCGTCACGATCGCCCGCCCTCGTGGAATCGAACACACGCCCGATGAGTGGGGAGACTCCGAGGAGGGGCAGGACCTCAGTGGTGACCAACGCGGCCGGGATCCTCAACGGTTCGCCGGCGCCCACCAGGTTGACGGCGCTACCCTGGAACGCTCCCAACGTCTGGAACGACCCGCTCATGGCGACCACGTCGCGGTAGTTGGCAGGCGACATCTGATTCATGCAGCCCCAGCCGCCACCTTCGCGCGGACCTTCGCAAATTCTCACGAGCGAGCCGGGTTCCGGAAAAGGCAGGGGCCGGAAGAGCACGAAATCGGCCACGGAAAACGTCGCGGTGTTGGCGCCAACGCCGAGTGCCGTGACGACCACTGCCGCCAGGGCGAAGCCGCGCGACCGGTTGAGCGTCCTGACGGCATAGCGCAGGTCCTGGACGAGCATCTCCCAGTGCAGCAGGGTTCGGTCGGCGTTCATGCGTCCCGATTATACGAAGACGTTCGTATATGTCAACGAATGGGCCACATTAACGAGAAGATGACTAGCGCGGTTGCGCCGCGATGGGCGCGCGAATCGCGCGGCCTGGCCGGGCCGCGGTCACGTTGCCGGCATCGACCACGGTCTGGCCACCCACGACTACGTACGGGATGCCTGCCGACGGGATCGTGGCGTCTTCGTACGTCGACCGATCGATCACGGTCGCGGGATCAAAAATCGTCAGGTCGGCGTCGGCGCCCACCTTGACACGGCCCTTGTTCACCATGGCCGGCGTTCGCGGCTCGAGGCGACGGGCCGGATCGAGCGTCATTCGTCGCAGGGCGTCCATCAGCGAGACCACGCTGTCCTGGCGGACATATTTTCCCAACACCTTCGCAAACGTGCCCGACGTGCGCGGGTGCCCGCGGCCGTTCTCGATGAATCCGTCGCTGGCGATCATCGCGAGCGGGCTGGCGATGGCCGCCCGGGTCTGTTCTTCGGATCGTCCATGGATGATCACCGTCCCGCCGGCCGAGCGGGCCTTACCGAATGTCCCGCGTGTGAGGCGCTCGCCGGTTGCGACGAGTTGGTGCAATCCGAAACGCGCATCGGGCCAGGTTTGCCAATCGTCGAACAGCGCCGACTGGATCTCCGTCATGCCGGCGCCGTAAGGATACGCTTCGGTTGTCACATCCTGGCCCGCATCACGCGCGGCCTTGATCGCCGAGAGAAACGCGTCGATCTCAGTGTCGGCGGACGAGTTGACATGGACGATGTGCAAGGCGGCGTGCGCGGCGCCGGCCGCCGCCAAGGTTTCCTGCAGTCCCTCGAGCCCGCCACGCATGTGGATGTGGGCCGACGCGCCGTTCCGGGCCGCGACGCGGAACATACGTTCGATCTCCGACATGGACGCGCCCGGGGTGTAGGCACTACCGAATCCCACGGCGACTGCCCCCTGCGCCAGCCCCTCGCCGAGAATCGCCTCCATCGCCGCCATTTGTGCGTCGGTGGCCGTCCCGCTGCCACCAATTCCGGCAGGCAAAAGGCTCTTGCCAGGGTCTCCGAGTACCTTCATACGCGCCGGGATGTGTCCCACCGATACGCCGTGGTTCACTATCTGCCCGCCATCGCGCGCGGCATACCAGGCCTTGACGTCGCCCGTGCCCACCTCGAGTTCGAACGCGGATGTCACGCCGTCGCGCACCATCATGCGATACGACTCTTCCTGCTGCCCGTGCTCGTGGAGATCGATGAAACCCGGCGACACCACGTGGCCAGACGCGTCGATCACGCGGACGCCAGCAATTGGCGCCTCCGACACGATTTCGATCTTGCCGCTTCTGACGCCGACATGGCGCACCGCGTCGAGTCCCGACTCGGGATCCATGACGCGCCCGTTCGCGACGACGAGGTCGTAAGGCGGCGCCTGTTCAGGCGCGCACGCCGCGAGGGTGACACAGATGCTGGCGATGGCCAGGGCGCGTGGCCGGATCACGGGCGCCGAGCGTAACACAGACAAGTCAAGGCCGCTGGAGTAGCGCGATGGGGTTTCCCCGTGTCTCAGGCACCGGCAAAAATCCATCGACCGTTCATGCATGGCTAACTCCGAAGGCTGTCGCAGATCGTAGCGCCCCGAGCCCAGAAAATATTTGCTTGACAAATCGCTGGAACTTATTTGACAGTAATACTGTATTAGTTCAGTAGTACAGTTTATGACGCTCTTTCGCCCCAATTCAGCGTCCGGCGTGCCCATCTACCTCCAGCTGATGGAGCAGGTGAAGCACGCCATCGAGACGGGCGCGTTGCGGCCGGGCGAGCAGCTCCCCGGCATCCGCCCACTCGCGGAGGAACTCGTGATCAACCCCAACACCGTCGCCAAAGCCTACCGCGAGCTCGAACACGAAGGCGTGATCGAGCTGCGCCATGGCGCCGGCGCGTTTGTCAGCGCCAACGCACGCGCCAAGCGCGTCACCGACAAGCTGCGCGCTGGTCAGACCGTCATTGCCGCCGCGATCGACGAGCTTCGCGCCCGCGGCGTCAGCGACGAGGAGATCCGCCGCCTCGTCGAGGCACACCTCGCCGGTTTGAGCACCACAGGAGGGCGTCGTGGTTGACGGGTTCACGATCGAAACCCGGGCGCTCCGCAAGCATTACGACGGCGTGGATGCCGTGAGCGGTCTGGACCTCCAGGTCCCGCCCCGATCCATTTGCGGATTCCTCGGACGGAACGGCGCTGGCAAGACCACCACGATCAAGATCCTGCTGGGCATGTGCCGCCCCACCAGCGGTACTGCCCGCGTGTTTGGCCTGAGCGCCGACGCGCCGGATCAAGGGGTCGAAATTCGACGCCGCACGGGGTTTGTCAGCGAAGACAAGGATCTCTACGACTACATGACGGTGGCGGACATGATCCGCTTCACCGCGCCGCTCTATCCACGCTGGCGACGCGACCTGGCCGAGCAGTACCTCCGCTCGTTCGAGCTGCCGGCGGCGAGAAGCGTGAAGGCGCTCTCGCGCGGGATGCGCAGCAAGCTTGCGCTGCTGCTGGCACTTTCTCGTGGCGCCGAGTTGCTGATTCTCGACGAGCCCACCTCGGGTCTCGACCCCGCCATGGCGGAAGAAGTGCTGCAGGCGCTGGTGACGCACGTCGCTCGCGAAGAGACGACCGTCTTCTTCTCCTCACATCAGATTGGCGAGGTGGACCAGATCGCCGACCGCGTGGCCATCATCCATCGCGGACGGACTGTCGTCGCTGGCGAACTCGATGCGCTGCGCGAGAGCTACCGGCGCATTCACCTGGTCTTCGATGACGGGGCGCCCGCACACGAGTTCCGCACGCCAGGTGTCGTACGCGTGAGGCGCGAGGGGCGCACGCTGACGGTGCTCTCGAGTGCGGGGGCCGAGCCAATCCTCGACGAGGCGCGCACGCTCGGTCCCGTGTCGATGGACGTTGCCCCGGTCACCCTCAAAGAAATCTTCCTGGAATCGGTCAGCGGGGAGAACTGAGATGCTCTGGTACAAAGCGTGGCTCGAAACTCGCTGGCGGTTCGTGATTGGCGTGATCATCCTGGGCGTCTCTGCATGCGGCGCCGTGCTCGCCTATCCGGAGCTGCGAAAACTCCTCGAGGCGATGCCCGAGGTCGATCTCGGCGGCGCGATCGGCCGCCGCATCGCGGAGGGCGCGGAGCTGGCGCGCGAGTATCGCGGATACGTGTGGTCGCAGTGGTTCCGGCAGAACATGCCGGAGCAACTGAGCCTCTTTGCCGCCGTGCTCGGCACCGGTGGACTGCTCGCGCAAACCAGCGGAGGCGGCGCGCTCTTCACGCTGTCGCTGCCCGTTTCTCGCACGCGCCTGCTCGGCGTTCGTGCAGCCACGGGACTGACCGAGTTGCTGGTGCTCGCGTTCACGCCGGCGATCGTGCTGCCGCTGGTCTCCCCCGTCATCGGCGAACGCTACAGCGTCGGCGATGCGCTCGTGCACTCCGCGTGCATGTTCGTTGCGGGATCGGTGCTCTTCAGCATCGCGTTTCTGCTGTCCACGGTCTTCCGGGATGTCTGGCGTCCGGCTCTGCTCACACTTTGCGTGGCCTTCGGGCTTGCGCTCGTTGAACAACTCTTCGCTGGCGCGTCGCGCTTCGGCCTGTTCGGGCTCATGAGCGCGGAGAGCTACTTCCGTGGCGATGGGCTGCCCTGGCTCCGTCTGCTCGTCAGCGCATCCATCTCGGCAACGCTGCTCGTTGCCGCAACCAGAAACATCGCGCGTCAGGATTTCTGACGCGCAACGTCAAAGGAGAACTCCAATGTGCTGGTATCTTCGACTGTTCTCGATGGTCCTGTGGCTGCTCGTCTCGGCACTTCCGGTTGCTCAGAGTCCTCCGGTTCCATCGGGGCATTGGGAAGGGACGCTCCAGATACCTGACATGGAGCTGAAGATTGAAATCGATCTGGCGAAGAACAGCGGCGGCGCCTGGGCCGGCACGTTCGGCCAGCCTGCACAAAGCGTGAAAGGCCTGCCGCTCTCAACGGTTGCGGTCGATGGCGCGTCGATTCGCTTCGTCGTGCAGGGTGCCGAGGCGCCCAGTACCTTCGAGGGAACGCTCGCGGACGATGGCCAATCGATCTCCGGAAAGGTGACTCAATCCAAGTTCACCATTCCGTTCACGCTGAACCGCACGGGCGAGGCACGGATTGCTCCGGCGCCGAAGAGCCCGCCGATCGGCAAAGAGCTGGAAGGCGCGTGGCACGGCACGCTCGATCTCGGCCCACGCCAGATGCGGATCGTATTGACGATGGCGAACCAGCCGGATGGCACGGCTACCGGCACGGTTCTCAGCGTGGATGGAAGCGGCGTGGAGATTCCAATCGCCATATCGCAGAAGGCCGACCACGTCACGATCGACGTCCCATCGGTGGGCGCGTCCTACGCCGCGGTCCTCGACGCCGCAGGCACGGAGCTGACGGGCACGTGGACGCAGCAGTCGGCCGCCTTGCCGTTGACGTTCCGCCGCACGACGGCCAAGGAGCAATAGAGCCACTGGTGATCTGGTGATCTGGTGATCTCGTGATCTGGTGATCTGGAGCACACGCCGCGGTTGAGACTGATCGCGGGTCTCTGGCGCAGCCGCCGAAGACGGTAGACGTCGCTCGTGATATGACTGAGTGAGGTGCCCTGGCCTGCGGATGAAGGAACGATGCGTATGACTCGCCTCTTTACGTACGGGACGCTTGCCGCCTGTGTTTTTGCCGGCGTTGGCGCGGCCGGGCAGCAGCAACCGGTTTTCCGCGGCACGGGCGATGCCGTCCGTGTCTTCGTCACCGTCACCGATGGAGACGGCCGCCTCGTCACAACGCTCACCCGCGACGACTTCGAGGTGCGAGACGAAGGCAAGCCCCAGCCAATCACGCTCTTCGACAACTCTCCCCAACCCATTCGGCTCATCGTCATGCTCGACGTCTCGGGCAGCATGGAAGGCAATCTGCCTCTGCTGCGAGCCGCCGCGGAGCAACTGTTCACGCGGCTCCGTCCGGACGACAAGGTGCGGGTCGGCGCGTTTGGACACGAGATTGTCATCAGTCCATCGTTCTCGCGGAATCCCGACGAGCTCCGGCAGGCGCTGCCCGACAGCATTGCGCACGATGCGCCCACGCCGCTCTGGCGTGCGGTCGACGAGGCATTGGACGCGTTCGGCGGCGACGGAGACGAGCGTCGCGTGATCCTCGTGCTGAGCGATGGAAAGGACAGCGGCCCGCTGGGCTTTCGCAAGCGTTATGTCAGCCAGGCCGAAGTCATCGACCGCGCGCGCAACGACGACGTGATGATCTATGCGATCGGCATGCGCAGCCGCGGCGCGCGGCAGATGCAGCCGGGGATTGGTCCGGGCGGTCTCCAGGCAGCGCTGACGGCCGACTGGCCAGACCCCGGTCTCGCCCGCGTCGCCGAAGAGACAGGCGGCGGCTATACCGAGATTCGATTCGGTCAGGACCTTGGCGCCGCTTTCGCGCAAGTCGCCGACGAGTTGCACAGCCAGTACCTGATTGGCTTTGCACCGCCCAAACGTGACGGCAAGGTGCACAGCCTGGACGTTCGGGTCTCCCAGCGAGGGCTGAAGCCGAGGGCACGCAAGAGCTACGTCGCACCTAAAGAGTCGTCTTAGGACTTCATTTCGCGGTTCGGAACAAGTCGTAGACACTCTACGTCTATAGCCGTAGACTGCCTACGGCTATGGCCAGATCCGCTGACGGAACGAGCAGGGAGCGAGATTGATCCATGCGACCTGATGAACGCGACATCAATGACGAGATTCGCAGCCACCTTGCGCTCAGCATCAAGGAGCGCATCGAGCGTGGCGAAGATCCGGCGGCCGCCCGCCGGGCGGCACTCGATGAGTTCGGCTATATCCCGGCCGTACGCGATTCGGTGCGGCGTGTCTGGTACAGCCGCTGGTTCGATTCGGCCACCGCTCTCGGGCGGGAGATGCGAGTTGGGCTGCGCTCCCTGCTACGCACCAAGGGTCTGGCCGCCACCGTCGTGGTGACCCTCGCGCTCGGCATCGGCGCCAACGCCGCGATCTTCAGCGTCGTTCGCGGAGTGCTGCTGCGCCCGCTCGTCAATCGCGGCGAGGATCGGCTGGTCTACATCCGGCAGAGCGCCCCGGGCGTCGGCACCGAGAACATGGCCTTCTCGGTCGCGGAGATCAACGATCTCAAAGCGCGCGCGACGACGATCGCTGCCTTCGGTGAATTCTCGACAATCGAGTTCACACTGCTCGATGTCGGCGAGCCCCGCCTCATTCACGCCGGCGTCGTCGACGGGTTGTACTTCGACGTGATGGGCCTCCGGCCGGTGCTGGGCCGGCTGCTGAACGCCTCGGATGACGGCCCTGGTGCGGCGGGTGCAGTGGTTCTGACACATCGATTCTGGACCAGCTTTTTCAACAGCGATCACTCCGTGATTGGCAGGCCGATGCGTCTCGGTTCGGGCACGGCGACCATCGTCGGTGTTCTCGAGCCGTCGGTGCCGTACCCGGCCGACACCGAGATCATCGCAAACATGGTGACGAGCCCGCACCACCTCGGCGCCACGATGAACATCGAGCGCGCGCATCGGATGACCGATCTCTTCGGCCGGCTGGCGCCACATACGTCGATCGAGGACGTGCGCGCCGAGTTGACCGCCGCGCACGCCGCCATGGTGCGCGAGCACCCCGAGGCGTACTCGGCGAGAGCGAACATTCAACTGAGCGTTACACCGCTCCGCGATCAGATCACTGCACCGGCGCGAACGATCCTGCTCCTGCTGCTCGCGGCCGCCGCCGTTGTCTTCGTCATCGCGTGCTCGAACGTGGCGAACCTGATCCTGGCGCGCTCGGTGCGGCGTGAGGGCGAGCTGGCCGTGCGCGCGGCGCTGGGCGCGAGCCACGGCGCGTTGCGCCGCACGCTGCTGGCGGAGAGTCTGGTGCTGTGCGGGGCCGGCGCCATTCTCGGCGTGCTGCTCGCGCAACCGCTTGTGTCGGTCGTCGCACGCTTTGCGGCACGTTTCTCCGTGCGCGCGCTCGAAGTCGCCGTTGACGACACGGTCCTGTGGGTCGGCGCGATCCTCGCCATCGCCGCCGCCATTCTGCTCGCCTATGTTCCGCGCCTGCCGTCTTCGAGCGGGCCCGCCGGGTTCGGGCTCGCGAGCGGCAGCCTTCGGATCACGCCTGGGACCAATCGCCGCCTTCGAGCGTTCGCCACGACGCAGATCGCCTTCTCGTTCGTGCTGCTCGCTGGTGCAGGCATGCTGGTCGCGGCGCTCATCGCCCTGCAGACGGCCAACACCGGCTTCCTCATGCGGCAGGTGCTGGCATTCGACATTCCGCCGGTGTCACTCGGATCCTCCACGCCGAGCACACGCACGACACCAACAGCGGCTTCGGCCCCGAACCCGCCTGCCCCGAGCCCCCAGCAATCCGCGCCGGACTTGTATCGAGAAGTGACGCAACGCGTCGGGCAACTGCCGGGAGTTGATGCTGTGGTTGGCGGCCTCTTCGTACCCTGGCGCGACACGGGCAGATGGCCCCACGTTCAGTTCACCGTCGAGGGCTACACGCCAGCCGACGGAGAAGACAACCCGTACGCCAGGCAGCGGTCCGTCGGACCCGGCTTCTTCGCGACGCTCGGGATTCCGGTGGTCGCCGGCCGCGAGTTCACGGAGGACGATCGCACCGGCAGCGAAAGCGTCGTGATCGTGAGCCAGAGCATCGCGCAGCGGCTCTTCCCGAACGGCAATGCCCTGAATCGCAAGTTCTGGAGGACGGGCGCGCTGAGCGCGTCGGGCAACGTGACTCCCAGGCCGTCCCGCATTGTCGGCGTCGTTGCCGATGTGGACGACGAAGACGTCGACCGTGCGCCGGCTATGGCTGTCTATAGCCCTTACCGGGGGCGGAGCCTGCCGATGCGCATGTTCGTGCGCACGTCGGGAGAGCCGTACGCGCTCGTGCCGGCGGTGACACGGATCATCCGGGACCTATCGGCGAACCAGGCGGTCGAGCGCCCAGCTACCCTCGAGGACGTGCGCGCGGAGGTCCTGACACCGGAGCGGCTGAATGCATTCGTCCTGTCCGGCTTTGCCGGCATTGCGCTGCTGATTGCCGTGGTTGGCGTGTCGGGCGTGTTGGCGTTCTCGGTGAGCGCGCGCACGCGCGAGTTCGGCGTGCGGCTCGCGATCGGCTCGGCGCCGCGACACTTGCTGCTGCGCGTCCTGTCGGAGGGCGCGTCCATCGTAGCGATCGGCATCGCTGCAGGCGCCGCATGCAGCTATGCGTTCGCCGGCGTGGCGGCGAGCTACCTCGAGAACGTGCGCTTTCCCGGCGCGCTACCGGTTCTTGCCGCGGCAACCGTCCTCGCCGCCGCTGCCATCTTGGCCTCCCTGATGCCCGCGGTGCGAGCGGCGCGTGTGGATGTCCTCCAGGCGCTCCGGTCGGAGTGACCATGGCAATCGCGATCGCTCGCTACTCTTTGCGCGCCACCAACCGAACGAACCGAAGATCCTTCCCCGGCACCCTCCAGGTCCCATCGGGTTGCCCGATCGCATCCTCGTAATGCAAAACCGTCAGGCTGCTGCCAAACACCTTGAGGAGTTCGTTTGTCTCATAGCCATATGGTCCCGCGTCGCGGTGAAAGCCTTCCACGACCAACAGGCCGCCGCGCTTCAGCGATTGGCGGACATCTGAGGCGCGGCTGGTGACGGCGCCATGGACGAAGATTGCCGCGACAAGGTCGTAGCGATCGGTTCCGTAATCGAACGTGTCGGCATGAGCGACCACCGCGTTCAGCTTGAGGCCGCGCTTTTTGGCCTCGGCCTGGGCCTGATTGATCGCCACATCAGAAATGTCAAACCCGGTGACTTGCCAGCCACGCTCGGCCAGCATCAGGGCGTTGCGCCCTTGACCCATCCCGATGTCCATAGCGTTACCGGGCGTCTTTCCATCGAGTATTCGTGTCAGGAACGGGTTAGGACGAAAGGGGTCATTCTGCGCCGTAAGGCGGGTGTAAACATCGTTCCAAATTTTCCGCTCGTCGGGCGCCGTTTGAGCCTGAGCAAGACACGCGAGGCAAACGACTGCGGCGGACGCCAAGGCACGGTTTAGCCACATTGCAAGCACACCTCGTTGGCTTTCCGAACGGCCCAAGATTCTATCGGAGAACATTGGTTCAGACGAGGCCACGCACGGCTACCCTCCACTCGCTCAACTGAGTTAGGCTCGTGCACTTGCACGTATTCGAGTGAGAGGAGCAGTGTCATGAAACATCACCTGATTACCGGCGGCGGCGGTGTACGGCTCCATGCCGTCGAGACGGGCAACCCTGGCGGTCGTCCCATTCTATTCATCCATGGCTTCTCGCAATGCTGGCTCGCCTGGAACCGGCAGCTGACCTCGGACCTGGCCGATCGATATCGGCTGATCGCGATGGACATGAGGGGGCACGGCGGGTCGGAGAAGCCCCGCGACGCGTATGGCGACTCCAAGGCGTGGGCCGACGACGTCAACGCGGTCATCCAAGTGCTGAAGCTCGATCGTCCCGTTCTTTGTGGCTGGTCGTATGGAACGCTCGTGATCCTCGACTATGTCCGCCACTTTGGCGAGGAGGCTGTAAGCGGGATGTCCTTCGTCAGTGGCATCACGAAGCTTGGCAGCGACGACGCCATTTCAGTCCTCACTCCTGAATTTCTCGGTCTCGTGCCTGGTTTCTTTGCCGCGGACGTGGAAGACAGCGCACGTAGCCTCCAGTCGTTGCTGCGGATGTGCCTCGCGGAGGAACCCTCGGCCGAGGAGCTGTACCTCATGCTGGGGTACAACCTGTCCGTTCCACCCCACGTCCGGCAGGCGCTCTTCTCCCGCTCGTTCAGCAATGACGATCTTCTGCCGAAGCTCCGCAAGCCCGTCCTGATCGTGCATGGCGCCCAGGATGCGATTGTCAAACCAGCTGTCGTCGATCAGCACAAAGCCGGCATCGCTCACGCTCGACTTGAGATGATGCCCAAAACCGGGCACGCGCCGTTCTGGGAGGACGCGGCAACGTTCAACGGACACCTGCAGAGTTTTTGCGAACGTCTGGAGGTGCAGGGCGTTTCTTAGGCAGCGGGGCCGGCAGCGGGCCTCGCCCTGTTGTCGTATAGTCTGCGGCTCATGCCCCAAGCAACGCCTGTCCCCACGACTGAGCGGCTGGAGACGCTCGATGTGCTCCGCGGCTTTGCGCTCCTCGGCATCCTCGCGATGAACATCCGGGCGATGGCCGCGCCGTTCGGCACCTACATGTACCCGTTTGGCCTGTTCGAGTACACGGGCGCAAACCGTGCGGCCTACATCTTCACCAGTACCGCCTTCGACCTCAAGATGATGGGGCTGTTCTCGATGCTCTTCGGGGTGAGCGTCCTGCTATACGCCAACAAGGCAACCGAATCGGGCCGTCCCCCGCGTGCGCTGTGGTTTCGACGGATGTTCTGGCTTCTGGTGATCGGGCTGGTGCACTCGTATCTCATCTGGAACGGCGACATCCTCGTTCCGTATGCGCTCTGCGGCCTTCTTCTCCTGTGGTGGGTGCGCCGGCTTTCCGCCGCCGCTCTCATCGGGACGGCGAGCGGCCTTCTCCTCGTCGGCGCGCTCCTCTCGATCGGTCACGGGATGGCTTGGGATGCGATGAGCGAGGCCGATCGCGCGCAGGAGATGGCGATGTTGATGCCGTCGGCCGAGCAGACTCGCGAGGCGCTCGATGTCATGCTCGGCGGCTACACCAACCTCGTCCGCCATCGCGCTCCAGACGCTTTCATGTTTCAGACGTTTGTCTTCGCAGTCTTCTTCTTCTGGCGGTGCAGCGGCATGATGCTGTTGGGGATGGGTCTGTACAAAGCGGGGTTTCTCGACGGACGCCGTACGGAACGCACCTATGCGCTCGTCGCGGCGCTCTGCCTCCCCTTGGGGCTCCTGCTCGCCTGGTACGGCACGGTCGCACTCGAGCGTATTGGCTTTGGTATGCCGCAGCGTACGGTAGCCGACCTCTGGAACTACACCGGCGCGATCCTGGCGTCCGTTGGTTATGCGGCCGTGCTCGTCCTCGTCGTGAAACGCGGCGTCTTCGGTGCGGTTCGCCGCGCGCTGGCTGCCGTGGGTCAGATGGCGCTGACGAACTATCTGATGCAGAGCGTGATCACGTCGGTCCTGTTTCTCGGCTGGGGCTTCGGGTTCGCCGGACGCCTGGACTACGCGGGGCAGCTGCTGGTGGTCGCGTCGATCTGGGCGTTCCAGCTCGCCTTCAGCAGGTGGTGGATAGCCCACTACCGCTTCGGCCCGGCGGAGTGGCTGTGGCGATCGCTGACTTACTGGAAGCGGCAGCCGATCCGGCGTGACACGTCGCGGTCGCCGCGTCTTGGAGGCGTCGCGGCAGGAGCTTAGTCATCTGGTCATCTGGTGATCTGGTGATCTGGCGCTCACTCCGCTCTCATGGTCTCGACTGGATCAACCGCCAGCGCGCGACGTGCCGGCAGATAAGTGGCCAGCACCGCAGCCGCCGCAAGCACGATGGGCACGGCGGCAAACGTGATCGGATCGAGCGGGCTGATGCCGAACAGCAGCGAACGCATCAACCGTGTAACGCCAGCTGCGGCGCCCAACCCGATCGCCACACCGATGCCTGCCACGATCAGCCCTCGGCGCACGAACAGCCCACGGATCGCGCGAGCCTCGGCGCCGAGTGCCAGCCGGACTCCGATCTCGCGCCGGCGCTGCGACACTGCATACGCGATCACGGCGTAGATGCCGCAGATGCTCAGCAACAAGGCCATGGCGCCGGCGATCGCCAGCATGACCAGCGTGAAGGACGTCCGCGCCATCGACCGGTCGTAGACATCGCCAAGCGTGCGCACTTTGGCCAGTGGCAGCGTGGCATTGACCGACCACACGGCTTGGTGGACCTCCTCCAGAAAACTCGCCGTGCCGGCACGCTCGGTGCGGATGGTGACGCTGACCTGACGCGCGAGATAGCCCGGAAGCCCGAAGATCCCGGCGTGCATGCGCGCCGGCAGGAACACCATGGGTGGCGGCGGCTGATCGGGGCCGTTGTCATGGATGTCGGTGGTCACCCCGACGACCTGCCATGGTCCGGCGCCTCGCTGGCGAATGCGTTTGCCGAGCGCGGCCTCCGGCGATCCCCACAGCTCACGAGCAAAGTTCTCCGAAACGATCACGACGTCGCGCTTGTCGTGGACATCCGTCCAGGTGAAATCGGTGCCAGCGATCAAGCGGGTTCGCAGTGTCTGGAACAGCCCTGGCGAGACGAAGCGGACTTGCCGGCTGACGTGCGTCTTGGGATTCTGCGCGGTCTCCCCCTCCAGGGCGTCGCTGGTCCTGGTGCTCGTGTCGGCATCCATCGGCAGGTACGACGTGAACGCTGCCGAAGCGACGCCCGGTATGGCTGCGAGCTTTTCCAGGATCGCGTGCTGCGTGCGCGTCATGCCTTCGTCGGCGCGCATCGAAGCAGCGCCCTCGAGCTTCGGATCAGTATTCGCTGTCGCCGGGATAAAAAGGCTGAATGTCTGCACGTGGTCGGGTTCCGCAAAGCCGGGGTCAACGCTACGCAACGCCTGGAAGCTGCGGATCATCAAGCCCGAGCTCACCAACAGAACCAGCGCCAGAGCCATCTGCGCCGTCACCATCGTGTTTTGTGAGCGCTGGCGCTCGCGGCTGAGAGTGGTGCCTCGCCCAACCGCACTTATCGTCGTCGCCAGCCGCGGTCGTGCAAACTTCACAATCGGTATGAGTCCGAACAGCAGCCCTGACAACAGAGAAACGGCCAGTGCGAAGCCGAGGACCACAAGGTCGATCGAGATTTCGGAAAGCCTGGGCAGGTCAGAGGGTCCGATCGCCACCAGCACGCGCAGGCCGCCATAGGCGATGGCCACTCCCAGTGCGCCGCCCAGAAGGGCGAGCGTCAGGCTCTCGACCAGAAGCCCGCGCGCGACTCGAGTCCAGGGCGCCCCCAGCGCCGCGCGAATCGCGAATTCCTGGCGGCGTGCGTCCGCGCGCACCAGGAGCAGATTGGCGACATTGGCGCACGCCATCAGCAAGACGATGCCGATCGTCCCCATCAGCACCCAGAGCGTCTTCCCCACGTCGCCGACGACGTCCTGTTTGAGGAGCCGCATCGAGGGCGCGAAGCGCGAACCATCGGCTCGCGTGTCTTTGAACCAGATCGGGATCATGCGGCCCACATCGGCATTGGCCTGCGCCAGTGTGACGCCGGGCTTCAGCCTCGCGACTCCCTCGTGACTGAAGCCGGGCAGCCCGGGTCGCACGATGCGCTGCAGCATGATGATGTCGGGTTCGCCACCGAAACCGAACGCCGCGGGCATGACGCCGATAATCTGGTGCTGCTGTCCGTCGATGGTGAGGGGTCGTGCCAGAACGCTCCGGTCGCCGCCGAACCGCCGCTGCCAGAAGGCGTTGGTGAGTATCACCGTGTGCGCCGGCTCGGCACCGTCCTCTCTCGAAAACCAGCGCCCCGTCTCGGGCTGCATGCCGAGCGCCGGCAGGACTTCCCGACTCACGATTAAGGTGCGCACCTGCTCGGGCACTCCCCCTCCCGTGACGCTCGCGGTGCCGGCCGACCAGACGCCGAACTCCTGAAACGTCTGATTGTTCTCCGCGTAGGTCAAGTAGATCGCGTCGGAGAAATAGGCCAGGTCCCGGCCGTTGACCGAGTGAACGACATTGACGACCGCGTCCGGGTCGGGATAGGGCAGCGGTTTGATGAGCACCGCGTGGACGAGGCTGAAAATCGTCGTGGTGGCGCCAATGCCGAGCGCGAGCACCAGAAGCGCCGCGGAGGTGAAGCCCGGGCGCATCCGTAACATACGCGTGGCGTAGCGTAGGTCAGACATGGCACATATTAACCTCGAGCATGAAGGGAACAGCAGCGCAAGCCTGGCCGTCACTCCCTTCATGGCGAGGGGATCTGCTGTGCTGACCTGGGCCCTGGTAGTGGTGACTGCAGTCGCAACTGCAGGCTGGTTCGGATATCGCGCGTTCGCTGCCCGTCGCGTGACGCAAGAGACCGATCGTCTCGCGGAGATCATCGCGCTCGAGCCGACAAGCCGTGTGGCAGACGTGGGAGCAGGCGGCGGGGAGTATTCGTTGGAGTTGGCGTCCCGGATCGTTCCCCGAGGGCACGTGTTCGCGACAGAGATCGAGGAGGATGCTGTCGCGGAGCTTCGGGCCGACGTGTCGGCCGCACGCCTCGAGAACGTCACGGTGGTTCAAGCCGCCGAGACATCCTCGAATCTACCGGGCGCGTGTTGTGACGCCGTCTTTCTGCGTGGTGTGTACCATCACGTCACGAAGCCTGCGGAGACGAACCGGAGCCTCAAAGACGCGCTTCGGCCCGATGGCCGGCTGGCCATCATCGACTTCGAACCCTCGTGGTTTCTGTCCACGTTCTTTCCGGTTGATGGCGTGCCAGCAAGTCGCGGCGGCCATGGCGTTCCACGTGATGTTGTGATTACGGAAATGCGAGAGGCAGGCTTCAAATTGATCGACCGGCGGGACGACTGGACGAGCGGTCAGTACTGCCTGGTGTTTCAGAATTCCGGTTCCGAATCGTCCGGTTCGTAGTTCACGTTTGTGCGAAGAGGGCGGGCGAGGAACTTCCAGCGTAAAATTGCCGGGCAGATGGGATCGTTTCATCACCGAGTGCTCCGCTGGATCGAGAGCTTCGCTCAGGATCTGCGATACGGCGTGCGCAATCTTCGCCGGGCGCCTGCGCTCGTTGCCGTAAGCGTCATATCGCTCGGGCTCGGAATCGGGCTGAACCTGACGCTGTACGCCGGCGTGACGACGATCTTTCGCCATCAGCCGACCATGACCGACCCGGGGGAGGTCGTCGGGATCGAGCCAGGAAACGGCCGCCAATTCTCATATCAGAATTACCGCGACCTCCGCGACAGCGGGACGTTCTCCGACGTCGTCGGCTTCAGATTCTCGGCGATGAACCGCCGCGTCGGCGACGAGCTCGAGCGCTTGAGCGTGCTGGTGGTAACCGACAACTTCTTCGACGGCCTCGGCATTCGTCCACGACTCGGCCGGACATTCAGCGCCGGGGAAGCCGCGCCCGAGCGCGCCCCACGAGCGATTGTCCTCGATCATCCGTACTGGAATGCCCGATTCGGATCCGATCCGAAGGCGATCGGCCAGACGATGACCCTCGATGGCGAGCCGTTCACGATAACCGGCGTCCTGCCGGAGAACTATCGATCGGTCACCGGCTTCATGGCACCAAGCGCATACGTGCCGATCAGCGCGTTGACGCTGTCGACCTTGAACGACCGCGGAAGTCCGGCGTTGAGCGTCCTGGCGAGGCTGGCGCCGGGCGGGACGCGAGAGCGCGCGCAGGCCGTTGTGACGGCGATTGGCGCGGAGCTCGAAAGCCGGTTCCCCGAGATGAACGAAGGCATGTCGCGGCCAGCGCAAGTGTTTCCCGCCGATGCGATGCAGTTCCGCGGTACGCCCGTCGGGTTCCGGATCCTCCCGGTTGTACTGCTCGTCCTGTTCGGCCTCGTCTTGCTGATTGGATCGGTGAATGTTGCCGGTTTGCTTCTGGCCCGGGCTGTCTCCCGTCAGCACGAGCTGACAATCAGATCGGCGCTTGGCGCCAGCCGGTTCCGTGTCATCCAGGCGTTGCTGTCAGAAAGCCTTCTGTTGTCGCTTCTGGGCGCGGCTGCCGGCCTTGTCCTGACCAACATCCTGGGCCGATTGAATTGGCTCGGCTCAATGTCCCCGCTACAGCGCGTGTTTTCACCGGATCCCCAGTTGCTGGGGCCGGGACTCTTTCTCGTCGCGTTAACCACACTTCTCTGCGGTGTCGCGCCAGCGCTCGGGTCGAGCCGCATGAACCTTCTCACCGCGCTCAGGAAGGGCGCTGCGGGCGCGACCGGCCGCGTCAACCTTCGCAGCGCGTTCGTCGTAGGTCAGGTCGCCGTATCCCTCACGCTGCTCGTGGTGTCGTCGCTGTGCCTCCGCAGTCAGATGCGAATCGTGGGCCTCGATCTGGGCTTCGATCTCGATCACGGTGTTGTGACACGATTCAACGTCGACCCGATACGCGGTCCGCTGGACGCACGGCTCGCGTTTGCAGATCGGGTTGTCGAGCGAATCGAACAGATTCCAGGAGTGCTGTCGGCAGCTGTCACCGCGCTCGTGCCGCTTGGCGGCGACGCCCTCGTCGCCAGCTTTCACCCGGCGGGCCGCAGCGACATTCCTGGGACGCGGCCGTCCACGCTCAGCGTCGGACCGCGCTATTTCGAAACGCTCTCGATTCCCGTTTTGCAGGGCCGGGAATTCGATGCGAAGGATCGTAACGGCACGCCGGCTGTCGCGATCGTGAACCAGACGTTGGTGAACACGTATTTCCCCGGCCAGCACGCGATCGGGCAGCGCATTGAGATCGGCGGCGAATCCTACGCTGAGATCGTCGGCGTCGTGCGTGACAGCAAGATCGACACGATCGGCGAAGCGCCGAAGTCGGTCGTGTACTATCCGTACGCGCAGCGCCCGAGGCGGCTTACGGTGATTGCGCGGACAGCAGGCAATCCGTCAGGCACGCTGCCCGCTTTTCATGCAGCGATCGGCGAGCTCGATCCCACGGCAAACGTCACCATCGGCACGCTCCGGGACGCGGCCAGCACCGAATTGATGATGCGGCGCGTGGGAACACAAATGGTCGGCGCGATCGGGTTCGTCGGACTGCTCCTCACCGCGATCGGGCTCTACGGGGTCGTGTCGTACCTCGTCGCCTCGAGGACTTCAGAGCTGGGCATCCGCATGGCGCTGGGCGCCACGGCCCGACAGCTGCATTACGAGGTCTTGCGTCATGCGGCGCGTCTGGTTGCCGGAGGTATTGTGATTGGCGCCGCCACATCACTCCTGGTCACGCCGGCACTGGCCACGTTTCTCGCCGGACTCAGCCCGGCAGATCCGATCGCGTTTATGGCCGGCGCGGCAGTGCTGATGCTGGTCGCGTTTGTGGCGAGCTATGTGCCCGCCCGCCGCGTGGCCCGGGTGGATCCGCTGCTCGCGCTTCGGGAATGAACGAGCGAGACCCTGTCATGGGTCTTGCGTGGCCACACAGCGCCGTTCGGCCTTCGTCCGAATCGCATACGCCTCTGCCTCGCTGAAAGTCAGCGAACCGACGCCGGCGTGACGAAGGTCGTCACCTTCCCACGCGGCCCGCATGATGCCGATGCTTGTGTGCGAAGGCGGCGGCAGCAGCGCGTGGCCCATTTCATGCGCCAGAGCAACGGCCAAGACGTCGGCAAGCGGACTGTGATATCGAAGTGCGACGTCCGTCACCGCGTCATAGAAGAGTGAGACCATCCCGCGGATGGCGTCTGCGGCGAGGGCTGCGCCCGTGATGCGCTTGCGACCCGGCTCCCATTCGGCCTGTCGAGCCCTGATCATCACTTGGATGGAAAACGGCGAAGCGCAGTCCGTTGGAGCTGCTCCGCCGGCTGCGCCAGACAGCGGCTCCGACCAGATGATGTCGACGCCGGCCTTTTCGAAAACCGCGCTGACTTTGTGTCGAGCGGCCGCCAGGACGTCGGCAGAGACCTCCGCGTAGTTGTAGGCTCGGACCGAGATGGTTGGCCGCGGCGACTGCTGTCCTGAGGCAATGTGGCTGCATGCGCACAAGACGGCCGCCGCAACGGCGCTGACAAACCAGCGGTGGTGATCCACGGCATCCCCCTTGCCGGCCGCCGGGATGTCGACCAGCAGCGGGGAATGCGGGAATGCGCCTCAGGAGGGTGAACGCCCGGTTCGGACGTAGAATTCAGGGGCCACCCTGCACGTGCAGCAATGACATCTTCGTCGCCCCTTGGGGCGAACACCGAGCGCTGGCGGCGGATCGAGGAGCTTTGTGATCGTGCGCTCCGAATGAAGCCCACCGAGCGCGCGGTCTATCTCGGGGCCGAGTGTGGTCAGGATGAGGATCTGCGGCGCGAAGTGGAGGGGCTGCTGGCCCACGAGGGTTCCGCAGATGGCTTTCTGGCGATGCCGGTGGACGCGGTGGCGGCCAGCGTTTTTGCCGCGCCCCCCGAGCGCGATCTCGTCGGGCAGCGGCTCGGCGACTACGACATCGTCGCGAGGCTCGGCGCCGGCGGCATGGGTGTCGTCTACCGAGCGAAGGACCGGAAGCTGGGGCGAGAGGTCGCTATCAAGGTGCTCCCAGCCGTCCTCGAGCTCGACCCGCCGCGGCTCGCCCGCTTCGAGCGCGAAGCGCGTCTGCTGGCCACAGTGAACCATCCGCACATTGGTGCGATCTACGGTCTCGTCGAAGCCGGCAGCATCCGTGCGCTCGTGCTCGAGCTGATCGAGGGTGAGACGCTGGCGGCGGCCCTGGGCCGCGGCCCATTGCCCGTCGAGCGGGCCCTCTCGCTGGCCACGCAGATTGCGGACGGTCTCGATCACGCGCACCGGCGCGGCGTCACGCATCGGGATCTGAAGCCGTCGAACATCATGCTGACGCCAGGTGGGGCCAAGCTGCTCGATTTCGGCGTGGGAAAGTGGGCACCCAGAGTTGGCGAATCACCAGTGCCTGGCTTTTCGACGGTGACGCAAGAAGGCACGATCGTTGGGACCATTCACTATATGGCGCCCGAGCAACTGGAAGGGCGCCACGCCGACGCGCGGAGCGACGTGTTCTCGTTCGGCGCAGTGCTGTATGAAATGCTGGCCGGCCATAAGGCCTTCGACGGCGCAAGTCAGGCCAGCATCATCGCCGCGATCCTCGAGGCTCCCACGCCGCGGCTCTTGAGCGTCGGCGGTGCGGTGTCGCCGCGGCTCGATCGAGTGGTCGGTAAGTGCCTGGCCAAAGACCCGGACCAGCGTTGGCAGAGCGCACGCGACTTGGGTGACGAGCTGAAATGGATCGCGGACGAAGCGGCGCACCCACCTGCGCCCGCTGCCGACGACGCAACGATGCCCCCGAGATCAACGCAGCGGCGGTCTTTGGCGAAGCCCGCCCTCGCGGCGGCAAGCGCGCTCGCGCTTGCCCTCGCCGGCTGGGCCGCTTGGACACGATGGCCGGCGCCGAACCGAGCCGACGGGACGGGTTCTCCGGTTCGTTTCGTCGTGCAGCCGCCGCCAGGCGTCCAGGTGACCGTGCCCTACCACTTCGACATCTCTCCGGACGGCGGTCAGCTCGTGTACGTGGCCTCAGAAGCAACCTCCGGGTCCAGGCTGTTCGTGCGCCGGCTGGATCGCTTTGAGACGATCCCGCTGGCAGGCACGGAACGCGGACGGGGCCCGGTCTACTCGCCCGATAGCCAATGGGTTGCCTTTGCCCGTGGCAGCACGCTCAACAAGGTGGGCGCAAGCGCCGATTCGTCGCCGGTGCTGCTCGCCGATGCGATAGGCAACGTGAACTTCCATGTCACGTGGCCAACGTCCAACGCCTTGTTTCTTGCTACCAGAGGGAAGCCGATCCGTCGCGTGCTCGCTGAAGGCGGTGAGCCGGTGGCGGTGACGAGTGTTCGTCCCGACGCCGAAATCGACCATCATGGTCCGGCGCTGCTACCGGACGGAGATGCGTTGCTTTTCAGCGTTCATGGCAAGAGAAATCGATTCAGCATCGCGGTCCAGTCGCTGCGCTCGGAGGAGCGAAAGACGCTCATCGAGTCGGGATTTGCTCCGAATTACTCACGGACCGGACACCTGGTATTCGCACGCGGCAGTGCGGTCCTTGCCGTACCCTTCGACGCGACTCGCCTCGAGGTGACGGGCCCTCCCGTAACGTTGCTTCAGCAAGTGGCGAGCGAGCCGAAGAGTGGCGCGGCCGCGTTTCGTTTAGCGGCGAACGGAACGCTGGTATACCAGCCACAGCGGTCCCAAGCCGGCCGCCTGCTCACGTGGGTGGACCGGGCCGGCCATGAAACGCCACTGCCGGTGGCCGCCCATGCCTTCGATACTCCGCGCGTGTCGCCGAACGGGCAACACCTGGCGTTCACGACGGCAGACGGTGACCGCCGGGACGTTTGGACCTACGAAATCGCGAATGAAAAGCTGACGCGGGTGACGCAGGAGGGCGACAACTGGGGGCCGCTCTGGACACGCGACGGCTCTGCGCTCGCGTACGCAACAGATCGAGGGGACACCTCCCATGTCGTACTCCAGCGCCTGAATGGGAGCGCCCCGGTGACGCTCGGCAGCAGTCACACCGATCTGTGGCCGACCGCGTTCTCAGTCGATCAGAAAACGCTCGTCGTTCAGGAGCAGCCGGAAACCGACGACTATTTCGTCTCGCGCCTCACGCTGGATACCGGTGGACGTCCCGAGCCGATGATCGAGGGGCCTGGCCTCCCCCGGGGTGCGAGTGTGTCGCCCGATGGCCGCTGGGTGGCGTACACGGCGAACCAGTCGGGCCGCTCGGAGGTCTTCATTCAAGGTTTCCCCGTCGCCGGAGCACGGCGTCAGCTAACCGTCGACGGCGGCCGCGAGCCCGTCTGGCGTCGTGACGGCCGAGAGCTGTTCTACCGGTCGGGGAGCCGAATGTTCGCCGTGCCAATCAACACGACGCGGGGACTGAGCTGGGACAAACCGACGATGCTGTTCGACCGGAGTTACGTGGTGACCTTTCTGGACTACGACGTCGCGCCCGACGGCCGGTTCCTCGTGATCAAGCCAGCCCCGGATGAAAGTTCGCCCATCGAGCTGAACGTTGTGATCAACTGGGCTAGCGAGCTGCTGAGCCGCGTCCCGGTCCCGAGATGAGGTCCGCAGGCGGATCGCCATGACGTCGGAGCATGATGTCACCCGACTGCTTCGCTCTTGGAGTGATGGCGACGAGAAGGCTCTTGGGGAGATCGTACCGCTGGTCGAAGCCGAATTGCGACGGCTGGCCCGCATCTACATGAGCCGTGAGCGGCGAGACCATACGCTGCAGCCCACCGCGTTGGTCAACGAAGTGTTCGTTCGACTCGTGGATGCGGCGCACGTGCGCTGGCAGGATCGTGCGCACTTCCTGGGTATTTCGGCGCGGCTGATGCGCCGGGTGCTCGTCGATCACGCACGGTCGCGCGGCTACCAGAAACGTGGAGGCGGACTGCACCGCGTGACGTTCGACGACCAGATGGCGGAAGTGCCGAAGTTCGATGTCGATCTCATTGCGCTCGATCAGGCGCTCGAAGGACTGGCCCAAGTCGACGAGCGCAAGTGCCGGGTAATTGAGATGCGTTTCTTCGGTGGTCTGACCGTGGAGGAAACGGCGACAGCACTGCGGGTGTCCAGCGATACGGTCAAGCGCGACTGGCGGATCGCGAAGCTATGGTTGCTGAAAGCGATCCAGGACGGGCGCGTGAAGGTGCACGGTAACGAAGGCGTGGCTGCCGAGCCGTATGCCGTTCGCAAAGCCACTTCCAACGATGTCGACGCAGTTGCCCGGATCTGGCATGTAGGATGGGCGGACGGTCACGCCGGCCACGTTCCGCCGGAGCTCGTCGGCTATCGCACCCTGGAGCAGTTCAGATCCCGAACGCGCGACCGACTCGATTGCACGTGGGTGGCCGAGTCTCACGGCCAGACCGTCGGATTCGTCGTCGTCAAGGGCGATGAGTTGGAACAGATCTACGTGGACAGAACGGCGCGCGGAACCGGTGTGGCGGAGCGGCTACTTCGCCAGGCCGAGGCCGAAATCCGCAGCGCCGGACATCGACAGGCGTGGCTCGCCGTCGTCGCTGGCAACCATCGCGCGCGTGCGTTCTACTCGCGTCACGGCTGGCGGGATGCCGGGCCGTTCTCCTACATGGCCGAAACGGAGGCCGGCTCGCTGGCGGTTCCCTCACATCGGTATGAGATCGATCTCGGAGGACACTAACGAACGAAGAACTAAGAACGAATAACGAAGAACGCAACGAAGAACGGGAACAAGGAACGGAACTACGGAACGGGGCGTTCATCGTTCCGTTTGTGGTTGGCCGTTCCAGGTTGACGTTCTTCGTTCTTCGTTCTTCGTTCCCGAGCTCGCCGTCAACGATAGCCGGTGACATCGGCTGGTTTGCCTGCGTCTTGAACTTCGGCGAGATATCTCCAGGCATCGGGCTGGCTGCCGTCGAGATCGGTGAAACCGTAGATCTTCGCCAGCTGCCCGCTGGACAGTGACTGTCCGTTCCACCGCGACACATCAGGATCTTGTGCGAGCGCCGCGACGGCCCGGCCCAGAAACGCCGGGCTCTCGGAGATGGCGAAATGCGGCTGGATCTTCGTCGCGTCACGCCAGTTCGATTCGGCGACGCCATACGCTTCGAGCATGGCCTCGGATCGCAGCCAGCCCGGCGTGAGTGATACGGCTGTCGCGTTGTGGGACCGCAACTCGTGCGCCAGCGCAAATGCCATTCGATTCACCGACGCCTTGGCCAGGTCGTAGAAAAAAGAGACCCGGTAGTTGGCGGCGTTGTACTCATCGGTTCCGTCGGTCACCTCGACGACCAGGCCGCCTGGCGTTTTGATGAGAAGCGGTATCGCGAAGTGGCTGGTGATGGCGTGGGTGTCCACGCCGAGGCGCAGGCAACGCAGACCATAATCCAAAGAGGATTCCCAGACTGATTTGTTCCACTCGATCTTCGTCGCTCCCCAGATGTTGTTCACCAGCACGTGCAGGCGGCCCTGTTCGTTCTCGATGCGACTCACGAGGGCGGACACTTCGTCGGGCACGAGATGGTCCACCTGCACCGCGATGCCGCGGCCCCCGGCCTCATCCACCAGCGCTGCCGTTTCTTCGATCGTCTCCGGTCGATTCATTTCCGATCGCTGTGAGCGCGTCGTCCGACCGGTGACGTAGACGGTCGCTTCGGCCGCGCCGAGTTGTACGGCGATCCCGCGTCCGGCGGCTCGCGTCGCTCCGGACACGAGTGCCACCTTGCCTGCAAGCGATGATTCCATGCTCTCACTCTAGAACATGCCGGTCGGCGATCCTCTCAGGACCTGTCTGCACCGGTGGCGTGCGCGAGCGCTGAGGGGGTCGTGCAGCCGACAATCGCCGGGGCTTCGTGCACGAGATCGTCGTTCGTGAGGGCCGCCACCATGAACAGCGCAAAGTCCACGCGGCGGGTGATGTTGCTGTGGAGAATCGGGTCACCCACGTGCCGGCTCCACACGGGCAGTCCCTGACTCTCGCCCTCTTCGAGGCCGCTCCCCCGCACGACAGTCCAGCGGGTGTTACTGGCAAACACCCGCCGGCACGCTTCCACCTGGTCGTCGAGCTCCACCATGCGCGTGAGTCGCCCGAGCCACGCAACGGCCCTCACCAGGCCTTTGAACTTCCGTGAATACACGTCCTGGCCGTCGCGTGTGATGTGCCACCCGCACGAGAACACGAGGCGCGCTCCCGGACGCGCGTGGTCGAGCACTGCCTGCGCCGTCCCCGACGAGTACCTGATGAACCCCCCACGGGACCAGCACGGTGAGCACCCCGTCACACTCTGCAACCGCCCTCTTTATGACCTCGCGGTCGTTCGTCTGTCCGGGGATGACAACGATGCGGTCCCTGAACGCGTCGAGCTTCCTCACGCTGCGCTCCCGGCACACGCCAACCACCTGGTAGCCGCGATCCAGCGCGTGCTGCACCATGTATTGCCCGAGCTTCCCCGACGCCCCGACGATGCACACCTTCATCTTGCGCACCCCGTGGCGATCAGGGCTTCACCTCGTAGAGGTTGTTAAACGGGTTCTCCAACGGGACACGCCGAACGTTGCTGAAGCCCGCCTCAGCACACAACTCGCGCACCTTCGGTTCATGGAAACCGAGCGTGCCGAGCCCCGCACCGCCATGCGACAACGACGTCGTCATACAGTACAGAACACTGAACCCGTGAAACATCGCGCCCAGCGGATTCGCGTTATCCTCGAGCTTGTCCGAACAGTTGATGTCCAGACAGACGTACACGCCATCAGGCCGAAGCGCGCGACGGATCGACCGCAGCAATCCCAACGGATCAACCGAATCATGGACAACGTCGAATGTGGCAATTACATCGAACTGTTGCGGCAGCCCGGCACTCACGTCGCATTCTTCAAACCTGACACGGTCCGCAACTCCGGCGGCCTGTGCCCGTTCTGTTGCTCGTGTGACCGTTGGCCCAAACACGTCGTAGCCGACGTAACGCGAGCGCGGAAACGCCTGGGCCAGTTTGACGAGCGCGCGACCACGACCGCACCCGACGTCTGCGACGTCCGCCCCGCGTTCAAGATGCGCCTGCACATCCGGCATCGCCGGAACCCATTGCTGCAGGAGCAGATTCTCGAACCAACCCGCCGAGAACCGTTCAAGGCCGTCCCACATGTCGGCTGGATACGCAGTCTGACTGACGCCGCCGCCGCGCCGGAAAGCCTCGGTCACCAGATCGAGCACGCTCGTCAAGGCCGGGAACATCTGATAGACGCCGCCGAAGAAGAAGGGCCCACTCTCCTGCGCAAGGGCTGGGGCATGTTCGGGCGGAAGCGTGAAACGTTCGGAGCTTGAATCGGTACTCGACGTAGCCGGCGGCTGCCATGCCACCGAGCCACTCACGCGTATAACGCTCGTTCAGACTCATCCGGGCAGCCAGCTCACGCGGGGTGGCGGACCCGTGCACAGCGAGATTCTTGAAGAGCCCTAACCGGTCGCCAATCACTGCGAGCAACGTCGTCATCGTGCCGCTGGTGTGATCGAGCACTCTGTGTACGAATGCCTCCTGACGTGCAGGGTCGATCGAATGATGCGTCGTCGACATGCACTCCTCCTTTCGTCGGTACCGATGTTTTAGCCTTCGTCTCGGCAGACATCGTGCGCCCAGGTCCGGACCCGTCGTTCCAGCCTCGCTCAGACTGCCGGGCCTCGCTTGTCCGCCAGGTACATAGACCTCGACAGGCGCCGCTCGCTTGCCAGTACGAACACCGTATTTAGAAAACGCTGCAGCCCATCGAACCCTTCGTCGCCTTCGACCGCGGTGAGACGCTCGCGCCTCTTCGCTCGCGCATCGTGCCACCTGCGCGACACGGACGCGACAGCATCGGTAACGTCTCGGACCTCTCGAACGTTGAATCCGGTTTCTTGGAGAAGACGTTCATTGTGGCCAGCCGGCGTGAAGAGAAAAAACCCGATGGAGCTGCGATTCCGAAGCTCCTCGTTCGACAGTTGTCCGGTGACGACGACGGGATCCGTGAAGAGCAGACGGCCACGTGGACGCAGGATGCGATGCCAATCCGTCAGCACCCTCAATCGGTCCGGCAGGTGATTGATCGCGTCGTTGCAAAAGACCACATCGAATGACTCGTCAGGAAACGGAAGACGTCGGGAGCCGTCAACGACCTGGAACGAGACGAGCGACGACAGCTCCTCGCGTTGGGCCCACTGGTTTGCCGCGTCGATGCCATGCACATTGATATCGACGCCGACGCATGTGGCGCCTGTGTGCCTCGCCATTGCACATGTCACCCCACCGGACCCACACGCCATTTCCAGCGCCTTCTGCCCGGGAGCAAGCCGCAGAAGGTCGAACCACTCGCGCGCCTCCGCAGCGGTGATCCAGCTTGCCTGGCCCAGGTCCTCTCCATAGGCTTCCCGACGAACGTCGGCCTGAATGGCGGTCGTGAGGTGTCCATAGTGACCGTTGTAAAGATCGACTTCGCTGGCCATAGGTCAAACCTGACTTCGGTGGATTTTTCAACGACGACGTCGTGACCCGATATTATTCTGCTGCAGCAAGATCCCTCGTGCCTTACGGCGTCAGCCGCAAGAAGTAGTCAGCCTCCGCCTCATACCCCATCGACTCGTACAGCGCCCGCCCTTCATCGCTGGCGGTGAGACCGACCTGACCAATGCCCTGCGCACGGCACCAGGCGTGGAGCGTCTCCATCAACCGGCGCGCCAGACCGCGCCGGCGATGGTCGTGATCCGTATAGACGTTGTAGACAAAAGCACACCGTGGATCGAGGGTGCGCGGACCTGGCGGCCACGGCAGGACGATGAGTCCCACCCCGGCGACCACGCGGCCGTCCTGCGTTTGGGCAAGCCATCCGCGGTAGGTGCCGTCCGGCATCGCCAATCTCAGCCACCGCTCGAATGAGCCGAGCATGGCCGGATAGTCACACTCTGTCCCCATGTCGCGGAACATGCCTTCCCGGTGGCGAACGAGGTGCGGGATGTCGGCGAGAGCCGCCGGCCGGATGTCATACATTGATGCAGTCATACACCCGTTTACGGCGCGCCGGGATGCCCGGTTAGAGGACGGAGGTTGCGAGCGAGGACGGAGGTCGCCCGCGAGGACGGAGGTTAGGCCGAGGACGGAGGTGACCCGCGAGGACGGAGGTCAGCGCAAGGACGCAGGTCAAGGCAAGGTCGAAGGTCGGGACAACGACGGAGGTTGGGGCGAGGACGGAGGTTGCGGGCGAGGACGGAGGTCACCGCGAAGGACGGAGGTTGAGGCGAGGTTGCGGGCGAGGACGGAGGTTGGCACCGAGGACGGAGGTCGGGGCAAGGACGGAGGTCGACACAAGGTCGGGGCATGCCACCGGCACGCCGGTAACCCGAGCGCAGCTCAGCTATTTCAGAATCTTCTCGATCGCCGTTCCCAGGAGGCGATTGAAGCGCTCCGGATCCTCCATCATCGGGAAGTGGCCCACCCCCGACATCAAGACCACGTCGACACCATGACGCTTCATGGATGCGATATCGGTTGCCGGCGAGTCGGGATTGATGGCAACGACTCGCAGCTGCAGTTCTTGGAGGGCGCGCGGTATTTCGCGGTCGAAGCTGATCGCGGACTCCATCGCACCGAGGGCGACTGCGGGAGGGGCCGACGACATGTCAGTAGCTACTCGCTCGACCAGTGACTGATCGGCACTGGATGGGAACATGCCGCGAACGAAGGCGCGGGTCTTTTCAACGAAGTCGCCGCGGAACGGCGACATGAATGTCTGAATCTGTTCCGGGGAACGATGGGTCTGGAGTTGCTTGTAGACGTCGACCCAGACCAGACCTCGGACGCGGCTTGGCAGCCGGCGCGCCGCCTCCACGATGACGTCGCCTCCCATGGAATGTCCGATGAGGATCACGCGTCTAAGCCCCAGCCTTTCGACGACGGCCGCCACGTCATCGCCAAACGCGGCCATCGTCCACGCCTCGCGTCCGAGGCCGGAGTCGCCATGCCCCGCGAGATCGACGGCGACGACTTTGTACTGCTGCGAGAACGCCTGAAGCTGTCCGGCCCAGTAGCTGCGGTCACACGACCAGCCGTGGACGAAGACGAGCGCCGGCGTCCCCTCGCCGGACGTTTCATAGACGATGCGAATGCCGTCGGCGGAGTTGGCGACGTCCGTCGTTTTCCGCACGCCCTGCGCATCGACCGAATCGCGCCCGATCGGCGTGAGGAGAGTGACTGCGACGAGGACGACGCTGAATCTGCGGACGGTCTTCAGAGATAAATGAGCCATAGAGGGTCGGGTCGGCCCACGATGCCACCTCACGTTACAGGGACAGTCCCCTCGTTACAGGGACTGTCCCCGGTGACGAATGGTTGACGCGTCGCTATCGCGCATCATGACCTGGCCTACAACACCAGGCGCGTCGGATGCATCACGATTGTCTTTTCCGTGACTCCGTGACTCCGCGCCCGTGCATAATCAATTCAGTCAAAATGCTGCATGGCGATTGGGTCGCCAGGTCCGCCAGAACACCTCACTCGTTGCGAAGAACCGTCGCCGGCTGCACGGCCACCGCACGTCTGGCCGGCACAAAGCACGCCAGCAGCGCCACCGTCAGGAACAACGCGCAGACAGCGACATAAGTAACCGCGTCGGTGACGTTGACGTTAAAAAGGAGGCTCGACATCAGCCGCGTCACCGCAAGCGCCGTCAGCACGCCGGCGGCGATCCCGATCGTCACCACCGTCATCCCCTGACCTACCACCAGACGCACGACGTCGCCGGAGCTGCCACCCAACGCCATGCGAATGCCGATGTCCTTGGAGTGCTGCTGGACGTAGTACGCCATCACGCCGTAGATCCCGACAATCGACAGGATGAGCGCGACGAGCGCGAAGCTGCCAACAAGCAGTGACAACGATTGCGGCTGCTGAAGCGACTGCCCAACCAGCTCGTCGAGCGTCGCCACGTTCGAAAGCGGTGCGCTCGGTTCGAGCTCGCGAACGATTTGGCGCATCGCCGGCAACAGGGTCACTGGATCGACGTGCGTGCGCAGCACGAGAAAGCGGATGAGCGAGCCGGACATGGGCGTGTAGACCGTCCCTTGATCGGGCTGGTCCAGGCCCATGTACTTCACCTCGCTGACAACCCCGACGACTTCGGTCCAGGGGCAGTCGGTGCAGCCGCCCTCGCGAAAGCGCTTGCCGAGCGCGCTGCCGCCAGGGAAGAACCGCCGGGCCCAGGCGCGATCGACCATCACGGTCTCGAGATTCTCGCGTCCGGCGTCTCGCTCGTCGAGCAGCCGCCCCTCGAGCAGCGTCAGTCCGAGCACGCGCACATAGTCCGGTGTGACGTCCACCCACGGTGTAACCGGCTGCGACTGTCCGGGCGGTGTTGGAAACGCCTCGAGATCGAAGTTGTTCAAGTTGCCGACGCCGTCGGGCGGCAGGCCATCGGCGAAGGCGACACCCGCCAGACCCGGCAACGCCTTCAGGCGCCGTTCGAGCTCGTCCCAGAACGATTGCGCCCTTTCGGGCTGTTGATATTGCGCCGACGGCAGACGAATCGACGCGGTGATCATGTTGCGAGCATCGAAGCCGAGATCGACTTGTTTCAGTTGGTTGAGGCTCGACAGCAGCAGTCCCGCCACGATGAGGAGCGGTGTGGCAACGGCAAACTGACTCCCGACGAGCACACGGCGCAGACGACGGGCCGCAGGGCTGCCGGATGAGGATCGCCCCGAGCGGAGCGCGTCGTCGATCGGCTTGCCCGGAGTGATGCCGAGCGAGCCCCCAGTCCCATGCAACGCCGGAACAAGCCCAAAGATCAAGCCGCCGATCACTGTGAGCGCCACCATCAACCAGATGACCGGCCCATCGAACGTGATCTCCTGCATGCGGGGAAAATACGTGGCGCCAAAGCGTTGCAGCAGCTCGACGCCAGCCCACGCGAGCACCATCCCGACAATCACGGAGCCTGTGGCCAGTAGCGCGCTCTCCGCAAGAAGGTAACGCACGACGCGTCCCCGCGAGGCGCCGAGCGCCGATCTCACTGCCAGCTCCCGACGACGGCTCGTAACGCGCGCGACGAGCAAGTTCGATGCGTTTGCGCAAGCGATCAGCCAGACAAGGCCGACGGCTGCCAGCGCAAGGCCCGCGATCGTTTCCACGTCGCCGACGACATGCTGCTTGAGATCCATCATGCTCCACGTCGCCTTGTCATCCTGATACGAGGACTTCCAGATCGGGAAAATCCTCCGATTGATCGCGCGCAACTCGCTCGCGGCCGAGGAAGGGTCGGCTCCATCCTTGAAGCGGGCAATGACCGTATAGAAGAATGGGCCACGCCGTGGAGGCGGACTCCACTGCGCCACCAGAAAGAATTCCTGGTTCCGCTCGAGCGGGCCCAGCGTTTGAGGAAGAACTCCAGCTACAGCGTAGTCCGCGCCATCGAGCCGGATGGACGTGCCAATCGCATCTGCACGCGCACCGAGACGCCGCTGCCAGAATCCATTGCTCACGATCGCGAGCGCGGGTCTGCCGGGTGTGCCATCCTCCTTCGTGAAGTCACGGCCAAGCGCCGGCCTGATGCCGAGCACCCCGAAATAGCCCGACGTCACGAGCCTGCCTCTCACCAGTTCCGCGACGTCGCCGTTGCTGAAAGTCATCGTGCGATCGGTGTACGACGCAATCTGCTTGAAGTGCGTTTGCTGCTCGTCGAGCGCGAGGTAGTCGGCGATCGAGAAACGAAACACGAAGGGCGGTGTGTCGGTGTAGATGCGGACGAGGCGCTCGGGCTCCGGATACGGTAGCGGCCGCAGCAGGGCGGCGTTGACCGCGCTGAAGATCGCCGTCGTCGCGCCAATGCCGAGCCCGACGGTCAGGAGGATCGTGAGGGTCAGCAGCGGCGCCCGGCGTACGCCTCGAAAGCAGATCCGGAGGTCCTGTATGAAATCGTGGAGCATCAGGGAGTGTTGCACTCGAGTCTCCTTCTGTTGATCCTGGCGCCGGCAGTATTCGCGTGTGTCTTCGATGTTCCCAAATCGCCGAAGCGCCTCGCGGCGTGCCTCGTCCAGCGACAGTCCCGCTGACCGCAGCTCCTCGGCCTTCATCTCCAGATGAAGGTTCAGCTCCTCGTCGATCTCCGACTTCACGGTGTCGGGGCGGCGGCGAAGGTACCAGAACGGTCTGCGCTGATTGTCGTGTGGTTCGGTCGACACGATTACGCGCCCTGAAGCACGGCCTCGACCGCGCGCGAATAGCGTCGCCAGTTCGCGGTCTCTTCACGCAGGCGCTTCCGGCCGGCTGGGGTCAGCGTGTAGTAGCGCGCGCGGCGGTTGTTTTCGGACGGGCGCCATTCGGCGTCCAGGAGCCCCTGGCGATCGAGGCGATGCAGGGCTTGATAGAGCGCGGCGTCCTCGATGGCGAGGTCGCCGTCGGTCCGCTCATGGACCAGGCTGGCGACGCCGAACCCGTGGCTGGGCCCGCCCGCCAGGGTTCGGAGCACGAGCAAATCCAGCGTTCCCTGCACGAGCGGGAGTGGCGATTGTGGCATGACTTCCCCTTAGACGGTGTGGGGAGTGTAACGGTTGGGAGGATAGCAGAACTACTTCACGGCGGCGATTTCAACGTCCCCCACCCGCCGCAGCACCGTGAGGCCGACGTCGGTACTGATGCCGTGTCAACAGCAAATCGAGCGTGGCGGTACCGACCGACAGGTTCATCAGCCGGACCGAATCAACCGACTCGGGGAGCACCGATCGCGAGAGCGAGACTCTCTGTTCCGTGGCGTCCACCCGCAAACCCAGACACGACGCCAGCAACATGTACACGGCGCCCGCCGCCCAGGACTGCGGCGCGCACGCAACGGGATAAAGCGTCGGGAACTCCGCTTCGCGTCGCGGAAATCCGCAAACGAGCTCCGGCAGGCGATGCAGATCGACGACGGCGCTCAGGTCCAGCATGGCGGCCATCACGCGGCACGCGGCGGCGTTGAAGCCATAGCGCGCGAGCCCGGCGGCCACAATCGCGTTGTCGTGCGGCCAGATCGAGCCGTTGTGGTAGGACATCGGGTTGTAGCGGGCCTCACCCGCTGCGACGGTCCGCACCCCCCATCCCGCAAACGAGTTCTCTGACAGCAGCGTCTCCGCGACACGCCGCGCGCGCTCAGGCGAGACAATGCCGGCATAGAGACAATGGCCGGCATTGGATGTCCGCACGCGACAGGGACGCTTGTCGCCATCGAGTGCAAGCGCATAAGTGCCAAGCTCCTCACACCAGAAGGCGTCTTCGAACGCGACGCGCAATCGATGGGCCCGCTCGTTCCAGTCGGCCGCCCTCGCCGGGTCTCCCCTGACCTCCGCCAGACGCGCGGCACCTCTCCAAGCGGCATACGCATACCCCTGGATCTCGCAGACGGCAATCGGCGGGTCGGCCAGCGATCCATCCGCATGCGAGATTGAATCGTGCGAGTCCTTCCACCCCTGCTGAATCAGGCCCGTGTCGCTGCGCCGCGCGTATTCGACAAATCCATCTCGGTCGAGATCCCCGCTGGTCGCGATCCAGTCCACTGCCGCAAGAATGTGCGGCCACAACCGGTCGAGGAAGGCGTCGTCTGCCGTACGTTCGTAATAGGCGTGCGCGAGCATGACGAAGAGCGGCGTCGCATCGGCAGTGCCGTAGTAGCGGCCGAACGGCACCTCTCCGAGCCTTGCCATCTCGCCGCCTCGCATCTCGTGCAGGATCTTGCCCGGCTGCGCATCCTGGACGTCTGCAAACTCGCGCGCCTGCGTTTCGGCGAGGTAGGTCAGCACGCCTCGCGCAATTGCGGGCGAGGCCCAGAGCAGTTCGAGCGCGGTGATGATCCCGTCCCGGCCAAACGGCGTGCTGAACCACGGGATCCCCGCGTAGGGATAGGGGCCATGACTCGTCTCCGTGATCATCATCCGGAGGTCGGCTGTCGATCGTCGAACCCACCGATTGAACGTCTCGTTCGAGCTCGACACCACGCAGTCGTGCTCGTCGCTGGTCACGTGCCGTCTGGCGTGCGCGAGCACATCCGCATACGGGCGCGCGGGTCGCGAAATGGAGTCGATCTCGCACACCACGTTCAGCTCGAGATCGGCGGAGCCGTGCCGCTCGAGAGGGATGAGAAAGGTGACCGCTCGAGGCTCCGTTCGATCGGGCTTGCGGTTCCACCGAAGCGTGGTGCGCCGCTCGACGCCGTCGAGCCCGAGATAGCCGAGGGTCCAGTCCTTCTTCTGACGATCGGGGAGCCTCCGGCCCCGCTGATTTCTGCGCGTGCCGCGCACCTCGAACACGTCCGCGTAGTCAGCGTCGAAATGCAGGGTGATTGGCACCTCGACCGGCAGCAGCGCATGATTCGAGACTCGAATCCGCTCGCTGTACCCGCCGTTGAACAGCACGCGCGAGCGAAGAATGTGAAGCTCGCCGCGCGGCACTATCACATGATCGTCGCGAAGAATGTCCGGATTGGTGAGGTCAGCCGCGAACACCACGTTGTCTTCGCCGACCGTTGAGCTCAGCAACAGCGGGCGGTGGCGGCCCAACAACAACTCGAGCCTGGACAAGAATCGCGTGCCGTCGTGATAGAGCCCCTGCTCCCCGGACTCGGCGGGCAGAACGTCGCCGTGCGCATCGAAGACCCCGAACGTGTCCCCGTGTTTTTGTACGCGCTGCGAGCCCGTGGCACGCTTCGACTCGGCAACGATGTAGAACTGCTCGTCGAGGCGGACGGTGTCAGGCGACGAGATCGGCTTGGCTTTGGCGGACTGCCTCTTCATAACGCCGTACGTAGTCGGATGCCATGCGAGCGACGGCGAAGCGTCTCTCGAAAACCGCCCGGCACGTGCGCCGGTCGATCCGGTCGATCTGCGCCGTGGCGGCAATCGCCTCCTGCACATCGTCGACGACAAAACCAGTCACGCCGTCTTCGATGATCTCGGGCACAGACCCTTTGCGAAACGCCACAACCGGCACACCGCACGCGAGCGCTTCGATCATGACAAGGCCGAAGGGTTCCGGCCAGTCGATCGGAAACAGCAGCGCCTTCGCACGGCCCAGAAACGCACTCTTCTCGGCGTCCCCAATTTCGCCGACGAACTCGACGAGCGGATCTTCGAGCAAGGGGCTGATGGCTTCGAAGTAGTTCTGATCAGCGGGATCGACTTTGGCGGCGATGCGTAGAGGCCATCCGCATTCACGGGCGATGGCGATTGCCCGATCGACTCCCTTTTCTGGCGAGATACGGCCGAGAAACGCGAGATAGTCCCCCGGGTCGGGGTGATAGTCGAGAAGCTCGCGCGGCAAGCCGTGGTAAACGGTTCCAATCCAGCGGGCGTCCGGGAGCGGTTTACGCTGCGCGTCGGAAATCGATACGACGGGAATGTCAGCGAACTCCTGAAAAAGCGGGACCAATTCGGGAATGTCGAGCCGCCCGTGCAGCGTTGTCACGTGAGGCGTTCGCAGCCGTCGCGCGACGGGAAAGTGCAACTGCGAGACATGAAAGTGGATGATGTCGAACTCATCGGCGCGTCGAGCCACCTCTTCCGCCATCCGCAGATGATCGGCGATGTAGTCGCGGCACGTGCCCGAGAGCCGCTGTGATTCGGCGCAAATCGGGACGAGTTCGGCAAGTGTGTCGGAGTCGCCACTGGCGAATAGGGTGACGCTGTGTCCCTGACGGACGAGCTCATCCGTCAGATACGCAACCACGCGTTCCGTGCCACCGTAGAGCTTTGGCGGCACACTCTCACTCAACGGTGCAACCTGGGCGATTCGCATAATGTCTGGTACCGATCATCCTAGTATGGACGACCGGCGCACGCGAGAGTGCAAGTCTCAGACCGGCTATTGAATTTGAAATCCTTGGAGCTCAGCAAGCGGCACATGCTGAATTAGAAAATGCTCTGGACGCACCTCGCCCTGGCTGGTGGATTCATGTTGGAACGCGCGTGGCGTAGACAGCGGAAACAGGCACCTTGAGGTCGGCGAGCGGCCATATGTCAGTGGCCGCAATGAGGAGACTGCGATGAAATTTTCGTTCTCGTCTCGACCCAAAGCATGGTGGCAATTCCTTTTCACGGCTGTGGCCCTGATTGGCATGGTTTTGTTCACGCTGCTGCCTGGATGCGATATTCGCTGGCACATCTAGCAGCCGTTCCTTCTTGGTTTTCTCCGTGTCTCCGTGTCTCCGTGGCGCGTACGTCCCGTTGTACGTACTGGCATAGATGACAGAGCTCTTGTCACCGCCCTTTCTTTCGCAGCGCGTCAACGCGCTCCGCATTGGGCGGATGCGACGCCAGAAAATCTGGATACCGTTCTCCTGAACTGCGCTCTCGTCGATCGAAGCGCTCCAGCAAAGCGACGTAGCGGTCGCTGCTGATTCCGACCTCCGCCATCAGGGTCACAGCGTAGGCGTCGGCCTCGCGTTCGAAGTCGCGCGAGGACCAGGACTGCACAGCCGCCAAGGGTAGAGCCGCGGCAAAGGACGCGCCCGACAGGACATCTCCGAAGACGGCTCCCAGCAATACCACCACGCCCGCATTCTGCAGCGCAGTCCGGAGGATATGCCGGTAGCGGACATGCGCGAGCTCATGACACAGAACTGCCGCAATTTCGTCGTCATTTGTGGCGAAGGCGACGAGTTCATCGAGGATAACCACCGTGCCACCTGGCAGGGTGAAGGCATTAGGACCCATCTCGGGACTGGCTCTGAATTCCAGGCGCGCCCCGATTTCATCACCAGCAGCGTGTCGAAGAGCGCCGAACCGCTCCCGCAGCGTCCGGCGACGAGCGTCGCCTAGCGTTGACTGCTCGAAGACGAGATTGTCGAGCGCTGCGAGTGTCTGGGCACCGAGGCCGGATTCGAGCGAAGGGCTGATCCGATCGGCAACCGCCGATGCCATGAACGGCACGCCGCGCACCACACCCGCATAAAGAACCAGCGCTAGAAGGACGACCGCCGCAACAACGTACGCGACGCGGCTCTCGAGCCGATGAATCCCGCGCTGGAGCCAGTGCCGGCGGCCAAGCCGCGGGGCGATCAATCGGTCGAATGCAATTGCGTCCGCAACCTCGCATTGTGCACCGTCGGGCAGCAGAAATACTCGAGGCACATTCGCGAGCACCGGCTGGAGATCAACACGGTCGACTGGATACTCGAGGCTGATGCCGTCGCCTAACACTTGCAGTAGGCCGGCGGAATCGATTGCAAGCTCGACCTGACGTGCGGCTGCGGAGCGGCCGTCGTAATACTGCGCAGGAACGCGCTCAGAGACCGATGTCGAAATCGACGGCTTCAGCAAACTCGCTCCCTGTCGCCGCTTCGGCTTGAGCCTGACCGGCCACGACACGTTCGAGTGCAGCGCTTCGATGAAGATGAAGGCACTCGGCGCGATAACGCGCCAGCCGGATGCGCGCCCAGGGCACGGCCAGGCCAGCGGTCGCCATGATGGCGGCCCAGTTGGTCATGGAGATCCAGATCACTCGGCTTGCCTTCAGCGTGCTCGTGAAGCAGGCGAGTTGCTGAACAAGCGGAGTCCCCCTGAAAACTTCGTCCATTACGACGTCCTGTTCGACCAGGGAGAGGTTGTTCCACACCAGGTTCTTCACCGCAGTCTGAAAATACAGGTAGACGATGCCGAAGCAGCTGAAGATCAGCAGCACAGCCACGATTGACATGATTGCGGCGCCGGCAGCGGGGTCTTCGGAGCCGGGGATCGGCACCATGTCGAAACCCACTCCCGCGACGGCGTATTCGGCAACGAAATAGACGCCAACGGCCACCACGGCGAGCGCGATGAAGAGGCTGACGGCGCGCACGAAGATCTGAAAGAAGAGCGTCGACGACAGGTCGAGCCGAAACGGGCTCGTACCGTATCGCGTGGCGTTGACGACGAACTTCTGCTGCTCGGCCACCAGATGCGGATAAATCAGGCCGATGGTTGGGACCATGAGCAAGCCAAGCCAGTAATAGACACGATAGGCGTCACCGAAGTTGCCGTCGAAGTTGAACCGCACGCCGCGGTAGCCGCTGTTCCGATTCCGGAATCGGAGAGCTTTGACGATGATGGCCGGCCAGAAGACCGCGAGCAGGACATAGAACACCTGCCCCATCCCAGGAGAAAAATAGCTGACAGCAAAGGCGGCCGCAAGAACGCCATAGGTCAACAGGCGCCCTTTCAAAATCGCGATCGGTGACGCATGGTAAGTAAACGACGCGCAGTTCACGCTCGTGCAGCCGTAGAAGTACCGCAATCGCCTGACCTTGGCCCACGGCGAGTAAAGGCCGAGTGTGACAATGCTCAGCAGCAGATTTGGCGCCCAGATGCGGAAGTAATCCCCGGTCGTGCCGGTGAACTCGAAGGGAATGGCAGGCCCAGGCAGCGGCCGCGTCCCAAGGTCGGCCACAGCTTGTGTCCCCGCCAAAGCGACATCATCGATGCTGTAGCGCTGCATCCGTCCTTACCAAATCGTCATTCGACTGAACGGCGCGACATACGCCTGCAGAAAAACCAGCACCCCAACCAGGCATGCGAGCACCACGCTGTGCCAGAAAACAAAGCGCAGAATCTCACCCTCGTGGCCATACCACCGGGTGGCTGTACTCGCGACGACAATACTCTGGGCGTCGATCATCTTTCCCATCACGCCGCCCGAGCTGTTGGCGGCTGCCATCAGCGTCGGACTCAGACCCAGTTGCTCCGCCGTAATTCGCTGCAGACTCCCAAAGAGGACGTTAGACGATGTATCGGATCCAGTGAGCGCGACGCCCAGCCATCCCAGCATGGTGCCGAAAAAGGGATACAGCATGCCGGTGCCGGCGAAGGCCAGACCAAGCGTTGCATCGAGTCCTGAATAACGGGTCGTGAAGCCCAGCGCCATCATCGCGCTGATGGTGAGGAGCGAGGTGCTCACGAGTGCCAGGGTCCGCCCGTAAGTGCGCGCCAGATCGCCAATCGACCGGCCCATCACCAGCCCCGCGAGAATCGCGGCGACGAAGATCCCGGTACCCGTGGCCGAGAGCCAGTTGAAATTGAAGATCGCGGCTTCTGCAGCCGGCGCGGCCACGACCGGCGGCGTGCGCAGGACGTGCATGTGAAGGGCAGGAACCGGGATGCGAATCACGGAGATGCCGTCGAGCCACGCGCGAACCTGTGGGATGCCCCAGAGAAAGACCAGAACGCTGAGAATGAGCCAGGGGATCCACGCGCGGATGATTTCGCCGCTGTGAGGCCTCGCTTCGGTCGCAGTTTCAACCACACCCTTAGCGGACCACCGATCAGACGGCTGCCACACGCGGAGAAACAGGACGACAGCGCCGATCGATCCCACGGAGGCGAGAATGTCCACGAGCCAGGGACCGTGATAGTTCGAGACGAGGAACTGCAGCGCGGCAAACGAGGCCCCAGCGACGAGAATCGCGGGCCAGACTCCAAGCATCCCGCGGCGGCCGGCATAGGCCCAGATCAACCAGAACGGGACAATCAGCGAAAAGAACGGCAGTTGGCGGCCGACCATCGCGCTCAGCTCGAAGAGATCGAGATTGGTCACGCCTTGCAGCGCGATGATCGGGGTGCCAAGCGCGCCATAGGCGACCGGGGCGGTGTTGGCGATGAGCGAGAGGCCCGACGCATTCAGCGGTGTAAAACCAAGGCCGATCAGCAGCGCGCCGGTGATGGCAACGGGAGTGCCGAATCCCGAGGCGCCTTCAAAGAACGCGCCGAAACAAAAGGCGACGAGCAGGAGTTGCAATCGCCGATCGCGTGTGACCCCCGTAATACTGTGGCGCAGCGTCCCGAAGAGACCAGCGTCAGACGTGAGCTGATACAGAAAGATGACGTTGAGGACGATCCAGCCAATGGGGAGCAAGCCGTACGCAGCGCCGTATCCGGCAGTGGCAAACGCCAGCGGTAGCGGCATCCCAAAGATGCCGATGGCAATGGCCAGCGCCGAGGCGAGGCCAATCAGCGCTGCGACATGCGCGCGCAGATGAAAAAACGCGAGGCCGCCCAGCAGCACGATGACGGGCAGGGCGGCAAAGGCCGTGGAAAGAAAGACGTTCCCGACGGGATCGTACGTCTGGGTCCAATCCATCACACCTCGCATGACCGCCCGCCGCCCCCGGCAAAGGCGACCGGTCCGCCATAACCGCCTCCGGCGGCGAAGGCGGACGTAAGCTTATAGTGAACCGCACGAAATGCAGCCCCAGGATCTGGTCGACATCCTGTTACGGACTTTTCCCGGTCGCGTCCTGACGCAGCCTGGGGCGCTGGCGCCGTACGAATCCGACGGCCTCACGACGTTTCGCGCACGGCCGCGAGCGGTCGTGCTCGTCGAGTCGCAGCAGGATGTCGTCGATACCGTGCGTTTGTGTCATGCGGCCAGCGTCCCGTTCATGGCACGCGGCAGCGGCACGAGCCTCTCAGGCGGCGCCGTCCCCGTCGAAGACGGCATCGTCATCGCCCTGAATCGACTGACGCGAATCGTTCGTCTCGATCCCTCGGCCCGCCTCGCCGTCGTCGAGCCCGGCGTCGTGAACCTCGATGTGACAATGGCTGCTGCTCCCTTTGGGCTTTACTACGCGCCTGATCCCTCGAGCCAATCGGTGTGCACGATTGGCGGGAACGTCGCATTCAACTCCGGCGGCGCACACTGTTTTCGTCATGGAATGACCGCGAATCACGTGCTGGCGCTCAAGGTCGTCTTGCCTGACGGCGAGGTGGTGCGGCTTGGCGGCGAGAGCGTCGAACAGGTCGGGCCCGACCTCACTGGACTCTTCGTCGGATGCGAAGGCCTCTTCGGGATTGCGCTTGAAATCACGCTACGACTCGTGCCGCGGCCCGAGTCGTATCGAACACTGCTCGCTGGTTATGGCTCGTTGCAGGCGGCAGGCGATGCCGTGTCGCAGATCGTCGCATCGGGGTTGCTGCCAGGGGCGATGGAGATCATGGACCGGCTCGCCATTGATGCCGCAGAAGCCGCCGTCGATGCCGGATACCCTCCGGGCGCCGCTGCAATTCTGCTGGTCGAGCTCGAGGGCGATGCCATTGAAGTGGACGCTGACTATGAACGGTTGATGCAAATCATCGCGGCCTCGGGCGCGACGAGCACGCGCGCGGCGAGCGATGCAGACGATCGCGCGCGCATCTGGAAAGGGCGCAAATGCGCGTTCTCCGCGGTCGGCCGCATCAGCCCGGACTTCATCGTGCAGGATGGTGTGGTGCCGCGCACGCGCCTCGGCGAAGCGCTTGCGGCCATTCAGCAGCTTGCGGCCACTCATCGGCTTCGCGTCGCCAACGTGTTTCATGCCGGCGACGGCAATCTCCATCCGCTGATTCTGTTCGACGGGCGTGAGGCGGGCGCGCTGGCGCGCGCCGAAGCGTTGGCGGCGGACATCCTGCGGATGTGCATCAGCCTGGGTGGATCGGTGACTGGCGAGCATGGCATCGGCCTGGAGAAACGCGCATTCCTCGGCGAAATGTACGCCGACGAGGATGTCGCCTTCATGGAGCGCCTGCGGCAAGCCATCGATCCACGTCAGCTCGCCAACCGCGGGAAGATGCTCGGGGGTGGCGGCGAGGGTTCCACGTCGCACGGCCTGCATCCGCTCGAGCGCGCCGGGGTGATTTCACGCGTATGACCCTGAACCCGACAACCGTTGCGGAATTGCAGGACGCCGTGCGAATGCACGAGGTGCTCACGATTCGGGGCGCGGGCACAAAGTCGCCCGCCGTAGCAAGGACGGAGGTCGGGCCGAGGACGGAGGTCAGCCGCGACCGCATCGTGCTCCACACCACTGCCTTGTCCGGCATCACCGAATACTCCCCCGACGAATGCGTTTTCACCGCCTTGGCCGGCACGCCGCTTCGAGAGATCAACGCAGTTCTTGCGGCACACGGTCAGTATCTGCCTTTTGATCCACCGTTGGTCGAGGCCGGCGCCACCATTGGTGGCACGGTCGCAGCTGGACTAAGCGGCTCGGAACGCTATCGCTACGGCGGCGTACGCGACTTTCTCATCGGCGCGCGCATCGTCGACGGTGAGGGCCGGTTGATTCGGAGCGGTGGCAAGGTGGTGAAAAACGCGGCCGGTTTCCTCCTCCACCATGCGATGGTTGGAAGCCTCGGCCGGTTCGGGGTGCTCGCGGAAGTCACGTTCAAGGTATTTCCATCTCCGGAATCGCGCGTGACCCTGCGCGTGCGGTGCGACGGCATTTCGCAGGCCGTGGACACTGCCCGAGCCGTCGAGATGGCACGGTTCGACCTCGCGGCGATCGACTTCGATGAAAGCGGCACGGTGTGGATCCGCATCGCGGGACGCGCCAACACGTTGTTCGCGCGCATGGAACGCTTGCAGCGTGCCGTGCCGTTGGCCTCTGCGGTCCTCGACGAGGAGGAGGAGAAGCGCTTCTGGTCCGATGCCCGTGAATTTCGATGGGCGCCACCGAGCCTGGCGCTGGTCAAGGTCCCCGCACCACCCCTGAACGACTGGATGACGCCGGCGCGATTCGCGTGTGGCGGCAGCGTCGCGTGGATCGCCGCCGACGATCCCGCTGCCCTTTCGGTACGGCTCGACGACAAGAAACGGCGCGCGCTCGTGGTGCGTGGGCCGATGGCGGGCACTCCGATTGGGCTCGTGGAAGCGAACGCCTTCGAGGAGCGCGTGCGGGGCGTGCTGGACCCGCGGCGCCGGTTTTTGGCGTGATGAGAATTCGCGGGACTAGAGTCCCGCGCTACAGAAGACATTGCTCCCTGTGACCTCCAGAAATGCACCACCACATTCCGGTCGATAGGCTCGGTCCGCAGGCCGAGGGCATGGCACGCGCCGTGTCGACTTGCGTCCATTGTGGATTCTGCCTGCCCGCGTGCCCGACCTATCGCGTGCTCGGCGAGGAAATGGACTCGCCGCGCGGGCGCATCGTTTTGATGAAACAGGCCCTCGAGGGTGAGCTCACGATCGGCGACGTGCTGCCGTACGTCGATCGCTGCCTGGGTTGTCTGGCATGCGAAACGGCCTGTCCCTCCGGCGTCCGATACCGCGATCTCGTCGTCCCCTTCCGCGCGCGCGCGGAAGAACAGACGGCACGGCCCGTGTCAGAGCGCCTCGCGCGAGGTGCGATGCTCTCGCTTCTCGAATCACCAGGACGCTTTCGGGCGGCCCTGATCGCCGGACAGCTGGCACGTGCATTTTCAACCGTCTTGCCGTCGCGGTTGCGGGGGATGCTGTCGATGCTGCCGCGACGCGTGCCGCGACAGGAGCCACTGCCCGAACATGTGCCTGCCATCGGGCAGCGCCGGGCCCGCGTCGCACTGCTGGCCGGCTGCGTGCAGCGAGTGCTTCGGCCGTCGATCAACTCGGCGACGCTTGGCGTGCTCTCGGCGAACGGCGTTGAGGTCGTCGTACCCCCCGAACAGGGTTGCTGTGGGGCGCTCGCGTTGCATAGCGGCGCCAAGGCACGCGCGCACACACTGGCAGAGCACAACGCGCGGCTGTTTCCCGCTGACGTCGATGCGATCTTGACCAACGCCGCGGGCTGCGGGTCCGCGATGAAGGAAAACGGTTACGCGACACCCGTGCAGGACGTGGCGGAGTTTCTCGATGCGCTCGGCGTCCGCACACCGCTTGCCCTCGATCGGCCAACGACGATCGCGTACCACGATGCGTGTCACCTGTCACACGGCCAGGGTGTTCGGGCGGCGCCACGCCGCCTGCTCTCGCAGATCGCAAACGTGACGCTCGTCGAGCTCGCCGACGGCGAGATGTGCTGCGGATCGGCCGGGCTCTACAACCTCGAACACCCCGAGACCGCCGCCGACCTGGGTCGCCGGAAGGCCGCCGCGATCCGCGCCACGAGCGCTCAGATGGTCGCGACGGGAAACATCGGATGCGTCACACAGATTGAGGCGCACCTCGAAGAGGTCCCGGTCAGGCACACAATCGAAGTGTTGAATTCCGCCCTTTTGACTTGACGTCCTCGCAGGCGTTCAACAGGTGTAAGCTTGCGCGGCCGGAAAACCGTGGGCCGTGGACCGAAGGCCGTGGGCGGCGAGCCGGACTCTGAAAGACGCCGGCATCCAAAGGAGTCGACATGCACAAGACTGTCGCGGGTTTCGTGATTCTCCTGCTCATCGTCGTCGGAGCCCAAACGCACGCGCAGGCGCCTGCCGCCCCACGGCAACCTCGGGGCACGGCAACCGATGTGGCCAACACAGACCTGCAAGCGGCAGTACAGAAGATGACTGCTGCAGTGGGCGATGTGCAGCTCAGAGTGGTTGCCATCGACAACCAACCCAACGTCGGGGTCGGCATCGTACGACGGACAAAGCCTGCCGGCGCGAACAGCATCGAGCACAGCCAAATCACGGAGGTTTACCACATCACCGAGGGATCGGCGACGCTCGTGACGGGCGGGACGATGGAGAACCCCCGCGACGCGGCGCCCGACAGTCCAGTGGTGAAGCTCTTGAATGGGCCAAGCATGACCGGCGGCAAGATCGCCGGCGGCGTCAGCCGCAAGGTTGGCGTGGGGGATGTCGTTATTATTCCGCCCAACACGCCGCACTGGTTCAGCGACATCACCTCCGATCAGATCGTGTATCTCGTCGTGCGAGTCGATCCGCACAAGGTTTTGCCAGCCGGTCACGGCGCGAAGTAAATGGAGGCGACTCACATGCGACTGCTTGCAATTGCGTTCTTAGTGATTGTTTCGCCCGCGATTGGTACCGGGTCCCTCGACCCCACGGCACCGGACGTCGCTCTGGACCTGAACGCCGCGTCCGACGAGCAACTCCCCTTGCTCAAAGACAACAACCTCGTCTACGCACATCACCATCTGAACGTTGCGAGCATTCCCGATGCGAAAAAGTTCTGGGTAGACACGCTGGGCGGGACACCGGTGAAGGCTGGACCGCTGGAAATGGTGAAGTTGCCCAACGTGATCATCGTCTTCACACAGCGTGCTGCCACCGGCGGTACCAAGGGGACGACGGTCAACCATGTCGGCTTCTACGTCCCGAGCGTGCGCAAGACGATCGACAAGGTCAAAGCCGCGGGATACCCGATCGTGACGCGCGAGGAGATGCCGCCGAGTCAGGCGGTGAACGACGGCATCGCTTTCGTGGAGAGTACCAAAGCGAACATCGCCTACACGATGACGCCCGACGGCACGAAAGTCGAGTTCGTCGAGAATCCGTCCCAGACCGAGGCCATTGCCAATCACCACGTCCACTTCTACACCGACAAAGTCGATGCGATGAAGGAGTGGTACGTGAAGACATTCAACGCCAAGGGCGGCATGCGTGGCACGTTCCAGGCAGCGGATCTGCCCGGCGTCAATCTGACATTCAGTCCTTCGACCGATCCGGTGGTGGGGACACGCGGCCGTGCGCTGGATCACATCGGATTCGAAGTGAAAAACCTCGAGGCGTTCTGCAAGCAGCTCGAAGCCGCAGGTATCAAATTCGATCGCCCATACACATACGTCCCGGCAATCGGATTCGCCATCGCGTTTCTGACCGATCCTTTTGGCACGTACATCGAGCTCACCGAAGGAATGGATTCTCCGAAAGCGCCGGCGCAATGACATGCTGTTCCACCAGGCCGAAGATGGTGCGGCGATGGCTCCGCCGCTCCTCTCCGGCCGCCGTGGAAGACGTCGTGACGACGACCAGCTCCAGTCTCGGGATCACGAAAATGTATTGGCCGCCGAAGCCCCAAGCGTAAAAGACGGGGACGGGTTCGAATCCTCCCTCCGCGGGGCCGGCGAGCTCCCGCATCCACCAGCCGTAACCGTACATCTGTTCGCTGTAGTCGGACCGACCGCGCGGAATGAACGAATCGTCGACCCACCGTGCCGGAACGATTTGACGTCCGCCTCTGACGCCACGATTGAGGTACAGCTCGCCGAAGGCCACCATCTGTCGCGGCGTCATCAGCATTTCGTTGCCGCCGAAGAAAACGCCCTGTGGATCCTGCGGCCACCGCGCGAGAGAAAACCCGAGCGGCTTGGCGAGCACCTCCTGTGCGTACTGCCACGTGCTCTTGCGTGTCGCCTTGGTGAGAATTGCCGAGAGTAAATGGCTGTTGCCGGTGCTGTACTCCATGCTGGTGCCCGGCGTGTCCTCGAGCTCGCGGTCGAGTGCATGACGGACCCAGTTCTTGCTCCTCACCCACGCACCGTAATTTCGGCTGCTCGTCGATTCCAACCCTGCTCTCATCGTCAACAGGTCTTCGATGGTGATGCGGCGCTTGGCTGCCCGGTCGTTTGCGCTGAGCTCGTTGCGGAAGTACGTCCCGATCGGCTCACGCACGTTGGGAATATGGCCCTGTTCGATCGCAATTCCGACCAGCGCCGAGATGATGCTCTTCGAAACGGATTTGACGTTGGCCAGCCGCGTTGCGCGCGCACCGTTGAAATAACGCTCGACCACCATCGTGCCGCGGTGGCTGACGAGAAGGCTGTGGAGGCGAGGGAGATCAGCCGCGGCTGTGGCCGCGGCTTCGAAGTCAGGTTGCGCGCCTGTCCACGCCGTCGATGACGAGCAGACCAGCGCGAGGGCAACGAACGTGACCCGCATCATTTTTTCATGACGTACTTCTGCAGCTTGCGAGGGCCAACCTCGGCGCCGTACACGTTACCGGCCGCGTCCGCAGCCACTCCTTCAGCCGCGAGCGTCCCGGTCGTGACCTCCTTCTGCGGATCGGGAATGAAGTAGAGGACCTTACCGTCCTTGATGCTCCCTATTCGAATGCCGCGAATCCACGCCTTCTGTGACGGTGCGACCGAACCGGATTCCGAATCCGCGACGTAGATCGTGTCGCCGTGCACGGCCACGCCGCTGGGACGGCTGAACTGCGGCCAGTCCGCAATGAACTTGCCGTCGGTGGTCAGGATCTGCACGCGGTTGTTGCTGCGATCGCCGACGTACAACCGGCCAGCAGCATCGAGCGCCAAGGCATGCGGTTGAATGAACTCGCCAGGACCCGATCCGCGCTTGCCAAACTGGCCGAGGTACTTCCCATCCCGACTGAAGCGGACGATGCGATGGGATGTTCCTTCGGCATTGGAATGCCCTTCAGCCACGAGGATGTCGCCGTTTGGCAGCGCCACGAGGTCGTTGGGCTGATAGAACGAGGCGGGATCCGCCGGCTGCCCCGGCTGATTGCCGCCGGGCTTGCCGAGCGTGAGGAGGAGTTCACCCTCCGGGCTGAACTTGTAGACCTGATGTCCGACCACCTTTTCGGGCTGAGGCGGCAGCGGCGCGTCGGCAGGCTGTCCCGGGCGACGACGAGGCAGATTGTCCTGCCCGTCGGTGACCCATACGTTCCCCTGGCTGTCGACGTAAATACCGTGCGGGAAGACAAACATCCCCGCGCCAAAGCTCGTCAGAAGCTTTCCTGACTCGTCGTATTTCAGCACGACGTTGTGCGGCGAAAATTTCCCGGCCGTGGCGTCCCAACAGCTGTTCGCACCGCAGCGTTCCGCCACCCAGATCGTCTTGCCGTCAGGGCCGACGTCAACGGCACTAGTTGATCCCCACGCGCGACCTTCGGGTAGTTTGAAATACCCTTCGATGGTCTGATACGGATTGGGCGCATCGTTGGTCGGCGCGACAGTGGACGCCGGATTTGGGGCAGCCGGTTGAGGCGCTCGAGCTGCTGTCTGCGCGACGGCAATCGAGACGGCCACGGCCAGGGCCGTGCCGAAAATCTTCGGGAACGCGTCGGTACGTGGCATCGGCCTTCTCCTCTGACGACATGCAAGAACGGAGATCTTATCTCAGCGGGTTGCCGCAGGTGGCGGGGGTGCCACAGGTGCCGCGCGTGCGTGGACCGCAGGACTGTGGACCGTGGACCGTAGACCGTGAAGCCTGTCTATGGAATGAAGGTGAACTTCGTTTGCGCGGAGCGCACGCTGCCCCACGGCCAGAGGAATGCGGCGTTGCGAGGGCGGACCTCGGCCCGGACGCGCACATAGTATTCGCGATTGGGTTCGAGGCTGATCGTCCTGAACAGAGGCAGACGCTCGAGCGTCGTTACCAGCTGACGAACCTCATCGTCACTTTCGGTGACTCGCGCCTCTTCGACTCGGCCATCCAACGTTCTGACGACTGTATGTCGCCGCGTGAGGTTGTCGTCCTGCACCGCGGTACTCACGACGGCGGACGCCATGGTGCGATCGATCCAGGCCGGGACTTCGGCGCGCAGGTCCACGTAATAAGTGAACGTCGTCTTCAGCCCACTCTTGATCGCCGCGCGGACGTCGTCGGTGAAGCCATCGGCAAGCTCAAAGGAGATGAGCACGGCCCCATCGCGCACGAGCGGGATTATCCGCATCCCCTGCGCGGACAGATCGACGGCTGAGACGAACAGGGCGAGGACGGTGACCCAGCGCAATGCCCTTGAAAGGCGGCGATTTCCGGCGTGATTGCCCAAGATGACGCTGGAACTTTACCACAACGCCCCCGTGGAGGGGACCCCTTCCTGTCGCGATGCTATTATTCAAACTCTCGTACGAGCCCGATGCCGCGAGTTCTGACGGTTCCCGCTTTGGCAATGACCGCCGTACTGGCGCTCCATCACGGAGCCATTGCGCAGAACTTTGCCTTCAATCTGTTCGAGCAGTACCTCGAGCCGCTCCGTCTGCAGGCGGGAATTCCGGGTCTGTCAGTCGCGATTCTCCAGGATCGTCAAATCGTGTGGGCGCGAGCCTTCGGGCAGCGCGACGTCGAAGCATCGTTGCCGGCACGCGTCGATACGCCCTATCCAGTTGCCGACCTGACACAGACTTTCACAGCGGTGATGCTGCTGAAATGTGTCGAATATGGCTTGGTCGATCTCGAGTGGCCGATCGGCACGTGGGCGCCGGCCGCGGACGGGCCAGGGACAACGCTGCGGCAGCTGCTTGGACATGCGGCCCCTCCAGGCTCGCCGACCGGGTATCGGTACGACCCCGCACGCTTCGCGGCGCTCGCCGCGCCGATTGAGTCGTGCGGCGGGCAGCCGTACCGGAAACTTCTGGCGCAGCACGTCCTCGATCGCATGTCGATGTTGGACTCGGTCCCGGGCCGGGATACGGTGACGGCCCCACCCGAGTTGCGGGACCTGTTCGACGAAGCGAAGATCCTGCAGTATGCCGACGCACTGGCTCGGCTGGCCGCGCCATACCGAGTAGACAAGCGCGGCCGGGCCTCTCGGTCGGACATGCCACCCGCCGGTATCAATGCTGCCGACGGGCTGATCGCCAGCGTGTACGATCTCGCGAACTTTGACTCCGGGCTCGACGAGCTGTTGCTGCCGGAAACACTTGCCGCGAGCTTCACCAACGGCGTCGCCAACAATGTGCCGCTCCCAACGGGGCTCGGTTGGTTTGTACAGATGCATCACGGCGAGCGGCTCGTGTGGCACTACGGACTCGCCCCGGACGCGTACTCGTCGCTCATTCTCAAGGTGCCGGCGCGCCGGTTGACGCTCATCATACTCGCCAACAGCGACGGGTTGAGCGGTCCCTTTTCCCTCGAGAAGGGCGACGTCACGGGCTCCCTCTTTGCGAAGACGTTTCTTCGGCTTTTTCTCTAGCGGCGCGACGGCCATTCCACACGGGACGACGTGATGAGAGCGTCGCGCGTCCTCGGTCTCCTGTTCGTGATGGTGGCTTTCCCCGGCAGCGCTCGCGCCGACTGGTATCTGACGCCTTTCGTCGGACTGAAGTTCGCGGGCGACACGCGAATCGCGGATCTTGAAAGCGGCGCGAGCAACACCAAGCTGACCTACGGCGGCATCGTCGGTCTGATTGACGATCGCGTGCTCGGAGTGGAGGCCGACTTCGGGTACTCGCCGCGGTTCTTCGAGCGTTCCAGCGGGACGCTCGTCGCACGCAGCCACGTGCTGACACTCATGGGCAACGTCGTGCTGTCCGCGCCGCGCGCGCTGACCGGGGACTCGCTCCGGCCCTTCGTGAGCGGCGGGGCCGGGCTCATGCACGTCAACATCGACGATGTCGCCGGTGTGCTGGGCACCCGCAAGAACAGCTTCGGCATCAACGTCGGCGGCGGTGCCACGGGCCGTCTTACCGATGTGACGAGCCTCCGCTTCGAACTGCGGTACTTCCGAAGCATCACAAACGACGACCCTGAAGCAATAGGATTCGGATCCACACGCCTCAGCTTCTGGCGGGCTGGCGTTGGACTGACGTTGAGGTATTAGCACTCGGTAGGGCTGGCAGAGCGGGTGGGGCAGGTGGGAATGGATCACACGGACGCTAAAGTTGCCGCGCGCAGTAGAACATTCACCTGGGACGATTCGGCCATCACACGTGCGGCGGTGCGCGATCTTGCGGGACTTGATGCTCTGAAGCGCGTCATGGCAGCAGACCTGCCGGCCCCGCCGATGGGACGGCTGATGAACATCCGCCTCGTCGAAGTCGAGCGCGGGTACGTCGTCTTCGAAGGGACACCGGAGGAATATCACTACAACCCGATGGGCATCGTTCACGGCGGCATGGCTGCGACGCTGCTCGATTCAGCCATGGGTTGCTGCGTGCATTCGTGCCTCGACGCCGGTGACAGATACACCACACTCGACATCAAGGTGAGCTATCTGAAAGCGATGACCGTTGCGACGGGCCTGGTCCGAGGCATTGCGACGATCGTGCACATTGGCCGGACCGTTGCGCTCGCTGAAGCCCGTCTCGTGGATGCCAATGACACGATCTACGCTCACGCGACATCCACGTGCCTCATCAAGAGAAGAGATTAGTGATCCACTTCGCCCCGGCTTCGACGTCGTCGGGCGTGAGGGAGTGGCCGCCATTGGTCCAGCGCAGCGTCACGTCGGCCCCCGATTCTCGGAGCAGCTCGGCGAGCTTCTGCGTGTTCGCGGGATCGACCATCCGGTCCTGACGGCCTCCGCTGATGAAGACCTTTACCCCTTGTAGGGCCGGACGCGTGTCCGGCTCGATGGGCACCATCGGACTGAAGAGTACCGCCGCAGGCAGGATGCCCGGACGCAGGAGCAGAAGGCTGGCAGCAATGTTGGCCCCGTTTGAAAAGCCAACGGCGATAACGCGCGAGGAATCGAAACCGTAGTGGTCGGCCGCGCGCGTCACGAACTCTGCGAGCTCGTTGGTGCGTACCTTCAGGTCCTCCAGGTCGAACAAGCCTTCAGCGATGCGGCGAAAGAATCGCGGCATCCCCCGCTCGAGGATCTTGCCGCGCGGGCTGAGCAGACCCGCGCCAGGAATCAGTGCCCGTCCGACTGGGATCAGATCATGCTCGTCTCCACCGGTGCCGTGCAGGAGCAGCAGCGTCGGTTTGTCAGCCGAGGCCGCCGGCTCGTACACATGAACGAAGTCGAGCGGCTGCTCGGCCATCATGCCTGGCGCGCGAGGTCCTGCTCGGGCATCTTGAGCACTGGGAGGATTCTTTCGATCTCGGGACGCCGATCCTCGAGAAATGGCGGGAGCACCAGCGCTTCTCCAAGGTGTGATGGGTCTTCGTCCACCGTGAAGCCCGGACCGTCGGTGGCGATCTCGAACAACACGCCGCCAGGTTCGTTGAAGTACACGGACTTGAACCAGAAGCGATCGATCACCGGCGTGGCATTGCCGCCGGCGCGCACGACGTCCTCGCGAACGCGGAGCTGATGCGCTTCGTCGTCTACTCGCCACGCCAGGTGATGGACGCTGCCGACGCCCCACGCACCGCGCCGCGCATCGGGCGTTTCCTCGATGTCAACACTTCCGGAAGCCTCGGCAAACCCATACCGCGTCCAGCTGCCCTCCTGGCCCAGCGACGTGAAACCCAGCACGCTCGTCAGGAACTCGACGGTGGGCGATGCGTTACGCTCCCACAACCGCGCGCCGTAAAGGCCCCGAATCTGACGTTCGGCGGGTACGCCACTCGCGTCCCATGGGGTGAAAGCCGTGCGCACGTTGCGTGCGGGCTCGACCAGCGCAAGCTGTAGCCCGTGCGGGTCGACCAGCCCCAGCGTCTTGTCGCCGAAGCGCGTCTCGACGCGCTGCAGGCGCGCGCCGTACTTTTCCAGCCTGGTGCCCCAGGTACTCGACGCTTCCCGCGGGCACCTCGAGGCTGACTTCCATCGCCCGGCCGTAACCGTCGCGCGGCGGCGCCAAATGGGCCCAGGGGAAGAAGGTCAGATCGGTCCCTGGACGCCCTTCCGCATCCGCATAAAAGAGGTGATAGGTCCCCGGGTCGTCCTGGTTCACGCTCTTCTTCACGAGGCGCATGCCGAGGACGCCTGCGTAAAAATCCAGGTTCTCCTGCGCGGGTCCCGAGATCGCCGTGATGTGATGCAGTCCGTTGACCGGCATACGAATTCTCCCTACCTTTTATAGCCTACCTGCCTAATCTATCCTGACGACACCACAATCGCCCGAGACCCGCGTGTGCCACGTCGACGGTAGGCGGGCGCACGTTTGTGACCGGCCCACCGCGACTGGCTGGTCTACGTCGTATCCGACGGCTTCTCAGTCGACGGACTCGTGATGGTTATCCTCGGGATCAAGATGTTGCTGGCGACCCGACTGCCCGCGACGATTGTAGAAGTAGACAGGATGCCCGTTCGCGCGGGCGAACCATTTCAGGTAGCCGTTCGCCAGCCCGGACCGATTCGTCTCGAGTCGCTCCGTCTCAACCTGGTCGGTGAGCAGCTAACCAAACGCGAAGGGTGGCGCAAGGGGCAAAGGCGAACCCGCAATCCGTCGATGCTGTTCACAAGGGCGACGAGCTCGAGGAAACCTGATGCGCGTCGGGTTTGCAACAAGCTCTCAAGACACGAGAATCTGACGGCTCCAGATCGCAAAGTCCTCGCGCCCACTGGCGATCGACTTCCGGCGATCCTCCGACGTCGGCTGCAATCTGCCGTTGGCGTCGGTTGCTCGCGACGCGAGGGTGTGCGGGCCTGGCGACAGATCTTTCACTGTGAACGACCAGAGGCGCCACGCATATTTGCCACGCGCGGCTTCCAGCGTCGCGCGCTGCCAAGGCCCATCATCGATCTGCACATCCACGTGCTGAATCGGCACTTGCCCGCCCCAGGCGGGGCCAGTGATCCGATACTCCCAATCATCGCTCCCTTGCCCCGAGCGAGCGACGCGAGTCGACGGGCGGCGAACCACGCGCGCGACAACCGACTTCATGTTGGTTTTCGAGATGGAGGTATCAAGCCACAAGGGTCCCTCGGGCGTGTCGAACGAGCGGACCGCCAGATAGTTGCGGGTCATGTGCTGCCCCTCGTATCGGCGATCGAGGACATGGATCCGTGACAGCCACTTGATTTGCGTCATCCCATACCAGCCCGGGAGGATCAGGCGCAGAGGAAACCCTTGTGCTGCGGGCAACGGTTGGCCATTGAGCGCAAATGCCAGCATGGCTTCGGGATTGAGCGCATCCTGCACATACATGCTGCGTCCGTGCGGCGCTACAAACTCGCGATTGCCCGCGGCTGCCTTCTTTTCAGTTTCCATATCGAGGCCGAGGAAGACAACTTCGCGCGCCTCGGGCTTGAGGCCGGCTTCTTTGAGAATCGACGCAAGGCCGACGCCACTCCAGACACCATTGCTCAGAAGACCGCTCATGCGCTGCGGCCGCGTGGAGTTACCGGAGCATTCCAGCGTCACTGGCTCCTCACGCCGATCGCGCCGGGCCTTCAACTGATCGAGCGTGAACTCGCGCGGGCGCTCGACGAAGCCGCTAATGCTCAGGCGAAACGTCGTGGGATCGACACGCTGCGTCTCCCCCTGATGAAACGCGTAAAACTGATCATTGGGGGTCGCCCACGTCGTCAACGTGCGCAGGTCATAACAACGCACCGTGGGGTTGGCTGCCTGTGCGTCGACCTTGAAGGAGGCGGTGTAGTCGGTAAACGTCACCAATTCCTCGCCATCCTGCAACGCCCACACGCTTTCGGGAATCCCCAACGCCGCCAGCCAGGCCGCGCCAGCAGCCCCGCGCGCAAGTATTTCCCGTCGAGTCAAATCGGCCAAGCCGCCTCCGCGGGAATTATGTCCTGATCGCGGGACTAAAGTCCCGCGCTACACGAGACAAAGGCGAGTGTGACATTCTGAGAGAGACTTTCGCAGCGCGGGACTTTAGTCCCGCGATAAGCAGAGGTAGAGGTGTGGATCGCACGTCAACGGATCGCGAATACGGCATCGCGCCGCCGGGCTATCGACTCCCGGATCGTACGCGTGTCGGCCGCGCGCACCTACAGGTCAGCAATCTCGATCGATCGGTCGCGTACTATCGGGACGTTCTGGGACTTCGCATCTTGACGTCAGATGCGACCAGTGCCGCGCTCGGGCCTCATGACGACGAGACCGTGATTCTGGAGTTGCACGAACGTCCTGGCGCACGCGCCGTACCGCCCTCGGGTCTGCTGGGTCTCTACCACTTTGCGATCCTGCTGCCGGACCGGCCTTCCCTCGGACGCTTCGTGCGCCACCTCTTGAGCCTCGGCCTGAAGTTCGGGTCAGCCGATCATTTCGTCAGCGAAGCTATTTACTTGTGGGATCCAGACGGCCTGGGCATCGAGGTCTATGCGGATCGGCCACGTGACGCGTGGCGTGCCAGCGGTCGCGAACTGCAGATGGGCACCGAGCGATTGGACCTTCGTTCCGTGACGAACGCTGGCGGCCGTGAGACATGGGCGGGCATGCCGGGTGGCACGACGATGGGTCACATCCACTTGAGCGTTGGCAATCTGGGGATCGCGCGGAGCCTCTATCACACGGCGTTGGGCTTCGAAGCGGTGGTGTGGAGCTATCCAGGCGCGCTGTTTCTATCGGCGGGCGGCTATCATCATCACCTCGGCGTCAACACGTGGGCCGCCGGCGCCCGGAGCGCGACCGACGATGATGCAAAGCTGCTCGAGTGGGAGCTCCTGCTGGCGCAGCAGGCCGACGTCGACGCCGCTGCAGATAGCGTGCACAGGGCGGGATACGACGTCAGGGCCGCCGGAGACAACCGGATAGTGACCGATCCGTGGGGAACCGCCCTGCGGTTGCGCCACGGTAACTGATTAAGAAGCAACCATATCGACTCGGATTGCTCAGACAAAAAGGCATCCGCAGATTACACAGATTTCGCAGATTCGGACCCTGGCGCAGATGCTGTCACGCGGCATGCGCCAGTCAGCAAGATACGGTGAGCCCACCGCCGGTCGGAGACCGGCGGTCAGCGTGAGTGAAAGTGCCCCGATGGAAAGAGCCCAAAGACACAGGAGGCTCTTTCCATCGGGGCACTTTTACTCACGCGAGCGGCCTGCGGCCGCTGGGCTCACACACATCCGGAGCATCTGCGCTCATCTGCGTCATCTGCGGCAGGCCTTATTTCTGCGTCATCCGCGTTAGTTACCCAACGCGCCATAGGCGTACCAGACACCAAACAACAGGCTCGCCGTACCTAGCGCGGGCACTACGCGCTCGAGGCGTGGGGCGATCGGACCACGGACCAGGCCGTAACCCACCGCGGCAGAAACCAGCGCCATAGACAGCGCGGTGGCCGCCGCGAACAACAACAGGCCCGCAACAGCGTTGACGCGATCCGCAACGGACGCCACCAACAGGATCCCCACACCGGCTGACCCACCTAGTCCGTGCATCAGACCGATGCCGAAAGCCGTGGCGGGCGATCGGCCGATGCCGTCGGCGTGTCGATGCGGATGCGCGGACGGATGGCCCGCTCGAGGCGCGTGTTCGTGCACGTGCGGGTGGGTATGCCGAATCTCGCCATGCCGGTGCTGGTGTGAATGGAAGTAGCCCCGCCGCCAGCGCATGAGAAGGCGAATCGCGAGAAATGCTGTCACGACGCCCACGAGAAACTCCGCCGCGCGTCCCACCACGTCGGGCAGCTGCGCGCCGAACATCACGATCGGGACGCCAAAGACGAAGAGCGTCGTCGCATGGCCGAGGCCCCAGAACAGGCCGAGCACAGCCGCCCGCCAGCCACCGCGCCGGTCATCCGAAAGGATGAGAGTGGAAACCGCCGTCAGGTGATCCGCGTCGGTCGCATGGCGCGCGCCCAGCAGCAACGCAACGACGAGACCGAGAGTCAGCCCGCCGCCACCAAGTCCGAGAATCCAATCATCAAGAGAGTGCATCCCATACAGCTTAATCCCGGAATTCACGTGGGTTGACGCATTCACAGGGAGGTCGAGGAGATCAGGGAGCCAATTCTTCTCCCTGAACTCCAGGGATTAGTGGTGAATAGGCTGAGACGAAACGCCCGACGTGATGCGAACGGAATGAATCACGCCCTTGAACCATGAGACGCGGTTTTGACGCATGCCAATGGAGGTTTGACCAGCATTGAGGGGCCAAGCATGAAGCTCGCCCAGGGGTTACCGGTGTTCGCGTCCGGACTGGTGGAGGTGTTCGCTGTGGGCACTGAGTTGAACACCAGGTTGATGGGCTCGAAGCGCGCCGCCTCGCCATAATACGCACGCACCTCGCCCCCCCATTTCATATTGTGACGGCCCTGATAGCGGTTCATGCGCGCCGAGAGCGTCCATGCATCCGGATGCTGGAACCACTCGCGTCCCTGGCGGCCGAGGCGATTGGTCGTCTGCGCGCCGGTGCCGGCAATCACATCGAGAGCGGGATAGTAAACGTAGCCGCTGTTGTAGAGCGACGAGTACCAAGTCCGCGACCAGAAATCCTGCAAGCCCTCTTGACCCAGCAACAACGACGGGTTGTAGAACTCGTCAGTCATGTTGTAGTAGTGCCGCGCACGTTGAACGTGGTTTTGTCCGACATCACCCACACGGCATCGCCTGCCGTGCTCATGCCGTAGCGGTTGCTGCCCGTCAGCGGATAGAACCCGGCCTGGGTTGGATTCTGCTGATAGAGATTCGCCTTGAACTGGCCATAGCGGGCGAACACCTTGAAGGTATCGCTGAAATTGATGTCGACGCGTTGCGAGAAATTCCAGTAATCCACGACGTCGGATACCGATCCCTGCAGGTTGTCCACGTTGCCCGGCAAATTGGGCAGCGGGATCGCCGCGAGCATCCGAGCCGCCACCGGGTCGATCATGTTGAGTGGGATTACGTTCCCGTCAAATTGCGGACGCACCACAAGGCCCGTCGCCGGATTCAGCGTGGACGCAAAGGGGTTGTAGATCGGCCGCACGCGGCCGCCTAGCACCGACTGGCTGAAGTCGCCCCGACGCTCAGCTTCCGTCGGCACGGTTCGGACGATGCTCACCGGACGCTGGTCATCCCACTGCTCGAACGACGTGAACGAAAAGACCTTGTTCCGCTTGAGCGGACCGCCGAAGGTGCCGCCAAACATCTTGAGTTCCGTGCCGCGCAGGCTGCGCTCGTCCTGGCCTTCCACTCGACGGACGGTTGGATCGGCGATTGAATTCAGGCTTGGGTCGCGGCCGAAGTAGTACGCCGATCCGTGGCGCGCATTGGTGCCAGACTTCATGTTGAGGCTGATGATGCCGCCGAGACTGTGGCCATTTTCCGCGTCGACGCTGTTCTTCGAGACGGTGATCTCCTCCACCGCATCGATCGACGGGGTGTACGCGGTCTTGAAGCTGGCGCCAAGGGGCACGCCATCGAGCAGCACGTCATTCCCGCGGCGAGTGCCCCCGCCGGCGTCGAGGTCGTTCGCGTACGCATGGTGGTACGGCCTGTTCTCGTGCTCGGTCGTCCCCGGCGTGTTGAACATCGTCGGGTCGAGGTTGGCCAGGTTGTAGGGATTCCGGCCGTTGATCGGTACCTGATCGATCAGCTCGCGCTCCAGCGTCAGCTCGTCGCTGCTAGTGTTGAACTGCACGGCGACGGGGGCCGCTTCGACAACCACAATCTCCTCGACGCCACCAATCTCGAGCTTGAAACTCGCGGTCACGTCGCCGCGCTGCGGCACGCGGACGTTCTTCTGCTCCGCTTTCTTGAAACCTTGCAGCTCGCCAAGGATCGTGTAGAGACCCGGGTCGACGAAGTCGAACAGGTACCGGCCTTCGCCATCAGTCACCCGCGTGACGGCGACAGCCGTTGCGTCGTTGACGAGCGTCACGGTGACGCCGGGGAGCGCACCCCCGCTCGCATCGCCCACTGATCCCTGAACTCGGCCGCGATAGTCCTGCGCGCCAGCGACCGATGCCCCAACGGCCAGGCACAGCACCGTGCCCAGCGCAGCAACGACCTTCTTCATGACAGCCCTCCTACCCAAGAAACCGAACGTGCTCAAGAACCGTCTGCGGTCCCAAAATGAAGGCAAAAGGCAAAACCCTTCCGGCTGCCGCCTTTGCACCAGCCGGTTAGCGACCCATCCAACCGCCGTCCACGATCAGCACGTGGCCGTGGACATAATCGGAAGCCTGCGACGCCAGAAACACGACCGCACCACTAATGTCGTTCGGCGTTCCCCAGCGTCCCGCTGGAATTCGACTCGTGATCTGCTGATGACGCGCCTGGTCGGCCCGAAGCGCGGTGGTGTTGTCCGTCTCCATGTAGCCGGGAGCAATCGCATTCACGTTGATCCCCTGGATCGCCCATTCATTGGCCAACGCCTTCGTCAGCTGCATGACGCCACCCTTCGCAGCGGCGTATCCCGGGACCGTAATACCCCCCTGAAATGACAGGAGCGACGCGATGTTGACAATCTTTCCGCCGTCCCCGCGAGCGAGCATGTGACGTCCGGTCGCGCGGCACAGGCGGAAAACACTGGACAGGTTCACCGCCAACACTTCTTCCCAATTCTCGTCGGCATGCTCGGCGGCAGGCTGACGACGGATGACGCCGGCGTTGTTGACGAGAATGTCGATCCGGCCAAAGGCGTCGAGTGTTTCCGCCACGATCCGCTCACTCGAGTCCTGAAGCCGTAGATCTGCTGTGAGCAGATGTGTGCGGCGGCCGCTGGTGGCTGCGATGTCTGCCGCTGTCTTCGACGGCGCTGCCTCGCTTGCATGCAGCGTGACGTCGGCGCCAGCCGCGGCAAGGGCGACGGCCATCGCGGCGCCGAGACCGCGTGAGGCGCCGGTCACCAGAGCCACCTTGCCGTCGAGTCTGAAGAGGTCGAGAGACACATCAGGCCTCGCTACTCGTCACCGAGGCGAGGAAGAAATTCCTCGCGGACCGGCGAAAAGATGTCGATCAGTACGACTTCCTCGTCCAGGATCGTCGCGCCGTGCGGCATGTCCGACGGAAAATGGATCACATCGCCCGCCGACGCGATACGTGTTTGCCCGTCGATCGTGAACGCCACTCGGCCACGCTCGACGATGGTGATTTGCTCGTGGGGGTGGGAGTGAATGGCCGTGACGATGTGAGGCCGAAAGCGCAGCCGGCACACCATCAGTCGCTCGCCCCAGATCATCTGGCGCTCGATGCCATCGCCGATCTCTTCGACCGGGATGGCCGTCCAGTCCCGAGGTTGCAAGGCGACGAGCGATTCGCTGCGGCTCATTTCCGCTCCGCTCGTCCTTTGTCGAGGCCTGATCCCATAGACGCAAAATCGGGATGGACGTTGACGACCCCGTACTGCCGGTCAAGGTCCTCGCGGTTGGCTGCCATCATCCAGAGAAAATTGATGGCGCCTCCCGGTGCGGCGACGTTGGGGTGGTAACCCTGAGGCATCAGCACGATGTCGCCTTCCCGAACGATCGTTGCGAGCTCCGGCTCGCGCGAATCGGTGTAGACGAGTTGAACGCCGAACGCTGGCGCCGGCATGTCGATGTAGAGGTAGGCCTCTTCGAGCATGGCCGCGTGTTCATGCGGGGGCCACGAGGTCCAGTTGCCCGGCTGACTGAACGTGACACCCGCCATGATTCGGCTGGCCTGGACGTTCTTGCCGATGAGCACGTTGAGGTCTCGCTTTGCTGAGGGGCCGCCCGTTTCGAAATGCAGGCCAGGATTCGCCTGGACGTCGGAGAAGCGCACGATTTGCACCGGGTGTCGCTTCGTGACGGGTGCCGCAACTTCAGCAAAGTCGCACCCGTCGGGACCCGGACTAATCGCAACAGACTCGTCGCGCGGAACATAGACCGCGTCGTAACGGCCGAGTGTCTGAGTCGTTTCGCCCGCTCGCACGGTTGCACTGCCGGCCAGGCAGATCAGGCCGGTCTCGAGCTCGTTCGTCGAAAATCGCAGCGGCGCATCGCCCGCGTCGAGGATGATGCGGCCATAGTGAAGATGCCGCATGGCCGTCGTTCCCGGCAAAACAGCATGCGTGCGGCCTTTCGTCGCGGCCGTGTTGCGCACGATGCAAGTGCCAGTTGCAATGGGGTTCATCGTCAAGCCACCACCGGCGCGGCAAAAGCCGGCGCCGCCACCAGGGCTGCGGCGCCCTGAAGCCGCGGATACTCGCTCGCCGCAACCGGCCGCAGTTCGGTTTCAGCAGCGGCCGGCGTCAACGTGCGTTCTGCGAGCGCCGCGCGGACAGTGCCCTCGATGAGATCCCAGGCAAGCGTGATTTCACCGCCGATATACACGCGCGCGGGGTCGAAAGTGTTGATCACCGACGCGAGTCCGAGCCCGAGATACCGGGCCGTCGCTTCCAGCGCTGCCACTGCCTTGGCGTCGCCCGCGCGACCTCGTTTGATCAGGTCGTCCATGGTGAACTGCTTGTGGACGACGTCCTGGGGTCCGGCAGGTTCAGGATTGTTGCGACCGAAATAACGCGCGAGCGTCGCGCGGTTCGACACATACGCTTCCCAGCAGCCATTCGACCCGCACGCGCACCGCGGCCCGTCGAGCGACAGTGGTACGTGGCCGAATTCGCCGGCGATATTGTGTCGGCCGCGGAGAACTTCGTTGTTGATGATCACGCCGACCCCGAGACCATCCGACACGCTCACAAACACCAGATCTCCTACGGGCGGTCCGGCGTCGCCACGCAGGGCCCATGCTTGTGCCAGCGCACAGGCTCGGCCGGAGTTTTCCACCTGCACGGGCAATCCAGTGGCCGCCGCGAGCTTCTCCCGCAACGCGACGTTGCGCCAGCCGAGTGTGGGCGCATGCAGGACAGTCATGGTCGAATGCTCGACCATGCCCGGCACGACCACCCCTATTCCTTCGCACCCGTCGATCTCAGGATGCTCGGCTAGCAGTGTTTTGATGCGCGAGGCCAGGGTCTGCACCAGGCGCTTCGGATCGCGAAGGGTCGCGAATGATGTCACGCCGGCCAGCGGTTTTCCGAGCAGGTCGGCCAGCATCAAATAGGTTTCGCTGGCGCGGATATCAGCCGCGACAATGGCGCGCCGGCGCGAATCGATGTACAGAAAGGTCGGCTTGCGGCCGCGCACGGTCTCGCCCGTCGCCCCTTCGAAAATCAGCTTGCGCCGGAGCAAGTCGGTGACGATAAGCGTGACGGCGCTGCGCGCGACGCCCATCGACCGCGCGAGATCGGCGCGCGAGATGGGCTGATGGGCTCGCACGAGATTGAGCACGATCTGGCTGTTGATCGCGCGCGTGGTGCCGCGGGTGGCAATGCTGAACCGGGCCGGGTTGATGCGCCTCATTCGTTCTATTTTGAAATTAAATAGCCGTTTTTGCGCTAAACAGACGAACGAAAATTGCTTTATCGGGTCAATTTAAGGGTTGTTTGTTCTAACGAGGAACAAATTACGCTTGGTGGGAGAGATTCGTCAAGCCAAAAATCAAGTGGCCGGAGACAGGAGACCCCGCGGTCGCTATCGCTTGAACAACCCGATGTAAGTGGCCTTCCCGCGGACGTGGCCGGCCATCGCCGCCATGACCGCCGCGCGCGTCTGCGCCGGCGACTGGCCCACCGCCGCCACGTCAATCGGCGCGTCGAGCGCGTAGAGTTCGAAGGCGTAATGATGCACGGGCCCTGAGGCCGGCGCGCCGGGTCCGCGATAGTACGGCCCGCTCACGCTCATCTGCCGCGTGCCATCCGGCAGCTGCGCGCTCTGCGGAACCGCCTCTGGCAAACTGCGCGACACCCCAGGAATGTTCCACAGCATCCAGTGCAGCACATCGTCGGTTCCGTTGCCGGTTACAGCGTCCAGATCGCGCGCAATCAGCACGAAGCTCGCGATGCCGTCTGGCACATTGCTCCAGGTGAACGCCGGCGACACTTGTTGTCCGGCCTGCGTAAACCTCGCCGGGATCTGACCCCCATCGGGCCAGGCGGCCGTCGTCAGCGTCATGACTTGCACCGGGGCGCGCCGCTGCTGCCCGGGCGACGGGGTCGCGGGCTTTTGGTCCGCAGGGGGAGCACTCGGTGGCTGAGATGCGGCAGCGCGCGGCAACAGGAACGCAAGGGCGACTGCGAGGCTGATGTAACCAAGTCTCATGGCAGGGCCCCTTACTTGAAGGACGCGGCCTGCTTTTTACGCCAAGTGTCGTAGCGCATCCGCAGCGTCTTCACGGGATTCAGGTTCTCGCCGTCGCGGATCTGATTGGGGCCCTTGCTCGACCCGGGCTGAGACACGGTGATGTACATCGCGTACTTCCCGTTGTTGTGGGAATCGCCGTTGGTGTCGGTCTTCTCCGCCATGAGGATGTAGGCGACATGCGATGTGCGACCGTCGCAGGCAACGGCTGGCTTCGATCCGTCGGTGGGCCAGGGCGGACAGGTGCACCGGCTATCGCCGCCCGATCCGTCGGCGGCTTCCATCGCTGCCATCACGCGATCAGTAATGGCCCCCGGCGTGTGGAGAAATGCCTGGACCGCGTTTGGCGTCACTTGTCCCGGTCGCAGGATGTTGCCCTGAATCGAATAGAAAATTTCCGTTCCGGGCACCTGTCCTTGGATGTCTTGAGAGACATACCCGTTGGAGAGGCCCGAGTGGCCCGCCATCCGGCCCTGCAGATCCAGGATGCCAAACTGCCGGTTTTGAAACGCCGGATCTCTGGCCAGCATCTCGATGATCTGCTTGGGCTCGGTCCCGTTCTGCAACTCCTGGAATACGAGCATCTGATTGGCGTGTGTGCTGTCCACGCCGGCCTGACACGCGGCCACACCCTTCCCGGGAACGACGACAGCCTGCAGGCCCATCAGGAACTGATCGTCCCGATCGACACAGGTGGCCGAGGCAATCACGACTCGACCCGTGCTGCGATCGACGGCAATCACCGACCACGTAGCAAACGCACTCGTCGGAAGAAGGCAGAGAAGCACCGTGAGAAGTACGCGCCGCCACATAGGGGGGAAATGATAGCAGCCAATCGATCGCGGGACTTCCGCCTTCGCTGAAGCTACGGCGGACCGCCGAAGCCTTGGCGGAGGCTGGTTCGTTCCGCGACCAGAATCAGGTAGCGTGCGACTTTAGTCCCGCGGCGTGGCTGCGGGCGCTTGCATCGAGGAGAAACGAGCTCAGGATGTCACGCGGACTCGTCCGGACGTGCGAATGCGTCTGGCAAATCTGACGAAGCGCACCGCCCGATCGCGGGTTGCCGAAGTGCGCGGTTGAATACCCACAGAACAGCCTGAAGGGCTCACGCTCACCCAGCGCATTCCACAGCTCTTCGAGTTCGAACGCGCCGACGAAATCACCCTCGAACGCGAGCAGATCGACCATCTCTCCGTAAATGCGCAGGGGCGCGCCGCGCGCATTCAAGACACGCACGATTCCCCCAATCACCTCGTCGAAGAGAATGGGATCGGGACGGCCGTCGCGCATGAACTGGTTGATCATGGCCGCTGCGTCGACGACTGTCAGTTGCGCGCTGGACATTGCTTCGGCAATCGAGCAGCCGCCTCGCTCGAGGAGCGCTGCGGTAAGGACCCAATGCCTGGGAGTGATTGCCAGGAGGAGCGTCTCGCCACGCGTGTAGCCGTCTTGCAGAAATGTGGCAACCGTGTCGGCCAGCGATTCCGGGGTATCGAACAACTGGACGATGTGTTCGGACTGCACATTGCCCCGAACCACGCGCTCCTTATAGGTCAATTCCATTCCTTTTCCTGGCCGTCAGATTCACTGACGTCACCCTTGCCTGCGACTGCTGCAATTTTTTTGCCGTAACCCAACCATTGAGCCAGCCCAGCCGTAGGGACGCGGATTTACGATCAGCCGTCGTCGCGGTCTCGCCTGACTTGGACCTTGTGACCGCGAAGCGTCGCCTTCCGCATCGCGTTCACGACCTCGTTGGCCATCGCCTCGGGAACTTCGACGAGCGAGAAGCCGTCGGCAATCTCGATGGCCCCCAAGTCGCGAGAGGTGATGCCAGCTTCGTTGGTGATGGCGCCCACAAGGTCCGCCGGGCGAACTCCGGCCCGACGGCCTGCGCCAATGAACAAACGCGCGATGGGCGCACCGCTAGTCTTCGGTCGCACCGGGCGGGGCCCTTTCGAATCTCGCGCGCGCGGATCTCGTTCGCGTGGCACCGGGATCGCCGGCAGTTCCTTGTCGTCGCCGTCGCCTCCGGCCGCCAGGTGCGCCATCTTCACCGCCGCCGCCGCCACGTCCACGATCCCGAACTCCTCGGCCAGCGATTCAACGACCACGCGCACGTCGTCCAGCTCACCGGCAATCAATCGCTCGCGGAGTGCCGCGCTGGTCAGTTCGAGCCGGCGTGCACGCAGATCCGCGACACTCGGCACCGTGGCGACTTCGATCTTCTGCTTGGTCACTGCCTCGATGCTTCGCAGCAGCCGATGCTCGCGCGGCTCGGCTAGTGTGATCGCGGTGCCTTCGCGCCCGGCGCGACCCGTGCGGCCGATGCGATGGACGTACGCATCGGGAGCAGAAGGAACGTCGTAGTTGAAAACGTGTGACAGCTGTGAGATGTCGAGTCCGCGGGCCGCGACGTCGGTCGCGATCAGCAGGTCGGCTTTCGCGGCGCGAAAGCGACCCATGACGGCATCACGTTGCCGCTGCTGCATGCCGCCGTGCAGGGCCTCGGCACGATACCCGTGCGCGTTGAGGGTTTCGACGAGCGAGTCCACCTCCAGACGAGTGCGACAAAACACGAGCGCGGAGGTCGGGCTTTCCATGTCGAGCACGCGTTGCAGCGCCGCTGTCTTGTGCGCGCGGCTCACCACATAGGCCACTTGCCGAACCCGCGGGATCTTGCCAGCCGTCGTCTTCTCGCGCGCGATTGCAATCCGATCGGGGTTTCGCAGATGACGCTCCGCAATCACGCGGAGCCGTGGTGGCATGGTTGCGGAAAAAAGCGCGGTCTGCTTGGTGTTGGGCGTGGACTCGAGAATCGCGTCGAGATCCTCGGCAAACCCCATGTCGAGCATCTCGTCGGCCTCGTCGAGGACAAGGACGTCGAGCGCATCGAGGGTGAGGGATCCGCGGCCGAGATGGTCGAGCGCGCGGCCGGGCGTCGCGACGACAATGTCGACGCCGCGATCGAGGGCGCGAATCTGCTGCGGCATCGAGGCGCCGCCGTACAGCGGTACGACGCACAATCCGGTGCCCCGCGCGTATTTGTGGATCGCTTCGGCCACCTGCATGGCCAGCTCTCGCGTCGGGACGAGAACCAGGCCGCGGGTCTTGCGTCGTGTAAAGCCTTTTCTGGTTCCTATCTGCTGCGGCGCGCGTTCTTCGGTAATCAGCCGATGAATCATCGGCAGCGCGAACGCTGCCGTCTTTCCGGTGCCCGTAGCCGCCTGTCCGAGGAGATCGCGGCCTTTGAGCAGAGGCGGGATCGCTTCACGCTGAACCGGCGTCGCCTCTTCGTAGCCGAGCGCGGCGACCGCTGTGACGAGTGATTCTGCAAGACCGAGATCGCCAAACCCTCCATTGGTAGAGGTGGGACGCGAAGGCATTAGACGTTCATCTTATCCGCGGGTGCGCCTCGTCGGCGTCGAAGCGCTCAGCGCCACGCTGAACATGCTGTCGAATCCTTCGCGGGTTTCAGTCACCGGCAGGATCAATTGCCGGCCGTTCTCCTTCTTGAAGATGCCATCCGCTTCGTTGCGCCGATCGCGAGGCCCGAACTTGGCGTATGGCTCTCGGGCGTGTACCTTGTCGGTCAATGCATCGTCGAAATACAGCTGCGAGGTGAACTCGTAGTTCTTTATCTGCCCGAGGGGCGCGCGAATCTTGAAATGCAGATGCACGGCGCGGCCACGATACCACCCGGGATAAATCGAGATGAACCGCGCGACGCCCTTGCCGTCTGTGCGCTGAAAGCCCCGCAGGAATTTCTGACCGATCGTCTGGTACTGCGGATCCTTGACGTCGGAATAGGCGCCCCCTGCGTCGCACTGCCACAGATCCACCATGGCATTTGCGAGCGGCATGCACGCGCCGGCCGCCCCCATTTCGGACACAGTGAATGCCAGTCGCAAAGGAATTCCTGGCTTCGGTGTGTTGCTGCCAGGTTCGCCCCTGATGTCGGACCGCTGCAGTTGTTCATCGACGAAGTAGGGCCCTTCGGTCTGCTCGGGTACAACGACGCACTGCGGGACTCGTCCCAAACTCTCGAGGTCCCACGCCAATGCTCGGGAAAACGCCGATGACCCGCCAGCCATCCCGACCAGTGCGATGACCTCCCGCCGCGTCAGGAGCCTGCCGATGCCGCTGTCGTCGTTGTCCATGAGATTTCTCCAACGACCTGTCACTACTTTTTTGGTGCGTACTTCACGAGCGCCTGGCGCCAGGCCTCGATGTCCTCGGTGTGGCCCTGGGGCTTGGCCCGGCCATCCAGCACAATCGCTCGCGTGCGGAATGGATCACCGTAAAAGGCTTCATTCGCGTCGCGATCCTGCCGGATGGCGGCGCCGTTGAGGCTCACGCCGGCGAACAGGCCGCGCGCGCGCGAGTAGCTGAGGATCTCCGCGCGGAGCTGGATGTCCGTCGAGGCTTCGGCAGATCGCCCGACCGGACCTGCAGTGACCGAGCCATCCGCGCCAATCTTGAATTGATTCTGCAGCAGGTTCTCGAGGCCTCGCCGATTCATGACGACGAGCACGAGGTCAATCGACTGTCCGCCAACCTGCGCGCCGACGCTGCCGCCGGTGACCGTGAGAAATGCCGGCAACGACCAGGCCCCGGTCTTGGGATCGCGGGCGCTCAAGACACCCTTGCCGCGATGGGCGGCGAGGATGAAGCCGCCTTTGATCGTTGACGGAAACACTGCGACGGCCTCGGCTTTTTCGAGGACGCCGGAAGGGACGGCCTGATCGGCGGCGCCCATGATTTCGTCGAGAACGGTCGTCGCGTGCCGAATGCGTTCCGCTTGGTCCGCCTGGGCGCGGAGCGTGACCGGAAGCGTGATCGCCGTGATCGTGAGGATGGCAGATATTGCGACGAGACGTGTTGCGCGCATTGATACTCCGGATGGGGACTGTCCCTGTCATCGGGGGACTGTCCCTCGGTGACGAGGCCTGTCCCCTTCAAAATTTGCAATCTCTCGACCATTATTGACCTGTCAGCTTGCGGATTGCGACTGAAAACGCCTCGCGACCCGCTTGAGTGTCATAGACGATCACCGGTCGCAATCGGCCGCGGATGCGATGAGGATTCTCGCGCGCGTACCGCATCAGCGTGGTCGCAAGAGTCTTCCTCACCTGGCTGGTGGTCTCGTCAGGAGGCAAGCTGGTGAGCAAATCATTCAGCGTGAGGAGCCACGGCTTCCCTCGCAACAGCGCATCCACTACCGTACCTTTGACGACGTTGTGCGAGAAGTTGAAGAAGAACGCGAGCGGCGAGTAGGTGGCGTCAGAAGGCCGGTAGACGCTGAATTCGCCCAGCAGGTCCCGCTGATAGGCGTGAAACGCGTCCCGGAAACCCGCACGCTCCCGTTCGCAGCTGGCCAGCGACGCCGGGGGCGCACCGATGAACGCCCGTGCGTCCGCGCACAGGCCGTTGAGCATCGCTTCGACAATCCCCTCACGCGAGATCGAGTGAGCTACTCCGGTGGCGTCGGGCTTGCCTCGCAGGCGCACGTATTCGGTCATCAGCGTCGCGAGCGCGAAACACAGCCAGGGATAGTCGGCGACATTGTCGGCGCGCATGTTGACTGTGTCGCGACCGTAGGTGGCTTCGAATCCGAATCGCAGATGGCTGCCCATACTCGCGGCATGGCCAAGCGCGATCCTGAGCTGATGCGTGGGACTGAGCGTGCGCGTCTTTTCGAGCAGCGCACCGTAACCGCGCTCGTGAAGCTCGTAGTGAGAGGTCCCAATGAGAATCAGCGTTTCAGCGTCGCCCGCAAATCGCTGGCCGCTGCCATGCTCGCCCTGTAACAACGCGAGCAACTGCTCGACCCGATCCAGGTTGGCATCCGCATCGTCGTCATCCCAGATTCGCACTGCGACGAGCGCCAGCAGGTGCATGAAGTAGTAGTCGAGCAGCACTGCGGGGATCACCGGATCTGCAGGTGCGTCGCCACGCTTCTCGATCAGATAGTGCAGGACGTCAACCGGGATGGTGTCCTCGTTGACTTTGTCGCTGATGCCATCCCAGTCGTTGAGGACGTGAAAACCTTGTTGTCGCGTCTTGCGGTCGAATTTTTGGATGATGCGTTCAAGATCCAACGGCTGCGTGCCCAACTTCCAGACATGTGAGCGCATGCCCGCCCGCAGGGCAAGAAGAGCCGGTTCTAGCGTTTCCCGGTCTGCCGCCTCTTGGACGATGCTCGTGCGGGTGGCGCCGTGAAGAACGTCGTGAAGGATCGAACAGGTGTCGGTAAACGCACTCACCGAACAGATTCTAGCGGTCTCCGTCGGTGGGTTGACCGGGATGACGGGTATCACGGGGTCAGGTCACGCGAAACGAGTTCGGCGCACGCTATTTGGCTGAGCCAAACGTGATGCCGATCGAACGCTCGATGGGATTGAAGAACTGGCCGTACTCGGCAGACGTGAGGTTGCTCTGCACGTCCCGCGCCGCCGACACGCCAAACGCATTGTAAATCTTCAGCCCTGCCCGGAACTTGTGCTTCTTGAATTGCCACGGGCGCGTCAGTGTAAAGTCCAGCGTCCGCACCGCCGGAAGGCGGCCGGTGCGATTGCGCGGCCCGACGAAATCCAGGAACTCGTTGACCGCACTCCACGGAAATCCCGATCGCAACTCCAGGACCGGCGAAAAGTCCCATTGCCCCGGTAACCCGATATTCCCCCGCACCAACACGCGATGACGGACGTCAGTCGGCGTCAGGTTGTTCTCGTTCGCGCGGATGATGGGAGTGCGAAAGTTGCCGTAGAACTGATCGTAGTTGTTCAGATCAGCAGTCCCCTTGGCCCACACGTACGCGAAGGTCAAGTCGCGACGGCCACCGCCCAGATACCGCGTGGTCCATTCCAGTTCCTTGTAGCGTGACTCCCCCGTGCTCGTCAGGTGCAGTGTCCGCGCCGATTCCAGCGGGGTGACGATGTATTCGTGCGTGCCCGCCCGTTGCATGTACGCAAGTTTGAGAAGCACGCGCCGCCCAAAGCGCTGGTCCCACTCGACATTGCCGACATAGGCTTCGGGGGTGTGCAGATCCGCGTCGAGGACGTTGACATAACGGGTGACCAGCCCCACGCGTGAACCGTCGGGAGCAAAACGCGTGACCAGACGAGACTCGAACGTCGGGAATGCCTCGATGTTGAGCGGTGTTCGTCCGACGAATTTGCCATAACCGCCACGAATAATGGCGCGTCCCTCGGGCAGCAGCGCGAACGCCAGGCCAGCCCGCGGCGACCAGTTCACGCGTTCGACGATCGCATCCCGGTCCATTCGGATACCGAGTTCGAACGTCACACGCGAGCCGATGCGCCAGCGGTCCTGCGCAAAGAGCCCAAACTCCACCCCCTTGGCGTCCTGTTCGGTCCGGCCCTCGTACTCCGTGCGCTCGGCCAGCGATCCGTCCAGCCGCCTGATTTCGAGCGGCCGGCTGGCGCTGAACCCGTCGAACAGAGAACGCTGCAGGTCGCTGCCAACCTTGAACACATGTTGGCCAGCAAGATCGCGGGTCATGCTCAACGCCTCGACCCACTGAAGACTGCGCACGCGGCGTTCCTGGTCGTTGAAAAAGCTGCCGCTCTGTGTCTGCGGCTGGTAGACCATCGGCAGCTGGCCCTCCGAGGTGACCTCTACTTCAAATCCGCGCCCCGACACCGTGGACTCGAGCACCACGTCCGACCCGAGCGCAAAGCGATCGACGAAGGCTGCCGACACGCCGTCCTGCCTGAAGTCGAGCGTCACCGGCTCCGGCCGGAACGTGTTCATCGTCTGATGTTCGATCTTGCGCGGAAAGGTGACCAACCCCCCACCGAGCGAGTGCCGCACTGAGAGCACGAGGTCGAGTCGTGTGAACGAGTCGAAACTCTTCAGCTTGATCTCCGGCTCGTCGGGCAGGCTCTTTACCGGCGTCGCGACGTAGCGGACCTGGAAGTCTTGCGCCAGAAATATTCGATCTTTCCTGATCGGCCCGCGCACTGAAAAGCGCGGCTCGAATCCACGAATCCCGTTGAAGAAGCCGCGAAACCGGGGAACCAGGTTGCCGTACTTGACCTCCCAGTCGTTGGTGCCCCGGCGCGTCTGAATCTGCGTGATGCTCGAGGAGAAACGCCCGTATTCGGCGGCAAAGGGATTGGCGAGCACTTCGACCGTGTCGAGGCTCTGTCCCGGCAACTGGAGATCGAAATCACCCGTCGACGGATCGATCAAACTCGAGCTGCTGATCTGCAGGGCGCCCTGAGTCGGTTCGCCGCCTTTGACTCGCAGGCGCCCGTCGGTCCCGCGCACGACTCCGGGCAGAAGCGGAAGCAGACTTTGAAAGTCGTCCCCTTCGAGCGGCGCGAGCTCGAGAACGGATCCTGACAGCAGATCGCTCATCGAGACCGGCTGAACGCTGTCTGTTGGCGACGGCGAGTCCGCGCGCACCTCGATCGCTGGCATCACAAAGGTCAACTGGATGTCGAGCAGGACCTCGGTCATGTCGCCGGCCCGCACGTCGAAGGCAGCCGAATTGCGCGAGACGAACCCCGAGCGGCTGGCCGCAAGCATGTACCGGCCCGGAGGGACGTCCGGAAACGAGACCAGGCCAGCTCCGTCGCTCGACGTCTTGGCAATCACGGTTGCGTCGTCTGCGGTACGCAACTCGATCAAGACGCCCGACATCCGAACCGTGCCTTCGAGCGTGGTGATCGTCGCGACGACGCGACCGGTGGTGGCTTGCGCCGCGTGCAGCGATTCGATCGGGAACGACAGAAAGAGCGGAATCAGGAGAGCGACAACTACGCGAGGAGTGCCGCACCGGGAGCGGCCTGCGATCATGACTTGGAATTGTAGCGTCTGAAACGGGCTACGGCGAGCGCACTCGCCGTAGCCCGCAATTTCTACCCGCGATCGCGGACAGTAACCCAGCCGTACATTTTCACGCCAAAGTGTGGCGCAAACGCGCAAATCACGAGGTACTTGCCCGGCGTGTCGAACTGGTGAGTAATCACTCTCGGTCCGCAACCGTCCGCGTAAAACGCTTCGCGATTGCCGTTTTGGTCGTCGTCGATCAGGAGCGGCGGCGCTGGACAGGGCATTGGGACTAAAGCGCTCGTATCGATGTCTTCCGGCTCGACGCCAGGCTTGTAGATAGCGACCTGATGGATGCCAACGGCGTTAAACGTCACCGTGCCGCCCTTGTCGATCACGACTGTGCCAGGAACGAGTGTGTCGTTCGCGTGAAACGACTGATCGTGCTCTTCCGGTGCTGGTATGCCAGTTCCCACATCTGCCAAGCCGAACTGCACCGTTGCTGACAGCCTTGTGGCACTGGCGCTGGATGTTCCCCCGCTCTCGGTCACCGTCCATGCGACGGGATCCGGGCCTGTGATGCTAGATGGTCCTCGCGACGCGTTACCCGAACATGCAAACGCCAACGCCGTAACGCCGAGCACACTCGCGAGCCTGAACGGTCTCATGTCTCACCTCCAATTGGCGCGGAGGGAGCATATCTCGCTCACTCAACCTGCTCAAGCTCGATCACGGAATTTCGCGATGAGTTTGTCTGCCCCGAGCGCGACAACACTCAGCGTCGCAAATGCGAGTATCAAGAACGTGATGTTCAGCGCAACTCTCGGATAGCCAAGATCACCAACATGGATACAGGGATATGGATACCAGCCGGTTGCGGCGCCTCGCGCCAATCTCACGACGACATACGCCACCGGAAAGAGAAGCCACGTGAAGGTCTGCGTCGCGCGCAGCGTCCCCTTGGGGACATACCCCAGCCAATACAACACAAACAGAATCCTGAAACACGAAGCGGCCGCAGCGCTCCAGGACCCAGTCACTCGCACGAGCATCAGGAACCGAAGCCCGAGCCCGTACCACACGACCAGCGCGAGACGCGCGGCGACCAGTTCCGCTAGTTTCGTGCGCAGAGCGATTCCATGGTATCCCCCTCCTTCCGATGATCGCGCTGGTGCTGTTGGCGTTGTGCAGGCTTGATCAGAATGTGCAGGCGCCTCCGCAAGACGTTCCGCCGCCCAACGAACAGGCCGCCATCACGGTTCGCGTCGAGCGTCGCTCGGAACACTTCGACTTTCACTTCGACAATCCCTCGAACGTCGAGCCTGGACCGCGGAGGTCTTTCTCCGATTGCCTCTCTAGAGCAGCTTGCTGAAAACACCACGCTGTCCACGAACGATGCACGGAAACGCGGAAACACAGAAAACAAAATGGTTCCGTGATTCGGTGCTTCCGCGCACCGTACGTGGACTGAGCTGTCTGTCCCAGCAGTCTGCTAGGTCAGTAGCACTAACCCCGTCGCCACATTCGGTCAGACTGGTTCCGCGATGGAACTCGCAAATGGTCAGTCACGTCATATATATTGTGTAGCAAGATATATTGCGCTACCATGAAGTAGATGGCCGCCGACGCCGAGAAACCCGACGAACGTCGCAGCATCGAACGCGAGCTGAAGCGTGGCTCGCTCGAGCTCATCGTGCTGCACTTGCTGGCGCCGGCTGAGGCGTACGGCTACGAGATTGTCTCGAAGCTGACCACCGAAACCAACGGCGCGCTCGAAGTGACAGACGGCACGCTCTACCCCGTGCTCTACCGTCTCGAGCGCGCCGGGTTTGTCGCGGTCCGCTGGGAGACACCCGATCGCGGCGTGCCGCGCAAGTACTACCGGCTGACCGACCGCGGCCGCGACGAACTGGAGCGGCTGACGTTCGAGTGGACCACTTTTGCCAGAGCGATGGCGAAGCTGCTTCGCAAATGAGGATTGACCATGACCGCCGAAACATTCGTCAGCCACGTACTCGATGCCTTGCCGCGGGCGACTCCACGACGCGATCAGATCGCAATGGAGTTGCGCGGACACATCGCCGAGCGGCGAGCCGCCGGACAACCCGAGGCTGATGTCCTGCAACAGCTCGGCGATCCCAGAAAGCTGGCCGAGTCGTATCTGTCCGCGGTCCCGCTGGTCCGTGCCTCGTTTGGCAGCCGTGCGGCGGCGAAATTCATCGACGTCCTCACGGTCGTTGTGGCAGTCGCCCCGTTTGTCGGGCTGCTGTGGCTGTCGTTGCCGTTCGAGTTTGCGCCCTTCGCCCCTGTTGTTGGGCTGGTGCTCGGGAGCTTTCTGTTGGCGATCTACATCATCGTCGCCGAAGCGCTGCTCGGCGAGACGCTCGGGAAACATCTCCTGGGGCTCCGCGTCGTGCGCGAGTCCGGCGCGCGGATCAGCATCGGGCAGTCGATCGTGCGGCAATTGCCGCTCTTTCTCGAAATCTTCGTCGTCGACGTGTTATTCGCGCTCTTCACCGAGAAGCACCAGCGCGCGTTCGAGCTGTTGTCGAAAACGCGAGTCGTCGCCTCTACCATGGAGGAGAAGCCACCCGCCCGGTGACGGCATCTAAGGAGTATGGACATGACTGCTTTTCGGAAACGGTTGCTTCGGATAGGCCGGTTCGCCGTGCCCGCCATGGCCGCTGGCCTGATTACCGCATCGACGCCGCACGCTCAGAGCGTGAGCGTCAAGCAGACGACCGAGTCCGTTCGACGGGCTCTCGAGCGACTGCCGTACTACGGTGTGTTCGACTTCCTCGCCTTCCAGGTTGACCGCGGCACGGTCACGCTCACTGGCTACGCCTATCGCGGAAGTCTCAAGTCGGACGCCGAGGCTGCAGTGAAACGCGTTTCAGGCGTCGACGAAGTCGCCAACAAGATCGAGTTGCTGCCGGCGGCGCAAAACGACGACCGCATCCGGTGGGCGACCTTCTACAACATCTACACCGACGACTTTTTGTCGCGGTATGCGCCTGGTGGTCCGATGGCTGCCCGGTATGACGCGTTGCAGTTTGCGCGGTTTCCGGGGATGCAGCCGTTCGGCACCTACCCGATTCACATCATCGTGAAGGGTAGCCGCACGACGCTCGTCGGCATCGTGGATACCGAGTCGGATAAAACGGTCGCCGGGTTCAAGGCCCGCGAAGTGCCGCAGGTGCTGGGTGTCGACAACGACCTCGTCGTGAAGAAATGACCCCCGCCACACGCCGGTGTGGCGGCGTCGCCGTCCCTCCCTTGGGTGTGCTAGCCTTCGGCTTCGCCAGGACCAGGTACTACGACGCTCCGGGGCGGAGGGGACGACAATGAAGTCATCAAACGGCATCGAGGAGGCCAGCCGCCTGGTTGGCGAGCAGACCAGCGGCGCCAGTCTCGACAAAGTCAGGGACATTCTCTTTGGCGTGCAGATGCGCGACTACGACCGGCGGTTCGCGCGCCTCGAGGAACGCCTCGTCAAAGAGCTCGGCGACTTGAAGGACGAGGTAAAGAAGCGGCTCGATGCGCTGGAAGGATTCGCCAAGGGCGAGACTGCCTCGCTCGCCGATCGGCTCAAGATCGAGCGGGAGGAACGCGAGGAATCGGCCGCGACTGGCTCACGCAAAACGTCGCAGCTCGAAGAGCAACTGTCCAAGAGCCAACGCGAGCTGCGGCAGCAGATCCTCGATCAGCACCAACGTCTCAGCGACGAGATTCGGCTGAAGGTCGAGGACGTGCTGGCGACGCTGGCCAGGGAATCCGACTCGCTCCGCAGTGAAAAGACCGATCGCGCCACGCTTGCGTCACTGCTGAACGAAATGGCGATGCGGCTCACCGACGAGCTGCGGATCCCCACGTCGGACGGTGCCAGGGATGATTGATCCCCCTGACGAGGAAAGCCGTACACACGGCGATCACCCGTCACGAGGGAATACCGGGCTCGCCGAATTGCGCTCGCTGCTGCTCGGACCCGAGCAACAGTCACTGCGGGCGCTGCAGGCGCGGCTCGACGATCCGGCGCTCCAGACGCGCGATGTCAGCCGGGTGCTGCCCGATGCCATCGCGCTGCGCGACAAGGATCCACGGCTCACCAGGGCGCTGGCGCCATCGATCGAAGAAGCCATCACCACATCGGTCCGTCGCGATCCACGGCCGCTCGCCGACGCGCTTTTCCCTGTCATCGGTCCGGCCATCCGCAAGGCGATCGCACACGCGATGGCCAGCATGATGGAATCGTTCAATCGCACGCTCGATCTCAGCCTCTCGTGGCGCGCGCTCGGGTGGCGCATCACGGCGCTGCGGACCGGCAAATCATTCGCGGAAGTCGCGCTCCTGAACACGCTGGAATATCGGGTCGAACAAGTCTTCCTGATTCAGCGCGAGAGCGGGCTGCCGTTGTTGCACGCCACGCTCGCCACCGATGCCACCAAAGACGCCGACCAGATCTCCGCCATGCTCACGGCCATCCGCGACTTCGTGCAGGACTCGTTTGGCGGCGCGCCCGATGAAACGCTCGACGCGCTGCGCGTGGGCGAGCTGTCCGTCTACATCGAGCAGGGCCCGCACGCCATTCTGGCGGCGGTCGTCCGAGGCACGGCGCCCCCCGAACTTCGCGCGAGCCTGCAGGATGCGATCGAAACGATCCACCGCCGGTATTCCGTCGAGCTCGAATCGTTCAAGGGCGACGCTACACCGTTCGAGAAAGCGCTTCCGATTCTCGAGGGATGCCTGGTCGCCGCATACCGCCGGCCCCGCCGGGGCGTCGCGTACGGCCGATGGATTTTTGCCGGCGTCATCATGCTCGCCGCCGGGCTGTGGCTGTGGTCCTCGTTTCGCGATCAACGGCAGTGGAATGGGTATCTCGCCGGCCTTCAAGCGCAGCCGGGCATCGTCGTCATCGACGCCGGCCGGAGCTCGGGCAAGTACTTCGTTGTCGGACTTCGCGATCCGCTGGCCACCGATCCGCGGCTGATGCTTGCCGGATTCGGCATCCCCGTTGAAAAAGTCGAGGGGCGTTGGGAGCTCTATCAGGCTCTGGATCACGATCTCGTCCTCGCGCGAGCGCGTGGCATACTCCGCCCTCCAGAAAGCGTCGTCGTTGATTTGCGCGAGGATGTTCTCGTCGCAACAGGCATCGCACCCGGGCGGTGGATCAACGACAGCGAGCGTCTCGCCCCGACAATCCCTGGTGTTCGCGTCTTCGATCGCAGCGGGGTTGTCGTCGCCGACCTCGGAATCCTCAAGGAACAAATCGAGGCCATTTCACTGCGGTTCGAAGTCGGGGTGACTCGACTCGTGTCCAACCAGGACGCCCAGCTCCGTCGACTCGTTTCGCTCGTGACCCAACTGGACGACGCTGCACAGTCAGCGGGCGTTCGGCTCGGCGTCGACATCGTTGGGCATACTGATGCCGACGGTGCAGCCGAGAGCAATCGATCGTTGAGCGACGCACGCGCCCGAGTAATTCTGGACTCGCTTCAGGCCGCGGCCCCGAAGGCGTTGCAACTGACGGCGAGCGGTGTCGGGGATCAACGTCCGTTTCGCACAGGAAAGACAGAGGACGACAAGCAACTGAACCGCCGCGTCGTGGTGCGAGTGTCGATCCCATGATCCAGAAAAAAGTCTGCATGTTGGGCGCCTTTGCCGTTGGCAAGACGAGTCTGGTGTCACGCTTCGTGCACAGCATGTTTTCTGACAAGTACCTCACCACCCTCGGGGTGAAGATCGAGAAGAAGAGCGTTCAAGTCGATGACGAGCACGTGGACCTGATTCTCTGGGATATCTATGGAGAGGACGACTTTCAGAAAGTGCGGATGTCGTACGTGCGCGGCGCATCGGGCTATCTCCTGGTCGTGGACGGAACCAGACAAGCGTCGCTCGACACAGCGCTGGCGCTCCACGAAAGCGCACAACGCGCGGTTGGTCCAAAGCCTTTCATCCTCGTCCTCAACAAGTCCGACCTCATCGAGACATGGGAGGTCGATCAGAGCGCGCTGGCACGCCGTGGCTGGAAGGTGATCACGACGAGCGCGAAGACTGGAGACGGCGTGGAAGACGCCTTTCTGACGCTCGCTCGCGCGATGGCGCGGAGTTGACGATGACGGACAAGGTCTTCACGGCGCTTCTTTCGGCGCTTGGCATCGCCGCGTTCGAGCGCGGTTCTGACGGGACGTTTACGGCGCTTGTGCCGCCACCGAAGTGGTTCGGCCACTTGAGCCGGGACATGACTTTTCCCTTTCTCGGCACCTTTCTCGAGGAAGCGGGAGAATTCTGGGCCAAGGCCGGGACCGGTCGCCTGAGCTCAGGGCTCTGTGCGGAGGTTGACGAGCGTGGTCAGGAGTTCCATTTCGAAGTGTCCGCCGTCGCGGCCGCGACACGGCAGTTTCTGGTGTTCGAGCGGGCGCATGATGCGGACGCGCTTCGCGCCATGCTGCAAAAGGCGCGCGAACAGGCGCTCGACGCAGAGGCGCTGACACGCCGCCACCACGAATTGCAGACGACCACCGCTGTTCTGGATGAAGCCGCCCAGGACGCGCGTGTGTCCGCGGGAGCACTCGTCGACCTCGCCACAAGGCTCGGTGAAACCGAGCTCAATGCGACACAGCGCGAGATTCTGGTTGATCTCCGGGGTACGGGCGAGCGATTACTGTCTCGTGCGGATGCGCTTGTCGATGTTTTGCGGGCTGTGACCAGGGTTTTGAATCGCGCTTAGCGGCCCTGACAATTTCGACGTCTCTAGGTCAGTCGACACGCGACGCCGACCGCCGGTCGCGCAGGTTGAGCACCACGCTCAGTACGGCCGCCAAACAAAACACGCTGACCGTCACGGCGTCGGCCCATGCAGTCGAGATGTCAAGACCAGTGAGTTCCGAGATCAGAAGCTGGATGTAGGAGGGCGGATCGTCAAAGCCCATCCTCGCACGGACCTGCCAGTGCCAGTCGGTGCACGGGCAATACCCCCAGCCGTAGTAAGCGCCCATGCCGAACCACGAGACCGCGGTGAGCGCCGTGGTCGCCAGATGCCAGGGACGAGTGCGACGCCAGATCCATCCGACGCAGTTGAACACGACCCACGACGTGTGCAGCACAAAGAAGCCGACGTTGAGAGCCTGGTCCATCGACCGAATCACTCTTTCACAGCACAGAGACCTGCACCGAGCGCGCGCGCTCGAACTGAACCCAGGCTATCCGACCGCCCGTCAGTGGAGCGATTCTGTTGTGAGAAGAAGGGCGCGATGCAGAAGCGCTGACACACGCGCGAGAAGCCGTGGCGCTGGATCCTCTCTCTGGTCCCGTGAGGCAGGCGCTGGGTCTCATCCACTACTACGGCCGCCGCTATGCGGACGCGGTGAGCGAATTGCGGCGGCGCCATCGAGCTGACGCCGCAGTTACCGCTGGGGCAGCAACGATCCGCCTCTAGTCGGCTTCCGAATCCCGCTGGCGCTGCTGGTACTTGGCGACGCGCAAGGCTGCCTCGAGCTGCTGGGGTGCAGCGCGCCCGTTGAACAGCGCGTCCTCATCGAGGATGAATCGCTTGGCGATGATCTGACCCGTGACCGTGGCATCCGGGCGGATGTCCACAACCTCGGTGGCAATGAGCTGGCCCGCAATGCGGCCAAAGACAGTGATGTCCCGGGCGATGATGTTGCCGGTCACCTGCGCGGATGAGGCGACGACCACCGAGGCATTTTCGCAGGAAATAGGCCCTTCCATTTGTCCTTCGAGCGTTATGTCTTCCGACGCGCGAAGCTCACCTTTCACCGACAGCGACTTCCCGATGGTGTTCATGACAGCATTCTCTCAAGAATGATGGCAAGGGGTTGCCCCATGCGGTAGATTTCTTGGCCAACGAGCGCAACTGCTGTGCTATAAGCTCAGCAGTATGGCCCGCGGTTATCTCGCCGCCATTCTCCTGATCGTGGTGATCGCGCTTTCTGCGGGTCGACACGTTTTGCCCGGGCGCCCTTCTGACTCCGAATCCGCCGTCGAGACCTCCGAATCCAGCTTTGGCGACGAGGCCCTGCGCTGGCAGCGGCTGATTCTTCAAGACGAGCGCGGTGAGATCGCGCCCGACGCACATTTTCGGGCGTTAGAGGCGCGGCGCGAGTTATTGGAAAGCACGCGTGCAGATGCTCGTGAAGACGCGGGTATATCGCCGGCATCCTGGGAGTGGCTGGGTCCGAAGAACTACTCCGGTCGCATTCGTTCGATCGTGATCCATCCGGCGCGGACCAACGAGCTGCTGGCTGGCGCGGCTTCCGGTGGTATTTGGAAATCGACTGACGGCGGAGCACAGTGGCGACCCACGAATGACTTCCTGCCTTCGATGTCGATTCGCACGCTGGTGATCGATCCGGCTAACGCCGAGCGTGTCTACGCCGGCACCGGCGAGGTACTCCTTGGCGTTGGTGTCCTCCGGAGCGCGGATTTCGGCGAGACGTGGCAGCACGTGCCGGGTACGCAAGCCGTGGGAAACGTGTATCGCCTCGCTTTCGCGCCCGGCGGGGCCGCGTTGTATGCAGCAACCGGTACCGGCATTTACCGCATCTACGACAACGCGCCGCCCCTCAAACTCTATTCGGGGCTCGTGCTGGACCTCGAGGCTTCTCCAGCCAACGCCGCTCTTTTGATCGCGACAGTCCTCGGTGCGGGACAGGCGTTCGTCGTGCGTTCCGTCAACGGTGGCCAGTCATGGACGCCAGCGGCGGGCTTTCCGGCAGCCGGCCACAACGATCGGCTCGAGGTTGCATTCGCCCCGTCCAATCCGGCCATCGTGTACGGACTGAGCGGCGAAGGCCAGGGCAGGCTTTATCGGAGCCTCGATGGAGGCGCGACGTTTTCGCTCGTGTTCTCAGGTCCGACCCAAATCAGCGGCGGTTACTCGAGTTATCTAGTGACCGGCCAGGCATTGCACAACCTCACGCTGTGGGTGAATCCTTTCGACGCGGCGTCGGTCATGGCCGGCGGCATCAGCCTGTGGAAAAGCACCAACGGCGGACAATCATGGATCCATCAAGGTTGTCCGTATTGTTTCCAGTACGTCCCCGCGACCGGCAAGTATACGAACCGGGCATCTGGCGGCCCGGTGGACTTCCATCAAGTCGTGTCGCATCCCAACTTCGACAACGCCACGAATCGAACCGTGTTCGTCGTGTTCGATCAAGGCGTCATGCGCGTCGGCGATATCGCGCTGCCGGATGTGATTGTGCTGAATCCGACGTTGGGAACGATGCAATTCTACGCGGGCTTTGCCGATGCCTCGTCGGGACGCATCATCGGTGGCGGCCAGGACACCGGCAATCACCTTCTACTTCCCGACGCGGCAGGGATCTCCGAGGTTGTGACGGCTGGCGACGGCGGGCCCGGAGCCATCGATCCCAGATCGCCCGACGTCCTCTACACCACCACCCAGTGGCTGGGTTTGTCGCGAAAGACGGCGACTGATTACGCACCCCTCACGCGATGTAGTGAACCGCTTTTCCGGATGCACGATGCGTGTGATCAAACCGCGCATTTCATCGCGCCGTTCGTGATGGACCTCCGAGCGCCAGACCGGTTGTATGTCGGAGGCATACGATTGTTTCGAACCGAGAACGCACGAGAAGCAGTCAGTCCGTCGACCGGCCCGACATGGAGGGACCTGGCAGTGCCCGGCGGTACGGGGTCCAACTACATCAGTGCGATTGCCGTCGCTCCATCAGATTCCAACATCGTCTGGGTGGGCCGATCCAATGGCCAAATCTACATGACTGCCAGCGCGACTGCCGCACAGCCACAGTGGTCCCGCGTCGATAAGGTACCGCTGCCAGCAGGCCGATACCTGACGCGAATCACCGTTGCTCCGCATAACCCAGCGCTGGTGTATGTCACTTACGGGTCCTACTCGAGCGGTAATGTCTGGACCACCGCCAACGGCGGCGGCACCTGGCAGAACGCCAGCGGACAAGGTGCGTGGACCCTTCCTGCAGTACCCGTCAGAGATCTCGAGATTCATCCATCGCCGACAGGTACCCACTGGATTTATGCGGCAACAGAGGTAGGGTTGTTCACGAGCGAGAACGGCGGCGCCGGCTGGCGAGTACCGCAGGACGGTCCCGCAGGTGTGCGCATCGATGATTTGTTCTGGCTCAACAACGAGTTGATCCTCGCCACGCACGGTCGTGGGTGGTGGCGAGCACCCGTCGGAACGCCGACGCCACTCGTCATGGGCGCACCAACAGATTTCGCACTAGCGGCACTCAACGGCAATCAAGTGTCACTGTCATGGAACATGCCACTGAACAGCCTTCGACCTTCAAGTTTCTTCCTCGAAGGCGGACTCTCGCCGGGATCGGTATTGGGGAGCATCCCAATCGTCGCGCCGGCGAGCTCCTTTTCGCTTGCACTGCCATCCGGTGCGTTCTATCTCAGGCTGCACGCGATGTTTGGCGCAACGAAGAGCGCTGCGTCGAACGAAATTCAGGTCCTCGTGAACGTGCCTGCACCGCCGTTGGCGCCGACAATGTTGGTCGGGCAGGCCAATGGCTCGACGCTGCAGTTAACCTGGCGGAACGCGACGACGGGGCCTGCGGCAACCGGGGTGCGACTTGACGTCACTGGTGCGCTCACGACGTCGGTCTCTCTCCCGCGAGTCGAAAGTTTCTCGCATTCCGGAGTTCCAGCCGGAACCTATACATTTGCTGTGCGGGCTTTCAACGCATCGGGAACAAGTCTGCCGTCCAACCCTGTCACGTTGACGTTCACGCCGGGGTGTGTCGTGCCGAACCCGCCGACAGGGTTCTCACTGTCAAAGAGCGGTTCCGTCGTATCGGCGTCATGGTCGACGCCCGCAGGCGGTGCGCCAGTCACGGGCTACACCTTGCTCGTCACCGGATCGTTTGTCGGCAACATTCCAACAACAGGGCTTTCCTTGTCGGGTTCGGTATCACCGGGCACGTACACGGCGCGCGTTGTCGCGACCAACGCCTGCGGAAGCAGCGCTGCGACCGCCGCGCAGACCGTCGTGGTACCGTAATCACGCCGTCGCCGCCGCCAGCAGCAGTGGTTGTGGGGTTAGTTGGAATTCCCTGCAGCCTGTCCGTCTAAAGCAGAGTGGGAGTCGCCACCATGCAAATCGTCTCCACTACCGCATGGGTGCGAACCGTCATGATCGCGATGATCTGCCTGCTGCTGATCGGCGTTGACGAGTCGGCTGCGCAGGACGTGTGGAACTTCGAGGACTTGCCGTACTACGAGCTGCTCAAAGCAGACCCGCGCGCCGCGCGCATGACGCTGATTGTTCCCGCTTGGGCGAAAGCGTTCCCTCACTCATTCGAGCCCGGCAATCGATTCGTGTGGCAGATCACTCTCGGCCGCGAAGTACCCATCGTTGGATGGCGCACGCAAAGCGATGACGGCCGGGCCGGTCACGGGGAGTGGGGCGTCGGTTTGTGGATCCCCGTGTCGTTTCACATGATCGAGGACCACAAAGACGAGTCGGCGCCCATTGTGGACACCGACTACCGTTACGGATTCATGACGAAGTTTCAGTATGGGCTGACCGAAGAATCGTGGTTGGGGATTCGCTTGACGCCGTGGGCGCACGAGAGCACTCACCTCGGCGACGAGTACACGATCATCGCTCAGCGAGATCCGGCGTTCGAGCGGGTAAACCCCAGCTTCGAGTACCTGGAGTACGGCGTTTCGTACGAGCGAATGTTTGGCGAGTCGATGGTGACCGTTCGCCACGGCGGCATCAACCTCCACGGCGACGATGGGTATTACTCCGACCATTTGATCGGCGACCCGAACCCGACTCTGACGCCGTCTGAAAAAAACTTCGAGCCATCCTTCGGTGTCGAGTGGCGTGGCTGGCAACGAGGCAGCCGCGAGGCCTTCGTGTCACTTGATCTGCGGCACAAGCTTGCTTACAAGTTTCATCGCGCAGCTGGGGAGGAAGAGACCAAGCACTGGTCGTACAGCCTGGCCATCGGCCGCACCGTGCCTGAGGGTACCGGCAACATCCCGCTCAAGGATTACTTCTTCTACGTTTACAAGGGCGTCAATCCGTTCGGCCAACTCCGTGAGCAAAAGGACTTCTGGTTTGCCGGCATCGGGTGGACGTTCGGCATCTAACGAGGCGTATCATGCCATCTGACTACCTCGCGAAATTCGTCCTCATCGGTTATTACAACGAGAACGAGGAGGCGGGCACCAAACAGGAGCGGGATGAATTCAGCGAAGACATCTTCACCCGCTTCGACCACCACATCGTCGCGGCGGCTGAAGCAGCTGGGTTGGAAGTGTCCGAGGAGTCGCGTTCCATCATGGCCGTGCTGGCTACCATGGCTCCCGGCGCGTCGCCGAAAGTGAGAGCGGGTCGAGCGGTAAGCGCGTACCTGCTTTATAGGGGCGTGTAACCAGAACCTGACGCCTCGGACGAGCTTCCGCAGCCCGACAATTTCTAGTCGGGTCCCCAATACAAGAATCGGGATTCGTAGATCCAACACCTCCGAAGAAACCCAAGGCACAGCTTTGCTTATTCGCTCATGCTCCTTGGGCATTGGGATTGCACTATCCACCAATGGAAGAGTGCGGAGCCCGGCAGCGCCAGCTGGCGACACCGGGCCGCAGTTGGTGACAGGTTTGCTGTCGGGACAGGTTGAAGCCTGTCCCCGTTAATACCCGAGGGAGGTACGATGCGAGTTCCTAAGCTATTCATGATTAGCGCGTTGATGCTTGCGCTGGTGCCAGTGTCTGCTTCAGCGCAGGGCTGGTTCTTCACCCCGTTTGTTGGCGCCAACTTTGGCGGCGATGCCAACTTTGAAGAATTCGACGACTTCGACGACGAAGCCGAGCGTCGGATCGATTTCGGTGGCACGCTGGGTTGGTTGGGCGACAACGCCATCGGCTTTGAGGTGGACTTCGGCTACTCCCCGAACTTCTTTGCCAATACGCTGGGCGACTCGAACTTCGAGTTTGGCGACAGCAACGTCACCACGCTGATGGGGAATGTGCTCATTGGCGCGCCTGGCGGTGAGGGTATCAGGCCATACGGCTCCGGCGGCGTCGGCCTCATCAGGAGCCATGTGGATGGTGGATCGTTCTTCAATGACCTTGACACGAACGATTTCGGCGTGAACGTCGGCGGCGGCGTGCAGGGGTATTTCAACGACAAGATCGGGCTGCGTGGCGACATCCGCTACTTCCGATCGCTGCAGGACAACGAGCCCGACGATGAATTCGACCTCGGTTTAGCCGACTTCGACTTCTGGCGCGGGACCGTGGGCGTGACGTTCCGCTGGTAGACCTCCCCCAGTCGGCGGGCGCGCGGGGACAGGTTCAAACCTGTCCCCGCCATCCTGCCCCGCCGCCTCATCTCTCCGTCGGTTTCCGACCCTTCCCAGCCTGCTCAGCAAGAACAATCTTGACGCGACCCTATCTCTGCGTTAGAAGGAAGCCACTCGGTTTCGGAAGAGCCCTCCCGCTTTCGCTCCGCCGCGTGGTGCAAGCAAAGGTCGTGTTTCGTGATGCGCGTGATCCGTCTGTCCACAATCTCGGCCGTGGTCCTGACAGGGATCGTAGGAGTGCCGGACGCCCATGCGCAGTATTTCGGCCGCAACAAGGTCGAATATGTGGACTTCGACTTTCGAGTTCTCAGCACTGAACACTTCGACCTGTATTACTACCCCCGCGAAGAGCGCGCCGCGCGGGTGGCAGCCGAGCTCGCGGAACGCTGGTATACGCGCTTTGCCCGAATCCTGAACCATGAGCTCGACAGGCGGCAGCCGTTGGTGTTGTACGGCAGCCAGGCGGAGTTCGCGCAAACCAATGTCGTCTCGGGACTCCTTTCCGATACCGTGGGCGGCGTCACGGAGTCGGCCAAGCGTCGTATCGCAATGCCGTTCGCGCCCACGCTGGCCGAGACCAATCGAGTCCTGGGACACGAGATCGTCCACGCGTTTCAGTTCGACATCGCGCGTAAGCAGCGCGGCGGCACCGGACAACCTCTCTGGTTCATCGAAGGAATGGCGGAATACCTCGCGCGCGGGGCGACGGATGCGGAAGCGACTCTCTGGCTCCGCGATGCCGTAGCAAGTGACCGGCTGCCACGCCGCGAACGCGACGCAGCGCGGCGTCTCTCGCCGTACCAGTACGGCCATGCATTCTGGGCCTATCTGGCGCAACGATTCGGCGACGAGGTCGTGGAGAAAGCGCTCAAGCCTGGCAAGAGCGGGAAGACCACGGATCGCATGCGTTACGCGACGGGGTTGGAGCTCGAGACGCTGTTTGCGGATTGGCGGACCGCCGCCGTTGAGGCCTATGGCAAGCCGTCCGGCACGACCTCCCCGGCCAGGGAGCCCAACGGCGCATTCGGAAGGGTCCAGCTCGCTCCGGTGCTCAGTCCCGACGGCCGGCAGGCGGTGTTGTTCTCAGAGCGCGATCGGTTATCGCTCGATCTCTTCCTGGCCGACGTCCCAACGCGCCGCATCGTGCGAAAACTCGCGACGACAACTGCGAGCGCACGGTTCGACAGCTTGCAACCGCTGCGATCCGCAGGCGCGTGGAGTCCGGGCGGAGAGTGGTTCGCGTTTCCGGCGGTACGAAGAGGCCATGCGGCATTGGTCGTGCTCGACATGCGCCATCGAGGCGGCGACCGTGAAATCGTGTTGCGCGAGCTCGGTCAGATCCTGTCACCCACGTGGGCGCCCGACGGCAAATCCATCGCGTTCTCGGCCATAGCCGGGGGCTTCACGGATCTATATGTCTATGATTTCCGCACCCGACATCTGCGGCAGCTCACCGACGATGGCTTTGCGGATCTGCATCCCGCCTGGTCGCCGGATGGTCACACGATTGCCTTTGCAACGGACCGCTACTCGAGCAACCTCACTTCCCTGAGCTTTGGTCGAACTCAACTCGCAACAATCGACGTGGCATCAGGTGATGTGCGCGCCGTGACAAGGGCGCCAGGTGTCGGGCACGTGAATCCGCAGTGGACCGCCGACGGCCGACATCTGTATTTCGTGGCCAATCCAGAAGGCGTTAGCAACGTCTTTCGATTGGACCTGCAGCAGTCCATGACGCATCAGGTAACTGTCGTCGAGACAGGCGTGAGCGGCCTCACACCGACGAGCCCTGCGATGTCGCTCGCAGGTCAGGCACCGGTGATGGCGTTCACGGTCTACAGGAAAGGCCGCCATCAGCTCGAGATTCTTGACGGCGCCGCGGCAATCCAGGGCGAGCCGAGCGCTGAACTCGCACCCGCAACGGTTGCGCCGCCAGAGGCGAGGTCGAGCCTGGTTGCGGAGTTGCTGGCCGACAGCCAGACGGGGTTACCAAGTCACTCGACGATGACCACTCGGGAATACTCGCCGCGGCTCTCGCTGGAACGAATCGGGCAGCCGTATGTGAGCTCGGGCGGCGGCGCGTTTGGTACGTTTGTTCGTGGGGGCGGCTCGCTGCTCTTCGGCGACATGCTAGGCGAGCGGCGCTTTGGCGCTGCCATGCAGATTGGCAATCGCTTGCGGGATGCGGCGTTCGAGGCGCGATTTCTCAATCAACGGAAGCGGTGGAACTGGGGCGCCATCGCCGAACTGGAGCCGACTCTGCGCCGATACCGGCGCACCGAAACAATCGTGCACGACGGACAGCCGGCACTCTTCAAGCAGGCCGACTACCTCCAGCGGGTTCAGCTTCGTGCGGCCGGCCTGGTGGCGTATCCCTTCAGCCGGGGGCTGCGCGTCGAGTTTACGGGCGGCGTCCGTCACGCGGCCTATCAACGCGATCTGAGATCGCAGGTCGTGTCGCTCGATACCGGTCGGGTGCTCGACGAAGGACGCGTCGAGTCGTCGGGCGGAAGGGCGACGACCGTCGCCGAAATCGGGAGCGCGCTCGTTCACGATACGACAGTCTTCGGCCCGACTGGAGCGCTGCTGGGGTCGCGTTATCGCCTCGAGATTGCGCCGGCGATCGGCAGTCTGTCGTACACGCGCGTTCTTGCCGATTACCGCCAATACCTGATGCCGGTACGCCCGTACTCGCTCGCAATGCGGCTGCTGCACTCTGGGCGGTACGGACCGGACGGCGATGACCCCAGGCTGCTCTCGAGCTTTCTCGGGTCGCGGTACTTCGTCCGCGGACACGGGCTCGACACGCGACACTGCCAGCCCACACCGAGCCGTGCGTGCGGGGACGAGTTGCTGGGCAATCGCCTGCTGGTTGCAAACATCGAGCTGCGGTTCCCCGTCTGGGGACTTCTCTCACGCCAGATCGAGTACGGGCCTCTGCCCGCCGACGCGTTCATCTTTGCCGATGGCGGCATCGTCTGGTCAGAGGATCGATCGAGGGAGACAGATGTGAAGCGGCGCAGCACGATCAGCAGCATCGGGGCCGGCGTACGGCTGAACGCCGGCGGATTGCCCTTTGAGTTTGCCGTCGTCCGCGCCCTTGACGGCCCCGCGGCGGGCTGGTCGTTCGATTACGGGTTCCGGGTTGGGTTCTGATACCGGGTAATTCAACGGGAGATCAGGGAGCCATTCTTATTCACAGGGAGATCAGGGAGGACATTCTTCTCCCTGAACTCCATGAACTCCCAGTGATGTGAACGACACTCCTCTGCTACTGCCGTGCCGCAGCCCAGATGAAGAGAATGGCCGCGACGAGACTCATCGCACTACGCACAGCGTGGAGTCGTCCCCACCTCTCGAGCAATTGGTGAGTCTCTCTCGACGCTCGATCGCGTTTGGGATTCAGCAGCTTGCGGTTAGTTGGAAGAATCACGATCACCGTGTATGGGATCACCACGAGGATCAGCGCGGACGCCGCGAACCAGACCGCGCCGCCTCCGAGTATCCCTCGAATCAGGCCCGCCATCGCGGCGGTCACCGCGAGCGACACCTGCATCACGGTTGCGCGTTTATAGCTCGGTCCAAATTGAATCGTGGCAATCTCAGTGCCGCAGGACAGCCGAGCAGGATGCTCCACCACATTGATATAAATCGCCGCGCCGGCAAAGAGCGTGCACGCGAGGACTGCGGCGATTTCAATGACACTGAGCACGGTCAGCCTCGTCCCGACAATAGACCATTACCATTCCGAGAACAATCGGCCCCAGGTCGCGGGCCTTTAGTCCCGCGATCACACCAGCGAGCGCCGATTGACCGACCGACCCGCGGATGTTAACGTCCGCCGATGTATGTCTTCTCCATTGGACATCAGCGGAGCGTCGAGGAAAAACGTCTGGCGCGGTCATGGAGAAATTCACAGGGCGATCATGGAGATCAGGGAGAACATTTTTTCTCCCCGAACTCGCCGATCTCCCTGTAAGTTCAACAGCACGTGATCCTCCTCTCCGCCCTGATGATCGGCGTCGTCGCGGGACTTCGCACCATGACCGCACCGGCGGCGGTCAGTTGGGCGGCCCATCTCGGCTGGCTCGATCTGGGAACGACGTGGCTGGCCTTTCTCGGCTCTCCCTGGACGCGATGGATCCTCACGGTGTTCGCGCTGGCGGAGCTGGTTACTGACCAACTTCCGTCCACGCCCAGCCGCACCGTGCCGATGCAGTTCGGCGCGCGCATCGTGATGGGTGCGCTCTCGGGAGCTGCGATTGGAGCTTCGGGCGACGCCATGGTTGGCGGCCTTGTCGCCGGGATTGTCGGCGCGATTGTCGGCACACTCGGCGGGCGCGCGGCCCGAGCGCGTCTTGCCGCGGCGTTCGGCAACGATCGTCCCGCTGCATTCATCGAGGACGCAGTGGCTATCATCGGCGCGCTGCTGATTGTGATGACCGTTCAATGAGGCGATTCGACGCCATCATCATCGGTGCTGGCCAGGCCGGCCCGCCACTCGCCGGACGGCTCACCGCCGCCGGCATGACGGTGGCCCTCATCGAGCGAAAGCTGATCGGCGGGACATGTGTCAACACCGGTTGCATCCCAACCAAGACCCTCGTGGCCAGCGCGTATGCAGCCCACCTCACGCGGCGCGGAGGGGAGTACGGGGTCGTCGTCGGTGACAGCGTACACGTTGATATGCGTCGCGTGAAGGCGCGTGCCGATGAGGTATCCGGCAATTCGCGCGCAAGCGTCGAGGCGTGGCTGCGGGGCATGAAGGGCTGCACGGTCATCAGCGGACAGGCACGTTTCGAAACCGCGGACACTGTGACAGTCGGCGACGACCGCCTGACCGCCCCTCGAATCTTCATCAACGTCGGCGGACGCGCCAACGTCCCGAACATGCCAGGCATCGGCGACGTGTCCTACCTCACCAACAGTTCGATACTGAAGTTGGACCAGTTGCCTGACCATCTGGTGGTCGTTGGCGGCAGTTATGTCGGCCTCGAGTTCGCGCAAGCCTATCGGCGCTTTGGCGCCACTGTTACCGTGGTCGAAAAAGCCCCGCACCTAATCGCGCGTGAGGACGAAGATGTGTCAGAGGCGATCAGAGACATACTGGTTCGCGAAGGCATCGGCGTGCGCACCAGCGCGGAGTGCATCAGCTTCGCACGGCACGAGCGTGGCGTGGCAGTGGGCGTCAACTGCACAGAGGGCGAACCCACAGTTGTAGGGTCGCACGTCCTGCTCGCCGTTGGCCGCCGGCCCAACACCGAGGATCTTGGTCTCGACGCGATTGGAGTGACGACGGACCGCGGCTACATCACCGTCGATGACGGCCTCGCCACCAACGTCGCCGGGATCTGGGCGCTGGGCGACTGCAATGGCCGCGGCGCCTTCACTCACACGTCGTACAACGACTTCGAGATTGTCGCCGCGAACCTTCTGGACGGCGAGCAGAGGCGCGTCAGTGATCGCGTGCCTGGCTATGCGCTCTACACCGACCCGCCTCTAGGCCGCGTGGGCATGACAGAAACCCAGGCGCGGAAGAGCGGACGGCCGTTGCTCGTCGGACAGCGTCCCATGAGCCGCGTTGGTCGTGCGATAGAAAAGGGGGAAACGCTGGGCTTCATGAAGGTCGTCGCCGATGCCGACACGCGGAAGATCCTGGGGGCTGCGATCCTCGGCACCGGTGGAGACGAGGCGATCCACGGCGTGCTCGACATGATGAATGCGGGCGTGACGTATGACGTGCTCGTGCGCGCGGTGCCCATTCACCCGACCGTCTCGGAGCTGATTCCCACGGTACTTGGCGAGATGCGTCGCGCGTAGCATGGTAAAACCCAGTTGTAGTGAGGGCCCTCGTCGTCGGTCGTTCGGGATCAATGGCGTTGGAGGACGTGCCCGCTCCCGAGGCGCGCGGCGAATGTCGCATTCGCGTGCGAATGGCTGGGATCTGCGGCACCGACCTGGAGCTCCTGAAGGGTTATGCCGACTTCCGTGGAATCCCGGGCCACGAATTCGTTGGCGTGGTCGAGGCGGTCGGCTCGCCGGCCGACGGGTCCTGGATGGGCAAGCGTGTCGCCGGCGAAATCAATATCGGCTGCCGCCGATGTGACTGGTGCAAAGCCGGCGTTCGCGAGCACTGTGTCAATCGGACGGTCCTCGGCATTCGAGGCAGAAATGGCGCCTTCGGCGAGCTGATTTCGCTCCCAGCCGATAATCTGCACGAAATCCCCGACACGATGGCCGATGAGACGGCCGTGTTCGTAGAGCCGACGGCCGCCGCGTGCCGTATCCTCGAACAGGTCGCGATCGACGATCGATGCCGTGTCGCCGTCGTGGGTGACGGGCGGATGGGATTGCTCGTCGCGCAGGTCCTGCGGACAGCGACACCCGACGTGACGATCGTCGGTCGCCACGATCACAAGCTCGCTGTGGCGCGCGGGTTGGGCCTGGCGGCGAGGCAGGCGAACGGCGCGACCCCCGGCGATTGTTTCGATGTCGTGGTCGACGTGACCGGCCGGCCAGACGGGCTTGGTCAGGCTCTCGATCTCACGCGGCCGCGCGGGACACTCGTCCTGAAATCCACCATCCACGGAGACATTTCTGTCGCTTCCTCGCCCGTCGTCGTGAACGAGGTCACGATCGTCGGGTCCCGCTGTGGACCATTCGCCCCTGCAATTGGACTCCTCGCGTCCGGCGCAGTGCGGGTCGGGCCGCTCGTCTCCAGGGTTGCGACTCTCGACCTGTACGAGTCCGCTTTTGCCGACGCGCGAAGTGCGCTCAAGGTACTATTCGACCTCCGTCAATGAGGAGACCGTGATGACTCCGAACGCTCTCGCAACATCGATCCTCTGCCTGTCGATCGGATGCGCACAGGCAACGCCCGAACAGCAAGTCGTCAACGAGGCGGCCGCGGCGCTTGGCGGCCGCGAGCGCGTGACCGCTCTGCGAACGATTACCGTCGAGGGTGAAGGGACGCAGTACAACCTGGGCCAGGACATGCGGCCGGGTGCGCGCGGCCAAACGTTTACGCTGAGCGGGTTCATTCGCCGGATGGACCTGACCGCCCGACGCGCTCGCACCGAGCTCACGCGGACGCCAAACTTTGCCTATTTCCAAGGGCCAGCGCCGCAGCGACAGGTGCAGGGCATCGACGGCGAAATCGGCTACAACATTGGCGCGAACGGCACTGCCACGCGCGTCGCACCGTCGACGGCCCGCGACCGCCGCGCCGATTTTTATCACCACCCCGTCGCCATCGTTCGCGCAGCCCTCGCCACGGGCACGACCACTGCCAACGCGCGGACTGATGGCGCCAATCGTCTCGTTGACGTAACGACTGATGACGGACTCGCATTCGTGCTCACGGTGAACCCCGCGGGCTTGCCGTCGCGCGTCGAGTCGAAGAGCTACCACCCGAATCTCGGCGACGTCACGCTCTCGACGGATTTCTCGGATTATGCGGATGTGTCGGGGATGAAGCTCCCGACCCGCGTGACGACCAACGTCGACGACTTCACGACTGCTGAACTCCGGTACACCAAACAGGCGCTGGACGGTGAAGTTGGTGATGTCGCAGCCCCACAAGAAGCTGCGGCGGCGCCAGCGGCGAGCGGTTCACCTGCCCCAAGCGTTGTCCCGGAGGTTGTGGCGCCCGGCATCTGGCTACTGGCCGGCCAGTCGCACCACAGCGTGCTGGTCGAGATGAGCGATCACTTGATGCTGATTGACGCGCCCCAGAGCGAAGCGCGGACGCTGGCCGTGATCGCCAAGGCCCGCGAGCTTCAACCCGCTAAGCCGCTCACGAAAGTCATCACCACTCATCACCATTTTGATCACACCGCTGGCATCCGAGCAGCTATCGCCGAAGGACTCGCCATCGTGACCCAGAACGGCAATCGCGAATTTTTTGAGACGATGGCCAAGCGGCCACATTCAGTTGCGCCGGACACGCTTGCCAAGAAGCCGCAGCCAGCTCGCGTCGAGACGGTCGATGACGAGCAGATCGTGAAGGACGGGTCGAGAACGGTGGGGCTCTACCACGTCGCCGGCAACCCACACTCCGACACGATGCTCATGATTCACTTCCCCGCCGAGCGCGTGCTCGTCGAGGTGGATGCCTTCAGCCCGGGAGCGGCCGTCAATCCTTACGCCGCCAACCTCCTCGACAACATCACGAAACGCAAGCTGGCGGTCGAGCGTATTGTCCCTTTGCACGGTGCGATCGTGCCGTTTGCCGAGCTTTTGAAGCTGCAGGCCAAGCAAACAAACTAGGGATGGAGGGATTGATGAGATTCGCATGCGCAGCGTTTGGCGTCCTGATCAGCACAGCAACTGGCACACTCATGCTGTCGGCGCAAGGCGGTTCGACGGATTGGCCACAATGGCGAGGACCGAATCGTGACGGCGCGGCGGCATCGTTCACGGAGCCCAAGACGTGGCCGGAACAGCTCACGCGAAAGTGGAAGGTTGACGTCGGCCTCGGGTACGCCGCACCAATCAGAGTAGGCAACCACGTCTACGCCTTCACGCGCCAGGAACCCAACGAAGTCATGCGCGCCCTTGATGCCGAAACCGGTACGACCGTTTGGGAAACGCGCTACCCGGCGCCGTACACGCCCAATGGGGCGGCCACACGCACCCACGGCACAGGACCCAAATCCACCCCCACGTTTGCGAATGGCAGGTTGTACACCCTCGGCATGAGTGGCATCGTGACCGCCTTCGACGCCAACACGGGCAAGCAGGTCTGGCAGCAGCCCGCTTCGGCCGTTCAACCGATGTACCACACCGCCATGTCACCATTGGTCGATCGCGGGATGGTGATCCTCCACATCGGTGGACACAGCAATGGCGCGTTGACGGCGTTCGACGCCATGACCGGCGAGGTGAAATGGCGCTGGACCGGCGACGGGCCGTCGTATGGCTCGCCCATCGTCGCCGAGCTCGACGGTGTTCGCCAGATCGTCACGCTGACGCAGGAGAATCTCGTGGGGGTCGCTGCTGCGACCGGCGAGCTGCTCTGGCGCCGCCCGTTCACGGTACGCGCGACGAGGAACGCCGTCACACCGGTGTTATACGGGCAGACCGTAATCATTTCTGGTTTGCAAAAAAGTGTCACTGCGTTCACCGCACAGAAGCGAAACAACGAATGGGTGACTGAAGATGTGTGGGAGAACGCCGATGTCAGCATGGACATGAGCACGGGCGTCGTGAGTGGCAACACCCTGTTTGGCTTCTCTGCACAGAACAGCGGTCAGTTCTTCGCCATCGATGCAAAAACCGGCAAGACGTTGTGGCTGAGTGAGGGACGCCAGGCGGGCAATGCCGCGGTGGTTCGCGCCGGCAATCTGTGGTTTGCGCTGCAGGATGACGCACAGCTCATCGTCGCGCGTGCAACACCGGACAAATTCGACCCGATCCGGCGGTACGCCGTCGCCGAAAGCGCGACGTGGGCGCAGCCGGTCATCTCAGGCGATCGTGTCTATGTGAAGGATGTGTCCGCGATCGCTCTGTGGACACTTCGATGATCTCTAGCGAAGCTCCGCCTCCAACCGCAGAGGGACCTGAGGCTCCACTTCGCTAGTGCAGTGTTGTTTTGCCCGGCTCCGCGGGGCGAGACATCTTCCAAGGCCTGCCGAAAACCTGCTTCAAAAGGCACGACTGTGGCCTTAGAAGATGTCTAGATAGTTGCGAAACAGCGAAGCGGGAGTCCAAATCAGCAGGACGACTGTGGCGGCGGCAACAGGTACGGCAGGTCCCGTAGCTCGCGGCTCAGACGTGCGTGTCGCTGCCGCCACAGCTCGAAATGACGGGACAACGCGTTCAGCAGTCGTGCCTTCCGCTCCGATTCCTGTTGTGCGGCCGCGCGGCTGAAGAAGCCGGCGCCCAGCTCCGCGTACCAGCCGATCGCGTGCCGCCGGCGCATCTGATCCTCGAAGAACCCGGCAAGCACGAGGCACTGCGCGGCGGCCGTTTCCATCATCTCGCCATCATCGTGCACCGTGGTGTCGACAACGAACTGGTCGAACACCGTGCTCAGACCTGACAGCATGGGTACGCCGTCCACTGCGGCGGTGGATACCTGCGCGTAATGCGCGAGCACACTGGCGTTGTAGAGGAGCTCGTCTCCGGCCACGCCTGGCTCGGAGACGTCTCGAAGATGCACGAAAAAGAACTCGAGCGCCCGACGTTCGTCAGTTGCGAGCAGTTCGCGCAGCATCCGGACATCACCTCCGTGGTATCTCGCCACAGCGCGCTCTAGCACAACGCGTGCCAGTGCGGTCGTGCCAGCGATGGCACCTTTGAGACGAAGGTGTCCTCTTAATGTTTCGGACGTGAGGCGGTCAGTGTTTAGCAGGTGTGGTGAAAGCGGCAAAGTTGCGCCTGATGGATATTCCTTGCGTAACGCCAGGCGCAGCCGATATCGCGCGTCCCAGCGTCACCCAGGGACGACATGACGCCGCCTGCGGCCTCCCGATCGAGCGATGCAGGTGGACTGCGGATGTTCCTCATGGTTCTAACTGCCGATCTGTGTCAAACGCCGCTCTTCTCGTACTTGGGCGCGGTCTTGATGACGAACGCGTTCAGTTCGGCGATCTTGTCACCCCGAAAGCGGTAAACATCGCAGTATGAGTACGACCCCGGGGTGCCATCCTTCTCGGTCATCGTCATCTCGCCGTACGCAGTCACGAAGTCGCCCTCGCCAATGACGTTATCGACCGTGAACCGGGGCGGGTCCGAGGGCATGCTTGCCATCCACTTGCGAATGGTGTCTTTCCCCTCCACCGTCTTCTCACCGACCATGGTCCATTTAACGTTGTCCGCGCAGAAGGTCAGGAATTTCTCGGTGTCGCCTTCGGCGAATGCCTGGTTTACCTTTTTGATGATCTCTTTGTTCCTCTCTGACATCTGAACACCTCCTTGTGGATTGACAATGCTGCAACCGCTCGGATCTGTGACCGCGAGGCTGGCAACCGCACCTGTGTCACCAGCATATCGATGTGTCTCGGTATTGGTCGAGAGAACTACTGCTCGAGCTTGCTGTAGAGATTTCAGGAGTCAGGGCCATCACGAGCATGTCACGTTGCGTGACGCTGTCGAACAATCGACTCTAGAGAGGAGCTTGCTGAACAGCCCAACCACGCTATTCACGAACGACGCACGGAAACACGGACACACAGAAACACAGGGGTTCCGTGATTTCGGTGCTTCCGCGCACCGTACGTGTTCAGCAGCCTGCTAGCTAGTGAAAGCCTCCCACCGCGATGCGGATCGTCTTCGGATTGTTGTCGAGCATCCGCCAACCGCGGCAGCTGTCGCCGCTGCATGGGATTTCCCGACTGCTCACCCCTAATCGCGGCCGACGACTGCGGCTCGTACGATTGCCGACGTTTTCGAGCTGCACATAGTCAGTTCAATACGTGAGAGACCGAACATTCTGGGCCAAACCAAATTGCGCTCCGCGTAGAAAGGCGAGCGAGCCGGCTGCCACCTCGATGCCGCCGCGAATGCTCGTGGACTCGCCGACGCCACGAAGCACGATGATCTCCGATGGGGAGCCGATCATGCGAACACGCGCCGTACCTGCGATGAACATGAGCAGCACGAGTCCGGTCATTGTGGCGTGTCGCATATGCATCTCCTGTCGATTCCACGATCACTTCACGTGCGAAGGTTGTAAATCCGTCGGATTGTGCGGCGGTGATTGTTGCGCCTGCTTGACCTCGAGCATCTGCGCGGTGTGACGCGCCGCGTGGCCGGAAACCCTGTTAGCATGTCGCGTCACCATGGATCTCAATCGACGACGCTTTTTGGCGGCGCTGCCGGCAGCGGGTCTGGTCACCCGGATGGTCGGGTCGGCCCAGGCGCCGGCCCCCGCTGACTCGCTGGGCGTGCGCGCTGACTTTCCGGCCGCCGACGCCACCCTTTATCTCGACGCCGCGTACATCACGCCCACGCCACTACCCGTCGTGGAGGCGGGCCGCGAGTTCGCGGAAAGCAAGGGCCGGCGGCCCATTCTACTTGGAGATATGTTGCAGCGCACCGACCAGGTGCGGGCGAGCTTCGCGCGGTTGATTGGCGCCGAGCCGGAAGAAGTCGGGTTTCTTTTTGCCACCAGCGAGGGCGAGAACATCGTGGCACGCGCCCTCGCCTTCAAGCCCGGCGACAACGTGGTCGTCGACGAACTGCACTACAACACGACGTTCGTCCTGTATCGACACCTGGAGAAGACCACGGGGGTCGAGCTGCGGATCGCGCGTGCGCGGGCGGGAGCCATCGGCATCGACGACTTCGAGCCGCTCGTCGATCGACGCACACGGCTGGTGTCGATCGCGTGGGTCTCGCACCAGAATGGATTCCGACACGACATCAAGCCAATCGCCGACCTGGCACACAGGCACGGCGCCTGGCTCTATGCCGATGCGGTCCAGGCAGTCGGCATGTTTCCCATCGACGTCCGCCCCAGTGGTGTGGACGTGATGACGACCGGTACATACAAATGGCTGCTCGCCAGCTACGGGGTCGCGCCCTTCTACGTGCGCAGCGACCTGCTCGATCGGATTCCTCCCGACCGGATGGGTGCGCTGCACGTCGAGCGGGAGCTGCCTGGACGTCGCTATGAGATCTACAAGACCGCCAAGAAGTTCGACTATGCGACGCTTGCCTTCGGATCGGTGTATCAGCTGGGCGCGGCGTTGGCGTATCTCGAGAAAGTCGGTGTGCGTCGTATCGAGACCCACACCGTTGCGCTCGCCGCCGAGCTCGCCAGCGGCCTGCGTGCACGAGATCTCACGGTCCTGACGCCTTCCGGGAATCGATCGTCGATCGTCGCCTTCCGCAATCCCACGACGCCAACACTTGCCCGGACGGTGCTCGATCGCGCGACTGCCCGCGTGAGCCTCAGAGAAAACGGGACTCAGATCCGCGTGTCACCTGCGCTTTTCAACTCGTCGAACGACATCGCACGCTTCCTCGACGTCGCCGACGAGCTGAAACGCACGGCGCCTGCCTGACCAACGACCGAAATCTTCGGGATCACTGTTTTGGATACGCCGGGCTCTCCTTGACCTCGAGAATCTGCGCCGTGTGGCGCGCCGAGTGCCCGGACAGCAGCAATACCCACTGATACCCGTCGAGCATCTTGAAGACTGGGTGCGGACCTGCGTGACCGTGCAGATCGTCGGTCGTGGTTTTCACGTACGCCGCGGTCTTCTCACGGGCCGCGACAAAGTCCTTCACGAGCGCGTCTCGTGTCGCCCAACGGTTGGTCGGCTTCAGCATTTCGGGTGCCTGGAATTTGCTCGTGCGATCCAGCAACATCGCAAGCAGTTTCTCATCAGGGATTGGGTTCGGGTTACGGGGAACCGCCGGGCTCTTCAGGACCTGGTCCGTCACGATCGCCAGGATCGTCGTCTCGCTGATCGCGATGTGTTCGGCGACCTCCGCGATCGACCACCGGTCAGGGCCGGCTTTGAACGTCCACTGAGCAGGCGACACGCCCGAAATCGAATCGAGAAACGCCTGCCGTGTCTGCTGCAAATGTTTCAGTAACGAGTCGCGTTCCTGCTGCGTCAACGATTGCGCGCTGGCGGGAACGAATGAGAGAGTGCACGCAAGAGCGGTGAGGGTCAGGAGCCGCGTGGTCATAGCGGCCTACTCTACACCACCCGGTTTGGGTTGGCGTGTGCACGGTGCGGGCACCATCCGCCCGCGGGCGAATAACACGCGCGGTCCGCCAACACCCTCAATCTCCTGCACGAACGTCAGGCGCCCGTCGCTGAAGGTTCGCGGCTGCTCGGGATCTCCAGCTGTCTGCAAACGTTTGAGCGTGAGAAGCGAGCCGTCAGACAATGTGACGTAGGCGCGGCCTTCCTCGAAGGCGACCTGGAAGACCTCGTTACCGCAGCGATAAGTGGTGGGAACCGGCGTCACGAGCCCGGGCGCTTTGTCACCGGCGGCGCTTGCGACGAAGCTGAGGCGCACTTCCATCCCGTTCGCGCCCTCGTGCGGCACGGGATACCGGATGTCAGTGATGAACATGAGCCGCTTGCCGTCTCGAATTTCTGCAAACACCGACAGGGTCGCGCGCGGATCGATGCCGGCGCGTGGTGCAGTAAGCGAGAACGCAAATGGCGGACCCTGCGAGGTGGGAATCGTCTGAGAGGCGAGCGTTCGCGCGGGAGCATCGGCGCGCGAGGTATCGCGAAGCTCCACCCGAACAATCGCGGACGGCGGCAGCGCGAGACGCTCGAGATAAATCAGCCTGCCCGCCGCCTGGATCGTGGCTTGACCCGGTTGTTGTCGCGGCATGTCGGGACACACAAAGGGCACTTGCGCGAGGCGATATTGTTCCTCTCGAACTTCGTTCTTAAGCTGTAACCGCAGTTGGAGACGCTCCGGGGAAGGATGCGTGATCTCGGCCTCGATGCGAGCGCTATCCTCCTGCCATTCGATGCGGCGATCGTCGAGCGCTCGCCATTTCGCCAGCCGGTAGGTCTCGAAGCACGAGTCCATGACCAACGTGCCATCGCCGAGAAAAATGCGCAGCGTGCCTGGAGCGGCAGACGAGTCCGAGGCAATCCAGGTCTTGCCGATGAAGGCCAGGTGCGAAGTCGGGGACGATTGTTCAGTTGGTCGAGGACCGGAAGAGGGGCTGGCGCACGCGCAGAGGCACATGCATGCGATGGCGGCCCACCTTCTTCTTGGTGACCGCGGTCCAAGCCTCAACATGGTAGACCTCAATGGTACCGCCACAACCACGACGGCGCGCACTCACCTTTGTGAAGTCGACTGGAGACCTTCAAACACCTTCCGGCCGCCGACGAATGTCATGAACACGCGCACGTTCCGGATCTCCTCCGGCGGGATCTCGAAGAGGTTCTGCTCCAGGATCACCAGATCCGCCAGCCGCCCTCTCGTCAGGCTCCCCTTCCGCGATTCCTCGAACGAGGCGTAGGCAGCGTTAGCCGTGTAGGCGCGCAAGGCCTCCTCCACTGAAATCTTCTGTTCCGGCACCCATCCCGTTGGATGGCGATCGTCGAGTGTTCGGCGTGTCACGGCCGCGTAAATCCCTTCGAGCGGGGTTGGCGGCGCGACGAACCAGTCGCTGCCAAACGCGAGCCCGGCACCAGCGTCGAGGAGCGACCGGAACGCATAGGTGGTCTTGATGCGATCACCAATGTATTTCTCGGCCCAGCGACCATCGTCGATTGCGTGATACGGCTGCATGCTGGGGATGACACCAAGCTTGGCGAACCGAGGGATGTCGGCGGCGGCCAGATGCTGAGCATGCTCGATGCGGAAGCGGCGATCGCGCGGGCCGTTCTCGCCGATGACGCGCTCGAAGGTGTCCAGCAGTAATCCATTGGCGCGATCGCCGATCGCGTGAACCATCACATGGAGGCCGGCTTTGTCCGCGCCCGAAATCCAGCGATACAAGTCGTCAGGCGTATTGACAAGCAGTCCGCGATCGTTCGGCGCGTCGTTGAAGGGCTGGTGAAACGCGGCGGTATGAGAACCGAGTGACCCGTCGACGAAGCCTTTCAGCCCGCCGACGCGCAGCCACTCGTCGCCGCGACCGTCCGTACCTCCATACTCTTTGCGTGCCACTACATCCCGGAGAGCCTCCCACTCCGCGAGCGGCATCACGCTGTAAATGCGCGTGGTCAAACCGTTCGCCTTACGGGCGCTCGCATAAGTCGCCAGATCGCCCGCGGCAGCTGCTGGCATGCTCATGTCGTGGACCGTGGTGACGCCCCGCTCCGCCACGTAGCGCATGGCTGCCGCCAGCGCGCGCTGTCGCATCTCCGCTGACGGCGGCGGCATCATTTTGTCGACGAGCTCCATCGCGTTGTCTTTCAGGAGCCCAGTCGGCTCGCCGCCGGCACGAACGACTTCGCCTCCCGGGATGTCCTTGGTCGCCCGCGTGACGCCAGCGGCTTTGAGCGCGACGCTGTTGGCGAGCTTCATGTGTCCGTCGAGCCGGTTGATCCACACGGGGTGCTTGGGAGTGATCGCATCGATCCACTCGCGTGTCGGCAGTTCGCCGCCCCAGAGGCTGTGGTCCCAGTCGCCGCCCGTGATCCACGTTCCCTCCGGCACAGTGGCGGCAAACGCCGTGATGCGGTTGACGAATTCATCGCGCGTCTTCGCATCGCGAAGCTGCACGGAGGCGAGGCGGAAGCCGCCCTCGAGGAAGTGGACGTGCGTGTCGATGAATCCCGGCACGACGAGACGGCCGCCCGCATCTATCGGTGTCACGCCCGCCGCAAGCTTGCGGATCTCGTCGTTGGTTCCGACGGCGGCGATCTGATCGTCGATTGCTCCGATTGCCTCGGCCCACGGCTTGGTCTGGTCGCCCGTCCACACACGGGCATTGACGATGGCCAGTGTCAGAGGAGGCGGTGTTGCGGCGGTTTGGGGCGCCGACTCCGACCCAGGCGAACACGCAAGCGTGGCGAGACACAGCATGAGGGCAAGAAGTTGAATCATCGCAGGTATTGTCGTCCAGATATGAGGCGGGTGCCGCTGGTGCCGCGGTAGACTGCCGCAAACGAATGCTGATCGTCCTCGGCGGCTTGCCCGGGGTTGGCAAGACCACGATTGCCAGCGAGCTCGCGCGGTTGCTCGGCGCTGTCCATCTCCGAATTGATTCCATTGAAATCGCGATCCGTGAATCCGGGGTCACGGTCGTGTCTGTGGACGATGCGGGTTATCGCGTCGCCTACGCGGTGGCCGAGGACAACCTTCGCATTGGTCGGACCGTGGTTGCCGATTCGGTGAATCCCTGGCCCGTCACTCGCGATGCGTGGCGGGATGTCGCGAAGCGGGCGGCGGTGACGGTTGTCGAAGTCGAAATCACGTGTTCCGACAGAGAGGAACATCGCCACAGAGTCGAGCAAAGGCTGGCCGATACACCAGGATTGAGTGGGCCCACGTGGGAGCAGGTGCTTTCGCATGACTATCGCGCGTGGCATCGCAAGCACATCGTGATTGATACTGCTGGCCTGACGCTCGATCAGATCGTCGCGGGGCTCCGCGACGTGCTGCCAACCAACGCGTAATCCGGGCCGGTCAGGCCGGGCCCGTCAGGAACGCACGCATCCGCTCCATCTCCGCCTCGAGCTCACGTGCGAACGTACGGTCGCGCGGCGGATGTGACTGGACATAGCCGAACACCGTCTGCAGGTGATCGCCTTTCATCGACACGTTTCCCCACCCCACTACGCGATCGCGCCACAGCAGCGGCAAGGCGTAGTACCCGAGTTTGCGCCTCGATATGGGCGTATAGGCTTCGAAGCGATACGCCCAGCCCCAGAGCAGCTCGAAGCGACGCCGGTCCCACACGACCGGATCGAATGGCGCCAGCAAGCGGACTCCGTCCGGTGGCGCATCGAGCGACAGGCGCTCGTCGATCGGCCAGTACCATGTGTGGCCCTCTACGCGGGTATGAGCGAGCCGCTGCTGTGCGCGCTGCACGGCACTCCTCAACTCGCTCTGCCACTGCGGGACGGCGTAGCGCAGGCGGCTCACCAGGGACGATAGGCTGGCCGCCGGCAGGGGAGCGTACTGGCGAACGAGGAGATCGACGAGAGCGTCGATGCGCGCCTGCCGCACCACGGCACCGATGGGCGTCGGCCCAAGTTGCTGTATCGCATACATACGGACACCCTGCTCCCGTCGCGCGACGCGCAGCAATCCCTTGTAATGCATCGCCGCCAGCAGATGCGTGGTGGCATTTGACGATCCTCCCCAGTAGTTCTTCACGGTGCCTTGAGGGCAATGCGCATCCACGTCACGGGGGTGCACCGTGCCGCGCTCGCGCACGAAGGCGAGCACCGCCTGCGCGCGTTTGTTCCGCGCGGTCGGCCACAGCGACGCGACCGTGCGCGGATGCATCAGCCCCCGGAGCGAGCGCGTCACGAAGCCGTAGTTGATGAACACGTCCTCCTCGATGGGAAGCGATGTGTAGAGGCGCTCGAGATCGCCAGCACGATAGCCGGCGACGCGAGGCCGGAGCGTCAGATCCTGCGCACGCGCCGGCGCGCGGATCGGATCCGCCTGCACGAAACCCAGGGTGTCAATCGCACGCTCGAGCGTCGTCGGCGTGCCGAGGCTGCGCTTGACGGCGAAACGGCGGAGGTCGTTGAGCGTCATGATGCGGTCGGCAGGACCTGCGCAAACGCTCGTCTACTCGAACCTGAGGGCAGTTACCGGATCGAGACGAGATGCGCGACGCGCGGGCAGATAACTGGCGACCGCGGCGATCAACATGAGCAAGGATGCCGCACCAAGAAACGTCGCAGGATCGTTCACAGACACGCCGTACAGCAGGTGCGATATCCCTCGGGCCGCTACCGCGCCGAAGCTTACGCCAATGAGAATGCCGGTCATCGTCAGGCGAAGACCATGGCCCACCACCAACTGGAGCACCTGTCCTGGTGTGGCGCCCATGGCAAATCGCACGCCCAGTTCTGACGTGCGCTGCGCCACCGCGTACGAGAGCACGCCGTACAGCCCGATTACCGCGAGTGCCAGTGCCAGAATCGCGAAGCACGACAGCATCGTTACCGCGAAACGCCGCGTTTCGAGCGAGCGAGACACGATCTCGTCCATCGTGCGGGTATCGAACACCGGGACTCCCTGGTCGACAGACCACACAGCGTCTCGGACGGCAGGCGCCAGTGCCGCTTGATCGGCGCCGCGAGCACGAACGACGAAGACCGCATTCGTCGTGGCGCCGCTTTCGATCTGAAAAACGGATGTGTAGATCGTCGGATTGATCTGGGCATCGATTCCCTCGATGTGCACGTCCCCGGCAATCCCGACGATGGTGAGCTTGCGTTCGCCCCATACGAGCCGCTTGCCGAGCGCGTCACCTTGGGGCCAGTAGCGGCGGGCCATGGAGTCATTGACGATCGCCGACAGTGGCGCCTCAGGCGCATCCTCATGGCCAAAGGTTCGGCCACGAAGGAGTGAAATCCCGAGCGCCGCAAAGTATTCACCGCTGACCAGTGCGTTATTGGCCCACCGCACGGATCGAATGTTTTCTCCTTCGAGAATGAAGCCAATCTGCCGTTCGTCGGCCAGTGGGATATGCGTCGTGAGTCCGACTGCCGTCACATTCGGCAGCGCCCGCAACCGCTCGATCATCTGGTGCTCGGCTTCACGCCTGCCTTCACCAGACGGATATCGCTGGCGGTTGAACGTCGTGCGCGCGATGAGGACGCCGTCCGGTGAAAATCCGGTGGGTACGCGGAGGACCTCGACCAGGCTGTGCACGAGCAGGCCCGCGACGATTAACAACACGACGGCACTCGACGCCTCGAGCACCACCAGCGTTCCGCGCAATCGTTGCCGACCTTGGACGTTGCCTTGACGCGAAGACTGCTTCAGCGCGGACGTGACATCAGCGCGCATCGAGGTGAGTGCAGGCGCAATACCGCAGAGAACAGCAGTCACGAGTGAGACGATGAGCGTGAAAGCGAGGACTTGTGAATCGATCTGCACATCCGCCAAACCTGCGACAAAAGACGGCCAGAGGCTGCTGACCAGCGTGATGATGACCTTCGCCAGGAGGCAACCGAGTGCCGCGCCAGCGCTGGCGAGCAGCAGACTCTCGGTCAGATTCTGAGCGAGAAGGCGCGTCATGCTGGCGCCCAACGCGTGTCGTACGGCCATCTCTCGCTGCCGAATCGCCGCCCGCGCAAGCAGGAGGTTCGTGACGTTCGCGCAGGCAATCAGCAGCACGAATACCACGGCCCCGGCCAGCGTCAGCAGCACCGGCCGTGCACGCGCACCGCTCCGTTCACCGAGGGGCTCGACGTTGACTTGAAGCTCGAGATTGCCCGTGTAGATGTCGGAGCGCTCGCGCTGAAATTCCGCGGCGATTCTCACCACATCCTGGTCAGCCTGCGCCAGCGATACGTCAGGTCGAAGGCGCGCCACGATATGGACGGGGAATTCGGCGGCGCGATCGCGAATTGCCGAAGCCGTAAAGGCCATCGGGACCCAGAGGACAGGGGGCTCACCTGCACTGGCCGCGGTGATCGGAAACTCGAAGCCCGAAGGCATCACGCCAATGATGGTGTGTGGCCGTTCATCGAGCCTGACCACGGTCCCGATGACCTCACTGCGACCGCCGAAACGTTGTTGCCAGAAGTCGTAGCTCAGCACCGCGACCCGCGGTGCGCCTGGTCGATCTTCGTCCGCCGCAAACACCCTCCCCGCGACTGGCGACACGCCCAACGTGGAGAACAGCGTGTGCGTGACGCGCTCGGCCTGAATACGAACAGGCTCGATGCCGCCCGTCAGGTCGAACACCGCGTCCTCGTAACCCGCGATGGAGGAAAAGGCGCGATTGCGGTCACGATAGTCGAGATACTCGGCTGGCGATGCGCCGAGCGACACTTCGCCAAGCTTGGGGAACTGCTGGCGGACCATCACAAGCCGCTCCGGCTCCGAGTAGGGCGGTTTGCGTAGCAGCACGGTGTTGATGACGCTGAACATGGCGGTGTTGACGCCAATCCCGAGCGCCAGCGTGAAGACCGCAACCGCCGCAAATAGTGGATTCTGTCGGGCTGCTCGAAACGCGTACCGGACGTCCTGACCGATTCGTGCCGGTGCGAGCCAGTTCCACATCACATTCTCCTTCTGCCACTCGGCGTCGGATTCCCGCAGTAGTCCAGATCGCGACCCGTCGCTGGCGCCGCCAATTCAAGCTGATGTGCGTCTCGACTGATCGACCTGCGTCGAGTGACGTGGCTTCGGGGCACGACGCCGGTCTGATCAACGATTGCCGTCAGTATAATCAGCCCCACTCAGCTTGACTCTCCAACCCGGCACCCAACTCGGTCCGTACGAAATTCAGTGGCTGATCGGCCGCGGCGGCATGGGTGAGGTCTACCGGGCCACCGATACGCGACTCCATCGACCAGTGGCGATCAAGGTCCTGCCCGAAGAGTTGACCTCGTCGGCAATCGCGATGGAGCGTTTGCAGCGCGAGGCGCAGACGGCGTCGGCGCTCAACCATCCGAATATTTGCACGATCTACGACATCGGCATCACAAATCCTCCGTTCATCGCGATGGAGTTCCTGGAGGGGGAGTCGCTCCTGCATCGACTCTTGCGTGGGCCGATGGATGTGCGGTCCCTGGTCGACATCGCCATCGCGACGGCCGAGGGGCTCGACGCCGCTCACGGGCACGGTTTCATTCATCGCGATATCAAACCCGCGAATATTTTCCTGACGCCACACGGGCCCAAGCTGCTCGACTTCGGATTGGCCAAAGCGCACGTTGCCACGTCCGCTAATGGATGGTCGAGCGACAAGACGAGACCGGCTGACGCACTCCTCACCGAGTCCGGGACGACCGTCGGCACAATCGCCTACATGTCGCCTGAGCAGTTGCGCGGCAAGGAAATTGACGCACGAACCGATGTCTTCTCTCTCGGCCTGGTGCTCTATGAAATGGCGACAGGACGTCCTGCGTTCACTGGGAAAACGAGCGCGGAGATCGGCGGGGCAATTCTCTACGAGGTGCCCGTTCCACCCGTCGACATCGTTGGCGCGGTGCCAGCGCGGCTCAATGACACCATTCTGAAGGCGCTCGAGAAAGACCGTGAGGACCGCTACCAGACCGCCGCCGACCTGCGCGCCGATCTGAGGCGGCTGCGGCGTGAGCTCGAATCCCAACCGTCGCACGCGACCAGCGAGCTCGTCAGCGCAAAGCATTCCGCCGCCCCTGTGGCCGCTCCCGGATCCTCTGTCGATCGAGCCTCAGGCCATCGAATGAAAGGCGGCCGCCGGGGATGGATAGTACTTTGTGCGGCGTTGTTCGGTGCTCTGCTCGTCGCCATTCCCTTCTATCTCCGATCGCGCGTTGGCGACTCTACCGCGGCACCATCGCTTATTTCGATCGCTGACGTCGAGGTCGCTCGTCTCACCACCACAGGAGATGCGGAGAGGCCAGCGATTGCCCCGGATGGGGATTACTTCGCTTATATCAGCCGGCAGAAAGGACGAGACAGTCTGCACGTGCGCCAGACCGCGACGGCGACGACCGCCGAAATCGTCAGACCCGAGCCCGATGTGACAATCTGGGGAGCGACCGTGTCCCCTGATGGTGGGTTCGTCGATTACGTCAGACGCCTGAAGGGGCAGGTGTTCGAACTGTGGCGCGTACCTTTTCTCGGCGGTGCTTCCAGGCGGCTGCTCGAGCAAGTGAACAGCCCCATCGGGTGGTCTCCCGATGGTCGGCGATTCGCGTTCGTTCGCGCCGATGCCTCGCGCGGGACAACAGCCGTCGTGGTGGCCAACGCCGACTTGAGTGGCGAGCGCGTACTGGCCGAGCGACGACGGCCGGCGCAGTTTCTCTCACTGATGATCGCGGCTCGACCCAGTATTGCGCCGACATGGTCGCCGAACGGGCGTCTGCTGGCGATTGTCGGCGCGGGTGCTGGCGCCGACCCGGAAGAAGGAGACATTGCATTCATCGACGTCGAGATCGGCACACAGCAGACCATCACGCTTTCAAGCGCCATCGTTCGCGGCCTGGTCTGGTTCGATGACTCAACGCTCGTGCTGAACGCCGCGGCTCCGGGTAGTCCGCTGCAGCTGCACCAACTCTCCTATCCGGGCGGACAGCTGAACCCGCTGACGCGAGACGCGAACGACTATGACGGCATCAGCCTGGCTGCAGATCGTCGAACGCTCATCGGCTCCCGGCGCGACCGCCAGACGGACCTTTCGATCCTCGACTCCGCAGGCCGAACCGTGACCAGCGGGCCCAATATCACAGCGATGGCGGCCAGAACTGAAGCCGCGACCGTCAACTGGGTGGCCGATCGGGTTTTCTACGCCAACTGGGCGTGGACGCCGGGAAGTCCGCCGCAGCAGCTGCTGCAAGATGCGCAGGACACGACGGCGTCAACGGACGGTCGAACGCTCGTCTTCACCAGAGGAAACGGATTGTGGAAGGCTGACAGTGATGGAGGCCGCTTGACGCTTCTGGTCTCTGGTGATGCGTATAACCCGACAGTCACGCCCGATAACCGTTCGGTCATCTTCATTTCGTCGCGCACTGGCCAGCAGTCACCGTGGATCATCTCGATCGACGGTGGCGAACCCAGGCAGTTGGTCGATATCTTCATTGGCGCGCCAGGGGTCGACATCTCCCCGGATGGGAAATCGCTGGTGTTCGGGGCTCGGCAGGTGCAGCAGAATCGAGCCATGGCCGTCATTTGCGATCTCGCTGATTGTGGTCGGCAGAAGATCCTTCCCGACATGGTCTCAACGCGTTTTCGCTGGATGCCAGACGGTCGCACCATTGCCTACATCGAAGCCGACGCTCGGACGAACATCTGGACGATACCCGTTGACGGTGGCGCCCGATCTCAGCTCACCCACTTCGAGGACCGCGTCATCGTCGACTTCGACTTGGCGCCTGATGGCAAGCGGTTCGTCGTAGCAAGAAGGTTGGAGACCAACGACATCGTGGTGTTGAAGGGATTGCGACGCGAGTAGTCAATCCACCCGCGTCAACCTGCTTTCGCTATGCCTAACGATCGTGAATCTGGCTCGCCGGTCGCAGCGGCACGAACAAGATGATGAGGGGAAGCAACGCACTTGCTGCCATCCATACAAGCGGGAATTGCGTCTGCGCATCACTCGAGATGACGATGACCTTCACGGTTCCCTGGATGACGAAGTGGAGCATGGCAGGTGGCCAGATCGAGCCTCCACCCAACTCGAACAGGTGAGCCAGCGGAAACGAAAGTACGAGCGCGAGGAGCACGGCAGCGAGCGCAATGGGCCAGGGCATCGTGGCGAACAGCAGCAGATGCACAGCGACGAATGGCAACATCGAAAGACGGGCGGCGCTCCAGAATGATCGCCCGCGTCGCACATGGCCAAAGAGGAAGCCTCGAAACAGCGTTTCTTCGGCAATCCCCGCTTGGGCGAATAGGCCAGGCAGCAACGCCCACCATTGAGGGACAACGGCGACGGATGCTCCAGTCGCCTGAGCAAAGACGGGAATCACGACCACGAGCAGAACACAGAGCCCGGCTGCGACGATCAGACCTTGCCGACACGGCCAACCAAGTCCAATCGCTCGAGCCGCAGGAGCAGGGTGCTGTCCGAACAACACACGCTCAACCCCAAGCGTGGCCACAACGACGAGCGCGCCCACAATCAGACCGGCCTGACCTCTATCGCTTCCCAGAACATCTGCGGACCACTGGAAGAGCGCAAACACCAGGAAGAGACCCAGCATCAGCCGAAGCCATTCGGACCAGCCGGAGATCATCATTTTTCGAAGTTCAAGCCCGTCCGATGGCGGGCGGGACTCGCCTGGTGAGCCGATTACTCTCGAAACGAGCCCGATGGAAAGAACGACCGGAACAGCTTCCACTGGCAACGCGCCTCGAGCAGCAGCCATGCCAACCCTCGCCCTGGGTGCCACTCCGATCGGACAACATGGCGGCTGTAGTAGGTGTACGCGCTTCGATGGAAGGCGCGGATTGCCAGGCTCCCGACCGTCCGACTCGAGACGCCTACGTAGTGGATCGCGCGCGCGGCCGAGACATACCGGATGGAGTAGCCCGCCTCACGGAGACGCCGGCAGAAGTCGGCGTCCTCCCAATAGAGAAAATAGCGCTCGTCGAATCCGCCGACTCGCTCGACCGCGTCGCGCCGGACCAGCATGCACGCGCCAGACACCCAATCGACCTCGGGCGCCGACTCACGTGACGTCATCAGCGCTTCCGCGCGCACGTTGGCCCGCGCGGATCGAGTCTTGGGAAATGTCCGCGTCAGCAGAGTGGACCGCCCGAAGAGCCCGGTCATCATGTCCGGGTCGCCGCGCGCGCTGCCCTGAATGGTCCCGTCCGGATTGAGGACGCATGGACCGACGACAGCGCAGTCCGGATGTGCGGCCATCGCCTGGGTCATCGCCAGCAGCGCGCCGGGCAAGAGGTAGCAGTCGGGATTCATCACGAGTACCAGAGGACCCTCGGTCAACGCCAGGCCCTGGTTCACCGCTTTGGCGTAACCCAGGTTGCGCGGATTCCGGTGCAGGCGCGTATTGCCGACACTGGATACGAGGGTCTCGCTGCGATCGCTCGGTCCGTTCTCGACGACCACGGCATCCCAGGTCAGGTTCCGGAGGTCGTCGCTGACCGATTTCAATGCCCTCCGGAGATGCCTCTCTGCGTTGAAGTTCACGATGACGACCGAGTAGGCGATCTCGGTGAGCTGGCCCGATGGTTCGCTCGGAAGCGCTGCACTCGCACGACCTTGCTGGTGAACCGGAGTCATCAAGGTGTTTGTTCCGACGCGGCGATACCGTTGTCCCGTCCCGCCTGCAGTGAGCGAATGACCTCGTTGGCCTCTTCGACCTTGGTGCGCATCTCCTCTTGCAGACCGCAGATGATCTCGTTGGCTTCGGCTACCCTCGCATGCAGCTCCGCCTGCAAGCCATGAATGATCCCGCTGGACTCGGCAACTTTGCTTTCGAGTTCCGCCTGCAGGCCGCGAATGATTTCGTTGGACTCGGAAACGTTACGCTCGAGCTGCGCCTGTAGATCCCGGATGATGTCATCGTCGGACTCGACCCTCGCCTGCAACTTCACGTGCAGGCCGCTGATTATCTCCTCGGACGCAGTGATCTTTGTGAAGACCTCCTCCTGCAGGGCCACGATGCGTTCGTCGCGCCTCGAGACCTCGCGCTGCAGTTGTCGGCGCAGATCCATGTCGCGCGCGAGGGAGACCTGGAGCTGATGATGCAGCGTCACCTTGAGCTCGTCCAGCTCCGCGTGAGTATTGTGGGGATCGGCCTCGAACCCATCCGCAACGATCCAGGGCCGGACGAGGTCACGCAGGCGCGGATCGAAGACGACCAGGTGGGAGGTGCCGAAGACATCGAGCGTGGAGCCAGAATAACTGTTGGCGCGCCATTCGGCGTCCAACTGCCCCTCGCCGTGTAGCCGCAGCCAACGCCGGACGTGCCAGCCCTGATTCGCGTCGAGACCAAGCGCATCCAGCCGCGCGCCGTGCTCCACCTTGCCCTCCAGCGCTTCCCTCGATCGCACGGGCACGTGCAGGCAGACGATCTCGTCGGTCGCCTCGAGCGGTCCGTCGACCCCCGACACGTGGTGATTGCCGATCCCGATCCCGATCCGCGCCGACGCGCGGCTGATCCATTTCGGCTGGTACATCATCTCGACGAACGCATGTTGCCGGTTTTCCACGCAGTCCCGAATGAGCTCGAGCGGCCCGATCGGAAGTGGTGCACGGCGAGTGACGTGAAGCAGGGCGGCGGGTTGCGAGCGAATCTGGTCACGGCGTTGGATGAAGTTGAACACCTGGACCAGCCGGCCTCCGGCCTTCGACCGCATGAGGACGTCACGCAGTGATCCAGTCGGCGAGTACCAGAATTCGTCGGCGTCGATCGGGAGGACCCAGTCGGCACCCTGGCCGTGCGCCTCTCGGGCCAGGGCCGTCGTGAGCGCAGCCTGAAGATAGGCGCCGGCGTCGCGCTTCCACTCCAGCCTGCCCTCGCGAGCGAATTCGTCCAGCACCTCAGGCGTCCCGTCTGCAGAGCCGTTGTCGACGGCGAGTACATGGTCGATGCCCGCGGCAAAGTGATGCAGAAGGTTGACGCGGAGGATATCAGCCTCGTTGCGGACGACCATCAGGCCGAAAATGCGTGGTTGATGCTTGCTCATCGCCGTTGGGCAGGTCCCGCCAGTCAGGTTCGAACCGGGTTGCGAGGGCGGTAGCGATGCGGCACCCACGGCCCCCACTTGTCCTCGAACAGCCGCCTGTTGCGCTCGAACAGCTCGCGTTTGCGCGCCTCGCCAAGGGCGTCGAACGATGCCGACAGGTGGTGGTGGACGAACACATCCTCGGCGCACGCGAGCTGGTAACCCTTGCTCCGCGCACGCCGCGCGTAGTCGTCGTCCTCGAAGAAACCCGTTCCGAACTGTTCATCGAGCTCGCCCACGTCGTCCCAGACGCGCCGAGGAATCATCACGCAGAAAAATGCGCAAACGTCCAACTCCAGGAGTTGGCCGCGCCCCGCCCGTGTATGCCGCAGAGCCTCGCGAGCCATTTCGTTCATATTGGCGTAGGCGATCTCGATGCGGGCCTCGTTTCCGATGTTATTGGTCACCGGATTGAGCATGCCGAGCTCCCGCCGACGGTCGAAGTGTTGCACCAGGTCGCCCAGCCAGCCGCGGGTCACGTAGGTGTCATTGTTCAGGAACACCAGATACTCGCCGCGCGCCGCACGCGCGCCCGCGTTATTGCCGGCTGCGAAGCCCCGGTTTTCAAGATGGCGCACGACACGCACGTACTCGCGGGTCCGGGCGTACTCTTCGAGGTACTGCGCAGTGCCATCTGTGGAGGCATTGTCCACCAGAATCAATTCCCAGTCGGGGTAGCTCGTGAGCTGCCCCAAGCTGTGCAGACACGCCTCCGTGAAGTCCCAGCCGTTGTAAGTCAGCACGACGATGCTGATGCGAGGATACAGTGGAGCCAGCGCATGCTCGAACTGCGTGGCACGCTCGGTCCAGGTGTTCTGCCTCGCGAACGCACGACGACGTTCCACCTCCTCGGGCGATCGCTCGTGGAGCGCCGCACGAATGTGGTGACAGAAATCCTCAGCTGAATCGGCCAGGCGGACGTAGTCCGAGAGCGCGGCCAGCTCCGGAAGCCGCACTGAAACCACGGGCTTGCCCATGCTGAAATACTCATAGATCTTCACCGGGTTGGTATTCAACGTGAGCTCGTTGACCTTGAAGGGAATCAGACAGACGTCGAAGTTTGCGGCGTGAGTCGTCAACTCGCTGTACGGGACCTCATTCAGCAGGTGGACATTGCTCAGGCGCTCCAAGGGTCGCAGATCTGCGCCGACCGTGGAGCCGATGAGCACGAAGTCGCAGTCAGGGAGGGCCCGAGCCGCGGCGGCGACGAGGTCGGCGTCGAACCATTCGGCGATTGCGCCGTAATACCCCACCACGGGGCGCGTCTTCGACGGCAGAAGTGTTCGGGGCGCAGCGGCAAAGTAGTCATAGTCGCAGCCGTTGCGGATGAGGCACGTGCGACGTGCGTCTGGCGAATGGCGCGCGTGCAGGCCCGCGGAAGTCGTGATGACCAGGTCCGCGCCAGCCACGAGCGGCTGCTCCAGCTCGAGCACCCGCGCCTTGCGACTGGAGAAGCCGGCGTGGTGGTCGAGGCAATCGTAGACCACGCGATTGTTCGACAGCCGCTCTGCAACCGGCCACCAAAAGGGGTGATGAACGAGCGACACCGAGGCTGTCACGTTGAATTGACGGCGTACCACCTCCACGCCGGCAAGCACCGTCTCGACCTGCAAGCGCGTCAGCGTCTCGTGGTAGATGGTTGGCGGCTTGCCCGAGCACGGGAGACTTATCACGTAGATCCGCTCACCCACCATTTCTGCCTCGAGTCGCTGTGGGTTACGCGGAACGAACGCGGTGGTGAAGTAGAACACTCGGTGGCCGCGCTCCGCGAGCTGCTCAGCCAGATGCTGGGGCCTTTGATGCCGGAAATGCCAGTCGATGATCGGAAAGACGAACACATCGAACGGGGTTGGTCCGTCCGCGGACACCGGCGCGACTCTGGTGGCCGTCCCCGGCCTGACTTCTGACTGCCGCCCCTTCGAGCGGCTGTTTCGAAGATGCGCCCGATATCCTTCGGAGTGCGGGAAGGCCATCCCGTAGACGGTAGAAAACTGCCGGACGATCTGGGCTCGCATCCTGACGCCAAGAGGAAGGTGTTGCCCCACCTTGCGCGCTGCATGCCACAGTAGATCTCCCGCCGACGCCCAGCGCCCGTTGCGCGACGCGTGCGCCTCCTCGTCTGCCGTGAATCGCTCCCCACGGTGGGACGCAATTCTGCCTGCCTCGCTGCCGGACATCTCCGTGTCGCGGGCCAGCTCGGTCAGCTCGTCGAGCTGCTGACTGAGTGAAGCGATTCGATCGGCGTACGCGTGCCGGAGGTCCTTGACCTCCGCGCGAAGGCTTTCGATTTGATGGCGGAGCTGGTCGGTCTCCGAGAGCGCCGTCGTGGGCGAGAGGTCGTTCTGATCGCGCATGCCGGAGGAATCGGCCTGTATGATGCCATATCTCGAATGCTCGCGCGGCAGGCTCGTGAATGGCATCGGTACAGCGACTCGCCTTGATAGCTTGGGGGAACTGCGTCGAACACGACTTCCTTCTGCCGATCGGGCTGACGCTGGAGGACTTTCGACGGTCGTTCACCGGCAGCTGGCATTTCGGATACGTTCAGGCGCTCCGCGAGGCTGGCATCGAGACGACGTCGTTCGTCTTTTCCTGCTGCCGGCGTGAGCCCGAGTCGTTCGTTCACGAACCGAGCGGCTCGCGCTTCCGGCTGCTGCCCGCCCCGCTGCCTTATCGATGGTGGCGTCGGCGACACGAGCGATCGCGCGATCGAGTGCTGGGCGATTACGCTGCGACGCCGCTCCTGAAACTGGGTCGTGCCATCAGAGATGAGCGGTGTACGGCACTCCTCGTTCAGGGACACGACTACCCAAGGTTCGACGCCCTCGTCTTGCTCGGCCAACTGCTCGACCTTCCGGTCTACACCACGTATCAAGGCGGCGCCGACCTCCGGCGCGGCCCCGTGCTCGACCGGCTGCGACGCTGGAGCTTTGCCAGGGCCGCGGGACTGATCGTTCCCTCGGAGCTGGAACTGGCGAGAATTCAGCTCCGGTACGATATCGATCCGACGCGAGTGGCGCGGATCCTCAATCCGATCGACGTGCGGTTTTGGTGCCCGCAGGACAAGCAGGCCGCGCGGGCACGACTCGGGCTGTCGAGCACAGACGTCGTAGTCGCGTGGCACGGCCGGGTTGACGTTCGCCAGAAGGGTCTCGACATCCTGATCGACGCCTGGAAGCGCGTGACCGCACACGCTGCGAGGCCGGTGATGCTCCATCTCCTCGGCAGCGGTCCCGATCGTCGCGATCTCGAGCAGCTGCTGTCCGGGGTAAACGCCGTCCGGTGGGTCGATCGGTTTGTCAACGCTCGCGAGGACATCCGGGAGTTCCTCTCCGCCGCGGATCTATATGTGTTTCCGTCACGCGCGGAAGGACTGGCCGTCGCGCCGGTCGAGGCGATGGCGTGCGGCCTTCCCGTCGTCGCCTCGCGCGCGACGCCTGGCATCGAGGAGCTGTTTCCGGAAGGTGACGAAGATGAGACTCGCCTAATCGAACGGATCGAGCCAGAGCCACTGGCAGGGTCGATCTTGTCGCTGCTGCACGACGACGATTTGCGCGCGGCCCTATCCGTGCGCGCGCGCGCCCGCGTGCGGGCAATGTCGCTGCAGGCCATCGGCGCGCAGCTGACGGCCGTGCTCACCGCGGGTCGCACCGGACTCCCGAGCGCAGAGGTGCCGTCAGGCCGCCGAGTCCCTGGTCAGCCGCTCCGGATCGTCGAGCTCCAGCCGCACGCGTCCCACATGGGCGAGAGCTTCAACCAACAGCCGGATGGCGAATCGGCTCTCCTCGTCCACGCCGAGCATGCAACCCGCGCGACCGTCATCGTGTTCGATGGCGTTGTCCTTCCTACGGCGTTTGGCCATTCGGGTCTGCTGTCGGCAGTGATTCCCATCGCATTGCTGCGACAAGTCCGCAGTTGCCCTGTCCGCCTCACCGACGGGGTTCGTTGGTCGGACGCAGTCTCGTTCGAGGTTCTGCGATCGCATGGATGATCGACGCTCACGGGCCGCACTTCTACTCTTGGAGCTCTTTCCGAGTCAGACGTCGGCGGGAGCTGGCTTCAATATCCAGGCGGATGGCCGATCGGCCCTTGCGGTCCGCTGCGAGAACGCGACCGTCGAAACGATGATCGTTGTCCGGGGCGTCGGGTTGCCGACGGTCTACCACAGCCCCGAGCTCGTCACCGCCTTCGTTCCATCCGAGCTTTACAGCCGGCCGGGTCCAGGTCCAGGTGTACCTCAGGTCTGGACTGGGGACGGAATCGAATCGTGTGACCTTCGAGGTTTCCGGGACGGTTGTCGCAGCGCCTGAGGCACCCGCGGCACCTGAGGCACCCGCGATCCTGATCCTCGTGCTCCACTTCGGCCCGTGGCCCGAATGGCTCCCGCTGTTTCTCGAAACCTGCCGCTGGAATCCGACGATCGACTGGCTGATCATGACCGACTCTGAGGCGCCGCCAGCGATGCCACCAAACGTGCGCCTCCTGAAGATCTCGCTTGCGGAAGTCACGGATCGAGTCAAGGAGACGCTTGGTTATGTCATCCCCATTGGATTCCCGTACAAGCTCTGCGATCTCCGGCTGGCGTTCGGCAGAATCTTCGAGGATCTGCTTGGGAGCTGCGAGTTCTTCGGGTGGAGCGATCTCGACGTGGTATACGGGGACATCCGCCGGGTACTGGACCGCGCGGTGTTTGAGAACGACGTCGTTACCTTCGCCCAACACCATCTGTCCGGCCACTTCACGCTCGTCCGCCGCACGCCAGCGACGCGAGAGCTGCACCTTCAGGTTCCCAAGTGGGAAGATCGCGTGCGTCAACCGGCATACCAGCGGCTCGACGAGGTCCCTCCGGATCTGCTGCGGTCGCGGTTTCCGGTCTGGGCCGAGTACAGCTTCAACACTCCGCTCTCGCCTTCGGCGCCATGGCGCGACGGCACCTTCAACTTTCCCAGGGAGTGGTATTGGCAGTCCGGGCACCTCACCAACGACCTCGACGACGATGTCGAATTTCTGTACTTGCATTTCATGCACTGGAAGGGGGGAGAGTGGCCGCGGGCTTGTGGAAACGCGCAATGGGAGCGTCTCGAGCGCCTCGTTCATTTTGCCCCGATGCAGGCGCACGAGGGCTTTCGGATCAACGAACGTGGGTTCTTCCTGCTGCGGCCAGCGAACGATGACTCCTAGACGTCTTGAAGGCCGGAGTCCGTTCTGTTCGAGTCACGTTTTTCGAACGGCCTTCAAGATGTCTCGCCCCGCGGAGCCGGGGCCCCCGCCACGCGTTCTGTGCGTGGTGGGGTGGGGAGCGGGGCAAAACCAACACTGCCACCAGCGAGGCGGAGCCACAACCGCACATGCTCGCCGGTCCGAGGCGGAGCCTCGCTAGCGATAAAATGCCGTTGCCTTGATGCCGACCGACACGCGATCCCGCACAGGCACCGACAATCTCGTGTCGGTGGTCATCCCCTGCTACAACCACGGCCGATTTCTGGCCGAGGCAATTGAAAGCGCGCTCTCTCAAGCCCACGACCCGAAAGAGGTCATCGTGGTGGACGACGGCTCCGTGGACGAAACAGCAGAGGTCGCCGCACGTTATGACGTGCGCTACGTGCATCAGGAAAACGCCGGGCTTTCGGCGGCGCGCAACACGGGCCTTCGTGAAAGCGCTGGCGCGTACGTGGTGTTCCTCGACGCGGACGATCGGCTGCTGCCCGGCGCGCTGGCCGCCGGTCTTGCTTGCCTGAACGCGAACCCGGAATGCGAATTCGCCTTCGGAACATACCGACATATCGCAGCTGACGGCTCATACCTTCGCCCATCGCACCCGCCGGCAGCCGGGCCTGACTTGTACCTGGCGTTGCTGTACTACAACCACATCGGCCTGCCCGCCACGGTGATGTACCGCCGCGGCGTGCTCGATCTCTTGGGCGGCTTCGACACCCGGCTCAAGGCCGCTCAGGACTACGACCTGTACTTCCGGATCGCCCGTCAATTCCCAATCGAGCGGCATCCGCATGTTGTGGCCGAGTATCGCAAGCACGACTCGAGCTTGTCGGCCGATCCGGCGTTGATGCTGCGCGAAATCCTCTGCGTGCTGCGACGTGAGAGGCGCCACATCGGTCGGCGCCAGTCACACCTGGAGGCTTGGGCCACGGGAATGAGACGCAACCGTGGCTACTACCTCGAGCAGCATCTCGAGACGCTGGCGCGTCGATCCCGGGGAGCAACCGCCCGTCGGATCGGTCGCAGCGGCGCAGCACTGGCTCTGTATTATCGGGACATGCATGCGGAACTCGTGGCGCGCGTCGCGGAACGCGATCGGGCGATCGAGCAACTCCAAGCCACGCATGAAGAGCTGGATCGTCACGCGCGGCGGCACATTGAGCATCTGACGGCCCAAGTATCGGAGCGCGACGCGCTGATCCTGAATCTCCAAGCCGAGATGCACGAGAAGATTGCAGAAGCGAACCGGATAATCGCAGCGCTCCATCAAGGATCCGACTCCTAGATGATGCCTCGAGCCTCTACACCGCAGGCGCATTCGACCGTACGAGTGCACTACGGGGGGGCGACGATTCCCACGATCGACCACGTCTGCACCGGCGGCGGACATGCCAAGCTTCAGCGTCTTCATCGCGCCTTTCCAGACACTCCGGTCGATTTCGACGTGCTCTACCTCGTCAGCTCTAATCTGCCCGAGCGGTGGCTTCCCACCTTCTGGGCAGCTCGCGAACGTGGCAAGAGAATCGTCTGGAGTCAGGCAGGTGTGTCGTATCCCGCCGTGGGACCGGAGGCATGGAAGGACGTGAATCTCCGACTCGAGCAGGGGGTCCACGCCGCCGACTATGTTCTGTACCAGAGCGAGTTCTGCCGCCGGACCTGCGACCGGTTCCTCGGTGCGAGGGCCGCAGCCTGCGACGTGTTGTACAACGCGGTCGATACGGTGACATTCTCGCCACTGGCGAGCGAGGTTTCCGGGCGGATGCTCACTGTGCTCGCAGCCGGAACCCAGCACTTATTCAGCACCTTCGAAACGGCGGTAACCGCGTTCGCTTGCCTCTCGCGTCTCGTCAACGCGCAGATGCTCGTGACCGGTCGCTTTCGATGGGACTCGGATCGCAACAAGGCTGAAGCGGCAGCGCAGGGCCTGGTCGAGCGTCTAGGCCTGGGCAATCACGTCCGCTTTCTCGGCGAGTACACCCAGGCCGACGCACCGGACATCTACCGCCGCGCGGATGTCCTGCTGCACGCCCGGTACGACGACTGGTGTCCGAACGTGGTGATCGAAGCCATGGCGTGCGGTCTCCCCGTGGTGTTTTCTCGAAGCGGCGGCACTCCGGAGCTCGTCGGCCAAGATGCAGGTTGTGGCGTCGAGGTCGAGTCGAGGTGGGACCGAGAAGGCGTCGCGAAGCCCGAAGTCTGGGCTGACGCGATTCAGCGCGTGTGGGCCGATCATCGCCGATATGCCGACGCCGCAAGGCAGCGGGCCCTCGACCGCTTTGATCTGCGCCATTGGATCGACCGCCACGCCTCCGTCTTCGAAGCCGTCGTTGCCTCGCCAGTCTGCACGCTCCCCGGGAGAGAAGGCGTGAGCGAGCCTCTGCGCGAGCCTCTTCGAATCATGGCCACCGCACCTGAAAGCGCGATTGCGGGACGCCCGTTCAACCTTCAGCCCGACGGCCGCTCAGCGATTGCAATCACGGCGGAGGGAGCCAGCAACATGACGTTCGTCCTGTTCGACGGGACGCCGCTCGAGACGTCGTGTGCGGGCGAGAGGTCGGTCAGCGCCATCGTCCCGGGACATCTGACGGATGCTCCGGGTCGACACACGATGCGGCTGGGAGAGCTGCTTCGTGTTTCGGACGAATATGAGTTCGTGGTCGAACCGGATCCAGAGAAGGCGAACATCGGCACCGCATGACGATCTTCGGACTTATGTGCGTCCGCAACGAGGCGGACATTCTCGAACCGAACATCCGGTACCATCTCGCCCTCGGCGTCGATCGCATTCTCGCGATTGACAACGGCTCGGAGGACGAGACGCCCCGTGTCCTCAGCTGCCTTGCACGCTCGCTTCCAGTGGGATGGTGCCGCCGAGCGGGGGAATTTCGCCAGTCCGATCTTCTGAGCGACCTGGCCTTAGAGGCATACCTCGAGGGTGCCGACTGGATCGTGCCCATCGATGCTGACGAATTCTGGCACTCACGCGGTCGGCCACTTCGGGAAATTCTGGGCGAGACAACGGCTGGCGCTCTGATGGCCTCGATGGTGAACTACGTCCAGCGGCGCGGTCAGACTACGTCGTCTGCGGCAGCCCTGCTGACGATGACACGCCGACCGCCGCGGCCGCGCGGCCCCATCGCGCGGATCGAAGAGCAGGTGACATCGCGGCAGATTGGCTTCGTCGAGATCGAGTACCCCCCGAAATGCATCGCGCGAGCCTCGGCGACCACCAAAATCGGTCAGGGCAACCACTGGGTCGAGTTCGCGCCCGGGGAGCCCGTGAGAACAGATGAAATGGTTTGCCTGCACGCACCGATTCGGTCGCGCGCTCAGCTCGATCGCAAGGCAGACATTCATCGGGACCCGCGTGAGTTGGCTCACTACAGGCAACTCGCCTGGCATCTCCGGTGGTGGCACAGGCTGGAAAGCGAAGGCCGCCTGGAGGAGGAATGGGCGGCCAACAGCTACGCGGAAGACGGGACGCTCGCTGTCGGGAGCGTGAAGCGTCCCACCGTGTACGATCCGCTGTTGCGGGACCTCTTGGCGCCCTGGCTCGCCTCCGAAGCAGCGCCGGCTCGCGGAACGGGCGATTCCACCGAAACACTCGCGCTCGGCGAGCGGCTCCCCTCCGATTTCGCCGGTAACGTAATCTCACGTGTGCAGGCAATCGAGGGCTGGCTTTCGGAGCCGGAGGCTGCGCTCCTGATGACGATGGTCGTGCTGTCTCTCTTAGAACAAGAGGTTGCGCCGCTCGTGGAGATCGGCAGCTACTGCGGCCGATCGACCGTCGCGATTGCCAGCGCGGCGAGCGCGGTGACCCCGCATGCCAGGGTGTACGCGATCGATCCACACGAGGGTTGCGTCAGTGCTCATACTCATGACGGAACAATCGCCACACCCGCGACGCTCGAAAGATTCCAGGCCAACATTCGCGACGCAGGGCTCGAGGCAGTCGTCCGGCCCATCGTGAGGCGTTCGTACGAGGCCGTGTGGACCGAGCCGATCGGCATGCTGTTCATCGACGGACTGCATGACTATGAGAACGTCTCGCGCGACTACGCGGCCTTTGCGCCGTTCGTCCGTCCGGGCGGCTACGTGCTGTTCGACGACTATAACGTCGCGTTTCCCGGGGTCATGCGTTTCGTGGACGAACGGGAGCGCTCGGGCGAGCTCGAGCGGTTGACGGCCGTAGGAAAGATTCGAATCATGCGAAAGCCTGCGGCGGCCGGTGCCGCATTGGAGGATTCAGTGGTACGCCTGGACGATGAGCGCCTTCGGCAGCGGCTGGAACGGCACGAACGAGGAGCACAGGTTCTGCGGCAGCTTCTGTTCCGCAAAGACGAGCGGCGCGAGCAGCAGCTCGCCGAGCGGGACGCGACCATTCAGGCACTCCAGGTGGAACTGCACGAGAAGGTTGGCGAGGCCAACCGCATCATCAAAGGGCTGCAGGCGGAGATGCACGAGAAGATCGCCGAGGCCAACCGCATCATCAGCGAGCTGCAGGCGGCCCTCGCGGGGCGGCCCTCGTCCTGAGCTCTGTGTGCACTGCTGGTATGAGGTCGCCCTGGACAATCAAGTCCGAAATGCGAAGTCTCTCCAAGGCTGCCCGATGAATCTCTTCGAGCGACGCGCAGTTCACGTATCTGGCAGTGGCTGCCTCGTAGCACGTTGCCCCTGATCCCCGCCGCCTTTCCGCGACGAAGAAATGGCGTCCATCGACGAAGCCTCCATCCCTGAATACCACCAATGAGTCCTCACCGAGCGTGAGATCGTTGCCGAGGAACATCTCTCTCTCGTTGTCGACTCCAAGCAGGCTGAGGAGCGTCGGAGCGACATCCACATGGCCGCCCGTGTTTGCTCTGACTCCGGCCCCCTGTCCGTCTGGAAGTCGAATCATGAAAGGAACGTTCTTGACGACTCGAAACTCGTGAAAGCCACTGGCTTCCGGATACCTCAGGACCGATGACAAGTGAGGGAACGGCCGGACGAGCGCGTAATGATCCCCGTAGAGCGCGACGATCGATCGATCCAGAAGCCCGTTGCTCCGGAGGGCACTGACGAAGGCGCCAAAGGCCGCGTCCATGCTATGCACGGCCTGAAGATAGTCTCCGAGCTGAGTGCCTTTCAGCGCCTGCAGCGCCAGCAGTTGCCGCTCCTCGGGCACTTTGAATGGATGGTGCGTCGACGAGGTCAACAGAAAACTCATGAGCGGCTCGCGCGCACTGGAGAGAATCGGCACGACCTGCTCAAAGAAATCGGCATCAGACATCCACGCGCCAACCCGTTCGCGAACGACGAAGCTGTCATCGAAATATGAACGCTCGAAACCGAGCCGCGGGTGCATCTGACTCATATTCCAGGCGCCGCCCGACGCCCCGACGGCTGACAGCGTGGTGTATCCCCTGTCGCGGAGCAGCGTCGGCAGCGCTCGAAACGTGTTTCGAGAGAAGCGCGTTGACACCGTTCCGGCGGCGACCGGATGAAGCGACTGCAACGCCAGGAACTCGGCGTCCGACGTGCGTCCCAGATACGTCTGATCGAAAAAATTCGTAAAGGACAAGCTCTCGCGCGCGAACGCCGACAGGTGGGGTGTCACGTCCTGGTCATCCACTCGCAGGCCGAGTGGGAATGCGTTCAACGACTCCAAGCTGATGAGGATGACGTTTCGTCCCCGCGCAGAGCCGTGAAGTGATGACGTGCGTACCGGCGCCGGACGTGCGAAGAACCGACGAACCTCCTCACGCTCCGTCGGTCCGACGTGGAGCGGGGCCGATGTTGGATAAGCCCAGTTCGAGGCAGCATCGTACAGATGGAATGGAAGCACACCGATCTTTCCGGATATCGACAGCCTGTCGACCAGCAGGACCTCGCGCGACTCGAACACCGCTGGCCCACGCCCGGCGACAAACAACAGCACACCAGCGGCGGTGCAGACGGCGCCCAGTACGGCTCGCGGGAGGAGACGAAGCGACGGTGCGTCTCGGCACGCACGGCTGTGGCTTCGGACGAGCAGGACTCCGACCGCGATCTCCACGAAATACAACATGTCCCCAGGCCGCAACAGGGTCGTAATGCTCGGCGTGACCCAGACCAGCTGCCCCGCGAACGCCACGTCCGAGATCGACGTGATATCTCCGAAGAATCGGAAATGCAGGAGGTCTGCATACGCGACCAGCGTCACCATGAGATCGAAAGCAAGCGCTGCCGGGACACGGAATCGTCGCGGAACGGCGACGAGAATCGCCGACAGTACCAGGAGCACTGCGAGCGTGCTCTGCAGCACCGCTCGATCGCTATCAGCGGGCCCTGAGCGCAGGTGGGTCGTCATTTCGACAAGCTTGACCCACATGATCAACACGATGACGACGACTGGTACGAGCTCGAGAAACCAGGCTGGTCGGGCGATGGTCGCCAGCAGGAGCCCGAGGAGCGCGATCGCGGCAAACACCAGCGCTCGATGACCATCATCGCGTCGTGTGACCACTGCCGACGCAAGTGGAACGTCCGGCCGGGCCTTTGATGAGAGCCGGAACTCGTAGGTGAGACCAGTCTGGATCCATGGCGCTTCTTGTGAGCCGCTGACCCCGGACGCAAACAACGCCTCCGCGCCTCCGTCCACCGACACGGTGATCCGTGCCTCCTCGCCGTCAACCGTTCTCCAAGTAATGCGCGTGGTTCCAAGATGAGTGCCGGCTGGAACCGGATTCGGCTGCGCAGTCAGAATCGGTATCTCGGCTGATTGCCCGCTCGCCTGGATTGCGCCTGGCACGCATGCGGCGTGGAGGAAAAGGATCGGAACCAGGAGGATCAGGCGCCCGAACGTCAGGGCCGCGTCAGTCATGGCCGTTGGGGATTGTAGAACACGCGACCATCGAGGTATGGTTGCTGCGGCTTGGGCTCCGCCCTGGAAATGAAAATCATCACCCGGATGTGCGTCCGTCACGAGGCGGAAATTCGCGAGACGTGACCAAGGCGCGCCTGCTGATCTTCGTGGTCGCGTACGAAGCCGAGACGACGCTGGCCAGCGTGCTCGAGCGGATCCCCTCGAGCGTACGCGAGCTCGACATCGAGGTGCTCGTCATCGACGACAGCTCGCGCGACCGCACGTTCGAGATTGGCATGCTGGCCGGTGAGCGCGTGCGGCACCGCGTCACGGTCCTGTACAACAACACGAATCAGGGCTACGGCGGCAATCAGAAGCTCGGATATGCGTACGCGCTGCGGCAAGGTTTCGATTACGTTCTGCTGCTGCACGGCGACGGGCAATATGCCCCGGAATGCATTCCGGACCTGCTGGCGCCGCTCCTTAACGGCACCGCCGATGCGGTCATGGGATCGCGCATGCTCGTACCCGGCGCCGCGCGCAAAGGCGGCATGCCGGCGTACAAATTCTTCGGCAATAAGGTGTTGACGTGGTTCCAGAACCACCTCCTGAGGACCCGCCTATCCGAATTCCACTCGGGGTACCGGGCATATCGGGTCAGCGCATTGCAGCGCATTCCCTTTCAGTTCAACGCCAACGGCTTTCATTTCGACACCGAGATCATCATCCAGCTCGTGCTCGGCAACTTCCGCATCGCCGAAGTGCCGATCCCGACCTATTACGGTGACGAGATTTGCCGCGTGAACGGCATCCGCTACGCCACCGACGTCGTACTCGCCACCATCGGCAGCCGGCTGCATCGCCTCAATGTGTTCTACGACCGCCGGTTCGACCTCGAGGCTGACGGGAACCGCCGGTACGGTCTGAAGCTGGGGTACGACTCGTCACACACCAGGGCGCTCGATGCGATTCCCGCTGGCGCGCGGGTACTCGACATCGGCTGCGGACCCGGCGATTTCGCGCGGGAGGTGGTAAGAAAAGGATGCGCCGTGGACGGTGCCGACAAGTTTCCTCCGTCCGATACGTCGGTGTTTCAAACATTCTGGACCTGGAACGAGCCGGAACCGCTTGTGGTCGACCTCCAGCAGTACGACTGCGTGTTGCTGCTGGACATCATCGAGCACTTTACCGAACCGGAGCGGTTTCTTGACGACCTGCGTTCTGCGGCTCACAGTCTTGCCACCCGTCCGCGGGTGATCGTGACGACAGGCAACGTCGTGTTCTGCGTGGTCCGGCTCCAGATGCTGCTCGGAAACTTCAATTACGGGCGGCGGGGCATTCTCGACCTGACGCATACGCGGCTCTATACGTTCAAGTCGCTGATGCGGCTCTTCGAGCAGTGCGGATACCGCGTGGAGCGCGTCGAAGGGATCCCCGCGCCGTTCCCGCTGGCGCTCGGCGACAACCGGTTGGCCAGGTGGCTCGTGAAAGTCAATTCCATTCTCATCCGGCTGTCGAGAGGGCTGTTCGCCTATCAGGTGTTCATGGTGGCATCACCCCTGCCGACCGTGGATTCGCTGCTCGACGACTCGATCGACGGCAGCGCCGATAAGGCGTTGACCGTCCGGAAGCAGTCGATCGCCTGAGCGCCGACTGGACTGTATGCAGGATGCTGAAAAAGGCCGCCACCCTCTCCACGAACGATGCACGGAAACGCGGAAACACAGAATACAAAAGAGTTTTCCGTGATTCCGTGCTTCCGCGTACCTGTACGTGGATCTCAGACTATCGTTTTTGCAGCCTGCTAGGTCGATCGAACCACCATCGGAGCGGCTGACCACCACGCGACGGCCAGCGCCGCGTGCACCACGAGAACATCAGTCAAGACGTGAAACATGAACAGGTGACGACCCGTCTCGAGTGAATCGAATAGCGAACTCGACGCGAACTCACTTACCCCCGCCCCGGCCAATGCGACACAGAGGCTGCCACCTACCCGCTGCCAGGACTCGGTGCCGCGCCACACGAGCGCGATGCCCACGATGAAAACCGCGGCGTAGAACAGCGGGACGTGCCACGGTACCCACCGGAGGAGCAGCGAGCGGAAGCTGCTCCAGCCCAGGAGCGATGGTGCGCTGCGGTCGGCGGGCTGAGCGTCCTCGCGACGATACCGGATGAAGTAATGCATGTCCGCAGAGTCGACGAGGTCGCTCCAAAGGTTCTGCACCATCCAACCCGGGTGTCGGGCGTAAAAACCCACCAGGCGCCCCGGCGTCAAGGAAGCGGCATGACGCGTCCGCCACTCCACGTCTTTGAACGGGGTTGTCGGCGTGTACACGTACTCGCCCTTGTGCTTGGCAGCGTCGGGAGGCAGATCGAACTCCGCCAGGACAGGAACCGGGTCCGGGGCTTCCGGGAGCAGGCGAGCAAAGATCACGTTGAACGTCGTTGCCGTCCCGTAGTCGTTAGGCGTCGACCAAAGGGAGCCGGCCGTGGCTGCGACAAGAAGCGCGGCGCCCCACCCCCACCCCTGCAGGCCGGTTCGCCACCACCAGAAGCAGGCGAATGCGACGAGCCATGGTGCGATCAGCACGTGGGGCCCCTTCGACCAGATGAGGAGTGCAGCGGTCGCTGCGAAGGCCAGAACGAGCAGGTTTGAGCGCGCTTGCGTTGCGCGCCAAGCGAGTACGCAAGAGCCGAAGAGAAAGAGGATGGCAGCGGCGTCGCCATAGAGCGACTGGAAGTACGCCACGTAGAGAACATCGGTGAGCACGACGACGCAGATGATCGCCGCGGCGATCCGTACCCGACTCGGAGCGTTGCGAATCAGACGCAGTACAGCCCAGGCGCACGCCAGCCACAAGATCGTGCAGACGACTCCAACCGCCCGCAGGTCGAAGGACGACTCGCGCCCGACGAGGTCATGAAGTTGTTTTGCCACCCAGGCAACAATCGACATCGAAGACCATTGCCAGAACACGACACAGTGCTGCGGGGCGATTTCGTAGTCCGTGAGGAAAAAACGAAAATACCGCGCCTCGCTGTGAAGGATGGGATCTGGCGGCTGCATGCACAACCGTCCTGCGACTTTGGCAAAGTCACCGTTGTCAGCCATCCCGATGACGGGGGGAACGAAGAGTTGGAACGCGATCAGCGTTGCGGCCACCAGCAGCGTGGCGGACTCGAGGATTGCATGTGTTCGACTTCGGCGGCGAACCTGTGCATCGGCACTCTGCGGTTCGTTCCAGTGATGTGGCGATATCGGGCCCGCAGAGGGCATGGAGGGAAGGTTATCACGCAGGTGTGGTAGGCTGGCCAGCGCAGTCTGCCCCGACACGTCGTCCGATTCGCAATTGTCCGCGCTCCCTCGACATAGATGCCCAGCCGCTTAGACGAGCGTCGGCTATGGTTCGCGTGGATCGACGCGCTTGCCGCTACCGGCTGCTTCCTTTTGGCGCACGACCTTCGATTTCCGGGGCTTGATATCGCCACCTCTCTGCCGCGGGCGCTCCCGAGTTTCCCACTAATCGTTGGGGGACAGCTCGCTGGGTTGTGGGTGGCGGGCTGTTACCGGCCTCGCCCCATCAGGGAAAAACTCGTGCGATTGATCGTGGGTGTCGTCGGCGGCACTGCGGCCGCGGCCGTCGTCGGAACAGTCGTCGGTTTTGCCAATCTCTCGCGCGCAACCCTCGGCCTAGACGTCGCGTTGTTGGTCCTGACATTGGTCGGCTGGCGCAGCGGACGGATCGTCTGGACGAGATGGCGCTCACGCGTCGCCCACGGCCCGATTTCTGGCTCGCTTCCCGTGACTCCCGAAAGGCCTTCCTCCAGCGATGGTCGATCAGGAAGTTTCGTTCTCGACGAGACGGCGAAGTTCGAGATCGTCGGAACTCCTTCCGGTCTCGAGATCGACCGATGGATCCGAGTCGCCCACTGCCGTGACCAGCGACCTTCGCTGGTGCTCGTGGCTGGAGAACAGCTGCGCCTCAACGGCTCTCTTCAAATCGAGGAGGACAGCCGGATGTTTCTTCGCTACGCTGCGGCTCTCCCGAGGATCAGCGACGACGGCCTGGTCTGCGAAATTTCCTTCGGCGATGTGGCGGATCCGATGTCTGAGGAGATCGTTGCATCTCTGCCGGTGTCCGGCGGGGATCAACGTCCGTACTGGAGCTCGGCAGAACTCGCCATCGGCAACCTCGCCGGACACGAAGGCGAGGTCCGAATCCGCTGCCGGCCTGGACCGCTGGACGACCCTACTGCTGACTGGCTGGCGCTCGCGGACTTCTGCATCGCTAGAGCAGACGAGTTGTCCCTGGTGCGAGCCCGTTCCTTTCACCAGCTCCGGTCGACCAATGAGCTGGAGCATTTCAACAGAACCTACAGCCAGAACTTGTACTCGACGGAACAGCAGCGACTGAGTCGTCTGGCGGGCGGGCCTGAAAGGCCCGTGCGCCGATGGAATCCTTCGTCGTTTCAGGACGAGCCGATACGAGGCGATCTCGCGCAGCCGCTGGCACCTGGTCCAGGAGAATCAGCCTACGCGTACGCGCATCGTCTGCTGGGGTCGTGTATTCCGGTTTCGGCTCCGCATTTTCGGGCGAGGCTCGAGCAGCGAGCTCGCGATGGAGGGATTAGGGTGCTTTCGCTGTGCAGCGGCGCCGCCCGGATCGAAGCATCGTACGCAGAAGCCGTAGGCGAGCGCGTCGAGTGGTCTCTGTTCGACTTCAACGCCGACTTGCTGAGGAAAGCGTCCAGCCAGTTCGCTCCGGCTGTTACCGTCGATCTCGTCGAATGCGACGTGAACGAGCTTGCGTATGCAGGCGAGAAATGGGATTTGATTCTGTGTGTATCTGGTCTACATCATCTCGTTGAGCTCGAGAGAGTGATCGAATTCTGCCACCATAGTTTGGAACCAGAGGGTGAGCTGTGGAGCATCGGCGAGTACGTGGGGAGGAACGGCAATCGTCTCTGGCCAGAGGCCCGGGCGACAGCGAACGAGTTTTTCCGCCAACTGCCCGATCGATGCCGACTGAATCGGCACACCGGCCAGATAGACGAGGAGGTCCCGGACAACGACTACTCGGTAGGATGCTTCGAAGCCATTCGCAGCGAAGACATCGAGCCGGTTCTCGATCGCTGGTTTCAACCAATCGACGTGTACCGAAGGAACTGCTTTCTCTGGCGGCTGGTGAACCTTGCTTACAGCGACAATTACGATCCCGCAAACCATGAGGATCGGTCGTGGTTGGTCAAGGCCGTGTCCGCCGAGCTCGGGCACTTCGGCTCGGGCGGACGCGGGACAGAGTTGTTCGGCGTCTATCGCCCGCGGATCTTCGGGGCCTGAGACGCTTGATGCTTTCATCCGTGCTGATTGACGCGCTTGCCGCTGCGGGCTGTTACGTGCTCGCCTACCGCTTGCGATTTCCCGGGGCAGACCTCGCCGGTTTTCTGCCGCGCGTGATCGCGACTCTCCCTTTGATCGTGAGTGGACAGCTTGCAGGATTGTGGCTGGCGGGCTGCTACCAGCCTCGGCTGATTACCGAGAAGATCGGTCGGCTGATCCTGGGTGCCGTCGGCGGCACAGCCGGCGCCGTGGCTCTCATCGGAGTCTTGTTCGGGTTTGCCGGGCTCTCGCGCTCCGCCTTTGCACTCGACCTGGGGCTGTTGATCGTCGCGGTGATCGGCTGGCGTGCTGCGCGAGTTCTCCGCATGGAGTGGCGTAGCTCGCGCAGCGCGGCTGCGACACCATCGCTGGTCGATCGCACCACCGAGGTGGCGACGCTCGTGCCCACGCTCGTGTCGGTGTTCTCGTACCGCGAGTTGCTGCGGAACCTCGTTCTGAAAGACCTGAAACTCAAGTACCGCGGGTCGGTTCTCGGGTTTCTCTGGTCCCTCGTGAACCCCCTGGCGATGGTCGCGGTCTACACGCTGGCCTTTACCTATATCATTCGCACCGGCCAGGACAATTTTGCGTTCTTTTTCATTCTTGGCCTGTTGCCATGGACGTTTTTCTCTGGATCCGCGCTCATGTCGACCGGCGCTATCGTCGACAATGCGGGGCTCATCAAGGCCGTCCGCTTCCCTCGCGCAATCCTGCCGATCTCGACCGTGCTGTTCAACCTCGTGCAATACCTGCTGACGGCTGCCGTCATCGTGCCGCTGATGCTTTTGATCACGGGCACACCGCCCGCGTGGCCGGCCCTCGCATTCCCGATCGTGCTGACGCTGCAGGTGGCGTTTACGGTCGGCGTCGCTCTCGCGCTGTCCGCCGCGACCACGTTCTTTCGCGACATCCGGCATCTGCTCGACATCGGGTTGGGCATGCTGTTCTGGCTGACGCCGATTGTCTATCGGCTCGACACAGTACCGGAGCCTCTCAACACGTTCGTCGCCCTCGGCCCCGTGACGCCGTTCATCGTCGGCTATCAGATGATGTTCTATGACGGAGTGTGGCCGGCACGTTGGATCTGGATTCTGGCCGCTGTTCAGGCCGCTGGCGCGCTGACCGTCGGCATGGCACTCTTCCTGTCGGTCGAAGATCAATTTGGAGAGCAGCTGTGAGTGGCGTCGTGATCGAAGCACGGAACCTGTCGAAGCGGTTCTATCTGTGCCACAACCGCACGGGCGAATTGAAGGTGCGCTTTCTCGCCGTGTTTCACGAGCATCAGCGCCAGGTTGTCGAAGAGTTCTGGGCGCTCAGGGATGTGTCGCTGTCGATTCGCCAAGGGGAAGCCGTTGGCCTGATCGGTCGAAATGGATCCGGCAAGAGCACCCTACTCAGACTGGTGGCCGGTCTGCACCGGCCGACGAGCGGATCGCTGCTGGTGGATGCGACAGCGCGCATTGGCTCGATGATCGAGCTGGGCGTGGGCTTCCACCGGGAGCTGAACGGCCGGGAGAACGTTTTTCTGAACGCCTCGATTTACGGCCTGAGCCGTGCCGAAACCTCCGAGTTATACCCGAAGATCGTTGCCTACTCAGGGCTCGAGCATTTCGTGGATGCGCCGCTCAAGGCATACTCATCCGGGATGTGCATGCGCCTCGCCTTTGCGATTGCCGCCCACCTGAATCCGGACATCCTGCTGCTCGATGAAATCCTTGCGGTCGGCGACGCGGACTTCCAGAGCCGGTGCTTCGAGACGCTCGAAGAGCTCCGCGCGCGCGGCAAGACGTTCGTGTTCGTGTCGCACTCGCCGCAGGCAATCCGGACGATCTGCAGTCGCGTGGCCGTTCTCGACGGGGGCCGGCTCCTGTTTGACGGACCGGTCGACGAAGGCCTTGATTTCTACGAGCAACTGACCGCCACTCCCACAGCGGTCGTTCGTGGCGCAGGCGCGTTCAAGTGAAAGTGGCAGTTCTAATCGTCAACTGGAACAGCGGACCCCTGCTCGGAATCTGTCTCACACATCTCGACCGGCAGACACGGCCCCCCGATCGTATCGTCATCGTGGATAACGACAGCGCGGACGATTCGCTGGCTTGCGTCGACGCCAGATGGTCGGTCCACGTGATCAAACTGGGCTACAACGCGGGCTTTGCCGCAGCCACGAACGCGGGGGCTGAAGCCGCCTCCGACTGCGACGCCTTCGCCCTCCTCAACCCCGACGCGTTTGCCGAGCCTGAATGGCTGGAGTCGCTGGTTCGGGCTGCGACCGAGCAGCCTGAATGTGCATCGTTTGGAAGCCAGATGAGGAGCGCGGCGGATCCAGAGATGCTCGACGGAACGGGGGACGTCTATCATGTATCCGGACTGCACTGGCGCCGGAGTCACCGAACGAAGCCGACGAACGGGACCAGAGAAGCAGGGGACATCTTCTCCGCGTGTGCTGCCGCTGCCCTCTGTCGCGCCGACGCGTTCCGTCAGGCCGGTGGATTCGATGCCTCGTACGGCTGCTACTCGGAGGACGTGGATCTGGGCTTCCGTCTGCGCCTGCTCGGCCACGAATGCCGCTACGTGCCAGAGGCAGTCGTGCGACACGTCGGTTCCGCACTGTCCGGTGCCGGGAGCGATTTCTCCGTCTATCACGGGCACCGCAACTTGGTATGGACTTACGTCAAGAACATGCCTCCGGCCCTGTTCTGGCTGTACCTCCCTCAGCACCTCTGTCTGAATGTCGTGTCGCTGGTGTGGTTCGCGCTGCGTGGACAAGGCGGCGTCATTCTGAGGGCCAAGCATGATGCCGTACGCGCACTTCCCCGCGTGTGGCGTCAACGCGCGGTGGTCATGCGGCAGCGACGCGTCACCGCCGGCCGTTTGCGGTCGGTCATGGCCCGGGGACTGCTGGCGCCATACGCAGCCCGTGCCTCGAGACAACTTCCCCAGTGATAGTCCTCTGCATATTCGGGACGCGTCCGGAAGCGATCAAGCTCGCGCCAGTGGTGCGGCAACTTCAGCTGGAGCCCGCATGCGACACCGTCCGCGTGTGCGTCACCGCCCAGCACCGCGAGATGCTGGATCAGATGCTCGACGTCTTCAACATCGTCGCCGACTACGATTTGAATCTCATGCAGGAGCACCAGTCGCTGACCGAGCTTTCAGCGAGCATCCTCACAGGTTTGGAGCCTGTGCTGCGCGCGGAGAATCCGGACTGGGTGCTCGTGCAGGGGGATACAACGACCGCGATGATCGCAGGGATGGCTGCGTTCTATCAGCGCGTTCGGGTGGGACACGTCGAGGCGGGGCTGCGAACCAGGGACAAATGGCGGCCTTTCCCGGAAGAGATCAACCGGCGCCTGGTCGATGTCATGTGCGACCTGCATTTCGCTCCCACCACGACAGCGCGCGACAATCTCCTTGAGGAAGGCGTTCCCGAGCGGACGATCGTCGTCACCGGTAACACAGTCGTCGATGCGCTGCAGTGGATGGTTGCGCAGCCGATGCCTGCCTCGGTACGGAATCTGCTGCCTGCAGACAGGCGCGTCATCCTGGTGACCGCGCATCGGCGCGAAAACTTTGGCGCGCCGCTCGACGATATCTGCCGGGCGTTAGCTGACCTTGCCGAGCGCTATCGCGACCAAATCTACATTGTCTATCCCGTGCACCGGAACCCCAACGTGCAGGAACCCGTGCATCGCTTGCTTGCGGGAGTGCCGAACATCCTGCTGCTGCCGCCGCTCGACTATCTGTCGCTCGTTCACCTCATGAAGCGTTCGCGTTTGATCCTGACCGACTCCGGCGGCATTCAGGAAGAAGCGCCGAGTCTCGGAACGCCGGTGCTCGTGCTGCGCGACGTCACCGAGCGTCCGGAAGCGGTTGAGGCCGGCGCGGTGAAGGTCGTCGGGACGCGGCGCGAGGACATCGTCAGGGAAGCCGCCCGGCTGCTGGATGATGAAGCCGCTTACGCGGCGATGGCGCGCCCGGTCAGCCCGTACGGGGACGGCCGCGCAGCGGCGCGGATCGTGGCCGCGTTAGGTCGCGTCACGGCGAGCGATCGATGAACTGAACGAGATCCGCCACACGCTTGTCCCACGTACTGGCGTTCGCCAATGACTGCCGCGCCGCCGACAGCGCAGGGTTGGGTGCCTCAACTTCGGCCAAGGCTGATTCGACCGCCTTGAGAAACGTATCTGTGTCGCCACCCACAAAGCACAAGCCGTCGTGCGCCATTACTTCTTCGAGCGGCGTGGCGACGATTGGTTTGCCCGTCGCGCAGTATTCATACAACTTGATGGGATTGACCGACTGGGTCAACTCGGTGACCTGGAACGGGATCAACAGCACATCGAGACCGGCCATGATGGCTGAGAGGCTCGAGTAGGGCCTGACGCCGAGCACATGCAGATTGGGTAATTCCGCCAATCGACCAACGCCGCGTTCGAGAGGACCGACGAGCAGGATCGACCAGTCGGGCCGACGGCGCGCGAGATCGCCGAGCAAGCGAAGATCCAGCCATGGACCAACGGTGCCGATGTAGCCCAACCGCGGTCGCGGATAGGCATCGAGTTCGGCTGCCGGCGCGATTCCAGGGCTCGCGCCGAACCGTTCGAGCTCGACCCCGTTTGGGATGATCGTGAGACGGTTGTGCCTGTGCGCCCAGCGTTCTTCGAGCCGGCGCGACGTGACGACGATACCGCAGGCGCGTGAGACGAGCTCCGCCTCCAGCGCCTTCATTGTGCGATGCCGCGATCCGCGGAAGAACGCCGGGTACAGGTCGAGGCAGTCGTAGGTGAGGCTGCGCGTACGCAACCTCGTGGCGAGGTCGACGGCCGGCGGCCAGCCGACAATCACGTCGACCTCGCCGGCCGCGACCCGTGGCACGAGCCGCTGAAATTGGCGCCAGACGCGGAAGTGGATGAAACGATTGATCGCCCGCAGGTCAAGTCCCGCGGGCAGCGTGGGCCCGGGCGTGAACACGGCCAGACGTTCGGTCAGCCTCGTGTAGCGTGGCTGCCACGCGGCCGCTGTTCGACTCGAGAACCAGTCGAGGACGTTTGCCCGATCCAGCCTGACGGCAGGTTCGACAAAAATCACCTCGCGCGACCGCGCGAGGCCCTCCGCAAGATGCTGTGTCCGCTGCCGAGGTCCGTGCCATCGATTCGGCGCGAGATACAGGATGGGTGCTGGTGTCACGGTCTAGTTTCCCAAGCTCTAAGATCCCGCGCGGGATGAGGTCGCCACGACCGCGGCATAAAGCCTCGCCCGACGGTACGTCGACGGTCGCGAGCCGAGCGTCGTGATCGACGCGTACCCTGCCGCGCCGAACAACGTGGCAAGGGCGCTTCGACCAACCGGGTACGGCACCCACGAATTGGCACGATCGGTGTCGTACTCGACGATGAGAAACCGGTGATCTGGTTGCATTCGCGACTGGCACTGAACGATGAACGCGTCCTTGTGCTTCACGTAGTGCAGCGAGTTGGCCATCAGGATGCCGTCCAGGTTGTCGAACGGCCACGGTTGCTTCGTAAAGTCTCCCTGATGGGTCTCGATCCGCACAGTCTTGTGACGCGTGGTGATGCCCGTCAACGCACGTGGATCGAGATCCATCGCGTGGATGACACTGCCTGGCGCAACCACTTCGGCCAGCGCCAGGGTGAACGTCCCATCACCGCACCCCAAATCTGCCCATACTGTCGGGCCCAACGTGGCCAACCCACTCCCCGCGAGCATGCTCACGGCGTCCTGAACGCGCATTCATTCAGATCCCCGGATATCGGGCGCACAATATGCGCAAATGCCGTTGCGCGCCACGAATTCTGCTCCGCACTCCAGGAACAGCCGCCGACGATATACCGTTATCTCTAGGGCATGAAGGCAGGTTCCATAGGTATTCTCACCGTGTGCCTGGGCGGAGCGGTCCCACTCGCTCTTGACCAGCAGGGGGCCACGACCGCGACCATTCGCGAGGTCCGGCCGGTGGTGTTCCCCGCCTACGACGTCTATCGCGGGATCGCGCGCTATGCGCCCACTCCTGCCGAATACGAGCAAGCCGTCGGCGATCGGGCATTCGTCATGGAGCGCGTGACCTACCGAAGCGACGACCTCGAGGTGTTCGCGTATCTCTAACCGGCCGGCGGCTCCACCGACAGGCAAGAAGCTCCCGGTCGTCGTGTTCAATCGGGGTAGCTACGTTCGAGACGATTTTTCGCCCGAGGTTTTGATGCTGGGCAACCGGCTGGCCCATCAAGGCTATCTTGTCGTCGCGCCGATGCTCCGAGGGAGCGGCGGCGCTCGCGGTCACGACGAAATGGGGGGCGCAGATCTCAACGATCTGCTCAGTATCGTGTCCGTTATAAAAGAAATCTCGTACGCGGACCCGACGAGGCTCTTTCTGTATGGCGAGTCCCGCGGCGCAATCATGTGCTTACTTGCTGCGAAACACGACTTTCCTGCTCGGGCGGTCGCCGTCTGGGGCGCGATCACCGACCTCCGAGCGTATCTCGCTCAAGACAGCTCCGCACGTAAGCTCGCATCCACGATCTGGCCCGGTGTTTCCGTCAATGAGGCCGAGATTGTGGAGTCCCGGTCCGCGATCAGGTGGCCGGAGAAGATCAACGTGCCCGTGCTGCTCATGAACGGCGGAGCAGATAACCAGGTGTCTCCGCTCCACGCGATTCAGCTCGCAGCCTCGCTCCAGAAGCTGGGCAAGCCGTACGAGCTAGGCGGACAACCCCATCGCGCCCCTGCGAGCTGGATCAGTCTGTAAGTCCGGCCTGTTGCTTGACGTAGCGGGCGATCTGCTCGCCCGTCGCGAACCAGACGCCGGGTTTCCCCTTGATGTAATGCACGAGCCGATCGAGATAGACGATCCGCGACCGCATGCCGACGACGTGCGGGTGGAGCGTCAGGACGAAGAGCGTCCCTTCTCGATAGGCGATGTCGAAGTCGTCCTGGAATGTCTCGAAGATGAGCTCAGGCGACGGCAGCAGCCCCGGTCCGGTGCGCCCCGACGTCAGGAAGCGCTGGTCGTTGCGGTACACGTTGTTCGGCACCTCCACCATGCCGCTCGACTGCCCCTCGAGCAGCACCTCGTACGGCTCGTCTCTCGCCTGCAATGAGCTGTCGTAGATAATGCCAGCTTGTTTCAGCAATCCCATTGTGTGGGGGCTCACGGTACCCGACGGTCCGCGCGCGCCGATCGGCTTGCGTCCGGCCGATGCGGTGAGACGTTCGATCGCGCGCGTCAGCAGCCGCGATTCCTCAGCCGCGTTGTCGAGCGCGGCGACGTTCTCATCGCTCCAGCCGAGGAGACCGACCTCGTGTCGCTTCCGCTTGACGATCTCCGGCACCATCTGCGGGTGGACGAGATCCGCAACGCCGGCGACGAAGAAGGTCGCGGGCACGTCGTGCCGGTCGAGCAGCTCGAGCACGCGGGGCAGCCCCTGCGCTGCGCCGAACTCGCCGCCCGTCATCGCGACGACGGCCGTGTCCCCGCGCGCGAGTTGATTCGCGGAGTTGCTGACGTTGAAGGTCAGGGCCACGGCGACGCGCGCGCCGTTCGGCCAGCCTTTGGGGCTGAGCGACCGGCCGGAGCGCACCTTGCCCGAGGCCTCGCGCAGTTGGGCCTCCGTCCACTTTCTCCCCGGCTGGTTGTCAGGCACCTGCTGCGCCGCGGCGCCAAGGATCGAGATGCCAACGCTCACGGCCGTCACCAACGCCAGACATCTTCTAGGGCCTGAAGCCTTCGAGTCGTTCTGTTGGCAGGCCCTGGAAGATGTCTCGCCCCGCGGAGCGGGGCAAAGAGATACTGGACCTTGCGGGGTGGAGCCGCGCCCGCATGATCTCGCCAATTTGAGGCGCAGCCTCGCTAGGTATCGCATGGCATCCTCCTCACTGCGCTGCCGTATTGGTGAGACCCGACTGCGCCTTGATCCACTTGGCGATCTCTTCCGCCGTCGCGAACCAGACGCCTGGCTTCGACTTCATGTAGACAATCAGATCCTCGAGCTGCCCGATGCGCGACCGCTGGCCGGTGATGTGCGGGTGCATCGTCAGCATGAACATCGTCCCTTCCTTGTAGGCGACGTCGAAATCGTCCTTGAAGGTCTGCATGATCATCCGCGGCGACGGGAAATCGCCAACGGCGCCGTACATCGGCGAGTCGTCGATGATCCAGTTCACCGGCAACTCGATGAGGCCGGTCGGCTGCCCATCGAGCAGGACTTCGTGCGGCTCGTCCATCGCCTGCAGGCTACTGTCATACAGCAGCCCCGCCTTCTTCAGCAGCCCGATGGTGTGCGTGCTCATCGTCCAGGATGGATTACGATTGCCGACCGGACGACGGCCCCACTGCTTTTCGAGCAGGCTCATCGCCTGCGAGATCAGCCGCCACTCCTCGACGGGATCGTCCAAGGCCATCGGGTTCTCGTGAATCCATCCGTGGATGGCAACCTCGTGGTGCTTCCGCTTGTTGATCTCCTGGATCATTTCCGGGTGCATCATTGCCGCGACCGCGGGAATGTAGAACGACACCGGAATGTTGTATTTGTCGAACAGCTTGAGCATGCGCGGCATCCCGTCAAGGGCGCCGTACTCGCCTGAGGAAATCGCGACCGGGTTCGTGTTTCCTGCGTTGAGAGTGATTGAAAAGTTGTCAGGGTCGACCGAGAGGCAGACGGCAACACGCGCACCGTTGGGCCAGGTTTTGGGCGTCAGCTTGCGCCCGGCTTGAACGTGGCCTGCCGTCTTCCGGATTTGTTCGTCGGACCACTTGAGGCCCGGCTGAGTCTGGGAGCCCGCCGGTTGCTGTGCAGCCAGTTGGCCGCCCAAGACAGCGATGAGCAACGCGCCAATCACAAGTCTGCTGCGCATTTGTGAGGTTCTCCTCGCGTGAAGTCGCAAGTATAGTGCACGGGATTCTACCGACTTGGCTAGTGAAGTGTATTCGGCGAATCAGTACCGATTGGTAACGAAGCCAGATGACACGGAGCGCGAGTCACAGATGACGCAGATCACAAAGACCGGCCACAGATGACACAGATAACGCAGATTCGTGAGACGCGGACGAGCGGGCCCGCGCGGCCGTAGGCCGCGGACGAGCGGTGAGGCCACGAGGCTAGGGAAAGAGCTGAGAACGCGGGACGTGTTTCGTCAGCCCTCGCACCGCTTGCAGTCCTCCGTCTGTCCCCACCTCCGCTGAATACACATTCCCCTTGGCGTCGACTGTGACACCCTCCCCAGACATGCCCTCAGGACGATCCGTCTGATGTGGCGGAATCAGATACGTGACCTTCCCGTCCGTGACACGGGCGATGCGTACACCCCTTTTCCACCCAGGGTAGTACCTCGGGCCCGACTCCGAGTCAGCCACGTATAAAACGCCGTTGGTATCGATGTGAACATCGCTGGGGCGTCCGAACTGGCTCCACGCTTCGACGAACTTGCCGTCCGGCTCGAAGATCTGAACTCGGTTGTTCCCACGGTCCGCAACGAAGAGTCGACCACGCGAGTCGAATGCGAGCGCGTGAGGCGTCTTGAATTCGCCGGGGCCCGAGCCCAGCTTGCCCCACGTCCTGATAAACTTGCCATCTTTCGAGAACTGCGAAATGCGGGAAACGGTGGTCGGACGCGGATTGGTGCTCTGGCCACTATGTCCTTCGGCCACGAGAATGTCGCCAATGGGAGTCGTGATGACATCGCACGGCTCATTCAGCAGCTCGGGGGGATCGCCGGCCACTCCCGCCTTGCCAAGCGTCAAAAGGACCTTCCCTTCCGGGCTGAACTTCACCACCTGGTGGCCCTTGCCTTTTGCGTCTGGAAACTTCTCGAGTTCCGAGGGATTGGCGGCCCGCGCATCGGTCACCCACACGTTGCCATCCCGATCCACATGAAGGCCGTGCGGAAAGATGAAGAGGCCCCCGCCGAAGCTCCTCACCACTTTGCCTGATGCGTCGAACTTAAGCACAACGGGGAGGTTCGAGCCTGCGCAGGAGGTGCGTCCCTCCGTTTGCCAACTGAAGCTGCCGCATCTCTCAATCGCCCAGATCGACGTACCGTCACGATCGACGTTGACCGCGCCTGTCGATCCCCATGTCCGTCCCTCGGGCAATGTTCCCCAGTTCTTGACCGTCTCGTAGGGATTGGGGAGGTCGTTCACGGGTTTGACCGCGTCTTGCGTCGAGACACCTCCAGTCAGACCAATCAACGCGACGATCGCCAGGACCGCCACCCATCTCGCATCATTCGGCATTGGCATCGCTAAGTCCCTCATGGGCCAATTCGAAGCAGCTTCATCAGGTTGCCGCACAAGATCGCTTCCTTGTCGGTGTCGCTGAGGAATGGCGCGTCAAGGACGAGATCAACCGTGACCGGCCAGTTGAAGGGGACGTCGGTGCCATAGACGATCTGCCCGACCCCCATCTCGGCGACCAGATGGCGGAGCCCCTCTTCCGAGAAGACCATCGTATCGGCGAGTATCTGCGATTTTAGGGTACTCGCTCGGCTTTCTCTTGTTGGCGCAGTTCGCGCTGCTCCGAACCACACACGCCGCTTCTGTCCGGCCGAGATAGGACGGCAGATAGCCGCCGGCGTGCGCTGCGCAGACGCGCAACCCGGGGAACTTGTCCAGCGTCCCATCGAATATCAATCGCGACAGAAAGTAAGTCGTCTCGAGCGGGTTGCCGATGATGTTGCCGAGATCGCCGCGCCCGTCGAGCGCGGCCTGTTTGATGATATTGCTCGCGCCACCGGGGTGCATGAAGACCAGAGCCTCGAGTTCCGCGGCCTTCGCCCAGAACGGGTCGTACTTCGGGAGTGAGAGATCTTCCCCGTTCATGTGCCCGCCGATTGAGGCTCCGCGAAGACCCAGCCGTTTGACCCCGTCCTGGAGCTGCTCGGCCGCCAGTTCGGGGTATTGCAAGGCAACCGAGGCCAGCGCGACGAAGCGATCGGGGTGTGCCGCCACCCACTGTGCGAGTCCCTCGTTCTGCGCTCGAACGATTTGGCGTGCGAGGTCGCGATCGGCGGCGTACCACCAGTAGCCATTGATGCTCAGTGCCTGGACATCGACGCCTTGTTGATCCATGACCTGCAGACGCTGAGGGCCGAGGATGCTCGTCCCCGCGCCACTTCCCATCTTGGCCAGCGGCGTGCCTTTGACGATTTCCTCCACCGGTATGATGCAGTGCGCATGCACATCGATCACTTTGACGCGGCGACCACCCACCATCACTTGTCGTCTTGCTGCCTGAGCCTGAGAGGCGTCGGCACCGCTTCGGCTCGTTGCGTAAGTGCCCGCTGCAGCCATCAACGCCCTGAGGAAATCCCGGCGATTTGGCACCTTACCTCCTAAAATTTGCGCGTCTAACGGCCACTCGCGTGAAGCCGCGTCCGGATGCGCGGATTGTGGCACAGGTGAGCGCTCTGTGGCTCGGTCGTCGGTCCACGTTTGACGTGTGACGCCGCCGCGTTTAGACGACGGACCGCACAGATTGTCCCAACCCTTGACGACTTTTGGAGAGTTCAGTGACGCGGAAGGTGCCGGTCTGCCCCGCTCTCGGGGCAGACCGGATATGCCTACTTGCAGCTGTCAGCCACCATCTTCACGGACTCGACCTGCACGAACGGCGGCCGGAGCACCTTCGGATCTTTCGGCGCTTCCTCTGCTGACGGCGGCGCGTTCGGCTGTTGAACCTGGCCGGTCACCTCCACCTTGTGATTGACGTGGCTGGCCAACTCGGCGGGTGGTGGACCGATAAGCACGTACATCGTGGCAGTTCCACCTTCGGCCTTGTTGAGCAGGTAAGCCGTGCCGCCGTCCGTTGTCTTGGCCTCTTGCACACAACCGGTGAGCGTCGCGGCCTCAGGGACCGGCTTTCCTTGTTCCTTCTGCGGTTGAGTGGGTGCCGGTTCTTGCGCGGACACGCTGATCATGCCGGCGAGCGCGAATCCGGTAAGCGTCGAGATGACATATCGCAACATCAGTTCTCTCCTTGATGAACAGACGGGCTGAGAAGATGCCCGTTACCCCTGTTTGACAGCACTATTCCTGCCAAGCGAAAAAAACACGATGATTCCGCGAGAGGTCGCGCAGAAGAGATGTCCCCTCGCACGACAGACCGCGTAAAAAGTCTTCCGCTGAGCAAGACGTGAAGGGTGCACAGCCGCGCTGCTCACGGTCCAGCTCGAAGTCGACTCATCGGGAGGGATCCGAAAACAAGATCGGCCGGACGTGTTCCGTACGGCGTCCCTAGGCATAACCGCATTTTGTGAAACATGCCGACGCCCGTGTCGTCAAATCAAGTCATGGCCATGAACACCGACACGCCTGGGGTCTGGGGATTTGGGTGGCTGGAGCGATTCTGGCAGGACGTCCGATACGGCTGCCGCATGCTTGCAGCCAACCCGGGGTTCACACTGGTGGCGGTCGGCTCGCTCGCGCTGGGCATTGGCGCCAACTGCGCCGCATTCAGTTGGGCCGACGCCCTGCTGCTTCGCCCGTTGTCTGTGGCACGGCCCAGCGAGGTCGTCACGGTCGGCTCCACGATGTCCGTGGAAGGATTCAGCCGCGTCGGCGCCTCGTACCGCGAATACATCGACATACGCGACCGCAGTACCAGCTTCGACGGACTCGTCGCATTCAGCAGTGTCACTGCGGGACTGGCCGCTACCCCGGATGCGCTGCCAAAGCTGACGCTCGGCCTCGTTGTGAGCGGCAATTTCTTCACGGTCATGGGGGTTGAGCCGGGGCTGGGTCGCACGTTCCGACCGGAAGAGGACCAGGTCCCCGGCCGCGACGCCACCGTGATCCTCAGCCACAGTTTGTGGGAACAGCACTTCGGGTCCGATCCGTCCATCCTCGGCCGACGCGTGCAGCTCAATGGGATTGAGTTCACGGTCGTGGGCGTCGCGCCGAAGCAATTTACCGGGATGAACCAATTCGTCCGGTCGGACTTTTACGCTCCGTTGATGATGTGGCCGAACCTCCTGGGAGATCCAAAGGCACGTCCGCTGGAGGACCGCAAGCTTCGCAGCATCACGATCAAGGGACGGCTCAAACCGGGTGTGAGTCAGACGCGTGCGCAAACCGAGCTCTCGGTCATCGCGAAGGATTTAGAGCAGGCCTATCCGGACACCAACCGCAATCGGGATTTGGTTGTGCGCACGGAGCTGCAAGCGAGAATCGCGCAGTCCCCACCCGACTCGATGCTGATTGCGATGCTGACGACGCTCGCCCTCGCGGTGCTGTTTGTCGCCTGCGCCAATGTCGCGGGGCTACTGACTAGCAGGGCGCCCGCGCGCGCGCGAGAGATGGCCATGCGCGTGGCCATCGGCGCCGGGCGAGGGCGGTTGATCACGCAGTTGATGACCGAAAGCCTGCTGATCGCGCTCGCCGGCGGCGTCCTCGGTCTGGCGGTCGGCTACGGCGCCATACAAGTGTTCCAACTGATTCAAATCCCCACGGATCTGCCGGTGGCCCTTACCTTTCAGCTCGATCGCCGAGCGCTTGCGTTCAGCCTCGTCGTTGCCGGGCTGAGCGCGATTCTGTTTGGTTTCGCTCCTGCGATTCAGACGTCACGCGCCGATCTGGCGATGGTGATGAAAAGCGGCGAGTCACTTGTCGGGCGTCGACGACGGTGGGGCCGTCGTCTTCTGGTGGGCGGCCAGGTGGCCGTCTCGGTAGTCTTGCTGGTTCTTGCGACGTTCATGTATCGGGGATTTCAGGAGCAACTGAGCAACGGGCCGGGATATCGCACCGATCATTTGCTGATGATGAGTTTCGATCCGAGTCTGGTGCACTACGGCGAAGATGAGACGCGGAGGTTTTTTCTGCAACTCGCAGAACAGGCACGGTCGTTGCCAGGCGTGAAATCGGTCGCGCTCACTTCGTCGGTGCCGATGGCCACCGACAACCTCAACGCGTCGAACGTCATCCCGGAGGGCTACGAGCTTCCCGTTGGCAAAGAGAACCTCACGCTGTTTTCCTCGCGGGTGGACGAACACTACTTCGCCACGATGCAAATTCCAATCGTTCGCGGCCGGGGTTTTCGGGAAGCGGACTCGATTGACGCTCCTCGCGTGGCAATTGTCAATGAGCAGTATGTGGAACACTACTCACCGAACCAGGATCCCATCGGGAGGCGGTTTCAGCTAATCGAGCAAGGAGTGTCATCCTGGATCGAGATTGTGGGTGTCGCGAAGACCACGAAATATCTCTGGCTCGCCGAACCGCCCACCGAGTATGTCTATTTGCCGTACCGACAAAACCCCCGGTCCGAGATGGTTCTGCTGACCGAGTCGGCCGGCGATCCGTCGAGTCTCGTCGCGCCGCTCCGCAGCGTAGTGCAGGGTCTCGACCGACTGCAGCCGATCTTCAACGTCCGCACGATGGACGACTTCTATCGGATGCGGACGATCACCATCTTCAACGTGATCATCGGGATCGTCGCAGCGATGGGTATGATGGGCCTCGGCTTGGCCATCGTCGGCCTGTACGGCCTGGTCGCGTATGCGACCAGCAGGCGAACGAAAGAAATCGGCATCCGAATGGCAATCGGCGCCGGCCGAACGACAGTTCTACGGATGGTGTTACGCGATGGACTCGTGCTGGCGGTCGTCGGACTCGTCGTCGGGCTGGCGGCTGGCGTGGGCGCCGAACGGCTCTTACAAGCCGCGTTCCCCGGCGGCGACGAAAGTTTCCGGCCGATGGCGCACGTGCTGGTCGCACCGATTGTGCTGGCCGCGACCTTCATCGCTTCCTACCTGCCGGCTCGTCGTGCGGCACGGCTCGATCCCATGAAGGCGCTCCGGTACGAATAGCTCGACGAGGCATGAGACCCAAGCCACAGATTCCCGCGGAGATTGAAGAGTACCGGGATGAACGCTGGCGGCGCGAAGGGACACGGCAGGTTCAGACCGCCCTCGACGCGGAACGCTTCATCGAGCAGGTCGGATTCGCGGCCTGCCTGACGGATTGCCGGCGGCCAGGGCCGTCGCTCTACGTGGCGGTCTGCGGGCGCCGCGATGCGGTGATGCCACGCAATGTGCAGAAAGACCCCGAGGCCTCTCTCACTTGGGTGTTGAAGGACGAGCTCGTGGCGCGCGGCAAGGTCTACTATGCCAAACTCGCGAGCGGCAAAGCGATGTTTCTCGCGCCACGCATGATCCCCTACTTTCACGCCGTCTGGGGCGTGCGCCGATCCGAGGAGAAACAGCGACTGAGCAAGAACGCTCAGGCGATTCTCAAGGTCCTGCGCAACGAATGGGAGATGAGCACATCGGACCTGCGCGATGAATCCGGCGTGAAAGACCGCAGGGCGTTTACTAAGGGCGTGGACGAACTCCAGGCCGCCATGATCGTGGTGCCGAGCGAGGTCTTCTATCAACCGAAGTTCACGTACATCTGGACACTTGGCGTCGGACGTTTTTCCAATGCGCTGGTCCGGCGCGTGAATCGAGAAACCGCCCTACGCGAAATAGCACGTTGCTTTCTCGCGGGAGCCGGGATGACGATTCCCGGTGAGATGGCGCGCGTGACAGGCCTGGCGCGGCCGGAAGCTGGACGTGGCAATCGCGCGCTGGTGGCCGAGGGCTACGCGACCATGCCCGCGTCAGGGGTGTATCGGTTGGCCGCAGGCAGTTCAGTCGTTTGCGCCGAGCATTAGTTTAGCTAACGCGACTTACGGCTTTCCTTTATGTAAGTCGGGGTATAGCCTTCCCACTCCCACGGCGTAACAGTGTTCCCAAGGATGGTTTCGAGAAGAGGGCGAAAGGCAAGCTCGCCGTTATCGCTATTGGTAAGCAGGATCATGCACGCCTGCCGGCGCTCGAAGCAGATCATGTAGTTCTGCGCCCCGTCACCGTGTCCTTCCTTGAAGAAGGCGGGCCCAAAGGGCGTTCGTGTCAGCAGCCCCCATCCCACGCCGTAGGCCAGGCCTACCGCGGCAGCCTCGGTACCCTCTGGCTCGTCCGCCTTGAGCGGGAACTGATGAAGCGAGCGAATCTGAATGAAAGGGGTCAGCATCGCCTTGCGCGCAGCAGGCTTCAAGATCCGATCGTCGAAGAGCGCGGAGGTGAATCGCGCAAGGTCTTCCGCGCTGGTCGTCATCGAGCCGGCCGCGCGAGCCGGGAAGCGTTTTGTCTGCGCCAGGAATTGCTCGTCGACACCGTAGCGGTCGGCGACGTTCTCGGCAAACTCCGTCCGGTAAATGATCCCCGTGCGCGTCATGCCGAGTGGCGTGAACAGTGCCTCCTGCATCAGCTGATCGAGCGGCCGGCCCTTCTGCTGCTCGATGACGAATTGGACCAGGTTGATACCCTCGCCGGAGTAGCGGTACCGCGTGCCCGGCTTGAACTGCAGGTGCATCCTCTTGTCCGGTTCGAGGAAGGCGAAGTTGACGAGCCCTGAGGTGTGTGCCAGAAGCATGCGCGGCGTCACCGTCGGCCAGGCAGGATCGCGCACGAGATCCGATGCGGTTTCGCGATAAGCATCGTACAGGTCGAGCGATCGCGGCAGCTGCTTGGCAATTGGCACATCCAGCGAGAACTCGCCGCGTTCGACAAGTTGCATGACGTAGGTTGCGAAGACGCTCTTGGTGATCGACGCCGCCCACATCGTCGTCTCTCGTTCCATCAGAAGCTGGGGCTCTCGGCGTCGAAACCCGAAAGCCGCGCTCCACACCAGTTGCCCGCGATCGAGCACGGCGATCTGCGCTCCGGTCACTTGGGCCGCGGCTAGAGTTTTCCTGGCGAACGATTCGGCCTCTGCCGTTGTGATCGTCGTACCGTCCAATCGACGAATGGATTCAGGACCCTCAGTGGCGGCGTGGCCCAAGACACTGCACAACAGCAAAGTCGCTATACCAAGCAAAGCCTTCACGATGTGGAATCGTAACCCGTGTCGGGACGGGCGTCTTCGATTTATGCGCCCGGGCGAGGCGAGTCTGTTGCGTGCAGTCCTCGCGGTCGGCTAAGCTCGTGACTCCCTAGGAAAACTGAAGACACGCAAGGTTTATTGTCGCTGTGTCGCTCACTGCCGGTACTCGCCTGGGTCCCTACGAAGTCATCGCCTCTCTCGGAGCCGGCGGCATGGGCGAAGTGCATCTTGCCAATGACACGCGTCTGGATCGCAAGGTGGCAATCAAGCTGCTCCACGCCGGCGGCGCCGACCGCGGCGTTTCCCGCGAGCGGTTTCAGAGCGAAGCCAAAGCCGTATCCAGTTTGAATCACCCGCACATCTGCGCGCTCTATGACGTGGGCGAGCAGGACGGCCACGACTACCTCGTGATGGAGCTGCTGGAGGGCGAAACGATCGCTCGAAGGCTGGCCCGCGGGCCCCTGCCGCCCGATCAGATCCTGCGCCACGCGATCGAGATCGCCGAGGCACTCGACCACGCGCATCGACACGGGATCGTTCACCGCGACCTGAAGCCGGCCAACGTCATGCTGACCAAGGCTGGTGCGAAGCTGCTCGACTTCGGTCTCGCGAAGTGGCACGCGTCGCACCAGCCTGGCTTTCTCGAATCGCTCCCAACAGCGACTTTCGAGCAACCGCTGACGGGTGAAGGTCAAGTGGTTGGAACCCTTCAGTACATGGCGCCCGAGCAACTCGATGGGCGAGCGGTGGACGCGCGCACGGATCTTTTTGCGTTCGGCGCGCTCGTGCACGAAATGGCCACGGGCCGGAAGGCCTTCGAAGCGACGAGTCAGTCGTCGCTCGTCGCCGCGATCATGAGCGCGGATCCGCCAGCCATCTCGACCCTGCAGCCGCTTTCACCACCCGCCCTCGACCGCGTCGTCAAGAAGTGTTTGGCGAAAGATCCCGACGAACGGTGGCAGACGGCACGCGATCTGGCCGACGCATTGAGGTGGATCAGTCAGGACAGCTCACCAGTCGCATCGAGCCGTTCGGGACCCTCCGTTCCCGTCTTACAGAAGCGACCTGTTCGGCTTTTGATGATCGGTGCCGGTATCGTGTCGCTCGTCGCGGTGGTTGTGGCGGGCCTCTGGGTCTGGCGCCAGTCAGCGGACTCGTTCCAAGCGACCAACCTTCGTCTCGTCTCGACGTTTTCGGGCGAGCATTGGGGGGCCAGCTTCTCTCCGGACGGCAACTTCATCGCGTTTCTCAAGGAGGTTGAGGGCATCCCGCAGGTCTGGGTCAAGAACCTCGCCGAAGGTGATCCGATCCAGGTCACGTTTGGCGATGTTCCGGCACGGCGTCTCACCTGGTCACCGCTCAACGATCGCATCGTGTTCAGCCGCTTTCGCGCCGGCCTCTGGTCGGTGGCACCACTGGGCGGCCCGGCCCGGCGCATCCTGGAGTTTGGCGATGCGCCAAAATTTTCGGCCGACGGCAAGCGCCTCGTCTTCACTCGAGGCACCACGATCTGGATCGCCAACGCCGATGGCGGCGACGCCCACGAAGTTCCTGGCGTGCCGACAACTCCCTGGAGCATGGATCGATCGCCGGATCTGTCACCAGACGGACAGACCATCGCCTTCTATCACACGGGCGCCGAACCCGTCTGGGGTGATATCTGGGTTATCCCGGCAGCAGGCGGCCAGGCTCGTCAGCTCACGTTCGATGCCTGCGAAGGCGGGTGGCCAAGCTGGGCGCCGGACGGACGAACCATCGTGTTCTCTTCCGCCCGCGCCGGCAGCTTGACGCTCTGGCGCGTGCCGGCAACCGGCGGCACACCAGCGCCCCTGACGACCGGCGCGGGCGAGGATACCGAGCCAGACATTTCAGCCGATGGAAACACGCTCCTCTATGGCACGCAGCGCAAGAGCTGGAGTCTGATCCTGTTCGATGCGGCGACCGGCCGGGAGAAGGAGGTGCTCTCACGTCGGACTCCAATCGTGCATGCCCTGTTCGCTCCCAGCAACGATCGGATCGCGTTCGTTCAGCCAACGGGGGCCGACGTGCAACTTCACGTCGTCTCGGCGGATGGGGGCGATGTCCGTCAAGTCACCCGTGGCGAAGGTGAAGTCAACGTCTTACCTCAATGGTCGGGCGATGAGGCCTGGCTGTATTTCTACCGGATGCGCCCGGCGAAATCGTTTCGCAGGATTGCCGTGGAGGGTGGCACGAGTACGGAAGTGGCGGCTTGGGACCTTCTCAGGGAAGGGTCTGCGAAGGTCGATCCGCAGGGCCGCTCAGTCGTGTATACGCTCGTTGAGAAGGGCCAGGCGAAGGCCACGGTGGTTCGGGACCTGGGCTCAGGGAAGGAACACATACTGGGTCGCCCAATCAACCGCCTTCGATGGTCACTCGATTCCCAGACCATCTACGGCGACTACACATCCCAAGATCCAAGTGGCGACATCGGGAACACATTGAATGTTGCGGCGTGCCCGGCCGATGGGATGCCGTGCCGCACGCTCACAAGAGGGTTTTATCCCATTCCGGCTGGCAACGGATCCCACTTGTTTTTCATCCGTGCCACCGGCGCTCCGAACATGCGCGAAGTATGGACGGTGTCCGTCGATGGCAGCAATCCCCGAAGGGTCGCAACCCTGGGACCGCTCTGGCAGGAGTGGAACTACGACGTCTCGCGGATGGAGCAGATCCTCTTCACCAAGTTGAATGCGAGCCGCCGCGAGCTGTGGGTGGCGCAACTGAAGTAAAAGGAGGTTTGATGTCTCTGCTCAGGCTCATCATCGTCGGTTGTGTGATTGGCGTGGCGGCGCACGCCGCGATCGCGCAGAAACCGACCACGACAAGCACAACGGAACAAGCGGTCGCCGCGGCGAATGCGTTTCTGGCCGCACTCGACGACGGCAAGCGTGCCAAAGCGAACGTCGCTCTCACGGCTCAATCCCGGGCGATCTGGTCGAATCTCCCCACCGGAATCACGCTGCAGACGGGCGCCATCGAACGCAACGGCCTGAAGCTGGCTGACATGACGCCCGCGCAGGAAAAGGCCGCGCTCGCGCTCGTCGCGAGCGTCCTCAGTCGCGACGGCTATACCAAGGCTATGCAGATCGTGGATGCCGACCAGACGCTGGAGGCCCGCACTGCACCCAAACGTGAAGCGTCCTCACGCATCCGGTTTGGCCGCGGAGAGTTCTACGTCGCGATCCTGGGCAAGCCATCAGCAACGGATCTGTGGATGGTTCAGTTCGGCGGACATCATCTCGCCATCAATGTGACCCTCGCGGGTCGAGAGAGCGTTTTGACACCGACGCATACGGGAACGCAACCGGCGAGTTATTCGATCGAAGGCCGTACCGTCAGGCCGCTCGGCGAAGAAAACGACAAAGCGTTTGCTTTGATGAGCGCGCTCAATCCTGACCAGCAAAAGCAGGCGCTGCTCGGCTACGAGGTGCGCAACATCGTGCTCGGTCCGGGTACGGACGGCAAAATGATCCAGCCTGAAGGCGTCAAGGGCTCGGCGCTCAACGACAAACAGCGGGCGATGCTCCTCGACCTGGCGCGGGAATGGATTGACATCATTGGCGAGCAGGCGGCCACCGCAAAGGCGGCCGAGGTGAAAGCCAATCTTGCCGATACGTATTTCGCATGGGCCGGGTCGACCACCAATGGACAACCGGCGTACTTTCGCATTCAAGGCCCGACGGTTTTCATCGAATACGCGCCGCAGGGCGCCGGCGCCGGGGGCACAGATCACATCCACACGATCTATCGCGATCCCACGAACGACTATCTCGCGAAGGCAACATCGCGATGAAGCGATCGATCGCCCTTGTCGTGGTCCTGGTCGCTGCGTTTCCCGCCGAAGGGGCCGCGCATCGGCTGGACGAGTATCTGCAGGCGGCAAGGGTCGCACTGACACCGAATCTCATTCGCCTCGAGCTGGACCTGACACCGGGCGCGAACATCGCAGCGTCAGTGGTCAATCGAATAGACCTCGATCGTGACGGTCGCTTTTCGGCGGCAGAAGCTGAGGTCTATGCGCGCGTCGTTTTACGTGACATCGGTATGGGGCTTGATGGGACGTCGCTTGATCTTGGTTTGCAACAGGTCGAAATCTCGACGCCGGAAGAGCTGCACGATGGCGTGGGCACAATCAGCATCGTGGCTAAAGCGGTCGTGACCTCGACGCCGGCGCTTCACCGCTTGAGGCTGCGGAATAACCACGACCCCGCTCGCAGCGTTTACCTGATGAATGCGCTCGTTCCGGAAACAGAGGACGTCGTCATCACGGCGCAATCGCGTAACGGGCGCCAGCAGGAATTCAGAGTGGACTACGAAGTGCGCTCGTCCGCGTGGCAACTCTGGTGGATTCTGGCCGCCTGCGGGTCGCTCGGCACGCTCGGCGTCCGAAGATTGAGCACGAACTGAGCGCAATTCATCAAGTCAGGCTGGCTTCAATTTCAAAGGGCGCTTGCGGCGGGTCGTGCGCTTCGCGGCTTCTTGTTCGTTGCGTTTGAGCGCACGTGTGACGCGCTTGGCGAGATTTTTTGCCCGCTCTTCGACACGCGCCAGTTCGTCGCCGAGCTTATCGAGCCTCTTGGCAAGACTTTCTTTGGCACTTCGAGCGGGCTTTTTCCGGCCGACGGTTCTGTTAATGAGTCACGACCGTTTCACCGAACACGGACATCACGTGGCTATGATGCGCGCAGATCTCCTCGACCGCCGCGTCCTTGTAGAAGCTGCCCATCGAATAGCCGCAGAGCAGCGAAAACTGATGCGTTTGCGCCAGGTCGTTCCACAACATTTCCAGCTTCGTCGCGGCGACGGCGTGGCCCTCTTTCCAGAGCACGTCCACCATTTCGCCGTAGGCGCGAACGACACAATCGGTTCGGCCGCGGCACGCTCGCTCGATGAGCGAAATCATCGCACCGCCGAACAACGCTTGATCGGGCAGGCCGTCCACCATGAACATGGACAACTGCTCCGCGGCATCCGCCACGATCAAGTCGCCGCTTTGCTTCAACCGGTCGACGTCAAATCCTCGTGCCTGCAGGAGCTGGTCGATCAGCTCTCGGTGAGCGGGCGTGGCGATGACAACAGCTGGTAAGCCCTTCCCCAACCCTTCGCCGAGAAAATCGGCCACGATCTTACAGAGTCCCTCTGAACTCTCGTAGAAACGAACTGCGTGGAAGTGCCCGGGACCAAGGGGTTGAGTGGACTGATTCATCACGGGACCTAGTGTACTAAGTTTTGCCATTGATCACCGTCTAAAACGGTACTGGCGCTCCGGTTTTGGTCTGTCTGGTTACCGACCGTTGATGGCCAACCATGCACGATCCGGTGACGTATCGGTCAACTCCCGACACCGTCTTCGGTGTGAAGTGGATCGCCACTGGAACGATACGTGCAGCGCGTGACCCCGTGATTGCGGAGGCTGGACCGCATCAAATCATCCACACCTCAATTTGGGCCGTGAACTGCGGATCACGCGCACTAACAGGAGTAAGCCATGTACCACCACGTAAAGAAGCTGATGTACACCGTGCGCGTTGAAGATCCCGATCCACGATTTGGCAACATGTTGCTCGAACAGTTTGGAGGAGCTAATGGTGAGCTCGCCGCCGCCATGCAGTACTCAATTCAGGGGCTGAACTGCGACGATGCCGAACGCAAAGATTTGTTGATGGACATCGGCACTGAGGAGCTGAGCCATCTCGAGATCGTTGGCGCTTTGGCCCGCCTCCATCTGAAACCGATGAAGTTTGACCGGGATGCAGCCGAGGCCGACCCGCTCATCGCGATTGCCGGCGGGGGCGGCGTGAACTTGTACAACTCGATGGGAAACGCGTGGACCGCCGACTATCTGAAAATCACGGGCGAACTCGACGTGGATCTGCGAAGCAACATCGCTGCGGAAGCCAGAGCCAAGATCGTGTATGAGCGGCTGATCAATTTCACGACCGACGCCGGGACGAAGGATGCGCTGCAGTTCTTGATGACTCGCGAGATCACCCACATGAAGGCCTTCACCGCCGCGCTCGAAAGCCTGAACAAGCCCCGTTTCTCGATCGGGCAGATACCCCCCACGCCTGGCCTCGTCGATCAGTTCTTCAATGACTCGACCGGGGAAGGCGAGGACGGCGAAGTCGACGCGCGAGGACCATGGAATGAGGGCGGCGACTGGGACCGCGTTGACGCCCCGGCGTTCAAGGCGCTCGGTCTGTCGACCACCGACAGAGCAAATGTAGATGACCGAAGCACCAGCACTGCCACTGAACCACAGATGTTGGAAGAGCTGCTCGTCGAGGGCGTTCGAGACCTGATGCACGCCGAAGGACAGCTGGTGAAGGCACTACCGAAAATGGCTAAAGCGGCCAACGCTGAGGCACTCCGACTTGCCTTCGAGACGCACCTCGAACAAACCAAGGGACAGGTGGACCGTCTGAAAGAAGTGTTCGGTCTCCTTGGTGTCCCGGCGAAAGCCAAGCCCTGCAAGGGCATGGCTGGCCTCATCGAGGAAGGGGAGGAGGTCATCGTGGAAGGCGAGGAGAAGGATGACGTCGCGGCAGACCTGGCGCTCATCGCTGCTGCTCAGAAAGTCGAGCACTACGAAATCTCCGGCTACGGGACCGCGCGCACGCTGGCAGGCCAGGTTGGTCTACCGGCGGTCGCCACACTTCTCGGCAAGTCATTGGCCGAAGAAGAAATCTCTGACAATCTCCTCACGCAGATCGCGCGGGAACTGATGTCCGAGGCGAGAACCGGTGTCAGCAAGGCCCCCAAGAGAGGCAAAACCGTGAAGCAAGCCGAGGAGGCATAGTAAGCGGAGAACAGCGGGACTGAGACTGGCTAGAGAAATTCTGAAGGGTTGCGATCACAGAGAGGTCAGGAGTTCAGGGAGAAATTTGGGCTCCAAGTCTCCTTGATCTCCCTGTGATCGCTCAACCTGTTAGGTTGCCGGGTGAGACATCTGCTTGAAGAATTCCGCCGCGCGCTGCTGTATCTCTGCCTGGGTGAGATCTTCCTTGCGCGTGGCGATCCACCACGTGTAGCCGGCGGGATCAGCGATTGCGCCACCCCGATCGCCCCAGAACTGATCGGCGATGGGCATCTGCACCTTGCCGCCCGCGCCGACAGCGCGATTGAAGAGTGAATCGCTGTCTTCCACGTACAGCCAAAACGACGCCGGCGATCCGCCAAAGGCCTGTGGCCCTTTCGCGCCCATCATGACGTCGTTCACCATGAAGCGTGAGTTGCCGATTTTGAGCTCGGCATGCATGATTTTGCCGTCAGGACCCAGGCTGCGGCTCAATTCCTCGGCGCCGAGCGCCTTCTTGTACCAATCAATCGTCTGCCCAGCGTTGTCCAACACCAGCTGCGGCGTGATGGTGTAGTAGCCATCAGGAACGGCCTTCGCTGCTTTCGCCATCGGAACCTCCTCGTCCGCGTGTCACAACGACATCACGCGAACCATTTGCTCGAAACGGCCACTATGTTTTGAATCGAAGAGAGATGCAAGCTGAACGCTTATCGGCGTGGCGGTCCATGGCGGTAGATACCCAATGCTTCTTGCCCGCCGACGTCTCCATGGTCGTGCGACCACGCGAGCAGCCAGTTTGATTGATTGGGAAGATCTGCAGAGTGCCAATGGGGGAAGTCCACTGGCACTCTGGAATCGGTTCGCCTTACCGCAGGACGTTCGTGCCGCCGTAGGTTCCGAAGTCGCGTTCAAGTTCTTCCGCGTGTCGCGGATCGCGGGCGCGCGTGCCGATCACGATCCCGCCATCATTGATGCCGCGCTCGTACACCTTCGCGCGATCTTCCGGGATACCGGCGCCAACCAATGCACCAATCAGACCCCCAGTGGCTCCGCCAGCGCCTGCGCCCAAGAGAGCTGCGGCAATCGGACCAGCCACCACGAGGCCCAGGCCAGGCACCACCACCGATGAGCCAACCGCGAAGAGCGTCGCCAGGGCGGCCCCAACACCACCACCGATTGCGCTTCCCTTCCCGAAGCCCTCAGCCGCCTTCGTGCCGCCTGATAACTCCGTCCCGACCTTGACATCACCGAAGTGCCGCTTTCGCGTCTCGTCAGACATCAAAACGTTGATGTCGTCAGATCGATAGCCATGCTTGGTGGTCAGGTCTGCATACGCGCGAGTCGCCGCCTCTGGCGTCGGGTATAGCCCAGTAACGTAGCCCTCTGCCGTGTAGGGTGACGCGCCAACGGTTTTCCCGCGGACGCCATCTGTTTCGTCCATCACATCGTTCGACGCCTGACGCGCCCGCCCCTGGGCATTCTCGCGCTCGCCCTCACGTTCGAGACGATGGTCATCGACGAGATCGCCGACTGCGTCCTTGGCAGCTCCTTTGACGCGCTGACCTAACGCCGAAACTTCTTCACCGACGGTGTCGTCCTTCTTTCGATTGTCCACGCTGAACCTCTTTCTGGAAAAGCCTTACCGCAAACGGTGCGAGAAGGCATGGCCAGGAGGCTTGTTTGCAAGAACGGGCCCCACTCGGGCGGGTCGTCGCAGGACGAGTGTCGGGTTCTGTCCGTTTCGTAACATTCAATGCGCGCCCGAAGAAGGTTAGAGTTCAGTTCATGGAACCTGCTGAAGCGCCGCCGCCCGAGGCGCCGCCCAATCAAGAACCTGAAGCGGCGCCTTCGGCATCTCTCGTTGGTCGAAACCCGGCATTGACGATTCTCGCCATCTGCGCGGTCATCCTGCTGCTTCGCTACATGCAGGAAGTGCTGGTTCCGTTTGTCCTGGCCGCGCTGACCTTCTACGCGCTCGACCCACTCGTGGATCGACTCGAGCGGTGGCGCCTGCCCCGCGCAATCGGAGCTGCGCTGGCGCTCCTCGTTCTGGTGACCGCCGCCGGGGGTCTCGCGTTTACCCTCAGCGACGATGTGGTGGCGGTGGCAAACGACATTCCGGCGGCGACCCAGAAATTGAGAGCGGTTCTTCGGGCGAGCCGGAACGAACCACCAGGAATCATGGAAAAGCTCAAGCAAGCAGCCACCGAGCTCGACAAAACAGCCGCTGAAGCTGCAGGAGCAAACCAGCTTCCCGAGGGCGTCGTCCGCGTGCAGATGGAGGAACCGTCGATCAACCTGAGCGAATACGTGCGCTGGGGGCCCATCGGCATCGTGTCGTTCGCGGCCGGCGCCATTATGGTGCTGTTTCTCGCGTACTTTCTCCTGGTCACCGATGATCTGTTCAAGCGCAAGCTCGTCGAGCTCATCGGGTCAACGCTTACGCATAAAAAAGTGACTGTCCAGGTCTTGAACGAGATCGCGACCCAGATCGAAGCGTTTCTGGCCGTTCAGATTTTCACCAGCATCGTCGTCGGCCTTGTAACGTGGTTGGTGCTTTGGTGGCTTGGTCTTGCAAACGCAGCAGTGTGGGGACTCGCGGCCGGGATTTTCAACTCGATTCCGTATTTTGGACCACTCATCGTCACGGGAGGGCTGAGCGTAATTGCTTACGTCCAGTTTGGTACGCCGACGATGGCGCTGACAGTTGCTGGAGCGGCGCTCTTGATTACCACGCTCGAGGGCTGGATCTTGACACCTCTACTTGTTAGCCGCGTCGCGCAGATCAATGCGGTCTCGATCTTTGCAGGACTCCTTTTCTGGAGCTGGCTCTGGGGCATCTGGGGAATGCTCCTTGCGGTGCCGATCATGATGGCGATCAAAGTGATCTGCGATCGCGTCGAGGAGCTACAGCCGATCGGGACTCTTCTCGGCGATTGAAGAGGCGTGCGAAAGACTGCCCGGCCGGTCAGAACGCTTGCCCGATGCTGAAATAAAACCGGCTGCGGCGCTCGCCCGGACGATGGTCGAGCACGAACCCATAGTCGCCGCGCAACAGGAACCACGGCGTTCGTACGCGCACCCCCACGCCGGCAGATTCGCGAAGGTCGGTAAAGGAGAAGTCCGACACTTTGTCGAAGACGTTCCCGACATCCGCAAACACCACGCCGTCGAGGATGCTCACCAGAGGCATGCGCAGCTCGTTGTTGATCACCAGGAGGGCGTTGCCGCCGCTGGGGATCCGGCCCAGACCGATCGGGCCAACGGCATTCTGGGCGAAGCCGCGCAGTGTCGTGCTGCCGCCAGCGAAGAAGCGCTCGCTGGGGGGCACCGATCCGCCAAGCCCTTGCGCCACCCCGAGACGCACGCCCACGGCGTACACCAATCGTGGCCTGAGGATCTCGTTGGTAAACGGTTTCCGCTGCGGCGCCTGCAGTGGGACGTAATGGAAGTACTGCCCGTAATACTTGAGATAGGGCAGGTCCGATCCGAGCCAGCCGGGTGAGTAGGCAAATGCCTGCGAGAGAAATGCGCCACTAGATGCGTCGAGGACTTCATCGCGGGTTTCCCGTGTGATGGTGCTGGTCAGTGGCGAAACGGTTAAGGCTCGGCTGATGGCACCCCCGACGAGGGACGGCTGCAAGGTGTGTGCGCGCTCGTAACGATATCCGTAACCCCACACGTACGCATTGCGGAGCTCCATTTCCTGCTGAATCGACACGCCCTTGCGGCTCACGTCGAACGTGTCGGTGAGCTCCGTCGAGGGATTTCGCTCTTCGCGGAAATACAGTGTCCCCGTTGTCTTGAGCGGCCAGTAGCGCAGCGACGGCTGGCTGACGTAGATGCGCGCCTCAGTGAGCTGGTTGTCATAGCGTGATCGCAGCCCTATCACCCGCGCCTTGCCGAGCGAGTTGTGGTTCGACACGTCGAAGATGCCGCCGACGCCTCGCTCACTGTCGTATGACGCTCCGTAGCGGAGCTGGAAGGGTTGCACTTCTCTGACGGACACGTGTAGACGGACAGGCTTTTGGTCGTCAGCTGCTGTGTTCTCCGGCTGTCGCACGGAATCCAAAGGAGCTGGGGCATCTCCCTCGAGGTCTTCGCGGGTGATGTCGACAATTGAAAACGCGCCGGTGTCGTAGAGATTACGTCGCGACCGCGCCAGTGCGCCCAGGTCCAGCAGTTGCGCTTCAGCGAGCTCAACCTGTTCGCGCACGAGATGTTCACTTGTCTTCTGAGTGCCCTCCACGACGATGTCCGCGATCACGCTTTGACGCCCCTCCACGATCGTGAACGCGACATCTACGTGACCAGCCCCGCGATCGATGACGAGCTCGTAATCCGATCGCACGTCGTTGTATCCCCGGCGCCAATACAGCTCGCGGATTCGCTCGATCGCGCGCTCCGCCGCAGCGGGCAAATACGGATCACCAGCAACGACAGGGAGCTCTGCTACCAGCGCGTCGGTGGGGTATATGACGTTTCCCGACGTGGCGACATTGTTCACCGTGAAGCGCGGGCCTTCACGAATGGTGAGAACGACGCGGGCGAGCGCATTCTCGAATTCGTAGCGAGGCTCGTCAATCTCGGCGGACAGGTATCCCTGCTCACGGTAGTAGCGCTGGAGTAACTCTGTGACAACGACCGGATCGGTAAAGAGCTGGCGCTCGAGATGTTGCTGATCGATGATTCCGTCCAGCTCGTCGGCGTCGATTGCCGAGGCGCCCTCGAACGCCAGCAGCACTTTCTGATAGCGCGGCCCTGGCTGGATCTGGAATACGACCCGTCGCCGGTCGTCGGCGACCTCGTCGATGCGAGAATCGATCGCTGGTTGCAGGTGGTTGTCGCGCATCAGCCACTCGCGCAGCAATTCGACGCCGTCATCGGTTCGCTGCTTGTCGAAGACCCCACGGTGCCACTCGGTGCGGACTTCCTCCTGCACGTCCGGCGGGGGCGTCGCGCCCTCGAACTGCACATCGACGAGAGGTCCTCGAGTGACGCGCAGCGCGAGCCGGGCGGCGTTCTCGTCGATCTGCGGCATCACACGGACGCGGTTCTGTAGATATCCGTTCTCGACGTAAAACGTCTCGAGACGTTGAACGCCTTTACGCACGGCGAAGTAGTCGTAAGGATCGCCCACTTTGACTTTGAACCGATTGCGCACCTCAGAATCCTCGACGCCGGCATTGGTGCTGAGGACGAGCTCGGTCACCGTCGGTCGATGGCGAGGGAGGCGCCGCGGCTCGGGCTCGCCGCCAAAGCGCAGGTCGTGGCGAAAATCCAGCCGGTAGCTGTTATCGCTTTGCCGCACGCCCTGGGTTTGAAAGCGGCGCGTCACGTCGTACTCGGCAACCCAGATCTGATCGTTGCTGTTGGTCAGGTCCGTTGAGTAGACGAGCTTCAGGCTGTCGGTCAGATCCTGGCCGACCGTCAATCGTGCGCTCGGATCAGCCTCGTTCGCGATCAAGTTTGGTTCGATCCGGACTTCGCTGAGCCCGGTGGCTTTCTCCAGACCGCGCCCAAGCCTCGATCCCACACGGCCAGTCAGATAGGAGAGCACCTGCTCCTGCGCGACCTCGAATTCTTCACCGCGCATCTCGTCGAGCGTTCGGCCGGTCACGAGCAACGCCATGATGTCGGGCTCCGGCAACGTCGGATCCGACGTCAATGTGGTTTCGGTTTCACCCGGAGTGCCCGTCACTTCGATTGCGATGTCATAGCTGCCAGCCGACGTGTTGAGCAGCAGGTCTACTGAAGGAACGATGCGGCGTTCGTCGACGAACGTGATGAGACCTCGCTCGGCTTCATATCGACGCTCGTTCAACGTGATCTCGGCGCCTTCCAGAAGCGTCAGCCGGCCCGTGAGCCCCGGCTCGTATGGTGTACCGACGACTCGCAGGTCGGCATTGATCTCGGCGCGCGCGAGGTTGTTGTCCACCAGCACCGGAGTTGCGGTGTCGACGTCGATATTGAACCGCACGCGCTCGAGCAGCGGATTGCGCTCCTCGGTGAGCTCGAGCTGCCGGGGTGCGGTCATCGCGGCCAGCAGACCCGTATCGAGGTTGATGTCGCTGGAAAGTCCCGCTTCGTCGATCGTGATCTGACCGGCGACGACGACTTCGCCACCGCGGCTCGTCACGCGGATTGTCGAGTCCGACAAGCTGCGCAGATCCAACGGAGCATCGTAAGCAAGGTCTTTGGCCGAGAATTGGAGGTCGGCCTCGGTGACCCCGCCGGGGCCGAGCGTCACCGTTCCCGAGCCTTCGAGGGTGCCGCCATTGACGTCGCCATTCAGCGACGTCAGCGCAATGCGGCTGCCAGCCACGTCGATATGAGCGTTGAGATTCTCAGCAGCGATATTCGGCTCGTCGATCACGGCTGTCGCGTCGGCGAGGTCCACCGTACCGTTCAGCTCGGGAGCGTCCACAGTCCCGCGCGCCGCCAGCTTCAGCGTTGTCGTGCCCTCCGCGCGAATCTTGTCGGTGAATACCGACAGGGCGGCAGCGTTCAAGTTTCCGTCAACGTGGAGATCGAGCCCCCGCGGCGCGAGGAGTCCGACGGTGCCAGTCCCAACAAGCGAACCGAGCGACCCGGACAGACTGAACTGCTCCACCGTCGCAGTGACCAGAAGCAAAGGCGATGCTGGAGGGCTGTTGCTGGGCAAGCGTGAGGCCGTTGAACACGACTTCGAGCTCAGGGAACGTGAGACGGCCGTCGAGCGCGCCAAGCTCCGCGCGGTTCGCCGCGACCTGTGCGTCGAGACTGATGCGCCCGCCCAGACCGGCCGGCGCACCGGGAATGGCCGCCGGATCGAGACCGTGCAGACCGCCCTTGAACGTCGCCGGCCCACCCTTCCGTGGGATCTCAACCGGGAGCTCCGGAAGAACCTCCAGTGGAATGCGGCCTGATGCGTCGAGCATTGCCGTTCCCCAGTTGGCCGCAAGCTGCTCGATATTGGCCTCACCATTCGCCACTCGCGCACGGAGCCGGATGTTGGAAAGCCCTGGCTCCAGTTGCGGCGACAGGATCAGTCCGTTCTCGACACTCACGACAAGATCGGGGTCGATCGCCTTCAAGGTTCCACGGATCGACCCACTCAGTGTGACCTCGCCGTCGCCCGCGACATTCGTGTCTCGGGGCACGTACTGTGCCAACGTCGCAAGGTTCGCGCGACCCTCCACCGTAATCTGTCCCTGCCCCGCACGGTCCGTCAGCGGCAATTCGCCGCTGACGACAAGCGACGAGTCACGGGCCACGAACTGCAGGCGCTCGACGGCGAGCCGCTCGTCGGCATAGCGAAGCCGTGCCGGAGTGGTAACGCTGAAGGGCTCGCCATCCAACGATCCGGCAAGCGCGCCGATATTGATCGTGGCCTGCCCGCGCGCAGGCTCGGCAAGATTGCCTGCCGCATCCACGGTTGCGCGGAGCTGCCCCTCGAGCGTCGCTGCGAGCGGCAATGGCAGGGCCGCGAGACTGAGGTTCTCAGCACGCAGCTCGAGAGTCGTGGGCCATGGCCCCGTAAGGCCGATCTGCGCGCGCGCCACGAGGTTGAAGCGCTCCGCTGACGCGTCGATCGCGGCTTGCTTGTTCGCCGCAACCGCGTTGATCATGACGCGACCAAGCTGAGAGGTCCGTGACGAGCTCGTCGTTCGGTCCTCTTCCTCCCCTGACCAACCCTCGACTTCAAGCGATGCAAGCGTCAGATTCAGGTTTCCAGCAGGCGAGCTCACACTGCCCGCTCCTCGCCCGGCGAGCTGCACATCACCGCGGAGACGTTGCCCGCTCGGAAGCACCACGCCAAGGAGCCGGAGAGCCTGCGACTGCAGATCGAAGCTGTACTCCATCGTATCCAGGTTGTAAGCACCAGTGGCCGAAATGCGGCCCTTCTGATCCGGCTGTGGTTTGTCGATGATGAGAGGCGAAACCGTAACGTTGCGGCCCTCAAGACCGACGTCCGCATTCAGCACTCCGAGCGGCTCCTCGTAGGCCATCAGATCAACGGCTTGCACCGCAATGTTGGCGACGGGACGTGCAACGGTTCCACCCACAGTCCCGCGTGCGGAAATCGTGCCGGACGCGGGCACGCTCGCCTGGTTGAGAGTCCTCAGCACCGCGGGCAGGTCGATCGCGTCCGCGCCAATCGTGAGGTCGAGTCGTCGGTCGCGCGTGAGCCCCACGCGCCCGGCAAGATTGGCTCTTGCCTGCTGCCACGTGACATCCGCGCGGCGGATCGTCACAGCCGCCGGCGCATACAAAACATCCGCGCTGAGGGCGACGTCTTCCGCTGTGCCCACGCTCAGCCCTGGGGCATTGACCGCACCCGTCACGGTTGGCGCATCGATGGTCCCGGCCAAGCGGGTGTCGAGCGTCAAGGGACCATCGACTCGCACGGGCAGCAGCGAACCTCGAGGCCGTCCGAGGAACATTTCCGCCGAGGCGGCCACTTGCGACAGGTTCGCGACGCGCCCCTGCAACCGGCCCTCGACCCGCCGCTGGTCGGTAACCGTCACGCGACCTGTGACTTGGGCGCCTGCAGCACTGATTCGCTGCAATTGCGCAACAATCCTGCCGCCAGTTGCATTGACGGCGAGGCGCCCGCCAACCGGCATCACCGACCGCGATGCCTGAGACGTCGTGGGAGTGAGCGTTGCCTCGGCTTCACCTGATGCCTTTAGGTACTCCAGACCGGGCCACTCCGCGCGAAGCCTTCCGCTAACTTTCGTCGCGGCTGCGTACGGCAGGTCGAACGATCGCATCAGCGACGCAGCGTCTACACCGCTCAGATCGGCCTGCACGCGTGAAGAGCTGGACGTGTCGAGCGCGACGTTGCCACGTGCGGTCACGCCGCCCCACGGTGCCGACATTTGCAGCGAGGTGACGTCGGCTCGCCGACTGGTCATGTCGTAGGCGGCGAGCACATCGAGTTGAACGCCACTGATTTCTCGAAACTGGAGGTCCGATCCGGACACGTGCGCGTTGACGGCCGGCGATGAGAGCGCGCCCTTTGCAGTCGCATCGATCGTTATGCGCCCGCCGACCGGGTCTTTGATATTTGCAAGAGGAGCGGCTCGCACCGCGTCAACGATTGCTCGCAGGGTCAAGTCGGCCTCCGGTGCATCGAACTGCCGGATCGATCCGACAAGCTCCGCGTGCGAGCCGACAGCCGCGATCTCGAGTCGCTCGATCTTCACCTCGTCCTCGCCGACATCAACTTCCCCGGTCAGCCGATCCACGACGGCGGAACGATCCCGAGCGCGGACATGACCTTCGGCGGCCTCGAAGCGCACCTGGTGTCGATTGGTCAGCCTGCTTCCGTGAACTTCGACCGACATCGGCAGTACGACATCGATCTGCTGCGCGCGGTCTTCGTACCGCACGCGCGCATTCGGGATTGAGAGATCTGTGATGAGAAAGTCGAGTGGCTTCTTCGGTTCGTTCGCGTTGGTGAGCGGACGCGGAAGGTTGTCGCGTCCGTCCGCGTCGACGAAGTAGTGCACGCTCACGTCGTCAGCGACACTCGATTGCAAGACATAGCGCCTGCGGAGCAAGTCCCGCAGGCTTAGCTTGACCTGCGCACGTCCGACTGTGGCAAACGCCGGAGCGTCCGGCAATTTGGGCGAACGAATTCGGACGTTGCGTAAGTCCAGCGACAGGGTCAACAGGTTGTAGCGCAGCTCATCTGTGTTCAGTTCGATCAGCTGTGAAGCGAGAAGCGAGGTGACTTGACTTACTGCAAATCGACGAGCAGGGGCGGAGTGAAGGGCAAGAAGGAGCAGGACGACGAGGAGGCACAAAACGCCTGCGAATTTCGTCAATCCCCCGAGAATGCGTCGTTTTGCAGGGGGCCGATCCTCAATCTTGTGTGGTTGATCCACGGCCACGCCGGCGGTGTCAGTGCAATATGCGCACCATCAGCAAAGCATTGTTCGAACATGTCAAACCTCATGCTTACTGTCGGCACGGCGGGCACGACCAACATCTGAGTTCAGTGATGATTGCCCGCCGCTTCCGTTGTGGCTACAGGCCGACGACCACGTTGTCAATCGTTCTCGTCATTGTGGGTCTGCTTCCAGCGTGGCGTGATATACAGAGTCCCCTTGGAGCAAGGCATTCCGTCGGCGCGGAGATAGTTCTCGAATTCGTCACGAACGCCGGCGCCAATCACCGATTGGGGACCGTCGCTGAGATAGCCGCGAAGCACGGCCAGTCTTCTCTTGTCATCTACCCGGCCACCGACGCGAGCAGTGAACAACGGCGTGCCTGTCACGGTTGTCACCACATAATCGGCCGCAATGTACGACTGATCGGGCTCGACGCTGGACGTCAACGCTACGACTCTTGCTTGAACAACACCGGAGACATCTCCGGAAACCGGCCCTGCGAACGTAAACAAGTAGCCCTCATGGACGATGCTTGGGTCGAGGCACTTGTCGAAGTCGACCTCGAATGACTTGGGTTTGCCCGCCAATGAGGCGGTTGAGCCGAATGCCAGCAATAGCCCGCTGGCGACCAACGCGGCGGTACGCAGTATTTTCATTGTGTTTCCTTCGCTAGTGTTGACGAGGCTCACGATTTCACGGCACTCAGGCGGTAGATTTGCCCCTGATTCAGTGACGCGAGAAATCCGGGGAAACTTCCTCACGGCCCCATTCCGGTGTGGCGCTGGCGCCTTGACTCACACGGGGGCGATCGTCAAGATGAGCCGAATCTCAGGACCAGGTGTCTCAGGACGACTCGAAGCGCTCTCATGACGACGTGACAGGACTGCTTCACGCGTGGGGCGGCGGCGAACCCGGGGCGCGGGACCAGCTGCTGTTGGTGGTGTACGAGGAGCTTCGCCGGAGGGCGGCAGCCAGACTTCGGCGTGAACCGCAGGGCCACACCCTGCAGCCCACCGCTCTCGTTCACGAAGCGTACCTTCGACTCGTCGGCCAACGAAACACAGATTGGCAAAATCGAGCGCACTTCTTCGCCGTCGCGTCAGAAATGATGCGTCGTATCCTCGTGGACCACGCGAGGCGTCGCAAGATGGCCAAGCGCTCGGGTGGCTGGGCGCGGGTCACGCTCGACGAAGCGCTCGCCCAATGCGATCCACCAGACGTCGACGTCCTCGACCTGGACGCGGCGCTCTCCGAGCTCGCGTCATTCGATCCGCGCAAGAGCCGCGTCGCGGAACTGCGATTCTTCGGAGGTCTCTCGCTCGACGAGATGGCTCATGCGCTAGGCATCTCGCGGGCGACCGTCGAACGGGAGTGGCAAGCTGCGCGCGCCTGGCTGTACCGTCGCGTCAGTTCCACCACTGATCGCGATGACACCTGAACGCTGGCGACAGATCACGGAGATCCTCCACGCCGCGGTGGCCCTTGGGCCCGAGCAACGCGACGCCTTTCTTGGTAAAGCTTGTGGAACCGATCTGCTTCTGAGAAGCGAAGTCGAATCGCTGATAACCGCTCATCGCAAGGCCGGCACGTTTGGCGACATTCCGGTGTCCGTGCCTATGCCACCTCTCACACCGGGTACCACGCTCGGGCCGTATCGGATTGACAGCCTGCTCGGGACTGGCGGGATGGGAGAGGTTTACCGTGCGCAAGATCCCAGACTCGGCCGCGACGTGGCCATCAAGATCCTTTCGTCGCACCTCACGTTGGATGCTGACCGGCTTGCCAGGTTCGAACGCGAAGCGCGGGTGCTGGCATCGCTGAATCATCCGTACATCGGCGCCCTTTACGGTCTTGAAGAATTCGGCGGCGGGCGGGCGCTGGTAATGGAACTCGTCGAGGGGGAGGATCTCGCCCATCGTCTTGCGCGCGGACCGATACGCCTGGCCGATGCCTTGCCAATCGCGAAGCGGATCGCCGAGGCGCTCGAAGCCGCACACGAGAAGGGGATCATTCATCGAGATCTCAAACCCGCGAACATCAAGGTGCGCGAAGACGGCACGGTCAAAGTGCTCGACTTTGGTCTGGCAAAGGTTCGCGACTCGACATCGCCCCGCGCCGAGGCGGACTCAGCTACGTTCCCGGTGCAAAAGACAGAGGTCGGTATCGTGTTGGGGACACCCGGTCATATGTCACCGGAGCAGGCCTCTGGCAAGGCAGCGGACCAGCGGACAGACATCTGGGCGTTTGGTGTCGTGCTGTACGAAATGCTGACTGCCCAGCCGCTCTATACGGGAGAGACGACGTCGGAAATCCTGGCGCGCGTTATTGAACGAGAACCCGACGTGAGCGCGTTACCAGCAGCGACGCCGCCAGCGATTCGGGCACTCATCGGCCGCTGTTTGACCAAAGACCCGCGCAACCGTCTACAGGCCATCGGCGAGGCGCGCATCGCGATCGAGCAGGCTATTGCGCAGCCGCACACCTCCATCCCGCTTGGGCCGGAACTAGGAACTGCGACCTATACGCCGCGACCCGTTTGGCGGCCGGCGTTGCCATGGGCTCTTGTGGTCGCTCTCGCGGGTGCCAGCCTCATGTTGTGGGCCCCATGGCGTGCGACAGCGCCGCGGGTACCGCTGCGTCTGAGCACTGAGCTGGGCGGCGACGCCTCGTTGGCGATCGGCAGGGGTGACGCGTTGGCGCTCTCCCCCAACGGCCGCGTCATCGCGTTCGTCGCTCGAAAAGGCGCAACCGGAACTGAACAGCTCTACGTGCGGCGGCTCGGAGAACTGAAAGAGATGCATGCAACACCTCTGGCAGGTACCGACGGTGCCGACAGTCCATTTTTTTCGCCGGACGGCCAATGGATCGCGTTCTTTGCGGAGGGCAAGCTCAAGAGGATCTCCGTCGTCGGCGGTGCTCCGGTGACGTTGTCCGAAGTGCCGGGCGGCCGGGGCGGGGCATGGGGCGAAGACGACATGATCGTCTTTCCGATCGCGGGGCCTGGCGGGATCCTGTGGCGCGTCTCATCGGCCGGAGGAAAGGCGGAACCGGTCGTGTCGCTCGGCGCGGGCGAGTTTCAGCAGCAGTGGCCCCAAATGCTGCCGGGCGGTCAGGCCGTCCTCTATACGGCTCCTGAAGGCCCCGGCGCCGACAACGATGCAAACCTCGTCGTGCAGCCGCTGCCGAGTGGCACACGAAAAGTGGTGCATCGCGGTGGCTATCACGGCCGATATGTGTCGACTGGTCATCTGGTGTACCTCCACGACGGGGCGCTCTTTGCAGTGCCGTTCGATCTCGACCAGCTCGAGGTGAACGGGCCCGCGGTATCCGTGCTGGATGCTGTTACGTCGGATTTGCTTTCCGGGGGCGCGCAGCTCGACATATCGGCGAACGGGACGCTGGCCTATCTGCCGGGGCCGACCACGGGCCAAGTGCCGCCGGTCCACTGGATGGATCGCGCGGGGAACACGACGCCGCTGTGGACCCCGCCTGGGATTTGGTACAACATTCATGTCGCGCCCGACGGCCGCCAACTCACCCTCGACGTTTATTCCGGTCCCACTTCGGACATCTGGGTCTACGGGTGGGACCGCGACACGGCTTCGCCTCTGACCCGCCACCCGGCCTATGACGGCAAGGCAGTGTGGACGCCGGATGGCCGCCGCATCGTATTCAACTCGGAGCGCGACAACAGCCCGCCGAGCCTTTACTGGCAACGGACCGATGGGACTGGAATCGCCGAGCGCCTGACCGAGGCCAAGCACCCTCAGTGGCCCGTCTCGTGGCATCCGAGCAGCAAGTTCCTCGCGTTCGAGGAGGAGAATCCCCAAACGAACTGGGACCTGATGATCCTGCCGATGGAAGGAGACCATGTCTCGGGCTGGAAGGCTGGAACGCCTGTCGCGTTCCTCAACAGTCCGTCTGCGGAAAAGGAGCCGAATTTCTCGCCGGACGGACGATGGGTCGCGTATCAGTCGAACGAGACGGGTCGCGATGAGGTGTATGTGCGGCCGTTTCGCGGCGGCGGCGACGGATGGCGGATTTCGACCGGGGGCGGCAACTTTCCTATTTGGTCGCGAACGAGACGCGAGCTCTTGTACGGCGTGAACGGACAAATAATGGCCACGGCCTATGCGGTCGAGGGTGACGCGTTCCGCGCTGAAAAGCCGCGGCTGTTGACAAACGCGCGATACAGCCCCCGCGGCCCAGCCCGCATGTTCGATCTCCACCCTGACGGCGAGCGGTTCGCGCTCGCACCAGCAACGCCAGCGCAAGACGACACGAATCGCGACGCGGTCGCTGTCATCTTGAACTTCTTCGACGAGCTGCAGCGGATCGCGCCCCCGACAAAGAGGTAGAACTCGATCCCGACTTAAATGGAGGCTGCGTGCGGACGCTCGGACTGGTCATCGATAAACGTGAGCGGCCCCGTCAGTTCGGGCAGGTGACTCTGCCACCACTCTCGCGCTTTCGCATTCGACCATTTGTCTGTCCCGCAGTCATCGATCATTCGCAGAATTGCCGCGGCATCTCGAGGCCGTCTGTCAGGATCCTTTTCCAAACAGGCAAGGACGATGGCGTCGATCTGTCGCGGAATCCGGAATTCGGCCCGTTGAGACGGGGGTGCCGGCGGAGTGTGCACATGGGCCACAAGCGCCTCCATCGGTGTCTTCCCCTGAAACACCAGTTGGCCCGTGAGGAGAAAGTAAGCGACGCATCCAACCGCATACACATCGGCACGGGAATCGACGGCCGTGTGCCCGAGAATGACTTCGGGGGCCATATAAGCGGGCGTGCCCATCGTAGTATGGGCCGCAGTCATCAGCGTCTCCGCCTCGGTCTGCGAGATGTGTGTCTCGTTGACCTTTACCAGTCCGAAATCGAGGACCTTCACGAAGTCGTAGTCGAGGCCCATTCGGCACACGTAAATGTTTGCGGGCTTCACGTCTCGGTGGATCAGACCGCGCTCGTGCGCTTCGGCCAATGAGTGGCACACCTGCCTGAGCAAGTACATCGCGCGTTCGGCAGGAAGAGGACCGAACTGCCTGACGAGCGACTCGAGGTCACGGCCGGTTAGCAGCTCCATGACGTAATAGAAGCTGCCATCGTCGGTCGCGCCGAAGTCGAACAGCCGGATACTGTGCTGCGAGCTGAGCGCCGCGGTTGCCTGTGCCTCCCGTTCGAATCGACGGAGCAGGAGCTTCATGTCGGACTCGCTACCCGCGCCCAGCACCTCGGGCCGAACCAGCTTGACCGCCGCGTGTCGCGCCAACAGTCGGTGGCGGGCCCGCCAAACCTCGCCCATTCCACCCTGCCCCAACTGCTCGACGAGCTCGTAGTTGCCGAGTTCTCTGGCCTCGCGGAGGCGGCGTCCAAGCCGCTGAAACATCACTGAAGGGAGGATTGCCGCTATTGCGCACGTGTAGTTCGGCATATACATCACGACCGTAGTGACCACTGAGGGCACAGGCACGCCTCGGAGATGCGCGAACCACACCCCAAGGGGACCCATCGAGGCCGCCACCAACGCCGCCCCGGCCATCTTGCGAGGCGTGCTCGGCAGAATCATCGCCGACAGGAGAATGACGATCGCGATCCATGACAGTTGCCCCACCATCACGTTCGACGCGTCGCTGGCCCACGTCTCGACGACCGCGACGAAAAAGGCATTCAACACCATGAGCCACAGCCCGGCGTCTGTCTTCGACTGGGCCGAGCGCGGCGCGTAGCGCACGTAAAAGAAAATCACCACTGCGGTGAGCACGGCGAATAGCTCAACCTGGATTGCCGCACGCGACACAACCGCGCCGAAGGTTCGAGGGAGAACAACCCCATCCATGAAAAGCCCAACTGCCCACATCCCGCCACTCACCAGGCAGAACACTTTGAGACGCTGGACCTGGTCGGCGACGACATCGTCAGGGAGCGACGAACTGTATTGTCCACTCGCCGCTGTGACAGGCGTGGGCAGACGCGGGGCGATGACTTTCATGGGCTTGAGCGCGATAGTAATGCTTCGCGACCTCTCCGCGGGCGACGCGAGGTTGGAGTTGATGAACCCAAGGGCCGGACCGCTAGCGGGCCCGTCACCGCCGACGTTAGCCTCGGGTCCGCACGACCAGCGTCTCCGCGATGAGATCGTGCAGCCCCTGCTTTCGCGAGGTGTACACAATCATGACGAACCCCATGAAAAGGATCGCGTACGAGAGCAGCTTCGACCAATATCGCTTGTTGGCACGGCCAAAGCCGATGCGGTCACCGTCCTCATCGGTGACACGCAGGCCCAGGAGCCGTTTCCCCGCCGTGGCTTGCGCCTTCGAACACTCGCAGATCGTGAAGTAGGGCCAGGCCGGAAACGCAAAAAACCAGACGAGCATCACTGCCCCGAGCCCCTCCCCCGTTCTTGGATCGTCAGGCAGCAGCCCAATCGACCAAATAGCGGCGACAACGGCAACCTCCGCGACCCACAAAGAGAAGACGTCGATAACCGCTGCAACTGCGCGAATCCAAAATCCGGCGTAGTGCAGGTCGCGGAAGTTGGTTGCGAGCCATGGGTCCTCGTTCGGGATCATGACACTTCACTCCGACAGGTGAAACAAACGGCGCGCGTTGTCTGAGAAGATCTTGCGACGACTCGCGTCGTCGATCGCCATCGCCTGAACCGCCGGAATCGTTTCGCGATAGAGACGGGCGCCGAGCTCGTCGTCATAAGGCATGTCGGTTGCAAACACCATGTGGTCGGCGCCGAAGAACTCATAGGCGCACATCAACGCAGGGGTGTTGCCCTGGATCGCGGTATCGCAGTAGAACATCCGGTAGTAGTCGAGCGGCCGGCGAGTGAGCGTCTGTCCGTCATGCCGGTATCCCATCCTCTCGACGTTGAAGTCCCACGAGAGCTCGATGCGCTTCTGAAAGTACGGAATCATCCCGCCGGCATGGTGCGTGATGATCTTCAGGTTGGGATATCGCTCCAGCACTCCACCGAACGACAACCGGGCCATGGCGAGCGACGTCTCGAAGGGCCAGCCGAAGTTTGTGTACACGAGAAACTTCGAGCGATCCTCGGCCGGGTAGTCGGGCGTCGTGTTCGGCCGCCGCGGATGCAGAAGGATCGGGAGATCGAATGCCTGCATCCGTTCGAACACCGGCAGAAACTCCGGTGCATCGAGCGGCTTGCCGTTGATGTCAGTAAAGATCTCGACGCCCCTGAACCCAAGCTCGGTGATTGCGCGGTCCATCTCGGCCAGTGCCGCTTCCACGTCGCTCATCGGCAGACACGCGCACGCTGTGGCAAAACGCGCCGGATGTTTCGCGACGAGCTCCGCCATCTCGTCGTTCGCAATCCGCGCGCACTCGGTGGCATCAGCTGACGATGTGATGCTCTCGATATTGGGTCCGGCCTCCGTGAGAATCTGGACGACGTCGGGATACTGGTCCATGACACGGAAGCGGACACCGAGATCAGTGAGTCCAGGGTTCGCCTGCCAGTACTTCGCATACTGGGTCCCGAATTTCGCGCCCGCACGGGCGTTGCGCTCACGGAGATATCGCGGCGTGAGAATGTGTGCAAAGACGTCGACGATCGGCGGCATCAGTCGGGGACCACCGGCATCGACGTCGACCGTGTCTCGGGCAACGGTCGCGGCCGGCACCAGAGGTAGTACACCGGAATGCCTGCGATGACCAGCGCCAAGCCCAGGCCGCTGTCGAGGGGAAACGCTACGAGGCGGTTGATCACGATCGCCGTGGACGCAAGGACAAACACGATCGGCGCCCACGGGTATCCCCACACGCGATATGCAGGCTTGTAGCCGGGCCGCTGCCGCAGGAGAAAGATCCCACCGGCCATGAGCGCGAAGAAGATCCACTCCGTGAAGATCACGCGCGAGAACAGCTGGCGATAGGTTCCCGTCAGGACCAGCACGGACGCCCAGACGGCTTGCAACGCAATGGCGCGGTGCGGCGTCCCGAACCGCGGGTGGAGGTGATTGACCCACTCAAAGAGCAAGCCATCGCGCGCCATCGCGAAGTACACGCGTGGCGCCGCGAGGATACTGCCCATCATGGCGCCGAAGACCGAGAACATCACCAGCGCTGAAATGGCGGCTGCGCCTGAATTGCCGAGCACGACTGCCGCCGCGTCGGCCGCCACTCGCGTCGAGGCGAGAACCTTGTCGACTGGCAGGATGTAGAAATATACAGCGTTGAGTGCCACGTATGCCGCGGTGACGATCGCGATCCCGATTCCAAGCGCCCGTGGAATCGTTCGCTCGGGTGTCATGGTTTCCTCCGCCGTGTAAGTCACCACGTGCCAGCCGCCAAATGCGAAGAGCCCGCGACCACGGCCAGCAGAAATTCGGAGAGAGGAACGTCAGAGAGGCCGAAGCTCGCGGCACCGGAATCGGAATACTGATAGTGCGACGGCAATTGGGAACCGAGCACGAATCCCACCACCACAATCAACGCCACGGCCAGCACTTTGGTCGCGGTGATGCTCGTCTGCAGTGTGCTGCTGCGCTTGACGCCGGCGTAATTGATCGCGGAGTTGACGAGAATCGCTGTTACCGCCACAGCACGCATCCCGCGGTCGTCGAGCGGCACGAAGACACCCGCGTAACGCGCGAACACCATCGACATCGCGGCGATGATTCCGGAGTGCATCACCCAGAACATCGCCCAGCCCCACAGAAAGCCGACCAGCGGCGTGTAGATCTCCCGAAGAAAGACGTAGACGCCACCGGTGCGCGGGAAGGCCGTCGCCAGCTCGGCACAGGCAAGGGCGCCGAAGAGGGTCAGGATGCCCGACACGATCCAGACCAGCAGCACGCCCACGATATTGGGGACGTGGTGCGTCACCTCCGACGCCTGGACGAAGACCGCGGACCCGATGATGGTGCCGACAACCAGCGCAGTGGCGTGGGGCAGCCTCAGCGTGCGGTGCAGCTCGCCGGACACGGCAGGAGAGTAGCAGGATCTGGTGACCTGGTGATCTGGTGATCTCGCGATCTCGCGATCTGGTGATCTATCCCACTGGAACCGCAAGCTCCCAAACAACCCTTTCGTACTCCGCCGCCTGCGCGATTGACCCCGGCGGCGAGTTCGCCAAACCCTCCTGCCGTCATCGCCGAACTTCACGTGTCGGGTTTTCGTCCAGATTAGCGATCTCCCCAGTAAGGGCCCGTTCCCATCCCGGGTCCGGAGGTGAGACATATGCGTCGTTCTGTAAACCAGACAAGTTGGTGGGGTAACTTCGCGAAACGTTCAGCGCCAACGGTGAAGCTCCTGGTCGCGTTGAGCGTTGGTGCAGTGGTGGCGGGGGGCGGCTATGCCGCGAGTCAGCACGCGCCCACACCGAGTGGCCCGGCCTCCGATCGGTTTGGCCGCATGTTTAGCCTCCCGGCTTTTGCGCCCCCCACCGATCAAGTGAAAGCGGCGCTGATCGCCATGGGACGACGAGGCGGAGTCATGGACGCGGGAGACAACCTCGCCGCAGGCCCATTGGAGCTCATCGTCAACGAAACCTTGAGCCTCAACAACCCCGATAGCAGCGCCCACACCGCCGGGGTGACCTTCATGGGGCAGTTCTTCGATCACGACATGACGTTCGACACGACATCGCGGCTCGGTCAGCCAACCAACCCGCAGATTGCACCAAACGCGCGGCGACCCTATTTCGACCTCGATTCGGTTTACGGCGACGGGCCCGTCGGCTCACCGCTCCTGTACGATTCGTCCGACCGCGCAAAGTTCCGTGTCGAAAGCGGTGGTCTGTTCGAAGACCTGCCGCGAGATGTCTCTGGCACTGCGATCATCGCCGACCCGCGCAACGACGAAAACCTCGTCATCAGCGGCCTGCAGGTCGCATTTCTTCTCTTTCACAACCACATGGTCGATCTGGTGCGCCAAACGCAACCGTCCTGGCCCGACGACCAGGTGTTTGGCGAGGCACGTCGGCTCACGACCTGGCACTACCAGTGGATGATCGTGCGCGAGTTTTTGCCACAATTCGTCGGCGCGCGCATGGTCAAAGACGTCCTCACCAATGGCGGACGCTTCTACTCGCCGGAGGTTGGCGAGGGGGCCATTCCGGTCGAATTCCAGATGGTCTATCGATTCGGTCACAGCCTGGTGCGCCCGTCATACCGCGCGAACTTTACGGGCAACGGCGGCGCCCCGTTCTTCGCCATGGTGTTCGACACTACCCAGAACGGTGGCGAACCAAACGACCTGCGCGGCGGGGCGCGGGGTGCGCGCCGGTTCATTGGCTGGCAGACGTTCTTTCGATTCCCGGAATTCCAAAACGATGTCCGACCCAACAAACGGATAGACACGATACTGTCGACGCCGCTCTTCGACCTGCCTCTTGGCGCGATCGCCTCGGGTACCCCGCCGACGTCGCTTGCAGAGCGCAACCTCCTTCGGCATCTGACCTGGCGATTGCCGTCCGGGCAAGCAATAGCAGCGGCGATGGGAGAGCCGGTAGTCCCGGATGCCCGGTTTGCCGAGCTCGGATCGACATATCCGCCTTTCGTGACGTCAACGCCGCTCTGGTACTACATCCTGCGAGAGGCTGACATCTTTGGAGGGGGGGCACATCTCGGTCCGGTCGGGGGAAGGATCGTCGCGGAAGTGTTCATCGGTCTGTTGCGAGCCGATCCAGACTCGATTCTCAATCAGAATCCGCCATTTGTCCCCTCGCTGGGCAATACGGCCGGCGAGTTCTCGATGATCGACTTTCTTCGGGTTGCAGGAGTCGATCAGAAGCGCTGAAGAATCAGGCGGCTGGCGACAGCGTATTCTCGTTGAAGCGGATCATCAACTAGGGGTTCGCCGCCTGATTCTCACCGTAGGCGATTCGATAGATGAACCCCTTGTTGTCGTCCGATACATAGAGCGCGCCGTCGGCGCCGGTTGCCAATCCTGCAGGGCGGCCGGAAACGACGCCCTCCTTGAGCCAACCCGTCACGAAATCCTCGAGTCCCACTGGGCGACCGTCCTCCATCACGATGCGAACCACTTTGTATCCGACTTTCTCCGGAATAGTCGTCGAGCCATGGAGGGACAGGAACAGCGCATTCCTGTAGCGTGCGGGAAACTGCGTCCCGGTGTAGAACCGCAGGTCGATCCCGGTGACGTGCGCCGGTAATGGGAAGGCCGGCGGCACCGCCTCGTTCGCGGTCACCGTGGGCTGCGCGTCCTTCAACTCGGGCACCTGGTTGGGCAGGTTGGGGCCGACGTAGAACGGGTAGCCGTAGTGCCTGCCGGCTTCGATGAGATTGATCTCGTCGGGCGGAAAAGCGTCGCCGCTCCCATCCTGCCCCGTGTCGGCCGCCCACAAGCGGCCCGTCTGTGGATCCCAATCGAATCCGATCGAGTTGCGCAGACCACGTGCATAAGGCTCGGACTTCGAACCGTCCGCACCAAACACCTGGATGGTCGTTCGCCGCGGGTCACCCTCAACGCAGACGTTGCAAGACGAGCCGATTGAGACGTAGAGCCGACCGTCTTGGCCGAAGCCGATCGTTCGGGAGGTGTGTAGTGACGGCGTGGAGTCTGGAAGCTCCCCGAACCTCTCGGGTTTCCCGACGGGCTTGCCGTTGGTCCACCGAACTCGCATCACCGCAGGTGTGGTCGCAATGTATAGATAGCCACCCCGGAATGCCAGACTGTGTGCGTTGGTCAGACCGCTCAGGATCACGGCAGGCTCTGCGACGCCGTTTTTGTCCTGGTCAGGCAAGGCAACGACCTCGTGAGTCCGCCGACGGGCAACCAGCAACACCCCTTCGGGGCTCACGGTCATCAAGCGTGCCCCTGGGAGATCCGAGGCAAAGACCGAAATCCTGAATCCTGAGGGGACCTCGAGATCCGCGATTGGGGCCACGGCGGGCGCCGGTGGAGCAACCGGCGTCTGGCTTCGTCCAGTGATCGAGCCGAACGCCAGGACGATTACCGCCAAAGCAATCCCGCTGAGGGCACGAGCTTCAGTCGAAATATTCGAGCGAGGCTTCATTGACAGCTCTTGGGTTCATGGTCAGATCCAGCTTCAGAAATCCAGTTCTTGCTCGCCGGCAAATCTCCGGCTTTCATTCAGGACTCTGATGAACCTGTCGCCGCATTCTAGCGTCATGACGTCGGACAGCGACCGTTCCGAGCTCTCTTGGCTGCGTTTGGCCCGAAGTTGGATTAACTTCTGTCAACCCATGAGGCTGTCGCTACCCGCCGCCGTCCTTGTCGTTCTCGCGCTCGGGGAACCAGCCGCCCAGGTCTTCAAGGTCGATACTGAGCTCGTCACCATTCCGATCACGGTCACCCCGTGACAACGAGAGGGTGTCGGGTCTCACCGCCGCCGACTTCCAAGTCCGCGAAGACGGCGTGGAGCAGACGATCGCTTTCGTTGACCAGCAACGCCGAGCCCTCAGCTTGTGCATCGTTCTCGATTCGAGCGTCAGCATGCGGGGGTGGAAGCAGCGGCAGGCGGCCGCCTCCGTCCAGAAAGTGATTGCCGCGCTTCAGCCCGAGGACGAAGCGACACTCCTCGTCTTTTCCGCAGGCGTCGGGGTTGCGGTGCCGTGGGCCCCGGCCCGCGCGTTCCCGACCATAAACTGGAGCAATTGGAAGGTCTTCGGAGCCACACCGCTTCTCGATGCGCTCGCGCGGGGGCTCGAGCTGATCGATGAAGCGCGGAACCCACAGCCCGCTATCCTGGTGATTTCTGACGGGTTGGAGAATTCGAGTCGGATTTCGCTGCAGAGCGTGACCCGGACACGTCGGCAGAGTGAGACCCTCGTTTACGCGTTTCGTACCGAGGATCGCCGATCGCCTGTCCAACTCGGCGCGCCGTCCGAATTGGGGGACGCTTCCGCGACTCGTCCGACTCCTCCCTTCGCCATCGATCTGTTGCCGTCGTTGGTGGGCGACTCCGGTGGAACGGTGCAGAGCGTTTCGGCCGTCGAGCACGCCGACGCCGCGGCCCGGGCGTTGCTCGCGGAACTCGGCTCGCACTACATCGTCGGCTATGCGCCGAAAAAGCTGCCGGACGGCAAGTATCGACGTATCAAGGTCGAAGTTACGGACCAACGGTGGCGCGTTCGTCACCGCAACGGGTATCTGGCGACGCCGACACGGCCCCGGTAATCGACCGCAAGCGTCCGTGCCGGATCGATGCCTGCGGCGACCGTGCAAATACCGACATTTTAAAGGCGCACGCCCCATCGTCCGAGTACAATGGATGAGCCACCCCCCCAACCGGGTTCGTTCGAATTTCGCGTGGTCCAGAAAGCCGCAATGAAGATCGTCCTCCTGGCAGTTGTTGTCGCCGCCGTATCGGTCGGCCATCTGCTGGCGCGCGAAAGCGCGCCGATGGATGCGAATGTGCCGGGATTTGCCCTATTACCGGCCGCGAAATGTGCTGAAGCGTCCGACCCTGCTCATTGTCTGGTCGCAGGTCCCAAAGAGTGGTCGGCCGATGAACGCATCGTCATCCAGGAGACCCTGCGGCGGATCGCGGCGCATGAATTGGTTCAAGGAATCCTGGTTGGAGCCCACGAAAACGGCTACACCGGCCTTCGACGCTATTCGACCGACACCAAACACGACCCGATCTCCGGGCGGCGGCCGAAGTTCAGTCCAGGGTTTGTCCTTTACTCGTCAAGGGTCATCGGCATCACGGATGCGTTTTTTCAAACCGCCGACCTGACGGATCCGATTTCCGGTTACCGCTTCGGCGATCTGATCCTGCTCCATGAACTGATCCACGCATTTGACGACCGCAAGGAGTCCAGCGACGTCGGGTTCACATCGGTGAGCGGGTGGGTCTTCAGGAACGATCGGTGGGAATACTCTCATCCGGTCAGCGTCTCCGGGTACAGCGGGGTATTCGCCGAGAGTCTGACGCTGTATGGCCGCGGCCGTTATGACGAAGCCCGAACCCGAGACCGATCGTTTGCCACATCGTTGACGTTTCCGGTGCCAACAATCCAATCGCTCGCCAGCCCGGGTGAATCATTCGCCGACATCCTGGCGCATTTGATTGTCGACACTCGAGCCACTACCTACCTCAAGCCAGATGTCGTCACGTGGTTTGAAGGGAAAGTCTTTCCGGGGCTGTTCGACAAAGGCCGCCGGTTCCGACCGGCAGACTACGACCTGTTCTAGACGAGCTTCGGGCGGGACCTTCCACCACGTCCCACCGTTCAGACCTCGCCGCTTGACTCTCCCGGCCGCGGGGCCATAATCACGCCTTCAACCCACCTTGCTCCAAGTTCGCGGCCTGCGCCGCTTTGTCGACGGCCATCGTCAGTCAGGGAGGTTATGCGTGATGAGATACGTGATCGCCTTGTTGGCTTGTCTGAGTCTCTCCCACCCCGGCCTCGTCCACGGACAAACCGTCGGCGCCACGACCGGGTCCATCAACGGCAAAGTTGTCGATTCGTCCGAAGGCGTGCTGCCGGGCGTGACGGTCACGATCTCGGCGCCGCAAATGCAGGGGACGCAAAACGTCGTCACCAATGCGGAAGGCAACTATCGATTCCCCGGCATTCCGCCAGGGACCTATCGTGTGTCGTACGAACTGCCGGGCTTTGCCACCGTCGTTCGCGAAGGCATTCGCGTGACCCTCGGCTTTACGGCAACGCTCAACGTGACGCTGCAGGTATCGAGCCTTCAGGAGACGGTCACCGTCACCGGCGACTCGCCCGTCGTGGATGTGACCTCCACAAAAACCTCGACCAACTACGACTACAAAGAGCTCGCGTCCATCCCAAGTGCGCGTGACATGTGGGCGATTCTTTCAGAGTCGCCGGGTATCACCATGGCGCGCATCGACGTCGGCGGCAGCGCCGCTGGGACGCAAAGCGGCTATCGCACCTACGACGCGCGCGGCGATCAGAACCGCGTGATGATCGACGGCCTCGTCACAACCGAAGGCACCGGGGCAATTGGCGTCTATGTGGATTACGGGGCGTTCGAAGAAGTGACAGCCGGCACCGCGGGGCATGGCGCCGACATGGGTCAGCCCGGTGTGCAGACCCAGATGATGATCAAGTCGGGCGGCAACGAGTTCCATGGATCACTCTATGGCGACTATCAGAACTCCAGCCTGCAGTCGACCAACATCACCGACGAGCAAGTGTCGAAAGGGATCCGCGACAAAGAAGTGAACCGCATGAAGGTGTATTACGACTTCAACGGTGACGCTGGGGGATTCGTGCAGAAAGACCGAATCTGGTGGTACGGATCGTTCCGAGAGTTCGACACCGAAATCAACGAACCACGCTTTCCGGTCAGGCCCCATCAGACCAGGCTCCGGCACTTCAGCGGCAAGACGACGTTCTCGCTGCCGAGCAACAACAAGGTCATTGGCTCGTTCATGCGAACGCTGAAGATCCAACCGACCCGGCTCGACGCGCGACGCGCTAACAATCCAATCAATCTCACCGAAGGCTCGACGCAGGCCCAGCGTCACTGGGCATGGGTTTACAAGGCGGAGTGGAACAAGGTGATCAGCGATTCGGTCTTTGGCGAAGTGCGCGGCGGTCAGTTCGGTTACAACTGGCCTCTCGTTCCCAACGAAAATGCGACCGGCCCGCGCATCGAAGATCTCAGCAATAGCCTCGTATCCGGTCCCAACCTGCACCGGCAACAGAATCGCCGCCGCAATCAGGTGCTTGGCTCGATCAGCTACTTCAAGGACGGTCTGGCGGGCAGTCATGATCTCAAGTTTGGCGGCGAGGTGTTCCACGAGACGTTCTTCGAAGAGTTCTTTCCAACTTCCTACGGCAACCAATCCATCTCCTACAAGCGCAATGGCACGCCATCCGAAGTCGAGCTGTTCGATCCTGGCGCAATCGAAGCGACGTTGATGACCTACTCGTTTTTTGCCAACGACATCTGGCGCATCAACAATCGACTCACGCTAACGCCGGGTTTGCGCTTCGATCGATTTGCCAATTCGCTCCCGGAACAAGAGCATCCGGCAGGACGCTTCAGCAGCACACCGATTGTCTTTCCGGCGGTGAACGATCTGGTGAGCTGGAACTTGTTCGGCCCGCGATTTGGTATCACCTACGACCTCTCTGGGGCAGGGAGCACCGTGCTGAAACTCAATTACGGCCAGTACTGGTGGAATCCCAGCAACGACATCTCCACTGCCGCCAATCCCAATCGATCACCGTGGTTCCGGCGATACGCCTGGGCGGATGCCAATAGGAATGGGCAGTGGGACGAGGGCGAACAGGGGGACCTGCTGGCCACCCAGGGGGGTGTCGCCAGCACCGTGGTCGATCCCGACCTCGAAAACACCTACACGCGTGAGCTGTCGACCTGGTTCGAACGCGAGTTGGCGGCAAACTTCGGTGTCCGCACCGGGTTTGTCATGCGGCAGATTCGCAATCAGCGCGCGAACAGAGACGCCAACCGACCTTTCAGTGCGTTCAACGTCCCGGCGACGTTTCCCGATCCAGGGCCGGACGGCCGTTCGGGCACGAGCGACGACGGCGCGCCCATCAGCGGGTTCAATCTCGATTCTGCACTGACTGGACGTCCCACGCTCACCACAGTCGCGAATCAGCCGGACGCCAAGGGCGATTACTACACGTGGGAGGTCAGCGCGAATCGACGGATGTCCGGCCGTTGGTCACTCCGCGCGTCGTTTACACACACCTGGAACTACGACCACGGCACCACCTTCGCAGGCAGCGCCGTCAGGCAATACAGTCTGCCGTTCACTCCCAACGATCTAATCAACACGGACCGAGAGGACGGCGCCTACAAGTTCACCAACTGGACGGCGAAGTTGATGTCAACCATAGAGGCTCCCTATGGGGTCAGGCTGACGCCCATGCTGAGACATCAGTCCGGCGATCAGATTGGCCGCATCGTGCAGGTTCCGTTCAACTACGGCGCACAGCCAGTGCTCGTCGAGCCGCTCAGCTCGAACCGGTTGGACAATGTCACGATCTGGGACCTGCGTGCGGAGAAGGTGTTCCGGTTTGGCGGACGTTCGGTGTCGGGGTTCATGGACCTCTACAACATCTCGAACTCGAATGCCGAATTCCGCCAAATCTATATTTCCGGAAGCTCGTTCGGCTTCCCCACCACAATCGTGCCGCCGCGAATCGTCAGGTTCGGCGTGAAGGTCGACTGGTAACTGACGAGGGGTACCCCGCTTGGCTCGCGGGGTACCCGCCGTTCGATGGAACACACCGAGGTATACGCGCGGCAGGCTAATCGCCGCTCAGTGCCTCGCTCGGGCTGACGTGGGCGGCCCGCGCCGCCGGAATCGCCACAGCGATGGCGGAGACTGCAGTCAACAAGAAGATAGTGCCGACAAGCGTCACACCATCCCACGGGCTGATTCCAAACAGCAGGCTTTGCAGCCATCGTCCGGCGCCGACAGTGAAGGCCAACCCGACGAGCATGCCGAACGCGAGCAGCCGGCCGGCGCCCTTGCACACGAGCTGCACCAACTGACGCGGCACGGCACCCAGCGCAAGTCGAACGCCCAGCTCGCGTCGGCGCTCGGCGACGACAAGAGTAAAGAGGCCGTACAGACCAGTCGCCGCCAGCAGCATCGCAGCCGAGGCGAACCCGGTCATCAATCCCATGCTGTTGCGCGGCTGATCGGTCGCCGAGGCGAGAACGTCGGCGAGCGGCCGGATGCTGAACACGGCGCGGCTCGGATCAATGTCGCGGATCGTGGCGCGGAGCTGTGCCAGCACGGCGTCTGGATGCGTCGCCCGCACGACGTACTCGGGGTCCGGCCAATCACCCGGATGCGCACACATGTAGGTATAGGGGCTCGCCGCAACCGCCGGTCCGTCTTCCGCCACGTTCCCGATAACACCGACGATCGTGTAAGTGGCACCAAGCTCCGTCAGGCTCAGCCGCTGGCCGAGCAGGCGTGGCGCGTCCGCAACCCGGCGCGCAAGCGCCTCGTTCACCAGCACCGTTCGCGGTCCATCGGTGCGGCCGAATCGCGGACACCAGTCTCCGGCCAGCAACGGTACTTGGAGTGCCTGTAAATATCCCGCACTCACGGTGCGCTGCCCAACCGTCAGCGTGTCGCCTGCTTCCGAGCGACTGAACCCCTCCACACTCGCCGAGCGCCGCCACGGCGCTCCGCCGACAGGAAGCGAACTGGTCATGCCCGCGGCGTCGACGCCTGGCAGCTGCTCCAGGTTGTCGACGATTGCCTCCTGTAACCGGCCGATGCGCGTACGGTCTTCGTCCCACCGGGCCGCCACGTGAAAGGCGACTACACCGTCGGCGGTGAAGCCGACGTCCACGCGCGTGAGATTGGCGTAACTGCGCGCCAGTAACAGCGCCGACGCGCACAGCACGACGCCCAGCGCCACCTGCGCGACGACGAGTGACTGTTGGAGTCGGTGGCGCGTTCGTGTCGCGCCGCGCGGGGCGCGCGACACATCCTGAATCTCCGCGCCTCGTGTGGAGGTCAGCGCGGGAATCAGTCCGCAGACCAGGGCGGCCACGGTGCTGGTGACTGCGGCAAACAATAGCGCCCGCCAGTCGAAGGCGAGCTCGCCGATCCGCGGCACCATGACAAACGTCAGCTTCACGTACTGGAGGGCCCAATACGCAATGAGCGCACCGAAGGCAGCGGCAGTCATCGCGAGCACCAGCACTTCCTGGATCACGACGCCGGCGATGCGCGCGCGCGAGGCGCCGAGTGCCCGTCGCATGGCGTGCTCACGCGATCGGCGAGTGGTCTCCACAAGAACCAGCCCCGAGACGTTCGTGATGGCAATGAGCCACAGAAGCCCTACGGCGGCCACTGCAAGCGCCAGACGCCGGCTGTGCTCGCCGACACGAACGCCCTTGAGATCAGCGACCGCCGCGGTCCATCCGCGGTCCGTTTGGGGAAACTGGGCGGCCAGCTCCCGTTGCACGCGATCCAAATCGTCGCGACCCTGTTCGACCGAGATGCCCGGCCGCAGCCGGCCGATGCCGTTGACGAATCGCGCGTTCCTGGCGCCGAGCAGTCCGGGTGAGAGTTGTACGGGAAGCCACACGTCAACCGCTCCGATCTCGAAGTGCGGCCGCATGACGCCAACAATCACGTACTCGCTGTTGCCGATGACGAGCGCTCGCCCAAGTACATTCGGATCGCCGCCATACCGACGCTGCCAGAACGGGTGACTGAGCACGGCCGCGCGCGGACCGCCGAATCGTTCTTCGTCGGCCGAGAAGGTGCGACCGAGCATGGCGTCGACGCCAAACACGGCAAAGAATGCCGGCGCAACACGGCGGCCAGCGAGGCGTTCCGGCTCGGTGCCGCTCGTGTCCGTCACATTCTCCGAGTACGACCCCGAAATAATCGTGAACGTTCGGTTGAGGCGGTTCCAGTCCAGCAGCCGAGCCGGTGCGATCAATGCCGTTTGGCCGGGATTCGTGTCACTGGCCTCGTATACCGTGACGAGCCGGTCGGCGTCTGGATACGGCAACGGCTTGATGAGGACCGTGTCGGCTACCGTGAACACCGTCGTCGTCACGCTCGTGCCGAGGGCCAGCGTAACAAGCGCCGGGACAACGAACGCGGGCCGGCGCAGGAGCGTGCGAGCCGCCGCGCGAAACTGAAATGATGCGACTAGCTGGTGCAGGAATGCAGGCATATCCGGTTCCTCGCGTGGAGCAGAATGCGACGGGCGTCAGCGTGCGACACACACGAGTCGATGTTTGACGCATTCGGCATTTGAAACGTTGGCCTTCGCACCAACCGGGGTCGCGAGCCGTTCCTTTAGGTGACGCTCGGATCGCCGGCCATCACCGTGCTCTCAGCCTCGCCTTCGAGAAACTCGCAGTGACAATGGAACCCGAGCTGTTCGTAAACACGGCGGGCAGCCAGGTTGCCCTGACCGACGTTCAGAACGATTGTCGAAATTGCGCGCGAGAGCGCGTGCTGCACGACCGCGCTCGTGACGCGGCTCCCAAGTCCCTGCCGCCGGCGATCGCGCCGGGTGTAAACGTTGCCGACGGCGCAGACGCCCAACTCGGGCGAGAACAAGTGCGTGCCGGCAACGGCAATCAGATCCGGCCCTTCTCGCACACCGTGAAACGTACCTTGCCGCAGCATCCACGGCTGGAAGAATGTTGGCCCTTCACCATTCTGCCTGCCATCGTCGTACAACCTGTTGACCGCAGCTATGTCGGATTCGCTTAACGTGACGATTCCGTCGGTGCCCACCGGACAAAATGCCACAGGCTCGATGACCATGCGCCACATCGCCTGCGTATGAGTCGGCCGGTAGGCCGACGACATCGCCGCGATGGCTTCGGGCCGGACGTGCAGCGACAGTGTCGGTGCGTCGACCTCGCGGAAGAGCGTCGCAAGGTGCGGCGCGGCGCCCATGGCAAAAGCGATCGGTGGATCGAATCCTCGATAGACGAGCAGGAGCGCTGGCGCCTCGTCGTCTGGCGCGTGCCAGGAGCAGTTGGGTGCGAACTCCGGGCTCAGGTCACCGATGGCGTACGCCGACCAGGCACGATCGCGATCGAGGAGTGCGCGAACACGGGAGAGATCAGTGATTCGGGGCATCGCTACGGGCCATTATCGCGCCTCACCTGAGGAGAGTCAGTGTCCAGTTGTCAGTCGCCAGTTCAAACGGACATCCGACATTCAAAATTACCTGCGTGTCGGTTCAACGTTCCGTCTTTGCCTCAAACACGTACAGCGTCGACGAGTCGTCCTCGGGCATGAAGTAGGCGCGGAGTCCAGCGGAGGTCAACTCAAACCACGACGGATTTTGTGTCATCGCGAGGCCCTTGGCCGCCCAGAGCTGCACTGGCACCTGGTGCAGAGGTCGCCAATTACGGAGGTCGATCAGATCGAGGCCGCCAAGACGGAAGGGCTCCGCTCCCGGCGTTGCTCGGAACGGAGTCACTCCCGTGCAAAGCATTCGCCGGTCACCTGCATACTTGCAGTCCTGGTAATCCAAATAGTGTGACGAATTGAGCGTTCGGATGCGCTCCAGTGGCTCATCAGCGTCGATCACCTTTCCGTCGCGACCGATCGTCCAGCGATAGTAGCGGCGCGAGCCCCAGCTGACGCCGTGCAGCGTGCGATCGTCAGTGTTGTGAACGATGGCACCGAGATGATCGGCAACCCTCAAGACTTCCGACGCGGTCATCGTCTGCGGATCGACGCGGTAGACAATCGATCGGCTGTCGGGTCGGTACTCGGCCACTGGCACCCAGATGTGCGTCCCGTCGTAGTCGATCCCGCCCGGGTGGTAGATCGAGTCTTCGCCGAGCGTCAGATCGGCCAGAAGCCTGCCAGACATGTCGATTTTGAAAAGATGTCCGATGCCTTCGCCAGCGCTGCGGTCGTGGCGCGGGTCAGGCTGCGGACCGGGTTTGGTCGCAGATCGAACTTCTACGGAAGAAACAAAAAGCATGTCGCCGATCTTGACCATGCCCTGCGGATGGTAGGTCCTGAACGCGATTGGCACCGACTGGACGCGGGTCCACGCAGTGTCGCGGGTGAGCCGGGCGATGCGGTCGGCGATTGCGTCACGCGACTGTGTGGGCGCGAGCTGGACCAGGGTGACGGAGACGGCGAGCGATCCGAGAGTCCGCGTGATCAATACCGTTTGCGTTTCCAGCAGAGGATTCTACGTGAACAATCGTCGCAACCCGCAGTTACTGATCATCGATCCCTGAACTGAGAGGATGTGGGCGTTTCGGTCTCGCGCTACACCAGAAACGTGACGGCATGATGCTCAACCATCACGTCGATCCCGCTCTGACCCACTCGCAGCTGATCGTCCAGGTGCATTCGACAGCACTTGCACCTCAGACTCACGTGACGAGCCCGGCGCACTGGTAACGGGGGTGCGGAATCGCGCCCGAAACGGTATCGTGGCAGATTTTCGATAAGTTGTGCGCGATGGTCGCCACTGACTGCGACCACATCAAGAAGGCCATCAGCCGAGGCGCCCTGTGGCACCAGGCTCAGATTGGGGCCGGCCCCGCCAAAATTCATCACCTCGAGCAGCAGGTAATCGCCCGACATCGGTTCACCATCCAGCACAAGGTCGACGTGCACCGGTTCGAGCTGTCGCAGCGTGTCGCGAAGCACACCGATTGCCGCATCCATGCGTGCCTCGGCGGCGCTTAGCTGGTCGACGTATTGCGCACGGCCTTCTGTGATCTCCGCAATGGATTCGGCGAGGAGTCCGATTCCAACGCTTTCGAGGAATCGGAACGTGCCCTCCGGACCGGTCGTACAGCCGGCGTCAAATGGCCGCCGTTCTCCGCGCATCCAGCTTACGACGAGGTCCGGGATCGGCCTGCCGGCCAGGCCAAGTGCGACGGCCACATTGTTCGCCGTACCGAGGGGCAGCACACCAATGGGGATACTGCTTCCCGCGACGTGCCTAGCCACATCCGCAACTGTGCCATCCCCTCCCGCTGCCACGATCAGGTCCACCGACGCGCCCGCCGCCGCCTTCCAATCATCGGTAGCTGCAAAGTAGGACACGTCGTGTCCCTCCCGTTCGATCAACCTCACGAGCCACTCGCGGTTGTGGTCCGCGTCGCCTGCGCCGCTGTTGTGAACCAGGATGATTTTCATGTTGTGGCCGTAGATCGCATGCTCGCAGTGACCGCCCCTCTGCCACACCGGCCGCTCGAATGGAGCATACTTGACGGTACCAGCAACCCGGCGTTCACGGATCGCACGCTTGGGGGCGCTCGGCGCCGATGCCACGCCCCGTGGACATGGTGCTCGATCCATGCGAGCATCAGCCGATCGGTGAGATCGCTGCCAGGCACGGTTTGAAGTGGAGCAAGGTGATGATGACGATGAACGTTCGTTTCCGGCATTCCATCACGCGCGGGCTCGGGCTGGTGGTGACAGTCCTGGCGGTCGCAGTCGTGCCGCTCTCAGCTCAAGCACCACCCGCGAAGGGTAAACCGTGGGTCGTACCGCGCACGCCCGACGGCAAGCCCGACCTTCAAGGGAACTGGAGCAACGAGACGCAGACGCCGCTCGAACGAATGGGCAAACAGGGAACGACCCTGACGACCGATGAGGCCGCGGCGATCGAGGAACGAGCGAAGCTGTTCGCCGAGTATCTCGACAAGGCCAGTGACCCGGATCGTCCGGTCCCGCCCAAGGGGGGCGAGGCCCTGGGTTTGAAGGCGCCGGGCCAACCGTCGTTCATCGAGCAGATCGCGCAAGCTGCCGGCGGCAGGGTGGGCGGCTACAACGGCTTCTGGTTGGATCCCGGCGACAAGGTCATCAGAATCGACGGCGTGCCCCGCAGCTCGATCATTGTGGATCCACCGAACGGCCGGCTTCCGGCCCTGACGGCTGAAGGGAAACAGCGTCTGGCCGAACGTGGCGCGCAGGCCAAGAAATTTGGCGAATTCGATCACCCCGAAACTCGACCTCTGTCGGATCGATGTCTGCTGTCGTTCGGGTCGAACGCAGGCCCGCCGATGCTGCCGAATTACTTCTACAACAACAACTACACCATCGTGCAGACGAAGGACCACGTCATGATCATCAGCGAGATGGTGCATGACGTGCGCATCATCCGGCTGGGGGTTACCGAGCACCTGCCGGCAAACGTGCGTCCGTGGCTAGGAGATTCGATCGGCCGATGGGAAGGTGACACGCTCGTGGTCGAGACGACGAATATTCATCCCGCCCAACTGGAAGCGGGGCTGCTCTACGCGTATCGTGGCGCATCGGACAAGCTGAAAGTGACCGAGCGGTTCACGCGTAGTGGACCGGACACGCTGCTCTACAAGTTCACGATGGAAGATCCAACGACCTTCACCGCGCCGTTCAGTGGCGAGCTGCCGTTCAATCGCATCGACGAGATGATCTACGAGTACGCCTGCCACGAGGGAAACTACGCCATGTCGAACATCCTGGGCGGCGAGCGAGCGAAAGAGCGACGCGAAGCAGAGCAGAAAAAACAACAGCAGTAAGTGAGCTTCCCTTCCGGTTCTCATATCGGCCATTACGAAATCCGTGCGTCTCTCGGTGTCGGCGGGATGGGTGAGGTGTATCGCGCGCACGACCCGCGGCTCGGCCGGGATGTCGCGCTCAAGGTGTTACCCGCGGACATGGCGAGCGACCCCTTGCGCCTCGAACGCTTCACTCGCGAAGCACGCGCCATCGCCGCCCTCAATCACCCCCACATCGTCACTATCTACTCCACCGAGGAAGCTGACGGCGTCAGGTTCCTGACGATGGAGCTGGTGGAGGGGCAGCCTCTGGACGCGCTGATTCCACCGACTGGCCTGCCGTTGACGCGATTTCTCGAACTCGCGCTGCCGCTCGCCGACGCACTCAACGCGGCGCATCAGAAACGGATCACGCATCGCGATCTCAAGCCGGCCAATGTGATGGTGGCGAGCGACGGCCGCGTGAAGGTCCTCGACTTCGGCCTGGCGTCCGCGCCGGTTTACGCGCATGAGGGGGATGGCTTCAGCGCGGCTGATCTGGCCACTTCCCCCCTGGTGACGACGCCTGGGACCGTCATCGGCACGATGCCGTACATGTCACCTGAACAAGTCGAGGGCAAGCAACTCGATCATCGAACGGATCTTTTCACTCTCGGCGTGATGTTTCACGAGATGCTGGCGGGCACACGGCCATTCACCGGCGATTCGTCTGCGCAGCTGATGTCGTCCATCCTGCGGGATTCGCCGTCGAGCCTGAGCGACTTGCGCGCCGACGTGCCGGAGCCGCTGAGCCGGCTGATCAGCAGCTGCCTGGAGAAGCAACCAGAAGATCGCGTTCAGACGGCGCGGGATGTCTACAACGAGCTGCGTCATGTGCAGAAGCAGCTCGAATCGGGTCAGTTTCCGGGCTCGTTTGACGAGGCTGCCCGTCAGCCGCCGCCAAGCGCGCGGACTGTCGGCAGCCCTTGGATCGCGGTAATACCTTTCGCGGCCGGCACCGACGAAGAGTCGCTCGCGCTGGCCGACGGACTCACGGACGACATTACGACCGGAATCGCCCGCTTCCCCTATTTGTCCGTCGTCGCCGCGCACTCTGACCGGCAGCAGAAGGGCGCAACCGCAGACGCCAAGCAGATCGGCAGCGCTTTGGGCGCTCGCTATATCCTCGAGGGTGGAATTCGGCGTGCGGGCAGCACGATGCGGATCTCCGCACGTCTCGTCGATGCAAGCAGCGGTGCGCATCTCTGGGCGGAGAGGTTCAACCGCGACCTCACTGGCGGTCCCTTCACGGTACAAGACGACGTGGCGAGCCGCGTGGTATCGCGGGTGGCCGACCCGAGCGGCGTGCTGGTGCGATCCATGGTGGCGTCGCTCAGGGACAAGCCGGCGGCGGCCATGACGGTGGCGGACTTGACGCTGCAGTACTTCGCGCACATCGAGACGTTCACGCCAGAGCAGCATGCGCAGCTTCGAGATGCTCTCGAACAGGCGCTCGAGCGGGAACCGAACGACGCGACCGGGTGGGCGTGCCTCGCCAACCTGTACGCGCAGGAGCATGAGTTCGAGCTCAACCCCCGTCCCGACTCCGTCGAACGTCAGCGCCGCGCAGCCGAGCGCGCCATCGCCATCGACGCCACGTGTCAGTACGGCTGGGTGAATCTGGCGGCCTCGCACTACTTCAGCCGCGATCTCGCGGCGTTCCACCATGAGGCCGAGCGCGCGATCGCGCTCAATCCGCTCAACACACAGGTTCTTCAGTACCTGGGGACCGGGCTGGCACTGGCGGGCAACTGGGACCGCGGCGCGGCCCTGCTCCGCCACGCGCTGGCGCTCAATCCCAACCTGCCCGGACACGCTCATCTCATCCCGTTTCTCGACCATTACCGTCGCGGCGAAGACGAGGCAGCCCTCGTCGATGCGAAGAAGATCAACGTCCCCGGGCTGCACACGGGCCATTACGCGCGCGCGGCGGCAAGCGGCCAGTTGGAGCGCCGAGAGGAAGCGAGGACCGCGCTCGACGATCTCAGGCGCGTAAATCCAGAAATGGCCGACCCCGGACATGCCCGAACATTGCTGGGGAGGTTCATTCACGATGGCGCGCTGGTGGATCGCCTTGTCGAAGGGGTGGAAAAAGCCCTGGCGATTACCGGTACACTCGATCGCCCGCTGTCAGAGAAGGTCCGCCCGTAATCCCTGGCAATCTATCGCACCAGCCGGTTGTATTTCTTGAGGATCGCCCTGAGCTGGTCGATCGGGAGCGCCGAGACGGTATTGCCATTGACGCCGACCATTGTGTCGGCGGCCACCAGCGCGTTGACGATGGCTTCTTCTGTGGCTTCGACGGTCGCCTCGAAGAACGGCGTGAGATCTCCGTTGGGAAGCCACACAAGCGGCGTCGCACCACTCTCCGCCGCAGCACCCGGATTAGCCGTCGAAAAGGCAAGAAAGATGTCGCCCGAGCCGTTGGACGCAGTGCCGCCGAGCCGGGCAATGCCCATCGGCACTCGTCGGGCCAGTCGCTCGAGTTGATGCGGGAGTAGCGGTGCATCCGTGGCGACGACGACGAGGATGGATCCGTCACGATCCGCTGAAGGCCCCGGCTCGCGGCGCCGCTCCGCGCCCTGAATCTCACGGCCAACAGGCACGCCCGCAATCGTCAGGCTCTCACGCGATCCGTAGTTGGCCTGGACCAGCACGCCCAGCATGTGCTTCGCAGCGACTCGCCGACTGGCCGTGCCAATCCCCCCTTTGAATCCGTGCGCCACCATGCCCGTGCCGCCGCCGACGCTGCCCTCTTGCACCGCACCCGATTTAGCCGCGTTCAGCGCCTGAAAGGCGTGTGCCTTCGTGATGTGCTGGCCGAGGCCGTCATTCAGAAAGGCATCCGAGGTCTCACCGACGACAGGTTGATGCCATGGGATCTCGCGCTTCAGCACCTCGTGAAACCAGCTGTTGACGGCGTCACGCACGACGCCGACCGAGTACGTGCCAGTCATCATCACGGGGCCGCCGAGTACGCCGCCCTCGACGACCCAGGGTGCGCCCGTCATCTCGCCGAAGCCGTTTCCTGCGAACCATCCGGCAAAAACCGGCTCCCAGACTTTTCCCCTGGGGAAGATGGCCGTCACGCCCGTGCGGACGGGGCCTTTGCCAACAACAAGGGGACCACTGCCCTCGATCAGCGTGACGTGACCGACCTCGACGCCTGCGACATCGGTGATCGCGTTGAGGGGGCCGGCAGTTCCCGAGAAGGGCACGCCCACCTCGCGGGCGCGAGGGCGTGATTGAGCGACGAGCGACAGGGCCAGGAAAGGCACCAGGGCGCACCCGGCAAACACGATGGCTCGATCGACGTAACGTGCCCGTGGCATTAACGCAAACCCGAGGTACCCGTACCCTTCGAATCCGGAACGAGCATCCGGATCATGCCGTCCTGCCTCGACGTGATGAACAGCTCGCCGTCCCGACTGCGGCTGACGTGCAGATCGGCACGCGTCATGCTCGCGCCCATCGTCCGCTCGACCAGATCTCGCAGCGTGACATACACGCGGTTCCCACTTCCGTCCCGCACGTACAGCTGAATCTCTTCGACCGGTGCCACCGTCTGCGGCACCCCGTCGTCAGCCTTCTTCATCGCGGCGACGTCGGCCGCGAACAGACGACCCCGCTGGATGTCGCCAAACACGAACTTGCCGCGAAGCGCGGTGATACGTCCGTAATATGCGAAGCCGCCACTGACGGCCAGCCCCTCGTTGTGGTCGTAAATTGCGACTGGATAAGTGAAGCCGTCCTTTTGGCGTCCGTCCAGCACCTCCGCCGGCAGCGGAAACAACTGGTTGAGTGCTCCGCCGGGTCGCGTCATACCGTTTTCCCAGTACCCCTCCCTTTTCATCCAACCGTAGTTCTCGCCGTTGCGAACGATGTTGATTTCCTCGATGTGGTTCATCCCGATGTCCGAGGCAAACATCGTCCCGTCGGTGGAATCCCACGAGAGCCGATGGGCATTGCGAAAGCCGTAGGCATAGATCTCGCCGAGAGTCTTCGGATCGCCGTCCGCCGCAAACTTGTTGGCTGCCGGAATCGTGTAATCCCCAAGTCCCTTCGTTCCTTTCGTTACAGAGGGACTGCGGGGATCGAAGCGCAGAATGGCCGTGATGACCGAGTCGAGACGTTGTGTCTGGCCGGGATTGTTCGCGTGCGGTCCCCCGCCGTTGCTGAACCCGAGATCGCTGCCGCTCGTGTAGAGGAGACCGTAATCGGGCGAGCCGGGCTTCGACGTCGGGTTGAACTCGACGTTGCCGAACGGGTGCGTGAGATTCTGGACGACGTGGGCCACGCGAAGGAGCTCGCGTCTGGTGCCCTCGAACGTGTTGGCCGCCGGATTCGTTGCGCGCCACTCCGTGATGACGTTGTGGTAAGTCGCATCCGCCTGTGTGAATCCAGGCGGGATGAAGTTGGGCGTCGCCGGGTTGCCCGGTGCGCGTTCGCCGTGCACCGTATAGAGCAAGCCGTTCTTCGCGAACTCCGGGTGGAAGTCGAATCCGATGAATCCGCTCTCGAGCCTGTTGTACACAGCCATCGGAAAAGCCGCGGCGACGTTCGCATACACCGAAGGCTGGTTGGTACGGTCGAGGAGGTATAGCAGGCCGCGCGAGTCATTCGTGAAGCGGCGACCGTCCGGAAGGTCGCGGACGAAACTGACGCGCGCCCAGCCCGCCGGCGTCACGTCCTGATCCGCAGGACGCATTCCGCGCGTCTCCGGCAGGCGCACGACATCGCTGATTTCGACCATCAGGCCGCGTTTTTCGACCGGGGCCGGAACCGGATTGGAAATTTGCGCGTCAATCGCGCCAGCGGTCCAGACCGCCAGGAGCCCGACGATGACCAACCGCATCGATGTGCGCATGTTGACCGTAGACATGTCATATTCTCCGTCGCCCGTCGAAGAGGGCTAGAGCATTCAGAACGCGTAGTCGACGCCGATCACGGGTGTCACGCGACTCCGAAGGCCAGCCTTGGAGAGGGGAAACAACACACTGCCTGAAATCAGCAGGTTGCCCACCGGATTGAATTTCACGCCGGCCGCCCCCAGCAACAGTGTCAGGCTTCCCGGTTTTGGATCGAACTCGTCGAGAGAAATTGACGCGCAGGTGAGTCCCGCAAACCCGGCGCATCCGGGACCCGGCATTCCTGCAATGAGTGGTGCTGGATCGTTGTACTCAAAGCTCTTGCTGACGAGATCGAGGCGTCCAGCTCCACGGAGCGTGCGGCCGACGACGTCGCCCAACAGAGTGAGCCGCGGACTCGCGACGAACTCGATTCCTCCTGAGTAGTTGATCTCATCGGGAAGCGGCGTGGAGGTGAGCCCAGCGAGCGTGCCCGCCACTTCGCCCGCGGCCGCTGTGTAACCGACGTTGACGTGCTGCCCAAGACGCCCGCTGTCCCTCGATGCAACGAGCAGGACCTTTGCCTGGACGCCTCCGGCGCCAAGCAGTTCGTTTTCGTCGCCGGTCGGCAGCCGGAAATCGACAGCTGCGGCCACGCCTCCACCCCCTAGGCGCAGAACGTGATATTTGCTTCGAAGCACGATGTCGCCCAGCCCGCTTGCCTGGCCGGAGTGTTGCACGGTCCGCGTCGCCTCGGCGTTCCCAATTTCAAAGGTATGAGTGTTCGGAGCAGTCACGGTCACCAGGCGGAGGATGCGCGCCCGAACGCTGGCGTCCAGATTCACTTTGACGAACGGAACGGCGAGACCGATGTCCCAGCGATCGGTGACACCGTAGTTCGCAAACACCGCTGCCGTATGCGTCGTCGCTTTGACCGAGAGTGAGGCTTCGATGAGATCGCCCTCGAAGGGCGGGTTCAAGCGAGTCCCGTTGGGCTCCAAGGGACGGCCGCCTGGGATACCGGTGCAGCAATCCTGATGGCGCAGATAGAACTTGATCGAGCCGTCATCGAGGTTCTGCCCCTCGAAGGTGTCATACGACGTGCGCTGGTAGTTGAATCCGGCGCTCAGCTTCCGGCGGCCGATTGTGAGGGCGCGCTCGGCAAACAATGGTCCGAAGCTGCTGCTGCCTCGCCGGAAGGTGCCGACCGATTCGTCGAACACGTAGGTCAAGCCACCGGTCGACGATCCGAGTGGGAAGGTCGAAAACTGTGTGGCCATCTGGCTGTTGAAGCTCTGCACGATGCCGACGACGGGGTTGTTCAGTTCGTTGGCCTCTAGGGGACTGAAGTGAGCCTCGTGGGTGAACCCCACCGGAAAGCCCAACGCTGCCTCAGTCAATGGCGGGCTCTGTAAAACGATCTCGTGGAGAATGAGCTCCGGCAGCAATTGGGCGAGGGGAACGTTCTGTGCCCGAGCGGCGGTCGACGTCACGGGAAGACTGAGAATTGCCGCAGCGGCCACCGCCACCATTCGCGGCGCCACCCGTCTAACACGCATGTGTGTGACCTCAGTTTGAGGGTACGTGTAAATCTGCGGAGTCGCAGCCTATCACGAAGTCGCAGCTGGCCGATCAGCGCGACGATTGACTACGCGACTCCCCCCTTCATGAACAGTTGTTGGCGAGTCCGAAGGCTCAGAAGGCGTAATCGATGCCGATCACGGTTGTCACTCGACTCCGGAGGCCCGCAGTGGTCAATGGAAACAGCACGCTGCCCGAGATCAGCAGGTTGCCCGCCGGGTTGAATTTGACGCCGGCTGTCCCGAGCAACAGTGTGAGGTTGCCTGATCGGGGAGCGAACTCTTCGAGAGAAGTGGACGTGCAGGCGAATCCGGAGTTTTCGCACCCTGGAGTCGAAACGATGGGGCCATTGTCGTCAAAAGCCACATAGTTAAAGGTCTTGTGTGCGAGCTCGAGGCGTCCGGCCCTACGCAGCGTCCGGCCGACAACATCGCCAATCAGCGTCAACCGCGGATTGGCAACAAACTCGACGCCTGCAGAATAGTTGACCTCATCGGGAAGCCGAGTGGAGGGGAGCCCCGCGAGCGTGCCCGCCACTTCGCCCTCCCCCACTGTGTAGCCAATATTGACGTGCGGGCCGAAACGGCCACGTTCACTCGACGCAATCAACAGAAATTTCGCCTGGGCACCTCCGGCTCCAAGCAGCTCGTTCTCATCGCCTGTCGGCAGCCGAAGGTCGAGCGCTGCGGCCAGGCCTCCACCCGCCATACGCAGAAAGTGGTACTTGGATCGAACGACGATGTCGCCGAGACCGGTCGCGCGGCCGGACCGCTGCACGGTAAGCGTCGCATTGGGGTTGTCGAGTTCGAATGTATGAAGGTTGAGAGCCTCTCGGCGCTGCTGTTCCGTGATGCGGGCGTCCGGAGGCGGACCAGTCACCAGGCGGAGGATGCGTGCCTGAACGCTGGCATCCAGACTTACCGTCACGAACGGAACGGCAAGACCGATATCCCACCGATCGGTGACGCCGTAATTTGCAAACATGGCTACAGTGTGCGTCGTCGCTTGAAGTGAAAGTGCCGCCTCGATGAGATCGCCTTCGAATGGCGGGTTCAATCGGGTGCCGTTGGGCCGCAGAAAGAATTGGAAGTTCGGACCCGGGTCGACGATGGCGCAGCAATCCTGATGACGCAGATAGAACTTGATCGAGCCGTCATCCAGATTCTGGCCTTCGAACGTGTCATACGACGTGCGCTGATAATTGAATCCTGCATTGAGCTTCCGCCGTCCAATCGTGAGGGCCCGCTCGGTAAACGATGGCCCAAAGCTGCTGCTGCCGCGCCGGAAGGTACCGAGCGATTCGTCGAACACGAAGGTAAAGCCGCCTGTTGACGATCCGAGAGGAAAGGTCGCGAATTGCGTCGCTATCTGGCTGTTGAAGCCCTGGACGATAGCGACGGCGGGATTGCTCGGCTCATCGGCTTCTACTGGGCTGAAGTGCGCCACGTGCGAGAGCCCCGCGACCGGGCTCTGCAAGATGATCTCGTGAAGAATGAGCTCCGGCAGCAATTGTGCGAGTGGAACCTGCGCTCGGGCAGGAATCGGTGTCAATGGAAGACTGAGAAGCGCCACTCCGACCGCGAGCCTTCGTCTCGCCGCCCGTCGAACGCACATGTTTGGTGACCTCCCTGTGAGAGGAGCGATAACCCGCGGAGCGGGAGCCTATCATGAAGCCATGCGGAGCGATCAGCGCGCTGATTGCGAACGCGACTTCAGCTCTCCAAGCCAGTTCAAGACGACGTGCATTTGCGCAGTCCCTTCGGACTCGTCGCTCCTGATCATCACGAAGCGGGTGCCGTCAGGTGACAGATCGTAATTTCGCCCGATGTCGGACAGCTCGTACCGTCCCTGAAACAACCGCCGTGGCGTCCCCGCGTTCAGGGCCGTCGCACCCTGGATCGGAACGGCCATGAGCTGATCGTCCTGCAGGTAGTACAACTCACGGCCGTTCGGCGCCCACACTGGATCGGTTCCGCCCTCGGTCGAAATCAACCACCGGCCTCCCGGGCCCGGATACGGCTGGACGTACACCTCGCTTCGTCCAGATTCGCCCGACACGTACGCTAGCCAGTGGCCGTCAGGCGAGAAGGCCGGCGACCATTCATCGGAAGGCGTAAGTAAGAACGGTGTTGGATCGCTGCCTCGTTCCACGACCCAGATGTCGCGCTCGCCGTTCGGCTTGCGCTCGGCGAACACGAGGGTCCTACCGTCCGGAGTCCACGACATCGGGTACTGAGGGTGGGCGCCGGTCAGCCTCGGGACAAATCCTGGCAGTAGTTTTTCGGCTGGGTCGGGCGACCACGCTGCGGCCGGCTCCGGTCGCGACCCGGTCAGCAACGGTTCAGCGGCTCGACTGCCATCCGCCACTCGCACATACAAGCTCCATGGCCCGAGATGAGCCGCGTGAAAGCCGACCTCGGCTGCATCCGGAGACCAAACTGGGAAGCCGGCGGAGTCCCCGTTCGTCAATCGGGTACGGGTACCGCGCTGCAGATCGTGCACCCAGACATCAGCGCCCGATTCCGACTCGATCGTCATCGCGAGCCAGCGGCCGTCCGGTGAGAATCGCGGCTGCGCATACGCCGCGCGAGCGTCGCTGAGCAACGTGGTACGGCCATCGCGATCGACGGCGACGAGCGTTCGACGCGGCACGGCGTTGCGTCCTGGAACGTACGCCAGTGTGCCCCCTTCCGAAACGCCGAACGAGGCCCCGGCGTTCGCCGAAATTGCGATGCGCTCGGAAACGGTGATCGGGGAACCGGTCGTTTCGCCTCGACCGGGATCAAACGGGATCGCCGCGAGTCCACCCGCCTGCGCGACGAGGAGATGGCCAGTTGACACGAACTGCAGCCCGCCGCGGCTCGGGCGTACCTGCGGTAACCGGCGCCACTGCCGGGTCTCGAGGGACAACACGGCCCCGAACGCTCCCTGATCGGTGAGCACGGTGAAGACTGCCGCGCGGCCCCCGGGCAGCGCCTGCGGATACAGGTGATGCTCCTCTTTTTGCGCTGGATCGGGAGTGGTCAGACGCTCAGGGGTGCCACCGTCGGCCGACACGCGCCACAGCCCGTCACCGACAAGGGTCGTCCCGAAGATAATCCCGCCGTCCTTCAGCCAGGTTGCGCTCGAGAGAGGCGGCGCGTCGCAGATCTTCAGGGGCGCGCCGCCATCGAGAGAAATCTTCTGGATCGCATCGTTGGCGTAGAAACCGATCCAGTTCCCATCGGTCGAGAAAAACGGCGCGCTCGCGCCCTCCGTGCCCGCAATCGCGGTGGCTTCGAAGTGGTCGAGCGGCCGAAGGTACAATTGAGTGAGGCGGCCGGGCTGCGCGGCCACGTACACGAGCCGTCGGCCGTCCAGGGAAAGCGCTAGCGACGGCGAAGGGCCAACGGCCAGCTGTTGCGCTGGTGGCAGCGCAATCGTGACACGGGTCGGCGGCGGCGGCTCGGCTGACCGCCATGGCGCGGCGAACCACGCCGCGACCGCCCCGATCGCGAGCACTACTAGGGCCACAGCTGCCCCAATCGCCAGCGGGCGACGTGACGCGCGCGTCGCAACGGCGGAGGTCAGGGGCCGCATCGAAACGGAATCCTGCAGCAGCTCCTCGAGCTCGAGTCGCGCATCGGCGATGTCGCGGAGCCGTGACTGCAGGTCTTTCCGCAGGCATCGTCGCGCGAGACGCTGGAGCGAGGGTGCCCCGGCCAGTACGCTCCAGTCCGGCTCTTCCTTCAGAATCGCGGCCAGCGTGTCCGAACCGGTATCGGCGACGAACGGCGCTTTGCCGGCGAGGACTTCGTACAGCACACACCCGAACGACCAGATGTCGGTGCGCCGATCGAGTGCCTTGCCGCGCGCCTGCTCAGGACTCATGTAGCGAGCGGTTCCAAGGATCATCCCGGTTGCACTGCGGCTCGACGTCACGTTCAAGATGGGATCCGCAGCGCTGTCGACACCGGAGGAGTCGGAATCGAATGCCTTCGCCAAACCAAAGTCGAGCACTTTCACACGGCCGTCGGACAGAACCTTGATATTCGCGGGTTTGAGGTCTCGATGGATGACCCCGCGGTCGTGGGCTGCCTCGAGAGCTTGCGCGATCTGCTTGAAGACCGGCAGAGCCTCATCCACTGTCATGGGCCCGCGAGCGACTCGCTCGGCGAGCGTGTCGCCGGGCACGAGCTCCATCTCCAGGATGGTGCTGCCACCGAACTCCGTGAGACCGTGCAGCGTGGCGATGTTCGGATGGTTCAGCGACGCAAGCACGCGAGCTTCTCGCTCGAACCGGCTCCGCCGCTCCGGATCGTGAGCGAACGCTTCCGGCAGGATCTTGAGCGCCACTTCACGGCCAAGACGCGTATCCTGCGCCAGGTACACCTCACCCATGCCCCCCACGCCCAGCAACGACAGGACCTTGAACGATCCGACTTGGGAACCTGGTGTGAATTGCATGAAGACTATCGGTCCTTGATCGAAGATCAGCGCTCGAAGCCGTCGATCACCCACCCGCTGTCCAGCCGACGCAGTCGCATCACCCGAGTCACCGCAGTCGACCGCTTGGCACCGGCCCTTGGTGTCAGCGTCTGACTCACACGGCAACTGACGCGCGCCGTCGAGGATTCGCTCGACAGCACCTTGACGGCGTCAATTGCCACATCCAATGTCTTCATTTCCTTGAACGCTCGTTTCAGGCTCTCCACATCAATTGAGGGCTGCACTTTCTTGACAGCCTCGGCGTCAAGACTCTGGAGTGCTGTGGAGTACTGCTGTAGAACGTCGCGGACGATCAGCTCGGTCCGGTCTGTCGCCTGGTCAGCGAAGCCTGGGGAGGACCAGACGGCGACCAGCAGTGTCGCGGGAAACACCGCGCCGCGAATCGCAAAGCGAGCCAAGGACGCCATCGGGTTGGTGACCTGTTGCTGTCAGCTGAGCGGGTGCTGGAAGAGTATATTCCTACTGGAACTCGCCGAACCCCACGTGGCGTCCCGGCTCGGGACATGAGCAAGGGTGCCTGCCTGAGCCCAACGATGACACTCGTACGCCAGGAGATCGTCTGATGACGCGAATCGTTGCCCTGATCCTCGCGGTGCTGTGTGTGCCCTCGACACTCGCACAAGTGCCCGCTGATCTCGTCAAACCTCCCGCCGATGCTCGACACTTCATCATTCTCTCGACGGCGGGATCCCACGGCGAGTCCTGGACGTGGAAAGCGCCCGATGGTACGCGAATGAGCCGCGAGAGCCTCAACCTGCGCGGCCAGGTCTGGGAAATCGATGCGACGGGCGCAGCTGGTAGCGACGGGATGCCGGGCCGGCTGACGATACGAGGAGTGACACCACAAGGAAACGCGGCTGAGAGTTTTGCCATCGAAGACGGCCGCGCACGCTGGAAGAGCCCGGTGGATGCCGGCGATGCCGCTTATTCAACGCCGCGTTTCTACGCTGCCTTCGGCGGTCCCATCGACATGACGGCCTGGATGATCGAGCGGCTCGTGGCGTCGCCCAACCGCACTCTCGAACTGATCCCCGGCGGTCAGGCACGCGCCGAAAAGCTGACGACGCTGGACGTTGGCGACGGGGCAAACAGGAAGACCATCACCGCGTGGGCGGTGAGCGGGCTGAGCAACGCACCCATACCGATCTGGACGGACGCTGATGGTGCGTTTTTCGGCCTTCACGTTGGCATCGCGTGGCTCCCGCAAGGCTATGAGTCGGCACTCCCAGCAATTGAGAAGGCGCAGGACGACGCACTCGCCGAGCGCGTCGCGGCGCTCAGTCGACAGTTGGCTCGGACTCCGAAGGGTCCCGTCGCATTCAGCCATGTCGAGCTCTACGACGCCAGGCTCCGCCGCTTCGTGGGCGATCAGACCGTCGTGGTGGACCAGGGTCGGATTGTGGCAGTGGGCGCCGCGAGCGCGACGAAAATACCGGTTGGCGCAGAGCAGATCGACGGCCGCGGCAAGACGCTCGTGCCCGGGCTGTGGGATTGCCACATGCACGTCGGTGGTGACTTCACCGGCCTGCAGGAGCTGTCGCTCGGGGTCACGTCCATCCGCGATCCCGGCAACAGTGACGCGGCGACTATGGCGCGCGCCGAACGCCGAGCCCGCGGCGAGCTGCTGTTCCCGCATGTGTACGCGTCATCGCTCATCGACGGCAAAGGACCATACACGGCGCAAGTCGCCAACGTCGCAACGAGCGAAGCGGAGGCCGTCGCGCTCGTGCGACGGGCCCGTGCAAACGGCTTCACTGGCGTGAAGTTCTACGGCACCCTGGATCCGAAATGGCTGACTGCAGCAGTCGGAGAGGCCAAGAAGCTCGGGCTTCACGTGCACGGCCATATACCGGCAGGCATTCGCCCACTGGACGCCGTCAACGCGGGGTACGACGAGATTACGCATATCAACTGGATTCTCATGCAGGCCATGCCGGACAGTGTGATTGCCGTATCAAATGGCATTGCGCGCTTCGAGGGACCCGGTCGATATGGCCGCGATGTCAACATCGACGCACGGGCCATGCGCACTTTCATCACGACAATGGCAGAGCGGAAAATCGCGAGCGATCCAACCATGGTGACGTTCGAGGGTCTTTATGTTCCGGAAATGGGTGATCTCTCGCCGGCTTACGCACCATTCGTCGGCACTCTGCCGCCCGCCACGGAACGCGGTTTCCGCCTTGGCGGCTTCGCGGTGCCCAAGGACCTGACGCGTGCCGATTACCGTGCGAGCTTTGCCAAGATGAGGACGTTGCTCGCGGCGATGCACCGGGCGCGCGTCCCGATCGTGGCTGGGACCGATGGCTCGGGCCTCGAGATCGTGCGCGAACTCGAGATTTACGTCGAGGCGGGTCTGACGACGGCTGAGGCACTTGCCACGGCCACGATCGAACCCGCGCGTCTGCTTCGTGTTGAGGATCGGACCGGTTCAATCGAGGTTGGCAAGGCGGCCGACCTCGTGCTGGTCGAAGGCAATCCGGCGAAGCGCATCGGCGACCTGCGCCAAACCCGCGTGGTGATGCTGGACGGCAAGCTGATGGATGCCGATGCGCTCCGCGCCGCAGCAGGATTTGCCGGCCGTCCCAAGAGCGGGGCCGTTGGCGTCCGTTAGGTGCGCGACCCCCGCGCGGCGTGGCATTCCGCGGCAGCTTTCGGGTCAGAATGACAGTCGCAGTTAGGGTCGTTGCACTCGCCGTGGCCCTGACTGAGCATCGGCGCAAACTCCTCGGCGAACCGTCGCGCCGCCTCCTTCCGTCCCACTTCGGTGAGGCGATACTCGCCAGTCAGGTCGTTAGTCGTGACATCGCCGCGCGTGACCAACTCGGTCAGTGTCCGTAGAACATCGTCACGGCTGTGCGTCAGGAAACGGGCGATGACTTCGAGCGTCGCGGCGCCGCTGAACCCCTCGCCTTCGGTCCAGTACAGCATCTCGAGCACTTCGTCGCGCCGCGCCATTTCATTGGCTGGGTCGTTCGTCATCTCGGTCACCAATCAAGGAATGCACGTGATTGGCCGCCACGTCCACGGCAGCCCGTACGCTATCGGAGAGCTCCATAGTGAGCTCGTCGACATCCGACGGCTCACAACCCACCAGGAACGTCTCCTCTGGCAGGGCCCCAAGGGCCTGCGCTACCGACAACGCCCGTGATGGTACGGCCAGATGCATATCGACGTCACGAGCTTCGGGCACTTCGTCAACCTTCAGCACGTAGACCGTTCCAGGCTGGCCACCTCGCGTCATCGCGTCAATGACGATCAGCCGATCGCACGGTGTCAACAACTCCTGAGCCAATCTCAGTCCGGCAGTCCCGACTTCGAGAAACGTCACGCCCGCCGAGTGCCGAGTGAGCTGGCTGGCCTCAAGGCGGCGCAGGACGGCGATGCCAAATCCATCATCCCCCCGCAACTCGTTGCCAAACGCTGCCACAACCACGCGCATGACTACCGCGCTCCGGTCTCGACGTCGATCGCCACGCGAATCCGACCGTTCTCGGTCGTGACCGGCAGCACCTGCACGCGCCCGTCGTCGTCCAGCCGTCGTCCCGAGCGGATGTCGTAACGGCAACCATGCCACGAACACCGCACTTCCGCGCCTTCGAGCGTCCCGAGATCGAGCGGCAAGGGACTGTCGCCACACTGATTGCGGATGGCGTAGACCTCGCCGGCGACGCGTCCAAGGAGTACCGATACGTCGTTGACCATTGTTGCCCGCATGGTCCCCTCAGGCACCTCGTCCGCGTCCAACGCGTCGTGATAAACAGGCCGATTCGCACGCCTCAGCGCCTCGAGCGAGACAATTGCGGATGGCGGCGCGTTCAGATCGCGATCGCGGAACTCGAGCTCTTGGAAGCCAACCAGAAACTCGCGAAGCGCTGCTTCGAGATCGGTGCGAATGCGATCGAGCGGCAGCGCATCGTGACCTGGCTGGCGGGCGACATGCAGCCGAACGTAGACAACGCCTCCCACAACCTCCTGGATCTCGACGTCCACGCCATGCTCGTGGAGATGACCACGCACGGTGTCGAGCGCCTCCTCCGCTTGAAGTCGCCGATCGACCGCGATCAAGTCGTACGACATCAGCAGCATGCGGATGGCTGGGTCGGCGATGAGCCGGTTGATCAACGTATCGCCGGAGAGACCGTGCAGCGCCTGGACCAGATGCGTCAATCCCGCCCGGTGCACGGCGTCGATGCCTTCGAGCATCGTGGCGACGGCCTCGCGGACTGCAGCATCCGGATGCGACTGCAATGTGGACATCGCGCGATCGACATCCGCCAGAACATCGCGCTCCGCGCCCTCAGTGGAGTCGGGATGAGCCATCAATCACCTGTCCGAAGACCACACCGGTATGCCGGGCTCGGGTGGCGGCCAGAGAACCGGCTGGCACTCGTGCTGCCGTGGCGGGTTCCAGAGCCAGCTGAGTGACAATCTCCCTCGCCTCGACTAGAGCTGCAGCGACGGTTGGCGTCAAAGAGCTGCCGAACTCGTGCGCGTCTGGTTCGATCTCGACGACCACTACTGTCGCGGGCAGCGCCGCGAAGTGACGGGCGACAACGAGCGTGTTGTCGAGCGAGATGATTCCCGTCACTGCCTCGGTGATCGCCTCGTGGATGTCGTCCGGGCATGGCAACACATTGTCCCACCGGTACACCGATAGCGTTCCGGGCGTCCGGCCCGGCCGCTGCAGCGCACCGACGATGACGGCAAGCTCGAAGCCGCCGTCGATCGGCTCGTCCTGGAGCCGCTGCACGACCGCAATCGGGTTGTAACTGATGTCTTCGACACACACGCCGGGCGGCCACTCGACCGCGGCCAGCGCGTCAACCAGCACGACTCCGAACGAATGATCGCGGAGGTTGCGATACCCAACCCCACCAATCAGGACGCGTGTCATCCGTCCAACCCGCATGCGCAAGTGTTGACTTCGCGGGTGACTACGGCGCCGTCCGTGTGAATGTGCGTAGTGCAGGGCATGCATGGATCGAAGCTGCGGACGGTGCGCAGAACATCGATGCCCTTGAACTGTTGCGGGTCGTCGGTTTCCTCGAGTAATGGTGTATTCAGGACGGCTTCTTCATACGGACCCGGTTGCCCCCAGCGATCGGTCGGCGACGCGTTCCAAGTTGAGGGCGTGATGATCTGGTAGTTGGCGACGGCCCCGCGGTCGAGGACGATGTGGTGAGTGAGATAGCCGCGGCCCGCACCCCAGAATCCGACTCCGCGTTGTTCTCCTGATTTCGGAATCTCGAATGGCGTGCTCGTCTGCGTGTGTCCGAGCTTGAGTTCTTCCATCACGACACGCCAGTTGATCAGCGCGATCAGTGATGTGAACGGCACACAGTAGGCTCGCGCGCGGTTACGCTCGAATGCATTCCAGACTTCCGGCACCTGCCACTCGAGCTCCATCTCCGGAAGTGCGCCGCGTGGCACCAGAAATTTCATGGAATGACCCGTCGACTCCATAAATGGGTTCTGATCGATCTTCTGAGCCATCGCGGTGTTGCACAGCCGCGAATAGCAGCCCGCCTCCATCGAGTAGCGGTCCCAGCGTGGCGCGGTATCCCACGTGTATTTTTCCTTCCAGTTCTGGCCTTGGGGACGCGGCTTGGTGACCTTGTTCCAGGGATGGTACGGCGACAGCGGTTTGCCAACCGGGTCGGAGGGGAAGCGCCGCACCGCGCCAGTCCACTCGTCGTAGAAGGAGTGTTCGACGAACTCCTCGAGGCCCATGTTGATCGTGTGCAGATCCGTCGTTACGAGCTTGCCGTCGACGATCGCGCCTGGCGTGGCCCAGCGGCGCTCTCCCCAGCCGGCAGCGTTCTCGTAGGTGGCGTCGTAGGCGTCGTGGTGATCGAAGATACCTGTGTCGATGTGGTTCGAGCGGCGAGACCCGACCTTGCGATAGTCGGAATTGGCCTCGTAAAAAAACTCGGTGATCTCATCCCAGATGCGCGAAATCTTCTTCGAGTAATCGAAGAATTGCGCAAGCCGGACGAACATCTCGTTCATCACTGTGAGATCGATCGTCGAGCTCATGCCGCCAGGGACAATGGTCTGCGGGTGTGGATACTTGCCGCAGATCAACACATACGCCTCACGCGCCACTCGGGTCATGTGCAGCGCCTCGACATAGAGATGGCCCGTCAGGGGATTGAGGTCATCCATGAGGTCGCCGACGTAGGCGTAGCCGTGGACGTCGACGTACTTCGATTCCGTCTTCCGGGCCCGCGCCAGGAGCGCAGGGTTGGTCGGACCAATCATGGCGGCCGAATAGTCCGGGCCGGCCAGCAGATGCAGATGCAACGGGTGGTCGTACAAGAATTCCAGCGCCAGCGCGAGGTTGCGGATTGCAATCCCAAGCTTGGGCGGCCGGCACCCAATGGCCATCTCGGTGGCCAGCGCCGAGCAGGTTGAATGGACGCCGCCGCACACGCCACAAGCGCGGCTGGTGATGAAGATGGCGTCGCGCGGATCGCGGCCGATCATGATCACTTCGTAGCCGCGGAACAGCGTGGCCATCGACCGTGCCTCCAGGACACGCCGCTCCTTGAGGTCAGCCACGGTGTGGAGCGCAAGCGCACCAGCGATACGCGTCACCGGATCGAAGTCGACCGACTTGACGTGTCCGTTGCGGCGGACGAGCTCCTCGATTTGACCTGCTGACAACTGCATCGGGGCGCCGATGGGCGCGGTGCGCGTCGGCGTGTATGGATCCGCCACGCCCTCCTTCAGGTACGGACGTCCATCCTTGTCGAACTCGACGGGCAGGTTCTTGAAACACATGCGATGTCCTCTTAGAGGTGGAACGCGCGCGCAGCGCGTCCGAGGTGCTGATCCGCGGCGGCCAGGCCGCCTGCGAGCGCGCTCAACGCGCCGTTGATGGTGACGAGCTTCTGCTCGAGGGGTGTGGTGTGAACCGCGACGGCCTCCAGCGCGTCCGCGATGGCACTGACGCTCTTGCGCGCGTCGAGCAGCGTAAAGGCCACGAGCGCCAGGAATCCTGCAAGCGCTAGCACGACGAGAGCGACGATCACCAGCGTCAGAGTGACCAGCATGACGTCTCCATCTCTCCTTTTAGGCCCGTCCGGAGCGTGCGTCGAGCACAGTCGCCATCGCGTCGAGCTTCTGCGCCACGCCTTCGGCCGCTGCCAGCACCTCTGTAGCCACGGCGATTGTGCTGTCGAGCGCCGGAACCGCCGCCGTGTTGGCGGCAATCGCCTGCGCCGGGACCACGATTTCCCGGGCGTATTTCTGAATGGACCGGGCTGTGCGGAGCAGGCTGGCCAACATGTAAACGGAGAGAGGAACGAAGACCACGAGCGCGAGGACGATGGTCACCGTCCAAAGGGTGAATACGGTATCCGGGAACATGCTCTGCTCTGTCATCGCTGCTCCTGGCGTTGCACGTGGGCGATGGTACCGGCGAGGCTGGCGTCAATGGCCCTCAGGCCGTCCCGTATCGAGGTGAGTGTCTGGTTCAATTGCGTCACCTGGGGAGCAATGTGTCCCGTATGCACTTCGATCGCTCGAAGGCCGAGGCGAATCTTCGAGAGATAGTTGACGGGACGGACGAAGCGCGTGGCCGGGCCGCCGACCTCTTCGAGCTCACGCACAATGGCGCGGACGAACAACGCCAGCGCGATGAAGAGCGCCGCGACGCCAACCAGCGTCACGATCATCAAGATGACGAAGGTGTTCATGGCCGTCCCCCTCGAGCTCCACCGATCACGCACGTCGGGCAGTGGGCACAGGAAGCGGCGTGTTGCTCGACAGCGGCCACAGCCCCTGCCGTCCGCACGGCCGAATCCAGGATCTTTGTGACGAAGTGGTTGGTTCGCGCGAGCAAAGGAATCTGAATCGTGTTGTTCGCCACCTTCTGACCAGAGGTCCAGATGGCCGCCGCGCCGCCTTTAATCTGCTTCACCGTGTTGAGGATCAGGGTCAGCAGCACCGCGACAACGCCGACAACGACGAAGTAGATGACCAGGCTCCAGATCCAGACTTGCGCAACAGCTGATTCGCTAGGCATATTTCCTCGATTGTCGCGGGACTGAAGTCCCGCGCTACGGGCGTCCTGCGGTCTGTCCCTCGAGGGCAGCCACGAGCGCGCCGCCCTTTTGTTCGATCGCCTCCACGGTGTGCAGAATCTGCTCAGCGACCTGGTTGGTCGTCTGCAGCTCCCACACGGGTTGCGTGTTCTTGCGAATGGTCTCGACCGCGTTCAGTGCGCGCACGGCTTCGGCGAGAATGCCCCGCGCCGTGACGAGGATGGTGATGAGAAGCCCCGCGGCAAGCAGCACAACGACCGTCGCGACGACGATCCACAGTCGCCAGGCAGCCCAGAGTTCTGCGTCGCTCATTGATCGCCTCCTCGCACGGAGCTGTCGTCGAGATAGTCCTTGCGCGTTCCCGGCCGATCGCCGCCCCAGAATCGGTCCTCTTCTCCGGGCGGCCGTCCCGGTGCCTTCGAACTCAGGTGCTGCCACTTCTGGTAGAAAAACTTGATGGTCTTGTCCATCACCGTCTGGTGCTGCACGTGAGCCCATCCGCTGGGGACGTGGCCGAGCACGTCCCAGCGGTGTTCGCGGTTGGCCTCGCGATTCGACAGACGGCGCAGCCGGCGCATGACGGTGCCGACGCCCTGCGAGGCAAATGTCGATAGCGTGGCGCCCGGAGGGGTCTTGTAGAACGGAGAAAACTTGTCTGGGAATCCGGGCATCGTGCAGCCGATACAGACGCCACCGGCCTTCATGCAGCCGCCCATGTGATTGAGCGCACCGCGCTTGACGATGTTGCAGTTCACGACCGGGCCCCAGCATCCAAGTTCAACGAGACACTCGGGATCGCCGTAACTCTTGGCGAACGTACCCTCCTCGTAATACCCCGCCCGTGTGCAGCCCTGATGCACGGTTTCCTTGAACAGCCACGCCGGACGTCCCAGCTCGTCGAACGCCGGCAAGGGGCCGAGCCCCTGCAGGAACAGCAGAATCGCAAAGACCGTCTCGGTGAAGTTGTCGCCGACCGGCGCACAGCCCGGCACGTTGATCACAGGAAGACCAAGCGCGCTCCGGTAATGACCGCCGAGAAAGTCCATGACGCTCATGGCACCCGTGGGATTGCCTTCCGCGGACGGTATGCCGCCCCACGTCGCGCAGGTGCCGATGGCGATCGTCGCAGCGGCGCCGGGTGCGAGTCGCGACAGCCACGTCGCCGTTGGCACTGGCTGGCCATGCTCATCACCATCGATCGCCTCGACGCCCATGGCGGAGAAGTAGCCGCCCGTGCGCTTGGCAATGCGCTCATCCGCGACCGAGCCCTCGAAGACGACAACGTACGGCTCGCCTTCGAGCTTGCCGTTCCATGCGTTGTGGAAGGACTGCACGAATTCGGCGCCGGCCTCGACCGACAGCACCGGATGATGCAGCAGCATCTTTGGCATCGCGGGGACGATCCCCAGCAAGAGGCCCTCAATGCCTGGATTTGTCGCACCGGCGACGGCGATGGTGCACCCGTCGCAGCTCATCCCCGCCAGCCAATACACGTGGATGTTCTTGAGCGGCCCGAGCGGGAGCCGTTCGGCGGCGACCTTGGGCTGCGTGGCCTCGGTCGGGGGCTGGGACGCTTTGATCGCGCCGCTTGCCGTTTCAGGAGACATGCATCAATTCCTCTCGGTTCCTCAACAGATTCGCGGCAGCGGATCGCCGACCAGCATGTCGAGCACGCGAGATCCGCCCGCCTCGGTCTTCAGGAGCACCATGTCCTCGGGCCCGTCGAGCACTTCCCCAATGATTGCGGCCTCCTGCCCGTGTGAGGCGGACCGCATGGCCTCCAGGGCCCGCGCCGCGTCATTCGGAGCCACGATCGCTATCAGCTTGCCCTCGTTCGCAATGTGCAACGGGTCGAGTCCGAGCATCTCGCACGCGGCGCGAACGTCTGCGCGCACCGAAACGCGCCGTTCGTCGATTGCAATCGCCACGCCTGCCTGCCGAGCCATCTCGTTGAGGCTCGTGGCGACGCCCCCGCGGGTCGGATCCTTCAAGCACCGAGTCGTCGGGGCCGCGGCCAGAATCGCCGCCGCCATGCGGTGAAGCGGCGCGGAGTCGCTGCGGATGTTGGCTTCGATGTCGAGTGCTTCGCGGGCAAGCATCACGGCGATGCCGTGGTCGCCGATCGGGCCACTGAGGATTACCTGATCGCCAGCGCGGATATGCGCTGCCGATAACGAAACGCCTTCTGCAACCAGCCCTATTCCGCTCGTGTTGATGAACAACCGGTCGGCCTTCCCACGTGGAACGACCTTCGTGTCGCCGGTGGCGATCATCACGCCTGCGGCAGCGGCTGCCGACCCGATCGATTCGACAACCGACCGCAGGACGTCGATCTCGAGACCTTCCTCGAGGATGAACGCGAGCGAAAGGCACAGCGGCTGAGCGCCAGCCGTGGCGAGGTCGTTAATCGTCCCGTGCACGGCGAGCGAGCCGATGTCGCCGCCAGGAAAAAAGAGCGGACTGACGACGTAAGAATCCGTGGTGAAGGCGATACGTCCGGCGGCGAGCCCCGTGAGGGACAGCACGGCGCTGTCTTCCTCAACCGTGAGCCCTGCACTGCCAAGGGTCGGAAGGATCATTCCGTCGATGAGCCGGTGGCTCGCCTTGCCACCGCTCCCGTGGCTGAGCGTAATGCGCTCATCGCGCAGTGGCTCGCGCAACCGGCGCGCGACGCGGGCGCGGTCGAGCCGATCGACTTGCGCAGCCAGCGGTGAGCGCGGCGCGGTCATGGCGCGACAGGCGCCTCCGTGCCAGCCTGCTTCATCAAGGAGTAGCGCCCGTAGGTGAAATACGCGGCACAGGCTCCCTCGGGCGACACCATGCAGGTCCCAATCGGACGATCCGGAGTGCACGCGGTCCCAAAGACGCGGCACTCCCAGGGCTTGATCACGCCTTTGAGGACCTCGCCGCACTGGCACGCCTTGGGATCGCTCACGCGCACGCCCGGCACGCTGAACCGCACCTCGGCGTCCCAGTCCGCAAACTCGGCACGCAGCTTCAGCGCACTGTGTGAAATGAAGCCGAGGCCCCGCCATTCGAAGTACGGGCGCAGCTCCATGGTTTGTGCCAGCACGGCCAGAGCCCCTGCATTCCCCTGGGCTCTGACCACGCGCGCATACTGGTTCTCGACCGCCGGACGGCCTTCGTCGAGCTGCCGAAGAATCATGACGATCGACTGCATGATGTCGGTCGGCTCGAAGCCGGAAACGACCATCGGCAATCCGTAGCGCTGGGGCACGAACTCGAGCGGCTGCAAGCCGATGATCGTGCTGACGTGCCCGGGGCCAATGAACCCGCGTAGTTGCATGCCCGGCGAATCGAGAATCGCCTTGATCGCCGGGACGATGGTCACGTGGTTGCAGAACACAAAGAAGTTTCGTATCCCCTCGGCACGTGCGCGCAACAGGGTTGCCGCTGTGGATGGGGCAGTTGTTTCGAAACCGATCGCAAAAAACACGACCGGGCGATCAGGATTCTGACGCGCGAGCTTCAGTGCATCGAGTGGCGAATAGACGAAGCGCACATCCGCGCCCTCGGCCTTGGCGTCGAGCAAACTGCCACGCGAGCTCGGTACGCGCATCATGTCGCCGAAGGTGGTGAAAATGACCTCTGGCTCGCGCGCAATGGCGATCGCATCATCGAGGCGGCCCATCGGGATGACGCACACGGGGCAACCGGGACCGTGGACGAGATCGATCGAGGGAGGCAGAAGATCCTCGAGGCCGTGCTTGTAGATCGCGTGCGTGTGACCGCCGCACACTTCCATGATCTTGATGGTCCGACCCTCTGACCGTCGCTCGATCTCAGTCACCAGCGTCTTGATCAGCTCGGGACGGCGGTACTCGTCCACGAAGCGAAGGCCGGGGCCGCTCATGACCGCAGCTCCTCCTGGACCACCGACAGCAACGCATGCCAGGTCGTGGCGTGCGCCTCCTGAATGCGTGGCAAGTGATCGCCGGGGGCAGTGAAACAGTAGTCAACCGCGACCGAGTGCGCGAGCGCTCCGCCATTGCCGCCGCTCATCGCGATGGTCAGCAACCCTCGCGACCTGGCCTCGATCATCGCCACCACCACGTTGCGCGACGCGCCGCTCGTCGAAAAGCCGAGCGCGACATCGTTCACGCCGCCGAAGGCGATGACCTGGCGTGAGAACACGTGGTCAAATCCCACGTCGTTGCCAATGGCCGTCACGACGCCCACATCGTTGGTAAGAGCAAGCGCCGGGAACCGTTGCCACGCGCGATTGGGCGGGACGAGACAATCGGCGGCTGCGTCCTGGGCGTCTGTTGCGCTCCCCCCATTGCCAAACGCGAGGAGTCGTCCCTGGCGCCGGACGCGGTCAGCAACAGCGCGGCCCGCCTCAGCGAGACGTGCGCCGTAGGTAGCCTGCATCTCGGTGCGGAGCGCGCAGACGTCGCGCGCCTTTTGGAGCGTAGATGCCCGGACTTCTGCGAGCAGATCGTTCAACGGCTGCGCGCCCGACGCTTGCGGCAGGTATGCAAACAGCTCTTGCGCATCGTGTCTCTCGAAGAAGACGTGCACCAGTTCCCACAGCACGTGGTAGATCGTCTCCGACACCTCCTGCACAATCAGCGGGTCGCCGTCGGCGACCCGCAGTTCGATGTCGGCAATCCGATCGCCGCCCACACTTGGTCCTGCCACGACAATCGTCAACAGTCCACGCTCGTGTGCGTCGGCAAGCGCACGGCGAATCGATGGTTCGACACCAGTTCCGCAGATACCCAGCGCGATATCTCCCTGTTTTCCAAGCGCGCGAAGCGGCACGGCGAACGACTCGTGCGGCTCGATGTTGCCGGCGCCGGTGAATACGCCAATGTCGCTGGTCAGCGCGATCGCCGGCAGCGCGCGTTTCCCGACGATGATCGGATGTACGAACTCGACGGCCACATGCTGAGCATCACTGGCTTGTGGTCCTTCGCCCATCACGAACAGGGACCCGCCGGCGGTGAAGCGTTCAGCCATGCGTCGGCAGCATTGGGCGACGGCCGGCGCTTCGACCGCAAAGAACTCCATCGTCGCGGCAACGCTCCGCGCAAAGTGTTCCTGCACGATCGACCTAGCGGCCACGGTCGTCATTCGATCTTGCTCCTCGACAACTGCTCCAGCTCCAGCTCGTACGCGTCGCCAAGTTCTTCGAGGAACGCGATCGTCCGTTTCGCCTCTTCCTCGTCGATTTTGCTGATGGCAAACCCGACATGAATCAGCACCCAGTCACCGACTTCCAGCCCCTCCGGCTGCAGCAGGCCGACGTGCACGGTCCGCCGAACCGAAGCGACGTCCACTTTGGCGAGCTGACGTGCATCGTCAACGAACTCAACGACCCGGCCGGGAATGCCTAGACACATGGGATGCGATCCTCCAAAGTGCCACTGCGAAGCTTTCGAATGGCCAGGAGTGCCTGTCCGAGCGATAGTCCGCCGTCGTTGCACGGTACGCAGCGGTGTTCCAGGACTTCGAGGTTGCAGGCGCTCAGGGTGTCGGCCGCGTGTCGCGCGAGGAGCGCGTTTTGAAACACGCCGCCGGTCAAGGCCACCCGGCGTATTCCCGTGCGACGGGCGATACCAGTCGCGACCTCGCCGATCATCGTCCCGACTGCATGGTGAAATGTTGCGGAGATCTCCTCGCGCGATCGTCCGCCGGCAACATCCCGCGCAATCTCGCGAATGACGGGTGCGGCTTGAATCGTCCACACGTCCGAACCCGAGTCGAGATCGAAGCGATATTGGTGACGGACATCACCCGCACTCAATGCTTCGAGCTCCATCGCCGCCTGCCCCTCGAAGCGGGCCGAATCACGAAGGCCGATCAAGGCCGCGACCGCGTCGAAGAGACGGCCCATACTGGACGTCGGCGGCGAGTTGATCCCGCGCTCAATCATCTGTCGAGCTATTCCCAGGCGCCCCGGTGTGATTCGGTTGCCGAAGATCTCACCGACTGGTCCGAGACCGGGCCCGTACGCGGCTGCCAAATGTGAGACTGCCATGCGCCAGGGTTCGCGCGCGGCCACGTCGCCGCCTGGCAGTGGCACGTACGCGAGATGGGCGGCGCGACGAAATGTGGTGCCCTCGACGACCATGAACTCCCCGCCCCAGATCGCTCCATCCTCACCGAGGCCGGCGCCGTCGAATGCGACGCCGATCACCGGTTCGGCACATCCGTGCTCAGCCACACAGGAAAGGACGTGAGCATGATGGTGTTGGACCGCAAGCCGGTTCGCCGCTGGAAATGTCGACGCAAAGCGCGTCGACAGATAGTCGGGATGCAGGTCGTGCGCGACGATGCCAGGCTGGATGTCGAGCAGACGGATCAGCTGAGCGGCAGCATCACTCAACGTCAGATAGGACGCCGCAGATTCCAAATCACCAATGTGACTGGACAGGTACGCTCGATCTCCGGAAGCCAGGCAGAACGTGTTCTTGAGGTGCCCACCCACCGCCAGAATACCGAGATCCGTGCTTTCTGCGAGCCGGAGCGGAGCAGGCGCAAACCCGCGAGCGCGACGTACAAGTGACGTGCGTTTGGACGACGCGCGCACGACTGTGTCATCGCAGCGGACGTCTATCCGGCGGTTGTGCATCAGAAAGATGTCCGCCATCTCACCGAGCAGTTCGAGCGCGGCATCGTCTTCGTAGACCATCGGCTCATCACTTCGATTGCCGCTGGTCATCACGAGCGGCCGGCCAATGTCGTGAAGCAGCAGATGATGGATCGGCGTGTAGGGCAGCAGCACGCCGACGGTGGGACAGCCGGGAGCAACTTTTGGCGACAGGGCTGCAGCTACCCCGGAGCGGTCAACGAGAACGATCGGTCGTTCGGGCCCGGTGAGCGCTAACAGCGCCACGCCATCAAGATCCAGACTGTCTGTGTTCGGGAACATGACAGCCAACGGCTTGGCATCGCGGCCCTTCCGCCGACGAAGCTCAGTCACCGCCGAGCCGCTAGTCGCGTCACACGCCAGGTGAAAACCGCCCAGTCCTTTGACAGCGACGATGCCGCCGTTGAGCAGTATCTTGGCGGCGAGCCCAATCGACGCGTCGCCACGCGCTAGCACACTGGCGGCGTTACGAGCGATCAATGTTGGCCCACACTCGGGACAGGCGATCGCCTGTGCATGGAACCGTCGATCCCGAGGATTCGAGTACTCGGCCTGGCAGGCCGCACACATCTCAAAGGCCGCCATCGCCGTGCTCTCGCGGTCATACGGCAACCGCCTTAGGATCGAGAATCGGGGCCCGCACGTCGTGCAGGTGATGAACGGATGACGATACCGGCGATTGCCGGAATCGAATAACTCGCGCCGGCACTCCTCACATGTCGCGACGTCGGGCGGTACGCGCACGACATTGTCTGCAACCACCTCGCTCGTCGCGATGACAAAGCGTTGATGCTGTGCGGGCGCCGTGCGCTGGCACTCCACTCGATCGATCGCGGCCAGGGGCGGCGGCGTCGTCGTCAAGCGGTCAACGAACGCCGTCAGCGCACCAGCATCCCCTTCGACATCCACGAAGAGGTGAGAACCGCGATTCTGAACGAAGCCGCGCAGGTCGAGCGAGGTCGCAAGTGAGTGGATGAATGGGCGGAAGCCGACACCTTGGACCAATCCCGTGACATCGATCAGAGCGCGTTCGATCATGATGCTGCGGCGCCGACACTCGGACTATATGGTCCGGGGACCCGATGAGCAACCGCGCTTCGGTCAACCGAAGTGCTACTGATGGATGTCGTCGAGCAGGCGGCGCAACCGACTCAGCAGCTTTTCGCCGCTGGCGGTCAGTGCGTAGGTACTCGTCGGCGCGGCCTCGGCAGTATGATGGGCCACGAGCTGAGCGGCCTCGAGTGCCGCGAGCGTCTCGGCCAGGGTGGACGTGCTGGCTTGCGGCAAGATCGCCGAGAGCTGGCGAAAACGCGCCGGTTGATGCGTATGGATCGCGTTCATCAAGGCCAGTGAGTAGCGACGGCGAATGACGCGCATGAGGTCCTCGACCGAGCAGTAACACGTCGAGGGCGAAGTCTTACCGGGGGAGCCGCAGCCGCAAGGCGGAATCTCGACTTGCGGCGCGGTCGCGTCGGACATTAGAGGATTCTAGGACATGCGAGTAGCGATTGCCGGCAAAGGTGGAAGCGGGAAGACCACGATCTCTGGCACGCTGGCGCGCCTGCTCGCTCGGAGCGGCCGCCAGGTCATCGCCGTGGACGCGGATACCAACCCGAACCTGGCGACAACGCTTGGCCTTCAGCCAGATCGAACCAAGGAGATTGTGGCCCTACCGCGAACGCTGCTGAAACGGGAACAGCAGCCGGATGGCTCGATGATCTCGACGTTTCTGCGCGACCCGCTGGAAGTGCTCGACGAATACGGAACCGTGGCCCCGGACGGCGTGCGACTGATCGTCATGGGAGCGGTCGGACACGGCGGCGCTGGTTGAATGTGCGGCGCTCACGCCACAGTTCGTGGCTTTCTCGGAGAGCTCGTCGCGAAGTCGCCTGATGCCTTCGACGTGATCGTTGACATGGAGGCCGGGCTCGAACACCTATCCCGCGGGACTGGCAAGCATGTCTCGCGGTTTCTGGCAGTAGTCGAGCCGTACTACCGATCAATGGAAACGGCCCGACGCGTCGCCGACCTCGCCGCGGAGCTTGGCATCGCTGAAGTGGGAGCCGTGCTCAACAAAGTTCGCAACGAAGCCGACCGCGAAGCTGTGGCGTCGTTCTGTGCCGCTCATCACATGAAAATCGTGGGAGAGATTCCGTACGACGTGGGCCTCACCGACGCCGAACGCGCCGGACAGCCGCCATTGGATTACGGTCCCGAGTCCGCGAGCGTCGCCGCCATGCGTCGCCTTGCGACCGATTTGATGGCCGGAGCGTCGTTGTAGCATTCGCTGCGAACTACGGCTTCGGTATTCTGAGCGTGGCGCTGATCATGGCCGTGCCGCTCGCAACGTAGATCAGTGTGAGAGGATGCAAGACCGCGGGGCCCAGCCGATAGGCACCGAGCCACAAGTCATCGTTGACGCGGCCGAGCCCGAACGCCGCGGCGAGCAGCAACACAATCGCGATGCTGGTCGGGATCGGCGTCCCCTCGAAGTACTTCACCTTCCCCGTCTCCGCATCGGCCAGTGCCTCGGCCGTGACGTTGAAGCGTGCCAACCGGCTGACGCCACAGACGACGAAATACGTGAGGCAGAGCATGTCCCATCCACCTCGTAACCCGAGAGTGAAGCCAAGCGCCGCCGGAGCCATTCCGAAAGAAATGACGTCTGACAGCGAATCCAGGTCGGCACCCAGCCGGGACTGCCGACGGTGATTCATCCGCGCCACATAACCGTCGAGGACGTCCAGCATGAGCGCGAGGGGCAGCAAGACGAAGCTCACCCACAGAAGACGTTGGTCGTTTGCCGCAAGGGAATTGAGGCACATGAGCACCGCCAGCGTCCCACAGCTCGCGTTGCCAATCGTCAACGCATCAGCCGGTGTCAATGACCGCAACAGGGACAGGTGTGCGGGCCTTGCTGTCACGATCGACACGATAGCGCGAAACGCGCGGCGTTCGACGCTCGAGCGCCCCTGGGGACGTCACGTTCGGAATGAGAACTTCGGCGTCGTAGGCGTTCGACAATCAGCTGCGACGCTCCGAAACGAGTGACTCGGCGATCAGGTTACATGCCAGCACCGTCAGGGTTAAAGCGATCCCGGGGAACACCGACATCCACCATGCTTCGCGCACGAAGTGCTGGGCGCCCCCGAGCAGCGCCCCCCAGCTGATCACCGTCGGATCGCCAAGGCCGAGAAAGCTCAAGCCCGCTTCCGCGAGAATCGCCCCACCCACCGTGTAAGACAGTTCCGCCGCAACCACGGGGCGGGCATGCGGCAGCACGTGCCGGACCAGAATCGCCGCGTCGGATCCCCCGGATGCCCGGGACGCCACAACGAAGTCCCGTCCGAGCACACTCAGGACTTGTGCACGAAAGACGCGAGCGGTGGCTGGCCATGTGGTGAGCGCGATGACAAGAATGATCAGGCTGTAAGAGCTTCCGAACAAGCTGACGATCAACACAATCAGAAAAAAGCGCGGCACCGCCTGTACGAACTCGGTACCTCGCATCAGTACCTGATCGGTCGCTCCACCTCGCATCGCTGCGGCGCCGCCGACGAACAACGCGACGAGCGCGGACAACCCAGCGGCGACGAAGCCAACGACGAGGGAAGACCGCGTGCCGTGCACGACGCCCGAGAACAGATCACGTCCAAGATCGTCGGTACCGAACAAATGCGTACCGCCAGGACGCAGCAGTGCATCGCCTGCGATCGCGGAGGGGTCATCGCGCGCAAGCCAAGGGGCAAACGCTGCGACTGTGACCAGGCCGAGGAGAATCGCCACGCCGACCCTCCCGCTCCCCGCACGGCCCGACGCTCGGCGAGGCACGGCGCGAGGCGTTGCATCAGCGAGGGCTTCAGGCGACACGGGTCCGCGGATCCAGCCACGCGCACGCGGCGTCGGTCAACAGGTTGACGAGGACGACGCCCGTGGAGATGACGATGAAGGCGCCCGTTACCAGCGGGTAGTCGCGATGAAGCGACGCGTGGAGCACGAGATAGCCAATGCCCGGCCAGCCAAAGAGCGATTCGGTCAGCGCCGCTCCCGCGACGAGACCAGCGGCGTGCTGTCCAATCAGGGCAGTGACCGGCAGCGCCGCGTTGGGTGCCGCATGCTGCACGACGAGTCCCCATCGAGAAGCGCCGCGCGCAGCCGCCGCGCGAATAAAGGGTTCACCGAGCATGCCAAGAACGCTGGCTCGGGTCACGCTGGTGACGACGGCAATGAACGGCAGCGCCAGGACCACCGCCGGGAGGATCAAGTGCCGAGTCACATCCGCGGCGTAGGACGCACCGGCCAGCGACTCGCGAACGGACGCCATTCCAGCCACTGGCACAAGCCCCAGCTTGAGAGCAAACAGAAGCATCAGCACCTGGCCCGTCCAGAACACCGGCGCCGCATAGATGACGGACATCACGACGCGAATGGCGCGGTCGAACCACGTGTCAGGCGCGATGGAGGCGAGCATGCCCAGCGTCACGCCGCAGACCACCGCAAACGCCAGCGCCGCGCCGCCCAGGAGCAACGACGACGGAAGGTGATCGAGCAGGACCCGCACGACCGGCGCCTGAAACATGAAGGAGTAGCCCAGATCGCCGCGGAAGACGAGGCGCGTGTAAGTCAAAAATTGCGACAGCAGCGGTTGGTCCAGGCCGTAGCGCGCGCGCATGTCCGCGTAGTACGCCGGGCTCCCGCCGTCGCCGGCCAGCGCGTAAATGGGATCGCCTGGGGCCAGGTGAATGAGCACGAACGTCAGAGCCGTGACGCCGGCCACGACCGGCACCGCGAGGAGCGCGCGCCGACCGATCCACTTCGGCGTCGAGGGCAGGCTCTGATTCACGGCGTCGCCAGTGTCGTTGGCCTCACGGCCTCGACAAACGCACCGGTCCAGAGCCGGAATCCGTTGAAGCCCGTCCGGTGCGCCCTGAACCCTTCGGAATCGATTAGCCAGAAGTACGGCACGTCCTCGGCAAGAATTCTTTGAATTTCGACGTAGTGTCGTCGTCTGGCCTCGCGATCGACCGGCTCGGACCCGAGGTCGAACAGCTCGTCGATCCGCGCGTTGCGGTAACCAGCACCGTTGGAAAACGGAAATGGACCGATGTTCGAGGAGACGTACACGCGTCGAACACCGATGTCGGGATCAGCACCGTTGCAGAACGAGGCGAACCCGAGATCGAACGTCTTTTTTACGAACACCTGCTCCACCGCCGCATTGAAGTCGAGCGTCTGCAGGTTCAGCGTGATGCCGACTTCACCGAGTTGCTGTCGCAACGCCTGCGCCAGCCGCTGCTGATTCGCGGCGTGCGTGAACGTGATGGCAAACCGCTCGCCGTCTCTGCCCGCCTTGAAACCAGCCTCGTCCAACAAGCGCTGTGCTGCGACGACATCATGCGGGTACTGCCTGGTCTCGGGCGTGTAGGCCCACGACAGGAGATGGGTGATCGGACCGGTCGCGGGCGTACCTTGGTTGAAATAGATGCGATCGACGATGAAGGGGCGGTCGATGGCGTGCGCGAATGCGCGTCGCACCCGCAGATCCTTGAACGGGTTGCGGGTGTTGTTCGGGATCAGCACGTCCTGGCACATGGATCCGCCTGACCCGCCAGTTCCCGCCACGACGGCGATACCAGGCGTCTTGCGCAATCGATCAGCGTCAGCTCCCGGAATACTGCCGACGTAGTCCACGTCCCCTTTCTCGAGCGCGGCCACCGACATCGCTGGGTTCGGGAAGATGCGGAAGACCAGTCGATCCACGCCGGGCAGGCCCTTCCGAAAATAGTCCGGGTTTCGCTCGAGGACCAGGTTGTTTCCGGGAGCGTAACTCACGAAGCGAAATGGCCCGGTCCCGATCGGGCTTCGCGTCGGCGCGCCGTTCAGGAGATCCTGACCCGCGTATTGATGCCGCGGGATGATCGATGCTTCAACCACGTCGAGCCGTTGCAGCAACGGACTGTACGGTCGCTTCAATCGGAAGACCGCGGTGCGATCATCCGGGGTGTCGATCCCGAGCAACAGGCCTTCGAGCGCCGCCCTCGTGCGAGAGTGATATTTGAGCAGGGCGTTCTCGAACGTGAACTTCACGTCGGCTGAGGTGAAGCGCGTTCCATCGTGCCACCGCACGCCATCTCGGAGCGTGAACCGGTATGTCAGACCGCCGTCTTCGATCTGCCACCGCTCTGCGAGCTCTGCCACCGGGTTGAGCTCGGAATCGAGGCCAACGAGGCCGTTGAAAATCTGATCGGTAACGGGATGCGTATTCCCGGACGTTGTAACCGCCGGATTCAAGGCTCCCGGGTCACCGCCTTGGGCAATGACAAGTGTTGTCTGTGTCGCCGTGGGACTCGCTGATGATCGGCAGCCAGCAAACATGGCGACCGCGGCCACCAGCGAACCGAGAAGGAAGACTCGAATCGGCATTGGCACCGTCTACCGAGCGTTGCAGAGTAGCGGGTCGCGATGAGCGGTCGATTCACGGCGTCGGGCTGACGGGAATGCGTGCATTGAGCTGCTGGTGTGCGCCCCGGCCAGATGCACCTTACTCAGAACGTCACCGTTAGACCACCCGTCGCGCTAACGCGCGGATTGGGGCGAACTCCCACCCGCGACCCGAACAGATATTCGGACTCGCCGTATCTCGAGCCAGGATAGAAGAAGCCGCCCACCCACGCCCGGTACCGGGACTGCGAATAGCCCACCTGAAACGTGCCGCGCTGATACCTGTCACTTTGAATCGTTCCTACCGTGTTGAGGTCCTTAGGGCCATAAAACGCGAGCTCGAAGGTGGCGCCAAACCGCCCGGCCAGCGTGTCGGGTCGGCCAAGCGGTGTCTGTACTCCAATCTGATGCACGTAATCGGGAATATCCGGGAGATAAATGGCCCCGGGTGTCGCTGGAGTCAGCAGCCTCGCAGTTACCCACGACAGCCCGCCGTAAACGCGGGCGCCCGAATAGACGAACCATCGCACATCGACGGACGCGCCATCCCGCTTGGATGCACCAAGGCTTTCGAATTGAACCCCGCCTGGCGGAATCCCGCGAACCTCGTTCGTGTTGTCCGCGCGCCACCAGGTGGCATCAACATCGATACGCGACGTCGGTCGCACGGTCGCACCGACTTCGTAGCTCTCTGTCTTTGCAACTTCAACCCGGTCGATGCTGCCCACACTGTTCCGGACTTCCGTTCGCGGCGTCGGGGAGCGCATGCCGACCACATAGTTGGCGTAGAACTCGATCTGACGCAGCGGCGCGATCACCACACCCACCTTCGGCTGCCATTTGCTCGCCGAGTAGTCGTCGACGTATTCACCAGGTTGCCGAAGATTGTCGACGATGTCGTAGTCGAACCTCGAGTAGCGGAGGCCGGCGACGGTCTTCAGCCAGTCGGTGAGCCCCACTTGCGCCTGCCCGTACACGCCGATGTCGGTCATGAGTTCATCGACATTGTCGTTGAACGCCTGGAACTCGCGAAGCAATGTCCTCGCTTGCTGTGTGGCCGCGTCAGCCCGCTGTAGCGCGGAACCAACCGTGAAGAGCAACGGCCGACTGCCAAGCACGCGCCCCCAGGTCTGTTCGATCCGGTAGCCCCAAGTCGTGCGATCGTCGGTCTGTCGAACTTGCGCTTGCGCGGGTCCGAGGAGCACGTCATGCCTCCACCGGGTCCAATCGCGACTACCCGCGTAGAGCGTTGCCTCGAATGGCCGACCTTCATTCGCGCCCATCCGGTAGCGGACGGAGTAGAGATTGTGCTGCAAGTCCCCGCCATCGGTCGGATTCACATCGTCGCGGTCGTCAACGGCGCCAGTGAGTAGAGCCGCCTTATCCAGATATCCTGGCGCGTCCCACTCGGTCCATCCATTGAGCGCTGTGAACGACAGGTCGCCGCCGCCAACAGGCACTAAGACACGGTTGAACAGCCGGTTGTGCCACAGACCCTGGTTTTCCGCATAGCCGGTGGAGCCTTGGGTTCCGAGATTGCTGTAGAGGGAGACGGCGCGCTCACCGACGCTGTAGTTGCCGTATTCGCCATCGACGGCCCAGGAGCCATGGCTTCCTGCGGAGGCGCTGATACTGGGCCGCGTGACGCCGTTGCGGGTTACCACGTTCAGCGTGCCGCCTCGGTTGAAGTCGCCGTACCGGGTCTCGATCGGGCCGCGCACGAGTTCCACGCGGTCAATCGTTCTCACCGCCAAGACAGTCAAGTCTAGGGCGCCGTGCGATGCCACGAATCCCGGCAGGTTCAGCGGAATGCCGTCGAGGAATCCGGCGATGTCCTGTCCGAAGTTCCGATCCGTGTAGCCACGAACCGTGGGTCCTGAGGGGATACCTCCCTGGCCGTAGTAAACGAATCCCATGCCGGGCAATGAACGAAGGACTTCGCCCGGCTCGCGGTAAGGCAGCGCTCTGAACCTCGGCACCGGTCAATACGCTTGCGCTGGAGGGCAGTGTGCGCACATCGGCGGATGGCTCAACCCGTTGGGGGGCTGCTGGAGCCGTAACTGTCACGACGGTTGTAATGCGCGGCGGTTCGGACGACTGGTCAGTGCTCGGAGGCGGCGCCGAACCACTTGGAGGGCCAGTCTGTGCAGGCGATGGCGTCTGCGCCGAAGCATGCGACAAAGTGTTTAGCAACGCGAGGAGGAGCACAGCCGACCGACCAATCCAGCGCATGGGAAATCTCCGGCAGATTCTTGGGTTGTTGTCACGGTGATTGTCTTCCATCGAGCAATCTTCGTCCACCAAGCTCGCACACCCGGCGGACAGTAGAGTGGCTCAGGTTATGGAGGGTGTACTCTGTGGGTGGTTCTTCGAAGGGTTTTGCCACCAACCCGAAAGGAACGCATTGGATGGCGCATGCTGCACTCCTCCTGGTTGCGCTGCTGCTCGTCTGGGACGGCATGGCCGTACGATCGGCGCAGGCCCGTCAGGCCAACATCGTTCACGAACAGAATGTCGCCGTTTCGATGCGGGACGGCGTGCGCCTTCGCGCGGATGTCCTCCGGCCCTCTGAGGGACGCTTTCCGACACTGGTGTACCGGACTCCGTACGGCAAGCACGATGCCCTGAAGGAGTACACCACGTTCACCCGCGCGGTCGAACGCGGGTACGCGGTCGTCGTGCAGGACGTGCGAGGCCGGTACGCGTCCGACGGCGATTTCCGACCATACGAGAACGAAGGCCGCGACGGACACGACACGATCGAGTGGGCGGCTCGGCAGCCCTGGTCCAATGGCCGTGTCGGCACTTTCGGGTTGTCGTATCCCGGCGCAGTGCAGTGGCTGGCAGCGGTGGAGAACCCTCCGCATCTCGAGGCAATGGTCCCCGCCATGACCTTCTCGACGCCACAGAACTTCTTTTACAGCGGCGGCATCTGGGACCTCTCATGGTTCGACTGGATCTGGTGGAACATTGCGCCGGATGTGCGCAGGAAAAAGAGCCTGCGCGAGCCACCGAAACAGGACGGCGCCTGGAAGGGGCTCAAAGAAAGAGTGCTCGGGACGCTGCCGCTCGATCGGGTCGAGGAGTTGCGCGACGTCGCACCGTACTACTACGAATGGCTGCAGCATCCACCGGAGGATCCGTTTTGGAATTTCGCGGAGCTGCGAAGCAAGTACGGCCGCACCCATGCTGCCGTACTCAATCTGTCTGGATGGCACGACGACAACTACGGTCCTGAAGGCGCCACGACCAACTATCTCGGTCTCGTGCGATCGCGAGGCGGGAACACGTCGCGCGCCGCACTTCTGCTCGGCCCGTGGGTCCACGGTGTCGACGCCACTGCCCTTACCAAATTCGGTGAACGTGATTTCGGTCGCGCCGCCGTCATCGATTACGACGATGTGGTGATCGGGTGGATGGATCGGTACCTGGGGGCAGACGGCAACAACAGCGCCGTGGAACCCGTGCGGTACTTCGTCATGGGCGACAATCGGTGGCGAGAGTCGAGCACGTGGCCGCCGCCGGGACACGCGCGCGTCTACTATCTGTCCTCATCGGGTGGAAACTCCCGGCGTGGGAGCCTCGCAGAAACACCACGACGGCGTCGAGAGGCGCCTAGCACATTTCTCTCTGATCCCGCCGATCCGGTGATGAATCCGTACGACTCGGCCGGCGCTCACGATTACCGGGCCCTCGCGGAAAGGGGCGACGTGCTCACGTTCGATTCGGCTCCGATGACGAGCGACATCGAGGTGACCGGATCGATTCGCGCGCGTGTCTACATTTCCTGCGATTGCCGCGATACCGACCTGTGGGTGCGGATTCTCGACGTGTCGCCCGATGGCAGCGCTTACAACCTGATGAGTCCAGGGTCGGATGCCGTCCGGGCGAGCTATCGCGACCTCGATAAGGGACGACAGCTGCTCGTGCCCGGACGCGTCTACTCGCTCACGCTGAACCATTCGGTGACCAGCAATCTGTTCCGCGTTGGGCACCGCGTGCGGATTCAAATATCTGCGTCGTTCTTTCCAAACTTCTCGCGCAACCTGCACACGGGTGATTTGGAGACGGTCTCCGCGCGCATGCAGCGCGCAACCATCGGCGTGTACCACGATCGGGATCATCCGTCGCAAGTCTCGCTGCACGTCGCCACTCGGTGACTCGCTTTTCGCGCTATTTGGTAGGCTTCGACGATGGCACGCGGCGACGCGCGTGACGTCTGCGGGCATACATGTCCGCGTCGGCGAGGCGGATGAGTTCTTCCAGAGTCTCGGATTGGCCTTTCGCCAAGTGGCTCGAGCCTACACTCAGCGCAAGTCGGACGGCCGATTGTGTGCGATTGTTGATCAGTCTCACGTGCGTCGCCAGTCGACGCATGACCATCGGCGTGGCGTGATCCGGCAATTGTGCCAGGACAACAAACTCGTCGCCGCCCAGCCGCGCCACCACGTCAGCGGCCCGGAACGTTTGACTGAGTGCTTCAGCCGCCGCGACGATCATCGCCGACCCTCGGTCGTGACCATACGTGTCGTTGATCTGCTTCAGGCCCACGATGTCCACGTAGAACACGGTGGCTGAAGATCCGGAAGCTGCGAGGTTTTGCAGTATCCGCGCAGCGCGAGTAAAGAATCCGCGTCTGTTCAATAACCCAGTCAAGTCGTCGGTGACGGCGAGCGTACGCAGGCGCTCCTGCGCCTGGCGCAGCTCGGTGACGTCCTGAGCGTGGCCCAGCACGTACATGTGATCAGCCGCATCGCGCGTGAGCACGTTGTGATACTGCCACGTGCGAGGCTGACCCGACTTGGTGACGACGACCATCAGACCCAGATCTTGACCCGTTTGCGCGACGCGTTCGAGATAGCGTGCGAACTGATCGCGGACTTCAGGCAGGAGAAAGTCCTTCAGATTCCGCCCGACAACTTCTCCCGCGCAATGGTCCAACGCGCGCAACGCAGCTGGATTGATGCTCAGGATTGTGCCGGCCAGGTCGTGGGTGCATATCAACCCCTGGCTGTTCTCGATCAGAACTCGATAGCGCTCTTCGCCATGTCGAAGCAGCGCTTCCACACGCTTGAGCGATGTAATGTCCATCGCCACGCCGCCCACGAAATGCTCGCCGGTACCGTTGGTGAAGAGGAACTTGTTGACGAGCCATTGGTGCTCAGTTCCATCAGGTCCGGGGATGCTCTCGACTACTTCCAGCGTCTGTCCAGTCGCCAGGACGGTACGATCGTTCTCCCGAACCGTGGATGCAATCCGCTCAGGCAGCCAGTCGACGTCGGCGGTACCGCAGATCCGATCCGCTGCGATACCAAATGCCTCCTCCATCCGCGCGTTGATATAGACGTAGCGTCCACGCGCATCCTTCATGAACGCGACAAGTGGACTGTGCTCCATGAAGGCGCGAAGGCGCTCCTCGCTAGCGCGCAGCGAGTCCATCGAGAGGTCGGATGACATTCAGGTCTTAATCGCCCTGCTCATCGAGCGCCAGCTGATGCCGTTCGGTGTGGGAGGGGATGCCGTGACTTGTGGCCCATACTTTCCGCGCTGTTAGTCGGGCGGCATCCCCGCCGGCCAGTGGGGGCGGGGATGCTGCACTCAGGACGCGGTTAGAACCGGTACGCGATATCCAGCTGATACGCGCGAGACGTCTGCTGATTGTCACAGGGAGATCAGGGAGTTCAGGGAGAAGAGGAGAAGAAATGTCCTCCCCGATCTCCTTGATCTCCCTGTGAATTCCTCTGCTCCCGTCTTAGAACCGGTACGCGATATCTATCTGATAGGCCCGGGACGTCTGCTGGTTGTCCTGCACCAGGTAGAACGTCGGGTTGTACGACAGGTTCGCTCCCGATCGGTGCCACTCGGTGTAGCGACCGTCGTTCATCACGTTGAAGATGTTCGCGCCCAATTGAACATGCTGATGGCCGCCCAATGGGATTCGATAGCCAAGCTTCATGTTCACCGTGTGAACATATGGCAATCCGGCCTGGCCCTCGCCGCGCGTCGGATACAGGAACCGGATCCGCGTCGCCAGAGGATTGGCAAATCTCGCGCCCGTCTGAAGGTTCACGACCTGCGCGGGGCCGAATCGAGTGACGTCTGGGGAACTCGCCGGCAGCTGCTGGAGAATTGGTCCCGTCCACGGCCCGCCCACTGCCGTGTAACTTCCCGACACGACGATGCGCTTGGGCGCGGTCCATGTGCCGGCGAGTCGGAATGAACCCGGCGTCCACGTGGGGGTATTCCGTAACGAATTACCGGTCGCGAGGCTGTTCTGATCGACAGGGTCCTGTTGGCGCCAGATGGTCTTGTCGTTCGCGAACGCATCCGGTTGAACGAAACGCGCCGGATCAGTCGGATTCCACGTGCCATCCTGGTGCTGCCACTGGTGCTGATAGCTGGCCATCGCCTGGAACCCATTCGACATGTTCTTGGCGACGGTGACCATTACGCCCCGATACTTCGCCGCCGACCAGGACATGTTCGTGAGCCGGAAGATCTGACCCGAGTTGGGATCGACCCGCCCGAACCCGCGGAACGGCTGGAACGGCGCATCCGGCCAGAACCCGTTGATCTCCGTCTGTCCATACTGGTCCCGATAGGCCTTGGTCGTCACCGAGACGTCCAGACTCATATCAAGCGGGAACTGCCGCTGATAGCCCACGACGTATTCGTCGATGAAGGGTTGGTGGAAATCCGGGTCGAACCGCAGGGCCTCGACCGTCAGGGGAATAGCTGGCAACGGGTCATCCCGGTCGAAGATGCCATCGCCATTGAGATCGTACCTCGTCACCGACGACGAGCCGGGTGGCGTGCCGAAGCTTGCGACCGCGTCACGGCCGCCCATCAGCTGCCTGTGCACGCGTGCGAAGCTCGCCCGCACGACGTTCTTCGCGTCGCTCGTGATCAGGAATGTTGCGCCCACGCGCGGGGCGATCTCGACGCTGTTCTGCACCACGAAATCGCGCAGACGATCGAAGCGTTCCACAAAGTCTGTGCGGAGACCGATGGTCGCGGTCAGCCGCGGAATCGGGCGCCACGTGTCCTGGAGGTACACGCCGTAGTCGTGGTCACGACCCGACTGGTTGACGTGCGTCAGCGCACTCGTCCGGTAGGTTCGCGCGAACGGGATGACCGGCGAATTCAGGTTGTTCGGATCTGTCAGGCGGCGCTCCTCGGAGATGAACCCGTCGTTCAACGCGGTGCTGACGCCCTCGTACTGATTTTTGGGCATCAACAGGAACCCGGTCTGGAACTCGTGATTTCCACCCCACCCCTGCTTGTACCAGGTGAGATCGCCGCGGATCATGGAGTAGCTGGATTTCTCCAGGACGGTCGTGCCGTATCCGCCCCCATTGAGCAGCGCGCCCGAGCCCGTCAAAAACCCCGCGGTGTTTTCATCGGCTGTGCGGTGAATGGCGAACGTCGGTCCAAGCCCCAACAATGCCTGTTCGTAGCTGTCGAGATCGTTGCCGCGCTTGTCGTTGTAGTTCACGGCGAACTTTGTCGTGACGCTCGAGCTCCAGACCGACTGCAGCGAGAAACCATACATGCCGCCGCCCACGTCGGTCCGCGTGATGCGCTCGCTGTCGTTTGACCGCACCGACTTCTGTCGCATCCGGTCGTACTGAACCACGGCGGCCAGTTCGTGATTCGCCGCAACCTTTGTCGTCACCTTGACGAAGGGCTGCTGCGAATACAACTCGTTGAGCAGGTCGTCGGGATTGACGTCCGGCCGGAACGCCTGGAAGGCCTGGATGTCAAGGGGCGAGCGGTCCACTGTCGAGTCGATCAAGGCTGTCCGGTACGCCCCGAAGAACCAGGTGCGATTCTGCATGATCGGCCCACCGAAGGAGAAGTCGGCCTGTCTGATTCTGCGCGTACCGGCCGTCCCGGAGATGCCCGCTCGTTCGATCGAGTTGTCGTCGTTCCAGGAGAACGGCTGCCCCGTATACGCTGCCGAGCCTGAGAACGTGTTGCCGCCGCTCTTGGCCGCCATGTTGATCACGAGGCCATAGCCCATCGGCGCCGACGCGTCCACGCCTCCGAGCTTGACGTTCGTGTCCGCAATCGCCTCGCCGCTGAGACCGGTGCGGTTCACGTTCATGTCCCAGTAGTTGGCGGCCATCATGCCGTCCATCAGTGTCACGTGTTCCCGGTGTTCCACGCCTTGGGCGTAGTAGTTCTGTCGGCCGCTCCCATCGTTGTGCGGCCGTGACAGCACTCCAGGCGTCATCTGCAGGAAGTCGGTCCAGAACGCCCCTTCGGTCAGCGGCAACGCCTTTTGGAACTGAGCGTCGATGTTCATCGAGGTCGTCGACGTCGAGACTTCGACCATCGGCGACGCGCCCGACACGGTCACCGATTCCTGAAGCGAACCGAGCTTCAAGGCCATGTCTTGCACCTGGAAGTTGGCGCCGGCGCGCAGCAAAATGCCCTCGAGGTTGAAGACTGCAAATCCGGTGAGTTCTGCGGTCAGCGTGTATGTGCCGGGAGGAAGATTGGGAATCCGAAATTCGCCTGTCGCATCGGTAACCGCCACTCCTGGCGTCAGCGCCTGTGGGCTACGGGCGGTGACCGTGACCCCGGGGAGCACGCCGCCTTGCTCGTCTCTGACCGTGCCTCGCAGGCTCCCGTTGGCGGTCTGTGCCGCCACCTGCGCGACCAAGGCAAAGCTCCACAGAGCGACCAGGATCGCCACTGTTCTTCTCATCGTTGGCCCCCTTCACGAAGCGAGTTTTTTCTCGAACCGTCTGGAAAATTAAGAGTGCCACGCGAACCGAACTTGGCGCTTTCGTAGGCTAGCCCCCTCAAGTGGCCCTGTCAACACAGCACGAGGTCGAAACGGTATCGTCGCTGCACCGAGCGGTGATAGAAGATGACCTCACGGAGGGAAGGCTGTAATCAAGTTGATCCAATCGACCGTATTACTCACGGCCGCTGGTGCCGTGGGCCAAGCCGGGAAACCACCAATCGCACCGGAGAGAAAACAAGGAGAAGCGATGCGCACACGTAAACATTGGGGATTTCAGTGGTTTGTGTCGTGCCTGCTCGCCGGAGCAGTGTCCGCAACCGCCATGGCACAGACGTCCTACCCGCCGAATGGACCGACGATTCCCCTGATCGAGTTGACGGGAGGGGGATCGCCCCCACCCACGGCTGCGCCCGCTGTGGCCCCTAAGACCACGGAGCGCGCAGCTCAGTGGAACATGGAAGCCGTCGGCCATAACGACCTGCAGGGACGATCAGCCTACCAGCCGATCATCATCAACCAGGACGGCCGTCAGATCGCCTATGTGGGCCACCACAACAACCAGAAGCCGCGCATGAATCCGCTGAGCGGCAAAGTGGAAGCGAATGGGACGTCGATTGTGGACGTGACCGACCCGGCCAAGACCAGATACCTCGCCCACATCCCGACGGGCGATGACCGTGGGACAGGTGGTGCCCAGATGGTCCGCGTGTGCAGTGGCAACACGCTCCCGAAAGGCGTGAAGGGCAAGTGGTACTTGCTGCGACCTCTTGGCGGGAGCGCACACGAGATCTGGGACGTCACTGATCCGTCGAAGCCGACCAAACTGACAACCGTCGTCGACAACCTGACCGGCACGCATAAGAGCTGGTGGGAATGCGACACCGGCATCGCCTATCTCGTGGCCAACAACCGAAAGGAAGGATGGACGGGCGGCAACCACCTCAAGATCTACGACCTGAGCGACCCCGCAAAGCCGGTCTACATCCGTGACTTCGGCATGGTTGGCACGCAGCCGAACGCGAGTGGGTCGGGCGAGGGCGAAGGCATCCATGGTGCGATTTCCGCCGGGCCGGAGAAGAACCGGGTCTATATCGCCTATGGGACCGGCAGCGACGGTGTCGTGTCGATCGTGGACCGGAAAAAGCTGCTGACCGAGTTCAAGAATCCCCTGACGCCGACGGAAGCAGAGCTGCTCGCGCCGCAGGTCGGCTACATTCACATGTCTCCTGACCAGGGCGCGCACACGACCTACCCGATATTCGGCGTGCCGATTCCCGGATTCCAGGGACATCAGGCGCTACGCAAGCGCGATCTTCTGCTCGTCGTGTCTGAGGCAGGGCGCTCTGACAATTGCGGTCAGAACTTCCCGTCCGAACAGCTGACACAAGGTCGTCCGGCGCCGCATCTCGCGTTCCTGCTCGATGTCTCGCACGAGCCGACGCCGTGGCCGCTGTCGACGTTCCGTGTGCAGGAGACCCAGGGCGACTACTGCGGACGAGGTGGGCGGTTCGGCGCGCACTCCTCCGCTGAATCGTTCTATCCGCCGTACTACGGCAAGATCGCTGTGTTCGCGTGGTTCAACGCGGGCGTGCGCATCTGGGACATTCGCGACCCGTTTGCCGTTCACGAGGTCGGCTATTTCGTGCCGCCGCCAAATCAGAACACCGTTCCGACCTGTTCGAACGCCGAAACGAAAGAGGGCGGCGAGTTCGGCACGAAGACGGCTACCGGCACGTGCAAGAGCGCGGGAGTCATCAACAACGTGGAGATTGATGACCGCGGTCTGATCTACGGCGCGGACCGGGCCGGCGGAGGACTTCACATCCTGAGGCTCACCGGCTACGCGAAGGATATCGTCACGTCGTCTCCTGGGACGCGTTAGCCAGGATTGCCACAGGGAGGTCGGGGAGATCAGGGAGCAAAGATTTCTCCCTGAACTCCCTGTGAATCGCGCTACTCCTTCCGCCTTTGCGGCCGCTCGCCGAGTTCGGAAAGCGCGTGTGCGACCGCGCGCCGCACCTCGACGTTCGAGTCGTTGCGAGCGGCGCGCAGCGCGTCGATCGCGCTTGGATCTTCGATTTCGCCGAGCGCCCATGCGGCAGTCTTGCGGACTTGCCAGTCGCCGTCTTCCAATGCGCGTGAAAGACCATCGACGGCGCTAGGGTGCTCGATTTCGCCGAGCGCCCACGCCGCCTGACGACGAACCGATGCGTCCGGATCGTGTAACAACGGCAGAAGGCCATCTACGGCCAGGTCGGATTCGATTTCGCCCAGTGCCCAGACTGATTTCTCGCGGACCACGGGATCGGGATCGCTGAGGGCCGCCACGAGGCCATTGACCGCGGACGGATGCTCGATCTCTCCCAGCGCCCACGCGACTCGCGCGCGAACGCGTGCATCGCTGTCGTGCAGGGCCTTCAGTAACGGCTCCACTGCTGTGGCATCTTCGATCTCCCCCAGTGCCCATGCGGTCCGATCGCGCACATTGGAATGCGTATCACTGAGGCGGCCGCTGAGCGCGTCGATCACCTTGTCGCGCTCGATGATCCTGTCAACTTCACCGAGTCCATGCGCCGCGAACATGCGCGTCTTCCAATCGTTATGCGCGAGCGCTTGCAGCAGTCCTGCCACCGATGCGTTTCCAATGTCGCCGAGGGCCTCGGCCGCTTCTTTCGCCGGCGAGGTTTCCATCCACTTTCGAGCGTCGGGACTGGTTGCCAGTGTGCGACGCAGCCAGGGACTCATCCCGCATTCCACCGCCGGGACAGTGACGTCGTCGCTCAGCATCGACAACAGAATCGGGATAACGCTGGTGGCTTCCGCGTGCCGCCGCCCGATCTGACAGGCGGCTTCTGCACGATCTTTCGGATCCGGTGAGTAGAGACGATCGACGAGCGAGCGGAATGCTTGCGGGACAGCGGGTGCTTGATCGCGCGGCAGCGTCGGCTGTGCGGTCGCGCCGCCGCCGAACAACGTGAACAGAATGGCGAAGGCGATGGATGAGCGTTGTGGTGGAGGCATGATTTTTCCCGTCCCAGCACTAGACGGAAGCGACCAGCCTTAGGGTTGCAGTGCCCTCTTGGTGACCATGACCATCGCTCTTCCTAGCACGGGCCGGCCGTCTCGAAGGAGACGGCGCTCTCCGATGTCGAGAACAAACGGCCCAAACTCGTAGATTCGGCCCGAGCGGTTCATGTGTCGGCTCGCAGAGTCCAGCTTGTGAGGATGTCTGAGGATACTGCCTGGGTGAGCGGCGTGGCGAGATCATCGACCGTGGCAGTCGTTCAGAACTGGACGGGTGCATTGTGATCACACCGATGGAGCGGGATGTCGTCAGGACCACATCAGCGTCAGTACGCCAGTCGCCACCAGCGCGGCCGACCAGATCAGATCGAGGTTGAACCACCCGCGACGCAGAATGCCGACGCCAAGCTTCTCGAACACCAGCACCGCGATGAACGCCGTCACCGCCAAATAACCCACGGCGTGCAGGCCTGTGGCAAAGAAAGCCGCTCCTACGCCCGCCCCTTCAGCGGGCATGTGGTGCGCGTGTTCCCCCGCTCCGGACACCGACATGCCCATGAACACCGGCACCACCATGAGGCCGGCACCGTGAGCCGTCGCCATCAGGAACGACCACACGGTGAGGCCACCCATGCTGACGCGCATGCCCGCCCAGCGCCGGTGCCGGTGACGAAAGAGGCGAAAGGCGCCAAGCGAGACGAGCACGCCGGCAATCGGCCAGCGGAGCCAGCCCAAAGGGATGACGAATCCGATTGCGAGGGCAGCGCCGACCGCGGCGGCTACCGCCAGCGCGTGCCCGGCACCGAGCGGCACCAGTGCGCGCAGCACCGCGCCACGGCGACGCTCCTGCATCCCGAGCGCCACCGCAAACAACCACCCCATTCCCGGATTGATGCCATGAAACGCGCCGAGCGCCATCAGCATCGCCCATTCCGCCTTCGCTGAAGCTATGGCGGACAAGGACCAGGTCATCTCGCTTGGCATGACACACCCGCTTACGAGAAGCAGTAGGAATCGGAACTCGCGTCTCCACCCTCCAGGTGGACCTGATGGGGACGCATGCGGTCGAAATCTACGAATCCAGCCGTATCGAGCTCGATGCCGCCGTTCGAGCGCACGTCCACTTTGGCCAACCAGCCCTTGACGCCGTCGGGATAGAACTGGTCGTCCCACGTGCGATACAGCGAGTTGGTCACGTAGAGACGTCTGCCGTCACGGCTGATCTCGACCATCTGCGGTGCACCGTTCAGCGGCTGGTCCGGACGCGCCGGGTGCGGCTGGCGACGAACCATGCCCCCGATTTTCACCGAGCCGGTCTCGACCGGGTTGAAGGGATCGGACACGTCGAATTGCTTCAGCTCGCCAGTGCCAAAGCACGATACATAGAGGAATCGATCGTCGAGCGACAGGTTGATGTCGGTGACGAGGGGAGGGGCGGCGCCAAAACCCCTGAGGAGCGGCGGCAGATCTTCGGCGGCTGCTGGCTCGGCGGGAATCTCGATCGCCTTGTGAATGCGCCAGGTCCCACTTCCGCCGCTGCCTTCCCGGTGCCACATCCAGATCGACGCCGACAGATCCTTGAGGCTGGTGACGACGCCGACGAAGCCGTAGGTCTCGTTGGGGTCGTGGGCGGGACGCAGTTCGAGCACCATTTGATACTCGGGCCCGAGCTCGAGTTTCTGCAGATGACGGCGGCTGGTGAGATCCCACACGTGCAGCGCATTGCCGTACTTGCCGGCCATGAGCAGCTCCGGATTGACGCCGCCCTCCACCATATTCGGCGTGCCCCATTCGCTGGTGATCATCGTGTCGTGACCGAGGTGCCACCAGAAGTCGTACGCCAGTTGCTGCGGCCCACGATCTTTCTCCCACCGCCCTGTGATCTCGAATGTTTCAGGGTCGAGCACGAAGATGCCGCCGGGACCGTTACCCTCGGCGTTGCCCAGCGCGTTGACGTAGATGCCATCTGGCCCGCAGTGTGCGGTGTGCGGGCGGCTGTAGCCGGTCTTGCGAACGATTTCCTCGGCTTCAATTACCCTGACGAGCCGCGGCTGCCGCGGGTCCGGCTCGGTGTCGAGAATGTGGATGCGCGACGATCGCATCCCGGGCACCACGAGATAGCGCCGCTGCATATGCGGGTGCGGCGAGTTCGGGCACAGACACGAGCTGCACGCGTTCCATCCGAAGTGGTGCAACTCGTCGCCGGCGTTGGGCATGTCGACGCGTCCGATCTGCGCGCCATAGCCTGGCGACGCGGGATCGACGTCCAGCACAGCAAGTGCGTCGTTGGCGGTCGGGTCGGGGTTGAGCAGCGTCACGTAAGCAAGCGTCTCCGCCGGGGCCTGCATGGCCATCGTCGGCGACGGGTAAAAGCTCTGGTCGGGAAGCAGTTTCGGCATTGTCTTGCCCTCCTCGCGGTTTCCGTATGATCCAGAGGCTAGAATCGAGCTTGCGCCGGCGTCCTTTGAGAACGCTGGGATATTTCTGAAACTTTCCTGAGGTGCGATTCGTGGCGGACACTGCGGTCCGAGGCGCGTATCATTTCGGGCCTTTTCACCTCGACATTCGCGAGCGCCGCCTGTCGCGCGGCGACGAGGTGATCCCGCTTCGCCTGAAGGTCTTCGACACCCTCCTGGTGCTGGTCGAGAACGCGGGGCGGCTGGTCACGAAGCAGGAACTGCTGGACGCGGTGTGGCCAGAGACCACGGTCGAGGAAAACAACCTGAATCACAACGTATCGGTGCTGCGGAAGGCGCTCGGGGAGAAAGCCACCGGCCAGCAGTACATCGAGACCGTGCCGCGCGTCGGCTATCGCTTCGCCGCACCGGTCGGCGCTGCCGTCCCACAGACCGGAACCTCCACTGTTACCGCGAAGGCGCGGCAGGAAATCCGGTATTGCACGACGAGCGACGGCGTCCGGCTCGCCTATGCCACGACCGGCAACGGACCGCCGCTCGTGAAGGCGTCAAACTGGCTGACTCATCTCGACTTCGAATGGGGCAGCCCGATCTGGCGACATTGGTACACCGCGCTCTCACGTCATCACCGGCTCGTCCGCTACGACGAGCGCGGCAACGGCATGTCCCAGCGTGAGGTGCCCGACGTGAGCTTCGATACGTGGGTCCGCGATCTCGAAACGGTCGTCGACGCGGCCGGGCTCGATCGATTTCCCCTGTTAGGGATCTCTCGTGGCGGACCCATCGCTATCGCGTATGCGGTGAAGCATCCCGAGCGCGTCACGCAACTGGTACTCTACGGCGCATTCGCAGTGGGGCTGAGACACGTCGGCACACCGGAACAGCTCGAGGCGCGGCACGCGCTCGCGAGTCTGTTGCGGCTTGGGTGGGGACTCAAGAACCCGGCGTTCTGCAAGACGTTCACTTGCCGGTTCATCCCCGAGGCGACTCCGGAGCACGAGCAGTGGCTCGACGAGCTCCAGCGTGTGTCCACGTCGCCGGAAAACGCGGCGCGACTCATGGAGCGCGATGACGACATCGATGTTCGACCCCTGTTGTCGCAAGTGAAGACGCCGACGCTCGTCATCCATTGCGATCGTGATCATGCCGTCCCGCCTGACAAGGGTCGCCTGCTGGCGGCCGAGATCCCGGGTGCGCGGTACGTTTCACTGCCGAGTGCAAATCATCTGATGCTCGAGGAGGAGCCTGCCTGGTCCCTATTCCTCGAGGAGCTCGGGTTGTTCCTGAACTGGTCAACCTCTCAAACGCACGACTGAGCTTGACCGTATAAGCGCATTGCTGGAGACGGACAATCACTCCGGTGACGATCACTCGGATCGCAACGCGACGATTGGCGTCAACGACACCGCTCGACGAGCCGGAACAATCGCCGCCGCCGTTGCGACGAGTACGAGTATCAGCAGCGCGATAATCGACACCCAGCGTTGCCCTTCTTCGAGATTCGGCAGCCACTCGACCATGATGCTCACTGCACCGATCGTGAGCACGACGCCGACACCGAGACCGGCGAGCACGACACGCATCATCTGCCACACCACCATCCTCGCCAACGCGACGGGGGAGGCGCCCAATACCAGGCGCACGCCCAGTTCCGCCGTTCGTTCCTCGACGGCGCGTGACGTAATCCCGTAGATACCAAGACCGGCAAGCGCCAGGCCGATTCCGCCCAGCAGCAGCAAAAGTGTGGTGCGGAACCGTTGTGGCCCGAGGGAATCGGCGAGGAATTGTTCAGCCGTACTTACCGAATTGATCGGCTGCGCCGAATCCACCGAGAGCACCGCCGCGCGTAGCGCATTGGTCAAGGCGAGTGGAGCACCACTGGTGCGCACGACGAGCGAGACAGGCGTAATGGCGACGTTGTTCTGATCGAAGGTGATATACAAGGTCGGCGCCGGCGGCTGCGAAAACCCGACGTCCCTCACATCGCCGACAACCCCGATCACCGTCAGGAAGCGTGGATTGGTGCCGCGCTGCAGGCGACGGCCTATCGGATCCTCGCCTGGCCAATGTTGATCCGCAAATCGACGGCTCACGATTGCGACCCACGGTCGATCGACGCCGTCGGTTGCCGCAAAGTCGCGTCCGCGCAGAATCGGAATGCGCATCGTCGCGAAGTAGCCAGGAGTCGCTCTGCGGAACTGCACCGTATGCGCCTGTCCATCCGGAGTCGGCTTGCCCTCGATGTGAACCGGCGTGACGAAGAAAAAACCCGGCACGAAGCGATTGAGCGTCGCGGCGGCGGACGATACGCCCGGTACGGCTCGTATCCGCTCGAGCAAGCGGTTGATCAGATCCGCGCGTGCTGCTTCGCTCGGATAGGCCGTTGCCGAAAGACGCAGTTGCGCAGTGAGAACGGAATGCGGATCGAAACCAGGATTGGTGCGCGAGCTGCGATCGAAGGCGCTCAACAACAGCGCGCTGCAAGCGAGCAGTACCACCGCCAACGCACACTCGGTCGCGACGAGCATTGTCCGCACTTTGTGATCGCGCCGCGAGCCCACGGTTCGCCGGCTGCCGTCGGCGATGCCATGCGCGAGATCGCCGCGGAGCTCGCGGAGGAGCGGCGCGACACCTGAGATCAGCGACACGGCGATCACGATCGCCGCCGTAATCAACTGAACGCGCCAATCAATGCCGACCTCGCCGAACGTCCGCGCGAGCGACGGATCCAACGCGATGAGCACGGGCAAGATCCACTCTCCGATCATCAGTCCCGCCACTCCGCCGAGTGCGGCGAGGAGCAACGTTTCGATTGACTGCAATCGAATCAGTGCCACGCGGCCGCCGCCGAGTGCCACGCGCACGGCCATCTCCGGCCGTTTCGACATGATCTGCGCCAGCGTGAGGTTTGCGAGATTGGCGCACGCGATCAGCACGAGCGCGATCACGCCACCGAGCAGCGCGAGCACGCTCGGACGTTGAAGACGGAATTGCGCATCGCGCAGATCCGTTGCGATCGCTGACCATCCGCCCATCACTTTCGGGATTTCCGCCGTCACAGCCTGCATTGCGGGCGTCACTTCAGCGCGGAGTTGATCGACAGTCACTCCGGGATGCAGGCGCGCGAAGGTCTGGACGAACGTTGAGCCTTGCATCAAGGTTGCCTCGGTCGCGTTCAAGGGCGTCCACAACTCGGTTGGTGTGAATGCGGTCGCAAACGACACAGGCATGACGCCAATCACTTCGTACGGTTCGCGATCGATCAGTATGGTGGTCCGCAGAATCGATGAGTTGCCGCCGAAGCGGCGCTGCCACAACGCGTGGCTGAGCACTACGACTTTTGCGTTGGCTTGATCCTCGGCTTCAGAAAACGTGCGGCCGACGAGTGCTGGTCCGCCGAATAATGCAAACAGGCCAGGCGATACTGCGCCTGCAACCACCGTCTCTGGTTCGACGTCGCCGCCAAGGGCGCGCTCGCGCGACCACAAGCCTTCGACCGATTCGACCAGCTTCAAGTGCTGGCGAAAACGCAGGAAGACACCCATGCTGAGTGGATTCCTGGAGGTCCACTCGTTCTGCCCAGGCGGCATCAAGAACAGTTGCACGAGCCGATTGCCATCTGGAAACGGTAACGGACGGACGAGCGTGGCATTGACCACGGCCACGACCGCGGTCGCGGCACCGATGACGATCGCGAGTGTCGTGACGGTGATGATGGCGTACGTGGGTCGGGAGACGAGTCTCCGCACTGAATGCCGGACGTCGCGCCGGAAGGTGTCGATCATTGAGGGACAGTAGCAAGCGGCGCCTCATGAATACAGTGCATTTAACACATCATTCGCATGAATGATATTGCTGATGAGTGAGCCGCGTGCAGCGCGACCTCGCCGAGCGAACGCGAGTTCGATCCCGTGTGACGGTGTAACGTGACGGTGTAACGTGATCCTATGGCGTTCCACTTGCCGATCGTCGTCCTCCTGTCGTTACAAACGGCGGCGTCGCTCGATGCCGGCATCGCGGAGGCGGAACGGCGCCATCTCGCCCGTGCGGCCGCTGTGAACGATGAGGAGGCAGCCGGTCTCACTCTCGAATGGCTGCGGGCACTCAACAGCCTGATTGAGAGCGCGTTCAGCGACCCGAATCTCGCCACGAGCCGGCATCCCTGGTTCCGCAAGCAGACCGAAACGCTGTTCTACAACGAGATCGGCCGCAATTGGCTGATTAACGATCAGCTTGTATGGAACCTGCACGCAAAGTACCGGCAGACAGCGGCGGCTGACGATCTGGCGTGGCTCGCCGCAGCGCTTCCCAAGGGCGGGGAGTGTGAGGGCTATGTCCCGTGTTACATCGCACTGGCAAACATGCGGTCTGGCGAGTACCTGCGGCGGCATCCGCACGGCGTGCACGCTGACGAAGCGATGCGCCAAATCATCGAAGCCTTCGAACGCGTCCACCAGATGCTGCACGACTACCCGAAGCTGCTGGAAGTGAGCCACTGCGGCGATCTGATGAGAGAGCTCTCCATGCTCGAGGATGCCGTGCAAGAGGCCAGCGGAGCGCTGCAGGCGCGCACGTCCGAGAAGATTCACGAGCTTGCGAGCCGCTGCGAACCCTAGATGATGTTGTGCGTGTGCTACTGTTCCCGGCCGGAGGCAATGCATCAAGATGACCGCTACTCCCCCAGCCGTCCCGCCACATGTCGCCATGATCCAGATGGGGACGGCCTACTGGCTTTCTCGCCTGGTCTACACTGCCGCAAACATCGGCCTGGCAGATCATTTGGCCGACGGTCCGAAGTCCGCTTCGGACCTCGCCGACGTGACGGGCAGCAACCCGCGTGCGCTGCACCGCTTCATGCGGACGCTGGCAAGCTTCGGCATCCTCACGCAGAACGACGACGGCAGGTTTGCGCTCACGGAGCTGGGCGCGACGCTGAAGCGTGACGCGCCCGGGGCGGCGCGATCCACGGTGCTCACGATGGCCGGGCCGGTGATTTGGCGGGCGTTCGGCGAGTTCGAGTACTCGCTCGCAACCGGCCGGACAGGCGTGGAAAAAGTCCTCGGGATGGGGTTCTTCGACTATCTGGCGCAGCATCCCACTGAGGCGGCGCAGTTCAGCGAGTCGATGGTCGGCATTCACGGCGGCGAGCCGCCGGCGGTTGCGGCCGCGTACGACTTCTCGGCGTTCCAGACCGTTGTTGATGTCGGCGGCGCGACCGGCAACATGCTGGCGCACATCCTGACGCGCTATCCGCAGCCCCGCGGCATTCTCTTCGACCGCCCGCACGTCGTCACAGAAGCGCCGGCGCTGTTGCGCGCGCGTGGTGTCGAAGATCGCGTCACGATCGAGCATGGGGACTTCTTCGATCGCGTGCCAGAGGGCGGCGACGCCTACATCCTGTCGCACATCATTCACGACTGGACCGAAGCGCAGTGCCACGCGATTCTTGGCAACTGCCGGAGGGCGATAAAGCCGGGCGCGAAGCTGCTGATCGTCGAGTTCGTCCTGCCGGAAGACGACACCCCGCACTTCGGCAAACTCGCCGACATGGTGATGCTCGCGATCCCCGGCGGCGAAGAGCGCACGGCTGACGAATATCGTACTCTCCTCGACGCAGCGGGATTCCGGATGACGCGCGTTGTGCCCACGGCGTCGGATGTGTCGGTCGTCGAGGCCGTGCTGAAGTAGGCCGCGTGCCCTTGCCCAGTCATGTGTCGCCGCCCGCCCTCGCGCTCGCGGCACTGATGGCGATTGTTCCGCAGACGACGGTGCAGCGCACCACACCAGTGGAGCCTGTCTTTACGCCGGTCCAGCCTGAGCTGCTCGGCGTCGCCAATTCATTCTCGAACGCATGGGGCGACTATGACAACGATGGTGATGTCGATCTGGCGGTATCGCTCGGTAGCGGTGAAGTTCGGCTGTATCGCAACGACAAAGGTGTCCTCGCCAGCGTTGGCGCACAGTTGGGCATGCCGCAAGCGGGCAGCCACGAGCTGCGCGGCCTCAGCTGGGGTGATTTCAACGGGGATGGCTTCCTCGATCTCCTCGGCGGCTCAACACTCCGCGACAGGCTGACCGTCGTCCTTCAGAACGAGCGCGGAATCAGGTTTCGTGACGTGGCGGCGGCAGTCGGCCTGACCATCCCCGATCGCTCCGCGCGGCAAACCAACTGGGTTGATTACGACAACGATGGCGACCTCGACGTCTACTCGACGGATCGCGCAGGCGACAACAAGCTCTTTCAGAACAACGGCAGCAGATTCACACAAGTCTTCGTTGGCGTCGGTCCGACCGACGCTCGCCCAACCGTCGGCGCCTGTTGGCTCGACATCGATCGTGACGGCGATCTCGACCTCTACCTCGCGAATCAGGCTGGGGCCACCGACGCCATGTGGCGCAACGACGGTAGCGCGTTCACCGACGTTGCCGCCGCGCTCGGCATGACGGGACCGCCGCGCACGGCGGACGAAGGCGGCGTCGGTTGCGCGATCGGCGATTACGACAACGACGGGGACCTCGACATCTTCGCGCCCAACTACGGCCACAACCTGCTTTACCGCAACAACAACGACGGAACTTTCACTGACGTCGGCCGAACGCTCGGCGTGGGCGTCGATAACCATGCTGTGGGCGCCGATTGGGGCGACTACGACAATGACGGAGATCTCGACCTGTCCCTAATGTCCTACGTTGGTACGCCCGGCGCCCAGATGCCGGCAAACGCGCTCTTCCGCAACGACGGCGCGAAGGGCTTCGTCAATGTGCTCGCCAAGGACAGCTTGCTCAACGCCGGGGACCACGGCGTGCAGTTCGCGGACTACGACAACGATGGCGCGCTGGACTTGTCAGTGACAGACGGCTATGGCCCGATCGGAGGTCACTTCGTCTTCCGCAACGCGCTTGGCGACGGAGCGAAAAGGTCCAGTCTCAGTGTTCTGGTGCTCGACTGGAAGGGCCACTTCACCCGTTTCGGCGCTGAAGTGCGGCTGTTCGACGAGTCGGGCGCGATTATCGCCTCGCGACAAGTGGAAACAGGCGGCGGCTACAACTCACAGAGCGCCACGCCCGTCCACTTTGGGTTGGCCACTGCCGATTCGGTCGTCGTCGAAGTCACGTTCATGAGCAAGGACGGCCGGAGGAAACAGACCGTGCGCAATGTGCGACCCGCTGAGTACTACGGACGGAGCCTGGTGATTCGCCAGGCTGTGGCCCGTCCGCGTTGAACAAGGACAGATCGCGGTCGCCGAGTTGCGCCTGCACCGCGGTACGCACGATACTTGACGGCTCCACGGAAGAAAATCTACCCTCGCGGTCATTCGAGGGTAGACATACGACCATGGGCTGCGAGCCGAGCGGTTTAGGCAGCGTGAATAGTCACGTGTGGAGGACCCATGACGGGGCGACAGTCCAGTGAGGCTTCGAGCAATCGAATAAGAGTCAAGGTGCGCGTGATCGGACCAGGCGACGGCGATATCTTGGGGGCCGCAACAGCAGTTCGCGACCGCTTCATGATTGGCGGCCCGGACTCGGGCGGCGGCTTTGCGCTGGTCGAACACCTGATGCCTCCTCGCGCGTTGGCGGCGCCGCTGCACCGTCATAGTCGGGAGGATGAGTACAGCTTCGTGCTCGAGGGGCTGGTCGGCGCGTATTTCGATGGCGAGGAGCTGCTCGGCAACGCGGGGGATCTAATCTTCAAACCGCGAGGAGAGTGGCACACATTCTGGAATGCCGGGGATGTCCCCGCTCGAATACTCGAGATCATCTCTCCTGGTGGGTTCGAGCAGGCCTTCCGCGAAATGCACGCGCTTGGCGAGGCACTCGATCCAGCCGCCATGACGGCAATCGTCGCGCGGTACGGCGTCGACGTGGACTTTGAACGGACAGCGCCGATTATCGAGCACCATGGGCTGATGTTCTAGCGCGCCGTGATGAAGGCGTCATGGCGCAGCTGGACTAGCGCACCCGCGACGCACGGCCGGCCAGGCGCGCCTGCAGCTCCTCGCCGAAGCGTGGGGCCACGACGATCTGCAGCGGAGCCTCCTCCCGAGCCTCGGGCTTCACGATCAGGAACCGCTGACCATCGGCCGTGACGTCGTAGCGGAAGAGGTCGGCATGGCTCCATGACAAGGCCGACTCCTCGAACAACACCCGCGGCGTGCCGACGGTCAACGCGGCTCCTCCTTCTACCGCGGCCGCCATCAAACGGTTGCCCTCGAGATAGAAGAGTTCACGCTCGTCCCGCCTCCACTTCGGGGCGGAGCCACCGCCCGTAGACACAGTCCATTTGCGCCCTTGCTTTCCAAAGGGGCGCACGTAAACTTCCCGGCGTCCCGACTCGGTGGATGTATAGGCAACCAGGCGACCGCTGGGTGAGATCGCGGGCGACGCTTCCTCAGCAGCGGTGGCCATAAACGGCTCGAGCGTGCGTGGCCCTTCGAGCGACAACGAATAGATGTCGTCGCCGCGCGAGTTCTGTACGGCGACGAGCGCGGTGCGCCCATCCGGCGCGATCGAGGGCATGTCGATGAGCGCATCGGTCGGCGGCGTCAACCGTTCCGGCTGTCCACTTCCATCGGCGGACACCCAGTACAGGCTCGGTTGACCGGTTTTGCTGGATGAGAACACGACGCGCTGACCATCGGGCGTCCAGGCCAAGGTGCGCGCGTCGCCCTCCGAGGTCAACCGATTCCACGCTGTGCGGCGGAGGTCGAAGATCCAGAGGTTGTCGGTCGCCTCTTGGATCGTGACGGCGAGGCTCTGGCCGTCGGGGGAGAGTCGAACGCCTTTGAACGCCTGCTTCTCCGGTGTGACCGGCACCGAGTGGCCCTGCCGGTCAATCCACATGAGCGAACGTTCGCCTGGTCTCGGGAACCCGGGCACGTAAGCGAGCGATCCTGCTGGGGTGATATCAACAAACACACGGCCCGTCGACCTGAGGTCCATGCGCACGTCCTCCAGGATCGCGATCCCCGGTCCGGTCAGTTCCAAGCGTCCGGCGTCGAGCGGCGCGGCGAAGAGCGTGCCGCCTTGGCCGTACACCAGGTAGCCGTCGACGTAGCGGGGATAGCTCGCGGCACGCACGAGCGTCCGTCGCTCGCCCGTGTCGAGACTCACGACGTCAATCGTGCGATCCTCTTCGCGACCGGTCGCCTTTTCCACATTGAAGAGTGCGGCCTGTCCTCCAGGCAGGAGTAGGGGCCAACGGTGACCGTCCTCACCGGCGGCTTGCGTCGTTATAGGAGTCGGCTCACCGCCCAACGCAGACACCCGAGAGAGACCGCCCCTCACAGCCGCCGCGAACACGATGGTGCCGTTGTCACCCCAACTCGCACCACGCGGTTCCGGCGCGTCGCAGATGACCGTGGGTTGTCCACCGCCGATCGCGACCTTCTTGAGTTTGCCATCGGCCGCAAAACCCAACCACGTACCGTCCGGTGAGAAAAACGGCATGTCTCCGCCGGCGGTGCCTTCGATGGGCTCGACTGCGACGCTCTCCATGCGCCGGAGGTAGATGTGTCGCCGGCCGTTCGCGGCTCGGCCCACGTACGCGAGGCGGCTGGCATCGTGCGACAGCGCAAGCGTCTGCCGACCCGCTTCGAGCACGTCTTCCAAACGGGTGCCCGGAGCCAGAGCGACGTTCAGCCGTAGCACCGTCGACTCTCCAGACCCCGGCCGCGATCCGAGCCACAGCGCAAGTCCAGCAGCCAAGCCTCCCCCCAGCAGGAACATCAGCGCCTCACGCCAACGTAACCGAGATGGTGCGATGACGAGACCGGGGGTCGAACCACTCGAATCCGCGTGGCCCTGTCCCGCCATCAGGCTCTCAATCTCAATCCGCGCGTCGCCGATGTCGCGTAGACGCCGGCGTGCATCCTTCTCCAGACAACGCCTGATCAGGCGCACGAGCGACGGGGGCGTGCCGGCTGGCAAGACGCTCCAGTCGGGTTGGGCGGATACGACGACCACGAGCAGGTCGGTGAGCGTTGGTCCCACAAACGGACGCCGACCCGAAAGCATCTCGAAGAGCAGCACACCGAACGCCCAGATGTCGGCGCGTTTATCGAGGCTCATGCCTCGTGCCTGCTCCGGCGCCATGTACGCCGCCGTTCCGAGAATCAACCCAGCCTCGGTCATCTGACGCGTCATCGTGACTTCGCGCGGCGCCGGCCCCAGGGCGGTGTCGGTGTCGCTTTCAAACGCCTTCGCGAGACCGAAGTCGAGGATTTTGACGACACCCTCCCTGGTGATCTTGATGTTTGCAGGCTTGAGATCGCGATGCACGATGCCTTTTTCGTGCGCGGCTTCGAGGCCCTCGGCAATCTGCTCAGCGATCGCGAGTGCCTCGTCCACCGGCAGCGCGCCACGGGTCACGCGTGCAGCGAGATCCTCGCCATCGACGAACTCCAGGGCGAGAGCGACGGCGTCGCCCATCTCTTCGAGACCATGGATCGACGCGATATTGCGATGATTGAGCGAGGCCAGCACCTGAGCCTCACGACGAAAGCGTCCCACGCGTTTGTGATCCCGCGCGAACGCCGCAGGCAGCACCTTGATCGCGACGTCGCGATTCAACCGGCTGTCGCGCGCGCGATATACCTCGCCCATTCCGCCTTCGCCCAGCTTGTCCAGTACCTCGATACGGCCCAATGGTCTGGCCGATCACGATTGGCCTCGCACGAACATTGAGTTGCCCTGCATGGCGTACGCTCAGCGCCTCCGCCGCAACGCGCCTGCCGGGGTGAGTTCGTTCATTGAAGGAGGTGCGCCATGAGCACCGCGCCAGGCCAAACAATACTACGGCGCTCTGCTCGGCGCATTCTTCAATCTTCGAGGTCCGCGCCGGCTGCCGGGAGTTGTAAAATTCTCCTCTCCTCTGTGACTCAACCCGATCCGGGAATCCACCAGTGACACTACGAACTGCAGACGGCGGCGGGATTCAGCTCGAGCAGAAGATCGTCGATGACTTCAGGACCCGGGTTCGGGGTGAGATCCTGATCCCGGGCGAGCCGGGCTACGAGGACGCGCGGAGCGTGTGGAACGCGATGATCGATCGCCGGCCCGCGGTGATATTGCGGTGTGTCGGCTCGGCAGATGTCGTGACCGGCGTGAAATTCGCGCGCGAGCAAGGCCTGGCGATATCGATCAAAGGCGGCGGTCACAACATTGCCGGACTGGCGGTCTGCGACAGCGGCCTCATGCTCGACATGTCGCGAGCCCGTGGCGTCTGGGTCGATCGGCAGGCCCGAACCGCTCACGTGCAAGCTGGATGCATGTTGGGCGACGTGGATCGCGAGACACAGCTTCACGACCTTGCCGCCACGCTCGGGTTCGTGTCCAACACTGGTGTCGCCGGCCTGACGGTCGGGGGCGGATTTGGCTATCTCACGCGGCGTTTTGGATGGACCTGCGACACAGTTCGATCCATGCATGTCGTGACGGCCGATGCCAGGGTCGTCCGTGCGAGCGACTCCGAAAATCCGGATTTGTTCTGGGCGCTCAGGGGAGGCGGCGGGAACTGCGGCATCGTCACGAGCTTCGAGTTCGAGTTGAATGCGATCGGCCCTGAGATCCTGGGTGGCGCGATCGCGTGGCCGGCGGCCGAGGCGCCCCGAGTGCTCGAGAGATTCCGTGAGTTGATGGTGCAGGCCCCTCCCGAGCTTACCGTTGTCGCGGGGCTGCGCAAGGCGCCGCCCGCACCGTGGCTCTCGCCCGCCATTCACGGCAAGAACATCGTCGCCCTCTTCGTCTGCTATTCGGGTCGGATCGAAGAGGGAGAGCGACTCATCGCACCGATCAAGGAGATTGGCAGTCCCGTCGGCAACATCGTGCAACGGCGCACGTACGTGTCGCAGCAGAGTCTTCTCGACGCGACCCAGCCAAAAGGACGCCGCTACTACTGGAAGTCCGAGTATCTGCCGGGACACGATCCAGATTTTCTCGCCGCCGCGATCGAACATGCCGCCCAGAGCCGCTCGCCACACTCGGCCATTCTGATCTTTCCGCTCGACGGGCCGCTCAACCGGCTTCCGGCCGCTCACTCCCCCGTGGGAAACCGTGATGCTGCGTCAATCGTCAACATCGCGGCTTCATGGGAGAAAGCTGACGATGATGCGACGAACATCGAATGGGCTCGTGCGGCGTGGCGAGATCTTCGTCGGTTCTCGACCGGTGGCACCTATGTCAACTTCCTCACCGAGGAGGAAGGAGACGACAGAATTCGGGCCGCCTACGGACCGCACTACGCCCGGCTTGCCGAGATCAAGGCGAAATGGGATCCAACGAATCTGTTTCGAATGAACAAGAACGTGGCTCCTCTCTCCACCTAGCTGGAACTTGGCTTGCATCAGCCAAGGTTCCCACGGTGGCCGTGGACCAGGAGGACTGATGATGAGCCAAGCACTATTTCAAGCGACATCTGCCGTGCTGTTGTGTTTGCCCGTCATGGCTATGGTCGAGGCTCAGGCCGGATCGGCGACACAGGCCGCGAAGCCGGAGCAGACCACCACCATTGTCGGGTGCCTCGTTCAGGGGAATCCGAACGTGGCGGGCGGCGAACGTCGTTCCGAAATCGGCGAAGCGAACGCAAACGACTACTTCGTGCGCACGCCGACGGTGGCGGTGCCTGTCGGCACTACTGTCACCGTCGGTAAGCCGGGCACGACTGACACGACCACGTCGACGGGCAAGCCCAGTAGCGACAGCTTCTATCGCATTACGGGGCTCGAGCGCGAACAACTACGGCCGCATGTCGGTCATCGCGTCGAGCTGCAAGGGCATCTGAGTCGTAACGAACCTGACGTTTCAGCGAGCGGCGTGACAGGCGCGACCACAACAGTCGACAAGACCGGTCGGCCGACAACCACAGTCGAAACGCGTGTGAATATCGTCGGTGTGCTGCACGCGACTGCGATCAAGATGGTGGCCGCGAGCTGCCCCTAAGCCCTGGAATCGAGAACCTTCGCTTCGCCACGCGCCGTGATGAAAAATGTTTGGCGGGTTTGATATCGCGGTGCACGATGCAGATGTTCGGATGGATTCAGGATCGACGCCGTTCGCGGTTCGCGCGGAAGCGTTCGCAGCACGCGCCCTTCACCAGCCAAGCAGTGCTTTAGACAAAGCACCCCGAGCAAGTCCCCGGCGAGCGCACCAGCGATAGGCGCGGCTGCACTGCGTCGATATACAGACGTTCGATGGACAGGCCTGCCTCACATCGGGCAGCGTAAAGTCTCGCTCGGCAACTCAGCCTTTTCACGACGGAAGGAGTACGACGTTGAAGATCGTCAAGCTCGATTGCTCGGCAGCGTTATTGCACGTTGCGACGCGTTCCATGCTGCTCTGATTTTTCGCAGTGCCAGCTTCATCAACCGAAAGGAATCATGCCACTGTCATCGTCACAAACAAAAGCGTAAGGGTTCGGGGCGTCGGTTTACGACCAGGCGCCGAGGAATCTAGTCCTTATAACTCAGCATGTAACTCCAGAGCGCACGAGGTGCATTTCTTTCGAGAAGCGCCAGTGCAGCACTCGGCTGGATCCGTTGCGCGTCCCACAGAAATGATCGGGGCAGCGTGTGGGGACGGGACCGCAGCAGCCGCGCGATGGAGGTCGGGAGTGTTGCGGAATCATGCGGACCGGATCGAGTCAATCTTTCATTGCTCATTGTGATCGTCAGCCAATTACAAAACCGGTGGTGTGTGGAAAATTCCTGCACGCCGGCGGTACCCGCTTTCTGATCCGCGGCGTCAGCTACGGCACATTCGCACCAGCCGACGATGGCTCGCAATTCCCCTCATTGGATCGTGTAGCACACGACTTTGCGGCTATCGCAGAGCTTGGCGCTAATACCGTTCGTACGTATACGAGCCCGCCAATAGCCGTCCTGGATGAGGCGGCACGTCGGGACTTGCGAGTGATCGTGGGAGTGCCGTGGTCTCAGCACGTGGCGTTTCTCGACGACGCTCGCATCGTGCGCGATGTTCGGAGGGCTGTGCGCGACTCGGTCAAGCGCCTCGCGTCACACTCTGCGACGCTGCTCTTCACGATCGGCAACGAGATCCCGCCCGGCATCGTGAGATGGTACGGACGGAAGCGAATCGAACAATTCATGCGCGAGTTGTTTGAGGAGGCGAAGGCTGCGGCGCCCGACGCGCTGGTCAGCTACGTCAACTATCCGCCAACGGAGTATCTCGACCTGTCATTCTTCGACGTCTGCGCATTCAACATCTTTCTGCACGCACAAACCGATCTCTCGGCGTATCTGGTACGGCTCCAGCACCTGGCGGGACGGCGGCCGCTCCTCATTGCCGAGGCCGGCGCAGACAGCCTCAGGCACGGACCGAATCAGCAGGCAGCGCTGGTCGCGATGCAGGTTCGCACCGCGTTTCGCGAGGGCGCCGCTGGAACGGTTGTCTTCAGCTGGACCGACGAATGGTGGCGCGGCGGCCGGCCCGTCGATGATTGGGCATTCGGACTCGTCGACACGAGGCGTCAGCGAAAACCTGCCTACAGGGCCGTTCAAGACGTCTTCCATTCGGCGCCGTTCCAGACTGCCGAGAAAAGGACTTGGCCTCGCGTGACGGTCGTGGTCTGCGCGTACAACGCAGCCGGCACAATGGACGAATGCCTTACCGCTGTCGAAGGACTGCAGTATCCCGACTTCGAATGCATCGTCGTCAACGACGGATCCACGGATGACACCGGCGCTATTGCCGCGCGACATCCGCGAGTGCAACTCATCGAGACTACGAATGGCGGACTGAGCGCGGCGAGAAATCTGGGCCTCGAACATGCGACCGGCGACATCGTCGCCTACACCGATGCCGATGTGCGGGTAGATCCCGACTGGCTCACCTATCTCGTCCAGCCCTTCCTTCACTCCGACGTCGTAGCGGCAGGCGGCCCGAACATCGTCCCGCCCGATGATCCATGGCTCGCGCAATGCGTGGCGCGCGCGCCGGGCAGCCCGATGCACGTTTTGCTCGAAGATCGATTGGCGGAACACGTACCGGGATGTAATTGTGCATTCCGGCGCGAGGCCCTAATGGGGATCGGGGGCTTCAATCCGATCTTCCGTCGTGCAGGTGACGACGTCGATGTCTGTTGGCGGCTGCAGTCGCAGGGCGGCAAGATCGGATTCGCGCCCGCGGCGCTCGTATGGCATCACCACCGCAACAGCATTCGAGCCTTCCTGCGTCAGCAAGTCGGGTATGGCGAAGGCGAGGCGTGGTTGATGCACGAGCATCCCCACAAATTCATCGGCGGGCGCATCGCGTGGGCGGGGCATATCTACAGCTCGCTGCCGTTCATCCGATCGCTCTCTGAGACACGAATCAACGCCGGTCCATTCGGATCGAAGTCCTTTCCGTCGATCTATCGAACGGATCCACATCCGCTGGCATACATTGCCCACTCGGGCCGATGGCAGATTGGCTGGGCTCTGCTCATCGCCCTGGCGGTCGTTACCGGATTCGCACACCAGCCGTACGCCTACGCGTTGCTGGCGGCAGGACTGATCGCGCTCGCAACTACTGGCGCCAAATGTCTGCATTACGGCCTCCTGGCCGACCTGTCCGACCTGCCCTCGATCGGGCGTCTAGCACGTGGGCCGAGCGCCGCCCTGTATCGCCTGACGATTGCCCTCTTCCATTTCCTGCAGCCGTTCGCGCGCCTTTACGGCCGCGTCAGAGGGGGCATCTGGAGACCGGCCTTTGGACCGAGGCGCCACACGTCAAATTCACCCGTCGCCAGCGTGGCGCTGGCCGATGGCATGCGACTCCTGTGCGGGCGGGAGCTCGAGAAACGGTTCTGGAGTGAAAGCTGGATTGACGTCCAGATTCTGCTGTCTGCCATCGCGGACCGCCTGCGCCAGCATCGGGCCATCAGACACATCGAGCTCGACAGCGGATGGTGGGAGGCACGCGATGTGACCATCGTCAATCGGCTGGGGCTTCCGGTCGACATGCGTGCCCTCGTGGAGGATCACGGCGCCGGCAGAAGTCTCTGCCGCCTGCGAATCCGGTTGCGGCTCGGCGTCGCATTCCTGCCGCTGCTCTTGGCGGTGACGACAGTGATGCTCCTCGACGCCGCCGGTCTCGTAGCCTGGCCGATCAGCACGGCACTGGCTGTCCTGCTCGCCGGCGCAGCGACGGCCGCGGAGACGATGACGACGTGGCGGATCCTTTCGACTGCGATCCAAAGCGTGAAGGCCGACTTTGGGATGCTCGCGATTGAGACGGACTCCCCGGCGCCAGGCCGAGAACCGGCCGGCGTCTCTGATCAGCCGGATACGACCGCGGCCGATCCATGGTCGAAGAACTCAGGGGCCGCGCAAGTGCCCAGCAGACACATCGCCTAGTGATACCGCTCACCTATCTTCCAAGGGTTCTCCGCTACTTGAGGCCGTACTGGCTGTTCGGGGCGGGATCTGCTCTGGGCACGCTGATGATCGCCGCCATCAGCCTGCTCTCGCCATGGCCGATGAAGATTCTCGTCGACAGCGTGTTGGGAACCGAGCCGCTTCCGGCGATGGTGCGTTTCGCCGCGCCGGACGCTGCCGACAAGCTTCCGCTGCTCATCTGGACGGTAGCAGCCGGCTTCGCGGTGGCGCTCTGCATCAATCTGCTTGGCGTGGCCAACAGCTATCTGAGCACCAGGCTCGATCTGGCGATGACTCTCGACTTCCGCGGCGATCTGTTTCAGCAGGCGCAGAGGCTGTCGATGTCGTACCACGATCGAGCGCGCTCGGGAATGGTCATCTACATCATCAATTCAATCGCGGGCGCTCCGGCCGGTCTCGTCATGGCCTCGCTCCCTCTCGCGCAGAACGTCCTGACGCTCGTGGGGATGTTCTGGATCTCATTCCGGCTCAATTCGAATCTGGCGCTGCTATCGCTGCTGGTCGTGCCATTCCTGTATTACTCCGTCGGCTATTACAGCACGCACATCCGGGGCCGGCTCATGGCCGTCAAGGGGCTCGAGGGCGAGACGCTGTCGATCATCCACGAAGCCGTCTCGATGCTGCGCGTAATCGTCGCCTTCGGTCGGGAAGGGCACGAGCATGCGCGGTTCCGGGAGCAGGGCCGCCGGGCCATCGGCGCGCGCATCAAAGTCACCTTGCGGCAGGCGCTTTTCTCGCTCGCCGTCAACACGACCACAGCGATTGGGACGGCGCTGGTCCTGGGCTATGGCACGTATCTGGCGCTGCAGGGACAGCTGACCGTCGGCGAGCTGCTGATCGTCATCGCGTACATCGGATCGGTGTACAAGCCGCTCGAGGTGATCAGCGGGACGATGGGGGCGCTGCAGGACCTCGTGGTGAACCTGCAGATCGCGTTCGGGCTTCTGGAGACGGAATCGGACATTCGAGACATGCCAGGCGCCGTCGCCCTGCCCCGCGCGCAGGGGCACGTGCGGCTCGACCGCGTGACCTTCGATTATCCGGGCCGCAGTGGCACGCTTCTCGACGTCTCGCTCCAGGCGGCGCCCGGCCAGGTGATCGCGATCGTCGGACCTACCGGCGCGGGCAAGAGCACACTGGTGAGTCTCCTGCCGCGGTTCTATGACGCCGTCGACGGGCGGATCACGATCGACGGTCACGACATCAAGACGCTGACGCTCAGATCACTGCGACAGCAGATCAGCATCGTTCTCCAAGAGGCGCTGCTCTTCTCATCGACCGTCGCCGACAACATCCGGTACGGACGACTCGACGCCACGATGGACGAGATTATCGAAGCGGCGAGACAGGCCAACGCGCACGATTTCATCATGCGATTGCCGCAGCAGTACGAGACGCCACTCGGCGAGCGCGGTGCGCAGCTTTCGGGAGGCGAGCGACAGCGCATCTCCATGGCACGGGCGTTTCTCAAAGACGCGCCGATTCTCATCCTCGACGAGCCGACCGCGTCCATCGATTCCCGAACCGAGACTGTGATCCTCGACGCGCTCGATCGTCTCATGGCGGGCCGCACGACGTTTCTCGTTGCTCATCGCCTCTCGACGATCCGTCATGTCACCAGGATTGTGGTTCTCAATCAGGGCCGAATCGTCGAGTCAGGCACGCACGAGGAGCTGCTCGCGAAAGATGGGCTGTACCGGCAGCTTCACGATATCCAAACAGGCAGGCGCAAACGGGACATCCAAGCGCCGCTGGACGCACAGGCGGCAGCGGCGGTGTAGACATCATGCATCTCAGATCCAAAGAGCGTGTGATCGTACTCGGAGCGATGAGCAAGATGCCCGTGGCCGGCATCGTGTTCATCACGCTGCAATACCTGATCGGCCTCAAGCGCCTCGGGTTCGACGTGTACTACGTTGAGGCGCACGCGCGAACGCCGTCGATGCTCATGAAGGACGCGAGCGACGACGGCTCCGCGCTCGCGGCTGCATTCATCGCCGGCATGATGCGGCGGTTCGATCTGGGCGACGACCGTTGGGCGTTTCACGCTCTGCATCACGACGGCGAGTGCCATGGCCTGTCGCAGGAGGCACTGCTCCGCCTGTACGGCGAGGCCGCGTTCATATTCAACCTTCACGGCTCGACGATCCCGCGACCCGAGCATTACCAGACGGGCCGCCTGGTGTACATCGGCACCGACCCGGTGATGCACGAAGTGGAGGTCCATAACGGCGTGAGAGCCACCATCGAGTACCTCGAGCCGCATTGTGCATTTTTTACGTGGGGCGAAAACCACGGCAATGCCGATTGCGGCGTCCCGACGTCCGATCGCTTTCCTTTCATCCCCACGCGGCAACCTATCGTGATGGACTTGTGGGAGCCCTTCCGCGGCGGCACGGCCGACACCTGCACGACGATCGGCAACTGGCGACAGCCGTGGCGCACCGTGACGCTGGACGGCGAGGTGTATCACTGGAGCAAACATCTGGAGTTCTTGAAGTTCGTGGATCTCCCCTCCAAGTGTCGACAGCGGTTCGAGCTGGCGCTGAGCAGCCTCGACGAGAACGATCGGGCACTGCTGTGCGCCAAAGGCTGGAACATCCGAGAGTCGCTTGGCTTCACCACTGACGTCAACGCCTATCGTCAATACATCGGCCAGTCACGCGCCGAATTCACCGTCGCCAAAGATCAAAACATACGGCTCCGCAGCGGCTGGTTCAGCGATCGAAGCGCCAGCTACCTGGCATGCGGCCGTCCCGTCGTGACGCAGGAGACCGGATTCAGCAACATTCTGCCGACGGGCGAAGGCCTGTTCGGATTCGCGACACTGGAAGAGATCGAGAACGCGATCGCGACGATTAACAGCGACTACGAGCGGCACAGCGCAGCCGCGTCACGTATCGCCCGCGAGTGGTTCGATTATCGCGTCGTGTTGCCCCCAATGTTGACCCATCTCGGCTGCAAGCCCACGGGAATGTCGGTCGGGGACTCATGATGGTCCTGCCTTTCCCGGAAGATCTCGTGCTCACGCCGATCTCGCGCTGGCCGACCACGCTTCGCCCCGAGTCCCTTCGCGCGGTGCTAGAGACACCGCTCGGCGCGACCGCAGAGGAACCGCTGGCCCAGTCGAGCACTGCCGCGCCGGCAATGAGCATCGTCGTCGTCACCCTCAACGGGCTCATATTCTCGCGACTCTGCCTCGAGAGCCTGCTCGCTCAGGACCGCGCAGGCGATTACGAGGTGATCGTCGTCGACAACGGGTCCACCGATGGCACCACTGAGTATCTGCGCCAGCTCGCGCGATCGGACGGACGTGTGCGGTTGACATGCAACAAACGCAATCTTGGGTTCGCGGCGGCGTCCAACCGCGGAGTTGCCGTGGCTCGGGGCCACATTCTGGTGCTGCTCAACAACGACACGATCGTATCTGCGGGGTGGCGCGAGCGGATCCTGAAACATCTTGCGTGTTCGGATGTGGGGCTGCTCGGCGTGGTGACCAATCGCGCGGGTAACGAAGCTGAAATCGAGGTTCCCTATCGAACCTACGGCGAGCTCCTTCAATTCGCTCCCGATCGCATGCAGGCGCACGCCGGCGAGCTTTTCGATATCCGGACCGTGACGATGTTCTGCGCCGCACTCAGACGTGAGGTCTGGAACGCGATTGGTCCGCTCGATGAGCGATTCGAGGTGGGCCTGTTCGAGGACGCCGATTACGCGATGCGCGTCCGAGCGGCGGGATACCGTGTCGTCTGTGCGGAAGACATCTTCGTTCATCACTTTGGACAGGCCACGATCGGCACGCTTGGACCAACCGGCAAGTACGGCGACATCTATCACGCCAATCGCACTCGCTGGGAATCGAAATGGGGCCGCGCCTGGACGCCGCACGAACGCCGCGAGAAAACGGGCTACCGAGAGTTCGTGGAACGTGTCCGGATCCGGGTCGACCAGTCGGTGCCGCCGAACGCGACGATCGCCGTCATCAGCAAGGGCGATGTCGAGCTATTGAAGCTGGGGAACAGGCGCGCGTGGCATTTTCCACAGGATGAGGAGGGAACGTACGCCGGGTTCTACCCGCGCGACAGCGACGCGTGCATCGCGGAGCTGGAGAGGCTTCGCTCCAGGGGAGCACAGTTCCTCGTTATTCCGGCGAGCGCTCGCTGGTGGCTCACCTATTACACGCATTTTGCGGAGCACCTCCAGACACGTTATCGGGCGTGTCTTGACGATCATTCGCCGGCCACCATCGTTCCGCTGTCGCTCGAACCATCCCCCGGATCGGAGCAGCGGAGCCTCGTGCAGACCGGGTGACGCAATGAACACATCACTGTCACCGCAAGCCTATCGGGAACTGATCGAACAAGTTCATGATGTCGTTTCTGCTCACGTTCGAGCCGGATCGGTGCTGTTGTTCGTCAGCAAAGGCGACGAAGAGTTGGTGCGGCTCGACGGGTATCGAGCGTGGCACTTCCCGCGCGACGAGTCAGGCGTCTATGCGGGTCACCATCCTGCCAGCAGCGCCGAAGCAATCGCTCACCTCCGCCGCCTGTATGCCAAGGGAGCTCAATATCTCGTCTTTCCGTGGACCGCCGGGTGGTGGCTCACTCACTACACCGAGCTCGCCAAACACCTCGACACGGCCCATCGGTTGGTGGTCGCCCAGGAAGGAGTTTGCGTCGTTTATGAGCTTCAACAGTCATCCGCCTTCGAGGGCTGGGAGATCCTGGATGACGCACCCGACCGGCTGGAGGACGCGAAGCCTGCTTCCGAGGTGACGCCGCTGCTCGATCTGGCTCCCCGGCGAGCGCGGGTGAACCGCGTGCTGACCCTGCTCGCGAGATTTGGAACCGCGACCTACCCGAATGCCGACACCGAGCTTGCGGACATTTTCAGGCGCCAGATGCCCGGAGTCGATCGGACCGTCGTGATCGTGGATAACGCGCTGCCTTGCGGTGTTGCCCACCAGAGCAACGCCGGCTTCGTGATCGGAGGCGACAACAGCGCCCGCGAGTTCTCGGCGTTCGACCGTGCGATCGAGTTCGTGGGATCGGATATCTGGTCGTACGACTTGGTGCACTTCGCGACCAGCGCCTTCAATCAGCTGCACGTGGCGTATCTCGATCGCTTCGATACGGACCTGCTGGACGCCCTCGCGGACCGCTCCGTCTGTGCCGGTCACCTCGACTGCTATAACGAGCCGATCGAGGTGCTCACATACCACTCTCAACATTGGGTGCGTTCGTGCTTCTTTTTTCTCCCTCCGACCGAGGTGAAGGCGCTTGGCAGCTTCGTGTCGGTGGCCGACGGCGGTCAATTCTTCAGCGGTAATCCTGATGAGCCATTTCTGGCTGATGCGCCAATCAACCGGCGCTATCGCGACTACATCACCGAATGGCTGATCGGGCGCGACATCGGACAAGGCGTGAAGTGGCATTCGAGCTTCGCTCTCACACCGCAGACCCTGCCGGAATTCGAGCAGAAAGCCCGAGCGATTCTGAACGAACAGCTGCTGGGGATCCGGCTGCGTGCTCTCGGGTGCCATCTCGTCGACGTGACGTGGTTGTCGACGATGCTGCAGCACAAGCAGACATCGGAGATCTCGTGGACGACGCCGTGGCGCGAACAGTTAGTGGCTCGCGAGCGCGACAGCGTCGTGGTGCCCGATCCCCACGCCGAGAAGATCGGGATGGGCGTGTAAGGTCATGTCTCTCAGCTTTCTCCACCGGCCGATTGTCTTCCAGGAGCCGCAGCGCGCGGTTCATCCACCATCGTGGCTGGATAACACCCCGTTCGCGTTCTGGATAGTTGACGCCCTCCGTCCGGAGACGTTCGTTGAACTGGGGTGCCAGTCCGGCAACAGCTACTCGAGCTTTGCACAGGCAGTCCAGACGCTCGGTCTTTCCACCGTCTGCTACGCCGTCGACACGTGGCGTGGCGACGCGCAGGCGGGCTTCTTCGACGAAACCGTCTTCGAAGAGTGGGCCGCGTACCACGACCGACGGTTCTCTGCGTTCTCCCGGCTGATCAGGGCGACGTTCGACGAAGCGCTGGAGCATTTTTCGAACGCCAGCATCGACCTGCTCCATCTCGACGGATGCCACACATTCGACGCGGTATCGCATGACTTCGAGGCTTGGCGCCCGAAAATGAGTCACAGGGGCGTCGTCCTGTGTCACGACATCGATGTGCGCGAAAAGGACTTCGGTGCGTGGCGTCTCTGGGAACGCCTGCGCGACGAATACCCGTCGTTCGAGTTTCGGCACGGTCACGGGCTCGGTGTGCTGGGAATCGGCCGCGATTTTCCCGAAGCCGTGGAGTGGCTCTTTTCTCTGCGCGACAAAGGGACTCAGGATGCGAACAACGTTCGTCTGTTCTTCTCGCGCCTCGGTACGTCGGTTCTCAGCCGTTATACGGCCAGCGAGTCGGAGCGGACCCTTCGAACAGCGGTCGCCGCACACGGCGAGCGGCTCGAGGCCACCGCCGCGGATCTGGAACACGCACGGGCTGAGCTCGCTGAGTCTCAGCGGGCGCTCGCTGAGTCTCATCAGGCGGTCGCCATGGCCCAGACGGACATTACGACAGCGACTGACGCGCGTGCCACTGTTGAAGCCGTACTCGTCACTCGCACTGCTGAAGTCGAGCGACTGACATCCGACGTCACTGCCCTTCAGGAGCGTGTCCACGCGCTCTCGGGCGTCGATACGGCGCTCGCCGCCCGCTCGGCCGAAGTCGAGCGGCTGACGATCGAGATCACGACGCTTCGAGATCGGGTTTCAGGTACTCTCGGCTGCCGAGGCCCTTCTGGCGACGCGCACGACCGAAGTCGAGCGGCTGACATCCGAGGTTGCGGCCCTGCAGGCCCGCGTCGACTCGCTCGTGACTGCCGAGGCCGCGCTGGTGAGTGCGGAGAGCGCCCTCGCGGCTCGTACCACAGAAGTCGAGCGGCTGAACTCGGAACTCCGGACACTTCTCGAGCGAATCGACACGATGTCATGCGACCTCGAGAACAAGGACCAGCAGCTTGCTGACGCCGCTAACGAGTTCGCCCGTGTCCGCGTCAACCTGACGAATTCGGAAGAGCGTCTTGCCACGACAACAGCCGACGTCCAGCGATTGAGCGACAAGCTCCGAACCGTGAGCGAGGCCCGCACCGGCGCTCGGCCGAACGACACGCCACGCATCGAGCTCTCAGTCAGCTCGCGCGCGCCCGGCTTACCCGCTCCATCGACGGTTCTCGTGGTGTCGCACGTGGGGCCGTGGCGACCCAGAGCGGGCAACGAGTATCGCGTTCGCCGGATGCTCGAGTGGTATCGCTCAAGAGGCTATCGCATCGTGACCGTCGTCGCGCCTCTCCCCGGCGAAGAGATGTCGCGTCAAGCGATCGAGGAGACCGCCTCGACGTTTGGCAACGTCATCCAGATCCATCGGGACGGCAGAATCGAAAGCGACCTTCGTGATCTCCCGAACGTTCTTGACTCGCTCAACGGCACGCACACCGACTCGTTTGCCGAGCTGCTGGGCGAACAGATGGGCGGGACTTCTCGGGAACGTGAGTTGCTCAGAATCGAACGAACGTTCTGTCACGATGCGGTCGTTGCGACCGTCCTGCACCTGCAGCGAGTGCTGGGGCCACACGTCCTCCAGGTTCAGTACATCTGGATGACGCGCCTGCTGCCGCTGGTTCGCGGTGAAGTTTTGAAGGTCGTGGATACGATCGACGTGTTCTCCAGCATCCAGCAGAAGGTACGAGCATTCGGCCTTCGCGACGTTTCGATCGCACCAGACGAGGAGGCTCGGCGTCTGAGCCGTGCCGATCTCATCGTCGCCATCCAGGATGAGGAGCGGGCCGTCTTGAGAGAGCTCGTCCCTTCCATTCCAGTTCTGACCGTCGGCGTGGACTTTGACGTCGTGCCCGACCGGCGAGGCTCCAAAGATGGTCAGCTCCTGATGGTCGCGTCGAGCAACGCGAGAAACTGCAAAGGCGTCAAAGACTTTCTGCGGTTAGCCTGGCCCCGCATTCACCGGCGACTCCCGCACGCGGAGCTTGTCGTGGTGGGCACGGTCGCGAGTGCCGTGGTCGATATCGAGCTACCGGGCGTCGCGATTCTGGGCCCTGTCGACGACCTTGCCGCTCGCTATCGCGATGCGACGCTCGTCCTCAATCCAGTCGTGGCAGGCACCGGACTCAAGATCAAGACCCTGGAAGCGCTGTGCCATTTGCGGCCGGTCGTCACATGGCCGGCTGGCGTCGAGGGGCTGGATCCAAAGCTCGCTGCGCTCTGCCTGATTGCCAACGACTGGGACGAGTTCGCAGGGCAGGTCATCGCGGCGCTTGGGGAACCCTCGACGGCGAGCTGGACAGCAGGGCACCGCGGTCTCATCAGCAGGCTTCTGAGTGCAGAACACGTGTATGCGGAACTCGATTCCGCCTATCAAGCCTTCTTTCAACGGCATCGATCCTCAGCTGGTGAGCCAATCGAGCTCGCCAGGAGCGTGTCGGTGCCGGTAATGGCGGCCCATGCCAGCGATTGATGTCTTCGTCGACCTGTCGCGAACCGCTCGTGACATCGGTTTGCGGTCGGTCATCGCGCGACTCGCGGCTCGAGAGTTCCTTGGCTGCGTCGCTGAGCGTGTGACATGCGCCGTCGCCCCGGGCGAGTCACCGCCGACCCAGAGCGGCGAGCCGAACGGGTGGGGCATCAGGACGGAGAGTCCGGTCGCGGCGTGCAATCGTGCTCTCAGTGCTGCGGCGGATGCGCAGCGGCCTTTGCTGGTAGTGACGGGAGGTGTTGAGCCGAGTTGCGAAGCGATCGGGTCGCTTCTCGCGGCCATCGATGCGGACCCGATGCTCGGCTTCGCGATCGCCCGATTGACAGGGGCGAGCCAGAACAGCCTTGGCAGGCTGGATATCGCCGGGGATCGCGCCATCGATCAGCTCCCGCGTCGGCTGCTGAGCGAGATTGCCGACACCTATCTCGTCGCTGACGCGCCCGGGTACTGCATGTTGATCAAACCGGTCGTTGTCCAGAATTCCGGGGAACTGGACGAACGTTTCAGGAGTCTTGGCGGCGCGCTATGGCACTACACGGCTCGCGCGCGGCGCTGCGGATTTCGCACGGTGGTCTGCAATCGTGCCGTCATCCGTTCGACGAGCGCTACACGGCCCAGCCAGTCGTGCGTGATTCCGCTTCAGTGCTTGCCCGAAGCCGATCGCGTCCTGCTTCGCGAGCTGGTGCCGGATGTGGAGCGCGCTCGCGAGGAGTTTGGAACCGGCGGTGCGGCGCAGGCAGAGACACGGCTTGCCCGGGCGCTCCCGCAGGCGTATGACAATCGGCCTTCGCTTCTGCTCGACGTACGCAACGTCATTTGCGCCATGAACGGCACTGCCGTAGCTGCCCTCGGCATCAGCGGCGGTCTGCATGCGCTCCGCTCATCGTGGGACGTAACGCTTCTCGCATCTCGGGATGCCTGCGCCTTTCACAACCTGGAGCAGTTGTTTCCCGACTGGACGGTGACCACCAGAATGCCGGAGCGGCAATTCACCGCCGCGCTCCGGTTGTCGCAGCCCTGGCATATCCAGGAGATGCTCGATTTGCACAGCGCCGCCGCCTACAACGTCTACGTGTTTCTGGACACGATTTCCTGGGACACCGCGTATCCTGCGCCGAGGCACTTGGACGGCACGTGGCGATTCATGGCCGATCATGCCGATGGCCTCGTCTTCATCTCGCACTTCACGCGCGATCGGTTCAGGCGGCGCTTTGGCGCCGGGACGATGGAAGTCCCGCATCTCGTGTCACATCTCTCGTTCGACCCGGATGATTACGTGCATCCAGGCGTGCAGCCCGCTTCCGATGACAAAGCCTTCATATTCGTCGTTGGGAATGAGTACGACCACAAGGACGTCGAGCGCTCCGTCGAGCTTTTGGCGACGGCCTTTCCTTATCAATCGATCACCGCGCTTGGGCGTGCAACATTCACAACGCCTCGGGTGACCGTTTTTCAAAGCGGCAATCTGTCGGACCTCGACCTCCATCAGCTGTACTCGGGAGCCGGCCTCGTCGTGTTTCCCTCGTTCTATGAGGGGTTTGGCCTCCCGATTCTGACGGCGCTCGCGTATGGCCGCACCGTCCTGGCACGACGATCGGTGCTGCTCGACGAAATCGCTGCGCGCTCTGCCCCGCGCGGACGTCTCGTGCCGTTCGACCGGCGCGAGGATCTCGTCGAGCTCATCGGCCGTCTACGTCGCGGGGAGGATGTCATCGAGCTTCCATTGGGGACGGCGCTCGACGACGGACGACCCAGCTCATGGCAGGACGTCGGGGATCGCATCGTGACGTTTCTGAATTCCCTGGCCGCGGATCTTGCTCGCAGCCGATGGCGGTCAAGGGATCACACCATGCGGCAACTGATGGCAGCTCCGATTTCGCTCGTCGAAAGGGACTTGAAATGGCCGCAACTCGCGCAAAGGTGAAATCCATCGCGATTGCGGGATCGCTGGCACAGAAGCCTGGTCGGGGCGGCCACACGTGGGTGCTTCTGCAGTACCTGCTCGGGTTCAGGAAGCTGGGCTGGAACGTCATGTTTCTCGACCGCCTCGAGCCTCAGATGTGCATCGCGGAAAACGGCGAGGCTGCTCCGCTCGAGCACTCGTGGAACGTCCGTTACTTTCGCGACGTGATGACCCGGTTCGACCTCGACGGCAGCTACGGCCTGCTCTGCGACGGCGGTACGAGCACGATAGGCCTCTCACGCGCCGAGATTCTTGCCGGTGTCTCGGCCTCGTCTGGACTCATCAACATCATGGGCTTCTTGAACGACGAGGAGGTTCTTGCCGCTGCCGCCCGGCGGGTGTTTCTCGATATCGACCCAGGGTTCGGCCAGCTCTGGCTGGAATCGGGGCAACACGACTCGTTTCGCGGTCACGACGCGTTCGTCACAATCGCTGAGAACATGGGGCGCCCGGAATGCGGCGTTCCGAGCTGCGGCTTGGAATGGATCACCACGCGCCAACCCGTCGTCCTCGAGCGATGGCCGGCAGCACACCGCTGTCCACCGGACGCTCCGATTAGCACCGTTGCGACGTGGCGCGGCGCCTACGCGCCAGTGACGCACAAAGGGAGCACGTACGGCCTGCGGGCGCATGAATTCCGGAAATTCGCCGCGCTGCCGCGCCTTACCGGCGGGCGGTTCGAGGTAGCACTCGAGATTCATCCCGCGGACAAAAAGGACATCGACTTGCTTAGCGGCAATGGCTGGGGGCTGGTCGATCCGCGCGACGTCGCTGGCGATCCGTGCCGGTATCGAGACTACATCGGGCGCTCGGCAGCCGAAGTCATGATTGCAAAAGGCATGTATGTGCAAACGCGCAGCGGCTGGTTCAGCGATCGCAGCATCTGCTATCTCGCCAGCGGCCGACCCGTCCTTGCCCAGGACACCGGCCTGCGTGATGTGCTGCCAACCGGTCAGGGACTGCTGACGTTTGACACGGTCGAAGAGGCGGCCGAGACCGTACGGGCAATTCGACGCGACTACGGCGGACATTCGCGCGCCGCGCGCCGCTTGGCCGAGGAGTGCTTTGATTCGTCGAGTGTGCTGACCGACCTGACGCGGAAGCTGAATCTATGTTGAGGCTGGGATGGGCATGATCGTGGTGGCAGGTGCGCTGGCCAACAAGCCACGAAATGGCGGCGCGGCGTGGACGCGTTTGAGCTGGGCGCTCGGGCTGAAGAGACTGGGCCACGAGATCTATTTCATCGAGCAGATCGCTCCCAGTACCTGCGTCGATGCTGGCGGTGCATCATGCGATCTCGGTTCGTCGGTGAACCTGTCGTTCTTCCGACAGGTAACCGAGCGTTTCGGACTCGGGAGCTCCTCGGCCTTGATCTCCGAAGTCGACGGGCAATCGATGGGGCTGAGCGAAGAGGAGCTCACACGGGTCGCGGACGCCGCCGACTTGCTGGTGAACATCAGCGGACATCTCACCCTCGGCTCGCTCAAATCGCGGTTTCGCAAACGTGCGTTCATCGATCTCGATCCCGGATACACGCAATTCTGGCATGCGCAACGAATGGCGGAGGAACATCTCCTCGATCACGATGCCTACTTCACCATCGGCGAGAACATCGGAACGACGGGCTGTAGCATCCCGACCGGCGACATCCATTGGCGTCCGATACGGCAGCCAGTGGTCTTCCACCAGTGGCCGGTCTCGACAGATCCGTCTCCCAGGGGCTTCACCTCCGTCGCGAGCTGGCGGGGCCCCTACGGTCGCGCGACACACGATGGCTTGCAGTTCGGCCTGCGCGCGCACGAGTTCAGAAAGTTCGTGGCGCTTCCCACGCTGGCGCGCTACCCCTTCGAGATCGCGGTCGACCTGGATCCCGCCGACCGACGGGACCGCGAAAAGCTGGTGAAACACGACTGGCGGGTGGTCGATCCGAAGTCGGTGGCTGGCGATCCGTGCACGTTTCGGAGCTACGTCCAGCAGTCCGGCGCCGAGTGTTCAATCGCGCAGGGAATTTACGTGGAAACGCAGTCCGGCTGGTTCAGCGATCGCACGGTCCGCTACCTCGCGTCCGGCAAGCCCGCCCTGGTGCAGGACACGGGATTTCGCCGGACGTATCCAACCGGCTGCGGGCTCGTGCCGTTCCGCACCCTGGACGAGGCCGCGCGCGGCGCCGAATGCATCATGCGTGACTACGAGACCCATTCACGGGCCGCCCGCGCAATCGCCCGGGAGTTCTTCGATTCGGACAAGGTGCTGGGGATGCTGCTCCAGGAGATGGGAGTGATGCCGTGATCCGCCGTCAAACACTGTTTTGTCAATCCATCCTCGCCACGATTCTTGCTCTCATCCTCGCGAGCAGCGTCCTGGCGCAGTCGCCCGCAACCGGCCAGCTGGTTGGCACAGTCACCGATCAAACCGGCGGCGTGATCGTGGGGGCCTCGGTCACCTTGCAGAGCGGTGCGCAGACGCTGACGATGACGACGAACCTTCATGGTCTGTACGTCTTCGACCAGCTCCAACCCGGACGCTACACGCTGAAGGTCGCCTATTCAGGGTTCGAGGATTTCGCGGCGCAGGTGGACGTGCGGCCGCTGGTGGCAACGCCCCGCGATGTCCGCCTCAAGGTCGACGTAGTTGCCGTGGCTGTCGACGTCCACGAGTGGCAGGGTCTCTCGACGGATCCGCGAAAGAATCTGTCGGGTCTCGTCTTGACCGCTCAGCAGATCGCGTTGCTGCCGGATGATACAGAGCGTCTCCTGCAGCGGATGCTGGAAATGGCTGGCTCGACCGGCAGGCCGGACGATGTCGCGGTTTTCGTCGATGGGTTCCGCGAATACAGGCGGCTACCTCCGAAGAGCGCCATCGACATGATCCGGATCAACTCGAATCCGTTTTCCGCCGAGTTCACCCAGCCGGGGCGGCATCGCATCGAGATCACGACCAAACCGGGCTCCGACCATTTTCAGGGCGAAGTCGCGGCGCAAGGCGGCGGCAGCCTTCTGGACTCCCGTAACCCGCTGGCCACGACGGAGCCGGGCACCCGGCACTGGAACTATCACGGGTACCTCCAGGGACCAATTCGTAAGGGATCGGTCGATTTCACGGCGTACGCAGGTCAATGGAAGCAGGACTACAACACCGTCCTTCGCGGAACGCGTGTTGATCCCGTGACCACAGCGGACCAGCCGTTTGCGTTGGCGTATTCGACGCCGACTGACATCACGTCAGTCATGGTCGGGACCAATTTCAAGCTGTTCAACCAGCGCATCAGCATGTCGTACACGAGGAACGAAGAAACCCGCCGCAATCACGGACTCGAACCGTTCGACCTGCCCGAGCGTGCGTACGATCGGTCGTCGATCGAAAACCGGGGCAGATTCTGGTGGACGACGATGGGGCAGCGGATTTTGAATGACGTCCGGGTCGAGCTCACGCACAGTCGTGCCGATGCGACCCCGCGGCTGTTCGAGCCGGCCGTTGTAGTGCTCGACGCGTTCAATGCCGGCGGTAATCAGGATGTCGTGGCGCGGACCGCGACAAGCGGTCTGCAGGCCACCGAGACGCTAACGCTCCAGCAGGGCCGACATCTTCTCAAGGCGGGCGTGCAGGTCGAGCGCTCGGGATACGACAGCACCGATCGAGCGGGATTCGGCGGGACCTTCATCTTCGGAGCGGATGTCGAGCGTGACGCGCTTGGCACTCCCGTGCTTGGTCGGGCGGGCCAGGTGACGGCGATCTCACCCATCGAGAACTACCGCCGGACCCTTCTCGGCCTGCCTGGCTACACCCCTTCGAAGTTCTGGATCGTGCGCGGTGATCCGGAAGTCGATGTCGCGCAATGGAACGCCGGTTGGTTCTTCCTGGACGACTGGTCGGTCGCCGACAGGCTCTCCCTGTCCTATGGCGTCCGGCAGGACTTCCAGAACAACCTCACTTGGCGCGCGAACCTGTTGAACCCGCGCGCAAGCCTGTCGCCGCGGGCGGCACTCTCGTGGCTGCTGGACCCGGAAGGCAAAAATGCCATCAAGCTCGGCGCCGGTATGTTCGCTACTCGCGTGGAGCCGGCCATTACGCTCGAGACGAGGAGGGTGAACGGCATCGATCGTCAGCAGCTCATCATCGAGCGGCCATTGGGATTTCCGTCTCTTCCGGCGTCGGTTGACGTGACGATGCCGATCCAATCCGCCATTTACACCAAATCAGCCGACCTCATGCAGCCGTATTCGACAATGGTGACGGCTGCGTACGAGCGACAGCTCCCGTGGGGTCTGTTCGCTCTCGGTGAATACACGTACGCCAGAGGCACCCATCTGCTCAGACTGAGGAACGTAGGAAGGACGACCCCAATCCTTCAATTTGAATCGACGGGCCGTTCCCTGCAGCATCAGGGCATGCTGGCGCTGCGCGGCAACATCAGCCGAGGTCTGACGATGTACGCGAACTATGTCTACGGCAGGAAAAACGCCGATACTGACGGTGCGTACACAACGCCAGCGAACTCGAACGACCTTTCACTCGAGTACGGGCGGGCTGGCGACGATCGACGGCATCAGTTTGCGACCGGTGCGACTGCGCGATTGCCGCACGGTGTGTCGGTTGCCACATCCGTGACCGTGGCATCCGGGCGTCCGTTCAACATCACAACCGGACGCGACAACAACGGCGACACCATTTTCAGCGACCGGCCCGCATTCGCCGATGCCGGTGATACAGGCGCCATTGAAACGGCGTACGGCTGGCTCAATCCGAACCCACGCCCAGGCGACATCGTCATTCCACGCAACTTCGGACACGAGTCGGGAGTGGTCAGTCTCAACCTGAGTGCATCGAAGTCGACGGTCGAGGACCTGATCGTGATGATCGATATCGACAATCTGCTGAACACCGCTCGTTTCATCCGATCGAACGGCGTCCTTACGTCGCCTACGTTCGGGCTGCCGAATCAAGCGCTTGACGGCCGTCGTGTGGTGCTGACCTTGCGCTATTTCTTTTGACAGCGAACGCTGGTGCGCAACCGTCTTCGCATTCTCGTCAGCGGCATGATCGCCGGCAATCCTCATCAAGGAGGTGCCACCTGGGCCGTGCTCCAATACGTGCTGGGGCTCCGTGCGCTCGGCCACGAGGTCTATCTCGTCGAGCCACTCTCACCTTCGACGGTTCCGTCAGACTCTGCGCCCCTGTCTGCCTCGCTCAGCGCGACATATTTTCGCGATGTTGTCGCTCGATTCGACCTTGAAGACCGCGCGACGCTGCTGCGGCAGGACACGCGGGAGACCATCGGCCTTCCGTACAGCGACCTGCGCGACGCAGTCCGTGCTGGGGATCTTCTGATCAATGTTTCAGGCATGCTGACCGACCCTGCTCTGCTCGAAGCCCTTCCGCGTCGCGTGTATCTCGACCTCGATCCCGCATTCAACCAGCTATGGCATGCCGTCGAGAACGTCGACATGCGCTTCAGCGGTCACACACACTTTGTGACGGTGGGAACGCTGATCGGATCTTCCGAGTGCGATGTGCCGACATGCAATCGAAGGTGGCTGCCGACGTTACAGCCCATCGTCCTGCCGGAGTGGCCAAGAGCGCGGGGTGCCCCAAGCGGGGGCTGGACCACGGTTGGCAACTGGCGGGGATACGGCTCGATCAAGCGGAACGGCGTGCTCTATGGTCAGAAAGCGCATTCGTTCCGCCGGTTCGTCGAATTGCCCCGGCGTATCCCCGACCCATGCCGGCCAGCGCTGGCGATCCATCCCGCCGAGGTGAGCGACCTCAGGGCGCTCCGGACGCACGGGTGGGACCTCGTGGACCCAATCGTTGTCGCCGGCACACCCGACAGGTATCGCGAGTTCATCCGTTCCTCGAAAGGCGAGTTGGGAATTGCCAAGAGCGGATACGTCGAAGCACGCTGTGGGTGGTTCAGCGATCGAAGTGTCTGTTATCTCGCATCAGGCCGTCCCGTCGTCGCCCAGGATACGGGATTCGGTGATGCGCTGCCGACCGGCGAGGGCCTGTTCGCGTTCGGCACGCTGGACGAGGCGGTCACCGCCATCGAGACCGCGAATGCAGACTACGACCGACACTGCCAGCGAGCCCGGGAGATCGCGGAGGCTCATTTCAGGTCTGACGTCGTCCTTGCCGCGTTGATCGAACAGGTCGGAGCTGCTCATGACTCGAGTCGTCAGCCCACACAGTCCGCCGGCGTCCACAGTGGAGCTTCAGCGCGTCCTTGAGCGCCTGCTGGCGGATTATTTCCGCCGCTCGCGTGCAATCGCCAAGATCGTACGCCGGGCTTCCCCGTACGCATCAACTGTCAGCATCGAAGAGATTGATGTCACGTTCGCGGACGGCTCCGAGCTGCCACTCGTGGTGAAGGACTCGAACCGTGGCCCCCTGCTCGGGCGCAGCCAAGATGCGCGGCCCGACTTCCTCCGCGACCCAATGCGCGAGATCGAAGTCTATCGCCAGGTTTTGCCGCACGCTCCGCATGGCACGCCGATCCATTACGGCCACATCATCAACCCGGCGGGATCGATGATATTTCTCGAGCGGATCGAGGGGCTCGAGCTCCGAGACGCGGCCACATTCTCGATGTGGGAGCTGGCGGCACAGTGGATAGCGCGATTTCATCGATCCTTCGTGACTATCGATCTCACGACGCTCGCACGGTGTTCTAGGCTTCTCGTCTACGACGAGTCGTTCTACTGGTGCTGGCTCGAACGCGCTCAGCGGTTCGCTCCGAATAGGCCAATGCGGCGGGTCCTCGACCGCATCGCACGCGGATATGGACGCGTCGTCAGCCGACTGACCGGGCTGCCACAGACCGTGATCCACGGCGAGTTCTATCCGAGCAACATCCTTGTTCGTCACCCCGACAACGAGGCACGCGTCGGTCCAGTTGACTGGGAAATGGCAGCTCTTGGCCCTGGCTCCATCGACCTCGCTGCGCTCGCGACGGGATGGAACAACCGAGCGCAGCGCGCCCTGATGCGCGCGTATCGCGCGGCAACATCTGATGGGCTCACAAATGGGCCGCGTATCCCGTCAAGTTTTGTGAAGGATTTCGATTCCTGCCGCTTGCACCTCGCCCTGAGGATGATCGGGTGGTCTGCCAAGTGGACGCCGCCGCCTCACCACGCGCGCGACTGGCTGACCGAGGCTGACGTGCTTGCGGACCGGCTTCGAAAGTGAATACCCGGGACACTCGACTTTCAGGCCGCGCCACTTATTGCGTGAACCGCGCGGTCAGGACACTAGATGGGGAAGATGATGCGGGTGGGCGCGTCAGACGATGCGAAGCGGTTCCTGAGAGAGATGTTGCCTGTTGTGCTCACTGGTTGGGCCGGCGTACTCGTCTTTCATCGCGCTACCCTGTTGAGCGGCTTTGACATCGTCCAGGCGGATATCGGAGATAGCCGACTCGTTGTCTTTCTCCTCGAACATTGGAACCAGGTATTGGCTGGGAACGCAGGATGGGCGTCGCCGCCAATGTTCTATCCGGTCAAAGGCGTCCTTGGCTATTCCGACATGCTGTTCGGGACGGGAGTCGTCTATACAGTCTTCCGCAATTTCGGATTGGGTCTCTTTCAAGCCACCAATGCGACCATTGTGCTGCTGTCCCTCCTGTCCTATCTCGCCGCCTACTGGGTCCTTCGGCGGGTCCTGAAGGCTACCCTTCTAGGAAGTATTGTTGGCGCTTTCTTCTTCGCGTTCGCCTATCCGAAGTTTGCCCAGCTTGGGCATCTCCAACTCAGGTTTGACTTCTTTCAGCCGCTGGCGCTTGCGGCGATCGCGCCTCTGCTCCTGGAGGAGCGGGCGATGTGCCGACGCGAGCTGGCGACGAGGACGAGCATCTTTGCCGGCCTGGTCTGCCTTGCCGCGTCCACGGCGTTCTATAATGCGTGGTTTTTTGTATTTTTCCTTGCCTTGTCGACCCTCGTGGCAGTCTCGTACCGTGCCATCAGAACCAGAATCGTCATGCGACTTCGCGAAGCGAGACGAGTCTTGTGGATTCCCATCTTGCTTTGCGCAGTGATGTTGGCACCATTCCTTATCGTCTACCTCCCGCCGCTGAGATTAGGCATTGAGCGTGATTGGAAGAACACGATTGAGTACCTGCCTCGCCTGTCCAGTTACTTTTGGTTGGGGCCCGAGCATTTCCTGTGGGGAAGCCTGCGATTCAATTCGAGTGAGGGCATTGCATACGCGATCGAGAATCATCTCGGCTTCGGTATAGCCGTCACAAGTGTCGTGTTCGTCGGGTGGGCGTGGGCCATCCGGCATTTTGTTCGCGCGATTCGGGGGAGAAATCAGTCGTTGGCCCCTGGGTCGGATTTGCTGTCGGCCATGCTTGTCAGCTCGCTCATCGTGACCGCGATAACGGTGCGCTGGGGCTCGTTCTATCCTTGGAAGGCCGTCTATGAGCTCGTCCCAGGCGCTTCGGTCATGGTTGGCGTGGGAAGGTGGGTCCTGACGTTGACCCTTCCAGTGTCCATTTTGATCGCAGTGGGGGCTGGCTGGTTACAGCGGCGCACGCAGGGTCGCCACGCTTTGGGCAGGGCCATTCTCCTTGCCGCCGGGTCGTTCATCGCTGTTGAGCAAGTTGGAAGAATTCCCGCTGTGTATTCGGCCGCGGTTGCATCTTGGTACCACGAGGAAGTGGCGCAGGTGATTCCAGCCTCATGCGAGGGGTTCCTTCTGGTTCCACCAGTTCAGTCCGACAACGCGCCGCTCATTGCGCGTGAGGACTTCGATGAGGCGAATTACCTCGCTGCAAATCCAGATGTTGCGCAGAATTGGCCAGGCAGCGGTTGGGATCACTACACGCAAATCGGGCATCGAGAGGGACGCTTGCTCGATCTGAACGCAGCAGCAATTCGGCGATTTCACAACTTTCACTATCATCTGTCGGCCATGATCGCGGCCGCGATATCGGGCAAATCGACCGTCAATGGCGCCAGTGGACTCGGGCCGGCCGGCTACCCGGTTTCAAACCTCTACCAGCAAGACATCGTTCAGAAGCTCGACGCCTGGATGAGCGGATATCCGAGCAGGGGCGCGTGTCTCATCTCGAAGGAGTTCTCACCATACAAACTGGCTGCACCGGGCCCGCGTTCACGCTTTCTTGGCATTACGTTAATGGATTGATGTGGAGAACTGTGACGGCGCGTCCGATTGTAGAAGCTCTCGACATCGTCGGCCACGTCGGTCAACGCAAGCTCTCGGTCTTGAGTTGGCGGATTGGGCGTAGCGGGTTGGTCAAAAGCTGAAGCGACGAGGTCAAGACCAATTTCGAGTCGATCAGGAATGGCAACTCGAGGATCACGTTTAGGAACTCGAAGTCACTAGTGTTTCCCCAACGCGTCCAGTACGCCGGCGCGATGCGTTCGGCTGACTTTCAACACCGTGCCGTCGCTCAGGGTCACGCGCTGATCGCCGGACGCGACGGGCTCGAGTGACCGGATCGCCTCGACGTTCGCAATCGCCGACCGATGGACCCGCACAAACACGGCGGCGGGCAGCTCGTCACTGAGGGCACGAAGCGATCCGCGCACCAGTACGCTGTGCGTCCGGAGGTGAAGCCGCGCGCAATAATCCTCGGCTTCAATCCACACGATCTCCTCGTGAGGAATCACGATCGTCCGTCCAGCATCTCGCACCACCAGCGAGCGGCGGGACCGCGCCGACGCGTACCAGAGCAAATCAGTCAGTTGCGACGCCATCAACGCCTGCGATCGTTCGCGCAGCCGGCAGCGGACGCGGTCGACGACGAGCGCAAACCGTTCATCGGTGAACGGCTTCAACAGGTAGTCGAACGCGTGTCGCTCGAACGCGTCCAAGGCGTACTTGTCGTAGGCGGTAACGAACACGACCAGCGCCGTCGAGAGATGACCGAGACGGCGGAGCACCTCGAACCCGTCGACTTCGGGCATCTGCACATCGAGAAACAGCACGTCGGGTCGCTTTGCGGCGATGACGGCAATGACCTCTGCCCCGTGGGCACACTCACCTGCCACCACGAAGTCCGGCTCGCGCTCGAGCAGCAACCGCAACGTCTGCCGCGCGAGCGGCTCGTCGTCGACGACGACAGAGCGCCATGGGCCGTTCGGGGCGTCGGTCATGCCGGTGCATAGGGCAGCACCATCGTGGCGCGCACCCCACCCCCACTCCGTGGCTCTACTTTCAAGGTGGCCCCATCACCATATTCGGCGGCCAGCCGGGCCGACAGGTTTCGCAACCCAGTGCCAGGCGTCGAGTCCAGCGTCCACCCAGTCGGCAGCCCCACGCCGTCGTCCTCCACTGAGATGTGGGTGTGTCCATCGTTTCGCCACGCTGACACCCGCAACACGCCGGGCTGCACACGTGGGCCGAGGCCGTGTTTCAACGCGTTTTCCACTAGCGGTTGCACGACGAGCAACGGCACGCGTGCATTCGTGACGTCGGAGGCCAGCGACAGCGCCACGTCCAGGCGATCGGCAAAACGTGTGCGTTGAATCTCGAGGTATCGCTCCACGACCGCGAACTCGTCACCGAGGCGCGAGGGCTGGTCACCCACGTCCAACACGTGCCGGAGGATGTCGCTGAGACTGGCCGTGAGTCGCACCACACCGGCGCTGTCATGTTGGCGTGCCAACCCTGCGATGGTGTGCAGGCTGTTGAAGAGGAAATGCGGTTCGAGGTGGCCGCGCAGCGCTTGCAGCCGGGCCGCCCGCGAGCTCGGCCTGCAGTTGCGCGTCCGCCGCCGCTCGCTCCTGAGAGCGCTGAAACAACAGGAGCGCCGCTCCCGAACCAGCAACCGCAGTGTAGATCAGCACCATCAAGTGAGCTCGCCCGCGCAGCTGGATCCAGTATGTTGGCCAAAATGCCTCGCGCTGCCCCGCAAGCGATGGTGCCGCGGCCGTGACGACGAGGGCCATGGTCGACCAGACGGCCGCGAACAGTGGAATGTGGAAGAGCAGCCACGCCCAGCGGCGCTTGTCCGCCAGCCACGTTCCTGATAGGCGCCAGACGATCACCGTCGCCGGGATCCAAACCGCGTAGTAACTCGCCTGCCACGCGATCGAGGCGCGTACATTGACCCGCTCGCCCGGGATCTGCGCAATCCACAGGATCTGCGCGGCATACATCAGCGTGATGAACACCCAAAAGGCTGTTATCGCCAGCCAGTGCCAGCGTGTCACTCGGAGCACGGGAGTCAGCTTAACGCAGGGTGCTACGATCGCCGTCCCGACTGCTGTGCGGTTGGCTGCATTCCAGAAGCGGCCCGCTGCAATCCGATTGCGCCGATCCGCTTAGGCTTGCAGGATGGCGCCATGCTGAAAATCACAGCCGCCCTGTTGTGTTTTGCCATCACTGCCGTCCCGGTTGCACCGCAGACGCCGGCCAGCGGCCAGCGGTCCACGCTGTCGGGCAACATGCTGAGGGGCTATCAGCAACCAGCGCCGCCGAAGAAGGGCGACGACCCGCGCAGCGTGGTGGATCAGTTCGTCAATGCGTATCGGACGCGCGACGTCGACCGATTGGTCAACCTCCTCGCGGACAATGTGGTCTTCGACGATCCGACCTTTCGGCTCCACCAGGAAGGACGAGATGCCATCCGGAAAATGGCGACAGGCACGTTCGCCGCATTCAACGACATCACGATCGACGTTCACTCCGTCGTAACCATGGGAGACACGGTCGCGACCGAGCAGACGGTGGCCGGAGTCGTCACGCACCCTGAGCGCGCTAAGCGCAATATCAAGGTGCGCGGCGCATCGTTCTTCCGAGTTCGCGACGGCCAGATTTACCGGTGGACCGATTATTTTGACTTCCAGACCTTCAGTGAGCAGACGCGCCAGGGAACGTAGCGTTCTGCTGCTGATTCGTCGCAGGGGGAATGATGGAAACGACGCCGAGATTCCGTAGCCTGGCTTTGACGACGATCGTCTTTCTCATGCCGCTGATTCCCGCAGCGCAGTTGACCAAGCCCGCCAGCTGCGACGGCCCGGAGCATCGGCAGTTCGATTTCTGGATCGGCAACTGGGAGGTGACGACGCCGGATGGCAAGCCAGCTGGCCGGAACTCCATCACGCGCGAGTTGAATGGCTGCGTGCTCCACGAACATTGGAGCGGCGCCGGTGGGATGAACGGCGCGAGCTTCAATATCTGGGACCGCGTGAAGAAGCAATGGCATCAGACTTGGGTCAGCGACACCGGCAACCTGTTGTTGCTCGACGGCAGCTTTCAGAACGGTGCGATGCAGCTGAGTGGGATTTCCGGCCCTCCGAATCAGCCCGTCACGAACAGAATCACATGGTCGCCGGCCGCTGACGGCAGCGTCCGACAGCATTGGGAGGTGTCGAACGACGGCGGCAAGACCTGGAAGACAGCCTTTGACGGGCAGTACCGTCGCGCAAAGTGACAATCCGCATCAGTCGGCTGGAGGGTTACGGTCCAGTGGCTTCAATTTCAGGCTGAAAGTCAGCGGGACGCGACTGGGATTGAAGCAAACTTTGTCGTCACACGCCTGATACTCGAGAGCACCCGTAATCGTGATGGATTCCTGAGCAGCCAGCAGCTTCTGGACCTCGGGTGTGGCCAGGATAGTCAGATCGCTGGTGAGCCGGAACGGCTTCGAATAGACGTCGACGTGCTCGTTCAACGGCCGGAAGTGGTAGATCTCGGACGGCGCGTACTGTGCGCGGTGCGCGCGCAGCCACGGCTGCGAGTCGAATACCAATCGCACCACTTGATAGCTGTGAGTCCCCGGCGCGTACACATGGATCCCGCGCTGCGGCGTGATGTCGAGCGCGATGGTCACGCGCTCTCCCGGCGCTACAGTTGTATCGCTGATGGAGGCATTCAGCGTGAGGTGCGTCGTTCGCGTCATGACCGCTGCACCCGTCGCGCGCAGCCCGCCTTTCAAAAGGATGCTGGCGGCGGTATTCCGCTCCTGATACGCATCTTCGAAGAATCGCGACGTCACGACGCCTTGTCGATCGACGATGAACGTTCCGGGATAGGGAACGCCATACGCCCGGTTCTTCGGGTCGACCGTGTCATTCAACAGCCCGTATCGTTTGATGATCGCGGAGCCCTGGTCGGACACTAGCGGAAAGGTAATCCCACGCGAGTCGGCAAACTTGCGAAGCGTCTCGATCGTGTCATAGCTGATCGCGACCAGACCCAGACCCTGCTGCAAGATGTCCTTGAAGCGACTTTGCAGCTCCACGAGCTGCGTCTTGCAGTACGGTCACCAGTCGGCCGAGCGGAAGAAAACCAGCATGACGCCCTTGGCGCCCATGACGGTTTCGAGCGTCTGTGTTCGGCCGAACTGATCCAATCCGGAGAAGGACGGCACGGCGCCGCCGACTGGTGGGCCCACCTGGTTCGTGTCGACCACGGGCTGCTGAGCCTGGAGAGCCGGCGAGCCCGCCACCAAACACACCACCATGAGAATTGCTCGCAACTCGAGACGTGGCCTCATCGGACGCATTCATTATCTGCGTAACAACAGGCATTCGATCGACACGACGACGGCGGAGGGACGATACACTAGCGTGATGACCCGCGGGCGTGCACTGTCGTCAGACGACGTCCTGACACCCAGAGCTCGGCTGGCACTTCGACGCTTCGTCGTCGCGCTCGGCCAATTCTGGAAAGGGTAATTCCACTCTCCGCCAGGGTGTTGAGGGCTCGATCCAGTGTCCTGGGAGCAGGACGCACGTAGGCGGTACGACGAGGCGGAACGGGCCAAGGTCGTCAGGACAACGACGGTGTGTGACCCCGGGATCACGTGAGTCGTCATCGCGCTGTCAAAACCTGGCTGGGATCGTCCATCGCGATCTAAAGCCGGCAAACGGCTCGTTCATGACGTCTCGCCAGCTTGACGCCGTTCAGTTCCGTCTCGCGCGGAACCGCACCGGGACGACCAGCCGTCCCTCACGGTCAGATCGTCGCCAGCGCCTCGGCGAGCCGGTCGATGTCATCCCGGGTTGAGTACACGTATGCCGAGGCCCGAGCCGCCTCCGTGACCCCAAACCGTTTCAGGAGTGGCAGTGCCGCCATATCCCCGGCTCTGATCGCGATTCCCCGCTGGTCGAGAGCCTTCGCGAGTCCCGCCGGCGCCTGTCCGGTCATGGTGAACGTGAAGACTGGCACTCGGTCGGTAGCGCTTTTCGGGCCAATCAAGCGGAGCCCAGGAATCGCACCCAAGTCGTGCCAATCCATGGCGCACGAGATCCTGATCGTGCGCCCACAGAGCATCGCGCCCGTGATCGTCGATGAACTTCACCGCCGCGGCCAGACCGACAGGCCCCGCGACATCCGGAGTGCCAGCCTGGAACTTCTGCGCGCCGTGCTCGAACGCTGCCCGCTCGAAGTCCACCTCGTGTGCCATGTTACTGCCCACGTGGTAAGGCGGCATGGCGTCGAGGAGCTCGGCTCGTCCCCACACGACGCCGGTCGCCATCGGACCGAGCATCTTGTGGCCGGAGAACACGTAGAAGTCGCACCCCAGATCCTGAACGTCGATCCGGACGTGCGGCGCGGCCTGCGCGCCGTCGATGATCACGCGCGCACCGGCCTGCCGTGCCAGAGAACAAATCTCTTTCGCCGGATTGATGTAGCCCAGCACGTTCGACACGTGGCTGAAGGCCACGACTCGCGTCCGTCCAGACAGCAGCGCCTTGAAGTCGTCCAGTCGAGGCCGTCCTTCGTCGTCAACGTCGAGAACTCGGATCGTTGCTCCCGTACGCTCGCGCCACGCGCGTCCAAGGCATCAGGTTGGAGTAGTGCTCCCAGACGCCAAGCACGATTTCGTCACCGGCACGAAGGTTGGCTTCGGCCCACGTGCTCGCGACTAGATTCGTGCCTTCGGTGGTCCCGCGAACGAAGATGACTTCGTCCGCACTGGGGGCATTGATGAAACGGGCGACGGTCTGTCTCGCCGCGCCGAGACGCTGGGCGGAACGGCTCGCCAGCGAATGAACTGGAGAGGGATTGGCGTTATCCGTCGAGTAGAAGTCCACCAGTGCGTCGATGACCGGTTGAGGACGCAGCGTCGTGGCAGCGCTATCGAGGTAGGTAAGCGGGTGCTGATGAACGCGTTGGCGCACTGCCGGAAAGGCGGATCGCCAGGACCCCTGTGCCGGTTGGCGGTTCGTAGACATGCCCACTCCAAGACTGCTGGCCGCGGTAACCCCGCAAATCGAGAGAAACTCCCGTCGCCTGCACTGCATCTTGGTTCCCCCCGCGTTGGCGCGTCCGTTTTGGGCGCCCCGCCACAAGCAGTGTAACCAATGTTACGTATTGATGTCTACTTGTTACAGAGTTAACGTTTTTGAGCAGGAGTCCCCCCAAGCGACGCAATGGATTCGTGTGGATCTTGTTACGGCCAAATGCCGAGCGCACGACGGACGGCGACCAGCTGGCCGACATGATATGCCGTGTGATCGGCCACGAGCAGAATGGCACGCAGGTACGTCTGGTCGCTTTTGCCGGCGGGAACCTTCGCAGTCAAATCTTCGACATCACGCGCAAGGCCCTTTAACTTCTCGCGTGAGCGCGTGAACGACGCAATGCTCTCCTGCCAGGCCGCCTCGCTAGGCGGCGTCGCACCGGGCCAGTAGTCGTCCGGCCACTTCAAGTTGTGCTCGTAATCGGCGTTGACGCAGAAGTCGAGAATATCTTCCTGCGCGAGGCGCATGTGCTCGAGTAACTGCCACGGCGAATGCTCGAACCCGGTCGCGTGGGAACCGCGCTTGTCGACGGCAATCCCATCGATCGCCTTGTCGAATCCTACATGCGCCTCTTCCCAGTCGAGGAGGCGGGCCAGGTGATCACGGAAAGCCGTTTCACGCATGGCTGATTATGGAGTCTTTCAGCCGGCGACTACGACCTCGGACACTCGTTGCCGAGAAATCCGCTGCCGCCGCAATAGCTCATGTCCTGCAACTGCATCAGGAGGCCGTCGGGATCGGTGAAATACAGCTCCGGCGTGCCGTTTGGCGCGCCGCCGCGGTTTTCCATCCGCATCGTCACGTAGTGTCGTAACGGACCGACACGACCTTGTACGTCGCCGCGCGGCTTGAGACCATAGCCCTCGAGTGCCTTGAGGATGTCGTCCGGTTTGAAGCCCCTCACGCTCAAGCACGCGTGGTGGATGCTGGACGGAGGTCGTGTTGCTGGCGCGGTGGAGGGCGCGCCCGCGCCACCGGCCGTGAACATCAGGAACTGAACGGTCGGTCCCACGGCAAGTGTGGGTGCCGTGGGACCTTGATACGACCGAATCGAGAAGCCGAAGAGGTTCTGATAGAACTGGTTCGACCGCGGCGGGTCACCTGAGAAAATCGTCAGATGGTTTAGATCCGAGAGCACGATCAAGCCCTTCTTCGGGGCCTCCGCCACGGAACACCTATTTCCGAGGAGACCAGATCCACCGCAGTGCGTGACGTCGTGCAGTTGACACACGATGCCGTCGGGATCGCCAAAGGAGAGATCTGCGCTGCCGTCGCGTTGCGTGACGCTCGCCCTCATTGGGCCGACGGCATCCGCTTTCACGACGCCCCTGGCGGCGAGTGTCGTCATGATGCGGTCGATGCTGAAGTCCTCCACGCCGAGGCCGTAGTGTCCAATGCTCGGCGAGGCGTTGCCTTCAACGGGTCGGATCGAAAGGAACTGCGGGCCATCGCCGACCCGCAGGATGGTGGTGGTCCCTCGACGTGCCTGGACGGGCATGCCGAAGAGTCCCTGGTAAAAGTCGATTGAGCGCTTGGGATCCGAGACGGCGATCCCGAAGTGGTTCAGCGATCGGACGCGGATAGGAGAACTACCGGCCTGACCTCTGAGAACAGCCGTCAAGGGCTGCGCGAGAGCAGTCCCAAGCACTGGAAGAGAAAACAACCATTGACGGCGTGTGAGTTCAGACACTTGGTTTCTTCCCCTTCGCGTCGAGCTTGCTCACGGTCAAGCGCGCTGCCGCTTTTTTGGTGAGATCCTGCCCGGCCTTCCTGACTTGTTGCCTGGCATCTTTGTCCTCGATGAACGACGCCAGCTCGGTCAGCGCCTGTCCCATGATCAGATTGCGTTTCGATGAAGGCAACCGGTTCCACTCGGCGAACGGCTCCGGATCGATCGGTCTCGGTCCGCCTGGCCGGAAGATCACGCCACCTCCGCCGCCGATCAGTCCAAACAGGATCTCGGCGAAGAACGCCCAGTCGAGAGGGACGCTGACCATCTCGCTGAGGTCAATTGGGAAGGGATAGAAGTACGCTGCGCCCTGTTTGCGTGCGGTTTCGGTGTTGTTTGGAGCGCCGACCAGCACACCAGCGTCGCTGACGGACACCGTGTGGCCGAAGTAGGCGTGCCAATCCAGGAAGTCGGTCCCTGCGTCGTTCGGCACGATACGTGGTGGGATGAGGTTCCAGTTCGCACCGCTGCGACTGTACACATACGCCGCGCCGGTGCCGGGCGCCGGCAGGTGTTGTGCTGGGTCGCCGACCACAATGTAGTTGCCACTGATCGCAACAGCTTCTCCGAAGTTGTTCACGCTGTGCGTGTTCGAGGGTTCGAGCTTGCGCTGAAACTGCCAGCTCGCCCCGATCCGCTGGAAGACATATGCACCTCCAACTTCCGACCTGTTGCCCGATGTGACGCCTGGCGCACCAACAACGACGTAGTCACCGTCAATCGCGACTGATGCCCCGAACAGATCCTGCGCGATAGGATCTGGCGGCGCGAGCGTCGCCTCGAGATCCCAGCTGCTGCCGTTCAGTCGAAAGATGTACGCGGCGCCTTGAGCCACTACGGTGTTTACGCCCCACAAAGCACCCACAATGGCGCAGTCGCCCTGCAGCGCGACGGCGCGGCCGAAGCCACCGGAGATGGCGGTCGGCGGTGGAGTCAACTTCGCCTCCTCAATCCAGGTCGAACCGGTGCGTCGAAAAATGTACGCGGCCATGCCGGCGCCGATGATGGCGCAGTCGCCACCGATCCCAACGGCCTCACCGAATCCCACTCGGGTCGACGGGTCGCTTGCGGTCACGCGTACCTGCTCGTTCCACGACGATCCATTCCAGGCGAAGATATACGCCTCGTAATGGCCCGGTGCACCGACGACGGCGTAGTTGCCGTCTATCGCCACGGCTGCGCCAAAGCCGTCGAAGCCGCTCGACTGGCTCGGCGTCAACATTGCCTGCTGCGTCCCGCCTGAGGCGTCCATGGTGAAGATGTACGCTCTTCCCGGGGGGCCACCGTCGTATTCCGCGCCCACTATCGCCACGCTGCCGCTGATCGCGACCGCGCTTCCGAATGTTTCGAACTCAACGACAGGGTTCGGTCTCACGATGAGCTCAGTGTGCACGTCCTTCTCCTCGGCGACGACTACTCGCCTACTGCGCGGGATGCTGTTCGAGGTGGATCCCGTTGACCTCTAAGGGGCATCAGCTCTCGACATGTTCAGCGGGAACACCTGCCGTTCAAATTCCTTGTCGTCGAACATTTTCTTGGCGGCAGGATAGGAGCGAGGGATGTCCCACCACACCTTGAAGGTCTGATCGCCAACTGCCGCGCTTTCCGAAGCAGTTGCACAGCCTCCGCGCTGTCACCGTCGAAGTTAGGCGTTCATGCCAACGCCCATGAGCTGCGCTACGTCATGTGGAGCGAGAGCAACGATCTTCTGGCCAATCGCTCGCGCTTCGCCGAACCTCAAGGTCCTCTTTCAAGAGCTGCGCGATCGCGTCCTCGGCAATCGACGGCCAGAGCGTTGCGACGAGCGAAGCGCGGATTCCTGCGCAAACGCAACGTGCGCCAATCGAATCCATTGTGACCAGGCCCACTCCTTCGTGACTCGGGTGTGACGCAAGTCTAGCGAATCAAAACTTCACCTTCGCCGCAATCTGGATCTGCCGCTCGATCGTGCCGCAGAAGGCGCATGACGGGCTCGCCAGCATGGCGGTGATCACACCGAACTGCGGGCTGCCAAGCTGCCCGTTGGGCAGGGCAAACTGCGCGTGGTTCAGCACGTTGAACGCCTCGATGCGCACTTCCGTTTCGTACCTGCCGATGCGGGTGTTCTTGACGAGCGAGGCATCGATATTGACCTGACCAGGGCCGCGGATCGAGTTGCGGCGCGCGTTTCCGTACGTCGCGGTGTTCTCGGTCACGTTGACGAAGCACGCGGTGTCGAACCATCGATCGATGGTCGGGTTGGGCAGCCTGCCGTCGCAGATCTGATTCGGCCGCGGCCCGGCAACCGCGCCCGTCTGGCCGGTCGTCGTCGAGAGGACGTTTTGCGTGGTGGTGATGTTGATCGGCAGACCCGAACGGAGATAGAGGGCGCCAGCAACCTGCCAGCCGCCATAGGCCCTGGCTTTTGCCCACGGGATCTCGTAGATCCACGTGGAACTGAAGGTATGCGTGATGTCGTACTGCGAGGGCCCGCGGTCGTATTCCTTGTCGTACACGTTGGTGAGCGTGACGGTGCCGTCGTTGTCGGAGTTGTAGTCCTCGGAGCGGGCAAAGGTGTAGGAGGTCAGTGTCGAGAAGTTGTTCGCATAGCGGCGCTGGAACTTCATGAGCAGGCCGTTGTAGTCGACGAACCCCTCGCTTCTGAGTTGGCCGAGGGTTCGAAGCTGCGGCGACACACGGATGTAGGGGCGATTGACGTTGTTGTCGGTGACGCCGACCGTGGGTCGCGGCTGGTTGGGATCGCTTTTCAGGGGGAGCTGACGCGCGCGCGATCCCGCATACGCGACTTCCACCATGTACAACTGCCCCAGTTGACGCTGGACGTTGACGTTGAAGTTGTGGGCGTAGGCATCGCGGAAGTTGATGTCGAAGATCGAGCGCGTCGTCCCTGCCGGCTCGCGATTCGGATCGACGCCCGGCGGGGGCGGCAGGCCTTCCGAGAGCCGCAGGTTCGTTCCCAAGTTGGTGGTGAGCGTTGTGGCCTGCAGGAAGGGCGGGTTCTGCGCCTTCGATGACGACGTTCCACCAGGCGAGAAGTTCCAGAAGATGCCGTAGCCGCCGCGAAGGATCGTACGGCCGTCGCCGAAGAGATCGTAGGCGGCGCCGAAGCGCGGCCCGAAATCGCGCTTCGAATAAGTCTGAAGATAGCGGCCCACCTTGACGCCGTTGATCACCGCGGCCGGCGATGCGACGACGAATTTGCCGGTCGACTCGTCGAAGTTCGACTGGCGGTCGTCGACCTCTATCCACGGAACGAACAAATCCCATCGCAACCCCGCATTGACCGTCAGCTTGTTGCCGATGCGCATGTCGTCCTGAATGTAGACCGCGACCTCCGGCCGTTGCTCGGTATACGTCGACGCGTCGAACAGACGCCGATCCTTGATGGTGGCGTAGCCGAGGACGAAGCTCGCCACGTCGAACCCGGTGTTCGCCAGCGGCGTGCAGCCGACGGTGATGCCGGCGCAGCTCGACGTCTGGTTCTGGTGGAAGCCGAACTGCCCGACGATCAGGTCGGCATTCAGGACCTCGCGCGAGCGGAGCGTCAGGCTGCCACCTGCCTTGAAGGTGTGCGGCCCGGCGACGCGTGTGACGTTGTTGAAGATCTGGAAATCGTTCTGGTTGGTGATGAGCGGCTGGTTGCCGTTGGACCCGAGGTTCCTCGCGCCGCCGTTCTGGAAGACGATCTGGCTCAGCGCCGACGTCACCTCATTCAGGTTCACGCCGGGAATACCGGCGCTCTGCGCGAGATTCTGGCCGTAGTCGATCGGCGTCATGAAGAACTTGATCGACGTCCAGCCGAAGCGGAGCTCGTTGAGCCACTTTCCCGAGCCAAAAGTGTGGGTGTCGTTGAACGCCAGCCCCTGCGCCTTGATGTCGCCGTCACCGGCGCCGAACGTGAAGCCGGCGTCGCCGTGCGGCAGCGTCGCCGGCAGGAAGCGATGGGTCTTCTGATAGCTGTAGCGGACGAAGAAGCGGTTGCTCCCGGTCAGGTTGTGATCGACTTTTGCGTCGATCTGGTTGTCGTCACGTTCGAGCGTCGGATTGATCAGATAGTTGTTGATGATCTGTCCCGTGGCGCTGCGCTCCCCCGTGGTGTTTGGCGCCGGATAGAGCTGGTCGATGACGCTGCGCGCCGCCGGGTCCCATCGAATCAACGGAATCTGATTGTTGGCAAAGGGCTGTCCCGTCACCGGGTCATAGATGACGCGAGTGACTTCGCTGAAATCGCCCTGCCGCATGCGTTCGGAGGGCACCGTCGACAGGAACGTCTGCCCCTGGCTCACGCGATAGCCCTGATAGCTGCCGAAGAAGAACGTCTTCGACCGCAGGACGGGTCCCCCGAGCGTGCCGCCAAATTGATGTTGGTTGAAATCGGGTTTCTTGCGGCCGGCGCGATTGTTGAAGAAGTTGTTCGCGTCGAACCGGTCGTTCCTGAGGAATTCGTAAACGTTGCCCTTGAAGGCGTTCGCCCCGGATTTGATCTGGACACTCACCACGCCGCCGAGTGATCGGCCGAATTCCGCTGAGTAAGTGCTCGTTTGCAGCTTGAACTCGTCGAGCGCATCAATCGCGGGAAAGATGACAACCGTCTGCAGCCAGGTTTCGTTGTTGTCGACGCCGTCGAGGATGTAGTTGTTGTCGCGCGGCCGCTGGCCGTTGGCCGAAAAGGATGCCGAGGCGCGCCACGCCAGGCTGCCCGCGCCATCGATGTTCGCGCCTGGAATGCCGCGCACCACGCCCGGAACGGTGCGCGTGAGGCTCACGAAGTTTCGCCCGTTGAGCGGCAACTGCCTGATCTGCTCTTCGTTGACGGTCGTCCCAAGTTCGGATGACGAGGTTTGGACGAGCGGCGAGGCACCGACGACGGTCACGGTTTCGGAAACGGCGCCGACCTCGAGCTTGACGGTGAAGCGGAGGCGCTGGTCGACCCCGAGGCGGATGCCCGGGATCGACATCGTCTTGAACCCCTGGAGCTCGGCGAACAGCGTATAGGTGCCAGTCGAAAGTGACGGTGCCGTGAACTCGCCCGCACTGTCGGCGATAACAACTCGCGTGCGGCCCGTTTCTGTGTGGGTCAGCGTCACGGTGGCACCGGGGAGGATTCCGCCAGTATCGTCGGTGATGGTTCCGAGAATCGTGCCCGTCACCGCCTGCGCTGCCAGCACCGACGGGAAAAGGGTCGCCGCGACAAGCAGACCCAGTACGCCCTTTTTCATGTTCATCCTCCAGTCCCGCAAGACGCGAGGCGCTGGTGTAAGTCAACTGGACGAGGCCGGGCTACACAGGCCCAAGCGGCGCGGCTGCCGAGGGTGGAACACCAGCCGCACTTGGCCCGCCCGGCGTTGGTCGGCGGCGAGTATAAAGCGGTGTCAGTCTCGCCGCGCACGGAAACTGTAACCGATCCTGACGTGGCTAGCAGCGAGCGATGGGAAACGCGGCCTTGCTCAGCGAGATCGGACAGCCTTGGGACGGCTGCCGACGAATGCCGCCAGGTGCTCGCCGGTCAGCGTCGACCTCGCCGCCACCAGGTCGGCCGGGGTGCCTTCGAACACAATCCGTCCGCCGTCGTGGCCCGCGCCCGGCCCGAGGTCGATGATCCAGTCGGCGTGCGCCATCACCGTCTGGTGGTGCTCGATCACGATGACCGACTTCCCTGAGTCGACCAGTCGGTCCAGCAGCCCGAGCAGTTGCGCGAGGTCGGCCAGGTGCAGCCCGGTGGTCGGCTCGTCGAGCACGTAGACACCGCCGTCGGCCCCCATGTGCGTCGCGAGCTTGAGCCGCTGCCGCTCGCCACCGGACAGCGTGGTGAGCGGTTGGCCGAGCCGCAAGTAGCCGAGCCCCACGTCGGCCATGCACTGCAGGATCGCGTGCGCGGCCGGCGTGCTCGCCTCTCCGGTATTGAAGAAGCGGACCGCTTTCTCCACGGACAAGTCGAGCACCTCGGCGATGTTGAGCCCTCCGAGCCGGTACTCCAGCACCGACGCCTGGAACCGCCGGCCCTCGCAGTCCTCACAGACCGAGGTGACGCCTGCCATCATCCCGAGGTCGGTGTAAATCACCCCGGCCCCGTTGCAGGTCGGACAGGCGCCCTCGGAGTTGGCGCTGAACAGGGCGGGCTTCACGCCGTTGGCCTTCGCGAACGCCTTGCGGATCGGCTCCAGCAGACCGGTGTACGTCGCCGGGTTGCTCCGTCGCGAGCCACGGATCTGGGCCTGGTCGACCGACACCACCCCATCCCGGCCACTCACCGAGCCGTGGATCAGTGAGCTCTTGCCCGATCCCGCCACGCCGGTCACCACCACCAGCACCCCGAGCGGGATATCGACGTTGACGTTCTTGAGGTTGTGCGTGCGAGCGCCGCGCACCTTCATCACACCCGACGGCTTCCGCACTGAGGACTTCAGGGACGCCTTGTCGCTCAAGTGACGCCCGGTGAGCGTGCCGCCGGCCCGCAGTCCCTCGACGGTGCCTTCGAAGACCACCTCGCCGCCGGCGGTGCCGGCACCGGGGCCGAGGTCGATGACGTGGTCGGCGATCGCGATCGTCTCCGGCTTGTGCTCGACCACGAGCACGGTGTTGCCCTTGTCGCGCAGCCGCAGCAAGAGATCGTTCATCCGCTGGATGTCGTGCGGATGCAGCCCGATTGTCGGCTCGTCGAAGACGTAGGTCACGTCGGTGAGCGACGACCCGAGGTGGCCGATCATCTTGGTGCGCTGCGCTTCACCGCCCGACAGCGTGCCGGACGGCCGGTCGAGACTGAGGTAGCCCAGCCCGATTTCCACGAACGAGTCGAGCGTCTCCCGCATCGTCGCCAGTAGTGGCGCGACGGACGGCTCCTTCAGCCCGCGCACCCACTCGGCCAGGTCGCTGATCTGCATCGCGCACGCGTCTGCGATGTTGATGCCCTTGATCTTGGAGGACCGGGCGGCCGCGTTGAGCCGGGTGCCCTTGCACTCCGGACAAGTGGTGAAGGTGACCGCGCGCTCCACGAAGGCGCGGATGTGCGGCTGCAGCGCGTCGAGGTCCTTGGACAGGAACGACTTCTGGATCCGCGGGATCAGCCCCTCGTAGGTGAGGTTCAGCTTCTCGACCTTTACCTTGATCGGCTCCTTGTAGAGGAAGTCGTGCAGCTCCTTTTTGGTGTACTTGCGGATCGGCTTGTCCGGGTCGAGGCCCGCGGCCGCGAAGATGCGCACGTACCAGCCGTCGGCCGTGTAGCCCGGGATCGTGAGCGCGCCCTGGTTGAGCGATTTGCTGTCGTCGTACAACTGCTTCAAGTCGATGTCGGTGACCGAGCCCATGCCCTCGCATCGCGGGCACATGCCGCCGTTGACAGTGAAGACGCGCTTCTCGGTCTTGCCGGCCCCCTTCTCGACCGTGATCGACCCGACCGCGCGGACCGACGGGACGTTGAACGAGAAGGCGTTGGACGAGCCGATGTGCGGCTTGCCGAGGCGGCTGAACAGCACTCGCAGCATCGCGTTGGCGTCGGTCGCCGTGCCGACCGTCGAGCGCGCGTTGGCGCCCATCCGCTCCTGGTCGACGATGATCGCGGTCGTCAGCCCTTCCAGGACGTCGACCTCGGGCCGGGCCAGCGTCGGCATGAATCCCTGCACGAATGCGCTGTAGGTCTCGTTGATCAGACGCTGCGATTCCGCCGCGACGGTACCGAACACCAGCGACGACTTGCCGGATCCCGAGACGCCGGTGAACACTGTCAGCCGCCGCTTGGGGATCTCGACACTGACGTCCTTCAGGTTGTTCACTCGGGCGCCCTGGACGCGGATCAGGTCGTGGCTGTCGGCGGCGCGCTGGCGCGAGGACATGTTCGCGATCATGTCAGCAGTCCGCTAGTCGCGGTCCGAGGCGTTCAGCTTAACAGCCGCTTTGATGAGGGCCTTGAGCGCCCGCTCGTTGATCTTGTCGCCCTCGTGGAAGTCGATGGCGCGCCTGGTGTTGCCGTCGAGACTGGAATTGAAGAGGCTTGAAGGGTCTTTCAGAGACGCTCCCTGGGCGAACGTCATCTTCACGACGTTCTTGTACATCTCACCGGTGCAGACGATGCCGTTGTGCGACCAGACTGGGACCCCCACCATCCCATTCGACGGCTTCCTCCATTTCCGCTCCTCGATCATCTCGGGGTCGGCCTGTTTGATCAGAATGCGGATGCGAGAGAGCGTTTCGCCGCGCCAGTCGTCCGGTTGTTTGATCTTCGCATCGATCACGTTGCTCTTCTTCATGATGCTGAGAGTCTCCTCTTCAAGAATTCGGGGCGTTGGGCGGCCGGCCATCAGGAGGTGGCTCGCCCCCGGCGCCACTTGGTGGCATAAGGCAGCACGAACAAGTACAGCCCGGTGAACAGTAGCAAGGCCAGCGGGGGCAGCGGCGAGTAGGTCACCCAGGCGGGGGGAGTCCCCTGTGCCAAGGCGACGAAGTTGGCGATGACGGTCAGCGTGAAGGCAATGGAGAAGAAGCGGTGGGTCTGCCGAACCAATTTGCTCATGGGATCCTCGCGAGTAGGTCGACGAGCTTTCCGCCCATCATCTTCCAGCCGTAGCGCGCGCCACCGAAGTTCTGTTTCTGGTCCGCCCTGAAACCCGACTGCACGAGGGACAGGCGCGTGCCCAACGCTGTGGGCACGAGCGTGAAGGTCACGACGGTATTTATCTCCATATCGCCGACGACCCAGGTGTAGCTGAACTTCCTAGGCGCTTCGATCTCGAGTATCCGGCAATTCACCGTGCCATCCCACCCGGGGTACGGCTGAGTCTTGAACGTGAACGCGGCCTCCGGCTCCAGCTTGAGCCCGACGACCGGCAGAAGCCACTCCGCGAGCAGCACGGGGTCGGTGAGCGCCCGCCACACCTTCTCCGGCGCATGATGCAAATCGAATTCGAACGAAATGGATTCGGTCTGCGATGGTGCGGTCGTGTCGACGGGAATCATTCGTCCATCTTCTCCAGCAGTTGTTCAAGGCGATCGACGTGCTCCGTCCAGAAGGCGCGGTAGTGCGCGATCCAGTCGATGAGCGGCTTCATCCCGCGCGGCTTCACCCGGTAGTAGACACAGCGCCCTTCACGCCGGCCGTTCACCAGGCCGGCGTCTCTCAATGTGGCGAGGTGCTGCGAGACCGCCGGCTGCGAGATGTCGAACCGCGCCGTGAGGTCCTTCACGGCCGCCTCGCCACGCGTGAGCGACTCGAAGATCGCCCGGCGGCTGGGGTCTGCCAGCGCCTGGAAGATCCTGTCTTCGACTACGGCCGCTCTCATGGATTATATATAAGCAGATACTTATTGATTGTCAAGCATACGGATCGGGAACGCCCGCTGCAGGGCTGGCTCATTTATCGACTTACAATAATATACTTGACGATATTCGATAAATGATTTATTGATATTCAATAAATAAGAGGATACAAAACATGTCAAAGCCAGCCTCTTCCGCCGCCCTTCCGATCGCGTACGTCGCGCTGCGGATTCTCATCGTCGTGAACTGGCTGTACGGCGCCGCGATCGCCACGCTGCTGATTGCAATGCCCACCAGGCAATGGATCATGAGCGCGCTCGATTTGTCTCCTTCGGCTGAGGCAGACCAGCTGATCATGGGGCTGCACGCGATCGCGCTGATCGGCCTCGCCGCGGTCCCGCTGAACTACGCCGTCCTCAAGCGGCTTCTGGCGATCGTTGAGACGGTTCGCGCGGGCGACCCGTTCGTCGCCGCGAACGCGGACCGTTTGCAGGTGATCGCTTGGGCGCTGCTCGCGCTGCAGCTGCTCAGCATTGTCATTGGCGCGATCGCGAAGGCCGTATCGACGGCGGCGCATCCGCTCCATTTGCAAGCCGGCTTTTCGATCAACGGCTGGCTCGCTGTCCTTCTCACGTTCCTGCTGGCGCGCGTGTTCGCCGAAGGCACGCTCATGCGCGTGGACCTCGAAGGGACGGTCTGACATGGCGATCGCCGTCAAGCTCGACGACCTCCTTCACGATCGGCGCATGACGCTGACCGAGCTCGCCGATCGGATCGAAATGACGCTGGCCAACCTTTCGATCCTCAAGACTGGCAAGGCGCGCGCGATTCGCTTCTCGACGCTCGAGGCGATCTGCGACGCGCTCTCGTGCCAGCCTGGCGACCTTCTCCGGTTTGAGCCGGAGCAAGCAGAACGCGAGCGAGAGGCAGCGGCGAGCAAACAGAGCGCGAGCCGATGAAAGAGTTTGCGTCGGGCGTCCCCATCGTCCACATGACAAACCAAGGAAGCGCTGTCGCCGAATGAACATGCTCTTATCGATCCACGTGGCCGCCGGCGGGCTCGCCATGGTTCTCGGCGCCGTCGCGCTGTTGGCGAAAAAGGGCGGCACCGTCCACCGGCGTAGCGGGCTGCTCTTCGTCTACGCCATGCTCGTCATGGGCCTCACCGCCGCGATCCTGGGGGTTCGCACGGGTGCCACCGGGAATGTGTTTGCCGGCTTGATGACGGCCTACTTTGTCATTACGGCGCGGACGACGGTGAGCCCCGAGTCGCAATGGACCCGGCGTATCAACGTTGCCGCGCTCGCGGTCGCGGTCGGACTCGCGCTCCTCGACATAGCCGGCGGCGTGGAGGCCTTCAACAGTCCTCGCGGTCTGCGCAACGGCGTTCCGTTTCAGATGCTCTTCTTCCTCGCCACGGTCATGATCCTGGCGGCGGCTGGCGACGTGCGCATCATGCGATTCGGAATGCCGCGCGGCGGTCCGCGCCTGGCGCGCCATCTGTGGCGCATGTGCTTCGCGCTGTTCATCGCGGCCGGATCGTTCTTCTCTGTGCGAGAGCGAGTGGCGACAATCCTCCCTGAGCCATTCACGACAGCGCCGATGCGCGCGCTGCCGATCCTGCTGGTGTTCGGCGCGATGTTCTATTGGTTGTGGAGGGTCCGCGGCCGACGTACGTTGCCAGTGCTCGTGCGACACGATGGTCGGCACTGAGCCCAAGCCGTAGGATTTGAACCGTCACCGATTCGCCCGTCCGTGGCGCTCATCACTTCTTCAGGCTTCGCTCGAGCTCGCGCAGCAACGTCTCGACTTTCGCCGCGATGGCGGCGCTCGCCGGTCCATACCCGTCGCTGAACGCCGGCAGGCCGTCCCACTGGATCACCTGAGGTGCCTCGGTCCCAATGGGCAATCTCACATCAAATGTGACCACGCGCGCGGCTGTGCTCACGTCGGACGGGGTGACCTCGACTGGCGCGAAGCCCGGCGCTACCGCTAATCCCTCCTTTTGCAGCCCTTGGCTGATACCGAGAGGCACGCTTGCATCAGGCGCAGTTCCCCGCGAAACTGCACGGAACGGAAGTCCGCGAGCCGCCGCCATCTTGTTGAAGTGCCCTGCGGCAACGACACTCTTTGCGGCGCCGTGTTCACAAACGAACAGAATCGTGTGCGCCGGGGCTTGGGCGGCTGCACTGATCGCGAGCCCAAAGAATGCGATGAGGTATGTCAACTTCATTGGGAGCCTCCGTCGCCGACAATTCGTGAATTCATCACTTCAGTAATCCAACAGGCGCGTGTACTTCACGACGAACGAACGCCCCAGCAACACGTCAGTCGTAAACGACGACGTGTCACGCCGATCGTTGTAAACGATGAAGAAGCCCGTGCCGCTGCGATTGAGCAATGCCAGACGGATGTTCGACGAAAACGTCGAGGCTTGCCGGTTGTATTGCAAGAGCCCCTGCAGGCTGGCCAGACTCGTGAACGCATAGCTCACCTTCAAGGGCACCAAATCATTCCGGAACTTGCCGCCCGGCAGCGTGATGTCGTCCCGATTCCACGACACCTCTGACAGCAGCCTCGCGCCTGCCCGCATCGCCACTGTGAGACTCCAGCCGTGATAATCGCCGTCGTAGAAGCTCCCGACGCGGTGCAGCAACGAGGCGGCTAGCGGCGCACTCAGGTTGGTGTGACCCTCGAACACGCCGCGGGTCCAGGCATATTCCCCAGGCGGTATAACCACGCGACGGCCCGTCACATCCTGGTACACCGCGAACTCGCGACGCGGTCGATCCTGTTGCGTCTCGAACAAGTATCCGAATCGACCCCCCGTGCGCGTCTGAATGTCGAAGAAATGCCAGTGACCCGACGAGCTTTCCAGTTCGTTGTCGAAGTTCGTGAACGCGTTGAAGTTCGCATGCGGCTGTATGCGGCGAATCCACGGCCATCGCTCGGGCTGGTAACTGAGGTTGTAGCGGCCCTCAACCTGCCGGAACCCCCGCCGCCGCAGAAACCCCACCTCGGGATTGAAGCGTTCGCCCACCTGCGTGTAACCAGCACTGGCGGTCCACGACGGATGCACATAGGTGTACGCCGCGCGGCCAGCATAATCTGATGCGCCCTTGTCGTCGGGGGAATCGGTTCGTGCGATGAAGGCGAACAGCCGACCGTTCGTCGTCGCCTGCCACCCCAAGTCGAACCCGTACGCGCGGTTGTAGTCCTCCGCGGCAGCACGGTCACCCACACCCTGGCGGCCCACGAACATCGCGCCGAAATTGGAGCGGCCCATCTCGCGCTGGAGGCGCAACACGCTGAAGTTGTTCGCTGGCGCCACCGTCTGTCCGGTTGGTTCGTTCACGGCGGCCTCGGTCTGTATGTTCAGCAGGCCGATGTTGTATCCGCCCAGCTTGCCGCTCAACCGTCCACCCGCGACGATGTCTATCGGCTCGCCGGTTGACGACAGCCCGATGCGGCGCGAGAAGAACAGGTCCACGGCTTGCGGTTGCCCCATCTGAAAGAGCTGCGCGTTTTCAAGAAAGAACGGCCGCTTCTCGGCAAAGAACAACGGAAATCGCGTCAGATTGACCTGCTGCTCGTCCGCTTCGACCTGCGCGAAATCCGTGTTAACGGTGAGATCAAGGGTGAGATCCGCGCGAACACCCCACTTGAAGTCGAGCCCGACATCGCCCGAGCGGTCGACCGTATCGCTGAGAAGCGTCTTGTCGTCGGTCACGGAGGCGGCGACATAGGGAATGAAGCGCACGTCGCGACGCGCCGGCAGGCTGAGGCCCTGGAGCTTGCCGGCCACGGACACGCGATACAGGTTGTAGCCGCGCGGCACCGGTGACAGGAACACCTGCTCGTTCTTGCGACGGATGTTCCGCATGGCGTTGACGCCCCACGTGCGCTCCTCGCCGGGGGTGTAGCGCAGCGTTCTCAACGGAACGGCGAACTCCGCCTCCCATCCCCTCTCCGTAATCTGCGCGCGCACGGTCCAGTTCGCGTCCCAGTTGACATTGAAGCTGGCGCCGCCTCCGCCGCCGCTCGTCTGTCCGGTCTGTCCCTCGGCCATCACTTGCCCGTCGTACTCGATGCCGAACGGGTTCGTGCCGAAGACGAACGCGTTCTGGCCATCGTTGAACGTGTCGAGCAGGATGCGGATGGAATCGGTATCGCCGAGGTCCGCGTCGCGGCGGCTCTGACTGACGAGGATGTTCTGCGGTTCACGATCGAAACAGACGACCGACACGTAGAGGTTCTCGCGATCGAACAGGAACCGCAGTTCGGTGCGTTCCGACGCCGGCTCGCCTTCATTCGGCTCTTGCTGGATAAACCCCGTGAAGGGGTCCACCTGCGCCCAGACGGCGTCATCGACCCGCCCGTCGATCACCGGCCGCTGTTCCTCGGCCGCCTGCGTCGCAATCAAGACGGGCACCCCGCTCGACTGCGCAGCCGTCGTGTCCGCCATGCCCAGTGCTGCGAGAAGCAGCACCCAGCGTGGGGGGGTTATTTCCACGTCACCTCCATGCCAAAGAAGTGCATGAACACTTCTCGGTTGGGACGGTTCTTCGGATTCTGCTGCGGACTGCGAATATAGAAGTCGATCTGCTGCGCTGCGGGATTCACTTCGCCAGCCGGCTGCTTCTTATTCGCCATGGGATAGTTCACGCGCAGCGTCTTTCGATCGCGGATGCCTTGCGTGACCATGAAATGCATCTCGTACTCGTCGTAAAGCGGCTTGCCGTTCAGCGTGGCGTGCCCGAAACCCCAGCCCGCCAAATAGACGAACGTCTTCGGCCAGTTGTTGTCACCGCAGCCCGAGTCGGTCCCGTGCTCGTGTAGGTAACCCACGATGCCGCCGTTCTGGCAAGGGTTGAACTCGTGGAACTTGTCGATCGCGAGCACCAGATCGCCTTCCGGGATCTTCAGCCTCGCCTCGAACTTACCCGTATTGGTGAGGTCGTTTACGTCGATCTCGGCCGTTCCTCCCACTGGTCGCACATTCTTCGCTTCGTTGTCCAAGTGATCCCAGCCGGCTGGATCGTTCAGGCCCCCGACCATGTAGATCCGGTTCGCTGACATGATGAAGTGCCCGTCGTACAGGTCGTGTTGCTCGGGCGCGAAGATACCGATCGTTGCGCCGGGCTGCTGACGCGGGTTGGGCTTCTCTTGCGCGAAAACTGAGTGGGCAACGATCAATGTAGCGATGAGAGCAGTCGTCCGCATGGAGCCCTCCATTCGTTGTGCGAACCAGTCGCCGCGTTATCGTATGCGGGTTCTAGTAACCGTCTCCCTGACATGTTTCTGACATTTGTGTCAGAGACGATGCGTCAGCGCCAGACCTCGTTAACATGCACCCGTGCGCATCCTAGTCGTCGAGGACGAGCGGAAGCTCGGGCGGGCCCTGGAGTCCGCGCTTCGAACCGAGCAGTACGACGTCGTGCTGGCGCCGACGGGCGAGGACGGCTTCTTCCGCGCCAACGCCGAGACGTTCGACCTCGTGCTCCTGGACGTGATGCTGCCGGGCCGCAACGGATTCGAAATCCTGCAGACGCTTCGCACGCGGCAGGTTCAAACGCCCGTGTTGATGCTGACCGCCCGCGATAGCGTGGACGACCGCGTGCGCGGGCTGGATCTCGGCGCTGATGACTACTTGGTCAAACCGTTTGCGCTGCCGGAGTTGCTTGCGAGGATTCGCGCGCTCTTGCGTCGCGGCCGCGCGATGGAGCCGCTCCGGCTGAAGGCGGCGGACCTCGAGGTCGATCTCGCCGCGCGTGTCGCGCTCCGGGCTGGTCGGCCGCTCGATCTCACGGCGCGCGAGTTCGAACTGCTCGGCTACCTGCTCCGTCACCAGGGACACGTCGTCTCGCGCGAGATGCTTGCGCATGACGTGTGGAGGGAGCCGCGGCGCGCGACGCCCATCGACAACGTTATCGACGTCCAGGTCGCGAGGCTACGCAAGAAGGTGGATGCGGAAGGACAGGAACGGCTGATTCACACAGTCCGAGGCGTCGGATTCGTACTACGCCGGGGCGAGCCATGAAGGGTTGGTTAAGGTCCCGGACCATTCGAGCGCGTCTGACCGTCTGGTACGCGGTCGCGTTGACGGCGTTGCTGATTTTTTATGCCGTCGTGACGTACTTCACCGTTCGTCACGAGTTCCTTGAGCAGCTCGACGAGCGGCTCCACGACGACTTCGAAGCCGCCGAGTCGCGGCTGATGCGCACGCCGGACGGCCGCATTGCCTGGGCCACCGAGCCGCACCACGAGGCGCACGTCGACGAAGCACGTGTCTACGAAGTCTGGTCCTCAACCGGCGAAGCGATTCATCAGTCGGGAGCGGCAACGGCCCTCCCGCCTTTGGCGCTCGCCGCCATTAGCAGCGGGTATCGCTACGAGACCATCGTGGGTGGCGGCAAACGCTGGCGAACGCTCGCCGCACCAGTCACGATTGGTGCACACAACGTCGTCATGCGCGTGTCCCGCTCAGAGGAGCCCGTGCGAGACGAGCTCTCCGAGATTCTGGTCGTGCTCGGACTCGGTCTGCCGCTCGTGGTCGGGCTCGCCGGCATCGGCGGCTACCTGCTTGCGGGTCGTGTCCTCTCGCCGCTCGATCACCTCGCGTCGTCGGCTCGGCGCATAACCGCCGAGCGCTTGCACGAGCGGCTGACGGTGCCGAACGAACATGATGAGATCGGCCGGCTTACCGCAGTCATCAACGACACGTTCGCACGGCTGGAGTCGTCGTTTGATCAGCTGCGACGATTCACGGCCGATTCCTCGCACGAGCTGCGGACACCGCTGGCCGTCGTTCGCGGGATCGGCGAGGCCGCCGTCGTAAAACGCCGTACGCCGGCGGAATACGAGGAAGCGATCGGCAGCATCCTCGAAGAGATCGATCGCATGTCGCGGCTGGTGGAGACGCTGCTGCGCCTGTCGCACGGAGATGCCGGAACGCTTCCGCTGTCACGTGAACCGCTCGACGTTGGAGAACTCGCGAGCGACGTCGCCTCGTCGTTGAACATCCTCGCCGAGGAGCGCAAGCAGACGCTGGCACTCGACATCGAGCACGTCGTCGCCCCTGTGGATCGGCTGGTTCTGAGAGAGGCGCTGACCAATGTCCTCGACAACGCCATCAAGTACAGCCCTTCGGGTTCAACGGTGAGCATCCGAGTCACACACTCCGGGGATCAGGCGCTCATCGCGATCGCCGATGAGGGTCCCGGCATTGCCCCCGAGCATCGCGACCGCATCTTCCATCGGTTCTTCCGGGTCGACGAATCACGCACGCGCGATGCTGGCGGTGCTGGTCTAGGGCTGGCGATCGCGAAGTGGGCCGTGGAGGTCCACGGCGGTCAAATCACGGTCCATGAGCGGCCTCAGGGCGGATCGGACTTTCGTGTCCTGCTGCCCCTGCACCCAAATGGTTGACGCAGAATGGACCGCAGCGAGTTGCCTCACCAGTCTGGACACTTTCGCAACTGGTTAGCCTGGGCCTGCGACCCGCGAAACGCGATGAAAATCGACGCGCGCCAACGAGGGGCGGCGCATCAGAAGCAGACTTCGACCTGTTTCCGCGTCAGCATGACCGAGTCTCGATGAAACCGCTCACGGTAGATCCCCACGATCTCGCCGATCCGCTGCTTCAGCAACGTCGAGGTGCGAAAGCAGTTGCGCGTTGACTTCATCCGCACACTGAATCGGCAGCGCGTGACTGGCCTGCGGGTATTCGACGAAACGCGCACCGGCAATGCCGTTAGCAATGACCCGGCTCGACCGCGGCGGCGCAATCGGATCGTGGGTACCGCACACGACAAGCGTGGGCACGCGAATCTCGGCAAGCCGCGACACCGCCGTGTACTTCGACATCACGCGCAGTTGGTGCGAAATGATCGGCGGCTGGTCGGCTAGGTCGCGGCCGAACAGTTCCTGCAACTCCCTTCCGAGCTTGAGTTCGTCCGCGTGCTGCACGTAGTCACCCGGCAGGATCATCCGCATCATGGCGCGGCGCCTCATGCGGCGCGTACCGATCCGCGTGCCCGCTCCAAGCCAGATCATGCGCATCGATAGCCGCGATGGATCGGCACCGTCTGCGAAGGTGCAAAGAAGTGCGAGGCTCTTCACGCCCCCCGGATGCGTCACGGCCAGGCACAGAGCGATCAACCCACCCATCGAATGCCCGATGAGATGCGCGCGCTCGATGCCTTCGGCGTCCATCACCGCAGCCACGTCGCCGGTCATGGCCTCGATGCTGAGCGGCGACCCGCCTGAAGTGCTTCGGCCGATACCTCGGTTGTCGATCGTGATCACGCGGAACCGTCCCGCGAGCGCCTCCACCTGCGGACGCCAGCCGTAACCGATCACGCCCACACCCTGAACACAGACCACCGGAGGCCCCTCCCCGACGACGTCATAGGTGATCGCGGCGCCGTCACTGACGCGAATCGTTCTGCCGGTAACCGGAACCGACTTGGCGTGGGCCATGCGCTCTCAACCCTTCACTCGCAGGTACTGTTACACGGTCGCCGCTTCACAAGCGCGGTGCTGCTGCACACGCCAATTCCGAAAGCAATGCCTGCTGCGCGGGATGCGCATCGCAGCGGCTGTGCCGCTCGAGGTGCCAGCTCGAGAGCATCCGTAGCGAGTCGGTGTCCAGACCAAACCGTGTTATCAGCTCTGCCGCTTACGTGACATGTAGGCGTCTACGCACATCGTAAGTTGGGAGATTACTCGGCAGTCCCACCCCAACTACATCGCACATCCGGAATTGTTGCGAGACTCGCGCGGATGACGCTCAGCTACCTCGGACACGCGCACGGAACGCCGGTTGCACAGTCCGTGGCCACACCGATGCGGCGCTCATCGCCGTGTTCGTGTTGGCCCGCGCCCTGGCCATGCAGCAGCACCTCTGTTTGAGGTTCACAGCTGAGGAGGCCAGGATGAAGAGCACGAAGGTTATCTCTGCCGCCGGAACCGCCAGCGTTCTGATGTTTCTCGGTCTCTGGGCGACCACTTCGGCCCAGAGTGCCTTTCCAGATCCCAACAGCTGTGCGCCAGCGGAATGCGGCCGGGTCTCACCGCTCATCCCGATGCAAAGTGCGGAAGCGGTGCACATGGGCCTGGTGTGGAAGAACAACTCGCAGCGTCCCAAGATCCTGTTTCATTCGCGCTTTCCGGAATTCAGCCCCAACGACATCGCCGACCCCGATCTCGTCGATCTGGCGATCGCCTTGGGCGCGTTCACGACCCCTGGACTGCAATTCAATTCCTCGCTGCGTGATGTGCTGCACGGGTTCGATCCATTCCTGATGCTCGGAATGGATCGCGTAGCCGACGACTCGTTTCAACGACTCACGTACGGCGGCTATCTGATGCGCCAGGGCTTGAGCCAGAGCGTGCCGACGCGCATCGTCGCCAATCGGACGATGGAACGGCAGTTGCTGTTCGACGTCAATCATCCGGACGCGTTTGCGAACAGCGGGAAGTTCCATACCGCGCTGCTGGACCAGGCCGACTTTGCCCTCAACCGCGCCGCCTTCGCCGAAAACGGCTACTCGAAGGGGATGTTCTACAACACGTACTGCAACGCGCGCGTCACGCTGTCCGACGGTCGCGTCTACGTCTTTGGTGGTCACGACATGCAGAGCGACAACGGCCTGTACAAGGTCAACATTTTCGACCCGCAGACAGAAACCTGGGTCGCGCGCCGCCAACCCTGTACCCGGGAGCAATGGGCCAACGACCCATTCGGCGCGGAGTTGTTCGCTAGCAATCCCGACGCGCCCTTTTATCCGGGATGCGATCCGAGAGACCAACAGAGCACGCAACCATCCGACCCGTCGGACCAGAAATACGGCCGCTGGTATCCGTCTGCGATTCCCCTGCCGAACGACCAGGTGCTCGTTGTCGGTGGCTTCGATCAGGATAATTCCATCCCGCCCGATCCAGACCGCGTGACGAAAGGGCAGCAGAACCAGAGCCAGACCGATACGGCGTTCACGGCGTCGCGCGTCAACATCGTGGTGCCGGAGGTTTACGACCCAAAAACAGATCGAAACATCGCGCTCGAGAACGCGCGTATGGCGTTTCCGCTCTATCCGCAGCTCGAGGTGGTGCAGACCGGCCCTGGACGCGACGATTGGAAGGTGTGCACGTACGACGGCGAGATCAATTACGGCGACGAGATGATTCCAGGCGGCGCCCGCTTCGGCGTCGGAGGGGGCACGCCGCCCTTTACGCAAGGAACGACGTGGTGTCTGGATGTTTTGGGGGCACTCAAGGATCCCAATCGGAATACACCAGCGAAGAACCACTGGACTCTGGTCGACACGGCATCGGAAGTCAGGCCGTACTGCTGCCCAACCGCCAGCCTCGTCGAGATCGATGCCAACGGCACGACCCTCTCGCACAAGTGGTTCATGATTTCTGGCCAGGACGCGGACGGCAATCAGACCGGCACGGTCGAAGTTATCGACTTCGTCGATCCGAAACCGGAGTGGCGGATCATCGGCAGCATCCTACAGCCGCTCGCGACGACCAAGGCCGTGCTGCTCCCCGATGGGAAAGTGCTCATCGGGCAGGGCGTGAATCGCTCAGCCAACTGTAACGTGGACGGCCGGCCGTGCACGTACGAGGAAAAAGAAGGTCTTCATTTCCAGATGTTCGATCCTGCGACCGGCGTGGTGACCAGGCTCGCGAGAACGACCGTCTCCCGCGGCCTGCACGGCACGGCGACGCTGCTACCCGATGCAACCGTGTTCTTCGCTGGTGAAAATCGCGAAGCGCTCGTTCGACCCGACGATCCATCGTTTCCGCTGACGACGTCGTACGCGGGTGTCCTTCCTGCTGGCGATCCCGATCAGGGTGTTCCAGTCGGTCAGGTGTTCTCGCCTCCCTACCTGTTCCAGCGTGGCGGTGGTCAATCGGCGAGGCCAGTCATCGCTCAGGCTCCAGCGCAAATCCCGTACAGCGGCCACTTCGATCTCAGAGTCGCCGGCCGTGTGGATCAAGTTGGATCCGTCGTCCTTCTTCGCAGTGATCACAATACGCACAGCCTGACGACTGGTGATCGATACGTGAAGCTCGCGTTCGCGCAGAGCGGTCCGGCCGCAGGACAGCTGCGAGTCAAAGCGCCGAACCTACCGGCGCAGGCCGTTCCCGGAATCTACCTCCTCTTCGTCGTCGACAAGAACGGCGTGCCGAGCGTTGGACGACGAGTGGACATCAAGAACTAGACAGCAACTCGATTTGAGAGAAGTTCACCTGGAGATCAAGAACAGATCTCTCTGTCTGCGAGAGGTGCCGTATGCGTAGATTTGTCTTGTTCTGGATCGCGGCAGTCGTCACGGGCGCGTGTTCGTCGGACACAGTGCGGTTCCCGACGCAGCCGGAGTCGATTACGGTCCCCGTCGAGATCACGTCGGCGCAGCACGCGGGGCAGCCACACAACCATAGCGTTCACATGTCAGGGGATCAGGAGGTGTTCAGCGGCTCGCCCAGTCCGGCGGACTCGCACGCCCAGGGGCAGGCCATCTTCGACATCGCGGCGGACCAGCAGTCGTTCGACTACAGGCTGATTGTCGCGAACATCGAGAACGTGGTTCAGGCACATATCCACTGTGGGCGGGCGGGCGTGAATGGTCCAATCATCGTCTGGCTCTATCCGGACCCGTCGTCCACGGCAGCATTGCAGGGGCCCACGGGACGGCACGACGGTGTGCTCGTGGCGGGGACGGTGAACAATACGCTCGAGCCGCCAGCCAGCAACCACGTGACGCCGACGACCAACTCGAACTGCCCCGGCGGCGTGGCGAGCTTTGCCGACGTCCTCGCGCGCCTCCGTGAAGGCAATGCGTACGTGAACGTTCACACCAGCGACGGCGTGCTTCCTAACAACGAGGGGCCTGGCGATTTCCCCGGCGGCGAGGTTCGCGGGCAGTTCAAGAGCCGCTGACGCGTGCATCTGCGCGGTTCCGTGGCGAACCACGAGCGACGTTCGTGGTTCGCCGCGGTTACTTCGACCGTTCCTGAAGCGGCCAAGACAACTGTAAAACCCATTAACCCGTTCCCGGGCGCGCAACCGCATCCATCAGGTTGGGCACGTGCTTCGCCCACCCAAATGGTTGACACGCTGCTTTGCGAGCGATATACGGGCGTACCTCCCGAAAAGAACCAGGCATATGGCTGCTCGCGCCAATCGCTCTCGGACTGGCCCTCGGTCACCCCGAGATCGGCGTCCGCTTCGCATTCATGCGATGGCTGTACGAGGTTCGGCTCGCACGGGTCGTGAAGCAACGGCGACGCGCGAGTCGCAACGGAGCGCGAAATCATGACGCGCAAGACAGCGGTCCGCGTGGGCCTTGCCGTCGCAGTGCTCGTGCTTCTCGGACTCGTCGGGCGCAGCCAGGTGCTCAAGATGCGCGCGCGGTTCGAGGGGCGACATTCGGCGCTGGATGTCGTGAAGGAACGACCGTCCGATATCGCATTGACGTATGAACCGTTCGACGCCACGAACCCAGAGGGCATCCGCATCGCAGGGTGGTGGCTTCCTGCCCACAATCCGGCGGCCAGTATCGTCATGGTTCACGGTTTCGGGCAGAACAAAGGCAACATGCTGGGAAGGGCGGCCCTGTTGGTTGGGGCCGGTTTCAACGTCGCGCTCATCGATCTCCGCGCGAGAGGCGAGAGCGGCGGCGATCGGGCGGATATGGGGCCTGGCGCTGCGCACGACGTGCTGGCCGCCACACACGCCCTCCGCGCCAGCCGACTGCACACCAGTCTCCCGCTCGTTGCATACGGGTTCTCGCATGGCGCGCGGGCGGTGCTGTTCGCGGCGGTCCAAGCGCCGCAACGGTATGCCGCAATCATCGCCGAGGCGCCGCCGTTTTCGTTGAGAGAAGGGCTGCGGCGCCAGACCGGGCTTCCCTGGGTACCAGCGTTACCGGAGGGCGACCTCCCCGGGACCTTTGCTGGGCTCCTCGAGACACCGATCCTGCTGTTCTTTGGCGACGCGGATCCTGAGATTTCGGACGAGCAGGCTCGGTCGCTCTTGGCCGGAAACCTTCACGCGGCCAGCCGTATCCACACATTCGCGCACACCGGCCACGGCGTTTTGACCGCCGAGACCCGCGAGGAGTACCCGAACCACCGTCGTGAACTTCTTGTCCCGTGCGCTGAACCCGCGAGAAGGACGGTAGATGTTTGGATCCTTCGTGTTAAGCATGCGAAGCCGTGTCAAATCAACCACCCGAATCAGCATCGTGGGTCGACGATCAATGCCTCCGTTGAACCAGCTGGATCGGATTACCGTCCGGATCAGCAATCCACGCAGAGCGCAGTTTGCCGTCAAGAAAGTCATGGGCAGGAGAGAGAAGAGGGGCTCCCTTAGCAACTAAGGCGTTCACTGCGGCATCCGTGTCGTCAGTCCAAAGGACAATTTCGATCCAGCGCCCTTCTCCTTCCGGTCGAAGGCCGTGCTCTCGCTTGGCGGCCTCTATTGTCGCGATTCCAAGCGTAAATCCATCTTTTGTAAGTTCGACATGGATTGGTTCGCCCGAGGCGGGAGTGCGAAACGACTCCACAAAGCCGAGACCCGAATAGAATGCGACCGCTCGGGAAAGATCGCGCGAGTAGAGATTTATCATCGGAGCGCTGAAGGTGGGCATCGTTTTTCCCTTATTTTCCCGTGGCGGTGGCGCCGACTGTGCGCCGGCCTGTTCAGTGGTTGCATGACTAACCAGACTCAGCAGCACCGCCGCGGCATACACCCGCCTTGATATCCGAGAAGCAGCGTAAATGGCCTGTTATTGACAGGTTTGCCAAGGTTCCGCGAGGTGAGTCTCGAAGAGCGACGCAGCCTTTGCCGGTCAAGCCGTGCTTGGTCACGGCAAGCCATATTTCGCCGGGCCCCGGCCGCCGCTCCGCCTGATGACTCATGATCGGATTGGCGAGGATGTGATCAGGTTGGCCTACGTTCCTGCTTAATCTCGCGACTCGCCGGGTCACCTTTGGCGCGCAGTCGTGGCGCCGATGTTCGGCCGGATCGCGGCAATCGCGCTGCCGACCCATGACGCGGCGATCCCGATGCCGAACATCACAAGGAAATTGGTGCGCAAGCTCTCGGGCCTGGCGCGGTGGCCCACATGCTCGTTTCCGAGTCGCACGATCTCCACCAGCACCGCCCAAGCAGCTCCAATCGCAAGCACGACGGTGGTCAGAATAACGGAGCCGATCACGGTGGCAACCACCCAGCCGAGCCATTCGTCCGCTTCGAATCGGCTCCGCAGCCAGCGCGTAAATTGTCGAAGTGCGAACGCGAACAGCAGCGCAACAGGAACTGTTACGGGCAAATCGATTCCGCGTTCCATCAGCCGTGGCCGCACGCCTTCGACGTCAGACACAGTGAGTCCGTGGGTCGAGACGATCGTGTTGAACAACGTGGCGATGCACTTCTGATGCGCAAGCTGGCCAGCGTTTCGGTCCTTCAGCCCACCATGTCGCGACACGATGCCGAAGGTGGCCACGAGACGCCAACCAGCCATTCGGTCGCCGTAGCGAATCGCCAGTTCCTCGGCCGCTCGGATGTCATCAAGCAGGTGCCGGACGTGCGACTCGGATTCGAGATCGACATGGAATGTCGGATCGACGACCCACGCGCAGTCGAAATTGAGGCCGTCTCGGCGGCTGCAGGTCGAAAGTGAAAAGCTGGCTATTACGATCAGGATTAGCCGGAGACGAGCACCCGAACCGTTCCAGATGGTCGCGCTCGACCGGGGAACTCGATCGGTGGCGTCGCGCACGTCAGTCATCGGGCACGCATCCAATACAGGACAGCCATCGAAATTCCGAGCACGATAGCCGCAGCACCAATGGCGGGACCGATCAAAGGTCCCGCGAGTAACAGACCGGCGGCGCAAATCACAAAACCCAGGGCGACAACGCCGTGACCGGCCCGGCGATGTAGGTGCAACCACAGACGCGCATCGTCCATGCTGCGCGCGGTTCGAATGCCGAGGGCCAGATTCGGTCGAAGGCGCGGCAGCACATTTCCAGCGGCTGCGAGGGCCACGCCCAGAAGCACCACCGGCGCGCGCGGTCCCAGCGCGAGCGCCCACCCGACACCGGCGAGGGTGCAGACCATCAGCACGTGGAGACCGATGACGAACGTCACGACGTGCAGCGCGATGAGCGTGATCGGCTCCTGCGCATGCGGCGCCGGTGATCGCATCCCGACCACGCGCAGCACCAAGTAGATGATGGCCGCCGTCGCCGGGAGCACTGTTGCGACCGCAATGGGATAAACGGCGATTCGGTGGAACAGCAAGAGACTGGTGACGCACCCGGCGCCGATGACGCAGCTGACGACCACGTTGTCGACGCGATTCATGTTTCGCTCCGCGTAGCTGTCCGCCTCACCACGCGGGGACGCGACCGGGACCCGGTCATGCCGAGAACATGCTGGACGAACTCCTGTAACACCGACGTATTCAGCTCGTAGACGATCTCCTGGCCGTGTCGCTCGCTGACGACGAGTCCCGCCTGTTTGAGGACGGCAAGGTGACGGGAAATCGTCGGCCAGCTCGAATGGAAGAGATCGGCCAGTTCACCCGAGGTCTTGGGACCGTTCGACAACGCGGTGAGGATTTCCCGCCGGGTCTCGTCGGAGAGGGCACGAAACACTGATTGCATACTTAGCTAATTAGCTAATCATAACGACCGAAGGCAAATCAACATGGATCTACTTGGTGATTTTGACGCGCTTTAGGAGCTGGCTCCCTCGGGCTGGGCTCGTGACTCGAACCCGCCTTCGCCAAGGCTACGGCCGCTAGGCCAGTTGAGCCCTCCTCCCAGGGAAATTACGGTAAGCTGACCACCGGTCAAGGACAGTGCACCTTCACGCACACTAGCGTGTTGGTGGTCGCCGACGAGGCGCCCGGGCGCCTATCCCAGCGAGGGAATCACGCATGTTCACACGCGCACTGATCGTTCTGACATTCATTACGCTTTCCACCGTACTGCCGGGCGCGCAACAACCGCCGGTCAAACCCGCGGGCGCCGCGCCGTCATCCGCAAAGCCGCGATATGGGTCGTGGGGCGTCGACCTGGCAGCGATGGACAAATCGGTGAAGCCGGGCGACAGCTTCTGGCACTACGTCAATGGGCAGTGGGATCGGCGCACTGAAATCCCTTCCGACCGAAGCAGCATGGGTGTGGGCGTGCTTCTCGTCGAGGAGGCGGAACGGCAGGTCCGCACCATCGTTGAAGATCTGGCACGGGATTCCGCCAAGTCCGGCGCGACCGGTCGGCAGGTCGGCGACTTCTATGCAGCGTGGATGAACGAGGCGGCGATTGAAGCGAATGGCACCGCGCCGCTCAAACCCTATCTCGCCAAGATCGACGCGATCGCGAACCGCAGTGATTTGATCAAGGTGTTTGCCGCGCCCGGCTTCATGAGCCCGGTCGGCGTTGGCATCCTGCCCGACCCCGCTGACACGACGCGCTACATCGCGGCCGCAAGTCAAGCCGGACTCGGCTTACCGAACCGTGACTATTACCTCCTCGAAGGCGAGAAGTACGACGCCATCCGCAAGGCCTACCGCGCGTATGCCGTCAAGCTGCAGCAGCTCGCGGGCATCTCCGACGCCGACCCGAAGGCCGATCGCATCGTCGCGCTGGAGACCGCGCTCGCGAAAGTGCACTGGGAACCAGCGCGCCAGCGAGATATCAAGCAGATCTACAACCCGATGAATCGCGCGCAGCTCACTGAGCTTGCGCCCGAATTCGAGTGGACCTTGTTTCTTCAGGAATTGGGTTTGGGCAGCGTCGACATAGTGATTGCGGCCGAAAAGAGCGCGATCGCCGAGACCGGCAAGATGCTCGACAGCGTGCCGCTGTCGACCTGGAAGGAGTACCTCGCATTTCATTTCATCAACAGCAACGCCGCGTTCCTGCCGCGCGCGTTCGATGATGCGAGCTTCGAGATGTTCTCGAAGACGCTGCGCGGCGTCCCGCAACAGCGTGAACGCTGGAAGCGCGGCGTGCAGATGCTCAACGACAGTCTCGGCGAGGCGATCGGCCGCATCTATGTCGAACGCCACTATCCGCCGGAAAGCAACCGGCAGATGGCCGAGCTAATCGCAAACCTTCGCGCAGCGCTCGATGCGCGCATCACCGCGTCCCCATGGATGGACGACGCCACAAAGCAGCAGGCGCGCGCCAAGCTCGCGGCGTTCGATCCGCGCATTGGACATCCTGAAAAGTGGGTTGACTACTCGTCGCTGCGCGTCGACCGCGGCGATGTGCTGGGGAACGCCGTGCGCGCCGGCGAGTTCGGGTGGAAGCTGCAACTCGAACGATTGGGCAAGCCCGTCGATCGGGCGTTGTGGGCGATGACCCCGCAAACGGTGAACGCGTACTACAACCCGCTGATGAACCAGATCACGTTTCCTGCGGCGATTCTCCAACCGCCGTACTTCGACCCGACGGTCGATCCAGCCGTGAACTACGGAGCGATCGGGGCAATTATCGGTCACGAGATCGGCCACGGCTTCGATGATCAGGGACGGCAGTTCGACGCCACCGGCCGCATTCGCGATTGGTGGACACCGGCGGCGGCCGCCGAATTCGCCAAGCGCGCCGAAACGCTCGGCAAGCAATTCGATCAGTTCGAGCCGATCCCCGGCACGAAGATCAACGGCAAGTTGACGATGGGCGAGAACATCGGCGATCTGGGCGGCCTCGAGATGGCGTATGCCGCATACCAGAGGTACGTGGCGCAGCACGGCGAGCCGAAAGTGATCGAGGGTCTGACCGGCGATCAGCGGTTCTTCCTCGCATATGCGCAGGCGTGGCGGTCGAAAGCACGCGAGGGCGCGCTGCGCGAACGGCTGCTGACCGATCCACACAGCCCGGCCGAGCAACGCGTGAATGGAATCGTCCGCAATGTCGATGCCTGGTATCGCGCATTCGAAATCAAGCCCGGCGACAAGCTGTATCTGGCGCCGGAAGAACGCGTCAGAATCTGGTAGGGCGGAGTGGCGACACGGCTCGCTTCTTGGCCCTCCAGACGTCCCACGTGAACGGCCCGGCTTCGTCGTCACTGATCGGGTGGCCAGCCACCTTAAGTGCCAGCTTGATCTGGCCGTGATGGTAGGCCTCGTGCCACAGCAACAGCTGGAGCAGGAGGATCGGGTGGTCGTAATTGAGGTCCAGGTCCCGACCTGCCAGCACCCTCCCTCGCACCGCGTCCCGCACCGCCTTGGCGCTCTCGCTCAGAATCTGCGCGATACGATCGCGATCACGCTCGTCCATCCACTCTTCGCCAGGTACGGTGCTGGCGAATTCCGGAGCCTCCTCGAAGACGGACACGAGCCGCTCATGGTGGATGTGCATGAATTGCTGCGCGACGGACGGACTGCTTTCGATCGCCTTGACTTCCAGACCGCCCTCGGGGAGGGCGCGCAGCAAGTTGAGCATGATGGTGTTGTTCCGGTCCCAAGAGTCCAGCAGAACCTCGAGTAGATGTTGATCTGGTGCGTCCGACATATCCATACTCCCGCCGGCCTCGCCCCTGCGGACTCGTCACGCCGCCCACGGCTCGGAAAAGGGAAACGTGAAAATTCAGCGAAACGTCCGTCATGGTTGTTCGGGAACAAATTGTTCACGAATGGTTCACAGCCTGACAATCGGCCGAGGGGTTATGCTCGATCCGCAGCAAGCCTCTGGACGACTCGCATCGCGGCTAGCATTCGTGCATCCTCCTGATCGTCCGCCATGCTCCGCTTTTCACTTGAGTCACGGCTTCCTCCTCTCTACAGTAGGCGCGATTGATGAGTCGCACTCTCGCGAACGGTGAAGCAATTGAGGCTGCAGCATACAGATCAATCGGGAGGTCCAGAGTGTCATCTCGAAATTCCGCTCGGTATCGGCTCATGACAAGCCTGCTATTCATGACACTCGCCGTCTCAGGGCTCGTGGTGGGCCGCGCGAGTGTCGTTGTCGCCCAAAGTCAGGCCATTGACGGGACCATCGAGGGATTCGTTCGAGGACAAAACGGTGAGCCTCTTTCCGAGGTGGAGGTAGCAGCGACCAACGTCCGCACCGGATATGAGCGCAAGGTCGCGACCGACGCCGGTGGCCGCTATTTCATGCCTCTCGTCCCGCCGGGCGAGTACGTGGTTCGCGCGTCAAAGCCGGGCTTCGCGACGGTCAGCCGCGCGAATCTGGAAGTCAGCGCCGGCCGCGTCCTGACGATCGAAGTAGACCTTTCGACCACTTCGTTCCAGGAGACGCTCGAGGTTACGGCGGCTTCGCCCACGATCGAGGTTGGACGCACCGTTGTGAGCAATACGCTCGACGAACGAACGGTTCGCGCGCTTCCCCTGCAGGGTCGCAGCATCCAGGATTTCTACATCGTTCAACCAGGTGTCAACGCCGGTCCGCCGGATGGCGGCTCGGGCTCTGGCACGCCCACGATTTCGACGGTGTACGGCGGACTGGGGCTGCGTCAGATGAACATCGACGGCGTCTCCAACAATCTTCAGGGCGGCGCGCGCAATCTCGTGATCAGCGAGGAGTCGATTGCTGAATTTCAGACCGTGACGAACTTTTCGGCTGAGTTCGGTCGCGTCGCGGGCGGTCTTCAGAACGCCATCACGCGGTCTGGCAGCAATACGCTGCACGGCTCCCTGTACATGTTCACGCGCCAGAAGTTCCTGAACGCGTCACCGTTCCTGCAACTGCCCGGCACGCCAAAGCCGGATTTCTCCCGCTACAACTACGGGGGCACGGTCGGCGGGCCCCTTCTTTCCAATCGGGCGTTCTATTTTGCCAACTACGAGCGATGGATGGCGGATGCGCCGACGGTATCCGGCTTCAGGCTGGCCGACGCCGAGCGCCTGGGCATTTCCCGGGACAACGTCGGCACCTTTGATGCGCAATTTCGCGCGCACACGGTCACCGGAAAAGTGGACATCCAGGCAACACCGAACCACCGTGTATCAACGCGCTACTTCTATTATTACGACCGCGAATCGCCGAACACGTTCGGCGGCAGCCAGACTCGAGACACGGCGGCGCGATTCGACGAGGAGCCGCAGTCGTTCACGACGCAGCTGGTGTCCATCTTTCGCTCGAACATCGTCAGCGAGGCGCGTTTCCTGTTTACGAGCCGCGGCATCAGCAACGGAGTCGAGGTCAATCCCAACGACCCGAACATCACGATCAGCGGCGTCGGCAGCTTCAACGGCAATGCGAACGGACATCGCCGCACGCGCGAGCGAGGATTTCAGTTCAACGAGAACATCTCGATCGTCAAGGGCGCACACACGTTCAAGTTCGGTGTGGATATCCTGCCTGTCTGGTTCAAAGAGCGCATCACCAACATCAACGGGACATTCACGTTTGGGGGGCTGGCGGCGGTGGCTGGCGTGCGGCCTGCGGTTTCCGCGACCGACCAGTTCATTCTGGCGGAAGCGGGGGCGACTGACCCCGCAACTGGCCAGCGCTACTCGTATTCGCGATTCACACAATCCATCGGCCCCGAATACCAGGAAGCGCGCACCATCAATCAGGGCTATTTTTTCCAGGACGATTTCCGGCTGACGAGCCGACTGAAGTTGAATCTCGGCTTGCGCTACGAGGTGTTCACACGAGCCCAGGACAGTCCCAATCCCCTCCTGCCCGGCGTCGGCCTGTTCCCCGGCGACAAGAACAACTGGGCACCACGCGTGAGCTTTGCGTGGGACCCGTTTGGAAACGGCCGCGACGTGATCCGTGGCGGGTACGGAATCTTCTACAACATGATGACGCCGCAGACGTTCAACACGTTCCTGCGCGGCAACGGGATCGACGTGCTGAACGTCAATGTGACACCGACCAACGCCGGTGCACCCGTTTTCAGCCGCGGGGCGGTCGCGCCAATTACCGGTGTCAACGTGGTATCGGATATTCGCATCATGGACCCGGAGTTTCAGGACATCAAAGTCCACGAGTGGTTCACGACCTACGACCGCGAGCTCCTGCAAGATCTGGCCCTCTCTTTTACATACCGCGTCAATCGCGGGCGCAATCTGCCCGTCGCGTACGTGACCAACCTCACGCCCGCCGGGACCCTGCCGGACGGCACGAGACGCTGGACCACAACCCCGCGGCCGGATCCGAGGTTTGGCAATATCTTCGTGTCGAAGTCGATTGGCTATCAGAACTATCAAGGCCTGGTCACGGTGCTGACCAAGCGCTTCTCGCATGGCGTCTCGTTTCAAGCCTCACATCACTGGTCCAAGGTCGACGGCGCCGCATTCGCGAACGATTTCACCGGCTTTGGAATCTTCACGTCGCCGTCGGATCCCCAGGATTTCGAGTCCGACAACGGCACGGGCGACTTCGATATGCCTCATCGATTCGTGCTGACGGGCGTGATCGAACCGCGGTTCGACGGGCTCCAGGGCCTCGCCGCCGCATTGGCGAACGGATGGCAATTGGCGCCGCGGATTATCGCGACCAAGAACTATCCTTTCAATGCGGTCACTGGCCTCGATAACAACGGCGACACCGTCTTCAACGATCGGCCGACGGGCATCGAGTACAACGCATTCGACGTGCCTGGGTATTACGCGATCGACGCGCGACTGGCACGTAAGTTCGCTCTGCCCAATGGTCGCGTTCTGGAATTGATCTTCGAAGGCTTCAACTTGGCGAACAGGCTCACGCCGCAGAGCGCCACGTCAGTGAACCGGACGTGGGGGACGGGCACGACACCAAGCGCGACGTTCGGTCAGATCGTCAATTCGCAGGCCGCGCGTCAGTTCCAGATGGCATTTCGCCTGACGTTCTGATTGAGCGAACCTCGATAACAGATTCGCCCGTCGGAAAGATCGCGTGAATGGGAGGGCCAGGCAGGTCAGCCTCGCCCCCACGCGTCGTCAGCGTTCAGCGAGGCTGCGAGCCTGCCGCCGGGAGCACCTTTTCGAGAGGCTGGTCCGCGAGTGGCGACAGGCCGACTCCAAGCCAGCGCGCGACCGTCGGGGCGATCTGCGTCATACGGACGACACCAAGGTTTCCGCGACCCTGCGCATTCGGCCCCGACACGATCAGCGACGCGTGCAGTTCCGGACGCCTGGGGTCGAACCCATGGCCACCGCTCATTGGCCGGCCATCGTTCATGCTCAGCCCCGAGAGCAGCGTGTCGTGATCGCCGCCGGTGTAGAACCCGGATTGCATATCTATCCCGAGCACCGCATCGGGGAAGCTTCCAAGTTGCACGATCTCGTCATGTGACCAGATGGTTCGTATGCCGTTTGCGGGATCGCTGCGCAGCTTCTCGAGCATGGCCCGAATGCGGTTGACCAGTTGCTGGTCTGCGGGGTTCTTCACAAACACGAATCCCGACCCGCCAGTCGAGTAAAAGTACGCATCCCACTTCGTGATCCGGCCACGATCGTCGGTTTCGAGCAGGCGCTCCTGCTTGAACAGGGTATTCACGTGCAACCGTTTGGTGATCGGCAGAAACCCATGATCCGAGACCACGAGCACATGGGTTTTCTCCCGCAACCCACCGTCGGCCAACGTTTTCAATAATGACCCGATGTACCCGTCAACACGCTCGAGCGTGGCCAGCGACTCTGGCGAGCCCACTCCGGTCGAATGCTGCACGGTATCGAGCTCGACAAAGTGCACGAGCATCAGATTCGGCTGGTACGTGCGAAGAATGAAGTCCGCCATATCGCGGCGATCAGGATCCATTTGACGCCCTGGCAGCGGCTTGCGACGTGCGATTTCGATGGCGTGGAGCAGATGCGGCGTCGATGCGGCTTTCAGGAACATCAAGCTCTCCGGATGATCGGTTCCGAAGGACGCTCGCCAGAATTCAGGCACGTGGAAATCGATGTCCATTCCGACCGTGACAGGCCACGTCACCGCACCGGTCGTGAGGCCCTTCGATCGAGCCGCCCCGAGCAGCGTGGGTACCTGGATAGCGCTCGCATACCAATTGGTCGCATTCGCAGAGCGGCCCTCGGGATCGAACATGCCGTTGTTCAGGATGCCGTGCACACCGGGGTTGACGCCCGTGATGAGCGTGGTGTGTGCGGGATACGTCACCGACGGAAGAACGCCGATAACCCCCTGAGCCGATGCGCCATCCGCTGCCAGTTGCCGAAGAACCGGGATACGCGCGGGCCCCGGCGACGTGTACACCGATGGCATCAGGCCATCGACCGAGATCATCAGCACGTGCACGTCGGGCGCAGTCGCAAGCGCCAAGGTCGCGCCGATGATGGAGAGTAAGGGCGTGAGAAAGAGCGATCGTTTCATGACTGCCTCATCGTGCCGACGAAGGAACGCGGAAAGACGCAGCGGGCCGTAAAATCAGGTCACCGGGTCGGTGACCTGGTTGCCACGCGTGCGCCATTCCTCCTCGAACCGATCGCGTGACACGAAGGACTTCTGCGTGCCGACGTTCATCGTCGACAGCCCGGCATAGAGATTCGCCCGTGCGATCGCATTCCGCTCAGAGAGTCCTTCGCCAAGGAAGACCGCGAAACTGCCGACAAAGGCATCGCCGGCGCCGGTGGAGTCCTTCGTCGGGACCTTGAATGCGGGGATGAGCTCGGTTCCGTTCGCCGTCGCGAGCAGCGCTCCCTCTTGCCCGAGCGTGATGATGACGCGCTGCAGGCCCTGCTGGACCAGGGCCCGGCCACAGACGACTGCGTCATCCACGGATCGCACCGACATGCCGCTGATTGTCTCGGCTTCGCTTTCGTTGGGCGCGAAGTAGTGCACCGGCGACACGGCGTTGATGTCCATCGGCAGGCCGGGCGCCGGATTGAGAATGCACCGAATGCCGCGCTCGCCGGCAAACCGTATCGTGTGGTAGACCGTCTCGAGCGGGATCTCGAACTGCAGGACAATGCAATCGGCCTGTTCCAGCATTGGCCGTGCCTCGTCGACATCCGCGGGCATCAGCCGATCGTTGGCCCCCTTGACCACGATGATCCGGTTCTGGCCGTTCGATTCCACGAAGATCGGCGCGACCCCGCTCGAGGTCCCGGGCACGATCTTGACGTGCGTCGCGTCAATGCCCTGCGACTCGAAATTTCGGATCGTGGCAGGCCCAAACAAGTCATCGCCAACGCGGGCAACCATGAACACGTCCGCGCCGCAGAGCCGGGCAGCGACCGCCTGGTTCGCTCCCTTCCCACCCCAGCCGAGATCGAAGTGATCGCCGAAAATCGTCTCGCCAGCGCGCGGAAACCGATCAGAGAAAGTGGTGAGATCGACGTTCGCGCTGCCGACAACTGCGATGCGTGGCCGCTTCCCCATGACACTCACTTTCGTTTTACGTGACGCTTGGCGATGCTTCGACCATCTGGTTACTTTTTGGAGACGCGCTCCACAAACATCGTGACGAATCGTTTGAAGTCCACGTCGTACTGAACGGTCATCTGCTGTGCACCCTCGACCCCGGGCCAGATCGCGGGACCACCGACCGACACGCCATAGTTAGGTCCCCGGTTCGCGTCCACGTCGACGTAGAGCGTACGCGTCTGCACGAGCGTCGGATCGATGAGCGCGGCGACCGCGAGCTGGTCGTACATCTGGCCGCCAGCCTTGGGGTTCTTCTCGAACCGCGGGCCCATCCGCTCCTTGATGAGGGCGGTGAGCGGAGTGTTGACGGCCACGATCTTGTCGTACCAGTCCTTGGTGAACGACGTCTTGCGCGTGACGTTGAGGGGCGTCAGCGCGATGGGGATGCCCGAGCGCAGCACGATACGTGCGGCTTCCGGATCGACCCAGAAGTTGAACTCGGCATTCGGTGTGACGTTCCCCGCGCCATCGGGGAGAAACGCAACTGCGCCGCCCATGATCACCAGCTGCTTGACTTTCGGCGCCAGCCCCGGCTCCATCCTGAGCGCCATGGCGACGTTTGTCAGTGGACCGATCGCGATGATCGTTACCTCGCCGGGATTCTCGTTGACCGTGCGCACGATGAAGTCGGCGGCACGGTCGCGCTCGGCCTGCTTTTTTGCAAACCCACCGGGTGGGGTGGGCGGAGTATCGTCAGACCACCAGCGGCCGTGCGTCTTCGTCGCGAACTCGGATTTCTCGTGCATCAAAGGCATGTTGGCGCCTTTGTAGACCGGGATCTCGGTTCGCCCCGCGATCTCGAGGACGCGAAGGGCGTCGGACGTGGCGCGCTCCATGCTGTCATTACCGGCGACCGTCGTGATGCCAAGGATCTGCAGCTCAGGCGAGTTGAGCGTGAAAATCAGCGCCAACCCGTCGTCCTGTGGCGGGATGACGAAGTCGGTATCGAATATGACTTTTCGAGCCGCTCCACTCTGCGCCGCAGCGACAGAGCACCAGAGGCAGAACCCAAGAACAATTGCAAAGACGCGTCTCGTCATCTCACCGACTCATGAGGTCCACGAAGAGGTTGTAGAACTTTGGCAGATCCAAATCCCACTGCACCGTCGCGACCCGCCACCACGACGGCATTTTTCTCGGCTGCGCCGGCTGCCCTTGGCCCGCCGGTATTTCGGCTTCGACAAAGATCGTTTGTCCGTAGCCGGGGCCGTGGTCGATGTCGATATTCACGTACAGCTCTTGCTGCTTGGTGATGATTGACGGTTGCAATAGCGCCACCGCCGCTATCTCGTCCCACATAAAGCCGCCGCCGCCACCGCCCTGTCCGGCCGGCATGAACTTCGTGATGAACTGCGCGGCCCGGGAAGTGGACTTGGCGATTCGGCCCTTCAGCTCGTCGCTCAATTGCGTCTTGACAGAGATGTCGACGGGGGTGATCGTGATCTTCTTCCACGGCGCGCTCATCGCAATCCTGGTCGCTTCGGGATCCCACCACCAGTTGAACTCGCGGCGGCCGTTGATGCGATGGTTTCCTCCGCGATCGACGTTAAAGCCGGCACCCATGAGGACGAGTTGCTTGGCGAGCGTCGCGATCTCCGGATCGAGCCGCAGGGCAAGTGCCACCGTGGTAAACGGTCCGCCGACCCACAGAGTGACCTCGTTGGGGTGTTTGCGGATCGTGTCGATCAGGAACAGCGCGCCGTGCCGATCGATGGGCTTCAGCGTCGTGGCGCCGGTCGGCGGCGTCGGGACCTCATTCGGCTCGTGGTAGCGGCCCGGGTTCCATGCGCCCTTGTAAGAGAACTCGCCGTATTGGTCCTCCCACGCGTCTGTCAGCTCGCGAGTGTTGATGAGCGGAAACTCGGCTCCGGGCGCCACAGGCACCTTGCCGTGACCGGTGAGCTCCAGCATCCGCAGCATGTTCTGGACGCCGGCCTTCAACCAGACGTCGCCGGCGGTCACGGCGATTCCCAGCACCTCGACGTCAGGCGACTGCAGCAGCGCCAGCGTGGACAACATATCGGTCCCGAGCGGTGCGGCATCCTGGTCGATGAAGACCTTCTGCCGGCTGCCGCCTGACGGTTGGGTGCCGACGCCCTGAGCACTGACCTCGAGGCTGGCGATCGCGAGGAACGCTGCCGCAGCGACTGCTCGTGTGAGACTCCGCATCACGTCACCTCACAGCGGACGGATTCGAGCGCGGTGCCCGAGACATGAGATCGATATACATCTTGTAGAACTTCGCGGTGTCCAGATCCCACTGGACGGTGGCCAGCTGCCACCAGGCGGGCATCTTTCGCGGCACAGGCGGTCGACCAGCGCCACCCTCCATTTCTTTCTCGACGAAGATCGTCTGGCCATAACCAGCGCCATGACTGATGTCGATATTCACGTAAAGTTCCTGCTGCTTCGTGATGATCGAGGAATCCATCCAGGCCAGTGCCGAAATCTCGTCCCACATGTAGCTGCTGCGGGCGAATTGCGTGTGATAGTGGGCGACGGGCGTCTTTGCTTGTGCTATCTGATTCCTGATGTCGTCGCTCAACCGTGTCTTGACTGAAATATCGACTGGAGTGATCACGATCTTCTTCCACGGGGCGCTCATCGCGATACGCACGGCCTCGGGATCGAACCACCAGTTGAACTCGCGGCGGCCATTGATGCGGTGTATGCCGCCCTCCCCGACGTTGAATCCGGCTCCCATCAGGACGAGTTCCTTCGCCAGCGATGCCACCTCAGGGTCGAGTCGCAGGGCAAGAGCGATATTGGTCAGCGGCCCGCCCGCCCATATCGTCACCTCGTTGGGATACTTGCGGACCATGCGAATGATGAAGTTTGCCGCGTGTTCGTCGAGCGGCTTCGTGGTCGGCATGCCTTCTTCAAGCGTGGGGAGCACGTCTGGCGCGTGATAGAGACGGGGCGTCCACGCGCCCTTGAAGCTCAACTCGCCGTATTGGCGTTCCCATGCCTCTGACAGCTCCTTCGAATTGATCAGCGGGTAGAGCGCACCTGGTACAACGGGTACGTCGGTGCGCCGTGCGATCTCGACGGCACGCAACGTGCGCAGCGTCTCCTCCTTGAGCCACTGGTCACCGGTCACCAGGGTGATACCGAGCACCTCGACATCCGGCGCCTGAAGAAACAGCAGAATCGACTGCAGGTCGGTACTGGCCGGGCCGCGGGCGTCCTGGTCGACGATCACTTTTTTTCTGGACTGCGCGGCGGCTGGCACAATCGCGACGATGAGCGCCCCAGCTGCCGCGAGCGCAACGACACTCGAGCGAACCCCCCTCATGGCCAACAACCTCCGATTCACGCCGGCCTCATCGACTCAGCAAACATATGCCGGTCATCCTGCGGTGTACGCTCGCGAAATCATGACCAACGCGAGCAGATAGCTGACGAACATCCCTGCGAGATAGAGTTTTGCGCGCGCGTTGGCCCCTTGAAACTCCTTCCACACCAGCACGCCCCACAGCGCCGCCACCATCGGTGCCGCCTGACCGATGGCGTACGCGATCGCCACGCCCACGAGCCCTGCAGCGACGAAGTTGAACACCGTCCCGGTGCCCCAGATGAATCCACCGAGAATGCCGAGCAGATGATCGACAGGCCGCGCTCGAAAGTAGCCGGAGAAATCGACCGGTCCACCGACCAGCGGGTTGCGCATGAAGTACACGTTCACCACGAAGCAACACAGAAAAGCCCCCAGGGTAAAGAACACGGCAATGCTGTAGGGTGAGAGCGTATTGCCCGACGTGAGGGCGCGTGTCACGAAGGGGGCGAAGGCCCCCATCAACAGGCCCGATACCACGCAGATGACAACGCTTTTCCGCGACACCGCCGAGGTGCCAGCTTTGAGCGCGCTGTAGGCTTTGCCGTCGAGAATCACGGCCACAATGGCCAGCGCAACCCCGACTGCCAGCAGGGCGGCGTCGCCTTTCGGCTGAAGCGCGTAACTGAGCACGACGCCTTCGACGAGAGCGATCCCGATCGACAGTGGGAACGCGACGGCGAGGCCGGCCATCTCGATGCCCGCCACGAGCAGCAGGTTGGCGATGTTGAAGATGAAGCCGCCCATCAAGGCAAACACGATGTTGCTCGTGTCGGCCGTCCGGACGTTGTTCAAGAAGCTCGTCGGCCCCTGGTCGGTGGAACCGAGCGTGAGCGCGAAGATGATCGAGATGAGGAAGATGCCTACCGCGTAGTCCCAATAAAACAGCTCGAAGCGATAGCCTTTCGTCAGCTTGTAGGTGTTGGCCCACGATCCCCAGCAGATCGTGCTGGAGATCATCATCATCATGGCGAGCCCAAAACTGTCGGGAACGAACATCGTCAGGATCTCCTTCGAGTCGTGACCCGGCCGGCGCCGCCATGCCTGATCGCGCCCGGACGGTCCCGGTGCGGGACCGCCCGTGTGGATACGAGGTTAGAAGACGACTTTCAAAGCAAACTGCAACTGCCTTGATGGATTGATGGTGGATTGAATCTGGCCAAAGTTCACAGCACCCACATTCGTTGCAGGGTTCGCGAACTGTGGCGTGTTGAACAGATTGAAGACCTCGGCACGAAACTGCACTTGCACTTCGCTCAATCTGAATGTCTTGAAGAACGACATATCGACGTTGACGAGGCCCGGGCCTGAAAAGACCGTTCGCGGAGCGTCGCCTAAGACACCCGGCGCGGGCGCGACGAAGCAGCTCGTGTCGAACCAGCGAAGCAACGTGCGCTCGCTCTCGTCGAGTCTGCCGTCGCACACCTGGTTCGGGCGATTGCCGAGCGCCGTGCCGTTCTGGTTGGTTGCCATTGTCATCGCGAGTGGAAGGCCTGAGCGCGCGCGAATGATCCCATTGACCTGCCAGTTCCCGAGCAGGGCTTCTGCGACGCCGTCGAGGTCGGCGAGGAAGGTTCGCCCACGCCCAACTGGGAGCTGCCAGATGTAGCTCAGATTGAAGGCATGACGGACGTCCGTGTCAGACAAGCCGTCATCCGCGTCGGGCGATGGCAGGTACGGCCAGTAGCGAATGCCCTGGCCCACTCCCACGTTCTGCCCGGCACCATTGGTTTCGGTCTTGCCGAACGTGTACGCGCCGAGCACGTACAACCCGCCGGAGAACTGGCGCTCCGCCTTGAACTGCAGCGAGTTGTGATCCAGTGTTCCGCGGCCGATGATCGCGTTGAAGTTGAGGTATTGCGGATACGGCCTCCGACTCGCGGTATTGAAGCCGGGCCCCGGCGGCGCACTGTTGGTATTCCAACCCTTGCTCTGAATGTTGCGGCCCCTCGTGCCTGCGTACGCCATGGTGACGATGACTCTCTCCATCAGTTCGCGTTGCACGCTGCCATTCCACATCTGAATCGTGCCCTGCTGAAAGTCGACCTCGTGCAGGAACACGTTTCCCGGATACGTCGCGGGATTCGGACGCGGCAACACCTCGAAACCCGTCCGCAGCGTCCGCACCGGCGTGATGTTGTTTGCCGTAAAGCCGGTCTCGGAGAAGAAGGGCGGGTTGTAGACCAGCCCCTGGACGCCACCGTTGGAGGAGACGTCGTGGAACACGCCGTAGCCGCCGCGAATGGCGGTCTTCTGGCTGCCGAACGGGCTCCAGGCCAGACCGAACCGTGGCTCGAAGTTGTTCTTATCCCACCGGACGCCGGCGTACTTGTCCGCGTTGTCGCCGGCAGTGAGGAACTCGCCTGTCTCGGCGACAAAGTTCGTGTACCGGTTCTCAGCTTCATATTGCGGACTCGTCAGGTTGTAAGCAAGACCGAGATTGAGCGTGAGATCCGGCCGCACTTGCCAGGTGTCGTCGAAATACAGGCGATACTCCTGCCACTTGCGTGTCGTCGTATAGCCGTCGAACGCCTGTGACTTCGTGCCCGACGCAGGCAACCCAAGCATCAAGCTGGCGATGGGATGCCCGGTGGTGGCATCGAGGGCGCCGCTCGGCAGGATCTGTCCCGTGAACAACTGGTCGAACGCGAAGACACCCGCATAGGCGAGTGCCCCCAACGTATCCATCCCCATCAGTCGGCCGCTGCCGCCCATCTTCATCGTGTGGCCAGCGCGAACGACACTCAGCGTATCGGCGAAGTGGAACACCTCGGTTCCACCGAGGAAAGGAGTGAACAGCCGGTCACCGAGGCTCGTGAAGCCAAGTCCCAGATTGATCTGCGTGAGGCCGGACGTCTCGAAGTTGCCTTCATTGGCGCCTGGCAGCCCCCACTCCTGCGGCAGGTTCTGCCCCTGACCGATCGAGGTCATCGTGTTCTGCACGTAGTTGTAGCCAACGGTCGCTTGATTGAGCACTCGCGGCGAGAAGATGTGCGTTTCGGAAACCGCAAGGTTGCGGGCCTTGGTCAGGTAATCGACCGTGCTGTAGGTGCCTGCTCGCCCGTAATCGAAGCTGTACGGATAGAACTGCGTGGCCCTGTCCCACGTGAAGCGCACGAACAGCGAGTCGGTATTCGCAAAATGGTGATCAACGCGCGTGTTGATGTAGTGCTGCGTGAAGTCCTTGACCGGGTTGCCCAGATGATTTCCAGCGAGCCGGTCGGTGAACGTGGGTGCCGGGTAGAGGTTCAGAAGCCGCAGCGCGATCGGGTCGATGCGGGTCGCAGGAATCTGGTTGCCGGCGAATGGCTGTCGCACGAGCTGTCCCGTCGCCGGGTTGATCGTTTGCGTGGACGGGTCGTACACCGTTCGGGCCGGCGCGCCGGGAAACGACTCGCTGAAGTCGCCTTGACGCATTCTCATGGTGGGGACGGTGGACAACACCGGCTGCGCCTGCAGGATGGTGAAGCCCTGATAATCAGCGAAGAAAAACGTTTTCCCACTGACGATTGGGCCGCCGAGCGATCCGCCGAACTGGTTCTGGCGGAACTTTCCCTTTTCGAGCTCGAAGAAGTTCCGCGCATCAAAGGCGTCGTTGCGGAGGAACTCAAAGAGCGAGCCGTGGAACTGGTTGCTGCCACTCTTGGTCGAAACGAGCACCGTGCCACCACCGCGGCTCCCGTACTCGGCCGAGTAATTGTTGGTCATGACCTTGAATTCCTGGATCGACTCGACTGAAGGCAGGATCGAAATGGCACCGGCGGTCAACTCGTTGTTGTCGATTCCATCGAGCAGGAAGTCGTTGGCGTTCTCGCGCATACCTTGTACCGAGATCGACGTGCTGCCACGGATCGAGACCTCGGTGGTGCCTTTGTTGTTGAAGAATGCGCCCTCGCCTTTCACGGCGCCTGGCGCAAGCGTGCCGAGCTGGACGAAGTTGCGGCCGTTGAGCGGCAGGTCCGCGACTTGCTGGCTGTTGATCACCTGTCCGAGCGACGAGGTCCGGCGCTCGATGTCGAGCGCCACGGAGGCCGCAGTGACGGTCGTCGTTTCTGTCACGCCGCTGACCGTCAGTACGAAATCCACTTCCCGATTCTGCTGGGTCTCGAGCGTCACATCGGCGACCGTCGTCTCCTCGAATCCCGCGAGACTGACCTTGACGGTGTACTGCCCGATCGGGAGCAGCGGAAACTCGAAGCGGCCCTGCGTGTCGGTGGTCGTCTCCCGCGCGACGCTAGTTGCCTGTTCACTCACGGTGACGGCGGCGCCGGGGACGACGGCTTTGGTCGCATCGCGGACGAAGCCGTAGATGGTGCCGGTGCGTGATTGCGCAAACACCGTTCCGGTCGTGATCCCCAGCACGAGGCATACGTGGAGGAAGACGCGCATTGCAGTCATGAGTGGATCTCCCAAGCAGAAGGAACTCGTCTTCGAGCGCTGGCACATTACCTCGCAGTGCGATGCCATTGTCAACCGTTTCCGACAGCGCTGGACGCATGAATCGCGGCGCCTCAAGGGGCCTTCACTTGGGCGAACGCCAGGTCGCGAATGCGATTGAGTTGACCGACGTACACGCGAATCGGAATGTCCGGTGAATCGCCGTCGTTGAGAAAGTGGTCGAGACGACGTCCGGCCGTCGCGCGGATCACTTCGCCGAATCGCGGGATCTGAAGATATTTGACCTTCCAGATCTCGAACATCAGCTCCTGGAAAACGGGACTGAGAAACGGAAACCGGCCCGCCGCATGACCGGGCAGATAAATGTCATCGAAGTGCCGGGCGGAGAGCGCGGCACGTACCCTGTCGGCACCCTGAGGGAGCGGTGCCCTCCCCTGCTCGGAGAATACGAAGACGAGATGAAACACGTCGGCCAGATCTCCCCACAGCACTTTCTCCTGCAAGGACGTGAATCGGACGGGCCGACCTGCCTCTCGTCCGCCTCGCTGCTGCATGGTTCTGGCCCGCTCCTCAGGAGCTCCTGCCGCGGCGAGCTCGCGATCGAACCGGTCGAACTGATCGGGCCGAAGATTGAACTCGAGGAACTCGACCGCATAGGCGTGATCGAAATAAAAGCGCTGGTCGTTTTCGAGCGCGGCAACCCAGGCGCGCCAGTCCACCACCTTGAAAGCAGCTATGAGCTCGCGCACCTCCCGGAGCGTCACGTCCGGGTGGTACTTGACCGCCTGCCAGAAGTGCTCGGTGGAATCGTAGACGGCACCATAGAGCTCGATGCCTTCGTCGATCAAGTACCAGTTCGAGAGCACACGCCCCGGGATGGAAGGCGCTGCGCTCCAGCAGTTCAGGCTCTTCTGCCAGCGGTCCCTGACACGAACGAATGCGTCTCGGTAGCTCTCGACGCTCACCTGCCAGTGGCGTCCACGAAACACAGCCGGCGCATCCGAAGTCCGTACGGCCGCGACCGCCCGCTCGATCTCTGCCTGCGTGTGAGTCAGGAGGATTTCCAGCGGCAATTCTGTTTCCATCGACACGATGCGGCTCTCCACGCCGCGGCGGAGCAGATCGTCGCCGAATGCCTGGCGCTCGGCGCGCGTCGCGAAGCGCCACCGTCCCGACTCGCGATCGATGTGTTGGAACAGATCGGCCACGGTCTCGAAGCGGATGAGGCCCAGGAGCGCAAATGAGACGACCCGGCCGTCAACCTCGACGCGCGTCGCAGGGTCGACGAGCTGTTGCAGCGTGAGTCGCCGTTGGCTTGTGGCCGCCGCGGAATTCTGCGACTCGACCTGAGACGTGCCTACCGTCGCAACGGCGAGGAGCGCGCAGGCAATGACAGACGTTCGACTGTGCATTAGAACACCACCGGCAACCGCTCGCGGGTTTCGAGATTGAAAAGGCCGAGGTCGGTCAAGGAGTACTTCCACGGATCGCAGGTCAGGTTCATGAACGTAAGCCGGTCAGTCGGATGGTCGGCCAACGCTGGCGCCGGGTTCAGTTCTTTGGCGACTCGATCGAGCTTTCGGATCTGTTCAGCGACCTCAACTGGGTCGGCGTCACTCATGAGCCCTCCAATCGGGAGCGAGAGCTCTGCCAGCACCTTGCCTTCGTTGACGATCACGAACCCTCCGTCGATCGCCGCGCATCGATTCGCCGCCACAGCCATGTCCTCGTCGGTCGCGCCAAGGACGCCCAGGTTGTGATGATCGTGATTGACGGTCCAGGCGATCGCTCCCTGGTTGAACCCCAACTCCCAGAACGACACGCCAAGGCTCATGCCCTTGCCGTACCGCTCGATTACGGCGAACTTCGTGATACCACGTGCGAGGTCGCGTTGAACCTGGCCATCCCGCACCGGCAGGGTTTTGGTAATGGGTCCGAGCTCGCGAGAGAAGTAGCGCGGTGGCAGAACGTAGGCCTGCACTTCCGCGCGACCCGGTGGCGGGGCGATGACAAAATCAGCAGCTCTCAGGTTCCTCGAGAGCCGCACAGTCGACCGCAAGTCCGGGCCGATTGGCGTGGCGGCGAGCGCCGCCGTGAGTCGCGCCCGCTCGGCGACCAGCTGGCCGCTTGCGAAGACCTTGTCGATAGTCACTCTGGCCAGATCTGAGATCAGAAGCACGTCTGCAAAGCGGCCTGGAGCGATTACGCCATGCAGGTGCGAGACCAGCCAGTGCGCCGCGTTATTGATAGTCGCCATCTGGTAGGCAGTCACCGTCGGGACGCCGAGCTCGATCGCGCGCCGGACCTCATAGTCGATTCCGCCGCGGTCAAGAAGCTCCGCGACCGTCCGATCGTCCACTGCGAGGCCGACATGCCGCCAGTCGCGGACACCGCTGTTCAACAGATCGGCGATGATCTCCGCGCTACGTTCGGTTTTCAGCTGAATGTGGACGCCCTTGCGCAGCATCGTCAACGCTTCAGCAACTCGGGACGAGTGGCTCGAAGCGATGCCCGCCGCAATCCACGCGTCGAGCACGTCCGGCGGCGGACTGCCGTGGCCGGCGACGATCCGGCGCCCGTCGATAGCCGCTTGGATGACTCCGTGCAGCCGTGACGACCCGTCCAGGACTCGCGGCAGGTCCATCACCTCGTCGATCCCCGGAACTTCGGCCGGCCATTGTTCAAAGGCCGCCATCGTCTCGTCGTAGCCGATGTGACCGCTGGTGGTCTCGACAGGACTCGGCGGCGTGGCCGACGAGACGCAAGGATAGATTTTCTGTGGGAGCCGGCGGGTGGCCTGCACGAAATACTCGACACCGGGCAGGCCGCGTGCGGCGTTGGTGATCTCGTGGGTTCCTTCGAAGTATGCCGTGAGGCCCTGCGGCAAGGTCACCGCGGCGTGCTGACGGGCGCTGAGTCGGCTGCTCTCGCAGTGATAGTGGGCGTCGACGAAGCCGGGCACGAGCGTCATCCCCGTTGCATCGACCGTGGTCGTCTTGGGCCCAGCGTGACGCCGAACATCACCGACAGCGGCAATGCGATCGCCGCTGAACGCCACGCCCCATCCTGGCAGCAACTCGCCAGTGAGCGTGTTCAGCAGTGTCCCATTCACGATGACGACATCGGCGGGTGCCTGGCCGAGCCCGACTCGCATCAGCCGGAGGCGTTGTGCTTGTCGCTCGGCTGCAGCCTGAGCCAGAGGCCGCTCGCCTTGTGAAGGCGACTGCTCCTCACCGGCTGCGATTGGTACGCGGAGCGTCAGTGCCGACGCTCCGGCACTCCCCAGCGACAGGAAACGACGGCGACTCCAAACCATGCGAGATATTCGCATGCTGGCCGGCCGTCAGTACCCGAATTTTGACCCACATGGACTTTGCAGCAGACGTCATGAATAATGCCGGCACATATGTCAGAGCGTCGCTGGCTGATCCGCGTAATCCTGCCATTCTGCCTCCTGACATTCGTTGCGGCCCACGCGCAGACGCCCGCACATCTCGTCATGATCTCCGTTGACGGCCTGATGCCGTCCGCTTATGTCGGCGCCGACGCGAGCCTCGTTCCCACGCTCAAGGCATTGACTGAAGAAGGCGCGTACGCCGAGGGCGTGATTGGTGTGCTCCCAACGGTGACCTACGCATCGCACACGACCCTCATCACGGGCGTGCGGCCTGCCGTGCATGGGATCTTCGGCAACGCGGTATTCGATCCCGAGGACCGGTCCAACGACGCGTGGTACTGGTACTCGCGGGATATCCGCGTGCCGACCTTGATCGACGCCGCGCGCGCACGTGGGATGTCGGCAGCAGCGATCTCCTGGCCGGTGACCGTCGGAATGAAGGCCGACTACCTTGTCCCAGAGTTCTGGCGCACGGGGTCGAGCCACCCGTCGGACTCTTCTCTGATCCGGGCCCTCTCCACGCCGGGTTTGCTGGACGCGATGGAAACGGCGCAAAAGGCCCCGCTCCCTTGGCCTATTACGGATAAGGGACGGACCGAGATTGCCTCCTACATTCTGACCACCCATAAACCGCGGGTCTTGCTGCTGCACCTGACGTCGCTCGACAGCGCGCAGCACGCTGCGGGACCGGGCTCCCCTCGCGCGCGCGAAGTCCTGCAGCAAGTCGACCGCTACGTCGGCGAAATCCGCGATGCGATCGCGCGCGCGGGTCTGGCCGACCGCACCCACCTCGCCATCGTGTCGGACCATGGGTTCGCGCCGATCGAGCGGCAGCTCCAGCCCAATGCAGTGTTCAAAAAGGAAGGTTTGCTTCGAGTTGACGACGCGGGCAGAGTGACCGGGTGGGACGCGTACTTCCACGCCGAGGGCGGCTCAGGATTTGTGCATCTCAAGAACCCGAATGATGGCGCACTCGCGACGCGTGTTAGGAAGCTGCTCGAGGACTTGAAAGCGGATCCCCAGAACGGCATCGCGTCGATCTGGTTGCGCGAGGATCTCGACCGGTTCGGCACGCAGCCTGACGCCACGTTTGGCATTGGCATGCGTCCCGGCTCTTATTCTGGCGGGGGCCATGACGCCGTGCTCACGGTCCCGCGCAACCGCGCGGGACACGGCTTCGATCCGAACCTCCCCGAGCTGCACTCGGCGTTGATCGTCGCCGGACCGAACACGCGCGGGCGCGGCAGTCTCGGCCTCGTTCGCATGACGCAGATCGCACCAGCGTTGGCGGAACTGCTTGGAATCGAGCTCTCTCGTCAGGCCGATAAGCCATTCCCGCTGGCCCGTGCATTGGCTCGTAGATGAACAATCGCCAGCGCCCGAGAGGAGGTCGCGATGATTCGAGTGCTGCTGCTCGTTGGAATGTTCCTGCTGGCCGCCCCACCAACCTCTGCCCAGGATCCGGTCAAGGTCGATCCCGAATTCAATCACGTTGAGTTCGAGAACGAGCTCGTTCGCATCCTGCGGGTTCGCTTGGGACCGGGCGACAAGGACTCCATGCACGAGCATCCGCGGAGCATCGCCGTGACGCTGACGGATCAGCACATCCGGGTGACCGGAGCGGACGGGGTATCGAACGAGTTCCGGCGCAAGGCGGGCGAGGCGCGGTTTCTCCCGGCGGCGGTTCACCGGATCGAGAATCTCAGTGACACGCCGTACGAAGCGATCCTCGTGGAATTGAAAAACGCGCCTCGCACACCGGTCAAATAACCGACGTCGATTGGTTTTTGGCGCCAGTTGGCTGAACGCGCTTCGACGCCACATGGCGTTTCGACTTCTATCGCCCGGCCCGTGCCACGGGCCACGGGTTCATGAATCGTGGATCCGAGAAGAGCGCCTCGTCGGTGAGGGACTGCAAGAAGGACGTGAGATCCGACCGTTGCTCAGGCGTGAGCGTGAAGCCGCGAATCGCCGCCGCCTTGTTGGGATTGTCCCGCCCGACGCCTGCGTACGGGCCTTCAGCAATCGTTCGGCCGCCCGCGGCGTAGTGAGCCACAGCGTCCTCGAGCGTCGGCACACTGCCGTCGTGCATGTACGGTGCGGTCACGGCGACGTTCCGGAGTGTCGGTGCCTTGAACTTGCCGACGTCGGCCGCGTTGCGCGTGACTTCGAACACGCCGGGGTTCTCCGTCGGGTAAGACAGCAGCCCGCGCAGGTTGTACAGCCCGGTGTTGTGGAACTCGATGGCCATCGCACGCCGCGGGGCACCCATCGCTCCGGAGAAATGAATGCCACCGTGACAGGTGAAGCACGAGAGCGGTCGGCTGTGAAACAGCACTTCGCCGCGTTTCGCGGCTTCCGAGATGGCGGCGTCATCTCGGTCGAAGTGATAGCGGTCGTACGGCGAACGTGCCGAGACGATCGAGCGCTCGAAGGTGGCAATCGCCTTCACGACGTTGTCGCGGGTAAACGGCTGATCCTCCTCGAAGGCTGCGCGGAACAAACGTCGATACGTCGTATCCCGCGCGACGGTCTGGAGCCACGGATCGGCGCGATCGAGCCCCAGCTCGATTGGGTGATCGCCGTACATCGGCACTAGTGCCTGCTCCTCGAGCCGGGTGAGTGATGGGTTGGCCCAGGTCAGCGCTTGCGCGTACGCGATATTGACGAGGCTCATGCTGCCGCGAGGATGGACCTGGCCAGTGGATCCCACGCTGCGCGCCCGTCCATCGGTAAACGCCCGCGCCTGCTCGTGGCAGGACGCACAGGACTGCGTTCGATTGCCGGAAAGCCGCGTGTCGTAGAAGAGATGTCGTCCGAGGTCGACCCTCGCCTCGGTCATCGGGTTGTCGGCCGGAATGGCCGGCGGCGGAAACCCCGGGGGTAGAACCCACGGATACGTCGCCTGCGCCGGCAGCCGACTCGACGCCAGTGCGGCGCAGAGCAGCGCGACGGCGATCGCGGGGAGGCCAATCATCGCGACTTCTTGAGTTGTACGACGTCGAGGCGTTGCAGCATCCGAATGGATCGCGCCGGGCGCGCGTCCTTGGGGGACACAATCCTGAGCGGACCTTGATACGCGAACAGCGGTTTCCCGTCGACGGTGTCCGCGACGATGATGTCGGAACTCGTGAAAGCGGGATCCAGTTCGGCCAGCGAGAACAGCACTTGATAGCCGTCACTTGCGCTCGCGAGCACATACGTCGTCATGGCGTTCCCACGCATGTCGCTTCCGAGTGTCGCTCCGGCGCGCTTCAAGAGCTCCCCGACGAGAACGCCTTCGTACTTCACCGTCCGGCCGTCCTCGTCTTTGACCTCGACGCTCGTTCGCGGCATCGCCTTGAGTTCGGCCGGCGTGATCGAGAGGGGCGTGTGGACGTCGCCCGCGAGGCTGAGCGTGGACGCGGCCGTGCCCTGAGGCGTGGCTTGGGCGCTGACGAGCGTGCTGCCGCCGATCAACAGAACGCACGCCACGTAGGATCGCGATCGACTGACACGCCGTACCGTCATCATGCGTTCCTTCCCACTGCAAGCCATCACAGACCGATCCGGGTCTTGAGGTAGAACGTGCGGCCCGGCTGTGGAAACCCCCAGGCCAGCTCGTAGTTCTGGTCAGCCAGGTTCTTGAACCCAAACGCCACATCGAAGTCAGTGGCGAGGGCGTACTGCGCCGCCAGATCAACGAGGTGTAGCTGCCCGTTCGCACATACGGGAAGGCCGGAACCGGGTCGACATCAAGCGCAGTACCGGTACTGCACTCGACCGTGATAGCGCAATACAGACCGGATTGAAGAGCCGACTTGCGCCGATTTTGATGTGGAACTACGCACACGTATTCGTCGTCACCTGGCTACGAACGCAACTCGGCGCCGACATCCGGCTCGTGGTGATACGATTCGGACCGACTCACTTCGAAAGGCGCGAATGGCACTTCTCACAGCGAGAGCGGCCGCTGAAAGGCTTGGAGTTGGGTATTCCACGCTCAAACGCTGGGTGCGCAGCGGCAGGGTCCGAACGACTCGAACCGAAGGCGGCCATCATCGGGTCGCGGATTCCGAGATCGAGCGGTTGATCGCCCGCCAACAACCGGCCGCACGTCGGCGTGCGAGCGGTCCGGCAGATGACGAGTCCCTAGGAGGGTTGAGCGCACGAAATCGTCTTTGGGGATTCATCGACGAGGTGCGCGTGGATGGTCTCCTCGCTCAGGTCCGCCTGCGAGTGGGCAACCAAGCGCTCACCGCTGTGATCACCGCCGATGCGGTTCGAGCGCTGAAACTGCGGCGGGGCGATGACGCCATCGCGATCGTCAAGTCGACCGAGGTGATGATTGCGCGCCCAAGCAAAGCCCTGAAGCGCGGTTGAACCCCGCCGAACCATCGGCTGTCGATGTTCCGGTTGGGCTACGATTGCGACGAATGTCAGTACCCTCCGTTCACCGGATCCATGAAGGCGGCGCTTGGGATCTCAGCAGACCGCTGACGTCAACCGGTCGGGTGAACTCATCAAGCCGAGTTTTCAAAGCCGTCATTGGAGTTCTGTTGCTCGCGAACGCCGCGTGCGAGGGCAACCCCGTTGGACCTTCGCCGGACAGGTATCGTAACCCGCGCTTGATTTTGTTCTGTCAAGTTCCGGTCGACGCTAACGTCTCATGTCGTGCGAGTCTCTTTGATGTTCCGCGGTGGGGAGATAGTCAGGACGTCACGTTCTCCTCGACGTGGAGTGTAGAGCCGCCTGCCGTCGCCGCATTCACCGCTCCGGGCCTGCTCACTCCAGTGGGTCGAGGCGAGGCGACGATCCATGTTCGTTACGCTGAACATTCGGAGGCAGTCGCATCGACGTTCTTAGTCGATCCAAGAGCGACTGCCCAGTGGCTGTATTTCCTGCAGGTCAAAGTCGTCGAGGACGACGGGCAGACAGCGATCGCGGGTGTTACTATCCAGATGGCAGATGGTTATCAGGCAGGCGCGGGCTGCATAACAAACCAATTTGGCTTCTGCATGATCGAGCGGTTGTTGACCGGCGAAACATTCACCGCCAGGGCATCCAAGTCCGGATACCACTCGCTCACATTCACCTATCGCGTCGATCCGCCGGTTGGCGTGGGGAATCCGCCATTTCGCGAGATTCGACTCTCGCGTGTTTCGGCTTGATGACTTTGCACCGTCGCCACCTGCCCACCTGCATATTGGTCGATCCAAATTCGCGAGGGTCTCATGAAGAGTCGATGCGAACGGGCGTGGCCACTGATCGTCGTCTCCCTCATGTTCCTGCCGGTCAGTGCCTCCGCGCAGACGCTTGACGCGTCTCGCATTCGCGATGCGGCCACGCGCGGGTATGCGGCCATTCAGGTGGCGCAGAAGGCCTCGCGGTCGTCACAGACGTGCACGACGACGTGCCATCTGCAGCTATACGGAACCTTCGCGTATCGGGCGATGCTCGACCGGGACTTGCCGCTCGACAAGGCAGTGGCGCAGGCGGATGCGCTCCGCGCCTTCACTCGCGTTGCGACGAGCCTGAGCGCCGCCGTCGAAGGAAATTCGCTGGGCGAAATCGCGATGAACGAGGCGTTCTCTCTGGTCGCATCGCACGCGATCGGCCTGCGCGGGAGTGTGGTAACGGCGGCTGTCGCGCGTGCGGTTGCACTCAAACAGAACCCTGGCGGTGACTGGCCGGCGCTCCACGAACGACCGCCGTCGAACCACAGCTCGTTCACGTTCACCGCCCTCGGGCTGCGCGCGCTGCAGCTGTACGGACATCCGCGACAGCATGCGGATCTCGCCCGGAGGATCGGCCGAGCGCTCACGTGGCTGCGATCGCACGTGGCACGTGATACCGAGAGCCGAACGTACCAGCTGCTGGGTCTCGCGTGGGCCGGCGCCGGGCGTGAGGTCATCGCGCCACTCATGGCGTCGCTGGCGGCCACCCAGAGGAGCGACGGCGGCTGGAACTCGCTGGACGGACGTGACAGCGACGTGTACTCCACGGCCCAGGCGCTGGTCGCACTGCATCAGGCTGGAGGCATGGCCGTGACGGATCCGGTCTGGCGCCGGGGCCTCGATTTCCTGCTCCGCGCGCAGGCCGCAGACGGAACGTGGCACGTCAAGACGCGTCTCCCGCCATGGGTGAGCCCTCCATACTTCGAGAGCGGCTATCCATACGGACGCGATCAGTTCATCTCGGTCGCCGCTGCGAATTGGAGCGTGCAGGCGCTCTCGCTTGCCCTCGAGGCGCGTGGTGCGCCGTCACGCCTTCCACTGTCCGACATGCAGCCGACGGTCAACGAACCGTGGGTCGAGACGGTGATGTTTGGATCGGTCAGCGACCTGCGGAAGCTGCTCGATGACGGCCTGAGTCCGAATGCCGTAACGACGACTGAAGGCCTCACGCCGCTCATGCTGGCCGTGCCGGATCTCGAGAAGCTGCAGCTGCTGATCGATCGGGGCGGCAATATCAACGCCCGCTCGCGCGGCCGCTACTCAGCGCTCCTGATTGCGGCGCAGTATCGGGAATCGACGGCTGCTCTTCGTGTGCTTCTCGCTCGCGGCGCCCGTGTTGCGCCCGAGCCCGGTGAGGGCCGGCCGGCAGCGGACGCGTATCCAACGTTCCTTGCGGCGCAGACCGGCAACGCAGAGATCCTGCCGGAGCTGCGCAGAGCCGGGGATGCGCTCGACGCGTCCGCCATCATGTTTGGCTCCTTTCCAGTCCCGCCACTGCTCGCAGCGGTGTTCTTCAATCATCTCGATGTCGGCCGCACGCTGCTCGCGTTGGGAGCGAAAGTGGATCCTCCTGATGGGCGCTACGACTCGCCTCTGGCCTCGGCGGTGGTCGCGAATCACCTCGACTTCGCGCGGTTGCTGATCGAGCGCGGCGCCGACGTCAACCGTGTCGACGAAAAAGGGATGACGCCGCTCATGTACACCGCCGTTGCCGATTTCGGTGATTCCGCGATGGTCGACCTGCTGCTGGCGTCTGGCGCGCGGACTGCTGTGCGTGACAAGAGCGGGCTGACAGCGGCGGACTACGCGCGGCAGTACGGCCACTCGGGGCTGATTTCGAAGCTCGCACAATGAACGCGATACTCGCCCGTGCGGATGAGGCCGCGAGCTGCCATGGACGTCAGGGATCGGACGTGCCCGTGGAGCAGTTGAAACGGAATGATCGAAATGGCATCGCGGCACGATAGCACTCTCAGTCCGCCCGTCTGAGCGCGCTGAAGGCGGCATATAATCCGCCCACATCGTGCTCCCTGGAGAGCGGCTCGGACCCTACGAAATCGTTGCCCCGCTTGGTGCCGGTGGGATGGGCGACGTGTATCGCGCGCGCGACACGCGGCTCGGGCGCGACGTCGCGGTCAAACTCCTCCTGCCCGACCTGCTCAATGACCCGCAGCTTCGCGCGCGCTTCGAGCGTGAGGCACAGACGCTGGCGGCGCTCAACCACCCACACATCGCCGCTATTCACGACCTGGTCGAGAGCGATGGGCACTCTGCCATCGTCATGGAATTCGTGGCTGGCCGCACGCTTGGAGACGTGATGACCTCGGGTCCTGTCCCGATGCGGCTCGCGCTCCGGTACGCCATCGACATCTGTGATGCGCTGGCGGCCGCGCACGCCTCGGGCATCGTCCATCGAGACCTGAAAACCCGCCAACGTCGTCATCACCGAGGGCGGCGTCGTAAAAGTGCTCGACTTCGGCATCGCGAAGTTCGTTGGTCCCAGTGGCCTCGAGCCGACGGACCAGAACACCCTGGCCCCGCTCACGGGCGACCGCACCGTCATTGGCACAGTCGGCTACATGTCGCCCGAGCAAGTGCATGGCCACACCGTGGATCCGCGCAGCGACGTCTTCAGCCTGGGCGTGCTGCTCTACGAGATGCTTGCGGGCCGGCGTGCGTTCGACGGCGAATCCGCCGCCGGATTGCTGTCCGCCGTGCTGCGGGACGATCCGCCGCCGCTCCGAAGCATTGCCTCAGGCGTGCCGCGCAGCGTGGAACGCATCGCGGCTCGGTGCCTCGAGAAGGATCCCAGGCAGCGCTACCAGACGGCAGTGGATCTGAAGCGAGCCCTCGAGGACGCACGCGATGACCTCGTGACCACAGTCTCTGGCGTCGAGCCGGCTTCCTCCACGCAAAGTCCCGAATCCCGCGCGAGTGCCGTGGCCGCTCCAGTGTCGAGCCGTCGGGTCCTAGGACCACTGGGTTACATCGCCGTCGGGGCCGCCGTCGGAGCGCTCGGGCTCATGGAGGCCGGCGCGTTTCAACCGGCCGTCATCCTGACGCCTCGTCATTCGCCGTTCATCACTGAGCAAGCAGGCGCGAGCCTGCCCGCGTGGGCACCCGACGGCCGGTCGCTCGCCTATTTGGCCGTCGTGAATGGCACGCAGCACCTCTTCGTTCGGAGTCTCGATGCCGATCAGCCCACGCAACTGACCCGTGGCCCCTCCACCGTTGAGGGCGGGCTTGGCTGGTCGCCCGACGGCACGCGCGTCTATTTCTATCGCAACGGAGACTTGTCGTCGGTGGGAATCGCCGGCGGTGAGGCGACGGTTGTTGCTCGGGGACGGGGCGCGGGGTTCGCCGTCAGTCCGGACGGACGCAGCGTCGTGTCTGCTCGCCGCACCGAGGGACTCACGTCGCTGTGGATCACCGACACCGAAACCGGTGAAGAGCGACGCTTCGATCGCCAGGGTCTCCCGACGCCGCTGCGCTTCGTCGGCAGCATGGCGTTCTCTGCTGATGGTGTGTCGCTGGGCCTGACGGCGGGCACGTCGACGATGTCGACGGAAAGCTTCTGGATCATCCCTTGGCCCGAGGGCGTCCCGCGTGCCGCGCTGGTCGGCGCACTCATCGATCTGCAGTATGAGGAGGGGTTCAGCTGGATGCCCGACAGCCGCCGTGTCGTCTTCAATGGGAGCCCGGCCCACGAGACGACCAGCCGGCTCTTCCTCGGCGACACGGTCAGTGGAGTGGTTCATCAGATCACGGCTGGCGCCAACAGCGAATTGAGCCCCAGCGTGTCGCCAGATGGCTCGCGCATCGCGTTCGTGTCGCGGCGCCTTGGACGTGATCTCGTCGCGCTCCCCGTTGATGGCACGCCACCACTGCCGCTGCTTCAGAGCTCGCGCAACGAATCGTTTCCTGATATGTCCGCTTCGGGCGCGTTGGCGTACGTGACCGACGCCGACGGCTGGCAGAACATGCGCCTGCGGATGGGGACTGACGCCTGGTCGCGCAGGATCGGACCCGATGGACGTGGCACGACGATGCTGTCCCAGGTGCGCCTGTCGCCCGACGGCCAGCGCCTCTCCGTCGATGTAGCCGGTGCGGAGCACACGATCCAGATCTATGCCGTCGCCGGTGGAGCGCCGCTGAGGCTCGATCGCGAGAGCACCGATCAGCACGGCGCCAGCTGGTCGCCTGATGGGAACTGGCTCGCGTATCGGCGTCTCATGAACGATCGGTGGGAGCTCGTGAAAACACCGCTCGGCGGGCGCGGCAGTCGTCCTCGCGGAGGCGGAGGCTGTCGGTGGCGGTGGCGGTGCAACAGATTGGTCCCCGACCGGGGCGTGGATCGCGCACACGATGCAGGACGGCGGTATCCACCTGGTTGCCTCTGACGGAAAGGCGAGTCGTGCGCTCGCCGGGCCGCGTCCCGTGGCCTTCCGCTTCTCGCGCGATGGGTCACGCCTGTTCGCCGTCCGGCGCGGCGAGGGCCGGCGTTGGGAGCTGGCGTCGTGGGACGTGGAAACGGGACGCGAGCTGCGCGTTGTCGCGGTCCCGCTCGCTGCTTCCGTCGATGTGCAGGGGATGGCGCTCACACCTGACGAATCGCGCATCATCGTCGGCGCGGCCGCGCCGACTTCCGACATCTGGCTGCTCGAGGACTTCGAGCCTCCGCTTCCCTTCTGGCGGCGTTGGCTCGGGCGTTGATCCTGTACCGTCAACCAACCTGGACCTCCGGGCTGCTACCTCGCCATCGACAAGGCGGCTTTGAGCTTCTGTTGGATCGCTGCTGACGACGGAACTTCGCCGGGATACAGCCGTCAAGTCGCAGGCGACTGAGATCGGGGTGGCTCCGGCATGTCGAAGAGATCGCGATTCCCAACCAGGATCGTTGGGGTGCCGTATCCACGTCGCGGGTCGGAGTTCGGCAACGTGTCTGCATCAATGACGCGATAGCTCACGGCCTGCCCCACTGCTCGCAGCGACGCATCTAAACGTTCACGCATCGTGTCAGTGCTCGAACACCCATCGCGAGTGAGGAACACGAGGTCGCCGCTCGGAGTCTCGGCTTGCGATGACGGTCGGTTCGAGCGCTCGGCACACCCGCTCACGTTCGCGAAGAAGCCAAGAATGAGGACGATCTGCACGTTCCACTCGTCCCCATGGCCGATGAGTGCGCCAATCAACAAACTGCTCATAACCCCCACGCAGCGGCGCGAGTGACCTGCCCTTTCGGGGGAGCGCCCCAGCCGACAATACCGGTCGTCGCAAGTGCTACTCCTGCGATCCAGGCGTGGATCGGCAGGTCGGTCCACGATGACGGCCCCACGAGAGCATCAAAATGCAGCCAAGTTTCGGCGCACAGAATGAAGGCGCCGAACACAACGGCATACAGTGGGTGCGAGAACAGGGTCATTGTCAAGCCACTCCGTTCCGAGCTAGCTATCTCAAAACGTTCACTATCGTTGCCACTCGGTCAGCCGCGTGCAGATGTGAAGCTTGTTCCCATCCGGATCTACAACGGTCATGCTGCGCAGGCCTGGCAGATTCTCGTTTGGTGGTTCCTGTACTCGAACAGCCTTGCGCCGGAACTCGTCGAACCAGGCGTCGACGTCGGGCACGTACAGATGAACCAGGCCGCCCACCGGGCAATCGCCGGTGTGTTCGGTCAGGAAGAACGCGAGCCCGTCGCGAGACACCTGCATGAAAACGGGAAAGCCGGGTTCGAACCGGTGTTCCCAATCAACCTGAAAACCGAGACTCTCGACGTAGAACTGCTTGCTCCTCGCGTAGTAAGTCATGCGTAGAGTCGGCATCACCCGCTGTTGCGGATTCTGATCGCTTCCCATTGGCTTGACTCCTTACGCTCTGGTGACCCGCTTGGACCTACCGAGCGACTCGATCGTCGGACACTTCGGATCCGCTGCAGCCGCGAGGGCCTGATCACACGACACGAGGTGCTGGTGCAGCGTCCGCCGAAACTCACGCAGCTCGTTCATGCGAGCATCGATGTCTTCGATGCGGCGTGTCAGCAGATCACGGACCTTCCGGCACGTTGCCGCCTGAGGCCGCCGTTGCCGCCCCGTAAGCAACTGCTCTACATCGTCAAGCGTCAACCCCAGCGCTTGTGCCTGCCTTATGAATCTCACCTGCTGCACCGCATCGTCGGAGTACAGACGGAAGCCGCCTTCCGTCCGAGGTGGAGCGTTCAGCAAGCGCCGCCTCTCGTCAGTACCTCAGCGTCTCGACAGAGACGCCAGTCTGTTGGGCGATCTCACCGATCCGGTGCATTCGTGAGGACTCCATCGTTCGTTCTTTCTTCTGAGATCTAGGCTTCGATGCGCCGCACTGCCGCAATCACGTCGCCGAGGCAGCAGGCACCACGTGGATTCCGGATGTCGCAGGCGCATCGCTGCGCGGCGATGTGTTCGCGGATGCGATCGACAGCGTCCGGCCGTGTGTTCTGAACGCGGTCGGTGCAAATGATTGCTTCCGTTTCTCCGAAGCAGTAGCACAGAAGCCGGGAGCCCGGATTCTGTTTCTGCCAGACGGGTACACGGATGTCGCCGATGGCAAAGCAGTTTCCAGCTTCTCCGAAATACACGACTTCACATCCCGGATTTCCGCAGAAGCGATAGTGGGTCAGCTGAATACGCCGCAGCGCGATCTCAGTCAGCAGGGCTTTGACCGTCTGGAGCTGCACCGCTGTTCCGTGCCCCCCACAGGCAGGACAGATGCGCGAATCAGGTTCCACAGCCGTTCGGTCGCCGTACTTAGCCATCCGATCCGAGTATCAACCCTGAAGTGCACTTCAGAGTCAAGGGAGGTCTCGCTATTCAACGGCTCTCGACACTGCTCTCGACACTCGTCCACCGCCCGCGCAATTCGAATCAACTCTGTTGGCCGACGGTTCGCCATTCGACCACGAACGCGATACCGACGCCGAGCAAGACCAAACCCCACACGATCGCGAGATCAAATTGCCAGATACCCGCTTCGATCAAGCCGGCAGCCATCGCTCCCATCGCGAATAGCGGCCCGGTCACTCCGCAGTGGAGAGTTCGATTGCGGCTGAAGTTGATGACGCACGCGGCGGCTAGAGCTACTAGGATCGCGGTATCACCGAACGGTTCAAGCGCCGGCCAGGCCGACCCGAGGAGCAGGCCGGCGCCGTATATCAACACGAACGCGGCGGCCCAGAAACACATCGCCGCCGGCGTCGTGCAGCAACTTCGTGCGAGTAATCCAGGTTTCATGGACGCTGACCTCCGCCAGCTGCTCGTACTTGGTTCGTCGTCTATTCAAAGCGTCGGTACAAGTCTGCTCCCTGAAGCGGACATCAGAGTCAAGTCGTCAGTCTGTGACCCGAACCCAGCTTCCCCCAGAGCCACCCGTGCGCCGCAACCCACACACGAGACGCAGCATGGGGGGCACAAAAATGGGCCGGCGCCTCCAGGTGGAGGTGCCGCAGTTCCTCCATGAACTCGGACCACAGAATCAGGCCTCCGTCCTCAAGGATTTTCGCGCGTACGGAGAGCTCTTTCGACGCGGGTGTGTGACGCAGGCCCCAACCGCCCATGTGGGCCAGCAAGGGCACCAGAGCGATGGATGCTTCGGTCAGGCTGTAAATGACCTTCTGCTTGTGGCTGGGGATCGTCGCGACGGGATACCAATCTGGCTTTCTCCAGGCGCGTCAGCCGGTCGGCCAGAATGTTCGAGGCTATCCGCTCCTCCGACCCCAATTGCGATATGAAATCAGTCGATCTAGCTTACAACCGATTGCATAACGCAATCAGAACCGCGCGGATGTGCCGCGTGAGGAAAGGAAGTGGTATGGCTAGGCTCGTGTTCGGAATGAACCAGTCCCTGGACGGCTACGTCGACCATATGGCGTTTGCGCCAAGCCCCACGCTCTTCCGCCACTTCATCGAGGAGGCTCAGGGGCAGGCGGGCAGTGTCTACGGTCGCCAAATGTATGAGGTCATGCGTTACTGGGACGACGATCATCCTGAATGGGATGCAGAGGAACACGCCTTCGCGGCGGCGTGGCGGAACCAGCCGAAATGGGTCGTCTCGCGCTCGTTGAAGTCGGTCGGCCCCAACGCCAGGCTTGTTGCGGATGATCTTGAGGGCGCGATCCGCGAGCTGAAGGCCGAGCGCGACGGGGAGATCGAAGTTGCTGGCCCGGACTTGGCGCAAAGCCTGACCGAACTTGGCCTGATCGATGAGTATCGAATCTACCTGCACCCCGTCGTGCTTGGTCACGGCAAGCCATATTTCGCCGGGCCCCGGCCGCCGCTCCGCCTTATGGCTAATGATCGGATTGGCGAGGATGTGATCAGGTTGGCCTACGCTCCTGCTTGATCTCGCGACTCGCCGGATGGAAATCGCCGCTGAGTCTGGTCTTGGGACGACGTTGTTAGGCAACCTGATGGTTGCTAATCGGCCACTGACGACACTCAGCGTGGCCTGGGGAGCCAGTCGGATCCCAGGTCATCACCACGAGTCCACAGGACCCGCCGCTGCATGCGCCCTGCACAATGGTTTCATCTGAACCGCTCAGCTAGTTCCAAGGCGACTGCGGGCTCTATCGGAGCCATTGGCGGGTTCCAACTCGCGAACGCGAGGGGTCACGGCTTTCTTGTGGACTCACGACCTCTTCTGCGCTGAACCACTTTCCTGTACCACATCAGCCGACGGGCGAGCACCCTATTGGACGACCTGGCCGCCTGGGTCCCACACTCGTCATTTCATTTGACGCTCTAATGCTCGCAGTGATACTCCATTGGTGTGTCTAATAAAGCCGCTCGATCCAAAGCCGACGTTCTGCAGGGCACACTCGACCTGATGGTCCTTCAGACGTTGCATTCGCTCGGGCCGCTGCACGGCTATGCCATTGCCGCGCGCCTCGAGCAAGTGTCCGGCGGTGCGCTGCAGCTCAATATGGGCACGCTGTATCCGGCGCTGATGCGGCTGGAGCAGCGTGGCCTGCTCCGCGGGCATTGGGGCACCACGGAAACCAATCGCAAAGCCCGGTTCTACGCGGTCACGCCAGCGGGCCGGCGTCAGCTCGCCGAGGAAAGACACGCGTGGGACCGGATGGCGGGCATCATCCGCACGCTGCTGTACGGTGAGGCGTGAGTCAGGGAGATCGCATGCGCATCGTTCGCGAATGGATTCAGCGTCTTCAAGGAACGCTGTTTCCAGGCCGGCGCGACGCCGACTTGGAACACGAGCTCCGGTCGCACATGGAAATGGCCGCGGACGACGCGAGACGTCGTGGTCTCGACCCCGACGATGCTTCGCGCGCCGCGCGGATTGAGGCGGGAGGCGCCTCGCAAGCCATGGACGCGCTCCGGGATCAGCGAGGCCTGCCCTGGCTGGACGACCTGGCGCGCGACGTGAGCCATGGGCTGCGCACGCTTCGGCGCACGCCGGTGTTCACGGCGGTCGCGCTCCTGACGCTGGCACTAGGAATCGGCGCGAATACGGCCATCTTCTCGATCGTCAATGGCGTGATCCTGCGTCCGCAGGACTATCCCAAACCGGAACAGCTGATGTATCTGACCACGGAATTTCCGGCGCTCGGATTGACCAGGAACCCGCTCTCGGTGCAGGAGTACGTGGAGTTCCGGCAGATCAATCGATCGTTTGCTGCGGTCGGGGCGTACAGAACCATGGGTGGGCCCTACACAACCGGCGAAGTCAACCTCACGGCAGGCAATCGACCTTTGCGCGTGCGGTCGATCTCTGTCGACGCCCAGCTGCTCAACACGCTTGGCGTTCAGCCGGCGCAGGGACGCTTCTTCAGCGATGAAGAAACCGATCGTGCCGGGGGCCTGGCGCCACCGCTGGCGATTCTCTCGTACGAGTTGTGGCAAACCGTCTTTGGAGAACAACCACTCGTTGGACAAACCGTGAATGTCGAGGGCCGTCCCCACGAAATCCTTGGCATCATGCCACCCGGCATCGATGTCATGGACAACCGCACGGCAATCTGGTTGCCCCTCGGGCTCCCTGCGGCTATTCGTCAGAACCGCGGCTTCCACATCCTCCATGTCATTGGGCGCCTGAAGGACGGCGTCACGGCGCAGGCGGCGCAGACAGAGTTGAACGCATTCCTCGAAAACTGGGGCGAGCGTACCGGCTCCTCGGGCCATGTCCCCACGAATCGTCCATCGCGCGCGGCCGATCACACGCTTCAGATGCAGCCGGTGCAGGACGCGATTGTTGGCGATGCCCGCCGTTCGATCTGGATACTGCAAGTCGCTGTTGGGTTCGTTCTGCTGATCGCGTGCGCGAACCTCGCCAACCTGCTGATGGCCCGTGCCGAGTCACGTCGTCGTGAATTTGCCGTGCGCGCGGCTCTTGGCGCCAGCCGAAGTCGGCTGCTCCGGCAGACGATGACCGAAGGCGTGATGCTGTGCGTTGCCGGCGGCCTGCTTGGCCTGTGGCTCGCCCGTGTCGCCGTGCAGGCGCTGATCCGCGCGTACCCAACCAGCGTGCCCCGGATGAGTGAAATCGCCATCGACCTGCCCGTCCTCCTCTTTGCACTCGGTGTGTCAATGGCGACGGGCGTGCTCTTTGGCGTCGCGCCCGTCGCGCAAGGACGGATTAATGACCTCGTGACTGCTTTCAAGGAGGGCGGGGACCGAGGGGCCAGCGGCGCTGGACGCCATCACATCCGCCGCGCGCTCGTTGTGGCCGAAGTCGCGCTGGCGGTGATGCTCGTCATTGGCGCGGGTTTGCTGATCCGCACGGTCTACAACCTCACGAGCGTCGATGCGGGATTCGATCGGTCGCGCCTGGTGACGTTCTCGATGACGCTGGCAGAGCCATACGACCCCGACACGCGCGGTCCGGCGTATCAACGCCTTCTCGATAAGCTGCGCGGTGCACCAGGCGTGCAGGGGGCCGCCGTCATGTCGGGTCTGCCGCCGAATCGATCTCCAGAGGCAATCCCTACCAGTATCGAGAACCACACCGCCTCTGACGGCAGCCCTGTTGAGATCATCGACTACTACCAATTCGTCATGGGCGACTATTTCGAGACCATGGGCGTGCCGATCGTCGCCGGCCGCAGCTTCGAACCGGCCGATGCGGCGTCACCAGGCAGAGTTGTCATCGTCAACGAAACGCTGGCAAACAGGATCTGGAAAGGGCGTAACCCGATTGGACAGCGTGTGCGGCCCAATCTCAGTGCGGCGATTGGTTTTGGCGGTGACTCCTGGCATACGGTGATTGGAGTGGCCAAGGACGTCAAGCAGGCCGGCGTCGAGAAAGAGACGGAAACCGAGCTCTATGTATCTCTCGACCAGCTTGCGATGGCTGCGCCGACGATGAACGTAGTGCTGCGGACGATCCTGCCGCCGGCCGCCTTGTCACGGACGCTCGAGCAACTCGTGCGCGAAGTAGATCCCGCCGTTCCCATCGTGCGGCTCCGCGACATGGAATCGGTATTCGCGGAATCGATTCGTCGGCCGACGCTCTTGGCGCAGCTGCTGGGCGCGTTCGCCGGGCTGGCGCTGCTCCTTGCGGCCGTCGGCACGTACGGTGTTCTCTCCTATATGGCGACGGAGCGCCGGCGTGAGATCGGCATTCGCATCGCGCTGGGCGCGGCCCGTTCAAGCGTGGTCGCGCTGGTGATGAAGCAGGGTCTCCAACTCGCCATTCTCGGCGTCGTCGTTGGACTCGCTGGCGCGCTTGGGCTAAATCGGCTGATTGCGTCGGTGCTGTTCGGCGTCCAGCCGACGGATCCCACAACGCTGGCTGCCGTGATTATGACGATTACTCTTGTGGCGGCCGGCGCGTGCTGGCTGCCCGCGTGGCGCGCGTCGCGATTGGATCCCAACGTCAGTACTCAGAACCGACTGACTATGTCGATCATTTTGAAACAGTCTGATTGCTGAGGGTCGGCGCGTCGCACGCGCTAATGCGATGCTGCTCGTCAGGGAATCGATGGCCGGATCGTGAGAGCCTTCGTGCGCGCCCGCAAGCCGGCCGCGGCAGAGAAGCGGTGCTGTGGACCGACGTGCTGCTCGTGACCAATCGCCAGTTGCGGACATCGTCCAGCACGGCCTAGTCATCGCAAACCATTGAAGATTAATACTTACGAGACCGGCCTCGCCACAATGCTGTAAGTTATTTATTTTGTGGGCTTTATTAGCTGCTCCTCGGGCTGGACTCGAACCAGCAACCCTCCGGTTAACAGGCGGAAAAAATGTCGTTAGCCGGGCTTTGCCGGAGAATGCTGGACGCTGCCGCATCGGGCAGCGCCGCAGCGAGAATCGAACGATTTTCGGGTTTCGCTTTGGGCCGCCCTTTGCCGCCGTTTGCCGCTCCTTGTTGCATCGAAAGGGCAAGAATAGGGCAACGTCTCAGGAAGGCGTCCCCTGAGACAACGCAGATCGCGTATTGGCGAAGGACACGCTCTTTGTCGTGCTGCGCGCCTCATTGGACCGCCGGGAGACAGAGATTGCGAGCGATGGTCACGAGGTTCCGTCGTCCAAGGTCAGGCAGCCAACGCCCAACGGGTCATCGCGCCGGCGCCGTCATGGGACATCAGGAGCTACGGCCGATCGATCGCCTTCTGCTGGACCTATACTTCATCTCGAGAAAGACGAAGGCTCTGTGGGTCATGGAACGCGGCAGTGCCGAGCCGACAACGACTAGCATCGGGAAATGACGCAACCGAGACGTCCATGACCATCCACCGCCGCAGCGTGCTTCAACTGTTCGCGGGACTCGCGGTTCCGGGCAGGCCGCTGTTCCAAGGTGCCAGCCGCGGCCGAAGTCGCATCCTCGTTGCCGGCGGCGGAGTCCTGGGCGCGAACCTTGCGTATCAACTCGTCAGACGCGGAGCCGCGGTGACGCTCATCGAAAAGCAGCGGCCAGCCGCGGGCGCCACAGCGGCCTCCTTCGCCTGGATCAACTCGACCTATTCGAAGCGGCCGTGGTCATACTTCAATCTGAACCGCCTCGGCATGGACGCGTGGCGTCAACTCGATCGTGACTTCGCCGGCGAGTTGCCCGTGACGTGGGGCGGCAGCATCGAGTGGTACAACGATGCGCGACGCGCGGCCGAGTTTCGCGGCGAAGTGAAACAGCACCAGGCGTGGGGCTACCCGAGCGAGATCGTCGCAGAGAGCCGTCTGAGAGAGCTCGAGCGGAATCTTGCCTTCGGCGACGTCGCGGCTGCGGGCCACGCCACGGCTGAAGGACATGTGGATCCCGTGCGCGCAACCGAGATCATCCTGGCACGCGCCACCGCGCTCGGCGCGCGCGTCGAATACCCCTGCGAGATCACCGGACTCGATGGGGCAAAGGATCAGCTGCGCGCGGTTCGCACCACGAAGGGTGACATCGAGGCCGACCTGTTGGTCATCGCCTGCGGCACCGACACACCCAAGGTTGCCGCCATGGCGGGTCTGGTCGTGCCTCTCAAGCCGTCACCGGGGGTACTGGTCCACACGACGCAGCAGCCGCGGCTGATCGAGCGGGTCGTGCTGGCGCCTGCGGCGCACATGAAACAGAAACCTGACGGACGCATCGTAACCGGCGTCGGTTTTGGCGGAACACCCACGACTGACGACAGCCGCGAAGGCGGCGCCAGGTTCCTCCAAACGGCAGCGACGGTACTGCCCCAGCTCGGCAACGCGTCAGTCGAGAAGGTCACGCTCGGGTGGCGGCCGCTGCCGAAAGACGAGTTCCCCATCATCGGCTTCGCCCCGGGGCGGACCGACATCTACATCACCGTCATGCATAGCGGCGTCACGCTGTCGCCCCTCGTCAGCAGGCTCGCCGCCGTTGAGATCCTGGACGGCGTCGCCGCGGAACCGCTCGAGCCCTATCGATTGTCTCGCTTTGCCTGACGGGCGGGACTGGCGGATATGTAGGTGGTTCCGTTATTGCCGATTTTTTGGGTCCTTGCGATCGACGTTGCGAATCAGCCACGCGTCAGATTTCGTCTCGCGAGCGCTACAGGCCATGCTCGTGCCCGTCGGCTCTACATCGCAACCATCGAGCGCGCCTTGCGGGGATACACCCACTCGCTGCGACGGAATCGTGCTTGATGTGGTGTTCGATGTCGAGAGAACCCCGTAGTGTCCAAGAATTCCGTCCAACCGATTTGCGCGCGAGGCTCCGATCCCGGTCACAAATGAGAAAGCGGCGCCCGCCGAGCACGCCATCGCCCGCATCAGTCAGCTGACGTACGATTTGGAGCATGAACGCCTCATCTGGGTGCGGCGTCGAGCCCACGATCGAGACACGCCGCGAGTGCAATTCAATTACGAACACCGTGTAGTACGTGACCAGCCCGTGGACGGTCCAGACCTCGGTTGTGAAGAAATCCGCCGCCGCGACCGCACCCCAGTGCGCCCGCAGAAACGTCTGCCACGAGGTCGCGCGCTCCGTGCTCGGTGGAATGCCCTTGCCGTCGGTGAGCCGCAGTCGCTGATTCTGCACTTGCGCCTTCAGCACGCGGTTCTCTTCGGGCGTGGTCCAGCCGAGGATCACTTCAATGCGCGGTGCCGCCTGCGCGCGATCCACGCAGTACACGCAACCCGAGGAGCCAATTGCATCAATAACTTACGAACGACGGACGTCTCGAGTGATCTTCACGTTGCCCTTTTTCGCGCCCATTTCATGCGGGTTTTTCTTTAGTGCCCAAAAGCACCCGGATGCTCGCGGGTCCAGCGATCACATTTCCCGATCATTTCCTGCAACCTCGATCCCGCTCGCGGCGAGCGCAGCGAGTCGCGGCGTGACCTAGAGACAGGCCGAGGAAGCCAAGACCGAGCGAAGCGAGGGTTTGGCTCACCATGACGGGTCGAATGCCCTGAGCGAGTGATCGTGGCGCCGCAGGCGAGACGATCGCGAGTCGAAGGGCCAATTCGCCGCTCAGTCATCAGGCAGACCGCGACTCGCCTGCGGTTCGTCGCGAGTGGGCACGATTCCTTCCGGGCTCACCACAAGCCGGCTATTTTCTCAAGCAGTTACGAGTGCCGCTTTAGCCGTTGCCAGACTGTCGCCAATCGCACTGTTTTCGTCGAGCACGCGGATCGCGTTTGCGACCGCGCTCGGACTCACGTGCATGTACTTTTGCGTCGTCGCCAGGTCGCGACGGCCGTCGAGTTCCTGAATGGCGCGAGCCGGCGCGTCCTTCATCGCGAGATGTGAACAGAACGTGTGCCGCTAGATTGTGCGGTCCGTTACTGCGTACGTTCGCGCGTCGGCCCACCTTCGCGAGGAGATCCGCGAGGTGATGCCCGGCGAACGCCTTCGCATCGTTGTGGCAGACAACCCGTGCGCTTCGTAGATGTCGATGCGACTTCAACGCCGCGGCGAGTCGCTGCGTGAGCGGCACGTAGCACACACGATTCCCTTTCGTCGTCGTCACCTCGCCGCGCCAGTCGTTGCGCTCCACACGCCGATCAGCACATCATGGTGGCGTCGTATTCAGTCGAGGGTGACTCCTTCACAGCCGACAAGCCGCGCCGGTGGTCGGACGCGCGGCTGAATGTGCGTCCGCGCGGATTCGTGTCGGTGCCTGGCCGGCTGTACGATGTGCATCCAGACGCGTGCGCATCGCCGGATCGGTCATCGCGGCGACTGAAGTGGACGCGGCGCGGAATCACGTCGTGCTGATCTTCAATTTCTTCGACGATTTGAAACGGATTGCGCCCTGAAGAGTAGGACGATCAATATCAATGTCAAACAAAGCGCTCATCACACGGCGTGCTGGAGAACCAGCCCGTCGGATCAGTGTGTCTGCCTTGGCGGAAATCGCGCCGAGTGGAGTGATAGTGGAGGCCGAAACGCCCGCTGGCGTGGTCGTTCGCGGGACCGATCGTCAGTACGAGGCGCTCGCAGTGGCCGGCTTTCGCGTCAAGTTGCTTCCAGACACCAACCTGCTGCACATCGGTCGCTACACGATTGACGTCGAGACAGACGCGGTACCGGAGGTGTCGCGCGAGCTCGATATCAGTGCCGCCGACTTGCCGGGTTGGCCTCACCATCTCGTACAACTCGCGGGCCCGCCGATTGACTCGTGGGTAAGGGGATCGAAGCGCGTGGGATCGACGTGGTCGAGCCCGTCTTCGGTTATGCCGTCTTCGTGTATGCGACGAGCGACGCGGTAAGTGCGCTGCGTGACCTGCCGTTCGTTGTGTGGACCGGTCCGCTGAAACCGGCGTATCGAATCGTTGCGAGCACTGCGGAGAACGTCGAGTACGTGTCGGTCGGTGTGTATCCAAGTAGCGAGACGCACGCGGTGCGCGCGGAGATCGAGGCCGCACACGGCCGCATCCTCGACGAATCACGCCAGCCCGCAACCTACGGCGGTGAGTACGCCATTCTCAGAGTGCAAGGTGCAGCGATCGAGGTGCTCGCTCGCGTGCGGCATGTCCGCTGGGTCGAGGCGGTCCCGCGCAAGGAGCTAGACGGCGAGCGCGAGTCGCAGATCGTTGCCGAAAACCTGGATGCCGCAGCGCCGCCGGCGACTGCCCCGGTTCCCGGCTACCAATCGTGGCTATCGCAGGTCGGGGTTGACGGCACCGATGTCGTCATCGCCATCGTTGATAGCGGCGTGGACGCGAATGCGAACAACAACAACGCGACGGCGGTTGCTCACGTGGATCTGCGCGGGCGGCAGGTGGCGTTTGTCGATTATTCGGCCGGCGCCGGTGCCACCGACACCGTTGGTCACGGCACACACGTGGCCGGAATTGCGCTCGGAAATGCGGCGACCGGACAGACGGAGGCCGCAGCGCCCAACAATTTTCTGTGGGGACAGGGCGTTGCCCCTGGAGCGCAGTATGTCACACAGAATGCGCTTCATAGCAGCGTGTATCCGCGTCCCGCATTCGCGACGCTCGCTAGGGATTCGGCGCAGAACGGCGCCGACGTGATGAACAACAGTTGGGGGACCGGTAGCAGCGGCGGCGATGGCTACGTCGCAGAGTGCCGAGAGGTCGATCTGGCCGTGCGCGACGCTGACGCCAACACCCCCGTCCTCCAGTCGCTTGCGGTCGTGTTCAGCGCGGGCAATACCGGCGGACGACCGCGGAGCATCATTCAGCCACACGAATGCACGAACGCTATTGTTGTCGGCAGCTCATTGAACTCGCGACCCGGGCAAGGCTTTCCAGCTGATGACATCCGTGGCATCGCGGGCACGTCGTCGCGCGGGCCCGCGCTGGATGGTCGGATCCTTCCCACGATTGTCGCGCCCGGAACGAACGTGTCATCCGCGCTTTCGCGCACCGCAGCCACCTTCACACCGATTCCTGGCACCGGCACGCCCGATCCCGCGAATCCGGGTGTGACGATCAACCAGTACACGTCACAGACCGGGACGTCGATGGCGGCGCCGCTCGTGGCCGGCGCGTGTGCCGTGATCATTGAATGGTGGCGCAATCGTACTGGCGGCAAGACGCCCAGCCCCGCGATGCTCAAGGCGCTGCTCGTCAACTCGGCCGAGAATCTCGCGGGTGGCGAGAACTGGCGCGCGCTGAACGCCGCCCGGGTCGATAGAGACGAATGGAGATCGCACACGACGGATGTCTTTCGTCGCCAGCTGGCGTTCGTGCCCAACGCGTGATAGAGGTCGAGACGTTGCTGACACAGGTGGCTAATGCGGTGTCAATCGTCAGTGCCGGACAGTGGGCGTTCGACGCGGCGAGTACTCAGATCTTCGTGCGTATGCTCAACAACACTAACCCTGGCGATATCTTCGGCGCACCTGTGCTCGAAGCACGTGACAGCCAGCCGCTTGCGCATATCCCGAACAACGATCAGGGCTGGGGACGATTGAACCTGAACAACGTTCTGCGCCAGAGTCCCGCATCGGATAGAGGTCCCGGCGTCTACTCCGATCAAAAGCACGCGTTCACTGCTGACGGGCAGGAACTGGTGATCACAGTTGCACCGGTCGATACCTCGCGGCCGCTGCGGATCACGCTGGCCTGGACCGACGCAGCAGGCAGCGTCGGCAGCGTTCTCGCGCGCGTCAACGACCTCGACCTCGAAGTGACCGAGGCGGCGACACCGCCACGCATCTTCAACGGCAATAACTTTCAGTCCGGCTTCTCCGCCAGTGGCGGTTTCCCCGACATTCGCAACAACGTCGAGTGTGTCTACATTCAGCAGCCCTCGAACGTCAACGTTTACGAAGTACGGGTGATCGCTGCATCGATCGTGGCGAGCGCCAATCCCGCGATCACCACCCCCTGGCAGGACTTCGCGCTGGTGATCGACAACGCAGATGTTCCCGATGCAGCACCCGTGAGTGTCGCCACGGTGCTCGATCGTTCAGGCAGCATGATCTTCTTCGACTATGTGGACATCACGCGCATTTGCACGCGGCAGTTCATCGATCTGATGGGTGTGTCCGATCATGTGGGCCTCGTCAGCTTCGGCGACGATGCGCGCGTGGAATTTCCGGCGAACGGCACGTCGGTCACAGAGATCACCGGTCAGACGGTGAAAGACGCTGCGATGAACACAGTGAATAGCGTCGCCTTCGGCGGCTGCACGGCGATGGGTGAGGGGATTGCATCGGCGGCATCGCTGCTGATCGGAGCGCCCGCGCCACGAGCAATCGTGTTGTTCTCTGATGGGTACGACAACAGAGGTTGCGCGCCGCCCGGTTCGACACGCCCAACGGCGCTGCAGGCGGCGCAGGCGCTGCCCAGCGACGTGCGCCTCTTTTCCTGCGCGATGGGGCCGGCGTCCGATCAGGCGCTGCTCGAATCGATTGCCAGCGCGAGGTCGGGTCGGTATTACTTCATGCCCGCGATCGACGAGCTATTCGAGGTCTACAACTACATTCGCGGACAGGTGAGCGGCACGTCGATCGTCGTCAATCAACAGGGACAGGCGTCGTCGAGTTCGGTCCCCGCGTTCGTTGACGCGGCTGCGCGCGTTGCCACGTTTACTGTCGCGTGGGCCGATGCCGGACTCCGGGCGGTTCTCGGTGACCCGAAGAAACGACACGAAGTGGGCATTCGCCTCGTGGATCCCCGCGGCAGAGCGGTGCCCGAACACGCCGCCTTCGTGCGCCGCCATGTCGCAGATACATTCGCCATCTTCCGCATAGAAGATCCTGCGCCAGGGCGATGGCATCTTCAGGTTCAGACGCTGGAGCAGACGCACGTCAACTATACGGTCGGGGTTTTCGTAGATTCGCCGCTGCGCCTGGTGATCGGCGCGTATCCACGTCGGTTGAAGGTCGGCGATGTCGTTCACTTCGGTGCAGTGATGCTCGATGGATCCACGCCGTTTCTGCCGGGCAGGGCATCGGCGACGATCTCAGCGCCACGTCTTGGCTTGCAGCAAGAGATTCGCCGTTGGCGTGACGCGTTGAACGAAATCGAACCGCCGGGGATCGATGGTGACACGCTGCCGATGGACGTGGCACGACTCGCCGTCTTGAATCAGCGCCTGAAAAAGGGCGAAGTGTTCTCTCGGGTTTCGACCACCTACCGCCTGTCATGCGATCGGTTTCCTTGGAACAAGGCGCTCCCTCGTGGATCGGCGGTCAAGATTAGTCCCAACGCCGCGGCATTAAGGGGAAGCTTTGTCGCATCGCAATCAGGCAGCTATAACGTGACAGTGAACGTGAGTGGCGTCACGCCATCGGGGCTGCGATTCGTGCGCACCGACCGGCTTGGCGTCGTCGTCCGATGACACGTCATGAGGTCACCGCACGGGAACGCACTGCTGCGGCTCTTCACTCCAGTTGAGAACGACTTGAATGTGCGGAACACCTGCGGCTGCCGTTTGTCCACCAGCGACCACGGCCAGGAATCGGCCATCCGCCGTCATATCGTAATTCCTTCGAAACGACGGCCCCGGCGTGATCGCTCCCCCGCGCGACACGGGTTCCGCGGGACCGAACGCGAAGCCCGGCTCCGTGGTAATCGTCTGTACCGCCCACTCCACCCGACATGAGTCATTGCTTCACCGGCGCAATGCGTCGCAGCTCATCAAAAAAGTTCAGGATGAGGACAACCCTGTCTTGCTTCGCGCCATCCTGCACCGGCGCGGCGGTGGCCAAAGCGACTCGATCGCCGTCAGGGTGCAGGTCGAAGCCTCTGTCCGTCACGTAACGTCGGTCGGACCAGAGCCGTGGCTTCTCGGCGTGAAACGAGCCGCCTTGCACCACGTAGGGAACGACCATGATCTGTCCGATCTTTCCGTCGGTGCCGTAGAAGAGCTCGCGTTTCGTGCGCGACCATGTCGGAGAAACCCCGCCGCCCGCCGAGACCATCCATTTGCCGCCAGGCCCAGGGAACGGCCGCACCCACACTTCGGAGCGCCCGGATTCGTTCGACTCGTACGCGAGCCATCGTCCATCCGGCGAGAACATGGGCTCGCGCTCCCTGAACGGACTGTTCAGGAAGACCGTAGCCTTCCCGGCCTTCCAGCCCGACTTGTCGTCTCCCTCCATGGGCAGGATCATCAGGTCGTCGTTGTCTTGCGAGGTCAGCTCGAAAAACGCCAGGAACTTGCCGCTCGGATGCCACGAGCGCGGAAGCTGCAAGTTGTTGCTCTCGGTGAGCCGCTCGGCGTCGCCCGTCCCATCGGCCCGCTGCCAATAGAGGTTCGGCGTCGTCTTCCCCGGAGGCCTCGACGCGAACACGATGCCATGACCATTTGCGGTCCACACCGGCCAGCCACTACCGCCTGCCGTCACAGGAGATAGCGTGTCGCGTGCCCAGTCGTAAACCCAGATGGCGGAGTGTGCGTCGATGATCCTCACGGCGAGGCGGCCACCATCGGGCGCGAACCGCGGTTCGAACCAATTCGCCGGCACGGGGCGTAGCGGCGTCGTCCCGTCCTGATGCATCCAGTGGATCGGCGTCCCGACGCTGGTGCTTTGCCCAGAGAGGTACAGCAACGTGCCGGTCGTCGAAACGGCAAACTGCGCGTCTCCCGTGGCGGTGTCCGACTCGATCCCTTCAAGCGTGGGCACCGGTTGACCCGTCACCTCTAACCGATCGATATCGAAGGGCGCGGCAAAGAGGGCCCCACTGCGCACGTAGAGCAGGTGGCCGCCTTCGCGCGCTGAGCGCTCCGGCGAGCCGAGCCCGCTCGGCACATAGCGGCCGTGCGAACCACCGCGGAGCACGATCTTGCGATCACCCGTGGGCAGAGATTGCACCACCAGGTTCGCATCGTGGAAGTCGGCGGTTTCGCTATGGCCCGTATAGAGCACCGCTTTCCCGCCAGGTAGTACCTGGGGCCACCGCTGGGTGACCTCTCCCTCAGCGAGCGAACTCAGCGTTCCTGGCGTACCTCCAGCTGATGATACAGACAACAAACCCACACCCGGTCCAGCGTACGAAAACACTATAGTACCGTCCTCGGCCCACGCTCCACCGCGATGGCCGGGCGCGTCGCACAATGTCACGACCGCGCTTCCCGCCACCGCAATCTTCTTCAGCTTGCCGCCGGAAAAAAATCCGAGCCACTGGCCGTCCGGCGAGAAGAACGGACCTTCGGCGCCGTCGGTTCCCGCAAGCGGCATGGCCGTCAGTTGATTGAGTCGCCGCACGTACAGCCGAGGACTCTCACCCGCACTGGAGTGCGCCACAAACGCCAGGACGGCGCCGTCGGGTGAAAGGACCACGGTGTTGCCTACATTTCTGGCCAAGGACACATCCGGTCCGAGCGCCACGCTCAAGCGCAGCGTCTGCGCCGGAGCTATCGTCCGCCGCGGCACCCACACCGCGACTGCGGCACACGCCAGAGAGGCGCCCACCAAGGCCCATGGCAGCACACGGCGCCAACCCGACGCGCGCGCGTACGGCGCTTCTGTGATCAAGCGCGTCGCCTCGGCTACGCCAGATTCGGCAATCCACTTCAGCTCGTCGCTCAGATCGCGCGCGCTCTGCCAGCGATCGTTCGGATCCTTGGCAAGGCACTTCTTCATGACGCGGTCGAGCGCGCGCGGGGTGATCGGCTGTATCGCCGAGACCGGCGGCGGCTCCACGTGCATGATCGCGGCGATTACGCTGGCCTTCGTCCTGCCCTCGAACGCCTTTCGACCGGTGAGCGTCTCGTAGATCACACAGCCGAACGCGAAGAGGTCAGTCCGCGCGTCGGCGTCCTGCCCTTCGATCTGCTCAGGCGCCATGTACTGGAACGTTCCGAGGATGGTACCGGGCTCCGTGAGGGCTGGCGGCGTAGTCGAGAGGAATGAGGCAGCCACGCGACTAACTGCCGGCTCGCTGGCTTTGGCAAGTCCAAAGTCCAAGAGTTTCGCACCGTCCTTTGTGATCATCACGTTGCCTGGCTTCAGGTCACGATGAATGATGCCGGCGAGATGCGCGGCCGCGAGCGCCTCAGCGATCTGTATCGCCGTCGTCAACGCCTCGCCGGGCGGGAGCGGACCACGATTGAGCCGTACGGCAAGCGTCTCGCCATCGACGAGCTCCATCACGAGGAATGGCCGCCCCGCGGCTTCGTCCATTCCGTAAAGTGTGGCGATGCGGGGATGATTGAGGGCGGCGAGTGCCTTGGCTTCGCGTGCGAAGCGAGCGATGCGGTCTGGGTCGCTCGCCATAGCGTCCGGCAAAACCTTGACCGCTACTATGCGTCCAAGCTTCGTATCTCGCGCGCGGTACACTTCCCCCATACCGCCCTCGCCGAGTGCCGCGAGGATTTCGTACGGGCCCAGGCGCGTGCCGTCGGACAAGGGCATGTGGCGACCCTGATCTTAGCGGTGAAGCCCGAGCCCGCAACGGAAAACGAATCGGCACCGTAACTGCTCTAGCAGGCGCCCCAGAAGACCAAGGGAGACAGTCGAAGAAGGCGTGCCAGCGCGAACCGCGGCGGGCAACTGTCGGCGGAGCGAGTGACCGCCCCCAAGCGCTGTTTGTGGCCGTGCCTCCCACGGGTGGCCGTCTCCGTTGAGGCTTCGCTCGCTACAGGCCGGCCACCACCCGCGCGTATTCGCTCACGCTCGAATTCCGCGATGCTCGGAAGTGTGTCCCTGTTCGTTGCCAAAAACACCTGCGGTTGTGCTCGATGGGTGAGTGCGTTGGAACGGGCGAGAATCGGATCGTCCAGGCCATCACGCGGCAGCTCCCACCCGCGGCGGTCGCGATCGCGATCGTCTCAAGTTGGCTGCCGGTGACCGCGATTCATCACTGAGGGGGTCGCGGTATGCCGATGGACGCGTGCACACTCGCTCGGAATAGATGGCGGTGATCGGCGCCCGTGACGGTTTGGCGCGTCTTGCGCCGTCATCATGCGTGATTAAGTAATCCGCCGTCGCAAGCCTCGCCCTTGCGGCGCTGTCGTCCGCGGTCCTGGCCGCTACTCGCGGATGGCGTCTCACCGTGTTTCCCACCACCCCTAGCTCGGAACGGCGAGAGTTTGACGCACTCAGGTTCCAACGGAAGGTCAGGACGGACGCTCTCTGACCACTTTTCGCCTAATAAGGTCATGTTGAAGGTGAAGAGGTTGCGACGGAATGATCGCGAAATGTGATCGGTGAACGGCGAGCATCCGGCTGTGTTTCAGCGCTGAAGAAAACCCGCATGAAATGGCTCGGAAAAGGACAACGTGAAAATCCGAGGAAGTCCGTCGCCCGCAAGTGATTTGTGAAATTCCATTACTAGGGTGACACCTTTCGCTCTCCTTTCAGGGCTCGTGGGCCTAGAGTGGAGACGCGATGACGAAGACGGAGCAGCTTCGGGTCACGACCTGGCGTTCAAAGGTATTGCAACATGCCGCGGCGATCGGCAACGTCGCGCGAACGTGCCGTCGGTTCGGGATTTCTCGAAAATCGTTCTATAAGTGGCGGCGGCGGTTCGTCGAGCACGGTGACGCCGGGCTGTGCGACCGCCCGCGAGCGCCGCAACGCTCGCCGCGGGCCACGGCTGGTGACGTCATCAGCAAGATCGTCTACCTCCGGCAGCACTACCACTTCGGGGCGGGCCGGATCGCAAACTACTTGAAGCGATTCCATCAGGTCACCGTCGCCCGCTCGACGGTCCACCGCATCTTGACTCGGCGCGGATTACAGCGGCTGCCGGCGAATCAGAAGCACCGCGCACACGGCAAGCGGTGGCAGCGGTACGAAAAGCCGCAGCCGGGTCATCGGTTGCAGGTCGACGTCAAGTTCCTCGAGCGCGTCCCGGGCACGCGCCGACGGTTCTACCAGTTCACCGCCATTGACGATTGCACCCGAATGCGCGTCCTGAAGGTATTTGACGCGTGCACACAACGCACAGCCATCCAATTCATCGACGACGTGGTCCGGCGCCTGCCGTTTCGCGTGCACGTCGTGCAGACCGACAACGGGGCAGAGTTTCAGTCACAGTTCCACTGGCATCTCGAACAGCGCGACATCCGTCACGTCTATATTCGGCCCAGAACGCCACATTTAAACGGCAAGGTCGAGCGCTCGCACCGCGTCGATGACCAGGAGTTCTACCAGCTCCTCGACAGGGATGGCATCAGCGACGACATCACTCTGTTCAACGAGAAGCTGCGGGAGTGGGAGAACTACTACAATTGCCATCGGCCGCACGGCGCCTTGGGTGGACAAACGCCTTACGAACGACTGTTGGCAAAAACGAGAGCGATGGTGTCACCAGGGTCCTGAGACCCTACACTGATTTGATTGGCTCCTCGGGCTGGACTCGAACCAGCAACCCTCCGGTTAACAGCCGGAAAAAACGTCGTTAGCCGGGCTTTGCCGCGGGGTGCTGGACGCTGCTGGAAGGCGCCTCGTCGCAGCGAGAATCGAACGATTTTCGGGTTTCGCTTAGTGCCCCCCTTTGCTGCCGTTTGCCGCTCCTTGTTGCACCGAAAGGGCAAGAAAAGGTCAACGCCTCAAGAAGGCTCCGCCAAGATGACACCGATCGACAACGGCGGTGCGAAAGATCAACTGGTCGCGTTCTCGGGAATCGCCGGCTGACACCATCGGTACGAACGACCGGCCGCATGAGGTACGCAGTCGACCGAACGCGTTGCGTCAGACGTACTGGCCGGACCTGGTGATGGCTCGGCACGGATGAACGTTCCTGGACTCAACGTGTGAGACCTACCGGCACGAAGACATCCGGCGCGGGGACAGTCTGATTTGCGCGAGGTCCGCGCGAGAGCCGACGACTGATCGCGATCAACGGGGGAAATCCCGGCCCTTCCAGCCGCGTAGTCGACATCGGCGGCGATTACGCACGGCCGGCGTGACATGCGGATATCATCGCAAACAAGGGCGACCCGCTATCGGACATCTTTGGCGAGTGGCGTCTGGGATGAAGAGCGGCCGGTCTACAAGAACGTTCCTGCTGGCGCGAACCGGCGTGGCTTCCAGGCACGGTCGGCCCATACAATGAGCCGGGCGGCTCTTCCCAACGACATGACCTTGTCTGTCGGCTCGCGTGTCGGCCCGTACGAAATCCAGTCGGCCCTTGGCGCCGGCGGCATGGGCGAGGTCTACCGCGCTCGCGATACGCGCCTCGATCGGACGGTCGCCATCAAGGTCCTTCCGGCGAAGGTCGTCCTCGATGTAGAGCTCCGGGGGCGCTTCGAACGCGAGGCGCGCGCGATTGCCGCGCTCGATCATCCGTCGATCTGTGCGGTGTACGACGTTGGCCAGCACGACGGCGTGCCATACATCGTGATGCAGTATCTGGAGGGGGAGACGCTGGCCGTGCGGCTGGCCCGGACCAAGGGTCCGATGCCGTTCCAGCAGATGCTGAAGATCGGGATCGAGATGGCGGACGCGCTCGACAAGACACATCGCGCCGGCATCACGCACCGGGATCTCAAGCCCGCCAACATCATGTTGACGAAAGCGGGCGCGAAGCTACTCGACTTTGGCCTGGCGAAGCTGCGCGGTCCGCTGGCGCCGATCTCGACGTCCGCAACGACAGGGCTCGCGACGACAATACCGGAGACAGCGCACGGGACGATCCTCGGCACCGTCCACTACATGGCGCCTGAGCAGGTGGAAGGCAAGGAGGCCGACGCGCGCAGCGACATCTGGGCGCTGGGAGCGGTGCTGTATGAGATGGCCACAGGGATGCGTCCTTTCAGTGGCGACTCGCCGGCGAGTGTCATCGGCGCGATTCTCAAAGACCATCCGGCGGCGATCTCTGCACGTCAGCCGCTCGCGCCGAGCGCGCTCGATCACCTCGTCGAGAGTTGCCTGGCGAAAGATCCGGACGAGCGCTGGCAGAGTGTCGGCGACGTCGGCCGTCAGCTCGCGTGGTTGTCATCAAATAAGACGTCGGCCGAGGCTGCCGCGCCTCGGTCTCGCGGTCCGTGGCGCGAGCGCGGCGTTTGGATCGTCGCAACGGGGCTTCTCGCCAGCATAGTGGTGTTTAACCCTTGGCGCTCGCCACTCGCATCTCCGGGTGACCTCGCCCGTCTCTCCATCTACCCTCCGGATGGGACCTTCTTCCCGGAACAGCCCACGGTCTCAGTTCCTGCGCCGCAGCTCGCTGTGTCTCCGGATGGCCGGTCCGTCGCGTTCGTCGCCACCACACCGGGACGCAAATCCACGCTCTGGGTGCGTCCGCTCAGGGACATGGACGCTCGTCAGCTGCCTGGAACCGACGATGCGGAAGAGCCCTTTTGGTCTCCGGACGCCCGCTGGGTGGCCTTTTCGGCGCAGGGCACGCTGAAGAAGGTCGCGGTTTCCGGAGGTACCCGCAGACCATTGCGCAGGGTCTCGAGCTTTTTGGCGCCTCGTGGGGTGCCGATGACACGATCCTCTTCGGGAGCGGATACAGCGGCATTTACCGTGTTGCCGCCGCTGGCGGCGTTCCGACGCCTGTGACGCAACTGGATGCGGCACGGCAGGAAGCATCGCACCGCTGGCCGCAATTCCTGCCGGATGGGCGACACTTTATTTTCACCGTAAGAGGCGGCCTGGCTGACCAACGTGGCGTGTATGTGAGCTCTCTTGAAGGAGAGTTCAGGCAGCTTCTCGTTCGTTCCGATGCCAACGCCTCATACGCCGCGCCGGGCTATTTGTTGTTTCTGGAGGGAGATTCGATCCTGGGTCGAGCGTTTGACGCGGAGCGTCTCGAATTCACCGGCCCGCCCATGACGGTTGCCGCGAAAGTGGGCCGTTCGAGTACCGGCACCGGAGCATTCTCGGTCTCCGACGCCGGCACATTGATCTATGCGGGGCCCATGTTGCGGCCAGGTCGGCTCGCTTGGTTTGATCGCGACGGAAGGCTTCTTGGTTCGGTTGGGCCGGAAGGAGACTCCTACTACTTGGACTTCCGGCTTTCTCCCGATGAAAAGCAGCTGGCGGCTTCGCGTGTTGATCCGAAGGTGGGCGCGCCCGATATCTGGTTGACCGATCTTGTGCGGGGCGGCACCTCACGATTCACGTTCGGTCCGCACCTGAACGCTGGGCCTGTCTGGTCACCGAACGGCGAGCGCATTGCGTTTCGCACCAATCGGAGGGGGTTGCTGGAGTTCTATCAGAAAGGTGCTGCAGGCGGCGCTGACGAAAAGCCTTTGCTGTTGGAAGAAGCGCAGCGCGCAACCGGCGTGGTTTCGACGATGCTTTATCCAACAGACTGGTCCTCCGACGGGCGACATCTTGTCTTTTCTGCGAACCTCCCCGCCGACCTCTGGCTGCTGCCCCTCTCCGACAACGCAAAGCCAGTCAGCATCTTGGCGTCGCCGTCCGACCAGGCACACGCCAACTTTTCGCCTGATGGGCGCTTGATCGCCTACTCGTCCAATGAGTCAGGCAGGTTCGAAGTGTATGTTCAAACCTTCCCGCTCGCCGACCGCAAGTGGCCGATTTCCACCGACGGTGGATACGAACCGCGCTGGCGAAGCGACGGACGAGAGATTTATTACCTTTCCGAAGACCGGAAGCTCATGGCCGTGACGGTAGGGTCCGCGCCCTCACCATTTGGCGTGCCCAGAACGCTCTTCCAAACCGCCGTGGAGGAAGGCGCACATGTGCTTCGCACGCATTATCTTCCGAGTCGCGACGGCAAGCGTTTCCTGGTTCACGCGCAGCGTAGTGATCGGGCGCCAGTGCCCATTACGGTCGTCATCAACTGGGCGGCTGGATTGAACAGATGACCCGTGCCGTTGATCCGAAGCTCGACCTGCATGAAATCCCATCTAACCTCGGCTCGCGCGGCAGGGGCGAGGTCTACGTGGGTCGGTCGCCAAGCCTGCGCCGTTTGCCCTGCCCGTAATGTCCGATAAGTCGGCCCAATCGCATCGCGGCGGTTGGGACTACGCCGCACGATAGTAGTAGCTTAGAAGTCCGCCCAACCGGTGACGGCGGCGAATGGCGCCGACGGGATGCGGGCTGCCGTCCCCCTCGATGAGGGCGTTGCCGAGTCCTTGATGGTTGCGTTCGCGATGGTAATGGGTCAGGAACTCCGTGAGCGCACGACGGAAGTGCCCTTCACCGAATGGAATCAAGCGGTCTAGGCATTCCTCTTTGATCGAACGAACAAACCGCTCCGCGTGGGCATTGCAATTCGGCGCGCGGAACGGCGTCTGCACCACCCGAACACCCGCCGTCTCGAGCAGGTGTCGAACAGCGGCACTCCACTTGCGATCTCGATCGCAAATCAGAAAGCGCTGGCCGACCAGGGCGCCGTCGACCGTATCGGTGAGGTGGCGCGCAATCTGGAGCATGAACGTCTCGTCCGGACAGGGCGTGGAGCCGACGATGTGAACCCGTCGGGAGTGCAGCTCAATCACAAAATAACGTGTAGAACGTAATCAACCCGCGGGCGGTCCAGACCTCCGTCGTGAAGAAGTCCGCCGCAGCAATGGCGTCCCAATGTGCCCGTAGAAATGTGTGCCACGACATTGGCCGCTCACCGCTCGGTGGGATGCCCTGCTCCCTGAGGATCGCAGCGATCGTCGACCGTGCCACGCGATGATCGAGATTCCTCAACGCACCTTGGATGCGCGTGTAGCCCCAGCTGGGATTCTCGCTGGCCATACGCACCACAAGCCGGCGGATCTCCTGGCGCACTCCGGGCCGTCCGGGCCGCCGCTTCGGGTAAGTCCACTTCCGCGCGATGAGCTGCCGGTGCCACCGGAGAATCGTGTCCGGCGCCACAATCGTCGCAACCTGCATCAGGATCCGACGGCCGAGACGCTTCCCGAGAGCTGCTAACCGGCGACTTTCGTCATCCGTCAGCCGCAATTGCTTGCCGTGCAGCTGTGACTTCAGAATCCGGTTCTCTTCGTGCAAATACTCGACGATCTCTTGCTGCTCGCGGTGCACGCAGCCGACGAGACACGCCACAATGAGATGCAACGGAACCACGTGGCGAGTCTACGTGAATCTACTGTAGGCGACGTTTTCGGACACTACGGGCGCGATCCCGACCAGCAGCGAGCCGACGATGCTGAAAATGAATCCCCACATTAAAATCTTCACTCGTCCGACCCGATCGGCGAGACCGCCAACCACGACGATGAAGATGCCCGAGAACAACGCCGTGATAGTCACGGCGATGTTCATGACGTTCGTCGCGACCTCGAGATCCGCCGCCATCGCTGGCGCGATGTTGAGGGTGGTCTGGGCAAACAACCAGAAGGCAAGCACACCGAGAATCATGCCGAGGAGCAGCGTGTCATCGCCCCGATACGAAGTGGGCTCTCGAGTCATCGTTGCTAATCTCCCGCCGAGTCTTTTCGATCGCTCTTCCAACGCTCGCGCTTCGTCGATTCGCGGAAGATGGGCAAGGACCAGCCGAACTTGATCGCCAAACTGCGTACGCCGAACGTCACAAGGAACCCCACGATCATCGCCGGCAGACGGCCGAAGCCGACTCCGTTGAGTCCGACATAGGCGCAGGCGCCGAGTACCGACGCCGTGACGTAAATCTCGTGACGGAGGAGGACCGAGGGTACGTGGCCCAACGTATCGCGAATGATTCCTCCGACGGAACCGGTGACTGCGCCCATCGCGATGGCGACCAGCGCGGGCGCTCCCACATCCAAGGCCTTGACCGTGCCGGCGACGGTGACCAGCGCCAATCCGAAGGCATCGAACCACAAGAGCATCCTGTGGCGTGATTCGACAAGTGGTGCGACGAAGTGCATCACGACGGCGGTCACAAGACAGGCAGAGACGTAAACTGGATTCTGCACCCAGAACACGGGTACGTTCAGAATCAAATCCCGCACGGTGCCGCCGCCGACGCCAGTAATGACGGCAAGCCACATGAACGCCATCACGTCCAGGCCTTTGCGCGAAGCGACGAGCGCTCCGGACACCGCGAACACGACGGCCGCGAGGATGTCAAAAAATTGGACGAGGCGGAACAGGTTCGCGGAATCGACGAATGTGGTCTGCATACGCTCAGAGCAGATGGAGCCTGATCCGCGTCAGTATGCTACGGTCGCGCTATTGCCACGGAAACAGAGTTTCGCGATGTTCAAAACGGTCCAGACCTCCAGCAAACGGCTGTGGGAGATCGCCTTGAAGCCTGCAATGCGTAGCAGTGCAGCTCCGTCATGAGATCAAGCTTCCAGCGTCAGGAGTCCGGAATGAGGAATCAGGGTGAACCAGCGCGTGAAGGAATAGTGACAGTCCGCGGCTTGGCGTCAGGGTTCGCGCAGACTGTGGACACGCTCGCATCGGCATTGCCGACGAGCCTCTCGCTTTTGGCGGCACCGATACAGGGCCCACGCCGTATGATCTGCTTCTGGCCGCCTTAGGCACCTGAGCATCGATGACGGTCGCGCTGTACGCGCGACGCAAAGGTTGGCCTCTGCAGGAAGTCACGGTGCGCCTGCGTCATTCGAGGGTCCACGCCGTGGACTGTGCTGAATGCGAAACGAAAGAAGGACGCATCGACCGCATTGAGTGGTGGTTCCAGCTCAGCGGTAATCTGGCCGACGAGCAGCGCACAAGGCTTCTCGACATCGCGCAACGCTGTCCGGTTCACCGTACGCTGATCTCGGAGATCGACATCCATTCACCGCAAACGTGGCCCGACGAACGTGACGGCAATCAGAAGGTCGGCGCTACATAAGCTCGGCGAGGCAATTTCATGCTCAAGGGTCCACTCTTTGTAGTGCCGGTTGATTTCTCGCCGGAGATGGAGGCGACAGTTTCAGCAGCCTTCGCGCTTGCGAAGCAGTGCGGAGCGAATGTTCATTTACTCGAGGTCGTCCCGCCTCGTGGGCCTTCGCTCCTCGATGCCACAGCGGACATTCGATTGAGCGGCCGAGTAACCTCCAAGCGTGATTGGTCTCGGCTGGAACACTCGATACATGCAGCAGAACGTGGGCGCATACACGTACATACTGTCGCGTATCGCGGCGACGCGACCAAAACGAACGTCGTATCTGCAACTCACGAAGGCGAGAGTGCTCGTTATTGGTCAGCACTTCGGAACGTCTCGGTGGCGGCGGAACACACGAATCGTCAGCACCCTCAGCCGAGCTGCACCTACTCCCGTGCTCGTTCTGCCGCCACAACGCCGGTCAGAAAAGAACAAATCGCTGTCGTTCGGTCATATCGTTTCGGCCGTCGACTTTACGGTCGCGTCCGCAGTAGCCGTGCGAACGGTACTCGACCTGATTCGCAGTACTGGTGCTCGGCTGACTCTCGTTCACGCGTTGACGAATGCGCCTCGCCACATGGTGTTCTCCGGCGGCGAGGCTCTCAAAGTCGCAAGGAACCTGCGAGGGCAGGCAGCACAAGTCGCAGAACGGCTTCGGCGGAAGATTCCGTCCAATATCCGGCTTCGCGTGGACGCGCGTGTGACGACAGGTGATCCTCATCGAGGGATTCTCGAGATCGCATCAGAAGTCGACGCGGATCTGATCGTGATGGGCCTGCCGCCGCGCACTCGATTCGACGAAGTGCTGTTCGGTTCCACACTTCGAAAAGTCTTGCGTCGCACGAAGATCCCGGTGCTAGTGGCGCGATCGGACAGGGCGATTTCCGCCGCGTGCTGTCCTTCAATCTCGTCGGACACATTGGGTTCACCACCCTCGGGTTGGCCTTATGGACGCCGTCGGCACTCGGGGCCTCGATCCTGTACATGCTCCATCACATGCTCGTCATCACGAGCCTCTTCCTGCCGGAGTGTGTCGACGACTGTTTGAATTCGATCACGATGTTCTCCGTTGTTGAACTCTGGCTGTCCGCGTCCTGTCTCGACGACCACCGTCAGCGCGCGAGGAGGACGGCGACCGGGCTCTGGTTGAGAGCACCTTCAGCGACGCTGCCCAGGAGCAAGTGACGAACGCCGCTGCTACCCCTCGCGCCCACGACGAGCAGTTGCGCGCGGGCTGCAGCTACGGTGCGGAGGAGATCGCGTAGCGGTTCGCCGTGCACGACCGCGGTACGCGTGTTCCATCCGCGACGTTTGAGCTCGGCCGCCGCACGATTGAGCCCTTTCATGGCCGTTCGGGCTTGCTTGGTGTTCGTCCGCCTGATTTCACGTGCAATCGCCCCGGCACCAGGGATGCGCCCCTGCGAGGGAGCCGTCATCAACTCCACGCCGCTGACAAGCGTGATATGCCCATCCCGTGGCGGAACCAGCCGGCCAACGAATGCCAGGGCACGCTGGGCGGTCGGAGATCCGTCGAAGCCGATGACGATCTTGCGTACGCGCCGTGACCGCCGGACGACGATCACCGCACACTTGGCGCCACGGACGACCCCTCGAGAGACGCTGCCCATGAGCAGGCGGCGAAGGGCGCCATGACCGCGCCAGCCGACCACGATCACGTCGGCCCGAAAGCGTTCCGCTGCGGCGAGGATTGCCTCGACCGGTGTCTTGTCCACTACCTCGATCTCGATGTCCGGCCAGCGGCGCGAGAGGGCGCGTCGCGCCCTGTGCGCCGTCATTTCGGCGCCACGATCGAGCGCAGTCAACAGAATCGATCGTCTGTACTCCGCCCGCGTTCGTCGCGCAATGACCGCCCGGACGTGCGTACGAGCGGGCCACGGAAAGTGTACGGTCGTCGCAATCGCCGCCTGAGCATGGCGGGATCCGTCCGTCGCCACCAAGACGCGAAGCTCTTTTTCTCTGGCCATGCCTGCAACTCCGTGGGGTCACGCCCCGGCGTGAACCGTGTCGTGTCTTCGACTTGTGGTCGGTCGCAGTGGAGGCCGCGCGTCGTGCGTGACAAGCACGGGGCAGAGCGATCGACTGAGTACCGCGTGCGTCGTAGACGTCCAGCGCCGCGGCGGACCAATGACGACCAGATCGGCTTTCAGTTCTTCCGCGACCTTGACAATGTCTGAGCTCACCGTTTACCCTCGGCCGGCATTACGTGCAACAGTCTCAGTTTCAGCATTGCGAGCGCGGGCAATTGCGTTTTGCGTATACCAACGAGGCCCCGGAGAGTGAGAAATCAATGGGGCAAAGGATTCGTCGGAGATTGAGTCTTTTCATCGTCCCCTCCCTAATCGATGTCGTTGCCCCGAGACGGGGAGGTTAATCTGAAACGTTCAGGGCAACGTGCGAGGCTTCGCGCACGCCGCGCGCGACGTCATGGCCGTCTGGCGTCACGCGGCCAGCCGAATCTGTTCGGCTTCCGCGCCTATGGGCTCGCGTTCCGCGGCAGTCTGGGACGAGATGCCTCGCTCACGGCTGCAACCTCCATCCAGCGGTATCGATAGGGTGCCGTATACTGCCAGACCTCCCGGCCGATTACCCGTTCAGTTAAGTACAAGAGCGCCCACATGGTAGGCAGCGTTCCAATGACCAGCCAGCCTGCGTGTCGGGCACCGACTTCCAACGTGCCAGCGATGAGCCCCACCGACAGTGCGATGGTGAGGCCGATAAGACGACGACAGCTTGAACTCCCATTGTGCCACCTCTATCTATAGCGAATTGCTCTGGCTTCGAACGTCGCCGAGAGTTCGACGAGGTTTTGCAGGTTCCCCGCCGGATGCTAAGCCGCGGCTGGGTGTTCGACTCCGGGTAGAGACGTCACGGGTCGCGAATGTCCGAAGGCCTTTTGGCGTTGATCGCACTTTGTGCAAAGAGCGGCTTCGGTCGAGCGTCCAGCCTGACGTCTCCTGGCCGCACTGATCGCACCGCAAGGAGAGTCTTTCCGGCGCTCGAACCATCGAGTCATCGTGTCCCAGGAGCAAACACCCGATTGAAAAAGACATATTGCCTCTGAGCTCGTCGTTTCGCGTCGTTCCTTAACTAGCTTCATTTTTAATTGAGGCAACGTTCGCGCCAGACCGCGTTGGAAGAGCCGGAGCCAAAATCAAGAGGGAAAATGGCCATTGGGAACAAGTCGACCCGGTCAATCATTACAAATTGAAAGTGATCTTCCATTCCTCTGAAAGAGCGATTCTGGAACCGAGACGGAAGCGGAGGTGACGGAAGGGTGGGACAAGCTCTTCACAGACTTCGGATTCTCGCCGTAGTGTCGCAAGGAATCCCGGGGGCGCTGCGCGAGGCATGGCGGTGCTACAGCAACGTTGACGAGGCGCGCATCGGCGCGTCAGCGCGCTGCGAGATGCGCGCTTCTGGGCGTCGCGCATCATCGATCACTACAATGGCCCGTTGCGGTTGGTGGAATGGATGACCTCAAACCCAAGGACCGGTGATCGACCCGTTCCGTTGTGCGAGTTTGGACATTTCGGTGACGAGACTGCCTGAAGATCTTGCTGCTCGCATTCTGGACGGTTCGCCAGATGCGATCCTGGTCTGCGACCGCAGTGGTGCACTGCGTTATTGGAACCGAGGAGCCGAAAGCGTCTTCGGCTTCTCGCCTGCAGAGGCACTCGGCCGCTCCATGGACCTCATCATCCCGGAGCGCCTCCGTGCCAGGCACTGGGGGGCGTGGGACACCGCAATTAGGACGGGCGTCACCACCTACGGCGACGGCCGGTTACTTGCGGTGCCTGCGCTTCGCAACGACGGCGGGCAGATCTCCATCGAGTTCTCGATTCAGCTTCTCAAGGGCCCGAAAGGCCAAGTGGAGTGGGTGGTGGCGTTCGTGCGAGATGTCACGGAGCGGTACATCCGTGAGAAGGCGTTACGAGCCAAGTTGAGTGCTCTGCTTCGCCCGAACCCTTGAGACCGGCCCTATTGGCAGCCTCACTGGCTACCTGGCCCCGGCGCCGCGTCAGAAACGTAGCAGGCCGATTGACCGCTGGATGCTTAGGGAGCCGTTCGGCAAGTCTTCTCGGGCATACGAATTCTGACCGAGACCAACCTCCCAGTGAATCCATGATTGTAAGGACTGAGCGTCCAGTACGCGAGACCAGCCTCCTCCTCCTGCTTACGAGGCGCTACCGCTATGCGGCCGGCGAGCGGCCTTCCCGAAGCTGGAATAAGCTTCGCGATGTGAGGGACACACCTCGCCCTCATGTTTCTTGCAGAACCACACGATGAAGCCACCTGCCATGAGATTCACCACCTGGACACCGACGAACACCGCGTCTCCAATCATGGTGGCGTGAATCAAGAAGAGGAACGACGCCGAACACCACAGAGCGAACGCCGGGATGCTGATACCGACCGTGCAACGCTCCTTGACCATGTGAAACACCTGCGGGAAGTAACCAACAATTACCAAGCCAGTGCCCACGAAACCAAGAATCTGGGAACTCATCGTCTCGTCCTTCGGTGATCCTGGTCGCCTTCGTTCGGCAGATGCCGTCTTGCGGGAAGACGATCCTCAATTCGACCGAGAGTCCAGGGCGGTGGATCGCTCGCCGGGAACGACTCTCGCGACGCCTCGTCGACGATATCCATTTCGTCTCCCCCGGTCCGCCTGTGGTCCTCCAACATACTTGAGGTCGGCTTCCGTTTCGCGTCTGGGTGTAACATCGCTTCTGGGACTGCGCCCGAGTTTATTTAGGACTCTGGTGCAATGACCGTAAGTCGACGCTCTCGTCCTGAAGCTCCTCGAGATTCACCGCCCGCCTCGCCTTGATGAGCGGCATGACTCGGCGGATGTCCTTCCCGCGGTTGAGCGCGACGGCGGCATCGATTCGGCCCTGATTGACGTAGTACGCGACAAAGCTACCTGAGTCCAGACGACCGCGAACGACGAGCTGCTCCCACGTCGTGTGAAATCCCGCGTACTGCAGATTCGCGTCGTATTGGTCCGACCAGAACCAATGGACCTCGTCATACGGAACCCGCTTGCCCACCATAGTGTGCGCGGCAGCGGCGCCTTGCTTGATGGCGTTCTGCCAATGCTCCACACGCATACGGCGACCGAAGACCGGATGATAGTGATTCGCGATGTCACCTGCCGCGTAAATACCACTCACGTTGGTCTCGCAGGTCCTCGTTCACGACCACGCCGTTGTCCACGTGGATCCCGGTGCCTTCGAGCATCTCCACTGCTGGCTCGATGCCAATGCCCACGATGACAAAGTCGCATGGAACACGCAGCCCTCCTTTGGTGATGACAGCGCTGACTCGTCCGGTTCCTTCGAACGCCATCACCGAATCCTCAAAGATGGTCCGAACACCGTGAGCCCGATGAAGCTCGGCGATGGTGTGGCCGACCGCCTCGCCCAGCACGCGGAAGAGCGGTGTCTTCGACGGCTCGATGGCCACTACGTCGAGCCCTTTCTGCCGAAGCGACGCCGCGACCTCCGAACCGATGAACCCCATGCCGACGACCACGGCACGGCGACTCGGGTACGATCTCGCCACGAATGCGATTGGCATCCTTAACTGTTCGGAGACTGTAGATACCCTCGAGGTCACTGCCGGGGATTGAGACCCGTCGGTTGCGCCCGCCCGTTGCGATGAGCAGGGCGTCGAAGGGAATCTGACGGTGATCCTCGAGCTCGACGATCCGAGCTGCCGAATCGATTCGCGTCGCCCGTGTTCCGAAGATCGTGTCGATGCGATGGTCCGCGTAGAACGCGGCCGGACGCACCAGTGCTTTTTCGAAGGGGACATCGCCGCGGAGGTACGCCTTCGAAAGCGGCGGCCGTTCGTACGGGGGCTCGGGTTCAGCGCCGATCAGCGTCACGGTACCGTCGGCGCCCTGCTCTCGCAGCGTGATGGCGGCCGTGGCGCCAGCCAGGCTCGCGCCGACGATTACGTACGCTTTAGCCATTACACCTCGATCTGCAGCGCGTCATTTTCGATTCGCGTGCGGTAGACCTTGACTGGCTGCGCCGCCGGAGGTGCGAGCACGCTTCCGCTCCGGACGTCGAACTCTGAGCCGTGACAAACGCACGTCACGGTCGTACCGGCCAGCTCTCCGTCATCAGTCAGCGAGCACTGCTCGTGCGTGCACGCGTCGTCGAAGGCGTAGTAGGTGCCGCCGACGTTGGCGACTGCTATTCGCATGCCGCGCACATCGAATGCGGCATGCGTGCCAACGGGTATATCGCTAGCCTTGATCACGGTGACGAATTCTGCTGCCATTGCATACCCCCTGGTCGGTGTGGTCTTCGCCAATCGCCGTCGTCCACACGTGCGTTCAAGCCTCGCATCGCAATTCGCGTTCCCAAACGTTCAGTGAGGAGTGGCTGCTTAGACGCGCCAACGGCGCGGCGTCTTGGCACTTCAACGCTCGCGGCCCGGGACACGTGTCACGGAACCCATTTCAGAATGCAACATGCCTCTCACTTTGAAAGACTGTTCTGAAGCTTGATAACGGCTTTCCAATGAATACGGCTTGTTTTCGACCGGGTCTGCTTGTTGCTCCAAGCCACTCAGGCGTGGCCCGAGGATGACCCTCGGAACGCCGGAACAACCGGCCACCAGGAGTGAGCACACATGCGACTCATCGGTGCAGCATTCATCGTCCTTGTTCTCACGTTGACCCTGGTCATTGCAGGGCTGAGTCAGACGACAAGCGCGAAACCTCTAGATGGGCAAGCCATCTTCCGCTACGACACCTTCGGCGACGAACAGTTGTGGACCGATGTGTTGCGGATGCATGAAGTCATTCCGTCCATCAGCCCGGCGACAGCGCTTGCGGTTGGCCTCAAAGTGGATGTTCAAGCCCTGCCGGCGGCAGTCATCGCCGCGCTTCAGGCCGGCCAAGTCGATCTGAACAACCCCGCCGTGACGGTCGAATTGGTACGACTCAATGCGGTCGTCGGCGTTCAAGGCAGCGTCGACGACTCGGGACAGTTGACCAGCGTCGGCATTACGTGTGCGTTGTGCCACTCGAGCGTTGACGACTCATTCGCACCAAGTATCGGCAACCGCCTCGATGGCTGGGCGAACGTGGACTTGAACGTCGGGGCCATCGTGGCGCTGTCGCCGGCGCTGGACGACGGCACGAAGGCCGAGTTCAACGCCTGGGGGGCTGGGAAATATGATCCCCGACACCACGCGTTCGACGGGGCCAATCTCATCTCGCTGAATACTCCGTCCTTACCGATCGTCATCCCGCCGATCTATGGATTGAAGGGAGTCGGTTTCGAGACCTTCACGGCCGATGGGCCGATCTCGTATTGGAACGCCTACGTGGGTATCGGACAGATGGGCGGGCAAGGGAACTTCAGTGATCCTCGCATCGGCCTCACGATCACACAGACGCCGGACCTCGTCACCCCCAAGCTGGCAGCGCTACTGGATTACCAACTCAAGTTGCGCGCCCCGAAACCGCCGAAAGACAGCTTCAACCGAGTAGCGGCGGCCCGCGGCGGACGTCTGTTCCGAGGTGAGGCTGGGTGCGTGACGTGCCACACAGGGCCGACCTATACGGACGTGTTGAATGGCCCCGATCCGAGCGTGCCGCTACTGCACGATCCGGCGGAGGTTGGCACCGAGCCGATTTATGCCGCTCGAACGGCCACAGGCAAATACCGGACGACGCCGCTACGCGGACTTTTCCAACATGCGCCGTATTTTCATGACGGGAGTGCACCGAATCTCCTGGCGGTGGTAGATCACTATGATCGGCTGTTCGCGCTGCATCTGTCCGAGGCACAGAAGGCCGACCTCGTCGAATTCCTGAAATCGCTCTGAGAACGCTGTCGAGGGTCGATCTTGAGCGCCGGTGGAGCGAACTCTGGTTGGAAGATCCACCGTGACTCGCACGAGATTAAGAGGATTCAGACTGAGACGCAATCTTTCAGGTTGAAACGATCAGCAAGAGCCGCAGGCTTCACGTTGTGGGTCCCGAGGCGCAACTCATACCGATGTCGAACGAATTCATTGATTCAAGGACAGAACGTCGATGGTCCAGAACTTGCGTTTGTCAGGCGAGTGACCAAGTTGGCTGAAGGAATCGAGACCGAACGCAGCACCGACCCGCACACGACACTGCGACTCCGAGAACTGCTTCGGCGAATTGAGAGTGAGTACCGTGAGATGCCCGGACTGAGTCTGACAGCCTCTCAGGCAGAGCGGTTGTGGGGACTCGACAGCGGCACGTGCACCGTCGTCCTGACGACCCTCATTGAACGCCGCGTCCTGAGGCGAACGACGAGCGGCACATATCTTCGAGGGCCGTCCGGCTGATGCGCGCCCTTCAGTTGGCATCGTAGCTGCTTGGAGAAGAGTCACAACCACACGAGCGACTCGCAAGAACTGGCAGCACTCGTGAGACGGACGCATCGCGCGTTACAGAAGGAGCGGAGCATCATGACGACCAAGACCAAGTCAGCGGCGAAGAGAAGCCGCTATGACGAGCCCAAGAAGATGCTCGAGGACCGCCGCCGCGAGCTGTTGCACGAAGTTCAGGGCAAGATGCGCGACGTGCGGACCGACAATACCAAGGAGCACGAGGTGCTCGATCAAGGCGAGATCTCCGAGGTGGACATCCAGGAAGAGATCGAGTTCGCGTTGATCCAGATGAAGGCAGAAACGCTGAACAAGATCGACGCGGCGCTCCGCCGACTCGAGGAAGGGACCTACGGTGACTGTTTCGAGTGCGGCGACGAGATCGCCGCAGCACGCCTCAGGGCCCTTCCGTTCGCGGTGCGGTGCAAGGATTGTGAAGAAGCTCGTGAAACGGCCGCGCAGCGTGACCGCATCACGGCGCAGCGCCACGGCTCATCGGCGCCATTTTTCAACCTGTCCTACTGACGCTGAAGCGCGTCGAGCGGTACGCTCCAGATTGAGCTGAGCGACACCGGCGGCGCACCGGAGCAGGGTTCTGAACGTCCGGAAACGCCGTACTAGTGGTCGGGCAAGTAATGGTCAGGAGGGAGCTATGATCGACGTCCGCCAGCGTGTGCAGCTCCCCTCCGGAGCATCCCGCACCTACTACTCGCTTCCACAGCTGGAAAAGAGGGGCGTCGCACGAGTCTCGCGATTACCAGTAAGCCTCCGCATTCTCCTTGAAGCGGTGCTGCGTAATCTCGACGGTCGGCGCATTCGCGACGAGGATGTCGAAGCGCTCGTCAGGTGGCAGCCGGGTGCCGCGCGCACGGCGGAGGTGCCATTCGTCGTCGGTCGCGTTCTGCTGCAGGATTTCACGGGCGTGCCACTTCTCGTCGATCTCGCCGCGATGCGTTCTGCGGTGGCGCGGCGGGGTCTTGATGTCGAGATGGTGCAGCCGTTGGTTCCCGTCGATCTGGTGATCGATCACTCGGTGCAGGTCGACTACTTCGGCCGGGATGATGCACTCCGCCTCAACACGGAGATGGAGTTCCACCGCAACAGAGAGCGGTACCGCTTCGTCAAGTGGGGAGCGCAGGCCTTTGACGGCCTGCGGATCGTCCCGCCGGGATTTGGCATCTGCCACCAGGTGAACCTTGAGTTCCTGGCGCGCAACGTCCTCGAAAACGACGGCGTACTGTATCCGGACACACTGGTCGGCACGGACTCGCACACGCCGATGATCAACGGGCTCGGGGTGCTCGGTTGGGGCGTCGGCGGAATCGAGGCCGAGGCGGCGATGCTCGGCCAGCCGGTCTACCTCCTGCTGCCTGACGTTGTCGGCGTGCACCTCCACGGCACATTGCGCGAGGGGGTGACCGCGACCGACCTCGTCCTGCGCATCACCGAGCTGTTGCGGCAGGCGCGTGTGGTCGGGAAGTTCGTCGAGTACCACGGCGAAGGCGCCGCGACCCTGTCCGTGCCAGACCGCGCGACTCTCGGGAACATGGCACCTGAATACGGCGCGACGATCGGCTTCTTCCCCGTCGACGAGCAAACCTGTCGCTACCTCCAGGCGACCGGCCGCGAGGACGAGCACGTCGAGACGGTGCGCCGGTACTTCCAGCTCCAGGGGCTGTTCGGGATGCCCGCGCGCGGCGAGTGCGACTACAGCACCGTGGTCGACGTGGATCTCGGCGATATCGAGCCGTCAGTTGCTGGTCCCAAGCGTCCACAGGACCGGATTGCGCTCGGTCGGCTTAAGGAACAGTTCCTCGCGCTGCTGACGAGCCCCGACGGTTACGGAAAGCCCGATGCCACTCGGCGCGCGACGGTGCGGCTTGCGGACGGAGGGGCGCCGCGGCCGGGTGGGGGCGAACAATCGGAAGACACGATTCCGGACGGGCGTGCAGACAATACCAACACACTCACCGAAGCCGAGATGATGAACAACCGGCCGACACCAAACCGGCTCGGCCCAAGCTCGCTGCCGGCAGCGCCGTCGACCGTCGAGCTGACGCACGGCGACGTGGTAATCGCGGCTATCACGTCGTGCACCAACACCTCGAATCCCACGGTCATGCTGGCAGCGGGTCTGCTGGCTAGGAAGGCCGTCGAGCAAGGCCTCAGCGTCAAGCCATGGGTGAAGACCTCGCTTGCACCCGGCTCGCGTGTCGTGAGCGAGTACCTGACGAAGACCGGGCTGCAGCTGTCCCTCGATCGACTGGGTTTCAACGTCGTCGGATTCGGCTGCACGACGTGCATCGGCAATTCGGGCCCGCTCGATCGTGATCTGGAAGACACGCTTACCACGAACGACCTCATTGCCGCGAGCGTGCTGTCGGGGAACCGCAACTTTGAGGCGCGCATTCACCAGAGCGTGAAGGCGAACTTCCTGATGAGCCCGCCGCTCGTCGTCGCATTCGCGATTGCCGGCCGAATCGACATCGATCTCACGCGCGAGCCGCTTGCAAGCATTGACGGCCGCGAGGTCTATTTGCGCGATATATGGCCGTCAATGAAGGAGATCGATGCTGTCCTCGGGAGCGCGTTTGATCCCATCGAGTACCGACGAGTGTACGCCGACTTCGCCCACCAGAACCCGGTGTGGAATCAGATCCCGGCCGGGACGGGGCATCTCTACGAATGGGACCCAGTCTCGCTCTACATCCGCGAGCCGCCGTATTTCGATGCCTCGATGACAGTCGCCCCTGCGACCGAGTTCTCCGGTGCGCGGACGCTCGCGATCTTTGACGACTCAATCACGACGGATCACATCAGTCCGGCGGGTGCGATCAGAGCAACCTCACCAGCCGGCGATTACCTGCAAGATCGCGACGTCCCGCCGCCGTATTTCAACAGCTACGGCGCGCGCCGAGGCAACCACGAGGTGATGGTCCGCGGGACATTTGCCAACGTCCGCATCCGCAATCTCATGATGCCCGGTAGCGAGGGCGGTCTCACTCGACACCAGCCCGATGGCGAGGAGATGCGCATCTACGACGCGGCCGAGCGCTACCGCGCCGAAGGTGTGCCACTCATCGTGATTGCCGGGCAGGACTACGGGGCGGGCAGCTCGCGCGACTGGGCTGCCAAAGGCACTCGTCTGCTCGGCGTGCGCGCAGTGATTGCTCAGGGATTCGAGCGGATCCACCGCTCCAATCTGATCGGCATGGGCGTCCTGCCCTGTCAGTTCCCGGAAAAGGTCAGCGCGCAGACGCTCGGACTCGACGGCACCGAGCAGTTCGAACTCGTCCTGGGTGAGTCTCTGCGCCCGCGCCAGCCGGCACACCTGCACATCGACCGTCGGGACGGACGACACGAGTCGGTGCCGCTCCTGCTGCGAATCGACACGCCAATCGAAGCAGCGTACTTTCTGGCAGGCGGGATCATGCCGTATGTGCTCGAACACCTGCTCGCCCGGGCGCAAGACACCAGGCAATCATCTAGATGATCAAATTAAAACGCGTGTATGAGCCGGTCTCGCGCACCGACGGCGCCCGCTTCCTGGTGGAACGGCTGTGGCCCCGCGGCGTCCTGAAAGCGAAGCTCCGGATCGACGCGTGGCTGAAGGAGGTCGGACCCAGCACCGAGCTGCGGAAGTGGTTCAATCACGATCCTGAGAAGTGGGGCAAATTCCGTCAGCGTTACTTTCGTGAGCTCGACTCACGACCGCAGGCCTGGCAGCCAATCGTGTCAGCGGCGCGGCGCGGCAGTGTCACGCTCGTCTACAGCTCACACGATACGCAGCACAACAATGCGGTCGCATTGCAAGAGTATTTGCGAAAGAAGTCAAGCTGGCCGCCCAAGTCAAAGCGGGCGGTCGCGGCGGACCAGCAGCGGCGGTCGGCGCGGTGAAGCCCCTGAATGGCCACCGCCACGCCTCACTCTCGTTCGTGCTGCGGCCAATTCCGCCGTTCCGGCTCGATCTGACGGTGTGGGCGCTGCGGCGCCGCCCGCGCAATCTGATCGATCGCTGGGATGGCGCCACATACCGACGAGTGATCGTGATAAGAGGGCGGACGATCGAACTTGCAGTGCAACAGACAGGCTCGTCTGCCGCGCCACAGCTGATCGTGACAGCAACGCCCCCGCTGCGGACGCTGCGGGAGAGACGACGGGTGCGCTCGGCCATCGATCGGCTGCTCGGCCTTCGCATCGATCTGACCGATTGGTACCGCACGGCCGCCGCGGATGCGCGGCTGCGGCCGCTCGCCGACACGTTCAGAGGCATGAAGCCGCCACGGTTTCTGACGATATTCGAGGCTGTCGTCAACGGGTTCGCGTGCCAGCAACTATCGCTGGAGGTGGGCCTCGAATTGCTCAATCGTCTAGCGACGATCAGCGCGAGAGTCGGGGCGCCGCGCGACGCACGCTACGCCTTCCCGACGGCTCACGACATTGCGAAGCTACCCCCGGCCAAGTACCGCGCCATTGGCTTCAGCCGTCAGAAGGTCCGCGCGCTCCTCGGCCTCGTCCGTGTGATCAAGCGACGAGAACTGGATCTCGAGTTCCTCCAGCAGCAAGACGACGCGGCTGTACGGCAGCGCCTACTCGAATTGCGGGGCGTCGGCCGGTGGACCGCCGAGTACGTGCTGCTGCGAGGCCTCGGCCGGCTGCACGTGTTCCCAGGAGATGATGTGGGCGCTCAGAAGCGACTGGCTCGATGGCTCGGGCGTTCGCGGCCGCTGGACTACGGCGGCGTGCGCCGCGCAGTCGAACGGTGGCAGCCACATGCCGGCTTGGTGTATTTCCACCTCCTGCTCGATGGGCTCTCGCAAGCCGGCGCCCTGGAAGCAAAGGAACAACGCGCTCAGCCATGAAGGTGAGTTTGCCATGACCTACGACTTTCTGGTCGACACGTACAAAACGGAATGCATCAAAGTGGTCAGCGTCTGGAGTGAGTTCACGGACCAAGATCTTCCTGTACGTCCGCGGCAGATCGACCCTCGAGGGCGCAGCGTGCACGAGCAGATGGTGCATCAGTGTGTGAGTGAGAATCTGTGGTTTCGCGACATGTTGGGCATTGACGTGGGCGCGCCACCCTTGCCCCAACAGGAAACCCGTTTGGAGTTCATGAAGCGTTATGCCGAGGACAGCGGAAGGCGCTTGGGTGTCTTGCGCGAGAAACTCGCACCCTGGTGGGAGGAAGAAACAAAGTTCTTTGACGTGCGCCGCTCACGTGCCTGGGTGATGACGCGGCGCATCACCCATACCTCGCACCACCGCGGACAGCTCATGGCGATGCTCCGGATGCTGGGACATGACGTGCATAGTAACTATGGGCCCACTGCCGATACAGGAGGCTTGATGCAGAATCAGGCGCCCACTATCTATGCTTACCCCAGCCTGGATGCCCTTCTCAGGGGTGAAGCGGCGGGAGGTGCCAAAACGGCATTGCCTGGAGCGCCTGGCAAGCCGGTCACGGAGCGCCCTGCCCCAAGATGATGACCCTACGGCCTTCTCTATGCGCGCTCGACGCCGCGCCGCCCCAGTTTAATCGTCTGTCCGACGAGCGCAGGTATCGCGGCCAAGCCGACGATGATCGCCCACTCGGCGAGACGCGGCGGCACGACCCGCAGCACACGGGCCAGGGGCTCGAGGTAGACGGCAACGAGTTGTAGCCCGATCGCCAACGCGACGGCGCCTAGGGCGTACGGGTTCGTCAAGGCGCGACCGGGATGGAGCACTGAGTCACTGCTGCGGGCCGTGCCTAGATGGAGAATCTGTGCCAGCGCCAGCGTCATGAAACTGATCGTTGTCGCCCGCACAGGCGACTGGTCAAGTGCCCAAACGAACGCGCTGAGCGTCGTCGCCGCGATCAGGACTCCGTAAAAAGTAATCTGCGCGAGGAACCCGCGAGAGAGAATGGCTTCATCAGGACGGTGTGGCGGACGGCTCATGACGTCGGGATCCCCAGGCTCCATCGCGAGCGCCAGCGCCGGGAACGTATCAGTCACCATGTTCAGCCAGAGCACTTGAAGCGGGAGGAGGGGAAGGGGCATCCCAGCCAGACCGGCAGCGAGCAGCACCAACACCTCTGCCAGGTTGCAACTGAAGAGATAGAAGACAAACTTGCGGATGTTGTCATAGATGATGCGTCCTTCTTCGACGGCCGCCGCGATCGTCTCGAAGCGATCATCCTGGAGCACGATCGCTGCCGCCTCCTTCGCCACGTCCGTGCCGCGCAGACCCATCGCAACGCCGACATCGGCCTTCTTGAGTGCGGGGGCGTCATTCACGCCGTCACCGAGCATGGCGACGATCTCGCCGTTGGCCTGCAGTGCCTTGATCACGGCCAGCTTGTGCTCCGGTGTGATGCGGCTGAACGCACCGACACGGGCCACCTTGGCCGCGAGGTCCGCCTCCGAGAGCCGGTCCAGCTCGCGGCCGTCGACCACTTCGTCGCCGGCCTGAACCACACCTAACTGGCGGCCGATCGTTTCCGCCGTCAGTCGCTGATCGCCGGTGAGCATCACGGTGCGTAAACCAGCGGCGCGCAAGCGCTCAATCGTGTCTTTCACGCCGGTGCGGGCGGATCGATCAGACCGGCCAGGCCGACGAACGTCAGGCCACGGAGAGCGGATTCTGAGGGTTCCGCGACCGGGCCCGTTGCGAGCGCGAGGACGCGAAGGCCGTCGCGCGCCATCGCTTCATTGACCGTGACGACGTGCTTGCGGCCGCCCTCGTCCAGACTCGTCTCGCCATCCGCGGTGACGATGCGGTCGCTCAGTTCGAGCAGGCGCCTGGGCGCCCCTTTCACATCGGCAATTACACGATCGTCGACGCGATAAAACGACGCCATCAGTTTCCGCGCGCTCGAAAACGGGATGAAGCCCACGAGGCGATGTGCCTCGAGCAACTGCGCCTGACTGATGCCAACGCGATCGGCCGCGTCGAGGAACGCCGTGTCGACAGGGTCTCCGGCGAGCATGTCGTCGCCAGACGTGGAACTGGCCTGTGGCCGGCTCGCCAACGCCGCGACTGCGAGTGCGCGTTGCACACGGTCGTCTACGGTGGCGTGCACCGCCTTGTCGGTAGCGACCTCGATGTCCTCGGAGGCAGTCCAGAGGCGGACGACCGTCATGTCGCCGGACGTCAAGGTCCGCGTCTTGTCCGTGCAGACCACCGTGGTCGAGCCGAGGGCCTCGACCGCGGGCAGCCGCCGCACGAGCGCGTGGCGGCGAGCCATGCGCCTGAGGCCAACCGCAAGCGCGATCGTGGCCACCGCCGGCAGTGCTTCGGGCACGGCGGCCACCGCCAACGCGATACCCATCTGTAATACGAGCCCGACTGGCGCCCCCTGCAGCGCACCGAGCGCGGCGACGAGCGCCGCGACGGCGAGCGCCAGCCAGACGAGACGACGCCCGAGCACATCCAGGCGGCGTTCAAGTGGCGTGCGCTCCTCGCGCATGGTCCCGACGAGAGTGCCGATGCGACCCAGCTCCGTCGCCGCGCCGGTGGCGGTGACGACTGCTTGTGCCACGCCTGACGCGACCGTGGTGCCCTTGTAGACCATGTTGGTCCGCTCGGCGAGCGGGGTGTCGACCGGCAGTTCGACCTCGGGCATCTTGGAGATCGGCAGGGACTCGCCCGTGAGGGCCGCCTCGATGGTGCGGAAGTCCGTCGCGTGAATCACGCGAGCGTCGGCGGGTACGTGGTGTCCGGCGGTGAGCTCGATGATGTCGCCGGTGACGAGCACCGCGGCGTCGGCGGCGATCAGTTGGCCATCGCGCATCACAGACGTGCGAAGCACGTCCAGCTTCAGGAGGGCGTCCATCGCCCGCCGCGCACGAAACTCCGTCACGAATCCCAGCGTCGTGTTGATGAGGAGCACAACCCCCACCGCTGCGGCCTCGACCCAGTCGCCCAACGCGACTGACACAAGGACCGCCGCGATCAGCAGGCACACCACGACGCTCGTGAACTGATCCCAGAGAATCTTCAACGCCGATACGGGTGTCGCGCGCTGAAGGCGATTCGGGCCGAGGCGTTGGAGACGACGCGTCGCTTCCGAGGCTGACAGCCCGTTGCGGTCAACCTCGAGGGCGTTCAAAACGTCGGGAATCGACTGCGCGTGCCAAGCAATTTGCGAAACCATGTGATGTGCGCGTCGTAAGATTCAGCCCAGGATCACGTGGTTGACGAATCGCGGAGCGGTGGCTAATGACAGGTTCAATCCCTTCGGTCAACGGTGCCGGCTTCCGACTAGCGCCGCCGTTAGGATGCCGGTCGTCAAGGATCGCGAGTCAATTCATCGCAGTCGGTGCACTTGATGGCGTAAGGGACCCGGTCGAGGATGATATTCGCTCTCGTGTCGTGCAAGATGAGATCGCGCCCCAAGAAACGATACTCGATGTCGTCAGGAAGCCTGGGCAACACAGCCAGGATGTTAGGCGGCATTGTGGAGAGCGGCCTCTTCTTCGGGTACGTGCCGTTGATGTGATGCGAGAACCTTCCGGGGTTGTCGTCCCTGATGGCCGCCCAGGTGCTGGCAGTCATCTCGAGGAGCAGGACTTTCCGGAACTCAGCACTAATGGCCAGCGTGAAGATCTCCCCTTGTTTGGCCCCGGCGCGTGCATGACGAATCCTCTTTGCGAGAGCGCGCTCCGACCTTCTGATCTCTGCCGGATCATCTGTGACTGCCAGAGCTGGCAATCCCTTCTCCAGTTTGGTGCGAAGGTCGAAGTAATCCCCAACCCGCGCCTTGAAGTCAGCCCCGATGTAGCCCCAGACTTGCACCCTGAAATCGGGCGTGACACGATCTCGGTTCGTCGCGGGCGGCTGGGAGTGGCCGACAGGAGCGAACAAGACTATCAGGGCGGTCGCAAGTAACGTCTGCCTTATTCTCATAATTCGGCGCGCGACCTCACCTGTCTTGCATTGGGGTCCGCAGAACCCCAACGATCTAGCCATGGTGGCTTCCTGGTCGCAGTCAGCGTTGCCGCGTCTGACTCTCCTGTCTGTGAACAACGCAAGTCCTGCACCATTGCAGTTGCTGGGAAATGTCGACGAGAAGTAAATAGACTGATTGCACTCTGAGTGCCTTCTTTCGTTCTGAAACGGCCCGGGACGCTGACCTGCGCCTCGGCGCTGCGAGGGATTGTCCCAATCATTCGACGCAGACTACAAAATCGGCTCCTTCCCATCGGTCCGCCCCTGGCCAGTGGAATGTGAAGTCCACGCGGTCGCCAATGCGCAGCCTCAGTGTCTGAAGGTCGGCCACGTGCACGCCCAACGTTGTGTCGCGCGTCTGGGTATCGTGGACGGTGCGCCAGTCATCTACGCTCCAATGCACGACGGCCGGAGCAAGCGTCTCGACGCGGAGGGTTCTGCCAGGCGGCATTGCACGAACCTTGTGGTTGAAGCGCCAGATGATGTGGTGTGACGTCGCCTTCTGGACGAGATATCGCTGAACGGTCTGAGGCGGCCGATCGAAGACTTCGCCGTCTCGAAGGGACCGGCATAACTTGACGTACTCCGCATGTGCCCAGGCGAGCGGCATGGCCGAGCCGGACGCGTGCCCGATGAACAGTCCTCTGTCAGGAATGTCGGCGCTGTCCCAGACCTGCTCAGGAAGGAGGCCGCTCTCTCCCGCCAACGCCTCGATGGCCTGCGCGAGCTGCTTGGCGACGTCGGTCCGGCCGGCAGCGAGCTCGTAGTGTGCGCGCTCGCCGGTCAGCAGCGGCCAGGCACGGCCGATGCCGGTTCCGTCGAATGGCCCACCGTCAGCGTGTTCTCCGTACCCGTCTCCCTGGTAGCGATGCCAGACAGGACCACGTGGCGTGTCGACCTTGAGCGTCGCGTCGACGACCTTCACCGTGTTCACAATACGCGGATCTTCCGGAGCGCGCAGCCCGAAGCGCACGAACGAGAGCGCGTCCAGGCTGACCATCAGGGCCGCTGGTCCTGCCGCTTGATCCGGAGGCCGGTTCTTGATCGGCACAAATCCATGACACGGGGACGCGGCATCCGCTCGATCGGGCACCGCTACGCGCACGTAATACCCGTCGACGCCGTGCTGATGCGCCAATTCCGTTCCCGAACAATACAGCCATCGTTCGATGCTGGCATTCCAGGCGTCGGCCGTCTCTCGCAGATAGCCAGCCGCCGTCGTGTTCAACGCCGCGTCGGCCAGGTCGGCGGCGACCAGCAGCGCGGCGATTTCCGTCGCGATGGTAAACGGCGAATAGCCCGGCTGTTCTTCCCAGCGATCCTGCGGGCTCACCGGACCATTGCGCGCGAGAAATGCCGCCGCTCGCCGCACCATGGGCCACAACGAGTCTCGCCAGCCGCGGTCGATGACGCCCTGACGTGCGGCAAGATCCACCAGGAGGATGGGAAGCGCTGTTTCGTCCATCTGAATGCCGTGCCAGTACGGCGTGCCGTCGAGCCACATGTTCTGCGACCAATGACCGTCCGGTTCTTGCGTCACCTGGAGGTACCGCAAGACGCGCCGGACATGCTCGTGGGCACCCATCGCGATGAAGCCACCGGCGGTCTCCACGAGGTCGCGCGGCCACACCAGGTGGTAGCCGCCGAGGTCGTCGTCAGGCTTGGAGAAGCCCCACGGGATCGACAAGCTGGCGATGATCCCGCCTTCCACGCGCTTGGATTCGTGCGCGCGCAAGACCGCGGCACTGGTGTGATACAGCGGGGTTCGCGACTTCGGTGGTACGCCGCCTTTTAGCCTCGCGTGCCAAGCCTTCCACGCTCCGACGTATGCCGCGTGAATGTCATCGAAATCTTCGAGCAGACTGATGAGCGCGTGCTGACCCGCTTCCATGGCCGTGGGACCGAACCCGAGCGCCATCACGAAGGTGCCATCCGATGACCGGAGGTCGATTTCGCCGGTGACGGCGACGTTCCCGTTCTCTGCACGCAGGTAGGTCCGCTTCAACCGTTTGTGGGCCCGCAATTCCTGCCATCCATCCGAGGCACCGACAAACCCCACCGACCGCGCGTGCCACGGCGCCGTCGAGGCAAGTGCGAGCGCGTGGTGCGCCCGATCGGCGAACAGCATCGGCGTGCCCTTGTAGTCGCCCACCCACGCCGTGTTGCCGCTGCCCCGGTTGGCGAGGTGGGGAGCCAGCAAGACAAACAGGCGGTAATCAGCCAGCGTGCCTTGCAACGGCACGAACCGGACACGTTGGAGCACTACGTCACGCCACGGATCAGTCAGCACGTCCTTTTCGATGCGATAGCGACCATCGACGGCCGTATTTCGAATCCGATAGGCGAGGATACCGGGCGCCACCTGCGAGGTTGTCGAGCAGGCATCCCGCTTTTCTTCCGAGAGGTACGTCTGACCATCAGTCACGATGAACCCGAGGTCGCGCGTGCATGCGTGGTCGATGCGTGGATAGTAGACCTCGTTAAGAATCCCGTGGCTCAGCGTGAACCAGACCCGGCTGTCTCGACTGACCGCCGTACCGAGGCCGCTCTTCGCACTCGACGTCCAACGTGCCGGAATGCCCGGCCAGCCAGGGGCAAAGGTGCTCGACTCTTCAGTCATGGCGCGCCGTCGGTGCAGATGGCGAGCCGTCGATGACCTGAGCGATACGCGACGCCTCGCGCACCATCTGACTCGAGTAGCCCCACTCGTTGTCGTACCAGCTCATCACCTTCACGAGATCGCCGTCGACCACCTGGGTCATTCCGAGATCGATCACCGACGCGCGTGGATCCTTAATGATGTCGGATGAGACGAGCGCATCCTCGGACGCGCCGACAATACCGCGATAGCGATCGGTGGCCGCCTCGTCGACGAACACCTGGTTCAGCTCGGCGACCGTCGTTGCGCGCGTCGTGAGGGCGACGATATCGGCGAGCGATCCGACGGCGACCGGGCCGCGGATCGCGACGCCATCGAACCGACCGCGGTATTCGGGTAGCGCCTTTGTCGTCGCTGTCGCCGCGCCGGTCGACGTCGGGACGAAATTCGCCGCACCGGCCCGACCCCGTCTGGGATGGTCGTGCGGGCCATCGACGATGCTCTGACTGGACGTGTAGGCGTGGACCGTCGTCATGATGGCCTTCCGTACACCGATCCGACGGCCAAGGATTTCCATCACGGGCGTGATGCAGTTGGTCGTGCAGCTCGCGCACGAGATGATCGTAGTACCGCCTTGCGGCGTGTTGACCCCGTGGACGATCGTCTCGACCTCGTCTCCACTGGTCGGCGCCGACACGATGACGTATGTCGCACCAGCCTCCACGTGCTTGACGAGCATGTCTCGCCGCCTGAACGCCCCTGTGCACTCGAAGACAATGTCCACATCCAGTGCGCGCCACGGCAGAAGCGCCGGATTTCTTTCGTTGAGCAGCGCCAGTCGATGCTCGCCGACCACGAGCGTGCCGTCGCTCGCTGCGATCGGCTTGTCGTGACGGCCATAGACGCTGTCGTACTTGAGTAGATAGACGATATTGCCGGCGGACATGAGCTCATTCGCTGCGACGAGGTCCAGTCCCGGCGTCTCCATTACGATCTTCAGCGTTGCTCTGCCGATTCGACCCAGTCCATTGATTGCGACCCTTGCCATGTGATGCACCACCTTCATGAAACGGCCCACGAGCCGACCCGAGCTGACCGCCACTCAACACGATCTGTTCTGCACGCAGTTGACGCAGGACCTCCACGGTTGCATCCGAGCCGTCCATTTGCTGCTGATGCATCAGTGCACCTAGTTGTATTGAGGCAAGGTCCGATCCACTTCATCTCAGTCGTCTGATTCTCGAACAGACCCTGCTTGGAGCTGGAAGTTCACTACTGCCCGCCCACTGCCGCTGGAAGCGATTACGGAATGAAAGGAGGGTTTCCACAATGAAAGATTCGCCGACCGACGATACCCGACGTGGTCAGTGCAAAACCGCCCTGAAGTCAGCAGCGATCGTGCTGCAGCGCGCTTGACGGCGGGTCGGCCTGCTTCGTGCAGCACCCGCAAAGGTTGGGAAGGAGCATCGTTAGCAACCAGTGCCGCGGTTCCCTGGACGGGGCTGAGCCGTCGGGAACGAGAGATTTCCAAGTGTTGCCACTACTGAGGAGTTGCAAATGAAAGCGTCAGTCATCGTCTTTGTATGTTTGTTGTTCCCGCTCGCTGCCGACGCTCAGGGCGTCAACGACGCGCAGATCGCGTCGATCGTTGTTACCGCCAACCAGGTTGACATCCATCTTGGGAAGCTTGCGCAAATCACATCAACCAACGCCGACATCAAGGCGTTCGCGGAGCGAATGATCACCGACCACACCGCCGTCAACAAGTCAGCCACCGATCTCGTAACCAGGCTCAAGGTGACGCCGGAAGACAATCCCACCAGTCAGAGTCTGAAGGCGGACGGCGCGAAGAGCGTCACCCGTCTCCTGACGCTCAAGGGGACAGCGTTCGACAAGGCGTACATCGATCGCGAAGTCGCGTATCACCAGCAGGTGATCGACGCGCTCGACAAGACCCTGATTCCGGGCGCCACAAACGAGGAATTGAAGGCGCTCCTGGTCAAAGTACGGCCGGCGTTTGTCGCGCACCGCGAACACGCCAAAGGCCTCCAATCATCGCTGAGCACACAGAACTGAGCGGTTGACGATGAAATCCGCTCATGTGAACCGTCATGTCACATCTCGCGCCGCCGCGCTGGTCCTGGTCTTCTGCAGTCTGGGACCAAGCGCGGCGGCGTGTGTGCACAAGCCCACGACGCATACGGTCACGATCGACGCCACGCGATTCGAGCCTGCGGTCCTCACGGTGACAGCCGGGGACATCGTTGTATGGATCAACAAGGACATCATTCCCCACACCGCGACGTCGCAGACCGGTCTCTTTGACTCGGGTTCACTCGTCCAGGGCCAGTCCTTTAGATACACGCCACAGCAGGCTGGGGAATTTGCCTACCTCTGCACGTTTCACCCAACAATGAAGGCCACTCTACGCGTGAAGTGAACCGGCGGCTCGCCGCAGCGAAGCGGCGTATCACAACGACTCGGCTTGCGCCACGCGCCCGGCCGGATCGTCGATCTCATACCGCGTGCTGATCGCCTTGATGATCGACTCGCGGATGTCGACGATCGACGCGGCCCGATGTCGGTCCTCCAGGCAGCGAATCTCGGACGCCAGCAGGTGATCACCGAACACGTCGGCCAGCCACCGTGAGAAGTCGTGGCGGCGCAGATGGTCATCGACCACTGGGCTCCTGATCTCTGCGATTGCGGCAATGAACTCGTTCAACGTTCCGACAGAACCAACTTGGGATCCCTTGTCGGTAAAGATAAACGCCCGACTGGCCGGTACTGGGACGTCTACGTACTTCGACCGGTGCCGGACATGCGAGGTAAGACGTGATGCTAACTGGAACGGGCGCACGACGCCACCAGCCTCTTCAAGGCCCGGAAGAAGGACCGCCTGCCCGAGCGCCAGCCTTCCCAGATCCAGGTCCAAGTCGGGCGCGCCGAACGCCGCGCGCAGCGACTCGATCTCGCGGGGATCGCTTTGTCGAGTGACGATGGTCCCCTCCGTCGCTGACAGAACATCCGGGTGCAAGCCCGACACGCGATACGTGACGAAGGTATAGCCGCCCAGGGCGAGGTCGAGCACGCGGATCAAGTCGGGGTCCTGGAGGAAGTAGTGCGCTTCGTCGAGCACGATACGATGCGGCAGACCGGTGACGCGTCTGAGACGGGCCAGAGTGGACAACAGCGCGCGAACGTACTCGATCTTCTCCGTGTGCGCCACCTGCGACAAGTCGATGACGCCACTCTCGTCGGGGTGACGAAACGCCCGGAGAATCTGACGAGGCCGAGGTGGCGGCTCGTCGCCGCCAAACAACGTGACACTCGGCAACGACTCGAGCGAGCGGTAGTCGCCTTCCGGGTCGATGACGCACACGGCATACCGATGCAGAATGAGCTGCTCAGCCAGCAGCCCTGCTGCCCACGACTTTCCCGCCTTCGGCTCGCCGGTCACGAGCAGGTTCCGGCCTTTCACCGCCAAGCTCACAGGACCGCCGCCTTTGTCGTGCCCCAGAAACACGCGCCGGCGCCCGCGGAATGGGCGCGCCATGACAGGTTGCGCCAACACGCGTCGCAGATACTGAGCGACCGCGGCCGGGCTGCCGCCTGCGATGACCTCGTCAGCAATTTCTTTCAAGCTGTCGCTCGCCCACTCCACCGCCACACCAAGCTCACACGCGTGCAGCAGTTCGTGATCGTTCTCGGCGTCGCCGATGCCGAGCGTGTTGTGTAACGAGAGGCGCAGCATCGCCAGTCCATCGCGCAGCCCTGTCGCCTTGCTGATGCCCTGCGGAAGCACCATCACCCGGCTTCGATTGAACACCAACACCAGCGGCAGCTCGAGGTCTCGGATGACTCGCAGGATCGCATCCGCATGACGTGCGTGAGCATCGATGATGCACTCGCCGCGCGCGAACTCGATTCCACCCTGTTTGAGCTCCTCGAAGAACCGAGCCGGCGGCCGCAGGGCAAGCGTGGTGGAATGCCCGCTGCCCGGCACCGCGAAGACCGCGCCATTCTCGGCGACGACCGCGTCCACGTACCGCAGATCGCCCGCGACGGCCCGCAGATCGGAGAGGATCCGGCCGGTCACGATGACGACGGTGATCCCGTGCCGCCGTAGTTCGCCAATGACCGTGCGCACGTCGGGATCCATGACGCCGTCGTGCGCGATGGTCCCGTCGTAGTCCAGCGCGACGACACACAGTTTCATTTTGGATTCAACGGGTAACCAGCCCGACGCCATGCGTCAAAGCCGCCTTGCAAATAACGGACGTCCCGTCGACCGCGATCGACGAGCAGCTGCGCCACCCGGGCGCTTGATGCCTCGTGCGGTCATGTACAGTACGTGATGACTGTCCCGTCGTGCGGGAGCTCGCCTAGGTGCTCGTCGACTTCATCGACCGGGATCCGAATCGCGCCCGGAAGTTTGTTCTCGGCCTCTCCCCATGCAACGGGATTGCGTGCGTCGACGAACGCGATGCGGTCTCCGCGATCGAGCATCTGTTTGGCTTCCGCGGCGCTAACCGGTGTCGGCTTCATCACACCCTCTCTATTCCCATCACCACTATGATTGTTTCGAGATGGACTTCTCTGCCGCGGCACAGCCGCCAGAAGCCTCTCGCTGCAGAGGACGCAATACGCGCGCCACACCGGCCACGCTGGTGTTGCGCCAACAAGTGGACGCGGCGATTCGTTCCGGCGGAATTCGATAGTCGCACGCGCGTTCAAGGTGAAACGGTTGATTACATGGTGAAACCGTGAACACCGAGACCCGAACGGGCAAGAGCGGTCAGGTGCGCCCTATTGGCCGCTCTCGCTCGTCCCCGTCTGACGGATGCAGCTGGTTCGTGAGTTGCACAACCAACACCGGGAGCGACCATGTCGGATGAGCTCGACGAGCTGTGTATCAACACGGTGCGTTTTCTGTCGGTGGATGCCGTACAGCAGGCGAACAGCGGCCATCCGGGTATGCCGCTCGGCGCCGCGCCCATGGCTTATGTGCTTTGGACCCGCCTGCTCAAGCACAATCCACGCAATCCGGACTGGTTCGATCGCGACCGCTTCGTGCTCTCGGCGGGACACGGGTCGATGCTGCTCTACAGCCTGCTGACCCTAACCGGCTACGATCTCTCGCTGGACGACATCAGGCGGTTCCGCCAGTGGGGCAGTAGGGCGCCTGGACATCCCGAGCGGGGGCAGACGCCGGGCGTGGAGGTCACCACGGGGCCACTCGGGCAAGGTTTCGCCAATGCCGTGGGGATGGCGATCGCAGAAGCCCAGCTCGCGGCGCGGTACAACCGGCCGGGATTCGAGGTCATCGACCACGCCACCTATGCGATCGTCAGCGACGGCGACCTCATGGAGGGCGTCGCTGCGGAGGCCGCTTCGTTGGCCGGGCATCTGCGGCTCGGCAAACTGACCTGCCTGTACGACAACAACTACGTGTCGCTGGCCGCTGGCACAGACATCACATTCACGGAGGATCGACAACGTCGCTTCGACGCTTATGGCTGGCACACGGTGTCGGTCGCGGACGGCAACGACCTCGCAGCGATCGATACTGCATTGCAAGCCGCGCGCGCGGAAACGGCACGCCCGTCTCTGATTCTAGTGCGCACGCACATCGGGTACGGGTCGCCGAACAAGCACGACAGCTTCGAGGCGCACGGATCGCCGCTTGGCGTCGACGAGGTCAGGTTGACTAAGCAACACCTCGGCTGGCCGACCGAGCCGCCGTTCCTGATTCCCGAATTGGCGCTGGCGCATTTCCAACTGGCACTGGCGCGCGGCGCCCGTGACGAGGCCGCGTGGAACGATCGCATGGCCGCGTACGCGCAGGCGTTCCCCTCCGTGGCGCAGGAACTGCGGCGAAGCCTGCGCGGGGAGCTGCCACCAGAATGGGACGCGGACATCCCGATATTTGCCACCGACGCCAAGGGCATCGCCACGCGGGTGGCCTCCGGCAAGGTGATGAACGCGATCGCGCCGCGCCTACCGGCGCTAATCGGCGGCTCGGCGGACTTGGATCCGTCAACATATACCGCGCTCAAGGGATGGGGCGATTTCAATCCGCCGGCCGACAAGCATGACGATATACAGGACTCCGACGACGGCGGCTGGAGCTATGCCGGACGCAACGTCCATTTTGGCGTGCGTGAACACGCAATGGGCGCCATCGTCAACGGCTTGGCGGCGCACGGCGGAACCGTCCCGTACGGATCGACCTTCCTGATCTTTTCCGACTACATGCGTCCGGCGATCCGGCTAGCCGCGCTGATGGGCCTGCATGTCGTGCATGTGTTCACCCACGACAGCATCGCACTCGGCGAGGATGGTCCCACCCACCAGCCGGTCGAGCAACTGGCCGCGCTGCGCGCGATTCCGAACCTGACAGTGATCCGGCCTGGCGACGCCAACGAGACCGCGGTCGCGTGGCAGGTCGCGTTGGAAACGCGCGATCGTCCGGTGGCGCTGGTGCTCACGCGGCAGGCCCTGCCTACACTCGATCGCAGCCGATATGCGCCGGCTGACGGCCTGCGCCGCGGCGCCTACGTGCTGGCCGATGCCCCCAACGGCCAACCTGAGATCATCCTGATGGCCAGCGGCTCCGAGGTCGACCTGATCGTGTCCGCGACGGAACGTCTGCAAGCACAGGGCGTGGCGGTGCGCTGCGTCTCAATGCCGAGTTGGGAGCTGTTCGACGATCAACCGCAGGCAGACCGTGACGCGGTGCTGCCGCCGTCGGTGAGCGCCCGTCTGGCGGTCGAAGCGGGCGTGGCGCAGGGTTGGCACCGCTACATCGGCGATGCCGGTGCCGTACTCAGCATCGATCGCTTCGGCGCGTCCGCGCCCGGCAACGAGATGCTGCAGAAGTATGGCTTCACAGTTGACGACGTCTGTGCTCACGCACACGTGTTGCTGGGTGCCCGGTCGCTGGGAAGATGAGAACGGACTTCGCAAGAAGGACACGGGCCGCTCAACGAACGGATACACATCATGACGAAGACATTCAGAGTCGGCGATCACGCCCGTTGGAATTCGGAGGCCAAGCAAGTAAAAGGCAGAATCAATCAAGGTCCACACGCACGACACCACGTACAAGGGCCATCCGCGGCACGCTACCGCAACAGAGCCGCAGTACGAGATCAAGAGCGATAAGACCCAGCACATCGCCATGCACAAAGGCTCGGCACTGCACAAGATCGTGTGAGTGAGGTGTGCGGTATCGTGTCGCACTCATCGGGTTGGAGTCACCAGCCTGCGTTTGAGCTGGATTTCACGACTGCCACAATGACACCACTCGTGGTTTTTACAATCGGACACTCCACACGGCCGATCGCAGAGTTCATCCGTCTTCTCGAGGCGCACGGAGTACAACGAGTGATCGACGTGCGTACGATCCCGCGGTCGAACCACAATCCTCAGTTCAATCGTGACCAACTGTCTCCGGCCCTGCACCGCGCTCGGATTCATTACCGCCACATCCCCGGGCTGGGGGGCTTGCGACATGCGCGAGCTGATTCGATCAATACCGGGTGGCGGAACGCGAGTTTCCGCGGCTATGCCGACTATATGCAGACGTCGATGTTCGCGAAGAGTTTGGACCGTTGCATCGAACTCGCCAAACACGAGCGCGTCGCGCTGATGTGTGCCGAAGCCATGCCCTGGCGCTGTCATCGCTCACTGATTGCGGATGCGTTACTGGTCCGTGGCATCCAGGCGCACGAAATCACTAGCGCCATTCGCGCGCGCCCTCACGTGTTGACGGCATGGGCACGGGTGACGGGCACGCAGGTCATCTATCCCGCCGAGCGAAACGCGACCACCCTGATCAGTGGACAGTAACCGAGTGGTCGACGAGCGACTGCGTCAGAGACGTCTCATCTGCCTCGCGACGTGCGGCGTGTATTCGTACGGCTCCGACGTCACGACGGGGGTGACGGAGAAATTATCTGTTGGCGGCGGCGACGAGGTTTGCCACTCCAACCCCGACGCCTGCCATGGGTTGGGGCCGGCGATCGCGCCGCCTTTGAGCGAATACAGGAAATACAGCACCGGCAGCACGTAGCCGAGGCTCAGAATGGTCGCGCCCGCCGACGACATCACGTTCAGCATCTGGAACTCCTCGGGATACGCGTGATAGCGGCGCGGCATGCCGATATAGCCGAGGATGAACTGCGGAAAGAACGTCACGTTGAAGCCGACAAAGACGAGGATTGCACTGATGCGTGAAAAGAACTCGGAATACATGTGGCCCGTGATCTTGGGCCACCAGAAATGCAGAGCGCCGAGATAGCCCATGATGGCACCACCTACCATGATGTAGTGAAAGTGCGCCACGACGAAGTACGTATCGTGCACGTGGACGTCGATGCCTAGTGTGGCAAGAAATAGCCCGGTCAAACCGCCGATGGAGAAGAGCCCGAGGAAGCCGTATGCGTACAGCATCGGCGTCTCGAACGACAGCGAGCCCTTGTAGAGCGTCGCGGTCCAGTTGAATACTTTCACGGCCGAGGGAATCGCCACGGAGAAGCTCAGAAACGAGAACACCATCGCGGCGTACACCGAAATGCCAGCCACGAACAGATGGTGCGCCCAAACGAGAAAGCCAAAGACCGCGATCGCCAAGCTCGAGAAGGCGACGAAGCTGTAGCCGAAGATCTGCTTGCGTGAGAACGTCGAGATCAGCTCGCTCGTGACACCCATCGCCGGCAGAATCATGATGTACACGGCGGGGTGCGAGTAGAACCAGAACAGATGTTGAAAGAGCACTGGATCGCCGCCGCGTGTCGGGTCGAAGATGGCGAAGCCGAACGTCCGTTCGACAAACAACAGCAGGATGGTGATGGCGATGACCGGAGTCCCGAGCACCTGGATCAGACTCGTGGCGTAGAGCGACCAGATGAACAGCGGCAGCCGGAACCACGTCATGCCGCGTGCCCGCATGCGGTGGATCGTTACGATGAAGTTGACCCCCGTCAGAATGGACGAGAAGCCCATGATGAAAATGCCCAGGGCGGTCGGGATGATGTTAGTGTTCGAGCGAGCGACGCTGTACGGTGTGTAAAACGTCCAACCGGTGTCTACGCCTCCAGAGACGAGTGCGAACAACGTGAACACGCCTCCGAGTACGGCGAGGTACCAACTGAGAAGGTTGATCTTGGGGAAGGCGAGGTCCTTGGCACCAATCATCAGCGGGATCAGAAAGTTGCCAAGGACGGCCGGAATCGACGGGATCAGGAAGAAGAACACCATGATCACGCCGTGCAACGTGAAGAACTTGTTGTAGGTATCCGCTTGGACGAAGTCTCCTTGCGGCGTAGCGAGCTCGAGGCGGATCCCTACCGCGAACAGCCCGCCAAGGAAAAAGAAGATCGAAACCGTGATCAGATAGAGGATCGCGATTCGTTTGTGATCTTTGGTCAAGAGCCATGACGCCAGCCCGTGACCATTGTTCAGGTAGTGCAGCGCCGGCAGCTGTCGTGTCGCTTGCATGACATCTACCCGACGTGCGGACGACCTGCTGATCTGCGCCATTTACTGATCGGCGCGCGCCGCTCGCGTCGAAGCGTCAGTACCACAAATCCCAGTAACGCTATCACTGTGACGGCTCCACCAACGCATACAACGTTCGTCGCGACGAACCTGTGCGAACCCTTGCCCGGATCGTAGTGATAGCAGTAGAGCAGCAACTGATCGACGAGCGTGCCGATCTTACCTGCGGACGATTCCATGAGCGCAAACTTTAGATCCCGCGGAGCAAAGTCAATGCCGAAGAGATAGTGCAGCGCCGGCCGTCAGGTGTCGCGATCATGATGCCGCTCGCATGAGCAAACTGCGCGCTCTCGGGATCCCACGCATACTGGAAACCAAGCGAAGGGCCACTGCCAGGTCCGGTGATGAATAGAGAGTACTCGAGGCGACGCTTCGATATCAGACACTTGCGCTTTTGACCTTGCGGTGGAATCAACCTTGCACATCGAACGAGCATGAGACGGAATCAATCTCACACACCCGTCCGTGAGGCGTCAGATCGACACGACGCGGCAGTTTCGCCTGCTGCTGTCCTCGACCGGTGGGCAACCGCCGCTTGGACGGACGGCTGCCAGGTCGATCAGCTCTCCGACATGCAGCCACTGACCGTAATCACGAGGAATCACCTGTACGAAATCTTTGTCATTGCCGGTCACGAGGGTCGCATTCGGGTGCGTGGCGGTTGTTTCTTCCCCGTGTGGCGCGAAGCCACGCTGGCTGGCTGTTCGCTCGGTGGGAATTTCTTGAAGCTGCGAGGAATCTACACCGGCTTCTGCATGGAGGTTCACGTCGACGGTCAGGCAATCGTCACGAGCCCTGTGCAAAAACTAACGCTGTCGAGTATCCAAGGCCTCGTGCCGAATTGACGCCTCTGAGGCGTCTCGAATCGAAAGGGCCGCGCGCTCGATTGCAGAACGAAAGACGTCGATTTCAGGATGAAACGCGTCCGTACTGTTTCATCTTGCGCCAGAGAGTCACCGGGCTGATCTTCAACGCTTCAGCGGCTTTGCGCTGATTGCCCGGAAAACGTTCGAGGGCGCGCTCGATCAGAGCGCGCTCGTGAACTTGCAGATCGAGATTGTCGTCGACGCGCCCTTCCTGATTCTTCTGGACCTCGGGTGGGAGCTCTCGGACCCGGATGCTGTCTCCGCGGGCAAGAATGACTGCGCGTTCGATGGCGTGTTCGAGCTCGCGTACGTTGCCCGGCCAACCGTAGTTCATCAGCGCCGTCATGGTGTCAGCCGACACGGTTCTGACGTCCTTCTTCACTCGCTCGGCGGCGCGGCGCACGAAATCGTTGACGAGAGCCGGAATATCTTCGCGCCGCTCACGGAGCGGTGGCACCGTGATTACGAACGCAGCGAGACGGAAGTAGAGATCCTCGCGGAATGTGCCCGCGGCGACGGCAGCTTGCAGCTCACGATTCGTGGCCGCGACGACTCTGGCGTTCACCTTGACGCTGCGCTCTCCCCCAACCCGTCGAATCTCGTGTTCCTGCAACGCGCGCAGGAGTTTCGCTTGAACAGTCGGCGACACTTCGCCAATCTCGTCAAGAAACAGGGTGCCGTTTTCAGCGACCTCAAACAGACCTCGCTTCTCTCGCAGAGCCCCTGTGAACGCGCCGCGCACGTGGCCGAAGAGCTCGGATTCCAGCAGCGTTTCTGTCAACGCTGCGCAGTTGACGGACACGAAGGGACCACTGGCTCGAGTGCTCTGGTCGTGGATCAGGCGGACAATGAACTCTTTCCCCGTGCCACTCTCGCCACAAATCAACACGGTCGTATCGAGCGGCGCGACGCGGGCCGCCAGGTCTAGGACGTCCCGCATGGCGATGCTGCCCGCGATGAAACGCTTCGTGGCCGCGTAACGAGCAAGGCGTTCGCCCAGCACGTTCAGCTCGCGCTCGCGCTGCTCGACGCTGCGTTCGCGCCGATCCAGCTCCTGAAACCGCTCGTGCATTACCTCGCGCAGTCGTTCGATTTCGTGGCCAAGATTCGCGCCTTGAAAGTCGCGACGAAGGCTCTCCAGCGTCTCACCCCAACTATCAGCGTCCTTGCCAATGACCGAGCATGTCGGGGCTCCCTGTGCCAGGCACTCAGTCTCCTGGAAGTAGATCTCCTGTCCAAGGCACGCGCTCGCGTACCCGCTCGCCCAGCCCACGAGCGACCAGCAGACCGGCGTCGTGCTCTTCCCGAAGTGGTGCAGGTGGTGCGCGGCGACATAAGAGTCATGCCAGACGACCTTTTCCTCGAAGATGCCGGTTGCATCGTCGTGGTGGATCTTGAGAACCTTCGCCCTGACGATGCCTTCGAGCCGGTGAAGGATGGCAGAGGCGCGCAACCCATCAAGGGGGGTCTCCCAGTGCGATCGGTCGCGAAGACTGACGGCGTCGTGATACCCGTCCGCATAGCCAAAGCGCAGGAAGAGTCGGCGCGCGACCTCCAGCCCCAACGCATCGATGATCTCCTTACGCATGAGGCTCATCGCTGCGGCGCTCAGGATAAGGACACGCTGCTCATGCAGCCGGATGATGCCCTGATCGGGTCGAAAATCGAGAACCTCCTCCAAGTTGAGATGTTCCAGATCCATCGTCTGCGAGTGCGTCCGTTCTTCCACTCTCGTCCCGCGCCCATTCTAGTCGCAGGCACATGGTATGACCGGCAAAAGACGTGACAAACGAGACCCGGCGTTTCATTTTGAGATGATGATTTCGTTCTGTAACGCCCGCGACTTACGCTCGCGAGGCAGCAAGGCGAACGACAAGGACGGAACACGGCGCGGAGTGAACGACCGCCTCAGCCGTGCTGCCCAAGGTCAGCCGGGCGAGGCCGGTGCGACCTTGTGTCCCTACAACGATGAGCTCGGCGCGGGACTCGTGGGCAGCCGTCACAATGACCTCCGCCGCCGGACCGCTGAGGGCGAGAGCCTTCCCTTTGACGTTGAAGTGTCGAAGGCTTTCCTGCAACCGCGCTTCGGCCGTAGCCCGCAAATCATCGAGCACTCCCAGCGCCGCGGTCGGCACGCCACCCAGGTGTGGCATTCCGGCCATCGCCGTGCTCGCCAACATATACGCTCCCACATCGACCGCGTGAAGAAGTTGGAGGGCCGCACCGCGCCGACGTGCTTCAGAGGCTGCCGTATCGAGCGCGGGAAGTGACGGGTCGGAAAAGTCGGTCGCGCCGATCACCACCCCACGTGGCGAAGGACGGGCTACGAGGACGGGCACCGCCGCGTGACGGACGACGAAGTCTGCGACCTTGCCGGGACCGAGCACGATCACGCCGGCGCCACCTTGGTCGGCCTGCGCAAGCAGACCTGCGTGCGGCGTGCCCGAATCGAGCACGAGTTCCACTTCCGCCTTCGCATCACCTAGGGCGGCAACCTGCCTCTCAAGGGCTTCGCGCGCCTTAGTCGTGATGGCTTCCTCAAACGCAGGATCGATGCCGCCCCATTGCGGAAACAGCATCCGGACACGAAGCAGTTCCGGCAGCACGTGGCACACAACCAACTTGCTTTTGATGTCGCGCGCGAGCGTATGCGCTTGTCGCAACGCTTCGTCGGCACCCGAGGTCAAATCACTGCCAACGAGAACCGGACCGTGGAGTGTCACGTAGGGCTCCTATCTGTAGTCGATTGCGGCCGGATGTCGTTGTCATGGTTCGTACCTCGACTCGAACAATCCGGGAAGATGGCTCATCGATGAACGGTCTGCAAGCTGCGCTCCACCAGTCGCGTTCCCCCTGACCATCGCCGCGATCGACACACCCACGTGCGATGCTGACCACAGCAGAGCTGCGTTCGTGGACGACCCTAGGAAGTGGAACGAGTTTCGCAGTCTCATCGCAATAATGACTAAACCGACGAAGACCAAGATGCAGGCGTTGCTGGAGCGGGGGCAGAGCGTCTGGTTGGACTATTTGCACCGAAGAATGACCCGGTCTGGCGAGCTCCGTGCCCTCATCGACCGCGGGCTCCGGGGCATGACGTCGAATCCAACGATTTTCGAGCACGCCATCGCGAGCAGTACGGACTATGACGACGAGCTGACGGAGCTGGCGTCCACCCGGACTGATCGCGAAGTCTTCGAGACGCTCGCCATCGAGGACGTCCGCGAGGCTGCCGACCTCTTCCGAACGGTCTACGATTCGACCGACGGAAGTGACGGCTTCGTCTCGATCGAGGTCTCGCCGAGAGTCGCTCGCGACACCGAGAGCTCGGTGACCGAGGCGCGCCGACTCTGGAAGGCCGTTGACCGTCCCAACGTGATGATCAAGATTCCCGGCACGCGCGAGGGCTGGGCCGCGATCGAACGTTGCCTCTCGGAAGGGATCAACATCAACATCACCCTTCTGTTCTCCGTTGAGCATTACCGGGCCGTGGCCGAGGCCTATCTGCGTGCCCTCGAAGCGCGCATCGCGCAGGGTCAGTCGATTGAGAAGCTCGCTTCGGTCGCGTCTGTATTCGTGAGTCGCGTCGATACCGAGGTAGACAAGCGCATTGCGGCAGAAGGCGACTCGCTCACGGCACTGCGCGGCAAGGTCGCGATCGCCAGCGCACGGCTGGCGTATGCCACGTTCCTGGAAATCACCCAAAGTGCGCGGTGGCGGACACTGGAGGCGAAGGGCGCTAAAAAGCAACGGCTACTGTGGGCCAGCACCGGGACGAAGAATTCGGAGTATTCGGACGTCCTGTACGTGGAGTCGCTCATCGGGCCTGACACCATCGTGACGGTCCCGCCCGAGACCCTGAAACTATTTGAACACCACGGGACGATCTCGCCCACTCTAGAGGCCGACCAGATGCGAGACGCGCGGCGCGTGATGGATCGACTGGCCGACGGCGGAATCGATTTCCGTGACGTGAACCTGACGCTGGAGGAAGAAGGTATCCGAAAGTTTGCCAAATCCTTTGACAGGCTTCTGAGTGTGATCGCTGAGAAGCGGAACACGCCGTCCATACAAGCTGCGAGCCACATCCACGCGTAGTCGTTGCGACTCCGATCGACGGGCAACGAGACCATCACAGTGGGAGCCCACCATGCTGACAGCAACAGTTGCCTTCACAAGATGAGCCATCGTCGCCGCATTGTGCGCTGCCGCGGGGGCGATTGAGATCACGGCCGCCAACAAGGATTCGACGTCGCGAGCGCTGGTCCGTGAGCTCACGACTGTACTCGCCGCCATCAAGCTCGAGAAAGGTCGCCGCCGAAGACCCGACGCGCGCCGGTCAGATGATGGCCGCCCTGTAGGTGTCCCGAGTGCAATTACCGATGATTGCGGGCCGGTGCCACGCGATCGAGGCTATGCGTGCACGACTGGCCGCGAAGGCGTACCGCGATGTATATGCGGATCTTCACGCCTGCGCCATCGCTGACTTCCGCCTGTTCATACAGGACATGGGCGCAGACGGTCTTGGTTGTCAACGTGCGCGCGATGGGTCGCTGTTTGACATCGTGTATGAGCGAATGAGTCAGCAGACAAGGTTCGACGGCGATTTCAGAGGACAAGGTCTCAGTGCACAAAAATACGATCAACGATCATCAGGTACCTGATGCCGAGTATGCGCGCCGACTATCCGTCCTGGTTTCCGACTTCAACACCGCCGCTCGACTCGAGAACCCCACGTCCCGCAGGTGACGGTGGCATGTTAGCTGCAGCCGCAGTAACCATGACTAATCAACAACAGGAAGCCGTAGTTCCAAGCGCGCTTCAGCCGTCGCTTCCGAACACTGACAAACGACTGAGCGACCCCACAACTGAAGTTCCCCCTGCGGCGCACGTGCGAGCGATTGGCGTGGAACTCACCGAGGACGACCATACCTATATCCGTCGCAAGCTCCGCAAGCTCGGGAAGTTCGCGACATCCATCCAGCGGGTCAGCGTCCGTGTAACCGACCTGAATGGACCACGTGGCGGGGTCGACCAGGTCTGCTCCATCAAGGTTGTCCTGAGCGGCCTGCCAAGCGTCGTCGTTACGCGGCAACACGTCGCGGTTCACGCTGCCATCGACGCGGCGCTTCACGCCATTGAGCAGGCCGTTCGGGGAAGGCTTGGTCGCAGGCGCATGAAACCTCTGCGCTACAGGAGCACGCAGGCGCACGTCGGTCGTTTCTGAGTAGTCGACTTCGAGGGGCTAACATCCCAACCCGACCAGATGATGAGTCGCGATGCCGCAGCCGTCGTCAGTGTGGCAGCGTAAGCCAGAGCGCGCTCACACCGTTCCAGATGATCTGCACGCCGATACAGAGCAGAATGAATGCCGAGAGCCGTAGGAAGACACTCATCGACGATTGACTCAGCACCCGCTCGAGACGATTAGACCAGCGATAGGAGAGATAGATGGACAGGCCAATCACTGCCGGTACGAGCAGCGACGCGGCGACGAGCACAATCCCTTGTGAAACTCGGCGTGGCGTATTCGCGCCCAAGGTCACAGCGACCGAAAGCGACCCAGGACCCACGGTAAGCGGCAGCGTCAACGGATAGAAGGACTGGTGCAGCAAATTTCCCTCGGGCGGAGCCACTGGGCCCTCGGTGATGGTTTCATCGGGCGCGCGGTTGAGAAGCGACCATCCCGCCGCACTGAGGACAAGACCGCCAGCGATCTGGACCGCCGGTACCGAAATCCCGAAGAACGCGAGGATGTACGTCCCGACGAGCATCGAAACAACCAGGAGGATGAAACCGTTAATCGTAATACGACGCGCGAGTAGGAATCGCGTTCAGGAGAGGCGCCTCGCGTCAGGGTCAGGAAGATGGCGCATTTCCTACAGGATTGACGATCGGAAACAAGGCCGCGACGTCGAGAAGCGTCGTCCTGACGAGGTCTGCAAGCAGTCCCTCCAGCACGGCAACGATTGTCTCATTTCAGAAGCCACCCTGCGAGCCATCCAACTGCTTCAGCAATGCCTCTCGCCGCAAGCGCGATCGGAATCCCTATGATCAGGATCGCGATCGGAACCAGTAAGGCAATGCCGGATGCTCCAGCGAGCGACGTAAGTTTTTGGAGAACAGTCCTCTTCTGCCGGAATCCTCCGTAATGCACAATCACGTCCTCTGAATACGGGCGCGAGGTCCAGTCTCTGGCGCCCACCGCAACTGCTCCGAACGGGGACGGAGCAGCAGGACGGGACGCGTCTGGCAGTGGACGCATAAGAGTCGACACTACGGATTTCGCGACTCCGGGATTCTTCGAAAGCATCACTTGCATTGCATACCTCCTTTAAAAACGTTCGGTGGATTAGTCAGGCCACGACAGTAAGGGCCGGTTCGACATTGGCCTTTTGGCATCTTGTCGCGATAACACGAGAACCGGAGTGACGGATGCTCGCAACATGCCAGCCGTTTTGGAACTCAACATCCCCGCGAGACCCCGGCCGCTTGCACCCACGATGATCACATCGGCGTTCACGTCCGATGCGGCCCGAAGAATCTCGGTCGAGCGTTGGCGTGCAGCGCGAGCACCTTGGCCGGATTCTCGTGGTGGACGCTGACCCCGACGGACACGACGTCAGCAAGCGCGGCATGTCGCAAGTCAGCCAGGTCGCGCAAGCCTCTCGCGCTTTCCACGAAAAGCAACCAATCCTGCGGGACTACTGCACGAGCGACAGTTCGGCTGAGGACGCGCGCGCCAGTCGCACGGCACAGTCAAACGCCGGGCGATTCGCTTGGGTAAGATCAATACCGCACAGAATGCGAGAGACGGCACTCACGAGAATCTCCTCTCCAGAGGAACCGCGATGACCATCAGCTTTCTTCGGGCGCCGTTCGCGATAAAGACGCCCATAATCTTCGACGCCAGTCGAAGAAACGAACCAGGGCCCAACCGATGGCTCCCACCACCGGAATACCTGCGCCAAGGTGCACCCACTTGTTCATCGCTCCCTCCTGATCCGATCGGCTCAGATTCCAGCCATGCGTCTCGCGCCCGCAATGAGTGCACTGAAGCGACAGCCGGTAAGGTCGTCTCAAAAACATGTCGTCATGCCCGATGAGAAGGCACCGCAAAGACCACATCTCAACAAGTCCTTTCGCGAGAAGTAGGAATTCAGGTGGTGCCGTGTCTGGATCGATTGCCACCGCAATTGCGCTTACTTGGCCCAAGCCTCGGCCCGGCACACCAGCATTAGAAGCAAACAGCACGCCCGTCAGCCACGCTTGTCTAAGGCCCGTAACACTCTGTGTTTGAAGGATTTACTACCAGCGAGATTCGCCCGAAGTGGCGTGCGGCGTTTCACACTGAAACGTTCGTTTCATTGTGCACGTCATCGGACTTTGGTGGACCAGAGCCGTTGCGCGGTTCGGAGAGAACGGGAGCGTCGGGACACGCCTCACGGTGGAGGCTACAAAATGAAGCGAGAACACTTCAGGATAAAAGGTGTTGGGCGGGGCGCGATTTCATGACCTGTTCGATCCGCGCAGCGGCACAATCAATCGCCGAATACGTCCGTGACGCGCATGCGCGGACTCGTTCGCAACCGCTCGGAGCGACCGCGACTATGACGGTGCACGCGGTCTCGGCGCGGTTCAGATCGGTCGAATACCCCGCCAGAATCACCTCCACACGATTGATATGACGCGCGTACGGCGCAAGAGACGAGAAGACCTTGTACTCGGTATACGCCCGCGTCTGTTCATCCAGAGAAATGTCTTGACCAATGACAGCTATTCGCATCATTCCGGGGGCAACGCAAGGACCGCGCCACGTCGCCGGACGGTTCACGGAGCATCGATGCCGTACTCCTTCATCTTGCGCCAGAGCGTCACGGTGCTGATATTCAGGGCCACCGCCGCCTGACGCCTGTTGCCGCGATACCGATCGAGCGCGCGTCGGATCAGAGTACGTTCGTGCACTCGAAGATCCAATGTGTCGTCTCCCACCTGGACCGCTTTCTTCTGGCTGAGTTCAGGCGGCAATTCCCGCATTCTGACGCTCGGTCCACGAGCCAGGATCACAGCCCGCTCAATGGCGTGCTCGAGTTCTCGAACGTTGCCAGGCCAACGATAATTGATGAGTGCTGTCATCGCCTCCGCGGAGACAGTCTGCACATCTTTCTTGACACGACTGGCGGAGCGCTTCACGAACTCGTGCACGAGTGCTGGAATGTCTTCGCGACGGTCTCTCAGCGGAGGAATGGTGATGACGAAGGCACCGAGACGGAAGTAAAGATCTTCGCGGAAGGTACCAGCTTCGACGGCTGCACGGAGGTCACGATTGGTCGCAGCGACGACCCGTGTGTCGACTTTGACAGTGCGCTCTCCGCCCACGCGGCGGATTTCTCGTTCCTGCAGCGCGCGCAGCAGCTTGGCCTGCACCGTGGGTGCCACTTCACCAATCTCATCGAGAAAGATGGTGCCGCCGGAGGCTACTTCGAATAGGCCGGGCTTATCGCGCATCGCGCCGGTAAACGCACCGCGCACATGACCGAACAACTCGGACTCGAGCAGGGTTTCGGTGAGTGCGGCGCAGTTGACAGAGACGAATGGTCCGCGCGCGCGGGCACTCTGATCGTGTATCAAGCGGACAACGAATTCCTTGCCCGTGCCACTTTCGCCGTACACGAGCACCGTCGTCTCCAGCGGAGCGACATGGCCGGCGAGCTCGAGAACCTCCTGCATCGCGGGACTGTTCGCGATGAAGTGCTTCGATGCGGCGTGCTGCGCGACCCGCTCGCGCAAGAGATTCAGCTCGCGCTCGCGGCGTTCAACTATCCGCTCCCGTTTGGTCAGCTCCTTCAGTTGCCGGCTCACCGCCTCGCGTAACCGCTCGACCTCCTGCCCAAGGTCGGCGCCCTGAAAGTCGAACCGGAACGCTGCCAGTGCGTCTCCCCAGCTGTCGGCATCGCGACCGATCACCGTGCATTCCTTGACGCCTTGCCCGACGCAAGACGCTTCACGGAAATAGATTTCGCGTCCGAGACAGGCGCTGGCGTAGCCACTTGCGTACCCGACAGTCGACCAGCAGACGGGGTCCGGTCCCGTACCGTAATGGTGGACGTGCTGCTCGGCTTCGTACGAGTCGTGCCACGTGGTTTCAAACTCGAACTGGCCGGTGTCTTCATCGAATTTGATGTGAGGTCGCTCGGCTCTGACGATGCCCTCGAGGGTGTGGAGGATGGTTCCAGCGCGCAACCCATCCAAGGGCGTGGTCCAAGCCGCTCGATCGCGCAAGTTGACTGCGTCGTGATACCCATCGGCATACCCGAAGCGCAGCAGAAGGCGACGGGCACTCTCGAGGCCCATCGTTCCGATGAGCTCTTTCCGCAACAAACCCATCGCTGCAGCGCTTAGGATGACTACGCGCTGGTCGTGCATCCGGATCACGCCGAGGTCGGGGCGGAAATCCAGGACCTCCGCCAGTTGCAGGTGTTCCAGATCCATGTGTGGCGCGAGTGTTGTCGGCATTCTATGACTTCCAGTCGGGCCGCGTCTCATCCAGATCGTCGTCCAGACAGCATTTACGTGCGAATAGCCGGTGTCTCAGCAGCAACGCCTAGCGCGTACTCTATCAGCTCCAGCCTGACAGCGACGCGGCGCAGCCGCGTGCATCCGCGGCGACATTGTTGACGATCAATATGCGGACGCCATCTTCCTCATCGAGATCCTGGTCGACCGGGCTCGCGCCTACGTCGGCCAGTACCAAACGAGTGACATCCGAACGAGCATGTCAGGCCCAAGCGTCCGGCCTCGTTTGACCGCGACTTCCAGGAAATCAGAATTCAGTGCCGTGCTCGAACGTACAGCCCGTCGTGAGTGCGTCGCAAGAAACCCTGCTCAAGGAGAGCGTTCAATCCGAGAGCACACAATTCGCGGTCGATGCCCCATAGCCGCCGCGCTTGCCGCGCTGTCAAGCAAAGTCCTGGCATCTCGTCGTACTCCGCTTGAATCCGCATGGTGAGTTCGCGCTCGGTCCTCGCTCGCAACGTGGGCGGCAGCGTTGTCGTTACCATTTCATGGTCCTGTCGAAATCCTTGAGGGGATGACATAGCCCCCGCAAGCGAGTGGCCATTACCGACGTCGAACGCCTATCGGAACCCAGGTGCGTTCGAGTCGACGGTGAGCACCTCACTTTTGGTCATGTCCGCTCGATGCGCCACGGCAACCACGGCCGCGGCCGCGCTCGCTCGCGTTGCTCGGCCTCGTGAAACGACGGGCGACGCAGTGCTCAGGTCCGTCGAACCGAGCCGCTCAGAGGTATATGTGGCGGCTTCCGTCCGGGTATTTGACACTCTGCTTCCGCAAAGTTTCAGTGGCACGGAACGGTCGCGGTTCCTGTCGTTGTCTGCGTTCGCCCGTCGCCCTGAAGAGAGGCAAGCGGCGGGCCATCGGTATCTGATCTGTCGACCGAGCGGAAGTATTGGTGGTGGAGGAACTTACGGACATTGGGACGCGCACCGCCTCGAAACTCCATCTGTGGCGCCGTTTCAAAATGAAACCCGCTGCTCAATCTGAAAGCTCACGTACGGCACGACGCCACGGCGCCTCTGATCAGCAAAGCTCTGGGAGATTTGGCTTTCCTCACTCGGCTGGTGCCGGGTCCTACTGCTTGCGACTGTTCTCGCGAGCAACGCGTCGAGTCCATTCGGTGTGCCCGCGCTACTCTTCCTGCGTGTCGATACCCTCGCGGTTGGTCTTGACGACTCCCCCTCATGAAACCGTCTACCACGAGCGACGGCGCGAATCGCACGCTCGATCTCCAAAGACAGCCCTTCGAACTGACAGCCGGACAGGGCGAAGCCTTGCAAGTAGCTGGTGGCTTTCCATGCCGAGTCAACGAGCACGATGATTCCATCGTCACTGTCGACCACTTGATCTAGTCGCTCGTACACGCGCCGAGCGTGGGCACCTAGCGAATTCCGTAGCGTCATGGCCTACCCTCTCATCTCCACGTGCAATGCCCCTACGTCTGATCGAACCGTCGCTTGCCCGTGCGAGCGCAGGAACGCGAGTTCATTTGCGCACTCTCCCAGCGTGGTCACTGCCTCGGACCATAGCGCACTGGCCTCGGCGTGTGGGCAATCCTCATCACACTCTGCCGGTGTGCGACCGGCGCGAAGTCGTCGTTCATGCGTCACCATTGCGTCGTGCCAGGCGGCAAGACGACCGGAGAGCGCAATGGCTTCGGCGGTGCCGGCTTTTGATCCGATCAACTGATAAAAGTTCATCATTACACCCATGCCGTCGGGAGACCCCTTCGGCGTCACTCGGACAGCCATGCTAGAAATGGCGGTCGCCGGTTGCCCAGGACGCCGGCGAAGAGCTCGGTCCGTTGAAGATTCAGATCAGGGAGAGAAACGCCGGCCCCAGACACTCGGCGGGACGGGCGGCTTCGTCGTCTGGAGGCAAAGCCTCAATCGTCCGCGCGGGATAGGCGTGTCGCCTCGTGACGATGACGCCGTCGACGCCGTGTTCATGGAAAGCACGGTCCGGTGAGCAAGAGCAGTGCAACATGTCGTTCTGAACGTGCCGATCGGTTCCCGAACTCGCGCCTGGGAATCGATCGACAACCGACGATCTTCGTTCGGTTCACCATACGCTGTTGCAACTTCCGAGCCGTTGGATTCCTGCGTTAGATTCCACGCGGCGGGCTGCGCGGGGCTTTCACTTTGAGATGCGCGTTTCGTTTTGTAGGCCGGTTATGAACGGCCCCGGCACGTGGGCACGCGTATCTGCGGCGAGCGTTATCGACCGACGGGATTCGTTCAGGAACCGCCAGGCACGCGAGTCTCCTTCGTTTCGGATGTAGCGGCGTCGACGGCGCTTGACACCCTCAAGGTACTTGTCGCCCTCGCCCAGGTGGGCCCGACCGATGCCCTTGTTGTAGGCGCGGACGGCTAGGTCGACGCTGCCTTCAGCCTCGTCAAGCATGATCTGGAACCAACGGGTCAGCATCCTCGACGCGTTGTACGGGTTGTAGTATTCGTCGTCCGTTAGCGAAAACTCGAGTCGCCCAGCGGCGTGCATTCTCCTAATGGCTTGTCGCGCGTAATCGGATGCTCCGGCAAGGCCAATATCCCGTGACCCGTCCCAGTTGACATAGACCGCCCTGTGTTCGAACCACGACTCCGACATGGCGACAGCCTGAAGTGTGTCCGTTACGAGGAGAAGCTCAAGACCATGCGCACGCCCTACCTCGTAGTGGTGAGCCCAGTGCCTGATCATGTTCAGAAACGCCATCGCGCGCGCCGACTGCGGAACGTAATCCCAGTCTTCGGCTTCCATGCGCCTCCACGCGGATGAATCATCAATGAGGCTGCCATAACGGTTCAAGATGTTGTGAGGCCGATCGCTCGTAGGTCGTCCGGAAGCCGATCCCAATCCTCGAAGTGCATCTTGAGCCAGAGTGTGTGGTCCGATTTCACCGCATAACGTGGGACGATCATCGGCACTTTGATCCAGTTCCCGGTCGTGACAATTCTTATTGGGCGCGTGTCCACGAACACTGACTCGACTTCAACGCCGGGAACGATCGGGCAACTCGGCGTGGGCAAGCAACGAGAACCCACTGTGGAGCGTCAGCGCTGCTCCAGTACCGATTCCCAACATGGTTAATACGACAGCGAGCAGAATCAGAAGCTCAGCGGCCGCCGCACTCGTGGGGCATGCGGCGTCGATGCTGTGATCACTGCTTCATACGCGAGCTGCCCCATGAACTCATACCCTGTGCGGTCGGAACAGACCGCTGAAATCGTCATCCCCCGGAATGCACAAGACAGCAAGCGACAGCCGGTGAACGCAACACCTTGCGGCCCACGGTGGTCACTTAGTGAGCCGGACCACGAGCACCGAGCATTGGGCCGACCGGATGACAGCCTCGGCAGTGCTGCCGAGTGTCAACCGCGCAAGACCAGTGCGACCATGCGTACCCACGACGACGAGCTCGGCGGGCGCGGAATCTGCGAGATCGATAATGGTCTGTGCCGCAGGTCCCGACTTCGCAATCGCCTCGCCAACGATGGCGAAACGCGTCAGCTCTTGTCGGAGCCTGTCCCGAGCGGCAATCTGCAGCTCGTCGACCGCCGGAAGCGAAATGCCCGGAGTGCCGGGCAGGAACGGGAGCCCGCCTCCTGCCGCGCCCGCAAGCGCGAATGTGCCAACGTCGACGACGTGGAGAAGCTGCAGTCGTGAGCCACGTCGCCGAGCTTCCGATGCCGCCGCTTCCAACGCCGGGAATGAGGGATCCGAGAAGTCCGTTGCACCGATAACGTTGCCGCGCGGACAATGGCGAGCAATCAGCGCTGGCACGCTCGCGTGTCGTACCACTCTGTCTGCGGTTCGACCCGGGCCTAGAACGATGAGACCCGCACTCGTCGCCTCTGCTTGAGTGAGCAACCCTGCGTGAGGCGTTCCCGCGTGGACGATGGCGCTGACGTTTGCGGCAGCATCACCAAGGCTCGCCGTGACTTGGCGTTCAACCGCGGCCAGGGCATCGTCAGTGAGCGTCTTATGGCGCTCCGCGTCACGAACGGCCAGCTGTGGAAACAGGATGTTGACCGTATCGACCTCGGGGACGACATGACACACGATCAGGCTAGTGCCAAGATCATTGGCGAAGTCGTTCCCCTGACGCAAAGCTTCGTCAGATGCTGCACTGAAATCAGTACCTACTAAGACCGGTCCTTGGAGCTTCATGGTCGACCCTCGGCACTCACGATGACAGTCGCTGTGCGATTCGGCAGCTCATGAGATCTATCCTCGCCGCTGATCACCTCGGGGTACATGCAAGCGAGATCTCGACCCAGCGCCGGGAGCGTCGGCGACGGAGACCGACGTCCTTCACAACAGCTTTTCAGGCAAACGTCGAGCCAATCGGTGAGAATGTCATCCGCGTGCCTGCAATGGAAACGACGCGAATTTCCTATGTGGAGCGTCGCGCGAAGGTTGCGAAACGAAGAGTGTCGCTTCAGATTGAAACGTCTGCCTGTTCGCGCGCTCCGTTCGGTGAGAATTCACCGAAGCGGAACGGAGGTTTCGAGTCGTTGTCGAAACCTAACCGGGCACAGCGTATGCCGAGGCCCGTTCGATCCTGGCGGTCGTGGTCCAAGCCGGCTTAACCGGGTTCGTGGGATAAGGGAAAAGCTGGACGAAAGGCTTTCTCACGCCCGGAGAAACGTTCACGACGACATGCCCGCGGTGAAGCTGGTTCGGGTGCGTAAGACCACACGCGTGAGTGATCATCTGGAGGTCCCGCTCGAGGGCAAGCGCGTAGTTGCGGACGCGCGCGCCTTTGTCGGTGGGGTCCAGGCCCGATTGGAGCCACTGGTTCTGCGTCGTCACGCCGGTCGGGCACGTGTTCGTGTGGCAACGCATCGCTTGGATGCAGCCGATCGAAAACAGAAATCCGCGGCCGATGTGTACGAGGTCAGCGCCAAGCGCGATGTGAGTTGCGACTTCGCCACCCGTTGCGATTTTGCCCGAGGCAATCAGCGTGACGTGATCGCGGAACCCCTCGCGACGGAGAGCGTTGTCAACCGCCACGAGCGCGTCGACCAGCGGCAACCCGACGTAGTCGGCCAGCGCCAGGGGTGCCGCGCCGGACCCGCCCTCGTGGCCATCCACCGCGATGAAGTCAGGTCCGTCGCCGCGCTCGCGCATTTCACGACAGAGCTCGGCGATCTCGACGGTTGACCCCACAACCATCTTGAGGCCGACGGGCTTGCTCGTGAGCTTGCGGACGCGCTCGACGAAATCGAGCAGGGACGAGGCATCGTCGAATTCCTCGAAACGGTTCGGGGAATGGCAGTCCTCTCCCATGGGAATGCCGCGGATCGCGGCGATTTCCTTCGTGATTTTCTCCTTGGGGAGCACCCCGCCTTTGCCAGGCTTCGCACCCTGCGCCAGCTTGATTTCCACCATCTTGACCTGTGGCAGCGACAGGATCGCCGCCGCTTTCTCATCGTCGAACCGGCCATCTGGCATGCGGCAACCGAACTTCGCAGGACCAATCTGATAAAGGATGTCGCAGCCGCCCTCGACGTGATAAGGCGACAGCGAGCCCTCGCCCGTACTCATGTAGCACCCGGCCATCTTGGCGCCTCGTGACAGAGCCCGGACCGCGTTCGGTGACAGTGCTCCGAAGCTCATGCCAGAGATGTTCGCAAATCGTCTGGGCTGATAGGGCTGAGCCCGCTTTGCCCCGATGACTCTCGGCCGCGGGAGATCGGCCTCACTCGCGCCCGGAGGCGTGAGCGTCGGGTACATAGACGGCAGGATCAGCATCCGTCCCGGTTCGTTGTGATCAACCTGAGATCCGAACCCAACGAAGTTGTTCTGACCCTTTGCCGAGGCGTACACCCAAGAGCGCGTGACGCGGTTGTACGGTCGCTCGTCGAGGTCGCCGGCAAAGAAATATTGACGCAGAGGCTGCCCCATCTCCTCCAAGAAGTACCGAAAGTGTCCGATTACCGGGAAGTTTCGGGTCACCGCGTGCTGGCGCTGCGTGAGGTCGCGGACCGCGATGATCGCGACGACGAGGGCGAGGAAGCCGAGGGTGAACAACGCGATGGTCACAAGCATGCTCTTTCGAAGCCAAACATCTTTCGGTAGCGCGTTACCCTGCTGATCCTTCGCGCATTCGTTGACGCCACCCGAGAAACCCGACCAGTCCAGTCGCAACAAATCCGACGACCAGCACGATGCTCAGCGCCGTCACAACCGACATCACTTAGCTCCTCCTAAGCCACCAGTTCTTTGTGGTCTACCGCTGAAACAGCAACATCGGTTCCGCCGGACCGGACGGTCAATGGCGCGAGAAAGGCGCAACGGCGTTACGGCTGGCCAAACCAGTTGTCTACAGAATGAAATGGGCATTTCAAGGTGAAAGCGTCCGCGTCGAAAATCCGGTCGGCAGTCACGGGGGAGCGGACATCCGAACCGAGTCTCGACGCCAATGCGGGCACGCCTATGGAAAGGACAGCGGCGTCACACACCACGGCTCTGTGTGGGTGGCCACGAGGGCGACCACGTCGGAACCGGGCACCGAGGACAGTGGATGGCTGTTGGCTGTGAAGCGCGGCCGTGATGGCCGTGACTTGCGATGACACCCAAACACCTGACACCACGTGAGGCGGTGGGGTGCCTGATGGCGGTCCTGCAACGTCTCGGGGCCATCTTCAGCCTGACACCGGACGGCTGCTATATGCACTGTGATCTCGATGCCTCAGACGTGTCCACGTATGAAGAAGCCGATGACTTGGCGCAGTGTGTGTTGGCGTTGCGCGAGGAGATTAAGGCGCTGCTGCGCGAGGATCGCGTGCAGCACTAACGATGCGGTGGTCGGTACATGGAGCGCGCGGCGGTCGCAGGGCAAACGACCGTTCGTGGACCGACCACCGTTTGCCTTTTTATCTGAATGGCGCGCTCACGTTTCCGCGGATGCTGGTCTATGACCAAGGCACGTTTGGCGCGGACTGTCTACGCGACTTGGTAGTCATGGCATGATCGGTCAATGCAGGCTCCGATGCGGCTGCTCACGCTGCACAGCAGTCAAATGGGGTCATCTGTCTGACAATCCAGCGCGCGGCGTGGACCTGCCGACGCTTAAGACGGTCAAGCCGAAGTGGGCGCTGACGATCACACAAGCGTCGGCGCTGCTCGAAGCGCTGCCGCCGCCGGCACGGACGATGGTCGGGGTAGGGCTACTGACCGGCGTGAGACGTGGCGAGCTGTTCGCGCTGCGATGGAAGAACGTGAATCTGGAAGACGGGCACCTCACCGTTGAGGAGGCGGTGTACGAGGGTGCGTTCGGAACGCCGAAGACCAGCGCTGGGCTGCGTCGCGTTCCGTTATCGGAAGCGACGGTCAGGTTGGTGACGGAATGGAAAGAACGCGCGAGGAACACACAGCCAGAGGCGCTGGTCTTCTCGACGTGGTCGGGCAAGCCCATTTCGCCAAACAACGTGTTGCGCCGGTGGGTTTTTCCGGCGTGCGCGAAACTCAAGCTGCCGAATTCGACTTGGCTCACGTTCCGACGGACCTACGCGTCTTGGGCACACGACAAGGGCGTGCCGGGCAAGGTGGTCGCTCAGTTGATGGGTCACACGAACGCCGACGTCACCCTGAACGTCTACACGCAGGTTTTGGACGCTTCGCTCCGAACGGCGGTCGATCGCATCGGCGGCGAATTGTTCGCGATTGTTCACGGAACGGAAACCGGGTCGGAGCTAAGTCGTTGTGTGAAATTCCATTACTAGGGTGACACCTTTCGCTCTCCTTTCAGGGCTCGTGGGCCTAGAGTGGAGACGCGATGACGAAGACGGAGCAGCTTCGGGTCACGACCTGGCGTTCAAAGGTATTGCAACATGCCGCGGCGATCGGCAACGTCGCGCGAACGTGCCGTCGGTTCGGGATTTCTCGAAAATCGTTCTATAAGTGGCGGCGGCGGTTCGTCGAGCACGGTGACGCCGGGCTGTGCGACCGCCCGCGAGCGCCGCAACGCTCGCCGCGGGCCACGGCTGGTGACGTCATCAGCAAGATCGTCTACCTCCGGCAGCACTACCACTTCGGGGCGGGCCGGATCGCAAACTACTTGAAGCGATTCCATCAGGTCACCGTCGCCCGCTCGACGGTCCACCGCATCTTGACTCGGCGCGGATTACAGCGGCTGCCGGCGAATCAGAAGCACCGCGCACACGGCAAGCGGTGGCAGCGGTACGAAAAGCCGCAGCCGGGTCATCGGTTGCAGGTCGACGTCAAGTTCCTCGAGCGCGTCCCGGGCACGCGCCGACGGTTCTACCAGTTCACCGCCATTGACGATTGCACCCGAATGCGCGTCCTGAAGGTATTTGACGCGTGTACACAACGCACAGCCATCCAATTCATCGACGACGTGGTCCGGCGCCTGCCGTTTCGCGTGCACGTCGTGCAGACCGACAACGGGGCAGAGTTTCAGTCACAGTTCCACTGGCATCTCGAACAGCGCGACATCCGTCACGTCTATATTCGGCCCAGAACGCCACATTTAAACGGCAAGGTCGAGCGCTCGCACCGCGTCGATGACCAGGAGTTCTACCAGCTCCTCGACAGGGATGGCATCAGCGACGACATCACTCTGTTTAACGAGAAGCTGCGGGAGTGGGAGAACTACTACAATTGCCATCGGCCGCACGGCGCCTTGGGTGGACAAACGCCTTACGAACGACTGTTGGCAAAAACGAGAGCGATGGTGTCACCAGGGTCCTGAGACCCTACAACAGCATATTCCGAGCGGATGGGTGACACTTTGCCCCCACCAGGAGGGGGCATGCCTTGGAAGGAGTGTCACGTCATGGACGAGCGACTCCGGTTTGTCGCCCGCCTGCTCGAGGGCGAGAAGATGGCGCCGCTGTGCGCCGAGTTCGGGATTTCGCGCAAGACCGGCTACAAGATTTTCGACCGCTACAAGGACTGCGGGGTCCAGGCCTTCACCGATCGGAGCCACCGAGCGCACCGGCAGGCGAATCGGTTGCCGGCACCCATTGAGGCGACGATCGTGCGCTTGAAGCGGGAGTATCCAGGCTGGGGCGCGCCCAAGATCCGCGAAAAGCTTCGGCAGCAGTTTACCGGCCCGCACCTGCCGGCCATCAGCACGGTCCACGCGGTACTCGATCGCCACAATTTGGTGCGCCATCGGCGCCGGCGGCGGCCACGCGCCTCTGGGACCGAGCTCTCCCGACCGACCCAACCGAATGCGCTCTGGTGTGCCGACTACAAAGGCGAATTTCTTCTCGGCAATCGGCGGTACTGCTATCCGCTGACGATCACGGACTTCGCCAGTCGCTACCTGCTGACGTGCGAGGCGCTGTTGACGACGCAGGAGAAATTCGCCTTCACGGTCTTCGCGCGCACCTTCAAGGAGTTTGGACTCCCCCAGGTGATTCGGACCGATAACGGCGTTCCGTTTGCGTCCGCGCATGCCCTCTACGGGCTCAGCAAGCTGGCCGTGTGGTGGCTGCGACTCGGGATCCAGATCGAACGGATCAAGCCGGGGCACCCACAACAAAACGGGCGGCATGAGCGCATGCACCTCACGCTGAAGCGCGAAGCGACGAAGCCGGCCGCCTCGAATGTGCTCCAGCAACAGGCCCGCTTCGACGACTTCATCACGCGCTACAACACCGACCGGCCGCACCAGGCGCTCGGGATGAAGGTCCCTGCAGACCTCTACGCTCGCTCCTCTCGCGTCTATCGCGGCCTTGAGGAGCTGACCTATCCCTTTCACGATCACACGATCCTGGTGACCCGCTGCGGCCGGATTTGCTTCCGCGGCCGCAAGGTGAACCTGAGTCATGTCTTTGCCGGCCAGAGCGTCGGCGTGACCCAGGTCGCCGAACGCACCTGGCTCGTCACCTTCATGCACTACGATTTGGGGTATTTTGACGATGAGACGTGTCGGCTAGAGCCGATTGAGAATCCGTTCGGACCGAAAGTGTTACCACTCCGCTCGGAATAAACTGCTACCACTCCGCTCAGAATGGACCCTGATTTGATTGGCTCCTCGGGCTGGACTCGAACCAGCAACCCTCCGGTTAACAGCCGGATGCTCTGCCATTGAGCTACCGAGGAATATTGGCCGTCATGGCGTCCACGGCAACGACCGCACCATAGACGCAAGAAGGCGATCGTAAGGCAGATCGCTCCTCAAAGGCAAAAGGCAGAAGGCAAAGGGCCTACTCAGGCCTTCGCTTCCTTCTTCTTGTTCGGCTTGACGATGCGACCGCTTTGCCCGCCGGTCACGAACATCTGCACCAGTGTGCCGACGAGTCCGAGAATTATCCAGGCAAAAGGGACCCAGCGCTGACCGGGCGCGGGGTTCATGGGATACGCAACCCAGACATCCCCCGCCGCCGCAGCATTGATCGCGGTCTCGTCACCCATCAACGCCAATCCACCGACGAGAATCGTCCACGCGCCGCCAAACGCAGTGCCGACGATGATCACGTAGCGCTGCAGCCACGTCGCCAGCAGCGCACCCGCGACCGAGAACAGGATGACGACAAAGGGATGCGGATCTCCCTCGATCTGCGTCCAAATCAGATTCGCGGCGAGCGCGCCAAGGCCGGCGCCAACCAGCGCAACGCCGATGAAATACGCAGCCAACAGAAGCAGGCCGCCGGCGAGGCCACCGACGATAGCCGCAATCACCATGTACGTCGTCTCGCTCGAGCCCCAAATCGAGCTCGCGGCCAGCGCACCAAGGATGAACCCGAAGATGCCGAGAACGATCTTGAACAAACGGAAGCCGAAGAAGCAGGAGACAACGCCGCCGACGACGAGGACGATTGCGGCAGAAAGCTGATACGTCGCGGGAAGCATTGTCAAAGGCAAAAGGTAAAAAGCGAAAGGAAAAACGCGCAATGCGCTTTGCGCAGAAATTCTACCCTGCTGGCCCGGTTTTGCCTTTCGAATTTTGCTTTGTGACTCTTCAGCGAAGTCACACTTCGCGCCTCCCTTCCATCGCCTTCCCCATCGTCAACTCGTCGGCGTACTCGAGGTCGCTGCCGACGGGAATACCAGTTGCGATCCGCGTCACGCGCACGCCAAGCGGCTTGAACAGACGCGCAAGATAAATTGCGGTGGCCTCGCCTTCGACTGTGGGATTGGTCGCGAGAATGATTTCCTCGACGCCGCCATGATCGATCCGCGTCAGCAGTCCCTTGATCTTCAAATCGTCAGGGCCGACGCCATGGAGCGGCGACAACGCTCCCAGCAGCACGTGGTACACACCGCGAAAGCCGCCGGTCTTTTCGACGACGTTCACGTTTTGCGGCTCCTCGACGACACAAATGATGCGTTGATCGCGCGCGGAGTCGACGCAAAACGCGCACGGATCGATGTCTGTGATGTTGTTGCAGGTGGAACAGTACGTGATGCGATCTTTCACGTCCCGGATCGCGTCACACAACCGTTCGGCATCCTCACGCGGCGTTTTCAGGACGTGAAAGGCCAGCCGCTGCGCGCTCTTGGCGCCAATACCGGGAAGACGTTTGAACTGATCGACGAGATTTTGAAGGGATGCTGGCAGTGACAAGTCGTGTTCCGTAGACCGTGGACCGTGGACCGTTAGAGTCCCGGCAAACCCAGACCGCCCATGAGGCCGCCGACCTTGTTCTTCAACTCATCATCCACCTTGCGCAACGCGTCGTTGACGGCTGCGGCAATCAGGTCCTGCAACATCTCGACGTCGTCTTTCGACACGGCTTCGGGATCGATGGTGAGCTTCTGCACGTGCTTATGGCCGTTGACGACGACGGTCACCATCCCGCCGCCGGCGGCGCCCTCGACGATGAGGGTGGACATTTCCTTTTGCAGGCGCTCTTGAAGCTGTTGCGCCTGTTTCATCATTTGCAAGGGGTTCATGGTTTTCGCCCGGACTACAGCTCCTCTATTGTCGTCTTTTCCACCGGGAAGATTTCGAGCAGAGCCTGGACGGCAGGATCGGCCATCGCTTCTTTTCGCAGGGCCTCGGCGGGTGCCGCGGGTGCCGCAGGCCCGCCTTCGCGGCCTTCAGGCCGCTTCGGCGAGGTCTCGCCGGAGCTCGCCTCACCTGCTACGCGAGCGGAGGCGGATGCCGCTGCCGTGTCGGCGACGGCAATCGTCACCGGGATTTTCTTGCCCGTCACTCTCTCAGCAATGGCTTCGAGCCACTCGCGCTGCTCCTCGCACTGCTGCTTCGGCACGCGCTGATTGGCGAGGAAGGTGAACGTGACGCCCGTCGGCGACACGTCCACGCGATAGGCCTGCGCGACGACAGTATTGTAGAAAAAGACCTTGCTCGCTTTCAGCTGCGCCAAAAACGTGTCTTTCAGATCGCGAGCACTATCAGGTGCGACAGGTGCGCTAGGTGCGCTAGGTGCAAGAGGTGCGGTGCGGTGCACGGGTGCGGTAGGTGCGCTGGTGCGGGGCACGGGTGCGACAGGTGCACCCGATGACCGCACCGCACCTGTCGCACCCGTCGCACCTGCCGCACCTAATAGTTCGACCAGCGGCACCAGCTTGCGCAGGTGCATCAGCCGCAGCAGCGTCATCTCGAAGTTGTAGCGCGGTTGATCCGACATCCGGATTTCTTCTTCGGCCTCCGTCAGGGCATCGAACGCACGCAGCAGATCTTCACGCGACGACAGGGCCGCGAGCGCCTTGACGCGCTCGCGTTCGCCCTCAGCGGCGATTTCAGGATCCGACGCACGTGCGGGATCGACCGACAGGATCAACAGGTCGCGCGTCGCCCTCGCCAGCTCTCGGCACAGCTGGCGGAGATCGTAGCCGCGCTCGATCGCACGCTCGACCAACGCAAATGCGGCCGGGGCATCCTCACTCGCCACGGCTTCCAGCATGTCGAACACCAGATCGCGGCCGACGAGGCCGAGCACGGTCACCACATCCTCGACCTGAATCTGATCGCCGGCAAACGCGCGAACCTGATCGAACGCGCTGAGCGAGTCGCGCATGCTGCCCTCGCCTGCGCGGGCAAGCAGCGCAAGAGCGGCATCCGGGATCTGAATCGATTCTTCGTTGGCAATGTGCCGGAGGCGCTCCACCACCGTCTTCGCCGAAATCGTGCGGAACTCATGCACCTGCGATCGCGACAGCACCGTGTCGGGAATCTTCTCGAGCTGCGTCGTGGCCATCATGAAGACGACGTGTGGGGGCGGCTCTTCGATGGATTTGAGGAGCGCGTTGAACGAGGATGCGGAGAGCATGTGCACCTCGTCGATGAGAAACACCTTGTACCGATTGCGGACCGGCGCAATCGCCAGACCCTCGATGATCACCTCGCGCACGTTGTCCACACCGGTGTGGGTTGCCGCATCGATCTCGAGCACGTCGATGTCGCGCCCTTCCGCAATCTCGACGCACGCGTCGCACACGCCGCAGGGCTCCGCCGTCGGTCCATCGACGCAGTTGAGCGCGCGCGCGAGCAGCCGCGCCGTCGTCGTTTTGCCGCATCCACGCGGGCCGGCAAACACAAATGCCTGTGCCAGTCGTTTACTCTTCAACGCATTGGTCAGCGTCCGCGTCACCGCCTGCTGACCGAGAACGTCATCAAAGCGCTGCGGGCGCCACTTGCGGGCAAGGACCTGGTAGGACATGGAGAGAAATCGGAGAACTAGAACTAAGAACGAAGAACTGAGAACGCAACCGCCAACCAGGAACCAAGGAACGGTACTGAGTTCTTAGTGCTTCTCGAATCTCGTGGACCCTACCGCGACCCGGAGGGCCTGCGCACATCCCTGGCGCCCCTTAGCGCTGCTGCCTTCCGGCCCTGACGCGGTTCGCGGCCCATGGGGATTGCACAAGTTCCGGGCCGCGGTACGGCCCGCCACGGTCACCGGAGACTGCCCGGTGCACGGGACGAACTCTCAGTTTAACACTTGTCAAAGCCGAAGGGCCGAAGGTACCGAAGGCGCCGACGTGCTTTAGGAGAGTCTCATCAGGTCCACCGCGAGCTTTTCATACAGATCGACGGCGCGGCATAATTCGGCAACGCCGATGTGTTCGTGATCGGTGTGGGCGACGCGGATTGATCCTGGGCCGAGCAGAAGCGGAGTGCCCCAACGATCGAGCAGAGGAATATCCGTGGTATAGGCAAACACCCCGGTGTCGAACCCCGGCAAGATGTGCAGGCGAACGGCCGGCACCTCAATGACCTCCTCGACGGAAACACGATCGCCCACCGCACGTCGCAGCACCTGCCGCACCTCGTCGTGGCTGCCAACGGTCCTGAATGTGATCTCGGCCTGCGCATGTGGAGGGACCACATTGGGCGCGACGCCGCCGCTGATGAGGCCAATCGTGTAGTGCGTCGTGCCGAGCAAATCATCCGACGGCCACGACGCGCTGCGCAGCGCCAGCGTCGCGTCGAATAGCTTTTCGACGGCGGAGTCGCCAAGCTCCGGGTATCCTGAATGTGCCGCACGGCCTTCCGCGACGAGCCTCACACGCAACACGCCGCGAGTTGCCGCACCGAGCCGATTGTCGGTCGGCTCACCGTTGACGAGAAATCTCGAGCCCGACGCGATCTGATTGGCCGCAACCGCGCCGTCGCTACCTCGTTCCTCACCCGCGACAAACACCAGGCCGACGCGCGTCTCCCCCGCCGCGCGCAGCCGTTCCGCGGCGGCAACTTGCGCGGCGAGAATGCCCTTGGCATCGCAGGCCCCTCGACCGTAGAGAAGATCACCTTCGAGGCGGCTCGGAAAGAAGGGCGGCACGCAATCGAAGTGTGTCGAGAACACGAGCTGCGGCTCGCCGGCCGCCGCAATCACATTCGATCGCCCGTTGTCGAGCGGCTGCTCGAGGACTGAATAGCCTCGCTCGCGCAGGTAGCCGGCAAGCACCGCCGCCACTTCACTCTCGCGGCCTGTGGTTGAATCGATGTCGATGAGGCGTCGCGCGAGCGCAACCGGATCTACCGGATCCACGCTTCCAGCTCCGTGCGCGTATCGGTACGATCGTCGCGATATTTCACAATCACGGGCGTGGCAAGCGAGAGGCCCCACTCTCGGCCAATGCCGACGGTAACAGCGCGAGCGCCAGGCACGACGACCGCGCCTGCAGGGATGACAAGCGGCTCACCTTGTTCGGGTTTGATGATGACTCCGCGAGGCAGATCGTAGACGGGCGTCGATCCGGTGAGCACGGTGCCCGCCGCAATCACCGCACGGGTCTTGACGACCGCGCCTTCGTAAACCCCGGTGTTCCCACCCACGAGCACTTCGTCCTCGATGATGACCGGCAGCGCGCCGACAGGCTCGAGGACACCACCAACCTGCGCGCCGGCACTGAGGTGGACGCGGCTCCCGACCTGCGCGCACGACCCGACGAGCGCATGCGAATCGACGAGCGTGCCCTCCCCGACGTACGCGCCGATGTTGATGTACATGGGCGGCATGCAAATGACGCCTTTAGCCACGTGCGCTCCTTCGCGGATTGAGGATCCGCCTGGAACGATGCGGATGCCGCTTTCGAGGCCCGGCCGCTTGAGCGGCATCGTGTCCTTGTCATAAAAAGGGAGACCCGCGGCACCAAAGTCGACCGTATCGCCAAAGCGGAAGCCGAGCAGAATGCCCTGCTTCACCCAGGCGTTGACACGCCAGCCCGTTGGCGAGGCGGGATCGGGTTCGGCTGCGCGGACTTCACCTGCGCCAAGCGCGCGGCGCAACTCCGCGAACGCGCTTCGCGCCGACGCCTTGTCGGCGTCGGCGCCAGCGGCGAAGAGCGCTTCGATTGTGTGGCGAAGCTCCATCACACGCGCGAGGTCGTGACGATCGGTAACCCCAGCTCCTTGAGGATGCCGAGGATCTTTTCCTTCGAAGCGGCCTTCGGCGACACCATCGGCAGCCGGAACACTTCGTCGCACAAACCCATCGCGGCCATCGCGAATTTCACCGGACCGGGATTGGATTCGATGAAGTTTCCGAGGAGGAGAGGCAGAAGGCGTGTATGAATCCGGCGCGCGGTCGCAAAGTCGCCGCGCTCGGCGGCTTCCACCATTTGCGACATCTCGGCGGGAATCTCGTTCGAGGCAACCGAAATGATCCCGCGGCCGCCCACCGCCATCAGCGGCAGCGTAAGGGCATCGTCTCCCGACAGCACGAGAAAGTCCTCTGGCACGGCGCGGCAGACTTCAACCATCTGCTGAATGTTGCCGGACGCTTCCTTCACGCCGACGATCGTCGGAATCGTTGCGAGCCTGACGCACGTCGCCGCGTCGATGTTGCAACCCGTTCGTCCGGGCACGTTGTAGAGAATGATCGGGAGCGGCGTCGCCTCACCCACTGCTTTGAAATGCTGATATAGCCCTTCGGGCGTGGGCTTGTTGTAGTAAGGCGTGACCGACAGCAACCCCTGCGCTCCCGCCTTCTCCATCGCCTGCGCGGCGTGTGCGACCTCTCTTGTGTCGTATCCACCCGCTCCCGCTAGGACGGGCACGCGTCCAGCGGCTTCTTCGACAACCAACTCCACAACACGTCGTCGTTCATCGTCTGAAAGTGTCGGCGCCTCCCCCGTCGTACCGCAGGGCACGAGAAAGTGGACGCCGGCATCAATCTGGCGACGTGCGAGCCGCTTCACGTTCACGTCGTCCACAGTGCCAGACGATGTAAATGGAGTGATGAGCGCCGTCCCGACGCCGGTGAAGGGGATTCGCATATTGTGATCCTATGGCCTACGGTCCACGGTCTGCGGCCTACGCATTTGGGTGAACACTTGCAGCATGGCGTACTTGCGCGTCATGTGTTCTTCCCGTGGACCGTGGACCGTGGACCGTGGACCTCACGCTCCATCGTAAGAACATCCCTCATCGTAAACCACCCGCGTCGGCCTTTGAGCCAGCGGGCAGCCTCGAGCGCGCCGCGCGCGAAGACGGCGCGGTCGCGGACCGTGTGCGTCAATGTGATGCTGTCGGCCGGGCCGTCGAAGCCGATGGTGTGCGTGCCAGGGATCGAGCCTGCCCGAGTTGATGCGATGTCAATCGGCCGCGTGTAGCCTGCTTTTTCCATCCCTGCCTTCAATTGCAGCGCGGTGCCGGAGGGCGCATCCTTTTTTGTGGCGTGATGTAGCTCGTGGATCCAGGCGCCAAACGACTCGTGCTGACCAAACCGGCGCGCGGCTTCCTCCACGGTCAATTGAAACAGGTTCATCCCGAGAGAAAAATTCGCGGCGGCAAGAACGCCAATGCCGGTCTTGGCAACGAGTTCACGAAGCTCGGGCTCGTGCGCGGACCACCCAGTGGTGCCGAGGACAACGTTGATGCCTCGTGATGCGAGAAGCGGGAGGTTGCGCGGCACAGCATCCGCGAGCGTGAAGTCGATGGCGACATCGACGGGGCCGAACTCGGCCTCCCGCAACGCGCGTGCGGCATCTCTAGTGGTGACCACGCCCGCAATGGACGCGTCATACTCTGGCGCAAGTGCTTCCACGAGCTTGCCCATGCGTCCGTGGCCGACGAGCAACAGCCGCATCACGCAAGTCCCGCGGGGGCTGGTTGGGGGCTGAAGAACTGCTGATGCAACCGACCGAGCGCGTCTGGCAACTGCTCTTCGCGGATGACAAATGTCACGTTTCGCCGCGACGCGGCCTGCGACACGAGACGGATCTCCACGTCGCCAACGCTTTGCAACACCTGGCCAATGAGATGCGGATTCCTCTGCAGGCCCTCCCCGACGACGCACACGATGGCCATGTCGTGTTCAGCCTCGACCTCGGCAAACTCGGAGAGCGCTTCGACGATTGACGGCAGCCGGCGTCGATCGTCTACCGTTACCGAGACCGTCACCTCCGATGTCGTGATCACATCAACCGCGGTCTTCCACTTCTCGAACACCTCGAAGAGACGACGGAGGAAACCGTGCGCCATGAGCATGCGCGTGGATGTGATGCTCACGACGCTCACCTGATTCTTCGACGCAATCGCTGTCAGCGGACGCGTGGCCTGCGGGCGTTCGCCGGTTATGAGCGTGCCGCGCGCGTGCGGGCGATGCGAGTTGAGAATCCGGACCGGGATGTTGCGCGCGACCGCCGGCTGAATCGTCGCCGGGTGCAGCACTTTTGCGCCGAAATACGCCAGCTCCGAGGCTTCGGCAAACGAAAGATGGGGGACCACATACGGATCGGGCACGATGCGTGGGTCGGCGGTGAGCATGCCGTCGACGTCGGTCCAAATCTGAATCTCGGACGCTCCCAGGCACGCGCCGATGATCGCGGCCGAATAATCGGATCCTCCCCGCCCGAGCGTTGTCGTCACCCCGCTCCGCGTCGCGCCCACGAAGCCGCCGACCACGGCAATGCTTCCGGTGGCCAGCGGCGGGTCGACGTTGGCCATGAGCGACGAGGTCGTCTCGGGAAAGAGCGGGGCCGCGGTCATGTGCTCGGCGTCGGTGATGACCGCACGTCGTGCGTCGATCCATTCGGCACGAAGGCCGTGTGACGTGAGTGCGGCGGCGACGATCCGGCTGCTCAGAATCTCGCCCGTTGCGGCGATTGCGTCCATCCACCGCGGCGACACTTCACGCAGCACACCGAGCGCCTGCGCGATGCGCTCGAGCTCATCGAACTCTCGATCCAGGAAGGCGATCACCTGCTCGCGTTGCACGGGGTCGAGGATGATTTTCGAGACGGTCGTATGCCGGTGCCGCAGCTCGCGAAGATTGTTTTGGGCTCCCTCGATGTCACCGGCCCCCGCGTTGGCGGCAATGCCAAGCAAGCGGTCGGTGACTTTGGACATCGCGGAGACGACGACGATGGGTCCGCGGGCGTCGCCGCCCTCCTGTTGCGCGTCGGCTTGGCGCTGGGCGCGAACGATGGCAATCAATCGCTCGATGGCGCTTTCGTCTGCCACCGAGGTGCCGCCGAATTTCATCACTACCATAGGTGTTTTTTAGGTCGCCGGTCTCCGGTCGCCGGTCGCCGGCCCACGGTCCACGGTCCACGAGCCGGGGCCTGAGGCTTAGTCGAAGATCCCGTCTGCGGCCATCAACTCGGCATTGAGGATGGCTGCGCCTGCCGCGCCGCGCACTGTATTGTGCCCGAGCGCGACGAATTTGGCGTGCATCACCTTGCACGCGCGGACGCGCCCGACGGTGATCGCCATCCCGTCGCCGCGGTCGGCGTCCAGCCGCGGCTGCGGGCGATTGGGTTCTCTTGCCACGATGATCGGCGGATGGGGCGCGCTCGGAAGATCCAATTCCTGCGGGCGTCCACGAAATTCGGTCAGAGCAGCCACGATGTCATCGATCGGCGGCTTTGCCTTTAGCTCCGCGGAGATCGTCATCACGTGGCCGTCGATGACCGCGACGCGATTGGTATGTGCGCTGATGATCGCGGGATGCGGCGAACGCCCAGCGTTTCTTCCGAGAATCTTGAGCGTTTCGCTCTCGATTTTCTCTTCTTCGCCGCCGATGAATGGCACGACGTTGCCGAGGATGTCGAGCGACGGCACCCCCGGATACCCGGCACCAGACACAGCCTGCATCGTGGAAACCATCACGGCTGTGAGATCAAATATGCGGAGCGGGGCAAGCGCCATCGCGAGAACGATGGTAGAGCAATTGGGATTGGTAACAATCGCGCCCCTCCAGCCCTTCTCTCGCTGCTGGTCGGGGATCACCTGAAGATGGTCGGCGTTGACCTCCGGGATGAGCAACGGCACGAGCGGATCCATGCGGTAGTTGCGGGCGTTGCTCACCACGAAGTGGCCAGCCGCGGCAAAGGCCTTCTCGATATCCCCGGCAACAGATGCATCGAGCGCGGAAAACACGACGCGTGGCCCGCGGCCAGGCGTGCACGGCTCAACCGTTTTTCCAATCACCGCATCGGGAATTGGCGCGGCAAGACGCCACGGAGCAACCGCGTCGTACGGCTTGCCTTCGGAACGCTCGCTCGCGGCGAGCCATGACGGTCGGAACCAGGGATGTCGAGAGAGACGCGAGACGAACTGTTGACCTACGACACCAGTTGCGCCCAGCACGCCTACATCGAGGGTGCGCATTGGATGATTGTATACAGGCAGGGGTGCAGGAGTGCGGGGGTGCAGGGGTACGCGGGTGCAGGGGTGCGCGGGTGAGCCAGCACTGACTTTGTAGTGCAAAGTTCTTCGACATCATGCGGTCGGCTGTGAGAGGATGGCAGGGATGTCAGTGGCGCGTCGGTCGCGGGCGGACGAGCTGGAGGTGCCAGGGTCGCTGCACGGGCGAGCGGCGGCGGACCTTCACTTCATCCGCCACACGATGGAGCGCAGCGCGACGTTCACCGCGGTGCCGGGCTTTGGCGGCGCGGTGATGGGATCGATCGCGCTGGCCGCGGCAGCCCTGGCAGCGATGCAACCCTCCGCGGAACGTTGGCTGGCGGTCTGGTTAACGGCGGCGGCGGCGGCACTCGGCGTTGGACTCTTCACGATGCGGCGGAAAGCGGTGCGCGCGGGCGTGCCGTTGGCGGGGGCGCCGGGACGACGCTTCGCGCTGGGTCTGTGCGCTCCGCTCTTTGCGGGCGCGGCGCTGACTGGCGGATTGTGGCTACATGGCTCGTCGGCGCTGATGCCCTCGGTCTGGCTGCTGCTGTACGGAACCGGCGTCATCACCGGCGGCGCATTCAGCGTGGCGCCACTGCGGCTGCTCGGGTTGTGCTTCATGCTGCTGGGCGTCGCAGCGCTTCTCACGCCGCCATCATGGGGCAATGTCTGGCTGGCCATTGGATTTGGCGCGCTGCAATTGGGATTTGGTCTTCACATTGCGCGGAAACATGGCGGGTAGGACGAGTGGGGTCTGGTGGGTAGGGCGTGTAGGAGATTACGCAGATTGGGTCAGTCATGAAAAGCGCGCAGGCACGAAAAAGCACGACACCCATACCAGGCTCGCATCGCGAGGCCGCTCCGGCCAAGACACTGTCGCAGCGCCTGGACCGCCTTATTCACGATCGGACGCGATTGGCAATCCTGTCGGCACTGGCGGCCAGCGACACGCTCGCCTTCACCGATCTGAGGGACATCACCGGGACGACGGATGGGAATCTCAGCGTGCATGCACGGCGGCTCGAAGACGCGGGGTATGTGCACTGCGACAAGACGTTTGCCGGTCGGACGCCACGGACGGAATACCGCCTCACGGCGGTCGGACGACGGGCGCTCGAGAAGTACCTGGATCATATGGACGCCTTGATCAAGGCGGCGAGGAAGAAAGTTTAGGAGACGTGGTCAACGACCGGTCAGTCGCTGTAAGTGTTCTGGATAGCGAGCCCCTTGCACGCTGATCTGTGAAGCGGCGCGATCGATTTCACGAAGATCGTCAGACGTGAGTTCGATGGCCGTCGCGCCGACGTTCTCCTCGAGCCGGTGCCGCTTCGTTGTGCCTGGGATGGGTGCGATCCACGGCTTCTGGACCAGCAGCCACGCGAGCGCGATCTGCGCGGGTGTCGCGTTCTTCCGTTCGGCGAATTTCGTGAGCCATTCGACAAAGACGAGGTTGGCTTTCCGATTCTCCGGCGTGAAGCGTGGGACAACGTTGCGGAAATCGGTGCTGTCGAACGTCGTGTTCTCGTCGATCTTCCCCGTGAGGAAGCCCTTGCCGAGCGGGCTGAACGGAACGAAGCCGATTCCCAGTTCCTCCAGCGCCGGCAGCACCTCTTTTTCGGGTTCTCGCCACCAGAGCGAGTACTCACTCTGCAGCGCCGCGACGGGCTGGACGGCATGCGCACGACGGATCGTTTGCACCCCGGCCTCAGAAAGGCCGAAGCACTTGACCTTACCTTCCTGAATCAGATCCTTCACAGTCCCCGCGACGTCTTCGATCGGAACGTCCAAGTCTACACGGTGCTGATAGAAGAGATCGATCCGATCCGTATTGAGTCGCTTGAGGGACGCCTCAGCAACCTCTCTGATGTGCGCGGGCCGGCTGTCCAAACCAGCCTGTTTGCCGCCTTCGAACTTGAACCCGAACTTCGTCGCGATCACCACTTGATCACGAACGGGAGCAAGCGCTTCGCCGACAAGCTCTTCATTCGTGAACGGGCCATAGGCCTCCGCGGTGTCGAAGAACGTGACGCCGCGTTCGACCGCCGTCCGAATCAACGAGATCATTTCCTGCTTGTCGGCCGGCGGGCCATAGCCAGAGCTCATGGACATGCAGCCCAGTCCCAGAGCCGACACCTCCAAATTGCTGCTTCCAAGCTTCCGCTGTTGCACTGCTGCTCTCCTTCAAAGATCAGGGTCGATGAGCGCCACATGCCGTTTTGACAGCTCAGCGCTTGCGCCCGCTGAACCATGAGCAACGACTTGCCGTCGTTGGGGACATCGAACGGGCGCGCATCGCATTCGAGTGTTTACCTCCGAGCGCAATGGCGACCGTTCGTGCTGCAGCCTAGCGAAGATGTTTGTTAAAGTGCGCGAGCGTTCGCTCCCAAGCGACCTTGGCCGCGGCCGCATCAAAACGCGGAGTCGTGTCGTTGTTGAAGCCATGCTGCGTGCCGGGATAGAGGTGGCGCTCGTACCGCACATTGGCGGCCTTCAGCGCTTCCTCATAGGCCGGCCAGCTCGCGTTGATGCGCTCGTCCACCTCGGCGGACTGGATCAACATCGCGGCTTTGATCTTGGGCACGTCGTCGACACTCGGTGAGCTGCCGTAGAAGGCGACGCCGGCGGCGAGGTCGGGCACACGTGTGGCGAGAAAGTTCACCATCCCGCCGCCATAGCAGAAGCCGACGGCGCCCACCTTGCCGTTTGTTTCAGGACGGGGCTTGAGCCACTCAAATGCGGTGACGAAGTCCTCGCGCGTCTTTGCCTGATCCAGCTTGGGAAACAGCTCCCGGGCCTTGTCTTCGCTCCCTGGGTAGCCTCCGAGCGGGAACAGCGCATCCGGCGCAAACGCCACGAAGTTGTCGAGCGCCAGCCGGCGGGCGACGTCCTCGATATGCGGGTTCAACCCGCGGTTCTCGTGAATGACGAGGACCCCCGGCAGCTTGCCAGCGGCCTTGGCTGGCTGCGCGAGGTAGCCTCGCATCTTGCCGTAGCCCTTCGGCGAGTCATATTCGATGGACTGCACCTTGATGCGCGGGTCTTCCGGCTTGACGACCTGCGCCTCCACGAATTTCGGGCTGAGCTGATCGAGCAGCATCGCCGCCGTCACGCCACCCACTGCGTACTTGGTGGCCTTGTCGAGAAAACCCCGCCGGTCGAGTGCGCCGTGCACGTAGGCGTCGAACAGAGTAAGCAGTTCCTGGTCGAAATCATGAGCGGTCTTGCGTTCCATCGGTCCTCCTCGCACACGGCATCGAGATAATTCCGATGCTCCGTCCGTATTACTTGTCCCTAACGCTGCCCAAAGTCAATCACCATATCTCGCAAGGGAAGTTCGCGGGTACGTATGTGCCATGAATCGTCGGCTGACTCAAAATACCGAGCTTGCGACTAGAACATCCGCCGGTAGTCGGCATAGTCGACCGGCACCGCAATCACCAGACTGCGTCGCTGCTCGACAGCACGCCTCGCGGCGGAAGCGAGTTCGTCGTGATTGGTGGTCCGCAGGCCGGCAACACCGCAGGCCTCGGCCATCTTCACGTTGTCGATGGGCCCGAAGTCCACGCGATAGGGCTCGAGCTTCTTCCCTTCCTGCGACAGCTTGATCAGTGAGTAGCTGTCGTCTTCGAGCACGACGGTGACGAAGGGAGCGCCGACGCGCTCCGCCGTCTCCAGTTCCTGCGCGTTCATGGAGAAACCTCCGTCGCCGACGGCGGCGAGGACCGGCACGTCAGGGCGCGCGAGCTTGGCGCCGATCGCCGCGCTCAAGCCGTACGCCATTCCGGACAGCCCGTTCGACATCCAGAAGGTTTCCGGCTGCCGGCTCGGCCAGAACTGGCCGAAGAGGTATTTGTGTGACCCGACGTCGGTCGTGACGATCGTGTCAGGCGGGAAGACCTCAGACAGCGCCTGGACGATGTCGCCCGGCCATATCGTGTCTGACGCGCCGGAACGATCGGTCAACTTGTCGCGGCGCTTCTTTTGGTGCGTGCCAAACGGTGCCTTCCACATCGCCGGAGGCTGGTGCTCCAGCAACGCATCGAGAATCTGCGCGTGGCCGACCAGACTGGTCCCGGCAGGCAAACGCCCGTCCACATGCGAGGCTTCGAGGATCCAGTGAATGGGCAGCTCCGTGTGCCAGGTCCTGTCGATCTCCACCGGATCCAGGCCGAGGCCGATGAGGAGGTCTGCGGACGTGAGCGCCTCGCACATCAGATCGTCGGCCGCCATTCCGCCGACGACACCGACGAAGTTGCCGGCGGTTTCGTCGACAATTCCTTTGACCTTCGGTGTGACCGCCACGGGGAGATCCCACTCGTCCACCCACCGTCGGATCCGGGCGGCATTCGTTGGATCGATGCCGAGCCCGATCACAACCAGCGGACGCCTGGCTTGCGCGAGCAATCCGATCAGCTCGGTGGCTTTCTCGCGAGGATCTTGTCGGGGCGCCGCGGTCGCCCCGCTGCGGACGCCGCCGGGTGCACGACTCGTGTCCACATCCGTCGGTTCGAGTGCGGCGCGCGCGGACAGTGTGAGGTAGGCCGCGCCAAAGGGGCGGTCCATGCACGCCTCCAGCGCGCGTGGGACGACGTCGCGCACATTCTGCGCCGTGATCTTCGAGACGTACTTGGTGACGGGCCGGTACACGTCGTGAAGCGGCAGCAACTGGTGCGTGTGGCTCGGTGGAAAGTCGTCGGGGATCTGCGCCGAGATCGCGAGCAGCGGCTCCTGATCCAGATACGAGTTGCTCAGCGGCAACATCAGGTTGGCGGCGCCCGGACCGAGCGTCGTCACCACGACGCCAGGCTGTCCGCGCAGTTTTCCGTACACTGCCGCCGCGATGCCGGCGTTCGATTCGTGACGCATCAGGACGAAGTCGACGCCCGCGCGGCGCAGTTCATCCATCAGCACGAGCACTTCGCCGCCCGGGAGTCCAAAGACGCGCTCGATGCCGGCATCGGCGAGGAGTCTGGCAGTGGCGGCTGCGGTGGACGTCATGCGCGAGGCCGATATTATTACCGCGTTGCCACCCACCACCAGAGTCGTCAGACGCATCGGACCGGGGCTGCTCGTGGCGGCCGCCGGCATCGGCGCAGGCGACATTGTGTCGTCAACGATGGCGGGCTCGGCGCACGGGCTGGCGCTGCTGTGGGTGGTGGCATTGGCAGCGTTCCTCAAGTGTTTTCTCAACGAAGGGATCGCGCGCTGGCAACTCGCGACCGACCTGACCGCAATAGAAGGATGGACGCTCTATCTGCCGTGGTGGGTGCGGGTCTACTTCGGCGTCTATCTCGTCGTCTGGACGGTGTCGGTCAGCGCCGCGCTCGCAAGCGCGTCCGGCCTCGGGATGGCGAACCTCACCAACGGCGAGATCTCGCGGTCAACCGGCGCGGTGGCGCACGCGCTCGTCGGCGGTGCGCTCGTGCTGGTCGGCGGGTTCAAGGGGTTCGAGCGGGTGATGAAGGTGCTGATCGCCACGATGTTCTTCTCGATTATCGTGTGCGCCGCGTTCACCTTTCGCGATCCCGGCGCCGTGTTCCGTGGGTTGTTCGTGCCGGGTATCCCGGCCGGCGGTGGATCGTCGGTACTATCGGTTCTCGGCGGCATCGGCGGGTCACTCGCGATGCTCGCGTACAACTACTGGCTGCGCGAGGAGAAGATGGCCGGCCCCGCGTGGCTCGGGTTCGTGCGGGCCGACATCACCATCGCCTACGTCTTTACCGCGCTCTTCGGCATGTCGATCATGATCGTGGCCAACGAGGCGTTCCACGTCGCCGGCGTCCAGATCACCAACGCGCAGGCGGTGACGAAGATGGCAGAGACGCTCGGCGCCACGATCGGCCCCATCGGCTTCTATACGTACTCCATCGGTTTCTGGGCGGCGGTGTTCGCGTCGCTGCTCGGCGTCTGGCAGAGCCTGCCGTACCTGTTTGCCGACTACTACGGTCTCATGCGGAAATATTCGCGGGAAGAGCGGGAGCGGCTGACAGCCGTGACCAGCACGCCGTACCGTGTCGCGCTGCTGTTCATTACGTGCGTGCCGATCCCGTTGGCCTTCATCGACCAGCCGCTCATCATCATCCGGACATTCACGATTGTCGGCAGCCTGTTCATCCCTTTCCTCGCGGCCACACTGCTGTATCTGAACAACGTCCGGATCCCGCCGAACAGTGGTGTGCCGAAGAACTCCGCGCTGACCAACGCCGTGCTGACCTTCGCGCTGGTTGTGTTTGCCGTGGTGGGTGCATCGGAGGCCGGGCTGTTGCGATGGTGATAGTGACTCTCGTCGCCCATCACGTGATCAGTCGTGAGTATGACGCCTTCCTCGTCGGACTGATCTCGTCGATGAGCCTGAGGCGAACAGTCTCGAGTCTGACGAGAGAGCCGACGACAGAACTGTCAGGCCTTTGCCGGTCGCAGGCCGAGTCTCGCGGCCATGGTCACCAGGTCAGGAAGCGAGTCGGCCTTCATCTTGCGCATGACCTGACCTCTATGCGCCTTCACGGTGATCTCGCTGATGCCGAGTTCGCCGCCGACCTGTTTGTTCAACAGCCCGGAAACGACCAATGCCATCACCTCGCGTTCGCGCGGAGTCAGTGACTCATAGCAGCTCCTCAAGGCTCGCATCTCCGAGTCGAGACGAAGAGCGGCACGGCTGCGCTCCATGGAATCGCGAATCGCGTTCAATAGCACATCGTCCTTGAATGGCTTCGTCAAGAACTCGACGGCTCCCGCCTTCATTGCTTGCACGCTCATGGGCACGTCGCCGTGGCCGGTGATGAAGATGATCGGCATGTCCGTGCGCTCAGCGAGCTGCTGCTGCAGCTCGAGACCGTTGAGTCCTGGCAGGGTCACGTCGAGCACGAGGCAGCACGGAACAGTCGCGCGAGGGCGGGAAAGGAATTCCTGTGCGGACGCGAATGTTTCGGGCTGCCACCCTGCGGTTCTGATTAACAGCTCCAGCGATTCGCGCACCGAGACGTCGTCGTCAACGACAAAGACGATAGACGTGACGTCCGGCATGGTGACGACCTCGATCGAAAGGGCGGTGATCGCCATGCTTACCTCGTCCGAAGCGCGGCGTCGAGCGCGTCGAAGAGGGCCGTCTCACTGAACGGCTTGAACAGGCACTCCACTGCGCCCTGCGCGAGCAAGCGCGGACGGACGGCCCTGTCTCCGTTGGCGGTGATGAAGACAATCGGGATCTCCTGCCGCCGACGCAATAATTCCTGTTGAAGATCGGGACCCGACATGCCAGGCATTGCAACGTCGAGAATCAGACAGCTGGTTTCGCTGACGACTTCGGACGCGAGAAAAGCTTCCGCCGATGAGAACGCTTGGGCCGCAAAGCCGAGCTGCCGCAGCAAGTCTGGCAGCGACTCGCGGACGGACTCGTCGTCGTCGACAACCGACACCAATGAGCGCTTGCTTTCCAATCTGCGTCTTCCTCATCCAGAGGATGCGTCACTTTGCCGGCGACCGTCCATAGGACTTTGGTATTGCCCCCGATTCGTAGCCGGGCTCGCGCAAGCTGCTCGTGCAGGCGTCGGTCATGCCGTCTGAAAGGGAATGGAAAACGAGAAAGTGGCGCCTGGTCCATCATTTGGCTCGGCCCAAAGACGACCCTGATGTTTCTCGATGATCGAGCGGCTGACAAACAACCCGATGCCCATGCCGCCGCTCTTCGTGGTGTAGAAGGCGTCGAACAGCGAGTCCAGGCTCTGCAGCGGGATGCCCACACCAGCATCGCGGACGGTCAAACGCACACGGTCGCCGTCCTCCCGTACGGTTTTGATCAGCAACGGTCGCGGTCGATTGTGCACGTCGACCATCGCGTCCGAGGCGTTGCGGAGCAGGTTCAGAATGACCTGCTGGAGCTGGATACGATCGCCGATGACGAACGGGAGATCGTCGGCGAGTTCAGACTGCAGAATGATGCGATTTCTCTGAAGGTCGTTGGACGACAGCGCAATGACCTCTCGCGCGGCCTCGTTCAGATCCAGCGGCTCGAGCGTGAACTCCCTCTTGCTGAACAGCGCACGGAGCCGCGTCATCACATCCGAGGCGCGGTTGCCATCGCGAATCGTGCGCCGCGCGGTTTCGCGCGCACCGTCGATGTCGGGAGGATCGGTGGCCAGCATCCGCACGCAAGTGCTCGCGTTGGTGATGATGCCCGACAAGGGCTGGTTGACTTCATGCGCGATCGACGCCGTCAACACACCGAGGCTCGTGACCCTGGCGACGTATGCGAGTTCCGACCGGACAGTCGTGAGTGCCTCTTCCGAGAGTCGGCGCTGTGTCACGTCCTGAACTGCGCCGATGTACTCCAGTTGACCGCGATCGTCTCGGCAGTGGGCGACGACGTGGACGTACTTAACCGTGCGGTCCGGCATCTGCAGCCGGATCTCGAGTTGCACATCGCTGCCGTCTCGGCGAGATCGCTCAATCTGTTCCCTGAACGCTGACAAATCGTCGGGGTGGACTCGAGTACCGATCACCTCAAAGGTCAGTCGCACCTCCCGATCGATCTCGAAGATGCGATACAGCTGCTCTGACCACATGATCTCGTCGGTCGCCACCCGCCAAGAAAAGCTGCCGACTCGGCTGAGCTGTTGGCCTTCGGCGAGGAATGCCTCATTGCGCCGCAACTCCTCCTCCGACCGCTTGCGTTCCGTGATGTCGCGCAGGTAGCCGGTGAAAGACGGTGGCCCGTCCAACGGGATGCGTGTGATCGTCAGTTCGGTGGGAAATTCGCTGCCATCGGCCCGCACGGCCGTCATTTCGATGCGCCTCCCGAGCACTCGGGTCTCACCCGTGGCCAGGTACCGGGCGAACCCCTGCCGGTGGCTCCCTCGAAGTGCCGGCGGGATGATGACGTCGGCCAGCTGCTGGCCCAAGACCTCGTCCCGACGGTACCCGAAGGTCCGCACCGCAGCGGGATTGAACTCAGTAATGCAGCCTGCGTGGTCGACCGTCACGATGCACTCGAGCGCCGAGTCCAGGATGGCTGCTTTGCGCGCCTCGCTGCGTCGCAATTCCTCCTCGGTGCGTTTGCGCTCGTCGATGTCGATGAGCAGGTTGTACCAGCGGACGATGTGCCCGGTCGTATCCCGAAGTGGAAATCCGCGGGACTGAAACCAGCGGTAGGCGCCATCGAAACGTCGAGCACGAACTTCGAACTCGAAGGGGTCACCTGACGCCATGGACTGCGCGAACAGCTCGACGACGCGCGGAAGATCCTCAGGATGTGTCGTGCCGCCGCTCCCCCAGCGCTTGAGCTCCTCCAGCGTCCTGCCGAAGTACTCGAGGACCTGGCGGTTGACGAATTCGACCTCACCGGCCGACGTAAAGGCCGCGACCAACCCTGGAATGCTGTCCACGATCAGTCGCGACTCGCGTTCGCTTTCGCGCAGCGCGTCCTCGGCGTGTTTCCGCTCATCAATGTCCGTCAAGAGCACGCACCAGCGAACGACCTGGCCGCTTGTATCGCGAAGTGGAAAGCCGCTGTTCTGAAACCAACGATAGACGCCGTCCGACCGGCGGAGCCGCTGCTCGATCTCGTATGGACTGCCCGACGCGATCGATTGCGTGAAGACCTGGATGACGTGAGGAAGGTCCTCGGGGTGAACGGTGTCGTTCGTCCCCCATTGTTTCAGCTCCTCCAGCGTCCTTCCGGTGTATTCGAGGATCTGGCGATTGACGAATTGGACCTGACCGTCCGCGGTCAAGAGCGCGACCAGGCCTGGAATACTGTCCACGATCAAGCGCGAATTGCGTTCGCTTTCGCGCAGTGCGACGCGTTCGTCGAGTTCCTTAGCGACTCGCCTTTGTTCGCTCAGGAGGCGTGCCTGCTGGAGACCGATGGCCGCCTGGTTCGCAGCGACATCCAAAAGGAGTCTCTCGGTTTGGACTGGAAAGTCGCGCCTCTGAGATCCAGCGACGATGATGCCGAGCTCACCGTCGAGCCCGAGACGCGCGGACGCGACGGACAGATCGATCTCGCCAACGGACACCGTTTCGGGTGAGCGCGACTTCGGTGGCGCATCGCCCAGCGACGAGTCGATCGCCTCACTGATCTCTCGCGTTCGGGCTGTTCCTTCCAACGATTCATCGACTCGCACCATCTCAATAGAAGGGCCGCCCTCGGGATCGTTCAGCCGAACGAACACGAACGCGAGGTGGAGCATTCCGATCAGCGCGTCCAGCAGGGTGCTGACAATTTGTGGTGGCTCACCGCCCGCCCAGAGGCCAGGCAGCGCCATGATGCTGACGAGATCGTTCACGCAGAGGCGCAGTCGCGCCGCTTCGTCGGCTGCAGATTCGAGTCGCGCGTCCACGTTACACCGCCGTCGCGTCGCGTAAGTCGCCGAGCGTAGAACCAGCCAGGGAAATCCGTGTGGCGGCTTTCGTCATGGTGCACGCGTCCCATGCGTTTTCGCGCCGTCGAGCGTGTCCACACGGGTAACGCATCGCCATCCGTCTGCAGTATTGGATCATTCCGGTTTCCAGTTGTAACGGCCATGTAAATAAGGGCGCTCGCCCCAAGCCCAACCATAGAGGTGTGCGCGCGGCTCCGGACTGATACGAAGGTGTCGTCGATACCTTCGTCTGATAGATCGGAAGTCGCGCCTCTGGTCTGATGCGCTCGAAAGAGGAGGTCCGCATGACACCAGCCACAGTTACCGAACAACGCACCGAGCAGACGACTGACAAGACTGCGATTCGTCCGTTTCAAGTGAATGTTCCGGAAGCGGAACTGACCGATCTGCGCCGGCGCATCAAGGCCACACGTTTGCCTGAAAAAGAACCAGTCGCGGATCACTCGCAGGGAGTGCCGCTCGACACGGTTGAGAAACTCGCACGCTATTGGGCAAACGAGTACGACTGGCGCAAGTGCGAAGCGAGGTTCAACGCCTTCCCCGGCTTCATCACCGAGATCGACGGCCTCGACATCCACTTCGTCCATGCTCGCTCGAAGCACGAGAACGCCCTCCCGATCATCGTCACGCACGGTTGGCCGGGCTCGATAGTCGAACAGCTCAAGATCATCGAGCCATTGACCAATCCGACAGCACACGGTGGAAGCGCATCGGACGCATTCCATGTCGTCGTCCCGTCGATGCCGGGCTACGGATACTCGGGAAAGCCAACCTCGACCGGTTGGGGCCCCGAGCGCATCGCACGCGCCTATGCGGTGTTGATGAATCGTCTTGGCTACACACGCTACGTGGCGACAGGCGGTGACTGGGGCGGTGTCGTCGTTGACCTGATGGCGGTACAGGCTCCGCCGGGATTGATCGGCATCCACACGAACTTCCCTGGCACGGTCCCACCCGAAATCGACAAGCTGATCTGGGCTGGTAGTCCGCTGCCTTCAGATCTCTCTGCCGACGAGAAGCTCGCGTGCGACATGCTGGCGTTCACCTACAAGAACGTTCAATACGCCTTGTACATGGCGTCGCGCCCGCAAACGCTGTACGCAATCGCGGATTCACCGGTCGGCCTGGCCGCCTGGCTACTCGACCACGACCCGCGCAGCCTCGAACTGATTGCGCGGTCCTTTGACGGCGTGCCAGAAGGCCTGACGCGCGACGACGTCCTCGACAACTGCACCCACTTCTGGCTGACGAACACGGGCGTTTCCTCTTCTCGCCTCTACCGGGAGAACACGTTCAGTTACGTAACCTCCAAGGGCGTCAACATCCCGACGGCCGTGAGCGTCTTCCCGGACGAGCTCTACCAGGCGCCGCGGAGCTGGGCGGAGAAGGCGTATCCCAAGCTCATTCACTTCAACAAAGTTGCCAAGGGGGGGCATTTTGCCGCCTGGGAACAGCCGAAGGTCTTCACGGAAGAACTGCGCGCGGGTTTCAAATCCCTTCGCAGCTAGCCGAAGAAGCGGGGGCCCGCAGACAGAGGCCTGCGGGCTTCATTTCTAAGGAGTGAAGCCATGAATGCAGTTGCAGAACAGATCGGCACCGATACCACCGCTGTACGACCGTTTCGTGTGGATGTTCCAGAAGCGGAACTGACCGAACTGAGGCGGCGCATCAAGAGTACGCGGTTGCCCGAAAAAGAACCGGTCGCAGACATGTCGCAGGGAGTGCAGCTCGCGACGGTCGAGAAGCTCGCACGCTATTGGGCGGACGACTACGACTGGCGCCGGTCCGAAGCGAGGATCAATGCCTTCCCGAATTTCATCACCGAGATAGACGGCGTGGATATCCACTTCATTCATGCTCGCTCGAAACACGAGAACGCCCTGCCGATCATCGTCACGCACGGTTGGCCCTACTCGGTTCTCGCACTGCTCAAGATCGTCGAGCCACTGACCAATCCGACGGCACATGGGGGCACCGCATCCGACGCTTTCCATGTGGTGATGCCGTCGATTCCGGGCTACGGATATTCGGGAAAGCCGACCGCGACCGGCTGGGGCCCTGACCGCATCGCACGCGCCTGGGCGGTGTTGATGAATCGTCTCGGCTACACGCGCTACGTGGCGCAAGGCGGTGACTGGGGCGCGATCATCACGGAGCAGATGGCGGCACAGGCTCCGCCGGGACTGATCGGCATGCACACGAATATGGCCGCTGTCGTTCCACCCGAGATCGACAAGCTGCTCTGGGCTGGCAGTCCGCTGCCTGCAGACCTCTCCGCCGATGAGAAACTCGCCTGTGACACGCTGGCGGCCGCGTACAAGAAAATTCAATACGCGCTCTATATGGCGGCGCGCCCGCAAGCGCTGTACGCCATCGCGGATTCACCGGTCGGCCTAGCGGCCTGGCTGATCGACTTCCCTTATAGCCTGGACCTGATTGCGCGGTGCATTGATGGGGTGCCGGAAAGCCTGACGCGCGACGATGTCCTCGGCAACTGCACGCTCTACTGGCTGACGAACACGGGGGTCTCTTCCTCTCGCCTCTACCGGGAGAACACGGTCAATTTCTTCTCCCCCAAAGGCGTCAACATCCCGGTGGCGGTGAGCGTGTTCCCGGACGAGCTCTACCTACCGCCGAGGAGCTGGGCGGAGAAGGCGTATCCCAACCTCGTCCACTTCAACAAAGTCGCCAAGGGCGGTCATTTTGCCGCTTGGGAACAGCCGAAGATCTTTACGGACGAACTGCGCGCGGGACTCAGATCGCTGCGCGGATAGTGGAGCAGAGCACGTGTGAGTGCTTCGTCGCGGACGGCCGACCACGTTGTCAACGGCGTGATCGCCTCCGCGGCGAGGCGCAGCTCGAGGAGAGCGGGGCGCCCCGCCGCGAACGATGTCGGGGCGCGCCCTTTACACCTGCGCGTTTTCGCGGGCACCTTCCGTGTGGAGCGTGGCATCTTTGACTGCTTCCTCGGGAGTGCTCCCGCGCTCCAGAGCGACGATGTAGGCGGCGTACCATCCCGACCAGTGGTGCTTGGGCGCGGTCGGTTCGTACTCGCCGTGGTGCTTCTCTGCATCTCGCAGCAGCTCCGTCATCGTCGCGACGTCGATGCTGCTGAATCCTCGTCCGGGAAGCCGCGCCTTGACCTGCTGGAGGAGCCAGCCGTTACCGTCAGGATCACTGAATGAGGCGAATGAGAAATAGGAACGACCTTCCGGGTCCGGACCCGGCACGCGTCCCTTCGTCCCGGCGACACGAAGGAGGCTGCCGTCGAAATGGAACGCCTCACTCACGTTGACGCCGTGTCCGATGAGCTCGGCGCGAGCTGCCTCGACGTCATCGACGACGAGGAACGTTCCCTGAACTGAGCCCGGCGCGGCGGTCGTGAATCCCTTGCCAAACATGACGGAGCACGGCGAGCCGGGAGGTGTCATCTGCACGAGGTGCCAGTCCTCGCCGTTGCTGAAATCGGCGTCCAGCCGCCACCCCAAGCTCCCGTAGAAGCGTTTGGCGCGATCGACGTCGGACACTGGAATGACGACGACCTCGACCTTTTGATCGACCCTCGCAGCGGTGGGAGGGCGGGTGGCGTGTTCATTGCTCATCTGTGTGCTGCTCATTGTGACCTCCGTGGTTTTTGGGTGGTGAGTGGCATCAGGATCGTGCCGCAGCATGCGAAAGGATGCTCGCTCAAAGCGCAATCGTCTATCAGACCTTGGTATTGGTTCTCGGGGCCGATGGAGGGTGAGCGATGGCTTTGAACCGATACGAAGGTATCGTCGATACCATCGTCTGATAGATCGGTTCCCGCTCGTCTGCTTTCATGCGTTCCAAAGGAGGACAACATGAAGCCATTCGAACGACCGACGTACCGCGTTACCGTCCGAGCCGGAATCATCGCGTTTGCCGCGATGATGGTTCTCGCACTCTCGTCAGCATCCGCGCGCCGCGCCGGACCTGCCATGCACGCGGCGGCCGGCGTCGGGGGGGCGGCCGCCGCGGCTGCGGAAAACAACGACACCGCCCAAACATCAACCGGCACTGATGTAAAGGCCGCCGCTCTGAGCGCGAAGGAGGTCCGCGGCGCCTCACCGTACATCGAAATCAATAATGAGCCTGCGCCCAAGCTGATCGTGGACGCCCCGCTTCCCGACCTGTTGGATCAGGGCGTCGTGTGGATCCAATGGCGGGCGGAGAACGTGCACATCGTCCCAGTGTTCGGGAAGGGCGCCCTCAACGCATCTCCACGAGTCGGGCATCTGCACGTACATGTGGACGACTTGCCATGGTGGTGGGCAGACGCGAGTGACATCAATACGATCGACCTGGCCGGGATGCCGCCCGGGCCGCACAAGATCCTGATCGAATTGGTGAACGCCAACCACGAGGTCTTCCCCGGACAGTCCAAAACATTGACGTTCACCGTGCCTAAGGGAGCGTCTCGCACTCACTCTCATTGAAGGGCGCGGAGGCTTTGAGGCAAATCCAGAGCGGCCGAAACCAATTGGGTAGTTCCCAAGCGAACGCTCAGGACCAATACGAAAGTGTCATCGATACCTTCGTCTGATGGATCCGGCGGCGCGCGTCTGGTTTCATATGCGTCGAGGAGTTCACCAGGAGGAAGTCACATGAACACGACGCGCAGGGTAACCGGCGACGTCCTCTTCATCCCGGCCGGAACTATCCACGCGGAGGTACTCAATGAAGCGTCAACACATCACCACACCGATGGTCCTCGCGGCATCCGTCTTGGTCGTCAGCGCGGTGCTGGCACAGCCGCAGGATCGATACACACTTACAGCGGCGAACGGCATCGCGTTCTCGGAATTCAGAGGCTACGACGCGTGGCAGCTGATTGCCACGAGCCAGCCCGATGACGCCAGCGGCTGCGGGACCTCGAAGGTAGGGTGCATGAAGGCCATCCTGGGGAACCCCACAATGATCCAGGCGTACCGCGACGGCATTCCGGCGAATGGCAAAGCCGTTCCCGACGGCGCGGCGTTCGCCAAGATCGAATGGTTGAAGGACCGCGACGAGAAGCCCTATGGCGTGACCGTGCCCGGAACGCAAACCGAGATGTCCTTCATGGTGAAGGACTCGAAGCGATTCCCGGAAACGAACGGATGGGGGTACGCCACGTTCGCGTACGACGCTGCGGCCGACACCTTCAAGCCGGCCACGACGAACCCCTCATTCGCACGGGGGTGCCACGCGTGCCACACCGGAGGTGCGAAGGCGCGTGATTTCGTCTTCACTGATTACGCGAAACGGTGAACGGCATGGTCATCCTTGGCAAAGGGATGTCGCAGCGCGATGGCGTGCCAGGGGAACCCGATCGTGGCCGCCGCCACTTTCTTGGCAGAGCGGCGATCACGCTCGCGGCCGCGCGATTCGGCCGCCTTCGCGCCGGAGGCGCTTCGGCGAGCCTCGCCGGAGCCTTGGCGGAGGGCACCTCGGAGGCGAATGCAGCCGAGGCACGCCAGCTCGCGGCGCTCGGCCGCCCGACGGGGTGGCTCAATTCGCCACCTCTGTCGGCCCCGAACCTGCTCGGGAAGGTCGTGCTCGTCCAGTTCGGTACCTATACGTGCATCAACTGGCTGCGTACGCTTCCGTATGTTCGCGCGTGGGTACAGAAGTACACGCAAGGGTTGGTCGTCATCGGCGTGCACACACCCGAGTTCGCATTCGAAAAGAACCTCGAGAACGTGCGTCGCGCACTGCAGCAGATGAAGATCGACTATCCGATCGCCATCGACAACGACTATGCGATCTGGCGCGGTTTCAACAACCGGTACTGGCCCGCGCTGTACCTCATCGATGCGCGTGGACGCCTTCGGGACCATCACTTCGGCGAGCGCGAGTACGAGCGATCGGAAAAGGCGATCCGTGGGTTGCTGGCGGAAGCTGGAGCCACAACCGACGACAAAGGTGCCGTGCCGATCGCTGCGAGCGGCTTCGAGCTGCAGGCTGATTGGCGGAACTTGAGGTCTCCGGAGATTTACCTCGGGTACGACCGCACGGAGAACTTCTCGTCGCCGGGCGGTGCCGCATTGGCGCGGCGTCGTATCTATGCAGCCCCGACGCGGCTGGAGCTCAATCAATGGGCCCTTACCGGCGAGTGGACGATGGCGAATCAGGCAACGGTCCTGAACAGCGCCGGTGGCCGCATTGTGTGTCGCTTTCACACGCGCGACGTTCACCTGGTGATGGGGCCGCTGCGGCAGGAAAACGAGGTACGGTTCCGCGTGTCGATGGACGGGCAGCCACCAGGTCCGGCTCACGGCTTGGACGTGGACGACAACGGCAGCGGCACCGTTGTCGAACAGCGGCTGTATCAGGTAGTCCGGCAACCGGGACCGATCGTCGATCGCACGTTCCAGATCGAGTTCCTTGATGCTGGCGTGGAGGCGTTCGCATTCACGTTCGGCTGATGCCTACGGGTCCTGGCCGAGCCCGTATTTTGGATCAACGCCTCCGCTCAGAAGGCCCGCCTGCCGTGGTTGTCGTTGGAACATCAAATGTAACGGTGCCCTTGTCAACCGGCTGGTGGTTCGCGTCAACCAGTTCAATCAGCACTTTGTGTGGACCGGGCAGCAGCCCCCGCAGGATGAGCGGGTTACCACTCGCGTCCGCCCAGTGCCACGGCGCCTCGTCCACGGTGACATGAATGTGGCCCACGCGCGGCGAGACGGCCAGGGCACCCGGGCCGAACACCGATGCAATTCGCATGTTCTCCGCACAGTAGGGGATCACCACGACTCCACGCGAGGCGAGTGGTCCGACCAGCGGGGCATCGACGACGAGCTTCGCGGCGGGCTCTGGCCCGGTGAGCGGGATGACCTGGGCAGGTCTACACGTTTGCGGGGCGCTCTGTGCGAGAGCGGTGCTCCCGTACAGCATTATGGCGACGACGGACAGCATCGGCGCTACGTTCTGGGCTGCATGCTTCAGCGTGATCATGTTCTTCGCTCCCCTCATTCGAGCCACGTTCGATATACCTGATCACACAGAAAAATGTCGCACGAATCTATTGGACCATGGTGTTGGACCGGGCAGGCACCGACCAGGCAGGCACCGACCAACACCATCGTCCAATAGATTCAAAGCCGGCGGCGTGTTCGAATCGTGGCGGTGTTTGGAGACCCGCATACTCGGGCATTTGCCGATGCCGTGATCGATGTCGATCGGCCAAGGAGAAGGCAATGAGAACTGTGAAAGCCGCGGCGGTCCAACTGAGTCCCGTCCTTTATAGCCGCGAGGGAACGGTCGACAAGGTGGTGCAAAAGATCCACGAACTTGGGCACGAGAACGTGCGGTTCGCCACGTTTCCGGAGACCGTGGTTCCTTACTACCCGTACTTTTCGTTCGTCCAAGCCCCGTACCAGGTCATTGCCGGACGTGAGCACCTCAAGCTCCTTGATCAGGCGGTGACGGTGCCGTCTCCTGCCACCAACGCCATCAGCGATGCGTGCCTCGAGGCGGGAGTTGTCGTGTCCATCGGCATCAACGAACGTGACGGTGGAACCCTCTACAACACCCAGCTCCTCTTTGATGCCGACGGCACCTTGATTCAGCGGCGCCGCAAGACCACGCCCACATACCACGAGCGCATGGTCTGGGGCCAGGGCGACGGTTCGGGCCTGCGCGCCGTGGACAGCAAGGTCGGCCGCATTGGTCAGCTGGCGTGCTGGGAGCATTACAACCCTCTCGCGCGCTACGCGATGATCGCCGACGGCGAGCAGATCCACTCTGCGATGTATCCGGGTTCGATCTTCGGCAACCTGTTTGCCGAGCAGACAGAAATCAACATCCGGCAACATGCACTGGAGTCTGCGTGCTTCGTGGTCTGCGCGACGGCCTGGCTGGATGCTGATCAGCAGGCCCAAATCGCCAAGGACACCGGCGGCAGCATCGGCCCGATCTCTGGCGGTTGCTTTACCGCGATCGTGGCACCCGATGGAACCCTGATCGGCGAACCGATCCGCTCGGGCGAAGGCGTGGTCGTCGCCGACCTCGACTTCACGCTCATCGACAAGCGCAAGCAGCTCATGGACTCGCGCGGCCACTACAGCCGGCCCGAATTACTGAGTCTCCTGATCGATCGCACGCCAGCCGCCCACGTTCACGAACGGGTTGTGCACAACGATTACGCCGTTGAGGAAGGCTCGCAGGAGCTCACGATATGACCTTCGCAATCAATCTGCTTGGATGGATTGGGGCTGCCGCTCTTCTCTCTGCTTACTGGCTCGTCTCAACACAAAAAACGCCAGGCAATTCCAGGACATATCAAGGCATGAATCTCCTCGGCGCCACGCTGGTCCTGGTGAACTCGCTGTACTACGGCGCGTACCCATCGGTTGGTGTGAACGCTGCCTGGATCGCGATCGGTGCCTACACACTGGCGAAGCACGTCTCCCACGCAATGATACGGGGGCGGTATTCCGAAGCTCATCGTCGTTGATGGAACGACCAAAACGTTGCCGATACGATTCCGGAGGGAACATGCGCATTCTCGTACTCGGCGGCGGATTCGGCGGCGTGGCCACCGTGCGACACCTCGAGCGAGCCCTGCGGCGGCGCAAAGACGTCGAGATCACTCTCGTGAGCCGCGAGAACTTCTTCGTGCTCACGCCGCTCCTGTTCGAGGCATGCTCCGGCAGGTTGGAGCTGCGACACTGCGCGCAGCCCATCCGCGCCGCCCTTCAACGAGCCCGCTTCATCGAAGCCACAGTCCAATCGGTCGAGGTTGAACGACAGCTCGTTCGGGCCGTGGCTCCCGAAGGCGGCGCGTACGACTTGCCGTACGACCATCTGGTGGTCGCGCTTGGCGCGTCGACGAACGACAGACTGATTCCTGGCTCGTCGAACGCCTTGACGTTCAAGACGATGGCGGATGCGCTGGTGCTGAGAAATCAACTGATCGGACGCTTCGAACGCGCGGACGCCGCCGCGGATGCGGCGAAGCGGCGCGAGTGTCTGACGGTTGTCGTGATCGGCGGCGGATTGGTCGGCGTAGAACTGGTGGGTGAGCTCACGGCGTTTGCCGACGACGTGTTGCGCTTCTATCCGCGCATCCGGCGCGACGAGGTTCGCTTTCGGCTGTTCGAGGCCGGCCCGAGGATTCTGCCAGAGATCGACGCAAAGCTGGCGGCCACAGCGGCGCGCGTGCTCCAGCGGCGCGGGGTTGACATCCAGGTCTCGACGGCTGTCCGGTCGATCGAGGCCGGGCGCCTGCGGCTCGAGAACGACATCATCGACGCCGGCACGATCGTACTTGCCGCAGGCATCGTCCCGAGCGCCGTCGCGAGCGCCATCCCTGTCGTACGCGACCAGCGTGGTCGGATCGCCGTCGACGCCACGATGCGAAGCCGCAGCCATTCCCAGGTGTGGGCACTGGGCGACTGTGCGGCGATTCCGGCCCCGGACGGCCGTCCCTACCCCGCGCTGGCCCAGCATACGGCCCGTGAAGCGCGACATCTCGCGCGGAACATCACGGCAGTCATCGACGGGCGGGCTCCCTCGCCGTTCATGTTCCGCCCCCTCGGCAGCATGGCTTCGCTCGGGCATACGCGCGCCGTCGCGACTGTCTTCGGTGTGCGGCTCACGGGCTTCGTCGCCTGGTGGGTACGACGAACCTACTACCTCTTTCAGATGCCGCGCTGGGACCGGCGCCTGCGCATTGTCCTCGATTGGACTGTTGCACTCTTCTTCAGGCCGGACATCACGCGGATTGACTTGCGCGTGGAACGAGAACAGGTGAAGCAGGCGCGCCAGTTGGTGGAGAGGTCCTCGGAAATAGTCCGGGGAACGTAGACCTGGAAGAGGAGAGAGCCTCTAACGTGTCGTCGCGTCTACAAGCAGCAGGAGGCCGAAACCGAAGGCGGCGAGCAAGCCCGAGAAACGCGGGCTGTTGTGGAAGGCCTCGGGAATCATCGTTTCCGCAGCCATCGCGAGCAGTGCGCCGGCACCAAATGCCTGCAGCCGCGGCGGCCAGGCCGCACTGAGCGAACCGAACCCAACATACCCTGCCGCGATTGCGATCGCTGCCCCGCTGGCGATCGTACTCCAGAGCAGAATGATGTAGGTGTAACTACGGCCGGCAAGCCGCATCCCCGCTGTGCTCGACAAAGCCATGGGAAGGTTACCAACTGAGAACGCGATCACCAGCGCGAGGGGGACGACCGGATTCCGCAGAGCGATTCCCAACACCATCGCCTCCGGTACCGCGTCAAGCGCGTTGCCGAGCGCGATGGCTACTCCGCTGCCAGGCTGCTGCGACTCGACTGGCTGTTGAATACAATCGCCGCATCGCTTGCGGTGAGCGGCACCAAACCGCGCGAGAACCGCGTTGCTCCCGCTGAACACAGCCGCCCCTAGCAGCAGTGACAGGGCCACTGCTACTGGCCCGGCGATCCGGATCGCATCCGCGGCCACTTTAAGGGACACGCCGGCGAGCAGCAGTCCCGCACCCACCGACATGGCCATCGCGATCGCGTGGTGCGGCACTCGGGAGAATAATCCGACGATCGCGCCGACAAGCAGTCCGACGGAGGACACTGCACCCAACGCTAGGGCAGCCCAGACTTCATCAGCACTCGTCGGCATATATAGGCTCGGATTGCGACCTACCTCCGTAACCGCATGCGACAGGATGCTCGCGACGGTCCGAGTAGTCCATTGGACCTTGGTATCGGTTGCTCCCCCGGCGCGGCCTTGGTCACCACTACTCTTTGCTCAGATAGTGTTTTTCCAGGAATTCGGACCTGAAATTTTGTGGCGGCGTGGGAATGTCTGGCCGACCCTCGGGCGTAAAGTCCATGAGATTCCAATACGGCCACACCGTGTCCACATGATTCGATGTCTGTTCAGTTCCCCAGAAATGAAAAATCTTTCCACCCTGCCTCCTGAATACATGCATCACTGGCAATTGCATATCATCAGAGTCTCCCTGGCATTTGTAATCGGCCTGATACGCGGAGTCCGATCCGGAAACCAGCGCAATCTGCGACCATCCACGTTCTTTGGCCCACGCATTGATTCGATCGGCCGGGGCTTTGGCAATTGCGACAAACGCGGCGTCTCGAGTGACCTGATACCAGCTTCGATCAAATCCATCGACCAGCGACGTACAGGAAGGACAGGGCTTATCCCAGCTCGGACCGAACATGAATGAGTAAAGCAGTAGCGTGTCTTTGTCCGTAAACAGCTCGGAGAATTTCACACTCTTCCCTACTTTCCCATCGTTCGCCCATTGGAAGACGTAGTCCTCTTTCAACTGCCCCCCGGGAGGGAGATTGCGGCGTCTCTCCGCGACGGCTTTTACTTTGTCGATAAGATCTTGTTCGTCTTTACACAATAAATCGCGCGCATCGCGATACTCTTTGCTTTCGTTGGGATACCGTCGTTCACTCATGTTGGTCTCCTCTTTGAAACTAGCGTAGTTGCATCTAGCCAAACCTCAAAGCAGTGACCAGCGGTAACTCGGTCGAAACTCGCGAAGTCCAGCTCCGGCCGGTCGGGGTTAGAAGGTTCGTTGGCGCGTTCTTTCTCGCGATCTGGCTGACGGCTTGGCTGATTTTCGAAGTGTTGGCGCTGATTGTTCTTCTGGCGGCACTCATGAGCATCGGCCTCACGGCGGCCGACCAACCAATCAACCTCTGGCCGTTCACGAGCATGGCCAGCGATGGCTCCGCATCGGCAGTTCTTTTCGGGGTGCTGCTCTGGCTAACACTTTGGACGGTCGGTGGCGTTGCCGCCGGCACGCAGTTTTTCCGGATGATTTCCGGTGAGGATCTCGCGGCGGTCTCAGGCAACGGCGTGCGGGTTCGGCGGCGGGCGGGGCCTTTCACTCGCACTCGATTTCTGCCGCGCGATTCGATTTACCGCGTTCGACTTCGACCGCGCGACAAGGCTGTGGTGGCGGATACCCAGCGAGGAACCGTCACCATTTCGGACTTGGGAGCGCTCGAAGCTCGCGAGTTGTTGCAGCGATGGCTGACCACCGAACTGTCCGTGGCGGACCACGGGCGAGCGGTCCGGCTCGAACGTGAATCGCCGCCTCCGGACTGGTCTGTCGAGGTGCAGGACGGCGAAAGTGTGCTCACGTCCCCGCCGCCGGCCGTGGCGAAAGTTCAGGCCGTGATTGCCTGGACCGTGACCGGGGTGATGTTGATTGGTTGTCTTGGCATTTTTCGACGTGGTGTCATCGAGCCGGAGCCGTTGAAGGCGGCCGAGTGGAGCTCGCTAGCACTGACACTCTTGTCTGCTCTTGGAGCGATTTGGGTCACTTTCGCTCGGCGCCAATGGCGCCTTGGGTGGGGCCGGATGCGTATCCAGTTGCTCTTCGGCAGCCTGGTCCTGCGCGAGCGAGTATTCGGCAACGCGGCGCTCGAACTCGAGCACCACGCCGACAGCGACGGTGACGACCACTACGCGCTGGAAGTCCATGACTCGACGTCGCGCAAAGTTCTCTCGCGGCGAATTCACGATCAGTTCGAGCTGCTTGCGCTTGGGGAGTGGCTCAGCGCCCGCACCAATTTTCCCTTTCATCGTCCGTTCTGACTCTGCACGCATGGGCGGACACCAGGGATCGGGTGACGAGGTTTCGCGTGGCTGTGTCGCAGCCCGGGCTCCGGCTCAACTCACATTGGGCACGTCGATTCCGAGCGCCGTCGCGAGATCGATTTGATGCTCCTGCTCTTGCACGAGAATCTCGCGAATCTGTTCGGCCATCGCGTACTCACCGAGTGCTTCGCATTGTCGGACGCGCTCGCGGTAGTTGCGGATTGTGTCGTTTTCGTTGTCGAGATCGAAGCGCAACATCTCCTCGGCGACCTCCGACGTGCGGACGGGCAGTGAGGCCGCCGTAGGCATCCCGCCGAGATAGTCGATCTGCTTCGAGATGATGAGGGCGTGTTGAAGCTCTTCTTGCGCATGCGTTTCCAATTCGGCGGCGATGTTCATGTACTGCGCGCCTTTGAGGACCTGTGAATAGATCACATACGCGATGATCGCTTGATATTCCCGCGCAAGATCCTCGTTGAGCAGCCGGACCAGCTCTTTGCGCGTGAGAGGCGCCGCATCCTTGCTCTCGTTTCGCTTTTTCTCCACTGCCATACTCGTCCTCCTGTCGTCGCCAAATCGTACAACGATCGCGCGGCCTTTAGCTCAAGTGGGGGCGTCGGTAATTTCGCTAATCCGTTCCGGACGATGGCGTGGGAGCGAGAAGATGCGTCTGGCTCCGCGCGTCGGCTCGCTACAGGGCCCGACGACGGAAAGCGTGCACGGCGTAGAGCAGCGTCAGCACCGTAAACCCCGCCGCCCACCACACCATCAACGATGTCGGCACCGACACGCCCAGAGTGAACGCGCCCGAGCCGTGTAGAATCTCGGGCAGCAGGTAATGCGCCGCCAGGCGCCACATCGAATCTGCCGGGCTGATCAGACTGACCACGACGCCGACGGTCTTGAGCGCTGTCACGCCGGCCAGCACGCCAATCTGCTCGACAAAGCCGGCGATGAACGCCAACCCATAAAAGCCAAGTGCGGTAATGCCATTCGTCACGGTGCTCAGCCGGGCGCCGCCCGCGACGGAGACCGTCAGCGAGAGCGTGATCTCCAGCATCAGCAGCGGCAGCGCGCGCGACACGCCAGCCGGAATGAAGCCGGCGGCGATGCGCATCGCGAGGAGAATGCCGGCAGACACCAGCAGGAGATATGCGAGCGCCAGCAGCAGATGGCCAAGCCATTTGCCGACCACGATCTGCGCGCGACTGAGCGGCTTCGATGCGAGCGTCTGCATCACACCCGAGTCTATTTCGCCTGACAGCGTGTCCACCGGTAGCAGAATCGCGAACATCACGGCAAGGAAGTTCGCAGCCATGAAGCCGACGATCATGATCATCGTCAGGGTGCCTTGCCGTTCGATGAAGGACATGCTCGCATCCGCCGCCATCTCGCGGGTCGCGAAGAAGACGGCGACCGAAAAGACGGCGAGAAACGCGAGAGCGCAGACGGCGCCGGCGAGCACGATGCGCCGCCGCCGCGCCTCGACCAAGGTGAGGTGAGTAACCGTAATGACGTCGCGCACGGCTAGCGAGGCTCCTCCTATCCCGGTCGCTCATCTTCCCCCATCACGTCGAGGAAGACGTCCTCCAGAGACTTGCGGCGGGGCTGGACCGTGTGAATCTGGACGCCTTGCTGCACCAGCCAGCTCACGATGCCTGGCACCACTGCATCGCTCTCGATCCGCAATGCGATGAGATCGGATCGCGGTCGCACTATGTTCGTTCCGAAACGCGACAAGCCCTCCACGATCGCGCCTTCAACTGAAGTTACGCGCAGTTCCAGGTCGAGCGCCTCAGCCGGCATTGCGAGGCTGCGTTCGGCGACCACGCGGCCGCGTTTGACGAACGCCACACGATCGCAAGTCGCTTCGACTTCCCCAAGCAGATGCGAATTGAGAAACACCGTCACCTCGTCCGCGCGCAGTTCGTCGATGATGCTGCGCACCAGTAATCGGCCCAATGGGTCGAGACCGGAGGTCGGCTCGTCCAGGAAGACCAGTTGCGGTTCGTTGAGCAACGCTTGGGCAAGCCCCACCCGCTGCAGCATGCCCTTGCTGTAGCCGCGCAGCGGGCGATCGGCAGCGTCCAGCAGGTCCACGCGTGTCAGGAGCCGATCGACGCGGGCGTCCAGCAATACTCCTCGCAACCCATAGAGGCGACCGTGAAACCGCAGCAACTCCCTCGCCGTCAGCGTGTCGTGAAACCGAAAATGTTCGGGAAGAAAGCCAATGCGTGCGCGTGCCGCCCGATCGCCGAGCGGCGCGCCCATCACCTGGCCCGTGCCGGACGTCGGCTCGACCAGCGCCAGCAGCATTTTGATCGAGGTCGTTTTGCCCGCGCCGTTTGGCCCAAGAAACCCAAAGATCTCGCCGGCGCCTACGTGCAGCGACAGATCGGCCACCGCGACGGTGTCGCCGAACTGCTTGCGCAGCGCGTGAGTCTCGATGACTCGAGAACTTCCGGCGACGTTCGACAATCAGCGCACCGAGTTCGCCATGGCCAACGCCTGCTCGTAACCCTGAATGGTCACCAGGACAAACACGCGCTCGGGCGTGGACCAAATGATCGTGTGCGTCGGCGACTGATTGGGCGGTTGATGGTCGATGCCGACACCGAGATGCCCCTGGATGCTTACCTGTCGGAACTGCGAGGCGTTGGGTGGCACGGGAACGATCAGCGTGGAGTGCCAGTCCATGGCCTGGGCGAACTGCTTAGCCTCGGCCGGCGCCAGACCGAGAATGCGCAAGCCGATTTCGCCCAGGGCCCGTACGTTGATGCTGTCGGGCAGGGTCAATTGCGGTGTGCGCGCCTGAAACAGGCGGCTCCGGCGCTTGCCATGCTCGTAGCGAATCATCACGACCGGCGGCACACGCACGTTGACCGTGTGGCCGTCCAGCCCTGCCGGCACGGTGAGGTCGGTGATGCCGAGCGCGTCCATCACCTGCTGCAAGCGCTGGCTGTTGGCGGTAACGCGTACGATGCGTTCACCCATGACGGCCGTCTCCAGCACCTGCGTGTTCTCTGGCAGCCACTGCGGCACCGCGAGTGTCATGCCGGCCACCGACGACGCGTCGGCCAACGACGGCACGCTGACCGGTGGACCCGGATCGTGCACGACCTCGATGTGTTCGCCAATGAGCGCACCAATCTCGAGGTTTTCGGTCTTGAGCCGATCGAGGCGATTGGAATCGACCGGTACCGGCACGACATGGACGACGCGAAACAGCGAAACAAACTGCGCAACGGATGCTCGCACGCCAGGCACGGATATCAGGACGGCAACCACGACGACCGCAACCGCCACGACAAGCGCACGCCGGGGCCAACCAGGGCGGGTGTCGAGGGGCGCGGCCTCGTGTGCGCGCAGCCGCGCGCGCAACTGCTCCTTGAAGGGGGGCGATGGATCACTTCGTAGGGCGTGGAGCCAGGCATCCTTGCTCATTGTTTCGTCCCTCACCAGCGCACGCGCAGCTCTTCGACCGCGCGGTGCAGGATTGTTCCCACATTGCTCTCACTCAATCCGGTCGCGCGTGCGATGGCGCGGTTGGTCATGTCGGCGCCATACTTCATCGCAATCAACTCGCGCTGACGCGGCGGCAACGTCGCGAGTAACGCGGCGAGCCGTTGTGCCTCGGAGTGCTGGACCGCCTGCTGCTCCGGCGTGTCGTCCAGAGAAGACACGGCATCGGCCACATCGAGCGGTTCGTAGCGCTGGCGCGATCGTAGATGGTCGATCGCGACGTTGCGCGCGATTGTCAGCAGCCACGTCGCGAACCCGGCAACATCGCGCCGATACCGGTGGCACGCGCGCCACGCTTTCTCGAACGTTCGGGCGGTGAGATCCTCCACGTCAGGTGTGTCGCCAAGTCGATAGCGGAAGAAGTTGAGCACGCGTGGCAACTGCTCCGCGTAGACCTGCTCCCAGTCTGGTTCCGCCGCCACCCAGCGCGCCAGCCGCTGGGGCAGTACCTGCTCGAACATCAACTGCCTCTATATATACGGTGGAGTGACGGATGTATCACAGGACCTCAATCGGCACGGGATACAGACTTCTTCGTCAGCGAGAAGGCAACCTGATGTAGTGCCGGTGACGCCATCAGCAGCAAGGCCACCCAGAACAGCGGCCAGTTGAACGTCGTCGGCAGCACCTGCAGGACCGCGTTACGGCCGTCCGGCAGCGCCCGCCAGGTGTCGATCATGAAAACGGCGAGCGCCATGACGATCCCGACGCAGGCAAGCGCCCACGCCCAGCGAGCGTCGGTCGTACCATCACCCAACTGCGTCGCGATCGTCCCCCACAGGATCATCACCAGAGCGATACTGACTGGCGCGAGCACAGGCCCCCACCAGGGAAGTGGCAACAAGAACAGGATGTCCCAGTCCAGCAGCGTACTCGGCCAGCCCGAGATGAGGCGAAGGAAGACGTAATAAAAAATGTCCCAGGTGCCGAACGCAAGCGCCGCGTACCCCGCGCGACGGCGCCACGTGTGCCCCGCGAGCCACCCCAGCGTGGCGATCATGACAAGCGTGGCCGCCTCGCGCCACAATTCGACGTTGCCCAGCGCTCCGTTCATCGGCAGCGGATCTGTTTGGTAAGGCTCGATCCGATCGACGAGCGCGCGGATGTAAAACACGCTTGCGGCTTCGACCCAGGCCATCGCGATCGCGAAGAGCATGACGATCGCCCAGCGCGTGCGCTCCGAGAGACCGGTCATCGCAGCCCCTCGGAAGCCGCGACTCTTCGCATGCGCGCCTCGACGCGGTCGATGACGTCGTCCGGCGTCGAGGTGCCGGCCGTCAGTCCCACGACGTTCACGGCATCGAACCATTCGGGGCGGACGTCTGCGTCGGTCTGCACGTGATGCACACGGGCGCAGTAGAGCGCACAGGTCTTGACCAGTTCGCGCGTGTTGTTGCTCGACCGGCCGCCGACCACGATGACGACGTCGGCCTGGCGCGCCATCTCGACCGCGGCGGACTGCCGTTGCTTGGTGGGCTTGCAGACGGTGTCGAGGAAGCGCACGTCCGATTGCGGGAATCGCCGTCGGATCACGTCGACCAGGTGGCGCACCTTCTCTACTGCTTGCGTCGTCTGGGCTGCCACGCCGAAGCGTGGATGCTCCTCGAGCGCGAGCACGTCATCGTCTTCGAGTACGACGTCGAAGCGATCGAGATCGCCGGTGAGGCCGCGCACCTCCACGTGGTCGCGTTGCCCGACGATGACGACGTGGTAGCCCTCGCGCGCGAGGGCGGCGACGGCGCGGTGCGCGACGCGTACGAGCGGGCACGTGGCTTCGACCACTGTTAGGCCCAGGGCGCGAGTCCGCGCGAGGGTCCGCTCGGACGTGCCGTGCGCCGTCACCATCAGGGTCGCTGTCTTGACGTGTGCGATGTCATGCGCGACCGAGATGCCCTTCGCCTGAAGCGCGCTCAGGACGGTAGGGTTGTGGACGAGGTCACCGAGGATTGTGAGAGGGCCGGCGTCGGCGTGTTCGAGCGCGAGCGCGATGGCATCGCGAACGCCGAAACACATGCCGAGGTGGGTCGCTCGAAGGATACGCACAACTTTACAATACAAAGTATACTGCTATACAAATCAAGTCAAGCTGCAAGACTCGTTCAGAAGAGGACTTTGCATTGTAAAGCTAGCCTGTAGGATAGCGTGTATCTCCATAAGGATCCTATCCATGCCATACGTTGTCGGAATCGTGCTCTCGATGAGCGTTGCACTGTTTGCGAGACGCGTGGGATTCGATCGTGACCGAGCGTTCTATCCGACGGTGCTGATTGTCATTGCGGCGTACTACGTGTTGTTCGCCGCAATGAGCGGATCGATTCAGACGGTGCTCTTGGAGTCAATCGTGATGACTGGCTTCTTGATTGCGGCCGTCGTCGGGTTCAAGTCGAATGCGTGGATTGTCGTTGCTGGCCTAGCCGGGCACGGCGTCCTGGATGCGTTTCACGGCAATATCCTGGAAAACACAGGGGTGCCGGTCTGGTGGCCAGCCTTCTGTCTCGCGTATGACCTCGGAGCGGCAGGTGGCCTTGCCTGGGTTTTGAAACGCCAGCTAGGTTCTCACGTGGCTTCGAGGTCCGCGTAATCCGCGAGTGGCCTCTCTCGCGATAGTAGAATCCGGGGCCTATGCCGTTTAGAGACATTCACCGTTCCGCATTGACGTCCATCATCGGCGCGGCGATCACCCTCGGGCCTGCGCTCGATGCGGGCCAGACCGGCGCGCAATCGGTGCAATACCGGTCACCCGAGGGCGTGGAGTATCGCTCGCTCCCCGATACGGATGCGGTCAAGAGCGCGCGAGCCGCTCTCGAGGCCGATCCGAAGAACATTGCGCGCATCATCGACCTCGGCGTCGCCCAGTCCGGTGCGCGGCAGTTTCGCGAAGCCATCGCCACGTTCACCCGAGGGCTCGAGATCGAGCCGACGAACGCGCTGCTCCTCCGATGGCGCGGGCATCGATATCTTTCCGTGCGTGAATTCGATAGCGCGTTCGCCGACCTCACGCGCGGAGGCGCCATCGACAGCGAGATCTACGGAATCTGGTACCACCTCGGGGTCGTCCAGTACCTGCGCGGAGACTTTGCCGAGGCGGCCGCATCGTTCGCCAAGGCTCAGCCGATCGCCCCGGATGCCGGCGAGCTGGCGGGTTCCACGGACTGGTTGTGGATGTCGCTCAGCCGAGCCGGGCGCAGCGCGGAAGCGAAGGCGATGCTCGATCGGCGGCCGGATTCGAAGCCTGTGACCAACGCGTACACGCGGCGCCTGCAGCTCTATCGTGGCGAGATCGGTCCGGAAGCCGTGCTCACACCGGCGGATACAGAGGACGTACAGGTCGCCACGCTCGCCTACGGCCTTGGCAACTGGTACCTCCTGCGTGGCGACAAGGAGCAGGCGCGCAGGTGGTTCGAGCGATCGATCCAGTCCGGCGGTTGGCCCGCGTTCGGATTCATCGTGTCGGAGGTGGAGCTCCTCCGGCTTCGTTGAGGCCGTCCCCACCGTTCTGACACAATTCGAGCGGCGCCGCGCGGCGCCGCCGCTGCCAGCCAGGCTCGTCCGTCCCGCAAAATTCTTTTCGCACGGCCGTGCTTGAAGATCCGCACGCGGCCCGTTAGCCTGCGGATGAACGAACACGACGAAACAGAAGGAGGCTATCGTGGCGACAACGCAAGAAGCTGTGCAGATCAGCGCTATCGTTCCCACCTTGACTGTCGACGATTTGCAGAAGAGCATCACCTTTTACGAGGCGCTCGGCTTCGCGATCGACGAGCGGTGGGAAGAGAAAGGGACGCTGCTCGGCGTGATGCTGCGAGCGGGCAGGACGCAGATCGGCTTGAACCAGGACGATTGGAAGAAGGGGCGCGACCGCAAGAAGGGAATCGGCGTGCGCTTGTCCATCTCGACGACGCCGGGTAACGTCGACGAGATCGCCAAACGGGCCAGGAACGCCGGCATCACGCTCAAGTCAGACCCTCACGACACGGAGTGGAAGAGCCGCGCGTTCGAGGTCAGCGATCCGAGCGGTTTCCTGCTGACGATCTTTTCGGAGACATCGGCGTAGGCCGGACACGCGGGCGACGCCGCCGACGTTCGCATGCTCACCGGATCAACGGCGTCGGCAACCTTTAGTTCTCGCGCTTCATCCGCTCGCGGCGCGCGACCTCGCGGTCGCTCGGTGAATTGAGGGCGGTGTCGCCGATCTTGATTTCACCGCCGCGCTCGTAGTGGCCGATGATCAGGCCGTTTGTAGAGACGCGGGAACTGGCCAGCTTGAACGAATGCGGCGACGAGCCGTCGGCGAACAGCTTTTTGCCGCCGCCAAGCACGACCGGCACCGTGAAGATGCTCATCGCGTCGACGAGGTCGTTGGCGAGCAGCGCGTGGACGAGTTCGGTACTGCCCTGGGTGACGAGGTTCGGGCCGTCTTCCTGCTTCAGGCGCTTCACGTCGGCGATGTCGCGCAGCAGCACTGAGCCCGCCCAACTCGTATCGACCTCGCCTGAGCGCGAAACCGCGTACTTCTTGATGTCCTTGAAGAGCTTCGCGATGCCGCCATGGGAAGCGTCTTCATCGTAGTACGGCCAATACGCCGCGAAAATCTCGTAGGTCTTGCGGCCGAGCAGAAGGTCGAATTTCTCCTTGAAGACGCGGTCGATCTCTTCGCCGAACTCTTGATCGAAATAGGGCATCACCCAGCCGCCGAACTTGAAGCCCTTGGTCGGATCCTCCCACGGCCCGCCGGGCGCCTGCATGACGCCATCCATGGAAACCTGGGCGCCGACGATAATCTTCCGCATGGGTCACTCTCCGTTTGAATCTAGGACGAACCGCCCGCTTCCGGCCCGACATGTTCTCATTAACGTCTTGGCGAGCGGTGCGGCAACGCGGCGCATGTCGCAGCATTTTGACCTCATCGTCATCGGGTCGGGCCCCGCGGGCGGGCGCGTCACATCCTGCGCGTGCTGGCCGTGCGCCGCACCAAGCACGGGAGTGGCCTCGGTCAGTTTCGCTGGATCGTAGAGCGGACGTTTTGCTCGCTTGAGTCGAAGGCGTAAGTTGTTGATTCCAAAGGGAGAGATGTCCGAGTGGTTGGAGGAGCACGCTTGGAAAGCGATTTTGGCGAGGCTCACCGAGCGACACCGCTTTCATTTACGCCCGCAATTGTTCTCAGTGATCTCGCGCGCGGAGTTACCAGCCTTTGTTTAGAGGCTCCGGAGGAACGCGAGCAATGTCTGCCTGTCGTCCGGGTTCAGTGTCAAACCAAAGGTGTGACCTGGGACCGCGCGTGTCGTGACGCCCGGCGGATTCCAGCCCTTCGGTGCATAGTCGGGATTCAGGCGCGCGGGATCGAACATCTCCTCCAGACTCGTCAGTGATCCATCGTGCACCAGCAACGGTCGATACCAGACTCCGCGCAACGATGGAATCTTGTAGAACCCGGTTCCCTTCCGCGTCTTGAGCGAGAGGCCCGGATCAGTTCCGACCGAGATCGGGACGATGTCATCGCGGTACGGATGATTGGACGGCGGCTGCCACCCCTGAGCGAGCGTGAGTTTTCCGCTCGTGTAGTCGGGCGGCACATGGCAGTTCACGCATCCCTCGCGACGAAAGACTTCCTCGCCCCGCGTCAGCGTGTCGCTGGAGGCCGGGTTCGGGTTCTTCGGCGGTTCCAGCGACATAAGGTACATCCCGATCGCGTACAGTACTTCGTCGGCATAGCGGATTCGCACGCGCCGCTGCTCGTCAGACAGAATGCGGTGAGGTCCGAAGTCCATTGGATCGGTGCCAGTCACGAACGCTGCGTATCGCGCGACATCCTCGGGTCCGCGAAGACGATGCGTTGCGGTGGCATCGATGTAGCGGCTGTAACGGAGCGTATGAAGGTCGGGTATTTTTGTCGTGTAAAACGGACTGCCGTGAGTCCGGTTCGAGGTACCCTGAAACGGCTCTCCGAGTGGATTCGCGGCCCTCTCTTGATCCGTGAATGTCCGGCGCCGTTCGAGACGTTCGTCAGGCGCCCAGGGAACGGTTGACTGGCGCCACTGGATCGTCGCGTCGGAGTCGCCCGCGTAGAACTGTCGGAGGAACACTTGCGTCGCCTGTTGTCCCCCCAAACCGCGGGGCTGCAGCGGCGGCAGACCCGCACGGAGGCCATTCCCTCCCGGACCAGCGAAGGCAACACTGCGATCGGGCCGGATGGTGAAATGGCAGCCCCCGCAGGCCGGGAACGTCAGCATGACGCCGTCCTGCGTCGCGACCCAGCGCGGGCCGAACGCGGTGCCGTCCGCAAGCTTTAACACCCCCTCGAACGATCGCGGATCGCGAGCTCGGGCGATCAGCGCCGGGTCTTTCGTGCGCGCCCATGGGTTGTCGGCTTCACGAAAAGCCCGCTCGCCCGCCTGAATCCAGTCCGGCGTGCGCACCAGGGCCGCATCGACCAGCGGCTCGGGGGGTTTTTTCTGCAGGTCCTCCCAATATCCAGGCGGCTCGCTGTCGGGGTGATAGACCGGGTAGGTGCGCAGGTTGTCTGCGGGGACGCGATAGTACTCCGCCGACGAATATTGTGCCGGCCGAACGTTGAGTGCGGCGATGGGCGTCGCCCAGTCAGCTAGTGACGCGTCGTCCCAGATGCGCGGCACGGGCTGCTGTGTCTGCGCGGACAGCACGACGCAAAAACCGGCGAGTGCGGACATCATGAACAGCCGGGCCCATTTCATGGCAAAGTCCTCCTGGTCACGTCGACCCGTTCGCCAATGACGATCCACATCAAATCACCGCCAAGTTCTATAGTCCCTCCGTACGTCGAGCGGGTGCGAGGAATGATTTCATCCATCACCGCGTCCCTTGCGGCAGGTCCGCCCAACACTCCCACGTGTGTCAGAAGCCATCATGGGACCGCGCATGCGACAAGGCGAAGTGTGCAGAAAATCCCACACGAAGTCGAGTTGACGAAAGCTCGTCTGGTCCGGCGACTCGTTGGCGAGGTCTCCGTCGTGTCGGTGGACGCCGAAGTTCGATTAGATCGTGTTGCAGCGGTTCCCGCACGCGCGATGGCGCCACGACTGTCTTGGTTCGCGAACGTCACTTCGATGGCTATACTGGAGCCTGATCGAGGAGGCGGAAGCAGTGCCCGAAGCTGGCTGAGGCAAGCTCCTCAGGAGACAACGCATCATCGGGCAACGCGGCGGCGAGTGCGCACGTGATCGCAGCACGTTAGGAGGTCACTGAGCGATGCCGAAGCACGTTAACGCATACGCGATCAGCGACTTACCTTCCAAACCTTATCATCCGATGTGCGTCTGTAAACCTCAGTGTTGATCGAGGTTCAGGCATCACTTATCACAGTGCTATCACAATCACTGTTTTGATTTAGAGCGAGTAACGCAGACAGCTCGCTCCCTCACTGCGATGGAGCGCTGGCGTTCCCGCCTCAGGCAGCAGGTAATGTCGACCACCAGGCTATCGAGCAGATTGCGCCCCGACTAGACGGATGTCCAGCCCGCCGATCTTCGAGGGATCAATCGAGGCCGCTTCCTCGGACTCAGACCCGAGCAGGCCCCGACCGCGGAGAAACGACTTCGCCTTGGGCAGCGAAGCGACGCTGACAACCAACGTGCGAGTCGCATTCTCTCGGGCCCGAACCAGACGTATACCAGGACCGTCACCAACCTGCCATGCATCGGGTGTGGACGGTCGAACAGGATCCAATAGCTTCTGCCAGAGCCGCCGGGCCGCCTCCAAGTCCGCGGCTCCGACAACGATCTCCTTGAGCGCCACGACCCCTAGTGGGCCGCCGCCGCGCTCGGCCAACTCCTTTCGCAAGCGCGCACGTCGTTGGCCGACGTCGACATAGGTGGGACTGTACTCGCTCAGGAAGATGTGCATCGTCCCGTCGCCGGGACCGTCGGAGTCTGAAAACTGTCGCAGCGTGACGTTCGTCCACTGGACACTTCGGGAGCCGTCAGGCCCGGTCAAGACTAGCGGCCGCCGCTCACCATACGTGATCCCGCGTCGATCGAGTTCGGCCAGGCATTGGTCCAAGGGGGAGGGTTCAAATGCAAAGCCCAGGAGTCGAGGTGCCTTGTCCTTCTGCGCAGGGACCTGAATCGCCTCGACGTTCACGTTTCCGAAGGCCACTCCTCCGGTGCTGACGCCGGGTCGCGGGCTCATCAGCGGCCAGGCGACCGGCAGCTGCAGCACGTCGGTGAAGAAAGCGTACAGCTCGCGAGGAGCGTCTGTCCTGATCATGATGTGATCGACCTGGCGGATCGGCGCGGGAGCTGCTCGCTGCGCGGAGACGTGGGCAGCAGCGATAATCACTAGCGCGATTGCAAGAGACCACGGTTTCGTTCTGAGCACCATCGGAGGGTGATCGCCAAGAGCGTGTGAACCACCGGTGGAACTTGACTCGACCGACATCTTGAAACTCCAGGTTACGTCGCTTGCAGCCTGTAGATTCATTCACATCTATTGACAGCGCTGGAGGGCAGGTGGGTCCTGGACCACCGTGCTGGCAGGCTGCTCCGCATCGTGAAGGATCAGCACCAGCGAGCGTCTCGGACCCGTTCCGATTCCGACCATTCGCATCGTCTCACCGGCGGCAACGATGGCGCCTTCACCGGCGCCTGCCCGAATCGACTTCGTCGTGGTTTCCAGACATTGCTCACCTTCCAGCACCCACCAAGCCTCTGGTCCTGAGTGGGTATGCACGATGCTGATATTGCCCGGCAGAAAATAGGACGACAGCACCTGGATGGCGAACGGACGATTCGGCTGAACCGGCAATGGACCCACAACGGCGCGATGTTTCCCGCCGTAATGGTTCGACGCGTCGGATTCAATCGTATAGAGCCAGGCGGATCCGTGCGCCTGGAACGCCACGCCGTTCGGTCCACTGGCTTTTTCGGCCGCAGCAAGAGAAGTGAATTCGTCGATATGCCACATGACCGGTTGCGTCAGCGGGGCCGGCAGACGTTTCTCGACGACCACACTGCAGCCTGGCTGTCCGCGACGTTCCGGCGAGTCTTCAATACACCGGAGCACCTGGGCGTGGCCCTGCGTGGATAACGCGACGGCACACACGAAGATGAACGCGAGAACGTTGCGAATCATGCGCGCCTCCTGTTCGGTGTTCCGGCGGAGTCTAGCGGGCCAGAGCCAACCGTTGGAGCAGAATCACGGCGTTGAGGTCTGTTCTGCAGACTCGGTCGCGTTCGGTGTCTCTGCGCGGTCCGCGGCCGCGATCGTGCGTTAGCCGCCGCGCTTGCGCAATGTCGCGAAGCACTCAGACTCGGGAACGTCGGCGCGGAGCCGCGTGTTCTGCCCCCAGCTCACTTTCCACACTCCCTGCCGCCTCGTCACCACCAAGAACTTGCGACTGCGAATCGGTTCGTTCGGCGACTGCTCGCTACCGGTCAGGACGCTGCAAAAGCGCACAATCGCCGCATCGGGTCCGACAAACGTCAACTCTTCGATGTGCTCGCGTTGAATGCTGTTGCGAAAAATCGTCTTGTGGACGGCGGCGTGGCCGTCCTCAATCACTCGCCTGCCCGTCCACACTTCACCTGTCCACAGCACCCATACACCATCGTCGTGAAACAACGAGGCAAAGGCGGTCATGTCATGTGTGTTCCAGGCAGCCTCCCATCGCGCGACCGTGCCGGTAATCTGGTCGCGATCCGCCGCCGAACCCGCTGATTGATCCCGCTGGTCTTCGGCTGAGACGACCACGACGATGCCGGCGATGGCGATTGCAGCAGCCATGACCCCGACAACCCGACGAATGTTCATCAAACGCCTCCTGCAACATCACCGGTGATTCCGCGGACATCCTAGCGTGTCACTCGACCGACGCGACTCTGCGAGCACGATGCTCGCCACGAACGCGCGTCGACAAGCCGACCGGATCTCCCGCGATTGCGCTTCTCACCGCTAGTGAAGGCAGCTGCAGGAAGGGTCCTCGGTCGGAGCGCGCATCATTGCGTCCGGCGGCGGCTATACTGGAATGTCCTAAGTGATCGCCGCAGATTGAAGGACTTATCACAATCGGCGATTTCGCGGTCGACGCACCGTCGTAAGTTGTTGATTCTAAACGGAGAGATGTCCGAGTGGTTGAAGGAGCACGCTTGGAAAGCAATTCTGGCAATGTGCACCGATCGATGCCGAAGTATTTCAACGCGCAGTCTGTCGACAACTTATTGTCGCAAGATGCTCCGTGATGTGACGCGCTGAGCGTCGGTATTCGTCGGCGGTTTCGAGCCCACCTTACACAGTTTCTACACAATCTCCGCTTCGACTTGTCGCCGCAGGCGGCAGGCACCAACGACCCTTTTCCTCGGCGTTTCGGCTGACGCGGGTCGTGCTTGCAACCGAACCCGACCGATCTAAAGGAAGTACCCGGGTACGCACGCGCGTACCCGAGTGTGTCATCCACGGTCAGCGATTCGACTGGCCTCAGGAGCAGACCTCAGTTCCCACCGCCTTTGACATTCGGCCCGCACACGGTGCCTTTGTAGATCAGGTCGGCGGTCGGCGGAACTGTCGTCGTGTGGGACCGGCCGTCGAACGTCATTGTGCCGGTCGCATCAGCGTATTTGCCCGACCCTCCGACGACCGTCAGCTCCACATGCGTGATGAACTCGCCCGGCTCGCCGGGCACGGGCGTGCGGGTGGGAACGCCGGTGGCGATCAACACGTCGCCCGCGGTCGTCAGAAAGACGTCGTATGACGCCACGTTGGGCGGTGGGCTGGTGATGAACACGGTGCTCGCGCCGTTGAGCACGCCAGTCACCGTGCCCAGCAGCCTGCCGAACTGATCGTTCGACGGAATCCTGGTCTCTGCGATCGAGCCGCGAACGTAGTGGCAATCGGCCCGTGCCTCGACGGCCGTGCCGGCTACCGCCACGCACAGCATCAGCGCCAGTTGTATGTGCCTTGTCATGACGAAACGCCTTTCTTTCCCGATCGCTCAGCCTGCCGGTCCCATGCGCCGGCCCTGACGTCAGTCGGGCTTCTACCCAGATAGGCGCAAAAGCCGCGACGGAGCTATCAGTCGAAGAATCGAAGAAAAGGAGAAGGCCTCATATATAATCCGACGCGCACGATGCATAAGGGCGGAAATGCGAGTGAACCGGTTCCAGGCGACGTCAGCTCGCTTCTCCGAGCGTGGAGCGACGGGGATCAGCGTGCGCTCGCCCTCCTGATGCCGATCGTCGACGACGAGCTCCGCCGTTTGGCGCACCACTATATGAGACGCGAGCGCGCCGGCCACAGCCTGCAGACGACGGCCCTGGTCAACGAAGCCTACTTGCGGCTGGTCGATTACAAGCGCATGCACTGGCAGAACCGCGCGCATTTCCTCGCCGTTTCGCCTCAGGCGATGCGCCGCATCCTCGTCGACCACGCGCGTCGCCACAATGCCAAACGCGGCGCGCGTGCAGAGCATGTGTCGCTCGATGCCGAAGCCGTCATGTGCACCGATCGCGCCGATGATTTCGTGTCGCTCGACGATGCCTTGAACGCGCTGGCGGAGCGGGCGCCGCGCAAGGCAAAAGTGGTCGAGCTGCGCTTCTTCGGTGGCCTGAGCGTCGAGGAGACCGCTGAAGTTCTGCAGGTGTCGTCGATCACCATCATGCGCGAGTGGAAGAGCGCCAAAGCCTGGCTCTATCGCGAGCTGACGGGCCGAACCGCAGATGGACCCCGAACGCTGGAACCACGTCGATAAGCTGCTGCAGTCGGCGCTGGATCGTCCCGCGGCGGAGCGCGACGTGTTTCTGCGTCGCGCCTGCGGCAGCGACGAGCAACTGGCGCAGGAAGTCCGCTCGCTGCTCGCCGCGCACGACGGCGCCGACGGCTTTCTCGCCGCCCCGGCGATCGATCTGGCCGCACGCCACGCGGTGAGACAGAGCGACGCCGACGGTCAGGTCGGAGGCGATTTACTGATCGGTCAGACGTTTTCCCACTACCGCATCGTCGAGCGGCTCGGCGCAGGCGGCATGGGCGTGCTGTACAAAGCCGAAGATACGCGCCTCGGCCGTCCTGTGGCTCTCAAGTTCGTCTCCGACGAACTCTCGCGCGACCCCGAGGCCTTGGACCGGTTCGCGCGCGAGGCGCGAGTGGCATCGGCACTCAACCACCCGAACATCTGCACCATCCACGACATCGGCGCGCAGGACGAGCGGTCGTTCATCGTCATGGAGTATCTGGAGGGCACGACGCTGAAAGATCGGCTCGCCGCCGGCGCGCTGAGCTTGAACGCAGCCCTCGACGTGGGCACGCAAGTCGCCACCGCGCTGGACGCCGCGCACACGGCAGGCATCATCCACCGCGATATCAAACCCGAAAACATCTTCGTCGGGCCGCGCGACCACGTGAAGGTCCTCGATTTCGGCCTCGCCAAGAGCGCGCCGGCCACACCGCAGGCGGACGTGACCACGATTGCCGGTACGCGGCACGGTGTCGTGATGGGAACCGCCGCCTACATGGCGCCGGAGCAGGCCCGCGGCGAGGCCGTGGATCACCGCGCCGACATCTGGAGCGCCGGCTTGGTGCTCTACGAAATGGTCAAGGGGACGCGGCCCCCGCAGGCCGTCCGGCTGCGCGTCGAGGCGTCGCCGGAGTTGGAGCGCATCGTCTCGAAGTGTCTGGAGACCGAGCGCGAACTGCGCTATCAGCAAGCCGCCGACCTGCGCACCGATCTCGAACGTCTGAGACGCGGGCAAGACGCAACCGTGGCGCCGCCAGCGGCGCTCGGGCGTCGCCGCGTGCGGTGGCTCTCGATCGTTGCAGCCGCCGTCGTCGTCGTCACCGCCGTTGTCGCGGGCGTGATCTACAACCGCCGTCCTGCGCCGCTCACCGACAAGGACACGATCGTGCTCGGTGAGTTCACCAATAGGACTGGCGATCCCGTATTCGACGAGACGCTGCGACAGGGGCTCGCGGTACAGCTCCAGCAATCGCCGTTCCTCAGTCTCGTTTCCGATGACCGCATCGGGAGAACGCTGGCGCTGATGCAGCAGCCCCCGGATACGCGGTTGACTCCTGAGGTCGCACAAGGTGTGTGCGTGCGCACGGCAAGCGCCGCCGTGCTGGAAGGATCGATCGCGGCGCTCGGCAGCCAGTACGTCCTCGGCCTCCGCGCGAAGCACTGCACGACCGGCGACATCCTCGCCGACGAGCAGGCGCAGGCGGCACGAAAGGAAGACGTCCTGAGCACACTCAGTCAGATTGCGAATCGTTTCCGGACGCGAGTTGGAGAATCGCTCGCCACCGTCGAGCAGCACTCGACGCCGCTCGAAGAAGCGACGACGCGGTCGCTTGAAGCGCTGAAGGCCTACAGCGCCGGGAGAGCGATGTCAGGGGGCTGGGTACGGCGCCTGCCGCTCTACGAGCGTGCGGTTGCGATCGATCCTGATTTTGCGATGGCACTTGCTGGAGTAGGGTTCGGCTACAGCGCCATGGGCGAGTCGGCGCTGGCGCGGCCGAGCATACGCAAGGCCTACGAGCTGCGCGATCGGGTCACCGACGTCGAGCGCTTCTACATCGAAACGCTGTACGACCGCGACGTCACCGGCAATCTGGAACGGGAGCAACGGACGTTGGAAACGTGGGCCGAGAGCTACCCGCGCGATGCCCGTGCTCACTCACTAATCGGGGGGCTCGCCGCGTCAAGCACCGGCAAAAGTGAGTTGGCGATCGCCGAATCCGACAAGGCCATCGCTTTGGATCCCGACTCGGCACCTTCGTATTTCAACAAGGCATTCCATCAGCTGTTGCTGAATCGGCCTGATGATGCCTTGTTGACAGTCGATCGCGCGAGGGAGCGCAACCTGACTTTCGACAACCATCTCTTGGTTGCCTATTTCGTCGCGTTCTTGAAGGGCACCGACGAGGAGATCAGACGGACGGCGGAAGAGGCCAGGAAGGATCGCTCCACGGAAGACATCATCTCGCATTTGGAGGCGCTCGCCCTGGCCCGCGCCGGCCGCTTGCAAGATGCGCGACGGATGGCCGCGGTCCCGGTCGAGGTCGCGCAGCGGTCGGGTCGACGTGAGCGGGCCGGCTTGTTCGAAGCGGCCAGAGCGGTGTGGGAAGCGTTTTACGGGAATGCGGCTGCAGCCCGGCAGAGCGCCGCCAAGGCGCTCGAGCTCGGAAGGGGCGGCCGCGAGGTGAACTATGCCGCGGCCTTCGCGCTAGCCCTCGCAGGTGATCTGTCGCAGTCGCGAGCCCTCGCCGAGGATCTCGCGCGCGAGTTCCCGGAGGATACGTCGGTTCAGTTCATGTATCTGCCGACGCTTCGAGCCCTGTTCTCGTTGAACGCTCATGATCCGGCAGCGGCGATCCAAGCGCTGCAGACCGCCTCGCGCTACGACCTCGCCCTTGGGGCTGTCGGCTTCATCGGACGTTTCGGCGGCCTGTACCCGATCTACGTTCGCGGCCAGGCGTACCTCGCAGCACGTCAACCCGCCGAAGCCGCGGGCGAGTTCCAGCGGATTCTCGATCATCGCAGCATCGTGCTCGTCGATCCGATGGACGCGATGGCGCGCCTGCAGCTGGCGCGAGCGCTCGCGCTCTCGGGCGACAACGTGAAGGCGAAGAGCGCCTACAACGATCTCCTGACGCTCTGGAAGAACGCCGACCCGGACATTCCGGTTCTCAAGGAAGCACGGGCAGAGTTCGCGCGACTTCCGTAAGCGGCGCCTTTCCTTTGCGAGAGTCGAGCCGGGTCGCGCGCGTACCAGGACCGCACCTGCCTCGTGCGCGCTTCAGCGTCCGTCAGTGATCTCAAGACATTTCGAGGTCTTACACAATTTCCGCGCACTGCTGCTGTGTGTCGCTCGTAAACCGTTGGATTCACACGTGATGTCAAAGAGGTAGGCAATCGCGGGCGACGTGCGATATTCTGATGTTTGGCCGCTCGCAACTCGTTGATTCTAAACGGAGAGATGTCCGAGTGGTTGAAGGAGCACGCTTGGAAAGCGATTTTGGCGACGCTCACCCAGTGGTAGCGACACGCTTCCTTGCGGAATCGGATCAACGTTTTGCGCTTCCAAGATGTTTCTCGGTATGACCCGTTGTTCGTCGGTATTCGCCGTCGATTCCAGGCCCACCTTACACAGTTTCTACACAGTCTCCGCTTCGAATTAGCGTTCGCTGCCGTTCGACTCCGGGACGGCCGGGCGTTCGACTTGGTGGTTCATCCAAACGGCTCAGATAAATCCTGATCGGACTTTCAGCAGCGACAGTCCATCTTCCCGATACGCATGCGGCTATCGTGGAAGCCCGACGCGCGCGAGCAGTGCTACGAACCGCGGATCTGAGCGCAGGCCATCGAACGCGGGCTCGACCTTGAGCATGCCCAGCTGCCAATCGCGAGCCTCGACTGATTTCTCAAGCCAGTCGAACGCCACGTCCGTATCCCCGAGGCCGAGGTGCACGTAGGCGAGACGAAAGGGCGATGGGTCTTGTGGCTTCGCGATGCGCCGCAATTCGTCGAGTGTCGCAAGCGCCTCTCGCCGGCGTCCAGCCCTCGCAAGGACGTAAGCCATGGGGGTGATGACGTCGGGGCGAGCACCCATGAGACCTTTGGCGCGCTCGAGCTCCTCGACGGCTCGATCAGGTAGACCCTTGGCGACATGGGTCCGTCCCAGCATGACGTGGGCCTGGCCGAAGTTCGGATCGAGATCGAGCGCCTCTCGAAACTGGGTCATGGCGTCGTCGTAGCGACGGGCGAAGTAGTGGACCAGGCCAAGGGTCTGCCGTGCGTTCGGCGACACCGGGTCCAGATCGCGCGCCCGCCCGGCGAACTCGAGCGCCTCCTTGTCCCGCCCCCACCAGGCCAGATAAGTGGAATAGGTGCGGATGCCAGTCTCGTAGTTCGGGTTCAGCTCGACAGCGCTCCTGAAATGGCGATCGGCTGTATCCCAATCCCAGTCGTAATCGGCCAGGATGAACGCCAGCGAGGTGTGCGCTTCCGCCAGCATCCCGTCGAGCGCGATCGCTTTCAGCGCTGCGGCTCTGGCGAGCGGGTACGCCTCCCTCATGGGCAGGAAACCTGCGGTACCTAGCATCGTGTACGTATCGGCCAGGCCACTGTAGGCGTGTGCGTAGGAATCGTCCAGGTCGATGGCTCTCCGAAAATGCTCCCTGGCCTTTTCGAACCCCTCGGCGGTATTCCGTCGCCAGACGTGATGACGCCCGCGTAGATAGTGCTCGTACGCCTCGGCGCTCGTCGAATGCCGTCGGGCATCGGCGTAGACGCTCGAACGCGCGACGCCCAAACTCGTCGTGATCTGGCGGGTAATGGCCTCCGCAACTTCGCGTTGAAGCGCCAACAGGTCCAGCGCGTCGCGCTCGTATTGTTCGGCCCAGAGCTGACTCTCGCTCTCGGTGTCGATCAGCTGCACGGCAATGCGGATGCGGCTTCCGGTCCTCCGCAGGCTTCCCGCGAGCAGGTGGCTCACGCCCAGGTCGGAACCGATCTGGGCGGCTCGTTTGGTCGTCTTCTTGAACTGCATCGCCGACTGCCTGGCGATGACTCCCAGACGTGACGGATCCATCCGGCCAAGCTGCGCGATCAGCTCTTCGGTCATCCCGTCACTGATGTACTCCTGATCTGGATCACCCGTCAGGTTCTCGAAGGGGAGCACAGCCAGCATCGAACGTGTCGTCGAGGGAGTGGATCGAGAGCTCTCCAGCCAGAGCGAGTAACCGGACGCTCCTAAGACGAGGACAGCCACGAGAATGATCGCCACAGTCAACACCGGAAGCCGCATCCGCATCGCTGGTGGACTGGCCATCCAGACGGGGGCTTCAGACGCATTCCGTTGGTTCTCAAGCACGGGCGCGGGCGGCGCGAGTGGTTCGTTTGCGGAAGGCCCAATGACAGGAGCGATGAATCGATAGCCGCGGCGCGGCAGCGTCTCGACGAACCTCGGCCCCTCGGCCGAGTCCCCCAGCGCCTCTCGCAGCCGGCGAACGGCGGCATTCAGGCCGTGCTCGAAATCCACGAATGTCTCTGCCGACCACAGTCGTTGCCGTAGTTCCTCGCGAGTCACGAGCTCGCCAGGCCGGTCCAGCAGCGTTTTGAGGACTTGAAAAGGCTGATCGGGGAGGTTGATCCTTACGCCGGCCTTCCGCAGCTCGCCGCTGCGCGGATCCAGCTCGAACGCGCCAAAGCGAACGAGAGGACCCGAGGGAGCGCTCATGGTAAATCCTGGCGGTCAGATTTCGACGACCAGCGGTATGGTACCACGCCCGTCATCTCCCGCCGTATCTGTGTGACAGCCTTCGACTTGCGCAGTTACCTCGGTCGGCGGTTCTTTTCACCCGCTCGTCATTGAAGTCGCCGCCGACCGACCTCAGTCTTGTCGTCCAGGCAAATGAGGGACGCCATGATCAAGAGCTGCCAGAAAGGTCACATGGATTCTACGGGGGGCGACCTTGCTGATGTTGCGGGTAGTGGCTGACGCCGTATTGCTGATCAATCGCGTCCGCTCAATACGCGCGTCTGGATAGTGATCAGGCTGCCAAGCCGATTCGGTGTTCGCTGCACGTTCGACGGAGCAAGAACGAAACGAGCCATCGCGTCATCCCGCTGAACGTGAACGAGGCGCCGCTGGAGCGATCAAGAAAATAAAAGGATACAGACAATGAAAGAAACTAACACAACGAGAGCATTCACTCGTTGCATGTCAGTACCTGTGATAGTCCTGATGGCAACGACGCTTGGCGTGGCGGTTGTCCCCGACGGCAATCGTGATCGCACGTTCGGTGTTGGCGGCAGCGTCGCCATGGAGTTATCGGACGCCCCGGTGGCCTGGGCCGACGCGTCAGCTATACAGCCGGATGGAAAAATCATTGCAGCGGGCGCACGCATCCTGACCGGCTCGGACGCCGCCTTTCGGCTGGTCCGCTATAACCAGGATGGTTCGCTCGACACGACCTTCGGCATCGAGGGGAAGATCACCACCGACTTTTCCGAGGGTGCAGATAGTGCGGCTGCCGTGGCTATTCAATCCGATGGAAAGATCATCGCCGCGGGTGCTGCAGGGTTCATGCTCGGGCGGCAGGGCTATAGTTTTGCGCTGGTCCGCTACAACCGCGATGGCTCGTTGGATACGGGCTTCGGTATCGGCGGCAAAGTCATCACCGATTTGTCGGGCCCCTCCGAAATTGCTGCGGCCTTGGCGATTCAATCCGACGGCAGGATCATTGCGGCGGGGTCCGCTCGCACCGGCGCTCTATCGACGAGCGGTGACTTCGCGCTCGTCCGCTACCACCCGGATGGTTCGCTGGACAGGACCTTCGGCATCGATGGCAAAGTCATCACCGATTGGTCGGGCGTCTTGGACACGGCACGGGCCTTGGCCATCCAATCTGACGGGAGGATCGTTGTCGCGGGTACCGGTCACGTTATCGATTATCGGCGGCCACCGTGGTATGGAGTCGTAGTTCGGTATAACCAGGATGGGTCAGTGGACACCACCTTCGGCGCCCGAGGGAAGGTGACGACAGACGTATTGGACACCTCTGATATAGGCGCCTTGGCTATCCAATCCGACGGGAAGATCATCGCAGCGGGTGGCTCTCAGTCCACCGGCTCCTCTTTCTCTTTAGACTTCGGACTCGTCCGCTATAACGACGACGGTTCGTTGGATATCACCTTCGGCGCCGGCGGAAAAGTGACGACAGCGTTCGGGCCTTGGCGTGATCGTGTGTTTGCCTTGTCCCTCCAGCCCGATGGGAAAATTGTTGCGGGAGGCGATACAGAATCAGGGGAATACAGCGGATCAGCCTTCGCGCTCGCCCGCTATAACCGAGACGGTTCGCTGGACACAAGCTTTGGCATGGGTGGTAAGGTCAGAACAGACTTACCAGCAGGCCGCTGGGGCTACTTGCGCTCCTTAGGAATCCAACGCGACGGAACGATTGTTGCGGTAGGAATGGTAGGGATTGAAAACGATTGGGTTTCAGTCTTCGAGCTTGCCCGCTATAACACCACCGGTCTGTTGCTGGGGATGTCCCAATAGTTGTTGAAAATTGAAGCGGCGGCTCCGTCGCTGCTCGTGATACACGAGTGGTGACCAAACCGAGGCGAACGCCTCTAGATCCATGTCATGTGTCGTTGCCGCTGCACTCACCAAGAGCGGCTCAGCGACTGTCACGACGATGAGGCGTGCGCTGAAGCGCTTCGCCCATGCGCCTGCCCGCCTCAGCCACCTTGGAATGGTCAGACAAATCAACCGCACACACGATCGTGGCAATAGTGGACATGACTAATGAAAGTGGCCCAGTCGAACGGTGACGTCTCGTCGCTGGTGCGGTTGATACGCTGTTTGGACATGGTTACGTTCAACTCGGTCAGCCGGCGCAGGCGTTGGACTTCTACGATGAAACGTCACGTGCCGCTTATCGTTACGCTGCTGTCGCTTGCGTGCGGCAATGAGCCGACGTCGCCGACGTCGCACTCGACCTCGAGCCGCCGGCCGATCCACCTTTACGATGCCTGGTGAGATGAGGGACACGACGAATCTGCCGATTTCAGGCGCGCAGGTGCAGGTGGTTGCGCCAAGCCGGCACTGTCGCCGTGACGGACGGAAACGGCTACATCGGAGCGCGGCGTCGACCGCGCGCCGGCAACACGGAAACAGCCTCAAGACATGATCGCAAGCAAGGCGGTCAGCCGCAACAGCATAGGCGCCGCGCCAGCGGTCCAAACGATCTCGGGACCGTTGGAGGTCTTACACAGTTTCCGCGCGCGAGCTGTTGCCGTCCGCTCGTAAATTGTTGAACCCACACGCGATCGCCGAACACTAGGAAGTTGTCGGCGACGTGTGATAATTGTCGTTCTGAGCTGCTCGTAAGTCGTTGATTCGAAAAACGGAGAGATGTCCGAGTGGTTTAAGGAGCACGCTTGGAAAACGAATCCGGCGAAGCTCACGCAGTGACGCTGAAACACCTCGCAGCGCATTCAATTCAACGACTTACGGCTTTGAGTTGCTCCTCGATGTGACCTCGTACGTGTTGGTACTTCCCGCCGCTTTCGCGCCTACCTTACACAGTTCTTACACAGATCGGCCGCTCACTTCTGCCGATGACTCTCGGTGTTCTTCGGTACGCCTCTTCAACTCTTCTGGCGATGAGTTCGCGCCGGAAGGCCGCTGGCGTCGCATGCAGAAGGGCTCACCCCACAATCGTGAGCATATTGAGGACGTGGGTGCCCAGCACGGCGTCGCCAGTTACGCGAACGTGCTGACGGGCGTCTTCGCGCGCGATGCCCTTCGTGAAGATGCGCCACGCGATGTCCTGCGGGATGGTGACGGTGGCGACGATCGTGCCCGCCGGCTCGCTGGCCAGCATCCAGGCGTCGCCGCAGTAGAGATGCCACTCTCCGCCGCAGTCGCCGGAGACATGGATCGTGAGGGCGGCGCCTGGTGGTGCGGACATCGAGCGATAGTGGAACGGCAGCGCGCGCATGAAGCAGTCGAGCACCGGGTGATACAGCTCCGGCGTCATGATCCCGCGCAGGCTTCGTACGGCATTCGCAGACGGGTTCTGCGCGGAGTTGGCTGGCTCGCCGAGCGCGAGGCGAATCTGCTGTTGATGGTGCCAGCGTTCGGTTAAGTCGCGCGCCACATCGAACCAGTTTGCAGAGACCGACTCGCCCGCCCAGCTGACGCCAATGCGCGCTGTCGCGAACGGGTCGAGGGCCGCGTAGTAGCTCGCAGCCTCGCGAGACGTTTGTTCCATCCACGCGATCAGCACGGGTGGACTAAGCCGGCGATAGACCGTCACGCCTTCGGCGTTCAGTCGGTCGATGAACGCGACGAGGTCGCGGTCGCTCGCGACCGTCGGGGGCGGCGATGGTGTATAGCCGTCGCGGCCGAACGACAGCTTGCGCAGCTGTGTGTCGAGTAAGTGCGCGGCGACGTCCTTGACTTTCCATCTGGGCGCGAGCGTCTGCCGCTCCCATTCGTCGGGCGCCAATGACCGCAGAAGATCGATCAGCTGAGCGTCGAGCGTGGGAAAGAGGTGCGCGGTGAGAAGCGGCCCGGGCGCCGTGACATCGACCATCATCGACTCTAACCGTTAACGGATCGACACGATCGATCCCGCGTACCATACCGTCGCTCATGGCGATGGGCAAACGACGGCGCCGTCCGAGGCAGACCTCTGCGGGTCGCGACACAAGATTTGCCACGCACCGCCGCGCATCCGTTCTACACGCGTCTGAATCAGATCCTCGCGAAAGCGGGCTTCGACGGCTACGTCGAGCCGCTCTGTCAGCGATTCTACGCCGACGAGATCGGCCGGCCTGGTCTCCCACGGGATATCGCACCAGTTTGCTCATGAACGGACCGCGATGCTCCACCGATGACCGGCGCACGCCCATAGGACAGTCGTCGGCCCCCTCAACCACATCCCGGCAGACCTGCGATAAACGGCCGTTCACACTCCCCGAGCCGCCGTCGTCCAAAGATCCGAAGAGCGGTGATCCAGAGGAGACTGACATGCGAATGTTCGACGTGCAAGGTATCGAGATTGAAGCCCCAGGCAAGAAGGTATTCGAGTTCTTGCGAGTGCCAGGGAATCTGCCACGATGGGCACACGCGTTCACGTCCGCCGGAAATGGTCGGGCTCAGCTCGAGACCCCGGCGGGAGCCGTCGATATAGCTCTCGACGTTTCAGCCAATGCTGAGGCCGGGACCGTAGACTGGCGGCTCGAGTTTCCAGACGGCACCGTCGGCGTGGCGCAGTCCCGCGTGACGGAGACGACGCGTGGAACCTGCATCTACAGCTTCGTGTTGCACGCACCTCCGGTGGCGCTCGAGCAAATCGAGGGCTCACTGGAGACGCAAAGCAGAACGCTGCGATCGGAGCTCAACACGCTGAAGGCGTTGATGGAAGCGTGATGGCCGAACCTTCAGCGCTCGAGGATCTCGCGCGGCAAGCCGTCGACGGCGATCGAGACGCCCTCGAACGTCTCGTCAGCCACCTGCAAACGGACGTCTACGGCCTGGCCCTGCGTATGCTGTGGAACCGCGAGGACGCCGAAGATGCAACGCAGGAGATCCTGGTACGCGTCGTGACGCGGCTCGCGCAGTTCGACTTCCGCAGCAAGCTGAGAACGTGGGTTTACAGGATCGCCGTCAATCACATTCTCGACGTGAAGAAGAGTCCCGTCGAGCGCATGCAGTTGACCTTTCAAGCGTTCTCCGACGACCTGGCCGATGGTTTGTCGTCGGACGGACCGGTGGAAGCCGAACGCTCGCTGCTAATCGAGGAAGTGAAGATCGGCTTCACGCTCGGCATGCTTCAATGCCTGGACCGACCGCACCGGCTCGCATATGTGCTGGGCGAGATCCTCGAGCTACCCGGACCTGAAGCCGCCGAGGCCTTGGACATCACTCCCGAACTCTTTCGTAAGCGTCTGCAGCACGCCCGCACGGCGATTGAGGCCTTCACCAAGGCACACTGCGGTCTCGCGTCGGACCACGCAGCGTGCGCCTGCGATCGACGTCTGCCCGCGGCACTTCGCCTCGGGCGCGTCCGTCCCGGTGCGCTCGACTTCGCCGCGCAACCATCGTCATATCAGGAAACCCGTGAACTAGTTCGCCGGGCCGAGCAGGCGCGATGGGCACTTCAGGTCCATCGCACCAGTCGGCCGCGCGCATCCGCGGTGGATTTCGCACGTCGCATAGCCGAGTCCTTCGACTCGCGGGACGACCAATAGTCGTCACGACGTGGTTATCAGCCGCCATCCCGGTTCTTATCCGCGATCGGTCGAGCCATGGGCCTCCAAGCTCTGGGAGTCGTCGACGGTACGCTCGATCACACGACCGCCGAAACCGCAATCACCGATTCCGGACAGACTCAGGGAGGAGTCAGGCGATAGACGCGAAAGAACCCCGCGTCCACCGGCAGCACGTCGATGCTGGCGAAGCCCGCCGCGCCTGCCAGCGCCCGGACGGTTTCAGCGCGAATCACAGTGCCGATCGCTGCCGATGGCGATTCCGCCAGTGACACGGGCAAGCAGTGGACGATGCTCCAGCCGTACATGAGGCGCTCGATGTCATCCCCTGGCGCATGAAACGTATCCGCTACCTTCTCGTCTGCGACAAGAATGCAGCCTTCGGGCGCAAGCGTCTGACGCAGCGACCGCAGTACATCGGCGGGTCGAGCCATATCGTGCAGCGCTTCGAGCACGACGATCAGATCGAACGGGCCATGGTCTGCCATGCCGACGGCATCGCGAACTTCGAACCGGACGGCAACCTGTTGCGCGGCCGCGTTCTCCCTCGCATCAGCGATGGAGGCATCGTCCGCATCAAAGCCGATCACGTCGGCCTGCGGAAAGGCCCGCGCCATCGCGATTGTCGACCAGCCGGCACCGCAGCCGACATCCGCGACACGCAGGCGCGACGATATCAGGCGCGAGTGGATATCGGCGGCTGCCGGAATCCAGCGCTCGACGAGATCACTTCGCGAACGCCGGGCGATTGATGCCCGCCTGGCCCTTCCGAAATGCCGCCCCGAATACGGGATACGGTACGCCGCCACCGCTGCGATAGGCCGCGACCACGGGCGCGATCGCTCCACCGATACCGGCCACCATCTGCGCCAGCGGCGCGAGGTGAGCCGGATGGTCTTCGGTGACGAGCACATTGACGTGCGCGGGCGGGAGGCGGTAAGCGCGCGTGTCGGCCGTCGCCAGCGGCGCATCGACCTCGAGGAAGCCGGCGACCGCCTGCTGCTCGAGCCACTCGCGCGCATAGCGGGGCGCGATGCCGGCACGGTGCGCCAGTTCAGGAGGCGTCACGGATTCACCGGATTGCAGAGCGGCGTACAGGCCGAGCTCCTTCCCCAAATAGATGCTGTAGAGCTCTAACGCATGAATGGCAGATTGCAGCAGGCGCGACGTGAGCGCGCCTTCGCCATCCGCGATCACCGTCGCGCTGATGTTCGATTCCCGAGGTGCCGAAAGCGGTGCGTCTGGTTGTGTCAGCAACATGATCCGTTCTCCGTGTCACTTGTGAAAGAAGGCGAGCGCGCGCTTGTGTCACCGCTCCAAGGGACTGGTGCGACACATGCGCGGCGCTCATGGTCTTCAAGCCGGAACGCTACGCGCCAGCCGCTCGGTTTCAGCGACGTGTCGCCACACCTTCAGCAAGGCTTGATTGATCGACGATCCCGTGAACTGGATCTCGTGCCCTGCACCTTCGATGACCGCGCGAGAGGCGCCGATCTGTTCCGCGAGGTCATCGCAAATTGCTTCGAACCCAGCGCTGTGGCCTCCCGAGACGACCAGTTTCGGGAAAGTCGGCCGCCGAGAGTTCGGCGAGCGGGAGCTCGGTTTGCCAGATAGGCCGGCCGCGCCGCACCACTGGCGTCAGCGCCACGAGAGCGGCGGCGACCTCTGGAGGCAGCGCAGCTGCATCGGTGCCTACGGCCTGTAGAAAGCGGAGCACCCACTCCGTCATCCGGCAGCTGCTCGTCCCAGACGCGGCGGAGGTGGTGCATGAGTGCGCGCGCCGATGGATTGCTCTGGCCCAATGCAAATGCACCTGGTTCGAGCAGCGTGAGAGAGAGCGTCGCCTCAGGCCGACGCGCGGCCGCGTAGAGTGCGCCGAGGCCACCATAGGAATGGCCGACGAGATGAGCGGCCTCGCCCATCAGCTCGGCGACGTCGGCAGCGTCACGCAAGAAGTCTTCACCATCCGCCGCCGGACTTCGTCCATACCCGCGGCGGTCCATCGCGAGCAGGCGGAATCCCTCGTTCGCGAGTGGCCGTTGCTCCTGCCACTCCTCGGCACCTGTCGCGAGCGACCCGTGGACGAGCACGACCTTCGCGCCGGCTCCCCAGGATTCAAAGAAGATGTGTGTCGTCTCCGTCATAACGGCATCCGTCCTTTCAGCGTGAGAGATCGTGGAGCCTGAGACCGCTGACTGCCACGCGGGCAGCGCAATGTCAGCGGGCCACTGAATCATTCCGTCAGCGTCCGCCTCACTGGTCCAAGCGCCTGGGCGACTGCTCGACCGATGCTGCGGCCTTGTCGCCGACCATCCCGAATCGCGTGCGAAAAGTGAATGCCGGCGTAGAGGCGCGACTGGCCGTTCTCCTCGGCCGCTGCTGAGAATCCTTTGTAATGTCGGATCACACCTGGCAGCGTCAGACTGTCGGCTGCATACTCCATCCTGTCGCCGAACAGTTCAATCAACACTTCGGCGGCTGCCCAGCCGAGCACGGTGTGCGTCGACGGGTAGTCAGGTACGGGTGGCGTGATCAAGAAGGGACGCCAGTTTGTTTCGGCCGCGACGCCGTGTTCACTCTGGGCAGCAGCGCGGATAGCCGTCTCTGGGCGCCAGAACCTGAACCGATACTTGGCTTCGAACCCCGCAATGAATCCATCGGCCATGGCGAAGTTGACCAGGGCAAATGCTCGCGCCGCTGCCCAGAGATCGAGCTTTCGCTGACGCACGGCAGTGTTCGCGATTCGGTTCCACCCGAGCGGCGAGTCTTCGTACCAGAACTGCGCAATCTCGGATTGCTCCCGAGTGCGGATCGCGCTGTTGATGTCGCCGATCGCCTTTACCTGCGCCAGGTCGCGCGCGTACTTCGAACTGGAAAGATGCAGCGGCCCGTCAACCGTATGGTCTCGAATGTCGATGACAAACGGCGTGACGTGTCCCCATCCCGGCTGCGCGGCGAAGTCAAACGGGGGCGTGAATCGATACTCGCCAGGTCCGCGACGGGGCACGTATAACGGTTGCGCGCCTTTGTCCGCGCCGTCCCCTTGCCGGCGGGTGATGGTCGCACGGGCGGAGGCTTGGCCGAGGGCAATGCCGGCGCTCTTGACGGGCCCATCGGGAATCGCTGCAAGCGCCCGCGCATATTCGCTCTCAACCAGCGCGGCTTGCTCCGGCAGCAGCGTCACCAACACGTCACGCGCAGCCGCCGAGACCGCCGCTTCTGCCGACGCGCCATTCGCTCGGCCGAGTCCTGGCGAGTACGCCTGGAAGCGTGGCTCGATCGCATTCAGCGCGTCGTGTATCGCCGCGTGCAGGATGGCGAGGGTGCGGGACTGATCTATCGGGTTGGTGCCCTGCGAGGGTGTGAACGCGTTGGTCGCGATGACATTCCAATGTGTCGCCGCATTCTCGTTGGGCCTGTCAGTGGCAGCGGCACTTTGGCCGACGAACGCCCCCGCAACTGCGACGGCCAGGAGCGCTGGCGTATGGCGGTGTTTGATAGTGGTTGTCCGAGCAATGACGGCCTGAGTCAAACAGGAGCTGCGCATCGTGGTGTCCTCCCTTCTATCGCTGGCGGATTTCAGTATTACGACCGACCGGTCGTGCTTTATATCACAATTACGACCGGTCGTGCTATGTTGTTCAAATGTCAAGGGGACGGGCGGCTAATCCGGAATCCGACGGGCGGCGCACGCGGGCGGACGGCGCCCGGAGCCGTCAGGCGATCCTGAACGCCGCCACCGAACTGGCGACGGTCGAGGGACTCGATGGTCTGTCGATCGCGCGCCTGGCCGAGCACGTCGGCATGAGCAAGAGCGGCCTCTTCGCGCACTTTCGCTCGAAAGAAGACCTCCAGATCGCGACGATTGATGCCGCGGCCGACATGTTCGAGCGTGAAGTGTGGCAGCCGGGACGGGCGGCACCTGCGGGCGCACGCAGGGTCCTCTCCTTGTGTGAGGCGTTCCTGTCGTATCTCGAGCGGGCCATCTTTCCCGGTGGTTGCTTTTTCGTGGCCGCCGCTGCCGAACTTGACGCGAAAGCAGGGCCGGTCAGGGACCACCTGCGCAACGTGTACTCTCGGATCCTCGAGACCTTGGCCGACGTCGTACGCGAGGCGCAGGCCCTGGGCGAAATCGACGCCGGTGAGGACGTCGCCCAGCTGACATACGAGCTCGACTCCTTGATGTTGGGTGCCAATTTCGCGTACGTGTTCTTCCGCGATCCCGCCGCGCTCGATCGTGCTCGACTCGCGATTCGGCAACGGCTGACCCATGCCGCACCGTCACGCGGCGGCCGGCGCGCTCAAGGAGCGGCGTCAGCGCAATCGCGACCGAGACGTCCCACGGCGAGGAGCCGGTAAGTCCCGGCACGAAGCCGCGGATCGCTGCTCAGCTCCTCTGCGACTCACACTTTGTGGCAGCGCTGACGTCCGGCGGCTGGCCCGGCTCGCAGGCCCGGAGCCTCGGAACGGCACGCACCGGCTACAATCGGAACCTCTGAACAAGCGGGCTTTCGCGAAGGGACAGATTCAAGGGGCCTTCGGTGGGACAGCCACTCTCAACCAGCGTTGCGTCGGCAGCGCCGCATCGCGTCCACCGGCCCTCGCCGGATGGCGGAGCCTCAGGGGCCAAGACGCCGCTCACCTTCGGTCGCGCCGTGACGTTAAATATCGCTGTCGTCGCCGCATATCTCGTCGCGGCGACCATTGGCTTTCAGCTGGCGTTCGCGGCCGAACAGGTTACGACGGTGTGGGCGCCGACCGGCATCGCCCTCGCCGCGCTCTTCGCGGGTGGGGTGCGCCTTGCACCGGCTATTTGGGTCGGAGCGCTGATCGCCAATCTCGGAACCGACGCACCGCCCTGGACCGCATTGATCATCGCCACGGGAAACACGCTGGAAGCCGTCACGGCCGTGTGGTGGCTGCGCAGATCGCGTCGGTTCGAACCCACATTTCAGCGAATCAGCGACGTCCTCGCCTTCGTGCTCGTCGCGGCAGTCGCTTGCACGGCGATCAGCGCCACGCTCGGTGTCACCGCTCTCTCACTTGCTGGCGTTCAATCCTGGAGCCGATTCCCAGTGCTCTGGTTCGATTGGTGGCTGGGTGATGCGCTCGGTGCCGTCGTCTTCGCTCCCGCCATTCTTACCGTCCTGAATCGCACCTGGTCGAAGACCGAGCTGATTCGAGCGTTTGCGTGGATCGCGGCGTCGCTGCTCACCGCGCAGGTGGTATTCGGACAGGTTCTTGGCATTACCGCGCATCCCGTCGAATACGTCATCTTTCCACTCGTGATCAGCGCAGCGGTCACCGCCGGTCCAGGCGTGACGGCCTGGGTGGTTCTGAGCACGTCGATCGTCGCGATTTGGCACACCGTGAATGGAGCGGGGCCTTTCGCAAGTCGCGAAGTGCACCAAAGCCTCATTCTTCTGCAGGCGTTCATGGGTGTACTGGCCGGGACATCATTGCTGTTGGCAGCCTCAGTCGCCGAGCGGCGAAGTACGGAGCAACGTGAGCGCGACGCGGCGGCAAGTCTTCGCCACCGCCAGGAACTACTGCAGTTGGCTCAACGCGCTGGCGGAGTCGCGACTTTCGAATGGGATTTCCGGAATCAGGTGGCGCAGTGCTCCGGTGAGTTCTTCCGTCTGTTTGGCTTGCCAGCCCAGGATGGTGTCATGAAGGGAGCAGACTGGGGCGGTTTCGTTCATCCCGAGGATCGCGATCGGATGGGCGCGCACCTCGCCCGTGCTCTCGAGGGGACCGATCCGGCGGCTGCCGACTATCGAATCATTGCCGCTGACGGGACTGCGCGGTGGCTCAGTTACGCTGGGCAGATTCAGCGCACATCAGACGGCGACCGGATGCTCGGAACGGTGGTCGACATCACGGATCGGAAGCGGCTGGAAGCGGAACTTCGCCATCACGCGACCGAGGTCGAACGCATTCTCGCGAGTATTGGTGAGGGGTTCGTCGCCTTCGATCGCGATTTCCGCTACATCTACGTGAACCCTCCAGCGGCGAACATGCTCGGCCGCACACGTGAGGAGCTCGTTGGGCGAATCCCGTGGGAGATCTTTCCGGAAGAAACGACGAAGGACTCGAAGCGCATACTGGAAACCGCGCTCCTGAACGGCGTTCCGACGCAGTACGAAATCCACGTCGCAGCCTGGAACCGGTGGTTCGAGAATCGCGTGTACCCCTCGCCGGCAGGTCTGACGATCTTCTTCGCGGATATCACGGCTCGCAAGCAGGCGGAGGCGGAGCTGCGACAGAGCCGCGATGTGTTGACGCTGGCGATGCGCGGTGGATCGATGGGCGTATGGTCGCGGAATGTCGCGACGAATGAGGTCTGGTGGAGTCGGGAACTCGAAGAGCTGTTCGGGGTCGAACCAGGCGGGTTCGATCAAACGGAGGCCGGGTTCTTCGAATTTGTGCACGAGGACGACCACGGCGAGGTCCGAGCGGCGGTCGACCATGCCCTTCAAAGCGGCTCGGACTATATCGTCGAATTCCGGTTCCGACACGCGAGTGGTGAATGGCGGTGGATGGAAGGGAGGGGTCGCGCGGTGTATGCCGACGACGGTACGCCGCGCCACGTTTACGGCCTCGGCATTGACGTGACGGAACGCAAGCGGGCGGAGTTGGCCCTCCGCGAGGCGAAGGCGGCAGCGGAGTCGGCGAATCAGCTGAAGGACCAGTTCCTGGCCACGCTCTCACACGAACTGCGTACGCCGCTCAATGCGATCCTCGGCTACGCGTGCATGCTGCGGACCGATTCGATTGCAGCTGAGAAGCGGCAACGCGCGATCGAAGTCATCGAGCGCAACGCCATCGCGCAGAATCGGCTCATCGAAG
>CAWJVW010000002.1:0-1655643 GCA_963846425.1 uncultured Acidobacteriota bacterium | reverse complement strand
GCGCATCGTGCTGCCGCTGTCGACGCCGATCATGATGGTGACGCTGATCTGGCAGTTCACCAACATCTGGAACGACTTCCTCTACGGTGTCGTCTTCTCCGGCGCCGACAGCAAGCCGGTGACCGTCGGCCTGAACAACCTGGCCAACACCTCGTCCTCGGTCAAGGAATACAACGTCGACATGGCCGCCGCGATGATCGCCGGCCTGCCGACCCTGATCGTCTACGTGCTCGCGGGCAAGTACTTCGTCCGCGGACTGACCGCCGGCGCCGTCAAAGGATGAGCTGGCGCCTATCGATCAGGAACGTGCGCAAGGTCTTCGGCAAGGTCACGGTGCTCGAGGACATCGATCTCGAGGCCGAGTCCGGCCAGTTCATCATCCTGGTCGGCGCCTCGGGCTGCGGCAAGTCGACCCTGCTGAACATGATCGCGGGCCTGGACCGCCGACCTCGCGGCACGATCTCGATCGCCGACCGCGACGTCACCCACCTGCCGAGCAAGGACCGCGACATCGCGATGGTGTTCCAGAGCTACGCGCTGTACCCGACGATGAGCGTGGCGAGAACATCGTCTTCGGCCTGGAGATGCGCAAGGTGCCCAAGGCCGATCGCGACGCCGCGATCGCGCGCGTGGCCAAGATGCTGCAGATCGAGCACCTGCTGACGCGCAAGCCGCGCAGCTCTCGGGCGGCCAGCGCCAGCGCGTCGCGATGGGCCGGGCGCTGGCGCGCAACCCCAAGCTGTTCCTGTTCGACGAGCCGCTGTCCAACCTGGATGCCAAGCTGCGCGTCGAGATGCGCGCCGAGATCAAGCTGCTGCACCAGCGCGCGCGCACCACGACGGTCTACGTCACGCACGACCAGGTCGAGGCGATGACGCTCGGCGACCGCATCGCGGTGATGCGCGGCGGGCACATCGAACAGTTCGGCACGCCGCAGCAGATCTACGAGACCCCGGCGACCAAGTTCGTCGCCGAGTTCATCGGCTCGCCGTCGATGAATTTCATCGAGGCGCAGCGCGGCCGCCGACGGCGGCGTCGCGCCAAGGGCAAGGTGCTCACCACCACCGACGCGCAGCGCGCAGCGATCTACGCTGGCCAGGGCGGCGCCTCGTGCTCTACGGCCTGCGCCCGGAAGCGTTCACGCTGGGCGAACGTGGCCTGGCCGGCACCGTGCTGATGATCGAGCCGACCGGCCCCGAGACGTACGCGGTGATCGAGACCGCGATCGGCACCCTCACCGCGGTGTCCCGGGCCGTCTGCTGGGGCACGCGGGCGACCGCGTGGCGCTGGCGTGGCGGGCGGAGGACGCGCATCTGTTCGATGCGGCGACCGAGCGGCGGCTGGCCTGAGACGGAATCCGTACCGCCCAGACTCAATCCACTCGGACTGAGCTTGTCGAACCCCCGCGCGTTGCGGCTCTTCGCGCGTCAAATCCCCAGCAGCTTCTTCGCCTCCCCCAGCGCCTTCATCGAATCGTCGTGCTTGCCCGCCTTGTGCGCGGTCTCGCCTTCGGCGCGCAGTTGCTTGACCTTGGCGGCGTCGGCCTCGGGCAGCTTCGGGTTGGTGGCCAGCTTGGCGTCGATCGCCTTCATCTCGGCCGGGCAGTTGTGTGCCAGCGCGACGCTGCACGCGGCGGCCAAGGACAGTGCGATCAGGGTGGTCTTCATCCGGGTGTCTCCTGCGAAGGCGCCATGACGGCGTCGGCGCGATTGTGCGCCGCGCGGCCGATGCCCGCGGTCAGCGCAGGGTGTAGGCCACCGCCTGCTGCATGCCCGACAGCGGCTCGATCAGCGCCAGCAGCGGCTCGAGCGGGCGGTAGCGCGTCGCCACCTGGTGCGCGTAGGCGAAGAAGCGCGGCAGGTCGGTCGCTGTACTTGCGGCTTGCCGTCGCGGTGCTTCAGGCGGCAGAAGATGCCCAGCACCTTCAGGTGGCGCTGCAGGCCCATCCACTCGAGCGTCGCGCCAGAACTCGCCGAAGTCCTCGGCCACCGGCAGCGCCGGCGCGCGCGCGCCTGCTCCCAGTAGCGCACCGCCCAGTCGATCTCGCGCTCCTCGTCCCAGCTAGATGAACGCATCGCGCAGCAGCGAGGCGACGTCGTAGGTGATCGGGCCGTGCACCGCGTCCTGGAAGTCGAGGATGCCGGGGTTCGGCGTCGGCCACCATCAGGTTGCGCGGCATGCAGTCGCGGTGCACCGCGACCGCGCGGCTGCGCCAGCGCGCTGTGCACCAGCAGGTCGCAGACGCCGCTGCCAGCTGCGCCTGCTGCGCGTCGCCCCAGGCTGACGCCGTACTCGCGCGCGACGCACCAGTCGGGAAACAGCTGCAGCTCGCGCCGCAGCAGCGCGTCGTCGTACGGCGGCAGCGCGCTCGCGTCGGCACGCGGCTTGCCAGTGCACCAGCGCGCCGATCGCGTCGCGCATCAGCGCGTCGGCCTGCGTCGCCGGCTCGGCGTCGGCGCAGCGCGTCGAGGTACAGCGTGCGGCCGAGGTCGCTCAGCAGCAGGAAGCCTGCGTCGACGTCGCGGCCAGCACGCTGCGGCGCGTGCAGCCCGGCGGCCTGCGATCAGCTGCGCGACGTGGACGAACGGGCGCACGTCCTCGTGCGGCGGCGGCGCGTCCATCACGATGAAGCTGAGCCGCCGTCGGCGCCGTCGATGCGCAAGTAGCGGCGGAAGCTCGCGTCGGCCGACGCCGGCGCGCAGCGTGCCGGCTGCAGGCCGTGCTGCGCGGCCAGCGGCGCGCAGCCAGCGCTCGAAGGCGCTCGTGGCGCGGCGGGTCGGGCCAGGCGATGCGGTGCGCAGGCGGGATCGGTGCACGGCTGTCATGGATAATCGATTCTACAAACCGCCCGCGGTCCACCGGCGCCTCGTAGCGATCGCTCGCGCGCTCGCCCTGCGTCAGCCACCAAGTCCGCTGCCGTGCCGCCGCTGCGCTGCACGCCCTGCGCCGCAGCGCTCGCTCGGCCGTGCTGGCGCCTGCGCTCGCGCTGGCGCTGCCTCGCCGGCCGCACCGGCGCGCCGCGCCGCGTCGGCGCCGGCGCGCATGCGCCGGCGCCGGCTGCCGCGCGCCGCCGGCGACGACGCGCAGTTGCCGCTGCATGCTGCGAGGCCGACGAGATTGCGCGGCCGGCCCGACCTGAGACCGTCGCCGAGGGCAATGTCGAGCTGCGCCGCGGCGGCATCGTGCTCGCGCGCCGACCGCCTCGAGCTACGACAACGCCGACGACCTGCGCGCGCGCGCGCGGCAACGTGCGCATCGAGACGCGACGGCAACTTCTTCGCGGGCCCCGAGCTGCAGCTGCACGTGCAGCGCTTCGAAGGCTTCTTCACGAGCCCGAGTACTTCTTCGCGCGCACCGGCGCCGGCGGCCAGCGCCGAGCGCATCGACTTCATCGACGACGCAGCGCGCGCAGCTCACGCGCGCCACCTACACCAGCTGCCCGCGCAGTCGGCGCGACGGCGACGGCATGCCGGCCTGGCTGCTGAGCACCGAGCGCGTCAAGCTCGACTTCGAGGCCAACGAAGGCATCGCCGAAGGCGCGGTGCTGCGCTTCCTGGGCGTGCCGATCCTGGCCGCGCCGGTGCTGAGCTTTCCGCTCACCGACGAGCGCAAGTCGGGCTGGCTGCCGCCGACGCATCAACCTCGACAGCAAGAGCGGCTTCGAGCTCGCGGTGCCGTACTACTGGAACATCGCGCCGCAACCGCGACGCCACCTTCACGCCGACGGTCTAGCACGCGCCGCGGCGCCGGCGCTGCGGCAGCGAGTTCCGCTACCTCGAGCCGCGACCACGGCGGCGAGCTGCAATCGGCACCTGCTGCCCGACGACCGCGTCGCCGGCGACTCGCGCTACGCGCTGCAGTGGCAGCACGACGGCACGGCCTCGGCGTGCGACACGGCTAGCGCTGGCGCCACGTGGGCATGCGCGTGTCCGACGACGACTACTGGAAGGACTTTCCGCGCGCGACATGCCGCTCGTTCACGCCGCGCCTGCTGCCGCTGATCTGGCGAAGTCGAGCGCGACTTCGGCCTGCTCGGCGTCGAGACTGGACGGCCTACGCGCGCGTGCAGCACTGGCAGGTGCTGCAGGACGCCGACCCGCCGACGCTGATCGCCGCCGCCCTACCAGCGCGCGCCGCAGGTCGGCTGGCGCGGCATCGGCCGGCCGCTGGGCCTCGGCGGCTTCGGCCGAGATCTCGGCTTCGAGGCCGAGGTCAACCGCTTCGCAGCTGCCGAACGGCGATCCGGCCTGCCGGCGCGCCCCGACGGCGAGCGCGCTGCACCTGCTGGCGCGTGCTCGAGCCGCCTGGCGCGCGCCCGGGCTGGTGGCTGACGCCGCGGCTGTCGCTCAACGCCGCGCACTACCGCACCGACCAGCCGATGAGCGACGGCCGCACGCAGCGCGCTCGCGCGTCGATTCCCGACCGTTCAGCCTCGACAGCGGCCTGCGTGTTCGAGCGCGACGCGCGCTGGTTCGGCGCGCCGCTGCGCCAGACGCTGGAGCCGCGCCTGCTCTACGTCAACACGCCGTTTCGCGACCAGGCGCACGCTGCCGCAACTTCGACTCGGCGCGCCAAGGACTTCAACTTCGATCTCGATCTTCAGCGAGAACGCGTTCTCCGGCATCGACCGCGTCTCCGACGCCCACCAGCTCACCGCCGGCGTGACCACGCGCCTGCTCGACCGCGACACCGGCGCCGAGGCGCTGCGCCTGGGCGTCGCGCAGCGCTACCTGTTCCGCGACCAGCGCATCACGCCCGACGGCGCGCCGCTGCACGCAGCGCTTCTCCGACCTGCTGCTGCTCGGCTCGTCGCAGCTGTCGCCGAGCTGGACGCTTCGACGCCGCGTGCAGTACAGCCCCGAGACCGACCGCGTCGACGCGCTCGATCCTCGGCGCGCGCTACTCGCCCGGGCCCGTTCCGCACGCGTCAACGCCGCCTACCGCCTGACGCGCGGCCTAGCGAGCAGCTCGACTCGGCTGGCAGTGGCCGATCTACGGCGCGCGCGGCGACGGCGCGCGGCAGCAGCCGGCGCGCGGCGACTGCAGCGGCGGCACGCTGTACGGCGTCGGCCGCGTCAACTACAGCATGCGCGACAGCCGCGTCACCGATTCGCTGGTCGGCGTGGAATACGACGCCGGCTGCTGGATCGGCCGCGTCGTCGCCGAGCGGTGTCCACCGGCCGCAGCGAAGCGACGACGCGGCTGCTGCTGCAGCTCGAGCTGGTCGGGCTGTCGCGCCTCGGGTCGAACCCGCTGCAGGTCTTGAAGGACAATATCCCCGGCTACCGCCTGCTGCGCGACGACCGCAGCGACCCGCCGTCGCGCGACTCACGCCTATGACTCGACGTCCCCACTCCGACCGATCGATGCCCTGCTCGTCGCTCGCGCGTGCCCGCTGCCGCAGTGCTCGCCGTGCGCCTGGCCGCCGCGCAGCGGCGCCCGCGCACCGCGCACCGCGGCGACTACATCGTCGCCATCGTCAACCAGGAGCTCGTCACCGCCGGCGAGCTGAGCCAGCGCATGGCGCGCGGCGCGCGCCGACGCGCAGCGCAACGAGCCAGCGCCTGCCGCCGCAGGCGAGCTGCGCACGCAGGTGCTCGACGCGCTGATCGACGAGCGCGTGCTGCTCACGCACGCGCGCGACAGCGGCGTGCGCGTCGACGACGCCGAGCTCGACCGCGCCGTCGGCGCAACGTCGCGGCGCAGAACCAGCTGACGCTGGCGCAGCTGCGCCAGCGCCTGGCGCAGCGAAGGCATCGGACTACGCGCGCTTCCGCACCAACCTGCGCGACCAGATCATGGTCGAGCGCGTGCGCGAGCGCGAGGTGGCAGCAGCGCATCCGCATCACCGACGCCGAGATCGACGCGCTGATCGACCAGCAGCGCGGCAGGCCGCCGCCGCCGAGGTGCATACAACATCGCGCAGATCCTGGTCACGCTGCCCGAGGGCGCCGAGCGACGCCGTGGTCGCCGAGCGCCGCGCGCGCGCCGAGCCGCGCTGGCGCGCGTCCGCGCCGGCGAGGACTTCGACGCCGTGGCGCGCGCAGGTCTCCGAAGACGGCAACAAGGCGCAGCGGCGGCGAGATCGGCCTGCGCGCCGGCCGACCGCCTGCCCGACGTCTTCGTCGAGGCGGTGCGCCCGCTGCAAGCCGGGCGAGGTCGCGCCGACGCTGCTGCGCACCGGCGCGGGCTTCCACGTGCTCAAGCTGGTCGAGCGCGCGCGAGGGCGGCGCCTTCGCGCGTGACGCAGACGCGCGCCCGCCACATCCTGCTGCGCCCGTCGGCGCAGCTGACGCGAGGCCGCGGCGCGGCGCGCCTGGCCGAGTTCAAGCGCCAGATCGAGAGCGGCGCAGCGCCGCTTCGAGGCAGCTCGCGCGCGAGTTCTCGCGAGGACGGCAGCGCCGCGCAGGGCGGCGACCTCGGCTGGGCCGCGCCCGGCCAGTTCGTGCCCGAGTTCGAGGAGGCGATGAACGCGCTGCCGCTCGGCGGCGTCTCGCGAGCCGGTGGTGTCGCGCTTCGGCGTGCACCTGATCCAGGTCGATGGAGCGGCGCAGCGTCGACGCCCGACGCCAAGCAGCTGCGCGAGCAGGCGCGCAACGGCGCTGCGCGAGCAGAAGTTCGACGACGCCTACGAGGACTGGGTGCGCGAGGTGCGCGGCGCGCGCCTACGTCGAGTTGCGCGAACCGCCGCAGTGAACCGCGGTGAGAGCACATCGCCGCGCAAGCGCTTCGGCCAGCACTTCCTGGCCGACGCGCGCGGTCATCGACGCGCATCGTCGCGCGCGATCGACCCGCAGCCGGGCCAGGCGCTGGTCGAGATCGGCCCCGGCCTGGGCGCGCTGACGCGAGCCGCTGGTCGAGCGCTGCGGGCGGCTGACCGTGATCGAGCTCGACCGCGACCTGGCCGCGCGGCTGCGCAAGCGCGCCGCGAGCTCGAGGTCATCGAGGCCGACGTGCTGACGGTCGACTTCGCGGCGCTGGCCGCGCGGCCGGCGGCCGCTGCGCGTCGTCGGCAACCTGCCCTACAACATCTCGACGCCGATCCTGTTCCATCTGCTGGAGCGCGGCCGCCCACATCGACGACCAGCACTTCATGCTGCAGAAGGAGGTGGTCGAGCGCATGGCCGCCGCGCCCGGCAGCAAGGACTACGGGCGCCTGTCGGTGATGCTGCAGTGGCGCTACGCACATCGAGTCGCTGTTCGACGTGCCGCCCGAGGCCTTCGAGCCGCCGCCGCGGGTCGACTCGGCCGTGGTGCGCATGCTGCCGCTGGCCGCAGCCGGCCGCGGTCGACCGCGCGCATGCTCGACGCGCTGGTCGCCAGTCGCCTTTTCCCAGCGCCGCAAGCTGCTGCGCCACAGCCTCGGGCCGTGGCTCGAGGCCCGCGGCTTCGACGGCGTGTTCGACCTGCAGCGCCGCGCCGAGGAGGTGCCGGTGGCGGAGTACGTGGCGCTGGCCCAGGCGCTGCCCGCCACGCCGCCCCCCGCGCACCGAATTGGGGTCTCCTGACCCGCCTGTTCGGCGGATGCCGTCGCCGCCGCGGCCGCACACTGGGCGCGTGACTCAACCTGCCCACAACCCCCTGTTTCGCCTGCTCGCGCCCGGCGTGGCGCTGATGCGGCGCGGCCGTCTGCCCACCAAGCTCTTCGTGCTGTCGGCAGCCGCGCTGTGGCCGCTGCTGTGGCTCGCACTCTGGCCGCTGCCGGCCGGCCTCGCGGTCGCGGCGGCAGCCGGTTTCATTTACCTGGTGCTGGCTCTGCACAGCGCCATCGGCGCCTCGATTCAGGCGGTCGGCCACGGCATCGGCGTGCTGGCCGACGGCAACCTCGCCGCCGCCATCAGCGTTCCCGGCGACGACGAGTTCGCCGCCATGGGTCGCGAACTGGAGCGCATGGCCGCCAGCCTGTCGTCGATCGTGGCGGCGGTGCGCAACGACGCCAGCCTGGTGGGCACGGCCGGCCAGCGCATGGCCGAGGCCAACCGCAGCCTGTCCGCACGCACCGAGGATCAGGCCACCAGCGTCGAGCAGACCGCCCGGACGGTGGACGAGATCATCCGCACGGTGGCGCGCAATGCCGAAGCTGCGCGCCAGGCCGACGCCCAGATGGCCGACCTGCGCAACGTCGCCGAGGCCAGCGGCGCGGCGATGGCGGTGGCGCTGGAGACCATGTCCCGCATCGAATCGGGCGCCGGCAAGGTGGCCGAGATCGTCGCAACCATCGACGCCATCGCCTTCCAGACCAATCTGCTGGCCTTGAACGCGGCCGTCGAGGCGGCACGCGCCGGCGATCAGGGCAAGGGCTTTGCCGTGGTCGCAGGCGAAGTGCGCCTGCTGGCGCAGCGCGCGGCGACGTCCGCCGGCGAGATCCGCAACCTGATCGCGGGCTCGCGCGACGACGCGGGTGAAGGCGCACGCCGCGTGCGCGCGATCGAGAAGGAAATGACGCAGCTGCTGGCCGGGGTGCGCGACGTCGGCGACCGCCTGCGCGGCATCTCGCAGGGCAGCCAGGAGCAGAGCACCGGCCTGACCCAGGTCGGCCAGGCCGTCGGCAGCCTCGACCAGATCACGCAGGGCAACGCCGCAGCGGTCGAGGCCGCCGGCTCGACCGCCAACAGCCTGTTGCAGCGCTCGACGCAGCCTGGCCGCGGCGGTGTCGCACATCAAGCTGCGCCAGGGCACCGCCGACGAGGCGCGCGACTTCGTCGAGCGCGCGGCCGCGCTGGTGGCGCAGGTCGGCTGGACGCAGGCCCAGACCGCGCTGCACGCCAAGGACAACCCGTTCAGCGACCGCGATCTGTACGTCTTCGCGTTCGACCGCCAGGGCATCTACCGCGCCTTCAGCTCGAACACCGGCCAAGATCGGCCAGGCGCTGTCGAGCGTTCCCGGCCTGGACGCCGCGAAGCTGGTGCGCGACGCCTGGCAGCGCGGTGGACAGCGACCGCTGCGGCTGGGTGGACTACGACATCGTCAATCCCACCAACGGTGCGGTGATGCCCAAGACCTCGTACGTGATCGGCATCGGCCCCGACCTGCTGCTGGGCTGCGGCGTCTACCGCAACATCGCCGGCGCAGCGCCGGTCCACCGCGCGCCACCGCCGACACCCGCCCCGCGCTCGCGCTCGCGGCCTGAGGGGCCGCGCAAAATCCTCCGATCCCCTGCCAGGAGATCGCGATGAAACAAGGGCGAGTCTCGCGCCGCGAGGCGCTGTGTGCGATCGGTGCGATCGGCGCGGCCGCGTCCGCCGACGCGACCGCGCCACGATGCAGTCGTGGCCGCTGAGCACCGCGCGCGCACCGGCATCCACGACGTCGCGCCGGCCCCCGACGGCGGCGTCTGGTTCTCGGCGCAGCGCAGCGGCCACCTCGGCTGGTTCGACCCGAAGAGCGGCAGCTCGAGCTGATCGCGCTCGGCCGCGGTTCGTCGCCGCACGGCGTGATCCAGGGCCCCGACAGCGCGGCCTGGCTCACCGACGGCGGCCAGAACGCGATCGTGCGCGTGGGCTGGCCCGACCGCGCGGTGCGCGTGTTCGCGCTGCCCGAGGGCAGCCCTACGCCAACCTCAACACCTGCGCCTTCGACGGCGACGGCGACCTGTGGTTCACCGGCCAGAGCGGCATCGTCGGCAAGCTGGCCGTCAAGAGCGGCACGGTCAGCGTCAAGGACGCGCCGCGCGGGCCGCGGGCCGTACGGCATCTGCGCCACGCCGGCGCGGCGAGGTGTGGTGGTGCTCGCTCGCCGGCTCGTTCATCGCGCGCATCGATCGCACGACCGGCGACTCGATGGTGGTCGAGCCGCCGACGCAGAACCAGGGCGCGCGCCGCGTCTGGAGCGACAGCCGCGGCCGCATCTGGGTCAGCGAATGGAACTGCGGGCAGTTGTCGGTGCACGACCCGGCGGCGAAGCAGCTGGCGCGCATGGAAGCTGCCGGGCGACGAACCCGCGCGCCTACGCCGTCTACGTCGACGAGCGCGACACGGTCTGGGTCAGCGACTTCGGCGGCAACGCGGTGTTGCGCTTCGATCCGGCGAGCGAGAAGTTCGAGCGCTTCGGCTTTCGCGCGAGGGCGCAACGTGCGCCAGATCCTCGGCCGGCCGGGCGAGGTGTGGCTGCCCGAGAGCGGCACCGAGCACCTCTCGGTGATTCGCACCACCGCCTGAAGGCAGACGTTCAAGCCGCCATCGGCACCAGGAAGTCGCGGCTGATGCCGACGCCGAGGTCGTTCGACGCGGTCGAGGAACTGCGTCAGGTAGGCGTGCAGCCCGGTGGCCAGGATCTCGTCGATGCGGCCGTACTGCAGGTCGGCGTGCAGCCGGCCGGCACGGCGCAGCGTCTCGCCGCTCTGCTCGTTGGCGACCATGCTGCAGGTTGTCACCACCTCGTTCATGCACGCCGCCAGCGAGCGCGGCATGTCGGGGCGCAGGATCAGCAGCTCGGCCACCCTGCTCGGGCCGGATCACGTTGCGGTAGACCTTGCGGTAGACCTCGAAGCCCGAGACCGAGCGCAGGATCGCGCTCCAGTGATAGAAGTCGTACCTCCTGCGTCCTTGCCGGCTCGCCGCTGCGCCGGCTGCCGAAGAACTCGCTGTCGCACGCGCGTGGAACTTGACGTCGAGCAGCCGCGCCGTGTTGTCGGCGCGCTCGAGGAAGGTGCCGAGGCGCAGGAAGTGGAAGGCCTCGTCCTGCAGCATCGTGCCCACGGTGACGCCGCGCGACAGGTGCGAGCGGAACTTGACCCATTCGAACAACTGCGCCCGGGTCGCGCTCGAAGTCGCCGCGCGCGAGCATGCGGTTGAACTCGAGCCAGGTCTGGTTCTGCGTCTCCCAGACTTCGGTGGTCAGCGTGCCGCGCACCGCGCGCGCGTTCTCGCGCGCGGCCATCAGGCACGCGGACGATCGACGAGAGGTTGGCGCGCGTCGCTGACCATGAACTCCATGACGCTCTGCGCGCGTCGACGTCGCCGTAGCGCTTGGCGAAGTCGCCGGTCAGCTCGGTGATGCCGAGCAGGCCGCGCCAGCCCTGCTCGGCCGCCTCGGCCGACTGCGGCAGCAGCGACATCTGGTAGTTGACGTCGAGCATGCGCGCGGTGTTCTCGGCCCGCTCCATGTAGCGGGCCATCCAGAACAGGTGGTCGGCGGTTCGTGACAGCATTGGCTCAGGCACTGGCTCGATTCGCCGGCTCAGGCTCTCCAGCACCCAGGTGTCCTTGGTGCCGCCGCCCTGCGACGAGTTGACGACCAGCGAGCCTTCCTTCAGCGCCACGCGCGTCAGGCCGCCGGGCACCATCTGCACCGTCCTTGCCCGACAGCACGAAGGGCCGCAGGTCGATGTGGCGCGGCGCGATGCCGCTCTCGACGAAGGTCGGGCAGGTCGACAGCGCCAGCGTCGGCTGCGCGATGTAGTTCGTCGGGTTGGCCTCGAGCGCGCCGCGGAACTCCTCGATCTCGGCCTTGCGTCGCCGCCGGGCCGACCAGCATGCCGTAGCCGCCGGCGCCGTGCACCTCCTTGACCACCAGCTCGCCGCAGGTGGGCGAGCACGTAGCTGCAGGTCCTCGGCGTCGCGGCACAGGTAGGTCGGCACGTTGTTGCAGGATCGGCTTCTCGCCGAGGTAGAACTCGATCATCTTCGGCACGTACGGGTAGATCGACTTGTCGTCGGCGACGCCGGTGCCGATGGCGTTGGCACAGCGTCACGTTGCCGGCGCGGTAGACGTCGAGCAGCCCGGCGCAGCCGAGCGTGCGAGTCGGGCGGAACACCGTGCGGGTCGAGGAAGTCGTCGTCGACGCGGCGGTAGATCACGTCGACCCGCCGCGGGCCCTGCGTCGTGCGCATGAAGACGAAGTCGTCCTTGACGAACAGGTCCTGCCCCTCGACCAGCTCGACGCCCATCTGCTGCGCCAGGAAGGCGTGCTCGAAGTAGGCGCTGTTGTACATGCCGGGCGTCAGCACGCACGACCGTCGGGTCGTTGGCCGCCGGCCGGCGCCACCGCGCGCAGCGTTTCGAGCAGCAGGTCGGGATAGTGCGCGACCGGCGCGACGCGGTGCTGGCTGAACAGCTCGGGGAACAGCCGCATCATCATCTTGCGGTTCTCGAGCATGTAGCTCACGCCGCTGGGCACGCGCAGGTTGTCCTCGAGCACGTAGTAGCTGCCGCTGCCGTCGGCGTTGGCGGCGCGCACGATGTCGATGCCGGCGATGTGCGAGTAGATGTCGCCGGGCACCTCGACGCCCATCATCTCGGGCCGGAACTGCGCGTTGTTCAGCACCTGCTCGGCCGGCACGACGCCGGCCTTGAGGATCTCCTGGTCGTGGTAGACGTCGTGGATGAAGCGGTTCAGCGCCGTCACGCGCTGCACCAGGCCCTCTCTCCATCTCGCGCCATTCGTGCGGCCGGGATGATGCGCGGGATCAGGTCGAACGGGATCAGCCGCTCGGTGCCGGCGCCGTCCTCGTCCTTCGCGCCGTAGACGGCGAAGGTGATGCCGACGCGGCGGAAGATCATTTCGGCCTCCTCGCGCCGCGAGCTGCATCACCTCGCTGCGGCTGCTCGGCGAGCCAGCGGTCGTAGGCGCGGTAGTGATCGCGCACCTGGTCGGGCAGCGCGCGTGCATCTCGTCGTAACGGGGGCCGGGGCTCATGGGGCTGCTCCTCGCAAGTCGTTCTGGCCACGCGGCCGTCGCTTGTACTGACCTCCACGCTGAGCTGGTGGTCGCCGCCGCCGCGGATCACGCCGCGCAGCGGCGCCACGTCGCCGTAGTCGCGCCCCACGGCCAGGCGGATGTGGCGATCGCTCGGCAGCAGGTTGTTGGTCGGGTCGAGTTCCAGCCAGCGCGCGGCGCTCGCCGTCCACGAACGGACACCACAGCGCCACCCAGGCGTGCGAGGCATCGGCGCCCAGCATCGGTGCCGCGGCGACGCTCGCGCGCGCCGGCGTGGTGAGCAGGTAGCCGCTGACGTAGCGCGCCGCCAGGCCGTGCATGCGCAGCGCACCGATCATCAGGTGCGCGAAGTCCTGGCACACGCCTTCGCGCCGCGCCAGCACTTGCGCCAGCGGCGTGTCCAGCGTGGTGCTCGCGCTGCGATAGGCGAATTCCTGGTGCAGGCGGCGCATCAGGTCGATGGCCGCGGCCGCGACGGGCCGGCCCGGCGCGAACGACGGCGCCGCCACAGGCCCGCAGCGCCGCCAGCCGCGGCACGTAGGGCGACGCCACCGCGAACTCGGCCGCCGGTTCGTAAGGCGCGCCGGCCGCAAAGCGCAGGCGCTCGCGCACCGTGCTCCCATGGCGCCGTCGCGTCAGGGTCGATCGCTGCGGGCGGCACGCACCCTCACCCGCGAGCGCGCACGCACCTGCAGCGCGCGTGCGCGCCGGCCAGCGCGAAGGCCAGGCGCTGGTTGCCGAAGCGATCGGTCTCGCTGCGGCGATGCGAAGGCATCGGCTCGATCGTCAGGTCGAACGCCTCGAGCTGCTGGCCCGCATCGTCCAGCGGCCGCAGGTAGGCCATGTGCTGCGCCAGCTCAACGGACGCGGCGTACCTGTAGTGGGTGAGGTGTTCGACGGCGAGGGTGGTCACGTCCAGGGCCCACGCAAACAGCCAACACCCATGCCAAGCAGACGCCGCGGATCTGGCTCTGCCAGGCCGCTGGCGGCGCCCCCCTGGGGGGAGCGGCGAAGCCGCTTCGGGGGGATTCATGTCACACCCGCTGCATCTCGTCGCCGCCCTCGGCGTGCGCGAAATAGCGCTGCCCCACGGCATCGCTCAGCGCTGCGGCGCACTGCTGCAGCGACTCGGCGGTGCGCGCCATCAGCGCGCGCAGCGCGGCGTCGTCGGCGCCGCGCAAGGCCTCCAGCGGCACGCCCGCGCCGGCCGCCGGCAGCAGTTCGTGCAGGCCGAGCGGCGTCGGCAGCTTGCCGAGCTCGGTGCGCAGGCGCCGCAGCGTGCCGGCGAAGGCGCGCGGATTGGTGTCGTCGAACAGCAGCAGGTCCGCCAGGGCCAGCAGGTCCTCGTGATGCTGGTAACGCGAGCGAAAGGTGATGGCGCTGTCGAACAGATCGAGCAGCAGCTCGGTCGCGGCCGACGACCCGCCGCGCGCGCCGACCGCATTGACCAGCGCTGCCAGCGACGCCGCCATGCCGGCCAGGCGCTCGATCAGGCGGCCGACGGACATCAGGCGCCAGCCGTGGTCGCGCGTCATGCGGTCGGTCTGCGCCCCGGTCACCGCGGCCAGCTGCAGCGCCAGGCGCTGCAGCGCCGGCAGGGCCTGCGCCGGCCGGGCACGACGGCGCCGAACGCCGACGCGTCGAAGTGGGCGTGGAAATCGCCGGGCAGGCGGCGCAGCAGGCCCGCGGCACGGGGTACAGCGGCAGGCCGCGGCGGAACAGCAGCGCGTCGCACACGCGCATGCGCTCGTAGCGCCCCTCGGGCAAGGCGCAGCCGGGAGCGCGCGGGCGAACCGGGCGCCAGCAGGTCGAGCCGGTGGCCGCTCGGCGCGTCGACCCCGACCACGGCCTCGCCGCGGCCGAAGCCCTCGACCGTGCGCGCCACCGCGTCGACCGTCCCGGGCGCGTAGAAGGTCGCCACGAGCTCGACGCCGTCGCGCGTGCGGCGCTCGTGGAGGGTGACCAGCTGCTGGTTCGAGGGGCGCGCCGAGACGTCGACGCCGCAGTAGCGCATGGCGCCTCGCCGCGACCGGCTACGCCTCGTCGACGGTGAGCGAGCCCTTCATGCCAGGGTGGATCGTGCAGACGTAGTTGATCCGGCCGGACTTCTCGGGCGTGAAGGTGAAGTCGGCACCGCCGTCGATGCTGCCGGAGTCGACCCCGCCTCCGGTGACGTTGTGCACGACCGGGTCGGAGTTCGTCCAGGTGACCGTGTCCCCCACCTTCGCCTTGGCCTCCGCCGGCGCGAACGCGTTGCCCTTCATGTCGATCACGATCGCGGGGGCGCCGCCCGCGGGCTCGCTCGTCTGCTCCTCGGCGGGAGACGATCCGCCGGTCTCGTCGGCGTCGCCACAGGCGGCCAGGCCGGCTCCGAACAGCGCGAGCAGTGCGAGAAGGAGGGCGGCGCGGGGCATGCCCGGATGATCCCATAGGGTCCTGGCCCATGTTCAGCGACGGGCTCGCCGACCGCCTGGCCGCGCGCACCCTCGAGCTCGTCGATGTCCCGTCGCGCGTCGCACGAGGAGGCCGCGCTGTTCGACCACGTGGCGCGGGGTCCTGCGCGCCGGCGGGCTCGAGGTGCTCGACCTCGGCGACGCCTGCCTGCTGGCCCGCCCGGCCCCCGGGGCGCGGCCCGCGCATCCTGCTGGCCGGCCACCTCGACACCGTGCCGGCGCAGGACAACCTCCCGGGCCGCCGCGACGGCGACGCGCGTTCACGGCCTCGGCGCCGCCGACATGAAGGGCGCCCTGGCCGTGATGATCGAGCTGGCGCTGGCGCGGCGCGCGCCGACGCCGTCGACCTCGCTTCGTCTTCTTCCCGCGCGAGGAGCTGCCGTTCGCCGACACCGCGCTGACGCCGCTGCTGGAGCGCGAGCCCGGCGCCGCGCGACGCCGACTTCGCGTCGTGATGGAGCCGACGGACAACGCGTCCACGCCGGCTGCCTGGGCAACGTCAACGCGACGCTGGACCTTCCACGGGCGCAGCGGCCCACTCCGCCCGGCCGTGGCTGGCCGACAACGCGATCGAGCGCGCCGGCCGCGTGATCGCCGCGCTCGCCGCGCACGCGCCGCGAGCCGCTTCGATTCGACGGGCTTGAGTTCTCGAGGTCGCTCGGTCACGCGGATCGCGGGCGGGATCGCCGGAACGTCATCCCGGACCGCGTCGAGTGCCAACTGAACTTCCGCTACGCGCCGGGCCGCGACGCCGGCCGAGGCCGAGGCGCGGCTGGCCGAGCTGTGCGGCGGCCACGGCGAGTTCGACATCGACGCCATCGCGCCGACCGGCGCCGGTCGCCGTCGGCAACCCGCTGGTCGCAGCGGCTGCTCGAGGCCGGCGGCCTCGAGGTCGCGCCCAAGCAGGCGTGGACGCCGGTCGCCGAGTTCACCGCCGGCGGGCATCGCCGCGGTCAACTTCGGCCCGGGCGCCCGCGCAGGCGCACCGCGCGCGACGAGTCGGTCGAGATCGCCGCGCTCGTGCGCTGCCTACCGGGTCGCTCGAGGCGTTCGGCGCCGGCGGATGATGCGCCTCTCCCCCGTCCTCGCCGCGGCCTGGCGACCTACCCGTTCGTGCGCCTGACCGAGGCCAAGCGGCGCGCTGGCCGCGCGCGGGCGTCGAGCGTGCTCGACTTCGGGATCGGCGAGCCGCGCGAGGAGACGCCGGCGTTCATCCGCGAGGCGCTGGCCGCCGGCGTTCGAGCCGCGTCGACCTACCCGCTCGCCGAGGGCCTGCCCGAGCTGCGCGCGGCGATCGCCGGCTGGGTCGCGCGCGGCGCTTCGGCGTCGCGCTCGACCCGGCGACCGAGGTCATCCCGACGCTCGGCTCCAAGGAGGCGATCTTCCAGCTCGCGCAGGTGCTCGCGCGCGCGGCGCTGCGTCGCGTCGTCACGACGCCGGGCTACCCGGTCCCCGAGCGCGGCGCGCTGTTCGCCGGCGCGCGGCGTGCTCGAGCTGCCGCTGCTGCGCCGAGACGGCTTCCTGCCCGACCTGGACGCGGTCCGCCGACGACCTGGGCGCGCGTCGGCGCTGCTCTGGCTCAACTACCCGAACAACCCGACGGGCGCGGTCGGCGCCGCTCGCGCTCTACGAGCGGCTGGCCGCGCTCGCCGCGCGAGCACGACTTCGTGCTCGCCTCCGACGAGGCCTACAGCGAGTCTGGTTCGGCGACGAGCCGCCGGCCTCGGCGCTCCAGGTCGCCGACCGCACGAACGTCGTCGTGTTCAACACGCTGTCCAAGCGCTCGGCGATGACCGGCTACCGCTCGGGCTTCGTGGCCGGCGACCCGCGGCTCGATCGCGGCGCTCAAGCGCTTCCGGCCCAACGTCGGCACCGCGCCGCAGGAGTTCGTCCAGCGCGCCGCCGTGCCGCCTGGAGCGACGAGGCGCACGTCGGAGGCCATGCGCGCGTCTACCGCGCCAAGCGCGACGTCCTGCTGCCGCGCGCTGCGAGCGGCGGGCCTGCGCATCGCCGGCGGCGAGGCGACGATTTACCTGTGGGTCGCGGTGCCCGGCGGCGAGCGTCGAGGCCTTCGCCGGCGGCTGCTCGAGCGCGGCGTCGTGCGTCGCGCCCGGGCGAGTTCTTCGGGCCGGCCGGCGAGGGCTACGTGCGGCTCGCGCTCGTGCCCACCGCTGGCGAGTCCGCGAGCGCGGCGCGCCTGCAGGCATCGCGTCGAGGACGACGCTGTGAGCCGACGAGCTCGCGCCGCGCGCATCGACGGCCGCTCTGCGAGCCGGCGGCGACGCCGACGCCGCGCGCGGCCGTCGAGGAGGCGATCGGGCTGCTCGACCGCGGCGAGCTCGCGCGTGGCCGAGCCGGACGGCGACGGCTGGCGTCGTCAACGAGTGGGTCGAAGCAGGCGATCCTGCTCTACTTCCGCGCTGCGCGAGATGGAGACGATCGAGGTCGGGCCGTTCGAGTTCCACGACAAGATCCCGCTCAAGCGCGGCTACGCCGAGCGCGGCGTGCGCGTCGTGCCGCCCGGCGATCGGCGCGCTACGGCGCGTTCCTCGTCGCGCCGGCGTCGTGCTGATGCCCAGCTACGTGAACATCGGCGCCTGGGTCGGCCCGGGCACGATGGTCGACACCTGGGCCACCGTCGGCTCGTGCGCGCAGATCGGCGCGCGACGTGCACCTCTCGGGCGGCGTCGGCATCGGCGGCGTGCTCGAGCCGCCGCAGGCGCGCGCCGGTGATCGTCGAGGACGGCGCCTTCCTCGGCTCGCGCTGCGATCGTCGTCGAGGGCGTGCGCGTCGGCGCGCGAGGCCGTGCTCGGCGCGAACGTCGTGCTCACCGCGTCGACGCCGATCATCGACGTCACCGGCGCAGGGCCCGGTCGAGCACCGCGGGCGAGGTGCCGCCGCGGCTCGGTCGTCATCCCGGGCACGCGCCGAAGGCGTTCCCGGCCGGCGACTACCAGCTGCCGGCGGCGCTGATCATCGGCGGCGCAGCGCGTCGCACGACCTCAAGACGTCGCTGAACGAGGCGCTGCGCGACGCACGTCGGTTGCAGTCCGAGCGCTGTCGAGCAGCTCGGCGCTGAGCTCGCCGCGTAGACCGGGCACGGCCCAGCCGGTGAGGTCGACGTGCAGGTCCTCGCCGACGTCGACCTCGAGCTCGCCGCCGTCGAGCCGACGGTCACCGGCGAGTCGCCGCCGCGCAGGACGTAGGCGACCGCGGCGCCGCTGGCGCCGGTGCCGCGGACATCGTCTCCCCCACGCCGCGCTCGAAGATCCGCGCGCGGATGCGGCCCGGCGCGAGCTCGGTCCAGAACGAGACGTTCGTGCGGTTGGGGAACAGCTCGTGCGTGCTCGATCGCCGGGCCGATCGCCGGCAGGTCGAGCGCCTCGAGCTCGTCGCGGTCGGCGACGCGGATCGCGCACTGCGGGTTGCCGATCGCGACGTGCTGGAAGCGCCAGGCGCCGCCGGCCTCGAGCTCGCCGACGCCGTCGGCGTCGCCCGACGGGAAGTCCTTCGAGCGCAGTGCGCGCGCGGCCCATGTCCAGCGGCAGGTCGTCGGGCCGGTGATCGTCGGGCGGATCTCGCCCGCGGCGGTCTGGATCGAGAACGGTCGGCGTCCGTCCAGCCGCGGCGGCGCAGGTACAGGACCGCCTCGCGCGCGCCGTTGCCCGACAGCTCGGCCTCCGAGCCGTCGGGGTTGAAGATCCGCAGCCGCGCGACGAAGCCCGGCTCGTCGGGCGGCGGAGAGCAGCAGGATGCCGTCGGCGCCGACGCCGGAGTGGCGGTCGCAGAGGCGCTGGACGCGCGCCGGGGTCAGCTCGAACGGCAGCGCGCGCGCCTCGAAGATGAGGTAGTCGTTGCCGAGCGCCTGCCACTTCTCGAAGCGCAGGCGCGCATCATGCGCAGCGCGATCGACCGCGGCGGCCGCGTCCGGCGTCGCGGCCGGTGACGTCGACGAGCTCGACGCCGGGCAGCTTGCGCATCCACGTCAGCTGGCGGCGGGCGTAGCGGCGGGTGCGGCGCTTCATCGCCTCGACGTCGCCGGCGCAGCAGCTCCTCGAAGCCGAGCGCCTCGCGCGCGGTCGCCGACGCGCCGGCGGCGTCCGCGCGCGCGCACCTCGTCGACCGCGCCGGCGGCGACCATCGCGTCGACGCGGCGCGTCGATGCGCGCGTAAGCGCGTCGCGGTCCATCGACGAGGCCGACGAGCCGCGTCGGGTGGCGCGTGTCGCGCCGTCCACAGCTGCGCTCGGCCGCGCGCGGCGGCTCGGCTCGCCCGGCGTCGAGCAGCTCGAGCGCGCGCACGATGCGGTGGCGGTCGCGTCGGCGGCGATCCGCGCGGCCGCCCCGGGCGCGCCGCGCGCGAGCTCGGCGTGCAGCGCCGCGGGCCCGCGCGCGTCGCAGCTCGCGCCTCCAGCGCTCGCGCACGCCCGGCGCCGGCGGCGGGCGCAGGTCGAGCTCGGCGAGCGCGGCGCGCAGGTACAGGCCGGTGCCGCCGACGACGATCGGCGTCGCGCCCGCGGCGAGCAGCGCGTCGATCTCGGCGTGGGCGAGCGCGGCGTACTCGGCCGCCGCTGAAGCGCTCGGTCGACCGGCACGAACGACGACCAGCCGGTGCTCGAGGCGCGCGCGCTCGGCGCGCGGTCGGCGACGCCGGTGAGGATCTCCAGGCCGCGGTAGACCTGCAGCGCGTCGGCCGACACGGCGACCGGGTCCTCGCCGCGCGCGCGCAGCCGCTCGGCGAGCGCGATCGCGACGTCGGTCTTGCCGACCCCGGTCGGGCCGAAGAGCGCGACGACGGGCGGCGCTGCACGCGGCAGTATGGCCGCCACGGCGCGAGTATCGTCGCCGGCATGAGCGTGCGCATCGGGTCTGGGCTCTCGACCGCGCCGGACCCGCGGCCGGGCGCCGCCGAGGCCGGCCGCCGCGGCGCGCGACGAGCTCGGCGGCGCGGCATGCGACCTGGCGCGTCGTCTTCGCCTCCGGCGCGCACCTCGCCGACCCCGAGGCGACGCTCGAGGGCGTCCACGAGGCGCTCGCGCCCGACGCGCTGATCGGCTGCGGCGCGGCGGCGTCCTCGGCGACGGCCGCGAGATCGAGGGCGGCACGGCGGTCACCGTCTGGGCGGCGTCGTTCGACGACGGCATCGTCGCCGACGTTCCACGCCGAGGTCGACCGAGTCGAGGACGGCGTCGCGATCGCCGGCGTGCCCGACCTCGACGGCGCCGGCGGCGCGATCCTGCTCCCCGACCCGTACTCCTTCCCGACCGACGCCGTGCTGCCGAGTCTGCCGACCGCGCGCCCGGGCGTGCCCGTGCTCGGCGGCCTGGCTCGAGCGCGCGCACGCCGCGCGGCGGCGGCGCTGTTCCTCGGCGAGCGAGGTCGTCGCCGGGCGGCGCGGTCGGCGTGCGCTTCGACGGCGTCGAGCTGCTGCCGTGCGTCTCGCAGGGCGCGACGCCGCTCGGCCCGGAGCTGACGATCACCGCCGCCGAGGGCAACCTCATCAACGAGCTCGGCCGGCGGCCCGCGCTCGGAAGCTGCGCGAGGTGCTCGAGCGGCCTCGACGACCGAGCAGCGAGATGCTCGGCGCTCGGGCGGGCTGCTGCTCGGGCATCGTCGTCGACGCCGACAAGCCCGAGTACGTCCACGGCGACTTCCTCGTGCGCGCGTGCTCGGCGGCGACCCCGACACCGGCACGATCGCGGTCGGCGCGCCGATCGAGGCGGGCCAGGTCGTGCGCATGCACGCGCGCGACGCCGACTCGGCCGACCGCGACCTGCACGACGCGCTCGGCGCTGCGCCGCAGGCGCTCGGCGACCGACGCCCGGCCGGCGCGCTGATGTTCACCTGCAACGGCCGCGGGCGCGGGATGTTCGGCCTGCCCGACCACGACGCCGCGCGCGGTCGCCGACGCGCTCGGCGGCGCCCCGACGGCCGGCTTCTTCGCGGCGGGCGAGATCGGCCCGGTCGGCGGCGAGAACTTCCTGCACGGCTTCACGGCGACCGTGGCGGTCTTCGGTATCGTCCGCCGCATGAACGTCTCCGGCAGACGGGTGCTGCTGACCGGCGCGACCGGCGGCCTCGGCCACGCGATCGCCCGCGCGCTGGCGGCCGCGGGCGCCCGCTCGTCCTGTCCGGTCGCCGCGGCGACGTGCTCGAGCCCCTGGCCGGCGAGATCGGCGGCGCGCCGTCGCCGCCGACCTCACCGACCGCGACGCCGTGCGCGCGCTGGTCGCCGACGCCGGCGACGTCGACATCCTGATCGCCCTATTACGCGCGAAATCCGTCCCTGCGGCGACAGGCTACCGCGTGGAAGCGGGGTCGTCCTCGGGCGGGAGTAACGTCGCGATTATTCCTGTCAGTGCCCCCGCCTTGAGTGGCGTCGTGCCGCCAGCGACGTATTTTGTCCGCGTGCGCGCCCTTACGGAGTGCGGCGTGAGCGCGCCGTCTGCTGAAATCATCGTATCCGTGCCGTAAAGTCCTGGCTGGCGTTTGCATTGGGTCTTCAACGGGAGGTCGTGGAGATCAGGAAGCAAACCCTGGTCCCTGAACTCCGCGATCTCCTCGTAATTAGGCGTCGACTCCAGTGCACTCAGCGACGCCTCAGAAAGTCACGGTCGATTCGTTCGAACAAGCTGTCGTGCTGCCTGACTGGCAGACCTTGTACACAAACGTCCCGCCGCCGCCCTTCGCGTCGATCACGTCGGTGTGGAATCCGTCATTAACGGTCGTGCTGACTTTCGAACCATTCCGATAGACGTCCACGTTGCCCGTCCCGGAGGGGCTCCACGTCAAGTCGGTGTGACGTTTTCCCTTGATCTTGTAGCCGCTCGTGCTCAGCGTGATGCCCCCGGGAGTAGTAATCGTGACCTGGATGCTCGCCGAGTCCTGTAACCCACCGTTGTCGATCACTGTTGCAGTGATGGTGTGTACACCAACCGAAAGCGTGCTCGTGAAGAACGATGCACCCGAGCCGATCGACCCGTCACGGTTCGAGCTCCACGCCAAGTTTGCGCTGATGTTGCCGTCCTGGTCATCAGTTGCGGTGCCCGAGAACGTCACTGAAGTCCCCTGCGTGAAGGAACTCCCGTTGGCGGGTGCCGTAATGTTGACGTTCGGCGGCGTATTGCTCGGCGGCCCGCCGCACACCCCCCCCGGAACATCAAACGACTGCGTGATATCGATCGTGCAACCGAAAAAGTTGCAGCTCTCATTGCCGTTCGCACCCTCACCGATGCCGAACTGCGCGAAAGCCTGCCACACGAGACAATCTTCCTCCTGTGTGGGTGTCGCAGCCAGGATGCCGTTGCGCATGTCCTCGTACGCAGGTCGTTGCGGCGTGAAGTTCATGCCGTCAATCACGTAGTCGAACAGTTCGTCCTGCGTTCTTCCAGACGATTCCCAAATCTCGAGCAGCTTCCACATCGTCGCCGCGTAGATTTCGCCATCGGCGTGGACGCTTCCACCCGTGACGTCGTCATAGGTGTTCGGATAATCCGTGTACGGGAAGCGGCGGATGCCAATCAGATTGTTCTTCGAGTACTCGGCGACCCGATCGTCGCGATTGATGTAAATGGCCAGAACGTCGCTCATCCCTTCGCCAATCGCCCCGGCGAGCGGCCCGGCCATGTTGCCAATCATTCGCCACGTCAGACCGTGCCCGTATTCGTGATAGACGATGTCCGAATCGAGATCGCCATCGCGGTCGGGGTCTGCGGCCGTCCAGATGTACATCTGCATCCGGGGGCGCTGGCCGTCGGCCGGCGTCGCAAAATTGGCGTTGTTCGTCCCCCCTCCGTCCTGGGCCTCGGCATTCACCGGGTCATTGCCCAGCCCCCCGAGCCCGAAATTGTTGGTCTGAAAGTTCCCGGCGGCTTCGTTGAACCCGTGGCGACGCAGCTTGTCGTGCACGACGTTGTTTAGGTAGAACAGATTCGTCACCGCGACCATCTGGTTGGCGGTCGTCGTCGGCGCCTGTGTGAGGTCAGCTGATTGTAAGAAGTTCTGAGTATCGGAGATAGGTCTGCCATTGGCATCAGCGGCATTGTTGTTGTCGCGGTCCAGATAGGCGCTCACGTTGTTGCCAATCGTGGTGTTCGTGGTCACCCAGCCGATTGGAGATTCGGTGTTGCCGCTGCCAGGCCCGTTCACAATCGTCTGAGGTGTCTTGTTCGGCGCATTGGGAAAAATGTTGTACGAATCGGTGGCCGTCCGGAGCTGCTCGAAGAGGATACGACCACTGCCGCCCACAACTGTGTGCCACAACTGGTTGTTGCGGTCCCAGGTTTCAACGAGATAACCGACGCGGAGCGGACCTGCCTTCATCGGCACCGCTACACGGGTCACGGTCGGATCTTCGAAGAATCGCGCGCCCCGAGCAAAAGTGACGGTGTTCCCACTGGAGCCCACCTCCTGCAAATCCAGCGGCGCGCCCGGATACCGGCGTCCGAGTGCAACCTCGAGCGCGTCGCGATGACTGACCCGTTCGGGCAGCAGCGCCGGCGAGATTGAGGCAAGGTTCTCGACAACGGCCAAGAGGGATCCGTCGGCAGTCAGCGCCGCCCTGACATACGTGCCGTAAACGTCGAGCCCGGCGACGCGCTGTCCGAGCCGGACGTGCACGCGGCCTCGTGCTGTGACGTTTTCCGCGTCGACAACGAGGCTGCTGACGGTCGCATCATCGTGTCGTCCGCGGAGATACGCCGACACGATGCCGGACCTCTCTTCAGTAGATGGCGGCGTGAGTCGATTGTGGTTGCCCGCCCGAATCACCCGAGCGGCTTTGGCTGACAGGTCGGCAATCTCGTCCAAATCCTGGGCGAAGGGCGAAGTCGAGAGCCCGATCAGGGCAAGGACGAATAGGAGGCGGCGCATAAAGACTCCTTCAACGCTCTAAGAGGTGCGGACACCCGTTTGGGGATGAGGGCCAAAAGGGTAGCCCGCCCAACGGAGCCAAATCAATGGCTGAGGTAGATTTGTGTCGCCAGTTTGATACGGCCGACAACCACTTTCGAACGCTGGGTGTCTAATCTGCGCGAGCCGGCCCGCTTTTTCATCGGGCCCGAGCAATTGGAGGACTCGTGCCTTTTCGCGATCTCATTGTGGCTGGGCGCACTCTCGGTCGAAGCCCCATCTTCACCCTTACGGCGGCTCTCACGATTGCGCTGGGCATTGGCGCGACTACCGCCATCTTCACCGTGGCAAATGCGCTGCTGCTTCGTCCCCTTCCGTACAAGGACCCCGAACGGCTTGTGGTTCTTTATAGCGACTTGCGCGCCCGCGAAAATTTTTCGATGCCCTTCTCGAACGAGACGTTCACCGATATCCGCAACGGCACCAAGAACTCGTTCGAAGACTTGGCGGCCGTTCAGACAAGTCGGCAGGTACTGCCGGGAGCCGACGGATCACCGGAGCAAGTGCGCCTTGGCATCGTCACGATCAATTTTTTTGGGGTGATGGGTATTGGGGTGTCGGCTGGTCGCAACTTCGAGGAGAGTGATGGGATTCCGCAGCCGCCGCCAGGCGCGGCGCCGAGTGGTGAGGCCGCTGTGCCGCCACCCCCGCCACTGCCGATGATCGCGATCCTCAGTCACGAGTACCTGGCAACGACGTTATGGCGGCAAAGCAGACGTCGTCGGGCAAAGCATCTCTTTCGGCGGAGGTCCGATCGGTCTCCAGATAGTCGGCGTGCTGTCACCAGGTTTTCAGTTGCTGTTTCCACCGCAAGACAATGTCGAAGCGCGGCCCGATATCTGGATCGCCAATCGGCTGACGTACGACAACGCCAACCGCAACGGCTATGGTTTGCGGCCCATCGGGCGGCTGAAGCCCGGCGTGCCGCTCGCTCGCGCGCAGGACGAAGTCGAAGCCGTATCCGCCGGCATCCGTCGGGACTTTCCCATCCTCGGGACTGCGAACTACTACGGACGTGTCGAGCCGATGCATGCGTCCCTGGTCGCGCAAGTACGGCCGGCGATTGTGGCGCTGATGGGGGCCGTGTTTTTCCTGCTGCTCATCGCCTGCGCGAACGTGGCCAACCTGCTCTTGGTACGCGCGTCGTTGCGTCAGACCGAGCTCGCTGTACGCTCTGCGCTGGGCGCAGACTGGACACGTCTCGTGCGGCAGATGCTGGCCGAGGCGCTGGTGATCTCAGCACTGGGTACGCTTGGCGGTGTCTTGCTCGCGTGGATGGGCGTTCGGGCGCTGCTCGCGATCGCCCCGGCGAACCTGCCGAGGCTCGCCGACGTGTCACTCGATCCTGTAGTCCTCACCTTCGCCGTGGCCTGTGGTGTCGGTGCGGCAGTGCTGTTTGGCCTGGCTCCGGCGTGGAGCGCGTTTCGACTGAACGTCATGACAGTGTTGCGCGGCGCGAGTCGCACGGAAGGGCTCGGCCGTGGCAGCGTGCTGCGAGCGGCAGTCGTGGTCGCTCAGGTCGCGTCGTGCTTTGTCCTGCTGATCGGCTCGGGCTTGATGTTTCGAAGCTTCCTGGAATTACAGCGCATCAACCCCGGCTTCGATCCTGCAGCCGTCCTGACATTTCAACTGCTTGGCGGCCCCAACGGCCCACCGCCTCAACGCGCGGCCGTCATACGCGAACTCCGCGAAAAGCTCGGTGCCTTGCCGGGCGTCCAGAGCGTCACGGCGTCGTACCCGTTCCCGCTCGCGGGAGACTTCAGCACCATCCGGTGGGGGACCGAGGCAGCGCTCGCTGACAACTCGAAATATCAGGCGGTCGACTGGCAGCGCGTGCTCCCCGGTTACTTTGAGACGTTACGGACGCCGCTCATCGCCGGCCGGACATTTACCGAGGCCGACAGTGAGTCGCGCGCTGCAGTTGTCGTCGTGGATCAAGTGCTGGCGTCGAAAGCCTTTCCGACCGAATCGGCGGTCGGAAAACGCATCCTGATCCGCATCCGTACACCCGAGCCCGAATGGGTCGAGATCATCGGCGTCGTCGCACATCAGCGCCTGACATCGCTAGCTGATCCAGGTCGCGAACAGGTCTACTTCTCTGATGGGTTCATGAATTTCGGAGGCACGCGAAAGTGGGCCATTCGGACCTCCGGCGATCCTGCTGCGCTGAGCGATCTGGTGCGCGCCGAAGTGGCGCGGGTGAGTCCGCAGCTGCTCATCACAGACCTCCAGCCCATGATCAACCTGGTACAGCGTGCTCAGGCGGGCACGCGGTTCCAGTTGATCTTGATTGCGCTGTTTGCGATCGTGGCCGCGCTACTCGTAGGGGTCGGTTTATACGGCGTACTCTCAACAGTCGTGCGTCAGCGGACTGCCGAGATCGGTGTCCGAATGGCGATGGGTGCCGCGCCGTCCGGCATTCTGAGGCTCGTGGTCGGACAGGGGATTCGCCTTAGCCTCACGGGCATGGTACTTGGGCTGATCGCAGCGTTTGCACTTACGCGACTGATGCGGACGATGCTCGTCGGTGTGGAGGAAACAGATCCGCCGACCTATGCCGCGATGGCCGCGGTGTTCCTGACCATTGCCGCGATTGCCGCATGGCTGCCCGCGAGACGCGCGGCCCTGCTCGACCCGACAGTGGCGTTACGAGAGTGAAAACGCCCTCGCTGAGCGGGGTTGCGCGCTTGCGCAATCAGGTAACGCAGGATAGCCGCAGATAACACAGCCGCAGATGACGCAGATAAACACAGATAAGTGATCTAAAACTGGAGATAAACGGACGGATACGACAAGGCATCGAGCCCAGCGGCCGCAGGCCACGCTTACCGCCGGTCTTTGACCGGCGGTGGGCTCGCACACGCCGTCTCCATCTGCGTCATCTGCGTCATCTGCGGCTGCGTTATCTGCGTCATCTGCGGCTGTGTTATCTGCGTCATCTGCGGCTGTGTTTATCTGCGTCATCTGCGGCCCGTGTCGCGTTCGTTCAATTCATCCTCAGCGTGACTAAGCTAGCATGGCGTATGAATAAACGAGCAGGACTCACGACACTGCTGTGCCTGCCGCTCGGCGTGATGCTGGCGGCGCGCGCGGCAACACCCGTAGTACCGCCAGTAAAGGAAGGAACGGTCAGGATGAGTCAGGCGAAGGGGACGTTCGACGTCGTAGTGAAACCGCTCCCGAGTGATGAGAAAGTCGAGGGCTTGAAGGTGGGCAGAGTGTCAGTGGACAAGCGGTTCAAGGGAGACCTCGAAGGCACCAGCAGGGGAGAGATGATGACCGCCGACACCAGCGTGAAGGGCTCGGCCGGCTATGTCGCGATCGAGCACGTGAGCGGGACGCTGGGCGGGAAAACAGGCACGTTTATGCTCCTGCACCAGGGTACGATGAGCCGGGGCGGTGACTTCAAGCTGTCGATCGTCGTTGTTCCAGACTCTGGGACCGATCAGCTCACGGGCCTCTCCGGCGTTATGACCATCGTCATTGCGGACGGCCAGCACTCGTACGCCTTCGACTACACGTTGCCTTAGGGCGAGTTCGTGTTCTAATCGCGCAAGCAAATGACCCGAGATGCAACGCCTCGGTTGCTGGCAGCGATTTGCTCAGGGCTACTCATAGCTGGCATCTGGCAGGGTTCGAGTCAGGTTTACGGCGCCGCTGCTGCCGACGTGGCAATCAGTATCGCCACGCGCATGACTCCGCCGCGATGGGCGGTTCTCGAGCGCCAACTTCTCGCCGATACTGTCCCAGCCTGCCGGGAGTTCTTCAACAAATATTTCGACGACCGCGGCTATCTTCAGTGCTTCGTGCGCTGGGGAGCCAATGACGGACCGGATGACGCGTTCGAAAACTTCAACCGCTGGCCTGAGCTGCATGCCCTGGGAGCAAGCGACGACATCCTTCGAATGTATTCGAAGGGTCACGAGGGCTTGATAGAGCAGTACACCGAAGCCAGGACAACCGACGTGCCGATCGCCCGCCAGGGGATGTACCACAAGGAGTTCATTGTCCAATCCGACTGGATGCACCACGGCGAGGGCCTGCAACTCTTCAACCGTATGGGCCTGTCGATTCCAATGGACGCGAAATATCGGCAACGCGCGCGTCGATTCGCGGGGCTCTACATGGGCGACGATCCTGGGGCCCCCAATTACGATCCGGTCCACAAGATCATCCGCAGCATGCAGAACGGCAGCCGCGGGCCGATGCTGCGAAAAGCCACGGCGCTCGACTGGGTCGGCGATCCGTTCGATGTCAAGGGTTTCGACGCCGAGCACGGCGAATCATCGTTCGAACAATTCCTGGCGCACTACCAGGAATACACCGACGTCGTCGGCGATCACTTTCTGAATCTGGCCGCGACAACGCTCGCGACCAACGCCTTTCTGCTCGATGGTGAGCTCCGGTACAAAACCTGGCTCGTGGCCTACATGGATGCCTGGCTGGAGAGGATGCAGCAAAACGGCGGCATCATTCCCAGCTTCGTGGACCTTGATGGGAGGATCGGTGGACCGGAAGGGAAGTGGTGGGGCAACGCGTACGGCTGGGGATTCAGTCCTGTCAATCCTGTGACTGGCGCTCGTGAAGATCGAAATCGCATTCAATGGGCCCTGCCCGGATTCAATAACGCGCTGCTTGTCACCGGGAACCAGAAGTACGTTGACGCCTGGCGCCAAATGATCGATGCCGTGAATGCGCACGCGCGAGACGTGGACGGCCGCATGCAATATCCGACAATGCACGGCGCAAATGGATGGTATGGATGGCGGAACTCGCCGTGGAATGTTGGCGCGCTCGAGGTTTGGTACTGGTCGCAGAAGCCAGAGGACTTGAAACGCGTTGCGGAGCAGCCCGGCTGGCTCGACTTTCTGCGCGGTCAAAACTCCTCCTACCCCGAGCAGGCGCTGGAGCGAGATCTCGAAGGCGCTCGGGAGCGGCTGAGCGCGCTGCGCCGCGATACCACCCCGCCTGAAAAGCGACTGGCCGACAACATGCTCGACTACAACCCTGCCGCGACCGAGTCGCTGGTGCAGCTGATGTGGGGCGCGCTCATGCCCGGCCGCTCAGGGGGCTTGCTCAATGCGCGGCTTCGTTATTTCGATCCGGATCGGAGGCGAGCGGGCGTGCCCGAGGATGTGGCCGCGCTCGTGTCGAGCCTGTCTGACACGAGCACGACGGTCACATTGATCAATCTGAGCTCATCGCACGCTCGCACCGTCATCGTCCAGGGTGGTGCCTACGGCGAGCATCAGTTGGTTGGCGTGACGCGCGAAGGCAGCACCACGCCGATCGATTCACCACTGATCACCGTGCGCCTGGATCCGGGCTGCGGCCAGACGCTTGTGCTGTCGATGCGACGGTACGCCAATGTCCCGACCGTGCGACATCCCTGGGATCGGACGGTGAAATGACGTCGGTGGGATTACTTCCCACCGACGCTGCTTGTTGCTGATCCACCGCCCGAGGAGCTCACTCTGATCGAGCTTGGCTTTGACGGCGTGGTGAACGTCGCCGAGTACTTCTTTTTCTTGGCGTCGTAAGCAAGCGGCCCCAACGGGACAGGACTGCCGGTGCTCATGTTGTAAGCCGTCAGGCTGACACCAGGTGCGCCTGTGCTTGTCGCCTCCACCACCAGCTGCCTGTTTCGAGAGTTGTAGGTGGCCTTCGTTATTGCCACCGTGTCTGCAGGAGGTGGTGCTGACTGAACGGTAATGACGACATTGTCCGTACCAGTGGCGCCGTCGTCGTCAGTGACCGTCAGGATCAGAGTATGGGCGCCGACCGCGAGCACGACGGTTGGCGTTGCGCCCGACCCCACCGTGGTGGCACCTTCGCGCCAGACGTAGCTGACGATGTTGCCGTCGGGGTCAGAGGACCCGCTGCCATTGAGCGTCACGCTCTCATTGCCGTTTCCGTTGGTATCAGTCACCGTCTGATTTGGCCCGGCGTTGGCGACGGGTGGCTGGTTAGGCGGCGGCTGAACGTTAACGACGACATCGTCCGTATCGCTCTCGTTGTCGTCGTCCGTAACAGTCAGCGTCAGCGTGTGAGTACCGACCGTGAGTGGCACGGTTGGCGTTGCCCCCGAACCAACCACAGTAGTGCCTTCGCGCCAAACGTAACTCTCGATGGTGCCGTCGGGGTCAGAGGACGCGCTGCCATTGAGCGTGACGTCCTCACCGCCGTTTCCGTTGCTGTCAGTCACCGTCTGATCGGTCCCGGCGTTCGCCACTGGTGGCTGGTTGGCTGGTGCTCCGTAGCTCATCGCATCATGGAGATTGAGACCGCCGTGAATGGTCCAGGAATTAAGGGGCTCCGGCGCGACGCCCTGAGCTTGAGCGCTCTGGGTGAGAATCTCAACGACCTGAGCGTTCGTGGTTACATCGCTTCTGGTCCACACCAGTGCGGCAGCACCTGAGACATGCGGCGTGGCGAAGGACGTACCGACGTCAAAGTTGTAGCAACCGATGTCGCCCGGTGTCGTTCCTGCGCCTCCACAGCCGACCATCGGGTACGTGGACAAAATGACATTACCCGGGGCCGAGAGGTCCACCCAGGTTCCGTAGTTCGTGAAATTTGTTCGCCTGTGGTCTTCGTCGAAAGCCGCGACCGAGATGACGTTGTCGAATGCCGCTGGATAGAAGAAGTCTGACACCCCGTTGTTGCCGGCGCCGGCGACGATAACGAGGTTGGCGTTCCAGGCATCCTGCACAGCGCCGTCCAGGGCTTGCGACGGTACGACATCTCCCAGGCTCAGGTTGATGACCTTGGCGCCGTCGTCGATCGCTTGCGCGATCGCCAGCACGATACTCCCGTCATCGCATTCGCCAGTCTCGGTGCAGACCTTGTACGCGAGAATGCGCGCGTTGGGCGCCACGCCCACCACCCCTTCCTCTTTCGCGGGATCTCCGGTGGGATTGTTCAGGGCCGCAGCGATCGTTCCCGCGACATGAGTGCCGTGCCCATGATCGTCCATGGGTTCGGTATCTGGGAAAACGTAATTTTTTCCGCCGATGTAGGCATCCACCAGATCAGGGTGGTTGAAGTCGATGCCCGAATCGATGACCGCAACTTTGATTTCGGTGCCAGCGCCGGTCGAGATGGCCCAGGCTTCCGGCGCATCGATGTCGGCGTCGGGCGTGCCGATGTACTGGCAGAATTCATCGGGGGGCGGAAATGGCCAGGGGAAGCAAATCATGCCCTGACCGGTGTTGTGGAGAGCCCACTGCTCTTCGAAGTGGAAGTCGCCCGGCACTAGCGGCGGGCCCGCATGGGAGATCAACTTAGGGATGCTTCGAATGTAATTCGGCTCTGCATAGAGGACGTTCGGATTCTTGCGATAGCGAGCCAGGCTTGCCGCTTCCTGCCCGTTCGGCACGCGTACGATCTCGAGATTTGTCCGCTCAACCCCGGCTCGACGTGCATCCACCCGCCTGTCGATGAGCATCCGCTTTAACGGTCGGCCGCGGCGCCAGGCTTGAACTTGACGAGTATCTCGCCAGCCTTGACTTTGCCGCGGGGTGCGTTGGCGTCTTGGGGAGCTTGGGATGTTGGACGCCCGGCGAATGCAAACACCACGAGCGCCAAGACGAGAAGAGTTCTAACTCGCATAAATCACTGCCTCCAGGGGACGGAGTCGCGACTAGGGTAGAGCTAGCAAGTTTGCAGGCAAAGTCGCTCATGGTCAAGAGGTGTCACATAAATGCATACCGTGGCATAACTTGTAATGGTAGGCCTTGGAGAAGCTCGAGCGATAGGTTCGTGAAGTCCGGGTGGTGCGGAGCGAGCTGTCTGCAGAAGCGGGCGTGAAGGCCGAGGGTGACCTCGACCTCCAGCCCGTTCCTGGTTAACGAGGGGACGGCGTGCGTGGCATTCTGATGTCCACCTCGATCTCAGCCCGGCCCCGTTGATCCGCTGTCGCGGTGCCGACGTCACTTCCATCGATCACGAACGTGACCGCGGCGCCTGCCTGTAGATTGCGCACCGAGAATTCGATTTCTTGATTGGATGGCGTCGCCCGGGAGAACTCGACCTCCGCTTCACCTGCAGCATCGGGGTCGACGCCAGTCGGTTCGAGTGTGGCCTTCCGCTCGATCTCGTTGTCGGACTCGTCGGCAACAGCGAACTGCCCGCGCAGAACGATCTGTCCTTGTCCGTCTCGGACCTCGGCCGTCACCGCATTGGTGAAATCGCCGGTGACCGCTGTCCCCTGGCCCTTCAGTTGGACCACCATGTAAACGGCAATCGCAATCGTTGCCAGAAGACCAGCAACCGGAATGATTTTGCGTTCGATGCTCATGACACCCCCTTTCTTGTATCGACCTGTCAATCGTACCGGCACAGGCATGAACGGGAGATAAACCCAATTGGGGGGTTGTTCAGTGCGGATCCGGGAAGAAAGCGGTGAAGACCGTGCCAGTCTCCGATGAGTGGGACAGCGTGACATCTCCGCCATGGACGTTCGCAATCCAACGAGCCAAGGCGAGGCCGAGTCCGGCCCCGCCATCCGGGTGCGCCGCCCGGGCCCTCGCCGCGTCACCTCGATAGAAGCGCCCGAATATGTGCGGCTGGATCTCGGCAGGAATACCGGGGCCCCGATCACGGACGCTGATGGAGTACCCGTCAGGGACATGCTGAAGATCGACATCGACAGCGGTGTCCGCTGGCGCATGGCGGACCGCGTTGTCGAGAAGGTTGACAATCAAGCGTCGAACGAGATCTTCGTCGCCCGTGAACGCGGCGGAATTCGGAGTGGCGAGCTCAATGGCGACATTCCTCGTCGAGGCGAGCACTCGAGCAGCCTTGACCACCTCGTCCACGACTTCGTCCAAATACATCGGGGCGCGGCGAACCGGATAAGTCCCCGCGTCCGCGCGCGCCAACGTGAACATGTCTTCGACGATACGCGAGAGCCGCGCGGCCTGTTGCTCGACGATCCCAAGGGTTTCGCGATACTCGGTTTCGTTGCGATGTGGTTGCTGCAATGCGACGTTCGCGGCGGTCCGTGTCGTCGCGACGGGCGTGCGTAACTCGTGCGATGCGTCCGCCATGAACTGACGTTGCTGCTTCAACGACGTCTCCAGGCGGCCCAGAAGGTCGTTGAACGTCTCGGCCAATCGGCCGAGCTCGTCGCGAGGATTTCCGACAGGCAGGCGTCCGCTCAGGTTCTCGGCACTCATCTTTCTCGCGCGGTCCACCATTGCCACCACCGGAGACAGGCTTTGGCGAGCCAGGAACCATCCTCCGAAGCCGGCAATCAGGAGGGCGATCGGCACGACGTAGGCCAGGATTTCGCGCAAGGACTCCAGTTCTTCGTCGGTCGGCTCCAGCGAACTGCCGACCACCACGAAGTACGTGGCCCCATGAGGAACGATCGTCACGTTACGAAAAGCCAGCCGGTGACGATCGTCATCATCCTTTTCTTCGACGACGGTCTGGAGCAGGGCATCGTCTGTCGGAATGGTGTCCAGCGGCGGGAGGGCAATGTTCAAGTCGTCGTCCCGTCCTCCCTCTGCCAGGAGCCGGCCAGTGCCATCGTAGATGGCCAGCATCTGTTGCCTCGAAGACAGTTCGGCCGCGGTGCTCCGCGCGGCGTCCTCGACGTCTTGCCCTTCAGTGAGATCGTTGGTCAACGAGGTCGTCGTGATCACCAAGAGTGCCTGCAGGTTCTCGTCGATTCGGCTATAGAGCGCGCGCGCCAGCAGCACGTAGATCAGCCCGCCTACCACGATGAGGGCTGCGGCCAGGGCCGTGACGTAGAACAACGTCAGCCGGCCCCGGACGCTGTCAATCCTCAGCGCGTTCATCGTCGGTCACTGTGAGCGTATATCCGGCGCCACGGCGGGTATGGATCAGTTTGACCAGATGTGCGTCATCGATCTTGCGACGTAAACGCTGGATGTACACCTCGATGAGGTTTGACAACGGGTCAAAGCTGTCGTCCCAGACGTGTTCCGCGATATCGGCACGCCCCACGACCTCGCCCTGCCGACGCGCGAGGTACTCGAGCAGGGTGTATTCCTTTGTCGTCAGTTGAATGGATCGACCGGCCCGGTCGACTCGTCTGGCTCGCGTATCGATTGTGAGATCCTCGACGGCCACGACCGACGAAACGAGGGCCGGCCCACGTCGCAGCAGCGCCCGGACGCGGGCGAGCAGCTCGGGAAAGTGGTACGGCTTGGGCAGGTAGTCGTCGGCGCCCGCATCGAGGCCCTCGACACGTTGATCCGGCCCGCCCCGCGCCGTGAGCATCAAGATCGGCACAGCGACATCGTCGGCACGCAGTCGACTGCACAGATCGAGCCCGTTGATGCCCGGAAGCAATACATCGAGGATGATCAGATCGTAGTCGTTGCTGCCGACCTGCTCGAGGGCTGCGGCGCCGTCAGGGGCGACGTCTACCGCGTAGGCATGTTCGCGGAGCCCTTTGGCGAGCACCGTAGCAGCCGCGGGCTCGTCCTCCACGACGAGGATTCTCATCTGGTCTGATCAACCGGCGGTCAGCTCGAGCCCCTGCTTGATCTTCGCCCTAATCTTGCTGACATATCGCGCGGTCTGTTCCGAATTGTAGCCGCCTGCGCGGAACGCGTCGCCCCACTGCTGGTCCGAAAGACGGGACAGCAGGTTGCAGGCCCAACGCACGTCCTGCGGCGTCACACTGTTGATCACGTCACGATAGATACCACGGTAATCGAACTCGATACGCGAGCCGTCGATTCGCTTGATGAAGCCCTGTTCTTCGAATCCGGGAAGATCATTCCGCGTTCCCTGCCCGAATCCTCGCAGGCGAAACGGCTTCAGCAGTGCCGGATACGTGGTCTTGCCCAGCGATGCGCCGAGGTCGCGAACGACGAACCATCGCGCTACCCCATTCAGAGGTGCAGACAGACGATAGATCTTGTTGTTCGAGGTCTTCCAGTCCCAGCTGTTGAGAATGAGATTGGAGACAATCAGTCCACCGAACTCGCGCGACCCCACAAACGGGTTCTCGTACCACGACCAGTCGCCGACGACCTCCCGACTCGCGAGTGATGGACGGAATCGCCCCGGTTGCTGCGGTCCACTTTCCTGACCACTCAGGCTCCAGCCTTCCACGTAGTATGCAGGCGGCTGGTGAAAGCCGATCGCCCAGAGAATTCGCGAACTCACCACCTCCGACTGCGCCTCTGGACCGAGCTTCACGCTCCATTCAACGCCCTCCCCGTCGCGAACGTCCAGTCCGGGGCTCCACCCGCTCGTATCCCTTGCCACGAATGTGAAGGTGACATCGCGGGGCACCAACTCTCGGCCCCCGGCGCCGTAAAACAGATCTCGTCGTGCCATGTCAGGTGGTTCCTGCCACAGCTCGCCAATTGAGGAGGGCTGGCCCTGAACGAGCTGGACCTGCCGAAGGCCGCGGCCGCAACCCGCTGCATACGGCAGGACTCCCAGCACAAGGGCCACGCACGCCAGGGCACGGACCATCAACCCCTCGGTGCGCATGTGAACCTTGCAAACGTACCCGGCTGACCCTTGCCGCCGCCTTCGCCCGCGACAAACACTGCGTTATCGGCGCCAAGCGTCACCGCCTCTCCCTGAGGCTCGTTGAGAGGCGCCAGATTGATCCGAGTCGTTTCGCGCCAGCGGCCTGCGAGGAGCTCGTCGGTGCGATAGAACGCCAGGCTCGATCTGGTCCTCAAGACTGTCCATTGCCCATCCGGTGACACCGCGCCATCGGTGATGCGCGATTGCGCATCGGGTGTCGTCGATGATGGCGCCGCGACACGCGTCAACTGGACGGTGCCGCCAGAGCGTAGATCACCGCCAAACTTGTAGACTGCGATCGGTCCCGTGTCGCCTTTAGTGACAATGAACAACGCCCCGTCACTGATCAGGAGGGCCTCCGCATCGTGCGGGCCATCTGGGTATGTGGCGTGAATAACGTCGGTCACTGGCACGGTTCCACTCGCGTTGTCCGGCTCGGGCAAGCGATAAATTGTGACGCGCTTGCGGTTGGCGTCGTTGTCCCCGATATCAGCCAAATACAGGCACGAACCTGCGCCGCATGGACCAACGGCAATCGCCTCCCAATCGTCGACCTTGGCACCTGTGAGCCGAATGCGGCCCGTGACGGATCCTCGCGCGTCGAGCGCGAAGAGCACCGGTTCGCCGGAATCGTTGTGTGCCCAGAGCCGGCCAGGAACACGTCGACTCATGGCGATTCCACTGGCTTCAGTCAGTTCAGGAATTTTGACGACTTGACCGTCCGGGCGACACTGTCCTGCATCGGCCTGTTGCCCGCCGACGGCGGTTGAAGAACGCGATGCAAACATCAGCACACCAACGAGAAGCAGTGCTCGAGGAACCGTCTGCCAACAGCTGGTGAATATGCGCACCTTCTGCCTCCAATGCTTCTACGATAGCGGGCCCCATATGAACCCCAGATAAACCCGCAATGAGCAGTCCGCGGATGCGTGCACCTCATCTGCATGTCGGATCGCCAATACTGGCGTCCGTGTTGCTATGAATCTGCGATAAAGGTACCCGACCTCATATGCGAACCCTACTCTGGCTTGTTGCATTGCCCTGCGCCGTTGCCGCACAGGATGGCAAGCCCGCGCTCAACATGCTGCCCGCATCTGCGACCATCCAACTCGCGGGAAGTCTGAATGCGTCGACGGCACACACAAAACATGTCTGGCGTGACACCGCTCCCGTGAATCAGGACGGGACCGTGAACGCGTATATCGAGATCGCCCGTGGTGATCGCCGTAAATGGGAATTCGACATGCACGCCAACGCACGCGCGATCGACCGCGTCATTCCTGCGGATGTCGGTGGGTATCCGGTCAACTATGGATTCGTGCCGCAGACCGTGTCCTATGACGGCGATCCGTTTGATGCGCTCGTCTTGGGACCACCATTACGTGGTGGTCGTATGGTGCGTGGGATTGCCGTCGGTTTGATGTTCATGGAGGACGAGAAAGGAATCGACTCGAAGGTCGTGCTCTCGCTTTTGGGCCGGGACGGTCGTCCACTTCACGCGCTCACAGCCGCCGTTCAGCAGGAGATCGGTGAATACTTCAAGCGGTACAAGCGACACGAACCCGGCAAGTTCTCGAAGGTGCCAGGCTGGGGATCGATCGCTCAAGGCCTGGCCCATGTCAGGACAACCCACGCCTTTTTCCGAGAGTGTCGGCACGTTCAAGAAGCACCGTGTCGAGTCGAACCGTGACCGCAAAGTCGTGCCATCCTTACTGGTAGCCATGCCCATCGACGTTCCGGCCGCCGTCGTTGACGGTCGAGTGCTCATCGCGGACGATCAACCGGACGTCCTCGAGGCGCTGCGTCTCCTGCTGTCTCAGCACGGCTTCAAGCTGCAGCTGGTGACCTCGCCGCGCGCGCTGCTCGACCAGCTCCAGGCGGACACCTGGGACGCGGTGCTGATGGACCTGAACTACTCGCGCGACACGACGTCGGGTGCCGAGGGTTTGCAGCTGCTGGCCGAGGTGCGGGCCGCCGATCCGGTTCTGCCTGTTGTCGTGATGACTGGGTGGGGCCACATCGACCTCGCCGTCGAGGCGATGCGCGCCGGCGCGCAGAGCTTTATTCAGAAGCCCTGGGACAACGCGACGCTCGTCCAGATTCTGCAGCGGGAAGTCACTGATGGTCGCGGGGCCCGAGAGCGGAGTGAGCACCGCGCGCGCGACCTGCGAGAGGGCCTGTTGATCCAACGCGCGCTGATGCCTGCCACGCTGCCCGTGACCCCATCGGTCGAGGTGGTCGCAACGTGGCAGCCCGCCGACGGACTCGGGGGCGACTGCTACGACGCGTTCATCTTTGGCCCCGAGACGCTGGGGTTATCGATAGCCGACGTCGCCGGCAAGGGCCTGCCGGCGTCGCTCATGATGTCGAGTCTTCAAGCTGCTGTGCGTGCGTTTGCGCGCGAGTCGTCGCCACCCCACGAGCTGTGTGCGAGCGTGAACAGACTGATGTGCGGGCAGATGATTGCCGGGCGGTTTGCGACGTTCTGTTATCTGCGGATCGATGGCGCTCGCGGGACAATCGCTTACGTCAATGCGGGCCACAACCCGCCGCTGCTCGCCCGAGCGAACGGTGACCTGGAGCGATTGCGGACTGGAGGGATGGTTCTGGGCGTCTTTCGGGATGTCGAGTACGTCACTGAGGAAATCCAAGTTGGCACCGGGGATCGACTGATGCTCTACACCGACGGCATCACTGAAGTGCGGGACGGCAGCGATGTTGAATTCGGAGAGGACCGCCTCGTCGAGGCGCTGATGCGCCACCGGCAACTCGATGCAGCGGGCCTCCAGACCGCGGTTCTAGGTGAAGTCACGGCGTTTGCGACACGGGGCTTCCAGGATGATGCGACCCTTCTGGTGGTCGCGATGAGATGACCTGGCGACGGCCCGTCTGACTCACGATGAGCGTGTCTTCGCTTTCCGCCTCTTTCTCGCTGTCGGCTTGGTCTTGTTCTTGACACGCTCGGGCAGCTTCTTGCCGCCGGTCTCGCGGTTCCATTCCTCGAAGGTCTCGTTCGAAATCTTTCCCTCGACGAGGAGCTCGGCAAACTTTCGACGTTGCGCTTTGCTCTTGAACGGCATGGACGCTGTGTAAATGGAAAAGCTACCATGGGCTGCCCGTAGTTCGCCCTGAATCGCGCGCTTCGGAAGGTTTGATGCAACGACAACGCTACAGCGTCCTCGCCTTGGCCGCGATCGGCGTCTCGACGTTCGTCAGCGGGCAGCCGGCAGCGAACACCATTCGGCTGACGCTGACCGAAGGGACATCGATGGCGGCCGCGCTGTCGCCGGACGCACGCACGATCGTCATCGATCTTCTCGGCGCGCTCTGGACCCTCAGGGCTGACGGAGGGCGTGCGACGCGGATCCTCGAGGATGGATACGACGCGCGCATGCCGGCCTGGTCACCTGACGGCGAGCGCATCGCGTTTCAGGCCTACCGCAGTACCACCTGGAATATCTGGACGATTGGTCGCGATGGCTCGGGGCTGCGCCAAGAGACATCCGGTCCATTCGATGATCGCGAGCCGCACTGGTCACCCGACGGGAAGCAGGTCGCATTCTCGTCGGATCGCAGCGGAAACTACGACGTTTGGATCCTGGTGATCCCGACCGGCGAGTTGCGGCAACTCACCAACAATCCCGCGAACGATTTCATGCCGGCGTGGTCGCCTGACGGGCGTGAAATTGCTTTCGTGTCCGATCGGCGCGAGCGCGGCGTCTACGCCGCCAGCCTGGAGTCGGGCGCGGAGCGCCTCCTGCACAGCGAGACTGCGACCGTGGCCGCGCCGTCCTGGAGTCCAGACGGCAGCTCTGTGTCATACCCCGCTATCGACGGCGCCGCGGCGCGTTTGATGGCAGGCGGACGCAACATCGCCGACGCCGGGGAAGATGTATTCCCCTTCCGCGCGCACTGGCGGACCGCGGACGAGTTGCTCTACACCGCTGACGGCAAGATCAAGTCGCGATCCCGGTCCGGCAAGACGGCGCGGACGATTGAGTTTTCTGCGGAGGTGGCGTTTACTCGCCCCGCGTTCACGCCAAACCGGCGAGCCATGCCGGAGGAATGGCGGCGACCCGCACGCGGGCTGATGCATCCCGCGATCTCACCCGACGGCTCACAGATCGTGTTTGCAGCGTTGGGAGACTTGTGGCTCATGCCGGCGACAGGAACTCATCTCACCCCTCGACGGCTCACGAACGACGTCTTCGTCGATACCGATCCTGGGTGGTCGCCCGACGGCACCCAGATCGCCTTTTCGACCGATCGGGACGGGTCGATGGATCTGTGGATTCGCGAGCTCGAGAGCGGCGCGACTCGCAAACTGGCAGCCCGGGGTATGTCGTTGTCGTGGTCGCCGGACGGAACGCGCATCGCGTTTCTCGACCCCGAATCGCAATTACAGGTCGTCGATGTTGCTACCGGACAGGTGCGCAAGGCACACGACCGCCTGAATGAACCCGGACGTCCGAGCTGGTCGCCCGACGGTCGCGTTCTCGTGATGTCTGCTCTGCGGCCCTACTCGACGCGATTCCGGGAGGGGACCAATCAGGTGCTGCGCGTGTCGCTCGACGGCGGCGCCGATCAGTGGTTCAATCCCGAGCCGCACAAGTCGATTGGCATGCGCGAAGACTCCGGACCCGTCTGGTCGCCGGACGGGACCCAAATGGCTGCGATCATCGACGGGCATCTCGCAGCGTTCGCGGTTGCGCGCGATGGCTCTCCCATCGGCCCACCACGCCGACTGTCGCGGGAGCTTGCCAACACGCCGTCATGGACGCGCGATTCGCGCCGGTTGCTCTATCAGACAGCCGACGGGCTGCGACTGGTCGATCAAGTCGACGGTAGAGCCCGGGCGATCGTGCCTCGCGTCGAATGGATTCCGAGGACGACACTTGGCAGGAAGACCGTCCACGCGGGGCGCCTGTTCGATGGACGATCAGATGTTGCCCGCGAGAACGTCGACATTGTCATCGACGGCAACCTCATCATGCAGGTCGAACCGCATCGTGGCGACCTGCATACCGGAACAGTTGTCGACGCATCGGACGGCACCGTGCTGCCGGGCCTCATCGAAAGCCATGCGCATCTGACGAAAGGCTACGGGGAAGCGCTCGGGCGCATCTGGTTGTCATTCGGCATCACGACCGTGCGCAACCCCGCCGCCAACCCGTTCGAAGCGCACGAGGACCGCGAGGCGATTGAATCCGGCGTGCGCATCGGCCCGCGTGTGCTCGCGACCGGCGAACCGTTCGACGGCACGCGCATTTACTATCCAGGCGGGGCAGCCTTGGATGGTGGTACCGAGCTCAGCGAGCGGCTCGCGCGGGCGCGCGACTTGAATTTCGATCTGATCAAGACTTACGTCCGCTTGCCTGACCTCTTGCAGCAGCGTGTCATCGAAGGCGCCCACCGGCTGGGGCTGCCGGTCACGTCACACGAGATCTACCCCGCGGTCGCGTACGGGGCAGACGGCGTGGAGCACATTCGCGGTACCAGCAGGCGAGGCTACTCGCCGAAGAACAGCGAGCTGCGGCGGTCGTACCGCGACGTGATCGACCTGCTGGCGGCGTCGAAGATGACGATCACGCCGACGATCGGCATCCAGGGCGGTTATCAGCTCCTGATGCAGCATGACTCATCGGCAATCGACGAGGTCCGTCTCCAGCGCTTGTTTCCCGCCTCGGCGCTCGCGCCGGCGCGTGCGTGGCGCGCCCGCGCGGCGGATCCCCGTGATATGGCACAACGCGAAGCCCTGGTGGGGTCGCAGGAATCATTCGTGGCCGCAGTCGTGAAGGCGGGAGGACGAGTGATTGCCGGCACCGACGCGCCGATCAACCCGTACGGACTCACGCTGTTGATGGAGCTGGAGCACTACGTCCGCGGCGGACTCTCACCTGCGGAGGCGATCCGAACGGCCACGGCAGTGCCGGCTGAAGCCATGGGCTTGGTGGACCTTGGCACGATCGAACGCGGCAAGCTTGCCGACGTCGTCATCGTCGACGGGAATCCGCTGGCAAAGATCACCGACCTTCGCCGGACCCGCCGGGTCATCAAGGACGGCGTGGTCTACGAAGTCGAAGCACTGTTACGTGGTGCGGCAGCCGCGACTTTGACAAAATGAAGTCATGACAAGCCTGCAACGATGTGCCTGGCCCGGCGCGGACGCTCTGATGATCGAATATCACGATCGCGAATGGGGGGTGCCGGTACACGACGATCAAAAACACTTCGAGTTTCTGATCCTCGAAGCCGCACAGGCGGGACTGAGCTGGTCCATCGTGCTCAAAAAGCGCGAAGGCTATCGCCGGGCGTTCAGCGGGTTCCACCCCGATAAAGTCGCCCGGTTCGACAGCAGCAAGATCGACCGGCTGACGCTCGATCCAACGATTATCCGGAACCGACTGAAAATCGAGGCGGCCGTCAAGAACGCCCGCGCCTTTCTGAAGGTTCAGGAAGAGTTTGGGAGCTTCGACCGGTACTGCTGGCGTTTCGTGGGGGGCCGGACCAAGGTGCATCGGCGGCGCACGAGCCGAGACATCCCGGCCACGACATCTGAATCAGACGCGTTCAGCAAGGACCTGAAAGGGCGAGGATTCAGCTTCGTCGGCTCCACCGTCATCTACGCACACATGCAGGCCGTTGGGATGGTGAACGATCACGTGATCGACTGTTTTCGATATAACGAAATCGGCAGGTCCTGACGTCAGTAGCAGCGGAGAACTTCTGGCCATGTCCGTCTAAAGAATCAATCAGCGGCCGATCGCACGCCCCCCAGTAGGCGATCGATGGGGAATTCAGCGTGGCAGCATCAAAGGTCGGTCGTCGTCCGCTCCCTCAGATCCCCAAACTCGGGCGAGCACATGTCTTCGGTTTGCTCGCAGCCATTGCATTAGTGAGCGCATGCCGTACCGCAGCGCCATCGATTCGATTTGCACCGCCTGGAACCGACATCGCCCGTCTGCGGAGCGAATTTCCCCTCAGTGACGCAGAGCGCCTTGTCCTGACGCCGGACAATGTCCGATCTCTGACCCAGGATCAGGTCGATCAGATTTATGCACGGCTGAGCGCGGGACCGTTCCCCGACGGCCCATTCCGTGGCGATCTGTTTTTTCCTCGCGACCGCGATGGCCGTGCGCGGGTTCGTGACCTGCCCGATCCCGCGCCGAAGGTGCTGGCGCATGTCGCCGCACTCCGCGCCGAACGGCTCGGCCGTCTGTTCTGGAGGGGCAAAGTGTTCTTCCGTTCGCAGGCGATCGTCCGCAATCGGATCGAGGACCTCGTGATCCTCAGGCCATTCATCGAGGACTCGGACACGATTCCGAAGCTGACTTTCGACGGGCAGACCACATGGCTGCTGTTTCCGGCCCGACTCTCATGCGGTGAGAGCCGGTTCGATCAGACGCAGCGTTCGATCGTGGTCGACTATGCGGAGACGGCCAAGATCGAGGGCTACCGACCCGTGCCAGACAGGCTGGCGGGGCCCGAAGGTCTGAACATCTACGACGAGGTTCGACTGGTTCGCCGCGGCTTCTATCTCGGCCGATCCTATTTCGGACCGCGGTTCGCATTGAACTTCACGCTGCTGGATCCCACCGCGGCAAACACACCTCCTCTAGGTGATATTCAGAAGGATTGTGAGGGTGCGAGTGCGAGTGCAACTGGCGTCTGACGTCTCGCAAATGGCCTGGTGGATCGCCCGATCGCGCTCGCGTCGGTCTTTCGTGTGCCTGTGTCTCATCGCACTCATCAGCATCGGCGTCCTCGGATGCAGACGACGGGGGCCGATGCCTGGCACGGTGCAGGACGAAGCCATGCGGGCCGGCCTCAAGCCGGAACATTTCGTGCGCCGGACCCCGGACTACTTCCGCGACATGGATGACAACCTGGTCGCTGGCAAGCGGCCCGTATTCACGCAAGAAGAAATCGAAGGGCGGAACATGTGGTTGGTGTGGACGGGCGGCAACGATCGGTTATGGGACCGCCTCACGGTTGACAGCATTGGCACCTTCGACTTGCTCAAAACGATCTCGTCGCATTCGCGCATCGGCTATGGTCGTCACAATCGCTGGCGCTATCTCGGCCTCGTGAATGAACCGTGCTTCACGGAGGCAATGGGTCCCGATCCGAACCGCTTCGGGCTCTGGCTCGACGTCCGCGACCCGAAGTGCCCTCCGGATCCGTTTGCCAACGCAGCGGCCTATCCAGGTGTCAGCGTTGGGGCGCGCGGAACGATCGTTCCGAACGGCTCCTATTACGGTGAGCCCACCGGAGTCGTGGGCCTCAGACTGTTTCCGAACCCGGACTTCGACGAGCGGGCGCGCCGTCGGTGGAATTCCGAACGGTTCTACAACGATCCGTCGTACTACTCGGACCGCGAACTCGTCCGGCCGTACCGCGTTGGAATGTCATGCGGCTTTTGTCACGTCGGACCGAACCCGATCAAACCGCCCGCAGATCCGGAAAACCCCCGGTGGGAGAATCTGAGCTCGAATGTTGGCGCTCAGTACTTCTGGTGGGACCGCGTGTTCAACTGGCGCGGCGACAACAACGAGGCCAGCATCTTCTATCAGGCCTTGCACGTGTCGCGCCCCGGCACGCTCGATACGTCGCTCGTCTCCACCGACAACATCAACAATCCGCGCAGCATGAATGCGGTGTACTACCTCGGCCCGCGCATGGGCGTAGCCAGGAAGTGGGGCAAGGAGACGATTGCGGGCGGCGGCCTGAGAAACAAACAGTTCAACGACTACGTGCCGGCGACCGATCCGCTGGCGCAGTTCTTCGTCGCGCCGAGCACAACGTGGACGCCTCGCGTGTTGAAGGACGGGGCCGATTCGGTCGGCGCGCTCGGCGCGCTCAATCGCGTCTATATCAACATTGGATTGTTCAGCGAGGAGTGGCTCCTCCATTTCCGCGCGCTGCTCGGCGGCCAGCCTATCTCGCCGATTCCTCTGGAAACGGCGCAGAGAAACTCCGTGTCCTGGCTCGCAACCGAAATGCAGACGCCGCACATGGCGCGCTTCCTGCTCGCGAGCACCGATCCTCACTACTTGAAGGACGCACCGGACTCCGCGAAGTATCTGACTGACACGACCGGTATTGTGCAGCGGGGCAAGGTCGTGTTTGCGGAGCGCTGTGCGCGCTGCCACTCGAGCAAACTGCCGGATCTGCCTGCCGACCTCGATCTCGAGAACGCGAACGGGCCCGACTATCTTCGGGCGTGGAACGCGTACTGGGAGTGGACGAAAACCGAAGCCTTCAAGGCGGCGATGCGCCAGCAGGTGCTCCGGGACGACTTTCTTCAGGGCAACTATCTTTCCAATGAGCTGCGCGTACCGATCACGCTGCTCGGCATCAACGCGTGCAGTCCGCTGGGAACCAATGCGATTCGCGGCAACATTTGGGATAACTTCTCTTCAGAGTCGTACAAGGCGCTGCCTTCAGTGGGGACGATCACGATCCGTCACCCGGTCAGCGGCAAGGAAATGGATTACGCGTTGCCCGGGGGCGGGCGCGGTTACATTCGGCCTGCCTCGCTCGTCAGCCTCTGGTCGACGGCCCCGTTTCTTCAGAACAACACGGTCGGGCCGTTTGAATGGAGCCCGTCGGTCGACGCGCGCATGCGGTCGTTCGAGCAATCGATCGAGCAGATGCTGTGGCCGGAACGGCGGAAAAAAGATCCGCTGTTTGCCACCGAGGATGGCCCTGGCGTCGGGGTTATCGACCGTATCACGGTCGACAGTTACCTCGAAATCCCGGACATTCCCGCCCGTCGGCTTCCCCTCGTCCGCCTCGCGCGGAGGTTGTTCCCATTTATCGGGGGCGAGGGTGCCACGGTCAGGGTCGGCCCATTCCCCAAGGGCATGCCCATCAGTCTCATCGCCAATATCGACCTGCTTGGCGAAGATCTTTCGCAATCCCAGCGCGAAGAACACAGGCGAAGGCTGATCAGACTGCTCAGGCGTGCCCTCCGCGAGCTGAGAGGCAACCCTGACTTTGGAGCGACACTCACGGGCTTGGCTAACGACATGTTCGACTTGAGCAAGTGCAAGGACTTCGTCGTGAACAAGGGCCATTATTTCGGGACCGATTATTTCAAGGAAGAACCCGGCCTGAGCGACGAGGACAAACGCGCGCTGATCGGGTTTCTGAGAACCTTCTAGCGTGAACCGTCGCGACTTCCTTAAATCCGTCGTCGTCGTGGGCGCCGCCGGGCCCGGAGTTCTCGCGCAGCAGCCAGGCGGTGATCCGGATTACGTTGTCGTCGGCTCGGGCGCGGGTGGCGGAACCGTGGCTGCGCGTCTGGTTGAAGCGGGCTACTCGGTGCTCGTCCTCGAAGCCGGCGGAGACCCGCGCTCGCCGGATCCCGCCGATTACGACGTGCCTGCGTTCCATGCGTTCGCAACCGAGAATCCCGCGATGCGCTGGGATTTTTTCGTCCGACACTACGGTGACCTGGCGCAGCAAGCGCGTGACCCCAAATTCGTGCCCGAACAGGACGGTGTGTGGTATCCGCGTGCAGGGACCCTCGGCGGCTGCACTGCCCACAACGCCATGATTCTGGTCTGTCCCAGTAATGCCGATTGGGATCAGATTGCCGATCTCACCGGCGATCCGTCATGGCGATCACCGGCCATGTGGAAATACTTCCAGCGGATCGAGAACTGCCGCCATCGCCCATTCGAGCGGTTCTGGCAGACATTTGGGCTCGATCCCAGCCGCCATGGCTGGTCGGGATGGCTCCCAACGGAAAAAGCTGAGCCTGGCGAAGCCATTGCCGACCCCCAGGTGCGGCGAGTCATCGCGCAGTCGGTGGGCAACACGTTGAAGGAGTTTGGCGCGCCGTCGTTGGCTCGCCTCGAGGGTCTTTTCGATCCCAACGACTGGCGGGTCGTCGAACGCGACGAGATCGGCGCGCGCTACGCGCCGCTGACGACGGACAACCATCAGCGCGTGGGCACTCGCGAACGGCTGCTGTCGGTGGCGGCGCGACACCCCGATCGACTGCGGATCGAACTGCACGCGCTTGCGACGCGTGTCGTTTTCGATGACAGCAACCGGGCCGTCGGCGTCGAGTACCAAAAGGGGGAACGGCTGTACGGGGCCCATCCCGCCTCGAGTGCGGCCGCCGGCGAGACACGCATCGCGCGGGCGCGTCGTGAAGTGATCCTCGCCGGTGGTGCGTTCAATACACCGCAACTGCTGATGCTTTCCGGTATTGGCGATCCGGACGTGCTCGCCAAATACGGCATCCCCACGCGCGCGCCGTTGCGAGGCGTCGGTCGCAACCTGCAGGACCGTTATGAAGTTCCCGTCGTCAGCAGGATGGCCCGGTCGTGGGACATGCTCGAGGGCGCGACCTTCACCACACGCGATCGGCAGTATGGTGCCTGGACGGCGACGCGGGAGGGCGTGTACACGAGCAACGGCACGCTCATTTGCGTCGTGCAGCGTTCCGCTGTCGGCAAGCCCGTGCCGGATCTCTTCTGCTACGCGCTGCTGGCGGATTTCCGCGGCTACAAGCCTGGATATTCAGACACGGTTCGAAAGCGTCATGATTGTTTGACGTGGATCGTCCTCAAAGGACATACGAACAATCGCGGCGGCTCGGTGACGATCGTCTCTCCGGATCCGCGTGCGCGACCAGCCATTGAATTCCGCTACTTCGAAGAAGGTACTGATGCGTCGGGTGACGACCTGCAGGCGGTCGTCGATGGCATTGGGCTCGTCCGCCGGATGACCGCCGGCATGAAGCCGCAATTGATAGTGGAAGAGGAGTTGCCCGGCGACGACGTCACGAGCGAAGCGGACTTGAAGCAGTTCGTTCGCGATCACGCCTGGGGCCATCATGCATCCTGCACGTGCGCAATCGGCCCCGAGGCCCGCGGCGGCGTGCTCACGAGCGACTTCAAGGTTCATCAGACCGAACGTCTACGCGTGGTCGATGCGTCGGTATTTCCCCGTGCCCCTGGGCTGTTCATCGTGAGTGCCATCTACATGATCGGGGAAAAGGCGGCTGACGCCATCATCGCGACTGCCAAAGCGGGAACCTAAAGACTGCAGAAGCACTGGAGCCCGAGCCGTACACCAGAATGCTTTGCTAACAGGAGTGCCGCGTCGCGGTCGTTCTCTTCAAGTTCTCGACCCCCGGCGGACGGTAAGCAGCCTGCCCTCACCCGTAAACAGTTGGTTCAATTAGGCTTAGCACGTGCCAGCTGGTTGACGTGGAAGACATTGCCATTAATATAACAAACAATGTAATATAATTCTCGAGGGTAAAGAGATGAGCGGTGTTTACGTCCGACAGGCGCGGAAGATGAAGGGGTGGACCCAGACGGATCTGGCCCAAAAGCTTGGGGTTTCGCAGGCGTACGTGTCGTTGCTGGAAGCAGGTCGACGTGTCGTCGCAGACCGGTTAGTACGCAAGCTTGTGTCCGTGCTCGGTTTACCTCCCAGCACTCTTCCCATCAGCGCTAAACCAGCGCCGTTGACTCCCGATGGCGTGGCTCGCGCATTAGGCACACTTGGGTACAGTGGTTTTGCGCACCTCCGCCAGACGCGGAAGCTAAATCCCGCTGAGTTACTCGTGCGCACACTGAGTTCTCCGAATGTAGAGGCACGACTTGTTGAAGCGCTGCCCTGGTTGCTAGTGAACTATCCAAAAGTTGATTGGCAGTGGCTTTTGGCCACAGCTAAACAAAACGATTTGCAGAATCGATTGGGCTTTGTTGTAACAGTTGCTCGGGAAGTCGCCGAGTCGCGTGGGAATCCGGCTGCTGAAACTCTACGCAATTGGGAGCGCGTTCTTGAGAATTCTCTTCTACAGAAAGAAGATGCATTCTCACGGGATGGATTGACTGAGGCGGAACGCAAGTGGTTGCGCAGTAACCGATCACCCGAGGCGGCGCATTGGAATCTGCTGACAAACCTCAGCGCGGAGACCGTTACGAGTGCCTTCTGACAACAAGTTGCACGAGCCATGGGCGTCGTTTCTGGACGACGTCGATGCGCGTCTCACAGAACCCACAGAGGTGCATTGCCTTGGTGGCTTTGTCATCGCCGAAATGTATGGGCTCGAACGACCAACCGCCGATGTGGACATCCTGCACGGAACGAAGGGGGTTAACGCCCCGGAGTTGAAGCGCATGGCGGGCAGGAGTAGCGAACTTCGCGAGCGACATAAGGTTTATCTCGACATTGTGACTGTAGTCTCCTACCCGGACAACTATGAATCTCGGTTAGTCGACCTCTTTCCAGAGCGATTTCGCAGGCTTCATTTGAAAGCGTTCGAACGACACGACCTGGTCTTGGCCAAGCTGGAACGCAACGAGGACCGAGACCGGGAAGACCTAAAACGCCTTGCGGCAGGCCCTGGGCTAGATGTGAACGTCTTGCAGGAACGTTATCAGGCAGAGCTGCGGTTTCAGATGGCGCGTCCTGATCGTGAAGACCTGACGTTGCAGTTCTGGATCGAAATCATTCGAGAGGTGCAAGAGCAGAACTCATTGGGCGAAATGCCCGCGCGAAGATAAGGGTTCGATGCTGCTGTTAGTAGTAGTCGTGGTTGTTATTTTTTGGCGGTCGCGGAGGCGGTGATTTCGTGACGGAGTCTCGGCCAGCGACTATTTAAGAGTCTCCAGACGTCGACGCGCATCAGCAGCCAGCGGATCGGTCGACGACTCGGCACGAAGATCCAGAAATCGGCGATAGCTGGCTGCTGCGGCCGATCGCTGGCCCAGTCCTTCTTGCGCGCGGGCAAGCCAATAGGCCACTGGCGGAAGATAGCGAGCCGTCGGGACGTCGTCGAGGAAGACCGCCATTACCTCGCCGCGCCTGCGCTGGCCCGTCTCGAGCTCGGACAGTGCTTCGGCATGCGCATTTCCTTGCACGTAGGCAACGCCCAGACTGAAACGTGTGAGCCAGAAGTCCGCGAGTTTACGTGCCTCGACGAAGGCTGCCACGGCCTCGCGCACGTTGCCGGCATCCATTGCGAGCCAGCCATCAACTAACCGTCCGTACGCACGGCTGTGCGTCGGCAGCCGCTCGTTCAGCTCCAGGGCGAGGCTGGCCGCTTGCGGGCGCCGGCCGCTCGCGATCAGCACGCGTGCGGCCCCAACCAGATCGATATCGCGCCGGGACAAACTGAGAGCCTTCGTTGCCGCCGCCGCTGCTTCCGTGCGGCGCCCAGCGGCCAGATGAGCGTCGCCGAGTGCGAGCAGTTTCGACGTGGCGCCGAGTGTGCTTTTGTTGCGTTCGTCCTCCGCGATGGCAGGAACGAGTACGTCGATGGCTTCGGCCGGCACGTCGCGGTAGAGCGCGAAGTCCGCGAGACCGGCTGCAGCGAGAGAGGCCCCGCCGCGGCCGGTTCGTGCCATGCGGTCGAACGCATCACGAACGGCGCGATGGTCGCCGGCGTCCAGCGCCGCGATTGCGATCGGGAGGTAGGCCTTGAAGTACGTGGCATCCAGCTCGATGGCCTGTTTGGCTGCCCGCGCGGCCCCGTCGAAATCGGTCGCGTACATGGCGTACAAGGCCTCGTTACTGCGGAAGCGTACACGTCGCGGGTTCAGCTCGATGGCATGACGCCCGGCCTCGAACGCCTGCCGAAAATCGAGCGTGTTGAAGTAGGTAACTGCGAGGTTGTTGAAGCCCATGCTGTCGCCGGGATATCGCTGCACCAGCGCGCGGTTGTTCTCAATGGCTTGTTCGTAGTTGCCCGCGATCAAGGCATAGTAGTTTCCGAGAGTCCGGTAGCGTTCGCGCTCGGTCATGCGATCTGTCAGCGACAGCGCCTTCTTCCATGCGGCTCGCGACTCGTCGATTCGCCCGAGCCGGTGGTATGACACACCTAGGCCGGAGTACGCTCGCCCGAAGTTCGGATCCTGGGCGATCGCTTTTTCGTACAAAGCGATGGCTTCATTGTCCTGCGCACTCTCCGCGAGGCGCTGCGCCTCTGTATACGCGTGCGCTGCTTCGAGAGTAGCCGCCGTAAAAGTCTCGGCCGCTTCGCCGCCCGACGTGCCATCCTGCCCGGCTCCAGCGGATCCGCCCAGTGCGCGCTGGACTTCTCTCGCCAACTCGCCAATGGCATCGAGCACGCCTTGCTTCGAGGCCGCGGGGCGCTCGGCATTCGCGACGACGTTCCCCGACTCCGGCTGCACGGCCCGCACCTGCAAACGGTAGCCGCCGCCCTCGGCAGCCACGGCTCCCGCGATAACGAGATCGATCCCCTCTCGCAGGGCAATGAGACGGGCCGCTTCTTCATCCAGCGTCGCACCGGGCTTGACGACCGCGGCAAGCCGTGCGGCCTCACGACGGTTGAACGCGTTCAGGAATGACGCGCTCTCCAAGCCGATTGTCAACGCCTCTTCCACGGTGCCGTCGAATACGCTGTCGCCGGTCGTATTCATGAAGTTCGCAACCAGCAGCGACGACTGCTCGACCGGAGGGGTCGGCGCTGCCGGCCCGCTGCCACGCATTCGCCAGCCGGCAATCACTGCCGCGAGCACGACTACTGCGGCCACGACTCCTCCGATCACGTGACGCCGATTCAGCGTTGCCGCTGGGCGGTGACGTGAGCGGCCTTGGTCGTCAAGCCTCTCGAGCTCCGCGCCGAGCGGGGTCATCCCGGGAAAGCGCCGGCCCTGGTCAGGGTGCAGGCAGCGCGAGACGATCGACTCGAGCGCCTCCGGTACTTTGTCGTTCAACGATCGCACTGCTGCCGGCGGTCGTCTCGTCCGATCGAGCAAGTCCTGGATGCTGCCCCCTTCCGGCTCGGCTCGCAGCCCCGCCAGCATTTCGTAGAGGACGAGCCCGAACGAGTACACATCGGTTCGTTCATCGACCTGTGCGCCACTCGCTTGCTCCGGCGCCATGTAGGCCAACGTGCCTTTGATGTACCCCTCGGCCGTTCTGGTCCCTGTCGTCCCGCGCATCGAATGCGCGATGCCGAAATCGACTATCGTCGCGTGATCCTCGTCGTCGATCAGGATGTTGGCGGGTTTGAGATCGCGATGTACGATGCCGACCTCGTGCGCGGCTGACAGTCCCGCCACGATCTGCCGTGCGAACGCCAGCGCCCTTGGAATCGGCAGCGGTCCGGTGCGCGTGAGGAGCGTTGCGAGATCATCACCTTTCACGTACGGCATCGTGATGTAGCTGATGCCGTCGGCCTCGCCGATGTCGTGAATGCGGACGACGTTCTTGTGTGTGATCTTACGGGCGAGCAGGAGCTCTTGACGAAGGCGGCGCTCCGTATCCGGCGCGCCGCGCGGCTCGTCTGATTGACGCAGGACTTTCAGCGCGACCGGGATGCCCAGCGTGCGATCGAACGCCTGGTACACAGTCCCGGCGCCGCCAGCGCCGAGCTTCTGGATGATGTGGTAGCGCTGGCCAAAGACTCGACCGGGAAGAAGCCCACTCTGACCTGCAGGTGCCGCTGCGATCGGACCATCAATGGTTTCGTTCAGTTCGAGCGCAACGGTTCCGTCGGCCGGAGCACCGCATTGAGCGCACCGACCGTCAGCGACTACGTCGAAGCCACAGACCTGGCATTTCCCTACGCCGCCTTGCGTTTGGTGCATGGGGCTGCGTGATTATCACCGCGACATCGCGGCAGAACAACTCGCCGCGTACGCCGACGAAAGTCGCCGCTGAGGAAGACTCGATCGGGTCACAACCCGACACTTCAAACAACCTGCGAAAAACCGGGAACAGCCGCCAAAAAAATATCGAGATCGGCGTCACAAATATGCTTGAGCTGCGTTAGACTCGGCGTTCCAAGAAAGGCGTTGGGTGGCTCTCTTTCCCCCAAGAGATACATCGTGCGCGTTCATAACGCGCGTAACTGCTCGTTCGCGAGGCGCGTGGCGACCAACGGTCGTCGTGATGACCGTCGCGTGTGCGCTCCTGTCAGTTGACCTCACAGGGCAGCAAGCATCGGTTCCTTCTTCAAACGTCAACGTCGTTTCAGGAATCGGACCTGACGGCGACTGGACGCTTCAACGACAGAACGAGCCCTCGGGCGCCTGCTCGAGTCGCAATCCGCAAAACTGTCTCGTCGGTGCCAACGACTATCGATCGGTCGACATTCCCTTTCCGAACGATGCGGGGCGCGTCATCGGCGATGCATGGCTGGGCTGGTACACCACTAAGGACGGCGGTCTGACCTGGCGGACAAGGCTACTGCCGGGCTATCCGCAGGACACCAGTCCCGAGGGCCTTGCCTCACCCTTAAAAGGCACGCACGCAGGGGCGGACCCTGTCGTACGCAGCGGCGCATTTGGAATGTTTTTTTACTCCGGCATTACGTTTAACCGCGATGCTCGGTGGCGGCAGCAAAATGTTTGTCGCGCGCTTCATCGACCACAACGATCGCGAGCGCACCGATGTCGAATCGATTGTCTATCTGGACACCAAAATCATCCAGTCAGCGCCCAACGGCGCGGTGACGCAACTTCTTCATCGACAAACCGTGGCTGGCGGTTGATGTGCCGCGCGCGGGAGCGAGCACGTGTCAGGTCAGCAGCCGTGGCAGACGGAAGGGGAAGAAGAAGGGTCCGAGCACACAGACATTTCCGTGTGCCCGCCTCTACCTTGCCTACACGGTGTTCGGCGGGCCGGAATCAAACCAGCGCGGGACCATCATGACGGCCTTCTCGGAGAACAACGGCGAGACGTGGTCGAGACCCAAGCCGCTCCGTCCTGACCTTGATGTCAACGACGATGGCCTCATCAACAACCTCGACGTTCAGGCTGTGAGAAGCGGTCGCGGGCAGCGCTGTCAGACGGCCAGCTACAACGCGGCGCTCGACGTCAATGTCGACTGCATCGTCGACAAGATGGACGAGACCGCGATCACGCAAGGCACAGGGACGATACCTTTCGCGCCCGGGCCGAAACTGCATCAAGGGGCTGCAGTGGCGATCGCGCCGACGACTGGGCACGTGTATATCGCGTGGCGTCAGTTCCGATCGGGCGCCGATACGAATGCGCTCTACATCTCGAAATCGATCGATTTCGGTCGAACCTATTCGGCGCCGGTGTTGGTGTCGACGCTCGGCCCATTCGATCAAAACACAACCGGGAGCACGTTTCGATCGAATGCCTTCCCATCGCTGGCCATCGATGATCTCGAGCGCCTCTATCTGACGTGGACTACACGCGGCCTCGCGCCACTCCGGCCGGATCCGATCACCGGCGACGCGCGGGTTGTGGTGGCGACCTCTCCAGATGGCGTCACCTGGTCCCCGCCTCGACCCATCGACAACCACGATGCGCCCGGACACCAGTTCATGCCGTCGATCGTCTTCACGGCGGGCCAACTCCAACTCCTCTATTACGACCAGCGTGAGGATGTGTCTGGGTTGTTTGGTCCCTTCGTCGACGAATTGCCGATCCTCACGGGACCGTCCCCAAAAATTCGACACACGACGGAAGTGCGCGCCGCCCATGCCAGCCCGGGGCTCGATCCGAGCTTCACCTCCGTCCAGATATCTGATTACCTCGTCGGCGTACCACCTGGCGGCAACACGTCGATGCGGCTGCAATACCATCCGCCGAACTTGCCAATGTTCAAGCTCGGCACGGCGCCATTCATGGGCGACTACATCGAGATCATCCCGTCGCAGCCAATGGTGCAGCAGGGAGATCAGGTCCGCTTCAACACCGCGCCCGCCAGCTCGCCGCTGTTTCACGCGCTTTGGACGGACAACCGGGATGTGCGGCCGCCACCCGACGGCGACTGGACCAGATACACCCCGCCCAACCCACCCTTTGCGCGACCCACGACCAGCGGCTTCGATCCGTCACAAACCATTCCGGAGTGTACGCCCGGCTTTGTCGCGACTCGCAATCAGAACATCTACACCGCGCGGGTGTCGACGGGGCTGGTGGCCGCCGCGCTGACGAATTCGAAGCAGCTCAGCGCAACGCTGTCGCGCAGCTTCCCGGTCTACATCCAAAACAACACCCTCGTCCGGCGCAGCTATCGGATGAGCATTCGTACGCAGCCGGTTGGCGGTAGCGCATCCTTCGATCAGTTTGCCTCGATCGTGTCGCTGGACGTTCAAGTCCCACCCCGATCGACTGTCGCTCGGTCCGTGCATGTGACGTCCAGCGACCCGCGCGCGATGGTGCCGGTCGACGTCGTGGAGATCACGGCGCCAGGTGGGGGAGTCGTGCCCGGGGGGCAAGCGGGCGAGATCGTACTCAATCCGGATCGCACGAACCCCGACGTCGACAACCCCGACGTCGACAACCCCGATGTTGACAACCCCGATGTTGACAACCCCGATGTTGACAACGCTGAGGTCTTCAATCCCGATGTCGACAACGGCGCCCTGCTTGGCTTAGCGAATCCCGACGTTGACAACCCGGACGTCGACAACCCCGACGTGGACAACGTGCTCGTCGTCAATCCCTCGATTGTGACGGCCGACCCCGGGGCGCCGGACGTCGACAATCCCGATGTGGACAATCTGGCGTTCGAAAATCCGGACGTCGACAATGCGGATCTCGTGAACGGCGGGCTGACAGACACCACGTGGACGATGACCAATCGTGGCAATACGGCCGCAAGCTATGCCGTCAAGCTGTTGCTGAATCGTTCCCTGCCGCCGGGCTTCCTCTCGCAGCTCATCGTCCATCGCGTCTATCAGACGCCCAGCGTCCAGGGTTGCGATTTGAAGCAGCAGACGCAGAACGTGCTGCTCGTCAATCTGCCCGACCCGTCCTTCGCGCAGGGGCCCGACGTTTCCAATCCCGATGTGGACAACCCCGACGTGGACAACGTGACCGTCGCGATACCGCCAGGCGAACAGATCCGCGTGACGCTCCGGGTCTACGACCCGAACCGATTCGATGCGCAGACGTTTGATGCCGTGGCGGCCGTCACGCCGGCCATGGTGTCGCACTCGGTCGATACTGTGGCCCTTGCTCAAGGAGAGACGACGCCGAAGGTGGCTGCGCCACTGCTGCCGACGCCCGAACCTCCCGCAGCACCGGTCGGCGGGGCGTACTCGTTCACCCCGCCGTCAATTGGCACGGGGACCTGGTCGATCGTCGGCGGTTCGTTCCCGCCGGGACTGGTGCTCAACCCCACGACCGGCTCGATCACTGGTACCGCGACGACAAGTGGAGAGTTCACGTTTGTCTTGCGTTTCGTCAACGTCAACGGCGTCGAAGACTTTCAAACCGTGACGATTCTCGTCGCGGCGCCATCAGTGTTCGCCAACGTGGCAGTCTCGATCAGCGATACGCCCGATCCTGCGGTGCTCGGTACTCCGGTCACCTACACAATCGTGGTCTCGAACACTGGACCCGCCGCGGCGGCTGGCATTACCACCACACAATCACTCCCGCTCGGCGCCACGCTGATGTCGGTTACGCCGTCGCAGGGGACCTGCTCGGTGTCAACTACCGTGAATTGCACGCTCGGATCAATCGCGAGCGGAGGTTCGGCGTCGATAAGCGTGGTGGTCACACCGGGTGTCGCCGACTTTGCGAGCTCGACGGTGTCGGTTGCGAGCAGCACGGCTGACCCGAATGCGGCCAATAACAGCGCGAGTGCCGTCACGCTGATTCAGGGGTTTGCGGCCTGCTCCTCGCCAACCTTCAGCGGTCCGCGATTCTTCCCGTCGGGGGTGGCTGGCAACTTCACAGTGTCGCTTGGGGATTTCAACAACGACGGCAAGACGGACGCGCTCAACTCTCACACCAATGCGCTCACGTTGCTGCCGGGCGACGGAAGTGGTGGTTTTGGTGCTGCGGTAGCCATCCCGCTCAGTACAGCCGCCGCCGGCTTGGCCATTGCCGACTTCAACGAGGATGGTCACTTGGACGTCGTCGTCTCCGGTTCCTCAGTAGATATGCCTGTGCTGCTGGGGACGGGCACCGGAGCGTTTACGACGGCCACCTCGATTGCGGCGGGCTTTGCGTCCTTCGTCGCCGACCCCGGAGATTTCGACAACGACGGCAACCTCGACCTCATCATCGGTGGGGCAGCTGGCGAAATGGCGTTTGTCGGGGGGAATGGAGACGGTACGTTCGACGCGCCAATTTTAACGACTATCGGCACGGGCATCATTCAGTTCGTCGTCGCAGATTTCGACAACGACGGACTTCTCGATGCCGCTGCTTCCGATCGCGGAACAAGTGTTGTCTCACTGCTCCTTGGGGATGGCGCCGGCGGTTTCACCTCGACACTGACGCTCAATCCCGGCGCGGGGGCACGGGTGCGTCAAGGATTGGGCGACGTCAACAACGATGGCAATGCCGACCTTTCGGTAACCATTGGCGCGGGCTCGTCACAGCAGTCACTGATTTACCTGGGCAACGGCGCTGGCGGTTTTGCACCGCCAATCGACGCGTCGGCTGGCGGAACGGCCCAATACACGTCGGCCGCCGATGTCACGGGTGACGGTGTGCCGGACCTGATTGCAATTCACCCCGGCGTGGGCAAGGTTGGAGTGCAGGTCGGCGCGGGAACCAGCTTCGGACCGGTTGCGTCCTTCCCTGCGGCGCAGTCCGCTCACCTGCGCCTTGCCGACATCAACGGCGATCTCAAACCCGACATCGTCCTCGCAACTGCAGGGCCGCAAGGTGGCGTGACCGTTCTGTTGAACAACTGCTCGCCAGTACAGGCCGATCTCGCGATGGTTGCGAATGATGCGCCCGATCCTATCGCTCCCGGGGCGGTGGTGACGTATTCGATGACGGTCACCAACAACGGGCCCATCCCGGCGAGTGGCGTGTTGGCATCAGCCGCGCTGCAGGACGAACCGCACATCGTCTCCGCGACGGCATCACAAGGCTCCTGCACGTTCGTCGATCTGCTCGCGATATGTGATCTCGGCACGCTGGCGAGCGGCGCCTCTGCGACGGTGAGCGTTGGCGCCACGAGCAATGTCAACGGGTCCATCTTCAGCGCGACGGTAGGTGCAACGGCCGACGAAGCGGATCCGAATGCGGCTAACAGTGCGCTCACTCTTGCGACCACGGTTTCCGGGTCGCCCACTACTCCCACCATCACCTCAGTCGCGCCGAATTCCGGACTGCAAGGCGGAACGCTCGACGTCGTGATTACCGGCCAGAACACGAATTTCGTGCAGGGACAGACGACAGCCAATTTTGGTTTGAGCATCGTCGTGAACACGCTCACGGTCGCGAGCGCAACGAGCGCGACGGCCAATATTTCCATCCACCCGACAGCAAGCACCGGTGCTCGCGACCTGACGGTAGCGACAGGCTCCGAGATCGTTACACGAACCGACGGCTTCTCGGTGACGACGGGATCCGCGGCAATCGCCCAGATTTCTCCCGGCAGCGGCCAGCAGGGCCAGAGCCTCAGCGTTGACATCACTGGCACTGCTACGCACTTCAGCCAAGGGTTAACGAGCGTCACGCTGAACAAGGCCGGTTCGGTAGGGGCTATCGATGTTCTCGATGTCATCGTCAACAGCCCAACGAGCATCACCGCGCAACTGTCGGTGACAGCGAACGCGACACCCGGAGCATGGAACGTCTCGGCGGTGAGTGCCGGCGAGAACGCCGTCCTCGCGAATGCGTTCACGGTCGTGGCCACGACGCCGACCATTACCAGCGTTCTCCCCACTCAGGGACAACAGGGACAGACTCTCGACGTCGCGGTGACCGGCTCGGCGACGTCGTTTGTCCAAGGCCAGACAACCGCAGGTTTTGGACCAGGGGTCACGATTAATAGCGTCACGGTCACCAGTGCCACGAGCGCGACCGTCAACATCACGATCGCTGCCACTGCGTTCACCGGATCGCGCGACGTCACGCTCACGACAGGAACTGAGATCGCCACGCTGGCAAATGGCTTTGCGGTCGCATTTGGCCCAGCGGCGCTCACTCAACTGAATCCAAACACCGGGGCACAGGGCCAAACCCTCTCCGTGCAGATTACGGGGCAGGCAACGCACTTCGTGCAAGACGTGACGTTTGCGAACTTCGGTCCCGACGTCACCATCAACAGCTTGACGGTGACCAGTGAAACGACTGCCACGGCGAGCATAACCATCACGCCATTGGCATCGGCTTCTGCCAGGACCGTCACGCTGACAACGCTCGGAGAGCACGCATCGCTCGTGAATGGCTTTACGGTGCAGAGCGTCGTGCCCGCTGTCACGGGCGCAAATCCGTCGAGCGCTCAACAGGGACAGACGCTCGATGTCGTCGTCAGCGGGCAGAACACCAACTTCCAGCAGGGCGTGACGGCTGCCAACTTTGGGAGCGGCGTTGTCATCAATACCGTAACCGTTGCGAGCTCGAACAACGCGACGGTCAACCTTTCAATCGAGCCGATAGCGTTGACGGGCAACCGAACGGTGCAGATGACGACCGGCACCGAAGTCGCCACAGGTGCCACGTTCCTGGTTCTCGCCGGTCCGGCGGCTCTTACGCAGATTTCACCCAACACCGCCGATCAGGGCCAGACCGTGGTGGTGAGCGTCACGGGACAGAACACTCATTTTGCTGAAGGGGTGACCACGGCGAGCGTGAGCGGCGGGGGAGTCACAGCCGGTGCGGTCACAGTGACGAGCGCGACCGCAGCTTCTGTGTCACTCACAGTGGATCCGCTGGCTGTGCCCGGCGCTCGAACCGTGACGATCATGACGGGCGGCGAACAGGCTCAGCTCGTAGGTGGCTTCACGGTTGTCGCTGCGACGCCCGTGATCGTGCTGGCCAATCCGAACAGCGGGCAACAAAACGCGACGCTCAACGTGGGCGTGACTGGCCAGCTCACCAATTTCCAGCAAGGTGTTACCACTGCCAGCTTCGGAGCTGGCATCACGGTCAACACGGTGACTGTCACGTCGCCGACGAACGCGACCGTCAACATCACGATTAATCCGCTTGCTTTCACCGGCGGTCGAACGATCACGCTCACGACCGGCACCGAATCAGCGCAGTCGGCCAGCAACGCGTTCACGGTGCTGGGCGGCAACGCGTCGCTGGGATCGGTGAACCCACAGAGCGGTCAACAGGGCACGACGCTCGACGTCACGATTGCGGGGAACAACACGCATTTCTCGCAGGCGTTATCAACCGCCAGTTTTGGCCCCGGGATTGTCGTGAATCAACTAGTCGTCGCGAACGCGACCACGGCAACCGCCAACATTTCTATCCCCGCGCAAGCTGCGCTTGGACTGCGCACCGTCGTCGTCTTCACCGCTGGCGAGATCGCGGAGCTCGACGACGGATTCTCAGTCACCTCTGGCCAGCCGTCGATTGTCACGGTGAATCCGCCTACCGGGCGTCAGGCGGAAACGCTCAACGTCCAGGTGACTGGAGAGTTGACGAACTTCGTCCAGGGGACAACGAGCGCGAGTCTCGGGACGGGGATTGTCGTCAATTCGGTGACGGTCGCCAGCCCATTGAGCGCCACGATCAACATCACGATTGATCCGACCGCAGCCTTGGGCAGCCGTACGGTCACGCTGACGACTGGCACAGAGGTGGCCTCGTCAGTGGGCGGCTTCACGGTTCTTGCCGGCCTCCCCACGCTGACATCAGTGAATCCTGTCGTCGGCACACAAGCCGAGAGCTTGACGGTCGTACTCAACGGAGCCTTCACGAACTTCACGCAAGGGGCTACCGGCGTCAGCTTTGGTAGCGGCATCAGCGTCGGCACGGTGACGGTCAACGGGCCCACGCTGGCATCGGTGCCCATCACGATAGGCGCCTTCGCGACGGTGGGCCCGCGTTCGGTGACTGTCGTGACCGGCACCGAGGTGGCGACGCTCGTGAATGGCTTTACCGTGATTGCCGGGACGCCTGGCCTGACCGTGATCGACCCGAACATCGGCCGTCCGAACGAAAACATCGCTGTTTCCGTCACAGGCGAGTTCACCAATTTCCAGCAGGGCGTCACGGTTGCGAGTTTCGGTCCGGACGTGTCGGTCGGCGGTGCGGCCGCCGGGGCGCCAGGGCCGGTGACTGTCTCTAACGTCGCGCAATTCACGGCGCAGCTATTCGTCGCTCCTGGCGCCCAACTTGGGCCGCGTCAGGTGATCGTGCAGACCGGTGCAGAAAGCATCACGGTCGTCGGCGGATTCACGGTGACGGACGTCGAGGCAATCCCACCGTCGGTGTTCAAGGTGAGTCCGGCCAACAGTGCCGACGACGTGCCGCTCAATACTCGAGTCCAAGTGGAGTTCTCGGAACCCATCGACCGAACGACGGTGACTCTCGCCAGCTTTGTGCTGCGCGACAACACGACGTTCCTGCCCGTACCCGCGACGGTGTCCGTCGACGTGACCGGTCGGATTGCGACGTTGATTCCAAGCCAGCTGCTTGCCGTGAACCGGAGCCACTCGGTCATCTTGAGCGCGGGGCCGGTGATTCGCGACGCATCCGGCAATCCGATGCCGTTCAACAGCCCGTCATTCTTCACTACGGGCTTTGCGACGGACACAGTAGGCCCGTCGTTGGTCACGACGAGCATTGCGGGCGGCGATAGCGATGTCCCGCTCAACACGGATGTCGTGCTCGAGTTCAGCAGGCCGCTCAATCCGATTTCACAACCGACAGGCTTGCAGGTGCAACTCGGAGGCGCGCCTGTGCCGGGCACCTATACGTTCTCGGCCGGCAACCAGATCGTGACGTTCCAGCCAACCAGTCTGCTGACTGCGAGCACGGCGTACACAGTCGTCGTCAACAATCAGTTGACTGACGCCGCCGGCAACTCGTTGGTGAACCCCAACACTTTCACCTTCACGACAGGGACGACAACCGACATTCTTTCCGGCACCGTCATCGCCTCGAATCCGACTTCAGGGGCGACGGGTGTCGGCGTCAATGCCGTGTTCCGGGCCGTGTTCAGTGAACGGATTGATCCGGTCAGCGTGACGACTGGCTTCGTCCATGTGTTCCATCCCGCCACAGGGCGGATGCATCCTGGGGTTGTGAGCGTGGCAGCCGATCGCCGCAGTGTTACGCTGACCTCGGCCGAACCGTTACGCGCAGAGACCACGTATACATGGCAAGTGTTCGGCCTGAAAGATCTGGCGGGCAACTTCGTCAACGGACTCAACGCGTCGTTCACGACGGCAGTCGGTGCAGACCTAGCGGCGCCCGTCGTGACGACGATCTCTCCAGTTGACGGGGCGATCAACGTACCGGTGAACGCACGTGTCGTCGTCGAGATGAGCGAGGCCATCGATCCGACCTCAGTACCCGGCGCGGTTCAGCTGACCCCCGCCGTGACCGGGACACTGACTCTGTCGGAAGGGAGGATCGTGACGTTCGTGCCGGCGGCGCCGCTGGCGGTGAGCACCCAGTACGGGGTGGCCGTCAGCGGGCTGCGCGATTTGACCGGCCATATGTTGCCGCAGCCGTTCGTGAGTACGTTCACGACTCGCGCAGTGGTGACCGCTGACACCACAGCTCCGACAGTGGTGCAGACCGTGCCGTCGCAAGGCGCCACCGGTGTCGCGGTCACCAGCCCGGTCGTGATCACGATCAGCGAACCGATTGTGGCTAGCGCGATCGATGACGGATCGGTGCGGGTGTTTGCACAGCTGCCCACTATCGGGACCGTGCAAATAGCGGGAAGCTACAGCGTGGATCCCACAGCCACGGTGATCACTTTCACGCCGCTGACGCCGTATCCGGGCAACACGCAGATCGCGGTACAGGTCAACGCGAACAGCACCATCGACGACCTGGCGGGCAACAACCTCACCTTTGTGCAGCGGACGTTCACGACGGCGCCAGCGCCGGACACTACCCCGCCAGGGATTGTCGGCGTGATGCCGCTGAACGGGACGCTCAATGTCGGGTTGAACGCGGTGGTCACACTGACCTTCTCGGAGTCACTGGCACCGAACACCGTGAACAACACGACGTTTGCGCTGTTTGCGAATGGGCAGGAACACAGCGTCTCGGTCAATCGATCGGCAGATAACCGGACGGTGACGCTGACGACGACGCTGCCGTCGGAGTCGTTGATCACTGTGGTAGTGACCGGCGGGGTGACTGACCTGGCCGGCAATGCGCTGGCGGACTTCACCAGCACCTTTGTGACCAGGTCAGGTTTCGATACGACTACGGGACAGGTAATTACGGTGCGCCCGGCCAGTGGTGCGACCAACGTGCCGGCCAGCACACCGCTGACGCTATTTGTGACCAAGCCGGTTGATGCGGCAAGCGTCACGCCGGCATTGTGGGTCGCGCAAAACGGCGTGCTGGTCACGGGGACGACGACCGTCAGCGGCAACGGGACGGCGATCCACTTCGTGCCGACAGTGCCGTTTGCGCCGAGTGCGTTCGTGCAGGTGTTCCTCGAGGGCGCAATCGACGCATCAGGGAATGGTCTGCCAAGCTTCCAAGCCAGCTTCACGATTGCCGGCAACCCGGTGACGACGCTGCCGAGCGTGCTGCGTGTGGCGCCCACTGGAACGGGCGCGCCGCTCAATGCCGTGGTGGAAGTGGAGATCAGCGAAGCCGTCAACCCCGCGACCGTCACCGTGGATACGGTGCGAGTGTTCAACCAGACCTTCCAGCAGATCATTCCGACGACCCGCGCGCTGCGCGCGAATGATCGCATCATCCGGCTGGTGCCGGCCTCACCGCTGGAGCCGAACCAGACCTACTTCATCCAGGTATTAGCGGGACTCGAGGACCTGCAGGGTCAGGGCGTCTCGGGCGGCCTCGCCTCGTTTGTGACGGGCAGTGCGTCCGATAACACTCCTCCGAGCGTAATCGCGGTGACGCCGCCCGATAGTGTGACTAATATCGGCATCAACGCATTGGTGCGCGTGCGCTTCAGTGAGCCGATCAATCCGCTGACAGTCTCGAGCGCGACCATGCAAGTCATGTCGGGCGGGTTTGTGGCCGTGCCGGCAAGCTTCAGCTTCAACATCGGGGACACGGAGGTCACGCTCACTTCAGTGCAGCCGCTACCGGATGCATCGGTGCTGACGATCAGCATCAATGGCGTCCAGGACCGCGCAGGGCAGAGCGTGACGCCGGTGACGACGACCTTTACGACGCGCACTGGCGCCGATACGCGCGGGCCAACGCTCACGCGGGCGTCTGTATTCGCGAATCAGACGGGCGTGCCAGTCAACAGCGTCTTCGTCGGTGAGTTCGATGAGCCGCTGGACCCGCAGAGTGTGACGACTGACTCGGTCGTGCTTCGCGACAACGTGACGTTCCTGCCCGTGGCAGCCACCGTCGCGCTGAATCCCGATGGCCGCTCCGTCACTCTGAGCCCGACGAGTGCGCTCGCCGTCAGTCGCGGCCACTCCTTGTTCTTCAACTTCAATACGGGCCTGCGCGATCTGTCCGGCAATCAGTCGCCGGGGACGAGCGTATCTTTCATTACATCGTTCCAGCCGGATGCAACAGCGCCGATCATTCTCACCAGCAACCCCGTCAATGGTGACGTGAGCGTCCCGACCAACGTCAGACTCAAGGTCTTGTTCAACGAGGCAATCGACGCCAACTCCCTCGGACAGGTCACGCTGAACGCGGGCTCTGCGATACCGATTACGACCGCGCTGTCCAACGGCAATCGTACGCTGACGATTGGTACGTCCACGCTGCTGGCACCGTCGACGTCGCACGCGCTCACGATTGCAGGTCTTCGCGACACGAGCGGCAATCAGATCGTTACCGCGCTCATCACCTTCACGACGGGTGCAGGCGCCGATCTGACCGCTGCCTCGGTGATCGCGTCGAATCCAAATTCAGGTGCAAGCAACGTAGGTGTGAATACGGTGTTGCGCGCGGTATTCAGCGAGCCAGTCGATCCGATAACCGTTGCTACCGGCTTCGTCCGCATTTCGCATGTCGGCGGATCCATCCATCCAGCCGTCGTGAGCGTGTCAGCCGATCGTCGCAGCCTCACGCTGACGCCGACCGAGCCACTCCTCGATAGCAGGCAGTACTTCTTCCAACTCTTCAGCTTGCTGGATTTGGCGGGCAACCCGGTCAACCCACTCAGCGTGTCGTTTACGACCGCGGGCGGCGCGGACACAGTGGCGCCGACGGTGACCGCCATTTCTCCTGTGGCGGGGGCCGTCAACGTCCCCGTGAATGCGCACGTGATCGTCCGGCTGAGTGAGGCCGTCGACCCAACCTCGGTCTCTGGTGCGGTGCAGCTGACGCCGGCGGTGGCAGGGTCTCTGACGATATCGGCCGACGAGCAGACGTTGACATTTATACCCACGGCACCGCTGGTGGTCAGCACAACCCACGGTGTGACGGTGAGTGGGCTGCGCGATATGACGGGCAATGTGATGACACCGTTTGCGAGCAGCTTCACGACCCGCGCGGTCGGAACGGCGGACACCACACTGCCGACAGTTGTGCAGACCGTCCCGGCACAGGGCGCGACAGGGGTGGCCGTTAACAGTCCAATCGTGATCACGATCAGCGAACCGATTGTGGCCAGTGCCGTCGATGCGAACTCGGTCCGGGTCTTGGCGACGATCCCCGTTCTGGGGGCCGTGCAGGTGGCAGGAAGCTACAGCGTTGATGCCGCGGCTACGGTGATCACCTTCACGCCGCTAACGCCGTATCCGGGCGACACACTGATCACGCTGCACGTCAACGCGAACAGCACGATTGACGACTTGGCCGGCAACAACCTCACCTTTGTGCAGCGGACGTTTACGACGGCAGCGGCGACGGACACAACCCCGCCTACGATCGTGGGGGTAATGCCGCTGAACGGGACGCTGAATGTCGGGTTGAACGCGGTTGTGACGTTGACCTTCTCCGAATCGCTCGCGCCAGCGACGGTGAGCAATACGACGTTCGAGTTGTTTGCCGGCTCGCAGCAACTGAATCCGAGCGTGAGCCGGTCGGCCGACAACCGCACCGTAACGTTGACGACGACGTTGCCGCCGCAGGCCTTGATCACGGTGGTGGTGACCAGCGGAGTGACCGACCTGGCCGGCAATGCGCTGGCGGATTTCACCAGCACCTTTGTGACCGGCGCAACGGTGGATACGACGACAGCCCAAGTGGTCACGATGCGTCCGGCTTCGGGCGCGACCAACGTGCCATCGTCCACGTCACTGACACTGTTTGTGACCAAGCCGGTGGATGCGGCGAGCGTCGCGCCGGCGCTCTGGGTGTCACAAAATGGCGTGCTGATCACGGGGACGACCACGGTGAGCGGCAACGGGACGGCCATTCAATTCGTGCCGACGGTGCCGTTTGCGCCGAGCGCGTTCGTGCAGGTATTCCTCGAAGGCGCGATCGATATCTCAGGCAATGGTCTGCCCAGCTTCCAGGCCAGCTTCACGATTGCCAGCAATCCGGCGACGACCGCGCCGAGCGCGCTGCGTGTGTCGCCGACTGGAACGGACGTGCCACTCAATACCGTGGTGGAGGTGGAGATCAGCGAAGCCGTCAACCCCGCGACGGTCACAGTGGATACGGTGCGTGTGTTCAACCAGACGTTCCAGGTAATCATCCCGACCACCCGCACGCTGCGCGCGAACGACCGCATCATCCGGATGGTGCCGACCTCACCGCTGGAGCCGAACCAGACCTACTTCATTCAAGTGTTAGCGGGTCTCGAGGATCTGCAGGGGCAGGGCGTCGCAGGCGGCCTCGCCGCGTTTACCACGGGCACGTCCGCCGATGGCACCGCGCCGGCGGTCGAAGCCGTCACACCACCAAACGGAGCGGCGAACGTCGGCATCAATGCATTGGTGCGCGTGCGCTTCAGTGAGCAGATCAACCCGCTGACAGTGTCGGAAACCGCCATTCAGGTCACTGCAGGCGCGTTCACCGCCGTTCCGGCAAGCATCAGCTTCAACGCAACGGATACGGAGGTCACCGTGACACCGTTGCAGCCGCTGCCTGATGCCACGCTGCTGACTATCAGCGTCAATGGTGTCCAAGACCGCGCCGGTCAGAGTGTCGCGCCGATCACGACAAGCTTTACGACACGCACTGGCGCGGATACGCTAGCTCCGAGCCTCACCGGCGCATCAGTATTCGCGAATCAGACGGGCGTACCAGTGAACAGCGTCTTTGTCGGCGAGTTCGATGAGCCGCTGGACCCACAGAGTGTGAGCACTCTGTCGGTGGCGCTGCGTGACAACACGACATTCCAGCCCGTCCCGGCGACCGTTGCGTTGAGTCCCGATGGCCGCACGGTCAGCCTCAGCCCAACGAGCACGCTGGCCGTCAGCCGCAGCTACTCCTTGTTCTTCAACTTCAACATCGCGTTGCGCGACCTGGTCGGTAACGCGGCATTTGGCAACAGCGTCTCGTTCACGACATCGAGCAGCAGCGACACGACGCCGCCGGCGGTGCTGCTGACTGTGCCGGGAGACAACCTGACGGGTGTTCCAACCAATACGCGGATTGGAGCGTTGTTCGACGAACCGATTGACGCGACCCGGCTCGATCAAGTCGAGTTGCTACAGGGGGCAGCCCCGCTTGCGACTACGCGGACGCTCACAAACGCAAACCGTACGCTCACGGTCACTCCGGCGACACTGCTCGCGGCGGGTGCCTCACACACTCTGTCGATTGCGGGGATTTTCGATACTGCCGGGAATGCCATGGCAGGCGTCACCCAGGCGACGTTCACGACCGGACCGGGGGTGGATCTCATCAGCCCCACGATCAGCGCCTTTGTGCCGCCTCACAATACGAGCGGTGTCCCCGTCACCGTGACGCCGCAGGTGACATTCAGTGAGGCGATAGATCCGATCAGCGTTCCAGGAAACGTTGTGCTTCGCCTCACGGCGACCGGCGTGATCGTCCCGGTCAGCTATGGATTCTCGGCGGACTACAAGACGGTCACCCTTTCACCGACGACAACGCTCGCCGCCGGCACGCAATACACCATTGCGGTCGTCAATTTCAGCGTCCGTGACCTGGCCGGCAATGCCATCGCGAGCACGGCGACCGCCAACTTCGTGACACAGTGACCGAGCCGGGATCGCGGGTGGTGGGAGGCCGACCAGCCTCGTCTGCACCAGCTCATGACCGACGCAAGCTCGACTGGTACTGACCGCACACGTTGCGGCTCTTCCAGGACAACCTCGTCGGGAGAGGCGGCCGCAGCCCCAGATTGTCGTGCAGCTCATCGCTCTCTTGCCGGTATGAGTTGTGCTGTCGTAATGGTGGGAGGGCAAGATGGCAACTCATCGTCTATTCATACTTGCGTTAGCTGCTCTTCCATTCATGACTGAGGGAGCCGCAGCGCAAGATACAGCACGCTACCGGAGCTGGGACTTCAACAATGACGGGGTAATCACTCGCGCCGAATGGCGCGGCACATTGCCGCAGTTTCGGGCGCTCGATACGAACGGTGACGGTGTCATAACGGGCAGCGAGCTCGACGATTACGAGGTTGGCGCCGGGACGAGTGACCCGTGGGATGCACGCACGTTTGCGACACTCGATCGCAACAACGATGGCCGTATTTCGCGAGGGGAGTGGCGAGCAGATCGGGCGACGTTCCTGCGGGTCGATCGAAACAACGACAACCACGTCAGCCGAGGCGAGTTCCTTAACGCGAACGTCACGTACGATGACTACGACCTCACGGACTTCAACGCGCTGGACAATGACCGCAGTGGTCGGATCGAGCGTGACGAGTGGAGAGGTACAGGGGTCGCGTTCAACCGGATGGACGTGAACCGCGACGGCGCGCTCACCCGGCGCGAGTTTGCCGCCGTTGACGCGGTCGGCGCCGACGCTGACCTCGACGATTTCGACGTACTCGACTACAACAACAACGGCGTGATCTCGCGCGACGAGTGGCGTGACAACCCCGGAAGTTTCAATCGGTATGACGTCAATCGCGACGGTGTCATCTCGCGGCGCGAATACTTACCAGGAAATGTCGATCCGATTGCGCGGGATACTGTTCGCGTCGACGCACGTCAGCCGTGGACGAACACGGGTGTGTATGTAAACGCGGGTGACGTTGTCAATGTGTCGGCTCAGGGTGACATTCAGATGAGCCAGAACCCCGACGATCGCGCGAATCCAGCCGGGTCGGTCACCGGACGCAATGCACGCAATTCACCACGCCCGGATCAGAGAGCCGGCGGATTGCTGGTGCGCGTCGGCAACGGGCCGGTCGGATTTCTCGGAGCCAGCGGATTGTTTACAGCTGAGCGCAGCGGTGAGCTTCAGCTCGGCGTGAACGACGATCATTTCCAGGACAATAACGGCGAATACCAGGTTTCGCTGTCGATCAGGCGGCGGTAGCTAGGAGTTAGTTGACCAAGGCGGCCGGTGCCCCCTCACCGGCCGCGTTTCCTCTGTCGGATGAGCGCACCCGTACATCCAATCTGGCCGTTATAATTCCAGCCGCTATGAAACGTGTTGTACTTCTCGTCAGCGGAATCCTTGTAGTCTGCACGCCAGGCGCCGGGGCAGTCGAGCGCGGACGTGCCGCCATTTCCAGCCAGGTGGCGGCAGCACCTGCAAACCGGATCGCATCACGGGTAACCGTGACCGTTCCAAGCAGCGAGACCGAACTCGTCGTCGACGGCCAGAAAATTCCAGGCACTGGCACGGCGCGCAGTTTCGAGACGCCGCTGCTCGAGCCTGGCATCACGTTCCGCTATACCTTCACCGCGACGTGGCAGCCGAACACCTACACAACGATCACTCGGAGCAAGACCGTCTTACTCCGGGGCGGCGACCGGATCGCCGTCGACCTCACGGTCGACGATCCCAACGACCGTGCGCGAGTCCAGTATGTCCCGACGCCGCCGGATATCGCGGATGAGATGGTCAAGCTGGCCGGCGTCAGCGCGGCAGACGTCGCGTTCGAACCCGGCTGCGGTGACGCACGCATTACGATCGCGGCCGTAAAAGGCGGCGCGAGAAGGGGAGTTGGCATCGACATCGATCCGGAGCGGGTCGCCGATTCTCGCGCGAAAGTCAAGGAAGCGGGGCTCGACGACAAGATCGAAATCCGACAAGGCGACGCGCTGGACATTCAGGACTTGTCGACCGCGACCGTGGTGTTTCTCTACATGGGTGACCACTTCAACCTGCTCATCCGGCCGATTCTGTGGAAAGAGCTCAAGGCAGGCGCGCGCGTCGTCTCGCACCGGTTCACAATGGGTGACTGGAAACCCGACAAGACGGTGTCGGTGAGCAGCGCCGAAGGCGGCGACTACGAGCTTCACGTGTGGACTGTGACGGAAGAACTCAAGCGAAAAGTGGAAGGGCGACGACAATAGCAATCGCGACGCCACTGATGAGCAGCACGATGCCGAGTGGTGCTGACAGCTGACGGCCCCAGGGCATGTTCTTCTCGATCGCCATGACGCCAGCGAGCGCGAGCATCCAGAGCAGGTTGACGGCGCCAACCGCGAACATCAGCAGCATCAGCGCCCAGCAGCACCCGACACAGAATACGCCGTGTTCGACACCCAGCCGGAACGAGTGCCATTGCTGGTGCGTGCCGCGCCACCGGGCGGTCAGGAAGCTCAGCGGCGATCGGCACTTCTCCAAACACGCGTACTTCAATTTCGAAAACTGAAATCCGCCGGCAGTGACGAAAAGACTCGCCGTGACAAGGCTGGAGTTCGTTGCAAGCGCGACGGGGGCGAGCGCTTGCAATCCCAGCGTCGCGGCGAACACCAGGACACCGCAGACCGCCCATGCAGCCAGATACCCGGCGATGAGCGAGGCCGCCAGCCGTACACGATCCGGGCGCGCGGCGGTCAGTCGCTGAAACATTTCGACGAGGGGGAGTATCGTCGGCAGCATCATCGCCGTGGTCATGACGATCCACGACGCGACGAAGGTCGAGCCGAGCCTCAAGGCAGCATTGGTGGTGCGTGCTCCGCCGCTGCCGGCCGCGACATGGCTGTGGAGCCAATGGCCCCATGGCGAATCGCCAAGCTGCCACATCACCAGCCAGGCGCTCGCACTCATCGCAAGAATGAGTGCGGGCAGCCCTTTGCGCGCCATGCTGACGGTCATTGCGTAAGGTCAGGCCGCAGCCCGATGATCGAAAACGAAATCCGACAAGATCGCGTTGTGCCCTTGCAACGTGATGTCCTGCTTCATCTCGGGGAAGTGCTGCCGATAGCTCAATGCCTTGCCCACATAAGCGGGCGAGCCCGGAACGGTGGAAAAAATCGATTCGGTCAGCGTCGTCGGCTTGCCACTCGGGCCCACGAACGGCTCGAGCTCCGCGCGAACGGCATCGCCAATGATGAACGTGCCTTTGCCCTTTTCCACATCGAACGTGATGGGGGCACGGCGGACGCCGACGACCTCCCCAATCAGCTTGACGAGTTCAGCGATCGGGCCGCCGGCCTGGCCCGTATAAACCTTGAGAATGGCGTCCTCCTGCGCCTTGCTGGCCTTTTCGTCGATGAACACGAGAGCACGCCAATTGCCTTTGAGAACATTCCCCGGAATGTGTACCGCGAGAGCGATCGTCAGTCCGGAGACATCGACGCCGTCGATGGATCCCTGATCGAAGTGATAGGCGATTGACGAATCACAGGTGCCTCCGTCGGGATCGTCTCCGACCCAGCAGGGACAGAGCGTGTTGCACGTACACACCTCGAGCAATCGACCTTTGAGCTGATACCCCACGATTCCTCCTTTCGGGAGACACAAACACTAGCGCATTGCGGTAGTCAAGTGAAGACCAACGGATGCTTATTATTTGTCCGATGCGACCAACTGCTGCAGATCCAATAATCCCCGCTCGCGCGCACGCTGGCGTTGCGCGTCGACGTCGCGGCGCATGCGCTCGATGATGTCTCGAAATCGCGGTTCGCTGCGAAGCAACGCCAGGATTGGATCGCGCTCGAGCAGCCCGAACTGGCGGTATCCGGCATTGTACCCGCGCGACAGCCACTGAAGCGCCTGGTCCTTGTCGCGCCGGAGTGCCCAGACCGCCGCCAATTCGACGGGGAGGTCGGGCGACTGGTCGCCTTGCGCCATTCGCGCGAGCGCGATCCGCTCCGTCTCCGCCAAATGCGGCGCCGCGCGGGCCGCTTCGCCTTTTTTGTTCAGTACGTAGCCGTAGCGAAGACGCACTGTCTCGGCAAGCGCAAATGAACTGCCCGCTGAGGCCTTCATCAGCGGCTCCAGCGCTGCCTCGAGCTGGTCTGAATCCGCGAGGAAGGCGACATCGGCGAGCACGATCTTGAGCTCCTCGTCGTCCGGGGATCGAGCGAGAGCCCTGGACATACGCTCTAGCGCGTTGCTGGAGCGACCCTCCAATGCCTCCAGAACGGCCAGCATGATTTGGACCCGGGGAAAGGTCGAAGACCGGCGTTCTCCCTCGGTCAGCCACCCTCGCGACAGATCGTCGTCGCGTAAGGCCACAAGCGGCACCGCCACGTGGTAGTAGTCGTTCGCCTGCTTCCCAGAAAGTGCGAAGGCTCGCCGCGCCCAGTGTAGCGACTCCTCGAAGCGGCCAAACGTAGCCTCATGGATTGACAGGTTGTTACTGCCGCTGCTGGGATTCAGCTCCAGCGCGCGCAGATACGACAGTCTTGCCTCCGTGTCGAGTCCCTTTCGTGCGTATCCAAAAGCCAGCGTCCCATGTGTGGCCGCAAGCAACGGGTCCAGGCGGAGCGCCGCCTGTGCCTCTGCGAGCCCCTTGTCGATCCATGACGGATCGTCGTAGTACGCCATGAACATCTGCCGGTATGCCAATCGCGTCTGTGCCGCCGCGAACGTGGGATCCAATGCGAGCGCTTGCCGAAGCAGCTCGATCGCCGCGAGGTTCTCGCCGCGCTCATTCATCTCGCGCTCCTGCGCCTGCAAGTACAACCCGTAAGCCTTGAGATTCTCGGTGGGGCGCCGCTGGACCCGCTGCCGCTCGTCAGGAGACAGGTTCGCTTCCAGCGCTTCTGAGATACGCAGTGCCACATCGCTTTGCACAGCGAACACATCTGCAAGGTCCCGGTCGTACTGCTCGGACCACAGGGTCTGCTGCGTCACCGCGTCGATCAGCGCCGCCGTGATGCGCACGCGATTACCTTCCACGCGGATGCTGCCCTCCACCACGCTACCGACGCCGAGCTCGCGCGCCATGCGGGACTCGTCACCGTCGCCATAAGCCCCGACGGCGTTCTGGCTCAGAAGGCGCAAGGCAGACACTTTAGACAACTGGCCGCGGATCTCTTCAGTCATGCCCGCGGCGAAGTAGCCTTGTGCGGGGTCCGGCGAGAGATTTCGGAGAGGCCGTACAGGCCAACAGCGGTCGCTGTGGCTCCGGCGTCACGCGCGTGGATTTCCACGACCACGCGGCGACCGCGGCCGCGATCGCGAGGGCGAGGCCTGCGACCACGAGGAGCATCAGCGATCGTGGCAAGCGGCGCGGCGGAGCGGGTACGGCTCCGACACCGCGCGACTGCGTCTCGAGAATCTGCTTCAAATCGCGGGCGAGATCGCGTGTGGATTCGTATCGCTCGGCCGGGTCCTTCGCGAGACAGCGTGCAACCACCGCCACCAGATGCGCGGGAACCTGCGGATTCAGTCGATCAATCGGCTCCGGCTCGGCCTCGATCGTTGCCGCGATCGACTGCGCCGCCGTGGGTCGTACAAACGGACGCGTGCCGGTCGTCAACTCGTAGATCAGCAGGCCAAGGGCGAACTGATCGGATCGGTAGTCCACCGGATGCCCACTCGCCTGTTCGGGCGACATGTACCCAACCGTGCCCATGACGACGCCCGGTGTTGTACCCACGGCCTGGGTGAGCGATTCTGCGCCGGCAGCCTGCATTTCGGTGAGCTTGGCGAGGCCAAAGTCGACGATCTTCGCGAAGCCGTCGGAGCTGACCATCACGTTCTCGGGCTTGAGATCGCGGTGCACGATCCCGGCGGCATGCGCTTTCGCGAGCCCTTCGGCGATCTGGTGGGAGAGTTCGAGCATCCGCCGCAGCGGGAGCCGCCCTCCGGCAATCACTTCTCGCAGTGTCTTTCCATCCACCCACTCCATCGCGAAGTACACTGTGTCGCCCTCGCGCCCGACGTCGTGGATGGTCAGGATGTTCGGATGGTTGAGCGCGGACGCCGATCGGGCCTCCTGCTCGAATCGATGGATACGGTCAGGATCGCTGGCACAGTCTGGCGGAAGCACTTTGATGGCGACGTCACGCTGCAACCGCGTGTCGCGAGCTCTGTAGACCTCACCCATCCCACCCGCGCCGATGGGGCCGAGGATCTCGTATTGTGCGAGACGTGTACCTGAAGACAATCGCATCTGGAAACGACTTTCGCGGGCCATCGAGCACGGGACGTCGCAGACAAGGGGATGGTAATCGAAACCTGCGGACCCGGCGAGCAAGAGTCGGCGTCGAGAGATTTCCGAGATCAACCCTGCGTTCCGCTGATGATCCGCAGGTAGGCCCGCCAGGGGCCCACTTCGTCCGAGTACTGCCGGGCGAGCACTCGCGAAACCTGGACCACGTGATCGAGGTCGTGCGCCACCCACGTGGCCAGCAGTTGCCGCAGCGTCACGACACCGAGCTCGGGGTGTTGCCCGCGACGGTCCAGGTCTCGGTCGGTCGAGCCTAGCGTCGCCAGCTCGCGAAGGTTTTCCCGGCGCAGCGTGGCAAACTCGTCGAGCAGGCTGGGCAGCGTTCGTCCCTCCGATATCGTGATCTGCGCGAAGCGATCGAACTTGTCGAAGGCCCGCGCCTCGCCGTGCTCGAGGATAATCCTGGCGCGGGGGATCCAGTCAGTTCGCTCTCCGTGGATCAGGTGTCCGATGACATCGAACGGGCTCCACGTGTCGCCCCCTTCGTGGGCCACGATCCAGCCGTCCGGAAGGCCGCGCAGCAGCGCATCGAGGGTGGCTGGCGTTCGCGCCAGGATGGCAGTGGCTTCGTCCATCACGAACGAGCGTCGGGTGCGATCGGTCTGTGTTGTCATGCCGGTTTGCCAATATATCAGCGGTAACAGCCGTTCCACACCGTGCCGTCGAATCTGTCTCGCGTCGTAATTTCATTGCGACACTGAATGGCTATAACATATGTGGCTATGACTTCTATTGGCCGGGGCATGCTCGACCGCGAACTGAAGAAAGGCTCGGCGGAACTGATCATCCTCTCGATCCTCGAACCGCGCGCGCGGCATGGATACGAGATCAGTAAGCTCATCGACACGCGCTCGGCCGGGCAGCTCAAATTCCACGTCGCCTCACTCTATCCACTGCTGTATCGGCTTGAAGAACGCGGATGGCTGCAGGGAAGGTGGGTGGAAAAACCCGGTCAGAGGCGGCGCCGCTTCTATAGTCTGACCGCCGAGGGCCGACGCGTCCTCGCCCGCCACCGCAAAACCTGGGACAACTTCGTTCACGCCATGCGTCTTGTCACGGGAGGCGACCATGCCTGATTGGACCCCGCACCTGCGTCCGCGCCTCGACGGGCTGCAGTTGAGTGCCAGCCGGGAAGCGGAGATCATCGAAGAGCTGTCGCAGCATCTCGACCAACGCTACGAGGAGCTTCGGGGCGCCGGCACCAGCGACACGGACGCCCGGCGTCTGGCGATCGAGGAATTGCTCGAGCCTGGTGCGCTTGCCAACCACATGCAATCGCTGCGTCAGGCGCACGTCCCGACGCCTATCACGCCAGGAGCCCCCCGGCGGTTTCTGTTCGGCGATCTCTGGCAGGATCTGCGCTACGCCGCACGCACGCTGCGACAGGAACGCGGGTTCGGAGCCGCGGCCGTCTTGACGCTGGCGCTTGGCATCGGCGCCAACAGCGCCATCTTCTCGCTGGTCGACGCGACCCTGCTACGTCCTCTCCCATTTCCCGACCCCGAGCGCCTTGTGATGGTCTGGGAGCGAAGCGAGACATCGCTCCGCGGCAGAGTTGCGCCGCTCAATCTCCTCGATTGGAACGAGCGGAATCGGACGTTCGAGGTGCTCGCGGGGTTCATTCCCAACGTGGGCGGCATGGTGATGAGCGGCGCGGACGGGACTGCCGAAACGGTTTCTCGACAATGGGTAACTGCCAGGATTTTTGACGTTCTCGGGGTAAAGGCGATTGCCGGTCGAACGTTTCTTCTGTCGGACGACAGCCAGCGCGCCAATGTCGTAGTCCTGAGCGAAGCGTTCTGGCGAACGCGATACAACGCGGACCCGGGTGTGGTGGGGCGCGACATCCGATTGGACGGGTCGCCGTATACGGTGGTCGGGGTCGTTCCGAACGAGGCTCAGGTAATCGGTCGAGCCAGTATCTGGGCGATGATCTCGATCCAGGGCGCTCCGCCGGCTGCGCGCAGCGCGTACTTCGCTCAGGTGATCGGGCGCGTGAAACCGGGGGTCACATTAAAGGCCGCGGATGTCGACTTGGCGGCCGTCGCTGAGGGGCTGGCGCGAGAGTTCCCGAAGACGAACGCGGGGCGTGGCGTCACGCTCGAGCCGATGCACGATGCGGTGATCGGCAGCGAGCTTCGCCAGACGTCGATGCTCTTTGTCGGCGTCGTCGGCTTCGTGCTCCTCATTTGCTGCGCCAACTTCGCCAACCTCCTTTTGACACGCGCAACGGTACGCCGGCGCGAGCTCGCGATGCGCTCAGCGCTGGGCGCTGATCGGCACCGCGTCATTCGTCAGCTCCTTACCGAAAGCCTCGTGCTCTCGATAGTCGGGGGGGTCGTGGGACTGGCGGTTGGTGCGGCGATTCTGAACATCGCGCCCGGGGTGATTCCCGAAGACCTGCTGCCAGCCGCGGTGACGCTCAACTTGGACGGACGCGTCGTCGCGTTCTGTGCCGGGACTGCGCTGCTTGTCGGATTATTGTTTGGCCTCGCTCCGGCGTGGCAGGCCACCGAGTTTTCGTTGGCGCAGGTGATCGGGTCTGACATCCGGACGGCGACGGGGCGCGGTGGGAGAATCCGGGGGTTGCTCGTTGCCGGAGAGGTCGCGACTGCCGTGGTTCTGCTCGTCGGCGCCGGGCTGCTGCTGCGGACCGTCCTGGAAGTCGTGAACGTCGATCGTGGCTATCGGGCCGAGAGTGTGCTGACCATGGTCGTCGACCCTCTCGGGTCGCGTTATCGAACCGAAGCATCGCTGCTGCAGTTCTACGAGGCTGTCGAGCAGGAGGCTATGGCTCTGCCTGGTGTGCACAGCGTCGCATGGGCGAGCACGCTGCCCCTGGGCCCGTCCTACGCCGGCCGATCCTCTTTCGAGATCGTCGGAGATCCGCCGGTGGACGAGAGCGAGCGTCCCACCGCCGACTACCAGATCGTGAGCCCCGCGTACTTCAGGACTCTCGACCTTCCCGTCGTGACAGGACGTGGCTTCAACGATCGCGACACACGCGACAGCGTCCCCGTGTGCATCGTGAACGAAGCCTTCGCCCGCGGTTACCTTCAGGGCCGATCCCCGATTGGCTTGCGAGTAGCGATCAGGCCAACGACTTCCGCGCAAGAGCCATCGGTCGTAAGAGAGATCGTGGGTGTCGCCCGTCAAGTGAAGGGCCGCCCCGACGAGACCGAGGACCTCGTTCAGATCTATGTCCCGCTGGGGCAAGACACCATGGATGACATTTTCATGGTCGTACGACCGAGGTCAGGAAGCGCCGACACGCTCGCGCCGTCCGTGCGTGCAGCGATCGCGCGCGTCGACAAAGAGCAGCTAGTGAGCGTGAGGAGCGTGATGACGCTCGAGGATGTCGCGTGGGAGGCCACGGCACGTTATCGATTCCGGGCGATGCTGGTGATGACATTCGCGGCGCTGGCGCTCCTGCTCGCGATGGTGGGCGTGTTTGGCGTCCTCGCGTATTCTGTCGAACAGCGCGTGCGGGAGGTCGGGGTGCTGAGGGCGCTTGGCGCCACGACGAGCGACGTGCTCCGCGTCGTTGTCGGGAGCGCCGTGCGCGTGATCGCGGCCGGCGCTGTCATCGGGCTGGCCCTGTCAATGGCCTTCGGTCGCCTGCTTGGCGCCATGCTGTTCGGCGTACAGCCTCTGGATCCGATAACGTTCGCAGCTGTGGCCATAGTGCTAGTCTTCACAGCTGCGGTGTCGATTGCGGGACCTGCCTGGCGTGCGACGCGTATTGACCCTGTAATTGCCTTGCGAGGCGAATAATCGTCCGCGAGAACCCGAGGCTTCGATGAAACGAAGGCCGACGAAACAGAGACTAGCGGACCCTTTCGAGACCGTCAGAATGGTAGGGCTCACTCTGCCAGACGTGGAAGCAACCACGAAGTACGACGGATCACCGGTCTTGAAAGTCGGTGGCAGCTTCATGGCAGGACTGGCAAGTCATCGCTCGGCGGAACGAGAGACGCTCGTTGTCAGGGCCGGCCTTGAGGAACGAGAATGGCTCCTGGAGGACGCGCCCGAGACCTACTATGTGACCGACTATTATCGAAGTCATCCCGTAGTACTGGTGCGTCTGACGCGAATCGATCGCGATGCTCTGCGCGATTTGCTGTCCCTGTCCCGGCGCCTGACCCTGCCGAAGGCTCGACGACGCGGCCGAAGCTGACGCCAGGTGATGTTTGATGACCGCGGCTTCTCTGCCAGCGAGGTTGCGTGCCGTGAGGCGCGCGCTTCGATTGCTTCACAAGATCGCTCGACGGCAATCCACGTTCGCGGAGTACGGGGGCCACCTCCTTGTCGCTTTTTATTTGATCGCCACGACGTCAGGTGACGCCGCCATCCGTCGGCAGGCGCTCCAAATGGGCCGCGAGCGGGCCCGCTACTGGAAAAACCAATGGCAGCGCACGCCCCCTAACCTCGACGCAGACGTCGTCCTTGACGAATTGGTGGCCAGCTATGCCGTCGAGCGAATGGGGATCAAGCATGGTCGCATTCGACGAGAGCTGGAGACCGCGGTAGCCAGATACACCCCTAGGGAGCTCCTCGACTTCGATCCTGCTTTTGAAATGGCCCCCGATGATGTTCCGGAAGACTGCGACGGCGGCCACGTCAACGAAAGAGGACGGCGGCGTTGCCGAGTGTGCCGGAAGCGATTGCATCCGCGCAGTAGATATGAGGTGTGGTATTGCGCGCTCTCCAGCACGTACTTCTGTGAGCGCCATGGTATAAAGCTGGGCGCTCGCTTCGTTGATGTGCTCAACCAGCTTCCGAGGTTGCGACCGTATCCCAGGCCTGGGACACGTCACTATCGTGACAGCATTTATGCTGTTACTCACATCGTCTACACACTTAACCACTACGGGCGTTCGCGCCTCGCACCGCAGCTGCTGCCTTACGAATTCAGGTTTCTCAAGGCGAGCATGAATTGGGCGCTCGACCAGGAAGAGCCTGACACCATTGGCGAGATCATCGACAGCCTGGCAGCATTTGGCGTCGAGGATACCGATTCGCTGTTGATGAAAGGTCGGACGTTCTTGCTCGAAAGCCAGCGCGCCGATGGGGGTTGGGGTGACGAGGACGATGAATACGGACGCTTCCATACGGTGTGGACTGCAATCGACGGATTGCGCGATTACAGCTGGCGCGAAAACGGTATAAGCAATCCGCAAATTCGGCGTGCGTTGCGGCGCTTTGCGTCATGAGCAGAGCCGACGTCTGCAGATTCTGTCTAGGGCGACGGCGGTTTGAGGACTTCGACCGTCGAGTCGTGCATCCACCCCCGGTCCTCGTTCTTGTACCAGCGCATCACCATGCCGCTCTTCCGCAGCTCGGGCGTCAGGCGAACCTGGATCCATTCCTTGTCGCGCCCGAGCACAGTGAGGATCGTGCCTTTCGGCACGAGGACTAGGACTTCCGCGCCGGAGGAGGACCCCATGTGCACATTGGCGTAGCTCGTGGGGACGCGGACGCGCTCCGGCGGCGCCTGGCTGGCTGTGGGCTGGGGAAGCGAGAGTAGCGCGAAACTCAGAACGAGTAAGAAAACAGCCACTGACACCCTCCTCACCGGTTGACAGTCTGAACCTTGCTGGCGCATTCTCGCACGACTCGTTCGTTTGCACCGAGGCTCGACAAACTGCCCTCGGGTAACCACCCTTGACTCCTGGAGTCTCATAAATGCGCGCCCGGAAATTTCAGCTGATGGTCCTCGCGGTAGGGGTGCTGGCTCAACTGAGTCCCGCTGGCACCTCGGCTCCCGCGTCAGACCAGGCCCAACCCAAGGTCGAACTGCCGGTGCAGAAGGCGGCGATGGGCGACTACGAGGTCGTCGAAAACTGGCCCCGGCCGTTACCAAATAAGGACCTCTCGCACGATGGCTGGACGTGGGGATCGGGCGCGGGAGTCTGGGCGGAGAGTCCTGACAAAGTGTGGGTGGCACAGCGCGGCGAGATTCAGCTGCCGCCGGGCGCGACACCGTGGATCTGCCCGTGCCTCCTGACTCCGCGCCGCACGAATACAGGACGGCGCCCATATTCCGGTAAAGGCTACACCTATGAGATGCGACGCCACCATCTCGTATTCGCGGTCGATCGAGACGGCAACACGATCGAGGAGTGGCTGCAGCACGATCGGCTTCTGGCGCCACCGCGAGGGTCGGGACTGGGGGAGGTGGGCCGAGGCCCGCACAAGTTGCTGATCAACCCGTACGATCCGCAGAAGCACATCTGGATCGTCGACGACGACCAGCACATCATCAACATCTTCACAAATAAAGGCGAGTTGGTGCGCACGATGGGCGAGCGTGGCGTCCCCGGACGCGGCCCCAACAACTTCAATCGCCCGACCGACATCGCCTGGCTGCCGGACGGCACGTTCTTCGTGGCCGACGGCTACGCTGGTACGCGAGTGGCGAAATTCGATCGCAATGGAAAGTTCATCAGGGACTGGGGCCGGCCACCGGCCGATCCCAACAAACCAGGCCCGTATGAGTTCTGGTCTGTTCACAGCATTGGCATCAGCCGCGACCGGCGGATCTTTGTCGCGGATCGCGAGCACCACCGAATGCAGGTCTTCGACGAGAACGGCAAATTCCTGGAGATGTGGCCGACGGGCCACGACTCGGCAGTGCTAGCTCATATCGTGACCCAGGACGATTACATCTGGGTGGCGGACTGGACCACTGACAGACTCGTGAAGTACGACCTCAACGGGCGATACATCCTGGATATCGGCGGGCACGGGCCGCAGCCGGGGCAGTTCGATGGCGTCCATCAGATCAGCGTGGATCAGGATCGCAACTTGTATGTCACCGAGGTGGCCAACGACCGTTCGCAGAAGTTTCGTCCGAAGCCAAAGGCGGATCCCGCGAAGATCGTAGGCCCGATGGTTGGAGGTTGGCCATAGCCGACGGGGCAAGGTTAGCCGACGCTAGCGCTCCCGGAACGTTTCAGCACTCCCAGGCGCCGTGAACTGAATCTTCCTATTGCCTGCGCGGCCGGAAGCGCGGTAGGTGCCGCGGAGCTGGAGAAAATTCATGCCGCTCCCGAACGAGCCCGGGCCCATGCGGGTCGTCGTGATCTGATCCACGGCAATGTCGAGCGTGAGCGTCAGAGAATCGCTGCGGCCGCTGACGACGATCCGGCGGGGCGCAAGGCGAGACGAGGTATCGGTCTCTTCGATCGTGACGTCCGTTGCGTACCCTAACGGCCCTTCCGGTCCCAACGCGACAAGGAACCCCGGAAGCCGTGTGCTCTCAGCGGCGTCGCCGGGTGGATACACGCGGCCGTACACGAACGACAGGCCCTCGCCCTCCACTTGGCCCCACTGCCACCGCACGCCTTCCCAGAATCCCCAATTGTGATCGTGGTAGCCGGTTCCGCCAGACAAATCGATCGTGTGATCACGTACCGCAATCGTTCCGCCAAGCTCGCCGGACATGACCGGCACGACGTAGCCGGACACCCAGCCGCCGGCGCCGCGCATGGTGAACGGCGGCAACGAGCGGCCTGGCTCTGCACGCACCACGATCTCACCAGATGCGCGCGGACCTCCCGATTCGTCAGCAAGATCGATCCGAATGCGGTAGTCGGATCCGATCAGCCGGACGCTGTTGGGTCCCGCAGTGATGTCAGGCGCCGACTCAAGCTGTTCGTCCGTGAGGAGAGTGGAGTGGGAGTACGACCTCAGTTTGCCGCCGCGCTCGAGCTGCAGCCGAACGGCAAGCGCCCGCTTGCTCGACGCGAGCCGCGGGCCAGCAAAGAACGTGAGATAGAACCGCGTTGCGCCCGTTCGGCCATTGAAGTAGAGCCATTCACTCCAAGAGCTCGCTCGTGCGGCGACGTCGGGGATTCGATGAAACCGATCCATCGCGCGAAGAATGTCTTCATGCCTCGGCGAAAGCCACTCGCGATCTGTCGGTGTGTCGACCCATGACTCGACACCCTTGGTCTCCGGGTCAGCCAGGCCACGCTCCAGACTGGGAATGCCGCCGCGCGCAACGACCTCGGTCGCGCCGCGATCGTCAATCAGGTAGAGAGTCGTGCGCGTGCTGGGTGAGGCGACTTTGACGCGATCTCGCAATGAGCCGCTGGACAGCACGTCTGACAGGACGAACTTTGCGCTTCCGATGCGTCCGCTCAAGCTCCCGATGATCACGTCACCGCCGCCCACGAGCGCAGGCGTCCGGGCCTGGTCGAGAATGACGCGTCCGATCCCCAGCAATGCGGCCATCACCGACACGCCCAGTCCGAACCCGCTGGCGAGCACGGCGCTCCGAATCGGTCGTGAGATCAGCGAACGAAGCGCCAATGTGAAAATCATCGGAACGCCTCCTCCGCGATCCGGCCGTCGCGCATACGCAGCAGCCGGTGCGCTCGGGCAGCAACGGCGGGATCATGCGTGACGACAACCACTGCCATACCGTCGGCATGGAGACGATCGATCAGCGAAATGATCTGGTCGCCTGTCGCCTGATCGAGCTCTCCCGTCGGTTCGTCGGCAAGCAGCAGCCGCGGCCGATTCGCGAGGGCACGTGCGATGGCAACGCGCTGCATCTCACCACCGGACAGCTCGGATGGACGATGGCTGGCGCGCGCGGCCAGGCCGACATACTCGAGCAGCTCGCGGGTGCGGTCGCGGCGCTCGGCACGGCCGGCACCGGCTTCCGCCTGAGGAAGCTCCACGTTCTCCGACGCGGTCAGCATTGGCAGCAGAAAGAACCGCTGAAAGACGAACCCGATCTCGCGCAGTCGCAGCCGGCTGCGATGGGCATCCGACAGCGATCCGATCTCGCGATCCTGGAACAACACCTGCCCGCTCGTGGGAACGTCGACGGCGCCGAGCAGATGCAGGAGCGTGGACTTGCCGCAACCAGAAGGTCCGACGACCCCGACGTACTCGCCGGCCCCGATCTGTAGCGAAACCTCGCGCAGCGCCACCACGGGGCCTGCCGCCATCGGAAACAGTTTCGAGACGTTCCGCGCTTCGACGATTGAGGTGGTCACGAGACCACCTCGCGCCGAAGCGTGGTAGCGATCGGCAGCACGGATACCAGGCGCATTGGATACACGGCCGCGGCAACTGATGCGATCACGAGCAGAACGATGTAGACGACAAGCGCTCGTGTGTCGAAGACGAAGAAGTGGAGCCGGGCGGGCAGTCCGGGCAGGGTGCGCAGGATCGCATCCAGCCACACCGCCAATGCCGCTGCGAGCGGAAGCGCGAGCATCCCTCCGATGCCGACCAGCATGATCGACTCCCACAGAACGCCTGCAGTCACCCGTAATCGCGACAGCCCGACTGCCCGCAACGCCGCAATTTCGGCGAGGCGCTGGTTCACAGAAACAGTTAGGAGCACGGTGATAAGGAGAAATCCAAAGAACAACGTGACGGTGGCGAGCACGGCCGAGATTTGGCGGAAGTACGAAAACTCCACTCGGCGAAAGCGTTCGACGAGCTCCTCATTGGTCACTACGTGGAGGCCAGGAAATGAGGCACGTATCGCTGCGGCCGCGCTAAGGGCGCCAGCCTGCGGGGTCGATCTGACGAGCAGCATCTCGGCGCGATCGCTATTTTCCTCGGCGCAGAGTTTATCCACGTCTGCGAGCGTTCCCGCGACCGTAGACACGGTGACCGAGTCGAACGGGAAATCCGCAATACCGCCGACTGTGAACCGCACAGGCACGACTTCGTCGGATGCGTTGCTACAGCGACCCCGCAGTGACAACTCCGACCCCACGACGAGACCGAGGCGTTTTGCCAACTGGCGATTGATAACCACAATCGATGTCGTACCGGTCGTGTCCGGGAGATCATGTCCCTCGACCAGCGTCCACATCGATCTCACACGGGGATCTGCGCCAATGAAGTGGACCCGCGGCGCTGATTCTTGAAGGTTCAGAACGACGTCCGCATCCCGGACACGAAGCTGAAGAACTGCTTCGACACCACGGATCGCACCGATTTCAGTCGCGAGCGCGGTCGCTTGGGTGAGTCGCGGTCCGGTGAACGGTGGAGCATCTGAGGGGAGGACGCGGACGTCGAAACCAGAGCGCTCGAGCAGGTCGCCGAACGACAGAACCAGACCGCGCGACAGCAGGAGCATGTCGAACAGCAGGGCACCGATCGCAGCGACGCCAAGGATGCCGAGCAGTGATCGTGCGGGCTGGCGCACGAGACTCAACCAGGCGAACCGAATGGCTGGCACTATCGGCGGACCAGGGCCAGGATCTGCTGGCGGAGAAGTGTCCACGAGGCAATCAGGCTCGCTGCGATCCCGAGCGGCAACGCCATCGACAGCGACCGCCACACGACAGACGGAGTGACTCGCAGAAAGATCAGCGTTGTGTCGTACCGCCACTGAAAGAAGCGGTTGAACATGTCCTCGGTGGCGAACGCGAACAGGATGCCGGCCACCGCGCCCGCGACCGTGATGAACGCGCCCTCGACGAGCACCTGGATCAGAATGCGTTGTCGCGTGAATCCGAGGAGGCGGAGCGTACCGGCCGTTCCGCGGCGCTCATCGACGAGCATCACCATCAACGCCAACAGGAATACAGCGCTGCCGACAACCGTGACGATCGCAATCGCCAGATGAAAACGCTCGACGACAACGAATGTGGTGGTGCGCTCGTCGGGCGCATTGGTCGGGCGAGCTCTGAGCGTGGGCAGACGCGCCATCACGTCGCGCGAGAACGCGTCGGCGTCCGACCGTTTCGAAAGCGCGACATTGATCGACGTAATCGATTCAGCCGTTGACGGATCCGATTGATCTGCCGTCAACGTCAGGAGGTCTGGCAAGTGCAGCCGCGTTTCGAGCCTCTGCTGAGCGAACCGCATCGGATCGGGGGTGGGTTCGTAGACTCCTGCAATCCGAAATGGTCGCGCCTTGTTTCCGGATCGATCTGTAGAGAGCTGAACGACAGCGCCGAGTCGCAGTCCGCGGCTGTCCGCTAACTGTCTGGAGATCAAGATTGACGGCGGCTCTGCTGTGTTCTGCGATTGGCTGGAAGCCGTCGCGCCCACAGCAAACAGCGCCAGTGCCAGGAGCAGCCAACTGCGTGTTCGGTGCATCCCCCAGTTTACGATGCTCGCTGCAGGCCGAACATCTCGCCCGATTTTGCGAGGGACGCTAGTGATTCAGGGACGTTCCTGGGGAGGAAGCGCGGATGCGTCGACCATCCCGCCGAAATAGTTGGCGACGATGGCGGCAATGCGGGCCTCGGCATCGTGCGCCTCTCCGGTCGTCCCGCGGTGGTGTCCCGCAAAGACCACGAGCACGATTGGCGTCCCTTTCACCCAGAGGATGCCGGCATCGTTGGCGACCCATGGCTGGCCATCACCCGTTTTGTGCGCAATCTCGATGTCAGCACCCAGATATCGCGGAAAGCGATTGTTCACCTGTTGCCGCTTGAGGATCGACACCATGAGCGCGGATGCGTCCTTCGACACGAGCTCTCCCTTGGCCATCAGTGAAAACAGCCGTCCCATTTCTCGCGCCGTGCTCCGGCCGAAGAAGAGCCCGGTGTCTTCGACGACGTGGCGAAACGCTTCGCCGACCGCGGCGTCGCCATACTTCGCAAACGGAAAGTCGATGGTCCGATCGCCGCTGGCATCCCGATAGGACGGATCGAGCTGTGACAGCCACAGCCGGTCCCACTCGAGATCCGAAAAGCGAAGCATGGTGTTCGGCAGCCCCAGACGCCCCATGAATCGTGTGACCTCGTCTCGGCCGACCAAGTCGCCGAGCGCGTCAGTCGCCTCGTTGTCGCTGATGATGATCATCAGCGTGAGGAGGTCCTTCACGGTTGGCGCCAGCCCCGGATCGAGCGCGTAGAGCACCCCGGAGGGAATCCGGCGCTGGCCGGCCGACAACGTGATGCGGTCCGAGAGCGACAGCCGGCCCTGGCGAACATGTTCGAGCACGGTGGCCATCAGCGGCACCTTGATGACGCTGAAGGTCTCGTACGACGAGTCGGCATCGATGGCCACGCGCTCGCCCGTCGCGACATTCTCGACGTAGAGGCCCATGCGCCCGTCCACCTCGTCGCGCACCTGGCGTAGTCGGGACTCCAACGAAGTCGGCGTGGTCACTGAAGGCAGATCCGCGGCGGCGGCGTCGGCTAGCGCAGCATTGCGCGCAACAGCATCGACCACCCGCGAGAGCTGAGTAGCGGCTCGTGTCCAGTCCGCCTGTTCTACCGCTTCGGTGATTCCCGGCAGCGTCATCGCGGCGTAGGTGTACCGCGGTGCATACAACAGGTGCTTGAACCACGGACGACCGGGGATTCCCTCCTCGTGCAACCATCCCTGCTCGAACTGCAGCAGGCGTCGGTTGACGCGACCCGCGATTTCGCGTGAAAGCGTGCCCGACGCAAGGGCCGTCTCCAACCGTGCATTCAGCCTTCGACCTGAAGTGCGCAGCCGCTTCACGGCATCGACGAGGCGCGAGACTTCCAAACGATCCGATACGCCGGGCATCTCTGCCACCCGTCGGACGAAATCGCGCACCGAACCCGCGTACGATTCGAGATCGAACGGCAGGACCTCGGCATTCGCAAGGCGCAGCGCCATCGTGCCCCAAAGCTCGGTCATCAGCCGGTGGTAGCGAAAGCCCGGATCGCCGATCTGGTTTACCCAGTAATGACTGTCGTACGCGGAGTGATACACGCCGTATGGCCCGTTGAACCCCATTTCCACCACGGGGAGGCCCACGTGATTGATGAACACGGTGTGATCGGATCCGCTGCCGATCCTGGTGACCGCTAACGACTGGTCCGGCAACGTCCCGTCCTTGGGACCGTCACCGTTCCCCTCGGGTCGCCGCCACGCTTCATAGAGAGACACGCCCGATGGGTCCCGCAGCTCCTTGGTGAGATCGACCACCATGGGTGCCAGCGATCCGACTGCTGAGAGATCGAGACGTGAACCGGACGCTGCCGAATCGACGTTCAAGTAGGCGACCGCTTTCTGCCGAAGCTCGGAGGCAAACTGCTCGCCCCATTCCGTCGACCCGGTGAGCGTCACCTCTTCGCCGTCCCAGCTGCAGAAGACGAGCGTTCGCCGGGGGCGCGTCCCTTCTTTTTTGAGTCGACCCAACGACTTGGTGAGCTCCATCATCGACGCCGTCCCGCTCGACGGGTCGACCCCGCCAAACACCCACGCATCGTGGTGGTTGCCGAGCACCACCCATTCATCGGCCAACTCGCTGCCGCGAATGCGTCCTTCAACCACAAAGTTCGGCTGTACGTCGGTACGCATGTCGATCTGCAAGTGCAAGCGCGCCGCTTCGCCACCGAGTCGATACTCGATTGGCAAGGCGCCTTTCCACTCCGTTGGCGCGAGAGGTCCGCCCAGCTTCTCGAGAATGGGCTGGATGTCGCGATGCGACATCGGTAGGGCCATCACCTTGGGCACCGATACCGCCTCGGCCGTCGGGATGCGTCGTGCCCCAGCCGTCGAAGCCCAGCCGGGCGTTTGCGGGTCGCCGGGAACGATGAAGTCGTAGGCGATTCCTCCGCGCTGAAGATGACTCGCGGGTCCCCACGGCCCTCGTGGAAACACCTCGCCCTTCACGTAGCCATCCTCCTGTGGATCCGAATAGACGATCATCGCGGCCACGCCTTCACGCTCCGCGGTGAGGGCCTTGAAGCCGCGATAGCTATACGGGTTCGAGTAGCGGACGATGACGATTTTGCCTTTGGGATCGATGCCGTGCTTGCGGAGCACGTCGTAGTCAGCGGGATTTCCGCTGTTGGCGTAAACCACCGGCGCAGTAACGTCGCCTGACGCGGAGAAAGACAACCATGCGCCGCTGATGCCCTTGTGTGACGAATCCGGGTCCTCCTTGTAGGAATCCTCCCGCAGCGAAGGCACGTACTGTCTGGGGGCTACGAGCTCGGCGCGAACCTTCCTGGGGTTGGAGGACAGCACGTCGTATCGATGAATGACGACCTCGTCGAGGCCCTGCGCCTTCCACTGCGCGGCAATGTAGTTGGCGATCTCGCGCGTGCGCGGCGAGGTGGCGGGGTGTGGTTCCGCGGTGAAATACCGGTGCCAGGTCCTGATGGACTCGGCGCTCGGCAGTTCTCGCAGCCGACGCTCCAGCGCGCGCTGGGCGACAGCCCCACTCGGGGAAAAGCCTCGAAGCTGCGACGTGACCGGAGCGTCCTGGGCACCTGGCCCCACGACGAAGAGCACCTGCATGCCGAGCGCGGCGGCAACGAGTCGGCGTGGGAGCCGGCGCCATAACCCGCTCGCGAGGGTGTGACTGGTCGGCGTGAAGTCGTGCATCAGAAGGCCCTTCGCGGAGCCAGTCTGGTGCGGACAGTTGTGAAGATCAAGCCTTCCCTTCGCGCGTTGTCATGGGCACAGCTGCTTGGCTTGGCGATCGACCGCTGCGATCCTCGGCGTAGAATCGGGGGGAGCCCGATGACTCCTGCTCCGGGTACCCGTATCGGTCACTACGAGATTCTCGAGCGTCTCGGCGCTGGTGGCATGGGTGAGGTCTATCGGGCCCGAGACACGAAGCTGCGACGTGACGTTGCGTTGAAGATCCTGCCGGCACAGTTTGCTGAAGACGTGAACCGTCTTGCGCGATTCCGACGCGAAGCGACGACGCTGGCATCGCTGAACCATCCGCACTTCGCTCAGATTCATGGGTTGGAGGAGAGTGGGTCTGCGTGCGCCTTGGTGATGGAGCTGGTGGAAGGCGCGGACCTGACGTGGCGAATGGCACGTGGCGCGATTGCGATTGATGAGGCTCTGGTCATTGCCCGACAGATTGCCGAGGCGCTGGGGGCCGCTCATGAGGCGGGCATCGTTCATCGTGACTTGAAGCCCGCCAATATCAAGCTGCGCTCTGACGGTACCGTAAAAGTGTTGGATTTCGGGCTCGCCAAGCCGACAGAGGCCGAAGGCCACCTACACGGTGACTCGTCTGTTGACGGCGATCCTGCCACCCTTACCAGTCCCGCCATGACAGAGGCCGGGATCATTCTCGGCACGGCGGCGTATATGGCGCCGGAGCAGGCGAAGGGTCACCCGGTTGACCGGCGCGCAGACATCTGGGCCTTCGGATGCGTGCTTTTCGAGATGTTGACGGGCAGGCCCTGCTTCCGCGCCGACACCGTGGCGGAAACTCTCGCATCGGTTCTGACGCGCGAGCCGGAGTGGACGGCCCTCCCTGACGGGACCCCTGATGGCGTACGTCGCCTGTTAACGCGCTGCCTGCGGAAGGATCGAAACCGGCGTCTTCATGACATCGCCGACGCGCGTATCGAAATCGACGATGCCCTTATGGCAGCTGCGGTGGCGCCGACAACCGATCGCTCGCCGTCATTCCTGACGCGACGATCAGCGCTGTGGATAGGTGGCGTGATGCTCATCGGGCTCGCGGCCGCTTTGGTCGCGCTGCGCAGCTGGCCAGCTTCACCGCCTCGAGAGGTTCGTGTCCATCGCTTGACCGACTTCGCCGGCCTCGAGGAGGCTCCAGCGCTTTCGCCAGATGGCAAGTCGGTGACTTTCACCGCGGGTGTCGGGGGGCAACGGCAGATCTTCGTCCAACTGCTCGCCGGCGGTGGAAGCCTTCAAATCACACGCGACCCGATGGATCACCAATTTCCTCGATGGTCAGCCGACTCGAGTTCACTCGTATATTTCTCGCCGGCGCTGCCGGGCGATACACAAGGCGCCCTCTGGGAGATCTCAGCCCTTGGCGGTGTGCCGCGACGCCTCATCAGCAGTATGGGTGGCGCCGACGTCAGCGTCGCTGATGGACGGCTCGCGTTTTTCAGACTCGCGAACAATATTCAGCTCGTCACGGCCTCTCGTGATGGATCAAGCGTTGCAGTCGTCGCCGAGTTTCCGCCGGCGCGATATTACTTGTACCCGCGGTGGTCGCCGGACGGGAAATGGATTGCGTTCCAGCGCGGAGACAGCATCAGGTTCGAGATATTTATCGTGCCCGCCGGCGGAGGCGAGCCGCGCCAGTTGACCCATGACAACAACATGATGGGCGGCTTGGCTTGGCGCGACAGCACGAGCGTGCTGTACAGCTCGAGCCGCGGCAACACAATGCCGTATTTGCCGACGTTGGTTCTATGGCAGGTGTCGATTCGCGATGGAATTGTGCGGCAGGTTACATCCGGCGAAACGTCATACGCCATGCCCGACGTCGCGCAGAACGGGGTCATCGTCGCGAGCCGAATGGACGTAGAGGCAGATCTCTGGCGGTTTCCCACCGATGGTTCGCCTGCCGAAAACGTGACCCGCGGCGTACAGATCACGCGTCAAACCGGGCAAGTGCTGACACCCACTGCCGGGCCTGGCGACGACGAGGTGGCATTTCTTTCGGATAGAGGGGGTCACGCGAATCTGTGGATCGTCAACGTGAAGAGCGGCGAATTACGCCAAATCACACACGAGCGCGATCCGAATGTCGCCGTCGGTGTTCCCGTCTGGTCCCCCGACGGCAGCGCCATCGCCTTCGTATACTCGCGCGGCAATCCAGGATTCACCTTTGGCGTGTGGCTGGTAAATCCCGATGGCAGCAACTTGCGTCAGCTTGCGAACCCCGCGCTGGGCCCCGCGTGGTCGAACGACGGCCGCTGGTTGTATTACTCGACGCGTGGCGGCGCTGCTGGCTCCGACGTGGTGCTCAGGAAAATCCCTGCAGGCGGAGGAGAAGAAATCACGGTGACCACCGAGAGACTGCGCAATGTGATCGGCTCGGACGGGTCCACGCTGTACTACGTCTTCGAGCGACAACTGGTAGATGGAACTCCAGAATTCGAGATCCGTGCCGCAACGCCCGAGAACGGGCCGTTCCGCGTGGTCGCGCGGATCTCACCATCGCGCGTGCCAATCTGGCAGATCGTCAATCCGGCTCTCTCACCCGACGGACGGTGGCTGGCGCAGGCGCTGACAGACGGGTTTGCGACGAATGTCTGGGCGTTGTCGACAACGACCGGCGAGTGGCGTCAGATCACGGACTTTGGAAGCCGCCCGACATTCATTGCGCGCCGAGTGTCCTGGTCTTCCGATGGACGGTTTGTGGTGGCAGCGATTGGCGACGGCGACGCGGACATCGTCCTGCTCGAGGGGTTACTGGGTACTGGAGGCGCGTCACTACAGTAACGACAGTACGTCGTGTCGGTAAATGACCACCTCGTCGAGGCCTGTGCCTTCCACTGCGCGGCGATGTAATGTGCGATCTCGCGTGTCCGCGGCGAGGTGGCCGGATGTGGATCCACCCAATCAGGGCAATACCGCTACCGCTTCGATTTCAACCTTGTATGCGGCGTTCGCCAGCTGTTGAATCTGCACGAGCGTGCTGGCCGGATGTGTCGCGCCGAAGTACTTACCACGTACTTTCACGGCCTCCGGCGCCCGGAACTCGGCGATGCTGGTCACATAGATCGTGATCTTCGCGACGTGCGAGAAATCTGCGCCCTGTGACTTCAGCGCCGTCTGTAGATTGGCCAACACCTGATCGAGCTGCGCCACCATCGTCTCGCCAGCGACCGTACCGTCTTCTTTGGCGCCGACCTGTCCCGCAATATAAAGCGTCTTGCCTGCTTTGACGATGTGACTGTAGGTCGTCGGCTTGCTGAGGCCGGGCGGGTTGATGCGCTCGAGTGTCTGACTCGAAGCGGGCGACGCACACACAGTGATGGCGAACAACATGGGAATCAGATGGCGCATGGCACCGCTCCTCGTCGGCTGAATGGGTGAGGGTGAGGGCTAGAATACCCTCGCGTGTTGTGCCGCGCGACCGTTATCCTGCCCGAACGTCCTGGAGGTCATCCGCCGACTGGCTCAAGAGCTCGTCGAGCAGGCGCAGCAGCCTCGCCACCTCGATAGGTTTGGTGAGATAGGCGGTCGCGCCGGCGTCGATGAGCCGGCGCGCCTGTTCGGGAGTCGCATCCGCGGTCAGCACGACGACAGGAATCGACCGCAGGGCTGGATCCTGGGCGAGCTGTCGCATGACCTCTTCGCCATTCACGTCCGGCAGATGCAGGTCGAGGAGAATCAGGTCGGCTTCCATTTCCGCCGCCTTGCGGATCCCTCTCCCCGCCGTCGACGCGTGTGCCAGCGTCACGTCTGGGCGACGTTCGAGAATGCGCTCCATCAGTCGAACATTCGCCAGGTTGTCTTCGATATACAGCACGTTCCCTTTGATGCGCGCGTCCGTGGCTTGCGGCGGACGGGTGTCGTCTCTGGCGACGGCGCAGGGACGGTCTGCCAGGGCGAACTCGACCCAGAACGTCGAGCCGCGATCGACGCGGCTGGCTACGCCAAGCGACCCGCCCATGGCCGCAGTGAGGCCGCGTGACAACGCCAGGCCCAGGCCAGTTCCCTCAATCGCGGTGGCCTCGGCCCCGAGTCGCTCGAATGGCGTGAAGAGCCGCTTGAGTTTGTCGGGAGGGATGCCCGCCCCGGTATCCGTGACCGTGATGCGCAGCCGCCGGCCGGCCTTTTTCTCGAAGGCGACAGTGACGCGGCCTTTCCGCTTGTTGTACTTGATCGCGTTGGACAGGAGGTTCAGGAGCACCTGGGTCAGCCGCTGACGATCGGCAATGACCGCCCAGCCGGGCTTTGGCACGTCGGCGATATCGAGCGCGATGCGCCGATCGGTGGCGAGCGGCGAGATCAAGGCGACGGCGTGCTCGACCACGTCGCGCACGTCGACGGGTTGTGGCGACAGCGACAGCTGGCCCGTCTCGATGCGGGTAATGTCGAGCACTTCGTTGATCAGTTCCAGGAGATGCTTGCCGCCGCGAAGGATCAGCTGGACGCCTTCGTGCTGGTCCGGTTTGAGGCGTTCTGTCTCGAGCAGTTGGGCGAAGCCGAGAATCGCATTGAGGGGCGTACGCAAATCGTGGCTCATGCGCGACAAGAACTCGTTTTTCGCCTGGTTGGCGCGCTCAGCTTCGGTCTTCGCGTCGCTCACCTCCTGCTCCGCCCGTTTGCGTTCGGTGATGTCACGCACGAAGGAATGGAAGGTTGGGTCCTCGGTGGAGCCGCTCGCCCAAATCGTGATCTCGACCGGGAACTCATCGCCGTTCTTGCGAAGGGCGGTCAGCTCCATCCGCTGGTTGAGGACCGCACCGTCGCCGGTGCCCAAGTAGCGGGCCAGTCCGGTGCGGTGTGCGGCGCGATCTCTCTCAGGGATGATCGTATCGACCAGGCTGCGCCCGATAGCCTCTCGAGAGGTCCAACCGAAGATGATTTCGGCCTGCCGGTTCCAGTCGATGATGCGCCCCGCGCCGTCCATGCCGACGAACGCGTCGTTGGCCGTGCTCAGAATGGCTTTCGTGCGCTCCTCGGCCTCGGCCAGACGGATTGTGCGCTGCTGAACACGGTCCTCCAGCCGCTCGGCCATCTCGTTGAAAGCGATGGCGAGCCGGCCGATGTCGTCCCGTCGTGAGGTCTGAATACGACTGGGATGGCTGCCCGCCGCAATCGCCCGGGCAGCCGCCGTCAGAGCGCGAAGCGGTCCGGTGATCCGCGGACTGAACACGTAAACGAAGAGACCCGTGGTCACCACGAAAACCAGCACGAACGGTACCATGCGCCAGAGAAAGACCCAGGCAGGGTCGGTGACTTCCTTGCGAGGAAATTCGACCCACACCTGCCATGACGTCCCGGCGATCTGCGCCGTGGCTCCGATGCGACCCTGATCATCGTCGAAGCGGTACGGGCCCGGCGCCGCGGGCGGCGTGTTGTCGCTCGGCGCCGGCGGTGCTTCGGTCAGATCAGTCCAGACATCACCCTGTAGATTGCCGATTTTGACCGTGCCGCCTGGGACGAGCCTGCTCAGATCAACCCACGACGTCGCGCTCGACAGCAAATGACGAGAGGTCACGTATCCAACGAGCGGAGCCGACGCGGCGTTGCTGGCTCGCACCTCGGCGACAACATCCCAATAGATGACGTCCTGCGACACCTGCAACGGGCTGATGCCTGACAGCGGTGCGCTCTTGGGCAGCGGCGGTAGCACCTTCGTTCCAGCCGGGAAGGACGCGACACGGCCGGCAAGGAGGTGTTTGCCAGTGGCGTCCGCTATTCCGACAGGTGGCTGACCCGCGAGCGTCGCGGTCGTCAGGTGGACGCGTGCGGCATATTCGGCATCGTCCTCGTTGGGATCGTAAAGATACTCGCGCACTGCCGGCTGCCGGGCCAGGCGCTGGAGATTGTGCAGACGCTGCTCGGCCGATTCGGAGAGGAGTTCCGCCATCTGACTGGCCGCGTCTCGTGCGCGGTCGCTGCCCGCGCGCAAGAGTGCCTCGTTCATGTCCCGGAACGCCGACCACAGAAATAACGACAGAACCACGCCAATCAGCGCCGATGTGAGCAGCGACATTCGGCGACCCAGCGAGGGGCGTGGCGTCGAAATGAGAAATTTGTCTGGCTGTTCCATGGACGGCATCGGCACTCACGCCACATCGATCAGCAAAAGGGCCACTCCGCCCGCTTCGATGCAGAGTGAAGGACCTGTCACGCGTGCCGACGTGCCCCGACTGCATCCAAGGTTCGTTCCGCGGTAGCGCCTATGCGGCGCGCGTCGCTGCATGCTCTTGCACGGTTGTTGTCTCCGAGGACACCGCCCTGGATGACGATTATGTGGAGATCCCGATGCCGAGACCGTAAGCGATCGCGTGTGCCGTGTTCAGGGACCGCGCCGTTGACAAAAATGTAGTTGGCGAGAGGCTTGCGTGGGTCACGTCGATGCTCGGGGCACTTTCTCCATTCGTGACAGACGACGATGCTGTGGCACTGCCGCTTCCCTTGCGGGCTGAGCGGCCGGGTCGAGTGCTCGTTGTCGATGATCTTCCGTCCAGTCGCGACTTACTCGCCAGATGTCTCGCGCAGGACAACTACAGTGTGAGTTTTGCCGCCGATGGAACGAGCGCACTCGAGATCGTCAGGCGTGATCCCCCGGACATCGTACTCATGGACGTGATGATGCCGGGCGTAGACGGGATCGAAGCGTGCCGGGCGCTGAAACAGGAAGCTGCAACGCGCCTCGTTCCGGTGGTGCTCATCACGGCCGCTGTCGATGCCGACAGCCGGATCCGAGGGATCGACGCCGGCGCTGACGACTTTCTGAGCAAGCCCGTCAATCCGCTCGAGCTTCGCGCACGTGTGCGGTCGTTGATGAGGATCAAGCGCTACACGGATGATCTCGACAGCGCGGAAGCCGTCATCATCATGCTGGCGCTCACGATCGAGGCGAGAGACCCCTATACCGAGGGACACTGCCAGCGACTCGCCGCGTATGCGACGGCATTTGGGGCGTCGCTTGGCCTCACGAGCGAGCAGCTGCAGGTGCTGAAATGTGGCGCCTACCTTCACGATATCGGCAAGATCGCCATTCCGGACGCGCTCCTACTCAAACCCGGCAGGCTGACCGCGGACGAATACGCGCGCATGAAGAGCCACACTGTAATCGGCGATCAGCTGTGCGGGCAGTCCCGATTGCTCGGTCGCATCCGACCGATCGTGCGGCATCACCACGAACGGTTAGACGGCACCGGATACCCTGACGGTCTCGAGGGCGATGACGTTCCGCTTCTCGCACAGATCATAGGAATCGTCGATGTCTTCGATGCGTTGACCACCGACCGTCCGTACAAGCCGGCGTCCTCCCTCCGCACTGCGCATGAGGAACTTCGCCAAGAGGCCTCACGGGGGTGGCGCCATCCGGACCTCCTGGATGCATTCATTCGACTCACTCTCGACGACCGTTTTGAACAGTTGACGGCCGTCGCTCCGCAGAGTCGGATCGCACCACAGGATGCTGCCAGTGCCGCGGCGCGATTCGTCCGCAGTCAACGTCACGCGCGATCTGCCGACATCGTCCGCTTGAAAGCGACGAGACGATGACGAGCAGTGGCCAGACGTCCGAGGATGCATCGGTCCATCGACTGAAGAATCACCTCGCGATCATCATCACTTTCTCTGAGCTGTTGCTCGAAACGGCTGAGTCCGATGATCCCCGACGGAGCGATCTCGTCATGATTCGACAGGCTGCACAGGATGCGATGGATTTAGTTCCGGCACTCGCCGCAAAAAGTTCGTGACAGCGCATCCAGCGCGCGCACACGCCACGCTGCACACAATTACAAGCTGAGCTTTGCACCAAGCTGGAAGGCTCGTGGCCCGCCGGATCCGAAGACCTGGTTGAAGCGCGCGCCGGGTTGGCCGAACGACGAGGGATCGGCGAGATTGCTACCGTATTGAACGTGGTTGGCTGTGTTGAACACATTGAAAACGTCAGCGAACACAACGAGTCGAGCGCTTCGGACACCGAGAGCGAACGAACGAGTGATCCGCAGGTCCTGAGTGAAGAAGCTGTCGTCGAAGGAATAGTGCTCGGGGAGCGTCACGCGAGGGGCGGTCTGCCCGCCGGGCGTCGGCCTTCCAGCAAACTCGCGGTTGTATCGCTCCACCAGTTGTGCCAGATCCGTCTCGTCGAGCGAGCGGCCGAACTGATTGATGGTGGTACCGGGGAGTAGATCGTTCAGTGTGCCGTCACCATTGAAGTCCACGCCGCTCACGTAGGGCGACATAGGCGTCGGGCTATACGCGGAGACGGCGACGGCTGCCTGAAGTCGCCACGGGAGTTGGACGAATCCCGACAGATTCAGAATGTGACGACGGTCGGTGGGCAGCGGACCGTAGTTCTCGAACCAGTCGTCGTTATTGAATCCAAACACACGCCCGGCAGACGCCTCGGTTGTCCCTGTGCCAGTGCCGTTAGTCCCCACATAGCTGCCGAGCGCATACGACACCAGAAATTGGGCTCGCCCCGAGAATCGGTGTTCCGCCCTGACGAGCAGTCCCGTGTATCGCGCGCGCCCGATTGTTGTGTCGAAATACAGTGAACCGTTCGAGCAGACCTCCGTCACGTCCGTTCTTTGCGCGTCGGTGCAACGGGGAATCACCGGTCCATCCGCGCTGCCCCAGCGGTTGTAGTCGATCCCATTGATGAAGGTATGACGAAACCGTTTCCAGACGACGTCAGCGCTCAAAACCGTGCTTCTGCCCAGATCACGCTGCACGCCCCAACTCAAATGGACGGAATCCGGTGTTCGATACGAAGGGTCGTAGAGGCTCTGACCGCTCTTGGCAAGGTCAAGGTTGCGATAAGTGAAGTCGCGGTTGTCGGGATTACGGGATCTGAGCAGTTCGGCTCGGCAGGCTGGCAAAATCTCCAGAAGCTGGGCGCCGGTCAAGGTCGTTGGCTGCTGACGAAAGTCGAGGGTCATCCCTTGGCACAGGATCCCCGAACCGGGCACGCTGATGCGCCCGGTTCCGAGTGGCGACAAGAGGAAACGTTCATTCGTGAGGCTGTTTGAATTGGTGGTGACCGCTGGGTCGAAATAGCGGCCTATTCCACCGCGAACGACGGTCTTGGCGTCCTCGGTCGGCGTCCACGCGAAGCCCACCGTCGGCGAGATGCTGGCGACTTGGGGTTTCGGGGCATTCAGCCCGGTCGGTCCGAGAATCGGAACGAGCATCGCTGGCTTGGTGAGATCGTGGTTGAGGGCGTTGGGTTCGTACGACCACGACAGCCCGGAGGTCACAGTCAGCCGTCGGCTCGCGCGCCATGTATCACTGGCGTAAACACGATAGAAATCCGCCACGCGCTGTTCCTGAAAGTCGCGCCAGAGAGCCACGCCGGAACCGAGACTGATCTCGACATTCTGAAGGGGGAGCTGAAGGATGTCGTGAATCGTATTGAATGTGGCCGGCAAAGGAATCGTGGGATTGAGTTGACGGACTCTTGCAGGCGCCCACAGGGTGAGGCGGATGGGCTGCCTGTCTTCGGTCGTCGTGTTGGTGATGCGCTCCCAGTCGAAACCGAACCGGACACGATGACTGCCTTTCTGCCAGACGAGGTTGTCGCTCAACTGGTAGCGACGTCCTGTAAACAAGAACCGGTCGGCAGTCCCTAAGCCGAAGAATGTGGCCCCGACATCCTGAATGGTTATTGGAGGTGCGCCGAGACCGAAACAGTCGCAGTCGGCCGACGTCGCCGGGTTTTGCAGCGTGCTGAAAAAGAAGTACGAGAAGCGAACATCGTTCACGAGGGTGGACGACAACACGCTGGTCAACGCCCCCAGGCCCTGGCCGATCCGATTCGTCCGATGAGCCCAACCCGACGGCAGCGTGCTGGGTGAACCGGCCGTAGCAAACAGGCGATTGCTGTCGTGTGTATACCGCACAAATGCGTGGTGCCTCTCATTGAGCCGTCCATCGAACCGCACATTGGACTGATGGCCAAGATAGGGAGTCGCGAAAATTCCACCCAGCCGCGCGAAGTCTGGAGTCCGGGGCTGACTCGCGACCACGCCCCGCTGATCGTGACGCTCGTAGCTTCCAAAGAAAGAGATGCGGTCGCTCCGTAGGGGTCCGCCGACGTCAAAGCCAAACTGGCCACGTTGGAAGAACGGATCGGGGTTCAGCGGATCCCGCCGAAGCGCAGGATACGCAGCCAACCGGTGATCTCGATACAAGGCGAATCCGCTTCCGTGATACTCGTTGCCGCCCGAGCGTGTCACGATATTGATGGCGCCATTGCTGGTCAGGCTCGTCGCTTGGTCGAAGTTGACGCTCGAGACTTGAAACTCCTGAACCACGTCTTGAGATACTTGAAGGAGCACACCGGCAGTGCCCGGTGTGCTGATGCTCGCGCCGTCCACCGTCACGCGTGTGAAGCCGATGCGGGGAATTGTCTGGAGCCCGCTGCCCAAGGACGACACGAAGACCCGGTTGTCGGAGAGACGGGCCGGATTCGTGAAGCCAGGCTCCAACTTTGCCAGCTCGAGAAAATTGCGGCCGTTGAGCGGCAGATGGTCGATCTGCTCACGATGAACGACACCTGACACTTGATGATGGTCGGAGTGAAGCAGCGGGACAGCGGCGCGGACCGTGACCGTTTCGTTCACGTCCCCAAGCTCCAATTTCAAATCGACCGTCGTCGTCGTGCCAGCGTCGACGGCGGCTGAGCGTTCGAGCCGCTTGAACCCCGCGGCCTCAACACTGACGCGATACACGCCTGGGGGCAGTAGCTCGGCGCCGTACTGGCCCTCGACCGACGTGTTGACGATGCGGCTCTGCGAGGTTTGTGAATTGGTGATCGCGACGTTCATGCCGGCCAGGGCCGCGCCGGAGGCGTCGGTGACGACACCCACGATGGTCCCTGTCGGGGCTTGGGCGCCGGCGGGACCTGCGAGAACCACCACGAGGAGAAAGGCGTGCAGTGGCTCGCCTATCAGACGAAAGGGACGTCCCCCGCGATAGACCTCACCCATCCCGCCTGCGCCAAGCGGAGAAACAATGCCGTTGGGACCGATACAGGCGCCCGTGACGATGCTCACGACTTCCCACGACGAAAAAGGGGGCTGACTGGGGACAGTCTACATCGCTCCAAACGAAGCCCGAGGGCGCGCTCCCTAATCGTTCGGGCTCAGAAATGGGAAGGATGCATCTCGCACTGAGACGGTAAGGTCAAAGGCCTGATGGAAAGGGTCATGACATCTCCTTCGCGTGAAGGCAGGAGCTGTTAACTATTTCCAATGCGAATTCGCCGACCGAGGCGTTGAGAGAGGGATACCGCCACGATGCCGCCGCAACGTGTTTATGCGGCGGGCGATGGGAACAAGGCGGCAAGCAGATCGTCGTCAGAAAACCTGTGTAACGCGGCGGCGTCGAGACTGTGCACCTCTTCGTCCTGAATATTCCCGCGAAGACGAAGCGCCTTGCGTTCGCCTTCGATCTGCGCCAATTGATCGGCTTCCACCAAATATCGCTGCCGACCAAACCAGCTGGACGATTTGACGTCGAGGTAGCGTACGCAGCGAGCGGAGGCGTCGATCACCACGCCGGCAATGCTGCCGAGCCGCTCACCTCCAGCTGTCAAGAGATCCAACTCGGAAAGCACGCCTGCTGGGCTGGTAACTTTCGATGCATCAAGGTATGAGAGCTTCGAGGTAGCGGGGGGCTGGTTTCGCATCACGGTCACTCCGCTCTCACATATGTGCAATTGAGCTGCCATCCAGCGCGGCACGAATCGGTAGCCGTAGGGCGCGAAACGGACTGATATGGGCAGGTGAAGGGGTTACGTTGGGAATGGCGCTGTAGGAAATGAATACTCGCCCTCGACTCACGGCTTCGTCGCGATTACGAAGTTCCTGCCAGCATCGACGTCGCTGACGCTGATGTGCACTTCGTCCGGCTGATCCGTCAGCACCTCACTGCTTCGCAATTCGACCTCGAGCCGGTAGCGGCCGAGCGGCACCTTCATGGTGTAGCCGCCGTTGACCGCTGTTGTCGCCTCAATCCGTTGGCCGGACTCGAGATTGACGGCGATCACCTTGCGTCCTGACAGAGGCGGCCCGCCGCTTGGCGAACGGACGACGCCCGAAATTGTGCCGCCGACGTTGGTCGGTTTGTCTCCACGATCTAGCACGGGCCCCCGCGCGACGCAGGCAGCGAAGAGCACCATTAGCACCACCGCAGAGTTTCTGGCCTTCATAATGTTCTCCTGGTGAACAATCACCAGGCCGAGGATAGCAGAGTAGCTGCTCGGAACGACTCGTCGGACAGACCAGCTCTATTCATTGCATGTGACACCGATGAGCGCCACGGTGTGCAATCGGACAACTAGCCAACGACGGGAGAGCTAAATGCGCCACGGGGAGCCTAAGTTGCAAGGCCGCAGCACACCTTTCGTTCTCACGGCGTGTTGTATCGCAACTCTCGCGGGGTGGGGTGATGCGCTGGCTCGGAGCGGCGATCAGAACACAAGCACAGATGCCGCGGCGGTCCAGCGCGTCCTGGACGATTACATCGGCCTGTATCAGCGTGACCGCCTCGAAGCATGGAAGACACTGTTCGTGTCCGGATTTGCCGCGACCTACACCAACGACGACGGCAGCGTGACGACGCGATCACTGGAAGAGTTCTATGAGCGACAACGTGCTGCGTTCGAGCGCGGCCCTGTAAGCGAGACGCTCGAAAATGTCCGGATCTATCGAATAGGCCGGCTCGCCCACGTCTTTGCCGACTTCAAGTTCACATCTGGCAACACGACGCGGCCGGGCCAACTGATGCTGCTCATGATCGCGGTGAAAGGGGAATTCAAAATCTCGTCGCTGGCGTTTACGTATCACCTGGAATAGTAAACGACTTGCTGAATCGTCGGCTGTCAGGTGGGGTCGAGATGCTCGACCCCACCAATTGCCGTTCTACTGGGTTCCAGCTGGCCGCGTCGGCGCGCCGTAGCTGAGCTCCGGCACGTATCTCAACACCACGGTCTCAGCATGCGTCGTCAGAGCGACTCGCTTCTGATTGAGTTTCTGCGCGGCCTCGGCGCCCAGCGATCGGGTGAGCGGGTTCGGCTGATCCAGTTGAGCCCAGTTCTCGATTGGAGTCACGATCGTTCGTTGCCCAGGCGATCCCCCAAAGTTTGTCGCGAACATCCACGAGTCGGTGACTCCTGCTTTCTTCATAGCGGGGAGCAGCTCGTTGACCGTGATGCTCGTGAACTCTTGCCCCCGCCCTGGCTGCAGTTGCAGCGTCGTGAGGATGACCCAGGCTGGTGGCTTGCCCGAGTAGCTCTGAATGCTCGCATTCTGAATAAGCGTGTTAATCACCCCATTCGTGCTGACGATCATCGGCCGCAGCTTTGCGTTGTATTTGTCGAAGGCCTCTGGCCCCATAACTTTCCGCAGCAGTGGCCCCTGATCGAATTGGGCGTAGGTGGCGATCGGCTGCGCGCTCACGAACGTGAAGCCCGGTCCGACCGGCCCGTGGGTGAAAACCCACCGGAAGGGAATGCCCGCTTTCTTGTAGGCCGGGAGTGCCTCATTTCGAATCAGCTCCTGATACGCGGTGACCATCTCTGGTCTCACCTGCGTAGTGACGACCAACGATCGCAGGGGCGGAGGTTGCGTGGCGGACGGTTGCGCGCCGCCTGCCTGCGCGGTCAGTGTGATGTCTGCCGACGCCATGCCGATTACGACGAGCGTGGCGATCGAACACACGATTCCATTACGCCTCTTGTTCATGGTGCTCCTCATTCGCGGAAAGGGTTGACGCAGCAATAGCAGCCGACCTCGAAAAGAAGACGGGATGCTAGCACAGCCGCACGTCCAATGCTCGAGGTTGTAGGTGCGGTTAACCCTCGTCCTTATCACTCAGTCGAACTTGAACGCGCTTAGTGGCGTTTCGTTGCGATTGAGGGCACGATCAGAACCCCGGTGTGAGGCTGAAGCTCCAAACCCAGCCCCGACCCGGTCGTTGAAACGGATACGCCAGATCAAACTGTCCGACTGCAAAGCCGAAGAGATTGGCTCGCAAAGACAGCCCAGCGCTCGACACCGGATGGCGGTCGCCTCCGAACATCGTCGGGCGATCGTCCTTCGTCCACGCGACGCCGGCGTCAGCAAAGAATGCGACCTCGATGGGAAGCGGTCCGTACATCCGCTCTCCCACGCCAAACGGCCGCAACAATGGAAAGCGCAATTCGAGGTTGCCGACGAGCATCCGCGATCCCAACAGCCGGTCGAAAGCCTCGCAGGAACCAGCCGGGCCCGTGACGCATTCACTGGTCCGAAATGAGCCGATGTTGTAGCCGCGAACCAGTTCTGGATAGCCGAGGAAGAGCGGCAAGAGCCGGGAGTCCTCGGCGTCTCCCCCGTAGCGTCCGTAATGGAAGACACGACCCGCAATCGTGTAGAAACGTGCCGGCATGAAGTACCGACGGTAGTCGGCGAGCGCACCAGCGAAGGAGAGCGTGCCCATCGTCGGAGCAATCTCGAGTCGCGATCGTTGCCCGGCAACCGGGCTCGTCGGACCGAACACGGCGGTGTCGAACACGGTTGCGGCACTTGCCGACGTCAGGTGAAGGGGATCGGCCAGCGATGTCGTCACCGTCTCATCGCTCAAGATCTGCCCATTGCGGCGCGACGAGGTGATGCTGCGCACCTGCTGTTCGAAGGCGACGTTCTGATATCCGGCACCAAACTCGATGCGGCGCGCTTGACTGAACGGATACGCGAGTCCACCGTTGACACCACGATAGATCTGCCGTTGGATGATCGTCTGGTCGACAGTGGTCGGCTGTCCGCCGGAATTCCCGAGGCCGGTTGCGTAGCCGCCGGCCAGGTATGGCGTCTGACCGCCTGACACGCCCCAATTCCAGCGGTGGGTCATGTTCTGGTAGGCGACGATCGCGCCAGTGTTCTTATAGAGGTCGCTGACCCCTCCGCCATAGGTGTTGACGTCGAGAGCTGTAAACAGATTGTGATTGCCGAGCATGTCGCTGAATGAAAACGACAGTCCTCCGCCATACGTTCCACCGAATCGGCTGGCGCCCAGAGCAACGTACGGCTGCCCCACGAAATCGAGCGAGAGTCGCGAGCGATAAGGTTCGGTCGTTGCCACCGCGCGTTCCGGCAGACCAGTATTGGCGTCGCGCAACATTGACTGCAGCTCGTCCGAGGTGCGCACTGCAGGTGGAAGCACCGCGGCCGGCTGAAGCGGCCCGAACGCTTCGACGGTCGTGCCTTTCAAATCGCTGCGACGATCAATGAGGAAGACACCGATGCGGCCCTCTTCGTAGGCGCTGAATGCCAAGCGGTTGGCGTCGAGGGCCGTGCTGAGCGCCGGGCTCGTCGCCGTGATGCCGCTGACCCCGGTGTCGAGAGTGGTGAGCCGACTGATTTGGCTCTCCGCACGATTGAGGGCATACAAGTCGGTTACGCCGCTTGCGTCCGACAAGAAATACAGCGTGCGGCCGTCTGCGGCCCACTGCGGATTGATGCTCTTTCCGTGATCGAAGGTCGGCAGCGAATCGATGCGACCAGACGCGAGCTCCACCACCCCGAGGCGAAGCGGGCCGGCATTCAGAACCGTGAGATCGGTGGAGAAGCGATCCGTCGCAAACGCAAGCTGTGCGCCGTCGGGCGAAAAGGCGGGCTGAAGATCGGCGTAGGAATCGTTGGTGAGTCTGCGAAGCGCACTTTTCTCGAGATCGTAGACAAATAGATCTGAGTGGCCGCCGCTTGTCGCCGAAAACGCAATCGACCGACCGTCAGGCGACCACGAGGGATTCAGGATCTCACCTAGATCGGGGAACGGAATCTCCCGCACCCGTTCTCCACGCTCGGTATCCAGGATTGCGAGCGCAGGTTGGCCTTCGCGAATTGCGCCGAACACGAACTGATGGCCGCGCGGATGCCATGAGCCCGCCGAGCTGATGAATTGGATGCTGCTGAAATGAGGATCGATTGCGGTGTTTACGAGCTTGCGGAGGACACGGCCGGTCTCGACGTCAGCGAGATAAAGATCCACTGACAACAGGTCGCGCTCGGACATGTAGACGATCCGTGTACCGTCCGGACTGAGCGCCGGCGACACGGTCAGCGCGCCCCGATGTGTCTGATCGACCGTGATCGATCGAGCAGACACGCTCGCGCGCTTCGTCGTCTCGAGGATCGGTCCATAGTGTTCCCGGATTGACTCGTGCCACTGGCGCGACAGCTCCTTGATCGAGAGCCCCGTGGCTTTCTCCAGACCGGCAGATGCGCCACCCCCGTGTAACGCTTGCTCGAACGCCTGCCACACGATGGCGTCTCCCCACCGTCCCGCAACGTACGCCCAGAGAGCCTGGCCCCATCGGTAAGGAAAGTACCGGGCAGAGTCCAGATCGTTGATCGTCGGCAGCTTCGCGTCGGCACGAGCGGCGTCCCGTATCCACATGGCGGTATGTGGATCGACGTGGCCGACCGAAAGGTATTCGGCCATCCCTTCCACGAACCACAACGGCAGACGTTCGAGCGATGAACCGCCTGAGTCATTCGGATCACTACGCGCGATGTCGTACTGGAACGCGTGTATCAGCTCGTGTCCCAGCACGTGATCGGTTTCGGCCAGGCTGGCTGCGAGCGGCAGGACGATGCGCCGTTTGAAGCCCTCGGTTACGCCACCAGTCCCCTCGCCAATGGCGCTCGGGATTACGTTCGTCTGTCGGAAGTCTGGAGCTGAGGCATAGACGACAACTGGCTGTACGGTCGACAGATCGTAGCCAAAGATCTTCGAGAGTCGCGTGTACCAGCGTTCCGCCATTCGAGAGAGCTCGGTGGCGGCCTCCCGTTCCTCGGGATAGAAATAAATCTGGAAATGCGCGGTTTGGAGAGTTTCGAAGGCGAAGTTCTTGTACTGAACTTTGTTCGATCCGAAGTACTGCGCCTGAACGGTGGACCCTGAGTTCAGGGCCAGCAACGTCAGCGTCAGGCACACTACACCACGTACGCCTCTGAGAAGGTGCATGCGTCACTCCTACAAGGGCCGCCGTCTGGCGAACGGCGGCGAGGCGCTGGTGGCTTAGAGGACGCTGTGCGAGATTCGGGCCAGCAAATGAGACGCGATTTTCGGGCCGTTCATCGCTTGGCTGAGGATGGCCGTCCTCTGAGGCTTTCGGTCTCGACCGTTCGGGAGGACGGGTGAAGGATGAGCTGTTTGATGGATCGAACAAGCGGCCCTCGGCTTCGAAGGCCGCTCGTCGAACGCTTACAACTTGCTGATTCTTGGTTGTACGCGTGGCTCGCGGGACCCGAGGACTACTTCATGGGGGCGCTTGCGCTCGCAACACACTGCCATTTGCCATCGGGCATCTTCACCCACGTGTCCGCAAACCGCTCCTTCCCCTCGAAGGCTTTTCCCGTCCCGTCTGCTCCTTTTGCTGTCCACACGCCTGTCACGACGGCGGAGTCTCCATGAACCTGGACCTTCAGGTCGCTGACCTCATTGGCCTGCCACTTACTCTTGCCGGTCATGGCGAGATACTCGGTCTTGGTCTGCATCGACCCGTCCGACTGAACCGAAACAAAGTCCGCGGCAAGCAGCGGCGCGAGGGCCTCAGCTTTACTGGCCAATGCAGCCTTGACCCACTGCCGTTCCAGATCCATCAGCGTCTTCTCGACGCCGCCCTGTGCGAGTGCCACAGCGCACGTCGCCAACATCACCGACGCAAGTGCCAAGAGTCTCTTCATGAACGCCCCTTCCTCCCTGTGAACTTCTCAACTGACCTCTGGTCTACGTTGCCGATATCTTCCTGGCTTTCGATCGCACCATGGCATACGGCAAGCTGTTCAGATTCCAGGTCGCAACTTTCTTGTATAGCGTCCCAGCACCTGCGGCGTCGCCGTCGATACGCATCGCCTCGGCTGTGTAGAACATCGTGTAGACGTCTTCCGGATCGGCCTTCTTGAAGTGCTGCAATGCGGCCTTGGCGTCTCCCTGCGCTAACGCGATGATGCCGAGCATCCCTTCATAGTCCTCGGTGATCGCAGACGGCAGTTCCGGCGTAATCAGCGCTTTGGCCTTGTCCGCTTCGGTCTTCGCGGTGGAGAAGTCCTTCGCCTGAGCTGCTACGAGCGCGCGGGCCATGACGATCTGCCGCTGAAGATCGCTCTTCGTGCGAGCGGGCACTTGGGGGCCTTCGGTCATCGTCCACGCCTGCTCGAGGTGCTTACGTGCATCAGCCGTCTTGCCGCCCTCGGACAAAATCCGCGCAGAGTCGAGGTGAGTCCCAATCGCGTTGGGGATCAGACCGTCTCTTGTCGCGACCGCCCGCTGCTGATCGAGCGCCGCCAAGGCCTCGGACGACTTGCCTTCGTGAATGTAGGAGACCGCCGCCCAGAACTGCGCGTCTGCGCGGTTGGGAGCCGTGCCCGCCAGGTCAGAGAAGCGTTTGTAGGTTTCGCGCGCCTTCGCGTAGTCGCCCTTGAAGAGATAGTTGTGCCCGATACCCGTCAGCGATGCGGCGAACTGCGGGTCTTTCTCGAGCGCCTTGCTGTACTGCGCGATCGATTCGTCGAATCTTCCCATCCGGAGGAGCAGCTCCGCATACGAATCGTAAGGATTTGGCCTGTCGGGCCGAGTCGCCACGTACTGCTTCAGTGCCTGCTCCGCGGTGGTGTAGTCGCCTTTCGAAATGTGGACGTACCCAATCTGGTTGTACGGGGCAGCAAAGGCCGGATCAATCTTGGTCGCCTGCGTGAAAAGTTGGAGCGCCTGGTCATCGTCGAAGGCACGCGTCAGATTTCCCGCGAAGTAGAGGACATGCTTGTCGTTCGGGTGCAGTTTGAGCAGTTCGGCAAGATGTTCCTTGATTTTCGGCACGTCGCCATCGGCCGACGCCTGCTGCGCCATGATCAAGTGCCGCTCCCCGGCAGACACTTTGTCGGCCAGGCCCATGGCCTTCTCGCGGTTCTGCCGCCCAATGTTGAAGCCGCCGCCCGCACCCGCACGAAGCGCGTACGCCATGGCAAACGCAGGGTCCTTCTGGATCGCCTGATCGAGCAAAGGCTGTGCGCTCTCGTTCTCCACGTTCTCGACGTAATCCCGCGCCCGCTCGTAGAGCGCCAGCGCCTCTTTCGATGAAGTCGTGATGGTCAGTTGCCCAGCTGCTTGAGCCAGAACTACGGCCGGGACGCACGTGAGCATCGCAACGAGGATGATCTGTCCCGGCTTCGCCAAAGTGGTCATACGCTCTCCCTTATTTTTCGTGAGATTTCTCAGCGCCGTGGTGCACGTCACACCCGCAGCGTGGTGCTCACGCCAACTGCCAGCTTTGCGGTCAGGACAACTTGGCGGATTCAGTGTGCCAGGCTATTTACTGTGCGGGACGGGACAATCACTATACTCGGTCGGCGTTCAAAACACTAATCGTGCTGATTGTGGCCAGCGTTGTGGAGCAACTGTTGTCGTCTCCGGCCCAGAGGAACAGGTAAAGAGCTGTGTTGCGCGGGGCAACCGCTGCGCAAGGAGAGGAGAAGAAGGGCGCAGAAGATTTGACTACAATTGGTGCGCCTTCACAGATGGGACCCGGTGACTCTGGTCCGCGAATGACGCAGGGAGCATGCGATGTACCGAACGCTGTTTGATCTCGCGGGACCGGCGATCCTTGTCTGGGGCCTCCTGATCTTCCTCCCCACCTGGAAGTTCACGCGCTGGCTGGCCCAATCGGCCATCGTGCCGGTCTACCTCGCGGTTGTGTATGCGGTGGGGGTGTTCGGCGTCTTCATGGACCTTGGACCGGGCATCATGGCCGACTTCGGAACTTCGGACGGAGTGCTCCGACTCCTCCGCACCGAGTCTGTTGCCCTGGTCGCATGGATTCACATTCTGGTATTCGATCAGGTGATTGCCCACCTGATCTACCGAGACAACATGACGCACCGGTTCGTACCGGTCCCCCTGCAGTCGGTGATTCTCTTTCTCACCCTCATGCTGGGGCCGCTCGGATTCCTGACCTACTGGCTTTTCCGTGTCGCACGGAGCCGGCGTTTGTTGGCGTGGGGTGAAGCCGAGGTCGCCACAACTGTCGGTGCGAAATCGACACCGGTGCCGGTCCGCTTCAGCGAAGTGGTCACCGAAGACTCAGTGATCCCTGTGGTGCTCGGACTGTGGCGCCGCGAGCGCATGCTGGTCGGATTGGGTTCCGCAGGCTTGCTGTTGGCGGCCCTCTGCGCCGGCGTGGCCTTCGTGAACGGAAGTTGGCTCCTTCCACCAGAGGGACGTCTGCTGGAGGCCGTCAAGTTTGACGCGGCGCTGGGGATTTATTTGCTGACCCTCTCGTTGATGCTGCCGTTGGCGGGGATGACGCCGAGGGGGCGTCAACGCTGGCTCCGCTGGACGTTCGGACTGTCGATCTTTGCCTTTGCCATGGAGAACATTCAGGCATGGCGCGGATTGGATCCGCGATTCTCCAAGGTGGCAGGCCCGTTGGATCAAGCGCTCGGCGGACTGTTTTTCCTCAGCGCGCTAGGGGTGGCAGCGGTATTCGTGATCCTGATCGCCCGGTTCTTCAGGCGCGATGCGCTGCCGGATCATCCCCCGCTGAGGCTCGCGTTGCGGTACGCGGGCGCCGCGGCGTTGATGGCGTTCACGGTTGGGGTCCTCATGAGCGTGTTACAGGGACGCTTCCTGAACGGTGCCGGCAACCTCATGCCGATTCATGCGAGCGGTTTTCATGGCCTGCAGGCACTGCCGCTGGTTGCGTTGTTGTTTGGCTGGAGCCGCATTCCAACGAGCGCGGCCGTCCGTTGGGTACATCTTGCCGGGATCGGGTGGCTTGCGGTTTGTATCGGGCTCCTCGCCCAAGCGGTCGCGGGATTGGAACCCACCCGGCTGACACCGGCGATGCTGCTGTCAATCGCTGGCGCCGTGCTGTGGGCTGGGACACTTCTGTACGCATGGCGCGCCAGCCTTGCGGGTACGGCCAGGGCGATGGCGGCGTGACTCGGACGTTGCTGGCTTGGGCGGACGTCGGTGCAGATACTGCTCGCGGACGGCGAGCGACCCGTCCTAGCGCATGCCCCATGAGAAGCTGTGCAGCGCAGATGCCTCGTCCTCGAAGATATCGAAGACCATCTTGAGCTTCAGCATCGCCAGCAGGTGGTGACTGCGAGCACTCAGGTGAGCCAGCTTCATGGCGCCGCCCTTCTGGCGGACCATTTTCAACTCCGCGACCATCATGCCCACCCCGGCACTATCGATGTAGGTGACCTCAGCGAGATTGACCACAATCTTGACTTGTCCTTTCCCAATCAGGTCATCGACTCGCCTTCCAAACGCAAGGTCTCCATCGTCGGCCGTTATCGCCCCGCTGAGCGTCAGGACGGTGATATCGCCAACTTGTCGTTCCGTGATGTGAAGTTTCGACTCAGGCTGCGTCATTGACGACCTCCCCAGAATTGGAAATCCTTCCCGCTGCCACGCCCGTGCGCTGTAAGATACAGCCGCCAACCTTAAGGAGCTCAACATGAACAAGTCGCTCCGTGGACGTCGGGACTTTCTCAAGACAATGACAGCCTTGGGCGCCGCCGGCCTTCCCGCGGTCGTGCCAGCCTTCCGGCCTCGCTGGGTGTACGCGGCTGATTGGACCGCCGCCCTTGGCGCGGTCACGTACAACCCCGCGGCGAAGTTCGAGATCAAGGTGAGCGAGGTTGAGTTCCGCCGGAATTCGGCCGGACGAATGCTGATGGCCCGCATTTATCGACCCGACGGTCCCGGGCCGTTTCCCACCCTTCTGGATCTGCACGGCGGGGCCTGGAACGGCAAGGATCGCTTCGCGGAGGAACCGATGGACCGCGCCCTCGCAGCGAGCGGCGTGCTCGTCGTGGCAATCGACCTGACGCTTGCGCCGGAAGCTCCGTATCCCGCCTGTGTGCAGGACGCGAATTATGGAGTGCGCTGGCTCAAGTGGAAGGCGCCCTCCTGGGGCGGTGACCCGTCGAAGATCGGCATTTATGGCAGTTCGAGCGGCGGCCACGTCGCCGAGCTCCTCAGCATGCGTCCGCGCGATGCCCGTTACAACGCGATTCCATTGCCCGAGGCGCCGACCATCGATGCCACGGTTGCCTATGTCGCGACGCGCTCGCCGATCAGCGATCCGTATGCCCGCTTTCAGAACGCGGAGAAACACCAACGCCAGGGCATGATCGATAACCACAAGACGTTCTTCAAGCCGTGGGAAACGATATTCGAATCGAACCCACAGCAGATTCTCGAACGCAAGGAAGCCGTCGCACTCGGGCCACTGCTCATCATGCAGGGAGCGCTCGACGACAACGTGCTGCCGTCCATTCAGGAAAAATTCGCCAAGACGTACAAAGCCGCCGGCGGCTATTGCGACTACCAGCTGTTCGAGGGATCCGAACATCAGTGGGTGGCCAAGCCGGGACCCCAGACAGATCGCGCGCGAGAGATGGTCAAGGCCTTCATCGCACGGAATCTGCGCACGTAGCGGCTCAGTTCTTCACGATGCTCAGCCGCTGAAACGCGCTGTTGCTCGACGTCTGCGTCGGCTCGTCGCTCGACGCGACGATCAGCAGCTCGAGGCTCGTTTCGGCGGCGGAGATCGCCGCTGCCGGCAGCCACACGGTGACGCGTCGTTCGCCCTTCTCTTCGATTTCCACCATCGGCGGCTCCACGCGTTTCAAGATCTCGGCCCCGACCGTTGCCGTAACGCGGTAGCGAGCACGGGGCCCATGATTCTTCACCGTGAATGACAGCGAGGTCTCCTGGCCCGCCCGGATGGTGTCCACGTTGCCGGGAACGATCTCCACGGTCTCAGCGCGCAAGAGTGCTTTGTCGACCCGCTGATACATTGCACCCGTCTCGTCGGCGCCGGTAATCGCAACGCGAAACGGCACGGCCGGAAGGTCAATCTCGCCGACAAACTCTTCGTCATCGATGCGGTCGAGCTCGATGCGCTGGATCTGTCGGCCCAGGCTCGAAAGCAGGACGAACTCCGGTGTCCTTCCTGCTGGCTGGCCGATGCGAACTCGCAGCATGGCTCGGCGCCCCACGATCGGTTGGCCGTGGATTCTGAACAATCCCTCGTGGCCCGGGCGACCACCGGCCCGCACGAACTCCGCCGACTGCAGATCGCGATCGCTGCGGGCCTGAATCACGAGCCAGAAACGCTCGGTCGGCTTCGGCGTCACGCGCCACGCGCCCGACGCCGGCGCATCGATGCTGAGAATCCGGCCGCAGCTCAGAACGGTATCTTCAGATCCGGCGGTTGGCCGGATCGGCGTGCCGTCGGGAGCAACGACCTCCGCACTGCCGCCTTTACCGTCGAACGTGATCGAGAAGGTCACTCGCTTGACAGTTGGGTCGACAGGCACGACGAACCCGCCGTCGGCGTCCGCCGTCATGCCGCCCGCCCACAGAATCATCGTCGAGTCGCTGCGTGACGATTCGCTTAGAACGAGCGCCATTTTGGAGATCTCGGCCGACCCCATCGGGAACGGTTGTCCCCCAGTTTCCGCAGCGGTCCGCACGTACACCGGGTCGATGGGTCCGCACACGCCTGGACCGAACGACCGCGGCCCCGTACTCACCTGACCGAGCACGACCATCGCGGCGACGAAGCCAATCACAAAGTGCATATGGGCGGTCTTACGCTTCTGGAGGCCGATCGGACTCTTCGCAGTTGATCAGCCAAGGTATCCCGAACCGATCGACCACCATGCCGAAACGCGCGGCCCAGAACGTTTTCTCGAGCGGCACCATCACGCGGCCGTCCTTGCCCAGCTCGTGAAAAATACGCTCGGCCTCAGTCGGGTTCTTGATCTGGAGCGATAGCGAGAAGCCTCTTGGTTGCTCATAACGGTCAGGTGCGACGTCGCCACCCATCAACAGCTGATCGCCAACCGTCAGACTGCCGTGCATCACCTTGTCCTGCCAGTCGGCGGGGACTTGATCCGCCAACGGTGTCCCCGCGTAACGAAAGATCGCTCCGAGCTGGCCGCCGAGACATTGCTCATAGAACTTGAACGCTGCCTCGCACTGTCCGTTGAAGCTCAGATACGGATTCATCTGCATGGTCTGCCCTCTTCAGCCGATCAGTCATATTGCGAGCAGATCCTACACTCGTCAGAGATCCACGTAGTCTGCCTCGATCGTATCGTCGGGTCGTGCACCGAGTCGCTCCAGCAGCTGCGCGATGACGACAGCCTTGTCCTCGGCATCGCGTCGCGACCACGTGCGCGATTTCACTTCAACGAAAAAGCCGTCAGTGGCTGGATTCAGCAGCCGATCGAGATGCACGTAAAACTGCACCCCGCGGAACGCGACAAGCCAGCGCTGACGATCTTTCTCGACCTCTCGTTCGCGCGCTGGCTTGAAATACTCGCGATAGAACCGCGGCGAGTGCGTTGCAGGGGCGAAGAAGCGAGACCGGAACAGCAACACCGATCCGAAAGCGCCTTCGCGCGATGGCCCGGTCAGCGTCAGCCGTGCGCGAGCGCTGACGACCAGGTTCTGATCATCGAGGAACTCGTCTTCGCGATAGCGCAGGCGGCCCTGCTCGGGATCGCCGAAGAAGAAATACGTATCGTACTGATGGTAGTGCACCTGCCGAATGATCGTGATGTCCTCGCTCTCGAGCGCGCGCAGGACCGAGGCTTCGGAGACCAGGCGTGCCTTGACCTGGATCTCGAAGCTTTCCTGTTCGGCGGCGCCACCGATCGCGATGAGCTTTTGCAGGACGCTCTGTTCACGCTGCACCAGGAACAGGTCAATACGTCGCGCCACGTCGTTCGCGCGTGATTGGAGGTCTGCCTCATCGAGCGTGAGCAGGCGTCGGTCACGCATCAGCCACCGGCCGTGGCACATCACGTCGACGGTGTCCGTCGACTTTGCTGCGTAGACCAACTGAGAGTAAATGGCATTCACGTCGCGCGTGAATCGCGGGGTCGTATGGGGCTGATCGAGATCGACGACTATCAGGTCGGCGCGCTTGCCGGGCTCGAGAGATCCGGTGATGTCGCCGAGGTGCATCGCGCGGGCGCCCAGGCGCGTGGCCATGGCTAGAGCCGTGCGCGCGGGAATTGCCGTGGGGTCCCCGCTGATGCCCTTGGCCACGAGCGCTGCCAGCCGGGTCTCCTCGAACATGTCGAGGTCGTTGTTCGACGCGGCGCCATCGGTGCCAATCCCCACATTGATGCCGAGGTCAAGCATCTTCGCGACGGGCGCGACGCCCGACCCAAGTTTCAGATTGCTGGAGGGGTTGTGTGCGACCCCGGCGTTCGCCTCACGCAACGTCCGCAGTTCTCCCTCGTCCACATGGACGCAATGCGCGACGAGCACGCGCGCATCGAAGAGCCGCTGTTTTGTCGCCCACGGGATCACGGGCATGCCGTATTCCGTGCGAGACCGTTCGACCTCGAGCGCCGTTTCCGCCAGATGCGTGTGCAGTGGCACGTCGAATTCACATGCCAGCTCCGCACAGGCGCGAAAGATCTCGGCGGTGCACGTGTACGGAGCGTGCGGGGCCACGGACGGGACGATGAGCGGATGACCCTTCCACTTCGCGATGAACGCGCGCGCCGATGCCAGGGCGTCTTCATAGCTGGCGGCATCCGGCGTCGGAAACTTGAGGACGGTCTGCGAGCAAAGCGCCCGGAGTCCCGCGGCCGCCGTTGCCTCGGCCACCGCTTCCTCGAAGTAATACATGTCGGCAAAGCACGTCGTGCCTGAGCGAATCATCTCGGCGCAGGCCAGCTGCGTACCGAGCCCGACGAAATCCGGGCGCACGAACTCGCGTTCGACGGGCATCATGTAGCCCAATAGCCACACGTCGAGCCGCAGGTCGTCGGCCAAGCCGCGCAGCAGCGTCATTGGCGCATGCGTGTGAGCGTTGACAAGACCGGGCATGACGACACGTCCCCGGCAGTCCACCTTCTCGACCGCGTCGAATTCGTCGGCGACGTCGCCGACCGCGAGAATCTCGCTGCCGGTGATGGCCACCGATCCCGGAGAGTGAATGCTGAATTGCTCGTCCATCGTCACGACGAGCGCGTTGGAGAGGAGAAGGTCGCAGGGCCGTCGCATGGTACTTTCTACAGGTCGCTGTCGTGCATCATCGACTAAGTACTGGCCCCGGGGTGACGAACGACTCGGTTCTCAGGTCGCTCGACGCGTCGATCTTGAACCACAAGAGGGTGCCCAGGAACAAGACGGCGGCCATTGGGACGAAAGGCGCCTCGTAGCTGCCGAAGCGATCGACGATGTACCCGTACGCGACGGAAGAGAGCAGGCCTCCCACTTGCGCCGACGTGTTCATCAGGCCCACCACCGAGCCCGCGTGCTTCCGCCCGATGTCCAGACACACGCCGAAGACCCCAGACTGCTGGAAGGTGATGGCTCCATAGACGAGCGACAGGAGAACGACGGTGAGTAACTGATCTCGAGTGACCATGACTGCGAGGGTCAACAGGCCCGCACTGCCGAGTCCGGCGATGCCGATCGACCGCCGGCCCCACGTTACGCCCAGTCGTCGGACCAGCGCGTCGCTTGCGGCTCCGCCCGTCAGGTTCGCGCACGCCGCGACCGCATACGGCAACGCCGACAGCACCAGGCCTCCTTCGCTGAAACCCCGTCCCCTCACCAGAAACGTGTGAAACCACGTCTGGAAGAACGTGTACACATAGACATAGCAGAAGGCCGTGCCCATCAGGGCCAGCACGCTTTCGGAACGAAACGCGATCCGCCAGGGGAAACCGTGCGCCGGCGCTCGAGGGAGATCAGCGGTCTCTGTGAGTTCCGCCTGACTTACTCCTGGCTTCTCTGCGGGAGAATCACGGAACCAGGTGTACCAAACAGCGGCCCAGATCATCCCCACCACGCCGAACACATAGAAGGAGGCGCGCCATCCATAGCGGATCTGGATGGGCACGACCAGCAACGGTGCGATGGCTCCGCCAATCTGGCTCGCCATCAGCATGACTCCGGCAATGCTCGCGCGCTGGGTGGCGGGGAACCAGCGTGAGATGACGATCGAGGCGTTCGGAAATGCGCCCGCCTCTCCAGCGCCGAAGCAGAATCTCGTAATCAGCAGAAGGTAATAGTTCGACACCATGCCCGTCAGCGACGTGAAGGCGGACCACCACAGCACTACGCGCGTCAGAACGCGGCGCGGGCCGATCCGGTCCCCAAGCGCACCGGTGGGAATCTCGAACAGGCAGTAGGAGAGCGTGAACATCGCGGTCACCCAGCCCCAGCCAATGGGATCGATGTTCAAGTCCTCCTGCATCCGAGGCCCGGCCACGGAAATACATACGCGGTCAATATAGGTAATCGCGAACAGCAGAATGAGGAGTCCGAGGACGCCATGGCGGTGTTTCATGGATTGCCCCGCGATGGGGCGCTCCACTCTCTCACACAGTTCGCCATCGGTGACGGAATTCGGCGAGAGGATCTGTCAGTCGCGGCGAGCGGACCTCCGAGTTGGCATATCCCACGCGCCCGGCGGTAGGTAATGGAACCGAATCAAGTAGACGTTATCGCCGCTCCCGTGTTTGGCGATTTGCAGCAAATCCTCCACGCTCTGGAAGCCAGATTCACGGGCCAGATCGTGGGTGACATCGGTGATGCTGATCGGCGCTATCGAATCCACAACGATGTGGCCTTCGTCCATCTGGTAACGATTACCCACCTTGACATGGGGCCGCGTCCAGATGCGAATGCTGCATCTGATTCTTCCGCGCCGGATTCCCTCGCGAAGGCGTTTTGTGAACACCATGATTCACTCGTGGGTCACATGCAGGATCTGAGCGCCCCCGAAGACGATCGAGCGCAACGTGATGGACGCAGCGTTTCGTGGCTGGTCGAAGGCCCATTCTCGTTCGGCCATGGCTAACCAATAGTAGGCCGACCCGCCGATCGAGCCGTACGTCGCGACCGGCCGCTAATCAGTGTTCCGGCACGACAGCCAGCTTGTTCTCGACCGTGTACCCTTTAGCGTTGTCCCGCGCGATCTGTCCCGCGCGATCCTTTTGCGCCTGGGAAGGCACGGAGCCTCGCAGGACGACGAGTTTCTTGTCCTGGTAGGTGTCCACGTCGATCGCCCCGGAGTCGATCGTTTTATCGGCAATGATCGCGGTCTTGACGTCGATGGTTTCAACCCCACCGCGAATAGCCGATGTGTTGTCCTTCGTGTCTTGAACGACACCGCGCGCGGTATTGGAACACGCTGCCGCACCGGCGAGAAGCAGCAGCGCCAGGACGGCATTCGAGAGACCTTTTCCCATAACATCCCCTTATTGTTCTGCTTGCCCGGTTACTGGCAAGCCAAACACGACAGGGAAGCAAGATGTGCGCCGAGAATTCGCCAGATTTCCCGCGTCCGGAAAGGGACGAGGGCACTCCGCGAGATCACAATGGAAGGCGCATCTTCTCGAGGAGGGCGGTATAGCGCGGATCGCGCTCGAGCCGCTTGAAGTGGGGTTGACCTTTCAACTGTGAGAGTCCGCTGTCGCGCTGCGCATAGGCCCGCTCTAACCACTCGAAGGCTCGGTCGACTTCGCCCCGCTCGGCGTAAACCTCCGCAATCTGGAAGGCAGCTGTGCGCTGGTAGTTCTTGACGAACTCCGATAGTGTCGCGTCGGCCTCTTTGTGGCGTCCCAGAGCGTGATAGACCAGCGAGAAGCCGTAGCGCCGCCAAAGGTCCGCCTTCTCCTGCTCAATCTCGGCAAGCGCCGCCTCCGGGCGGGACTGCGCCAGGTAGACCAGGGCCAGATCCTCGTGCGCCGCCGGATACTCCGGGTTGAGTTCCAGGACTTTCGTGTACGACACGACCGCCTCGTCGAGGCGGCCGAGGAAGTAGGCGTAGCGCGCGAGGCGGTAGTGAATGGCGACGTTCAGTGGGTCGGACATTACCGCGCGACGGGTCAGGTCGAGCGCTTCGTCCAGACGGCCCAGCCCGCTCGCCACCCTTGCCGCCCCCAGGATCACGGCCCCGTTGCCTGGCTCGAGCTCCAACGCGCGGCGAGCAGAGACGTCCGCTCCGACCCAGTCCCAATCGTACGCCCTGCGGATGAATGCCAGCGCCGCGTGAGCCTCACCCAGATTCGGATCGAGCTCCAAGGCATGCTCCACGGCCTTTCGTGCCTTCTCGTATCCCTCTGTCACAGGCGAGTAACCCTCGGACGCGTGGCTGCCGTAGGCGAGTGCCAACCCGGTCCAGGCGGGCGCGTAGCCCGGATCCAGCGCCACCGCCTCCCCGAAGTAGTGAAGCGCCTTCTCAAGGCTCTCTTTCGTGTTCAGCTGGCGGAAGTATCTCCCCTGTAGGTACGCGTTGTAGGCGGGAGGTTTCGTGCCCCGCGCGGCGCTCGTCTTTTGCTCGCCACCGAGGAGCGTCACTCTCAGCGCGTCCGCCACCGACCGCGCGATGTCGGCCTGGATGGAAAAGATGTCATTCATCTCCCGGTCGTACGTTTCTGACCAGAGGTTGAAACCGTCGGAGGCATTCACAAGACGCGCCGTGATCCTGACCCGGTTGTCAGTTTTGCGGACGCTGCCTTCGAGGAGGTTGGCGACGTTCAGCTTCTTGCCTATCTCGCGCGGATCGTCCTGGCTGTTCCTGAACTGGAACGCAGACGTCCTTCCGGCCACCCGCAATTGCGGGTTTCCGGCCAGCGCGTTGAGCAGATCCTCCGTCAGCCCGTCAGCGAAGTATTGCTGATCCTGCTGGGCGCTCAGATCAACTAATGGCAGGACGGCAATCGACTGGGTGGCGGAGGCTGGTACCGGACTTTTCGATCCGCGGCTCACCCATAATCCCGCCCCAACCGCCAACGCTAAAACGACCGAACCGACGCCGGCCCAAACTCCGCTTCGCCGACGCCGGACTGGAGTCGATGCCGCCACCCGACTGCCGCTGATGAGATGGCCCATCGTCGAGTCTCGCCGTAACCGCTGCAGATCTGCCCGAAGATCGGCCGCGCTCTGATAGCGCATGGTCGGATCCTTCTCGAGCAACTTCAGCATGACCTGTTCGAGGGGTTGAGGAGTCACGGAATTCAACTGGCTCGGCGGGATCGGATCCACTTTCAGGATTGCCGCGAAAAACTCCGCTGTACTCTCGCCCGGAAACGGCAGCTTTCCCGTTGCCATCTCGTAAAGCACCACGCCCAACGAGAAGAGATCGCTTCTCGCGTCGACCGGCTTGCCACGCGCTTGCTCCGGCGACATGTAAGCCACTGTGCCGATAGTGCTGCCGACGGCGGTGAGGTGGTCGCCGGCGACAGTCATGGCGTCCGGCGTCACGTCGGTGGCGCTTTCACCCGACGCCATCTTTGCCAAACCGAAGTCGAGGACCTTCGCCTCGCCGCGCTCAGTGACGAAGAGATTCGCGGGTTTGAGATCGCGGTGGACGATGCCCGCACGGTGTGCGGCATCCAGCGCATCCGCGATCTGCTCGGCGAGCGAGGTGATGTTCTCGATGGAGAGCGCTTGTCGCTCGATCGCAGACTTGACCGTCTCCCCCCGCAATCGCTCCATTACCAGGAAAGGCTTGCCGTCGTACACGCCGATGTCGTGTACGGTGCAAATGTGCGGATGATTCAACGCCGACGCCGCACGCGCCTCGCGCTTGAAGCGATCGAGCGCATTGGCGCTCCGGCCGGCTTTTTCTGGCAGGAACTTGATCGCTACCCGGCGGCCGAGCTCGGCGTCCTCCGCTTCGTAGACCACACCCATCCCACCGCCGCCGAGCTTCGACACGATGGTGTAGCGTGAGACGGTGTGTCCGATCATGGCCCAGCCTCTGGACCGACACAGCATCCCACAAATCGGTCTTACCTATTGGCCAGGGTCGAATTCCGAATCAAACCGCCCTGGGTGTATAACGGTCGCTCCCGGAACAGCCCGTCCGGGTCAAGGAGGTCACTATGCCTGACGACCACAAGACGATCATTCGTCGGATTATCAACGACGTGATCAACACAGGCAATCTGGCACAGGCCGACGCGCTTTTCGCGTCGAACTACGTCTATCACGGCGCTGGTGGAGTGGAATTGCGCGGGCCGGACGGCTTCAGGCAGTTGATCAACACGTACCGCGGGGCATTTCCCGACATACGCCTCACGATTGACGACCTGATTGCCGAGGACGACAAGGTCGTGGTGCGGTGGACAGCGCGAGGGACTCATCGAGGCGATCTGGCAGGGATTGCACCGACAGGAAGGGCCGTCACCATTTCGGGGATCGTCGTCACGCGCATCTCCGGCGGTAAGGTCGTCGAGGAATTCGAGAGCTTTGATGAAGTCTCGCTCCTGCGACAACTCGGCGTCAGCACACTGCCTGCGGTGGCAACGACGACGTAGGATAGGGCTGAATCAGCGACGATAGTCACCGACGTGCGAAGGAGAAGGGCGGGGGCCGTAGCGAGTCCGTACAAAACGCGACGCGCGCCGCAGGTGACTCGCCGCCTGCTGGCCAAAGACGCTTGCACGTCTTCAGTTTCAAGAACCTCCACTTCTCGTTCAGAAAGGCGTTTCACGCTCTGTGTCTGCGAGAGACGCTTGCGCATCTTTCACCGACACTCACGTTCCATGTCTTTAACCGGCCGAGAAGTCGGCTCTCTTTCCGGGGTGCGGGTGCATCTTGCGTCCGTGACACGTGATGTTTCTCCTTTCGAAGAGCCACCACAACATCGCGAACGAATCTGCCCTCGCACTTCCGGACCAGCGAAGCTGACTCGCTCCCTTCGGCGCGCGCAGCGTCGGAGAATTTAGACGGCGCGAGCGGTGATGTCAAGCAGTTTATGGGGTGCGCACGAAAATTTTTTTCCAAAACCCTGTGTCGATTGCGAGGGCACATCCCCTAAATCCACTGAGTCACGCGCGCGAGTCCGGCCGAGAATCGGTCTGTCCGCAAAATTCGTATATGGCTAGTGCGGTGTGCTAGCATCCCGCCGCGACAGCTTCCTCACCTGCAGCCGGAGCGCCGATGTGTGATCAGAATTCGTGTGACCATCACTCATCCCGGCCGGAGGTGTAGCTGCAACGACCTCTCAGAGGAGAAAAATATGAAGGCTGTCTGGGGCTCGACGTGCACGTTTGTATTCATGTGCCTGGCAGCAGTGTGCCTCTCGGCGGGCCTTGGTCCCCCGGCATATGCCCAAGGAGGCACCGCGACTGCGACGCTATCGGGACGCGCTTCGGACGACACGCAAGGGGTGTTGCCAGGCGTGACAATCACCGTCACGAACCTCGCGACGAATCAGACCCGCACCGTCGTAACCAACGAGGAGGGGCGCTTCACGTTTCCCGCACTACAGCCGGGGCGGTACTCGATGTCGGCTGAATTGCCTGGCTTTGCCACGTTCCTTCGTCCAGAGCTCACGCTGAACGTCGGGTCCCTCGCAACCCTGGACATCGTGATGCGCGTCTCGACTCTTCAGGAGACGGTGACGGTCACCGGTGACGCCCCAATCATCGAGAGTGCCCGCACGGACCTGAGCACGGTTATCAACCGCGAGCAGATCGAGTCGCTGCCGACCAACAGTCGGAATTATCTCGATTTCACGCTGCTGACTCCTGCGACGGTCGAAAACGTGAGCACCACCTCACAGGGCGTCGGGTTGAACGTCGGCGGCGCACGCGCCAAGGAAGGCTCGTTGCTCGTCGACGGCTTCTGGAACACCGATGAGTCGTTCACGTTTCCGCGCCTGAAATACAGTCAGGACGCGATCGCCGAGTTCCAGGTCGTCAGCATGGGCGGTACGGCGGAGTTCGGACGCGCGATCGGCGGCATCGTGAACGCCGTGACCAAGTCGGGGACGAACATGTTCTCGGGTTCCGGATACGGATACTTCCGTGACACGAGCCTGAACTCCCAAGATCCGCTGTCGAAGCAGCGCGGAGCCCCCAAGTCCGAGTTCGAGCGGCAGTTGTATGGGGGATCGCTGGGTGGGCCGCTCGTGTCGAACCGGACATTCTTCTTTGGCGCCTCGGAACGGTTGCAGGAGGACACGCCGCAAGACAACAACATCACGGCCGAGAATGGCCGAATTCTCGGACTGCCAACCGACGACATCGGCGCGGTGACGGGAACGCTCCGCGATACGTTTGCCATGGGCAAAGTGAATCACCGACTGACTCAGAATCATTCAGTGCAGCTGGCGTACGTGATGACGAAGGACGTCAACGCGAGTACGTTCAGTGCCTTCGCCACGCGCTCGCGGCGGTCGCGACTGACGTCCACGGATCAGGCGTTTCAAGTGCAGTGGACGGGTATCGCGTCGAACGGTCAGTGGCTGCATGAACTGCGCACGTCGTATTTTCCGCGCGACTATGCCCTGGACAGCCCGAATGTCGGCGGCCCGCCGCTCACCTCCGAGGGGCAGCTCCGCGAGAGCGAGGCGCCCGCGGTAAATATCACACGCGTGGCCAACTTCGGCCAGGGGCGCCTTCAGCTCGAGATGTTCACGCGGCCGTGGCACGTCATCTATGCATCGACAATCTCGAAGAGCAACCACGCGATCAAGTTCGGCGTGGATGGGATGTTCGTCGATTTCGCGTATTTGCGATACGCCGGCGCGCCCACCGGCACTTATGCCTTCGCCTCTCTCGACGCGTTCCAGCGTGGGCAATACACGACGTATTCGCAGACCTTCGGAGAGCCCCGGATCGATCGGTATCACTCGTATCTGTCGGGTTACATCCAGGACTCGTGGACGCCGATGAGCCGTTTGACGCTCAATTTGGGCCTCAGGTACGACCTCGAGTGGCTCTCGAAGTATCAGGGGCTCGAGTTCGGCAAGCAGGACGCGAACAATCTCGGCCCGCGCGTTGCCGTCTCCTACGATCTCACTGGCGCAGGTCGAACAATTCTGAAATTCAGCAACGGGTTGTATTACGACCGGATCTTCCAGAACCCGATCACTCCGACGTTCTTCGAGCATCGCGACATCCTGCAGCAGGTCGGCGCGACGTGGAACTTCGGGCAAGCTGGCGCGCCCGTCTATCCGCAGACATTCCCGAATGCCTTGCCGGCCAATGCTCCGCTTGGCGTTCGCAACGTCTACATCACGCCGGACGATTTCGACGTGCCGGTCGCATACCAGGCTGTGGCATCGATTGATCATGCGTTCCGTGACGACTTCGCCGTGGCTGTGAGCGGTCTCTACAGCCGCGGTTGGAACAAGGAAGTCCTGTACGATCGCAACCTGGCGTTCAATGACGCCACACAGCGATTCATTCGCCCGGATCCGAACTTCCGATCCATTCGCCAGTACACGTACGAAGGCAAGGCAGAGTACACCGGGCTGGTGCTCGAGGCTCGAAAGCGGATGGCCAGCAACTTCTTTTTCAGCACCAACGCGACGATCGCGCGTGCCTTCGATCAAGGCGACAACTTCAGCACGCAGGTCGAGGATCCGCGTTTTCCCGAGCGCGAGTACGGGCCGCAGGTCGATACGCCGCGTTTCCGCTTGACGGCCAACGGGTCATACCAGATCAACCGATTTGCGTCGGTGTCGGCGATTTTCAAGACACGCACGGGGTTTGCCTACGATGCTCGCGCCGGCTCCACAGTCGACCTCAACAACGACGGCAACTTCAACGACCGTATCCCGGGGCAGGAGCGTAACGCGTTCAGGATGCCGGGGAACCATTCGTTGGATATGCGGTTCACGTGGAACCTGCCGCTGGGGAGCCTACGACGACTGCAGGCGACGGTCGAGGCTTTCAACATCTACAATCGGGACAATATCCGCACCGTAGACAACCAGTGGGGGATCGACCCTGCGACGCCCGGGGCCGCGTTTGGTGTCCCGCTCAGCTACTTCAATCCGCGCGAAGTGCAGCTCGGGCTGCGATTCGCGTTCTGACATGGGCGGATCCCGTCCTCACCTGTGTCGCGTGTGTCTCGCGGCCACCCTGGTGGTGGCCGCGACGTTCGCGCTCCGCGCGTCGCAGGTGACGCACGAGACTCGCACTGTCCGACCGCACGCATCCGAGCGATTCACGTCGTTCACTCACTCCAGCGGCAGCTACTCCCTCGAGCATCCTTCCGATTGGAACGCACACGAGCGCGGCGAGCGGACCAACATCGGCGCCGAGGACGGTCTGGTAGCCAGCGAGCGCGGGTTCAGAACGATCTACGGGGCCATCGTCCAAATCGTCTCCGATCCCCTCGCGGGTAATCCCGACCGCACCGTCGAAGGGTCCACGCGGCTCATCGTTGAGCAGGTGCTGAAGCGCAATCCACACCAGGCGCTCAAGGAGCCTGTCGCGGCGGACCGTGCACTTGCTGGCGCACCCGCGTTCCGCGCTCTAATCGTCGGGACCTCGCCGGTCACTGGACGCGGCGAGCGAGCGGAGATCGTCGTGCGCCAACATGCGCCAGACCAGGTGCTCTATCTCGTGCTCGTGTCACCGACCGACGATTATTCGTCCCTGGAGGCTCCGCTGCGACGTTTGCGGGACAGCGTTCGCATACGGGCACGGTAACGTCAGGTTCATTTCAGCTTCGACTTGTTCAGGAAGGACGATCATGATGCGCCATTCACATCGTTGGCTCGGGCTGGCTGTAGTCGTCGCGGTCTCCGCGACCCTTGGCGCCCAGTCGCGACCTCAAACACCGGCGGGGCCCGCGAAGAAGCTCGCCCTCGTCGGCGGCATGCTGCTCGATGGGTATGAGGCGCCGCCCCTCCATCACGCCGCCATCCTCATCGAAGGCAACAAGATCGTCGAGGTGGGGCGCGCAGCGGAGGTCAAGATTCCGGCGGACGCGACGGTCATCGACACCAGTGGCCGGACGATGATGCCTGGGATGATGGATTTGCATGCGCACCTGATGCTGCTGGGGCATGGCAACTACGCGCAGTGGTTCCCTTGGCTTGCCAAGGAAAATCGGCTCGAGCGCGTGATGCAGATTTCGGCGAAGCAGTTCATCGACGCTGGCGTCACGACGGCGGTCGATCTGTCGGCACCGCTCAAAGAGAGCCTGTTGATTCGCGATCGGATCAACCGTGGAGAGATTCCCGGCCCCCGCATGTTGATGAGCGGCCCTTGGATCACGTTGTCGCCGGGCAATTATCCGCCGGACCTCAATTTCCAAACGGTGGTGAAGACGCCGGAAGAAGCGGCGGCTGAAGTCGATCGGCTTGCGGCCGCCGGAGTGGACGTCATCAAGGCTTACCCGATGACGCGTGCTCACTACGAAAAGGTTGCACAGACGGCACATAAGCACAACCTGAAGGTGCACGCGCATGTGTACGCCGAGTCAATGGTGCGTGATGCGCTCGAGGCTGGGATCGATGTGCTGACCCACGCCGGTTCGGCTGGCACCACGCCGCCGTACAGCGAGAAGCTCATTGCGGATATCGTCAATGCCGGACGCCCGGTCGTGGTCACGGCGGCTCACCGTTCGTGGATCTATCCCGCGACGATCGCCTTTCCCGAGCGGCTTCAGGATCCGCAGCTCAAGAAGGACTTTCCACCTGACATCTGGCAGGAGGTTCAGAACTCGTTCAAGAACTGGCATACGCTGCCGTATTTTCAGCGAACCGACCGCGAGATGTTCTTTCGCGAGCGCGGCATCAAGCAGTTCATCGAATCAGGCGCCATCATGGGCATGGGCACTGACTCGGGCACGCCGATGAACTTCAACACGGAGGCTCTCTGGCGCGAAATCAAGGTTCATGTGGACATGGGGATGACGCCGCTTCGTGCGATCTCGGCGACGACCCGCATCAATGCCCGCATCATCGGGCGACAGGCCGACCTTGGCACCATCGAGCCGGGCAAGCTTGCCGACATCATCGTCGTGAACGGCGATCCGCTGTTCAATATCACGGCGCTCAGCCATGTCGAAACGGTGGTTAAGGATGGCGTGGTGCTGAAGGGTGGAACCGCGCGTGCCTCGCGGCCGCAGACGTCTCCTCAGCAGTAGCGAACCAGCATCGGCGAGAGGTTCATGATGAGAAGACGGTGGCTTACGTGCGCGGCCGCACTGGCCGTGGTGGCCTGGTCGTCCACGCCGACAGTGATGCGCGCGCAACGAACCGCGCCAGGGGCGGCTTCCACGCTTGCCATCGTCGGCGGGTTTCTCATCGACGGCTTCGGTGGCCAGCCCATCCCGGACTCGGTGATTCTGGTCAAGGGTCAACAGATCGTCGCTGTAGGGCAGGAAGGTCGCCTGATTCCGCCGGCAGAAGCTCGCGTCATCGACGCCAACGGCTATACCGTGATGCCGGGGTTGATCGACGCGCATGTCCATCTCGACATCCTCGGACATGGCGACTACCCGACGTGGCACGACATGGTGCGCGCGAACTACGCCGAGGTGATGGAGCGCTCCGCCGCCCAGCTCCTTGCGCACGGCGTGACGACGGCGCGCGACGCGGGTGGAGAGCTCGGCGCGTCCGTCCAGACCCGCACGAGAATCGAGCGTGGCGAGATCCCCGGCCCGCGGCTGCTGATCAGTGGCGGCTGGATTCAGAACTGGCCCGACGAGAGGGCCAGTCGCAACTATCGTCGCTTTAACCTCAACGTGCACACTCCGGAGCAAGCCAAGCAGGCGGCGGCGTCGCTCTTCGATGGTGGAGCCGACTTCATCAAGGCCTATACCGGGTTGACGCTCGACCAGATGCGGGCGATCACCAGCGAGGCGCATCGGCGGGGCAAGCGCGTCGGCGCGCACGTCTACACCGATGAGGAGATTCGCGTGGCGATTGAAGGGGGCGCCGATCTCCTCGACCACGCCGGCTCCGGTCATCAGAATCCGCTCTACTCGGAAGAGACGCTGCGCCTCATGGCGCGCGAGCAGATTCCCATCGCGCAATCGATCGCTCACCGCGTCGCGCTCTATCCCGCGCACCTGGCCTGGCCGGAGCGACTTCACAATCCGTCGCTGCGACGAGAGCTCGGACGGTTTGCCGATCCGATCTTGCAATCGCTCGCCGGCGGCCTTGCGCCGCTCAGTTACTTCAGCCAAATCCAGATGCAGACGCGCGTCGCGCCCGCTGCCACGCGCCAACTTGCTGACGCGGGCTGCCGCATCATCATGGGGACCGATTCCGGGACCCCCGGCTATTTTCACAGTGAAGCCGTCTGGCGCGAGGCGGAAGCGCTGGTCCGGATGGCCGGTCTCTCGCCGATGGAAGTTGTCGTCGGCTCCACCAGGCTCGCGGCCCAAGCGCTCGGTGTCAATACCGGAGCCATACATCCCGGACGCCTTGCGGACATCATTCTCGTTCGGGGAAATCCGCTGGACAACATGATCTACCTGCAAAACGTCGAGCGCGTCATCAAGAGCGGCGTCGTATTCGACCCTGCAGCGCTCAGAGGCACCGAATGACCAACGACCTGCGGCGGCGTCTCGCACGCGCCGGAATCCTCATCGTCCTGTGCCCGAGCCTCGTATCTGTGGCACACGCTCAAAGCGCCCGGAAGATCGCGCTCGTTGGCGGCATGCTTCTCGACGGCTACGAGGTACCGCCCATCCATCACGCCGCAGTTCTCATCGAGGGCGATCGCATTGTCTGGGTGGGCGCCGCGAGCGACGCGAAGATTCCGACCGATGCCACGGTGATTGACACCAGCGGCCGCGTGATGCTCCCCGGGCTGATCGATCTGCATGTGCACCTGAAGAACATAGGCCACGGCAGTTATGACCGGTGGGACCCCTGGCTCATGGAGCGCAACCTCCTCGAGAAGGTGAACGCGATCTCCGCGAAGCAACTTCTGATGGCGGGCATTACAACGGCCGTGGATCTCGGCGCGCAGATGCCTGAGATCCTGACAACGCGCGATCGCATCAATAGAGGGGAAATCCCTGGACCGCGCATGTTCGTCAGCGGGCAATGGATTACCCGCGACCTCGGCAGCTATCAGCCGCGTCCGGCACGCCAGCTCAAGGTAGACACGCCCGAGGACGCGGCGCGCGCCACCGAGGAGCTGATTGCGAAGGGCGTCGACGTGATCAAGGCGTACGTTGGCCTCACACCCGCGCACTATCGCGCAATCACCACCGTGGCACGGAAGCATGGGGTGCGTGTTCACGCGCACGTGTATTCGGAGCGCGACACACGGAACGCGCTGGAAAATGGGGTCGACGTCCTGACGCATGCCGGGTCGGCAGGGACCGCACCGCCGTACAGCGCCGAGCTCATTCGCGACATCGTCAACGCGGGACGCCCCGTCGTCGTCACCGCGGCACACCGATCGTGGGTGTTTCCCGACACCGTGGCGTTCCCCGAGCGTTTGCAGGATCCGCGGCTTCGCGAGGACTTTGGCTCCGAGATTTATGAGGAAGTGCAGCGATCGTTTGCGGACTTCCAGCGTCTCGGTTATATGGGCCGGGTGGATCGGGAAGTCTTCTTCCGCGAACGAGGTCTGAAACAGTTCATCGATTCCGGCGCGGTCCTGGGCATGGGCACCGATTCGGGCACCCCGCTGAACTTCCACACCGAGGCGCTGTGGCGCGAGATCAAAGCCCATGTCGATCTGGGGATGGCGCCGCAGCGAGCGATTTCAGCTGCCACGCGGATCAACGCGCGCATTCTTGGCAAGGCGAGTGACCTCGGGACCGTCGAACCGGGGAAGCTCGCCGACATCATCGTGGTCAAGGGCGACCCGTTGTTCGACATTCAGGCGCTCGCGCATGTCGAGCTCGTGATGAAAGGCGGCGTGATCTACAAGGGCGCGACTCCCGCCGCACCGCGGCGGACGTCGCCTCAATAGTTGCAAGAGTGTGTGCGATGAAGCACCGCCTGCGCGTTGGTGCCATGAATGGAGACGCCATGACACGCACGATTTTGTTCCTCGCGGCCGTTCTCACGATAGCTCACGCTTCGACTCATGCCGAACAGGCCCGCCAGAAACCGCAGGTGGCCACGAAGCTGGCACTGGTTGGGGGCATGCTCATCGACGGGTACGAAGTGCCGCCGATGCACAACGCTGCGGTGCTCATCGAGGGAAACCGCATTGTCTGGGTTGGCCGCGCGGCGGAGGCCAAGATCCCGCCTGAGGCGCGCGTCATCGACACGAGCGGCCGCGTGATGATGCCGGGCCTGTGGGAGATGCACGCTCATCTCGACCTGATTGGCCATGGCAATTACGCCCGGTGGTTCCCGTGGATGCGCGAGAACAAGCTGACCGAGACGGTCATGGAAATCTCGGCCAAACAGTTCATCAACGCGGGCATCACCGGCGCCGTGGATCTCGGCTCGCCCGCAGTGGAGAGCGTCCGCATCAAGCAGCGGATCGAGCGAGGCGAGATTCCCGGACCGCGCTTGTGGATCAGCGGACCGATGATGCAGCTCAATCGCGAGGCCATGCCGGGCGTTGGCAAGATCGTCACGGCACAGGATGCGGCGCGCACGGCGGAGGCACTCGTAGCGGCCGGTGTGGACGTGCTGAAGATGCAGGAGGGCGGCTTCGGGCTGGAGCACTATAAGGCCGTCGTCGAGGTCGCGAACAAACATAACAAGCAGACACAGGCGCACGTCTACTTTCCTCAAGCCGTGAAGGCCGCGCTCGACGCGGGCATCGACATCCTGCAGCACGTCGGGTCGGGAGGCACACCGCCGTATCCAGCGGAGTTGATGAAGGAGATCGTCGATCGGGGCATTCCAGTCTGCCCGACGGCCGCGCACCGGGTCACGGTGTTCCCGGCGACCGTCGCATTTCCGGAGAGGCTGCAGGATCCGCAACTGCGCGAGGACTTCGGCCCGAAGATTTACGAGGAGATGCAGAACTCGTTCAAGGACTGGCACCGCCTCCCGTATTTCCAGTCCCTGATTGGCATTGGCGACACGGCGCGTCAGATCTATTTCGGCGAGCGAGGTTCGATCGAGCAGTGGATAACATCCGGAGCCGTGGTCGTCATGGGGACCGACTCTGGCACACCACTGAACTTCAACACCGAAGCGCTGTGGCGCGAGATCAAGCTGTTCGTCGACTACGGCATGTCACCCATCAGAGCGATTTCGGCGTCGACCAGAATTTCGGCGCGGGCAATGGGCCGGGGCCGCGATCTCGGCACCATCGAGCCAGGCAAACTGGCGGATATCATCGTCATCAAAGGGGACCCGCTGTTTGATATCCAGTCGCTCGCGCACGTCGAGGTCGTCGTCAAGGACGGCGTCGTCATGAAGGGGGGCACGCCGACGCCCGGTACAACCTCCGCCCGCTAGTGGAGTGTATTCGGCGAATTAGTACCGATTGGTGACGGAAGCCAGATGACACCGAGCGCCAGCCACAGATCACGTAGATCACACAAGATTAGCCACAGATGACACAGATAACGCAGATCGATGAGAGGCGGACGAGCGGGCCCGCGGCCGGAGGCCGCCGACGAGCGGCGAGGGCCACCGGAGACATGAGAGCGCGTTCAGGGGCGAGGCTCTCATGTCGTCCGGTGGCCCTCACCGCTCGATTGCGCAGGCTTCGCCTGCGCGTCCCGCTCGTCAGCGCATCTGTGTCCATCTGCGACATCTGCGGCCTTGGTTTGAAATCGCTGCGGCTGGTCACGCCAGTCCTGATTCAGCGGATACAGTCCACTAGCACGAAGGAGCTGTTCGTGAAACGTTTTGCCTTGTCGGCCGCTGTGCTGCTCTCGCTGCTGTCTGCCACACCCGCGTGCGCAGGAAAGTGCCGATCGTCCTTCGGGCCACGATTGTGCTCGACGGTCGCGGCAATGTCGTTCGCAACACGTCCATTGTCGTTCAGGGGTCGTCGATTACCCGTCTCGATCCAGATGCGCGCAATATCGTCTACGACCTGAGCGGTCTGACGGTGATGCCCGGCTGGATTGATACGCATATTCATAGCGGGTCTGGCTTTGACATCAAGACCGGGAAGGCGTTTCCGCGCGACGCCACTCCCGAGCAGCAGATGCTGTACGAAATGGAGAACCTGTACGCGACCTTGATGGGTGGCTTCACGACGGTTCAAAGTCTCGGCTCAGCGCGGCGCGATCTGGACGCCCGCGCGTGGATCGACAGTGGGAGGCTGCCCGGTCCTCGGCTGTTGACGTCTCTGCGCTCGGTGGACGAGAAAACCGGCGATCCCGAAGCGATCCGTGCATTCGTTCGGCAGGTCGTCGCCGACGGCGCCGACGTCATCAAAGTCCTGGCGACCGCCAGTATCCGTGACGGTGGCGCTCCAACAATGAGCTACGAGCAGGTGCACGCCGCGTGCGACGAGGCAAAGCGTTTGAACCGCCGCAGCGCAGTCCACGCGCAATCGCCCGAAGGCGCCGTGATGGCGGTCAAGGCCGGCTGCACGCAAATCGAGCACGGCGCGCGGTTGTCGGACGAAGCCATTGAGATGATGGCAAAGGCAGGGACGTTCTTCGATCCGAACAACGGGATCCTCTTCCACAACTACTTCGAGAACAAAGCGCGGTTCCTCGGCATCGGCAACTGGAACGACGAGGGCTACGCGCACATGGAAAAGGCCCGGCCAGAAGGATGGCGCTGGTTCCGCCGTGCGCGCGAGAAAAAAGTCCGGATTGTGTTCGGTACCGACGCCGTTCCCGGCACGCACGGCCGCAATGCCGAGGAATTCATCTTCCGGGTGAATGACGGCGGGCAACCGCCGATGGAAGCGATCATGAGCGCGACCTCGGTTGCCGCGGAGGCCATCGGTCTCGCGAACCGGGTCGGTGCCATTGCGCCCGCTATGGAGGCCGATATCATCGCCGTCGACGGTGATCCGCTGACTGATATCACGGCGGTCCGTCGCGTCGTGTTCGTGATGAAGGGAGGGAAGGTTTACAAGAATCTCATTCAGAGCAAAACAGCGTCGGACGTTCGACTCATGGCTTTGCACTGATCACGGAATTTACTCTGACGTTCACCTCGGCGCGTGTTCGTTCAAAAAGGCGAACACGTCTGGTTCCCAGCTGTGCTTACCTAACCGTCCTTGCTCGGCGTCCAGCGCTTGACCTTGGGCGATTGAATAGTCATTTGCGGCGTGGATGAAGCGGTACCGACGCGTGGCTCACAGCCGTAAGGAGGCGTCGCCGCAACGGCGGCGAACGATCCCAGCTTTCGCCCGCGCCGGAAAAAACGATCGCGGCCCGCAGGGCCGGATCCCGCTCGGCCATCACGACGGTGAGCGAACCTCTGAACGAGGGCCCGACGACCGCAAGATCGCGCGAGTCTACCAGCGGATTCTCGCGCAGGAAGGCGAGTCAGGCGAGGGCGGTCAGCCCGAAGGCTGCGAATTCACGCGACATGACTGAGCTACGAGCGCCCTCCGAAGTGTAGCGCGTCACACGCGTTCCCAAATCTTCACGCTGTCTCAATCAGTCACATTGGATACGTCAAGGTAGTACTTGACGTGACTCCAAAGCAGTACCACTATCGACACTGGCAGCTCGGCATTATCGCCCGAAAGATTAGAACGGAATGCGATCCCCCCATTCCAATCCGCTCGCCCTGCGCCGCTGTTTCTGCACAGCCGCAGGGCTCCTCATCGCGCTGGCTACTGGCGCTTGCGGTTCATCTGTACGCACGGCGACCGGCCCAACACCTCTGAAGTGCCAGGTTTCGCTCACGACCACGGCCAGCGTCTTGACGGCTTCCGGCGGGACGGCCAATGTCACCGTCGAGACGCAGCCTGAATGCACGTGGACAGCGGCAGCCGAGGTGACCTGGATCTCGGGATTGTCGGCAACCTCTGGACAGGGGAGCGGCCAGATTGAATTTCAGGTCTTGGCGAATCCCGCGCCCGCCCCGCGCCAAGGTGACGTCGTTGTCAACGACAATCGGGTTCGGATCGAGCAGACGGCGGCGTCCTGCGTCTTTGCAATTGCACCCGTCACGTTGCCAGTCGACGCGGCCGGAGATGTCGGTGTGGTCACGGTGTCGACGGCCGAAGGGTGCGAGTGGAGCGCGACGAGCGAAGCCGATTGGATTGACGTGAGTCCGCCGACCAGCGGGACCGGCAGTGGCGTCGTGCGTTATAGCGTAGCGCCGAATAGCGGTCCGGTTCGCAGCGGCTCGATGACGATCGCTGGCCACATCGTCAGGGTCACGCAGGGGGCCGGCACCGCGCTCCCACCGGGATGTACTTACCTCCTTAGGCCGTCCGCCCTGAGCGCGCCCGTCACGGGATCATCTCATACTGTTGGCGTCACTGCGGGGGGCGGCTGCCCCTGGAGCGCGACGAGCAGCGTGCCATGGATCACTATCACCTCCGGCACGGCTGGCAGCGGTGACGGCACGATCGGTCTCAACGTCGCAGCCAATACCGCTGGCCCACGCATCGGCACGGTGCTGGTCGCGCGACAACTGCTCACCGTCTCGCAAGCTGGCGCAGGTGGGTGCGGGTACGCAATCAGCCCGACCAGTCAGTCCTTCGATTCAGCCGGTGGGCCAGGGACAACGGTGACCGTCTCGACCAATGCCGGGTGCGCGTGGACCGCATCCAGCAGCGCTCCGTGGATCACCGTCACCGCCGGGGCAAGCGGAAACGGAAACGGCAGCGTCGGTTTCAGCGTTGCCTCCAACACCGGGAGTGCGCGCATTGGGACACTCACGATTGCCGGCGAAACGTTCACGGTGACCCAGACGGGATCGCCCAGCTGCACCTACAGCATCAACTCGACGAGTCAGTCGATCGGTGCGTCCGGCGGCAATGCGACGCCTGTCGCCGTCTCGACTTCTCCGGGCTGCGATTGGACCGCCACCAGCGGCGACGCGTGGATTTCGATTACGTCCGGGGCAGCGGGCACTGGAGATGGGCAGGTCACCTTTATGGTGGGGGCGAACACGGGCAACGTGCGCAACGGCACGCTCACCATCGCCGGTCAGACCGTCACGGTGATGCAGGCTGCCGGCGCGACCTGCTCGTACACCATCAATCCCGAGAGCCAGTCGATTGGTGCCCTGGGCGGACCCGGAACGCCCGTCGCCGTTTCCACCGGAAGCCACTGCTCGTGGACCGCCACCAGCAACGCGAATTGGCTCACCGTGAACAGCGGAGGTAGCGGAAGTGGCAATGGGACGGTGAATTTTACGGTTGCCCCAAACCTGGCGGCTGAGCGCGCCGGAACCCTCACCATTGCCGGACGTACGTTTACCGTGACCCAGTCTGCTCCTCCGGTTCCGTGTGTTTATCAAATCTCCCCGACCAACGACTCGATCGGCGCACAAGGAGGCGCATTGTCGGCAGTCGCCGTCTCGACGACCGGCGGTTGTGTCTGGAGCGCGGCAAGCAATGTGCCGTGGATCACGGTGACCGGAGGCGCGAGCGGCAGCGGTAATGGGACGGTCAACCTGAGCGTTGCCGCGAACACTGGTGCTGCCCGCGTAGGTACCGTCACCATCGCGGGTCACACGTTCACCGTGACGCAAGCGGCACTCGCCTGTGTGTACTCAATCGATCCAGCCAGTGACTCCATCGGCAGCGGCGGCGGCACAGGGATCCCGATCACTGTGACGGCACCGGCCGGCTGCGCCTGGACTGCCGTGAGTAACGACACCATGTGGATCAGCATCACGTCGGGCAGTAGCGGCAACGGGAACGGAACCGTGCGGTTCAGCGTCGCCGGGAATCTCCTTTTTGATCGTACTGGCACCCTGACCGTCGCGGGCCACACCTTTACGGTGGAGCAGGACGGCCTGCTCGGCCTCGACCTCGAATCTGGAACTAGTTCAGCACGCCTAGGGGTCCAATGAGTCGCCGAACTCGCCGATCATCGTTGGTCTCGCTGACGGCCGTCATGGTGCTCACCGCGACGACGGGAGCGTTCGCGCGCCAACAAACCGTGAGCGACGCGCTGTCGTTTCTCCTGACCAATCGCTCGATTCCAACCGACGACTTCATCCAGGACGAGCAAGCCGCCGCAGCGACGCGTGACACCATCTCGGATTTTTTGCTCGTCGAGTTGTCAACGCTGCCGATTAGCTCGTCTGCTGGTGGCTTCACCTATCGGCTCGACGGGACGCTCGGCACAATGGTGCTGTCGAGCGACAGCTTCGGTCCCTTTTTCGTCGAGCGGTCGCTCACCGGCGGAGAGCGCCAATTGTCGTTCGGCCTGAGCTACCAGCGCGCCCGGTACCACGAGATCGACGGACGAAACTTGCGCAACGGGACGATGGTGGCCACGGCGAGCCGTGCGCGAGGCGAGACCGATGCCTTCGACGTGGAGACGCTGGTTCTGCAGCTTGATACCGACAGCGTGACACTTGCCGGCAATTTCGGGGTCACGGATCGTTTCGACGTCAGCGCGGCAATTCCGCTGGTGAGGCTCACGCTCAGCGGGCAGCGCATCGACAACTATCGCGGGCGCGAAGTGGTCCAGGCCACCGCAGCGGCTACGGCATCCGGTTTTGGCGACCTCGTGGTGCGGACCAAGTACAACGTGCTGCGTCGCGGCGCCAGCGGTGTGGCCGTCGGTAGCGAAATTCGGCTGCCGACGGGCAACGAACAGAATCTTCTCGGAGCTGGGCACGCCGCCCTTCAACCGCGCGTTATCGCATCGCTCGAGGGCGATCGCGTGGCGCTGCACGGCAACCTGGGCTACGCCCTTCGTACCCCGTCGAACGAGCTGGATTATGGCGGAGCGATTACCGTCGCCGCCATTCCGCGTCTGACCCTGGTCGGCGAGGTCCTTGGCCGGCGCCTCGGGTCGTTCGGGCATCTCACGGAAACGATTGCGCCCCATCCCAGCCTGGCCGGGATCGACACGATACGGCTCACGAGCGTCCCTCAAGCCACCAATCGCGTCATCGCCATGGCGGGTGTGAAGTGGAATGTCGCGAGGACATTGCTTCTGACTGCCAATGTCATGCGCCCTCTGACCGATAGCGGCCTCAATGCACGCTGGGTCCCGACGGTGACGTTCGACTATTCGTTTCAGCGGTGACCCATGAGCCGAGCCGCTGAACGATACCGTTGGGCCGTCGTAAGGGAGAGTCACGACGCGATCCCGACGTGGAATGAGAACACGAATCCACTCGAGGGGTTCGCATCCGAAGAAGGGTTGAGCCCGGAAGCCCCGGACGCGCCCGCAGCCGATCCCCTGAGCGAGTTCGACTCGGAGGAGGCAACAGCTCCACAGCCCGATGTAGTGACGGATCTGGTGGGGGAGTTGCTGCCAGGGAACCAGCTCGCCACGTTGCCTGACCATACAGCTCTGGCGACGCGTGTCGAGATCCACGCTCGTCGCCAACGGCCATTTGCGGTCAAACGATACGCTGCGCGGGCCGCCGGATTTGCAACGTCAGTTGCCATGGGCCTGACAGTCATCGTCTTCGACTGGCCGCCTGCGGGGAGTGCGGTCAAAACGACGACAAGCGAGCAGACCGCGATTCGCCCAGCCGTCCTTACGGCTCTGACGGCCGATCATTTTCCATTCGTTCCGGCGCTTCCCGCGGTTTCGTCCGCGCCGCCACGCGAACCTTCGTCGGACTCGCCCAGCCCCCCGCTCTCAGATGCCACGGAACCCAAGCGCGCGGCCCTGCTGTCGCGCCGCGATACGGTCGTGGCGGCCAAGCCCATCCCGCCTTCCGCAGCGTTGCCCAAGCCGCCTGTGGCTCCCGACGCTCCTATTGCCTCGCCGATGCTCATTCCCGCGACGCCTGTCGTACCGTCCACGATCGCGCCGGTGCCAGCTGTGCGCAGGGCCGCACCCCTCGCGCCGGTCGACAATCCCGCAGAAGCCGACCTGATTCAAACGGTGCTCGGGCGCTATCAGAGCGCGTTTCGCGCACTCGACAGTACCGCCGCCAGTGCCGTCTGGCCCACCGTCGATCGAAAGGCGTTGAGCCGGGCATTCGAGCGGCTCGAGGAACAGCGCATCGAATTCGACAAATGCCAAATCGCCGTCGAGGGTCTGCGGGCTGAGGCTTCTTGTGGCGGCCGGGCCCGATATGTCCCCAGGGTTGGAAACAAGAGCCCGCGCACCGAGGCGCGCCACTGGAGATTCACGCTGCTCCGGCGCGAACAGGAGTGGCTGATCGACCAGGTCGAGACGAGGTGAGGATCTGGTGATCTACCCGCCACTCTAAGCTAGTTGGCCCGCAGCACATCGGCAGGCGCCATGCGCATACCCCGGCGAGCGGGGACGTACGATGCGATCGTGGCAACAATCAACAAGACGATGGGCGTGACAGCAAAGGTCCACGCATCGAGCGGCTCGACTTCGAACAACAACCGCTCGAGCAACCGCGTCAGCGCCCCTGCCGCGACCAAGCCTATCGTGACGCCGATCCCAACGAGGCGAAGGGCTTGGCCCAACACCAGACGACCAACTGCCACCGCTGTTGCGCCGAGGGCGACGCGCACGCCGATTTCCGGGGTTCGTTCGCGCACCGAGTATGCGATCACGCCGTAGACACCAACGGCCGCGAGCGCCAGAGCGAAAAGTGCAAACGCGCCGACGAGCACGGTAATCGCGCGCGGACGCGCGGTTGTGGCGGCGACGATATCGTCGAGCCTGCGGACGTCCACGGGCGCGTCCGGTTCCATCGAGCGGACCACTCGCGTCACGCTGGTGGCGAGCGACATCGGGTCGCGATCGGTTCGCACGAAAAACCGCATATCGCGGCCCGGCATCTGCGGAACAGGAACGTAGACAATCGGATCGGCGGTGCGATCTACCGACGACCTGATGTCGCGGACGACACCGACCACTGTCCACTGCATGTCGTCTCTACCGTTGGCATGCTCGACCGTGTTGATGTGAAGGCGCTTCTCGAGGGGACTTTGATCCACGAAGTGTGCGCGGACGAGTGAGTCGCTGACGATCGCAACGGGTGCCGAATCCGCGGTGTCAGACGCCGCGAAGTCGCGCCCGGCCAGATGTTGAATCCCCATCGTCTTGAAGAACCCGGGCGAGACGGCCCGGATCTGAGCGGATCGCCTCTGACCATCTGTCGGCGTGGGCAGATCGAGCCGCCAGATACTGGTGGCGGTGCAGAATGAGGGTGGTGGCAGGCACGTGGCGGCTGCCGTCTGTTGAACGCCTGGCAACTCGGACAAGCGCGCCAGCGATTCCTGATACCCGGCGGTGGCGCGAGGGGCGTCGGGGAAAGTCGCCGGAAACCGGACTCGCGCGGTGAGCACGCCGTCGGAGCGGTAGCCCGTGTCGATGCTCCTCTGGTTGACAAAGCTGCGCATCAACAGTCCGGCGCCGACGAGCAGCACAAGCGACATGGCGACCTCGGCCACGACGAGGGCGTTCAGCACGCGATGCAATCGGCGGCCGCCGACGTGACGCCCACCTTCGCGCAGCGCGTCGCTCGCGGAGGTCGTGGAGATCAACGCGGGCACGAGTCCAAAAGCTATTCCGGTCGCAAGTGCCACGACTAGCGCGAAGGCGACGATCGACAGATCGAGTTCGACCTGATCCAGCCGGGGAATTGGAATGCGTTCGCCCACCAGTGCGAGGAGGCCGCGATGCAGCAGGGCGGCCACGCCGAGGCCCGCGATGCCGCCTGTCGTTGCGAGGACCAGGCTTTCGGTGAGCATCTGACGCACGAGCCGTCCCCGCCGCGCGCCAAGCGCCCCACGCATCCCGACCTCTCGCGTGCGCGCGGCGCTCCGCGCGAGCAGCAGATTGGCGACGTTGACGCAAGCGACCACGAGGACGAGCGCTACAGCGCCCATGAGCGTGAGCAGGGCAGGCCGAATCTCACCGACCATCTGATCTTGTAAGCGGAAGAGCATTACTGTGCGTCCCGCATTCCGCTGCGGTTCCTCCCGCTCCAGCGCGGCGTAAATCGCTCGCATTTCAGTGGATGCGTCGTCGAACGACAGACCGTCACGCAGGCGCGCGACGGCGTACGAACTTCCGCGTCCTCGTACCGCGCGGAGCTGTTCCGTCGTGAGGTCATACGGCATCAGGAAATCAGCGTTCTGCCCGGCGATCGTGAAACGCGGCGGCATGATGCCGATTACCGTGCGGCGCTGTCCGTCCGTGGTAAGCGTCAGATCGAGCACGTCGGGTCTGCCACCCAACGCTCGCTGCCAGAATTCGTGACTGAGCACGATCGCGGAGGTGCCGCCATCTTCCGCGGCCGTGTAGGCGCGGCCGCGTGCAGGCGCCACATCCAAGGCGAGAAACACCTCAGACGAGGCACTGAGCCCCGAAATCTGGAGCGGCTCACCATTCAGAGTGATGGCGACAGACCGTTGCCCAACCATAGCGAAATGCTCGAGTGTCTGTGCGCGCTCGCGCCAAGCGACAAAGTTGGCTGGCGCGATGGAATTCCGATTCACGCCACCGCGTGTGGTTTCCCAGACGGCCACGATCCGATCGGGCTCCCGATAGGGCAACGGCTCGAGCAGCACCGTGCGGATCACGCTGAACATCGCGGCGGTCGCGCCGATGCCGAGCGCGAGTGTGAGCAACGCCGGAACCGTGAAGCCTGGAGTACGGAGGAACGACCGAACTCCGAACCGCAAGTCCTGCACCAAGCTATCGATGTGTACTTCCCAACCGACGTCGTGCACGCGCTCTTTAATCGCCTCCACGCTGCCGACCTCGACGCGTACCGCTCGCGTCGCCGCTTCGCGCGGCGATCCCGACGAGATCTTCTCTTCGATGGCCATGTCCAGATACGCGCGTAGCTCCTCGTCGAGCTCGCGTTCAGTGCGATTTTTCCAGATGAGCGCACGAAGACCCGACACGAGGCGATTGAGAGGGCCCATCACAGTTCCCCTAGTGCTGCTTTCAGAATGCGCGCGATGGCGGTAGTCTGCAGTTCCCAGTCGCGCGTCTCCCGTTTGAGGCGGGCACGTCCCTCCGCGGTGAGCTTGTAGTACTTCGCGCGGCGATTGTTCTCGCTGGCCCGCCACTTACCGACAATCAGGCCGTCGCGTTCAAGACGCCGCAGGGCTGGAAACAGCGATCCAGCATTGACCTGAAAAACACCCCTGCTGATCTGCTCGAGGCGAACACCAATGCCGTAGCCGTGCATCGGCTCGAGCGCGAGCGTCTTGAGAATGAGCATGTGCAGTGTCCCCTGCACGAGGTCCCGGTGTTCTCCTCTAGTCAATCTAGATGGAGAGTGTATAACACTTCTCTAGACTGTCAAGAGGAGCCTTCCGGGGCGGCTGTAGGAGGCGCAGCCCAAGCAGCGGTTCACTGAATTGCCGGCAGGCATGCAGAGCTGTCGCGCGCGACAGATCGTCACATCATGCACACTATTTGACGAAGAAACTGAGATCCCTTGCGCGAAAGGCATTGGTCGGCATCTTTTCAGTGGTGGTGAAGCCTGGCGCGGCAGCGATCAAATCGGGGATGCGGTTGACGATGGTCGCACAAGTCAACTCGACGGTTGCCGGTCGATTGATGATGACCTCGGTGTTGGGCTCCCCCTGAATGGTCCAGACATTCTGATCGAACTCACCGGGGGCGTAGACCTTGCCGATGCACTCGGCTTCGATCACAATCCCTTCCTCCGTGATGGTCGTTACCACTGCGGACATTCCCGTCGCGTGTCCAGCGGGGATGGTCATTTGAAGCGTTTCGGATCGAAGTTCCTTGTCGTGGGTCTGGGGAACGCACGTCTGGGTCTGTTTCTGGACCTTGAGTCCCAGCTGGGCACAGAGCCAGCCATTTACGCTCCACATGTAGGAAGGCAAGAAGGTCTCCTGCTCAATCAGGGCCTTTCGTTCCGCGTCGGAGATCTTGTCGGTGGCAGCAATCTCCTTTTCGAAGTCCGCAAGGGACAGGCCTGCGCCGTGAACCTTTGCCAACGCCATGCCGTAATCCTCGACGTTGTAGCTCGATTGTCCGATGATCTTTTTAATGGTGTGAGTGGCGCCCGCAAGCGTGGTGATCAGATGCCCCCAGAACACATCCTGATATCCGGAGCCGCAGAGCGTGCAGCCGTTCTTTTTGGCCAACTCGTCCAGCAGTTGGGTCGTCTTGTACCGAGGAATTCCAAGGATAGAAGGCCTCCTCACCGGTGGTAATGGCATTCACGCCACTCTCGGCACAATCCATGAAAGGGCCCTTGAGATCCTGCATCAGACTCGCGGTGGTAATGATGCAGGCGTCTGGCTTCTTCTCCTTCAGAATCGCAACTGCGTCCCTTGAATCCTGGACGAGAACCCCCGTCTTCCCCCCGCCCGCGATTTCGCCAATATCCCTGCCGATAGAGTGAGGACTCCGACCAAAGGCGCAGACGATTTCCGCACCCTTCTCCATGGCATAGCGCATGGTGTAAACGGACATCTTTCCGCAACCGTACTGGGCAATCCTCATTTTTCTTTCCATTGACAGACACCTTTTCCCAAAGGGACGCGCCGTTTCTCGAATGCGACAAGGGCTGTCAGCGCGGCGATGACGGTCAGGTTCATCACACGTCCGACAAATAGAAACGATATCAGTTGCGAGGGAGCGCGCTTTCAGTCTTCTGTTGGCCGGGTGTAAGATGGCTCGATTTTCATCCGTCCGCATAACTCGCTCGGGAGAATGACAATGGCTTGGCGATTGACGGGAGAGTTGATCGAGACTTGTAGTTGCAACATGTTCTGCCCCTGCTGGTTTACGGTGCAGGAGTTGATGATCATGGACCAAGGCTGGTGCGCGAGCGCCATCACCTTCCGCACGCGCGACGGTAACAGCGACGGCGTCGCCTTGGGCGGACGGACGGTCGTTTTCGCCGTCGACTTCCCGGGGCCGACCCTGTTCGATGGCAATGCGACTGCCCGCCTCTACGTGGATGACGGCGCCAACGTCGACCAGCGCCGCGAGCTGGAGGCAATCTGCAGCGGACAGAAGGGCGGCGCGATGGCGGCGATTGCACCGCTCATCACAAAGTGGCTACCGGCCCGGAGCGCGAAGATCGACGTCGCAGACAACGGCGACGCCATCACTCTCACGGTCGGAGACGCCGGCCGCGTGGAATCGCGGCGCCTGCGGGACCCACAGGGCCAGGGCTTCACGCTACGGGGAGGAGGATTCGTGACCGGCCTCGGCATGGAGGAGGTCGACCTGGCGCCGAGCGGCAGCCGCTGGACCGACCCGGACCTCCGTCAGTTCACGACGAAATCCGGTGCGCGAGGCGAATTCAGCTGGAGTGGCTGACCAAGAATCGTTCCGCACACAACTTCTTTTTCGTCTGGCGTTAACAGATCTAACGCCTACGGCTCAACGATTACTCGTAGAGTCGCCAAGTGTTTGTCAGAGCGGGGAGTTTTCCCCTGCGCGCGAGCGGCTCGCCCCTATAATTCACGACAAAGCTCTTGGTCCTGACCCCCGGCGCGCGCCTCGGTCCCTATGAGATCCTTTCTGCCCTCGGCGCCGGCGGTATGGGCGAGGTCTTTCGCGCGCGCGATACGAGGCTCAATCGCGACGTCGCGATCAAGGTATTGCCCGCTTCCTTTGCCACGAACGCCGATCGACGCGCCCGTTTCGAACGCGAGGCGCAGGTTCTCGCGTCGCTGAACCATCCCAACATTGCGCACGTCCACGGCCTCGAGGACTCGAGCGGTGTCGGCGCACTGGTCATGGAACTCGTCGAAGGCGACGACCTCTCCTTGCTGATCTCGCGTGGACCAATACCGCTGGCCGACGCACTCCCCATCGCAAAGCAGATCGCCGACGCGTTGGAAGCGGCGCACGATCAGGGCATCATCCATCGCGACTTGAAACCCGCCAACATCAAGATCCGCGCCGACGGCACCGTCAAGGTGCTCGACTTCGGGTTGGCGAAGGCGCTGGATCCGGCCGCCACATCGAGCGTGGAGGTGATGAACTCGCCGACGCTCTCGGTGCGCGGCACGCAGATGGGTCTGATTATCGGGACGGCCGCCTACATGGCGCCCGAGCAGGCGCGAGGCAAGGCCGTGGATCGGCGCGCCGATATCTGGGCCTTCGGCGTCGTCCTCTACGAGATGCTGTCGGGCCAGCGCGCATTCGAGGGCGAAGACATTTCGGTCACGCTCGCCAGCGTCATCAAAGAGGAAGTGAGCTGGCCGGCGCTGCCCGCGGATCTACCCGAACCAATCCGCCGGCTGCTACACCGGTGCCTGGAGAAGGATCCGAAGCGCCGCTTGCGCGACATCGGCGAAGCCCGGCTCACGCTCGACGATCCGGCGTCGTCTGAGCCGGTGACGAGCAGGCTGACAGCAGCTCCGGGTGTCCCGCCCGCGCTCACGACACTCTGGCGCCGCGCTCTGCCGATCGCCGCAACCGCCCTCATCGTCGGTGCCGGTGCAAGCATCGTGACGTGGAGCTTGCGGCCGCCGCTGGCGACGAGCGCTGCTGTGGTCACGCGGTTTCCGATCGTGCTTCCCGACGATCAGATGGCCACACGACAAAATGCCGCGGTTGTCGCCATCTCGCCCGACGGCGCTCGGATCGTGTATGCCGCCAACCGCCAGCTGTACCTCCGATCGATGGGCGATGTCGAAGCGAGGCCGATTCCCGGTACCAACGTCGACGCCGGGGGCCCGTTTTTCTCGCCGGACGGACAGTGGGTGGGATTCTTTTCCTACGGCGATTCACTGCTGCGAAAGATCCCGATAATCGGTGGTGCGCCGCTGACGGTATGCAAGGTCGAGCAGCCCTGGGGCGCAACCTGGGACGGCGAGGCGATCTTCGTTGCCAGTGGGACGCAGGGCATCATGCGTGTGTCCGCGAACGGCAGCGAGCCGGAAGTCGTCGTGAAGCTCGGTGCTGGCGAGGCGGCCTATGGGCCGCAGATGTTGGATGGAGGGCGACTGCTTTTCACCCTCGCCACGGGATCCGGCGTCGATCGTTGGGACAAGGCCCAGATCGTGGTCCAATCGATGGCATCGGGCGAGCGCCACGTTGTGGTGCGTGGCGGGGCCGCTGCGCGGTATCTTCCGACCAGGCCTGATCCCCAGGCGCGGGGCGGGTACGACGGCGGCCATCTTGTTTACGCGGTGGGCAATGCGCTCCTCGCCGCGCCGTTCGATGTCACACGGCTCGAGCTCCGTGGGCCGACTGTGCCCATCGTCGAGCCGGTAGCCCGTTCTGCCAATTCAACACAGCAGAGCGGCGTCGCACAATACGACGTGTCCGCAACCGGTATGCTCGCCTACCTACCGGGCCGGTCGAGCGGCGCATCCCTGCCGAAGGCCCTCGCCTTCGCCGGCCGCGACGGCAAGATCCAGCCGCTCGGCCTGACGCCGCAACCGTACATTCACCCCCGCCTGTCGCCAGATGGGAGGCAGCTCGCGATCGGGACCGACGATGGTAAAGACGCCAATGTGTGGGTCTACGACGTCAAGTCTGGTGGCTCGCTGCGCCGGCTCACGTTCGGCGGTCGCAATCAGTATCCGATCTGGACGCGCGACGGCCGCTTCATCACCTTCCAATCGGATCGCGATGGCGACGAGGCCATCTTCAGACAACCGGCCGACGGCAGCGGTCCCGCCGAACGCCTGACCAAGCCGAACGCGGGCGTCGGGCACCGGCCGGAGTCATGGAGTCCCGACGGGAAGACGCTGTCGATGAACGTCGTCAGCACGAGTAACCAGAGCATCTGGACGATCAGGACGGATTCAGGGGCGCAACCGACGGCATTTGCCGATACGTTGGCCGACGAAAAGCATTCGTCGTTTTCGCCCGATGGTCGTTGGGTGGCGTATATGGCAACCACCGAAGGTGGTTCAGACATCTACATCGAGCCGTTTCCACCGACCGGTGCCAAATACCAGGTTTCAACCGGCGGCCGAACGCCGGCGTGGTCGCCCGACGGCAAGCAACTCTTCTTTCACGCGATCACCTTGAACCGGTTCGTCGTCGTCGACGTCCGCGCGGAGCAGGGTCTGACGTTTGGGACGCCGGTGCCGCTTCCCATTGATGACGCGATCCATCCCCTCACGCAGCGTAACTACGACGTGACGCCGGATGGCAAACAGTTGCTCATCGTGCTGCCGGCGCAAACGGCGCAGAGCGACTCGAAACGTCGCGCATCGCTGCAGATCAATGTCGTCCTCAATTGGTTCGAGGAGCTGAGGGCGCACGCACCGGTGAAATAGCCGTCGCCCATATGCCGTCGGCGGCCTTCTACCCTCTGCCCGCACAACCTCAACTAGCTGGTCAGATTGAGCGCATTCGGAACCCGTTTATTTGGTCAGGAGGGACCGGATAGCCTCGAGGACAGTTGGCCACGCCGAAGAGATTGGGCTGGCGGATTCGAAGTGGCCGATAGCCGGCACGACGATCAGGCGCGCTCGATCACCCGTCTTCACGGCGGCTTCTACATGCCGCTGCGCCAGCGATCGCGGGACGAAGTCTTCGTGTTCTCCCCAGACCAGGATTTGCGGAATCCCCAAGGGAAGCATCGTCGTGGACGCAGCCCCCAAGTACCGGTCAGGTACTGCCTGCGGGGTCCCGCCGAGCATGCTGGTCACTACTGTGTCATGGCACGCAGCCTCCATGTGCGCAATGTTCTCGCGCATATCGATGGTGCCTGCCAGATTGATCACTCCACGAATCGGCAGCGGATCCCGTGCGTACACAGAGCTCGCGGGTGGCAAGCGATGCCGTGATGCCGCCCACATGGCGAGGTGGCCACCCGCCGAGTGGCCGAGCACGACGACTTGCTTCAGGTCTAGATTGTGGATTGGTGCGAGTTGGCGGAGATGATCGATCGAACGGCCGACGTCGAGATACGTGCCTGGCCAACCGCTGCCCGGCTGCCCAAGGCGACGGTACTCGACATTCCAGCTCGCGATGCCGTCGGCTTTGAGTGCGTCGCCCATCGGTCCGAGATCGCGCAACGTCGCATACTCAGCCTTCCAACAGCCGCCGTGGATGAGAACGACGACAGGGTGTGAGCCACGCCCTGCTGGTAGTCGCAGCTCTCCAATCTGGTTCACATCACTGCCGTACGTCACCCGATGGTCAGCGGGGCGCACGGGGAGCGCCTGAAAATCCGCGGGGGTCATTAGCGCCGGTTTCGTCGTCGCGCCTGCTGGCTGCGACTGGCCGTCGAGCGTGTGCGAAATACAGGCGAACAAGCCGATCGTCAACACCAGTTCCCGACTGATGTTCATGCCGCAACAGTATCCCACGAGCGCCTGGCCTCGAAAACAGCGCGCGACGCGTCGCTTCAGCGCTCGGTTACCCTGCAGTAGCATCTTCGGGAATGCCTGACAACTTTCTGGTTACTTGTCCCTTCTGCGGCGAGCAGGTGGAGATCTACATCGAGGCGGACGTCACCGGTGCCTTCGTTCAGGACTGTGAGGTGTGTTGCAATCCGTGGCGAGTGCACGTCTGGGGTCGTGACGAGGATCGGGAGGTCGACGTAACGCGGGCAGACGGCTCGGAATGATCCAGTCACCCTAGAGTATGCGGATGAGCGTCATCGAGTGGCTGCTCGACTCGGATCCGTCGATTCGGTGCCAGGTCATGCGCGACCTGATTGCCGAGCCGGACGCGACCGTTGCGCGTGAGCGATCGCGTGTGGCCGCGGAGGGTTGGGGCGCGCGCCTGCTGGACCTTCAAGGATCGGATGGCCATTGGGGCGGCGCGGCGTTCGTGCCGCACGCCTGGATCTCCACCAAGGACACGCTCCTGCTGTTGCGAGATCTCGGTGTGGACGCGACGAGCGACCGGGTGCGAAGGGCAATCGGCCGGGTGCGCGAGCGCTGCACCTGGGGCAAGGAGTTCGGCGACTCGCCGTTTTTCGAAGGCGAGGTCGAGCCCTGTATCAACGGACGGGTGCTTGCGATCGGTGCGTATTTCGGCGAGGCCAGCGATCGCCTCGTCGACCGACTGCTCCAGGAGCAGTTGAGCGACGGCGGCTGGAACTGCGACGCCCCGCCCAGCCAGCGGTCCTCATTTCATACGACGATCTGCGTGCTCGAAGGATTGCTGGAGTACGAGAGGGCCAAGGGTCCGGTGCCTGACGTCACCGGCGCTCGCCTTCGCGGACAGGAATATCTCCTCGAGCGCCGCCTGTTCAGGTCGCGATCGACTGGACAGATTATCAACTTCGATCGGAAACTCCGGAGGCCCGCCGCGTGGACGCAGTGTTCCTTTCCGACGCGCTGGCACTACGACATCCTGTGGGGGCTCGACTACCTGCGCAGAGCGAGTTTCGCGCCAGACGAGCGCATCGCCGAGGCGGTCGATCTGGTGGTGAAGAAGCGTGACGAGAATGGGCGATGGCCGCTCGAGAATCCGCATCCGGGTCCGGTGCACTTCGAGATGGAAGGCCGCGCCGGCGAGCCGAGCCGCTGGAACACCCTTCGGGCGCTCCGCGTGCTGCGCTGGGCGAGTGCGTGTTGAAGCTTCGAAGTGGATTCGGCTGTGCGACGTCTACATTACGTGTCGGCTACGACGTACGCTGCGATGATCCGAATTGACACCAGCCGCTCGTCGCGGAAGGTAAACCTCTCGACGAATTCCACATCGTAGGGGTGGCCGGTCGCCCGAATGCGACCGCGCTCTCGGCCGAACAACACCACCGCGTTGCCGTGGGCAACCACGTTCGTGATTTCCGGCCGTTGGTCATCGACAGACTCGAAATTCTGTTGGAGTGCCTGCCGCAATTCCGCCACGCCGCGTGTCCGCCGGATCCACGGGAATTCAGGGGGCGCGAAGATGTCGAGTGTGACGTCGTCCGCCGCCTGCGCGAGCACGCTTTCGATGTCGCCCTTCGAGATGGCATCGATCTGTGACTGCACAGACCGGATGTGTGACTGCGCGCGTGCTGCCGATGCGCCAGTACCCTGGTCGGCCAGTGCCTTTTCGAGGCTGGCTGCAGCCGCAGTAAAGTCCTTGCGCTTCACAGTGATGCTCCGCTACGGGCCCAGGTGAGCTTCAGCTGGCCGCTTTTGCGAGCGCGGTGAGTTTCTGACGCGCCTCGGTCAGCTCTGGTAGACCTGCATCCCCGCGCTTCCAGAGATCGAGAAACCGCTGATACTCCTGCCGCGCGGCAACGCGATCTCCTTTTCGCTCGAGGGCACGCGCGAGCTGAAGGACGAGCCGCGGCTCCACAATCGCGGTCCACTTCTGAGTCATGTCCGAGGTCAGCAGACGCCGGTAGGCATCGATCGCGCCGTCGACGTTGCCCCGCGCCAGCAGCACGCGCGCCGTGCCGTCGCGGAAAGGAAAGTTATTTCTCACGAGGCTGGTCGATGGACTACCCATGTTGAACCACATCTTGAGCGGCGGCTCCGCCGCGACAAAGGCCCGTTCAGCGGCCGGCAGATCGCCAGAGGCAATCGCCACCTCACCTTCCAAAGTCCGCAGCGACCAGTTCTCCCACGGTCGGCGAGAATCCGTGCGGCTCTTGTGCTCCTCCAGCGAGCGGTTGGCGTTGACGACCCGTCCGGCCCGCGCCTCCGCGACGCCCTTAATCAGCGATTTCCAGCCGCCAAGATTTCTCAGTTGGCCACCGGCCAGACGCGCCGTCGTCGTCTCGAGGCGTCCTGAGGCAGCGAGAGCACCGGTCAAATCGTTGCGTTCGATCGCCAACATTCCTCGCAGGAACTCGAAGGCCATCGTCGAAAACAGGTCTTTGAACTGCTCGGCGCCTGCGAGGCCTTTCTGAACGAGCGCGTCAGCCTCGCGGTAGCGACCGGCGCGCGCCAGGAGCAGCGTCGAAAGCAGGTCGATATCAGCTGTTGGCGAGTTGTCGGCGGCGAGGATCTTTTGTGCTGTGGCCAACTCGTCGTGCGCTTCGTCGAACCTACCCAACATTCCAAACGACCACGCACGGCCGATATGTCCGTTTGTAAAGGAAGGATCTATCGCCAGAACGCGCCCGTACCGCTCCAGCGCCTGTTCGGGCTGGCTCATGATCAGGTAAACCTCGGCCTGACTGTCGTACGGATTTGGCTCGTTCGGTTCGAGCTTGGCGTACACCTCCAGCTCTTGTAACGCTTCCGGATAGCGTCCCTGCCGCAGCAGTAGGTAGGCGTAAGAATTCCGGAGTCCGCCCGCTTGTGGCAGGGCTTTGATCCCGCGTTCGATCGCCTCCGCGGCTTTCGCGCGGTCGCCACGGTTCTCGTAGAGCCCCGTCAGGCCCTGGTACGCATTTTCTTCATCCGGATACGTCGCGATCAGTTTTTCGGCGATCTGGATGAACTGATCTTCGCTGCCCGCGCGCGAAGCCTCCCGCATCTCCAGATTCCATCGCTGTCGTTCCGACAATCGATTGACGTGCTCGAGCGTTTTTTCCCGATACTTCGCCTCGGCAGCGCGGTCATCCATTCCGCCGGCGACGTCGCCGAGTTCGAGCCATGCAGCGGCGAATGACTGGTCAATGGCGACCGCCTGCTCCAGGAGTTTTCGCGCGTCAGGAAGCCTGAGCAGGTGCCGCGCTCTCATCCCCTCGGAGTACAAGCGATACGCTTCTGTCGAGCTCGACGTCACCTCGGCCACGCCACGCGTTCCGTTGGTCGCCCGCACATTCAGGTTTCCCAGGATGCGACCGGTCAAATCATCGGCAAGGGCGAAGATATCCGCACCGCGCGCACTGTGCGCGCCCAGCAAGCGACCGCTCGCGACGTCTTGCACCTGGACATCGATTCGGAAATCCGCTCCTGTCTTGAACACGGCGCCCACAACCATGGCACCCGCGCCGGCACGACGACCGACGTCGAGCACGCGTGCCTTGTCGATTGCTGCACCGTCGGCGACGTTGAGCTCTTTCAGAACTTCCTCGATTCGCGCGCCGCTGACCACATCAAGCCCTGGCGTCTGTCCGAGGCCCGTTACCAACATGCCCGGCAGCCCCGTCGTCAGCCAACGCGCTTCCTCCGAGCCGGTCGGATTCTCGAATGTGACGACGGCAACGGCGGGACGCCCCGAGGCGCCGATGCCTGCCGTTGATGTGTCACGGTTGCCCAAGAAATAGAAGACCCCCGCCGTGGCAATCCCGAGCACGACCAAGGCGACGGCGGAAAGTACGATCCGGCGTTGGCGCCAGGGCGTCGCAACAACAGGCGCGACCTCCGTCGCGCCGGAAGCCTTGCTCCCCCGCGCCGCCGGTAGAGCGGCCGACGATCGCGCTGCTGGAGTCTTCCCGCTCTTCGAACGTGTGACTCGCTTCGGCTTGGTGGTTGCCGAACGGGATCGTGATCGCGCTGTCGGCACGACATCGCTGGTCGCGACGACGCCGCTTTCGAGTTGCCGTTTCACGCGCCTCAGATCAGCGGCGAGATCCGATGCCGTCTGGTAGCGCAGTCGTCGGTCCTTCTCGATCGTTCGCGTGATGATCCGTTCGAGATCGACGGGAATCTGCGGGTTGAGCCGAACCGGGGCGGTCGGCGTCTGATGCAGGATGGCGTCGAAGATCAACGCGGAGGTTCGACCCGAAAACGCTTGTTGTCCAGTGGCCATTTCGTAGAGCACCAGACCGAGCGAGAACAAATCGGACCGAACGTCGATGTCCTCGCCGCGCGCTTGCTCAGGCGACATGTAATCGATCGTCCCGATGGCAAGCCCTGGGCTCGTCAGCACCTCGGGAGCTTGCAGCGTTGCAGCCGTCGGCAGCGGCGCATCCTCGCCGTGTCCGAGCGGCGCCTGCAGTGTGGCGAGCTTAGCGATGCCGAAATCGAGCACCTTTGCATGACCGTCTCGTGTGACGAAGATGTTGGCGGGCTTGATGTCGCGATGGACGATACCCTTCGCATGCGCCGCGCCGAGTGCGTCGGCGATTTGAATCCCCAGATCGAGGACCACTTCGAGTGAGACCGGCTTGCCGCCAATGAGATGCTTCAGGGTCTGCCCCTCGAGCATCTCCATGACGATGTAGTGCTGGGAGCCCTCGGAACTTTCGGTCGATCCGATGTCGTGAATGGTGCAGATGTGTGGATGATTGAGAGAAGACGCCGCACGCGCCTCGCGCTGAAAACGCTCGACGGCCTGTGGATCCGCCGACAGTTCGCGAGGTAGGAACTTCAGGGCTACCCGTCGCCCCAATCGCGCGTCATCGGCCGCGTAGACTACGCCCATGCCGCCGCCGCCGAGGCGCTCGACAATGTGGTAGTGGGAGATCGTTTGACCGATCACGACTGGCGAGATCCTACACCTGAAGCCGCCAGAACACAGCTTTGATCTCACCGTTCGCCGGGTGGTATTCATCGGCGTCGATGCCGCTTTCCCCTCGCGATAGACTGTCTCGATGTTTGCCCGGCCATGGTGGGCAGCCGTCCTCTGGACGCTGACTGCCAGCTCCACTCCGCTCCTTGCGCAGAACCTTGCCGTATCTTCTCCTGACGGACGTCGCCAGGTCACCGCGCTGCGCCTTGTCGGCACCATCACGGTGGACGGCGTGCTGGACGACGAGACGTGGGCGAAAGCGACGCCGGCGACAGGATTCGTCCAGGCCGACCCGCGCGAGGGGGAGCCCGCGACAGAAGCGACCGAGGTGCGCATCGCTTTTGACGATGACTACCTCTATATAGGCGCGGAGTGTCACGACAGCGATCCGACGGGCATTGTCGTCAACGAAATCCGCAAGGATTTCGCCGGGCGCGAGCAGGACACGTTCGAGGTGCTCCTGGACACGTTCGCCGATCGCCGCAACGGTTTCGTGTTCTCGACCAATGCGGAGGGCGCCAAGGCCGATACCCAAATCGCCAACGAAGGCCGCGACGTCAACACCAACTGGGACGCCGTGTGGTGGGTGCAAGCGCGCCGAGGACCAGGGGGCTGGACCGCGGAATTCCGCATTCCCTTCAAGACGCTGCGGTTTCAGGGCGGTGATCCCAGAGCTTGGGGGATCAATTTCTCGAGGCGCGTCCGCCGCAAGAACGAGGTTAGCTACTGGTCACCAGTGTCCCGCGCGTACACCATCTACCGGGCCTCGTCCACCGGTGATCTGACAGGGCTGCCGTCGCTACGTCCGGGGCGGAACCTCCGCATCAAGCCATTCGCCCTGGGCGGAGCTGTGCGCAGTACCGGAGAGAGGGACTTCGCCGCGGATGCCAGGGCCGGAATCGACGTCAAAGCTGGTGTCACGCCGTCGCTCACGCTCGACGTGACGATCAATCCTGACTTCGCGCAGGCCGAGGCCGACGAGCAACAAGTCAACCTCACACAGTTCAGCCTCTTCTTTCCGGAAAAGCGCGAGTTCTTCCTTGAAAACTCGGGCATTTTCTATTTCGGCGATATCCCACGGAACCAGCGTCAGTCAACGCGGTTCCGCCCGCCTGAAGAGGACTTGCTGCTGTTCTTCAGTCGGCGCATCGGACTCACCGCCAACGGCGAAGAAGAACCCTTGCACGGCGGCGTGCGCCTAACCGGACGAGCCGGCCGATTTGGTGTCGGCGTGATGACGATGCAGAGCGAAGCACACGGGGGGCGGCCTGGCAACAACTATACGGTCGTGCGCGTGCGACGGGACGTCTTGAGCAGCTCGGACATTGGCGCCATCGTCCTGTCGCGGCAGCCCGCTGGCGACGAGAACGACTTCAACCGCGTCGCCGGCATCGACGCGAACTTTCGCTTCTTCAAGAACCTGAGCCTCAATAGCTTTGCCGCGCGCTCCGACTCGCCAGGCGTGACGACCAACCAAGGTTCGGCCAAGGCGTCGATCGGGTGGGAGGACAGCGGGAAGCGGCTACAGGCCTCGCTGATGACGATTGGGGAAGGCTTTCGCGACGACCTCGGCTTCGTGCGACGCACCGGGGTCACGCGACAGTTCTACGATGCGGCGTGGATGCCCCAGCCCGAATCCCTCCGCCGCCACGGTATCCGGCAACTCCAGCCGCATGGACGGGTGTGGAACTATACCGGACCGGATGGCGAGTTGGTATCGCGACTCGGGCACGCGGCGATGCAGGTGACCTGGGAAAACGGCGCGTGGATCGAGTACGCATTCGAGCCGCGGGTGGAGACCATCACGACGCCGTTTGCAATCCATCCCGGGGTTGCCATCCCTGTGGGACGCTACGACTGGCGCCAGCACCTGATCGCAATCGAGGGCGACCACAGCCGCGCCCTCTCGGTGTCGGCGCGCTTCATGCTCGGCGATTTCTGGAGTGGCACCCAGCGCACGATGCAGGCGAGCGTGCTCTATCGCCCCACCTACCGGATGGTGTTCGATCTCGGTTTGCAGGTGAGCGCCATCGACCTGACGGTCCCGCAGACCTCGTTCGTCAGCAGGCTCGCAACGCTGCGCACCGGCTATTCCTTCAGCTCGAACATGTTTCTCGACTCGCTCGTGCAATATCGGACCGATGTCAAACAGTTCTCCGCAAACGTGCGCTTCAACCTGATTCACCGGCCGTTGAGCGACTTCTTCATCGTCTACAACGAGTCGCAGTTCACGGATACCTCCCAGACCGCGGGGCGAGGCATCATCGTAAAGTACACACAGATGTTTGCGTTCTAGCGGGATTACCGCTTCACGCTTGCCTGCGAAGCGCGCATCTTTTCAAGCGATTTGACGGTGTCGTTGACGCGATCGATCTTGACGAACGGGATCCGGAAAAACCGCTCGACGGTCGCATTGAACGTGGCGGGATCGTCGAACGGGATCATGTGCGTGGCGTTCGGGAAGATCACCAGTTGCGCGTTGGGAATGTGGTGGTAGATGTCGACGGTATGCTCGTCGCGAATCGCGTCGTGATCCGCGGCAAGCACCAACGTCGGCGCCGTGATCGACTCGAGCATCTCGACATTGATGTTCGGCTCTTCGAGCATCATGCCGGTCACTTTGAGCTCGCGGCGGCCCCGTGGCGTATCTCGCGCCGCCGGCGGAACCGCGGCCAGCATCGTCTTGATCAGGGCGAGGATGTCGGGGTGGAGCGCCTTGTCGCTCGGATTGAGATTCGCAGCCATGGCGGCGATCTTCTTGACCTTTTTCGGATGGCGGATGCCAAGCAGAAGCGCCTCGATGCCGCCATCACTCCATCCCAGCACGTTCACCGGACCCGTCTTCAAGTGGTCGAGCAGCGCAGCGAGATCGTCCGTCATCTTTTCGTACGTGAGCGTGCTCGGGCTGTCGCCCGATTTGCCCTGGTCGCGACTGTCCATTGCGATCACTCTGTAGCGCGTGCGGAAGTGCCGAATCTGCGCGGACAGGTCAGCGATGCTGCCGCCGTTTCCGTGCACCATGAGCAGCGGCTCGCCAGCGCCGTAGATCTCGTAATAGAACCTGACGCCATCGTGCATGAAGGTGTGGCCCGCCGCCGGATTGTTCCCGTACTTGACGGACGCAGCTGTCTTCGTTGCGGCCGGCTGTGCCGCAACAGGAACGGCCAGGGAAAGCGAGAGGAGCGTCAGCACAACCAGACGTTTCATCGATGAACTCCATCCTTCAGAACGCGTTGAATCACTGAGCGAGACCGACAAAACGGTCAGCGGTCAAGTTCACGTCAGGGCAAGATTCAGTGGCCCGTTTGCAACTCAACCATTTGGGTGCGCGATTTTAGCACCGTCGCCATTTCTCTCAATGCGAACAACGTCTCAAGGAGCCGACGGATGAGCGGTGGCAGAACTCGAGCCCAGTAGATAGGATTCTCAGATGCAGCAGGCGTTCTCTCTTCGGCCGGGCACAAACGACGCCGCGATCTACACGAACGTTGTCACACGGAACGAATATCGCGTTCCCGAGGACCTGTCAGGCGCTGTCGTGATCGACGTCGGCATGCACGTCGGCGCGTTCAGCCACTTGGCGCTCACGCGGGGCGCGTCGGAGTTGCATGGCTTCGAGCCTGAGGCGTTGAACTATTTGTGCGCCGTGCAGAATCTAGCGCCGTTCGGCGCACGCGTCCATCTCCACAATCGTGCGGTCTGGCGGTCGGACATCGCTACGCCGGCGCTGCATTTCTGGCGCTCCGCAGATGACGCGAACATGGGAGGTGGCACGCTGATCTGGGATACGGACGGACCGCTGGTCGACGTCGTGTCTTTCGATCACGTGATTGAGACGATTAGTGAGGACGGCAGACGCCGCGTCAACTTGCTCAAGATTGACTGTGAAGGCGCCGAGTTCCCAATCCTCCTGACGTCCAACCGACTCGGCTGCATCGACCGGATCGTCGGCGAATACCACGAGCTGCGCGCGGAGCTACCAAAACACGTACGGCTTGCTGGCTGCGAGCGTTTCACCGTGGAGATCCTTGCGGCGCACCTCGAAACTGAGGGCTTCGCGGTCACGCTGGAGCCGCAGGCAACCGGGACATTCGGCGCGCTCGGACTGTTCTTCGCCGAGCGCAGCCCGCGACGTTGAGGAGGCGGTCGGCTGCTGTTTGCAGAGGACGAGCAGCGTGCGCTCGTGGAGCTAAGCCGCATGCTGATCCGCATGATTAGGCCGACCAGGAACTCGTCACGTCAATGATTCTCGCGTTCTTGGTACTGTCACACTGCGCCACCCGAATCAGCGAGGCGAGTTCGAGGCGTGCTGACCGCGCCCGGCCCCTCGAGTATGCGATGCGCGATCGTTGCCAGGAAGTTTTCAAGCATCGCCGGAGACAGAGGTTTCGTGAAGTGACTATCGCATCCGGCGTCCCGTGCTTTCCGACGATCCTCTTCCTGCCCCCATCCGGTCACAGCAGCGATCTGCACGTGATTGAACTCTGGCATTGCTCGCAACGTTCGCGCGACGTCATAGCCGTTCATCACCGGCAGTCCAATATCTAAGAAGATCACGTCTGGTGCGAATGCGATGGCTGCCGTGATTGCGGTCGCGCCATCGTGAGACAGCCTGGTGACGTGGCCGAGACGTGACACTGCCAGCTCCAGCATGTCCGCAGCATCCAGGTTGTCTTCGACAATCAGCACGCGAAGATTGCGCCAGTGCGCCTCGCTCGGGAGCTCGGCCGCTACGGCCGTCGCGACCGGCACCGATGCCGTGATTGCCAGACGGATTTCGACCTCGGTCCCCTGACCCGTTCCCGCACTTCTGATGTCGATCTGCCCTTCGTGCATCTCCACTAAGCGCCGCACCAACGTCAGACCGATGCCCAAGCCGCCGGTGGATCGGTCCAGAATCGATTCACCCTGATGGAACAGGTCAAACACGCTGGGGAGAACCTCGCGCGCGATGCCCACCCCCGTATCGCGGATGCGCACGACTGCCTCATTGGACTGCTGGTCGGCGGTGAACCAGATGTGCCCGCCGCGAGGCGTGAATTTCACCGCGTTGTTGAGAACATTCGCAAAGACCTGCATCAGCCGCGCGCCATCACCGTTGACACACACTGGCGTTGAAGGCAGTTTCACGTCTACCGTGTGACCTGCCTCCGTGGCGAGGGGCATGATGGATTCGACCGCGGTGGCCATCAAGCGCCCGAGGTCGATCGGTTCACGACGCAACTGGATCTTGTTGGCCGTGATCCGGGACATATCCAGGAGGTCATCGACGAGTCGCACGAGCTGCTTGACCTGACGCTCGATCACCTCGCGCGCGTGTGTTGCAGGGGCGTAAGGGGTGTCGACCTTCAGATGTTCCAGCGCGAACCGTATCGGTGCCAGCGGATTTCGGAGCTCGTGCGCGAGCGTCGCGAGGAATTCGTCCTTGCGTTGATCCGCTTCTATGAGTTTGGCGGAACGGTCACGAACCCGCCGCTCCAGCTCTCGGTTCAGGGCTTCGGCGTCGTTCTTGGCACTGTGAAGACTTTCGATGAGATCTTGATTGGCAAATCGCAACTTGAGCGAAGACTCAATCGCCAGATGGAATCGCCAGGTCGTGATCACTGTCACGACGGTGAAAACCGCGGCAAGGAATCCCATCATCAGGTGGTCGTCATCACCCTCGATGGTCAGGCGGAATGCAGTGAGAAGCCCGGTCGGGAGAAGGAACGTGAGGAACGCCTCCGGCCGTGCGGCCAGAAGGGAAGCACTACCGAGCATGACCCCGCCCACCGCGAATACAACCAGGGTCTCATTCATCGGCCCGGCTGCCGGGTAGAGCACAAAGGCGCCCGCACCCCAACCGCCTGCAGCCATCGCGGCGCCGACAACGAACATCGCCCTCCATCGACCGTACTCGGTGTCGCTCGGCGAAGCGCCCCAATACCGGCGTACGAGCACGAATCTCGCTGCGGAGACCAGCAGCAGGTAAAGCAGCCACGCTGAAACGCTGAAGCTCTGTCCCGCGTCCCATTGGGCATAGGCTAAAAGCGACGCGATAACGAGGGTAGCCGCAATACCGGTTGTGGCATTCTCGTAGAGCAGGCGAGTTTCTGCCGCGTGCACCTGCTGTCGCCGTTCTTCTCCACCGAGCGATGAGCGGTGCCCTGCGTGTTGTGGCTGGCCCTCGGAGCCGATCACCATAGGCCTTCCTAGCGAAACGCCAATCGGCATGACCGCAGCCGACGTGACGCAGTGCTGACCGTAGCCGCCCCCCGCCAGACGTCCTCTTCGGTCACGCCAATCGTAAGCCGATCGAGGATGGATTCGTGTCTTCAGATCGACACAGTGTGAAGTCTGTCACGCCGACTCCAGCTCTGCAGGGCGTCAGTGTGGAAGGGTCAGACGACTCGACGAATCCCGGCGGCTGCGGTGGCGATTCGCGCACGCGGATCGCGTGCGGTCGTGCTGACAAGCGAGTGTTAGCAATTTACGATCAGTCAGTGAGTTCAATGAGCAGCTAGGCGGTCTAACGGGCGAAGGACTTCGTCAAGGTCTCCAAGAGACGACCTCGGCCAGGGGGATCGTCCTGGAGACTTCATTGAAGTTTCTACTCAGCACCAAACCTCCCCGGCGACCGAACTGCGGATCACTTCCGTAATCGCCAAAATCGCCTCATGCGCCGCCACCGTGAGTTATTCCGCCACGAGACGCTCGCGCACTCGATGCGCCAGCACGCGTGAAGTCGTGCAACTCACGGCATCAAATTACAAATTAGTTGGCGGCTCACCCTTTGCGTAATCGAGAGTGCTTAAAGCGACGTTTTGGTCGATGACGTCACGAAAGACGTTCGGCCAGAGTCGTGATCAATCTTGCAGTAACTGCACTCAATGCACGTAGGAGAAAAGGCATGAAGGATTTGCGCTGGCTCAAGTTTCTCGTAATAACAATGTTGGCAACGGCGACTCTCTTGACGCCGGCATCGGCCAATGCTCCCACCATGACGATTGTGAGTCCCACCGGTACCATCTTCGTCTCGGGTCCAGGAGCCGTCGTGCCTCTTGGGTTGACCGTCGAGCACAACCCATTAAGTGTCCTGACGCAGTTCGACGTTCAAGTGGATGGCGCTTCGATAATCGGGGGCCAAGTGAATCCATTCACCGGGGGCGGCACGCCCAATCTCTGCACGGCTGCGTTGACTGCCGTGAGCGCCGCGTGCGCGACGAACGGCCTCGATAAAGCCGCCGTCACTGTGAACTGGACAGTGCAGACCGTGCCGAGCTCCTATACGCTCTTCATCAAATCCCGACATCAAAACGCGGATGGGACCGACGAGGAAGAGGTCCTCGTCCAGGTGTTGGACATCGAATATCCGGCGCCACCTGCGGTGGCCAACGCGTTCATCAACGGCCAGTCATCGGCCATCCGGAAGCAGTTCACCTCCGGAATCCGCGGCTGCGTCATCTCGCTGATCGCTGAGGGTCATGCCAAACTGGAAGCCTATGGACCGAAAGGCGGACCCTACGACGTGCCGCACATTCAGTCCGACGTGAAGGCGTTCAGTGCGTCATGCGGCGGTCCGACGATCCCCTAGAACTTCACGCCGTGATGGCCCCAGGCGAACGGGGCCGTCACGGCAGCTTCGCCCAGCAGGCGGCGAATGGTGAGGCACGCTGCAGTTTGCGTGCAGTTTCGGCCCGCGATGGCTTCCGACGGACCTAGGCGAGTCATACTCGTCGCAATGAAACCCTTTCTTGAGGCGCCGGACCCCCCCTTAGAAAGATGGATAGCACTCGCGCAGCGCCTACGCCAACCTGAACGTCCATTGGCCTCGGGCAGTGGTACGAATGATTCCGTTGCTCCCGGCCGTCGCCCTCAAGCGTCGGCGACGCTTATTAGAGTCCGGATCAGAAAGATCTGGGGCAAACGCGCGTCAGCGTGACTGGCCTTCACCGTAACCTCCGTCGCACAGGTGCGTGGTGCGAGCGTCCAGTACGGGTCGCACGCTACTGCCGCGCCGGAAGATCGATCAACACGATATCCGCATTCTCCTGCACGCGATCGAACAGGATCCTCTTTCCGTCCGGCGTCACATCGAAGCTCCGGGTTGCGCGGCCCGGGCGCAGGTCGGTCAACTGCCGGCGGTTGCCAGTCTCCAGGTTCACCAGCCAGAACTGCGGCGTCCGCCATTCTCCTTCGAGGAGTACCAACGATTTACCGTCTGGCAGAAACCGGTAGGCGCTGCTCATGACCCGCGTTCCCGGCCGCGTGAACCGAATGACAGGCAAGCCGACTGATTGTCCTTCTGAGGTGACGGCTCGGACTTGCATGGTCGGTCCCTGGACGTACTCCGCAAACAGAATGTAGCGCCCGTCGGGCGACCACGCTGGTAGATAACAGAGCTTGTCGTACAACCGCACAGGCGCGCCTCCGTCGAGGGGCACGAGAAACAGCCCGGGTCCTTTGTCGTCGTATCCGGTCACGGCGAGCGTCTTGCCGTCAGGCGACCAAGACGACGCCTCTCGCACATCCAGCAACGGGGCAAGCGGTTGTGGATTGGCGCCATCGGAAGTCATGACGAACAAACGTGCCCGGCCTTGTCTCAAGACCGAGATCGCGATCTGGCGTCCGTCACGTGAAACCGCAGGTGCAGCCAGGACGGCGCCCTCGCGCGCCTTCCACAGCTCGGTGCTTGCGTCTCCCTGGAGCTTCCACAAGCCATCGGCCAACTCTCGCGACGAAAGGTAGAGAAGATAGTCGGGACCGAATCGCGGTGACGACACTTGCGCGGACGGAACGCGAAAAACCGATGCCGCCGCTTCCGGCGCCACGGAAGGGCCAATCGGCACAAACCACAGGCTTCCAGCCGGATTTGACATCGTGGCGACCAGTCGACGCCCGCGCCCCGGCGTTGAAGCGGCTGCCGAGATTGACGAGTACCTGCTCGATGCCGACGCTGAGGCGATGCTCTTCCCGTGTGTCCAGGTCCATGGCGTACAGCCATGTTCCGGCATTGTTCTCATCGCTGGCGATATACAGGAGCGTACGCTCATCGAGCGACAGTGGGGAGGCGGTCCAACCATTGTGGTGCGTGATGCGCTCCGGCTCGCCGCCTTCGGCCGGCATGCGCCAGATATCCGTTTCCTGAATACTCCGGGAGCTGCGGGACGAGAAGACGTAGCGGCCACTCGCCGACCAGGCCATGAAGTGGTTGTGTTCGCCTGGCGCAACCGGGAACAGCTGACGCGGGTTGGTACCGTCCCGATCGGCCACGAACATCACATCCCTGTTCTGAAGCATTGAGAGAAATAGCAGGCGGCTTCCATCCGGCGACCAGTGGGGGTCATTCCGGTTCTCCATCAACAGTCGAACGGGGCCTCCAATGGTTGGGACAACCGACGTGCTGAGCGTTGGCGGACCATCGGGGTTGGGGCGACTCGTTTGGACCGTCACCTGCGATCCATCGGCCGTAAACCCGATGGTCCGGACCTGCGAGCTGAAGAGATTCGGGATCTTCCCCTCGGTGAGGTTGCGGAATTGTCCGCTGCCGAGTTGCAGTACCCACACGTCGAGTGGTCCGTCTCGATCGGAGATGAAGGCAACAAAGTTCCCATCAGGCGAAATAGCCGCGTCCGCCTCGACGCCCTCGAAGTCGGTCAGCCGGGTGAAGGTGGCGCCTTCCAGCGGATTGTCCCAGCCGGACTGGAGGCTTCCCATGACTCGAGGGCCCACGGCCACCCCTGCGGCCAGCGCGCCGACCAGTGCCGCGGGAATCCACCATCGCGGTCGTGGGCGCGTGGCGAGGGCGACGGATTGACCGTCTTCTGTCCGTGCGCGCGTCACACGGCGCAAGTCGACGACCAGATCCCGCATCGTTTGGTAGCGATCTCCTGGATCCTTTTCGAGCGCCTTCTCCACCGCCATGCGCAGCCCCACAGGCAGGGCCAAAGGGAGCGGCTCCGGTGGACGATGGATGATCGTCTGGAGCAGCTCCAGATCCGTGGTCGCGACAAACGGCCGCCGGCTCGCAACGAGCTGGTACAGGACAACCCCGAACGAGAACACATCGCTACGGAGATCGAGCGGTTTGCCTGCTGCCTGTTCCGGCGACATGTAGGCGAGCGTACCGATGACCACACCAGGCCTCGTGTGCAGCATCGCCGGCGCACGTGTCTCGTGTTCGGCGTACTCACTCGCACTTTCCAACAACTTGGCCAGCCCGAAATCGGCCAGCTTGGCATAGCCGTTCTTCGCAACAAGGATGTTGGCCGGTTTGATATCGCGGTGCAGGATGCCCGCTGCATGAGCGGCCGCGAGTCCGTCGGCCACACCGATGAGGAGCGCGACAATCTGATGCCACGAGCGTTGGTCGGCGCGAGCCCAATCGACAAGGGTGCCGCCGTCGACGAATTCGGTGACGAGGTACTGCCGGCCTTCGACCTCTCCGGCGTCATAGACGGTCAGAATGTGCGGGTGATTGAGCGACGAGGCGGTCTCCGCCTCGCGTTGAAAGCGACGGCGGGCGGCAGCATCCGCCAATTCGTCCGACAAGAACTTGATCGCCACAGGCCGATGAAGCTTGGTATCAACGGCGCGATAGACCTCGCCCATCCCGCCGGCGCCAAGCGAGGAGTGGATTTCATACGGCCCGAGCTTCGTGCCAGGCGTCATGGATATCGGCCGCGCGTCGCCGACGATATCACTGGTCGCACCGCGCCGTACGTGTTACCGACGGGGTACGCGGAGCAGCAGAACCGGGATGCCGACTTCGTGACGCACACGATCGACCGTCGTTCCGCGTAGCAGATCGTTGAGAAAGCGATGCCCGTGCGTCGACATGACGAGGAGGTCCGCACCTACGGCGGCTGCCGTCTTGATGAGCTCGGTTGCGGGATCGCCCTGGGCCCGGACCACTAACTCCCAAGTTTTGGACGGCGCACCCGGAGAACTGGATTGCGCCGAAGCAGTACGCGGAGGCTGATCTTCTAGAACTTGAGGCGAGAGATCGATCGAAGGCTCGATCGCTCGTGAAGGAACAACTACCGAAGTTTCAGGAGGCATTGCGAGAAGTCAGCGTTAATGCGGCAGGAACTACTTCAGATGCTCCCACATCCGAAAGTTTGACCTGAGCAAGCACTCGCGATCGCGGGCGCTCAAGTTAAACAACGCAGTTCAGCAGCTCTGCGCGCTGTTGTGCCTTGCGAACACTCCTGCCACGCGGAAAGTGACGGTCTGCGAAGGGCAGCTCGATTTGCTGAACGGTTTGAAAATATTGGCGCGCCCGGCAGGTCTCGAACCTGCGACCCTCGGCTTAGAAGGCCCGATGTCTGTAGAACGGTTATACCAGACGGTTATTAGGTGGCGTTTCGTCGGCCCCAACACGACGGTTGACTGCTGCGGAAATGTGCCACGTTTGCCATTTCGCCGCGAGACCTGATAACCGATCGCGGCACACCGCGAATTGCCAACAATGCAGATTGAGCGAGGTGAGTGCGCACCCGTCGTCCTGCCCGGCTGAGCAGCCTGCAAGCGCTCTTCTAAACACTGCGGCGTTTATCGCGACCTAACGCCTTGCGCTTCTGCTGCGCGGCCTGATCAGTACCTCGTGCGAAGCGCGCCCGCAACCCGAGGCCGTGTCAGCAGCAAGCGCTTGTTACGAAGCGACACCCGAAGCCCCTTCAACGCGTGGGGCATCCTCTTCCGCTACTTACGTCCCCCCTCAAGTCGAAGAAATCGGGCCGCGTTGTTGTAGAGGATGTCTCGCTTCTGCTCTGCGGTCAGGTAATCGGCCTCCTCGATCGCTTCGATCGCCTCGTCAATCTTCTCGGGCCATCGCATCTGGTCGGAGCCAAACATCAAGCGGTTCCCGAGGCCGGCGCGAACGAGGGCCTCGACGTACCGGTGAAACGCAGAGCGCGGGATGATCCAAGTGATCGTCGACAGATCGCCGTAGAGTTGAGGATATTGATACATCATCGCGATCATCTCGTCGAGGAACGGGTACCCGCTGTTCTCGACGAACACTCTGAGGTTCCGATGTCGAACCAGCACCTCCTCGAGGAGGAGCGGACGGCCCGCGGCCGAGCGGAACCCCGGTACCGGCGGACCGATCCCTTCGGTGTGAATGAGGACAGGGACATCGAACTCCTCCGCCAGTGCAAAGTACGGTGCCAGTGCAGGATCGTTTGGCGCCACGCCCATGAGCTGAGATCCGATCTCACCCATGCCGGCCAGGCGTCCCGCAGCGTACTCCTGCCTGAGCATCTGCGGAGTGAGCTCACCGGGCTCCTCAATGAAGGGCGAAGCGATGAACCGGCCGGGCGCCGCCGCGACCCAGTCCTTGACGATACCCAGGTCGGCGCTGCTCAGGAATCCCAGGACGATGTTGTGGCGGTCCATCGCCTCGAGGGTCTTCCGCAATGACTCCTCCGGGGTCGCCGTCGCAGCCCCTTTGGGCTGACACGGGCGCGGGAAACACGGAGGTGGGGCTCCAGCGGGAAGATCGAGCGGGATATGGTGCGCATGCATGTGCATGTCGATCACCGGAGCGCGCTTTTGAGCGGAAAGCGCGGCGTGCGAGAGGCCCGCAAACACGACTAGGTACGGACGCCAAAGGGGTATTCTTCATTCGCTTGTCCGGTTGGCTCGATTCGTCGCTTCCTAACTAACAGTAGGCGACCAGAATATCTCGGCGGACGCCGCGAAGCTCGCAGCATAACGCGAAACTGGCGTGAGGTCAGAATCGTCGAAGAGTGTTGAACAGGTTGGGGTTCCGGACGGCGCGGGCCACAGTCGTCAGAGGATTAGGCCGGTCTGCATAACGCCCACGAGGTTTGCGCCACGGTCCCGCGCTCTCAGAGAGATCACTCCTCATAAGTCGCGATGTAGCGAGCTATTGACTGACCTTGCCCTTGAACTGCGCCCAGCCAACACGGCAACTCGGCCGGCGTGGCTTCAGGGCGTGGTTGTCACGACCTCACTGTTCAGGCCGATGATCAACGATCGTTGATCCGGGATGTTCAGGCCGATGTTCAACGACCGTTGATCCGGTGATGTTCAGCGGACATCCTAGCGCAGAAGTCCAGCCGCCCAGGCAGCTTCAGCTCCACGCCGTCGTCCACCATGGCGGCATGTGGCTTGCGAGCGCGGGTGTTGTAAGGCCGCACGGCTGACCAGGCTTCCGTACGCGGCGAGAGGAACGCACAGATAATCCGGCCGCCGGAGCGCGGGCATCCTATGATGGGTTTGGGTGTAGTCGCGCGTGGAACATCACAAGAAGCTTGCTATTCTCGTCGCTGGCGGCCCCGCGCCCGGCATCAACAGCGTGATCGGCGCGGCGACCATTCGCGCCGCGCTCGAGGGAGTTGAGGTTGTCGGCGTGCGTGACGGGTTCGAGTGGCTGATGCACGGCGACGTCGAACGCGTGACGCCCCTCACGATCGACGCCGTCAGCCGCATCCACTTCCGAGGCGGCTCGCACATCGGCATCTCGCGGGCAAACCCGACCCGCAATCCTGCGCATCTCGAGAACGTTGTAATCTCGCTGCTGCGGCTCGACGTGACACAACTCATCACGATCGGCGGCGACGACACGGCTTACTCGGCAATGAAAGTCGAAGAGCGGGCCAGCGGCCGGATTCAGGTGGTGCACGTCCCCAAGACGATCGACAACGATCTCGAGCTGCCGCCCATGATCAACACGTTCGGGTTCGAGACGGCCCGTCATTTTGGCGCCGACATCGTCAGGAACCTCATGGTGGACGCGAAGACGACGTCGCGTTGGTATTTTGTGATCACGATGGGACGCAAAGCCGGCCATCTGGCGCTCGGTATCGGCAAAGCCGCCGGCGCGACGCTCACGCTCATCCCGGAGGAGTTTTCCAAGCCAATGCGGCTGAAAACCATCGTCGACACGCTGGTTGGCGCCATCGTCAAACGCCTCAGCTACGGCCGCCGCGACGGCGTGGCGATTGTTTCCGAGGGCGTCGTGCTGAACGTGGATCCCGAAGACCTGTCGTCGCTGCACGAAGTGGAGCACGACGCGCATGGCAATCTTCGGATCGCCGAGGTGAATATCGGCGAGATCCTCAAGGCGCAGGTAGCGGCACGGCTGAAGGACTTCGGCCTGAAAGCGACGCTCGTGGCCAAGAACATCGGCTATGAGCTGCGGTGCGCCGATCCGATCCCCTATGACATGGAGTACACGCGCGATCTCGGCTACTGCGCGGCGAAATACCTTTTGGCCGGGGGCAACGCCGCGATGATCTCGATGCAGGGCGGCCACTTCGTGCCAATCCCCTTCGCCTCGCTTATCGATCGTGAGACGGGCCGTACCCGCATCCGCTTGGTCGACACGCGGTCCACGCGCTACGCGATCGCGCGACGCTACATGATTCGACTCCGGCGCGACGATTTCGAGGACCCGCACGAACTGGCGAAGTTCGCCGCGAGCGTCGGCATTTCACTGGAGAACTTTCGGCAGCAGTTCGAGTACCTCGTCGCCTATGAACCGCCTCCGCTCTTGATCGATGCGCATGGCGAGGGGAACCTGCACGACGTCGACCGGTGAGCAACCCGCCGCGGGGCCACCATCGCGCTCGGCCGCGCCGCCGTCCCTGATCGATTGCTGCATCACAGCCCCACGCTGATCATCCAAGGCGGGAGTTATCGCCTGAAACAGCTTCACGGGGGCCCCTTTGCTCATCATGCGAATCCTTTGGACCAGGCAGACTGCCAAAGTCAGGAAGAAGAAATTGTCCGGCTGAGTTAATCACCGTAAAGAACCAGTCAACTAAAGTCGGCGCAGCACTGCGATTTTGCAGAAGTTTTCGGTCAGCGTTGGTCGGGCGCACCGGCTGCCGGGTCCATTTATCAAATCATGACACTGGCACGCTGCAAATGTCAGCGCGATCCTCAGTTTGGCGGACCGGCCGTCGGTCAGTTGAACAGCTGATCGCGAGATCCTTGGCGAGCGACTGGCGATCTGTCGCGGCTACCGCGCAGGCGTCGATGTTCGAGCCTAAGTGAGAGAGTGGACATTCATGCCGATATATGGGGTTGATAAACGGCTGATCGATCGATTCCGGGCTCGTCAGACCGAACATCGGTCAATTGAGCCGATGATCGGTCGATCATCGACCGGTCAAGCCGGTGATCAACACTCGTTGAGCGAGTGACAAGCGGACCGAAGCTCAATGGCCAGTGATCAGCTGATAGTCAGGCCGATGATCAGGGATCGTTGATCCAGGGATAGTCAGGCCATGGGTCTGCGAATGGAGAGCGAACATCGGATTAGAACACCGCGAAAGCATAACGGGTATATATAAGCGGTTTTCGCGGGACTGCGGATAGCCGGGACAAATTCCCGCCAGTTCCCATCTATTTATCGTTTTTTGCGCAAAGACCGATAACCGATCGAGACTTGAGTCTGTGCGAGCCGATTTTCGGGAGGTCTCCCCACTACTTGACGTAAGCGAGCTGCCGCGTGAGCGAAGAGCCTCAAAACGAAGCCGTACATGATTCTTGCGGACACAGCGAGCCCCGACGGGCCATCAGCGAATTCGTCGAGCAGTACCACCGCGAGCGCAACATCAAGGTCTAGAGCACAAACTCGCCGAGCGCACGTCTTCCCGGTGGGCAGTGGCGGCATTCCCGCTCGCCGCCAGCAGCGTCTGGGAGGACTCCTTAATTTCCACTACCGCGCGGGCATAAGGGTGTCGCGTCGCCGGATCGCTGACCGCTATCGAGCCGGAACCGCTTCCATCAGGAGCGCCAGCGCGTTCCGCAGCGCCTTCTCTCCCGGTCCGGCGCCCTTGAAGTGCCCCAGCCGTACGACGACCAGATCATGCGACGGAATGATCCACGTCGACTGCCCGCCTGCACCGGCCATTCGATACGCCTCTTTCGGAATTGGCATCGCGCCGTCACCGTTGATCCAGAAGAACCCGCCGTACACCGGCCGACCGTCGGCGACCCACGCGGGCGCGAGCGTGCTGACGAATTTCGTGAAGCCCGGTGCCAGAATGCGCTCACCATTCCACACGCCGTCCTGTAAATAGAGGTTGCCGAGCCGCGCCCAGTCGCGTGCGGAGGCAAACTCATAGCCCTGCGTCAGGAAGTTCCCGTACGGATCGGTCTCCATCACCATGGTCCGTACGCCGATTTTGTCGAAGAGGGCACGCTGCGGGAACGAGAGGTACTCGTCGCCGCGCTTTTCGATGGCGAGGCGCACAAGATAGTTGGTCAACACGGGATCGGTGTTGCGATAGCGCCCCACGGTGTTGGGCGGCCACTGCTGCGGCCGCGTCGCAGCGTACTGGAAAGAATTGACGCTGCCCGTGTAGAGATAGAGATGATCGGGATACTCCTCTGACGGGGCATGATCGGGGTCCTGCGGCGCGCGAATGCGGAGGCCACTCGACATACGCAGGATGTCCTGGATCAGGATTTTCGCGCGCGGATCGCCGGGCGTCTTTTGCCATTCGGGTATCGGCGCCGGCTGATCCAATCGGTACACACCCTGCTGAATGAGGATGCCCATCATCGTAGCGGTCACGCTTTTGCCCATTGACCAACTCTCGAGCGGCGTCGTGTGGGTGATGCCGTCGCCGTAACGTTCACCGATGAGTCGACCTTTGTGCGTCACCACGAACGCGGCCGTCAGCGCCTCCCTTGGATCGAATGCAGCGTCGAAGGCCTTTTGGACCTTGGCCAGATCAACGCCGGACGGGGGCGGGTCCTTGGAGAGCACGTCCCCCATCGGCCACGGTTGGGTCTCAGGATCCGGCAGCGTGCTCTTGACATCTTTGGGCGTGAAATCCAGCATTGCTTTCCCGATTGGCAGCGTGATGCACCCCTGGTCGCCGAAGTACTTCGCTGTCCGCACCGAACCGTTCGGCAATGTCACCTTGACCGCCTTCGCGGCTTGATCGACGGCGTACTTCAGTTTCGCCCGCTCGACATACGGCGCCGTGAAGTACCCGACATTCTCGGCCGCGAACGCCGCGTCGAGGCCCGTGATGAACACAGCCGAACAGAGAATCTTCGCGTATCCCGATGCGTGATGTGCGAGCGGATCGCCTGGCGGCGGCACGTACTTCGTCGGCAGTTCCAGCTTCTTCGCGCGCGCAAGCATGGCCTCCTGGCCCGATTGCCCGACGCCCACCAATGCACCTGCCGCAATGGCCACGGTCACGATGCCAGTGATTCGTTTCAGCACGAGACGTTGATTCACTGCGACCTCCAGATTTAGTCGTTCGTGCGAATATTCCGATTGAGCGCGCGGTGGAAATTCTACGCGCGATAGTTGTCCCTGCCAAGAACGCCATCCGGTGCTGTCTGACAAGCGGGTCGACATCCATGTCTCGGGAGCTAACACCCGCAATTTACTTGGGCAATGTGGCCGCGAATGCTCGTATCTCCCGAAGCACGTCAGCCTCATTCGACAAAAACATGAAGAGATTCGCGCCCGGGAGTTCGACGATGCGAGCCGTGGGGATGGCAGCAAGTAGATCCTGTTGCCATCGTGTGTACATGGTGCGTATGGCCGTGTACTGCTGGCGAAGCGCAGCACGCTCCTGCTCGTTACGGATATCGTACTCGGCGGCCACTTCCTCGAATGGGCGTTGCGCTTGGTACATGGCCAGCACCGGAACGCGTATGCCCGCATAATTCGGCTTCACCCTCGCATCCACAGTGATCGCCTGGCGAATCGTGAGATTCAGGACCGATTGGCCCACCGAGCCGTCGGGATTCTCGGCGAACTGTTGACGCCATTCAGCTTCGGGAAAGGTGACCTTCAGACCGGACCGTTTGGTGAACGCGTTGAACGAGCTGCGGTCGGGCTCCGGTGTCGGCTTGAGCGGGCGCGGCACCGTCGTGGGGTCCGGCAACGGTGGATCGGATGGGGGCGTCGTCGGGTCGCTTGCTCCGTCGAGATAGACGAGCCCGCTGAGACGGTCGGAATGCTGCGAAGCGAACATCGTCAGAACCTGCCCGGCGCATGAAGTGCCGACCAGGAGAGATTTCTGAGCCTTCAGGAAATCGAGCACTTCGAGCAGATCGTCCACGGACCGCTGCACGGCATAACCGGTAGCTGGTTTATCGGACGCACCGATCCCGCGTCGAGTAATGCCGTAGACATGGAACTGATTCGTCAGCTTTGGGGCGAACTCGTCGTACGAATGCGCGGAAAGGTAACATCCGAGCAGGACGAGCGGCGGGCCTGACCCCTCCCAGTCCAGCACTTCCAGTCGAATTGACGAATCGACCGTGATCCACCGAACGTGATGCGGCGACGGATCGCGCCAGGCCGCGTTGGTTTGCGATGGGTCGCGCGCCACCGGCACTCCCAGGACGGCCAACCCGACAACAAACAGCGTTGCGCGCATCGGAGCCGATTCTACTCCTCGACCCTCGACCCGCGTCGACTCGAGAGGCGCTGTTCCTCCTGAGTAGTCGCCAACTGGCGACTGTCCACGGCGTTGGCTCACTACTACGGCGTTGATCGTTACTCAAAGCGGCCTTGAGTTTCATACGCGGATCCAGTGGTGGCTCAGGGGCACGCGCGATCACCAAATTCCGGGCACGAGCAGCTTTGTCCTTGCCACATAAGCCGCGTATTCGTCGCCGAATGTCTCGAGCATCATCCTTTCCTCTGCACGGATCCGAAACGCGAAGAGAATCCCAAACGCGACGAAGTATGACGGCCCTACAACCCAGTTTGGAACCACGAGCGCCTGGCCGATGGCGTAGAGGAAGAGTGCTGCGTACATTGGATGACGGATATAGCGGTAGACCCCTTGCGTTATGAGTCGATGATTCTCGCGCAATTCAAGGGTGACCGACCAGTACGTCCCTAGGTCCGCGTGTGACCGCTGGAACCACCAGAGGCCCGCCACAAGGCACAAGACGCCAGCGCCGAACAGTGAAGGACGAAGCGAATACTCGGCGAACGAAAAGACAGGGGACACGACCCAGAGCAAAGGAACGAGGAACCCCATCCACGCGAGCGTCAGCAAAACCGCTTCGCGGGGACCTTTGCAACTCCGCGCGACCTTGACTCCGCGACCGCGGCGCCCGTGAGGTGCTCGAATCGCGACCATTACGACACTGGCGGCGAGAATCACCGCTTTGGCGATCCAAGGGTTCATGATCGATCAGCGTGATTGCGTAATGGCCGAGCCGTGCCTCGGTGGTTGCCGATGTCCGACTCGACCCGCATCTGGGCGTTGACGAAGAGGTGCGCGCTGACCACGAGATCCTGAAACAACGTGTTCTCGAAGATTACTCCCCGAAAGGGTCCCCTGCGCCGAATCGACCCCACGCGATGACTCCGTCGTCGAAGAACTCGGCGACTATTACTTGTTTTTTCGAGCACGCCGATTACATCGCTGTGCGATCGCACCTGCCACCGCATCGCTCAAAAACTCGGACAGGGCGTCTTCTGCCAATTTCAAAGCCTCTGAGCGCGGTGCTCGCCTCTCGGCGTGCAAACGAAAGGGCAACGATCCTCTTGTCTTTCGTCGCGATGATGTGACCGTTCGGGGCTGGCGACGGGCTTGGCCTGAAGCATGCCGGGCTGCTGGGGTTCCGGGGCGCCTGCTTCACGACTGCCGCCGTACGACAGCGCGAAATTTGATCCGTGCCGGCATTCCTGAAAGAGTTGCGATGACGTTAACTGGCCACAAGACGAGGAGTGTGTTCGATCGCTATAATATCGTCAACGAGCGTGAGCTCTTTGACGCAGGCGAGAAACTATCGCGGTACCTCGAGCAGAAAGCCTCATAAGACCTCGATCTCCCTGGGCCCGCCTTACTCAACCCATCGCAGCACGTTACGCAGCAACGACCATCTTGGCGCGGACGAAACGGCGTGTCGCCCGAGAATCCAGTGCCGATACAACTCGTCGATCGGTCCCATCGCGTCGCTTGAGCTCGAGCCACGTGTTGATGAACGTCGCCCACCGCTCGTCCCCCCGGGCGACGGGATAGGCGACGGGCAGCTTGATAATGTCCGGCTCCGGTACGACCACGGCTGAGCCATCACGTCACCCGGCTCCACGTCACGAGTCCGCCGTGTGCCTGGAAGTTCTGCAGAGTGCCCGTCGCCATCGCGCCAAGCGCGCGGCCGTCTTCGTCCATCCGATACAGCCTGGAGAAAAAGAGCACGTCACCTACATTGACGCGGAACTCCCGCCGATGTCGGCGGCATCCCGTCGATTCCAGAATTGCGTCTCGTACTCCTCGCTTGAGAAGACCTCTCCATCCGCACAACGCGACCCGACGCTAGGCATTCACCTCGGGCATCTCGACCCTCCCGCGGTAGATGAACAGCCAGACGGTGCCGATGGCGGCCGGAACCTCGATGAGCCAGAACCACCAGCGCCTGGCGATGGAGAGAATAGCGTCATTTTGTTGGAGTCGCCGAGCCAAAATGACTGAGCACTTATTGAACCTGCCGGTCGGCACCGTTTGAGGATCAGCGAACCCTGCGCAGGAGAAGGTGAAGCATGACGGATTCGGATTGGCGACTGATGGACCAGGAACGATATCTACACGGCGTCACACTGTATCGCCGTATCTGGACCCAGACCCGACCGAATTGGGATCATGACCATTGCGAGTTCTGTGGGGAGAAGTTCGCGGCCGAGAATGCAGACCATCGCGAAGGCTATACGACGGCCGACGAATATCGTTGGATCTGCGAGAAGTGCTTTACCGATTTCCGCGAACGGTTTCAATGGCGATTGAGTTTATGAAGGCCACAATTGTGACCGCGTTTCAACAGCTACGTAGCCCCGAATGAAAACCTCTCCGAGCCGCAAGTCAAAGAATAACCAGCAGGCAGTCCCCTAACCTGTGCCCGGTCCTCGAGCAGGGCCGCCGCCAGTCCTGCGCCGTCACGCCGCGCGGGCTCCTACTGCTGACGGTCATAGCAACGTTCACCGCAACGGTCCTGGTGCTGGCGCTGGCGGCATTTGGTATCCGCTGGGGCTGGTGACTCAGGCGGAGTTCAGCTTCCACACTGACCTCGGCTAATTTCGTCATCAATCTCTTCATGCTTCTTCCCCGGATCATTCCGGACGACGAACGCTCGGCGTGTGACCAGACGCAACGCCTGTCAAGTGCGCAATTTACGCGCGCCGTTTCCAACCTGGCCCCAGCCGATTGGCTGATAAATCGACGACAAACCGCGTCCTGCTACCGGTCGATTGGTGGAGCAATAGCAACAGTGAAGCGGTCGCCTCGTGGCACCAGGCATCATCAAAGCAACGGCTGATCCTCGGCCACCGGGACCGAGCCACGCCACGTCAGAACATTTGCCCGCGACCACGCCCACGCCTTTGGTGGAGTGTGACGCCAATGGGCGCCACATTAGGCGGTCGACATCAATTACCGGGTCCGCGAACACCTGAGGCGCTTCTTGCGCTCGATCCGCCGCGAAGATCGGAACGCGGAACGGAGCTCTGCCGAAAAGAGCTCGGGCTGCTATTTTGGGGAAAGCCGAGCCGCGGTTTCACCTCCAATCGGTCGATTGATCTGAAGCCCTTTGCAGCACGATGATGGTCTCATCGTCCTCCGGCGTCTGTCCTCCACGAAACGCCGTGACGGCCTCGAGGAGCTGCGTGCCGAGCGTTTCGGCCGAACTTGGATCCAGCGTTCGGGCGAGCGTCATGAGATCGTCTCGACCCAGCTCCGTGCCCTCAGGGTTGATGGCTTCCGAGACACCGTCGGAATACAACACGATGAGATCGTCGGGCCCGGGCTTGACGATCATCCGATCATAGGAGGCATTCGCTAACAGGCCGAGTGGCGTCCCGCTGACGCCCGGGCGCGTCTGTGCACGGCGCGGTTCGAACCAGTCCCATTCACCACGATTGGCTCGATACCAGAAGGCGGGAGGATGACCGGCGTTCGTCATCACGAGGAGACCCCTGCGACGGTGGAAGCCAACGGCCACCATGGTGGCGTAGTGGACCCCATCGAGTTCCACCATTGTTGCCTCGTTGAGATCCCGCATCAGACTTGTCTGCTCGAGGGCAGTGAGGTACTTCTGCATCAATTTACGAAGCTTGGCGCTCAGTGCCACGACCGCGCGTCCGTGCCCACTCACATCAGCAAGGGCGATGCGAGAGACGATACAGCTCGGACAGACCGAGACGTAGTGCACGTCACCCCCGGCCTCACTCGATCCGGAGGGCCTGGAGTGCACCCAGACCCTCAAGCCCGGCAGATCTGCGGCGCTGGAGGTTCCGTCGTTACCGGCCCATGTCTCGGCGCACTTCAGACGATGTGGACCCGCCATCAATGCCAGCTTACCGCTACCGTAGGTCGGATGCGCCGAGCCGAGGGGCGCCATGTCGATCGTGCCAAGACGGACGACGTCTTGACCGACGTGGACGCAGAGCCGTTCGGCCAGTGCGCGCTGCGTGAGATGAAGCTTGTCACGGCACTCGCGGAGGCTTGCGTTGAAGGGCGTCGCGTCAGGCATCGACCGACCACAGATTGCCATCGCGCCGCTTGGAAGTGAAGCGAACCTTACCGCAGGTACTTCAGTGAGCTAAGGTTTGCCGACTTGTGACCGATCAGGCATCGGGACTACTGCTCGGGAAGGTTGTTCTGGCCAGAAATGGCGCGCCCGGCAGGTCTCGAACCTGCGACCCTCGGCTTAGAAGGCCGCTGTCGTAAACGGTTATATCAAGGCGGTTATCTTGGCCTTCGTGATGGCGGCTCTCTACGCCTTCGGTGTCGGCGAAAAACCCTCGTTTCAGGCGATTTCTATCGCAACCCTGATAACCGATCGTAGACGCAAAAATTTGCGAGGTCCATCCGGCTGAATCGTGGAGTTAGCAATTCCACTAAACACTGCGACGTCACTCAAGAGTAATTCCTTAGGCCACTGTCTCGCCCCTATAATCCATAGCGGTTGGCCCTCATCTCCCGGCGTCCGCCTCGGCCCATACGAGGTTATCTCCGCTATCGGAGCCGGCGGCATGGGCGAAGTGTATCGGGCGCGCGACACACGCCTTGATCGCACCGTTGCGATCAAGGTTCTGCCCGCGGCTCTATCCGCCGACGCGCTCCTACGCGACCGCTTCGATCGTGAGGCGCGCGCGATCTCGTCGCTCAATCATCCGCACATCTGTGCGCTGTTCGACGTCGGACACCAGGACGGCATCGACTTCCTCGTGCTGGAGTATCTCGAAGGGGAGACGTTGGCCGACCGACTGAGGAAGGGTGCCTTGCCAGTGGAGCAGGTGCTGAGGGTTGCGGTCGAAATTGCTGAGGCGCTCGACGCCGCGCATCGGCGGGGCATTGTTCACCGCGATTTAAAGCCGGGTAACGTGATGCTCACAAACGACGGTGCAAAGCTGCTCGATTTCGGCCTCGCGAAGCGGCACGCCGTTCTGGGTCAGCCCGTGACTGGATCGGCATCGCTCACCAAGAGCCTCGGACTGACGGCCGAAGGCACCATTTTGGGCACGCTCCACTACATGTCGCCCGAGCAATTGGAGGGCAAGGAGGCCGACGCTCGGAGCGACCTGTTCGCCTTCGGCGCGATCCTGTACGAGGTGGTCACCGGAAAAAGGGCGTTCGACGGCGACAGTCCCGCGAGCGTGATCGCAGCGATTCTAAACACGGAGCCGCCGTCGATATCCACCTTGAAGCCTTTGACGCCGCCTCTGCTCGACCACATCATCCGGAAGTGTCTTGCAAAAGCATCGGACGATCGGTGGCAGAACGCCCAGGATGTGGCCAGTGAGCTACGTTGGCTCGCCGAGTCCGGCTCGCAACCCTCGATCGTCGACGTCGCCGCCTCGTCGTGGAAGCATCGAATCGCCGCGGCGACGGGTGTCGTGGGCTTATTAGTGGGGATCCTGATCGGCGCAGCTCTTTGGGGCAACTCACGCCGGCAATCCGCTGGCGTACCAGCAGCCATCACGCGCTCGATCGTCGCGCTTCCGGCTGGCGTCAGTCTTGGCAGCGCTTTGTCGGAACGCAGCATCGCGCTATCTCCGGACGGGAGTCGAATCGCGTTTGTCGGCACGCGGGGCAACACCAGGCAAATCTATCTTCGCGCGCTTGAGGAGTTTGACTCCACCCCAATTGCTGGGACTGAACTGGACGTGGGTGGGGGCGATCCATTTTTCTCGCCGGACGGCGAGTGGCTAGGTTTTTTTGCCGGTGGCAAGTTGAAGAAGGTGGCCATCAGCGGTGGTGCGTTGGAGACGATCTGCGAGTGTTTAGGAAGTTACGGCACTTGGGGGCCTGACGATACCATCATCTTCTCTCCGAGTAGCTCGGCGGGACTCTTCAGAGTCGCAGGCGCAGGCGGGACACCGCAGGTCGTGACGAGGCTCGACGAACAGGAGCACGAGAAGAGTCATCGCTTCCCGCAATTTCTTCCAGATGGCAAGACCGTGCTGTTCACCATTGTGCCTACGGACATTACGTCGTTTGAGGAGGCTCGCATCGCGCTGCTCTCGCTTGACACGGGCAAGCGTCGAGTCCTATTCAAAGGAGGCTCCAATCCAAAGTTCGTATCAACCGGGCATGTGATCTACGCTCGTGGTGCGTCTCTCTACGCTGTCCCCTTCGATTTGCGCCGTCTGGAAATTACCGGCCAACCGGCACCCGTCATGGACGGCGTGCATGCGTCCGCAGAATATGGGTTCGCGGATTTCAGCCTCGCCGCGAATGGATCGCTGGCATACATTCCCGGAGGTCTGCGTGAGAGCGATCGGAGCGTCGTGTGGGTAGACAGTCAGGGACGGACTGAATCGCTCATGGAGGACGATGTCCGTCGGCCGTTCCAAGGTGTGAGCCTTTCGCCGGATGGTCAACGCCTGGCCCTTACGGTAGGGGGAGCGAACGACCAGATGTGGCTGTACGATTTCGCCCGACGCGGGCTGACGCGGCTCACGTTCGCCGCCGACAATTTTGTCGGAGCCTGGATGCCGGATGGCAGACGGATCGCGTTCAAGTCCGACCGGACTGGACGATACCACTACTATGTGGCGAATGTTGACGGCAGCGGCGAGGCGGAGCAAGTGACTGACGGTATGTTGCGGCAAGGTACCGGTTCCTGGTCGCCGGGCGGCAAGGTGCTCGTCTTTGACGAGTGTTGTCGAGCGGGATGGGATATCGGCCTACTCACGGTCCAACCTGAGCGAAGCGTGCGTCCCCTGATCCAGACGCGGTTTGATGAAACCCACCCTCGTCTCTCGCCGGACGGGCGCTGGTTAGCGTATGTCTCCAATGAGTCGGGCCGGCCTGAAGTGTATGTGCAGCCGTTTCCGGCCCTCGGCGCGAAGTGGCAAATCTCCAACGATGGAAGTACGCCGAGTATGCCTGCGTGGCAGCCCAACGGACGGGAACTGTTTTATATAAATGGAAACAAGTTGATGGCTGTCGCCATCCAGACCCAGCCGACGTTTGTTGCTGGGGCCCCTCGGCTCCTGTTCGAAGGGTCCCACGTGGCGGACGCGGACTATGCTTTAGATGTCGCGCCGGATGGCCGCTTCATCATGATCAAGACCGGTCAGACCGAAGCCCCGGCAATGCAGATAGCCATCATCCAGAACTGGTTCGACGAGCTGAAGCGCCGCGTACCGACCAATTAGCACGGCGTTGATGCAGACGGACGGCCTGCGGGCGCGGTCTCGAGGCGCTTCTGCGCCAACACGACGATCCCATCGCGGCCAATTGGCCGGCAGTTTCACGCGACAGTGCCCAACCCGGGTTGGGTGTGGGACACCACCAGCGTTTCGTTAAGGCTTCATCCTCGTCCGGGGGAGGAGATTGTCCCGTCGTACGCGAGCGTAGCTGTCGCCTCCGTTGGAAAGCCTGACGCGTCAATCAAGCCGGAGCAGTCGCCTTCGCCCGTCGCTTCCGAAAAACGTCCCGTTCCACCGTCGATTGTAAAGCTGCCCTCAAATTGAATCAGCCCTGATGGCAAGGGGGTTCCCAGTCCGCTGTAGGTGCCAAAAATAGTATCGCCGTTGGCTGCCGTGAAAGTGAAGGTCCCATTCAGAACTTCCGTCGTGAGGAGGTTGATGGTGTGTTGCTGCTCGGCGATAAAGGAGCCCAGATGGGTCGCGGTCCCTGTGCCGGAGAACGTCTCCGACACCTCCGTTGAGGAGAGGAATGTTAAGACCGAGGTCCCCGAAAGGCGCGCTCTGAATGGTACCTGGCCTTGGTCTTTGGCAGTGAGCGACCCGACGCTCGACGCCGCCGCTACGGAGTGATCCGTGGAGACAGCATCCGGAGCAGTTGGACCTCTTTCTGAGCAGGCGACTATGGGTAGCGCCAACAGAATCGCTGTTCCGAAGCGTGTCATTGTCTCCTCCAGGGAGGAACTGGCCGCGGGCACGTTCTTAACCTGGGATTGCGGTCAGGAAATCCCAGGTCTTTTGGGCACAAACACGACGACCGCTGGAAGGTAACGCTTCGCTCGCAAGCTAGCTGTCGCATATTGAACACTTGTGAGTTCTGAATACGCACATACACGGGCGGCACTGTTACTGAGACATTTGGAACTCCCTTTTGGATTCGGCAAAGGCTGGCAAAGACTAAGACGAAGTAATGTGTTGCCCCGGCGACACGTTGAGGTTGCGTATTGGTCACAACACGATCCAAGGGCCAAAGGCCATGACGATGATTGCCACGACGATCCGCCTCTCTTCCTCGCAGGAACGAGCTCACTGCGAAGAGACCGTTGGGGATCGGGGCCGTGATCTACAACTCGGCCCATACCACCTGCCGAGGAGAAAGCGCGAAACGGAGCGCTCGATCGCGGGTAACGGCGGAGCGTGCAGCCCCTGAGCTGAGGCTATACTCGCCGCGTATGACCCGCACCGCGGGGAGTCGCATCGGCCACTACGAGATCGTCGCGTTGTTGGGCGCGGGAGGGATGGGCGAAGTGTACCGGGCCCGCGACACCCGTCTAGGGCGTGACGTGGCGATAAAGATCGTGGGCGCGACGTCAGCGGACCAGAGTGCTCAGGCTCGACTGATCCGTGAGGCCCAGCGCGCCTCGATACTCAACCACCCGCACATTTGCACCATTCACGAGGTTGGCGAAACGGCCGATGGCGCGTTCTTCGTGATGGAGTACGTGAACGGTCAGACGTTGGGCGCGTTGATTCCGCCCGATGGGCTGCCGGTTGAGGTCGTCGTTCGCTATGGTGGGCAGATCGCCGACGCGCTTGCGCACGCGCATGACCATGGGGTCGTTCATCGCGATCTGAAGAGTGCGAACGTCATGATCACTTCCGAGGGCCGAACCAAGGTGCTGGACTTTGGAGTCGCCCGGCGCCTGAGCTCTCACGATGCCCACGACATTACCCAGTCGCGGGACACGCTAGCGGCCGACGGCGTTATCGCTGGCACCCTGGCATACATGGCGCCGGAAATCTTGCAGGGCAAACCCGCGGATCAGCGGAGCGACATCTGGGCCTTCGGTGTACTGCTTCAGGAGATGGCCGCAGGCGAGCGGCCCTTCAAGGGACAGACCGGGTTTGATTTGACTTCGGCGATTCTACGCGACTCTCCAGCCACGTTGCCACAGCGCGTTCCAGCAACCATTAGGCGGATCGTGCAAAAGTGTCTGGCGAAGGATCCGCAGCAGCGCTATCAACGCGCGAGCGAGGTGCACGCCGCGTTGGAAATGAGCCATCCCGAACGATCGAACGATCTGCGCGTGAGTGTCGAGCCGGTGCAGGCACAGCGATCGCCGATGAAGACCGGGCGCCCCAGGCACTCGCTCGCGTGGATTCTGGCCGTGTCGCTTACGTGCTTAGCACTCGGTATCGGATCGTGGGTTGCGGGACGCGGCCTCGGGTTCTGGTCGGCGTCACTGGACCCCCGTACCGTCCTAATCTTGCCTCTCGAGGTCCGCGGACAAAACGACGGAGGAGATTACGTCGGCAGGGCTTTCGCGGAGGCCCTCGCCATGCATCTGGCACGGACAGAAGGTCTCCACGTGTTGCCGGTGCCGGACGTGGGAGAACTGGGTGCGGGCGGCTCGCTTTCGCGTGTGGCCGCCGCGCGGGACGCCGGGGCCGGGCGACTGTTAATGGGTGCGCTCACGCGAAGCGAAGGTGCCCTCCAGGTCAGCTTGAGCCTGACGGATACGACCGGGAATCGCGTCACTTGGGGAGCCCAGAAGGAGGGCAGTGCGGAGATGCTGTCGACTTTTGCCGCGTTACTGGCTCAGGAGTTTGCAGCGCACGTGGGTGCAACATCCACGCGCCGCTATGACTACTTCATGTACGACACGGGAAGCCCGGGCTTCGCCGCTTCACCGGAGATGACGGCCGCCCTGAGCCACGTCCGCCGCTTAAACGGATCCGATTTGGCGAGCACGAAACGACTGGTGGAGACATTTCCCAATGAGCCAGCCGCTCGCGTCCTGCGTGCCCTCTCGTTGTTTGGGGACTGGATACAACGACCGCTCAAAGTACCAGGCATTCGAGGACAGCCTGGTGCTCATCGACCGCATCGATCCCCAAAATCCTTGGGATGACGTTTTCAGGGCGCTGTATCTCATGAACTCTGGCAGAAACCGAGAAGCCATCGAGGGATTCAGACGGGTACTGGCCCGAGACGATTTGACCCCCGCGGCCCGGGCCAACGTATTAAGCCTGCGGGGCCGCGCTCAAGCCAGCCTGGCGCACTTCGCGGCTGCCTTCACCGATCTTGAGGAGGCTGTGCGACTCGATCCCGCCAACGATGTGAGTTTTTACATGCTTGCCGACAGCCTCTTTCAAGCGGGCCGCACCGAGGAAGCGCTGACGCGCGCGCGTCAGGCCGTTGCGTTGAACCCAACCAGTTCTCAAAATAACGGCGTGCTCGGGTGGAGCCTGGGACGGCTAGGAAAATGGGAGGAGGGCTTGCCCTTCCTGGCAAGAGCGTGCGAAACGATAGAGCGATCGCAAGGGGAGTGCGGCCAGTATGCTGTCGGCCTGCTACAAGCTGGACAGAAGGCCGACGCCGCCGCCACGGTCAAGGCGGCCAACTCGATGCCCGAAACCAGCGCCGGCGCCTACTTTCTGGCCTGCTATAACGCCCTTACCGGAAACCGAGCCCAGGCGCTGCAGCTCTTGCAGCGCTCGGTCCACTTGGGCTTCATCGATGCGGCATTCGCCGATGGTCCCGGCCTTGCCTCGCTACGCGGCGACCCAGAGTTCGAGGCACTGGTCGCCGAAGTGAAGCGCATCCAAACGCAAGGTCGGGGACGCTAATGGAATTCCTTTCGTAACTTGAGCTCGGCGTGACTGTCCGCATCCACCGGCGACTAGGGATTCTGATTGAGAAGACCCACCTTGGTCTCATTCCCGCCTCAGATGCTGCGGCCGTTCCCATAGCCCACGGCTCGGTTCGGGCGTCTTCCTAGGTTCAGTCGCTGGTAACGTCGGCCTGAAGCCGTCGTCGTCGGCCAGGGCAACCGTGGAACAACCTGCGACTTCGAAGAGACCTGCAGCAAGAACGAAACGTAGCTCGGATAGCCGTCCGGTCACTCCAGCACTGGGTGCTTCAAATGATGGTCGGTCGTGAACTGGAACGCGTGCGCCAGGAGGAATAGTTCGGGCTCACCGAACAACTTGCCTGTCATGTGAAGAGCCGTTGGCGATCCTTCGAAGAACCCGTTGGGAACGCTCAGGATGGGATGGCCGAGACGGTTAGTGAGCAACCCGTGAGCCCCCAGGAAGAGGTCGAGGTCGGACATCGCGGCTTCCATTTGTTCCATCACACGCATGCGATACCGGTTCGCCTGGATGTACTCAACTGCCGGGATGAAACGCCCTGCGCGGATGTCGGAAGGGCGGCCGCTCTGCTCGGGGCCGTTTTCGACTTCGCGGAGCGTGCCGCTGCGAGTCGGTTCGTCAAACGCCGCAGCCGTTTCCGCCCACCGGATGAAGTCGATGGCGGCCATCTCGACGTCAGGCAGATCAAACGGTATCACTTGTACACCCATGCCGCGGATCACCTTCAGGGCCTCTTCGTTGTTCCGACGCGTGGCGAGTTGTCTGGCTGTTTCAGCAGGCTGGCCCGCGAATGCGGACCGGAGGTAGCCCACACGAAGTTTGCGGACGTCTGCCGTGGCGTCCCATCCGAAGGGCACGTCGAGGAGGCTGTTGTCCTTGCCGTCGGGGCCATAAATCGCGTCAAGCACGAGCGCGCAATCCTCGACCGATCGACACAGCGGCCCGACGGTGTCTTGCGTCCAGGCCAGCGTCATTCCCCCGTACCGACTGACGCGTCCGAACGTCGGTCGCAGGCCGGCGACGCCGTTTCGTTCCGCCGGCGCAGTGATCGACCCTCCTGTATCTGAGCCAATGGAGAACGCAACGAGTCCTGCGGCAGTCGCCGCGCCTGGACCCGCCGACGAGCCCGCCGCGTCCTCATTTGTGTTCCAAGGGTTACGTGTCAAGCCGCCGAACCACTTTGCCCCCACGGCAAGCGCTCCAGTCGACAGCTTCGCGACCATGATGGCGCCCGCTGCCCTAAGCTTCGTGTAGACAGTGGCGTCGGTGTCGATAACCCGGTCTTTCCATGGCGATGCGCCCCACGTGGTTTTGGTCCCGCGCACCGCGAACACGTCCTTCAGGCCGAAGGGGATGCCGAACAATGGGCCGCGATACGTGCCGGCGGCGATTTCGTGGTCGGCTTCCCGGGCCTGCGCGCGCGCCAACTCCGGTGTCAGAGAGACGACGCAGTGGAGTGTGGGATCGTATTTGGCGAGTCGTGACAGATACAGCTCGGTGAGCTCGGACGGCTTGACCTGGCGCGTCTCGATCAGCCTGGCGAGATGGGTAACGGGGAGAAAGGCCAGTGCCTCGTCGGTCGAGGGCCTCGAGACATCGGGCGCCCGACGAATCAGACCCCGGGGCCCTGACGGCAGTACCTTACCTGGCGGGACGGGGTTGAACACGACCGCCGGCTGCACATCGTCGCGAATGTCGGCGGTGTGCAATACGGCAAACCCGGCCATGTATCCACTCGTAGCGTTGAGGCGCGCCAGGATCGCGTGTTGTTCTGCTCGTGTGAAGGAGACACCGGCGATCTTCTGCGCGGCCTCGAGCACGTCGATGGTGACGATGTCGGCGTCCTGCGCTGCGATGGTGAGGGCTTCGGGCATGAGGGTCGAGCCGAGGCCCACAGCCGATAGGCACGTGAGGAAATGCCGCCGGTTGAGAGCGACTCGTACCTCGTTCACTTGGCGTTTCACCATCGCATGTTTCTCGATCATCCGGAGAACGCTACCGCCTGGCCAGTGTGCCTTGTAACCGATCGTAGGCCGACCGGCACGTCTCGGCCGACCGTGCGAAGTTCGCAGCATAGCGTGAAATCGACGGACGGCTGGTGTTGAACCGATTGAGTGTCCGGGCGGCCCTGCGGCTGTCAAGGAATTAGGTCGGTCGGCATAACGCGACAAAATGTAACATCACCGTCATCGCGCGTCCGCGGCGGTCACCCCTCACAAGTCGTCATGTGGCGAGCTATTGACTGGGCGTGCCGAGAACTCATTGGCCAGAAAGTTCCTGCTCCATGCAAACACGCGGTGGCTAAGTCTGGCACGCCCGTGGTCGATCAAATCGATGATGGCCGATCGTCGGTTTGTCAGGCCGACGATCAACGAACGTTGATCCGGTGATGTTCAGGCCGATGCTCAATGGCCAGTGATCAGCTGATGGTCAGGCCGATGATCAAGGATCATTGATCCGGTGATGGTTAGGCCAATGCTCAATGGCGAGTGATCAGCTGATAGTCAGGCCGAAGGTCAACGAGCGTTGATCCGGTGATGGTCAGGCCCCGAGTCTGCCAATGGAGAGCGAACATTGGATTAAAACGCCCGACGTCGCAAACCGTTATATCAAGGCAGTCGTATCTAGGGCGGTTTGGCAGGCGGGCTCAACGACTTAGCGCCGCCCAAATGGCTAGTTTTGTCGATTTCTGGTCGACGTCCGATAACTGATCTACAAGACACTTGAATTCTTAACGAAATCCAGATTGAGCCAGGAAACTGGTCTGCCCGAGGTGGAGGGAGGCTAGGCTCTTGCGTCAGGCGAAGAGTGGGTTCACTCCGACGAATCGGAGTTCCAAAATCCTTTACACACAGCCAGCTCAACTTAAAGCAGAACTCCCTTTCGAGACACTCCTCGCGAGAAGCGGCTTTGAATTCAGCACTATCTCCAACATTGTCAGCTAGATCAGATGCGAGCTGTTGTATCAGGCACGCCGGTCGCCATTCCGGCCGGCCCAGACTTCAATTGGTATTTCGCAACTAGCTTCACAACTCTTTCGGTTGGCACCTTTCGGACGTTTCATGTTTTTGTTCGAGTAGTCCTGCGCTCATGACCCAATGCTCGATGGGCACGGAGTCGTCTCCGTCCAAGCAAAACGGCTCCGTGCTGGGGCGCAATGGAGCGAAACCAACGGCCTCGATTACAGGCGGTCAATGACGAGGTCGGGAAATTTGACGGCTTGGCCGTCTAAAGAAGAGCACGATTCACATCCAAGCTTGTGCAGGACTTTCAAAGGATCCCCAAGATGGACGAGGTGACCTTGCGCTACGGCGACGGGACGCTCACATTCCGAAAGAGCCGCCGTTTCATCGGAGTCAAAGCGCGTCCCGGCGCTGGTCGGGACGCATTGGCTCGCCTCAACCCTCGACTAACGGCCCCCGACGTATCCGCAAAGACACTTGGCGGCTTCGAGTTGATCGACGTCGATAAGCTTCCCCAGCGCGGCGAAGTGGAAACCACGCTGGATACACTGCGCCAGAGTGCTGGCATCACGTCCGGAACTCACGTTTACGAAACGTCAGCCGATGAGGCGCCGTTCGTCCCGACGGGCCAGCTTTTCATTGAATACGTGCCCAGCGCACCGGTCGAGGAGCGTCAAGCATTGCTCGATGAGCTGAACCTCCAAATCGTTGAGGCTCGTCCGAACGGCGAGATGATTGTGCAGGTCACCCCCCAATCGGACAATCCATTGAAGGTGGCAGCGCGCCTGCAAGAGTCGCCTCTTATCCGCATCGCGGAACCGGACTTGGCAACGTCAGGGAAGCTGCACGCGTTCACGCTGCCGACCGACTCGCGTCTGATCGATCAATGGCATCTGAATAACACTGGCTTTCACCGCGGCACGAACGTCGGGTTTTTGAAGGGGGCGGATGCCCGCGTAATTGCTGCGTGGGAACGCGGCGGGAGTCTCGGTTCTCCCAACGTCATTGTCGCAGTGATCGATGACGGTTTCGACCTGTCACATCCTGACCTCATGGGTGACTGGAAGGTCGTTGCCCCAAAGGACTTCACACGGAACTCTGCGGATCCGCGACCAGACCCCATATTCGAGGATTGGCATGGCACCGCTTGCGCGGGTGTGGCAGTCGGCAACGCCGACGGCACTGGGATTGTTGGCACGGCCCCTCACTGTCGGTTCATGCCGATCCGTTGGTCGCGAGGCATCTCCGACAAGAGTATCGAGGATTGGTTTGGCTATGCACGTGAACAAGGCGCTTCTGTTATCAGCTGCAGCTGGGGCGTGGATGCGAAAGTGTTTCGGCTTTCGACGAGGATGATGCGAGCGATTGCACGATGTGTCACTGACGGGCGCAACGGTTTGGGGTGCGTCGTGTGCTTCGCAGCCGGAAACGAGAACCGAGACGTTAACAGCGCCACCTCGGTCGCCGGTTTTGCCCTTCACCCCGATGTGATCGCGGTAAGCGCCTGCAATAGCCGCGACAAACGCTCAAGCTACTCAAACTTTGGGAAAGAGATCTGGGTGTGCGCGCCGTCTAGCGGGGCGGGTGGATGGAGCATCACGACGGCCGATGTAACGGGGCAGTACAGTCGCGGCAACCAAACCTTTGAGGCCGGCTATTCTCCAGGTGCCTACACCGACGAGTTCGGCGGCACGTCCAGCGCGTGCCCGCTCGTCGCTGGGATATGCGCTCTTCTGATCTCAGTGGATCCAACCCTTACGGCCGTGCGGATCAAAGATCTGCTGAGGCGTACATCGAGACAGATCGGCCTCGCTGATTCCTACGATGCCAGTGGCCATTCGGCGCAGTTCGGGTATGGATGTGTAGACGCAGCCGCAGCAATTGATGCCGTCCTAGGCACAACTGACTCGGAGGAGTTCTGGGGTAAAGCGGGCCATAACGCCGTCAACCGCTTCGCCATCCCCGTCCTGAAGGGCCCTCTTGGAACATTCTACGAGCAGCACACGGAATTCATTGAGCAGCATTCGATGGACGCGGATCACGCAAAACAGGCCGACAGGACCGAAGCCCCGAGACACTTTCTGGACCTCGACGCGTACGGTGAATACCCGTTCTCAGAACTGCCGCGTGATCGCGCCAAAGCTACCGCCCGGTTCAGCAAGAAACTCATCGAGTCTCGCGGCATTCTGCCCTGGGAAGCGTCCGAGCGGTTTGACGAGTTGGTGCAGGCGTGGGCGGATGGCGACGGCGACGCAATCTTGATGCATTCGGCGTGGCTTGGTCACTATGTTGGCGACGCTCACGTCCCGTTTCATACGACGGAAAACCATGATGGCCAATTGACGAGCCAGAAGGGAATCCACAGCTATTTTGAAACTCAATTGGTGCAGCAGCATGTGAGTAAAGACGACATAGTTCCGGTCTTCGCCCAGTTACAGAGACGACCGGTTCATGAGCTGGTTTTTGAGTGGCTCTTGGAGAGCTATACCTACGTGCAGCCGTTACTAGACGCCGATAGGCATGCTAGGACTCCCGCTGGGAAACGAGATCTCGCGAAGTTCGCCAAGGTTGGCAAGCCCATCGCAGTCGACCGGCTCACGAAAGCGCCCTCGCGCCTTGCGGCGCTTTGGCAGGCCGCTTGGGTCGCCGCCGGCAAACCGAATGTGCCGGCCTCCGAAGGTGCACCCGTCGCGTAGGATCGCGAGCCACAACTAGCGAGCCATCACCTCAGGCCGGCGATCGCGTCAGTAAAATCGCAGGGGCCCACAGCCGCGCGCGCATCAAGGATATACGCATGCGCGGTGCTCTCGGGGTTCGCGTCGGGCGCGTTTGGGCTGGAACGGAACGACTTGGTCGTCTCAACTGAGTCGGCAGTTAAGCCTTGGTACTCACAAGGAGGAAGTAGATTGCAAAAATTTTGAATTCTTCGAGATGGAAGAGGCACAGAGGGCAATTTCCGAGTTGGGGTGAAATCCGGTGACTTCCGGTCTAACACCTTGCGGCGCACCCCGCGGCCGCCGCGTGAATCAGGTTCTAATCGTTTCGGTGTGCGGCTGCCGCCGGGTGCTGCCGCAGGTTAGGCCGAAGACTTCCGTGCGCGGAATTTACGTCGTGGTCTTCCGCCGGGAAAGCGCGCCTCCGATTCGCTGAACACATGCCATCCTGCAGAGCGTAACGATAGGTCCACCTTCCACCAGAGACTTCTGGCATTAGGTCGCGGTGTTTTTCACAATTGAGTACGTGAATGCGCTCTAGCGACTTCTCCGATCGGGACAGCGACTTTTGTGTATTGTGCGGCGGCGAGTGAGCGTGAATCAGCAGACGCTCTGCGAGGCTTAAATGCCGATCCCCGTCGTATCGTCTGGAGCCCATTCGCCCGCCAGCCGGCCAACGTAGATCTCCACTATGCCGCGCCACGATAGGGGTTTTCGAGCATGCCGACTATCTCGCCGTTCGTTCGCACTTGCCCGGCACCGTATCAAGACGTTCTTGATTTCGCGTACTACTCCGGATGGCGCAAACACGAGATACTCGGCTTGCGGTGGGACGAGATCGATGCAGCCGCCAACGTCATTCGCCTTCCACCGCATCGGTCAAAACCTCGGACAGGGCATCTGCTGCCCATTTCAAAACCTCTGAACGCGGCGCTCTCCTCCCGGCGTGCCAAACGGAATGGCTACGATCCGCTTGTCTTTCGGCGCGATGATGTGACTGTGCGGGGCCTTTGACGGGCATGGCCTGAAGCATGCGGGGCTGCTCGGCGTTCCGGGGGCCTTCTTCACGACTGCCGGCGTACTACAGCGCGAAATCTGATCCGTGCCGGCATTCCTGAAAGAGTCGCGATGACGTTAACTGGTCACAAAACGAGAAGTGTGTTCGATCGCTATAACATCGTAACGAGCGCGAGCTCTTTGATGTAGGCGAGAAGCTATCGCAGTATCTCGAGGAGAAAGTCATATAAGACCTCGACATAGACGAACGCCGCGCTGCATCCTCACGCTAGAATCGCGGCGGTAGGCCCAACTGGAAGGCCAGTGACCGTATGAGCAGCGGGTGTTCGACACGGACCAAGGACAGTTCGTAGTTGGTATGCCGGTTTGAGGAGGAAATGTCCTGATCGGTAGTAATCGGCCATTTGGTGAACACCAGCGGTTGGTTCCAGGATTGTGCCCCAGCGCTGTCGCATTCCCCGCCCCACGCCAGCTCTACTGGGTCGATTAAGCTGTTCAGCGAGACTGCCAGCAATGGAATACATCCCAATTCGAGTCAGCGACATCACGCGTCAGGTGAACCGAGACCTCTACCTCCCTGCCATTCAGCGCGAGTTTGTCTGGAGCACTGAACGGATCGAGCGGCTGTTCGATTCGATGATGGCTGCCTTTCCCATAGGCACGTTTCTGTATTGGGGATTGGAGCAGAGAAACAAGGATGAGTGGCCGGTCTACGAGTTCGTCCGCGACTTCGACAGTGAGTCCCCGCATAACGCGCCTGCGAACATGGCTGGGATCACAAAGGACGTCACCCTTGTCCTCGACGGCCAGCAACGCATCACGGCACTCTTCATTGGCCTAAAAGGGTCCTATCGACACTTCTACCGTCGCTGGCGGACGACGCGGCTGTACCTTAACCTCCTCAAGCCCCCGGTTCAAGACGAAGACAATCCTGAGGCGCCGACCTACGGATTCTCGTTTCGCGAACAGGAAGACACGGGTGCCAACGCCTCACAGCTTTGGTACCCGGTTGGACACATCCTGGACTTTGAGGATGCTGAGGACGCGAAGACAAACATGAAGTCACAGTTAGCCGCGCTGCCCGAGGAACAGCGCGACACCGCAAACAGGCTGATCGGTCGCCTACACAATCGCGTTCACACTACGCTGATTCGCAATTACTACCTCGAGAGGTCGCAAGACTACGACAAGGTGCTACAAGTGTTCGTGCGTGCCAATTCTTCTGGCCAACCCCTCGAATACTCCGACCTCTTGCTGGCGACGGCCACGGCAAAGTGGGAAACGCTGGACGCGCGCAGCGAAATCCACGATTTCACTGATTCAACCAACGAGATCGGAAACGGTTACACCTTTGGGAAGGATTTCGTTCTTAAGGCTTGCCTGTATCTCAGCGAGAGCCTCCCGATCCAGTACAAGGTCAAGAACTTCACGAAGGCGAACCTTCGGACTATCGAACAGCATTGGGACGAGATCAAGACAGCAGTCTCGACAACCGTTCGGTTGATTTCGAGATTCGGCTTCAGTGCCAAAAACGTGGTCGCCCCATTGGCCTTGCTGCCGATTGCCTTCTATCTCATGAAGCGTGGCAACTCAAAGTTCGATACTTCTTCGGAGGCAAGAGACGCGGAGGCACAGATCGCTATTCGCAGGTGGCTCATCTTCTCCACCCTGAAGAATGCTTTTGGGGGTTCTTCGGACACCATACTCACTCGGCTGCGTGAGTTGTTGAAGTCCTCTGGCCCGACTACACCGTTTCCGGCCGAGGCCCTGTACGCTTCGCTGGGAATCGAACCGCGCTTCGGTGATGCAGAGATTGACCGCATCATGGGGTATGCCTATCGGGCACGATACACGAACCTCGTTCTCTCGTTGCTGTACCCCGACCGTGACTGGAAGGATGCCGTCTTCCACGAAGACCACATCTTCCCACAGGCAGAATTTCGAGTGGGCGCGCTGGCGAAGCGCGGATATGACGAAGCTAAGGTTCAGTTGTATCTGTCGAAGTTCAACGTGCTGCCAAATCTCCAGTTGCTCACTGAATCGGAGAACCTCTCAAAGAACGCAACGCCCTTCGAGGACTGGATTGAGACAAGAGACGACGCCTTTCGCGCACGGCACCTGATCCCCATCCTGCCGAAGTACGACTTCGACTCGTTCGAGAAGTTCTCAACAGATCGGTCGAAGTTGATCATCGATGCTCTGAAGAAGTCGCAGTCATGAAGTCAGCGAGAACGAGTGCATTGCCCCATGCGGTGATCTTCGACCTCAGGGCCGAAGCGACCCCGGGGGCTGAATGGCTTCGACCGGATGCTGGTCCTGTTAAAGCCACATTAGGGGCTCAGATAAGTGAGACTGGTTATCGGAGGACACCGCCACGAAGGAATGACAAACCCTAGTCTTGCGTGGGGCCTTGTGGCTTGGCTGGGAGAGAGATTGGTGCGGGCAGCTGCATCCCGTTCGGTATGACGGAGGCACCCACCGAGAATGACAATTCTCGGTTGAGATGTCGCAGATATTGCAAATAGGTATTCTTTAGGTGGCCTCGTCGCAGGGATTCCGCGGTCATGGACCCCGAGTGACCGCCTCGTCGTACGGTTGCCTCGGGGCCCTTCCGCATTTGGAAAGCGTTACTTTTTCAGGAAGAACTCGAGGTCGACATTCTTGACGATGGCCTGACCCTCCTCCGGCTTTTTCGCTTGACTTCCAGCATCGCCCGAGGGCCCTGCGGGACCGCTCGGTCCTTGCCCCCCACCGCCGCACAATCCGTCGCCATCTCCTCCTTGCCCACCCGGCCCGCCCGGCCCGCCATTTCCTCCGACACCTGGAGTGCCAGGGGTACCAGCCTTCGCGACAAAAGTGAACCGTTCTGACGGAATTGGCGTAGCGCCAACGTTGAACAGCTCGAGAATTCCTCCCGCACCGCCGTTCCCCGCGGCACCACCGGCGCTGCCTTTGCCACCCCGATGGCCTGGTGTTCCGTCTTGTCCTCCCCTCTTGCACTCCGGTGGACAGCAAACCTGATTGACACCCTTCTCTCCCTTCTGTCCGGCGGATCCCTGAGGTCCTACAGCGCCCGTCGCGCCGTTGCCGCCGTTCTGGCCGCTCAAGTCGACGTGCAAGATGCCGCTCAACTCCTGCACGACGTGAATAGAGACCAATCGTCCCGGCACTCCTGGATCACCCGGTTCACCGGCTGAATCGCCATCTGCAGCCTCACGGTTCGGTTCCAGAAAGCTGATGACTTTTCCGTCCTCCGAAATCAGCTTGTTGACGAAAATTATCAGCGCGTTTCCATTCGTCACGAGGCGGGCACCTCGTTTGAGCTCCAGTGTGTCGAGGGCCATAAACAGCGTTTTGTTGTCGCTGAAACTCGGTGGTCCAAGCACCAAGTCGCCACCACTAAGGGAGAACGTCCCGCCTGCTTTCAAGCGCGCCTGAAAGCTTGCGGCGTTCAGAATCTGAGGGAATGGAGCCCGAGCCTCCTGTGCCACAAGATCGAATGGAGCTGAGGCACCAGGTGGTAGCTCGATCACCTGTGGCCCTCTGCTGATAGCGGGGGGCTTTTTAGCGGATGGTGATTGAGCGCTCGCGATCGATTCTGTGCCAGACCCCACAGGTAGCGGCTGGCCAGAATTCAGCCACGCGATGATGAGAGCCACAACCGATCGTCGGACCAGCTTGCGCATGGAAACCTCCTACAATGGGAAACCGCGTGCGAAGATGATCAGCACGCGTCCCCGCACGTGCCTCCTTCGCTCGCGCCCTAAGACGGACAACGATGAACAATTCCTGCGATCTGGATCGCTCAAATTCAGGCGACCGTGTAACTTGTCCTGCGGGGGTCTCTCTGGTGAGGATGGTCAGGTTGTCTCTGTCGGCGGAGTCATTAGGACTTGCCAAGAAACGCAATCGAACTTCAGCCTTCTTGGCATCAACCATAGCTACTGGTCGGACAAATGACTAGTGCTGATGGATGTTGCCGATCTACTCCAGAGAATTCCGCAGCGCCGCCCGCGCTTGGAAGAACGTGTTACTTCTACCGGGAAGTACTGGGTGGTAAAGGCAGGCGGGAATTGATGAAAAGGGCTAGAAACCGGTGTGACTTATGCCTGAGTGTTTAGTTTGAGACTCTAACGAGTGACCGTGGTGACGGCGAGCTCCGCTGGAGGAGGCCGCCACAGTACCTGCGATGAGGAGAACACCGTCGGTCAGGGAGGAGCGGAACTTCTCAGCCGTGTCCGTCTAATGACTTGCCAGTGGGCAGCCGGCCGTCACGAGACTATAATCCCGCGGACCGCGAGTTCAAAGGAGCGCTGAATGGCTAAACGTTCGAAGAAGGCGAAGGTTGTCAAGACCTCCCGCAAGCGAGCACGCTCGCCACGGCGACGTGGCCGCGTGCGCGTGGCCGAACACCGTCTTTCAATCGGCCCGATCCGTCGAGCGATCAAGGCCTGGCTGGCCGAGGCGCGCTCATCGAGACCTGGCGACCCCGATTGTGCGGAAGCGCTCGCCGCGGTCACGAAGGCAGACACTTTAATCCCCGAGTGCTTCAGCGATCCGGACGGACGCGAGAACGAAGTTCCCTGTCCGCCGGAGCAGTAGAACGAGCGGGAATTAGTGTCGCGTCGACGGGCCGGCGCCATCGTTCGCCTGTACCGACGTAGCGCCACACTCATGATGTTCGAGAGGCGCGGACGTCTGGTGGCGGCCGATTACGCCCTCAACATCGAGCAACCATTGTCATTAACGCAATTTACAGTGCTCGCGGCACTGGACGGCTGGAGTTCAGTGTCCGACACGGCGCGATGCATCAGCCACTTGAGGCCCAAAGCCGTTCTCGCGACGTTGAAGCGGCTCCATGCATGGCAATTGATTGAGGCCAGCGATGAGCCCTCGCATCCGCGCCGCGACGCGCTGGAAACGTGGGGGGGTTGGCTGCCTGAAGCAGGGTTCTTTCACTTCTCGAAAAGGGACCTGCGACGAATCGGACTCCGTGAGGCAACCCGTTTGCTCGGCAGGAAGGTGGCGTTGTTCACGCCGCCTCCGCCCGTAAAGCCGGTGGCGGGCATACTTGCGCCGCTCGACCCGTATCCAAAACAGGGCGCTCTTCCGCGCGTGCTGCTGGCGCGGCGCTCTTGGCGGCGATTCGGCGCTGGCGCGGTTACACGACGCGAGGTGTCAACGCTGCTTGGTCTGACGTGGGGAGTGCAGCGATGGATGCACGTTGTATACGGCATCCGGTCCGCACTTAAGACCTCGCCGTCCAGCGGTGCCACGCACTCCCTTGAGGTCTACCTCGTCGCTCAGAAAATCCGGGGGCTCCCCAGAGGAATTTATAGATACTGTCCCGACAGCCACAAGCTGGAGCTCGTACGCGCGAGAATCGCACGAAATGCAGTCCGCAGATACCTCGGGCAACCGTGGTTCGAGAATTGTGCGGCCGCGTTCGTCATGACGTCCATCTGGGCACGCGTGCAATTCAAGTACGGCTCACCGCGAACATATGCGTCCGTCCTGATTGAGGCCGGTCATTTCGCTCAGACGTTTTGCCTACTTGCAACGTGGTTGGGGCTAGCGCCGTTCTGTACGGGCGCCTTTCTCGAGTCGACGGTTGAGCGCGCGCTGAAGATTGACGGTATCGGCGAAGGCGCGATTTACGCCACCGGTGTCGGGAAGAGACCGAAGGGTGTTGCATGGGCGCCGTGGCCGGACCCGCGCGATACTCCGCGGACAAGTCCACCGGCGCTCCGCAAGACGGTCACGCGGGGCAACATCCGAAGGTAACCATGGCGAAGAGTCCGCAGGAATGGGCCGAGATTCGCAAAGAGTTTCGGTTGGATGAGAGGGGCCCAATGAACTTCGCGAATATGGCCATCGCCTCAAACCCGTTGCCCGTCCGCGTAGCCATGGAGCAGCACAGGCAGATGCTTGACGCGCAGCCTTGGGTGTACCTGAAGAACTCGCTTCACGTCGAGGAGGCGCGAGTATGCGCTGCTGTGGCCGATTATTTTGGCGTACCGGATACAAACGTAGCGCTGATTACAGGAACAACGCTGGGGTTGGCTTTGATGTACGGCGGGATCCGAATGAAGCCCGGACAAGAGATCCTCACTTCCGATCACGAGTTCCAACGCGCCCTCGACGTAATGTCGTCACGAACCGAACGACAAGGCACTCCGTGTCGCCGAATCTCGCTGATACCAGATCCGCCATCGGTCACGACTGCATCGGTCATGGCTCGGCTCAAAGAGGCGGTCTGTTCTCATACTCGGGTGCTCGCGCTGACATGGGTTTACTCAAATAGCGGTGTAAAGCTGCCGATTTCAGAAATTGCCAACTGGCTGTCCACAGAAGTCAACGCTTATCGTTCGAACGGCGAGGACAAAGTGTTGTTGTGTGTGGACGGCGTCCACGGATTCGGTGTCGAGGGAACTCAGTTCAGAGATCTCGGCTGCGACTTTTTTGTGTCAGGGTGTCACAAATGGGTGTTTGGGCCGCGGGGGACAGGCATCTGGTGTGGCACCGATTTGGCCTGGAAACAGTACGCGAAGCTTGTGCCAACGTCGTCGCGTATGGACCGGCTTGGTTTGAGCCATACGCCCGGCGGCGTTCAAGCCTACGAACACTTCTGGGCTCTCGAGGAAGCATTCAGGTTTCTCGATCGGGTGGGGCCTGACGACATTGCCGACCGGGTTCACCAACTTACTGGCTGGCTCAAGGAGAAGCTCAGTAAGCTGCCCAAAGTGAGTGTCGTTACGCCGATGTTGCGCGAGTATTCTGCCGGCATCATTTGTCTCGACATCGAAGGCGTGTCGCCTGACGACGCTGTTAAGAGACTTTTCGGCAAGAACGTTGTCGCGACGACATCGTCTACTGACGCCGGCAGGCCTAAGGCCAAACACCTTCGGCTCTCTATCGCAATGTATGTCACCGACGAAGAAGTTGAGAAGTGCCTAGACGCTATCGCGTCATTGTGAGGCTCGCGCTATTGCGCGCCAATTGGCGAGCACTGCAAACGGCGTCGCGCTTGCGTCCTGAACCGGTTCCGCAAACAGCACACGCATGCCGTCCGGGGAGAGGACGTAGTGATTTCTTGAGGCACCAGGTGTATCAACGGCACTCTTGAAGAGCCGCCGCGGTGGCGCAACGCCGAGAGCGCTGTCCGTGCGGCCGCCAACGGCGGCCAGATAAAGTGTGCCCGATGGGTCGAGGTAGAGCACTTCGTCGTTGGATCGCCACACCGGGTTGTAGCCACCCTCCACCGAGACTTTCTTTTCTGTTGCCGACTGCCAGGGCGTCCGAACGTAAATCTCGCTTCTGCCCGACCTGCTCGACAGATAGGCGATTGATCGGCCATCCGGCGAAAAGCGCCCCTGCGCCTCGTGGTGGTCGCGATCAGGTGCCGGCACATCAGCTCTAGGCGGTACGAGACGCCGCGCGGCCCGCTCGCCTGGTGAGACAACCCATAGCTTCCGGTATCCGAAGTTGCCGATGGCAGCGAAGACGATGACCCTGCCATCATGGGACCAGTCTGTGGTCTCCTTGTCCTCGGAAGAGGTGAGCACAAGCGAGGCCGGCGATGGCTCATCGATATTGAGTCGGTACAGATCGCCCCGTCCCAGCGATAATGCCAACTGATGGTTCGGGCCGAATGCAGGCAGGAGACTCTGATAGCCGGCTCTGAGCAACGTCCACCCACCCCGGACGAGATCGAAGATGCGGACTTCGCTTAGCGCGTCATACCATTCGACGGCGAGGTATCGCCCGTCGCGAGATAGCGTCGGGTTCCGGTATTTTTCAGGAGGCGCAACGACCGACAGCTCGCCACCGCTCAAGTTGTACCAAACGAGCCGCCGGAAGTCGCGAGCACGATGTGCGTAGACTATCGTGCCCTGATCTGATACCGAGATTGCAGATTGCAGGTTGTAGGTAACACCCACTTGCTCGGCAAGTGCCACCGGTGTGCCAGCGATGCGCCCAGCAGTTGTATCAAAAGGCTGAGCAAAGAGCTTGGAGTCTCGGACAAAAAAAAGCTGGCCATCTCCATGCAGCGCGCTCGCATCGTTGGCAAGCACACGCGTATGGTTGCCGTCGAGAGCTAATAGGTACACGCCCCGAACCGATTCCTGGCTGGCGTCGACAAAGAAGATGAGGCGTCCATCAGGCAGGAACTGGGGCCACATGTGCGCCAACTCGCCGCGTGCAAAATTCACTTTCGTAATCTGAGTTAAGGCGCCGCCGGCAGACGCCATTTGCCAGAGGCCATCGAGATGGCGCGCCGCCAGCACAACCTTGTCGTGACGCCCCCACGTCGCCCCGCGGCTTTCCCACACCTCGGCGAGCTTTTCAGATCGCGCGCCGGAGAGACTTACCCGATGCAGGCCGGACGATGTAAAGAAGGCGAGTGATTGACCGTCGGGCGACCAAAATGGCCCGGAGGCCGAAGGACTGCCCACGACGGCCGTCGCATCCGGATCACCAATGCTACGGACCCACAACTGCGTCACACCTTTAGCGTCGGTCGCCACGAACGCGATTCGTTTGCCGTCCGGCGCGATGGCGGGGACGTTGCGCGCACCCTGGGTGAACCTCAATCCTGGAGGTGGCGAAAACGAGAGCGCATACGGCTCCGGGGGCGGCGCGCCAGCATCGAGCACAAGGAAGATTACAGCCGATAATACGACGCCTGCCACGAGCCCGCCCGTGGCGGCTAGCGTCATGATGCGCGCCCTCACACTATCGGTCCGCGGTTGCATGCCGTACATGGCGCCCGCTAATGCAGACTGGAGGGCGCCGGCGCTCTCGAAGCGTAGTGTTGGATCTGGCGCCAACGCCCGCTCAACCACTTCGTTAAGCGCCGCTGGCAAATCCGAGCGTAGGTCCTGCAAGCGCTGTTGTTTGCGGCTGCGATGAGACCTCACGAGCTCATCGAGCGACGAGGCCTCAACTGGAAACGAACCGGTGAGCAAGAAGAAAAGCAACACGCCGATGCTATAGACATCGCTGCGCACGGAGGCGGGCATCCCTTCAAGAAGCTCCGGCGCAAGGTACGCAGGCGTTCCCGCTAATTCCGGACCCGAGGTCGCGACGATGCGTTCGAACTCGCGACCAAGCCCGAGATCCATCAGGACGATACGGCCGCCAGCTTCGCGCATAACGTTTTGTGCCTTCACGTCCCGGTGGAGCAGACCCGCGCGATGCACGGCTGAAAGCGCGCGACATATGGCGTCGGTACAAATGCTCGCCTCCTGCGCCCCGAGAGGACCGTCGCGCTCAACGATGTCGGCGAGGGTGCGGCCGCGCAGAAACTCCCCCCAGATCCCCACACGGCCCTCGAACGATTGAGCGCCGTACACTGCCATCACATTGGGGTGCCGAACTCGCGCGAGCATGTAGCCTTCACTGATGATCACATCGGTCTGCTGACTGCTGGGGAGTCCGGGTCGCAGGAGCTTGAGCGCGACCTCACGATCGAGAGAAGCATCCCAAGCTCTGAAAACCTCGCCAAAAGAACCGGACCCCAACTTCTGCAGAACGCGGAGCGCACCCCACTCAAACGGCAAACCGTCAGCGTTACCATCGCTTTGCGTGGGATCTGGCGCGTCAGCGGCTGCACTATCCTCAAGCATGGCGCGATGGACGCGTGCGATTTCGGCGAGGATGCGGAGCTGTTCGATGGCGCCTAGGTCAACGACATTGCCACTTGCTTGCGCTTCAGCCCAGTCCACACGCTGTAGATCGGCAACGCTGCTAGCGAGTTCGATGAGCACTTCAGACGCCACGGTTCATCTCTTGGGCAAGGCGTGCTAGGGCACGGCTCACCGCGACACGGGCATTTGCACTACTCGTCTTTCCCAATGCGTTGGCGATCTCGTCGTACTCGCAGCACATTTCAATCCGGAGGATGACGGCCTCGCGATCTGACGGAGTCAAGCGGGCCAATGCACTCTCGTATCGCGCGACTGCTTCGGTTCCGATAGCCTCCTCAAGCGGCGAAGGGTTCGTTGCTGGCAGCTGCGAGTCGAGGTTTTTCGTGGCCGGGACCCTTGCGTATCTACGGTAGACGTCGGTGAGCCGGTTGGAGAGGGCTCTCCGTAGGTAGGCCTGCAGAGCACCTTCTCCTCGGACTTCCACATGGTCCAGATTTCGGAGGGCGGCGATGATCGTCTCTTGGACGAGGTCTTCGGTGTCGACTAGTTGGCGGGCAGCCATGGGAAGTCGTCCGCTTGCCCAGCGGCGCAGTCGAGGCAAGTACAACTCGACGAGCTGACCCAGCGCGGAACTGTCGCCGGCGCGCGAACGCTCCAGCAGTTGGGCCGAGGAGAGCCGAACGGTCTGACGCGGCATCTAGAGCGGATTCTAAACTGTTAGTTCGAAGGCTCAAACCTGAGAGGCCTGTTACGTTTGCCTAGGCCCATCGTTTAGGGGGGAGCAGGGTCGCTCAGTGGCCCCGCGGGAAAGTCCTTAAGAAAGGGAGCTTCGCTAATGGAAGGAGCACCGCGACAGTCAACGGCTGCCCTCGCCACACCCCTCGCGCTAGAGCGCAATTTAGCACTCATCAAGCGAGTGGTTCGCGAAGTCTGTCAGAGAAAGGGCGTCCTCCCCAAGGACGAAGGCGAACTCTTGGGCGACGTTCTGCTCAAACTGGTGAACAACGACTACGCAGTTTTGCACGCGTTCCGCGGCGATGACCTCAGGGTGTTTTTGCGGACCGTGGTGTACCGCGTTCTTTTGGACAAGCGAACAGCAGCTTGGGGAAAATGGCGCGCGTCGCGCAAAGCTCAGAATCTTGGCAGTGCGGCCGTGCAGCTGGAGCGCCTAATCGCACGCGACCGTCTCACGCCGCGAGAAGCTGTCCGTGTTCTTGCCCACGACCCCCGCTGGAAGGTTACCAGCGACGCAGCACGGACGATGCTCGCTGCCCTGCCCGTCAAACGGCGTCCGCTCGAAGTTCCGTTGGAGTCGGACGCGTTCTCGGCATCGGCCGTGGATTTTGTGCGTGAGCCGCGCGAACAGCGCGAGCTCGAGCTCCGGGCAGCGCGAATTAGCGGAGCATTGCGTACGGCGTTGCGTTCAATGACGATCGATGAACGACAGCTGCTGTCGCTTAGGTTCCGGCACGGAGCGGCGGTGGCCGATATCGCCCGCCACACTGGCGTCGAGCAGAAAGCCCTTTACCGTCGCTACGAGCAGATCTTTCGCCGCCTGCGCCGTGCGCTGGAGCAGGCAGACGTGACAATCGACGAGATTCGCCCGTTACTCGGTCAAGGCATGGTCGACAACATGCTGACGTCACCATCACACCACGAAAATTCAGGCCGGCCAGAGCGTGAAGTGGCTTGTTCGGTCGATGTTCGGCACATAGGTACCGAGTCGAACCACGGCCAGCCTTCTTTTCCTGTGCTCAACGCTTAACCATCGGCTTGAGTCGCCGAGGATCCTGTCGGAGCGTCTCTCCGCACCTCTTCGTGGAACGCACGGGACTTGTCGGAGGAAGCGATGCCCGAGCCTTGACCAACGCATCTGGTCCGAATGAATCGAGTCCGCGGTGCTGTCGTTGATTATTAACGAGTGGCTTTCCTATGCTTGGCGCAACGTGCCTTTTGGACGTCGCTGATAGCTTTCCGCGCAGCCCCGACATCTTCCAGCGCTTGCACTTTTTCTCATCTACGCCGTCCGCCCCGCCTGCTCTCGTGCCCGCCGCCCCGATGCCTGGTCGCCGTATTCCTCGTCGTGTGCGCGACGCAGTTCAGGAAACGCGAGTAATTGCCGTTCGTTCCTCGTCGAGTTCCCGAAGTGGTTGCGTGGCGCAGACGAGAGCCTACTCTCGAGTTGAAGGACCCCTTAGCCATGGGCTTTGAGGTTACAGGGTTATGTTGAGTACTACAATCGAGCCCCGAGTAACGTACACGCCGATCTGACCCGGAGCAGTCTACCTTCGACTGTCAATCGATCGGGGAAGCGTACGACGTGGCACCGCTGGTTCGGCGGAAGCACCGGGAGCACCAAAACATTGAAGCAACCTGGCGAGGCGGCACTATTGGACTGCCCAATGACGAAAACTGCGCTCATTCCATTCGTCGAAAATCACTTCGGCAGAGGTTGCGGTTACTGGCAAACCGCGATGGTCTACAAGGCTGATCGCCATTCCATTTCCCTCCACGGAATTGGAGCGTTCGGGGTCGAGGCTTGCTGAATTCGCGCTCCAACAAAGCCCACTTTGAAATGGTCGGACGTGCGACCAGTGGCTTGTAGTCGTAGCCACATCGAATCGCACGATGTTTCACGCTGACATATGGAATCTCTTTTTTTGTCCGTCAATAGGCAAAGGGGAAAAGAACATGCCCGATACACCGCCTTTGCTTGTCACTGGACACGTGAAATCAAAACTCGTTCCGTTCAGGTTTGAGAAGGATGCCTCGGCGACGCCAGATGCCTTCAAGGCCCGCGCTCGATTCTTTGACCTACTAGAGGAAGCACGGCTACATCGCTTGGAACAGCCTTCGTTAGTGTCGACGCTACACGGCGGTCTCGGTCGGATCCTTTTTACGATTCCGGGGTGGGTGTTTACTCCGGATGCGTTCCCATCGCAGGCACATCTGATTCGCAAGTACGCCGCGGCCTTCAGGCATATCCTCGCTACATTACCAGCTGGTTGTCGTGTCATTCTCTTCACGCACACGGCGACGATATTAAGTGCCAAGGCGTGGCTGCAGGAGTTCGCCCTGACCGCAAGAAGCGAGGTCATAGGGGCCCCGAACGGCATGGATTTTACCGTCTGGGCTGAAGACGCGTATTGCGTCTGCTTGGACCAGGTCGACAACGAGACCTATTTCGTAGAGCCTGCCAGTTTCAATCGGGCGCAAGATGCATTCATTGCCGATCGGATCGCACCTGGGACTGACCTCGAAGCAACCCAGGTGCAACTGTACTTTCAAGGTGGGAACGTGCTTATTGGCGACGATTTCTGGTTTATTGGCGCCGACTATCCTGCCCATTCCCTCGAGCTTGGTTTCATTGTGCCCGAGCAAAGTGAGTCCACAGCACAAGCGGTGGCTCGCGGCTACGGATCTGCCATGGAGTTGGCGCGTAAGCTCATCGTCGTCGGTTCGCGACTGCCGGTGCCAGCGATGTCAAAACGCCCAATCACCCTCGAAGGCCAAGCTTGGCAAGAAGTGTTGCACTTCGGCAACGCGAACGGCACGCTCCAGCCGCTGTTCCATATTGACATGTTCATCAGCCTGGCTGGTCGCGAGGGCGCTGGCCCTTATACCGTGCTAGTCGGCGATCCTCAGCTGGCTGCTGACACGATGAACGAGCCATTGCCCGATGGAGCAATGCAGGATGTTTTCGACGACATCGCTAGAGGCCTTGCGGAAGTGGGGTTCAACGTCGTTCGAAATCCCCTCCCGATGGCCTACGACGACGACGATTCCGACAAGCTGCGCTACTGGTATTTCGCGACCGGGAACAACGTACTAACGCAGGATAATCCCAAGAAAGTCTGGATTCCCACGTATGGGCATGGTCCCTGGTCGAAGCTTGCCGCTACAGACGCTGCGAACCAGAGCATCTGGCAGGGCCTAGGGTATGAAGTTGAGATGCTGCCCGACTTCCATCCGTTCGCTGCGAACTTAGGGGCGGCGCACTGCATCAAGAAATACCTTGGACGAATTTGATTACATCAATCAGGCAGGCTTCCACTTGACCACAGGTCGGCTTAGTTGGCAGGTTTTGGAAGAAAAAGTTTCGCTTTCGTCCGTCTATTAACGTGGGGCTGGAGGAGCATGCGTGTCCGAGCCGTGGGGGAACATCCCGCGATAAGCTCAAAACAAGGACATCGTGGGACGCAATCAGGGACCCTCGGGCTTTATCGTCAATCTCGAGTCAGACGCTACTAACGCCGAACTCTTGGAGGCTTTGGAGCAGAATTGACCCCAAGGTCGCCACCGAGTAGGTCGCGTAACGGCTGCTGCTCGCACATTTCATTTGTTGCGCGTCGGCCGGTGCGATCTGGAGTAGGAGCGAACAGTTCTCATTGAGCCGTGCTCTGCGATAGTGCCGAGGGCGACAATGCGAGTCGCGGCGGAACCTATAATCCGCTCGAACAACCACTGCGCGTTCGTGGGGTGCTCGACGTATCGCTCAAATAGCGCACAATGCCGCCCGACGACAGCATCCCCACCGACGAAATCGCCGCGTGCTGTTTTCTCGGTGAAGCTGGCTCGGCAGAGATCCAGGAATGCCAAGTTGGCGCAGTTCTGAGAGTAGGCGGTTGCCGACGCCAGCAAGGACAGCGGTTCGTAGTAGCTATGGTCCCTACGCACCACTGATTCGATGAAACGCGCATGGAACTCCTGCCAGCTTCGCGCGCTGATGTAATCCTGCAGGGGCATTGACCTACGGCTGGCAGCACCGGCGATGAACGGAGCGTAGGCGGAACCCACGATCAAGAGTGATGAGGGCTCTCTCCAACGGACTCCCAGCAGGTCTGGGACCCACGGCAGCACGTGATCCTCGAGGAGCATGGCCTGTTGTGCACCGACGGTCTTTAGGCGCACCTGCACGGGCGGTTGAATATCACGCTGGACCGAAGGGGAGTGCGCCCAGATATCCTCGTTAATAGGGTCTTCAATCGCGCGCGCGGCGGATGCCCAAAGACTCATGTGTTTGCTACGGCTATGGCCAGACTACACTCTTGATGCGAGTGCGGCTTGCAATAGAGATGAGGTAGGCATGGGCGACAAGGACAGTTCTCTGACTCGTGTGCAGCCAGTATTCAATTGCCTTCTTAACAAGTGGCCTTCAGGCGAGCAGTGGATCGAAACATTGTGCGAAATGGCCCGACGCGCCCATCCAGGCGCCAGTGTGCCAACCCGGATCGGCTCACTGCTCGAGTCTGAAGCGCCGCGCGACGAGACTTCACGAATGCGGAAGATTTATGAACGGCTGGTGCCACCACCAACCGCATTTCTCCGCTGGCTTCTCCAGCACCCCGATCAGCTGCAGGTTCGCCCCAACGATCAGACCTTCGGCACAACCACAGAGAACGCCCGCGAGTGGCGACGTAGGCTGCTGCGCGGAACACGGCAGGAGCGTGAAGAAATGCAGCGCGAAGGGCTGGCCGCGCTTGAGAGGCGAAAGGGCCCCGGTAGTTACCGCAAGCGGTGGGCGTTTGAGGGGTTCTCGCATGTTGATTGCTGCCTAATCTCCAGGAACTGTGTTCTCTTCATTGAGGGTAAACGGACGGATAGCGTGTCACCCTCGACGCGGTGGTTCAAACAGCGTTCGCAGCTGTGGAGGAATGTGGAGGCCGCGGAGGAGTTCGCAGCGGGAAAGCAGTTCGGAGTGATGCTGGCGGTAGAAAGTGAACCAGATGGGACGAACGCCCTTGCTGCCGCGGGTGTTACGCTCGCAGGCAGCTATCCGCACCTTGCTCCAGAGCAGCGTGCGAACCTCGCTGCGCACCTTCTGGGGTTTGTGACCTGGCCGCAAATTGCGCGGGAATTTGGGTTGCCACCGAGCTGTCTGATCGAGTCGGTGTCTGCTCAATAGAACACACGGGGACTGACTGCGTACAAGGGAAACGACGTCCGTCGTTGTTGACTGCAAGGCGATCTCGCATTCCCAGATGACCTGCTAGCCGGGTTAAAGCAACGTGTTGATTCGTGCCCAGAACAGTGGAGATGGGCACCGCTTTCTCGCTTCCCATTGGTAGACGACAGCTTTTCGAGCCGCACCGACGCGTGTCGCGAACTCGCGTTGGCTCAGGCCTAGCCGGAGACGCGTGGCTCGTATATGCACGTCGAAGTCGGTAGGTATAGCCGCCCAGGTGAGTGCGGGCGGCCTTCGATGACAAGGCATGTGCTTGCGAAACCACACGCGGCGGAATTCCAGCGCATCCGCGAGTGTTGTGCGGCCGCGGAGCTGACGAAATGTCGTGCGCGTCTCGTGGACGACGGGGAGGCGGCCGTCTCGCGCCGCCGCTCGGAGAGTACGTACATGACGCCGATCACCTCGGCGAGTTTATGCAGCGGCAACAGCGCGCGATCATCGGGATAGCCAGCCAGTGCTCGTGCTTGACCGAGAATTTTCACCGGAACCACTCGACGCCCGGATTCCCATGCGCGATACGTTTCTGTCGCGATGCCAAGTCGCCCGGCCAGTACGCGCTGAGTCAGATGAAGCTCGTCACGGCACTCGCGCAGGCTTGCATTCTGCCCCTTCGGGTCAGGCATCGACAAAAGCTTGCCATCGTGCCGCTTGGAAGTGAAGCGAAGCTCACGCAGGTAATTCAGTGAGCTAACGTTTGCCGACTTGTGACCGGTCAGGCATCGGGGGTAAGCCTCACAACGCGCTATTGCTCGGGAAGGTTGCGAAATTCTGGCCAGAAATGGCGCGCCCGGCAGGTCTCGAACCTGCGACCCTCGGCTTAGAAGTCACGCGCTCACCGCGCGTTGATCATCGGACTGCGCTGCGTTCGCTCCAGCGCGACAGGCCGCCCAGCGCATGCCTGCGTTGGCGGCGGTTGACCGGTGACGGCAGGACGGCGATTATCATTTCGATGAAGGTATTTATTAGTTCACTCATCGGTGGCTTCACGGCATTTCGCGACAGTGCCGCGACGGCTGTGTCGACGCTGAAACACACTGTGACGCGCGCTGAGGAATTCGGCGCAAGTCCCGAATCGCCGCAACGCGTCTGTTTGGCGGGAGTCCGGGAATGCGACACGGTCATTCTCCTCCTCGGCGAGCGATATGGTGACGTGCAATTGTCCGGTCTTTCGGCGACGCACGAAGAGTATCGAGAGGCGAGGGATACCGGTAAGCCGGTGCTTGCGTTCATTCAAGACTCGATGACGCCTGAAGTTCGCCAAGCCGAATTCATCAAGGAGGTCCAGCAGTGGGCGGGCGGCCAGTTCACATCGGGCTTTAACGACCCAGCCGATCTTTTCCGCGCGACCGTCGCCCAGCTTCATGACTTTGAGCTCCAGCAGCAACGCGGAACTGTGGACGTTGTCGAGTTAATCAACCGAGCACAGGCGCTCGTGCCGCAGACCCAACATGGTTCGTTTGGCACGGCATCTCTCTGTATTGTGGTGACCGGTGGCCCGCAGCAACAGATCCTTCGGCCAGCTGAACTTGAAAGCGAAACTTTGAAGACGGATCTTCAGAAAGAGGCTCTATTTGGGCCATACCGCATTCTGGAGCCCTCGGGGGGTACCGAAGTTGTTGTCAAAGATGACCAATTGCGACTACTTCAGAGCGATCGCTCACTCCTGGTCGATCAGGTGGGATCGGTTCGTATCGTAGTGCCAGCGGTCTCCGAACGCGAAGGTCGTTCCTTCTCTCTCGCGGCGTTAATTGAGGAAGACATCCAGCACCGTATTCACGAGGCGCTGGCATTCGCTGGGCAACTTCTGGATCGCATCGATGGGAAGGGCCGTCTTCGACAAGTTGCGCCAGTCGTGGCGATTCTGAACGCAGGCTATGCACCTTGGCGGACTCGTGCCGAGCAGCAACGCAACCCGAACTCGGGTACGATGGGCTCCCACAGAGAGAAGGGAGTGGTTGTGCAACTCACGCCGGCAACACGGCCTCGTTCTGCTCTTAGTGCGCAACCGGCAGAACTTGCTGAAGACTTCGTCGTCTTGCTCCGGAGAAAAACAAAGTAGACGTCGATCTTGGCGCGTCTCGAAGCTCCGATGGACAGATCGTAACGGCTCCCACGCAGGTAGGGCAGCAGCCTGTGTCCTGGCCCCCGACACCATCGCGCGTCCACGAATGTCTACGGAAAGCAGGGTCGTCGCCGCGGAATGCCCGGATGGGTTCACGCGCGGCGAAGAAACTACATGCCGATCGACAGCTGAGACTGGAGGGTGAGGTCCCGAAGATTAATAGTCGTTAGAAAACGCCCGTCTCTCCGTCGTCGTCGTCTTCGTCCTGTTCTTGCGCTTCCTCTTCTGCTTCTTGCGATTCATCGTCAGCCACCCCGCGATCCTCCACCCCTTCTCGTTCTTCTGTGGCATGACCGTCAACTGGTCCCCGTTGACCTTCGCCGTCGTATACGTTACGTGCCCTCATGTTTCTTCCTCCCTGACATCATCATGCGGCAGCGTGGCGACAACGGTGCGACTGAGGCATAAGCGGCGCTGGCAGGTCAATTAGGATTGGGGGAAAACATTGCATCTCGCGTCCGCAACAAAGTGGCGCGATTATGCAAGACCGGTCACTTTATTCGCCGAACGTTCGCCAGCTACTCTTTTAGCAGTCCAAAGCGACACCGAGCCACCGCACTATTCAGACGCTCCGAGCGAAACCCGCGTGAACCGCTCTTGCGCGTATTGCGCGCTGACTTGATCGGCAAGTGTTCGGAAGGTGAATCCGGCGGTGGCTCCACCCGGCCGCTCGCGTCGGCGACGGTTCGGGTAAGGGTCGCCGGGTTACCCTCGGCGCCAACGGTAATTTGCAGGGGCATTCTCGACGTCTAGTTCGCGTCTGTCAACGGCAGGTAGATCGTGGGAGGGAATGTGGGATCACGGAGCGAACGCTTACTCACGCTGATTCAGGCGTTACGGATGCACCGGCGGCCGGTCACCGCGCAGCAGCTGGCGACCGAGCTGTCCGTGTCGGTGCGCACGATCTATCGCGATATCGAAACGCTCGTGGCACAGGGGGCGGCGATTGCCGGCGAAGCAGGAATCGGATTCGTCATGCGGCCCGGCTTCTTGCTGCCTCCTCTCATGTTTCGCGACGAAGAGATCGAAGCGTTGATCCTCGGGTCGCGCTGGGTCGCACAGCTTCCCGACGCGTCGCTGGCGCGCGCAGCCGCTGATGCCGTCGCCAAGATCGCGGCGGTGCTTCCGGATCGCCTGCGACACCGCGTCGAAGACGCCGGGCTCTTCGCCGTGCCGCGGACAGCGGCTCGCGATCGGATCGACGCCGGTATCGTCCGCGAGGCGATCCGCGACGAGCGCAAGCTGCGGATCGCGTATGTGAGCGACGATGACAACGAGACCATTCGCGTCATCTGGCCGATCGCCATCGCCTTCTTCGAGCGCGTCCGCGTCATCGTCGCCTGGTGCGAACTGCGGCAGGCATTTCGGCATTTCCGCACGGATCGGATCACGGCGGCAGAGATGACCGGCGAACGACTGGCGCGCCCACGCCCACAGTTGCTGTCGGAGTGGAGAGAAGCGGAACGCATCGCCTCGCTTCCAACTGCTGACAGAAACTGACACAGCTCGCTGATACTCTTCGCCCCATGACATCACGAACGACCTTCGGTCTGCAGCACTTGAGCCCCGTTCTCGTCGTCGACGAAGTCGAGCCGTGCCTTCGCTTCTGGACCGACAGGCTCGGCTTCACCGCTGAGAACCAAGTCCCGGGCAACAACGGCAAGCTGGTATTTGCCAGCGTCAAAGCCGGCGACGTCGAAGTCATGTACCAGACGCGCTCCAGCGTGCTGGCGGACCGGCCCGAAGCGGCGGAGGAATTGGTCGGCCACTCGACGGTGCTCTTCATCACCGTCGACGACCTCGACCCGATCGAGAATGCCTTGGCGGGCGCGCCTGTCGCCAAGCCGCGCCACGACACGTTCTACGGAAGTACGGAAATGTACGTGAAGGAACCGGGAGGCAACCTTGTGGGCTTCGCTCAATTCAAGAAACATTCGTAGGCCGCGCCGCGCTGGCCAGCCGCACGCTCGGGCGACGCGGCAGGTGCGGCGACTATCCACCCGACTCTAATCGAAGGCTATTAGGACGAACGACGCTTGCGTCGGAGTTCAGCGGTGAGATCGCCTAGCTCGTGGCCCGTATGATCAGTCATCTCGCCGTCACTTGATGGGGCACGCGTGCTCAAGGGTCTCGATTCGCCCCCAAAACACCGGCGAGGGACGTCGCATCCCCGCCTCCCACTGGTAGACCACCGCCTTGCCCGCGGCACCGATCCGCTCTGCGAGCCCTTTCTGAGACACACCGAGCCGACCTCGTAAGGTCTTCAGTCGCTCGGCATAATCGCTAGGAACGATCACCTGAACAGGTGCTCCCGAGACAAGCGGCCGTCTCGATTGCCGGTAGTGCGTGTCTCTGAACACATTGACCGCATGGCGGCTCGCATAGACAACGGGCCGACCAAACGCAGACCGCTCGGACAAATGAACCGCGAGTGTGCCCGTCCTGGCTGCGGCTTGAAGGGTGGCGACGTGGATGCCGAATTCCGCCGCGAGGACCTTGAGGGGAGCCAGTGCATTCTCGTCGAGGTTGTTGACTGTCGCGCGCGCTGCCTTGGTAGTTGGTCGCTTCAGCGCAAGAGCGCGCGTGAGTCGCACGAACACCGCCCGCGGGATCTGACGCACGCCGCTGTCCCACATCCGGAGTGTGTTCAGCGGCACTCCCAACAATTCCGCGAGTTCTCTTTGCAGCAGCCCGGCACTGCGCCGCAACGCTCGCACGTCATTCACGGACGCACGATGGCATCCTCGAGGCGCGGTCGTAAAGCGATCGTCGGCATCCGTGGCCGATGATCAGAGCCATCTGCGACTTGCAAGAGTGATCACTTTTTTCGATGAATGTTCGCCTGCCGAATTTTCGGGCATCGGAATGATCAAAATCTTTAGGAAATGGCGCGCCCGGCAGGTCTCGAACCTGCGACCCTCGGCTTAGAAGGCCGATGCTCTATCCACTGAGCTACGGGCGCCTGTCAGTCATCGTAGCAGGTCGTGCGCGAATCACCGCGTGGGTGTGATCGTTGGGAACGGCATCGCCCTCAACTCGGCGAGCACCGCCGATCGCTGGCGCATGGTCGTCACCGCCTGCTCCATCTGTTTCACCATGTTCTGAAACCGCGCGTCCTCCCGCACCCGTGCGAAGATCCGATGTCGTCCAAGCGTTGTGTAGTCTTTGTAGCCTGCGGCAAAGGCCTTCGTGAGCCACTCCATTGCCAGATCGTTCTCGCCTCTCGTCGCATGGATCGCCGCAATTTCGAACGGCACTCGCTGGTTCTCGTTGCCGTCCTCGATCGCCTTATGGGCGCGCTTCAGCGCTTCGTCAAGCAGCGGCCGCGCGCGCGAGTGCTCGCCGCGCTCCATCAGCAGGTATGCGTAGCTGGTCTGATGAGTCTCCTGCTTCAATACCGGTCCCGTTTCGAGACCGGGTGCACGACGAAACAACCGTTCAATCTGCTGCTCAGCGTCAGGAGCGTGTGTGAGAAATGCCAACTTCGCGGCCACCGCCACGGTTTCCTCGTTTCCCGGGTGCTCTTCGACGATCTTGCGCGCACGTGCTAGTGCGGCGGGTTCTTCGCCGCGCAAGTAAAGCAGCGCGGCGTTCAGAAACTGCAACCGTGCGACCGGAAAGTGTTTTTCACCTTCCGTCAGCCACCGGTCCGTCGTGGCATCGTCACGCAGGAAAAGCAGCGGCCAGCTGATGTGAAAAATGGTGTTGTCGATGATCGGAGGGATGTTCAACAGACGCCGTGCCGACGCGACCGCTTCGTCATGGCGGCCGAGCACCTCGGAATCGAGGACGGCTATGTTCGAAGTGGCCCCGACGTTGTCCGGATCGAGCTGCAGCGCTTTCAGAAATTCCGGCCGCGACTTTGATGCCCAGCCCTTATGGCCGTAGGCGCTGGCGAGCGCCATATGTCCGGCTGGAAGATTGGGGTCGAGCTCGATCGCGCGCCGGGCGATCTCGATGGCGATGTCAATGTGCTTCGGGTCGTCGTAGTACGCGAGAAAGTAGGTGCGGTAGGCGAGCCGCGGGTGCGCGAGTGCGAATGTTGAATCCAGCGCAACGGCTTTCCGAAGCAATTCGATTGCGCGGAGGTTCTGCTGCCGATCGACGATGGCGAGCTCCTGCGAGCGAAGAAAGAGATCGTACGCTGCGGGGTTGGTAGTCGGCGGGCGCGCCACCCGAGTTCTCTCTTCGGGCGCGAGTGTGGCATTCAGCGCCGAGGCAATCCGCAGCGCCACGTCGCTCTGGACGGAGAGCACGTCATCGAGCGTGCGGTCGTATTGTTCGGACCAGAGCGTCTGCTCGGTGGCCGTGTCGATCAGCTCGACGGAAACGCGTGCGCGTTGCCCCTCCAACCGAACGCTACCTTCGACGGCAGTGCCCGCGCCGAGATCCGATCGTAATTGCCGCAAGTCGTTATTCCCGTACCGCTGTACGGCGCTGCGGCTGAGCAGCCGCAAGGCAGATACCTTCGTGAGCTGACCTCGAATCTCCTCGGTCATCCCCGCCGCGATATAGGACCGTGAAGCATCCCCTGTGAGATCCTGAAACGGCAACACGGCTACGACGCGCCGCGTCTGGTCCGCGGCGGCTTGCGCCCCGCGCGATCGCACGAGCCACCAGCTGCCCGCAGCGGCGCCAGCCAGAACGACGATCACCGCAAGGGCCGCGACCTTTTTAACCGGTCGCCGGACGGGCGGGGCGACGACCCTCGGCGCGGAGCTTTCATGAACGAGATCCCGGAGGTCGTGTGCGAGATCACGCGTGGACTCGTAGCGGTCCGCGGGCTTTTTTGCCAGGCAGCGCGCGATCACCCGTGACAGCTGCGGCAGGATTTGCGGATTTCGCGTTTCGACTGGCTCGGGATCGTCCTCGATAATGGCTGTCAGCGTTTGCGGCGCCGAATCACGCTTGAATGCACGGGCGCCCGTGGCGAGTTCGTAGAGGATCACTCCCAGTGCAAACTGGTCCGAACGGTGGTCGACTTCCCGGCCCGTCGCCTGTTCCGGCGACATGTTCCCACGGTGCCCAGCAGCATCCCCGCGGCCGTCCCACGCACCTCCGTCGCAAGCTGCGACATCGCCGCGTCGCCGCTCGCCAGCAGTTTGGCCAGGCCGAAGTCCAGAATCTTGACCAGACCGTCGGCGGTCACCATGACGTTGTCGGGTTTGAGGTCGCGGTGGACGATGCCCGCGGCATGCGCCTTGGCGAGTCCTTCTGCGACTTGCGCGCCGAGGCTGACGACCGTCGAAATCGACTGCGGCTTTCCGCGCGCCACCAGATCGCGCAGCGGCGATCCGTCGACCCATTCCATCGCGATGTAGGACGTACCTTCCGCGACGCCGACGTCATGGATCGTGACGATGTTGGGATGGTTCAGTGCTGAGGCGGACCTGGCCTCACGCTCGAAACGTTCGAGCCGATCGGGATCCGCGGCAACCTCTGGCCGAAGAACTTTGATGGCGACGATACGGCCGAGCCGCGAATCGCGCGCACGGTAGACCTCGCCCATTCCACCGGCGCCCAGCGGTTCGAGGATCTCGAACTGTCCAAGGCGGGCGCCGGGAGCGAGAGTCATTGATGCTGACGGTAGTGGCGGGTCAATACAAAGTCAAAGAAGGTCATTGCGCGCGTGGCGCGCTGTTGTGATAGCCCGGCTGAGATTCAAGCCGAACAGTTAAGAGGCGTGATGATTGCAAGAGCGTGCATGACTACCTGTTCACACTGGAGGAAAGAAATGAAGCTGATGTTATTGTTGCCCGCTAGTCTTCTCGCGGCAACCGTTCTGAATACACCTGTGGCAGCGCAGACTGCACCACCACAACCGCAACCCAAGCCTGGTACAACAGCGACACAACCCGAGCAGCAGGTCACCCTTGTTGGGTGTGTGCAGCGTGAGGCGGACTACCGCCAGGCCCAGGATAAGGGTCGTGGGGGAGTTGCCGGCACAGGCGTCGGCGCTCAGGATGAGTTTGTCCTTACGAACGCTTCGATGCCAACCCAAGGCTTGAAACCCGATTCAAAGGGCGCCGATTCCGCCTACGAATTGACAGGAGCAAACGAGGAAAAGGCCAAAGCGTTCGTGGGCAAGCGCGTCGAGATCACGGGCAAGCTCAAGGCGGCTGAAGTGGGTGCCGCAGGAGCTCCAACAGGTGGCGCCACTGCCGGCCGGCCACCGACGGGCGTGGATGTCGTCAGCAAGGACCTGCAACTGCGCGAACTAGAGGTGATCTCAGTGACCGCAGCGACAACCGGAACCTGCGCCCCTTAGCAAAGCGCGTATTTTGTGAGTCTTCCCCGCTGCGGATAGTGCCCGGCTCGATTCGTCGAGCCGGGGCCATCCGCGGCATCTTAGAACCTAGAGTCGTCAGGCGGGCTGCCTTCGAATACCCAGTGTGCCAGCCCACACGCCGAGAACGGCCGCAAGGGCCACGGTGGGCGCCCACCATTCGGGCCACGCCAACGATCCTCCTCTGAATCCCCACCAGTACGTGGCCGCAAGCCCCAGTGCCAGTCCGAGCAACGCGAGGCTGGCATCCGATCGCGCCAGCCGCGCGGTGAGCTGTGCGCCAACCGCAGCTCCAACGGCGGCGATCGTCAGCAGCACGGCGTACTCGCCGGGAGAGGGGTCGCGCGCGGGAGCCCGCAGCGAAACACCCACGGTGGCAAACGTCGTGATGATCAGTCCGAAGTACGCAAGGGCGAGCGCGAGCAGCCAGCCAGCCATGGTCGCGACCGCCAGTCGAAGCACCAGCGTCATGTGTGATCAGCGGGTCACGGCCCCCCTTTTACAGCGGTTGCGACGATTAGGCAACTGTCCCCCCAAGGAATCCGCCAAACTTTGAACTTGTAACTCTCAATTGGTCGCATCGATCATAGCTGTCTGGTTCTGCAGCTGACAATTCCCTCTCGGTTCTGGATCCTCGTGTCGGTGGCGCTCGCGTGGCTTGCATGGTTGTTGACGCTGCCTCCACGGCCCTCGGCATGGGTGGTCGTCCTGTCGGGTCTGCCGCTCGTGGCGTTGGGCTCCTGGCTCTTGCATCGCGCTGACCAGGCGCGGTGGCGGACATGGATTCGCCGCACGCTCGACGTCCACGCACTCGTTCTGGTTCTGCTCGTCGCGCTTGGCGTCCAGTTCGAAGATGCGCACGGTATCACCACGGATGGCGTTATTTATTTCTCGCAGCTCCGCAGTGTGATCTTCGATCGAGACCTGAACGTGTCGGCGGAGTTTGCCTTCCTTGGGCAGCCGCCGCGCCCGTCTCACGTGGTGCCAATCGGGCCAACCTTCATCTGGCTGCCGCTGTATGGCGCCGTTGTGGCGGTAGATGCCGTCGGACGATCGCTCGGTGTCTGGAGTGCACCGGCTGAGGCCACGGCGCTGGGGCTGACGTTGCCCTACGTCCGCGCGGCCCTGGTGTCGTCGTTTTCGATCGGCGCCGCAGGCCTGCTCGTGGTCCATCGCGAGCTCCGTCGTGAGTTTCCTCGAAGCGTGGCGTTTGCCGCGACGCTGCTGCTGTTTGGCGGGACGCCGCTCGTCTGGTACATGGTGTACGAGCCGTCGATGACACACGCAACCTCGTTCGGCTTTGTTGCGATCTTCGTGGCTGCCGCAGCCCGCTGGGTTTCGGCGACGATCACGCCGCGGCGGTCGATGCTCCTGGGCGCGCTTCTGGGAGCTGCGTTTCTCTCACGACCACAGGAAGCGCTCTTCGCGCTGTTCCCGGCCGTCCTGCTGTTTGCGTCGCCGGTGACGCTTCGCGAGCGAACCCTCGGCGCCCTGCGATTAGCCCTGTGGGGGTTCGTGGGCGCGCTGCCGTTTCTCGTCGTTCAGGCCGTTCATTCGGCGATTCTCTTCAGCCGCGAACCCTTTTCACTGGTCGGCACCGGCGGCTATCTGGATTTTTTCAACTCGCGCTGGGACGACACCCTCTGGTCGTCCTGGCATGGTTTTCTGTCCTGGTCGCCCGTAGCGTACGTGGCGCTGATCGGAACGGTTGCTTATCTCACACGCCGGGCTGGCTGGGGTATCGCGGCTCTTCTCATTTTTTTTCTGATGGCCTGGGTCAATGGGTCAACCGCCGACTGGGCGGCCGGGTGGTCGTTTGGCGGCCGGCGATTTACGAGCTGCCTGGTGATTCTTGGACCAGGGCTTGCACTGGCAGTGCACTACCTCACCCGCTGGCCAATGACGGCAATCGCGATTGTTGCCGTTGCGGCCGTCGCATGGAACCAGCTCCTGATGGCGCAATATGCCACCGGTATGCTCAACGCCGGTGAAACCGTGCCCTTCGGACGCATCGTGCGTCAACAAGCCACGCTTGCCACTCGTCCACCTTTCTTTTACCCGTTTGCTTTTCCTGCCAACGCCTGGTTCGCATGGCGTACGGGGCTTGCCATCAATCAGTACGATCTGCTCGCGCCCGAATCGCCACGCGGGGAGATTGACATCGCCTTCGGCGCCAGCGCGACCAAGTTTCTCGTCAGCGGCTGGGGGTCGCGAGCCTCCGATCAATACGGCGATTTGCGATGGATGGAAGCGCCGCGGGCGGAGTTGCTGGTTCCGCTCGACATTTCTTCAGACACGCCGGTCATCGTCGAAGTCCATGCGCGGACGCGGCTGCTCGATCCGCCGGCGAGAGCGACGCTGCTCGTGTCGATCAACAACCATCTGATTGGTTCGCTGATGCCAGACACACTGCGCCCTTCAACAGTCTTACTGAAGGTCCGGCCGCATACGGTGCTTTGGCGTTCGGGCTTCAATACGATCACGGTGCAGAAGGAGAGCAGCTCACCACCAGTTGCGATCTACCGAGTTGCCGTTCGCCCGTCGATGGACCCGACATGACCTAATGGTCGCGGCACGCCTACTTTCCGCTGACGCGACCCCGGTCGGCGCCATTCTATTAACGGTCGTTGCTCAGACCTATCCCTTGGCTGCCACTTTTGCCCTCACGCATTGGGCCCTCCGAGATCGTCGGCCAGCTCGGCGCTGGCGGCTGGGACAGGTTTGCCGCGCGCCCGATACATCAAAACTGGCGATTTTCGGGCCTCGCCACGTCTCATTCGTGTTAACCTGCACATCGCTTCCAACCCATCAAGGGGGTAGGCTGGTGCCGCAAGTATCGGCTGGATGAGCGGCAATCGCTGCAAGCCGAGAAAGAACGGCGAACCTGGCCGTCTATTTGACTGTAGCCATGCGCTGCGATCACTGCGGCACCCAAACAAGGTCGACTGAGAAGAGCTGTCCCTCCTGCGGTCGACCTATGTCCAAAGAGCGCAGGGAAGTCGCTGCGGCCCTGCTCACGCCACCTCCAGTTACCAACGACGTCGGCGCTGTGCCGGAGCCAGAAGATGACGCGACGCAGTATCCAGGTATCCCTTCCGGTGCCGAGCAGGTCTCCGAAACCGTTGTTGGACCAAGTGTGGCCGATGACGGCGTGACCACGTTTGAGCCGACTGACAGCGACGCGACGACGTTCCAGCCGATTGACAGTGACGCGACGACGTTCCAGCCCCCACCCACGCGTCCACCTACTCGTCCGCCGAGCGGCGTCAGGCGCGCGGCCAGTGGCAATCAGGGGCCGCTCGAATTGGGGCAGGCATTCGGCTCCCGCTACCACATCATCAAAGTGCTGGGTGTTGGCGGCATGGGTGCCGTCTATCAGGCGTTTGACGCGGAATTGGGCGTGGCGGTTGCGGTCAAGGTGATTCGGCCCGAGATTGCGGCGGACCCGACGACAGGCCTCGAGATCGAGCGCCGCTTCAAGCGCGAGTTGCTGCTCGCGCGTCAGGTCACGCACAAGAACGTTGTCCGCATCCACGATCTGGGAGAAATCGACGGCATCAAGTACATCACGATGCCGTACGTCGACGGGTCCGATCTCGCGACCATCCTGAAGACGGACACGCGTCTGCCGGTCCCTCGAGCGCTACAGATCGCTCGAGGCGTTGTATCTGGCCTCGTCTCCGCGCATGAAGCGGGCGTGGTTCACCGTGATCTCAAACCAGCCAACATCATGGTCGGCGCCGATAACGAGCCGACGATCATGGATTTTGGAATCGCGCGCTCGGCCGGTCGCGCCGGTCAGGGTCCTGCGCCAAAGGGTATTCTGCTCCCGGCCGAATTGGGCCGCGCTGCCGCGCTCCTGGCGGGTGCCACAATGGCGGGCACCATCATCGGCACGGTCGAGTACATGGCGCCCGAGCAGGCTAAGGGGCAGGAGGTCGATCAGCGGGCGGACATTTACGCGTTCGGCTTGATTTTCTACGACATGCTCGTCGGTCGCCGCCGAGCGGAGCATGCCATCAGCGCCGTGGCGGAACTGCAGGGGCGGATGGAGAAGCCTCCTCCTGCACCTCGGACGGTCAAGTCCGACATACCCCCGGCAATCGATGCGATCATTTCCCGCTGTCTCGAGCCAAACCCCGACAGTCGTTTTCAGACGACGGTCGAACTCCGGGATGCACTCGACAGACTAGACGAAGACGGCAAGCCGCTGCCGATCTACCGCCGGGTCACCCGGCGCACCATGGCTATGGTGGCAGTCCTGGTGCTGCTGCTGCTCGGCGGCACGTTTTACACGGGGACATGGATTTTTGCGCCGCCGAAAGAGCACGAGCCGGTGGCGGTCGTCATTGCGGATTTTGAGAACACCACTGGAGAGCCGACGTTCGATCGCTCGTTGGAGCCGATGATCAAGCGCGCTCTCGAGGGCGCGGGCTTCATTAGTGCCTACGATCGCGTCGGAATCCGTGGCAGTTTGGGCGTCCGCCCGCCGGAAAAACTCGACGAGGCTGCAGCCCGCGACATCGCGCTGAAGCAAGGCTTGGGCGTCGTCCTGTCGGGCTCGATCCGCCGTCAAGGCAGTCGTTACGAGGTGTCGGTCAAGGCCATTCAGACCGTAACCGGATCCACCCTGACCGACACCACGGGCCGGGCCTCGAGCAAAGAGGAAGTGCTCGACGCAGCGACCCGGCTCATCACGAACGTCCGGCAGGTGCTCGGTGACGAGATGTCGGATTCGGCGCAGTTGCTGGCGCTCAAGAGCCTCTCGTCAACCTCGCTCGATACTGTCCGTCTTTACGCGGCGGCGCTCGAAGCGCAATACGACGGCAAATTCGACGAAGCCCGGCAGAGTTACCAAAAAGCAGTGGATTTGGATCCGAAGTTCGGGCTGGGGTACCAGGGCCTTGGCCACATCTCGCGCAATCTCGGCAATCTCGCCGATGCCGAGAAGTACATGAAGCAGGCGATTAGCCATCTCGACGGAGTGACCGAGCGCGAACGGTTCGCCATTCGCGGCTCCTACTACATTACGACCGGAGACTACCGCCAATGCGTGCAGGAATTTGGTCAGGCAGTCGCACAGTACCCTGCCGATGCGGTTGCGCTCAATAACCGCGCCTTCTGCTTCTCAAAGCTGCGGAACATGCGCGAGGCGGTGGACGCCATGCGCAGTGCGGTGCGCATCCTGCCGAACCGCCTGGTGCTGCGCGGCAATCTGGCCGTTTATGCCGACTATGCGGGGGACTTCCAGGTTGCCGAAGAAGAGGTGACAGCCGTCCAAGAACCAAGCGATCTCATTACGCTCGCAGGGGCATTCGCTCAATTGGGACGGGGACGTTTGGGCGAGGCGAAAGCGACGTATGGCAAGCTCGCCCCGATTAGTGCGCGTGGCGCCTCGTGGTCGGTCGCCGGTCTGGGCGATTTGGCCCTGTATGAAGGCCGTTTCGCTGATGCCGTGGAGATTTTCCGGCAAGGCGCCGCCGCGGATCTGGAGGCCAAGAACCCCGACAGAGCAGCACGAAAGCTGACGTCTCTCGCGTATGCGCAACTACTGCGCGGCCAGAAGGCCCCCGCTGTAGCCACCGCGGAAAAGGCTCTTGCGACCAGTACTAGTGTGCCGATCCGGTTTTTGGTGGCGAGAATCTTCGTGGAGGGGGACGCGACATCCAAGGCCCGCCCGCTTGCCGCCGGTCTCGCTTCCGAACTCTCAATCGAGCCGCAGGCTTACGGCAAAATCATCGAGGGCGAAATCGCGTTGAAGAGCGGAGATGCGCGGCAAGCCATCAGAATTCTCACTGAGGCCAACGAACTGCTCGACACGTGGCTGGCGCATTTGGGTCTCGGCCGTGCGTACTTGTCTCTGAAGGCGTTTCCGCAGGCCGACTCCGAATTCGATCGGTGCGTGAAACGGCGCGGTGAGGCGCTGTCGCTGCTGGTCGACGAGCAGCCCACCTCCGGGTATTTTCCACTTGCCCTTTACCATCAGGGCGTCGCGCGGGAAGGATTGAACGATCCGGGGTTCCGAAAAGCGTATGAGGAATATCTGAGTATTCGTGGCAACTCGACCGAAGATTCCCTCGTGCCGCAAATCAGGAAACGGCTCGGAACACCCTAGAGGACGACACCTTCAGCACGCTGCGGAGTCGAGAGCTCTTGCGCCGCCCTCAGTCACGTCGATCGGGGCTCCCGCGCTCAGAACCGCACGCCGAAACTCATTCTGAACATCCGCGGCGTGGTGAACGCGAAACGGTTGAGCGGCGTTCCGAAATTCTGATTGTAGTTCCAGTTCACGCCTTGCACCGGTGTCTCCGTGAACGGATTGAATCGTGCCAGCGTGCTTGCGCCAATCGGTGACAACACGCCGGAACCGATGCGATTGAGCGCCACACCACCACTATTGGTGAACACGTCGCCGCCGCACGCGCACAGATCCTGATTGTTGAACAGGTTGATGACCTGTATCTGCACGAACGGCGTCAGTTGTCGTGCACCGAGGCCCAACGGCAGTGTGTAGTTGACAGCGATGTCGGTGCGCCGCAACGATTCGGTGAGAAATGCATCGCGGCGGTGTAGTAGTAGTTCTCGCTCGCGGCGCCTTGCGCTGTCGCGTAGCCCTGATCGGCCACGAATGGGCGCGCGTCGACGACCGCGCTGCCCGAAAAACCAATCTGACCTTGGGGATTGGCGCCGCCGGCACCGCCGGCGCCGTACGGGGCGCCGCTCGCCAGTTGCTGGACGATACTCACGCTCAGGCCTTCTACGCGCGGCACACCGTAGCTGAGCCAGAGCGTGGCGCGATGCCGCTGATCCTGGGCCAGATCGCCGTGACGCCGTTGACCATGAACAGCGACTCGTACGACAGGGCGCCGGCGATCGAGTAGGCGCCCGATGGACCGGTTGGATGGACGGCCGGCGCCATCAACAGCGTCGCGTTGAGGTCGCGGTTGGTGGGCAGCGACGCAGTTACATCCTGCTTGAAATTGGTGGCCACTTGCGCGGTGCGCGTCAGGACGTCCGCCGCCTGGCCGACGACGACGACGTTTTCCTCGACTGTGGCCGGCCCGAGGGTGATATTCAGCGGCAGCGCTTGAGTGGCGGCAACTGCGGCGGTCCGCTCCTGCTTTTGAAACCACGCTGAGCTCGAACGTCACCGTTTAGGTGCCCGGCGGGGGCAGCGGAACGATGTAGTCGCCGTTCTCGGAAGTCACGGCCGTCTGAATGCCTTGCACCGCCGGACCTGCGGCATTGATCGTCACGCCAGGGAAGGGAAGATTCTGGTCGTCGACGACCCTTCCCGTGATCGTCCCGGTTGTCGTTTGCGCCGATCCCGTCGCTGCTGCCGCGAGGAATGCGAGGACGAGAACCCATGCCTTCAACCAGCGCATTGCAAACCTCCCGTGCTCAACGTTGTGACGAACAACCAAGCCTGCATAAGCGTGAACGGCACGAACAGGGCGAGCGACCTCGCCCCGTCGTGCCGGTTCCCACTTCAAATTGACTCGAAGCAGTGTTCTACGTGTTGGTCACTGTTAGTTCTGCACTCTGATTGTGACCTTGCCGATCTTGTCGGCGACCGTATTGAGGTTGTCGTTCAACGGGCCGCCGCTCGTCCAGTTGCCATTGCTCACTCTGAAGAAGAACACGACATCAACATTTCTCGTGTTGGGGTGCGGCGTGAAAGTAAACGAGCCGTTCGGGTTAAAGGCGGTCAACGTGCCCCCACCCGGCCCGGATGGCGGCGGCGTCTCGATTGACGCGAAGCGCAACGCCGTCGGGCTGTCCGAATCCGTGGTGTCATTGCGAATCAGCCCCGAGCCGACCGGCACAACGAGTGGCGTTCCGCGGGGCGTGGTGTACGACCGATCGACTGCCAGCGGCCAGTCGTTCACCGCGGCGATCGTCGTCTCGTATTCGGTGCCGAGCCCATCGTCGTCGAGCGTCGGCACCAAGGTGAACGTAAAGTTGACGTGATCGGGAAGTTGATTGGGAGCCGGATCGGTGACAACCCAGCTGACACGGCCGCCAACCGTGGGCAGATCCTCAGGTTGGAGCGTATAGATGGTGGTCACGTTTCGACCGGTCCGAGTCAAAGTGTAGAAATCAACCGGCTCGGAGGTTGGCTCGAACCACGTCAAGAGAATCTTGTGGTAGAACGCGTCGCCCGCCAGGGGTTGCGCATTGTGTCTGGTCAGGGTGTTGTCAATCCACGCGCCGGTGCAGCCGTCTTGCTGCGACGTGCCACCGAGAAGGCACGCGTCGAACGCCCTTGGGTCGCCGCGGCCCATACCCCTCAAAGTAGGCGAGTCGAGCTCGCCGCCGCCAAGTGTGTCGCCGCCGAGCGTGTCGCCACCGAGCGTATCGCCGCCGAGGGTGTCGCCACCGAGCGTGTCGCCACCGAGCGTGTCGCCGCCGAGCGTGTCGCCGCCGAGCGTGTCGCCGCCGAGCGTGTCGCCGCCGAGCGTGTCGCCGCCAAGCGTGTCGCCGCCAAGCGTATCGCCGCCAAGCGTGTCGCCGCCAAGCGTGTCGCCGCCGAGGGTGTCGCCTGAAGTTAGTGTCGGAATACCCTCGTTCTCGGGGCCGCCTTCGAGCCGGCGAACCACGACGTTGCTACCCGCGCCAATCTGATCGAGCCGAATGCCGACAGGCGACGGGGGCGATTGCGATAGGTTGGCCCAATCGCTGGCCTGGTTAAGCACTCCCAACGTCTGCGTGCCGAGGAACACGCCGTCGAAATTGACATTCAAATTGGGGGTTGTAGTCGTCGCCTCATCGCCATTCCAGTCGATCGACACGTCCCAGTCCGGAGGAATTGACGTGGATGGTGACGGAGCCCACACGCGAGCCATGCCTGGCTCGGCAGGCGGGCTGTTAAGCTCGGTGAATTTCACGCCGTTGCAGAGCCTGGTTGCCGCTGGCACTCCCAGCGTTATTGCGGCGAGATCACTGTCTGCCGGCGCAAACCAGGTGGGGCGATATTTAGGAATGCTGTCGAATTTGTCTTCAGCGAGAAAGCCGGCTTCGTTGAGGTTTCCCAGCAACAGGTCGGAGTAGTCGATCACGGCATCGCCAATGACAGTGATGAGCCCATGCCCCTGGAACATGTAGCTCATCGTCGACTGGTAATTCGGCTTGCAGTTGGGCTCGACCAAGGTCGGCGCGCCCGGCGCCAACGGATCGGGCGCCACTTTCTTCTGACCGAGAATTGCCGCAACTCCACCGTGCCAGAGATTCAGGTTGTGTCCGAGCTCGTGAAAGGTCGTTGCCGCCTGATTGTAGGTGGTGCCGACTCCGTTCAATGCGTCCCACAGCCCCAAGGTGACCAGGTAATTGCCGCCAGGCAGGTCGCCGACACCGGAGGAGCTGGTCGGCACGTGATAGTCCGCAGGCACGAACTTACTATTCGTCTGGTACGGCAAGCAATTGCCGACGACACTGGGGTAATCAGTGGGGATTCCGTTTTTCACGCACGGAAGAGACTTGGGCCTTCCACGAGCATGCGCGTAGAGCGAGTAATGCACGAACGACGCGCGCAGTGCATCGAATCGCCGGCGGCGAGTCGTTCCAACTCCAGTCTCCCAATCTGTGACGTCCTGAGGAGTAATCAGCTCGTCACCGTTGTTCTTGACGGGGGCGTTCCGAATCAGCTCGAGCCCCAACTTATAGCCCACCGTGCCGGGGAAATACTGGAAATGACATGGCTCAGTCACGCTTGGGGTGCACGTCGGCTCGAGCAACGTTTCTCCGCCGCGCGCCGCCGAGTGGGGCTGAGCGAGTTCGCTTGTGGCGATGTATTTGTTTGCGGGATTGGTCGGCAGCGCGCCCGTCGTGCCCTGCAGAGCAGCGAGCGCGGCAATGTCGGCAGCGTAGCCGGCTGCGAGATCCGGGCCGACATCGAAGTGCACATGGATGCCCTTGGCAAGAAAAGCATCTCCCACCATTTTGAGGGCCTCTGGATACGGCAGATGGGTGTGGTCCGGAATGTCGACGAAATTGATGCTATTGGCACTGTCGTACGGTGCCGAGGCGTCCCCGTACCGGGTGGTGTTGCCTACCGTCTCGGTGTACAGCGCGTTGACTTCGACCAAAATATCTTTGCGGCCCGTGCGGGCACCCATCGCGTTGAGGTTGGGAAGCAGCGTGTTCGGCCGGGTCTGGCCGCTAAAGTCGACGCTCGGTTCCGGGCCATCAGGATTCCGCCACGGCGCACCGCCCGAGGTGCTGCTGGCCTCGAGTGCGTCAGGCAAGCCGTCGCGGTCGGCATCGAGTACCGGGGTGCTGAAGATAATCCCGCCCCAAGCGGAGCAATGCTGGGGATTCGTGTTCTGATAGTTCACCGTCGTGATCGCGCTCCCGCCGTACCCAGGCGCTGAGCCCGTGTTGGTCATTGACAAGTTCTTGTAGGTCGGAAACGCCCACGAGCGGTCGGACGACGGGCTAGTCTGCGGGAACGAATTGGTCGCGACAATTGACTGTTTGTTCGACCCGTTGAAAAACAGTAGCTCCGTTTGGTTATTGCCACCGGTTCCGACGAGATGGGTCAACTGACCGACATTAGTGCCGGTGTGCTGGAAGAATCCCCGCAGCGTTTGAGTCATTGTGTTGGTTGCGCTACTGAAAGCACCGTCATACATGACGATCTTGGTGAGCGGTTCGCTTGTGTTGCGGTAGATCACCACGAGCGCAGCGCCTGCACTCTGCATCGCCTGGTCGCCGGAGCCTTCTGGAAGCCTGACGGTATGCAGGCCATAAGCCGCGCCGGTTTCGTCGTAGTTCGACGTGAGGTCCGCGTCGTTGACGAGACGGCGTCCCGTCCAGTTGTTGGCCCCATCAAGGAGCTTCGGCAACAGATGCAGCACGTCGAACTTGAACATCGTCAGCCGTGCGTTACCGGTCTGATTGGCGGCACCCCAGCACGGTGAGGTGTTGCCAGGTAGCGTCTGAAGGGTTGTCCATTCCAAACCAGGCACGGGATTCGAGTCGGCTGTGGGGCCGGTAAGTACCGGGTTGTTGTTGACCACCGGACCGCTACCCCACTGTGCTCCTGGATCTATCACGTTGCCGCGAAACTCGACGCCCGCCGTCGGTGTTGCACCAGGCACGTAAACAGCCTCCCAATACAGATACGCGCCGACAACTTCGGAGCCGTTCGGCACCGTGTTGTCGATTCCTGGCATTGTCTTGTTGATGGCCGGGTCAGTGTTGAACCGGACGTTCCCGATCGCGAAGCCATCGATGTCGGGGGGATGCAATTGCGGCGTGAAGTCCACACCGCCCACGCGGTAGTTCCCCGTGACGAGGAATCCCTTCGCATAGGTCAAGGGGTCAGTCCCTTGGGCCTGCCCACCTGTCTGCGTCAAGAGCGGGACGAGCGCGAGTGCAAAAAGTACGCGAGCTGTGATTTTCCTCAGCTGCAAAGCCCTGCCACGTGATTGTGTCGATTGCATTGGACTGAGGGGAGAAGTGGTCGCCATTGTCATCCTCTTTCGCTTGCCCCTTCGTTGGGCCGTTGTCTGTTGGTGACGAGCCCGAGGAGCCAGCTCAGGTTGTCGGCTCCGTTTATCCGTCGCAACCTGAGCCGGGGACGAAGATGGCGAGCTTAACAAAACCTACGCACGAATTGCGTGCAAAAGTTCCGAAACTGATCGCCGGCGTTCTACAGTTCAAAAGACGAACACACATTTACATTGAACTCAATGCTGAAAGCCAGAACAGACAACGTTTTTAGTTCGTTGTCACCAGCCGCACTGGCTTGAGCGCGACTGGCTTCAGCCCGCTGGCGCCGATCTTGTCGAAGAGTCCAGGAAGCGTCGTGATGAGTGCGTTGGTCTCCTGGATGAGCTTCGCCAGGTCGCCGCGACCGTCGGTCAACACGCGCATCTGTTGCTCGCTGGGCAGCGAGTGCGAGTTCATGATCTGACCCTTGGTCTGGCCGATCTGAGCGCGCACGTTCTGCGGTTGTCCGCCAAACCCGCCGCCACCGCCGCCTGGCACTGCTGCGGGCTCGCCGGGAGCGGACACGCCAAGCCGACGACGTAGATCTGCGAGCTGTTTCCCGGCGTTTTCGACGGCGCTCTTTGCGTCGGCAGGCGTGTTGGCTGCGATCTTCAACAACCCTTCGAGCGCCTGATACTGCGTGCCGAGCTGTGTGACGGCCTCTGCAGCCTCGTTGGCGTGCTCTTGCAACTGATGAAACGCGAGTGCGGTGGCGTGCCACGTCTTGCGGTCCCCATCCGTCATCTGGACCGCCGTGTCACCAACCACACGCACCGGTTTGGTCGCGCTGTCCTTGCCGGCGACGACCAGCGTCACGCGATATTCACCAGGCATCACGAAAGGTCCATTGTTGCCGCCAGCACCGAAACCGCCACCACCGCCACCGCCGCCGGGCCCAACGACTGGCTGCCCAGCAACGGCGGGGAGGGGTTGGTGCCGCAGGTCCCAATACACACGGTTGATGCCAACCTTGCGCGCGTCACGCAGATCATTTCCCGTGATCTCGCGAACCATGGTGCCCGCCGCATCGCGAATGCGCAGCGACACCTCCTTCGCCGGTTCCTTGAGGTAATAACTGATCGGAGCGCCGAACGTGGGGTTCTTCCCGCGGAACGGCTTGTCGGTCACAAAGCCACGATCGTTTGCGGGATTGAACTGCATGGCCTGTCGCATGTCGAACAGAAACGCATCGGCACGCATGGCCTCCGCCGATTGCTGAATCGGCGTGGCATCGTCGAGGATCCAGATGCTGCGACCGTGCGTCGCGAGAATCATGTCGTTCTCACGCGGATGAAACACGATCTCGTGAATCGGCACCGTCGGCAGCCCCGATCGAATGCGATGCCAGCTGCCGCCGCGGTCCGTGGACACGAACAATCCGAACTCGGTGCCCGCATAGAGTACGGCTGGGCTCTTCGGATCTTCCGCAACGGTCATGACGACCTGACCCTTCGGCAACCCTTCACTGATCGATCGGAAGTTATTTCCGCCATCGACGCTGGCGTACAGGTGATTGTTGTAGTCGTCGTTGGTGTGGTTGTCGAAGGCGACGTACACGGTGTTCGCGTCGTGCGCAGACGCGACCAGACCCGATACATACGCGTTTTTGGGCATGTTTGGGAACTTGGACGAGAGGTTCGTCCATGACTTTCCATTGTCCCGCGTCATGTGGACGACGCCATCGTCAGAGCCCGCGTAGATTACGCCGGCCTGTTTGGGTGACTCCGCTACTTGAACGAGATTACCGTACGACTGTACTCCATCGTGCTTGGCAATGGTGAAGTCTTTGGCCGTGACCCCCATCAACGAGAGACCTTCCCGATCGACGTTTTGCGTCAAGTCGCCGCTAATCGCCTGCCACGACTGGCCCCGATCCGTCGAGCGGAACACCTTATTGGCGCCCGCGTAGATTGTCGACGAGCTGTGCGGTGAGATGTGAATCGCGGTATTCCAGTTCCATCGCAGAGCTGGGTCGCCGCGCCCCGGCAATGGCCTGATGGTCTTACGTTCGTTCGTGATGCGATCGACGCGCACGATGTTGCCATCCTGCGATTCGGCGTACACTGTACGCGAGTCGCTCGGATCGGGCAGCGCTTCGAAGCCATCCCCGCCCTGAATCTGGAACCAGTCGTCGTTGACGATGCCGTTGCGGCTGCGGACGGCGCTCGGCCCGCACCACGTGTAGTTGTCCTGCAGGCCGCCGCACAGGTTGTAGGGCGTCTCCATGTCGTAGCCAACGTGGTAGTACTGGCCGAGATCCATGTTGTAGATCCCCTCCCAGGTCCGGCCTTTGTCCCAGCTGATGCCCACGCCACCATCATTGCCGTCGATGATGTGATTGGGATTGGCTGGATTGATCCACATGGCGTGGTGGTCCGAGTGCATCGTTCCGTTGTTGACGAATGTCTTACCGCCATCGTCCGAGATATGGAGCTGCACGCCCAGCACGTAGACGCGCAGGTCGTTGGTTGGGTCGACGCGGATCTGGCTGAAGTACATCGGTCGCGGATTCACGTTTGACATTTTGCGCCACGTCAACCCCGCATCGTCAGAGCGGTAGGTGCCGCTCTCGGTCTGATGCTCGATACGCGCGTACACGATGTTCGGGTTGGCCCGATAGATGTCCATGCCAATGCGTCCAAGCGGTCCGGCGGGAATCCCGTCGGTCAGCTTTGTCCAGGTGCGCCCGCCGTCGCTCGTCTTGTGAATGCCGCTGAACGGGCCGCCGCCATTGAAACCCCACGTCGCGCGGCGACGCTGATACGTTGCCGCGTACAACACCTTGTTGTTCGACGGGTCCTGCACGAGCTCGGTCGCGCCCGTGTCTTCGTTCACGAAAAGAACATTGCTCCACGTCACGCCACCGTCCGTGCTCTTGAACACCCCACGCTCTTTGCCCGCGCCCCAGAGACTGCCGAGTGCCGCGACGTAAACAACGTCATGATCGATGGGGTCGACGATAATGCGTGCGATGTGCTTGGAATCACGCAGCCCCATGTGCTTCCAGGTCTGCCCGCCGTCGGTGGATTTGTAGACACCGTTGCCCCACGAGCCGCTCTGACGGTTGTTGTTCTCGCCGGTGCCGACCCAGACGAGATTCGCGTCATTGGGTGCGATCGCGACATCGCCGATTGAGACCGCGTCCTCGAGATCGTCGAAGAGCACTTCCCACGTCGTGCCGGCGTTTGTCGTTTTCCACAGGCCGCCAGTGGCAGTGCCAACGTAGAAGATGGCCGGATTCGACTCGAGCACCGCGACGTCATCCACGCGGCCGCCCATCGCGGCCGGTCCGATGTTGCGGAAGCTCAACCCGGCAAACGGATCGCTGGTGGCCGCAGGCGCGGGCCGCTGCGGCGACTGACCGTCCGCGCTCGCGGTGAGGACGACCGTGAGAGCGAGCAGAAGCGCGGCGAATCCGGCAAATTGGAAACGGCGTGAGAACATGCGAATCCTCCTGGACGACCCGGGCAGAATAATCAGCCCTTGCGGCTGCGGGTCGGGACTGTACCACGACTGATCGGCTGGTATGAAGGGGCCGTCACCCATCCGCCGAGGCGAGGCTTCTCCCAATTCATCCGCGGAAGGGCGGAAAACCTCTTGGTCAGGGCATCCGCGGAAATGCGGAAGGGCGGAAAAACCTTTTGGTCAAGGCATCCGCGGAAATGCAGAAGGGCGGAATAAACCTATCTCGGAGGCATTGGAGAAGGTTCTTTCAGCCCGTGGCAAACGATGCACGGCCGCCGCGAGGTACGACAACGCTAGGGAAACTCACGGGTTTCGTAGGAGGGAGGCCTCTCTCAAAGACGTTAGAAAAAGTTCTTTCCGCACTTCCGTCGTTCCGCGGATGCATTAGAAAAGCGAACCTCCGCCTTTCCGCCTCTCCGCGGATGAATTTCGTGACCGCGGACGCGTCACTGCGTCGTCGCCGCCATCGGCACCGCAAAGGCCGTCAGCGTCATCCCTGCTGGCATGACCAGGTACTGCCGCCCATCGAGCATGTAGGTCGTCGGTGGTGCGTAGATTGGAGCGCCAGTTTGATAGCGCCACAGTTCTTTGCCAGACTTCGAGTCTGCCGCCAGCACGTACCCCTCGTTATCGCCGCTGAAGACGATGCCACCCGCCGTCGTGAGGACACCAGCCCATGACGGCGCTGCGTGCTTGATCTCCCACTTCCGCTCTCCGGTGATTGGATCGATCGCGCGAAGCGCCCCGTGTGGAGTGTTGTCCGGGGCCCGCGCCACACGGCCACCCATCGTCCGGTCCCCAGCTTTGTAGCCTGCAGGAGGCGCCTCCGCGAAATAGATCTGGCAGGTCTCGCGTGCGGACACGTAAAGCCACCCGCTCGACGGATCGAAGGAGGGCGACATGAAATTGGTGCCACCAAACAGATCGGGGCAGGTCAGCGTGCCTTTCGCCGTGGGCCGCTGGTCCGGAAGCTCGATTGGGCGGCCATCGGGGCCGATCTCCCGGGCCCAGGTCTGGTGGATGAACGGTTTGGCATGCACGAACTTGCCGCTCACACGATCGAGTACGTACAGAAAGCCGTTGCGGTTCGCGACGATCACGGCTTTGAGCGGCTGCCCGCCTATCTTCAGATCCGCGAGAACCGGGATCTGATTGGCATCCCAATCGTGCACGTCATGGGGAGTGAACTGAAAATGCCACTTCAGCTTGCCCGTATCAGCGTCGAGCGCGACCAGTGAGCCGGAGTACAGGTTGTCGCCCTGGCGGTCGTCGCCGTAGAAGTCCGGGTTTGGATTTCCGGTTCCCCAATAGACGGTGTTCAGGTCGGGGTCGTACGATCCCGTCAGCCATGTCGGGGCGCCGCCACGTTCCCAGGTGGAGAGGTCCTTGGGCCAGGTCTCGCTCCCGGGTTCTCCGGGAGCCGGCACCGTCCAGAAGCGCCAGACCTGCTTGCCGGTGTTCACGTCATACGCATCGAGAAACCCGCGAACGGCAAACTCGCCACCGGCGATGCCTGTGATGATCTTGTCCTTCACGATCAGCGGTGCGCCGGTGCTCGCGTACCCCTCGCGGTAATCTGCAACCTGGGTTTCCCAGACGACTTTGCCGGTTTTGATGTCGAGCGCAACGAGATACGCGTCGAGCGTTGCCATGAAGACGCGGTCCCCCGAAACAGCAAGCCCGCGGTTGACCAGGCCGCAGCATGCCTTGACGCCGTCCGGCACCGTTCGTTGATAGCGCCAAATCTGACGCCCCGTGCGGCCATCGACTGCCCAGGCGTTGTTCATCGCACCGCCGATATAGAGCACGCCGTCCACGACGATCGGCGTTGCTTCGAATTTTCCTGCGACGCCGGTTTGAAACGTCCACTGGGCGGACAACTGGCTCGCATTGGCCGGTGTGATCTGCGTCAACGGGCTGTGCCTGCGGCCCGAGTAGTCGCCGGAATAGGTCAGCCAGCGCGCGGGGTTGGTCAGCCCGTCGAGCAGGTCTTTGCTCGAAATACCCTGCGCGTCAAGAGCGAGAGCAGCGAACACGACGGCGGACAGCGTCGCAAATGGTTGGCGTAAGAAACGGAGACGAATCATCGCAGCGAAGCATACTACTACGTGGAATGAGAACAATTCACGCTGCCTGTTCCGCCGAGTGATTACGATTCATGAATGCCACGCCTCGAGTATTTGCAGCTCGATGTCTTCACGGACCGACGTTTCGAAGGGAACCAGCTCGCCGTGTTCCTCGACGGCCGCGCGCTCGCCCCGGCGACGATGCAGACGATTGCGCGAGAGATGAACTTCTCTGAGAGCACATTCATTCTTCCCGCGGAGCGGCCGGACACTGACGTGCGGATGCGCATTTTCACGCCAGGCAGCGAGCTGCCGATGGCTGGCCACCCGACGATAGGCAGTACGTTTGCCCTCGCGCATACCGGGCGAATCGCGAGTGGACGCGATCATTTTGTGTTTGGGCTTGGCGTCGGGCCGACACGCGTCGAGCTGCACTGGAAAGATCAGGCCCTCGCATTTGCGTCGATGGATCAGCCGTTGCCGGAGTTTCGCGCGCCCGTCGTCTCGGTCGATGCCATCACCCATGCGGTTGGTGTCGATCGGGCGGCTGTCTCGGGTGCGGGCCTGCCCATCGAGGAAGTCTCGTGCGGCGTTCCCTACATCTGTCTTCCGCTGGACACTCGCGCTGCGGTCGACGGTGCGGAGGCCGACATGGCAGCCCTACGCCGGTTGCGGAGCGCGTTTGGCATCGAACACGTGGGTGTCTATCTCTTCACTCTCGAGCCGACCGAACCGGGTGTCACCGCGTACAGCCGGATGTTCGTCGGAGGTCTCGGCATCGCGGAGGATCCCGCGACAGGCAGCGCTTGCGGTCCCCTCGGGTCGTACCTGGTCAAGCACGGGATCGCGCAAGGAGAAGCGGCACTGAAGATGGTGAGCTGGCAGGGCGTCGCGATGGGTCGGCCGAGTCGCATTCACATCGCGATTGCGGCCGACGCCGATCGAAATATCACGCGGGTACAAGTCGGCGGTCAGGCCGTGTTGGTGGCGGAAGGGTGGCTGACGGTCTAGGGCGAAGGCAAAAGGCAAAAGGAGGTTGCGGCCCACAACCTATGGCGCGAGACGCTGGCGGTGCCACGTGCCATCGGTTGCCCGCGTGTAGAGGATGCGATCGTGCAGTCGTCCCGGCCGGCCCTGCCAGAATTCGATCCGTTCTGCCGCAACGTGATAACCGCCCCAGTTGGGCGGGCAGGGCACGGGTTGGTTGGCGAAGCGTTCCTTGATTTGGCGGTAGCGACGCTCGAGCGATTCGCGGGTGTCGAGGTGGCTGCTTTGCGGCGCTGCCCACGCAGCCCACTGACTTTCGACGGGCCGCGATGCGAAGTACGTCTCAGAGATCTCGCGCGACACGCGTGACACGGTCCCGGAGATCCGCACCTGCCGTTCGAGCTCGGGCCAGTAAAACAGCAGGCTTGCGCGTGGGTTTTGCGCGAGGTCGCCGCCCTTGGGACTGGTGTAGTGCGTGAAGAACACAAAGCCTCTCTCATCCATGTCCTTCAGCAGAACGATCCTCGCAGACGGTTCACCCGAGGCCGACGCGGTAGCCAGGGTCATCGCGTTCGCATCGGCGACTTGCGCGGCCTCCGCCTCCGCGAACCAGATGCGAAACTGCGCGATCGGATCAGCATCCGTCGCACCATCGTCGAGTGACCGGCTGGCGTATTCGCGACGAAGGTCCTTCACGGTTTGATCACCTCGATCCACACACCCAACGGCCGTCCGTCGAGCGAGGACGAGTCGGTTTCCATCGGGACGAATGCGCGATCTGCCGAGAGGTCGAGCGTGACCAATGCTCGATTGCCCGACGGGATCTCAAGTTGATCCGGCAGCTCGCGTTGAAGTGGGACGGTCCGCGACCAGCCGGTTGTCGCGACATGCAGGCGATTGGCGATGAGGCCGCTGTGAACCTTGAGCCGCAGCGGTTCAGAGGTCTCCTCGCGGTGAATCGTCACGCGTGTTGAGCGCCCACCCCCAACCCAGAAGCCCGCTTCCTCGGGAAAAGCGTTGACATCGTAATAGAAAATCGATGCGCCGCCCGAGCGCGATGCGGCAATGACTGGAGTCACTCGCGGTCGGCGGGCGGCATCTACTATTGCGAGTGGCACGATTGAAATTCGTTGAATCGTACGTTCGAGCTCCGTGGTGCCGCGCAGCCCGACGAAGCTCACATCGACCGGGACGACGAACTCCGTGAACCAGCGCTCGCCGGGCCTGGCATCGACCTTCCAGCGCTGCCATTCGTCGCCGGTGCGCCCGATCTGCAGGCCAATCGTCTCACCCACACGCGCCCCAATCCACTCCACTTCGATCCGATACCGGCCTGCGGGGAGCGAGAATCGGCCGTTGTGCAACACGCGGATCGGTTGCGGGTCGGATCGCCACCCGGGCTCGACGCCAAGCGTGACGTGCGCGGGTACGTTGAGCGCCGACACGAAGTGCATTGGCGCGTACTCGATGCCCACTGGCCGTGCCACGGCATCGAACGCGTCGAGCAACGGCGATCGCGGCCGGGCTCGCACGTCGATGCCGGGCCATGGCGGCGAGGCCGGCAGTTGCGGAATCACGATTACGGCTGCTGCCACCGCTGCCGTGCACGTCGCGATGCTGATGATTGACGCAGCGCCGGGGTGCTGGACGCGCGCGCGTGTCAGCATCGCCGCGGCGATGCCTGCGATCAAAACCCAGGCGAATGTGTGCAGAAGCGCAGTGCCCGCCTCGTGGTGAATGAACGATGGAACGAGCGTCCATGCGGGCCAGCGGGGCGACAGATACTCCAGCAAACTCGACGTGCCATCGCGTCCGTTGGTGATCAGCGAGCCGTTTTGTGCGAACAGGGCGACCGCCGCGATGCCGATGCTCAGCCACAAGAGCAAGTGGTGCGCGGCACGTCGCGCGCTGCCGGCCGGCGCGTTGCGGAACGCCATCGAGATTGGCAACGACAACAACAGAAGGCCTGAGGTCAGTGGACGACCAGGCGAGGCTGAGCCGCCCCACCAGATGCGAAACGCGCCGACCGTACCGAGTAAGGCGACGAAGACGATCGTGATCTCGAGCGCACGTCGTCGCATGTCCCCGCCGTCCCGCCACATCACCCACAGTCCCGTCGCTGCGAGAACCAACACGGGCGCGTAAGGCAGCAGGCCGTATTCCTGATCGAAGAGCAGCCCGGGCGCGCCAAAGATCAAATTGAAGGGTCTGGTCTGTACCAAGTCGCCATATGGCGCCTGCGGCAAGGACGTGCCCCAGATTGCATAGAAGAAGTAAAACCATCCGGCCAACGAGGCGGCGTATGGTGCCAACAGGGCCGCCATCGCTGGTGCGCACGTGCGGAGGTGCGGCAGTGCGGGGGGGCTAGTGCTTAGTGGCGAATTGCCTCGCGCCGGAGACTGAGGACCGGAGACCGGAGGCGTGAGACCGGAGGCCGATGACCATCGGCCGAAGGCCGTCGACCGGAGACCATCGCTGGTGGGCCAGAGAGTTCGCGCAAGGGCAACCGTCACGAGCGCGGCCGACATTGGCGCGTACTTCGTGCTCAGCCATGGCAGGACGGCGCAGGCGAGGCCAACGATCACCCACCGCGTGATCGACTCGCGTGGGCCGGCGCCGCCAAACGTCAGCGTCAACGCAATTACCGCCGCAAGTGCGGCCGGGATCTCCGGATAAATGGCGAAGGAGTTGAACAAAAATGGTGTGGTAGCGGCGATCGCGGCCCATGCAAACGTCGCAGCACCGATCGCATTGGTGGCGCGAACCACGGCGTGCCACATGAGGGCCGCTGCCATGGCTGCCATCAACACGAACACGAGAACGACTGCGCGGTAGCCGCCGGCGGCGTACACCGGTGCCATGAGGACCGGCATGCCGATCGGGTGAATCGAGTAAATCTCGCCGTCCGCACCGCGCGTCAGATAGTGCGGAGCGAGATCGAGCGTGTAGTACTCGCCGTAATCACGACGAGCATGATTGTTCTCGATCTTCAGATCGTGATCGCGCCACAGGCTCTGCGCGATGATCAAGTAGTGCGGCTCGTCGCCGGCGGGGAAGAGCGCCGTGCCCGTCAATCGCGCCGCTGCGACGCCCGACAGCAAGGCCGTCAGCAGTCCGATCGCCACGGCGGCGCGACGCAGCGTCCATCGTTGCAACCAGTCCGCGCGCAGCAGACGCACTTGCCTGAACACCCAGACCAACTGCATCACGACTGCCAGCCAGATCACGCCGCGCAGAGGCCCTGCGATCATCTGCAGTGCCGGAAAGATGTCGGACAAGAAAGGGAGATACGGCAACAGCAGGATGAGCAAGCCGAACAGCGGCAAGAGCAGCGGCCCGAGCTTCGGTCGCACGTTCGTCGCGCTGCCGCGCGGCACCGAACGTCGATCCAGCCAAAGCAGCCCGAGGGCGGCCAGCGCAACAAACCCTCCCAAGGCTTGGACCGGCGGCAGGAGCGCAACCCGCACCACGCCGCTTGCCGTCAGAATCTGGTCGAGGACCCCACGCGAGACATACAGGGCAAGCCCGGTTACGAGCACGGCCAGGGCAGGCACAAATCGCATCCGAGCCACAGTTTACAGGCACCACGGGGCCTCGCCTCGCAGTGGCCGCTGGACCCTGCCGGCTGATTCCTGCTATCGTTGCTGTGTAATGCGTGTGACGGGCATCCTTCGACTTCTGGCCATTATTGGCGTCGGCCTTACCAGGCCGACGGCCACGAGCGGATGATGCTGCACTAACGCCACACACGGCTTCGATTTCAGACGAAGGGCCATCATCCGACACCGGGTGGTGGCCCTTTGGTTTTTAGGCATCCAAACCGATACAGAGAGCGAGACGAGTATGGAAAGCATGACTAAACGAGATGAGCCTGCAAGCGCCCAGAAGGGGGAGACAGGGCAGGGCGCCCCGTCAACCACGACGGTGCTGGCGGCCCGCAAAGACGTGACGGTGCGCGTGTTGGTCGCGACGCCTCCCGCGAGCGAGAGCGAGGAACTCAAAGAAGACGGATACGGGCATGGGGTCTAATCAGGTGCGACGGGTGCGACGGGTGCGACGGGTGCGACGGGTGCGGCAGGTGCGGTGCTAGAACGCCTTGCGGTTTTTGAGGAGATAGGCGGCAAAGGCCGCCAGGCCCCCGGCGACGATGATCGCGCGGATGACTCGGAACAGGCTCGAAAACCACGCGATTCCAAGGCCCAACGCCGCCCACTGGACCCACCAGTCCCCGCTCCACGTCATCAAATTGATGATCACCAGGAACGCCAGGATGAACGGCGCCATGAACAGGAATTTGACGGCGTTTAGAGTGTGAAACACTGGTTAGAACCTCAATAAGGAAGTTACGAGCGCGGTGACGCGCCGGTTTCATTGCCGAGAACAATGAGGATTTGGTGGCTCATCGGCGTGGTGGCGACAACGCTGCACCCAATCGCACCGGCCGCGCCGCAGGTGGTCCCACAGTTTTCCTTCCATCATTTGCACCTGAATGATTCCCGCAGTCCGTTTCTGCTGGATTTCTACGAACGTCTGTTCGACCCGGCCACGACTCGACGTCTCACGGCGAACGGGGTGGAAGGACTCCAGTCCGGTCCTATGCGGCTGCTCATCAGTCGTGTCCCCGTCGTGCAGCAGCAACCGACGGCCATCTGGCACTTCGGGTGGGGTGGCGTCTCGCTGGGAGAAACCTACCTCGCGCACGCGCGGCAAGAGGTCGCGTGGGAACCGCCGCTGCCTGCAGAGCGCCTTCACGTGCATCTCCGGAGCGTGAGCCCCTTGGGCGCAGCCGCTTGGTACCGCGACGTGCTAGGCCTCCGAGTCGAAATCGATCCTCCCGGCGACGCGATCGATCAATTGCCGCGCCCGGAACATCGCACGCCGGAGGCACTTGCGTGGATTGGCGAGACGGGACTGTTGATCTATCGCACGGAGCCGCCGTTGTTTTCGACGCGCGGGCAGCAGGCGGATCACCTCGCGATCGCCTGCAGCGATCTCGATGCGGCAATTGCCACGCTCCGAAGTCGCGGCGCGGTGGTGCTTGCCGCGCCCGTCACAACCGCGAATACTTCGACGGCAATGATCGAGGGTCCCGATCACCTCGCGATCGAGCTGGTGGAGATCAAATGAGTGAGCGCGACGAGATTCGGGAGCTCGAGCTGCTGGCGAGCGACTTGAAAAACAGGCTCGATGAGCGCACGGCACCCGCACGCTGGAACGCCGAGCCCGAGGATGTCCGCCGGTCGGTGATGCAATTGGTGTTGACCCTCGTCGATTTCATTCGGCAAGTCCTGGAGCGCCAGGCGCTGCGGCGCGTCGACGAAGGCACGTTGACGCCCGAGGAAACCGAACGGATCGGCGCAGCGCTCATGCAACTCGAAGAGACCGTTCACGATCTCGCCCGTCAGGCGGGCCTCGATCCGGAGGATCTCAATCTCGATCTGGGGCCGCTCGGGAAGCTCACATAGGGGTGCCACGCGCGTCTTGGCGCTTACATGAAAGTCGCGAAGGCATACGCCGGTGAGGGGCCGCTGATTCGGATCGCCAGGGCAGGCGATTTCGCGGCGGCGGCCTGGGCGGCCGAACGATACGCGTCACTCGACCCTCGATCAATCAGCTGATACACCGTTCCGATCAACTCGGCATGGTGACCTGCCTGAATCTTCGTCGCGCGCTGAAGAGGTCGCAGCGCGGCCAGGAGCGGGGTCAGTTCGGGAGGAATCACTCTCGCGGCCCGCGTCGCCAGATACCGCGCTCCGGCACCCGCGGCACCTGTCGCACCCGCGGCACCTGTCGCACCTGCGGCACGCACCGCACCTGTCGCACCCTTCGCACCTGTCGCACCTGCCGCACCTGATGTCGCACCCAGTACGCGAAGCGTCATTTGATCCCGTCTGCGGACCAGCTCAAAGCGTTTCACGATGAGGGGACCCAGCGCGTCCACCGCGTTCGTCACGGACTCCATATCGGCTTTATGCGTGCCAAAGCGCATCGGCAGCAACGCGTCAGCACGTGCGTGCAGGCTCCTGACAATTCGGTCTTGCGCGATCAGCGTCTCGGGCTCGATCGCGGGCGTTTGCGTGATCCATCCACCGACCGCGACCGCATCGCCTACAGGAACGAGGATCAGGGGCTCGCTGGCTATGCCGGCCAGCCCGCTCACGTCGATGAGATGGTCGACGAGCGCGTAGAGATAAAGCGTCACAGTTGGCAGGTTGACTATTCTTTTCTTGCCATTATCCTGTCCGCGGCCACGAGAACCGCGCTGAGACGCAGATACACGAGATCCACATCCGCGAGGCCGAGCACGATCTCGCCGTCCAGCACGACCCCCTTGTCGAGCAGACTATCGACAACGTCGATGAGGCTTTGATTGGGTGAGTCGAGCAAGCTCGCGAGCGATGCGCGCGTGACCGCTGAATCCTCAGCCATTGTTCCCGTCCAGCGACGCAAAACTGTAGGGCGGCCAGGGCCCGGTCAGGCTGACCGGACAGCCCTCGCGCAGCAGTCCAGCGGCCGCGTCGGTCAACGTCCGCTGAAGAGTTGCCGTACGACGCTTGGGCACAAGGAACGCGGCGTCGAGCAGTAAATTCGCTCCCGGCGGGATCGGCCGCGAGGCGGCTTCATCAGAGATGCCCCGCAAGATCTCAAATACGTGCGCGGCGTCCTCGGCGACGCGCGCGTTGCGATCGGTCTGCTGCTGCCGTGCCTGGGCCTTGGCACGCAGAAATCCTGTTCCGCTGGTCCGGTCTCGACGAGATTGGCCTGGCGGGGCCTCTCGGCGCGCAGGATTGGGCTTGCCAATTCGGAGCACCCACTCTTGCCGGCCCTTCACACGCGCGAGCGCCTTTGCGATCCGCGACCTGGACTTTTGGAGGGTAGCCACTGCCTTGGCCTCGGTCGAGAACAGCGTGAAAAAGCGGAAGGGCAGGACGACGTGCGATTCCGACAATGCATCGGCCACGGCGTGGTGCGCCGCGCCACAGCGCGACACCCAGTCGACATCCGACAATCTCGGTTCGAGCGCCGCCGCATTGTAAATCTCGGACGGGACGTTGGCCACAACGAGCGACATTTCGTCATCGAGTGCAACGACGCGTGGAATCGATCCATCGGGAAGTGTGGGGAGGCCGGCCAGGGCGCGAGTCCGCGGGAGGCCTGCAACGATCGCGTAGACGTACAAATGTTCGTGACGGCTACGAGCTTTCGTCATCGGAGACTTCGATTTCGACGTCCTCGAACGCCGTCGCATCCGCCACGCCGCCCGACACCTCGTTCCCTTTCATGTCGCGCAGCCGTGCGAAGATATCGCGCTCGATTTCGGCAAACCTCTCTTCGTCCAGTGAGCCGTCCTCGAGCTGCATCTGAGCCTCGAGCAGTTCCTGCTGCAGGTGTTCAGGGTTGTCCATCTCCTGCTCGGCCACCTGCAGCACCTTATCGAGCGCGAACTTGATGCCGTTGATCAGGAGGGAGTCGAGGATGAACATCGGTGAATTCTCTACGCTCTTTCCAGTTTCAGCCGGATATTCACGAAATTATACGGTGGCCAGGGCCCCGTGTATTTGAACGTCAACTTGTCGTGTGCGGCCCCCAGTTCCTTGACGCGCCCGTCGAAGGCCTCTTCGGTATCGCGGGTCACCAGGAAGGCCGCGTTCAGAATCATGCGGTCGCCGATTGGTTTGTTCGCGCGAGCCGCGACAGACACATCGCGGAGCCGATCGAAGATTTCGCCGACATACCGCTCGGAGGTTGCCTGCAGCGCCGCGTCGATCAACCGTCCATACTGCATCCGCGCAAAGTAGGTCGATCCCTTTTGCGCCGCGATTTCATTCTTCAGGCGATGGATGTCCTCGTCCTGTTGCTCGATGTCGCGGATGACCGCTTCCCGGTCCCAAAGCACCTTGAGACCGAACTCGAGCTTGTTCTCCATCTTGTCCAGCACGTCCGAGAACGCGCGATACGCGGACTTGAGGAACGCAATCACGTCGTCTCGGGTTTTGAACATCGTGCCAAACGACATCGGCAGCACGGTGTATTCCCGCATCACGGTTTCGTTGACGCGCTGATGCGCGAGGACGTTGTCCCGCGTGGGATCGAGAACACCCAGTGGCGTGTCGGACACAATTGCGGAGAGGTCGTCGCAGCGAACGGTATACACCGGAGCCGGCTCCTCCCCGATGCCGATCGACCCAAACGTCAGTGGCTGATCCGATCGAACGATGCAATACACGTAACGCCCCGTGCCTGACTGCTCGGCACGTCGCGGAGCCGGCTGGGCGCCGCTGGATTTGGCGCGTGCGCGTTCGCGTGAGATCACATCGCGGCGCTCCGCCGTGTGACGGGCGGGTTTTACGGCAGCGCGGGCGGGTCTGGTCACGCGTCTGGCAGCAGGTGTTCTCTTTTTTCGTGCCGCGGGAGATTTCTTCGCCATATCCGTAAGCTCGATTTCAGGTTGCTACGCAGATTGTTGCTCGGCATCTGCCCGGACTTGTGGTGTGCGGGTCCGTACGCGAACAGGAATTGCGACAGTGAACGTCGAGCCCGCGCCCAACTCGCTTAGCACGCTGATGTCACCGCCCAGCAGGCGCGCGAGCCGGCGTGAGATGGCCAACCCAAGTCCGGTCCCCCCCTGTGGTCGGGTGATCACACGCTTGGCCTGCTGGAACGGCTCGAAAATCCGCAGGTGATCCTCATGAGCGATTCCGATACCCGTGTCACGAACGCTCAGGTGAATCCGGCCGTGGCGTGTGTCGTGCGTCGCGAGGATTTCGACGGTCCCGTCCTTGGTGTACTTCAACGCGTTGCTGAGCAGATTCACGAGAATCTGCTTGAGTTTCTGCCGGTCACTCCTGAATCGCGGCAAGTCGCTGCCGAGGGTGACACGGACGCTCGCGCTGCTCTGTGCAATGACCCCCTGGAGCTCTTCGAGCACCTCGCGCACGACGTCGTCCACGAGGAAATTCGAGACCTGCAGTGGCATCCGGCCCGCCTCGATGCGCTCGATATCGAGCACGTCGTTGATGAGTGTGGCGAGGTGCTTACTGTTGGCGTCTATCCGCTGCACCGTGCGCGACTGCTCTTCGCTCAACTGGCCGTAGAAGCCGCCCATCAACATCAACGAGTAGCCGAGAATCGCATTGAGTGGTGTGCGGAATTCATGCGAGACGTTGGCAAGAAATTGGGACTTGGCGGCGGACGCCTGCTCGAGCGCCAGAGCCTGCCGCCGGAGCAGCTCGTTCTGGTGGGCGAGCTCCGCGGTGGCTTCACGAACGCGCAGTTCCAGTTGCGCGGAGGCCTGCTGCAGTTCCTGATACAGCCGTTCGCGCTCGATGGCTTCGGTCTGATCGTGCAGCACCGTCACGACGCCCGTCAGCTCACTGGGGCCCGACATCATGGTCCCGGCGACGGCTTCCATCGGAACCGCGCGGCCGGTTTCGGGCTCGGTGACGACGAGCCGCTCGCGCCACCGCTGTTGCATCCCGCTGGCGCCGCTTTGCAACATCAATCCCGACACGAATGACGAAAACTGGGCGACGTTGACCTGCACGCGCCCCTGCGCGTCCTTCGCGCCGCCTTCGTGCGCGGTGAAGAAGCGTTCGGCGGGCGCATTGGTCATGAGGATGTCGCCCGCCGGGTCGGTCACGATGATCGGATCGCCCACCGAATCGACCAGCAGATCCAGGCGGTTGCGCTCGGTGCGCATCGACGCTTCAACTTCCATCAGGCGTCGGTAGTTTTGTTCCAGTTCCTGCCGGGCGCGCCCGAGGTCCGTGACGTTGCGGAGCACCGACACGACCGCCGTAGTTTCGCGCTCGAGCGACATCTGCGAGGTCAGCAGCTCGAACATCAGGTCCGAGCCGTCCTCGGGATCCACGAGGATGACCTCGCGGGCCGCGGGCAGCGATTCGACCAGCCGTCCGGCGAGCGCCGACGAGAAGAACAGGTTGTTGATCTCGACGGCGCGGCGGCGTCCTTCGCTTTCCTCCGGACGAATCGCGAAAAGTTGTTCTGCGCGCAGGTTCCCGATGATCAACTTGCCGGCTTCGTCGGTCAGCAGAATTGGATCCGTCACCGAGTTGATGATGCTGTACAGAAGATGCCGTTCGCGATCGACGCCGGGGTCTGCGGTGACGTTGCGGAGCCGCAGCGCCTGGAACTTTTCACCCAGCACCTCCGCAAACCACAGGACGTCGTCGTCGATCTCGGGCTCGTCGCCCTCGACCAGGAGGAGACCCAGCGGCGGGAGCCCCCGATCGGGCCTCAGCGGGACAGCGAAGAAGGGCGCGTTTTCGAGCGGCGTTTCAGGTTGCCGTGGACCGCGGCGAAAATGAGCTGGCCGACCGCTCCACGCGACTGCGACGAGCGGGTCGCGACGGTCGTCGATGTCGAGGACGAACTCGCCGGTGCGCGCGCTGGACAACCCTAATGTGGCGATACCCCATAGGCGTCCGGGGTCGCTCGCGGCCGTGGCAAGCAGTGCGCGGCCCGCAACCACGTGCTTTCCCAGCCACTGGAGCCCCTTCTGCGCGCAAACAGACGCGTCGACACTACCCAGCAGGAGCTCGGCCAGCGCGAGCTTGACCTCGGCATTGATCATGTCTTCTTCGTCGTACGCCTGCGGCGCGGGGCCCCCATGGGCGCTTTCCGCGGCACCCTCTCACGCTCGAGTAGTTCGGCGTCGGTGATCAACACTTCGGTCGCCACAGGCTCGAGCGCCGGTCGCGACGCGGTCGAGACCTGGCCGACCGCTTCCGCGTATTTCAGATAGGTGTCGATCGACGCAACGACGACACGGGCCTCGACCGTGATGAGATCGATGCCTACCAGCGAAACACGGACCCAGGCGTCGATGACGATGCCCTTGTCCAGAACGCGATCGAGAACGTCTACGAGACTTGTCCCACCTGCGGCTCGTTCAACGGGCATTGTTCACTCCACATGCGCCACGGACGAATCGGATGCGAACACTCGCCTGAATGTTCGTCGCGACTCGCCGTTTGGGGATTAGCGTGTCCCGCGGGTCTTTCGGGCCCGCGGAGCCCCTTTCGGCGGACGCGCCGCCGGAGGTCTGGCGTCGGCGCCAACCGGCACCGCGCCCAATTGCCGCTCGAGTGCGGCGATTCGCTGCTCCAGGTGATCGCGTCCGCCTGATGCCGATCGTCCCGGCGACAGATGCCGGTCGTACATCCACCAGTCCAACCCGATCTCGCGCGCCTTGTCCAGAGAGCAGACGATCAGGCGGATCCGAATCGTCAGCAGTTCCACTTCGGCCAGCGAGATCTTGATGTCGCCGCCGACGAACAACCCCTTGTCGAGGATGCGATCCAACACCTCGACCAATCCAGTCGATCGGGTTCGGCCGAACTCAATCTGATTCGACATGATCAGGGAAGCCCACGTGGGTTCGTCTGGCAGGTTTGTGCCGGCCGTTTGGAGCACCTGCCCGTCATGGGCGCGCCATTCCCGTGCCGGTCCGGGGCCCGAGCAAGCGTGAGATCTCGGCAAGCAGGTCGGGTGGCGCACAAGGCTTGGCCAGAAAGCCGTCGCAGCCTGCGCGTTCGGTCCGCTGACGTTCGGTTTGGAGCGCGTGCGCCGTCAACGCAACGATTGGGATGTGCCTGGTTCGCGCGTTGCGTTTCAATTCAGCGGTCACTTCCCAGCCATCGATGCCGGGTAATGACATGTCCAGCAGGATCAAATCAGGAACGCGTGAGTACGCTAGCTCCAATGCTTCTTCGCCTGTGGCAGCCTCAATCGGCTCGTAGCCCGACATCCGCAGAAAGTGACCGTACATCACACGGGCATCCTCGTAGTCGTCGACCAGGAGAATCAAGGGAGCGTTAGGGGAATCAGGCGCCATCGGAAGAGCGGTTCAGTGGCAAAACTGTAGCATTGTTCGGATTTGCGTCCCGCTACGAAAAGATGTGCAAAACCGTCATTGTTGAGCTTCCTTATTCTCCCGTGCTGGTTGGCTTGGCGCCGGGTTCTTCGGTGATCGCTTGGAGCGGGGAGGTCGAGGGTCCATGAATAACGTGCCCCTCGGGATCAAATCGTGACCCGTGGCACGGGCAATCCCAGCTCTGTTCGAGCCGGTTCCACACGACCTCGCACCCGAGGTGTGTGCAGGTGGCGGTGACGCAATGCAAACCTCCGTCGAGGTCGCGCGACGCGGCGACCCTCTGACCCTGCAAGCGGACCACGCATCCGTCGCCTGGCGCGAGGGCATCGATCGAGTGGCCACTCAACTGCGGCAGCATGTCGCTCACGAGCGTCCAGGCGGCGGGCAGATTCTGAACGGCGTACTTGGCCCACAGCTTCGTTGCCAGTGTCCGCGTCGGCGAATACCAGTCGGCAACAGCACTGCCCGCCCCGCGAATCAAGCTGCTGAGCAGCTGCGCGGCCGCGGTGCCGAAGGTGAGCCCGTTGCCTGCGTACCCGGTTGCCAGGTAAACATGGCTGCCGGTTTCGCGCGGCCCGATGAGAGGCAGGCCATCCACTGGTTCCATGATCTGGCCCGACCATTCCTTAACGATTCGCTCGACAGGGAAGCGCTCGCGCGCGAACGCCTCGAGGCGTCCAACAGAGTCGGTTGCCTCATCAGCGCCGGTGCGATGGTCCTCGCCGCCGACGAGCAGAATCGGTCCGTCGTGCGTCATGACCGATCGCATGTAGTGATACGGATCGTCGGTATCCCAGAAGAGTCCTTCCACGAGATCGGATTTCGAGACGCCGACCGCGACCACGTAGGATCGATTCGCTGCGAGCTTGGTGTCCAGCAGCGTGCCGCCGGTGATCGGTGCGTCGGTAACGGCCACCACATGCTTCGCGTATGCAATCGCGCGATCGGTCCGCACGCGGCAACGCCCTTCCTCTTCATCGATGCTGCGCACGTGCGACTGTTCAGAAATGACGCCACCGGCTGCCGCGTACAGACGAACCAGACCCGCGAGGTATTTGGCCGGGTGAAACTGTGCCTGAAAGGGGAATTCGATCGCGCCGGCCGTCTCAAACGGCAGCGGCGCACGATCGAGGAATCGGCCCGCAAGCCCGACTTCGGCGGCACCCTCGATCTGCTCCTGCAGCGACGTGCGATCACGGGCATGTTCGCTATAGAGAAATCCGGACACCCGCCGAAAGTCGCAGGGGATTTCCTGCGACAGCGATTCGATCAGGCGTATCGCCTCTCGCTGGGACTCGGCAACGGCGCGCGCGCCCTCGATGCCGAAATCGGTGATGATTCGGCCATAGCCCCCGTCGAGATACTCGGTCAGGTGCGCGGAGGTGCGCCCCGACTCTCCGCTCCCGAGCCGCGCCTGCTCGATGACTGCCGTCGCGAGCCCCGCTTGCTGCAGCAGCAGCGCTGTCGTCACGCCCGAGATGCCCCCGCCTATTACGATCACGTCGACGCTTCCGAGGACATCAAGCGTCGGGAAAAACGGGAACGGTACCTCGGCGCTCCAGATCGATTGAGTGCCTTGGGAAACCACCATACTAAAAAATGCCGTACACGATGCCAGCCTTCACGATGAAGGCATCGAGATTGAGCCGCCGTGTCGAGAGAACGCCATTCGCACGCACGTCGAGTTCCGGTCGCGTCACCAGATAGGCGCTCTCGACCATGAACGACAGTCGGCGGTCCACGTCGTACCACCCCTTGAGACGGGGGCCCCATACGAGACTGTTGTGCACGTCAACCCAGAGATCGGGAGCTCCGGCCAGGTCGATTGCGCGAGCGCGATACTCCCAACGCGTCTCCACGTTATTGATCGCCCAACCAGCAGACAGCCCTGCAGCCCACTGCCACTTTCCCCGCGGCATCTTGTAGTCAACGCCGAGCATCAACGGACGAATCTTCACGTCTCCAACTGGCAACTCTCGGCTGCCAAGCTGCGATGACACTTGAGAGCTGAAGGAGCTCAACCGATATGCGGGCACCCAACGGTCGTTCAACCCGCTGAATTTGCCGCGCCAACGCCAGACAAACGTCGGATCGACGGCGTTGTTCGTATCTATGCCTGGTGTGAGGGTCCCCTTCAGTGAGACGCCAAGTTGTAACCGCGTCCGCCCGCTGGTCCCGGGTTCGGGTTCCTTTGAGGTTGATGAAGCCAGCGATTGTGCGCTGGCGGTGGCACTGATAGCGAGACAGACGCCAACCGTAAGAAGAGCTAGCCGCACTGTTTCCTCCGAGGAGGAGAATGCACGCTTGCTGCCAAGCGCTATTGGCTAAGTCGGCGTCTCAGGACCGTGACATGTTGTCCAGGCAATACATGCGCTTCAGAGCAGTACGCCACCTCGACCGCTTCACCGGCGCGGTTGCGAATGGAGTAGTGGCCACGCTGCCGGCGAGCGCGGAGAAATTCCTTCCAGAGCACATCGAAATCCATCTGCGAGGCGGTATGGGTAATGTCCCAGATGGTCAACGACTGTAGCTCGCGCGTGGACAGACCAGTGAGCCTGGCGGCGGCACCGTTGACCATATGAATCTCTGCCGCATCATTCGCAACGATCACTGCGTCGGGGCAGTCATCCACCGCAGCAAGCAGCAGCCCCGTAGTGGGTTCGCCACCGCCAACACTCGCAATGCTCTTGAGTTGCCGTTTGATTTCCTGAAGCCCCGAGCACGCGAGATCGATGTCCGTGGGGGGCGCTGGAGCTCGAGCGCTTGCGGGAGCGCGGCTTTTGGGCGCAGCCATGGAATCGCCACGATAACACGGTCGAGCTAGAGGAATTGCACGGATGGGTTACTGCGCGTCGTCGGGGCAGAATCTGGCTAAATTTGTTCCCATTTATGCGTGCTCGGGCGGGGGTTCGTTGAGGACCAGCCAGTAAAGCCCCACTTGGCGCACTGCTTCGACGAAGTGCGCAAAATCGATGGGCTTTCGAATGTACGAGTTGGCGCCGTTCATGTAGCCGCGCAGCCGATCGTGTTCCTCCCGCGACGATGTGAGTATGACCACTGGGATCAGCCGGGTGTCAGCGTGGTCGCGAATCCGGCGCAGGACCTCGAGACCGTCCACCTTCGGCAGCTTGAGATCGAGCAGCACGAGTGCGGGCTGGTCGCGGGAATCGCGACCGGCGTACCGGCCCAGGCAGAACAGCCATTCGAGCGCTTCCTCACCGTCTCGCGCCACGACAACTTCGTTGCCGATGTTGTTGCGCGACAACGCCCGCAGGGTCAGCTCCTCGTCATCGGCGCTGTCTTCAACCAACAGAATTGTTTTTCGCGACATGATGTCAGCCCGTCCCTCACGCAACTGCCGCGGATCCTTCGCCTGCTTCCAACGTGAAATAGAAGGCCGCGCCGGCTCCCACCTCGGCCACCGGCTTCACTTCACCTCCGTGCTTGTGAACGATCCGTTGCACCGTCGCCAACCCGATGCCTGTCCCTGGAAACTCGCGCTCGCCGTGCAATCGCTGGAAGGGCGCGAAAAGCTTTTCGACATAACGCATGTCGAACCCGGCGCCGTTGTCGCGCACGACGAAGGTCCGGGGGCTCGAGTCCGGAACCGCGTCGAACTCGATGCGTGGGTCCGGCGTTTTTGACGTGAACTTCCACGCGTTGCCGAGCAGGTTGTCGAGGACGATGCGTGCGAGAGCCGGATCGCACCAGGCACGAAGGCCATCGGCAATGAGCCACGTCACCTGGCGCGCGGGGTTTCGGTCCACGAGGTCGGCCGCAACTTCGCGTGCGAGCGCCGACAGATCCACGTCCATGCGCTGAATCTGCGCACGCGTCAGCCGCGACAGCTTCAACAGATCATCGATCAGCCTTCCCATACGCTGGGCAGCGTTGCGAACACGTGAGAGGTGATCCTGCGCCGTTTCATCGAGACGGTCGCCCCAGTCTTCCCGGAGCGCTTGTGCGAACCCATCGATGCTTCGCAGGGGTGCACGCAGATCGTGTGAGACCGAATAGCTGAACGCTTCGAGCTCCCGGTTGAGGAGCATCTGCTCATGCAGCGTGCGCTCGAGCCGCCCATTCAGGTCGCGCAGCTCACGCTCACGCGTCCGCAGCCGTAACGCCGCCCGGCGCAAAGTCAAATCCAGGCTTCCGATTTCGTCGAGCCCGCGGGATGGCTCGTAGTGAAGACGCTCGCCGTTGGCAAGGCGCTCGGCGTTCCGATCGAGGGCCGACACTCGCGCGGCGATGTCCGTAGCAAACCACCACCCCGCCGCCAGCGCCGCCGCCAGCCCACCGAACAGCGTCACCAAAATGATTGGCCTGAGACGCTGACGGCGGCGATCGAGCTCGGCCTGACTCGCCGCCACCACCGCATCTTGGCTGAGACCGAGCGTCTCGAGCGATGCGCGAAGGCCATCGAGGAGGCGTTGGTCAGCGACTAGGCCCTCCGAAATCGCCTCGGCGTTCGGGACACCGGCAGCATTGCCAGGAGGCAGGATGCGATCAGCAATCTCGAGCTGGCGCGCGACGAGGTCCGACACTTCCGTGAACACTTGCTGATCCTCCGCGCGGAACAACAGAGACCCCAGTCGCTCGAGGTGCTGCGGCGTGGACTCACGGGCTGCGGCCACGCGCGTGAGAAAACTCGGATCGCTCGTCAGAGCGTATCCTCGCAGGCCGGACTCGAGATCGAGAAGGCCGATGAACAGCTCGCGTTGCACGTCTCGGGCGGCGGCCACGCGTTCAATGAGGGCTGCTGTCTCCCGCTGCTGCTGCGTGTACGGGATTGGCATGAGCACGGCCGCCACCAGCGTCGCGAGAGGCAACAACACGACGATGAGCAATCCCTTGTCGCGCATCGGGAGGTTGGACCACCAGCGCGCGAGGAAGTTGCGGCGTCGCGCCATCTCCGCGGCCATCCGGACCCCGGACCCACGGTTGCTCGTCATGTGGTCAGACCAAGCCGCTCATGCACACGAGCCAGAAGCTCCTGTGGCAGAAACGGTTTTTGCAAGAGGGCATCGTCGGTGCGCACGAAACCCGGAGGAATGGCGGAGTGCGTTGCGTAACCCGTGATGTACAGGATCCGCGTTCGCGGGAAGCGTTCGAGTGTGAGCCGGACCAGGTCCGGTCCAATCATCCCAGGCATCACCACATCGACAATGAGCAGGTCGATAGGACGCTCGAGGGCGAGGATCATCTCGGCAGCTTCGCTGCCCGACGCGGCTTCGGTAACCCGAAACCCCGCATCCGACAGCACCGTGCGGATCAGAACCCGTACTGCCTCCTCGTCCTCAGCGACAAACACGGTGCCCTGACTCGCTCCTCCAGGGCGCATCAAACGCGACGCGGGGGGTGGCGCGACCTCCTCGGGTTCTGCGAGCGGCAGATACACCTTGAACGTGCTCCCCTGGCCCACCGCGGACTCGACGGCGATGCTTCCCCCGCTTTGTTGCAGGATCCCGTAGACGGTAGACAATCCGAGGCCGGTGCCCTCGCCCGGCGGCTTCGTTGTAAAGAACGGCTCGAAGATTCGCGCGCGAGTGCTGTCGTCCATTCCCATTCCCGAGTCCGCGGCGGACAACATGACATACGTGCCGGCGGGGAGCTGAAGCGCCGACGCGTCTCGCTGGTCGAGGTCAACACGCGAGCTCTCCAGGCGCAGAGTGCCGCCGCGCGGCATGGCATCTCGCGCATTAATCGCGAGGTTCATGACGACCTGCTCGAATTGCCCGGGATCCACTTTCACGCGTCCCTCGCCCGGTGCGCCAGCTGTCTCGAGTTGCACAGCCTCGCCGAGAAGGTGCTTCAGCATGGGCGCCATCGACTCGACGCTGTCTACCGGATCGATCACGCGGGGCGACAAGACCTGCTGCCGGCTGAAAGCCAGCAATTGGCGCGTAAAGCGCGCCGCGCGCTCGCCGGCCTGTTTCACTTGATCGAGCTCGAACCCGACGTTGCGTCCCGCCTCGCCGCGCTCGATCGCGAGGTTGGTGAATCCGAGGATCACCGTCAGCAGACTATTGAAGTCATGCGCGATGCCGCCAGCGAGACGGCCGACGGCCTCCATCTTCTGCGCCTGTTGCAGCTGGCGTTCGACCTCTTTGCGCGCCTGCCGCTCGTCGCGAGCTTGCCGCCGCAACTCGGCATCGTTCAGCTCCCGGTCGATCGCGGGGGCAAGACGCGCCAGATTGTTCTTCAGTACGTAATCGTGCGCGCCCGCGCGCATCGCCTCGACAGCGGTATCCTCACCGATCGTTCCGGACACGATGATGAACGGACAGTCCAGCCCTCGCTCCTGCAAGGCAACCAAAGCCTCGCGCGAGTTGAAATGGGGCATGGAGTGGTCGGAGATGACAACATCCCACGTGGCGTTGGTCAACGCGCTCACGAAGCTCTCGCGCGTGTCCACGCGAAAATGCTCGATTGCGTAGCCTTCACGCTCGAGCTGACGGACGATCAGCAACGCGTCGTCCTCGTTATCCTCGACGAAAAGCACGCGCAGCGTGCCGCGGGTGGGTGGCATCTTGGACGGACTAAGAACTAAGAACTAAAAACGAAGAACGAAGAACGAAACGGTCAACATCGAACAGTCAACACAGTCGGCGAGTCAACGGAACGAAACTGACGATCGGTTCCTGGTTGGCGTTCCCGGTTGACGGTTGATCGTTGACGTTCTTCGTTCTTAGTTCTTAGTTCTTCGTTCCCCTGTCTCCCCTATCGCATACAAGTATCGGTATCCACGCAGGTAAAGTTCACGGTCTACGACGGCGGCGGAGGCGTCGAACCCGTCATCGAGGGTGTTTTCGGCCAGAACCTCAAACGTCGGCCCATGGCGCACCACGACCGTCGTCCCATCGCGTCCCGGCACATAGACCCGTCCAGCGGCACCCACCGGCGATGCGAAGACGTTCGCCGCCTTCTCGAGCCGCTGGACCTGATAGTGGGGTTTGCCCGTCTTCGCATCGAACGCGGAGAGCAGGCCGTTGTTTGTCTTCAGGATGTAAAGAACGCCTTCGTACAGCAGGGGTGATGGTACATAGGGCGTATCACGGTCGAGCGTCCAGACCAGGTTCGGGGTGCCGGTGATGTCTCCTTTGGCGCCCGCGAGCCGGATTGCCTTCAGGCTGTTGCCGCGGAATCCGCTCGTCGCGAACACCATGCCGTCGCCCGCCACAGGCGAGGGGATGGGGTTCATCGTCAGGCCCGCCGTCTCCCAGATCACGTCGCCCGTTGCGAGGTCATAGCTGCGCAGACGGTTCATACCCGGGACGATGACCTGGGCCCGGCCATCGTGTTCGACGACGAGCGGTGTGGCCCAAGTGTCAATCTCGTCGCGTTTCGCGCGCCAGAGCTCAGCGCCCGATCGCTTGTCGAGCGCTACGATAAACGACGCGCCGGGAATGAAATGGTCCCAAACGACGACAAGGGTGTTGCCGTGCAATGCCGGCGTCGACCCTTCGCCGAATTCGTTGCGCATCTTCTTGTCGCCAAGATCCTTCTGCCACACGAGCGCACCGTTCATGTCGTAGCAGAACAAGCCCCGTGATTCGAACGAGGCGATGACGTGCTGTCCATCAGTGACTGCCGAGCTCGATGCCCACGTTCCGTTGTCCTGATGCGACGCTTCGTGTGGAGCCTCTTCGCGCGCCGTGCGTTCCCACACGATCTTTCCATCCGCCCGATTGATCGCGAGCACGCGATACGCGTGCGCGATTCGCGGCTCGACGCCGCCACGCGGCTGGTGCGATTCTGGCAGCGGGATGCCGGCGGGCACCGCGGTCAATAGAAACAACCTGTCACCCCACACGATGGGACTCGCCGATCCCCGCCCCGGCACCTCGATTTTCCATTTGATGTTTTTGTTCTCGGCCCACACGATCGGTGGATCGGCATGCTGCGAAACGCCGGTTCCGAGGGGGCCCCGCCACTGCGGCCAGTACCTGTCGGCATCATTCTCAGCGGCAGCGAGAGCGAAGCTGACGCCGGCCACGGCTAACGCCGCAAGTCGGAGGGAAGAGATTGCCCGCATGGCACAACTATAAAGGCACTCAGGCTCCGAACCAGGCACATGATTGACGGCATCAGCGTTGCACAACCGGTTGGCTGAGGTCGAGTGTGGCAGAGCCGGAAGATGCAGCTGAGCTGCAAAGCGTCAGCGAGAGCGAGCTTACCGAAGCGCAGAAACGATCGCACGTCATTCGCCTGGCCTTCCACGGTGACGAGACGAAGTTTCAGCAGTTTTGCGACGCGGTCCGCAATGCCATTCCGGTTGGTGTGGGCGCGGTACTTCGAGGCAGCGCCGTGACAGGCGCACGCTGGAAGGACGGTGCGCCGTTCGATGCCGAAGGTCCGGGCACCAGCGATCTGGATTTGACGCTCATCGGCGGCGACGCCCTGAAGCTCTTCCGTCTTGATGGCTTTTACGTGCCTGGATTGCACTCTCGGCCGCTGAGCGATAAGGAGGACCCCGCGATTGCCCCGGACCTGGCGCCGGTACGTCAGAAGCTGATGATGATGGTTGGCCGGCCCGTCAACATTCAAGCGACAGGCGATTTGATGATGTTCTTGCGTGGAGACCTGCTCGGTCAGCCGTATTTGACTCTCGTCGCACGGGCAGAAAACGAAACGTGACGGACGGTCCGGTTCATGCTGCTCCGCATTCTGACCTACAACATTCTGCGCGGTGGGACTGGCCGTGAGAGACAGCTTGCGGCAGTCATCAATGATCAGTCGCCCCACATTGTGTTCCTGCAGGAAGCGACGCGGCCCGATGTCGTCGCACGTCTCGCATCCGCCACCGGGATGGCCAATCACGGTGCGGCTCGCGGTCGGTCCCTTGCATTTCTAAGCCGCATTCCGATTGCCGCGCACCGCTGGGTGCGGCCGTTATTCTCCCAGCATGCGTTTTTGGAGATCGTTCCCGAGGGACTCGACGTGCGCCTGTTTGGCGTGCACTTGAGCGCGGTGCATGCGGCATGGACCGAGCGGCGTCGAGTGCACGAATTACGGCTTTTGCTCGCCGCGATCAAGCGCCGTGACGAACACCACGTGCTGCTAGGCGACTTCAACACGCTGGCGCCCGATGAACGGCTCGACTCATCGAAGCTGCCGCGGCGATTGAGACTGCTGCTGTGGCTGAGCGGCGGCCGTGTCCGCTGGCAGACGATAGCGATCGTGCTTGGCGCCGGCTATGTCGATGGCTTTCGGACGTTGCACCCGGCCGATGCGGGTCTGACCTTTCCGACGTGGGATCCGCACGTGCGTCTGGACTATGTCTTTCTCCCCAAGCCGTTCGCAGACCGCCTGACGGCATGCGCCGTTGTCAGCGACGGCGACGTGGTGCGTTCCGCGTCCGATCATTTTCCAGTAATTGCGGACATGGTCGTCGAGCACACCGATCGGAGTAATTCGCGGGAGTAGTCGGACACTGCAAGTACCGGTCGCACCCAACCGCCAACCCGGCCGAACGTTATCCGCGGCAAAGAATTTGCTGTTGCTCATCACGAAGGTTCAGCTGTCGTTGCACCAGAGGTTGGCGAAAGGAGTGTTGGAGAAAGTCATGGTAGTTGCAGACTCGGCCAACGCGATTCTTTCCGGACTCGATGCCGGCGAGGTCAAAAATCTACAGGCAGCAGCGGACGAGGTCCGACTCGACCGCGGCGAGCTCATCGCCGAGGCGGGTCATCCTGCACCCTACGTGTACTTTCCACTTGAAGGTGTCTTGTCGCTGGTTGGAATGACTCTGGGGGGCGCGACGGTTGAAGTAGCTGTCGTGGGAAATGAGGGTGTTGCAAGTATTTCAGCCATTCTCGGCCGCAACTGGCTGCCGTTCCGCGTGATGACGCAAGTGCCAGGTCGTGCGTTGCGTCTGCCCACTGGCGTCGTTTCGGAGACGGTCAAGGAGTGCGGAGAACTGCACGACCGGCTCATGGACTACACCCATCAAATGATTGCGCAGGTGGCGCAATCCGCGGTGTGTAACCGGTTTCACAACGCCAAGCAGCGGCTGGCGCGTTGGCTGTTGATGACGGCTGACCGTGCAGGGTCGAACGAACTCCAACTCACACATGAGTTCATCGCGTTCATGGTGGGTGGTCCCCGCAGCGCCGTCACTGAAGCTGCCGCCGAGCTACGCGCTTCAGGCGCCATTGACTATCGGCGCGGTCTCATTGTCATTCGCGCTGTCGCGAGCCTGCGCGAGCAATCCTGCGAATGTTATGAAATCTTGGCAGGGCCTTCGCCCGTCAAAGACTGATCGGATCGCGGTTTCGCAACTGACTGCCGGGAATGGCGGTGAGGGGAAGCCATCGCACGGCGGTCCTGGAGCAGAATGGCTGTTCAGCGCCTAGCATCGGCTGAGCAGGATCGACTTCATTTGCAAGCGATCCTGGATACGGCACCGGTGTGCATCAAGCTCCTCGCACGCGACGCGCGGCTCATCGACATCAACCCCGCAGGGCTCGCAATGATCGATGCGCCGTCGCTCGAGGCTGTACGCGGCGCCAAGTTGGCACACCTGATCGTGCCGCGCCATCGCCGCAGGTTTTTCGAAATGTTGGCCGACGTGTTTGCGGGTGAGCGTCGTTCCCTGCAATTCGAAGTCATCGGCTTTTCCGGACGACGGCTGTGGATGGACACGCACGGCGCGCCGCTGTGGCGCGACGAACGGACGCGCGAGGTCGAAGCCGCGCTGTTCGTGACGTGCGACGCGACGGATCAAGTGTCGGCCGAATTGCACCGTCGCGCGCTCGAGGAGCAACTGCGACAGTCACAGAAGATGGAGGCCGTCGGGCGCCTTGCCGGCGGCATCGCGCACGACTTCAATAATCTGCTGACCGTCATTCAGGGCCAGATCTCTCTCATCAAAGCCACGACAACCGTCGAGGGCGAGTTGGAATCGAGTCTCCACGCCATGACCGAAGCGTCGCAGCGTGCAGCGTCGCTCATTCGGCAGTTGTTGACCTTCAGCAGGCGTCAGGTCATGCAGCCGCGGGATCTCGATCTGGCCGTGCTCGTCGGCAACCTAGCTGCACTGTTGCGCCCTGTGCTGGGAGAGGACATCGCGCTCGAAACCACGCTCGCGTCACATCACCTGTTCGTCCATGCTGACCCGACGATGATGGAGCAGGTGATTTTGAATCTGGCCGTCAACGCGCGCGACGCCATGCCCGATGGCGGCCGTTTGACACTCGCCCTTGATCGCGTGGAGGCATCTCCAACCCGCGATGGAGCGATCGGTAGTGATGGGCCTGCCGTGCGACTCACGGTGTCAGACACGGGCATTGGCATTCGGAGCGATGACTTGCCGCGCGTGTGCGAGCCGTTCTTTACGACCAAAGAAGTCGGACGGGGCAGCGGCCTGGGTCTGGCCACCGTGTTCGGCATTCTCGAGCAGCACCACGGCCGCCTCGATGTTCAAAGCGAGCCGGGACAAGGCACAACCGTTACGGTCATTTTGCCGGCCGTGACCCCGATGCCGGCGTGATCCCTGCCTTCGCTTGCTGCCTTATCCCTGTTACCATTACGTGCATGAGAGTCACGATCGCCGCAGTTTTCCTTCTCCTGACCTGGGCTGCCAGCCTCAGTACCGATCACCCGCGCTGAACAGGCTCAACCCGCTGGTGCAGCGCCCTCGACTACCTGGAGCGGGGTTTACACGGAGGACCAGGCCACGAGAGGGTTGACTGCATACGCCAAGACCTGTTCTGAGTGTCACCTCGAGGACATGGCGGGCGACGGATTCGCGCCAGCGCTCAAAGGCCCCGAGTTCATGAACAACTGGAACAGCCTGTCGGTCGGCGATCTTTTCGAGCGCATTCGCATCTCCATGCCGCCGACCGATCCGAACTCGGTTTCCGGCCAGGACAAGGCGGATATCGTGGCGTACATCTTGAAGTCCGCCGGGTTCCCAGCGGGAGCGACCGAACTTGCGGCCCAGACCGAGGTCCTGAAAGCCATCAAGTTCGAAGCGACGAAACCGGGCGCCCACTAGCCAAGAATCCTCGTGGGTTGAGGATTCAAAGGCAGAGCGTGTAAAACCTGTCCCCGCGAGCCCGCGGGCTGCGCTATCATTCCTGCCTCATAAGCTCATCAGGATCGAGGAGGGGAACGAAGCATGTTGCGCAGCATCAGCCTTGTCGTCATGGCCGTTCTGGCCGTTGTTTTTGGTCTTGCGTCACGCTCGTCCGTTTCCGCCCAGCAAGGCGCGAAAATCGATTTCGCGCGCGACGTTCAGCCAATTCTTCAGCAGAACTGCGTTGGGTGTCACGGCCCGACCCAGCAGATGAACGGCTTGCGGCTCGATCGTCGCAGAGATGCGATGAGAGGCGGAACCATGACGGTCATCGGTCCAGGTAACAGCGACGGGAGCCGCTTGTACCACCGGCTGATCGGCACGCAATTCGGACCCCAGATGCCGCCGACCGGCGCCCTGCCCGCCGAACAGGTCGAGACCATCAAGAACTGGATCGACGAGGGCGCGACCTGGCCGGATGCGCTTGCCAACGATGTGGCCCCGCCTCCGCCTGATGCTGGCGCCACGCGAATAATTGACGCGATTCGAAGTCGCAATCAGACCGCGCTGAGCGGCGCGATCGGAAGCCATTCGGCCTCGATAAACGCGATTGGCACCGCCGGTGCCCCGCCATTGATGTGGGCAGCTCTCGAGGGTGATTTGGAGATGACTCGTTCACTCCTCGATCGCGGTGCCGATCCCAATGTCGCGAATGAGGCGGGCGCGACCGCCCTGATGTGGGCCATCCCTGACTTGGGGAAGGTGAGCGCGCTGCTGGAGAAGGGCGCGAATCCAAACGCGCGCTCGAAGGCGGGGCGGACGTCCCTGATGATCGCCGCCAGCATCTACGGCGCCACGGAGGTTGTGAAGCTTCTCCTGGATCGCGGCGCGGACCCTTCAGGCGCGAGTCCCAGTCTCTTCGGGGGGACCACGGCGTTGACCGAATCGGCGTACGCAGGTGACGAGGCCACCTTCAAGCTGCTGCTCGAGCGAGGCTCCGATCCGAAGGCCGCGGGACCGTTCGCTCTCGTCTTTGCACTGCGCGCCGAATGTGCGAGCTGCGTTGACCTAATACTCAAAGGCATGCCGCCGCCGCTGCTGAGTGCCGTCGCGGCCATGTCGGGCCCGCCGCTGGGAGACGCGCGCGCGATGAAGTTTCTGCTCGATCGCGGGGCTGATCCGAACGCGCGCGACCTGGAAGGCCGCAGCCTGTTGATGCTGGCAGCCAGCTCGGATCGCCTTCCGGTCGACAGTGTGCACGCACTTCTCGAGAAAGGTGTTGATGTCAACATGACATCACCGAAGGGTGAAACCGCGCTGGCGTTCGCGGCGCTTCGCGGTCAGACCCCGGTGCTCGAGGCGCTGATGAAAGCGGGCGCGAAGGATACCCGCGGGAGTGCGGGCAACGCCGTGGCGCCCAAGCCGCCGGCATCAGCACGTGAGGCCGTCCAACGTAGCCTCCCGCTCCTGCAGCGAAGCGATGTGACCTTCCTGCGCAAGTCGGGTTGTGTGTCGTGCCACAACAACTCGCTCACCGCGATGACTGTTGCCATGGCTCGGACTGGGGGCGTGGCGGTGGACGAAGCGATCGCGCGCGAGCAAAAGGCGAAGATTGGGACGTATCTCGAAACCTGGCGGGACCGGGTACTGCAGGGGATCGGCATCCCCGGCGATGCCGACACGATTAGTTACATTCTGCTGGGGCTGGCCGCCGAGAAATATCCGGCCGACCTCGCAACCGATGCGATGGCGCGCTTCCTGATACATCGTCAAGCGGGTGACGGTCGATGGATGTTGCTTGCGCACCGGCCGCCGATTGAGTCCAGCGAACTTGAAGTCACGGCATCGTCTATTCGCGCGTTGCAGATCTATGGCCCCAGAAATTACCGAGCTGCGGCCGACCGCGCAATTCGGCGCGGCGCGGAGTGGCTCGCCAAGGTGCGCCCCTTGACAACGGAGGACCGCGCATTCCAGCTGCTTGGACTGAAATGGACCGGCCAGCAGGCCCAGGCAATTCAGACGGCCTCCCGCGCGCTCGTGGCCGAGCAGCGTCCTGACGGCGGATGGTCACAACTTCCATCGCTGTCGAGCGATGCCTACGCAACTGGCCAGGCGCTTGTGGCGTTAGTTGAAAGCGGAGCTGCGTCGAAAACTGATCCCGCCTACAAGAGGGGGGTGCGGTTCCTGTTAAGTCAGCAGATGGCAGACGGATCGTGGCTGGTCAGAACGCGCGCGCTGCCCATACAGCCTCACTTTGAGTCTGACTTCCCATATGGCCGCGACCAGTTCATCTCGGCGGCCGCGACCAACTGGGCTGCGATGGCGCTGGCACTCGGGATGAACTAGCTTCGGCGCCTTCGTTACCTTCGCTTCCTTCGTGCCGTTTCGTGGGTCACGTTCAATCCACGAAACAGTTCGTTGACACATACGAACGTCTTCGTATAATCGATCCCCTATGGGACGCACGCTGCCTCGGCCGACCGACGCCGAGCTTGAAATTCTGCGAGTGCTGTGGAAACACGGTCCCACGACCGTACGTCAGGTACACGAAACTCTGGCCCACACACGCGACACGGGCTACACGACCACACTGAAGTTGATGCAGATCATGGCTGACAAAGGGCTCGTGACACGAGACGAGTCGGCGCGCACTCACATCTACGAAGCCCGTGTATCGCAGGAACAGACGCAGCGTCAGCTGCTCAACGACCTCGTACAACGTGCATTCGGCGGCTCGGCGACCGAGCTCGTCTTGAGAGCGCTGAGTTCCCACAAGACTTCAGATCGCGAACTCCTGGAGATTCGCAAGCTGATTGACGATGCCCGGAGGACCGGCGATGAGTAGTGCGCTTCGCCTTGCTGAACACCCGCTCGTGAATGCGCTGGCGTGGTCGTTGCTGCATTTCCTGTGGGAGGGCGCGCTGATTGGCCTTGCGGCATACGTGATCCTTCGCTACATTCGGCCCGCGGCTGCGTCGACACGATATCTGATAGGGGTGGCCACACTTGGCGCCTTACTCGTCGCGCCGATCGTTACGTTCACATTGTTCGCGAACGGAGCGTCAACGCAGATCAACTTTCCATCACGAGTCTCAGGGCCGTCAGGTTCATCCGCCGCGTTTGTCACCGGCTCGATCATCGCGGACCTGTCCGAGAATCCGGGAGCCACTCGGCAGCTCATTCCACCCGGATCCCGAGCTCTCAACGCCGCTCACAGGGCTTACGCGCCATCCCCGTGGATACCTGTCGTGGCCGCCACGTGGTTTCTGGGCGTGACGATGCTGTCGCTGCGCACGTTTGGCGGGTGGATGCTGACCCGCCTACTGGCGCGTCGCGCAGTGGCTGCGGTCTCGCCCGCGATCGAGTCCGCTGCCCGCGAGATTGCCTTGCGTCTCGAGCTGCAGCGAGCGGTGGCGATTCTCGAATCCGCTGCCGTGTCAGTGCCGATGCTGATTGGCTGGGTGCGTCCGGTGGTCTTGTTACCGTGCGCGGTGCTGGCGGGGCTGACGCCGTCGCAGCTCGAAGCGATCCTCGCGCACGAGCTCGCTCATGTTCGCCGTCACGATTACCTGATCAACCTGATGCAATCGCTCGTCGAGACGCTGCTCTTTTACCACCCCGCGGTGTGGTGGGTCTCTTCGGAGATCCGCGCCGAACGTGAAAACTGCTGCGACGACCTCGCGGTGGCTGTCTGCGGCGATCGGCTCGTGTACGTGTCGGCACTTGCGGAGTTGACGTTCCTGGAACGCCGGGCCCTGGCCCTGGCTGCAACGGATGGGTCCCTCGTGACCCGCATTCGCCGCATCCTGGGACGCCCCGTGGCCTCGCGTCCAGAGCTTCCACCTTCGTGGGGCATTCTGGCGTTGGCGGTTCTACTCGCTGGTGGCGCGGGGACTTATGAAATCACCACAACGGCCGCGATAGAAGAGCGGGTGCCGCAAGCGCCGCAAGTGCCGCAAGTGCCGCAAGTGCCTCACGTGCCGCAGGTGCCGCAGGTGCCGCAGGTGCCGCAGGTGCCGCAAGTGCCGCAAGTGCCTCACGTGCCGCAGGTGCCGCAGGTGCCGCAGGCTACGGCAGGTGCCGCAGAGGACGCTGCTATCGCAGGTGCTTGCGTCACCGATGGCACCCTCTGCACCCTCTGCACCCTCTGCACCCCCTGCACCCCCTGCACCTCCTGTACCTCCTGTACCTCCTGCCTCTGTACCTCCTGCGTGACGATCAGCGATGGATGGATCTTCACGGAAGGTCGAGCGTGATTTTTATCGCAGCGGGTTGAAGCGCGACTACGACACAGAGGGCCGGTCCTTTTCTGGATTGCGTTGCGAAAGATGTCTCGTCCGATGACGAGAAGGCCACCCTCCTGGTCCAGATTCTTCGTGAGGAGTCGGCCACCGACGAGCAGCGAAGTGCCGTCGCGCGGTCTCAGCCCCGGATGTATGATCTCAGGGATTGAGACCGTTCACCTTCTGCATTCTTCTGCTCGTCGTCGGCTGTTCTTCCAATCAGGCACCTAACGCGATCGATCGGTTGCACGCGTGCGCAAGCCATGAAGGTCCCACGGATGCGTACTGCGGCACGCTGCGCGTGTTCGAGAACCGCGAAGCGCGTCAGGGACGCACGATCGACCTGAAGATCGTCGTGCTGCCCGGCCTCGGCAGCGACGCCAGCACAGATCCACTGTTCTTCCTTGCCGGTGGACCCGGCCAGGGCGCCGCGAAGATGGCCAAGGAAGTGGGGGAGCTGTTCCGTCGCATTCAAACCACACGCGACATCGTACTCGTCGATCAGCGCGGTACCGGCGACTCCAATCCGCTTGAATGCCGCTCCGATCAGGACTCCCTGCGTCCCTTGGACGAATCGGACGAAGAGGGCCTCGCGCGTCTTCGAAAGTGCCTCGCGGGCTTCGACGCAGACCCTCGGCTCTACACGACCTCCATCGCCATGGACGATCTGGACGACGTGCGAGCGCATTTGGGTTATGGGTCGATCAACCTTTACGGCGGATCTTATGGCACGCGAGCCGCGCTCGTGTACGTCCGCCAGCATGAAGCACACGTACGGTCGGTCGTACTCGACGGTGTGGCGCCGCCTGACATGCGATTGCCACTGTTCTTCGCACGTGACGCGCAGCGCGCGCTCGACAAGCTTGTCGCCGACTGCGAAGCCAATGTCACGTGCCGCGGACAATACCCGTCGCTCGCCGATCGGACTCGCGTGCTCCTGGCCCGCCTTGAGGCGACCCCCACGCGGGTGCGCCTCACGCACCCTCGAACCGGAATCGCCGATGAAGTGAGGGTGGACGCGGCATTCGTCGCAAATATCCTTGCCGGCGCGCTGTACTCGCCGCTGACGTCGGCGCTCATTCCGGAATTGATCAAGCGTGCCGAGGCGAATGACTTTCAAGGATTGCTGGCGCTGGCGCTGGTCAACGAGCGAGCAGGCGAGAACATGAGCGCCGGGATGCAGTTGTCTGTCGTCTGTGCCGAGGACTATCCGCGCATCACGCCAGACGATGCCGCTCGCGAAGCGAAGGGGAGTGTGTTCGCCGGGCATTTGTTGCGGTCGCGAATGCGCGCGTGCGAGTTCTGGCCCAAGGGAGTCGTTCCCGCGGGCTATTACGAGCCAGTCACCTCGGCGGTGCCCGTGTTAGTGCTGTCGGGCGATCTGGATCCGGTGACACCGCCGTCGTGGGGTGAGGCGGTGACTCGGCATCTTCAGAACGCACGGCACATCATCGTGCCGGGGACAGGACACGGTGCTGTCGCGACCGGGTGTGGGGCGCGCCTTGTGCAGGAGTTCGTCGATCGCGGTGCGACCGATGGCCTGAATACGAGTTGTCTCGAGGGGTTGGAGCGCCCGCCGTTTTTTCTCACACCGGCCGGGCCTGACCCCGCCGGCATGAGGCCCGAGCGGCCATGATTCGCGTCGAGAATCTCCACAAACGCTTCGGGCCCGTCACGGCGGTGGATGGTGTCGGCTTCACGGCGCGTGATGGCGCGGTGACCGGTCTGCTCGGACCAAATGGCGCGGGGAAGACGACGACACTCCGCATGCTGTATGCATTGATGCGACCTGATGCAGGCAGCATCCTTGTCGATGGTGTGGATGCTGTGGCCGAGCCCCAGAAAGCGCAGGCGCGCCTCGGCGTCTTGCCCGACGTATCAGGGCTGTATCCACGGCTCACGCCGCGCGAGCACATCGCGTATTACGGTCAGCTGCAGGGGCTGTCCCGCGAGACGCTGCGAACGCGCATTGAAGATCTGATCAGCACCCTGGACATGGGTGAAATCGCCGATCGCGCGACACAAGGCTTTTCGCACGGCGAGCGGACCAAGGTTGCGCTCGCACGGGCCCTGGTCCATGACCCGCGCAATGTCCTGCTCGACGAGCCGACGAACGGTCTCGACGTCATGAGCACGCGCGCGGTGCGCGACATCATCCGGCGGCTGCGCGCCGACGGACGCTGCGTACTGTTCTCGAGTCACGTCATGCAGGAGGTGTCCGCCCTGTGCGATTCAATCATCGTCATCGCCCGGGGACGGATCGTGGCCACGGGCACTCCCGATGAGTTGCGGGCGCAAACTGGCGAGAGCAACCTCGAGGATGCCTTCGTGGCGCTCGCCGGGCTCGAACACGAGGCGACCGCATGAAGCCTCGCCAGCAGGTGCTCGTCGTCTTTCGCAAAGAAATCACAGATGCGTTTCGCGATCGGCGGGCGCTCGCGTCGATCCTGGTGGGCGCGCTCATTGGCCCCATCCTTGTGGGATTCATGCTTAATCGCCTGGCGGATCGCCAACGCCAGGTTATCGACATCACGATCCCGGTCGCGGGCATGGAGCATGCGCCGGCGTTGATGGAATGGCTCCGCCAGCAGGCGGGCGTCGAGATCGTCAACGGCCCGGCCGATCCAGAGGCGTCAGTTCGCACCGGGGACGAACATGTGGTCGTGGTGATTTCGCCGGAGTTTCAGGCCAGGTTCAAGTCGTCGTCGCCAGCGGAGGTGCAGGTGGTGTCGGACGGGTCGCGCTCCTCGTCGCGACCGTATGTCCTGCGCGTGCGACGGCTGCTCGAACGCTACAACGGAGAGATCGGGACCCTGCGGCTCGTTGGCCGCGGGGTGAGCCCGGCCATCGCGTCGCCGCTGCGTCTGGAGGAGCTCGAAGTGTCCAGCGCCCAGCAACGGGCGGCCACCATTCTCAGCTTCATCCCGCTGTTCATCGTACTGGCCGCGTTTACCGCCGGCATGCAGATCGCGACCGACTCGACGGCCGGCGAGCGCGAACGCGGCTCGCTTGAACCGCTCCTGGTCAACCCCGTGCCGCGGCGCGCGATCGCCGCAGGGAAGTGGTTGGCCGCGACATTCGCCGCCATGCTGGGGGTGTTGCTGACCACCGCGCTCGTGCTGGCAATTCTGCGCTACATCCCGATGCACGAATTTGGGGTCCGGTTTCGGCTGGGGCCGGCGCAGATTCTCGCGTTGCTGGCCGCGGTGATGCCGATGTGCCTGCTGTCTACCGGGATTCAGACCTACCTGGCGACGTTCGCCCGATCGTTCAAGGAAGCCCAGACCTACATGGGTATTCTGATCCTGTTTCCGATGTTGCCTGGAATCATCGGGTCTGTGTATGCGCTCGACACGCAGGCGTGGATGTATCCCGTTCCTGTGCTGGGCCAGCACGTGCTTGCCGCCGATGCGCTCGGTGCCAAGGAAACGCCGGTTTGGGCGTTCTTTCTCGCAGCCGGTGGAGCGCTTCTGTGTTCGTTGGTGTTACTGCAGCTCACCACGAAGCTGTTGCAGCGGGAGCGCATTATTTTTACGCGGTAGGCGACCGCCGTGCGCCGGATGTCTCAGATAAAAACCATCCGCAGATGACGCAGATTTCGCAGATGCGGAGACTGGTCGCAGATTTGACCTGACCGTCATGCGCCAGACAGGAGGACGCCTGTGAGCCCAGCGGCCGAAGGCCGCTTGCGTGGTCTGAAGCGGCGCGTGAACAAAAGCCCTGGATGGCTGACGGCTCTTGTTCACGTGCCGTTTCAGGCCACGCTTATCGCCGGTCTTCGACCGGCGATGGGCTCACAAACATCTGTGATCATCTGCGCCATCTGCGGCTTGTCCTATTTCTTCTAGCCAACATCGGGGGTATCACGGCTTTGACTGACCGCGAATTCGATAGAGCGCCGATGCTGTCCGGAGTATCAGACTGTCGTCGATAATGGCGGGCGTCGCCATCGTGAACTCATCGAGGCTGTTGGTCCCGAGCAGCTCGTATTTGACGCCGGCCCGAATCACATAGGTCACGCCTTCCTCGCTGAGCGCGAAGATCTTCCCGTTGTACGCCCACGGCGACGCCGTGAACGCGCCGGCCGCCGGGTCGAGACGCTGCTTGCCGTATATCTCTTTGCCTGTACGTGCGTCGTGTGCGGTCAGGAAGCCGCGGTCATACAGCGTGTAGTAATAGTCGCCATACACGAGCGCCGAGGGATTGTACGAACCGCCTTGCGGCTGATACCACGCGACGAACGGCTGGCTTGCTGACTCACTCACCGTGATGTCGCCGCTCGCGCCCGGACGGATGGCGTACGCGGGACGATGCGTATCACCGACGTAGCCTGAGGAGACGTACAGCAGGCCGTGGGCGGCGAACGGCGTCGGGATCACAATCGAGGACATGCCGCGCAATTCCCAGAGCGGCTGGCCGTCGAGCGCATAGGACCTGACTTTTTGCGCGCCCGTCGTGACGAGTTCCGTTCGCCCGTCATGCTGCCACACGAACGGCGTAGACCAGTTGCTGGGCTCGTCGCGAGGCTGGCGCCACAGCGTTTTGCCGGTCCTGGCGTCGACAGCCGTGACGAAGGACTGTTGGTCGTTGTCGTTGACCAGATACAGACGTCCCTGATGGTGCACAGGAGACGAGGCCGTGCCCCACCCATTGCGCATCCGCACAGACTCCGCCTTCTGTGACCACAGCGGCTTGCCGTCAAGGTCATAGCAGAAGAGTCCGATGTTGCCAAACTGCACGTAGAGACGTTGGCCATCGGTCACGGGCGTTTCGGAGGCATAGCTGTTCTTCAAGTGGCGGGCGAAGGACGGCACACCGCGGTGAGCCTCGCGCATCCACAGTGTCCGCCCCGTCGCGAGATCAAACGCGAACACGACCCACCGATGTTCGGCCGTCGACGTGGGCCGCTCGCCGCCGAAGTACAGGCCCTTCGTCGGTTTTTCAGGTTCGGTCGCGCTGATCACGCTGGTCACGAACACGCGATTGCCTGTCACGATGGGAGAGGACCACCCGGTACCCGCAACCGGCACCTTCCACGCAATGTTCTCCGTCACGCTCCACCGATCGGGTAACCCAGGGCCCTCGGCAATGCCGCGGCCTCCCGGGCCGCGGAACTGCGGCCAGGAGTTGGCCCCGAGGTGGACGGTCACAATGGCGCATGCACAAGCGAACACGAGGATCGCAAATTTCGCCGGGTGGGGGCCTGGCCCCGTCGTGACATCGCGTGACAAACGTTCTGGCATTGGCTGCGCTCCGTGTGAAAGTATTTCCGATTCACGCACCGCTGGACCTGGTGGCCAGCGGCGAATTGTCACGCGATGTCAGGACGGGGCCAGGCCCCGACCCCGGCCCGGGCCAGGCCCTGGTGCCTGTCACAACATGCCCGCAGCATGTCGTGCCAGATACGTCACACGGTCGCCAAACGTCGCAAAGCGCGGATCGTCGGTCTGGCCCACCACGAAGCGGTAGTAGATCTGCTGGATGACCACCGCGATCTTGAAAAGCGCAAAGACCTCGAAGTAGCGGAGCGTTGACACGTCGGCTCCGCTGCGCGTCTGGTAGCGCTCGATCAGTTCGTCGCGAGTGAACCAGCCCGGGCGACTGGTGACGCTGGTCAACGCGTCATGCTGATCGGGTGGCGCGGTCGGCATCCAGTACGCGAGCAGGATCCCGAGATCAACAAGCGGATCGCCCAACGCGCTCATCTCCCAATCGAACACCGCGACAATCTGATCGAGCTTGTCCGCCGAGAGCATCAGGTTGTCCAGTTTGAAGTCCCCGTGCACGATCGATGGGCGCTCCGGATTGGGAGGAAGATTGGCTCCCAGCCACGTTGCCAGGCCCTCCATCTCCGGCAGTTCCGCAGTCTTCGATCGGTGCCACCGCTCGGTCCATCCTCGCACCTGCCGCTCGACAAACCCCAGCGGTTTACCCAGGTGCATCAACCCAGCTTGCGCGAGATCGATGCGATGAAGATCCGCAAGCGCGTCGACCAGCGCGCCCCCGACGCGGCGTCGCATCGCTGGAGTCTGCAGCGCCGGCGGCTCCTCATGACGGACGACCACACCGCGTCGCCGTTCCATCACGTAGAACACCGACCCGACGATCGCGGGATCGTCGCACAGTGCGTAGGCGCGCGGCGCGAGTGGAAACGCCGGATGCACGGCTGAAAGCCAGTGGAATTCACGCGCCATGTCATGCGCAGTGGGCGCCACAGGGCCGAGCGGCGGACGGCGAACGACGAGCTCGGCGTCGCCGAACCGAATCAGATAGGTGAGGTTCGAATGCCCGCCCGGGAACTGCTCGACCCGCATCGGCTGCGCGAGGTCGAGACCATCGATGTGGCTCGCCGGCAGCTCGGCGCGCAGCCAGCGTTCCATCCGCGGCCAATCCAGTTGCTCGGCGTCGCGCACGGCGCGTGTGTCAACGAGGGCCATCCGGGTAATACCTGACCAACCACTCTGCAACGAGGCACGGCTTGTCGACGGCTTCGCGTTCGACCGTGACATTCCACATTGCCTGGACTCCACCTTCAGCATCCTGCACGCTCATCAGGAGGATGCGCGCCCGAATGCGCGCGCCGGCAGGCACCGCGGAAACAAACCGTACGCGGTTGGCACCATAGTTGAGTGCCAGCCGCAAGCCCCCAATGGAAATGGCGTTGCGCATCAGCGCACTCATGAGTGACAGCGTCAGAAATCCGTGCGCGATCGTCGTGCCGTACGGGGACTCGACTGCCGCTTTCTCTTGATCGACGTGAATCCACTGGTGATCGTCCGTGGCCTCCGCGAAGGCATTGATGCGCTCCTGCGTCACGACGATCCAATCGCTCATGGCGACCTCCTGCCCGACGAGCGATCGCAGCCGCTCGAGATCGGGAATGGCAATCACGACGGCTCGCTGTAGAAACCACGGCGTTCAGCGACCAGTCGCTCGAGCAGTGGCGCCGGCTGCCAATAGTCGCCAAATTGCCGGCGGTAGGTCTGCACGCGCTCGAGCACGGTGGGGAGTCCAACCGTGTCCGCATAAAACATCGGTCCGCCGCGATGCCGCGGGAAGCCGAAACCGTGACAGTAGATGACGTCGATATCGCTGGCGCGAGTGGCGTACCCCTCTTCAAGTACCCGTGCGCCCTCATTGGCCAGTGCGGTCGTGATCCGCGCGATGATCTCCTCGTCGCTGATGGCGCGGCGTTGAATGCCCCGGGCGGCAGCGGCCTGGGTCGCAATCTCTTCGACAATCGGATCGGGGATACGCGTGCGGCTGCCAAGCTCGTACCTGTACCACCCCGCTCCCGTCTTCTGGCCGTACCGACCCATCTCGTACAGCCGATCCGGCACCTCGGATTGCGGCCCCTCGGCGCGTGTCTGGCCAATTGATTTCAAATACTGTCGAATGCGGGCGCCGACGTCGATGCCAGCAATGTCCTGCATCCCAAATGGACCCACGGGCATCCCGAAGTCCGTGAGCGCCTTGTCGATCCGCGGCACGCTTGCGCCCTCCTCGAGCAGGAGGTACGCCTCGCGCATGTAATACGCGAGCATGCGATTGGCAACGAAGCCGAAACAGTTGCCAACGACCACGCCGACTTTGTTCAACCGGCGCGCCAGCTTCAGCGACGTCGCGATCATCTCAGCGCTCGTCTCGCGGCCTCGGACAATCTCGAGGAGCCTCATCACATTGGCCGGACTGAAAAAGTGATGACCGATCACCTGCGATGGCCGGCCGCTGGCCGCCGCGAACTCGTCGATGTCAAGCGTCGAGGTGTTGGACGCGAGCACGGTATCGGGACCAGTGACGCTCGCGAGATCGGCAAACGTCGCCTTCTTCAGGTCCATGTTCTCGAAAACCGCCTCCACCACGATGTCGACGTGATCGAACCCGTCGTAGCTCGTGGTCGGCGTGATGAGGGCCAGCGTGGTGGCCATGGCATCCGGCGTCATCCGGCCTTTGGCCACCGTCGATTCGTAGTTCTTGCGAATCGTCGCCAAACCTCGATCGAGCGCGGCCTGATCGACATCCTTCAGCAGGACCGGAATGCCGGCGTTGGCATAGGCCATCGCGATTCCCCCACCCATCGTGCCCGCGCCGACGACCGCGGCGCGGCTGATCGCCTTTGCCGGCGTGTCCTTGGGAACATCAGGCACTTTGGCGACTTCGCGTTCCGCAAAAAACATGTGCACCAACGCCCGCGATTCAGTTGACAGCACGCAGTCAGCGAAAAGCTGCCGCTCGATTTTGGAGCCGGTGTCGAAGTCGGTCGTGATGGCCGCCTCGATGGCTTCCACTGCCGCAAAGGGCGCCCGCGCGCCGCGCGCCGTTTTCCCCAACGCGGTTCGGGCCGCTTCACAGATGGCGACTCCCGCGGCGCGATCCGCAATCTTCGCGCGCAATTCGCGCGTCAAGCGGACGCCGCCAGTCTTTACCGACGCGCGGGCAAACGCCATGGCCCCTTCGAGCAGATCGCCCTCGACGATCTGATCGAGAATGCCTTCAGCGAGTGCGCGCGATGCCGCGATCGGCTTGCCCTCCGTGCACAATTCCACCGCGGTCTTCGCGCCGCACAGCCGCGGCAAACGTTGCGTGCCGCCGGCGCCGGGAATAATGCCAAGCGTGACTTCGGGCTGCCCGACTCTCGCGCTCTCCACCGCCACACGGTAGTGGCACGCCATCGCAAACTCGAGGCCGCCGCCGAGCGCGTGTCCGTGAATCGCAGCGACCAGCGGCTTGCCCACATCTTCGATCCGCCGCAGTCGTTGGTGAATCGCGGCCGAACGCTCCAGTGACTCCTCGCGGGTTTTGAGCGTCTTGAACACGTTGATGTCAGCACCGGCAATGAATGTCTGGCCGGATCCAATGAGCACGATCGCGTCCGCGTCCGCATCACCCTCCGCGCGGACGACGGCATCCGTGATGCCCTCGGGAACGCCTGGACTCAACGCATTGACAGGCGGGTTTGTAATGGTGATGACTGCGACACGATCACGAACCTCGTAATGAACCAACTGGGACATAGGGGCGCTACAGTATCATGCGCTCCGTGGACTTTGAGTGCTCCCCGAAGGTGCAGGATCTGCAGCGACGTCTCGTCAGTTTCATGGACGAGTATGTCTACCCGAATGAGTCTCGATTTCGTGCTGAAATCGCCGAGGGCAACCGCTGGCAGCCAACTCGAATTGTCGAATCGCTCAAGCCCAAAGCGCGTAGCGCGGGCTTGTGGAACCTGTTCCTGCCGGAGAGCGACTCTGGTGCCGGCTTGACTAACACGGAATACGCGCCCCTCTGCGAGATCATGGGTCGCTCGTCGGGCTTTGCACCTGAAATCTTCAACTGTTCAGCGCCGGACACAGGCAACATGGAAGTGCTGGTGCGCTACGGGACTGCCGAACAGAAGCGACAGTGGCTGGATCCACTGCTGGCCGGCGAAATGCGGTCGTGCTTTGCGATGACCGAACCGGACGTCGCGTCCTCTGATGCGACGAACATCCGATCGAGTATCACGCGCGATGGCGACGAGTACGTGATCAATGGCCGGAAGTGGTGGATCTCAGGCGCCGGAGATCCGCGATGCCGGATTGCAATCTTCATGGGCCGCAGCAATCTCGATGCGCCGAGGCACCAGCAACAGTCGATGATTCTCGTGCCGATGGACACGCCGGGAGTTCGAGTCACACGAATGCTGCCGGTCTTCGGCTTCGATGATGCGCCGCACGGTCATGCGGAGATCGAGTTCGACAACGTCCGCGTCCCCGCAACGAACATGCTGCTCGGCGAAGGCCGAGGTTTCGAGATCGCGCAGGGTCGATTAGGGCCGGGCCGCATTCATCACTGCATGCGCCTGATAGGCGTGGCGGAGCGAGCACTCGAGCTCCTGTGCGCGCGCGTGCGATCGCGTGTCGCGTTTGGCAAGACGCTGGCGGAGCAGGGGACCATCCGCGCGGATATCGCCGAGTCGCGGATGGAGATCGATCAGGCGCGGCTGCTCACGTTGCGTGCGGCGTATTTGATGGACACGGTCGGGAACAAAGCGGCGCGCTCCGAGATCGCGCAAATCAAGATCGTCGCACCCCGAATGACATTGCGCGTCCTGGACCGGGCGATCCAGGCGCACGGCGGGGCCGGCGTCACAGAGGATTTTCCGCTGGCCCACGCCTGGGCGCACGCGCGGACACTGCGGTTGGCCGACGGCCCGGATGAAGTGCATCGGGAAGCCATCGCGAAGATCGAATTGCTGAAAGGCACGCCCGCCAACAGCTAGCCACGAAGTCGGGAAGACACGAGATCAGAGAACCAAGGGAAATCAGGCCTTGGTCTGCAGCTCTTCCCGCAGGACGCGATACAAGATCTTGCCAACGGCGCTTTGCGGCAGGCTGTCGCGCAGCTCGATGTCGACCGGTACCTTGTAGGCGGCAAGGTTCGCCTTGCAGTGCGAGCGCAGGTCGTCAAGGGACACGCCGGCATCGCGCGGGACGACATAAGCTTTCACTACCTCGCCGTGATACGGGTCGGGCATGCCAATCACTGCAACCATCCGTACCGTCGCATGCGTATAGAGCACGCCTTCGACCTCCGAGGGATACACGTTGAACCCGTCGACGATGATCATGTCCTTCTTGCGCTGGACAATCGACGTATATCCATCCTCGTCCATCGTTGCCACGTCACCAGTGTGAAACCAGATGCGCCCATCGTCATGGCGACGGAGAACGTTGGCGCTCTCTTCCGGTTTCTTCCAGTACCCCTTCATCACCTGCGGGCCGCAAATGCAGAGTTCACCCGACTCGCCGAATGGCATCTCGCGGGTGCCGGTCTCGACATCGACGATCTTGCAGTCGGTGTCGGGCAGCGGCAGTCCGATGGTCCCAGGCTTGCGCCTGCCGAGATGTGGCGTGGAATGCGTGACCGGCGAGGTCTCGGACAACCCATACCCTTCGTTGAGCGTGCGCCCGATTCGGCGTTCGAACTCTTCGATCACTTCGACGGGACACGGCGCGCCGCCGCTGTTGAAGGTTCGCACCTGATCGAGCTTGTAGTCCTTGAGTTTCGGATGAGCGAGCAGGGAGACAAAGACGGTTGGCACAGCGGGGAAGTAAGTGGGTCTGAGATCACGGATTGCGGTCAGCACCTGTTCCACGTCGTATTTCGGAATCAGAATCTGCAGGCCGCCAACCCAAATGCCGCACATCATCCCGACAGTAAACGCATAGATGTGAAAGTACGGGATCACAAGCAGATAACGCCCCTCGCCGCGGTGATATTGGCGGTACTGCCACGTCTCGGTTTGCACGACGTTGGCAAAAATGTTGGCGTGGGTGAGCATCGCTCCCTTCGGCGTGCCCGTCGTGCCGCCGGTGTATTGAAGCACCGCCAGATCGTGCGGATCGATCGCAACCCGTGGCAGGTCCTCGACGGCGTCGGTGGCCGTCAGGTCGGCAAGCGTCAGCGTGTCCGCCAGGTGGGGAGGGTCGGCCCGCTCCGACGAATACTCTGCCAGCGAGGTAACGATCACGTGCTCGATGCTGGTGTTGTTTCGCGTCTCGAGCGCCATGGGCGCCAGGCGATCGAGAGTGATCAACACCTTGATGCCGGAGTCGGTCGCGATATTCAGAAACTCACGCGGCGTGTAGATCGGATTGATGTTGACGACGACGGCCCCGAGCCGCAGCGTAGCGAACGCCGCGACGATGTATTGGGGACAGTTGGGCAGCATGATGCCGACGCGATCGCCTTTGGCAACTCCCACTCGCACGAGCGCTGCGGCGAGCCGATCGGTGAGCTGCTTGATCTCACGGAACGTCAGGGTGGCTCCGAGAAATGAGGTGGCCGGGGCATCCGGAGTCTCGACGGCTGTCGTCGAGAGGATCTGGTACAGGGGCCGGCCAGGGTACGTCATGTGGGGAGGTACCCAATAGTCGTAGTGTTTCAGCCAGGGCCGTGTGGCGTATCCGGATGGGTGCATGTCGTTCAGTGCCCTGCAATGGTGCGGCCGCCGTCGACCACGATGACCTGCCCGGTAATGTAGTTGGACGCGTCGGCCGCGAGAAAGACGGCGACGCCCTTCAGCTCGCCCTCTGCGCCTACCCGGGGGATGGGACACGACGCCTTGATCGACGGCTCGGCCAGCGGAATGGCAGGGTCGGCAAGCCGCGAATGAAAGAAGCCGGGGGCGATGGCGTTGACACGGATGCCTTGTCGTCCCCACGAGGCCGCCAGCTCTCGCGTGAGACCCATCAGTCCCGCCTTTGTCGCTGCGTAACCCGCATAGTGCGGCCCGCGCACCGAGGAGTGCAGTCCGGCAATCGACGCGACGTTGATGATGCGTCCGTACTCACGCTTCAGCATCTCGCGCCCCGCCGCCTGCGAGAACAGAAAGGCGCCCGTGAGGTTGACGTCGATGACCTTCTGCCATTTGTCGATCGGCATGGCCTCTGGCCGCTCGCCCCACGTGATACCGGCGTTGTTGACGAGGATATCGACCTGGCCGAATGCCTTGATCGTCCCATCCACGACCGCCTGCACGTCACCGGGCTTGGCGACATCAGCCACGACACCCTCGACGCGGTAGCCCTTGGCACGCAGGCGTTCGACGGTGGGCGTGAGCCACTGGTCGCGGCGTGCGCAGAGCATCAATGACGCCCCTGCCTCCGCCAGACCTTCAGCCATTTCTTCTCCCAGACCTCGGGAGCCGCCGGTAACGATGGCGACGCGGCCGGTGAGCTTGAACAAATCCTGTATAGAAGGCATAGACGCCCGCATATAGTATCCGCCTAGGCGGTCTCCGGTCTCCGGTCTCGGTCTCCGGCCCACGGTCTACGGGAACTGCGCCGAGCGGCGAGTGTGGTTGGCTAGCCGGCCGAGCAACCAATCACCCGTCAATCAATCGCAAATAAATCGCGCAATCATGCAATTGCGAAATGAAATCGCCAAATCATCCAAGCGCGACATCGCCAAATAGAGTCGGAGGACGCTGTGGCACAGGTTCAAGAAGCAGTTGGGGGAGGAGCGTTCCTGATGCGGGCGCTCGTGGCCGACGACATGCTCACACGAGACGACCTGACGGACGAGCAGCGGTTGTTTGGTCAGACGGCCGCCGAATTCATGAAGAACGAGGTGATCCCCAACGAAGCGCGGCTCTACGCTCATGACTGGGCGCTGACACGCCAATTGCTGAGGAAGGCCGCGGAACTCGATCTGTTGCGGCTGGAGATCCCCGAGGCTTACGGCGGTCTGGGTCTCGACAAGATCAGCGCGGCGTATGTCGGCGAGCAGATCGCGATCAATCCCTCATTTGGCGGGTCGCTTGGTGCGCACACCTCGATCGGCACTCTCCCGATCGTGTATTTCGGAACAGAGGCGCAGAAGGCGCAATACCTTCCGCGGCTGGCGAGCGGCGAGCTGATTGGTGCCTATGCGCTGACCGAGCCGCATTCGGGCTCGGATGCGTTGTCGGCGCGGACAACGGCGCGGTTGTCCGAGGACGGCCGTCACTACGTGCTGAACGGGCAGAAGGCGTGGATTACCAACGGAGGCTTCGCAGACGTCTTCACGATTTTTGCGAAGGTGGACGGCGAGAAGTTCACGGCCTTCATCGTCGAGCGCGAGATGGGTGTGGTGAGTGGCCCCGATGAGAAGAAGCTCGGGCTCGACGGGTCCTCGACCACCGTGCTGATGCTCGATAACGTCCTCGTGCCGGTCGAAAATGTCCTCGGGACGATCGGCGAAGGGCACAAGGTCGCGTTCAACATCCTGAACCTTGGTCGCGTGAAGCTAGGTACGCGCAACATCTCGGGCGCACGGCAGGCGCTGAATCAGTCGATCCGGTACGCAAAGGATCGCCGGCAGTTTGGCAAGGCGATCTGTGAATTCGGCCTCGTCAAGCAGAAGCTTGCCGAAATGTCCGTGCGCTGCTTTGTCGGCGAGGCCATGGTCTACCGCGCCCTCGGTGACGTCGATCGTGCGCTCGAGGGCATCGACGCGACCGATGGGGCCAGGCAGCTCAAGACGATCGAGGCCTTCGCAGTCGAATGCTCGATCAACAAGGTCGCGAGCAGCGAGGCGCTTGCCTATGTCGTGGACGAGGCCGTCCAAGTGTTTGGCGGCAATGGCTACTCGCGTGAATTCCCGGTGGAGCGCGCCTATCGTGACGCGCGCATCACACGCATTTACGAGGGGACCAACGAGATCAACCGTCTGATTATCCCGACACGATTGCTGAAACAGGCGCAGGCGCTCTTTGCCGGCGAAGTCGAATCGGGTGCGTCCGGGTCGCCGCTGGCCGCGGAGCGAGACCTTGTGGCCAACGCCAAGCGGCTGGCAATCGCAGCCCTCGGCGCGGCCTCTGAAGCGTACGGGGAGCACGTTCGCGAGGAACAGGAAGTGCTCGCGCACGCCGCGAATGTGATCATCGAGGCCTACGCCATCGAAAGCGCAATCGGTCGCGCCGAAAAGCTCGCCAAGGCCGACAGCGATCGCGCGCCGCTGGCTCTCGACGTCGCGCGGGTCTATGCCAGCGACGCGGCGGACCGCATCACGCATGCCGGTAAGCAAATCGTCAATGCCATCGCTGCCCACGTGCAGGATCCCGAGCCACTCCTCAAGGCGCTGAGCGCCACAGGGAGTCACCGCGGCACTGATACAGTCGCAGCACGGCGCCGGATCGGCGATGCGGCAATCGCCGCCGCGCGATACCCGTTCTGAGGAGCACCTGTGCACCCCACAGCACCTGCCGCATCCGTCGCACCTGCGCACCGCACCGCACCCGGCGCACCGATCGCACCGGTCGCACCTGGCGCACCTGCAAGAGCCGCGGAAGGCGCCGCGTACACCCTGGCAGTGCTGTTCGCCATCAACCTGATGAACTTCTTCGATCGCCAGATCCTCGGCGCGGTTGGCGAACAGATTCGTCGCGAGTGGGGCCTGGGCGATACCGCTCTCGGCGCGTTGGGCACGGCCTTCACGCTCCTTTACGCGTTTGTCGGCGTGCCGTTCGGCCGGCTGGCCGACCGCGGCGTGCGCAAATACATTCTGGCCGGCGGCGTCTTCGTATGGAGTCTGTTGACAGCCGCATCGGGGCTGGCGCGTAACTTCTGGGAACTTTTCATCATTCGCCTGGGCGTCGGCGTTGGCGAAGCCAGCTGCGCGCCCACTTCCATCTCGCTGATTGGCGATCTTTACCGTAGCCAGTATCGTGCGCGCGCGACGGCCACCTTCATGCTCGGTCTTCCGATCGGTCTCGGCCTGAGCTTTCTCGTGGGCGGGTTCGTCGGCCAGCGGTGGGGTTGGCGCGCGGCCTTGTTCATAGCGGCGGCGCCGGGACTGCTCTGCGCGGTCGCAGCGCTGTTCATCCGCGAGCCCGCGCGCGGAATGGTGGAGGATTTCAACGTAGGCCAGAAGCGTCGTGCCGGCTCGCCCTATCGGCTGGTCCTCTCGATCCCGACGCTGTGGTGGATCATCCTGTCCGGCGCGTTGCACAACTTCAACATGTACGCGCTCGGGGCGTTCCTCGCGTCGTTTCTGATCCGGTATCACGGCGTGAGCCTGTCCCAGGCGGGATTGATCTCGATGCTGGTCTACGGCTTGTCGGGGATCGTGGGCCTTGTCGGCGGAGGGATCGCGGCCGATGCCCTGTACAAGAGGCGTAAGGACGGCCGGCTTCTCGTGGCCGCCGCCTCGATCGCGGTTTGTGCGCCGTTGATGTACTTGTCACTCACGCGTCCCGCCGGCGACGTGACTGGCTTCGCGCTGCTCATGGGGTCCGGTGTCGGCGTCATGTATGCGTACTACGCGACCGTGTATTCGACGATCCAGGACATCGTGGAGCCGTCGCTGCGAGGAACAGCGATGGCATTGTATTTTGGCGCGATGTACCTCGCCGGCGCCTCACTTGGACCGCTCGGCACCGGCATGATCAGTGATTACTTCACGACGCGGGCCGCCGAGCAGGCGGGACTCGCAGTCCAGACGATGCAATCGCTCGAACCTTTCCGCGCAGCTGGGCTCCATGCGGCCATGCACGCGATTCCCTTGCTCGCGTTCTTACTTGCGCTGGTGCTCTTCGCCGCGTCGCGCACGGTACAACGTGATGTCGAAGGGTTGCATGCTTGGACGTCAGGCCAGCGAGAATAACAAGCCGCAGATGACGCAGATTTACGCAGATTGCTGATGGTCCAGACTCTCGCTATACACGCCACGCGGAGACTCCGGTGAGCCCACCGCCGGTCGGAGACCGGCGGTCTGCGTGAGTGAAATTGTCCCGATTGAAAGAGCCACTTTGTGCTTGGGCTTTTTCAATCGGGACACTTTCACTCACGCGAGCGGCCTTGGCCGCTGGGCTCACTCATATCTGCGGGCATCTGCGTCATCTGCGGCCCGCCCTCCGTATGCGCGAGCGGCGCGAAGACATCGGAGACCTAAGAAATCTGCATTGGGCGTTGTCTTGGCGCGTCATCGGCCAATGGCTCCGACGGACGTTACACCAGACAGACGGTCGTAAAACGCCTGACGGCTGTCAGCATCCTGTCTGGTCAGCAATGAAATAACGGGAATCGCGATTAGCGGAATCAACATGGTCGGGTAGGACGGATCGATTGATTCCCCCTGCTCGATGAACACCCAGCGCGAGAGCGCAAACCACACCAAGCCTCCTGCAAAGCCCAGCGCCATTCCCCAGAACGCACCGGCCTCTGTCGTGCGCTTCCAGTACAGCGTGAATGTCACGGCCAGGGCCGGAGGCACAACCATGGCAAAGCCGAAAAGCAGCAGACCGAGGATCGATGTTACCGGCCCAAGCCACGCGACAATGGCGGCACCCATGCCGTAGAGAATCGTGGTCGTGCGATAGGCACGCAGACGTTGGTCCTGGGTCCAGTTCTTCGACTGCGGAATCCAGTCGCGGACGAACATCGTCGCGCTTGATAAGAGAATTGGACCACCCGACGATACGACGGCGGCGAGCACGGCGGCGAGCGCGATGCCGCCAATCCACGGATTGATGTCGATCGCCAGGCGCGTGAGGGTCTGATAGCTTGCCAGTTGGGCAGCAGCCCCGTATTTGGCCAGCGTCAGGATGCCGATGACGCCAGCAAGAAACGGCATCGGCATGGCAATCAGCCCACCCCAAATGAACGCGTTCCGCACGGTTCGTTCGTCGCGTCCCGCCGCGGCGAAATTGCAGTACACCGACGCCGCGGGCGTGTGCATCGTGGCGGCGAAGAACATCCCGATCACCGGCAGCCAACCAGCGCCTGCAATCGACCACCAGACTGCGGGGTCGGCGTTGGCGCCCGCGAGAGCGGTGTTTACCGAAGCAACGACCTGGTCCCAGCCGCCGAGATGGTTGAGTCCGACGATGGAGACGGCAAAGAGCCCGCCGAGTATGGCGACACAGTGGATCAGGTTTGTGGCCGCCGATCCCCACAACCCACCGGTGGACGTATAGGTGACGATGATGATGCCTGACAGGATGACGGTGAAGCCAAAGGGGATGCCGGTCATCGCCGTGAGGATCCGTCCGATCACGTACGGTTCGATGATGTTGACGATCAGGTACTCCATCTGGACGCACAAGCTCGTGAGCCACTGACAGCGCCGGCTGCCAAAGCGCTGCAGAAAAACTTCGCCGACTGTTTGAATGCCCAGCCGCCGATAGGGGACCGCGAAGAAGATGCCGACGAGTGCGAGCGCCAGAAAGGTGTTGACCGCGTACCAGATGCTCCAGACGCCGCCCGTGATCACATCACCGGCCACGCCATACGTCGCAGCGCCGCCCACGCGCGTGCCCGCGATGCCGACGGCGATCATCAGCACGCCCATTTGCCCGCCAGCGACTGCCCAGTCGTCACCCTTGCGGCTGCGCCGCATCATCAGCACGCCGACGAGCGTCGTGCCTACCAGGTAAACGGCTATCATTGCGAGGGCGATTGGGCTTTGCATAAAGATCGGTTGCCGCGGGTGCCACAAGGGCCGCGGGTGCCACTCGCGTCCGCAGGTGCATGATTGTTGTCAGAGATGCGGGAGTCAAGCGGATGATCAGGAGCAATCGCGCATGAGGGCCCTTCTGTGCACGCAGTTCGGTCCGCCCGACCTGCTCGAGCTGCGAGACGTGAACTCTCCGGTGCCGGGACAGGGCGAAGTTGTGATCACGGTCAAGGCGGCCAGCGTCAACTTCCCTGATGTCCTGATCATCGAGAACAAATATCAGTTCAAGCCGCCTCTCCCGTTTTCGCCGGGCAGCGAACTGTCAGGCGTCATCAAAACGGTCGGGTCCGGTGTGACGGCCTTCAACGTGGGCGACCGCGTCATGGCTTTCACCATCTACGGCGCATTCGTGGAAGAAGTGAAAGTCGCGACAGATACCGTCTTTCCAATGCCCGCCGGGATGGAGTTCGCCACCGCCGCCGCGATGCTGATGACGTACGGCACCATGGACCATGCCCTCCGCGATCGCGGTGCGGTCAAGCCGGGGGAGACGGTGCTCGTGCTGGGAGCGTCAGGCGGGATTGGGATCGCGTCGATCGAGATTGCCAAGGCGCTGGGAGCTCGTGTCATCGCGTGCGCATCGAGCGATGACAAACTCGCGGCGTGTCGTGAGCACGGCGCGGACGAGACGATCAACTACGCCACCGAGGACTTGCGCGACCGGATCAAAAGTCTGACGGACGGCCGTGGTGTTGATGTCATTGCGGATCCGGTAGGCGGGCCGTACACCGAGCCCGCACTACGGTCCATCGCGTGGCGCGGCCGGCTCCTGGTGGTGGGATTTGCTGCGGGAGAAATTCCGAAGATTGCTTTCAACCTGCCGCTCCTCAAAGGCTGCTCGATCGTAGGCGTGTTCTGGGGTGGTTTTCTTCAGCGCGAGCCTGACGCTTTCAGGGCAAGCATCGCGCAAGTGGCCAAATGGCACGCGGCAGGGAAGCTGAAACCGCACGTATCGGCGACCTTTCCGCTCGAGCGCGCTGCGGAGGCCTTGAACATGATGGCTGCCAGAAAGGTCGTCGGCAAGGTCGCGATCACGATGTAAGAACCGTGGACCGTAGGCCGTGAGCCGTGGGCTAAAGTTTCACAATCATCTTCCCCGTATTGGCGCCACGCAACATGTCGAGAAATGCCTGCGGTGCGTTCTCGAGCCCCTGCACTACCGTTTCCGGCGACTTGAGTTGACCGCTTGCCACGAGCGGTGCCACATCTTCCAGAAAGGCCTTCGTGTCCTTGATCCAGTCAAGGACGATGAAGCCGCGGATCGTGAGCCGTTGGGTCACGATCAGGAAGAGGTTGCGAGGACCAGGCGACGGTGTTTCGTCGTTGTACCGCGAGATGGAGCCGCATGCGGCGATTCGGCCGTTGGTGCGCATGCAGGCCAGGGCGGCCTCGAGATGATCGCCGCCCACGTTGTCGAAGTACACGTCGATGCCGTCGGGCGCTGCCTCGGCCAGCTTCTGACGCAGACCTGACGAGCCGTGCTTGTAGTTGAACGCGGCGTCGAAGCCAAACTCCTCCCTCAACATTCGGACTTTCTCATCCGAGCCCGCGCTGCCGACGACGTAGCACCCGCGCCGCTTGGCCAGCTGGCCGGCGATGCTTCCCACGGCGCCCGCCGCGCCGGATACGAACACGCGATCATCCGGTTGCAGATTCACGAGCCTGAGACCAACCCACGCCGTGAGACCTGGCATACCCAGGACGCCGAGATATTTCGAGAGCGGCTGCACCCGAGGATCGACGACGCGAAGGTCGCTTGGACGAGCGATGAAGTAGTCGCGCCACCCGCGCATCGACGAGACGATGTCGCCCGGTTTGAGCTCGGGCGCGCGCGATTCCACGACTTCGCCGACCGCGCCGCCATCGAGCACCTGACCCACCTGAAACGGCGGCACATACGATTTCACGTCGTTCATCCGTCCGCGCATGTAGGGGTCGACCGATATGTACAGGTTGCGGACCAGCGCTTGTCCGTCGGTTAACGCCGGTAGCTCGAGCGAGGCCGATGTAAAGGTCTCCGCCGTTGGCCACCCTTTCGGCCGCGCCGCCAGTCGGATTTCATGGCTTGTCATCACTGGTCTCCAGTCTCCAGTCGCCTGTCTCCAGTCGCCAGTCTCAGGTCTCCAGTTGATTACGCCGATTTTCGGTGGATCTTCGACCGGCGACCGGTGACTGGTGACGTCGACGACCGCGTCAGCTTGCGCGCTCAAATAACGCCGCTGCGCCCTGTCCTCCTCCGACGCACATCGTGACAACACCGTACCTCGCCTTGCGCCGTGCGAGTTCATTGGCGATCGTGCCAACCAGCCGCGATCCGGTCATGCCGAATGGATGACCGATCGCGATCGACCCGCCGTTGACATTGAGGCGGTCCGGTGGGATTCCCAGGCGGTCGCGACAGTAGATCACTTGCGACGCAAACGCTTCATTCAGCTCCCAGAGATCGATATCGTCGACGTTGAGGCCGTGCTTCTTGAGCAACTTGGGCACCGCAAACACCGGCCCAATCCCCATTTCATCAGGCTCGCAGGCAGCTACTGCATATCCACGAAAGATCAGCTCTGGCTGAATGCCAAGCGCCTTCGCGCGATCGGAAGACATCACGAGCGTAGCCGACGCACCGTCAGAGAGTTGAGATGAATTGCCGGCGGTGACACTGCCGCGGCCGCTGGCTGTGTCGAACACCGGCGGCAATTTCGCCAGGCCCTCGAAGGTCGTGTCCGCGCGATTGCATTCGTCGCGATCGACGTGGACGGCTTGCTCGCCGATCTTCTCGCCGCTCTTTTTGTCGAGCACGGCGCGTGTCACGTCGATAGGTGCGATCTCGCCAGCGAAGAATCCGTCCTGCTGTGCCCGCGCGATACGCTGCTGGCTCAGGACGGACAGTTCGTCTTGCGCTTGGCGCGTGACGCCATATCGTTTGGCGACCACCTCCGCCGTCTCACCCATGGCCATATAAAGACCCGGATGGCGCTCCTTGACCCACGGGTTGGGGGAGGTGTCGCGCTGCATCATCGTGATCGACTCGACGCCGCCGCCAATGGCGGCCTCGACCTGCTCCTGCAACACCATGTGCGCCGCTTGCACGATAGCCTGCAGCCCGGAGTTGCAAAACCGGTTGACGGTGACGCCGGGTGTCGTCACCGGCAGCCCGGCGCGGAGGGCAGCGACGCGCGCGATGTTGTGACCTTGCGCGCCGTGCGGCTGCCCGCAGCCAAGGACGACTTCTTCGACTTCCGACGGGTCAAGCTCCGGCACTTTGCGCAGGACGTGCGTGATGCAATGCGCCGCCAGGTCGTCGGGACGGGTGAGATTGAACGACCCACGGCCGGACTTGGCGAGCGGCGTGCGACTGCTTGCGACGATGACGGCTTCGCGCATGGCGGAATCATAGTTCACCATCTTGCGATGTCACGGTGTCGTGCCCACAGACCAGCCACAGAGACTCAGAGACACAGACAGAAAACAAACCAAACAAATACAAAAGAGGGCCACGAAGACACGAAGACACGACGTAAGAACGCAAAGCAAGATCCTGATAATCGTTCTTCGTGGTTTCGTGGCTTCGTGGCGATCGTTCTTTTACTCTGAGTCTCTGAGCCTCTGCGGCTTCTTAGCGGTTAACGATCCCACGCCGCTGACAACCACTCCATCAACCTGTCCAGCTCCCAGCAGTTGACGATGCGCGTCCGTGGGATGCCGGCGAGACGCGCGTGTGCAATGGCTGTCTCCGCGTACGCCAGCTCGCCAACACTGTGGGCATCGCTGTCAACCGCGAAGAGGCAACCCACGCGAAGCGCGCGCTTGGCCAACTCGAAGTCCACGTCCTGTCGCGAAGGGTCGCCATCGATCTCAATCGCGACACCCGAGGTCTTTGCGGCAGCAAAGACCTTGTCCCACTCAGCGGTGACGCCGGGGCGCGCGCCAAACTTGCGCCCTCGCGGATGGCCGAGAATGTGCACCCCGGGTGTGGTGACAGCGGCGATCATCCGCGAAGTCTGGTCGTCGCTCGTGCGCAGTTTCGAATGGGGCGCGGCGACGGTTACTTCGAGCTTGCGGAGCTCGCGTGACGTCATGTCCAGACCTCCGTCCGCCAGGATATTGGCCTCGATACCCTTGAGCAGCCGGAATCGACCCTTGTAGCGCCGGTTCAAGGCGTTGATCTCGCCGTGCTGTCGTTTGAGATCCTCCATCGACACGCCGTTGGCAACCGGCAAGCCATATGCGTGATCGGTGACGGCGCAGTACGTGTAACCGCGGGCGAGACAGCCTTCCACAAGAGCGGCGAGAGTCTCGCGACCATCGCTGTAGGTCGAATGCATCTGCAGATCACCGCGGTAATCCTCGAGGCGTGGCCCTCGGAGCGTTTTGTTTCGTAACGCCGCGGCCACCTGCGCACGACTGAGAAAATTGCCGCGCAGCTCTCGGCTCCGTTCGACGGTGGTCGCGTCAGGGCTGGTGCCAACAGCGCGCTCGACAGTTTCTGAGTGGCCGGTTTGCAGCACTTCCAGAATGACGCGCGTCGAGGACGGCCCCACATTGGGAATCTTCCGGAGCGTCCCGTCAGCCTGTAACAAGGCCTCGAGCGGTTCCTCCAGCGCCAGGATTGCCGCTGCCGCGCGGCGATAGCCCCACCGGCTTTGTTGTGACGTTTGCACGGCCGCCAGATCGCGGAGCAGCGCGCTCACGCGCGCGTTGGTGTCGGGAGGCATAGGGTGCCTAGGTTAGGGTGCCTTAGGCACCTTAGAATCCCCCAATGCAGATACGTGCCGCCATTGTGTGGGAACAAGGCGCTCCTCTTTCGGTTGAGGCAGCGGAGCTCGATCCGCCCGGACCGGGGGAGGTGCTCGTCGAAGTCGTGGCGGCTGGGGTCTGTCACAGCGATCTCCATGCGACATCGGGCGACTGGCCGATGCGGCTGCCGCTCGTGCCAGGCCACGAAGGCGCTGGCGTCGTGCGTGCGCTCGGCAGCGGCGTCACACGCGTCACGCCCGGAGATCACGTCGTGTTGTGCTGGGCCCCGGCGTGCGGGACTTGTCCACCGTGCCTCGCGCGAACGCCTCTGTTGTGCGATCGACTCGACAAGACCACCTTTCGCAACCGGCTGCCAACTGGTGACACGCGGCTACACGCGAGAGGGCAGGAGGTTGCGCCGTTTCTCGGCACCGCCTGCTTTGCGACGCACACGGTCGTCCCACAGGAGGGTCTAGTCGCGGTTGATAAGAGCGTGCCGTTCGAGGCGCTTGCCGCGGTTGGCTGCGCCGTCGTGACAGGCGTCGGAGCGGTGAGCAACGCGGCGAAAGTTGCGAAAGGGGCGGTGGTAGCGGTCATTGGCGCAGGCGGCATCGGCGTCAACGTGATTCAAGGTGCCGCGCTTGCAGGGGCTGCGCGAGTCATTGCCGTCGATCGTGAGGCTGCCCCGCTGGCTGTCGCGCGCACATTTGGCGCCACCGATGTCGTGCAGCCAACCGGAAAAACCGCCGACGCCATTCGTGAATTGACCGGCGGGCGGGGCGCCGATTACGTATTTGACACCGTCGGCAATCCCGCCACGCTCACTGACTCCATCCTCTCAGCCCGCAAAGGCGGCACCATCGTCCTTACCGGCTTGTCACGACTCGACGCGCAGGGCGCGATCCGCATGTACCCGTTTGTCATGCAGGAAAAGCGCCTCATCGGCTCAGTGTATGGATCGGGCGAGCCGCTGAAGGACATCGAGCATCTGGTGGGCTTGTACCAGTCCGGGAGCCTGAAGCTCAACGAGTTGGCCACCCGAACCTATCGTCTGGATGAAGTCAACGATGCCCTCGAAGCGCTCGGCCGGGGTGCCGGCGGACGCGGGATCGTACGGCCGCAGGCATGAGATTCGTTTGATTTTCGCCACGCCTGCGCACATTACAAACACTGACAACAAACAACCGATAAACGTTGGAAAATAAGAAGGTTCCACGAGTTTCGGGGCCTATACTTTTTTCGCGGGACAGGGATCACGAATGAAGCGTTTGCTCCTTGCGATTCCAGCCGCACTGGTGGCGGCACTTGGAGTCGCAGCCGCGACGGGTCAGGCGCCGCGCAGCCAGGCGCCCGCGGCAGCTGCGCCCATCGCTAGTCAGGCGCCCACTCAATCGAATGGCCCCGAATCGCAAACAGCCCTTGTCAAGCAGGTACTGCGCCGGCTGTCACAGCGATCGCGGCAAAGCAGGTGGTCTCTCCTTAGCGTCGTTCGATGCTGCGGCAATCGATCAACACCCTGAACTCGCGGAAAAAATGATCCGCAAGCTGCGGGCAGGGATGATGCCGCCCGCAGGGGCTCGGCGGCCGGATGAAGCCACGCTTACGACGTTTGCGTCCTCCCTCGAAACACGTATCGACCGCGCGGCGTCGGTCCGACCGAATCCAGGCCGTCGTCCATTCCAGCGTCTCAATCGCGCGGAGTACGCCGCTGCGATCGAGGGGCTGCTGGGGATTAGCGTTGACGTGTCGGCGCTGCTGCCTCCTGACACCATCAGTCATGGCTTCGACAACATCGCCGACGTCCAGGCGTTCTCGCCGACGGTCCTTGAAGGGTATTTGCGCGCGGCAGCCAAGATCAGCCGCGACGCGCTTGGCGACCCGGCGGCTGCACCATCAGGTGTGATCTACAAAGTCCCGCGAACGGCCGCGCAGTTGCGGCACGTCGCCGGCGCCCCGGTTGGCACGCGCGGCGGGACATCGGTCGTACACATTTTCCCGGCCGACGGCGAGTACACCTTCCGGGTAATGTTCCACAGCATTCCTACAGGCCAGCTGTATGGCAGCACCACGCGCGATGAGCAGATTGAGATTTCGGTGAACGGCGAACGCGTCGCGCTGCTCGACATCAATCCGCGCATCAGCGAGGCGGACGCCAAGGGAATCAGTCTCGAGACGGAGCCGATCACCGTGAAGGCCGGTCCGCAGCGAATCGCAGCGGCCTTCCTTGCTCGGTCGGAAAGCCCCGTTGACGACCTGCTCGCGCCGGTTGACTACACGCTCGCTGACACGCAGATTGGCAGCGCGCTTGGTGTGACGACGCTGCCGCACTTGCGCGAGCTCGCCATCGCCGGGCCGCTCAAAGTCACAGGCGTTTCCGAAACTGTCAGCCGCCGCCGTGTGTTTACGTGCCGGCCGACGACGCCTGCCGAAGAAACGCCCTGTGCGGCAAAGATTCTTCGGGCGCTGACCAACCAGGCCTACCGTCGTCCGGTCAGCGGCGACGAGCTGCAGGGCCTTCTGAGCTTCTATCAGTCGGGGCGCAACGACAGCGATTTCGAGTCGGGCATTCGGACGGCGTTGCAGGCGATTCTCGCGAGCCCGCAGTTTCTCATGCGCCTGGAGCGAGCGCCCGCTGGCGTCAAACCTGGACAGAATTACCGAATCAGCGATATCGACCTCGCGTCGCGGCTGTCCTACTTCATCTGGGGCACGGTGCCGGATCAGGAGCTCGTGAGCGTCGCGATGAAAGGTGCGCTCCGCGCGCCCGGCGCGCTCGAAGCGGAAGTTCGACGAATGCTTGCCGATCCGCGGTCCGAGACGTTGGCCACACGCTTTGCGTCGCTCTGGCTGCGGCTTCAGGATCTCGACAAGATTCACCCTGACGCGCTGACATATCCAAAGTTCGATCACTACCTTGCCGAAGCGATGCGACACGAAACGGAGCTGTTGTTCGAGACGCTCATTCGCGAGGATCGCAGCGTGCTCGAACTCCTGACCGCAGACTGGACGTTCGTCAATGAGCGTCTCGCGCGGCACTACGGCATTCCCAACATCACCGGCGAGCATTTCCGCCGCGTGCAGCTTGCTGACGAAAACCGGCGGGGCCTGCTCGGGCACGGCAGCGTCCTCATGATGACGTCGGTGGCCGATCGCACCTCGCCCGTGCTTCGCGGCAAATGGATCATGGAAGTGCTGCTTGGATCGCCGCCGCCGCCACCACCGGCGAACGTCCCGGCGCTCGAAGAAACCAGCGGTGTTGCCGACGCCCGTCTGCTGTCGGTGCGCGAACGGATGGAAGAGCATCGCAAGAATCCGGCGTGTACGTCCTGCCACAAGGTCATCGATCCGCTTGGTCTCGCCCTCGAGAACTTTGACGTGACCGGCGCATGGCGGATCAAAGACAACGGTGTGTCCGTCGATCCGTCAGGCACGTTGTATGACGGGACGGCGATGAGCGGTCCGATCGGTCTGCGGCAGGCACTAATGAAGCGGTCGGATGTCGTGATTACGAGCTTTACTGAAAGCCTGATGACCTACGCACTGGGCCGTCGCATCGAGTACTACGACATGCCCACGGTCCGCGCCATTGTGCGCGACGCGACGAAACAGCAGCACAAGATGTCAGCGTTCATTTTGGGAGTGGTCGGTAGCCCGGCGTTCCAAATGAGCCGGGCCGAGACAGTGGAGACGACGGCAGCGCAAGCACACTAGGCGCCTGAGGCACGCGCGGCACCTGAGGCACCCGATTAGGAGAAGCGATGATCATCACCAAGAAGCACATTTCCCGGCGCACCGTCTTGCGCGGCATGGGCGTGACGATGGCGCTGCCGTTTCTGGATGCCATGGTCCCGGCCAGGACCGTTCTGGCACAGACTGCGGCCGCGGGGAAGATTCGCCTCTCCTGCATCGAGCAGGTCCACGGCGCCGCGGGTAGCACCAAGATCGGTCTCGAAAAGAACATGTGGTCCCCGGCAGCGACCGGCCGCACGTTCGACCTGTCGCCGACCAGCCTCAGCCCGCTGGAGCCGTACCGGAACTACCTGACTATCGTCAGCAACACGGACGTGCGAAACGCTGAGGCGTTTGCGCCCAACGAGATCGGCGGCGACCACTTCCGGTCGAGTGCCGTGTTCCTGACGCAGGCACATCCCAAACAGACTGAGGGATCTGACGTCCACGTCGGCCCGTCGATCGATCAGCTCTACGCGCAGAAATTCGGGCAGGACACAGCCATTCCGTCCATGCAGCTTGCCATCGAGAACGTCGATCAGGCGGGCGGCTGCGCGTATGGATATGCCTGCGTCTACACCGACACGATCAGCTGGGCCGACGAAGAGACTCCTCTGCCCATGATTCGCGACCCGCGCTACGCGTTCGACCAGTTGTTTGGCGTCGGAGCCACGCCTGCCGAACGTGCCGCTCGTCGGAAGACCGACCGCAGCATCCTCGATTGGATCACGACGGAAGTGTCACGACTGCGGAACACGCTTGGCGCGAGCGATCGGGCACGCCTCGATTCCTATCTGGACGATGTGCGAGAGGTGGAGCGGCGCATTCAGCGGGTGGAAGCGCAGAATGCGACCGGCGAACAGCGCGAGTTGCCGGGCGCGCCGGCCGGGGTGCCCGACTCCTTTACCGAGCACGTGAAGTTGATGTATGACCTGCAGGCCCTGGCGTTTGCCGGCGATATCACCCGTGTCTTTTCGTTCAAGACGGGGCGCGACGGTTCGGCACGCGTCTATCCGGACAGCGGCGTGAAGCTGCCGTTCCATCCCGCGTCGCATCACGGCGAGCGCGAAGAGCGCGTCGCGCAGTTTGCCGCCATCAACAAGTACCAAGTCAGCCTGGTGCCTTACTTCCTCGAGAAGCTGAAGTCTCTCAAGGAAGGCGACAGCACCCTGCTCGATCAGACTGTGGTCGTATACGGGTCGCCCATGGGCAATTCGAATGTGCACAACCACAAGCGATGCCCGCTGTTCCTGGCAGGGCACGGTGGTGGAATTCTCAAAGGGGGGCTGCACCTCAAGGGGGCCGAAGGTACGCCGATGGCAAACGTGCTGCTGACGCTGGCGCATGGACTGGGCCTCGATCTGGCGAGCTTTGGAGACAGCACTGGCGAGTTTGATTTGAACTCGGCGCCTGAGACGACGGTGGTTTGATCAGGGCTCGGGCCTCAGGGCTCAGGCCTCAGGCGGCAAAAAACGCGAGTACGGTACCGCGGACCTTTAGTTCCGCGATGGTAAGGAACATTCAGATGACGCGAAAACTGGTGAGCGGCATTGGCCTGAGCGCGATGGGTGCGTTCTGTCTGTCGGCCGTATTGAGCGGCGCGGCAGCGTCGCCCGTGGCGGAAGCGGCGATGGCGGGCGACAAGGCCGCTGTGCGCGCGTTGCTCAAGCAGGGAATCGACGTCAACGCCGCGCAGGGCGACGGCATGACGGCGCTGCACTGGGCCGCGCGTCAGGGCGACGTCGAGCTCGCTCAGATGCTATTGTACGCGGGCGCCAACGTGCGAGCGACCACGCGCCTCGGTGCATACACGCCGCTCCTCATGGCAGCGCAGGTCGGGAATGCCGCGATGATCGACACGTTGATCAAAGCGGGCGGCGACGCGAAAGCGGCGACGGCCAACGGCACCACCCCGCTCATGCTGGCGGCCGCCTCAGGCAAGGCCGACGCCGTGAAGGTCCTGCTCGACAATGGGGCCGATCCCAACGCCAAGGAAACGGCCCGCGGCGAAACCGCGCTGATGTTTGCCGCCAACTTCAACCGTGTTGATGCGATGAAGGCGCTCATCGAAAAAGGCGCAGATATTCGTGTCACGACGAAGGTGATCGATCTCGCCGGGCTGACAAGTCCTGAGGAAGAATTTTTCCGGCAGCAGCAACAGCAGCAACAGGGCGGTCAGGGACAGGGTGGCGGCCAGGCTGCCGGCGCACCGGCGGCACCTGGTGGGCCGGGCGGCGGTCGAGGTCGTGACGCCCAGGCCCCGGGCAATCGTGGCCCCGACATCGCCGGCGTGACACGACAGTTTCGGTTCAACGAGCTCGTGAGCACGCAGGGCGGGCTGACGCCGCTCCTGTTCGCCGCCCGTCAAGGGCACGTCGATGCGGCGAAAGCACTGCTCGAGGCGGGGGCCGATGTGAATCAGATCAGCACCGGCGACGAGACCAGCCCGCTGCTGATGTCCATCATCAACGGTCATTTCGATTTGGCGCAGTACCTGATCGACCAGAATGCCGATGTAAAGCTCGCCAGCAAGAACGGCGCGACTCCGCTCTATGCAGTGCTGAATGTGCAGTGGGCGCCAAAGGCGCTCTACCCGCAGCCGCGCGCGCACACCCAGCAGAAGTTGACCCACCTCGAGTTGATGAAGGTGCTGATTGACAAGGGCGCGGACGTCAACGCGCGTCTCAAGATGAAGGTGTGGTACTCGGGCTACAACTTCGATCTGGCGGGTGTTGACGAAATCGGTGCCACGCCGTTCTGGCGGGCTGCGTATGCGAGCGACGTGGATGCCATGAAGCTGCTGATTGCCCATGGCGCCGACTCCAAGATTCCTTCAGTCCGGCCCGCGGGACGTCCTCGAACCGGCGACGGTGGTCGCGAGACGGTGCAGGATGTGTCCGGTCTCCCGCCGGTGCCTATCGGCGGCCCGGCGGTCACGCCGCTTCAGGCCGCGTCAGGTGTCGGGTACGCCGAAGGGTTTGCGGCCAACTCGCATCGTTATGCGCCCGGAGGCATGCTCGTGGCCGTGAAGTATCTCATCGAGGAGGTCGGGGCGGATGTGAACGCCCGCGATCATGAGGGCAACACGGCGCTTCATCACGCGGCGGCGCGTGGGGATGTCGAGATGATTCTGTATCTCATCTCGAAGGGCGCCGATGTGAAGGCGGTCAATCGCGAAGGGCAGTCCACCGCTGATATGGCCAATGGCCCCGTGCAGCGCACGCAACCCTATCCGGAAGCACTTGAGCTCCTCGTCAAATTGGGTGCGAAGAACAACAACAAGTGTGTGTCTTGTTAGGGTCCGCCGTCGCGGCCCTCGGCCGCTAGGGCGGACAAGCGGGTCGGGCGGGTGGTCGGTAGCAACACGGAGGGCGGGACTTTAGTCCCGCCAACAACAACACGAATGAAGCAAGTCGTTCTCGCCACACTGGCCACGGTCGTGCTGGGTGCAGGGTTGGTGTATGCCGCAGGGCAGACTACGCGGCCGCCCGCGGCCGCGCCTTCTCGTGCGACACCAGAGCCCGCAGCCGCCCGGCCGGTGGCGAAGCCCGCGCCGCCAGCCATGGCTGTCGCGCACGCGGGTGAAGCGTTGACCTCTGCCGAGCAGACCGCGATGGTCAAGCAGTACTGCGTGACCTGTCATAACGACCGCGCAAAGCCAGGCGGTCTCTCGCTGGCGTCGTTCGACTCCGCGCAGGCCGCGACCCACAGCGAGGTCACCGAGAAGATGATCCGGAAGCTCCGCGCCGGCATGATGCCGCCGGCAGGCGCGAAGCGGCCCGCTGAAGAAGAGCTGATGCAGCTTGCGTTCGCGCTCGAGGGAAGCATCGATCGCGCGGCGGCGCTCAATCCCAACCCCGGTTTCCGCCCCTTCCAGCGCACGAACCGCGCAGAGTATGCGCGCGCCGTTCGCGATCTGTTGGGCATCAGGGTGGATGTCAACACGTATTTGCCGCCCGATACGATCAGCAACGGCTTCGACAACGTTGCCGATGCGCAGACGCTGTCCCCCACGCTGACCGAAGGCTACTTGCGCGCCGCAAGCCAAATCAGCCGCCTCGCGATTGGCGATCGCTCGGCCAGCGCGACGTCAGTGACCTACAAGATTGCGCGCGCCAGATCACAAATGGCGCACGTCGAAGGCGCACCGATCGGCACGCGCGGCGGATTATCCGAGGTCCACGTCTTCCCAGCCGACGGCGACTACATTTTCAAGGCGGCCATGCATTACGAGCCGCTCGGAGGGCTGGTGGGCCGCTCGACGATGAGCACGCTCGACCTCAAAGAGCTCATCGAAGTGTCGATAGACGGCGAGCGGGTTGCGGTCCTCGAGCTCAACGCGCGCATGAGCGAGTCGGACCCGAAGAACAACCTCGAGCCGCAGACTCCGCCGATTCACGTCACGGCGGGGCCGCATCGTGTGTCGGCGGCGTTCGTTCAGAACTTCGAGGCCATCCCGGACGATCTGGTGATGCCGCTGGAAAACACGCTGGCCGACGTGTCCATCGGGCAGGGCATCACGCTCCTGCCGCATATGCGTGAGTTGAGAATCATCGGCCCCTCACGCGTGACCGGTGTGTCGGATACACCCAGTCGCCGGAAGATTTTTAGTTGCCGTCCGACGACCGCGGCCGAAGAAGCATCCTGTGCGCGCGAGATTGTCAGCCGCCTGGCCACGCAGGCGTTTCGTGGTGCCGTCAGCGTTGACGAGATCAGCAGCCTGTTGGTGTTCTATCAGGACGGGCGCTCTCGCAGTGATTTCGAAACAGGCATCCGCCTCGCAGTGCAGGCTATCCTTGCCAGTCCGCGATTCGTGTTCCGGTTCGAAGAGGCGCCTGCAACGCTGAAGCCGGGACAAAGCTATCGGATCAGCGACGCCGATCTCGCGTCGCGGTTGTCGTATTTCCTCTGGGGCACCATGCCCGACGAGGAGCTGCTGACGCTGGTACAGAACCGTACGCTGCGCGGCCCGGGCGTCATCGACAAACAGGTTAAACGGATGCTGGCCGATCCACGTGCCGAAGCGCTGTCCACGCGCTTTGCCTCGCAGTGGCTGCGCCTGCAGGATCTCGACAAAGTCAGCCCCGACTATCTGCAGTATCCGCAGTATGACGATCGGCTGGCAGCCGGGTTCAGACGGGAGACGGAGCTGTTTTTCGACAGTCTCGTGCGCGAAGATCGAAGCCTGCTGGAGTTGATTGACGCCGACTACTCATTCGTCAACGAGCGCGTGGCGCAGCACTACGGCATTCCCAACGTGACCGGCCCCGAGTTCCGCCGCGTCGCGCTTCCTGAGACCCGGCGGGGGATTCTCGGACATGGCAGCATCCTGGTGCTCACCTCGAATTCGGAGCGGACCTCGCCCGTGCATCGCGGCAAGTGGGTCATGGAGGTGTTGCTTGGCAGCCCGCCACCGCCACCGCCGCCCAACGTGCCCGAGCTCGATGAAGTCAAGCCAACGGCATCCGGACGCACATTGTCTGTGCGAGAACGGATGGAAGAGCACCGTAAGAACCCGACGTGCAATTCCTGTCATCGCGTCATCGACCCCCTTGGCCTGGCGCTCGAAAATTACGACCCGACGGGGGCGTGGCGCATCAAAGACAACGAGGTCATGGTAGACCCGGTTGGTGTGCTGTACGACGGGACGAAGGTCGACGGTCCGGCCAGCCTGCGAAAGGCATTGCTGCGGCACATGGACGCTGTCGTCCTCAGCTTTACCGAGAGTTTGATGACCTATGGCCTCGGCCGGCGGATCGAAAGCTACGACATGCCAGCGATCCGGTCGATAGTACGGGAAGCCGCGCGGAACGACTACAAGATGTCGTCGTTTCTGAAGGGCGTGATCGGGAGCGCAGCGTTTCAGCGCGGGCGGGCGCCGGCCGCAGAAGCGCGCGCGGCCGACACGGTGTCACGGTGAAGGTGCGGGCAACTGGAAACTGACAAGCATCGTTTACGGTAAAATCTGTCCGGGGGTTCGATGTTCATTTCGAAAAAGCAGCTGTCGCGTCGTGAAGTGCTGCGGGGCATGGGCGTCACGGTCGCGTTGCCGTTCCTCGAGGCCATGGTGCCCGCGCGGGCGACGCGCGCGCAGAGTGCCGCCAGGATCCGCTTCGCGGCGATCGAGATGGTTCACGGCGCCGCGGGCAGCACCAAGATCGGCATCGAAAAGAACATGTGGTCGCCCGCCGCGACGGGCCGAGCGTTCGATCTCACTCCGACCAGCCTCAGCCCTCTCGAACCCTTTCGCAATCATCTGACCATCGTCAGCAACACCGACGTCCGCAATGCCGAGGCCTTCGAGGCGCCCGAAATCGGTGGCGATCACTTCCGTTCGAGTGCCGTCTTCCTGACGCAGATGCATCCGCGGCAGACTCAGGGGTCCGATGTCCGTGTCGGCACCTCGCTCGACCAGTACTTCGCGCAGCAATCCGGGCAAGACACTGCCATTCCCTCGCTGCAGTTGTGTATCGAGAACGTGGACCAGGCCGGCGGCTGTTCGTACGGCTATTCGTGCGTCTACACCGATTCGATCAGCTGGGCGTCGCCGACCGACCCGCTGCCCATGGTGCGCGACCCGCGCTCCGTGTTCGACATGCTGTTCGGTGTGGGCACCACGCCGAAGGATCGAGCCGAACGGCGGAGCGAAGATCGCAGCATCCTCGACTGGATTGCCCAGGATATGTCGCGCCTTCGCAACACGCTTGGCGCGGCGGATCGGGCACGGCTCAGCGACTACCTCGAGGACATCCGTGAGATCGAACGCCGCATTCAGCGCGTCGAAGCGCAGAACAGCAGCGGCGAGGAGCGCGAGCTGCCGGGTGCGCCCATTGGCGTTCCAGATTCCTTCGAAGAACACATCAAGCTGATGTTCGATCTGCAGGCGCTGGCGTTCGCCTCGGACATTACGCGCGTGTTTGCCTTCAAGTTGGGACGTGATGCGTCGAACCGCGTCTTTGCTGACAGCGGCACGAGCACGGGATTCCACTCCGCGTCACATCACGGGGATCGCGAAGACCGGGTGACGGCGTTTGCCCGAATCAATCGATACCACATCAGCATGATTCCGTATTTCCTGGACAAGCTGAAGCGGACGCCGGACGGACCGAGCAATCTGCTGGAGAACACGCTGGTGCTCTACGGGTCCCCGATGGGCAACTCCAACGTGCACAATCACAAGAGATGTCCGCTGTTTCTCGCCGGTCACGCCGGCGGGAAGCTCAAGGGCGGTGTCCACATCAAGGCTGCGGATGGTACGCCGATGGCCAACTCGATGCTCGCTGTCGCGCATATGCTCGGGCTGGATTTCGAAAAGTTCGGCGACAGCACCGGGGTCATGGACCTCACCCAGACCCCCAGCACGACTGTTTAGTCCGAATTCGACGGCGTGGTCTTCGAGATTTCGGAGCAATTCTTCTCCTTGATCTCCCCGTGATCGTCCCCGGCCTTCATCTTGCACTTTCGCACGAGCGGAGGAGTCAGACATGCTCCGCTTGTGGATCGCTCTCTTACTGATCAGCATCGGGAGTTCGTCGGGATGTGCCAAGGGCCGCTTTGGTCCATCAGCGTCCACTCCCGTAAACCCTGCGCCACGCCAGATCGACGAGTTGACGGTTGACGAGCGGCGCGCCATTTTGGGCCGAGCCGAGGTGTGGCAGCCAATCGATACCGCGAGCCTGAATCTGCTCACCGGTCCCCACGGCGACGGCGCGTTCGCTTTCGACGTTCCGGTGACGTGTGTGTATGCCTATCCCGACAAGCCGCTGAGTGGCGTCACACCGAAATTCGAGTGTGGGCTCACGCCGGACGACGTCGTGAAGGTGAAGTACGGGGAAGACAACGGCGAGGTGTTCGCCGAAGTTGCAAGCAGCCGATTGTTCTGGGCCCTGGGATTCCCAGCCGACCGGATGTATCCCGTGAAGGTCACGTGCCGGAACTGCCCGGCAGATCCGTTCAAGGAGAGCAAGGCCGAATGGCACCTTGGCAAGAGCGGCGTCGTATCGGACAGGCAATACGACCTGGCGACGATCGAGCGCGAGTTCCCGGGCGAAGAAGTGGAAGTCCCCGATTACGAGGGATGGGCGTGGCCGGAGCTCGAGCTCGTTGACGAGGAGTCCGGCGGTGCGCCTCGAGCGCATGTCGATGCACTGAAGCTACTCGCGGTCTTCATTCAGCACGTGGACACCAAGCCCGGACAGCAGGCCATCGTCTGCGCCGATCAGAATATGAGGCGCGATCGATCCGGCAACGCGACCTGCCGCGCGCCGCTGCTGATGATCAAGGACCTTGGCTCATCATTTGGAGCCGCGAAGAAATTTGCTTTCCCAAAAATGAAATTGGACAGCTGGCGCGACGTGCCGATCTGGCGCGATCCCGCGACCTGTCAGGGCGATCTCACGCGTTCGCTCGTCGGCAACCTGGAGCACCCGGTCATCAGCGAAGCGGGGCGCCGCTTCCTGGCCGAGCGGCTGATGCTCCTCAGCGACCGCCAGATTACCGACCTGTTTACCGCCGCCCGCGTGGAGCGTCGCGGTGACACGACCAGAGACGCAACCGGTGAAAGCCGGCCTGTCACGGTGAGCGACTGGGTGAACGCGTTCAAGGTCAAACGGTCCCAGATCGCCACGCACACTTGTCCGGCATAAAACAGGTTCAGAGGTTCAGAAGGTTCACAAGGTTCAGAAGTTCAGAAGTTCAGAGGTTCAGAGGTTCAAAGGTTCGGGTTCCGGGGTTCCGCTGTCCTGAAGCTGAACCTCTCATGACGGCCATCGATGCGGATTCAAAGCTTTGCGTGTCGTGGTTTGTCGGCTCGCGCGTTGCAGCGACCGCGTCTCAGTTCATGCGCGTCATTGAGTCGCGTCTTGCGAGCCGCATACAGCTACGACGGATCAGTTGAGTATCTACCTTCGCGCCGTGGATACCGCCTTCCAAGGCGAAGTGGATTACGCGATGCTCCAGAAGCTGTACTCGGGCGGTCAGGATGGACGCTATAGCCCTGCGAAGTGTATCGGTGCGAAAAAGGTCGAAGTGACTGTCGTCCCTCACCCTAACACATCAGCACGAGCTACGTTGAGCGGTAGCAACCTTTCAATGCGTATGTCTATGCGCCTCTTCACTCGCCTTACGAATCGCTTCTCGCTGCAAGCTAGAGAACCACGCCGCGATGTTGTCTCTCTACTTCATGTATTACAACTTCGTTCTTTTGCATCAGACCCTCCGTGTCACTCCCGCCATGGAAGCTGGGGATCAGCGAACACCTGAACCCCTGAACCCCTGAACCCCTCTGAACCTCTGAACCCCTCTGAACCCCTGAACCCGTGAACCCCTGAACCCGTGAACCCCTGAACCCCTGAACCCATGGAACCGTGAGACTGACATTCACAGACAACCCTGAACCCCGTTTCCCTTATACTTTTCGCAACAATTTCGCGAGTTTGGGGGGGCTGGGAGGGGAATGAAACGAGTCGTTGCCGCAATGCTCGGCGCTGTGATTGCGGGGCTTGGTGTCGCCTCGAGCACGGGCTATGCGCAACGCGACGCTGGGCCCGCCGCGAAGACCCAACCGAAATTGGTTCCCGCACACCCCTCTCCCATAGCTGGGATTGCAGCCCCCACCAGCGTCGAGTCACAGACCGGACTCGTGAAGCAGTACCTGCGTGGGCTGTCACAACGAACGCGGCAAGGCCGGGGGCCTCTCGCTCGCGTCGTTCAATCTCGCCCAGGCGGCCGACGCCCCGGCTGTCGCGGAAAAAATGATTCGAAAACTGCGGGCGGGCATGATGCCTCCCGCGGGGGCGAAGCGCCCCGATGGTCCGGTGCTGACCTCGCTTGCCGAGGCGCTTGAAACGCGCATCGACCGGGCGGCCGCACTCGACCCGAATCCGGGGTCGCGCCCTTCACACCGTTTGAACCGGGCCGAGTACGCAAATGCAGTGCGTGAGCTGCTTGGCCTGGACGTCGACGTCAATCAGTACCTGCCGCCTGACACGCTTGCGCACGGCTTCGACAATATCTCCGAAGAGCAGGGTTTGTCAGCTTCGGTCATGGAAGGCTATTTGCGCGCCGCCAGCGCAATCAGCCGTTTGGCTGTCGGTGATCGCAACGCATCAGCCAGCTCCACGATCTATAAGCTGCCAAGAGACGGCACGCAGATGCGGCACGTCCCCGGCACACCCTTTGGCACGCGCGGGGGCGTCTCCGTCGTTCACATCTTTCCTGCCGACGGTGAATACATCTTCAAGATGCTGCTGCACAGCGGGCCGACCGGCGACCTTTTCGGCGGAGCGACACGCGGCGAGCAGATCGAAGTCTCGGTCAACGGGCAGAGAGCGGCGGTCCTGACAATCAATCACTTGATGCGCGAGTCCGATCCGAACGGTCTCAACTTGCAGACGCCGGCGATTCAGGTGAAGGCCGGGCCGCAGCGCGTATCCGCCGCGTTCATCCAGGTGGCCGATGGTCCCGTCGACGATCTCGTGGCGCCAATCGAACACACGCTGGCTGACACCAACATCGGCGAGACGTTTGGTGTGACCGCGCTGCCGCATCTTCGCGAGTTTGCGATCACCGGACCGTCGCGCGTCACGGGCGTTTCCGAAACGCAGAGCCGTCGCCGAATCTTCAGCTGCCGTCCCACCATGGCGGCCGAGGAAGCGGCGTGTGCGAATGAAATCATCAGGCGTCTGGCGCTGCAGGCGTACCGGGGACGCGCACCTGGAGACGATGTGGCCGACCTGATGCGGTTTTATCAACAGGGGCGGGCGCAGGGCGACTTCGAGTCTGGGATCCGCCTGGCGCTGCAGGCCATGCTGGCCAATCCGCGCTTTGTTTTCCGGATGGAGCAGGCGCCGCTCGCACTGCGTCCCGGTCAGACCTACCGAATCAGCGATATCGATCTCGCGTCACGCCTCTCGTTCTTCCTGTGGGGCACCGTGCCCGACGACGAGCTCGTGACCGCTGCTACGACCGGTGGACTGCGGACGCGGGCCGGCGTCGAACGGCAAGTGCGCCGAATGCTTGCGGATGCCCGATCCGAGGCCCTGGCTACGCGTTTTGGCGCCCAGTGGCTGCGCCTGCAGGACATCAAGAAGAACCGGCCCGACCCGCTGATGTACCCACAGTGGGACGACACGCTGGCCGACGCGTTTCGTCGCGAGACGGAGCTGTTTTTCGACAGCCTCGTCCGCGAGGATCGCAACATGCTCGATCTGCTGACCGCCGACTATACGTTCGCGAACGAGCGCGTCGCCAAGCACTACGGCATTGCCAACGTGATGGGCGAACGGTTCCGAAAGGTCCCCCTCGTGGACGAGGCCCGCCGCGGCATCCTCGGTCACGGCAGCATCCTGCAGTTGACGTCAGTGGCCGACCGCACGTCGCCAGTGCTGCGCGGCAAGTGGGTGATGGAGGTGTTGCTGGGTACACCGCCGCCCCCGCCGCCGCCCAACGTGCCCGATTTCGAAGAGACCAAGGGCGTAAAAGACGCCCGCCTGCTCTCGGTTCGCGAGCGCATGGAGGAGCACCGCGCCAACCCCTCGTGCAACTCGTGTCACCGTGTCATCGACCCGCTCGGCCTTGCGCTGGAAAACTTCGACCCCTCGGGCAAGTGGCGTATCAAGGACAGCGGAGTGCCGGTCGATCCTACCGGCGTCATGTATGACGGCACGAAGATGAACGGTCCAGCCGACCTGCGGGCGGCGTTGTTGAAGCATTCTGACGTGATTCTGGTTAGCTTTACGGAAAGCCTGATGACGTATGCGTTGGGCCGGCCGGTCGAGTACCTACGACATGCCCGCGGTGCGCGCAATCGTGCGCGACGCGGCGAAGAACGGCAACAGGATGTCGGCATTTGTTTCGGGTGTCGTCAACAGTGCGGCTTTTAGAATGTCAAAGGCTGCGACCCAGTTGACCGAAGCGCCCTCCGCACGTTGAGGACCGTAGGCAGTTAGGCACTATGAGGAGACCCTGATGTTTATCAGTCAAAAGCCGCTTTCGCGCCGCACCGTCCTTCGAGGTATGGGCGTCACGATGGCGCTGCCATTCCTCGAAGCGATGGTGCCTGTCGCCGCGCGGGGACAGGTTTCCAACCTTTCCCGAAACGCAGCGGGCAAAGTGCGCCTTGCCGCGATTGAAATGGTGCACGGTTCGGCCGGTGCGACGGCCATCGGTCTCCAAAAGAATATGTGGTCGCCCGCCGCCGTGGGGCGCGCTTTCGACCTCGGGCCCACCAGCCTGACGCCGCTCGAACCGTGGCGCAACTACATCACCATCGTCAGCAACACCGACGTCAGGAATGCCGAGGCCTTCGAGACGCCCGAAATCGGCGGTGATCATTTCCGATCGAGCGCGGTGTTCCTCACGCAGGCGCATCCGCGGCAGACCAAGGGCTCGAACGTCTTTGTCGGCAAGTCGATGGATCAGTACTACGCGCAGAAGTTCGGTCAGGAGACGGCGATTCCCTCGATGCAGTTGTGCATCGAGGCTGTTGATCAGGCGGGAGGGTGCTCCTACGGCTACTCCTGCGTGTATACCGATACGATCAGCTGGGCGTCGGCGACGCAGCCGCTGCCGATGATTCGCGACCCTCGGTTTGCCTTTGACCAGCTTTTTGGCGTGGGCGCAACCCCTGACGAGCGAGCGCAGCGTCGCCAGGAGGATCGCAGCATTCTGGATGCGATTACCGCCGCGGCAGGGCGCCTTCGCAACACGCTTGGCGCGGCGGACCGCGTGCGGCTGGCGGCGTATCTCGAGGAAGTGCGCGAAGTCGAACGCCGTATCCAGCGTGTCGAGGCTCAGAACAAAAGCGGAGTGGAGCGTGAGTTGCCTGGCGCGCCAGCAGGGGTTCCTGATTCGTTCTCAGAGCACGTGAAGCTGATGCTCGACCTGCAGGTGCTGGCCTTTGCCGCCGACACCACGCGGGTGTTCTCTTTCAAGCTCGGACGCGATGCGTCGAGTCGCTCGTATCCCGAAAGCGGCACCAAGACGGCTTTCCACCCAGCGTCTCACCATGGTGAACGCGAAGATCGGATCGTGGACTTCGCAAAGATCAACAAGTACCACGTGAGCATGATCCCGTATTTCCTCGAGAAGCTGAAGAATACGGCGGACGGCGACAGCAACCTGCTCGAGAACACGCTGGTGATCTACGGATCGCCGATGGGCAACTCGAATGTGCACAATCACAAACGTTGTCCGCTGTTTCTCGCCGGGCATGCCGGTGGCCACCTGAAGGGCGGTTTGCACCTCAAGGCCGCGGACGGCACGCCCATGGCCAACGTCTTCCTCACATTGATGCACGACCTGGGTCTGGACGATGTGGAGAAGTTCGGTGACAGCACCGGCGAGTTCGATCTGACGAGCGTGCCGGAAACAACGGTTGCGAACGTCTGAGAAGAATGATCGCAATGAGACGCATTTTCGTGGGCGTTGGACTGGGCGTGATTGGTGCGTGCTGTCTCTCGGCGATCCTCGCCGCGCAGGGCACCGCACAGGTCGCCGATGCCGCGATCGCGAGAGACGTGGCAGCGGTTCGCGCGCTTTTGAAGCAGGGTGTGGACGTCAACGCTGCGCAGGGCGACGGGATGACTGCGCTGCACTGGGCGGCGTCGCACGGGGACGCCGAGCTCACCCAAATGCTGATTTATGCAGGCGCCAACTTGCGGGCGGCGACGCGCATCAACGGCTACACGGCACTGTTTGTCGCTGCGCGCACAGGTAATGCGTCGGTGGTTGATGTGCTGCTCAAGGGCGGCGCCGATGCGAAGGCCATTTCGGCGACGGGTTCGACGCCGCTGATGCTCGCGGCGGCGTCGGGCAGCGCGGAAGCCGTACAACGACTGCTCGAGGCCGGAGCCGACATTCACGCCAGAGAGACCGCGCGTGGTCAGACCGCGTTGATGTTTGCCGCAGCGTACGACCGCGTGGCGGTCGTCAATCTTCTGGCCAAACGCGGCGCGGACCTGAAGGCCACGAGCAAGGTGGTCGACCTTTATGAGTTGACGCGTGAGGAGGAATCGCGTACGCCTGGAACGGCCGCCGGCGCAGGCACCGCTGGTGGCGGGGGAGGGAGCGGACCGCAGGGTACTTCCGCTGGTGCTGCGGCACCTCCGAAACGTCCGCAGGTAGCGGGACTCGACCGCGGCTACAACTACACGGAGCTCATCGCGTATCAGGGTGGCATGACGGCGTTATTGTTTGCGGCCCGCGAGGGCCACGCCGGCGCGGCGGGCGCGTTGCTCGACGCGGGCGCGGACGTCAATCAGCCGCGGGACGGCGACCGGACGACGCCGCTGCTGATGGCGACTATCAACGGCCACTTCGACCTCGCCAAGCATTTTCTCGATCGCGGCGCAGACCCGAGACTGGCCGCTGAAAATGGTGTCACGCCCCTCTACGCGGCGCTCAACTGCGTGTGGGCGCAAAAGTCCAACTATCCGCAGCCGCGCGCCTTCGCGCAGCAGAAGCTGACCTACCTCGATCTCATGACGGCGCTCCTCGACAAAGGCGCGGATCCGAATCTGCGGCTGAAAAAGAAGGTGTGGTATTCGGGCTACAACTCCGATTTGTCGGGCGTGGACGAAACCGGCGCCACACCATTCTGGCGCGCTGCCTACGCCAGCGATATCGACGCGATGCGGCTGCTGGTTGCGCGCGGAGCGGATGCGGCCGTGCCGAGCGTCAAGCCAGCGGGCCGGCCACCGTTCGGTGATTCGCAGCGTGAGGTCAAGGATGTGTCGGGCCTGCCGCCAGTTCCTGTTGGTGGTCCCTCAGTGACGCCGCTGATGGCTGCGACTGGTGTCGGCTACGCGGAGGGCTTTGCCGCCAACTCGCACAAGATTCACCCGGCCGGCTGGATGCCGGCGGTGAAATATCTCGTCGAAGAGCTGGGCGCCGACGTCAACGCAAAGGATCACGAAGGCAATACCGCTCTTCACAATGCCGCCGCCCGGGGGGACGTTGAGATGATTCTGTATCTCGTGTCGAAAGGCGCCGACGTCAAGGCGGTCAACCGCGAGGGTCAGACAACCGCCGATATGGCCAACGGCCCCGTGCAACGGACGCAGCCGTATCCCGAAGCGGTTGAGCTGCTGGTCAAGCTTGGCGCGAAGAACAACAATAAGTGTGTGTCTTGTTAGGGTTGGTGGGGCAGGTAAGGCACGTAAGGCGAGTAGCGCAAGCGGGGCGGTTTTAAGTTAACTTCAGAGTTTCCCCGAAGTACATCTTCGATTCAAACTGTCACAGGAGGAACGATGCGACGCTGTACCTTTATCTTTTCGGCTGCGCTGATTACGGCATTCGGCGCGACGCTTGCGGCTCAGAAGACCGTGGACGTGCATCCGGGCAAGGGCGGCAGCCCTCATGTGCGCACGGAAGCGACGATCGATGGAGCCGCCGTCTCCGTCGAGTACGGCCGTCCGGGGTTGAAAGGACGAACGCCCGGCAAGGATATCGATCCATACGAAGGCAAGGAATGGCGGACGGGTGCGGATGAGCAGACGACGCTCGTCACGAATCGCCCGCTGAAGTTCGGCTTGCTGGCGGTGCCGGCTGGCACTTATGGGCTGCATTCGATTCCCGTGAAGGGGCAGTGGCAGCTCATTATCAGCAAGCGCGAAAAGGGGTGGGGCATCCCATATCCCGCTGGTCAGGATCTCGGACGCATCCCGATGATGATGGCGAAGCCGCCCGCCCCCGCCGAGCGCCTGACCATCACCCTCGAGGACACGGCGACGGGCGGTGCGATGCATATCGATTGGGGCAATACACGCGCCACGATTCCGTTCACGGTGGGATAGTAGCGCTCAGCCTACGGTCCACGGTCCACGGCCTACGGTGATGACGCAGATTCTGGGTGCCCGCCGAAGGCCGTCGACCGTTAGCCGTCGGTCCGTGACCGTGGGCCGTTGGCCATGGACCGGGGACCGGGGACCGTGGACTGTGGACCGTGGGCTGTTGGCCTCGGCTGTCATCCTCGTGCTCGCGCTCTGCATCGCGCCCTTACCGGTCCAGGCCCAGGAGACCGGTAGCGCGCCATTGGTCGTCATCGACGGTTCGCCTGCACCGGTTGCTCCCGAAACCATCACGCGCGACGCGCGCGGTCGCGCGACCATCCGCGCGATTAAATTGACCGAGCCTCTGCGCCTGGATGGCCAGCTGGACGACGAGGTGTACCTGACGACAAAGCCGTTCGGCGGTCTGCTGCAGGTGGCGCCCAAGTACGGCGCCGAGTCGACCGAGCGATCGGAGGTCTGGGTCACCTACGACGACACGAACATTTACGTCTCGTGCCGATGCTGGGATTCAGCGCCGCCGGAGCGTTGGATCTCCAACGAGCTGCGGCGCGACACGAACCAGTTGCGCAACAACGATCACTTCGGCGTGATGTTCGACACGTTCTACGATCGACGAAGCGGGTTCATGTTTTACACGAACCCGCTGGGCGCGATCGCCGACTACTCAGTCATCGACGAGGGGGCGCCGAACACCGACTGGAACCCGGTCTGGAGCTCGCACACCGGTCGATTTGAGGGGGGCTGGACCGTCGAGATGGCGATCCCGTTCAAGACCCTGCGCTACAAGTCCGGCACCGATCAGATCTGGGGCATTCAGCTGCGGCGCGCCATCCGGCACAAGAACGAGTGGACGTATCTGACACCCGTGCCCCAGAACATGGCTGGGCCTCAAGCGCTCAATCGTGTCTCGTCGGGCGGGACGCTGGTCGGTCTCGATCTGCCGCCCGCGAGCAAGAACTTCGAGATCAAGCCGTACGCGATCTCGCGCCTCACAACCGATCGGGTACGGCCCCAGCCGATCGACAACGATCTCGATTACGACGTTGGGGGAGACGTCAAGTACGGCGTGACCGCCAACCTCACGGCCGACTTCACGTTCAACACCGACTTCGCGCAGGTGGAGATCGACGAGCAGCAGGTCAATCTGACGCGATTCAGCCTGTTTTTTCCCGAGAAGCGGGACTTCTTTCTCGAAGGGCGTGGCGTCTTCGACTTCGCCCGCGGCGGGGCCGCGTCCCAGGTGGCACCAGGCGCCATCACGACCACCGACACGCCCACGCTGTTCTACAGCCGACGCATCGGCCTCAATGCGGGACGAGTGATCCCCATCGAGGTGGGAGGACGGCTGACCGGCAAGGTTGGCGATTTCGGGATCGGGCTGATGAACATCCAGGCTGGCGACGAAGTGGCGTCGCGCACGCCAGATACGAATTTCACGATCGTGCGCGTCAAACGTGACATTCTCCGGCGCAGCACGGTTGGTGCGATGTTCACGAACCGATCGGTGGGCGCCACGGCGGCCGGGTCCAATCAGGCCTACGGCGTGGACGCATCGCTGGCCTTCTATCAGAACGTCAACATCGGCGCCTACTGGGCTCGTACGTCGTCGCCGGACCGCAGCGGCGATGACGACAGCTACCAGGCCAAGGTCGACTATCTGGCCGATCGATATGGTGCGCGCGCCGAATTCCTGAAGGTCGGCGACAACTTCAATCCCGAGGTCGGCTTCCTGCGCCGGGATGATTTCAAGCGTTCGTACGCCCAGCTCCGTTTCAGTCCCCGCCCGCAGAAGGTGCGACATGTTCGCAAGTTCACGTGGGAGGCCGGTCTCGAATACCTCGTCAACGGCACCGGCGATCTCGAGACGCGTCAATCCACGGGGCGTTTCAACATCGAGTTCGAAAACAGCGACCAATTCAACATCGAAGCCAACGATACCTACGAGATGCTGCTCGAGCCGTTCACGCCTGTGACCGGCGCCGTGGTGCAACCCGGCAGCTACGATTTTCAGGATGTGTCGGTCTGGTACACGATGGGTCCGCAGCGTCCCGTGTCCGGCACGGTGTCGCTGTTGCGCGGCGGGTATTACGGTGGCGATATCACGACGGTCGGATTCAGCAGCGGTCGCGTGGCGCTGACCAAGCGTTTTTCGCTCGAGCCTCGCATGTCTATCAACCGCGTGGATTTGTCAGCGGGTCGATTTACCACGCGGCTTTTCGGGTCACGCATCGACTACGGGTTTTCGCCGCGAATGTTTGCGAGCGCGCTGCTGCAATACAACTCCAGCGACCACACGTTCAGCAGCAACCTGCGATACCGCTGGGAATACCGTCCGGGCAGCGAGTTTTTCGTGGTGTGGACCGACGAGCAGGACACGCGTCCGCGCGGGATGGGGCTGCGCAATCGGGCGTTTGTGTTGAAGATTACGCGGCTGCTGCGGTTCTGATCGCGGGACTAAAGTCCCGCGCTACGCGTCGAAGGTTTTCGTCGCGGGACTAAAGTCCCGCGCTACGAATTGAAGCGGTCATGTTGTGTGCCACCCGTAGCGCGGGACTTTAGTCCCGCGATTACCCGTTTCAGAACCGATACAGGTACGACGCCTTGAAAAACAGCCCACGCTGCGTGGTCCGATACTCTCCGACTCCAGGTACCCACACGCCGTCCACGAATTCACGCTGCTCGAGCAGCGATCCGTACCCCGCATACACGACCGTGCCCGGGCGCGGCTCGTACGATGAGAGGAAGTCGGTCAGCACCCGCTTGCGTGAGCTGTCGTACTGCGCGATCCCGCGAAGCGCGAACGACCGCGTAAACTGATACGTCGTGCGGGAATTGACGATGTCGAGATCGTACACGCGCACGCGGGTGTCGGCACGATCGAAAGCGACGCGCTGATATTTCAGATTCTGGGACAGGCGTCCACTGGGCTGCAACGTCGTTCCAACCGAGAACTCCCGCGACCATCCTTGAAACGGCTGCTCGGGATCGTAAAAGACGGCGAGTCCCGTGCCGTAAAACGCCTCCAATGACATCCATCGATAGAGTTGAACCTCACCGATCACCCTGGGCCGTCCACGTTTGAAGTGCTGGCCCGCCCAGTGCTCGAACCCCGCAAGGTAATCAACGCGCAGAAATCCCTGCCTCGTGAAGTTCGCGCGCAAGCCAGCAACTTGCACGAACTCATTCCCGCCCGCGAACCGATCGCGGCCGCCTTGCGAAAAGGAGAAGAGCGTGATGCGATGGATCCACGGATGCTTCTTGCTGTCCGGATACAGGTTTCGTTCGACGTACCCCCACGCCCCTGTCACGCCGACGCGATTCATGAAGGCGGTCGCCATCTCGAAATCCTCGTCGTAGTGTTCGAACGATCCGGCAACGCCCCAGGGCTTCGTGGAAAAGTTGTAGTTGACCTGGGCCCCGAAGCCGCCGGACGGATCGAGGCCTTCGCCGGCGCGCGACCGAGACGCGAGCGCGAACGCCTCCACGCGCTGCGCTTCGCCCAGCCGGAAAGTGAAGTCGGCCCCGACGACGCGGTTGTAGCTACCGGCAAAGCTGGTATCGGTGACCAGTGCGCCCACATAGTTGCTCGGTCCGAGGCTGTACTGTGCCCGCGCGATGTTGAACAGGCGATTCTTACCTGCGCCCGGAGAATCGAGCGGGACATCGCGGCCCGCCGCTTCATCGACGGCCGTGAGCGTGCCGAAGGTCATCCGGCCCGCGCTGCCGGTTAGCTTGGCGCCAAAGATCGGATCGATGATGCGGCGTGTGTGGACGGCCGTCCGTAAGGTGTTGTCACCGCCGCCCGTGCCGGCGAGCGAGAAGACACCGGCTCCTTCCATGAAGAATGGGCGCTTCTCGCCGAAGAACACGGGGAAGCGCTGATTGACCTCTACCTGGAACGAATCGCTTTCGACCTGGCTGAAATCTGGATTGACGGTCGCGTCGAGCGTGATGGTGGACGCGAGACCAAACTTGACGCTGAGGCCGACATCCCCCCTGCCATCAGGCGGCGCCCACCGCGAGGGCGACTCACGAAGTTCGGTTCGGCTGTAGGTGGCGCTTGGCAGGATCTCGCGGGCCAGACGCGGCGCCAGGTTGTCGAAGCGCAGCGACGCGTGACGTTCGAAGACCCACACGCCAGGCGCGAGCGCAGGCCACGCAACCGACACCCCAGAACGGCTCACGCGCCGCCAGAAGAGGATGCCCATGCGCGCATCCGCGCCGCCCTTGAACCGGATGCTTTGCAGCGGCAACCGTATCTCCACCGAATACCCGGTCTCGGTGAGCTGACCGGCGCTATCCCAAATCCAGTCGGGCGAAATGTCCTCGTTGCCGGCCACGCTGTTCAACATGTCGAGTTGAATGCCACTTGGATTGACCATCATGTGGTACGACAACTGACCGGTGCCGAGCGCATCGAGACTCAGCCCGACCCAGTCGTCGTTGAAGATGTTGTCGCGCCTGGTGATCGACGTCTTGATCCCGGAGGGATCCGGATCGTCGCACTTGAAGGCGACGTACAGATAGTCAGTGTCGTAGGCGAACCACACAGTCGTCTTTTGCGGAATCGGATCGCCGTGCAACGGGTCGTACGTCAGGAACTCACCCGTCGGCAGCGCCTCGCTCTGCCAGACCTCATCGTCCAGCGCGCCATCGATGATTGGTGCGGTGGCGGCTGGCGTCGCCCGGAACTCTGTCCGCCCCTCTGGCTGTCCCCACGCGATGGAGGCGGTGCTGGCACTGAGCGCGAGGAGGAGAAGGAGGAGACCGGGCCGGACGATCATCAGGTCCTTAGACGTCCCAGATCGCCGTAGCGTTCGTCTCAGCGCGTCGTTGAAGCCGGAGCGTGGTCGAGCTCGGCCAGAGGACGTTTGAAGCCGAGAGCTCGCAAGGTTCGAAGGTTGACACTGCCAGTAGGCTCGAGCTTCTGGCTCTCCTGGAACTTCTTCAACGACTGGGCGTTTGCCTCCGACCACCTGCCATCGACGACAACTTCTTTGTGCCCGCGTTGCTGCAGGGCCAACTGGACCTGCCTGATACCCGCCGGTCCAATGAAGACCGGCGCGCCCGTGAACGCCACAGCCTTCTCCGACAAGATCTGCGCGACGCTGTCGGTGGGGAGCCTTTCCGGTTTCGGCTCGGTCAGAGCCGATGTCAGTCCCAGAGCATGAATGATCCGCAAGTCCAGTGTGGACGTGATGTCCAAGCCCTTCGCCTTCTGAAAGCTTCGCGCCGCCGTCTCAGAGCCGGCCATCCAGATCCCGAACACGTTGTCGGTCGGGAAGCCTGCTTCGTTCAGTTTGGTTTGGAGCACACGAGTCGTCCTCGGACTCAGAGCGACGGGCGCACCGCCGCTGCTCGCGGCTTGCGGCGTGACCGGTGCATCGGCGCCGGGCGGGATGTCTCCCTGAAGAACTTGCGGCATCTCGAGGGCCAGCAGCGTGAGTTCGTCGAGATCACCTCCAGCATCAAGCCCCGCTTTCTCCTGAAACCGTGCGAGGGCAGCGGACGATGTCTCGCCCCACGCCCCGGAGATCGACGGCACGGGATACCCGAGTGAGAGCAGCTTCTCTTGAACGAGTTGCACCACCCCTGGGCTGATGTACAGCGGAATCCCGGGAGGCGGCGGAGGCTCTGCAGGTTTTGCTGGTGTCTTGTTGCCTGGTGCCGCCGGAGACTGGTTTCCTGATGCCGGCTGTCCAGGTGCTTGCGGCTCTGATGGCGTTTGATTCTGCGGCGGCGTCGCCGAGTTCGGTGCCTGACTACTGACAGACGGTTCGCGACGCGCGCTGGCGCATGATGGAAGCAGCGCAGCTGTCGCGATCAACGCCACGACTGTCAACGTCTCCAGGCGCGTCATTCTGGAAAGTGTACTGGCCTCGCAAGCGCCTTGTCGAGAAAATCGAGGGGCGCCTTGAGAAGATGTCTCCCGCTTTTGATTGACGTCCCAAACTCCATGAATGGTTCGGTGTGCAAATCGTACGGTGTCCACGTGGGCAGGCCCTTGCCATTTGGATTCCCCGTGGCCACGAAATTGACCCAGTAACTCGACATCGCATCCGCCAGCCGCCGATCTCGGTCGCTGTACGCGAAGCCAGCTTCGCGTGGATCGCTCGACGGAATCACGTTGAAGACGTACGGGATCTCGCCCGCATGAAACGCTTTCAACTCCGCCGCGCGAGGGCTTGGTGGGGCATAGTTGAAGAAGTAGAGATAGGCATTCGACCCGGCGGCAATCGTCGCGCGCGCCCAGTTACGCATGTGCGATGAGAATGTCGTATCGCGCGCGGCATCGAGGCTTGCCCTTACGATGTCGTCGTCGCTCTTCACCCCGTAGGCCTGATCGAACTCGGTCGCCATCTCGCCATATTGCTGCGTCAGCCGCTTCCGGAATTCCTCGACGGTCTTGGGCGCGAGCGCGGCGCCGCCGAAAGGCGTCATCTCGTCTGCGTTCGAGCCCACGATCAGTGGCACATTGTTGTGTTTCTTCTGAGCAAAGATCGTGCGGATCTCATCGGGCAGAACCCAGCCGTCCACGTTCTCTTGCGTACGGAAGCCGTTGGCGGCCATGAGTGTGTCAGCGGGCACCGTCCGAAGCGCCGCCAATGAGTCGACGCCCAACGACTTGGCCAGTGCAAGGCCCACGTTCTCGGCGGATGCCTGCGAGCCTCGATCCTCGGTCAAGTGCGGCGTGCGGCTGAAACGTCCGCCGCTTTGGCCGATGGCACGGATAAACAGACCCTTTGCAAGCGGCGACGCGACGAGCGTGTTGACGCTCCAGGATCCTGCAGACTCGCCAGCGATCGTCACGCGCGCGGGATCTCCGCCAAACGCCGCGATGTTGTTCTGCACCCACTTCAGCGCTGCAATCTGATCGAGAACACCGTAGTTACCTGACGATCGCTGCGGCGACTCGGCGGAGAGTTCTGGATGGGCGAGATAGCCGAGCGGACCCAGCCGGTAGTTGATCGAGACGAGTACGATCCCTTTGCGAGCCAGCGGAACGCCGTCGCGGATATCGCTGATGCTCGAGCCTTTCGTGAGCGCCCCGCCGTGAATCCACACGAGCACTGGGAGCTTGTCGCCGGCCTCCGCCTTGGCGGAGGCGGGAGTCCACACATTGAGGAACAGGCAGTCCTCGCTTTGTGGCTGAAGCGGCCGCACGTAGATGGACGAGGCCGGGTATTGGGTTTGTGGGCATTCGGCGCCGAAGCGCGAAGCGTCGCGGATGCCAGTCCAGGGAACCACGGCCTGTGGCGGCTTCCATCGCAAGGCGCCAACCGGCGGTGCCGCATAAGGAATGCTCTTGAAGACGCGAATGCCGCGGTCGACAATCCCCGCGATAGCACCGCCGTCGACCTCCACCTTTTCTTGTGCAGCACTGATCGGATTGATCGCCATAAGAACGAAGATGCAGACCGCGATGAGGCACCTCAGCATGCCGCATTCTAGTGGATGAGATAGAGAAATCGTGGACCGAAACATGCAGATGCCTCTGCAGGGAGGGAAGCTGATGTTTGGTGTTCTTAGTTGGATCTTGTTTGGTCTCGTCGCTGGCGTCATTGCCAAGCTCATCATGCCTGGCAAGGACCCCGGCGGCTTTATCGTCACCATCCTGCTGGGCATTGCAGGCGCGTTGCTCGGTGGGTTCCTGGGTCAGGCGATGGGCTTCTACGGCGAAGGTGAGGCCGCAGGAATGATCGTCTCCGTCCTGGGTGCGATCCTTCTGCTGGCTATCTATCGCGTAGCGACGCGGTCACGCGCTCGCGTCTGAAGACTGTTGCAGGGATGCGCGGGCTGGACTCGTTAGAGCGCAGAGCTCGTGGTCCAGACCCGCGCACGTCCTCGACTTAGCTCGATCCCTTATGCGGAGTGAGGGACGGCACGATTGTGCCACTGCGGCTTTAGGGACGATAATCCCCTTGGAGATAGAGTCCCCAGCCTTGCAACACGATGGTGTGCCCTCATTGTGGTGACCGTGCAGCCCTTGATGGCAAGCCCTGCCCGGCCTGCGGCCGAGACCCCTCCGCTGGGGGCGTTGTAACAGTCGCTGGCACGTTGACACCACCTCCCGAGGATCTCGACACCGCGACGAAGGCCCTCCCGACTGCTCAGATCGCTGCCCACTCTGCTACCAGCGTCATGTTGCGTGAAGGCGCAGCCTTCGGTCCTCGCTATCGAATCTTGCGGGTGCTTGGCAAGGGTGGCATGGGCGTCGTCTACAAGGCGTGGGACGACGACCTGGGGATCGCTGTTGCGCTGAAGATCATCCGCCCCGAGGTCATGGCCGACCCGATTGCAGGCGCCGAGCTGGAGCGACGGTTCAAGCGCGAGCTGCTCCTGGCACGACAGGTCACCGATCCTCATGTCGTTCGCATCCACGACTTGGGGCATGTGGAAGGCGTGAAGTACCTCACGATGTTGTACATCGAGGGGCGCACGCTGGCCGCCAAGCTCAGGGCCGATGGCAAACTGCCGGTGCCGGAAGCGTTGAAAATCATGCGGCAGGTAGCAGCCGGACTTGCCGCCGCACATTCTGTCGGCGTTGTTCACCGGGATCTCAAACCCGACAACGTGATGCTCGATGCCGAAGGCCACGCCATCATCATGGACTTTGGCATATCGCGATCGTCGAGCACGGATGTCGCGATGCCGGCACCACGCGGCGGACCAGTCGAATGGAATGACACGCTCGATACCGCCACGGCGGCTCCTGGCATGACGGAGGCTGGCGCCGTCATTGGCACGCTGGAATACATGGCACCCGAACAAGCGCGCGGCGAGCCTGTCGATCCGCGCGCTGACATCTATGCGTTCGGGTTGATTCTCCGCGACATAGTCCTGGGAAACATCCGGATGGCTGGCACGACGGCGCTGAGCGAGTTGCGCACGCGCATGCAGGCCCCGCCTCCCGCGCCGCGCACCGTGGATCCCTCGATTTCGGCGCCCGTCGATGCCATCATTCGCCGCTGCATTGAGCCCGAAGCCGCGAAGCGGTTCCAGAGCACGGCTGAACTCATAGATGCGCTGAACCGACTCGACGAAGCGGGACAACTTCTGCCGGAGCCGCGGCGATTCGGCCGGAAGCATGCGGCGGCGGCCTTTGTGCTCGTCTCACTGCTGCTGGGCGCGACCTGGTGGCTCGCGCGCACTCCAATACCGCCACCGCAGCCTGACCCAACCTCCGTGCTGATCACCGACTTCGACATCAGTGGTGCCGAGGGATTGCAAGGTACCGTCGAGCAGGCGCTCACCATCGCGATGGAAGGCGCGCCGTTCGTTACGGTTTTCCCGAGGAGGGATGCGCTGGCGCTCGCTACCAGGCTCGGGGCCGGCGGTGACGGCCGCATAAATGTCGAGACTGGCCGGCTTATTTCTCAGCGCGAGGGTATCAAGCTGATGCTTGGTGGGGCGGTCTCACCTGCCTCTGGGGGATTCGACCTGCGCGTGCGAGTCATCGACCCGGCCAATGGGAATGTCATGAGCGAGCGCGGCCGCACTGTCGGCAGCAGAGAGGAGATTCTCGGAGCCATCGCGCTTGTTGCCGAGGATGTGCGAGACGGGCTCGGCGACACGACGCCCGAGAGCGTGAGGCAGGCGCAGCGCGAGACCTTCACGGCCGCGTCTCTCGAAGCCAGCCGTGAATACTCCCTGGCGCAGGACCTTGCAGCAACCTACAAGGACGATGAGGCGCTGGAGCACTACAAGCGGGCGATCGAGCTCGATCCGAACTTCGGCCGTGCGTACGCCGGTTCCGCCCACTCAGCCTCTCGACTCGGTCGCCGGGAAGAGGCCGATCAACTGTGGAAGAAGGCGCTGTCGATGATCGATCGCATGACCGATCGCGAGAAATATCGCACGCTCGGCCTGTATTATGGAATTGTAGCGCGCAATTACGAGCAGGCCATCGACAACTACGCGACGCTCGTCAAGCTGTACCCGGCCGATGGGGCGGGACACAACAACCTCGCACTCGCGTATTTCAGCACGCGAAACTTCTCGCAGGCGCTCGTGGAAGGGCGGCGTGCACTCGAGATCTACCCGCGGAAGCTCCTATATCGCGGCAATTATGCGCTGTACGCCATGTACGCCACCGACTTCACGGCCGCTCGTGAAGAAGCGGAGCGAATCATCAAGGACGAGCCGACATTTTTTATGGCTTATTTGCCTCTTGCCGTGGCCGCGCTGGCGCAATCGGATGCAGGCATGGCACGCGACGCGTACAAGCAGATGGGCGCGACCGGAATACCCGGCGCATCACTGGCAGCCATGGGCCTCGCCGACGTGGCCATGTACGAGGGCAACCTCGAGGAGGCTGTGCGAATCCTGCAAGAGGGTATTGAGGTCGACGAACGGACCACGAACCAGGGTCTCGGCGCCGCGAAATACGTCGTTCTCGCCGAGGCGTTTCGGCAGTTGCAGGACCGGCCCCGTGCAATGGCGGCTGTCCAGAAGGCGCGCGAAGAAGGGCCGCAGGAAGAGATCGTCGTGCCAGCCGCCGCAATCTATCTTTGGGCTGGCCAGTCAGCAGAGGCTGAAAAAATCTCGCAGGCGCTGCAAGCGCAGTTCGAGCCGCATCGGCGCGCTTACGGCAAGCTCGTCGAAGGCCAAATTGCCGTCCGCGAGCGGCGGACCATCGATGCCATCGAAGCGTTCCGCGCAGGTCTGAAGCTCTCGGACCTGTGGCTCCTGCGGCTGAATCTCGGCATCCTCAACGTGGAGGCAGGCCGTCACGCCGAAGCGCTCTCCGACCTCGAGCTCTGTCAGAAACGGTTGGGGGAGGCCGCAGCAGTTTTCCTCGACGATGTTCCTTCGTTCCGTTATGTGGCGCCCCTCCCATACTGGCTTGCGCGAGCACAGGAGGGGTTAGGCATGAACGAGCCGGCGGCGGCGAATTACAAGGCGTATCTTGCGCTGAGAAAGAACGCCGCCAAAGATCCTCTGGTGCTCGACGCCATACGCCGCACCGGCTCGCGTTAGCGTCATCACGGCTCCGGCGGAGTCGTTACGACGCGGCACTGCGAGAACTCCGACGTACTTCCTCCTGGGTTTGTCACGGTGACGGTAATGGAGTAATTGACGAACAAGTCGGTTGGAGCCGGCGAGAACGAGTCGGCAATGACCGCGTTGCCCGTCGGGTCAGTCGTATGCGCGCGCGTTCCGAACCATGTGCGACCGTCGCGATCGGTCGACGATTCCACGTCGCAGTTCGCCTGGAAGTAGTAGTCGACGTTAAAGGTGGTGCTAGGCGACGAGACCAACGAGCCGGTGACCGTCAGTTGGCCGCTCAGAACCGCAGACGCCAGATCCGCCGTGTTCTGCAGGCCATTTGGTCCGGTGTCGCTGTCCGCCGGACAAGGCGGGCCCTCGAAGCAGGGGCCGTCATTCGCGGTGATTCCGTCGTTGCCGAGATCGAGACCGAGCCCGGCGTTGTCTTCGATGTGGTTGAAACGGATTGCATTGCCGGATCCGGCCGGACCAACACCGGCAACAACTCCGCCCGACAGCACCACGCCTCGCGTGTTGTTGTCCCAGATGAAGTTCCCGGCTGACCCATCCGGTAGGCCGCTGATCTGATTATTCGCGGCGCCACCAAGAAGCATTACGGCTGCACCGGAATCCGGCGAACCCACCACTCCGGATCCATTTGGCGCGCCGGTCGGATCGCCACCGTCCAGCTCAGTTACGTCGCCGATGATGTTGCCCCGGACCATGTTGTTGTTGCCCTGGATACCGATACCCCACTCCGAATTGCCCCCGATCACATTGCGGTCGAAAGAATCACCACCGATCAGATTGTTGTTCGCACCACCGAGGATCACGATTCCCTGAGCATTGGGGACGGCAGTACTTCCGATTGCGTCGGTTCCAATGAAGTTCAACCGAATGGTGTTCCCGGACGAATTGATACTGATTCCGGGGCCCGGGAATCCGTTGATGACCAGGCCGCGAACTTCGCTGTTGCCGCCGCTCAGTGTCAGCCCGCTCACACCTATGGCTTCTACCGGCAGAGCGTCTCCGTTCAACACGATCATGGGTGTGTTGAAGGTCGACCCCGCTTGTGTGAAGCCATCGATCTCGACAGCAGACGTGATCGTAGGAAATGGTGACGCAGGCGCAATGGTGTGAGGACCCGCGCTGGCAATCTCGAACGTGATTCGATCGGGCCCAACGCTACTATTTGCGTCGGTAATAGCCTGGCGAAGCGACCCGGTACCGGTGTCACTTGTCACGGTTACGACGGATGAGTTGAGAATCTCGAAGCTGTCGCTTGTCACACTCGCAACGCTTGGCGCTGACGCGAGCAATGTGTAGGTGCCCGCGGTATCAATCTGCAGATCATCGAACGTCGCTTGGCCGAACGCGTCAGTGATCTTGGTCGTCGTTCCACTGAGCTGAGCGCCCGATGGGCCGCTCGCAATCGAAATCGTCACGGGCACATTGGGCAGGCGAATGCCGGTGTCGTTCTCTGCTGTCACCTCGACCGGACCGTCGATCCATTCGATGTCCTCGTCAACGAGCGCGTCGGTGGGTCCCTGCGTGAACGTCAGGAACGGCGAGTCGTTGAACACGAGCGGCGGCGTCGTAATGGGCGGAATCATTTCTGCGAGAGCGGTGTTCACCGCTTGCGGGCGTGCCGCAAACAAGACGCTGCCCAGCGGAAGTTTATTGGCATCGAAGGTTGGAGTAGTGGGATCGAACGCGACCAGCACGGTGTAGACCGTCTCGCCGGGGTGGAGGTAGATCGTTGTGTTCTGCGGACTCTCTGGTGGTGGACTGTTCAGATTCGAAGGATCCACGTTGTAGTCGGGGATGTTGACGAGAACTTGCGTGTTGCCGACGAGACTGTGGAAACAGGAGTCTGCTCCGGTCGTCGTATACAGCTTGTAGGCGATGAGTTGAAACACGAGGTCTTTATGGGCGTTATTGACCACCACCCGCACATCGTACGCCGACGTGGTGTTTGCGGTGCTGGTGTACCGCGACCGCACATGGCGATACGAACCGCCCGTCACGTCGTCGGCAAGGCTGCCATTTTCCCATCCCGGGTTTTCCCAGCCGGGGTTCTCCCAGCCCGGGTTCTCCCACCCGGGGTTTTCCCAGCCGGGGTTCTCCCAGCCAGGGTTTTCCCACCCCGGGTTCTCCCAGCCCGGAGTCGGCCAGGCCGTCGACCCATCCGGTTGCCCCTGACCATTCACTTTCGGCGCGTTGATGTCCTGCGCTTCCGCTTTCGACAACTCGATGTCATGGACCTCGAACTTGCCGATGTCAAACGCTTCGGCCGTCTGGTCGACGTTACCCGGACGCAGCGGATTAAGAGGCGCCGTTGGATCCGGGTTGACAAAAAGCGTCGTCCTGCGGCCGCCTGCCTTGAGCTGCAGAACCCCTGCATTCAACTCGAGTTCTTCGATGAGCACGCGAACTGCCGCCCGCGCATTATTCGGATTGCGGACGTACAACGTCCGTGCGATTGCGGTTCCCTGCGCGACGAAAACGTCTTCCGTCAATATCGGTGCGCCGAACTGCTTCCACGAGGCCGTCGTGCCCGCACTGGCATCAATGCTTCCTGGCGTTGCGCCTGGTGGGATGCTCAGCCGGTATGGGGTCGGATCAATCGGTTGTCCAGCGCGCGCGGGGACCGTGTTCTGGACGACGACGACGAAGGCGCGCTGAATGGCTTGACCGCTCGTCTTGATCATTGCCTTGTTATTCCAGGGGACGAAGGCATACAGCCCCTCCGTCGTGCGTGACGTGTAAATCTCCAGGTTCTTGGTGCCGGCGAAGCTGTTATTGGGATCACACTGCGGCTTGTTGACCAAAGGATCGTAGAGACTCTTATCCGTCGGGATGCCCTGAGCTGCGAAGTTTGGCGGTGTGTACGGCCGGGGCACCATATTGCCGTTGTCATCGAAGTACGGCTCTTTGGCGATCAACTTCAGATGCCGACCGTCGGTCCAGAAGCTGTGAAACACCGGCGTCCGCGGCGGGCTGCCCGGCGCGCCGTTGTAGGTCCAGACCCCAGGCGACGCGACTGGATTCTTGGGCACAATCGACTCGCCGCGATTGGAATTCAAGTCGCCGTGAAACGGTAACCTCATCTGGCCAAAATTTCGGGCGAATACGACATTCCACTGGAGCTGTTGGCGCGGCTCGTCGGCTACGTTGGGAATTCCGAACGTGTATCGGGAGAGGGGGAACGATGGTGGTGCTTGACCGAACGCCGGGTTTACCACAGCGGTCGTAGATATGTCGGCTTGGCGGGCGTACATGTCTGCGGTGTGGCGCTTCGGCTCGAGCAGCTTAGGATTCTCGTTGAGCAGCGAATTCGCCTCGTCCAGGATCGGCTCGAAACGCTCGGACGCGTCATTGCGAAAATCCATCCAGGCGAAATGTACTTTTCCAGCCGAAGCCGCCACGGTTGGGAAGATCTGGTGACCGCGACCCGAGTGCGGATCCACCATGGTTGGCGTCGCGTGAATCACGCCGTCCGTGGTCGCAACAAAGACGCGAGAGTCGGCCAGCGCTCCCCCGGGGCCGGCGCATTGGCCCCCCTGGCGTGGTCGTTCATGCCACGTTACATAAACTCGTCCGATACCGTCCGCGGCTGCTTGCGGCATGCTCCTGAAACGGAAGCGCGTCGGCGTCGTGTCCTGATCGAAGTCGCACAGCTCACGAAACACCGTCGCCTTCGACCAGGTGTCGCCGTCGTTGTTGGAGACAGCCAGCATGATGGCGGAGGTCTGGCCTTGCGGCGGAGACGTCTGAGCACGCCTCCAGAAGAAGAGCAAGCGCCGCGAATTCGGCACCTTCACTATTTGAGCGAATTGGCCGATCGCGTTTGATTCGCTCACGAAGACCGGTTGCGTCCACCCCTTGCCGCCGTTCAATGTCTTTGTGAAGAAAAACTTGGTCTTGTTCGACAAGAACGTCGCGTACGTGACGTAGGCCGTGGTGCAGGGCACGACCTGCGTCGCGATGGTCCCATCTCGCCGCGGGATCTCGTACGTACATGTTCGGCCGTTGGGTTGATCGCCGACCGCGAGGCTCGGACGATCCTGGAACTGACCGGAATTTGTGCTGACGAGCTCTTTCGTCGTTCCGTTGGCCAATCTCACCGGCTCGAGCTCATCTTCCTGATCGCTCAGGTGCACCCACGTCGAGGCGTAGATGGCTCCCGACGTGCCGTTGCGTGACGCGACACCACCGACGTGATACATCACACCGGCGGCACCGAATCGAATCTGTGGATCGAACCGGTACTGATACTTTTTCAGCGGGCTGTCAACGGGATCGAGGGGGTGTCCCGGATGCAGCCGTCCCGCCCACGTCGTCCCACCATCGCGCGACTGCATGATGCCGTTCCAGGAGTCGAGGTGCACGCCGCCGGCGACGCCGGCGAAGTCGACGAGTCGATAGTCCACATCCGAGCACACGATCACGGCCGAGTTGCGCGAATCGACATCGCAGTCGGGCTCGACGTTCTGCGCGCGATTCGGATCACCCATCAACTCGAACGGATTGAGGTTGATGAACGTGGGTCCGCCCCCAACATTTGTGTTGCGGCCCGCAAGCGGTGTCGATTGAGCGGACAACGCAGCCATGGATGACGCAAGGACGAAGGCGGCCAGCAGCGGAAAACCGAAGCGTCGTAGTGAGGGCGCGAGTCGACGATGGGATGATGGCTTCGCGTGGGCGACCGAGACTTTCATCAATTCCTCCGCGTGGATGTGCATGGCGCGTTGCAGCGGCACGCACGAGGACTGCAGAAACCGGTGCGCGATTGGGGCTGGACCGGCATTTGAGCGCAGATTCTGGCAGTTTGCAACAGACGAAAATGCAATCGCAGATAACCTCGACTGTTCATGTCGCGGGCAGATTTTTGTCTGTCGTAAACGCGACTTTCGGGAGCAACAGCCAGTGCTCCTGTGGCATTAGACGGATGTAGGGCGCTCATTTCCACGCGAAAAGGTGTGGCTTCGTCGCCCCTCTGCAGTCGCTGCCTTTAGCGTCGGATGTTCGACAGAGGTTCACCCGGCGCGTCAAGTCAACTCTTGCGGGCGCTCAGCAGTCCGAGCAACTCGATCGGGAGGGGAAATACGATGGTGGAATTCTGTTCTGCCGCAATCTCGTTCAACGTCTGAAGGTATCGCAGCGTCATCGCGCCTGGCTCGGTGTTCAGGACGGCTGCGGCCTGCGAGAGCTTCTCGGACGCGATGAGCTCGCCTTCGGCGTGGATGATCTTGGCGCGCTTTTCCCGTTCGGCCTCGGCCTGCCGTGCCATCGCCCGTTGCATGACCTCTGGCAAGTCGACATGCTTGACTTCGACGGAAGACACCTTGATGCCCCACGGATCGGTTTGATTGTCGAGAATCTGCTGCAACTTTTGATTGAGTCGATCGCGTTCCGAGAGGAGATCGTCGAGATCGGCCTGACCCAGCACACTGCGAAGCGTGGTCTGTGCAAGCTGTGAAGTGGCATACGTGTAGTTTTCCACTTCGACGATCGCACGGCTGGGATCGATCACCCGGTAGTACACCACGGCATTGACCTTCACCGACACGTTGTCGCGCGTGATGATGTCCTGCGGCGGCACGTCGTGGACTGCCGTGCGAAGACTCACCCTCACGAGCGAGTCGATTGGCCTGAACACGAGAATGATGCCAGGTCCCTTGGGTTGAGGAAGGAGCTTGCCGAGCCTGAAGACGACGCCGCGCTCGTACTCTCGCAAAATGTGGATCGACGAGATCAGGTAGACCATCACCAACAGGACGACGATGAGTATCGGCGGGACGATCATGAGGCTTCTCCTGTGCGAAGGTCAGAAGGGAGTGGCTCGATCTGCAACGTCAAGCCGGTCAGCGCCTTGACGCGGACGTCGCGTCCCGCAGCAATCGGCTCGGTGCTCGTGGCACGCCAGATTTCACCGTGCACGTTGATCTGTCCCGGCTGGTCCGGGCCGACCGGCGTCAAGGTGTGGCCACGCGTGCCGACCAGGCCTTCGACGCCGGTCACCGACTTGATGTGCTGAGCCTTCACCGCGAGCCGCCCGAGGAACAACAGGATTCCAGCGACCGACAGCGCGACCGGCACGACGAATTGATAGCTCACGCGCACGCCCGGCAACTCGCTGGTGAGCATGACCGAACCAATCACGAGGGCCGCCGCGCCTCCGGTGCCCAGCACGCCAAAGCTTGGAACCTTGACTTCGAAGATCAGCAGGGCGATGCCGAAGAGGATCAGCAACAGGCCGATCGTATTCACCGGCAGGATCTGGAATGCAAAGAACGCGAGCAGCAGCGAGATGCCCCCGAGCACCCCAGGCGCGATCGCGCCCGGGTTCCACAGCTCGACGGTCAGACCCAGCATGCCCAGCGTCAGCAGCAGATAGGCGACTTGCGGATGCGCAATCGCACTCAGAAAATACTGGCGCCGTGTCATTTCGACGCGCTCGATTCTGATCCCCGTGGTCTCGAGCGTGACCGTGCGCCCGTCGAACCGCTTCAGAGGCCGGCCATCGAGTTGGCGAAGCAGATCGTCGACACTTGGCGCGACGAAATCGATCAAGGGAGGCGTGGCCGTCAGCGCTTCGCGGTCCGTAAATGCCTGACTTTCCACGACTGCGGCCGCTGCAAGCGTCGCATTGCGCCCGCGCGACTCCGCCAGCGTTCGCGCATATGCCGCAGCATCCGACGCGGCTTTCTTCGCCATCGTTTCATCGGCCTTCGGGTCGCCGCCGGCCGAGACGGGGTGTGCGGCGCCAATGTGAGTCCCCGGCGCCATGACCGCGACGTCCGCGGCAAGGGCGATGATGAAGCCAGCCGACGCGGCGCGAGCGCCTGACGGTCCAACGAAAATGACAATCGGCGTCCGGGCGGCGATCATGCGCGAGACGATCGTGCGCGTCGAGTCCAGAAGGCCGCCGGGCGTTCGAAGCACGAGCACAGTGACAGTTGCGCCAGACGTGTCGGCGCGGCTGATGACTTCGTCGAAGAATTCAGAGGCGATTGGATGGATGATGCCGTCGTACTCTGCGACGACAGCCAGCGGGCCTTGCGAGGCGCGTGCCGCCGACAGCGCCCCCGCCGCGGCGATGATAGATGAGAGCAGCGTCGCACGGGCGACAACGCGTCCCATAGCGCATTCTACTGCCGCGGGGCCGCGGGTGCCGGCGTTAGACGCTCAGCCGGCGCATCTCCGTGAGCATCGCCTGATCGCGCGCGAGCGCCGTCTCCAAGAGCGTCAACAGGTCCTGTTCGACCTCGACGAATCGTTCGAAAACGTCGCGTGCGATCGGGCCGCCGAGCGCCTCAACATCATGCCGGCCCATCGGCAAGTCGCGATATCCAGCCATCTGTGCGGCCGTCTCTTTCAGTTGACCCGCAATTCCAAGGAACGCTTTGGCCAGCGCCACGTACGCGTCATGTTCTTTCCTGACGTTCTCGTCCGTCAGATCGAGCGTCGTTTGGTGAAACTCGAGAACCGCCGCCAGCGCCGCGGCCAGTTCGCTGAGCTTGGCTGGCAAGGTTGCGTGCTCAGCCAGACCCTTGCCACATGTTTGCTGATCGTCCACTTGTCGCTCCTGGCACCCGCGGCACCCGCCTTATTTTGGCGTCCGTGGCCACACGACGCCTTGATTGCTGGTGACCTGCCCGACGCCTTTGAACACGAATTTCTGCAGCCGCTTTCCTTCCCATGTCTCGGTCGTGTAGATGTTGCCCTTCGAATCGACGGCGATGCTGTGCACGCCGTAGAACTGTCCCGGTTGTCGTCCGCCATCGCCGAAGCTGGTCAACACCTCGAGCGTGTCCCGCTGAAGGACGTAAATGCGGTTGTTCATCCCGTCGGTGACGTACAGATAACGCTGCTGCGGATCTTTCGAGAACGCGACGTCCCACACCGACCCCGATGCCTTCGTGCCCTTTGCGATGAACGCTTCTTTCACGAAGGTGCCGTCGGGACGAAACACCTGCAACCGATCGTTTACACGATCGCAGACGTAAACGAATCCATCGTTGGATAGGTCGGCGCAGTGCACGGGGTTGCGAAATTGCTTCGCCGGCGGCGCCTCGGGATTGTACGAACCAAGGTTGGCATCGTCTGGTTTGCTGCCGTATGCGCCCCAGTAGCGTTTCATCGCTCCTGTTTTTCCGTCGATGACGGCCACCCGCTTGTTCAGATAGCCATCGGCGAGAAACGCCTCGTTCGTTTTTGGATCGACGAAGATCTTGGCCACCCTCCCGAAGTTCTCGGGGTCGTTGCTTCCACCGGCGTAGGTTGCTTGCCCTTTCGCGTCAGCAGTCCCACGCCGCGCGCCTGGCTTGCCGTACTGCGCCAGGAATTTCCCATCCTTCGTGAACTTCACGATGTGGGAATCACCGGGTCCGTTCCCGCCAATCCAGACGTTGCCCAGATGGTCCACAAAGATCCCGTGGTTCGAGGCCGGCCAGTCGTAGCCCGTTCCCGGGCCGCCCCAATGCCGGACAAGGCTGCCGGCCGCATCGAACGCGAGGACCGGCGGGGCTCCCATGCAGCATTCGCCCGTTTTCAGCTCGAGGGCTTTCTCGTTGTCCGCCAGCGTCGCCGAGCCGCGATTGATGATCCAGACGACGTCCTGATCGTCGACCCAGACCCCAATGGCATTGCCGAGGATCCAGTGGTTGGGGAGCGGCTTGGGCCACAGCGGATCGACCTCGAATCTCGGTGCTTGAACGCCATTCTGCTGCGCGGCAGCGCGTTCGAGCAGCGCCTGGGCGGCGCCAAGACAGGCGAGCAACAGCAGTAGGGTCGCCCCAACCAGGAGAGTACGTGTGCGCTGCATCTCGGCCTCCTCTTTGAGAACCCGAGGTTCGGGTCGAAAACTGACGCCCGAACGATAGCACGTCGCTCCATCAGGGCCTCCACAGGGGGCCTCAGCCGCAGATGACGCAGATAGAAGCCGCAGATGACGCAGATAAATGCTTTGTGAACTAGGCGGTTGTCTCTGAGTCCAGCGTAGGAACGTCCGTGAGATTAGAAATATCTGCGACATCTGCGTCATCTGCGGCTCCGTATCTGCGGCTCCTTCATCCGCCGCGGCCCTGGCCAGGCTGTCACTTGCCGCGGCCACCCATGTCATCGCCGCGCGACATTGCGTCGGAGCAACGGCTTGGTTGGCGCATGAGAGTCGCAGATGACGCAGATAGAAGCCGCAGGTGACGCAGATAACACAGATAAATGCTTTGTGAACTAGGCGGTTGTCTCTGAGTCCAGCGTAGGAACATCCGTGAGATTAGAAATATCTGCGACATCTGCGTCATCTGCGGCTTTGCATTTACATCTGCGTCATCTGCGGCTCCGTATCTGCGGCTCCTTCATCCGCCGCGGCCCTGGCCAGGCTGTCACTTGCCGCGGCCACCCATGTCATCGCCGCGCGACATTGCGTCGGAGCAACGGCTTGGTTGGGCATGAGACTCGCGAGAAATCAGCAGTCGAGAGTTGGCGCTGCTCTTGCCTTCACATTTTCTCGCGAACCTCTCGCACGCCCTGCCTACACCTCCACGGGTGTTTCATGATTGCAAGAACCGCGTGCGCGATACTCGTGTCCCTTCCCGTTCTCACGGTCGACGCGTCGGCCTCGGATGTCGTCGATTTCGCAACAGGTTTGATAGGACGTCCATATGTCTGGGGCGCCGAAGGCCCTAATGCTTTTGATTGCTCGGGCCTGACGCAGTACGTCTATCAGGAGTTCGGCATCGAGCTTCCGCGACGTGCCATCAGCCAGTCCGAATTCGGCGAGCGAACCGGCCGACGGCTGCAGCGCGGCGATCTGTTGTTTTTCTCGTCGGACACGCGAAAGTCGCTGGTCACGCACGTGGGAATCTACGACGGCAACGGGTGGATGATCGATGCCAGCAAGCAGCACGGACGAGTGCGGCGTGACGACCTGGACGATGACTACTGGTCGGCGCGCTACATGTTCGCCCGACGGGTCACGGACGTTGCAGAAAACCGGGACGTTGAGGATGAGGCTGGACGTCCCAAGCCGCGGCGAACGGATCGACGCCGGGAGACCCTCCGCGTGCTCGGTCGGCTTGCCGACGTGTTGCTTCGGCGACCCTGACTGTTAACGACGTTCCGCACGCGCCGGTAAGAGCGTCGCGGGCGGTCGGCAGATCTGAGGAGTTCCTGGAGAAAAATTTGCTCCCTGATCTCCCCGATCTCCCTGTGAACTACATATCGACCACGACTTTGAAGCCGCCGTAGGCCATGCGCTTCACGTCGAAAGGCGTGTTCTTTGGATCCATCATCGACGCCAGCCGCGGATCCTTCATCACCTTGGCGTTGACGCGGTCACGATGCGCGCGGGACTTGTAGACGATCCATGAGAACACGACGGTCTCGTTGGGTTTGATTTTCGTCCGGCGTGGGAACGACACACCCATCTTCACCTTCAGGTCGTCGCCAACACATTCCCGGTACTCGAGTGCGCCGTGCTCACGCCACACCTTCCCGGCCTTCTGCGACAGCCGGCGATAAGTCGCAATGCTTTTCTTCGGCAGGGGGAGGAGAAAACCGTCAACATAGCGGGCCATTCGGTGCTCCTTGTAGAACGAAGAACTTTAGTTCTTAGTTTTTTCTTCGTGGTTTCGTGTCTTCGTGGCGATCTTTTCTCAGTGTCTCTGAGCCTCTGTGGCGTGTTTTGGTTGTGCTAGTAGTTCCTCATCGCACTTCTCACTCCGCCCGCAACGCCTGAATCACGTCCACGCGGGATGCGCGCGCGGCGGGCATCGCCGACGCGAGGATGGCGGCGGCGACCAGGATCGTGGCCGCCCCAGCAATGGGCCATACCCCTGGAATACTTACTTCTGTAATGTAGCCGCTGACCAGGCGTGCGAGGACGATCCCGCCGATAGCGCCGGCAACAATGCCGACAGCGGCGATCACGGCTCCTTCCCGTAGCACACGCGCCAGCAAGTGCCGCGGCTCCGATCCAATCGCGAGGCGGACACCAAACTCGCGGGTCCTGGCGCTGACCGAAAATGCCAGGACACCGGCAACGCCCACCACGGCAATCATCAGCGCCACGGCCGCGAATCCGCCAAAGACAAGCGCGTTCAGGCGATTCGGCGCAAGCACCTCCGCTCGCACGTCGTCCAGCGTGGCCGCATTTTCGACGGGCTGGTCGGATGACAGTTGGCGAATGGTTCGCTGGATTGGAGGAACCAGCGCATAGGGATCGGTGCGTGCATGAACGAAGAGACGGCCGCCGCCAATTTCCTGCTCGAGCGGATGATAGACGGTCATTGCTGGCCCGGGCACGACGTTGAGGTCGTCCACGTCGGCGACGATGCCGACGATCCGCCGAGGCTCGCCGCTCACGTCGATGAACTTGATGACCGGATCGGTCCACTTGAACCGGCGGTTCAGGCCCTCCTGGCTGGGAAACATCCGTTGCGCCAGGCTTTGACTCACGATTACCACTTTCTCCGCGTCTCGCCGGTCGTCCTCGTTGAAATCGCGGCCCGCGAGGATTGGCACACCGAGCGCGGCGAAAAATCCCGGCGTGACCGTACGAAACCGTGCGCGCGGATCCTCCTCACCGTCTGCCTTGGCGTAGCCCTCGATCATGAACTGGGCGTCGAAGAATCCCTTTTCCCGCCACGGCACCGCTGTCCCGACGGCAACGCGCTCGACGCCAGGAAGCTCCGACACGCGCCGCACGACTTCGCGGTAGAACCCCACAATTTCTTCCGGCTTCCGGGCGTAAGACACGATGGGCACGTTCACCGCAAGCACGTTGTGCGTGTTGAAGCCGACGCGCGCCGATTGCAGGGAGATCAGCGTGGTCAAGAGCATTCCGGCTCCGGCGAGAAGGACGAACGACGCCGCAATTTGCGTGACCGCAAACAGGCGCAAGCGACGGTTCGTGCCTGTGGTGATTCGAACGCTGCCGTTCGAGAGGCCGAATCCGTTTGATGCATCGGCGGAGGGCAGTCGCGGAACGAATGCGAGAAGGATGGCTGCGGCCAGGGCCAGGCTGACGCCAACCCAGAGCAGGCTCGCATCGACGGTGAGGTCCAGCGCACGCACCGAAAATCGCGAGGCATACCGCGCCAGAATTGTCACCATCGGTCGTGCGATGAGAACCCCGAGAATAGCCCCCGCGCCGCAGAGCACGAGGCTTTCGGCAAGCAGTGTGCGGCGCAGCGCCGCGGCGCCAGCCCCGAGTGCTGCCCGAATCGCCAGCTCGCCCTCCCGCCGTACCGACCGCGCCAGAATCAGGTTGGCCACGTTCGAGCAGGCAATCACGAAGACCAAAGCCGACGCCGCTAGCAGCACCAACAAGACGGTCCTGGCTGGCGACGTAATCTGATCGCGCAGCAGCTTGGCGTCGATGCGATATCCCGCCTGCTGCGAGTAATCCTCTGGATACTCCTTGAGGATTGCTCCATGGACCGCACGGAGTTCGGCGCGTGCCGCCTCGAGGTCCACACCGGGCGCGAGCCGGCCGAAAAGCTCGGTCATCCGGTGCGGACGGCCCTCGACCATCGTCGCATCGAGATGGTGAGGGCTCGTCACAACGTTCGCGATGATTTCCGTTTCCGCCGGATAGGGCACGGACGGCTCGAGGACACCGACGATCGTCGCTGACCGATCGCCAAGCCGAACCGTCCGTCCGATGAGAGAGGGATCGCTGTCGAAGGTAGTCGTCCAGAAGCGATGCGTCAACACCGCCGCGCCTGCCGCCTGCGGCCCATCGTCAGCCGGACCAAGCAAGCGTCCCAACACCGGATGCAGGCCCATCACTTCGAAGTACGTTCCGCCCACAACGCCGGCCCGAACAACGCGAGGCTCGCCGAGCCCGATCATCGTAAATGGAATGACGGAAAAGTCGCCGAAAGCCGTCAAGGTTTTGACGCGTGTCCGCAAGTCGCGCAGTTCCGGCACCGAAAAGTTCGCATTCTCGATGCCGATGCCGGGTGCGCTCTGACGGACGTAGATCAGGCGATCTTCTTCGCGATTGACCAGGGGCCTGAGCAGCACGCCCCGGACCACGCTGAAGATGGCGGCGTTGGCGCCGATGCCAAGCGCGAGTGTGAGGACTACGGTGATGGCCAGGCCCTTTGCCCTGGCCAGCGACCGCAGCGCAAACCGGAAATCGTTGATGAGGCTCATATATGTACGTCGAGGCAGATACCGTCAGATCGACACGTCAGGAGGATTTTTCTCGATCGTGAAGGTCTATCGCCAAATCCTCGAGCAGATCCCACGACATGGCCGCCCCTTTCTCCATACCTGTCTTTAGTACGAAGTCACGGACTTCCTTTGACGGGTAGCTGGACTGGCTCGCGAGAGTCGTTTGGCCCTCCCGCTCGACAAAGGTCACGGTCACGAGGGACTCGGGATATTCGTCGAAGATTTCCGTGTGAACGAGCCGTTCGGGTGCTGTGATCTCGAGATACACGCCGTGAAAGCGGTACTCCTTGCCATCAGGTCCGCGCATCACAAAGCGCCACGCGCCGCCCGGGCGCAAGTCTATCTCGCAGACAGGAAGAAAGTAGCCATCCGTGCAACCCCACCAGCGTTTTACATGCTCCGGCTTGGTGAACGCCTCGAAGACGAGCCGTCGTGGCGCATCGAAGACACGTGACAGGTCGATCTCGAGATCCGACGGCAGCGTGACCTTGAAGGTGGAACTATTTCTTGCGGTGCTTACGGCCATGTTGCTTCTCCTTCTCTTGCATCCCGCGCAGATAATCGTCCAATCGATTGAAGCGCTGCTCCCAGATCGCGCGGTAGCGCTCGACCCACTCGGAAATGTCTTTGAGGGGGGCGGTCTCGAGCCGACAGGGGCGCCACTGCGCTTCGCGCCCGCGCGTGATGAGGCCCGCACGCTCGAGCACCTTCAGGTGCTTCGAGACCGCGGGCATACTCATCTCAAATGGCTCAGCCAGCTCGGTGACCGAGGCCTCACCTGACGCCAGACGCGACAGGATGGCGCGACGCGTGGGATCGGCGAGCGCCGCAAACGTGGCACTGAGGTGATCGGACGTCATTGCTCTCTGAACCATACAGTTAATTAGCTAATAGGTTAAATATACCGCCCGCAATGCTCTTGTCAAGAAGCATTTCGCACCAGCGTCAGGCGCCGGCGGGCTCGCTCCGCAACTCGGCATCGAGATTATCGAGAAGCTCTCGCGTCCCCATCTCGCGGGCCGACACCCGATCGAGTTCGTCCAGGAACACGGCTTGCTCTGTGTAGATTAATAGCGTCCCTGCAGCGATCGGCTTGAACTCGATCGTTGCCAACGAGACTGAAATACGCGCCTTGTCGAGAAGCATCTCATAGGTCGACACGATGCGCTCGTTCGGCACGATGTCCCGATAGACCGCGTTGTAGGTGTGGATGGGTCCGCCTTTTGGACCACCGCTCACGCTCTCTCTTCCGCCGATCTGAAAGTCAAGTTTGTGATCAGATTGTTCCCAGCCATCGGGACCCACGAACCAGCGCGCCTTTGCCAGCGGGTCAGCCCATGCATTGTAGACACGCGCGACCGGGGCCGGATATTCCCGCTCGATCACGAACGTGTCATGATGTGTGGATCGGTTGCTCATCATTTTCTCCGTTGATGTGCTGGCTACGTTGCTTGTCGAACGGAAGTGTCACACGCCTGTCGCAGGACGGGAGCATGACAAGCGATCGATGAAACTACAAGCACAAAAATCATCCATGGAGGGAGACTCGAAATGCGATTCATGATGTTTGTCAAGGCAGACAAAAACTCCGAGGCCGGTGTGTTGCCGGATGAAAAAATGCTTGCCGACATGGCGAAGTACAACGAACAGCTCGTCAAGGCTGGCGCACTGCTGGCAGGGGAGGGCTTGCAGGCGAGCTCGAAGGGCGCGCGCGTGCGCTTCAGCGGAGGGAAGCCTTCGGTGATCGATGGACCTTTCACCGAGGTGAAGGAACTCGTCGCCGGTTATTGGCTGATCAACGCCAAGTCCAAGCGGGAAGCAATCGAATGGGCCAAGCGCGTCCCGTTCCAGGAAGGCGAGATCGAGATTCGGCAGGTCTTCGAGCTGGAAGACTTCGCTCCAAGCGCAGCGATCGAACAGCACCGCCAGCTGCGCGATCAGTACGCCAAGACATAAACCTACCGCTATTTCGAGGACAGCCGGGCGGCCTGGGTCGTAAGGTAATTCCGTTCCGGAATGTTCGCCGTACGGCCCGCCGCCGCTCGATAATGGGCGATCGCCGCCTGATCATCCCCGGCCATCTCGTGCAGGTGTGCGCGAACGGCATCGAGGCGGTAATGGCCCGCGAGTCGTTCATCGGCATCGAGGGGCTTCAGCAACTCGAGTCCGGCCTGCGGCCCATGGACCATGGCCGCCGCGATGGCGTGATTCAGCGTCACCATCGGGTTGTCGGACATGCGCTTCAGCAGGCTGTATAACTCGAGGATTTGGGGCCAGTCGGTGTCCGCGGCTCGCTCGGCTTCGTCATGGACGGCGGCGATCGCGGCCTGCAACTGATACGCGCCGACCGAGCCTCTGGAAAGCGTGTTGGTCAGGAGCGCGATCCCCTCAGCGATCGCTTCGCGGTCCCACCGGGTTCGATCCTGTTCCGTCAGAGGAATCAGCTCGCCATTCGGTCCCGTCCTCGCCAGCCTCCTGGCATCGGTCAGCAGCATCAGCGCCAGCAGTCCCGCAACCTCTCCATCGTCTGGCAACAGAGTGTGAACTGCGCGCGTGAGCCGGATGGCCTCGTTCGAGAGATCGCTCCGTTGCAGGCTTGCGCCGATGCTGCTCGTGTACCCCTCGTTGAAGATCAGATAAAGCACGTGCAGGACCGCGCTGAGTCGTTCTGCGCGCTCACGATCGCTTGGCATGCTGAATGGCACGCCGGACGTTTTGATGCGCTGCTTCGCCCGGCTGATTCGCTGCGCCATGGTCGCCTCGGGGACCAGGAACGCGTTGGCGATTTCGGCCGTTGTGAGCCCGCCAACGGCCCGCAGCGTGAGCGCGATCGCCGACGGGGGAGTGAGTGCGGGGTGGCAGCACATGAACAGCAAGATCAGCGTGTCGTCGTGATCGGAGGTGTTTTCAGCGACTGCCTCCACCTGTTGCTCGGTCTGCTCCATCACGGCACTTTCGCGGCGTCGCCGGGCGGTCTCGGCGCGAATGTGATCTGTCATGCGACGTGCCGCTACTTGAATCAGCCACCCGCGCGGGTTGTCGGGTACGCCCTCCTGGGGCCATTGCAAGGCGGCGGCGAGCAACGCTTCCTGCACCGCGTCTTCAGCGGCGGAGAAATCGCCGAAGCGCCGGATCACTGCACCGAGAACCTGCGGCGCCAGATCGCGCAGCAGTGTCTCTCCGGTGGGGTCCAGGGACGCAGACGTCATGCTTCGACGGCTGGCGCGCTCATCAACTCAAGGGTATCGTAGGTTGCTCACATGACTCGTCCATCCACCGCGCGCATGGCGCAAAGTTGTCGCATGGAGCGGCCGACGCGGCGAATTTCAGAAGCGTGCGGCCTTCGCGCTGCTGGCGTCTCTTGCCCTGCACGACAAGGAGGCGTCCGACGAGAAGTTTCTCCGCTGCCTGCCGCTCATCGAGCGAGCTGCGATCGACGAGCGTAACTTCGTCAAGAAAGGCGTGAGCTGGGCGTTGCGGTTGATCGGGCGGCGGAGCACTGGCTTGAACGAGGCGGCCCTGACGCTGTCGCAGCGGCTGGCGCAGTCGTCCGAGGCCGCTGCGGTGTGGATTGGCAAGGGGGCGGTGAAGGAGTTGAGCAGCCCGGCGGTCAGGAATCGGCTTGCTAAGGCTCGCGCTCGACCTTAGTTCATCATCCCGACTCGCCGGATCACGTCAAACTTCATACTTCAACGGCTGGTGCGCTCATCACCTGTCGGACTTCGATCGGGATGTTCAACGGCGTCCCACCGGGTCCCGGCGCGGACGAGGCCTTGGCCGCGATCTCAAAGGCGCGTTCCGGCCGATCGACATCCACAATCCAGTAGCCCGCGAGAAATTCCTTGGCTTCCGGGAATGGACCATCGGTGATCGCAGGGGCGCCGCTCTTGGTTGCACGCACGACTCTGGCCTCACCCGGCCCAGCCAATCCCTCACAACCAACCAACTCCCCGGCGTCGGCGAGTTCCTTGTTGAGGTTGTGCATGAAATCAATGTGGGCCTTGAGATCCACCGGTGGCCAGTTGAAGACCTGCCAGTCACCAGTCCCACGCGGCGCGTGCATCATCAGCATGTACTTCATCGCATTGCTCCTCTCGCCTCTTCCCATCAGGCGCCTGCCGCGCCGAAGCGCTTGCGCGAAGGCGGGCTTTCATGGGTAAGTCGGAGCTCGCCCCGAGTTCTCGACATCCCGCGCGCCTCGGCGGCAACAATTTTATGACGCCCTGAAGCCCGAGCCCTGAGGCCTGAGCCCTGAGCATGTGTTCCGAATCGGTAGAAGTCTCGAATGAAGGCGAGTAACGCAGAAATTCTCGCCGTTTCACGGCAGAAGATGTTAGGCCTGCGCGGAAGAAGCTTTCTATCTGCCTCTGGAAAGAAAACTTCTCCGCTTACCTCGTTGACGACCCCGCTGGCGTCTGGGAAAACGAGTGGTCCATTCATTGCACAGCTGGCCTCAATCTGGGGTGACTTGCCTCGTCTCTGGCCCCCAGGCCGAAGACAAGAATGCGCCACCATCAGCGCTCGTTGCCGCGTGCTCACCCGCTTCGGTGGTCATTGGCGGCCACGGTCCTAACCGCCGTAGGGCTCCTCAGTACGTGGGCGGCCACGCCACAGGCCCAGACGGGCAGCCGCGGGCAATGGAACACGTTGGCGTATCCAATGCCGATCAATCCTGTTCATCTGGCACTGACCAACGACGGCAAAGTGCTCATCATCGCGGGCTCGGGCAACGTGGCATCCGAACAGAATTTCCGTGGCGCTGTTTGGGATCCGCAGCTCGACACCTTGAGCACGCACCTGCTGTCATACGACATGTTTTGCAGCGGCATGGTGACGCTGCCTGACGGACGCGTGCTGATCAACGGCGGCAACCTGCGATACGACCCTTTTTGGGGCGAGCCTCAGAATGCCGCGTACGACCCCGCGAGTGGCCAGTACACGAATCTCGAAAACATGGCCCACGGGCGTTGGTACCCCACGACGACCGTGCTCGGTGATGGCCGGGTGATGACATTTTCCGGGCTGAAGGAAACCGGTGGGACCAATTCGACTGTAGAAATCTACACCGTGGGCGCAGGGTGGAGCCAGGAGTACCCGGCAGGGTGGACTCCACCCCTCTATCCCCGGATGCATCTCCTGACCAATGGCACTGTCTTCTATTCAGGCTCTGGGCGAGGATCGCGGATTTTCAATCCCTCGACGAACGCCTGGTCCCCGGTTGTTGCCACGACGAATTACACCAGCAGCCGGACCTATGGCACGTCGGTCCTTCTGCCATTGTCACCAGCGGATGGGTACCGGTCGCGCGTGATGATTCTCGGGGGCGGGAACCCTGCTACAGCAACCACGGAAATAATCGAACCGTTGGCGTCCTCTCCTGCATGGCAGGACGGACCGCCGATGTCTCAATCGCGGATTCAGATGAACGCGACGATCCTGCCCAACGGCAAAGTGCTGGCGGTCGGTGGTTCCCTCAATGATGAAGACGCCCAAACGGCGAGTCTGAACGCGGACATTTACGATCCCGGAACGAACAGCTTCAGCCCGGGAGCGCCCAACATGTTTCCGCGCCTTTATCATTCCGTCTCGTTGCTCCTGTCAGATGGGAGGGTCCTGCTCGCGGGCGGGAACCCTGTCCGCGGCAGTTACGAAACGAGCATGGAGATTTACTCGCCGGCCTATCTATTCAAGGCCAATGGCAGCGCGGCGGTGAGGCCGACCATTACTGACGTGCCCCTTGGCCCGATTGGGTACAACAACAGTTTTGAAGTACACACGCCAGATGCCGGGAACATCGCATCCGTCGCGCTGCTCCGACCTGGTGCGCCCACGCATGCCTTCGATATGGATCAGCGGATGGTGTGGTTGTCTTACACCAGCGCAGCCGGTGTGCTGAACGTGACGTCGCCCCCCAACGGCAACGTTGCACCGCCTGGATATTACATGCTGTTCATTCTGAACGCCGCCGGCGTGCCATCAGTCGCCAGGTTTGTGCACCTGTCGGACTTTGCGTTGTCTGCAACGCCGGTGTCACAGACCGTGCTCTCGGGAAGCAGCACGAGTTATACGGCCACCGTCACCGGCGACGCCGGTTTCGGCGGCACCGTGCACTTCAGCGTGAGTGGTCTGCCTTCAGGAGCGACCGCTTCCTTCACGCCGCAATCCGTCTCTAATTCAGGCGCGACCACCCTCAACGTGACAACGAGCCCCTCAGTCGCGCCGGGCTCGTATCCCTTGACGATCACGGGAACGTCGGGACCAATCACGCACACCGCCAGCGTGACGCTACACGTTTCCGGAAGCCCCTCCATTTCGGCGACGCCCACCGTCCAGACGATCGCTCGGGGAAAGACTGCCACCTACACGGTCACCGCTGGAGGCTTCTCCGGCGTGATCAGTTTTTCCGCCTCCGGTGCACCGGCAAAGGCCCCGACGAGGTTCAGCCCCCCGTCAGTCATGAATGCCGGGAGCTCGCACCTGGCTGTAAAGGTCAATGCGTCCGCCAAGCGGGGACCGTACACGTTGACCATCAGGGGAACGAGCGGCAGCGAGGTGAAGACGGCGACCGTCACCTTGACTGTTCAGTAAATTGATGGACCTTTCAGGCAGGGGCCTTCACGGTCGCGCGAAGGTTCCCATGGTTTCATGACACAATCGTGACCTCCTCCATCGACCGATACGTCAGTTATGCAACACAGTCGAGTGGGAGGAGGCCTCGGTTTGGTGCTTGCCGGCACACTCACACTGGCCTTACCGGCGCCGAGCTTTGCCCAAGGCAGTTGCGATCCCCTCCCTCCACCCTCGGGTGCGGTCATCGATGTCACACCGGGACAGGCCGGCAATCTGGCGAGCATCATCGCGGCGGCGCGGACGGGGGACACGATTCGGCTGGCAGACGGCACGTACGTCCTCTCGCAGAACCTCGTCTTCCGAACTCCCGGCGTCACGCTGCGATCGCGATCTGGTAATCGCTCCGCTGTGACGCTCGACGGACAGTACAAAGTCGGCGAGCTGATTATGGCGATGGTGTCCGATCTGACGATTGCCGATCTGACCCTGACCCGTGCCTACTACCATCCCGTGCACGTTGCGCCCGAGAACCAATCGATAACGGGAACCCTCCTGCACAACCTGCGCATCGTCGATGGTGCGTCGCAGTTCATCAAGATCAACCCCGCGAATGGCTATTACACCGACAACGGGGTCATCCGATGCTCGTCGCTCGAGCTCACCGATGCCGGCCGTGGCCAGGTTCGCGACAACTGTTATACCGGCGGAATCGACGCGCATCAGTCCAGGGGCTGGCAGGTGTATGCAAACACATTCACCGGCTTCTGGTGCGGCTCGGGCTTGTCGGAACATGCGATTCACTTCTGGACGGGCAGCCGGGACACGGTCGTGGATCGGAACATCATCGTCAACTCTGCGCGCGGCATCGGCTTTGGGTTGGGGCAGTCGGTATCAGGCAGAACTTATGGCGATCAGCCGTGCGCGGGAAAGTCTTTCGTCGGCCATTACGGCGGAACGATCCGCAACAACTTCATCTTTGCCAACGACACTCGACTCTTCAACAGCGCCTCTGGATTCGACGTCGGAATCGGCTTGGAGCAGGCCTGTGGAGCGGCCGTACTTCACAACACGATCTTTTCCACGAGCGCACCGCGCGGCTCGTCGCTCGAGTGGCGATTTGTCAACACGTCAGCCACCGTTGGCAACAATCTGGTGAGCCACACGCTGAGGGCAAGGGACGGCGGCATCGCGACGCTGGTTGGCAACGTAGCGAATGCCGCGGCAGCAATGTTCGTTGACGCAATCCAGACCGGCGATCTGCACTTGCGCGCGACTGCGACGAGCGCGATCGATCAAGCTGTTCCCCTCGGAACGCCTGTGCTGTGGGACATCGACGGATCGCCCCGGAACCCGCCCGCGGACGTGGGTGCCGACGAGTATTCGAGCGCGGCGATGCTCCATCCGCCCACCAACCTTGCAGCGACGTCCATTGTCGGCAATGCGGTGACGCTTGGTTGGATAGCGCCGAGTGGTGGCATTGCGCCGTCAGGCTACGTGTTGGAAGGGGGCGTCACACCCGGATCTGTGCTCGCCAGCCTGCCGATCGGCAGCGCCGCCACCACGTTTTCATTCGTGGCGCCCACCGGTGTGTTCTACGTTCGCATGCGCTCCGTCGCAGGCGCCACGAAGAGTGCGGCATCCAACGAAATCCAGATCCTGGTCAACGTGTCAGCGCCGCCGGCTGCACCATCGGGCTTGCTGGGACTGGCGAACGGTCCATCGTTGACGCTCGCATGGCGGACTTCGATGCCAGGGGGCGCCCCCACGGGGATGATCCTCAGTGTGACCGGCGCGGTTGCGACGTCGATGGTTCTGCCGGTCTCAGACAGCTTTTCGTTCGTTGGAGTTCCCCCTGGCACTTATAGCTTTGCAATCCGCGCGTTCAACGGAACGGGTCGCAGTGGTCCATCGAACACCGTAACGCTGACCTTCCCTGGCACTTGCGCGACGCCCTACACGCCCGCGAACTTCACCGCTACGAAGAGCGGCAATCGCGTCTCTATCTCGTGGGCGCCAGCTCTTAGCGGCCCAGCGCCGACCGGGTACCTCGTGATTGTCAGAGGCTCCTTCGTGGCCGACATTCCCACGACCTTCCGGACACTGGCGGCCAACGCGCCCGCCGGCAGCTACCTACTGAGCGTCGTGGCGACGAACCCGTGCGGCACGAGTTCGCCTACCGCGACGCAGACAATTACCATCTCCTGACGTTTCATCGCGTCTAGTTGGCTCGCGTTTCCTCCACGCCGCGTTGCGTGATAATCGATTACACGAATCGTCCCGGCTCGCCGCGTTAGGCGGCAAGTTGATGGGTGACCGACAGGGAATTGACATGCACCGACCGATCAGCGTTGTTCTCATTGCTTTCACGTTCGGAGTCACGAGCCTGGCCGGCCAATCTCCCGCGTCCATTGTCGGGACGTGGAAGATCGTGCGGTATGAGGACCGGGCAGCGGACGGGACGGTCAGCTATCCGTACGGTGAAAGTCCAGTCGGGTATTTCGTGTATGACGCCACGGGCCACCTGTCCGTGCAGATCATGCGCACACCCGCACTGAAATCTTTTCCGGGGATGCGCCAGGGAACCGGCGACGGTGCTTCGTACCGCGAGGCCTTTCTGGCATACCTGGCCTACTTCGGCACCTACACCGTGGACGCCACAAAGGGGATCGTGACTCACCACGTTGAGGGAAGCTTGAGGCCCGACTATACCGGGACCGATCAGGTGCGGCCATTTTGGATCGACGGCGATCGGTTGATCATCGAGATCCGGCAGGGACAGCAGTATTTACGGCGTGAGTTGATCCGCGTGAAATAGAAACGCGGGCTAATGAGCGAGTGGACGGAGTAAGGGGACCAGCTTATGACGGGTGTAGATATGTCGCGGCTTCGAGAGTTCGCCAGGCGATACACTGCCGCGTGGTGCAGTCAGAATCCTGCGAGCGTTGCCGCATTCTTCGCGACCACGGGCTCGCTCCAGGTCAATGACGCTCCGCCGGCCGTCGGGCCTGAAGCAATTACGGAGGTCGCACGCGGATTCATGACCGCCTTTCCCGACATGGCGGTGCTCATGGACGAGGTCACGGCCAACGGCGAGCGAGCGATCTATCGGTGGACGCTCATCGGCACCAATACGGGGCCCGGCGGAACCGGTCGTAAGGTGCGCATCAGCGGCTTCGAGGAATGGCGGCTCGATGCCGATGGGCTCATTGCCGAGTCGCTGGGACACTTCGACGCCGAGGAATATCAACGTCAGCTCGAGGGCAAGAGGTAGCCATGTCACGACGAGTCCTTCAAGCCACAGGCATGCTGGCAATCACGCTGCTGGTTGTCGCACCGGCTGCGGCGCAGCCTGCCGCGCTCGCCGGTTTCGACGACGGTGTTGCCAAGGGGGTTCATGACTGGCAAGTGCCAGGTCTCGCCGTCGCCATCGTCAAGGACGGCGAGGTCGTGTTCAGCAAAGGCTATGGGGTGCGGGAGCTCGGGAAGCCGGCGGCGGTGGACGCGCACACCCTCTTCGCGGTCGGCTCCACCACGAAAGCGATGACGGCGGCGCTCATCGGCATGCTGGTGGACGACAAGAAGCTGTCCTGGGACGACCCTGTCGTGAAGCACCTGCCGTGGTTCCAGCTGAGCGACCCATATCTCACGCGCGAGATCACCGTTCGCGATTTGTTGACTCACCGCGCGGGCCTCGGCAACGCCGACTACCTCTGGTACGGGCAAGAAACCGAGCCCCGCGAGATCCTGCGGCGCGTGCGGCTGCTTACGCCGGCCTACTCGCTGCGCTCGTCGTTTATCTACCAGAACGTCATGTATGCGGCCGCTGGCGCTGTCATCGAGGCGGTAACCGGCCAGTCCTGGGAAGATGTGATGCGCACGCGCCTCTTCGAGCCGCTCGGGATGAGCGAGACGATCGCAACGGCGGCCACGCTGGCACGGCAGCCGAACGTTGCGATGCCGCACGACACCATCGACGGCAAAGTGCGGACGATCGAGAACGCGAGCGTAGGCGGGGTGGCGCCGGCAGGCAGCGTGTGGTCGAGCGTGCACGACATGGCGAAGTGGACCACGCTGCTGTTGAACAACGGTAAGGTTGGCGACCGCGTGATCCTGAAGCCGGAAACCGTGGAGGAACTGTTCAAGCCCCAAACCATGGTGACGAAGGACGGTTTCTATCCGACCGCACGGCTGACCAAGCCGAAGTGGACGACATACGGGCTCGGCTGGTTTCAGCAGGACTATCGCGGCCGCGCCGTGGATTATCACACCGGCAGCATCGACGGCATGGTGGCGATTCACGGGCTTCTGCGTGACGCGCGCGTCGGCGTCGTGGTGCTCGCTAACCGCGATCACGCGGAGCTGCGCCACGCCATCATGCTGAACGTGATGGATCGCTTCATTGGTGGCGCCAGCCGCGACTGGAGCGCAGAGCTGCAGACGTTGTACGGCGATCTTCGAAAGCAGGCCGAGGCCGAGGAAAAGAAAGTCGAGGCCAAGCGTGTGGCCGGGACCTCACCCACGCTGCCACTGACGCGCTACGCGGGCACCTATTCCGATCCGCTCCGCGGCGACGTCGTCGTGACGCTCGAAGGCGATCGGCTCCGCGCGCGATACGGCAGCGCCTTCATCGGTACACTCGAGCACTGGAACTACGACACGTTCCGTGCGAAGTGGGATGCCGCCTGGCGCGGGACCACGTTGGCGACGTTCGTCCTCGATGCCAGCGGCCAACCGTCGCGGCTCGAGGTCATGGGGGCTGGTTTCGCGAGACAGCAGGGCAGTCCTACGAGTCAGGAATGAAGGGACAGGAGTTCGTTGAGTGATCGACATCCGCGAGTTACGCAAGGATCCCAGTGTTTACATCACGAAGCTGTCGCGCAAAGGCGCGGATGGTCTTGCTAAGGAACTGCTCGAAGTCGATACCGCGTGGCGGGCGGCAACGAATGAGGCGGAGTCGTTACGAGCCAAGCTGAAGTCGTCCGGGAAGCCGACGCCGGAGCAACTGCAGGCATTGCACCTGGCAAAGGAGCAGTTTCAACAGACCGAGTCGAAACTCGCCGAGCTGGAGCGCTCGGCGAAACGAACTTCTCGACCGCGTGCCGAATCCGCCGGCAGACGAAGTGCCGAGTGGAGGAGAGGACGACTTCGAGGTCCTCCGTGAGGTCGGCCAGAAGCCATCGTTCGCCTTTCCGGCTCGTGACCATCTGGACCTCGCGCAGGCTCACGGATGGATTGACGCGCCACGCGGCACCAAGGTCTCTGGTTCGCGTTTCATCTATCGCGTCGGCGATCTTGCGTTGCTGGAGATGGCGCTGTATCGCTATGCGATTGCGCGCGTCGCCGAGAAGGGCCACATCCCTGTGCTGCCGCCGGTTCTCGTTCGGGAGGAGGCCATGTATGGCACCGGCTTCTTTCCGACCGATGCCGTCAACATTTACGGAGTCGAGCGGGACGAACTCTACCTCGTGGGCACGTCCGAAGTGCCGGTCGCGGCATTCCATGCACAGGAGATCTTGGAAGACCTGCCCAGACGATACGTCGCGTACTCCACGTGCTTCAGGCGAGAGGCAGGCGCAGCGGGCAAGGACACGCGAGGAATGTTCCGCGTCCACCAGTTCGACAAGGTGGAGATGTTCGTGTTCTGCGTGCCTGAGGCCTCGGCTGATGAGCACGAACGCCTCCTCGCGATCGAGGAGGGGCTCGTCAAGGAGCTCGGCTTGCCATATCGCGTGATCAATGTCGCGGCAGGCGATCTCGGCGCGCCGGCAGTGAAGAAATATGACATCGAAGCGTGGTTCCCGGGTCAGGAGCGTTATCGGGAAATCACGTCGACGTCGAACACGACCGACTTCCAGTCGCGCAGACTCGAGATCCGCTTTCGTCGCGGTGGAAAGCCCGAGCCCGTTCACACGCTCAATGGCACGGCGATCACCGCACGCGCGATGATTGCGATCATGGAGAATTTCCAGGAGGCCGACGGATCGATTGCTGTTCCCAACGTTCTGTGGGAGTTCGGTGCGCCGCGGAAGCTGGGTTGAAACGCGCATGAACGGCGAACGCGGTTCTGGGCGGGCAATGGTTCGCGCGTTTGCGCCCTTGGAGAAATGCGCGTGACGCCGAAACTGGTCGTCCTCGGCAACCTGCTCGTCGACGACCTCGTCTTTCCCGACGGCTCGACGCGAATGACGCAGGCGGGCGGCGCCGTGCTCTATGCCGCGCTCGCGGCGCGGCTCTGGAACGTTCCGACCGGATGCGTTAGCGTTTGCGGCGACGACTACCCCTCCGAGATGATCGATCGGCTGCAGCGTCATGCGATCGATCTCGGTGGTGTGCGAATGCTGGGACGCCCTGGGGTGCGCGCCTGGCTGCTCTACGAGGGGCAAGTGAGGCATCTCGTACATCGCGTGGGATGTCCAACGCACGAGGACGTGTCGCCGATGCTGGCGGACATTCCGGGTGAATGGCGATCCGCACCCGCATTTCATCTGGCGCCGATGCCATTCGGCGTCCAGCGCATCTTGGTGGACTCCTTATCGGCTGAGCAGCGGTCGTTCGTGTCGGTGGACCCCCATCGTCCAATCACGGAGGACACGCTGGATGACTGGCGCGAGATGTTGAGCAACGCCGATGCATTCTTCCCGAGCGAAGACGAGATGCTGCTCGAACAGGCACGCTGTCGATCCACAAGGGGTGCTGCGGCGACTGGTGAGCGGGCGGCTCCGCTTCGTGGCATACAAGCGGGGCGCCGCTGGCGGCCTGCTCTACGACGCACGAACGAGACGATTTCACGCCTGGGAACCGCGCGCCACGTCTGTCGCAGATCAGACCGGTGCCGGCGATGCGTTTGCGATGGGCTTCGTCGCCGCGCATCTAGATAGCCTGCCGGTAGAAGCGTGTCTGCAGCGCGCCGTCGTCAGCGCCAGCTTTGCGATCGAGGCCTGGGGAAGTGAGGCGCTGTTGGCAGCAACGCCTGCCGTTGCTGAACAGCGCGTCCGAGATTTCTACGGCAGCGAGGCTTGCGCGTGAGCACACTGTATATCTGCAGCCCGGAAGTGGCGGAAGCGCTCGCGAGCGACTGGCCCGTCGTGGCGCTGGAAACGACCGTGGTGACGCACGGTCTCCCATATCCTGACGGCGTTCGAGCGGCCTTCTCGATTGAGGAACAGATCCGGCAGGCGGGAGCAACGCCAGCCACGATCGGCATTCTGAACGGCGCCATTCGCGTCGGTCTCACGCGTGATGAGCTCGACGACCTCGCCACGTCTGACGCGCGGAAATCGAATCTCAGCAACCTTGCGGCCGTTGTCGCTTGCGGCGGGCCCGGCTCGACGACCGTTGCCGCGACGATGGCGGCGGCGCGGGCGGTCGGGATTCGCGTCTTCGCGACCGGTGGCATCGGCGGCGTTCACCGAGATGCTGGCGAAAGCGGTGACGTGTCGGCGGATCTGATCGCGCTTGGACGGCTGCCTGTCGCGGTCGTATGTGCCGGCGCCAAAGCGATTCTCGATCTGCCGCGCACCGTGGAGCTGTTGGAGACGCTGGGCGTCCCGGTGATCGGGTTGGGCACCGACGACTTTCCAGCGTTCTATCTGAGAGCGAGCGGTCTTCGCGTTGATCACCGCGTGGACTCGATCGCGGCCCTCGCCGCCGTCGTCGCGGCTCATTTCGATCTTGATCTCGGCACTGGCATACTGATCGCCAATCCGATTTCGCTGGCCGACGAACTTGCGCGCGACCTGTACGATCGCGCACTCGAGACGGCGTTGTTGGAAGCAAAACAGCAGAATGTCCGAGGCCGGGCGGTGACGCCCTTCCTGCTCAACCGGATGCACGCCCTGACCGGTGGTGCAAGCGTGCGGGCTAACCTGGCACTCCTTCAGAGCAACGCGCGTGTCGCCGCTCAGCTGGCGATCGGCGCTGGTTGAGCGTCGCGCGTGATCAGGTCCCAGCTGATGGCGCGAGCGCGATCACGCCACGTGTGTGCGCAGCCACCTACGGAAGCTCTCGACGTCTCGGATAGCGTTAACGACGCTATCCAGCACTTTCGCAGAAGACACGTCTACGGACCCAAATAGTTTGCCGGCGAAGATGTCCTTCATACACAGCAGCTCGGCGCGTGGATGTTTTGCATCGTAGCCGCGCGGCGGTGTGGCCAGCCGTGCGTGCGTGTCGACGTTGAAGGCCCTTGCGTCGGAGAGAAGCAATGATCGTGATCAGCTCCTTGCCCGAAGAGTCGTCCGCAATGGCCTCGCGCAATCGGCGAAGCGCGGCCGCTTCTGGTTTGTACACCCCGGTCCCGACCCAGAGACCCTGTTTCGAAAACGAGACGTAGCAACCGCCAAGTCCCGTCGCGAGGTAGCCCTTGTACGGTGTCTCCTTCGCGAATCGCATGGCCTTGTTGATGCGCGAAAGTCTGCCGGCACCGTACATGGGCTTCAATTCTTCGATCAGCAATTGCATCGGACGCCGGACGGCCTGCTCGTAGGTGTCCTTGTGGGCCTGGAACCACTCGCGATTGTTGTGCTTTTCGAGCCGGTTCCAGAAGGAGAACGCCTTCGGCGAGAACCCGGTGAACTCATCGGCCGTGCGTCGTATTGTCGCGCAAGTGGTCACGAGGTTTTGCCTCAGCGGCAATGAGCCGGCGCTCGCACGTGTCTTGCAACTATTGTCTCCTTACCGCACAGCTGAGCGAATCGATAGGAGAAAACATGGCCAAGGAACTCAAAGGCAAGCGGATTGCCGCGCTCGTAACGAAAGGATTCGAGCAGGTGGAGCTGGTCGACCCGAAGAAGGCCCTCGAGCGGGTCGGCGCGACCGTCAACGTCGTCGCTCCTGAGGCTGGCACGGTGCAGGGTTGGAATCACGGCGAATGGGGGCAGGAAGTGAATGTCGATGAGACGCTCGACACCGCTGACGTCGGCAACTACGACGCGCTACTGCTACCGGGCGGAGTGATCAACGCTGACCACATACGCATGAATGGCAGAGCGATTCAGCTGGTGAAGGACTTCTTTGATATGGCCAAGCCTATTGCCGTGATCTGTCATGGCCCCTGGATCATGATCGAAGCTGGCATTGTTCAAGGGCTCAAGATGACGTCGTATCCGTCGCTCGAAACCGATCTTCGCAACGCCGGCGCCGATTGGGTCGATGAAGAAGTGGTGAACGATCGCGGCGTCGTGTCGTCGCGAAAGCCGCAGGATCTTCCAGCGTTCAACCAGAAGATGATCGAGGAGTTCGCCGAAGGGCAGCACGGTGGCGCGGGCCGTCGCGAGGCGGCGCAGATGCGGACGTGACAAACGGATTTAGGCAGCCGGCGCACGGTCGCGGCCGCCCCGAAAGCGGCTTGAAGCTGAAATAGAGGAAAATTGCGAGATGTCGTACGGAACAGCTCACTCGTGATTGGCCGCACCATCTCCCACTATCGCATCATCCAAGAGCTCGGCAAGGGCGGCATGGGGCAAGTGTATCTGGCGGAGGATGTTCGGCTCGGCCGGAAGCTCGCGGTGAAGGTGCTAGCGCCGAGGCTGGTCACCGATGAGGAGCGCGTCAAGCGCTTCGGGCAGGAAGCGCGAGCGGCATCGGCCCTGAATCATCCCAACATTCTCACGATTCACGACATCGGGCAGGCCGGCGACGTTCACTTCATCGCGACCGAGTTCGTCGATGGCGAGACGCTTCGAGCGCGCCTCGATCGGGGCCGTCTGGAGCTCATGGAAGTGCTCGAGATCGCCAGTCAGGCCGGCAGCGCGCTGGCGGCGGCACACGACGCGGGGATCGTGCACCGCGATCTCAAGCCTGAGAATGTGATGCTGCGGCCGGATGGATACGTGAAAGTCCTCGACTTCGGCCTGGCGAAGCTGATGGTGTCGGAGTTTGGGAGTGACGCCGTGGACGGCCTCACGCGCAGCATCATGGAAACCAACCCGGGCGTGGTGCTCGGCACCTTCAGCTACATGTCTCCCGAGCAGGCGCGCGGCGGAGCGATCGACGCGCGCAGCGATATCTTCAGCATGGGCATCATGCTCTATGAGATGGTTGCCGGCCGGCAGCCCTTCGTGGGCGCGACTCCCGCTGATGTTCTCGGCGCGATTTTGTACGTCGAGCCGATCCCTCTCAGTGACGTCCCGTCTGTGCCCGATACGCTCGTCCGAGTCGTTGGTCAAGCCATGAGCAAGCGGCCAGAAGCGCGGCACCAGACCATGGACGGTCTGGTGGCCGATCTGAAGGCCGTTCGGCGACAGATCGAACGCGGCTCGATCGGTCGTCACAGTCCCTCGTCTTCGGATTCAGCCGTTTCCGGTCCGCTTGATTCGGGCCGGTCGAGTCAGGTCCAAAGCAGCGCGAGCGGGACCGTGCCCCAATCGGGCGTCGGGACGCGATCCAGTGCCGCGCCAGCGCGACGACGGCGCGCGAAGCGGACGATTGACTCGCTCGCTGTGTTGCCGCTCGAGAACGCGAGCGAGGATCCAGAGATGGACTACCTGAGCGACGGGATCACCGAGGCGATCATCAACACGCTGTCGCAACTTCCCAAGCTGCGTGTGATGTCGCGGACCACCGTCTTCCGCTACAAAGGACGACCGCAGGAGCCGCAGGAAATCGGGCGCGACTTGAACGTGCAGGCAGTCCTGACCGGCCGGGTGCTCCATCGCGGCGACATGCTCGTCATAGGAGCAGAGCTGGTCGACGTGGACGACGGCTCGCAGATCTGGGGCGGCCAGTTCCATCGTCGGTTTTCGGGCATCTTCGAGCTGCAGGAGGAAATCTCCAACGAGATGACCGACAAGCTGAGGCTGAAGCTGACGGGAGATCAAAAGAAGCGTCTGGCGAAACCAGCAACGCGCGAGGTGGACGCGTATCAGGCATATCTCAAGGGTCGTTACCTCTTGAACAAACGCACTGCGGAGTCGTTTGCCAAGGCGATCGAGCACTTCGAGGACGCGATTGCGAAAGACCCGAGCTATGCGGCTGCGCATGCGGGTCTTGGAGAAACCTACGGGCTCAGCGCCGGGATTGGCATCAGCCTGGTTGCCCGGCCAGAGGCCATTCGACGCGCCAAAGCTGCTGCCGCGCGCGCGCTCGAGCTCGACGAGACTCTCGTCGAGGGACACGCGCTCGTCGCGTACCTCAAATTCCGTTTCGAGTGGGACTGGACCGGCGCCGAGCTCGAATTCAAGCGGGCACTCGAGCTGAATCCGGGCCACGCGCCCTCGCATCATTGGTACGCCATGTACCTCGGCTCGCGGGGTCGATTCGACGAAGCGCTGCAGGAAATGCGGGTCGCACAGCAGCTCGACCCACTGTCGCTGGTCGTGGCGTCCGGTATCGGACGCATCCTCCACTTTGCGGGCAGGTTCGACGAGGCGATTGCGCAATACCGCCAAGTCATCCAAATGGATTCGACGTTCGGTCGCGTCTGGTTCGATCTCGGGCTGACGCTGATGGCCATGGGCGCGTACGACGAGGCGTCCCGGGAACTGGAGAAGGCGGCCCTGCCCGGCAGTCAGCCATTCGCGCTGGTGCTCACGACCATCGCTCAGGCCCGTGGCGGGCACCGCGACCGCGCTCGTGCGTCGATTGGCAACATCGAGGAGTACTATCGCGCGGGCAAGACCGGGAGCGACGAGCTCGGGATGGTCTATGCCGCGGTTGGTGAATCCAAGCGGGCGAGCGAGCTTCTCGAGCTCGCCTGCGAAGAGCGCGCGGCATCGCTCGCCTACGCGGCAGTGGAGCCGGTGATGGAATTCGTGCGCAACGATCCCGAGTGCCGGCCCGTCCTCGAACGAGCCGGACTCCTCTCAGTCGGTGTGCGCTGAAGGCTCTTGCTCTACCGATCGTCGTTGCGAAGGGTGCCGACGCCCTGTCCGTCAACGAGGGTCGCACCTGATGGGTTAGTCAAATTCAGGTAGAACACTTCGTCTGGCTCTCGCTTGCGATCGCCTCTCAGTGTGACCGGAATCGTGCGGATCAATTGACCGGCGGGAATCGTCAGCGTGCCCGACGCCGCGGTGTAATCGGTCCCTTCTGTGGCAGTGCCGTTCGCGGTGCTGTAGGCGACGGTCACATCGTTCGCAGACGTGAACGACAGCCTCACGGAAAAGGACGCGGTTTGCGTGCCGCTCTGGCCTTCGGTGAGCGAGACGTCGAAGATCGTGATCCCGGGCGACGGCGGCGCGGCCGTGCCTGGCGTCAGCAGCACCGCGTGATAGTGGCCTTGCGCATCGAATGCCGTCGCGGCAATCTGGCCCGAGTTGTTGATGGCGTTTGCATAGGCGATGTGCAACCCGCTGTTTTGCGGAATCAGGTGATTGAGGTTCGTCGCCACGTCGTCGACGTAGATCCACCCATGGAAGTTGGAGACGCCGCCTCCCGCGCGCATGGAGCCGACAACGGTGCCGGAGTCGTTGATGTCGCCCGCATAGACTTCAGTGCTGGGAACCGGCAGCGCGGTCATCACGCCGTTCGAGTAGAGGAACGCCCGATAGAACGATTCGTACGTCTCGAGATCGGTGCGGCCGGAAGAGCCGACGATCTGGCCCACGCTGTTGATTGCCGCCGCACCGCCGTCTTCGTCGCCGTCGAGCAGCCCGAGGTCGGTCATTACGTCGTCCTGCCACTTAATGGGGCGCCCGAGCGAGGAGCCGACTGCGACGCCGTCGTCGTTGATGTCGCTCGCGAAGCTCGAGCCGCCGCCAAGACGTCCGAGCAGCATCCTGCGTTCGCCGTTTTCCCAGAGAAACGCTTGTGTGTAGTTGATGTTGCCGACGATCTGTCCTGACTCATTGATTCCGGTCGCCCAGGAGGTATCGCTGGCAGCAAGATCGGGCGTGAGGTCTGTGATTGCGCCGTTATGCCAGCGGACGGCATGCGACGTGTTGCTCGACGTCGAGAGCCTCGAATAGCCGACGATCTGACCTGCTTCGTTGAGGGCCATCGCTATGGCGGATGGCCCGCCAAGCGTGCCGAGATCGATCTTCGAGTTGTTCTGCCAGAGGAACGCGCGGTTCGACGCACGGCCGACCACCTGGCCCGCATCGTTCACCTCGAACGCCTCCGCACTCTGAATGGTGCCGAACGTGCCGAGATCGGTGACGATGTAGCTTGGGGCATCGCCGCGCGGCACTTCCGTGCCGAGCACAGACAGCATGAGCAGCGAAATAAGGGCGACGCGGACGGGTACTGCGGTCGAGGAATGCGAACGTGCCATGTCGTGTCCCTCCTGCGGGGCGCGCACGAGCTGGCGCTGGTCGTGCCCTGACCGCCGACAATCTTGCGTTCAGCACCCGTTCACCGACAAAGTGAGGATGCGACTCCGCTGAGCAGCAAATGGCATGCCCACAGCGACGAATCACCGAACGCCGCGGATTCAGGCGTTTTCGCGTGAGTGGAGAAGGACGGTTGACTGTGTTTCGTATGGCATTACGTGCGTCGTAAAGCTTGTCCGCGGTCGCGGCAAGCTCAGCGTCACGCGTTACCCAAGAACGGTTGGATCGCTCTCGTTCGTCGTCAGAGACAGCGGACCCCACTCAAGGCACGATCTCAGCGCTGGAATCAAGGCTTCCTGCAATTCGCGAGCACTGGCAAATCGCTGCTCGCGCGGCTTGGCCACACAGTGCTGCAACACCTGATCGAGCGCCTGACGGCTCGGGTCCTCTCCGTCAATACCTGCGCGGTCATTGAGGATCGCGGAGACAGTCTCTCGCGGGTCGTCTTTACGAAAGGGATTCCGTCCGGTCAACGCCTCAACCACCATCACGCCGATAGCGAAAAAGTCCGTGCGCTGATCGACGGGCGCGCCCGAGAGTTGCTCGGGTGACATATAGGCGAGCGTCCCGACGACTGCACCAGCGTCCGTGAGGCTCCGCGACTCATCAGGGTCGGCCAACTTCAGCTTGGCAAGTCCGAAATCCAGAAGCTTGATGGACGCGGGCGCGCCTCGCTCGCCGGGTACCACCATTACGTTTTCCGGTTTCAAGTCACGGTGAATGATGCCTGCAGAGTGCGCGGCGCACACGCCGTCGAGGATCTGTTCGAACCACACGGCGGCAACGGCAGGTTGAAGGCGGCCGCGTCGTTGAATTTCAGCACGGAGTGTGGTTCCGACGAGGCGCTCCATTACCAGGTAGGCGACGTCATGTCCCGTGTTTCCGTAGTCGTACACCGTGATGATGTTCGGATGATGAAGTCGCGCGGAGGCGCGGGCCTCGCGGTCGAATCGTCGCCGCGCCTGGTCGCTCGCCAACGTGCTGCTTCGTAGCAGCTTCACGGCAACGCTGCGCCCGAGCCGCAGGTCGGTCGCGGAGTAGACGGTGCCCATCCCGCCACGACCAAGGAGTTGCTCTAATCGATACTTCCCGTCGATCGTCCGATCGATCGGCAAGCTGAGCGTCAAAGCTTTGCCGTCTCTCACACAGGTTTCGTCGGCGCGGTCATAACAGGTGCCGCAGTGCGGGCACTCTTTCAAGAGATTGAGGCCGCTGGCATCCACCCGCGCGAGCACTTCCTGCTTCACGCGTGCGTCCTCGACTGCCGCTCGTTTGAGCATAGCATTCTCGTAGACGATGGTGATCTGTCGGGCCACGGCTTCGAGCAGCCTCCGGTCTTCGCGGGAGTACGGCTCCTCGGCTTTCTTCTCGCCGACGAGCAACAGTCCCACGAGCCGCTCGTCGCCACCACCAATCGGAACTGCCAATCGCGCCCCGAGCGACTCGAGCCACTCGGCTTCGTGCGCTGGCAGAGTCGCTGGCGGAAATGGGACGTCGTGTGCGACTGCCTGATGCCCGAGCAGTCGCGCAATCGCCGAGTCTGGCGGCAAGCGGCCGCCTTCGCCAACGCTGAGACGGTCAAGAGGGTTATCGATCAAGAACAAGTGCACCTGCTGCGGGTGTAGCGCGCGTTCGATCCGCCTGCTGACGAGGGCGACGAGGTCGCCGAGGCTGTCGTGCTGTTTGATCTCGCTCACCAACTCCAGCAGCAGCCGCTCGCCGTCATGGGCGTCGCGGAAGAATCGTCGATCGAGCCATCGCTGCAGCCGATCGCGGACGAACAAGCCGAATGCGGCGGCCAGCGCCAGCGCCGAATAGAACGGATTGTCAAACAGGATCTGCGACACCGTGCGATCGGGGTCCGACACCACGCGCAATCCCAACAGGATGATCGGAAGGAAGATCGCGCCACGGAGCACGTTCCTGGCCAGGAGATATCGCAGGCCCTGCCGAATCACCACCTCGACGCCGACCACGCGATGGGCAATCACCGCGTAGGAAAAGGTGACCGGCAGGAACACGAGGAACAAGAGCGCGAACGTCTGCGCACGGAACCAGGTTTGAACATCCATCTCGGAGCCACTGACGACCCCCAGCAAATTGACGAGATAGATGGTCGCAACCGGCGCCGCCGCGATGACCAGGCCCAGGAACACCCACCGCAGCCGGCGCCGCTGGTCCTGATCGACGACGGCGAAATAGTTGCGCACGATCACCGCGACCATGGCAACGCACGCACTCGTCACAAACCACGTGGAGACCTCGTCGTTGATCGTGAAGAGGTCCCGGTATGTGTTGATCAGTGCACTCGCGCGCTCCGTTCCCTGATTTGCAGCAATGTGCGTCGCAACCGTCAGCGGAAATAGCGCCGTGCCCCAGGCGTACAAGAAGATTTTGATGAGCGACCACACACGCGTCTGCGCGACGCCTGGAGGGAACTCCAGGAGGAAGTGATAGATCATCGGAAACACAAAGGGCGTGAAGGCCGCGGCCGTCGACAGCGCCGCCCGGCTGCCACCGTGCAGCGCGTCACCAATGAAAACGCCATTTGGGATTAACAGCGCGCCGATGAGCAGTGCGCCAATCGCGTAGAGTCGGGCCACACGATCACGCGCGGCGATGAGACCAACGGCAAGCCCCGTTGCAGAGAAGACCAACGAAATGATCAGCAGCGGCACTTGGACCAGCCAGAGCTTTTGCAAGTTGGGACGCGCTGTCATCACCAGCGAATAGTCGATGATCGAGGAGCCGCGCGCGACGCGGACACTGTATGCGTCGCCCGGGTGCAGATCCATGAAGAGCACCCATCCGAGACCGCGGACAAGTGCGGGTCGCGCGTTGACTGTCTGAATCACGTCGCCCACGAGAAGCTTGCCCGCGGCCGGCCCGTCAGCCTCGACGTGTGTGACCCGCATCTGATGCTGCGGTCCGGTTGTGACCGACCATCCGGATGCGCGCTCTGATCCGCCGGCTTGCACGAGGGCATTGACCACAACGGCGTAAAGGGCGAACAGCAAGGCCCCGATGGCGAGAACGGCCCAGACAAACGGCGGCTGGCGCCGCAGGCGGTCGGCAATCATCGCGAGCAGCCGCCGAAGCGTACTCCATCATTGCCGCTGACCGAGCAAGGACTTACCCGGCTCGCAGGGCAGCTCTGGGGTTTCCGGAGCTCCCTGCCGTTCCTCTGAACGCGCCCCCTGATCACCCCCGAGTGGGTGGTGGAGACTCCGGTGTGGTCCTCTCAATGGAGCGTCAGATTCACGTTTCCCGGTTACGGGCGGGTTCGAACAACTCGATCGGATTTCCGTCCGGATCCTCGACTTGGATTTGGCGGCCGCCGGGACCTGTTTCCATGTCGTTGCGAAACTGGAGTCCCGCCTTCTTCAATTCGGCGATGCAGCCGGGAAGATCCGTGACTTTCAACACCACGCGATTCCAGCCTCCCGGCTCCTGCCGTTGGCCATTCGGCATTGGACGCGACCCAGACGCGTCAGGACCGCTGAGCAGTATCTGCGCGTCACCGAGAGAGACGCTCGCGAACGCGGGAAGTTGTTGGTGTTCCAGCTTGAACCCGAGGTGCTGTGTGTAGAACGCGACGGAGCGCGCGACGTCGGTCACCTGATAGCGGATCCCGTGGACGCCCCTGACGAAGGCGTGTGGCTGAGTCTCGCGAGATGCTGCGGTTTGAGCCATGGTCTCGATCCCCTAAATGATAAGTGCGTCTTCGTGACAACAGAGAGTGGTCTATGCTTCTGGACCACTCTGCGACTGCCTCGAGTATTCCAGCTGCATAGCCACGAAGTTGGCGGTCCGAACTCCATAACGCAGCGCGATTCCATCAAGCGCCTCGTCCAAGGCTCTGGCCGGCTGATCTTCGATCGGCGCGAGCCGCTCTGCTGCGGGCCAGTTCGACGTGACCCGATCCGGGACGATCTGCAGACCGTTGCGGCTTGTTTGCGTCCCGCTAGCAAACGTCAGCGCACGGGACCGGTAGGTTCGGGACCACGCGTCCGCGACCAGAGCGAGTGACACTTCGTCAACACCAGGCATGAGCTCGATGCCCAGTTGCTCGCGATTCCAGAACGCGACCGTATTGGCGATGGCTGTCAGGGCAGACGGACGCGTGATCAGGAACGCATCGCTGTCATGATGTGCATCCCAGTGCGTCAAACCGATCTCCCGCGCAACGCCCTCTGCCTTGTCGCGGCCGGCGATGGCCTCGATCAAGGTGAGCGCCATCGGCATGGACGCCGAAATCCCGGTCGTCGTCGCGACGCCCTTGTCGACGACGATTCGCCTGTCTGGGACATATCGAAACGAGGGACGCTTCTCGCGGAGTTCCTCGACGAAATACCAGTGGGTCGTTCCCCGTTTGCCGTCGAGCAGCCCGGCTTCGCCGACGACCTTGGCTCCGGCGCACACGCCGATGATCATCGCGCCCTTCGACGATTGCTTCTTCAGCCATTCGAGCACGACCGGGTCGTCGTCGCGGCTCATCGCGGGGACGATGACGTAGTCGGCGCCTTCCGGATGCTGCGTATCGAACGTCGCGACGGTGGCCTGCGGCTCGACCGTAAGAGCGGGATACATCTTCACGGGCCCTGACTCCGTGGCCACCAGCACAACGTCGGCTACGTCGGATCGCCGAAGGACGCCATACGGCATCACGTAGTCCGTGACCTCTGTGGCGTCATTGATGCCGATGATCGCAATCAGCGGCCGTCCCGTCTTCCGCGGCTTCAGAGCATTGAGAATGGCGTCCGCTTCCTCTTTGTCGATCGGCGGTGCCTCTGTCGCTGTGGGTGTCGGGGGAAAGGACAAAATCCAGGCCCCGCCTAAGGTCGCGGCAAGCCCAACGACGCCCAGACCACTCCACAGCATGAGCCTCCGATTCTTAGCACTCGGCATGTCGGTCCTCCATTAGGTCCCTGCCCGGCAAAGACGCGGCTAGCTGCTAGGCCGCTCGAAGCGCGGCAGTCTGCTTATTTCGGTGGTCGTGACGAGTCCACAATGCGCTCGCGAACAGACATCCAGCGCCGACCAGGGTGAGTGCAGTGCGCAGCCCGTGGTAGAACTCCCACCTGTTCCGGATACTCTCCCAGTCGGGCGGCAAGGTCGCCATCGTCCACCTGGCAATCTGATCGTCGATCGGAACGTTGATCGTCAGCGTAATCGCCATCGACACCACCAGCAGCCCGAGAGCCGCAGCAGCCAACGCGAACCCAGGCTTGTTGTGGCGGCGGTAGAGCACGACGACCAGCACCAACGCCGACACGATCGTTGCCGGTAGCAGCACGCTCATGGGGCCACCGAGGTTCGCGATCATCGTGCGCCCGACCTCCAGGAACGTCGCGGGTGTGATGGCCGCGATGGATCGGCTGAGACTGAACCACGTGTCGCAAAACACGCCCGCGACGAGCGTGAACAGGATCATCGTCACGACCCTCTGGTGCGCGCCTTTGCCACGACCATGACTCATGCGACGTGTCGCCGGGGGATCGGTGGACCCGGCGTCAGAGCAGTGCGTCCGCTGAGCCGCGGACCGATGACCTGGCTTTTCCGATGTGAAGTGCAATGGGTACGCCACAAAATGGTTGAGCAGATCCGGCGCTGCCCGCGCTTCGGCGTCACACAGCCCCGGTGGCAAGGGCGAGTGGAATCATGCGCGCGTTTGCCGTTGCGGTCGCAATCAGCGCATGGGAAGCTCGACGAGCGATGCTTGGAAGACGGCAAGGTGATCAACTCGGTGCACGACGCGACCTCTGCCGACGATGCGGCCGGCCGCACCGTTCGAAGGAACCTCAGGTTTAGATTCCACAGGAATTCGTGAAGGCTGTTGCATGAAAGGCTACTTCAATCGCTGACCAGCCGCTATCTGCAATCGTTGCGCCCGAGCAAAACCGATCGCGTGCCCGTCACGCGATCGTGAGGCCGCGCACGCGCGCCGCGAGTGCACCAATCGCCGCGGCGTAGCCGCGACGATGCTCCACGGTCCACGGCGGACCTGATGGACGGCCGGGGCCGGTCACGAATTCCTCCACCGCGTCTGGTGACACGCCGAGCGCTGCCGCGGCGAGCCGGATTTCTTCGCCGCGTCGGCACAACTTGATCTCGAGCCCGAGGCGCTTCGCAGCGTTGCGGATTGCAAGGTTGTAGAGCACGCCGTCAGCCGATGACAGCAACTGATGCGATGCGTGCACAGTGGCGACGTTGGCCGGCAGCTTCTCGAACGGCGGTTTGCGGATTGTGAGTGTCGTAACGGGATGCTCGCGCGACAGCTCGTCGACGAGCCGACCAAGGGCGAGTTCCGTGGTTCTCGCAGCCGAGTTCCGCACGTCCGCGACCAGAGCTTTCGCCTCGTCCGGCAGCATAGCCCGTGTCTCGTGCTCGTAGGGCTGCGTCGCTAGGCCGCGGTCGATCAACGAGATGCGGCGCCGCGTGATGACGAAGGGCCGTCGATCGCGAGCCGAGACGCAGACGACGTACGCCCAGCCTGTGTGCTCGGAGACGGCGAGGATCGAGGGCGTGAGGATCACGAAATGGGGGCTCGACCGGCCATGGGACGCCGTGACTATATTCGCCTAGTGGGGGAGGGGGGACTCGAACCCACCTTAGCAAGTCAGCGACCCTCTGCGCCCAAGGCAAGCTGGGGCGACCTGTGAAACTTGATTCCGAATGATTTCCAGCACTGAAAATTCGTGTGCCCAAATTTGGTCCCACCAAAACGGTGGCGCGTCCTGGCTGACGGCCGAGCAGCGGCAAGCGTTCGAGTGTCGGCCCGTTTAAACTGTTCGCTGCTGTCGTAGCGTGACTAACGAGAACCGAGATCGGTTCAAACATCGCCGCGCCGCTTCACCATGACGCAACTACAGAACTGGGTTGGCGCGTGCCCATGACAGTTGCAGAAGCTTTCGCCAGATTCGAAGTGTTCTGAACAGGTCGTTGGTCACACGACACGGTGATCAGGCGATTCGTCGACTCGCGGAGGCGCCGGAGCCACGACTAAGTGCATGATCCTGATGTTGGGGACCTTTGCCGTCCGGTCAACGTCGGTTGCCGTATAGTCAGTGCGTCGGCAGGCGATGCGGTACTGGTGGGTCAACCAGAACCAGACGTATCGGGCTGAAGTCCGCGGGAGCTTCATGTGGTCGCCGAAGCAGAACGCGAACGGGGCCCGCAACCAGTTCTACGAGAACATGCGCGAGGTGTCGCCGGGCGACATCGTGTTCTCGTTCTGCGACACTCGCATCAAAGCTCTCGGCGTCGTGACCGGCGGAGCGCAAACCGGCCCCAAGCCGGACTTCGGCGCCGCCGGTTCGAACTGGTCGCTCGAAGGTTGGTTTGTCCCCGTCGACTACTGCGTCCTGAACAACCAGATCCGCCCCAAAGACCATGCGGCGATTCTTCGTCCGTTCCTGCCGGCGAAGTACTCGCCGCTACAGGAGAGTGGAGACGGCCTCCAGTCTGTTTACCTCGCCGAACTCCCGCAGGCCCTTGCTGATGCTCTCATCGGCCTTATCGGTCAGGCGTACTGGGACGCGTACGCGACGATCGCCGTTCTTCAGAGCACGCCTGAGCCGACCGATATCGAGGCTGCGATTGTGGACGCGAGCATTACCGGGCCGACGTTCAAAGAGCAGCTTGTCAGAGCGCGGCGTGGTCAAGGCGTATTTAGGGCCAACGTTCTCCTGCGCGAAGAATTCTGTCGCGTGACGCGCGTGAACGAGCCGAGGCATCTGAAAGCGAGTCACATCAAGCCTTGGCGATACGCGACAGATGCTGAGCGGCTCGACGGCGCCAACGGCCTGTTGCTGTCGCCGCACATCGATCACCTGTTCGACGAAGGCTACATCACTTTCTCCAACACTCAGGAACTAGTCATCGTCCCTGAGGTAAGAGACAAGCTTCTGGACGCCTGGGGAATCGACTCGGGTGTACGCGTGGGCGACTTCTCCATTGAGCAGAACGCATACTTGGACTACCACCGAGTGAACGTGTTTAAGCGCGCCCTTCTTGGAGGATAGCGGCCCTTCTTGGAGGATAGCGCAAGCTTCCGCTACATTCCTTATCCGCTGATGATCACCGACTTCGCCAGTCGGTACCTGCTGACGTGCGAGGCGCTGTCGACCACACCGCCCAGGAGAAATTCGCATTCACGGTCTTCGAGCGCACCTTCAGTGCCGAGAACAACCGTCGCATCGTCATGGCTTCAGATGGTAGTCCTCGCCCAGGGGACCCGCGCCCGCCAGGTACTTCCGCGCCCGCACCAGTTCCGCGATCTGCCGCACATGCCCCAGATCGTGCAGTGCCCACTCGTGCAGCATCTGCGAGAGCGTAATCTCACCCGCCGCCAGATGCATGGCCTTTCGCGAGCCGGCTTCGGCCGGCAGTCCGCGCAGCAACTCGATATTCGTCTCCCGCTGATCCTCGAAGTGCGCGAAGTCCTCCTCCGGATCGCCGTTCTTATAGAGCTCCAGGTGCATCTGCGCGTCGTCCGGCTCGAGGTCCGGCATGTCCTCCGCCAGAAACCGATCCACTCGCGCGCGGTAACAGTGGCTCTCGGAGTGCGACAAATGCGCCAGTACCTCGGCAATCGAGAAGCGGTCCGGAGCCGGCTTCCACCGCGCGTCCTCTTCCGAAATCTCTGACATCAGCCCACGCAGAATCGCTGGCGTCGCTTCGAGCAGGTCCAGACAGGGCAGCTCGTCGTTCATATCACCCTATCCTACGATGCTCTCACCATCATCCACCCGCGTGTGTTCGGCGCGAGAACTTGAGTGAGCTATGCTCGGGGACATGACGGTTCAGCGGATGGACAACGTCGGCATTGTTTTCGACGACCTCGCAACTGCTATCGCTTTCTTCGTCGAACTTGGTCTGGAGCTGGAGGGCGAGATGCCGGTCGAGGGACCCTGGGTGGACCGCGTGGTCGGGCTCGATGGCGTCCGAGTCGACATCGCAATGATGACGGACCCCGGACGGCCACAGCCGGCTCGAGCTGACGAAGTTTCATAGGCCAACGGCAATCAGCGCTGAGCCGACGAACTCACCGGCGAACACGCTGGGCATCCGTCGCATCATGTTCGCCGTCGACGACATTGACGACGTCGTTGCGCGCCTGCAGAAGCATGGTGCCGAACTCGTTGGCGAGGTGGCGCAGTACCGAGGACAAGTATCGGCTCTGTTACCTTCGCGGCCCGAAGGCATCCTCGTCGCCAGCAGCTTAGCTGAAGCGTAGGTGGTCGGCGCGACTGCATTGGATACGGATGCTTCGAATTTCAGTTGCAGTGAGTAACAGCCTCATGAGACGAACAAAAAGCGAATGTGGTAGGCTGGACGCGCCCGGCGCTTTCGGAAGTGCACGGTCAGCTTTACGGGTTCATCCGGACGTTCGGCAGGAGACGCTGAAGAGGCGACGATTGAAGCAACTGCTCGCATAAGCGAGTGCGCTGCATCGAAGCGGCGGTGGCGTAATCAATTCCGGTCGTGCCAAATGGTGCTAGCCAGTCCTTCCGAGCCGCTCTCGCAACTCGAGGTGTTGGTGGTCGACTGCCAGGCCACGGCCGCCGCTCCGCGAGGTCATCTCCTCGAGATCGGCTGGGCCCGCGTCCTCGGCACCACAATTACGCACGCGCATGCGTCGTTGATCGCGCTGCCGGATGGCGAGCAGATTCCGCCAGCTGTTGCGCGGATCACTGGAATCTCCGAGCACATGATGCGGTCCGCTGTCGACGGACGCTGCGCCTGGCGCGAGCTGACTGACCAGGCCGCGAGTCTCACGCAGCAGCCCGCCCCGACGGTCATCCACTTCGCTCGATTCGAGCAGCCGTTCCTTCGCACGTTGGCCGCTGGCGTGTTTCCGCTCGACGTGGTCTGCACCCGGGATATCGCCAGGCGCCTTCTGCCCAATTTGCCTCGGTGCAGCCTGCGCGCCCTCGCTGGATACTTCGGTCGCGCGGTTGGTGCGCTCCGTCGAAGCGGCGATCACGTCGAAGCGACGGCGTTCGTCTGGCACGAGCTGGTCGGCTTGCTCGAGAGACAGGGCGTGTCGACCTGGGGCGCGCTCCACGACTGGCTCGCCGGGCCTGTACAACCGGTTAGGTGCCGACACCGCACCTGGCCGATGCCGCGAGACGTGCGGCTGTCATTGCCGACTGCGCCAGGTGTCTATCGCATGCTTCGGACAGACGGTAGCGTCCTGTACGTCGGCAAGGCAGCGTCGCTTCGTCACCGAGTCAACAGCTACTTTCGGAAGCAGAACGGCGTAGCCGAGCGGTCGCTCGAGATGCTGTCGCAGGCACGTGCGCTCTCATTCGATGTGACACCAAGTGCGCTCGAGGCCGCGCTTCGCGAGCCGGACGAAATCAAGCGGCACCGACCGCCCTACAATATCGCGCTCACCATTCAGGACCGCGCCTTGTGGTTCACGTCGCCGGATCTCAGCACGCTTAGTTCACGGCCGTCGCCACACTGCCCGATCGGACCATTTCCTTCGGCCGAGACGCTCGATCGATTCGGGGCACTCGCTCGGGCGGGGCGGGCCGCTCTGGCGCCCGTTTCACGAGGGCCGGATGACGGCACGTTCTCGGCCGGTTACGACCGGCTGTGCGCAACGCATCCTGAACTGTCGCGCGTCGACCTCTCGGCACTACGCGAAGCTGCTGCGGCTTGGCACACGCCTGTGGCGAGAAGGTCGACGAGACCGCGACGTTGATGAAGACGATGTCAACGAAACGCGTCGTGGTTTGACGGTCTGGACCCCGGAGTTCGTGCAAGTGTCGCTGGAGTGGCTCGCCTTGCGGGCGGCGCTCGCCCGACGCCGCGCGATTTGGTTGACGCGGTTGTTCGATTCGAGCGTGGTGTGGCGCGAGCCCGCTGACAGTTGTGCGCGGCTCATTGTGATCGAGAACAGCGAGGTCGTGTTGAGCGGGGCAGTGGACGCAAACGCGACGCCACCGATTCCACCTGGTTACCGCCGTCCAGTGGCCGAACGTCGTGAGGCCTTCACCCTCGGCTCCTTCGATCGCCTACGGGTATTGACTACGGAGCTGAAGGGCTTGATTGCAGCTGGCGCTCCAGTGGCGCTGCGCCTGGGCGTCGGACCGGCACTCGACGAGTCGCGACTCGCGTCTGCGCTGTGGTGGGTGTGATGCGTGGTTCCACAGCCACCATTCTCCACGCGGACCTCGACGCCTTTTATGCGTCGGTCGAACAGTTACTTGACCCTCGCCTGCGCGGCAAGCCGATTGCGGTCGGCGGCGGCGTCGTTCTCGCGGCCTCCTATGAAGCGCGGGCCTTCGGCGTCCGAAGCGGCATGCCCGGACGGCGCGCGCGGCAACTCTGTCCCGACCTCGTTTTTGTCGGCGGACATTTCGACGAATACCAACGGCTCGGCGACGCCGCCATCGGAGTCCTGAGCGATTTCACGCCTTCCATCGAGCGCATCTCCATCGACGAGGCCTTCGCCGACGTTGCAGGGTGCACGCATCTCTTCGGTTCGCCGGCAGAGATCGCAAGGACGGTTCGGGCTCGCGTGCGCGCCGAGCTTGGCTTGCCGATGTCAATCGGCGTGGCGCGTACCAAGCACCTGGCGAAGATCGCATCGCAGGTCGCGAAGCCGGATGGATTGGTCGTCGTCGATCCAGATACTGAACTCGAGTTCCTTCACAAACTGCCCGTCGCGCTCATGTGGGGCGTGGGCCCCGCCACGGAGGCGCGGCTCGCCAAGACCGGCGTCACCACCATCGGTCAATTGGCTGAGAGCTCTCCTGCATCCGTGGAGCGATTGCTTGGGCACGCGGCGGGAAGAAAGTTGACGGCACTCGCGTGGAACCGCGATCCGCGGCAAATCCAGACGCGCCGGCGCGCGCGCTCTGCCGGCGCACAATCGGCGCTCGGACGACGGCCTGCGATCGAGCGCGTCTTCAAACCGACGCTCCATCATCTCGCCGACCGCATCGGCGCGCGGCTCCGCGCCAAATCCCTGGCGGGCCGGACTATCACGGTCCGCGTGCGCTTTGCCGATTTGCGCTCGGTCACGCGCTCGCTCACGCTGTCGGCGCCGATTTCTGCAACGAGGGCTCTCGCTGAGATCGCCGAGGACCTGGTGCGCGGCGTCCTTGCGGATCACCGTGACGAGAGGACGATCTCGCTGCTGGCGATCTCCGTCTCACATCTCGAAGCGCATGCGATCGTGCAACTGGAGCTGCCGCTTGGGTTTCCCGACGAAGGACGCCGTCCTGGCACAAAGCAAGGCCTGGCGCGATCGCGGGCAGACCGGGCCGTCGATGCGATCCGCAAGCGCTTCGGAGGACAAGCGGTGGACTATGGGGCGGCATCGCGGGTTGGGCGCTCTGTCCCTGACGAGTTCCGCCGCCTGGCTGAAAGGGAGCTGTGAATATCGGCCCCTGGCGCTGTGGAATGATCACTAGGTGTGGAGAGAATGCCGACACAAAAAGCACAGAAGCGTGGCGTTGAGACGCGACAGCCGCTGCCACCAGAACAACGGGGAGCACTGCTCAGAACGTTGAAAGCTCGTTTCGAGAAGAACATGAACCGTCATCACGGTCTTCAATGGACGGCAGTTCAGGCAAGGCTGGAAGCCAATCCTGAAAGACTCTACTCACTCAATGAGATGGAACGGACGGGTGGCGAACCTGACGTCGTTGGTCACGACAAGAAGACAGGCGAGTACGTCTTCTACGACTGTTCAGCGGAAAGCCCCAAAGGCCGCCGCAGTGTGTGTTACGACCGGGAAGCGCTGGAGGCAAGAAAGGAACACAAGCCGAAGAACAGCGCGACAGATATGGCGGCCGCCATGGGGATTGAGATCCTCACGGAAGCGCAGTATCGAGAGTTGCAGACGCTGGGCGATTTCGATACGAAGACGTCGAGTTGGGTGAAGACACCTCCTGATATCCGAGAACGCGGCGGCGCTATTTTTTGCGATCGCCGTTACGACCACGTCTTCACGTATCACAACGGTGCGGAGTCCTACTACGCCGCACGGGCGTTCCGTGGCGCGTTGAAGGTCTAAGCGACCGTCGGCGACACGCTGAGCTCCTGGGCGAGTCCGAGGAGAAGCCCTTCAGGCCCGCGAATGTAGCAGAGCCGATACGCGTCTTTATACTGCACCACTTCGCCTACGAGCTGCGCGCCGCGCTTGCGGAGCCTCTCGAGCGTCTCGTCGATGTCGTCCACGGCGAACATGACGCGGAGATAGCCCAGAGCATTCACCGGGGCGTTCCGGTGATCCGCGACGGTGGGCGGCGTGAGAAAGCGGGAGAGCTCGAGCCGGCCGTGACCGTCGGGGGTGCGCATCATGGCAATCTCAACGCGTTGATCGCCCAATCCGGTGACACGTCCCGCCCATTCTCCTTCGACCATGGCTCGCCCTTCGAGTTCGAGGCCGAGCTCGAGAAGGAAATCGATCGTCGCTGTGAGGTCGTCGACGACGATGCCTACGTTGTCCATCCGTTTAAGCGCCATGGATGCACTCTACAAGATGGTCGTCTATTCTTGCCAACGACCATCGGCGCATGGGCGGTCGTCACTCAGGGCCAAAGTGAACCATCTGCTGCGGCCGCCGTGAACCGATCGAGCGGCCAGACATCGATCCCGTCTTCCGTTCTCAGCTGACGCTCCCCGAGGTACACGAGGATTCGTCGCGCGAGCCGCGGCAGTTCGGCAATCGCCCGCAGTCCCGCCAATTGCGGCGTCGAGAATCGCGGCTGCGCCTTGACTTCGACCGCGAGAAACTCGCGACCGCGCCGCAACAGGAAGTCGACTTCAGTTTGCCGCGCCTGGGCAGGCGCCCAGTACGAGGCTTCCTCGAACAGCTCCGAGTCACCGTTGTGCGCGCGCAGTATCGTAAGAACGAGGCCTTCGAGAAGCGGCCCGCGTTCCTCAGCCGCGACCGGCCCCAATTGTTGCTTCGCGGCACGAGCCAGCCCTGGGTCGACCCAATAGAGTTTCGGGTGCTGCCGTTCGCGCACGCGCAGCTTCGCCTCGAATGCGGGCAGCAGTGTCGCGACCAGCGTGTCTTGCAGAATGCCCAGGTATCCTTCGACGGTGGTCCGGGCCGTGGCGGCATCGCGCGCCAGACCCGCAATGTTGATCACCTGGCCGTGGAACAGCGCAGCCACGGGAAGAAACCGCAAGAACGCAGGAAGATTGCGGACGAGCGCCTCGAGCCGAATCTCCTCGCGCACGTACAACTGCACGTAGGCTTCGAGCGCCGCGCGCGGATCGTCGGCCTGCCAGACGACGGGAATGCTGCCGAATCGCAACACGCGACCAAGATCGAAGTCCGCACCCAATTCAGCCGGCGCGAGCGGATACATCGTCCGGAGCGCCGCGCGCCCAGCGAGCAGGTTCGTATCCGCGGTCTTCAGCCGGCGCGCGCTCGATCCCAAGAGCACGAACCGCCGGCGACTGCCTTCAATCGCGCGGTGGACCTCATTGAGGAGCGCGGGGACGCGCTGCACTTCATCGAGCACGACGACTCGATTGGCCGGCAGCGTCCGCAGCTCCAGCCCGAGCAGTGCGGGGTTGGCCGTCAACGATTGATACCGGCTCTCGTCGAGCAGGTCGATGATGTGGGCATCGGGGAAGGCCTGGAGAGCCCACGTGCTCTTACCAACGCCGCGCACGCCATACAGGAAGAAGCTTCCCCGGGGCGGCTTCAGAATCCGTCGGTATCGGCGCTGTGCCACCATGCCGTCATTATACCGTGCAAAATGACGGCGTCATTGCATGGCTTCGCGTCGAGAGCTTCGAGCAGCGGCGCTCGGGCTCCCATTTGCATGCCGCCAATCAGTGCGTTATTATACTGAACCACATGGTTCAGTATGCGCGGGCCCGCTTCGATGCCTCGTTTGCCGCGCTCTCGGACGCCACCCGACGCGGTGTTCTGGAGCAGCTCGGGCGTGCAGACGCTTCGATCACGGACCTTGCCGACAAGTTCCACATGACCCTCACGGGCATGAAGAAGCACGTCGGCGTCTTGGAGCAGGCGGGGCTCGTCACCACGGCGAAGGTCGGGCGCGTGCGGACCTGCAGGCTCGGCCTGCGCAGACTGAATGAAGAGGCGGCATGGATCGAGAGGTACCGCCAGCTCTGGGATGCACGGTTCGACGAGCTGGACAAGGTTGTCGAGGAACTGAAACGGAAGGAGAAGGTTGATGGACGCAAGAAGAGAGAGTGAGCCCACGCCCATGAAGAACCGCACGACGGTGGAGCGGAAGTCCGAGCGTGAGCTAGTCGTTACCCGAACCTTCAACGGCCCGGCCCGCATCGTGTTCGAGGCGTGGACCAAGCCCGAGCTGTTCAGGCGGTGGTGGGCGCCGAAGTCGATGGGCATGGCCCTGCGTTCCTGTGAGATGGATGTTCGTGTCGGGGGCAAGTACCGTCTCGAGTTCGAACCCGATGCTATGGCGTTCTTCGGCACGTACCTCGAAGTGACACCGCACTCGCGCCTCGTGTGGACCAACGAGGAAGGTGGTGAGGGTGGGCCTGTCACCACGGTGACATTCGAGGAAAAGCGTGGCAAGACGCTGCTGGTCATGCACGAGCTCTATTCCTCGAAGGAAGCTCTCGACGCTGCCGGCACCGGGGCGGCGGATGCGATGGTCGAGACGTTCGCGCAACTGGACGAGCTTCTCCTCACCCTGGGCGCGAGCGTGGGACGGTCATGAAGTCGTCGATCTTGCGAAGGCCGCCTGGGTTTTTCACGATGGGGGAACCCCGACGCGGTCGGCGGGTCTGGTCGGCGTTACTGCAACAGGGCCAGACCGCGTAGATGCTGCGGCGACGTCGCGTAGCCGACGACGCGGCGCCAGCTTTTTCCACTATCGTCCGAACGGTGCACGCCGCGTTCATCGGCGGCCCACATCTCTCCCGGTCTTGCGCCGGCGCAGAGCAACGGCGCGATTGTGCTCGGTGGCTCTGGCCAACCGTCGCGGACGCGCTCCCAGCGGTCGGGAGTGAGTCGGCGATACAAACGGCCATCCGATCGGCCAGCCACGTACGCGGTGTACGGTCCGGACGACGCTGATACCACGACGACGTCCGGTTGCCCCGGATCGATCGCCACGCTGCGCAAGTAGCCGACCTCGAGACCGGTGCTTGGCGAGCGCCACGTCGCGCCGGCGTCGTCGCTCTCGAAATAGCCGTCGCCGGCAGAGACGCGCAGCGTATCGGGTGCGTTACGATGAACGGCGAGCTCGTGAGTGTCCCACGGACCACCAGTGACGCGGTCGCGCCACGTCCGGCCGCCGTCGATGGTGGATACGAGCGCGCCTGCCTCGATCGCAACCCAGAGTCGTTCGGGTTCGAGCGGATGACACGCGATCCAGCGAACGTGATGAGTGTCCGGTCTCGGCGGAAACGACCATTCCGACGACGAGGACAATGTCTCCAGGCGGCTGGTCTGCTCCCACGTAGTATCCAGCGTCCGCGGAGCGCCATACTTCGCTTGGTTCCGTGCCCACCCACACGACATCCCGCTCGACGGGGCTCGCAGCGATGGCCATAATCAGCCGGCCCGCAAGGCCGACTGACCGCCAGGACCGTCCGCCATCTTCGGTTCTGAACACGCCGTCCCGATGCGTCCCACACCAGGCCCGTCCGTGATCGAGCGCCTCCGCGGTGAGGCAAGTGGGACGGTCGCTGATTCCGCGTGCCGAGACGGACGTGCCGCGCTCAACGTCGATGACAAGGACCTCGCGGTCGGTGGCGACCAGCATCGGCATAATGACGACCTTCTGAACGATTGTCGCGCGCTGGGAACGAGGAAACGAGCTGAACCGCTCATTCGCGGACGACATCCCCCGCCTTTCTTATCCTCCCGCAGGCCAACGAACTTGGAATGTCTCAAGTGGTTGTCGGCGGTCCATTCGAGGAACTCGAACTGGCCGACGAGCTCAGGCGTTAGCCACTGGCATTCGGCCATCTTTGCCTTCGTCAGCCCTTGGCCCCAACGACCTCCCTTCGCCTCCGGCAGATTTGCAAACGGACCCTCAGTGATCTCGAGCCCTTTGAATTTTCTGAACAGCTGCGCGCGGGTGACCGGTGTAAACCCGTTGCGGGTTCTCGCAACGTAGATCAACTTGTCACCCTGGTAGTACTCAAAGATCAGCGCATCGAACGTTTTGGTTCCGCGCGTATATCCGTGGTCGCGGTGGCGAGCGCTGCTTCTGGACGACCCGCTTCAACACAACGACGTTATCCACACCGCGGCATTCGCGGATGTGATGCGCAATTTGGTGTCCCTGGAAGGTTATCAGGTGATCCTGTCAAGCCACGATACCGCCGAGACGGACTTCATCGAACGCAAATTTACTGCCGCTGCGCTGCCGTGTGTCGTCGTGCAGTTGTTGGGGGATTCCCCGGAGGGTGTCAGGTACGAGACGAGGGCGAATACCTTTGCACGGTCCGCACTCGATGGACCGTCCGAGCGAACCGCCAGCTGAGTGCCGCAGCGAGGTGTGGGCCGGCCCAAAGGAGCTCGGGTGTCACCCCGGTGTCACCCCGGGACTCGGAAAGTGGTCGGGGCGACTGGATTCGAACCAGCGACCCCCTGCGCCCAAGGCAGGTGCGCTACCAGGCTGCGCTACGCCCCGACTCGTTCCATTGTAGCCGCTCACCAGAGTGCAGGGATTGGGCTTGGTTCTACCTTCGCTGGTTCGGTTCGGGCGGGACTCGAGTCCCGCCCTCCGAAGTGACTACGGAACAGTAAGTCGTTGCGCCGTTGCCATTGGGCCCGAGCCGCAGGCATTGTTCGCGGTCACGCTCACAAACACGTCGGTGCCACTTCCAACCGGCGCGCTCACCGCGGGGTTTGTCACCGTGCCCACTGCCACAAACGAACCACCCGTTGCCGGCCGCACGAGCACGGCGTAACTGGTCGCGCCGGGCACGGTGTTCCAACTCGCCGTCGCGATGCCACCCGCATGACCGACGACCAGTCCTTGCGGTGCCGCAGGAATGGTGCAACCGGCCGAGTTCAAAATCACCTCGTTGGATGGCGGGCCCGCGCCGGCGGCATTCGTGGCCACGAGTCGGAGATAGAAGACGCCCGGCGGGACACCGGGTACGACGAGGCTGGTCACGTTGCCGATCCTCAGCGAGCCGATCACAGGACCGCCCGAGATCAATGACACGAACAACTGATACCCAGTTGGAGATCCGCCGCTCGTAGGCGCAGTCCACGTGATGTTCGCCGTCGTGCCGCTCAGGTTCGCGGCGAGGTTCTGTGGCGCACCGGGTGCTGTGGGAACCAACGGGACACGCACCGTTCTCCCCGGAGACTCCGGGCCGGTGCCCACGGCGTTCGTCGCTCGAACCGACACGATGAAGGTTCCGTTGGGCGCGGTCACCGTGAAGGTGGTCGCGTTCCCCACAGGCAGTGTTGCAACCACGGGCCCACCGGGCGCGAGTCGCGCGAGGAGCGTGTAGCTCGTGATCGGCGAGCCGGTGATCGGTGCCGACCAAGTGAATGTGATCTGATGGCCGCTGCCAGAGACTACCGGCGCGCCAGGCGCACTAGGCGCGCCACCCGATACCGTCAACGTCGCGCAAGTGCTCGTCGTGCCGCAATCAATACCGCCGGCCACGCGGCCGATTATTGTCGCGGTGCCCGCGCTGAGTCCCGTCGCCGTCGGCGTCTGATTGATGGTCGCGACCGCAGAATTGCTGCTCCACCAGGTTGTTTCAGGTGGCCTGAAGGTTTGGAGCGTGGAAACCAGCGTCGCGGGACTGGGACCCGTTTTGCCGCCCGCCACGAAGAGCCGGCCGTCAAGCGCGCCGATTGCCGCCTCATCACGCGCGGTCAGCATCGACGTCAGAACGCTCCAGCTGTCGGTCGCCGGGTTGTAAACTTCGACGACCCCCGAAGAAGTCACGGGTCCGAAGCCCCCAACCATATAGATCAAACCGTCGATGACTCCCGCAGCCGCTCCTCCGCGGTGCGTGGGCCGAGGAGCCTTCGTGGTCCACGTGTTGGTACCAGGGTCGTACACTTCGACGGTGCCCGCATTGTCTCCGCCGATGGCGTAGAGCAGGCCGTTGACCACGGCAGCAGAGAGGTACCGGCGTGCCGTGGGCATCGGAGCCAGAGTGGTCCAGGTGTTGGATGTCGGGTCGTACGCCTCCAGCGTGTCGAGCGGCGCTCCGCTTTCTCCGCCGCCGACAACGTAGATCAGGTTGTTGATCACCCCTGCCGCCATGGTCGCTCTCGCGGTTGGCATCGGCGCCTTCGCAGTCCAGGTGTTTGTCCCAGCGTCATAGGCTTCAACGGAGGCGACCGCAGCGCCGCCCGACGTGTAACCGCCAACCGCGTAGAGCACGTTGCCGATTGCCGCCACGACATGGTTCTGGCGAGGCGTTGTCAGCAGCGCCAGCGGCGTCATTCCGCTGAAGTTGGTCGTCCAGGTGCCAGACGCGGGATTGTAGGCTTCGACTTTGTCGAGTGGCCCACCCGCTCCTCCACCCACGACATACACGCGCTGGTTCAGCACGCCCGCCGCCACTCCGAATCTGGGGGAGCTCATTGAGGCCCCAGTGCTCCACAATCCGGTAGCGGAGAGAAGCGATCTCGTGGCGCTGTTACTGAACGTCCCAGTCGCCGTAAAGTTCTGAATTTGCCCAACGTTGATCGTGGGAGCGGCTGGCTGCACCGCAACCGACGTCAGCGCGGCAAAGCTGGCGGTCACGGTGCTGTTGGTCATCAGCGTAAACACGCACGGACTCGTCGCCCCGCAGGCGCTGGCGTCTGCGGTGCCCGCCGAGAAGCCCGTGAAGAGGTTGCCAGGCACGGAGCGACCCTGGAGCGTGACCTCGGAGCCCGCGCCGTAATACGTCGTGCAGCCCGAGAATCCCAACTCGAAGTTCTGGCACTGGTTGCTGTTGTTCCCCACGTCTCCTTTCCCATCGCCCGCAAGCACAATCTGGATGGACGGATAGGTGCCAGCATTGAATGACGCGACAATGGAACTGTCGCCGTTTATCGTGAACTTGCATGTGCTCGTCGCACATGCGGCGGCATCACCTGTGCCGGCCGAGAAGATGCCCGGTGTAGTTGGCGAGTTAGCGCTCAGGGACTACCTGGGTTCCATTCGCGATGGTGAAGTTGCAAGTGCCTCCCCCCATCGGGCCACACAGCTGGCCTGTTGGCACCACACTCACGTTTCCGGTATTCGCCCCGTTGGTCGTGATCGTGAGCGTCGCAGCATCGACTCGAGTGCCTGCGACAAAGAGGCCAGCAGTCAATAACAACGCTTTCAGCAACTTCATCGCACGTGTCCTCACTCTGAATCGCAAGCGCTACGCTCGATCGCATGCGCAGTATTGCGGACGCGTGCGCAGTTCTTCGCCTTTGCGAAAGAATTCTTAGCTACTCAAACGGACTTATCGACGCGATGGGGCTTTTCAGGAGAGGAGTTATGGCAAAACGATCGCGCGATGAACGAAATCGAGTCGAGGAAAGTGCGTAGCGAGCCAAGTATTACCGCCCTCAAAAAACGCGTCCTGCTTGCCGGCGCGGATGCCGCCAGGGCCTTCGCCGTGTTCGTCGTTCAACGCGTCGACGACATCCATGCCCCTGATCACTCTTCCGAACGGCGTGAAGGGTTCCTTGTCATGCGTCGGCGAGTTGTCCCGCAGATTGATGAAGACTTGCGTGGTGCGACCGTTGGGAACACCGAATGCGAACGCGACGGTGCCGCGCACATTGGATTGCTTGAACGGGTCGTCGGGGATTGTGCGGGTGCGCCACGCCTTCGCGACGGCGGGGTTGCCGTTGATGCCAAACTGCGCCCAGCGTCCGAGCGTGATGCGGAAGAATCGAGCATCGTCGTAATACCCGTGGCGGGCCAGCGCGACGAATCGATCGGCGCCACGGGGCGCCCATTCGCGAGTGACCTCGATGTCGATGGTGCCCTTTGAGGTCTCGAGACGGACGACCGATCGGGCGGGTGCGGGCTGACTGAATTCAGCCGCGTCGGGCGTGAGAAGCAGTTGCCCGGAGAGTCCAAGGATGAAGAGCGCGATTCTCATTTCAACTTGAGCGGAAGCGCAAAGAAGATGGCCATCGCCAGGTTCACCCCAACGCTCAGCAACGGGCTGACGATCGCCAGCAGGAACGAGACGAGATAGAAAACCGGGCCCCATCGATATTGACGCGTCTGCGCATCGATGACCTCTTGTGTGACATGAGGCGCGATGAGTCGGCGGCCGTGCGAGGCGTACCGCCACAACCCGTTGAAGACGATGGCAGTGAGCACGAACACGCCGCCGAGGACGAGCGTGGCCGTGCGCGCGCCGTCGCTCCCCAGGTATTCGGCCACGATCGCGGTGGGGAAGGGGACGACGCAAATCGTGAGAAGGAGCATGAGGTTGATCATCAGGAGCCAGTGATCGACGCGCCCAATCAGCGTGAAGAGGCGGTGATGATTGACCCACATGATGCCGACGGTGACGAAGCTCGTCAGAAACGCGAAATACGCCGGCCACTCGTGCGTGAGCGCTGCGCTGAGCGCCGCGTCACTTGTCAGCTCGCGCGGGACGTGAAGCTCGAGCACCAAAAGGGTGATGACGATGGCGAGGACGCCGTCGCTGAAAGCCTCGACCCGGGCAGTTTCGTTGCGTTCGGGGAAGGCGTGCACACCAGACGATTCAGCCATCCGCGGATTCTAATGGCGACGCGCCGCCGCGGCCCCGGCCGTTTGGCTAGGCATCGTCCGACAGCCCGCGCATGGCGCCAAACGCTTCGGCAGTCGCCCAGCCGTACACGAGGTGGGACATGAGGTGCTGAATGTTGGTTGACGCGGGATACGCCTTGAGCGGCCATGGACTCAGTCCCGCGAGCGGAAGCGCAATCTGATCAGCGCCCACCCACACGGCTGCGCCGAACGGCCCGCCACGCGCGAACACCGACCGCGGGGCGAGTTCCTGAATAACACCGTAGAGCGCGCCCGCCGCCGCCCCAAATGCGTAGTGCGCCGCCGGCCCTCCCACTTCTTTCTTCTCTCGCGGGCTCAATCGACGACCCGTGGTGGATTCCGCAACCAGGTCCGCCGTTTTCATCGCCGCGTCATCCTCTGCGTTGACCGGCTTCTTGGATTGCGGCTCCTCCGCCCCCGTCAACCCGTGCCCGCTGAGCGCCACATGAAAGCGCGTCATCGCAAACGATCCTGCCAGCCCAGCAAGGGCGCCCGCCAACATGCTCGAACAAACTCGGCCGTTCGAAACGTAATTCGCCATGGAATAGCCAGTTGCAAACGCCGCACCTCACTGGGGGTGCAGAGGTGCAGCGGTGCAGACCCGGACCTTGTCCCGATGCACCCATGCACCGCACATGAGCACCTGTGCACCGCACCCGTCCACCTGTGCACCGCACCGCACCTCCGCACCCCAGCACCCCCGCACCCCAGCACCCAGTTTGTACTTGACACATATCGACCTATTGAAATACGTTGATTGACGTTGTTTTCGCCCGTGCGGCAACAACGCTTTTATCCAGAGTGGTCGAGGGACCGGGCCCGTCGACACCACAGCAACCTGGCCGCAAGAGCCAAGGTGCTAAATCCCGCCCCAAGCGGGCCGCCGCTCAGCCGGTGGCCGCGCTTACGAAGGGGGAGAGATAAACGATCGGGCTGCCCGCAGATCGCGTCGGGCAGCGGATCTCTCCACAACCAAATCGACATGTCCAGCAATAGGGTGTGTTGAATCGAGGTCGATCGCGCCGCCATCGACCAAACGGAGAGGAAGCAATGTCGACTGCAGCGTGGTCCGAGACAGTAGTGCGGAAGTCCAGACAAGTTGAAGCAGTGCTCAGAGCCACTGCTCCCGTCCCTGCTCCCGTGACCGAGCTGAGACCGGTCGCCACCACTACCGCTCGAACCATTCGCATCGGCATCATCGGCCTCGGTCAGGTTGGACAGGCAGTGGCCCGCCTCGCGCCGGAAGCGGAGCGGCTCAAGGCGAGCGGCCTCCGCTTTCGCGTGCTGGGCGCGCTCGTTCGCGACATCGATCGCCCGCGCCGATGTCCAAAGCCGTCCCGCCTCACCACGAATCCCGCCGCCTTCCTCCGCGGCAACTACGACGTCGTCATCGAGGCGCTCGGCGTCGTCGAGCCCGCGCGCACGATGGTCGCGCGGTTGCTTGGACGCGGCATCCCTGTCGTCAGCGCAAACAAGGCGTTGATTGCCACGCATGGCGCAGAGCTCGCCGCACTCGCAGCACGCCGGGGGACATCGCTGCGGTACGAGGCCAGCGCATTGGCAGGCGTGCCCTTCCTCGGAGCGCTGTCATCGCGTCCGCTCGTGTCGGACGTACACCGCTTTGCCGCCGTCGTCAACGGCACGTCGAACTTCATCCTGTCCAAGCTGGAAAGCGAGCAGTGCACGTTCGATCACGCACTCGCCGCGGCGCAGGCGTTGGGATTGACGGAGCCCGATCCATCACGCGATCTCGATGGACTCGACGCCGCCGACAAAGTGTCGTTGCTCGCCTCGCTTTTTGGGTGGGGTCACATCCCGGCATCGGCCGTGGACGTTCAGGGGATTCGCGGGGTCACGCCGCAGGATCTTTCCGTTGCGCATGGCCTCGGTGCAACGATCAAGCCGCTGGTGTGGGCGTCCCGCACCGAGTCGGGACTCGAGGCCTTCATCGGTCCCACGCTCGTCCCCGCCCGGCATCCACTCGGTTCCCTCTCCGGCACGCTGAGCGGCATTCAGTTCTCGGGTCGCTACGTGTCCGACTTGTTTTTCAGCGGGCCAGGGGCAGGCCCGGACATCACCGCTGCGACGATCCTGGACGATGCGGTGGAGGCTGTGTCGAGCGCGCCGAAGTTTGCACGTGCGACGTGGAAGGCGCCGGATGCGCCGCGACTGACCTCACCGGCGACGGGCTGGTTCGTCCGCGCGCGCTTTCCAGGAGTCGTCCCGGACGCGTCAGCTGCACGCGAAGCCTTCAGCACGCACGGCTTGGGCGTGCGACACGTCACCGAAAGCGTGGGCGACGCGCGATGGCTCGTCCTCGACGAGATCACACGCGACGAGGTGGCGCGAGCTTTGGCCGGGCTGCGGGACACGCACCGGCTTCAGTGTTTGGCGATACGAGCGATTTAACGGAGGACAGACCATGCGTTTCGCAACTCGGACGATTCATGCGGCACAGCCAAGCGAGCCGGGCACGGGTGCGCTGATTGCCCCGATCTTCCAGACCTCGACCTACGAGCAGGATGCGCCAGGCGAACACCGCGGCTTCGACTACTCGCGGACGAACAACCCGACACGGCAGCGCCTGGAAGAAGTGCTGGCAGACCTCGAGGGCGTAAAGCACGGCGCCGTGTTCGCGTCTGGTCTCGCTGCGGAAAACGCGGTGCTTCAGGCGTACCTGCGTCCGGGCGATGAAGTTGTCGTGCCACAGGACGTGTATGGAGGCACCTACCGGATTTTGACGCGAGTCTATGAGCCGCTCGGCTGTCGCGTCAGGGCGGTGGATACGACAAACCTCGACAGCGTTGCGCAGGCCATCACGTCCGCCACCCGTCTCGTATGGCTCGAATCGCCGACCAACCCGCGGCTGATCGTTTCGGACATCGCGGCGATCGCACGCCTCGCCCACACCCACAACGCGCTCGTCGTCGTTGACAACACGTTTGCGACGCCGTGTTTTCAACAGCCGTTCGAGCTGGGCGCGGATCTGGTCGTGCACAGCGTCACGAAGTATCTCGCGGGACACTCGGATCTCATCCAGGGCGCGGTCCTCGCCAAGGATCAGGCGATTTTCGACCCGGTGAAGTTTCTCCAGAATGCGACCGGCGCCGTGCCGTCTCCGTTTGACTGCTGGCTGACGCTGCGTGGCCTGAAGACGCTCGAGCTGCGGGTGCTGCGTCATGCGGAAAACGCTGCGCGCATTGCCGACGCGCTCAGCGCGCACCCGCTGGCGCGTCGCGTCTACTACCCGGGACTAACCAATCATCCCGGCCACGAAGTGGCCAAGCGCCAGATGACGGGTTTTGGTGGCATGCTGTCGTTCGAGCTCGATGGCGACATCGATGATGTCACGCAGTTCGTGTCGTCGCGTCGCTTCTTCGCGCTGGGTGAGAGCCTTGGTGGAGTCAAATCGCTCGTGTGTCACCCGGCACGCATGACCCACGCCTCGATTCCGGCGGAAGCGCGTCACGCGCTGGGCTTGTCTGATTCCTTGATTCGATTGTCACCAGGCGTGGAACACCCTGATGACCTGGTCGAAGATCTCGTCGAAGGGCTCGACACGCTCGCTCGTGCGCGCGAATCGTTGGACGAGCGCGCGGTTGCGTTGCACTGAACTAGCCAGGGGGCTTGGCTAGTCGCACGCAATCGTCCGAGCTTCAATGTATTTTAAGGACGGTGCCACGCTACCTCGTCACGGGCGCGACGGGATTTCTCGGCGGCGAACTCGCGAAGCAACTTGTCGGGCGCGGCCACCAGGTGGTCGCGCTCGTCCGCTCTGCTGAGAAGGCCTCTCTCCTCAAAGCACTCGGCGTCGTCCTTCATCTTGGAGATATCACCGATCGAGAGAGCCTCCGTCAGCCCATGATTGGCGTGGACGGAGTCTTTCATACGGCCGCTTGGTACAAGGTCGGTGTGAGAGACAGTCGTGACACAGCTGAGCGCGTCAACGTCGAAGGCACGCGCAACGTGCTCGAAGTTGCGAGACAACTGGCGATTCCCCGTATCGTCTACACGAGCACGGTGGGGGTCTTTGGCGACACGCGCGGCAAACTCGTCGATGAAACGTATTACTCGCACGGCCCGTTCCTGACCGAGTACGACCGCACGAAGTGGGTGGCCCACTACGAAGTGGCCCTCCCGATGATCGGCGCCGGCTTGCCTCTCACCATCGTGATGCCAGGACTTATCTACGGCCCAGGCGACACGAGCGCCGTGCGTAAGACATTGACCCAACTGCTGCGCGGGCGCCTCTTTGTCACGCCCAAGGGCGTCACGTTCGCCTGGGGATATGTCGAAGACATCGCACGCGGCTTGCGCCAGGCCATGGACATTGGTGCAGTCGGCGAAAGCTATCTGCTGACCGGTCCCATCCACACGTTTCAGGACGCGTTTGCCACCGCGGCCAAGATCGCCGGACGCCGTCAGCCGCCCCTGCACCCTCCGCCGTTTCTCATGCGCAGCGCCGCTGCGGTGGCCGGGTTTGTCGAACAGTGGGATTTTCAGTTTCCGTATGCGGCCGAAACGCTGAAGCTCATGGCCGGCACGAGCTGGATTGGCTCGAGTGCGAAGGCACAGCAGCACCTTGGATTCAGGACGCGCCCGCTCATCGAGGGGCTGAAGCACACGGTGGAGCACGAACTGAGGCAACTGGGGATGGCCTAGCCTCACGGAACTAAGAACGAAGAACTAAGAACGAAGAACGCCAGAGGACAAAACCTTGCGGCACCACTGTGCGAAATCTCGGAAGGCGCGCGCGCGGTGGGACACTGCGGCTTTTTCTTCAAGCGTCAGTTGGGCGGTTGTCTTGCCCAGCGGCGGATAAAAGAAAATCGGGTCGTAGCCGAATCCATGCTCGCCGACAGGAGCCTCCGCGATCACGCCGTCGATCCTCGCTTCGGTTTCAAACAGCACGAGCGTGCCGCGCACTGCGGCAAGCGCCGTCACGAAGCGCGCGTCGCGGCTTCCATTCGCCTCGGCTGTGAGCCGTCCCTGGATTTCGTCGAATCGGGTGGGGTAGGGGACGCCAGGTCCAAGAAAACGCGCGGAGTGCACGCCCGGCGCCCCTGCGAGAGCGGCAATCTCGAGGCCTGAGTCTTCGGCAACGACCGTCAGCCCGCTGGCGGCTGCGTACGCAAGTGCCTTGTCTCGTGCGTTTTCCCAGAACGTTGCTCGTGACTCGTCGGGTTCGGCGATCGGCGGGAGATCGACCAGCGTCACGATGTCGAGCGCCAATCCCGCAAGAAGCGGTTTGATCTCGCGGAGCTTGTTGGGGTTTGTCGTGGCGAGCAAGAGCTTCATTACCGGCTTGTACGTTATCGCCCGAGAATGGTCCCGACGATCTCCCTTTGTTTCGCGATGAGATCAGCAATGCCACGGTCGGCGAGCGCAAGCAATCCGGTTAAGGCCTCGCTGCCGAAAGGCTCGGCTTCGGCGGTGCCCTGAATCTCGATGAATCGGCCGTCGCCCGTCTTGACGATGTTCATGTCCACGTCGGCTTTGGAGTCTTCTTCGTACGCAAGGTCGAGGAGGGGCATGCCGCCGACAATACCGACACTGGTGGCGGCAACGTAATCGTTGATGGGGATGGCTCGGATCAACGACTGCTGGCGCATGTGATCGAGCGCCATCACGAGCGCGACGAACGCACCGGTGATCGACGCCGTACGTGTTCCGCCATCAGCCTGTATGACATCACAGTCCACCCATACCGTGCGCTCACCGAGCTCGCCCAGCCGGACGACGCTGCGCATTGAGCGGCCGATCAACCGTTGGATCTCCATCGTGCGGCCGCCGACTTTGCCGGATGACGCCTCTCGCGTGGTGCGAGTGGACGTCGCGCGGGGCAGCATGCCGTACTCGGCGGTCACCCATCCCTTTCCCGTTCCGCGCAGAAACGGCGGAACACGATCTTCGACACTGGCCGCGCATATCACTCTGGTGCGCCCGACCTCGATGAGCACCGAGCCTTCCGCATGCTGGAGAAAATTGGGCGTAATCGTCGTGGGACGGAGCTCGTGCGGCGCGCGATCGTGCTGTCTCATGGAGTAAGTAGCGACTCATTCTTTCGCAATGGCCGGCGTAAGTCTACGTGTCCGGCCAGCGTGTCCACTTCCCGGCCCTCGATCATCACTTGCACGAGTTGAACATCCGGCAGGTTCGCCGTGATCACATTGACGATGGTGTACACCGTGAAGAGCTCGTTCATCGATCCGCCGGGGTGTTTTGCGCGAACGGTGTCGTCGAGATCGACAAAGGCTTCATTTTTGGCTGACACATACAGGCCCCGAAGCTTCGTCTCAGCCGGAATGGTCGGGGCCAACGGCGCTGGAGCTGGTGTGGCCAGCTGCGCTTCGACGAGCGCGCGCGCTTGCGCCACGGTACCCTCCGCGAGTGGAATCTCCTGTTCGACCGGGACGAGGTGCCTGCCGTCTTCAGATCCAAAAAACAGCGTGGCTTTGATGCGAGGAATTGCCGGGGCATCGCTGGGTGTGGTCTGGACCGGCGTCTCGACAGCAGTCGCGAGGGGCGGTTGGGTGTCGCGCAACAGGCGCGACAGGCCAGTCATGAGCGCCCAACCAAGCGTGATCGCGACAACGCCAATTGCGACGGCAATCCCAATCTGTCGGCGTGTCATGGTTGTGGCCGAAGCGCCGCCGGCTGAGGCCTCGGAGCGCTGACTCGTTCGACGCTCGCGCGAAACTGCACGATCGCATCGAAGAGGCCTTGGGCGATCTGATCCTGAAATGCACCGCCAGCCAGGGCTTGCTCCTGTCCGGCGTTCGACAGGTAGCCGATCTCGACCAGCACGGCGGGCATATTGGCGCCAACAAGGACGCGGAACGGTGCAGACTGCACCGCGCGCGGCGACATCGGAACGCGCGAGCGCAAAGCCTGTTCGACCATTCCCGCGAGCGTCGAGGACTGATCGAGGTAGCGCGCTTGGGCTGACTCCCAGAGAATCAGATCGATCGCTCGGGTGCCTCCGCCGAGTGCGGGCAGCACCTCGCTCGATGATTCGGCTTGACGACGTGCTTCGGCGATCCCGGGATCGAGGCTAAGGTAATAAACCTCCGCGCCGGACATAACAGGGCGCACGCTTGCGTTCGCATGAATGCTGACAAAAACGTCTGCCTTCTGACTGTTGGCATACGCCGATCGCTCATCCAGCGTCATCGTCCGGTCATCGTCTCGCGTGAGAAACACGCGAAGTCCGAGTCGGCTTTCGATCATGGTCCGCAGACGCCGCGCGACGCCAAGCGTGACGTCTTTTTCGAGCGTCCCGCGTGTTCCTTGCACGCCTACCTCTTCGCCGCCGTGGCCGGCATCAATCACGATTGTTCGCACACCGGGCGGCGCCGGGAGAGGTAGGGGGATGTCGGTCACGGGCGGGGCTGGCGCCGGGGTCACTGGTGGAATTACTTCAGTCGTAGCCGCTGCCAATTCAATCGCGATGCGCGACGTGTTCGCGTTAACCTGCGAAGTGGTCGCACGATGAGCGCCGAACTTTGGTCCAGTGACTATGCGCACGGCTGCCGGGACGTCGCCGGGCTGTATGGCCTGCAGAAATTCCTGAGGCGGAACGGCTGGTAGCCCGAGGTCCAACCCATCTGCCTCGAACACCACAATGAGGCGGCCGGTCTCGAGCGTGATTCGAGCCGGCGTGGCGGGCGTGGCATCGAAGATCACAGACGTCGCCGACGGGGAAGTTGCGATGCGGGCGACCACGCGTGGAATCCGAAGGTCGCCCATGATCAGCAATCGCGACGGCCTGCGGAGATCGAGCCGCGTGTCGAGCGCGGGGCCGAGGGCGCGAGGCAGAAACTCGAGGGGCATCAGCCAGCGGCCCGCTTGCCTGGTGGGCGCCACATTCAGCGAGACGAGCCGGCCCGCGACGGACACCACACTCTGATCAGGCGTGACGATGATCGACCGGTTGCCGGCAGTGACGGTGACACCGCCGGCCAACTGATCCTCACGCGACGTCAATCCGAATGCCTGTGCCAAGTCGTCGAGTGCGACATATTCCTGGTTGTTGTGAATGACGGTGGGCAGCGTGCGCGTACCCTCGCGCGACAGCACGCGAAGACCCGTTTGTGGCGCCTGCGCGGAAGAGTGCGGCGGCGTAGCACTCAGCAGAAGCGACAATGCCAATAGTAGTGCAGCGGTCGAACGCAACAAGACTATTACATGATACCGCTCAGCGTCGAGCGCGGGCTCTTTCGCGCGCACGCCGATGCGCCGCGCGCAACTTCTCTATCCGGGCCGATGCCCGTGGCTGGGATGACTCAGAAGAAAGAACAGCCGCAGATGGCGCAGATTTCACAGATACGGAGCGTAGCCGCCGATTGATGTCCCGCTGCATGCGCCGACAGAAGGACCCGAGTGAGCCCTGTACCCTTTGTCATTCAAGGTAAGCGCCGGAGCACCGTTAGGTGCGGAGGCGCCCACAGAGCTGGTGGCGAGCCGCGGTGCGTTTCCGTGTGCCGCACCTGTGGAGAATCTATCGCCAACAAGGTCGGCGGCCTCGCCGGGAGTGCCGAAGTGAGCCGGTGCCGTGAGCACCTGCGGTGGACATGCGCCCCGGCGAGGTTGTCCGTGGTGGAGACTCCAGTGGGGAGTTGCGCCGTGAGCGCCAGTACAGGGGTGAGACGCCACCGCGGTCGGTCGAGGAGACGAGAGGAGGAGGCCTTGCTCGACGCACAGTGGTTTGTCGGTATTGATTGGGGGCTGGAGGCGCACGAGATCTGCATAGTGGATCGAGCTGGTGAGATCTGTGACCGCCGCCGCGTGCGTCACAGCGCCACGAGTTTACAGGCGTTTGTGCAGTCACTGGTTGAGCGTGCGGCGGGCGACCCCACGCGGATCGCCGTGGCGATCGAGGTGCCGCGGGGCGCCGTGGTCGATGTGCTCGTGGAACGCGGCTTCGGGGTGTATGCGATCAATCCGAAGCAGCTCGATCGGTTTCGCGATCGGTTTACGACCGCGGGCGCGAAGGACGATCGGCTCGATGCCCTGGTCGCGGCGGAGTCCTTGCGCACCGATGCGCATGCGTTTCGGCGGGTGCACCTGGATCATCCGCTCCTCATTCAGTTACGCGAATGGTCGCGGCTCGACGAGGACTTGGGGATCGAGCTGACGCGCGTGACGAATCAACTGCGCGACCTGGTCTATCGCAGCGCACCGGGCCTCCTCACCCTGTGTCCGGCGGCTGACGAACCCTGGCTGTGGGCGTTGCTGGACGCAGCGCCGACACCGGCCGCCCCAGGGCGCCTCTCCGCCCGGCGCGTTGAACGCCTGCTGCGCGCCCATCAGATCCGACGGCTCGACGCGGCCGCCGTGCGGGCGGTCTTGCAAGCGCCCGTCGAGACCGCACCGGGGGTGGTCGAGGCCGTCGCCGATCATCTGCAGCTGCTGCTCCCGCGCATCGAGTTGATCGCGGCGCACCGCAAAGTCGCCCTCCGGCGGTTGGAGCACTTGCTGGATGCGCTGGTCGCCCAGGAACCGGCGCCGGGGGACCAGCGCGAGCATTCTGACGTCGCTATTGTCCGCTCCATGCCAGGAATCGGGACGCGCGTCGCCGCCAAAATGCTCGCTGAAGCCTCGCAGCCGCTGGTGGCGCGAGCGTATCACGTCGTGCGCGCGTCCATGGGTGTCGCACCGGTCACCGCGCAGAGTGGCCGCCGGCGGACCGTGTCGATGCGGTATGCGTGTAATCGCCGGTTACGTCAGGCCGGCTTTCATTGGGCCTCGAACGCGATTCAACACGATCCGCACAGCCGCGCGTACTACACGACGTTGCGTGCGCGTGGGCAGACGTACGGCCATGCCCTGCGCTGCGTGGCGGACCGGCTGCTGCGCGTGCTCATGGCGTTACTCGAGCGAGGCCAAGTGTTTGACGCAGAATACCGACGACCGCTCTCCGCTGCCGTCTCCGAGGCTTGACAAACGGTGGGGAGTCCACCGCCGGTCGAAGACCGGCGGTCTGCGTGAGCGAAAGTGTCCCGATTGAAAAAGGCCCAGAGAACAAGTGGCTCTTTCAATCGGACACTTTCGCTCACGCGAGCGGCCTGCGGCCGCTGGGCTCACACACATCGGCGTTCATCTGCGTCATCTGTGGCTTGCCGTGAGTCAAACCTGCGTCACAGCAGAAGCGCCATATACCGCGTTCCTGGTATCGGCGACTCGTAGTACGGCGCGATGTCTCTGAAGCCGAGCGTCAGGTACATGCGCTGTGCGTCCTGCATCACTGGTAAGGTGTCGAGCAGCATCTCTCTGTAACCCCGCGCACGTGCCTCGGCGATCACGCGCTCGGCGAGCTGACGACCGAGACCCGTCCCACGCGCTTCGGGCCGGACATACAAACGCTTCATCTCGCAGCGCTCATCGTCCCTCCGACGCAGTGCAACCATCCCCGCGGGTCCGTCGGCAATTCGCGCAATCAACAGGCAACCAAACGGCGGCTGGTAGTCGCCCGGTAATCCTTGTACCTCTCGTTCAAACTGCTGAAATCCCAGATCGACCGCGACCCACGCGGCGTATTCGGTCAGCATTTCGCGAATCGCCGCAAGGTCCTCGGGCCCGGCCGCCGAGATGGATGGCACCGTCAATGACATGGTTCCCTGGCCATTGTCGGCGAAAATCCAACCGGTGGCTCGACGCCTTCGTCTGATGAGCGTGACCGTGGCCGGGTTGACCGCATCGCTAGCCTCAACCGCCGCTCCCGCGATGTCTGACGCCAGTTTCGACGCCGAAACGACCCAACTGGCCATGCGCGCCCGGAGCGGCGATCGCGACGCATTCAGCGCGCTGGTGACCTTGCACCAGCGTGCGGCCCGCCGCGTAGCCGTAGCCGCCCTGGGCAACCCTTCCGATGCAGACGAAGCCGTGCAGGACGCGTGTCTGGTAGCGTGGCGTCGCATCGACCGGCTGGACGACCCAGCTGCGTTTCGCTCCTGGCTCCTCCGAATCACCTGGCGAAAGGCGCTCGACCGTCGTCGATCGCTGACGACATGGCTGCGCCGCGTCCGTCGCGAGAAGGATGACGAGAGTGCCGTGATTGACACGCTTCCGGCTAGTGGACGGAATCCCGACGATGAATTGCTCGCGCGTGAACGCGATCAGGTCCTTGCGCAGATGATCCGATCGCTCCCGAAGCGACTCCGCGATCCGTTTCTACTTGCTGCCACCGGCGAGCATCGATACGAAGACATCGCGGCCATGCTGGCGATCCCGGTTGGAACGGTGAAGTGGCGGATGGCCGAAGCGCGGCGTGTGCTGCGTGACAAGCTCGAACGCCTCGGATTTGGAGATCGGTGATGAACCGCGAAACGCTCGACGAAGCCATTGATCGTGTGGCATCGGGATTGACCGCCGTGCCACCCGACCCCGGGTTTGCGCGACGCCTGGATACGCGGCTCGCCGCAAATTCGTCGGGATTGTCGGTGTCGATGGGAGCATCAGCTATCGCGACGTTAGTCGTCGCGGCTGTTGTCATAAGTCTGAATCGGCCGCCTGATGCACCATCGCCCGGCGCTCCGTCGTTGCCTGCGGCAGTTACGTCTTCGTCGGCGCCGGCAATTTCGGCGCCGGCGATTGTGACGTCCCCGGTAGCTCCGGGGCGTCAAGCATCGCCATCGCCGCGTGCCGAGGTGATCGAACCGTTCGTTCCAGCCCTGGCTGCGCTGCCGACACCGGAACTGTTGAACGTGGACGCATTGACCCTCGAATCGTTGACGATTGCCCCCGTCGAGTTGGGCGAGCTTGATTTCGCGAGGCTGGAAGTCCGCGACATCGCCGCGATTGGGGAATCGAAGGAGCAGTGATGATGTTACGCACGAGCATTTTGATGTTTTTCCTGTTAACGGCCGGCGCCATCGTCTTCGCGGCGGATCGGGCGGCAGCGCAGGCGCCCCCGCCACCCCCACCGACGGCGCTGCCGGAACAGGCGCTCCCACCGCCGGCGCAGCGACCGAAGACCCTGCCCACGCCCTCAACGCCCAGTCCCGGCGTCCCCGAGCCGCCGCGCAGAATCCGAGGCCGAGATCACAACCTACAGATCGAGCTCACCATCAGCGATCAGTCCGGCACCGAGACGCCAGAGAAAAAGGTCGTCTCCATGCTTGTCGCCGAGTCCACGATGGGACGCATCCGCGCGTCGGCCGATGCCCAGCGCACTGGCATCCCCGGCATGGTGGGGACGGGACTCAACGTCGATGCACGGCCCAGCGTTATCGAAGGCGATCGCATTCTGCTGGAGCTGACGGTCGAGTACCTCACCGCTCCGCGAGGGCACACAGGTCGCGCAGCGTCCGACCGTCTTGCACGAAAGCCTCAGTGTCATTCTTCAGAACGGCAAGCCAATGGTCGTGTCTCAGGCGGCCGACCCGGTGTCCGACCGCAAGATGACCGTCGAAGTCCGCGCCTCGATCGTGAAATAGCCCGCCCTTTCTGTTTTTCGACAGGTGTTGCATACTGCGCTCGCTGCCCAAGGGCGGCGCAGATATGCAACCAACACTTACCGGATTCCTGCTGGCAGCCTTGATTGGATCGCTCCCGACCGCTGTCCTCGCTCAGTCCAACAAAGAGTTCCGGGCGCGATTGTCGACGGTCCCCATTGACATCGCCATGCAAGCGACGATCGCCGGGAATGGGAGCGCGACGGCTGTGTTGAGCGGAAACAAGCTGTCGGTCGAAGGCACGTTTTCAAATCTGAAATCGCCCGCGACCATTGCACGTATCCACCTTGGTCCCAAAGGTATCCGCGGTCCGTCCGTGTTGGATTTGCAAGTGACTCCTCGCACGAGCGGAACGATCAAAGGCGCCTTCGATCTCACGCCCGCGCAGGTCCAGGCGCTTACCGGCAGCCGCTTCTACATTCAACTGCACAGCGAAAAAGCTCCAGAGGGCAACCTCTGGGGATGGCTGCTGCCTCAGGAGACTCGCCGGTGAAGATCGCGCCTACACCATTCGCGCTGCTTGCCGCAGCTTCGTCTGTGCTCGGCTTGACGATCGCCGCGGGTCAACAAGCCGCACCGACCGCCGTTTACACGATCGAGCAGGCCGCCGCCGGGCGTACGGCGTACCAGGCGAGCTGCGCCGGCTGTCACTTGCCTGACATGAGCGGCCGCAATGAGGCGGCGCCGTTGGCCGGGCCGAATTTCCTGAACGCCTGGCGCGACCAAACGACGCTCGACCTGTATGAGTACATCTCGACGACGATGCCGCCAGGTGGTGCGAAGCTTGCGGCGGAGACGTACGTCGCGATCACCGCGTTCATTCTCCAGGCCAATGGAGCGACTGCGGGATCCGAACGACTGACACCTGCAACGGCGATGGCAATTGGATCGATTGCCAGTGGAGCACGCAGTGCAGTGCCTGACGCTGGGCCGGGCGCGAGCCCCGGCGTCCCCGCCGCCCCCACTCCGGTCGCCGAGGCTCGCGGCCTCACGATAACCGGCGAGGTAGAGAATTTTCGTCCCGTCACCGACGACATGCTTCGCAATCCACCTCCAGGTGACTGGTTGATGCTGCGGCGCAACTATCAGGCGTGGAGCCACAGTCCGCTCACCGACATCACGACCGGCAACGTCAAGGACCTCCGTCTGGCCTGGGTGTGGGCGATGAACGAAACGGGCGCCAATCAGACGACGCCGATCGTGCACGACGGCGTGATGTATCTGGCGAACCCGCTGAACATGATTCAAGCGCTGGACGCCGCGACGGGCGAATTGATCTGGGAACACCATGTCGGCCCCTCGACGCTCATCGGCTTCGGCTCGATGCGCAACCTGGCCATCTATGGCGACAAGCTGTTTTTCGCGACCACCGACGCGCGATTGGTCGCGCTCGAGGCTCGCACCGGCAAGTTGGTGTGGAACACCGTGATTGCCGATCGCGCCAAAGGCTTTGCCAACACGAGCGGGCCCATCGTGATCCGCGGCAAGGTCATTCAGGGGCTGCAGGGCTGCGATCGCTATCGCGACGAGCGGTGCTTCATCAGCGCCTACGACGCGGAGACCGGAAAGCTGGCGTGGAAGTTCCACACCGTCGCGCGAACGGGCGAGCCGGGCGGAAACACATGGGGGAAGCTTCCCGACATGATGCGCGCGGGCGGCGAGACCTGGATAGCCGGCAGCTACGATCCCGACTTGAACCTCACCTACTGGGGGATTGCGCAGGCAAAACCGTGGATGCCCGTCAGTCGCGGCACGAGCGTTCGAGACGCCGCGTTGTACACGGCATCCACTGTTGCACTGAGGCCGGAAGACGGAACGCTGGCGTGGCATTTTCAGCATATGCCCGGCGAGTCGCTCGACCTCGACGAGGTCTTCGAGCGCGTGCTGGTCGACATCGGAACGGAGAAAGTGCTGTTCACGATAGGCAAGCCCGGCATCCTCTGGAAGCTCGATCGCCGAACGGGCAAATTTCTCGCGTACACGGAGACGGTGTTCCAAAACGTGTTCGATACGATCAACTCCAAAACGGGGTTGCCGACCTACCGTCCCGACATCCTGGAGCAGAAAATCGATCAGTGGATTCCTGCGTGTCCCAGCACTGAGGGCGGCCACAACTGGCAGGCGATGAGTTACCACCCGGGGACCCGGGCGCTGGTCATTCCGCTCAGCCAGTCCTGTATGGAAATCGCGGCGCGCAAAGTCGAGTTGCAGCCTGGCTCCGGGGGAATCGGGGCGTCACGGCGCTTCTTCGAGATGCCGGGGTCGGACGGCAATGTCGGGAAGCTTGCGGCCTACGACGTGGCGACGATGAAGCAGCTATGGAGCCGTGAGCAACGAGCGGCCTTCTTGACGGCGGCATTAACCACGGGCGGCGGCGTTGTGTTCATCGGCGATCTCGATCGCTACTTCCGTGCGTACGACGTCAAGACGGGCGACGTGTTATGGCAGACGCGACTGGCCACCTCGGTGCAGGGCTTCCCGGTGTCATACACGGCCGGAGGCAAACAGTACGTCGCGGTGACCACCGGCCTGGGCGGCGGCAGTCCGCGGGTGGTCCCGCGCACGATCTCGCCTGAGATCAAACACCCGAGCAATGGACAGGCGGTGTATGTGTTTGAGCTGCCTGAGACCAAACCGTAAGAAAACGGTCCGCGGATTACGCGGATTACGCGGAAACGAAGACCAGCCGCAGATGACTCAGATGGCCGCAGATGCCCACATTTGTGCGTGGGCCCAGCGGCCGCAGGCCGCTCGCGTGAGCGAAAGTGTCCGATTGAAAGAGCCACTTGTTCTCTGGGCCTTTTTCAATCGGGACACTTTCGCTCACGCAGACCGCCGGTCTTCGACCGGCGGTGGACTCCCCACCGTTTGTCAAGCCTCGGAGACGGCAGCGGAGAGCGGTCGTCGGTATTCTGCGTCAAACACTTGGCCTCGCTCGAGTAACGCCATGAGCACGCGCAGCAGCCGGTCCGCCACGCAGCGCAGGGCATGGCCGTACGTCTGCCCACGCGCACGCAACGTCGTGTAGTACGCGCGGCTGTGCGGATCGTGTTGAATCGCGTTCGAGGCCCAATGAAAGCCGGCCTGACGTAACCGGCGATTACACGCATACCGCATCGACACGGTCCGCCGGCGGCCACTCTGCGCGGTGACCGGTGCGACACCCATGGACGCGCGCACGACGTGATACGCTCGCGCCACCAGCGGCTGCGAGGCTTCAGCGAGCATTTTGGCGGCGACGCGCGTCCCGATTCCTGGCATGGAGCGGACAATAGCGACGTCAGAATGCTCGCGCTGGTCCCCCGGCGCCGGTTCCTGGGCGACCAGCGCATCCAGCAAGTGCTCCAACCGCCGGAGGGCGACTTTGCGGTGCGCCGCGATCAACTCGATGCGCGGGAGCAGCAGCTGCAGATGATCGGCGACGGCCTCGACCACCCCCGGTGCGGTCTCGACGGGCGCTTGCAAGACCGCCCGCACGGCGGCCGCGTCGAGCCGTCGGATCTGATGGGCGCGCAGCAGGCGTTCAACGCGCCGGGCGGAGAGGCGCCCTGGGGCGGCCGGTGTCGGCGCTGCGTCCAGCAACGCCCACAGCCAGGGTTCGTCAGCCGCCGGACACAGGGTGAGGAGGCCCGGTGCGCTGCGATAGACCAGGTCGCGCAGTTGATTCGTCACGCGCGTCAGCTCGATCCCCAAGTCCTCGTCGAGCCGCGACCATTCGCGTAACTGAATGAGGAGCGGATGATCCAGGTGCACCCGCCGAAACGCATGCGCATCGGTGCGCAAGGACTCCGCCGCGACCAGGGCATCGAGCCGATCGTCCTTCGCGCCCGCGGTCGTAAACCGATCGCGAAACCGATCGAGCTGCTTCGGATTGATCGCATACACCCCGAAGCCGCGTTCCACGAGCACATCGACCACGGCGCCCCGCGGCACCTCGATCGCCACGGCGATCCGCGTGGGGTCGCCCGCCGCACGCTCAACCAGTGACTGCACAAACGCCTGTAAACTCGTGGCGCTGTGACGCACGCGGCGGCGGTCACAGATCTCACCAGCTCGATCCACTATGCAGATCTCGTGCGCCTCCAGCCCCCAATCAATACCGACAAACCACTGTGCGTCGAGCAAGGCCTCCTCCTCTCGTCTCCTCGACCGACCGCGGTGGCGTCTCACCCCTGTACTGGCGCTCACGGCGCAACTCCCCACTGGAGTCTCCACCACGGACAACCTCGCCGGGGCGCATGTCCACCGCAGGTGCTCACGGCACCGGCTCACTTCGGCACTCCCGGCGAGGCCGCCGACCTTGTTGGCGATAGATTCTCCACAGGTGCGGCACACGGAAACGCACCGCGGCTCGCCACCAGCTCTGTGGGCGCCTCCGCACCTAACGGTGCTCCGGCGCTTACCTTGAATGACAAAGGGTACAGGGCTCACCGGCGTCGGGAGCGTCAGTTGCACAGAGCGTGCAGCAAATCCGGACCAAGTCTGGTATCTGTGAAATCTGCGCAATCTGCGGCTGCCTTTTGTCTGCGTCATCCGGGCCATTCCGAAGGCCGCACTAGCGAACCGTGACCGTCGCGCGCGCCGTGTGTCCGCCGCGTTCTTTGAACCAGCACCGCGACTCGTGGACCAGGTCGAACTCGACCTCGTATGTGCCGCCTGCCGCGATCACGACAGGCACGACAAACTCAGCGGGTGTGCCCGGACAAACAAAGTCCGGTAGTAAGGTTCGGTCGTTGTCGAACGCGATCATGACCGGGCCCTCAGACGTCACACGAGACACGTGGTAGCTGAGCCGAACGGGCACAGGCCCGCGGCTTGCCCACGCCGCACGTCCCAGGCTCTCGACGGTGACTCGAAAGTCCACTGTGCTTCCGGCGTCGACAGAAGTGGATGTCGGAGATACCTGAAGGGAGGACGCGTAGAAATCCTCGAGCGTGGGGCCTGACCCCTGGAGCCCGGGGCCAGACGTCTGGGGCCTGCGAAAAATCGCATTGAACGAGTCACTCAACGAATACACCTCGAGATGCAGTCCCGCATCCGAGAAGGCGCGATGCCAGCGATCGATCGTGTGCACGTTCTCGTTGATGCCGAGCGCGCTCTGCGGCGCTCCGAAATCCGCCTCCTGCTGTGGGTTCTGCACGTAGGGCTCGACAAACCCCACCACGCCGCCTGGTTTGAGCACACGGGCGATGTTCTTCGCGAGCGTGTCGAGCCGCTTCGAGTGGTGCAGCGCGTTAAAAGCCGTTACCGCATCGAAGGCTTGATCCGCGAAGACTGGCTCGTGCATGTCCACATTGACCAGCGCATACCGGGGGTACTTCTTCTGAAATAAATGCGCGAGCGACAGATGGTCCGTGATGTCGAGCGCGATGCAGGTGAGTCCCCGGCTCGCGAGCCGTGCCGTCGACCAGGTGCCGTCGGCGCCAAGATCGAGCAACAAGCCGGAGCGGGGCAAGTGCCGGAGGATGAAGTCGAACTCTCGGGCGAAGCGGCTGACGTTTTGAAAGTAGCCTGCCTGTTGAAAATGAACGGAGCCGTTGCCGTAGGGCAGTGACAGGTACGCCTGGGCCAGGTCTGACGCTGGATCCGTGGCCGGCGTGTACGCTTCGATCCACCCGCCAAGCTCCGGCGCCATTTCCGTCGCAGGGACAGATTGTCGCTCCTGGATCACCTCGTCGTGTTCGTTGTGAACATTGACGTGCAGAATCCCGTTCTCGATTCTGTGTGCGTGTTGACACGCCGCGCATGCGACCACGCGGCGGGCCTCGTCAATTGTCCAGCGACTGGCGTGGCATGAGGGACACTGCAAAACCGAGAGCAGCCCAGACAGCGGATCCGGCGCACTCACTCTTTTGCCGTGACCTTGCCGAACACACCACGGCCGAGACGAGCCAACGTCTTGCCGTCGGTAGATTGCTCTTCAGTGACCGTAAACGACTGCGCCGACACGATGCCGTAGATGCGACGCAGCGTCAGCGTTGGACCGCGGACAGGTTTGCCAGGGACAGCGGGGACAGGTTTTGAACTTGTCCCCGCGATCGGTCCGATCGGCGCGCTCTCGAACCGGATCGTGATGGGTGAGGTCCAGTCACCGATGCTCAGCACCTCGACACCGGTGGTAAGCCGCTCGTGCAGGGCCAGAATCTTCTGTGCCTCGTTCCATCCGATGATCCCTGACTCTTTGTACGCGGCCCCTGCCTCGGTTTTGCCCTCGCCTCGAATCTCGAGAAAGTTGCTGTCGCCCATCCTCGTGTAACTGAGGGTGCCGGTCCGAGGTCCGAGGGAGAAGGCGCTCTCGCGACCGCTCCATGTCACGTTCCATTCCCCGACGAAGTAGTCGATGGCCTGCTTCTGTTGTGGCTGCGGCGGACTCTTGCGCAACAAGCCCCCGGGAGGCCCGGGCGTCTGTGGGCTGGCGTTGCCGGTGGGCACCTGCGGGCTGGCGTTGCCTGTGGGGTCTTGCGCAATGCCGGGCAAGGATGCCGCCAAGCCCAGAAGAACGGCAACCACAACGCATGTGAATCCTCGTCTCAACTCGCCCTCCGCAGGCTGACCACGTCGCATTCTATCTCCCGTTTCACCCTTGCTTCAGGGCGCCGGGCCGGGTAACTTTGTTCTCTTAGGAGAGACTCTGTGACGAAGCATGTCGTCGGAGCTGGGATCGCGGTTCTCGGGCTATTGGCGGCGGGGACGGTCGGCTTGGCGCAGCAGCCTCCGCGACGGAGCACGCCAGCGACGACGGCCCAAGTGACGTTTACCAAAGACGTCGCCCCGATCCTCTACAAGAATTGCACCGAGTGTCATCGACCGTCGATGTTTGCGCCGATGTCGCTCATCACCTACGAGGAGACGCGTCCCTGGGCGCGCGCCATCAAGCAGCGCGTCGTCAAGCGCGAAATGCCTCCGTGGTCGGCTGATCCCGCGCATGGTGTCTTCAAGAATGATCCGCGCCTTTCGCAAGAAGAGATCGATACGATCGCGGCCTGGGTTGATGCCGGTGCGCCCAAGGGCAACGATCGCGACCTGCCGGCGGCGCCGAAGTATGCGGAAGGCTGGACGATCGGCGAGCCTGATGCCGTGTTCACGATGAGGGAAGAGTACAAGGTTCCGGCTGACGGGACGGTCCCGTACCTTTACTTCACGATCCCCACGAATCTCACCGAAGACAAGTACGTCCAGGCGATTGAGATCAGGCCAGGCAACCGCGCGGTTGTTCATCACGTGATTGCGTCGGCGCAGCCGCCAGGCGGCAATGCTCGTGACGAGCGGACACAGGGACGCACGTCGCTGGGCGGCACGACACCCAACAAGCCGGGCATCGTTTACGAGCCAGGCGTTGCGCGGCTCTTGCGCGCGGGCTCCGAGATCGTCCTGCAGATGCACTACACGACCGACGGCGTCGAGGCAACGGACCGTACGAGCATCGCACTCATCTACGCGAAGGAGCCGCCGAAAAAGCTGGTCGCCGGCGGCAGCCTGATGAACTTGCGCTTCGAGATTCCGCCAAATACGGAAAACTACGAGGTCACGCAGAGCCGCGTCATGTCCGAGGACACGCTGCTGATGACGATGACGCCGCATATGCATGTGCGCGGCAAAGACATGAAGTATGTCGCCCACTATCCGGATGGCCGGCAGGAAACGCTGCTGTGGGTGCCGAAGTACGACTTTGCGTGGCAGCACAGCTACGAGCTCGCGGAGCCGAAGCTGTTGCCGAAGGGCACGAAGCTCGAGGTGATTGCGCACTTCGATAACTCGACGAAGAACCTGTTCAATCCCGACCCGAACGCGACGGTGCGGTGGGGCGATCAGACCTGGGAAGAGATGATGATCGGCTTCTACTCGACCGTTGTTCCGGCAGCGCCGTCGCGGACGACCACGCAGCAGTAAGCGGCGCAGTGGCGCGACCGATCTCTAGATGAGCGAAAGGCGGGACCTGGTCTCGCCTTTCATGTGTACGTCACTGTTTGATCGTGAAGTACTGCTTGTAGAACGAGTCGTGCATCAGCATGAGCGCTCGCAGTCGCAGCTGCTCCTCGGAGTTGCACTCGCGCAGGACCGTGTGACGCATCTCGTGGGGCAGGGCATGCCAGTCGAGCTCGAGCACGCGATTGTCGGTGGCGCGTTCGATGCGTCCGCTCGAACGGAACAAGCGATAAAAGTGCAGCTGTCCCTGAACGATCATGAGGTCGTCGTCTTCGGCGGCCGCCATGCGATCAGCGGTATGCATGTACTCGACCTGCATCAACTTTTCCAGGAACCGCGGTATGGGACTTGCCGGCGCGGCCAGCGGTTTGACGAGACCGCGTGACAGCATCTCGTCCTTGCTAATCCCGAAGACTTCGAGCGCGAGCATCAACTTCTCTGCGTTGCGCTTTTGTTTCCACTTCACGTCGAGAAGCCCCAGGGCGATCGCCTTGGCCTCGTCATCGCGTGTGAGCGCTGCATACCAGATGAGCGTTTTCAGGACGTGGCTGCCAGCGACGGAGAGCGGGAGTGGCTCGCCCGATCGAAACGGCGCGAACCACACGTGCAGCTGCTCACGAAAGTCCTCGAGGCCGACGTCGGCCAGACGCTGCTCGGCATCGCGCGCCCAACCCGAGGGCATGCGCGGTGGGGCATTCCCACGCAGATGCTTGAGCAGACCGCGCCATTTCACGCGCCTCTCGCCGGTCATCGCTCGGAAATCACGTCGCACACACTCGCTCCAGCACCGGGCGGGATCGAGCGGTTCCCATTCATCCAGCCACGCGAGCATGTGCAAACGTTGTTTGAGCGATTGCAGCGCCGCCATGCCCGAGACATCAGTCCGCACCTTGGCGTTGAACTCGCGCAACGAGCGAGACAACTCCTCGGTGAGGTCATTCTTTTTGAGGTATTCGGTCACGTACTCGACGGGACCATCCGGCGCGATGTGCTCCAGCAACGGCGCCGTGAGGTCGAGCATCGTGCGCAAATCCGGCTCGGTACAGGGCAGCTTCACCGTGTAGAAGACTCTGAGAAGCCGGATCAGCTGCTGTCGTGCCAGATGAGCGCTGTGCAGCTCGCGATCGTGTTGATAGAGCCATCCTACGCGGCGCAGTACGGCCTCGACGTGGTCGAGAATTTGTCCCTTGGGCAGTTTCTTCCACCCAGCCAAATCCACCGGGGCGCCTGAACGCTCTTGTTGTGCGGCCGTCAGCACGTATTCATTGAGCGCGACGTGTATCGGGTAGAGGCGATCGGTGCGCGCGATCGGAAAGCCGTCGGGACCAAGCGTCGGTATTTCCACGTACTCAAAATAGCTCAGCCAGGGCCTGCTGCGGCGTTAGGGGACTGTCCCTCGATGACAGGGACTGTCCCCCGATGACAAGGCCTGTCCCCCCGGAGAGGCCGTGCTTGACAATAAAAGTTGTCAATGGTGAAATGCAGGCATGCTCGAGGTCGAAGTCATCGAGGATCCGGCTGCCGCAACGGTCGCCCTCGATCCCGTCCGGAGTCGGCTTCTCTCGTCCCTGGCCGAGCCAGCTTCCGCAGCGACGCTGGCCACGCGACTGGGGATTCCACGGCAGAAGATCAATTACCACCTCCGAGCGCTCGAGGCACACCAGCTGGTCCGCGTGGCCGAAACACGACAGTGGGGCGGTCTGACCGAACGCTTGCTTGTGGCCACGGCGACCTCCTACATCGTGTCGCCGACGGCGCTGGGCGCGGCCGCTGCCGATGCGCGTCGGGATCCCGGTCCTTTGTCGGCAAGCTATCTGATTGCGCTGGCGGCGCGCGCGATCGGCGAAGTCAGCGGTCTGCTGCGGCGCTCACGCGCCGTCAACAAGCGCCTTGCCACGCTCTCGCTGGACACCGAGATTCGGTTTCGGTCTGCGGCGGAGCGCGCCGCATTCAGCAACGACCTCACGGCCGCACTCTCAAAACTGGCGGCGCGGTACCACGATGCTTCAGCCCCTGGCGGTCGGCGGCACCGCGTCGTGGTCCTGGCGCACCCTGTCCCATAGCATCAAGGAGCCGTCATGCCCGTGAAGAAAGATTCAACCGGACGCCGCTTTGTTCAAGCTGAAGTCGAAGTTCCTGGTACGCCAGACGATGTCTGGCAAGCGATCGCGACTGGGCCCGGAATCTCATCCTGGTTTGTGCCAACGCAGGTGGACCCGCGCGTGGGCGGCGCAGCGACCTCGAATTTCGGACCGGGCATGGACTCGGTCGCCACCATCACCACGTGGGAGCCGCCGCATCGCTTTGCCGTCGACAGTCACGACATGGGTCCTGGCAGTCCTACGGTTGCAACAGAGTGGACCGTCGAAGCTAGATCGGGCGGAACGTGCGTCGTTCGCGTGGTGCACAGCTGGTTTGCAGACACCGATGATTGGGACAACCAATTCGAGGGTCACGAGCACGGCTGGCAGGCGTTCTTCCGCATTCTGAGGCTCTATCTCACGCACTTCCGTGGCCTACCTTCATCGGCTATACAAGCGATGGGCATGACTGGTGAACGCAAGGCCGAGGCTTGGCAGATGCTCGTCGGTTTGCTCGGTCTCACCAACGTGGAAGTGGGGCAGCGCGCTCGCACAAGCAGCGGCGCGCCGCGCCTGGCCGGGGTAGTGGAGCGAATCGGCGAGAGCGCGTATCCGGAGGAATTGCTCCTCCGCCTCGAGGAGCCGGCGCCTGGCATCGCTCACCTTTTTGCGATGGAGATGGGCGGTCAGACGTGTTTGCCGGTTCGGATCTATCTGTACTGCGACCAGGCATCAACCGTCGTCGCGCACGAAGACGCATTGTGGCAGGCGTGGATAGCTGATCGCTTTCCCGCAGCCAGCGGCGCGAGCCAGCCCGTATGAGTCAATGGTGGATACTTGCTTAACAGGGGACTGTCCCTCGATGACAGGGACAGTCCCCCGATGGACAAGGCCTGTCCCCGATCAGGCGCCGCACGGACGATGTCGATCCGTGCGTTAGCGCCTCTTCAAAACGAGTTGATGATTTTTCGACGCGCACGGCGCGCGCGCGACGATATCCCGCCCGCAGTCGTAGTATTCGCCCATCTCCGATCGCCGCTCGCAGTATTCAATCACGCCGTCAAAAGGAACTGTGATGGTAGACGGGGACGAAGCGCCAAGCGACGTCTGTGCGAGCCCGTCAAACGCGAGATACGTCTTTGGCGCGAGTTCCTCCACCAGAGACGGCCCATGGCCTCCAAACAGAAGGGTCACAAAATCTCCAGCGACCCCAACAAAGAATGTTTCATAGAAACCGAAGAATGGTGCGCCGCTGACCGTCGCGTTGAAGATCGTATTGGGCGGGTTGCGCGGGTTTGTATCGGCGGCGATCGTTGCCGAATACGTCCGCGTGCGAACGTCTTCGGGAAGCGTACACGCGCTATCGGCGGTGATGGTCAAAGTGTAATCGCCCGCGATACTGATTGGTGGCGCGAGCACCGACAAGTAGAAATAAATATATCGGCTGCTCGGATTACAAGTGGTGCAGACGGGCGTGAGCGCGCCAGTTGCAGTCACGTGCCCCTCCTTGGTCGCGCGGACGCGCGTCGTGTCGTCAACGGTTCCCGTAATCAGGAACTGTCCATCGGCAGCCGTCGTCGCGGATAAACCGACCTGCGGACCTTCGATGATCTCCAGGTTGACACCAGCCAGGGGACGGAGAGCCGTGTCGGTCACAAAGCCTCGGAGGGTCGTCTGCGGTGGTTGCTGCGGAGTCTGCGGGGGAATCGGTGACGGGGCGAGCGGCGTCAGTCGCGTGGGTGAGGTATCGCATCCGGCCAGCAGCTGGACGGCGACGATGGCAAGTGCAATTCGGAGACGTGGGCGATTCATGGTCCTCCCGCGGACGATCCGCATAGAGGTAAACGTCACAACCCGGAATTGCTAACAGGCGCTACTTGGGCGGGTCGGCTTCGAGGTTCATTTCTTTCGCGAGGCGGTGCATCGCCCTGGTGACGGTCATTCCGGCGGCGGCCTTGGACTTGCCAAGTTTCGTCGCAATTTCTTCAGCGGTGTATCCAAGTTCGATGCGCCAGACGATGACCTGCCGGTCGGCGGGCCGCAACTTCCGCAACGCATCGAGAAACCGGTCCAGCTGTTCGTGCAGAATCGCCGATTCTAACGGCGTCGGCTTCCAATCACGCGGTTCCGCATCGACCGTTGAATGGGGTGCCCGCCTCTTCGACCCGCGTATCAGGTCGCGCACGCGATTGATGACCGCCTGACGGAGATAAGCCTGGAGACCACCAACCGTCCGATGCTGAAAGCGTTTAATGCCCCGCAGCGTTCTCAGGAATGCATCCTGGACGACGTCCTCGGTGTCTCCGTCGCCGCGAGCATATCGGGGCAGTCGCCCATGCGCCCAGCGGCGGACCGACGGCAGCGCGCGCTCGATGAGAACCTGTGCGGCCCGTTCATCACCGCCCTGAGCCCGTTCGAGCACGTGCAAGGTGGACTCGGTCAACTGAGTTTGATCCGCGGTCGGCCGGTCTCGGCGGAATGTCATGATCGTCGCGGAAATTCGGGGGACAATGAGACCCTTCCCACCGTCGAGCGTCGAGGGCACCAGTGATTGGTCGGCAGATATCTCATTTTTACGTCATCCGCACGCTCGGCGCGGGCGGAATGGGCGTCGTGTATGAAGCGCAGGATACTAGGCTTCCACGCTCAGTGGCCATCAAAGTCCTCAGGGAGGGACTGACGAAGGATCTGGATGCCGTCCGACGCTTCAAGCGCGAAGCGCGGCTCGCGTCATCGCTGAACCATCCCAACATCTGCACGATTCTCGAGGTCAGCGAGGACGAATCGCCATCGTTCATCGCAATGGAGCTGCTCGAAGGCACGAGCCTGAAATCGCGTCTGCTGTCCGGACCGCTATCGCTGGAAGAAATCGTGGATATCGCCAGCCAGATGGCCAGCGCGCTTGGCGCGGCGCATGATGAGGGGATCATCCATCGCGATATCACCCCTGGCAACATCTTCCTCACTACCGGCGGGCTCGTGAAACTGCTCGATTTCGGGTTGGCCAAGCACTTTCCAGGCGGGACCGGCGACGATCAGATGACCGACGAGCTGACGGCAATCGGCATCGCACCGGGCACCATCCATTACATGTCGCCGGAGCAGCTGTCGGGTTCGACGATGGTGGACCATCGGTGCGATTTCTTTGCTCTGGGTACGGTCATGTATCAGATGGCCACTGGGGCGCGCCCGTTCGATATCCAGCCGCGCAACGCGCTCGCATCGGCCATTCGCGCGCAGCCGCACATCCCTATCAGGCAACTGGCGCCGCATCATCCAGTGGAGCTCGCGCGCATCATCGACACTCTCCTCGCAAAGAACGCGGATGATCGATACGAGTCGGCCGACCTGCTGCGCACCGACCTCGAGGCGTTGCGGCGAGGCAGCATAGCATCTCAATCCGCAGCGGGCGCGAGGGCTGGCGCCGGATCGCTGGCTGTCCTCCCGTTCGAGATTGTTGGCACTGCCACGCCTGAGACACTCGCGCTTCGCGATGGACTGGCCGTCGATATGGGAAGCCGTTTGAGCCGCGTCGGGAGTTTGTCTGTTGCACCGCGTACGTCGACCCGCGCTCTGTTGGGGCAGCCGGTCCGCGAAATCGGCAAACGTCTCGGCGTCGACATGGTTCTCGAAGGGAGTCTTCAACACACTGCGGAACGCATTCGCGTGATCGCCACCCTGATCGACGCCGCGCACGAGAAGGCCGTGCTGCCTTCCCTTGTCATCGAGCGTCCGTATGCTGATGCGCTGACCACGCAGGACGACATCGCGCGAGAAGTGTGTGACGCGATCGGCGCCGGGCTGTCGCGGGCGCCGGCGCGTCGATACTCTCAGGACCCCGACGCGTACCACGCCTACAAGCGAGGCCAGCACATGTGGAAAACGTGCTTCGAGGGCGGGTGGCGTGCTGCCATCGAGCATTTTCAGCATGCAATCGACCGCGATCCGCAGTTTGGCCTCGCACACGTGGCGCTGGCCAGCGCGTACAACTTCTTAGGGATGTACTCGTTGGTGAAACCTGCGCTGGCGTTTGCCGTTGCGGCGCGGACCGCCGAACGGGCGTTGACGATTGATCCAACGCTGGGGGCGGCATTCATCGAGGTCGCGTTGGCGAAGTTTGGTGGGGATTGGGACTGGGAGGGCGCCGAGCAGGCGTTCCGAAAGGCGCTCACCCTGGATGCGTCGAACCCGCTGGCGCATGTGCACTATTCGTGGCTTCTCATGCTCCTCGGTCGCGAGGATGCCGCATCGGCCGAGGCTCAACGAGGACATGCTCTGGCACCGGCCTCCCGGTTTGTCGCCGCTGCCCGCGCGCAGACGATGATGCTGGGAGGGCGGTACGACGAAGCCATCGATCTGTGCAGCGAATGCCTGCGCTTCGACCCTCAATACGTGTTTGCCTCGCATCTGCGCGGTCTGTGTTATCTGGCCACGTCAAAGCGTCAGGGGGCGCTTGCCGACCTCGAGCGGGCGGCCGCGCTCAGCCATCGCGCCCCGTTTTATCTCGGGCTTCTCGGTCTGTGTTATGGAGAGTTCGGCCTGCGCGAGGAGGCGCTTCGCCTCGTGGAGGAATTGGAACACCAACCGCCCGATACGTACGTTCCGCCGCAAACTTATGTGTTCATCTACGCAGGACTGGGTGAACGCGAGCAAGCGTTGGCACATCAGGAGCAGGCATACAAGGACGGCGCGTCGCCGTTCAACTATCTATTTCCCGGAATCCGAGGGTTGTATGCGCGGTCACCGCATCACAAGAAGCGGTTGGAGCAGATGCGGCTGGTGCTGTGAGCTTGTTTGGCCACAGAATCGACGCATCTCGCACGTTGCTAGCAGCAACGATCGCATTACGTCTCGATCGCCCGTTCAAGTCCGTGTCGCGCCTGAGGGAAGCTTCGGAATCCACCGCCCGACTTCTTTCGTGTATTCGTCGTACGAGTCGCCAAACATGCGCCGTAACGTTGGCTCCTCGTATCCCATAACAAAGAGATTCACGGCAAGGAACCAGACGGCCAGGTAAATCGCTAGCGGGGCGGACTGAACTAGCAACACCTCGCCCAGAACGAGCGTCGTGACGCTGAGATACATCGGATTCCGAACGTATCGATAGAGGCCGCGAACGACCAGACGGCGCGGAGGATCCAGCGGCGACAATGTACCGCGTCCACTTCGCGCGAACTCCACGATGCACGCAGCCAGCAGCAGAGCCCCCAGGGTCATGCAGATCAGGCCAACGACGTGCACCGGGTTCGAAGGATCCAGCTGCACGCGATTGAGGCCGAAGTATCTCCATGGCACGTAGACGCCAAAGAAGCCAGGGAGCAAGATTGTCCAGAGGAGACTCCTCGCAGCAAGCCAGACAGATGACAACGGGCTGGTGCCGTCGGCACGCGTCGGCCCAGTGGTCATAGTCGAATCTCCGATGTTCGATCGGACGCGGACCGTGATTTTCGTGTTCTGAGTTCCATGACCACTCGAAGGTCGGTGCGAAGGCCGCGAGCCCGCTCTGCTTCTACGAGGTCGATGTGCTCAGCGCCGAGGCGCTGGGGATCGACAGCGACGAACCCGCGGCGCTCGTAAAACGGAGCATTCCATGGAACGTGGCGAAACGTCGACAGCGTGACTTTCTGATGGCCAGTCTTGGCAGCCCACTGGCAGACCTCGTCTAAAAGGCGGCTTCCAATGCCTCTCCGGCCATAGCTCGGAATCACGTCTAACTCGTCCAGGTGAGCGAGCTGGTCCAGGATAACCACCTGCGCGAAACCAACAGGACCATCCGTGGCCGACACCGCGACCCACAACTGGCCTTGCGTCCGCGCGTCCTCGAACTCCTCGACGGAGGTGACCTGTTCCAGGTCCTCCAAAGTCAAGCCCGTCTCCGCAAGGCAGTTCTCGAACAAACGGACAGCTTGCCTCTCAACCGAGGGAAGAAGCGCAACGTCGTCAGGCTCGGCGAGACGGATTACATAGTCATCACTCAAGGTCAGACCCGCACTCAACTCACAGGACGCGGGATCTTGAACCCGATCTTCGACGGTGGCAAGTAGATTGTGAAGTCGATCGTTGGTTGGATGAGGACGCTGTGAACAGGGGCCAGGTCGCCCTCGGCCACGAGCCCCAACCTTTCGAGCAACGGATAGCGTCCCTGCGCGAGCTCGCCGAGAGTCGGTGTCATCCGATCATGCCAAATCGCATAGCTGCCCAAGGCACCATCCTGGCGAAAGAAATAGCCCTTCATTGGGTGGGTGAACAGCACAAGGCCGGCCTCGACGTTAGACACACCCGGCAACTCTCTGAGCGGAAGCCCCAGGTCTCTGATTTCGAGATGCCCAGGCGCCCATCGCGAACGCGTTCTGACGTTGTAGGTCGAGTACCGCTGCGCCGTGTCGTCGTAGCTAGTGTGAAAGACCATTCGCCCACGATGCCAGGGCAGTTTCCACAATATCCGTGGCAGCACCACCGATAGCGAATCCAGGCACGTGCCGAAGAACCAGACAGCCTGGTCGCCGGTTTCGGTGTCCTCGACGTAGGCACGATAGTTCGTCTGGCCGAAACTCCAGGTGAGCGACGGCCACATCACGAATCGGAAATCGCGATCCAGGAAGGTGACGACGGAGACTAAGGATTGACGATGCCTGTTGTCCGCCGAGAGACAGATAGGCTCGAATCGAGGATGGAGGTGTTTGCGGAGGCGGAGCGGATCGACCCAGTACGTGACGATCACAAAGTGTTGAAGCGTCGTTTCGACGGCGAGGCCGCGCGGGACAGGCTTTGAGAGAAGCTGTGGAGTAAAGCGCAAGTCGTCGAGCGACATTGGACGGCGTCAGCTGCTCTTCACCCCGGTTGGCCAAAGGAGGGATGCCAGTTGTCAAACCGCCGCGGGCGCATCAACGCCGGCCCAGAGATTCATCGTGCCGAGCTCCTCGCACCCGCAGGCTTTGAGGTACAGGAAGAGCTGCGTGCGGTAGGCCGCGCACCCGCAGAGCACCATGTTAGTGATGAGGGCTCCACGCGATGTCTTGTTGCCATCAAACCCGTTGATCTCGGCGCGGAAGTCGGCGTCGGACACATCGGCCAGGAGCGTTGCGTAGGCATCCTTCTGTGAAGCAATTACCGAGAGGGTCTGATCGAAATTCCGCGTGTCGGCGGCCTCCGCGGCCGTTGTCCAGATGGCGGCGTCAGGCGGGTCGGCCAGGGCATACTGCACGAGCGTGGGCCCCATCATGCTCAAGTACCTGAGGAGCTCGAGCGTGCTTCGCTGTTTCGGCGTGGGGCGGTAATCGAGGTTCGCGGGGTCGATCTTCTCCGCGAGATGAAGCAGGATGCGGACTTCGTTCTGTAAGGAGGCAATGAGTTCAGCCCTGGTCAAGACCATAGTGTGCTCCGCTGGGAAAGTGGGGACGGGGACGGCAGAATACCACGTGGTTGGCGTAAGTATCGTTCGCTGCAGACGTACTCAACCAGGGTGCGCTTCCATCTCGTTCAAGACCTTTTCGGCCTGAAGCTTGATGTCGTCCCCCCAGTATTCGAATGAGCCCGGTAAGGCCGCCCTCTTACGAAGCCCTTCGACGACATGCCGTAGAAGTTTCGTCTGAGCCGGACTGAACGGGCTGCCCTTGTGCATATAGAACACTTGGTACAGCTGCCCGAGGAAATAGAAAGGGAACTCCTCATCGGGCGGGGTGCTTGCGAGCGCTTCCTGTAAGAATTCGAGGTAGGCTCGCGGCGTAGTAGGCGAGCGCTGGTGGGCTCAGGACAGACCACTCTTCGAGAAAATATGCGCCGCGAAAGACTGGTTCATCCTTGAGTCCTCGCAGGTGTGCGAGAACGTCTGACCAGGCCTTACCAGAGAAGAACCGGACAGCATCCTCCTTTGCCGGTTGGTCGAATCCGTCCCAGAGAACCAGCTCACGTTCTGCCGGCCGCTCACCTTGGCCAAAGGCAGTAGTGACCTCGTGGTGGAGGGAGTCCATGCTGATCAGCTAAGGCCGTCTTCCAACGCCCGGGTCAGTTGAACCGTGTCGGCGCACTGCTGCAGACGGATCACTCGATCACCGGCATCGAAGATTTCAGACATCTGCGTGCGCCAGTCCTCGAAATCCTGGAGCACGCGACCGAAAAAGTCTCGGGACACTGAGTCCATACCCACGTAGACGTCGCCATACGGGAAACCTGGTGTGATCTCCCGTGAAACCACCTCCCTGATGATGTCAGGTGAGCCGATATTTTCGTAGAAGCGGCGGACAACGGCGACGTTGGCGGTATCCTTCTTGGGTGGCGTAGAACGTCGTGCGCATCGGAGGCACCTTGAACGATCAATTCAGTACAACTCGGCTACGCGGGAGGTCTGTCGGCGCGCATCGTGTCCGTGAACTCTCTGATGCAGATATCACAGATTCGAACCCCGCGTTTTTCGACCAGTTGCTCGAACTGATCTGGAAAACGACGACAGAAACTGCACTCGAGGCCTTGCCAGATTCTCCTTCGATACCCTTCAACCTGTTGTCTCGAAAAACCGGTTCGCAGCCAATTCTTTGAAATACCGGGATAGATGCGCTCGATGGAGCGCTTTAGGTTAGATAGTTGACCATACGCTACGACGCCGCGCACATTCCAAGAACTGCCGCAGTGGAGTAGAAGGTACTCACCCTTGTCCTCCCCGATCGCCAGACGCGGAACGGCACGGAGCTCCTTACCGTTCACGAAAAGGTTTGTCGGTCCCACAAATGGGATGGACTGGTCCCGGACTACGTAATGGGTGATTCGGCAGGCGAAGAGCAGCGGCGGCGGCTTGAAACTCTTTCGGCTCATGGTGTGTCGTCATCCAGACTGGCCAACAAATGCGGCTCACCCGCGGCGTGGCTTCCGCGTGGCGTAACCTCCAGTCTTAGGGTGCTTCGTACGAGATGTCCTTTAAGTGATCGGGCAGAGGCGTTAGCGCGGGCAGCTGCATGGGTCCGAACGGAGTGAGCAGCGGTTTGTCTAACCTCAAGAAATGAAAGAAGAACGCCCAACGCTTCCCGTCTAGGCCCACGGGCCGCTCGTCATAAGGCGTCTGCCAATTGTCTCGAGCAATCTCCGCATTTTCTTGCGTCACTTCAGACCAACTGAAGTCTTCAGATAGCGCATCTCCGGACACCTCCAAGACGTATAACGCCGCGAAGTGCTCTCGGACCTGTTGCTCGGCCTCCTTTTGTTCTTGAGATGACAGATCCTCCCCGTAAAGCAACTCGACAGTTTCTTGAAACGTTTCGTCTGAAACAGGATAGTGATGAACTCCACGAATGACGAAAAGTTCTTGAGACATCGACGTTGCCCCCAGCGGCGCGAAGGATCTTCGTTTCTTCGACATATCAGGCTTCTGTTCCACGTGAATCACGTGGCCCACTCGCAGAATTCCGCATCCAGGCCCCGAACATCGGCATGCGGATCGGGGGACGGAAAGGGCGTCCTGAATGTGAACGCGTGAGATGTCGGTCCGTGCTCCTTCAGGTGCTGGAGACGCTCCTGTGCCTCACCGACAGTGGGGATGTGTCCCGCAGGGATCCACCACAAAGCGAGGATGGGACCCTCGATGGACTCGAACCATTGCTTCCTGTCGCGCAGTGACCCGACGTGCGCGCTTGCATAGACGAACTGCCGGAGCGCTTCGAGTGACTCCCACACTGACATGTTAATGGCCATGCGCTCGTCACCGAACGGCCGGATGGCCATCGCATTGCCGTCCTCGGTCTGAAGTCGCCAGACGAAACCTGGGCTGCGGTCGGCCAGAGCGTTGATAGGGTCCAGTTGGGATCGGAAGCCCTCCATGATCGGGTCTTCGAGTGGCGCACGAACTCGTCCGATATTCACCTGCGCCAAATGGAAACGAGTCACTGCCTCTCCTTTCGCCGACGGCTCCGTGCGAGCCGGCGACCGGCTATACGTGGGGTTTCCCGACCCCCATGACGCCCGAGCCCATGCCGTGGTCGTAAGTCGACCGGTTTCTCGGGTGAATAGTAAACGGGCCGTAGCACAACTTTCTGAGGATGGACGAGGGGCGCAGGTGCCAGCTTGCCCATGTCAGCGGCGTATCTCCATTCATATCTTTCGCATCGACGATTGCGCCCGCATCAAGAAGCAGTTGGACAGCCTCCTCGGTTCCAAAGGCCGCGGCGCGATGAAGCGGCGTTTCGCCCTTCGTTCGGCAGTCGCGCATGAAGCCATCGGTTTCGACATCGGGCTTCGTCACGCAATTTGGATTGGCGCCATTCGCCAGAAGCACCTTGAGGACGAGGTCGTACGCAGGGCGATTGGCTTTGCACAGCGCGGCATGGAGTGGTGTCTCTCCCGTGTCGGGCTGTGCGTGATTCACATCTGCACCGTTCTCAATCAGGAACTGACACAATTGCCAATGTCCATGGAACACCGCGCCATTGAGGCCGAGATTGGGGCCGAGCATCTCGAGTGATTCACCCTTGCCGAGCAGGAACCGAATTGCGCTCACATCGCCGTAATACGCGCACCACGTGATAAGAGCTTCACCATTGCCATCGCTCGCACTGGCGGAGCGTCCTCCCGATAAATATTCGAATACCAAGTCGGTCCGCCCGTCGGCAATGCGCTCGAGAATGTCGCTACCCATGACTCTCTCCGTTCTCAAGGAAGCGGGGCTGTCCGGTGCGACGTCGTACCAGCGGGACGCCGCAACAGAGCCACTTCGAGGCGATTCTATCGTGCAGCGGCCAAATGACGATCAACGCCGGCGAGAGTTGTGCCGAGAGCGTCCCTATGCCGTTCGCGATAGGCTATTTCCGCTTTTTTTGCCAATCCAGGGATCGCCGATAGTGTTGGAAGTGCTATGACCTTACGTTGGCTCGTGCTGGCTGATAGGTACGTCGATCGCGCCCGTTCCCTGTTGATGAAGCGCTTGGATTGGCTGCGCGAGCAGGACGAGATAACGGAGGGTCAGAGCGAGTTCCACAGGGGTTCGCGGCCCGTCACTTGCTCTGTTTCTCGAGGCGGTCGTGGGCCGCTCAGGGGCGGAACCCGAAGACCTCGAGAGGTTCAGGCGAATGTCGGACGACGATCTAGCGACGTTCAAAGAGATAGCGACCGACGTCGTGCGAATGCATTTCGTCCGTGCGATGGTGCACGATGCCGCGTTCACGCCGCCAGCGCTATGCTTCGAGCTGGTCCGCGGGGCCGTATATACCGTAAATCCATCGTTCAACCGCGAGTGGATGGAGGGAATAGCGCGGGTTGATCCGATGGGCTCGGCGGCGGCGCTCCTGTCGTTTATCAGGAACGGAACGGCCTTCGAGATCGGCGGCGCGGCGAACGCCGCCTATTGGTTCGGGTGCTTCGCGCCGGCAGCTGAGGCGCGTGCGTTTCGTGCCGAACTGAGGGAAATCTGTCTCGTAAGGTTCGTGGAAACCGATGACGTCGATCTGCGCCGGTGCATCGTGGCGAACATCAGTTGGAATCCGGCTGATTATGCTCCGAGCGTGCGACCTCTGCTTGAACGCGCGGCTGGAATTGCAGGAGACCATCCTGACGATTACATCCGCGAACGCTACCAGGTTGACACCGGACAATCGAGACTGTTGCCTTGCTTGCCTCACCGAAATCTCCATGCCGAGCTGGGAGAGCACGAGATCGCCGAGAGACACTAGTGTGGAGGGGCCATGATTCGTCGACTCTGCATGACAGTGCTAGCTGTCACTGCCCAAGTGGCGTGCGCCTCAGCTCCCCGGGCGCATTCGTTCACGCATCCACTCAACGCCGATCAGTCGGGCGCAATTTCGGACACTACGCCGTTGGATAAGCGTGCCACGACGAGCCTGCGGCGCAGAAGTCAGCTTACTTCTCGAGACCGCGAATGAAGCGCACCGCCGAACGAAGGATGTCCTGCGCGAGTTCGGGCGGATCGGTCGGCCGTTCGGAGACGAGAAAGAGCCGGTAGTCACGCGTCGCCACCGCCGAAATCCGATAACCCAATCGCGTCGTCGCGTGAACGTCGAGCGTGTCTCCGGCAAGCACTGTCGTGGAAGTGTCGGGCAACGCCCCACGCGTGGCGCGCTCGGCGAAGAGCGACAGTGTCTGTCCATCGCCGTGGATCACGAGATGTGCGTAGTTGCGACCTTTGTACGGGCACATGTGCGCGTCGATCACGTGGTAGATGCCGTGCGCCAGACCGACGGCATCGACGATATGCTCGAACGGTGACAGGAGGCTCTGCGCCGCGCGATCCGGATCGTACGCGGCACCCTCAGGGTAGGCGAGCGCACAGGCGATGTGATCCTCGGCCGAGTCGTCATAGGCGGCCGCGTCGACGGGCCTGCCCGCCCAGTAGGCGACGGCGACTGCGGCGATCAGCGTCGCGGCAATGGCCCCGAGACGTGCGACGCGTTCCCACGAGCGCTGCTCGCGATCCACGGCGTGCGTGATGCGCGCCCTCGCGCCATCGGCGTCCACGGCAACGTCGAGCGTTTGTGACAGCAGCGCGCGCAACCGCTGCCGGCGCTTTAGTTCCGCCGCGCAGGCGCGACACTGGGCCACGTGGCGCAGAACGCCATGGTTGGTCTCGACCGAGAGTTCCTCGGAGAGATACGAGTCCATCACCTCGCGTACGTGCTGGCAGTCCGGATTCACGACCGCACCCTCCGCTGTGCAGACAGGTCCATTCCGCTTCGCGCTTCGGACGATTCCGGTGCATATCGCGCCAGCTCCAGGCGCAGCGTTGCACGAGCGCGGCTCAGGCGGGACATCACGGTCCCGATCGGGACGTCCAGCGCCTCCGCTGCTTCGCGATAGGTGAGCCCCTCGACATCCACCAGCAGAACCAGCGTCCGGAAGTTTTCCGGCAGGCGGTCGAACACTGCCTTCACGGCCTCGGCGGTCAGGGTGTCGGGCGTTGGTGCGTCGACGCGCAACGCCGTCTCGCCGGCGGCATCGAGGTTGACGAGAAACGGTTGGCGTGCGCGTTTGCGGTTTTGAGCGGAATACGTGAAGAGCAGGATCTTGTACAGCCAGGCGCGGCAGTTGGTCCCGGCTTCGAAGCGATGGAACGACCGCCACGCCTGCAGATACGTTTCCTGCAACAGGTCCTCGCCGGCGTCGGCGCTGCTGCAGAGGCGCGATGCGACGCGGAGCAGTTCCGGTACATGCACCAAGGCCGCCCGGTCGAATTCTTCCCGCCGCTGATGAGGGATGCCGAACATCGCGCGCCGCGATCGTAAATGTCCCGGCACGGCAATTCTATTCCCTGGAATAGATCGAAGCTTGGCGGATATACAGCATCTGTCGGGCTTCGGCACGGCTGGGAGGACCCCGCTCGCTCGAAGCCCGGAGAGGTCTGCCATGAACCGACTTTCCCTCGCCGTGTCGATCGCCCTCCTCGCCTCAGGCTCTGCCGCAGCCCTGATCGTCGAGCAGGCCAAGCCAGCGCCCACCTACGAGACCGCGCTCACGCGATCGTGGGAGAACGTCCACAACAAGATTCTGACGATGGCCAAAGATACGGTGTATCCGGACGACAAGCTCGCGTGGAAGCCGCATCCCGACGCGCGCAGCGTGATGGAGGAACTGCGGCACGTGACCATCGGCCTGGAAATGACGACGGCGGAAGCCAAAGGCGAGAAGTTCGATTTTGACGCGCGAGAAAAGGCCGACGCCAGCAAGCCGAAGACGCGGGCGTCAGTGGTCGCAGAAATGGAAGCGGCGATTGCCGCGTCGTATCCCCTCGTCAAGTCGAAGCCACGGCCGCAGCTAATTGGTTGGCTCGAGCACCAGGGCGAACACTACGGCAAGCTCGTGACCGCGTACCGCGCCAACGGTGTTGTCCCGCCTATTAGCCGGCCGAAGTCATGAGAGTGCCCGGTTGGCTCAGACAAGTTGAAGGAATGCGGCGCGAAATGTAAGCGATCCCGATGTTACCGGTTGTGTCGTTAGACCGTCTGAGAACCACCTGAACACATGGCTAGCGTTCGGGATTGGTGACATGGACTTGTTCGCGACACAGCGCTACATGCACCTAAGTCCGACCGCGATCGAAGGAGCAATTCGTCTGCCGGATCAGGCCACACGCGCGCACGGGTTTGGAGACATTGTGGAGACGGCAAACGGCGAGAACGGTAACCGTTTGCCGTAGAAGGAGGTAGATGGTAGAGGCGGCGGGAGTTGTGCCGAGAGCGACGCCGCAGGCGTCGGTCGGAAGCCTAAACGACTGCCGACGAACATTTCCTGAGCAAGGCGAAGGAAATGGAGGCGGCGGGAGTTGAAACCTCAAGGTGCGTTTTCTCTAACTGGCTGATGGCGCACGAGTTCTGGTCTAACTCCTTGATTCGACGCTCGTTGCCTCCACTATTTGATTTGACTCCGTTCACCGGCAGTCGTTACGAATCGACCACCGCTTTGGAGACGTTTTGGAGACGGGCATTCGAGTGAACCAGTTGATGGCATTAAGCGAGAGCATCACGGAGGAAGCGGGAAGTTAGTCAATGAGGCAGGGTAAGTTCAGCGAACGACCGCAGGCGGCCTCAGAAGGCCGCCAGAACCGGGATGTAGCAGGACACGGCGCTAAGACCGAGGCGCTACGCGAGCGCGCCATTCTTGCCCTTCTGTCCGAGCCTACAGTCGGTGCAGCAGCGAAGCGTGTGGCCGTCGGCGAGCGAACACTCCGGCGATGGATGTCAACTGACGGTGCGTTTCAAACATCCCTAGCGGCTGCGCGGCGCGAGGCATTCGAGGACGGTATGCACCGTATTCAATCGCTAGTTGGGTCCGCCGTGGAGACGTTGAAGCAGCTTCTCGAGGCGAAAAAGCATCCGGCCGTGCGGCTGGGCGCAGCCCGCACCGTCGTGGAACTGGCAATTGGCCGTCATGATGCGGAAGGCCTGCTGAAACGCCTCGAAGACCTTGAACATTCGTATGAAGAGAGTTCAACCTCTTCCCAGTGGCCGCGCTCAAAGTGGTGACTCGACCAGGTCTTCCCGGCATCCGCTCGCGCGTAGCACGACTTGCCCGCCGGATAGACCGCGAGATTCGCGAACTCGAATCGGGACATTTCGATGATGACAGCCGACGAGCTTCGCGAGGAGATGGTCAAGTTGCGCTGTAAAATTGGACCGAACTGCGATCAGGAACTTGCGGCCAAAGTGGATGCCCACTTAGCAAACTACCCCGAGTTAGCGGCGAGAGTGCACGCAGTGTTGAGTACCCGCCGAAATTGAGTTGCACTCGGTCACGAGTGCCTCATCATTGTTTCCCGACGTGCTGCGATGTAGAAGGCGCCCCGTCCTGACGACGCCGCTGGTGCATGCAGTACGTTCCATTCACACGCCTCTCGGATTTTTCCTTCACCGATCTCCGCAAGACGACGGGCCCGCTTCTATTTCAGCCTGGGCCAGGCGTTTTGAGAGACGCTGGTGCGCATCCGGCCCACCTATCAACGACCCACCACGAGAAGCCGAGATGTTTGAGCTGGCGTTGCGAGCCGACCGGATGCAAGACGGGGCAAATTTGCGAATTGGAGATTGTCGGGTGAGGCCGTCAGGCGACTCAGCCCGCACCTCGAGGTCGTCGTCCGGAGATTCGCTGGAAGCTATCGCCGGCATGCGTGCCGTCTGAGACACGCATTCTTCGGTGTCGATCTGGATTTCGCGTGGGCCGTGGCGGCTGTCCCGCCTGATTCCCGACAGCCGCCGAAAACGCGTGGCCAGGTAATTGCACACCGGGTCGCGTGCCAAGTCGTTCAAGTTGTGTTCTGCCCCTCGGTCTGCTGATGCTCGTGCTTTGCGTCCTGGGGGCCGCGCATGCCGAGGCGCAGCCGCCTCCAGTCCCGGGAACGCCGTCGGAGCTGCGCGTGGCCGTCGTGGACTTCGAAGTCACCCTGACCTGGAAGGCACCGCCCGACCCTGCGTCCGTCGCCGCCTACGTCATCGAAGCCGGGTCAGCGCCCGGCGCGACAAACTTGGCACAGCTGAACACCGGCAGCACCGCGACCAGCCTCACCGTATCCGCACCTCCGGGCACGTACTACGTCCGCGTTCGCGGGTGGCTGGGTGGTTTTGTCGGTGCCCCCTCCAACGAAGTCGTGGTCAACGTCAACGGGGGATGTACAAGCCCTCCGGCGCCGACTGGCCTCACCCACACGGTGTCGGGCAGCATTGTCGATCTCAGCTGGCAGACGGTCGCCGTGGCCGCGAGCTACATCGTCGAAGCCGGCTCGGGCCCTGGTCTGTCGAACCTTGCAAGCATCGACAACGGCAGCCTCACCCGCCTCACGGCGGCGGCGCCACCTGGCACCTATTACGTGCGAGTGCGTGCGCGAAACGCCTGCGGTACGGGCCCGGCGTCGAACGAAATCGTGGTCGTCGTCGCCGGGTGCTCCGTCCCTGCGGCACCAGCGGCCCTTACTTCAAGCGTAAACGGGTCGACCGTCACGCTCAACTGGCAGCCCGCGGGCGGAAGCGTCACGGGGTACCGCGTCGAAGCTGGTTCGACACCGGGGGCCAAAAATCTCGCACAGTTCGATGTGGGGAACGTGACGGGCCTTACTGCGACGGCACCCAACGGTACGTACCACGTCAGAGTGCGAGGGGTGAGCGCGTGCGGTGTCGGGCCGGCGTCGAATGAAGTCGTCGTGTCGGTGTTTGCCACACCCACCACGGACTGGCTCCTCAGGGTCAATACCTGGCGGCAGCGTGCGGGGGTGGCGACGGTGACGGAGGAGTCGACGTGGAGTCTCGGCGCGACATACCATAGCCGGTACGCGGTCAAGGAAAACAGGAATCCTTACGATCCGGAGATCTCGACGAGTCCTTGGTATACACCTGAAGGTGACGCCATCGCGCGGAACAGCGTGGCCTATTGGAGTACGAACGTCAGCAATTCCGACGCAGACGCGATCGACGGCTGGATTCATGGCAATGACTGGCACGAAACCGTCGGTTTCCTTGACCACCGGCTGCGGCGGGTCGGGTTTGGATCGTACAGAGAAGCTGATCCGGAAGGGTTTATGGCGATGGCGGCAGTTCTCGACGTCAAACGCGGGCGCGATGGCCCATCGACACTCGCCGCCCCTGTCGCGTTCCCCGCGCCGGGTGCCGTTATCCCCGGTTCCGCGGACTGGTGCCTCGACGGCGCCGCTTGCAGCGTTCATCCGTACCCTGGTGAGCTGGCGGTTTGCGGTTTCTACGAATTCGATATGAGTGTGCCGATCATTATGCAGTTCGGTACTGCGGCGCCGCCCACATTGACCGCCGCGTCGATGACGAGCGATGGTGTGTCGGTTCCGGTCTGTGCCTTCACGGGCAGTACCTACAAGCACGAGCGCGCGAGTCGTGAATTAGCAATCAAGAGTTCGTTGGATGCGATCGGCGGCGTGGTGATCTTCGCGCGTTACGCGTTGCTGCCGGGACGCAACTACACCGTGTCAGCCACGGTCAACGGCCAGCCATATCAATGGACGTTCCGCGTGCAATAGGCCGTTTCCAGTCGCGAGCCGTTCCGTCTGCTCTGTTTCGTTTCGCTGCGTTCTCGTGCAGCGTGTCTCATCGTGTCTGACACCTCGTCCGCCGACCGCGAGGCTGCGGTAGCCACCCAACCCGCAGATCGTACTGGCCGACGAAGGGCCTGATGTCGAGGGTCGCTCGTCAGCAGCGTCGCCTGGCACTCTTCGCTGCGTTGCCTCCTTCACGGACACCGGCGGCCGACGGCGCAACGACATGCGCCAGAGCGATTCGGCTTGTTCGCGCCGATCCACGCACACGAGACGGTAGAACGCCTCGCCAAGAATCAGGGCTTCACAATGCCCTCAAGAACGAGCTGGCCCGAGTGGGCTATCGTGACACCTATGACGATGAGTCGGCATTTGAAGTGGATGTCTGGACTCGCCTTGTCGCGTTTATGGAGTTAGAGGCGGAGGGCGGCGCTGCGAACTTGTGTCTCACGTCGCACACTTCGCTTGCGGGACGTTCAGCGGCAGTGTGGTTGGAGTTCTGTTCAGAAGAGCGCGGCCCAGATGTCAGTGTGCTCGGCAGCAGAAACCGCCTCGACATTGTCGTCAAGCATCCTAACAAGGACCAGGGATCGATCGGGGTCGAAGTCAAGTGCCTGGGCAACACAGGCCACGCTGCGAAGCTGACGCAAGGTATCGGCCAGGCGATGCTGGCCTTGGCGCATCGCGATAGAACGCTGCTCGTGGTTCACTGCGTCATTAGTGTCCCGACGTGCTGCGATGTAGAAGACGCCGCCGTTGCCCGATCATGCCGCCTGACGAGAATCCGCGTAGGAGAGGACGATGGAGAACATACGGGTCGATAAGAAGCAGCTGATCAATGATCTGAAGAAGAACCTTGGCAAACACCGGGCAATCTTCGACCAGGCCGTCGAAGGGTACAAGAAGCTAGCGGTTCAGCAACTCACAGACCACATCAGGCGCATTCAAAAAGGCAAACTTGTCGAGGTCTATGTGAGGCTGCCCCTGCCCGAGGACCACACGCGGGACTACGAGCGGGTCATTCAAATGCTGGAACGCTCTCTTGACGAGACCGTGCCGTTGAGCGAGACGGAGTTCAGGGTGTACGTCCAGGACGACTGGGAATGGAAAAGGGCATTCCTCACGTCCAGTGCGACGTATTCGTCCGATGCCGCTCGGGCCCTCGAGGCCTACCCCGGCACCGACTAGCTATAGCTAGACCCTGCGGCCTTTACAAGGCTGTTGAACAAACCGGCGGGCCTGCGCTGCGGCGAGATGATGGCGCTCGAATGGGCCGACGTCGACTTGATCAAGGGCCAGATCTGCGTGGAGCGGTCCGACTGGAAAGGGCAGGTGACGAGCACGAAGAGTGGCCGATTACGCTATGTCCACCTGACGACGCGGTTGGCCGCAACGCTCAGGGCCCATCGGCATCTCCGCGGTTAGCGGGTGCTCTGCGAGGGGGACGGCCGGCCCCTGACGCAGAAAGTTGTGCAGTGTTTGGTTCGTCGGGCGGCCCGGCGAGCGCGCCTCAAGAACGAGGGTGTCCACGTGCTGCGGCACACCTTCTGTTCGCATCTGGCGATGCGCGGCGCGCCGGCGTCGGCCATTCAGAAGCTGGCTGGCCACCAGGATCTGATGACGACTCAGCGGTATATGCACTTGAGTCCGGCGGTGACCGAGGCGGCGATCCAGCTCCTCGATCAGCGGCGATCCAGCTCCTCGATCAGCGACGGGTGACGCGAAATTTTGGAGACATGTTGGAGACGGCGACTGCCGAGAGATAGAACTCTCACGCAGTCAAGGAGTTAGGTGGTGGAGGCGGCGGGAGTTGAACCCGCGTCCGAGAAAACATCCCCGCAAGACCCTACGTGCGTGTCCCCATTCGACATGTCGCGGCCGGTTATGAACGGGGCCAAATGCCCCGGCCGCCCCTCCCGGTAAATCTCGTCACTGCGACCCGGAAGATCCGCAGCAACCAGCCTGCTGAATGACGGTCGGCCCCCAAGCCACAGGCAACCTCAGGGCGACCGCTCACTGGTTATTAAGCAGCGAGAGCGTAGTCAGAATTCGCAGTTGCGAATTTTCCACCGGATTTACGAGGAGATGGACCTCGGCACGCGTCCTACGATTCTGAATCCCCGTCGAAGCCAAGTCGCCCCCATACGGTGAGATCGGATCGTAATCGCTGATCAATTGTAACATTCGGCGCCCGACGAGCTGGCCGCGACTCGCTGCAACAATCAGGAATTTCTCAGGCATTCCCTAGAAATTCAGACAGACCGCGCCGTCTATACAGGCGAATGGGCATCCGCACCATCATCGTGCCACCCGACATCGTCCCGGTGCGACGAACCTCGCCGGTGCGAGTCAAGAAGAGGACGCCCTGGCATCCGCATCCGGAGGGCGATCCAACCCAACGGGGTGGAACGCGCGAGTGGTTCAGCGACCAGATCTTCGCCGATTCGCAACAGCCTCACATCCGCACCGCTTGCGGCACCTCGATGGCGGCACATGCCAGCGGTCTGGTCGTGGTGATCATCGTCCTCGTGACACGACCTTACGAGCCGCCGCTCGTCACGGTCGGGCCTGAGCTCGTCATGCCCGTCTTGATCTCGACGCTGCCCGATGCGCCGCCGCCACCGGCGCCCGCTGCGCGAGCGGTTGAACGAGCGGCGCTGGCACCGGCGCCGCCCCCGCCCGCGACCTCGCCCTTGGCAGCAGCCGCGACCCCGCCCGCGCCGATCGAAGCCCCCTCGAGCATTGAGCCGGAGACCGGTGCCGAAGGCGGCACGGAGGGCGTCGAGGAGGGAATCGAGGGCGGTGTTCCCGGCGGGGTCAGCGGGGGCGTCGTCGGCGGGCTCCTGGGAGGCACGTCGTCCCCAGGTCCAGTGTCGCGAGGGCCGGTCCGGCTTGCTGCCGGCATCGAGCCGCCTCGCAAGATCAAGGATGTCAGACCGGTCTATCCGCAGGGCGCGCTCTCCGACCAGGCGCGGGGCACGGTCGTAATCGAGGCAGTCGTCGACACCGACGGCAAGGTTTCCGACGCCAAGGTGATTCAGTCGGTTCCGCTGCTCGATCAGTCTGCACTCGACGCCGTTCGGCAATGGGAGTTTGTGCCGTCCCGGCTGAATGGCGTGCCCGTCGCCGTGATCATCACGGTCATCGTCCAGTTTGCCATCCACTAGAGGTGTCGCGATGGCCGGGTTCCAGGATTGTTCATCGCTCTGCCACCTGGCACACCGAGTGCTGATCACGGGTCTCGCGACGATCGCGCTGGCGTCGCCAGCCGCCGCCTCACCTGACCTGACCGAGAACGTCCCGGTGCCAGGCGGTCTTGCCGCGCTGGCGCGGGCGATCGGCATCGACACGTTGGATCGCGCCTTGTGCGTGCCCCAACTTGTGCGAGTCGCGTTCAGCGATCAAAGGCGGCGCTTGCACCGTGAAGATTCAGTGCTCACCAATCTCCTTGAATATTTCAAGAAAACAGGAACACGGGGAGAGGACGACTTCGTGCCGATGCCCTTATCGGCTGGAATCTGGAGTCAAGCCGTCTTTCGACGTGCTGTGACCCCGGCAGAACTGTTCGCTGCCGTTATGTCCGACGAGCGTGCGGCCTTCGTTGCACATGGCCTTGCAGCTCTGGACGATGAAACGCTCGCTTTTGTCGCCAATCATCCAGCGATTGTCACGCGACTGTACGAGGCTGACGCCACCGTCTTCGCTGCCTTCGCAGCACATCTCCACATTCGTAACAATCACGTCGTCCCTCCAGGCGGCGATCGGGCAGTTCCCCTGTGGGAAGCTTTGCTCAACGAGCCTGTGTCTCGCCCTGAACAATTCATCCGTGCGCTGTTCTCGAGTGAAAAGGGTCGAGTCGCTTATCTCTTCGACGTAGTTGGCCATCTGGATGCCCCGCAAGCCGCCTTTGCGCTCGGCTTTTGGATCGGGGACGCGAGGATGCGGATTGAACGCTTCAAAGCATTGGCGATGGTTGCGACATCTGCATTTAGCGAGTGGAACGCCACAAAAATCGCGTTCTCGCGGCCGGCTCACGATCTCATGACGCTGTTTTCGCAAGTGCAAACGGGTCCAGACGGGACGCCGCGGCCCCCGAGTTCGCGCGGCGTGTGGGCGCGCGTGTTCGATCGAACCGGCCGGCCTGAGGGGTCTGATCCGTCACTGCAGAGGGTGGATGACGATGCACCTGTTGATGCGGCGTGGCTGGCTGAAGAGCTGATGCTGCAGCACGGCGTCTTCCGAAGCGAACACATGGATCAGTTTGCATTCGGCCAGCGCCGCTTTGCTGACATCGGGGTCGCCGGGCTCTCGGACGCGATTATCGCGCTGCGTGCATTCTGCCGGTTTCGAATGCTGATGTTGACGCTCGATCGCGTCGGCATCACCTCGCCCCGGGTATATGCGTTACTGGCGCGGCATGCGCATCAGATCTCTGTGTTGGACCAAAATCACACGGCTCTGGCCCTGGCACAGTTTCAGGGCGCGCTCGCACTCATCACACGTCTCGTCCGGGTGAGGACGATCGATCGCGGCCAGGCCGAAAAACTGTTCCTGACCTTGGCGGCAGCCCCTCTGGATGCAAACCGTGGCTATGCTGGCGCGCTTGCCGTCTGGATTCGCCAGCAACTCGGCCCCGCGCTCGGAGTCGCCCGAGAACAGCGCATGGACGATGCTGTGCTGTCGGCGCTCGCTGGCACGGCCCGCGAAACATCGGGGTTGCTCGTTTGGGAAGGGCAGCCGTACCGGTTCGATCTCGTGACGACAGAAGCACAGCGCATTGATCGCGCACGAGGGGACCAGGCCAACGCATCGATTGACGCAGCACTTGACCTGCAACGCGACCACAGGCCATCGAGCCTCGAGCGCGATGCCGAATTCTTTGGACGAAGGGTCGACGCGACTCTCGCCAAAGCGCTGACCATCCTGAACTACGCGGCAGAGTGGGACGACGTACGAGCCAGCCGCGGAGCGGCGGCGAGCGTCGCGACGCGCCATGACTTCGGGTCCAAGAAGACCAGCAGTATCGCGCGAGTGCGGACGGCCTGGGCGCTGCCCAAGCGGGTCATGGCGCCAGGTTCGCCGTGGCATATCGAAGGCTCGATCCTCGGCCTCGACATCGGGCTCGCCCCTCTAGGCCTGCGACGGATCACCAGCGGGCTACCGCCAGTCCCGCCGACGCTCAACGCGAACGATCGTGAGACGCTCATCGCGACTTTTGGATTGATGAACCCGTTTGCCCTGGACGATGGCACGCGCGACCTGATCGCTGAGGCGGTGGGTCGAGGAGAGCGACGCGTCCAGGCACTGGTTGAGCGGAGCGCAAGCGCTAGCGAGATCTCGCGCGAAATCAACATGGATGGCTGGCGCGCGCGCGCGTTGCAATGGACAGCTGTTTACGATCCGCAACGCATTCCTTCGTTCTTTTCGATGACCGATCTGTTGACCCTTGGTGGAGGCCGCGATCTTGATCTCCATGCCTGGGGGATGTCATCGATACCTGTGGATGGCCGCCTGTGCACGAAGATGGCATCTCTCCGGTGGGCGGCGCTTGTCGGTCGTCCGCAGGTAGGTCTGCTCACGACCGCGGTGCCCGATCTGAACCTGCGCGTTGCCGTGATGTTGCACCAACTTCAGCTGCCTGCCGGCCTCGCCAAGTGGGTGCTAGCTGGCGCGATACAAGACTACGTCGATGGGGTCAGCCCGTCAGATCCGGACGACTGGCTGACCCTCGTTCGTGCAGGACGCCAGCTTTCTCGTGAGCAGATCGAAGACTACGTTGCCGCGGCCACGGTCGGCGGTCCACTTGTGCCGCAAACAACCACGCACTTTCCTGAATGGCCTTAACCATGCGATCCCACGCCATACTCGTCGGGCTACTGGCCATTGCAAGCATCTCTGCACTGTCATCAGCGTCCAGTCCACAGGTTCGAATTCTGTCGCCTGGCGAAGGGGCGTTCATCACCGGACTCACCATGCTGCGCGCCTCGGTTGAGCCACAGAGCTCTGCGGCGAGCGTCGTGTTCTACGTCGATGGTCAACAGGTGTGCGCGACCACGAGGCCACCGTTCGAATGCGAGTGGGATGCCGGGCCCGCTGTTTCAGCACGTCAGGTACGGCTGGTCGTTAACCTCGTCTCCGGCGGCCGAATCGTGCAGACGACGCGCACCAACGGTGTTGCGTTTGCTGAGACCGTTGATGTGGAGGTCGTGCAAGTCACCGCAACGGTGATGGACGACCGCGGCAAGTACGTTCGGGGGCTTCCGCGCTTGGGGTTTCACATCGCCGAGGATGGCCGGCGTCAAACGATTTCGCACTTCTATTCCGAGAACGTGCCGCTCGACTTGGTCGTGGCCGTTGATATCAGCTCCAGCATGCGGCTTGCCCTACCAAAGATGAAAAGGGCAGTTGCGGATTTTCTGGCCGCGGTGCCGCCGCAACACAGTGTGACGCTCTTGGGCTTCAATGAAGATGTCTTTACAATCTCGCAGAAGAGCGCGGATGCGGCAGACCGGCTTAAAGCGATCGAAACACTGACCGCGTGGGGGTCAACGGTCCTTTACGATGCCATCGCAAGAGGCGTCGACATCTTGGGGCTTCGGCCTGGCAGAAAAGCGCTGGTTGTCTTTACAGACGGCGAGGATCAGGGTAGCAGGCTCACAATCGATGAAGTCGAACGAACGTTACAGGGCAGCGACCTGACGTTGTACATGATCGGTCAGGGCATGGGCATTACGAGCCTGCCGCTCAAGAAAGTGATGCAGCGCCTCTCGGATCCAACCGGCGGCCGCGCATTATCCACGGGAAGCATCGACGAGTTGCACGAGTCCTTCGACGAGCTGCTCGAGGAGTTATCCAATCAATACGTGCTGGGTTACCAGTCGACCAACAGCGCGCGCGACGGCACCTGGCGCGCCATCACCGTCGACGTCGACGGTCACCAGCGAGTCCGGGCGCGTCTCGGGTATCGCGCGGCTGCTATAGCGAGTCGCTGAGGGAGGAAATTCTTCTCCCTGAACTCCCTAATCTCCCTGTAAGAGTTAGCTCATGAACCCGACATCGCGCGTCGTGAAATTCGTGAGATGCGGGAACGCCCATTCCAGCTCGCCGGCGTTGGCCCCGAACCATCGGCCTAACGTGGCGCCGAACTGCGCCGCGGAGATCGTCGGGATCCACACCCCGCGATTGTTCGCGTCGTCCGGTCCCTGGAACGCAAAGGTCGGCATCTGTCCATAGATCCCGCCTCTCACTGCACCTCCGACGACGAACTGATGGCTGCCCCAGGCGTGATCGCTGCCGCTGCCGTTTGACTGCATCGTGCGGCCAAACTCCGACTGCGTAAACGTCGTGACCTTCTGAGCGACGCCCAGCTCAAGCGTGGCATACGCAAAAGCGTAGAGGCCTTGCGACAGCTGTTGGAGCAAGTTCCAATGCGTCCAGTCCTGCCCGCTGTGCGTGTCGAATCCGCCCATCGAACAGAAGAACACCTGACGCCCGGGGCCCATTTGCGAGCGCACGCGAATCAGCCGTGCCACTTCCTTGAGCTGATTGCCCAGCGACGTGTTTGGAAACACTGCGCTCAGTGGCGGCAGGCTGCCGTGGAGCTGCAACGTGTCCGCCAGCTGGAGACCGTCGGCGAACGCGCTGTTTGCGGCTTCGCGGACCGGGTTGCCGCCGTCCATCAGCACCATCGCATTCACGGCCTGTCGTCTCGCATCTGCCGCCTGCGGCGGCCAGAAATTCATACCGGACAAATTCAGATTTGCGCCGGGCGGAATTACGTTGCTGCGGACATCCTCGCCCTGTAGAAACAGCGCCGGCGAAGACACGGAGACAGCGGCCAGCGTGTCCGAGGCGCCAAACAGGTCCAGCAGTCGCCCGCCCCAGCCCGACGCAATCGGCTGCGAGGTGCCTGTCTGCGCCTGCGTTGTCTGATCCGAGTGCGAGAAGAGGTTGGACGGTGCCGAGACGCCTTGCAAGTACTGCTCGCGCGTCAGCGGGCGATTGAGCTGCCCGACGTTGAGGACAACCGCCAAATGTCCGGTGTTGTAAAGCGGGTTGAGCTCGGCCAGCCCATAGTGAAATGCGTATGGGTTGCCGTTGGCGTCCGCGATAGGCGCTAGCAGCTTCGTTCCGGTGAGCGCCAGCCCGCCACGGAGATTCTTGTAAGCCGTGTAGCGTGCGTTATCGACCGGCACGATCGAGTTGTTGCTGTCGTTACCGCCAAACAAGTAGATGCACACGAGCGCCTTGTAGTCGGTGACCTGCGCCGCGGCACTAGCCTCGGCCACGAAGAACGAGCGTGCAGGTCCCAGCCCGACTCCTGTGAGTCCGAGTGCGGCGAGTCGCGCACTGAGCTTGAGAAAGTGACGGCGTTCGGGAACGTGTGTATGAGCCATGATTCGTGTTCGTCCTGTTCTCCTACGGAATCGTCACTGTCTGCATCGTCGTGGTAGAGCTTTTGCCGCACGGATTTTCTGCGCGAACGCGCAGGTTGTACGTGCCCGGTCCGACCGTCCCGCTCAGTGACCGCGCCGTGGTGGGGACGTCAATGACATATGACCCGGTCACGTGCACCAGGTAGCTCATCGCCGCGGGACCGCTTGCCGCTGGCTGCCAGGCCAGGGAAATGGTGTTGCCGCTCTTCGATGCAACGAAGTTGATCGGCGTCTGCGGCGACCCCGAGCAGTTGGTGGGGAATGTCAACGTGACGGGATTGGACGCGCCGCTCGAGCCCGCGGCATTGACCGCGCGCACGCTGAATGTATAGGTGCCTGGCGGAACGCTGGGGAAGCTGAACGTGTCGCGGAGCTCAAGTGGAATGGATGTCACGATTGCGCCGGTCACATCGAGCATCAGCGATGTCGGTGCGCCCCCACCGAAGGTATTGACCCACGACAGCCCAAGCGTCGAACCCTTCACGACGCCGAGCAGTTTGGACGGTGCAGTTGGCCCTGTCGCGACCCCGACGTGCACACGGATCTCACTCGACGCTCGGCTCTTGGCTCCGCCGGCCACTGAATGCACACGCACGTAGAACGACCCCGGCGGCGCAGCAAACGTGAAGCTGGGTGCAGGGCCGCCCGTCGACATGCTCGCCAGGACTTCGCCAGGATGAATGCCCGCCTCGAACACGTAGCCCGTGGGAGCGGGCCCAATCAGGGGCGGCTTCCAGCGAAGGGTCACGAGGTTGCCGACGATCGACGCGGTGAACAGCCCGGTCGGCGGCTGCACGGTCGTGGCACCGGCACCGGAGTTGTCGGAATGGACCGAGTACTCGCTCGAGATCGCCGCCAGATACAGCGCGCCAAGGGCACGCTGTCTCGTGTCTGTCGCGGCAATGGCATTTGTCGCCACGATCAGCAGTTCGCGCAACTCCGACGACATGCGTCCAAACATCAACGACTGATTCACGCGATCGACCAGGCCCGCAGGATTGCCGGTGAGTGCGATGTACGGCGCCAGATCGACGGCAAATGCCGCGCCGAATTGTCCATTGAGAATGCCGTAGACGAAGTTGGCCCGCTGAATCGCCAACGCCGGCGGATAGATTTGAAATTCGGGCCCGTACAGATCCGAATGTCCCGGCAGCGTCCCCAGTGGTGAATAAAAACTGAAGACCGTCGCCGGTGTCAGCACTCGCTGCGTGAGATTGCTGAAGACGTACATGAACGCGTTCGGGTCTGTAATCTGCGCACCGAGCGCACGCCCCAACCCGATGATATGAAGCACTGGGTCCTTCAGCCGGCCGCCGTCGACCGATAGCGTCAGCGCTTCGGGATCAGTCAGGATCGCCTTTAGTACCGCTTTCAGATCGCCACGGACACCCTGACCGTTGTTTGCGAACACGATGGCGACTCGTTGAATGTAGGCGGGGCTGGGATTGCTGGTCACGAGCGATCGAATCAACCGCGTCGCGACGAACGGCGGAACGTTGGGATGATGGAAGATATTGTCGAGTACCGCCTGCATGTCTGCCGTTGTCGTCTGCCCGGCTGGCACCGTCACGCCCTGCAGAAGCGTCTTTGCGCCCGTATCGTGTGTTTGCGTGCGCGGCTCCATGGATCCCACGAAGTACTGCGGATTCGAGTTGAGTGGCGTCTGGCCGGGCTGCGTCGGGAACGTCCAGCCCGTCAACGCACGCGCGAAGTCCTTGATCGTGTTCTGCGTATAGGTCGGGATGGGTTGATTCTGTGAATCCCGTTTCAGGCTTCCGTCAGGATTCATCACCCACAACCCGATTGTAAAGAGCTGCAACAGTTCTCTGGGATAGTTTTCGTTTGGCGAGCTCGTGCTCGAGGCCTTCCTGCTGTACGCCAGATCCAGGTACTTGCCCATTGTTGGACTCAGCGTGACGTCTTCAAGGAGCGTGCGGTAATTACCAAACGCGTTGCGCGAGAGCAGCCGCACCCACGGAATCAACTCCTCACCGCTGTTGTTCTTGCTGGCCGACACCACGATCGTCTGGCTCAACGCGAACATTGCGCGTTGTCGCAGCTGATCGGTGCCGTTTGCCATATTGAGAAACAGTTGATTCCGCACCCCGTTCACGTCGAGACCATCAGGCATCGGACTCTCGGGAAGCAGGAACTGCTGGTTGAGCCACTGGTCGAAACCAAGGCCCTCCGCCGAGACCACCTCTTGCGCGGTGGGACCGAAGGTCGCGTGCTCGAGGAATTGGGCGACCGCCGACGCAGCGGCGTTTTGTTCGTGCCGAGCAGCCCCCTGTCCCCCTAACGCGGCGAGATTACAGAGCAGGACAAACGGCGTCAGAAATGAAATCCGCCAGACGCCCCGCAGGGGCTTCTCTCGACGATCGCCGACCCCGTGTGAACCAAGTATTTCCTGCGAATTTGCCGTGGTCATGACCTCGCGCTCGGTGAGACCAACCGTTGAATGTCGTTTGGAAGCGAGGAGTCCAAGGCATGATGCGTGCCAAGCGGATGAGCTGGCGGCTCACCGGACCTTCATTTGCATCCCCCCGGTTTCGATGTCGATACGGAGGCGCCGGTGATCACATATGTCCGTCTGGCTCTACTTGGTTTGGTCCTTATTTCTGTCAACGTTCCGCTTGTATCAGCTGCGACACTTCCGAATGGCTTTAATGAGACGCTGGTGGCGAATGGTCTCTCCAGCCCGACGGCCATGGCCTTTGCGCCAGACGGCCGCCTGTTCATCTGTCTTCAAGGCGGCCAACTGCGAGTTGTGAAGAACGGCATGTTGCTGGCAACGCCGTTTCTCACCGTTCCCGTGAATTCGAGTGGCGAGCGCGGCCTGCTTGGCGTCGCGTTCGATCCAAACTTTGCCGCGAATCAGTTTGTGTACGTGTATTACACCGCCACGACGCCAACGATTCACAATCGCGTGAGTCGATTTACCGCATCGGGCGATATCGGCAGCGGCGAGACGATCATTCTGGAGCTGGACACCCTCAGCAGTGCGACGAATCACAACGGTGGCGCGATTCACTTTGGCGATGACGGCAAGCTGTACATCGCCGTAGGCGAGAACGCGACGCCGTCGAACGCGCAGACCCTCACGAACCTGCTTGGCAAGATGTTGCGCATCAATGCGGACGGCACGATTCCGACCGACAATCCGTTCTACACGCAGGCCTCCGGGAAGAACCGCGCCATCTGGGCACTGGGACTCCGCAACCCCTTCACGTTTACGTTTCAACCACAGCAGACCCAACAGCGGATGTTCATCAACGACGTCGGCGAGAACGCATACGAAGAGATCAACGATGGCATCAGCGGTTCCAATTACGGCTGGCCAAATTCTGAAGGCCCGACATCGACCCCGGGTCATCGCGGGCCGATTTCCTACTACCACCACACGACCGGGACGGTGACCGGGTGCGCGATCACGGGTGGTGCGTTTTACAACCCTGTAGTCGAGACCTTCCCCGCGGACTACGTTGACGATTACTTTTTTGCTGATTACTGCAACGGCTGGATCAAGAGGCGCGATGCCGTAACGGGATCGATTATCAACTTTGCGACCGGCATTTCGGCTCCCGTCGACTTGCAACTCAACCCCGACGGCTCGCTGTACTACCTTGCAAGAGGCGCCGGCGCCGTCTATCGAATTGACTACACGGCCAATCAGGCCCCCGTCATCACTCAGCAGCCGGCCGATGTGAGCGTTGCAGCCGGGCAACCAGCAACCTTCTCGATATCCGCGTCAGGCAATCCATCGCCGACGTATCAGTGGCAGCGAAATCGCGTCAACATACCTGGCGCCACGTCAACGTCGTACACCATCGCGAGCGTAACCTCCGGTGATAACGGCGCGCTGTTCCGCTGCGTGGTGACGAACTCACTCGGGAGCGCGACGAGCCGAGAGGCTCTGCTCAGCGTCACGGGTGGCGCCAACTCCCCGCCCGTGCCAAACATCACGCAGCCTGCAGTCGGTACGCTCTACGCGGGTGGGGTGACGATCCTCTATGGGGGAACCGGAACTGATCCGCAAGATGGCTCCCTGCCGCCGGCTGCTTTCACGTGGCGCGTCGACTTCCATCACGATAGTCATACGCATCCGTTTGTCGCCGACACATCCGGCTCGACCTCGGGCAGCTTTACGATTCCGCGAATCGGTGAAACATCTGCCAACGTCTGGTACCGAATCCACCTCACAGTCAGGGATTCTCAAGGCGTGACCGCGAGCACCTTCCGTGATGTGCTACCCCAAAAGGTCAGCCTCACCGTGAGATCACAGCAAGGTGGCTTCCAGGTGACATTGGACGGTCAGACCTCGACTGGGACAGTCACGGCTGTCGTCGGGATGTTTCGTCAAATCGGAGCGCCATCTCCACAAACGGTGGGCGGTGTGACGTACACCTTCAAATCGTGGTCTGACGGTGGCGGGGCCACGCACGACATCACCGTGCCCGCAGTGTCGACCACCTATACTGCGCGTTTCCAGCGGCAAAAGGGGGGCTAGCGCGAGCAAGTAACCGCTTACGGGTCATCAGTTTAGCAACCCGTTGACCTTGACTTGCCCGCGCGGCGTCTCCATAATGCCGAGAAGGACGAACGTAACCCCGCCACCCAGCGGGGCCGGCCGCGCCCCCCAGCCGCAGGCCCTGTCCGCACGTTGTTTGTGTGCCTCGGCTGACTACCAGCGGTGACAAACACGGGCAGCGAGCCCGATTGGCCGATGATCAGTGAAGGAACGAGGATTGAATCTGTCCTCTAAACGCGATGCCGCCTGACCGACCAGCTGGGAAGACGCTCGAGCGCCGTGTGAGAGCGCCGCGGATGAAGTGGCTGTTGTTGCCGCTTGCCGCCGCCGCGCTTCTGATCACGGTGCAAGCCTGGAACGCCGCGCCTGGCGCGCAGCAGGGAGCTGAACCGGCGCCGCCCCCGAACACTCTCGTCGCTCGCCTGACGCCAAACCCGCATCCGGTGGTGCCCGCAACGCTTCAGTCGATGTGGTACGCGCGGAGGACCGAAGCGGTGTCGAGCGGCCCGCTCGGCAACTTCGCGCGCGGCGTCCAGTTGCTCGACGAATACCTCAGCCCTCAGGAGGCATTGCCGCTCGTCAGCGCGAGCGCGCTCGCGAAGACCGACGTGGCAGATTACTCGCGGTACTACACGGGCATTGCGCTCCAACGACTGGATCGACTCGACGAGGCCGACGCCGCCTTCGCAGCTGTCGCAGCCCGTAAGATCGCGGGCCAACTCCCCGAAGCGGCGCTCTATCGGCAGGCGGAGATTCGCGAAGCACGTAAGGACTTCGCGGCCGCCGCCGCCATCTACGAGCGGCTGTTGCAAGTCGACGTGGCGTCGCCGCAAATTGTCCTCGTCAAGCTGGGCGCCTCGTCATCCGCCGCGGGGAATCGCGCGCGCGCGATGGAGGCGTATCGCCGCGTGCTTCAAGAGTTCACCCTCTCGGCCGAGGCCGCGGAAGCCGAGGAGTTGCTCGACCAACTCGGCGGATTGACGCTAGACACCTCCGACGCCGTCAGCGCAGAACTTGGCCGGGCTGATGCGTTGTTCAAGGCGCGAAAGTGGGACCAGGCGCGGCGCGCGTTCGAGCGCGTGCAGTATCGTCTGAACCCGCAGGACACCGATCGCGTGACGCTCCGACTGGCGCAGGTTCAGGCCGCCAACGGCCAGCACCGCAACGCCCGGGACGTGTTCCGTCGCTTCGTCAATCACACCACGCTGGCGGTCGAGGCGCACTACGCGCTGGTCGCCTCGACGCGGGCGCTTGGCGAAGACGACGAATTCAAAGACCTGACGGACGATTTTGTTGGCCGTCACCCGACGCATCCGCTTGCCGAAGAGGCGTTGAACGAGCTGGCCCGCTACTACGTGCTCGACGATGAAGATGGCAAGGCCGCTGAGATTTACGCACGCCTCATCGAGCGATTTCCGTCCGGAGCGTTTGCCGAACGCGCGTCGTGGAAAGCCGGCTGGTGGGCATATCGGACGAAGAACTTTCGCGAAACGATCCGCGTCTTCGAGCGCAGCGCGGCGACATTCCCGCGATCGGACTACCGGCCGTCGTGGCTCTATTGGAGTGCGCGTTCGTATGACCACGTCGGTGATCGCGCTGCGGCCACAGAGCGGTACCGACTGACCGCGACGGATTACCTGAACACGTACTATGGCCGGCTCGCATGGCGGCATCTCGAGCAGCGCAACGAAGCGAGCGTCACACCCGGCGTGCGACGAGCGATGGTCACCCCGCCAGAACCGCCGCCGACGGTCGACCGGATTGCGGATCTGATCGCGGCCGGGCTGTATCGGCCTGCGCTGAACGAGCTGCAGTACGCGCAGAAGGTCTGGGGCGACTCGCCGCCGCTGCAGGCCACGATTGCCCTTGTCCACAACAAGATGGGTAATCTGAGGCTCGGCATCAATGCAATGAGACGTGCCTACCCGCAGTTCATGGCCGCGGGCGGCGAAGCGTTACCCCAGGAAATCCTGCGGATTATCTTTCCGCTGGATTATTGGCCGCTGCTGAAAGGCAACGCGCAGGCACATGGGCTCGACCCTTATATCCTGGCGGCGCTCGCTGCGCAGGAGTCAACCTTCGACGCGAAGATTCGTTCGTCGGCCAATGCGATCGGGCTGCTCCAGATCATTCCGGCGACTGGCCGCCGTTACGCGCGGAAGGTGGGCATGCGGAACTACTCGCAGCAGTCGCTCGAGAACCCGGAGATCAATGCAAGGCTCGGCACTCAATACTTCGCGGACCTCGTGAACCGCTTCGGCGGGCCCCACTACGCTCTGGCCAGCTACAACGCGGGTGAGCATCGGGTTGAACGCTGGAATGATGAAGCTCCGGACCTGCCGCAAGACGAGTGGATCGACAACATCCCGTTCCCTGAAACGCAGAACTACGTGAAGCGCATCCTCGGGACCGCCGAAGACTATCGACGCCTCTACGGAGAGGGTCAGGTCCCCACCGTCGTCGCGCGGCCCACGCCGAAGAAGAGCACGGTCACGAAGGCGCCGGTCAAGAAAAAGACGACGACGAAGAAACGATCCACGACGAGGAGGGCGCCCGCGAAGAAAAAGCGGTGATACTCTGCCAGCCATGCCGTCGAAAGTGCGTGGGTCGCAGAAGCTGACTGCTTTCAGCGATTCGATTTTTCCCGAGATGTCACGGCTCGCGAACCAGTACGACGCCGTGAACCTGTCGCAAGGCTCTCCCGATTTTCCTGCCCCCGACATCTTGAAGCAGGCCGCCTCAGACGCGATTGCGCGCAACATCAACCAGTATTCGATCGCGTCCGGGTCTCAGTCGCTTCGTGCGGCGATTGCGACGCAGTTTGCGGCGCGACACGGCGTGACCGTCGATGCCGAGCAAGAGGTGACCGTCTGCTGCGGATCCACGGAAGCGATGCTCGCCACGATGCTGGCGTGCGTGGACCCCGGCGATGAAGTGATCGTCTTCGAGCCTTTTTACGAAAACTACGGACCTGGCGCCATCCTCGCCGGCGGGACGCCCGCCTACATTGCGCTCACACCGCCCGATTGGACGTTCGACCGCGATAGGATTGCGCGCGCGTTCTCCAATCGGACTCGGGCGATCGTGATCAATACGCCGACGAACCCGACGGGCAAAGTCTTTACGCGCGACGAGCTCGCGTTCATCGCGGAGCTGTGCCAGCGGTGGGATGTGATCGCCATTTCGGACGAGATCTACGAGCACATCGTTTTCGACGGGGCCCGGCATGTACCGATTGCGTCGCTGCCCGGCATGGCCGAGCGGACCGTGACTATCAGCGGGCTCTCGAAAACCTACAGTGTGACCGGTTGGCGCGTCGGGTGGGCCATAGCCCCCGAGTCGCTGTCGTCAGGGATCCGGAAGATGCACGACTTTCTGACAGTGGCGGCACCCTCGCCGCTGCAGGAGGCCGGTGTCGTGGCGCTCAGCTTGCCTGAGGGCTATTACCGCGCGATGGCCTCCGAGTACCAGCGGCTCCGCGACCGGCTAGTCGGCATCCTCGATCGCCATGGGTTTGTCTGCTACAAGCCCGATGGCGCGTTCTACCTCATGACCGATATTTCAGGATTCGGGTTCGAGGACGACGTCGCGTTTGCGCGATACCTCGTGAAGGAGGTCGGTGTGGCGACCATCCCCGGCAGCAGCTTTTACATCGACCCGCGCGACGGCGCCTCGATGGTGCGGTTCTGTTTCTCGAAGCGCGACGAGACGATTCGTGAGGCAGAAAAGCGCCTCGCAAGTGATCACCTCCGCCGATCGCGGGACTAAAATCCCGCGATCTGAGCCCATCCTTCACCGCTTGGCACATTCCCTAGTGAAGCCACCCAAACCCGATCCGATGTCGGCCGGCTTCACTGGAGACATACATGCCAGGGACCCTCGTTACCGCCTTTGCCGCGACAACTGGCACGCACATCCGCGAGCACCGAAGTGTGCTTGCCGAGGTCGAAAAACGGCTGCTCATCCGGATGGCACATCGTCTGCCGGCTTGGGTCAATTCCGATCATTTGACCGTGCTCGGTGCGCTGGCCATGATTGGCGCCGGTGGCGCCTTTGCGGCGGTGCCCATGACGCCCTGGGCGCTGGCGCTGGTTCCCGTGTTTCTCGCCATCAACTGGTTTGGCGACAGCCTCGACGGGACAGTCGCACGCGTGCGCAACATGCAGCGCCCACGGTACGGTTTCTACATCGACCACGTTGTTGACGTCGCGAACGCGACAGTCCTCTTCGCTGGCCTTGCGGTGTCAGGGATCGCGAGTCCGTGGATTGCATGCGGGCTCCTCGTCGCTTACCTGCTCCTCTGTGCGGAGTCCTTTCTTGCGACGCACACGCTTGGCGTGTTCAAAATCTCTTTCTCAGGCTTTGGCCCCACGGAACTGCGCATTCTTCTGAGCATTGGTGCCCTCGTGGCGATCGATCGTCCCATCGTCCACCCGTTTGGCCTTGGCGAGTTTCGTTTGTTCGACATCGGCGGCCTGATTGGAACCATTGGCATGCTGGGGGTGTTTGTCATCTCCGCGGTGCGCAATACGCGTGCGCTCTACCGCGAAGAGCCGCTCAACGGCGGTGCGCGATGACGCGCTGGACACGGTTTGCCGGCGTCGGGCTCATGGGTTTTGCTCTGCAGCTAGCGGTGCTCTACCTGCTGACGACGATGGTCCGGATGGAATATGCGGTGGCGGTGGTCCTTGCGGTGGAGGCAGCCATTCTGCACAACTTCGTCTGGCACGAACGCTGGACGTGGAGAGAGCGAGTGGCAGCACCTGGCCCGCTGACTTCACTCGCACGACTCGCTCGTTTCAATGCTGCGTCAGGGATGGTGTCGATGTTTGGCAACGTGATTGTCACGGCGCTTTTTGTCGAGCTCGTGGGGCTGCCGGTAATCGTTGCCAACGTCTTCGCGATTGCGTCGTTGACTGTGGCGAACTTTCTTGTGGCCGATCGCCTGGTTTTTGCATCGGTGTCGCTCCTGGGATTCGCGACGGTATTTGCATCAAATGCAAGCGCGAATGTCGCCGAGGCGGGGTTGAAAGCCGAGACCGTCGCGGCGTGGAGCGAATACGTCGCGCGTGTCGAGGCGCGACGTGACAACGAGATGGTCGACGCCAATAGCTTTCGCCTCGCGGATCGCGCAAGGCTCGGGCGTGGCGACGTGATCGTAGAGAACGTGCCCGGCCGGACCATTGACATCGCGGGTGGCACGATCAGTCACTGGCGCGGGGCGGTATTCGTTTCTGGGTCAACGCTCGAACAATTGCTCGAAGCCGCCCGGCTCGAGGGCAACCGGGTGCGTCATCCGCAGGACGTCATCGCCGCGCGCGTGCTCAGTCGCAACGGTGATTCGCTTCGGCTTTTCCTGAAATTGCGCCGGGAGGCGATCGTCACGGTCGCGTACAACACCGAACATGACGTCCGCTTGGAGCGGGTTGGTCCCTCGAGCGCGTTGAGCCGAAGCGTTTCGACACGGATTGCGGAGTTGCGCGACGTAGGCACCCCGGCGGAACGCGAAAAGCCTTCACACGAGGATCGCGGGTTCATGCGTCGCGTGAATTCTTACTGGCGATACCAAGCAGTACCCGGCGGCGTCATCGTCGAGCTGGAATCGCTGACGCTGAGCCGCGATTTGCCATGGGCCGTGCGCACGATTGCAGGTCCAATCATCAACAAGATTGCGCGTGACTCCGTGACGCGGACGCTCGCCGTCCTTCGTTGAGCCCCGCCAGCGCTGTCGCACAGCTCAAGGCTCCGATCACGAAGAAGTAGTAGTTGCAAAAAGCTTTCTTGCCAAACGCAAACAGCAAGAACGTGATGAGGGCGAGACCGGCTGCAAAACTCGCAACGGTCGGCGGGCATCGCCAAAGCACCGTTCCAAGTGCCGCCGCTGCCACCAGCACGCTCGGCCACGTCGTGCCAGGCAGCTCTGCGTGCCGCGCCCACAAGCTCAGATAACTGAGAGAGTCGGGTCGAAGTGGTTCGTATATTTGCAGCAGGACCACTGAACGAAGGAACGCAGGCGGATCCCAGAGCACGAATGGAGCAGTGATAAGAGTGGCGACTGCTCCAGCCTTCCAGAGCAGCGACACGAAATCTTTGGGCCGCGCCGCGCGAGGTACGAGCAGCCAGGCAAGTGGCACGCCCAGCAGGAGATACTGCTTGGCTACCATGAGACAACCCAGCGCGACGAAGGTCCATCGTGGCGCATTGACCGCACAATAGACTGTCGCAGCGAGTGCTAGGACAACGATCGGTTCGGTCCAACCTTGTTCGAGCACAAAGAAAACGCGGGGAGTGTAGAGAAAGACGGCGGCAGCAAGCCGCGCTGCATTCGCCGGAGCACTGTAGCCGATGAGCACAGCAGCAAGCGTGAGGGAGGCCAGGTTCGTGTAGCGATAATCCCCAAACAGCAACTCGCCCGGAGCGACGAATAAGAGACCGAGCGGTGGATACGGAAAACCAAACTGCACTCGGCCATCGACGACCAGGTCGGGCGGGTAAAACGATGTATCCGGGTAGATGTTTGGAAAGCTGATCGCGTACGGGTTGTGGCCTTGGACCAGCGCGGCGATCGCCTCCCTGTGGACGACGACGACATCAATCGACGGATTCGGTGACATGTGAATCAGCCAGATGCCCTGGGCGAAATGCACTCCGAGAAGAACCGGAAACCAGGCTACGCGCACTGTTGGGGTGCGCAGGTTGCTGGCGATGGCCAGCATCATGGCCGCAACAACACCGACAGTGAACGGCCCCAACTCTTCCGAACCCGAGACTCGTAAGTACATGCCGGGCGGTTCCACGAACATCTCGACGAGCTGCACAATCAAGCCAGCTGTGAGGATCGCGCCGACAGTTCCACTCGTTAGAACGGAGGGCGCTCGCAGTCGTCCGAGTGTTCCAATCAGGGTCAGCCCGACTGCCGCCGAAAGCCACCACAGGGCCGATTGATCGAAGAACCCGTTATTCAGTTGCAGGGCATGACCGAGGACGACTGCGGCAAGGCCCAAGAGGACGGCATTTGACACATGCGCATCGCGGCGGTCGTCGCTCACTGGCCCTTCACCCGATACGCCACCACGCCATCCTCTTCGAACAGAAATTCAAGCGCTGGGTGCGACCGCAAACGATTCAGAGCCTCGGCACCGACCCGGTGCACGAAGGCCGCTCGATGCACGATGACATGGCTGACGCCGAGCGTGCGCAGTTCTTCGAGGGCAGTATCGTCGGGAAACAGTATCAGGCGCGCCGCATGACGATCAAAACTTGCCGGCGCCCAGCCGCTATAGCCGTTCACCATCGGCCGCCAGTGACGTGTCTGGTCGAGCATGTAACCGGCATTGAGATTGAACTGCGCCAAACCGAAGAGAGGGAAGACGGCGACTGCACGAACCGTGTCGTCATTGAGGCGGGCGTGAACGCCCGGGATTCCGTCGAAGCGCACCATCGGCAAGGGCGCCCGCAGAGCTTCGAGCGTCACGAGTCCAACCAGCGCGACGGCAGCAGCCGGCCACCACGAGCGATGCTTCCATCGCGACTCGAGCTGCAGGACGGCGAATCCAGCGAGGACTGCCACTGCGACGAGGACCAGAAACCCCCATCGTGCGGCATTGCGTAGCCCTTGGAGGAGTAAGAGGTGCTCGTGAAGAAACCCATATCCTGGCAATCCGGCGCCAAACGACAAGGCAAACCCCATCAGCCCGAACGCAAGGGCCATGCGCGCCCGGCTATCGCGCCAGGCCGTACCGCTCACCACAGTCGAAACAGCCAGTCCCGCGCCAACGATGCCGGGGAAGAGCGCTGTGCGGCCCTCGAAGAATCGATGTGACCACGCGTCGTAGTGCAGCCGCCCACCGGTAACCAGATAGTCAAGCCATCCCGCCGAGTAGAGCCGCACTTCATCCAGGGTTCTCGCTAATCCCTGTTCAGTTCGAACGAGGTAGTACGGCCACAAAAACGGGAGCATGAGGAACACGACGCCCGCGCCGGCGGCCACAAGTGTGCCCCACAGTCGCATTGACCTGCGGCGCCATGGTTCCGCGCGAACGACCAGGGCCGCGACGAGTGCGCCAGTCATGAGGACGAGCGTGTAGTTCGAGCACAACGCCTGAAGGACGAAGGCGCCGGTCAGTAGCAACGCCGATCGAGGGCCGGGGTCGCGGAGCATTCGATTGAACGCATAGAGCACGATCGGTAGAAACTGCACATGCAACGCCTGCAGATGGGGATATCGCGTCAGCAGGTGCGCGTTGAATGCGTAGAGACAGCCCGACACGATGCCGGCCACCCGGCTGCCAGTCCAGTGACGCATCACTACGCACATCGCAAATCCACTCAACGCCAACCCAAGCCACACCAGGATGTTGTAGACGAGAACGGGAGATGCGCCGCTCCACAACAGCGGTGCGCCCAGCAGGGACGGCACGACCATGTGCTCCGAGAAGGCGAGCGTGTGTCTTGAGGGAAAGAAGATGGGCGCATTGAACAGCTCGAGAGGGTCGCGCGGGAGTTGGTGCGCGACCCACGCAACGATCCACGTGTTCAGCGCCGTGTCGTCGTTGTCAAGGCGTGTGAGATGCGCCGGGTCCCTGGCAAGAGGCCAGGTGTGCAGCGTTGCCAGCGCCAGAAACAGCGCTAGTTCGGCAAGCCAACGATTTCGTAGAGCCACACGGGACCGTCCTGAGCCACGGGACGAAGGTAAGCCTCGTACGCGTTCAGCCTCTCCATCAAGCGTGCCTGCAGCCGCTGGTCATACATGTTGGTGTGAAAGACGACGTACCGAGCGCCGCGCTTTTCCAGAATGCGAAAGCCCTCGCGCGACGGAAATGAGCTGAGCGGGCGCACTATTTGCCGAAAATCAGCCGGAATGTGATCGCCATAGCCGTTGACGAGCGGCTTCCAGTGGACGGTCGAATTCAGGAGGTAGTACGCGTGTCGTGGAAAGCTGATCCGTTCATACCAAAAAGGGAACTCCACCACGGCCCCGTACGGCAGCGCCGCCAGCACGCGATACACACCGTTTGTCGGCTCGACCTGCTGAAACTGGGTGAGCGGCGCTTCGGTCAACTCCGCAGCTGCGGCGACTGCCGCCAGCAGCCCTGCTTGCATCGGCCGCCCCGTGCGCGCGATGAGCGACGCCAGCAGCGGCACGCCCAACACGATCAGAGCAAGCACGACGAGGATGGCCATTCTGCCTGGCGCGCGCAGAAACGAAAAAATTGGAATCGTTTCGTAGAACAGCCGGTACAGTCCGGCGTCAGGCCCGAACGACGACCAGAAGGCGATGGCTGCAATGGACAGATAGGTCCAGGTGATGTCGCGTCGAAACCGCGGGAACTTCTCTTCGATCGGCCGCGTCATTTGCCAGATCGTGCCTGCGACGCCGAGGATGAGCGTCACAAACCCTGGAAACAGCACCTCGTTGAAGCGAGGGATCGCCGGCAGCCACCACCGGTGCGCCCAGGCGGCGGATGTAACCCATGCCTCGAGATTGACCGCGTACTCCCGCGCATCAGCGAGCGAACGCGCAAATCCCTGCTCCTGCTGCAACTGCACATACGGAAGAAAGAAGGGCAGCGTCAGCCCGATGCTGATGAACGCCGCGAGCGCCACCGCCACCCAAAACGGCCGCGATCGCCAGCACGGCCGCAACGCGGCGGTCACGATCGTCGCGAGGCCCACCATGAACGCGGCGAAGATGCCGTAGTACGAACAGGACAGCGCTTGAGCCCAAATCAGAAGCCCCAATGTCACCGATCGGCCGGTGGTCGGGCGGTCCGCGAGACGGTGAAACGCCAGCATGCACCAGGGCAGCCCTCCGGTCATCATCAACTGGATATGCGCCGTTCGAGCGAAGATGAACGGACAGAACGCGAACAAAACTCCGGCAACCATGCCGGCGGCGCGGCTTGCCGAAAGATAGGTGGCGAGGTAGTACATCCCGGCAAATGCCAACACGAACGAGAGCAGCACGACGAAATTGTGAGTTGCGTGCGGGTTCTTGGTCAGGAACCAGACGGGCGCTCCCAGCGTTCCAGCGCCAATGTTCGCTTCGGAGTAGGTGAGCGTGCGCGGGTGCGGGTAGAACATGTTGGCGTCATACAGCCGCATTGGATTGGTGGTCAGCGCGTGCGCGACCCACGCGACGGTCCACACACTGAAGCGCCCATCGTCTGTGTTGACGCGACCGATGTGAGACAGGCGAGGCGCAAGCGGATAGGTGAGGGCAACCGTGAGTGTGCTGGCGAGGAGGACAACCTGCAGGGCCTCGACGAGCCTGCGCCTTGTCATGCGAGCCCGTATGGTAGCATGCGTGACTTGTCCACGAGCGCATGGACCGACTCCTAGAACTCACTGCGCGCGCCGAGCGCTCACACTTCTGGTTTCGAGGATTCCGCTGGTTCGTTCGTCCTGAGCTCGCACGCGCGGTGGTGGGCCTCGGCGATCCATGGCTGCTCGATTGCGGCTGTGGCACGGGGGCCAACATGAGCATGCTCGCTGAATTTGGACGAGCATACGGTTTTGACTTCAACTGGACGGGGCTCGAATATGCGCGGCAATCCGAGAAAGCTGTCGCGCGCGCCAGCCTGGCGTCGATTCCCTTTGGCAATGCGTCATTCGATGTGGTGACGTCGTTCGACGTCCTTCAGTGTGTTCCCGCAGACATCGAGCGGGCCGGCATGGCGGAGTTCTACCGTGTCCTGAAGCCCGGCGGCCATTTGATTCTGAATGTGGCCGCTCTCGACATCCTCAGTGGAGGGCATGCGGTCCTTTCGGTCGAGTATCGCCGCTATACGCCGACGCGATTGCGGAGCCTCATTGAAGGCGCCGGGTTGATCGTCGATCGGCTCACGTTCGTCCACGCCACGTTGTTTCCGCTCATGCTGTCGGTCCGCTTGATACAGCGCTGGCGCGGCGGGAACGCTCCCGGCGAGTTTGACATCACAGTACCGCCACGGCCGGTCAACGCGCTGCTCACAGGAGTGGTGCGAGCTGAGGCTGCGGCACTGCGTGTCGTTGACATGCCGATCGGCGGCTCGATCCTCTGCCACGCACGCAAGCCCACCTGAAGTCGCAGATCGGCGAGCAAATCTCCTCCCTGAACTCCCTGATGCCCGTGGTTCTGCGTCGATTCGAGTGCAACACCGAGCGTACTCTCAGAACCGCACGACTCCCGCCATATACCATCCGTTGAATGTCAGATCGCCCCTGTCGAGATCGCGAAAGTACTCGACGTCGACCCTGCGGATACCAAGCTGGGCGCCGACATTGGGCGTGAAATTGAAGGTGCCGTAGATGTCGTAATCGAAGTAGCGTCCGCCAAAATCGTCGCTGAGATTCTCAGGGATCTTGAAGAATGCCAGCTCGCCGGTGACCGAGACGTTTGTCGTGAGATAGCCGCGGCCGGTGACGCCGATCGTTGGAATTGGTGCGACCTGTTCGGTGAATTCGCTGCCAATCGGGCTGTCGAGCTCGATCGATGCGTTGGTGTACTTCAGGTCCACGAGAAATCCGACATAACCCGCCTCACGATAGAAGAAGTCGTACTCATAGCCAAAGCGGTATGTTGTGAAATCCGCCGTGGTCTGGACGGGCACGCCAACTTGATACCGCTGTCCGTTGAACACGAATTCGCGCTGGACTGTGGACTCGACGTCGTACTTGATGGGCAGGTAGTGAATCCGAAACTTGTGTTTCGGCGCCGGCCGGAGCACAACGCGCAGCTCGGAGAGACGCTTCTTCTCGATACCGAGATCGCTACCCAGATCAATGTCGTCGCCCGGGATCCCCAGCGACTCGCTCGCAACGATCAACGTGGGCTCGGCGCTCCAGAGGGCAAATGCGGCTTCGACGTTGTACCGCTCGCCGACTATCGGTCCCGACGGCTGAACCTGCGCTGTGGCCGGCATCGCCCAGACCGCGACCGTCGCCCAGACGGCTGCGGCAAACCTCACACGACGACAGACGAATAGTGACATCTCGAATCAGTCCTGCCCCGGAAGTTTCACGCGCGGCCCGCAGGAAGCGGGCGATCAAGCCCTGGGGGAGGGCTCGTCAGCCTGGCTGGGTTACAGGCTCATCGAGGATACAGTTTCCAGTTATCAGTTGCCAGTTCAAAGTGCCGAAGAGACCGGACCCTTTGAACTAAAAACTGAAAACTGAAAACTGACAAGTTTCTACGACTCTGCAGGTAGCGCCTGCCGTCCACCACTCAACATTCCCGCCCACTTGCGGATCGAGGCGGTGAGGATGATCAGCGCGCAAACGATGATGACGACCGACGAACTCGTCAGCACCCAGCCCTGAAAGCGTGTCGCTTCGTTTGCACCCACTGCCATCGGATAGTAGTTGTCTCGAATGTTGAGGACCGCACCCCACAGCGTATTGACGGCCAGCAAGGACAACGGCGCCGCCGTGATCCAGGCGTAACGAATCTTGCCGAGATTGATGATGACCGTCGTTCCGACCGACAACGCGACGACGCCGAGCAGTTGATTCGCCACACCAAACATCGGCCAGATCGTGTCGACGCTGCCGGTGTAGATGAAATATCCCCACCCGAACACGATGATCGCCGTGGAGAAGATCGATCCTGGCACCCAGGCCGGGTTGCTGAATGGCGAGTATGCACGCCCCAAGAACTCCTGGAGAAGGAATCGGCCCACGCGGGTTCCCGCGTCGATCGTCGTCAGGATGAATAGCGCCTCGAACATGATCGCGAAGTGATACCAGTAGGCCATCAGCCCGCTCATGCCTGGAAGTGCGGTAAAGATTTGAGCCATGCCAACTGCCAGCGAGACCGCGCCGCTGGCCCGGCCGGCCACCGACTCGCCTACGGCCCGCTCGAGCGCTTCCAAATTGACGTGAGAAAGACCCAGCGTGGCGTAGACCCCCGGCGTCGTGTTGATCGCGAAATAGTCGCCCGGAAACATGGCGGCTGCGGCGACGAGGGCCAGGACTCCGACCGTACCCTCAATCAGCATCGCGCCATAGCCAATGGGCCGGATGTGAGTTTCCTTGTCGACCATTTTGGGCGTAGTACCCGACGCGACGAGCGAGTGGAACCCGGAGATAGCCCCACACGCGATGGTGATGAAGCAGAAGGGGAACAGGGGCCCTGGGATGATCGGGCCGCCGCCGTTTATGTATTCAGTCAGCGGCGGCATGTGAAGCACCGGGTTGACGATGACGATGCCAAACACGAGCAGCGCGATCGTCCCGATCTTCATGAAAGAGCTGAGGTAGTCGCGCGGCGACAGCAGCAGCCAGACCGGAAGCACTGAGGCAGCGAATCCGTAGATCCCAATGGCAAACACCAACTGCTCGCGGGTCAACCGAAAGAGACTCCCGATTGCCGAGCCGGGATGATTGAGGGGCTCGCCAAAGATGACGCACGCCATTAGCCCGAGAACGCCGATCACCGTGGCTTCGACAACGCGGCCTTTGCGCCACACGTACATGTAGAAGCCCATGAAAATCGCGAGCGGGATAGTCATCGCGATCGTGAACGTGCCCCAGGGGCTTTCCGCAAGCGCATTGACAACGACGATGCCCAGACCGGCGATGGCAATGACGACGATGAACAGGATGGCGATGGCGCCCGCGAACCAGGCCACTGGGCCGATTTCGTCGCGCGTGATCTCGGCAAGCGACCGGCCGCCCCGCCGAACGGACGCCCACAAGATGACGAAGTCATGAACGGCGCCCGCGAGGCAGCAGCCGGCGACCAGCCAGATGAATCCGGGGGCGTAGCCGAACTGCGCGGCCAGCGTCGGACCAATCAGCGGCCCCGATCCGGTTATGGCGGCGAAGTGGTGGCCGAAAAGCACCCACTTGGACGTGGGATAGTAGTTATGCCCGTCGTACTTCGTATGGGCTGGCGTTACTCGCGCGTCGTCCAGCATCATGACGCGCGTCGCGATGAACGCGCTGTAGTAGCGGTACGCGATCGCGAAAATGCCGAGGGCCGGCAAGATCAAGTACAGAGCGTGCATATAGGGACCGGATGATATCAGCAGGTCAGAACGGCGAGAAGTCTTAGATTGTCAATACTTACGGGGACCCGCAACTTCGTTGACCACGCCACAGGACAACTCCTGGCTTACATCGTCCGCTATCGCGGACGATTTGCGGTGGGCCTGTCCTGTGTCGTGTTCACCAACGCGATCACGCTAAGCGGGCCTTGGGTCCTGAAGTACGCGATCGATGATCTGTACGTTGGCGTTACTGATGCGAAGCTCATCTTTTACGGAGCGCTGATTCTCGCGATTGCGATCGTCGGGGGCGCCGCGCGCTATGCGACCCGACGCATCCTGATTGGCGTGTCCCGGGCCATCGAGTACGACATCCGCAACGCCTTCTACGCGCACTTGCAACGACTCCCGCTCGCGTACTTCCACGCGAATCGTACCGGCGACCTGATGTCGCGGGCCACCAACGACCTCAGCGCCGTCCGCATGATGGTCGGTCCCGCGGTGATGTATGCGGCCAGCACCGGCTTGACCTTTGTGATCGCGCTCGCGCTGATGGCGTCGATCAACTTGCGGTTGACGCTCATCGCGTTGATACCGTTGCCGTTTGTGACCATCACGGCTCGTTACTTCGGCCGGATGATCCACGAGCGCTTCGAGCGCATTCAGGCGCAGTTGTCCGATCTCAGCGCAGTCACGCAGGAATCGCTTGCGGGCGTGCGGGTGATTCGCGCCTATCGGCAGGAAGTCCGCGAGCTCGCTCGCTTCCGTGACGCGAACACCGAGTACCTCGAGCGCAACCGCGTGCTCATTCGACTACAAAGTCTGTTTTTTCCGAGCATGGGCTTCTTCATGGGATTGTCGGAGCTGGTGGTGTTGTGGCTCGGCAGCCGCGATGTCATCGCAGGACGCATGACACTCGGTGAGCTGGTGGCCTTCAACAGCTACTTGGTGACGCTCGCGTGGCCCATGATTGCGTTCGGATGGGTGACGAATCTGGTCCAGCGCGGGCGTGCGTCGTGGCAGCGCATGCTGGCCGTCCTCGAAGTCGTGCCCTCGATAGATGACCGCAACCTCACGCGGCCGGATGTACGACCCGACGACTTGACCGGCGCCATCAGCCTCCGTCACGTGACGTTCGCCTACGCCGGCCGTCAGGTGCTCCAGGACATCACGCTCGAGATTCCAGCCGGGGAGACCCTCGCCATCGTCGGCCGAACTGGCGCGGGCAAGTCCACGCTGCTGTCTTTGCTCGCCCGATTGCACGATCCGCCGCCTGGCACGGTGTTCATGGACGATATCGACGTGCGTGGGCTGCCGCTGGCGACACTGCGCAGGGCAATCGGCTTCGTCCCGCAGGAGCCATTTCTGTTCTCGGACACGGTTGCCGAAAATGTGGCGTTTGGGGGGGAGGCGGGTGCCGCAGGTGCGGCTGGTGCCGCTGGTGCAGCGAGTGATGAGGACCAGGTGCGCGGGGTTGCGGCCATCGCCCGGCTCGACAAGGACGTCGAAGAATTTCCCGAGGGTTATCGGACGCGCATCGGCGAGCGCGGCATCACGCTGTCGGGCGGCCAGAAACAGCGGACAGCGATCGCTCGTGCGCTACACGTAAACCCCCGAGTTCTAGTGCTGGACGACGCCTTTTCAGCGGTTGATACCCATACGGAAGACGAGATTCTCCAGCGTTTGCGCGAGGTCCGTCGGGGCCGGACCACGCTCATCGTGTCGCATCGCATCTCCACGGTCCGAGACGCCGATCGCATTGTCGTGGTGGAGGAGGGCCGAATTGTCGAAGAGGGCAGCCACGACGCGCTCGTCGCGCATGGCGGGTTGTACGCAGCGCTACATCGACAGCAGCTGCTGGAAGACGAGCTGGCGGCGTCATGAGGAATCGTGAAAGGCAAAAGGCAAACGGATGCACGAAGACGACATCCTCGGCAAGGCATACGACGCGCGGCTGATGCGCCGGCTCTTGCTGTACCTCCGTCCGTATTGGCGCGCGGTGCTGCTCGCGCTCTCGGCGATTCTGGCCGGGGCGGCGTTGCAGCTCGTCCCGCCCTGGCTGACGCTGCAGGTCATCGACGTCCACATTCCCGCGAGCAACTGGGAGGGACTGCGCACGATCGCGGCGTTGTATCTGGCGACGCTCTTTGCCGAATTCCTCCTGGAGTTCGTGCAGACGTCAACGCTGCAGATGACAGGGCAGCGGATCATGTTCGACCTGCGGATGCAGATCTATGGACACCTGCAGCGATTGGACGTCAGGTTCTACGACCGCAATCCCGTCGGACGGCTGATGACACGAGTGACGACGGATGTCGATGCGCTCAATGAGCTGTTTACGTCGGGCGTGGTGTCGGTGTTTGGGGATGTGTTTGCGCTGGCCGCCATCATGGGCGCCATGCTGTGGCTCGACTGGCGCCTGGCTCTGGTCGCGTTTTCGGTCATCCCGCTCATTGTGATGGTGACGCAATGGTTCCGGGTCAACGTCCGCGACACCTATCGCGACGTCCGGCTGTGGATCGCACGGATCAACTCGTTCCTGCAGGAGAACATCACGGGAATTTCGACGGTGCAGCTCTTTCGGCGCGAAGCGCGGAACTTCGAACAGTTCGATGGGATCAATACAGCCCACATGCAGGCAAACCTGCGCTCGATCTTCTACTACGCCGTGTTTTACCCGGCGATCGAACTGATCGCCGCTCTGGCGACCGCGCTCATCATCTGGTTTGGCGGCGGGCGGGTGATGGAGGATACCCTCACCCTCGGCACGCTGGTGGCGTTCATCCAATACACCCAACGGTTCTTCCGTCCAATTCAGGACCTCTCGGAGAAGTTCAACCTGCTTCAAGGAGCCATGGCGTCCTCCGAGCGAATCTTCCAACTGCTGGACACGCCGGTGGTCATTGGGCCGGGTGGGGCAGGTAGGTCCGACGGTCCGGATTCTCTCCCACCTGCCCTACTCGACCCACCTGGCGTATCCCAGGCCCACCCCTCCCACCAGCCCCAATTGGCTTTCGAAAACGTGTGGTTCGCCTACAACGGCGACGATTACGTGCTGCGCGACGTCTCGTTTGTCGTCGAACCTGGTCAACGCATCGGGATCGTCGGGGCGACCGGCGCGGGCAAGACGACGATCATCAATCTGTTGCTCCGCTTCTATGACGTCAGTCGCGGTCGTATCACCGTAGACGGCACGGATATTCGCGAGCTGCCGCTGGCGGAACTTCGTAGCCTCTTCGGCCTGGTCCTGCAGGACGTGCATCTCTTTTCAGGAACGATTGCGGCCAACGTACGACTGGGCAACGACGCCATCACGGACGACGAGGTCAGACGAACGCTGCAGTCCGTGAACGCCGCGTCGTTTGTCGAGGCGCTCGGCGGGATCGACGCCGCGGTGGTCGAACGCGGTGCGACGCTCTCAGTCGGTCAGAAGCAGTTGCTCTCGTTTGCGCGAGCGCTGGCATTCAACTCCCCAGTGCTTCTCCTCGACGAAGCGACGTCGAGCATCGACACCGAAACCGAAATGCTGATACGTGATGCGCTCGAGACCCTGATGCGAGGCCGGACCACGATCGCGATTGCGCATCGCCTTTCGACAATTCAGGACATGGATCGCATCCTCGTTTTCCACAAGGGCGAGTTGCGGGAGTCCGGGAAACACCAGGAGCTTGTGGGACAGCGGGGTATTTATCACCGGCTGTATCAGCTTCAGTTTGCTGCTGCTGGGTCTCAGGACCCGCCGCTCCGAGTGGAGGCGTAGATCCCCACAGGGAGCGACTCGGACTCGCCGTCAGATCGGCGGCGGGGCGACGGCCGGTACGACGGGCGGTGTCAGCGTACCGGTTGGATCGACCGGCTTGGATGGCACCGGCATCTGTGCCCGATCGATCTCGCGTTGCCTGAAGAGCGTATCGACTCGTCCGGGCGCGCTGTTCTGCGGATTCCATCCGAGCCGAAGCACAGTCAGCCGGATTGGCCGGCGTCCAAACCGAAGCGCGTCGTGACAGCTCCAGAGATACAAATCGATGACGCGACCCTGGACGGCGGGACCGGTGTCCATGATGGTCCAAATGCCGTCGTAACGAGCGTCGGGTGTGTCGAGCTGAACGACGGTGCCGACCGGCAACAGCGTGGGATCGGCGGCGGCAATCCCAGTGCGCACACCCACCCCAGACGCGGTCGTCTCGCCTTTGCAATACGCCGTCGCTGTGAAGCGGAGCTGCGACCCCGGCTGCGGTACAGCTGCGGCATCGGTGAGAATGGCTTGCCGCGCTGCGTAGCGGGAGTCCCGAATGGTTGCCTCGTAGACAAACACGAATCCCACTGCGGCCCCGACGGTCGCTACGACCTTGCGCCAGAACGAGCGGGTGATGAACATAATCAAAAAACACAGGGCACAAGGCACAAGGCACAAAAGCACAACGTAGTCGCGCGGAGTTTTGCCTTTTCCTTTTGCCTTTCTACTTTTGCCTTCTGCCTTTCTCCATCTCCTCCCAGTGCACGAATCCGCCTGGCAACTCCTCCAGTCGTCCGTTGCGCAGCAGCACGCGCGCCGCCGGATCCTTCGTGAGCACGCCAACGCGAGTCAGGCGCGGTTCGGAGACTCGCGAACGGGCGTGACGCAAACGGCCGCCAAACCCCCTTGGGATGGCGAACAGCAGTTCGTAGTCGTCGCCGCCGGCGAGCGCTGCCTCAACCGGATCGCGTCCCGCCGCGTCCCACCATCGGCGTGCCGCCTGGTTGATCGGCAAGGCCGCGGCGTCGATCTCGACGCCGCACCCGCTCGCTTCCGCAAGCTGTCGCACAGCGTCCGCGAGCCCGTCGCTCAAGTCGATTGCCGCTCGCGCGGCTTTCGCGTGCGCGATGGCCAGACCCAACCGCACGTGCGGCTCAGGGCGTCGATACCTCGCGATACACTCCCCGTCATAACGACTATCGGCCGGAATGGCTGTCAACATCTCCAGCCCCGCCGCCGCACCGCCAATCGTTCCACTTACGTACAACTCGTCACCGGGCCTGCCACCGCTTCTCGTCAGCGCCCGACGCGGTGCGACTTCCCCCACCGCCGTGATATCTACCATCAGCGGACCTGGACTTCGCGTCAGGTTCCCGCCGACGATGGCAACCGCGTGCGTTACCGCCATCTCGACGACGCCGGTTACGATCCCGTCGACGTCCTCGACGAGCAGGTCGCTGGGCAGAGCCAACGACAAAAGCGCCCATCGCGGCCTGGCGCCCATTGCGGCCAGATCACTCAAATTCACGGCCAGCGCGCGATAGCCGATGTCGGCTGCACTCGAAAACCGGCGCTGGAAGTGCACGCCTTCCACCTGCGCATCCGTCGTCAGAACCGTTTGCGCATTGCGCGTCGGCACGACGACGGCTGCGTCATCTCCGATGCCGATGACCAAGCCGCTCGAAGGCCGACCCAGGCTTCCCAGACGATCACGAATTCGCGCCAGCAGTCGCCGCTCGCCGATCTCCGAAACGGTCAAAGCAGGTGCTCAGGTGCGACGGGTGCGACAGGTGCGACGCGTGCGGTGCGGTGCACAGGTGCGGTGGTGCTTTGGTGCGCGAAAACCGCGAGTGGGCTGGGGGGCCCCAGAAATTCGAGAGCCGGATTACAGGTGTAAGGGCGTCCGCACCGCACCTGTCGCACCTATCGCACCCGTCGCACCTGTCGCACCCGAACTAAACCGTCCCGCTTTGCCGTGTGGGGAGGATTGCTGAACCTGCGTAAACAGGTGGAGTCGCTGAAAAGCCGCGCTTTAGGCTTCCTCTCCACGGAGGCATGCACACCACACGACTGACGCGACTCGCTTGGGTTAAAACATCGGCTCAGACAAGCCTCCGAACCATCACGAGCAAAGCAGGAACGAACTGGATCTTAGGCGGGCAGACCGGACCGGTCAAGGCAGAAGGGTTTGGGCACGAAGTAAAGGCAAAAGGCAACAACCGGCGAGTGGAGACCGGCGACGGTGGGCCGTAGGCCGTGGGACGTGGACCGATTAGTCCCTGTGTCCGGCCAGTTCGAGTGCTTGATCGACGATCCGTTCCAAGGCGGCCGCCCGCGCTGTGACGCTGTCCGCATTGTCCACGTGCTCGTCGCGGGCGCGAAAGAGCTCGTCGGCAATGTTGAGCGCCGTCAATACGGCCAGCCCCAGCGTGTCGGTCGATGGCGAGGCCTCGGACGCCATCGCCATCCGACGATCCACGAACGTCGCCAGATCCTGCACGTAACTCGGATCGAGCGTCGTCCGGATGGGATAACGCTGACCGTGGACCTCGACGTGAACGACGCGGGGTTCAGCCATAGCACAGGTGCGACGGGTGCGACAGGTGCGACGGGTGCGACGGGTGCGGTGCGTGCACAGGTGCGTCACGTGCGTCAGGTGCGTGACGCACCGCACCTGTCGCCCCTAGCACACCCGTCGCACCCTCGTACCTAGAGATTGAGCGCATCTAACTGCTGTAGCATCTCCGAGACGCGAGACCGGATCTGGTCGCGCTCCCCACGCAGCTCCGACAGCTCGCCTGCCGCGCCCTCTGCATCGTTGATGCGCATCTTGAGGCTTTCGACCTCGCGCTGCAACTTGGAGTTATCCTCGAGAATTCGCGACTGCTCATTGCGCAGACGTCCAATGACGCTGACGAGCAGCTTGATCTTTTCTTCCAGGCGGTCGATTGGTTCCACCGCCGGGGGAGTCACAGTCTTCGTAGCCATACTCGTTCCTAACGCACCTATCTTTGTATAGCGCCCAGTTCCGTTTTCAATGCAGTGACGATGCCGTCCATGGCCGCGTGCACTTCCGGGTCCGTCAAGGTGCGGTCGGCCTGGAAGGTCAACCGCAGCGACAAACTGATTTTTCCGTCCGGAATCCCCTTGCCTTGATAGCGATCGAACTCGCGCACGTCGATCAGGATGGGCGGACTCGCCGCCCGGATCGTGTCACGAACTGTCTCGGCAGACAAGATGTCGTCAACCAGCACCGAGAGGTCGCGAACCACAGCCGGGTGGCGGGGTAGAGTCGCCGCAACTCGAGGCTCGCTTGACATCCGCGCGGTCAGGGCATCGAGGTCGAACTCGACCGCGTACGAAGCCTCGCCCGCGGGCACATCGCGCTGCTCGGTCAGCGCGGGATCGATCTGGCCAAGCACCGCGACCACGTGTCCGTCGATCGAAACCTCGGCCTTTCGTCCGTCAACGAAGAACGTCGGACCGTTGGCCGCAAAACGTGGAACCGCACCCATCAACGTGCAGACCTGTTCTGCCACGCCCCTCACATCGAAAAAGTCCACTTCCCGGCGCGCGCCGCTCCAATGATCGGGTGTTGCCAGACCGGTCCAGATCGCCGCCGCCGCGCGCACCTCACCAGTCGGAGAGAAACGCGTGCCAATCTCGAAGAGCCGGACATCGCGCCGGCCGTGGCGCCGGTTGTGACTGACCGCATCGACCAACCCCGGAAGGAGGCTCGGCCGAAGAGTGGTGAACTTTTCGGACAGCGGGTTTGCCAGAGTCACCGGTGGATTCTCGCCCAGATACGGTGCGGCCGCTCGGCTTTCGATGAACGCAAACGTAATTGCCTCGCTGAATCCCATGGCGAGCATTGCGCGCCGCAGGTGGGAGTGCCTGGCAATCCAAGGGTCCGACGGAGCCGGCGCCTCTTCGACGGCCGGGAACGTGCTCGGCAGATGTTCGAATCCATGATGGCGCCCAACCTCTTCGATCACATCGACTGGACGTAGGACATCAACTCGCCATGCCGGCACGGTGACCTGCCAGGTCTCGCCTGCCTGTCCCATCGGCATCGGGACGTCGGGCGCGCCTGCGTGCCACCCGCCAAGCGATTGGACACGAAACCCGAGAGCTGTGAGAATCCGTTCCGTTTCTGCGGCAGGAACGTCCATCCCGAGCAAGTGGGTGATGGCGTGGGAGTTCACCACCAGATCTCGCGGCTGATAAGCCATGGGGTAACAATCAACAACCGATCCGCGACGACGGCCTGTGCCGGTTGACTCGATCAGCGCCAGCGCCCGCTCCATGGCCGCTGCGGGCGCGGTGAGGTCGGCCCCGCGCTCGAAGCGATACGAGGCCTCCGTACGCAATCCCAGTCGCTTGCTGGTCGCGCGCACGGATTGTGGCTTGAACCACGCGCTCTCCAGCACGATCTGTTGCGTCTGGTCCGAGACTTCGGACTCCGCCCCTCCCATTACGCCACCGATGGCCGAGGCCCGTTCGGCGTCGGCAATCACGAGCATGTCCGGGTCCAGCGTCCGCCGCTTGCCGTCGAGGGTGACCAGCGTTTCGCCGGGCCGTGCGCGGCGCACCACGATCGCCGGCCCGCGGAGACGCGAGCGGTCGAATGCGTGCATGGGATGCCCGAGCTCGAGGAGCACGTAGTTGGTGATATCGACGACGTTGTTGATCGCCCGCACGCCGCAAGCGGCTAGACGCGTTTGCATCCAGCCGGGCGAGGGGCCAATCGTCACGTCCGCCACGGCGGCGACGTAACGAGCGCAGAGATCGGGATCGTCAATGTTGACCGGGATCGTTTCCGATCCTGTAGCCGTCGGGTTCCTCGGTCCTCCATCCTCGGGGGATGGCGCGCTGGCCGGGGCGCCCTCTTTCAGCGGCAGCGCATAGACCGTTGCAATCTCCCTGGCGATGCCCTTGATCGACAGACAATCCGGCCGGTTCGCCGTCACATCGAAGTCGAGCACCGCATCGGCTTCGCCATGCGGATCGATTCCTTCGAGCGCCAGCCCGCGCAAGGACATCCGCGCGCCAATCTCTTCGGCGGTGCCAGGCACATCGACGAAGTCGCGAATCCACGACAGTAGGACCTTCACAGCCCGAACTGCTCCAGGAAGCGAAGGTCGTTTTCGTAAAACAGGCGAATGTCTTCCACGTCCCACTTGAGCATTGCCACCCGCTCGATCCCCATGCCAAACGCGAACCCCGTCAGGCGGTCCGGGTCGTAGCCGACGTACTCGAACACAGATGGGTGCACCATGCCGCTGCCCAGAATCTCCACCCATCCCGTACGTTTACAGATGGGGCAACCAGCGCCCTGACACCTGACGCAACGGATGTCCACCTCGGCGCTCGGCTCCGTGTACGGGAAGAAGCTCGGGCGGAAACGCACGTCCTGGTTTTCGCCGAACAGCGCCCGTGCCATCGACAACAACGTTCCCTTCAGATCGGCAAGCGTGACATTGGCCCCGACGACCAACCCTTCGACCTGATGAAACATCGGGGTATGGGTCAAATCGAGGTTGTCGCGGCGATACACGGGGCCGATCGCCACCAGCCGCACCGGCGGATGGTGATGCTCCATATGCCGGATTTGCATCGCGGAAGTGTGTGTGCGCAGCAGTGTCAGTGGCTGGGGTTCACGCGGAGCACGACCTCGCGCACCTGTGGTCGCCCGGCTCGACCCTGGAAGCGAGGGCGGGGAGAACGGCGTCTCCAGATAGAGCGTGTCCTGCATATCGCGCGCAGGATGTTCGGGCGGCATGTTGAGGGCTTCGAAGTTGTGGTAGTCGTCTTCGATCTCGGGTCCTTCGAGCAGTTGGTAGCCCAGCCGCGTGAAGATCTCTTGAACCTGCTCGCGAACCAGACTCAGTGGATGCGGATGACCGAGGACCGGAGCGCGACCCAGAAGGGTAACGTCAACGGCGCCGGCGGGCCGACGCGTGGCGACGAGCGCCGTCTCGCGCTCGACCAACGCGGTTTCAACGGCGCGTTTCAGCTCGTTCGCCTGACGGCCAATCTGTCGCTTCTCTTCTGGCGTTGCACGCCCGACGAGATCCATGAACGCCGCCACCCAACTGCCTTTGCGGCCAATCCAGCGATGGCGCAGTGCCAGGAGATCGGCGTCCGCGCGCACTCGGTCCAACTCTTCTCGAAAGAGAGCGAGGGCTCGGTCGTGACCGATAGAAGGGTCGATGTTGGAAGGCATGTGAAGCCTACGGGCCAACGGGTTTACAGCCTACGGTCATCGCCCCACGGTTCACGGCCATCGATCGACGGCGCCGACGGCCTACGGTATTCCGTAGATTTTCCGTGGACCGTTGACCGTTGACCGCGGACCGGGTGGCCGCGGACTGCTCACGCAACCGGAACGGCGGACTTTGCTTTTTCTACGAGCGCCGCAAACGCCGCCGGTTCGCGCGCCGCGAGCTCGGCAAGGCTCTTTCGATCGAGGGTGACGCCGGCCGCCTTGAGCCCATTCATGAGCACGCTGTACGACACGCCGTGCTCCCGCGCGGCGGCGTTGATACGGACAATCCAGAGGCTGCGATAGTCGCGCTTCTTACGCTTGCGTCCGACGTAGGCGTACACCCCCGCCTTCTCGGACGCCTCCTTCATGAACTTGTAAAGCTTGCTCTTGTTCTGAAAGTAGCCCTTGGTGAGCTTGGAAAGCTTCTGACGTTTGGCTCGGCGGACCGTTCCGCGCTTGACGCGAGGCATGATACTCCTGCAACGATCAGGGGCCACTCCGTGGACTTGGTCGCGAGCGACGCTCGCGCGGCCTTCAATGTCGACGGCGGAAAGGCCCTGATCGCTTGCCGTCGACGGCCGGATTTTGATGAACTAAGAACAGTTGACCGTTCCTTCGTTCGGTTCTTCGTTTTTCGTTCTTCGTTCTTCCCGATTACTTATACGGAAGCATCCGCTCGAGCTTTGCCTGGTCCTGTTCCGACACGAGGGCGCTCTTACGTAGCGCGCGCTTTCGCTTGGTGGTTTTGCTCGTCAAAATATGGCGTTTGAACGACTGCCCGCGCTTGAACTTGCCGCTGGCCGTCTTCTTGAAGCGCTTGGCTGCGCCGCGATGACTCTTCAACTTCATAAAATTACTCAGTTTCCGCCGCCGCGACGGGCCTCGGAGCCGGTGCGGGCTTGCTGATCTTGGCGCCCTTCTTGGCCGTCAGGATGGTGTGCATCTGATTGCCTTCCATCCGCGGCTGCGTCTCCGGGATCGCCACGTCCGCCAGATCGCCGATAAGCCGCATCAAAATCTTGTGACCAATTTCCGGGTGCGCCATCTCGCGGCCGCGGAAAAAGATCGTCGCCTTGACCTTGTCGCCGTCCTCGATGAATCGCTGAATGTGATTCTTCTTGAACGTGTAATCGTGCTCGTCCACTTTCGGACGGAACTTGATTTCCTTCACCTCGACGACATGCTGATGCCGCCTGGCTTCCCGGGCGCGTTTCTGCTCCTGGTACTGGTATTTGCCGTAATCCATGATCCGGCAGACGGGCGGGACCGCTGTGGGTGAAATCTCCACGAGGTCGAGCCCTTTCTGCCGGGCGATTGCCAGGGCCTGCGGCGGAGGCATGATGCCCAGCTGCTGGCCCGTGTCGTCAATGACCCGGATTTCCCGGACGCGGATACGTTCGTTGATGCGAAGCCGGTCGTCGCGACGGCTGGGCCGATTACGGTCGAAAGCGATAGGTCTCTCTCCAGATGTTCGTTACGTTGGTTCCTGACCCTGGTTCGTGGCAAAGAACCGACGGAGCTGAATCTCCTACGATACCGTTTTTGCCGCCACCTCGGCAAGCGCGTCCGCCAGAAACGCGTCCACGCGCCGGGCGCCGAGGTCACCCCGGCCGCGGTGCCGGACAGCCACGGCCTCATCGGATGCTTCGCGATCGCCAATCACCAGCATGTAAGGCACCTTCTGGAGCTGGGCCTCGCGAATTTTATAATTGATCTTTTCCTGACGCGCATCGAGCTCGACGCGCAGCCCTGCGGCGGTCAGCGTGCGCTGGACGCCCTGGGCGTACTCGAGGTGCCGATCTGCAATCGGGAGCACAACCGCCTGGACGGGCGCAAGCCATAACGGGAACGCCCCGGCGAAGTGCTCGAGGATGATCGCCACGAACCGTTCGATGCTGCCGAAGATCGCGCGATGAATGACGACAGGACGATGTTCGCTGTTGTCGGCGCCGATGTATTTGAGGTCGAATCGCTGCGGCATCAGGTAGTCGAGCTGAATCGTCGCGCACTGCCACTTGCGCCCGATCGCGTCAGTAATGTCGAAGTCGATCTTCGGGCCGTAGAACGCGCCGTCGCCCTCGTTGATCGTGTAGGCATGACCGACCCGCTCGAGCGCCTGCTTGAGCGACGCTTCGGCATGGTCCCACGTCGCGATCTCGCCGAGAAATTTCTCCGGCCGCGTCGAGAGCTTGGCCGTATAGCTCAAGCCAAAATCGTTGTACACACGTTGGATCAGCCCCAGCAACGCTTCGACTTCAGCCCCAATCTGCGCCTCGGTGACGAAGCAGTGCCCATCGTCCTGCGAAAACTGGCGGACGCGTGTCAGACCTGTCAGGACGCCTGAGGCTTCGTTGCGATGCAGCGGCGTTTGTTCGTGAAATCTCAACGGCAGGTCTTTGTAGCTGCGCATCTCGCTGGCGAACATCAGATAGTGGCCGGGGCAGTTCATCGGCTTCAGCCCCATCTCTTCGTCGTCGGCGGATTTCACGAGAAACATGTTGTCGCGGTAGTGCCCCCAGTGCCCGGACGTCTCCCAGAGCGCCTTGTTGAAGATGATGGGCGCTTTCACTTCGTGGTAGCCAGCTGGAATCAACACGCTGCGCATGTAGTTGCCTAACGTGTTGTAGAGGAGCGTGCCCTTCGGCAGCCAGAACGTGGCGCCAGGGGCCCACGGGTGGACCATAAAGAGCCCGAGTTCTTTGCCGAGGCGCCGATGGTCCCTTTTCTTGGCTTCTTCGAGCCGTTTGATGTGCTCGTCGAGCTCCTTTGGCGAGAAGAACGCTGTGCCGTAAATACGCTGCATCGGCTGGTTCTTCGCGTCGCCCTTCCAGTACGCGTTCGAGGTCGAAAGCAGCTTGAAGGCCTTCAATCGATTGGTCGAGGGCACATGCGGGCCGACGCAGAAGTCGACGAACGTATCGCGGTCTTTGATCGTGTAGCAGGAGACGTGCGACTGGCCGGCCGTCTTCTCCTCAATCAACTGCACCTTCAGCGGCTCGCCCCGCTTCGCAAAAAACTCGAGCGCTTCCTGTCGCGGCCACATCTGCCGCTCGTACGGCAGATCCTGGGAGGCCAGCTCGTGCATCTTCGCTTCAATCTTTTCGAGATCTTCGGGCACGAACGGTCGATCGACGACAAAGTCATAGAAAAAGCCCTCGTCGATAGCAGGGCCAATTCCGCATTGTGCATGCGGGAAGAGCGCTGTCACCGCAGCGGCCATCAGGTGCGCCGTTGAATGACGGTAGAGATCGAGCGCTTCCGGTGCCTTGCTGGTGACGATCTGTACCCTCGCGTCCGACGTGAGTGGGTAGGACAGATCGACGAGACGGTCGTCGACTTTGGCCGCGAGCGCCGCGTCGGCGAGCCGTGGCGAAATGTCGCGCGCAATCGATAGAACGGGTGTCCCGGATCCGGCCTGGCGCACGGACCCGTCAGGCAACGTGACTGTGATCTGATTCATCCTTGAGCCCGCCTCCGCGGCTGCGCCGCTTCGGCGCGCAGCCTCTGCGTGGCTTGCCAGCCGAAGCTCACGCTTCGGCTCGCCGGTGAGCGAAGGCTGGTAGGCGCGGGTGGACTCGAACCACTGACCTCCTCCGTGTCAGGGAGGCGCTCTAACCAACTGAGCTACGCGCCTGCAAAGGGTGCGCCTTTGGTTGAAAGGCGAACAGAAAGTATAGCGTACGGGTAGCGGGCGTACGGATCAACGCCCGGCCGCGCGAGCGCGCGTACCGGGCGTTGTCGAAGTCTGGCGCCTAGTTGACCGCGCTCTTCAACGCCTTTCCGGCGACGAAGCGGACGGCCTTGCGCTTGGGTATCTTGATGGTGGCCCCGGTCTGCGGGTTGCGCGCGGTGCGCGCCTTGCGATTGGATGTCTTGAACGTGCCAAAGCCAACGAATGTGACTGAATCGCCCTTCTTGAGCGCACGGGTGATGCCGTCGATGACGGACTGGACGGCCTGAGCGGCCATGTTCTTGCTGCCACCGGTGTCCTTTGCGACCTTTGTGATCAATTCCTGTTTGTTCATCCTGACCTCCTGACGCGCGCCAAGCGTGTGAGCCACGCGCTGACGTTTTGTAACGATGAAACGCTGAGCGGTTATACGCGAGCGTCAAGATCGAGTCAAGCGCAAAGCGCGATTTTTCGGGCCTCTCCACGCGATTAGATGCGCGCGATGAATTGGTTGAATGACAGAAGGACGTGAGCGTGAAGGACTCGCCGCTTCGGGTCTCGCGGGACGCGCGTCACTCTCTTCGCTCGCTCGCGCGCAGGACTCGCTCGCTTCGCTCACGTGCAGGAGCGCCGGCGTTCGGCGGCGCCACAGACTTTTGGGATTGAACGATCTTGTATTTGCGAGGCGCGAAAGCCGCCGAGCTCTTGCGCCCGAGCGTAGCGATGGGCGTCCTGCGTGTCGGTGAGGTGCCGCCGACGCGCCGAATTCTACTTGCTCTTCAGATGTTCCACCGCTTTGTCGAGCGTCGGGTCCGCCGTTGGCGCGGGCTGACCGAAGTCGACGTCTGGCTGCTCGACGGCGACATCAGGCGTGAGGCCCTTCTCGTTGATCACGGCTTCGGTGGGCGTCAGATAGAAGAGATGCGTGAGGAGCAGCGCGCTGCCATCCGGCAATCGCACCAGGCGTTGCTGCGCGGCACGGCCGAGCGTGCGTTCGCCAATCGTCGACGCGCGCTTGTTGCCGGTGAGCGCGGCCGCGAAGAGTTCCGCGGGGCCAGCAGTGCCGTTGTCCGTGAGAAGCGCGACCGGCAGCGTGATGCTGCCGTCGCCCGCGCTCGTCGTCACGGGCTCCTTTGCCTTCCCGCGCTCCTGGCGATACACCAGCGTGCCGCTTGGCACGAAGAGCCGGGCTGCGGCCAGACCGCTTTCCATCTCGCCAAATGCGGTGCCGCGCAGATCGAGCACGAGGCGCGAGGCGCCACCTTTGGTCAGGCTGGCGACTTCGCGGCGAATCTGATCCGCCGTGGTCTTGCCGAACTCCGCAATGCGGACGTATCCCGTGCCTTCGGGCACGACCCGGCTGCTGACCGCGGCAGCCGGCAGGTCCTCGCGGACGATCTCGACCTGATGAGGCTCCGCGGCGTTTCCACGGAGCACAGCGAGGGTGACTTTGGTGCCGGGATTGCCAGCGAGCAGGCGCATTCCTTCGTAGACCGACGTATCGCGAGTGGACTGCCCATCGATGGCGCGGATGTAGTCGCCTGGACGAAGGCCGGCGCGCGCGGCGGGGGACCCATCGCGCGCCGCGATCACGCGCAGGTAATACTGGCGCGTGAGCTCGAGGCCCGTGCGTCCCGCCGGAAGTGCCGCATTCTTGTCGAAGACCTTGACCTGATTGACGTCGAGATATGCGCTGTCGGGGTCGAGTCCGTCTGCCAGGCCGTGCATCGCACCCTGCATCACTTTGTCAACCTTCACCTCCTCGACGTAGTTGGTGACGATCAACTCCACCACGTCCCCGAAAATGCGGAGGTATTGATAGGGAGGGCCGTCCTGCCGGGCCATTGCCTTGTCCATGTACCCGCCAACGAGGGCAAAGGCGAGAACCGGGACTGACACGAGCAGAACGCCAAGGCGACCACGGGATTTCATCAAGAGCTCCTGATCCATTCTACGGGATTGCGCAACGAACCGTCGATTGCTTTGTCGAGCGATTGAGTTCGTTCGATTCCGCTCTTGATCTCAAATCGTTGTCACAGTAGGGTTAGCGTGCCCGGTGCGGCTTTCACCCCCTCCCGCAAGTCCGGCCAACCAATCTGGAGGAGACATGACGCGGTTTCAACAGCGACCTCTTGTGCCCTTGCTCACGTTTCTACTCATTCTTGCGTCGGTCAGCGTTACGCGGGCCAGCAACGGACCCAAGTGGTCAGACGAGCAGCTGATCGGATTTTCGAATGTCATTCTGACCGGCCGCGTCGTGGACATTACGTCGGGTTGGGATACGAGCGTCAACAGCATCTACACCTATGTGCATGTCGACGTGGATGACGTGCTGAAGGGTGCGATGAGCTCGCAACGCGTCATTGTCAAGCAGTTGGGCGGCGTCGTCGGCGATGTCGGGTTGGCCGTCTCCGATCAGCCAGCGTTTGTGATCGGCGAGGATGTGTTGCTGTTCTTGGAAATACGCCCTCGCGATGGAACGCTGTACACCTCCGCATTGTGGCAGGGGAAGTGGAACATTCAGAGTGAAGGCTCGTTGCGAGTTGCAGTGCGCACCGAACCGGGCAGCGCTTCATCCGAGCGGCGCGACATGCGAGCGCTTGGCGCACTCGTTCAGGCTACGGCACCTGGCGTTGGAGCGGACGCGGTCCTGAATGCGTTGCCGGCGGAGGCTCTTGACGCCGAGCCATTTGTGCTGATTGGTCCTCCACCCTATCGTTATGCGTTCTCCCCGCCTATTGACGTGCAGGCCGGTGGTCAGCCGGGCCTTGCAGGAGGAGGCCTCACCCAACTTGCGACCACGCTTGCTCGTTGGAACGGCACCGGCTCCTCCTTCAAGTTTGGCGCGGGGTCGGGGAGCATCGGGCCCCGGTGTTACAACACGTACCTTGGCACGAGCCGGGTCACGATCTCGTTCATGGATCCGTGCGGAGAAATCGCGTCTGGAGGGACCCTTGCAGTTGGCGGCTCTTACTACAATCCCAATGCTACTCCGACAGTCGTTAACGGCGTCGCGTTTCAGCCTGCACTCGAAGGATTCATCGTCAACAACGATAGCGCGAGTGCGGTGAACTACCTCACAAACAGCGGTTGCTTTTCCGACATCGAGCTGCACGAGCTTGGACATGTACTAGGACTCGGGCACTCGGCCGACGCGGCTGCGATCATGTATCCCACCGTCTCGTTTGCCACTTGTTCGGTAAACGCAAGCGGACGGAACCTTGGTGTCGACGACGTCAACGGCCAGAAGTTCATCTACCCAGGCACAGGTGGCGGCGTCCCGGGGCAGCCAACGGTGACCTCGGCAACCGTCACCTCAAACGTGCTGACGGTTGTGTGGACATCAGGAAGTGGCGCCTCGCCGACGTCGCATCGCCTGGATTTCTATTATCAGGGGGGCGGGTTCGTGACAAGCGTCAATGCTGGCGCCGCAACGTCGATCAACATCCCGCTGCCGGCAAACGTGACCGGGGCCTTTTCAGTGCGTGTGACCGCGTTCAATGGCTCGACGGCTGGACCAGGTTCTGCGCTCTTCAACTTCACAATTGGTCCGTCGTGCACGATACCGGCAAGCCCCAACGTCACTGGCGACGTTGTCGGAAGCAATGCGTATGTGACCTGGCCTGCAGTCCCCGGTGCAACGCGCTACCTGCTGTCTGCCGGCACCACGCAGGGCGGAGGGCAATATGTCCCGCTGGGCAATATCGGCAACGTGACGTACGTCAGTGCAGGCGGTCTGCCGCCAGGCTTCACTGCGTGGGTCCGCGTGATTGCCGTCAATGCCTGCAACCAGCAGAGTGTGCCCAGGGATTATCTGGTGCAATGACATTTCGTGATTGAGCGATGGGTGATTGGATGATCTGAATTGATGATTGGGTGATTGGGCGATTTCTATTTGGTGATTGGGTGATTGGGTGACTGGGTGATTGGTCGGTGGCCAGAGCCGCTCGTGAATCACTCAATCGCTCAATCGCTCATTCCGCAATCACCCATCGCCAATTCAGGAAATCAAATTATCAAATCACCAAAATCGCCAATTCGCAAACGGTGGCGAGGCCCCAATCACCCGAGCGCCGTATCCATGGCCATCATGATGAGAAAGCCGCTGAGGAAGCCGAGCGTGGCGACGTCGGTGTTTCCGCGGCGTGTGGTTTCAGGCAGGAGCTCTTCGACTACGACGTAAAGCATCGCGCCGGCGGCGAACGCCATGGCGTACGGCAGGATCGGCTGGGCCGCGAGGACGAGGAGACAGCCGATCACGCCTGCGACGGGCTCGACGGTCGCCGACAGCTGGCCGTACCAGAAGGCACGCAAGCGGCTCATTCCTTCGCGTCTCAACGGCAGCGCAATCGCGAGCCCCTCAGGAATGTTTTGCAGCCCGATGCCGAGCGCAAGCGCCAGGGCCGCGCCGGCGTTGTCGGCGCCGAACGCCACGCCGACGGCGAGACCCTCCGGAAAATTGTGGATCGTGATGGCGACCATCAGCAGCACCGCGCGCCGCCAGCTCGAATGCGGACCTTCTTCGTGCGCCTCGTCCGGAAATTCAGGATGGAGATGGGGCAGAAGCTGATCGAGCGCGAAGATGAACAAGCCGCCAAAGGCGAGGCCAATTACGGCCGGCCACGTACCGCCCATCTCGATCGCGGGCTGTAGCAACGACCAGCACGACGCAGCCACCATTACCCCGGCCGCACCGCCCATCAGAGCATCCATCAGGCGCCGTGGCGCCTGCTGGAAGAACAACACCGGCGTTGTCCCGATCGCCGTGAGAAGGTACGTGCCGAGCGTGGCGATGAATGCCTGCGTGACGGGATCGAGGGCGGCGAACCAGGCCGGCATCTTCCGTCGGAGGATACACTGAGCGCCTATGACCGAGCCTCAGCCCCCCTCAGTACCTCCTCCCGCCCCGTCCAAGCCGTCCGGCGTGATCCTCGTCACGATCGCGGAGTTCTACTGGTTGACCCTCGGAGTATGGATCGGCGGGATCTTCATCCTCACGCTCATGCCCGTGCTGCTCATCCCGCGCATCGGCATGCCGCTCGGCGTCGCGGGATCGTATTTGCTGTTCTTTGTCGTGTGGCAGCCCATTCAGATCATCACGCAGCGAACTTTCGGCATGGGCACCGGCGTCCTTCGCATGATTCTCTTCGTCGCCGCAGCCGCGAGCCTGGCGTTCTACCTGCGAAACGCCCTCCTGGCGCTGTCGCGTTGAGCCGCAGAGAAGCACAGACGGAAGCGGGCCGCAGATAACGCAGATGCCACAGATCTAGACTTCGTTAGGGAGATCTGCCGATTTTTGTTTTCTTTTAAGATATCTGCGTCATCTGCGTCATCTGTGGCTGCGTCTAATCTGCGGCTGTGTTCATCTGCGGCTAGAAGAGAGGACGCCCATCAAAATCCTGCGGAATCGCAATGCCAAAAAACTTCAGGACCGTCGGCGCGATGTCGATGATGCGCGGGGTCGTCGTCGCGGGCTTGGTGTTGGAAATCAGCACGCCGGCGGTGATTTGGTAATCGTACGATCCGTGATCGCCTGACCACTTCTTCATATTGGGCTCGATCAGCTGCGGCGGCGTGCCCCCGAGCGTTGTCTGCCAGGACGTCCGGTAGCCTGCTTCAAACCCGACCTGCAGTTCGGCGGCATCATCGAAATACGGTCCTTGATAGATATCACTCCGCTTGTAGACGTTACGCACGACCCGAGCGCCGTTGCGGGGATCCTGCATGGCCATGAGATCCGTCGTCATCGACGTGAGAAGCGCGTCGTACTCGGCGCCGGGATTGACAATGCCGCGGCCCTCGCGTCCTTTCAGATTGACGTAGATCTGCCCGAGGCCCATCGCGTACGCTCGTGTCCGCGACCAGTCCACGTTTTCCCAGAACGTGCCGCCGCCAAACAGATCGTCGAGTTTCTTTTCGCCCGGCGCCTGCCCCTGCAACGCCATGTAGCCTTGCTGAACAAGCCACGTGTTGAGATTGACCGACCAACGAAACGAATGGAACCCGTGATCCGAAACAATCATCACCGCGGTGCCCGGCTCGAGTCGTGACATCACCTCGCCGACGAACGTGTCGGCGCGGCGGTACATGTGCTCGATCGCGCCGCCGTGCACGCGCGCAAGCTCGGCGTCGTACATCGGATGCTGTGGATCGATGAGCCGCCACATCATGTGCTGAACGCGATCAGTGGTCTCAATCACGCCGACCAGCAGATCCCAATTGCGGGCGTCCACACGGCTCAGGATGACTTCGGCACGGTCGTCAAAGGCGCGGTCGAGATCCTCCATGAACGTCGCCTCGTCGATGCGCTCCTCGTTCAATGGCCAGGTGGCTTCTGGCCATCCGAGTGTGCGGTACGGACCAAGACGCTCGTAAAGGTCGGCGGCAAACGAGTTCGGTGACGACATCGCGGTCGGGGGATCCTCCGGATGCCAATTGACCGGCGACACATAGAGCTGCAGGTCGTTGCCCGCCTTGATCAGGAAGAACTGAGCCATCCCGTGGACACGCACAAGCATGTTCACGCGAAATTCGAGATTCACCCACCGGCTCCATTCGCGCTCGCTCAAATGGATGGTATTTCCCTGAATGTCGACGTTGGCGGTCCGCGCTTCGCGATTCCAGGTGATCGTGAAGGGGAGCCGCACGTCGGCGTCCGCCTCGAGCGCAGCTAATCGCGCCTTATCGTCCGCGCTCAACTCGCCCTTCGCACGCAGCTCGCGTTCCTGCTGACGCACGATTGGGTTTGGTGGTCCGATGATCTCCGCGCGTGAAATGTTGCCCTCGAAGACGAGGCGCTTGAGGATGCCACCGAACTCGGTGTTGCCCTCCTCGTACCGGCTGAGGTCGGTCGCAAAGTAATAAAACGTCCCCATCGTCCCGCGAATGTCGGGGAGGGGGAGGCCAGCCAGCAGCTCGCCGTTTGGCACCTCCTCCGGCGGAAACGTGACCGGGACAGTCAGGATGCTCGAACGGACGCCGGCTTGGCCCGCGGTTACCCAGAAGGACGTGCCGCCTCGTGTGGAGGTCAGCTGAGGGCGGCTGACTGGAAAGTAGTTCAACAGAAAGCGTGGGGGCTGACGCTTCACCATCGCGAGGTCCGGAAGGTACGTCGTGGTGTCGCGGACTAGGAAGTCGTAGATGTTGTGCTTGCCCGCGTTCACGCCGGTCGCAAATGAGGCCCAGGCTGTCGGACTCTCGGGCGAGTGTGTCGTTTCAAGCGGAAAGACGCCACCTTGCGCCGCCAGCTTGGCAAGATTCGGAAGCTTGCCGGCATTCATCCAGTCCTGTGCGAGATCTGGGTCCATCCCGTCGAAACCCAGGATGACGAGTTTCTGTTTGAACGCGGATTGATTACGAGCCGATGAGCAGGCTAGGCCACCCACCAGGCTCATCGCGACCACCGCAAGGACGAGTTGTCTCAAGTTGGAGAATTATACTGGTCGGGTGCGTGTGCTTGGCATCGACTACGGTGCGCGTCGCATCGGACTCGCGCTGAGCGATGCGACCGCCACACTGGCATCCCCCTGGCGGCTGATCGAACGTCCCTGTTCAGAACGAGCGACCCTGGCGCTGCTGTTACGTGAGATCGATGAGCTCATCAAGAGTGACGATGGGCTCGAGGCCGTCGTCGTGGGCTGGCCGCGACGGCTCGATGGGAGCGCGACCCATCAGACCGCGCTTGTGGAGGCTCTTGCCCGTAGTTTGGAGGAACAAGTGACCGTTCCGGTCATTCTGCAGGATGAGCGGCTGTCGAGCCACGAAGCAGACGGCCGCCTGGCGAGCCGGGAGCGCAACTGGCGCCGACGCAAAGCGAAACTGGACGCCGCGTCTGCTGCCGTCGTCCTGCAGGATTATCTCGATCACCGAAGGGTGTGATGCGCCGCCTAATACGTAAGCTCTTTGTCCTTCTGATCTTCGTCGTTCTTACCGGTGGCGTCCTGGCGTATTTCGGCGCGACGCGGCTGTACGAGTCATTCAAAGGCTACCCGGAAGCTGAGACGTTCGTTGAGATCCCCGTCGGGGCCGGCGCCGCAACAATCGGCGAACGATTGGCGGATGCCGGCGTCGTGCGAGAAGCTGTGACGTTTCGCGCGGCTGTCTGGGTGAGCGGCCGCGCCCGCGAGCTCAAGGCCGGCGAGTATCGCTTCGATCGCGCGATGAACCCGCTCGAAGTCGCCAGCAAAATCGCTCGCGGCGACGTGTATCGGCGGCTCATCACGTTTCGCGAAGGGCTGACCATTCCCGAAATGGCTGCAGTGTTCGAGGAAGAAGGACTGGGGAAGGCTGCGGACTTCCAGGCTGCTGCGCGGGACACCGAAGCGATTCGTGAGCTCGACCCAGCCGCGCGTGACCTCGAAGGGTATCTGTTTCCCGAAACCTACGCGCTCCGCCGAGAAACGCCAGCGTCGGCGCTCGTGTCTCAGATGACAGGACTCTTCTTGAAGACGTTCACTGAACCAATGAGCGCTGCCGCGAAGGCACAAGGGCTCACCGTCCGGGAGGCTGTCACGCTGGCCTCACTGGTCGAGAAGGAGACGGCCGTCGCCGAAGAGCGTCCCCTCGTCGCGGCGGTATACCTCAATCGCAAGAAGGCGGGGATGCCCATGCAGGCTGATCCGACCGTGATCTTCGCGTTGCAACGCGCCAGGCGCTACACCGGCAACTTGCGGCGCGAGGATCTGCAGTTCGACTCGCCGTACAACACATACCGCTACCCTGGTCTCCCACCAGGGCCGATTGCGTCACCAGGAAAGGCTTCCCTCGAGGCCGCGGTCAATCCGGCAGCCGTGGACTATCTGTATTTCGTCAGCAAGAACGACGGGTCCCACGTGTTCGCGCGAACGCTGGACGAACACAACCGCAACGTTCAGGAATGGCAGGTGGAGTACTTCCGCCAGAAACGGGAGGGAGGAAGGTGAAATCTAATGATCTGGTGATCTAGTGATCTGGTGATCTGCCCTCAGTTCCTTTGCGAGCATCGGCGGGCAGAAACTGCAATCGCTCGGCCGTCCGAAACACGTTAAATCTGCGTACCTGCCGCCGCCGCCGATTTTCGGCGCATTCTCCAGCGGAATGAGTTCTGCACCCACCTTCGCATCGACCGGCAGGAACTTGAGGCTCGCAGCGCTGCATTTGCCCGTCGGATTTTCATGCTGTGCGAGGTGGTGCGCAGTCGACCAGGCGGCGGGCATGAACCTGCAAATCAGCTTCAGAAGTCCGCTAGTTCTGCCGCCGCGAATTACCGCGCCGCCGCTCGCGCGCGGTCACCGAAGGAGTTCGTTGCAAAACTTGGTGTCGTGAACGAAGAGTCGGACGAAGCCGTGTATTGGCTCGAGTTCATCGGCAACACAGCCCTCGCGCTGGGAGCCGAGCTTAAGCTGTTACAAGAAGAGTCCCGTGAACTCCGAGCGATCTTCGCCGCATCCTACGGTACCGCCCGCCGTCGTCAGGAAGAACGCGAACGAAGACGCAAACGCAAGATAGGACGCTCGCCCTAGATCACTAGATCATTAGATCACCAGATCACCAGATCACTAGATCACCAAATCACTAGATTCTCTACCGTTCTCCCCATTTGAGTTTCTTGCGAAGGACCTCGAAGTAGCTGCGTGCGGCTGCGCGGATCAGGCGAGTGGGCTTGGGGGCGCGTGAGACGGAGATTTCACTGCCCTCCGGCAAGGGGAAGCCGTGTTGCCCGTCGAACGTCACGTAGATTTCGGCGCCAGCGTTGCCTGATGCGGCACGGACGCGCACCTCGCGTTCAGCGGGAATCACGATAGGACGATGTGTCAGAGTGTGTGGCGCGATCGGTGTGAGAACGATCGCGTCCATCGCTGGATGCACTACCGGGCCGCCCGCAGAAAGGTTGTAGGCCGTCGATCCCGTCGGGCTGGCGATGATGAGGCCGTCCGATCGAACGGAGGTCACGAACTGATCGCCGACTGTCACATCGAGGTCGACCATGCGCGAAAGCGCCGTGCGTGTGAGCACGATGTCGTTCAGCACGACCCGCGATCGTCCGTCGACCACACCCCGCAACATCATCCGCTCATCGTGCTCGATCGATCCCGAGAGGGCCGCCTCGAGCGCTGTGAACAACTCCGGCCGGGTGATCTCCGTGAGAAACCCGAGCGACCCGAAATTCACGCCGAGGATGGGCACGTCGAGTGCCGCTTGACCAATGAGATCCGCGACGGCCAGCAGCGTGCCGTCGCCGCCGAGGACCAAGACGAGATCGACCTCGGAAACGATAGCTTCGCGCGTGACGACCCGACGGCTGCCCTCCGGCATGAGCGCCTCGGAGTCGGATGCCCACACCGCGTCTACTTGGCGTTCGCGTAGCCAGACCTCGAGATTGGCCAGCGTCTCGCTGGCTGCACGGAGGTCGTGCTTCGTGACGATTCCTACGCGCATCGCATGTGCAACAGGAATTCGCGATTGCCTTCTGCGCCCGTGACGGGCGACTCGACCAGGCCCGCGCGAGACAATCCTACAGCACCGGCTGCAGAGGTCACTTCTTGGATGACTCGGTCGTGAATCGCAGGGTCGATGACAATGCCGCCACGGCCGACGTCGTTGCGGCCCGCCTCGAATTGCGGCTTGACCAGCGCGACGATGTCCGCATTCGGCGCCATTAAGGCCGGGACGACTGGCAGAATGTGCCGCAGCGAGATGAACGAGACGTCGATCGTGACGATGCCAGCGCCATCGTCGAGATTCGGCAGAACCTCGGATGTCAGAGCACGGGCGTTGAGGCCTTCGATCACCGTCACGCGTGGATCGGTGCGAAGCTTCCAGTGCAGCTGCCCGTGGCCAACGTCGAGCGCGATGACGCGCTTCGCGCCCCGTTGCAGCAGGACGTCTGTGAAGCCGCCGGTTGATGCCCCGATGTCAAGGCCAAGGCGGTCGGTGACGTCGATCGAGAACGCGTCCAATGCGTGAGCGAGCTTGAGACCGCCGCGGCTGACCCAGGGATGTTCGGGTTCAGCCACGCGAAGCTCGACATCGTCCGCCACGAGCGACCCGGCTTTCGCAGCGGGCTGGCCCGCGACGTGAACCTTCCCTGCAAGGATCAGTGCCCGCGCACGCTCGCGCGATTCGGCAAGCCCTCGGGCCACCAGAAGCGTGTCGAGTCGTGTGCGGGCAGGGCTCACGATCGTCGTGCGACGATCCACCGGGCGATGCCCGTCAGGTGGGACTTGGTCAAGCCGACATCAGCCAGGGCGTTTTCCGCGCGGCTCACGCATTCCGCGGCGAGCGCGCGCGACTGCTCGAGGCCATAGAGAGACGGATAGGTGGGTTTGCCGGCGGCCGCATCCTTGCCCGCGGTTTTTCCCAGCGCGTCTGACCCGGATTCCACGTCGAGAATGTCATCGACAATCTGGAACGCCAGGCCGATCTCGGTGGCATAGCGATCGATCGCGGCGATGCTCGTGTCATCGCCGCCAGCCATCACCGCGCCGCATACCGCACATGCGCGAATCAAAGCGCCAGTCTTCCTCGCGTGCATGTCCTTGATGTCCACGTCTGCCGACTTACCGGGCTGTACTGCTTGAAGGTCGATGGCTTGTCCCCCAACCATGCCCGCGGGGCCTGCGGCATCGGCAATGACCCTGATCACGCGCAGCTTGCGCGCGGATACAGCCGGATCCGAGGAGACCGGCTCACGCGCGAGGAGGCTGAACGCTTCTGCATGCAAGCCATCGCCGGCGAGGATGGCCATGCCATCTCCGACGACGACGTGCAACGTTGGACGGCCGCGCCTGAGTGTGTCGTCGTCCATTGACGGCAGGTCGTCGTGGATGAGGGAATAGGTGTGGATCATCTCGATCGCGCATGCGGCTGGCATGGCAAAGGCTCGCGCCATCGCCTCGCTCACGTCATGACGGGCGGCGACCGCTTCGGCGGCAGCAAGCGTCAACAGCGGGCGCAAGCGCTTGCCGCCCGCCATGAGGCTGTAGCGCATCGATTCCGACACGACCGCTGGTGTGCGCGGCGGCTGGGGAATGTATTGAGCGAGCGCTGTTTCAACCTCTGCACGGCGCGCCTGCAGATATTCGTCGAGCGCGTTCACAGGTCAGCGTTCCTCGTCTCCTGGCAGGCCCAGCGACGCGGGCGCCGGCTTCACTTCGCCGTGTTCGTTCAGAATTTCGATCCGTCGCTCGGCTTCCTCGAGTCGGGCGTGGCAGAAGCGTGACAGCTGCACACCGCGCTCATAAAGCTCCAATGATTTCTCGAGCGGGAGGTCACCCTCTTCGAGCTTCTTGACAATGGTGTCGAGCTCGGCGATCGCGGCTTCAAAATCTTTGATGGTGGAATCCATGTGGCTTGTCGGCCGCCCTAAAGGGGCGATCATCGGCCGCCCAAAAGGCTGAACATCGGCCGCCCTAAAGGGCGGCCTCTACTCTGTTTCTGTAACATTACAACGCAGCTCACCGCGCTCCAGCGTCACGCGCACCTGTTCGCCACGGTTGACGGTTGACGCATCGCGCACGATCCGAGTCCGTCTGTCGTCCCAGCACACGGCGTAGCCTCTCGCGAGGACGCCCAGAGGACTCAGCCCGTTCAGACGCGCCGCCAGTGACTTGAAGCGGGAATCGGCGACGTGCAGCCGGCGCGTCCACGTGGTGCCCAGGTGGCCTTCGCGCGCGATCAGGCGCGCGCGGATGGCCGCCAGCCGATGACGTGGATCGTGCAGTTCGAGCCCGCGCCGCAACTGCTCGTGGCGGCGCGACCGGCGCGCCATCGATCCGGCAATCGCGTGGCGCAGCGCCGAGGACAGCTCCGCCGCGTGACGCCCGCGCATTGCCAGGCGTCCTCGCTGACCAGCGAACCCGGGCCGCGCGACTAACATGTTGAGTCGCGATTCAAGTCGGCCCACGCGTCTGCGAATCGCCGCGTCGAGGCGATCGCCTAGACCGTCGATATGGCCGCAAAATTCATCCTTGCGGCGAACGACGAGCTCGGCGGCAGCGGATGGTGTCGGAGCGCGCAGGTCAGCCACGAAATCGGCGATGGTGAAGTCGGTCTCGTGCCCGACGGCTGAAATGACGGGCACCCGGCACGCAACAATTGCACGGGCGACTTTTTCCTCATTGAAGGCCCACAGATCTTCGAGCGCGCCGCCGCCCCGGCCGATGATCACGACATCGACGCCGTCGATGCGCCCGATCTGACGCATTGCCCGCACGAGTTCGCCCGCAGCGTCCTCGCCCTGCACACGCGACGGCGCAATCACCAGGTGAGCATTCGGATACCGCCGTCGCAGGACCCGGATGATGTCTCGCAATGCGGCGCCATCGATGGACGTCACGATGCCGATGCGTCGCGGCAGTGACGGGAGCGGCCGTTTGCGAGACGCCTCGAACAGGCCTTCCGCTGAAAGTTTCTTTTTCAGCTGCTCGAATGCCAACTGGAGCGCACCAAACCCGTGCGGCTCCATGTGCTCGCCGACCAGCTGATATTCGCCCTTGGGATCGTAAACGCTGATGCGGCCGCGAACGATCACGTGCAAGCCGTCTTCGGGCTTGAACTTCAGGTAGCGAAGTGCGGAACGAAACATCACCCCCTTGACCTGCGCACCGCCGTCCTTGAGCGTGAAGTACAGATGACCCGTCGTCCAGACCTTGGTGTTGGAGAGCTCGCCTTCGACCCAGACCTCTGGAAACGCTGGTTTCAAGGAGCTCACGAAGATTGGCGGTCAGTTCGCTGACTGTGAGGACTTGGCGGAGCGACTTCGCGGGGGCTGCAAAGACCGCGGGGGCGGCGGCGGCCGCAGGGGCCTCAGGTGCTTCTGGTTCTGGTTCCTCAAACGGAAGATCGAAGAGCGTGCTCACTGGATTGTCCCGACAGTCTCCTCGTCGAGGCGGGCGCGTAAGCCCTCGAGGTCGTCGGCGCTGAGAGAAAGCCGCTCAATCCCCCAGGCGCGGCCCGTCGCAGGATCGGCGTTGACGACCACTGCGTGCAATCGTGGATCGCCGGTGGCGGCCTCGAAGCGCGAGGGCAGTCCCGTCGTGAAGCGCGCGATCACCGATGTGCGTTCCATGCCGATGATGCCGTCATGAGCGCCCGTCATCCCGACATCGGTGATGTACGCCGTTCCACCCGGAAGAATCCGTTCGTCGGCGGTCTGCACATGCGTATGCGTACCGACGACGGCCGTAACTTGCCCATCCAGAAACCACCCGAAGGCCACCTTCTCGGAGGTCGCTTCCGCGTGAAAGTCCACGAAGACGATCTGCGCGCCAGCCTCGCGCACGCGAGCGATGTGTTCGGTGACCACGGCAAACGGATTGTCGATGTTGGCCAGAAAGACCCTGCCCATCGCATTGACGACACCGACCGCGATGCCATTGTCGCCCTTCCAGACATACGATCCCGACCCCGGCGCACCGGTGGGGTAGTTGGCTGGTCGAATCAACTGCGGCACGGCATCGATGAATTCCAGCACCTGGCGCTTGTCCCAGATGTGATTGCCCGATGTCAGCACCTGAATTCCGGCCTTGATCAATTCATCGGTGATCTCGCGCGTCACGCCCGCACCGCCGGCCGCATTTTCAACATTCGCGAGCACCAGGTCGATGTTGTGCGTGCGCACGAGCGCTTTGAGCCCGCGGCGCACGAGATCACGGCCGGGGCGGGCGACGATGTCGCCGATGAACAGGATGTTCATGCCTGGGGCGCCGCGCGCTCGACGTGATCGGCGTCGACGTGGATGAGGAATTCGTGTCCACGGCGCTCGGTGATCTTCGGGAGCATGATCCGCAGCTCTCCATCTTTCAGTCGTGCCCGGACCTTCGATCCGTCGATGGCAGCATGGACGCGCACGGCCCGGGCAAATCGCCCGAAATCGCGCTCGACGAGATGAAAACTTGCGGGTCCGCGCGAAGGCTCCGGACGCTCTTTCTCGCCTGCGACCAGCACAATCCCGCTCTTGATCAGGATCCGGACGCCATCGGCGTTCACGCCAGGGACGTCGAGCACGATTTCAATCGTGCGGTCCGTCTCGAACACGTCGAAAAGCGGCAAGCACTCTCCCGACACCACATGCCGGCGGTCTGGACGTCGCTTTGCCAGATCCTCAAACAGCCGGCGGACTTCGTGGCTCAGGTCGCCAACGTCGGTCGAAACGAGCAGCCGCGAGATTGGTCGCATACCCACAAAATTCTGCGCTCCGCACTCGGAGCTACTCAATTGTAGCCTGCGAATCGATGTCGAGGATGGCACCCAGCAGAACCGCGGCGCCACGTGCGCAGTCGTCCCACGTGGTGCGCTCGAGCGGTGAGTGGCTGACGCCGCCAATACTCGGCACGAAGATCATGCCCATGGGGCACAGTGCGGCAATCATTTGCGCGTCGTGGCCCGCGCCGCTCGGCAGACGGATGCTCTGCAGATGTGTCCGTTCCGAGGCACGCTCGACTGCGCGCTGCATGCCGGCATGAGCCAGCGCGGGCGGATTGCGCGACGCCAGCGACATCGCAATTTCGGTGCGCGTCTCTCGCGCAATCGCCGCCGCCCGCCGCCTGATGTCGTCAGCAAGTGCGGTCAGCGTCGCTTCGTTCAGATCGCGCAATTCGACACTGAGGGTCACTTTGCCAGGAATCACGTTGGGCGAGTTTGGCGTGACTTCGAAGCGGCCGACCGTCCCGACCTGGCGTCCGGGTCGCGCGGTGACCGTCTCGTTCACGGCGAGCGTCAGACGCGACGCCGCAATCAGCGCGTCCTGCCGTGCGTCCATTGGTGTGGTCCCCGCATGGTTCGCAAACCCGGTGATGGTGACGTCGTAGCGGTGAATCGAGACGATGCCCTCGACGACCCCGATGTTGACGCGCTGCTTCTCGAGCGTGCCGCCCTGCTCGATGTGAAGCTCGAAATAGGCGTGCCACGCGCCGGGGCGACGCACCGCCTCCTCGATGCGAGCCGGGTCGCCGCCGATACGCCGAATCGCATCCGCGCGTTGCAGCCCGTTCCACACTTGATCGAGATCGCCTGCCTTCAGGTCTCCGGCCACGATCCGGCTCGCAGCGGTGCCGCGCCCGAATGCCGTGCTTTCCTCGTGTGCCCAGAGCACCATTTCAAACGGATGCCGTGGCGTGACCCCAGCAGCCTGACACGCTTCGATCACTTCCAGAGCGGCGAGAGTCCCAAGGTCGCCGTCGAAGTTTCCGCCTGAGGGGACCGAATCGATGTGCGACCCAAACAGAATTGGTGGAGCGCGGGAATCGCCAACGGCTGACCACCGCGCGAACACGTTTCCCGCTGTATCGGTCCGCGGCGTGAGACCGGCGCTGCGAATCTCGTCGAGGAACCACGCGCGCGCCGCGATGTCCGGCTCTGAATAGGCGACGCGGCTGACGCCCGACTCGAACGTGCCGTTGGCGGGCCGTCCAAACATGCTGAGCCGCTCGAGTCTCTTGCGGAGGCGGATCGCGTCGACCGCCGGCACGCGCCGAGCGCGGGACGCCGAGGCCCACGCCGGGTATGACAATGCGGCGGCAGTCGCCGTGAGGAAGGCGCGTCGCGACAGCATCACTGAATTGTACGGCTGGTTGGTGTGTGGGCGCGTCACGTCGATCGCTCGATCAACAGTGTCGGCGGTGGACCTTGTGGTCGACGGTCGACCTCCGTCCTTGGCGTCGACCTCCGTCCTTGGCGTCAGACCTCCGTCCTTAGCGTCGACCTCCGTCCTTGGCGTCGATCTCCGTCCTTAGCGTCAACCTCCGTCCTCCCGTTGAACCGCCGTTCTAGCGGTCGACCTCCGGCGTCGGCCGCGACCCTTGGGTCTGCGGCAACCACGGACGTCCCTCAGCGTCGTTGGCCCTTAAGTGAACGAGGCGATTGATCCCTAATTGATGAGTTAGTGCGCGCCTGTTTCATTTGGTTGGGCCAGATGCCGGTGGGGTTGCGGCTGTGTGCAGGACGGAGGTCAGCCGCAAGGACGGAGGTCAATCGGAAGGATGGAGATGAACGAACGACGGAGGTTAGCTGCGAGGACGGAGGTTGGCAGAAAGGACGGAGGTCGGAAGGACGGAGGTCGACCACAAGCGCCGAAACCTTCCAGAAGTCGACCAAGGGCCGAAACCTTCCAAAGCCCTCGAGCGTCATATGAGTGTATATATAGCAGATAATATGCTTTTATTAAGCTAATATTGTTTGCTATACTGAACCATCTCAACACGGAAGGGATTAGTAGAAGAGATGTCAGCAAAAGGCAAAGTCATCGGAATCGACCTTGGCACCACCAACTCCGTCGTGGCGGTCATGGAAAACGGCCAGTCAACCGTCATCGTCAACCAGGAAGGATCGCGGCTGACACCCTCAATCGTCGGGTTCGCAAAAGACGGCGAGCGGCTGGTGGGACAGGTCGCCAAACGGCAGGCCGTCACCAACCCGGAGAACACCGTCTTCTCCGCCAAGCGCTTCATGGGCCGGAAGTTTTCGGAAGTGAGTGCCGAAGTCGCTCGGGTCCCGTACCGAATCGTGAGCGCCGGGAACGGCGATGCGTGGGTCGAGGTGCGCGGCAAGAAGTACTCAGCACCTGAGGTGTCCGCGATGATCCTGCAGAAGTTGAAGCAGGCGGCCGAGGACTACCTCGGTGAAAAAATCACGGATGCGGTGATCACCGTGCCCGCGTATTTCAACGACGCGCAGCGGCAGGCAACCAAGGACGCCGGCAAAATCGCCGGCCTCAACGTCCTTCGCATCGTCAACGAGCCGACGGCGGCGGCGTTGGCTTACGGACTCGACAAGAAAAGTGACGAGACCATCGCGGTCTACGACCTTGGCGGCGGCACGTTCGACATTTCAATCCTCGAAGTCGGTGAAGGCGTCGTCGAAGTCAAGTCCACCAACGGCGACACGCATCTGGGCGGCGACGATTTCGACCAGAAGATTGTCGAGTGGCTCACCAGCGAGTTCAAGCGGACAGATGCGATTGATCTCAGCAAGGATCGCATGGCGCTGCAGCGCCTCAAGGAAGCAGCGGAAAAGGCCAAGATCGAGCTCTCGTCCGTGATCGAAACGGAGATCAATCTCCCGTTCATCACGGCGGACGCCTCCGGGCCGAGGCACCTGGCCATGAAGCTGTCCCGCGCGAAGCTCGAATCGCTCGTCGAAGATCTCGTCCAACGCACGATGGGCCCGGTCAGACAAGCGCTCGCCGACGCGGGCGTCCAGCCCTCGGCTATCGATGAAGTCGTGCTCGTGGGTGGATCGACGCGCATGCCGCGCGTGCAGGACGTCGTGAAGGCCTTTTTCGGCAAGGACCCGCACAAGGGTGTCAACCCTGACGAGGTCGTGGCCGTTGGCGCGGCACTCCAGGGCGGCGTGCTCGCCGGCGAAGTCAAGGATCTGCTCCTTCTGGACGTCACACCGCTGTCGCTCGGGATCGAAACACTCGGCGGCGTGATGACGACGCTGATTCAGCGGAATACGACGATCCCCACGAAGAAGAGCGAGATCTTCTCGACGGCGACCGACAGCCAGACAAGCGTCGAAGTGCACGTGCTGCAGGGCGAACGCCCGATGGCGCGCGACAACCGGACACTCGGGCGGTTCCATCTCGTCGGCCTTCCGCCCGCGCCACGCGGCATGCCGCAGATCGAAGTCACGTTTGACATCGACGCTAACGGCATCGTGAACGTCGTGGCCAAGGATCAAGCAACGAACAAGGAGCAGACGATCACAATCAGCGGCTCGAGCGGCCTCTCGAAGGACGAGGTTGATCGGATGGTCAAGGACGCCGAGGCAAACGCCGCGGTGGACCAGACGCGCCGTGACGCCATCGAAGCGCGCAACCAGGCCGACACGCTGATCTACTCGGTGGAGAAGACCTATACCGAGAACAAAGCGAAGCTGACTTCGACGGATGCGGGCCGGATTGAATCCGCGCTCGAGACGGCGAAGCAGGCGGTGAAGGGCGACGATGTCGCGGCGATCCGTGCGGCGACGTCTGAGTTGCAGCAGGCGTCGCACGCGGTGGCTGAAGCCCTGTATGCCGCAACCCAAAAGGGACAGGCGTCGCCCGGGGTGCAAGAGGGCGAAGTCGTCGAAGGTGAATACGCAGAGACCAAGTAGGAGAGAAGAGCAATGGCAATGACTCGATTTGATCCGTTCCGTGACCTGGCAGTGTTGCAGGACCGTATGAATCGACTCTTCAACGACACGTATGGGCGTGGACGCGAAGACGATTTGATGAACCGCGGCACGTGGACGCCGGCCGTCGACATCTACGAAGTTGATGGCACGCTCATGCTGAAGGCGGAACTGCCAGACATGCGTCGCGAAGACATCGACGTGAGCGTCGAGAACAATACGCTGACGATCCGGGGTGAACGAACGCTCGACAACGACGTCAAGCAGGGGAACTTCCACCGAATCGAACGCTCGTATGGCAGCTTCGTCCGGCAGTTTTCGCTGCCAGCGACTGTTGACGCGGGCAAGATTGCGGCCGAGTACAAGAACGGCGTGCTGACGCTGAAGCTGCCGGTCCGCGAAGAAGCGAAGCCGCGGACCATCAACATCGAGGTGGCGGCGTAAGGAGGTCGGCTAATATCACCAGATGGCAGGTTTCCTCATCCATACCGTGGTGCTCGCAATTGCCATCTGGGTCACGGCGGCGGTGGTCCCCGGGATCACCGTCGCCTCATGGACCACGCTGGCCATCGCGGCCCTCGTTCTGGGGATCGTCAACGCCATCGTCCGCCCCATCCTGCTGATCCTGACCCTCCCAATCACTGTTCTGACTCTGGGCTTGTTCTACCTCGTCGTGAACGGTCTGGCTTTCGGACTTGCTGCGGCGTTGGTGCCAGGCTTCCAAATCGCGTCATGGACGGCCGCCATCCTCGGCGCGCTTCTGACGAGCGTCCTTTCGTGGTTTATTGGCATATTTGTAAAAAGGGACTGAACACCAACACCAACGGTCCACGGGTCCACGGGTCCACGGTTTACGGTCAACGGCCTACGGTCCACGGTGGCTGGTCGATTCGGCTGATGCCTCGTTCTTGCCGCAGAGCGCCAACCTCCAGTAGACTTGAGAGTTATGAGTGAAGTCGAAATCCAGGAGAGTGAGCCCGTCGTCGAGGAACCCCGGGTCCCGCGCGAGCCGGCGCAGCCCATCGAGAGCCGATTTCTGTTCGTGGACGTCGCCGCCCTCCGTGCCAAGCAGCTCCGCCGGGGCGCAAAGCTCAGGCTGCCTGAGCCCGTCGTCGAGGCTGAAGCGGGTCCCCGGCCCCTCAAGGCCGAGCGCCTGGCGATGACCGAGGTTCGTCACGGCCTGGTCGAGTGGGCTCTTCCCGACTTCAAAGCGGTGTTCGACACCAGATAAAGGCGCAGTCAATTACCCGTGGCCGGTTATCAGTTCAGAGTGCCGGTGGGAGGGTGCGAGCAGTTCCTTTGAACTGGAAACTGACAACTGGACACTGACTCGGGCGCCCGCCGAACTCTCCCGCCATTTCCTACGTATTCCCCTCAGAAGGGGGAGCTTTCCCGTGATTGAGTTCTTTGTCCTGGCACTGCTTGCAGTCGTCGGTCTCTCGATCGCGGCCATCGTCGGATTCGTGTTCTTCCTCTTGAAGATGGTCCTGTGGGTCGTCTTCTTCCCCATCAAGCTGCTGTTTTTCCCGATCAGGCTCCTGTTCAAGTTGCTTTGGTTGCCGGTCGGGCTCGCGTTTGGCACGCTGGGCATGGGGCTTGGGGTCGTCGCCTTACCGCTTCTGTTTCTGGTTCTGGGCGGAGTTCTGATCTTCGGCCTGATCGCGATGATCGTCAGCCTGATGCTTCCGCTGATCCCGTTCGTGTTGCTTGGCCTGTTGCTCTGGAGCATCTTCGGCCGCGGCGTCGCCACGGCCTGATTCGCGGGTTATCCGGCGGATCATTCCGGCGTTTTCGTGTGGTGATCCGTCACGCGCTGAAAGGCATCCGCCGACCGTAGCAGCGTCGCCTCATCGAACATTCGGCCCGTCAACTGCAGCCCGATAGGCAACCGATCCGCGGAGAATCCACACGGTACGCTGATGGCCGGCAACCCGGCGAGATTGGCGCTGACGGTGAAGACGTCGGCCAGATACATCTGCAGGGGGTCGTCGGTTTTTTCTCCCAACCGGAACGCGGGTGTCGGTGTCGTTGGCATCGCGACCATGTCTGCCTGGTCGAACGCACGTTCGTAGTCCTGCCGCAGCAGCGTCCTGACCTGCTGCGCCTTGAGGTAGTACGCATCGTAGTAGCCGGCGCTGAGCACATAGGTGCCCAGCATGATCCGGCGCTTCACCTCGGCGCCAAAGCCCCGGTCGCGGGTCTTGTCGTACATGGCCTGCAGAGGCCGGTCTGACCGCCCGTTTGCGTCAGTCTTCGCGCGGTAGCCATATCGGACGCCGTCATACCGTGCGAGATTGGACGACGCTTCGGCGGTGGCGATGAGGTAGTAGATCGGAATCGCGTACCGTGCGTGGGGCAGTGCGATGTCCGAAATCGTCGCCCCGCGATCACGCAACACGCCGAGGGCGTCGTCGAAAGCCTCGAGCACGGCAGCGTCCACACCTTCCGTCAGCACGGCCCGCGGCACGCCGATCCGGAGGCCCTTCAGGTCCCCCGACAACGACGCCGTGTAAGGCGGCACCGGTTCGGGGGCCGCCGTCGAATCGTGGAGGTCGGCGCCGGCGATGACCTCCAACATGCGCGCCGCGTCAGCCGCGGTGCGCGCCAACGGACCAATCTGATCCAACGACGAGGCGAAGGCCAGCAACCCGTATCGGGAAACCCGTCCATACGTCGGCTTGAATCCAACGATTCCCGTCAGCGCAGCGGGCTGTCGAATAGACCCTCCGGTGTCCGAGCCCAGCGCGATTGGCGCCAGTCGAGCCGCAACGGCCACCGCCGATCCGCCGCTCGATCCTCCCGGTGTGCGATCGTGCGCCCATGGATTCTTCGACGGTCCAAACGCCGAGTTTTCCGTGGACGAGCCCATCGCGAACTCGTCCAGATTGGTCTTGCCAATGATCACGGCCCCCGCTGCCTCGAGTCGTTCGACGACGGTGGCGTTGTAGGGCGGCACGAATCCTTCCAGGATTCGAGAAGATGCCGTCGTTGGCAGTCCTCTCGTGCACATGTTGTCCTTGAGCGCGACCGGCACGCCGTGAAGAGGACCCGTTGGTCCGCTTACCTTGTGGGTCTTGTCCAATTCGCCCGCGCGCTCCAGCGCCTGTTCGACGGCAACCGTTTGAAACGCGTGCAGCGAACCGTTGAGCAGCTGGATGCGATCGAGGTAAGCGCGCGTCACGTCCCACGCGCGCAGGTCTCCCTTGGCGAGCTGTCCGGCGAGCGGCCCGAGCGTCAGCTCTGTGACGTCGCTCATGCCATCACCCGCGGCACTTTGAACAAGCCGGACTCGGTTGCCGCTTCGGGCGCATTGGCGAGCGCCTCCTCGCGCGGCAACGTCGGCAATGGCTCGTCAGCGCGATCGAGTGGGCGATGCAGCACCTGCGCGGTGGGAGGGACACCTGACGTGTCCAATTCTTGAATCTGTTGGACGTACTCCAGGATGTTGGCGAGCTGCCGCGTGAAGAGCTCGACTTCGTCGGCGGTCAGCTCGAGCCGCGCAAGCTCGGCGACGCGCAGCACGTCTTCTCTGGATAGTGAGGCGGGCATAAGGGATTTATCTTAGTCCACGGTCCACGGTCCACGGTCCACGGCCCACGGCCCACGGCCCACGGCCAGAACCTTCGTGCCGGAGACCGAAGACCGGAGACTGCATGATCATGTTCGCAAATTCATGAACACTCCTTCATCGAGCAGCCAGCATTCGCCGTCGAATCCACTCGCGGCTACCTGGTCGCGCAGCTGGGGCACTGCTGTTGTGCGGTCGTAGCGGATCGACAGATGATTCAGCACGAGCACGCGTACCTTGGCTTCGCGCGCGACTTGCAGCGCTTCTTCCGAGGTGGCATGAATCGGCCCCCGGCGTTCGGCAAGCCCCAGAAACGTCGCGTCGTGAACGAGCACGTCCGCATCGCGCGCGAGGTCGGGCGCGATCGGCATGGCGTCGCCGGAATGCGCGAGCAGGACATGCTGGAATTCCTCCATGAGCTCATCGCGACCATGCTTGCGCGCGCGCTGCTCGATTTCGTCCGGCGGTAAACTCGCGTATTCCGCTTTCAGCCGGCGCCGTGTTTCGAGCACGCGATAACCGAAAGCTGGATCCGGAGGAGCATGGGTGACGGCAAAGCCTTCGAGAACGCGGTCCGGACCGATTGGATGCGAACCGCCAGGCGCCAGAGGTACCCAGGAAACCGGAAACGTGACGCCCTTCCACAACTCGCTGATCGAGTTCTTCATAGCCTCCACGCCCACCGACTGTGCCGGGTAGACAACGATCCACGGTTTGTCCGGGGCTCCCTTGCCAAAGCGACGTGCCCCGGCAAAGCCCGGGAGTCCCAGGACGTGGTCCGAATGGCCGTGGGTGATGGCGACGACAGAGGGACTGAAGACGTTGGCGCCCAGCGCGAGTGCCAGGCCCTCGCCCGCGTCAATCACGAGGTGCAATGGCCTGTGCCAGAGCCAATTCGAATACAGGGCGCGACTGTAGCCGGTCAGCGACGCGACTGCGTCGCCACTCATTTCTCGTCTCGCGAATCGTCGCTCGCCGGAGCAGGCCGCATCCGTGCGTAGCCAGGGTGCACGCCGGGCGTGAGGCCCTGTTGGCTGGCGACCCGCAGCAGCAGCGTCGTAAGCGTCTCACGCTCTTCCCTCGTGAGCGCGGCGAGCAATTCCTCTTGGTGCTCGCGCCCGATCTTGCCAATCGTGTCGATCGCGCGATGACCTGCAGCTGTGAGCCGAAGCGCGTGCGTGCGACGATCTTCGGGATTGGGTCCACGCTCGACCAACCCGCGTTCCTGCAGTTCGTCGATGAGCGCCACCAGCCGACTCGGGAACATGCCAAGCTTGGAAGCCACCTCCTGCTGACTCCCGCCGGAGGACAGCGCAATCACGCGCAGGAGGCCGGCGTGGGCGGGCGTCAAACCCTGCGGGCTGAGCCGGTCCGCAAACTTCGCTGCGGCATGAGCACCCACCTGGGCCAGGAGAAACGCCGCTCCCTTGGATGGACTTTTGCTCAACGCGCGGAACGTATCACAAAATAATGATTACCGCCGGTAATGACGTGCGAGCGCGGTGGCGGCGGGGAAGGAGAAACGCAAGCCGTCTTTCTACCGTTCCGCGCCGGGATGGATTTGTTTGACCATCGCGGCAAGATCCGCCGCGATCAGTGCCCGCAGGCTCTCGGGCTCGACGACTTCTGCCCGCGGACCGAAACCAAGGACGACGAAGCGCGCTTGTTCCTCATCCTCGAAATGAACACGCAGAGTGACCCAACCGTTCTCGTCCGCCGCGGATTCGGGATCTGGTGGGGATGTCATGCGCCATGTCCTCACCTTGTCCGCCGCTCGAGGATCGAGACGAAGCGTCGCGTCGAACCGCCGCCACGAGTCTCGGAAGAGTTCCGTGGAAGTCGTCCAGTGCGCGGCGAGATCGAAGTCCGGCGGCCGCACGCATGGCGCTTCGAGAAGTGTCGCCTTTTCAATCCGGGATACCCGATAGGTGCGAAAGCCTGCAGGTGTCTGCGCGACCAGATACCAGACGGTGCCCTTGGCGACCAGGCCGAGTGGATCGATGATGCGATCCACCTCGTCGCGATCGGCTCCCCGATACTTGATGGCGAGTTTGCGGTCGCGAGCGACGGCCTCTTGCACAACCGGTAGCGCCGCGAGACTTTCGGCGGTACCGAACCAGCCGGTCGTATCGACGTGCAGGCGTTGTCGTATCGATGCGGCGCGTTCGCGCAATGATGTCGGAAGAGCCGCGAGGAGCTTGTCGATGGCTCGCTCGGCCGCGGCGGCCAGCCGCGAGTCGCCGATGACGCGGGGTTGCGCCATGAGCAGGGCGCGTAACTCCGCTTCCTCGAGGCCGGGGACCTGCGTCCGCCAGTGCTCGTCCAGCCGCCATCCTCCGCCCGCGCCGCGCAACGCAAACACCGGCACACCCGCGGCGCTCAGCGCTTCCATGTCACGGTGGACCGTGCGCTGCGACACTTCGAGGCGCGCGGCCAGTTCACGGCCGGTCTGCTTCCCATGGGCCTGCAGCAGCAGAAGCACCGAAAGCAGACGGTCAGCTTTCATTGGACACAACGATTTTGCGCACTGGGATTGTGGGCGCGCAAAGTATGACACGGCCTGTCATATATCGCCGGATACCGTGGAAACCTCGATCCGGCCGCCCGAGGAACCAGGCGCCGTCAGATTCGTCTACCTAATAATGATTCTAATCCGTAATTATTGTCGCGTTAAGGAATGTGACGTTTGTATGTCGGGGCGGGTTCAGGACTCGAAGGTTGAACAAGACCTATAGTAGAAGGTTGGTCGGGGTCTTTCGAGCCCGGCCTCCCCATTAGGACTCCTCATGACCCTTTATTCAGTCGCTTCAGCCCTTCGGCTCGACCTCCGTACTGGCATCGCGGGCCTCACCCTGACGCTGTCGCTCACATTCGCCGCGTGCGGCGGCGAGGGTGCCGCAGGCGCCGGGCCTGGCGGTCCAGGCGGTGGACCGCCAATGGCGATGGGCGTCGAGGCCGTGACCCTTACCGCCAGGCCTGTCGAGCGCACCAGCGAATACATCGCAACCGTGAAATCGCGTCGATCGACGACGATCCAGCCGCAGGTCGAAGGCTTTATTACGCGCATTGCCGCGAGGCCCGGCCAGCGTGTAGGTCGGGGGGCGCTGCTGATGGAGATTGATTCGGGCCGACAGCAGGCCGCGGTTGCAAGCCTCGAGTCCTTGCGGGCCGCGCGTCAGGCCGATGTGCAGTGGGCTCGCCAGCAGGCCGATCGATTCAAGAAGCTGTTCGACGCCGGCGCGGTGAGTCAGCAGGAGTACGAGCAGACGACGATCGCGGTACAGACGTCCGAAGCGCAATTGAAGGCCGTCGAGGCACAGATCCGAGAGCAGCGAGTCGAGCTTGCTTATCACCGGGTCACCGCCCCGACCGCTGGGATTGTCGGCGATATCCCGGTCCGCGTGGGGGATCGCGTCACGCAAAGTACCCCCCTCACGACGATCGATGAAAACGCCGGCCTCGAGCTGTATATCAACGTACCGGTCGCCCAGGCGCCCGGCCTGAAGCCCGGTATGCCGGTCCGCATTGTCGACGACCGCGCGCAACCGATTGCGACGACTGCCATCAATTTCATTTCGCCGTCGGTCGACACCGAAACGCAGTCGGTGCTCGTCAAGGCGCCGGTTCAGAGCAACTCGCCATTTCGGACCGATCAACTCGTGCGCGTGCACCTGGTGTGGAGCACCGACAAAGGCCTGACCGTGCCGCTCGTCGCCGTTCAGCGCATCAACGGCCAGTACTTCGCCTATGTGGTTGAAAACGGTGAAGGGGGGATGACCGTCGCGCGCCAGCGTCCGGTGCAACTGGGATCGGTCGTGGGCAACGACTACCTCGTAGTGAGCGGCTTGAAAGAGGGAGAACGGTTGATAGTCGCCGGCGTGCAGAAGATTGGCGACGGGATGCCGGTGCAGGCCACGGCTCCTGGCGCAGGCGCCGCGCCATCCCCGACGCCTGGAGAGGGCCGATAGATGTTCAGCGACTTGTTCATCCGGCGTCCAATCCTCGCGACGGTTTGCTCGCTTCTCATCATTCTGGCGGGCGCCATCGTCATTCCGATTCTGCCGATTGCGCGGTATCCGGAGTTGGCCCCGCCGTCCGTGACGGTCACGGCGTTCTACATCGGCGCCAATGCGCAGTCGGTCGAAAGCGCCGTCGTCACACCGCTCGAGCAGGCAATCAACGGCGTCGAGGGGATGACCTACATGTCGTCCTCCAGTACGAACAGCGGCGTGGGGACGATCACCGTCTCGTTCGATGTCGGCCGCGATCCCGATCTCGCGGCGATTGACGTACAAAATCGTGTGAATCAGGCGCTGGGACGCATGCCGGCGGATGTCCGCACGACGGGCGTCACGGTGACCAAGAACACAACGGGATTTCTCGGCGGCCTCGGGTTTTTCGCGAAGGACAACCGCTACGACGCTCAGTTCCTGAGCAACTACGTCGATTTGTACGTCAAAGACGCGCTCAAGCGCGTGCCTGGCGTCGGCAACGTCGTCATCTTCGGCGAGCGGAAGTTCGCGATGCGGCTGTGGCTCGATCCCGCGAAGCTGGCCTCACGCAATCTCACTGGCAGTGATGTTGTGAATGCGTTGCGCGAGCAAAACATCCAGGTGGCGGCAGGCGCACTCGGCGACGCACCTGCCCCGCAAGAGCAGATGTATCAGATCAGCGTGCGGGCCATGGGCCGCCTGACCGAGGTCAACCAGTTCGAGGACATCGTTGTGAAGGCCGGTGTCGATGCCGCACTGGTGCGGATCAAGGACATCGGCCGCGTCGAGCTCGGCGCCGAGACCTATTCGTCAAATCTGCGGTTCGGGGGACTCAATGCGGCAGGCGTCGGCGTCCAGCTGCTCCCGACCGCTAACGCGCTCGAGGCGTTCCAGGGCGTGATGGAAGAAATGGCGAGGCTCGAACGCACGTTTCCGCCGGGGCTCGAATGGCGGCTGGCGTTCGACAATGTGGGCGTTGTCCGAGAGTCGATCATCGAGGTCCTGAAGACGCTGGCAGAAGCGATTCTACTAGTCATTCTCGTGATGTTCCTGTTCCTGCAGAACTGGCGGAGCACGATCATTCCAACGCTGACGATTCCGGTCTCCCTGATCGGGACGTTCGCGTTCCTGAAGCTGTTCGACTTTTCGATCAACACCCTGACGCTGTTCGGCATCGTCCTGGCCACGGGCATCGTGGTGGACGATGCCATCGTGGTGATTGAGAACATCGAGCGGCACATGCGCGAGTACGGCAAGAGCGCGCAGCAGGCGGCACTCGACGCGATGCGCGAGGTGTTTGGCGCAGTCGTCGTGATCGGCATCGTCCTGGTCGCCGTGTTTGTACCCGTCGCGTTCTTTCCGGGCACAACCGGCCGTTTGTATCAGCAGTTTTCGTTGACGATTGCGTTTGCCACGATCCTGTCGGTTTTCAATGCGGTCACGTTGACGCCGGCATTGTCGGCTCTATTGCTGGGTAAGCACGGGCAAGGCAAGGGGCGATTCTTCACGCGCGTGAACCAGGTCATCGACGCGAGCACACGGGGCTACTCGCGAGTTCTGGGACACGCGCTTCAGTGGAAGCTGACCATGCTCGCGCTCTTTGCGGTGGGCCTGTGGGGTACGTGGGCCGTATTCCAAGCGGTGCCCTCTGCATTCGTGCCCCAGGAGGACGAGGGTTATTTCATGACCATCGTCCAGGCGCCATCCGGCGCGTCGCTGGAGTACACGACCAGCATTGCGCAGCAGGCTGAAAAGATCCTGTTTGCGGAGCCGGAAATCGACGCCGTCTTCTCGGTTCTTGGTTTCAGTTTTACCGGCGCTGCGGCGAACAACGGGATGATGTTTGCGAGGCTGCGGGATTGGAGTGAACGACGTGGCGACGACCAGTCGCTCGACGCGGTGTTGAATAGAGTTCGCGGTCAACTCTTCGGCATTCCCGGCGGCATGGTCGTGTCATTCGCACCTCCCGGCATACAGGGGCTTTCGCTCTTTGGCGGTTTCCAGTTCGAGGTGCTCGATCAGACCGGCGGCGATATCACTGGCTTGGCCAACGCGACGCAGAGTCTTGTGGCGCAAGGCAATCAGAGTGGGCGAGTCACCGGGCTGTTCACGCCGTTCCGTGCTGACGATCCGCAACTACTGGTTGACATCGATCGCGATCGGGCACGAAGCCTTGGACTGCCTCTGCGAGAGGTGACCGACGCGCTGCAGGTCTTCCTGGGATCGCAATACGTCAATGACTTCGACTTCAACAACCGCGCCTACCGGGTGTACGTGCAGGCGGATCAGCGATTCCGTGCCGCTCCCGGAGATCTGGGCCAACTCTATGCGCGATCGCAATCCGGCGAGATGGTTCCGCTCGATACCGTCGTCCAGTTACGGGAGACCACGGCGCCGCAAGTGATCAGTCATTTCAACATGTTCCGATCGGCAGAAATCACGGGATCGGGCGCACCCGGTGTCAGCTCGGGGCAGGCGATTGCGGAGATGGAGCGGCTCGCGACTGAAACGCTGCCGCCGGGATTTGATTTTGCGTGGGCCGGGCAGTCGCTCGAAGAGATCAAAGCCGGTGGACAGGCAGGCTACATCTTCGCGCTGAGCATCCTCATCGTGTATCTGGTGTTGGCTGCGCAATACGAAAGCTGGGTTTTGCCGTTCATCATTCTGCTTGGTGTGCCCCTTGCCGTCTTTGGTGCGCTCAGCGCACAACTGTTGCGCGGCTTTGCCAACGACGTGTTCTGTCAAGTCGGCCTCGTCATGCTGGTTGGTCTGGCGGCGAAAAACTCGATCCTGATCGTGGAGTTTGCCGAGCAACTCCGTGAGCGTGGCATGTCCATTGTGGACGCTGCTATCGGAGCCGCACGCATTCGCTTGCGCCCGATTCTCATGACGTCGTTTGCCTTCATTCTCGGTGTGTTGCCGCTGGCCTTTGCGACAGGGGCTGGCGCAGCGGCGCGCAATTCGGTCGGCACCGCGGTCGCCGGAGGGATGGTCGCTTCCACTGTGCTTTCCATCGTGTTCATCCCGGTTCTTTACGTCATCATCCGCACGCTGGTGCCGGGGCGACGTGTCGAGGCGAACGGGAATACGGCGTTGGAGGGCACGGCCCATGCGTAGCCAGGTCACCGAGACGCTCGTTGCCCTTGCTATTAGCCTCGCCGCCATAGGCACAGCGGCTGGGCAGACGTTGCCGCCGCCCGAGCGCGTCGCCTTTGACGAGGCAGTCCGGCGTGCGCTCGAGAAGAATCCCGATGTCGCCGAGGCGGCGCAGGCGATTCTTCGCGCCGAAAACCTGCTCCAGGAGGCGCGCACCGTGTTTCGCCCGACGGTTGACGCGAGCCTGACGACCACCTTGCTGGATGAGGCGCGCGGGTTCGACGAGTTCGTGACGCAGCCACGCACCCAGTCGCTCATCGGCGCGTCGCTCTCGTATCCGGTGCTCGCGGCGGCGCGCTGGGCCCGGAGTGCACAGGCTCACGATCAGATTCGAGTTGCCAGACTCGAGGTCGGCGAGACCCGCCGCCAGGTCGCGCTGGCGACAGGGCAGTCGTATCTCGCCGTCATCGCCCAGCAACGCCTGGTGGACGTCAACATGCGAGCTCGCGAGAATGCACAAGCGCATGTGGACTACGCACGGGCGCTATTGCAGGCGGGCGCTGGCAGCAAGCTGAACGAATTGCGCGCATCGCAGGAGCTCGCGACTGATGAAGTGCTGCTCGAGGACGCGCGGCTCGCGCTGCGGCGTGCACAGGAAGCGCTGGGCGTGCTGCTGGCGGCCGATGCGCCGGTGGACGCGGCGGCCGAGCCCGCGTTCGAGATCGTGTCGTCCATTCCGACCGGGGAGCAGTGGCTGACCCAACGCGCGGACGTGCAGCTGTTCTCTGCGCAGATTGATGCGGCTGAGCGCGTGTACCGCGATAGCTGGCGGGACTGGGTGCCCACCGCGACAGCGGCGTTCGAGCCTCAGTACGTCACGCCGGCGGGCTTGTTCCAGCCCTCGCGCACCTGGCGTGGGTTTGTGTCGCTGTCGGTGCCGATTTTCGACGGAGGCGTGAGGCGGACGGCAAAGCGCGAGCGAGAGGTGGCCGTGGCGACCGCGCGCATTCAGCTCACTGACGTCGAGTTGCGCGCGCGTTCGGAGTTGCGCGCCGCGCAAGCGGCGATTGACAGCACCGAGCGCGGGTTGTCGCAGGCGCGTCTCGCCGCACAGCACGCGGCAGACGTGCTGAGAATCACCGATCTGGCGTTTCGGGCAGGGGCGACAACCAATATCGAGCTCATCGACGCGCAACGGCGCGCGCGCGACGCAGACACCGCCGCCGCGCAGGCCGAGGATCGTGTGCGGCAGGCCCGCCTCGATCTGCTCGTTGCACTCGGACGATTCCCCCAGTAGTAGACTCGTGCATGGCCATTCGGCGGGCGGCGGTCGCGGGAACGTGGTATCCGGATTCCCCCGACCGACTCACGGCTGAGGTCGAAGCGCACTTGGCCCGCGCGGCGGTCGAAAGCAAACACCCGCCCCGTGACGGAGCCGACCTCGTCGCGCTTATTGCACCGCACGCCGGGCTGATTTATTCCGGGCCGGTCGCTGCGCATGCGTATCATTTGCTTCGCGAGCGCAGTTGTAAGACGGCCGTTCTGGTGGGACCCTCGCACTATCTCGGATTTTCCGGCGTCGCTATCTGGCCGCGCGGCAGCTTTGAAACGCCGCTCGGCCCGATCGCCATCAACGAAGAGATCGCGTCGGCCCTCATCGAACAATGTCCGGTGATTCACGAAAGAGACGAAGCGCACGTCCGCGAGCATTCTCTCGAAATGCAACTGCCGTTTCTCGCCACGGTCGCGCCAACCCTGTCAATCGTCCCGCTGGTGATGGGCCATCAGACCCGGGAGACTGCCATGAGCGTCGGCGATTGCCTGGCGAAGGTTCTCTCGGACGGCGAGTCGATTTTGGTCGCCAGCTCCGACCTGTCGCATTTTTTTGACGCGGCGAAAGCCGCGTTTCTTGACGCGCAGGTCGTTGAGGACGTCGAGGCCCTCGATGCCGACACTCTGATGGGCAGACTGGAGAAGCGTCCCGAACACGCGTGCGGCGGCGGCCCGATCGTGTCGGTGCTGCGCGCGGCGCGCGCGATGGGCGCCACCACGAGTCGCGTACTCAAGTATGCGGATTCGGGAGACGTGTCCGGGGACAAAGGATCGGTGGTCGGCTATCTATCAGCTGCAATGTGGCGATGATCGATGATCTGTCCCGTCGCTCGCTTGTCGCTCTTGCGCGCAATGCCTTCGAGGCCCGTGTGCGCGACGAGCGATTGCCGACGGTGCCGCCCGGCATCGATGTGCCGGCGGCCGGCCTCTTCGTGACGATCTATTGCGCGGGCAGCCTTCGCGGCTGTCTCGGGACCCTTGATCTCGACGGCCAAGTCGGACCTGCCCTGATTCAGCTCGCGGCAGACGTGGGGCGCGAGGACTATCGCTTCGCGCCAATTGCCGCGCGCGAGCTGCCTGATGTGACGTTGAGTCTGTCGATCCTGACTCCTGCGGAGCGCGTCACCGATCTCGATGCGATCGAAGTGGGGCGCGACGGTCTCATCATCGAGCAGGGCCGCCGCCGAGGCGTGTTGTTGCCACAGGTCGCGACCGAACACGGATGGGATCGCGAGATGTTCTTGAAGCAGACGTGCGTCAAGGCAGGATTGTCCCACGATGCCTGGCAGAATGGCGCGACAGTGTGGCGCTTTCAGGCGGAGGTGTTTGGAGAGGAGGCTAGTCGGGAACGAAGAACGAAGGACGAAGAACTAAGAACGGAACGAAGAACAGGCAACGGGTGACCGGAAGACGGGCGACCGACGACCGGCGACCGGAGAACAGAGACTGAACACCGGAGACTGAAGACCGGAGACCGAAACAGTGGGCAATTGGCGTGTGGTGGCGGCGGTTCTCTTTGGCCTCATCTGCACGGCCGCTGTGGTGGTTCGCGGTGTTGGCGCTGGGTTGTTCGGCGGCATTTTGCCCGGATCCGAGAGCGACATTCGAGACGCAGTGCGCGGCGCCCTCGAGGACAGGGATACGGCCGGCCGACCGATCTTCATCCTCTCGGAATCCGACACCGTCGATCGGGCAATACTTGGGGCCCTGCCGCCCCTGAGACACACTCGCGCCGCGCTCTTGAGGCGTGAGGCTGCCGGCATCGCGGAGGCCATGCGCGGCGGCGAGATTCTGGCGCTGCAGAATGGCCGGCGGTATCTCGAGCTTCTCGGCTTCGAGCTTGAATGGCTCCCACAATCCGCCTCTCAGACGGCATTTCCGTGGGCGCGCGTGCGCCGTCGCTTGAACTGCGCGCAAGTCCGGGAGGATCGCTGGAGCCCACTCCCTGGCGTCGAGTACACCGGACGGCTGGGCGTTCAACTGCCGGCGGATCTCGATGGGCAAATCGTGTTTGTAATCGGCGACGAAGTACCGCTGGATGTCGAGGCGCAAGGCTTGGATGGCATGCCCATCCCGCTGCTCACGGAGGTCCTTCGGCCCGGACCTGCATCTGGTGCGCCCGCCGACTTCTGGCTCGACGACGGTAATCCATGGAGCGCGCCGGGCGCGGTTGTCAGGCTGACGATCGAGGCGCAGCCGGCACGGGATCGTCTGCTTGGCTTACGCCTCGGCCGACGCTCGCCACGAGTGCTGGCGCGGCTTCAAGAGTATGAGCCCGCCGCGCGGGCGGAGGTCTGCGCAGCCTCGCTCGGCGTGGACCAGGCATTTGGGAAGGCGAACGACCTTGTGGTGCTGCCCGACACGCCCGAGTATTTCGGGACGGGATGGTATGGCACCGAGATGAGCCCGCGCGGGCTCGGCGCCGTTCGGTGGATGAAGGCGCAAGGCGTCATTCTCGTGCCATCAGCCCGGAGAGGCGCGGTGCATGTCTCGATCAGTGGCGCACCGGCTGCGACCATTGGCGGACCGGCCACGCTCACACTGACGGTGAATGGCGTGTTCACGACTCCGGCGGTCACACTGGCTCCAGAAGGATCAAACTATCGGTGGACTGTGCCGACCCGAGTCTGGTTGGCCGGGACCAATGAGTTGCTGTTCGCGATCTCGCGCACGGCTCGCACATCCGAACATGGCCAACGGGACCTCGGGTTTGCGCTCCAGCGTCTCGACCTCTCACTGATCGCCGATCACTGACCACTGTTCACTGGACCTCGACTAGTTCAACGTCGAACACGAGCGTCGAATTCGCCGGAATCGATCCATTCGGCACATTGCCATAGCCCAACTCGGGCGGAATCACTAAGCGGCGGATCCCGCCGACGCGCATGCCCGGGATGCCCTGGTTCCATCCGTTGATCACGGTCGTGCCCAGGACGAAGCTGAATCCTGCCCTGGCGTCGAACCCTCTCCCTTTGCCATCGACGCCGCTCGGGTCGTACAGCCACCCAGCGTAATTGACTACAACTCGGCGACCCGTGACGGCCTCCGTGCCGGTCCCAACCCGTAAATCTGTCTGTGAATAAGGCGCACGAGGCGGCGCTGAGGGTGAGGTGGGCGTTGAGCCGCTCTTGCAGCCAAGAGCGGCCATCGCCAGCAGAGCCAGGGCAATGATCGACCGACGGAACATCCGTCGATCATGCCACGACGCGAATCACTTGATAAACAACATCTCCCGATACGTCGGCAGCGGCCAGAGCTCGTGCGGAATCATCAGCTCGATCTGATCCCCAAGCTCACGCAGCGTCGCCATGCCGGGCACGATGGTGTCCCGCATGTACTTGGCGTGTTTTTGAGTCGAGGCGCTCGAATGGTCGAGCGCGTTTGACAGAACCTCGGTCTTCGCGCGGAACTGATCCACCAGCTTGACCAAGCGATCAAGGACCTTCTTGCCTTCCTTACTGAGGCTGCCCGCTGCCTTGACCGCCGACACGCTGTCGGCGACCCGGCGCTGATATTCGAGCGCCGCCGGCAGAATGTATCGATTGGCCATCAACACCATCAACTGCGCTTCGACGTTTACCGTCTTGCAATAGGTTTCGAGGTTCACCTCGCAGCGCGCATGCAGCTCGCGTTCGGAGAGGATCTTGAACTTCTCAAACGTCTTGACGACGTCCGGCTTGAGGATCTCCGGCAGCGCATCCACCGTGTTCTTGAGGTTCAGCAGCCCCCGCTTGCCGGCCTCCTTCTGCCACTCCGCTGAATAGCCGTTGCCGTTGAAGACGATCCGCTTGTGCTGTTTGATGACTTTCTTCAGCAGGGCGGCGACGGCCTCTTCCAGACCTTGCCCTTTGGCGAGCGCTGCTTCGAGCTGGCTCGACATGTAGTCGAGCGACTCGGCCACCGCCACGTTGAGACAAGTGGCCGGGAAGGCTACGTTCTGACCGGAGGAAACGGCGCGGAATTCGAACTTGTTACCGGTAAACGCGAATGGCGACGTGCGATTGCGGTCGCCTGCATCGCGCGGCAGCTTGGGCAACACCGACACGCCGAAATCCAGATCCCCACCGGATTTGGTCGATCGGGCACGACCGGTTTCGATCTGCTCGAAGATGTCCGTGAGCATGTCGCCGAGGAAGACCGACAGAATCGCCGGTGGCGCTTCATTGGCGCCAAGGCGATGGTCGTTGCCGGCGCTGGCGATGCTCATGCGCAGCAGCCCCTGCCAGACATCGACCGCGCGCACGACGGCCGCGCAGAAGAACAGGAACTGCATGTTCGCGTGTGGCGTGTCGCCCGGATTCAGGAGGTTGTTGCCGAGATTGTCAGCAATGCTCCAGTTCACATGTTTGCCCGAGCCGTTGACGCCCGCAAATGGCTTCTCGTGCAGCAAGCACGCGAGCCCGTACTTGGGCGCCACCCGCTTCAACGTCTCCATTGTCATCATCTGGTGATCGGTGGCGACGTTGGCGCTTTCGAAAATCGGTGCGATTTCGTACTGGCTCGGTGCGACCTCGTTGTGGCGGGTCTTGATCGGCACACCCACCTTGTAGAGTTCGGTTTCGACCTCGGCCATGCACCCGAGCACGCGTTCAGGGATCGATCCGAAATACTGATCTTCGAGCTCCTGACCCTTGGGCGGGCGCGCCCCAAACAACGTGCGGCCAGCGTTGATCAGGTCCGGCCGCGCAAAATAAAAGTTCCGATCGATCAGGAAGTATTCCTGCTCGGCACCGCAGGTCGCGGTTACGCGGCTCGCGCGCGATCCGAACAGCTTGAGCGCACGAACCGCCTGCTTCGACAGCACTTCCATCGATCGCAGGAGCGGCGTCTTCTTGTCGAGGGCCTCGCCGGTCCAGCTGACAAACGCCGTCGGAATGACCAGCGTCACGCTGTTGCCGTTCTGGAGGAGCCACGGTGCGCTGGTTGGATCCCACGCAGTATAGCCGCGCGCCTCGAACGTGCTGCGCATCCCGCCGGACGGGAAGCTCGATGCGTCCGGCTCACCCTTGACCAGCTCCTTGCCGCTGAACTCCGCCATCGAACGGCCGTCAGCGCTTGGCACATAGAACGAATCGTGCTTTTCAGCCGTGATGCCCGTCATCGGCTGGAACCAATGTGTAAAGTGCGAAGCCCCCTGCTCGATCGCCCAGTCCTTGAGCGCACTGGCCACCGCGTCGGCGGTCGAGGCGTCCAGCGGGGCGCCGTCCGTGATGGTGTTGCGCAGGGCGCGATACGCGGGCTTGGGAAGGCGCGCCTGCTGCACCTGATCGTTGAATACGAGTGAGCCAAACAGATCGCTCACGCGCGCGGGCATCTTGGCCTGACGCCCTTCGGTCATCGACCAATCACGGATGTTGCGGATGGCATCGCCGAGCGCTCCCGATCCCATGGTGGTTGTGCTTCCTTTCCGGTCTGAACTGTAGTCTGGTCCGCTGTATATGAGAGGGGGCATTTTGGGTCCTCCGGGGATGGACGAGTATGCCCTAGAAAGTGCATCCCATGCAAGATTTGGATGTCATCAATACTGTTTCGAGGGCTGGATGGGCTGCTATCGGACTTAAAAATGCAAAACGTACACAGTTTTTGTGTCAATAGGGCGAATGACCCTGAACTAGGAGTCGGTCCGCCGAGAAGGCCGGTAACAGTGTCCGTTGCGCGCAGGACCCCGCGGGAGCGCCCCCGGTGCCGTTTCTGACCGCCGGGTAGCCAAGCTCCGCCATCAACGCATACCCCGAATCGCTTGGGTGAAATCCGTCGGACGAAAATCTGGAACCGTCGTACAGCCGCGGCTCGCACATCAAATCGATCACGGTCACGTTTTGTGCGGTCAGCGCATTCACGCGATCGGTCAACGACACCGCAATCCGCTGCACGATGCTGCGTTCCGACGTCGGGCGCGCGGCCACGTACGGCAACGCCCCGAGATTCGGCAGGTTGTAGGCGATGATCCGCGCATCGGGCGCGCGTGTGCGCACGCGACGAATCAGCTCTCCAAGATCGGTGGCCCATTGGTTGACGTGCTGATCGATGAACCCGGGAATGTTGCCAGCGCCTCGTCCGGCTCGAATGTTTTGCGCAATCACGTTGGCGTCGTTGCCCCCCGCGAAAATCGTGACACGCGTACTGTCGCTTGCGATGAAGGGTGCAGCCTGATCCAGGAAGTTCGTGACGATGTTGTCCCCGATGTCACGTGCGAGTGCCTGAATCGCGGGACTGAGCACCGCGCCAGGGACCGATCGATTGCTCAATGTCACCGTCAAGCCATCGCTCTGCAACCGCCGCTTCAGGACGTACACGTAGCCGGTGCCCAACGGACAGTCGGGATCGAAAGGCACACAGGGCACGCTGCCCCCAAAGCCGATGCCGTCGCTGGCGCCGATGGCCGAATAGGAAACCGTATTGTCCGAGGGATTGGTGGGTGTGCGCTTGCATCCCGGCACGCAGACGGCGAAGAGCGCTAAGCTGATCCAAAGGCGACATTGCATCGTCCTATTGTGGCAGACTCGCGTCAGCGAATGCTCTTGCTCTTCTTCGGGATCGCGGCTGCCGTCGTTGCGCTGTCCCACACGGCGCCCTTTCCGTTTGCGATCGATGCGCTGCACGCCGATCGTGTGATCTGGCGGATGCCACATGCCGATGGTCGTCCGCCGACGGTCTATCTGACCTACGACGATGGCCCCAATCCAACGGCCACGCCGCAACTGCTCGATGCGCTCAAGGCTGAAGGCGTGCGGGCGACGTTCTTTCTCATTGAGCGCCACGTGACTCCGGAGACCGAGCCGATCGTGCATCGGATGGCGGCGGAGGGGCATGCGGTCGCCCTGCACTCGCACACGCGGACGCTGATGTTTCTGCAACCCGACGAGCTCGGGCGGCGTCTGACGTCGTTTGCCACACGACTGGAGCACGTCACCGGGCAGCCGCCGTGCCGCGCGTTCAGGCCGCATGCCGGCGCCCGCAGTCGCCAGATGCTGGAGGGACTGGAGCGGATTGACTATCAGATGATTGGCTGGGGCTTCATGCTCTGGGACTTCGACTTCTTCCGCGCCCGCTCGGTGCGGATCGTTCCTCGCCTCGTCAGTCGCGCATCACCGGGCGACATCGTCGTGATTCATGACGGCCACCACAAGAACCCGCGCGCCGACCGTCGCTTTGCCATCGACATCACCCGCGCCCTGGTCCCGGCACTGCGCCAAAAAGGGTTCCAATTCGGAGTCGTATGCCCGTGAACTGGGTGCGACAGGTGCGACAGGTGCGCCGGGTGCGGTGCGAAAAGGGGTCGGGTCTATTTCACGTTTCTGCGTACCATCAAGACCCCGGTACGCAAAATTTGACAACCTACCCAGGAACCGCAAACCGTAGACCGCTGATATGACACGCCCCTGGACACGTTTCTACCCCGAAACCACCAGCAAGGACCTCCCGCCGCTCCGGTGGCCGCATTTGCCGGACTTCATCGCCGAGGCGATCGACACCTACCGCGATCGGCCGGCGTTCACTCTATTTTTACCCAACGGCACGCAAGGCACCATTTCGTACGACGAGGTCGGCCGACTCTCCGACCAGTTTGCCGTCTACCTGCGCGAGGTCGCCGGATTTGGGGACGGCGACCGTGTGGCGCTGCAGATGCCGAATTGTCTCGGATATCCAATTGCGGTCTTCGGCTGTCTGAAAGCCGGGCTCGTCATGGTGAACACGAACCCGCTGTACACGACTGCGGAGATGGCGCACCAGTTTGCCGACAGCGGGGCCGTCGGGCTCGTCGCCATCGATGTCTTCGCGACCAAGGTCGCCGAAGTCCTGCCCAAGACACACATCCGCACGGTCGTTCTCGTGAGCGTCGCGGACTTGCTCCCGCCGATCAAGCGTATGGTCGTGCGAACGGTTCAGAAGTACGTCAAGAAAATGATTCCGCCGGTGACGTTCGCACACGTGACGTTTCCGCAGGCTTTGTCGGAGGGACGTGCCCGCATCGGCGCGGGGGCCGATCCCACCACGTATCAATCAGCGCTAGGGCACGACAGCATTGCGGCGCTGCAGTACACCGGCGGGACGACCGGCGTCTCGAAGGGCGCGGCGCTGACGCACGGCAACCTCCTGTCCAACGTCGTTGCCAGCTTGGAGATGTGGAAGCCGTTTCTGGAGCATGGCACCGAGGTGATGCTCACGGCCTTGCCGCTCTACCACATCTTCGCGTTCACCGCGAATCTGATGATTTTCTTTGCCGTCGGCGGTCGAAACATTCTGATTCCGAGTCCACGACCGTTCACGAACCTGAAACTCGTGATGGAGCGTGAATCAATCACGTGGTTTACCGGCATCAACACGCTCTTCATCGCGCTGATGAATGAGCCGTGGTTCCAGGCGCTGAAGAACTGGAAGCTGAAAGGCACAATCGCCGGCGGCATGGCGCTCGTGCCGGCCGTAGGGGCGCGGTGGGAACAGTTGACCGGCACCCCGATCTATCAAGGATACGGACTCACCGAAACGTCGCCCGTCGTGACGCTCAATCCCTTCCATCGAGCCAAGATGGACTCGATCGGGGTCCCCGTCCCCGGCACGGATGTTCGTCTGGTGGACGATCAGCGGCAGGACGTTGCGCTCGGCGCGCCCGGGGAGTTGCTCGTGCGCGGACCGCAGGTCATGAAGGGCTACTGGCAGCGCCCCGATGAGACCGCGCGCGTGATGATCGGGGACTGGATGGCCACCGGTGACGTGGCGACTGCGGACGAAGACGGCTATCTCCGGATCGTCGATCGCAAGAAGGACATGATCCTCGTGAGCGGTTTCAACGTGTATCCCAACGAAGTTGAAGCCGTGATCGCCGAACATCCCGCCGTTGCTGAAGTGTGCGTTCTGGGCGCACCCGATCCACTTTGCGGCGAGGCAGTGGTCGCGTTCATCGTCCGCAGAGATCCGTCGGTAACCCCCGATCAGATCCGCGAGCACGCCCGATCGAAGCTCACCAACTACAAAGTCCCGAAGACAATCGTCTTTCGCGATGATCTCCCAAAGTCCAACGTCGGCAAGATCCTGCGCAAAGACCTGCGCGACGCGGCGCTCGAAGCACACCGCGCTCATGGATAACCTGTGCCACACGCTGGCCGGCGCCGCGCTGGGTGAGGCCGGATTGAAGCGTCAGACCGCGCTCGGCATGGGTACGCTGCTGATTGCGTCCAATCTGCCGGACGTCGACGTTGCCGTCTTTACCACTGACACGCTGTGGATGGCGTTTCGGCGTGGCTGGACACACGGTGTGCTTGCGATGGTAGTCATGCCTGCAGTGCTCGCCGGAGTCGTTCTCGCGTTCGATCATGTGCGGTCCCGACGCGCGAACCTGCGAGGTCTGCTCGTGCTCGCCTACCTCGGCACATGGCTTCACGTATTCATGGATTGGTTGAATAGCTATGGCGTACGACTCCTGATGCCGTTTTCCAATCGCTGGTTTTACGGGGATGCCTTGTACATCATCGATCCGTGGCTGTACTTGTTCTTCGGTGCGGCATTTGTCATCGCACGCGTTGGCGGCGCACGCAATTGGCCGGCGCCATGGCTTGCGGCGCGCGGGGGTCTCGCCGTCGCCGGTGCTTATGTCGCGCTCATGTTGGCGTCGAACATGTGGGCGAGGGCCGAGGTGCGGGACGGTCTGGCTCGCGCCGGGCGTCCGTCGACCACGCGATTCATGGTGACCCCGGTGCTTGCGAATCCGCTCCGTCGCGAGGTGGTGATCGAGACCGGCGATCGCTACGAAAAGGGGTTATTGTGGTTCGAACCGCAGCCGCACTTTCGGCCGTTGGGATACGGTGTCGATCTCAATCAGTCCGATCCTCTGGTACAGCAGGCGGTCAAGACGCCCCTGTTCCAGGCGTACCTGAGTTGGTCGCGGTTTCCTTTTTATGTGATCGAACGCACAGGCGATGGCGCGCGAGTGTACCTGAATGACTATCGCTATGCTGACGCAAGCGGTCGCCACGGTTGGGCGGCTGTCGTCGTGGCGATAGACGAGATTCAGTAGCCCGCACATACAATGGGACCGATGCGGATCGCCGTCTGCGCGTTGCTTGCCGTCGTCGTCGTTCCCAGCCCTTCCCACGCCTGGGGGTTCGAGGCTCATAAGTTCATCGCCGAGCGAATGATCGCCCTGCTGCCCGCCGAGTTGATGCCGCTATTCGGGCACCGCAGGGCGTTCATTGTCGAGCGTTCGATCGATCCAGATCTCTGGCGTAACGTCGGCTGGGATGCCGAACCTCCGAATCACTTCATCGACCTCGACTATTTCGGCAAATTTCCCTTCGTCGAGCTCCCGCACGAGTACGACCGTGCCGTTCAGAAATTCGGCCGCGATGTCATTCACGAACAGGGACTGCTTCCCTGGCGCGTGCAGGAGTTCTACGGCCGGCTGCAGCGTGCGTTCGAGGGCCTCAAGCGAGAGCCGCCCTCTACATACGCGCAAGATGACATCGTTTTGTTCTCCGCGATTCTCGCGCACTACATCGCCGACGGGCACGTGCCGCTGCACACCATCGTCAACTATGACGGCCAGCGCACGAATCAGCAGGGGATTCACAACCGGTGGGAAACGCAGCTCTTCAACCGCAACCGCACGAAACTGAAAATCGCGCCAGCGTCGCCGACACCGGTGAAGGATCCGCGCGAGTTCATGTTCGACGTGCTTCTGGCCAGCAATCGTCTGGCGGATGCAGTCCTCGAAGCTGATTTGAAGGCGGTACAGGGCCGTGAGTTCTATGACGACGTGTATTTCGAGTTGCTCGCGAGGGACCAGTTGAGCGTGATGCAGACGCGGCTGAACGATGCCATGACGGCTGTTGCGTCGATCATTGTCGGCGCTTGGGAACAAGCAGGTCGGCCGGCAGTGCCGGTCGAGCGTGTTCGCACAGTGCAGCCAGTCAAGCCCCCGCGCGGCTGAGGAACTGCAACCACGGCCCTTGCGTCCTCCCACATATGGACGTCTTTCTCATTCCCACGACGACTTCTGAGCGCTACGAGCTGTACTACGAAGCGCCGGAAGAGGACGAGGTGGAAGAAGACGTGCAGGCGACAGGCGTGATTGCCCGGGTGAAGCGGCGGTTCTCGGAGATGCTGCGCGAAGCGGAGGAGTGGCGTCAGCGGCGGCACGAGAAGCACGCTGAGCACGTCGGCATACTCGCCAAGTTGCGTCGCCGGGTGATGGGTTTTGTGGTCGAACGCATTGCCGAACAGCGTCTGCTGTGGCACATGCGAAAGGCCACCGAGATCTGCGCTCGTATTCCCGCTGATGTTTCGGCCAGTGTGGCTGAGCAATTCATTCGCGGGATGCTGAAGAAGGACGCCGACCATCATTTCAAGTGGCTGCTCATCGACCTGGTGCTTCTGCTCGTGTCTGCACCGCTGGTCGTCATTCCAGGCCCTAACCTTCCCGGCTTCTACTTCACCTTCCAGGTCGTCGGACACTATCTCTCCATGCGTGGTGCCAAGCAGGGGATGACGGGAGCGCGCTGGACGTACAAACCGAGCGAGGATCTGACGGAGTTGCGCGAGGTGATGGCGTTGCTGCCGCCACACCGGCAACGGCGATTCCGCGAGCTGGCCGATCGCCTGCGTCTGGAGCATCTCGCGACGTTCTGCGAGGACGTGGCCGCGCCGACCGCGTGATATTCTCGACGCCGTGAAGCTCGGCGATTTGGCCGCCCGGCTGGGGTGTCAGCTCGACGGCGACGGGGACATCGAGGTGACGCGCGTGGCGGCCATCGAAGATGCCGGCCCGGGCGACCTCACCTTTCTCGCCAATCCGAAATACGCATCGCAGGTCGCAACATCCCGCGCAGCGGCGATGATCACCACAGCAGACATCGCACGCGCGCCGTGTGCGCTGCTGCGAACAGAGAATCCGTATCTTGCCTTCGCGCGGGCGACGCAACTCCTCAATCCGGAATCTCTTCCCGCGCCCGGTGTCCATCGACTTGCCCTCGTGGATCGGGATGCGCTGTTGGGTGGGGACGTCTCGGTCGGGCCGTATGCGGTCATCGGCGCGGGCGCGCGGATTGGCGCGCGATCGATTCTCCACGCGCACGTAGTGGTTGGCGCTGGCGCGACGCTTGGGCCAGACTGCCTGCTCCATGCGCGCGTCTCAATTCGTGAGCGCGTCGTCATCGGGGCGCGCTGCGTAATTCAGGACGGCGCGGTCGTTGGGAGCGACGGATTCGGCTTTGCCCACCGCGAAGACGGAACTCACGAAAAAATTCCACAGGTGGCGACGGTCGTCATCGAGGACGACGTGGAGATTGGTGCCAACACGACCATCGACCGGCCGGCGGTGGGCGAGACGCGGATCAAGGCAGGGACGAAGATCGACAACCTGGTCCAAATCGCTCACGGGGTCATCGTCGGCCGCAACGCGCTGTTGGCGGCGCAGGTCGGCATCGCCGGCAGCACCGTGCTGGGCGACGACGTGATGCTCGGTGGCCAGGTTGGTGTGACGGGACATGTGACGGTGGGCGATCGCGTAAAGGCCTCGGCCAAGACCGGTGTGATCGGAGACGTGCCGGCGGATGCGTTCATCACCGGATATCCGCACATGGAGAACCTCGACTGGCGGAAGGCTTACGCCGTGTTCCGGCGGCTCCCCGAGCTGCGCAAACAGTTGCTGGAGCTCGAAGGGCGGCTCGCAAAGCTCGAGGGTCACAAGAACGCCTGAGTTCACAGGACGTCAGGGAGATCTGGGAGCATCCTTTCTCTCTCCGTGAACTCCGTGATCCCTGTGATCAGACGTCAACTTACGATTACTCGATGGATTCGATGCGATAATCAGGGATTCACATGAGAAATACCGTTCTTCGTAGTGCCCTGGTGGTCGTGTTGCTCGCGGGGCTGGTATCTGTTTATCCGTGGCGCGGCGCCGTGATCGCGGCCGTGCGGCCACCGAAGCTGGACTACCAGCGTCTCAAGTTGCCCAATGGGCTCACGATCTTGCTGCACCAGGATCGTTCGACGCCGATCGCGCACGTGCAGCTCTGGTATCACGTGGGGTCGAAAGATGAGCGCCCGGGCCGCACAGGGTTTGCGCACCTCTTCGAGCACATGATGTTCAAGGGGTCGAAGAACGTCGAACCCGAACAGCACACCTCGATTGTGTCGTCGGTCGGCGGTCGCGCCAACGCCTACACCACCGAAGATGCGACGGTGTATTGGCAGACGGTGCCCGCTCAGTACCTGCCGCTCGTGCTGTGGATGGAAGCGGATCGCATGGCCACGCTCCGCATCGACGACAAGACATTCCGCAACGAACGTCAGGTCGTGCAGGAAGAGCGCCGGATGCGCATCGAGAACCAACCCTATGGACGTCTGAACGAAATCCTGTTCGAGCATGCCTTCACCGTGCACCCGTACAAGCACCCGGTCATTGGAAGCATGAAGGACCTCGAGGCGGCCACGATCGACGACGTGCGCGAGTTTTACCGCACCTACTACGTGCCATCGAACTGCACGATGGTGATCGCCGGCGACTTTGACATCCCACAGGTCACCGAGCTCATCAACCGTTATCTGGCGCGCGTGCCGTCGGCCGCGCGCGAAGCGCCGCGTGAGATTCCCAAGGAGCCGGCACCGACGAAGGAGCGCCGGGCGACGGTCGAGGAGGCGTGGCCGCTGCCGGCGGTCGTAGTTGCCCATCACATCACCTACGATGGTCACCCTGATTCGTATCCGCTGCACATCGTCTCGAAGGTGCTGTCGGACGGCCAGAGCTCTCGGATCTATCGGAAGCTCGTGTACGAAACCGGCCTGGCCCTTACCGCGTTCGGGGGAGGGAACATCATCGAAGATCCCAATCTGTTTTTCGCGGTCGCTATCGTTAATCCCGGGCAGTCGCCGGCGACCGTGGAAAAGGCGCTGATCGCAGAGTTGGATCGCTTGAAGACCGAAGGGATCACGGAACGCGAGCTGCAGCGCGCGAAGAACCAGTTCGCGCGTGACTACATCCTCGGCCGTGAGTCATTGCAGGACAAGGCGACCCATCTTGCGCACGCGGAAGTCGTGCACTCAGACATCACGACCGCCGACGGTGAGTTCGACATTTTTCAGAAGATCTCGCTCGCCGATGTACAGCGCGTCGCTAAAACCTACTTCACCCCCGAAAGTCGTGTCGTGCTCCACGTGATGCCCAAGGGAGGTGCGCAGTGATCGCCTTGGGTGTACGCATCTGGGCCGCCTACGGCCTGCTCAGCCTGACGACCGTAATGCTGTGTGCGGGCCTTCCCGTGACTGCGGGCGCGCAAAACGCATTGGAACAGGCGGCAACTGCGCGCGCGTGGCCCAGCGAGGGGCCTCCCCGTCCGTTGCCCGCTCGCCCGGTCAAGTTTCCCCCGTATGAAATCCGCAAGCTGACCAATGGACTGCAGGTGGTGCTCGTCAGCCACCACGAACAGCCGGCAGTCAGCGTCCGGATGCTCATTCGTGCCGGTGCGGCACAGGATCCAAAAGGGAAGATGGGGCTCGCCATGCTGACCGCGTCGCTCCTGGATCAAGGCGCGGCTGGCCGGAGCGCCGAGCAGATCGCTGATTCGATCGACTTCATTGGCGGCATTCTTGGCACTGGCGCGGGGACGGACCTCACGTATGTCAACGCCGTCGTCATGAAGGACAGCCTGCCGCTTGCGTTGCAGCTCATGGCCGACGTCGTCCGGCGGCCCACCTTCGCCGCCGAAGAGGTCGAACGCCAGCGCCAGCAGGCGCTTTCGGGGTTGAAGGTTGCCGCCGAGGACCCGGACAACGTTGCAAGTCAGGTGATCGATCGATTGATCTACGGCTTCCATCCGTACGGGTTGCCCGGTAACGGCACGCCACAATCGCTCGCGTCGCTATCTCGTGAAGACGTCGTCGCGTACCACCAGCAGTTTTTCGTTCCCAACAACGCCCTGCTGGCGATCGTTGGCGACGTGCCGGCCGATGAGGCCTTGAAGGGCGTCGAGGCAGCGCTTGGCGACTGGAAGCCGCAGGATGTTCCGGCGTTCACGCCAATCGAGCCGCCGCAACCGACCAAGCGCGTCATTGTGATCGACAAACCGGATGCGGTGCAGACCGAGGTGCGTGTTGGTCAGCTGGGAATCGCGCGTCGCCACGGCGACTTCTTGGCGATGGATCAGGCGATCAAGATTCTCGGCGGCGAGGGTGCGAATCGTCTGCAACAAGTGCTCCGGTCGCAGCGCGGCCTGACCTACGGTGCATCGGCGGATCTGGATACGTACAAGACCGCGGGCGGTATCGTGGCCGAAACCGATACTCGCACCGACGCCACGGCAGAAGTACTACGGGTGACGGTGGACGAGTTCTACAAATTGCAGCGCGAACGAGTCTATGACGGCGAGCTCGAAGGCGCGCAGGCCTATCTCGCGGGAAACTTTCCGTTGACCATCGAAACGCCCGACGCCATCGCGACACAAGTATTGAATCAGTTGTTTTACGAGCTGCCGCTCGACGAACTCCAAACGTTCCCTGAACGCGTCAGGAGCGTCACGTCGGATGATGTCCAGCGAGTCGCCCGGAACTATTTGCGACCCGACCGCCTCGCAGTGGTGCTCGTGGGCAACGCGGAGGCGTTTGTCAAAGATCTGCGCGGCGTCGGATTTGGTGAGTTCGAGCGAATCCCGATCGATCAGGTTGACCTGTTGTCGGCCGATTTGCGGAAGTCCACTACACGAGTGGGCGAGCGGGCCGACCAGGCCGAATTTACGACGAAAATCAACCCACCCCTTCCGTCCGATACGTTCGCACGACCGCCTCGCTAGCCAGGCCGCGCGAGCATGCGAGTGATGCTGTCGTGCGGCGAGGCGTCCGGCGACCTGTACGCAGGCGCCCTCATCGAAGCCCTCCGCGCGCGCGACCCGCAGGTTGACGTCTTCGGTCTGGGCGGGGATCGCTTCAAGGCTGCAGGCGGCCGGCAGGTCGGCGACTTTCACGCCCTGTCAGTGACTGGCCTGGTCGAGGCCTTGCGCGTGATCCCGGATTCGCTCTCGATGCTGCGCAAGCTCGTCGCAGCCGCGCGAGGCGAACGGCCGGATGTGCTCGTCCTCATCGACTATCCCGACTTCAATTTTCGTCTGATGGCCGCGGTTCGGCGTCTTGGTGTGCCGATCGTCTACTACGTCAGCCCGCAACTCTGGGCGTGGCGGGCGGGCCGCATGCAGACGATGAAGGCGCTCGTCGATCGCGTGTTGCCGATCTTTCCATTCGAAGAACAGCTGTATCGTGACGAAGGCATCGACGTGTGCTTTGTGGGTCACCCGCTCGTCGACCTCAGCACGCCGCGCGAAACGCGCGATCAGCTCGTGCGACGACTGGATCTCGATCCCACACGTCCAATCGTGGCCCTTCTACCCGGCAGCCGGCGCAACGAGCTGCAGCGTCTCGTCCCGGTGCTGGCAGCCGCGGTTCCACGCATTGCGTCTGCCGTCGTTGGCACACAGTTCGTCGTGGCGCGCGCCCCACGTCTCCCGGATTCGTTCTTCGGTCCTTTCCACGGTGTCGGTGCTTCTGTTCGCGTGGTCGAAGGCCAGACTGACGATGTCCTGGCTGCCAGCGATGCGGTGATTACAGCTTCTGGAACCGCCACGGTTCAGGCGGCGCTACACGGAAGGCCCATGGTTGTGGTGTATCGCCTTTCACCGATGACTTATAAATTGGGCAAGCCCCTCGTGCGTGTGCCGATGTACAGCATGGTGAATCTCGTTGCTGGCGAGCGTGTTGTAGAGGAACTCATTCAGGATGCGTGCACGCCTGAAGCCGTGGCACGCGAAGCCGTTGACTTGTTGACCAACCCGTCCCGCGTGGCAGAGATGAAAGAGAATCTAGCGGTTGTACGCGAGCGTCTCGGTGGCACGGGTGCAAGCGGGCGAGCGGCTGATGCTGTGCTCGAAATAGCCCGCCGCTCGAAAGACACGAAGGGTACGAAGGCGATGAAGGGGAAAGGGCAATGAAATATCGTTTCGGTCTCACCACCGTGATCGCCCTGACCCTGTTGGGTCGGCTCGAAGCGATCACGATCACCCCGATGACATTCGAAGAGCTCGTGGACGAGGCCGTAGCGGTCGTCTATGCCCGTGTCGCCGACGTACATGGACAGTGGACCGACGATCGGCGATCGATCGACAGCGTCATCACGCTCGAGGCCCTGCGGTATCTGAAGGGCGACCTTGGACCCACAGTGCTCATCCGACTGCCCGGCGGGGAAGCGGGCGGGATGATCAATGTCCTTCCAGGCGCACCGGTGCTGCGCGATGGAGAACTGGTTGTGTTGTTTCTCGCCGCCCGCGGCCCGGCAATACCCACGACGCTCGGCCTCGGCCAGGGCGTTTTTCGTGTGGTGCGAGACTCGCGCTCCGGCGACGCACTGGTGACTCCGCCGCCTCTCAAGTCGAGCGTCGCGGGGCGGATCATTCGTGGAGCGGCCGATCGGCGCTTGTTGACGCTCGAGGCATTCGCCGCCAATGTGCAAGCCCTCGGGGCGGCGCGATGATCAAAGTGGTTGCCTGCTTCCTTGTCGGCGCGATTGCTGCCGGGTCGCCCCCATCGGCACTGGCCTACCTGAAGTTTGGTGTCCGCGTCGGCTCCACAGTCATCGACCTGCAGTGGAACCGGCCCATTCAGTACTTTGTGACCGAGCGAGCCATCGCGGGCGTGAGTGTGCCTGAGCTCCGCGATGCCGTCACGCGAGCGTTCGGTACGTGGCAGAACGTGAGCTCGGCGAGAGTTCAGAGCCAGTTTCAGGGTTTGACGACGGTTCCACCCGGATTACAGGACGGGCGTACCACGCTCGGGTTCCTCGATCGGCCCGACCTGGATCGTGTCCTTGGCGCAACCAGCTTTCTGCTCGACGCCACAACGGGCGAAATCATCGAGGCTGACGTGTTCTTCAATACGCGATTCAGCTGGTCCACTGCGTCAGGTGGGGAAGCTGGCCGCGTCGATCTCGAATCCGTCGCCCTTCACGAGATCGGCCACCTGCTTGGCCTCGGTCACTCCGCGCTCGGCGAAACAGAGATGATTCCCGGCGGACGTCAGGTCCTCGCCTCAGGAGCGGTCATGTTTCCCATCGCACTCAGTGCGGGCATCACAGCCGATCGTCAGCTTCAGCCAGACGACGTGGCAGGAATCAGTGATCTGTATCCGGCTCCGGCGTTCTCGGATGAAACGAGCACCATCAGCGGCCGCGTCACGAAGAACGGCAACGGTGTGTTCGGCGCGCATGTGGCCGCGTTCAACCTCGAGACGGGTGTCATCATCGGCGGGTTCGCTCTCAATCAACAAGGTGAATTCGTGATTGCCGGCCTTGCACCGGGCATCTACGTCGTACGCGCCGAACCAGTCGACGATGCGGATCCGGAAAGCTTTTTTTCAGCCCCGACCGATGTGGATTTTCGAGTCGCATACGCTCCTCGCGTCATCACGGCTCCACGCGGTGGCGGCTCTGACGCCGTCGAGGTCCAGGTGAGACCGAAATGACCGGTGTTTCCCGGACACTGATTGCCATCGTGCTGCTCGCCGGTGGCGTCCAGAGCGCTGCGGCGCAGAGCGACGGGCCGGGGCTGCGTCCACATCATTTGACACTAGCTGCGGGGCTCACCGTCGCCGGCGGATACCCCGTCGGCAACCGCAACGCAGAAATCAGGCGCAACGCCAGCGGCGCTCCTGATCCCTTCACGCTGTTTCGGGCCGATTCATCGTTCGACGGCGCGAACGGCCTGGAAGCGCGCATTGGATTCGCACTGTCACGTGCACTCGCGATTGAGGTAGGTGGTACATACACCAAGCCGGAATTGGGTATCAGCATCGATCAGGACAGTGAATCCACCGACGCCGTGCGCATCGTGGAGAAGGTCTCGCAGTACACGGTCGATGTCAGCGGCGTGTTTCAGCTGTCGCGTGTGACGCTCGGGCCGCGGGCGCGGCCCTACGCGACCGTAGGCGCGGGTTACCTGAGGCAGATTCATGAAGATCGATTGCTCGCCGAGACCGGACGCGTCTACCACGTCGGGGGTGGGATCAGATATTGGCTTCGCGGTGGATCGGGAACTGGCCGTGCGCTCGGCCTCCGCGCCGACGCACGGTATGTCCGTCGCGCGGGCGGCATAGAGTTCGAGGACGCGAGCCGCGGCTACCCGGTGTTCAGCGTGCTTGGGTTTGCGGGCTTCTAGCGAAGGTCCCTTGTGATTGACTTCGCCGACGTCGTCGCGAGCCGAGGCGGGCGCACGGTGCTGCACGGGGTATCGCTGACGGTTGCCCAGGGCGAAGTCGTCGCGCTCGTGGGTCGCAGCGGGAGCGGCAAGACGACGCTGCTGCGGCTGGTCAATCGCATGTTGCGTGCGGACGCCGGCGAGGTGCGAGTCGCGGGACGCAACGTTACCGAGTGGGACGAGACGTCGCTGCGACGCCAGACGGGTTACGCCATTCAGGATGTCGGCCTGTTCCCGCATTTCACGGTCGCCGACAACATTGCGTTGGTGCCACGCCTTCTCGAATGGCCGGTCAACCGTGTCACGGCGCGCGTTGACGAACTGCTAGCACTCGTCGGGTTGGACCCCCACGAGTTTGGCGGCCGCTGGCCGGACGAATTGTCGGGCGGCCAGCGACAACGAGTCGGTCTCGCCCGGGCGCTCGCCGCAGACCCTCCTGTCTTGTTGATGGACGAACCGTTCGGTGCGCTGGATCCCATCACCCGTGCCGAGCTGCACACAGAGTTTCGTGCGCTGCAAACGAAACTTCCGCGTTCGGTTCTTCTCGTGACACACGATCTCGCTGAAGCATTTGCGCTGGCCGGTCGCGTGGCCGTCCTGCACGCCGGCCGGCTCGTCGCGTGCGAGACGCCCGAGGCGCTGGCCCATACTTCCGATCCGCACGTACGCGCGCTGGTCGAGACACGATTCGGATGAGCGACCTTTTCGCGTTTTTCGCCACGCATCGATCTGAAATTGCCATTCGCGTGGGCGAACACATCGTGCTCGTCGCCGTCTCCACGGCGGTTGCCGCACTCATCGGGATTCCCCTTGGCATTCTTGCGGCACGCCGGCCCGCGCTTGCCCGTCCACTGGTTGGCCTCGCGAATCTCGCACAAACGATCCCCAGCCTGGCGTTGTTCGGGTTTCTGATCCCACTGCCGCTCATCGGCGGGATCGGCACCAGAACCGCACTTGTGGCTCTCACCGTCTATGCCGTGCTTCCGATCGTGCGGACGACGGTGACTGGCCTCCAGGGTGTGGATCGCTCCGTATTGGAATGCGCTGTGGCGATGGGGATGACGCCTCGCCAGGTGTTGCGACAAGTCGAACTACCGCTGGCTGCACCGGCAATGCTGGCTGGCGTTCGGGTTGCGACCGTCGTTGGCGTTGGCACGGCAACGATTGCATCCGCGATTGGTGCCGGCGGCCTAGGGGACTACATCTTTCGCGGGCTCGCGATGGTCGATGCCGTTGTCATTCTCGCGGGGGCTTTGCCCGCGGCCTTGCTGGCGCTTGCCGCCGACGGACTGCTCGCTCTCGCAGGACGTGCGGTCGATCCGCGCCAGGGGTCGCCCTTTCAGCGAGGTGCGCTCGTTGCAGTCACGCTGGCAGGGGTTATTGCTGGCGTCGCGCTCTATCGCTCAGCCCCGACGCCCGCGATCGTCGTCGGATCGAAGAATTTCACCGAGCAGGTCATCCTCGGTGAGCTCGTCGCGCAGACTATCGAACGTCAGACTGGCCTCGTCGTCGAGCGGAGATTGAACCTGGGTGGAACGTTGGTTTGTGATGAGGCAGTCCGCCGCGGAGACATCGATGTCTACGTCGAGTACACGGGCACGGCCCTCACGGCGCTGTTCAACGAATCGGTGACCTCGCCGTCTCAGGTTGCTGGACGCGTGCGCGAGCTTTATGCCGCCCGCGGCGTGACCATGTTGCCAAGCCTTGGCTTCAACAACACGTTTGCCATTCTCGTTCGATCGGCGGCCGCGAGTGAGCACCGTTTGACACGCATCAGCGATTTGTCGCGCGTGGCCGGCGGGTGGACGGCAGGCTTTGGCTACGAGTTTCTGGAGCGCCCCGACGGCTTTGCCGGCCTGACGCGCGCGTACGGGCTCCAGTTCCGCGAGGCGCCGCGGGTGATGGATCTCAATCTGATCTATCGCGCGCTGGCGGCTGGCGAGATCGATGTGACCGCCGGTGACGCGACGAGCGGTCTCATCCAGGCGCTCGGGCTGACCGTTCTCGAGGACGACCGCCAATACTTCCCGCCATATGACGCGGTGCCCGTCGTGCACTCTGCGACGCTACTGCGGCACCCAGACGTTGACGCGGCCATCAGAGTCCTGACCGGCCGCATCTCGGCGGTCGAGATGCAGCGGATGAACCACCAGGTGGACGGTCTTCGTCGAGATCCACGCGACGTGGCGCGAGAGTTTCTGGCGTCCCGATGACCAAACCGGATACGGGGACAGGTTTCCAACCTGTCCCCGTGTGCCCTGTTCCGCGGGTATGATCGAGGTTTATGTCCCTCGACTCCTTCAAGACACGCACGACGATCTCCTATGGTCCCGAGACGGTTTCGATTTACAGCCTGCCGGCGCTCGAACGAGCCGGCTTTCCTCGGGTCGCCACGCTGCCGTTCTCACTGAAGATCCTTCTCGAGAACCTGCTGCGTCGCGAGGACAACGGTTTCGTCAAAGCAGACGACATTCGTGCGCTGGCATCCTGGAATCCCGCGAAACCGGTCCAGAAAGAGATTTCGTTCATGCCGTCGCGTGTCCTGCTGCAGGACTTCACTGGCGTGCCGTGCGTCGTCGATCTGGCGGCCATGCGCGACGCCATCGTCTCGCTCGGTGGCAATCCCGATCAGGTCAATCCGCTGCAGCCCGTCGAGCTCGTGATCGACCATTCGGTGCAGGTCGACTACTTCGGCACGGCGAATGCGATGAGGTTGAACGGGGAGCTCGAATATCAGCGCAACCGTGAGCGCTACGTGTTTCTGCGATGGGGCCAGACTGCGGTCCGTAACTTCCGCGTCGTCCCGCCGGAGACCGGGATCGTGCACCAGGTGAATATCGAGTACCTCGCGCGGGTCGTGTCGCGAGACTCGTCAAACGGTCAGACCATCGCGTATCCCGACACCCTGTTTGGAACCGACTCGCACACCACTATGGTCAACGGGCTCGGCGTGGTGGGCTGGGGCGTCGGCGGCATTGAAGCGGAGGCTGCCATGTTGGGGCAGCCCAGCTCGATGCTCATTCCCGCGGTCCTCGGCTGTCGGTTGACGGGCCGCCTCCCCAGTGGCGCGACGGCAACCGACCTGGTTCTCACGATTACGGAAGCGCTTCGCAAGCACGGTGTTGTCGGCAAGTTCGTCGAGTTTTACGGGACGGGCTTGCGGCATCTGACCGTGGCGGATCGCGTGACGCTCGGCAACATGTGCCCGGAGTATGGCGCGACCGTCGCCATCTTCCCCATCGATGACATGACGCTCGAGTACTTGCGGCTGACTGGACGCGACGCGTCGCAGGTGGCGCTGGTCGAGGCTTACGCGCGTGCCCAGGGATTGTTTCGCACGGACGAATCGCCCGATGCCGCCTACAGCGAAAGCATCGAGCTCGACCTGTCGACGGTGCAGCCCAGTCTTGCTGGTCCGCGGCGGCCGCAGGATCGTGTGCCGCTCGGCAAGGCGAGGAGCTCGTTTGCCGATGCGCTGCCGGAACTGAAAAAAGGCGTGAAGACAACGTCGCCTGCGGCCCACGGAGCCGCGGTGGCAACTGAGACCATGCTCGAACATGGGTCGGTCGTCATTGCCGCCATCACCAGCTGCACGAATACGTCCAATCCCAGTGTGATGATTGGGGCAGGGCTGCTCGCGAAAAAGGCCGTTGAGAAGGGCCTTCAGCGAAAGCCGTGGGTCAAAACCAGTCTGGCGCCTGGCTCAAAGGTCGTGACCGACTACTTGAACAAGGCTGGACTCACCGAATATCTGGAAAAACTCGGCTTCAATCTCGTGGGTTACGGGTGCACGACGTGTATCGGCAACAGCGGACCGTTGCCGGACGAGATTGCTGCTGACGTGCGCGAGCACGGGCTCGTGGTGGCGTCGGTCCTGAGCGGCAATCGGAATTTCGAAGGGCGCATCCAACAGGATGTGCGTGCGAACTATCTGGCGTCGCCGCCGCTGGTTGTCGCATATGCCCTGGTCGGAACCATGAACGTGAATCTGACCAGTGACCCGCTTGGCCGGGCGAGCGACGGGTCAGACGTGTATCTGACGGACATCTGGCCCAGCGAACAGGAAATTCAGCAGGTGATGCTGCATGCGGTCACTGAGGACTCGTTCCGCCGGCAGTATGCGAGCGTGTTCGACGGCGACGACCGATGGCGCGCGCTGCCTGTCCCAACCGGTGATCGCTTTCAGTGGGACGAATCGTCCACTTACATCCGGCGGCCGCCGTTTCTCGAAAACATCACGGCCACACCGCAACCGCAAACGGACCTAAGCGGGGCGCGCGTCCTGGCCTTGCTTGGCGACAGCATTACGACCGATCACATTTCACCGGCCGGCGCCATCAAGGCGGACAGCCCGGCAGGCCGTTACCTTATTGAACACGGGGTTGAACCACGCGACTTCAATTCCTATGGGGCTCGCCGCGGCAATCATGAGGTGATGATGCGCGGCACGTTTGCCAATGTGCGGCTCAAGAACCAGCTCGCTCCCGGGACGGAGGGCGGAGTGACGACGTATCTGGACGGCAGGGGAGAGGCGACCTCCGGCCAGGCGGGATCGCCGTTGTCACCGCCCGTCATGAGCATCTACGACGCGGCGATGTTGTATCAAAAAGCGGGCGTGCCGCTGATTGTGATCGCGGGCAAAGAGTACGGCTCCGGCTCATCGCGCGATTGGGCAGCCAAGGGCACGATGCTCCTGGGTGTCAAGGCCGTCATTGCGGAAAGCTTTGAACGGATTCACCGCAGCAATCTGGTGAACATGGGCGTGCTCCCGCTCGAGTTTCAACGGGGCGAGTCTCCGAGCGCACTCGGCTTGACAGGACGGGAGGTTTTCGACCTCGTCGGCTCCGGGCAGACATTGCAGCCCCGCGGGGAGGTCACTGTGCGGGCCACGTCGGAGAACGGCACCGTTGTCGTGTTCACCGCGACCGTTCGCATCGACACGCCGGAGGAGCTGACAGCTTTCTCACACGGTGGCATCCTTCCGTACGTGCTGAGGCAGCTGGTAAAACGGCAATAATCTTTTCTCCTCGAAGCCTCGGAGTCTCTAAGGCGTTTCTTGAATAGATGATTACCAGCGAGGCCATCAAGTCTCGCGCGAAAGCGCTGGGGTTCAACCTGTGCGGCATTGCGCCCGCAACCACGCTGCCTGAGCTCGCTCGCCTCCGCGATTGGCTCGACCGCGGTTATGCAGGGGAAATGCTCTACCTGCACAAGTCCGCAAACGCGCGCGGGGACATTCGGAATTTTCTGCCGACCGCACGTTCGGTCATCGTCACGGCGACGATGTATTACGCGGAACCCGGCGAAACGACAGCAATGCCCTCCGAGCGCGACACGACTGAAGTCGCGCACCTTCCAGCCAAAATCGCCCGTTATGCGTGGGGTGAGGACTATCACGTCGTTCTGGCACAGCGGCTCGAGGCGCTCGTCGAATGGATGCGTGAGCAGCACGATGGCGCGTTCGATGCCTCGATCTTCGTCGACAAGCATCACGTGCAGGAACGGGTGTTTGCCAAGTATGCGGGGCTCGGGTGGATTGGGAAGAACACGTGCGTGATCAATCGCGAGATCGGCTCGTGGATCTTTCTGGCTGGGATTGCGGTCAGCCTCGAGTTGCCTGCCGACGCCGTACAGCCAGACCAGTGTGGCGCTTGCAGTCTGTGCATCGACTCGTGTCCCACCGGCGCCATCGTTGACGAGTACGAGCTCGACGCGACCAAGTGCATTTCATACCTGACGATCGAGCTTGACGGGTCGGTTCCCGAAGCGCAACGGGCAGGCATTGCCGATCACGTGTTCGGCTGCGACATTTGTCAGGAGGTCTGTCCATGGAACCTGACACCGTTGGCGACTCTAGATCCGGTGTGGCAGCCGCGAGCCAGTCGCGCCGACGCCGACGCACGCGAGCTATGGAACGCCTCTGACTTTGAGCTCCACGACCTGATTCAGCGGTCGGCGATGACCCGTACCACGGTATCGCGGCTACGCCGGAACCTGGCAGTTGTGCTCGGCAACTCCGGCAACGCGGGTACCGCGGATGTGCTCGACCGTCCGGGTCGTGGCGTCCGGCGCGCCGCCCCGAGCGCTACGATCCCTCTCGTTCAGGAGCACGTAGAGTGGGCGAGGGAGAAACTTGCAGCCCACGGTCCACGGCCGACCGGAGGCCGTAGGCTGTTACCATGACCCTTATGCCGGATTCCGATTCTTCTGTCGCGCCGGTCCTGCTCGTGTCAATGCCGCAGATGCTGGATCCGAACTTCGTGCGCACGGTCGTGCTGCTCGCAGAGTACGGCAAGCACGGCGCGTTCGGCCTGGTCGTCAATCGGCAAATGGCTGAGCCCGCACACGAGGTCATCCGGTCCGATCCGCCGATGGACATTCGGAAGGATGTCCACCTGTTCGTGGGCGGTCCGGTCGAGCCCAATCGCGCGTGGGTGCTCACCGCGCATCGAGAACTCGACAGCGAGGCGCTGGAAATCATGAACGGTGTGTACCTGTCCGCGTCGCCGACACTCATTCGGCATGCCCTTCAGTCATCGCCCGATCCGCAAGTGCGGCTCGTCATCGGTTACGCGGGCTGGGCGCCCGGACAGCTCGACGACGAGCTCGCGGCCTCGTCGTGGCTGCTCGCGCCGCTGCATGCGGACCTGGTGTTCGATACTCCGGTGGACGAAATGTGGGAGACGGCCATTCGGCGCCTTGGCGCCGAGCCGTCTGCGCTGCAGAGCTCATCAGGGGTGCACTGATCATGAAAGGGTTGCTTATGTCGTTGACCCTCATCACCGCACTTGCTGCCTGCACGGACACGTCCTCGCCGGATCCGACGTCGTCGAACACCGCAGGGTCACCGACGTCGTCGGCTACGCCTGGCCGCGGTGAAGCTGTCGACCTCGCTCGCCAGGCGGCACGGTTTGCGCCGACGGAGATTTCAGCCGACATCAGCGGGCTCGCTGAAAACGAGCGACGCGCGCTGGCGCACATGATTCGAGCGGCGCAGGTCATGGACGCACTCTTTCTGGAGCAAGTGTGGGCGGGCAACGAGGCCATGCTTTTCGATCTGTTGCGTGACCAGACAGAGACGGGCAAGGCGCGTCTCCATTACTTCCTGATCAACAAGGGGCCCTGGTCGCGGCTCGATCACAATGAGCTGTTCGTGATGGGCGCCCCGCCCAAGCCTCCCTCCGCGAACTACTATCCGGCCGGCGCGACCAAAGAAGAAGTGGAGAAGTGGATTCAGGCATTGGCTGCCGAAGACAAGGCGCGCGCCACTGGGTTTTTCACGACCATTCGCCGCGGCCCTGACGGTCGCCTCGTCGCCGTTCCGTACAGCACTGAGTACCAGGGCGAGCTCGAGCTCGCCGCGATGCACCTGCGAGAAGCCGCCAAACTTACCGCCCAGCCAACGCTCAAAGCCTATCTGGACTCACGCGCGGCCGCCTTCTTGTCCAACGATTACTACGAGAGCGACGTGAAATGGATGGAGCTTGATGCTTCTATCGAGCCGACGATCGGGCCCTACGAGGTGTATGAGGACGAGTGGTTCAATTACAAGGCCGCCTTCGAGGCCTTCATCACCATCAAGGATCAGAATGAATCACAGAAGCTGCAGAAGTTTGCGGCGTCGCTGCAGAGCATCGAGAACAACCTGCCGATCGACCCGAAGTACAGGAATCCCAAGCTCGGCGCGCTGGCGCCAATCGCCGTCGTGAACACGGTGTTTTCGGCGGGCGATGCCAACCGTGGCGTGCAGACGGCCGCGTTCAACCTGCCGAACGATGAGCGTGTGATCCGCGAGAAGGGCAGCAAGCGGGTGATGCTCAAGAATAATCAGGAGGCGAAGTTCAGCAAGGTGTTGACGCCGATTTCACGCGTCGCTTTGTCGTCCGCTGATCAACCGAACATCGCGTTCGACGCCTTCTTCACCCACATCCTGATGCACGAGTTGATGCACGGTTTGGGGCCGCATGACATCAGCGTCGGCGGACGCACCACGACCGTCCGACAGGAGCTCAAGGACACCTACAGCACCATCGAGGAGGCCAAGGCAGACATCGCCGGACTGTTTGCGCTCCAGTTTCTGATCGACAAAGGGGAGCTCGACAAAGGGCTCGAGCGCACGATGTACACGACGTTTCTCGCGTCCGCGTTCCGGTCCATTCGTTTCGGGATTACCGAGGCGCACGGCCGGGGACAGGCCATCCAACTCAATTACCTGCTCGATCAAGCGGCATTCAAAGTCAATGCGGATGGCACATTCACGGTTGATGCGTCAAAAATCCGCGATGGCGTAAGTGGGTTGACGCGCGACATTATGACGCTGCAGGCGGAGGGCTCCTACGCGAAGGCGAAGGCGATGATCGATACTTTGGGCGTCGTTCGGCCCGAAACCCAACGCGTCCTCGATCGGCTCCGCGACGTACCGGTCGATATCGAACCGCGTTTCACGACGGCGGAGCAACTCTTGCGTGCAGAATCGTAGCGCTTGATTACTTCGCGGCCGGCAGCGGCGCCGGCACGGCAAGGACCGGAACACGAGCCTGACGAAGGACGGCCTCCGTCGTCGATCCGAACCACAGCCGTTTGGCGCCCTCGAGCCCCTGTGTTCCCATCACAATCAGGTCGCTCCCACATTCTTCCACCTGCTTCAGAATTTCTGTCGCAGGCTCGCCAACTTCCACCGCGATGCCAACGGGCTCCTTGCGTGAAGGAGCGACGCGCGCCAGAAGCTTCTGGAGTTCCTGCTGCGTTTGCTCGGTCAGCGACGCGCGGTTGCCCGACGCCTCCGATGCCGCGTCGAGCAACGCATCAACCACGGTGACGATTGTCAGATGGCCGCCGGTCAGCGCTGCCAGCCTGAGAGCCAGGCCAAGCGCCAGCTCCGAGTGCTCCGAGAAATCCACAGGGCAGAGGATCGATGTGAACACGATGCGTCATGCTACCGCAGGTGCCTGTATACCAGCTCCAGCAGCTCGTCGTACATCGCCTCGGCCTCGGCGTCGCCCTTCTTGATGGCGCTCGTCGCACAGTGCTTCAGATGGTTGCGCATGAGCTGTCGCGCAACGCCGCGAAGCGCTTCCTGCACCGATGCGACCTGCATCACGATGTCTGCGCAGTAGCGATCTGCTTCGACCATCTTCTGAAGGCCGCGCACCTGACCCTCGATTCGTCGAAGCCGCCGCAGGTTTGCCGCCTTGATGGCCGGGTCCACGGACACGGCATGAGTGTCAACGGTCGTTCGAACAGCCATTACGTGATCCTCGCGCGCCTGAGGCGCAAGCTGTTGAGCACGACGCTCACGGAACTGAATGCCATGGCTGCGCTCGCGAGCACTGGGTTGAGCAGCAATCCCAGAGCGGGGTACAGCGCCCCTGCAGCGATTGGAATGCCGATGACGTTGTAGATGAATGCCCAGAACAGGTTCTGCTTCATGGTGGCCATCGTCTGCCGTGCCAGCAGCAACGCCGAAGGCACCCCTGCCAAGTCGCTGCGCATCAGCGTGATGTCTGCAGCCTCGGCGGCGATGTCGGTGCCAGACGCCATGGCGATGCCGACATCCGCTTGTGCCAATGCCGGTGCGTCATTCAGGCCGTCACCTACCATTGCGACGACGTGTCCCCCGGCCTGCAGGCGCTTGATGGCATCCACCTTACCGTCAGGGAGGACTTCGGCGATGACATCATGCAGCCCCGCCTGTCTGGCGATCGCTTCAGCGGTCTTCTGCCGATCCCCAGTCAGCATGACGGCTCGGATCCCCAGCGATTTCAAGCGGGCCACGACTTCTGCCGCGTTCGATCGCAGCGGATCGGCAATTGCAAACGCAGCTGCGACCGTCGAACCTACGGCAGCAACCACCGGAGTCTTACCCTCCGCTGCCCAGCGATCGAGTGTGGCGTTCAGGGACGTGACGTCAATGGCCTCGGCTGACAAGAGGGACGCAGTTCCGACAATCACAGGCAATCCCTCCACGACTGCCCGAGCGCCGCGGCCAGGAATGGCGACAAAGCCATCCACCGAAGCGGTGCCAGGACTGCGATCCGCGGCCCATTGAACGATTGCCGCCGCCAGAGGATGTTCCGACAACCGCTCGACCGCCACGATGCGACGCAGGGCATCGTCTGAGTTCACTCCCTTTGCAAAGGTCGAGTCCACGACTCGCGGCTTGCCCTCGGTCATCGTTCCGGTCTTGTCGAGGACCACGGTGTCAATCGACGCGAGCCGTTCGAGGGGCTCACCGCCTTTGATCAAAATCCCCGCGCTCGCACCGCGTCCGCTTGCAACCATGACTGCAGTGGGCACGGCGAGACCCATGGCGCACGGGCACGCGATGATGAGGACGGCGACGGCCGCCGTCATGGCCCGAATGAACGAAGCCTCGGCCGGCACGACCAGCCAGAGTGCGAGCGTCACCAGGGCAATCCCAATCACCGTCGGCACGAAGACGGCCGAAATTCGATCGGCAAGCCGCTGAATGGGCGCCTGCGATCCCTGTGCCTCGCGCAGCAAGCGAACGATTTGCGCGAGCACGCTCCTGCCACCAATCGTCGTGGCTGTAATTTCGAACGAACCTGTTGCATTCACAGTGGCACCGATGACGCGGTCGCCCGGCTGTTTCGTGACGGGGATGGACTCGCCCGTGAGCATCGACTCGTCCACTGCGCCCGTGCCGGCCACGACAATGCCATCAACAGGGAAGCGCTCTCCGGGCCTGACCACGACGAGGTCTCCGGCCTTGACGTCTTGAACTGGCACGTCCTGATCACGGTCTCCGCGCCTCAGCCGCGCGGCAGTGGGCTGAAGACGAGCCATCTCGCGCAACGCCCTGGTCGTCTGACGCTTGGCTCGGGCTTCCATGGCGTTACCGAGAAGCACTAACGCGATGATGAGAATGATTGCCTCGAAGTAGACATCTGCCTGCGCGCCCCGTTCTTCCAAGAGTCGCGGCGCGATCGTGGCGGCCACGGAGTAGACGAACGCTGCCCCGGTTCCGACAGCGATCAGCGTGTTCATATCGGCCGTCCGATGCCGGAAGGCCGACCACGCTCGCGTGTAGAAACGTTGTCCGGCCCAGACCATCACAAGCACCGTTGCCACCAGAAGTCCATAGCGGAGCACGTTCGGGTCGGCCGCATAGAGCCACGGAAATGCCATCCGCAGCGGTGGATCAACCACTCGCATGGTCCAGGCGATCAGGGGGTCTGCCCCATGCGCGCCATGTCCCGCCGCGCCACCCATCAGTGGCATCGAGGCCACCATGGCCACGACCCCCAGCGCCAGGCTCACCAGCGATTTGCGGAGCAGCGATCGATAGTCACGCGCATACTCACGTTCGCGCGTTTCGTCCGCTTGAAGCCCGTCGGTCTCAGCTTCGGGCACTCGAGAGACATACCCGGTGGCCTGTACTGCGCCGACGAGTGTCTCCGGGGAGGCGAGCCGCGGGTCGTAGACGACTGTGGCTTCATGGGTCATGAGATTCACGGCGGCGCGGCGCACGCCGGGCGCGGCGTTCAACGCTCGCTGGACGCTCGCCTGGCACGCCGCACACGTCATTCCCTCGACCGGGAGCGTGATGGTCTCTGTCGTCGAATCCGCGTGCTCAGAAATGGCCGCCATCTAAATACCCTCAGACCCTAACAAGTCTAATACCCCCTACCCCTATTGTCAAAAGCCGACGCGGTCGCTCGACGGCAGTAGAGGACGTCGAGATCGTCAGTTCGACAGGGCGCGGAAGCGGATGGTCTTGCGGCAGTCTCACGGGGAGGGGTCGTGAACCAAATATGTTGCCGAACCTGAGACAAGGCGGGCGCGGCCGAAGCGTATTCCGTGAGTTATCATCGCCGTCTATGTTGAGTCGGCCGCTCGTTGCCACCGCTATCTGGCTGACCGCTGCAGGATGCTCGCCATCATCATCGCAGCCGGCACCCCCGGCGGTCGATTCGGCGGCGGTCACCAGTACATCTGGCCGCTCGGCCGTTTTGGGCCAGGCCCCGGCGGGTTCAGTGGTCATGCTGGAAGCAGCCAGACCTGACCAGGGGACAGGTTCAAAACCTGTCCCCGGCCCTGCCGGGCCTGCGATTCTCGATCAGTACGGGCGCAACTTCGTGCCGGATGTGCTGATCGTTCGCGTCGGACAACGGGTGGAGTTTCGGAACAGCGAAGATGTGGATCACAACGTCACGGTGATTCGCTCCCCAACGGGCACCCAGGTCTTCGATACTTCGACGGGTCCTTATCAGAAATACGAACACACATTCGAAGCCGCCGGACGCTATGAGGTGTCCTGCGACATACACCCTGGGATGCGCTCGACTATCGTCGCGACCACCACGCCGCACGCACTTGTCGTCGAGCCCAGCGGGCGCTTCACGTTCGCGGACGTCGAGCCAGGGCCATACAAGCTGACCATGTCCGGTACGCGAACCCTGGAACGCACGATTGATGTGGCCGGTTCGCGGGTTGACCTGGGAACTCTGGTCCCCTAGCATCCAGGGCTCACGCTGAATCACGGATTCGACGTTTTAATCGTCGCCGCCGCATTCGCCGCAGGTGCCGTCGCATCCGTCAGCGGCTTTGGCATCGGGAGCCTCTTGACGCCGACCCTGGCTCTCATGGTTGACGCGCGTGTCGCAGTCGCCGCCGTCGCAATCCCACACCTGGTAGGCACGGCGCTGCGATTCCTGATGTTGCGTGTCGCACCCGACCGGAGGGTGCTTTGGACCTTTGGCGCCGCCAGTGCCCTCGGCGCGCTCGTGGGGGCTCTGCTCCAGCCCGCGACCAGCAACCGCGCACTAATGGTGATCTTCGGAAGCTTGCTGTTGTTCGTGGCGATTTCAGAGTGGAGCGGGCTGGTCCGGCGACTGAGGCTCGCAGGCCCGGCCGCGTGGGTTGCCGGCGCCGCGTCAGGGCTTCTCGGTGGGCTCGTCGGTAATCAGGGTGGCATCCGATCGGCGGCCCTACTTGGATTCAATCTCCACAAAGAAATTTTTGTGGCCACCGCGACAGCGATCGCGCTCGTCATCGATGCCGTTCGCCTGCCAATCTACTTGTGGCATTACTCGGCCGATGTCCTTGCCGCGTGGAGAGCAGTTCTGGAGGCAAGCGGTGGCGTTTTGCTGGGGACGATCTTCGGGAGCCGGATGCTGCTGAAGATTCCTGACCGCTGGTTTCGACCTGTCGTCGCCCTCATACTTGCGGCGCTTGGGGTGACGATGCTGCTGCGGGCGTGACGCCGACTTGAACCTGCTTCACCACCGTCGTCACTTTCCCGTCCTTGTCTTTCGTTTCCTGGTAGGTCACGACGACTCGCTCGCCAACCTTGATCTCTGCAAGCCTGAGCGCCGTCCGGCCTCGCAGCACCCTTGTCTGAGCACCGATCGTAAACGTTGACTTCTTGTCCTTGAGGTCCGTGACTTCGAGATGATTCTCGTGAATCATCGACACGACACCCATGATTTTGTGCGCGTGCCCCTCATGCGCCGCTATGGGCGTGCCGACGGTCAGTAGTGCGACAACCAGCAACAGTATCTTGAACAACATTAGTGCTCCGCTATGACGATGAAACTATTCTAACGGACCCGGACTCAGTTCACCGCGCATGACCCCGAGCCCCGTGGATCGCCGCAGGTGCCGCACGGTCCTGGCGACTCGGCGCGCGATCCAAACGTCGGGGACTGCGCCCCGACCGCAAACACCGAGAGCTGTTTTTCGAGCTCGCGGCTTTGACACGCAGGACACGCCAATTCGGTGTCTTCGCGCACCAGCAGCTCGAATTGATGGCGGCACCTGCGGCATTCGTATTCGTACAAAGGCATACGTCAATGATAGCCCGTGGTGACCCTATAATCACGTTAGCTTGGCTGCTGGCCTAGAGGCCCCCTCCTTTTCGGCGCGCAAGCTTGGCGATGAACCGAGGATTTTCATTGCCGCGCTCATCTTCCGCGTGTTCACCGCCCTGGTGGCCTTTCTCGCCAACACGGTCTTTCCCCAGTATCAAGACCAGGGGTTCAGCGTTTTCCGTCACGAGAATCTGTTCTGGGACCCGTTTGCCCGTTACGACTCCGGGTGGTATCACGGCGTGGCATCGCAGGGCCATTCGTACGGCCCAGGAGGGCGGAACAATCTGGCGTTTTTTCCCGTTTACCCCCTCCTCATGCGGGGTGGCGCGTGGCTACTGGGGGGCCAGCAGCAGGATTACTACTTCGCTGGGATCGTGATCTCGTGGCTTGCGTTTGCCGCGGCCATGACGCTGCTGTATCGACTCGCGCTGCTCGATCTGCCGCGGCAAGCCGCGCTGCGCGCCGTGATGTATGCGGCGGCGTTTCCGTCCGCGTACTTCTTCGGGATGGTCTACTCCGAAAGCATGTTTTTGTTCGCGCTGATCGCGGCGGCGTACGCTTTGCGGACTCGACGATGGCTCGCAGGCGCGGTGGCCGGCGCCGTCATGACGGCCACACGCGTGACGGGTCTCATGGCGGTACCGGGTCTGGCATGGGTCGCGTGGCGCGCGAGTGGGCGCGACTGGCCGACACGGCTCAAGGCCCTGGCCGCTGCGGGCGGTGCGGTCGCCGGCATTGGGAGCTATTGCCTTTACAACTACATCCTGAGCGGCACCCCGTTCGCGTGGTACGACGCCATTACCTACTGGGGCTATCACCCCGGCGGCAATCCGTTTGCGGGGCTGATGGGTCTGCTTGACGCGCTCGCGACGCGTCCGTATCAGTTCCTCGTGACCCAGCGCGCCGCCGTGTATGACACGTGGAATGCCTGTGCGGCCGTTGGCGCGCTCGCCCTGACACCGTTTATCTGGCGCCGCTTCAATTTCGGTTACGCCTTGATTGTCATCGCCGCACTTCTACTACCGTTGTCGTCAGGTCAGTTCGAAGGTCTCGGCCGCTATACGTCCGTGCTGTTCCCGGTCCCGCTCGTGCTCGCCAGCTTTCGGGGAGAACTGCGGCACAACCTGCTGCTCGCCAGCTTCGCGATCCTGTACGCCCTCGGGCTCGCGATGTTCGTCACGGTGCATCCGCTTTTTTAGGCCCGCGCCGTCGCACCGCGTCCAGCCCTCCGTCTATACTGGTGAGATGCTTTCCGCTGCGTCGTCATCGTCCTTGCGTGCGCCCATCGCCAATCCGCTTCGCCGCAACGTCGCGATCGTCGCCCATGTGGACCACGGCAAGACCACGCTGGTTGACGCGATGTTTCAGCAGGCCGGCGTGTTCCGGGCGAACGAGCGTGTCGCCGAGCGCGCCATGGACACGAATGAACTGGAGCGGGAGCGCGGCATCACTATCCTCGCCAAGAACACCGCGGTCCACTACCGGGACATCATCATCAACATCGTCGATACCCCTGGGCACGCGGATTTCGGTGGGGAAGTCGAACGTGTGCTGTCGATGGTTGACGGCGTGGTGCTGCTGGTCGACGCGGCTGAGGGTCCGCTGCCACAAACACGCTACGTGCTCCGCAAGGCCTTCGAGCGCGGTCTGCCGCCCATCGTGATCATCAACAAGATCGACCGCGGCGACGCCCGCCCGCGCGATGTGTTGAACGAGGTGTACGACCTCTTCATCGATTTGGATGCAACCGAGGAGCAGATCGAGTTCCCCGTGCTCTACACGAGCGGTCGTGCCGGGACAGCGAGCGCGGATCTCGACGTGCCCGGCGAGAACCTGCGGCCGCTGTTCGAGGCGATCGTCGATCACGTGCCGCCGCCGCGCGGCAACACCGACGCGCCGTTCCAGATGCTCGTCTCGAATCTCGACTCGAGCGATTATCTGGGGCGCATTGCCATCGGGAAGATCTTCAACGGCAAGGTGGCACTCAACGATCCCATCGTGGTCCTCAAACTGGACGGCGCGGCATTGGAGACTCGCGTCACGAACCTCTACGCCTTCGAGGGACTCAAGCGCATCGAGATTGCGAACGCGGCAGCGGGCGACATCGTCTGCCTGACGGGCATCGAGGACATCACGATCGGCGAGACGATCACGAACCCGGAGTATCGCGTGGCGATCCCGCCGATTGCCATCGATGAACCGACAGTCTCGATGATCTTCGGCGTCAACACGTCGCCGGTGTCTGGGCGTGATGGGCAGTTCGTGACGTCGCGCCATCTCCGTGAGCGGCTGCAGCGGGAACTGCTCGGAAACGTGTCGATCAGGGTCGAGGACACCGACACTCCCGAGCAGGTCAAGGTCCTTGGGCGCGGCGAGCTTCAGCTGGCCATTCTGATTGAGATGATGCGCCGCGAAGGCTACGAGTTGCAGGTCTCGCGTCCGGAGATTGTGACCAAGGATATCGATGGTGTGAAGAAGGAGCCGATCGAGGAGCTGATTATCGACGTGGCCGAAGACTTCCAGGGTGTCGTGATTGCCAACGTGGGCATGCGGCGCGGCACGATGACCAAGATGGTCAATCACGGAAGCGGGCGTGTCCGGTTGGAGTTTCGCATCCCGGCCCGCGGCCTGATCGGGTTCCGCTCGATGTTTCTGACCGAGACCAGGGGCACCGGCATCATGAATCATCTGTTCGCTGGTTGGGAGCCTTGGCACGGTCCCATCGCTGCTCGTCTGACGGGCGCGCTGGTCGCCGACCGCGCCGGGACCGCGACCGCCTACGCGCTTGCGAACCTGCAAGAACGCGGCGTGATGTTCATCGAACCGCAGACACCGGTCTACGAAGGCATGATCGTCGGCGAGAACTCGCGAACCAACGATATGGACGTCAATATCACGAAGGAAAAGAAGCAGACCAACATGCGCGCTTCGTCTGCTGATGAGGCGATCCGCCTGGTCCCACCACACGTCATGGGTCTCGAGCAGGCAATCGAGTTCATCAATGATGACGAGCTGGTCGAAGTGACGCCAAAAAGCATTCGATTGCGGAAGAGGATTCTCGAGGGTTCGCGGCGGCCGAAAAAGGATCTCTAGAGGTTCGTCCCACGGCTGGTCACATTTTCACAGTCCACTCGCTGAGTTCTCTAGACTTGTAGTCATGGGCACCATCCTCAACGATGTCCGCTTCGCCATTCGCCTGTTGTCGCGCAGCCCGGTTCTGACGTTTGTCGCGGCGTTGTCGCTCGGCCTCGGGATCGGCGCAAACACAACCATCTTCACCCTCGTCAACGAAGTCTTTCTGCGGCCGCTCCCGATGAAGGATCCCGCAAGTCTTGTGTCGGTCTTCACCGCCGACGAACGCAATCGCCAGCAGGCCTTTGGCGGCTTCATGCCCACGTCGCGGATGAATTTTGAGGACTACCGCGCGCAGAACGAGGTCTTTGCGGGTCTGGTTGCCCAGGCCTTCACGACCGTCAGCCTGTCCGGTGGAGGCGAACCCGAGGAGGTGCCTGCGGAGATCGTCTCGCCTGGCTACTTCGATCTTCTGGGCGCCCCGATGAGAATCGGGCGAGCGTTCCTGCCCGCTGAGGAACAGACCGTCGGCGCCGCTCCAGTCGTGGTTCTGAGCTACGGCCTCTGGCAGCGCCGTTTTGGCGGCGAGGCTGGGATCGTTGGACGCACGGTGACGCTGAACGGTCGCGCCTTCACTGTGGTCGGTGTGACTGCCGAAACGTTTCGCGGGACGAACGCGATTGGCGGGCCACAGCTCTGGCTGCCGTTCGCGATGTACCGAGAAGCGACCAGTGGCTTCACACTCGACAACTGGAATTCGCGCCGCGCGTTGTTGGTTCAGATGACGGGACGTTTGAAGTCCGGCGTGACGGTGGAGCAGGCTCACGCCAACATGAATACGATTGCCGCGGCGCTGGCGCAGGAATACCCGAACGACAATCGCGGCCGCAGCATTACGCTCGTGCCGCTGGCGCAGGCGACCATCAACCCGGCGTTCCGCGAGAACTTCGTGACTGCCGGCGCGCTGTTGATGGTGATTGTTGGCCTGGTGTTGCTCGTCGCGTGCGCGAACGTCGCCAATCTGCTCCTGGCCCGGGCGTCGGCCCGTAAGCAGGAGATTGCCGTCCGCCTGTCACTCGGTGCCAGCCGCAGCCGACTTATCCGGCAACTGCTGATCGAAAGCACGGCGCTTGGCGCGCTCGGTGGCGTCGTCGGACTGCTGATCGCCTTCTGGGCGCGCCCGGCGATTCAGGCCATGCGGCCGCCTTTTCTCCCTGAGGATGCGCTGGCGGTCACGCTGGACGCGAGTGTGCTCACCTTCACGGCCGCGATCGCGCTGGGCACCGGCATCTTGTTCGGTCTGGTACCGGCGCTTCAGTTTTCGCGGCCAGACCTCGCCGTGGAGCTCAAGGACCGCACCAGCCAACCAAGCGGCGGGCGCCGCCGTGTGACCGTGCGAAACGCCCTTGTCGTGTCACAGGTGGCCCTGTCGTTTGTCGCGCTGATAGGTGCGGGCCTTTTCCTCCGCAGCCTCGATCAGGCGCGCGCCATCGACCCAGGATTTGATGCCGGGCGACTTGCGGTCTTGTCTTTCAACCTGACGACCCAGGGGATCCCCATCGAAGCGGCAAGTGAACGGCAACGGCAAATCATCGAACGGGTGAGTGGTGTGGCCGGCGTCGAGCGTGCAGCGTACGCGAGTACGACGCCCCTGTTTGCCGGGGGGTTCGCGCGGAGCGTGTTTCTCGAAGGCCAGGACGTCACCGACCCTCGTGCGGCTCGGCTCGTTCAGGTCAGCAACGTCAGCGAAGGGTATCTCCAGACCATCGGCGTTCCCTTGCGAGCCGGGCGAGACTTCACGCCTGCCGACTCCGCGCAGGCGCCGCGAGTCGTGATCATCAACGAGACGATGGCGAAGCAATTCTGGCCGAATGAGGATGCGGTCGGAAAGCAGTTCCGTTTTTTTCGTGACGAGTTCACGACGCAGGTGATTGGCATTGCCCGCGACAGCAAATACAACTTCCTCGGCGAGGATCCCCAGCCGTACATTTACACGCCGTTCCTGCAGGACCCGCAACCGGCCGTCACTTTGACGATCCGCAGCGCGAATCCAGAGGCGGTGCTCGGCACCGTTCGGTTGATCGTGCAGCAGATGGAGCCCAACATGCCACTGGTCGGGGTGTTCACGATGGCGAACATCTTCGATCAGGCCTTGTGGGCGACCAGGATGGGTGCGACGCTACTGGCGATCTTCGGCGGCCTCGCTCTCCTGCTCGCCTCGATCGGCGTTTACGGCGTTATGGCGTACTCGGTCACTCAGCGGACTCGCGAGCTGGGAATTCGACTCGCACTCGGCGCGACGAGCGCACAGGTTCGCAGCATGGTGCTCAGGCAGGGGCTCTCATTGACGATCATCGGCATTGTGCTCGGTGTGTCTTGCGCGATGTTTCTCACCGGTCTGGTGACCGATTTGCTATATGACGTGAGCGCCACCGATCCGGTGACCTTCATCGTGATCCCGCTCCTCCTGTTGGGCGTCGCGGCTTTGGCCATCTATATTCCGGCCCGCCGCGCGAGCCGCGTGGATCCCGTAATCGCGCTGAGGATTACCTAGGTTACTGGGACCAAGTGCCAAATCTGCGAAATCTGCGAAATCTGCGGATAGTGTTTCCCTGAGACATCCCGTCGCTTATTCGTTCCGCGGCGGCGACAGACGAGGGCAGCTACGGAAAAATCCCCAATTCCGCGTACGACCGCGCGACCTTGTGAATTGCAGTCAGGAACGCGGCAATCCGGAGGTCGGGCACACCAGGATGTTTCTCTTTAGTCTGTACCAGCTCGTGATACGCCGCGATCATCGTTTCTTCGAGACCCGAGTTGACGAGGTCCTGTTCATCCGGTCCCTTCGCAAGCTGCCTGCGTTCGGCATCGGTGAACACTTTGCCGGTCGCGGCTTCAATGGTCCGCAGCATGGCCAGTTCGTTCGCCATTTCGTGCCGCTTTGACATGCGACCGAAACGGACGTGTGACAGGTTCTTCACCCACTCGAAATACGACACGGTGACGCCGCCGGCATTGGCATAGATATCTGGAATCACCAGAATGCCTTTCTCGCGGAAGACCGGATCGGCGGCCGGCGTCGTCGGTCCGTTCGCGCCCTCGAGGATAATCTTTGCCTTGATGCGTGCGGCGTTGTCCGCTGTGAAGACGCCTTCGAGCGCCGCCGGGATGAGGACGTCGCAGTCCAGTTCGAGGGCGGCGGCGGTGGGCTCCAGATTCGTCGCACCGGGAAAATTGAGGATCGAGTTCGTCTTTTTTCGATGTTCGGCGATCTCGTCTTCGTTCAGCCCTTTCGGATTGGTAATCGCTCCTTCGCGTTCGGCCACGCCAATCAGAATCGCGCCGCCCTCGCGGCAAAACTTGGCTGCGTGATAGCCCACATTGCCGAGACCTTGTACGACGATTCGCTTTCCCTCGAGGCCCGTCGACAAGCCGAGCCGCTTCATTTCGCCAGGCTGAGCACACGCCTCTCGTAAGGCGAAGTACAGACCACGGCCCGTCGCCTCTTTGCGTCCGCGCACCCCGCCCTGCGTGACTGGCTTGCCAGTGACACAGCCGAGCGCGTCAAGCTGGCCGGGATTGAACGCGGCATAGGTATCGAAGATCCAGGACATCTCTCGCTCGCCGGTGCCGTAGTCGGGAGCAGGCACGTCGATGCCGGGCCCGATGAAATCTTTCTTGAGGAGTTCGTGGGTGTACCGTCGTGTCGCGCGCTCGAGTTCTTCGACCGTGTATTGACGTGGGTCGATGCGGACGCCGCCTTTCGCACCGCCGAAGGGCACGTCGACGATGGCGCACTTGTAGGTCATGAGGGCCGCCAGCGCCATGACTTCTTCTTCGTGGACCTCGGGTGCGTAGCGAATGCCGCCCTTGACTGGCATCTTGTGATGGCTGTGCTCAACGCGCCACGCGCGAATCACGTCGATGCGGCCGTCGGCGCGCCGGAGGGGGAAGTCAAACCGGTAAATGCTGTTGCAGCCGCGGATCTGGTCGAGCAGCCCGGGCGGGTAATCGGTGAATTTCGCAGCCTGGTCGAAGTACTGATTGACCTCATCGAAGAAGTTCATGGGTGCTGACATGTAGGAGGTTTACCACGGTCACCGGTCGGGCCGCCCGTCATTGGACTTCGGGCCACGGGTCCACGGCTTTACGGCCTACGGTCAGAGCCAGGGCAACGCGTCAGGCCCAGGGTCGCCGATCACGTTTTTGTGGTTCAGGTTCCAGCTCTGCATCAGCGTGCGCGCATTCTCCCTTCCTCCAGTTTCTGGGATTGTCCGAATTCCGAATGATTTTGCGAATTAGGGCATGTGAGCTCATCCGGCACGGGCCTTGCGATAGGCTGCGCGCGACCTCGGCCAAACTCGGAGAAACTCCAGTGCTGCTGAACATTATGCCCTTCGCGTCTCGCGACCTGGCGATCGACCTCGGGACAGCCAACACTGTCGTGTTCGCTGCCGGCCGTGGCATCGTCGTCGATGAGCCCTCAATTGTCGCCATCAACACCGCCAGCTCGAAGACCGAAGCGGTCGGTCACGACGCTCGCGCAATGCTGGGGCGCACGCCCGCGTCAATTACGACGATTCGCCCCATGAAGGAGGGGGTCATCGCCGACTTCGACGCGGCCGAGCGTATGCTCACGAGCTTTATCCGCAAAGCGCAGGGGTCGTACTCACTCCGCCGCACACGCGTGGTCATCGGCGTTCCGTCTGGCATCACGCAGGTCGAGCGACGTGCGGTGATCGACAGCGCCTATCGCGCGAAAGTGAGCGAGGTGCACCTGGTTGAGGAGGGTATCGCGGCGGCGATTGGCGCTGGTCTGGCCGTGACCGAAGCACGCGGCAACATGGTCGTGGACATCGGAGGCGGGACCACTGATATCGCCGTAGTCGCGCTCGGGGGAATGGTTTACACGCGCTCGGTACGCACCGCCGGCCATCACATGGACGAAGCCATCATCCAGTTCATGCGCCGCCAGCACAAACTGCTCATCGGCGAACGCACAGCCGAGCAGGTGAAGATTGAAATCGGTTCCGCAGCCAAAACAGACGACGAGATGAAGATGGAAGTGCGGGGCCGTTGTCTTCGCGAGGGCCGGCCGAAAGTCGTCGTCGTGACTGAAGGCGAAATTCGCGAAGCGCTCTCCGAGCCGCTGCGGGTGATTGTCACGGCCATTCGGACGGCGCTCGATAGCATCCCGCCTGAGATTGCCGCTGACGTCTGGGACAACGGCATTACCGTCACAGGTGGCGGCGCGTTGCTGCGGGGTCTCGCGGATCGGCTGCGCCAGGATACCGGCGTTCCCGTGACGATCGCCGACGATCCGCTGACCTCGGTCGTGCGCGGCGTTGGTCAGATGCTCGACAATCTGCAACTGCTGAAGCGAGTGTCAGACGCAGCGTGATTTAGTGGTTCACGGTCCACGGCCGACGGTAGATTGCCTGACTACCGAAGGCCGTAGGTCGTAGGCTGCAAGCGGCGATGGTACACTGTCGCCCATGTCCGACGAGATGCGCCCGGCCCGGCTGTGGCGCAATTTACCTTCCGAAGTCCGCGTCGTCGCCTCCACTGCATTCTGGACTGACGAGCAAGCCGCCCTCGAGCAAGCCGAGGCTGTCGGCCTGATCGCGCGTCAGATCAAGTTCAGAACCAAGAGTGTTCTGACCCTGCCCGTGGAGAAAAAAGCCAAGCACCTGGCAGGTATGGCCCAGGTCTCCGATCTGCTGGCCGCGCGGCTGCTGGTGTCCTATCACCTTCAGCACCAACGCCCGATGATGGGTCGCTTTCTCGACGAGCTCGGGATTGCACACGAAAACGGCTTGATCACCGAAGAGTCGCCGTCCGCGCCGTCTCCCGAGACGCTCGACAAAGCCGCCAAGACGCTGTCGACGGAGTTTCCAGAAGCCGACGTCTCCAGGTACTTCTGGACGCTGCTCTGGCAGGATCCTGAGACATGGGGAGGCCTCCGAGGCCGACCGGAATTGCGAGCCGCCTGACCCCACCATGGCGCCGTTCGAGAAACACATTTTCATCTGTTGCAATCAGCGGGAGTCGGGCCATCCTCGCGGGTGCTGCGATCCGAATGCCGAAGATTGGCTGCAGAAGGCCTTCAAGAAGGCTTTGGCCACGCGAGGTCTCAACCGGCGTGTGCGCGCGAACCGCTCGGGATGCCTGGATCAATGTGAACACGGACCGACGGTTGTCGTGTACCCGGATGCCGTGTGGTACGGCGGCGTGACTGAGGCAGATATCGATGAAATCATCGACTGCCACATCGTGGGAGGCCAGCCCGTCGCGCGTCTGCGCCTGCCTGACGAGTGCGTCAATACGGCAACGTGCAAGCATAAGCCTAGAGTGCCTGGGGTGCCTGAGGCATCCGAGGCACCCTAGGCACCCTAATCATGTTTGACGCTTTTCTTACCACCGACGGCCTCATCGCGCTCGCCACGCTGACGTTCCTCGAAGTCATCCTGGGCGTGGACAACGTGATTTTCATCTCGATCCTCTCGGGGAAGCTGCGCGAGAACCAGCAACACCGCGCACGCCGCCTCGGTCTCATCGCCGCCATGGGGATGCGGATCCTGCTGCTCATGTCGCTGGCGTGGATCATTCGGCTGACCGCGCCACTCTTTACCCTGTTTGGCCAGGCGTTTTCCGGTCGTGACCTGATCCTGATTCTGGGTGGGCTATTCCTGCTGGCGAAGGCGACGCTCGAAATCCATGACCGGCTCGAGGGCGAAGAGGGTCACAGCTCCGCGAAAGTCCCGCCATCATTCGGCGCGGTCATCGTCCAGATCATGCTGCTCGACATCGTCTTCTCGCTCGATTCGGTGATCACGGCCGTGGGGATGGCAGAAGACCTGTCGATCATGGTGGCGGCCGTCGTCATCGCCGTTGGCATCATGATGTTTTCGGCAGAGACCATCAGCGGCTTCGTGAACCGTCACCCCACAGTCAAAGTGCTCGCGCTGTCGTTCTTGCTGCTGATCGGCTTGTCGCTTGTCGGCGACGGGTTCGGCATGCACATTCCCAAGGGCTACATCTATTTCGCAATGGGCTTCTCCGTATTCGTCGAGATGATCAATCTGAGGCTGCGCAAGAGCGTTGCGCCGGTGAAGCTGCATCAGGCGTATGTGGAGGAGCTGGAGGAAGAGTTGAAAGAGGTGAAGGAAGAGCTAAAAGCTAAGAACTAAGCACGCGGTTTCTACCGCCGATGAGCCGTTTCCGCCGCATCTCGCGCATTACGAGAGGTGAGGAGGATGAGTGTCATGCGCAGCCTGAAACCGCGTGTGTGGATCGCGCTGGCAGTGGTCGGAATCCTGGCGCCGACCCGTGCGCCGGCTCAAACGGTCGCTGTCTCGTTCGAAGAACTTCCGCAGGTTTTGATGAAGGGCAAGACCGCTGTTGTGACCGAGACGAGGGGTCATCAGACCAAGGGCAACGTGACAACCGACGCCTTGTGGAATGGAGCGCTCATCGGCGCCGGCATCGGGGCAGGACTCGCGACGTGGGACTATCTGATCGATCCGAGCGAGCCGGGAAACGCCGCGGTCTTTACTGTGGCCATCGGCCTGGGGACCGCAATTGGTGCGGGCATCGACGCGTTGTTGAGCAAGAGAAACGTGCTCCATCCGTCCCCTCGGCAGTCACGCGGCCTGATGTTCACACCATTCGTTGCGAAAGATCGGCAGGGCGCGCTGATTTCCGTTCGATTCTGATGCCAGGGGATGCCGGGTCTCACGTCCTCGCTTCTGACTGCTCGTCAATCCAGGCCGTCACCCTGTCCAGCACTTCCTGGTCCACCGTCTCTTGCGTTCTATCGCTGCGTTTGCCGGCCCGCAACGTGAGCGAGTGGTCGCCCCCGTCGATCGCATGAATCGTGATTGGCGGCGTGCCGCCGCCCGACTCCAGCGCAAGGCGGATGTCCTCTGGTCCTCCGAACGAATCCTTGGTGCCCTGCACAATCAGTACGGGCACCTTGACCTGCAACAGATGCGTCACGCGATCGGGTGAGACGCGTGAGCCGCCTGGCGGCTTCAATGGATACCCGAACGCCACGACGCCGTTCAATTGCGGCGCTTCAGCAGGCCAGTCGTCGGCCGCGGCCAGGTGCGTCGCCATTCGGCCGCCCATTGACTTGCCGCCGATGAAGAGCCGGGTTGCCTGCACGTGCCGATGCGCAACCGCTGAGGCAACCACCTGGCGGAAGGTTGCCTCGAGCACCGGTGCGCGATCTGGGGCCCGGCGGCCAGCTTCCATGTACGGAAAGTTGAAGGTGACCACATCCAACCCACGCTCTGACAATTTACGGGCGTACCGGACCATCCATGGGCTTGATTGACCGGCCCCCGCGCCGTGCGCCAGCACGAAGAGCACACCGCGACGGGCCGCGAGGTCAGCCTGATACAGCATGGCTGAATGTGTAAGTGCCGGGTGGCCATCGACATGAAAGGCTACTGGACTCATCGAAGTAAAATAGCGCGTTCAACATGAGATCTGTGTGTCTTCCCTGCCTGTCTGCGATTCTGCTGGTCGCCTCGTCAGCATTCGCCCAATCTCAACCAATATCGCCTGCCGTTGGTGTGCCTTTGGCAACCACGCCCGCGGCGACTGCTGTAGCCGTTGCTGAAGGCCCGACCCTCGATGGGAATGTGCTGGACGATGTCGTCTGGCAGCAGGCGCCGGTGGCGACCGGGTTCTGGCAGGAACAGCCTGATGAGGGCCAGTCCGCGTCGGAGAACACCGAGGTCCGGATGATTTTCACGCGCGACACTCTTTACGTGGGTGTCGTGTGCTACGACCGCAACCCGGCCTCGATCATCATGTCCGATTCGCGCCGTGACGCCGACCTCGATGACACCGACAGCTTCCGGATGATCTTCGATACTTACAGTGATGGACAGAACGGCTTCGTGTTTGGCACCAACCCTGCGGCGATCGAGTACGACGGTCAGGTAACCAATGAAGGACAAGGCGGCGGTGGTCTACGCGGAAACCAGCAGTCGGGCTCGGGCAGTGGCTTCAACCTCAATTGGGACGCTGCCTGGGAAGTCCGGACGAGGATCGACGAGCGCGGCTGGAGTGCGGAATTCGCCATTCCGTTTCGCACGCTGCGATTTCCATCTGGTGCGGACCAGGTGTGGGGCGTGAATTTCCAGCGCAATATCCGCCGGCGCAACGAACGCGCGTACTGGGCGCCCATTCCGCGGCAGTACAACCTGTACCGCCTGTCACTGGCCGGAACGGTCGCGGGCATTGAAACTCCATCAATCAGAAGTTTGAAAGCGACGCCGTACGCGCTGGGCAGCCTGATCGCATCGGGCCAACGTCCCGTTGACTCGAACCTGTTCGGCGATGTCGGCGTCGATTTCAAGTACACCCTGACGCCCAGCCTGACGCTCGACGCCACCATCAACACCGATTTCGCGCAAGTGGAGGTTGACGATCAGCAGGTCAACCTCGATCGGTTCACGTTGTTCTTCCCGGAGAAGCGTCCGTTCTTTCTCGAGAACGCCGGCTTTTTCTCGGTGGGCAATCCCGGCGAGATCGATTTGTTTTTCAGTCGACGCATCGGCATCAGCGAGGATGGCGGAGCGATTCCGATCCTCGGTGGTGGCCGTGTTTCGGGCAAGGCGGGGGCGTTCAACATCGGTTTGCTGAACATGCAGGCCGACGACTATCAGGACACGTTGGCGAGCAATAACTTCACCGTCATGCGCGTGAGCCGCGACCTGCCGAATCGCTCAGCGGTTGGAGGCATGTTCGTCAATCGACAGGGCACTGGAGATCTCGCCGGAGACGACGATCACAACCGCACCTACGCGCTCGACGGCAAGTGGGGTGTCGGGCAGCACACGGTGCTCTCGAGCTTCGTCGCGCGTACCGACACGCCCGGTGTTTCTGAGGACGAGTACGCATACAACGTTCGGTCGCGAACCAACGTCCCCCGGTTCGACCTGGAGCTTGGCTATCAGGAGGTCGGCGATCGTTTCAATCCGGAAGTCGGATTCCTGAGCCGACGGGGATACCGGAAGCCGGACGCGCGGCTGCAGACACGGTTTCGACCGCGGGACTTTCTGAACCTGCAGGAAGTTCGTCCGCACACGTCGTACCGCGCGTTCTGGGGACACGATGGGTTCCAAGAGACCGGCTACATGCACATTGACAACCATTGGCAGTTCAAGAATTCGTACGAGGCACACACCGGCATGAACCTGACCCTCGAGGGGGTTCGCGAAGCCTTCGAAATCTACCCGGGCATTTTCGTCCCGCCCGGCACCTACGAACACAAGGAAGCGCAGCTCGTTTTGATGACGAATCAAGGTGCGCCAGTCAGCCTGAATCTCCAGACGTTCATCGGCGGCTTCTTCGGCGGCGATCGGGTGACGCTGAACCCAACCCTGCGCATGCGGCTGGGGGAGACGTTCAACACGGAGCTGTCGTATCAACGCAACGACGTCAACCTCCCATTTGGCGACTTCGTAACCAACCTCGTGCGGACACGCGTGTCGTACTCGTTCAACCCGCGCACGTTTGTGCAGGGACTCGTGCAATACAACGATCGCGCGGATTTGTGGTCGATGAATGTGCGCTTCGGCTGGCTCCAGGCGGCCAACACGGGTTTGTTCATCGTCTACACCGATACGCACGGGTTGTACGATCTGTTCGATCGCCCGGAGCGTACGGATCGCAGCCTGATCATCAAATTCAGCCGCATTTTCGACGTGCTTCGCTAGCGCGAAGGATGCCGAAGGCGCACGACGGTACCGAAAGGCACGGAACACCTCTGCACAAGACACACATCATTCCGGCAACCACCCATGGCCGCTACCTGGTCGACCGCCCCGCGGGTGACGGGCCGTTTCCAGTTCTCGTCGGGTTTCATGGGTATGCCGAGAATGCTGAGCGGATGCTCGACTCTCTCATTCAAGTGCGAGGAGCGCGTCCCTGGTTGCTCGTCAGCATTCAGGCGCTCAACCGGTTCTACAATCGCGCCAACGACGCCGTCGTCGCCAGCTGGATGACCCGCCAGGATCGTGAGCACGCGATGGCGGACAACCTGGCGTACGTGGCGTCTGTCGTAGCGGCGCTTCGCCGCGAGTACCCCGTGACTGATGTCGTCGTCTACGCCGGTTTCTCACAGGGTGTGGCGATGGCCTATCGTGCGGCCGCGTTTTTGCTGCCGCCAAGGGGTGTCATCGCGCTGGCAGGGGATGTTCCACCCGACGTCATGCCGCGTGTAAAGTCGTTGCCGCCGGTCCTCATTGGTCGCGGCACCACAGATGACTGGTACACGGAGTTCAAGGCTGCGGCCGACATTGAGGCGTTCCAAGCCGCAGACATCGCGCCATTCGTCCACGTGTTCGAGGGCGGCCATGTCTGGGACGCCACCTTCGTCGCGCGTGCAGGGGAATTCCTCGATTCTCTGATACCGCGAACCGCTGATAGAGCCACATGATCGATTTGCGTGAGCTCGGCTGGGATGAGCAGTGGGCGCGGCTCTTCACGGAACGTGCCGCCGCAGATCTCCTTCCCGCCCGCGTTGCTATCGAGTTCAACCACATCTACCGGGTGATGACGGCGGATGGCGAGCTGCAGGCTCAGCACGCGGGTCGCCTCTTGCATCGAGCCACCGGCCGCCATGAGCTCGCAGCTGTGGGGGATTGGGTGGCAGTCAGGCCGACCGCCGAGCAGCGCACCGGGACGATCGAAGAAATCCTGCCGCGGCGCACGAAGTTCTCACGCAAGGTCGCCGGCGCGCTGACCGAGGAACAGGTGGTGGCCGCGAACATCGACACGGTGTTTCTCGTCATGGGCCTCGACCGCGACTACAATCCGCGACGGCTCGAGCGCTACTTGTTGACGTCGTACGAAAGCGGGGCCAGCCCGGTCGTACTCCTGAACAAAGCCGACCTCGTGCCGGACGCTGCGACTCATGTTGCAGAGATCGAATCCCTCGCGCCCGGCGTGCCTGTCCACGCGATCAGCGCCGTGTTTCGAGAGCATGACGATGGCACGGTTTCGCCGCCAGATATCTCCATCGTCGAGCAGTACTTGCTGGTCGGTCGAACTGGTGCGCTCCTCGGCTCGTCCGGGGCGGGGAAGTCCACGTTGATCAACGCGCTGACCGGTAACGCCAAGCTGAAGACCGCCGCTGTACGCGAGCACGATTCGCGTGGGCGGCATACGACTCGACATCGCCAGCTGATTCTGCTCCCGGGCCGCGGCCTGCTAATCGATACACCGGGTATGCGCGAACTGCAGCTCTGGGACGTGAACGACGCCACGCGGGACACGTTCGAAGACGTCGAAACGTTGGCCGCCGGGTGTCACTTCACCAACTGCCGGCACCAGGATGAGCCGCGGTGCGCTGTCAAAGCCGCCGTCGCAGACGGAACACTCGCCGCCGACCGCTTCGCCAGTTACCTCAAACTGCAGGACGAGATTCGTGCGTTCGAAAACAGACGGGACGTTCGCGCGCGGATCGAAGAGAAGCGTCGTTCAAAAATCGTTGGCCGCGCAATCAAGCAGATCTACAAACACAAAGGCCGCACGTGACGCGCGCCGAGCACTCCGCACTTCCGCACTCCGCCTTTTACCGTCGTTCACGCGATCGCCGGTAAACGACCTGCCATTCAAGGGGATCGAAGTCCTTCAGCGACTCCATGATGAGCCCGTCGTGTGATTCGCTCAGGTCCTGGCGAACTTCCTCGCCAACAAGGCGGGCCGCTTCAGTGTCCCATCCGCTTTGAGCGCGCATGCTGATGCCGTGTTGTCTGTAAAAGACATTCAACGACTGTGCATCGACAATCGAGGGCTCATTGGCCACTTCGAGAGCATGCTGGAGCTCATGCCCGAGTGTGGCGATGGCCATGGCGCCCCGAATCGCGGGATTTAGTGAAACGCGCACGTACCGGAACTGTTTGGTGCCGGCTATCCACGTCAGTGCACCGGCCCACCGGCCTCTCAACGAATGCTGCATCTGCACGTAGACGATGACATCACTCTTTTCGAGGTCATCGACGAGTGCGCGGAGCCTGTCGGAACGGCGCAGTCCTTCGAGGAGAAGGGCGGCGGCTCGACGATCGTACGGCCGCAGGCGCGGTCCGCCGCCCGTCATGGCGGGCTGAATCGTCGGTAGTGGATCGGCTGCGGCAAGCGTCTGGAGTGGAACCGCGAATGCCAGGACTATGAGCAGCGTGCGACTTGTGTGCATGACGGTCTCCGCACGTCAGCCCCCCGGTGACCGCTCAGTGGCGAGCGCCGGCAGAGTCACCACGCCTCACTCCCGACTTGCAAGGCAAGCGCATCGTTCGCGCCTGTAGAAGAAGCACCCGAATTGGTGGTGTAGACGGTCTCGGGCCGATCAGGGTTCGGGTCTCCGAGCAAATCGAAGACGCGAACGATGGGACGGAAACGGGTGCAGGGGTGCGGGGGTGCAGGGGTGCGGAGGTGCGGAAGTGCGGTGCGGAGTGGATCGCGGTGAGATCTAGAATTCACTCATGAAGCATGTCCTCGTCGTGATTGCCGCCGCGTGGGCCGTGGGCGCGTGGCAGAAGCCGCAGCCGCAGGGCAAGCCGGCAGTACCTGCCACGCCGTTTGTGAATCCTTACTCAGCCGATGAGCTGCGGAACAAGCAGGCCGTCATTGAAACGGCATCGGGGACGATCATCCTGGATCTGTTGGCGGATCGCGCGCCGAATCATGTGGCGCACTTCATCAAGACGGCCCGTGATGGCGGGTATGACGGCACGCTGTTCCATCGCGTCATTCGCCACGGCATCATTCAGGGCGGCGATCCACTTTCGAGGGACCCGGAGGCGAAGCCACGGTATGGCACGGGTGGGCTCAACCGATTGAAACCTGAAATCAATCCGGAGAAGCACACCAAAGGCGCCGTGTCTGCTGTGCTCGTGCCGAGCCGGCCGGATAGCGCCGGCACGCAGTTTTTCATTTGCATCAACGATCAGCCCGCACTCGATGGTCAGTACACGGTCTTCGCGCGCGTCGTCGAAGGCATTCTCAGTGCGCAGAAAATCTCGGAGGCGCCGAGCGACGACAAAGGTGCCCCGTCGGAACGGATGGTGATGACGCGCGTCACGATTCGCGACAAGCCGGCGGAGGCGCCAGAGCCGTTCTCAACAGAAAGCGTTACGGACCTTTTGCTGTACCAAGCGGTGCTCGAAACCTCGTTGGGCGACATCACGATTGCGTTCACGCCTGATAAGGCGCCACAGCACGTGCGCAACTTTCTCCGGCTCGCATCAGCCGGTGTGTTTGATGGCACGGGCTTTCACCGCGTTGTCAAAGGCTTTGTGGTCCAGACTGGCCACATGCCCACGCGCACAGAACCGCTTGCCGAGGCCCAACAGCGGTATGTGAGAAATCTGCCGGCGGAGTTCAACGATCAGCCTCACGAGCTGGGGGCCGTCTCGATGGCGCGTCTTGCCGAGCCGGATTCCGCGAGCACATCCTTTTTCATCGTGACTGCCCGGTCGCAGACTCTCGACCAGAAGTACACCGTCTTTGGGAAGGTCGTCAGCGGCATCGACGTCGTTCAAAAAATCGAGGCCGCGCAAGTCACGGGCGAGACCCCGGTCGAGCGAATTGAACTGCGGAGGGTGAGGGTGGTGAAGCAGTGATTGGGCCAACGGTAATCGACTTTAGGTACAAGCAAGAATCTGCGTAACCTACCGTGGACCGCGGACCGTGGACCCTGGGCGACACTGTCCTATTCCAGCGGCAACGTGGGCCCTTCATCGCGCGGCGGGCGGCGCAACTTCACTGCATCAGACTCCTCCAGGTTCTGGACGCTGACACCGAGCAGGCGAATGGGGCGGCGGCCGGCCTCGGTTTTGTCGAGCAGGGCGAGCGCGCGCGACGCGATCACGTCGGCATCGCGCGCTGGCCGCGGGTCGCTCTGGCTGCGTGTGATGGTCGTGAAGTCGTCGTAGCGCACTTTGATCACGACTGTTCGAGCGAAGATGGCGTGCTTGTCGAGCCAGCGCGCGGCCTCTCGGGCCATCCCGTCAATCTCTGTCCGGATCGTCGCCATGTCGGTCAAGTCGGTTTCATACGTGCATTCGGACCCGACCGACTTGCGCTCGTGATTGGGCTCGACCGGGCGGTCGTCGTGGCCGTGCGCGAGATCGCGGAGCCACTCGGCCGAACTGCCGATAATCGCCCGCAGCTCGTCGAGAGATCGCGCCCGCACATCCACGAGCTTCGTGATTCCCTGCGCTCGCAGGCGTTCGGCGGTCTTGGGTCCTACTCCCCATAGCGCGTCCACGGGCAATCCCTGAAGGAACGTCTCGATGCGCTCGGGCGCAATCACCGTGAGGCCATCGGGCTTCTGCCATCCGGAAGCGATTTTGGCGAGGAACTTGTTCGGCGCGACACCCGCGGATGCCGTGAGCCCGGTCGTTTGCTTGATGGCTTGTTTGACACGCTTCGCGACGCTCACACCGAGCGGCTCGCGCCAGGCATTGTCCGTGACATCGAGGTACGCCTCGTCGAGCGACAGGGGCTCGACCAGCTGGGTCACGCTGCGATAGATGGCGAACACCTGCTCGGAGACGGTGGTGTATTTCTGGAAGTTGGGCCGCACGATGATTAGAGCGGGGCACAGCCGCACCGCGCGCGACATGGGAATCGCGGACCGCACCCCATACGCGCGAGCCTCGTAGCTTGCCGCTGCCACTACTCCGCGTTTGGTTGGGTCGCCTCCAACAGCGACCGGCTTACCGCGGAGGGCGGGATTGTCGCGCTGCTCGACCGACGCGTAAAAGGCGTCCATGTCGATGTGAAGAATCCTTCTCACGGGGCCTTCGACCGTCAACGGGAAACTATCACGTCCCCGTACTCCCGAATCCCCCTCGTGATCCGACGGTCGCCGCGCTGACTTCCTCCCACTCCACACGCGGGGCCGGAAGGACGATGCCCTGGGCGATGCGATCGCCGCAAGCAACGGTCACGGCTTCGGTCGTGACGTTGAGCACCTGAACCTTCACCTCGTCGGTCGGTCCACAATAGTCCGGATCGATCACCCCCACGCCATTGGCGACGATGAGCCCTCGTTTGAGCGGCGTACTGCTACGCGCGAAGATGGCCAGAAAGTGACCGTCCGGGATCTGTATGACGAGCCCGGTCGGAATCAGCCGGATTTGACCAGCGGGAATTTCGCAGCTCTCAGCCGCTGCAAGATCGAATCCCGCGGCGCCTGCGCTGGCCGGTACAGGTAGCGGGACCAGGGGATTCAAACGAGTGACCTTTAAACGCATGGGACAATAGTACAGGTGCGAGGGGTGCGACGAGTGCGACGGGTGCGGGGTCGAGGATTAGGAGCGGCGAGGGCATGATGCAACTCATTCGATTCGTTTCGGCGTTGGTGGTGACAGCGAGCGTGGCTGGTGGCGTGGTGGGTTCGGTGTTGGACGCTCGTCAGGCGGCGCCGTCAACGGCACAACCGGGGCTCACGCTCGATCAGGTGCTGCCGGTTGATCCCGTGGTGCGTACGGGGCAGCTCGCCAATGGCCTTCGCTATTACATCCGCCGCAACGTGCGCCCGGCCAACCGCGTCTCGATGCGGCTTGCGGTCAACGTTGGTTCCATCCACGAGGACAATGACCAGCGCGGGCTGGCGCACTTTCTCGAGCACATGGCCTTCAACGGCACGCAGAACTTCAAACCGGGTGAGCTCATCTCGTTTCTCGAGTCGATAGGCGCGCGCTTCGGCCCGCACGTCAACGCGTACACGTCCTTCGACGAAACCGTCTACATGCTCGATGTCCCGACTGACAAGCCAGGATATGTCGACCGCGGCCTGCTCGCTCTCCACGACTTTGCTGCCGGCATGAACCTGTCGGCCGACGAGATCGAGAAGGAGCGCGGGGTCGTCATCGAGGAGTGGCGAGGCCGTCTCGGAGCCGGCTCTCGACTGACCGACAAGCAATTGCCGGTGCTGTTGGCCAAGTCTCGCTATGCCGAGCGGCTGCCCATCGGGACTCCCGAGATTCTCAAGTCGTTCCCGCGCCAGCGCCTCGTCGATTTCTATCGCCGTTGGTACCGTCCGGATCAAATGGCCGTCGTCGTCGTAGGCGACATCGATCCCGCGGCTGCGCAAAAGCTGGTCGAACAGACCTTCGGCCCGATTCCTACAGTGAAGACGCCGATCGAGGCGATTGACCGCACCGTGCCGGCCCACAAGGAAACGCTGTTCACCATCGCGTCCGACCCCGAGGCGCAAGGCTGGTCGGTGGCGCTGGCGCATAAACAGCCAGTTGAGGTTCAGACGACCGTTGCGGACTATCGCCGGTCGCTCGTCGAGCAGCTGGCCACGCAGATGCTCAATCTGCGGCTGCGCGAGATTGCGCGGCGTCCCAACGCGCCATTTCTCGGAGCGGAGGCCGGTAGTTCGGGTCTCGGACGATCGATCGAGATGTACGAGCTGGGCGCGGCCGTTCAAGAAGGCGGCATCGCTGCCGGCCTCGAAGCGCTCATCGTCGAGGCTCGCCGGATGCAGCAGTTCGGCTTTGGCGCCGACGAGCTCGACCGCGCCCGTGCGGCGCTCCTGACGTCATTCGAGCGCGCGTACAAGGAGCGCGACACGAGCGAGAATCCGGGATACGCCAACGAGTATGTCAGGGCATTCCTCCAGCGTGAACCGATCCCGGGCATCGAGTTCGAATACAAGATTGCGACCACGTTTCTGCCGACCATCACCCTGCCTGAAGTCATGGCTGAAGCGCGCACGTTGATCCACGAGGACAATCGCGTCGTGCTCGTCGTGGCGCCGGAGAAGAAAGACGCACCGGTCCCGACAGAAACGGACATCCGCGCGACGATGGTGAAGGCTGAGAAGCTGCCGATTGAAGCGTATACGGACGCGCTCGCCGGCCGCGACCTCGTGGAGAAGCCACCCGCTCCGGGCAAAGTCACCGCAAATCGCACGGTTCCCGAGGTGGGCGCGACCGTGATGACGCTTTCGAACGGTGTCGAGGTGTGGTTGAAGCCGACCGATTTCAAGAACGACGAAGTCCTGTTCAGCGCGTACGCACGCGGCGGATCCTCGTTGGCCTCTGAGGCCGACCATCACGAAGCACGACTCGCCACGGCATTGGTGGGGATTGGGGGGCTGGGCGGGCTGAATCCTGTCGATCTCAGCAAACTCCTCGCAGGTAAGACTGCCCAGGCCTCGCCGACAGTCGGCGAGTACACGCACGGCATCAGCGGACGCGCCTCGCCGCGAGACCTGGAGACTGCATTCAAGCTCAACTACCTCGCGTTCACGGCGCCAAACCTCACACGAGAGGCCTTCGATCTCTTGAAGCGACGACTCTCGAGCGCGCTGGAAAACCAGGCACAGAACCCGGGTTACGTGTTCAACGAGAAAGTCGATTTGGTGAACACGTCGAATCACTGGAGCGCCAAAGCGGTGACCGTCGCCGACATCCAGGCACTCGACCTGGAAGCCATGCAGCGTTTCTATCGCGTGCGGTTCGCGAACGCCGCGGACTTCACCTATTTCATCGTCGGTGCCTTTTCGGTCGCCGAGATCACACCGCTTTTGGAGCGCTGGGTCGCGACGCTGCCGTCGACAGGCAAGAAGACAGCGGCGTTTCGCGATATCGGCGTGCGATTCCCGGCGAGCGGCGTGAAAGACGAAGTACGAAAGGGTAGAGAGCCGCGTGGCCAAACAGTGATGTCGTTCTTTGCCGACACCGGGCTCGACGAGATCGAAATGCATCGCGCGCGCGCCGCAGCATCACTCCTCGGTATTCGGCTGCGGGACATTCTCCGCGAGGAGCTGGGAGGAACTTACGGTGTCAGCGTCGCGTACGACAACTCGATGCCGTCGCCAGGATACGGATCGATGACCGTGCAATTCGGGAGCGATCCAGCCAATATCGAGAAGCTCACAGGCGAAGTCATCAAGGAAGTCGAACGGCTCAAGTCGCAAGGCCCGAGTGCCGCCGACGTCGCGCGGGTGCAGGAACTGGAGCGCCGCGATCTCGAGAACGCGACGAAACAAAACTCCTACTGGATGGGGTCGCTCCAGACCGTCCACATGCTCGGGTGGGACCCTACCGGCATTGCGCGTCGCGAGGAACGGATCCAGAAGTTGACGCCGCAGGTGCTGCATGAGACGTTCAAGAAGTACTTCCCAGCCGATCGGTACACGGTGGTCACGCTGCGGCCCGAAACCGCTCAATAAGAACAAGATCACGAACATGCTATCCTTCGGTTTTTATGCCTGCTCAGTACGTCTTCACCATGAAGGGTCTCGGGAAGACCCATCCTCCCGATACCGTCGTTCTCAAGGACATCTGGCTCTCATTCCTCCCCGGCGCCAAGATTGGCGTGCTCGGTGCCAACGGGGCCGGTAAATCGACGCTGCTCAAGATCATGGCGGGTCTCGATCCGCACTTCAGCGGCGAGGCGTTTCCGGGCGAGGGCGTGAGCATCGGGTATCTGCCGCAGGAGCCGACGCTCAATCCGGAAAAGGACGTCAAGGGCAATGTCGAGGAAGGTGTCGCGACGGTTCGCGCACTGCTCGATCGGTACGACGCAGTCAATCTGAAGCTTGCGGAGGACTTGTCGCCCGAGGAGATGGACAAGGTCCTCGACGAACAGTCGCGTCTGCAGGACAAGATCGACGCTGCCAATGCGTGGGATCTCGACTCCCGGCTCGACATGGCGATGGACTCGCTGCGGTTACCGCCGCCAGACGCAACTGTGTCAACCCTGTCCGGCGGCGAACGGCGCCGCGTCGCGCTGTGCCGGCTGCTTTTGCAGTCGCCCGATCTGTTGTTGCTCGACGAGCCCACCAATCACCTTGATGCGGAATCGGTTGCGTGGCTCGAGCGGTTTCTCAAGGACTATCCCGGCACCGTGGTTGCCGTGACGCACGATCGCTACTTTCTCGACAATGTCGCCGGTTGGATTCTCGAACTCGACCGGGCGACCGGATTTCCGTACGAGGGCAACTACACCGGGTGGCTCGAGCAGAAGAAAGCCCGACTTGCCCACGAAGAAAAGGCCGAGTCGAAGCGGCAGCGAACGCTCCAGCGCGAGCTGGATTGGATCCGCATGTCGCCCCGCGCCAGGCAGGCGAAAGGGAAAGCCCGTCTCAACGCATACGAGCAACTGCTCGCCGAAGACACGGCGCAGCAGATCGATGCCGTGGAAATCTACATTCCTCCAGGTCCGCGGCTCGGTGACATCGTCGTCGAAGCGCGCAGTCTGCGGAAGGCGTACGGCGACCTCGTCCTCTTCGACGACCTCACGTTCACCCTCCCGCGCGGTGGCATCGTTGGCGTCATTGGACCCAATGGCGCGGGCAAGACCACGACGTTTCGGCTGATTACCGGCGCGGAAACACCTGATGGCGGCACGTTGCGCCTGGGTGAGACCGTCCAGATCGGATATGTGGATCAATCCCGCGATGCCTTGAATCCGAACAAGACTGTTTGGGAAGAGATTTCGGACGGCGAGGATGAAATCGTAATGGGCAAGCGGACGGTCCCGTCGCGTGCTTACGTCTCGTGGTTCAATTTCAAGGGCGCCGCGCAACAGCGTAAGGTCGGTGCTCTGTCGGGTGGCGAGCGCAACCGGCTGCACCTCGCCAAGCTTTTGCGCATGGGCTGTAATCTGCTGCTCCTCGACGAGCCGACCAACGATCTCGACGTGGACACGCTGCGCGCCCTCGAAGAAGCGCTGCTGAACTTTGCGGGCTGCGCCGTGGTCATCAGCCACGATCGATGGTTCCTCGATCGGATCGCGACGCATATCCTGGCATTCGAAGGCGACTCCCAGGCCACGTGGTTCGCCGGGAACTATCAGGATTACGAGGCCGATCGCAAGCGGCGACTTGGTGCGGAGGCTGACCAGCCGCATCGGATTAAGTACAGAAAACTCACAAGAAAGTGAATTCAAAAACCGAAGCAAGCCACGAAGACACGAAGAACACGAAGACTGATATTCGGTCGTGATTTCGTGCCTTCGTGGCAAGTGTTTGTGACGAACAGGAGGGCTCACACATGAACGCTGATCAAGCGAAGGCCGTCGCTGCCACCGTCGGGCAGCAGCTGCAAAACGAATGGATGACGACCTATAAAGTGCTCTCGGCCGTGCCCGAGGGCAAGCGCGACTACAAACCCGAGTCGAACTCGCGCAGCGCGTGGGAACTGGCTACGCACCTCGCGGGCGCCGACATCTGGTTCCTCGACGGTGTTCTCAACGGGAAATTCGAAAATCCCAGCGAGGAGGCGCCCGCGCCGACGGTTGCCGGTGTTGCTGACTGGTACAAGAAGGAGTTTCCGAATCGTCTCGAACGGGTGCTTGCGCTCGACGGCAACAAGCTCACGCAGGTCATCGACTTCTACGGGATGAAGATGCCGGCCGTCCAGTATCTGGTCTTTGCCCTGGTCCACATGGTGCATCACCGTGGTCAGCTTTCCAGCTATCTGCGGCCGATGGGCGGCAAAGTGCCGAGCATCTACGGTGGCAGCTTCGACGAGCAGTGGCAGGGACCAGCGGAAGCTAGCTCTTAGACTGCGTGTTTCCAGACCTCCGCGTCTTTCTCGACCGCCTCCGCCGCGACCACGATCTCGTCGAGGTGACCGCGCCCGTTGACGCGAATCAGGAGGCTGCGGAAATTCATCGCCGGGTCATCGCCGCTGGTGGCCCGGCGCTCTTGTTTACCAATGTCTCCGGCGCTGATTTTCCGCTCGCCACCAATCTGTTCGGCACCGCGCGCCGCGCCGAGTTGGCGTTTGGCGACCGGCCGCGCCGCTTGATCGCGCGACTGGTCCATCTCGCCGAGACACTGCTGCCACCCACGCCCGCCAAACTGTGGGCCGCCCGCGACATTGGTCTCGAGTTTGCCCGCCTTGGCATGCGGCGCCAGGGTGGAGGGCCGGTACTCGACGTCGTGACCCGCGACGTTCGGCTCGATCGTCTGCCAATCGTCACGTGCTGGCCTGACGATGGCGGGCCGTTCATCACGCTGCCGCTCGTCTATACCACCCACCCCGCACGTGCTGGACACAACCTGGGCATATATCGTCTGCACGTCTATGACCGTCAGACGACCGGCATGCATTGGCAGATTGGAAAGGGCGGCGGATTTCACTATGCGGTTGCCGAGGCGGCCGATCAACCACTGCCTGCGACGGTCTTCTTGGGAGGCCCTCCGGCCCTGATCCTGTCAGCAGTCGCGCCGCTCCCGGAAAACGTCCCCGAGTTGATGCTCGCGTCGCTCATCGCGGGAAGCCGGTTGCCGCAGGTGACGGTGCCCGATGGGCATCCTCACTCATTGATCGCGTCAGCGGAGTTTGCCCTGATGGGTCAAGTGCCCCCCAAGGTCCGTCGGCTCGAGGGCCCGTTCGGCGATCACTACGGCTACTACTCGCTGCAGCACGACTACCCGATCTTTCAGATTGATCGCGTCGCGCACCGGCGGGACGCGATTTATCCAGCCACGATCGTCGGAAAGCCGCGTCAGGAAGATTTTTTCATCGGCGATCTGCTGCAGGATTTGTTGTCGCCGCTGTTCCCGCTGGTGATGCCTGCGGTCGAACAGCTCTGGTCGTACGGTGAAACGGGCTACCACTCGCTTGCGGGCGCCGTCGTCAAACAGCGCTACAAGCGCGAAGCCATGGCAAGCGCCTTCCGCATCCTCGGCGAGGGCCAGTTGTCGTTGACCAAGTTCCTGTTGCTCACAGATCGAGCCGTCGATCTGAAAGACTTTCGGGCGACGCTCGAGCACGTGCTGGCGCGGACCGATCCCCGAACGGATCTCTACGTCTTGTCCAACCTGTCGATGGATACCCTCGACTACACCGGCCCCGTTGTCAACGAAGGGTCCAAGGGAGTGTGGCTCGGGCTGGGGGATGCAATTCGAGACCTTCCACGCGATTTCCGGCCCGCTGTTCCGCCCCCCTCTGACATCACCGACGTGCGTGTCTTCTGCGGCGGGTGCTTGGTTGTTGGCGCAAGCCGGTTTGCCGCCGACCCGCAAGCGCCAGCTCGCGTCGCCTCGCATCCAGCATTCAGCGACTGGCCGCTCGTCGTCTTGAGCGACGAACCGGAGCGCGCGACTCGCAGCGCCATGAACTTTCTGTGGACGACGTTCACGCGGTTCGAACCTGCGGCCGACATTCATGCGTCCGGGCGCCCGATAGTCCGGAATCACATCGCATTCGAGCCGCCAGTCGTCATCGATGCACGGGTCAAACCCTGGCACCCGGCCGAGGTATCCTGCCGCGACGATGTCGCCCAACGCGTGACGGATCGCTGGCGCGAGTATTTTCCGTCGGCGAAAGTCGAAATGGGCGATTCAGAACGCGGACATTTGGACTGACGCAGCCGACGGTCCACGGCCTACGGCCCAAATCTACGGTTTTGTCGCGGGACTAAAGTCCCGTGCTACATCGACGCTGCACAACGTTCACGTAGCGCGGGACTTTAGTCCCGCGACGTTGTGCCGGAGACCAGAAACCGGAGACCGGAGACGGAAAGGGCCGTGTGATAATCAGTCTGTGAGCAACACGACGACGAATGGCACCACAACGGCCGGTATTCGCGTCCAGGTGACGACGACGTTCCTGGCAGATCGAAGCTCTCCTCGCGAGGGGCAATACTTGTTCGCGTACACAATCAGGATTTCGAACGTTGGTGAGGAGACCGCTCAACTCCTGAGTCGACATTGGATCATCACAGACGCCGAAGGCGAAGTGCAGGAGGTCCGTGGTGCCGGTGTGGTCGGGGAGCAACCTGTCCTCTCACCGGGCATGACGTACGAATACACGAGCTACTGTCCGCTCAAGACCAACGTCGGCACGATGCAGGGCAGCTACACGATGGTGCGCCCGAACGGCGAGCAATTCGAGGCGCGTATTGCGCCATTCACGCTCGCAGTGCCCAATGCGCTCAACTAGATGGCCCTCCTAAGACCGTCAACCCCCAGTATGCGCCGCGCCGAGCGCACGGGCAGCAGGGGGAGCCTTCCGCATTCGCCCGACGCGGCCGCTGCAGGCAAGAAGAAAGTCTCAGCCTCGGCGGCATGGCGTGAAGCACGCGAGCTCGTTCGCGCCCACAAGAATCGCCTGATCCTGGGCCTCGTGCTCATGTTGATCAGTCGCGTGGCCGGTCTGGTCCTGCCGGCGTCGTCCAAATACCTGGTCGATGAGGTCATCGGCAAAGGCCGGCATGACCTGCTGATGCCGATCGCCATCGCCGGCGGCGTCGCAACGGCGATTCAGGCCATCACCTCGTTCGTCAACTCGCAGATTCTTGGCGTCGCCGCCCAGCGTGCGATCACCGAGATGCGCAAAAGGGTCCAGGCTCGCGTCATGCGGCTCCCGGTCCGCTTCTTCGACTCCACGCAAAGCGGTGTTCTGCTGTCGCGCATCATGAGCGACGCAGAAGGCATCAGAAACCTCGTCGGGAGCGGCTTGGTGCAACTGGTTGGCGGGATGGTCACAGCCGTTCTTGGCCTGGGTGTTCTCCTGTACATCAACTGGCGACTGACCATCGTCACCATCGTTGTTTTGGGGCTTTTCGGCGTCGGAATGGCGTACGCATTTCGGACCTTGCGGCCGCTGTTTCGGGAGCGCGGCAAGATCAACGCCGAGGTGACCGGCCGGCTCACCGAGGCGCTTGGCGGTATTCGCATCGTCAAGAGCTACACGGCGGAAAAGCGCGAAGAGATCGTCTTTGCGAAGGGGGCGCATCGCCTGTTCCGCAACGTGGCGAAGTCGATGACCGGCGTGTCAGCGACGACGGCCGGCAGTACGGTGATTGTCGGCATCGTGGGTGTGATCATGATCTGGCTAGGGGGGCGCGACATCCTGGCCGGCGAAATGACGCTCGGCGACTTCATCATGTACATCTTCTTCGTCGGCCTGGTCGCAGCGCCGATGGTGTCGATAGCATCCATTGGCACACAGATCACCGAGGCGTTTGCGGGCCTCGATCGCATCCGCGAAATACTCGAGACCGCGACCGAGGACGATGTCGACGCCGACAAGGAGTCGCTCGGTCCCATTCGGGGCGACATCGAGTTTGAGGACGTGTGGTTCGAGTACAACGAAGGGCAGCCAGTTCTCAAGGCTGTCAGCTTTCGCGCAATGTCCGGTACGACCACCGCGCTGGTAGGGTCGAGTGGATCTGGAAAAAGCACGCTCATCAGCCTGGTGATGGCGTTCAACAGGCCGTTACGTGGACGCATTCTCGTCGATGGCCGTGATCTGGCGACCATCCCGCTGCATGATTATCGCGAGCAGCTTGCCTCCGTGCTGCAGGAGAATTTCCTCTTTGACGGCACCATCGCGGAAAACATCGGCTATGCGAATCCGTCCGCGTCCCTGGACCAAATCAAGGCCGCCGCACGGGTAGCACACTGCGAGGAGTTCATTCTCCGGTTTCCGGACAGTTACGACACCATCGTGGGTGAGCGGGGAATCAAACTCTCCGGCGGTCAGCGGCAACGCGTGTCCATTGCGCGCGCGATTCTTGCAAACCCGCGCGTCCTGATTCTCGACGAAGCGACATCCAGTCTCGATTCGGAGAGCGAGGAGATGATCCAGGACGGCCTGCGCTGCCTCCGCGAGGGCCGAACGTCGTTCGTGATCGCACACCGACTCTCGACGATTCGCAGCGCCGATCAGATTCTCGTGCTCGAGGATGGCCAGATAGTGGAGCGCGGAACACATGCCGAGCTCATCGCGCTGAACGGTCGCTATCGGCAGTTGCACGACAAGCAATACAAGATCGAGGCCGATCGTTTCATCAATCCGGGTGAGGATTTCACACCGGAGCCGACGAAAGTGGCTGCCGTCAAGGCGCCGTCGAACCAGTTGTAAACCGGATCAGCCTCGTGCTCGAAGCCGCTACATCCACGCGGCGACGACGAAGAGCACCATCAGACCGAAAACGAGGAGTGTCATCAGCTGGAGGCCGGCAAACAGCCGGTGGAGGGCGAGGCGCTTCACGTTGCTTTTGACGCACAGGCTATGGTGCTGCACCGCGAGCTCCGCATTCAGTTGTTCCACTCGGACGTCGGACCACGCGGTCCAATGGCTGTGCACGTCCCGGCGGATGACGTCTTCGTAATAGCGAATCCCAACCGGATGATCTTTGCTGTCCTTGGTCCAGCGGCCGAGTTCAGGCCGAAATCGGCCCGGCCGCAGAGCTTGGATCGCCTGAAACAGGAAGTACACGGCGGTGACCGCGTAAACGGCGAGCAGAACAGTTGCGATCGTTCGTTGTCCGCCCTGGACGGCGCTCACCACTTCGGGGCGGCTGGCCGCAATGACGACGAAGGCGTTGAGAATACCCATGACCAGCAGCGCGAATCGGGCTTCGCGGTTGCCGATGTCGGTCACCTCGTAGGCTTCGTCGATCGCGTCATTGAGGGCGCGGTATTGCTCCCAGGAGTCGAGCGGGCGTGAACCGTCCTGCCGCAACCGCTTGAGGTCCCTCTTGCGAAGCGGTAGTTCGGCGAAAACCGGCGGCGCCGCGCCGTGACGTAGCTCCATCTTTCGGGGGTATCGGACGATTGGAGCGGGTGCGACAGTGCGACGGGTGCGAGAGGTGCACCGCACCGCACCTCTCGCACCCAACGCAACCTGTCGCACCTCGCTCGTGGGAACCTTTGACAGCTCTGTGCAGTATTCTGTTCTTCAGAGGGACAAACCGAGGGGTGGATACCAGCGAGATCCTTTCAATCTTCCTGCGAGGTGCGCTCGGTTCCCGTGGTCGCAAGCGGGCGCGGCGCGCCGCCAACTTCCTGACAGGCAAGCGAGGATTCCTGACTGCCAGCACGCTGCTTGGCGCGGCGGGCGTCGCCTGGGGCATCTACGACAGCCTTCAAGCGGGTGCCGCAGGTGCCGCAGGTGCTGCGGGTGCGGCAGGTGCCACGGGTGCCGCGGGGGCGGCAGGTGCTGTGGGTGCCGCAGGTGTGGTGGTGCCTCCGCCCATACCTGGAGTCGCGCAACAGGTAATTGAAACCCCACCACTGTCGGCCGAAGATCGCGGGTTACCCAGCGAGGTGCTTCGCGTGGTCAGACTCGCGGTGTCGGCCGCGCGAGCGGATGGCGCGTTGCTGCCAGCCGAGCGCGCGCTCATCCTCAGTCACGCACGTGAAGCCGGGGTGGAGTCAACGGTCGAGGACGAGCTGGCGGTGTCGCGGCCACTCGCGGAGATTGTTGGCGGCGTGACTGACGCCCAGAAAAAGCAGGACCTCTACGTTCTCGCCTACACCATCGTGCGTGCCGATGAAACCGTCTCGGGCGCCGAGCGCATCTATCTTGCGCAACTCGCTCATCAGCTCGGGCTCGACGCGGCCACCTGCGGGCGCCTCGAGCAAGACACGGCGTCGAAGATCAACGCGCAGCCGGAATCAAATCCGTAGATGGTCTGTCGGAGACTGCAAACCCCATAGTTCACGACCGTCGGCTGTCGAGCATGCAACGATGGCCTCCAGGAGTCACCAATGTACGGATCAGCGCAGTGGTATATGGCTATCGGCGGACATCAGGTCGGCCCGGTCACGCAGGATGAGATCATCGCGAACCTCCGCAACGGCAGCGTCGATGCCGAGACGCTCGTCTTCACGACTGGCATGGCCAATTGGCAGAGGATCAAGGATGTGGCCGCGTTCGCGCCGTTCATTGGCGGTGCGGGCGCAAGCGGAGCTGCCCCCCCTCCACCAACGGCTCCTGGCCGCCGGGCACACGACATTGATTTCGTGATCCACGGGAACGAGATGCAGTTCGTCGAGGTCGAGCTCGATCCCGGCGAAGCGGCCATCGCTGAAGCGGGCGTCATGATGTACATGACCAACGGTATTCAGCTCGAGACGATCTTCGGAGACGGGTCCAAACAGGCGAGTGGCGTCTTCAACGCGCTGCTCGGGGCCGGCAAGCGCATCCTGACGGGTGAGAGTTTGTTCATGACGGTGTTTAGCAACTCCGGGCCCGGCAAGCATCGGGTGGCATTTGGTGCGCCTTACCCCGGCAAGATCATCGCCATGGACCTGAAATCGCTGGGCGGCCAGCTGGTGTGCCAGAAGGATTCCTTTCTCTGCGCGGCACGCGGCGTCTCGATTGGCATTGCTTTCCAGCGGAAGATCGGCGTGGGATTGTTCGGCGGCGAGGGCTTCATCATGCAGAAGCTCGAAGGCGATGGGTTGTGCTTCGTCCACGCGGGCGGCACGATTCACCACGTGGACCTCGGCCCCGGCGAATCGCTCCGTGTGGACACGGGCTGTCTCGTTGCACTTCAGCCCAGCGTCAACTACGACATTCAATTCGTCGGCAAGATCAAGACCGCGCTCTTCGGAGGTGAGGGCATCTTCTTTGCGACGCTGACGGGCCCGGGCCGCGTGTGGCTGCAATCGCTGCCTCTGAGCCGCATGGCCGACCGTATTTACAAGGCGGCGCCACAGACGGGCGGGCGGCGCAGTGAGGAAGGCTCAATTCTCGACCGCGTGGGAGGATTGGGGGATCTGATTGACGGACGATAGGACGGCGCCGTCGTCCCATCTCGCAAGGAGTCGCATGTCTCGCTCTTTGAGTACTTTCGTCGCGCTGGCGGTGGCAGCTGGGGTGACGGTCGCCCTCGCCCAACCGCGAACGGCGTTCCCCGAAAAGCGTGGCTTCCAGAAATCCGACTTTCCACGCCTCGTCAAGATCGCGGACAACGTCTACGGATACGAGGATTTTCACAATGCCGGGATGATGACCGTGAGCATGTTCGTTGTCGGACGCGACGGCGTCATGCTGGTGGACGGACAGGGTAGCCCGGCGGCGACCCAGCGATTGGTCGATGTGATTACGAAAACCACAGGGAAGCCGATCAAATGGTATGTGGTCGGATCCGATCACGGCGATCACACGGCAGGCAACGTGGTGCTGCCAGCAGGCATCACGTACATCGTCCATCCTACTTCGCGCGCGCAACTCGAGCGAGATGCAGCCACCGCCAAAGCCGCGAATGAAAAAGCTGTCGCCGATGCCGCCGTCAAAGGCGCGCCTCCGCCGACGCCGCGCGTCGTGATCGTTCCCCCGACAGCCATGTCCGCCGACAAGCAGGTTGTGGACGTGGGCGGCATCGAAACGCACGTGCTGTTCCTCGGCCGCGCACACACGGGTGGGGACCTCATGGTGTACCTGCCCGCTCAAAAGATCCTGTTCATGAGCGAGGCGTATCTCAATCGCGTGTTTCCCGCGATGCGGTCCGCATATCCGTCAGAATGGCTGCAGACGCTCGATCGCGCACTGGCCATCGACGTCGCCATCTACGTCCCCGGCCATGGCTTTGTCGAGGAGGCCACAGCATCGCGGGAAGAGCTTGTCGAATACCGAAAGGCGCTGCAGTATGTCATCGGCGAGGTGCAGCGGCTCCACAAGCGGGGACTGTCCGCCGAAGACGCCCGAAAACAGGCCAACTGGGGCCCTTACAAAGAGTGGATGCTTGCCGACCAGCAGGATCTCATCGCGATTCGCAAAGTCTATGAGGAGATTGAGGGGAAACTGAAATGAGTCAGACTGTGTCCCAGTCCTACGCATCTCACGGCCACCATCCCGTTCCAACCTACATCGCCACAGTGTTCACGCTCATCGCCATCGTTCTTCTTTTTGGCGCATGGCTGTTCGACTGGGCGACGCTGGAGGTTGGCGTCGTAAGCCTTTCGCTGGGCGTCGCTACGCTGGTCGGGATTTCACGCGGGTACATCACGCGGCTGCAGGATCGGATCATCATGTTGGAAATGAAGGTGCGCTGCGGCGAGGTGCTACCCGGCGGGGACGGCGCGCTTCTGAGCCAGTTGGGCCCGAAGCAGATCGTCGCGTTGCGTTTTGCGTCCGACGAGGAACTGGGCCAGCTTCTTCGACGCGCGGTTGCAGAAAAGCTGCCGCCGAAAGAGATCAAGCAGGCGATCAAGAACTGGCGTGCGGACCACTTCCGAACCTGACGTGGACGAAGAAGAAAAACTAGAGATCCTTCAGCTCATCGAAGCGCACGAACGTACGCTGGCCATTTGCCGTGCGTGCGCGCAAACAACGCGGGATCTGGCTTGGGAGATCAAGCGTGGGAGCGCGCCGGATGCTGAGGCGCTGCAGCAGACGATCGAGGAATCGGAGCGCGTGTTGGCAGATCTCGGGCGTGTGGAGATCGCCATCGCCGAGATGAAAGCCGCCTTGTGGTAATGACAACCAGATACTCACGCGAGCGGCTCCGCCGCTGGGCTCATTCGCGGAACACCGCTAGTCGCCCGATACGCGTCTCAGAAAATCCGCCACCGCGGCGAGCACCGCTTCTCGCTGATCACGATGCGGCGAGTGTCCACAATTGGCGAGAATCAGCCGCTCCACGGGTCCGGCCACCTGGCGTTCGATCGCGTCGATCTGCCGCAGCGTCCCGTACTCGTCGAGGTCGCCCTGGATCAGTAGCACTGGGCACGACACGCGGGGAAGGTATTCCACCAGGTTCCATTCCCGAAACGCCGGATCGAGCCACACATCGTTCCAGCCGTGGAAAGCCATATCCACGTCCCGGTGATAACGCTTCAGCCGGTCGCGGAGGTTGGCCTCGACATAGTGTCGCTTGAGCCGTGCAATGCTGATGAGCGACACATCCTCCACGAACACATGCGGCGCTTCAAGGACGAGCGACTGCACGAGGGATGGAAACTCGGCGGCGCATATCAGAGCAATCGACGCCCCGTCGCTGTGCCCCAGCAACACCGCGCGTTCAATTCCGGCAGCCTCGAGCACCTCGGGCACGAGCCGCGCCTCCTCATGCATGAAACGCACGGTGTGAGGCGCAGCAGGCGGATCGGATTCGCCGTGCCCGAATCGGCTATAGGCCAGGATGCGACGGCCTGTGCGTTCTGCGAGGACGCGGGGCGCATCGCGCCACATCGCCACTGAGCCGAGCCCTTCGTGCAGCAACACGATCGGCGGACGCTCGTCGGTGAGTGGACCCCACCATTCTGCTTCGATGGCACGCCCTTGTACCAGCAGCCGTGTGTTCAGGCCGACTAGAATATCAACGTTGTTGCAGGAGGCGTGTTGATGCGGAAACCGGTGGTGCTCATTACGGGCGCCGGAGGCGAGATCGGTCACGGATTGATCGAGCAACTCGTGGCCAGCGGCCGCGACTCGATCGTTACGCTTGACTTGAACCCGCTCGAGAGCGCGTTGGCACACCTGGTGCGGCGTGAGTTCACCGGCTCGATCAACGACACGCGGCTGCTGGACCGTATCCTCTCGGAGTTCGAAATCGACACCGTGTACCACCTGGCCGCCCTGCTGTCCACACGCGCGGAGTTCACGCCGGTCACGGCCCACCAGGTCAATGTCGAAGGAACACTGAACCTGCTCGAATTTTCGCAGCGCGAGGCCGAATCGCATGGCCGTCCAGTCCTGTTCATGTACCCATCATCGATTGCGGCCTACGGGTTGCCGGATCTCGCCACGAAAGCCCGTGTGGGACGCGTGCGAGAGGACGACTACAACACGCCGACGACCATGTACGGCTGCAACAAGCTGTACTGCGAACAGCTGGGACGGTACTATGCGCGGTTCTACAAACAACTCGCAGCGGAGCCGCAAAGCGGACGCGTCGACTTTCGATCGGTGCGCTTCCCGGGACTCATCTCTGCGATGACCACGCCCTCTGGCGGAACGTCTGACTACGCGTCGGAAATGATCCATGCTGCGGCAAAAGGCGACGCGTATGCGTGTTTCGTCCGCCCGGACACGCGAATTCCTTTCATGGCGATGCCAGATGGCGTCGAGTCGCTCTTGAAACTGGCAGCCGCGCCGCGCCAGCAGCTCTCGCGCACGGCCTACAACCTTGCGGCCTTCAACCCGTCAGCCGACGAGATTCACGCCGAAGTGCTCCGGGCCTTTCCGCAGGCACAAATCACGTGGCACACCGACACGAAACGGCAGGGGATTGTCGATTCGTGGCCGCAGGCGGTCGACGATTCGGCGGCACGGGCGGATTGGGGCTTTGCGCCGAAATACGACTTCACAACAGCGTTTCACGACTATCTCATTCCGACCATCAAGGCTCGTTACGGGAAATGAATGATGAAGTATCTGACCCTGGTCGTCGCGCTCGGGGCGAGCAGCATCCCCATGGCTGAACAACACGCCCCTGATCCCTTTCGCGAAGTGGCCGAGCGTTACGTGCGTCTCGTGTTGGCTGTGGGGCAGCACGATGTCGATTACGTGGACGCTTACTACGGCCCTCCTGACTGGCGGAAGCAAGCGGAAGCTGCCAAAGTTCCGGTCGCCGAGATTGCCACGCGTGCGGCCGCCCTCGAGGCAGACATCGTGAAAACAGTGCTGCCTCAGACGAAGCAGGATGCCGAACTCTGGAAGTTACGGAAGCAGTATCTCGAGCGGCAGCTTGGTGCCATGCGGGCCCGGCTGAACATGCTTCAAGCCACGCGCCTCACGTTCGACGAGGAGTCACGCGCGCTGTACGACGCGGTGGCGCCACAGCACACTGAGGCCGAATTCGCCGCCATTCTCCGCAAGTTAGAGAAGCTTCTGCCGGGCGAGGGACCGCTGACCGCGCGTTACGAGCGCTTCAAAGAGGCGTTCATCATCCCGCGCGAACGTCTTGACGGCGTGTTTCAAGCGGCGGTCCGCGCGTGTCGCGACCGGACACGGCCGTATGTCGAACTGCCCCAGGGTGAAAGCTTCACCGTGGAGTACGTGACGGGCAAATCATGGAGCGGATACAACTGGTATCAGGGAAACTTTCGCAGCCTGATTCAGGTCAATACCGATCTGCCGACCTATATCGATCGGGCGCTGGACCTGGCCTGTCACGAAGGGTACCCGGGTCATCACGTGTACAACGTGCTCCTCGAGAAGAATCTGGTTCGAGATCGGGGCTGGGTTGAGTTCACCGTATATCCGCTGTTTTCGCCGCAGTCACTCATTGCGGAAGGCACAGCCAACTACGGCATTGATGTCGCATTTCCTCGAGAAGAACGGATTGCCTTCGAGCGCGACGTGCTGTTCCCCCTTGCCGACATCAAGACGCGTCAGGTCAAGGAGTATTACGACGTCCTCGCGTTGGTCGATCAGCTATCGTATGCGGGCAATGAAGCGGCGCGACGGTACCTGGACGGGGACATCGATGCAAAAGCCGCGGCCGATTGGCTCGAGCGCTACGCGATGGTGCCGCGCGCGCGCGCCGATCAGCGCGTCAAGTTTTTCGATCAGTACCGGAGCTATGTCATCAACTACAACCTCGGGAAAGACCTGGTGAAAGCCTTCATCGAGCGCCGGACCCGAAACGACAGCTCTCCGAGACGCAAGTGGACCGAATTCGCGGCGCTGTTGTCGTCGCCGCGCCTGCCAAGTGGGCTCAAGTGACCGGCAGAAGTACGGCCTCAGAACCTCAGAGGCACAGAGAGGGCAAAATAAGGGCTAGGTCCCAAGATTTCTCTGAGTCTCTGTGTCTCTGAGGCCCGTTAGCAATCATGAAAGTCATTGAGATTTCAGCCTTTGGCGGGCCCGAGGTCCTGCGGATTGCTGACCGGCCGATGCCCGTCCCCGGCGAGGGGGAGGTGTTGATCAAAGTCGTGGCCGCGGGCGTCAACCGCCCCGACGTGATTCAACGATACGGAAAGTACGCGCCGCCGCCTGGCGCGTCTGACATTCCAGGATTAGAGGTTGCAGGTCATATCGCAGCGTGCGGGCCGGATGTCGTTCAGTGGCAGCCAGGCGACGCGGTATGTGCGCTGCTTGCGGGCGGGGGATACGCGGAATACTGCGTCGCCCCTCAAGCGCAGTGCTTGCGTCCGCCAGGTCGGTTGTCACTGGTTGAAGCGGCAGCGCTCCCCGAGACGTTCTTCACAGTGTGGACCAACGTGTTCGAACGCGGACAGCTGGCGCGGGGCGAAGCAATCTTGATTCATGGCGGGTCCAGCGGGATTGGGACCACGGCCATTCAGCTCGCGCGCCAGTGGGGTGCACGTGTCTTTGCGACAGCCGGCTCCGATGAAAAGTGCGCTGCGTGTGAAGCGCTCGGCGCGGCCAAGGCCGTCAACTACCGCGAAGCCGACTGGGTCGCCGTCGTCCGTGATGCGACGGGTGGGCGAGGCGTCGACGTCGTGCTCGACATCGTTGGCGGCGACTATGTGGCACGCAACCTCGAGGTGCTCGCTGTCGAAGGGCGGCTCGTGCAAATTGCGTTTCTCAAGTCTTCAAAAGTCGAGCTCGACCTCATGCACGTGATGCGGCGCCGATTGACGATTACGGGATCCACCCTTCGTCCTCGTTCGCCGGAAGAGAAGGGTGCGATCGCACGACAGCTTGCCGAGCACGTCTGGCCGCTGCTCGAAACGGGCGCGGTTCGGCCCGTGATCTACGCTGAATTCCCGCTCACCCATGCGGCCGACGCGCATCGCCTGATGGAGGAAAGTCGGCACATCGGGAAGATTGTCTTACGAGTGGATTAGTCAGTGTCTGGCACCGTACCCGTCGCGTCTATCTTCTCTCCGCGCTTTTTCTTGATGTGCGCGTTCAGCTTCACCGTATTTTTGTCGGCGTTTCAGCTGCTGCCTGTTGCGCCGTACCGGATTCTGGCTCTGGGTGGGACGGCTGCAGCGGCTGGGTTATTTCTGGGGTTTCTCACGTATTCGTCTGCCGGCTCGGCGCCGCTGACGGGCACGTTGGTCGATCGCTTCGGCCCGCGCCGCATCCTGATTGTGGCAAGCCTGGCCATCACGGTTTTCTCGCTCCTGTACGCCGTGCTGCCGACCTATCCGCTGATGCTGGCACTCGTCGTTGTCCACGGCATGTTCTGGTCGGGCCTGCTGTCTTCATCAGCCACCTACGTCACGGGGCTGGTGCCCGCGAGTCGGCGGGCAGAGGGCCTGGGCTATTGGGGGCTGTCAACCGTCCTTGCCGTCTCGGTGGCGCCGACGATTGGCCTCTGGGTCTATAGCCACGGCGGATGGACGGCCATGTGCCTGGAGGCAGCCGGACTGAACCTCGTGATGGCCACAATCGCGTGGGCCCTGCCGGCAGACACGAACCGCCGTGAAGATGTGCCGCGCGTGACACTACGGACCCTGCTCGAGTGGCGCATGCTAATCCTGTCGATCACGCTTTTTCTGTACGCATTCGGTTACGGTGGTCTTACGAGCTTCGTCGCGTTATACACGGATCTGAATGGCGTCACGCCGCGCGCACTCTACTTCACGCTGTTTTGCCTGACGATCATTGCGACGCGGCCCTTTATCGGCCGTTTTTCGGATCGGGTCGGACACCGTCGCGTGTTTTTGCCATGTCTGGGGCTTATCGTGCTGGGCTTCGCTCTGCTCGCCGTCAGCGGCTCCCGGCCCGTCCTGATTGTCTCTGCACTCTTGTTCGGCGTCGGTTTTGGATCTGCCTATCCGGCATATTTAGGACACGTGTTGAGATTTGTGGATGAGCATCGCCGCGGCGCAGCCTACGGCAGCATCATCGGCGCGTTTGACACCGGCATCGGCACCGGCTCGATTGCAATGGGCATGATTATCGAACGTTTCGGATTTCGACCGGCCTGGTTGATCGCGGCGGGTTTGGCAGCGTTGGCGATCCCGTTTTTCGTGGTGGCCGAGCGGCGACTCCTGGGGGCGTCGATGCGCCCGGCCGCGTGAGGCCCCGGACAAGCCCGAGCCTCTGAGTTCTGCGTTAATCTTCGAATCCAACAACGATGCAGTACGTCAATCTCGGTCGAAGTGGCGTGAAGGTCTCGCGGCTGTGCCTTGGCATGATGTCGTACGGCTCGTCGGCATGGCGCCCGTGGGTCCTTGACGAGGCAGCAAGTCGGCCGATTCTGCAGCGTGCTCTGGATCTAGGCATCAACTTCTTCGACACCGCGGACATGTACTCCAATGGTGCGAGCGAAGAGGTGCTCGGACGCGCTGTTCGCGATTTCACGGGTCGTGACGAAGTCGTCATCGCCACTAAGGTGTTTTATCCACTGCGGTCCCACACAAACGCGGGAGGGCTTTCGCGCAAGCACATCTTGCAGGCGATCGACGACTCGCTACGGCGTTTGGGAATGGACTACGTCGATCTGTATCAAATCCACCGGCTCGATCCGGACACACCCATCGAGGAGACGCTCGAGGCTCTCCATGACGTCGTCAAGTCCGGGAAGGCACGGTACATTGGTGCGTCCAGCATGTTTGCATGGCAGTTCGCGCGGTTGTTGTATACGCAGCGCATGCATGGCTGGACCTCGTTCGTCTCGATGCAGAACCACTACAACCTGATTTACCGCGAGGAAGAGCGTGAGATGAATCCGTTCTGTCGCACGGAAGGAATTGGCCTCATTCCGTGGAGTCCCCTCGCCAGAGGGTTTCTTGCCGGTAACCGCCAACGCGGTCGGCAGGACGCCACGCTGCGTGAAAAGCACGACGAATACGGGCATGGACTCTATTACACAGAGGCCGACTACGAAGTGGCGGCGCGCGTATCGGAGGTAGCCGGGCGCAAGGGGATCCTTCCCATCCAAACCGCGCTCGCGTGGATCCTCAAGCAACCGGGGGTCGTTGCGCCCATCGTCAGCGTCACGAGCCTTGTGCAGATGGAGCAGTTGGTGGCAGGGCTCACGGTGGCGCTAACCGACGAAGAAGCGGGGGAACTGGAAGCCCCCTATCAGCCTCACCCCGTGCTGGGCCACGAGTAAGCCGTTCGGTACCTGAAAGCTGGATATATTCGAGAGTGACCCATGACGGAAAAATTGCGAATCGATCCCGCAGGCAGCCAGCCTCCGCTGACATACCCGGCCTATGTTTCCAACAGGCTGCGGGCGCCGCAACGACCGCTGATTCGAATCCCCGAAGACCTTTCTGATTTGAACTCCCCGGTCTACGGGCACTTTCCCATCGGTGCGGCAGACAGCGATCTTACTCGTCAGCACAGGGATGAGCCGCAAGGGCAGCGAATCATAGTCGCCGGGCGCGTCATGGATGAAGATGAGCGCCCCGTCGTGGCGGCGCTCATCGAGATCTGGCAGGCCAACGCGGCAGGTCGTTACTTTCACGCAAAAGACGATCACCCTGCTCCCCTCGATCCAAACTTTACAGGAGCCGGCCGTACGGTCACCGACGCGGATGGGCACTATCGGTTCACGACAATCAGACCAGGCGCATATCCCTGGCGAAATCATCCCAACGCGTGGCGTCCCGCGCATATTCACTTCTCGATCTTTGGCGGGTCGTTTCGCACGCGTCTGGTGACGCAAATGTATTTTCCCGACGACACTCTTTTCGCCTTTGACCCGATTTTTCAGGCGATTGCTGACGAGCGTGCGCGACAGCGACTCATCTCACGCTTCGATCTCGGACTGACGCATCCCGAGTGGGCCCTCGGCTTTCATTTCGACATCATCGTGCGAGGTCGCAACCGAACGCCGTTCGAGGAACGCGCATGAGTGAAGCGCCGACGGATCCCGTCGCGACACCGTCGCAGACAGTGGGGCCGTTCTTTCACCTCGGGTTGACGACGGATGCGAAGCTGGCGTGTGTCGCGGATCGTACGGTCAGAGGGGACCGGCTCTACGTGCGGGTACGGGTCACGGACGGCGAGGGATCCGCGGTGCCAGACGCACTCATCGAGATCTGGCAGGCAGATGCTGACGGCCGTCCGGCCAGCCCTCCCGACGACGGGTCGCCTGTGGCTTTTTCTGGCTTCGGACGACTCCCGACGAGCGAAGACGGCTGGTGTGAGTTCGAGACCGTGCGGCCGGGGAGAGTTCCGGACGGGCGAGGCGGGCTGTACGCGTCGCATATCAATCTGTGCCTGTTTGCGCGAGGCCTCTTGCGGCACCTCCACACACGGGTGTACTTTGCGGGCGATGCTGCCCTCGGAGAAGATGCCGCGCTCGCGCTGGTGCCCGAGTCCCGCCGCCATACACTGCTGGCTCACCCCGATCCGAACCACGCCGGACGATGGGTGTTCGAGGTGCGTCTGCAGGGAGATGGCGAGACGGTCTTCTTTGACTCGTGAGTTTTCACAATGAGCGTGTCGGTGCTGGACAGTCTCGCGACGACTGAGCCACTCGCCGACATCTTCTCGGACGCAAACCTCCTGCGATCGATGCTGCGGTTTGAGGTGGCGCTCGCGCGTGCGGAGGCGCGGCACCAGCTGATTCCTGCGACCGCGGCCGAACAGATTGAGGCAGCAGCGACGGATGCGACCTTCGACGCTGCGGCGATCGCCCGTGACGCCAGAGCGTCCGGCACGATCGCCATCCCGCTCGTTGCAGCGCTCACCGCGCGCGTCCGCGACTCCGATCCTCCCAGTGCGACGTTCGTCCATTGGGGAGCGACCAGTCAGGACGTGACGGACACCGCGATGGTGCTCTGTCTCGCGCAGGCGTTTCCCATTGTGGCCGCCGATCATCGGGCCCTGGCGCTACGACTGCGGGCGCTGTCTGAGCAGCACGCGACAGCCGTCATGCTGGGCCGGACCCTGATGCAACCGGCACTTCCAATCACGTTTGGACTGAAAGTCGCGGGCTGGTGGGCGGCATGCGAGCGTTGCTGGGTACGGGTCGCGGCGGCGTTCAGTGAAGGGCTCGTGCTGCAATTCGGCGGCCCCTCCGGAACGCTGGCCGCATTGGGGACGGACGGATCCGCGGTCGCCGGAGCGATGGCACGCGAGTTGAGCCTGGCAAACGCGTACGCGCCGTGGCATGCGCATCGTGATCGCCTGGGGGCGATGATGGCAGCGTGTGGAATCTATACGGCGACGCTGGGAAAGATCGCGCGTGACGTGACGCTGTTGATGCAGAGCGAAGTAGCGGAGGTGTCGGAGCCTGGCGGCGGTTCGTCGGCCATGCCGCACAAGCGCAACCCGTCGGGCTCTGCGATAGCTCTGGCGGCGGCGGCCCGCGTGCCCGGCTTGGTCTCGACGTTTCTGACGGCCTCCATTCAGGAGCATGAGCGCGGTGTCGGCGGCTGGCATGCCGAGGCCCCGACCGTGGCTGCCATCGTGCAGGCGACCGGTGCTGCGGTCGCATCCATGCGTAACGTCGTCGAGCACCTGCGCGTCGATACAGATCGTATGCGCGCGAACATTGCCGCCACGGGCGGAGTCGTGTTCGCCGAGCGTGCGATGGTACTGCTCGCACCCCGTCTTGGGCGCGACACCGCACAGCAATTGATTGCGCACGCGCTCGAGCCACAGACACGCGGCTCGCGCACGTTTACAGAGGCGCTTGCCGCACTGCCGGAAGTGGCGAACGTCCTGACGCCGCACGAGCTGTCTACCTTCGATGTGTCGGAGACCTACCTCGGCTCCGCGGAAGTCATGCGCCGGCAGTTGTTGGGCATTGAAGGGGAGTAACGGCGACATCCATGCCAGTTCTCAGGCTTGCCAACACGATCTGTTACTACCGTCTCGAAGGCGGCGACGGCCTGCCGGTGCTGATGCTGTCGCACTCCCTCGGGCAGGACCACGGGATGTGGGATCCACAAGCGAGAGACCTTGCGGCGCACTTCTGCGTGCTTCGCTACGACGTGCGCGGCCACGGCGCCTCGTCAGCCCCTGAGGGAGACTACCACCTCGATCAGCTGGGCTCAGACGCCCTGGCTCTCGCGGACGCGCTGGGGATTCGCACGTTTGCCTTCTGCGGCCTGTCGCTCGGCGGGATGATCGGCCAATGGCTAGGTGTGAACGCGCCAGATCGGCTGACCGCGCTCATCTTGGCGAACACGTCTTCTCGCGCTGACGCTGCACGCATGACGGCCCGCCGCGAAGCCGTACTCCGCGGCGGGCTTGCCTCGGTCAGCGACGAAGTCATGGGGCGATTCTTCTCGGCTCGGGCGCTTGCGAAGAATCCTCCTGTCGTTGCCACTGCGCGCCGGACGCTGCTGGCCACCGACGCGGCTGGATATGCGGGATGCTGTGCGGCGATCCGCGACATGGATCTCACCGCGGCGCTCACGCAGATTCGAACGCCGACGCTGGTCGTCAGCGCCGATTGGGATACGTCACTTCCATGGCAGAGTCACGGACAGGTTCTCGCGCGGGACATCCCGCACGCACGGGCCGTGCATTTACGGGCGGCACACTTGTCGAACCTCGAGGCGCCTCGATCGTTCACCGCGTCGGTCATCGACTTTTTGCAACCGCCTGAAGCGGTATCGCTCGAGTCCGGACTGGAGGTACGCCGCGCAGTGCTCGGCGACGCGCACGTGGACCGCGCACTGTCGACGAACGTCGAGTTCACGCGCGAGTTTCAGGAGCTGGTCACACGCTACGCGTGGGGCAGTGTATGGTTGCGGCCGGGACTCGACCATCGAACGCGCCGGCTCATGGTTCTGGCGACTGCAGCGGCGCTCGGTCGTTGGGAGGAGTTTCGGCTTCACCTGCGCGCGGGTCTCGAGGCTGACCTCGAGCCCTGTGACGTCAAGGAAGCGCTCCTCCAGACCGCGGTCTATGCCGGGTTTCCCGCGGCGAATACCGCCTTCAACATCGCAGTCGAAGAACTGTCAGCGCGGGGGGATATGACGAGGGATCAGGGCCAACGAGAGCACCGTGACCACTAGCGATGTCGCCATGACCCCGAAAAAAGACGGCGCACCGCCGTGTTCCAATGCCCAGGGCCCGACGTACCCGCTGAGGATCGCGCCCGTTCGGCCGATTGCGCTCGCCGTACCCACACCGGTCGCGCGGATCATCGTCGGATACACGTTAGCGGCCAGCGCATACATCGTCGTCTGAACGGCATTGATGAGGCCGCCCGTGATCGCCAGCATCACGAGGAACGGCACGGGCGACGAGTGGCCACCGAGCGTCATTTGGCTCATGACGATCGACCCGGCGGCTGCGCCGGTTGCCATCGCGAGCATCGTTGGTTTCGACCCGAAGCGCGTGATAAGCCCGCCGCCGGCGATGGCCCCAACGACCCCGCCGAGGTTGAACACCGTGAGACCCGTGCTGGCGATTGCAGTGCCGAAGCCCGCGCTCGTCAGCATGGACGGCAGCCAACTGAAGCCAAGATATACGGCGAGCAGGCACGACAGGAATGCCGCCCAGAGCGCGACGGTGTCGGCGCGAAACTCGCGGCCAAGCAGCGCCTTGAAAGGCGTTGCCGCGCGCTGCATGTCCTCTGTGACGCTGAACGTCGCGTCGGCTTCAACCGGGTGACCCATGCGACGCAGGAGACGTATCAGCTCGGGCCAACGATGAGGACGGGTGGTGAGATAGCGCGGGGACTCGGGCAGAAGTCGCACTAAAAGCAGCGCCGTCAATACTGGTACTGCCCCCCCGATGGCGAACATTCCGCGCCATCCAAGAGCCGGAAGCGCGGGCACGGCAAAGAGGCCGGCGAGGACGCCACCGAGAGGCACGCAAACAATCGCGAGGGTGACCGCAATCGGACGCTTCCGCAGCGGCACGTACTCAGCGGCGAGCGCGGCGGCATTGGGGATGGCGCCACCAAGCCCGATGCCTGCCACAAAGCGAAGCGCCGCGAGACTCGTGAGGCTCTCAGCGAACGCAATCGACGCCGTTGCAATGCCGAAGGCCGAGACGCTGCCAAGCAGAGCCACACGACGCCCCAGCCTATCGCCGGCCATGCCGGCGCCCGCGCCGCCTATCATCATCCCCACGTAGCCGAGCGAGACGACTGGTGCGAACGCGCTTCGGGCGAGTCCCCAGTCCTGCATGATGACAGGAAGAGCGAGTCCGAGCAGCTGATTGTCGAAGCCGTCGAAGATAATCGTGAGCGCGGTTAGCAGGACCAGCCACTTCTGGTAGCTGCTCCAGCGTCCCTCGTCTATCGTGCGACCGACTTCAATAGGCACGCGGGCGAGACGCCGTCCAGCGTTGCTTGCCGTTGCCACTCATAGCGACGCCTTCGATGCGATCCCCAGTGACGCGGGCCGTGTATTCGGTCCCGTCAACCGTGAACGTCAATTGATCGCCGCGCAGCTTGGCGTTCGCGATGGGCGACGTCGTGGCGCCTGACGACAACGTTCCGGACACTTTCTGAAACGTTTGTGTCAGTGTGAGATCACCCTGGGCAAGTTTCCACGTGCCGGCAACCTGCGCCGGAACGATGTAGAGCAGCGACGTGCACCAGCTCGGACAAGTGCCGCCGATCGTCTCGGTGACGTCCGCGTCCCAATCTGGAATGCCGAAGGTGTTCAACACGAGACGCGTGCCCGGCTTCAGTTTGAGGAACTTGTCGGTCAGTTTCCTGAGGTTGTCGGGCAGGAGAAATAGTGCCATCACCGTAGAGCCCGAAATGTCCGCCTCGTACATGTCCCCCTGAATGAACGTGGCTTTGTCGGCCACGCCGGCTTCCTTTGCGAGACGCTGAGAGAGCGCCACCATGTCGGGGTTGTATTCCACGCCGATCGCGCGGGCGCCGCGTTTGGCTGCGGCGATGATGTTGCGACCATCGCCCGATCCCAAATCCATCACGACGTCCCTTGGCGTGACCTCGGCCATGTCGAGCATCTTCTCCACGAGCTCAGGTGGTGTCGGGACCCAGACCACATCCTTCCCGGCCTGTCCGACGGTGGGTTCGAAGGGCTTGGTCTGAGGCGCTTGTGCGCGAGCATCGGTAAACGCGATGAGAACCAGCCCGGCAATAACGGTCTGACGTACTCGACGCATGTGAATCAGGCTCCTTGAGGTAATCGCTCGTGTCCCAACACGTCGCGAAAAAGAGATGTTAGCGCTGACGCAGCTCGATCGAACGCACTTTCAATCCCAGGGGCCGCGTGTCTCCAGGTGGTGGTGACACGACCGGTGCGTCAAGTGTCAGTGTGTTGAGTCCTTCATGCACCGCTTCGGGTGGGAATCGCCACACCGTCGTCGGTTTGCTCTCGCGCGTTCCGTGCATTCCGTTGAGCGACAGGACCACCTGGTCGTTGGCGCTCCCGCTTATCGGCATGAGGTCGAGCTGAATTTCCAAAGGAATCCGCGTCAGCGCAAAGAAGCGCACGTCCGCGCGCGGCTTGCTCGTCCAGCGGTATATCGCCTCGCCTTCCTGTTCAGGATCGTGCCAGCCTTGTCCGAACCAGCTGGTTCCCTGCATCCGAAGACGAAGCGGGTCAGGCGCCTCAGGATACCCGATCACCGCGTGCGCCCAAGTCGAACTGCAGAGCTCAACCGCCGCTCGTGACTGAGCGCGCAATTCAATCGTGGCGATAAGACGAGTCACTCGATCCGGCAACGGCACCGTCAAGGGACTTGAATCACGATGTTGGATCATGATTCGGAACACCATCCCCTGATAGTTCCGCCAGAAGTCAGGATCAACTCCATCCACAGGCGCAACGGCAGCCAGAGCCTCGCGATCCTCCCTGCGAGTAAGGTCGAACTCATGAAACTGAGGACCGCTGACCGCGTCTCGAGGCCAGCCTGCTGGCCATGTTTGCGGCACAGCGGGACGCGATCCGGCCGCCACCAAGCCATAAACAATCGTGTGGAAGCCTCTCGCCGGCGGCGCGGACTGGGCGCTGAGTGGCCCTTTGCCCGCCAAGGCCGACACGTCCTGCCAACCCGGTCGCAGTGGCTGGCACGGCACATAGTCGAATACGCGCCACAGAACCGGGTCGGGCACTTCTGATGGAGGGCGGGCTGGCCCCACGAGAAAACCTCTTTGGGCCAGCACATGCGCTTCGTCGGGAAAGGCGTACGCACTGCGGGTTCTCACCGCGTCCCGCAGGCGAGACGCGTCGGTCCCTATTACATCAAGCGGCGCATGACCCACGCGCTCACGTGCGCGCCAAGCGGCAATGACGGGCGCGATCGCCGCGTCAGTGGTGATCAGGGTCGCCGGCGACGAGGTCTGGTCCAGCGCGGCAAAGATGGTCAGTGCCGTCGGACGGGGGTCTGAAGACACGTCGGGTGCGCTTGCGCGCGCGCTGGTTACCTGAATGATGGGCACGAGTAAGAGAGTGGTTGTTGCCCCCGCGCGCGCGGCACGCGATCCCGCCTGGGTAACGACGCGTATCGCTGCACCGAGCGCCAACCACCAGCAAGCGACCACGGCGGGGATCAGTGTAAGGCGACGGTCGAATTCCGGCCAGATGACGGTTGCTAGAATCGCCAGGCCCAGAATGATCACTGCGCGCCGCACCCCTTCATCCTGGGGGGGGCTCAGGACCTCCCAGACTGCCAGTAACCCGATGATGACGCCTACGGCCGCTCGAAAAATGAAAAGAATGTCGCGCGCAATCTCGCCCGAGGACGGGCGATCCACGGCACCGCATGCTGGAGTGAGAGCCAAGACAGTCGCGGCCGCGGCGGCAAGAACGACTGATGGTATGAGAGTGTTTCGTGACTTCAACTCAGAAATGCGCGGAAGCCCGGTCATCAGCGCTGCGAGTGGCAGCGCGACCGGCGGGTGAAGCGCCAATGCCGACAGTAAGACAACGGCCATGGCGCGCCCCGGCCTATACCGCCACAGCAAGATCGCGACAACCGTCACAATCGCTACCGGTGCCGCAGTCAATAGTGTGACTGTCAGGGGCGACCATGCCGCGGTGTCGATCGTACGCTCCAGGAATGCGATCGCAAGCAGGCGATGAGCCGCTGCGGGGCAACCAGGGGTAAGACCGGCTGTTACCATGACGTTGGAGATGATGCCTCATAACTTCGGCCTTCGGAAGTCGATCGGCAGTTGGCCCTTTGCAGTAAGCGTCTGCGTCGGACTGTTGGTGTTGCGCAGCTGGTTTTTCGTGGCGTGGGAAGAAAGCTACTTCAATTCCGATCAAGCCATCGTCGGGCTCATGGCGAAACACTTGTCCGAACTGCGGGCGTGGCCTCTGTTCTTCTACGGACAGGAGTACATGCTCGCGGTGGAAGCCTGGGTGGCAGCGCCGGTCATGGGGCTCCTGGGGTCGTCCGTTGCGAGCTTACGCATTGCACTCATCTTGCTGAATCTGGCGACGGGCCTGCTCCTGCTGCGATTGCTGGTCACCGAGGCGAAACTCGACGTGTGGTCGGCCGCACTGGCCTCGAGTCCGTTCTGGGTCGCACCAGTGGTGACAGCGGCTGGCCTGGTCGAAGCGCAGGGCGGCAATATCGAGCCGTTTTTATGGGTGCTCGTCTTGTACGCGCTGCGACGTCACTCGTTAGCACTCGGAATCTGCCTCGCCATTGGATTTCTCAATCGCGAGTTCACGATGTACGCCGTACCTCCGTTGATACTCGTGCAGATTATCGAGGCGCATGGCGTCTCACGCGACTTGGTACGAGCGTGGATCCTGACGGTCGTGGGCTCTCTGGTGGTGTTCAACGTCGTGCTCCTGCTCAAACCCCTGGCGGATCTGCAGGGGCCGGGAAGCGCGGGGTTGCCCCTGATCCGGGGCGGACAGGACTCGGTGTCGCTGCTCCTCGCCAGGGTGTACTTGGATCCGTCCACTCTCGCACCGCGGCTGGCCGCGATGGTGACGGACTATTTTCCTTTGTTGATCGGCTTGGAACGGTTCAGGCCCCGTGCTGTTGTGATTCAGACCGATGTCGTGGTTGGGTGGTCGATTCTGCAGCCTTTGATGGCCGGCCTTGCCGTTGTCTCGATCGTGCTTCTCATAAGAGATCTCGTTCGCCGTGGCCTGCCGGCCAACCGCGCGTGGCTGTTCCCTGCATACCTGATCGCAGTGGGGATCATCGCTGGCATCGCGTACCCGATGGCGCGGCAATTGAGTCTCGCCACGGTACGTTATGGTTTGTTGTTGTTGTATCTGCCCGTTGGGGTCGGGGCATTGCTTCTCCAGCGCGAACGAGCTGTCGCCATTCGTTTGTTGGGCGCCACGGTTCTGGGAACGCTCGCGGCATGTGCGGCAATCGATCACGCCCGCGTCATCGCGGCCGCGCGCAGCAACCCGCCGATTCCGCAAATGCGAACACTGGCTGACCGACTGATGGCAGACGGCACCACAAGCGCCAGGGCCGATTATTGGGGCGCGTATGTCGTCACGTTCTTGAGCGATGAAGCAGTGAAGGTCGCCTCGTCCGACTTCGAACGCATCGTGGAGTACGAGGTCCTTGCCGATGACCAACACGTTATCGGGCCGGCTCGTTCTGGCCTGGTAACCCTCGAGCGGAGGGCTTGCCCGGGGGGCGAGCTGGTGGCGAACTGGTATATCTGTCGCGCCCCCTAGCAAGGACGACTAGGCGCTGGCCAGCGATGCCTCGTAGGCGAGCACCGGCCGCAGCCAGCGCTCCGCCTCGGCCGTGGTAACACCCTTTCGCCGGGCGTACTCTTCGACCTGATCTCCCCCCACTCGCTGAATCACAAAGTATTTCGCCTGCTGGTGACCGAAGTACAACCCGCTCACCGAAGCTGCCGGCATCATTGCAAATGACTCGGTCAGTGTCATACCAATCCGCTCGGCATCCAGCAACGCGAACAGGCGCTCTTTTTCACTGTGATCGGGACACGCGGGATATCCGAACGCCGGACGAATGCCTCGGTATTTCTCGGCAAGGAGGTCGTCGTTCGAGAGCGGCTCTTCCTCGAAGCCCCAGTCACGCCGCGCCTGCGCGTGAAGATACTCCGCTAATGCCTCAGCGAGACGGTCGGCAAGCGCCTTTACGATGATCGCAGAGTAGTCGTCGTGCTCATGCTCAAAGCGCCGCACCACTTCATCGACACCATGTCCCGCCGTCACGGCAAAGGCGCCGACGTAGTCGACGATGCCACTCTCGGCAGGGGCGACGAAATCGGCTAGCGACCGATTGGGCTTGTCGTCGGCAATCACTTCTTGTTGACGAAGCATTGGGAACCGCGCGAGTTCTGCCGTCAGTCGCGGACCATCGGCCGAACCCTGCAGACCGGAGCCTGGAGACCGGGGACCGGAGATCGGAGACTGATACAACACAATGTCGTCTCCGTCACTTTGCGCAGGCCAGAAGCCGTAAACACCGCGCGCTCGAAGCAGTTTGCCGCTGACGATGCGCTGCAGAAGCCGTTCGGCGTGTTCGTAGAGGTCCCGCGCAGCCTTGCCGTGCTCGGGATGGTCGAGGATCGCGGGGAAGCGGCCCTTCAACTCCCACGCCGCAAAGAAGAACGTCCAATCGATATATGGCACGAGCTCAGCCAGATCGACGTCCACAGTGCGCGTTCCAGTAAACGCCGGCACCGCCGGTTCGAACGTCAGCCGCAGCCTGTTCCGGCGTGCCTCGGCATACGACAGCGTTGGCCGATCTTTGCGAGTGCCATATTGCTGGCGCAGCTTGGTTTGCTCGTCGCGCGTCGCGCGTTCGAAGGCCGGCCGCTGGTCCTTGCTCATCAGATTCGACACGACGTCGACGACGCGTGAAGCATCTGGCACATGAACGACCGGCTGTTGATACTCCGGGGCGATCTTCACCGCCGTATGCTGCCGGCTCGTCGTCGCGCCGCCGATCAACAGCGGCAGTGTAATCCCGCGCCGCTGCATCTGTTGGGCGACGTAGACCATCTCGTCGAGCGACGGAGTGATCAAGCCACTCAGCCCGATCATGTCGACCTGCCGATCGAGCGCTTCCTGCAGGATCCGATCGCATGACACCATCACGCCGAGGTCGATCACTTCGTAACTGTTGCAGCCAAGGACCACGCCGACGATGTTCTTCCCGATGTCATGGACGTCGCCTTTGACCGTGGCCATGAGGATGCGCCCCTGAGCGCTCTGTGCAGTGCCGGCGAGGGCTTTTTCCGCCTCCATGAAGGGCTCCAGCCAGGCAACCGCACGTTTCATCGCGCGTGCGCTCTTGACCACCTGCGGCAGAAACATCTTACCGGCGCCAAATAGGTCGCCAACGATCTTCATGCCGTCCATCAGCGGCCCTTCGATCACGAGGAGAGGCCTGCCGTACTTGACGCGCGCCTCTTCGACGTCGGTCTCGATGTAATCCACGACGCCGTGCACCAGCGCGTGCGCCAAACGCGCTTCGACGGTGGCCTCGCGCCACGCCAGATCCGTCGCCCGTTTGGTCGCCGATCCTTTCACCTGTTCCGCGAAGGTGACCATGCGCTCCGTGGCATCGGCCCGGCGATTGAAGATGATGTCTTCGACGTGTTCCAGGAGATCGGCAGGGATGTCCTCGTAGACCACGAGCTGTCCGGCATTGACGATGCCCATGTCGAGGCCGGCCTTGATGGCATGAAAGAGGAAGGCAGAGTGGATGGCCTCGCGAACGACGTCGTTGCCGCGGAACGAGAACGACAGGTTACTGATGCCGCCACTGATTTTGACGCCCGGGCACTTCTGCTTGATTAGCCGGGCCGCTTCGATGAAGTTCTTCCCGTAATCGCTGTGCTCCTCGAGGCCGGTCGCGATGGCAAGCACGTTGGGGTCGAAGATGATGTCGGCAGGGTCTACTCCGGCCTGCTCGGTCAGCAGCCGATAGGCGCGCGCGCAGATCTCCACTTTTCGCGCGACCGTGTCGGCCTGTCCCTGCTCGTCGAACGCCATCACGATCATCGCCGCGCCGTAGCGTCGCACCGTGCGCGCCTTGGCGAGGAAGTCCGCTTCGCCTTCCTTCAGGCTGATCGAATTGACGATGGCCTTGCCCTGGACACACTTCAGTCCAGCCTGGATCACCGACCATTTCGAGCTGTCGATCATGACAGGGATGCGTGCGATTTCCGGCTCGGTCGCGATGTAGTGCAGAAACTCGGTCATCGCGCGCTCGGAGTCGAGCATGCCTTCGTCCATGTTGACGTCGAGGATGTTGGCGCCGCCGCGCACCTGATCGAGGGCCACATCGGCCGCCCCCGCCCAGTCGCCGGCGACAACCAGCCGTGCGAAGCGTCGCGAGCCGGTCACGTTCGTGCGCTCGCCGACCATCTGAAAATTGCTGTCGGGCTGCAGCACAAGTGTTTCGAGCCCGGAATAGCGCGACAAGCCATGGAAGGGCGTATCCGCGGCGGCCGGCCGGGGCCGCGGACGGAGGCCGTCGACGGCCCGCCGAACGGCGCTGATGTGATCGGGCGTCGTGCCACAGCAGCCGCCAATGAAATTCACGAATCCGCTGTCGGCGAACTCTCGCAGTAGTTCGCTGGTTTCGTCCGGCAGCTCGTCGTACTGTCCGAACGCGTTGGGGAGGCCGGCATTCGGATAACAGCTCACATAGCACGTGGCAATGCGCGCCAGCTCCGCGAGATACGGCCGCATTTCGCGCGCACCCAGCGCGCAGTTGAGTCCGACGCTGAAGGGCCTGGCATGTTCGATCGAGACGTAAAACGCATCGAGCGTCTGACCTGACAGCGTGCGTCCGCTGCGATCGGTAATCGTCACGGAAATCATCAGCGGGAGCCGCACGCCCCGCTGATCGAACGCGTCCTCGATGCCGACGATGGCTGCCTTGGCGTTGAGCGTATCGAAGATGGTTTCGAGGAGCAGCACATGAGCGCCGCCATCGATCAGGCCGAGTGCCTGATCGGTGTAGGCCGTTCGCAGCTCGTCGAACGTCGCTGCGCGGAACGACGCATTGTTGACGTCGGGCGAGATCGAGAGTGTCCGATTGGTGGGTCCCATCGAGCCGGCCACGAAACGTGGCCGATCCGGCGACTTGGCAGTCCACTCGTCCGCCACTTGGCGGGCGATGCGAGCGCCCGCGACGTTGATTTCGTACGCCAGTGCTTCGAGCCCGTAATCACCCTGCGAGATGCTGGTCGCCGTGAACGTGTTCGTCTCGATGACGTCGGCGCCCGCCTCCAGGTACTGCGCATGAATCCGGGCGATGTCATCGGGCCGGGTGAGCACCAGCAGGTCGCTGTTGCCTTTGAGATCGTGGGGATGCGTGGCGAAACGCTCGCCGCGGAAGTCGGCGTCCGAGAGCTTGAGGCGCTGGATCATGGTGCCCATGGCGCCATCGAGGACGAGGATTCTCTGGGCGAGCAGCTGATGCAGCAGCGTTGTAATGTCTTTGTCCATCGAATCAATCCGTACTCTCGGACTTCATAGCCCGTCGTCCCTTTGGATGTCGTGCACGATCCCGTATCGTCCCACTCGCGACCAGAACGGTAAACGGGTCGCCCGCGCGTCTCGAGCCCACGCTCACTTTCACATCGGCCAGTCCCGCCCTGGTCAGCATGGCGCCGAGCTGGTCATCGGAAAAGCCCAGATGTCGATCGCCGAGCTTCTCGCGCACCCAGGTTTCTTCGTGGGTGCGCAGGTCGAGCACCAAGACCTTTCCACCCATCCGCACGACCCGCGCGGCCTCCGCGACCGCTTGCGCAGGGTCCGGAGCATGGTGCAACGTCTGACACAGCAGCGCGACATCCATCGAGGCGCTCTCGAGCGGGAGGCGATCGAGTTCGCCTCGCTTGAACGTGATGTTGGCCGCCCGTCGCCGGCCAGCAAGCGCTTTGGCGCGCGCCAACACCGCTGGGGACCGGTCGACGGCGACGACACGCCGCGCCCACCGTGCGATTTCGACGGTCAGATACCCTTCACCACAGCCGATATCCACAACGTCCGCCGGCGGAAGCAGGTGGCCGAGCGCACGCGCCCAGGCCGCCCAGCTGCGTCCCGGCACCAGCTGACGACTGTCGCGGGTGTCCGGTCCGGCGTGCTCGTCAAAGTTCTCGCGCCGCAGTCGCAGCACCTCCTGCAGCCGGGCTTCGTCGGCCTTCACCGCGGCCGTGTCGCGCTCCTGTGCGAACTGCGTTGCCAGCAGCGGCCACAGGGGACCGTCCGATTGGTCGTTCAGCCCTGCGGCGAGCCGGTAATAGCTGTAGGCGCCGTCTCGCTCTTCACTGACCAAGCCGGCATCCTTCAGCAACCCCAGATGCCGGGACACGCCCGACTGTGCGAGCCCCAGAACCCCGGTGAGTTCGGTCACGTTGAACCGATCCCGGGCCAGCACCCGCAGGAGCCGCAGCCGCGCCTCGTCGCCCAGAAGGCGGAAGAGCGCGGACGCCTCTTTCATATCTACTAATTTAGATGAGTTGATACAGGTTTAGCAACTTCGGATGGCCATTGTGTGAACTCTGAATGGTAGGATTGGTGGTTTCCGGACGGCGGCCTCGCTGGAAAGCCGTCCCAACTGTCACCAACTATTGGGCTCTGGCTGGACTCTCGAGCCGCCAGAGGCGAACCACCATGGGACTCCTCGAAAAACTCCGCCCCCAACCGAAATGGAAGCACCTCGATCCCGCCGTGCGTCTCGACGCCCTGCAGACAATCGACGACGCCGATCAGGAATCGCTCGTTGCCCTGGCGACCGAAGACGCTGACGCGCGTGTCCGGCGCGCTGCAGCCTCCCGCGTAACCGTTGCCACAACGCTAGCCGCGATCGTCCGCAACGAGAGCGACCCGGCGACACGCGACCATGCAGCTGCCCGTCTCGGCGCCCTCGCGGGCGCGGGCGACGAGGCAAGCGCGCTCGCCGCTGTTGCGGCGCTCGCATCGCTCGGACGCGAGCGTGAGCTCGCTGCGGTCGCCCGCGCGTCTGGCACAGAGTCGGTTCGCCGGGCCGCAGCGGAGCAAGTGAACGATGCAAGAGCCCTCGGCGGGATCGCGCGACATGCGGAGGATCCGGGGGCGCGTCTTGTCGCTATCGAACGACTGACCGATCACGCCGAACTCGAAGCCGTCGCGTCGCGTGGCGAGCACGCGGACGCGGCGATCGAGGCGCTCGAGCGTTTACAGAATCCGCCGGACGAGCTTCTCACCGGGTTGGTTCAGCGCGCACGAACGAAGGCCGTCCAAAAGCGCGCTCGTGCCCTGCTGCGTGCGCGGGAGGAAGCCGCGCGCCCCGCCCCCGCTGAAACCGCTGTCGAATTCAAGGACGCCGACCAACAGCGTGCGCGAGAGTTGGCCGACCAGATGGAGGGGATCGCCGCGACCCCTGATATGACCTCCGTGCGACAAACCTATGCCGCACTGCGCGTCGCGTGGGTGGAGCTGCTTGCCGACGCTGAGGTTCTCCCGGAGCTCGTCACACGATTCGAACAACTATCGGATCGAGTTCGTGAGCGGCTGAGTGCGTACGAGGCCGAGCGAGCCGAAGCGGAGCGACAGGCGCAGGCACTTCAGCGCGAGCAGGCCGACCGCGCGGCTCTGTGCGGCGAAATCGAAATCCTCAACGGTGACGACCTGCTCGATCGGCTCGCGGCGTCGCGCGCCACGTGGGAGGGCATGCCGCCCATGCCGGAGGCCTGGGCCAAGGAACTGCAGCAGCGCTTCGACGCCGCATGCCGGGCTGCCGAACATCGCCACGAGCGCCGGGTCGCGGCACGCCAGCTCGCCGAGCAAGCGCCAGACATCGTGTCGCAGATCGAAGCGGCCGCCGTAGCAGAGGACTATGGAGGCATTCGCACCCAGTGGTACGCCCTGCGAAAGCAGTGGCAGGCCATCACGCGGGAGTCAGAAGTGGATCCGGCGCTCGCGGCGCGCTACGAGCAGGCTACGCAGACACTCGACGCGCGCGAAAATGAACATCGCGAGGGCCGTGTGCGATCGCAGCAGGAAAACCTGCAGCGTCTCCGGGCTTCCGTACAGGGTCTGGAAACGCGTGCGGCAGCCGAGAATCTCACGTTGCGAGAGGCCGAACGGATCCTGAAGGACACCAAGCTCGTGGTAGGGACCATGGGCCCGCTGCCAACCAAGCAGGACCGCGATGATCTGACCGTACGCTTACAGGAAGTCCGCACCGCGGTGACCCCACGCATCAAGGAGCTGCGCGACGCCGAGGAATGGAAACGTTGGGCCAACGTTCAGGTGCAGGAAGAGCTCTGCGGGAAGATGGAAGCCTTGATTCCTATCGCCGAGAACGAGCCTGAAAAAGCGGCCAACGAGATGCGCACACTGCAAGAGCGCTGGAAAAGCGTTGCTGCAGCTCCGCGCTCGCAAGCCGAGACGTTGTGGACCCGCTTCAAGGCTGCACAGGACCAGGTCTATGACAAGTGCAAGGACTACTTTGCCCAGCAGGCCGCCGAACGTCAGGAGAATCTGAAGAAAAAAGAGGCGCTTTGTGCCCGTGCGGAATCGCTGGCCGATTCCACCGACTGGGTGCGGACAGCTGAGGCGATCAAGGCGTTGCAAGCCGAGTGGAAAACGATTGGCGCGGTCACCCGCGGCCACGAGAAGGCTGTGTGGGAGCGTTTTCGCGGCGCCTGCGATCGCTTCTTCACGCGCCGGCAGGAGGATCTCAAGGAGCGCAAGCACGAATGGTCCGACAATCTTGCGAAGAAGGAAGCGTTGATCGCCGAGGCCGAACAGCTCGCGCAATCAACCGAGTGGGAAAAATCCGCGGGACGGATCAAACAGCTGCAGGCCGAGTGGAAGAAGGTCGGTCCGGTCCGCAAGAACAAGTCTGAAGTCGTCTGGCAGAAGTTCCGCGCTGCGTGCGACACGTTCTTCGAGCGCTACAAGACGCGCGACCAGGTCGCGGTCGCCGGGAAGATTGCGGATCGCGAGACCGCCGTCGCCGAGCTCGAGGCGCTCATCCCGCCGGCCGACGCCGTGGAGGTTCCAGTTCCCGACGACCTCTACGCCAGAGTCCAGGCCGCGCGCGCCCGGTATCTGCAGGGCCCCGAACTGCCACGGCACACGCTGGCGCCACTGGCGGATCGCGTGAATTCAGCCATGTTGGCGCTGGTCAACCGATGGCCAGAAGCCTTCAAGGGCACCGACATGGATCCCGAGTTGACGCGTCGCAAGATGGAAAAGCTCGTCAACAAAATCGAGGCGCTGCTGCCACCCGACAGCAAGGAAAACACGGCAAACCTCTCACCCGCAGAGGTCCTGGCGCGCCAGTGGCGCGAAGCGCTTGCAGCCAACACCATGGGGGCGGCCGCCGCCCGACAGGCCGAGGATGCCCGTCATCGCGCAACCGAGCAGGAGGTGCGCAGCGCACAATCCGCGTGGCAGCGGCTCGGTCCGGTCGATCCGGAGGCGCGCAAGCCGCTCCAGGACCGCTTCGATCGAGCGTGCCGGCGGTTCTTCGAGCAGAAACGACGGCATATGGCGCGGGCGTGAGAACAGGCCACGAAGACACCAAGGGCGAGTTCTCTTCGTGATTTCGTGCCTTCGTGGCGATCTTTTACTCTGCGTTTGGATCTTCGAGGTAGGTATAGCCTTGTAACGCTTCTTCGTAGAACTTCAACAACCGCCCCGCCTGTTGATCGGCCATGAGATTGCCGTGGACGGCCATCTCGACGTCCCGCCGCAGTTTGCTCATCAGGACTTCCGGGTCGAATTCCACGTAGCGCAGCACCTCGGTGACGGTATCCCCCTTGACGATGTGCTCGACCCGCGCGCCTTCGCCTTCTTCACCGTTGTTGGTCAGCGACACGTGCACGGCATGGGTGTCCCCGAGCAGGTTGTGCATGTCGCCCAGAATCTCCTGGTACGCGCCCACGAGGAAGACGCCGAGATAATACGGCTCGCCGTTGAAGGGATGCAGCGGGATGGTCTTTTTGACGTCGCGTCGATCGATGAACTGTTCGAGCTTGCCGTCGGAGTCGCAGGTAATGTCGCCGATGACGGCATGGTTGACGGGCCGCTCGCCGAGGCGGTGGATTGGCATCACCGGGAAGAGCTGCTTGATTGCCCAGCTGTCGGGGATCGATTGGAAGAGCGAGAAGTTGCAGAAATACGTCTCGGACAGGAACTCTTCGAGATTCTGCAAGTCTTCCGGCACCTCGTCCATACCCAACGTCAGCTTGTGAATCTTCTCGCAGATGGCCCAGAACAAGTTTTCGGCGTGCGCCCGTTGCTGGAGAGGCAGGTAGCCGCCACTGAACAGGTTCATGGCCATATCGAGAGCCTGTTGCGCGTCGTGATAAGCCTCGACCGCCGTCCGGTGCGTCACCGAGTGGTAAGTGTCGATCAGGTCCACGAGCGGCTGCTCGAACTCGTCCTTTACGATCGTCGGAATCTTCTCCTCACCAAACCCAATCGTGCCCAGCACATTGAAAATCAGCATGCTGTGATACGCGGAGACGGCGCGGCCGCTCTCGGAAATGATGGTGGGATGCTCGACGCCCGCCTCGTCGCACACGGTCTGCACGTGGTAAACCACGTCGTTGGCATATTCCTGCAGGGTGTAGTTCATGGACGACTCGAAGTTGGTCTGGGAGCCGTCGTAGTCCACCCCCAGCCCCCCGCCCACGTCCATGTACTTGAGTCCCGCGCCCTGCTTAGAAAGCTCCGTGTACACGCGCGCGGCTTCGTTCAGCGCGTTTTTGATGATTCGGATGTGCGTAATCTGGCTCCCGAGGTGGAAGTGGAGAAGTTTGAAGCAATCCTCCATTCCGCGCGTCTTGAGCTCCTCGAGGCCGCGCTGAATCTCGGTGACCGTCAGCCCGAACTTCGAACGATAGCCTCCCGATGACTGCCAGCGGCCCGACCCGCGTGCGGCCAGTTTCACACGCATCCCGATATTGGGACGAACGCCGACCTTGTCGGCGTATTGCAGAATGAGCTCCAGCTCGGTGTATTTCTCGACGACGGGGATGATGAGCCGCCCCATTTTCTGGGCAAGCATGGCCATCTCGATGAATTCCGAGTCCTTGAAGCCGTTGCAGATAATCGGCGTTTCGTTGCCGGCTAACGCCACCACCGCCAGCAGCTCGGGCTTACTGCCCGCTTCGAGCCCAAACCCGTACTGGCGGCCCACCTTGAGCACTTCTTCGACAACCTGCCGCTGCTGGTTGACCTTGATCGGGTAGACGCAGCTGTACGCGCCCTGATACTGGTGCTGGGCGATAGCGTTCTGAAAGGCGGAGTGAATCTCGCCAAGCCGGTGTTTGAGGATGTCAGTGAACCGGAGAAGGATGGGAGCGCTCAGACCACGCAGCTGCAGACGATCGATCAGACGCTTGAGATCGACGCCGCGCCCCGGCTCCTTGGTCGGATGAACCTGCAGGTGCCCGAGGTCGTTGATCGAAAAGTAACCTTGACCCCAGCGTTCGACGTCGTAGAGCTCGGCGGCTTCGGTCATCGACCACTTCGCGCCGACCGACTCAGCCCGCATCCGTGTAACGAAACTCATTGCGACAACTCAGAATAAACGATTGCCGCGCTCACGCACGTACTTTTTGCGCGCTCGTTCACCGACTTACCCATTGGCGCATGTGACGCCCCCGGTCAAGAGCGCTGATGCGAGCCACTTGAACGCGGCGCGCAGTAGACTGATCCGATGTCTGAACGCGTTCCTGCCATCAAGGTGCTGCTGCTGCCGAAAGACACCAACGCGCTCGGCACAATTTTCGGCGGCGTCATCCTGTCGCACATCGACCTGGCCTCGGCGGTCGAGGCGCGGAAAACTGCGCCGCTACGCTATGTGACCCGAGCGATCCGTGAGGTGGAGTTCCACGCGCCGGTTTTTCTCGGTGATATCGTCAGCTTCTACACCGAGACGCTCCGGGTGGGACGCACGTCGGTGACCGTCAAGGTGCTGGTGGAAGTCGAGCGATGGAGCGCAGGGCAGGGCGAGCGCATCAAGGTCACCGAGGCGGAGGTGGTGCTCGTCGCGGTCGGTCCCGATGGCCAGCCCACTCCGATAAAGCCCCAATGATCGCGGTCTACGCCCCGGCGACCGTGTCCAACGTCGGCTGTGGGTTCGACGTGCTGGGTTTTGCTCTCGATTCACCAGGTGACGTCGTCGTCGCCGAGCCGTCTGACGTCGCAGGCGTCGAGATTGCGGCGATCGACGGCGATGGCGGCCACTTGTCAACCGATCCGGCGGTGAATACTGCGGGGGCCGCCGTCCAGTCGCTGCTCCAACGGCTGGGTGTGGCACGCGGTATCCGTCTCAGAATCCACAAAGGGGTGCCTCTCGCGAGCGGCGTTGGGAGCAGTGGCGCCTCGGCCGTGGCGGCGGTCGTCGCCGCGAACGAGCTGCTTGGACGGCCGGCGTCGCTCGACTTGCTGCTGGAGAGCGCCATGGCGGGCGAAGTCGTTGGCTGCGGGTCCGCACATCCAGACAATGTCGCTCCCGCGCTGCATGGGGGGTTTGTGCTCGCGCGCACCGCCTCTCCGCCCGACGTGATTCGACTCCCTGTGCCAGAAGGCCTGTCGTGCGCCGTCCTGCATCCCCACCTCGAGGTGAGGACCGGCGACGCGCGTGCCCTGATTGGCGATTCCGTCATGCTGCGCGACGCAGTTCGGCAATGGGGCAATGTCGGCGCGTTGGTCGCCGGTCTTTTCCTGAATGATCTGGCACTGGTGGGCCGAGCGATCGAGGATCACGTGGTCGAGCCGAAGCGCGCGCATCTTGTGCCTGCGTTTTCCACCGTGAAACAGGCGGCCCGTTCGGCGGGCGCGTTGGGGTGCAGCCTCTCCGGCTCGGGTCCGTCGATCTTTGCGTTGTGCGCATCGTTGGACCGCGCGGAGCTTGCCGGGCAGGCGATGCGCGATGCATTCGTGAATGCCGTCGGTCTCGGGGCGGATCTCTGGGTCTCGCCGGTGGGGCGCCGGGGGGCCAGGGTCGTCACGGCATGACGCGCTTCATCAGCACGCGCGGCCGATCGTCGCCGGTGTCGTTCGCCACGGCTCTGCTTGCCGGCCTGGCACCGGATGGCGGGCTCTACGTGCCCGAGCGGCTCGTCCGTCTGCCATTCGACTCCCTGCGCGGAGCCTCGCTCATCGAGTTGGGTGTAGAGATTTCGGCGCAGTTCGTCGGCGAAAACATACCCCGGGCGGCCCTGGAGCGTTTGTTGGCATCGGCGCTGGACTTCCCGGTGCCGCTGGTGCCGCTTGACGACTTGACGCGCGTGCTCGAACTCTTCCACGGCCCGACGTTCGCCTTCAAGGATGTAGGGGCGCGGGTCATGGCCCGCCTGATGGCTCACCTCAATCAAGACGACGAGCCCCTTACCATCCTGGTCGCGACCTCCGGCGACACGGGTAGCGCCGTCGCCCAGGCGTTTTTCGGGCTGGCCGGCACGCGAGTCATTGTTTTGTTCCCTGATGGTGGTGTTACACCCGTTCAAGAAGCGCAGTTCACGACGTTGGGCGGCAATGTGGCCGCCATCGCGGTGGCAGGCACGTTCGACGACTGTCAGCGGCTGGTCAAAGAGGCATTTGCCGATCAGGTGCTGGCAACGCGCGCACGTTTGACGTCGGCCAACTCGATCAACATCGGTCGGTTACTGCCCCAACTGTTTTATTACGCACAAGCCGCGTTACAGAGCGGCGACGGGCGGCGCATGATGTTTTCGGTACCGAGCGGCAACTTCGGCAACCTGACCGCTGGATTGTTTGCGTGGCGGATGGGAGCGCCGATCCAGAAGTTCGTCGCTGCGACCACGATCAACGATACGGTGCCACGCTATCTGAGCACTGGACGTTATCAAGCGCGGCCCTCTGTTGCGACGCTCGCGAATGCCATGGATGTCGGCGACCCGAGCAACATCGAGCGCATCCGCTGGCTGTTCGACGAGGACGTTGCGGCCATGCGAGCCATGATCACGCCGTCTGTTCACACGGATGCGGACGTGCGCCTGGCAATTCGCGACATCTGGGGACGCCATGGGTATATCGCCGACCCGCACACGGCTATTGCCTACCTTGGGCTCTCCGCGTCCACCGACACCGCTGACGCCATACGCATCTTTCTCGCGACGGCTCACCCGGCGAAGTTCCGCGAAGTGGTGGAGCCAATCATTGGGGAATCGGTTCCGCTGCCACCGGCGCTTGCTGATGCCATGGGCCGGGAACGCGTGGTCGAGCGAATTCCGCCGACGCTTGCGGCGTTGCGTGAGTTGCTCTAATGAGCCGAACAAATGCTCAAATCAAGCAGCCGCAGATGACGCAGATTCCCAAGATGAGTGCGTTTTTCAAGATTGCTACCGCATGTGGCCTGACAGCGACCCACGGTGAGCCCACCGCCGGTCGGAGACCGGCGGTCTGCGTGAGTGAACGTATCCCGATTGAAAGAGCCACTTGTGTCTGGGCTCTTTCAATCGGGACACGTTCACTCACGCGAGCGGCCTGCGGCCGCTGGGCTCACGCATATCTGCGTTATCTGCGTCATCTGCGGCTCGAATCAGCGGAGGAACGCCGCCGTCACGCTGGAATCGCCATCATTGGACGCTGGCCGCAATGCCAGCACACGGCAGAGCAACTCGTAAACGTGGATATTGTCGAACGCCGGTACGACAACGCCGGTGCGAAAGCGCGGACCGGCGGCGACGAAGAGGCCATGCATTGACCGGTGCTTGGGGTCATAGCCGTGTGCGCCGCGAGGCAGCCGCTTATCCTCGCGTGCCAGCAGCGCTCTCGTCGTGACATGCCAGCCGTCGTCGGCGACGCCGATGATCGCGGGCAGGCGCGGATGGTTGCGCAGGCGGTAAGGCGAAGGCACGTCTTCACGCGTGAAAACCTGCAGCGCAGCATGTTTGTCCTTGAGGGCGGCGTACATTGAATCGGCCGAACCTGAGCGTGGACTGATCCCGACGATGGGAGAGGAGTCAACGAGATCGACTGTGGACATGTCCATGTAATCGTCGAGCACGATGATGCGGTCCGCAGCGACTTCGGCCATGCCATGATCGCTCACCAGCACAAAGTTGGTGCGCGGCGTGAGTCCGGCGGCGTCGACCCCGGCGGTGAGGCGCGCGATGGTCCGATCGATCTGTCGGACGGCCTCGCGGAGCTCGGGGGAATCGGGCCCCTCGTCGTGTCCCACCGTGTCCACAGTGCTGAAGTACAGCGTCAGCAGCGTCGGGCGCACCGCTTCGGGCAACTTGAGCCAATCGAGCAATTGATCCACCCGCGCCTCGTTCGGCAGTTCGTGGTCGTACGTCCGCCAATGAGTTGGGCGACGTCCCGCAATTTCCGCGTCGGAGCCCGGCCAGAACATCGTTGCCGCGATCAGCCCTTGCCGTTCAGCCGTGATCCACAATGGCTCGCCGCCCCACCAACGCGTGTCCTGCTGCACGTCGCGATTGCTCAGCGTGAATCGACCCGGTAAGGCGGGATCGACAATCGTGTTCGACACGATGCCGTGCCGCTCTGGGTACTGACCCGTGACGATGCTGTAGTGATTGGGAAACGTCTTGGAGGGAAAGACCGGCACCAGGCCCTCCGAGCGAACGCCGCGGGCCGCGAGTCCGGAGATCGTCGGTGGCGCCAGCCGCTGCAGGTAGTCCCATCGCCAGCCGTCGATCGAGATGACGATCACGATCGGCCGCGCGGACTGTGCCCCGCGAACGGCGAGGGTGCCGATCAGGGTGAGCGCGAGCAGAAATGCGCACGAGACGGAACGTCGACGTCGAATCACATGAGCAGCCCTGGCAGCGAATCGTGATGACTTGCACATTATGGTTCAGCTGCGCTTGTGACTCGAAGAAACCGTCTCTATGATCAATCGATGTCATCCGCAGTCCCTGCGTCGTCGCTCGTCCCCGCGCGCGACGCTGTCGATGCGCGCTTCACCTGGGACCTGACCGCCATCTTTGCCGACTGGAACGAATGGGAAGCGGAATATCAGAAGCTCGACCGGCAGATCGAGGCGTTCAAGCAATATGAAGGCACCCTGGCGCACGGGACAGACCGGCTCCTGGCCTCGCTCACCGAGCAGGACGACATCGGCCAGTCAGCGTACAAGGTCTGGTACTACGCGTCGCTCAATTACGACCAGGATCAGCGGGACAACGTCATCAATGGCCGGCGGCAGCGTGTGCAAATGCTCATCGCTCGGTGGCGACAGGCAACGTCCTGGTTCAACCCCGAGTTACTGCGGATTCCCCTACAGACCGTCCGCGACTGGATGGACGACTCGCCCGGGCTCGCACTCTACCGTTTCTTCATCGAGGACCTCTTCCGCCAGCAGGCGCATGTCCTCGACGAAGCCGGGGAGCGCCTGTTGTCGCTTTCGAGTCGGCTTGGCGGCGTCCCGCAGGACGCCTACTCCGCACTCTCCACCGCGGATGCGCACTTTCCGACCATCACGCTGACGACGGGGGAAGCTGTTCAGGTGAGCTACGGGCAGTATCGCAGACTGCTCGCGACATGCCGGCAGCAGGCGGATCGGCGTGCGGCGTATGAGGCGCTCTACGATACGTATTCCGGGTCACTCAACACCTATGCGGCGCTCTACAACGGCGTGATGCAGCGGGAGTGGTTCGAGGCGCGTGCGCGAGGCCACGAGAGCACGCTGGCCGCAGCGCTCTTCGGCAACAACATCCCTCCGGCGGTTGTCCTTAATCTCATTCAGGAAACCAAGGCTGGCGTGGAGCCGTTCCGGCGCTATCACCGTTTGCGGAAGCGCATCCTCGGGCTCGACGAGTACTTCGCCTTTGACGGCTTCGTCCCACTCGTCGATTACGACGTGCGCTACCAGTACGAACAGGTGCTCGACTGGATCACCGAATCGGTGCGGCCGCTCGGAGAGGACTATCGCGCGAGGGTGCATACGGCGTTCGAAGGGCGCTGGATTGACGTGTACGAAAACCAGGGCAAGCGCAGCGGTGCTTATTCGGCGCCGGTGTATGGGACACACCCGTTCATGCTGCTCAACTACAACGACACACTCGATGCGGTGTTCACGCTGGCGCACGAAATGGGCCACTCGATCCACACGCTGCTGTCACATGAGACGCAACCGTTCGTCTATGCCAGCTACACCATCTTCGTGGCGGAAGTGCCGTCCACGCTCAGCGAGGCGCTGCTGCTCGACTTCATGCTCGAGCGGGCAACGACCCGCAAGGAACGTGTCGTGCTGCTGCAGCATGCGATTGATAACATTGTGGGGACGTTCTACAACCAGGTGATGTTTGCGGACTTCGAGTTACAGGCGCATCAGCTCGTCGAACAGGAGCGTCCAGTCACCAGTGACGACCTGAGCGCCATCTACATGCGCTTGCTCGACGATTATTGGGGAGACGCGCTGACGCCTGACACGCGCGCGAAGTTGACATGGGCGCGCATCCCACACTTCTTCCAGGCGCCGTTCTATGTCTATCAGTACGCGACGTGCTTTGCATCGAGCGCAAAGTTGATGAGCGACGTGCGCAGCCATGAACCCGGAGCCCGCGAAGGCGCGGTCAACCGCTACCTCGAGCTGCTGCGCGCTGGAGGCAGCGACTATCCGATGGAGCTGCTGGCAAAGGCCGGTGTCGACTTGAGTCAACCCGCAACCGTCCGGGCGGTGGTCGCGCAGCTTGACGGACTGGTGACAAGGCTGGAGTCTGAGCTCGGATAGGACTCGGGCGCTGTCGCGCCCTCGTGGGACTCGTCGCTTCGCGGCTTGTGGGACTCGCGCCTTCGGCGCTCGTGGGGGCCGCGGCCGTTCGGCCGCGGCTCTCAGCATCCTTCGCATCCGAGTAGGAATTCTAGGAGCGAGCAAAGCGACGCGACTCCCACGAGGGCGTAAAAGCGCCCGAGTCCTACTCGTATCTCAGCGCCTGCACTGGGTCCACGCGCATCGCCCGACGCGCGGGCACCAGCGCGGCGAGCATCGCAACGACGACGAGCACGAGCGGTACGCCGGTGAGCGTGATTGGGTCGCGCGGCTGCACGGCGTACAACTGGGCGCCGATGAGCGGCATGAGGGCAAATGACAGCGCCACGCCGATCGCCACACCGATCAATGCCAGGCGCAGCGCTTGAGTGACGAGCATCTTCAGAACCTGCGACGGATGCGCACCCAGCGCGAGCCGTACGCCGACTTCCTGCGTGCGCTCGCTGACCAGCAGCGACATCACCCCATACACGCCGATGGCCGCGAGGCACAAGGCGAGTGCCCCGAACAATCCAACCAGAATGAGGATGAACCGGCGCTGCGCTACCGAGGCCGACTTCACCGTTTCCATGGTTTGAATCGAGTAAAGAGGCAGATCGCGATCGATCTGCCGCGCTTCGGCGCGTACGAGATCAATCATGGCTGCCGCATCACCGCTCGTACGCATCACCACATAGGGCGAGTTCATGGCGCCCTGATAGGTACTCACGTACATCTCCGGTTGGGACACCTCGTCGAGAGCGCCATGTTTGACATCGCCGACGAGCGCGATAATCGTCCACGGTGGGCCCGTCTGGCTGTTGCGAATCTGACGGCCGACGGGATCCTCACCCGGAAAGAATTTCGCCGCCATGGCCTGGTTCACGATGCAGACAGGCTCGGAGGTCGGAGTATCAGCATCATTGAACATCCGTCCCTTGATGATTGGAATGCTCATCGTCTGAAAATAGTCGCCGAGCGCGCGGCGAAACTGGACCTCTGGCCATTCGGCTACCGGCGTCGAGCGCCCTTCGACGGTGACTGCGGTCGTCAGCCCGGTGCTCCCCAGCGGCAGGCGACTGGTGCCGCCAACGCTGACCACGCCTGGCAGCGCGCGCATGCGCTCCAGGAACTCGCGATAAAAAACCGTCCGTTGGTCCTGCGTCGCGATGCGGGACGGCAGGTTCATTTGCCAGGTGAGCATCTGCGAGGGCTCGAAGCCGGGGTTCACGGACATCAGCGAGACGAAGCTTCGGAGTAGAAGGCCGGCGCCGACGGTGAGCGTCACCGCGAGCGCCACTTCTGCGACGACCAATGAAGCGCGTGCGCGACGTCGCAAGGCGCTCCCGACATTGCCGCGACTATTTTCCTGCAGCGCCGCATGCGGAGCGACGCGAGTGGCGGTGATGGCAGGCAGCAGGCCCACGAAGATGCCCGTAATCACCGACACCCCAACAGTGATCAACAACATCCGAACATCAGGAGCCACTTCCTGCAGCCGTGGGAGATCGGACGGCGCGAGCGCGACGAGCGCAGACACACCCCAGCGTGCAAGCAGCAGACCCGCGAGTCCGCCGGTGCCCGCGAGCAGTAGCCCTTCAGTGAGTGCCTGCTGAATCATCCGCCCGCGTCCGGCGCCAAGCGCCACGCGTGTGGCAAGCTCCTTTTGCCGGGCGATGCTGCGTGCCAGTACCGAGGTTGGCAACATTGACGGCGGCGATAATCAACACGACCGCCACGCCAGCCAGCAGCACCAGCAACGGTCCGCGAATCGTGCCGACCGTTTGATCCAGGACCGGCACTACGGTCGCGCCCCACCCGGTATTTGTCTCCGGATAGGTCTGCTCCAACTGCTTCGCGACTGTGGACATGTCAGCCTGCACCTGATCGACTGTGACACCAGCCTTCATGCGCCCGATCGCGCCCAGCCAGTGGGTGCCGCGCACCAACTGCCCCTGCGGCGTCAGCATGCGGTTCACTGTTCCGAGGGGTCCCGAGAACGCCATCGGCGCCCAGAGGTCGATCACCGTCGCGCGCGTGAAGCCTGACGGGCCGAGCATTGAACCGTACGGGAACGTGAAGTCTTCTGGCATCACCCCGACGATCGTGGCTGAAGTGTTCGCAATCTGCAGCGTTTGACCCACGATGTTCGAAGCGCCGCCGAAACGCCGCTGCCAGAAGGCATGGCTGATGAGAATTTCCAGGGCTGTCGCGTCGTCTCCTAGACGCCGCCCGAGAATGGGCGAGCGGCCCAGCAAATCGAAGAGCTGGGGCGTGACCGTGACGCCGATGATGATCTCGCTCGGGCCATCGGAGACCACCTTGAACGGCGTGACGAATGAGAAATACGCTTCGAGGCCTTCGAGGGTCTGATTCATCGCCTGAAAATCTTTGAAGTTCGCCGGCGAAAGAGTGTTGCGCGGGCGTCCCTGCTTGGTCGCATCGCTCCAGACATTGACGAGCCGATCGCTGTCTCTGTAGGGGAGAGGCTTCATCAGCACGCTGTCCACGACGGCGAAGATGGCGGTGGTCGCGCCGATGCCGAGCGCGAGTGCAAGCACGGTTAACGCCGTCACGAGCGGTGTCTTCAGTGACAGGCGCAGCGTGTGCTGGATGTCGGAGCGAAGCGTGTCCCAGAACATGAAGTGTCTCCCCGATGGTTCGTAGAGATGCAGGCGATGGTTAGGCCAGAAAAGCAGGCGAATGGCAGCGGCCCGGCGTTCGCCCAGCCCGGCCAGGAACAGGGTGATCAAGGTGCGCAGGGTTCCTGGCGTGCCAGTGATGCGGTCGGTCGCGGTGCCCGCGCGGGTGCGTCGGAAATCGGACCACATCTCCGCGCCAAACCGCTTGCGAAATGCTCGCGGATAGGCGAGCAGCGCGATTCGGAACAGGAACTGCGTCACGTGCGGACTCCAAGGAGCCGGCGGGCGCGAGCGGCGGAGAGTTGACTGGCGAGGCGCTCGGCTTCTGCGCGGGCAACGGCGATCCCGCGGTCTGTCAGCTGGTAGTACCGCCGGCGCTCGTCGTCATGTCGCGGGTCCGGGCGGGCCTCGAGCTCGTCGATCCAGCCGCTCTCGAGCAGGCGGGCCAGGGCGCGATAGAGCGTGCCCGGATGTAGCCTGACGGCGCCCGCGGATCGACGCTCGACCTCGCGCATGATGCTGTAACCGTGCTGCTCGCCATCGGCAAGCGCGAGCAGGATTTCAAATGCCACGGGTGTGAGGGGTAAGAAGGCTTCCGCCCTGAATCGATCCATAGGTGCTCTGAGTCTATACGCTTAAGGCACATAGACGATCAGCTCGTTGAAAAGGTTGCAGGGGTTGGCGGCCTCCCGGCGCGACCTCCGTCCTCCGCCGCGACCTCCGTCCTCGGCCGCAACCTCCGTCCTCGGCCCGCACCTCCGTCCTTCGCAACTCCCGCCCTTGGCCTGCACCTCCGTCCTCGGCCGCAACCTCCGTCCTCGGCGCAAACCTCCGTCCTCGGGGGCACCCTCCCGTCGGCGGCCCCCTCGGTCCCGCAAATTCATTGGGTAATAACTGAGTTGACACATGTTGCCCAATACTGCACAGTTGCCAGAGGCTGAGTCTGTTATTCCCGGTGCCAGTGACCAAGCGGTCTGGCCGTGGCAGGCAGAGCCTTATCGACTCTGGAGCTTGCTAGACATGCTTACGGCTTTTGGTTTTGGGCACATCGGAAGCGACCTTATCAACCTGGAGCGGGCTGGCACAGAGTCATTCGCGGGATTGAAGACGGGATCAATACTCTCAGGAACAAGCCCGGACTAACTGATAGAGACCGCGACGAGATCACTTACTACTCTGACGCAGCCAGTCAGTTCAGGCATTTCAAGGATGCATGGCGCAACCATGTTTCACATGCGCGTGAGTTTTATGATCCAAGTGAGGCAGCTAAGGTGATGCGCCATGTTCGCGAATTTATGGAGCACCTAGCTACGCCAGTTTAACTTGCTGACTGCCGCCTAAGCCTTAGGACGCTTGCGATGTTTTCGCCACCGCTTCTCGCGTTTATCGATCTCCGTTTTAGAGACGGTGAACAGTTTCGCTGCGAAGTCGTTAAAGCTTGCTCTAGGGTCCCGGTTATCGGGAGCTTTTTCCCGAGCGGGAAAGAGTTTTTCTTTTGCCACGGCGTTTCATAGGAGCCGACCGATCTTCACGTCGCATCGGCGGCAGTCAGCTGGTTGAAGGTGAGCCGCTTCCCGAACACGGAACCGGCAGTGAGCGCGAAACGAGCGGCGTCAGTCAGCTTGCGAGTATTGAATCGAAAGCACTGCTCATCGAGGTAACGGAACAGATGGAACGGTTCGACCGAGACGTAAGTGCCCGCGCAGCATCGCGCTTGACGAGGCTCCAGAAGTTCTCCAGCCCGTTGGTGTGAACGTTGCCCGTTGGCGTATGCCTCGGCGTGGTCGATGACCTTGTGGATATACAGATCGCTGGGACGCCACTGCGCGCCAGTGATGTAGGACTTGAGGGCATCGGTGTAGAGGGTCGATTGCCGTCCAGTTCCACGCGCTCGCGAATCTCAGACTGCAAGGCAAACCGGCGGGTATTGGGGACGACCTTGGCGCGCACGCGGCTTCGACCTTCTTCCGAATGACGTTGCAACAGTCCCATCACGGCAACCTTGCCTACGGTAGAGCGGCCCTTTTTGCCGAGAATGCGAGCCTTCTTATCGGCGTGCATGTTGCGAGCCTTGCCGCCGATGAAAGTCTCGTCGGCTTCGATGTGGCCCTTAAACATGTCAGTGGAGTCGTCATGCATTGCGAGTCTGATGCGGTGCAACATGAACCACGCGGACTTCTGAGTGACGCCAATAGCGCGCCCGAGTTCGTAGCTGCTGATTCCGTTCTTTGCGTTGGTAATCAGCCACACGGCGACCAGCCACTTATCGATACCGAGCGGCGAGTCTTCCATGATGCTGCCGACCTTCACGGTGAACTGACGGCGCTGATGCTTTCCCTCGGCGCACTGCCACACACGGCGAGAGGCAGTAAACCAGACCTTTTCGCTGCCGCAAGTGGGGCATCTAACCACGCCATCCGGCCACCTAAACTTGACCATTTCGGCGTGTGCGGTTTCGGGATTGGAGAAGTAAACCACTGCTTCCTGCAGGGTCTTGGGCCAAGTCGAAGCAACCATGAGCCGAGTATGGCTCAAGAGCTAACATGTGTCAAGTAAATTATTACCATTCATTGACACAGCGCGGCATCCATCCTAATATCCGAATTCACGGATGAAGCAGATTCGGGCGATTACCATCGAGCGTGAGGGTCTGGCGTCCATGGTCGACCACATGGCGACGCTCGCCGACCCCTTACGGTGTCGGATGCTGCTCGTTCTCGAACGGCATGAGCTCACCGTCTCGGAACTGTGTGTCGTCATGCAGCTGCCGCAATCGACTGTCAGCCGGCATTTGAAGACGCTCGCCGACACGGCGTGGGTGATCTCGCGGCGTGACGGCACCAGCCGCTACTACAGTCTCTCTGTCGATGAGTTGAACGCGGGCGGTCGACGGCTCTGGCCCATTATTCGCGAGCAGGTCGCTACCACCAGCGGCGCAGATCATGACGAGCGCCGCTTGCAAAGCGTCCTGGCGCGACGGCGGTCGAAGTCCGAGGCGTTCTTCTCGTCGGCGTCGGGGCAGTGGGATCGGCTGCGTGAGGAGCTTTTTGGGGAGACATTCCATCTCCATGCATTGCTGGCACTGCTCGAGCCGTCGGCTGTGGTAGGCGACCTTGGATGCGGGACCGGACAGCTTACCGCGCTGGTCGCACCGCATGTCTCGCGCGTGATTGCCATCGACAGTTCCTCCGACATGCTGCAGGCTGCCCGTGGCCGGCTGAAGGATCTGGACAACGTAGATTTGCGGAATGGAGCCCTTGAAAGATTGCCTGTCGATGACGCGCAGCTCGATATCGCCCTGATGGGCCTCGTCCTACATCACCTACCCGATCCAGCTCGCGCGCTGAGTGAATGTGCCCGAGTGCTCAAGATGAATGGGCGTGCGCTCATCATCGATATGCTGCCGCACGATCGTGTGGAATATCAGCAACAGATGGGTCACGTCTGGCTGGGATTCCCCGAGCGACAGATGCGCAAGATGCTGACAGCCGCTGGATTCGACGACGTGCGCATCCGCCCGTTGCCGATTAATCAGGAAGCTAAGGGCCCGGCGCTCTTTGCGGCCAGTGCAAGGAAATCACGAGACTAAAGTCCCTGGACACATTGAAGGAGAACGAGATGTCAACCGCAGTCAAGGAAATGCACGCGTTCGATGCCGCGAAGCAGGGCGGCCGTGAGCCATTCAAGGTCGCTGATCTTTCGTTGGCCGAGTGGGGCCGCAAGGAAATACGTCTTGCCGAGCACGAGATGCCCGGCTTGATGGCCGTCCGCGCTCGCTACCAAGGCAGCAAGCCGCTAGCCGGCGCGCGTGTCATGGGCAGCCTGCACATGACGATACAGACTGCGGTGCTGATCGAAACGCTGGCAGAACTGGGCGCCGACGTGCGATGGGTGTCGTGCAACATTTTTTCAACGCAGGACCATGCAGCGGCGGCTGTAGTGGTCGGTCGTCCTGAAACGGGTGGCACGCCTCAGGAGCCACGTGGTATTCCGGTGTTTGCGTGGAAAGGCGAGACGCTGCGCGAATACTGGTGGTGCACGGTCGAGGCTCTCGTGTGGCCTGATGGTGGGGGCCCGACCCTGATCGTGGACGATGGCGGCGATGCGACGCTTTTTGTGCACAAGGCGTACCAGTACGAAAAAGCGGGCGCCGTCCCAGCATTCAATGCAGACAGCGAACCGGAAGAGTGGGGCGTGATTCTCGACACGATCCGCAGAGAACTGGCAGCGCGTCCCGGCGCGTGGTCGAAAATCGCCAAAGGCATCCGCGGCGTCTCAGAGGAGACGACGACAGGCGTGCACCGCCTCTACGAAATGATGAAAGCCGGCACGCTGCTGTTTCCGGCAATCAACGTCAACGATTCGGTCACCAAGAGCAAGTTCGACAACATCTACGGTTGCCGCCACTCGCTGCCGGACGGTCTCGCCCGCGCGACCGACGTCATGCTCGGCGGCAAGCTGGCCGTGGTGTTTGGCTACGGAGAAGTCGGCAAGGGCTGCGCCCAATCGCTCAAGGGCCAGGGCTGCCGAGTCGTGGTCACCGAGATCGATCCGATCTGCGCGCTGCAGGCGGCGATGGAGGGCTTTGAGGTCGCCACCGTGGACGACGTGGTTGACAAGGCTGACATCTTCATCACCGCGACGGGTAACTTCAACATCCTGACCGTCGATCACATGAAGCGCATGAAGCACAACGCCATCGTCGGCAACATCGGCCACTTCGACAACGAGATCGACATGGCCGGGCTGAAGAAGTTTCCAGGTATCAAGAAGATCAACATCAAGCCGCAATACGACGAGTGGGTATTTCCCGACGGCCACAGCGTCCTCGTGCTCGCCGAGGGTCGGCTGTTGAACCTGGGGTGCGCGACCGGCCATCCGAGCTTCGTCATGTCGGCGTCATTCACCAATCAGGTGCTCGCGCAGCTCGAGCTTCATGCGAATGCGGAGAAGATTGGATTGCAAGTACTGATGCTCCCCAAGAAGCTCGACGAAGAAGTCGCGCGACTCCATCTCGATCATCTCGGGGTGAAGTTGACGACCTTGTCCAAGGAGCAAGCGGCCTACATCAGCGTGCCGGTGGAAGGGCCGTACAAACCGGAACACTATCGCTACTGATCGCGGGACTAACCAGCCTCCGCCAAGGCTACGGCGGTCCGCCGACGCTTTATGCGAAGGCGGAAGTCCCGCGCTACTGGAGGTCTCCGGGTCTCCGGCCGCCGGTCCACGGTCACGAAGGTTCTTTCGCGACCGGAGGCCGTAGGCCGTGGACCGTGGACTACCGCGACGCCTTGCCCCTTTGCTCGATCACCTTCCGGATCAGGTCCGCGGTGCGTGTGGCGCGCGCTTCGACGATGGCCATGGCCCATTCCAACGCTTTGGCCTTGTCGGCGATCGACACGCCATTGATGGTTGCCTTGCCCGCCTTAACCCGTTCCTCCCACCGCACCGATTTTGGATCGGTGAGCATCATGTTGAGCGTGATTCCCGGGCTGTCGTGCAAGCCGTCGTCCGGCATGCCGTCTTTGGTGACGCCGAGCTGACGTAAGACGTTCGGCGTTCCCGGTGGAGCGGTGTAGTACTCGGGAATGGTTGCGGCCAGGGCGTTGCCCGCCCACAAAGTCGTGAGTCGTTCGGCGACGGCTTTTTGCCCGTGCTGATTTCCGCCGCTGTCACCGATGAAGATGATGTTCTGAAAACCATGCATCTTCAGGCTGTGTGCGATGTCGGTAAGCATGGCTTCGTACGTTTCCTGGCGCAGACTGATCGTGCCAGGGCTGGTCATGTGGCCGCTCTTGGGGTCGAGACGACCCTCGGGCACGAGCTCGACGATCGGCGCGCAGAGCGCGTTGCCCAGCTTGCGCGCGATCACATCGCAGTTGGTTCGTAGGACGTAGTTGTGTTTGCCTAACACCAGCCACGGACCATTTGGTTCGATGCCGCCGGTGGGGATGATGGCAGTTGTCTTGCCCGCCTTGAGCGCATCGCGGACGTCCATCCAAGTCATGTCCTCGATCCACACCGTATCCGGCGTAGGCAAGGGATTCGGTGTGTCGACGCAGTTATAGGGATTGCTGGCGCAATCGCCGCCACCCATCGAACGCGGATCGGGCGAAGGGCGCTGTTCGGCCGCAGTGAGCACGCCGAACAAAATGACAGCGGCGCCGATGGCAGGGGTGGTCCTTCGCATGAACGTGTTTCTCAGCCACCATTTAGCCGTGGGTCGTCGGCCACTCACTGCGTACGCGTGGGCGCTGGGAGCGTTCCCTTGTTGGCGATCGCCTTCTTGATGGCGTCGGCAGTCGCCGTCGCGCGGAACTCCACAACCTTTTTCGCCAGCACCGTCGCCTTCGCGCGATCCGAGAGGTCGAAGCCGTTGATGGTGGCCTTGCCGGCCTTGACACGCTCGTCGTACCTCACGGACTTGGGATCGGTGATGAACATGTTGAGGGTGATGATGGGGTCATCGTGGAGGCCGTCGCTCTTGCCCTCCGCGATCCCCTGTCCGGCCATGAATTTGGCGACGCTGGCGTAGTCGTAATACTCCTGCACGTGTGCCACGACCGGAGCGCCTGCAAACTGCTTGTTCAGCGTCTCGGCAACAGCGCGCTGGCCGCCCTGATTGCCGCCACTGTCCCCAATGAAGATGATGTTCTGGAAGCCGTGCTGCTTGAGGCTGTGCGCCACGTCGGTCAACACGGCGCGGAAGGTGTCCTCGCGCATGCTGATGGTCCCCGGGCTGGCCATGTGTCCCGTTTTCTTTTCGATGTCGCCCTCAGGCACGTACTCGATCACGGGCGCGCAGAGAGCGTTGCCCAGCTTGCGCGCGATGGCATCGCAGTTCGCCCGCAACACGTAGTTGTGCTTGCCGGTCACCAACCAGGGACCGTTTGGCTCGATGCCGCCGGTCGGGATGATCGCGGTGGTTTTGCCAGCCTTGAGTGCGTCGCGCACGTCCATCCAGGTCATTTCCTCGATCCACACCGTGGTCGCCAACGGAAGCGGATTCGGCGCGTCAGCGCAGTTGTACGGATTGTCGCGGCAGTCACCACCACCCATCGTCCGAGGATCCGGTTCACGCCGCTGACGCTGATCTTGTGCCGCCGGCGCGCCACCACCCGCGGGTGGTTGTGGTGGTTGAGCAAACGCGATAGAGCTCGAGATCAGGATTATCGCTGCGAATGGCGCAAATATCTTTTTCATGGTCTTGTGCCTTGTGCTTGTGCGTTTTTGCCTTCTGCCTTTGCCTTAACGTTCCTCATCTAGTCTCGCGTTTGATCGCGAACGATCCATCTTCGAGGCGCTCGCGATAGATGCCATGACAACTCGAGCATTGCTGCGCGAGGGTTGCTGCCTGTGTCTTCACGTCACCCCAATTCGAGTTGGCGGCTGCGCTGTCGATCGCTTGGGCCGAGGCTCTCGCGGTCTGTGCCATCTTGACGGCATCGTCTTTCCGGCGGCCCTTCCAGAAAGCCTCGACGTCGGCAAAGGCTTTGGTGAGGATCACCGTGTTGCTCTTGATCAGCTCGATATTGGTGGCCTCGATACCCTTGCGAAGTGCTCCATTGGCCGCCCCGACGCTCTTCATAGCGCTGTCCAGCGTGGCTTCTTCGGGCGTCATCGGCGGCGGCTGGAACTTGGCAAGGTCGGTAAGGGCAGGTGTCAGGACCGAGGTCGCAAGAATGACCGGGCGTCCGGGATTCTGCGCGAGGATCTCCGCGACACCGCTGGCCCATTTCGCCTGCTTCGCAATCTCAGCGGCGTCGGGACGCACGACCTCGCCCATGACAGTTATGTAGGTGTTGAGCTCAACTGGCGAGTGGAGGCGTGGTGCAAACACAATCACTTCCTGGCCGGTGCTCTTCGTCTTGTCCTGATCGAGAGTGAACGCCTGCGGCGCCAATGACTTTTCCACGGTGGCGTAGATGGACACGTACTGTCCGTAGAACGCCTCGGGCTTGGCTGCAACCGAGCTCGCGGCTGCGGGCATGGCCGCGCGCGGCGCTGGAGGCTGTCCGGCGGCTGGTCGCGCGTCCTGCGGTTGGGCAGCGGGCGTCGTCGGCGCGGGCTGTTGAGGCGCGGGTTGTTGGGGCGCGGGTTGTTGAGGCGCGGGTTGTTGTGCCGCCACCGACACGATCAGAAGAGCGAGGGCGGCCGCCGTTGACAGGCCGGCGAGGGATGAAGCTCTCATGCGACGCATTGTAGCGCGGCGCTCGACCCAGTTAGTTCCGCGCCGACGTGTTTTGTCTCTGATTGTCATCGACCACGACCGAAGTACACGCCGATTGACAAAGCGCTACGCGATCCGCGCTGCCTCTGCCCAGTTAGTTGGCGGTCTAGAATCTCAATGCGTGCGCTTTACCATTCGCACCATCGAGCCCACGACCTTTGGTTCGGGGTGGCTGAGCGGCGTCCTGTCCGCAGCGTTGGGGCTGATAGGACTGGGCGCCGTTGTTTGCTTTCACTTCCCGGAGTTCTTCACCACGCCCGAGGCGCGCGCTCTCTATCCGGTCCCATACGTGCGGGCGCTGTTGCACATCGTGCTGGTCGTGGCGTTCATGTCGGGTGCGCTCAGTCTCTCGCTCAGGCGGAACAAGGCCTTGGGGACCGTCGGTGTAACCGCGACCCTTCTTGCTGCCTTGCTTGGCGGGTCGCGCGTCCCAGTGAACGATGAGCTCAGGCAGGGACCGTTTCTCGGCCTCGACTGGTTCTTGTTGAATCTGATCTTGTACTCGCTCCTGTTTATTCCGCTCGAGCGGCTCTTTGCGCGGCTCCCTGAGCAGCCTGTCTTCCGGCATGGATGGCGTACGGACCTGATGTACTTTTTCGTCAGCTCACTCCTGGTCCAGCTCCTCACGATCCTGACGCTCAAGCCGGCGATGATCTTTTTCGACTGGGCCGTGATTCCTGCTGTGCGAGATACGGTGCGCGCGTGGCCAGGCCTCGCGCAGTTCGTCGCCCTGCTGTTCGTTGCCGATTTCACGCAGTACTGGGTGCACAGGACATTTCACGCGATCCCGCTACTGTGGCGGTTCCACGCGGTACATCATTCCGCCGAACAGATGGACTGGCTGGCGGGTTCGCGGCTTCACCTTGTGGATATCGCCTTGACGCGCGGCCTGACCTACGTACCGATCTACGTCCTAGGGTTTGCTGAAGGACCGCTCCTGGCGTACCTCGTTGTCGTGAGCGCACAAGCGACGTTCATTCACGCGAACGTGCGTTTCGAGTTTGGACCCTTGAAATGGCTGTTCGCGACGCCGCAGTTTCATCATTGGCATCACGCGGCTGAGGCAGAGGCTGTCGACAAGAACTTTGCCGTGCACTTGCCGGTGATTGATGTGGTCTTCGGGACGATGTACCTCCCGGGAGGATGGCCGAACGGATACGGGATTGGTGCCGGCCCTCGCGTGCCGGATGGCTTTCTACGGCAGCTCGTCTGGCCGTTTCGCCGAAGGTGAATAAAGAAAAGGGGACAGTCCCCTTTTCCCCGCAGTTGCCTGTCGTGAGCGTCTTCAGGTCGAGAGCTCTCGAAGCGAAGGGCATGCGAGGAGCCCGCATGCCCCTGTTTACGCCCGTGGCCGCTACGGGATTACCACAGTTTGCACTGCCGTGGAGGCGCTCGACCCACAGGCATTAGTGGCGGCCACCCGCAGGCCGTATGTTCCCGAACCTACAGTTCCGCTCAGCGTCCGCGCAGTCGTCGCAAAGTTCCCGGCGAACGCGCCCGTGACGCTCAACACATAACCCGTAGGCGCGGGACCGGTCTCCGCCGGATCCCAAATTACGAAGATCGTGTTGCCGCTCCTGTACGCAAGGAAGTTCGCAGGTGTCAGCGGCAGGCCTGAGCACGCGCCCGGGAATGTGAGCGTCACCGCGTTCGACGACGTGCTCGTGCCTGCTGCATTCACTGCGCGCAGGCTGAGCGTATACGTGCCGGCCGGTACCCCAGCGAAGCTGAAAGTCTCCGTCAGCCCCAACGGAAGCGAGGCCACGATCGAGCCCGTGACATCCAGCACCACCGAGTTTGGCGCACCTCCCGCAAACGTGTTTCGCCACGCCAGTGCCACAGACGAACCGTTCACCAACCCGAGCAGATTGGCCGGCGCCGAAGGGGGTGCGGGCACGTTGACGAAGACGCGGATCTCGTTCGAGGCGTCGCTGCGGCTTGCGCCAGAGATCGTGTGCAGCCGAAGGTAGAACGCCCCGTTCGGTGCTGTGAATGTGTGGATCGGAGTTGTGGTACCGAGCGGGATGCTCGCCAGCACCTGGCCCGGATTGACGCCGCCTTCCAATACGTAATCGGTCGGTGCGAGCCCGCCAACGGGCGCGCTCCACCGCAGCGTCACCTCATTGCCCACAATGGATGAGGCGAAGAGACCCGTGGGTGGCTGCACTGTGTTGGTGCCGCTGACCGTAATGGCGGAAGTGGCGACGTTGCCGGGCCCGCCGGCATTCGAAGCGCGGTAGGTGAAGCTGTCTATCCCCGAGAACCCGGAGCTCGGCGTGTAGATGAGGCTGCCATTGCCATTGAGCGTCAGGCTGCCGTTGCTCACGCTGGTAACTAGCGCGGCAGACAGCGGCCCGCCCCCGTTGCTGTTGTCATTGGCCAGCACTCCAGGCGCCGGAATCACGAGAGGTGTATTGATCGGCGTCGTGAAGGCGTCGTTGACCGTGGTCGGCGGCGGCGGGGCATTGACCGTAATGGTGACGGTCGCGACGTTGCCGGGACCAACGGGGTTCACGGCTCGATAGGTGAAAGTCGCCGCTCCCACGAAGGTTGCACTCGGTGTATAGGTGAAGCTACCGTTCGCGTTCAACGTCAACGTCCCGTTGGTCACCGTCGTGACGAGCGTGGCTGAGAGGGCCCCGCCTCCGTTGGTGTTGTCGTTCGCCAGAACCCCCGGCGCCGCGACCGAGAGCGGCGTATTGAAGTTGGTGGCGTAGGCGTCGTTGACCGTTGTGGGGGAGCCGCTGCCGCCACCAGCACCGGAAACTTGGAGCGTGTAGCTTCCGTTAGCACTCGCGACAGTAAAACTCGCGACGACGACGGTATAGGTGCCGGTCAGTGGTGCGGTCACGTTGATCTGCGCAGTCAGCGCGCCCTGGGCCGAACCCAAGTCCGCTCCGGTGGGCCCCCGCAGCCGAATCCACGGGTTGAACCCGGGGTCCACTTGGCCTACGAGAACCTCGCCAATGCTGACGGAGAGGGCGGCACCCTGCGCGGCGGTGAAGGTCCACTGATCCAGGTCGCCCCGATGGATCACGCCCGGATGACTGACGCCGTTGATCATCGGGCCGCCTTCGTCGCCCGCGGGCACGACGAATGTGCCCGGTGTCTTGGCTAGCGTGAGCAGGTAATTGCCGGTGGCAGTGGCGACGGTGAAACTCGCGACGACGACGGTGTAAGTGCCGGTCAGCGGTGCGGTCACGTTGACCTGCCCAACCAGCGCACCCTGTTGCGAACCCAAATCCGCGCCGTCGGGCCCCCGCAGCCGAATCCACGGGTTGAATCCAGGGTCTACTTCGCCTACGAGCACTTCGCCAATGCTGACGAAGATCGCGTCCCCCTGGGCGGCGGTGAAGCTCCACTGATCCAGGTCGCCGCGGTGAATCGCGCCCGCATGATTGGCGCCATTGGTCATCGGGCCGCCTTCGTCGCCCGCAGGTACGACGAATGTGCCCGGTGTCTTGGCCAGCGTGAGCAGGTAATTGCCGGTGGCAGTGGCGACGGTGAAACTCGCGACGACGACGGTGTAAGTGCCGGTCAGCGGTGCGGTCACGTTGACCTGCCCAACCAGCGCACCCTGTTGCGAACCCAAGTCCGCGCCGTCGGGCCCCCGCAGCCGAATCCACGGGTTGAATCCAGGGTCCACTTCGCCTACGAGCACCTCGCCAATGCTGACGAAGATCGCGTCCCCCTGAGCGGCGGTGAAGCTCCACTGATCCAGGTCGCCGCGGTGAATCACGCCCGCATGATTGGCGCCATTGGTCATCGGGCCGCCTTCGTCGCCCGCAGGTACGACGAATGTGCCCGGTGTCTTGGCCAGCGTGAGCAGGTAATTGCCGGTGGCAGTGGCGACGGTGAAACTCGCGACGACGACGGTGTAGGTGCCAGTCAGTGGTGCGGTCACGTTGACCTGCCCAACCAGCGCACCCTGTTGCGAACCCAAGTCCGCGCCGTCGGGCCCCCGCAGCCGAATCCACGGGTTGAATCCAGGGTCCACTTCGCCTACGAGCACCTCGCCAATGCTGACGAAGATCGCGTCCCCCTGGGCGGCGGTGAAGCTCCACTGATCCAGGTCGCCGCGATGAATCGCGCCCGCATGATTGGCGCCATTGGTCATCGGGCCGCCTTCATCGCCCGCGGGCACGACGAATATGCCCGGTATCTTGGCCAGTGTGAGCAGGTAATTGCCGGTGGCGTTGACGGTGAAACTCGCGACCACGACGGTGTAGGTGCCAGTCAGTGGTGCAGTCACGTTGATCTGCGCAACCAGTGCGCCCTGTTGCGAACCCAACTCCGCGCCGTCGGGCCCTCGCAGCCGAATCCACGGGTTGAATCCGGGGTCGACCTCGCCTACGAGCACCTCGCCAATGCTGAGGAAGATAGCGTCCCCCTGGGCGGCGGTGAACGTCCACTCATGTATCTGGCCGGGGCTTGAAATCGTTCCGCTGTGATTCTCGCCGTTGGTGAGTGGCCCCTGCGCAAACGCCACGCCCTGACAGAGCGCAAACGCGAGGATCACGAATGGCACAAGCACCGCGCTCTTGGGGGAGGACATCGATGATCTCCTGCGGACCGGCTAACGAAAACCAGCCGTCTGGTCTCGAACGGCGCCGCCGGGGCTGTTGGGAGGCCGATGGCGGCCCAGGCAGTGTGCTCCGGCCGACAGGTCCACGGGAAGACGACAACCCGCGTCACAGCTGGGCTGGCAGAGGTTGTCGTGTCTGAATTTGAGCGTTTCTTTATCTTCGCGTCCCAAAGAGGTAGGATGTCTATGGCTGAGCTCCCCCGATGCCGCGTGAGACAGAGTCCGCGTTTCGTCGAACGCTCAATGGCTGGAAAGAGATAGCGGCCTATCTCGGAAAGAGCGTCCGTTCAGTTCAGCGGTGGGAAGCCACCCTGGGGCTACCGGTCCATCGAATAAAGACCCCCGACGGGCAAATCGTTTACGCCCAGGCGGACGAGATCGACACTTGGCGTCAGGCCCTGGATGTGTCGCCGGTGCGCGAGGCCGAAGAACACTCTGATCGCGAGTCAGGTCCGCGACCCCGGCCAGAGGCCATCGCGTCGTCGCCGGCTATTGATCCTGATCCGGGGACGCAACCCCTGTTCCGCCATTCACAAGGCTGGTTGATTGCCGCCACCGTCTTCATCGTCATCGCGGGAGTCGCGGGGTCCCGCCTGGTAACGAGTCAGCCTCCCGTGCCTATCGACTTTCGCCTTGGCGGACGTACTCTCGACGCGCTCAGTCCGGACGGTACAGTGCTGTGGACGCACCGATTCGATCGAGACGTCAGCGAGATCCCAACGCGCGGACCACGTCTGAGCTTCCAGTTCATGGACGTCGATGGTGACAACGAAACAGAGATTGTGGCGTTCGTTCGGTTCGCTCAGAAGGGCCGACCGGCGACCATCAGCGATGGCGTGTTCTGCTTCGGTCGTGACGGCAAGCTTCACTGGAGCGTGATCCCAGATCGAACGCTGACATTTGGCAATGAACGCTACGGCCCGCCCTGGGTCATAGAGGATTTCGTCGCATCCGATACGCCGGGGCCCCGGCGTCTATGGATTGCTGTCTCGCACGCAACCTGGTGGCCGAGCTTCGTTCTCGAGATCAGCAGTCGGGGCGCCGCCCACGTGCGGTACGTTCAGGCCGGACGGATTTTTTCACTCGCTCACTGGATCACGTCGGCGGGCGGAGTGCTCGCGGTAGGTGGTGTCCTCCAAGAGCCGTCCGAAGCGACACTCGCTCTGTTACAGGACGCTGATCCAGCCGCCAGCTTCCCCAACCCTGGCAGCGGCTTGTACGAGTGCGTGAACTGCCCTCGTGTAAATCCAGGGAAAATGTTCGCCTTTTCAAGTAGCGCGGACGCGCGGCTGTTTCCAGAGCGCCACCCTTTGGTGAGAAACATCAATGTGTCAGGGTCCGAACTCAAGGTCAATCTGGACACAGGGATCCGTCCGCCCGGCATGCACGCCGTCGTGATGATTGGGCCAGACCAGGTTCCGCGGTCCGTACGCCTGACCGATGCGTATTGGAGAGTTCACCGCGAACTCGAGCAGACTCAACAGATTGATCACACCGCAGACCAGTGCCCTGATCGCGATGGCCCCATCGTTCGCGAATGGACTTCCGCCGGATGGCGGGAGCTCAAGGTCGAGGCCGAGACGTCCGCGCATCAAACCACGAACGATTCCAGGGTCCCTGGGACAAGTCCAAGCAGGTAACGACGTTGGCACGCTACGGCACCATGCGTGTCGTCTGACCCGCTGGGTGTGAGACTTCCAGTTTTCTCGGACGTGCAAGCGCCGACGTTATCTGGCGACGGCGCCCAGCAACATCACGCCGCCAGGGACTGGCACGGGCGCGACCTGCACGCGGCGTTGCGACAGCTCGATCGTCGCCGTCCTTCCGACGATGAGGCCCAGCGTCGCCCCCATGATCACGTCGCTGGCGTAGTGTGAATTCGCCTGGAGGCGAGACGTCGACGTGTAGACCGCGACGCCATAGGCGGGGATGGCGACCTTGCGTCCGAATCGCCGGTGCAGCACGGCAGCCGTTGCGAAAGCGGCCGAAGCATGACCAGAGGGGAACGAACGCGCCTCGCCGTCGGGACGCGTCCGTCGCGCCGCGAACTTCATGCCCTGCGTGAGCGTGACGCTCAGCAACTGCGCTTCGATGAGGTCACCACCCGTCGCGGCCAGTGTCGGCTTTTTCAAAGCGCGGCCCGCGACGTAGGCAGCCAGGGCGCCGCCGCCTTGCACCCACTCGCGTCCAAGGGCCTTGCCCCATCCCGAAAAACCAGCTTTGAGGACGTGTGACGACGAGGCGCCGAGCGTCGCGACCTCGTCGAATGGATAAGCGGCGAGCGCGAGCACAGTGCCGTTGATGAACAGATGTGCCGTGTCCCGAGACGGGAGCAGTTTGATATCCCGCGAGATCGTAAAAAGCAGCTTGCGGAACGGCCCCGGTGGCGCAGGCTTTACGGCGTCAGTCTCGGCAGGAGAAGCCTCCGCGGCCTCTTGGGCGCGAGCCAGTCCCGTCCACGCAAAAACCATCGCGATGGCGACGACCACTCCACGCATTTCCCGCAGTCTAGCGTAGTTGCCAGGTGCCAGCGATCAGTGATCGGTGATCAGAAGTTCCAGAGCACGCGGATCGAAGTGCGGAGCATGTTGTTGATTTCGTCGCCGATCGATCCGTAGTCATACCGAACATCTGGCGCCACGGTCAGGTGCCTGGTGATCTCGATCGCCAGACTGCCGCCAAATGTCGGGCCGCCAATGTTTCGAGTCCGCCAGTCGTCGCCAGGCGAAGCGCGGTTCACTTGCTCGAGCGTGACACCTGGAGGCAGATACAGGTGCTCGAGCACGGTCCGATCGCGGAGGCGATGATTGACTACGCCCGCGAAGACGCGCGGTGTCAGCCGGCGGATCGGCAGGGCCGGATGAAAGACGACGCCCGCCGAGATCACGGCACCAACCCGGCGCTCTTTGACGAACCGGGTCAGCACGAACTGCTCCGGTGGGCCCGGACCAGTGAACGACATGCTGCGCCCCGTGTACTCACGCGTGAGTAGACCCTCGGGACGAATCACGTCCACCTCGATGTCCAGCCACGGCAGCACTCGCATTCCGCCGGTGACTCCGACGCTGGGAACATTCCCATCGACGTGGTCGGCGTCTGTGGAATATCCACCCACGAGTGCTCCAGCGTAAGCGCGACTGAGCGTTTGGGCGTTGGCCGGCGGCGCCGCGGCTACGCAGGTAAGGATGACGACAAGTGAGGCGATTTGCAGTGGCTTCATTGGATCCACCTCGGTCATCGGTCGCCGGTCAGTCGGCCACGGCCCACGGCCTTCGGTCTCGATGGGTAATGTGTCAACGGCACACAAGCGGCTCACAACGGTCCACGGCTTACGGTCAACTGCTGACTTTCACGACGGTCACAGGAACTGAGGGAGACCTTCGGTGACCGGGGCCGCGGACCTGACACCGTAGAGCGTTGTGACCGGCGACTGCCGACCGGTGAGTGATGACCTTTTTTGCTACAGTCTGAACATGTCCACGCGCGCTTCACATCGATCGATTTACCTGACGGGCCTGGTGGCCGCCGTCACGCTCGCCGGCGTCCCCTTGGTCGCGCAGCAGGCCACGCCGGGGCGCCGTGCGTTGACGGCAGACGACTACGCGCGCGCAGAGCGGTTCATGGGCTACAACACGACACCGCTCGTGTTTGGCGCCGCCGTTCGGCCCAACTGGCTGCCTGACGACCGCTTCTGGTATCGCAACACAGTTGCCGGCGGCGCCGAGTTCGTCCTGGTGGACCCCGCGCGTGCAACCCGTGAGCCTGCGTTCGATCACGCGCGACTAGCCGCGACCTTGTCGTCCGCCGTGAACGAGCGGTACACCGCGGTGACGTTGCCCTTCAGCGAGTTCGTGCTCACCGCCGATGCTCGATCGATTGAGTTCACCGCGGGCAAGCGTAAATGGCGATGCGACCTCCTGGGAGCTGCATGCACAGATCTCGGCGCGGTTGCCGAACCGCCTCGCGGTGCAGGCGGTCAACCGGCCGCGAGAACGCATGTGAACTCGCCTGACGGGACGCGCGCTGCGTTTGTCCGCGATCACAACCTCTGGGTGCGCGACGTGGCTAACGGCCGCGAGACCCAGCTCACGACTGACGGTATCAAGGACTTCGCTTACGCCACCAACGACGCGGGCTGGACGCGCAGCGATACCCCAGTGGTCGTGTGGTCGCCAGACTCGAAAAAGATCGCGACCTTCCGGCACGACGCGCGCGGCATCGGCGAGATGTATTACGTGAACACGGTCGTGGGCCACCCGACGCTGACCACGCACAAATATCCGCTGCCTGGCGACGACAAGATTTTCACGATCGAGCGCGTGGTCATCGATGTGGATCAAAAGAAAGTGATCAAGCTCAAGATGCCGGCCGATCCTCATCGTTCCTCGTTGTGTGATCACATCGTCTGCGGTGGAACCTGGGCGGACGTGCATTGGAGCGCGGACGGCAGGGAGGTCGCGTTTGTCACAACGTCACGGGATCACCGGCGCGAGGATCTTCGGGTCGCAGATGCCGCAACAGGTGCGGTTCGGAATGTGCTCGCGGAACGCACCGAGACATTCTTCGAGTCAGGTCATGGCCGGGTCAACTGGCGCTACCTCGCACAATCGAAAGAGGTGCTCTGGTTCTCGCGAAAGGACAACTGGGGTCATCTGTACCTTCACGATGCGGCAAGCGGATTCCAGAAGAATCGCATCACGACCGGCGAGGGCAACGTCACACAGGTGCTGCGCGTCGACGAAGCCGGCCGCACGATCTACTTTCAAGGCGTTGGAAAGGAACAGGGTCGCGACCCCTACTTCCGCCATTTTTACAAGATCGCCTTCGACGGCACGGGTCAAACGTTGTTGACGCCGGAGGATGCCGATCATACGGTCGATCTGTCTCCGTCAGGGAAGTACTTCGTCGATGTGTACTCGACGCCTGCGACCCCGCCTGTATCAGTCCTGCGCGACGCGACGGGCAAGACGTTGATGCCGCTCGAAACCGCCGACATTTCGCAGTTGGTCGCGACAGGATGGAAGCCGCCGACGGCGTTTACGGTCAAGGCACGCGACGGCAAGACGGACCTGTACGGCCTGATGTTCAGGCCGACGAATTTCGATCCGTCCCAGCGTTATCCGATCATCAACAACATCTATCCGGGCCCACAGACTGGCAGCGTCGGAGGCCGCAGCTTCTCAGCGGCGCGCGGCGACACGCAGGCGCTTGCCGAACTGGGCTTCATCGTGGTCCAGATCGATGGCATGGGGACACCATGGCGATCGCGAACATTCCATGAGACATGGTACGGCGACATGGGTGACAACACGCTTCCCGATCAGGTCGCCGGCATGAAGGAGCTGGCGTCACGTCATCCATGGATCGACCTCGATCGGGCAGGTATTTACGGGCACTCTGGTGGAGGCAACGCGACTGCCACCGCGATGTTCAAGTATCCAGACTTTTTCAAGGTCGGCGTGTCGCAGGCTGGGAATCACGACAATCGCATGTACGAAGATGACTGGGCCGAGAAATGGCAGGGTCTGCTCGTGAAAAAAGCCGATGGCACCAGCAACTATGACGACCAGGCGAATCAGAATCACGCGCAGAACCTGAAGGGTAAGCTTCTGCTGGCGCATGGGACGATGGACACCAATGTGCCGTACTACAGCACGTTGCTCGTCGTGGATGCGTTGATCAAAGCGAACAAGGACTTCGACCTGATCATGTTTCCGAACCGTGGTCACGGCTTTGGCGGTGAGCCCTACATGGTCCGCAGGCGATGGGATTACTTCGTGCAGCATCTGCTCGGCGCGGAGCCGCCTCCGAATTACGAGATGCGCGGACCGCCGCAATCACGCCCGGCCACCTCTGCCACGCCGCCCGGCTAAGCTATCAATCCGGAGGCGTGATGAAAGACTTGCTGTTTGGCGGCGCGAAACTGAACTCTGCGGTCGGCGATTTTGGACTGTTGATACTGAGAGTCTTCGCCGGCCTGTCACTTGCTTTGGCGCACGGAATGGGAAAGCTCCCTCCAACCCCGCAGTTCATGAGTGGTGTGGAGCGGCTTGGATTACCTGGTGAGGCGGCATGGCTTTCGGCATTTGCGGAGACCGTCGGCGGGTTTGCGCTCGCGGCCGGCCTGTTCACTCGGCCGGCCGCGCTATTCATTGTGGGGAACCTATCGGTCGCGGGATTTCTGCAGCATGCCGCGGATCCGTATCTGCGCAAGGAGCTTCCGTTCCTGTTTCTCGCGGTCGCGATGATGTTCGTGTGCGTGGGCGCGGGCCGCTTCAGCCTCGATCGCGTGATTAAACGGTAAATGCTTCAAGCGTTCCTCCTTACGCTGCAGCTTGCTTCGCCTGCGCAGGCGGTGAGGGCGGACTGCACAGAGGAGGAGATCCACGCGCTGAATGTCGCCGCGGAGGCGTTGTCTCGCGGCGATGACGGGAGGTTGCAGGCGCCCGCAGGAAAGCCGGAGCTGAGCGGTGCTGCTGATCGCTGTCTGCTCTTCAAGCTGCACCGCTCGTCGCTGCGGGGTTGGGCGGAGGCACGCAAGCTGGCGCCCAAGGGCGGCCCGGTAGGATTGCAAGGGCCAGCTAGACAAGCACTCGAGGAATTGGAGCAGCTGAAGGGGGGAGCGCTCGACATCGACCTCGAGTATGCGCAAACGGCGATTCGCGCGGCGATTGCGGCCGCGCAGGATGAGCGTGCGGAGCTGGAATTGTTGCTCGCTCACGCGAGGGACCTCGCCGAACGGCTGAACACACGCGGTCGACGGGCGGTGTGGCCGCGACCGTTCAATCTGCTCGCCGGCGAGTTGTGGTTCGAGGTCGATCGGTTCGAGGAGGCGCGTGTTGCATTCGAGCGAGCGGTGCGGGCGGAGCTGAGCCCTATTGCGCTCGTCGGTCTCGCCCGGGCGCTGTCGCGCCTCGGCCGGCAAGACGAAGCCTGCGATATGTATCGGCACGTGCGCGACGCGACAAACAGCCTCCGCGAGCTGGCGCGGCAGGACCTCGCCAGCTGTAAGTGATTCGCTACAAGTCGGAAATCCTGGAGGAGTTGGCTCGGCACGGCTTGCGCCCGCGCCCAGATACTCCACCGGCTAGACTTCGCGAACAGATCAACGACCTGTACCGCATCGAAATTCGTAAACTGCGCGATCGTTGCCGCGCCGGCGAATTCTCGACCCGCGACCTGCCGCAACGCGTGGTCGAACTCCGGAAGCGATATGTGCTGCTCTCAATTCCTGTCGCACGCTGGGTCGAGGCGCCCGCGAATGACGACATATAATCGGACCGATCTGTCGTGCTGATCCCCCCTGGAACACGCTTTGGCGTTTACGACGTGCGGAGCCTGCTTGGCGCAGGTGGACTCGGCGAGGTCTACCTCGCGCATGACAGGAAGCTGGGTCGCGATGTCGCCCTGAAAGTGTTGCGGACAGGATCGGCCGACCATCGCAAGCGGCTCGAGCGCGAGGCCCGGGCGGTCGCGGCGCTCAATCATCCGAACATCGTGACGATCCACGCCGTGGACGAGGCCGACGGCGTGCCGTATCTCGTCATGGAGCTCGTGGACGGGCACCCGCTCCACAAGCTCATTCCGACCACTGGCATGCCGCTGCGCGAGCTGCTCGAGCTCGCGATTCCGGTCACCGAGGCGCTGGCTGCCGCACATCGGAAGGGCATCATTCATCGCGACCTCAAGCCCGCCAACATCATGGTCACCCGTGACCGGCGGGTGAAGCTTCTCGATTTCGGTCTGGCCAAGGCCATCGGCACCAACCCGGTCGTGCTCGCGGAAACGTTAGAGCAAACGGGGGTAGGCGTGATGGTCGGTACATTGGCTTACATGTCGCCGGAGCAGGCTCGGGGTGAAGTGATCGATGGACGCAGCGACATCTTCTCACTCGGGGTCGTCCTCTTTGAAATGGCGACGGGACGGCGGCCTTTCAATGGCCTAACGGCGGCGGCAGCACTCGACGCCGTACTGCACGAGCCCGCGCCCGCCATCGGGTCGGTCACACGCATGGGCGCCCCGGAAGTGGACGGCATCGTCGCACGTGCGCTGGCGAAGAAACCCTCCGCGCGGTATGGGCGGATCGAAGATCTCCTCGCGGATCTGCGCGCACTCGAGTCCGGGTCCAAGATCGGGCCGGTCATTGCTTCGCCGCCCACCTCAGGCCCGTCGGTAGCGGTCCTGCCGTTTTCCAATCTGAGCTCAGATCCCGACCAGGAGTATTTCTGCGATGGGATGGCGGAGGAGCTGATCACCGCGTTGACGAAGGTCAAGGGCCTCGCCGTCTCAGCGCGTTCCACGTCATTTCAGCTCAAGGGGCAAAAATTGGACGTCCGTCAGGTGGGCGAAAAGCTGGGCGTTCAGAGCGTCCTCGAAGGCAGCGTCCGCAAGGCGGGCAATCGCTTGCGGATCAGCGCGCAGCTCGTCAACGTGACCGACGGGTTCCCGTTGTGGGGCGAGCGATACGATGTGGCCGCCGACGATATCTTCGCGATTCAGGACGAGATCGCGAAGGCCATCACAGACAATCTCGAAGTGCGGCTGACCCGCCGGACAGACAGTTCCATCGTCAAACAGCCCACGAGCAACCTCGAAGCGTATGACTGGTACTTGCGAGGGCGGTTCTTCCTCAACCGCCTTTCGGAAATCTTCGAGTCGCTGACCAAGGCGCGACAATGCTTTGAGCGCGCCGTGGAGCTGGACCCGACCTACGCGCTTGCCTACGCGGGGCTGGCGGAAGCCTGCAACGCCCTAGGCTATTTCTCGTTCCTGTCGTCGGCCGAAGCCAGCCGCGACGCGCTTTACGCCGCGGAATGCGCGGTGCGGAACAACCCCCGGCTGGCTGAAGCCCACACGGCGTTGGGATGGACGAAGACGCTGTTTGCGATTGACCTTCCCACGGCTGAACAGGATTTTCTACGCGCTCTGGAGCTGTCCCCAAACTACGCCTTTGCCCACGCGTACTACGCCATCCTGTTGAATGCGTACGGCCGCTTCGAGGAGGCCCTGGCGCGCGCCGAACGCGCGCGAGAGCTCGATCCCATCTGGATGATCATGCCGTTCGTCATGGCGAACATCCTGGTCTCGGCGGGCCAGGCGACACGCGCCGAGCAAATGATGCGGGCGCTGATCGAGTCCGATCCCACCATTCCGGGCTCGTACTGGTATTTGGCCCTCGCGCTGATGGAACAGGAGCGGTTTGACGAAGCCATCGCCGCGATCGAAACATCGCTGCCGATGGTGCATCGAACGCCCCTGTATCTCGCTGTGGTCGGACTACTCTACGTGAAAGCCGGGCGGATGGATGATGCGCTCGCCATCCTCGATGAGCTCGACCGGTCACCGGTACGTCCCCCTTGGACCCTCGCCGTGGTCCATGGTGCGCTCGGCAATTTTGATGCGGCGTTTGCATACCTCGATGAAGCGATCGAGCAGCGAAACGATCAAATCGTTCTGATGGGTGTCGATCCCCGCTTCAAGCCACTGCGCGCCGATCCGCGATTTGAGCGGACCGTCAGTCGGCTGGGCCTGCCTCGCACCGCGACCGAGCACGCGTGATCGTCATTCTCGTGGTACTCGGAACTCTGGCGGGTGGCATTGCGCTCGATGCGCAGGGCCCCGCGTGGGGACAACTCGCTGTCGTCTGTTGGACCTGGACCGTCCTGGCCTGGATCGCGTATCGATCCGATGCGACCTTTCGCCGCGAGCTTCTCGCTTGCATCATCCTTGCGACCTGCGGCGAGCTGTTTCTGATGGAAGCGTGGGGTCTGTACGAGTATCGACTCGGCAACCTGCCGCTGTTCATCCCGGCGGGTCACGCCATCGTGTTTGCCGCGTCCGTCAGGTTGAGCACGATGTCGCCGCGATGGCTTCCCGGCGCGGTTGTCGTGACCGTGGGCGCGTATCTGGCAGTGGCCGGATGGCGCGGCACCGATACCCAGGGGGCTGTGTGGTTCGCTGCGTTCCTCGCATACCTGGTGTGGAGCGCTGACCGGCAGCTCTGCGCCACGCTGTTCGTGTTCGCACTGTTAATTGAAACATACGGAACGAGCCTTGGCGGCTGGCGTTACTTTACGGTGGAGCCGTGGTTTGGCTTGACGACGACCAATCCGCCGGTCTGGGTTGGCGCCGTGTATTGCACGCTCGAGACCCTCGTTCGCGCGCTGGCACCGCGGCTTCCGGCCAAGTCACCCTGGACGGCAGTGAGACTTCAGCCCGGTATCGCGCCCATCGCCTCGCGCTTCAGCCGGCGGTAGAGCAAGGCGAGCACGGCGAAGAACAAGACGAACTCCCCGAGAACCGCCGCGAACAGCAGCGGGTGCGTCCAGATCCATCGCGCGGTTCCCGCTTCCCATTCGCGGTACGTTCCGAGCGACAGAGTCCGGTACGGCTGCGCAGCCATCCAGCCGAACATGAAGATGGTTGCCAGAAAGAAGATGGCCCACACGGTTCTGGTGCGTCCGCGCCGGACGAGCGTCGCGCCCAGGTGGAAACCGCCGACATTGGCCGCAAAGTAAGCGACGAAAAACAACGGCAGCAGGAGAGGGTAGTCGGTGATGGAGTCGCCATGCCACCACATGTGCGAGGTTTGCATGCCGAATTGGTTGACGAGCAAGTAGAGGGGGAACCACACCACGAGAGCTATCTGGAACAGGAGATTGACCGTCAGGGCCCGAGCATAGAAATACGATGCGCGATTCGAACGAAGCCCCTGCTCGACGGCCGCCGCAAACAGTCCTGCTGAGCCAAACGCGAACGGAAGATCGATCTGTACCACGACAGTGCCCTCAGAATTTTGCGCGTATTTCGGTCACCACGCGACGCCGGATCACATCACCGAAGATGTGCTGTTGTATTTTGCTGTTCGCGAGATTCGTGCCCTTCACCAGCCAGGTGTATCGTCCGTTGTGAAACGACCGGCCCACAGTCCCATTCAGCATCCAGAAGCTATCGGTAAAACCCGGAATCGCCAGAACATCGGTCCAGAACGCGCGGTCGGTAAAGCTCACTAAAAACGAACCGAGCCAGCGCCCTCGTCCGTACGTGAGTCCCAGATTGGCGCGAGAGCGAGGAGGCAGGTTCACCGCAAGCTCGCTGGATCGCGGACCGGTGAGATCTGGTTCCGGTTGAAACGAGTAATTGAGCGATGCGGTCAGACCCGGCGCGACCGCGAAATCGGCCGCGGCCTCGAAGCCGTTTTCAGCGAGTTCACCGACGCTGCCAAACCTGAAGGTTTTCGGCAATGACAGCGCCGCGAGGACTTCGAGCGGCAGCGGCCAGCCGGCAGGCGGATCTTGCGGCGAGTAGATTTCGGCCAACAACAGCGAGAGCAGGCCCTTTGATTTGTTGCGATAGGCCGACAGGCTCAGCGTCAGCCGAGGGCTGACGACACCCGTATACCCGACTTCGAGCGCGTCGATCGTCTGTGGCGCCAGCGACGCATCGCCAGCCGTCAAGACCGGAAGCTGGAAGATACCAGTCGGCAGCGGGACCGGGGCAGTGGCCGGGAAGTGGGCGTAGCTCTCGACGATGGAGGGCGCGACATAGGCCCGGTTGTACGTGGCGCGCACGGTGTGGCCCGGCGCAACGTCACCGCGGACACCAACGCGCGGCGACGCGAACCATCCGAAGGTATTGAACCAGTCGGTGCGGAGCCCGGCGCTGACGCGTACGCGGTCGTTGAGAAAGATATCGTCGGCCAGATAAGCCCCGAATTCCTGCCGGTCGTGTACGTCAGGGACAAAATTCAGATCGAACATGGAGTGCTTGAAGCTGCCGCCATACACCAACAAATGACGACCCGCGAGGGTGCGCGTATCTCGATAGTCCGCTTGGACGGACTGACTTTCGATGTCGCTCACGGCCGTTGTCAACAAGCCGGTGTAGAAGGCTTTGTGGGCGGTGAACGACATGCCGTAGAACGCCGAACCGCGAGCGTACTCGACGCTGCCGTAACCCTGACGCAGCGTGTTGGCCTCGAATGGTCCCACCGCGACCAGAATCAAGCCCGAGCTGTCGGCGAACCCGCCATCGATTCGCCAGCGGCGGCCTTCCGATTGATCGAAATCCACTCGCACGTCGGCGCGAACCTGGTCCGTGCCCTCGCTGGTATACGGTGGGAGTGGCGTGCCATCGGGTGTCGTCGCAGGCCGCTCCCACCGGTCCTGTGAGTAATAGCCTCCGCTCAGTCGGTACGCGAGACGCCCTTCGAATCCTGAGTGACTGACCGCGAGATCTCGTGTGTCCCGCTCGCCGAGCGCGAACCGGGCGTTGGTGCCGGGCGCTTCACGAGGACTCTTCGTGATGATGTTGATGACACCGGTAAGCGCATTCGCGCCCCAAAGTGCTGACCCAGGCCCGCGTAAGACCTCGACCTGTTTGACGTCATCAAACGTGATCGGAAGCAGATCCCACAGCACCATGCCGAAGTAGTCCTGATAGACGGACCGGCCATCGATCAACGCCAGCGTCGTTCGCGCATTACGCCCGCTGGCTGTTCGGCTGCTAATCTGGATGTCGCGTGCCGAAAGCTCCAATGCGTTTACGCCAGGTACGGCTCGCAGCAAATCGCCGAAGTGAGCCGCCGGGGTGGCCTCGAGTTCAGCGCCGCGCACGACAGTGACGGCGACCGGGGTTGTACGCAAGGCCTCGGGTACACGACTGCCGGTGACGACAACCGTGTCGCCATAAGGCATCAGCGCCAGTCGAATCGGCAACTGGGCCTTGTCGGCCTCGCGAACGGTAATCGGATCGGACTCGAACGGGCGGAAACCCGCGAGTTCCGCGCGGAGTCGATAAACGCCTGGTTGCAGGCTTATTGAAAACGCACCCGAGTCGCCGGTAGTCGTCGTGGCCACGACGGTTCCCGCGGCGTTGACGATCACCACGGAGGTACCGGGGAGTACGCCGCCACTTTCGTCAGACACAGACCCGTTCAGCATCGCGGAGGGGGATTGTGCTTGCGTGCTTGCCACTGCGGCAATCAGACACGCGAGAATCGTCGCGGTAAAACTCATACTCCAGCTCAGGTTGTTCCGAGAGTGCTGCCACTGGGGGTTTGTGACGTGCTGTCCGGGAACCACTGCGCCATGAAGACAGCGGGAATATTGAAGGGCCCTGGCAGCTTGCCCATCTTGTCGAGCAGGACTCGGTGGATCGTTTCGAGAGCGTTCGCCCGTTGTTCGGATCCAGCGAATCGCGCATAAAAAACCATCGCCAACGCCCAGGTGTCACGAACGATCGCGAGGATGATCCGCTCACGCAGGTTTGGCTTCGGCAGTCCGAGCGAGGCGGCACCGATTGGGCCGACGTTGAGCCTCGTCAGCGTCAGTGGCAGGCTCTCGAGCTCGCGTGGCATCAGCCCCTCGAGCATGTCGAGGAGCGCCCGGCTCAAAAGTTGTCCGGCGTCGGACGGCCCGCTCTGGCGTCCTCGGATTGTGTCGAACAGAACTTGGGCGTCCTCGAACCGATCAGGGAGCAGGTCTTCACGAATCCCCATCAGATACCCGACAACATTCCAGCAGTGAATGTACGCGTCCTTCTGGGTGGCGGTCATCGGCACGCCGAGCTTCCCGAAACCCTCGATCATCACGTACGAAAACGTCATCAGCGTGAAGACCAGGTCTTCCTGATTGATCGGCACACCAAAACCGGCCGGCCGTGGGGTCGTGGTTGTCGCCGGGTCTTCCGAGAACATGTGACGAATGGTCGCGTGCATCACACGCACCTTCTGGGCAGTCTGCACGCCCACGGGGCTGGCGACGTTGGAGAGCCCGCCAGGCGTCATCACGTCCATGATCATCTGCGCCGTTTGCTGAACACGACGCCTGGGATCGACCTGCAGAAACTTGGTGTAGCGGAGGACTTCCGTTCCATACCGCATCTCGTAGCAGTGAGGAAGGCTTGCGGTGGCCAGAAGCGTCGATGCGGATATCCCGTACAAAAGGAAGAAATCCTGCGCGATTTTGATCTTGTCCTGATTGGCCCACTCTGGAAGTCCGTCCGACTCCTCCAGGTATTTCCGCATGACTTCTGGGACTGCTGGATTGACCTCGCCGGTCTGATGGTCGAACACCGCATAGTTGCGGATGAGAGCGGCGAGCGCGGTATGTCCACCGGCTTCGCACATTGCGCTGGCCACGTGGTCGGCAGGTGGGTCGCCCAGCTGACGCATGCGATCCAAAAACCCGTTCTCGAAACTGGTGGTGGCTCCGGTTGGATTCCGCATGCGACGTACCCCTGTCCCTTCCCTTGGCCCGCTTGGCAGCGGTCACCCGGCAGAGTGTATCGCATGAGCTGGATCCGAATGCTAGACTGAACTGAATTTATGGCGAAACTTGCCCGATTGACGAAACCGATGATTCGAGAGAGCCGCCAGGGAGCGCTTCGGGAAGCGACCTGGGACGAGGCGCTCGACCGTGCGGCGGGGGGACTCAAGGGGGTGGTGGGGACGCATGGGCCCCAATCGTTCGGCCTCTTCAGCTGTTCGAAGAGTACCAACGAGATGAACTTTGCCGCCCAGAAGTTCGCGCGGGTTGTCATCGGCTCGAACAACATCGATAGCTGTAACCGCACTTGACACGCGCCGAGCGTCGCCGGTCTGGCGGCGGTTTTCGGCATGGGTGGCGGAACGAGCTCCTATCGGGAGATCGAAGAGACGGATTGTGTCCTGCTCTGGGGATCGAACGCCCGTGAGACGCATCCGATCTTCTTCCACCATCTGCTCAAGGGCATTCGACGGGGCGCGCAGCTCATCACGATCGACCCGCGCCGGACCTCGTCAGCCCAGTGGGCCAACGTGTGGGCGGGGCTCGACGTCGGCAGCGATATCGCGCTTTCGAACACGATCGCGCGTGAAATTATCAGCGCAGGCCTTGCGAATCGCGAGTTCGTCCAGCATGCGACCAGCGGCTTCGACCAATATTGCGCCTCGGTCCAGGAATGGACGCTCGAGCGAGGGGAGCAGGAAACGGGCGTCCCAGCCGCGACGATTCGTGAGATCGCGCACATCTTTGCCAAGGCCCCGCGCGCAATGATCTGCTGGACGCTCGGCATCACCGAGCATCACACCGCGGTGGACAACGTGTTGGCCTTGATCAACCTGGGCCTGCTGACTGGCCATGTCGGCAAGTGGGGATCGGGCATCAATCCACTGCGTGGGCAGAACAACGTGCAGGGCGGCGGCGACATGGGCGCGTTGCCCGATCGGCTGCCGGGCTTTCAGCATGTCGAAAACGACGAGGCACGAGCCAAGTTCGATCGGGCATGGGGAGCTGCAGTGCCGCCGACGAAAGGCTGGCACTTGTCTCAAATGTTCGAGGCGATGGAGCACGGTGATTTGCGAGCGCTGTATGTGATTGGGGAAAACCCCGTGGACTCGGAAGCCGATCAGCATCGTGCGAGGCACTTGCTCGGAAACCTGGATGTGCTGATCGTGCAGGACCTGTTCCTGACCGGTACGGCGCGTATCGCGGACGTGGTGTTTCCGGCGGCCGCGGCGGCGTTCGAAGCGGACGGCACTGTTACATCGAGCGAACGACGCGTGCAGCGCGTGCGCCGCACCAAGCAGCCCGAAGGCGAGTCGCGTGACGACCTGGCGATCGTTTTCGATCTGGCGAAACGACTCGGCCACGATTGGGGAACGGCGGATGCGGAACGTGTCTGGAACGAATTGCGGACGCTATCTCCAGTACACGCGGGAATGAGTTATCCACGTCTCGAAGCGCTCGACGGCATCTCGTGGCCTTGTTACGACGAGCAGCATCCCGGCGAGGCGTTCCTGCACAGCCGTCTCTGGGAACGCCCTGTCGTCGGGCCGCGCGCACCGTTTTCGCCCGTCGAGCATCGTCCGCCGGTTGACACGCTGTGCGAGGAGTTTCCGTATCGCCTGACGACTGGACGCAAGCTGGCCGAATACAACACCGGCGTGCAGACTGGCTCCTACGCGTCGCCGACCCGACGCGGCGAGCGCATCGACATTTCACCCGAGGACGCGGATCACCTGCAGCTCGAAGAGGGTCAGCCGGTTCGCGTCAGATCGCGACGCGGTCAGGTAGTCGTGCCGGTGCACGTGGACACGTCGTTGCGACCTGGCCTCACGTTCATGACATTCCATTTTCCGGACGATGTAGCGACAAATCTGTTGACGATTGACGCGACCGATCCCAAGTCGGGGACTGCGGAGTTCAAGGCGGCCGCGGTGGCGATAGAACGGATTTAGTCAAGGCACAAGGCACAAAGGCAGAAGGCAAAACGAGTTTGGATCTCCACATCGTCGGCGCTGAGCCGACCAGCGAAGAATGCGAGGCGGTGGATGCGCTGCTGGGACCGCCGGAATCAGGCTGGACCGGCGGCGTGCGAAACGTGGCGGGCGATGACGCCCGCATGTCACGGGGCGGGCTCCAATACGCGCAAGATCGTCGCGACATGCTGCTTCCGGCCCTGCACGCTGTACAGGATCGCGTCGGTTGGATCAGTCGTGGCGCGCTCAACTACGTCTGCAAGCGGCTGATTGTGCCTCCAGCCGAAGCCTGGGGCGTGGTCACGTTCTATCACCTGCTCAAAACCGAACCGCAGCCCCGTACGGTCGTGCATGTGTGTGACGACATCGCGTGTCGCCTCGAGGGTGCCGACCAGATCTGCCGTGATCTCGAAACCCACGCGCATTCTTCGCCGGAAGACGCGAAGGCAGACTCATGGCACTGGCACCGCTCCCCGTGTCTCGGCCAGTGCGATCGCGCGCCCGCCGCATTGATCATCCGTGCCGGTGAGCACCCAGCGGCGGAGTCCATCGCTGGGATAAAGAACGCGACGGATCTCGTCGAGATGCTGGCGGGCGAGAGAGGAGTTCCGTCGCCGGCCCCGGCCGTGACCGGCCCCTCCATCAAGCTGCTCCGCCGTGTTGGCAAGGCGGATCCCCAGAATTTGGCCGCCTATCGTGACTATGGCGGCTATCGCGCGCTCTCGCGCGCATTCGAGCTCGGTCCACCTGGCGTCATCCAGGAAGTGATTGCGTCCAACCTCCTCGGCCGCGGCGGAGCGGCGTTCCCGACGGGAAAGAAATGGGAGGCGGTGGCGCGCGAGGCGGCACGGCCCCACTTCCTCGTGTGCAACGCAGACGAATCGGAGCCGGGGACGTTCAAGGATCGGGTGCTGCTCGAAGAGGATCCGTTTGCGATCGTCGAGGCGATGACCCTTGCCGGATATGCGACGGGCTGTGAGCGGGGATTCATCTATATCCGCGGCGAGTATCCGCTGGCTGCTGCGCGGGTTCGAGGCGCAATTGATGCCGCCACGGGCGCGGGCTTCTTGGGCCCCGATGTAATGGGCAGAGGATTCGCGTTCGAGCTGGAAATCCGCCGCGGGGCGGGTGCTTACATTTGCGGCGAGGAAACGGCGCTCTTCAATTCCCTCGAAGGCAAGCGTGGCGAGCCACGGTCGAAGCCGCCATTCCCTGCGCAGGTCGGCCTCTTCGGCAAGCCAACCGTCGTCAACAACGTCGAAACGCTGGTGAACGTGCTCGACATCGTCCTCGAGGGCGGGGCGTCATGGGCCGAGGTGGGCACCAACGCTTCAGCAGGGACGAGACTGTTCTGCCTTTGCGGGCACGTCAAACGACCTGGACTCTATGAAGCGGCATTCGGGATCACGCTCGGTGAGCTTCTGACCATGGCCGGGGGGGTCGCCGACGGGCGATCGCTCCAGGCGATTCTGCTTGGCGGTGCGGCAGGCACGTTCGTTGGTCCCGACGCCTTGTCGATGCGGTTGACGTTCGAGGACGTCCGGACGGCGGGTGCGACGCTCGGATCCGGTGTCGTGATGGTGTTCGACGAGACCGCGAATCTCGGGGACACGCTGCTGCGGATCGCGCAGTTCATGGCCGATGAGTCGTGCGGCCAGTGCGTTCCGTGTAGAGTGGGAACTGTGCGCCAGGTCGAACTTCTCCAAAACCTGTTGACGGCGCCTGCAGCTCCGGGATCTGAGGACGCGCGTCTGCTCTTGCTGACGGAACTGGGTCAGGCCATGCGGGACGCCTCTATTTGCGGGCTGGGCCAGACGGCTTCGTCCGCGATCGAATCCGCAGCCTCACGGCTCCACGTCTTCCGCAATGGAGGACGGCCGTGAGCGCTGACGCCATCTGGTTCAAGCTGCCGCCTGCATCGACTCACATCCCGCAAGCGCCACCGGAGCCAGTGCGGGAGACGATCGAGCTCGTCATCGACGGTGAGGTGGTGCAGGCTGGCGCCGGGGGGACGATCCTCGACGCGTGCCGTGCGGCAGGCAAGGACATTCCCACGCTTTGCTATCTCGAAACGTTGACGCCGATCAACGCGTGCCGCGTTTGTGTGGTCGAAGTCGAAGGCGCCCGGGTGCTGGCGCCGGCCTGTTCCCGCAAAGCCGATGCGGGCATGAAGATTCATACCAACTCGCCGCGCGTGCGGACATCACGTCGCGTGGTGCTCGAGCTGCTGGCTTCTTCCGTTGATCTGTCGACAGCCGACGAACTCCAGGCGCGCCTTCGCGAGTACGACGCGAATCCCGCGCGATTTGCGGGCGGCGCCACAGTGACGCAGCCGGTGAAAGACGACAACGATCTCTACGTTCGCGACTATTCGAAATGCGTGCTCTGCTACAAATGCGTCGAGGCCTGTGGCGTCGACGCTCAGAACACGTTCGCAATTGCCGTAGCGGGACGCGGGTTCCACGCGCACATCTCGACTGAGCTCGACGTGCCGCTGCCGGAGTCTGCCTGCGTGTATTGTGGCAACTGCATCGCGGTTTGCCCGACCGGTGCGCTGATGGCCAAGCCTGAATTCCAGCTGCGGGAAGCGGGCGAGTGGGCACCCGACCGCCAGGCCGCGACGGACACCATCTGCCCGTATTGCGGTGTCGGGTGCACGCTCACGGTCCACGTGCAGGACAACCGCATCATCAAGGTTACCTCACCGCTCGACAACGACGTCACGCGCGGCAACTTGTGCGTGAAGGGGCGTTTCGGCTTCGAATACGTGCACTCCGACGATTGAACGAAACCGGATCAGTCACCGGTCGCCAGTCCTCGGTCTCCGACCTGCGGCACCTGAGGCACCCAAGGCACCTGCCTACTATTTTCCCGCTGCCCCGCCATCCGCGGCGCGCCGATCGAGGCCGCCTTCCAACATGTCGTCTTTGGCGTTGTAGACGATGACCTGCGCAACACCCTGATTGCCGTTGCTCTGTTGAAGGGTGTGGCCCATATTCTTCAATGCCACGATCGTGTCGGCAGAAAACGCGAATTCCTCGTAGCTGATCCGATCGGGGAGCCACTGATGGTGCATGCGGCCCGCGTCAACCGCTTCCTGCGCGTTCATTCCAAAATCCACGACATTGAGGATCGTCAGCAGCACGGTATTGATGATCGTGCGGCCGCCAGGGGAGCCGGTAACCATCACGAGCTTTCCGTCCTTGGCGACGATGGTCGGCGACATGCTCGAGAGCATGCGCTTACCCGGGCGCGCCAGGTTGGGCTCGGTGCCGATCAGCCCGTCCTCTGTCGTCAGGCCCGGCCCGGCATTGAAGTCTCCCATCTCGTTGTTCAGCAGGAATCCCGTGCCTGGTGCGACGATCCTCGATCCATATCCGTACTCGAGCGTGTAGGTCACGGCAACGGCGTTGCGTTGGGCATCGACGATCGAAAAGTGGGTCGTCTCGTCGGACTCGGTCGCCCATGTGAACGTCGTTGGTGACGACTTCGAAGCTTTGTTCGGGCTGATGGTCTTCCGCAACTCGGCGGCGTATTGCTTCGAGATCAAGCGCTCGATGGGCATCGTCTTGACGAAATCGGGATCGCCCAGATGCTGCGCGCGCTCGGCAAATGCGCGACGCATCGACTCGGCGATGAGGTGAAGGTTTTGCGCCGAACCGTAGCCGGTGGCTTTCAGCTCGGTTGATTCGAGCATGTTGAGCATCAGCTGAACGGAGATCCCGCCGGAGCTCGGAGGCGCCATCCCGATAATCTCGTGTCCGCGGTAAGTGCCCTTGATCGGCGCGCGCTGTTTGGCCTGATAGTTCTTCAGATCCTCGCGGGTGATGAGGCCCCCATTCGCTTTCATCTCCTTTTCAAGGAGCATGGCCGTCTCGCCTTCGTAGAAGCCTGCGGGCCCCTGATTCGCAATGCGCTCCAACGTGCGTGCCAAATCGGGCTGCTTCAGCATGTCACCCGTCGCATAGGGGACACCGTTCTTCGAGAATTGGGCGAGAGAGGCGGGGTATTTCTTGAAGTCGTCCAGCATCCGTTCGAGCGAACGGGCGAGCGCATCGGTGACCTCGAACCCGTCACGTGCCAGCTTCACGGCCGGCGTGACCAGATCTTTCCAGGGCTTGCTGCCGAGCGTCTTCCACGCGAGGTGAATGCCGGCCACAGTCCCAGGCACGCCTACTGCACGATGGCTGTTGTGATGCATCTCGGAGTCGTACTTGCCGTTCACCAGCCACATCTCCGGATTGGATCCAGCCGGCGCCGCCTCACGAAAATCAAATGTCGTTGCCTCGCCCGTCGCAGGGCGGAACACGAGGAAGCCGCCGCCGCCGATGTTCCCCGCCGTCGGATGCGTCACCGCGAGCGCGAATGCTGTTGCCACCGCCGCGTCAACAGCGTTACCCCCATCGCGGATCACCTGAAAGCCGACCTGCGACGCGATGTCGCTTTGCGACACCACCATCCCACGCTTGGCGCGAAACGGCGCAGAGCCAGCATCCAGCGAGAGCGACGAGATGACAACGGCGAGAAGGATGAGGAAGGTGCGGCGGATCATTGGTGGCGGCCTCCGGGGACGATTATATGTGAAGGACTCGCTCGCCTTTGGCTCGCTCGCAGGACGCGGCGGCCTTCGGGCGCCGCGCGGGACGCACTCGCTCTCGCTCGCGCGCGGGACGCGAGCCGTTCGGCCCGCGGTGACGAACACTCTGGAAGCACGATGCGGCCGCCGAACGGCGGGCGTCCTGCTGACGAGCGCAGCGAAGTCAGTCCTGCGCGCGCCGGCCAGGAACGGCCGGCCGCGCGTCCTGCCAGCGCAGCACGCGACTCCTAGTCCGCGCGCATCGTCATCACGGGATCCACTCGCGCCGCGCGGCGCGCGGGCAGCGCGCACGCGGCAAGGGTGGCGGCCACCACCGTGATGGGGAGCGCTGTGAATGTCAGTGGGTCGTGCGTGGTGATGCCGAAAATGACTGACTCCATGAGGCGAGCCAGAGCAAACGCTGCGGGCAGGCCGATGAGTAGGCCCGCAGTCGCGTACCCGACGCCCTGGCGGAGCACGCTCTGCACAATCTTCTCGGGCCCCGCGCCAAGAGCGAGGCGGATGCCGAATTCCCGCTCGCGCTGGCGCACGCGATACGCGACCACACCGTAGACGCCGATGAGGCCAAGGGCAAGGCCGGCGGCGGCGAACACTGTCAGGAGCATGGCCAGCAACCGCGGCCGCCCGAGTGAGCTGGCGATCAGCGAAGTGAGCGGCTGCAACTCCGCGACGGGAATCGTCGGGTCGACAGAGAGCGCTGCTTGTCGCACCGCTGTCGCAACCTGCGCCGGGTCGCCCGCGGTGCGGACCACAAACGCCATCGGGAACATGAAGGTCTGCGCCAAAGGACGATACATCTCCGGGGTGGCGGGTTTCTCCAGCGACATGAAACGAATGTCGCGGATCACTCCCACGATCTCGGCGGTCTCTTGACCACGGCCGCTCACACTGACGATTCGTCGCCCCAGGGCTGCCGAGGGATCACCGTACTCGCGGCGCGAGAACGCTTCGTTGACGATCGTGACCGCTGGTGACTGGGCATGATCCTGTGGCGTGAACGCGCGCCCAGCGCGGAGCGGAATACCCATCGATGCCAAATAGTCCCAGCCGATGAACCTCCAGACTATTGTTTTGGGTGTCGCGCCAGGTGCGGGCGGCTGCTCGATAGGATGAACCTGCGCGGTCCAGTTGTAGCCCGTCATCGGCAGGTGTTGAATCGATCCGACGTGCGCTACGTCGGGCAACGCGCGCACGCGTTCGATCACCTGCTCGAAATAAGGCAGGCCTTTCGCGAGGTCGGAATATTTCGTGGTCGTTTGCAGCCTGAACGTCAACACGTGTTCCGCGCTGAATCCGGGGTCCACGTGCTGCAGGTTCCAGACAGAGCGCAACATTAGACCCGCGCCAATCCCCAAGACGATGGCGAGCGCGACTTGCGCAGCGACGAGTGTTCCGAGCGCACGGCGGCGCGCTTGTGTTTCAGTGCTTTGGTGCTGGCGCAACAGCGGTTGCAACTCGGGTCGTGCGGCGATCACGACGGGCACGAGCGCAAGCAGGATCGACACCAGCATGGTCACGCCGAAGACTGAAACGAATACAACCGCGTCGAGTGCGATGTCGTCCTGACGTGGCATCTCTGGCGGGATACGGGTCACGAGGAGCGGGAGCGCGGCGCGCGCCAGGGCGAGGCCGGCCAGCGCGCCAAGCGCGGCGAGCGTAGCCTGCTCAGCGATCAACTGGCGTACGAGCCGTGTGCGCGATGCGCCAAGAGCGGTCCTCACCGCCATTTCGCGAGCGCGCTCGATCGATCGACCCAGCACCAGCGTGCCTAGGTTGACCGCCGCCAGCAGCAGGATCAATCCAACCGCAGCCAGCAGAATCAGGAGCGTCGGCCGGACATCGCCGGTGACCGCTTCCTGCAGCGAAACAACGCCAATGTCGTGTCCCCATTCGTTGGGCTTTTTCTGGTCGCGGCGCATCGCTGGCAAAAGAGCCCTCAGTTCCTCGGTAGCGCCTTCCGCGGTGGCGCCCGCGCGCAAACGACCGAACGCCTGCGAGAACTGAGCGCGGTGCTGCGGCGAGGACGGATCGAAGGGAAGCGGTGTCCACACATCAGTACCAGGCTCGAGGAACTCGAACCCGCGCGGCATGACGCCGACGATCTCGTAGGGACCGTTATCCAGCATCACGCTACGCCCGACCACACCCGGATCGGATTTGAATTGGCGTTCGAAAAGGCCTGCGCTAATGACAGCGATGGCGGTCTTGCCGGGCATCGCGTCGCCGGGCAGCACCGTCCGGCCCAGTGCGGCGCTCACACCCAGGGTCGTAAAAAAATTGTCAGACGTTCGCGCACCGGTGACCTTGAGAGGTTCCAGACCATCTACCACGAAGGCCATCATCCAGCCCGGCGACAGCGCCGCAACCGCGTGGAAGCTTCGTGCCCGGTCGCGCCAATAGGCGAGCTCGTCGTTGTTGACGAATGAATTGGGCCAGATGGAGACCAGTTGCTCGGGCTGCTGGTAAGCGAGCGGCCGGAGCAGGATGCCGCGCACGATGCTGAAGACCGCCGCGTTGGCGCCGGCGCCGAGGGCCAGCAGCATGATGGCCGCGACGGCAAACCCAGGACGACGGATCAGGTTGCGGAGTGCGAGGGTGAGGTCTGGTGTGCGCATGGCCGGTTGGACGAGCGGATCCGGCTCCCCGTTGGTGGCACATGGAAATCCCCGTTTGGTGGCCACATGGAAAACAGGGGACTGTCCCCCTTTTTATTTCACCGTCTTGATTGGCGTATCCTCGCGATTGCCCCACTCTTCCCACGATCCGTAATAGTTGCGAAGTTTGCCTAAATCGTGGCCGATCAGCGCGAGCGCAAACAGGTCGTGCGATGCCCGCATACCGACTTGGCAATAAGTAATCACTTCGTCGCTTGCCTGCACACCACGGTCGCGATACAGCTTCTGGATGTCCGCCGCGCTCTTGAACGTTTTGCTGGCGGGGTCGAGCGTATCCTCCCAGTACACCGGGACTGACGACTCGATAAATCCGCCGCGCTTGATGCCACGCAAGTCCTTGCCGTCGATCTCGCCTTGTGTCCGGGCATCGACCAGCTTCACCCCGGCCTTATTGATTGCAGCCAACACATCGGCGGCTGTCGCCACCTTGACGGTACCGGGCTTCACTGTGAACGCGGTGCGTTCGTTAGCCGGCACGACTGCATTGGCCGGTCGCTGCTCGGCTGTCCACTTCGTCCAACCGCCATTGAGCACGGCGATGTTGGCATGGCCGTAGTGATTCAGAATCCACCAGAGGCGTGTCGCGTAGATGCCGCCGCGTTCGTCGTACGCGATGACGCGGGTCGCGTTCGAGATGCCGAGCCGCGCCATCAGCTCCTCGAATTCCGCAGGAGTGGGCAAGAAACTGGGCGGCCGATTCGCAATCCGAATGGCGTTGTTGTCGAGCCACACAGCACCGGGAATATGAGCATCGCCGTAGCCGCGCGGACGCATGTCCACGATGCGGACGGCGGGATCGTTCAAATGTTCGGCCAGCCAGGCGGTCTCGACGAGCAACTCCGGCCGGGCGTAGCCTGCTTGGGCGGCCATCATGATCGCAATCAGCAGTGACATCGGGGAATTATCACCCAGTAATGGAAGATAATTTCAGCCGGATGCCATCCACGATCACCATCGCCTCCAAGCTGCCTGACGTGGGCACCTCCATCTTCGCAGTGATGACGCGTCTGGCCAACGAGCACGGCGCCATCAATCTGTCGCAGGGATTTCCGGACTTCGACTGTGATCCAGCGCTCGTGGATGCCGTTGAGCGGGCGATGCGCGACGGCCACAACCAGTACGCGCCTATGCCTGGCGTGCTGGCTCTGCGTGAGGCGATCGCCGCAAAAGTTCAGCGCTGTTATGGGGCGATATTCGACCCGCACACTGAAATCCAGGTGACGTCCGGCGCGACGGCGGGTCTTTATGCCACGCTGACCGCCTTTGTGCAGCCGGGCGACGAGGTGATCCTGTTCGAGCCGTGCTATGACTCCTACGTCCCGGTCATTCGACTCAGTGGCGGCACGCCGGTCTTCGCCAGCCTTCGATACCCGGACTATCGCGTGAACTGGGATGAGGTGCGACGGGCCGTCACGCCAAAAACACGCGCCATCCTCATCAACACGCCGCATAACCCCACCGGCGTGGCGTGGACTGCGGACGACATGCGACAGTTGACAGCGACCTTGGATGGCAGCGACGTCCTGCTCATCGCGGACGAGGTGTACGAGCACATCATCTTCGACGGCCGGCAGCATGAGAGCGTGCTGCGCTATCCCGACCTTCGCGCGCGCGCCTGCGTGATCAGCTCCTTCGGCAAGACCTTCCACACGACCGGGTGGAAGGTTGGTTACTGTGTGGCTCCGGCGCCAGTCCTCGCCGAAATTCAGCGCGTGCACCAATTCATGACCTTCACCGTGCACACGCCGTCGCAGGTTGCGTTTGCGGAGTTTGTCCGCCGCGATCCGCTCGCCTCGGACCTCGCGCCGTTTTACCAGCAGAAACGCGAATTGTTCCTGCAGCTGATCGAGGGTTCGCGCTTCAAACCCCTTGCGTGCGAGGGCACGTATTTTCAGCTGCTCGACTATTCCGCGATCGCGCGCGACAAAGACAATGCGATGGCCATGCGGCTCATCATGGAGCATGGCGTCGCATCGATTCCGTGCTCCGCATTCCTGTACCAGGATGGCGGCGGTCCGGTACTCCGCTTCTGCTTCGCCAAAAAAGACGAGACTTTGCGCGCCGCTGGCGAGCGGCTGCGACGTGCTTGAGGACTTGCGGCTGTGAATTCGCGCGGTGGCTATCGGATCAGGCGGAGGTAACTGCTCATTCCTCGGTGTTGATCCCACTGTCGCGGATATCCCAGCGAAACCTCTTCGAAGCGCACCCCGTCGAGCTCGCGCGTAGCTCGCACATGCAAGTGGCCGTACACCACGACATCAACTGCGAATCGTTGATGCCATTCTTCCGTCCGGCGCGTGCCGCACCAGATGACGAATCTGGGCACGCGCGGCAACACCGCATGATCCCGACGAAGCGGCCAATGGTTGACGAGAATCAGTCGCGTGTCTGTCGGAATCGCCGCCAGCCGCGCCTCGGTTTCCTCCACCCTTGCGGCGCACCACTCGGCGCGCGACGAAAACGGATGCGGGCTCAGCAGGTCTTCGTCCGCACAACGCACCCCGGCAGAGCCGGCCCACCGAACGGCGTCGTCAGCCTCCACGTAGTCAGGTCGGAACGAGTAGTCATACAGCACGAAAGTGGGCACAATCGCCGTCCGCGGCCCGGACCCCGGCCAGACTGGATACGGATCTTCCGGCGTCAGGACACCATAGCTGCGGCATAGCTTGACCAGACGCTGGTAGTGGCCCTCGCCGCGGCGTTCGTCCGCCAGAGTCTGTGGCGTCCAGAGATCGTGATTGCCGGGGGTCCAGATGACCTTGGCAAAGCGTCGCGTCACCACGCCCAGAACAAAGTCGAGATGCGCCGGAGACTCCCCGGTGTCGCCCGCGACGATCAGCCAGTCATCCGGTCGAGCATTGAGGCGCGTGACGGCGTTGCGGTTCTCTTCGAACCCGACATGGAGGTCGCTGGTGGCCCAAAGATTCACGACTGGATCTCAGGAATGATGGGCTCGACGAAGATGGGCAGATCCTGTCCGGTTCGACGAACAGCGACAGACATCCGATGATGGACTGTCGGCCAGAACTGCGCGAACTGCCATGACGTTGCGTCGTCATGGAGTTCGGGGGCAAATGCGATTGACGGCGTTCTCCCGGGCGTCCTGAGGAATGTGAAGTGCCGCAGGGGGAGCGCAAGGCCGAGCCCACGCGCCTTGATGTAGGCCTCCTTCAGGGTCCAATAATCAAAGAACACCGCATGCTGTTCCGCATCGGGCAAAGCACGCAGGTCTGTCACCTCGCGTGCGGAAAAGAAGCGTTCAGGGATGTCGTGTGTGACCTGGCGTCTGACGTGTTCGACGTCCACCCCCACTTCGCGACCGATCGCGACGGCGCACGCAACCAGTCCTGGTGTGTGCGATAGATTGAAGCGAAGGTCCGGCACTCCAGTGGGCCGGACGCCGAGGCTGGGCCGTCCGTGTTCGTCAATCACGAATGGCCAATCGCGCGGCGCGACGTTTGCGTATCGAGACAGCATCGTCCGTGCCAGCGCTCGCCCGATCACGAATCGCGCGGCGTCCTGTTGATGCACGAACCGACCGACGCGCGTCGTCTCTTCGGCCGAGAGCAGATTCCGATATGCATCGAGACGCCCCTCGATCTCCGGCGCATCACTTTGCGCGGTGCCAACGACAACGTGGCTGACAGGAAGCTGAGCTGACATGGTGGCGCGAAGCCAACGCGGAGTAGTCAGATTACACCGACAAGACGGTCGCAACGCCGGGACCAGTATTCGCTGATTGCATTTTGATCGAGGGATGATCGCAGGGAGTTCGGGGAGAAGATTTGCTCAATCGAATGCACTCCAGGACTAGCGCTCATGCCCTGCGCGAGTGCGGCGGGTCCGCACCACGTAATACACAACGCCCGCTGCGACGGCGAGCGCCGCGAGCCCGATGCCGACCTCGGCGCTGTGCTGTTTCACGAGTGCGGCAGCTTGCTCGCCATACAACACTGCGAGGTAGCCCTGGCCGAAATAACGGATGCCACGCCCGATGATGATGGCCCCGGCGAATTTCCAGGGGGAGACTCTCGCCGCGCCGGCTAGCAGCACGAACAGTTTGAACGGCGTGGGCGGCGGCAGCAGGGACGGGACGACGACGGCCAGCAGGCCGTGTCGTTGGTACAATGCCAGGCCACGTTCCACACGCGGGCCGCTGAAGCGTTTACGAAGGAACACTTCGCCGCCCCGCCACGCGAGTCCATAGAGAATGAAACAACCCAACAGAGATCCGGCAGTGGTCATCGCCGCGTAGTACGGCATCCACTGCGGGTTACGCGTGCTGAGAAAGATGACGAGCAGGTCGTTGACCTGCGGGAATGAGAGAAATGACGAGTCGAGGGCGGCGACCACGAATAGTCCCATGCCGCCGACGCCGCTCGCCCATTCTTGAATCCGGGCGACCAAAGCCCCCAGCATCAGCTCCGATCTCCGTGGTGCACGCGCAAGGTATCACGCGGATAGAACAGCAGACCCAGGCCTGCCCAGAACAAGCCGCGAACCCGGCGGGCGAGCGCGAGCGAGCCCGCGCCTGCCAGCCCGAGCGCTTGGACAACCGCAACATTGGAGGCTTCGAGCGCGCCGAGGCTCGCAGGGATGACGCCGCTGAACACGCTGGCAGACCTCGTGAATGTTTCGACGAACACGCTGCTCCAGACAGCGATCGGCTGGCCGATAGCCCAGAACACCACCCACACCTCGAGCACCATCAAGGCGTAACACGCCAGCGCGAGAAAGACGAGACGTCTCAATCGCGCAGGATCGGATCGCGCCAGATCCAGGAAGAGCGTCTCCACCTCCAGAATGAAGCGCGCGACACGACCCTCGGTCCAGCCCCATCCGGTGCGCAGAAAGAGCGCCTCGAACAGCGGTCCCAGGTATCGGCCTTTACGCGTGAGAAAAATCAAGGTCAGCAGCACGACAACGACGGCAACGATGGCGATGCCGCGAAAGATCTGCTGCCAGTCTCCGGGGACCACCTCGGACGACATGGCGGCAATGGCCGTCACAGCCACCAGCACGACGCTCATCACGCCCATGGCCGTGCGCTCGAGAATGGTCGAAGCTGTTGACGTTGCCGCGGGGACACGATCGAGCAGCAAGACCACGCGCAACGGTTCGCTCGCCACGCCGCGTATTGTGAAGTACGACACGGCGTCAGCAGCGAGCCGCACGCGAAAGAGACGCCAGTAGGTCGGCCGAACGTCTGCAGGAAAGCAAATCAGCCAGCCGAGCGTCCGCAGTGCGTGCCACGCGCCGCCCGGCAGCAGGACCAAGGGCAGCAACAGGCCAAGCCGGCGCGATTCGGAGAGCGTCGCCTCGCGATCGATATAAAGCAGGGTAATACCGAACAACGCGACGCCGACAATCATGGCAGCGCGCGAAATCCAGGTTGGGACTGACGGCCTCATCCTGACAACGCCGGCGACGTTGGCCCGGATGACGGCTCGACGTCGGGCTGGTTTTCCGGGATCAGTCGTTCGACGACGACTGCATCGCGCCAGCGGCCATCCAGACGCGCATGCTTCTGATAGACGCCGACCTCGCGAAATCCGACCGACTTGAGGAGACTACGACTCGCGGCGTTCTCGACGAACACGCGTGACACGAGCTTCCACAAACCCGCGTGACGGGCTTCTTCGATCAGGGCTTCCATGGCGATACGGCCAGCGCCCTGCCCACGTCGCGGGCGGCTGACATAGACGGAAAAATCCGCGATGCCTGCGTAACAGTCGCGCGGCCGGTACGCCGAGGTCGAGGCAAACGCAACAACCTCACCGTCCTCCGCCTCTACGACGACGATCGGGTGCCGCCCGTCGAACCACTCACGGACATCATCGGCCGTTCGTTCGCGTGTTTCGAACGTCCCAACCCGATCGCGGATCCCTTCGTTGTAAATCCTAGTGATTGCGTCCGCGTCGTCCGGAGTCGCGGCGCGTGCGACAAGTGACATCAACCTCGTCATTGTAGTACAGGCCTCAGGCCTCAGGCCTCAGGCCTCGGGCAACACCCGGGCAGCAAGCAAACACCTCGAGCATGAAAACCGGAGGCCTGGGGCCTGGGACTGCGCCTGACTATAATGCGCTTCGGAAAGCGAGGCGCTGATGCTGCACGGTACCAGTCGCGAAGCCGCGGCGGAGTTTCTGGGGACGTTCATCTTGATCGTATTCGGCGTGGGTGTCGTGGCGCAGACCGTCCTGAGCGAGGGAGACAATGGATCGTTTCTCGCTATCAACATCGGTTGGGGCCTCGCAGTCATGCTGGGCGTATATGTATCGGGAGGGGTGTCTGGCGCTCACCTCAATCCGGCAGTGACGCTCGCGCTCGCCGTGACCCGCGGGTTTCCATGGACCAAAGTGGCGCCGTTTGTCATCGCACAAATGGCCGGGGCCTTCGTCGCTGCCGCGCTGGTCTACCTGACGTACCAGGAAGCGTTTGCGGCCTACGACGGCGGGATGCGACAGGTCACGGGTCCGCGAGGCACCGCGGGCATCTTCGCGACATATCCGCAGCCGTTTCTGTCGATCATGGGCGGCTTCATCGATCAGGTCGTCGGCACGGCACTCCTGATGGCCACGATCCTCGGCGTCACGGATCCGCGGAGCAATTCCACGCCCAGCTGGCTGACGCCGGTCATTGTTGGCGGGATCGTTACGGCGATCGGTGTGGCGTTTGGTTTCAATGCCGGGTATGCGATCAACCCTGCTCGCGATTTGGGTCCGCGCCTGTTTACCGCAGTCGGCGGTTGGGGGACGGGTGTCTTCACTGCCGGAAACGGATGGTGGTGGGTCCCGGTGGTTGCACCATGCGTGGGCGCGGTACTGGGTGCGTTTGTCTACGATTTGCTCGTCTTCCGTCATCATCCCCCTGCGTCCGTGGAGGCTTCGTGAGTCGATTCGTTCTCGCGCTTGATCAAGGCACGACGTCGAGCCGTGCGATTGTGTTCGATCGAAAAGGGGCGGTGGTCTCGAGTGCGCAGCAGGAGTTTCCACAACTGTTCCCAGGCCCTGGGCATGTCGAGCACGATCCGGAGGCCATCTGGAACACGCAGCTGGACACCGCGCGAAAGGCCATTTCCAACGCAAATATTACCGCGACCGACCTGGCCGCCATTGGGGTCACGAATCAGCGTGAAACCACGGTGCTGTGGGAACGTGATTCCGGCCGGCCTGTTGCGAACGCCATCGTCTGGCAAAGCCGTGTGACGGCGCCGATCTGCGATCGATTGAAGGCGGCTGGACACGAGGCCCTCTTCCGCAGCAAGACCGGTCTCGTCATCGATGCCTACTTCTCGGGCACCAAGATCAAACACCTCCTGGACTCGGACGATGGCCTCCGCGCGCGCGCGACGCGCGGCGAGATCCTGTTCGGCACGATCGACTCGTTTCTCATCTGGCGGCTCACGCGCGGCAAGCGCCACGTCACCGACGTCAGCAACGCCAGCCGGACGCTGCTCTTCAACATCAACACGCTCGAATGGGACGACGAACTGCTGAAGATCCTGGATGTTCCGCGCGCCATGTTGCCGGAGGTTCATCCGTCAAGTGAAGTCTACGGGGAGACAGATCCAGCGCTCTTCGGCTCCGCGATTCCCATTGCCGGGATTGCCGGCGATCAACAGGCTGCGCTCTTTGGTCAAGCGTGTTTCGAGCCGGGATCGGCGAAAAATACCTATGGCACCGGATGTTTCATGCTGCTCAACACGGGCGAGGCGCCCGTCGCCTCACACAAGGGCTTGTTGACTACGGTCGCCTGGAAAATCGGCGATCGCACGACGTATGCCCTCGAAGGGGCTGTGTTCGTCGCGGGCGCGGCGGTGCAATGGCTGCGAGATGGCCTCAAGGCGATCGAGTCATCGGCCGACGTGGAAAAACTCATGCAGCAGGTGCCGGACACGGACGGGGTCTACCTCGTCCCGGCTTTCGTGGGCCTTGGGGCTCCCTATTGGGATCCGCGGGCACGCGGCACGATCGTGGGCATCACACGGAACACCACCGTCGCGCACGTCGCTCGCGCGGCAGTCGATGCGATGGCGTATCAAACACGCGATGTTCTCGAGGTCATGCAGGATGACGCGGGCATCGCGCTGACGACGCTCAAAGTGGATGGCGGCGCGGCAGCCAATGCGATGCTGCTGCAGTTCCAGGCGGACTTGCTTGGTGTCCCGGTGCGGCGGCCGGTTGTGGGCGAAACGACGGCGCTCGGCGCGGCATATCTCGCCGGCCTCGCGGTCGGCTACTGGGACGGTCTGGACGATGTCCGCCGAAACTGGAAACTGGATCGTGAGTTTGCTCCGCAGAAGGACAAGGCCACCAGCGAGCGACTCTACAGCGGATGGAAAAAGGCAGTCAGTCGATCGCTGGACTGGGAAACCTGATTTCGTGGCTTCCGAGTCCCCGGCAGGTTCCTGGCATCGCCAGGTCTCTGCCGATCAGCGCAAGGCATTCCTGACGACGTTTTTTGCGTGGGTCCTGGACGCGTTCGACTTCACGATTCTGACGTTCGTTCTCGTCAACATCCAACAGAGCTTTTCGGTGAACGCGGCGCTGGCGGGCGCGCTGGGGACGGTGACGCTCGCCTTTCGCGTGTTGGGTGGGATCGGCGCGGGCACCGCGGCCGACCGCTGGGGGCGCAAACCGCCAATCATTTTCTCGATTGCGTGGTTCACCGCGTTCGCGTTTCTGAGTGGCCTGTCCACCACCTACGTGATGCTGTTTGCGTTTCGCGGGCTCTTCGGCGTCGGCATGGGCGGCATGTGGGCCGCCGGGGTGCCCCTTGCGCTGGAGCACCTGCCGGCGCGACTGCGCGGTATCGCATCAGGCCTGCTGCAGGGCGGCTTTTCGTTTGGCTTCATGCTGTCGTCGCTCGTGTATCAGTTTGGCTGGCCTCTCGTCAGCGGTAATCCGGATTGGGGCTGGCGGCTGATGCTGTGGTCAGGCGTGTTGCCCGCGCTCGTGGTGCTCGCGATCATGACGACCGTGAAGGAGAGTCCGGTGTGGCTGGAGCAGCAGCGCCAGCGTCGCGAATCCGGAGTCGCGCGGTCGCGGTTCTCCGTGTGGCGGTTGTTTGACAAGGATTTGCGTTGGGTGACCATCCACACGTCCATATTGATGGCGACATTCATCTTCTCGTATCACTCAATCACGTTCTGGTATCCCACATTCCTGCGATCACTCGATCTTCCGCCTCTGCGTTTTCTAGTAGCGTTGAACGCCGGTGGCTTGATTGGCTCGGTGATCCTGGGCCATCTCTCGGAGACGAGGCTGGGCCGGCGCGGCGCCCCGACGCTTGGAATGCTCGTCGGCGTGCTGTCCGCGCCGCTCTATTTGTGGTCATCGGATCCCAATCTGCTGGTGCTTGGCGCGTTGCTGATCGGTCTCGGGTGCTCCGGGGCGTGGGGCATCGTGCCTGGCTACCTCTCAGAGCGCTTCCCGACCGAGGCGCGCGCGGTCGGGACGGGATTTACGTATCACGTAGGCGCGGGGCTGGGGTCGTTCACACCGTTTCTGATTGGCGCATTCCAGGACCGTGGTATCCCGCTGCCGACTGCGATGATTTCATGCATCGCTGCTGCAGGCGTCCTTGTGCTGATCATGTTGTGGATTGGACCCGAGACGCGCGGACGATCGCTGGAGTGACTGTTCGCGACGCCAACAACGTCAATCCGCGGATTGCGTGGAATACGCGGACGCGGGTGAGCCCAGCGCCGGTCGTAGACCGGCAGTATGCGGCCTCTGGCCGCTGGGCTCCCGCTGTGCCACACACGTCGCGAACTCGCGTGATCTGTTTCCGGCTTTCCGCGCTTCCGCGGATGTATTTGATTCTCAGACGCTGAAGTGATGCAGAGCAATTGACGCGGCAACTGTGACGTTCAACGAATCTGCAGACCTCGTCATCGGAATACGCACACGCTCATCCGCCGCGGTCAGGGCTTCGGCGGATAGACCATGGCCTTCAGCGCCAACGAGCAGTGCGACACGCTCGATTTCCCGCGGAACGTCGTCGAGAGCGCGAGCGTGGGAAGCAGGGGTCAACGCAAGAACGCGAAAGCCGTGTTGCCGCAACGTGTCCAGCGCGGCGGGCCACGGTCCCGCGGACGCGAACGGGACCTGCAGCGTGCCGGACATGGACGTGCGAACGGCCTTGCGGTAGAGCGGGTCACCGCAGTCCGGACCAAGAATGACGGCGTCCACCCCGAACACGGCGGCGCTGCGGAAAATCCCGCCGACGTTGTCCGGATTGTTCACGCCCTCGAGCACGAGCAGCCGGGCGAGCGCGGAAAGGTTCATCTCGTCCAGCATCATTTCAGCCGGACGCTCTGCGAGCGCAAGACAGCCGCGGTGTATTTGAAAACCAGCCAGACCGTTCATGACGGCTGCATCGACCACATAGACGGGGACGCGGGAGTCGAGCGTGGCGAACGGTTCGGCGAGCGCGTCGCACGCGGTCTCGGTTACAAGCACCGAGCGGACGCGAAATCGCGGGAGTCCGAGAATGCGGCGGAGTACGAGACGGCCCTCGACCACAAACAGACCGGCCTTTTTGAGGGCGGCCGGGCTCGTCAGCAAGCGGTAGTCGGCGACGCGCGGGTCGTCGAGCCCGCCGACGGCGATCACGCCGGGAGGCGGGCCAGCCGGGTCAGCTCGGTAAACCACTCGAGCACCACGCGCAGTTCTCGGCGGGCCGGCGTCACGCCGCCCTGCCGGACGAGCAGTCGCTCGGACGCCGCGTGTCCACTTGCGGGCTGGATGTCGTCTCGACCGGGAATGAGCAGCGGCGCCGAGACGCTGAGCGTCGGCGTTGTCGTAATCGCCGCAGCTGCGACGCGGCCGTTCGCGCTGAAGTACAACGTTTGACCATCCACCGACCAGCAAGGCCACGCGCCGCCGTCCGTCGACACCTGTGCGCGTGGACCGGCTCCTTGCGACGGCCGCACGAACACGTCCCATCGACCTGATTCGTTCGACATGTACGCCAGCCACCGACCGTCGGGAGAAAAACGTGCGTGCGATTCATCGAAGAGTGTCCGCACGATCTGCCGCCGCTCGCGTGTCACCACATCCAGCATCCACACGTCTGCGCCTGTCAGCGGCTGGAATTCCGTAAAAACAAGCTGACGCCCGTCGGGCGACCATGAGGTCGGGAACTGATTCCAGGGGCTCTCGAGGAGCGGCACCGGTGCGGCGTCGGAGTCGGCAGGACGGATGAAGAGGTTGAAGGGCCCGGCCTTGCTGTAGGCAAACGCAATCTCGAGGCCGTTGGGACGCCACGCGGGATTGACGCTCGGGCCGTCGGCTGCGAGCCGGCTGACAGCGCCGCGGCGCGTGTCGCCCACCCACAGATCGGCGCCCTCATCAGTTTGAACCGTCATTGCCAGATGCTGTGCGTCGGGCGAGACATCAACGGCGCCGAGGGCGACGGTCGGAAGTGGGATGGCCTCGAGACGCCCCTGCGCGTCGAGCCAATGCAGGCGCTCGTCGACATCGGCCGACGCCCCTGGCACATAAATCAACGATCCCGTGCGCGAAAACGCAAAGCGAGGACCAGACAAGGCCGCGTCGCCTGTCGCCAGCCCGCGAAGAATGGGCCGTGGCAGGGCCGTGACGGCGCCGCTCGTCACCGAGAACGGCGCGGCTTCGAGACGTCCGCGGCGTTCGAAAACGACGTGACCTGTGGGGGAGTAGCGGCCGAATGCACCAGACTCGATCAGCGTACGACTGCTGCCGTCCGCGGAGTCGAAGATTGCCACGCGGCTGCCCGCAAGGCTGACTGCGGTGTAGAGGATGTGCGTCCCTTCCGGCAGCACATCCGGCCACCCGTAGCTGACTTCGCGAGATCCGGGGGGCGGCGCGGTCAGCACGACCGGGTCGCCGCCATCTTCGGAGACACGAGCGAGACCGCCGCCGGGCCCCCCGCCGAAGACAATCGTGCCGTCACGACTCCAGCTTGCACCTGCCCCCGGGCGCGCCGCGCAGAGCGCGACGGGCGCTCCGCCTTCGATGCCGAGTTTCTTGAGACTGCCGTGCGCGAAGAAACCTACCCACTGGCCGTCGGGGGAAAAGAAGGGATCGGCTGCGCCATCGGATCCTTCAATTGCTTGCGGCGCATCGCGATCGATGGTCCGGAGGAACAGACGCCTTCGCCCCGCGTGAAGCGCGACGTAGACCATGCGCGTGCCATCGCCCGAGACGGCCACCGATCCCCGCAGCGGATCGATTGCCATGTCGTCCGGCAGTGCAATCGTGAACCTCGTCGTCGGTCGTGGGGCTGGCGGGTGTTGGCCAAGTACGGCGAACACCAGCGCGATTCCTACCAGGGAAGCGACCCCGGCACCGCCGGCTACCACCAGGGGGCGCCATTCGGCGGCGAGAAGAGGCGCTCGGAGAACCGGCTCTGCGGTTGTCACCTGCGCGATAAATCGATACCCGCGTCGATGCACTGTCTGAATGTAGGACGGGCTGAGGCGATCGTCTCCGAGCCCGTCGCGTAGCACGCGGATCGCCTCGAGGAGGGACGCCTCGGTGACGAACGAGTCCTTCCACACGGCGTCCATGAGCGCCTGCTTGGACACGACAACGCCAGGCTGTGCCACGAGCGCCGTGAGGACGCCGAGCGCGCGGGGCGGCAGCTGCACTTCCACGCCGTCACGCCACAGTCCGTTGCCCGGTTCGAATCGAAACGGCCCAAATGTGGTCATTCTTCAGGCTTTCCTTTGCAAACCTTCAGGACTTTGCGCCCCGCTCGACCTGATTGTAACGGGAGAGGTGAGGCCTGTGTCGCTCTTTGCAACCAAATCGATCGACGAGCTGAAAGCGCGCGCGAGCGGCGATGCCAAGCTCAAACGAGTTCTGGGGCCGGTAGACCTCACGATGCTGGGCATCGGGGCCATTATCGGGACAGGCATTTTCGTGCTGACGGGTCAGGCCGCGGCGATGCACGCGGGCCCAGCCATTGTCCTGTCGATGGTGTTGGCTGGGGTGGTCAGCGCGCTGGCCGCGCTCTGTTACGCCGAGTTTGCCTCGACGGTGCCGGTTGCCGGATCCGCTTATACGTACGGGTATGCCACGCTCGGTGAATTCATCGCCTGGATCATTGGTTGGGACCTGATTCTCGAATACGCACTTGGCGCCGCGACGGTCGCGGTGGGGTGGTCGGGGTACGTCGTCAGCTTTCTGGCGGATCTGGGCTATCGGTTTCCGCCGCTTTTGAGCGCGGCCCCAGGCACGCCGGTCGTCTTGGCGGACGGCAGCCCGGGGACCGCGATTCTCAATCTGCCGGCGGTCCTCATCGCGATCCTTGCCACGGTGCTGCTGGTGATCGGCATTCGGGAATCGGCGCGCGTCAACGCCGTCATCGTTGCCATCAAGGTCGCGGTGGTGCTGCTCATTATCGGCCTCGGCGGTATGTACGTGTCCGCCGAGTACTGGCAACCGTTCGTGCCGCCAAACACCGGAACCTTTGGTTCATTCGGATGGAGCGGTGTCATGCGCGGGGCTGCGGTGATCTTCTTCGCGTACATCGGGTTCGACGCCGTCTCCACGGCCGCGCAGGAGGCACGCAATCCCCAGCGCGACATGCCGGTGGGCATTTTCGCATCCCTGATGATCTGCACCGTGCTCTATGTGCTGGTGTCGGGCGTGATGGTCGGCCTCGTTCCATATCAACAACTTGGGGTGCCCGCGCCAATGGCGCTCGCGGTTGACGCCGCGCGCGTCAGGGCGGGGGGGTCGACTTGGGAATGGATCACGAACCTGATGCCGCTCATCGTCAAGCTGGGTGCGATCGCGGGACTGTCATCTACGATCATCGTGCAGATGATGGCGCAGCCCCGCATCTTCATGTCGATGGCACAGGATGGGTTGTTGCCGCGGTGGGCCGGCACGATTCACCCGCGCTTTCACACTCCCCACGTGACGACGATCATTACGGGTGCGATCGTGACGCTCGCGGCGGGCTTCACACCGATTGACGTGCTGGGCGAGCTCGTCAGCATCGGCACGCTCTTCGCATTTGTCGTCGTGGCCCTTGGTGTAATCGTTTTGCGCCGCACGCGTCCTGATCTCGAACGCCCCTTTCGCACACCCGGCGTGCCCTGGCTGCCCGCGCTGTCGGCGGTCGCATCGTTCGTCCTGATGGCGAGCTTATCAGGCGATACCTGGATCCGTCTGGTGCTCTGGATGGCGCTCGGATTGCTGCTGTACTGCGGGTATGGCTATCGCCACAGCGCGCTGCGGAAAACAAATGACTGACGAGATGCGCTCAGTGGGATTTTTTAGACGATGCTCGGGCAGCAAACTTCGTGACTTTTCCCTTCGCGTGCTTCGTGTCCTTGGCGGCCTTCGTCTCTGTCTTAGCTGCGCGAGTCCATTCGGTTTTCTGCACCACGGGCATCTGCAGGGCTCGCTCGCGGTCCAGGTCCAGCGAGCCTACGTGCAAGGACAGAGGTGACTGCACCCACTTGTAAATCGATTGAGTGAAAAGCGTCGTGAAGCGTGTGGCCCACTCGTGCGCCTGCTGTCGGGTGGCGTGCGGAAACAGGCTGACGAGCGCGTCCTCGACTTCGTCAGGCGACATTTTTTCCGCGGCGTAGAGATGGAGACAGGAGTCGAGGACGGCAAATGGCATCAACTCGTGCTCGGCGACCTGTGCATCCGCCAGCTCCGGACCCGGGTCTGTCGCCAGCGTGGCGGCAATGCCCTCGAAGCCGAAGCGGCGGTGCAGCCGATCGAGGAGCGCAATCACTACTGTCTTCGGCACGTTGGCAATTACTGACAGCGCCCCTTCGAGATCGCCGCCCATCGTCGTATAGCCGACGGCCTTCTCACTCATGTCGCCGGTTTGAAGAAACAACGCGCCGGACGAATTCGCCCAGTTCCACATACGCTGGCCGCGAAGCCTCGCTTGGATATTTTGCCGGGTCAGCTCGTCAGGTTCCGCCCCCTTCAACATCTCGCGCGTCACCGCGAGCTCTCTATCGGTCGCCTCGTCGATTGGAACGGTTCGTAACTCGACGCCAAGCTCGGTTGACAGGGTTTCAGCGGCAATGCGCGTGCCTTGCTGAGAATGACGGCTGGGCATGTAGAAGGCGGTGATAGGGGCCGATCCATCGAGCATTTGTGTCGCGCGCCACGCGATGAGGAGCGCAAGCATCGAATCGCGGCCCCCTGAGAGAGCGATGCCCAGCGACTTGAACGCGCCAGTTTTTGCGAAATAACTCTTGACGCCAAACGCGAGCGCTTCGAACAGGTCGTCGAGCGCCTGATCGCGCGGATCGGGAGGAGCGGCGGCCGACGGCGGCAGAAAAAAGCTGCCGCCTGCCGGCGCGGGGTAGGCGAGTCGCGATCGATCCGACGTTGCGCCAGCACACACCAGGACAGGAACGTCGAGACGCTGAAGGCGGAAGTCCTCGCAGTCGGTGCGCCACGTCGTGTTTTCCATTCGCAGGCGACTCGTGCGATCGAGATCGACTACGGCGGACGCCCAGCCTTCGCGGAAGCGAGGCGCGTTCAGCACGAGGCGGCCGTTTTGAAACACGAGACCGCCGCCGTCGTAAATCAATCCGTCCTGCCCGCCGACCGCGTTGGCGTAGATGAGTACGGTCTGATTGTCGGCTGCGCGTGTTGCGAGCATTTCGCGTCTGGTTTCCTCGATGCCCATGCGATACGGCGAGGCCGACACGTTCACGACGATCTCGGCGCCCGAATAACAGCGCCGTCGCATTGGACCATCCGGGGACCACGCGTCCTCGCAGACTTCGATGGCGACGAGGCCGAAGTCGAATTTGAAAATATAGTCGCCAAGCGGGACGCTGCCGGCATCGAGCGCGAGCTTTGGCCCGCCGTGCGAAAACGTCCGGGCCTCGTAGAAGACGTTGTAGGTGGGCAGCTTTTCTTTGGGTACGAATCCGAGAATGCGGCCGCGGTGCACGATCGCCGCCGCGTTGAACAGCTGACCGCCGACAGCGACCGCCAGGCCCAGGACGAACACCGTGGGCGCGTCGGTCGTTTCGCGAGCAAACCGATCCAGCTCGTGTCGCTGGCCCTCGAGAAATCGGCGCCATTGGACGAGATCTTCCGCCGGATAGCCACCGACGGCCTGCTCGGGAAATGCTGCGATCGTGACGTCGGCGTCCGCCATCTCGCGCGCGACCGCGATGAGCTGCGACACGTTCGATGTCACGGCCCCGACCGTCGGGCTGATGCTCGCGACCCCCACTTTTGCCAGGCGCATATGACTCTAGCTTCGCACAAAACGGCCTACGGCCTACAGCCTGCGGGCCGCGGTCTACGGCTCATGGCCTGGGATAATCAGAACGTGTGTCTCAGGCGCACGCGTCCGACAATGCGATACGAGTACTCGTACGAAGACTCCACGCGGTGGAGCCTGACGGCTGCAAACAGATGGACACCCGGAGCGGGCCGGAAATGGCGCGTGAGGCCGAGCTCTCCGTAGTCGCGAACCTTCCGGAACATGACTCCGTCGGTTCGAGCGGCGAGGTAGTTGGCATCGCCTTCTGCCTTGAGCGCATCGCGACTGCGCCAGACGATCATGTGCGACCGCCACGGTCCGTGCTCCACTGCGCCCCGAGCGAAGGCGCCGATTCCGGCTTCGGTCAATGCCGGGCGATCGCGATCCGGGACGTGACGGGTCGCGACGGCGTGACCCTCGAGTACGACACGAGCGTGTGCAGCGGTGCGCGACCACTCCAACCCGATCGCGAATCCCTGGCTGTCGCTGACGGGTCCGTTGCCAAACTGTTGGCCGCCCTCGTGCACCAAGTGCCCCTGGCCATGGAGCTGCCATGAGGAATTCAGCCGCACTCCAGCGCGGTACCCCGTGTCGAATCGTTCGCGGTGACGAGCGGTATTGAGACGCTGCCAGTTGATCCATGCATCGTGATTGAGCGTTGAGTCTGCGACCAGCCACTGCAGGCCCATCTCCTGCCCGCGCGTGAAGGCAAGAGTCTCTTGCTGCAGCGGGGGCAGCAGTCCGTGCAGCGTCTCGCGGTCCGGACCATCAATGTCGTGGCGCAGGGCGACCGTGTCGAGCGATCCGAAGACGAAGCGTGATGGGCCGCGCGAAAGCTCGAGAGCGATCATCGGTTCCCCGTGCTCCAGAAACTCGTGCGAACCAAACCGACCGAGTCCAAATATTCCGCCGCGGAGCTTGACGGCGTCATTCAATGCCACGTCGAGAAACACCCGACCTGAGGCGCCGAGCAGTGTCTCGCCTTCGCGGAATGGGTTGGCAAACTCTGTATTGTCTCCGTAGAAGAGCAGGTCCGCGCCGGCACTGTAGGTCTGTGCCGAGGCGATCGTCTTCGCGCCGAACAGGACGATGAGAAAGGCAGCTATACGATAGCGCATGCGTCGGTGGTCAGCGATTGTCGCATTGCTAGCGCTCAGCCCGGCCATCCTCGAGGCTCAGGTCTCTTCATGGCAGGTGGACATCGCTGCAGCGGCGTTGGCCGAAGCGTGGGAGTTCAACGAGAGTAAAGAATCGCTCGCGGGTCTCGTCGTAGGGGCTGAGGGCCGGCTTTGGAAGGGACTCCGGGTCCGGGTTGAAGGGGACTTACTGCACGTCAACCAAGCCGGAACCGACGGATGGCTTCGCGGCCTGACCATCGGCACGCGTACCCGATGGGGCGCTTCGCGCATCAAACCATTCGTAGACATTGCCGTTGGAGTGTCAGGGGCAACCGTTGAGGTTCCCGCGGGCGGAACGAGAATGAACTTTCTGGCGCTGGCTGGCGGCGGCGTGCATGTGCCGATCCGGCCGAGACTAGCGTTGGATCTCGGCGGCCGTTGGTTCCACGTGTCCAACAATGGACGTGAAGGGCGCCACCGAAATCCCGACATCCAAACGCTCGGCGCAGTGCTCGCGATAGGATGGGTGTACGATTGACGCCATGTTTTCAAAATCCATGAAGACCAAACTGCCGACTGCGCGCGAAGCTCTTCCTGGTCGAAGCGAGCCTATGGCGGTGCCAAAGGCACATCATGTAACGGGCGGGCCACTCGAACCGCGGGATGCCTCCCTTGCTCGAGCGCTGTTCGGCATGGGTTGCTTCTGGGGCGCCGAAAAAATGTTCTGGCTCACACCGGGCGTTGTCAGCAGCAATGTCGGCTACGCCGGAGGCCTTACGCCGAACCCGACGTACGAAGAGGTGTGCAGCGGGGCGACAGGACACACCGAAGCGGTCCGTGTGTTCTTTGATCCCGCGCGCGTGAGCTACGACGAGCTTCTCCGTGTCTTCTGGGAAGGGCACGACCCGACGCAAGGGATGCGGCAAGGCAACGACGTCGGCACACAGTATCGATCGGCCGTGTATTACTTCGACGACACGCAGCGCGTCGCTGCCGAAGCGTCTCGCCACGCCTACCAGGAGCGGCTGCGTGCCGAGGGGTATGGCGAAATCACCACCGAGATTGCGCCCGCGCCGCCGTTCTATTACGCCGAGGCGTATCACCAGCAGTATCTGTCGAAGAACCCCCATGGATACTGCGGGCATGGCGGAACGGGTGTCACTTGCCCGATAGGACTAACGGCAACAAAGTAGGCCGCCAACATCACCACATCGAAAGATCACCGGATCGAGAGACGGCTTTCGGCGGTTCCACCAGATCTTCCTCCCACAGCCACCGTCTCGGCGGTGGGCCTTTTCGCCGCGTCAATCCGAAACGGCGGATAGCGTGATGTTCGATGTGCGCGATGGCTTCGGGCACATTGTCGGTGACGAGAAAGAGATCGAGATCCGTGGCCGAAACCGAGCCAAATGCAACCATCTCCTTCAGGAGATCCGTGAACGGTGTCCAGAACGAGGCGCCCATCAGTACGACCGGAAACTGATGGATCTTCCCGGTCTGAATCAGCGTGAGCGCTTCAGTCAGCTCGTCGAGTGTCCCGAGCCCGCCGGGAAGCACGACGAACGCATACGAGTATTTGAAGAGCAGCACCTTGCGCACGAAGAAGTAATGGCAGGTGACGTGGCGATCGAGATAGGCGTTAGGGAATTGCTCGTGCGCGAGCGTGATGTTGCAGCCCACGGAACGGCCACCCGCTTCGCGTGCGCCGCGATTGGCCGCTTCCATGACACCGGGGCCCCCGCCAGTCATCACCGTAAAGCCGAGTCGTGCCAGAGCTCCGCCAACTTCCCGGCCGAGTTCGTAGTACTCATGCCCGCGGGTAAAACGCGCTGACCCGAATACCGTGACACAAGGGCCCACGAAGTGGAGCGCGCGAAATCCTCGAATGAAATCGCTGACCGCCCGAAACAGGATAACGAGCTCTTTGAACCGTGAATGCGGGCCTTCGAGAAAATAGCGGTCTTCTTCGGAGGATTTGACGACCGGCGTTGCCGGACGGGGCGAGACGGGCATCGGGTCCATGCTAACAGGACCCGATGCCTCCACTGCCGGGTGGGACCGGCCCGCTTTGCAAGTCTGGTGGGACTGCTCGCTATCGCTCGCAGTGGGAGGCTCGCCGTTCGGCTCGCCTGCAGTTCTGTAGATCACTCGATAATCTGCCCATTATCCCCACCGGCGAGCGAAAGCGAGCCGGTCCTACCGCGAAGCGGTCCTAGTTAGACCCACACTCCGCGTTCGCGGCCCCAAGATTCGAGTTCACGTCGAACTTGGTCCTTTTCCCATCCGTAGCGCGCCTGCAGCTTGCCCTCCAGCTTTTCAAGTGCGCCATCGACCATGTCGAGGTCGTCGTCAGTCAGCTTATTCCACCGCATTTTGATGTCGCCCTTGAGCTGCTTCCACTGACCTTTGAACACATCAGCATTCATGAGAACCCCTCCTCGGTGCGCTTCGATAGAATCCGCAACACCGTCGTATTGACGGGTTTGAACGGAGCGCCGCTACAAAAACAGGAGCAGGGTTCATGCCACCCGGCAGGGCGAGCTGAACCGCTTGAAATCTGTTGGGATGGTGTACAGTCCTTTCGGCGCGAAGCCTTCTACAATCGACCTCAACGCCTATGTCCACACTGCTCGTCATGTTTGCCGTGATGTTGACCGCGTTGCAAGCGCCAGCTGAGATTCGAGGCGCCGTCGTCGATCTGTCGGGCGCTGCGGTCCCTGAAGCAACAGTTACTCTCCTCGCCGAAGGCAAGGAGCAACCGATACCCCTTGCAGACGACGGGACATTTACGCTGACTGTCAGAAGTGGAACTCTGCGTGTGCAAGCTGAGGGGTTTGATGAGCTCAACGTTGCCTTCGACGCGGCCACTTCAACCCCCCTGCGCCTGGTGCTCCAGCCTGCGAGCTTTGCCGACTCGGTCGTCGTCACTGCCGATCGCGGAGCCACGCGGTTGCCGGGCGCCGCCAGCGCAACGGTCCTGTCGTCTGCGGAGCTGGCCAATGCGGGTGCTGGGGCCCTGGACGATGTGCTGCGACAGACCCCTGGTTTCACGTTATTCCGACGCTCATCGTCGCGAACTGCGAATCCCACCACGCAAGGTGTGACGCTGCGGGGCGTGTCGGGATCGGGCGCGAGCCGAACGCTGGTGCTCGCCGATGGCGTGCCGCTGAATGATCCCTTCGGTAGCTGGGTGTACTGGAATCGCGTGCCGTTGGCGGCAATCGATCGCGTCGAAGTCGTGCGCGGAGGTGCGGGGGACTTGTACGGCACAGACGCACTCGGTGGCGTGATCCAGCTGCTCACCTTCTCGCCACGACGCCCGCGGCTGCGCGTGATGGTCGACGGTGGATCGCACAGCACGGGGCGCGCGTCCTTGTTCGGCGGCACGACGTTAGGCCGGTGGACAGCCACTGCTGCAGGCGAATGGGTTGGAACCGACGGTGCCATGACGATCGATCCGATCGTCGCGGGTCCGGTCGATGTCCGCGCCGACAGCGACTATCGGACGGGCTTCGCCAGCTTCGGTACGCAACGCGACCGCTGGCGGGCCTTTGTTCGGGTGAGCGGGTACTCCGAAGACCGCGGGAATGGCACGCCCGTTCAGGTGAACACGACAGACTGGCGGCAGCTTTCGGGCGAGGTCGGCGGCGTTGCGGGCGGTGGCGTCTGGCAGGCACACATCGCCGGTGGGAGCCAGGACTATTACCAGACGTTTTCGGTGGTCGCCACGGATCGACGCACCGAACGCCTCAGCATGGAGCAGACAACTCCCAGCGATTTTTTCTCGGTGTCGGGCCAGTGGTCACGTCCGCTGGGCGCTCACTCCCTGCTCGTCGGCGCGGAAACACACTTCACGGATTCCACAGTAGAGGAGTTCCGTTACACCCTCATCTCTGGTGTCAACACACAGAGTGGACCGTTCCTCGTCGGTGGCGAGGAACGCAATGCTGCCGTGTACGGCCGTCTGCGATTTGCCGCTACCGACCGACTGACGGTATCGCTGGGCTTGCGCGGCGATTCCTGGCGATCGGAGCCCGTCCTTCAGACTTTGCCCACCAAGTCGGTCTCGTTCTTCAGTCCTCGCGCGAACGCGGGATACCGGATGGGAGACGTCACCGTGCAGGCAGCCGTGTACCGCGCGCACCGCACGCCGACGTTGAACGAACTGCATCGCGGTTTTCGTGTCGGCAATATTGTGGTCAACCCCAACGTTCTGCTCGAGCCCGAGCAGTTGACCGGTGTGGAAGGCGGAGGTTTATTTTCGCGCGACGGCGTGTCCTTCCGCGTGACCGCGTTCTTCAACCAACTCGAGGGCGCCGTAGCAAACGTGACCGTTACACAGACTCCGCAGTTGATCACGAGGATCCGCGACAACTCCGATGAAATCCGCGCCAAAGGTGTGGAGATCGAAACCGATCTCCGTGTGCACCCCGATGTCACCGTGAACGCACAGACCACCTTCACGTCAAGTCACTACCGGGGCTCGATCGCGACGCCGGCGCTCGAGGGCAATCGCGTCCCGCAGGTGCCGCGTGTTCAGTTTGGCGCTGGCGTGACATGGGCCGCGCCTCAGCTTCTGACGATCGCAGCACAGCTCCGCGGCAGCGGCAAACAATTTGACGACGACCAGAATACGTTTGAGCTCAATTCGTTCGCGATCCTGGACTTGTCGGTGTCGCGCCAAATTGCCCGGACGGTCCAGGCGTTTCTCTCCGCTGAGAATCTCTTCGACGAGGACTACGACACGGGCCGGACACCGCTAAGGACGATCGGCTGGCCGCGTACGGTCCGCGTCGGCATTCGCGTTGCGCTTCCGTAGCGACTGAGTGGAATATCTCAACACAACCCCCGAGATCAGGGCGTCTTGACAGGCAGGAACTTCTTCGGAAACTTCGCAATTACCGTGTAGTTCGGGTCCACTACGTTGGCAACGCGGACCACGCCGGCCTGCGATGCAATCTGATACGCGTCCATCTTGTCGAACCCGTAGTCGGCCATGAGCCACTCGATGAGTTCGACGTACGCAATCCGGAGTGCGTCGATGAGGGGGCGGATGCTGCCCGCAACCATGATGTGCTCGTCATTCTCAATGCGCGGCCAGCGGATGCGCTTGCCCTTGATCAGATCGAATTGAAACGTCACGTCAGCCGTGGATTCGAGGCCCGAGCCGGCGATTTCGCCATCGCCCTGCAACGCGTGGAAGTCGCCGAAGTAGAACAACGCTCCAGGGTGGAAGACCGGAAGGTGAATCGTCGCCCCCTGCGTGACATCGGAGGCGTCGAGATTGCCGCCGAAATCGCCTGGCCACAGCCCGCCCCAGGCTTCCTCACCCGCGGGCGCCACGGCAACGCGTCCCAGCATCCCTTTCAAGGGAAGCTCAATGCGCTTGCTGGCAGAGTTTGGGAGATCGAGCGTGCCGACCATTCGTTGCCGATCGAGCTTCCAGACAAACCGCCGTGGCGGCAACGGATCGTTCAGCATGCGGGTGCGGCTGTCGCCGGCAACGCCGCTGATGCTGGTCTGCGTGATGTTGGAGATCGCGACATCGCGGTTGGGTGCCAGCTTGAGGATGCGCACGATCAGCGTGTCGCCGGGCGCAGCTCCCTCGATCAGGAACGGGCCAACCTCTCCGGGCCAGGGGCCGGCTTTGCTGGGATCGTAATAGTCACCAGCCTGAGAGAATGTCTCCGTTTCGACCGTATCGCCAGGCCGAATCGTCAGGACGGGCGGCCGAACGGCAAACGTCTGGACGCCGGCGGTGGGCTTGTATTTGTGGGTTGTTGGTTGCGCGGCCGCGGGCACGATTGCCATGAGCGACGCCAATGCCGTCAAGAAAAAGGTCCGCATGGCCGCGGATCTTCTCACACCTGCTATCCTCGTGGAGACCGTGTCGCTGGATCAGATATTTCTCCTCTCGCCCGCGTACTGTGGCGGCCGTCGTGCCACATACCTTTTGCGGGAAGGCTCGGAGCTTCCGTTGGCGCGTCGCCTGGTTGAAGGCACGCTGACGCTCGGTGAAGCCTTTTCCTTCATGAGTGGCTTGTACTTTCGCGGCAAGCTGGCGTACGCGCAGTGCTTCGGGCAGCCTCTCGTGATCACGCCGACCCGTGGGCTCCAGGGTCCCGACAAAACCGTCACTGCCGAAATGCTGCGAGAATTTGCGACGGTTGATGTGCACGAGGACGACCGTCGGTATCGAAAGCCGCTCGATCGCGATCTGAAGCAACTTGCCGGAACAGTGCCGGCCGAGGCACGAGTCGTGCTGCTGGGCAGCATCGCGACGGGGAAGTACGTTGACGTACTCACTGCCGTTTTGGGGCAACGCCTGCACTATCCCTCCGCATTCGTGGGGCGCGGGGATATGAGTCGCGGAGGCCTGATGTTGCGAAGCGTGGCGGCCAACGTGGAGCTCGACTACACGCCGCTCGCACCCGAAATCAGCCGGCACGGGAAGCGGCCTCCTAAGCTGGAGCCGCTCCGTCCCGGCACTGCGATTGCTTCTGCTTCTATGTCGAGGAGGCCTGATGGCGCTCTGTGAAGTCTGCGGCAACGACTACGACAAAGCATTCCAGGTCATCAAGGACGGCGAAACACATACCTTCGACAGTTTCGAATGCGCCGTCCACGCGCTCGCACCGGTGTGCGCGCACTGCGGATGTCGGATCATCGGCCACGGCATGGAGTCCAACGGCACCTTCTACTGTTGTGCTTACTGCGCATCTCGGTCGGGAGTCCAGGGGCTCGACGATAGGAAGGATTAGGTCTAGCACGATGCACAGGAATATCAGCGATTTGGAACGCGCGCTGTCGGTTGCGGCCGGGAGCGCGATCATCGCTTATGCAATGACGAAGTCTCGCCGCCAGGATCTGTCGCCGACCGTGATGACGACCGGAACCGGACTCATCGCGCGCGGCTTGGCCGGCTACTGCCCGGTGAGTGCGCTGGTGGGCCGGGATACACGCCGCTCCAACACACGGCTGGCTCTTGGCGGCAGGCGTGGCGTGCACGTTCACGAAAGCCTCACGATCGATCGGCCTGCGCCGGAGCTGTTTCGATTTTGGCGGGATCTGTCGAACCTCCCCCGATTCATGGATCACCTTGAGGATGTCGAGGTTCGGAGCCCTGTCCGATCCGTGTGGACCGCCAAGGCGCCAGCCGGCATGTCGGTCAAGTGGGAAGCCAGGATCATCAACGAGGTTGAAGGGGAGTTGATCGGGTGGCAGTCGACCGACAACGCCGACGTCGCGACGGCCGGCTCGGTGCGATTCGTGCCCGCCGGCAGGGGCACAGAAGTCATCGTTCACCTTCAATACGATCCGCCTGCCGGCCGCCTTGGATCGTGGGTGGCGTGGCTGTTTGGTGAGGAGCCCGGGCAACAGATTCGCGCTGACTTGCGAAAGTTGAGGGCGCTGCTCGAAACCGGTCAGGCACCGGGGACTGAAGGGCAACCGTCCGGCCGGCACCGCGAGGGTCGTCGTCTTGGGCCGATTGGCGCGCCTGTTTAGGAGCCGGCTACGGTTCCATCAGCTGCGCCGCTCGTAATACCGCGCGAACCATCCGCACAGCTGTCACATCTCAGGGTGCACTTACCCCAGCGGCAAATGTCGGCTTCCAGTTGTGTCGGGAATGAGAACAGAGCGTATTGCTCGCGAGGCACTGGTCGAGAGCTGGAGCCTTAGAGAAAACGGACATGCCAACTATCGGCAAACAAATACCGAAGGGCGTCCGCGTTTGTGCCCGGGGAACGGGGATAGGGCAAGACCTGTCCCCGTGCTCCGTGAATCTGTACCGTGTCCCGTGATCGGTGACATCGGTTAGCGGCGACGGTCCGCCGCTTTCGCGCGCGCGCGGCTGCCAGCGCTCGCCTTGCGGCGCGTGCTCGCGGGCTCTTCTTCGTCCTCATTTCCTTGCGAAAGAGCCGCTTCATTGATCTCCGACTCGGCGAGCGTCGAAAGCTTCTCGTCGGCAGCCTTCTCCTCATCGAGAGTCTGCTCCAGCAGATCAGCTGCGTCACCGTGGCCGAGCAGCCGGGCCCAGGCAATGCAGGTGCCGTAGGCGCCGATCTCGTAGTGCTCGGCTCGCTGCGCGGCCGCGATGAGACCGGCGTCCAACACCGACGCTTCGGCGTCTTCCAGCATCAGGTCGTTGCCTTCTTCGATGATGCCTGCCATACCTGCGCAGGTCTTCGATTTGATCGGCTCCTCGAGCGCCGCAAAAACTTCCTCGAGACGAGTAACATGTCCGCGTGTTTCTTCGAGGTGCGATTCGAACGCTTCCCGGAGATCGCCGTGCGTGGCGGCTTTCGCCATTTTGGGCAGTGCTTTAGTGAGCTGCTTTTCGGCGTGGTAGAGGTCCTTGATCTCATCGACGAGCATTTCGTGCAGGGTCATGTGTCTCCTTCCGAGTTTCCGGTACCGCGAGCCCGGTTGTGCCAGGCTCGGTCTCTCGCTCGAGCTCATTGCCGAGCTCATCCGAGTCACGCGTGTTGCGTGCGTGCTTCGGTATGCGAAGCAAGAGGCGCGCCGCTCGGTTGGCTCGCTTCGGTCATATGCTGTTAGTCGGTACCTTGCTTGCTTCTTCTTCGTCGAGGTATCAGCATGACAAGTCACTCGCTTTCATGGGTGGGCCCGCTAAGCCTGGGCGCCGCGCTCATGTATTTGTTTGATCCCGTCGGCGGCAATCGGCGCCGCGCGATGCTTCGCGATCAGGCGGCTCATGCCGCAAGACGCACGCGGATGATGTCAAGCGCCCTTGCCAGCGATCTCGAGAATCGCGTGGCGGGTTTCCGTGCTCGCGTGACGAACGTTGCAGACACGATCCCCACGGACGACAGTGTTCTCGAAGCACGCGTTCGATCTAAGCTCGGTCGGGCTTCCAGCCATGCAGGCGCGATCGGCGTCGCCAGCGTCGACGGCATTGTGACGTTGACCGGCCCGGTACTCGCCCACGAGCACGGCACCGTACGACGTGCGGTGGAACGCGTCAGCGGCGTCGCGGGATTGGTTGACCACTTGACGGAACACGAGGAGGCAGGTTCGGTGCCAGGGCTGCAGGGGGATGGGTCGGCGCTGACGAGTGGCTGGTTGCAGAGCAACTGGTCGCCAACGGCGCGGATGCTTGCCGTGGCGGGAGGTGCGACGCTGGTGGCGTACGGCCTACAGCAACGGACGGTGGCTGGCGGGCTCGCGGCAGCGGTCGGCGCCGGCCTGTTGTCGCGTGGTTTTGCCGGTCTGGACATTACTGCTCGCGCGTGGGAACTCGTGAGCGCGCTTGAGGAGGGACGACACTCGCGAGCGTTCGACGTGAAAGCGGGTGAGCGAGGAATGCTCGGAATTTAGGGGCCGTAGGGCTGGCGGGGTTGGTGTGGCTCGTAGGCCGGCAGGAGGACTCATGAAGCGCGCAGGTATCAGCAATCGCGAAACACCGAACGAGGAGGCACGTAACAGGGCCGAACATCCGCCGATCGATGCCGGCTCGCCGCCCCCGCAGGATGCTGCTGGACGTGTCGGTGAGGAGCCGTTGGTGGAGGTGCCCAACCGACAAACATCGCACAAGGCGGGCAGCCGGTCGATCGCACAGAAAGAAGATCGGACGCGGTATCCCGATCGATCAATGCCCCCGAGTCGAAAAGTGTCAGGTGCGTTTGGTCGTGAGCCGAAGTAAGCGTTCGATCAGGCCGGGCGGCACAGGGCCATCTGCGGCCTTTGTCGCCCGCGGCGGGTGTGGGTCCGGAACTCGAGCAGCCTTTTCCAGCAGCTGCTTCATGCTGTGCAGGTATCCGCCTTCGACGAGCATTGATTGAGGCCTCGCGCGGCTCGCCTTCAAGCGCGATGCCAGGCCGGATGGAATACAAATGTTCGCAAATTCGCGCGGGGCCCAGCGCGCCTCACGCACTTGCCCTCAACTTTGTATCGCCGAATACGAATCTCGTTTTCCGCATACAGAATGTTAGATTGCGACGTGCGGATCGGAATTGACGTTGGTGGGACAAAGATTGAGGGTATCGCGCTCGACGAAGTCGGCCATCAACGGGTGCGCAAGCGCATTCCAGCGCCGCAAGGCGAATACGCAGAGACGCTGCGTGCGATTTCTGCGTTAGTCAGCGCGATAGAGCATGACCTTGGTGCCGGTGGCACGATCGGCGTAGGAATTCCTGGAACAATTTCCGCGGCCACCGGGCTTGTCAAGAATGCGAATTCCGTCTGGCTCAATGGAAAGCCCCTCGCGTCGGACCTCCCGCGGTTGCTCGGCCGTCCGGTACGATTTGCAAACGATGCGAACTGCTTTGCGCTGTCGGAGGCGACCGACGGCGCTGCTGCTGGCGCGCGTGTGGTGTTTGGTGTGATTGTCGGCACGGGAACCGGCGGAGGCTTGATTGTCGATGGACAGGTTGTGGTCGGAGCCAATGCCATCGGGGGTGAGTGGGGGCACAATCCATTGCCATGGCCACGCCCCGGCGAATGGCCCGGCGCGGCATGCTACTGCGGTCGCACAGGCTGCATTGAGACGTTTCTATCGGGGCCAGGCTTGTCGCGTGACTTCGAGCAGGCTGGCGGCGGCCGCGTTAGCGCGCAAGACATAGAGGCAATGTGCAACGCAGGCGATCCGCGGGCCACGCTGTGCCTCGAGCGTTACGAAGACCGATTTGCGAGGGCCCTCGCCAGCGTTGTCAATATCGTCGACCCAGATGTCATCGTGCTGGGGGGAGGGCTCTCGAACATCGACCGCCTGTATTCCAGCATCCCAGCACGATGGGCCAGGTACGTGTTCTCGGATGTCGTCATCACCCGACTCGTACGGGCGAAACATGGAGACTCGAGCGGCGTGCGCGGCGCCGCCTGGCTCTGGAACGACTCTAAGTAGCAGCGTCAGAATCTCCACGCTGCAATGACAGCGACCTCGATCGCGATGAAATAGCCGGGCCGTGACCACCACAGTGACACTTCGGGGCGCAAACGAAAGCGCTCGGTAGACACGGCCGTGAATCCTGCCAGGCCTCCAAAGGCCGTATCGGTATCCGAGCGTGTGAATGTTTGAGCCGGCGTGGAGGGCCTGTTGGGGACAGGCGGTTCGGCAGGGAAGAGGCTCGTGCGCGTGTAAGAGAAGCCGCCAGCACCTACACCGAAATAGGGCGCGTGCGGTGATGTCGATGGCTGCCAGACCAGATTTGCCGTGTACCGCGTCCCAACGGCTTCGAAGATGACGCCGTTGCCAAAGTCTCGTTCGTTTGCGGATCGCATGATGTGGGCGCGGATGCTCAGCGTGTCGGTCAGTGGCATGCTGATCCCGCCGCCGCCGGAAACCCCGTTCCCGAGCGAGCTCTCGTCGTCCCACAACTTGTGCAGCGCGCCTGCCCCGAAAAGTTCAATTTGATTTGTTTGCGCGGGTTGCGCCCCTGCCCTCGCGGGTATGCCAAACATCAAGCTCACGCCAACGACCTGTAGCCACTTCTGCGCCATTGAGGGTCCTCCACCTCCGCTATGTGTCAACCGCCTACATAGAGACTCAGCCGTTGTGATGCCAAGTTGGGCCCAAATGCGTGTCGGGCCAGCCCTTCCTGGGGCACACCCTTTGCACAGTTGGGTTACATGGCCCTGTTTTGCGCCTTTTCCGTGCGTGTTGTGGGGGCGTTCATGCTGAGCGCCGCCGTGATCGGCTGCAATCGCCAGGAAGCGCGGGAACCGAGTCCCGAGCTCCAGGCGCTGCTCGCTAGCGACGTGCGCGCGCCTGATTTGAAGGACGTTTGGGGCGACGTTCAGAAGTTTTACGCTGCGCGTCAACACCGGCTTGCGTGGGCAACAGTGAATGAGCCCAACGAACGCGCAGGGCGGGCGCTTGGAACGCTGCGGTCCGCCGAGCAGCATGGACTCGATCGCCGTCGATATCGTGAACCCGAACTCACACAACAGCATGTCGCGTTGTCGGCGGATAACGAGAACACCGGGAAGCGTGCCCAGGCTCTCGCCGCATTCGATTTGCAGCTGACGTCTGCACTTCTGCAGCTTGGCCGTCACGTCGCGACCGGCCGAGTGCGCGCCGCGAGCATTGATCCACGCTGGAATGTCAATCGCGCATCACCTGACCACGTTGCTGCACTCGAGCGCGCATTGAACGCGGGCGGTACCGGTTTTCTAGAGGCAGTGCAGCCGCGGCACGCGGAATACAAGGCGCTGCAACAGGCGCTCGCGTCGTTGCAGGGACAGGCGTCGCAGGGCTGGCGGCAAGTCCCGCGGGCGTCGCTCAAGGTCGGCCAGTGGAATCCCGCAGTAGTCGTGCTCCGGCAGCGTCTCGCCGCAAGCGGCTATTTGCCGACGAGTGCCGCCAATGATTCGGCACACTATGACGCTGACGTCGAGAGCGCGGTCCTCGCGTTCCAGGCGCACCATGCCTTGAAAGCGACTGGCCACTTGGACCCGGCGACGCTGGCCGCGTTGAACGTGCCGATAGACCAGCGGATCGCGCAAATTTCAATCAACCTCGAGCGATGGCGATGGATGCCCGACGACCTTGGCGCTCGCCATTTCATCGTGAACGTTCCCTACTACCATCTCGTCGCGCGTGAGGATGGCAAGCCTGTGCTCGACATTCGCGTCGTGGTCGGCAAGCGGGGCAACGAAACGCCGCTGTTCAGTGACGAGATGACCCACGTGGTCTTCAGTCCGTACTGGAATATTCCGGAGTCGATTGCGTTGGAGGAGACGGCGCCGGCCATCGCACGCGACCCCGGATACCTGTCGCGCAATAACATGGAAGTCGTCAATGCCTCAGGCCGAGTGATTCCGGAGTCGTCGATTCCGTGGGACGATTCCTCGGCGTTGAGCGGGCTCTCCTTTCGGCAGAGGCCCGGCGCGGACAACGCGCTTGGCCTGGTGAAGTTCATGTTTCCCAATCGCCACAATGTGTACCTGCACGACACGCCTGCCGACGCGTTATTCACACGTATCGGCCGTGCGTTCAGCCACGGCTGCGTACGGGTCGAGGAGCCAGAGACATTGGCGCAATACGTCCTGCGCGATCAGTCTATGTGGACGCCGGAAACCATCAACGCGGCAATGCGTGCAGGCGAGGAACAGCACGTCAAACTGGCTCATCCGATTCCCGTACACCTCGTCTACTTCACAGCCTGGGTAGATGAGCGCGGTGGAGTTCACTTCCAGCCTGATGTGTATGGGTACGACGCCAAGCAGGTTCAGATGCGGTAAGGCCGAGATAACTTTTCGCTTGGTTCCTGTATAATGAATGGAGAGTCTCGCGGGCTGAGTTCATAGCCGGCTCGCGGTTTCCACAACAACCATTAGTAGGAACTCGAATTTGCGAAACGTGTCTCTTCGCGTCTCCATGGCTCGGCTGCGAATCGCGGCTGTGCTGGCAGTGGGGGTGGGTCTGACATCCGGATTGTCCGGCGCATCCGCGACAGAAGTGGAAGTGCGGCCGAGCGTGGCCGCGCCGCGCTCTCCTGCCGCACGAGTCCCGGCGACTACTACCCGGCCCGCTGCTAACGCGAGCGGGGCGTTTGCCGCTGAGGCATGGTCGGACGATGCTGTTGGCCGCATCAATCCTCGAGTGTTTGCGCTCGCGCTTGGAGCGGCACGCTGCGCCACGTCAAACGGCGCCGTCGCTGATCCGTCAACTCTCACGATAATCGATTACAGCAAGGCCTCGACCGAGCCGCGCATGTGGGTCCTCGACCTCGAGAACCGCGCGCTTCTCTACGAAGAGCTGGTCTCGCATGGGCAGGGAAGTGGGGGGAACTTCGCAACGAAGTTCTCGAACAGCCCTGATTCGCATCAGACGAGCCTTGGGCTCTTCGTCACCGACTCGACGTATGTTGGACGGAATGGATATTCGCTAAAGCTCGACGGTCTCGAGCCCGGCTTCAATGATCGTGCGCGAGAGCGGGCGATCGTGATGCACGGTGCGCCCTACGTGAATGACGAGATCTCGAGAGGGTTGGGCCGTCTCGGGCGAAGTCACGGGTGCCCTGCGGTTCGAGAGCCAATTGCGCGAGAGCTCATCGATCGCGTGAAAGGGGGCAGCCTGGTGTTTGCGTACTATCCTGACAAGGAGTGGCTCAAAACTTCCGCGTTTCTGTCCAGTTGCAGCTGAGACGTTAGCCCTGCATTAGCCTACCCGCCTTCATCCTGCAGGCCTGTCACGACCCGCGGATTCGGCAACATCTTTGCTACATCATGAGGTGGTGACAGGCTCATCCTGTCTCCGGAACCGGATATGCTTTCAGCATCCGGCAGTTCAGGAGGTTACTTCATATGCTGCGCAAGATGCTCTTCAGCTGTGCGCTCGCCATTCTCCTGTCGCCGTCACTCGGGACGCCGGCGCTCGCTCAGCCCATCGATCAAACTACTTACTTCACCTTCAGTGCACCGTTCGAGCTGCCGGGCGGTAAGGTTCTCCCCGCCGGGAAATACACCTTCAGGATTGCAGACTCACCCAGCAACCGTCACGTCGTTCAGATCATGAGCGAAGACCGGTCGCAGGTGCATGCGACGATTCTCGCAATCCCCGCCCAGCGGCAAGACATCCCGGAAGAGCCCGAAGTGCGATTCATGGAAGCAGCGGCAAACCAGCCGCCGGCAGTCCGCACCTGGTGGTATCCGGGCCGTACGATCGGTCACGAGTTCATTTATCCGAAGGGGCAGGCTCGAAAGCTGGCCGCAGCGCAGAACGAGAGCGTCCTGACGGCTGACACCGAACTCACCAAGACCGAGGATATGCAAACCGCCGATCTCTCGCGGATTGATGCTGAGGGTAAGGAAACCGAGGTAACGACGACGCAGACTAAGACACAGGCGCAGACCAGCACGGCACAAAGGGCACCCGCGCCCTCGGCCACCGCGGTCGAGACGACCCGCGTCGACGAGACCCGTACGGCGCTTCCAACGACCGCCTCGCCATTGCCGCTCGTCGGCTTGATCGGGCTGGCCTCGTTGGCCGGCGCCGCACTGATTCGCCGTCGTCGCTAGAAACGGTCGTGAATGGGTGTAGTTACAAGTTCAGAGTGAGGAGCTCAGAGGTTCTTGACCTAGGAGCTTCGAACTTTGAACTTGTAACTTTCTTGAAGGATGCTCATGCGTTTGCACACTCTCCACGCATGCGTCGCGCTTTCCCTGATCGTCGGCGCAGGTGCCTTGCGCTCGCACGCGCAGGCTCCGCAGGAGCGTCCGACGTTTTCGACCGAGTCGGAACTGGTTGTCGTGCACGCGATCGTCGAAGACAACCGCGGCCGAGCGGTTCCCGGCCTGCTCGAGACGAATTTTCTCGTCTACGAGGACAACTTCCCACAAACCATCAGCTTTTTCTCGAGTACGGATGCTCCGGCGTCGATTGGACTGTTGATTGACAACAGCACGAGCATGGCAACCAAACGCGAGCGCGTGATCGCTTCGGTCGTCGGATTCGCAGGGCTGAGCAATCCAGAGGATGAGATCTTTGTGCTGGCTTTCAATGAAAACGTGCACGAGGCGTGGTCCTCGCGTGTAATCGAGCAAAGCGACCTGTCGGTGTTGCAGACGACGCTGGAGAAAAATATCTCTGCACGCGGGAAAACAGCGCTGTACGACGCCATCGCTCGTGGGTTGGAACGCCTGGCACGTGGCAAACACGCGCGCCAGGTACTCGTCATCGTCAGCGATGGCAGCGACAATGCCAGCCGGACGACCCTGGACGACATGTTGGGGCGGACTCGGTCATCGAGTGCGATGATCTACACCGTCGCGCTCACCGATCCAGTCGACCGTGATGGCGACCCGAAATTGTTGAGGCGGATTGCGAGCGCAACGGGCGGCGAGTCTTTTTCACCGCGAAACATCGATGACGTGCCCGACGCTATCGACCATATTGCCCGCGACATTCGGGCCACCTACGCGATCGGCTTCGTGCCCACGAATCAGGCACGAGACGGGGTGGTCCGGAAGCTCAGAGTGGTAGCTCGTCATCCGGATGGTCGGACGTTGAAGGTAAACACGCGCGGCGGTTATGTAGCACCAAGAGGGGGAACCGGCCCGGAGGGCGGTCGTGCGCGATAGCCGGCTCTTGGTGAAGCGTGCGCTCATGCTGATCGGCGTGACTTGCCTCGGCTGGATTGGATTCGTCACCCTGCACGCGATGATGTACCAACAGGAGCAGACGAAAAAGTTCGAGCGATTGCGCGCTGCTCAGGCCTTGCCGGGCCCACCGGCACCGCTGGTCGCCAACGTCAGGGGGTCGGGGGACGATACCAATCTGATCGGGCTTCTGGATATTCCAAGGCTTGCGGTGTCCATGCCGATCGTGAGCGGCGACGACGATGCGACGCTCACGCTGGCGGCCGGCCATCTGCCCGATACGCCACGTCCGTGGGAGCCGGGCAACAGCGCCATTGCCGGGCATCGTGACGGCCTGTTCCGGCCGTTGAAGGACATTCGTGTCGGCGACGATGTCTTGCTGCGCACCACTCGAGGTGATTTGCGCTATCGCGTGCGCGACACGAAGGTCGTGAGGCCCGACGACCTGTCGGTCCTGAGTAGGACTAAGAGGCAGCGGCTCACGCTGATCACGTGCTATCCGTTTTACTATGTCGGTGCCGCGCCAAAGCGGTTCGTGGTCCATGCTGATCGCGTTGACAACCTTGACGCCCCCCCTGCACGAACCGTCGCCAAGGCGGCATCGGCGAGGGCCGAAAAACCGTCGACAGAGAAACGCAAGCTGCGTAAGGTGTCGCAGAAGAGGTCCGTGGACAAGCGGAAGCCATCCAAGTCTGTCCGGGGGCTGTCCCCGGAACCCGCACCAGAGAAGAAATCCCGAAATGTCTTTCGGAAGATCGGCGGTTTTTTCAAAAAGGCGATCGCACCTCGTCCCCCCGCCTGAACGCGCTGCTCGCATTCCACTGCGAAGGAGTACACGATGACCCGTTTGCGCCGCGACATCCGGCTGCTGCAGATCTACGCGGCACTGAGCTCATTCGCCCTCGTGTTTGTTGCCGTCAGCGCATTTGGCCAGGGGCCGTCGGCGCAAAAGTTGGACGAGCTGACCGTGCAGCGTTTGAACGTGATCGACGCGAACGGGACCTTGCGTCTCGTGCTCTCTGGAAAAGATCGCATGCACCCGGGCATTCTCGATGGCAAGTTGATCGACCGAGCACGGCCGGTTGCCGGGCTTCTGTTTTTCAATGACGAAGGCGACGAGGTTGGCGGGCTGACGATTACCGGGGAAGATCGCAACGGTGTGCGTCGCGCGAACGCGCTACTGGCGTTCGATCAGATCAAGCAGGATCAGACCATTGCTCTGGCATACAGCGAGTCGGGCGGACAGCGGTCGACCGGCCTGACCGTATGGGACCGGCCCGAAGTGCGCCTCAGCGAGCTCATCGACAAGCTGAACGCGGCGCAAAAGATTCCAGACGCCGCCGCACGCGACAAGGCGATTCAGGGCGCACGTGCATCGATGCCACCATCGCCGCGCCGTGTGTTTGTAGGAAAGAACACCGACCGGTCTGCCGCCATCATGCTTGCCGACGCCGACGGCAAGCCGCGCTTGACGTTACGCGTGGATGCGGCGGGCCAGGCCAGCATCGAGTTCCTCGATGGCGACGGCAAGGTCACTCACCGCATTCCCGCGCCGTAACGGCGCCGCGCACGCGACAACTCTGACGCTCACCCTGTCGCCGGAGCCGAGTCGGCGAGAGGTGGAGACGGCATCGTGTCGAGCCGCAGCCGGAACTCTCGTCGAAGCAGCAGCAGAATGATGGCGAGCTGCGCAAGGATTGCCACTACCGAGAGGTACCAGATCCAACGCAGTTCGAACCCGGGCAGTCGGGACAGCAGCAAAACCGGTATCGCGATGATGCCGATACGACTGAACGACGCCACCAGTGAGGGAATGGTGTTGCCCATCGCCTGGAACATGCTCGACGTGACGAAGATCACGCCGGACGCGACAAAGTTCCACGAGATGATGCGGAGGTATTGTTCGCCGACGGCAATCACGCCAGGGTCAGTTGAAAAAATACGAATGAGCAGCCGCGGCGCTATGTTGCAGGCAACCGCGGCGATGAACATCGCGGTCGCGGCGATCATGCTTGCCGTTCTGAACACGGCTTTGACGCGCTGCGCTTGCCGTGCACCGAAGTTCTGGCCTGCCACGGGTGCAACGGCGAAACCGAGCGCCACTACCGGCATGAACAGCGCCTGCACGATGCGCATGCCGATGCCGAACCCCGCCTGAGCAGCGGCGCCAAATCGACGCGTGACCGCGTAGACGATCATGAGATAGACCGCCATCAAACCGAACTCCGCGCCGGCCGGCAGGCCAATCTTCAACATGTCGCCCCAGAGCTTGAACTGCGGTTTCATGTCGCGCCAGAGGAAGATCAGATAGGCGGCCTTGCCGACGAAGTACGTCGCGAGCCATCCCACGCCCACCGCGACGGAGATCAGAGTCGCCAGGGCAGTGCCGGCGACACCCATCGGCTGGCCCGTGCCCCAGCCAAACATGAGGACTGGTGCGAGGACGATGTTGATGATGACCGTCGCAGTCTGAACAATCATCCCTGGCTTGAAATTACCAATCCCCCGCAGCGCCGCGCTCATCGCCACCAACCCGAATTGCAAGCCCATCGCCGGCAGGAACCAGAGCAAATAAGATGCAGCGAGGTCGGCCGTCGCTGCATCTGCGCTGAGTGCGCGCGCGTACTCGGTCCTGAAGATCATGGCGATCACCAGGAACAGCGCCCCGACGACGGTCGACAGCAACTGCGATTGGTTGAACACCAACAGCGCTCGCTCCTGGTTGCGCTGGCCGGCAGCGTGAGAGACGAGCGTGGTCGTACCGACCCCGAGCATTTGCGAAATGGCTAGCACGATAAAGGTAAGGTTGCCGGCCACGCCAACGCCTGCCACGGCCTCCTTTCCCAAGCGGCCTACCCAATACAGGTCTACCAGGAAATACATCGTCTGGAAGACCATGGTGACCAGCATGAAACTGGCGGTTTTGAACAGATGGCGCGAAATTGGTCCTTTTGTGAGGTCTTCCATGTGGAGGCAATCGGAGGCGGGCCAGTAGTGTCGCGTCCCGCGCAAACACTATATAAGCAGTGGCTGTAGGTCTCGTAGATTATTGACCTTGCGGAGATGCTCATGTCCTCTCGCGCACTATCTCGCAGAACTTAACGACCTTGTCGAGCCACGATCCGGCCACAACATCAACTTCGCCCACTACGTCAGCAACGGCTACGTCGTCCTCACGCCGGACATCGTTTACACCGAAGGAAAGCCCGGACCGAGAACACTAACAACCAAGACGAAGCAGTGCCGTCGTATCACGGCATCGAGTCCTCTGGTTCAGCCCCGGCCTGACCGACCTGGTCCCGAGTGAGGGCTGATTCGTCCCACGTCAATTGACACTCGTCGCCGCCTCGGGCATCGTCCCGTGACTATGCGCCGAAACGTCTGCTCCCTCGTTGCCTTGGCGTGCCTCCTGGGTACGTCCGTATCCACTCACGCTGGTCCGATGACAACGGGCGAACGCCAGCGTGTGCTTGCCCATCTGGAGATGAGCGAAGGCTGGCTCGTCAGCGAGGCCGAGGGCCTTTCAAAAGCCCAGCTGACCTTTCGCATGACTCCTGAAAGCTGGAGCATCGAGGACGTCGTGGAGCACCTTGCTATTGCCGAACCACAGGTACTGGCAGCAAGTGCAAGACTCGCTGAAGCAGCCGCTGGGATACAAGTCCGAATCAACCGATGCGGCGATTCTCTGGTACGGCATCGACCGCACCAATCGGCAGAAGACTGGTGAGGCGCGCGTCCCGAAGGGAAAGTACGAAAACGTCGCTCAGTCTCTGGGCGACTTCCGGAAGCTGCGCGCGACGATGACCGAGTTTGCCAAGGGCACGCAGGAGGACCTCCGTGGACGCCAGCTGCAAGGTGGCAACATGGATGTCTATCAGTGGCTCCTGATGATCTCGACGCATTCGCAACGACACATCCTGCAGATCCGCGAGGTCAAGGCGCACGGGTCGTATCCCAAGAAATAGGTGGGTCGCCGGTCGCCATCCCAATCGGCGGTGTCCAACGCCAGTCCCCAGCCCGATGCATGGTCCCGCGGTAGACTTCGGCGCATGCCATTCTCCCGTGTCCTTGCGAGTTTGTGTGCCGGAGTGCTCGCCGTGGCCGCACTTCGCGCGCAGGCGCCTCGTCTGGTGACGGTCGAGGATTTGATGAAAATGCGTACGCCACTCGATGTACGCATTGCGCCGGAGGGTGACCGGATCGCCTACGTCGTGTCGACACCGTCGGTCGAATCCAATTCTCACGACGTGCAGATCTTCGTGGTCTCCGCAGGGGGCGGGCCATCCACTCGCATCGCGACCGACGTGCGTGTGTTTACGCCGGCCCTTCCAGCAGCCCGCTTGCGATGGACGCCTGACGGACGACGCGTGTCATTTCTTGCTCTCGCAGACGGCCGCCCACAGGTATTTGCCGCGGCGGCGGATGGCGGGCCTTCCGTCGCGGTGACAGCAGCGCCCCAGGGCGTCGTCTCGTACGAGTGGTCACCCGATGGCACCCGCGTCGCCTATATCTCACGCGATCCCACCGTGCGCGTGCCGGTCATTCGCGCGGGATCGACCGTCGATCCCTCGACGCGATTGTGGGTGCAGTCCGTCGGCGGTCAAGCGCGGTCGATTACTCCCGTCGGTCAGTACGTTGACAGCGTGTCGTGGTCGCCTGACGGGAAGGAAATCGCTTACTCAGCGTCGAGCGCCACCGGCTTTCTGGCGCCCTACTACACGCGCATTTACGCCGTCGCCCCGGACGGGACTGGATCGCGAGTGGTCGTGGACCGCGCCGGCATGAACACGTCGCCGCAATTTGCGCCCGACGGTCGATCCATCGCATTCGTGACGACAAATGAACAGCAGGGGTTGATGGCGCCGCGCGGCCTTGCGGTGGTGAGCACGACCGGTGGCGCCAACACGGCGATTCGATTGTTCAATCTCGGCGGTGCCTGGATTGGCGAGCTGCTGTGGGCGCGTGACAGCCGCGCGATGTATGCGCTCATGAACGAGGGCACGTTCGCAACGGCCGAGCACATGTTCGAGATGCCCGTTGTCCGTATCCCGGTGGACGGAGGGGCCGCACAGCGGGTTGTGCCTGGAACGACCGTGAATTATTCGCTGAGTGTCTCGCGCGATGGCCGGACGCTCGCGTATCGCGCCGTTGAAGGGCGGACGATGGGGGATGTCTACGTGCAGGATGCAACGTCCGGTTCCCGGAAGAAGCTGACGGAGATCAATCCTGAACTGAAAGGCCTAAAGCTTGGCGAGCTACGCCCCATCAAGTGGGCCTCCTTCGACGGTATGGAAATCTGGGGCTTGCTCCTGACACCGCCCGACTGGGATGGCAAAAGCCAACTGCCGCTGATCGTGTATTGCCATGGTGGACCGATTGGTGGCGTGACGTACGGTCTCTTCCCACAGTTCGCGCATACGGTAGGGCAGGTCGATCCGTATCCGACAGAGGCGTTTGCCAGTGCTGGCTACGCGGTGCTCTTTCCGATGCCGCGGGGAGGGTCGGGGTACGGCGAGGCGGGGCATCGCGCCATCATCAACGCATGGGGCGAAAGCGACTACCGGGACATCATGGCTGGTGTGGATCACCTCGTAGCGCAGGGCCTCGCGGATCGAGATCGCCTCGGTGTAATGGGCGCGTCGTACGGGGGATTCATGACGAACTGGATTGTCACGCAAACTGATCGATTCAAGGCAGCTTCGTCGGGGGCGAGCATCAGTGATCTCGCGGACATGTATTACCTGCCTGACGGCGGCGACTTGATGATCGAATATTTTCGGCGTCCGTGGGAAAACCGCGCATCGTACACGGCGCACTCGCCGATCACGTTCGTGGAGAAGGTGCGCACGCCGATTCTGATTCAGCACGGTGACCGCGACCCCCGCGTGCCCGTGGGCAACGCACAGAAGTTCTATCGCGCGCTGAAGGGGTTGGGGAAGACAGTCGAGTACGACATGTATCCGGGGGGCGGCCATGTGTTGTATGAGCCGGTGCAGCAGCGCGAGTCGATGCGCCGAAACCTCGAGTGGTTCCAGCGCTGGATTCCCACGGGGCGGTGAGAGGGCGGCTGCCGTGGTCGGCGTTTGCCTCCGCGCGGAGGGGCGACCTCCGTCCTCGGGGGTGACCTCCGGTCCTTCGGGCGACGTCCATCTTTCCGGGCGACCTCCGTCCTTCGGGGCGACCTCCGTCCTTGCCCGTGACCTCCGTCCTTGCCCGTGACCTCCGTCCTCGCTCGCACAGCCGCGCGGCAGTATGTGATTTGTGACACGTAATCGCAGTTTGCACTCGCACTCTCAGAGGCCACCCGGAAGGGGATCCACCAGTGAGGACGCAGGTCGCCCGCCAGGACGGAGGTCGCGCCCCGGTTTGCGCCCCGGAGGCGCCCCCAGGACGGAGGTCCCCCAGCAGGACGGAGGTCACCCGGCAGGACGGAGGTCACCCCGTCAGCGACCCCAGCCTCCGAGTCCTCTCGAGCCTCCTCAGACAGCGGCGACACGCCGTTGACCGTCCCACGCTGCCGGCTTCGACTGCCGGAACCCCAAGAACTGCAACTCGGCAAACACTCCGACGACCACTGCCTGAGCGATCACGAAGGCGTAGCCCAGAACCGTAGGTGTGATCCATCCGGAGATCAGCAACACACTGCTGCCAAGAGCCCACAATATGTTGCCGATAATCACTGCCAGGATAACCACCCGCGCCGTGCTTGCGCGTGAGCCGAGGTATCCCACCAGCGCGGCGTACGGCATTAGCCCGAGTCCGGCGTAAAACATCAGCGTTGCCGGAAGCCCGAGTAGCGGTTCGAGGACGCGGCTCAGTGTGAGCATCGCCAGACCCGTCGCAGCCGTTGCAACGGCGTCGGCAATCAGTGCGAAGCGAAGCAGACGGGAAACAAACATCGTTACCTCCTGATTCACCACATGATTGGCCGTCGGGCGTGTCATGTCGATTACCTCGGAGGTAATTGCCGGCGTAACTGCTTGAGATATTGTGACCGGATGATCAACGCGGGTGGGACAACAGGCCCGGTGGGCGATCTGCTGCGCGAGTGGAGGCACCGACGTCACCTCAGTCAACTCGATCTGGCGGTCGATGCCGAGATCTCCGCCCGGCACCTCAGCTTCATCGAAACCGGCCGGTCAACGCCCAGCCGCGAGATGGTGTTGCGCCTCGCCGAACGCCTGGAGGTTCCATTGCGCGGCCGCAACACGCTGCTGACCGCCGCCGGGTACGCGCCAATCTTTGCCGAACGGCCGCTGGCCGATCCAGCGCTTGCCCTCGCGCGACAGGCGATCGAGCGCTTGTTAGCGGCGCACGAGCCGTTCCCGGCGATCGCCGTCGATCGGCACTGGACGCTCGTCGCAGGCAACCGCCCCGCATCGCGGCTGATGGCGGGCGCGGCGTCTGCGCTGCTACAACCACCGGTCAACGTCCTGCGCCTCAGCCTGCATCCCGAAGGGCTTGCCCCGCGGATTGCCAATCTGAACGCGTGGCGGAGACACCTGCTGGCTCGGTTGCGGCGGCAGATTGATGTGTCCGCGGATCCCGTGCTCATTGATCTTCTGGGCGAGCTGAGCGCCCTTCCTTCGCCCTCGTCGGCCGGGTCGCACGAAGCGTCCGGCAATACGGATTACGATGGAGTCATCATTCCATTTCAATTCGTGACCGACGCTGGAACGCTGTCATTTTTCAGCACCACGACAATCTTCGGGACGCCCGTCGATGTGACGTTGTCCGAGATTGCGCTCGAGTCATTTTTCCCGGCTGATGCCGCCACAGGTGAGGCACTCCGCCGCATGGAGCCTGTGTGACGCGACGAGAGGCTTTCCTCATCGCAGGCCTCAGCGTTGCGGCCCGTATCATCGTCGTGATGCTGATCGGCATTCGCGATGGTGTAGACAGCGTCAAGTACATCGAGGCTGCCAGCAGTTGGCGAGGCAGCGGGTTGTCGCTTCCGGCACTGCTCAACGAGTCACAGCGAAGTCCGCTCTTCGTCACGATCGTGGCCCTCTTCAGGGCGATCTTCGACGACTGGAGATTCGCTTTGGTCGCCTGGCAGACGCTGATATCGGCGTCGCTACCGGTCCTGCTCTTTGCGGCGGCGCGACGCGGCGGCGTCAGTCGGCGCGGCGCCTGGGTTGCGACACTGATAGCAATCGTGTCTTACGAGTTGAGCAGGTGGAATGCTTACATCCTCACGGACGCGCTGTTTGTCTTTTTCTCGGGCGCGACGTTATGTGCGACGATCGTCGCGCTGATGACACGCCGCGCGGCGTGGGCGATTGTGGTTGGACTCACATTGACGGGGGCGCTATTGGCCCGCCCGACAGGACCTGCCGTTGCGCTTGCGGTCCTTCTGTCTGCGGCCCTCGTGAGGCCCGTTGCACCGCGTGTTCTGCTCGCTGCGTCCGCCGCGTCGGCGCTCAGCGCGGTGTTGGCCTTATCGATAACAGCTGAGGTCAGGCGCGGGCCGCCGCTTACGATTTGCGAGCACCTCGCGGCAGGCAGGGTGATCTGGGGGTCGGAAATGTTCAGATTGGCGCCGCCGGCTGGGCTCGTCGTCAGCGATGCGAGTCAGACGTTGTCTTGCATGGCGCGCGTGACCGCACAACACCCGGGCCACGTCGCGGCCGTGTTGCTGCGTCGAGCGTGGGTGTATTGGTGGCCAGTGTACCCCAACTACTCACGAGCCCATAGCCTGGTCAACGTGGTGTTGCTCGGCGCACCTCTCGCATTGGCCCTCCTGGCGATGAGCCGACAGCCCACGACGATGCGCACGGATCCAGCTCGATTGGTCGCAGTGTGTTTCGTCGTCAGTTTCGGACTCTTTCATACGCTCACGTTTTCTGAGGGCGATCACCGCTTTCTCGCACCCGTGCTGCCGGCCATCTGCCTCCTCGCGGGGATGGGCGTTCAGGCGCCGAAGCGCACCGCATAGATCGGCGGCAGGTTCATCGACAGAGTCGTCCAGGAGTCGCCGCCATCTTCGGAGAGCCAAAGGCCGCCCGTGGTCGATCCCATGGCGAGCACGCTGCCCGTACGATCGACGTCGAGCGCATGGCGGTAGATGAGATCGAACGATGGCGTGGGCAGACCGCGATCCAGAACATCGAAGGTGCGACCCCCGTCGCGCGTTCGCGACACGACAAGTTTCGCGTCGACGGGCACCCGGCGCTCGTCCTTGATGGCCGGCACGAACCATGCTGTGTTCGGATCGGTCGGATGCGCCGCGACGGCGAAGCCGAACACCGACGGGCGGGCCGCCGGGATCTCGCGCCAGAGTCGACCGCCGTCGTCGGTGCGAAACACGCCGTTGTGATGCTGTGTCCACATGACGTCCGGATTCGATCCGCAGACCGCAATGCGATGCGGATCCTGAATCGACGGATCCTCGCGACGGTCGGGGGGCATGAACTCTGCGAACATGCCTTTGGCCCTGATCGCCCACGTCTGGCCATCGTCCTCGGTTGCCCAGGCGCCGCCACAAGACACGCCGACGAAGATGCGTCGCGAGTTTCCGGGATGGACAGCAATCGAGTGAATCCCCGGCCAGTCGTACCCACCGCCGAACCAGTTCGCATGCTCAGGCACGTCCCAGAGTGATCGGACGATCTCCCACTGCTGCCCGCCATCATCAGATTTGAAGAGGCCGCCGGGCAGGGTGCCTGCCCAGAGGCGGTTCGGCTGATCTGGGCCGCCGGGTTCCAGCGCCCAGAGCATCTTCAGCGTTGGGGGCGCAGGAGGAGGTGCCTCTGATCCGGCCGGAACCGGCGGAGCCGGCACGTCCGCGTAGGACGGTACGCCGCGTTCCTCCCACGATACGCCGCGGTCTGTGGAGCGATGGAGTTTGACGCCAAAGTGTCCGAGATTCAACCCGGCGTACACCGTGCCGTCACGCGGATCATCGAGGACCATCGTGACGGGGTCGCCGAGGAATGCCGGCGTGCCCAGACGCCAGGCGTTTGATCTGTTGAGCGAGAACAGCCCTTTTCGAGTCGCCACCCACAACGATTGCTTCACGACATGTCTCCTTGATGGGGTCAGGTCACGAACAACGAATTTCCCTCTCGCGCCCGCTTCAAGGCTTCATCGCCTGACCTGGCCGCCGATTCGCGAGCTCGTCTCTCGTGACCTGACCCCAACGTCCGCCGAATCAGCCGCCTGACAGCGCCTGCAGTACGTAGATTTCGGTTTCCGCGTCCACAGCATCGGTGAGCCCGACGCGATCGTGGGCGGGGGAGTCGCCGACAAACACCGTGACATGCTGTCGCACCGCGCCTCGCTCGTCGAGCACGTAGTCACGCAGACGCGGATTCTCGGCAAACACGTGCGCGAGCGCCGCGGCAACCGTCGCTCCCGGCACCTCGCGTGGTGGCGCGTCGATAAATCGCTGCAGATGCGGCGTGAACGTCACGCGAGGCATGAGCACTCCGTCATCGGTCGTCGTCTTCGACAAATGCCTTGAGTTGACCAAGCGCGGCGTCCCACTCGGCGCAGATGTGGTCGATCGTGCGTCGCGCGGATGCCAACTGCGACGGGGCGAGCTCCCAGGTGCGCTCGCGGCCACGCCGCCTGCTCCGCACGAGCCCCGCCTGGCCGAGCACGTTCAGGTGTTTGGTGATCGCCTGCCGTGTGACGCCCGTGCCGGTGGTCAGCGTCGCGATGGAGAGTGGCTCGCCCGTGGCGAGACGCCCGATGATGCGCAGTCGCGTGGAATCGCCAAGCGCGGCAAAAATCGGCACTGACGCCCGCATCCGGCGCTGGACGAGGGTGTGCACCGACGAACGAGACCTGGTTCTCGGCCTCGAGCTGACTCTCGCACGCTCAAGCATTCGCGGCGACATGGCGTTCGATGTTCGTCATCTGCTCGCTCCAGCCCTCGTCGTTGCCGCGAAATGCCTCGAGACGCCGCGTCAGCGGAATCCCGTCGAATCCCGATTCCACGACTTTCAAGGTCGTGCCGCCCTTTGCGTCCTCGAGTTCGAAGACGACGAGAGTTGTCGGCTCGACAGAGTAGTCCTGGGTGATGTCGATGGGGTGCGGGTGCCAGCGCCAGGAAAACAGCCGCTCCGGAACGACCTGGTCGATGACGATGTCAAAAGTCAGATGTTCGTAGCCCGGGTAGGTGACCGCGCCACGCACGCGTGCGCCAGGCGTGAACGGCGTTTCCACGTTCACACCAAACCATTCGCTGAACTGGCGAGGATCGGTAAGCGCGCGCCAGACGCGCGTCTTGGGCGCACGCAGGAAGACGGTTTTTTCGATGCGATCGGTCGTTGCCGTCATGCAACCTCCTGGTTGGAGAATACGTGTGATGACGGCGACGTGCAACCGTAAAGTTGCTCAAGTCAGCTCTGCGGTGTTGTTGTCGCGAGGGGCCCTGCGGGGTCCTAGATCCGACCGCAAACGATCCGCAAGGCGCGTAGCTTTTTCGTGACTACATGACCGCGTCGGCGTCGCTCTCGCTGCTGAGTTGACGCGCCATTGCGTTGACCGCCAGTTCGACCCGGTTTGCGACGCCAACCTTCGCGAAAATTCTGCGCAGGTGATTCTTCACGGTCTGCTCGCCCAGCCCAAGCTGCCAGGCAATGTCCTTGTTGCTGGCGCCTCTGAGGATGGCCTTCACGATCTCGCGCTCGCGGTGCGAGAGCGTTGACGACTCATCCCCCTTTGCCGACTTTCGCAGCGCATCTACGAGATCACCAACGTTGTCGCGCCCAATCCAGTACTCGCCTTTCATCACCTGGCGGATGCACTTCGGCAAGAGATCGGTAGGCATATGTCTCAGCAGCACGCCCCTCGCCCCGCGCAGCAGGGCGGTGCGGAGTTCTGCTGTCTGAATCGCGGACGTGACTACCACCGTGCGTGTGGGGAGGTTCATGACTGCCAGACGGCGAAGTACTTCCAGACCGGGGATGCGGCCGATTGCCAGATCGAGCAAGAGAAAGTCCGGTCTCTCACGCTCCACAACCTTCAATGTTTGTTCGCCGTCGTGTGCTTCAGCCACCACGGTTGCAGCGGCATCTGCGGCAAGCAGAGCGCGGACACCAAGGACGAACAGGGGATGTGCGTCAGCAACGACGACCCGGATGCGCGTGTCTTGAGCCACTAGAAGTATGGCACCGGCCGAGTTGGCACCGGTGCAAGTTCAGGCATCTAGAGTATCAAAGATTACTCTCAAGAGTACTAAAGGCGTGTCACTTAAGCTCAGCAATAGTGCACACTGATGAGTCTATTTACCCAGAAATTTTGGGGTTGCACGGTTTTGCACGGCGGAAGAGCTGCGGCGCGTGCGCGTCGCGAATATGCGGTACCTCCCACCGCACAGGAGTGTTTGTGAAGACGACGAAGGTCACGCCCTTATTCAGGTATGTTCTCGCGCTTTTGATCTCAGCCGGGGGTTCCGGACTGATCGTTTGGGGGCAATCACCTCAGGCGGTTGGCACGTGGGCCCCAACGGGTGCCATTTCGCACAGCCGCACCGGTGCGGCGTCAGCGGTGCTCGCTGACGGTCGCACTCTCATTACCGGCGGCACCGTGGCGGGCATATCGACGGCGAGCATTGCGATTTACAACCCGGCGGACAACTCTTTCGCGGCCGCAGGCCAGATGAGCGCCGCGCGCGTTGGTCACACAGCGACTGTGCTCGAGGATGGACGAGGTACTCATCGCCGGCGGTGCAGTAGGCGGTGTGGTCACGGCCGATCTCGAAGTCCTGAACCTGGCGGATGGTTCTTCAGAAATGGTCGGGACGATGAGCAGTGCGCGGGCTGGACACGGTGCGGCGCGATTGGCGGATGGCACGGTGCTCCTCGTCGGCGGATCCGACGGCACGGCGGCGCTGGCCAGCTCAGAAGTCTTCGATCCAGCAACAGGCACGACGGCAGCAGGCGCGTTGTCAGTTGCGCGTTCGGGTGCCTCGGCGACGACGTTGATCGACGGCCGCGTCCTGGTCGCAGGCGGTTTCAACGGCACCACCGATCTGGCGTCAGCGGAAATCTTCAACCCGTTTGCTCAAACGTTTGACCCCGTCCCAACCGCGCTGGGCCGTGCACGCAGCGGCCATTCGGCGGTGCTGCTTCCTCATAACAATGCGGTCTTGATTGCCGGCGGCACGTCGGCCGGCGTCGCGGTTGCGGCCGCGGATTTGTTTCTGCCGGCACAGTTCCCCGATCCGTACTCGTATGGCATGGGAACGTTTGCGCCGACTGGCGCGATGACTGCCGCTCGCGCGAACGCGGTGAGCGGCCCTGCGGCGGAAGGCTATGCGTTTGCAGCAGGTGGTGGTTCGGCAGATGGAGAGCAGTACCGGTTTGCGACGATCAAGACGGACAAGGATGACTACGCGCCTGGTGAGCAGGCGGTCATTACAGGGTCGGGGTGGCAGCCGACCGAGATTGTGACACTGCTGTTCCAGGAAGATCCAGCGATGCACCCGGACTACGTGTTGGAAGTGCAGGCTGATGTGAATGGCAACCTGTATTGGGATCAGTGGGCGCCGGAGGAGCACGACCTGAACGTGCGGTTCTATTTGTTGGCCACCGGCTCGACGTCCAGAGCGCAAATTACATTTACCGATTCTAGACTCAACACTTTAGCCGTTGGTGCTCAATCGCCCAGCCCGGTCACGGCGGGAAATTCCGCTGCGTATGTCGTCACCGTTGGTTTCAACGGTAACGCCGCGAATTGCAGCATTGATTTGGTTACTGTTGGCCTACCGGCAGGGGCAAGTGGCTCGTTCACAACGAACCCTGTCATTGGATCTGGCGTTGTCAATATCAACAGCACTCTCAACGTTGCAACCACAGGTTCGACGCCAGGCGGTTCACATTCATTTACTGTTAGAGCATCAACTCGGGCGGGTTGTCAGAACCATCCCACAATTCTCAATACCAATGCCACGTTGGAAGTGGCCGCGGCCGCAAAGGTAAACACGACCAGTACCGTCGTAAGCAGTATCAACCCCTCGACGTACGGCGACTCAATCAGCTTTACCGCAACCGTGACACCAGCTAGTGGAACCACGGCGCCAACGGGAAGCGTGCAGTTCAAGATAGACGGAGTCAATTTTGGCTTGCCCGTCGGGCTCTCGGCTAGCGGAAGTAACGGAGTCGCAACCAGCGGCTCGATCTCGACGCTCAATGTTCCAAACTCTCCTCACTCGATTACCGCTGAGTACCTTCCGACAGGAGACTTCAACGCGAGTAGCGGGAGCGCGAGTCAGACGGTCAACAAGGCGCCAACGACGACGGTGGTGACGTGTCCCGTCAGCGTGACCTACAACGGTGTGGCGCAGACGCCGTGCACCGCGTCGGTAACAGGCGCGGGTGGACTCAGTGAGTCAGTGACCGTGACTTACACGAACAACGTGGACGCCGGAACAGCGTCGGCCAGCGCTACATATGCAGCGAGCGCGAATCATCTCGGGAGCACTGACTCGAAGACCTTCGAAATTCTGAAGGCGCCGGTGACGGCAACGGCCGGCAGCGGGTCAGCGACTTATGACGGGTTAGCGAAGTCGCCGTCGGCGTGCGAGGTGACAGGGGCCTACACGGGCGACCTGACCTGTGCGAACGATCCGGCGTCGGTCGGCCCGAATGCGGGCACATATCCGATCGCTCCGGTTGTGAGCGGGACCGGCGTGACCAACTTCGAGATCTCCCCGGTGAACGGGTCCTACACGATTGACAAGGCCCCGACGACGACGGTGGTGACCTGCCCGGTCAACGTGACCTACAACGGGGCAGCCCAGGCGCCCTGCACGGCAATGGTGACCGGTGCGGGAGGGCTCAGTGAGTCGGTGCCAGTGACCTACACGAACAACGTGAATGTAGGCACGGCGACGGCGAGCGCCACCTATGCGGAGAGCGCGAATCATCTCGGCAGCAGTGACTCGAAGACATTCGAGATCCTCAAGGCGCCGGTGACGGCAACCGCAGGCGGCGGATCCGCGACCTATGACGGGTCGCCGAAGTCACCATCGCCGTGCGAGGTAACAGGAGCCTACACGGGCGACCTGACCTGTGTGAACAATCCCGCGTCGGTCGGCCCAAATGCAGGGACGTATCCGATCTCTCCGGTCGTCAGCGGGACTGGCTTGAGCAACTTCGACGTCACGTCGATGAACGGGTCCTACACGATTGACAAGGCCCCAACGACAACCGAAGTGACCTGCCCGCCCAGTGTGACCTACAACGGGGCGGCGCAGGAGCCGTGCACGGCGACGGTAACGGGTGCAGGCGGCCTCACTCAGTCCGTGCCCGTGACCTACTCGAACAACTTGAACGCCGGGACGGCCACAGGGAGCGCCACGTTTGCGGAGAGCGCGAATCATCTCGGCAGCAGTGACTCGAAGACATTTGAGATTCTCAGAGCACCGGTGACAGCGACGGCGGGCGGCGGGTCCGCGACCTATGACGGGTCGCCGAAGTCACCATCCCCGTGCGAGGTGACAGGGGCCTACATTGGCGACCTGACGTGTGCGAACGACCCGGCGTCGGTCGGCCCGAATGCGGGCACATATCCGATCGCACCGGTCGTGAGCGGAACCGGCTTGAGCAACTTCGAGGTCACGTCGGCGAACGGCTCCTACACGATCGACAAAGCGCAAACTACGACAACCGTGACCTGCCCGGTGAGCGTGACGTTCAACGGGTTGGCCCAGGAGCCGTGCACGGCGACGGTAACGGGTGCAGGCGGGCTCAATGAGCCGGTGGCCGTGACCTACACGAACAACGTGAATGCCGGAACAGCGTCGGCGACCGCTACCTATGCCGAGAGTGCGAATCATCTCGGCAGCAGTGACTCGAAGACGTTTGAGATTCTCAGAGCACCGGTCACAGCGACGGCGGGCGGCGGGTCCGCGACCTATGACGGGTCGCCGAAGTCACCATCGGCGTGCAACGTGACTGGGGCCTACACCGGCGACTTGACGTGTGCGAACGACCCGGCGTCGGTCGGCCCGAATGCGGGCACATATCCGGTCGCACCGGTCGTCAGCGGAAGCGGCTTGAACAACTTCGAGGTTACGTCGGTGAACGGGTCCTACACGATCGACAAAGCGCAAACTACGACAACGGTGACCTGCCCGGTGAGCGTGACGTTCAACGGGACCGCCCAGGAACCCTGCACCGCGTCGGTGGCAGGTGCAGGCGGGCTCAATGAGTCGGTGCCAATGACCTACTCGAACAACGTGAATGCAGGCACGGCAACCGCGAGTGCCACCTATGCGGAGAGTACGAATCATCTTGGGAGCAGTGACTCGAAGACCTTCGAAATCCTCAAGGCGCCTGTGACGGCGACGGCCGGAGGCGGCTCGGCCATCTACAACGGCTCGGCGAAGACACCATCGGCGTGCACGGTGGCGGGGTCTTATACCGGCGACCTGACGTGTGCGAACAATCCGGCGACGGTCGGCCCAAATGCGGGGACGTATCCGGTGGCACCTGTGGTGAGCGGGACCGGTTTGAGCAACTTCGCGATCACATCGGTGAACGGGTCTTACACCATCAACAAGGCGCCGCTGACGATCACGGCGTCAAGTCACACGATCACGTTCAGTGATCCGGTTCCCGTCGTCGCACCCATTTACGTGGGATTCGCGCCAGGGGATGATGCGAGTGACCTCACACCGCCGCCAACGTGCTCCACGACCTATACCGTCGGCGCGCTGATCGGCACCTATCCGTCGAGCTGCACAGGCGCTGGGTCTGGCAACTACACCTTCACCTACGTTCCAGGCACCGTCACGGTGCTCACCGCATGCAGTGCGTTCAACGGATTCCTCCCTCCCATTGGCGGTCGTGTTGAGGCCGGCACTGGAGGGAGCTTCGCGGATCCCGTCAGGGCGTTCAAGCTGAATAGCACCATTCCGGTGAAGTTCAGTGCCACCTGCTTCGGGGCTCCGTTAGTCAACGGTGTGCATACGCTTCAGGCGACGAAGTACACCAGTAGCACCACGTCTGACACCGCGATCGATGCCACGCCGACCGACGCCGCGACAACTGGAAACCAGTTCCGGTTGACAGGCACCGAATGGCACTTCAACCTCAGCACGAAGGCGCTCGGTGGTGGCAGCCAGGGTATCTGGTTGCTCCGTGCGACGCTTTTTGACGGCAGCTCCTACAGCGTCTGGGTTGAGGTCAAGAAATAAGCCTGACTTCCCGTATTCTTAAGAGACTGATCCAAGCCCGGCGGCGCCGATGCACTCGGCACGCCGGGCCCGTGTTTTGTGGTCGTGGAAGGTTGGTTCGGCATGATCTGGAAGGCAGTAGCGTGGGGCTCGCGAAGGGACAACGACCGTGGTATCGCAGCCATCATCCTCCTGTTTGCGATGTCCGCGTTTTCTGTGCTCAGTATCGGAGCGCTGACGACAGCGCTTGGGTCCGCGCCCGCGGGCCGCAACTTCTCCATCTTTCGCACCATCCCGCAAGATGCGTTCATCAAGTTCGTCGCCCCAATGGTCGTGCCCAATGACTGGCGCACCCAGGGTCAGGCAGGATCGTTTCAGTTCCAGCTCCCAGGTACTGGTGCCCGAAACGGCCCATCAGGATAGCGGCTCTTCCGCCGCATGGCATGCAATGAGCGAAATACCTGGCGTTGCCGTTTGTTGTGAGGCACGCGCCGGCGTATGTGGCAGCCGCAACGAAAGCAGTGGTGGCGCTCGCATTTTCGATTGGACCCCTGGCGGCAACGACGCCCTTTGGTTGTCGTTCGATCTCGCGACGGGCCCAAACGCTCCCGACGCTGACGGGCGAACGGTGACTGCTACCGTCTCGACTTTTGGCCCCGGCGCGCTACCCGAGGGGTCTGCGGTGTCATGTCAACTCGAATTCGATGGTGCGGTGATCGCAAAGGGGACAGCGCATCTACGGCAGGTAGCCGCGGAGGGAGGCACCCCGGGAGAGGTCGTTGCCGGGACGATGAGATTGGCGGTTAAAACGCAGTAAACGAGTCCGAATCACCAGCGCCCGCTCGCTCCACCTCCGCCGGATGAGCCGCGCCAAAACTGCTGCCCGAATTGCCGCTCGACGATCCCGAGTCGCCCGACGACCCTGAGCTGCTGTCGACCAAAGACCGTAGAAATTATCGCTCCCGCCCCTTCAGCCCCAGGCCGAATGCCCAGCTGCCGACGCCGACAAACACCCCTGCGAACGGGATCGTGATCCACCACGGTAGTGTCGGCTTCGAGCATCGTCAACAGCGACTCGACTCGGCCCGCGTAGTGGCATTGAGCAGTTTGGCGAAGTCGTTGACATGGCCGGAGGGTTTCGGAAAGTCCGCGTGTGCCGCAGCGGACTGCCATGTCGCTATGGTAGCGAGGAGCACAATCGCCGATGACGCAAGCCTGCGCGGCGTCAAGCAGGCGAATAGTACTCCAGATGAGGTGGTGTGTTGCTGCTACGCGTTTTTCGCCACGTTCTTTGGTGGCTTGCGCTGAGCCGACGCCGTTTTTGCGGGCCCGGTCCGGCGTGTGACGGTGGCAACGCCAGCCGCCACGGCCTCTGCTTTGGATACGCGTTCCAGGAAGGCACTGGCGATTGACAGTTTGAGTGCGACGAGCCCGTGGCTGAACTGCACCTCGAGACGATCGTCGGATTTCAGCAGTACCTGGCCGATGCCCCAGTCCGGACGAGCACGATGACGAAGAAAGTCGCCTTGATCCATGGTTTGTCGTTTCTCAGTAGCTCAGCGGGCACGAGGTGGAGAAGGCGGGCTTGCCAAGCCGTGGCCTAAGCTCACCCGGAACGAAGGGTGCGTTTGATGAAGTTTATCAGAGCCTACGCGAGTTAGGGCATTCGTGTTGCAAGTGTGACGCAAGGGGTATTTTCTTGCCAAGTCGATTAGTGATCTCTGCAGTAGCTACGGTAGTGCTTGTCGCTCCCTTAAGCGGGTGTAGAAGCGACGTTCCGCCTCCCCCTCCGGCGACCTCGGAGTCGCCGGCCTCCGCCCCCCCAACCCGGCGCGTCGTTGGGCCGCTCAGCCCAGCGGACGCCGAGGCGCTTGCTACGATGAATGATCGCATCAAGGAGTATGTGGACCTGCACGTGAAGATCGAGCGGTCCATGCCCAAGATGCCGGCCGAGGCGACGCCGCAGCAAATCGACAGTAATCAGCGTGGGTTCGAGAAACTGATGCGCGAGGCGCGCAAGAACGCCAAACCTGGCGATATTTTCACGCCGGAGGCGCGTCCCGTCATCCAGCGCCTGCTTGAAACCGTCTTCGGTGGGCCCGAAGGCAAGCAGCTGAAGGCGTCGATCATGGACGAGAATCCCGTCGATGCTGCGGCCATGAAACTGACCGTCAACTCCCGCTATCCCGACACCGTCCCGCTGACCACTGTTCCGCCGGAAATTCTGCAGACGCTGCCGAAGCTGCCCGAGGATCTCGAATACCGATTCGTGGGCGACTGGTTGATTCTGCTCGATTCGCACGCGCACGTTATTGCGGATTACATCGAGGACGCGATGCCGGATTAATCGCACGAGGTCATCATGCGTTTGAGTGTGTCGTCAGTCTTGCTTTTGTGGTTCGTCGTCGTGTCCGGCGCTTCGTGTCGAGACGCGATCGTGACGCGAGCCAATGCCGGAGAGGCACAGCAACCGGCCGCTCAGCAGATAGTGCGGCTTCCGAACGCCAGCGGCTCGTTCAAGTTCGGCGTGCTTGGAGACTTCGGGACTGGTGACAAGACGCAATACGAGCTCGCCAAGCAGATGGCCACGCAGCACTCGCAGTTCAAATATGAGCTCGTCGTGCTCGTCGGAGACAATCTGTACGGCTCAGAGCGCCCGCAGGATTTTGTACGAAAGTTCGAGCTGCCGTACAAGCCACTGCTGGACGCCGGTGTGAAGTTTTACGCATCGCTCGGTAACCACGACGCGCGTGAGCAGCGCTACTACAAGCTGTTCAACATGGACGGCAAGCTTTACTACACAATCAATCCGCACCCGGACGTACGCTTCTTCATTCTCGAAAGCACGTATCCCGAGCCGGAACAGATCAAGTGGCTGGAGGGAGAGCTCAAGGCCTCTACGAGCGAGTGGAAGATCCCCGTGTTCCACCATCCGCTGTATTCGTCAGGCGATCGTCATGGCTCGGACCTTCGGCTGCGCGAGGTACTGGAGCCGCTCTTTCTCAAGCACAACGTCGGTGTGGTGCTCACCGGGCACGACCATTTTTACGAGCGCGTCCTGCCGCAGAAGGGCATCACGTACTTCGTCGTGGGGTCGGGAGGCAAGTTGCGGGCAGGAAATATCGATCGTAGCTCTGGCCTGACTGCAAAAGGGTTCGACACCGATCTCGCCTTCATGACCGCCGAAATCGATGGCACCCAAATGTACTTCAACACGATCTCTCGGCGTGGAGACATCGTGGACTCGGGCGTGTTGACGCGGCGGAAAGCGACGCCTTAGCGAGGCCAGCTGACTCAATGGCCCGCTCGGGAGCGGCTCCATTCGCCTACACGGCGAGAGACCTAGCCGCCGCAAGCTGAACCAAGAGTTAGAGGTTGGCGTGTTGCCAGCACGCTTGCGCGTTATCATCCACAGCACGTGGACGGGATAGCGCGTCGTCGCGGGCGTCTCGCGACTTGGCTACATAAGGGACTGGCAGAGCACGGCCACTCCGTGCCGACCGATCATACGGCGCCGTGGTGGCAGGTGATGTGCCTCACGGGCGTCGACTATTTTTCGACACTCGGCTATCAACCAGGGATCGCGTTCCTTGCCGCTGGATTCCTCTCTCCTATCGCGACGCTCGTGCTCGTCATTGTTACGCTTCTTGGAGCGTTGCCGGCCTATGCGCGTGTGGCCGAGCTCAGCCCGCATGGCCAGGGAAGCATTGCACTTTTAGAGGAAAGGCTCCCGCGCTGGCGCGGCAAGGCAGTCGTCCTGTGTCTGTTGGGATTTGCCGCAACGGCGTTCGTCATCACGATCACGTTGTCCGCCGCGGACGCCACCGCCCACATCATTGAAAACCCCTTCGCGCGCCAATGGGCCCCGCATCGGATCGCGGTCACAGTTGCTTTAATCGGTGCCCTGGGCGCGGTCTTCGTCAAGGGACTTCGAGAGGCGGTGTGGGTGGCCGTCGTCATCGTCACTGTCTATCTGGTAGTCAACATCGTGGTGGTCGCCAATGGCCTTCTTTACATTGCCGGCCACCCGGAAACGGTGGACTACTGGAGGGCGGGGCTGTTCAGTGAACACCCGAATTACTGGATGATCGCCGTGGCTGCGACTCTGGCTTTTCCGCGCCTGGCCCTCGGCCTGTCTGGTTTTGAAACCGGTGTCGCAGTCATGCCACTGGTGAGGGGCCGGGGCGCCACCAGTCAAGAACAACTGGCGGACCGGATTCGAAACACCAAAAAGCTGTTGTTGTGCGCGGCTGTCGTCATGAGCGTCATGCTCGTGGGGAGCAGCATCGTCACGACGCTGCTCATCCCGCCCGAGGCGTTTCAATCCGGTGGCGAAGCAAATGGTCGCGCGCTTGCGTACATTGCGCATCGCGACTTTGGGGACGTCTTTGGCACCGCCTACGATCTGTCAACCATCGCGATTCTGTGGTTTGCCGGCGCATCGGCCATGGCCGGCCTCCTCAATCTCATACCGCGTTATCTCCCGCGCTTCGGTATGGCTCCGGAGTGGGCGCGAGCCAATCGACCCATCGTCCTTATCATCACAGGCATTGGTTTTCTGGTGACCTGGCTGTTCGATGCGGATGTCGATGAGCAAGCCGGTGCCTACGCGACTGGGGTGCTCGTCCTGATCACGTCGGTAGCGTTCGCCGCAACGATCTCGACCCCCCTGCGGCGCGTGTCGTTTGGGATCGTCACGCTGGTGTTCGCGTTCGCCACGCTTGACAACATTGTCGAGCGGCCGGAGGGCATCAGAATCGCGACCTGGTTCATCGTCACCATGGTGACGACGTCGATGATCTCCAGGGTGATGCGCTCGACGGAGCTCAGGTCTCAAGGCATCCAGTACCGACGAAGAGGCCAAAAGCTTTCTGGTAGCCGCCGCTGGCCGGCCGCTCCGGATCATTGCCAACCGCCCTGACACGGGGCTGGAGTCGGAATACGCAGCCAAGTTGAAAGAGGCGCGCGAGGCGCACCATCTGCCGCCCGATGCCAAGGTCGTCTTCCTCGAGATTTACCCGGGCGATGCGTCTGAGTTTTCGGGCGCATTGCGGATCGAGGGTCGCCGTGTCGGCGCCCACGAAATCCTGTCTACGCAAAGCCCCGCCGTTCCGAACGCGATTGCGGCCATTCTGCTGGATTTACGCGACCTGACGGGGGCCACGCCACACGCCTATTTCGGGTGGACGGAGGGCAATCCCATCACGTATTTGCTGAGGTTCCTCGCGTTTGGTGAAGGTGATACGGCGCCGGTTGCGCGCGAAGTACTGCGGCAGGCGGAACCGCGTCCCGAGCACCGCCCGCGCATCCACGTTGGCTGACGCGGTGGCGATGCGGTTTGGACGACCCGGCCGTTTAGATCCGCGATTCTCTGTGCTGGCGCGTGAAGCGTACCCCAGCGAAGCCTACCAGCGGCGCCGACGCTCGTGCGACGAGCGAGGGTGGGTGCGACGATCGATTCCGCTCCGACGCTCGACATTCGGGCCTTCGGAGGACCAGCGGCTTTCGAGCAGCTTCTGTTCCAGTCGGAGCAGAAAGTCCTGAAAGCTTGCCTCGTCCTCGAAGCCATAGACTGCCCTGGCTGGGCCAGGACCATGAACGCTCAGGACGATGACGCCCTGACCGCTCCGAACTACCCGGACGGATTCAGAAGCCCGCACGAAAAGCCATGAACTCGGTGAGGTCACGGAACGCGTATCGGTGAGTCCACTCATTTGGACTACCCCTGTGAATCAGTACCAAAAACTTTTCGTGCAAAGGGCGGGCCGGCCCAAAAGCTCTGCCTTAGCCACGGCCGGAACACGGTCTTCAACTCGCAGCAGGCGCCGTGGTCTTGGCGAAGCTGGCGATAGCTTCGTCCTCTGTGTCGTAGGACTGGAGGACCTTGACGAGTGCAGTCGTGCGCAGCACATTCCGCAAATGAGGACCAACGTGGGCCAGCTTGAGAATCCCACCGCGAGATGCCGTGGTCTTGTAACTCTCGACGATCTCGCCGAGGCAGGAGCTGTCCATGAACTGGAGGTTTGCGAAGTTCAAGAGAATCCGACGTTCGCCGCGATCGAGAACGGCAAGCACCTTGTCTCTCAGAGCGCGCGGGTCTTCGGCGGGCACTCTGAGATCGCCGGATATATCGATGATCGACACTCCGTTGACCTGACGTTCACTGAGTTGCAGCATTTACACCTCAGATTTCGGGGGAATCACAGTCTAAATATTATCGGTCTAGATTGAAATGTCCCCGTGAGGATTGCGAAGGTCCGCACAATAAATTGCGCAAAACTGGAGCCGGCGGTCGGACTCGAACCGACCACCCTCTGATTACGATTCTGACGTCCTGCCGTTCGCCAGACCGTCGCCCACGTCGGAATGCATCCGGTCCAGCCGTCTACCTCCGCAGTTTGCTCGCGAGAAAGGCGACGCCCGCAAGAATCAGCACGACGAGAATTACGCCCACCCAGACACCGGCTTGGAAGATGTCGCCGATGACCTCGCATCCTCCGAGGATCAGCGTCGAGAGCACGATCAGCAGGAGCACCAGTCCGCGCATAAGGAACACCTTCCCTACACGTCAGGCGTTGCAAAGCGGAGGCCGCGCCCATCCACCTCATCATCTAGAATGCGCCACTGTCAGAGCTCCTACGCGTGCGACGCACGCGCGACTCAATCGCGGCATCGCGGCAAACCCGCCATCCAGGATCGCCGAGTGGCATCGGACCGATCGCGTAATTTCCGCTTTTAGAGAAGCGTCACGGGCGAGACATAGACGGTAAGAGCGCGGGAATAGGCGTGTGACTTGGCAGCTCGAGGCGGCTCAGGATGGTGGCCCTGTCATTCAGTGGGGGCGGCCAGTGCACATCGCAGGTGTCGCAATGAAACACGATGCGTTCATTCACCAGCCCGGCCTTCCAGTCTGCAGCGCGGCGTCGCTGAAGTGCCAGATGTCCCTTCGGGCAACGCGCGTGAAATAGTAAGTATCCGTTTTGGTCGACGATTAAATCGTTCATGGATTTACGTGTCCCGTATTTGCGGCACCTTTGCTCACACGAATGTGCATAGGCGCTAAGAAGTCCGATCGGCGTGCTTCCTTGGAGCCGGGGGGGAGACCAATCAACCCCGTCGGTGACGTCTATGTGACGCCGCCAAACGCCGCACGGACAAGCGCTCTTGGGCTACGCAAATTGTGCGCCGACAACGAAATCTGTAAGGTCGTTCCTCGAAGTGCACACGCTCACACGTGCCGGCGATTCGCGCGACTAGTAGTTGCTACGCTGGTGCGTGGCGCAACGACACGGATGACGGGGCTTGAGGCGATTTCGCCCTGGTTCAGAGCGATTGGGCGACGCGTCGTAAATGTGTGCGGTTCTTTTGGCGTGCAACCCTCACCAGAGCCGACGGCGCTCGGGCGACGTTCGAGGGATTGCGCGGCGATCGATGTGGCTCCGGCGCTCGACGTTCAGGCCTTCGAGTGACCACCCGCCTGCAAGAAGTTTCTCGTGCAGCCTTGCCAGAAAGTCTTGAGATCTTGCCTCGTCCTCGAAACCGTAGACCGCCTTGGCCGGTCCGGGGCCCTCGACGCTCAGAACGATGAGACCTTGCCCGTCACGAATCACCCGAACGGATTCACACGCCCGAACAAAAAGACAGCACGATTGCGCCGAGGTCATGCGGACCCTATCGGCGACTCCACTCGTTTGCACTACGCTGCATCCCGAGAGGAGCAAAGGTTCCTGTGCAATTCGAGTGCTGGGACTGGGTATTTCAAACCGAGGACGCTCTCCCGGGCCCCGGAAACCAACGTGTTCGCGCTCAAGCTCAGCTTCATTGATATAAGCTGCGCGCGCGACCTTGTGCTCGATGGCGTCGACCATTGGTCACGAGCGGCAAGGCCTGCAGGAGGAGTAGATGCGAAACACACGAATGCTCGCACTTGTCGTAGCAGTGGCGGCGCTCGCCGCTTTCGGCGAAACCGCTGCGGCGCAGCGCCGCGGTGAGCCTCGGAACACGAACGGAACCGGACCCTCCAGCGGCGGACAAGCTCCTGGACAGCTCCGCAAGATTACCGCGGAGCAGCGCGAAAATGTCAGTCGACGGATCGCGATCGCGACAGAAATGGTGAATCAACTCCAGCCACAGGCGAAGGCCCGTGGCCGCAGCGAAAGCTGGCGCAGGGCGACCCTCGAAGCGCTCCTGGCGCTTCCGCTCAGCTCGCTCGAGCAGTTGCAGGGCCGCGCGCATGACGTCGACCGTCTGTCCGACGCAATCGCAGCCATCGAGGCGCCCGCGACTGCCGCCACGACGAGCGACCTCGTATACACGCCAATTGCGCCGTGCCGCTACATCGACACACGCGGCGTCGGGGGAAAGATCGACGGCGTGCGCGGATACGACATCGCCCTGGCCGGCAGCAGTCATGGTGGCGACGCGCCGTGCAACCCGACCGTGCTCTTCGGCGTTGGGCAGGACGAATTTGGCGCGATCGCGATGAACGTCACCATCGTCGATCCGTCGGTCGCTCCGGGATTCCTTGCGATAAAGCCGACTGCGGCGGCGGGGACCACGAGTCTGGTCAACTGGTATGAGGCCGGCGCCTCGGTGCAGGCAGCGAATCAGGGCGTGATTACCATCGATCAAGGCGTAGCCACAGCAGATGAGTTCGTGATCCAAACCTCCGCTCCGGTGCATGCGATCGTCGATATTTTCGGTGCCTTCATCGCGCCGCAGTGGGGCACGGTCGCGACTACTGTCGACTTTGCCGGGATCGTACCATCCGCCTCATGCGTACAAGGTCCAATGGGCAACAACTATGGATCGACGGCGAGTCTGACCGGGGTTACCGTTGCAACGATGTTCTTCGACCAGGCCCCAGTGTGGCTCAACACTCAATACACGAAAGCGCGGTTAAGTGGAACCTGTCGCGGCGCAGGCGTCATTGAACTGCGCACAGATTGCGTAACCATCGTAGCAAGCGTGAATTGCGCGAACGGCAGCCGGCCGTGGACGTACGCGTCTGCAGAGTTCGATGTCGCCAGTACGGGCGCGTACAATGTCATCGTTCGAGCCACTTCGGGTACGTTGGAATGGTCCGGGCTTAAGCTGGTGCTCTACAAATAGAGCCGCACGAAGCGTCGGCCGGCATCTGCACGCGGCAACCCGGCTGGCTGTCAAATTGGGTGTCAACTAAGGATCCGGCTTTGCTCACTGGATCCAGCGAACCGTTTATTCGCTATCGCCCCTGGCCGGCATTCCTTGGACGCCGGTCGGACGCGGAACCTTCTTCACACTCATCTGACAGGCACCGAGATGGCCATAGGCAGGAAACATCGAATCGAAGTTCTTCTGCAGCGCTGGGTCAATCATCAGTGCCGCTCGGTAGTTGTCAAGGGACGCCACGAATGCCTCGACCAGGCCTTCAACGCTGACTTAAAGGTTCGCGGCTGGTCGAGTGCGCGCCACACAACAGAATGTGGCTTGAACCCACCCTGCACTGTGGAGGTCAGCGTGATGTCGTACGTGTCCGAATGCATCGTGAATGAGTGAAGCAATGGGTTCCGGCAACCGAGATAGAGGACCCGTGCAAACTCGTCGGCATTTGGTGATTCCTTGAACCAGAAGCGCGAGCAGAACCTTTCCAGGCGCTTCTGCACTTCACCCCGTCGCTCGGCTCGGTCGTAGAACTTCGCAAGCAGGTCGATCCCAGCCATGATCACCATCGTGGTCGCGAAGAGTCGATGCCGCTTGCGGACGTTGAGTATCATGGCCTCGTCTACGATCTCGCCAATGAGGCAGTTCGTCCGGTGCTATCCGCGGCCAGCTTCGTTGAACGCATGACTCAAATCCGCCGGAGGACTATTCATCCCAATCGCCGCAAGCCCAGGCATCCGTGTCATTGCGCCACGCGCGCAACATAGGAACCGGCAGTCACCCGAATCGCCGGCATAACGTGAATACGTGCACTTCGCGGAACGACCTGACAGATTTCGTTGCCGGCGCACAATTTGCGTAGCCTAAGAGCACTTGTCCGTGCGGGGTTTGGCGACGTAATATAGACGTCACCTTCGAGGTTGACCTCGCTCCCCCGGCTCCAAGGAAGCACGCCGCTCGGACTGTTTAATCGCCTCTGCCCATTCGTATGAGCAAAGGTGTAGTGAATGGGGGATGTAAATCCATGAACGATTTAATCGTCGATAAAAATGGATACTTGCTATTTCACGCGCGATGCCCGAAGGGACATCTGACGCTTCAGCGACGGCTCGCTGCAGACTGGATTGCCGGGCTGGTGAATGAACGCATCGTGTTTCATTGCGACACGTGCGATGTGCATTGGCCGCCTCCTCTGAATGACAAGGCCCTGATCCTGAGCAGCCTCGAACTGGCAAGTTAACACGGCTATTCCCGTGCTCTTACCGTCTTCTCTGTCTCGCACGTGACGCCTGGCTGGCAAGCTGCCACGGACGGAGTGTGGTACCTCCTGGGTGGTCGTGCAAATGCCGCTCCGAATGTGGGAAGATCACTTGACGTGTTCGCACCGATGCGCCTGCTGCGAAGAACGCAGCCTTCGACCATCCCGATTTTGTGTACGAGCTGAAGCTTGATGGCTTTCGCGCGCTCGCCCACATCGAGGGCAATCGCTGTCGCCTCATCTCGCGCAACGGCCACAAGTTTGGGATCGCCTAAAGGCAAGATTGCGCGATCGGTCCAATGCCGCTCCGCAGTCCTCGACGGCGAGATCGTCTGTCTCGATCGCGATGGCCGATCGAACTTCTACGCGCCGATGTTCAATCGCCAAGCGCCATTCTTGTGCTCGGGATCAACAGTGAAGACTTGCGGGGCTTGCCCCTGGTTGAACGGAAGCGCCGACTGTTTGACGTGATGCCGCGAATCGAGTCGCGTTGTGCGGTTTGTTGATTACATCCACGAGCGCGGCACAGAGCTTTTCGAGCTGGCGTGTCAGAACGACCCTGAGGGTGTCGTCGCGAAGTGCGTGCATGGCACCTACCGTCCGGCCAGCTACCGGGGCCGACGGCGTCCCGCCGGCCCTGGTAGCCAAGTTTTGTCGATTTTTACGAAGCGCCAGGAATCGCCCTCACCTGAGAGTTGATCCCGCTGTATACGTTGTTGACGCCCGTCCCGACCGCGCGGACCATTGTTACTGCCACGAGGGAAATGAACCCTGCGAGCAAAGCGTACTCGATCAAATCCTGGCCCTCATCGTCCCGAACAAAGCGAACTAGCAGATTCGGCATCCCCATCTCCTTTGAATCAGAGCGTTTCTCTGCCCGGTCTCTGTGCATGAGCTTTGCCAACCCAGCCGTAGCGGCCGGTGTTGCCGTAACCCCATCGCTATCAACGGTTACCAACCATTCGCCAACACCAACAGCACGCCGCTTGGATGGGTGTGAACAGGGCGAAAACGTCGAGCTTCCGCCAAAGCTGTAATTCGGGGAGGACGTGAATGTCGGATCGGGCGCTTTCTCAAGACCAACCCATAGAAAGTCGGCACCAAGCGCGATCCTCAGACGCGCAGACTGATTTACTACGTAACCAGCGTCGAACCAGTGAGTGGAAACTTAAACGGCATCCGCTCGACCTGGCGCCGGGTCTCGACTCGCCACTCCTGCATCTGCTCGTCGTGCCATTCGCAGCCGTCCATCACGTCGGCGATGTCGTTGTTGAGATCTGAGTTATCGCGCGTGAGCATGTGCGCCTCGAATTCGCGCTGTTTGTCGGCAACCAGTTGCTCCAGGAACGCGAGAATTGCATCGACGTTGTGGAACTGGTGGAAGTCGATGCTGCTTGGTCACTCTGAGCTGAGAGCTACGGCCGATCTCTACACGCACCTCGTGAAACAGACAGCCGCGAAAGCCGCACGCCGAATGAACGACCTTCTCGGGACCGGAAACATCGCCCGATAAGCCAACCTGCAATGGTCTGTCAGGGGAGGGAACAGCAACGTGACCCAGCATCATGAGCCTGAGCACGGTTTACGGCGTGAGGGCGATGCGGATCTTATCCCCACTCGCGGTTGGAGCCGGAATTTCGATTTGGCAGTCGTTCATCGCTCCGCGCTCGGCGGCCGCGGCCAAAGAGTCAGCCGACGCTGCGCAAAGCGCTTCACGAACCGCTGCCGAGTCGGTGGAACTGACGCGCGAACAATTCAGCATGGAGCAGCGACGGTGAGTTGTGGTGGCAGAGACTCACCTGTCGCAGTTCGCTCCCGGCAGGAAATCTTCATCGACTTTCTGATCACAAATATCGGAAAGACGCCAGCACACAAACTGACGTTCAAGCGGTTCTTCGCTTGGCGGCTCCCGAGTGAGGCCGAGAAATTGGTCCCGGCAAGTGACGGTTCGTGTGAAGTACTGGCGCCCAGCGAAACGCACGCACCGATTCACCATCACTCCGGGCATTCCTCCGGAGAGTGTCAACTTGGGTGTCAACGTCGATCGGGTGCGACCTGCGATCGATGAAATGTGTTGATTACCTGAGTGATTTTGGAGCCGGCGGTCGGACTCGAACCGACGACCTGCTGATTACGAATCAGCTGCTCTACCAACTGAGCTACGCCGGCCTGGCGTGTCGGCTTTGGCCCACAGGATCGTGTAAGGACTCAGCCTGCCAGCCGTAGCTCACAGTGCATAACAGGTGAGCGAAGGCTGGAATTTCAAATTTTAGCACGGTCGCACGTGTAGTTCGCGGAGCCCACCGACGTATCATCATCGGGCTGGAGGGCCGCATGAAGCCTCGGTTCAACCGCAGCTTCGGAATGATTGTGCTCGCGATCTGGTTAATACTGTCTGGCCTGGCTGGCATCCTCACGTTCAGCCTGCCCCCGTTTGTCCTGCCCTTTACGGCCGTCGTGGCCGGGGTTCTGATTTTGTTGGGAGAGTAGCGATGGGCCATCGTCATTTACGTTTTTGGCGGTCCCGCTACCATGATCGGCTCACGGCCTTCCGGCACAATGCCGGCCGCGCAAGCGGGAAGCTGATGCGTCACGCCGTTTGAGCAACCACCAACAAGAATCGTCCTTCCCGATCGACCCAATGCCGCGCCGGCGTGAAGCCGGTGCGGCGGAGGAGGGCCTCAAAGGCATTAACGTCGTACTTGTAGGAGCTCTCCGTCCAGATCTGTTCTCCGGCGCACAGGTCGAGCACGATGGCCGCGGCGGGAATGTCGACGCGCTGCGTCCGCCGGCTCACGAGCTGCATCTCGACGCGTGAGTGTTCGGCGTTCCAAACGGCGCGATGGTCGAATGACGTCACGTCGAAATTCGCCCCCATCTCGCGGTTGATCCGCACCAGCAGGTTCTTGTTGAACGCCGCCGTCACACCGAGCGGATCGTCATAGGCAAGCAGCAGATCACGCTCTGGCTTGACGAGATCGGCGCCGATGACCAGCGCGTCACCTGGCTGCAGGTGTTGTCGCACGGTCTCGAGAAACACGTGCGCACCTGGCGGATCGAAGTTGCCAATATTCGAGCCGAGAAAGAGTACACACACACACTCGCCATCCCCGCGGGATGCGGCTGCGATGGCCAAGCCGTCCTCGTAACGGTGCTGGTGTGTCGCGATGACGAGGTCTCGTGCCTCGCCGATGAGACGTGCCGCCGAAGACAACGCCGAGGCGGACACATCCACGAGATCAACACGGCGAAGGGCGCGATGCGACGCCGCGTCGGGAGGGCCGAGGAGCAATGCAAGTTTTTCTCCGTTGCCGCATCCCAGTTCGATGAGACGCTCGGGTTGTCCGGAGCTTTCAGCGATAGCCTCACGATGCGCAACGATCAGCCGGCGCTCGGCGCGCGTGACCGGATACCATGGCAATTGGCAGATCGCGTCGAAGAGAGCAGAACCAAGGGCGTCGTACAACGCGCGTGACGGCAACTGTCGAGGCGTTGCGTTGAGGTAACGACGAACGTCCGAGGTCAGCGACTCGCTCGTCGCAGCGACGGCCGCCTCGCCATGGAGAATCGCGCTCATACTCCGTCACCAACGCAACGGAACGTCGCATAAACGTACGGGTAACGCGGCCTGAACCAGTTGCGGAACGATGGCCGCAACAGTTCTTTAGCAGTGGCTGGCGAGGCGCCCTTCATGACGAAGTGCGACTCGTCGAAAAAGTCTGCGGAGTATTCCGGATATGACGCGCTGGCACGAAAGCCCGGCAGAGGGCGAAAGATGGAAGAGGTCCACTCCCATCCGTTTCCAACCAGATCATCCACCCCCCATGCAGAACGACCGGCAGGATGGGTGCCGGCGGGCTTAGGCTCCCAAGTATTGAAATCAAACACACCATGGGACGAGGTGGGCGGCGCGTCACCCCAGGCGAACGCGCGTCGCTGATTGTCCGGCGCTCCGTACGTGGCACGCTGATATTCGGCTTCGGTGGGCAGACGACGACCCCGCCAGTGCGCGAACGCCCGTGCCTCGGCCTGACTCACATAGACGGGCCAGTCAGCGGGTAGCGGGACCGACTCGAACATCCCGCGCCACGACCATTCTGTTCCGTTCGGTTCCCAGAACGACGGATGGTGGACCTCGTGCTCTCGCACCCATGTCCAGTCATCAGGAGCCCAGAGATCCTCACGCGAATAGCCGCCAGCCGCGACAAACTCGAGAAAATCGGCGTTGGTAACGTTACGCCGGTCGATCGTGAATGCCTCGACATCCACATCGAGCGCGCCGAACTCGTTGTCCCAACCAAATGGGATCTCTCCCCGCACGGCGCCCAATCGCGTACGTCCGGCTGGAATCGTGATGGCTTCGCCCGGCACACCAGACCGGCTCGTATCGAGCCCATAGTCTTGCGGTCTGCGTTTTTGATCGAACGGCAGACGATGCCACATGTAGAGGAGCGTTTCCTGGTGCATCGCTTCGTGCTCGAGGATGGTGAAGACTGCATTGGAGGAATCCAGCAGCGGATGCCCAGGCACATCGAGGTCCGCACCCGCAAGGGCGTTCAACACGAGTGCATCGGCGGCGTCCACGAACGCGCGTACCTTAGCGCGGTCGGGCCAGACAAACGGTTTTCCTGCCGCATCGTTTTCGTCAGGATCGATGCCGCGCGCGAACAACCGCTCGAGTGACTCGTCTAGCCCGGGCCGTGCGAGCGCTTTCTTGACTAGAGTGTTCAGGCTGAAGGCAGGGATGTGGCCTTCGTAGAACACGATCGGATGTCGCAGCGTAATGGGCTGCGCATAATACGCTTCGTCGGTCAACAGACTGAAGAGCGCTGCCGTGCGAGCACGGTTCTTCTTGTACCAAACGATTGCCGCATCACGATCGATCCCTTCGCGCGTCGTCAACATCACACACCCCAGCTCAACTGTCGGAAGATGTCCTGTGACGAGTATGAACGAAGAGCGTGCGGTCGCGTGTAACGAGACCTACTTCGACAGTAGCGCCACCAACCGGCTCAGCGCATCGCGCATCTGGCTCGCAATGCCGTCGAGGTTGCGCGGCTGAGCGCTCCATGTGCTCATATCGAGCGCCAGCATTTGCTGCGGCCCCATGCGAAACGCTTTCAAGCCGAGCACTGCATCCTGATCAGGCCAGTCAAGCAGGGCTTCTCGACCTGAATCAACGAGCACGATGCTGTCACCCGCGATCAGCGGCTCGAGCCATTCACGACGTCCGTCGATGGTGTGGAACCAGGGGCGCAGCGCATCCGCGGAGTACTTTGCCGGCTGAAGCGCCAACCGATGCGTGCGGCGGTCGTCGGCATGACGTTCGAGCCAGACTTTCATCGTCGCGAGTGCCGCCTTCCAGCCCGAAACCACGCCTTCGTACTCATCGTCGAACTTGGCGTCAGGACTGAAGCCTGAATTCAACAAGCGCATCGACGTGGTGCCATGGTCCTGTGCAATGGTGATTTCCATCAGATAGGGAAGTCCTTGTGGCCCGGGAATGTCGCCGCTGCCGGTGACAAAGGTCTTGCCCGGCTCGGCTTCCAGGATGGGAACGGGCATCCGGTAGTTGAACGTATCGAAAAACCAGGTCATGACCTCGCCGGGCGCAGCGATGCCCTCGGCGCGATCGACGAACCAGTTTGCGATGTGTTCGGGGTTCGCCCATGCCTGCCACACCCGCAGGGGCGTGGTGTCGATGCGAACACTCGTGTCGATCAGTCGGCCGTGGTGCTTTCGGGTCATTGTCATACCTCAGGTGTCTCAGGTGCCTCAGGTGCCGCAGGTGCTGCGGGTGCCGCAGATGCTTAAGTGCTCGAGCATTGGCTGTTATGCGGTTGCTGGGGGAATGGGATAGCAGGCGAGGGCGAGACGGTACGGGCGTCTCGTCGTCTTTCCGGAAGGCGACTTGGCCGGTGACGAGTGCTGTGCCACGACCTTGGCCACAGCGCTGGCCAGCGCCTCCGCGAACTGCGCCCGCTGGGCCGCGGTTTCGAAACCCAGCTCGCTATCAAGTGCAAAGACGGGCACGCGCTTCCCTTGCGCCTGCGCCTCGCGCCACGCCTGCCCGACCTCCCGCTGGACGACGCCCGCCAGACTCATCACATAGGCGGCGCTGAACTTGTCCTGGCTCTGCGGGGGCTCTGGGCGCAAGGGGCCCAGCATCTCTGGAGCGAGCACGAACGCGCGAGCGCTGACGATGTAACGCTGTTCGGTCAGGCCGCGTTTGCGCATGCGGCCGGCGCGGCGGAGGAAGCCCGCACGGGCGAGCTCGCGGACGTGGTAGTTGACAGCCTGACGCGACAGACCCAGGGCGGCGGCGATGGTTGTCGCGGAAGCGGGTTCTCGCGCCTCGGCCAGAATGCGTAGCCGCAACGGTTTGAGCAGTGTGGCGGCGCGAGGGGTATCGCCCACAAAGGCGACGGGGTCTTGGGTCGCGGCGAGCATCGGGGCGTGTTTTACAATAGAAAAATTAATTTGTCAATTCAGTCGTTGATCGTAGTCGGCACCGCGCAAGCGCGCGCGTGACGGGATCCCCGCGCGTTGCCCTTGGTGCCCGATGCCGGACCTCGATGCGCCCGCGGCTTGATCTGCTAACATGGGATGTTTACGGGCGCGCGTCCGAGCCGCGCCTAGGGTCATCGAACGATGCAATCGGCCGCACGTAACGCGAGCGCGATCGTTGTGCGCGGCGCTCGCACTCACAATCTGAAAAACATCGACGTCAGCCTTCCGGCTGGACGGCTGATTGTCATTACGGGCGTCAGCGGGTCAGGCAAGTCGTCCCTCGCCTTCGACACGGTGTATGCCGAAGGGCAGCGCCGCTATGTGGAGTCGCTCTCGGCGTATGCGCGGCAGTTTCTCGAGCGGATGGAAAAGCCCGACGTCGATCGGATCGACGGCATCTGTCCTTCCATCGCGATTCGGCAGAAGAACAGCGTGCGAAACCCCCGATCGACGGTTGGGACCGTTACCGAGATTCACGACTACATGCGCTTGCTCTTTGCGCGAGTGGGGCGGACGTTCTGCCGGCGGTGCGGGCAGGAAGTGGTGCGTGAGACCGCCGAAGTGGTCGCTACGCGGCTACTGGCGCTGCCAGAGGCGACGCGGCTAATCCTCGGGTTCGAGCTGCCGGTTGTCGCCTTGTCCGCAGAAACAAAAGCATCCGCGGAAGACGGGGAAAACGCTGAGAACCCTTCTCTCTTTTCAATGGCGGAAAACGGGGAGGACACGGAAGTGTCTCCTCTCCATTCATCCGCGGAAAGCCGGAAGAACGGAGAAGGATCCGAGGAGTTCGCGGTGCGGACCGCACTCGATACGCTGCGCCGCAAGGGGTTTGGTCGGATCCTGATCGCGGGTCAGGCGGTCTCGATCGAGGATGTCGAACCAGCCGCGCTGCGCGACAAGCCCTCGATCCATGTCGTGGTCGATCGTCTCCGCATCGACGGCGACCTGCGGGCGCGTCTGACTGATTCGATCGAAATGGCCTACCGGGAAGGCGGCGGAGCTGCGTGGGCGCTTGAACTGCTTCCGCCGCGCGAGGCCGAGTCGTTACCTCCCGACCCGATCGCGCATGTCTTTTCCGAGCGTTTCGAGTGTCGTCGCTGCCAAATCACCTACGAAGATCCGCAGCCACGTCTCTTTTCGTTCAACAACCCGTTCGGGGCCTGCCCGACGTGCCATGGGTTTGGGAACGTCATCGAGCTCGACATGGATCTTGTCGTGCCCGATGCCGCCAAGTCGATCAATCAGGGGGCGATTGAGCCGTGGAGCAAGCCGCACTATCGATCGCACCTTGCAGAGCTGAAGCGAGCGGGCAAACCGCGCGGCCTGCGGCTCGACGTGCCGTGGCGCGATCTGTCCACGGAGGACCGCCAATTCATCGTCGAGGGGGACGGTGAGAACTATGAAGGGATTCGCGGGTTTTTCAGCTGGCTGGAGCGGAAGAAATACAAAGTCCACGTGCGCGTGTTTCTGAGTCGGTATCGCGGTTACCTCACGTGTCCCGACTGCGGTGGCACGCGTCTTCGGCGTGAGGCCCGCGACGTCCGCGTCGGGGGCCTGACCATCGATCGCGTGTCGGCGCTCACGGTCCGCGAAGCGCAGAAATTCTTCGTCGCGCTCGAGCTCACTGAGAAAGACGCCGCGATCGCCGACAAGGTGCTGAAGGAAATTCAGCGGCGGCTCGGCTTTCTGAGCGATGTGGGGCTCGACTACCTCACACTCGACAGGTTGTCCTCGACGCTTTCAGGCGGTGAAGCGCAGCGCATCAACCTGGCGACGTCGCTCGGCGCCTCGCTGGTCGGCACGCTGTATGTCCTCGACGAGCCCTCGATCGGTCTGCATACGCGAGACAACCAGCGGTTGATTACGATTCTGCGACAGTTGCGCGACCAGGGGAACACGGTCCTCGTCGTCGAGCACGATGCGGACATGATTGCCGTCGCGGATCACGTGATCGACATGGGCCTCGGCGCGGGCGAGCACGGCGGGCGAGTCGTGTTCGCGGGCACACTCGACGAGCTCATGCTCGAGCCGCGATCCCTCACGGCCAAGTATCTGCGCGGCGAGCTGGCCATTCACGTGCCAGCGACGCGACGGCGAGGCACGCCGCAGCGCATTCGCCTGTTTGGTGCACGTGAGCACAATCTCAAAGATGTCGATGTCGAGGTGCCGCTCAACACGCTGACTGTCGTGACGGGTGTCAGCGGCTCGGGCAAGTCCACGCTCGTGCACGACGTGCTCTATGCCGCGATCAAGCGTGCCAAGGGGGACTGGGACCGTAGGGTCGGCGCGCATCGCAAGCTCGAGGGCCATGAGTTCGTCAGCGACGTGGTGCTCGTCGATCAGGCGCCGATTGGCCGTACGCCGCGGTCAAATCCCGTCACCTATCTCAAGGCATTCGATCCGATTCGCGAATTGTTCGCGACGACGAAGGATGCCAAGTCGAGGGGGCTCACGGCGAGTCATTTTTCGTTCAACGTGCCCGGTGGTCGATGCGAGGCGTGCCAGGGCGAAGGGGAGGTTCGCGTCGAGATGCAGTTTCTTGCCGACGTGTTCGTCCCCTGTGATCAATGCGACGGCCGCCGCTTCAAGCCACAGGTGCTCGAAGTCCGGTACCGCAACAAGTCAATCACGCAGGTGTTGGACATGACGGTCCGCGAGGCACTGACGTTTTTCAGTAACTCGCCAAAAGTCCTTCGCCGGCTGCAGGTGCTCGACGAGATCGGCCTGGGCTACCTCCGCCTCGGCCAACCCGCGACGACGCTCTCAGGTGGGGAAGCGCAGCGAATCAAAATTGCGGCTCATTTGACGTCGCACACCGGCGATCGGCTGCTTTACATCCTGGACGAACCGACGACAGGCCTCCATTTCGACGACATTGCGAAGCTCCTGGCGGCATTTCGCAAACTGCTCGAAGCCGGTCACACGCTCGTCGTCATCGAGCACAACCTCGATGTCATCAAAGTGGGCGACTGGATTATCGATCTGGGGCCCGAAGGCGGCGAGGATGGCGGCACGGTCGTCGCCATGGGGACGCCCGAGCAAGTCGCCCACGTCCCGGGATCGCACACGGGGGGGTTCCTGCAGGAGATTCTGTCCTCTGGCAAGTTGTTGCAAACGGTCGCCCGGTAATTTCCACAAAGGGGTCGGGTCTAATTCACGTTTTTGCGTACGCAGAATCTTTAATTAGACCCGACCCCTTTTTGCACGACATGATTCTCAGTCGCGACTTCTACGCCCGTCCCACTCTTGAGGTTGCACGAGACCTTCTCGGCAAGGTCCTCCTGCACCGCACTGCGGAGGGCACGGCGTCAGGACGCATCGTCGAGGTCGAGGCGTACATCGGCGAGGACGATCCGGCATGTCATGCCGCGCCGGGGCCAACGGCGCGCAACGCGCCGCTCTATGGGTCCCCAGGGATCGCCTACGTGTACCTCAATTACGGGCTGCATTGCCTCGTCAATGCCGTAACCGAGCCGAAAGGCTCGCCGGCAGCGGTGCTGATCCGTGCGCTCGAGCCGATCGATGGGCTTGACCTGATGCGCCGTCGGCGTTCGCGAGCCAGATGGCGGCGGGGCAAGGAAGCCCCTGCGGATCACGAACTGTGTCGCGGGCCGGGAAACCTCACGACCGCGCTGGGCATCACGCTCGCGCAGAACACACAGCCGCTCACGCGGCCGCCGCTGCTGATCGAGGACGGCGGAGACCGCGTCGCGGATGTGGTGTGGAGCCCGCGCATCGGCATTCGTGTCGGAGTCGAACATCATTGGCGGTGCACTGTCGCGGGCAGCGCTGCCGTATCTGGCCCGACTCGACGTCGAGCGTCCTGACGCCACAGCCCTTCCGGCGCCCTCTATACTTTCCAGATGCGGGCGTTGTCCTTTTCTGCGGCGATCGTTCTCATTGGTGCGCAGTGGAATTTGTCTGCGGACACCTATCCCCGTCAGCCCGCGATTGACGCCATCCACTATCGCGTCGCGCTGACCGTGGCGCCCGACAGCCCGCGGATTCAGGCCGAGAGTGTGGCGACATTCCGGTTGCTCGCGCCCGCGCGTGACATCGCGCTCGATCTCATTGCGGCAAGTGGTGACGCGGGGATGACCGTTGGCAGCGTGACTCTCCGTGGTCACGCCGTCGCCTTCTCGCACCACGGGAATCGTCTCCGTTTGCCGGTTCCCGACAATGCAGCGCCGGGACAGGATCTCGTCTACACAATTGGCTACGGGGGCACGCCGGCCGACGGCCTGCGCACTCTTACGACCAACCATGGCGATCGCGTAATGTTCAGCGAGAACTGGCCCAATCGTGCGCGGCACTGGCTGCCGATGATCGACCACCCGTACGACAAAGCCACCGGCGAGCTCATCATCACAGCGCCTGCGGAGTTTCAGGTGGTGTCAAACGGCTCCCTTGTCGAGGAGATCGATCTTGGCAACGGTCAACGACGCACGCACTGGCGGCAATCGGTGCCGATCGCGTCCTGGCTTTACGCTCTCGGCGTCGCGCGATTCGACGTGCATCACGCCGGGATCGTACAGAGTGTCCCGCTGCAAACTTGGGTGTTTCCGCAAGACCGACTGCAGGGCCGCACCGTTTTCGAGGAAACCTCGCGCCGAGCGATGGACTTTTTCAGCCAACGCGTCGGCCCTTATCCGTATGAAAAACTCGCAAACGTTGAGGCAGCCGGCATCACGGGAGCCATGGAGAACGCCACGGCAATCTTCTATAGCGAGCAAGGCGTGGCGTCAGGCCGGCCACCGGTGGTCCACGAAATCGCCCACCAATGGTTCGGTAACTCCGTCACAGAGCGCGACTGGGATGACGTGTGGTTGAGTGAAGGGTTTGCGACGTACTTCGCGCATCTGTATACCGAACAATTCGAGGGACGCGACGCGTTCGTGCAGGGCCTCAGGCAGACCCGCACGACGGTTCTGGAGCTCGAGGCGAAGCACCCCGAGACGCCGGTCATTCATCGAAGCCTCGCCGACATGGCACACGTTCTGAACCAGTTGGTCTACCAAAAGGGCGGCTGGATTCTACACATGCTGCGGGCGGAGGTCGGAAGCGAGGCATTCTGGACCGGCATTCGCGAGTACTACCGGAGATATCGTGATCGGAACGCGTCCACCGATGATTTCCGTCAAGTAATGGAACAGGTCAGTGGCCGCGACCTTGGCTGGTTCTACAATCAGTGGCTCAAGCGCCACGGCACGCCGCGCCTCGAAGGGACTTGGCGGTACGACGAGGCCAAAAAGGCTGTTGGTGTCACGTTGACGCAGACACAGCCTGGCGATCCCTTCAGGATCACTGTCGAGGTCGGCTTGAATGGCGGAGCGGCGGACGCCCGGCAGGTCGAGCGCATCTCCTTTGGCACGAGTGAACACACGACGTGGCTGCCCGCCGGCAAGCCGCCCGCCTCAGTCGTCCTCGACCCGAACACCTGGCTGTTAGCTGATCTCGGCGCGGTCGATCGCGCGAAGTAGCGGGTCGCCACTCTGATGCCGAAGCAAGGGCGTGATCACCACACCTCACGGAGCTTGATACGTGCCGAAAACCCTGACGTCCGTTTGTAAAGGCCTCTTCGGTGGGCTTGGTCGAGCCTCCTTTGTCTAGGCGGGCATTACGCAGCCGAGGTGGCGGCTGCCTCGCGTATCACTTGCCACGCAGCCGCCAGATGCTCGCGTTCGGTTTGCTCCGCGCCAATCGAGACGCGCACCATCCACTGATCGTCTAGCACAGCAGGCGTGACATACGCCCGGCCAGAGCGATTGACGCGCTCGGCCCATGCTCGCGTATGACGGTTCAACCCATCGCCGGTAAGGCCCTGCGGCTCGTGGCGGATGCAGACGGTCTGAAGGGCGACCGGCGCGAGAACGCGCCAGTCGGGGGTCGTCTCCACTTGCTCGGCAAGCCAGCGTGCGTTGTCCATGTCACGACGCAGGCGCGTCTGCAACCCCGACACGCCTTGCTCGCGAATCAGGAACCAGAGCTTGAGCGCGCGGAATCGCCGACCTAAAGGCAAACCCCAATCCCGGAAGTTTCTGACGCGCCCATCGGCCGACGACTGAAGGTAACTCGGGTTGGTCGACATCACTCGGACCAGATGCTCGGGATCGCGGATGAAATAGACCGTGCAGTCGAACGCCGCGCCCAGCCATTTATGCGGATTGACCACGATGGAATCCGCTTCCTCGATGCCCTCCCACATCCAGCGGCATTCAGGCAGGACCATCGCTGATCCGGCCATCGCCGCATCGACGTGCAGCCAGAGCCCGTGACGTTTGGCGATCGGTGCGATTGCTGCGATGGGATCTACAGCCGTTGTCGTCGTGGTGCCAGTCGTGGCGACGACTGCGCAAGGGATGCGCGCCTCGAGGACGTCTTGAGCGATGAGTGATTCGAGATCAGCCGGCCGCATGGCGTAGTGCTCGTCGCAGGGTACCAGCCTGATGTTGTCGCGACCGAAGCCTGCGAGGAGCGCGGCTTTGTCCACGGAGCTGTGACTGTGGGCTGAGGCGTACACCGTCAGCGGGTGCGGTTCCGCCTGCAGTCCGCCGTGACTGAGGCTGTACTCCGTGCGGCGTTCACGCGCGCACATCAGCGCGACTAACGTGCTGGTGGAGGCGGTGTCCTGGATGACACCGCACCAGCCCTCGGGCAACCCCAGCATCTGACGCAACCAGTCAGTCACGACTTCCTCGAGCTCGGTCAGTGCGGGACTTGATTGCCAGGCGAGGCCGAGCACGCCGAGGCCTGTGCTCACGTAGTCGCCGAGCACGCTCGCGAGCGTGCCATTGCATGGGAAGTAGCCGAAGAATGCCGGGTGCTGCCAGTGCGTCAAGCCCGGAAGGATGACACGGTCGAGGTCTCTCAGGATGTCGTCGAAGGGTTCAGGAGCCATCGGCGGCTCGGCCGGCAACTTCGCTTTGATTGCACCGGGCGCAGTGGTTGCCATGACCGGCCGCTCACTTACGCGCGCGCGGTAGTCCGCAATGAAATCGACGATCTCATGTCCCGCTTTTCTGAACTCTTCCGGTGTCATGCGAGGAGTGTAGGGGCCTGGCCCCGCTGTGACAACTGCAGACAATCGACGGCCTGACTGCCGGCAGAAATCGCAATGATGTTCCGTGATTTGCGAAGGGCAGGCGGGAAGATCGTCTTCGATTGTCACAATGGGGCCAGGCCCCAAAGGCCCCGCGAGTGTAGGACAAGGCGCTCTCCAAATACGCCGCCGCAGGTGCGGCGTTAACCGGGGGCTGGTTGTCTCGAATTGTCGCGCGGGGGCCAGGCCCCGTCGACGATGGTGACGTCGAGTCGCGGGGAGGGAATCTTGATTCCTTCGCGGTCCATCGCCATCTTGATCCGGCGACGCAGCTCGCGCCCGACCTCCCACTGCTTGAGCGGGATGGTCTTGATCCGGAAGCGAAGCGTGACCGATGAATCCTTGAAGTCGTCTACCCCGAGTACTTCGACCGGTTCGAGAATGAATGGCGCAAAGGCCTCGTCGGCTCCGAGTTGAGCTCCGACGTCCTGCACCAGCGCCACCACGCGATCGGTGTCGGCCTCGTAGTCCACCCCAAGGTCGATGACGTAATAGGAAAAGTCCTTCGTCCGATTCGCCAGCGTCTTGATCTCGCCATTGGGAAAGACGTGGACGACGCCCTCCATGTCGCGCAGCACGATCGTACGGAGATTGATCTGCTCGACGAGCCCGCCGGTTCCGTTGACCATGGCAACGTCGCCGACCCGTACCTGATCCTCGACGATGAGAAAAAACCCGGTAATGACATCTCGCACGAGCGTCTGTGCGCCAAATCCGACGGCGAGACCGGCAATCCCCGCGCCGGTCAACACCGGCGTGATGTCCACGTCGAGCTCACGGAGTACGATCAGCACGGCCGTCGTCCAGATCAGGATAGCCAGGCCGCGCCGCGCGATGCTGGCGATCGTCTGCGCGCGCTTCCGTCGCTCGAGTGCGTCCAATCCCGTTCCGACGGTCATGTCGCGTTCGGCGCGCACGATGACCGCCGACAGCGTTCGCACGACGGCGAATGCCAGCAACAGGAGGGCCACAATGCGCACGCCCGTCGTGGCCGCCCAGCGACCGACATCCTCGGAATGCAGCCCAACACGAAGATCGACCCCGGCCAAATCCAGCGCCGGGAAAGCCAGGACGGCAAATGCCAGGAGAAACGTGACGAAGCGGACGATGCGGATTGTGCCGTGTGCGAGCGGATCCGTGAGGTGGTGCTGGCGGGCGAAGCCCGCCAACCAGCGTCGCGCGAGGCTCCCCGCCGCCAGCGCCACGACGGCGGCCATGGTGGCCGCAAACGCGAGTGCGAGGATGATGTCGAGGGCCTGGTCGGTCGGGGGCATGAGACGTATCAGTTGTGAGTCGTCAGTGTCCAGTTCTAAGAAGTGCGCACCTGCCCTTTGAACCGTTCAAGGAAGCCTAGGGTTCATCCCGAGCGACCTCGAGGGATGAACTGACAACTTGTAACTGAGAAGACTCTACTTTTTCATCCGGTCCTGCGCGTGGGGCGCTGGCCCTGTTGCTGCACCGGAACCTTGAATGTCTGCCGGCGTCCCTCGCGCAGCACTTCGATCGTCGCGGTGCTGCCGATTGGCGAGTCGGAAATCACCTTCAGCAGTGTGGCGGTATCGGCGATTCGGGTGCCATTCACACCGATGATGATGTCGTACTGCTCGATTCCCGACCGGGAGGCAGCGCCTCGTCCGAGGTCCATGACAACGACGCCATCAGTTGACGGCGCCCCAAGCTGCTTTGCAATGTGCGTCGTGAGGGGCGCGACTTCGATGTAGCCGATGGAGCCTCGCCGCACCTCGCCGTAGCGACTCAGGTCGTCCACGATGTGCCGCGCGAGATTGCTGGGCACGGCGAAGCCGATTCCCTGATAGCCGCCGCTCTGGGTGAAGATCGCGGTGTTGATTCCGACGAGCTCGCCGCGTGCGCTCACCAGCGCGCCACCGGAGTTGCCAGGATTGATCGCGGCGTCCGTCTGAATGAAGTCTTCGTAGGTAGAGATGCCCACGTTGCTGCGCCCAAGCGCGCTGACAATGCCGAGCGACACGGACTGACTGAGCTGATAGGGGTTCCCGATCGCCATCACCCATTCGGCGACTTTCAACTTCGATGAATCACCCCAGGGGATGACCGGAAGATTGGTCGCGTCGACCTTGAGCAGTGCGAGATCCGTCCAGGTGTCGACGCCCACCACCTTGGCTTGAAGCTCCCGCTTGTCCGCCAATGACACGGTCACTTCCGCGATCGTGCCCTGGCCGAGCACGTGATAGTTGGTGACGACCAGGCCGTCGGCAGATACCACCACACCCGAGCCGAGGCTTGACGCATAGCGATCGCGCGATCCGAGCATCCCATCGTCACCAAAGAACTGCTGAAAAAACGGATCGTTGAAGAAAGGAGATGTCCGCTGCCGGACAATCTGGATCGACGAGATGTTGGCCACGGCCCGCACCGTCTGTTCGGCAACGCGTGTGAAGTCTGGTCCGGGCGCGGTGGCCACTGCGCCGCGGGGGGCCGAGGTTGGCGGCGGGGAACCTGGCTGTGCGGTCGCCACGACGTCGCTCGGCAACCGGGCTGTCAGAATGACGCCGGCCACGACGCCGGTGGTCAATAACGCAAGGGCGACGGAGAAACGCTTGGTCATCCGCGAACCATGTTGATCCCGCGGAACGGGAAGCCGCGGATAGAATTTCCTGTGCTCACTCCTTGCGGGTCAGGACACATCCACCCGACGGGGGCCGCGCTCCGGCGCCTTGGGCACGATGACTGTGAGAACGCCGTCCCGCAAATCCGCCGAGATCTCATCGGCATTGACGGTTGGAGGAAGAGCAAAGCTTCGTAAGAATTCGCCATGCCCTCGCTCGACCTGATGGTATTGCTCGCATGGCACGCGCGCGTCGCGGCGACCCTGCAGAGTAATCCGGCCGTCTTGCACCTCGATGCGCACCTGGTCGCGAGCGATGCCCGGCAGTTCGGCAGTGACGATAAATGCATCAGCGGTCTCGCAGAGGTCAACGGCCGGTGCCCAGCCCTGAGGGCTGGATGAAGACAGGCGCTCGATGCGGTGCTGGATGGCCAGCAAGTCGCGAAGCGGATCCCAGCGTGCAAACGCCACGATCCGCATCGTAGCACTAAGGCAGGTAGGGCGGGTAGAGCGGGCGGGTCGGATGGGTCGGGCGGGCAATTACGCGGATATTATCTGCGCCATCTCCGACCCGGGCCACCCGCCCCATCGGCCCCAAGAGTGCTACCATTGCAAGGTTCTACTCACATCAATGAAGGCATCATGGCTGACACACTCCTCGCCACACGACTGAAGAAGGGAATGATTATTAAGCTCGACGGCGAGCTCTTTCGCATCCACGACCTGATGCACGTGACTCCGGGCAACCTGCGCGGGTTCGTGCGGGTCAAGGGCCGTAACCTGCGCAGCCAGACGATGTCGGAGCAGAAGCTGCGGTCGGAGGATGTGATCGAACGGGCCACGCTGGACGAGAAGGAAATGCAATTCCTTTACAGCGACGGCAACGGCTATCACTTCATGGATACCGAGACGTACGACCAGATCCACATGAGCGCGGAGGTGCTCGGTGACTCGGTCGGGTTCCTCAAGTCGGAGATGACGATCCACGTGGAGTTCTACGGCGACGAGCCGGTCGGAATCGAGCTGCCCCAGACCGTCGATCTGAAAGTCGTCGAAACGGTCCCGGCCATCAAGGGAGCGACGGCGACCAACCAGATGAAGCCCGCGACACTCGAAACAGGAGTCATCGTGCAGGTGCCGCCCTTCGTCGATGAAGGCGACATGATCCGCGTGAATACCGACACAGGGGAGTACCTGGCCCGGGCATAACACGTCGGCATCTCCTGTGCTGATCCTCATCGGATCCACTCGTCCCGCAAAGGTTGAAGGCGTGCGCGAGGCTGTGGCGGCGATCGCCCGCGCGGATCGTCGTTTCGCTTCGGCCCAGCTACAAACCCACGACTTGACCACCGTTGCCCCGCGTATGCCGATGAGCGTCGCCGAGATTATCGACGGCGCGCGGCGTCGGGCAGAAGCGCTCATCGCGCTCGGCGCGAGGTCCGATGCGGGTGCGTCATTCGCGGTCGGTGTGGAAGGCGGCCTCGAGCGGATGCCTTCCCAAGGCGAACACTGGGTCTTGCAGACGTGGGCGGCTGTCACCGATGGGACGCGGTGGGGATATGGCGGTGGTCCCTCGCTGACGCTGCCTGTTGCGGTAGCAGCGCGGGTCGTCTCGGGCGAGGAACTAGGCGACGTGATCGACGAGCTGGCCGGCGCGTCAGTCCGCGGGACGCGAGGCGCCTGGGGTCTGTTGACGCGCGATTTGATCGGGCGGCGGGATGCGTTCCGGCTTGCCACGATTGCAGCATTTGCGCCCTTCTATAACAGTGACGCGTATGGGGACAGTCCCGTGATGACAGGGACTGTCCCCCGATGACAAAGCCTGTCCCCGGTCGCAAAACGCGGGGGACCGGCTGGCCCTCCCACGAGCGCGCGAAGCGCGTGAGTCCTATAATCCTGGTATGGATGTCGTTCGCACCCCTCAGGCGGGGTGGATTGAGGTCATTGTCGGCAGCATGTTCAGCGGGAAGAGCGAGGAGCTCATCCGGCGGCTCCGGCGCGCGCAGATCGCCCGTCAGCGGGTCCAGATTTTCAAGCCGGCCGTTGATACCCGTTACGCGGACGACCACATCGTCTCGCACAGCGAGTTGCGGATCCCGTCGGAGCGGGCCCGCAACTCCGCCGACCTGCTTGCGAAAGTCAAGCCCGAGACGGAAGTCGTCGGCATAGACGAGGGACAGTTTTTCGATGCGGATTTGCCGGCGGCATGTGCGGAGCTCGCCTCGCACGGCGTGCGCGTGATTGTCGCAGGTCTTGATCAGGACTACCTCGGCAAGCCGTTCGAACCCATGCCGCAATTGCTGGCGGTCGCCGAATACATCACCAAAACGCGGGCGATCTGCATGGTCTGCGGCAACCCCGCCAATCACACGCAGCGGCTCGTCCGAAGCAGCGACCGCGTCCTGCTTGGGGCGACTGGGACCTACGAAGCCCGCTGCCGACACTGCTTCGATCCGACGTTATCCAACGTTGAACCAGCCGGCGCCACCAGCGCGAAGGACTCATGACCCTGGTAGCCCTGCTCCCGCAGATCCTGCTGGTGCTTGGCCTGGGGTTCCTGATTGCGAACCTGCGTGTTGGTCTCGAGCTGGTCCGCTGGGGCCGGCGCCGTTCGAGCGCGCTGATCACGTGGCCCGCGAGAAAGCCGCCGTTCTATGGGCTCAGCCTGGGCATTGGCATGATGCTCGGACTGCTGATCCTGCTCAAGGCATACCTGGCGCTGCGGCAATCCGCCGACCTGAGCCAATGGTTCAACGTGTTTGGGCGCAGCGCGTTCGGCGAGCTGATGATGTTCGTGTACTTCGGCTACATGATGCCGCTGTCGACGCGAATCACGCGTGGGCTGTACGAAGAAGGGATCTGGACGGATACCGGCTTCATGCCCTATGCCCAGATTGGCGGCATCAAGTGGCGCGAAGGGGAGCCGCCAACTCTCCTGATGATTTCGCGCTTGAAAGCGCTCGCACGGAGTCTCGAAGTGCCGACGCGGTTTCTGGGCGAGGTCCGGAGGGTTCTCCGCGACAAGATCAGCAGCCATGCCATCGAAATGGACCGTGGGCCGGGCCTGCATCTCGGCGCCAGGGACGCTCGCGATTCCGTGTAACCCATAGTGTCAGCTGCCAGTTAGCGCCCTTTGTAAACTAAAAATTGTCCGCTCGACGCCGGCGACCGTGCCGGTAATGTTCTGCACACTTTGACCGATACCTCAGGAGACCAGTTATGCCCCCTCGCCCGACGTGGAAAGGCTATTTGAAGGTCAGTCTCGTCAACATCCCGGTCAAGGTCTATCCGGCCACCGAGGCCAGCGCCACCATCGCGTTCAACCAGCTTCACGCCGAGTGCCAGACCCGAATCAATCAGAAGAAATGGTGCTCGAAGTGCGAGCGGGAAGTGACATCGGCCGAGGTCGTCAAGGGCTACGAATTCGAAAAGGGCCGATGGGTGGTGATGACCGACGAGGACATCGCCAAGGTCCGCACCGAGTCCACCAAGGTCATCAACCTGGTGCAATTCGCCGGAGACGACGAGATCGATCCCATGTATGTCGATCGCGCGTACTACCTCGTGCCGGACGGGGCAATGGCCACCGACGCCTACGCGGTCATGCGCGACGGGATGCACGGTAAGGTCGGTGTCGGCAAGGTGGCTATTCACGGCCGCGAGTCGCTTGTTGCGGTCAAGCCGCACAAGCAAGGCCTCGTGATGTACACGCTGCATCATGCCGCCGAGATTCGCACCATCGATCAGATCGACGAGCTGCGCGAAGTACGAGGCAAAGTCAACGCAACCGAGATGAAGCTGGCCAAACAGGTCATCGAGAGCTTCGAGGGCGAGCTGAATCTGTCCGACTACAAGGACGAGTATCAGGAAGGCTTGAAACAGATCATCGACGCGAAAGTCGCCGGCGAAGAATTTGTGGCACCGACAGAAGAAGCACCACCCAAGGTCGTCGACCTCATGGAGGCGCTACGCAGAAGCCTCGACCAGGTCAGCACGGGCAAAAAGAAGACGGCCAAGGTCATTGACGCAACGACAGCGAAGAGCCCGAAGAAAGCTGTCAAGAAACGGAAGGCTTCGTGATGGCAACCAAAGCCGTGTGGGGAACCTACAAGAAAGAGAAGACGCAACAGCCGAAGAACGGCAACGACAAGCCCTTCGGGAAGACTGCGAAATCCCGCATGCTGAGCGCGATCGCTCTGTAACGGTTTTCGAAGTCACTCCGGAGCGCGGGTCTCTACACTCGCGATTAAAACAAAGACCCCAACACGCCCAAGCCGTGGGCCGTGGGGTCGCGGAGCCAGTCAGGCGGCGTGAGCCATACGAACGCGAGAATCGCGACCACCCACGCGTCGTAGGCCACCGTGGCGCGCTCGTCCCTCCAGAAAAACGCTCTCCAGAATATGCCCGAGAGGCCGGACGTCGACGGCATGGGCAAGTGGTTCAGCACGAGATACGTGTAATAGATCCGGTTTGCCACCGTCACGACCGACAACGCGAGAATCACCCACAGCACGCCGGCCATGCGATCCGTGAACGCCCCAATCATGAACAGCACGATCCGCTCCGGCCGCTCCATGAACCCTACCTTGCACTTGTCGATCAACGATTCTGCTCGCGCGCGCGCATAACTCGTCATGATCGAGAAGATGAGCGTCATGGTCGCCACCAGCACATACCCTTCACGCCCGAGCGACGAGTAGAGCCAGATGAGCCCGGTGAAGAGGGCCAGATCCGAAAAGCGGTCGAGCGTCGAATCCCAGAAGGCGCCAAATTCCGACTGTTTGCCCGTAATGTGTGCGACCTTCCCGTCGATGAAGTCGAAGATATTGGCCACGATCATGATGACGCCGGCCAGCACGAATCGATCCATGGCCAGCGCCCAGGCAGCGACGATGTTGACGAGGACGCCAATGAGTGTGAGGACGTTAGGGTGGATACCGAGCGCGACGCTGGCCGAGATAATGGCGCGCAGCGGGAGCATGCAGACGGCGCCGATCGCGCCCGTGAAGGTCATCGTTTAAAATAAATGGAGTCGTTCCCGCCCGAGCGGCCCGCGCAGCGCTGACGTCCGACGGCCTGCAAGCGTATCCGATGGCTATTCAAAATCTCAAGGATCAGATCGCGCGGCTCCCGCTCCAGCCGGGGGTCTACTTATATCTGAACGGCGGCGGCGAGACGATCTACGTGGGCAAGGCGCGCTCGCTCCGGGACCGCGTGCGGAGCTATCTGAGCGCATACGGCACCAGCCCTCGGCACGACGCCCTGCTCGATGAGGCCGCCAGTGTGGAGGTGATCGTCACCGATTCGGTGGTCGAAGCCCTCGCACTCGAGAACAACCTGATCAAGCAGCGGTTTCCGCGGTACAACATCCTGCTCCGCGACGACAAGAACTATCCGTACTTGCAGCTCACGACCAACGAGCGCTTCCCGCGTGTGCTCGTGGCACGCCAGGTCGACAAGGGCGGGGACTTCTACGCGGGACCTTTTCTACCGGCCAAGTTCGCGCGTCGGACGATGGCCTTGACGCACAAACTGTTTGGCATCCGGTCGTGCAACGAGGTAATTACGGGATTCCGCGGGCGCCCGTGCCTCGAATACGACATCGGCCGGTGCCTCGCCCCGTGCGTCGCCACCCTCTGCACCGAAGAGCGGTATGCGGTCGCGGTCGCGGACACTCGCTTATTCCTCGAAGGTCGCAATGAGGAGCTCGCGGGGCAGTTGCGGGAGCGCATGTCGCAAGCGGCGAGCGATCAACGGTACGAAGAGGCGGCGCAGTTGCGGGACGCGATCCGAACTGTGGAATCAGTTCAGGAACGGCAGCAGAAGATGGCGACCGCGGGTCTCAACGACCGTGACGTCATCGGCCTCAAGTTGGGCACCCAGGGCGCCGTCGTCCAGATCTTCGTGTTTCGCGGCGGGCGGGTCATCGAGCGGTTCGAATTGCAGACGGCACTCGGAGCCGCGGGCGCGGTGGGGGATCCCGCAATCTCTGAGGCCGAGCTGCTCGAGCTCACCTTGCAGCAGCTGTACACGGACAACGTGCCTCCGCCCGAGATTCATGTGCCAGTCGAGCCCAACGAGCGCGACGTCCTTGAAACGTGGCTCTCGTCGAGCGCCGAACGGAAAGTCCGGATTCTCGTACCACAGCGCGGTGACAAGAAAGACATGGTGGAACTCGCGCAGCGCAACGCGGCGCTGGCCTACCGATCGCGGTTCGACACCCAGGCCACCTCGCAATACGACGCACTGGACATGCTGAAGGGGATTCTGAAACTTCCGGCATTGCCGCGTCGCATCGAGTGCTTCGACATCTCGACGATTCAGGGCGCGGAAACGGTCGCGTCGCTCGTTGTGTGTGAAGACGGACGTCTGAAGCGAAGTGAATATCGCAAGTTCCGCGTCAGTCGTGCGGAAACTGCGGGAGGCTCGGCGCAACTATTGGACAAGGGGACTGTCCCCTTGTCGTCGCGTTTCCTCGATGACTTCGCCGCGATGAAACAGGTTGTCGGACGTCGCTACCGGAAAGTCCTCGACCAAGGCGGGCCGTTCCCGGATTTGATCGTCATCGACGGCGGCAAAGGGCAGGTGAACGCGGCGTACGAGGCACTGGAGGAGGTTGGCCTCTCCAATCTCGTTGCAATCGGCCTCGCGAAGAAAGAGGAGCTCGTCTTCGTTCGTGATAGCGATCAGCCCATCGCAATGGATCCGCACGGCCCGGCGCTTCGACTGCTACAGCGGATCCGCGACGAGGCTCACCGCTTTGCGGTGACGTACCATCGCCAGTCGCGGACCAAGCGCGATTTGCGATCCGAGCTCGACGCGGTGCCGGGGATCGGACCGCGACGACGGAAAGCGTTGCTGACTCGGTTTGGCAGTCTGTCCGGCGTGCGGCGTGCCACGAGGGAGGAGTTGACGCGCGTGGTCGGCGCCAAGAGCGCGAGCGCGATCATCGACTACTTCGCGCACGCGTCCTAAGGCTGGCAGTTTGTACGTACCTGGCGGCAGGTGGGGCGCAGAAACTTGAAATAGACCCGACCCCTTTGTGGAAAAGAGACCCCTTTGTGGAAAAGAGACGCCGGCGCCACACCCTCGCTGGTGCGTCTGCGCGTATCACGCTACCCCGGCCCTCGCGTGTGTTACTCTCAGGCTCTGGCCGGCCTCGACTTTCCACAACTCCTCGTCGCGTTTGTCGTCCTCATCGGCTCGCTGACATTTCACGAAGCGGCCCACGCGTGGACCGCGAACCAACTGGGTGACGCGACTGCGCGGAGGCTCGGCCGGCTTTCGCTGAATCCTGCGGTTCACATCGATGTCATCGGCACGATCGTCTTCCCCCTGATCGCGCTTATGACAGGTGTCCCGCTGATCGGGTGGGCGAAGCCCGTGCCTGTTGACATCAGAAACCTGCGGCACCCGCGTCGCGATTTTGCGATCGTGGCGCTGGCCGGGCCGGTCAGTAATCTGATACTGGCCACTGTCGGAGCCGTGATCTTCAACGTGATGCCGGATCCCGGCTCCGGGGCATCCGCCGAATTCGTTGCCCGGGCACTCATCCTCTTCGTGGTCGTCAACGTATTGCTGGCCGTCTTCAATATGATCCCGATTCCGCCGCTTGACGGCGGGAATGTGTTGATGGGAGTTCTGCCGGAGTCGCTGGCAGTCCTGATTGACAGGCTCCGCCCTTGGGGGTTCCTGCTACTGTACGTGCTGATGTTGTCAGGGCTGTTGTCGGCGATCACGCTCCCGCTGCGAAATCTGCTGTTGAACTGGATGTTGTAGCGGAATTGGCAGTTTTTGCGTACGGGGTCGGCGATGGGTGGCAAAAACGGTAAATAGACCCGACCCCTTTGTGGAAAACATGGCGAAACGGGTGGTGTCGGGCATGCGCCCGACCGGGAAATTGCATCTCGGGCATCTGGCCGGCGCACTGCAGAACTGGGACCGGCTGCAGAATGAATACGACTGCTTTTACTTTGTCGCTGACTGGCACGCCCTGACCAGTGCGTACGCCGACACGGACGAGATCGTCGCTGGCGCGATCGACAACGTCGCTGACTGGATTGGCGCCGGCATCGATCCGGAGCGCAGTACGCTGTTCGTCCAGTCGATGGTGCCCGAGCATGCGGAGCTGTATCTGCTGCTTCAGATGGTGACGCCCATCCCTTGGCTCGAACGCGTGCCGACCTATAAGGAACAGATTGAGCAAATGGCCGAGAAGGACTTGTCCAGTATTGGCTTCCTTGGATACCCGTTGCTCCAGACTGCTGATGTCATCATTTACAACGCTCACTTCGTGCCCGTCGGTGACGATCAGGTGCCACACCTCGAGCTGTCGCGCGAGGTGGTCCGGCGGTTCCACAATTTCTACGGCGAGGTCTTCGTCGAGCCCAAAGCCTTGTTGACTCCGACTCCACGCCTGCCTGGCCTCGACAACCGCAAGATGAGCAAGAGCTACGGCAACACCATTGCCTTGTCAGACGATGCGGAGACAGTCACGAAGAAGATCCGGCAGATGTATACGGATCCCAAGCGCATCCGCGCGGATATTCCCGGGACCGTAGAGGGCAATCCAGTGTTCATGTATCACAGAGCCTTCAACCCGAATACTGCTGAAGTCGAAGACTTGGAGACCCGTTACCGCCAAGGCAAGGTGGGCGACGTCGAGGTGAAGACGAAGCTTGCCAATGCCGTGAACAAGATGCTGGAACCGATCCGTGAGCGGCGCGAAGCGGCATTGGCGCGACCGGGGTACATTCGCGAAGTGCTCGTGGACGGATCGCGGAAGGCCCAACGGATCGCACAGGAAACACTCGAGAAAGTGCGCACCGCTATCCAGTTGAAATACTGATCGCCTGACAGACATGACCGACACGGATCACCAGGCGCCCGATGACGGCTTCGAGTCGCAGCTCGAAGACATCAAGATCAAGCTGCAGTCCTTCGAAGGGCCGCTCGACCTGCTCGTACACCTGATCAAGAAGCACCAGATCAACGTCTACGACATCCCGATCGCGCTCGTCACGAAGCAGTACCTCGAATATCTGGGCTTGATGCAGGAGCTCAATCTCGACGTCGCCAGCGAGTTCCTCGTGATGGCCGCGACGCTGATCCACATCAAGAGCCGCATGTTGTTGCCACGTCCTGACCCGACTCAGGCCGACGAGCCCGAAGAAGATCCCCGTGACGCGCTCGTGAGACGGCTGCTCGAACATCAGAAATTCAAGGCTGCGGCGGAACTGCTGCATGATCGCGAGACGCTGCGGAGCGCGCAATGGACGCGGCCGGACTCACGCGTCGAAGAACTTGCCGGGGACGATTACGAGCCTGAGCTCGAAGTCGATCTGTTCAGCCTCCTGTCCGCGTTCAGGTCCGTCCTGGAACGAGCGAAGCTGCGCCCTCCGCTTCCGCTGCCGCCCGAACAGATTTCCATCGAGGCGCGCATTGAACAGATGTTGGAGCGGTTGTCCGAAACCGAGGCGTGTGGATTCGAGGATCTCTTTGAGGGTGCTGCCTCGCGCACCGAGATGATCGTGACATTTCTCGCGCTGCTGGAGATGATCCGGCTGAAGCTCATTCGAGTCTTTCAGGCGGGACAGGCAGGCCCGATCCGCATCTACAAGCGGGCGCGTCCCAAAGACGCGCCGCACCCGATCCATGATCCTGAGGATCAATATAAAGCGCACCATCCGGTCAAGACGGAGGTGGAATGACGGAAGAAACGCAGGAATCCCAACCGCGGCTCGATGTCGCACAGCTCAAGTCCATCATTGAGGCCCTCGTCTTTGCGTCTCCGGAGCCGCTGACCCCGAAGATGCTGTTCAAGCTCCTCAACGACGAGCCGAAAGATGATGTGCTCGCGGCGGTCCGAGCGCTGGCGCAGGACTACGAACAGCGCGGGGGGCTTCATCTCACAGAAGTCGCCGGTGGGTTTCAGATCACGACACGTCCAGAGTTTCACGAGTGGGTCCGCCGCATGTTCCACGAGCGGACAACGCAGAAGTTGTCCGTGCAGTCGCTCGAGACGCTGGCCGTGATTGCTTACAAGCAGCCCGTCACAGCAGCGGAGATCGGCGAGATTCGCGGCGTCAACACGACGGGCGTGCTCTCCACGCTGATGGAACGGCACCTGATCAAAATTGTCGGACGTAAGAACGTGATCGGCCGTCCCTTTCTGTACGGCACGACCCGGGAATTCCTGATTCGCTTCGGGCTGAAGGATCTCAACGACTTGCCAAAGGTCGAGGACATGGCAGCGGCGCTCGGTTTCGATGCGCCGTCCATCCTGATGGAGCGGCCGGTGTCAGAAGAGATGCTTCCGCTGGACGAAGACACCGAAGCCGAAGGCGCCGACGAATCCTAATTGCCCGCCGCCTGCTTCAACTTGTCAACCTCCACCGCTGACAAATCCCGCCAGTGGCCGGGGCGCAGGTCGTTGAGACGGATGGGGCCCATGCGAACGCGCGTGAGATGCCGGACTGAGTGGCCAATCGACGCACACATGCGCCGCACCTGGCGGTTGCGACCTTCCTGAAGCGTAATCGTCAGTTTCGTTGTTTGCTGACGCCCTTTACCAACAACGGCGCCACGCCGGACTTGGGCGGGAGCCGTGCGTTCGCCATCGAGGAATACGCCACGCCGCAACTTCTCGAGCGCCGCTTCGTCAGGCGCGCCCACGACGATCGCCTCGTACACGCGCTCGACGCCGTGCCGCGGGTGCATCAGGCGTGCCGCCAGATCGCCGTCGCTCGTGAGCAGGAGCAGGCCCTCGCTGTCGTAGTCCAGGCGGCCGACGGGGTAGACGTATTCGCGCACGCCGGTCAGCAGATCCATGACCGTGCGGCGACCCTCGGGGTCCTTGCGGGTGGTCACAAAGCCCTTGGGTTTGTTGAGCAGGATGTAACGCTGGCGGACGTCAATGCGCAAGCGACGGCCGTCCACCCGTACCTCATCCTTGACGGGATCGGCCTTTGTGCCAAGCAGTCGCACAACCTCGCCGTTGACCGAGACGCGGCCTTCGAGGATGAGCTCTTCCGCCGCGCGTCGCGAGGCGACCCCGGCCATCGAAATGAGTTTTTGCAGTCGAATCATGAAGACGCCGAATCGTAATGATAAGCGGCTTGCACTTGACACATGCGCGTCCTCTGCTGGTTAATAGAGGCTCAATGTTGCGAGGTCGGCACTGCTGTTGTTGCACATGTCCTGGGGCCCGGGAGGGTCTCCGCGTGCCATCGATCTTGCTCGAACGTCTAATCACCTGATCCAGACGCTCACGAATTCAGCAAACGGTTCGAAGGCCCGGGGACGATTCCCGGGCCTTTTCTTCGTTGCGTGCCCGCCCCATTCGGCGGCGGGCTTGCCGCGCCGACGCTCGCACGTCGAGCGGAGGCGAGAGGAGAACCGACATGCTGACCGAACTCACCCTACTCGTTACGGGACTGCCATCGCCGGGAAAGGCTCGGCTCGTTGACGCGCTCGAGGGCCGTCTACGGCCCTCGAACATCTCCGTTCGCATGGGCAGTCATGCGCGCGGACCGGCGGAGATGCCGATCCTGCACGTCCACGCGGAATCGGATCTCGAGGCGCTCATCGAAGGAGGGCTCCCCGAGCGCGAATCGTCGAAAGGCGCGCAGGTGGTCGTGCCTGTGGATTGGGAGCCCGTCGACCGCAGCGTGATGCGGATCATCGAGACCCTCAGTGCGAGCGGTGTCGAGATGTCGGCAGCGGGAGCGTAATTATGGCGCGCCAGTTGTTCCCAGCGTTTCTCGATCTCGTCGGCCGCCGTGTGCTCGTCGTCGGCGGGGGATCGGTTGCCGCAGCAAAAATCCCTCGACTTCTGGAGGCGGGCGCACACGTCGTTGTCGTCTCACCCGCTGTTGTCGCCGCGATTGAACGGGAGCCGGTTGAAATCGCCAGACGCCGGTTTGAGGCGGCTGATCTCGAAGGGGCCTGGTATGTCGTGAGCGCGGCGCCCCCGGAGATCAATGCGATCGTCGCGCGTGAGGCCAGTGCGCGTGGCATCTTTGTCAATGCCGTCGATGATCCACGACATGCTACGGCCTTTGCCGGCAGCAGCTTTCGGCGTGGACCCGTGACTGTGGCGTTGTCTACGGGCGGCGAGGCCCCAGCGCTGGCGCGCGTTCTGCGTGAGGCGCTCGAACGGCTCATCGGCCGCGATGTCGCAGACTGGACCGCATTGGCAACGCGGCTCCGCGAAGACTGGCGGCGAGAAGGCGTGCCGATTGACAGGCGCCGGGATGCGCTGCTCGCCGCGCTTGCCGCGCTGCATGAAGAGACAGTGGGACGCGGCACTCCGCCCTCCCAACTCCGCACCCGAGGTCTGGTATCGCTCGTCGGCGCCGGTCCCGGCGATCCCGACCTGCTCACGCGGCGAGCGGCTCGTCGTTTGGCGGAGGCCGATCTCGTGCTCTACGACGCGCTTGTCTCACCAGAGATCGTTTCGCTGGCCAAACATGGGCAGCAGATCTTCGTGGGCCGGCGACGCGGATCGGCCACGATGGGACAGGACGCAATCATTCGGACCATGATCCGCGCGGCGCGACGGGGACGCCACGTCGTGCGGCTCAAAGGCGGCGATCCGTTTGTGTTTGGGCGTGGGGGCGAGGAGGCCCTCGCACTCAAGGCGGCAGGTATCACATTCGAAGTGGTGCCGGGCGTGTCATCCGCGTTTGCCGCCCCGGCTGCGGCGTCTATTCCTGTCACGCATCGCGGCGTCAGCAGCGCTGTGGTCGTGACCACCGGACACGACGTCGAGCGGTTCGCGAGCGTTGTGGGATCAATTGCACCAGAGGCTGCGACCCTCGTCGTCATGATGGGTACCGATCACCGAGCAGAGATCGCGGACGCTCTCACACAGAGCGGATGGCGCCCTTCGACCCCAGTAGCCATCGTCCGCGACGCGTCGCTGCCGGAACAAACGGTTTGGACCGGCAGCCTCGGTTCGCTGCCAGCGGCGCCGGACGCCGAGTCACCCGGCACTATCGTCATCGGCAATGTCGTCGCACTCCGCGACGGCCTCACCCGACAAGCCTGGCCGGCAGGCCAGGAGGTGTGCCATGGGTAGGTTCGGCGCTGTTCATCAACGCCTCACAGCCGAAGGACACGAAGGTAACAACGGCCACGAAGGGCGGGAAGCCCACGAAGGCAGAGAGTGGGCCGAAGGGGAGAAACGCTCGCACCCAGGCAGAAACCGCGAATCGTTTGCCGACGTTGCGGACATCGACGAGTTCGTCTCGATGCTCGAGCGATTCGAGCGGGGCGAAATCTCGGCGGAGGCGTGGCGGAAGTTCCGCCTCGTGCGAGGCACTTATGGCCAGCGGCAGGACGATGTGCAGATGTTGCGCGTCAAGATTCCACAGGGTGTCCTCACCGCGGAGCAGCTGGAATCGCTGGCCGAGGTCTCGGAGCAATACGCGCGCGGCTTTGCGCACGTGACCACAAGGCAGAACATCCAGTTTCATTTCTTGAAACTTGCCGACGTCGAAACCGTCATGCGCCGGATGGCCGATGAAGGCATCACCACGCGCGAGGCGTGCGGCAATTCCGTGAGGAACATCACCGCATGCCCGTTCGCGGGCATTTCCGTAGACGAACTCTTCGATGTCACGCCATACGCTGAGGCACTGACGCGGTATCTGCTGCGACATCCACTCGCGTCAGTGCTTCCGCGCAAGTTCAAGATCGCATTCGAAGGTTGCTCTGAGGATCACGCCTTGGCGTCCATCAACGACCTGGGCTGGGTTGCCCGCGTGGCCGAACGAGACGGGAAGCCCACGCGTGGATTCCGGCTGACGGTCGGTGGTGGCACGTCGATTCTCCCGGTTTCTGGTCGCGTGTTGTTCGATTTTCTGCCGGCAGGCGAGATGTTCAACGTTGCGGAGGCAATCCTCCGTGTGTATCACCGCCTCGGCGATCACGAGCACAAACATCGGAACCGCATGAAGTTCCTGATCAAGACGCTTGGGTGGGATCGGTGGCGCGAGGAAGTGCTGGCGACGTGGCGGCAGGTCCAGGAGACCGGTGACGCGCGCCTGCCGTTTGATCCCGATGCGCCACCTGAGGATGCTCCGCCGACATGGGAGCTCGCAGCACCACCCACGCTCGACACGATTGATTCGCTCGTGACGGCGACGACATTGAGCGGTCCCGGCCTACGGCCGCTCATCGCGACTTCACGAAGTGATTCAGACGCGTTGCATGAATGGCGGCGGACGAACGTGCGGCGACAACGTCAGTCGGGTTATGTCGTAGCGCTCGTGCGGTTGCCGCTCGGCGATGTCACGGCCGGCCAGTTGCGGGCGCTTGCGGCGCTGGCGAAGGCATACGGTGATGGTACGGTTCGGCTCACGCCCGACCAGAACCTCTTCATTCGGTGGGTGCCGGAGGTCGAGCTCCCGGATTTGTTCCTGCGTCTGGCGGCCGCAGGGTTGGCTGAACCCTGGGCCTCGACTATTCGCGACGTTACGAGTTGCCCGGGTGCAGAGTCGTGCCGTCTTGCCGTGACGCAGTCGCGCGGCTTGGGCCGCATGCTGAGCGATACACTCGCCGCCCGGCCCGATCTGTCGGAGGCAGCCGCCAGCGCATCGATCAAGATCAGCGGCTGCCCCAATGGTTGTGGACAACATCACATCGCGACGCTGGGCTTCCAGGGAAGCGTGCGTAAGGTCGATGGTCGGGCCGTGCCACAGTACTTTGTCATGGTCGGAGGGGCGTCGACCGGCGAAGGGGCGACCTTCGCGCGGCTGGCGGCCAAGGTCCCGGCCCGTCGTGTCGGCACGGCAGTCGAGCGGCTGCTCGAGTGGTACCGTCAAGATCGCCTCAACGACGACACCCCACAATCGTTCTTCGGTCGTGCGTCCGTGCCAGCAGTGAAAGCGCTGCTCGCGGACCTCGAGACTTTTACAGGGGAGACAGCCCAGCCGGAAGACTACGTCGACCTGGCTGAAACCCAGGCGTTCACGCCGGAAGTAATGGAAGGAGAATGCGCGACGTGAACTGAGAGGATTTACCGCGACATGAGGTCTTTCCAGAATCCCACCAATCGCAGGACTTCTGTCGCCGCGGCGCTGCGGTCCACTTCGGCATGTGTGATGAGGCCGCTGAGGACCGCGTGCACTTCGGTCTTGCCGCGATAGTGATTGGCCAGTAGGACGGTCTCGACCGACGGGATGACGTTGTCTTGAGCGCCGTGCAGTAGAAACACGGGTGCAGACGGGGCAGGAGCGGATTCCGGTGACAGAGCAGCCAGAGCCGCGGGCTCGTCGATCCCTTCGACGATGGGAAGTAGCACCGGGCTGAGCTTATCCACCGCGCGATCGTTGACGTGCCGCATCAGCGTGCGTGCGGGGTCGGGAAGGGTCTCGGCATAGTCACGCGCGCGCTGAAATTCCGCTTTTGCGCGAGCCTTGTCAACCATGTCAAGAGACGACGCGGTCAGAAACGTCATGATGCCGCGCCGGAGCGGTTCGACTTGATCGGGTGGGATGGCGCGGTCCGCCAAGCTGAGGAGCACGACGGCGACGCCATAGTCGTGCGGTGGCTGGATCGACACATGCTCGGCCCCGGCCACGTCACGGGTACCTTCCCCAAGCGGTGGCATCGACGGCGCATTGCCCGAGCACAAATAGCGCATCACACGCGGCAGGTCGCCATGCCCACCAAACGACATGATGAAACTCACTTTGTCGCGCAGTTCAGGCCGTCCGGCCGCCACGAGCGAAAGCCCGCCTGAGAAGCTGATGCCGAGCATGCCGATCTTCCCATCGGGCAACGGGGGCGCGACGGTGCCGCCCTCACCGGCTGCAAGCCACTTCGCGGCGTCCTCGATGATGTCGGTCGTTCGTCCGGTGATCTGAAATCGCTGAAGATCTGGTGTCGACACGGTCATGACCGTGAAGCCGCTGGCCGCAAGATCCTCCGCCATGCCCACGAGGCGCGCTTCACGAATGCCGTCCATGTGCACGCCCGGCACCAGGGTGACCGCGCGACGCGACTCCCCGCGCGTCGGCCGGTACATGCGCACGTCTACTGCACCGTAGCGCGTCGGGATTTGTTTGATCGGGTCTGCAACGAACGCTTGCGCCCGCCAGTCGGCGAGCTGTCCTGCATAGCCGTCCATTGCCGCCGCGCGTGCGATGAATGCCAGCGCGTCAATGTATGGGAGCCCGACAAACGCAAGCGCTGCCACGAGGATGACGAGAACCAGCATCCAGCGACCAAGGCGGCGCACAGGGGGATGGTACACTGGTGCGACGTGTAGAACGAAGAACTAAGAACGAAGAACGGAACTAGGAACCACCGAACGGGGAACGGAAGCGCGGAGGTGTTGCCGGTTGCGTTCTTGGTTCTTTGTTCTTCGTTCGGTTCTTCGCTCTTCGTTCTTCGTTCTTAGTTCGTCACATTCACCGTGTCCAATCGCTTCATCATCGCCATCGATGGCCCTTCCGGCGCTGGCAAAGGCACGCTTGCTCGTGCTGTTGCGGAGGCGCTGGAGTATCGGCACGTCGATACCGGTGCCATGTATCGCGCGGTCGCGTGGAAGGCACTGCACGACGGACTCTCGTTGAGCGATGAAGATCTGGTGTCGCGCCTCGCGGCGCGTGCAGCATTGGAGTGCGAAGATGGCCGCGTCGTGATCGACGGGCACGACGTGACGCGAGCGATTCGGACGCCGGAGATCGACAAAGCGGCCGCAGCGGTGGCGCGGCTGCCTCTCGTCCGTGAGGCTCTCGTCAAGCGGCAACGCGCCCTCGGTGAGGACCGCGGCGTCGTCATGGAAGGCCGTGATATTGGAACCGTGGTCTTCCCCGACGCTGAGGTAAAGGTCTATCTCGACGCAGCAGCCGGCGAACGGGCGCGGCGACGGGCGAGCGACGCCGCCCATACCGGCGGACAGCAGGGGAATCTGGCTGGCCTGCAGACCGATCTCGAGGCACGTGACCAGTCCGACAGCACGAGACCCGTCGCACCCCTGGCGATGGCGAACGACGCGACCTACATCGACACCACCGATATGCCGATTGAGCAAGTCGTCTCGCGAGTGATGGACATCGTCAAAGCCAAACAGGCAGGGTCACAAACAAAACGGACGATGCGCTGAGCACGGAAGCGCGGAACCAATCTTCCAAAAGAATTCCGCGCTTCTGTGCTTCCGTCTACCGTTCGTACTCTTTGTGCTTTGCTTTCTTTCATGTCGGCTCACTCGTCTCGATCATCGAAGTCATCCGACGAGGCCGGATCGAGTTCCCAGCGGTTGCGATCGCGCTCGATGATCTCTTCGCCGCCCTGCAACTCCTCGTCGTCGTCGTACTCGACGCCAAGGGCCTTGCCGATTTCATCGACGACGTCCTGATCAGGCGTGGGGTTGTCGCCACCAGGAGCCTCGTCGCCGACAGACTCGGCAGACTCCCAGTCCGCATCGATGTCGCCGGCCGTCAACGCGGGGCCGGTCGAGGTGTGCTTGTGGAGTTTGTCGTTGAGCTCGGCGCGACCGCTGCGCGCGGCCGATGCGGAACGATCCAGGTCGAGTGAGGAAGGCGGGCTCGGCACCATTTCTTCTTCCCGTACCGTTCGGCGTTCGCGGTCGAGCGTGGGGGCGCGACGCGCGGCGCCCCGAGCACTCTTCGACGTCGTGCGGGCGGGGGATTTGCGGCCAGCCTTGGCGCGCGTCCTGGCTGTGGGTTTTGATTTCTTTGCTGTTGCGGCCGCCCGACGTCGTGGGGCCGCAGATGCCCGCCGGGCGGGTTTCTTGGCCTTGCGAGTCGATTTTGCCTTTGCGCGGCGCGCGCTTGCGCGTTTGGTCGTTCGGCCAACTTTTCGCACCGCCTTTGCGCCTTTACGGCGGCCCTTCTTGCTGCCGCTCTTCCGTGCCTGCCCCTTTCTCTTCGCCATGGCCATCCTTTCGCTAGCTACCTTGACAGGACGAGCTAAGTAGCGTAACTTCTATTGGTTACGCGAGCGTCCGGTTTTGATTTCGTGGGGCGACGTCAGGCGACGCCCCGACAGCGGCATTCCCAATCGGCGCAAAACGAACATCCGCGGGGCGCCGGCCCCCGCTCATCAATGACCGGCAAAATCGAGAAGCAGGAGGACGCGCAGCGCAATGGCCATGCCGCAAGACGAGCACAACCCGGCCGTGGAGCCGAAGGGCGTGTCGGCCCCGGCTAGACAGCCCTCGGGCCGGCAGACGCTCAAAACCACGACTCCCTGGGTGCAGGGAGATTCCGACGTAGACCCGCAAGAATACGCCCGCCTATTGGACCTCTACGATAACAGCTTCCGGAATATAGCAGAAGGCGAAGTCGTCAAGGGCACGGTCCTCAAAGTGACCGATACCGAGATTGTCGTCGATGTCGGCTACAAGTCCGAAGGCATCATCCCGGTCGACGAGTTCCTGGATGAAACCGGCCAGGTGACCGTTCAGGCCGGCGACGTCGTTGACGTGCTGTTGGAGCGGACCGAAGACCGTGAAGGCCACATCGTGCTCTCGCGCGAGAAGGCCGAGAAGATGAAGATCTGGGACGAGGTCGAACGCGCCTTCGCGGAGAAGAAGGTCGTGATTGGCCGTGTCATCGAGCGCATCAAAGGCGGGTTGGCAGTGGACATTGGCGTGCGGGCGTTTCTGCCCGGCAGCCAAATCGATGTGCGGCCGGTTCGCAACCTCGACGCGTTGAAGGGGCAGGAGCTCCGGATGCGTGTGATCAAGGTCAACAAGAAGCGCGGCAACATCGTCCTGTCCCGCAAGGTGCTTCTCGAAGAGGAGAATGCGGAGAAGAAGAAGCACACTCTCGAGACGCTGGCCGAGGGCAAGGTCCTGCGCGGCGTCGTCAAGAACATCACCGACTACGGTGCGTTCATCGACCTCGGCGGCATCGACGGCCTGTTGCACATCACCGACATGTCCTGGGGCCGCGTCGGGCACCCCTCGGAACTCTTCAAGGTCAACGACGAAATCGATGTCGTCGTGCTGAAGTATGACGCCGGCACCGAGCGCGTCTCGCTTGGACACAAGCAGCTCGTGCAGGATCCTTGGGTGACGGCGATGGATCGCTATCCGGCGGGTGCGCGCATGTCTGGCAAGGTCGTGAGCCTGACCGACTACGGCGCATTCATCGAGCTCGAGCCGGGTGTCGAGGGCTTGATTCACGTCAGCGAGATGTCGTGGAGCAAGCGCGTCAAACACCCATCGAAAATCCTCAACGTGGGAGATTCGGTCGAGGCGATGGTGCTTGGCGTGGACCCGACAGCACGGCGCATCTCGCTGGGACTCAAGCAGGTCGAGAGCAATCCCTGGCACGAGTTGGTGGAAAAGTACCCCGTCGGCACGAAGATCAAGGGCAAGGTTCGCAACCTGACCGAATTCGGGGCGTTCGTCGAAGTGGAAGAGGATATCGACGGCCTCATCCACATTTCCGACATGTCGTGGAGCAAGCGGATCAAGCATCCCAGCGAGGTGTTGAAAAAGGGCGATGTCGTCGAGGCAATGGTCCTCAGCATCGACGCCGAAAACCAGCGCCTCTCGCTGGGGCTCAAGCAACTTGCGACCGATATCTGGGAGGACTTCTTCTCACGCCATCACGTGGGTGACACCATCGAAGGGAAGATCGTCCGGATGACCAACTTCGGCGCGTTCGTCGAGCTCGACGAAGGCATCGAAGGACTCATTCATGTGAGCGAGTTCGACGAGTCGCAGGGCGGCGAGAAGATCACTCTCGAAGTGGGGCAGACCACGCCGATGAAGATCATCAAGCTGAGCCCCGCAGACCGGAAGATCGGGCTCAGCATTCGGGCACTGAAGTCAGACGAGTATCGATCCGACTGGGCGGAGTACTCATCGTCTCAAGGCGAGGGTGGCGCAACGCTGGCCGAGCATCTGAAACACAACCGGTAGAGCAGGGATCGGGGCTCAGGGCCCAGGGATCGGCAAGAACCTCCTGGGGCCTGGGGCCTGAAACCTGATACCTGATATGACAAAAGCCGAACTCGTCGAAGAGGTCTCACGGGTCTCAGACCTCACGAAGAAGCACTCCGAAGTGATCGTGGACACGGTGTTTCAGAGCATCATCGATGCGCTACACCGTGGCGAGAAGATCGAGCTTCGCGGGTTTGGCAGCTTTCGCCTTCGCAAGCGCGAGCCGCGCAAAGGACGCAATCCGAAGACCGGCGACAAGGTGGACGTGCCGCCCAAGCGTGTCCCGTATTTCAAGCCGGGCAAGGAACTCAAAGATTTGATCAACAAGGAGGACGAGGAGCCAGGTCCACTCCCGTCGCAGGCTTCTGACTCCGCGGCTTCGTAGGTCAGTTTCCAGTTATCAGTTTCCAGTTCAAAGAAAAGCCTGGACGCGCGAGCCGGCGCTCGACTGGCGGCTGCAGTCCGCGACGTTGAACTGGCAACGGATCACTGGTAACTGATACTTTCTGTGACGATGGACCGCCTCTTCTCTCCCTGGCGCCATTCCTACGTGACACGCAACGCTGATGAGAGCCGCTGCGTGTTCTGCGATGCGCGCCAGCGCGACGAGGGCCGGGCACTCATCGTGGACGAAGGACCGACCTGCTTCGTCATCCTCAATCTATATCCCTACAACAGCGGGCATCTCATGGTCGTGCCGACACGACACGTGGGCACGCTGGCCGGACTGGACGACGTCGAGATGGCGGAGCTGGGGGCATTGGTCCGACGAGCCGAAATGGCGCTGACCGAGGCGTATCAGCCGCAAGGTATCAATGTCGGCATGAACCTCGGGCGGCCCGCGGGAGCCGGTGTGCTCGACCATCTGCACGTGCACCTGGTGCCGCGGTGGACCGGCGACACGAATTTCATGACGGTCGTCGGCAACGTGCGGGTGCTGCCCGAGGAACTTCCTCGGAGCGCTGAGCGCCTTCGGCCGATCTTTGAGCGGCTGTCCCGAGAGGCATCATGACCTTTGAGCTATCGGCGGACCAGCAAGCCGCGCGTGACAAGGCGCGCGCGTTTGCCACCGAACGACTCACCCCGCACGCCGCGGAGATCGATCGCACGTCGGCAACGCCGGCCGAGATCGCCCGTGAGGCCGTGGGCATTGTCGAGGGTTGTGCGGATGCCGTGGCAACGATCACGGCCCTTGAAGAAATCGCCGCCGCCAGCGGCACGGTGGCGGTTGTTGCTGCTGCCGGCTCGAATCACACTGCCCCAGCCGGTCTCGCTGGTCTTCGCGGTGCGACGCTGCCGCAGGATTCCCCGCCTGCACACCTGGCGCTCGCGGCTGTTGCACTTGGGTTGGGACGAGCTGCTCTCGAGCAGGCTCTGAGCGAGATCCGCCGCACCGACGCGACGCCGCAACAAGGCAGTGAGAAACCCCATTGGGTGATCGCCGATGCGGCAACAGAGCTCGAGGCCGCACGTCTGATGACCCGCGCTGCAGCGCAGGCACTCGATCGCGGAGACGCACACTCCGATGTCGCGATCGCGCGGCTGATGGCCTCAGCCGCCGCGCGCGTGAGCGTGGACGCGGCGCTACGCGTTGCCGGGGCTGCGGGTTACGGGGAAGGCACACTTCTCGAACGCCTCGCGCGCGACGTACGCGCGATCTGCGTCCTGATGGGGACAGAGGAGCAACACCGGGCGATTGCGGCCGAAGGGCTGTTGCCGGGATGAACTGTTACTAGCCTCCTACCCCGTAACCTGCCGCCTCGATGGCGCGCGTGATTTTGGTGCGATCGACCCGCGCTGGGTCGTAGACCACCTGCACCCGCGAGTCTTTGTGTGAGGCAGTTGCGCTTGTCACGCCGTCCAGCATCGACAGCACGCGCCTGATAGCAGTTTCGCAGCCACCACAGGTCATCCCGGTTACATTCAGGGTCAATTCTTCAGCCACGGCAACCTCTCCCGGCCTAAGACAGCAGGTGCTTCGCAATCGTCATGAGCTGCATGTTGGACGTGCCTTCGTAAATCTGCCCTATCTTCGCATCGCGATACAGCTTTTCGATCGGATAGTCGCGGACGAATCCATACCCGCCATACAGATTGACGGCCATTGACGTCACGCGCTCGGCGACTTCAGACGAGAGAATCTTGCACATCGCGGCTTCGTGCAGGAAGGGGAGGCGGGCATCGCGCAACCGGGCGGCGTTGTAGACCATGAGCCGTGCCGACTCCACGTCGATCGCCATCCTGGCAAGCTGAAATTGGACGCCCTGAAAGTCGGCGATCGGCTTGCCGAACTGCCGGCGCTCTTTGGTGTAGCGAATCGTGTGATCGAGCGCGCCCTGGGCGAGCCCAATCATCTGCGCGCCAATGCCGATGCGGCCCTCGTTGAGGGTTTCGATCGCGACCTTGTAGCCCTTGCCCACCTCACCGAGCACCCGGTCACGCCCGACCACGCAATCCTCGAAGATCAGCTCGCACGTGCTGCTTGCCCGAATCCCCAGCTTGTCTTCTTTCTTACCGACGGTAAAACCGGGTGTGCCGCGTTCGACCAGGAAAGCCGTGATGGCGCGATATCCCGCGTCCGGGTTGAGGCTCGCGAACACGAGGAAGAGGTCCGCTTCGTTGCCGTTGGTGATCCACAATTTGCGGCCGTTGAGCTTGTACCCTTCGGGCACCTCAGTCGCACGTGTCTGCAGCGCAAATGCGTCGCTGCCAGAGCCCGCCTCGGAGAGACAATAGGCGCCGACGGTCGTGGCCGACAGCTTCGGCAGCCAACGCTGCCTCGCGTCTTCGTTGCCCCAGCGCAGCAGTGCATTGATCACGAGCGTGTTCTGCACGTCAACCAGGACGCTGATTGAGGGATCGACGCGCGAGAGCGCTTCGACCGCCAGGACCGCATGGAAAAACGACGCGCCGGACCCGCCGTAACTCTCGGGGACTTCGATCCCCATGACCCCTAACTCAAAGAGTTGATCGATCAGGGACCGCGGAATTTTGGCGTGCTCGTCCATTTCGCGGACCAGCGGACGCACTTCGCGGTCCGCGAACTCGTACACGCTGTCACGAAAGATGACTTCGTCTTCGGCAAGCCGCGTGAGCGCTGGCGCCGTCGCGAGCGTCTGCTCGTGGGTCGGTTGGGACATCAAAAACCTCGGAAAGTTGCAGGAAAGAGACCGACGGCCGGAAGAACTCATCCAAAAATGGAATGTTATCATTACACTGGGCAGTGGCCAGATCGGGGCCGTGGCCACTGATTAACGGTCAGGAAGGCTGTGATGCGTAAAGTCCATCTTGGTGGGGCAGCCGCCGTCGCCATCGTCAGCTTGTGGCTGGTGACCGCGACTGCCAGTCAGACGCCGCAACCCCCGGCGCCGCAACCGCCCACGCAGCAGCCTCCGCCTGCCGAGCCGACTCCTCAACCCGCCGAGCAGCAGCCGGTATTTCGAACGGGAATCAACTTCGTTCGCGTCGACGCCATCGTCACCGACAAACAGGGCAACCCCGTCACCGATCTCCAGCAGGCGGATTTTGAAGTGTTCGAGGACGGCAAGCCGCAAGCGCTTGAAACGTTTCGCCTGATCAAGATCGATACGACGGCGCCAATGCCGACTGCGCGTGGGTTCCGCACACGCCAGGAGGAAGAAACGGCAGCGGCCAATGAAGACGTGCGGATTTTCGTGTTCTTCCTCGACGACTATCATGTGCGACTCGGCAACAGCATGGGCGCGCGCAAGCCGCTCGTCGAGTTCGTGCAGAACTCGGTCGGCCCCAACGATTTGCTGGCCGTCATGATGCCTCTGACCCCGATCGACTCAGTTTCGCTGACTCGCGATCATCAGTCCATCATTCGCATGCTCGAGCGTTTCGAGGGCCGCAAGTTCAACTACGAACCGCGCAACGACATCGAGCAGCGGTATTCGCTCTATCCCGCTGAGGTTGTCGAGCGCATTCGGCGACAGGTGGCCCTGAGTGCGCTCGAGGGGTTGTCTGTCAAGCTGGGTGCCTTCCGCGAGGGTCGCAAAGCCGTCATCGTTGTCAGCGAGGGTTACACTGCCGTGTTGCCGCCGCAGTTGCGCGATCCGGTCGCGAGCCTGCCTGGCATGGGCAACCCAGCCCGGCGCAACCCCACCGCCGGCGATAACAGCATCATGGAAGACCGCGCGGACATGGCCGGTCAAATGGACCTGCAGCGGGAGATGCAGGACGTGTTTGCGGCAGCCAACCGCAGCAACACGGCGTTATACACCGTCGATCCCCGGGGTCTTGCGACTGGCGAGTTCGACATCAACGAGAATGTGGGGCTCGGACGCAGCAACAATGCGCTGCGTCAGACACAAGACACGCTTCGCGTTCTGGCAGACGAGACCGACGGGCGCGCCATCGTCAACCGGAACGACCTGGCGCGGGCCATGCAACAGATTGTCGTGGACTCGAGCGCGTACTACCTGCTTGGGTACAACTCGTCACAGGCGCCGCAAGACGGGAAATTTCACGAGATCAAAGTCCGCGTCAAACGCTCGGGGGCTCAAGTGCGGGCGCGGAAGGGATACTGGGCTCTGACCGCCGAGGAGACGGTCCGCGCGACGACAACGCCGAAGGCCGGTCCGCCGGCTGCCGTGAGCAAGGCGCTTTCCTCGATTTCCGAACCGGCCCGAGGGCGGTTCGTCCGCACGTGGGTTGGAAGTTCGCGCGGCGCCGATGGCAAAACCAAGCTGACCTTTGTCTGGGAACCCCTTCCGCCGCCACCCGGCGTGCGACGTGATTCGGCCACATCGGTCTCGCTGATTGCCGCGTCTCCGGACGGTGAGACCTATTTCCGCGGCAGCGTTCCGCAGCCGGAAGGCGGAACGCGTCGAGGGGCGGCCATTAGTTTTGACGTGCCGCCTGGCCGTGTGCAATTACGGATGTCGATCCAGAACGGCGATGCCGCACTCGACAGTGAGGATCGCGAGGTCATCGTGCCAGACATGACTGCGGCGGAGCTCACCTTCGGCACGCCGCGCATTTCGGTGGCGCACAACGCACTGGAATTCAGGACGCTCAGCAAAGATCCCGATGCCATGCCGACCGCCGATCGCGACTTCAGTCGCACGGACCGCCTCGTGATCAGGGCGGACGCCTACGCTCCCGGTAATGCCCTCGTCACGGTTACCTCGAAGCTGTTGAACAAACAGGGGCAGCGGATCGCCGATATTCCGGTTAGTGCACCGGCCGAGGCTGGGCACGCCTACACGATCGACCTACCACTTGCGAGCCTCGCGCCGGGGGAGTATCTACTGGAGCTCACCGCCACGACGGAAGGGCACCAGCCCGCCGCACAGCTCATTCCGTTCCGGCTCGGCACTTAAAAGGTTCGCTGAACCCCGCACCTCTGAACCTCTGAACCAGATTATGCGTACATCCCGCGGAGCTTGGTGACTGTCGCGACGCGATTGATTGCCACGATGTAGGCGGCGACGCGCATGTCCACTTTGTATCGCTCCGCGGTTTCGAGGACGGCGTCGAACGCCTGGACCATCTTGGCTTCGAGCCGGTCGTTCACTTCTTTTTCGGGCCAGAAGTATCCGTGACGGTCCTGCACCCATTCAAAATACGAGACGGTCACGCCCCCGGCATTCGCCAGGATGTCGGGCACAATGAAGACGCCCCGTTCGTGAAGCAACTTGTGCGCTTCGGGAGTCGTCGGGCCGTTGGCCCCCTCGACTACGAGCCGGGCCTTGATATCGCGGGCATTAGCGCCCGTGATCTGCTCTTCGAGCGCCGCTGGGATCAGCACTTCCAGGTCCAGCTTGAACAGTTCCGCATTGCTGATGGGCTCGCCGCCCGCGAAGTCGTCCACGGTTCTGTGCCGCGCGTTGTGTGCCAGGAGCTGCTTGATATCGAGCCCTGCCGCGTTGTGTACACCGGATTTCCAGTCGGTCACCGCGATGATCTTCGCACCCATTTCGGCCAGCAACTCGGCGGCGATCGAGCCGACGTTGCCAAACCCCTGCACCGCGATACGCGCGCCCTTGAGATCGAAGCCCAAGTGCCTGGCCGATTCACGCGTGATGATCATCACGCCGCGTCCAGTCGCCTCACGCCGGCCCAGTGACCCGCCCATTTCGATGGGCTTGCCGGTCACCACTGCCGTTGCCGTATGGCCGACGTGCATGGAGTACGTGTCCATGAACCACGCCATGACTTGTTCGTTGGTGTTCACGTCGGGCGCGGGCACATCTTTTTCGGGCCCGATCGCGTCGATGATCTCTGCCGTGTAACGACGCGTGAGCGCCTCGAGCTCGCGCTTGGACATTTTTGTCGGGTCGCAGATGACGCCGCCCTTGCCACCGCCAAACGGCAACTGCGCCACCGCACACTTCCATGTCATCCACGCCGCCAGCGCCGTCACCTCGTCGAGCGTGACGTCGGGGTGAAAACGAATGCCGCCCTTGGCAGGTCCGAGCGTGATGTTGTATTGCACGCGGTAGCCCGTGAAGACTTCGATGGTGCCGTTGTCCATCTGCACCGGGCAGGCAACGATGATCTGCCGCTTGGCTTTGGTGAGAATCTTCCAGATCCCGGGATCGAGGTTCAAAATGCGGGCGGCACCCTCGAACTCCTGGAGCATCGCTCCGAACACGTTGCGCTCTGACGCCATGCACGGGTAAGTCTACTAGACTCGCTTCGCTCGTAGGACTCGGCCTTCACCCTCGTGCGGCTCGAGCATTGGGCGTACTCTTAGCGGCGGCCGAACGGCCGCCGCCCCTACGAGGGCGAAGCCCGAGTCCCATGAAGGCGCGAAGCGGCGAAGCGGTGAGTCCTGCGGGCGACGCGAGCCCTACGAGTGAAGCGAGCCCTATAATGTTCCCAGCATGAAAACGGCCACCGAGACGACGTCGCCAGGAAAACCTCGTTCGTTTAGCACCATCTCGGGTCGGCCGATTGAGCGCCTCTACACCGCGGACGATGTCCGCACGATCGACTACGACACGGAGATTGGCAACCCGGGCCAGTTTCCCTACGTCCGTGGAATTCATCCGACCGGCTACCGCGGCAAGCTGTGGACGATGCGCCAGTTTGCGGGGTACGGAACGCCGGAAGAGACCAATCAGCGCTACAAGGATTTGATTGCGGCCGGAGGAACGGGCTTGTCGGTAGCCTTCGACCTTCCCACTCTCATGGGCCGCGATCCGGATCATTCGTTGTCGCTCGGCGAGGTCGGCAAGTGCGGCGTGAACGTCACGTCGCTCGCCGACATGGAACGCCTCTTCGACGGGATCTCGCTCGGCGACATCACCACCTCGATGACGATCAATTCGCCGGCCCCGATGATTTTTGCGATGTACCTGGTGGTCGCCGAAAAGCAAGGGGCCGACTGGCGGCGCATCTCTGGCACGATCCAAAACGACATTCTGAAAGAGTTCATCGCGCAGAAGGAGTACATCTTCCCGCCGCGGCCGTCGATGCGCCTCGTGACCGACGTATTCGGCTTCTGCGCCGACCAGGTGCCGAAGTGGAACACCATCTCGGTGAGCGGCTATCACATCCGGGAAGCCGGTTCGACTGCGCTGCAGGAACTGGCGTTTACGCTGCGGGACGGTCTCGAGTACGTGCAGTACGGTATCGATGCCGGCTTGAACGTGGACGAGTTCGTCCCTCGTATGTCGTTTTTCTTCAATTCGCACAGCGACTTTTTCGAGGAGATCGCGAAGTATCGCGCCGCGCGCAAGCTGTGGGCCGAGGCGATGCGGGATCGGTTTGGTGCGACGAACCCGCGATCGTGGCAGCTCCGGTTCCATACACAAACTGCCGGTGTCTCGTTGACGGCCCAGCAGCCGTACAACAACGTCGTGCGCACCGCGCTGCAAGCGCTGGCCGGCGTGCTGGGGGGCACCAATTCCCTTCACACCAACTCGCTGGACGAGGCGCTCGCACTGCCGACGAAAGAGACGGCGACGATTGCGTTGAGAACGCAACAGATCATCGCCCACGAGAGCGGCATTACAAACGTGGTCGATCCACTGGGGGGATCCTATTTCGTCGAGAAGCTCACCCGTGAGATGGAAGAGGGGACTCAGAAGTACTGGGATACCATCGATCGCATGGGTGGGATGGTCGAGGCCATCGAGCTCGGGTATCCGCAGAAGGAGATTGCCGAGGCTTCCTACCAGTTCCAGCAGGCTGTCGAACGGCAGGAAAAGATCATCGTCGGCGTCAACGACTTCATTCAGGCAGACGAAGAGAAGATCGAGATTCTGTATATCGACGACACTGCGGCCGATCGGCAGCTCGCCCGGCTCGATGAATTGAAACACACGCGCGACAGTGATCAAGTGCGTCGGACGCTGGACAACCTGCGATCGGTCGCGCGCGGTAAAGGGAACACGATGCCCGCGATTCTGGATTGCGTGCGGGCGTACGCAACGGTCGGCGAAATGTGTGACGCGCTTCGGGAAGTCTGGGGCGAATACGAGGAAACGCCGATTATCTAGTCGGCGACCGGCAACCTGTAGCGCTGGACGTTAGTCCCGCGATCGGATGTTTATGAGCCAGAAAATCAGAGTCGTCATCGCCAAGCCCGGCCTTGACGGACACGACCGCGGGGCCAAGGTCATTGCGCGAGCGCTGCGCGATGCCGGCATGGAAGTGATCTATACGGGGCTGCGTCAAACACCCGAGCAGATCGTCAGCGCCGCGCTGCAGGAGGATGCCGACGTCATCGGCTTGTCGATCCTGTCGGGGGCCCACATGCACATTTGCCCTCGCATCATGGAATTGCTCAAGGAAAAAGGCCTTACCGACGTGCAGGTTGTCATCGGCGGGATCATTCCTGACGTGGACATCCCGAAGCTCAATGACATAGGAATCCAGGGTGTTTTCATCCCCGGCACTCCCATGCAGCACATCGTCGATTTCATCAACAAGAACACCCGGTCTCGTGTTGACGCGTGATCAAAAAGTTCCTCGGTAAGCCGCACGACCCAGACTCGAGCCAGACGGGTCAGACGGGTCGCCTCGTGACGTCCATCGACACTTCAGGCCTGCCATCTCCTGTCGGCCCGCTTTCCGATGCCGACGTCGAACGCATCGCGGCCCGTGTCGCCGAACGGTTGCTGCAGAGCCCAATGGCCGACAAGGTGGCGCGCGTTGTCGCCGATGTGTCCGAGCGGCTGGTGCGCGAAGAGATCGACCGGATTCGGGCGGCGGCCCGCTCAAAGAGGTAACTGGTCCTGTCCACCTGCTAAGATCCACTGAATATGCAGGTTCCGGACAAGCCGGTCCTTGAGGGGCTGGAAGAAAAGTGGGCCGCGCGCTGGGAGGCGGAGGGGACATTTCGGTTCGATCGCTCGCGTCCCAGGGACCAGGTGTATCGATCGACACGCCTCCACCCACCGTCAGCGGTGCGCTCCACGTCGGGCACGTCTTCTCGTTTACTCACACCGACATCATTGCGCGCTTTCACCGCATGCGGGGCAAGGCCGTGTTCTATCCAATGGGATGGGACGATAACGGCCTGCCGACCGAGCGTCGGGTGCAGAATTACTTTGGCGTGCGATGTGATCCGTCGCTCCCGTACGACCCATCATTCGAGCCACCACCCAAACCCGGCAAGCAGCCCATTCCGGTTTCGCGTCCCAACTTCATCGAGCTCTGCATCCGACTGACGATCGAAGACGAAAAAGCGTTCGAATATCTGTGGCGTCATCTGGGGCTCTCGATTGACTGGGCGCTGACCTACGCGACGATTGGGAAGCCGTCGCAGCGCGTGTCGCAGATGATGTTTGTCAGGCTGCTGAAGCGCGGCCTGGCGTACCAGCTGGAAGCGCCCACGTTGTGGGACGTGGACTTCAGAACCGCTGTCGCTCAAGCCGAGCTCGAGGATAGGGAGCAGCCGGGCGCCTATCATCGCATCACCTTTCACAAGCCTGAGGGCGGCACTATTGAAATCGAGACGACGCGGCCAGAACTGCTGCCCGCGTGCGTGGCACTGGTGGCGCACCCGGACGATGAGCGGTACCGAGCGTTGTTCGGGACCGAGGTCATCACACCGGTGTTTGGCGCGAGTGTTCCGGTCAAAGCACACACCCTCGCGGATCCCGAAAAGGGCAGCGGCATCGCGATGATCTGCACCTTTGGCGACCTCACCGACGTGCAGTGGTGGCGCGAGCTCAAGCTGCCGGTGCGTGCGTTGATTCAGACCAACGGTACGCTCGGTCCGGTAACGTGGGGGACGCCCGGGTGGGAATCGGTGGACCCGGCCCGCGCCCAGGCGGCGTACGACCAGATGGCGGGACTGTCGGCAAAGAAGGCTCAGACCGTCGCCGCGGAGTTGCTGAAGCAGAGTGGCGATCTCGTCGGCGAGCCGCGACCCATCACCCACAACGTCAAGTTCTACGAGAAAGGCGATCGGCCACTCGAAATCGTGACCAGCCGCCAGTGGTTCATCAAGACGCTCGAGTTCCGCGAAGCCTTGCTCGCACGCGGCCGCGAGCTGGAATGGCATCCGCCATACATGCGAGCCCGGTACGAAAGCTGGGTCAACGGCCTGAACGGCGACTGGTGCATCAGCCGCCAGCGCTTCTTCGGCGTACCGTTTCCCGTCTGGTATCCCGTGCGCGGGGATGGAAGCGCCGATTATGCGAGCCCCATCGTTGCTGACGAGTCCCGTCTGCCGGTTGATCCGTCGACAGACGTACCGGACGGCTATTCAAATGAACGGCGCGGACAGCCGGACGGCTTCGTCGGCGACCCGGACATCATGGATACCTGGGCGACATCGTCGGTCACTCCACAGATCGTGACCGGATGGGAAACCGACGAGGACCTTAATGCCCGCACGTTCCCTATGGACCTGCGTCCGCAGGCGCACGACATCATTCGGACCTGGCTGTTTTCGACAGTGCTTCGGAGTCACTTTGAACACGACTCCTTGCCATGGAAGCACGCTGCGGTCTCGGGCTGGGTGCTCGACCCCGACCGCAAGAAGATGTCGAAGTCGAAAGGCAACGTCGTCACCCCGCTGCATCTTCTCGAGGAATACGGATCGGATGGAGTGCGCTACTGGGCGGCACGAGGCGGTCCCGGGGTGGACACGGCCTTTGATGCTGGTCAGATGAAAGTCGGCAGGCGCCTGGCAATCAAGCTCCTCAACGCGTCGAAGTTTGCGTTGGCAGGCGGGCCCGTCGAGGGCTCAGTCACCCACCCATTGGATCGCGGCATGCTCACCGAGCTCGCTGCGTTGGTCGATGACGCGACGATGGCGCTCGACGAGTACGAGTACACACGCGTGCTCGATCGCACCGAGACGTTTTTCTGGAGCTTCTGCGACAATTATCTCGAGCTGGTAAAGTCCCGTCGCTACGGCGACCATGGCCAGCAAGGCGCGCAATCGGCCAACCGCGCCATGCAAGCAGCGTTGTCGATCATGCTCCGCCTGTTTGCCCCGTACTTGCCGTTTGTCACCGAAGAGGTGTGGTCCTGGTGGCATGCCGGATCGATCCATCGAGCCGCCTGGCCATCGAGCCGCGATCTGGAGGGGATTTCACCTGCAGACTTGCGGGCGGCGGGAACGCTCGACGTCGCAATCGCCGTCCTGGGCGAGGTTCGCCGCGCAAAGTCGGAAGCAAAACGTCCACTGAAGGCCGTCATTTCCCGGGCTGCCGTCCGCGACACACCAGAGCGTCTGGCACTGCTCGAGTCGGCGCGCGTGGATGTCTGCGCCGCCGCGTTCATTCAGTCTCTCACGCTGACTCCGGCGGACACGTTCTCTGTCAGCATCGAGTTCGCTGAGCCTGAACCGGCACTCTCAGAGCCTGGCGCTTGATGAGCATTGCCCCGCTGCCTGTCGAGACTTATCGAGACCTCGTCGCTCGCGCGCTGATGGAAGACGTGGGCCAGGGCGATATCACTTCGGAGATCGCAGTAGATGCGGGCCAGGCCGCACGCGGCATTCTCCTCGTCAAGAGCGCATTGGTGTTGGCTGGTCTCGAGGTGGCCGCGGAAACGTTTCGCCAGTGCGATCAGGCGTGTGTGTTCACCTCGCATCATGTGGACGGCGATCGCTGTCAACCCGATGTCATAGTCGCCGAGGTGATCGGCCAGGCGCGAGCACTGTTGACGGCCGAACGAACCGCTCTCAACTTCTTACAGCGATTGAGTGGCATTGCCACCGCAACCTATCGGTACGTTGACGCGGCCGCTGGTCGTATCACGATCCTCGATACGCGAAAAACGACGCCTACCTTTCGCGACCTCGAAAAGTACGCCGTACGTTGTGGAGGCGGCACCAACCATCGCCAGCGACTCGACGATGGAATCTTGATCAAGGACAACCACAAACGGCTGGCGGGCGGTGTGGCCGCGGTGCTGGCCAGGGCGGCCGGGGCGGGGCGGCCCGTCGAAGTCGAAGTCGAAAGCCTCGCAGAGCTGGAGGAGGCGCTCGCGGCCGGCGCCGGCCGCGTGCTCGTGGACAATTTCTCGATCGCGGATCAACGAGAGGCCGTGCGCCGCGCGAGAGGACGTGCGGTCGTCGAAGTGTCAGGCGGCGTGACGCTGGACCGGCTGCGAGACATCGCTGAGACGGGCGCTCAGTTCGTCTCGGTTGGCGCACTGACGCATTCAGTCCTCGCTGCGGATGTCAGCTTTGAGTTGGAGCCGCTCGGATAGCTTGTTTCTGGCTGTAGTCGTTTTCATGCGTCTCGACATTCGATCGTATGACTCCGTCACGTCCACAATGGATGTGGCCCTGCAGGCGGCCGAGGCCGGGGCTGCGGAGGGGCTCGTCATCGTCGCCGAGACGCAGACCGCGGGACGCGGGCGGCGCGGGCGCATGTGGAGCTCGCCGACGGGCACCGGACTATATCTGTCATGCGTGCTGCGCCCACCACTCGACGCCAGATCCGGCACGGTGTTGTCGCTGATCACGCTCGGCGCCGGCGTCGCGGTGCGTGAGGCGATCGCGAGATCTGCTGGCGTGATCGCTCAGCTGAAGTGGCCTAACGATGTCATGTTGGGGCGCCGCAAGCTCGCGGGCATTCTCGCAGAGGGGGTTGGGATCGGCACGCCATCTCAAGTCGTTATTCTCGGCGTTGGCGTCAACGTCGCGGATGCGGCTCATCCCGATGACATCGCGAGTCGCGCAACAGCCCTCGAACAGGAGCGCGGTGCACCTGTGGATCGGGCCGCACTGCTCGAGGAGATCCTTGCCCAACTGGACGATGTGTACGGACGTCTCTGCGGGGGCGACGCCGATGATATTCTTCGCGCGTGGCGAGAGGCTGCGCCGACCGCTCACGGCACGGACGTCGAATGGGACACGGAAGCGGGAGTCTTTCAAGGCACGACCGATGGAATCGACGACAACGGGGCTCTTCTGGTACGCACCTCCGCAGGCGTGAAGCGAGTAATCGCAGGGGAAGTGCGATGGTTATGAGGACCGGTGCATGCTGCTAGCCATTGACGTCGGCAATACGAACATCGTCCTCGGCGTGTTTCGGGGGACTGAGCTCGTTCACAGCTGGCGGCTGGCGACGCTTCGTGAACGAACATCGGACGAACTCGGCATCCTCATCACGGGCTTGTGTGGCTACTACAAGGTGACGCGTGATGATGTGTCGGGAATCGTCATGGGCTCGGTGGTTCCACCACTGACCGGCACGATGATGGCGATGGCACGAGATTATTTTGGGCGGACGCCCCTCAACGTCGAGCCGGCCGGCAACACGGGGATGCCAATCCTGTACGACAACCCGAAAGAGGTCGGCGCCGATCGTGTGGTAAACGGGATTGCTGCGTACGAGGAATACGGACGACGCGATCGGCGGGCGGTGATTGTCGTGGACTTTGGAACGGCGACGACGTTCGATGCGATTTCGTCGAGCGGCGAGTACCTGGGCGGCGTGATTTGTCCGGGACCCCAGATCTCGGCCGATGCGCTGTTCCAGCGTGCCGCGAAATTGCCTCGGATCGACGTGAGGAAACCTGACCGAGTGATTGGCCGCACAACGGTGGGATCGATGCAGTCCGGGCTCTTCTGGGGTTATGTCGATATGGTGGAGGGTCTCGTGCGCCGCATGACGGCGGAACTGGGCGGCACGGTCGCGGTCGTGGCGACTGGCGGCCTTGCCGAAAGCGTGGCGCCCGAGACGAAGCTGGTCGACCACGTGGATCCCGAACTGACCCTCCGCGGGCTTCGCATTGTGTGGGAACGGAATCAGTGATCGAGACGGACAGCTACTGCCGCGAGATTGAATCCTACCTATGTCGTAAGAACGACGGGCATCTCATTCGGATCGTCGGCCCGGCATTCGAGCAAGTCACGCAGTGGGCGCGGGACGGGGTCCCACTCAAGGTAGCGTTTGCGGGCATCGATCGCTACTTCGAACGGTACTACCGCAAGGGGCCGCGGCGGCGGCCCGTGCGCATCGAGTTCTGTGAAGCCGATGTGCTGGATGCATTCGACGACTGGCGTCGCGCAGTTGGAGTGACGCTGCCGATTGCTGGCGCGCGCGCGCTGACAACTGATAAACCTTCGGAGGATGACACCGACGAGACAATAGGCCGACGGCGTGTCTCGTTGGCGCACCACATCGAGCGGGTGGTTGCCCGGCTGACGACTTTGCGAGCGAGCTCGCAGGCAACGCATGAAATCCGGGACGTTCTCGAACGTGTCGCGCGGGAACTAGACGCGTTGCAGTCCCACGCCAGACGCGCGCGAGGCGAGGCGCGAGAAGCTCTGATCACGCAGCTGCGAGCTCTTGACCAGACCCTCATGACCACCGTGATGGACTCGATCGGCGACGAGTTGAGGGCCGCGGCTGACGCGGAAGCCAAGGATTCGCTTGGCCCGTTCCGCGATCGTATGGCGCCCGAGGCGTTTTCACGCGCGCGAGCCGCGGCCATCGAGCGGCACATCCGCGACCACTTCGGCCTGCCCGCGGTGGCGTTCGAGTAGTAGTCCAGTCCGAGTAACTCGGGTGAGGCCTTCGTGACATCTGGCGATCATTTGACGCTCGTCGTCGAAAAACCGGCCGCAGGCGGTCGAATGATCGCCCGCCACGACGGTGCGATCGTCCTCGTTTCCGCAGCGATTCCTGGCGAGAAAGTCGAAGCCGTGATCGAGAAGGTGCAGCGCGGCACGGGTTGGGCAACGACCACCAGGGTCCTCGAGGCGTCGCCGGATCGGATCGATCCGCCGGGAGACTGGGCGTGCGGCGGTAGTGTGTTCGCGCACATCCGCTACGAACGGCAGCTCGCCATCAAGCGCGACATCATTCGGGACGCGTTGACGCGCATTGGGCGCATGGCGCCACCCGACGCGATCCCCGTCCATGGTTCGCCCGTCGATGGGTATCGCATGCGCGCGCGACTTCACCTGCAGGACGGCCGCGCCGGCTTCTTCAAAGAGGGGACACACAAGCTCTGCGATCCAGGGCCGACTCGACAGCTCCTGCCAGCCACCGTTGACGCGTTGCGGACCCTCGAAAGAATCGTTCAAGGGGTTCCGCGCTCCGGCGTCCTGGAGATCGAAGTTTCAGAAAACTGTCCGGCAGACCAACGCGCAATTCACTTGGATCTTGCAGCTGACACTGACCCGTCACGCCTCGGATCGCTCCCGGCCATCCCGGGTGTCACGGGGATTTCGTGTGGGACGGCTGGAAACCACCATACGCTGGTACTGTCCGGCTCTCCGATTGTCACTGACACATTGACTGTCGCGGCACGGGCCGGGCCGCTTGTCGTCACGCTTGCGCGCCACGTGCGCTCGTTCTTTCAAAGCAATCGGTTTCTGCTTGCTGATTTAGTGGCAGCGGTCGTAAATGCCGTGCCGATGGGGCGCGTCCTCGATCTTTATGCGGGTGCCGGCGTGTTTGCCGTGACGCTGGCCGCTCGGGGCGACGGGGATGTTATAGCGGTCGAAGGCGATCGCTCAGCCGCAGACGATCTGAAGAGGAACGCAAGCAGCGTAGGGAGTCCGATCGTGGCGCGTCATCAATCGGTTGAAACGTTCCTGGCCGTCGAGCGGGACTTCCGCGCTGATGCGGTCATTGTGGATCCGCCGCGAACAGGCGTGAGCAGGGAGGCGTTGTCGGGTGTGATCCGGCTCAAGCCGTCGCGACTCGTTTACGTGTCGTGTGACGTTGCCACCCTCGCCCGAGACGCGCGCCTGCTCGTTGACGCCGGACATCGGCTGAGCAGCACGACGGCGTTCGATCTCTTCCCGAATACGGCGCACGTTGAAACTGTTGCCGTTTTTGATCGGTGAGGCAGTTTCAAGTTAGAAGTTGCAAGTTCAAAATAAGGACCGGGGCGCACGCATGCCATATTTCGCATTGTTCTATGAGACCGTTGACGACTACGTGGAGCGCCGGGCCCAGTTTCGCGCCCAGCATCTGGAGCGAGCGCGCGAGGCGTATGCTCGTGGTGAGTTGCTTCTCGCAGGGGCACTTGCCGATCCGGTCGATCGCGCGCTGCTGGTCTTTCGCGCGCCTGACAGAGCGACGGTCGAGAGCTTCGCACGCCAGGATCCCTACGTCACGGAGGGTCTCGTGCGTCGCTGGGAGGTGCGGCCGTGGACGGTTGTCATCGGCAACGATCCGGCCGAACCTGGCCCGCCGCCGCCTGCACCCGCAGGTCGGTAGCGACAAAGGCAAAGGCGAAAGGCGAAAGGGCGCGCGACTAGCGGGTGACCTTGCGCGCGGCCTCGACGAACCCCTCGAACAGCGGTCGGAACTCACCCGTGCGCCAGAAGTTCTCGGGATGCCACTGCACGGCGAGACGCAGGATCTCGCCCGGTTGCTCGATGGCTTCGATGACGCCGTCGGGCGCGGTGCCCGACACTTCCCAGCCCGCCGCCACATCCTTGACCGCCTGATGATGGCGGCTGTTGACCTGACAAGTCCCCCCTTCGAGCTTGTCGCCCATGAGCTGCTCGAGCCGAGATCCGGTCGCGACCCACACTTCGTGGGCGATCGCGTAGCGCGGTTCCGACACGGCGTGATGGACGGCGCCGTTGACCATGGATGGGATGTCTTGCACGAGGGTGCCCCCAAGCGCGACGTTCAGCACCTGCATGCCCCGGCAGATCGCAAAGATCGGGGTTCCGGCACTCACCGCAGCCTTGACGAGCGCGATCTCGTACTCATCGCGCCCCGGCTCTGACGCTTGATACGTCGCATGCGGCGTCTCGCCATACAGCGACGGATCCACGTCGCCGCCGCCGGTGAGCATCAGGGCGCTCGCGCGGCCAACGACGCTGGCGACCGGGTCGCGCTGGTAGTCCAGCTCGAACGGCTCACCACCGGCGCGGCGGACTGATTCGAGATAGTCCGCCATTGCGCGGCACGGGGCGATTGCGATCAGGGGCATAAAACTGACTCCCGCACGTTACAAGTTCCAAATGCAAAGTTCAAAACAAAACGTCACGGCCCATTTTTCCCGGTTCAACGCTTGAACTCTGAACTGACAAACTCGAACTCAGAGCCCATTTCACATGCGAGGTGGAACTCCGACGCCCATCAAATCCAAAACCCGTGTCAGCTGCTGGCGGAAGTACGCGACCCCCGCCGCACGCCAGCGCCGTACGTCCTCCCGTTCTTCGTTGAGGATAGGCGCCTTGTGATAGAAGCCGTTGAACATCTGTGCAAGCCCAAACGCGTATTTCGCCAGCACCGCGAATTCAAGAGACCGTACCACCTGTTCGACCACATCATCCAGACGGGATGCCTCGAGCACGAGATTCCAGAGGTCATGGTCGCCCTCGGTGCCCAGGAGCGCGACGGGAGACGTGACCGTCAGCGTGCCCAGCACGTCGCGTTCACTGATCCCGTCACGCTCGAGCAGTTTCTGGAAGATATTGTTCGCGCGTACGACAGCGTACTGCAGGTACGGGCCGCTTTCTCCTTCGAAACTCAGCGCCTCGTCGAGGTCGAAGACAATGACCTTCGTCCGCGAGTACTTGATCATGAAATAGCGGACGGCCGCGACGCCAATCAATTCTGCAGTGCGACGGCGGTCAGTTTCGGGCAACTCCGGGTTGCGGCGCTCCACTTCGCCTTGCGCCTTCTCGAAGAGCCGATCGATCAGGTCGTCGGCCTTGACCCCCATGCCCTTACGCCCCGACACCTCGACGAACGGGCGCCGCGCCTCGTCCGAGTCGGCGGGCGGGGCAAACCCTAACTCCCGGGCGGCCGCGTGGGAGAGCGCAACCATCTCGTAGGAGAAGTGCGTCAACCGCTCCGCTTCGGCTGGGTGTCCCACCGCGGTTAGCGCCTGTTTGAGCAGCTTCTGCAAATATGTCTGACGGACATCGATGACGTTGTAGGTGGCCTGTGCGGCGCCAAACGACGGATAGTCGGCCTCGGCGAAGTCCTGACGGCTCGTCGTAGCCCAGACGTCCAAGCCGTCGAGCCGGCGCGCGAACTTGCGATAGAAAAAGTCACGGCCCAGGAGGCCGGACTTCCAGAACTGATAGGCCATGTCTTTGCCGACATAAGTCACCGTTCCGTTCGACCGGACGATGACCTTTTCGCGCTCGTCGTCTTCTTCATCGGTGTGTGCCGCCTCCGCATCCTCTTCGATCTTCATCACCCAGCAGCCGGCAAGGCGCCCTGCGCTCTGCAGATAGATTGCGCCGGATTGCTTCAGCACCTCGAACGCGCGAGCCCAGAAGTGAAGGCGCAAAATATCGCCTTCCCACGTCAGCAGGTTGTAGTCGATGTTCAGCCGCGCCATCGTCTGCAGGTGAGACCGCACGATCCGCTCAGCTACGAAAGCGGCGATCTCCGCGGACGGGCTGACGCCGTGCTCAATGTCGTGAAGCGCGTCGGCCCGGATCTTCAACCGCTCCTTGCTCTCCCCGTACCACGCGGTGACCCTGGCGTAGAGGTCCCAGCAGTAATAGTCGAAGCGCGTCGATTCTGCGATTGCCTTCACGCCTTCCAGGTCGCGCTGCTCGAGCTCGCGAAGCCCGACGACGACGTCGGCGACCTGAACGCCGGTGTCGTCGATGTAGTTCTGGACTTCGACCGGGGTCCCGCGGAATCCGAGGACCCGCACGAGCGTGTCCCCGAGCGCCGAGTTGCGCAGATGGCCGATGTGTGCGGCTTTGTTTGGATTGATGGCCGTGTGCTCGACGATGGTTTTCTCGGCGGTACCTGGGGCGGGCTCCGGCGGATCCGTAACGCCGAGTCGGGCAAGCAGAAACGCGGGGCGATCGAAGAATACGTTGAGGTAGCCATTGGGTGCAGCCTCGACGCGTGCAATGTCCGGCACCGAGCCGAATCGGCCAGCGATTTCCTGTGCGATGACGCGCGGCGGCTTTCGAAGTGTGCGGGCAAGCTCAAATGCGACGGGCGTCCCCAGATCGCCAAGCGTCCGACTTGGTGGCGATTCCAGCGGAATCGCAAGCGAGCCGTCGCGGAGGCCGTAGAGCTCCGCCAAAATGGCGCGGACACGGCCCCTGACCCTCTCGTGCAGCGGAAGAATCATGATTCGGAAAAAGGTGGACTACGAGCGGAGGCGCGCCCGGTCCTGGGCGCGTTCGTGATCGTCGGGCGTGTTCACGTTCATCAACAACATGCCATCACCATCGAACGTCGCGAGGTCGTCGGCGGTCAATTCATCTACCCGCATGTCAGCGAGGGCGTCCGACACGCGAAGAACGCCGCGATCCAGCCGCGCCTTGATCCCGGGGGCGACGCGCCGCCGGTACGCTGCACAGAGCGGGTGCCAGCCGTCCGATGTTCGCGGCACCATCGCGTCCCGATCACGCCCGAGCGCCCCGAGCAGGCGCAACAAACGGGGCTCCAGAAACGGCAGGTCGCCCGCAAGGACCACCACGATCGGCGTCGTCGACATCAGCAGCGCCGAGTACAAGCCGCCTAACGCCCCTGCGCCGTCTACGACATCCGGCACATGTCTCACATGCGGCACCGGTGGCGCTCCCCACCTGCCTACGAGCAACACCTCGGAAATGCCGGCGTCGTGCAAGGCATCCAGCTGTCGCTCGAGGATCGTCTGGTTGCCGACACGCAGCGCAGGTTTCAATGCTCCGTGGAACCGCCGTCCGCGCCCCCCGACGAGTATTGCCGCACTAATGGTGCTCATGACGGCCCACAGCCTACGGCCCACGGTCCACGGTCGACGGTTATCTGCGGAATGAACCGTTGGCCGTGGACCGTTGACCGTAGGCCGTCCAGTCCGTGTTACGTTATCAGAACTTCTCCCAGCATTATGGTCGATGCCGGAATTGGACGCCTGCTGATCGCGAGTCTCCACCAGGGGATTGCTGATGCCCTGCCGGCACGGTTGCCGTTTTACGAGAATTGGCTGACGCCGCCAGGATTGCGAGATGGCAAGTTCGGCCTCGGGCCGCTGCACGCGGTGCTCAGTTTCTTGCGACTTGAAGGTCAGGCGGCCTATGACCAGACGATGAGCAAAGCAGGACGATACAGCGCTGATTGGGCGTTTTTGGAACTGGGGTCATTCGACCGTGCAGTCGGTCGGAGCCTGCCAGGCAGCATGCGGGCGCGGTGGGCCCTCAGGTTGAGTCGTCGCGTTGTGCGGCAGACATTTCGGCAATCGCGGACCAAAGTACGCCTGCGAAGAGGGACAGGAAGCGTGGAGATTCGGGGGTCGATCTTCTGCGGGCTCCGCGAGGCCGGTGATTGGCCGATGTGCGTGTTTTATGCGTCGGCGCTCGAGCAGTTCGTCCGTCACTTTGACATCGATGCCAAGGTCCAGGTCAGCCAGTGCAAGGGCGCGGGTGGCAGCCGATGCGTGCTGGCCGTGACGATTCTCGGCAAGCGCGCTGCCGAGCCCGCTGCGGAAGCCGCTTGATGACTCCGCGAGTGTTCTTGGCCTGTGCGCTGGCGCTGGTTGGCCCTGCCCATCATGCCAACGCTCAGGCGCCCGTTCCCGCCGGTACGCTCGTGATGCCGTTCGACAATCCGCAGACCGATCCCAAGTCGTTCTGGCTGGGCGAAGGTTCGGCCGTGCTGCTGTCTGAGTTTCTCGAACGTTACGGCACGACCGCTGTCTCCCGCGACGAGCGGATGAGCGCGTTCGAGCGCCTGCAGTTGCCTCCAGCGGCGGCGCTCAGTCACGCGACCGTCATAAAGGTCGGCCACTTCGTGGGCGCGTCAGATATCGTCGTGGGTAGTTACGAGCTTGCCGGCGCCCATTTGACGGTTCACGCGCGCCTGATCCGGCTTGACGCGGGCCGACTGACACCCGAGATCGTCGAGCGCGGCCCGCTCACCGACCTCCTTGGAATCTACGATCGCACCGCGCGGCGATTGCGAGGGTCGACAGCCACGGCGCCGCCACCTTCCCCGGGAACGCTATTGACCTCAGCGCGGGCCGTCGAGCTGTATGTCAAGGGGCTCGTCGCCGATGCCTTGCCGACGCAGCGGTCGCTTTTGGAACAAGCGGCGAAGGCTGCCCCTGCCGACGACCGTGTCAAGCTGGCTCTATGGCATGTCCACAGCGAGGTAGGCGACCATCTGCGCGCACTCGACGTCGCGACGTCCGTTTCCTCTACGAGCCTTGTATCGCGATCCGCGCGATACCTCGCGGCGCGATCCAACATCGAGCTGAAGCGCTATGAGGAGGCGTTCACGATTTTGAAGGGGCTGCAGAGCGAGGCGCGATCGGCAGAAGTCCTCAACGCCCTCGGCGTCGTACAGATGCGACGGGAGACCACGCCGCAAACCGGGACCCCCGCGTCTTATTTCAGCCAAGCCTCGCAGGCCGATCCCACCGACGCGGACTACTTCTTCAACCTTGGCTACGCGCATTGGCTGGAAAAAGATCCACCCGCCGCAGTGTACTGGCTGCGCGAGGCTGTGAGACGAGCGCCTGAGGACGGCGATGCCCATCTGGTTCTAGGCGCGGCGCTTCAGCAGACAGGTGCCGCAGCGGAAGCCGCGCGTGAACGGGAGCTGGCTGTGCGGCTCTCCTCGAGAACAGGGGGAGCGGGAGAGTCCGTGCCACGAGGGCTCGAGCGTCTCAAGGATTATCTCGAGCGGCCTAGCCCGAGGGTTGACGCCATCATCACCTCGTCTGGTCAGAGGGACCAGGCAGAGCTCGCCGCCTTTCACCTTGATGCCGGGCGTCGCGCGTTCACCCGTGAAGCCGATCGCGAAGCCGAGCGCGAGCTTCGGCGCGCCTTGTATTTGTCGCCATATCTAGCCGAGGCACATCTGCTATTGGGGCGCGTTCACTTGCGGACTGGGCGCACTGCGGAATCCATTCAAGCGTTCAAGATTGCTCTGTGGAGTGAGGAGTCCGCTGCGGCGCATCTCGCCCTGGCGGAGGCGTACATTGTCGAGAAGAAGCTCGCCGCAGCGAAGGAAGAGCTTGAACGCGCCGAGACGTTAGCGCCTGGCTCGGCGGAAGCTCGTGCCGTACGTGAGCGACTCGCCAAACTGCCGCGGTGAGGCTGTGCTAAGATCAGCCTTAGAATCAGGGACTTAGCCCATGGCCACGAGCACAACAGACGACGGGTTCCACGAGATACAGCTGAACGGGAAACAACTCGTGTTCCTGTTCATGGCCGTCACCGTGGTGTCGGTGGTGATCTTTCTGTGCGGTGTCCTTGTCGGGCGCGGTGTGCGCACCGAACCGGCACCGAATGATCCTCTCCAGGCGCAAGCTGGAACCGCGCCAGCCGCGGAAGCACCGCCACCTGCGCCCACCACCGGGAGCGAGCCAGCAGCATCATCGAAGGAAGCGGTGACCTATCCCGAAGTTTTGGCAAACAAGGAGCCCCCGCGCGAACGGCTGCGGGAGAGTCCGAAGCCGGCACCTCCGCCTCCCGCTCCGGTTGCGGCTCCGACTCAAGCGGCCGGCGCCGCTCGTGCATCCGCAGAACCAGCCGGTCCCGGTTTCGCCATTCAGCTGGCGGCTCTCGGTAAGCGCGACGAAGCGGACGGCATTGCACGAAGGCTGACGACCAAGGGTTACCCCGCGTACGTGATCACGCCCGACGCCGGCGGACCGACGGTCTTCCGTGTGCGCGTGGGCAAATTCAAAGACCGTAAAGAGGCCGAATCGATCGCGGCCCGTCTCCAAAAAGAAGAGCAGTTCAACCCCTGGATCGTGCGCTAGCGCTGTTATCGGGGGCGCTGCTCGCGCTCTCGTTTCCAAGATACGGACATCCCGCGGTCGCCTTCATCGCGCTGACGCCTCTCTACGTGGCGCTGGCGGGCCGGGTATCAGCTCGGCGTGGATTCTTCCTCGGTCTGCTGACCGGTCTCGTTCATCACGCCGGCACCTTGTATTGGACCAGCGGGACCGTGCGGACCTTTGGGGGGCTGCCCCTCGTTGTGGCTGTACTCGTTGCAGGTCTGCTGGTGCTGTACATGGCGCTTTTTTCTGCCGTAGCGAGTGCTGCGAGCGCCGTGATGATTCGGCGCCTCGGCCCGAAGGGCCTGCTGCTGGCACCGGCGGCATGGGTGTCGACCGAGTACGCGCGCGCGTACTTGTTTGGCGGTTTTCCCTGGAATCCGTTGGGCAACACGATGGTGACGTTGCTGCCTATCGCTCAACTTGCGAGCGTTGGCGGCGTCTACCTCCTGTCATGGTTTCTGGCCACGCTGCACGCGTGTTTTGCATTGGCGGCCATGACGCCTGGGAGGCAACGGATGGCCACGGCCACTGCAGCGCTGGGTCTGGTAGCCGCGACATCGCTGTGGGGGTCGGCGCGAATCAGCGAAGGCCACCTGACTCGTACGGGCACACCGATCACGGTCGCGCTCATTCAGGGCAACATTCCGCAGACCGAGAAGTGGGATCCTTCGCGGGCGACGGCAATCTTCGATCGCTATCTGCGCATGACAAGGGAAGCCACTGCCAAGGGCGCGCGGTTCGTGCTCTGGCCCGAGTCAGCAACGCCGTTTTTTTTCAACGAGGATCCGATCAGCGCCGCTGAACTCCGACGACTGGTCAGCGAGACCCGTACGCCGCTGCTCTTCGGGACCGACGAGGTCGAATTCGGGTCGCCCACGCGCTACTACAACTCGGCATTCATGCTCGACTCGTCGGGCGCCACGGCTGCGGTGTATCGAAAGATGTACCTCGTGCCCTTTGGCGAGTATGTGCCATTTGGTCACCTCTTGACGTTCGTGGGTCCGCTTGTGGAGGCCGTGTCGGCATTTTCGCCCGGTGCGCGAGTCACGATGATGCCGGTCGACGGCCACATGGCCAGCACGGCGATCTGTTACGAGGTCGTGTATCCGCACTTGATCCGCGACGGGGTTCTGCAGGGCAGTGAGGTCCTCACGACCGTGACCAATGATGCCTGGTACGGCGAGTCGTCGGCGCCATTTCAGCATTTCGAGCTTGCCGCGATGCGCGCAATCGAGCAGGGGCGGTATCTCGCACGCGCCGCAAACACCGGGATCAGCGGCATTGTGGACCCGTACGGCCGAGTGCTGGCGAGGACCGCACTTTTCGAGACAACGACCGTGCTTGGCGAGGTGCGGTTCATCCAGGAGCGGACGGTCTATGCCACAATTGGTGATCTCCCCGCGCAGCTTGCGGTGCTGCTGACACTCTTCAGCGTGGGCGCCGCACTCTGGCAGCGGTCAAAGACTAGCCACGAAAACATGAAGACTCGAAGAGAAAGTGTTACTTCGTGATTTCGTACCTTCGTGGCTCGCTTTTCTATGACGCAATATCAAGGAGGCTCTGTGTCGCTTGTTCTCGAGGACTTGATTCGCCGCTCTGAAAGCCTGGTGAAACGCGCCAGAGACTTGCGGAGCTATCTTTGACGCCGCCAATCCCGCCGCTGAAGTAGCCAAGCTCGAAGCCCTCGTCTCGGCGCCCGATTTCTGGAAGGATCAGGCCGAAGCGCAGCGCGTCCTCAAACGCCGGCGTCGCCTCACCGACGATCTCGATCTCCGCAATTCGGTGGTGCGGAAGCTCGATGATCTCGGCGTCCTCATCGAGTGGGCAGAGCAGGACGAGGACGTGAGCGCCGAGCTACAACGGGCGATCGAGGCTCTCGAAGAGCAAGTCGAGGCTGGCGAAGTCAACACGATGCTCAGCGGCGAGCACGACGAGGCCAACGCGATCGTCACGATTCATCCGGGAGCCGGAGGAACCGAGTCGCAAGACTGGGCCGAAATGCTGCTGCGGATGTATTTGAAGTGGGCGGAACGCCGCGGCTTCAAGACCGAGGTGCTCGACTATCAGCCGGGCGATGAAGCCGGGTTCAAGAGTGCGACAATCACCCTGAACGGCGATCACGCGTTCGGGCTGATGGCAGCCGAAGCCGGCGTCCACCGCCTGGTTCGCATCTCGCCCTTCGATCAGGCCGCCCGCCGCCACACATCCTTTGCGTCAGTGTACGTCTGGCCGGAAATCGAGGACGACATCGACATCGAGATTCCGGAGAAGGATCTGCGAATCGACACTTACCGATCGAGCGGCGCCGGCGGACAGCACGTCAATGTCACAGACTCCGCAGTGCGCATCACTCACCTGCCGACCGGGATCGTCACGTCGTGTCAGAACGAGCGTTCACAGCACAAGAATCGCGATATCGCCATGAAAGTGCTCAAGGCTCGCCTGTACGACCTGAAACAGAAGGAGCAGCAAGCCAAACTCGAACAGATTGGCGGCGCAAAGAAGGACATCGCCTTTGGCAACCAGATTCGCAGCTACGTTCTGCAGCCCTACCAGATGATCAAGGATCACCGAACAAAGCTCCAAGTTGGCGATGTTCAGCGCGTGTTGGATGGCGATATCGATCAGTTCATCAAAACGTATCTGATGCAGAAGGCATCAGGCACACTGGGCATGGGCGCATCCGATACGGAAGACATCTGAATCTAGTGATCTGGTGATCTGGTGATCTGGTGATCGTTCGATCCGCCGTAATGACCGAGGGGCAGATCACAAGATCATCAGATCATCAGATCATGAGATTTCATTGTGGTTTATTGGGCTGCGTCCCGGAGATGAACGCCTCGGTGATGGCGGGGCTGCCCTCAGGGGCAACCTCGCCCGTGTTGCGGTCCACCGGCAGGAACACGATATTGCCCGGCGCCTCGAACTGGGGCGGCTTCTTGCGGTCACCGCGCAGTTCGATGAAGGTGCGCATGAAGTCAATCCAGATCGGCAGTGCTGTCACCGCGCCGGTCTCACCGTTGCCAATCGGCTTCTTTTCGTCGTAGCCCACCCAAACGCCCACCGTGATGTTCGGATCGAACCCGACGAACCAGGCGTCCGTGTAGTCGTCCACGGTCCCGGTCTTGCCCGCGAGCGGCCAATCGAGTGCGGCCGCCGAGGTGGCCGTGCCGCGTTGCACGACACCGCGCAACAGGTTGGTCATCACAAATGCGGTATCGGCTCGAATCGCATCACGTGGGGCGGGTAGCGTTTCTTCCAGTGCGTTGCCTTCGCGATCGAGCACCGCAGTCACCTGATACGGCTGGAGTCGAACGCCTTGATTGGGGAACGCCGAATACGCGCTGGTGACCTCGAGGAGCGTGGCTTCGGCCGCGCCGAGCGCCGTGGAGAGGAACGCCGGAAAATCCTCCGGGAATCCGAACCGCTTGGCGTACGCCACGACTTGACCGGGGCCGAGCATTTCCATGACCCGCACGGCAGGAATGTTCCGGGACTGTTCGAGCGCGCGGCGCAGCGTTACCGGGCCTTCGAAGCGGCCGTCGTAGTTGCCGGGCGTATAGGGCGGTTGTCCGGGACCGGCGTTGAACGCGGCTGGAGCGTCGATGAGGACGGAGGTGGGCGTCAATCCCCGGTCGATGGCCGCCGTATAAAGCATGGGCTTGAACGTGGAGCCAAGCTGCCGATGCGCCTGGGTGGCCCGGTTGAACTTGCTCCGCGCAAAGCTGAATCCTCCGACCATCGCCAGCACCTGGCCGCTGTGATTGTCCAGGGCCACCAGCGCGCCCTCGACCTGTGGCTGTTGCTCGAGTGTCACGGTGGCTTTGCCCGATTCCTCGAGCGAGACGACGCCGACCTCGACGAGATCGCCGGGGTTGACCAGGTCCGCCGGATGCGCGCGGCGTGTCCACTGAAACCCGCTGCGATTCAGGTCCGCCGTGTAGCGCCCGAACCGTACCCGTGCCGTGGCGACGCCGCTGTCGCGTCCGCTGACCGCCACGACGACCGCCGGCACGATGTCACCGGCTGCGATCGGTCGCGACCATCTGTCGTGGTGAAACTTGTCGAGCGCATGCCCCTCGGTCAGGACATTGCGTGCAGGCTTGCGCCACGCGCCGCGGCGCCTGGCAATCTGGCGAAGCCCGTGATCGACGGCACGGTTCGCCGCCCGCTGCAATTCAGCATCGAGCGACGTGCGGACCGTCAGGCCGTTTTCATACAAGGCCTTCGCACCGTACTTCGCTTCGATGTACTTCCGCACCTCTTCGATGAAGTACGGTGCAATGGACGAATCCTGAGCAGGCTCGCCCCGCGTGGCGATCGGTTTCGCCTTAGCGGCCTCGGCAACGTCGCGCGTGATGTAGCCTTCGATCGCCATGCGTTCCAGCGCATATGCGCGACGACGGCGCGCCGCATCGAGGTTCACGTAAGGGCTCTGCCGAACATTCCCCTGAATGATGCCTGCAAGCAGGGCCGCCTCTTCGAGCGCGAGTTCGCCCACCGGCTTGCCGAAATAGACCTGCGAAGCGGCTTCAACGCCGTACGCGCCGTGCCCCCAATAGATTTGATTGCAGTACAGCGTGAAGATTTCTTCCTTGGTGTACCGCTTCTCGATCTGCATCGCGACGAGCGATTCCTTGATCTTCCGCTCCCACGATCGATCGCCGGCGCTGAATCCAACCGTGGTCGGAAAAAGATTGCGCGCCAGTTGCTGGGTCAGCGTGCTGCCGCCAGGGGATTTGCCCGGCGCGATGATGTCGCGAATGAGCGCCAGCACCATTCGCGAAATGCTCAGCCCGGCGTGGTCGAAGAAGCCATCGTCCTCGGCCGAGACGATCGCGTTGCGTAGGACCGCTGGAATTTGTGAATACGTGACCACCGACCGGCGCTCCACCGCGAAGTCGCCGACCACGGCGCCATCCCGTCCCAGGACACGCGTGATGGTGTGCGGAGAGTAATCGTCGAGCGCGGAGATGAGCGGCAAGTCGTCCGCGTAGGCGAAGACGACGCCGCTCAGCGTGCCGAGGAGGGCGGCGACGACAAACAACGCGGCAATGCTGGCCTGACGGGCGACCTTGGCGACCAAACGCATATAGACGGTGACTCGTGTCAGTTATCAGTGGTCAGTTATCAGGGCGAGCTCTGCAGACGGGTCTAGACCGTCCTTGGAACTGGAACTGAGAACTGTCCATTGACACGTTTTCAACATTAGACGCCGGGTCTGCGTCGGACGGCGCCGCCCGAGGGCGGTGGACCGCTCTGCGCCGGCGCGCTCTGAGCGGGGGCGCCGGCGGACCCTCCGCGTTGCCGCGCGCCGCCAGTAGCATGGGAGCCGCCATTGTCTCGCGAGCCTTCCGACCGAGGTGACTCTGCGCGCGGTTCACCGCGCGGCCTCGCCGTGCGAACACTCCCTGCAGGATCGCCTCCGGCTCCGGAGCTCTCTTCGCCACGTGCAGAGGGCGGCGGTTGTGCGTAGCCGCCACGCACGCGTCCGCGTTCGCGACCGGAGCCGGCTGGCGGCTCCGCTGTCGGAGGTGCCTCAGCTGCCGCAGCTGCCGCAGGTGCTCTGCGATCCGGGGGTGCATCAGGGGTCGCGGGGTTCGACGGTCTGATGCGCCGGTCGAGTGTGCGCGGAACCGCGGTCATCGGCGCATCTGCGGCCGCGGGTGCCTCACCGGAGTTCGCTTCCGGTGCGGAACCCGAGATGGGTCGACGCACGTTCCCTCGGCGCGGGAAATCGGGATTGGCCTGACGGACGTTGCCGGTTGGGCCGGGCGTCGCGACGCTGCCGCGAGAGACTGCAAAGCCTGCGCTTGTCGCCGGCGGCGTGTTCTGCGTGATCAGAGTCGTGCGGATCCGATGGTCCAGACGACCGGGGTCGATCGCGTGTGCGCGCACGGCCCGGCGAAACCCAAAGTGATCGCGCGGCACAACAGTCCACGATCGCCACGGGTTGTAGCCAAAGCCCGGCCCAAAACCAATCACGGGACGGCCGTCCCATCCGAGAGGTGACCAACTGACGTAACCCGGGGCATAACCCCAGCTCACCCAGGCAGGTCCCCAGACTCTCGCAGGAATCCAGAACCAGAAGTTGCCATTGAATCCCCACCGGCCGTAATGATGCGTCGGCCATGCCCAGCGATCACGGCCATGCCACGTCCAGCCGTACCGCGTATGACCCCACCAGCCATCGTAGTACGGACGCCACGCGACACCCACCGACGGAAACCACACATAGCCATGCGGCGTCACGTAATCCCATCGACCGTGCTGATCGAGGACGGGGCCATAGGGTCGCAATTCGTACGGCAGTTGCGCCGCTGACTGCGCGCCGGCAAACCCGTGGACTCGCATGCTGGACCACTGGGCGAACGCGTCGAGCCGAGCAGAGTTGTACGCCTGGTACATCGGCCGCGCGCCAGCCCGCGCAAGTGACACCATTTGCCCACCACGCACCGTCGAACGCTGGAATCCATCGTCGATTTCGGCAACACCGCGTGCGACCGTCAGTTCGAGATCGCCGCGCAATTGGTTGGCCGCAATCCCGTACTCACCCACGGAGTCAAACCGAATGCTGGCGGCCGGAGTATCAATCGTGTACGGCCTGGCAGCGTTTGCGGAGACACGCAGCACCACCCGGCCGTTCGACAGCCGGATCCGCTCTGGTCCGAGGATCTCGAGCTCGGCGTCGAAGTCGAGATGAACCAGAGTGCCGTCGGCGAACACGATTTCCGCCCGGCCACTTCGCGTGCGAATGAGGTCGCCCTCGAGCAACATCATGGGCGGGTCCGCTCGCTCGGTAATCCCGTCGTGAACAAGGTCCACACCCCCCTCGACGTAAGCGAGGTTGGCGGGCGCCTGGGAGTCGCTGTTGGGGTCCTGCGCTGCGGCAGGCACCGCCATGAGGCAGCAAAGGAACACTGCCAGGAGCGTGAATTGCGGCGAAGTGGACATGACGGTCCTCGGTCCAGTGCAGGCAAGCAGCGGACCTAAAACGGCTGGCACGTTCAGTATACGGCAGGCGGGGCGAGGTCGGCCGCCGGCCCGGCAGGGGGGGCAAGGTGGGGCTAGTGGTGCTGGTTCGTCGGGCTTTACAGCGCCGGACTCACATTTCATACTAACGCCATGAGCAAAATCATCGGCATCGACCTTGGCACCACGAACTCGGTGGTGGCCGTCATGGAAGGCGATCAGCCTACAGTCATTCAAAACGCCGAAGGAAGCCGGCTGACGCCGTCAGTCGTGGCCTTCAGCAAGACCGGCGAGCGCCTGGTCGGTCAGGTCGCGAAGCGGCAGGCCGTCACCAACCCCGAAAACACCATTTTTTCCATCAAGCGCTTCATGGGCCGACGGTTTGACGAAGTGAGTGAGGAAATGAAGATGGTGCCGTACGAGGTGGCCCGCGCCGGCAACGGCGACGTGCGGATCAAGGCCGGCGGCGATGAATACGCGCCGCCGCAGATCTCCGCGATGATTCTGCAGAAGTTGAAGCAGGCCGCTCAGGACTATCTCGGTCAGCCCGTGGCGCGCGCCGTGATTACCGTGCCGGCGTATTTCAATGACGCACAGCGGCAGGCGACCAAGGAGGCCGGCAGCATCGCCGGTCTCGAAGTGATGCGCATCGTCAACGAGCCGACGGCCGCCGCGCTAGCGTATGGGCTCGACAAGAAAAAAGACGAGACGATCGCGGTGTACGACTTCGGGGGCGGCACATTCGATATTTCAATCCTCGAAGTGGGCGAAGGCGTCGTCGAGGTGAAGTCCACCAATGGCGACACGCACCTTGGCGGCGACAACCTCGATCAGCGGATCATCGAGTGGATCATCACAGAGTTCAGGAACAGCGATGGCATCGATCTCGGAAAGGATCGCATGGCCTTGCAGCGCCTGCGCGAGGCCGCGGAGAAAGCCAAGATGGAGCTTTCTTCTGTAATCGAGACCGAGATCAACCTGCCCTTCATCACCGCGGACGCTAGCGGGCCAAAGCATCTGGCGACGAAGCTGTCGCGGGCCAAGCTCGAATCGCTGATCGAGGATCTCCTGCAGCGAACGGTCGGGCCCACAAAACAGGCCTTGAAGGATGCTGGCCTTGATCCGTCGAAGATTGACGAGGTCGTTCTCGTGGGCGGCTCCACCCGCATTCCCCGCGTGCAGACCATCGTCAAGGACCTGTTTGGCAGAGAGCCGCACAAGGGTGTCAACCCTGATGAAGTCGTCGCGATTGGCGCCGCGATCCAGGCTGGCGTGCTCTCGGGCGAGGTCAAGGACCTGCTGTTGCTCGACGTCACCCCGTTGTCGCTTGGCATCGAGACCCTTGGCGGAGTGATGACACCGCTCATTCCGCGGAACACGACGATACCCACCCGTAAGAGCGAGGTCTTTTCAACGGCGGCGGACAACCAGACGAGTGTCGAAGTCCACGTGCTCCAGGGCGAACGCCCGCTCGCGCGCGACAATCGCACGCTGGGCCGCTTTCACCTGGTTGGGCTGCCGCCGGCGCCGCGCGGCGTGCCGCAGATCGAGGTCACCTTTGACATCGACGCCAATGGAATCGTCAACGTGTCAGCAAAAGATCTGGGCACCCAGAAAGAACAAAAGATCACCATCACTGCCTCGTCCGGACTCAGCAAAGACGAAGTCGATCGGATGATGCGCGAAGCCGAATCGCACGCCGAGGAAGACAAGAAGCGTCGCGAAGATATCGAATCCCGCAACCGGGCCGATCAGGCCGTGTATGCGGCGGAACGCCTGCTGCGCGACAGCGGAGACAAGATATCTGCGGCGGATCGCGGTGCGATTGAAACGGCGATGGCGGAACTCAAAACAGCTATCGAGAGCGGCGACGCCGCCGCGATCAATCGCGGAATGGATGGGCTGACGTCCGCTCAGCACAAGGCTGCCGAGAATCTATACAGCCAGCAGAAAGGGGGTAGCCAACCGCCAGGGGCCGAACCCGACGCGGGCGCGGCATCCGAAAGCGGCGGGCAGCCGGGCGGGGACGTCATCGACGCCGAAGTGGTGGACGAGGACAAAAAATAGCGCGCTGACATGGACCTGTACATTCTGCTCGGGGTCGAGCGCGAAGCGTCGGAGGCCGAGATCAAGCGTGCCTACCGGCGCCTCGCCCGACGGCTTCACCCCGATATCAATCCCGGCGACCGGGAGGCGGCCGTACGCTTCAGGCAGGTTCTCGACGCCTACGAGATCCTGATCGACCCGGACCGGCGACGACGGTATGACTCTGGAGGGCTTCGGCCGGCGGCCGAGAACGGCAGCGCCTTTGGGTTTGCTGGTTTTGATTTTTCCAGCGTCGTTGACGGCGATCGGGCCACGACATTTGGCGACCTGTTCGAGGAGGTGTTTTCGCGGCGTGTCGAGCGCGCGCGAGACGCCAAGTCGGACCGCGGCGCTGACATCCATGTGAAAGCCAGCCTGTCGTTCGAGGAGGCGTGGCGCGGCATCGACTGGCCAGTGACGTTGACACGGCACGACGTCTGCCGGTCCTGCGCCGGCTCGGGGTATCACCAGACCGTCGAGTCACGATGTCGATCGTGCGAGGGGACCGGCGTGCTGCGGTCCGTGCGTGGACATATGGTGTTTTCGAAGAATTGTCCGCGCTGCGGCGGCACGGGTCGATTGCGCCAGCTGATTTGCGAGGCATGCCATGGACAGGGCGTCGAACGGCGTGCGGAGGCCACACGCGTGACTCTCCCTGCGGGTGTTGCGGATGGATCGCGCGTGCGGGCCCCCGGCATGGGGCACGCAGGCGCCCATGGCGGCGCCCCTGGCGATCTGTACGTCGAGATTGAAGTGAGACCACACGGGCTCTTTCGACGCTCGGGAGACGACCTGCACGTCGAGCTTCCCATCGCGATTCATGAGGCAGCGCTGGGGGCGCGCGTTGACGTGCCGACGCCGGACGGCCCTGCTCGTGTTCGGGTTCCACCGGGCACCCAGTCCGGCCAGCGATTTCGCCTTCGCGAACGTGGCGCCCCCTCGGTGCGCACAGGCGTGCGCGGCGACCTTGTCGTCCAGGTACGGTTGATGCTACCGGGAGTGCTCGATGAGCGCTCGAAGGAACTGCTGCGTGAGTTCGGCCGCATCAATGGTGAATCGGTCCGCCGGGATCTCTTCCAGAGATAGTCATGCCCAAGCGGACCGGCAAGGCCTACTACATGATCAGCGCGGTGGCGCAGAAGTACAACATCCACCCACAGACGCTGCGCCTGTACGAGCGCGAGGGACTGCTCAAACCGTCGCGCACGGAAGGCAACACGCGTCTGTATTCGGAAGAAGACCTGGAGCAGCTCGAGACCATCCTCGCGCTCACGCGGGATCTGGGCGTCAATCTGGCTGGCGTGGAGATCATCCTGAATATGCGCCGCAAGATGGAGAGCATGCAGGCTGAGGTCAACGAGTTTATGGAGTACGTCAAGCGCGAGCTCGCACGCGGCATCGACGACTGGGAGCAGCGTCTCAGCACGGCGCTCGTCAAGTCGTCACCCACGGATCTCGTCCGCACGACGCCCGATGCTGCGGATCGAGACGACGAAAAGGGCGATCGCCCAAGACAGACGAAGACTTGATCAAGATTTATTTGCCGTCCGTCTGCCTTTTGCCATTTGCCTTTGATAAGATTCACTGCGTGAGACGACTCGCAACGCTTGCGACGGACGCCGGTACGCTGCAGGCGTATTTGCGTAAGATTGCGAAGTTCCCTCGTCTCGATTCCGCTGAGGAACGTCAGCTCGGCGAACGCATTCGGCAGGGTGACGAGTTGGCACTGACGACGCTCGTCGAGTCCAACCTTCGCTTCGTGATCTGGTACGCCAAGCGCTATCGTCATCTCGGCGTGCCGTTTCTCGATCTGATTCACGAGGGTAACTGGGGCATCATCGAAGCGGCGCGCCACTTCGCTCCCGATGGCGACGGCGCCTTCATCGGCTACGCCGCCTGGTGGATCCGGCAATCCATGCTCCAGCGGATCGCCGAATGTGGCCGTCCGTCTTCCCGGCCGACCAAGGTGTCGGTCGTCGCACTGCGCGTCGAACTTGAGCACCAGCCCACATCTGAGGAGATTGCGGCGCTGCTCGAGTTTTCCGAAGAGGAAGCCCAGACGTTGCGCCGCGCGAGCGCCGATGACGATGCGCTTGGCGGCCGCGCCTGGATGCACGGCGGCGGCCCCGACGTGGAGCTCGCCGACACGCTTCTGGCCAGAACGGCTTACGAAATCGACGACGACCTCACGCGAGAAGCGCTGGTCGACGAGGTCGAGACTGCGATGGAAGACCTCGAACCGAAAGAGCGCGAAGTCATGCGTTTGCGCTATGGCTTGCACGACAACGAGCCTTGGACTATCCAGAAGATTGGCGATCGGCTTCGCATTTCGCGCGATCGAGTACGCCACATCGAGGCGCGCGCCGTGCAGAAGCTGCGGCGCCGCAAGACGTTGCGCAGTTGTCTGAATTGAGGGACCTAGCGCACCTGTCGCACGCTACGCACCCGTCGCACCCGTCGCACCTGTCGCACCCGTCGCACCTAGGCACCTGATTAATGTGTCCCCTCTGCCACGACACCTATTGGAAATCCATCGACGTGGATGGCGTCGAACGCGTCGTGCGCTGCGATTGCTGGCGCACGGATGTCGCCGCACGCCTCTTGGCCGAGGCACGCATCCCACCGCGGTTTGGGCGGGCGGAGCTTGGCAACTTCGAGCACGACATGAACACCCAGCGGCACGCGTGGCAGAAGGCGACGGCGTTTGTGGACGCGTTTCCAGTCGTCGAGCGCGGCTTGCTGCTGTATGGCCCGCATGGGGTGGGGAAGACACACCTCGGCATCGGTATCCTGAAGGCCTGCGTCCGAACCAAGGGTGCCCGGGCGTTCTTCTTCGAAACGCGCGAGCTGCTGCGTCTGGTGCGCGATACCTACAACCGGTCCGTCGAAGAGACAGAAATGGGGATTCTCAAGCCTCTCCTTGACGCCGACCTTCTGGTGCTCGACGATTTGGGCGCCGAACGGACTTCGGAATGGGTCCAGGAAACGCTCGGTTTGGTCGTCAATACGCGGTATAACGCGAAGCGCCCCACGATTTTCACCAGCAACCTGATTGACGTGCCGGACACGACCGATCCGCGCTCTTTCATTTTCCAATTGGGGGCCCGCACAAGGTCCCGCTTGATCGAGATGTGCGATTGGGTCGAAATTCAAGGCGCCGATATCCGTGAAGTTGGTCCTGATGCCTCCCCCGACGACATCGCCCGCTGGAAGGCAACCTCGCCCGCGTCACCCGAAAACGTGGACAAAGCCTCCAAACTCCCAACTCGCGCGCGCTCCCAGGTCCGCGCCCAGCTTCGTCCCTCGAAGGGTGATGCGGAGTTGAAGTGGACAGGGGGGAAGGGCGGGTCCTAACTGATACCGTGGCACCTGTGCTTGGCCTCTACCTCCATATCCCTTTCTGTGCGGCGATCTGCAACTACTGCAACTTCAATCGGGGACTCCTGGACGAAGCCGTAAAGGCGAAATACGTCGCCGCGCTGATCGCCGAAATCCGTCGTGCGGCGGAGCTGTCGACACCGGTTGACACCATCTACTTTGGCGGCGGAACGCCCTCGTTGCTATCGGGGGCGGAGGTTGAACGCATTCTGGACGCGTGCCGCAAGGCGTTTGAGCTTGTGGCGGGCAGTGAGATTACGCTCGAGGCCAATCCTGAGTCGGTCTCTCCTGACTCGTTGGCGCGCTATCGGGAGGCGGGTGTCAACCGGTTGAGTTTTGGTGTGCAGTCATTCCGCGACGCCGAGTTGCGCCGGCTGGGCCGCCTGCATTCGGCCGATACGGCTCGAAGCGCGCTCGGGCTGGCTCGCGCGGCCGGTTTCGACAACGTCAGCCTCGACCTGATGATGTGGCTGCCGGAGCAGCGAGTAGACGAGTGGCTGCTGTCCGTAGACGCGCTCATCGATGCAAGGCCTGAACACGCGTCGCTTTACTTGCTCGAGCTTTATCCCAACGCGCCGTTACGCGACGAGATGGCGCGCGCCGGCTGGTCACTCGCGCCGGACGAGGACGCGGCGGACATGTATCTCGAGGCGATGGGCCGTCTCGACGCCGGCGGCTATCACCAGTATGAGATTTCAAACGTCGCCCGGCCCGGACGGGAGGCGCGACACAACGTGAAGTATTGGAAAGACGGCGAGTGGCTCGGTTTTGGGTGCGGCGCGCATTCCACCCGTGCAGGTGTTCGGTGGCGCAACGTTCCTGCTACCATGGAATACATCCGGCGGCTCGACGCGGGCGCCACCGTGGTCGCTGAGCGCCGGACGCTCGACGAACACGAACGTGTTGAAGAGGCGCTGTTCACCGGCCTCCGCCTGACGGCTGGACTGGATCTAGCCGGGATCGAGGCGCGCTACGGTGTTGACGTCTGGGGCCGTTACGGTTCCGAGCTCGGTCGTTTCGTCGACGCGGGCCTGTTGCTCCACCAGCCGCATCAGCGGCTGGCGCTTTCCCGGCCAGGGATGCTGCTCGCCAACGAAGTCATGGCGGTTTTCATCGGGCCGACAGTACGGTAGAGTATCGACCTTTCGTTTAAGGAGGCAGCTCAATGCGTGGAGGACTTCAGGTTTTCGTGACGGGTGTGGCGTTGGTCGCCGTGTCCCTCGGCGCGTCCACGGCCATCGCTCAGCAACCCGCCCCGGCGCCACCCGCCGGTCAGCAGCCGCCAGCACCCCCCGCGACCGGCCAGCCGCCAGCGGCCCCCGCAGAGTCTGCCAAGCCGGTGCTGACCATCGCCAGTGATGCGGCCATCATCACGTTGCTGATCAAGCCGGACAAAACGGCGGATTTCGAGCTTGTGCTGAACAAGCTGAAGGAAGCGCTCAACAAGAGCGAAAAGCCCGAGCGCAAACAGCAGGCGGCGGGCTGGAAGGTATTCAAGTCGTCGCAGATGGCCCAGGGTAACGCGGTGTACATCATGCGGATCGACCCGGTGATCAAGGGTGAAGAGTACGACATCACGCGGTTGATCGCCGAGGTGTTCCCAGTCGAAGTGGCTGAGATCTTCGCGAAGTACAAGGACGCGTTCGCCGGTCGCGCCATCACCGAACTGTCACAGCACCTCAACATGCAGCAGTAGCGATGGATTCGTGCCCCGGAGCGCGCTTCGGGGCACACCCCTCAGTGATGGTCCGTAGGGTCTTGTGACACGTTTGCTCCTCGCCTTCCTGTTGCTCCAGGCCGCCTTTCAACAACCCCCTTCGTCGCCCTCACCCGGCAACCAGACACCGGCCAATGTGTCGCCGGCCGGCCCAGGTGCGCCTGATCCGGCTGCCGTGACGTTTTCTACCGGCGTGGGCCTGCTGCTCGTCGCAGTCACGCCGGCGAAGACAGCCGACTACGAGGCAGTGATCGTGTCCTTGCAAGGGGCCCTCGCGCACTCGCAGGATCCGGAGATTCGGGCGATCGCCAGCGGATGGCGGGTGTTCAAAGCGGCTGAGATCGACGCCAAATCCAACGCGCTATATGTGCATCTGTTGCTGCCAGCCAGTCCCGGCGTTGACTACCGGCCGTCGCTCTGGCTGGACAAGCTGCTTGCCGGCGCCCCGCCCGAGTTGCTGGCAAAGTATCGTGATGCGTTTGCGGGCGCACCGAGCAAACTGGCTCTCGTCGAGCTTGCGAACATGGCGATCGCGCCGGTCGGCAAGCCGGCCAACGCATCACCGATTGCGCCAACTTCTCCTGTGCCGCCGGGAAATGCGACGCCCGCAAAGCCTAGCAATGGCTCGCCGCGGTGATGGTTGGGATGAGCGGGGATTACGCAGATACGGGGGTGAGCCGCAGATTACGGGGATGTCGCAGATTTCTTTTAGATAGCGATGATGGGATCGGTGCTTATCGGCAGGCGGGCTTGTAAGAGGGATCGTACCCACATGACGATGATGATTGCGCTCATGACCACCAGAGCGGACAGCTGTCCTTCAAGATCCTAAAGATAATCTGCGGCATCTGCGGCGCGTCGTATCTGGGTCATCTGCGGCGCACCTAGAAGGTCAAATTACCCCCGACATAAAACCGCTGGTAAGTCTGATGCAGCGGATCTCCTTGCAGGCGGAACACGCGGTAGTCGAGGCGGACGCGGAATGGGCCCAGGACGCGGATCTTTACCCCACCGCCGAGGTTGCTGGCCAGGTGCGTTTCCTGTCGTTCCACCAGCCGCTCTCGGTAGAGTCCGGCTCCCGCCGTCCCGTACAACTGCACGCCGGAAACTTCGATGGGAGTCTGCAATAGGACGTTCCCCGAGAATGTTTGGAGACCCGGGAGACTCTCATCCTCGTTTTCGGCGACGTTCGCGTATTCGCCCTCGAACCCGATGATCAGAAGGCCAAGGCCCACGGCGACTCCGCGGACCGCGTGGTTTTCGGGGGTGGGTGTGATGCCAAGGAATGCCGTAATGTCCGCGGCGGCGGTCCGTGGCAGGGCAGTGATGACCAGCACCGCGGTCAGGATTCGAAGCTTTCGTCCCATCGAATGCTATGATCTCATGGAACCTTTATAGTTTATGGCGGGTCATTACAGCGCGCATGCCGGGAAGTTACGGGCAGAGCTGGCGACAGCGTTGTCCCGCGATGACATGCGCCTTCTGCATCGCAAATCGCCGGCGCGCCACATGGCCATCGCGTCGCGACAGTTTGCGATGCTTGCGGTGGCGACCTGGGCGTTGATTAGGTTCGATCATCCTGCCATCTGGATTCCACTCTGCCTGGTGCAGGGGTTCACGATTTTCAACTTTACCGTGCTGCTGCACGAGGTCGTGCATCACGCGGTGTTCGAGCGGCGGCATCCGCGGGCTGAGCGCCTGCTCGGGTGGTTGTATGCCGTCCCAAGCGGAATCGCCGCCTCGCAGTTCGGGCGCTGGCATCTGGATCATCACGCGGAGCTTGGATCCAGCATCGATGATCCGAAACGCCATCACCTGTCGCCGAAAGTCAACGCTCGCTGGTTTAAGCTGCTGTACTGTTCGCCGGCGCTCTTTCCGATCTACTTCCGCGCGGCGCGCCGCGAGTCATGCACTTACACACCCGAGTTGCAGCGCCAGATCGCCGTTGAACGACGAGTCGCGATCCTGACGCACCTGTCGGTATTGGCCGCGATCTGGTGGTTTGCCGGCGGCGCCGCCGCGCTGCGCGCGTACGTGATTCCAGTCTTCTTCGTGTTTCCCGTCGCGTTCACGCTGAATCGGCTTGGCCAGCACTACGACATCGATCCGAGCGACCCCGCGAAGTGGACAACCCTGTTACGTGGCCATTGGTTCTGGGACTTCTGGTTTCTCAATTCGAACTACCACCTCGAGCACCATTACTTTCCCGGCGTGCCCTTCTACAATCTGCCGGCCCTTCAGCGCGCTCTGCTGCCGTTCTATGCGCGTCACGAGATTCCCTGGCGCGGCTACGGCCATCTCGTGAAGGGATGGCTCCTGGATAATCGCGCGCCCCACACCAATTGGGATTTAGCGTGAGGGCGAACCTGGGTGAGGAGCCCTGGTGCCGCTCCTTGTGACGAACGCCCCGCGCTTTTGACCCGTGATAAATTTCACTAGTGGATTTTCGCCTGTCAGACGACCAGGTCCTGCTGCGTCGTAGCGTTCGCGAGTTTGCCGAAACCGAAATCAAGCCATACGTAAGAGAATGGGACGAGTCCCAACATCTTCCCAAGGAGCTGCTGTCCAAGCTGGCAGACCTTGGGCTGATGGGCATTCAGTTTCCAGTCGAATACGGCGGCGCGGGGATGTCCGCAGTGGACTACTGCGTCTGTATCGAGGAGCTCGCCCGTGTCGATCCCAGCGTGTCGCTTTCGGTTGCGGCGCATAACGGGTTGGGGGCGGCGCACATTTCGATGTTCGGCAACGCGGTCCAGAAAGAGCGCTATCTCTTGCCACTCGCTCGTGGTCAGAAGCTTGCGGCGTGGGCGCTGACCGAGCCTGGATCCGGCAGTGACGCAGCGGCGATGCGGACCACCGCATCCCGTGATGGCGACGAGTGGGTGCTGAACGGCACCAAGATGTTCATTACCCATGGTCAATCAGGCGACACGATGGTGGTGATGGCGATCACCGACAAGAGCAAGGGCAACAAAGGAATTTCGGCGTTTGTCGTCGAACGTGGAACGTCGGGATTTCTCGCTGGCAAGAAAGAAGACAAGCTCGGCATGCGTGCCAGCGAAACGACAGAGGTAATTTTTCAGAACTGCCGTATCCCCCGCGATCAGCTTCTCGGCGAAGAAGGGCAGGGCTTCATTCAAACGCTCCAGGTGCTTGATGCCGGCCGCATCGGTATTGCGGCGCTGTCGGTGGGTTTAGCGCAAGGCGCCTACGAAGCGGCACGCAACTATGCGTTTCAGCGCAAGCAATTTGGCCGCCCGATCGGTACCTTTCAGTCCATCCGGTGGAAGCTCGTAGACAACGCCGCGCGCGTCGAGGCTGCAAGACTCTTGACATATCGTGCCGCGTGGTTGAAAGACCAGGGCTGCCGGATGACGCTCGAGTCGTCAATGGCGAAGCTCTACGCAAGCGAGGTTGCCGTCCGCGCATCCGAGGATGGCGTCCAGATTCACGGCGGGTATGGCTTCGTGAAGGATTATCCGGCGGAGAAATTCTTCCGGGATGTGAAGCTGACCACGATCGGTGAGGGAACGAGCGAGGTTCAGCGACTCGTCATCGCGCGGCAGCTCCTTGCCCATTGACGTGACAGAATCCGCCCTTGCCGACCGCGTACTCGCAGGCGACGCTCGAGCGATCGCGCGCGCGATTTCACTTATCGAAGACGAAGCGCCGGCAGCCGCCGATGTGATTCGATCGCTTTTTCCGAAGACGGGCCGCGCGTATCTGGTGGGCGTTACCGGACCCCCGGGCGCGGGTAAGAGCACGCTCGTCGATCGACTCGTGACGGAAACCCGCGCCCGAGGCGAAACGCTCGGCGTCGTGGCCGTCGATCCCACGAGCCCGTTTACCGGTGGTGCCATTCTGGGCGACCGCTTGCGCATGCAGGCACACGCAGCCGACCCAGACGTCTTCATTCGGAGCATGGCGACGCGCGGACAGCTCGGCGGACTGGCCCGCTCGACGACCGACGTCGCCCTTGTCCTCGATGCAGCCGGCAAGACGCTCGTTGTAATCGAAACGGTGGGAGTGGGACAGGACGAAGTCGACATCGTGCGCACAGCCGATGTGTCGATCGTGATTCTCGTCCCCGGTACAGGAGACGAGGTGCAGGCCCTCAAGGCCGGGATCATGGAGATTGCGGATATCTTCGTGGTCAACAAAGCCGACCGCGAGGGCGCGGATCGCACCGCCACCGCTATCGAGTCGAACCTCGCCCTCCAGTCATTCGGCGAGGGCGAGTGGCGGCCGCCGATCATCAAGACCGAAGCGACGACAGGGCGTGGTGTCCCGGAACTGTGGGCGGCCATCCAGGCGTTCCGAAGCCACTCGGAGTCCGGGCGGCACCGGCGGCGCAGGGCACGCGGTGAGTTCCGGTTGCGCGATCTCCTCACCCACAAGCTGCTCGACCACATCGAGCGGCACGTCCTCAAGCCCGGCGAACTGGATGCGGTGTTCGAGCGGATCGCAACCCGCGAGACCGACCCCTACTCGGCCGCAGCCGACATCCTGCAGCGGACGCTGATACAGCGATCGGAAGACAGGAATCCGAAGTGAAGGCGCGACTCGATCACATCGGTATTGCCGTCAAGGATCTTGACGCCGCGCTGGCGTTTTATCGCGATGCTCTCGGGCTCGACGTCGAGACGCCCGAGGAAGTGACATCGCAACACGTACGCGCGCATTTCATTCCAGTCGGCGAGCCGGCGCTGGAGCTTCTCGAGGCGACCTCATCCGATTCGGCCATCGCGAAGTACATCGAGAAGCGGGGACCGGGCATTCACCACATCACGCTCCGCGTCGACGACATCCGGGCCGCGCTGGCACAACTGAAGGACAAGGGAGTGCGCCTGGTTGATGAAGCGCCCAGGGACGGCGCCGGAGGCGCGCTGGTGGCCTTCGTGCACCCGTCAGCCGCCCATGGAGTGCTGATTGAACTGAAGCAGTCAAAGGGAGGGCCGGGCGAGGCGCGTGGAGGGCAGGACTTCAGTCCCGCCACCCCCTGCGTCGCTCGACACGAGCTTGGCAAGCTCGAGCTCATCACCCTCTCCGACGGCTTCATTCACCTCGACGGCGGGGCCATGTTTGGCGTCGTCCCTCGGACGCTGTGGGAACGGCGCCTGGAGCCGGACGGGAAGAACCGGATCAAGCTGGCTATGCGGCCTCTTGTCGTTCGAGGGGAGCGGACGATGCTCATTGATGCGGGCTGCGGCGACAAGCTGGACGCCAAGAGCGCGGAGATCTATGGGCTGGAACGCGGCTATCACCTCGACCATGCCCTTGCCGAAGCCGGGATCTCGCCGACTGACATCGAGATTGTGCTCGCAAGCCATCTTCATTTCGATCATGTCGGTGGGTTTACCGCCCGTCAGCCGGATGGGCATCTCAACCCACGGTTTCCGAAAGCCCGCTACGTCGTCCATCGCGGTGAGTGGCACGATGCAACGCACCCGCATGAGCGGAATCATGCGAGCTACTTGCCCGAAAATTACGTGCCGCTGGCCGAGGCGGCGGTTCTGGATTTGGTTGACGACGGCGCCGAGGTCATGAGCGGCGTACGACTCCGGCGGTCGGGGGGACACACCCAACATCACCAAGTCGTCATGATCGAGTCGGCGGGTGAGACCGCCGTGTTCACGGCGGATATGTTTCCCACGGCGGCGCACCTCCCGGACGTGTGGATTATGGGATACGACCTCTACCCGATGGACACGCTTGCCTTCAAACGCGCCTTCACGCCTGAAGCGATTGAACGGGACTATCTGATTTTCTTCGAGCACGATCCCGGAATCACAGCGGGACGAATACGGGAAATCGGCGGGAAGAGAATCGTGGAGCGAATTCTGTAAGCCCACGGTCCACAGCCCACCGCCTACGGATGGGGGAGGTTTTTATCGTGGGCCGTGGACCGGGGACCGTAGGCTACAAGCGAGAGGACGTTCATGCGAGCACAGCTAGGCATCATTGGTGGGAGCGGCCTGTACGACATGGCCGACCTCAGCGCCCGGGAACAGCACGTGCTGACGACGCCATTCGGCGATCCGTCGGGTCCTTACACGGTGGGCACGCTGCGGGGCAAGCGCGTCGCCTTTCTCGCGCGTCATGACGACGGGCATCGGCTGATGCCATCCGAGCTCAACTTCCGGGCAAACGTGTATGGCTTCAAGGTACTCGGCGTCGAGGCCATCATTTCGGCGAGTGCCGTCGGGAGCTTGCGCGAGGAGCTCCGGCCGCTCGACATCGTGTTCCCGGATCAATTCATCGATCGCACATTCAATCGAATCGCCACGTTCTTTGGCAACGGCATCGTCGCGCATGTCGGCTTTGCCCATCCCGTCTGCGATCCACTCCGCCTGATGACCGCGGCATGTGCGGAGCAGGTTGGGGCCCGGGTCCATCGTGGTGGCACGTACGTTTGCATGGAAGGGCCACAGTTTTCGACACTGGCCGAGTCAAACCTGTATCGCTCATGGGGCGCGGCCGTGATTGGCATGACTAACCTTCAGGAGGCCAAGCTCGCTCGGGAGGCCGAGATCTGCTACGCGACGATGGCATTGGTGACCGACTACGACTGCTGGCACCCGGATCATGACAGCGTGACGGTCGAGCTCATCATCGACAACCTGAGACGAAACGCTCAAACGGCGCAACAGGTTGTGGCGGCTGCGGTCGAAGCGTATACGGGTCGCGACACCTGTCAGTGCGGCACCGCACTGTCCACGGCCATCATCACTCGTCGCGACGCCATTTCAGATGCCGTCAAGCGAGACCTCGCGCCGATCATCGCGAAATACATCCAGTGAGTCGCGGGCCAGACCACATGAAACTTGTCGTGACCGGCTCGATCGCGTTTGACTACCTGATGTCGTTTCCGGGCAAATTCACCGAGCACCTGCTGCCGGAGCACATGCACCGGGTCAGCCTCAGCTTTCTCGTGGACACGATGGACAAGCGGCGCGGCGGATGTGCACCGAACATCGCGTACACGCTGGCGTTGCTAGGAGAGCGTCCCATCCTCATGGCCACAGCTGGCCAGGACTTCGGCGACTATCGCATGTGGCTCGACGCGGCGGGCATCGATACTTCTCAAGTCAAGGTCGTCGAAGGCAAGTTCACCGCGTCGTTTTTCTGCAGTACCGACGAGGCGAACAATCAAATCGCGTCGTTTTACACGGGGGCCATGGCCAATGCCGGCGAGCTGTCATTTCGCCTTGTGCCCGGGCTCACGGAGGACGGTCTGGTCATCATCGCGCCCAACGATCCAGAGGGCATGGTGCAATATGCGGGGGAATGCACGGCATTGGGCATCCGCTACATTTGGGATCCGGGTCAGCAGTGTGCCCGGATGGATGGCCCCCAGCTGGCGGATGGCGTCACCGGCGCCTTCATGGTGATCGTCAATGACTACGAGTTCGAATTACTTCGACAGAAGACTGGTCTGGACGAGGACGACATTCAGCGACGCGTCGAGCTCCTCGTCATCACAAAGGGTGAGAAAGGCTGCACTGTCCTCCACAAGGGGTCGCGCGTGAACGTGCCGGCGGTCGTGCCTCATCGAATCGAGGATCCGACGGGTGTCGGCGATGCGTTTCGCGGCGGCTTCATGAAGGGCCTCGCTCTGGGTGTCTCATACGAAGAGTGCGCCCGGATCGGAAGCGTCGCCGCGGCGTATGTGCTTGAACATCTCGGCGGGAGCAGCCATGCGTACACCTGGAATGAGTTTATTGCGAGGTACAACGCGCACTTCCCCCCGCTGGCCCCTTCGTCTCCTTCGGCCCCTTCGACCTAATCAGCCCCGGCGGCGGCCTTGGCCCGCGCAGCGGCGACAATCCGGCTGTATTTGGCCTGCATCAGAAACCATTCGGTCTGCAGCAAGCGCACTTGTGCATCACTGAGCTCAGCCGACGTGATGACCCCGTTTTCGTACGACACTTGCGCGATGGCGACGCTCTCGCGCGCCAACTCCAGCGCCTTCTGCTGGGTCGTCACGACTTCGTCGGATGCCTGAAATGCAGTCCAGGCCGACTCGACTTCCAAACGCGCGGCATCGGTTGCCGCATTCAGCCCATGCTCCGACTGGCGCACTTGTGCGATGGCGATCGCGCGCTTCGCAGCTGCCCCTGGCGCGGCAAAGAGCGGGACGCGCAGCGCGAGGCCCACGGTATAACTCTGGTTGTCCGACCGCAGCAGACTGTTCAAGCCGTCATCCTGATACTGCAGGTTACCGGTCAGCGACAGGCTTGGCTTCCAGTCGGCATTGGCCAGCGCGACGGCATGCTGGGCCATGCCCTTGCGTGCGGAGAACGCCCGAAGATCGGGCCGCGAAGGAATCGCCGCATCGAGCGATTCGCGTGTGATCGTTTCCGGCCGCTCGTCGAGATTGCCACGAAGGGCGACGGCCTGCGACTGCGGCAGCGAAAGGACGGTCCGTAAGCTTTGATACGCCGTGTCGACGCTGGCCCTGGCTTGGATCCGCCGCGCCTTCGAGTTGGCAAGCTCGACTTCAGCCTGCAAGACGTCCAGCCGCGCGACGCTGCCGGCCGCGAACCGTGCCTTGGCCAACTCGAGCTGCCGTGTGGCCAGGGCGATCTGCTCCTCGGCGACACGTACGCCCTCCTCGTTCATAAGCGCGGCATAAAACGTCTCGACGACCCGGTACCGCAGCTCCTGCCGCGCTCGTTCGAGCTGCAGCTTCGACGCGTCCAGCGCAGACGCCTGGATGCCATACGCATTGGTCAGGCGACCTGACGTGTAGATGGGTTGCGACACATCAACCTGCATGATGTTGCGGCGCGTGAAGCCGGCTTCGAACGTCTGCTCGTCCGCGCCAAAAATTCCCGCTGGAATGCGGATCAACGGAAAGCGTTGGGCCGGCGTGTACAAAAAGTTCAGGTTCACGGAGGGCAGGAAGGTCGTTTTGGCCTCTTCGACACGCCCTTGAGTTTCGCGTACCTGCTCCTGCACGACCTTGAGGCTCTCATTGGCGCTCAGTGCCCGTTCCAGCGCCTGATCGAATGTCAGTTCGAGAGTGCTGCCGGTTGGCATTGGGGAGCGCGGAACTTGAGTCCCACCAGTTTGGGCAAAGGCGCCGGTGACTGACAAAAACCACCCGACCAGAACGACGAGAATCAGTACGCCAGTCACGCGCACCGCCGGCTGTAGGCGCGCGGCCAGGGGATGGCGACTCCACGTCTTCACGCGATCGAGAAACCGCGCGAGGAGTAGATATGCAACGGGCACGACGACCAGCGTCAAGGCGGTAGAGGTGATCAGGCCGCCGATCGTGGCGATGGAGATCGGCGCCCGGAATTCGCCACCCTCGCCGCGTCCGAGCGCTGACGGGAGCATCCCAAGAATCATCGCGAGGGTGGTCATCAGAATCGGCCGGAGGCGTATTGGGCCAGCGGTCAAAATCGCTTCCTCGACTGGCTTACCTTCCCTGACGTAGTGGTTCGTCATGTCGATCAGCAAGATTGCGTTCTTCGTGACCAGCCCCATGAGCATGACCATGCCAATCATCGCGGGCATGCCAAGGTTGTTGCCGGTGGCCAGAATCGCGAGCAGCGCGCCCACGACCGCAAGTGGCAGCGACAACATGATCAGAAACGGTTCGAGAAACGACTCGAACTGCGACGCCAGCACGATGTAGATGAAGGCCACTGCCAGCAGCATTGCGAGGCCCATCGCGGCCGCCGACTCCTGCATCAGTTCGACATCGCCCAAAAACCCCCATTCGAAATTCGCGGGCAGCTGCACCGTGGCCATGACGCCCATGATGTCGGTCGTGACGTCGCCGAGCGGGCGGTCCGACAACTCGACATCGATCTTTGCTTGTCGTCGTCGCTGCTCGCGCTCGATGTTCGTCGGGCCAACGCCCGGTTCCATGGTCGCAATGTCCGACGCGCGAATCAGCGCGCCCCGCGGCGAGTACAGCGGTGCACGGGCAATTGCCTGGAAGTCGTTGCGATACTCGGGCGCGAGCCGAACGCGAATGTCATATTCCTTGTCGCCCTCCCGGAGCTTGGTCGGGACGACGCCCTCGACCATGCCGCGCAGTTGCATGGCCACGCTGCTGACATCGAAGCCGAGATCCGCTGCCATCTCCCGATTGACGCGCGCCACCACTTCAGGCTGACCGCCTTCGAGCGTGCTATCCACGTCGACCGTCCCGGGCACCTGTCGGATCTTCGCGACAACCTCGTCGCTCAAGCGTTGAAGCTCGGTCATGTCGTCGCCGCGCAGGTACACGCTGATTGGCGCCTGTGACGGTGCGCCCTGCATGAATTCAGGATCCGAGACGACAGACTTCACGAGCGGTACGGATGCAACGCGCTGACGAACATCTGCTTTGATATCAATCAACCCTCGTTCACGGTCAGCTTTCGAGGTGGTCTTGACCCGAAGATTGGCTTTGAGTGGATCGTCGTTGACGCCAACGGTCGAGAAGACTTGCCGGACCTCGGGAATCTCCCGCACCTCCCGTTCGAGCCCGGCGACCATTTCCACGCTCTGCTCGAACGACGTGCCGGGCGGAAGTTCGGCATTGACCTCGAATTGGCCACGATCCTCGGCCGGCGTGAACTCTGTGCCGATCACACCAAGCGTGGACAGGCTGGCCAAGAACACGGCCGCAGCGATACCCAGCACGGTCTTGGGCCGTCGAACAGCCCACCCGAGGATGGCCTGATACTTCATGTCGATGCGATCGTAAAAGCGGCCCCAGGCTTCGAGCATCCGCCCGGTGCGCGTCTTGAGACGGTCCTCGGGCGGGATGTACCGAACGAAACGGGACGACAGCATAGGGTCGAGCGTGAACGCGACAAGCAACGACATCGCCACCGCGAACGCGATGGTCAGCGCAAAGGATTTGAAGAACTGTCCGACGATTCCGGTCATGAACCCGACCGGCAGGAACACCGCGAGAATCGTGAAGGTCGTGGCCATGACGGCGAGGCCAATCTCGGCCGTGCCCTTGCGGGCAGCCGTAAACGCGTCTTCACCCTGTTCCATGTGGCGGTAGATGTTTTCGCGCACAACCACCGCGTCGTCGATGAGAATGCCGATGACGAGCGACAGCGCCATCAGCGTCATCATGTTGATCGTGAAGCCGACCGCCCACATGAAAAAGAAGGTTGCGATGACCGAGGTCGGCAGGGCCAGGGCGGAGATCAACGTCGAGCGCCAATCGCGCATGAAGACAAAGATGATGAGTACGGCCATCAGGCCGCCGAAGAAGATGTGGTTGCGGACGTCGCTGACGTTTTCTTTGATGAAGTCGGCGTCGCTGTGGACGGGACGAATCTGTAGAGCAGGGAAGCCCGGCGCCACGCGCGCCAGCGTTGCGACCACACGATCGGAGATTTCAACCGTGTTTGCGCCCGACTGCTTTCGGACCGAAAACGAGACCGCATCCGCGCCATTCAGTCGCGTCGTCGAAGTCTTGTCCTCGTAACCATCAAGGACCTCGCCAACGTCCTTCAGGCGGACGGTGGATCCAGCGTCGGACCGCAGAATGACGTTCTCGATCTCGGAGATCGACTGGAACTCGCCCTTGGTCCGAAGGGAAATGCTGCGGCCATTGCGCTTGACCTGTCCGCCGGGCACGTCGAGGTTTTCGGCCGCAAGCTTGGCAGCAACTTCGCTAAGAGGAAGGTTCATGGCCTCGAGCCGCCGAGGATCGAGGTGAACCTGAATTTCGCGCACTTCGCCGCCGTTGACCTCGACGGCGGCCACGCCGTCGATCTGCTCGAGAAGCGGCTTCAGGTCGTCCTCGATCTGCCGTCGTGTGACGTCGGAAGGCTGACTCGATCCCACGGCAAACATCATGATCGGCAAGGCCGCTACGTCGAACCGCTGGATGGTCGGGTCTTCGATGTCCTGCGGGAGTGTGCCCCTGATCGCGGCGACTTTTTCGCGGACTTCGGCGGTGGCCGCCTGCGGATCAACCTCCAGTCGCAGCTCCACGCCAACGCGGGCAACACCCTCGGTCGAAGTCGACACGACCTTCTTGACGCCGTTGATCCCGGCGACCGCGTCCTCAATTGGACGCGTGACGAGAGTTTCCACCTCTTCAGGACCGGCCCCTGGGTACACGACAGTCACGTTCACGAATGGAAAGTTGACCTCCGGAAAAAGATCGATGCCCAATCTCGTCATCGACACGACGCCGAGCACCATGAAACTCATGATGACCATCGTCGCGAAGACAGGGCGCTTGATGGCGGTATCGGAAATCCACATATGAATTCAGCTTTCAGGTAGCAGCGTTCAGGAGACGAAGGCTTATTGAAGAACCGCTTTGACTCTTGCGTCGGCGGGCAGCTGCCGTCTCGCATCGGCGATTACTTGTTCTCCGGCGAGGAGGCCCGAAACGATCTGCACGCGCCGGCCGTCTGTGAGGCCTTCGACGATTGGCGTCGGGATCACTTTGTCGGCGGCGACTTTGAGCACGACGCGCTTGCCGTCGCGCGTGGTCACCGCCTCACTCGGCACGGCCACGGCGTTGTCGGCAGCAGCCAGGACGAGCCGGGCCGTCGCATACATGCCGGCCAGCAGGGCCCCGTCAGGGTTGGCGACGCGCACCTCGATCCGGAAGTGACGGTTGCGTTCATCGACTTCGGGTGCGATGGCGGCCAGCTCGCCGTTGAAATGCTCGCCAGGTTTGGCCTGAACCGAAATTTCGGCCGGCAATCCCTGCTTCAACCGCCCAGCCTCGAGCTCGGAGACGCCGGCTTCGAGCTTCAGCTGACGCAGGTCCGCAACGACGACGACCGGAAGGTCGCCCGGAATGGCGCCCGCATCGTAGTTGCGCTCGACGACGAACCCTGCCATGGGTGCGCGCAGTGTCGCATCGCGCTGGACTTCGCGGGCACGTCGCACAGTGGCCTCGGCCTGCGCCAGATTCGCTCTGGCGAGGTCGCGCTGCGCGCTGGCAGACCGATGCGCGGTTTGCGCGGCGTCGAGCCGCTGGCGCGGCAGCGCGCCGCCTTCGAACAGCGTCTTCGCGCGATCGTGCTCGAGCAACGCATTCGCCAACGCCGCTTCCGAGCTTTCGAGCGAAGCCTGCGCGACGCCGACAGCCGCGATGACAGCGTCGAGCGCGGCGTCCACTTCGCGGCGATCGATCGTCGCGACCACCTGCCCGGCGCTCACACGATCCCCAATCTCGACGAGCACGCGGTCGAGTCGGCCAGGCAGCTTCGGTTGGATGCCGACGCGCGTCCGTGCGGCGAGAGTGCCGGAGATCTCGAGCGCCGATTGGATGGTACCGGTAGCGGCCTGGACGACGGCTACGTCCACGAGTGGAGACTCGACGACTGGGACAGCGGATTCCGCCGCTGCGGATGCGTCACTGCCGCCACACCCCACGCTCAATCCCGCGGGGACGATCAAAACCAAAAAGAGAAGAGCAGAACCGTTACGAGTCATGAGAACGAGCTCCATCTGAAGCCGAAACGTCGAAGAATGAAGATGAATCCGGGTGAGGAGTACATGGAACGAAGGTCGTTGTGGCCGTGCCGCTCTGAAGGCCGGCGATCACCAGCTCCAACACGTCGCGAGCAAGCGCGTCAGGATCCTCACCCGGTGCGAGACGGCAGCCGCTGCCAATCACGGCGGGCCCGGTGAGGGCGCCCCAGAGCAGGTGCATTGCAACTTCGGCGTTGGTGTGCGCCGGGAAGATGTGTGCGTCGATGCAGCGTTGAATGCGGGCCGTCGCGACTGCGAGCATTTCGTGCACCAATGCCAGGCCGCTCCACTGCTCGGTTATCTGCGGTACGGATCGATCGACGAACATCAGCTCGAAGAACTCGCGGTGCTCTTTCGAGAATTCGTAGTAGGCCCACCACGAGGCACGCAGTTCCGTAATCGGATCGTCGCTGCTGGGCACGCCACACACTTTGGCGTTCAGTCGCCGGAATCCTTCCTCAGATAGCGCGAAAAAGATGTCGTCCTTGCTGGGGAAGTAGCTGTAGATTGCCGCCGGGCTGTACTCGATGCGTTCCGCGATCTTGCGGATGGACACGTTGCGATATCCCTCGGACACGAAGAGATCGCGCGCGGCGTCGAGAATGGAGTGCCGAACGGCGTGCCGTTCGCGGTCCTGGCGTTCCTTGATCCCCATGGGTGTTTGAGTCCTTCGAATGCGGTGCAGTGAACAGTGTTCGAAGAACTAATGGTGTTTGACGGAGGAGGTGTTTGGCAAGTTCCCAGTTGGTTGGAGATCCGACCCTTGGTTTCTTTAAACTGGTCTAACTTGTTGTGTTATCAGTGGTTAGGTCTCACCAAACACACCGATCGTTCAGTTTTCGCGGATGGTGTCCATGGCGACTAGGGAGCAAAGTGAAAGGGGCGAAACACGCGATACTGTCGGCGTTGTGCGCCGACGGTCTGCGATCGTGTGTGTCGTGTTCGTCGCGCTGTCGTGGGTGACAGCGCTGCTGGCAGCGCCCGCCACTGCCTCGCATTCAGGCGTGGCTTCCGCGGCTATCTACGCCGCAGGCTCGCTCGTGTGTCATCAGCGCCCCGAACGGTCGTTCCATCGTGACGGTGCGCAATTACCTGTCTGCGCGCGATGCCTCGGGTTGTATGGCGGAGGATTGGTCGGGGTGCTGGGATGGGCTGGCGTTGCGGGTCTTGCCAGGCAGGCATCGGCTCGAGCAGAACGGCTGGCGTTGTCGCGCCCGATCCGGTTCGCGGTGATCGTCTTCGCACTGCCTAGCTTGTTCTCACTCACCACGGCGTGGCTTGGCTTGTGGGATCCGTCTAATGCCACGCGGGCCGTCCTCGCGCTCCCGCTTGGCGCCGTGATTGGGGCAGTGGTCTGTGCCGTGGCCGCCGGAGACCTGAGGTAGACTTACGGCCGTGCGGGCCACCGCCGCCGATCGCGTGCAGTCCAACAATCCCACACTCATTTCCATTCTCGCCTGGTTCGTACCAGGGGGCGGTCATTTGTGGCAGGGCCGGCTCCAGAAGGGGGCGGTGTTTCTTATTGCAATCCCTTTGATGTTTGGCGTCGGGCTCTGGCTCGAAGGGCGATTGTTCCCGTTCGAATTCTCACAACCCTTAGTCGTGCTGGCGGCCTTCGCGACGCTCGGTAATGGCCTGCCGTACTTCGTTGCAACAGCGCTGGGCTTCGGCGAGGGTCTGGTGACAGCTGCGTCTTACGAGTACGGCAATACGTTTCTCATCGTGGCCGGACTGCTCAACATGCTGGTTGCGCTGGACGCTTACGACATCGCACTTGGCCGCAAATAATGACGTCGCACCTCGGGCTGATGATTCTTTTTTCGCTTTTCGTTTCGCTAATCTTTGCCGTCTTGATGCGCGACACGCCGCGCGATCAATTGCGGCTGGGGGCCCGGCTCCTCGGTGGTTTCGTCGGGGCCGCCATCCTCCTGGCGTGGCTGATGTTTCCCTTGCCGCTCTAACAGTCGACGGTCTACGGTCCACGGCCTACGGTCCCTCTGCGTGTCGAACAGCTCTCACGACCACTCACCCAATCACCTGATCCCCTCGCCGAATCAGCGACTCGCGAAATCAAATCCTCCAAACACCCAGTCACAAAATCTCCAAATGGCTTGGCTATGGCTGCCGGTGATCGTCTACATGGTTGGGATCTTTGTCGTTTCGAGCATGCCGGATCCGCCGACGCCACCGAACGTCTCGGACGTGTCGATGCATGGAGCGGCATACGTCGGGCTGACATTCCTCTTGATCCGCGCGCTGGCGAAAGCGCGTTGGAGCGGCGTGAGCGTGGCGACGCTTGTGGCGGCGTTTGCGATCGCGGTGGTGTACGGCGCGTCCGACGAATGGCATCAGTCCTTCGTCAACAACCGTCATGCGGAGCTGCGCGATCTTGCAGCGGATGCGATCGGCGCGTTTGCCGCCACAATCATCGCCGGAGCGTGGGGTATAATCCGGCGTTTATGAGTTTCGAAACCCTTCTCGTCGAACGAGATGGCGCCGTCGCAGTCGTGACCGTCAATCGCCCGAAGGTTCTCAACGCTCTCAATCGTCAGACCTTGAGCGAGCTCGATCGCGCGATGCGCGAGTTGCAGGACGAGCCGGAGGTTCGTGCCATCGTGCTGACGGGCGCAGGCGAGAAGTCATTCGTCGCCGGAGCGGACATCAACGAGCTGGCGGTGTTGTCGTCGACAGAGTTCCAACAGCACGCCCGAAAGGGACAGGGGGTTTTCGACGCGATCGAGAATCTCGGTAAGCCCGTGATCGCGGCCGTCAACGGGTTTGCGCTCGGAGGCGGATGCGAGCTCGCAATGGCGTGCACGATACGCATCGCCGCAGACACGGCGCGGTTTGGGCAACCCGAGATCAATCTCGGCATCATTCCCGGCTACGCCGGGAGTCAACGCCTGCCGCGGCTCGTGGGCAAAGGTCTCGCTCTCGAGATTCTACTGTCGGGTGACATGATCACCGCTGGGCGGGCGTACGAGATCGGCCTGGTCAACAAGGTCGTGCCGGCGGCCGAGCTTCTCACCGAAGCAAAAAAGGCTGCGAACGCCCTGGCGGCGAAGGCGCCGATCGCCGCGCGGTACATCATCGAAGCGGTCAATCACGGCTGCGAGATGCCCCTGGCCGATGGCGAGTTCCTCGAGGCGTCGCTGTTCGGCTTGGTGGCCTCAACCGACGACATGAAAGAAGGCACGAAGGCCTTTCTGGAAAAACGCGCGGCATCCTGGCGGGGCCGCTGACCCGTTGCGGTGAGCTGCCTCGGATGCGCATTGCCATTGTCGTCTCCCGTTTCAACGACTTCGTCACCGACCGTCTGCTCGCTGGTGCCCAGGAGGCGCTGCGCGAACAGGGTCTCGCCGACGCCGATATCGAACTGATGCGCGTACCGGGCGCCTTCGAAGTACCAATTGCCGCACAACGCATCGCTGAAACAGGCCGAGTCGCCGCTGTCGTCTGTCTCGGTTGCCTGATCAAAGGGGCGACGCCACACTTCGAATACATCGCCGCGGCCTGCGCGCACGGCATCACGGCGGCAGCGGCGGCGACTGGCGTACCCATGGCATTCGGTGTCCTCACGACCAACTCGGTCGAAGAGGCGCTCGAGCGTGCGGCGGCCGGTGATGCCAACAAGGGCCGCGAAGCCGCGCTGGCCGCTCTTGATATGGCACGGTTGTTCGATGCGCTTGGCGATCGATCGCCATGACCACGCCGGGCGCGGGGTCACGCTGGGAAGGCCGTCGGCGAGCGCGTGAGGCGGCACTGCAGATGCTGTATCAAGCCGAGGTGGGGCGGCTCGCGATGTCGGACGTCGTGGAGACGCAGGGAGTGGTCGGTGGGACGGATGCCATCGATCTTGACGCCGAGGCACGCACGTATGCCGCGCAACTCGCCACCGGCACGTCTCAGGCTCGTGACACGCTCGATGGTCTGATTGCTGACGCTGCACGAAACTGGCGGGTAGAGCGGCTGGCAATCGTTGAACGACTCGTGCTCCGTCTGGGCGTTCACGAACTGCTCACGCATCCCGAAACGCCGCCACGCGTGGTGATCGATGAGGCGATCGAACTCGCTCGCGCCTACAGCGGCGACGAAGCCGCCAAGTTCGTGAATGGAGTGATGGACGGCGTGTTCCGACGGCTGAAAGAGGACGGACGGGTGATCGAGTAACTGACAGCAGCGAAGCGATGTCAAACGAGGACGATCAGATTCAACAGCGCCGCGCAAACCTGGCCGCGATCGAGCAGCTGGGCATTCCTCCGTACCCGCACCGTTTTGACACGACACATACGGTCACCGCGCTGGTCGAGGCCCATGGCGCTCGGGCGAAGGAGGAGCTGGAGGCCTCACGCGTCGAGACGAGCACGGCGGGCCGCATCCTCAGCATTCGCAGCTTCGGCAAGGCCAGTTTCTTCGTGGTGTCAGACGGTCGAAGCCGGATTCAGGTGTACGTCCGCCAGGATGCCTTGAGCGACCGCGACTTTGCCTTGTCGAAGCTGCTCGATTACGGCGACCACATTGGCGTCGCGGGGCACCTGTTTCGCACCAAGACCAACGAACTGTCTATTTGGGCGTCGCGGATCGAGTTTCTCGCCAAATGTTTCATCCCGCTGCCGGAGAAGTGGCATGGACTGCAGGACGTGGAACGACGCTACCGCCAGCGCTATCTCGATCTGATCATCAATCGGGACGTCCGGCGCGTGTTCGAAATCCGCAGCCGGACCATAACGGCGATGCGCGAGTTTCTCGTCGGCAGGGGGTTCCTCGAAGTCGAGACGCCCATGATGCAGCCGATCGCCGGAGGCGCGCTGGCCCGGCCGTTCGTCACCCACCACAACGCCCTGGGAATGAAGCTCTACTTGCGCGTTGCGCCGGAGCTTTACCTCAAGCGCCTTGCCGTGGGTGGCGTCGAACGTGTGTTCGAAATCAATCGTAACTTCAGGAATGAGGGTATTGGGTATCGCTGGAACCCCGAGTTCACGATGCTCGAATTCTATTGGGCATACGCGGATTACAACGACCTCATGAATCTCACCGAGGAATTGCTCTCGTACACGGTGCAGCAGGCGCTCGGTTCACTCGAGGCGCCCTGGGCGGATCACACGATTTCGTTTGCGCCGCCCTTTGCACGCATGCCCTTCCGCCAACTCGTGGCGGACGCCGCGGCAACGCGCCTTGGAAGGACAGTGGAGCAGCCGGCCATCCGCGATGCCAGCGCCGTGACCGCTCTTGCGCGTGAGCTAGGCGTCGAAGTCGAGAAGAGCTGGGGTCCGGGCAAGATCAGCACGGAAATCTTCGAGAAGTTCGTCGAAGAGTCGTTGGTTCAGCCAACCTTCGTCTACGACTATCCAACGGAGGTGTCACCGCTCTCGAAACAGCGCGCTGACGACCCGGACACCGTCGAGCGCTTCGAGCTGTACATCGGCGGTATGGAGATTGCCAACGCTTTCAGTGAGCTGAACGATCCACTGGAACAGCGTCGACGGTTCGAAGCCCAGATCGCGGATCGGGCACGTGGCGATCAGGAAGCGCATGCAATGGACGAGGATTACCTGCGGGCGCTCGAATACGGCTTGCCGCCCACGGGCGGGGAAGGCATCGGGATCGATCGGCTCGTCATGCTGTTGACCAATTCACCGACGATTCGGGATGTGATCCTGTTTCCCCTGATGCGGCCCGCCTCCGTCCGTGGGCCATCAGATGCCAGCACCAGCGAGGCGAGCTCCGAGAGCCCGGAAACAAATGCCCTTTGAGCTCCAAATCGCTCTCCGCTATCTGCTTGCCAAACGCCGGCAAGTGTTCATCTCTGTGATCTCGCTGGTCTCCACGCTGGGTGTGACGGTGGGAGTAATGGCGCTTGTCATTGCGCTCGCGATCATGACCGGTCTCCAGCAGGAATTGCGGGACCGCATCCTCGGCGCGCTGGCGCACATCAGCGTCTGGAAAACCGGGGGCATCGAGGACTATCACGCGGAGATTCAGCGGGTAAAGCAGGTGCCTGGGGTCGTCGCTGCGGCGCCGGCCGTGTACGGCAAAGCCATCATCACCACCGACAGCGGCGAGATGTTCATTACGATCAAAGGCATCGATCCGGCGCTCGAGCCAGACGTCACGGAAGTGGCGTCTGCCATGACCGGCGGCCGCCTGGAAGCGATCGTCCCGAACGATCCTGACGCGCTTCCGGGCATCGTGATTGGACACGGTCTCGCCGGAACAGTGGGCGCCTTCGTCGGCGACACCGTCACGTTGATCACGCCGCAGGGGACACTGACGCCGATGGGCATGGCGCCCCGCCAACGGCGGTTTCAGGTTGTCGGCACGTTTCGTCTCGGGTTGTTGGAGTTCGACCAGGGGTATGGCTTCGTGTCGCTCGACACGGCCGCTCGGATGATGGGGGCGGGCGGAAGCCCCACCGATCATCTCGAGCTCCGTGTCGCGGATATCTACGAAGCACCGCAAATCGCCGACGAGATCACCAAAGCCCTCGGATCCAGCTACATCACGCAGGACTGGTCGAGCATGAACCAGTCCCTGTATTCGGCGCTGTACCTCGAGAAGATCGCCATGGGCATCGGGATTGGCCTGATCGTCGGCGTCGCCGCGCTCAACATCGTGGCGTCGCTCATTTTGCTGGTGATGGAGAAGACGCGGGACATCGCGATCTTGAAGACGATGGGCGCCTCGGCGCGGAGTGTGATGCTGATTTTCCTCATTCAGGGCATGGTGATCGGGACGATCGGGACGATCGTCGGTGCCTCGCTTGGCGCGGTCACGGCTGGCGCGCTCGATCGGTATCGCCTCATCAGTATTCCCGGTGACGTGTATCAAGTCACCTATCTGCCATTTCACGTGCAGGGCAGGGACTTGCTCTTCATTGTGGCGGGCGCGGTCGTGGTCTGCTTTTTTGCCACGCTGTATCCCTCGCGTCAGGCCGCACGGCTCGATCCGGCCCAGGCACTCCGGTATGAGTAGGCGAGCGTCCTGAGATGTCTTTTGTCGAAGCGCGCGGCTTGAACAAGTCGTACCTGGTCGCGACGACTCGGCTACACGTTCTCCGGGATCTCGATCTGGCCATCGAGCAGGGCGAAATGGTCGCGATCGTCGGCGCGTCAGGCGTCGGGAAAAGCACGCTCCTCCACGTGCTGGGAGGCCTCGACCGTCCGGACGCCGGTGAGGTGAGGGTCGGCGCGGTTGATGTGTCGCGAGTCAACGATGCCGAGCTCGTGTCATTCCGCAACGCTCACGTGGGATTCGTATTTCAGTTTCATCATTTGCTACCGGAGTTCACGGCGCTCGAAAACGCCGAAATGCCCCTTCGGATCGCACGCGTGAAGACTGCCGCCGCCCGTCCCCGCGCGCAGGTGCTCCTCGGCCGCGTCGGGCTGGGGGAACGCTTAGACCATCGACCCGGCATGCTCTCGGGCGGTGAGCAGCAGCGCGTGGCTGTCGCGCGCGCGCTGGTGATGCAGCCATCGCTGCTGCTGGCAGATGAACCAACGGGCGATCTTGACGAAACGACGGCCGACTCGCTGCACGCGTTGCTCCGTGAGATGCACGCGGAGTTCGGTTTGACCGCGATCATTGCCACGCACAATCCTCGACTGGCACAGCAATGCGACCGCATTCTCCGCCTGGAAGGTGGACAGCTGCACCCGGCATGATGAAATTCTCCGGTGACAGGGTAGAATGAGTTTGCAAATTCTGCCTGCATGAGGCGGCGCGAGAATTGCAACGCTCAGGGCATGATGCGTAGTCGCATTTCGCTGTCTACTTCCTCCTCCGCACGCCCGGATCGCGCCCAGGCCGTACCGGCCGTCGCCGTCCTTGAAAACTGGGCGCACGCCGAGTGGACCGACGGCTGCCAGATCGACGAATTGCCAGCTCTTCAGGCCGTTAGCGTCTTCACGATGAATCATCTGTACGAAATTATCGTCATCGCGAGTCACGAGGGGCGTGTGCGGGTCCGAGGAGGACAGTTCTTTCCGGAGTGGCGCGACGTTTGTCTGGCTGGCTGCTCGCTGGGTGGTAGTTTTCTGAAGTTACGCGGCGTTTACACCGGCTTTTGCATGGAGCTCCACGTGGATGGTGAGGTCATCGTGACCAGCCCGGTCCAGAAACTCACCTTGTCGCGCCTGGAAGCGTTGCAACCGCACTAAAATCTCGCCGCGGCCAGACGTGGTGGCCGCCACACACGAATCATCGGCATGTCCAAAGGAGCGCCTCGCGCAGCTGCCGCGAGTGACGGACGACTACTGCCAAAGCGCGCCAGATTGCTGGGACCGTCGCGACGCCATGGGTACGAGTAGGATGATTCAATGCGAATCGTCCTCCTCGTAACTGCTCTCACCCTCCTGGCGGGGAACTCGGCACGTGCGCAGTCGCTCTTCATCCTGCAAGGCGAGCGCGCAGCCGAAGGGTCGATCGCGTGGTCCGTTGGTCCTTTTTCAAATGGTGTCGAGACGCACGCCGCCGTGTCGTTTGACGGTCGCTGGGATGTGGGTTTCGGCTTCAATCGGTATAGCGCCGATTTTGGCGGACCCGACGATACAACCCTTACAGAGTGGACACCCTTTGTCCGGTATTTCCTCTTCAAGGAGGATGAGGACGCCACGCCGGTCAGTTTTGCCGTGCACGGCCAGTTCTTCGGCGACAACTTCGAGGGCGGCGATGACGGCTGGTATGTGCTCGCGGGCGGTCAGCTGTACAAGAAGCTCACGCTTGTCGACGGGTTCGCGTTCTACCCGTATGTCGGGTTTTCGGTGGCCGGCGAGTCCTACACCATTGGCGGCGAACCGGAGCGCGCGATCTATCTGACGAGGCAGTTCGGCGTGCATGGTCAGCTCAGAATGACCGAGAATTCATGGGTGAGGCTGACCGCGGAAGAACAGAGCTTTCGCCGTGAGACGTATCGTGCGGTGCGGGCCGCGTACGTCGTCCGGTTCTGATCCAATCTGACGAAGTCTCACGCCACCTGTAACTTAGCGGGCATCTCTCGTTGGAGAGACGGCCAGCCTTGCCGTATAATGGCTGCAACGGCGATGGACAGTTCCAAGGTTCCAAGGTTCCACGGTTCCAAGAGTTCTCAACGTTCAAGGTCCGAACCTTGGAATCGTGGAACTCTGGATCGCTGGAACTTTTTCATGGCATAGGCGGCCGGATGTTCGAGCGGTATACGGAAAGAGCAAGGCGGGTGCTGTTTTTTGCCCGCTATGAAGCAAGCCAGCTCGGAAGCATCTCGATCGAGACCGAGCACTTGCTGCTCGGTTTAATCCGGGAAGGCAAGGGTCTGACCAGCCGGATTTTCGCGCGTTCCCACCTCTCTCTCGAAAACATCCGCAAAGAAATCGAAGGACGAACCGTCTTCCGCGAAAAGGTTTCCACCTCGGTGGAGATTCCGTTCAGTGCCGAAACCAAGCGTGTGCTGCAGTTTGCGGCTGAAGAAGCGGATCGGCTGCTGCACAACTACATTGGCACCGAGCACCTTCTGCTTGGCATCCTGCGTGAAGAGCGGTCGGTAGCCGCCACCATCCTGATGGAAAAGGGGATGCGCCTCCATCAGGTCCGCGAAGACATCGTGCAGTTGCTGAACGAAAAGACGACGCTCACGCGGGTCAAGGAGACGCCACTGCTGGCGGAATTCAGCCGGGACCTGACCGAGGCGGCGATGAAGAACCAGCTCGATCCGCTGGTGGGCCGCGACTACGAGCTCGAGCGCGTACAACAGGTGCTCTGCCGCCGGACGAAGAACAACGCCGTGCTGATCGGCGAACCTGGTGTCGGCAAGACGGCCATCGTCGAGGGGCTTGCGCAAAAGATCGTCTACGGCGATGTTCCGCATTTCCTGGCGGACAAGCGCATCCTGGCGCTCGATATCTCCCTGATTGTTGCCGGCACGAAGTACCGCGGGCAGTTCGAAGAGCGCCTCAAGGCGATCATGAAGGAGCTCACGGACAATCCCAACATCATCGTGTTCATCGATGAGTTGCACACGCTGGTGGGTGCAGGGTCGGCCGAGGGCTCGCTGGACGCCGCCAACATCCTCAAGCCGGCGCTGTCGCGCGGTGAGATTCGCTGCATTGGCGCGACGACCCCGTCCGAGTACCGGAAGTACATCGAGAAGGACCGGTCGCTCGAACGGCGGTTCCAGGCGATCAAGGTCGATCCACCATCCGAGCGGGAGACGATCGAGATCCTCATGGGGATCAAGGATCGTTACGAGACGTTCCATCACGTCGAATACACCCGCGACGCAATCGAAGCCGCCGTCTACCAGTCGAGCCGGTACATCACCGATCGGTTCCTGCCCGACAAAGCCATCGACCTGGTTGATGAAGCCGGTGCGCGCGCCAAGCTGCGCGAGGCGGGCTTCAGCGAAGAGTTCGGCGAGATCAACAAGAGTATTCGCGTGGCCGTCGAACAGATGGAAAGCGCGGTCTCCACCAAGGACTTCGACAAGGCACAGTTCTATCGTGAGCAGGAGCAGGTCGCGCGCGAAAACCTGCAGCTCGTGCGCGAAAAGTTCGACGTCCGCTCGAGCGCGCGCCGCGTCGTCGTCTCCAAAGCCGAGATTGACGAGGTGGTGTCAAAGTGGACGGGCGTGCCGCTTTCGTCGATCAATCAGGACGAAAGCGACAAGCTGCTCCGGATGGAGGAGGAGCTGCACCGTCGAGTGATCAGCCAGGAGAAAGCCATCTCCGCGGTGTCACGCGCTATTCGACGCTCACGGGCCGGACTCAAGAATCCCAATCGTCCGGTCGGCAGTTTCATGTTCCTCGGGCCAACTGGCGTGGGCAAAACCGAGCTGGCGCGCGCGCTGGCGCAGTTCCTGTTCGGCAGCGAGAACGCGCTGATTCGCTTCGACATGTCTGAGTACATGGAAAAGCATTCAGTATCGAAGCTGATAGGATCGCCCCCGGGATACGTTGGTCATGAAGAGGGCGGACAGCTGACCGAAAAGGTGAAGCGCAATCCGTATTCCGTCGTGCTGCTCGATGAAATCGAGAAGGCCCATCCGGACATCTTCAACATCCTGTTACAGGTGTTCGAGGACGGCCACCTGACCGATGGGTTGGGCAATCGCGTGAACTTCAAGAACGCGATCGTCATCATGACGTCGAACATCGGTGCGCGGTTCATCCAGAAGAAGGCGTCGATGGGCTTCCAGTCCGCCGATGCGACCGAGCTGGCCAAGAGCGTCCAAGACATGGTGCTCGGGGAGGTCAAGCGTACGTTCAATCCGGAGTTCGTCAACCGCATCGACGAACTGATCGTCTTCGAAGCGCTGTCAGACGACGACCTGCGGAAGATTTTGAGCTTGCTGCTCGAGCAGCTCAACGGCAACCTGACTGATCGGCGGATGCGAGTGGTGCTCACGCCGGAGGTCGCCAGCTGGATCATCGACATCACGTGCAAGGACAGGTCGTACGGGGCGCGGCCGCTCCGCCGGGCGATCCAGCGCTATATCGAGGATCCGTTGGCCGAAGAGCTGATTCGGGGTCACCTGAACGGTGGAGAAGTCGAGGTCTATCTCGAGAACGGTCAACTCGCTTACCGCCCGTCCGGGGAACCGGTTGCAGCCGGCCGCCGCTTGTCCACGAACGTCTGATTTGCAGGGCTTCACGTCGCGGGGCTTGAGTCCCGCGATTTCGGCAGCTGATACCTGCTAAACTCAGAGGGTTTTGGTCCCTTTGCGGGCCTCGCTTCTTATGACTTTGAAGTTTGCAAGCGCGGTTGGCGCATTCTTCCTGGCGCTCACGACCTTCCCAGCTTTGGTTTTGGCGCAGGTTCCAGCGACGCCTGCGCCGCCGCCGGCGGCGCCTGCTGCCCCGGCGCAGCCGGCTGCGCAGCGGGCTCCGATCCTGCCACCGGCGGGTTCAGGCCCCCTCGTCAGAATCGTGGAATTGCGCTTCGAGCCGGTCAACGAGTCGCTGATCGAGCCTCAAACCTATCTCTATTACATCCAAACCAAGTCGAGCCGAGCGAGCGACGGCGTCTGGACGCCGTTCACCGAAGAAACCGAGCGCACGCTGCTCGACGACTTCAAGCGTCTCTGGGCAACGAACTTCCTCGACAATCTGCGGATCGAAGTGCTGGACATGCCGTGGGACAACGGCGTCATGGGCAAGCACATCATCTTCCACATGGAGGAACGTCCGCGGGTCAAGATCGTCGAGTACAACCCGAGCGACAAAGTCGACCGCACGAAGATCGACGAAAAAATGAAAGAGGCGGGTGTGACGCTCCGCCTGGATTCCTTCCTCGATCAGGGCTCGGTCCGGCGCGTCGAGGGCATCTTACGTGCTTTGATGGCCGAGAAGGGGCACCAGTTCGCCGACATCAAGTCGCGCGTCGAGTCGCTGCCGGGCGGCCCCAAGCTCGCCAAGGTGATCTTCGACATCAACGAAGGCCCAAAGGTCAAAGTCCGCGACATTGAATTCGTCGGCAACGAGAAGATCAGCGATGGGCGCCTGAAGCGCCGCATGAAAGAAACCAAAGAGCACTGGTTCCTGTCCTGGATCACCGGCCGTGGGACGTACCAGGAAGCGAAGTTCGAAGAGGACGCTGATAAGGTTCAGGAGTACTACCGCGAAAGGGGTTACATCCAGGCGCGCATCGGCACGCCTGAAATCAAGACCCTCGAGGATTCCAACGACAAGGAAACTCGCTGGGTCCAACTCCGCATTCCGGTGACTGAAGGCAACCGGTATCGCGTTGGCGACGTCACGTTCGACGGCAATACCGTCGTCAAATCCGAGTTCCTGCAGCCGCTCTTCAAGCTGAAGAAGGGTGAGTGGTACACGGAGAAGAACGTCCGGAAAGGCTTTGAGAAAGCTCGCGAGCTGTATGGCGGCGGTGGCTACTTCGAGTTTACCGGTTTCCCGGATATGTCGTTCCAGGACCCGGCAGAGGGTCCGGTCGCCGGCCCGGCCGAACCGACCGTGAACATCACGATGCGGCTCACGGAAGGCGAACAATACTTCGTCAACCGCATTACCTTCACGGGCAACAACAACACGCGCGACAACGTCATCCGCCGGGAGATGCGGCTGGTGGAGGGAGGGGTCTTCAGCACCGAAGCGCTGAAGTACAGCATCCGCCGGCTCAATCAGCTCGGGTATTTCCAGAATCTCGAGCAGTCGCCCAATGCGGTTGACGTCCAGAAGACGGCCAACTCGAAGAACGAAGTCGATGTCACGCTCAAGCTGGAGGAGCAAAACCGCAATCAGCTGACCTTTGGCGCTGGCGTGTCGCAGTTCGAGGGTGTGTTTGGTCAGTTGTCGTTCCAGACCTCCAATTTCTTAGGGCGGGGCGAGTCGCTCACGCTGTCGCTGCAGGCCGGCTCGCGGGCCGAAAATTATCAGCTCGCGTTCACCGAGCCGTTTCTCTTCGACCGAAACATCACTGGCGGGATCGACATTTACAAGCGCAGCCTGCAGTACATCAATCAGTTCACGCAAAAATCGACGGGCGGCAACATCCTGTTCGGCTTCCCGGTGGCCGACTTCTCGCGGCTGTTCATGACCTACAGCTACGAGGGCACCAAGGTCAGCGACTTCAACGAGGCGTTCTTCGACCCGAGCTGCTTCTTCCGCGACTCTGGTTGCCAGGACATCGACTTGGACGACCTGACACAGCTCACGCCCGACCAGCAGGAATTGCTCCGCCGGAATCCGTTCCTGTACGACTCGCTGCTGATTGGTCAGGGAGGGGAGCGGACGATCAGCAAGGTGACGCCCAGCTTTGTGTTCAACACGGTCGACAACCCGATTTTTCCGTCGACCGGCCGGCGCCTGTCGTTGTCGAGCGACTTCGCCGGTCTTGGCGGCAACACGAACTTCATCAAGCCCCGAGCCGAAGCGGTCGGGTTCTTCCGCCACACGAACCGCACATCGATAGGGCTTCGCGCGCAAGTTGAGTGGGTCAGGCCGTACGGCGGGACGGACGTTCTGCCGATCTTCGAGCGGCTGACCCTTGGCGGCGAATACAGCATTCGCGGGTTCGACATCCGGTCGATCGGAAATCGCGATCCGAGCACACAGTTCGTGCTCGGAGGCAACAAGAGCCTGTTATTCAACGCGGAGTATTTGATTACAATCGCGGGCCCGGTTCGTCTGGTCCTGTTCTTCGATGCCGGCCAAGTCCGCAACAGGGGAGAGTCGTTTGCGTGGAAAGAGGACGTCATCCGCGTGATCCCGCCTCCGCAACCGCTGCTGTTTGATCCGTTTTCGACGACGCGAATCACCGTACCCGGTCAAGTCACCGATGTGCAGACCGAGGTCATTGGCGAGACCTACGCGTTCAAAGCATCGACTGGAGCTGAGATCCGGTTTTTCATGCCCGTGCTCAACGTGCCGTTCCGCTTGATCTTCGCGCACAACCCGAGCAGGACAGGCGTGCTCGACAACCAGTTCAATCCCGCCAAGAAATTCACGTTCCGCTTTGCCGTCGGCACGACGTTCTAGGCCCGGAAGCCGGAAGTCGGTCAGGAAGCACGGAAAATACACAGATGCAGCGATTGATTCGGTACCTCATGTTTGTCGCGCTCGTCGGCGTTCTCGCCGCTTGCAGCGACGACCCGACTACGCCAACCAACCCGACGCCAGCGCCGACAGTGACCGAAACGTTTTCGGGGACTGTGAACAGGAATGGTGCCGTCACGCACAATTTCACCACCGAAGCCAGCGGCACGACCACCGCCACCCTCACCACGCTCGGCCCTGACAGCGCGCTCATCATCGGCATGAGCCTCGGAACCTCGAATGGTTCGACCTGTACGCTGGTCATCACGAAAGATAATGCAACCCAAGGCACAGTCGTGACCGGAGGTGTCTCGTCGCTCGGCAGCCTGTGCGTGCGGATCTACGACGTCGGCAACATCGTCGACCCGATTACCTACGAGATCACGGTCGTCCACCCCTGATGTAAAATGACCAACTTCGCACACTTGAAAGGACCCACTGTAATGAGAGGTTTTGCCTTTGGCGTGGCTGCGGCCCTGATACTGGCGGTCGCGCCCACGTTTGCTCAAGCTCCCGCCCCGACAGGCCAGCCGCAACCTCCTGCGCCCGCTGCGCCGGCACCCCAGAAGCCGGCTGCCCCTGCAACGCCGCCCGCCCAGGCCGCTCCGCCGCCTGCGCCGAAGCCGTTTCCGGAGGGTGCCAAGGTCGCCTACGTCGTGCTCCAGCGGATCGCCAACGAGTCAGCGGAAGGCAAAGCCGCCACCACGAAAATCCAAGGACTGCAGCAAAAGAAGGCCGCCGAGTTGAACGACAAGAACAAACAACTCCAGGGACTTCAGCAAAAGCTCGAGAAGGAAGGCTCAGTGATGAGCGCGACGGCCCAGGCGGATGTGCAGAAGCAGATCGAACGGATCCAAGTCGATATTCAGCGCTTCACACAGGACGCGCAGAAGGAAATCCAGGATCTGCAGACGGATCTGCAGCAGCAGTTCGAACAGCGCATGACGCCGATCCTCGCCCAGGTCGGCCAGGAAAAGGGCCTGCACTACATCTTCAATGGTCCGGACTCGGGAATGGTATGGGCGGATCCGGGTCTCGACATCTCGGCGGACGTCATCAAAAAGCTGGATGCCACACCTGGAGGCACGAAACCGCCGGTCAAATAGGGCAGTCGTCAGTTTCCAGTTGCCAGTTCAAAAGGCCGGCGGTCGCGATTGCGGCCCGCCGGCCTTTCCTTTGAACTGGTAACTGGCAACTGGAAACTTTCGACTATCCTGTTAACTGTCCTTGTCCATCGCCACTTCTCTCGACCGACTCTCTTTCCGCTATCCCTCGCTTCTCGTAGACGACATTGTCGAGCATGAGCCAGGGCGCCGGATCGTTGCGGTCAAGAACGTGACGGTCAACGAGGAGTTTTTCCAGGGACATTTTCCGGGGTCACCCGTGATGCCGGGCGTATTGATGATCGAGTCGCTGACGCAGGTGGCGACCATCCTCATGCAGAACGGCTGCGTCACCCTGCGCGGCGTCGACCACGCCAAGTTTCGCAAGCAGGTCGTTCCGGGAGATCGACTTCGTCTCGAGGTCAGGCTGGATCGCCGGCGCGGAGATCTCGTGCGCGCCAAGGCGTCAGCCGAGGTCGATGGTCAGATGGTAGCGGAAGCTGAGCTGGTGCTGGCAGTCCGCGAGGATGAAGCCCGGATTGACCCGACCGCCCACGTGGACCCGTTGGCGAAGATTGGACGTGGCACCGTCATCGGCCCGCATGCGGTGATTGGCCCCAACGTCGTGCTCGGCCGCGGTTGCCGGGTGGGTGCGTCGGCAGTCCTGGATGGTCACACTTCCGTTGGGGACGGGACGGAGTTTTATCCATTCGCGTCGATTGGCCTGCCGCCGCAAGACCTCAAATACAAGGGCGAGCCAACGACCCTCGAGATCGGCAAGCAAAACATCTTTCGCGAGTTCGTGACGATCCATCGGGGCACGTCTGGAGGCGGGGGGCGAACGACGATTGGCGACCGCAATCTGTTCATGGCCTATGTGCACGTGGCCCATGACTGCCATGTGGCGAACGACACGATTTTCGGTCCGGGGGCGACGCTGGGTGGCCACGTGACGGTGGATGATTTCGCGGCGATCAGTGCGTATTCGGGGGTGCACCAGTTCTGCCGCGTCGGACGCCATGCGTTCATCGGGGGCTATTCCGTGGTCACCAAGGACGCCCTGCCGTTTGCCAAGACCGTCGGGGCACGCGCCCTGTGCCGCGTGTACGGGCTGAACGCGATTGGGCTGATGCGGCGAGGGTTTGCTGACGACACGCTGACGAAGCTGAAACGCGCGTATCGCTACCTGCTGCAGTCGAAGCTCAACGCGACGCAGGCGCTGCAAAAGATTGAGAGTGACCCGAGCCTGTCGTGTCCAGAGGTGGATTACCTGGTCACCTTCATTCGCACGGCATCGCGCGGGGTTATCCTCAAGCGCGGTAAGGCCACTGACGACGAGGCGGCGGACGCTTGAGGCGATGAAGCTCGGGTTGATAGCGGGCAACGGTCGATTCCCGTTTCTCGTCCTGGACGCGGCACGTTCGCTTGGACACGACGTCACAATCGTGGCCGTCCGTGAAGAAGCATCGGGCGATCTCGAAGAAGCAGCCGCGCGCCAGCCGGGCACCGCGCTGCACTGGGTGTCGCTTGGCCACCTCGGCGAGTGTTTGAAGGTTCTCACGAATGCCGGGGTGTCCCATGCGGTCATGGCCGGCCAGGTCAAGCACACTAAAATCTTCAGCGTCGTCCCGGATATGACGATGATCACGGTGCTGCGGCGGCTGCGGGCGCGCAATACTGACGCCCTGATCGCAGCAGTAGCCGAAGTGATGCAGGAGCAAGGCGTGCAGCTCCTCGATTCGACGGAGCTGCTACGGCCACTGCTGGCGAGCAGCGGACAATTGAGTCTGCACGCACCGGACGAGCACCAGCGGAAAGATCTTACGTTCGGCTATCGGATGGCTGACCAGATCGCCGGCCTCGACATCGGTCAGACAATTGCCGTCAAGCATCAGGCTGTTGTCGCCGTCGAGGCGATGGAAGGGACCGACGAGACGATCGCTCGGGCCGGATATCTGGCTGGACCGGGCGTGGTCATCATCAAGGTCGCGAAGCCCAATCAGGACATGAGATTCGATGTCCCCATCGTTGGACTCGCAACGATTCAGGCCATGCGTCGGGCAGGTGCGACGGTATTGTCGATCGACGCGGGCAGGACTTTGATTTTCGACCGCGAGCCGTTCTTCGCGTCGGCCAATGAAGCGGGAATCGTCGTGATCGGGCGCGCGACGTGAGAGTCGCTGTCGTCGGTGTCGGACACCTGGGCCGTCACCATGCTCGCATCCTCTCCGAGATGGCGGGCGTCGAGCTGACTGGTGTCGTGGATCTCGATCGGTCTCGCGCGGAGCAGGTAGCCGCCGAGCGCAACACGACGGCGTTCTCGGACTGGCGCGAGGTGCTCACTGTTGTAGATGCGGTTACGATCGCGACCCCGACCGAACAGCATCTGGAGGTTGCCGAAGCTTTCCTTGGCGGTGGTGTGCACGTGTTGGTTGAAAAACCAATCACCCCGACCACGGCAGACGCGGATCGACTGGTTCGCCTCGCGCGGGATCGCGACCTGACGTTGGCGGTCGGCCATACCGAACGGTTCAATCCCGCGGTCGAACGGGTCAAGGCACTCGTGCGAGAGCCTCGATTCATCGAGGTGCACCGGCTGGGGACGTTTCCCGAGCGCAGCCTCGATATCGATGTCGTGTTCGATCTGATGATTCACGATCTCGATCTCATCCTCGACATCGTCGGCGGCGAGGTCACCGCGATCGAGGCTGTCGGCGTGCCGGTCCTGACACCCAGGGTCGACATCGCGAATGTACGGTTGCGGTTTTCGGGCGGCTGCATCGCAAATTTGACCGCCAGCCGCATCAGCCGCGAGCGAGTGAGAAAGATCCGGTTCTTCCAGCGGGATGCCTATGTGTCGATCGATTACGCGGCTCAGGAAGCAGAGATGTGGCGACTCGTTGCCAAGCCGGGACAGATGCCTGGGATTGAAGGCGGCAAGCTCGATGTCGCGCGCGAGGAACCGTTGAAGCGTGAGCTCGACGATTTCGTCTCCGCAATCCGGGATAGCCGGCCACCGGCGGTGACGGGCGAGCAGGGTCGCGCCGCGCTGGCTTTGGCGGAACGTGTGGTCGAGCGGATGGAGACGGCAAATTGATCGATATCCTGACGCTCGGGATGCAGGCCGATGAGGCGCGCCGCACACACCCCGGGGGCGGCATCGTGACCTACTTGCGCGTTCACCAGATTCTCCCCGCACACCTTGCTGGATCGGTCCAGGTGCCTGACGCAGCCGCGGAAGTTCGGATCTACGAAACACCCGCATCGCTCGACGAGGCAATCACGCAAGTCCGAGCACTCAGAAGTCTCGCCGGCCCGCGTCGAGCCGTTGCCTACTCGCTCGCTGATATCGAGGAGCGCGCACGTGGCGGGTGGGGCAGCGTGTCGAAGGTGCTCCGTCAACTCCTTTCGGCCGGGCTGATGGACTTAGCGGAGATACCTGTCGATCGGCTTGCCGAATTGACGCGTTCGTTCGACATCCTTGTGGAGGCAGGCATTCAGCCGACGCGGCTGACGGTGTCTCATCCGCTGGCCGCACGTACACATGAAGTGTTCGACACAGTTCGCGTGTGCCTCGAGCATCATCGGGCGGCGATTCGGTTCGCGCCCCTTGCTCGCGTTGCGCCGATAGACAAGCCGACAACCGGGTACGAAGATGTGCGGACGGTCGCGATGGCGAGACTTGCATTCCCCAATCCGACGACCTCCGGCGGCGTCTCGATTGAAGTGGATTGGAGCCTTTACGGGCCGAAGCTGGCTCAAGTTGCATTGACGTTTGGCGCCGACCATCTCGATGCCGTGCCTGCGACGAGCGATCCCGCGCTCGGTCCGCGCCGGGCCACTGTGGAAGACGTCGAGCGCAACATTCGCGCGGCGGGTTTCGAGCCGCGCGAATATCGGCCGGTTGCATGATGCCGGTGCGTCTGGGAGCTGTCTCCTACCTCAATACAAGACCGCTCGTGCTGGGTCTGGAGAGCCGCCCTGATCTGTTTTCGCTCCGGTTGGACGTTCCGGCCGAATGCGCGGCGCTCCTGCACGAGGGCCGTATCGACCTCGGGTTGATCCCGGCGATCGAGTATCTCCGGGGCGACTACAACATTGTCCCCGGGGTTGCAATTGGATCGAATGGGCCGATTGCCTCGGTCGCGATCTTCAGCAAGGTTCCCATCGATAAGGTCCAGACGCTGGCGCTGGACATTAGCTCCCGGACCTCGGTCGCGCTCACGCGCATCTTGTGCGCGCGACGCTGGAACATCGCCCCGAAACTTGCGCCTGCTGAGCCTGACTTGCGGGCCATGCTCGCACGCACCGATGCCGCGCTCATCATCGGCGACCCCGCGCTGGCGATCGATCCTGCTGGACAGGGCGTGATCAAAACGGACCTTGGCACCGAGTGGCAGGCCTTGACGGGATTGCCCTTTGTCTACGCGATGTGGAGCGGCCGCGAGGATGCAGTGCGCCCTGAACATGTCGCCGAGTTGAACGCCGCGAAGACCCGCGGCGTGTCAGCTGTCGCCGAGATAGCTGCCGTGGAAAGCCATGGCAACAGGGATCGAGCGGACCAACTGCTCCGATACCTGCGTGATAATCTGAAATACGACCTGGGCGACGCAGAAATCGCCGGTTTGCGCCGATTTCACGAGCTCGCAGCAGAACAGGGCCTCGTCCCCGGCCTGCGCGACCTCCGCTTTTTCCACAAAGGGGTCGGGTCTATTTAACGTTTCTGCGTACCGCCGACACGCGGCTCGCAAAAACTGCCACGCGATGACCTTACAGACGCTTCAGGAACGCATCGAGCGGGGCGACCGGCTGACGTTGGACGCGGCGCTGTTTCTTTGCGAAAAGGCACCTACGCATTGGCTGGGCCGGATGGCAGATTTCGTCCGTGCGCGGAAGCATCCCCATGGCGTCGTGTCCTACATTATCGACCGCAACGTCAACTACACGAACGTCTGTGTCGCACGCTGCAATTTCTGCGCGTTCTACCGAACCGTCGGCCATGCCGAGGGATATGTCCTCAGCTTCGACGAGATCTTCCGCAAGATTGACGAGACGATGGCGGTCGGCGGCGTCCAGTTGTTACTCCAGGGGGGGCACAACCCCGACTTGCCGCTCCAGTGGTACGAAGATCTGCTCCGTGCGGTGAAGTCGCGCTATCCCGAATTCAAACTCCACGCGCTCTCGCCGCCAGAGATCATTCATCTCTCCCGAATGGCGCGCCTTCCGGTACCGCAGGTGATCGATCGGCTGATCGCCGCCGGCCTCGACAGCATCCCCGGTGGGGGCGCCGAGATTCTCGTCGATCGTGTTCGCAAGTTGCTCAACTGCTACAGCAAGGCGTCGGCGGACGAGTGGCTAGACGTCATGCGCCACGCGCATCGCGCTGGACTCCGGACGACAGCGACGATGATGTACGGGACCGTGGAGACGATGGAAGAGCGCCTGGAACATCTGGTGCGGTTGCGCGCAGTTCAGGACGAGACCGGTGGGTTCACGGCATTCATCACGTGGAGTTATCAGCCCGAGCACACCGAGCGAGGCGGACGTGAAGCCACAGGCATCGAATATCTCCGCACGCTGGCGATTGCACGCCTGGTCCTCGACAACTTCGACAACCTGCAGGCGTCGTGGGTGACGCAGGGCGGCAAAGTGGGGCAACTCAGCCTGGCCTTCGGCGCCAACGACATGGGCAGCGTGATGATCGAAGAAAACGTCGTGCGCGCCGCCGGCGCCAGCTACTGCATGGACGAAGTCGAGATCGTCCGCAATATCGAGGATGCGGGCTTCAGGGCCAAGCGCCGCAACATGCATTACGACATTCTCGGTGACCCAATATTTCGGCTGCGTGACGTGCCTCGCATGCTGGAGCTTGCGACGGCGCGCGCGGATGGTGACACCTCGAGTCCGCCGGAGTTGCTGAACTATCCAGCCCGAAGCGCGGTCGGCAAGCGTCTCCGCGAGTCGGGCACCACTCCGCCTTCCCAATGACGGTCTACCGGGCGGCGTGGATCTGCCCGATCTCGCAGGCGCCGATCCCGAACGGCTGGTTTGCCATCGACGAGCGCCGGATCGTGCGTCTGGGTGCGCCAGGCGAATCGCCCCCAACCGCCGCGGTACACGATCTCGGTCGCGTCGCGGTACTGCCTGGCCTCGTCAATACCCATACGCATCTGGAGCTCTCGTGGCTTCGCGGCCGCGTGCCTCCGGCGGCGAGCTTTGTGGACTGGATCAAGCAGCTGTTCCTCATGCGCGGCGGTCGCATCGAGCATCCCGACGATCCCAAAGTCATCGATGCCGCACGCGACGCCGCACGCGAAGCCCGATCGGCCGGCACAGTGGCCGTGGGAGACATCACCAATTCGCTCGCAACCGTTGGACCCATCCGCGATGCCGGGATGACCGGGCTCGTGTTTCACGAGCTCCTCGGATTCAACCTCAAAGACGGGCGATTGATCGACGACACACGCGGGCATCGCGATCTGGCTGCTGGGGTAGCGGCCGAACAGGTTCGCGTTTCGCTGGCGCCGCACGCACCGTACTCGGTGTCGCCCGAGCTGTTTCGCGCGATCCGTGACGAAGTCAATCGCAGTCGGGTGCCGATTACCAGCGTGCATCTGGGCGAATCGCCGGCCGAGATCGAGTTTCTCAAGGACGGCACGGGGCCGTGGCCTGGCCTGCTGCGCCTAGTCGGAGCTTACCGCGACGATTGGCGGCCCCCGGCGGCAGGGCCCGTCGAATATCTTGACAGCCTGGGGGTTCTCGATCGCCACACGCTCATCGTCCATGGCGTGCAACTAGACCTTGCAAGCCTGATGCGGCTGGCCGCGATCGGATGTACGCTCGTGACCTGTCCCCGAAGCAATCAATGGGTCGGTGTGGGAGTGCCGCCGATCGCCCGCTTTTATGCCTCGGGGGTCAAGGTCGCCGTCGGCACGGACAGCCTCGCTAGCGTGGAGGATCTGAATCTGTTCTCCGAGTTGAAAACCATGCGATGGCTCGCACCGTCCGCACCGGCGCGGCAGTTGCTCGAGAGCGCGACACTCATCGGTGCTCGGGCCCTCGGCCTTGGTGACGAACTGGGTTCGATCGACCCTGGCAAGCGCGCCGAACTGATCGCTGTGGAGATACCCGCGCACCTGGAGCCCAGGCCAGAGTTCAAGACGTCCAGCGCGCCACGCCTCGAAGGCATTCCACCGGCTACCGTGGAGGAATATCTGCTGACCGGCATCGAGCCGGAGAACATTCGCTGGGTGACGTCGTGATTGCGCGTGTTCAGACTTATCTGTCGTTCGTTCGTTTTTCCCACTCGGTCTTCGCGTTGCCATTCGCGTTGACAGGGGCGCTCCTGGCGGCTCGCACGCACCCGCTCGAATGGGCCCAAATCGTGTGGATCGTGGTTGCCATGGTGGCTGCTCGCAGCGCGGCCATGGGTTTCAACCGCCTCGTCGACGCCCGCATGGACGCACTCAACCCGCGGACCTCGATGCGCGAGATCCCGCGAGGCGCTATGAGCACCACCGAAGCCTCGCTCTTTGTCATCATCTCCTCGGCGGTCTTCATATATGCCTCGTGGAGCATCAGCCTGCTGTGCGCGCTCCTGTCACCGATCGCTTTGGCGATCGTGTTTTGGTATTCAGTCGCAAAGCGATACACGTCCTATACGCAGGCATTTCTGGGGCTCGCGATGGCCGTCGCGCCGGTGGGCGGCTGGTTGGCTGCCGGCGGTCGCGCTGGATGGGAGCCCTGGCTCCTCGGCGCCGCGATCGGCCTATGGGTTGGCGGCTTCGACGTGCTGTATGCGTGCCAAGACGAGGCCTTTGATCGAGCGCACGGCTTGCACTCAATCCCCGTGCGGTTCGGAATTCGACGATCGCTGATGATTTCGCGCGCGATGCACGTGGCTGCTGTCATCTGCATGGCGCTCCTCGCGGTTGTCGTTCCGCTCGGCGCGATCTACGTCATTGGAGTCATCGCGGTCGCCGCGTTGCTGATCTATGAGCAGTCGCTCGTCAAGCCTGACGACTTGTCGCAGGTCAAGCGAGCCTTCGACCTCAACGGCTATGTTGGGATTCTGTACTTCGCGACGACAGCGGCGGCGGTGTTCACACAACAGTGAGCATGCAGGAGCCGCAGGCTGCGCCAATCGACAAATCACCCGATCGCATCGCGGGCATGTTCGACGCGATCGCGCCTCGTTATGACCTCCTCAACACGGTTTTGTCGGCGGGGCTCGATCGCTACTGGCGTCGTTGTGCGATCAGATCGCTCGGCTTCACTGGGCGCGAGGCGCTCCTCGATGTCTGCACTGGCACGGGCGACGTGGCGCTGGCTGCCGCCCGTACGTCTCGCGGCGCGCGTAGCATTGTAGGAGTCGACTTCGCGGGCGCGATGCTCATCCGGGCTCTCGACAAGGTTCGCGAGCGCAATTTGATTTCACGAGTTCGCGTGGTTCGGGGGGATGCCATGAATCTCCCGGTGCCCGCGAACGCCGTCGAAGGCGCCACTATTGCCTTTGGCATCCGCAATGTCGCCATGCCCGAGACCGCTTGTGCGGAGTTGCATCGTGTCCTGAAGCCGGGTGGGCGCATTGCCATCCTGGAATTTGGGCTGCCCGTGGTGCCTGCGGTCCGCCCGCTGTATCTCTGGTATTTCCGCAACGTCCTGCCGCGGATAGGCCGCGCCGTGTCACGTCATGATGCGGCATATTCCTACTTGCCTGCCTCGGTCGGGGCGTTTCCGTGGGGAGATGCGTTTGCGGATCTGCTGCGCGGGGCAGGATTTAACAATGTCGAGAGCCGGCCACTGACGTTCGGGATCGTCTATCTCTATACGGCGGAGAAAGCCCAATAGGGCGGGTAGGGCCGATAGGGCACGCCGGGACGGCTTGTTGGGGATTTCGCGGATTCGATCTTGGTGAAAAGAGTTTGCCGACCCGACCGAATTTCACGGTCCCACCCACCCTACCGGCCCTACCAGCCCCACCAGCCCTATACTTAAATCACTGATGTACTTCGACTTCGACGGCCGCTACGAGGAATACCAGCCTGTTGGCGGTGCAATCCGTAAATGGGACGGCGTCCTTGTGTCCGTTGGAGTCCACGCGGTGCTCGTGGTGCTGTTTCTGCTCGCGCCGATGCTGCCCCTGTTCGCGCCCGATCCGGTTGCCGCCGAAGCAGAGATGGCGAGAACGGCTGAACCGCCTCGAGAACGCCCCCGCTTTGTGTTCGTCCAACCCAAACTGGACCGGCCGGCCGAAGCGCCACCCCAACGGGCGGAAGCCTCAGACATCGATCGCCGGGCCAGCGCTCTCGAGGTGCCGCGACTGGCGGAGAATCCGCTCCCGTCGGCTCGCGGCAATTCTGCGGAGCGCGTCGAGGCATCGCCTGACGAACGGGCTCGTGGACGCGGGTCCGTGCCCGAACCCACTCCTGAGGCCCCGCCCGAAGTCACCGTGCCTCGACCGATCGACCCTGCCCAGGCCCGAACGGAAATGTCCACCCCCACCCAGAAGCCGCAGCCGCCGCAGGGCGGTTCGCTGGGCGAGGCGCTCCGCAATCTCCAGAAGTACGTGGACAAGGAATCGTTCGGCAACGACAAAGGCCAGGTGCAGAACCTTGGACCGTTGCAGTTCGACACCAAGGGCGTCGAGTTTGGGCCGTGGATCCGGCGATTCGTCGCACAGGTCCGTCGGAACTGGTTCGTGCCAATGGCGGCGATGTCGCTGCGAGGACATGTGGTCCTCACCTTCAACGTGCACCGCAACGGCGCGTTGACCGACGTCCAGGTGATCCAGCCTTCGTCCGTTGACTCGTTCAACACGGCGGCGATGAACGCGCTGCTGGCGTCGAATCCGACCGAACCGCTGCCACCCGAGTACCCGGCGGACAAGGCGTTCTTTACGGTTACCTTCTTTTACAACGAGACACCCGGAGGGCAGTGATGCCCACGCGGTCACAGCAGCTCGGCCTGCTGATTGCCGTCACGGCTCTGATCGCATACGTCCTGTGGCGGGTGATGTCATGAACCCGCTGATTGCCGTGCTCGGTTCAACGGCCACTGGGAAGAGCGCGCTCGGATTACGTCTGGCCGAGCGGCTTGGTGGTGAGATCGTCAATTGCGATTCGACAGCGGTCTATCGCGGCTTTGATATCGGTACGGACAAAGTGCCCCTCCGGGATCGACGGGGCATCCCTCATCACCTGATAGACATCGTCGATCCGACGACCGAATACACCGCAGCAGACTACGGACGGGATGCCTCGGCTGTGATTCGCGAGATTCACACGCGCGGGCGCGTTCCAATCCTCGTGGGTGGAACCGGTTTTTACTATCGGGCTCTGACGCGTGGACTCTTTCCTGGTCCGCGGAAGAACGCCGAGCTGCGCAATCGCCTGGAGGCGATTGCCGACCGACGAGGTGTCGAATTCTTGTGGCGCATGGTACGACGCGTCGATCCGCACTCGGCGGACCGCATTCTCCCTCGCGATCGCAAGCGTCTCATCCGTGCGCTCGAGGTGTTTTTCCAGACCGGCCGTCCGCTCACGGACCATTTCGCCGACACGGTTTCGCCACTGGGCGACGAAGTAGCCGTTACCGCGATTGGATTGCGCCTCGACGCCGCAGCAATAGCACGGCGAGTAGCCGTGCGTGTTGACGCCCAGTTCGCGGCGGGGCTGCTCGACGAAGTTCGCGGCCTGCTCGCTATTGGTGTGCACGAATCCGCACGCCCGTTTGGGGGTCTCGTATACCGGCAAGTTATGGATCACCTGCGTGGTATTCGCGACCTCGACGCCACACGCGCATTGATCGTGCAGGAGAACCGACGCTACGCGCGTCGCCAGTTGATCTGGTTCCGCAAAGAGCCTACGCTTATGTGGTTTGACGGCCCCGGCGAATCTCCGGAGGTGCAGGCCAGGGTTCTTCGATGGCTGGCCGAACGGGGCCTTTTGATCGACGGGGGACTTGCTGCCCATGCCTGAGACGAAGACCGGAGCGCCGAACATTCAGGATGTCTTCCTGAACTACGCACGCCGCGAGAAGCTTCCAGTCACTATTCACCTCCTCGACGGACGGGAGTTCGACGCGCGCATCAAGAATTTCGATCGCTTCGCGCTCATTGTGGAGCACGGCGGCATGGACCACTTGATTTTCAAGCACGCTATCGCCACCATCCGCACTCCACGCAGTGTGCCGAATTACTTCTCATCGCACCACCCGTAAATAACGTGCCTAGGGTGCCTGAGGTGCCTCAGGGTGCCTAAGCACCATAGGCACCTTAGGCACCTTAGGCACCTTGCACTGTGTTCACCCGCGCGATCGTCATCGTCCTCGATAGTGTGGGCATCGGCGAATTGCCCGACGCATCGTCGTACGGCGATGAGGGCAGCAATACCCTCGCCAACATCGCGCGCGACGGGGGACTCCGCATTCCGACGCTCGCAGGCCTTGGCCTCTCGCGTGTGGTCTCGTTGACGGGCGTGGCGGTCCCCGCGGAGCCGAGCGGCGCGTTCGGCCGGATGGCCGAGCGGTCGGCTGGCAAAGACTCGGTGACCGGTCATTGGGAATTGATGGGGCTCGTGATCGATCGCGCGTTCCCAACGTTTCCTCACGGCTTTCCCCCCAGTCTGATGCGTGAGTTCGAGCGGAGGATTGGCCGCGCAAGCCTGGGCAACGTTGTCGCATCAGGGACGGCCGTGATCGACGCTCTTGGCCCGGAGCATTTGCGGACTGGCGCGCCGATTGTCTACACGTCGGCTGACAGCGTGTTTCAAATCGCCGCCCATGAGGGTGTCGTTCCAATCGCTCAACTATATGAATGGTGTGAGATCGCCTACGAGCTGGCGGTCGAAGGCATGGGCCTGGGTCGCGTGATCGCGCGGCCGTTTGTCGGCGAACCGGGTGCGTTCCAGCGCACCCCAAATCGCCACGATTACGCGATGCCGCCTCGTGGTGAGACGCTTCTCGACAAGCTGACTGCCACCGGCATTCATGTGGTGGCTATCGGCAAAATCACCGATCTCTTCGCCGGTAGGGGCATCGGCGAAGCGCACTCCACCGTCAGCGATGAACATGGCATGGACCTGATTGGGGAGCAGATGGCGAGCCTGGATCACGGGTTAATTTTTGCGAACCTCGTGGATTTCGACACGCAGTACGGCCACCGGAACGATGTGAAGGGCTATGCCGCCAACCTCGAACGCTTCGATAGCCGGCTGGCGGGATTACTTCCGACGCTTCGGTCGGATGATCTCCTTGTCATCACCGCTGACCACGGCAACGATCCTACGACGCCCAGTACGGACCACTCCCGGGAACATGTGCCGGTCCTAGTGACGGGCACCCATGTGCGGAAAGGCGTCGACCTGGGAACGCGCACGAGCTTCGCAGATCTGGCCATGACGCTCGCCGACGTGTTCGGTGTCGGCCCGGTCGCGCACGGCACCAGCTTCCTCAGCGACATCAGCTAAGATTTGCAGTGACACATGACAATCCGCGAGGAATTGGAGCGGCGCGAGCGCGAGATCCTGTCGCCAGCCGCTGCCAAGAGCGCTGACAGCAAAGGTCGTCTCAAGCCCGAGTCCGAAGATCCCATCCGCCCATCCTTCCAGCGCGACCGCGATCGAGTCATTCACACCAAAGCCTTTCGGCGCCTCAAGCACAAGACGCAGGTATTCTTCTCACCTGCGGGCGATCACTATCGGACGCGCCTCACGCACACTCTCGAGGTCGCTCAGATCGCCCGTACGATCGCCAAAGTCCTGAGGCTGCACGAAGAGCTGACCGAAGCGATTGCGCTTGGTCATGACCTGGGCCACACGCCGTTTGGGCATGCAGGAGAGCGAGTCCTGAGTGCCCTGGTGCCAGGAGGGTTCAATCACTATGACCAGAGCCTGCGGATCGTCGATGTCCTTGAAAACGACCGTCAGGGGCTAAACCTGACGTGGGAAGTGCGCGACGGTATTGCGCGACACTCGAAGGGTAAGAGCGGTCTCCCAGTCGGGGCGCCGCCAGAACACCGGGCGTCAACCATCGAGGGGCAAGTCGCTCGCGTCGCCGACATCATCGCGTACGTCAATCACGACTTCGACGATGCGGTCCGGGCGGGGTTGCTGAGCCGGGAGCAGTTACCGAGAGAACTGGCCGATGTCCTTGGCTGGAGTTCGTCGCAACGCATCGGAACGATGGTCAGCGATGTCGTGACCGAAACGCTGGCCGGCGGACTGACGGAAATTCGGATGAGCGACCCGGTACTCACCGCGACCCTCGCGTTGCGAACGTTTCTCTTCGACTCGGTCTACGAAAACGACATCGCGACCGCCGAGTTTGGCAAGGCCGAGGGAATTCTTGGCGGCCTCTGGGAAAAGGTGAGGGAGCGGCCCGTCGACTTTCTCGATGTTCGGACCGTTGAGGCCGAGGGTTTGGACGTCGCCACCCAGGACTTTGTTGCCGGTATGACGGATCGTTACGCCGTCAGCCTCTTTGAGCAGTTGTTCATCCCGACGCCGTGGGTGGAGATCCGTCAGTAGTGTACCGAGGCGGACCCTGGAACCCTGGAACCTTGTAACGGTATAATGAGAGGTTCGCGGCTCCTTCTGAGTCGCGACGTACGTGGCGCCATGATCCTGGAACTCACCCAAATCCGGCGGCCCGAGACGGAGGTCTCGCGCCGGTACGAGCCGGCGGTATTCGAGGGACGTTCTAGCCAGTTTCGGGTCATCGCGGCCGCGGACCTGCGGTTCACGGTCTCCAAGGACAAGGATCGGTTCCGGCTCGTTGGCACGGTCGCCACGGTGCTCGAGTTGGGCTGCAGTCGATGTCTGGAGCCGTTTCAACTGCCAGTAGTGTCGAGTTTCGACGTGCGGTATCTCCCGCAATCGGAGAACACCGGCGAGGAACGGGAAGTGGAAGAGGATGATCTCTCCGATGCGTTTTATCGCGACGACGTGATCGACCTCGGGCAGCTCATGGAGGAGCAGTTTTATCTGGCGTTGCCCATGAAGCCGCTCTGCCATGAAGAGTGCAAAGGATTGTGCGCCAACTGCGGCGTGAACCTGAATATCGAGACGTGCGACTGTCAGGTCCGCTGGGAAGATCCCCGGTTGGCGGCCCTGAAGGCGCTCATCAACCGGGACCAAAACGATGCCTAATCCAAAACGACGTCATTCCAAGACCCGCGGACGCAAACGTCGGACGCACGACGCCCTGGCGGTGACGACCGCTGGCAAATGTCCTCAGTGCGGCGAGCCGAAAGCCCCGCACACCGTCTGCAAATACTGCGGGTTCTACAAAGAACGCCAGGTTCGTCCCATCGACGAAGAGTAGTGGTCAGCGGCCAGCGATCAGTGGCCAGCAGGAGACTTTGAGGGCTGACTTGATCTTGTTCGCAGAATCCGAATCCCTTGACCGCTGGTCCCTGGTCACCGATCGCTGATCAGCGAAAATGCGCATAGCCGTAGATGCCATGGGCGGCGACCACGCGCCCGCCCGTATCGTCGATGGTGCGGTCGCGGCCGCGCGTCAGGGAATTGCCGTTGACCTCGTGGGTCGAACCGATCTTATCCGGGCGGAGTTGGCTCGGCACGACGATGTCGAGGCCCTCGACGTTCGGGTCATCGAGGCCCCTGACGTCATCGAGATGGTGGAATCGCCGGCACAGGCGCTCCGGCGCAAGCCGAAGTCCTCGATACGGGTCGCGTCGGAACTGGTGGCAAAGGGCGAGGCCGCAGCGCTCATCAGCGCAGGGCATACGGGGGCAGCGGTCGTCGCGGCGCACAGTGTGTTCGGCATGTTACGGGGCGTCGATCGGCCTGCTCTGGCGCCGTCGGTGCCTACGCGAGACGGTTCGGCGGTCCTCATCGACGCCGGCGCCACGGTGGAATGCAAGCCGGCGTATCTACTGCAGTTCGGTGTCATGGGGTCGGTCTACGCGCGAACGTGGCTGGGCATCGCCCGTCCACGGGTCGGGTTGCTGTCGATCGGAGAGGAAGAGACCAAGGGCAATGATCTGACGCGTGACGCGCATCAGCTGTTGAAGGCCTCACCGCTGCGTTTTGTCGGCAATGTCGAGGCACGCGATATTTTTTCCGGCCAGGCAGACGTCATCGTCTGCGACGGCTTTACGGGAAACGTCGCCCTGAAGCTCAGTGAAGGTCTTGTCGAGATGGTTGAGAATCTGTTGGGTGACGAGCTCCAAAGTACGTTCTCGAGCCAGGTCGGCTATTTGCTGTCGCGGCGGGCGTTCCGGCGCTTCCGGCGTCGGGTCGATTACTCGGAATATGGCGGCGCACCGTTGATGGGCGTCGCCGGGCTTTGCATCGTGTGCCACGGCCGCTCGTCGGCCAAGGCCATTCGCAACGCTGTCGCGATGGCGTCTCGATTTGCAACCAGCAATGTGCTTGGCCGAGTTGAGCAGGAGATCGCGTCCGCGGTGGTAACCGAACGGTGATTGCATTCCTCTTTCCGGGTCAAGGTTCGCAGGCAGTCGGCATGGGCCGGGCGCTCGCAAAACGCTTTCCAGAGTGCCAGCAGGTGTTCGACGAGGCCGATCAGGCCCTGGGCGAGCCCCTCAGTAATCTCATTTTCAACGGTCCAGACGACACTTTGACACTCACCGAGAACACGCAGCCCGCCGTCCTCACGACGAGTATTGCTGCGCACCGGCTGCTCGTCGCGCGTGGCATTCAACCCCAGCAGGTTGCGGGTCATAGTCTTGGCGAGTATTCCGCGCACGTTGCGGCCGGAACATTCTCCTTCGCGGATGCGGTTCGCATTGTCCGGCATCGCGGCCGCTACATGCAGGAGGCCGTGCCTGTCGGTACAGGCGCGATGGCGGCGATCCTCGGTCTCGACAGTAGGAAGGTCGAGCAGGCCTGCGTGGAAGCGGCAGATGGTGAGATCGTCAGTCCCGCCAATCTCAACGCTCCAGGTCAAGTGGTGATCGCGGGAACAGCGTCCGCCGTGGCGCGCGTCATCGCACGGGCCAAGACCCTTGGTGCGAAGCGCGCGATCCCACTCCAGGTCAGCGCGCCCTTCCACTGCGCGCTGATGAAGCCGGCGGAAGAACGGCTGGCCCCGGAGCTTCGCGCCCTCCGCACTCATCGTCCTCGTGTGCCCGTCATCGCCAACGTCGATGCTCAACCGAAGCTCGAGGCGGGCGCCAGCATCGACGCCCTCATTCATCAGGTCTCGGTGCCCGTACGATGGGAAGATGTCATGCGCCGGCTCGTCGCGGATGGCGCGCGGATATTCATCGAAGTCGGGCCAGGGACCGTGTTGTCGGGGCTTGCCCGCAAGATCGCGCGCGAGGCGGTCTGCACTCATCTGGACAACCCCGAGGCCCTCGAGAAAATCGTCGCGCTCGTTGCCACGCATACAGTGCGAGGCCGGGCCTAGCCCTGGTCATCATGGGACAGTTCGACGGCAAGGTGGCGATTGTCACAGGCGCGTCGCGCGGGATCGGCCGTGCAATTGCGCAAGAGCTCGCGCGGCGTGGGGCCCTGGTCGTGGCCGCTGCGCGAGGTGCGAATGCGCAGCGAGTTGTCGATGAAATCTCCGCGGCTGGGGGCAAGGTGGAGCTCGCGTCGGCAGACATGACGGACTCGGATTCCCTTGTCGCCCTCATCGCGGGCGCAGTCGACCGGCACGGCACGATTGACGTGCTTGTGAGCAACGCCGGCATTGCACGCGATCAGCTCATGCTGCGCATGAAGCGAGCCGACTGGGACGAAGTGCTTGCAACGAACTTGACGGCGGCGTTTACGCTGTGCCAGGCGGCCCTCAAGCCGATGATCAAGCAGCGCCGCGGACGCATCGTGGCCATCAGCTCCGTCGTTGGCCAGGTGGGGAATGCCGGGCAGGCAAACTATGCCGCGTCCAAGGCGGGACTGATTGGCTTCTGCAAAGCGCTGGCAAAGGAAGTGGCGTCGCGCAACGTGACGGTGAACGTCGTCGCACCCGGCCTGATCGAAACTGACATGACGCGGGTGATTACTGCAGACGCTCAAAAGGACTGGACCGCACAGATCCCGATGGGTCGGCTGGGAAGTCCGGCAGACGTGGCTACGGCGGCCTGTTTTCTCGCGTCAGACGAGGCGTCGTATATTACAGGGCAGGTATTGCACGTAAACGGCGGGATGTACATGTAGCGGCGGGTCTTCCGCCTTCGCTAAAGCTATGGCGGACCGCCGTAGCCTCGGCGCAGGCGGTTCGACCCCCCGTGATCGGAAGGTAGCGCGAGACTCGAGTCTCGCGATCGTTTGTCTGCGATTCGGAAAATGGAGGGCACACAGTGGCCGTTGCCGATAAGGTCAAGAGCATCATCGTGGAACAGCTGGGCGTCGATGAAGAAGAAGTAACGCCGGACGCCTCGTTCGTTGACGATCTCGGCGCCGACTCGCTCGATACCGTCGAGCTCGTCATGGCGTTCGAGGAGGAGTTCGGGATCGAGATCCCGGACGAAGACGCCGAGAAGATCACGCGCGTCAAGGAGGCAGTCGAGTACATCGAGGCTCACGCCAAGAAGAAGTAGCGGACGGAGGGATTTTGAGCAGGCGAGTCGTCGTGACCGGCATCGGCCTGGTGTCGCCGGTTGGTATCGGGACCCAGGCAAACTGGGATGCCCTCTGCAGCGGCGTGACTGGAATCGGCCCGATCACCCGCTTCGATGCGTCAGCTTTTTCGACGCGCTTCGCCGGCGAGGTCAAGAACTTCGACCCGCTGCAGTGGATCGAAAAGAAGGAACTGAAGAAGATGGACATCTTCATTCAGTTCGCCCTGGCGGCATCACAGTTTGCGATGGACGACGCCAAGCTCGAGATCACGCCGACGCTGGCGCCCCGAGTAGGCGTGTTCCTCGCATCGGGCATCGGCGGGTTTACGACGATTGAGCGTGAGCACAAAGCTCTCCTCGAAGGGGGCCCGCGCAAGATTTCCCCATTCTTCATTCCCAGCGCCATCATCAATCTCGCCTCCGGGCAGGTCTCGATTCGTTTCGGGGCCAAGGGCCCGAACTCGGCGACCTGTACGGCATGCACGGCATCGGCGCATGCCGTCGGGGACGCCTGGGAGATCATTCGCCGTGGCGCCGCAGACGCCATGATTGCCGGCGGTTCTGAAGCGGCGATCTGCGCGATGGGCGTCGGGGGATTCGGCGCGCTGCGCGCGCTCTCGACGCGTAACGACGAACCGGAACGGGCGAGCCGGCCGTTCGACCGCGATCGCGACGGCTTCGTGCTTGGCGAAGGCGCGGGAGTACTGATCCTCGAGGAGCTCGGCTTTGCTCGGCATCGCGGGGCTCCGATTTACGCCGAGATGGTAGGGTATGGCATGTCCGGCGATGCCTATCACATGACGGCGCCGTCAGAGGACGGCGACGGCGCGTGCCGCGTCATGCAGGCGGCAATCGAGTCCGCAGGCATTCAGCCGTCTGCGGTGGATTACATCAACGCGCACGGCACCTCCACGCCACACAACGATCGCATCGAGACGCGGGCTATCAAGCGCACATTTGGCGAGCATGCGCCCAAGCTGACCGTGTCGTCGACCAAATCGATGACGGGCCACCTGCTGGGCGCCGCCGGCGGCCTCGAAGCCGGCATCACCGTGCTCGCCGTTCATCACCAGAAGGTGCCTCCGACCGTCAATCTCGAAAATCCAGACGAGGAACTCGATCTCGACTACGCGCCGAACACGTGCCGGAAGATGCCGATTCGGTACGCGCTGTCGAATTCGTTCGGGTTCGGTGGCACCAACGGCGCACTGTTGTTCAAGAAGTTCGAAGAATGATTCCGTACGATTCACGGAAGCACAGAAGCACGGAACATCTCTTCAGGGGTCCTTACGCCAAGGACTTCCGTGTTTCCGCGCTTCCGTGCATCGTGACGGGTTCTTTTGTCAATCCCGGTAGCTTATGAAAATCGCCGTCTGCATCAAGCAAGTGCCCACGCGCGAGTGGCAACCGCGTCTGAACGACGACAAGACGTGGATTCGCGAGCAGGACGTGTCGTACGAGATGAACGAGCCGGATGCGTACGCGCTCGAGGAAAGCCTGCGCCTGCGCGAGAAGCACAGCGGGGAAGTCGTCGTGTGTTCCGCCGGCCCGGCGCGCGTCCAGCAGGTGATCCGCGAAGCTCTGGCCCGCGGAGCCGACCGCGCGATTCATGTGGAGGACCCGGCGCTGGGGGCGGCCGATGCATTTGCGGCGGCGGCGGCATTGGCACCTGCCATGGCGGACGAACAGTTCGATCTGATTCTGACCGGGCTGCAGTCCGACGATCAGGGGCACGCTCAGTTCGGGCCGGTCCTGGCAACGCGGTTGGGGGTGCCCCACTCGACGATCATCATGGAGGTTGTCGTCGAAAATGGCGCGCTGCGCGTCAAGCGCGAGCTCGAGGGCGGCTGGTTTCAGCACGTCGGCATGCCGCTGCCTGCCCTGCTGACCATCCAGAGCGGCATTAATCAGCTCCGCTACGCCACGCTGAAGGGCATCATGGCGGCGAAGAAGAAAGAAATCAAAAAGGTCACGCCGACCGGATCCATCCAATCCCGCCAAAAGGTCCTCGCGCTGTACCACCCCACAAAGGCGAAACAGACGGTCATGATTGGCGGGTCACCCGCTGAGGCCGCCAAGGAGCTCGTCAAACGACTTCGCGAGGAGGCGCGCGTCCTATGATTCTCGTGGTCGCCGAGCAGAAAGATGGCAAGCTCAATCGCGCAAGCTGGGAAGCGATCGCGGGCGCACAGCAGATCCTGGAACAGGCTGGAACGGCTTCTGGACCCGTGACCGTTGTGGTGCTGGGTGAGAGGGTTGATGCCGTAGCCGCCGAACTCGCTGCGGCCGATGTCAGCAGCGTGCTCACCGTTCAAGATCCTGCGCTCGGCTCGTACACTCCCGACGCGTTCATTCAGGCTGCACGCCAGGTCATTGAAAGCACGAAACCGCAGTACGTGGTCTTTCCGCACACGTATCAGACGCGCGACTACGCACCTGCGCTGGCTGCCGCGATCGATCGCGCGATTGTCACTGACGTGATCGGCGTCAAGCAGCATAGCGGGGCGGTAGCGTTTGCAAGGCCCATGTTCCAGGGGAAGCTGACTGCCGACGTGTCGCCAGACGGACCTCTCCCACATGTGGTTTCGTTTCAGATTGGCGCCTTTCGCGCCGATGCGGTGAAACGCGGCGCGAGCGCGGCGGCAGTCGAACCGGCAACTGTGACGATCGACCAGGCGGCGATCCGGCAAAGGCCAGAAGCGCCGTTTCAGGAGGCGAAACAGGCTGTGGACCTTTCTCAGGCAGAACGGATTGTGGCCGTCGGACGAGGGATCAAGACGCAGGAAAACCTGTCCATCGCCGAGCAGTTGGCCACGGCGTTTCACGCCGAGCTTGCCGCCTCGCGTCCAATCTGTGACAACGGCTGGCTGCCGATGGAGCGCCAGATCGGCAGCTCGGGCCAGACGGTCGCCCCGAAGCTCTATGTTGCGCTCGGTATCTCCGGCGCCATTCAGCACCTCGTCGGCATGAAGGGTGCGCGAACAATCGTCGCCATCAACAAGGATGCTGAGGCCCCGATCTTCGAAGTGGCTGATTACGGAATCCAGGGTGACATCTTCGAAATCGCTCCGGCGCTGGTCGCCGAACTCGAAAAGGCATAGCAGCGAATGACGCGAGACACTCTCGAAGTCGACATTCTGGTCGTGGGTGGCGGGCCGGCCGGCCTGTCCGCTGCGATTCGGCTGAGTCAGCTGCAAAAGTCTAAAGGCGGCGACCCACTGTCGATAGCCGTAATCGAAAAGGCGCGCGAGGCGGGTGCGCACCAGCTGTCCGGCGCACTCCTCGATCCCTCGGCTCTGCGGGATTTGATTCCGGACTTCCAGGCGAAGGGGGCGCCGCTCGAATGCGAGGTCCACGAAGACAACATCTATTTCCTGACGCCCAAGAGACACATTCGCCTGCCGATCACGCCTCCGCCGTTTCGCAACCACGGCAACTATGTCATCTCGCTGAACAAGTTTACGAGGTGGCTCGCGCTGATGGCCGAAGAAGAGGGCATTGATCTCTTCACTGGCTTTCCTGGCCAGTCGATTCTCTCGGATGGCGCACGCGTCGTGGGCGTGCGCACTGGCGACAAAGGGATCGGGCGGCATGGCGAGCCGAAATCGACCTTCGAGCCTGGAGCAGACATTTTGGCGAAGGTCACGATTTTCGCTGACGGCGTCCGTGGCAATCTGACCAAAGAACTCACTCGCGCGTTGCAGCTAGCAGACCCGGCGCACCCAGCCGAGTACGCGATCGGCTTGAAGGAATTGTGGGAGGTCCCTGCCGATCGGCTCCAAGCGGGAACGGTCATCCACACGATGGGCTACCCGCTCCGTCAGGAAGAGTTTGGCGGCAGCTTCCTCTACGCCATGCCCCATGGGCACATCTCGATTGGGTTCGTCGTCGGTCTCGGCTATCACGATCCTCTGTTCGATCCGCACGCGGCGTTCCAACGTTTCAAGCTCCACCCATTCGTGAGCGGCATCCTCAAGGATGGGCAAATGGTGCGCTACGGCGCCAAAGCTGTGCCCGAAGGTGGCTGGAACACGCAGCCAGTGCTGTATTTCAATGGTGGAGTCATTGTCGGAGATGCAGCCAACTTTGTGAATTCGCTGCGGTTCAAAGGGATTCACCTTGCCATGCGCAGCGGCATGCTTGCGGCCGAAGCCGTCTTTGATGCAGTGCGCACCGGTGACGTCTCGGCAGCGGGATTGCGGCACTACAAAACGCTGGTCGATCAGAGCACCATCAAGACCGAGCTTTATCCGGTGCGGAACGTTCATCAGGCGTTCGGCAAGGGTTTCTACGCGGGGTCGATGTTTGCCGGCCTTGCCATGATGACGGGCGGCCGACTCGCCGAGGACATTCGCGGCGAGCCTGGCCACCGCCGCCTGCAACAGCTCGACGACTACTATGGAATCAACAAGCGGGATATCCTGACCGGCTCGAACGCGGTGCCTGCCGATCGAAAGGTGCTCTTCGACAAGGTCACCAACGTCCATTACTCCGGCGCACAACACACCGAGGATCAGCCCGTCCACTTGCTGGTTCACACGGAGGTGTGCCACTCGATTTGCGGTGACGAGTACGGACATCCTTGTGTGCGGTTCTGCCCTGCTAATGTCTACGAGATGGTGGACGATGGCCGCGGATCACTCCGATTGCAGATCAATGCGTCGAACTGCGTGCACTGCAAGACGTGCGACATCATGGATCCGTACGGCGTCATCACATGGGTCCCGCCGGAGGGCGGCGGGGGCCCGCAGTACGATGGGATGTAAGTTTCCAGTTGTCAGTTTTCAGTTCAAAGGCGCGCTTGCCGGTCCCTGGCTCTGAACTGGCAACTGGAAACTGGTAACTGATCATGAGTGACCCCACCTGGCGCGCGTCACGAACCCAGCGCGCCCAGATCGCTCTCATCAGTAGCCTTGGTTACCCCCTGCTGGCAGCCCTCGGTTCCAGCTATCGCTTCTGCGTTGACGGCCTGGAGTATCTGCACGCGGCGGAGGCACTGGGCCATCCGATCCATGCGTTCTGGCATGGCCGCATCCTGCCGGGCACGATTTACTTCAAGCATCGCGGCATTGTCGTCATCACGAGTGAGAATTTCGACGGCGAGTGGATCGCTCGCATCATCACCAGGTTCGGCTATGGGACGGCGCGGGGGTCGTCGTCTCGTGGTGCGCGCAAAGCGCTGCTGCAACTGGTTCGCGAGGTGAAGAGCAGGCCGGTAGCGTTTCCGCTGGACGGGCCACGCGGCCCCGCGCGAGTCGCCCAGCCGGGCGCCGTTTGGCTGTCGAAGATCACGGGCAACCCAATCATTCCGTTTCACCTCGAGGCGGACCGGCACTGGTCGCTGAAGAGTTGGGATCGCACGCAAATTCCTAAACCCTTTGCCGGTGTTGCTGTGGTGTTCGGGCCGCCGTTTGTCGTGCCTCCCGATGCGGACGATGCTGCACTGGAGGAGGCGAAGCGGCGGCTGGAAGACGCGCTCGGCGTCTGTGAGCGCAAGTGCGTGGAGATGTCATGTCGTTAGTGATTGTTACCAGCGATCGATTTGCAGACCACATCACACCGCCTGGACATCCCGAGCGGGTCGAGCGGGCCGAGACGATGCAAGTCGTAACGTCGAGGTGGGCGGAGACTGGCGGCCGGGTGCTCGCGCCACGTGCGGCAACCGACGAGGATCTGCGTCGAGTGCATACGGCCGAACACGTGGAATCAATCAAGCAGGCGGAAGGTCGGGCCGCGATGCTCGACGCCGACACCTACATGTCGCCGGAATCTGTCGAGGTCGCACGGCTGGCCGCGGGTGCTGTCCTGACGGCGATCGATCATGTTATGGACGGCTCCCCGCGGAGTCGTGCCTTCGCTCTGGTCAGGCCGCCGGGCCATCACGCAGAGGCCAATCGCGCGATGGGGTTTTGCCTTTTCAACAGTGTCGCGGTGGGCGCCGCCTGGGCGCGCACGCGGGGCCTTCAGCGCGTCGCCATCGTCGACTACGACGTGCATCACGGCAACGGCACACAGTGGATCTTCTATGATGATCCGACCGTGCTTTACGTGTCTTCGCATCAGTATCCGTTCTATCCGGGCACTGGTTCAGCAGACGAGACGGGCAGTGGCGCGGGAACCGGATACACACTGAATCTGCCGCTGCTGGCGGGTTCGACCGATGCGGACTATCAACGGGCCTATCAGGATGTAGCCCTTCCCTCGCTGCGCAGGTTCAACCCTGAATTGGTGCTGGTGTCCGCGGGCTTCGACGCTCACGAGCGAGACCCGCTCGGGGGAATGCGAATGACGACGGATGGATACGCAACGCTGACGTCGATGCTGTTGGAGGCCGCTGATGATATGTGCCAAGGCCGCATCGTGTTCGTGACAGAGGGGGGATACGACACTTCGGCGTTGGCGGAGTGCTGTCAGCGGGTGATTGATTTGGCTGCCTCTTGATCGCGGACCTTCCGCCTTCGCTTGAGCTTCGGCGGACCGCCGTAGCCTTGGCGGAGGCGGTTCGTCCCGCGATATCCTGTACAGATTCATCACTCACGAGAACCGCAGTGTCTGACTACCATCCGCAGGAACTGGACCGCAAATGGCAACGACGCTGGGCTGAGGCCCGCGCCTTCGAGGTCACCGAAGATCCGTCGAAGCACAAGTTCTACTGCCTCGAGATGTTCGCATACCCATCGGGACACGCGCACGTTGGCCACGTCCGCAACTACATCATCGGCGACATCATCGCCCGCCTGAAGCGGCTGCAAGGCTTCAACGTGCTCCATCCCTTCGGCTGGGATGCGTTCGGCATGCCGGCGGAGAACGCCGCCATCAAAAGCGGCATTCACCCTGAAAAATCCACATTCGACAACATCGCCCACATGAAAGGGCAGCTGCAGCGACTCGGAATCAGTTACGCCTGGGAACGTGAGCTCGCCACATGCCTGCCCGACTACTACCGCTGGAATCAATGGCTGTTCATCCGGATGTTCGAACGCGGACTGGCGTATCGACGGCGGTCCACAGTCAACTGGTGCCCAAACGATCAGACCGTGCTGGCCAACGAGCAAGTCGAGAACGGGGCGTGCTGGCGCTGCGGCGCGACTGTCACGCAAAAGGACCTCGAGCAGTGGTTTTTTCGCATCACCGCCTATGCGGACGATTTGCTGGATGCGGCCGACCACCTCTCCCAGTGGCCCGAAAAGGTCCTCACGATGCAGAGGAACTGGATCGGGCGGTCAGAAGGTGCGCGAGTCAAGTTCCCCTTGCCGCCCGCGATGGGTGAGGCGGCCATAGAAGTATTCACGACACGCATCGACACGATCTTCGGCGCTACCTTTGTGCTGCTCGGTCCGGAGCATCCTCTCGTGGCCAGATTAGCGGACGTTTCAGGCGATCCCGCGGGCTTTCGCGAAAAGGCCGCCGCATTCCGGTTGCAGGATCGGGCGGCGCGTATCAGTGGAGACGTAGAGAAGGAGGGCTTCTTCACCGGTCATCATGCGATCAACCCGTTCACCAATGAGCCCGTGCCAATCTGGATCGCAAACTTTGTGCTGGGGGAGTACGGTACCGGCGCAGTGATGGCCGTCCCGGCACACGATCAGCGGGACTACGAATTCGCTCGCAAATATGGCCTGCCCATCCGTGTCGTGGTGCGGCCCGTGGATGCTGCGCCAGCCAATGCTGACGACATGTCAGAAGCGGTTTCCAACGACGGCGTGCTCGTCAACTCGAACGGGTGGGATGGCTTGTCGTCGGACGAGGCCAGGCGGCAATTGACATCTGAGGCGCAGAAGCGCGGAATCGGCGAAGGGACGGTGCAGTACCGGCTGAAAGACTGGGGGATCTCCCGTCAGAGATATTGGGGCACTCCGATTCCGATGATTCATTGCCCCGTCGACGGCATCGTGCCTGTTCCGGACGAGCAGCTCCCAGTGGAGTTGCCAAAGCTCGCGCAATTCAGCGGTCGCGGAGACTCGCCGCTCGCACAGGTGCCGGAGTTCGTCAACGTGACGTGTCCGAAGTGTGGCGGGGCGGCTCGTCGTGAGACGGACACCATGGATACCTTCGTCGATTCATCCTGGTATTTCTATCGCTTCGCCGACGCGCACAACGACAGGCTGCCATTCGACCCAGCGAAGGTGGGGTATTGGTGTCCGGTCGATTTCTATAGCGGCGGCATCGAGCACGCCATCCTGCACCTGATCTATTCCCGATTCTTTGCGCGGGTGTTCCGCGACCTCGGTATGGTCGAGCATGCGGAGCCGTTCACGCACTTGCTCACGCAGGGCATGGTGTTGAAGAACGGCAAGGTGATGTCGAAGTCCGTGGGGAATGTTGTTGACCCCGATACGATGATCGACAAAGTGGGCGTGGACGCCCTACGGCTGTACATCATGTTCGTCGCCCCTCCCGAGAAGGAGGTGGAGTGGACCGACAGCGGCCTTGAAGGCAGCTTTCGGTGGCTCGCGCGGGTCTGGCACATCGCCCAGCTTTGGCGTCCGCGGCTGGCGAAGGAGGTTGCCGCGGGGGCCGCGCTCAACCCACATGGCTTGACCGAGGCCGAGCGCGCGATTCGCCGAAAAACCCACGACACGATCCGCCGGGTGACACTCGACATCGAAACCCGGCAGCAGTTCAACACCGCGATATCCGCGATGATGGAGTTGGTAAACGACCTTTACGCGTTTACCAAGCGTCACGAGGAAGCGCCATCGCCACAAGCAGGCATAGTCGTCGGGGAAGCACTCGGGGCGCTCATCGTGATGCTCTCGCCTTTCGCGCCGCACACCGCTGAGGAGCTGTGGGAGCAGTTCGGACACACCGGCACTCTGGCGGCAGCCAGATGGCCCGACTACGACCAGGAAGCGGCAAAGCTCGAAGAAATCGTGATCCCGATTCAGGTGAACGGCAAGGTGCGCAGCCGGCTGACTGTGTCGCCCGGCATCAGCGACGAAGAGCTGGAAAAGCTCGCTCTGGCGGACACGGCGATTCAGCCATACACTCAGGGTAAGACGATAAGGAAGGTAGTAATTGCCAAAGGACGATTGGTCAGCATCGTCGTCGGGTAGCGCTTCGACTCGCGTCACTCGCTCAGGGAGAAGAGTATTAACGCGGCGCCAGTTGCTGCAGGCTGCTTCCATCGCGGCCTCAGCGATCGGCGCGGGAGCATGCGGGTATTCCCTGGCAGGCCGCGGCTCGTTCCTGCCCGACTATATTCGTGCAATTGCGATCCCGATATTCGTGAACCGCACACCGTACCTGACGGTCGAGCAGATGTTTACCGAGAAGGTTCGCGTGGAGTTTCAGAGCAGAGGACGGTATTCCGTGCAACCCGCCGAACCGGGTGCTGACGGTGTTGTGCGCGGCGAAATCATCGGCATTTCGGCGGCGCCAGTCGGGTTTACAGACCAGCAACTCGCAACGCGCTATCGCTTTACCGTCACGGTCAATGTGAAGTTCGACGATGCGAAACAGAAGAAGACGCTGTGGGAGAATCCGGCCCTGAGCTTTTCTGACGAATACGAGTTGTCCAGCCGAACAAGCACCGGTCTCGACGCGGCGGCATTCCTCGAGCAGGAGCGTGCGGCCATCGATCGGTTGTCCAGTGACTTCGCGAAAAGCGTCGTCTCGGCGATCCTCGAGGCCTTCTAGCGGAATGAAACCCCTCGACGTCAGGAGGCAAATCAAGACTGGCGCGACCGGTCCCCTTTTTCTGCTCGAGGGAGACGATCTCCAAGCCCGGCACGATCTGGCGCTCGAGTTTGCGTCGCTCGTCGAAGAAGGGCTGCACGCCTTCAACGTCGAGAGTTTTTACGCTAATGAGGCCGGTAGTGCTCTGGCCCGCGATCAGCTCATCAGCACTCTACTGTCAGCGGCCCGCACGTTGCCGATGATGGCGCCGCGGCGGGTGCTGATTGTGCACGAGGCGGAGCGTCTTCTCTCACCGCGCAAGGGTAAGGATGACGAGCCCGAGCTTCCGCCAGCCGTGGGAAAGCGTAAACGGAGCGTGACTCCTGTCGAAGAGCTCGAGCAATACATCGAAGCCCCCGAACCGCTGACGACGCTCGTCTTTGTTGCGGGGGATCTTGAGGCGAACCGCCGACTCGTCAAACTCCTTCGCAAACACGCTACGGTCGTCGATTGCGGCTCCCTCGCGTCGCCCGCTGAGGCGGGAAACTGGATTACGGCCCGTCTGGAGCGCGACGCCCTCCGGATCGATCAACAAGCCATCTCCCTGCTGCTCGCGACGACAGGCCTGAGTCTGGGACGTATCCGTGCAGAGACCGACAAGCTGGCGCTATTCGCAGCAGGCGAGCGGACCATCACGGTTGGACATGTCCGCGAGATGATGCAACCCGAGTCAGAGCCCGGCGAAGGGTTTGCGATGGGCACGGCGATCTGGAGCAACAACGCCCGCGCCGCGTTGCGCGAGGTCGAGGCGCAGTTCGACGCCGGCATGCAACCCGTGATGGTATTGGGGCAGATTCGCGCTGCAGCTCGCAAGCTCCAACCCGACTCACGTGCGAAGAGTGGGCTTGACGCCGTGTTTCGCACCGATCTCGCGATCAAATCGTCGACGGGGGAACCACGATACTTGCTCGAGCGGCTCGTTATCGAGCTGTGCGAGCGATAGCGGCGAGAATCGACGCCCGATCCTTGCCAGACAGCCAGCGACCCTTGAGGATGACGCCTTCGATCTTACGTGTGTTAGTCACGTCGTCCAGCGAGTTTGCATTCAGCAGCACGAGATCGGCAACCTTTTCCTTCTCGATCGTGCCCCAATCCGCCGCGCGCACCCCGTCCATGTTGCGGACGGTCGTCACGGGCGTTGACGATGAAAAGCCCGAGGATTTCCGGATTCTCGAACTATTCGAGGTGAACGTGTCTGAGGCTGGAGCGACAAGCAGATGCGATCGCCCATCACAAGCACGGTGTGATTGCGCAATAGGCCCACATGGCTCGTCATCGGCACTACAGTTGTGTCTACGATTGCGATAGCCGGTGCTGGTGTGGACTTGCCCGCTGAGCGTGACCGCAACGGTCAGGAACACGATGAACGACGCGTGTCCGCGGAGTCGGACTCGCCTGCGGCTAGGGGCCGTTTGATTCCAAAGTGAGCACGTTGTGAGCATCTTGCTGACCATCGTCGGCGTGACCGTGATTGTCGGCGGCATTGTGGCGCTTGTTGCGCCCATCGTGCCGGGTGTGGCGATCATCTACCTCGGCATCCTGATCGTCGCCTGGGCCGACCAATTCACGCGCATTGGACCGGTGATGCTGTTTCTGATGCTCGGCTTGACCCTCGTAGCACTTGTCGCCGACAACGTAGCCGGCCTCCTCGGGGCCCGCCGCGCAGGAGCGTCCGGCTGGGGAGTCTTTGGCGCCGGTGTCGGTGCGCTGGTCGGCCTCTTCTTCGGTCTCCCCGGTGTGATTTTCGGTCCTGCGGTTGGCGCCCTGGCATTCGAATACGCCCGAAATCCCAACGCGAAACAAGCGGTGCGCGCAGGAATCGGCGGACTGCTGGGCTTCGTTCTCGGCGTCATCGCAAAAGCAGTGTTTGGCTTTCTCCTCCTCGGTTTGGCGCTTCTTGCATACGTGTTCTAGTCACAGGAGATCAGGAGAGATCGGGGAGGACATTCTTCGACATGTCCCAAAGAGATCGGGACATTTATCCCTTGATCAAATTCTTCTCCCTGAGCTCCCTGTGCCATGTTCACGTTCACTCAAGCACGCATTTCATTCGGCTCGCAACACCGCCACCGGATCCGCCGACGCGGCTCGGCGGGCGGGCACGTAACACGCAATCAAGGCGGCGCCCAACATCAGCGCCGCTGACGTGGCAATGGCGACCGGATCCGCGGGAGTGATTTCGAACAGGAAACTGCGTAGCAATTGCGCGGCCCCGACCGAGCCAGCCAACCCGATCGCCAGACCTATGGCAGCCATGACGAGCCCGCGGGCGAGGACGAGGCGAAGGATGTCCCCGCGGCTGGCGCCGAGCGCGACGCGCAGCCCGACTTCACGTAGACGGGACGTCATGATCGCGCTCAAGACACCGTACACTCCGGCAATCGCGAGCAACAGGGCCACCACAGCAAACCCGATAATGACGGCGAGCGCGAAACGCCGCGGTGAAACCGTCTTGCGCACGAGCTCGTCGAGCGTCGCGGAGCGATAGATCGTTTGTAAGGGATTCACCTCCCAGATTGCTGCGCGTGCGGGCTCGATGAGCGTCGAGGCAGCGCCAGCGCTCCGAAGGACGAAAGTCATCGAGCCAAACGGCCGTTGCGCAAGGGGCATGAAGAGCTCGTCGCGTGCGCCACGGTCGAGGCTGTCGTGTCTCAGCGACCCGATGACTCCGACGACTTCGACCTCTGTTGGCGTTCCTGAAAACCTGAATCGCAACGTGTCGCCGATTGCGTCGTCCTCAGCAGGCCAGTACCGGCGTGCGAGCGTTTCGCTGATGACGGCGACATGCTTGCGATCCGGCCCGTCCTCGTTGGTGAGATGGCGCCCCGCCTTGAGCGGGATCTGCATCGCCTCGAAATATCCCGGTGTCGCCACGGAAAGATATGCGCGCGGGGACTCCCCGTCGGCGGCTGGCGGGCGACCGCTGATGGCGATCACGTTCTCAATGTTGATATTCGACTCGATGAAGGGCATTGCCGAGACAGCACCCGCGTGCTGAACGGCCGGCAGCGCCGCGAGCCGCGCGAGCGCCCTCTCGAAGAACGTCCGCAACTGCGCAGGCGTCGGGTTGTGATCCCATGCAAAGACCTGCGCGACGAGCACCCGATCACGCTGGAACCCGGGATCCACGTTCATCAGGCCGAGAAAGCTGCGAATCAGCAGGCCTGCACCGGAAACCAGCACGAGCGCGAGCGCAATTTCCGCGACCACGAGGCCGGCACGCAACCGATGTTGCGCCACGTCGGCCGTGGTCGTGCTTCGCCCGGCATTGGCGAGCCCGCTACGTGCGACACGGATAGCCGGCAGCAGACCCGACAGGAGAGCCACCGCGCCGACCATGACTGCCGCGAAGGCCAGTGCTCGTCCGTTCACGTGAAGCGTTTCGATCCAGGGAACCGAGGCTGGGCCAAGCCGTGCGATGCCGGTGAGCGCCCACATCGCCAGTACCGTACCGAGAACACCACCAGCGGCGGCGATCACAAAGCTCTCCAGCAGCAACTGCTGAACGATGCGCGCGCGCCGCGCGCCAAGGGCGACACGCACAGCAATCTCACGCTCGCGCGCTGAGCCACGGGCGAGAAGTAAATTTGCGACGTTCACGCATGCAATGAGAAGGACGACGCCGACGGCTCCAGCGAGCAGTCTGACGGCGAGCTCTACGTTACCCACGAGATGGTCCCGAATCGCCAGGACGCGACCACCAGTTTTCTCGTTGGTGCGCGGCAGCTCTTTCGACAATTGCTGTGAGACGGCGTTCATCTCGGCTTGCGCCGTTTCGAGCGAGACGCCGGGCTTGAGCCGGCCAACGGCTGCCCAGTAACCGCTCCCACGAATCTTGGCTTCATAGCCCTCGATCGCCTTCGGCTGCCACACATCTCTATGGCCAGTCGCGGTTGCCAACAAGCGAGGCTCGAATGACGTGGGCACCACACCCACGATGATCAGCGGACCATCGTCGGTTCTCACGCTCTTCCCGACGATGGTCGGATCGGCGCCGAAACGCTGCCGCCAGAATCTTTCGCCGATGACGAGCACTCGATCGCGCCCCTTCTGGTACTCGTCGGGCGCGAAGAAGCGGCCGATCAGTGGGGTCACACCAAAGCTCTCGAAGAATCCCTCCGTGACTTTTGCGGAGAACCAGACTTCCGGCCGTGGGTCGCCCGTTACATCCAGAGCCCACGGTTCGACACCTGCCAGGTATTCAAAGGATCGCGCCCGCTCGCGCCAGTCCAGCAGATTGCCCGGCGCGACGTCGAGAGGCTCGCGGTCGGGCGCGCGCGTTTCCCAGACGGTCACGATCCGATCGAGGTTGGGATAGGGGAGGGGCCTGAGCAGAATCTGGTCGGTCACACTGAACATCGTGACCGTCGCGGCAAGGCCGAGTGCGAGGATGCCGATTGCGGTCACGGCAAAACCCGCGTGTTGTGCCAGTTGTCTCATTCCGTGCCGCACATCGTCTATCCAGTCGAAGTCCGCAATGCTCTGCTGTCGAAGCCAGAATGCGTCGGCAAACGCGCCCATGGCACGGCGGATCGGGCGGCGGTACCGAACGGGAGCATCGGCAAGCGAGGCGAGCTCGGCGTTCCATTCAAGCCGCCATTCGTCGCGCATCCCGGCGGGGACGAGGGCTGCGGCACCGCGAATGATCACGCCCGCAAGAGTGTGGCTGCGCTCCGGACTCATGGCATCACCTCTCGGCCCTGGCCGGATTGATCACGTCCTGGAGGGAACGGTAGCGCGAGCTGGCCTCGATGGCCACTTGGCGACCGTTGGCCGTGAGTTCGTAGTATCGCCGCGGCGGTCGCTGCTCGCGCCGCGCTACGCCGTCCTTTTCCCAGCGGGACCGTACATAGCTTTCGTTATCGAGGCGGCGCAGGATTGGATACACCGTGCCGCTTGGCAGGCCGGTGGCGTCCATGATGTCAAAGCCGTGATGATGGCCCCGGAGCAGGGCCTGAAGCACGAGAGTCGTGGGATAGGTCAGACGCACCGGGCCTCCGTCGAAGACTACCTATGTAGACTTAGACGTGGACATCATGCGACAGGTTGGTCCCAAGCCGCCAGAAGTTTTTTTGTTGCCGAGTGGCCGGCGCCTGAGGCCCAGCGCCTGGGGCCTTCCGTTACTTGGAAACGCGGGCCGAGAGACGGGATTTGTAACGGGCGGCGGTATTGCGGTGAATCATGCCTTTCGCTGCCATCCGATCCACAAGCGACTGCGCTCCGCCAAGAGCCGTATTGGCCGTCTCTTTGTCGCTGTCGCCGACCGATTTCCGTAAGCCCTTCAATCCGGTGCGGAGCTTCGAGCGGAGGCGACGGTTGGCCTCGCGGCGCTTGATGTTTTGGCGGTTCGCCTTCAGCGCCGACTTGTTTCGCTTTGCCACAACTAATCCTTTTATCTAGAGGGTTTAGAACACTCAATCATAGCGTACTCAGAAGTGCGGGGTTCTGCGGATCTAGTGCCTAGGGCCTGGATATCGCACCCCATCGACCCCAGACCCTGGATTGGTCTTGAGCGGCCGAATGTTCGAGTAGTGGGGGATAGCCCGCCCGTCAATCAAGTCAACCCATTTGTAAATCTCCTGTCGTGTCGGCACAAGGGCGGTCTTGATGGCCGCGGTAACGTTCCTTACATAGTCCTCCGTCTCGCGAAAGGGAGGAACGGCCCCGTATCGCTCGACGGTATTCGGTCCAGCGTTATAGGCCGCGAGTGCAAGCTCGACGTTCTGGCCGTAGCGACCCATCAACCCGGCGAGATATGAAACGCCGCCGCTGATGTTCGCCGCGGGCTGAAATGGATCCCGCACCCCAAGGTCTCGCGCGGTGTCAGGCATCAACTGCATCAGACCCATGGCGCCCGTTGGCGACACTGCACGAGGATTGAACCCCGATTCGATCTGAATCACAGCTCGAATCAGATCCGGCGCGAGGCCGTGCCGACGGGCATGGAGTTCAATGAGATCGTCGTATGGGTTCTGGGGCCGCGCCGTTGACTCGCGCTCTTGGGGTTTGTTCGACAGCACGAGGTGCCCCGACGCGTCACGCCATGTATAGATCTGTGCCACGCTCGGCTCAGCCGTCACCAGGCACACGAACACTACAGTCCAAAGGATGCGCATGTTGGCAGGAATCGCGGATGTCAGGACGTGGAACGATTCAATAGATCTTCGGTCACTCAGCTCGCCGCCAATAGGCCCTCGACGAGCTTGCGGCTCGCTGCCAACATCTCGCCGATCTTCGACGGGTCCTTGCCACCGGCCTCTGCGAAATCTGGCCGGCCGCCCCCCGCTCCGCCGACGATGGGCGCCAGCTGTTTGACCAACTGGCCGGCTGGGGTTCTCTTGGTCAGGTCCGACGTGACCGACGCAATGATGGCAACCCGGCCCTCGGGCGACGGTGCCGCCAGAAAAACGATCCCGCTCTTGAGCTTGGACTTCAGCGTATCAGCCAGCGCGCGGAGGGACTCTTTGTCGGTGTCATCCACCTGACGCGCGATAAAGGTAACCCCGTTGATGTCAACGCGGTCATCGACGGCGCGGTCGCTCCCACCGCCTCCGACTGCAAGCTTCGTCTTCAGCTGTTGCACATCCTTGCGCAACTTGGATTCGGCGCTGAGATGGCTCGCGATAGCTTCGACAAGCTCACCAGGCTTGCTGTTGAGTACGCGGAGCGCTCTCTCGAACTGATCCAACCGACTGCGCACATATTGGTACGCGCCGCTGCCCGTCACGGATTCGATACGTCGGACACCTGCCGAGATACCGGATTCTTCCGTGATGAAGAAGGGTCCGATGTCTCCTGTCGCACGGACGTGTGTGCCACCACAGAGTTCGACGCTGAAGCCGGGAATCGTGACTACCCGTACACGATCTCCGTACTTCTCTCCAAAGAGCGCCATAGCTCCGGCCGCAACCGCCTCCTGCGTATTGCGCTCGTCGGTGCGCACCGGCGTGTTTGCGAGAATGTGCTCGACGACAACTCGCTCGACACGCGCCAACTCTTCAGCGGTGAGGGGGTTGAAATGGACGAAGTCGAAGCGCAAGCGATCGGGGGCGACCAGTGAGCCCTTCTGCTTGACGTGTGGGCCGAGGACCTCGCGCAGCGCCGCATGCAACAGATGGGTTGCGGTATGGTTTCTCCGTGTTGCGTCGCGTAGTGCACCGTCGACCTCAGCCGTCACCAGATCGCGCACGTTCAGTGTGCCGTCCATCACCTTGACACGATGCAGTCTCGGGAGCGCCGGCGCTTTGACAACGTCTATTACACTGGCAACGCCACTTGGGGTTGCCAACCGACCGACATCTGAAACCTGGCCACCTGACTCGAGGTAAAAGGGAGTTCGGTTCAAAGCCACAAGTCCCTCTGCGCCTTCTTCAAGGCGCTTACGCGCAACGCCGTCGGTGTCCCACATCGCGGTTACGGAGACACCGCTCACGGCCGTGTTGTCGTACCCAACAAATTCCCTCCCTGCGTCGTCGAGCACACTTGGATCCGCGGTGGACGATAGATAGGCGAATTTGTCATCAATCGCAGTCTTGAAGCCGCTCTTCGCGCGCGCGCGTTCACGCTGCCCTTCCATCGCTCGCTCAAATCCTTCGGTATCAAACTGCAGGTGCTGTGCACCTGCCAGATCCTCGATGAAGTCACGAGGCAGGCCGTAGGTGTCGTACAGCTTGAAGGCCTGGTCCCCTGGCACGACGCCACCGCTAGTCACTGCCTGATCGAGAACCTCTTCGAGACGCGGCAGCCCCTCGGTCAGCACGACGCCAAATCGATCCTCCTCGCTGCGGACAACCTGGACGATAGCGTCGCGGCTTCCCTTGAGTTCCGGGTATGCTCCTCCCATCTCTGCAACGACGACGTCGACGAGTTTGAAGAGGAAAGGCTCTGTGAGATCGAGCTTTCGGCCGTGCCGCATGGCGCGCCGCATGATCTTACGGAGCACGTACCCACGCCACTCATTGGATGGCACCACGCCATCGGCGATCAAAAATGTGGTGGCGCGAATGTGGTCCGCGACGACACGCATGGACACGTCGGAGCTGGCCATTGAGCCCTGATAAGTCTGCTTCGCCAGGCGGCCAAGCTCCCGCAGCACAGGACTGAATAGTTCAGTATCGTACGTAGACATCGTGCCCTTTAGCACGGCTGAAATGCGCTCGAGGCCCATGCCTGTGTCAATGGATCGGGCCGGCAGGTCGCGCAGCATTCCATCGGCCTGGCGTTCGAACTCCATGAACACGTTGTTCCAGATCTCAACGAACCTTTCGGAGCCCGACGTGATGTCAGCCATGAAATCGCCCGTACCCGACACGCCATCGCCGCGGTCGTAGTAGATCTCCGAGCAGCGTCCGCACGGGCCGGTGTCGCCCATCGCCCAGAAATTGTCGGCCATGCCCAGCTCGCCAATCTGATCAACGGGAAGGTGCCGCCGCCAGATTGTGTACGCGTCGTCGTCTCGGGGGATCCCCTGCTCACCCTTGAAGATCGTCGCGACCAGTCGCTTGGGGTCGAGTCCCCACTCATCTGTCAGAAGCCGCCAAGCCATCGGGATGGCGTCTTCCTTGAAGTAGTCCCCAAACGAGAAGTTTCCGAGCATCTCGAAAAACGTGTGATGTCGCAGCGAGGGACCCACCGTGTCCAGGTCGTTGTGTTTCCCGCTGACCCGCATACACTTCTGTGACGAGGCGGCGCGCGTGTAACCGCGCTTCTCGCGGCCGAGAAACACGTCCTTGAACTGATTCATTCCGGCGTTGGTGAACAAAAGGGTCGGATCATCGGCCGGCACGAGAGGAGAGCTGGGAACGATGCGGTGACCGTGACGCTCGAAATACTTCAGAAATGAGGCGCGGATTTCGTTGGGGTGCACCCTCCTATTTTACTCGTCGGTCTTTGTACGCTTCTTGCGCAGGCGCGAATACACCTGACCGGGCTCGAATCCCTGGCCAACCAGGCCGCGGACGATGCGAGCCATGCCTTTGCGATCGAGCGACCGCGGATCCGCGCCCTTGAGACGCCGTTCGATCGCGCGCTCGAGCAGCGCCGACTCGTCCAACTCACTAAAGACTTCGTCGACGGCAGCCTTGGCCGTCATGGCACTGATACCGAGTTGCTGAACCTGCTGCAGGACCCTGCGGCGCCCGCGGCGTCTGATCCCGGCTTCGAGCCGTGCGGACGCGAGCGCAACACGCCGATCATCGAGCGTGCCGTCGCGCGTCAGACGTCGGATCACGGCATCGATTTCTTCGAGCGCGAATTTGCGACGGGCCAGACGATCGCGCAGCTGCTGGCTCGACAACTCTCGTCGAGACAGCAAGATGAGAGCTATCGTGAAGGCGTCCAATGCAGAGTTGCCACGCCCCAGGCCCCAGGGCTCAGGCCTCAGGCCATCAATTTACCGTCACTTGACGGCAACGGCCGTTCGGACTGGCGTCAGCCAGTTGTGTTCGTCCGGCAGTTCACCTTTGATGATCCCGAAGAAGCGTTCCTGTAGTGCCGCAGTCACTGGCCCGCGCCGGCCATCGCCAACCGCAATCTTGTCGATGGACCGGATTGGCGTGATCTCCGCGGCGGTTCCACAGAAGAACACCTCGTCAGCCATGTACAGAAACTCGCGTGGCAGCGCCTGCTCGCGCACCTCGAGTCCGAGATCGCGGGTAAGCGTCAGCACCGTGTCGCGCGTGATCCCCTGAAGGATCGACGAGGTGAGCGATGGCGTATGGACGACATTGTCGCGGACGAGGAAGAGGTTCTGGCCGCTTCCTTCGCTCAGAAGACCGGACTCGTCCAGCGCAATGCCTTCCGCGTACCCGTCAACTGTGGCCTGCATCTTGATCAGGGCAGAGTTCGCATAGTTGGCGGTCGCCTTGGCCATCGCCGGGAAGGTGTTAGGCGCGATCCTGGTCCACGAACTGACGCCCACGTCGATCCCTTTGGCAAGGGCGTCGTCGCCCAGTAACGTGTCCCACTCCCACACGATAATCGCGGCCTCGACGGGGCAGGGCATGGGATTCACGCCAAGCTGTGAGTAGCCACGATAGACGAGAGGACGGATGTAACAAGCCTTGAACTGGTTGGCGCGAATCGTCTCGAGCACCGCTTCGTTCAATTGCTCGAGCGTGTACTCCAGCTCTATGCGATAGACCCGGCAGGAATCCAGCAGCCGCCGCATATGCTCGTTGAGGCGGAAGACATTCGTGCCGTTCTTCGAATCGTAGGCACGGATGCCCTCGAACACGCCCGAGCCGTAATGAACCACGTGCGAAGCCACATGGATCGTGGCGTCTTTCCAATCCACCAGCTTGCCGTTCATCCAGACTTTGCCTTTTTCGCTGAAGGCCATTGGTCGCTCCTGCTTAGCCGGATTTCAAAAAACGATTACACGGAAACGAATATCCGCAGATTATGCAGATTACTTAGATTTGGAACCTCGGATTATGGCTCAGAGGCGGCTTGTTCCGCATCGGATAGGTCCGCAGTCCCCATTTAATGGTGACTCCAACTGACCGGGATTCACATGATTTTTTCCACACCCATTTATGAATCTACGTAATCTGCGTAAAGCCTACTGACTCTCCCCGCAGAATGGGCACTTGTCCGTGCGGGCATGGAGCGCCTTGCGGCAATGCCAGCAAAACCTGGCCTGGGGGGACTCTCGCGCCTTGAGGCGGGCCTGAATATCGTCCACGGACTCGCTGGTACCCTGATTGTCGAGAGGAGCTGGGCGCCAGGGCCGGCGTCCGGCTGAGGGTTCGGGGCCGGCCGAGGCGGGCCGGCGCGTAGCGGCCACCGGCCGCCCACGTGCCGCAAGCACGGCTTCGAGCAGATCGCCCGCCCGCTGGTAGCGCGCGGTGATTTCCGGCGCCATAGCCTTCATCACGATGTCGCTGATGCCTTTGGGGATTTTCTGGTTGCGCGTCTTCGGCGGTGTCGTCAGTTCGCCTTTCATCAGCCGCTCGATGTCGCTGGGCGACGGCGTGGTATACGGCAGCGAGCCCGTCATCATCTGATACATCGTCACACCAAGCGAGTAGATGTCTGAGGAAAAGACGGCCTTGCCCTGGAACTGTTCGGGGGCCATGTAGGGAGGGCTGCCGATGACCGTCGTCCCGTGCGCGGCAATTTCCAGAAACCGCGACGTTCCGAAGTCGGCAACCTTGACCATACCGTTCTCGGTCACGAGGACGTTACCCGGCCGGAGGTCTCGATGTATCACGCCATGTCGGTGTGCGTGATCCATGGCATTACCGATCTGGCACGTGTAGTCCAACGCACGCGGGAGATCGAGCGCCCCCTCCCGTTCGATGATTTGTTCCAGTGTCTCGCCGGGAACGTACTCCATCACGATGAAGAATGTGTTGTCCTGCCGCTCTGCTGTGAGCACCGTGACGATATTCGGATGGCTGAGGCTGGCAAGCAGTCGCGGCTCGCGCAGCAACTCTCCGAAATCCAGATTCTGACGGTGAGGAACCTTGAGCGCGACCTTCTTATCGATCCAGGTGTCTTCGGCGAGGTAGACCGCGCCAAATCCGCCGCTGCCAAGCGTGGCCACGATGCGGTACTTGCCGACGGTCTGCCCGCGAAGAAACATCTGGCTGAGTATACTCAGCCCGCGATGCATCGCTTCTTCGTTCCTTCAGCCGACCGAACGGGAACGGTCGTCGCGTTGCCAGACGATGAAGCGGCGCATGTGACCCGCGTATTGCGCCTGAGGGCTGGAGACGCGATTCGCGTGTTCGATGGCCGCGGCCGCGAATGGGACGCGCAAGTCGGTCAGATCTCGAGGCAAGCCGTCGCAGTTCGGATCGGTGACGCGGTGGTGCCGGTGCCTGAACCTCAGGTATCGATTGCCTTGGCAGTCGCGGTTTTGAAGGGTGACAAGATGGACGATGTCGTTCGTGACACCGTCATGATGGGGGTCACCGCGATTCGTCCCGTGATCACGGAGCGGACAGAGATCGCTGCTCGCGCGGTGGAACGCAGCGCGCGGGTGGCACGCTGGCAGCGGATTGCGGTCGCATCGGTAAAGCAGTGCGGCCGAGCTGTTGTTCCTCCAATTCTGAACGTGTGCAGCGTAACGGATGCCCTGGCTGCGTCCTCGTCGACCCGAATCCTGCTCGCCGAGCCGCACGCGGGCGGGGCTGGCGCCGTCCAGCTGCAAGCCGTCCCACGATCGACTCCCGTCGAATTGTTCGTGGGGCCGGAGGGTGGCTGGACGGACAGCGAACTGGGGTACGCCGTGCAGGCGGGCGCTATGCTGGTGACGCTCGGCGGTCGGACGTTACGTGCCGACGCGGCGCCGCTCGTGGCCATCACAGCGTTGCGCGTGTTGTGGGGGGATTTGTGACGGACTACGGTCCACGGCCAACGGCCTACGGTCACCGGTCACAAGGCATAGGGGCAAAAAGGCATAAGGCAAAAGGCAAAAGGCAAAAGGCAAAAGACAAAACGCATACGGCAAAGGGCACAACAGATGACGCAGTTGAAGGGTGTGGGTCTGGGGTTCGCGTTCTGCGTGGCGCTGAACCTTCCACCTTACGGGCAGGAGCAGGGGCTCCGGCTGGATCCAGTCGCGACGTTTTCGATCCTCGGCTTCGATTCGGCGACTGGCGAAATTGGCGGCGCGGTTCAATCACGCGTCTTCTCGGTCGGCAATGGCGTGCTGTGGGCAGAGGCGGGTGTGGGCGTCGTCGCGACGCAAGCAATCGTCGATGTGAGTTACGGGCCGAAGGGCCTGGCACTGCTGCGCGCAGGGATGTCACCGGAGGCCATCATCAAGGCCATCTGGGAGAGCGATCCGGATCCGCGCCCGGAGAACTGGACCAAACAGGGACGTCAGTTTGCCGTGATCGATGCCAAAGGCAACACGGCAGTGTTCACAGGACCAAAGGCAACCGTATGGGCTGGGCATCGACAAGGCAAGTTCAGCACTGCGCAGGGCAACATCCTTGCGGGCGAGCCGGTTGTCGCCAACATGGTCAAGGCGTTCGAGGAAACGCCCGGCCATCTCTCGGTGCGCCTGATGGCGGCGCTCGATGCCGGTCAGGCGGCGGGCGGCGATACACGCGGGATGCAGTCAGCCGCAGTGGTGATTGTGGGGAAGGGAATGGGCGTGTGGCTCAACAACGATGTCGTGCTGCGACTACAGGTTGATGACAACCCCGAGCCGCTGAAGGAGATGCGCCGACTGATCGAAAGCTGGAATCAACGGCGTGCGAAGAATCAGCAACGGCCCGTCGGCTAGTGTGTCAGAACGAGCCCGACCCAACCCTCCTCGGTCAGTGCTGCCCGCGTCCTCATCTGCAACGCGTCTTCTACCCGAGGACGCTCGACCATGTCGAAACCGCTGGCGATGAGCGAGCCTTTTGCGCCAACCAGCTCTCGAAGACGTTGAGCCGATGAGATCAGCATCCCACCAGTGAGATTCGCTAGAACGAGATCCCAGCCCGCGGTGAGCACGGACCATTCGTCGTCACGAAAGTCGCCAACCCGCCAATCGACCCTCTGAACGCCTTCGTTGAGCGCGGCGCTTGCACGAGCGGCGTCGATAGCGTCCGGATCGATGTCAACAGCGGTCACCACGCGCGCGTCTCGCTTGGCAGCGGCCATCGCCAGCACGCCGGAGCCCGTGCCAAGGTCGAGCACCGACCGATCGCGGACCTCTGTGTCAGACAGCGCACGTAGACATAGACGCGTGGACGCATGATGGCCCGTGCCGAACCCACGCGATGGCACAATGACGATCGTTGTCGTGTCGGCGTTCTGCACTGGAATGTCCCATGGGGGCGCGACGACAAACGTGCCTGCACGAATGGACGTCAGCGCACGCTGTGACCGCGCGGCCCAGTCATCGTCTTGCACGTCCTCGATTTCAACGAGCATCGAAGGGTAGGCTGTCTTCATCGCGATCGCGGCAGCGTTGCGGTCTGCTGCGGATCCGAAAAACGCTCGCCACTGCAGGGGAGCAGGCAATGTGTGGTCTGGGAGTACCGCAAATGTTGGATCCCACAATCCGCCCGGCGGCAGTGGCAAGTCGGCCAGATCCTCGATAGCGACCGGGGAGAAATCATCGAGCGTGGCCGAGACCAGGTCGCCCAGCGGAGGGGTACGCTCTGTCTCGCTTGTCGCCGAACGAATGAGGAGCGCGGGCCAAACCTTGCGCTCACCCAAAGATGTCTTTGACCCTGTCGAAGATCCCGCGATCGTCCGTCTCTCGCGGTGTCGGCTCGTATTCCTGCGGCGGAAGCTGCGCGGCAAGCTGTTCGAGAAGTTTCCGTTGCTCGCGCGTGAGCTTGCGCGGGGTAATGGCCTGGACGGTTACCAGCAAATCGCCACGGCCGCGACCAGAGACATCGGGCATCCCCTTCCCACGCAATCTGAACACAGAGCCCGTTGCCGTACCCTCCGAAACCTTCAGCGTCTGCGGGTCTCCACTGACGCTTGGGACCTTGATTTCGCCACCGAGCGCCAGCGTCGTGAAGTTCACGGGAATCTCGCACGCCAGGTCGTTGCCGTCGCGTTGGAAGAAAGGATGCTCCTGGACGCTGATGACAACGTAAAGATCTCCGGGGGGGCCGCCTTTCGCCCCGGCCTCGCCTTCGCCGGACAAACGCAGCCGCTGTCCGGTGGCGATGCCAGCGGGCACCTTGACCGTCAACTTGCGCAACTGCTCGACGACGCCTGCGCCGTGACAGGTTTGACACGGCTTGCTGATGATGCGGCCGCTGCCTCGACACTGGCCGCACGTGCGGGCCACGGTGAAAAAACCCTGCTGATAGCGGAGCTGTCCGGTCCCGCGGCATTGGGGACAGGCGGTCGGTGATGATCCGGGCGCCGCGCCCGAGCCATTGCATGTCTCGCAGGTCTCATGTCTCGGAATTTGAACGGTGGTCTCGGTCCCCGAGGCAGACTGCTCGAATGTGATCTCGAGGTCATATCGGAGGTCGGCGCCCCGCTGGGGGCCACCACGTCGGCGTCCGCCGAACATCCCGCCCAAGCCAAAGATGTCCCCGATGCTGCCGAAGATGTCGTCGAACTCCGCAAAGATCGTCGGATCGAATCCAGGCCCGGCACCGCTGCCGGCGACCGCCGCATGTCCGAAGCGATCGTAACGGGCGCGTTTGTCTGCGTCGGCCAGCACGGAATAGGCCTCGGCGGCCTCTTTGAATTTCTCCTCGGCGCTCTTGTCACCTGGGTTACGGTCGGGGTGATACTTCAGCGCGAGTTTCCGGTAGGCGCTCTTGATGTCTGGATCGCTGGCGTTACGCTCGAGGCCGAGCACCAGGTAGTAATCCCGCTTGCTCACGACGCTTTGGCCACCCGCACGAGTGCAGGCCGCAGCAACCGATCGCCGAGTCGATACCCCTTTCGCATTTCGCCAACGATCTCACCCTCGCGGGCGCCGGGGGACTCTTCGTACGCTACTGCCTGATGCTGATGCGGATCGAAATCCGCACCAAGCGTGTCTATCGGCGTCACTCCGCGTTTACGAATGAGCTCGCCAAGCTGCCGGTGTATCAGCTCCACGCCTGTGCGGTACGGCTCGGCTTCCGGCGGCGCCTCGACGGACAGCGCGCGCTCGAAATCATCGAGCACACCGAGGACCTCGGTGAGGACATCGGCCGCGGCCCAGTCACTGAGCTCGCGCCGCTCTTTGTCGACACGCTTTCGATAGTTGTCGAATTCTGCGGTCTTGCGCAGCAGTCGATCCTGCAACTCCTCGCGCTCGCGACGGAGTGTCTCGATCTCGCTCTCAGTGCCCGCAGCCGCGTCGCCATTTTCGGCCTCCGCGAGTGCCGCCTCTTGCGCCTCATCGGGTTCAATCGTGTTGTTATCAGTCATGTCGTGCATCAATCTGAATCTATTCCTGAGTGCCCTCGAGTCGACGTCCATCACAGGGAGATCATGGAGTGCAGGAAAGTGAATGTGCTCCCGGATCTCCACGACCTCTTGAATCCGTCAACCCAGATGCAGTCCAGCGTTAGTCGTCACGCAGCACCCTGCCGACAGCCTTTGCCGCATTGTCTACGAGATCGATCGTGCGCGAGTAGCGCATTCGCGTCGGACCGATGACGCCGACCATCCCCGTACGGCGCCCGTCGAAGTAGGTCGAGGCAATGAGACTGAACGGCCGCAGTTCCGGATCGTTGTGCTCGGTGCCAATTACAACCGTCAGTCCAGGCCCATCGATGTATTCGTTGAGCAACCGGGCCAACCGCTGTTTTTCTTCGACCATCGCAAGCAGCGCGCGCAGCGTCGACAGCGATAAGCCGCTCGCTCGCACGACCTCGTCGAGCAGCGACGATGTGCCGTCGATGCACACCGTCGGACGTTCGAGGTTTTCGAGCGAGCTGCTCGCCAGTCGCAGCGCGAGGCCCAAAAGTTGATCGTATAACGTCCGCTCCTCGCGCAGCCTCGTCAGTACGCCCTCCCGCACCTGGTCGAGCGTCTGGCCGGCAAACTGTTCATTGAGGTAGTTGGCCGCCCTGACCAGCTCGGCACGGTCGATTTCTTCACCCATGTCGATCGTCTTTTGCGACACCTCGTTGCCGCGCGCAACGACCACCACGAGAATGCGGTGACTGCTGAGCGGGACGAACTCGATCCGGTGAAAGATGGCCTCGGCATTGGCGGGCGCAATGGCAAAACCGACGTGCTTCGAGACTTCTGACAGCACGTGCGAGGCGCTCGACAGCAGATCATCAATCAGCGGTTCATCACCCGCCTGTTGCCGGAGACGCGCCTCGACTCCGGCGGAGTCTTTCGTGGCACGCTTGGCCTCGAGCAGCAGGTCCACGTAGAAGCGATAACCCAGATCGGTGGGCACACGTCCCGCTGAGGTGTGGGGTTGCCACACGAAGCCCATGTCTTCGAGTTGGGCAAGAACGTTGCGGATCGTGGCGGACGAGACAGTGAGGCCAGCGCGCCGCGTCAACGCAGCCGACGCGACCGGTTCGCCCGTCTCGATGTACTCGCGGATGAGTGCCGCAAGTATGCGCCGCGTCCGGTCAGCCAGCGCCGGAGAGGTCATTTAGCAGTCGCAGTTGACGACTGCTAAATTATATCAGAGGTTCGAAGCACCTCTGCCGGGTTTAGGGTGAGGGCCCGGCGAGCCGGGATGTATGTCGCGACCGCGGCGATCGCCAGGAGCAGCGCGGCGGTGACTACAAAGGTCCCGGGGTCACGTGGCTGCGTCTCGTACAGGAGAGCACCCAGCCCGCGCGTGGCGGCGAGGCTCGCGCCAGCGCCAACTGCAACCCCAATCACGCCCGTGACCAGGCCCTGATGGAGGATGAGGCGGACGAGCGCCCTCGGATGCGCCCCGACGGCGGCACGGATGGCAAGCTCGCGTGACCGTGCGGCAGCCGCGGTGGCGCTGACGCCGTACAAGCCAACCGTCGCCAGAAGCAGGGCGATCGTCGCGAGCGCGATCAGCATCCACGTCATCGCCCGATCGCGCGCGGTGGAGCTTCGAACGATGTCGCCGGTTGACAGCACATCGCGCACCGGCCGCATGGGATCGACGCTGCTGACGACCCGTTGCAGCGAGGCAGCCACGCGGCTCGGGTCGCCATCCACCCGCACGAAGAAACTCGTGAAGCCCCAGGCTGACTGTGCATAAGGCGCATACATCTGTGGAATGGGCCGGCGACTGACCCCGTCCTGCCGAACATCAGCAACGACACCCACGATCTCGCGCGACGGGGGCGGCACGCCTCCGGGTCGCGCAGAAAAATATCCGATGCGCTTACCAAGCGCACTCTCTCCCGGAAACACGTCGCGCGCGAATGTCTCGGACACGATGAGTACAGGCGGCGCGGTCGCGTGATCGCGATCATCGAACATGCGACCCTGAACCAACCGCACACCCATGACATCGAAGTACTGCGGGCTCACCGGGAGGTCCACCGCGAGCGGTTCGGCGCCCGGATCAGGCCGCGGCCTGTCTTCCGGAGCGTAGCGGCGGGTTGCCCGCATCTGGCCCATAGGGGCGTATCCCCCGGCTGCTGCCGCGCGCACGCCGGGCAACTCACGAAGTTTGTCAACTACGCGGTTGACGAAATGCAATCGGGCCGAGGGCTCTCGATATTCGGCGCCCGGCAGCACGACGCCAAATGTCAATACGCTGTCGGTCCTAAAGCCCGGATCTACGTTCGCAAGCCGTGCCGCGCTCTGGATCATCAGACCGGCAGCCACAACCAGCACGAGGGCGCCCGCGACCTCGATGACGACGAGGGCCTGGCGCAGGCGAAGTTGTGATCGTCCGGCGGTCAGCCGAGTGGAAGTGACGAGCGACGAGACGCCTCTGCCGATTGCCGACCGGCTTGCTGACATGCGCGCGAAGGCCGACCCAATGAGGAGCACCATCACGGTGAGCGCTGCGAATGTCTGCCAGCCCACCGATGGAGTCGTCGTTTGTGGGAGCGCCAGCAGCCGATTCTCGACGAACAGGCGATGCATTGGTAGCGCCATGAGTACGGCCACCGCCCCGCCACCAACGGCGAGCAAGACATGCTCGACCAGTAACTGCCGCCGCAGCCGGCGAACGGTGGCGCCAATCGCCGTGCGAACTGCGAGCTCGGAGCCTCGCACCGAGGCGCGAACGGTAAGAAGGCTTGCGACGTTGGTGCATGCGATCAGGAGCACTGCGGCTATGGCGGCGCCCAGCACGAAAATCATCCGTGGTGCATCGCCATTGAGTTGTCGCTTGAGATCGACGAGCTCCACGAGATTGCCCGCATTCGTGCCGGGATAGCGTTCGGCCAGGGAGCGCGCGATGCTGTTGAGCATGTCACTGGCCTGCGAGATCGTCACGCCAGGTGACAAACGTCCGGTGACGCTCAGAAAGTGGCTGCCGCGGTTGAAGACAGCCGGGTCGAGCGTCAACGGGACCCACAGCGATCGGGATCCGTTAGGAAAGTCGATCCCGTCAGGGAGCACGCCGACGATCTCGGTGATTGCGCCATCAATCTTGACGGACCGGCCGATCACATCGGCACGGCCGCCGAATTCGGACCGCCAGAAGTCAGCGCCCAACACGATGACTGGCGCGGCCCCTGGGGCGCTGTCGGCAGGCGTCAGTGCTCGGCCAAGGATTGGCTGCACACGCAAGACGCGAAACAGATCGGACGTCGTGAGCACGCCGGTCATCTGGCGCGGCTCCCCCGTACCGACGAAGGCCACACTCGTCCCGGTGTGCGCCGCCAGCGCTTCGAACGCGTTCTGTTGATCTCTGAAGTCCACGTAATCAGGCGTCGAGAGCGGAAACTCGTGGCGATCCTTGCTGGGCTGCGCATTCCAAACCGAGACGAGACGGTCGGATTCTGCGAAGGGGAGGGGCTGCAGCACCACGCGTTGCATCAGATTGGCGACCACAAGCGTGGGCCCCATCCCAAGCGCCAGCGTGGCGATGGCTGCCAGCGTGAACGCTGGCGCCCGGCGGAGTGTGCGCATGGCGTACACGACATCCTGTCGCAGGGCCTCCGTATGGAGCCGCCAACCGAGGCCCAGGAGATCACGAGCCGTCCGGATCCACAGTCTCAGGACACTCAATGCACCGTCTCGGCGGGCATCAGTGAGCGAGTCCTTAAAAACCGCGGTCATCTCGCCGGCGAATTCCTCGCGGAACCAACCAGGCAGCACGACCAGGCACGCGCGATACAAGCGGCTTGTCATCGGGCCTCATATCTGGCGGGGGAGCAGCCGGACGGCCCGCGCGGCCACGACCAGTCGCTCCAGGCGGGCGGCCTCGCTGGCCGCGACGTCACGGCCGAAGGGAGTCAATCGATATCGCCGCCGGCGTTCGTCATCGGTGGCCGCCGCGGGTATCTCGAGGATCAGCTCATCATCGAGAAAGCGCTTTATGAGACCGTATAGAGTCCCCGTGCTCAAGCGGACGTCGCCTGAAGTGCGCTCCTCCACGTCTTTGAGGATCAAGTAGCCATGCTTGGGCCCATCGGCAAGTGCCAGGAGGACATGAAACGCCGCGGGGGTCAGCGGCAGGAATGGAGTGGGATCGCGACGCATATGACGTCTGACGATATGTCGCACGACGACATAGTGTCAAGGCGCGCACGCGGACGCGCAGACCAACGGCGATCAAAAGGCCCGCGAGGCCAGTGCGGCGGCTTCGACGCGCGCCACCCCGACTATAGCCTCGACATCAGCGCGGAGGAGTCGGAAGTCATCGACCACCACGTCGCCGTCGACAATCGTTGTTCGCACATCCGCCGGCCGTGCGGCGTAGACGACGGCCGAGATAGGGTCCGGGCCCGTTGCCAGATTCGGTCGATCGCGATCGATGAGAATCAGATCCGCCCGTTTGCCGACCTCAATAGAGCCAATCTCGGCGTCGAGTCCAAGCGCGCGGGCGCCCTCACGGGTGGCCATTCGCAGGACGTCAGCCGCCCGTAGCGCACCGGGGCCGCGTCGCACCGCCTGAAGGCCGGCCGCCAGGCGCATTTCGGCAAACATGTCGAGCTGGTTGTTGCATGCGGCGCCGTCTGCGCCGAGCGACACACAAATGCCTCGCGCGCGCATCTCGGTAACCGGTGCGATCCCCGAAGCCAATTTGAGGTTGGAGCCCGGGCAGTGCAGCACCTTGACATCATGCTCGGCGAGCAGCGCCCGCTCCGCGTCGTCCACCCACACACAGTGGGCGAGGCAAAGCCGCTGTGATGCAAGACCAATCTCGTCGAAATAACCGACGTTCTGACGTCCGGTCTGCGATCGAACGATTGCCACCTCGTCGCGATTCTCGGAGGCATGTGTATGGACCAGCAGCCCACGGTCCCTTGACAACGCGCCTACTGCCTCGAGCAGCTCACGGGTGCACGAGAGCGCAAAGCGCGGCGCAAACGCAACTCGCAAGCGGCCGTTGGCCCGTCCATCCCAGCGCGCTGCGAGCGCGAGGCTCTCGTCGATGGAGCGAGCCGTCTCTTCGATCAACCGAGCGGGGACGGAGTGGTCCGCGTCCATCATGCATTTGCCGATGACAGCTCGAAGTCCGAGCGGTTCCACCGCATCGAACACCGCATCCGTGTCGTGCACGGTTTCCATGGTCAAGACACATGTCGTGCCGCCGAGCAACAACTCGGCTGCTGCGAGCCGGGCCGCGGCTGCGAGGGATGCCGGCGTGTGCGCTGCTTCCATGGGCCAGATGCGTTGCTTCAGCCAGTCGAGCAGTGCGAGATCGTCCGCGTATCCACGAAACAGCGTCTGACAGAGATGGATGTGGGTCTGAATGAAGCCAGGAAGAAGGTAGCTTCCCGATGCGTTGATCACACGATCTGGACGAACGTCGCCGACGTCACCGACAGCCTGGATGCGCCGTTCCTCGACAAACACGTCGCCCTCGATTACGTCGAGGGCGTCATTCATCGTGACTATGGTGGCACCGCGAATCAGGAGAGACATTTTGTAGGGGCTAGGGCCTCACACGGTCCCGTGCGTTACAGAATTTGCGGTCTATGCTACTTGCTCGGCACGAGCCGCTTGAGTTCTTCAAACCAGTTCAGCACCACGTGGATCTGTGTTGGGCCGGAGGTCTGAGATTCAAGGGGCTTCAGCATCAGGAAGCGCTGGCCGTCCGGACTGACATCGTAAAAGGGAAAGCCGCCGCCGGGCAGGTACGGACCTTCAAAGAGCATCCTGGGCTTGCTCGCCGAAAACCCGGATTTGACATCCACCTGCACCGCCATGATTCTGTTCCCGTTACGGTAAAACAGCTCGCCGCCCTTCGGATTCCAGAGGGGCTCCTGGCCGCCATCGGTTGAAATCTGCCACTTCCCGCCGGGGCCCGGGTAGGGCTGAACGATAATCTCCCGGCGGCCCGATTCATTGGAGGAATAGGCTAGCCAGCGCCCGTCGGGAGAAAACGTCGGCGCAGTCTCTTCAGAGGGTGCCCGAAGGAACAGCTGCGCTTTCCGATCCGCCATCCGCAACACCCAGATATCGCTCCCGGTCTCGGGAGTAACCTCGACATACGCCAGCAGTTGGCCGTCCGGCGAAAACGAGTTCGGGAAATTTACATGCTCGCTCATTGTCAAACGCTCCGCTCCGCCGCTGCCGTCCGATAGTGCCCAAAACACATTACTGGCAACGCCTGACCGGTTTGAACTGAACACGATTCGCTTGCCATCGGGCGACCATGCAGGGACGTTGTTCACACTTCCCTCAAACGCCAACCGGGTGAGGTGATCTCTGGGGACGTCATAAACCCAAGTCTGCTCCTCCTGTTCCAGGATCTCCACAGCCACCCGGCGGCCATCGGGCGATAGGCGGGGGAATACGTAATTGTGCGGGACGGCTGGGAGAGGTTTCTCTTCGCCGTTGCGACTCACCCATACCAAGCGACTCTGGCCGAGGACAAGCCCTCCGGCCAAGTAAACCAGGGTTCCCGTGGACGAGAGGCTGTACTGGGCCGCTCCGCTGCTGTTGAATTGCATCACACCCTCGAGCGCGGGAACAGCGACGCCCGTCAGCGCCAGACGCCGTGCATCGAACGGCGCCGCCATCAGCGTTCCGGATTGCGCATACAACAAATGGCCTGTCGGGGCATAGCGGGGCTGGGTGCCTTGTGCCAGGGTCGTCGTGACCGAAGCCGAAGGATTCCTCCGCTCGCCCTCTGTGATCGCCTCGACTGCAATGTGTGAATTGCCCCAGGTCGCGCCGGTCGCCGAGCCCACAAAAAGCAGCGCCTGGCCGCCTGGCAGGAACGCCGGCCAGCGGTGAATGAACTCCCCATTTTGCAGTCGGGTGAGCGGCTGCGGCGTGCCTCCTTCTTGGGAGACCTGTTGCAACCCCCGTTGTCCCACCTGCCGCAGTTGTAACGCCAGAATTCCCCGGCTGCTCCAACTAGCCCCTCCGGGACTGGGCGCGTCGGCGAGCGTCACTGCGGCTCCGCCGTTTGCCAAAACCTTCTTCAGCTTTCCGCCTGCGAAGAAACCGACCCACTGCCCGTCCGCCGAGAAGAACGGACCGACCGCGCCCTCCGTCCCCGAAATAGGCTTTGTCTCCTGGCTGTTAAGGGGGCGGACGTAAAGCTGTTGGATTGCTGGTTGTCCTTGGTTTGTCGCTCCTTCACCGTCGCGGCCCTGAACAGCAACGTAAACGAGATTCGTACCATCGGGCGAGATGGCCAGCGCAGGCTGGTTCAGCGCCGCGAGCCGCTGTCCTGGCGGCAGATTGATCGCCACCCGGACGGGTGCGTGCGGCGCGGGTCCCTTCAGGAGCCATGTTGCAGCACTGGCGGCTATTGCAAGGACAGCGGCCACGCCCCAGGGCAGCGCCCGCCGCCATGCTGCCCTTGGCGTCGTCACGCCCAGAGTGCTCTCGTCACCAATCGGGGTGAGCGCGTCGTCGATCTCCAGTCGAGCATCCGCGGCCGAATCGAGTCGTCGCTTGCGATCTTTCTCGAGACACCGTCGTAGCAACTTGCGAATCGGCGCGGGTGTTTCCGACGGCAGCGCCGTCCAATCGGGCTCACTCTTCAACACCGACGCGAGCAGATGCGACACCGTCTCGCCGGTGAACACCGGCCGGCCGGTCAGCATTTCGAGGACCACGACCCCGAATGCCCAGAGGTCGCTGCGTCGGTCGACGGGCCTGCCGGTGGCCTGTTCGGGACTCATGTACGCCGCCGTGCCGAGAATCACTCCGAGTGTCGTCATGCCGCGCCGCGGCGCCGGGCTGATGATGGTCGGCGACATCGCCAGCGCGGCCGCGGACGATGACGAGGGCGGGTCCAGAGCCTTCGCGAGACCGAAGTCGAGAACCTTGACGCTCCCGTCGGGTCGGACTTTGACGTTGGCCGGTTTGAGATCCCGATGAATGATGCCCTGCTCGTGCGCCGCTTCGAGGGCCTCGGCGATCTGCCTCGCGATAGGCAGCGCGTCGTCGAGGGGAATCGCGCCCCGTGCGATCCGCTGGGAAAGATCCTCCCCCTCAACGAGCTCCATGACGAGCGCGCAGACGCCACCTGATTCCTCCAGCTCGTGGATGTGCGCGATGTGGGGATGGTTCAGCGACGCAAGGACCTGCGCTTCCTGCTGGAAGCGGGCGAGGCGCTCGGGATCCTTGGCGAAGAGATCCGGCAGGACCTTGATTGCAACGTCACGATTGAGCCGGGTGTCCCGCGCGCGATAGACCTCACCCATGCCGCCGACGCCGAGCAGCGCGAGCACTTCATAGGGACCGAGGCGAGCGCCGATGGCCACCGGCATCGCGCGAGGCTGATTCTAGTGGCGGAGCCCCTGACGACGAAAGGGAAAGTGCGCAGCCTACAGGCCCTGGGGCGCTCGCAGCTTCGGCATCCAGCGAAGCGACGCGCCTGCGACCTGCTGCTCCTTGCCACGGCGGACGGCTATCAGTTCGGCCACGATTGCCACCGCGATTTCTTGCGGAGTCACGGCGCCGATGTCCAGTCCGATCGGCGCATGAATCTGCTCGAGGCGCTCGACGGGCACCGTCGCATCTTCGGCCAGCACGTCGTAAATCCGTTTGACCTTGGCGCGGCTGCCGATCAGACCCAGATAGCGGAGGTTTTGTTGCGCCAGTGATCGGAGCGCGTCCAAATCATGGCGATGGCCGCGCGTGACAATGACCGCGTAGGCCGACCGTGGGAGCGTCGTTTTGGCCAGCCAGGTTGGAATATCGTCAACCACAATCTCTACGGCATCCGGAAAGCGCTCGCGATTTGCAAACTTGTCGCGATCGTCGATGACATGCACTTGGAAGCCGGCCTCGTGCGCGACACGTCCGACGTACTGTCCGACGTGGCCGGCGCCGAAAATATAAACTGCCGGCGATGGCTCGATGGGCTCGATGAAAACCTCCATCTGTCCGCCACAGATCAAGCCCGACTCCTCCGCGAAATCGTCAGCGAGCTCGTAGCGAACCGTGCAGGCCTTGCGGGTCTTCAGCGCTTCACGCGCTTTCCACAAGGCTTCGTTCTCGTAGCAGCCGCCGCCGATTGTACCGACCACTCGTCCATCGGCGTACACGAGCATCTTCGCGCCCACGCGTTGGGGCGTGGACCCATTCGCGGAGACGATGGTGACGAGCGCCACCTCCTCGCCATGCTTCAGGGCTTCGCCGAGCGCTGCAAACACCTCGTGGTTCACGTCTTGATTATAAGGCTCGACATACGGCGCACGGAAACGCGGAAGCACGGAATAGTCCTTATGATTTTCCCCTTCCGCGCTTCTGCGCTTTCGTGCGCCGTCGGTTACCAGCGATGCAAATCGCAGACTTCCAACGGCTCGGTCCCCGCGAGGAAGGCCTCATTCGCGATGCGAGGACAGGTGGGAAGTGCCAGGCGTCCAGTATCGCGATCGATCTCGGCAAAGCTGATGCCCTCCGGCGTTTCGAATGCGACGTTGCCGTGTCCGGCCAGGGCTCGCTTCATGAACTCCGTCCAGATAGGGAGTGCAGCCTGGGTGCCGCTCAGACCAAGAGGTGTGTTGTCGTCGAAGCCGACCCAGACGACAGCGAGAAGGTCCGGGGTAAAGCCGACAAACCAGGCGTCACGGAGGTCGTTGGTTGTGCCCGACTTGCCAGCAGCGTCGAGCGTGAAGCCATTCCCTCGCGCGCTGGCGCCGGTGCCCTCGTTGAGGACGCTGCGCATCATGTTGGTGACGAGAAAGGTCGTGGATTCGCGGGCAAGGCGCGGCCCTTCGACCTCTTTCGGCATCAACGAATCCTCACCACTCACCACACGGACAATGCTGCGGAGAGGTCTGATGACTCCGTCGTTTGCGAACGCGGTGTACGCTGTCGCGACTTCCATCGGCGTCAGCTCGAACACGCCGAGCGCAATTGACGGGTATCCCCGGAGCGCTGATCTGCCAATCTTCGCGCGCCGCCAGAGGGCTGCCACTCTGTCGAAGCCTGCCTGCTCGGCAACTTTAATCGTCGCGATGTTTCGGGACAACGCGAGTGCGCGACGTAAGGAAATGAGGCCATCGTATTCGCTGTCGTAGTTGCGCGGCGACCACTCCTGCTGGTCATACGTCCACGTCGTCGGCTCGTCCAGCACCAGCGTCGCAGGCGTCAAGTCGCTGCGCCCCTCTTCAGCGGCGCGCTCGAAGGCGGCGAGATAAACGAACGGCTTGAACGTCGATCCGGGTTGGCGGCGTGCCGCAGTTGCCCGATTGAACTGTGATTGGTTGTAAAAGCGCCCGCCCACCAGGGCGAGAATCTCCCCGGTGCGTGGATTGACTGCCACCAGCGCCGCTTGAGCCGGCCCCGGCTTCTTGCGTCGCTTGGACAGCGTCTGGTCGACCTGCGCGAGGCCACTCCGGACGGCGTCCTGCGCGTATCGCTGCATGTTGAGATCGAGCGTCGTGAAAATGTCCAACGATCCCACACGTTGTGTGAGGCCGGGAAAGTCTGCCTGAAGCTCTTCGCCCAGATGATCGACGAAATAGGGCGCCTCGTTGTCTACCGCACGCGTGACCACTGTAATCGGGTCATTCGACGCCCGTTCAGCCGCGTCGCGGGTGATGTAGTCGGACTCGGCCATCGCGGTGAGGACGAGATCCCGGCGCTCCTTCGCGCGTTCGCGGTTCACGAACGGCGAATGTTGATACGGATTCTGAATCACCCCGGCAATCAACGCAGCCTCTGATACCGAAAGATTACTGACGTCCTTCCCAAAGAAGATACGGGCGGCCTCCGCCACGCCATGCAAGGCAAACGATCCCCGATTGCCCAGATAGACGTCGTTCAAGTACAGCTCGAGAATCTCCTCCTTCGTAGCCTTGGTTTCGAGGATGAGCGCCATGAAGGCTTCGAGCACCTTGCGGCGATACGAGCGCTGACCGGACTGCAATTCGGCATTGAACTCGGCGCTCAAGAAAAACATGCGCGAGAGTTGTTGCGTCACCGTGCTCCGGCCAACAGGTTGGCGACGACTGGACGTGAGGTTCGTGACAAGCGCGCCTGCGACACCGATGGGATCGATCCCGGGATGGCGATAGAAGCGGCGATCCTCGATGGCCAGAACGGCTTGCTGCATACGCGACGGGATATTTGCCAGCGGCACGCGTCGACGTTTCTCACGCGATGCCGTGACCAGACCGGCCAGGAGCGGTGGATCCAGAACGACGTCGTCGATGATCCGGCCGCCGGCCTCGAGCCGGGTAATCCTTCCGGCGGCAGGTCTCACGGGCGTCTGGGTCGCCTTGACAGCCGTCGGCTGTGCGAACGTGACCCGGACAGGCTTGCCGGCGTGATCGCCGCCACGTGGCAGGACGAGCACGGTGCTTCGTTCGAGTGCGAACTCACCGACACGTTCGACACGGGATTTCTCCGTGTAGCCGACGTCGTTGAGCCGGGCGACAAGGTCGAGCTCGGTCAGCCCCTGACCGGTGTGCAGAGATAACGGCCGGGCAAAGACTCGCGGGATGACCCGGTCGCGCTCGCCGTGCAGCCGCGCTTCGATGATCCGAGAGAACTGAACGTAGTAGTAGCTGAGGAAACCCGCGCCGACAAGCGCGATGGCGATGGCGATGCCGAGCACGGCGCGTTTCCATCCGGCCGTTGGAATTCGAACGCGCCACCCGCGGAAACGCTTGATTGTTCGCCCTGTGGCTTTCGCCATCAGATTGCGAGCACCCGGTGATAGCCCATGTCGAGGGGCAGGTCTTCCAGCAAGCGATCGACCAGCGCGGGGCCGTACCGGTTCGCGAACCAGACCCACCCGATTTCGCGTTCCTGCGGGTGCCCGTTGGGAAACGTAATGACCTGGGCGCGCTGGAATTGACGCCGGAGCGTGTCGTCACGCCGTTTAGCGGCCTGGATCACTTTGTTGCGAAGCGTGCGCAGATCGTGCTGCATCTTGCCAAGCGTTGATTCGACCGTCCCTTGAAGCGTCGGATCGATCTGGGGCACCGCAGTCGCGACTTGAGCCATGCGCTCGTCGACAACAGTGGCCACACTATTGAGCGCCTGTTCCACCGTGGGTGGCAACTGATCCTGCAGGAGCTGATTGAGCGCTGATTCGTCCTGCTGCGCCAGCGCCTGAACTGGCAAGTCGTATTTCGAAAGGAAGCGGAGAGTCGCTGAATCGACAATGGTCGCTGTGGCACGCTGATACATCAACGGCATGGGCACATCGAAGTGTGCGTAGATGTCACGCAACTGACCGAGATAGGCAAGCTCGTTTGGTCCGGCGACATAACAGATCGTGGGGAACAACGTGTCCTGAACGATTGGCCGGAGCAACACGTTAGGGCTGAAGTTCTCAGGTGACCGCTCCACTTCCCCGAGCAAAGCGGCCAAGGTCGTCTGGCGATCGCCAACCGTTGCCTGGTTCCCCGAAAGGCGCACGGGCTCGCGGCCTTCGCTGAGGTGGAACAGCGAGACGGCGTCAGCATGCGGCGACACCTGCGCGTGATAGCCAGCGGCCACGAGCGCCTGGCCAGCTTTCGCGGCGAGGCGGGCGGTTTCGCCGGGCTGCTGCAGCTCGCGCGCGAATACGTGTCGCGCGAGCGGCTTGGACGCCGGGTCGGATGCGTCGTAGACCACGAGTCCGTGCGGGCCCAGCAGCGATTCGATGCAGCGTCCAAACGCGTCGGTCATGCCCAGACCAGGCGTATAGGCCCGACGAATCTCTTCGAGGAGCGAAGGTTTGAATTCCGTTTCGGGCAACGCCGCTTGCAGCGCGACGACGGCCTCATGAATCTGCTCGTCGAGCGTGAGACGCGCAATGGGTAACTGGCCCGCACCGGGAAGGTCGCCAAGCCGGATCGTCCGCGGCGTCATCTCGCCATCCAGGACGGTGGTGCTGCTGACCTCCGCCCAATCGTGATCCTCAGCGTCAATCCAGAAGACGGGCACGACTGGGATGCCGTGCTCGAGAGCGACCTGGTTGGCCAGCTTCATCGCTGTCAGCGCTTTGAGCAGCGTAAACAGCGGACCACCAAACAGTCCCGCTTGTTGACCGGTGACCACGACGACCGCGCGGGGGTCAGCGAGCAGTTTTGCGGCACTGCGCGATGCCGTCGGGGCGTTACGGCGCTGTTGCTGCGCCGTGACGACGCGCGCGATGTCCGCAGGGGCGACCTGTTCGGTCGAGGTCGAGCGATGCGAGTGCCGACGCGCGATGGCAGCAGCCCATGCGTCGGGTACTGCGGGATTGCCGGAAAAGTACGGAGCGACCACGTCGAACGCAAAGGCGTAATCGGTCGCGAATCGTCGAATCCAGGGGAAGCGGCGAATATCAACGGACAAACCGTTCCTCTCGTTCGACACGCCGAGGTCGTACGCGGGTGGCGCTGTGCTCGATGTGCTATCGGAAGGCACCGGCGGGTACTGTCGCAGACGGGTACAGATACTGTCAAGCTACGAGCGAAACCGAGGCTAAGTTACTGGGCCGTCAAAAGATTGCGTGATAAGATCACGGTCCAACCTTGTCCGGGGAAGTTCCCTCCGACGTTCCGCCCGCGACCTTCGGTCGCTTTCGCGTGCTGCACCAGATTGGGGTCGGCAGCCTGGGCCCGGTTTTTCGCGGCGAAGACCCCGAGACACGGCAACCTGTCGTCATCAAACATCTCCATCTGAAGCTCCCGCCCCAAAAAGCCAATCAGGTTGTCGATGGCCTCCGGGAGTTGGTGGGCCGGCTTCCCGCTCATCCTGCCTTGATCCGCGTCGTCGACGCCGGTCTCCACCACGTCAATCCCTACATCGTCACTGCGCTTGCCACAGGGGAATCCCTCGACGTTGCACTGCGGGAGTACGGACCAGCTGTGATCCACGATGCGCTGCCACGGCTCGAGCGGTTGGCGGACGCCCTCGATCGAGCGGGATCCGCCGGCGTCTGGCATGGTGCGCTGCAACCTAGAGACATCCTGGTTTCCGGACAGGAAACGCAGATGACGGGCATCGGGATCGTTCCGATCCTCGAAAAGGCAGGCGTCCTCCGCCCTGCGCGGCGGCCGTATGGTGCACCAGAAGTCGTTGAGGGTGGGCCGACTTCGCCCCGGTCTGATCAATACGCGCTGGGTGCGATCGCGTACGAATGGCTGTTTGGCGGACGCGCGCCTCGATCTGCCGAGTCGGTGCTCGACGCACCGGCTCTGGTAGGCGTAAATGCTGAAGCGCTCGCAAGCGCATTGATGACGGCCCTTGCGCCAGATCCTGCCGCTCGCTTCCCGAATTGCACGAGATTCGTGAAGGCGATTCGTGCTGCCGTCAACAAGGGTGTGCCGACGGCAACAGCCGATGAGAAACCAGCGGCGCCCGCTGCCGTGCCACTGCCATTGGACGTTAGCGAGCCGGCTGGTACCGACGCGATTCTCCCTGACGACTTAGTTGTTGAGGTTCAGCCGCCAGCATTTGGGCTGGGTGACCTCAAGATCGATTCGGGACCCCTCGATCCTCCCCTTCAGCTGACGCCTCGACCGGAACCGGAGGACATCCGAGCAGCGCTCAGACCAGAGCGCGTTGCGTGGCAGGGGAGTCTGGGCGCTCCGACTGACGCTAACACCGAAGGGTCTCAGACTGGCTTTTCGACCGGCACCGTCCTCGCCGCACTGCTTGCAGGCATTGCCCTCGGCGGTGTTGGGGGCTACTGGGTCGGGTCCTCGCAGCCTCCGCCGAGTGAAGGTTCGGCGCCGGCCATAACCGCGGAGCAGTCGGCGGCGGCCCCGTCACCGACACCAGGTCGCGAATTCACTGACGCACCCGTAGCGAGTGCGCCAGGAGATACAGCGAAAACCCAGCAACCTGTTACTCCCGCGCCAGTCGCCACCCCCGAGACCGCGCAATTGCTAGTGCGCAGCACGCCTGGGGGCGCCAGTGTTGCCGTCGATGGAATACCGCGAGGAACGACGCCGCTCACAGTGCGGGACCTCGCATTGGGGACACGCACGCTCGTCATAAGCCGGGCTGGCTACGCGCCGGTCGAACGCTCCATTTCCTTGACCTCGGATCGTCGGTCGCGATCCGTCGAGATTCAACTGACGCCTATTGCTCGCCCAACCCGACCGGCCCGCGACGTACGTCCGCCTGTCACGACTGCGAGCCTCGTCGTCGATTCGCGCCCCCGTGGCGCATCGGTTGTGATCGACGGGAAGCCGTCCGGCGTAACCCCATTGACCGTGGAATCGATCGCGCCTGGCCGCCACACCGTGCGACTCGAGCTGACGGGTTATCGGCCCCTGACGCAAACCATCGAGATCAAAGCCGGGGAGCGGCGACGCGTTGCTGCGTCGCTCGAGGCAGGACAGGAAGAAGAATGAACGCGATTCTGGCACTCGAAGACGGTACGTGGTTCAAAGGCGAGTCGGCCGGTGCGCCTGGTGAGACCTCGGGCGAGGTGGTCTTCAACACGAGCATGACCGGCTATCAGGAGGTCTTGACCGACCCCTCGTATGCCGGGCAAATCGTCACAATGACGGCTCCGCAAATCGGCAACTACGGGATTGCAGCAGCCGACCACGAATCGGGCGGTCCGCGCGTCGCGGGTTTTGTGGTGCGCGACCTTTCGCCGATTGCCAGCAACTGGCGCTCACAGTCGACGCTCCGGGAGTACCTCACTCAGCACGGCATCGTTGCCATCGGCGATATCGACACGCGTGCGCTGACGCGAAAGCTCCGATCGGCAGGGGTGATGCGGGGAGTCATCGCGACCGGCGCCAGGCTGGATCCCGAGCAGCTCGTTGCCCAGGCACGATCGATTCCGAACATGGAGGGCGCGGATCTGGTCAAGGACGTCACGTGTGCGACGGCGTACGATTTTTCGCCAACGCTTGCCGACACAGTGGCCGAAGCGACGTTTGGCATAGCTCCGCTCCGTCGAGCAGGTCGTCAACTTCGAGTGGCGGCGTACGACTATGGCATCAAGACCAACATTCTGCGTCGACTGGCCGCACACGGCTGCGATGTGCGCGTGTTCCCCGCATCGGCTCCTCCGGCGGACCTGCTCGCCTTTGACCCCGACGGCATCTTTCTGAGCAACGGTCCTGGCGACCCTGCCGCTGTCACCTACGGGATCGACAGTGTGCGGTCGCTGGTGGACTCGGCGGATCGGCCCATCTTCGGCATCTGCCTTGGCCACCAGCTGCTAGGCCTTGCACTAGGCGCCGAAACCTACAAGCTCAAGTTCGGGCATCGCGGTGCGAATCATCCCGTCAAAGAGCTGGAGAGCAACAAGGTGGAAATCACCTCCCAGAACCATGGGTTTGCCGTCAATCCCGATTCGCTGCCGGCCCACGCACGGGTGACGCATCTCAACTTGTACGACGGCACAGTCGAAGGCCTGTGCCACGTCGACAAGCCAATCTATTCCGTGCAGTACCATCCCGAGGCATCGCCCGGGCCCCACGACGCAGACTATCTGTTTACGCAGTTCATCGAGGAGATGGAGAAACGATAGCTGATCGCCGGACGACATCGCGGGACTAAACTCCCGCGCCACGTACGCGCATGAACATCATCATGCTCGTACGCGCATGACATCATTACGATATGTACGTAGCGCGGGACTTTCGTCCCGCGAAGAATCAATGCCCAAACGCACAGACATTCATCGCGTCCTCGTCATCGGCTCCGGCCCGATCGTCATCGGCCAAGCCTGCGAGTTCGACTATTCGGGCACGCAGGCTGTCAAGGCCCTGCGGGAGGAAGGCCTCGAAGTCGTGCTCGTCAACAGCAATCCGGCGACGATCATGACGGACCCCGAGCTTGCCGATCGGACATACGTCGAACCACTGACAGTTGAAGCGCTCGAACAGATCATCGAACGCGAGCGGCCGGACGCGCTGCTGCCAACGGTGGGAGGTCAGACGGCACTGAATCTGGCGATCGCGCTCGACGAAGCAGGCGTCCTTCTGAAGTACGACGTGCACCTGATCGGCGCGTCGGTGCCTGCCATCAAGGTCGCGGAGGACCGGCTCGAGTTCCGCAACGCCATGCGCGAGATCGGCATCGACGTTCCCGCCAGCGGCGTGGCCAAGACCCTCGAGGAAGGGTTTCGCATCGTGGACGACGTCGGCTTCCCGGCAATCATCCGCCCATCTTTCACGATGGGCGGGGTTGGCGGTGGCATCGCCTACAACCTCGAGGAATTCAAGGAAATTGGGGCCCGCGGCCTCGAGTTGAGCCCCATCCACGAAATTCTGGTGGAAGAGTCGGTCATCGGGTGGAAGGAATTCGAGCTCGAGGTGATGCGCGACAATGCCGACAACTTTGTCGTCATCTGCTCGATTGAAAACATCGACCCGATGGGCGTGCACACCGGCGACAGCGTGACTGTCGCCCCGGCGCAGACGCTGACCGACAAGGAATACCAGCGGATGCGCGATGCAGCTCGCCGCGTCATTCGCCGCGTCGGCGTCGAAACCGGTGGCTCCAATATCCAGTTTGCGATCGACCCGGCCGACGGGCGCATGGTCGTCATCGAGATGAACCCGCGAGTCTCCCGGTCATCGGCCCTGGCGTCGAAGGCCACGGGCTTCCCGATCGCGAAGATCGCTGCGAAGCTGGCGCTCGGTTATCGCCTCGACGAGATTCCCAACGACATCACCCGCGTTACACCCGCATCCTTCGAACCCACGATCGATTACATCGTCGTGAAGATTCCGCGGTGGAACTTCGAAAAGTTTCCGCAAGCCGATCGGACGCTGACGACGCAAATGAAGTCGGTGGGCGAGGCCATGGCGATCGGTCGCACGTTCAAGGAGGCGTTTCTCAAAGGTATTCGCTCACTCGAGCTCGGGCGCGCCGGTTTGCTGTTCACGCGGCCCACGTCGGAGGACGAGGACATTGGCGTCGAGCCGGATGACGAGGAAGATGCAGCCCTGCGGCGGCAGCTGATCGTGCCGAACGATCGCCGGCTGTGGGCGCTGTTCCGCGCGCTCGATAAAGCCTGGCCGATCGACCAGATCCACGAGCTCACCAAGATTGACCGCTGGTTCCTGGAGCAGTTCGCCGAGCTCGTCGAGCTGCGCCGGACGGCCGAGATGATCGGTCTGCGCGACATGTCGAGCGATCTGCTGCGCACGCTGAAGCGGGCCGGGTTTGGCGATGAGGAGCTCGGGCAGATTCTGGGATCGGGAGAGTCCGCGGTGCGAGAGCGCAGAATGGACTTCAAGTTGAAGCCTGCGTACAAGCGTATCGATACCTGCGCCGCCGAGTTCGAGTCTTTCACCCCGTATCTCTACGGCACTTACGAGGACAGCTGCGAAGCAGAACCAACCGAGAAACCCAAGATTGTCATTCTTGGCAGCGGACCCAACCGCATCGGGCAGGGGATCGAGTTCGACTATTGCTGCTGTCATGCGGTGTTCGGGTTTCGCCATGAGGGATTCGAGACCGTCATGGTGAACTGCAATCCGGAAACGGTGTCGACCGATTACGACACCGCTGACCGTCTGTACTTCGAGCCGCTTACGTTCGAGGATGTGATGGCGGTAATCGAACGTGAGCGCGAGGGACATCCAGACGTGGCCTGCATCGTGCAGTTTGGCGGGCAGACCCCGCTCAAGCTCGCACTGGCGTTGCAGGAGGCTGGCGTCAGAATTCTCGGCACCACGCCGGATTCGATCGATCTCGCCGAGGACCGCCAGCGGTTTGCGCAACTGCTCTGGGACCTCGGCATCCCACAACCAGCGAGCGGTACGGCCACATCTCGGAGTGAAGCGCGCGAAGCCGCCGCGAAGATTGGCTTTCCCGTCGTGGTCCGACCCTCCTACGTGCTTGGCGGCCGCAACATGGCCATCGTCTACGACGTTGGCACCCTCGATCGCTACATGGCAACGGCTGTCGACGTCTCACACGATCGCCCGATTCTGATCGATCGTTTTCTCGAGCGCGCCAAGGAGCTCGATGTCGACTGCGTCGCTGACGCGTCGGGCGCCGTCGTTATTGGCGGCGTGATGGAGCACATCGAGGAAGCCGGCATCCACTCGGGCGACAGTTCATGTGTCGTGCCGCCCGCGCGCGTCACCGAAAAGCAGCTCGCCACCATTCGTGATTACACGCGACGGATCGCGGCGGCGCTGAAGGTCGTTGGCCTGATGAACGTTCAGTACGCGATCAAGGACGAAGAGGTGTATGTCCTCGAAGTCAACCCGCGCGCGTCGCGGACCGTGCCGTACCTGTCCAAAGCAACCGGCGTAGCGCTGGCGCAGGTGGCCGCGCGCGTCATGTCCGGGAAGACGCTGGCACAGCTGGGCATCGTGGACGACCTCGAGCCGGCCGGCGTCTTCGTCAAGAGTCCGGTGTTTCCTTTCGTTCGTTTCCCCGGCGTGGATACACTCCTCGGACCTGAGATGAAGTCCACCGGCGAAGTGATGGGCGGCGCCAGTAGCTTCGGGCTTGCGTTCATCAAGGCGATGCTCGGAGCGGGGCAGCGACTGCCCGACGTGGGCACGGTGTGTCTGAGCGTCAACAACGAGGATAAGCCGCCGATGCTGCCGATTGCCCGCGCGCTGGCCGAGCTCGGCTTCGATCTTGTCGCTACTCGCGGAACCGCTGCGTACCTGCGCGCGCATGGAATCGAGAGCGACGTAATTTACAAGGTCAACGAGGGCCGGCCCAGCCTGGCTGATGAGATCGTCAATCGGAGGCTCGCGATGGTGATCAACACGCCGCTGGGACGCGAGTCCTTCTTCGATGACAAAACGGTCCGCCGCGCAGCGATGATGGCGGGCGTGCCCTGCATCACTACGATCACTGGCGCCGCAGCCGCGGTTGATGCCATCCGCGCGCTGCGGACAGAGGGGCTGGACGTGCGACCTCTCCAGGACTACTACGCGGCCGTCAGCACAACTTAGAGCTCGCGACGAAGCCACGAAGAACACGATCTGCGCGGGCAGGTAAACCCTGTCCCGGTCGCATCGTGACGGGCTCTGGCGGCAAGAACTGCGATGCGCCCAGGCGCTTGCTGTCGCAGAATCTGCGAACTTCAGAGCCTCAGCGGCGCGATTTCCTCGATAACCTGAATGCCCCGCCGTTTGCACCGGCCGGGGCATGTTGCATTTGTCTTTCGGTCTCGCGGTCACGCTCGTAGCCGGTCTTGCCGGTGGCGTCGTCGTCGATCGGCCGATCGTGTTGCCTCTGTCTTTGAGCCTGGCGGGTGGGTGGCTGGCCACAACCGTTGGATTTTTCGGACAGCGCCCGCGCGTACAGTTCGGTGGATTCCTGGTCTCGGTATTCGCCGCCGGTTGGTTGCTCGGCGGGCATGCCGTCGACCGTGCGATTCACCCGCCGCTCCGCACACTACTCGAACAGCGATTCGGTGGGTTTGCCATTGAGGCGGCTGGCGACACGCGCTCTGACGACCCGATCGTGATCGAGGGCCGTCTGCGCGAGGACGCGGCGCTCACCGACGCCGGCGCGATCCTCCGGATCGACGTCGAGCGCATCTGGATTGGCCCCTGCCCCGAGCGCGCGGAAGGGGGAGTGTCCGTTGGCGTCGGCGGAAGCCTGCAGGGCGGCCACCTGTCGCAATGGACCGCCGGACGAGTCATTCGTGCGCCAGCCCTGTTGCGGCGCCCAGCGCGATACCTGAACGAGGGCCTCTCCGATCAGGAGCGTGCGCTGGCCCGGCGAGGCGTGGCGCTGGTGGGAGCAATAAAAAGTGCAGCGCTGGTCGAGGTGGTTGGCTACGGCCGCTGGTGGGAGGAGCTCGCCGCACGACTGCGCGCGCTTACGCGTGCCGCCCTCGTCCGACATCTGCGCCCTGGGATCGGTGAGCGCGAGAATACTCGAGTCGACTGGGCGCCCGGCGAGCACGCCGCAGCGATCGCCACGGCCATCCTCATTGGCGATCGCGCTGGGCTGGACGTTGAAATCGAACGGCGGATGCAGGAGGCCGGCACTTACCACGTCATTGCAATTTCTGGTGGCAACATTGCGATTCTCGCGGGCCTGATGCTCGCCACGCTGGCGTCAGTCGGCCTGCGCGGCAGAATTGCGGCGCTGATTGCCATCGCCTCCCTAACAGCCTATGCGCTCATCGCGGCAGGCGGCGCGTCAGTCGCCCGGGCGACGCTCATGGCCGTCGTCTACCTCGCGGTCCGCGTGATCGACCAACGAACGGCCGCCGCGAATGCAATCGGGTTGAGCGCGGCCGTGTTGCTCCTGACAAATCCGCTGTCGGTCGCAGACGTGGGATTCTGGCTGACCTTTGGTGCTACTGGCGCCATCATCATCGGCGCGACGAACGTGCCCCTGCCCGCCGGTTCGCTCACTCGCGCCGGGATGACGGTGCTTATTGCGTCAGCGTGCGCGGAGTTGGTCCTCGCTCCAATCGGAGCCCTCGTCTTTCAGCGCGTCACCTTCGCGGGGTTGATTCTCAACTTCGTGGCGTTGCCAGCGATGACCGTTGTCCAGGTGGGCGCGATGGTGGTTGTGACCCTGGACACCCTGGGTCTCACACCACTCGCCAGATGGGCGGGGCACGTCGTGCATCTAGGGAGCATGGCACTCACTGAGAGCACGCGTTTTCTCGACCTGGCTCCGTGGCTGACATGGCGAGTTCCCTCACCCTCCGTGGCGGTCGTCGCCCTCTACTATCTGGCGTTGTCTGCCGTTTTTGCGACCTGGCATCTCGCGCGGACGCCGCGCGTGCTTCGGCTGGTCGCGATTTCCGGTGCGGCAACCTTGTTTCTCTGGGTTGTCGCGTCGCCTCAGGCGCGCGTGCGCGCGTTGGGGGACGGCCGGCTTCATCTATCTCTGGTCGACGTCGGGCAGGGCGACTCGATGGCAGTCACGTTTCCCAACGGCCGCCGTCTCGTCGTGGACACCGGTGGCATATCGCCGCGAACCGCGTTCGACATCGGCGATCGAATCATTGGCCCTTCGCTCCGTGCCCGAGACGTTCTCCACCTCGACTATCTCGCCGTAACGCACGGCGATCCCGACCACGTCGGCGGTGCCCGCTCCCTGATTCGGGACTTTCAGCCCGCCGAGGTGTGGTGGGGTGTGCCCGTGGCCAATCACGAACCGGAGGCCGTCGTGCGAGCCGAGGCCATGCGCGCGCGGAGCGCCTGGCGAACGCTGCAACGCGGCGATCGCCTCGAGGTGGGCGGCGTTGAGATCAGGATTCATCATCCCCCGTTGGCTGATTGGGAACGCCAAAGGGTCCGCAACGACGACTCGCTGGTCATGGAGCTCCGTTTCGGGGAAGTGTCATTGCTCCTGACTGGCGACATCAGCCGTGACATCGAGCGCGATCTGCTGCCCACACTTGACCTTCTTCCTGTAGTTGTTCTCAAAGTCGCGCACCACGGGAGTGGCACATCGAGCGCGGCGGAATTTGTGGAGCACGTGAAGCCCAGGGTCGCCGTGATCGGTGTAGGGAGAGCGAATCCGTATGGGCATCCGGTGCCACCGGTGTTGGAACGGCTTCAGCGCGCGGGGACCGAGGTGTTCCGGACCGACTCAGACGGGCAGATCGACCTGACCACCGACGGCAGGTCCGTGAGTGTACGGACGTGGACAGGAAGGAGGGTAGTGAAGTGAAAGGATCGAAGGAGCCGAAGGACGCGAAGGCGCCGAAGGGTACCCAAACCCTCCGTATCCCGAGCCCGCTGTCGCCACAACTGGATCAGCTGGTGTACGACATCATCGGCGTCGGGATGCGTGTCCATTCTGTCCTTGGGCCGGGCCTGCTTGAGAATGCCTACGAGGATGCATTTGCCGTCGAGCTCGAGCAACGGACGATTCCGTATGAACGTGAGGTTCCTGTCGACCTCGCCTACCAGGGACGACGAATCAAGCGTTACCGCTTGGACATTGTGGTCGATAGAAAAGTCGTTGTTGAACTGAAAGCCGTTGCCCGGCTGCATCCGGTTCACTCATCGCAGATGTTGACCTATCTGCGGTTGACTCAGTTACCGGTCGGGATCATTCTGAACTTTCACGAGCGGCATCTCCGGGATGGGATCCGTCGACACGTGTTGCGACCGGTCAAACCAGTGACGTGAGACTGTGGGGACGTTGCGCGGCGAGGTGTGGTTAAGATCCTTCGGCGCCTTCGTGCCCTTCGCCACCTTCGATCAGTTTTTGTCTCTCCCACATGCGTTCCATCTCCTCGAGCGCAAGTCCCCGCATCGAACGACCGTCCAGCATGACGCGGCGTTCCATCCCCTCGAACCGCCGCTGAAACTTTTCATTCGCGACACGAAGTGCCCCTTCTGGTTCGATGCCCAGCTTCCGGGCCAGATTCACAATCGAGAAGAGCAGGTCGCCCATTTCCTCTTCAACGCGGGCCGGGTCGGGCGGGTTGGCCTGCACCATCTCCTTGAGCTCGGTGACCTCCTCGTCGATTTTCTCGAGCACGTCCGTTGTCTTCACCCAATCGAATCCCACGGCTGCAGCCCTCGAGCTCAGCTCGTAGGCGCGGAGCAGGGCAGGGAGGGTGCGCGGCACGCCGCTGAGGGTGGTCTTCTCAGGCGTTCCCGCGCTCCGACGCTCGCCGGCCTTCAAGTCCTCCCATTTCTCCAGCACCGCGGTGGATGTCATCTCCGTGCGTGCCTCGGCCAGCGGGCGCCCATCCGGTGTAAACACATGCGGGTGGCGGCGCACGAGCTTGTCCGCAATCGCCTCGAGCGCGTCGCCAATGGCAAAGTGTCCGCTCTCTTCGGCGATCTGTGCGAGAAAGACGGCTTCGAACAGGAAATCTCCAAGCTCTTCCCGCAGGGCTGCAAGGTCCTCGCGATCCAGGGCGTCGAGCAACTCGTAGGTTTCTTCGAGGACGAATGGGCGGAGCGACGACAGCGTCTGCTCGCGATCCCAGGGACAGCCGTGCGGGCCGCGCAACGTGCGCATGATACCAACGAGCCGATCGAAGCGGGTTCCGGCGGAGTCTGACATGACGCGCTATGGTACCATCCGAACTTTGGAGGACCGTTGGTGAACGAGTCTGAAGATCGTCCAGAGGTGAGCTTCATCGCCTTTATTTTTTCGCTGGCCAGCAATGCTGCAGTCCACTTTGGCGATCTGCCGGATCCGCTGACGAACGAAACCCGACCGGCCGATCTCGAGGCTGCCGCACAGATCATCGAGATCATTGCGATGCTCGAAACCAAGACGCGTGGCAATCTCACTGCCGAGGAGCGCCAGCTGATCGATCAGGTGCTCTTCGAATTGCGCATGCGATACGTCGACGCGAAGAAGGGGCAGAGTCCCATCATTCAGCCGTGACGTCTCGCGTGACCTTTCTGGGAACCGGGACCTCGCACGGCGTCCCGATGATTGGATGCCCGTGCGACACGTGCCACTCCGCCGACGAGCGCGACCGCCGCTTGCGGCCTTCGCTTTACCTCGAGGTGCCCGACGGGCCAGGCGTTTTGATCGACACGTCTACGGATTTACGGCAACAGGCGTTGACCCACAACCTCGTTCGCATCGATGCAATCCTCTTCACGCACAGCCATGCGGATCACGTCATGGGGGTGGACGAAGTGCGGCGCTTCAACATGATGCAGCGCTCCGCGATCCCGGCTTACGCCGACTCGCGCACATGCGCCGACCTGCGGCGCATGTTCAACTACATCTTCGACCCGCCGGCCGAAAAGGGCGGTGGCACACCGCAGATCGATCTCCACACGATCGACGGCCCCTTCACGCTCCAGTCGCTTCACGTTCAACCCATCACGATTTTCCACGGCCAGCGCCCGATCCTGGGGTTCAGGTTCGGTTCGTTTGCGTATCTGACGGATTGCAGCCGCATCCCCGATGAGTCGTTCGATCTCCTGCAGAATCTCGACGTGCTTGTCCTCGACGCCCTGCGTCATCGTCCGCATCCGACGCACTTCACGGTCGGGGAAGCACTCGAGGTCGTCGAGCGCCTGCGACCGCGTCAGACGTTCTTCACACACATCTGCCACGACCTGCCACACAAGGCCACCAACGCCACGCTGCCCGACGGCGTTCAGTTGGCATTCGACGGGCTCACGCTGGACGTTCACATCTAGCGAGCACCTCCGCACCCCCCGCACCGCTGCACCCCTGCACCTCTGCACCCGTTGCACTGATATGATCCCAATCTGGTGGAAGTCGCCTGGTTTCCAGATGATGCGCGCACGCCGAGGTGGCACCAGCCAGTGCTCGCCCTCGGCAACTTCGATGGCCTGCATCGTGGCCACACCAAGATCATCGAACGCATCCGTCGGGGCGCGGCCGAGCGCGGGGGCACCGCGCTCGTCCTGACCTTTCATCCGCACCCGCCGCGTGTCGTGCGCCCGGAGAAGGCACCGCTGTTGCTGATGACGCTCGAGCAGAAGCTGGAAGGGCTGGAAAAGGCAGGTGTGCACGGTGCGGCCGTCGTGCGCTTCACGCACGAGCTATCGCGCTGGGAACCTGAGACCTTCGTCAAGAGCGTCCTCGTGGACTGGCTGCGCGTGGCCGAAGTCTGGGTCGGCGCAGACTTTTTGTTCGGTCGCGATCGCTCCGGTAACTATTCGCTGCTCCGCGCGCTCGCCGGGCAATATGGATTTCGCGCAGAAAAGATCGACCCGGTCCGCTACAAGGACTTCGTGGTGTCCAGCACACGAATTCGGCGACTCGTCGCTGAAGGCCGCGTTGACGAGGCCGGTGCGCTGCTCGGCCATCACTTCTTCATCGATGGCACAGTCGTGCGGGGCGCAGGCCGGGGCAGGGAGCTAGGCATCCCGACCGCCAATCTCGACTCACAGAACGAGCTCGTGCCGCCAGACGGCGTCTACGCGACGACGGTGACGATCGACGGGGTGGTGCATCCGAGTGTGAGCAACATTGGTTTGCGGCCGACCTTCGCGGACGCCACCCGGCCCGTGGTCGAAGTCCATGCCCTCGGGATCGATCGCGACTTGTACGGGCAGTCTCTCCGCCTGGGTTTCGTCCAACGGTTACGGGACGAGCGCCGGTTCCCTGACGTGGACGCCCTCAAGGCGCAGATTGACGCCGACGTGCGCCGCGCCAAGCGATTGTTCGATAGACTGAGTGTCTAGGACAGACCACACGACCTTGTTCATGACCCCAACTGCCTTCGAGTTCACTGTCACCATCCCGAGCGACGTGCGGCTCCTGGAAGCGATTCGCCTGCTGGCAATCCAAGCCGGCGGCTACGCGAAATTGACGGCGGATGCCTCCGCGGCACTGGCGGCGGGTGCTGCGCGGGAGGCTGAGGCGGCGATGAAGTCCAGCCGCAACGGTCAGGCGCCCATTGAGTGCCTGTTTGCCGGCGACGACAACGCTGTGACCATCACGATTTCCAGCGAGGGACGCACCCGGCACATCCGTCAGCCGGTTTCAGCCTGACCGTCCATGCGTCTGTTCAACACACTGACTCGCCATGAGGAGACGTTTGCGCCAATACGTGACAACACCGTGCGCATGTACACCTGCGGACTCACGGTCTACGCGCGCGGCCACATTGGCAACTTCCGAACCTTCGTGTGCATGGATGTGTTGCGGCGCACCCTCAAGTACATCGCCGGCTGGCAGATGCGCCAGATCGTCAATTTCACCGACGTAGATGACAAGACGATTGCAGGTGCCGAGCGCGAGGGTGTCTCGCTGCGCGAGTACACCGATCGCTACATCGCCGCTTTCCACGAGGACGCGCTGGCGCTCGGGCTCGAGGCCGTTGAAGACATGCCGCGCGCGACCGATCCGCTCAACCTCGAGGCTATGGCCGATGTGATTGGTGCGTTAGAGGCGCGCGGACATACGTACGTGAGCGACGGGTCGATTTACTTCAAGATCTCCACGATGGCTGATTACGGCAAGCTGGCGCGCCTCGATCATGATGGGATGCAAGCCGGCGCGCGCGTGGATTCCGACAACTACGCGAAGGAAGACGCGCGAGACTTCGTCTTGTGGAAGGCGACCAAGCCCGGTGAGCCGACGTGGGATGTGGGCGTTGGGCCTGGCCGGCCGGGCTGGCACATCGAGTGCTCGGCAATGGCTTTGCGACTTCTCGGCGAGCCGCCGATTGACATCCATGCAGGGGGCATCGACCTGATCTTCCCGCACCACGAAAACGAGATTGCCCAAAGTGAATGCGCGACCGGCAAACTGTTCTCGCGCTTCTGGGTGCACGCAGAACATCTGCTCGTGGACGAGCAGAAAATGTCGAAGTCGCTCGGCAACGTTTATACGCTGAAGGACATCACCGACCGCGGCAAACGGATTTCGGCGCTGCGCTATCTACTCCTGTCGTCGCACTATCGCAAGCAGCTCAATTTCACGTTCAAGGGTCTGGACTGGGCGGAGGAGTCGCTCACGCGCCTGACCGACTTCCTCGCGCGCATCGAGACGGCGAAGCCGGGGGAGGCGCATCCAGCGATCGCAGCGAAGGTGAAGGAGGCCCGTGACGCCTTCGACGAGGCCCTTCGGGCCGATCTCAATACCGCGGCAGGCCTTGCCGCCATCTTCGACTTGGTGCGCGTCGTCAACTCGGCGATCGACATGCGCGAATTCAGCGCGAGCGACGCTCAGGTCGTGAAGGACGCCTTCGACCATTTCGATCGCGTGCTGGGCGTCCTGTCGCTGCGACGCGCGGAGGACGAGCGGCCACCAATACCCGTCGAAGAGATCGAACGGGCCATTGAGGCCCGCAAAGAGGCCCGTCGGCGTCGCGATTTTGCGGAGGCTGACCGCCTCCGCCAGGACCTCGCCACCCGCGGCGTGCTCCTCGAAGATGGGCCCCAAGGCACGCGGTGGAAAAGCAAGTAGCGCGGGACTTTAGTCTCGCGAGATAAGATCACCGGATGCCTGTTCCGCAGATAAAGACCGCTTTGCCAGGTCCGCGCGCCAAAACTCTTATCGAGCGTGACGGCCTCGTCGTTTCGCCCTCGTACACGCGCTCGTATCCGTTCGTCATGGCCCGCGGTCAGGGCGCTGCCGTCGAGGACGTGGACGGCAACGTGTTCCTCGACTGTGCGGCGGGCATTGCGGTCACTTCTACCGGCCACTCGCATCCCGACGTTGTCGCCGCCATTGTCGATCAGGCTCAGAAGTTCCTTCACATGTCGGGCACGGACTTCTATTACGAACCACAGATCCAACTCGGCGAGGCCATGAATGCGCTTGCGCCGTGGAAAGGCCCGAAGAAATCCTTCTTCTCGAATTCCGGCACCGAAGCGATCGAGGCAGCCATCAAGCTGGCCAGGTATTCCACCAAGCGCAACGGAATCATCGCGTTCCTTGGCAGCTTTCACGGCCGAACCCTCGGCTCGCTGTCGCTGACATCGAGCAAGGCCATTCAGCGCAGGGGCTTTGGCCCGATGCTCGGCGGGGTCTATCACGCGCCTTTCCCCAATCCCTACCGCCGGCCAACCGGCGAGAGCCCAGAGGCCTGCGCTGCCGCCACGATCGATTACATCGAGGACCAGGTCCTCGTGAATCTCATTTCTCCCGACGAGGTTGCTGCGGTCGTTGTCGAGCCCATTCAAGGTGAGGGTGGCTATGTCGTGCCGCCCGCTGAATTTCACCAACGGCTGCGCGCTCTGACCGAGAAGCACGGGATGCTTCTCATCGCCGACGAGGTGCAGTCCGGTATGGGCCGCACGGGCAAGATGTTTGGGATCGAGCACTTCGGCGTCGAGCCCGACATCGTCGCTCTCGCAAAAGGCATCGCATCGGGGCTGCCATTGGGCGTGACGACGGCGAGGGCAGATGTGATGACGTGGCCGCCCGGATCACATGCGAGCACGTTTGGCGGCAACCCGGTCTGCTGTGCCGCGGCGCTGGCGACGGTCAAGTTGATCAAGGACTCGCTGATGGCTAACGCCGCAGCGGTCGGCGCGCACCTGATGGGCGGGTTGTGCGCACTGCAAGAGAAGCATCGCCTGATCGGTGATGTGCGTGGAAAGGGTTTGATGATCGGCGTGGAGCTGGTGCGCGATCGTCAGACGAAGGAGCGGGCCGCCCAGGAGCGCGATCGGCTGGTTGAGGAGTGTTTTTCGCGCGGCCTGCTCGTCCTCGGTGCGGGCCGCAACACGTTGCGCCTGTCACCGCCGTTGATCCTGACCAGGGCCGAAGCGGACACGGCAGTTGGAATCATCGACGAGAGCCTGGCGGCCGTTGAAAAGTGACGAACAAGCGTTTTGCGGCCTGGCTTTGTCGGGCACATCGTTTGCCTGCATTCTTTCTATGACGCTGGCGCGGCAAGCGTTTGGATTGCACGGGGAAGACCTCGCGTGCCAGGAGCTTGAACGCCGCGGATATGCCATTGTCACAAGACGTTACCGCACCACGCACGGCGAGATTGACATCATCGCGAAGCACGGTGACTACCTCGTTTTCGTCGAAGTCAAGGCGCGGCGGGACAGCAGTTTTGGCGATCCCGAAGAGGCGGTGACATTGAAGAAACAGCAGCAAATGGTATGGATGGCAACCGACTACCTTTCGCGCCAGCATCTGGGCGAGGTCGCATGCCGCTTCGACGTTGTCAGCGTCAACACGGACGCCACGCCGACGGCCATTCTGGTGATCGAGGATGCGTTCCGCCCTGGGTGGTGAGCCTCGATGACAAACGTTCGGAACGAACTTCGTCACGAGGGTTCCTCATTACCGTTTCTTACGATGGTTCGCGAAGGTCCTTCACGAACGTGCTTGTATTCGTAATATGTCCGAATTGAGGCGCGATCCCGTCACGGGCCGATGGGTCGTGATAGCCCCCGAGCGTGCCCGGCGTCCTCAGGACTTCAGGCCGGAGCCAGTTGGCGCCATTGACGGTGACATGTGTCCGTTTTGCGAAGGGCAGGAGACTGTCGCCGGGCGCGAGCTGCTTGCGTGGCGCGACCCCGGCTCGGCGCCGAACAGTCGCGGCTGGCATGTGCGAGTCGTCCCTAATCGAGACCCGGTTCTGCGCGTCGAAAGCGCTATTGGCGAGCCGGCCGATCCTCTGTTTCAGTCGGTTGGTGGTCTGGGCGCGCACGAGGTGGTGATCGAATCACCAGATCACCGGGCCACGTTTGCGACGATGACCGCCGAGGCTGTTGGTCGTGTGTTGTGGGCGTGGCGCGAACGGATACGGGATTTGCGCCGCGACACGCGACTCAAGAGTTTTGTCGTAGTGAAGAACGTCGGCGCGGCCGCGGGCGCGACGCTGGATCATGCTCATTCGCAGTTGCTGGCGTTGCCGGTTGTGCCGGACCATCTGCGGGCAGAGCTGACCGGCGCCCTCAACCGGTACACAGAAACCAAACGTTGCGTGTTTTGTGATGTGGTGGCGGAAGAGGTCACCGGCGAAAGGCGTCTCGTCAGTGCCGATGATCAAAGCGTCGCGTTCGCCCCATTTGCGTCACGCGTGCCGTTTGAGACGTGGGTTTTTCCACGCGAACATGAGGCCGCGTTCGAGGATGCGCCGGATATGACACTCACGGCGGTGGGCGCGCGGCTGCAGGATGTCGTGCGGCGTCTGAACGTGACGCTGGTGTTCCCTCCGCACACGATACTGCTGCACACAGCGCCGGTCGGAGAGGACCGCGCCGCGTACCATTGGCACCTCGAAGTCATCCCGCGCCTCCTGCCGGTGAGCGGGCTGGCGTGGGATGGGGGAGTCTATGTCAACGCCGTCCCTCCTGAAGAGGCTGCTGAAGTACTGCGAAACGCCTAGATTGCGAGGGTTCTCGACCGCGCCGTTTGCCCTGTGCTGAGGCGGTTTGCTACACTGAGTGACTGCAACCCGCGGGCGGGAATAACTCAGTGGTAGAGTGCGACCTTGCCAAGGTCGAAGTCGCGGGTTCGAATCCCGTTTCCCGCTCCAGCCTTCGCTCGCGTCAGGCATGCATACCTACTCCGGCTTCACTGCGCGCTGTTGATCGCGGTATCATCCGCGGCCGGGCCTTCTCGTTCGATCTGAGCATTCCGACCGGCGCCGTCGCCAAGTGGTAAGGCAGAGGTCTGCAAAACCTCCATCCCCGGTTCAAATCCGGGCGGCGCCTCCAAAATCCCTAAGAGAATTGCGTGTTTGGGTGTATGCCTCTCTTCGCACACCGTTTCTTATTGCTCCTAAATGGACTCGAGTTCACCGACGTCGATCGCGTAACTCGCTGATTTCTCAGGCACTTGCCCGTCCATGACGAAGGCAGGGGAGGAGGTTCCCAGGACCTCCACCTCAACGACGCGGACTCGTCATCCTTCGGAAACCAGTTCGAAAGGACCGTCAGCCGATTTCCGACCCAGTATGAGGACGCCACCGAAGCGGAGTGTGCCGCCCCTCGCGTACCCGTATTCGAAGACCAACATCTCCTCAAGCCCGTCGCCATCGAAGTCCGCGCGCAGCGCTTCGACCAGGTACTGGCCCATGCCATGACCCTCTACCGTGAGCTTGTTGCTCGCGGTGCTCTTAATCACCAGATCGCCCGAGCGAATCATGTCGGCATACGATTCCGTCGGAACAGGATCGTCCACGCTCGCGGCTGGATTGGGAAACAACTTGAATGGCAGCAAGTGAACATCTGAGACGCCCACGCGAGGCTCTGCCAGAAAACTCGCCTGCGGGAGCTGGGCTCGTTTCAGCGCGCTGAGCAGACCGCATTGATGCTCGAAGAACGTGGCGATCGTCATTTCAAACGTGGTTCGAGCGTAGAACCCGGTTCCGAGCGCGGCCCAGTACTCTGCGCACGTATGCACTGTGCGCTCTTCGCCTCGGTCACTCCCGAGCGGCAGACCGTCGACATGGGTGTTGCCGCCTAGCCCGACACGTCGCGTTTCGAGCATCGGCAAATCCGCCTTCGCGATCACGTCTACCGACGTCGAGTCCCCGAAGTGTATCGCCTGGGCAAGCCGGAAGACCTCCGCTGGAGGCTTCGTTACGAGCTTGGCCACCGCGTCTTGATCAATAAGCCCTCGTTCGAGCATCTGCTGAATCATGACCAGTGCTCGACCTGTATCCAGTCGCCGCTGGATCTTCTCAAGGTTCTCTTCGATCAGTGGCTTCTTGGTTCGAGCGATGTTCAAGAAGAACCGGAGCGACGATTCGTCGAAGTCGATAGCACCCTTCTGCAGATTTCGTGGGGTATGGCACGCGACCAGGTTCTCGAATCCCAACACGTCGAAGTCGGGAGGTAGCCCGAGCGAGCCTTTTAGCCGGTCCAAAGCCGGCGGATCGTCGAGCAAGCTCTCGCGAATCACGTGATCGATGTGCATCGAGTGTGGGTCTAGAAGAACGCCCGTGTATACGCACTTCCGGCCGTAGGCGGTCCAGATCGCCTCACGTGTTTCAGCGTCAACCGTCTGCTTCGACAAACGAGCCCCCCGTGCGCCTTCCTAGGTGTTCGAGATCTGGACCGCCTGATCCAGGAAATCGATGTCGTGCAGCGTTCTCGATGCCGTTGTAGATGACGTCCTCGCTACATCGAGTTCCGTGCCCAAGCCGAAGTTCTTCTACGACTTTGCTGGTCTCATGCGCCGCTCCTAAAGCGTCGCCGCTCTACCGGGCGCGCTCGAACTCCCGCGCCTCCACAAGGAAGGGCGCCATTGCACCGGCCAGGTTCACCGCGAGCCGGGCATATCGTGGCTCGACGCGCACCGCGCCCACTCCTCAGCCATGCGCATCGCCCATCCGGTTGCGGATGGTGGCCTGGCGATCGCATCAGGACTTGACCACCCGTGATTCATTTGAGCGATTGTTCCTCACGCTGTGTAGCGATCCGGGCCAATGGCAGGAGGTCGACAGTTGACGGAGACCGACAACGCGACCGGCGGAGAATACTCCGCAGTGACACATCTCAGAGAAGCATACTGCCCTCGGCGTCGGAGACAGCTGGTCGAGCGCATGGAACAGAGCGGACTTTGCCGTTACCGTTCGACACACCGCTAAATCGTCTTCGTCGGAGGTGCCTTCGCAGGAATTCGTCGGTCTCCTGCCGCGTTGTGACCGTCCAACTCGGAACCGGTGACGTCAGCGGCATCTCGCGACGCACGAGACTGAACTCAGGCTTGAGCCTGAAGTTGATCGCCAGTACCGATGAAATCCTCGACGTAGCGGAAGAGGTTCTCCCAGACGATTATCATCGCGTCGGCGAGGCGCTGCTGGTTGTTCCACATCGGCAGATGGATGGCGCCGGCTGCGTCTCGGTACACGGCGAACCGTTCGATCTTCATCCCGCCCGCCATGCCGTGATTCACTCGATCGCGCGCATCGATGATGAGGGTGAGCCAACTCCTGTTCGTCTCATTGAACAGTTGGTACTTCATCATGCGTACGTGTCCGGCATGGTGCTTACTAGTATTGCGCTGCAACGACGCGAGCACCCGTTCGCCCTTGTCGCCGAACGAATACATCGTCCACTTGTTGCGCCCAAGGATGGGTCGCATAATCTGCACCAGATGGTCGAGGGTGCTCTTGATCTGGACCGAGAAGACGTCGAATTGCTCGTACAGCTCCTGTGAGTATTCTCGCTTTGTACTGGGCCAGGTGGCAGCCTGCTCCGCCAGTGCGCGTTCCTGCGTCTGATAGGCCTGATGATGCTTCCACACCGACAGGAGCTTTCGCGATAGAAGCACGATCAGATCGATGAGCTCGCTCTCCTGAGGCTGCTGGAGGTCGTCGTGAGCGGCGACGTTGAGAGAGTTGAGCAGGATGCGATTCAGGATGATCGCGTTGGGCGTCTTATCTTCGAACAGCTTTGTGGCACTCGTGCCCGGGGGCAGGTCTGGCTCCATGAGCGGATCGTAGCAGGCTGCATCAGGGATCATCTCGAGCCGAATGGGCAGCACGCTCGCACTCTCGGCGTGGTCACATCGTCGTCTGGCTGCGGGCCAGCCATGTGATCCGGACAGGCTGGCACTTGGTCAACTAACTGGAGCCGCTCGGCATCCCCACGCCTCGGGCTAATTCCTCACAAGGTTGAGTCTCTCCAGAGATGCAATGATGCTCTCGTAATCGCGCAGACTGACCTTCCAAAGATGGCTCTCGACCTCTTCTCTGGCGGTCGAGTGAAGTAACTGGTGGTCGCAATGACGCCTACGCCAGTTCAGTCGAATACCCCTCGCTTCAGTATCTCAGCGACAAGTTCCTCGAACATCTCCGGGTGCAGTTGGTACAGATCGGATGGATGATCCCTGAGATGGCGCACAACGTGATCCGTGATCGCCCTGACGGACCGTAATTTTGCGAAGCTATCGGAGGCAGGGACAGAAATCGCATCTGAATTGACGACGCGGATTTCTTCTCCGCGAAAGGCCAGTCCGTTCCTCTGAACGTCTACCGCGTTTTCAAGTCCCTCTCGCGGCCCCTGCTCAATCTCGAAGTTAACAACGTCTCCCGGCTGAAGTTCATTGAATTGAAGACCCACCACTGACTTTGAGTGGAAGAACAGGTCCTTCTCTCCGTCCGCGACGGAGATGAAGCGTACCCCTTTTCGACGAGCTTCTTGATGACCCCCCAGCTGCGATTCATGCCCTTTCGCCGGCGAGTCTACTCCAGGCCTCGGTTTCCGGCCCGTCGATTCACTCCAGGCGGGGCAGCAGTGACAATTCCTTCATCAGAAATCAGCGTCGTCGGCCTCGCGAACACGATCCCGATGTCCCGCGTCCCTCGTAAATGACGGCGGCGAGCTCGAGACGATCCTCGGCCGGAATAAGCCGAAAACGGGGACCGCCGCTCATGCCGCTGAAATTGGCGCCGTCCTTCAACGGTTCGTCAACGTTTGGCAGCCAAGTGAGCTTTGCGTGGTCGATCTGAAGCGACACGTTCGTCTCGCCGCACGCCGTTCGAAGTGCCGCGCAACGAAACCAAGTCAGCGGTCATTGTTTTGGATCTGTCTCCTTGCGGTACCGATCGCCGGCCTCCGGATAGCCACCGTAGGCCACGTCGTCAGTTGTCTGAAGCAGCGCAGGCGGCCACTGGTCGTGCGGAAGGACTTTGTGATTGAAGTGCCTGAGCATCAGAGTGGCAATTCGAAAGGTTGCAAGGTCCCAATAACTGTTGCACGAAATGATGTTCTCAATCGGATCGAAAGGGCCGCTCCCTAGCTGGCAGAAAACGTCCGAGAAGTTCATGATGATCAACCCTGGGATCATCAGCAGCGCAGGGCTTGTCAGCGTCTTCGTCGACCCCAAGATGACAACGGCGCTGCTCCACCGCTTGACGCATCATTGCCACATCATCGAGACGGGAAACGACTTCTATCGGTTCCGCCACAGCAGCCACACGGCCAAACCCCGTATCCAAATCGCGCGAGCAGGCCCGGCTCACATCTTAGGAGGGAATCGCCGACCATAACCCAGGGATACAATCCGTCGTGGCCGGCGGGCACACGTCCCTCGGCGCCCCAGCCCTGGTCAGTTTTCAACGAGCACAGGTGCTCGGTTGTCCGCGAGCGTCAACACTCGAGCGACCGTATTCACTGGAGGTGGCGGACACTCCGACCCGCAGGAGCTCGGTCCACCAGTTCACCGCGCTGGTGCCAGCTGCGGAACCAGACGCGAGCAAGCAGCTTTATCGGGGCGAAGTCGCTTTGCGCTAGTATCATCGGCCACGTACCTGGATGCACAGCACCAGTACGGGGCCATCTGCGCGACGAGTGCAGCAATCGCTCGTGGCCCAGCGGAATCCGTCCGCTGAGATCGCTGCGTCTTGGGGGCTGAAACGGCCCTTCGAACACCGACTCGCGATACGGTTCGTCGGCCTGCTTCACCAGTTCCGTGAAGGGATCGCCGGCGATGATTGCATCTCTGGGAGAACGACGCCGCCCTCGAGCGCGAAATCGCCGAGGGCGAATGTGTGATCACTAGGGGCCGCGGTCACGAGTTTCAGAGGCTATCACCATCGCCGCCGCGCAGTTTCGTCTACGCGTCCACGCATGTGGTAGCTAGTACGCAGAATCTACGGCGTGTGGGCGGGAATTCTAGGGGGACCGCAGACACGTGGATAGACCCGGCCCCTTTGTAATCGCCGGCGTCCAATCATCATGCGTTCGCTGTGCTGCGTGGTGGCGCTCGTGTCAGTCATCGTGGGCGCACAGGTCCGGCTCGGCAGCGCCACCGCGCAGGATGCAGGGCCGCCGCACGCGGCGATGCCGGTCATGTGGCTGATCTTCGTCGACGACCTGCACCTGGACTTCAGGCACACTGGACGTATCAGGGATCTCCTGCGTTCGACGGCGAGCACGCTCGTCCGCGATGGCGATGCGGTGACGATGCTTGCCGACGGTCCTTCCCGCGTGCAGTTCGAGGCGTTCGACATCAAGGAGCGCCACTCTTTCCAAGCCGCCATAAAGATGGTGACCGGCAATGCGTTGAAGCCGTCGGACACCATCCGCTCGACCGCCGGATCCGACCTGCGCGAGGCGCGCTATCGTGCGCAACAGGCCGTCTCGGCCGCGCGCTCGCTCGTTGACGCCGGCAGCCGCGCGCCGCGCATGCGGGCGGTCATGCTGTACGTGAGCAACGGCTACAGCGGCAACGACGTCGCCGTCAGCGAGGGGTTGGCGACCGTGCGCGAACACGCCTTTCGTAGCCGCGTGCCGATCTTTTCGCTCGATCCGAGGCTGCTCTATGGAAAACGTGACCTGGACGCCCTCGTGAGCCCGGAAGCGTGGGCGGCGCACTGGACCAGCACGCGCAGCAGCTTGCGGGCGCTCGCCGCGGGCACCGGCGGACTGGTGAACGAGGAGGGCGACGAGCTGAGCGATTTCCTTCGCCGCATCGCCGCCGCCGTGCGCGACGCGCGGTGACCGCGTGAGGCGGTCATCTTCTCCGCGGTCGTCAACCGGCACTCGCAACGACCGAAGAGATCCAGCGCGCGTGCCATGACGCACGGTGGCACGGGCATCACGGCCAGCGCCTTCATCGGCGCGCAGCCCCCGAGCGCCATCGAGAAGTCTGGTGCCCCGTTCATGACCGACAGCTATCAGGCCTGTGAGCACTGGAGGACGTGAGTGTTCGCTGATTCTGCTCAGCTCGCCAGCGAGGATGTTGGCGTACGTCCAGCTCCAAAGTGCGCCTCACCACCGGCTGCCAGATGACCGTAGCCAAAGTCCTCGGCAGGAAGGAAGTCTGCGCGGCACCAGAACCGTCGCGTAGTTGCCTTGGGGAACGTACCGAAGGCATTCCGCCCGGCCGACAGCGTCCGATGACGTGGCAGACGTTTGTGCAGGCGCACTGGCCCGCGCTCGTGGCCGCGGACTTCTTCACCACCGAAGTCTGGACGGTGCGAGGGCTCGTGACGTATTACACGGTGTTCGTCCTCGAACTGCAGTCGCGTCGGGTTCAGGTGATCGGCCGTATGCCGTATCCGGATGAGGCGTTCGTGATTCAGTCTTTGCGGCACGCGAGCAGTGAAACCGATGGACTCCTCCGCGCGGGGTGCCTTCTGCTTTGCGACCGCGACCCGAAGTGGAGTCGTGGGGTCGAGGAGTTGCTGCGCACCGCCGGCGTGCGTGTGGTCCGGACACCCGCCTCTGCGCCGAACTGCAATGCTTACGCCGAGCGGTTCGGTCAGTGAAAGAAGAGTGCCTGAATCGTCTCGTCCCGCTCGGCGAATGGCACTTGCGCATGGTCCTTCGCGAGTTTGCGACGCACTACCATCGGGAGCGGACCCATCAAAGACTCGCCAACGAGCTGCTCGATCGTCTGCCGGCGCACCGGCCGACCGTCCGGTTCGGCGGCGACAGCGACTCGGCGGCATTTTGAGTTACTACTATCGATCGGCCGCGTAGCGCTGGGGCTGCGTCGAGCCATGGACAGAACGGGGTCTCGAAGTCACGGACGATGGGACGCGGCATTGATCATTTCCGGCAATCGTCGTGGTTCTTTTGGCTCGCCCCGTCAGGACTGGGCGTAAGATCTTCTGCGTGAGTCAGCCGAAGGAAATCAGCATCCCCCGTTTCCCCGCCAATCAGGCGATGGGTGTGCTGAATTTTGACTCAGACATCATCTGGAGTCTGCCCGCCGCGCCCATGTCCGGATTGGCCGACAGCATCGATAGCGCTCTCGACGTCCAATGTCCGATTGGACCGCCCCGGATACTGCACCTCGCTTCACACGGTGAGTACGACCTTGCGGCACTTCGAGATGCGCGAGACAACGTGTACGAGGAAATCGAGTTCACCGCCTCCGAGCTTTGGACTCTGCACGGCTCGATCGACTGGGGCAAGTTTAATTCTTCCTTGGTTGCCCTCAGCGCTGGGGAGAGTGGCGCCCGTGACTCGTGGGAAAACCACAGCGTAGCCGTTGTCCTCATACCGGCCACTCTCTTCAACGGCCGCGCGCTGCGACTGCTCAAGAAACTTGCAGTCCTCCGCAACTGGTCACGACTGATCGATTACGCGATCTCGGAGATCGTTCGCCGTTCGAAGCACCGGCGAGGCCACGCATCCCAATTTCTCGCCGAGATCCGGTGGCACCTCGTTCACGGCTGCCATCCGCCGGACCGCCAGCCTGCCCACGTCTTCAGTAACCACGTCTGGGTTGCGCTGCGTAGCCATCTACCAAGTTAGGTAGTCTGCGCCCTCCCGGACCTTGGGAGGGAACATGGCTTCGTCGGTTCAGTACCTGGACGTTCACCACGTCTCAAAACGCTTGAAGATTCCGGAGCGGACGGTCCGCGATCGCGCGCGGAAGGGCCGCCTCCCTGGTGTAAAAATCGGCCGCAAGATCTGGTACTTCGTCCGCGCCGAGATCGAAGCGATCTGCGCGCAGACGGCCAGCGACGAGGAGCACTAGCGATGCCCACTGATTCGTTGCCGATGCTCCGGATCGTTCGCAAGCGCGGACAGGTCGAGGAAATTTTCATCGGGCCAACCGCCGGCAAGACGCTTGTTCGCGTGCTGCTGATCGTCGTGTTTGTCGGGATGCTGGCCGCTGGCATCATTCAGCGCAATGACCTCGCCGCCATCGCCAGCGCGGCGAAGCTGTGGTAGGGCGGCCAGCGGACGGGACCAGTGCATCAGCCGTGGGCTTCTACGGTCGATGCGCGAACATGCCGGCGAGTGGAAGTTGATCGGGAAGTTCCGGCCGATGCCCTTGGCGGCTTCGTCAAAGCCCAGAGCAGCGAGATCGGGACGTCACGAGACGGCTGGTGATCGCTAGGACACCGCCCGAGGATGCGCTGGCAATGCTCCTGAAACCGTTGGCAGGGCTAAGACCGTGTCGAGCAAGAATGATGATGGGCAAAGGGGATATTCGGAAAGCGTGAAGATCACTTGCGTAGCACGCTCCGCTGCGCCGCGTAGTGTCCGAAACTGGATAGATCGGAAATTGTAGACTGGGAGTGCGTTCGATTTGTGTGGCTAGGGCGGGAAAGGTTTCCGTTGACCGTCGGTCGTTGTTGGCCAAGAGTTTGACTCGCCGACGAACGGCGAGCGACCGAGGGGGAATAGTTTCGTGCCGCGAATGGGAGTCGATGGTACATGTGCGTGGCATGTTGACGTCATCCAACGTTCGGAGCAACTTTGGAGCAACAACGCCCAAACATCAGCGAAAACCAGGCACCATCAAGGACCAGAAGACGAAGCCAGGCACTACGACTCACGACCCTGTACGGTCTGCAAAACCTCCATCCCCGGTTCAAATCCGGGCGGCGCCTCCAATTTTCTGGTTCAAATTCGGTCGTTCGTGCCCTGGCAGCACAAACGCACGCTTTCCAATTGGACTACGGTGGACCACAAATCAGCGGTCTGTCGCCCGACCGCTGCCGTAAGCCGCTGATCCAGAGTGGGTTGAACGTTCTCGACGTTGAGAAGGGAGGAGGTTCAGAGGACCTCCAACTCCAGCGTCTGTGCAGCCGTATGACGCCCGCCGGACAGGTATACGTAGGTTCAGCTGTGCCCGTCCGGTCGCGAACGAAGCCCTAGTTGTCAGCTCATAGTGCGGGGCAACGCGCAAGCGTCGACTGGGCTCACGGCGAATATGGGCTTCGATGACGCCGGGCGCGAGCGTCGGACGCGTGCGGGTCGCCGCATCCCTGCGTGCGTGGGCGGCGGCACGATGGCTGGCTCGCCCACGAAGACCTTCGGCGTGGACGAGACGCCGAGCGCGTACAACAGGTGAACGAGCACTGGTTCACGAGCCTGGCACATGCCCAGGTCGTCATCGAGGCGTGGCGGCGCGAGTACAACGAGGACCGGCCGAAGAAGGGGCTCGGCGGGTTGACGCCCGCCGCCTATGCCCTGCAGTTGACGGCACGACCAAAGACGACGACAGTAACCGCCGGACTCTAAAGCCGAGTGCTACTCAAACGGGGGGGACGTCACAATTGCCTATGACTTTCCTGCGTGATCTCAAGTTCGCCGCCCGCCAACTCAAGCTCGCGCCCGGTTACACGGCCGCCGCGGTGGTGACGCTCGCGCTGGCGATCGGCGCGTCGACCGCCATTTTCAGTGCGGTGTATGCCGTGCTGCTCAAGCCGATGCCGATCCGCGAGCCGCAACAGCTGGTGATGGGTTGGGGGACGAGCGCCGCCTTGAACATGAAGGTAATCGAGCTCTCTTACCTCGACATCGAGGACGTTGGCGCCGCCACGGCGCACGTCGGGCGCGTCGCCGCGGTTGGTTCGTCCGCCTGGACGGACGTGCTCGAGGGTGACGGCGGCGGCGAGCCAGTCAAGGTCGCGAGCCTCGGCGTGTCGGGCACCTTCTTCGATGTGCTCGGCGCGGTGCCGCGACTGGGGCGGACCATCGCGCCAGACGACGATCGCACCACCAGCGCGCGGGTCGTGGTGCTGAGCCACGGGTTCTGGACGTCGCGGTTCGGATCCGATGCCAACGTCATCGGGCGCAGCATTCGCCTCGACGATGTCCCCCACGAAGTGGTCGGCGTGATGCCGCCGTCGTTCGATTACCCGCGTGGCACACAGGCATGGAAGGCGATCGCGCCGATCCTCGGCGCGGTCCCGGTCGTCGAAGGCCGCGCCGCGCCGATGCGCGGCGTCGGCGTGCTGTACATGCTGGGGCGGCTCAACCCCGGCGTCACCACCGCGGTTGCGCAGACGGAATGGACCCGCGCACTCGCGGAGGTCCACTCCAAGGCGTTCGGTCCGAAGTACGACATCGCCGCGACCCCGTTCCTGGACTATCACGTCGGACCGGCGCGGCAGGCGATGTGGGTGCTGTTCGGCGCGGTCGGCGTGCTGCTGCTGATTGCGTGTGCGAACGTGTCGGGGCTGATGCTGACCCGCGTGTCGTTGCGCAATCGCGACGACGCGGTCCGCGTGGCGATCGGCGGCACGCGCGCGGCGATCGCGCGGCTATGGGTCGCCGAAACTGTGTGGCTGACGGTGATCGGCGGCGTGCTCGGCTTGCTGATCTGCCAATGGCTGATCGGCACGATCATCGCCCTTGCGCCCCAGGGCATACCGCGGATGGATGAAGTCGCGATCGATTGGACCGTCGCCGGCTTCAGCATCCTGACGATGGCATTCGCGACGCTGCTGTGCGCGGCGGCGCCGATTCGCCATGCCGGCATCGTGAACCTGACCGAGTCGCTCAACGACGGCAGCCGCACCGTTGCGGGCGGACGTTCCTACCGCACCCGTTCGTCGCTCCTCGTCGTCCAGATCGGTCTGGCGGTCGTGCTGCTCGTCGCCGCCGGTCTCGTGGTGCAGAGCTTCAATGCGCTACAGCAGCTCGATCTCGGCTTCACGCGCGAGGCCGTGCTGCGGATGAAGGTCGAGCCGCGCAGCACGTCGCTGCCGGTGAGCGAGTGGATCGGCGAGCTGCTGACACGAGTGCGGCAACTGCCCGAGGTCGACAGCGCCGGTAGCGTGTACCTCACGCCGATGGAGCTGGGATCGATCGGCCAGGGCACGTGGGCGATCGCCGAGGGGCAGCCAGAGACGGGCGAACAGGCCAACCGCAATCCGGTCGTCAACTACCAGAGCGCGACGCCGGATTATTTCAAGGCGATGGGCATCCCGCTGCGGCGGGGGCGGATGTTCTCGGCAGAGGATCGCGCGACGTCGCCGCGCGTGACGCTGATCAGCGAGAGCACCGCGGCGGCGTTCTTCCCCGGGCAGGATCCCGTCGGCAAGCGTCTCAAGGCCGCTGCCGCCGACACCAGCGGGAACATCGCAGGAGCATGGCGAACCGTGATCGGCGTGGTTGGCAACGTCCGCTACAAGGGCTTGCACGAAGTGCAGCTCGACATGTACGACCCGCCGTCACAGAACCGGTATCCGGTCACGAGCCTGGTGGTCCGCTTGAAAGCCGGACAGGAGCGCAACGCGCTTGCGGTCGCATCGGCGATCCAGACGCAGGCGCGCCAGCAGGATCCGCGCGCGCTCGTCAGCGGCATCATGATGATCGACGATGTCGTCAATAAGGAGATCGCCCCGTGGCGGTTCAGCGCGTGGGTGTTCGCGCTGTTCGCGGCGCTGGCGTTCGTGCTGGCGATGCTCGGCCTGTTCAGCCTCGTCGCATTGGACGTGTCGAACCGCCGCCGCGAGTTCGCGATTCGCATGGCGATCGGCGCCACCGGCGGCCACATCGTCAGCGGCGTGTTCCGCTCCGCGGCCATTCGCGCCGGTCTCGGCATCGCCGGCGGATTGCTGGTGGCCGCCCTCGCGACCCGCAGCCTGGAGACCCTGTTGTTCGGCGTGCAGCTGATCGACGTGCTGACCTACGGCTCGGTCGTGGCCCTTGTCGTGATCGCCGTCGCGATTGCGTCGTACCTGCCGGCACGCCTCGCCGCTTCGACGAGTCCGCTATCGTTGCTGCGCAACGAGTAGATCGCTGAGTTCGGAGGACGAGCGCGTGCAAATGGACGTTCAGATTGAGCGCGCCGCCAAAGCGCTGGACCACGATGATGGCCCCGCTTCGTGCCTCCTGGAGCCGACGCGTCTGGACTCACGCTCCCGAACACCAAGCAAACCGTAACGTTTGACTCCGGCCAAGAGAAGGCCGAGTGGAGTGGCCAAGCGGAAGGACCGCGGGGTGCCGCAAACAGTGGCGCCGTGGTCCACACGTAGTCCAATACGGCCCTAACACAAGGCAAAACGGGGGAGCTGGAGAGACCAAAAGACCAGCACGAGACAACATGATTCACGAACCCGTTAATTCTGCAAAACCTCCATCCCCGGTTCAAATCCGGGCGGCGCCTCCAGTTTTCCAGTGCAAATCCGATCGTTTGTGACGGAGCAGCGCAAACTGACGCCTTCCAATTGGACTACGGTGGACTACAAACCGGCAGCCCGTCGCCGTGGCCGCTGCCGTAAACCCCTGATCCAGAACTGGTTGAGTGTTCGCCATTTTCGAAAAGGAAGGAGGTTCAGAGGACCTACGCGTTTGGCGAGCTAGAAGCCGCCGCGGCAAAATTCCGCTGGGCGAACATTCTGTAGACATACTACGTAAACCGATCGTAGACTGTCTACACAATGCCACGGAATGCCGCGTCCAAACTGGAGCTGCTGCAAGGGACCCTCGACCTGCTCATCCTTCGCACGCTCCGGTTTGGTCCCAGCCACGGTCACGCGATCGCCAAGCACATTCAGCGGACCTCCGAGGATCTGCTTCAAGTCGAAACCGGATCGCTGTACCCCGCCTTGCATCGTCTCGAGGCGCGGGGTTGGATCGCCGCGTCATGGGAACAGTCAGACAAAGGCAAGCGAGCCAAGTACTACAACCTGACGTCGCTTGGCCGAAAGCACTTGCTGACGGAACGGACCAAGTGGGAGACGTTCTCGCGGGCCATGGGGTTGGTGTTGAAGCCCGCTGACCAGGAGCCGCGATGAACCTGTTGCTGCGCAAGTTGGGATGGGCGATCCGGCGACGGCAACGAGAAGCTGAGCTTCGTGAAGAACTCGACTTTCACGTGGCTGAGGAGCTGGAAGAACGTCTTGCCACCGGGCTGACCGAAGATCAAGCACGGATCTTGGCCCGCCGCGATCTCGGCAACGTCGCGCTCGTTGCTGAAGACACACGCGCGGCTTGGGGCTGGCTCGCCCTCGAGCAAGTCTGGCAGGACGGGGGGTATGCCGTGCGGACGCTCTCACGGACCCCGAGCGTGACACTCGCAGCCGTAGTCACGCTTGCGCTCGGCATCGGACTGACGACGTTCGTGTTCAGCGTAGTGTATGGGATCTTGTTCCGTCCCCTGCCGTTCGACCGTCCGGATCAATTGGTGGTCCTGCAGACGATTCGACAGAGTGGCGATGCCTTCGACAACGCGCTCTCCGCGCCGAACTTCATGAGCCTGAAGGAAGTGCAGAGCCGCGCCTTTGCACATCTTGCCGGAGCCGTCGGCGCAGCGCACACGCTGACTGGCGGTGGCGACGCCCTGAGGCTGGAAGGCGCACGCGTGAGCGACGGGTTCTTTGAGGTGCTCGGCGTAAATCCGATCTTGGGCCGAACGTTTCATCGGCATGAGAACGACCCCGGTCACGGACAGGTGGTCGTCCTCAGTCACTCGGTGTGGCAACAGCGATTCGGCGGAGACACCCAGGTGATCGGCCGAACCATCCAGCTCGATGCGATGCCGTACACGGTGGTCGGCGTCATGCCGCGAGGATTCAACTTTCCGGGCGGACGAGCCTTCTGGTTGCCACAGCCGTATGGTTCCAACTTCTTCTCGGCGACCGGCGAAGCCGGACGACGCGGGACGGCGGTCGTACGCGTCGTGGGACGTCTGCATCCTGGGATGCCAGTCGAGTCAGCGCAGGCTGAACTCGACGCGCGGAGCCGACAGCTTGAAGCGCGCTTTACGGAGACCAACGCGGGTGTCAGTTTCAGGGCCGTCACCCTCCGCGACGATCTCGTCGGCGATGTCCGCTTGCTGCTCTGGCTGCTGTTCGGCGCGATCGGCTGTGTGCTGCTCATCGCCGGCGCGAACGTAGCAGGGCTGCTGCTCGCGCGAGGAGCCAGCCGGCGAGAAGAAATCGCCCTGCGGAGCGCCCTCGGCGCCGGCCGCGCTCGCATCGTTCGACAACTCGTGACGGAATCACTGGTCTTGGGATTCGCCGGATGTGCCCTTGGGATTGTGCTGGCCTTTTGGTCGACCAGCACATTCGTGGCCGCGCGTATGGACGACCTCCAGCGCAACGGCCTGGCGGACGCCGTGCGTGTCGATGCCACGGTCCTCGGATTCGCCGTCGCGGTCTCGGTATTCGCCGGTATCCTCGCCGGGCTCGTTCCAGCCCTCCGCACGGCCGACGGGCTTGCAGGCACGCTGCAGGCGACGGGACGCAGCGGCGCGACCATCCATCGTGGTCGACGGGTGCGCAGTACCCTCGTAGTCGTGCAGGTGGCCCTGGCGGTCATACTCCTTCACGGTACCGGCGTACTCCTGCATAGTTTCATTCGACTTACGTCTGTCGACCCCGGGTTCGGACGCGATCAGGTGCTCTCGTTCCAGGTCGATCTCCCGCCGGCCGTCTACCAGTCCGATGAGCGGGTCGGCACTTTCTTCGCTCGGCTGTTAGACGGCATCGAACGGCACCCTGGCGTGCTATCCGTTGGCGGGATCCATCACCTGCCGATTGGCAGTACCGGGAGATTTTTGAGCCGCGTCCAGATCGAGGGACGCTCCATTAAGGGAGAAGAGCACTCGATTGGGGTCCGCATCGTGACTCCTGAATACTTTCGGGCCATGGACATACCCATGCGGCGTGGTCGCGGGATCACCAACCAGGATCGCGCCGGCGCCCTTCCGGCGGTTGTGATTAACGAACGGGCCGCCGCGCAGTTCTTCGCGGGCGAGGACCCCATTGGACGACACCTTTCGGCGTTTGGCTACGACGCTCTCGCGAGAGCCGCGAACGCGTTCGTGGTGGTCGGCGTCGTCGGGGACGTGCGAAGCCGTGGATTGAGCGAGGCGCCGCAAGCCGAGGCCTTCTTCGCTCATGCACAAGTTCCGCACCGGCAGATGTTCGTCGTGGTTCGCACCGCCGGAAATCCCTTCGCTCAGATCGACGACATTCGCGCCGAGGTACGAGCCATCGATGCGAATGTCCCGATGCCCGAGTTCCGGACGCTCGATCGGGTGGTGGCCGACTCGCTCGCTCGCCCACGAGTCGTCGCGATCCTTCTTGGTGTGTTTTCATCTGTCGCATTAACGCTAGCCGCGGTGGGTATCTTCGGGCTTCTCAGTTTTTTGGTCGCTCAGCGGACCCGAGAAATGGCGGTGCGGATTGCGTTGGGTTCCTCCCCGAGCGCACTGGTCCGAAGCGTTGTCCGCGAGGCGCTGGGACTTGTCGTCATCGGAATGGGTCTCGGTCTCGCGGGCGCACTCGCGGTCACGCGCATGCTGGAAAGCGAGCTGTTCGGCGTTACCGCAACTGACCCGGTCACGTTCGCCGGCGTCGCGGTGGCCCTCGGAACGACGGCACTCTTGGCAAGTCTGCTCCCCGCATGGCGGGCGGCCCGGGTCGATCCGTTGGTGGCGCTTCGCGCAAATTGAGGCGCTGACGCCTGTTTCCCCGGAATACTCCGAGAGCATCTCGCTCGCCGAGGAAGCGGCGGCTATGGAAACGCCGGCGCCCGACAGCACGTCGTCTGGCCAACGCGATCCTCGCCTCACGGCTTCGCCGCGACGCTGCCGTCGCTGCTCGCGGCACTCGTGCTTGCACTCATGGCCTTCGGCATTTACGGTGTGCTCGCCTACACGATCCAGCAGCGGCGTCGCGAGATCGGAATCCGCATGGCGCTCGGCGCCAGCGGTTCACAAGTTGCGCGGGTGGTGCGTCAGCGGGGTCGGCATGGTACAGACGATCCGGATCAGGTCGGATTACCTGCTCGCCTTCGCGATCCCGGGGGAAACCGTCCGAACCGGGCAGGGCTCCTTCTGCGAACTATCGTGCGGTGTCACCCGGCTATTTCGAGGCGCTGACGATCCCGCTCGTGCGTGGCCGCCTCTTTACCGAGCAGGATGTCCCGCCGCGAAGGTGGCCGTGATCGACGAGGCCTTCGCGAAGCAGCACTTTGACGGTGAAGACGCGATCGGCCGCCGGATCGACATCGGGAAGGCGGGGAAGTCTCAGGCGTAGATCCTCCGAGGTGCGGCCAGCGCGACGCTGAATGACGTTGTAGTCCAGATGTAGTCCAGTAGCGCCCAAACACCGACTAAAACGAGGATGCTGGACTGACCAGAGACCAGCACGAGACAACACGATTCACGACCCCGTTGAATCTGCAAAACCTCCATCCCCGGTTCAAATCCGGGCGGCGCCTCCAAATTCACCTTAGCAATTTTGACGTCTTCGCTCTCGGCTGCGCGCGAAATCGACGGACCCGCACGATCGTTACCCGCCGACGCGCCTAACTGATCACTTGATCACTATCCTGAGCCGCTCGCAGCGCGCGTGCGTAGCCTGCTTTTTACTGGGCACCAGGCGAGGAGATCGTCCCCTCGAAGGACCCGGTGGTCACGCCGGTCACAAAGTGGACCAAGCGCTCGACCCTGAAGCTCCCAGTGGCACCGGCGAACCGACCCGTACCCCCAGTGATGGTCGCGGTTTCGACGATGGAGAATATGTTGGGGGTCTCCGTTGGAATCCCTACCCCGGTGAAGGGAGCGGTCAGCGTGTCGCCGTTGGCCGCTATGAACGTAAAGAACCCGGTCGCGAGGCCGGTCGTGGAATCCACGCGGTGCGGGCCTTCTACCGTGAACCGACCCAGGTGGGTTGCGTTGCCCGTAGCCCTGAGCTCCACAAGAAAGAATGGGGACGGCGGGGGCTCAAACACGATAGTACCACCCCCTTCTAACCTGCCTTTGAAGAGTACTTCTTTGGCTGCGCGCAGAGCGACGACTTCGGCGGGAATCCCCGTAATCGTCGCATTCCCGCCCGAGGCCGTGATGGACGAAACGCCCGACGGGACGGACGTCGGACTGGTGGGTGAGATGGGTTGACTACAGCCGACGAACAGCGCGACGAAGACGACGGCCACTGCTGTGAGTGAGGCAGGCATTGGGGACTCCTCTTTGGTAGACGTGAACGCAGTGTCGAGGGCGTGGAAGATTTGGCAGCCCGACACTCAATACCAGAAACAGAGTCAGCGGTGCAACACTGAAAGCAGAGTTGACAGTGGTACCAGCCCGGCCCCGAACTGCAGATCTCTGTCGGCGGCGCATTCCTGCGGAGCGAAGTCGCGCGTGATGGTTGTAACGGGCACGGCACAAGGCGCTGCGCACTCGTGCCGGTTCCATTAAGCTTGACTGGCGTGAATTCGTCCGATTTCGTCAGACTCGCGTTACAGCTCGCGACGATGCTCGGTTGTGCCGTCGTCTTCGGCGAACTGATGCGCCGCCTCAAACAACCTGCCGTCGTCGGCGAGATGTTTGGCGGCATTATTCTTGGCCCCACGGTGTTTGGGGTGCTGGCGCCGGCCTCACACGACTGGCTGTTCGCAAGCGCGGGCAACGTCGGCGTCGTGCGCGATGCAGCAACAAAGCTAGGCATGCTGTTTTTCTTGTTTTATGCAGGCCTTGAAGTGAATCTGTCTGATTTGCGCACCCTCGGCAGGCGCGCCGTGCTCATTGGCCTCATCGGCACGTTATTGCCGATTGCGGCTGGAGTGGGCCTCGTTTATGCGCTGCCACGGTCGTTCTGGGGACCCGCAGTGCAAGAGCACTTTTTTCCCTTCGCACTGTTCATCGGGATGAACCTGGCGAACTCCGCCAACCCGGTGATTGCCCGCATCTTGATCGACCTCAAGCTGCTCGATCGACCAATTGGCGCGCTGATCATGAGTGCCACGATTGTGGATGACCTCGTGAATTGGACACTTTTCGCGGTAATCCTGCGCGACATCACACCTTCCACTACTGCACCGACGGGCATTGTGAGCAGCGTTCTTCTCGTCATGGCCCTCTTCGTGGGCGTTCTCGGCCTGGGTCGCTGGCTCGGTCCAGCGGCGCTCAGGCGCGTGCAGCCGCATGTATCCTGGCCCAGCGGCTTCATCGCGGTCACCGCCATGTTGGTGTTGCTGGCGAGCAGTGTTTCCGAAGCACTCGGCGTGCATGCCTTTCTCGGCGCCTTCCTGGTCGGTGTCGCCTTGGGCGACGGTGACGAGCGGCGCGCCGAAGCACACGTTGCGATTGGTCACTTCGTCATGAGCTTTGCGCCCATCTACTTCGTCTCAATGGGAATGACTACGAATTTCATCACGAACTTCGACCCTCTGCTCGTCGCCGTCATCATTGTGGTGGCGTGTATCGCCAAAATCGGCGCGGTGCTTCTTGGCGGACTTGCATCAGGAATGTCGATCGATCGTGAACTCTGGGCGGTGGGGTTCGGACTCAACGCGCGTGGCGCGACGGGAATCGTCCTCGCCGGTGTTGGCCTTGCGAACGGCGTCATCGACGATCGGATCTTTGTCGCGATCGTCGTGATGGCGCTGGTGACTTCGCTGATGGCAGGGCCGATGATGAGCCGGTTGTTGTGGCACGAACGGCAAGTGGCGGTGCTCAACGGCGTCGCCTTCCGGGATCGTGCATGACCATTGTGTTTTCGCGAGCTGGTCAGAGGATGTCCAGGGCCCCAAAGCGTCGCGTCCGCGCTCGGGACACGGCAACATCGACGAGCGTTGGACAATGACTAACTACTACCCGAACGGTCATTTGGGGGCATCCCATCGGAATTACGCGCCGGCCTCGGCGCTCGAGCGGCGCTGGCCGTAAGCGCAAATGCTTCCTCCAGTTGAACGGTTTGAGCTCGCTGCCGGCTACTCCATCTCGCGCATCATCAAGGGCGGATGGCAGCTAGCCGGCGGGCACGGACCGATCGATGAGGGCACTGCGCTGGAGGACATGGCGCGCTTCGTCGATGCCGGCATCACCACGTTCGACTGCGCAGACATTTACACCGGCGTCGAAGCACTCATCGGCCGGTTTTTGCGGGGACGTGGCAGCAGCGCTCCGCCAGTCCAGGTGCATACCAAGCTCGTGCCCGATCTGAGCGCCCTCGCCACGTACTCGAACGCAGACGTCGCACGCGCCATCGAGCGTTCACTCGGCAGGCTCGGTGTTGAGCGGCTCGATCTGGTGCAGTTTCACTGGTGGGATTACGAAGTGCCGCGCTATCTGGAGATCGCGGACGCACTCGCACGCCTTCGGCAACAGGGCAAGATTCGACTCGTCGGCCTGACCAACTTCGATACCGCCCGTTTGTCGGCCATCGTGGACAGGGGAGTGCCGATTGCGAGCCATCAGGTGCAGTACTCACTGCTCGACCGACGCCCTGTGACCTCGATGGTGGACGCCTGTCGTGCCCGAGGCATCTCGCTTCTCTGTTATGGGACTCTCGCAGGGGGATTCCTGTCGGATCGATGGCTGGGCGGGGAAAAACCGCCGTTTCCTCACGCCAATCGGTCGCTCACCAAGTACCGCCTGATCATCGACGAGTTCGGCGGGTGGCCACTCCTTCAGGAGTTGCTCACAGTGCTGGGGACCATCGCGCGTCGACATGACGTGGGCCTGGGCAGTGTGGCGATTCGCTCGATGCTCGATCGACCGCAGGTCGCTGCAGCCATTGTCGGGGCGACGAGCGCGCGGCAACTCGCCGCAACTCTCCAAGCCTCGACGCTGCGGCTCAACGAAGACGACCGCCGCGCCATTCAGCAGGTGCTGTCGCGCGCGAGCGGGCCTTCCGGAGACGTTTACGGCCTCGAGCGAGAAAAGGGCGGCAAGCACGCACGCATCATGCGATACGAGTTGAACAAGTCGTAGTGCGCGTGTGGGCGGTCACTTCGCGGGTGCGACGAGCTTGATTGGCGCCTCGCCAGCGATCTCGAGCGACGTGGAGCTGAGCGTCGCGTCGCGCGGCTCAGTGCTGTAGCTGACTTTCCCGTCGCGAGCCGACAGCCAGCGCTCTGGCGCAAACCGCAGCGTTGTCGCCGAGGCCTTGTACGTGCCCGAACCAGCGACGGTTCGCAGAGCGTCTTCAAAGACGAGGATGAAGTAGCCATCGACGAGGGCCAGTGCACCTCGCGAGAGAGGCAGAATGCGTCCCGCAGCCGGTCCAACCCGTTTGAACTTTTGCACCGTGCCACTGCCAAACGTGAGCACCAGGCGATCCGCATTCCGCGCCACCGCAAGCTCGTGGTTTCGATTCTGGCTCGAGGCCACGGGCTTTGCCGCCGGCGGTGTCACGATGAGGCCGACCTCCGCCAGGAGTTTCACCTTGCCATTCTCGACCGTATACGTCCCGGCGTGCGCCTGCGCCACCTGCGACGTCAGCGGCTCGCCCATGTTCAGCGATTGCTGCACGAAGCGGCCGCTTTGAAAAACAAAGAGCCCATCGAGTTTCGTTTCATCGCCTGTTGGTTTGCCCAGAGATAGATATCGCCAAAGCCCCTCCGCCCCCAGGGCGTCTCCGCTTTGAATGGCAGGTGGCACCGAGGCAAGCAGGGCGCCAGCTGCAATACACAGGCCCGAGAGCGCTAGAGATGTTCGACTCAGCATCCTTCTCATGGTCACGGCCTACTGGGTCGCGACAGCGATCGGCTCGCCCAACAGCTCGGCTCGCACCAGCGATGGCGGTAACGAGCCGATTCGGAGCAGCTTGTCGAAGAACTGTTTCGGCGTGGTGGGCTTGCCAAACTTACGCTCGTAGGCAGCTCGCATGTCCGTGATTTCCATCATGCCTATGAGATAGCCGAGCACCATGGTCGGCCGGCGTGTGTACATGCCGACTTCGAGCTCCGCGGCGTACCGCTCGAAGCGGACTTTGTCGACCAGCAGGTTCACGCCCTCGTCGAAGGTCATCGATCCTGTGTGCAGACCGACGTCGATAATCACGCGCGCCGCTCGCCACAGACGATTCCTCAGCTGCGTCAGCCGCACGTCGTTGCCCTTCAGAAAACCCTGCTCGTACATCAGCTCTTCACAATAAAGGCCCCACCCTTCGCCGAAGATGGCCTCTTTGATGAGACGACGTAGCACCCGCGGGTTCTCGTTGGCTTTGAGCGCCTGCACGTGATGTCCTGGATACGCTTCGTGAACGGCAATGATCGGTATCCACGCGCGATGGTGCGAGCGGAGCCGTTCCTTCCGCTGCTCTGGAGTCAGCGTGGACTCGATGGGTGTCAGCACAAGTCTCCCTAAGAGCGACTTGTCGAATGGTCCGACCGAGCTGAACGTTCCGAACGGTGACGACCGTCGCATGGCCGGCGGCGTGTCAACGGTGATCACCCGTTCCCCTTTGGGCAACGTGACGATATCGTGAGCGGAGAGATAGGCTTGGGCCGCCTCCATCTGGGCCTGGTACTCGTTCTTGATTTGGTCCACTGGTGGATGATCGTCCTTGAGCGACTCGTAGACCTCGATCCACGAGGCGCCAGGCTTCATTTGGCGAGCCAGATCGGTCAACAGGGCTTCGGTTTCGGCGAAGGCTTGTTTACCTTTCGCTAGAAGCGCCGCTGCGTTGTCCTTCATGTACCAGCGCTTGGCGAGGATGAAGTTGTAGTGGTCGCTGCCAATCGCAAACTCGCCGGTCGAAACCGGAAGCAGATCGCGGCTGAGAAAACGCTCGAGGTCGACGAGGGCCGAAATCGCCTCGGTGTTCGCCGCGGTCACCTCAGCGGCGACTGCGCCCGAGCGCTGGGCGAAGTGTGCAACGTCTTTTTCGAGGAAGACACGCCACTCGCGCGCCTGATAAATGCCACTCTCGGTGAAACGGCGAGGAGGCGCCTTGAGGTTGACGCGCGCGTCAGCCAGAAGTGCTGTCAGGCCCTTGAGGCGCGCGGCGACAGTTCGGCCCTTCGCCTCGGGCTCGCCAGGCTGATCCATCAGGCTCGCGAGCGACGCGTACTGCAGATACAGTTCGGGATTCTTCTCCCAGGGGCGCAGCACCTCCTGCTCGAAAATCGTGCCTTCGAGTTGGCCGATCATCAACGCGTGGTCGATGCGTTGCTCCGGCGAGAGGGCACCCGGCTGAATGGCTCGCACCTCGTTCAAAAGACTCTTATGCGCCGCGATGCGGGCGCCTATGGCCGCGCGCGAGAGGTTGCCGCCGGCCTCCCGCCGGTTTTCAACAAATTTCTGGATCAGGGCCTCAAACGAGTCGCTCGTCGACACTCGAGCCGACTGAATCCACGCCGCCGGTTCGTGTCCGTTCGCGCTGGGTTCTCCAAGCGAGCTATGGTGAACAAGCATCGCGACTGCGAGCGCCAACGCCGTGAGCATGCGGCGTCTCCGAATGAGCAGCTCTCTACACATGAATATGCGACTCCAAGCGGTTCAGGGACGCGAGGACGGGCTCGTCCGCGCATCGAACGTCGATCGATCGTGGAGGACGCCGCCGAGCACGATCGTGCGCACGCGACGGAGGTTCCCAATGTTGGTCAGTGGATTGGCTTCGAGGATCAGGAAGTCGGCAAGTTTGCCGCTGGTGAGTGTCCCGAGGCGGTCGGCGACGCCTATGAGCTCGGCCCCTGTACGTGTTGCGGCGACAAGGACATCCATGGGCGAGAGTCCGGCTTCTGCCAGCAGTTCCATCTCTCGAATCGTGTTGTAGCCCTGGAAGTTGTAGCCGACCGGCCCGCCGGCGTCGGTGCCCACAGCGATTTTCACGCCCGCCCGATGCATGGCCAGGGTGTTGGCCAGAAACGTCTTCATCCGCGCGTCGGCCCACGTGTAGGCGTCCATTCTCGCGACCTCGAGAAAGCGCTTCTTCTCAACCGCGCGGTAGTCGGGGCGTCGCATGGCAGCCAACAGAAACGAGGGGACGCTTCCGTGCAGCGCCGGATCGTCGAAGCGCTCCGGGTGATGTTCGAAGCTGTTGAACGACTCCCAGAGACTGAGCGTGGGCGCGACGAACACGTTGGCGCGTCGCAGATCAGAGACGAGTGAGTCGCCGACGGGGAGAGCATCCTCGAGACCATGAATGATGGCTCGAGGAGAAATCGCCAGCGCCCGTCGATACTCCTGCTGGTTGATTGCGTGAACCACCACTGGGATCTTCGCTCGCGCCGCCTCCTCTGCGGCTGCGCGGAGCATCTCGTCCGAAATCTCCGTGTAGGTGCCCGAGCGGCCAAGTCCATCCTCGATGATGACTTTGATTGCGTCGGCGCCCATCCCGATATAGCGTCTGACCGTCTCCCGTGTCGTAGCCGCGTCGGTCAGCGCGCCGCCGTGACGGCTGCCCCACCCACCTTCGGGCGTGATCGATCGTCCGGTCGCAAAAATCCGCGGTGCCAGCACGCGGCCGTCGCGCTGCTTCGCACGGAGATCGAAGATCCATTCAGGCGTCGCGGACACGTTGAGCACGGTCGTGACGCCGTTGTAAAGGAACGCGCGAGGGGTGTGTTCCAGGATTCGTGTGCGGTCTTCGTCCGTGACCTGGAACACCATGGGTGCGTCGAGATGCACGTGCACATCGACGAGACCCGGCACGATCCACGTGCCGCGCGCGTCCACGATAGCCGCGCCGTCAGGCGCTTGTAAATTGGGACCGACGGCGACAATGCGGTCGTGTCGGACGAGGACGTCGACATTGGACCGCGGGGCGGTGCCCGTGCCGTCGATCAGCGCGGCTCCGCGCACAACCAGCGCGCGAGCTCGGGTCGGCTCAGGTTGCGCGGCCTGCGCGGCTAACGTGGCCGCGACGATCAACGAAAGCCCGGCCAACGTCGAACGAACGCGAAGCATCGTGCGCATGCCTGGGAGCTTCCCTTGGGAGCGCCAGACTATCACGTGTTGAACTATCATTACGCCTTTCAGAACACGTGCTTTCGGCAGACTGCGCGGCTCGTCCCACGACGCCCGGTATCAGCCCTCGGCGTCGGGCCTCGAAGGGACGCCGCTGACGATCTGAAAGGACAAAGCGATGGGCAAGGTAACGCTCGCGATGGTCGTATTGCTGTCGGGCGCCACTTCGACCTGGGCGCAAGAGCAAACGGGCGTGTTGCAGGGCCGGGCTCTCGACGATTCTGGCGCTGCCTTACCCGGCGTCACCGTCACTGTGAGCGGTCCAACGATTCTCGGCGGGACGCGGTCGACGACGACGACCGACCAAGGGGCGTACCGCATTCCGACGATTCCCATTGGCTTCTATCGCGTGTCGTTTGAGATTAGTGGGTTCCAGACGAAGGTTTACGAGGGCATTCGCGTACAAGCGGGTGTGACCTTCACACTCGACGCTCAGCTCGCCGTCGCCACGGTGCAAGAAACGGTCACCGTCTCGGGCGCTTCGCCAATCATCGACACGGCCGCCACTAGTGTCGCCTTCACGTATACGAAGGAACTGTTGAACACGATCCCCAACGCCCGTGATGTATGGGCCATGGTGAGTCAGGCGCCGGGCATGACGACGGCCGTTCTCAATGTTGGAGGGACCAACACCGGCAACCAGACGCAGTTTCGCGCGCACGGTACCGACCCCCGACAGAACACCTTCATTCTCGCTGGGGCCAACGTGACCGACAACAGCGGCACTGGCGGATCGCAGTTTTATTACGACATCGACAGCTTCGACGAGATGCAGATCGCGATGAACTCGCATGGTGCCGACGTGCAGACGCCGGGGGTCATCCTGAACATGGTGCCACGAGCGGGGACCAACCTGTTCCGCGGCAGCGGCAGCGTGTATTACGGCAACGACACGATCCAATCCGACAACGTCGATGACGATCTTCGCGTGCGTGGCGTAGATCGCGCCAGCAATCTCAAGTCGTATTTCGATGGCGGTTTCGATCTCGGCGGTCCGATCGTCAGCAACCGTGTTTGGTTCTGGGGAGCGTTCCGCTATCAAGAGATCGAGCGGTTCGTCACCGGGACGCGCAACGTGGACGGCACGTTCCCCATCGACCGCACGTTCCTCTGGTATCCGACGGCAAAGGTGAACTGGCAGGTGAACGCGGACCACAACGCCTCAGTCTTCTTCAACATGCAGCAGAAGAAGCGATTCAACTCCGGGCTGAGTGCCTTGCGCCCGCTCGAGACCACCGTCGACCAGCAGAACGATCCCATCTCACGCGTCGTCTCGCTGCGGGACGACTGGGTCGCGTCACCGCGCCTGCTCGTGAGCTTCAAGGGCTATTACTTGAAGGGCGCGTTTCGCACGACACCAGTCGAGGGCGTCGACATCGACACGCCTCCGCGGCTCGAGACCTCGACCAACGCGTTCTCGGGTGCGCCGCCCTCGCTGCTACGGTCGTTCCGGCAGGGACAGTCGGTGGGTGTCATGGCCAATTACTCGGCCGACGAATGGCTCGGCGGGCGGCACGATCTGAAGGTCGGCTTCGACATCAGCCGCCTCGAAGCTCCGGTCGAGACAACGTTCCCCGGCGATCACCAACTCAACTTCTTCCAGGGTGCGCCCCTCGACGTGCTGTTGTACGCGCCAGGCCGGCAAAACTCGGTCGCCAAGCAGTTAGCAGCATACATCCAGGACGGCTGGACACGTAATCGCTGGACGTTCAATCTAGGCCTTCGTTACGATCGCCAGGCGGGTTACCTACCCGAAGAAACATCTCCACAAAGCCGCTTTTTCCCCGACCCGATCCGGCAGGCGGCCACCGACGACCTCATCACCTGGAACAACATATCCCCTCGGCTGGGCGTCATCTACGACCTGACGGGTTCGGCCAAGACGCTGGTGAAAGCCAGCTACTCGCGCTACTACTGGCAGATCTTCACGACGAAGACAGCCCAAGCGAGTCTCGCCGGCACGCGCACGTTCCGTTACACGTGGAACGATCTCAACGGCGATCGGCGCTTCACCAACGACGAGCTTGGCGCACTGCAGTCCGTTGACGACCCGGCCACGCGCCCCATCACGATCGACTCAGAACTCCAGCCGACATTCACCGACGAGTTCACTGCCGGCGTCGTTCACGAGCTGATGCCAAACGTCTCGCTCACAGGCACATTTATCGCCCGCAACGATCGCGACTTCGATTGGCGGATCAACCGCGACGTTTCGGCCGCCGATTACGGAGCCGTAAACGGCACGGATCCAGGTCCGGACGGGCGCGCAGGCACTTCTGATGACGGCGCGGCGCTGGTGTTCTACGAGCTCAGTGCAGCCAAACGCACGTTGTCACCGAACTACATCACCACGCGGCCTGGATTTACGCAGGAATATCGCGGGTTCGAGCTGGCGCTCCAGCGCCGCCTCACGGGACGCTGGCAGGCCGTGGCTTCGATTACCGCCGGCGTGCAGCGTGAGGACCTGAGCGACAGCCCAGTGACGCTGCTCGCGGTGAACGTGATCACGCCGTCAGCGCTCCCCGCGGGTCTCCCCACGCCGCAGGACGTCGCGAACACGACCGGGACACGTCTCGACACGTCGATTCCCGTCGTCGGCAAATTGATGGGGAGCTATCAGTTCCCGTTCCGTCTTTCGGTGAGCGGCTTCTATCAGTTCCTGGCCGGCTCGCCGTTCACGCGGACGGTCAACGCCGTCAGCGCACTGGGAAGGACGCTCGGTCAGGGCAACGTCGTCGTGCACGCCGGGCGACGCAACGACGAGAGCTACGACAGCGTGAACTTGCTCGACGTGCGCGTCAACTACGACTTGCCGGTCGCCCGCTTGAATGCTTCCCTCGCGCTCGATGTGTTCAACGCGACGAACGCCAACACGGTGACGAGAGTCAACTCGTTGTCGGGCACGAACTTCAACCGAGTGATCGAGTTCGTGCCACCACGTGTCGTCCGCTTCGGCGTCAAAGTACGCTTTTAATCGTTTAATCCAGATGAGTGGTCCGAGTGAGGTGAGAGCGTGGAGGTTCGCGTGGTTGCTCAATTGAAACATCTCGTTCTGCTCCTGCCATTCCTCGTGCTCCCGTCCTTGACGATGGGGCAAGGCTTGTCGCCCGGCCAGCCGCGTGCTGCCCGCCCGACGGCAATCGTCGGCGCATCGGTCGTCAATCTCAGCGGTGGCGCGGCGGTTGCTGACGCAGTCGTCCTCATCGAAGGCGAGCGCATCGCGGCGGTTGGTCCGGCCGCATCGACACGGATACCGCCGGACGCCGAGGTGATTCGAGCCACAGGTAAGTTCATCGCGCCTGGGCTGATGAACATGCACACCCATTACGGACTCGTGCTCCCCGGTCGCGCAGGCGCCGAGCTGGCCAACGAGACAGAGGCGGGCCTCGCACTCCGGATGGCAGCCAATGCCCGCATCTCGCTCATGGCCGGCGTGACCACCACGCGCTCCACGGGGGAAGCCAAGGGCGCGGAGTTCGCTCTCAGGCGGGCGATCGATCGGAGCGAGGCGGTAGGTCCGCGCATCTTCACTGCCGGTCAGGCCGTGCACGTGACGGGCGGCCACGGGTGGAGGCCGGGCGATGAGGGCCTTGACAGCCCAAACGCATTTCGCCAGGCCGTTCGACGCGAGGTGTTCGCTGGCGCCGAATGGATCAAGATCGCCATCTCGGGAGGGATCGCCGACACACACGGTGACATTGCCGCGTCGCACATGACGAAAGAGGAGGTGTCTGCAGTCACCGACACGGCACATCGGCATGGCGTCAAGGTTACGGCACACTCGGGCTCGCCCGGTGCAACGCTGGAGGCCATCGACGCCGGCATCGATTGCGTCGAGCACGGATACTTCCTCACCGACGAGGTGCTGCAGCGTATGCGAGACAGGGGGACTTGGTACGTTCCCACTATCGTGGTGAGCCAGCCCACCGTGATGGAGTTCTTCAAGAAGATCGGCTCACCCGATTGGTATCTCGCTCGTGTCGAATCGGTCGGAAAGGCCCACTGGCGCACGCTGCAGAGCGCGATCAAGATGGGCGTGAAGATCGCGCTGGGCACCGACCAGTTTCCCTATGAGCCCAACGATGGAACCACGGCCACGGTCCGTGAGGCGCAGTACTACGTCGAAGCGGGTATGACGCCGCTCAATGCTCTGCGCGCGGCGACCATCGAGCCAGCCACCATGCTCGGCGCTGCCGATCGCCTGGGCACCGTCGAACGAGGCAAGCTGGCCGACCTGGTCATCACCGATGCCGACCCGTCTAAGGACATCAAGGCACTGCGCGGTATCAAGTTGGTCATGAAAGGCGGCGTGGTCTACAGAAATGACCTGCCGAAGTGAAGCAGCGTCTGGAGGTGACGAGCCGGAACTATTGCGCCGTCAGTCTGCGGCCTTCCATCCAAGCCGCTCCAATTCCTCGCGCCTTTCGATAGCTCGCGGCATCAGTTCTCCGCTCTTAGGGCCAAGGAGTTGACTCCACCAGAGCGTGCCGTCCACCAGGAACTGCAATTCGCATCCGTGGCTCATCTCGCACACCCGAGCCTCAGCAATACGTTCTCCTTTGGTGAGACGCCACAGGACAAACTCCGGAGCAGGAGCCAATGCACGCAGAGTCACCGAAGCAATCGTGTGGATGCATTCAGCTACCGTCCCAACAGGCTTCGTTCTCCAACCCGCCCAGTTCGATAAGTCGCGATCCAACGAGCCCGTGGCCGATTGTGGTTCGCCATAGGGCTCGGCGCATCCTCTCGCGATGAGGAACGCGGCAGTCGAGTCTTTGATGTCGTACACACGACCAACTCCCAGTTGTGCGATAGAAAATCCGTCCATCGGTGCGAAGCACTCGCGCGTAATTCGAATTTGCATGTTCCCAGTTGAAGGGTCCGAACGGCGTGCGTCTGGAAGTGGGCCGGGGGGAGACCCATCAACCCCGTCGGTTTCGCCAATGTGACGTCGCCAAAACGCCGCCCCGAACGCGTCAAGCAGAGCAAATGGTGCGCCGACTACGAATCTGGACCGTGGTTCCGTAAAGTGCACACGCTTTCACGCCCTGCGGCGGACAGCCGAGTGCTCGTTGCCACGTACTGCGTGGCGGGATGGCGGCGTTTTGAGGCGACTTGGGGGGATTACTCGAGGACCAGCGACGGCGGCTGCCGCCGACGACGAGCGACTATGGGTGACTGCCGCCTCTCAACCAACCCGTGCAAGCCGAATCATCGAACGGCCACGGGATGCGTAGCAGGCGCATCGAAGGCGGACGGCTCGATCATCACAATGGCCTCGCCACGATTTGGCTAGCGCTCGCGTCTAGGTCGATTACCCCAGGTTTCGAGCGGCGCAACCGTGTATGCTACGCGAAATGGGGAGACCAGATGCCTAAGAGTTTCGCGACTGCGGTGTGCGCTGTCATTCTGCTCTTGTCCGCTCGCGGAGAGGCACAGACAGGAACGAGTCCGCCCGGAAGTACGGTTGAACAGGAACTGATTGCCCTGGACAAAAAGTTCGACGAGGCGCGACGCAAGGCCGACACCTCGATTGTGACGGACGTGCTCGCGGACGACTTCGTTCAAGTTATCGGAACGGCTGTGCGAACGAAGGCAGAGGTGTTGAAGGCAATTGCTTCAGCCAAGCCGACTCCGCCCGGTCTCCCTGAACCGCCCGCCCCGACGTACATGGTCCGTGTGCATGGTGACACGGCGATCTTGACGCACGTCACCAGCCCCACCGACCCTCACGAACCAGCACCTGGGAGCGGAGTGATGCACGTTTTCGTGAAGCAGCAGGGCCGCTGGAAAATGACGGGATGGAGTTCTGTCCCAGCACCGCCTACGACGGAGCAAAGCATCAATCGCGCCGGCTATGAGTTGATGGAGGGCGGCAAAGGGAAAGACGCCATTGAACTTTTCAAGTTGAATGTGCGGCTCTATCCAGAGTCATGGAATGTATATGACAGCCTCGGAGAAGCCTACGCCGCCGCAGGTGACAAAGCGTTGGCAATTGAAAACTATGAGAAGTCGCTTCAACTCAATCCGAAGAACGAGACTGGCAAGGCTGCGTTGGCGAAGTTGAAGGGGAAGTAAGCTACCAGTGAACTGCTCATGAGCAGGGGCTTCGGCCCAGGGGTTCGGACTATGTTGCTCCTGCTGACGGTAGTCAGCCACACGATTGCCGCGGAGAGCCCGGAGCTGCAAACGCCGCGCGCTGGGGCGTCGCGGACTGCGGATCATCTCGCCCGGCTCGATGCCGCCAATCAACCGGTTCCTCGCGGCTGGGTCCGCCAGATAGACGAGGCGTTCGATGTGCTCGAAACACGATGTTGGCAGAAGCGCGGTGTGCTCGGTCAGGAGGCGAGCATCGGCGACATGGTGTACCGCGCCGTCCGGGAGTTGCGGCAGGCGGGGATTCGCATGACACACCTCGAGTTCGTGCAAGAGATGACGCTATCGACGCCTTTCGGAGAGTCGGCGAAAGCCGATTGCGCCCAAGTTGCGGCGTCAGTAGCGAAGGCGGTAAAGGGTCGCGCCCAATGAGCGTCTGTTTCTCCAAACGTTCATGGTGATGACCGTGGCCGGAAATCCAAGAAGGAGTGCGCGATGAGTTTACTAGTTCTGTTGATCATCCTTCTGTTGCTGTTAGGCGGAGGCGGCTTTTACCTGGGTGGCCCGAGAGTTGGCGGTAGTCTTGGCGGGATCCTTCTTCTCATACTGATCATCCTGTTCTTGACAGGCAGACTGTAGAAGGAATTCGCGCCCCGCTGCGCGATCAAGATCTTGCCGGCCGCCTCGCGCCAGTCCGCTGACTCGCTAGCGATTCCAGCGCGAGGGGCGCACTGTAATCTGCCGGCTGACATTCCACATCTGCGAGCAAGACTTGCATCGCCAATACGTCGAGTCGCTGACCTTGTCGTTGGGGACCGCGATCTGCGTCGATCGGCAAAAAGGGCAGACCGTCGGGACGGTGGTCGCCGTTGAACTCGTCACAGGAAGGGTCATGCGATGGCTCGCAGTCCGCTCGTGTTACGTGGTTTGACGCTCAAACATCACACTCCGCGCGAGGAGATTGGGTGTCGCGATCCTGCGGGCGTGCGTCCACGAAGAGGACTGCGTCGATGGACAGCCGTCATCGTCGGTGCTTGCCCACCACTCTTTCCCGAGACGCGCGAGATCAGGCAACGCGAAGCCGAGGAGACCTTCGATTTCAGCAAATGTCAGCACGACGGTGTCCGCGAATCTGTTATCCAGGTATTGGTACAGAGACCGATACTCCACTGGCTCCCTGGATGCTTGCGGCAATCGAGTCTCGTTCATCTCACTCCTACTGTACCCGACCCGGCATCGGTCGACTGTCCCCTAGAGCACACATGCTGCGGCGCCTCTACAATTGTTAGGAAAATCGCGTTTTTCTTGGAATCTAGTGAATCACATGCAGACATACTGCTGGTTGATCGTAGTGGTTCTCCTACTCGGTCGGTTCGACGCTGCCGCCCAATCAAGAAAACTCATTATCGACTGTGATCCAGGAATTGACGACGCGATGGCCATCATGTTGGCCATGCAATACTCCGGTTTTGACATCGTTGGCATTACTACCGTCTTCGGCAATGCGTACCTGGACCAGGCGACCAAGAACGCCCTGACAGTCGTCGAGCTGTCAGGGAAGCCAATCCCGGTTTACAAGGGTGCGGCAAAGCCACTCAGAATCACGCTCGACCCACCTCCGGATTTCGTCCACGGCAAGGATGGATTGGGAAACACGAATCAACCCCCTCCGAAGATTTCGCATCGTTCGAAACGTGCGGCTCAATTTATCGTTGAGACGGCCAAAGCTTATCCGGGGCAAGTCACCATTCTGGCGGTTGGCAGGTTGACCAATCTTGCCGAAGCTCTGAAGTTAGACGCCAATCTCACGAGGAATATCCAGGAAGTTGTCTTGATGGGCGGCGCGCTGAATGTTCCCGGCAATGTAAGTCCGGTCGCGGAGGCCAATATCGCGGGCGACCCTGATGCGGCCGATATCGTTGTAACGGCTCCGTGGAGGGTGACCATGATTGCCCTCGACACGACTACCCAGGTCAAACTGAATGATGAGATCCTCCTACGGATAAGAGACGCAAACAGCCGGTATGGGTCGTTCATGCATTCCATCACCAGGTTCTATATGGACTTTCACAAGAACGTCAATCATGTCGAAGGCGGCTTCTTCATGCATGATCCGTCCGCTGTCATGTATCTGATCGATTCCAGCATCTTCAAAGTGAGACAGGGACCTGTGAGGGTGGCGACAGAAGGGATCGCAATTGGAGAAACGATAATGCCCGCCTACGACTATCAAATGAATCTCCCTCCGTGGCGGGGGAAGCCCCTGGTGACGACTGCCGTCGATGTCGATGTCCACCGATTTCTGGCGACATTCGAATCTGTCATGACTTCTAGATGATTTGGTGAGGAGATCTGTCATAAATTCGCGCCCCCGATACTGCACCAAGCGCCGCCTCGACCCGCTCGTCGCGCCGGTCGAGGGCAACGACGATGACCTCATCTGGCAACAGGCCTTCCTCGCGCAGGCGCTCGCCAAGATCCGAGACGACGGCATTTTTCGCGAGCACAGCCAGCACCGTTTGCGTTCCGCCCGAATAGCGCAGCTCTTTGACGGCGAGAAACGCGCGAAGGACATCTGGTTCCAGCGCCAGCCGCCGCGCCAACGCCACAGCGTCGACACTCTGATCGGCACATGGACGCAACCGGTCGAGGACCGAGAGCTCCTCCCGTTCCGCACGCGCCATCGACGTCATCGTCGTTTCGCGTGTCATGCGACGTTGGTACCGATACGCGTCGACGTGCCGGCCGCGGTCCACCAGGAATTCGACGACGATCTTGCAGCCGTCCTCGACGAGCGCGGCATCCGCGTCCATGGCCGCGTCGATGAGAGCAATTCCTGAAGCGTCCTCGTGATTCAACAGAATGCGCCCTGCCGCGAGTCCGGCAGCGGCATGTCCCTGTCCATGCGCGGCCGTATACAGTTGGAGCGCAGCGTCCTGGTCACCTTCGTGTTCGACCAGCGCGCCGCGCTCGAATGTTTGCTCGGCTGTCGGCGACGACAATGCAGCCAGTTCAGCAAGGCGTTCGCGCCGTTTCCGAATCTCACTGTGCCGCTCGGTCCAATCGCGGCCATAGGTTTCTTGCCACTGCTCGTCCAAGGCCCCGGCAAGCACCTGTTTCTGAGACCCGAAGAAGTAATCCGCTGCTGTCACCGGCACTGGGTCAGGCCAGCGTGGCGGCTGGTTCAGCGCCGCGAGGCGATCGCGTAGTGGAGGATGCGTGTCTGATGCCGTGGTGTCGCCGCGGAGCAGGCGATCGAGCAGCTGCGCCTTGTTATCACTACCGTCCCAAAGCGCCGGCCCCATTTGCGAGAACGGATTCGGCGGATTTGGGTCCTCCTCCACACGTTGGTCAATGCGAGGCCAGAAGGTGTGGTCGAGAAGGTACTGGCCGACCCTGATCGCCATTAGCGCCTGCGCGGCGACTTCAGGCCCGGCCAGATCAGCCGCCAATCGATCCGCCAGCCGCTCCTGCTGCCGCGACACCGCGGCGGCCAGGGCGTGAAGGCGCGGAACGTAGAACCGGAACAGGAAATAAACGTGGGCCGGCACAGATTGATGCCGCTCGAGAATGTCCAGCAAACGCACCCAGGACATGCGCGTACGATGCACCCAGCTCGCAAACCGGCCGTGAGCATGCGTGATGTGGCCCAGCTCGTGGGCGATGACGGCACGCATCTGGTCGACCGAGAGAATAGCAAGCAGTGGATAGCCCACCGTCAGCGTGTTCATCGGCCAGAACACACCTGCGCGCGGGATCTGCAGCGCTGACGCGTTGGGCACGTCCGTCACGAGGATTCGATGGACTCGTGGCGCCCCTACGCGCCCGGCGATCTCCTGGACGTCCCGGTACAACTGCGAGCCGAAGTCCTGGCTGACCCGGATGCCCCTCGGCTCTGGAAACAGAACCCATAGCGAGCGAAGGGCGCGAGCCGTCGTGGCAGCGACCGGTACGCCAACCAGGATCGCCACGATCGCGATGAACGGCCGGCGAGTCAGCACGCCCCAGACGAGGAATCCTGACGCGGCGAGAAAGATCCCGACAATGAGCGCGAGGTAGATGTACCCCTCGAGAATGACGAGCGCCAGTCGCCAATGAGCCGGTCTCTGACGGCCGTCATTTGCCGGCTCGTTCAACGGCGCTCCTCGTCCTCGTGCGCGTCGCCCTCGAGCGATTCAATTTGGCGGAGCACATCCTCGTGCACTGAGGGCTCGAGGCCGAGATCGATCGCCTCGTGAAAACTGTCGAGGGCCTCGTCAGAGCGTCCCAGCATCAGGAGCGCCTGGCCGTGCGCGGCATACGCGATTCCCAGATGATCCTGGAGCCGAACGGCGCGTTGGGCGTCTTTGAGGGCGTTCGTATAGTCGCCGCGGCGGAAGTTTGCATAGCTGCGATCGCAGTGCACCTTGGCATCGTCCGGCGCGAGGGCAATGGCACGATCGTAGTGCTCGAAGGCTCGCGGCAAGTCTCCTTGCCGCTCCAGGGCAGCCCCCAAATAGCAGTGTGCCCTTGCATGCTCCGGATTCTTTTCGAGCGCGGATTCAAACCAGCGGATGGCGTCGCCCACCGCACCGCGCCGAAGGCAATCGACGCCGCGCTGCACGTGCGGCTCCGGGTCATGCTGCGCCAACCCAGACGCCTTTTCCCAGTCCGCAGAGGCCCGCTCCAGCTCGTTCATGCGGGACAGGCCGACAGCACGCAGGGTGTAGTACTGAGCGATGTCGGGCTTCAGTGCAATCGCTCGATCGAGGTACGCGACCGCTTTGGCCGCAAACGTGTCGTTGTGCAGATACAGCTGACCGAGTTCGGCGAGCCCCGCCGCCTCGTCCCACAGCTTGACGAGTAGCGCGCTCATCGGAACCATCAGGATTCCGGCAGCGACTGCGCCCGCGCCCGCTGCGCCGCCGATCGCATCGAGTGCGCCTGAATGGCGCAGGAGATAGGTCGCGACAAGGGCGCCAAGTGGTGCAAGCAGAAACGACAGCATCCAGGCATCCTGGTTCCGAGTGTTGCCAGGAGGGAACGAGCCATACATCATTCCGACAAACGCGCCGCCACCCGCGCTGAGGCCGTAAGCGATCCATCTCGATTCGATGCGAGCGCCGAGCACCACACACAGTCCGAGCATTGACGTCCAGAAGAAGGCAAACATGACGAGCCAGGCAGCGCCGCTGCTCAGGAGACGCACGGTAAGGGGATGGAGTCCGCGCAGCAGCAAGGCCGCGATTACGACATAGACGGCAAAGGCGAGCGGGTGCCGGATACCGGGGCTGATTGTGACGGCGCCGAAGGCGCCACCCAGGGTACCGCACAGCGCGATCCACAGTGCCACGGCAGCTTTGGATCCGGTTTGGAGCAGCTGAGGCTCCAGGGCCTCGGCACTTTCGGAGACGCTCTTGTCGCTCATGTAGAACGCAAGGTCCTCCATCCACGCTGTCGGATCTTTCAGGGCCAACGTTACCTCCAGATGCCGCAGAACGTCCGGAAGGCCCCCGAATCCTCAGAGATCGAGGGTCTTGGCTTTGGGGAATTCCGAGTCTGAATCGAAGGGGTGCGCGCGCGAGGCAGCAAGCAGCATGCCCAGCACTGCGATCCCGGCAAACGCAACAGTTTGCCGTTCTCGCGTACTGAACGTGATCTCATTTACGCCATTCGTATTCGTTTACGTGCCACGGCATCGAGGGTGTGGACCGCAGTGGCCGATATGGTGGGCGTAGTCCCTCGTGGAAGGTTTCGTGGGCCTTCGAGTTCTCTCCGCGCGGTCCAATCACTCCATCCGCAGCGCTCGTATCGGCGCAAGCGCCGCTGCACGCGTCGCCGGTATCACCGACGCGATCAACCCAACAACGGCCAGCGAGCCCGTGGCAACGCCGAGTGCTACAGGGTCCCAGAACGGCACGTTATAGAGCTGTGCGGACAGGAGATATCCGGTGCCCGCGGCTAGCGGCAGCCCGATCAACAGGCCCAGGACGACCCGTCGGAACGCGCCGCCCAGCACGAGGCGAATCACGCGCGGGCGATCGGCGCCGAGCGCCATGCGGACGCCGATCTCGCTGGTGCGCCGGGCCACTGAGTACGACGTGACGCCATAGAGGCCAATCGCGGCCAACACCAGCGCGATCCCGCCGAACAAGCCGGCGAGGCTCGCGACCGCGCGCTGCTGGTCGAACGTCCGACCGATCTGCTCCTGCAAAGTGCGCACGCTGATCACAGCCAGGTTCGGATCCGCTTGGGCCAGCGCCTGTGCTACTTGAGGCTCGAGCGTGCCTGGCGCGCTGTCGGTTACGAGGAGCAGTCCGCCAACGTAATGCGACGCGGTTTCGACGCGCTTCATCATCTCGTTGGCGTAGTCCACTGTCTGTGCCAGCGGCACGAAGAACATCGGGCGCATGGGGCGATCGAGCTGGAATCCCGCGAAGCGGGCGTCGCCCACCACGCCGACGATGCGGAAGGAGTTGACGTTCTCGGGGAGGTTCAGTCCAAAGTGTTGATCGATGGGATCCTCTTCCGGCTTGAAGAAGCGGCGTACGAACGCCTCGTTTACAACGGCCACGTTCTCCGCCGTCTCGTTGTCGACGGCGGTGAAGTGGCGCCCGCGCACGATCTTGACGCCGAGCTGCTGCAGGTACTTCGCACTCACGCGATCCCACGACGCGCCGGTCTGCTCGCCCGGTGCGGGCAGCGGCTTGCCGGCAATCAGAACGCCCTCGCCCCAATTGTTGGTCAGCGGGTTGTAGAGCGCCAGCCCCGCGCCTGTGACACGGGGGATGCGTGAGAGACGTTCCTCGAGGTCGCGGTAGAGTGCCGTCAGCCGCTCGCCTGTGATTGACGCCGACGGCCGGCCGACCGACACCAGCACTCGTCCGTCGCGGGGGAAGCCGAAGTCCTGGCCTTCGAGGTTGCCGAGGCTCCGACCAAGCATCGTCGATCCGGCCACAAGCACCACAGAGAGCGTTGCCTGCAGCACGAGCAGCGCCTTACGCGCGAACGAAGCCGGGTCGCCGGCCGTTCGGCCCGAGCCGCGCAGCGCTTCGACCGGATCGGTGCGCGTTGCAAACCACGCGGGCGCGGCGCCGAAGAGCACACCCGTGACGAGGGCAAGGGTAGTGGCAAACGCCAGCACCAGCGGCGACGGCATCGTGTCGATCGGCAGAAGGCTCGCACCGGAGAAGGCGAGTGACAGAAGCAGCCTGGACGCGGCGACGGACACGATTAATCCGGCAAACGCGCCACCGACGGCGAGCAGGACGCTTTCTACCAGCGCCTCGGTCACGATCCGTTGGCGGGAGGCTCCCAGCGCGAGTCGCACGGCCGTCTGGCCGCGGCGCGCGACTGCGCGGGCGAGCATCAGATTCGCCACGTTCGCGCAGGCGATCAGCAGAACCAGCGCACACACCGCCAGCAGAATCCGCAGGCTTCGTCCGTACTGCTCCTTCATCACGCCTACACCTGCGCCGGCAGGCACCACGGTGATCACTTGTTGCAGCAGCACGCGCTCGATCCCGGGCAGCCAATTGGCCGGGTACCCGGCCTCGTGCCGCATCCATTGCCGCAGCAGGTTGGTGAGCCGCGCCTCCATCCCGTCGATGGATGCGCCCGGACGGAGGCGGCCGATCACGCGCAGCCACGACGAAATCTGTTGGCGCAGGAGCGACGTCTGCGTCCCTGCGATCAATGGTTCGTGCTGCAGTGGCACCCACATGTCGGGTGGATCAGCCTTCAACGTCTCGCCGAAGAACGCCGGCGGCGTCACACCGGCCACGGTGAAGGCCTGTCCCTCTACGACCAGCGTGGTGCCGACAATTGACGCGTCTCCGCCATACACACCTTGCCACGCGTGATACGCCAGTACCAGCACGGGGCTGGCCGCCGCCACGTCGTCGGCCGCCGTGAACACGCGACCGACAGACGCGTTCACACCAAGCGTGGTGAAGTAGTTGCCGGTAACATACGTGGCGCGGAGTGGACGCGGCGCCTCGTTCACGCCTTGGCGGCGCACGCTCATGCGTCCCATGCCGGCCTGAAAGGCCGTGAGCTCCTCGAACTCCGGCACTTCTGCTTTGATACGCTCGAACAGCGGAAACGAGAACATGCCCCAGCGCTCCTGCGGGCCTCCCTGCACGCAGCAGTTGTCCCCGTCACCAATGCGGTACAGCCGCGAGGGGTCGCCCACCGGCAGCGACTTCAACATCACGGCATGAATGAGCGTGAAGATAGCCGTGGTGCCGCCGATGCCGACAGCGAGCGTCAGGATCGCCGTGGCCGTGAAGGCGCGCGCAGAGGTGAACTTCCCGAGCGCGTAGCCGAGGTCACGGAGTAAAGTCCCCATGCCGGCCTTAGACGACGCTCGGGTTGGATTCGTTGTGTGTCGTCCCGTCCAAATGACGGCCTCGGCGGTGAGCTCGTGTCGGGCTTTATGTGTCCGCAACAACACAGTGTGGCCGGTGGGTGTGGTAGACCGATCATTGAAACCCCGGCTTGCCGATCGGTCAGGTCCGCCTGCCCATGGGTATTACCCAAAAAGCAATAGCTGTGACGTACATCGGCGAGCACGAGCGGACACAAAGGACGCTATCCAGTTGGCTCTGTTCTCGCGACCGCGAGAGCCCGAAAAATAATCCAGGTAAGAGGCTCCCCGCCTAAGGAATCCGGCCCGTATGGTGAAGTGGCTAGCCGCCGGCCTCGCTGGCGTTGTCGTCCTGGTGGGGCTCTATTTCTTCGGACCAGTCATCATCGCGCGCTTGGGGCCGGCTCCAGAGCCACCACCGCCACCTTTTGTCGTGATCGAGCGTAAAGGGATCCTGGATGGCTATGACATCGACGTGTCCGTTCGAGCTGAGAACATCAGCCCCGAAGAGATAGAAGCGCTGGCGAGACAGGAGCGCAGGAATCTCGTGCGTGTGTTTATCTATCGACCAGAGCAGACGATCGAAACTGACAAGCCGGCGGAGCACTGGGAGTTCACGACCGCCGAAGGGCTGAAGCAGGTTTACTGACTACTCCCATCGAAACACCTTGGCGGAGACCGCTGTGAACGCCAGGAACATCAGCGTCAACACCGCGACATCACCGACATGGCTGGACCAGCCTTCACCGTGCCAGATTCCTTTCAGCAGCGACACCGCGTACGTGAGTGGCAGCGCGCGAGCTACCGCCTGCAGCACCGGCGGCAGCGACTCGACCGGGGCGAACAACCCGGAAAGACCGAGCATGGGATAGATGATGAGCGTGCCGACCGGCTGCGCGAAGCGCGCAGTGGGAACGATGCTGGCGATCAGAAATCCCATTGAGACCACGCTCGTCGTGCAGAAGAGCATCGCCACTGTGAACGAGGCGAGCGGGACGTCGGCGCCGACAGGATAGTAGCGTCGACCTGCCAGGACCATCGCCGCCAGCGTAGCCGCAGTGAACAGCAACTTGACAATGACATGCGCCACCAGAATGGTGGAGGGTCGCAGGGGTGTAGCCTTCAATCGCTTGAGCACTCCGCCTTCACGGTAAATCGCGATGATGGCGACCAGCGACAGCACAGTACTTGCCGCGATGAGCGCCGAAGCCAGGATCGGCAGATCGAGTGAGGGGGCGCGCGCCATGTCGGGCGAGGCGTTTCGTGCGCGGGCCCCGAGCACTCGTCCCATCACGACATAGAACAAGATCGGCACACCCACCGTACCGATCAGACCGAGCGGCTCGCGCACGAAGATCTTGGTTTCGAGCCAGGTCAGTTTCCAGAGTCCACGCATAAGTTGCACACCTCAGTCGCGGATCAGGTGCCCGGTCAGCTTGAGGAAGACGTCCTCGAGTGTCGGGACCTCCGTGCGGAAGTCAATCACCTGCAGGCGATGCTGTGCCAGGCAGTGGATTACTTGAGTCACGAGATCGTCTCCCCGGCCGCGAATCGTGAGCTGCAAGCCCTGGCTGTTTACCGATTCAACCTGGGCGATTCCTCGAAAGCGCTCGGCTGCCGTCGAATCATCGGTGGCCACGATGACCGTTCGCTCGGGGCAGTGCCGCCGCACGAGCTCCGCCGGAGTGCCGATGTCCACTATACGACCATGGTCGATGATAGCCACTCGGTCGCACAGGCGCTCGGCTTCTTCCATCAGATGCGTTGTGAGAAAAACGGTCTTGCCACGCTGGCGAATGCCTCGTACCAGATCCCAGATCGCCCGGCGGGCCTGCGGATCGAGTCCAGTTGTCAATTCGTCGAGAAACACGAGCTCGGGGTCGTTGATGAGAGCGAGGGCGATGAAGAGCCGCTGCTTTTGACCGCCCGACAGCGTCATGAACCAGGCGTTGCGCTTGTCGGCCAACCCGAGCTGCTCGATCAGACGATTGCCGTCCACTGGTTTGCGATAGAGCGATGCCCAAAAGCCAACGGCTTCTCGCACCTTGATTCTCTTCTGCAGTTGTGCCTCTTGCAGCTGCACGCCGATCCGCTCTTGCAGCGCGTACACGTCTCGGACCGGATCCAGACCGAAGACCGAGATGGCGCCCCGATCGGGTAGACGAAGGCCCTCGACGCACTCCATTGTCGTGGTCTTGCCGGCGCCATTGGGCCCGATCAAGCCGAATATTTCTCCCGGCTGAACGTCGAACGAGACGTCGGCCACGGCCACAGTCCGACCGTACGTTTTCCGGATCGCGGAAACGTGAATGACAGGCTGGCGCGTCATGAGGCAGCGAAGCAGTCTATCGTTTCGGCCACCAGCGCCCAACCTTGTCGCAGTACACCTCGTAATCTTTCCCGAAGCTACGTCGCAGCGTCGGCTCCTCGTAGGCCGCTACGAGCAAGTGGCTGACGAGAAGAAACGCCCCGACGTAGCCGATAAGAGCGAATGACTGGTAGAAGAGCGCCGCACCAGTGATGGCGAGCCCGGCACCGATGTACATCGGATTCCGCACGAAGCGATAGGGACCCTGAATCACCAGTCGGCGAGGTGGATCGAATGGCGCGGGAGTGCCTTTCCCGACGAGCGCGAAAGCGACGATGCATGACACCGCGAGCGCCGCACCGACGGCGCCGACCACCATCCCGGTAACTTGCCAAAAGCCAATCGTCTTCGGCGCGAAGACCCCTGTTGAGGAAAGCACTCTCGACGGCAGGAAGATCAACAGGAGTCCGATGAACAGAGTCGCGTAAGTCACGGCTCGGGCGACAACAAACATAGGGTTGATCCGACGACTGCTGTTTTTCCCAAGTGTTTCTGAGCGATTAGATTGGGCGCGAGACCTGGGCGATGTGTCAAGTCACTCGCTTGCTCTGGGCAAGATCGAGGGCCGTTCGAGAGGAACGATCGGTCGGCGCAGGTCCGAATCCCTTAACTTGCCAGCGCGCTCTTCCGGCGGTCCGGGCTCTGATCCTGAGGCGCCGAAGCCATTCGAAACTTGAGGAATGGCATGTGGCAGTCGTGCTTCTGAAGAAAATTCAAGAACCGCTTGTAGTCCTCCGGAGGCAGATTGAAGAGCTCGGCACATAAGCGATAACTACCCTTGGTGTGCTGAAGCCCCATTCGGATAACCGCTCTTACAGTCTCGCGGGTCATATCGCGGGCCATAAACGGTTCGTAGACCACACTCCAGAACGATTCATGACCCTGCGTCATGCTTCGGAAGCAAGCCTGCGCGACTCCCTCGGCGAGTGCCGTGGGTGTGGGGAGTTCGGGCGTCGGCGCCGCCTGGCGTCTTGTCAGCTTCCGCGCCACATCCGTCGCGGACACCGTGCATCCATGATGTGTGAGCAGGAGCCGCTCGGCAACATTCCGCAACTCGCGGACATTGCCGGGCCAGTCATGTTGCTCGAGAACCCCCAGCGCATCGGGCCCGAGCTCGCACACAGGAAGACGATGCTGGCGGCTTCCCTCGCCCAGACAATGGTCGAAGAGGCACTTGATGTCTTCCCGCCGTTCGCGGAGGGGAGGAATCACCAGATGCACGATATTCAACCGGTAATACAAGTCCTCGCGAAAGTCGCCGCGACGAACCTGTTCATGGAGGTCTCGGTTTGTGGCGGCGATGACCCGCGCGTCGACGATCGTCTGTGGACGTTCGGAGCCCACGGGCTGAATCTCGCCATTCTCCAGAAACCTGAGGAGCAGGCCTTGCATCCGCAGGCTCATCTCGCCGACCTCATCGAGCATGATCGTGCCGCCGTTGGCAATCTCCAACAGCCCACGACGATCCCGATGCGCGCCGGTAAAACTGCCGCGGACGTGTCCGAACAGCTCCGACTCGAGCAGGCTGTCGGGGACACCGGCGCAATTGACGGCGACCAGCGGGAGATGGGCGCGACGGCTTCGGCGGTGGATCAGGCGCGCCAGCACCTCTTTACCCACACCGCTTTCACCGGTGATGAGGACCTTGGCGTTGGTAGGTGCCACCGCCTCAGCGTCCGTGATCACCTGCTGAACGGCCTGACTAGCTCCGAGGAGAAACACTGCGGGTTCCAACGCCACCTCTTGGGGGAAGAGGACCAGACGCCCAATGACGCTAGTGACAGCCCTTGCACTTGCGAGTACAGCGATTGAAGCCGTCGGTCGGGACCTCAATCGAGGGGTTCATGACATCGAATCCTGTTTGCACAGAGATTCGGGGCAGCCGACAGTATGTGAGGGCAAGGCAACGAACTCAAGGAACCGAGGGGTATATTGTCTATACCTTATTAGGTATATAAAGACATTCTGGGAAGTTATGGGAAAGGGGCAGACCGGCCCGCACCCCAAGGCACTCTATGACACCGCTATTTGGCCCTCCGCCCCGGGAGGCCGTGGCGAAGAGCGGTCGCGACCATCAGAAGCATGGCTCCGGTGACGATGGCTTCGGGTCTGGCGTCTTGCCCCGGCGCAACGCTGGGCCAAGACCCGAGGACACCCGCGACAATCAGCGAAACGACAATCAGGGACTTCACTTAGAGGCTCCGTCTAGCAACGACCGCGCCAGCCCATCAGCGGTCGTACACGCTCTTTTTTTGGTCGCAAAACGCTCTTTTGTCAGATCCCAATCGAGTCAGAGAGCTGAGCTGCGAGAGTTTTGTCGCTGCTGGGGCAGCTTGATCGGAATCATCGCCGTCACCAACAAATCAGGGCGTGATCGGCGTATTCATGTCTACTGCAATCTCCGTTTGACTCAGCGCGCGATTGTAAATGCGCACGTCGTCGATCACGCCGGCGAACCACTCGCCCCAAACCTCATTGCCGCCGATCCGCAATGGCATCCCGGAAGTGACGATGTTGCCGCTGACCGTGGTGGTCCGCACGAGCACGCCGTTCACGTAGAGCCGCAGTCGGGAGCCGTCGTAGGTGGCCGCAAGATGACTCCAGCTGTCCACGGGTAGAGGAGCAACACCCGCCGAGTTGTACTCAATAGGCAGCAAACTACCTGTGACGATGTGACCGGCTGGTCGCTGCGCATCGTTGTCCGCGTAAAGACCGTACGCCAATCCGAGGGGCCGTTCTTTCAGGAGCACCGTTCGCCAGCCACTGAGCGCCGATGGGCGAACCCACGCCATCATCGTGATGCGCGTGACGTCGAGTGCGGCGTTGTCAGCGATAGTCACCATGTCGTCCACGCCATCGAAGGCCAGGGCGTTGCCGGTCTTTCCGTCCGTGGCCCACGTGGCGCCGGAGATGGCGCCCGTCTGACCGCCGCCTGACGCGTCCGCAGTGGTTTCGCCAGCACCCTCTGCAAACCCATAGGCGGCCACGAGGCCGGTTGGTTGGGGAGTACCCCCGTCGTCATTCAGAATGACGCCAGTGGCCTGCGCGCGCGCAATCGTTGCATTGATCGCCCCACTCAGGCCGACGGCGAAGCCTTCGTTTGCCTCTGTGGCGGTATCACCGTTGATCGTCACCTCTACGGGGACGCTTGTGGTTCCAACAGGGAAAATCGCCGTGCCGGCGGCGCCCACATAGTCCGACCCTGCGGTTGCCGCGCCGTTTGCAGTGGCATAAGCCACGCTGACCTGCCTCCCACTCATGGCCGAGAGGGTGAGCGTGAAGGTGGCGACTGAGGTTCCGCTATTGCCCTCAAGCACCGACAGGTCCGCGATCGAGATCGAGGGCAACGCATCGTTGTCGTTGATCGTACCGAGCCCTTCTCCATCACCAATCGTGGCGTTCCCCGGCGCCGACAGATTGACGAAGAAGGTCTCATTGGCTTCGTCGAGAAGGTCTCCGGTAACGGGGACCGTGATCGTCCGGGACGTTGCGCCCGGCGAGAATGACAACGTGCCGGTTGTCGCGACGTAATCGGTGCCCGCCGATGCGGTGCCATTGGCCGTCGCATAAGCCACCGTGATGGTGGTTCCGCTCGACGGCGACAGGGTTACCGTGAAGTTCGCGTTCACACTACCCGTGTTTCCTTCGGTGACCGTACGATTGCCGATCGACAGAGTTCCGGGAGCGTCGTCATTGGTGATGGTTGCGGTGGCCTGCGGGTCCGCGATCGTTGCGTTGGTGGGCACGGTCAGGTTCAAGACGAAGGTTTCGTTCGCCTCATACAGGGTGTCGCCGTTGATGGTGACGGTCACCGGGACGGAGGTCGTGCCGCTGGGGAACGTCGCCGTGGTAGTCGCCCGAGCGACGTAGTCGGAGCTGGAGGAGGCGGTACCGTTGGCGGTCGCAAATCTGACCGTCACTGGACTGCCGCTCGACGTAGATAGGGTCAGCGTGAACGTGGCGACCTTGGTGCCGCTGTTGCCTTCGACGACTGAAATGTCCGCGACACTGATCGACGGTAACCCGTCATCGTCTGTGATGGTCACGATTCCCTGTCCGTCGAGAATGGTGGCGTTCGACGGGGCCGTCAGATTGACGGTGAATGTCTCGTTGACCTCGTCGGCGACATCGCCGGTGATGCCGATCGTGACGAGTTTCGATATCTCGCCTGGCGCGAAGGTGAGCGTGCCTGAACCAGACGTGTAGTCGCTGCCTGCCGTCGCCGTGCCGTTGGCAGTTGCGTAGGCTACCGTCACGGTCTGCCCGCTGGCTACCGACAAACTGACGGTGAGGACCGCATTGGCGCTGCCGCTGTTACCTTCAGGCACTGTCACGTCGGTGATCGAGATCGTCGGGGCCGGATCGTCATCAAGGATCGTGACTACGCCCTGTCCGTCCAGGATGGTGGCATTTGACGGTGCCGAGAGGTTGACCGTGAAGGTTTCGTTCGCCTCATCGAGTGTATCGCCAGTGACACTGAGGTTGATGGGCTGCGACGTCTGGCCCGGCGCGAACGTCAGTGTGCCGGACCCGCCCGTGTAATCGCTGCCCGCGGTGGCGGTTCCATTGGCGGTCGCATAGTTGACGCTTATCGCCTGTGTGCTCGCCGCCGATAGGGAGACGGTCAGGGTGGCAGTTACGCTCCCGGCGTTCCCCTCCGTCACGGAGACATCAGAAATCGTGAGCGATGGCACGGGGCCGGCAGTAAGGTCTCCGCCTTCGAACGACAGGATCTTCACTTGCGGTCCAGGGAAGACGGAGGCGGCGATACCAGGTTGACCACTCGAGTACAACGGCGCCGTGGCGGTGTGGTTGAACATCAGGGTCCCGTTGAAGTAGACCCGATGGTTGTTGCCCTGTGATTCCAGGCGGAGTCGTCGCGGCGCAGCACCGATGTCTGCTGGCGCTGAGGCGAGCGGCGTAAAGTTCAAGGACCCGACATCGTCCGTCCTGTAGAGTCGAACTTCCCCGGCATAGGCAATGGCCAGGTAGTTGCTGCCATTGCTTGCACTCTGGACGCGTGTAGCGACGCCGGCCCAGCTCTCGTCACCAGGATCTTGGTCATATGTGATTTCGGAATACTGATCCGGGCCGACTCCAGGTGTCACGAGTCGGGCCATTGCATTCACGGCGACGGCAAAAGCGCCGCCGTTCTTTTGCAGATCAGCCCACGCCCCCGGCGAATCCCACATACCGCCTTCGGACAACGGGCTTTCGGTACCTGAGAAATTGCTTATGGTTGATGAGGACGACGCCACCGTGAAGGCAATGATGAAGTCGTCAAGGTTCGCATTGCCTTCCGGATCCACACATCGGACGTAGAAGGTATAGAAGGTGCCGCTGGTCAACCCGTTCACGAGCGTGGAGTGTGACGTTGTGCCGGTCGTCGAGAACGTATTGGCCATCGACTCGTAGGGGGTTCCGGCCAGCGGGCTGAACCGGCATGTCGCGTTCTCGTTAGTTGCCAGACTCAACGTCGTCTGCGTTGTCGCTGACGGCAGTGTCCCGGCTGGTTGCCCATTGGATCGCACCGGTGGAGAGTTCGAACCACCTGGTGCGGCCTCGATGACGTCGACGCTCGTGACATTGCTCGTGTTGGTGGTGAGTGGCACGGGATCAATAAACGCCCCGTTTGCCGCCAAACGGAAGACCATGCTGTAACCTTCATCACCGACGATGATGTTGTAGTTCGAAGGATTCGACTGCGTTGGTGCCGGTTCGACGTTCACACCAAAGGGAATCAGCCAATTTGCTCCGAGACCAATGTTCTGCCAGACGACGGTGCCATCAGTCGTTACGCCTCCCAGCGTGCCGTTCCAGGGTGGGTTTGAGCTTTGAGAGGTTCCGGCCGTGACAACCCTGTGAACGTGAGGCGTTGGCGCGTCGTCGAATATCACGTTGCCGACGACGTATGCATGCGCTGCTTGCCACCGTGGCGCATTCGCGTTAACGACGCTCTGAACGTTGTTTATAAGATCGACTCGGTAGATCCCAGGCGGTGCACATCCATAGAACGTCCCACCCGGCGGAGGGAAAGTTGGCGAAGCAGGCACCGGGTATGTAAAGACCGTTGTCAGGATGTTGCCATTCGGCTCCACCTCAATCCCCATCGGACATCCGAGCGGGGAGACTTGGGCGACCTCTGGCGCCGGGACGGCTGACGCAGGCCCCCACAAAAGAGCCTGCGCTCCGTTCGGAACGGGCTGGATACGGACAATCGCCCCCTTCCCGTTGAATGAGGACATGTCCGAAACGACGATGGTAGCGGGAGAGGTCGAATAATCGAGGGCGATCCCGTATGGATGCGTCAAATATGACCCGGCTGAGGTCGTGTTCTGACAGGCGGCGTTGGGCGGGAACAAAGTACATGCGGTGCCCGTGGCGATGAGCTCCTGCGCGCCAGTGACGGGATTTACCCTGATGATTTTGCCAGCCCCGTTGATCTCGGGCCTGTCATTGTCATAGCCGCTGTCGGCGACGTAGATGTCGCCCGTAACCCGGTTGATTACTAGCGCCCACGGATCTCTGAATAGGCCTCCTTCTGAAAGGATGCTCTGATCCCCGGTTGCTGGATTCACACGAATCAGGCCCGCCAATCGGCTGACGACGATGACGTCACCGTCCGCCGCGAGCGCCACGCCGACCGCCTTGTTAGGGGGCGACAGGAGGCCTCCTTGGGCGATTATCGTTTTCGTCCCGGTCGCAGGATCGATAACGCTGATGCTGGCCGTCCCTGGTTCCGCGACTAGGATGTCGCCCTGCTGAAGGACGACCTGAGCCGATGCCCTGGTTGACGGCACAGTCAACATGAGGCTCATGATCAGGAAGCGCAAAAAATCTGTCGGCCGTAGCCACTCGTGAAGACTCTTGCTCGACCTGTTCTTCATTGAATCAGCTCCTGCCCGAACGGAAACGTTTTCTGGGAGTGCCCTAGGCGTCCGTTTCCGAACGCAGGATGAAATGCATCGGCGTCTCGACACTCGAGACATCGGGAACAAGCTTCGCAGCTCTGATAGGCGGCTGCCGCTATCGGCTATCGACAGACTGCTGCTTTCGAAGGTTCTGCGTCGCAAACTTGCGCCGCGCTCAGCGGAGCAAACGCAAAGACCATTCGGCACCGGACCGAGCAACAAGTGTGCCCGTGGGGCTTCCAGCGAGACATCCGACGAAGTTGTTGAGGAGCAAGAATTTGCACAGTACCGATCGATCGACGACGGAGTTCGCCGCGCGGGTGGAAGAAAGGGAGTCTGCCCTGGCTCAGAACATTGTCAGCATGGAGTTCGCGAAGATCTGTGCTGACGATCCTCGAAGGATCCGTCGACTTTAGTCAGCACCGATGCAGACTTCTGGCCTGCTCAATTGATTGGCTCGCTTTCTTCACAAGCAATGTGAGCCGACTAGGGCGAGAGCCCCCAGCTAAGGTCAATTTGGAAAGCTCTTTGCGTGCAGCCTCGTCGAAAGGAACGCTGAATGGCCTACCCCGCACGGAGCTTGAACCGAAGAGAGTTCATTCCCATTTCGAATCCCGCCCTGGTCGGTAACGAACTGAAGTATGTGACTGATTGCGTGGAAACGAGCTGGGTATCCTCGTTGGGCAAATACGTCACGGGGTTCGAAAACGCGTTCGCCGAGTTCTGCGGCACTTCCCATGCCGTCACTTGCTCAAATGGCACCACGGCGCTGCATTTAGCCTTGCTCGCACTGGGTGTGAGACCGGGGGACGAGATCATCGTTCCTACCCTGACGTATGTGGCCACCGCCAACGCGGTGGTGTACTGCGGTGCGACGCCGGTGTTCGTCGACAGCGAGCCCGAAACCTGGAACATGGATCCGACACGGATCGAGGCACTCATCGGGCCGAAAACCAAGGGGATCATCGTGGTCCACCTGTTCGGACATCCGGTGGATATGGACCCGATCATGGAGCTGGCGGAGCAGCGCGGCCTGTTCGTCCTCGAAGACGCGGCAGAGTCTCCGGGCGCCGAGTACAAGGGCCAGCGGGTCGGATCTATCGGCCACGCGGCCACGTTCAGTTTCTTTGGCAACAAAATCATCACGACGGGCGAGGGTGGGATGGTCACCACCAACGACTCCGCGATCGCCGACGAAGTTCGCCGCCTCAAGAACCACGGGATGGATCCTCACCGGAAATACTGGTTCACCACTGTTGGTTTCAACTATCGGTTAACCAACGTCGCCGCCGCGATCGGACTCGCTCAGCTCGAGAAGATCGACTGGCACCTTGCACAACGGAGGCAGATCGCCGAGTGGTACCAGGAATTTTTGAGGGACGTACCGGGGATAACCTGGCAGCCCGAACTGGACTGGGCTCGTCATGTTTGGTGGCTCTTCACGGTGCAGCTCGATGATCGCTTGCCAGTTGGACGGTTCGACGTAATGGCTTCGTTGAAGGAACGAGGTGTCGAGGCACGTCAGGTTATTTATCCGATTCATCAACTGCCACCATATTCCGGCTCCCAAGCGTCCTGTCCGGTCGCGGAGCACATTGTGGAGCGGGGACTCCATCTGCCAACGTGGGGAGGCTTGACTCGCAACGATGTCGAGTATGTGAGCGATTGTCTTGCGGAAAGTCTCGCGGCGGCCGCGAAGATCGGTGCATGAAGTGGACGGGCGGTCCGACCGCCGGCAAATGCGTCATCTTTTGCAGCGCGTGCGGTCAACCGCTTTCGCGCCTGCCGCCCACTGAATGTCTGTCGTGCGGGGCGCCCAATTGGAATGACGCCAAGCCCTGTGCCAGCGCGCTCGTCATGAACGAATCGCGGCTCCTCATGGTGCGGCGGGCGGAGGACCCCTGGAAGGGGATGTGGGACGTGCCGGGAGGTTTTTGCGAACCCGGTGAGCACCCGATGGGCACTGCGCAGAGAGAAGTGTTTGAGGAGACACGGCTCGAGGTGCACATCGTCGGGTTTCTGGGAATCTGGCTCGATGAGTATCCCGATCCGACCGGGATGCTGAAGCGCACGCTCAACATCTACTATCACGCCGTCCCGTCGGGCCCGGTACGCCTCGCGCTCGAGGCGTCTGAAGTCGCTGAGGCCGCTTTCTTTTCGCCCCAACAGCTGCCAGGGCCGCTGGCCTTTCCACGACATGTTCCGGCTGCGCTTCAGGCGTGGAGACGGGCCGCAGGCGCGGGAGGTCTGGTGACGGACCTTTTCGATCGCATCGAGGCTCGCTGATTTCGTATCGACCACGACAGCCATCAGTAGTCAACGGGAGCGACTTTAGTCCGCCAAAACGGGTACTTCTGATCGAGGACGACCAGCGACGCCCGGGGCCGAGGGCACTCTGCTTCGGAACATTGCCTAAACTCGCGTCCATCAAGAGCGCGTGGAGAGCTCTTTGCACAGCTTTTTCGCTGAGCTGGAAAATCTTCACCGCGGCCAGGAAAACCGCGACAAATGTTCTTTTCGGAGTATGGATGAAGCGATTACTCATCACGGGTTCTAACGGGTTGATCGGGTCGGAGATGGCGAGGCACTTCTACCATCTGGGTTGGACGATCCACGGCATCGACAACAACATGCGAGCCGAGTTCTTCGGCCCTTCCGGCGACACCCGATGGAATCAGCACCGCCTTCAGCAGGACTGCCCGGGGTTTCGCCATCACGAGCTCGACATCCGCGATCGCGCCGCCGTGTTGGGGCTCGTCGATGACCTGAGGCCGCACGCGGTCATCCACACGGCGGCACAGCCCAGTCATGACCTGGCTGCGAGCCGTCCTTTCGAGGATTTCGACGTCAACGCCGTAGGCACCCTCAATCTGCTCGAGGCCGCGAGGCGGAGCTGCCCGGAATCCCCCTTCGTGCACATGTCGACGAATAAGGTGTACGGGGATGGACCAAACAGAATCGCCCTGCAGGAGCTGGCAACCAGGTGGGACTATGCCGATCCTGCGTTCGCGAACGGCATTCCGGAGGAGTTTTCGATCGACCAGTCGAAGCACTCCCTATTCGGTGCGTCCAAGGTGGCTGCCGACGTGATGGTGCAGGAGTACGGTCGCTATTTCGGCCTCCCCGTTTGCTGTCTCCGCGGCGGTTGCCTCACAGGCCCAGGCCACTCGGCGGTGGAATTGCACGGGTTTCTGAGCTATCTCGTGAAGGTCAACATGACGGAGGGTGTTTATTCAGTGTACGGGTACGGCGGGAAGCAGGTCCGGGACAACATCCACTCGCACGATGTGGCGCGTTTCGCCGAGCATTTCATCAACCGACCGCGATTTGGCGAGGTTTACAACTGTGGCGGCGGGCGCGACAACGCCTGCTCGATCCTCGAGGCGTTCACGCGAGTCGAACAGTTGACTGGAAGGTCGATGAAGTGGATCTACGTCGATCAGCCCCGGGTAGGCGATCACATCTGCTACATCAGTGACCTCACGAAAATGAAGGAGCACTATCCGGGCTGGTCGATCCAGAAATCACTTGACGACATTTTTACGGAGCTTGTGGAAGGCTGGACGGCTAGAACAGCAGTGCCCGCTGCGGCGCGGTGACCCTTTTGGGTGACGTGACATGATCATCTCTCGAACGCCTTTTCGGCTGTCCTTCTTCGGTGGCGGGACCGACTACCCAGCTTGGTATCGTAAGCATGGGGGGGCAGTGCTGGCTGCGACGATCGACAAGTACTGCTACATCACGGCGCGGTATCTGCCTCCCTTCTTCGAACATCGGTACTGCATCATTTACTCGAAGATGGAGTACTGCCAGACCCCGGACCAGATCGAACATCCGGCGGTTCGCGAGGTAATCAAATTCTTGAAGATCGAGCGCGGTCTGGAGATCCACCATGACGGCGACCTTCCAGCCAGGAGCGGCATGGGGTCGAGCTCCGCGTTCACGGTCGGCCTGCTGCATGCGTTGCATGCCCTATCCGGACGGATGGCGAGCAAGCGGCAATTGGCCCTCGAAAGCGTGCACCTTGAACAGGAGATTCTCAAGGAGACCGTCGGATCGCAGGATCAGGTTCTCGCGGCGTACGGCGGGCTCAACCACGTGCGCTTTCTCGACAACGGCGAAATCGCTGTCAGCCCCGTCACGATCGCGCCTCAGCGAACGGCGGAGCTGAACGCGCATCTCATGCTGTTTTACACCGGAATCAAACGCACCGCTTCCAATATCGCGGACACCTACGTCACCGACATCGACAGCCGCAGACGCCAGCTACGGATCATGAAAGACCTGGTCGACGAGAGCCTCGCCGTGCTCAATAACGGGCAGGATCTGAGGCCCTTTGGCGAGCTGCTGCATGAGGCTTGGCAGGCCAAACGAAGCCTGAGCGCGAGCGTGTCGAACTCGGATGTGGATGACCTGTACGAGTCGGCGATCTCCGCCGGCGCGATTGGTGGCAAGCTCACCGGGGCTGGGGGGGGCGGTTTCCTGCTCCTCTTTGTGCCTCCCGAACGTCAGGATCGCGTCCGGGCCAGCCTGAACAAACTCATTCACGTCCCGTTCAGATTCGAGTTCTCCGGCAGCCAAGTGCTGTTTGCGGACACCGAGCAAGAGTACCCACAGGAAGAACAGGCCAGGGCCCAGCAGACCATTCGCGGGTTCCGGGAGCTCGCCGTCCCGGCAGTCGCCAGATAGTCAGGAGGAGTGTGCGGATCGTCGTCACCGGCGGTGCCGGTTACATTGGATCGGTTCTGGTTCCGCTGCTATTGGACGACGGCCACGAGGTCACGGTTGTCGATAATTTTCTGTACGGCCAGACCTCGCTGCTCGACTGCTGCCACCGTCGTACCTTAACCGTGATCAAGGGCGATGTTCGCGACACCCGGCTGCTTGGGGAAGTTGTCCCGAAGGCTGACGCCGTGCTTCCGCTCGCGTGTCTGACCGGCGCGCCAATTTGCTCACGGGATCCGTGGACGGCCACGGCGGTCAATTTCGACGCTGTCAAGGCCATCGCCGGCATGCTGACCCCGTCGCAGATGCTGGTTTTTCCATCGACAAACAGCGGTTATGGGATTGGCGAAGCGGGCATTGAATGCAACGAAGAGACGCCACTGCGCCCCGTATCTCTGTACGGGCGCCTGAAGGTCGACCTCGAATCGCTGCTGCTCGACCGGGGAGCTTTCGTCACATTCAGGTTCGCGACGCTGTTCGGCACCAGCCCTCGGATGCGTCTGGATCTGCTCGTGAACGACTTCACGTACCGGGCCGTCACCGATAAATTCGTGGTGCTATTCGAGCCGCACTTTAAGAGGAATTACCTTCATGTGAGAGACGCGGCGCGCGCTTTTGTTCACGTGCTGTCGAACTACGATCGAATGAAGGGGCGACCTTATAACGTGGGGCTGAGCGACGCGAATCTCAGCAAGATGGAACTGTGCGAGCTGATCAAATGTCACGTGGCGGGTTTCCACATCGTCACGGCAGACGTTGGAAAGGATCCTGATCAACGGAACTACATCGTTAGCAACGCCCGTATCGAGGCGACCGGCTTCAAGCCGGCCTTCGGACTCGACCACGGAATCGGGGAATTAGTGAAGGGCTATCAAATCGTGCGACGTCATCATTACGCCAACGCGTAACAGGACCGGACAACGTGAAGATTCTCGTCATATCAGCCGCTTACCCCCCGATGCCGGCGGGCGAAGCGACAAACACCTATCATCTCTGCCAGCACCTTGCCGAACGTGGGCTGGATGTGCACGTGTTGACGTCGGTGGGTAATACGGCCGCTCCTGATCCGAGGATTACGGTCCATCCGTTGATGCGTAGATGGTCCTGGGGGGAGGCGCCGCGCTTCGCACGCTTTCTCAAGAAGTGTTCGCCCGATGCCGTGTACATGATGTATTTGGGATGGATTTACGGCGAGCAGTTCATGAGCACGTTCGCGCCCACCATCACGAAGGCCGTCTGCCCTGGAGTCCCGTTCGTCACCCGCTTCGAGAACGTCTTCGCCTTCGACGCGTCTAGGTCCGCCAACTCTCATTTGTCTCGAGCGATTCGGAAGGGCATCGCTGTCTGCGATTCACGCGGCAGCGTCCACTACCAATTCGGAACGCTCCTGCGTGACAGCGATTCCATCATTCTGCTGAGCGGTCGCCACCAAGCGTTTCTCGAGACGCAGCATCCGGGCGTCGGCGACAGATGTGTATTGATTCCGCCGCCCGTCAACATGAGCATGAGTCCTGATCACATTTCCAGTCGTGAACGTGGACGGCAGTTGCTCGGTGCGACAGCCCGCGAGTTCGTGATGGCTTATGTCGGATTCCTCTACCCTGGGAAAGGAATTGAAACGCTCCTGCATGCGTTCAAGCGCGCATGTCTCACCCGCGACAATTTGCGGCTCGCAATAGTGGGTGGAGCATTGGCCAAAGGGGCGCCGCACCGCCAGGGCTATATCAATGAATTGCACAGTTTGGCGCGCGCGCTCAACCTTGATGGGAAGGTGGTCTGGACAGGAGACTACTCCTGGGACAGCGACGAGGCTTCTGTCTATCTTCGTGGTGCCGACGCCTGCGTGTTGCCATTCGACAAAGGCGTCCGGCTGAATAACAGCTCGTTTTCATCGGCCGCGGCACACGGGTTGCCCATCATCACGACGGCGGATGCGGAGGTGGAACCGCAGTTCATCCACGGGAAGAACGTGGTTCTGTGCCGCCCACAATCGGCCGAGGCGCTTGCTGGTGCCATCACGACCGTCGCGGATGATGTGGAGTTGCAGAATCGCCTGAGGGAAGGATCCCTGAAACTTGCCAATCAGTGGTTTGGGTGGGAAACGGCCATCGATAGGACTCTCGATCTATTGAAACGGCCTTATCAGACGGCGCTCGACGCGCGGCAAGTTCGGTTCGTCTGATCGCTGCACACGTGAATGAGATTGTCCTCACGAAGCACATGCGACACCAAGGAAGGCCTGAAACGCAGCTGCAGGGGCACACGCGCGAGACTGTATTCGTCGATCGTGACGGCGTGATCAATCGGAGACGCCAAGGTGACTACGTAAAGAATTGGGCAGAATTCGAATTCTTGCCTGGCGCCAAAGAGGCTCTCCGACTGCTTGTGGAAGCCGGGTATCGCGTCGTCGTCGTCACCAATCAACGAGGCGTGGCGCGCGGGTGCCTGACGGACAGAGACCTGGCGGTCATTCACCACCGGATGATCGAGGAGACGAGGCTGACCGCCGGACCGATTGCCGCCGTGTACTATTGCCCCCACGAGATCGGTCAATGCGGCTGCCGAAAGCCTGAGAAAGGGTTGTTTCTCGAGGCACAGCAGGACTTCAACGACATTGACTTCGCGCTGAGCACGGTCATCGGCGACTCGCCGTCGGATATGGAGGCCGGGCTCAGTCTTGGCTGCCGAACAATCTTCATAGGCGATAGCGATCGCTATGCATGTGCCCCGACCCTCTATCAGGCAGTCGTGACCTTCCTGGTGAAGCGTTCAGAGCCGCCCGAAAGCTCGGCAGACTGCGGATCACACATACGTCCCCTCAATACATCGGCCTCCAATCTCATCACGAGGTGAGCCATGCCGCGCGTTTCTGTAATTATTCCCACTTTTAACGGCGCTGAATTCCTCGGTCGAGCCTTGCGGTCTGCCTTTGCGCAGACGTACACGGACTACGAAGTCGTCATAGCTGACGACGGTTCGACTGACGACACCCGCGAGCTGCTGAGACCGTGGGAGCCGAAAATCGTCTACGCGTATCAGCCCCATCGTGGGGTGTCCTCTGCGCGCAATCTGGCTATCTCGAAAGCTACGGGTGAGTATCTCGCATATTTGGATTCGGACGACATGTGGTATCCCGACAAACTCGAGCGGAACGTTGCTTTTCTGGATCAGCATCCTGAATACGGGTTGGTGCATAGTGACGTGACGATCGTCGACGGGAATGGCGGAGTGATTTTCAACTCTTTCAACCGAGATACTAAACGCCAGGTCCCGCAGGGGAGTTGCGTAATAGATCTGTTCGAGAGGTGTCACATCCAGGTCCCCTCGGTGCTTGAACGCCGAACCTGCTACGACCTGACAGATGGGTTCGATGGGCGGGTCAGCCCGGTTGAAGATTACCTCCATTGGATCCAGATAGCGCTAGATGGTCAAGCCATCGGCTACATTGATGAACCGCTGGCATTCTACCGGCGGCGTACCGGAAGCCTCAGCGCGAACCAGGTGAACATGGAGAAAGCGCTGATCCGGATGTTTCGAATCCTTCTCGAGGAGACAGCGTTGCCGAACGATCTAGCTCCCGCGAGCCAGTTGGTGCTGCGCCGTCGCCTGGCTGAAAAAGAGCGTGCCCTTCCGTATCTGTTTCGGTGCCAGGGGCGAAACGATTTGGCACGGCGGCAGGCGATGTCGTTAATCGCTGCATTTCCAATGGAGCTTAACCCCTATCTCGAGCTGATGAAGGCGAGCATCCCGACTACCCTGGCGCGTGTGTTGAGCCGCGTGCGAGCAGGCAGCGGCCTCCTTATGAGGCTTGCCTGGAAATCGATGGTCAAGACATCCGCAGAGATTCGCTCTCCGCGATTGACGACTCTGCATCGCCACAGACCATGGCGTCATCCGTGAGAATCAAAGGATCAGCTTCCTGTACTGTTGGGAGGCTCGCTTCCACGAGAAATGGTCTATGACACGCCCGTAGAGGCGATCGCCAAGATTGCGTGCAAGATCTGCGTCGGACAAAACGCGATCTAGAGCAACGGCGAGCGCTCTTACATGATCGGGCTCAACCGATAGCCCCGTCTCGCCGTCGATGATAATTTCCGGAATCCCACCCACACGGCTTGCCACATACAACAGGAAGCCGATAGGCGCCTGCTTCGAGGATCACAATGCCCAAGGGCTCAGCACGAGATCGCGTCGTCGTCACCAATTAAAGGGGCGTGGCGCGGGGATTCTTGACGGAAGCGGACCTGATGGCAGTCCACTGCCACATGATAGAGGAGGCGAGGCGGGCAGGTGGACCAATGGCCGCCGTGTACTATTGCGCCCATGAGATCGGTCAATGGGACTGCCGAAACGACTTCACCGACATCGCCTTTTCTCGCGGCACAGTCATAGGGGACTCGCCTGCGGACCTCAAAGCGGGGCTGAGTCTTTGCTGCTGGCCATCTTCATGGGCGAAAGCGATCAGTATCCATGTGCCGCGACGCTCCATCTGGCGGTGGTGACCCTTCTCGTGAGGAATCCGACCGACCCTGGCGATTAGGATCGATCTGACTCGACAACCGATGCGCGTTCTGGTGCTCGCTCAGCGTCTGCCATATGCCCCGAATCGCGGTGATCGGCTCCGCGTGTACCATTCGCTGCGCGAAATCGCCTCACACGCGCGGCTTGATGTCGCGACACTGGTGCATGACGAGGAGGAAGCGTCTCACACGGGGGATCTTAGCGGTCTGGCGGAGACGGTAGTTACCGCCCGAGTCCCTCGCTACCGCAATGCGTTGCGCGCCGCGACGGCCCTCCTAGGCAGCACTCCTCTGACACTTGTTCTGCTCGATGCTCCCGATTTCGCGCCGGCCCTGAATGAGCTCGTCAAACGGAAGCGGCCGGACGTCGTCCTCGCGTACTGTTCCAGCATGGCGCGTTTTGCGCTGACGCCGCCGCTCGCCGATGTCCCGTGTGTCATCGACATGATCGACGCCGATTCCGCCAAGTGGGCAACGCTTGCGCGAGGCAGTCGGATGCCACTACGCTGGATCTATGAACGGGAAGCACGGCTGCTCGGCAAGTTCGAGGTCGTCGCCATGCGATGCGCGTTTACGACACTCGTGGTGAACGAGAAGGAACGAGCAGCACTCGCGACACTTGCCCCAGACGGCCGCATTCAGGTCATTGAGAATGGCGTCGATCTCAGCGCCTTCCAACCACGGAGCCAGCCGCCTGACTCAGCCTCGGTCGTCTTTTGCGGCGTGATGAATTACGGCCCAAACGAAGAGGGTGCCGTCTGGCTAACCCGGGACGTGTGGCCACTGGTTCGCGCCGCACGGCGCGACGCGCGATTGATCCTGGTCGGCTCATCACCCTCACCGCTCGTCCGCGGGCTGGCCAGCGAAACTCTTGGCATCCGCGTCACAGGTGCAGTCCCCGACGTCAGACCGTACCTCTGGGACGCAGCCGTGGCTGCTGCGCCGCTCCACATCGCTCGCGGGATCCAGAACAAGGTCCTGGAAGCTGTCGCGGCAGGACTGCCTTGTGTGGTGACACCAGCGGTGGCGGAAGGCCTGCCAGGTGAGGTCATGCCGGCGTGCTGTATTGGTGCGGACGCACGACAGTTTGCTGAGGCCCTGATTAAGATCCTGGCCCGTACTCCTGGCGAACGCCGCGCGCATGCTTCACGAGCGGACCTTGCCTCGCTACACTGGTCGGTGCGCCTGCGTCCCTTGATGCCGCTCCTCGAGGCTGCGTCTCGGAGCACGCGCAGATAAGCCTATCCGGCGCGGTAAAGGCATTCGTGCCCCTCCCCCCTTTTCGAGCAGTCGTCGGTCATCGGCGGTCAAGTCGCAGCCCGCGACGCTTCGATAGATAGCGCGATACGTGCGTGCTGTCTTCTCCCACGTGAACTGTTGTGAGCGACGATAGCCGCGGTCGCGATATGTCGTCCGGAGGTTTGAATCGCTCATCAGCGCAGCCAGGGCGTCAGCAATCGCTCGGTAATCGGTGGGATCGAACTGAAGGGCGGCATTACCAACTTGTTCCGGTAGTGCTGTGACGTTTGAGCATGCCACTGGCGCTCCCTCTCGCCATGCCTCGAAGACGGGGAGGCTATTGGCTTCGAACAGCGACGGCAGCACGACGCAAGTCGCCATTCTGAAGAGTCCCCGGAGATCCTCATCCGGAATGTGCCCGAGGAATTTCACCTGCGACGCGAGCGCATGTTGACGCAGGCCCTGCTCAACGTTAGGCCAGAATGGCTCGAATCGGGAGCCCGTACAGACCAACTGCAGCCGCAGCCCGCGCTTGTCGCGGAGATCGGCCAATGCCTCGAAAAGGCGCAAGTGATTTTTGTGAGGCCAGGTGACGGCTGGGTACAAAACGAACGGTCCATCGAGCCGATATTTTGTCCTGATCCCGCTCAGAAGCTCCTCGGACAACTCGGACTTAGCGGCTGTGGGAGGGGCCTCGGCTACAACAAGGACTTTTGCCGCGTCGACTTGATACTGCCGAATCAGGTCTTCCTTGATCCACTCTGAGTTGACGACGAGCGCTCTGGCTAGATTGCACCCCGTGCGGTACACGGTTTCGCGCCATGCGATCGTCCGGGCGTCGAAGAACTCCGGGTAGTGCAGGTGTTGAAGATCGATTGGGTTGTAAACCGTGCGAAGGGCGCAGACTGTGAAGCTCTGTGTCGGAAAGTGGATCAAATCGCAGCCGAGACCTTCGAAGAATCCGTCTGAGAGCGGCACCTCCGGCCAGTGTCTCGGTATCGCGAGCCAATGCTGCAACCGGCGAACCGCGGGCCAGAACGGTCGAAGCAGCGGATGCCGCGTAGGCTGAGGCCTCATGACGAACCGCTGCTTGTCGCCCAACGGAGAGAGCCATTCCATTTGCTCATCCGTGCCGACGATAATGGCGTACTCTTCACGCCCATCAACCAGCTTCCCGAGGGCTGATACGAGGCTCCGCACCGCCGGCGCCACACCACCCGAGAGCCCTGGCCGAACCCGGACATCGATCGCCACCTTCACGATACGCGCTCCAATTCTTTCCTCCCTGGCGCGAGTCCAACCACGGCATCGATCGCGGCGAGATTCTTGCGAGCCCTGAGACGCAGTTGTTCGACCTGACTGGCAAGCAGCGGACTCGAGGTCTGCGTATTCGTTCGCAGATCGATCATCAATTGAGACAGGCGATCTGCATCGAGGTCCCGGAGGCTGATCGAGTACGGCCACTGCAGATCGAAGCACAGATCCGCGACCTTGTCCGACCGGCTCAAAGCCAGAAACGGTACGCCTTGGAGCGCCGAAAAAAGACAAAAATGATACCGGCTGCTGACCGTGAGCTCGCAGCAGCCAATCAACGACAACATCTGCTGCGGCGTGAAGTACTCGTTGGGCACGATGGCCGCATGATCCCGCTGTTTCATTTGTGCCAGGATCGACTCACTGACAGCCTTGTCAAAGGTGTCGCCCTCCCGTATTTCATTACAGAGAAACAGCACACGGGCGGGCAGGGTGTCGAGGAGGCGATCGAGCGCGCCGGCCACGATGCCCGGCAGGCGAGGTTGCTGTACAGCCATCGCGCGTTCGAAGTTGATGTTCACACCGACCGAGATCGGCCGATCGCTCCTCGGCGTGAGGCGAGCGATCATGCTCCGGCCGAAGTCGGTACCGACCGCAGGGAGTAGCCATGCCATGTCTGCGGCAACCGTGATTCGAGAGGAGGGCACCCCCAAGCTTTCCAGACGGCTGCGATCCCGGTCGCTTCTGACGCTCCAGTGAATGACATGTGGGGCGAGTTCGGTCGTCACCAGGCGGCGCGACCGTTCCCCAGCAAGTGTTTCCACGCCAACGCCCACAAAGGCAAACTTGCGGCCGGACCGGACCGCGGATTGAACGAGCGGTACCAGCTCCTTCAGAGGCCAGTCGCCGAGATTGTCCATGACCGGCGTCCCGCCTGCGACGACATGTATCTTGGATCGTCGAAGCGCCCAGCGTCCCCGGAGGGTATCGGCGCCGGCAGGGAAGTATTGGAATGAAGGCTCAACTTTCGCCGTGTGCGCAGGGTTTCGCGATGCGACGGCCACCCGCAGATCGCTGCTATGCTGGCCAACGACACGCGCAAACCCCTGGAGCGTCGACTCGTCGCCGATGTTGCCCCAACCATAAAATCCGAACGGCGCAAGCATGTTCATGCGTGGTCTGGCGCTGTGCGGTGTTTACAGCAACCCGCGCTCAGCGTGAGCGGTCCAATGCAAAGACCATGATTTCCTGCAAATTCCACGTATCGGTCCGGACGCAGCGGAATCCGCCGCTCGAGAAGATCCCCTCGAGCTCGGCGAGCGTGTGATTGTTCAGATACCCAAAGTTGCGTCGCGTGAACAGTTCTACGGCGCGCGCTGGAGTGGCGCGCTCCGCTTTGACAGAGTCGTACGACACGACGATGACCGGGGTTTGTTCCGCCAGCCAGATCGCGAGGGATCGAAGGTCACTGATGTACTCCAGCACTCCAGCGAACACGGCGATATCGGCAGCGAGATGTCGCAGATCTGGCAGCGGTCTGCGATTGAGATCGCAAACGATCATGTCAGGATCTCGGGGAGTCAGGTCGCTGGCGATGTACGTGCAGCCAGGGGGAAGATAGTGCGGCAGCTGGCGCCGCCCAGCCCCGAACTCGAGTACCCGCGAACGAGCGGGTATGAAGCCGGCCAGTTTCTGCGTCCGCGAGTCCCACCATGTTTCGAGATTTTCGGGGTTAGACCAGCGTTTGTAATCGGAGCGGCCCAGAAGCTTCTGGAGCGTGACGGCGGCGACGCGCGGACTCATCCTGAAGACACGCGGCGCCGTCCGTTTGAGATGTCCCGCAACAGCCCGAATCCGTTTGTACGTCTGAAAAACAGTCCCCTGGCGCGACGGCGGTCGCGATACTGGATCAGTGGACGAGTGAGAGATCATGCGGCTCCTGCGCGGCGTCGTTCAGAGGGGACACTTCCCACGGGAGCACGAGGCGAAGGAGCCCGCCGCGGCCGTCGGGGATATGACTGCCTTCTCCGCCGACCCGTTCGACCCGAAGGCAAAGGACCCGATCAAGAGCGAAGTGGTGCTGGATTAAGGGAAAATCAGCGCCAACGGAGACGAAATATTGCCCGTAATTGAGAAAGTTGCCGGGAATCTCACAGCGGCTCACGTATCGTCCTGCGGTGCGCGGGATCTGTTCGGGAACGCTATCGTGATCATTCGTCGAGAACAGAACGGAACCGTCACCTCCGACCAGCGTTACCCCCATTCGCAGCCCTGGCGCATTTCGCAGCAGCCGATACTCGACTTCGAGCATGACAGGCTCTCGGCTATCCGGCACTGAGGTGATGTCGCCGTTGCGACTTCGGATGCGGACGGCCAGGGGCCGCACATATTCAGATCCCGGCGCGCTCGCATTGTCCGGGAACACCACTTCTCCAGTTCCGTCGACACCAGTGCTCAGATACCTCGCGACGACGTCCTCCGGATCTCCGGTCTCGCGAACAGTGCCCTGATCGAGCCACATGCATTGATTACAGAAACGCGTGACGGCAGCCATGTTGTGGCTGACGAACAGGACCGTTCGACCTTCTCCTGCAACCTCCTCCATCTTTCCGAGACACCGACGCTGAAACTGCGCATCGCCGACAGCCAACACTTCGTCCAGGATGAGTATCTCGGGTTCGAGGTGCGCTGCGACCGCAAACGCGAGACGAAGGTACATGCCGCTGCTGAAGCGCTTCACGGGCGTTTCCAGGAAATCCTCGACCTCCGCGAACGCCACAATCTCATCGAACTTGCGAGAGATTTCCCGCTCTTTCATCCCGAGAATCGCGCCGCTCAAATAGATGTTGTCGCGCCCGCTGAGCTCCCGGTCAAAGCCGGTGCCCACTTCCAGCAGCGAGCCCACGCGGCCGTAAATCTCAGCACGGCCGCTCGTCGGCTCCGTTATTCGCGACAGCAGCTTCAGGAGCGTGCTCTTGCCGGCGCCGTTCCGGCCGATTATGCCGACGACATCGCCCTTGGTCACCTCGAAGGACACATCGCGCAACGCCCAGAACGTCTGAGGCTGCCTCGACGCGCGTCCTCGTCGCAGCAATCCTTTGAGTCCTTCCGTCAGCTCCTCTCTAAACGTGTCGTGACGATCGCGCCTGCGTAATAACGCATACTGCTTCGACAGAGACTGTGCTTGAACCGCTATTTGGCCCATTCAGATCACATCCGCAAAGGTTCGTTCGGTTGCCTTGAAATACATGACTCCGCCGGTCATTGTTGCCAACAGCGCAACAGAACTGATGAACGCAAGAGTTGCGTCCGGTGGTGGTGTGTCCAGGAGCGACCAGCGGAATCCTTCGACCACAGTGACCATCGGGTTAAGACCGTAGACGGCGCGCCACTTTTCGGGTACTGCGCTCACGGGTACACCACCGGCGATGCGTACATCCAGATCTGAACCAGAAAGGGGATCAAGTGCCCAATGTCCCGGTACTTCACGTTAAGGGCCGCCAACCACAGGCTCACCGCGACCGCCGATAGAAACGCCATCAAGACAAAAACCGGAAAAACGACGATTGCCATCGTGGGGACCACCTGATACCAGGCAAGTACGCCAAGCAGCACCACGAATGTCAGGCAAAAATCCACGAGCGGTGTCGCGGCGGCGGCCAAAGGCAGTATCAAGCGAGGGAAGTAAACCTTGCTGATCAGATTGGCATTGGAGACCAGTCCGACGCTGCTCCGCGTCAACGCCTGCGAGAAGTAGACCCACGGCAGCAACGCCGTGAATGCGAAAAGCGGGTATGGCACGCCCTCGGATGGCATCCTGGCGAAGTACGCGAAAACCACCGTAAAGATCACGGTCGTCATGAGCGGCTGCAAGACCGCCCAGCCAACGCCAAGGGCGGTTTGTTTGTAGCGCGTCTTGACGTCCCTCCAAATCATGAAATACAAGAGTTCCCTAAATTCCCACAGGGCTCGTAACTCTCCTCGAAGTAGTGATTCGCCTCGCCCGATGACGACGCAGGCTGAGATCTCGGGGTCGAAGGCCGTTCTTGGCAAGACGCCAACGGCTTCCACAGGTGAGCGGTGATTCAAATGGTCACTCCTAGGACTCCAGAGCAGTCGATCGACGGACTGCGGGTTCTACTCAAAGCAAAGAGGCTTCCAAGTCGTGGTACATCGACCGACGGCGCTATTCTGTTCAGGAGACAGTGTTTGTTGCTGTTCGAACGGCGACGCCCGCGGAGTTCGGGCGCCCATGCCCCTTGGCCGATCGCCAAAAGTCTGCCGCGCGAGAGACTTTAATCTGCGACTTGAGGACAGTCCCCGGCGCGAAACGAGTCGCCGCCGACGGGGGAGCTCGGTTAGACTCCGAGTGATCGTATGCGCAGCCAAGCGTTACGCCGTCGAACGATCACGGCCATCGGAATCATAGGAATTGGAATTTTTTTGGCGAGAGCCGCCGGGCCCTCTGGCCAGTTGGCGCCGCCCGCCTTCGCCACGTTCTTCGTGTCTCCCACGGGGAGCGATTCCAATCCCGGGACGGAATCGGAGCCGTTTCAAACGCTCTCCAGAGCGCAAACCGCCGTTCGATCGATAACCCCTGGAATGTCCGGCGACGTTCTCGTCTACCTCCGAGAGGGCACACACACACTCACGAGCACTCTGGATTTCGATGTGCAGGACTCCGGGTTGAACGGCTTCCAGGTCGTTTACTCTGCGTATCCAGGCGAGACTGCTGTTGTTTCCGGCGGCCGGCCAATTACCGGCTGGCTGGAAGTCGGCGGCGGCCTTTTCGCGGCACCCGTCGGATCCCTGCGCTTCAGACAACTGTATGTGAACGGCAACCGCGCGGTTCGCGCACGCACGCCCGATGCCGGTTCGTATCACCGCGTCGTCTTCTGGGACGCTGATAATCGGCGCGTGGAGGTGGGCAGAAGCGAAGTCGGCCAGTGGCAGCGCCAGAACGCCGTCGAGATGGTCATCCTTGGCGAGGGCGTGAATCAAAGCAACCTTCGTGTTGCGTCAATCACCGGGGCTGTTGTCGCGCCGCTCGAACCCGAACGCACCCGACTATTTGGCCAGGCCTATCCACCAAAGAGGACTGGTCGTCCCTATTTCTTCGAAAACGCCCTGGAATTCCTGAACGCTCCGGGCGAGTGGTATCTCAACACGGATTCGAATGAAGTGTTCTATAGGCCACTTCCAGGCGAGACCATGGCGTCGGCGGCGGTCGTAGCACCGGTCCTCGATCGGCTGATCGGCGTTGTGGGAACCTTGTCCTCGCCAGTACATGATCTGCAATTCCGGGGGCTCACATTCGAGCACGCCACCTGGCTGCTGCCCGACAGTGAAGGCTACGTTGGCGATCAGGCGTCCATCGTATTCACGGAGCCACTGCCAGCCGACCAGATCAGCTCATATCCTGGACATCGCCTGCCCGCAGCCGTGCACGTCGAGGCCGCCAATTTCGTTCGATTTGAGCGAAACACGTTCCGCCACCTCGGTGGCTCAGCCCTCAATTTCTACCGGGCCGTCAGCGATTCAACCGTCATCGGAAACGTCATCATCGATGTTTCTGGTAGTGGTATTTCCATCGATCTCAATCTCGAGGGCAATCCCGCGGATTCGCGCCTGATTTGTCGACGCAACCTCATCTCGAACAACTACATCGCAGGCACCGGTCGTGACTGGTACCAGAGCGTCGGGATCATGACCGGCTACACCGATAGCACGACAATCGAACACAACGAGGTGCTCGACACGCCGTATTCCGGCATTACGGTCGGATGGGGCTGGGACTTCGCCGACAACGCGATGCGCAACAACATCGTCCGATATAACAATGTGTACCGAACCAACCAGTTGATGTCGGACGGAGGAGGCATCTACACGCTCTCCAAACAGAACGGCGGACTCATTACCGAAAACTACGTGCACGACATCGCACGGGGTCCTGTTCAAGGCGCGTTCAATATCAGCGGCATCTATCTCGACGAAGGCAGTGGGTTGATTGCGGTGCACGACAATGTACTCGTCAACACAGGTGACCGGCCGATGTTTCAGCACGCGAATGGAGCTGGTGTTTCGTTTGGTGATAATGGTGGGATGTCGCCGAGGGTGATCGCGAACGCCGGGCTACGGGCGGAGTATGCAGATATACGTCCGGCGTCGGCGGCGCTCGCCAAGCCACAGCCAGCCGCTCGACGCGCGGACCAGAACCTACGGCCTTGACATCTCCTGTTGGATCTCGGATGCGGATAGCGCGCGGTTGAAAATCCGGACCTCGTCCAATGACCCCTTGAAGTACCCGTTGAGAGCACCGGCACAGCCGGCGTCAGAGTCGACACCAATCAGGAGGGCGCAAGAACCGAAGTTGTAAGGGGTGGAGCTGGTGTTGGCAACGGCATCTTGAACTCCGTTCACGTAAACGCGCAGTGAAGTTCCGTTCCTCGTCACGGCCACGTGCGTCCAGGTCGCGAGCGGAATCGCAGCGTTCGAGCGCAGTTCTCCGAGGGCATGTATCACAACCACTCGGTTCGTGGCGTTGAGAGTCAGTTCAGAACCGATATCATTCCCCGCCATCATGAGGGCTTGGAAGGGTTTCTTGACGGATGCCTTGACCCAGACCATCCACGTGAAGTTGCTTGTTGGCATGTCCGGGCTCGGTACCTGCACATAGTCATTCGTTCCATCGAAGGTCAGGGCAGATCCATGCCTGCCTTGTGCCGTCCATGCGACCCCGTTTGTCAGGGCACCGACGTTTGCGTTGCTCGAGCTATCCAGGGTCTGGGTACCTGAGCCCTCAGAGAATCGAAACGCCCCAACCAGGCCTGCGGGGCTGGAGACGGTTATCACGAAGGATGCTGACGCGACAGCACTGTCGTTCAATCCCGCTTTGAACGCGGCGGCACGAATGGTCACACTGGTGGTGATCGTGAGCGGGGAAGTGTACAGGGTGGAGGCGGTCGTGGGATTTGTCCCGTTCGTCGTATACCGGATCGAGGCGCCTGATGTCGAGGTCGTCACGGTGACGCTCACTGAGCCTACGAACGTGCCGCCGTTCGGGTTGATCACCGGCGTGGCAACAGTGGCAGGCGGAGGCGGTGGAGAGGCGACCACGACCGTGATTTGAAAGTCATCGATGTTCGCGTTGCCGGCCACATCCTGACATCTGACATAGTACGGGTAAGAGCCGCCATTGGTCAGGCCCGTCGCGAGCGCGGTGTGAGATGTACCACCCGTGGACGAAAACGAGTTCGGCATCGCTGCGAACGCCACCCCCGCCGTCGAGGCATACCTGCATGTAGCGGCCTCGTTGGTCGAAAGGGACACTTGAGTAGAGGAAGTGCCAGCCGGCAAAGGAGCGGTCGGCTGAGGGTTGGAACGAACGGGTGCTTCGACATCCGGAGATGCACCACCCGGCCGGATGTCTTCATACGCCGGTTCGAGGCCGGCGAAGTCGATGGTCGAGGATGATTGCCCACCATTGTTCACGAGGACGTTATTCGGACCATTCGCATTCTGATCAATCGTGAGATCGCCGGTGCTTTGCAGGACGTTGTCGCGCACCGTAATGAAGTTGCTGCCCTCGTCCAGATAAATACCGCTGATGTTGAATCCGCCATGCACGGCCGTCCGCACGATGTTGCGGACATGGTTTTCGGCGATCAACGTGCCCGGCTGCCGCGACAGCGTATAGATGCCACCGCCGTCTGACATCGTTCGGAGGACGTTCTCGATCTTGTTATAGCGGATCAGATTGTCTCGGGCGGCATTGTCGACATCCGCCCAGCCCCACCCGACGCTGATGCCGCTGTAGGGCATCTTGGATAGCTCGTTGTGCTCGATGACGACCCCATCACCGTATCCAACCATGATCCCGACCGTCTGATAGAACTCGACACCGGTGTCGGAGAGATAGTTGTTTTGAATCACCGTGTCCCGTGACACCTGTCTGGAATCCGCCGGGTTGCCTTCGAGGTCCAGACCGACCGAGATCCCACTCGCCGAGAGATCGGTGAACACATTGCCCACCACTCGATTGGCGTGGGTCCCTTTATACAAGTTCAAGCCCGATGACCCGAGGTGCGAGAAGACGTTCCGCTCGAACACGACATTGTCGGCGGCCTCGACGTGCACGGCCGCCGGATGGCGATGCCCCGGGTACGAGGTGATCTCGTCATTCGGCAAGGGCTGGGTAAAGACCACACTCGCCTGATCACCGATGAAGCCTTCAGTGTTGGGTAGGAGCCAGGTGGTGTAGGAAAAGGTCAGATTCCTGAATTGGATGTTGCGCACCGGCGAAGCGAGTGTACCCGCGACGCTCACCAGTCGCTCGAGGCGCGGCACGACGACATCGGCCGTGGCGAGGTTCTCGCCCGGTCTCGGCATGTAATAGACCTCGCCCGCATCTGTGTTCAAGTACCATTCGCCAGGCGTGTCGAGCAACTCGAGCGCGTTCTCGAGATAGAACGGCCGGTATGGCTCCTTGGGCGGGTAGACCTGCTGGAACAGCCGCGTTCGTTCTGGTTCTGCCGGGGTGACCCATTTACTGGATCCCGCCGTGGAGACGGAGGCGATCCGGAGCTGGCTGTGATTCACACCCTTTCCGAGGATCACCATCTCGACCTGATTCAATCGTTGCCAGGTCCCGATCTCGTTGGACGCAATCTCCACCCGGCGTCCGGACGTGTCCCACGAGCGGACCTGATAGTACGAGCCGAGATTCGGCGTCCGCGCACGCACCGCGCGTTGCCCATTCACATAGAGCTGCCGAAATCGCAGCGTGCCCACAGCCGCCCGGTAGACTCCACCACCCACCGCGGTCCATCCCGTGACGTGCTCCCCGCCGTGTAGGACCGGCTGCTCACCGGCGTAGGCCGCATAGATGACGTTGTAGCCGTTGGTGCCAGAGTCGAGGTGGTCGAACACGAGAGTCGACTGCGAGCTGTACTCGCCCCCGCGCAGCACCACCTGGATGTCGCTGCTCATCGAGCCGTTGATCCCGCGAACAGCCTGACGTGCGCGGTCGATCGTTCGGAACGGCTGTGCCAACGTGCCGGGATTCGCATCGTTTCCGGCAGGCGCCACATAGAATGTGGCGTTCTGCGGTGGTGGTAGTGGCTGGTTCGAGACGGTGACCGTGATCAGGAAGTCATCGGTGTTTGCGTTGCCCGCGACGTCCTGACACCTGATGTGGTGCGTTCGGGAAGTCCCATCGGTCAATCCAACAACAGAGAGAGTGTGAGTCGTCGATCCTGTAGACGAGAACACCCCAGACATGCTTGGGTAGGCGACATCGGCTGTGAGAGCGTACCTGCAGGTGGCCGCTTCGTTGGTCGTCAATGAAATGGTGGTCTGCGTCGTGCCGGTGGGGAGCGTGATGTTCGACTGGCTCGTCGCCCGGACGGGGGCCGTGAGGTCGGGACCGCCCCCGCCGAGTGGCACACCCATGATCTGTTGAATTTCTGCGGCAGACAGAGCGCGGCTGTGAACTTGAACCTCGTCGATCTGTGCGTCCAGATAGCCATTGAGCGACCCAAGGCAGCCATTGTCAGCGTCCACTCCCACCAGCAACTGACACGAGCCGAAATTGAAGGTCCGGGTATCTGTGCCCGTTCGCTGATCGGCGACGCCATTGATATAGGCTCGAAGGACGCCGCTAGCCCGGCTCAATGCAATATGCGTCCACACGTTCACTGGTACGACCGACATGGTGGTCAGCCTGTGCGATCCGCTTGACCAAATCGTGATAGCGCCATTTTCGAGGTTGAACTCGAGTTCGGCGGACGTCGTCCCCTGTGCTTGGATAAGCGACTGAAAACTCTGGTTCGATCGACGATTAATCCAGAGGGCCCAGGTGAAGTCTCCGGTGGGAAGTGCAGGAGCGTCCGTTCGGACGTACTGAGAGGCGCCATTCAAGATCAAGCCGCTCCCATACTTGCCGCCGGAGGTCCAGTTCGGGGAGTTGATCAAGTTCCCGTGGTGATTCGACCCGGAAGAATCGGAAGCGACAAGGCCGCCTCCTTCGTTGAGCGCATAGCCAACAACTAACGTCGATGCAGCTTCGGGTTTTGAGAAAGGGGAAGTCGCGCTGAAAGCGACCAGGATGGTTACCAGCACCGCACACTTTGACCGCAATACACTCTCCTGTGTATGGAACGGATGCGCTTCGTGAAGTCGCCTGAGCGAAAAACGCGTGGAAAACCGCGGGAACCGCTGGCGCGATAGTCTGCTCGGGCAAAGACTATGCCACTTGGGATATCGTGAAAACCTGTGGCGTTGCTCTTCCCTACTGATGAGGTGTTGGGTGTGGGCGAAAGACGCCCCCTACGGCTAGGGGTTGCCTTCCAACGATCGGTAGAGCTGCCGCTCGACGAGGTGGCAGACGACGTGCTCGATAGCCAAGTGACTCTCCTGAATATGCTGCGTCGAGAGACTCGGCACGCGTATCGCGACGTCGGCCATCTCGCCGAGAGGTCCTTCAGGTCCGGTGAGCACGATCACTTTGAGACCACCTGCGCGCGCGCGTTCGACCGCTCGGATGACATTTCGTGATCGCCCGCTGGTACTAATTCCAATCAGCACATCGCCCGGCCTCCCAAGCGTCTCCACTTGCCGGGCAAACACACCATCGAATTCCACATCGTTCGTGAACGCCGTGAGAAAGGACGTGTCGGTCGTCAACGCGATCGCGGGAATGCCTGGTCGAACGAAATCGGAGCTCAGTCGGCTGACAAACTCCGCTGCCATGTGCTGGCAGTCCGCGGCGCTGCCGCCGTTGCCGCAGAGCAGGAGCTTACCGCCGGCAGCAATCGCTTCAGCGATAGCGTCTGCAGCAGCGGCGATCTCTGAGATGCAGGATTCTGCGGTTCTGATCTTCACATCGGCGCTGGCACGCAGATGCGCACGAATGGTCTCTTGACTGGAAGCCATGTTCAAAGGTTCTACGATCTAGCTTCCCACGGATCTGGACGGGCTGAGAAGCCACTGGTCGGCGATGACCGCTGTGATCGTTGGGCGATTTTCGTCAGTCCACAACAAAACTGTGATCGAGAATGTAATTTTGCGGGCCGATAGGTTCTTTTTACACGACATTAATCGCTGTCGAGTCGCATACAGAACCTCATCTTCTCACTCTGACTAATGGCGCCGAACTTGCCAACCAGCTGAGCTCAGTTCACTCCTCTTTGCTCCCCCCAAAGAGTTTCGAGGGCCCAAGCAAGGAGGATCGCCATTACTCTCAACACTGCTGCTAGAACTCTGCTCAGCGAAGAATCGTCGCGTTGCGTAACCCCAAACGCTTCTACGCGACGACGAACCGAGACGCGCTTCCCACTGCGTCTTTCGCTATCACTCGTCGTGCTCTTGCCGTGGATGATCGCCACGGCGCTGCCGGCCGCCGCCGCTCTCCCGCACAACATCCCAGACTTCTCGGCCGACGCGTCCCGCCCGACGGTGCGCAGCGTTCAAAGTGGCAGTTGGGCCACCGCCTCAACATGGTCGTCAGGGCAGGTCCCCACTGCGAACCACATCGCTCACGTTGATCCCGGACATGTCGTGACTATCGATACGACGGGAGCGTTGGCCTATACGGTCGCCGTGCACGGCACTCTGCGATTCAGTCCCACGGTCAACACACGCCTCAAAGTCACCAATCTGATGGTCATGGGCGATCACGGCATGCCCGGAATGACGGTTGTGGGCTATCTGGAGGTTGGGACGTCAGCAGCCCCCATTGCCTCGGGCGTGACCGCTGAAATCATCATTGCCAATTCGGCTATCGGAGGGAGCGTTGCCGACCCCGAGCAATTTGGCACTGGCCTCTTGAATTTCGGCAAGATGAAGATGCACGGGAGCGTCACGAATCCAACATTTGTGCGCCTGGCCACTGAACCTAGAGCGGGCCATACGACGTTGACGCTCTCGCAGCCGGTCTCGGGATGGCGCGTTGGAGACAGGCTTGTCCTCCCCGACACGCGGCATCTCGATTGGGATGACACGACCGGCTGGGAAAATCTGCAGAACCAATGGGAAGAGCGGACGATCCAATCCATCTCCGCCGACAATCGCACCGTGACGTTGACCAGCGCGTTGCAGTTCGATCACTTGGGCGCCCGGGACCTCAACGGTGTACTGGACTTTCTCCCGCATGTGGGGAACCTCACACGCAATGTCATTGTTCGCTCCGAAAGCCCGACAGGCACCCGGGGACACACCATGTCGGTGCATATCGCGGACACCGACGTGCGATACGCCCTCTTCAAGGATCTTGGGCGAACGAAGTTTACGCCGTTGAACACTACGACGAATGCGATCGGGCGTTATCCGATTCACATGCACCACAATCGCGGTCCGCTGCCGAGCCCGGCCAACGGCTATCAATTCACGCTGATTGGCAATGCCGTGGACGGAGGATCAGCTGAGACGCAGTTCAAGTGGGGTATAGCTGTCCACAACAGCCATTACGGGTTGATCCAGGATAACGTCGTCTACAACTACAACGGCGCGTCGATCGCGACCGAAGACGGGTCGGAGAGCTTCAACGTTTTCGATCACAACTTTGCGATCCGCGGGATGGGCGAGGGCGACAACGCGGTTTCCGAGGCCAGAAACGCGATGGGTACGGAGGGGGTTGGTTTCTGGTTCAGGGGGCCGAACAACTACGTCAGAAACAACGTCGCCGCCAACTTCCAGAATCCTGTTCCTGAAGCCGCTTACGGCTTTGCCCTTCAGTTCATCTTCTTGAGCAACGTGGCCATTCCAACGTTCAAGGGGGCTGATCCCGCCATTGCGGGCCAGTTCGTCACGAAAAATGGCAACAACATGCCGCTGCTTCAGTTCGAAAACAACGAAGCGTACGGCGCAATGCAAGGTGCTTTGACGTACTGGTGGCTCGGGGCTCGCGACCCTGCGCCCTATGGGGATGCCCAAGAGAGCCTCATCAAGGACTTCAAAGCGTGGAACACGTACAACAAGATGGTGTACGTGTACCCAAGCTCGAAAGTCACCTTCGACGGTCTGAAAATTAGGGGCGGACACACGGCCAACAGCCATTGCTGTGGGAACGGCGTGTACTTTGGCGACTATTCCACGACCGCCACCGTTATCCGCAACTCCGATATTCAAGGCGTGAAGAACGCCATCGACGCACCATCTTCTGGTTATGGTCCCGGCCCCAACCTTCTCGTTGAGAATTCTTACCTGAGAACCTGGCGCAACATCCACGTTCCCACTCCTTCGTCCGTGAACGGATGTTGGATGGAGAACAAACTGGTGACCATCAAAAACACCACTTTTGCCGCGCCGCCTGGGCGAAGTCTTTCCAGTGTTTACATGGGGGGACTCGTAAACGGCTCGGAGTGTCTAACTAAATTGGACGAAGTGAGAGTGTACGGTTACAACGGTAACGCCAATGACAATTTCCAGGTGTACCACACCCGTACAGATGTCCAGCCCAGGCCACCCGGATCCTGCACGCCAACAACCAAGCCCGGGATCGAGAGTGGCATCACCTGCCCGATCGCACCGGTGGGCTCCAGTCTTCCGACAGCGACACTCAGCGCCGCGCCGACGACGATTGCGCCCGGTCAGTCGGCTACGCTCACATGGGCAACAAGTGGTGCAACCACTGTCAGCATCAATCAGAGTCTCGGAGCGGTTGCGGCGACCGGCACCCGAACGGTCTCTCCGGCCACGACAACCACGTACACTTTGACTGCGACGAACGCAGCTGGTTCTGTGACAGCGACAGCGACGGTGACTGTCGGGGCAGGCCCGACGGCGACCCTGACCGCATCGCCGGCGACCATCAATTCCGGTCAGTCGTCGACCCTCACGTGGACGACGTCCGGAGCGACGTCTGTCAGCATCAATCAGGGCATCGGAACGGTTGCAGCGTCGGGCACACGCACGGTTTCTCCGACTGCGACAACGACCTATACGCTCACCGCGACCAACGCTGGGGGATCTGTCACCAGAACCGCGACGGTGACTGTCGGTGGAGGTGGTGGTGGCCTGCCCACGGCGACTCTGAACGCCTCGCCGCTGACCATTACCGCCGGTCAGTCGTCCACGTTGACGTGGACCACCACTAACGCAACCACAGTCAGCATCGACCAAGGCATTGGCGCAGTCGCTGCATCTGGAACAAGAACCGTGTCGCCAACCGCGACGACGACCTACACACTCACCGCGACCAACGCGGCTGGCTCGGTCACGTCGAGCAAGACCGTGACGTATACGGCGCCAGGCGGTCTGGCCGCAGACTTCAACGGTGATGGCATCGCCGACGCGCTTCCGTACAACAGCGCGACGGGCGCCTGGTCGGTTGTGATCACCGGCGTCGGTGTCGTCGGGAGCGGAACGTGGCCGACTGGGCTCACGCTCTATGCGACCGATGTCGACGGCAATAATCGCGCGGACGTGTTCGGGTACAACGGCTCCAACGGCAACTGGATCAATGCACTGAACAACGGAGGCGCGTTCACGTTGACGAGCGGCACCTGGTGGGCCGGTTGGCAGGTCTACGTGCTCGACCTCTATGGGAAAGGCGTGGACGCTGTTTACCTCGGTAACGGCATAGGACGCCTGCTGTCGCTGCAGTCAGGTGGCGCCAGCGAACCAGATCGACGACCGTGGCTCTCGAGTGATGCTCTCCGGCTCTACTTTGCATCGTCGTTGGCGAGCGGATCTTCGAGACTCGACCTGTTCGTTGCGACGCGTCCGAATATCACTTCGTCCTTCACATCCGTGGCGCCTCTCGGCGGACTGAGTTCACCTACAGCCACCGCCGCCTCGCCGACGCTAACCCAAGACGAATTGACCATTTTCTTCACGTCGAATGCGGCGGGGGGCAAGGGTGGTTTCGATCTCTGGATGGCCACACGCGCCAGCAAAACAGCGGCTTTCTCTGCTCCAACGCCTGTTGCCATCGTGAATTCCGCGTCGAACGAATTGAGACCGGAGATTTCTCACGATGGAACCACATTGTTCTTCGAATCCGACCGGCTGAATGGCGGAGGAGGAACGGATGTCTGGGTTGCGGCCCGCGAAGACGGAAACAGCGGATTCGGTGGACCGGTCAACTTCATGGCGCTCAACTCGTCGTGGCAGGACGGTCATCCTAGCCTCACGAGCGACCCCACCTATCTCTATCTCGTCTCCGATCGCCCGGGAGGCAGCGGCACGGCCGGCACGTGGCGCAAGCGACTGATCTGTGACGCGGTCGCGCCAGGGAGCTATACGGCTCAGCCTAACGGGGGATCGAACGTGATCTCGATTACCGATGCGTCCGGGTGCGGATGGGTTGCCGTATCGCCGCAGCCTTGGATCACGGTTACGACAACGCCGAGTAATAATGGCAGCGGCACCGTGACTTTCGTCGTCGGTCAGAACATCGGTCCGGACCGCGGAGGCAGCCTCCGCATCGGCGGGCGGAAGGTGAGCGTCTCTCAGAAGGGACGACGGTCAAAGGGTCCGAAGAATCTGACGGCTTCCGTGTCGGGATCAACGGTGACTCTGAGCTGGCAGCCGCCCGATCCGGCCGACCCGGGGGACGCGCCCGAAATTCCCCAATCGTATGTTGTCGAAGCGGGTTCTCACCCCGGCGCCAGCAACATATTGCCAGGATTCGTGACGGGGAGCCTTGCGACCGGGTTGCAAGCGACGAACGTGCCGCGTGGGACGTATCACGTCCGGGCCAAGGTTCAATATCACGGTTACCGAAGCGAGCCGTCCAACGAAGTTGTCGTAGTCGTCGGCGGATCAGGCTGTAGCGCACCCCCAGGCGAACCGAGCGGCCTGGCGTACACGGTCGCGGGCCGGGTCGTCACATTGACCTGGAACCCCTCGAGCGGTCCGGTCACGTCCTATGTGATCTCCGCTGGACCTGCCCAGGGCCACTTCACGTTCAGGGGAGACACTGGCAGCAGCGCCTCGAAAATCGTGGCGGCTGTGCAGAAAGGTACTTACTACGTCCGCGTGCAGGGCAGGAACGCATGCGGCGTCGGTCCTGGTGCTGATGTCGTCGTTGTCGTGCCCTAGGACCTTGGAGGAAGGGGCCGAGCCAATCGGCTCGGCCCCACGTTTTTCGATAGCCCGATCGGCCGTGCGCAAAAGCGCCAGCCCTCCGGAACAAAGTCACCCCACAAGCAGACCTGAACTGTAATCGGCCCGCCACCGGACTCGCCGCCCTGTGCCGTAACCCACTACAGGTCAGCACCTTACCGGCTTGGGCACCCCACTGCACAAGACAAGGACAAATGTTTGCTCAACGGATCGGTGATTGGAAGAATCGCGGCGGAAGCGTGCAAGTCGCCCCGGAAGGTCCGTGCGAGCGGCCCGCGATGAGACTCGCATTCCCTTCGTGTTCGCTGGAGGGAGGTGCACCAAATGATTCCTCTCATCGACCTCCGCCGACAGTATCGGGACATCAAGACCGACATCGACGCAGCCATCGCGCGCGTGCTCGATACGGGTCAGTTCGTCCTCGGCCCCGAAGTGGAGGCTTTCGAAAACGAGTTCGCTGATCGCTGCGGAGCCACGTCGGGGATCGCCGTCAACTCTGGGACGAGCGCCTTGCACCTTGCTCTCCTGGCGGCCGGTATCGGACCTGGTGACGAGGTGATCACGGTCCCGTTCACCTTCGTCGCGACCACCGCGGCGATCTGTCATGCCGGCGCGCGTCCCGTGTTCGTCGACATCGATCACAACACATTCACCATCGACGTCACGAAGATCGAGGCGTGCATCACGACCCGCACCAAGGCGATTCTGCCCGTTCATCTCTTCGGGCAGCCCGCCGACATGGATCCCATTCTGGAGCTTGCGGCACGCCATAACCTAGTTGTCATCGAGGACGCTTGCCACGCGCACGGCGCCTTCTACAAATGTCGCCCTGTTGGCGTAATCGGCGACGCTGGTTGTTTCAGCTTCGACCCCGGCAAGAACCTCGGTGCATACGGCGAGGGCGGCATTGTGGTCACCAATCGTCATGAGCTCGCGCGTGACGTGCGTATGCTGCGGGATTTAGGGCAGGAACGCAAATACCATCAGGTGCGCAAGGGCTACAACGCTCCGATGGAGGGATTCCAGGGTGCGATTCTGCGTGTGAAGATGCGTCACCTTGATCGGTGGACCGAGGCCCGACGAAAGCATGCTGATGCCTATCGTCAATTGCTCGAGGACAGTGGCGTGCTCGCACCCCAGGAAGCTCCTTATGCTCATCACGTGTATCACCTGTTTGTCGTGAGGCATTCGGATCGCGAGTCGCTGGCTCGAACGTTACACGCGCACGGCGTCTCGACGGATGTCCACTACCCTGTGCCGGTGCACATGCAGCCGGCATATGCGGATCTCGGATACCGCCTGGGCGACTTTCCGGAGGCGGAGCGCGCGGCGAATGAGGTGCTCTCGCTGCCGATGTATCCGGAGCTGTCGCGCACTCAAGTAGAGGTTGTCTCTGCCGCGGTCAGGCAGGAGGTCTATGCCCACTGAGATCGGCGTCGTGGCGGCCCTTCGCGCCCGACGTGTCGCGCCTGTGGTGGCGCCTGACGCGTGTTCTTGTTCGACCGGAATGACCCCCAGAGTGGAGTCAGGGATCGCGCGATGGTCCCGTTGAAGCTTCGCAACGCGCGGGTCCTCATTACGGGGGGCGCCGGGCTCATTGGCTCTCACATCGCCGATCGTCTGGTCCGTGAATCGGTCGCGGAAATCGTCGTGCTCGACAATTTCGCGCGGGGTCATCGCGAAAATCTGGCTGCGGCCAGTGCCGAGGGCCGCGTCACGATCGTTACCGGTGACATTCAGGACCGAATCCTGGTGAACGAGGTAATGCAAGGTATCGATGTCTTGTTCCATCAAGCGGCCATCCGCATCACCCCGTGTGCAGAGAACGCGGCCGAAACCATCGAAGTGCTCGTCAACGGCACCTACACGGTCATCGACGCTGCCCTCAAGGCGCGCGTGCGCAAAGTCATCGCCGCTTCGTCGGCTTCGGTTTACGGCCTGGCTGACCGGTTTCCGACGTCCGAGGCACATCATCCGTACAACAACCGCACGCTTTATGGCAGCGCCAACGCCTTCAACGAAGGCCTTCTGAGGGCAATTCACGACCAGCACGGGCTGGACTACGTCGCGCTCCGGTATTTCAACGTCTACGGCCCCCGCATGGACAGTCATGGCGCCTATACCGAGGTCTTCATCCGCTGGATGGAGCGTATCGCGGCCAACCAGCCTCTGACGATCTTCGGCGACGGAACGCAGACTATGGATTTCATCTACGTGGACGACATCGCGCGCGCCAACATTCTGGCGGCGTGTGCGCCCGTGACCGATCGTACCTACAACATTGGAACAGGCACCGAGACCAGCCTGCTCGAGGTCGCCGAGCTGCTGCTGCGCACCATGAGTTCCAACCTCCCGATTGAATATGCGCCCGAGCGGATAGGGAATCGGGTCCCGCGCTGCCAGGCAGATACCTGGCGGGCGCAGCACGAGATCGGATTCCAGGCCAACGTGCCATTCGAGCACGGCCTCAGAAAGCTTGTCGACTGGTGGCAGGGCAGCCGATTGGCGAGCGGGGTCGGCGCGTGAGCGCAATGGTGTCGTCGTTGCCGCCGATTCCCGTGGGGCGGCCTGTCATCGGGGAGAGGGAGCTGGCAGCGGTGCATCGGCCGCTGCTGTCAGGTTGGATTACACAGGGTCCCGAAGTCGCGGCGTTCGAGAACGAGTTTGCAACCATGGTCGGCGCCCGATATGCGTGTGCCGTGTCGAACTGCACCACGGCGCTCCACCTGGCACTGCGCGCGGTGGGCGTCGGCCAGGATGATGAAGTCATTACCGTCAGTCATTCCTTCATCGCGACGGCCAACGCGATTCGGTATTGCAGGGCCCTTCCCGTGTTCGTCGATATCCGGCCTGATACGTTCACCATGGCGCCGGAGCGGATTGAAGCGGTCATCTCCTCACGCACCCGGGCCATCCTGGTCGTTCACCAACTCGGCATGCCGTGCGACCTCAAAGCCATCATCGAGATCGCACGACGGCACCGGTTGGTCGTGGTCGAGGATGCCGCGTGCGCAGCAGGCAGCGAGATTCTGTGGCGTGGCCGATGGGAGCGAATCGGGCGTCCGCACGGTGACATCGCGTGCTTCTCTTTTCATCCACGCAAGGTGATCACGACCGGTGACGGCGGCATGCTCACGACGGCGAAGCCGGAGTGGGATCGCAAGTTCCGCCTGTGGCGGCACCATTCGATGTCAGGGCCGGAGATTGCCGGACAACAACCACAAGCGATCGCGACAGAGGAGTGCGCCGAGCTGGGATTCAATTGTCGGTTGACAGACCTCCAGGCCGCAATCGGTCGTGAACAGTTGATGCGCCTCCCGGCCATGGTCGCCGAGCGGCGTCAACTGGCGGATCGTTACAGCCAGATTCTCGCAAGCATTGAAGGGTTGAGTGTGCCACACGAGCCCGTATGGGCAAGGAGCAACTGGCAGAGCTACTGTGTGCGACTGCCGAAAGAGGTCAATCCGAAGCGAGTGATGCAGTCGATGTTGGACGCGGGCATCGCCACGCGTCGAGGAGTGATGTGCGCCCATCGACAGCCCGCTTACAGGACTGAGCTCTGGCGGTGCGAAGGCCGTGGGGCGCCACTCGCCCAGAGTGAAGCCGCGACTGCGGAGACCGTGATCCTGCCGCTCTACATCGGCATGACCGAAGACGATCAGAGGCGTGTTGTCGGCGCATTGGCGACAGCACTCGATAACGAATCGAGGAACTAATGTCCTTTATTACATCCGGTGCACCCGTCTCGCGACAGCTGAGTCCTGACGAGGTGCAGAGCGTCGTCCTGGAGGCCGTGCGCACCGCAAATCTGGCTCGAGCTGAGGACTCTCAGCTGACCGTTTCGACATCGGCTGCCCTATTTGGGCCAGAAAGTCCGCTCGACTCGCTTGGGCTGCTCGCGTTGCTCCTTGACGTCGAGGATGGACTTCAAGCGGCAGGATGTCCAATCATGCTCAGCGACGATCGCGCCATGTCCCAGAGGCGAAGCCCGTTCCGCACTGTTGGCTCACTGGTCGAGTACATCGTCTTACTAACTCGTGAGTGAGGCCGATGTCAGGACGGCATGTACTCATCACCGGTGCGACACGTGGTCTCGGAGAGGCGCTGACAAAGCACTGCCTCGCCGCTGGTGATCACGTCGTTGGATGCGCCCGGTCGCCGTCAAGCTTGTGTCACGAACGATACACGCACCGTTGTGTCGATGTGACGTCGCCAGAGGCAGTGGATGCATTGTTCAACGAGCTGCGCACTCAATTTGGCACCCTGGACGTGCTGATTAATAACGCGGGCGTGGCGAGCATGAATGCCATTCCGTTGACGCCTTTCGAGACCGCGAGGCGCGTCGTCGAAACCAACTTTCTGGCTCCCTTCAATTTCACGCGAGCTGCGGTGCGGTTGATGCGCGGGTCCCCCAATGCCCGCATCGTCAACCTGACGTCGGTGGCAGTCCCGCTGCGGCTGCAGGGTGAAGCGGTGTACGCGGCGTCAAAAAGCGCACTCGAAACCTTCACTCGGATAGCAGCGCGAGAATTGGGTCCCTTGGGTATCACCTGCAACGCTGTGGGGCCCTCGCCGATCGCGACGGCTCTGGTCGCCGGTGTTCCGAAGGAGAGGCTGGGAGCACTCATTGACGCGCAGGCGGTGAGTCGCTGGGCCGTTGCTGACGACGTAGTCAACGTTGTCGAGTTCTTCTTGCGACCTGAAAGCAGCATGGTGACCGGTCAGGTGATTTATCTGGGAGGGGCGGGCTGATGTCGTTTTGGCTTTTCGACCGCATGAAGGAATCGAGCTCTCGGTTGGCGGTTGCGACCGATTCGGACCAGAGTTTGTACCGCGACCTTCTCCATCGGGTGACCTGGTGGCAGGACGCGCTGCAGGCACGGGGCGTCACAGGGCGAGTGGTCAGCATTGAAGGAGACTACGGTGTCGAGTCCATCGCGGCGCTGCTTGCCGCAATGACTGCACGAAACATCCTCGTCCCAATTTCTACCGATTCTCGCGCGCATCTGGACGAGTTTCTCGACGTAGCCGAGGTCGAGTACCGCATCTCGCCCGAGGCGCCGTTCATTCAATCGACCGGTCGCACCGCCACCCATTACCACTATCGAACGCTGCAGAACAAAGGCGCAGCCGGCCTCGTGCTTTTCTCGTCAGGTTCGACGGGCAGACACAAAGCAGCCGTGCACGATCTCGACCGTTTGCTTCAGAAGTTCGCGACTCCTCGTCATCGGTACAGGACGCTCGTCTTCCTCCAGCTTGACCATATCGGCGGGCTCAATACGCTCTTCTATACGCTCGCGAATGGCGGCGCCGTCATTATCTCTGGCGGCCGGATGCCACGTCAGGTTTGCGAAGCCATCGCACGCCACCGGGCCGCGCTGCTTCCGACGTCGCCGACTTTCCTGAACATGCTGCTTCTTTCCGAAGAACACCTGCGGCACAACCTGTCGTCATTGGAACTGATCACGTACGGCACCGAACCGATGCCGGAGGCCACTCTCCGCAGAACGCATGAGGCCTTTCCCCATGTCCGCTTGTTACAGACTTATGGACTCAGCGAGCTCGGCATCCTAAGGTCGCAGTCGAGAGATGCGGGGTCGCTTTGGGTTCGCGTCGGAGGCGAGGGGTACGAAACCAAGATCGTCGATGGCCGTCTCTGGATTCGGGCACAATCGGCCATGTTGGGCTACCTCAACGCGCCGAACCCGTTTGACGCGCAAGGCTTTTTCGATACGGGTGATCTCGTCGAGACCGATGGAGAGTGGCTTCGGATCCTCGGCCGCAAGAGCGAAATCATCAACGTGGGTGGCAACAAGGTATTTCCTACCGAAGTCGAGAATACGCTCCTCGGGTTGGAGAACGTCGAGGACGTCGTAGTTCGCGGAGAGTCGAATCCGCTGACCGGACAGGCTGTCGTCGCGGCTGTTCGTCTCGCGCGGCCGGAACCGGCCGCGGAGTTCAAAACGCGCATGCGGTTGTTCTGCCGTGACCGACTCGCCGCCTACAAGATTCCAGTACGGGTGCAGTTTGCTGAGACGTTACATTCCGAGCGTTTCAAAAAGGTGAGGCACGCGTGAGGGCATGAAGCCAATGTCGCGGGCATTTCTTCGGCAGGGAATCAAACGGCTTCTCGATGCCGGCTGCATCATCCTGGTGGCGCCGCTAGGGGGGTTATGCGCCCTCGAGGCGGCGCGCGACGTTCATCGCGACACCATCTTCTCCTTCTGCGCTCACGTCTTCGCCCTCATGCCCGGACTGCCAGGAGCATTCCTGAGACGCGCGTTCTATCGTCTGACTCTCGATTCCTGCCAGGGCAGCTTCCATGTCGGCTTTGGTGCGTTCTTCTCGCATCGCCAATCGACCGTGGAGGACGGAGTGTACATAGGGCCGTACTCCATCGTGGGGTCCTCGAGGTTGCGCCGCGGCTCCCTCATTGGCAGTCGAGCGGGGATCATCAGCGGCGCGGGGCTGCACGAGTTTGATGCCGATGGCCGGCGGATGCCGACTGACCCTCAACGATTGCGACAACTGGACATTGGCGAAGACGTGTGGATTGGTGAGGGCTGTCTGATTATGGCGGACGTTGGCCAGTCTTCGACGGTCGCCGCTGGATCGGTTGTGTCGAGCCGCGTGCCGTCGGGAGTAGTGGTAGCAGGCAACCCAGCGCGCTTTGTCCGGCATGTTGCACAGGCGAAGGTGCAGGAGACGGTCAGTGCCGCGGTCTGACGCGATTGACTGGCTGAAGGCGATTGGCATCAGTCTGATCGTCTATGGGCACGTCGCCCACGCCACGACGGTTTCGTGGACGCCGCCAATCTACGTCAAGCAGCTCGGCGTCGCTCTCTTTATTTTCGCTACTGGTTATACGCTGGCGCGCGAGCGGCGAGGCGTCGTCGAAGCCCTGGTTACTCGGTTGTTTCCGATCTATCTATTTGGGTTGGCCGCTGCCGGATTCATTACCATTCTCGGACTGTTCTCTGGCGCGGGGCTTCGGTCGGGCTCCGGTCTTGCGCTGAGCAATTACCTGCCGTTCCTCGGGGGAGCGAACGTGGTGTTCGACAACTTCCCCGCGAATCCCACGACGTGGTACCTGGGCACCTATTTGCACCTCCTGTTGGTCTGGGCCGTCTTACTACGACACGTGCGGGTTGGCGTCCGCATGGCCGCCATCGCGTTTCTGCTCGAGATCCCGATTCGCATCGCCCTGGTGGCGTGGGCGGGTCCCTATGTCGCATACATGTTCCTAACGAATTGGACCACGGTGTTCTTGCTCGGTTTGGCCTACGGGGCGCGTCCAGCCAGCGCGCCCCGGGGCAACGCTCTATCGTACGTGGTCGCATTGGTCGGCGGCATGGCGCTGTGGGCGATGGTGTGCGTTCGATTGGGGTTCCAAGAAACCTTTCCGTTCATGACGCTCGGAGGATGGTCGTCGATGGCGGGACTGGCCAGCGTCTCGGCCGCCGTTTCCGTGTTGTACATGTCGTCAACGTTGCTCACGTTCGGTGCGGCCAGACGGGTGACTGCCCCCGGACCGATAAGATTCCTCGCGCGCAACTCTCTCATCATCTTCTTGGGACACATGCCCGCGTTTTTCGCGCTCAATCCAATATTGATTGACCAGGGTTTAGGTTACTGGCCCAGAGTGGGTGTTCACTTACTGGTGTGCGTTGGCGGATTCGGAGTGTTTTCCGAGGTGCTTCTGCGCCTTGTCAAGCCCAAGCAGCTCGGTCGTTACTTGACAATGACGTTGAATGGCTGGCTCCGGCCGATCGACAAGATCAGCCGACCGGTTTCCTCTTTCGGCAACTAGCGTCCAGTCACATGTCACCGCGTGTCAGCGTCATCATCCCCGCTTTCAACGCGGCGCGTTACGTGGGCCAGGCGGTGTCATCCGCGTTGGCTCAACGCGACGTGTCGATTGAGGTCTTGGTCATCGACGATCAGTCAACCGATGACACGTGGCAGGTTCTTGAAGGCTTCGGCGAGCGCATTCGCAAAGTACGACAGGCGAAAGGTGGTCCCTACAAAGCCCGAAATCTTGGCGCGCAACTCGCTCGCGGTGAGTGGCTCGCGTTTCTGGACGCCGATGACGAATGGCTGCTGGATAAGATTGCCAGGCAGTTGGCTCTCGACGATCCGGGAGTCGGCTTGGTGTTTACAGATTGCGAGAACTTCGACGTCTGCCACCGCGTCAAACCGCGTCAATCGGACAGCACTCAGTTCTACGAAGGCGAGGTATTTGAGCCGCTGTTGCTCAACAACTTCATCTCGATGTCCAGCGTTCTAATCCGCAAAGATTGGTTCGACCGCCTCGGTGGCTTTTCTGAGGAGCAGGCGGGCGTGCAAGACTGGGATCTCTGGTTACGATACGCGGCCGCCGGCGGACGAGTGAGGGTCATACGGGAGCCGCTGACGCGCTATCGCATTCATTCCGGGCAGATGACCCAGGACCTCGATCGGCGCGCCGCAGATCGCGTCGCCGTGGTGGAACGGGCGCTTGGCTCTCCTCGTGGGCGGGGGGTAAGCCGCAATATTGCGAAGCAAGCCCGAGCGAATGTCTGGGTAGTTGGCGCCGGACTGGCGGCGCCCACGCGTCGGACCACAGCGGTTCGCTGGTTCCTCCGTGCAGCACGCCATTGGCCTTGGAATCCGGCAGTCTACAAAGGCATTGTGAAGATCTGCCTCCAGCGCGCGTAGGGCGCTGGCGCAGCAGCCTTACGTGCCCTTGATAGTGAAAACGTGAATGACGGGCCGCGGGCGATCCCCATGTGCCTGCGAGAGGAAGATGCGTCCGGACGCGGGATCATATGCAGCGCCATTGATGCGCGCATGACCTTCCGCAAACGGGAGGGTAAGTGTCCAGACGGTATAGGGCTTGACTGACCACGCTCGTCGGCTTCCGTTCTTGACCGCGGCGAGATCGTTGGCGTCATATGCCCACACTTGGTATCGGTAAGGGTACGCATGGTTACCCTTGTAGGGTTCGGCGGGGTCCTTACAGTCGGCGCTTTCCCCATAGCAGAATGGCCCCACCCCTTGACGGCCAAAGAACAAGACACTCCGCGTTCCCTCGGGGAAGACCAGGCCTTTGACTTCGGTGGTTCCATTGAACAGTTCGCTGGTGTTGCTCCAACCGTCGCCCTCATCACCACGCTCGAGCAGTGGATCAGACGCGGGGTAGTACAGGAGCGGTACTGCCGAGCCATGCGTTTTCGTGCCGATCATTGCGGGGTCGATCGCGAATGCGGCAGGCCCATATGACGTGCGGCTGATGATCGAAAGACAGCAGTTGCCGTTGAGCACAGGGCCACCCAGGGCGGCGCGCCAGGCGGGGGGAACGACCCCAAAGTAACCTGAGTGGAAACCTGCAGGGTTGGTCCCAACCCGAAATGGCCCTTGAACGTCTCCCTGCGCTTTCAGGTCGGTGCTCGACACGAAATGTGAGAGCGTCTGGCTCTTGGAGGCGTCGTAGAAAATATAGGCTGAAACATAGAGGCGGCCGTCATACGGAAGCAGCCCTCCCAGTTTGATATCACCCTGGCCAATCTTCGGCAGTGCGCCCTCCGTTACGTCCGTGAAGGGCTGCAGTATCGCTGCGGTGTCCAACATGTTGAGATCGGTGGCCGTGCGAATGGCAGGCACGCTGATCTCCGCGACATTTTGCTGATGGTCGTGCCCCACGATGAACAGCGAACCCCGCGCAGCGTTGAATGCCAGCGCCGTTCCACCTGTACTCGAATGAGGAAGATCCATGAGTTCCGGCCGGCACTCGGAAAGCCCCTTGGTAGAGGAGATCGGTGGCGCCCACGAGGGCGCCTCCGGGCGTCACCTGTGCATCGAGGCCTGCCGAGATCAAGAGCAGGGCGAGGGCTAACCGGCAACGACCAAGGAAGGGCATGATTGATCCTGTCGTTCACGAAGGGTGTTCCATCGCTCCAGCATCCAGATCGCCCAGAGCACGGAGGAATTGTCACTTGTCCCACGGCAGTGCTCGTCAAGCAGTGCGCGCACGCACTGTGTATCGAGGTGACTTGAGACAAACGACGACGACCTCAGAACATCGTCGATGAACCGAGACCGGTACGAACCAGCCAGCCATTCGCCGATCGGAGCTGAGAAGCCGTGCTTGGGGAGTTGAAGCAGAGGCGCCGGCAGCCGTGTGTGTGCGATCTGTTTGAGCAGATGCTTTGGTTGCATCCATGGCATCTTTTGCGACCGCGGAATTGCAAATGCGAGCTCCACGAGGCGGTGGTCGAGCAGGGGACACCGGACTTCGAGGCTGTGTGCCATGCTCATCCGATCGACCTTCACGAGCACATCATTGGCCAAATAGATCTTGAGGTCAGCGTACTCGGCCCGCTGAACTGGGCTCCGGGAGGCGCAGTGACGATAGGGCGCAGTGACCGCGTTGAAAACGTTGCTGGCGCGGACATCGCCCGCCACAGGCAGACCCAGGAGGCGGCGCACAGTCGGCGGCTTCGTAATGCACAAGTCAGCAAAATACGCGCTGTCGGCGTCGACACTGACGTTGTCAAGCAACGTTCCCCACCGCAGCGCACGCGGGAGTCGCCGGGACCGGGGCCAGTGCCTCGCGAGCCGACCGACGGCGCGTCGGCCGGATGCCGGCAGGGCGTCACGAACCAGTGACTCGACGGCGTGGGGCACGTAGCGAAAGCTATACCCTCCGAACGTTTCGTCGCCGCCGTCGCCGCTCAAAGCGACGGTGACCTGCCGCCGTGCGATCGCGGAGACGTAATACGTGGGGATCGCCGAGGCGTCGGCAAACGGCTCGTCGAACGCCGATACAACGTGATCGAGCACCTGATCCAATTGCGGCTCGACAACCTCGCTCACTTGCTCGGTGCGCCACCGTGCGGCCGTCAGCGCTGCCGCCTCGAGCTCGTTGTGGCCGCGACCGCCAAAGCCCACCGAGGTTGTCTGGACCGGCCTCGCCATGGCTTCTGCCATATACGACACGACGAGCCCTGAATCGATGCCACCTGAGAGAAACGCGCCAAGCGGGACCTCGCTCTCGAGCCGGTCCGTCACGGCGGCGCGAATCAGATCGCTGACTGTCGACTGAAGCTCGTCGGCCGTTTCAGAGCGATCGTCGAAGTTTTCGACGTCCCAGTACTGGCCGATTTGAATGTGTCCCTTCCGAGCCAGCAGCCAGTTTCCCGGTTCAAGTTTGTAGACGTGCTTGTAAATGGTCGCCGGTGCAACAACATATCCAAGTGAGAGATACCCGTCGAGCGCCGAGTAGTCGATGGTGCCGTTCCATTCGGGGCTGTGATACAGAGCCTTCATCTCGCTGGCGAAGTGCAAAACACCGCCAAGCACGGCGTAGAAAAGGGGCTTTTTGCCGAGCCGGTCTCGGGCCATGAACAGCGTGCCGGTGGCAGGGTCGTAAATCGCAAAGGCGAACATACCGTGGAGCCGTGCCACGCACTGCACACCGTACTCCGCGTACGCGTGCAGAATCACTTCCGTATCCGAGGTCGTGCGGAACGTGTGTCCGCGGCTGGCAAGCACCTGGCGGAGCGCGTGGTGATTGTAAATCTCACCGTTAAAGACAATCCAAGTGCCCGTCTCGCTCGTCATCGGCTGACTGCCGCCCGCGCGATCGATGATGGCAAGGCGGCGGTGGCCGAGGGCCGCGCGCGAATCAACGAAGTGGCCTCCTCCATCGGGTCCGCGGTGGCGGAGGCTTTCTGTCATCGGACCGATTGCGTCGCTGACCACTGGATTGAGTTGGCCATTCAGGGACATCACGCCACAGATGCCGCACATAGTGTTCAGCTCCCCAGCCGTCGGTACAATTCCGCGTACTGATCCACCATGCGGTGAATCGAGAAGCCCTGCACCAGCGTCAGTCGTCCGGACGTTCCCATTGCCCGCCTCCGGCCCCGATCGACAGCGAGCTGTCGGATCGCGTCAGCGAGAGCGGCGGGTGTCCGTGCCGGCACTAGCAATCCAGAGATTCCATCGGCCACTACCTCCGGGGTTCCGCCGACTCGCGTGGCCACGACGGGAAGCTCTGCCGCCATCGCTTCGAGGATCGTGAGCGAGATACCTTCAGAGATTGAGCTGTTCACATACACATCGAACGCGGCTAAGAGTCGGCGGGCATCGTCACGTTGACCAAGAAACCGGATCTCACTCAGCACACCCAAGCGTCGAGCGATCTCCTCCAGCCGGTTCCGCTCTTCGCCATCGCCGACGACAATGAGAACGATTTCCTGGTGCTGCCGCGAGATGATGGCGAACGCCTCGATGAGCGTGCCAAGGTCCTTGACGTGATTGAGTCGTGCGATCGTGCCGATCACAATCGTTGAAGGCGCTATGCCAAGCGTCCGTCGGACATTGCGCCGCTCGCTATCAGTTGGCGAGGTACCAGGCTCGATGCCGTTGTGAATCACTTGCAGCCGGCGGGCCGGAAACCCTTCGTCGATCATCGACGCGCGTAACGCGTCGGACACGGCAAGCAGCGCCGTGGGGACCCGTCCCAATAGCGGATTGATCAAGCGCTTCTTCAATGACGGCGGGCCATCGGACAAGCGGCCGTGCTCGGTGAAGACCATTCGCAGGCCTGGTCTGAGCAGTGTCGCGAGGCTGCCGTAAACGAACGGAGAATAATGATGACAGTGAACGAGCGCCGCCTGATGGCGATCGGTCAGTCTCGCGATCCGAGAGGCCAACGACGGCTTGAACCCGGGCCGGCGCTGAAGTGGCACGACGTCAATCCCACAGTCGTGGAGCTCGTCTGCCCAGACGCCCGGTGCATCCAGCGCGCACACTGTCATGCGAAATTCATGCTGCAAACGCTGACAGAGCTCCACCACGAGGCGCTCGGTGCCACCGATCCCGAGCGTGAGCACGACTTGCACGACACCAATCCTGTTGCCCGCCACATCAGGGGACACCCGATACGGTTGCCGTAACCCCGTGCCTGACGACGATGAGGCTTCTGCCAATCTCAGGGTTGGCACGCTACACCCCGGTGCCCGGGGAACGATGGGTGACACTCGCTGGCCGCCATGCCGCTACCGGCCGCGGCGACCACCTGACGGCCTCGGCCGGATCGTTGACAGCGCACAGCGCAGGCGTCATTCGGTCGAGAGCTGCGAGCAAGGCGAAAGTCATCCAGGTGACATCGTTCAGGGCGAGTGAAACAAAGCTTCCGCCTACGAGGAAGCCCGCCATGGAAGCCATCAAGCCGTTCGCAACCGAGTATAGGAACGTCGCTGACGACTCCGCCACTCCGGGCATGCGTGATCGGCGTCGGACTCTGAAAACGATAGTGAAAGCAATGCCGAACTGAGCGATCCAGAGCAATGCGCCGAGGTAGCCCTGCTCGGCCAGAACTTGAAAATGGCTGCTGTGCACGGCACGGCCAGTCCCATACAGGCCGTTAGAAAAGTCGTATGCCTCGTAGGCTGTTTCGAAATTTCGCACCCCGATCCCGAGGGGTTGACTATCCGCCATCCGGAGGGCGACCTGCCAAAAGTGCAGGCGGCTGATCGCCGACTCTTCGTTGATCTCCTCGTAGGTGCGAATGGTGTCGACTCGATCCAAATAACCTTCGGGAATTGGAACCAGGGTCAGCGCAATAACGGCGGCCGCAGCTAAGCCGAGCGATAGTCGTACGCGTCGGCGATGCAAAGCGACATAGACCAGCGTGGCCGCGATGAGTGCGAGGAATCCGCCTCTCGAGTAGGTACTGATCACGGTGAACACACAAAGGGGAACGGCTGCCAGAAAACCGCGTCGCAGCCACGGCGTCAGCCACGCGTACTTGCTGCCCTCGACGAGCAGCGCGGCGTTGGAGCTGACCGCCAGGAGCATCGGGATGATCATGACGGTGCCGAGGGCATAGCCATTGTTATCGGTGAACGCCCCTGTCAGTCCGTCTGCGAATCGCACACCACCGCTGACGACCGAGACTAGTCCTGCCTTCGCTGCGTAGAAGCCGAGACAACCGGTTATCGTCGCAAGTACCCAAATGAGTCGCGCAGGCGTGGTGACCAGAGTAACTGTGAGAAGGCAGATCAGGGTCAACCGAGCGAAAAAGTCAATCCACATCCACCCCATGGACGGGTCGACGGCGTTCACCTGTGACACCAACGCCGTCATGAGGAACAGCAGGTTCCCTATGCTCAGAGGATGCGTGAGATTGGGCAAAATGCCACTGAATATGGCAGGCACCACAAGCACGAGACCCAGCACGAGCGAGAGACGTAAACCGGTGATGTCGACCCAAATCCAGTCTTGCGGTCGGAAGAACGCGAACCACAGGTACAGGAGCAACCCCACGAAACGGTCCCGGAGTGCCATGACGAAACCAGGCACAAGGATCAGGAGGACGAGCAATGTTCGCAACATGTGACGGCGGGAATCGGGCCTCTCGTTTGCTTCTATCCCGGCAGTTCGATCAGCAAAGAGCTAGCCACCCCAAGAACTTACCGCGCCAAGCAGCCCAAAAAGGGCCCTGCCGAGCGGGGGACGCGAGATTCAGATAAGGCTCGCGACGACGGGATCTGGCAGTGTGCGAAAAGTCTGCCTCTGTGGTGACAAAAGTATTCCGCCTGTCGGCGTCAGGAGGACTGGCAACATGATTGCGCGCGCGTTTGTGGCAGATGATGATTCCACGCGAGGGGGCGAACCGCTGGTGTCGTTTGTTATTCCGGTTCGCGACGACGCGGGTGGCCTGAAGCGGTGCTTGGCGTCAATACGCGCGAACACCTATCCGCGAGGTTCCATCGAGGTGGTGGTGGTGGACAACGGTTCCCACGACGACTCCGCCGCCGTTGCCCGGGGCGCTGGTGCGACGGGTCCTGAGCCTCCCGGGCCTTCGTGTGGGTGAGTTACGGACCCTGGGCGCGGCAGCCGCTCGCGGCGAGATCCTCGCGTTCGTGGACGCCGATCACGTCATTGCCGACGATTGGGTTCGCACTGCGGTGGATTGTCTTTCGGATTCGCGGACCGGCGCCGCAGGCGCGCTGTGCCATCCTCCCGACGCGGGGACCTGGGTTCAATCTGCCTATGATGAACTTCGCTGCCGGCTGGCCGGACGTCAACATGTTGAGTGGCTCGGCAGCGGAAATCTGGCCGTGCGTCGCGACATCTTTCAGCGTCTGGGAGGGTTCGACTCACGTCTCGAGACTTGCGAGGACGTGGACTTATGCCAGCGCATTCGTGCTGCCGGCCTACACATTGTCAGCGATGACAGGATGCGGAGCACACACTTCGGCGATCCAGCCACGCTCGGGGCATTGTTCAGGGGCGAGCTCTGGCGCGGACGTGACAACCTCCGCGTCAGCCTGGCCGCACCGCTCACGCTCCGCGCGTTGCCGAGCGTGGCCATGCCCGTGGCCGGTGCTCTGGCCCTGGTGGTGGGAATCTGCGGCTTGCTCCTTTCGCCGACGGGCCTTTGGCTCACCTCGTCCGCTATCGCCAGTCTCATCGTGATGTCTCTCATGCACACGGCGCTGATCCGTCGCCGCATGGCGGGACCAGGAGCGTCCTCGCTGTTCCAGGTGTTTGCCGTCACAACGGTGTTCGACGTGGCACGAGCTCTGGCCCTGCTCACGCGCATGCCGCACCGCCGGGCGGCACGACGACCATGAGCCAACCTATCCGGATACTGGAACTACGAAGCGTGCGCGGGACGGGCGGCGGACCGGAAAAAACGATCCTGCTGGGCGCGCAACGGGCAGCGCCGAACCGATTCAGCGTCACAGCCTGCTACATTCGGGATGCGCGCGACGACGTTTTCGCAATCGGTTCGTGGGCAAATCGCCTTGGTGTCGATTACGTGGAGGTGATGGAGCGGCATTCATTCGATCCAATGTTGTGGCCCGCCCTTCGCCAGATTGTTCGACAGCGCGGCATCGACATTGTCCACGCTCATGACTACAAGACAAACCTGCTGGCCCTCATGCTCGCCAAGACGCAGGGGGTTATCCCGATTGCCACGGCACACGGCTGGACAGGGGACAGCCGGCGTGAGCGGTGGCTGTATTACCCGCTCGACAAACAGGTGCTGCGGTGGTTTCCGATGACCATCGCCGTGTCGGGTCAGATTCGATTGGAGCTCATCGGTGCCGGAGTACGACCCCAGCGCGTGCGCGTCATCCACAATGGCATCGATCATCTGGCGTTTCAGCGGGATCGTTCGCGAGAGATCGAAGCACGACGCGCGCTGGGTCTGTCCGGGGACGACATCGTTATTGGCGCAGCCGCTCGCTTGGAGCGGCAGAAGCGATTCGATTTGCTGATCCAAGCCTGCGCGGCATTGCAGATGAAATATCCTCGCCTCCATCTGTTGCTCGCGGGCGACGGCAGCCTTCGCACGGAGCTGGAACAATTGGGCGACCAGATGTCCCCCGGGTCGTTCAGGCTGCTCGGGCATCAGTCGGAAATCGTCTCCGTTCACCACGCGCTTGACGTGTTCGTTCAATCGTCGGACTACGAGGGGACGTCGAATGCATTGCTCGAAGCAATGGCGCTCGAAACGCCGCTGGTGGCAACTGCCGCTGGCGGCACCGAGGAGATCGTCGAGCATGGGACGCATGGTTTAATTGTTCCAACGGGTGATGTCGCCGCGCTTACCACGGCGATCGACCGCACACTGACTGAACGACAGGAAACCGCTGCGTGTGTGCGGCGCGCCCGACACCGTGTGGAACACGAGCTGTCTTTCGAGGCCAGAGTGAGAGCTGTGGAGCGCGTCTACGAGGAAGCGATTGAAAACTCGGCGCGGCGGTCGCGGGCGCTATTGGCCGATCATTCTCACTGACGCAATCGCAGCCGGCAGATCCGCACCAGTCATGGCCAGAGGGATCAGACCGAGCAGAGCCAAGAGCAGCCCCGCCAGACCGAGTAACCTGCGCTTGGCGACGTACTTCTGCGAAACAAACCGGGAAGGTAGCGCCAGGTCGTGCGTTGCCGAGCTCGTGAGTGGTGGGTGCATCCGTTCGTCCATCTGTTTGAAACGGTTCAGCCTTCCATTCGTGAGGAGAAGCACCACCGGCCGAGTAAACGATCGCGTTGGCGCAGCGGCCAGAGACGACACGGCGGATTCGAAAAAGAACGCGCCTCGGCTGCGAAAGTCGGCTCGTTCCGTGCCTTCGGTATAGCAGGCGGCGAAATGAAACACGTCTGACTTGCGGATATCCTGTGCCGGCCAGGTTTCGGTGGGGTATTCGAGTAGATCTGGCCTGTCTAGATAGGGAAATTCGTTGACGGCCATCCACCGCGCGTAGTGGAGCAGACTTTGGGCTGCGTACGCATACATGGCGTCGGTGGCAGCACGTTCCGCTTTGTAGTCCAGATACGCTCCGAGAGCTTGCAAAAAAGCCGTGTACGACCATCGCCGTTCGGCGTCGAGCAGTTCCCGAGCGGGCACATCGTCCAAGGGGTGAATCACCCGACGGATCAATTCGTCGGCCTTGTCCAGGAAGACCTGGTCGCCAGTCAGCCGATGGCCGTCGAGAAGGGCTCGCAACGAGTGCGCCGCGCCGCGCCCGGGCCCGTGATAATCCGAGGAGTTCGTCTGGCTCGCCAGACCGGTTGGCCTTCGTGCGAGCCAGCGAAAAATGGTTCGGTCGCCATCGTCCATCGCAATCACCCACCGCGCCAGGCCCACCGCCGACTCCCGCGAGATTTGATCGCCGGTCAGAAAATAGTGCAGCATCAGGCCGGATGCATAGTTGTGCTCATTCGATAGTCCCCCGCCATTGACTTTTGGCGACTTCGGGTAAGAGCGATGCGTAGAGAGCCCGGCATCGACATAGTGCGCGGTATGCCAGAACAGGCCGTTGTTGTACGCGGCTTTGTCGCGATCGGTGTGATAGATATCGATATCAGCAACATGGTGAGCGAGGTCGTCCATGAGAGCCCACCAACGACGGTCACTCGTCCGCATGAACTGAGTCGCAAAGCCGGCGATAGCGTCGTATTGGTTGTTGTAATGGGAGACGATCGGACGTGGCTCTCCGCTGAAGGCGTTTTCATGGTCGGCGTAGAGGTCGCCGAAATGGCGCCAGCCGTATTCATCTACGTTCTCCCGCTTGCGCTCGAATGAGTCCGGGCCTTCGATGGCGGCGGTGATGAGGCTTTCGTAGGCGTCGGCAGGTCCGTCAGGTGGTGGCGACAGGTACGGGACCGCATCAGTCTCGCAATACCACGATGGTGTCGCTCGCACCCAGCAAGGCATGCGCCCCCAGAACCACGCATCGTCGCGGGCCGATGCGCCAGCGCCAAACATGAGGGTAAACCGATGCGTCTTCTGTTCGCCTCCCTGCAGTTCGTGCAAGTCAGCATACTGGCGGGGAAACAGGCGATAGATAAGCGCACGATCTTCCGCTTCGATAGCCTTGGGACAGTTCTGCCAGAATTGTTCGACGGCGATTCCGACTGACCCGGCCTGATGCCGCAACAGGATCGATGGCGTGGCGCGTAAACCCTCGAATCGTTGCGACCCGCTCACAAGACGATAGCCGCGGAACGTGCAAGGAACACGGCCCTGTCGGTTGAGATGAGTCACGTGTTGCCAGTGCTCGCCGCCGCTCGAATCCTGGTAAAGCTCCAGTGGTGCGTTGAAGTCCTGGACGGGTGCTCCGGATTCAGGGGCGCATTCGATCCGCGTCGCAGGAGAGGGGAGTGAGAGGTGCAGGGAGGCATCCTTCAGCAACACCGATCCCGGGTCGCCGAGCTCCCAAAAGCCGCCACGATGACGTGCCCGGTCGGGGTTACGCAGCGTGATCGCCACTCGCACGGCGCTCAAGCCAGCGAAGAACTGAATCCGCGCGATGACCTGGAGAAACGGCCGCCGTGGCGGGCCAACAATGCCTTCGATCCGCACAGTGGCGCGCACGGGTCCAGACTCCTCGAGTGTCACACTCTGCACGTGTGCGGTGTGGCATTTTCCAGTCTGATCCGTGACGTGCAACCCGCTTTGCGCCGCGTCGACTTGCGGCAAGCCTCCGGCAACGACGTCCGTGAATAAGAATCCGCTTCCAGTGCGAACCGTGAACTGCGCTGTTCCTGTATCGATCGCAATCTGATCAGAATCCTCCCTTACCGACAGACTGAATGCGTTATCTGTACGTGTGGTTTCTCCAATGCGTATCGTGTACCGATGCTCCGATACGATTTGACCAGTGACTTGAAAATCCAGAAGCACCCAGCGAAGACTGCCGTCAGTCCACTTTTCGAGCGGGATCACTTGAAGTGGCTGTACGTGACCATGTTCGTCAATCAGCGAAATCTGTTGAGGGCTGTCGGCGAGGCTGCGCGGGAGCGGGAGGCCCACCGTCACCGGCTCGTGCTGGCGCTCGCGGCCACCACACTCAGGCATGCTGATGATTAGTGTCGTGGCGTTTGACATCATCGTTCTGTGTGGGGGCCTACGTACGCATTAGCTGAGCGACAGCTGCACCGACGGTAGCGCCGGGAAGGGCGGCGAAGAATTCCATGGCATCGGTCGTTCGCGAAAACACCGGCACCTGAGCCAGCTCCAGGGCAAGAAGCCATAGCGTGGCGAGCGTCATCGCATGCGGTAGCGACCGCCAGGTGCCGCGAGAACTGCCGCAAACCCGCGCGATGACGCCTAGTGGGACCGCCGCCACAAAAGTCACGATCAGCTCCAGTCTGGTTGCCGCATCGGGTGAGTACCCGGAACGGAAGGATCAGCCGCTGATGTTGGTACTTATCCAGGACTTCGTTCGGCCGAATTGTGACGTCGAACGGAACCAGCCAGGCGCAGGCGAAGAGCGCGCCGTATAGCAGCAGGGTCCGCTCGACACGAGTCGAACTGCGCCAAGTTCGGCCCAGCCCCGCAAACGCGGCGTCGATTGAGCCACGAGCGACTCGCCACACAAAAAAGCCAACCCCTGCGCCCAATGCCGCAGACGTCACATCGAGCAGAGACGGAGTTCGCCAGCGAACAAACCCCTGGCCGAACTCAACCGCCACGCTCAACAAGAAAGCAAAGCCGACGACTCGGAGAAAGCTATGACGAACCAGCCGCGTCGGCTCGAGCGTTGCCGACACAAAAATCCCCATCGGAATAAACAGCAACGCATTTGACGCGATATCGGTCAGCGACCATGCTGCCACATCGAACACGAAGCCTCGCGTCCGCCAGAGAAGACCGCCAGCCTCCGCAAATGAGACGAGATGGAATGTGAAGGGAAAAAGGCTCCCCCAGACGATGAAGGCGATCGCCGCGGTCGCGGCGATCTGGTAGAGCCGTGCCCCTCCCGCCGTCATGGAAACGATCGAACGATGCGAGGGCCGAGCCAGTGTGTCACCGGCAGCGGCAGCCGCTTCCACGTGGCAATGGCCGCCTTGAACCGCGGGTTCGCGGGACTCCGATCGGGAAGCGTCGTCCGTTTGAGAAGCGCGTACTCCCAGTAGATCGGCGACGGCTCGGCGCCCCACTGCACCTTGAACTGGTAGGTGCCCTCTCCCGGCGTCGAGCGCCCGAAATCAAGGATCGGGACCCCTGTTTCGATGGCGTGTTCGATGATGCGCCAATAGAGAAGATTGTTGGGGCATTGGCTTCGGTACTCGCGCAAAGACGAGGCCCACGGCACGGTCAAGCGGTCTCGATCGAGGAGTGAAATGCCGGCGGAGACCACAGTCTGACCCTGCTCGACGAGGAAGACACGGGTGCTGGAACTAAAGGTAGAGAGAACATCCTGAAACAAGCGACGGGGATACACGGGGGTGCCGAGGTCGCGCATGTTGCGGGCAAACACGGCGTAAAACTGCGACAGCAGCTCGATGCCTCCGGTGCGCGTGGTCAGGCCGCTTTTCTCGGCCTTTCGCACCTGATTCCGGACCTTGCGATCGAGAGCGTTCCACGCGCTCGCCGATGTGCTTTCAAGCGGGCGGCGCATGCCAACTTTGTTTTCGCGAGCGGGAAAAGACGGAAACTGCCGGCTGACGTGGCGCAGTTCGATGTGCGAAAGGTGTTGCTCGGCCGCGACCGTCTCAGCCCGCTCCACGAGGAGGGCCCCAACTTCGGGATTGGTGGCACACACGCCGCCTCCGTCGACGAAAGGCAGTGACACCGCGAAGCGGCCGAACATCCGACTCCGAAAAAGCACCAGCGGCAGGACGCCGACGATTTGGTGGTCTGACTTTGCAGCGAGATAAGTCGTCTCATGCCCGAATGCATTCTCGAAAATGCGACGCCATTCCCAACCGTGGTAGCAATTCGCATTCTGCTGAGTCAGTAAGAAGGCATCCCACTCGACGGGAGACACATCGGTGGTGATTTCGATGTCAGTCATTGCTCACCACACGTAGGGCAGCGCGGGAGTGAGTGGCTCCGCCATGGGAGTGGTACCCTGGCGTCCGAGAACGTCGACCATCGTCGAGAACTCAAAATCGTTCAAAAGGGCGCGTAACCGTGGTTCGGTCTCTGTCAGATTGAAGTAATGACGAAATCGCCCGAGCGCTGGAGCCGGGAGTCGGGGTTGTGCGGGATCAATCTCCCAGGGATGGAGATAGAAAATCGCCGGCATTTTCTCCACCTCGTTCAACCGCCTGATACCCCAACGGGTCCAGGCGTAAGGCAGGATTCTGAAATAGCCACCGCCCCCTACTGGTAGGTTGAGCGGTCCCCAGCGCACAGTCGAGGCGGGCACCTCTACCAGTGTGCCGCTGCGGTGAAAGACATAGGGGTGGCGCGGTGAGATGGGGATGCCGTATCGATCGTGATGGATCGGGAAAATGCTTGCGTCGTAGCGAAACCCTTCTTCAATCAGTATGTCGATCGCCCAGAGTGACCGCGGGGTCAGGGAGTAGCTCGGCGCGCGATATCCCAGAACGGGAGCACAAAGAGCCGACTCCAGGGTGTCCTTCGAACGCCGGATATCGGCCCGAAACGTCTCAGGCGTTAGATCGTACACGAGTCGATGGGCATAGCCGTGCGACGCGACTTCGTGACCCTCCTTGGCAATGGCTCGCACGAGCGTTGGAAATCGTGCGGCCACCCAGCCCAGCACGAAAAACGTGGCCCGAATATCCGTGTCATCGAAGATCCGGAGAAGGCGTTCGGTATTGGCGCAGACGCGACTCTCCAGACCATCCCAGGCATGGCGAGGAACCAGTCCGTCGAACACGCTGACGTGGAAATAGTCCTCCACGTCAACGGTCATCGCGTTGACGACGTCGGACCGCGCAGAAGTGTCCATCTAGTGTCCCCGTCGCAACAGGACAGTTTTGACGGTCTCGAAGATGATGAACAGATCCAGCTTCACCGAGAGGTTCTTGATGTAAAAGAGGTCGTACTGAAGTTTTTCGACGGCGTCTTCAACCGTCGCACCATACGTGTACCGCACCTGGGCCCAGCCGGTGAGTCCAGGCTTGATGGCATGTCGCGTTCCGTAGTAGGGAATCTGCTTCGCAAGTGATTGAACAAATTCCGGACGCTCTGGGCGCGGCCCGACCAGGCTCATTTGGCCCAGGAAAATGTTCCAGAACTGCGGCAGCTCATCGAGCCGCGTGCGCCTCATCAGCAATCCAATGCGCGTGACTCGTGGGTCGCCGCCGCGTGATGACCACACTGGGCCCGTGTCTCGTTCGGCATTCGCGCACATCGATCGCAGCTTGTACACCGTGAAGATTCGGCCTTCACAACCCACTCGTTTCTGTGAGTAGAAAGCAGGGCCAGGTGAGGTCAGCTTGACCACTGCCGCAAGGAACAGCATGAGCGGCGCGGTCAACAGCAAGCCGACAACGGCCGACGCGAGGTCGGTGATTCGTTTGAACGCGAACAACCTGGGTGAGCTGCGAAACCCTGGTGAGAAGATCAGCCAACTCGGACGAAGGTTTTCAACCGCAATCTTACCGGTGTATTCCTCATAAACCGAGGTCAAGTGCTCGAACTTGACGCCGGCCAGTTTCATTTCGAGGAGCTTTTCCATCGGCAACTTGCCGCGGGCATCGACGAGGCTCAACACCACACGATCCACGGATCGCGCACGCACAATCGCAGGGATGTCCTCGATTCCGCCGAGAAGCGGTAGACGGCGATGAACGTCAGCGGCGCTGGGCGTCGTGTCGACCAGGCCGACGATCTGCGCGGCCAACTCGTGACGCTCCTCCAGCTCGCGAGCCAGCTCCAGGCCAGTCGCACTCGCGCCCACGAGGAGGATGCGCTCACGGGGACCAACCTGTCGGGTTATCCAAAAGAAGGTCACGCGCCAGACGATAACGCCGGTTACCGCGAGCAGCGTCGTTGCCGGCAGCGCCCCGCGCGGGATGCTGAGCGCCGGGAAAAGCGTGTAAAAAACGGCGAGAATCAGTGACGTCGCGCCCAGTGCCTGCAACGTTCGAATCAGCAGTTCGATCCGATCGCCACCGGCCTCGGGGCTGTCGTAGAGGTCGCTGTAGTACAGGCACACCTGGCACACGACCATGACGACCAAGGCTTTGGGTAAGACGTCGATCAACGTCAACGGCCAAGAGATGATCCCGAGCTGTCCGTACACACTGATAGCCACTGCTCCAAGCAGCATGACGCTCTCAGACACGATGAGTGTCGACGAGCGCAAAGTCGCTGCCTGTATTAAGCCCTTAGCCATTCAGCTACGCTCACCATAGTGAGCCCCGTACCCGTATCCGTAATACCCGTTTCGCTGTCTCGTGCTCACTGTCTCGGTTGCGTTCAGCAACACCCCGATGATCTTTTCCGGCCCCAGCGACTCGATAGCCTGCTTCACAAGCACGCAGGGACTCGTACCAGCTCTGATGACGAGCAGAATGGCATCCGCAAACGCCGCTAGAAGTTTGGCGTCGGGAACCAGCCCCACAGGCGGCGTGTCGAGTAGAACCCAGTCAAACTCCGAGGACGCTTCATTGATGATTCGTGTCATTCGCTCGGATGCGAGTCCGCCCAAGGGGTCGGCGTCCGGTCGCCCCGCCGGCAAGACAACCAGGTCACGCGAGACTTCGAAGAGCGGCAGAGCGCGCTCGGTGTTGGCGCGCAAAGCCTCGCTCAGGCCGGCGGTGGCGGGTAGTTGAAAGACCTCGTGGAGGCCCGGATGTCTCAGGTCGCCATCGACCAGCAATACGCGGCGACGATAGGAGTGACTTAAGGTAAGCGCGAGGTTGCAGATCGAAAGTGACTTACCTTCGCTATTGACCGCGCTGGCAACCATCAAAACCTTGGTGCCGAACTGTTTCTGTGAATGGTGAAGTGCCGCGGCCAGCCGACGGGTACTGCTCGACAGCTGCGGGACGCGAGCGATGATCTATGACGAGCTTTTGCGCCACCTCGTCTGAGAACTGGAATGCCGATGTCTCTGCCTGGACGTGGTCATCGTTTCGCGAATGCGGCTCCAGGCGGAACCACGTGCTGGCACTCACCGGAGCGGGCTCGGTCGCCGGCTGCTCGGTAGGAGGCTGGACGACAGGCCACTCCTGCTCCTCTGCCAGTACAGGCGTGTCCGAGTCACTCGCCAGGCGGAGAGCGTCTGCGAGTCGGCTCATCGGGAGACCTCGCGAACGCGAACCATTAACGAATCCATGGCAACCAACCTAGCTGGGTAGCAACGACGCCGACCACGACCGTAATGCCGAGCACTCCGCCAACGCTCATGAGCGCCAGTCGTCGGCGTTTATTGCGCTGTTCTCCCGGCGATTCCATCAAGGGAATGACTGCGAGTACAGGCAATGAAAGCGTGCCGACCACATCGTCCTCGGTGCGTAGACTCGTATCTCGATATTCGAGCAGGGCCGCGAACGCGAATCCGAACAGCAGCCCTGCGAGCGCGCCGGTCAGGTTCATTCGAAGGCGATTCGGACTGAAGGGACGCTCGGCGGGCCGTGCTGGGTCTAGAATCTTGAACTGCTCGCCAATCTGCTTACGCTCGAGATTGGCCGCTATGTGTGATTCCTCTTTTTTTCCGAGCAGACCCGTGTACATCTGTTGCAACGTGTTGTAGTCACGCATCAGCTCAGTGATTTCTGTCTCACGCACCGGGACTGCTTCAACTCGCCGCTGGTATTCGTTGAGGGTAGCTTGCAGTCTCGCGGATTCCCTGTCCCTCAGAGCTATTTGCGCATCAATCTTGTCGATTTCGGCCTGGATTTGCCGAGCCCGCCCCAGCCGGCGTCCAGCCGTGCCAGCCGCGGGGGTCTCTCCGGCAGCCTGGTTTGCCGATTCCTTCGAGCGTTGCAGCTCGAGCTGTTGCACGGCGCGGCGCTTGGCATTCAAGTCCGGATGATTGCGTGTCAGCCTGTTTTCGAGTGCGCGCAACTCAGTTCTGGCGACTTCGAGGGCGTCGATTCCCGGATCGCTTTGGTCCGATACCGCCTCATCTCCTGATTCCTGCGTTTCGGAGAGCGATTTCTCCAGTAGCAGCCTGCGGTCGCGGTCGCGGTTGATTGATTCGGCGATAGCCTGGATCTGCGATCTGGTCGCCTGGATGACCTGCAGATTCGCCTGCACTTGTGATGGCAGCTCGCCTGCGTGTTGAACGCGGAACGCTTCGAGTTTGCGCTCGTGCTCCACTAGGCGCGCCTTCGCCGTCGCCAGCTCCGACTCAATAAACCGATTGGTGTCCTCCGCCGTTATCGTGCGATCGCGCTGGTTCTCCTCGATGAACATCGCCGCAAGGCGTGTCGTGACCTTCACCGGAATCATTGCGTCCTGGGCCTCGAACGAAATTCGGAATGAGTCGCCCCGGACTGTGTCCAACTTGATCTGCCTGTCCATGAGCTCGACGACCTCTTCCATTGGCTTTGTCGCACGCTGCGCGGGGTAGAGGTCGAATTCAAGAATGATTTGCTCAAGTCGCGTGCGGCTGCGAATCTGCTCGCTGATGGATCGCAGCCGGTCCTCGATTCGGGATGTGACCGTCGAGCGCACGTAACTTTCGGGAATCCGCTGCGGCACGACGAGGATTAATGTCTCGGACCGGTACAAGTCAGGTAACGAATTCGAGTAAGCGACGGTGCCAGCCGTCGCAACGACAAATGGCAGCACGATGATCCATTTGTGCCGCCAGGCGGCTTCAAGAACAACCTCTGGAGTGTAGAGTTTCCCCGGTAACACGGACAGTCTCCTAGTCGACGCGAAAAGTGAACCCAACCTGCAGACTTGTCTGATTGGGACGCAACACCACGCCGGCGGGCAGATTGCTCAGTGCCTCTGCCGACAAGCGATTCTCGGTAAGGTAGTACGCGGCAAACAGCTGCCAGCGGCGACCCAGCCCGTGGGTGAGACGAGCCAGGCCGCGAAGCCCCTCGAAATTCTGCGCCAAGACGTCAGTCCCAATCCCGCCACCGGTCGAATAGTCCGCCTGCGCCTCGAGGGTCGAGCGACGGCGGATCTGACCTGTCATTCGGGCTGTCACGCGAGTGGCGTAGAACGGATCCGGAAATCCGTCAACATACTGAAGGTTACGGTCGACTCCCAGTTCCGCCTGCCAACGGCGCCCAAGCGCTTGCGTCGCTGTCACCGCTCCTATCGCGACGAGCTGTCGGCCGACTTCTCCAGGCTCAGTCTCGGTCGCCGACCTCGAGACCAGCGCGGTTCCTGAGTTGAAGGAAAGCGTTGTACTTCGCGAGAATGAGAGCGCGCGGTTGTAGTCGATCCCGATGTCGAAGTCCTGTGCCCTCGTCGGAAGTGCCGTTGATGTGTACCCCGTGCGCCCAAACCGATAGGCTGTTCCGAGCTTCAGAGCTGTGTAACGTCCCAGAGGGTGCCTGAAGCTGATCCCGGCACGTTGTGAAAATGGATTCGCGCTCGCGGTCGCCGCGACGCTGACGCGAGAGCTGTAATGGAGCGAAAGGCCCGTGCGCCGGCCGAAAGTGCGTGACAATTCAGCGGCCGTCCCAAAACCGTAGAAGGCTTTCCCCACAGTCGCTGCACCGTCGGGGTTGTAGACGGGTAATTCACCTACATCGCCGGGATCGAGAATCGCCGGACCGAATTGCTGATAGGGGCTGTATTGGACGGTTTGCGTGGCCCGCAGGCTAGTCCGTTCGCTGAGTCGGGCCTCGACCCCCAGGGCGGCAGATCGGTCGATCGGCATGAATTGCCTGGACGTCGGAAAGAATCGAACCGCACCGCCCAGGCTTGCCGTGAATGTCCGTTCGGGCCGGCGACGCGTATATGTCGTGGTGCCCTGGAGACCTACGTAGTAGCGTCCGGAGACGGACTCGTCCAGAAGAGTGGTCCCATCAGCGTAGTCACCAGCACCCGCGTAAGCAGACAGGTCCAGCAGCTGCTCCTCGGTGGTTGCCCAAGCATCCACGCTGCTACCTAGACAGATGGCGCCAACCGCTAGCAACTGAATGAGGGGCCTGGGGGTCATCACAGCTCGCCGGGACAGTCGCGTAAAACCTAGGGCACCACGACGGTGTCGCCTGGCTTCATCTCGACGTTCTCGTGAAGGTTTTTGCCCTCGACTACTTTCTTGTAGTCGAATGGAAGACGCGTCTCACGGCCGCTGTCGTTGCGCATCACGACAATCTTGTTGGCTTTGGCGAACTCTTTCAGACCACCAGCCATGGCGATCAGTTGCATCACCGTTGTGCGTGTCGTCAGCGGATAGGATCCGGGCTTTTCGACCAAGCCGGTAATAAAGACACGCCGGCTGTTGATGGTCTTGACGGTGACGGTCGCCTGTACGTCCTTGAAGAAGGTCTCCGCAAGCGTGGCGAGTTGTTGTCTCAATTGATCCGGAGAAAAGCCTGCTGCCGTCACGTCGTTGATCAGCGGCAGCGTAATCTTGCCGTCCGGGCGCACAATCACGTCGCCCGACATGTCCTTCTCGCCCCAGAACGCAATAGTCAGGACGTCGTCGGCGCCGATGATGTAGTCGGGAGGAATCACGGCCGGCACCGAACCCGGGACCGACCCTGAAGCCACCGACAGTTGCTGCGCGATTGAGCTCGCGGGAGCGAGAATCAAAGAGCCAGCGATGAGAGCCCAGCACGGCCAGCGCGGAATTCGAGAAGGCAAACTCATGTCTACACTCGTGAGCAAGGTGATTCGTGTTTCCTGAAACGTCGTGCCCAACTCATTTGTAAGGCAGCGCGCCAAGCAACTGTGCAAGGAAGCCGCCAGTAGGTGGCGAGGACCGACTCGCATACTGCTAAGATCTTCTGGCGCGACCATTTAGCTGCTCGCTAGGGGCATCGGGCTCCTTTGTCCGGCGGGCAAGAACAGCGGTTGGGGAATAATTTGAAAGACTAAAGTCTGCCAAATTGCGCCTGACCGCTCGCGCTGGACTACGAGAGTACAGAATGCAACGGTAATACCCCGCCCTGTCCGGCGAACACGCCGGTGGCGGAGATTCTTTTCTTCCGGACGACGATCTTTCAGCGCCGCCCTTTAGATCAGAGGAAGAAGAATGCCTGCGACGGCGGGGAAACGGAAGCCGTCCGTTTCCCGGCCCAGGGGAGGTCGATCCTCAGCGAAACTCTTTGAACGACGGCTGACAGTGATGCTTGCGCAGGAAGTTCAGGAACTTCTTGTAGTCCTGATCCTCCATGTTGAACATGCGCGCCACGATCTTGTAGTTGCCCCGCGCGTCCTGCAACCCGCGGCGCACGACATCTCGCACGCTGCCTCGCGTGATCTCGCGCTGCATGAAGAGCGGATAGACAGTTGTCCAGAACGACTGCTGCTCGGTGGTAATCCGCTGGTACAGATCGTCGGAAATGGTCCTGCGGCGCTCGCGGAACGGTGCAACGCCCGCTTGACGATGGGCCCGGACCTCATGCGGCAAATCCTCGACGCCGATGACGTCCTGCCGAGCACGAACGAGCGTCCGCTCTAGAACGTTCTGCAGCTCGCGGACGTTCCCTGGCCACGGGTAGTCGACCAGCATCGTGAGCGCCTCGGGCGCAAGAGTACGAGGGCCGGCAGCGCCCGGCGTTGTCAACCGCGTGAGGAAGTGCTCGATCAACGGCCGAATGTCCTCTTTGCGCTCCCGCAGCGGCGGGACGATCAGGTGGATGACATTCAGGCGGTAGAACAGATCCTCACGGAACTGCCCCTGAGCAATCATCTCGCGCAAGTCCCGGTTGGTCGCCGCGATGACGCGGACGTCAACACGTCCTCCCGATCGATGAGCGCCGACCTTCTGGATTTCGCCGGTCTCGAGAAATCTCAGAAGCAGACCCTGCATGCGCAAGGTCATTTCTCCGACTTCATCGAGAAAGACCGTCCCGTCGTCGGCAATCTCGAGCTTGCCCGGTTTGTCGCGATACGCCCCGGTAAAACTGCCCCGTTCGTGTCCGAACAGCTCCGATTCCAGCAGGGTTTCGGGAAGCCCCGCACAGTTGACGGCCACGAACGCGCGATCGGCGCGGCGACTGTTGATGCACACCTGCCGCGCGACTACTTCTTTCCCTGTACCGCTCTCACCGGTAATAAGAATTTTTGCGTTGGTTTGCGCGACTCGCTGGACTTCCAGCCGAAGATCGCTGACTGCCTGACTTGATCCGATTAGTTGTGCCGCACCATCAAAGCGCATGATCCCCGTCCGTTTCCTACCCGTCATCCACCGCGACCGCGACGCCAGCTGGGACCGGCATCTGCGATGGATCGGAGTGTTCAGATTGCGTGCAGTCTTTCCGCTGTGCAAAGCAGTAGCCACCCCAACAGCGAACTAATTTCTGCTTCCCCGACGACTTGATAGAAGTTGCGAATTCCGGAGAAGAAATGCAAAAGAGGCGACTTTTGTCGCCTCGTGTGCGCCTGTGGCAGGCTTTGCAGATGTGTGCCAAACTGTGCACAAGAAGTGCGGGTCTAGGCAGTCGACCGAGACAAATGTCTGCCAAACGGAGGACTTTCTTGGCGCGCGGATTGCCTGAATCCGCCGGCGCTCGCTAGACCGTTGCCGGGTGCGCGAGCAGTTCGCTGACCAGCCGAAGGAAGCTTTGGGGCTCGGTACCTTCGTGTACGAACCGTACACCATACTGCGCGGCTTCCGCGGCGAGCCCGGCATCTGATGACTCGGCCGTCACGACGATCGGAAGCTGGGGGTACTCGACACGACACCTCAACACGAGGTGAAGACCGTTGAACTGACCCAAACGGACAGGCGTCACCAACAAGTCTGGACAACTGCGGGCGAGCTGCTGGACCGCCATTTCGAAGGAATGGACAACCTCCAACAAGTATCCCGCCGCCGACAGGAGTTGCGCGGTGGCAGCGGAGGCGACTCGATCACAATCGACAAGCAGAACGCGATAGGACATTGGGTGATCTCTGGGTGAGTTGGGCGACGCCGCGCGCCGTGCAATCTCTGCGCCGAAAATGTAATTGGCAAAATCCAGCCGTTACGAGTTCCGTGAATGGCACTAGACGCACAGGAGAAAGACCTACCACGACGCGAATAAATTCTGCCCACGCGAAGGCGTCTCGATGCGGTCGATCCCGAGAACTTCTTGTGAATGCCCAGCTCTTGTATTGCGTCTCTCGTCTCGAGCCGTGGGGCAACGCCGCTACACACGACCTCGTCCAAGCAGGCATGTCGCTCTGGCATGACCTCCACCACGGCTTTCGCCTCCTCTGTAAGGCTCCACTCTTCGCCCTCGGCTCCGTTGTCGTACTCGCGCTTGGTATCGGCTTGACGACGGCGATGTTTAGCCTGGTTGACGCCGCTTTGCTGCGGCCACTGCCGTTCCCTGACTCGACACAGCTCGTGATGCTGTGGGAACGACTACCGCAGAACACACACAACCGCGTAGCTGGCCTCGACTTCCTCGACTGGAGCGAACAGAGCGGTTCGTTCGCGGGGATGGCTGCGACGATGGGCGGCGGCGCGATGACACCGTTCCGTGCGACGGAAAGTGAAGTGCCCGAAACCGTGGCGGTCCAAAGAGTCACGCCTGGATTCTTCGACGTACTGAAGATACGGCCCGTAGTTGGGCGTACTTTCAGGTCGGACGACGTTCCCGCTGGCGCAGACTTGCAGCCCGGCGTTGTTTCCGAGGTCGCAGTTGTCAGCGAGCGCCTGTGGCGAGTCCGCTTTGGAAGCGATCCGACACTCATTGGCCGGGCGATCCACCTTGGATCGTCTGGCCAATCATTTCGTGTCATCGGTATCGTGCCTGCGGACTTTCAACTCCTCGGGAGCGCCGATGTCTGGACGCCAACGCCGGATCTCCGACTTACTGCGCGACGCCTGCGCTTCCTGCAAGTGATCGCACGGCTCAAACCCGACGTGTCGCTCGGTCAGGCGAGAGCGGAATTAGGAGCCATCGCTGAACGGATCGCGCGTGCGGCGCCCGAGACCAACACCGGAGTGGGCGTCACCATCGAGCCGCTGCATCAGGCAATCGTTGGAGATGAATTGAAGACAACGACGTTGGTTCTGGGAGGCGTCGTCACATTCGTGCTGCTGCTGGCGTGCGCCAATGTCGCCAACCTGATTCTCGCTCACGGCGTTGGACGTGAGCGAGAGATTGCCGTGCGTGCCGCACTCGGCGGCAGCCGGAGGCGCCTCATGCGGCAGCTGATCACTGAGAGTCTCTTACTCGGGATTGCTGGGGGTATTGGCGGGCTCGTCCTGTCATGGGCGATTCTCCGAGCAGCACCGTCGTTTGTGCCGGTGCGTACGATTCCCGAGTCGATTGTGCTGGGTCTGGACTGGCGCCTGTCGCTCTTCGCCGTAGGATTGACGCTGATGACGACGATGAGCGTCGCAATCGTTCCCGCCTGGCACGCTGTTCGCGTTTCGCTGGTGGAAGCGATGACTGCCGGCGGGCGAGGATCAACCGACCGCGCGAGTCGCACGCGAGCCGCGCTTGTCGCAATTGAGATCGCCTCCGCGCTGCTGCTGATGACCGGAGCAGGACTCTTCGTTCGCACGCTCATGTGGCTCAACGGGCAAGACCCTGGCTTTCGCGCGGAGAACGTCGTGACCATGTCGATCGGGCGTGGCGGCCCCTTGTCACAGGACGGCCTGACCGCATATTTCCAGGCCATCGAACGAGAGGTCTTCGCGGTTCCGGGTGTGCACGTCGCGTCATTTACGACTGTTGTGCCGCTCGCTGGCCGCATGAGCACGCAACCGTTCACGGTCGTGGGTGATCCCGCGGTTGATATGACGCTGCGGGCGAACGCGCACTACCAGATCATCACACCGCGGTACTTTGAAACGCTCGGCATCTCGCTCCTCCACGGTCGCGCATTTACCGACCGCGACACGAAGAGCGCGGTCGCGGTCTGCATCATCAACGAAGAGCTCGCACGGCGCTACTTCAGCGGCCGCAGCCCCATTGGTGCCCGTATCAGCGTGCCGTCGGTCACTGTCAAGGTACCGGTCGAGCGTGAGATCGTGGGTGTCATTCGACAGGTTGCGATACAGCCGGGCGAGAGCGACAAAACACTCGAAATCTATGTGCCGCTGGCCCAGAACGCATGGACGAATGCGACGTTGGTAGTACGCACCGAAGGAGATCCCACGCCGATCCTTCCATCGATCAAGGCTGCGGTCGCGCGCGTCGATCGCAATCAGGCGGTTGGCCGAGTGCGGACGATGAACGAGGTCGCCGCGGAAGCGACGTCGCGCCCTCGCTTTCGCGCGCAGCTGGTGGGAGTGTTCGCGGTGCTCGCCGTCGTACTTGCCGCGGTCGGAATCTTCAGCGTTGTGATGTTCTCGGTGCAGCAGCGGGCACGTGAATTCGGCATCCGGCTCGCCGTCGGCGCCCGCCGAGGCGACATCTTCGGTCTGGTGCTTGGCGGGGGAGTTCGATTGACAGCGGCCGGCCTTGCGCTCGGGTTGTTCGCATCGGTGCTCCTCACGCGCTCGGTCAACTCGCTGTTGTTTGGCGTCGCACCGTTCGACCCGGTCGCATTCGCGGTCGCCACCGCCGGGGTTGGAGTGATAGCAGTGGGGGCCTGCGTGGTGCCGGCGTTGCGCGCCGTCCAATCGGACCCCGCGGCGACGTTGCGGGCAGAATAGAGCACCTGCGTGGCGCGGCGGGCGAGGCGACACAGGCCCCTTACGTTCGTGGCTCCCTCAGCGGTAAGCAGCCGCCTGAATGCCGTAAAGCTCAGCGTACTGTCCACCCTTAGCCATTAGAGCATCGTGGGTGCCGACCTCAACGATGCGCGCGCCGTCCATGACGACGATGCGATCGGCCATACGCACCGTCGAGAACCGATGAGAAACGAGGATCGTGATTCGACCGTCCCCGATATCGAGTGCCGAGTTCATCGAAGGGCGAGCGGCCGCAGCGTAGCGCTCGAACAACGCGTGTTCCGTTTCCGCGTCCAGGGCGGCCGTCGGCTCGTCGAGGACCAGCAGCAACGGGCGGTCGCGCATGAACCCACGCGCCAGGGCGAGCTTCTGCCACTGACCGAATGACACTTCGGCGCCGCTCGGCCACGTCGGACCCAGTTGCGTTTCAATTCCCGACGCCAGACGTGAGACGACGTCGTGGGCTCCAGCACGCCCGACCGCCGCCATCACCGCCGCCTCATCATCAATACGCGGAACATCTCCAAGACCGACCGTTTGGCGCGCGCGGAACTCGAAGCGGAAGAAGTCCTGAAATGCCCCCGCCATTCGCGAACGCCACTCGGTGGCCGGAATCCGGGACAATGGTGTGTCGTCCACAAAAATGGTCCCAGAGGTCGGTTCGTACATTTTCGCGAGCAGCTTGACGAGTGTCGTCTTGCCTGCCCCGTTCTCGCCGACGATCGCAACCACCGATCCCGCCGGCACGGACAGCGACACGTCGTCCAGAACGACGCGCGAAGTGCCTGGATAGGCGAACGAGACCCGCTCGAGCCGAATGCCGTGCCGCAACATGGCGGGCACCGGCAGATCGGCCGACGCCGAGAGAGATGCGGCGTAGTCTTCAAGCCAGGCAAGCCGCCTCGAGCCGTCCATCCAGAACCCCCGCAGGAATCCAATCTCGCCGACGGTGGCACCGATGTACGCCGACAGCCGGGATCCCGCCGCCAGCACGAGGAGGACGTCGCCGGCCGGTGAGCCGAGACCTGACGACACGAACACTACAGCACCGACGTACGCCAGGCCAAACACCGCCCACGCCAGCGAGTGCCACATCGCCGAGCCCCATCGCGAAGCCGACACCGACGCGTATACGCGTTCCCATGCTTCCCGGCGCCGGATCGCCAGACTGTTGCCGATTCCTGTCACGCGCACCTCTTTGCCTGGCGGTGCGGTGGTCGCGATCGTGAAGAGATGGCGGGCCAGACGGTGAGCCTGAGCTGCACGCTCCTGTACGGCACGCTCGACCGCAGGTCGCCACGTTGACGTGAGTACGGTCGGCACCGCGAAGACGGCGAGCAGCACGAGCCCGGGATGAATCGACGCGAGCAGCACGACGGTGACAACGAGTCGCAGAATCCACCCACAAGTCGAGAACAGCGACATGTACATGTGATCGAGCACGAAGACCTGGTCGCGCAGCATCGCAAGTCGATCGAGGTACTCGGGACGCTCGTGGTGCGCGATCGTTGCCACCGTGGCCTGGAGTCGTGCGACGTGAGATTCGAGCGCGATTGTGACCTTGTCGCGGAAGCGCCGCTGCACTCTTGTGCTGACGGTGCGAAGCAACCACGTCGCCGCGGCTGAGACACCGAGGCCGATCGCTGCAGTAAGCAAGAGGACTGGCCTGTTCTCGAGCAAACCTACGCCGAGGAGCATGAACCAGAGTGCCAGCAGTGCATCCGGCAGAGCAGCGAGCAGCGCGAACAGGAACGAGACGAGCATCAGCCGCGGCTCATGGCTATATCCCAGCTTGCACAGCCGCCACATCGACGACAACGCCGGCGGCAGGTCGTCGAGCGGTATGCGCGCGCCATCACGGGAGGACGTCATACGCCGTTCCTTCCTCGTCCTCAGCCGCGCTGAAGCGCTGCGCCTGCAAGTCGAACATCGTGCGATAGCGACCGCCTTTCGCCATCAGCTCGTCGTGTGTTCCGAGCTCGACAACCCGGCCTTTTTCGAGCACACAAATGCGGTCGGCGTGCCGGACCGTGGAAAAGCGGTGAGAAATGAGGATCGTCGTGCAGTGCCGAGTCGCCGTGAGGATCCGGTCGAAGATCTCCGCTTCACCACGTACATCGAGTTGCGCAGTCGGCTCGTCCAGCAGTACCAGACCTGCTCCGAGCTGCACTGCACACAACGCGCGCGCAAGCGCGACGCGTTGCCACTGGCCGCCAGACAAATCAGTCCCGCCCTCATAGCCGCGCGCCAGAACCGTATCGAGACTCGCCAGGTTGCCAGCCCCTGCTGATGCGAGCGCGTTGTGGATCGCCTCGTCGGGTGCGCCGCCCGGCGCGACGTTGTCGCGCAGCGGCAGCTCGAAGCGCGTGAAATCCTGGAAAACCGCGGCCACGCGACGGCGCCAGACGTCTACCGGGAAATCGCGGAGATCGATGCCATCGATCTCGATCGCACCCGACTGTGGGTCGTACAGCCGGCACAGGAGTTTCGCCAGCGTCGTTTTACCGGCGCCGTTCTGTCCGACGATGGCGAGAGACGTTCGGGCCGGTATGGACAGCTCGAATTGATCGAGGACGGGCGCACCCCCCGGGTACGCGAACGTGAGATTGCTGAAATGGACTTCGCTAGCTGGCCTGTTCCCAGCCTGCTGGGCGCCAGACCCTCCGGCAGAAAGCGCGCCTGCAGATGCCATCGCAGGCTCGAGTCTGAGCACGGCGCCGACTGGCGCTGACGCTCCATCAAGCGCCCAGTTGAGTCCTCCGAACGCGATCGTCGATGCGCCCACAGCGCTCTGCGCAAATACGACCACCTGCGCGAGGGTCAGTCTGCCGTCGGCGGCGGCACCGGCAAGTGACCAGAACACCGCCACATTGGCGCCGACGACGAGCAGCAGGCTCCAGAGCAGCGGTTTCTCGCGAAGTCGTGTCGCTTCGTACTGCAGTGCGTGGAGTCGGGTGCGGTACCTGACGAAACGCTCGATGATCCAGGACGCGAGGCCGAAGAGGCGCACCTCCTTCGCCGGCGCTGGATCAACCGCGAGCCGGAAGGCATAGTCGGCGTCCCGCTGCGCAGCGCGAACCTCGTCGGTGTTGCGGTCACGCCAGACCGCGCTCTCCCGGAGCAGCCAGTGCGTGGCCAGCCATGCGCCCCCAAGGACTACCGGCGCCCACCACGCGTAAGCGAACAACACCACGGCACATGCAAGGCCAGCCATCATCTCGACGAGGCCGTCGGCAATGAAATCGACGGAGATGTTGAGCGGCGGACCCGTCATGCCGATGTCGAAATCACGCGCGACGGTCAGATCAGCTGTCAGTTTCGGATCTTCGAGGTGTCCCATCCCGGGAGGCCGCACGCAGGCGTCGGTCAGCCGGTCGTACAGCCACCCGGCGGTTCGGTCACCGAGGTTTGCACTCATTGCCTGATGAATTGGCGACAGGACCTGGAGCAGGACGAACACCGAACCGACAAGCGTGAGAGCGCCGGCAAGGCTGTCTCCTAGTTGGACGGCGCCCACGAGTACGCCCATAGCGATGGCGAACACGGCTGGCAGCACACCCCGCAGCACGAGCACGACCCACCAGCCAAGAGCGAGCAGGCCGTCGGCCTTCGGAAGAACACCGAAGAACTTCCACTCGTTCCGCTCACGAAGACGCGACAGCACCGGGGATTCCACGCGGGGCATCCTACTACCCGCGCGGCGTCACAGAATTGTAGAAAATTGAACCTCAGTGCACGTGCGAGGTCTGGCTGCCCAGGCGGTAGCGCACAAACGCATGAAACGACACGGGAGAGCCGTACGCCTCACGCAGATTGGGTGGCACCAGATGCCCGCTGATGTCGGCCCCGACACCGACCGAGCCAGCGGGAGATTGGAGCAGCTCGCGAAGATAGCCGACCGTGGCCGCACCCACTTGCGACTGTCGGTGGCGATGGAATGTGCCCACCGGGTGAAACCCGACGTCCAGAATGTCTTTGGCGACCGACTCGACGCGCGTGTAGAACTGATCTCGTGGTCGTGCGCGCCAGACCGCTTCCAGCAAATACGCTTCGAGATTCCCGTGGATCTCACGGTTCTGCCCGAAAGCCGCCAGCAAGGCGAGACGGGCGCCGGTGAACGCGACGGAACCGGTTAGACGACGCGCGTCATAGGGAGTTACGAACTCGGGTGTCGCCAGCCATCCCCCCGACGCCTGCGCCGACCACGGTCCCTTCGCCCAGGACACGCGAAGTGCGTACGAATCGAGCGGGCCGAGGTCCACGTCGGTCCGATTCTCGTCCGGCTCGCGTCCGCGAAACCACGAGCCTTCCAGCCTCCAGGCGTGTGCTTCGATGCCCATTCGGACCACACCCGGCGTGAGATGCGTGGAATCAAGGTGATGGTGGGCCAGGGGCGCTTGCGGAATCACATCGGCAGAGGGTCGATGCATGAAGACTGGTGGCCCAAGCGACGGACTGCCGACAATGTCGAGCCCAAGAATGAGCGTCGTGTCACGCGCCGGGACCCGCACCTCGGTGCCAAGTGCCATCAACAAATCATGAGGATGCTGATAGTCAATCAGCGCAGCTCCGCGAAACGTTTCGCCAGTTTGGAATGCTTGCGGCGATCCAATATCGCGGAGCGTGAAAGGCTCGAGGGAGAACATCCCGTGCAGCCGTAGGCGCGCCTTACCGATCGATCGCTCGCCGGTCCCCATCAACCAGTTCTGCGACTCCCAGACACTGAAGTCTCGGAATTTCCGATCCTGATGGTTGAATCCGAAGAACGCACTCGCGTCCGCCTGCCACTGCCAGCCGGTTGCTTCCGACGGCGTGCCGTCCTGGGTCGTGTGCTCGTGCACGTCTGCGACTTGTGCCGTCAGCACGCTGCTCAGTGATATCCAGAGGCAGAGAATGGAAGTTCGATACGCCTGCGCCATTTATCGAGAGCGCTTCACTGGACGATGATCCGACCCTGAAAGGCCGGATTACCGAGATTGGTATGATCGTGAAACTCGCACGTCTGGGCGTTGGTGAACGTCATGGTTTCGCGACTCTGTCCGGGCACGAGAAACCCGATAACGTCGACTTCAGGACAGTCGCGGCGCGTGTGATCCGGGCCACCCAGCATGTCATGGGGGCGTGTGTCCGAGTTGACAAAGGTCACGCGGGATCCAACAGCGATCCTCACCTCAGACGGCGTAAACCCGCTAGACGAGATCGTGACAGTGGCTGGCTGAGCCGGCGGCGGCGGTTCGGGTGGCGTTGGCGAAGTCGGCCCGGACGGAGCGTCAGAGGGGCTCGAGCTCCCGCAACCGGGTATCAACAGTATCGTAGACAGCAACGCAAGCGTCGTGACTCTCAACCGAGGTTCCCATCTGGCGCGCATTTACCCTATCACGGGCAGCACCGCGCTGGTACGCGCGCCCGCGGACTCGGACTGGTTTTCGCTTCGTCAAGGGCTCAGTCTCCTGGAGGGACACAACGTGATGAACGTCCTCGGAACAATTCTTGCGCTGACCGTCGTCGTTGGCGCGCAGGCCACCACGAAGCCAAACTTCTCGGGCGAGTGGAAAATGAACCCCACAAAGAGCGACTTCGGGCAGTTGCCTCCGCCTAGTTCCATGACCCGCACGATCACTCATGCGGAGCCGTCGCTCACCATCATCGAGCAACAGCGTTCGGATCTGGGCGACCAGAGCACCACGCGGAAATACGTGACCGACGGAACCGAAACGACCTTTACCGTCAACGGGGCGGAGGTGAAGGGCGGGGCCTCCTGGGCCGAACGCACTTTGGTCGTCGTGTCGACCGTCGATACGATGGGCCTCAGCTTTAACGACAAAATGAGCCTGTCCGCCGATGGCAAGACGCTCACCAGCGTGGTACGCATTACCTCGGCTCAAGGGGACCTGGACCTGACTGTCGTCTTCGATCGGCAGTGACCTCGCGTCCAACCCCGCCACCTTGTCCTCCGTCAAAGACCCTATGACCTTCGATCATTTTGGCCAGGACCTTCGCTACGCGGTGCGCAGCCTGTTGCGCGCGCCTGTCTTCACCGTCATCACGATCCTGACCTTGGCGCTAGGCATTGGCGCCAACACAGCCATTTTTTCGATCGTCAACGGCGTGATCCTGCGTCCGCTCGGCTACTCGAAGCCAGAGCAACTGATGTATCTGACCACCCGGTTCCCCGCCTTCGGGTTCGATCAGTTCTGGGTGTCGCCGCCGGAGTATCTCGAATTTCGGGAGCTCAACCAGTCGTTTTCCGCAGTCGGCGCGTTCACAACCGGCGAGGTCAACCTGACCGCAGGCGATCGCCCCTTGCGCGTGCGATCGGCGTCAGTCAATGAGGACCTGCTGAATGCGCTCGGTGTGCAGCCCGCGGCAGGACGCCTTTTTGCGAAGGGCGAGACCGACGTCACCGGGCCGCCACCAGCGCCCGGCCAGCCGCCATTGATTCCGCCACAGGTCGTCATTCTGTCGCACGAACTCTGGCAGTCGGCCTTCGGCAGCGGGCCGATAGTGGGGCAGATGGTGGAGGTCAACGGCCTCAGGCGCGAAGTCATCGGCGTGATGCCGCGCGGCGCGGACGTGATGGACAACCGCACGGAGATTTGGCTGCCGCTCGGCCTCAATCCCGGCAATCGCCAGAATCGTGGCAGTCATTTTCTCTACCTGATCGGCCGTTTGAAGGATGGCAGCAGCGAGCAGCAGGCCAACACCGAGCTCGCAGCGCTCATTCAGAACTGGGGCGAGCGGGTTGGCGCCAAGAATCATGTCTTCTCGCCACCACCGAAGGACGAAGCGGAGAAACTCAAGACCCCCGGCGCCGGTCATGTTCTGCAGATGGAGCCGATGCAGCAGGAAATCATCGGCAGCGCCTCCCGCGCGATCTGGGTGCTGCAGGCCGCCGTCGGGTTCGTCCTGTTGATCGCCTGCGCGAATTTGGCCAACCTGCTCCTCGCGCGGGCCGAGACCCGCAGCCGAGAGTTCGCCGTTCGCACGGCGCTTGGCGCAGGACGCGGACGGCTCCTCGGTCAATTCATGACTGAAGGTGTGTTGCTTGCACTGGCCGGTGGTGTGCTCGGGCTCGTCCTCGCGCGTGCGGGCATCCAGGCGCTGACCCGCGTGTATCCGACGAGCCTGCCGCGCACCGCCGAAGTGACCGTGGATCCTCTCGTGCTCCTGTTCACGCTTGGCGTGTCGATTCTGACGGGCCTCGTGTTTGGCCTCGCGCCTCTGCTACATACTCGAGTCCAGGGTCTCGTAACGGCACTCAAGGAAGGCGGCGCCAAAGGCGCGACCGGCGCCGCGCGACATCATGTTCGCCGCGCGCTCGTGATGGTCGAAGTGGCGCTTGCCGTGATGCTGGTCATCGGTGCGGGCCTGATGCTCCGCACGGTGTACAACCTGACCAACGTGGACGCCGGATTCGATCGTTCGCGTCTCGTGACTTTCGCGTTGACGTTGCCAGTGGCCAACTATCCCCAGCCACCTGCTCGCGCGCAGATGTATCAGCGTCTTCTCGCGAAGCTACGCGCGGTGCCGGGAGTTCAGGCCGCCACGGCCATGTCCGGCTTGCCGCCAAACCGGCCACTCAACGCCAACGACACCGACATCGACAACTACACGGCGCCGCCCGAGGGACCGTACGAAAACGTGGACTATTACCAGAACGTCATGACGGACTACTTCGAAACCATGGGCATCCCGATCGTCCAGGGGCGAAGCTTTCAGGCTACTGACGCGGCTTCTCCCGGCATGGTTGCCGTCGTCAACGAGACGCTGGTGAACACGTTCTGGAAGGGTCAAAATCCGATCGGCCAGAGGTTACGCCCGTGCTGCGGTGATCAGATCCCGTGGTTCACCGTGGTCGGGGTCGCCAAGGACGTGAAACAGGGCGGTGTAGATCAGAAGACCGGCCATGAGTTCTACTTCCTCGTCGACCAGACGGCGAACAATCCGCCGCCGTTTGCGCAGGCGCCGGGAACGATGAACATGGTGCTGCGCACGACCCTCCCGCCGGCGTCGTTGTCGCAAACGATTGAGGCTGTCGTGCGGGAAGCCGATCGTGCCGTGCCGGTGGTCCGCCTGCGCGACATGAACGGCGTCTTCGCCGAATCGATCCGCCGGCCACGGCTGCTGGCGCAGTTGCTCGGCGCCTTCGCCGGACTGGCGCTCCTGCTTGCCGCCATCGGCACCTATGGCGTCCTGTCGTATATGGTGACCGAACGCCGGCGCGAGATCGGCATCCGCATGGCGCTTGGCGCCGACCAGGGCAGCGTGCTCGCGCAGGTCATGAAGCAAGGGCTGGTGCTGACCTCAGTGGGCATCGTGGTCGGCCTTGCCGGAGCGTTCGCGCTCAATAGGCTGATTGCGTCGCTGTTGTACGGCGTGCAGCCCAGCGACCCGACGACGATCGTCGCAGTGGTCGCCACGATTGTTTCTGTCGCCGTCGTCGCGTGTTGGATCCCGGCCTGGCGCGCCTCGCGCGTCGACCCGAACATCGTGCTGAGGGACGCTTAGTCGGCGGTACTAGCCGGGGCGCCGCGACACGCGCTCCGGCGCGTGCGTTTCCCACCACTCACGTGCCTTGTCCTGCGTCCATGTCTCGCACGGCACCCGTGCGAGCTGCGCCTCCAACTCCTGTGCAGATCCAACTCGTCTGGCTGGATCCTTCTCGAGACACTTCATGACAATCGCTTCGAGCTGCGCCGGAATCGCCCCGGGAAGCGCCTGCGACAACGGCTGCGGCGGTGTCTGCACGTGGTGGAGGAGCATCTGCCCCGGGGTGTTGGCCTCGAACACCAGACGGCCGGTCAGGGTCAGATACGCGGTGCATGCCAGCGCGTAAAGGTCCGACCGCCCATCGAGCGGACTCTCCCCGCGGATCAGCTCAGGCGCCATGAAGGCCGGCGTGCCCTGCAGAACCCCCTGCGACGAGAGCATCGTCTTTGCCTGGCCTAGAGGATCCTTGACGATCCCGAAATCCAGTACCTTCAGGTAGTCGTACTCCGCTCCAAGTCGGGTGACGAACAGGTTTGCCGGTTTGATGTCGCGATGGACCAGGCCACGTTCGTGCGCCTCGGTCAGCGATCGGCAGGCTTGACGCAACAACATGATCACCCTCGAGGCAGGCTGCGGGCCGAAACGCGACACGATCTGATCGAGATCCAGTCCCTCGAGCAGTTCCATCACGTAAAAGAAGCTGCCGCTGTCGTTCACGCCGAAGTCGTACAACTGCACCGTGTGTGGCGAACGCAGATCCGAAGTGACTTGCGCCTCTCGCTCGAAGCGCCGCACCAGCTCCTCGTGCTCCGAGCCAGGCTGCACTACGTCGTGGCGAATGAGCTTCACGGCTGCGGGACGCGCGAGCAGCCGATGCTTGGCCAGCCAGACTTCGCCCATGCCACCGGAACCCAGACGGGTAACGAGCTGGTAGCTGCCGACGGCGAAGGTTTCGTCAAGGAGGTCTTCATCGACCTCGAGCACCGTGCTGCGCGAGACGAGGATTGCGCGTTCGAGCACGGTGCGCAGCTCGCGAATGTTGCCCGGCCACGTGTACGCCTCGAGCCGGCGCATGGACTCCGGTGAGACGCCATCGATCACCTTTCCCAGCTGACGAGCGTGTGTGCGCACGAAGTAGTTGACCAGCGCGGGAAGATCGTCCACGCGGTCTACGAGCGCAGGTACCTGGATCTGGCTTTTGAACAATTTGAGGAAGACCGTATCGATCCGACCGCTGAGCACATCTCGCGACAGGTCCCGCGTCGTCGAGGCGATCACTCGCACATCGCTGTGCTGCTCCAGGAGTGGGCCAAGCGACTGCTGCAGCCCGAGCGGGAGTTCGTGCACGCCCTCGAGAAACAGGGTGCCCCCTACGGCAAGTTCGAGCTTGCGCGCCAGTTCGGGTTGCGTTGACGCGTTCCGCTCCGCAGGTGTGTGTCGAGGCGTCGTGTGCAACTCGGGACACCGCACGAAGATGAACGCACCGGCTCGTCGGGACGCGCTGTGCAGTTCATGCGCCACCGCTTCCTTTCCCGCCCCTGGCGGTCCGATCAGGAGCAGCGGACCCGTTCGCGCGGCCTCCCGCTCGACCGCTTCCCGCAGCGAGCAAACTGAGGCGCTGTCACCGATTAGGGGGCCTTCGACCCGCGCGCGCGCATCGCTCAGAAGCTCCTCGGCAACCTGGAGCTCGCGCTCGAGGGCAGCCGTGCGCTCGGCGACGCGTGCTTCGAGCGAGGCGTTGGCGGCCTGCAGAGCGTCTGCCGCCCGACGCCGCTCCTCATAGAGCTGGGCGTTGCGAATCGCGCTGGCAATCTGGTTGGCGACGATGGAGACAAGCCCCCGTTCGTGCTCGGTGAAGGTGCGTCGCACCGGCGTTTCGATGGAGAACACGCCAATCAATTCGTCGCGGATGATCAGCGGAATCGCGATCTGACTCTCGGCATTGAACAGTCCTGGAACCGGAACCGTGTCTCCGAGCTCCGCGGTTCGGCCGGCGCGCATGAGCTGCCGTCTCTGTGCGGCCGCATAGGCACGCTGCTGTCCCAGGTTGTTCACGTGCAGCATCTTGCGTTTCTGCGCGACGACACCCACGACGCCGGTGCCGATCCGCACGCGGCCCCCCGTTGCCTGATTTTCATAGCCTCGGCTGGCCGCTACCTGCAGCATCTCGCCGTCCGGCTCCAGCAGCAGGATGATGGCGTGATGAAACTCGAACAGATCGTCCATCGTCCGTAGCGCGACGTCACAGATTTCATCGAGGTCGAGCGTCGAATTGATCTCAGACGAGACACGCTGCAAAACCTGGAACTCGGCGCTCTTGCGCGCGAGCTCCGACGCTTTGCGGGCGAGTTGGTCGGCGTCAGCTTCCAACGACGTTTGCGCGCCTGTCGACGACTTCGACGGAGTCGCGGGGTCATCCCGCGAAGGAAAATCAGACATGGACTACGAATCAGCCCGCTCAGGGTATGACAGCCGCATGACAGACACGACGCGATAGACGTCGGCGGCGCGTAGCTTGAAGATGCCTGACATGCCGGTCACTGAAGCGATCGCTTCAATCTGCATCTCCATGGCGTCGAAGATGGGACCCTCGGTTTCCGAGTGTTGAAACTCGAGCTGCAGAGTCCAGTGTGCATGGCCAGCCATGTCTGCTACGCAGACATACGCGCGAGGATTCTCGCGGACGTTGCGGATCGTCTTGCTGAAGAACTGAAACGACAGCGCCACGTGAGTGTCGTCGACGTAGTAGACCTGGGAAATCACCGTCACGTTGGGTGTGCCGTCACCCGAGCAAGTCACCATCACGGCGGGAATCCCATTGTCCAGCACGGGGCGAATCTCGGTGGGAAGGTGCGTCGCACTCATTTCGCCTCCGGTGGGGGTACGAGTCGGGTACCGGCGCCGGGCCCCGGTGTCTGCAGATAGACCTCCTGTACCTCGAACTCAACCGCGATCCCCGGTCTGAGCACGTACGCCTTGAAGAAGCCTTCTGGAGCATCTGAATACAACGGCCGGACATTTTTCACGAATCGGGCGCGAATCTGATCGACGATCTCGACGTCCTCGGTCAGCAGCGGTCGGTGGCGCAAATATCGGCCCTTGAACTGATATGTCTCGTGGGACGGGAACTCTTCGACGGTGAGCGCGATCGCCCCATTGTCCTCGAGCGACTCGATTAGATGCGGTTCGAAAAGCTCGGAGACAATTGCCGTCATCGTGCGGCCGTCGGCGTCGACACGCCAGCCTGACACCCGATGTCCGTGAGGCACGAGATTCCGGTCGCGAGTGCCGGCGAACGCGAGATTGGCGTATTGCTGTAGGAAACGAACGATCTTGCCTGGAATCATGATGCCTTCAGGGTACCCGCCGACGGTGCACGGCAGTGCCATGACAGTAGGGCCCCAACTACTAGAGTATCGCGGGTGTCCGGGGCGCGCACGCCGCTCGGCAGCGCCGGACTCATCAGGGGGTGGCCGAGCGGGGAGAAAGGGAGGCGGGGTCAGGTCACGAGTCACGTCGTTTTGTTAGACTCGACGTCTTTTCAAATTCCGTGGAGGCACGATGATCGCCAACATTGGCCGACCCTTGCTCGCTGTCTGCAGTGTCGCCCTTGCGGCCACCCTCACCACAGCTCCGCAAAACTCCCTGCCACTAGCCCTCCATGCTCAAACGCCCTCTGTCGATGACGCGCTGCTTGGTGCGTACCGCTGGCGTAGCATCGGACCGGACCGAGGTGGCCGATCGATAGCGGTCGCGGGCGTGAAGGGACGTCCGCGCGAGGCGTACTTTGGCGCCACAGGCGGTGGACTGTGGAAGACGACCGACGCCGGCAATACCTGGACGCCCGTCACCGACGGGCAGATCACCAGTTCCTCAGTCGGTGCCGTCGCCGTCTCCGAGTCGAATCCCGACATCGTCTACATCGGCATGGGCGAGTCCTGCATCCGCGGCAACATCATGCCTGGCGACGGCGTCTACAAGTCCGCCGACGCAGGCAAGACCTGGGCAAAGGTCGGCTTTGGCAACGTTGACGCGATCTCCAAGATCCGCATCCACCCTACCAATCCCGAGATTGTCTTGGTCGCCGCCTTCGGGCAGTACGACGGGCCGAGTGAAGAGCGGGGTGTGTTCAAAACCACCGACGGCGGCAAGACCTGGCGCCACACTCTGTTTCGCGATTCACGCACGGGCGCGGTAGACCTGGCAATTGACGCCAACAACCCGAACGTGGTCTTCGCTGCACTGTGGGAGGCGTATCGCATCGAATACCAAATGTCGAGCGGCGGGCCTGGCAGCGGCCTCTACAAGAGCACCGATGGCGGCGAGACGTGGACGGAGATCACCCGCAAGAAAGGCCTGCCATCAGGCGTCGTAGGGCGCATAGGCGTCGCGCTCACGAAGGCCGATTCGAATCGCGTGTATGCGCTCATCGAGAACGAAAAAGGCGGCCTGTACGTCTCGGACGATGCCGGAGAGACCTGGCGCCTGATGAACGACTCGCGCAACATTCGGCAGCGCGCCTTCTACTACACGCACGTGCACGCAGACCCGCGCAACAAAGATGTCGTCTACATGCTCAACACGGCGGCGTTTCGATCGGCGGACGCCGGCAAAACGGTCACGCAGGTAGGACAGGGAACGCACGGTGATCATCACGACCTGTGGGTGGACCCGGACGATTCGGAGCACATCGTGGACGGCAACGACGGCGGCGGGGCCATCAGCTTCAACATCTCGTCGGCACAGCGAACATGGAGCGACCAGGACTTTCCGACCGCGCAGTGGTACCACGTGGTCACAACCGCGCACCTGCCGTTTCACGTCTGCGGTGCGCAACAGGACAACAGCACGCTGTGCGTTCCGAGCAACACGAATGCTGGCGGCGGCGGGTTCGGCGGCGTGCCCGCCGCTGCGCCGTACCAAGCTGGCGGCGGCGAGCCAGGTTACATCGCGCCCGACCGCACGAATCCTGACGTGTTCTTTTCCGGCGCTAATAACGGCACTTTTCTCACCCGCTACAACCGCCGCACAGGCGAGCTGAAGGAAGTCGGCGCCTATCCGCGTTTCTTCTCGGGCGAGCCCTCGAAAGATGTGAAGGAACGGTGGCAGTGGACCTACCCCATCATCTTTTCATACGTCGATCCCAAAGTGCTCTATACGAGCTCGCAGCGCGTTTGGCGATCGACTACCGGTGGCGATACGTGGGAAGCGATCAGCGGCGACCTCAGCCGCCACGATCCAAAAACGTTTCAAGAGTCGGGCGGTCCGATCACGCACGACATGAACAGCCCGGAGATCTACGGGACGGTGTTCTCGCTTGCGCCCGGCAAGAAGGACATCAATGTGCTCTGGGCAGGGTCGGATGATGGCCTCGTTCATCTGACGCGCGATCACGGAACGAGCTGGACCAACGTGACGCCGCAAGACATGCCGGATCTCGGGCGCGTCAGCCAGATCGACGGCTCGTCATTCGACAACGGCGCGGCCTACGTCGCCGTAAAGAAGATGCTGCTCGGCGATCGCTCCCCGTATATCTTCCGTACCCGAGATTACGGCAAGTCGTGGACGAAGATCGTCAATGGCATCGCCGCCGGGGATTACGTCCATACAGTCCGCGAGGATCCTGTGCGCCGCGGCCTGCTCTACGCCGGCACGCAGCACGGCGTCTACATTTCGTTCGACGATGGCGAGCAGTGGCGGCCATTCAAGAACGGGCTGCCTGATACGCCGGTGGCTGACCTGGTAGTGGAGAAGAACGCACTGGCCATCGGCACGCACGGGCGCAGCTTTTATGTCATGGACGACATCGCAGCCCTGCGCCAGTTCGGAACGGGTGCCTCGGGCAACGTGGTTCTCTTCAAACCAGCTGACGTGACTCGCGGCCTCGATCGGGCGGGCATCAGCTATTACCTCGGAACGCAGCCCAAGAGCCTGACGATCGAGTTTGTCGATCCGAAGGGTCAGGTCATGCGCTCGATCACCGGACAGCCGCCGCCGAAGCCGGGCGAGAAACCAGCCGTTGGCGGAGGAGGAGGTGGTGGTGGTGGCGGCGGATTCCAGGGCCCGCAGGGCGCACCGATGGCGGCAGGCGTCAATCGGTATTCCTGGGATCTCAACTCGACACCGGTTGTCTCGTTCCCAGGGATGATCCTCTGGGGCGCCACACAGAACGGGCCGATGGTGCTGCCGGGCATTTACACCGTGCGCCTCACGGTTGACGGCGCCACCGAGACGCAGCAGTTCTCGATCGTCAAGCATCCGCTACGGCAGGCAAGCGACGCCGACCTCCAATATCAATGGGACCTGGCTAGTCGCATCCGCGACAAGGTCAACGAAGCGAACCGCGCCGTGATCAACATTCGCCGTATCAAGACCGACATTGCGGCGCGGACGAAAGGCGCGCCCAAGGAAGTGCAGGAGGCGGGCGCGAAGCTTGCGCAGGCGTTGTCGTTGGTGGAAGAGGACGTCTACCAGGTGCGGAACCAGAGTGGTCAGGATCCGCTCAACTTTCCGATCAAGACCAACAATCGCCTCGCCTCGCTGCTCCGCGTGGCGGTCACGGGCGAGGGGCGTCCGACCAGCAACGTCGAGCCAATCTTCGACGACCTGGTCCAGGAGCTGAGAGGACTCACCGATCGGCTCGATCGGACGCTGACAACAGACCTGCCGACGTTCAACCGGATGCTGGAGAGAAACAAGAAGGAGCCGATCAGCCCGAAGTAGGCGATCGCATATAGTGTTGCGTCGCTTGACCGGCATGACTTCGTGCGAAAGCGACTTGCTGTTCACCACGGCCGAACATATTGAGGAGGACCGGTATGCGGATTCTCGCTGCGCTTGCGATAGGAATATGGGTGTGTGCCCCTGCCTCGGTTCTTGCCCAGGATCCCGTAAAGGTTGATCCCGCCCACCACAAGGTCGAACTCGAGAATGCGGACGTGCGGGTACTGCGCATTACGTTCTCACCCGGCGACAAGGCACCCGAGCACGATCATCCCAATAGCGTTGCTGTTTTTCTGTCGGGGGGCGTCAACCGGCTCACGAGTCCTGGTCAGAAACCCACCGAGAACCCGCAAAAACCCGGGGACGTCGTGTTGGTGAACGCCGGGAAGCATTCCGTTGAAAACGTCGGCAAGACCCCAACCGAAGTCCTGCTCGTCGAGTTGAAGAAACCAGGCTCCAAGGCGTACAAGGGCATGGGGTTGGATCCGGTCAAGCTCTCTCCGAAAAACTATGTCGTGGTTGTTGAAAACGAACACGCGCGAGTGATCCGCGTAAACTCCGCAGCGGGCGATCCATCGGTCGTTCACGAGCACCCCTCGAATGTCGTCATTCGGATGAATGACTCCAAAACCGCGAAAGCCGGCACGGTGACTTGGGCGCCTGGGCCCGAAAAACATGGTGGTGCCCCGGACACTCCGGGCGCGCCGACCGAAGTCATTCTGGTCGAGGTCAAGTCAGGAGCCGGCGCGCAGTAGAGATTAGGGTTGCAAACCCGACATCAGAGACGGCGTGCTTGCGGGCGCCGTCTCCGATGAACGAACGAATTCGGTTGCCGAGACCCGCGCTCAGTTCATCAGCTCCAGAAGCTGTTGCCGATTCGGTCCCGGCATCGGCATCGGCGGTGTGTCCATCATCCGTTCCCGCGCCGCGCGAATCTTGTCCACGACGTCAGGCCGACGAAGGATCTCTTGCACGGGTGTGACCGTACCGACGTATTCGAGTGCGGCGCGAAAGAGATCGGGATCGGCGCCCATCGTTGAAAAGAGCGATCCAATGCCCTTCGTCAGTTCATCGGCAGGCGGAGTCGGCTGACGTCCCGCACGCAACGCCTCCATGTCGGCGAAGCGTGCGCGGTCAACGGCAATTTGCGCACGGTACCAGGGTGTGATCTCCGCTTCCGTGCGCCGATCGAATTCTTCGCTGAGAGCACGGTGGTCGTCGCCCGTCTCACGGAGCACATCGCGCAACCGCTGGGCGTGGAGGAAGCCAACGGTCAAACCGCGCCCCGCCGAAGGGTTCGTACAGGCCCAGGCGTCAGCCACAGCTACCAAGCCGGTCACCACGGGCGCGTCGTCGGCCACCAGGCGGCGGTACCGATCGACAATCCCGCTCATCGGAAGAACGCCGGTGATGGCCTCGCCATCGACCCAGTGCGCGTGAAGAGGACACGCGCGGAGGGTTTTGGTCCACTTGTCCTCATGTCGGAGGTTCTTCAGCGGCTGATCGCCGGCCGCAGTGAAGATCGTGACCGACCACGTACCGTTGTCGCCCGGAAGCGTGAGTAGCGAGATCGTGCCCAGAGTCGTCAATGTCGGACCTATCCGCTTCGGCTCGACGCCACTGAAGTATCGCGTGTAGTAGGCAAAGCCTGAGTCCGCATCTTCTTCGTAGGGAGGTCGAGCGCCCATCGCGCGAAGCCACTCGGGACAGCGGGACTGCCGGCCGCTGACATCGACTACGAGGTCCGCACGCAGCTCTTCGCCGCTTGCCGTATGCACGCCAACCACATGCGGCGTACCGGGGATCGCCGACGCGCCCGTGAGGAGGCCCGTGACCTGAAGGCCGCGCCGAGTCGTCACGCGCCGCTCGTTGTCGGCAACGCTGGCGAAGACCCATTCGCCCACCGGTCGGCGCGCTGTCAGCGTCCAGAGCTTCTGATCGATCGGACGCGGTGATCGGTCGGCGAAGAACGGTGGCAACGGGTTGACCAAGTCGTATTTGCTGGCACCCGCACGGCGAAGCGCCTCCTGCACATCCGGAAGCTCTGCGTCGAGCAGGAGCCGCAGCCCGGGCATGAAGTTGTGGGGCTGGCGAAACTGCGCCACACCCTTGCGGGCCCAGTACTCCCATGCATCGAGTGGTGACTCCGGTCTCGGCTCGACGTCTCGCTCGACGACGGTGACGTCGTGACCGTCACGCGCAAGCAGGAGTGCAGTGCCCAGGCCGCAGATTCCTGCACCGATTATCACAACAGTCACGCGATCTGATTATCGCCGCGATCGCAGGGTCGTCAAGAGTTCAAGACTTGACACGTTGTTCAGCTACGAATCACGACCGTTTCGCCAATCTCGCGCAGAGCGAGCCGATCACGTTCGGCAGCCATGGCGGCGACGGTCCGTTCGATCGGCTCACTGAACGGCTCGCGACTCAATTGGAACGACTGATGGTGCACCGGCACGAACAAGCGTGCGCCGGCCGCATCCGCCATCGCCACCGCCTGTTCCGGCGTGCAGTGGTTGCGAATCCAGGGATCGTACGCGCCGATCGGCATCACGGCGGCTTCGAACGGGCCGTAGCGGCGATGCGCGCGAAATGCCGATGTCAAAGCGGTGTCGCCGCCGATGAGCAGTTTCCGTCCTTCGCGTTCGACGACGAAGCCGGCATATCCGCGGTGCGTATCGCGTTGCAGGCGCGCGCCCCAGTGTTTTACTTCAATCGCGCGCACGAGGACCTCGCCGCGACGTGTGCTCACCGTAGTCGATTCATTCCAGCGTAGTTCCGTGACCGATGAGTACGAGCGTTGCGGCAGCAGGTCGGACGTCGCTGCCGCGGAGATGATCGCGGGCATGCCGCGTACCGCGCCTAGCGACGGCGTGTCGAGATGATCAAAATGCGCGTGGGAAACGAGAACCAGATCCAGGTCTGGCAGATCGGCGGCGGTGAGCGCACAGTGAACCAGTCGAAGGGGTCCTATTGACCCGAGTCCTACGTCCACGCCAATGCGTGGAAACAATGTCGGGTCGGTGAGGATGCGCACGCCATAAAAATTGACAAGGACGGTCGCGTGGCCCAACCACGCAAGCGTAATGGCGTTGTCGGACCAAGTGGCGTGGGACGGCTTGTGAGGCGCCGCAGGGATGTCGCGACCGAACTCGCCGAGACGTTCGCGAAAGAATCGAGCCGTCCAGGACGCCGATGTTCCCAGCCATGCTCCAGTTCCAACACTAGTGAGCAGGCCCCCCACCACAAATGTGCGACGGCTAAGCATACGAGGTGTCAACGTCCAGCATTGGAATAGACCCTTACTACTGGTTACGGAGACTGCGAGCCGACCGTTCAGCGGCCACCGCTAGTCCACCCACCCTGGTACCTTACAGCAAACCAGCCATCCGCAGCCGTCGTCTAACTCTCCAGCCACAACGGAGGGAGGCCGCATGTACTACCGGTCATCCGTCGCTGTCGTCGTAATGATCGGTCTTGCAATTGCTGGATGGGCCAGTGCCGCGCATGCCGACGATCCGATTGCCTCACTGAATCGTTCCATCCAGGAACGCTTCAAGGACGTCGACAAGTACTTCGGCCTACGGCGGATTGTCGTCATCGGCGACACCCCGCACCAGTTCAGGCCAGAGAGCGTCACGGAGCTGTCAGCCGTGCAGGAGCTCAGAGACGCTCGCATGCGCGTGGCGCTGTATCTCGCCGGCCGTTCCGTGCTCAATCAGGAACCCGATCTCACGACCAAGGAACCCACCGTCATCAACCGAAGAGTCATCTTTGGGCCGGTGTCGGTCACCGACCGGGGATCTGAGGTGGGGCTTCCAGCGGCCTTCGATCTCATTGAAGAAAGCCGAATGGCATTTCGAACGCTCATCAAGAGAGAGCGGTACGACTTCGTCATCGCTGATTGGAAATTCACCGCGCGTGCGGTGCGTGCGACGACGTCGCAGTGCCTCTCATGCCACCGGGGACGAAGCGTGGGTGATCCGCTCGGCGTGGTGCTTTACGCATATCAGCCGCGCGAGTGAGCGACGAATCTGGATTCCATAGCAAGACTCGGAGTGTCGACTTCGGGCTTTCAATGCAATAGTAATCATCGCAATGAGTATCGATACCATAGCTGCGTCTGATTGCGTCCGCTTATCGGACCATCTCGACGCGCATGGTTGGGCGATGATTCCCAACCTCCTGACGACAAGCGAGTGCACAGACATTGCCGGCTTCTATAACGAAGACCGCCGCTTCCGCAGTCACATCGTGATGGCGCGGCACGGGTTTGGGCGCGGCGAGTACAAATACTTCGCCTATCCGCTACCCGACCAAATCGCAGCGCTGCGTACGACCCTCTATCCCGGGCTGGCGCCTATCGCCAACCGCTGGAATGAAGCGATGGGGATCGCCGTGCGCTATCCGGACCAGCATGCCGACTTCATCGCCCGATGCCACAAGGCGGGGCAGACAAGGCCGACGCCGTTGCTGCTGCAGTATGGCGAAGGCGACTTCAATGCGCTTCACCAGGACGTTTATGGTGAGCATGTCTTTCCTCTGCAAGTCGCACTTTTGCTGTCGGAACCCGGACAGGATTTCACCGGGGGGGAGTTCGTGCTCGTCGAGCAACGACCGCGAATGCAGTCGCGGGCCGAAGTTGTGCCAATTCGGCGTGGGGACGGAGTCGTGTTCGCAGTGCGCCACCGGCCCGTGCAGGGGACTCGAGGTAGCTATCGCGTCAACCTGCGACACGGCGTGAGTCGGATTCGGTCAGGGCAACGTCACACGCTTGGCGTCATCTTCCACGACGCAACATAGGGACGTCTTCAACCTGATCGCCGTCGGCTGAAGCTCCAGAGTCCATAGACGACGATCGCCGCCACGACCGTCCACGTGCCTGGACCGGCGTCGCTGATGAAGGACTGTACGGTGAACGATACCTTCTGCACTCCCAGCGCCATCTGTTGCATCAGGCCGTACTCGGCGACGGCTTGCGCGATCATGGGCACTCCCCAGCACCGGCGGGGTCACGGCGCTTCACCCTGACAATAGCGGCGCGGCTTGGCCTTGTAAAGCCTCACCCCGTGCGAAAATCGGTGCACACTTGTGCCGCCGTTGACCAGGCAGAGGATTCGTCCTCAGTCTGAAGCAACTTCGTCGAGAATCGCTCTGATCTTCTTCACGTAGTTTCGCGTTTCCTTGAACGGCGGGATGCCCTTGTAGCGCGTGACGTTGCTGGGCCCGGCGTTATATGACGCCAGCGCAAGCGCGATGTCACCGTCATGGCGGTCCAGCAGCTTCTTGAGATACTTCGCCCCTGCCATGATGTTCTGGCGTGGGTCGAACGGGTCGTCGACACCGAGCTCCTTCTGCAGCACAGGCATCAACTGCATCAGGCCTTGCGCACCCACCGGCGACACGGCAAGTGGATTGAAAGCGGACTCGGCTTGAATGACCGCGTGGATGAGATCGCCGTCCAACCCATGCGCAGTCGCTGCCTCATCGATGAGGTCGTCATAAGCCAGATAGGCTGGCAAGGCAGCAAAACTATCCATCGAGACGCGCACATTTGCGATCGGCAAGTCTTCCTTGACGCGGTGGTTGGCCTTGGTCTTGGCTTGAGTGCCGAAAATCATCGCGCTCATGACGAGGCCCTTGACCGCCGCTCTGCCACGACGTCGATACCGTTTCGAGCGGGCAATACGGTGACCGTTTGCGTGGCCGTTATGACGCATCGAAGCGTGAGCGGTGTAGCGGCGCCTCCTCATGTTGATTAGAGGAGCAAAAGCTACGCCCGTCAGCGGATCAGGTTGGAACTCTAGTGGGGCTTGCTCTCGAGCTGCCGCTCGATTTCTGCCTCAAGCTGAGCCGGGTCAACCGGCTTGAGTACGATGGCATCGAAGCCCGATTCGCGGGCCTCAATCAACTGACTCGTATTGGAGTATCCCGTCGCGGCAATCAGCGGCACTGACGAGGTGTCTGGCGCCTCGCGAAGCCGAACCGCCACCTCGCAACCGTTGATGCCTGGGAGTCCCAAATCGAGTACCACCACATCCGGGACGTGCTCATGGGCGCGCTCGATCGCTTCGAAGCCATCGCTGGCGGTGTCAACGTCGTAGCCACGCAAGCGCAGGTATAGCCCCCACATGTCCAGCACATCTGGATAGTCGTCTACGAGCAGGACACGCTTCGAGGAAGACACACTCAACCTTTCGTCCGCAGAGGCTTCACCAATTGCACCTTCAAGCCCTGTGCCAAACACGAAAAGCATTGAGCTCAGCAGTTGTGTAGTCGTGTAGTTGTGTAGAGGTCGGTCCGATGCTCTACCAGAGCCGCCAACTACCGCCGGCGAGAACCCACGTCGCAATCAGCGCATTCGTCGCGGCGTGTGCAGCGACGGCATCACCAACGGATCCACGTCGCAGAAACGCCATCGCGTAAATTGCTCCCGCGATCGTGCCGGCCAGCCAGCGGTCGCCGTGGAGAACGCCGAAGGCAAGTGACGAGAGCACGAAGGCGATCACCGTCACCGATTGCCGATTGACCAATTCGAAGTCGGCCGATGTAAAGCGACGCAACAGGAAACCGCGAAACGCGAGCTCCTCGGCGATGGGCACCGTCACAACCGCACCTAATACCCGTACGACCAGCCAGAGGATCCTGACAGATTCCGGCGCGCCACTGAGAGCCAGCGGCATGCTCGTTCGAACGCCGTCGCTGACGAGCGGCTCGAGACCCATCCAGATACCGAAGACCAGGACACCGAGACCGACTGACTGCCATCCAATTCGCCAGTCCAGCGTCAGTAAGCTGCCCCTGAAGTACCAGAGGGCGGCCCCTGCTGCGATCACTCGAATCGAGTAAAACCATTCGAAGTCGCCGGACATCAGGAGAGAGACCATCGAACCCGCCAACAGCGCCACGAAGGGCATCAGATATGGGGCGGTCGGATTCGTCGTCGCGGAGCCTACGACGTCTGGTCTGTTGGCTGTCAGCCAGTCCACGCGGCGTGTCACGAGGCAAATTCCGAGGGCTACGGCGTTGAAGCCAAGCCAGCCGGCCTGCGAGTGAAATCCACCCAAGGCGATGTCGGGCGCACCCGAGATGCCGATGTACACAAGGGCCGCAATGCGCACGCAATTGAGCATCCACCCTGTCGCGAGACCGATCGGAATTATCACGAGGGCATGAGGGAACCGCCACTCGGTTCGATGGAACCAGAGCCATGCTGTCGTGAACACGAGAATCAACCCAAGGCCTTCGTAGCCCGAACACTCGCGGGAAACGAGCACACTGAATTCTGGGGTTCCAATGATCAGGGCTGATGGATCGGCGCTGACCTCCGGAGCAAACATGCGAAGCAGCGCGTACGCCACCCATAACGTGGCGCGGCTCAGGGGCTGCCAGAACGTCAATGCCAGCCAGCCGACTACGGAGACAGCTATGCTCACAGCCAGTGCGAACGTCAGAACGGGGCGCAGGCTTCGAAACAACCGTGTCCAAATAGTGAGCGGCGAGAACGCGAGGGCCGCGCAGACAGCTGCTGTTACCCCGGTGGCTATCCACACGGCGGCGAGAACGTTGTCGGAGGCTGCTGACAGTCGAGTCCCAAACAGAATCGCCGAAAATCCGGCGAAGAGAATCGCGAGGCCTAGATGGGCAACGAGCAGCGGCCAAGCGATGCCCCGACCGATCAGATGGGCCGAGAGCTGACGCAATCGCAGCGTCGTACTGGAGTGTCCAAAGATGAGAACAATCAAGGCAGACGCGATGATGAAGCGCACCGCATCGGCGCCACGGTCCGCCACAAGCGCAGTCAGGCCCTGAGCCTCGGTTAGCGCACGCGTGTCGAGCCAGATCGACACGGCCAACAACTCGAGTGCCAACAAGGCGACGAGGCCTCCCATGCGCTGGAGGAGAGGCTCTCCCAATACACTCAAGCCGGAAGTCACTGGTGTCCAATCGCCGGGGAAAAGCGTCTGACGGCCGCCGATGCCAAACGAGACAGGTGTGCCTCAGATCAAATACGACGGTCTCCGCGAACGAGGAGGAGCACACCCGACAGTAGGGCTAGGCCACTAAGTGTCGCGGCCGGATCAATCTCGGGTACCCCTCGAGGCGCCTCAGGGTCATCGGACCTGCGTGGCCCCTTGAACGGTTTGTCCTTGTCCTTGTCTTTATCCTTGTCCTTCTCTTTGTCCTTCTCCTTCTTCCCGTCGCGGTTATGACCCGAACCCTCTTTGATGTCAGGCTGGTCGAGTGCCAAAGCAGCACCAGCAGTTCCCATCACGATGAGCAGGATGCCAACGAGCCTCACGATGCTGCGCATTTCCGACCTCCCCCGAGTTCATGCCACAACCGGCGCTCAAAGCGTCGCAATAAGTCTGCCGGAGTCGATTGACCCTGTAACGAGGGCGCCTCGGTGAGAAACTTTCCCAAAAAGCAGAATTCGCAGCAGGCTCGAACCGATCGGGACCCAAAAGACGGGAAAAAAGAGCCACCGAGGGAGACTTAAGTCGGGCGGCGAGAAGAGTTCGCAGTGGCTGAGAAGAGAATCCTTTCGCCAGTCAGCGCGCGGACGTCAACCGCCGCTTAATCCAGTGGCCGAACATCTCGGGGCGTTCTACCGCCGGCGGCTGCTCCGGCATGGAGGGCTCCGCCGATACGTCGACGGCTGGCTGGATCCGAGAAAGCGTCGGCACAGCAGTCATCCGAGAATGGACATTGCGATGGAGATCGAGATCGCGGCACACCTCGAGGACGAGGTCTTGCTTCACCGGACGCTGACCCATCGCGAACCCAGAGATCAGCGCGTTGTCGCAGATGACGCTGATCGTTCTGGCGATGCCGCCCGAGGCCTCGTGAATCAGCGTGACGGCTTCACGGGAGAATAGGCGCGCGGTCTGGCCGCCTGCGACACGGGTGCGACCAGCGATGTAGGCCGCGGTTTCCTCAATGGTGAACGGGCGAAGCGTACATCGCAGCGCTACGCGCTGCTTGATCTGCCGCAAAGCGCTCGAATTCAGTCGCTCTACAAGCTCTGGCTGACCGCTGAGCACGACGCTGATCAAGTTTGCATCGTCCTCTTGATGATTGGCGATGAGGCGAATCTCCTCGAGCAGTTCGTCGGCCAGCGTGTGTGCTTCGTCCACGACCAGCGTCACCGGAACTCGCCGGTGACGATATTGTTCCAGGAGATCCCCCAGCGCCATCAAAAACGAGGTCTTCGAGGCGCCCGCACTCTCATCGAGGCCGAGTTTCCATGCCGCACATTTGATGAACTCATCCCGGGTGAGAGTCGGGTTGGTCAACAGCGCGACTCGCGCGTCCGCTGGCAGGGACGCCAGCGCGGTGCGAACAACGGTTGTCTTGCCCGTGCCTGCCTCGCCGACGATGACGCAGATGCCCTTGCCGCTCGTAATCGCGTATGAAATTGTGCACAGCGCCTCACGATGCTGCGGCGTTCGCAGAAGATACCGAGGGTTTGGCGTCAGGTCAAAGGGCCGTTCGGTCAGTCCGTAGAATTGTTCGTACACAGCATCCCCATTTATCTGGATCGAAGGACCACGTCAACGCGCTTCCGTATTTTGACTGGCTGTCCGTTACGGCGCCCGGGTTCGTATTTCCAATCCCGGGCGGCCAGCAACAGCACCGGGTCATACAGCGGATGGATCGGCACCGTGATCTCCGCGTTGACGACCTGACCGCGCTCATCGATGTCCACCTCGATGGTACCGCGAAATTCCGCATCGAAGAGGGGACCGTTCTGCGCGTGCGTCCACGGCGGCAGGATTTGCCGCAACGCGACTGGTTCTGACGACGCCGGCGCGACGGAACTGGGACGCGGCACGACAGCCGCGGGGCTCGGCAGAGGCTCGAACTTGGCCCGTGCGGGCGTAATCGATGCACGGCTCAACTGAAGAAAGCCTCCTGCGAGCGTACGAAGATCGGCCAGCTCGGGATGATCGGCTGTATCCGGCGCGTCGATTATCTGCAGGGTCTTTTCAAATGTTTGCACCGCTTCTGGAAATGCCTTCTGGTCGAAGGCGGCCTTCCCTTCGGCGTAGAGGCGGCGGACGAGCGCCGGCAGCATGCGCCGGCGCACCTGGGTAAAGGCAGCGCGAATACGAGGTGGGGCATCGTCGGAGCTTGGATGGTAAAGAGGGTCCTCGGTCACGATCCCTTCGATGACTTGACCCGCCTCGGCTGAGCGTCCAAGCGCCACCAGGCAGAAGACCCGATATCGATCAATCTCCACCTTGGGCACCGAACCAGCTTCGATCTGGAGACGGCCTAGCGCGGTCAATGCACCCTCGTAGTCCGCCGTGGCATAGAGCTCGCGAATGGGTTCGAGCGTGCCTTGCGCGGCGGCGACCCCGGAAATGCAGCTGAAGACGAGCGCCAACGCAACACGCATCACTGTGCCCCTTTCCGCAGATCGACGCCAACGCGCACCGGGTCTCCTGCTCCGACGACGATCGTCCGCCGCTGCTCGCCCAACTCGGGATGCCGGAACAGCAATTCATGATTGCCCAATGGCAGCGATACATTCGCGATCGGCGTCTCGCCCAGGTTCCGCGTACCAATCCAGACCTCGGCCCACGGCAGGGCGTTGATATGCACCATCCCATTGGGGACCTCGAGCTTGAGCGATGAGGTGCCACCGGGGGTTACCTGCACGGTGCGGCGCACGCGGTATCCCAGCGCAGCATTTGTCAGTTCGAGATCGTGCCGGCCTGCCGAGACAAGAATTTTTGGCGTGGTGGTGTTCCCGAGAACGTTGGCGCCCTCGCGAATCTGCAGCGGGATTGGACTGGAGATCGCGAGCCATCCCGAGGCAAATTCGGCGGACGCCGTCATTGAAATAACCAACGACGACACCGTGCCCTGCTGAACCATGACCCGCCGGGTCACCACGCCGCGTGGACCGCTCACACTAACGGTGTGTGCCCCGGCCGACAGATTCGGCACCGAAACAGGGGTCACTCCGCGTGACCGACCGTCAACGGAGACCTGCGCCCCGGCTGGGTCCGTACCTGATCTGCAGCTCACCTGTCAGTGTCTGTGCGGACACTCGGGGCAGGCCGCGCGGCAGTTCGAGGTGCACGACCGCCTCACCACCACTTGTCACCTTCACGGTCCGCGCTCGGCGTGCGTCCCCATCGCCAACCTCGATCCGATGTTCGCCCATTGGCATCGAGAGGGCCGAGGGTGTGACGCCGTACGAGGCACCGTTCACATACACCGACGCCCCAACTGGCTCGGAGGTGATCATGAGCAATCCCGTCGATGGCTTGACCACTGCCTGACGAGACTCCAACCAGAGAGTGATCAACACTCCGAGGGCGATTGCGACGATGAGGTACCTGCTCCGGCAGCCACCTGGGTTCTGTTAACCCGGCCTTTCGGCCGAATTGATTGTGTGGCGTCGCGTCCGTCCTTGGCGGCTCGTCTCGGCGCACCGGGACCTTCAGAAACGAACGCCGCCAGCGGGTCGTGAGGATGGTCCGGATCTCGGTCGCGGCGAGCGCCGAGGCGCACGAACAATCTGCGAATCCACGATTCGCCCGACGTCGATTTGGGTGCGACTGTCATCGCTCGAGCGGGCTCCGTGAAGGCTGAGCGCACGGGAACTCCTGAATTTTCCGAATGGCGAAGCTCGCGTGACTGCTACAACTGTGCCACCCCGCGCGCGCCATATCCGGATGTGTGCAACCAGAAGTCTGCCGCTCTGATGACTTTCGTCTCCTTAATGGCGACGAATAACATTTTTCGTGGGTCGCGCCCGGCGTATCCGCGGACACTCGGCGTCGCGGCTCCCGTGCCCTGAGCTACTACTATGTAGTACCCATGCAGCCCGTGCAGCATCCCTCTTCAGCGGTCTTAGCGGTTGCAGTTGTGGTCTTCGTCTCCGCGACTGGCGGTGCGCACCACTCTTGGCAAGCCGCCCCCGGTATTCATCCAGTCAGCGGACGCCAATATGCGCGCCCGATGGGTCTGGCAGGCGCGCCCTGGCTGGATCGTGAAGAGCGGGAGGCTGAAGAAGCGCCGACAAGGGCGCTGAGCATCATGGCGATCGCGCCGGGTTCGACCGTGGCTGACATCGGCGCCGGCTCGGGATATTTCACCGAGCGGCTGGCCCGGCTGGTAGGTCCCACTGGCCGCGTCTACGCATCGGACATTCAGCAAGGAATGCTGGATCTCATTGCCGCACGCGTTCGGCGCCAACGCCTGGCAAACGTCACGCTGATCCTCGGCGAACCTGCCAACCCTCGGCTGCCTGCCGCCTCCGTCGATCTCGTGCTGATGGTCGACGTGTACCACGAACTTGGCGATCCGCAGGCGATGCTCCGCCATGTTCGGGACGCTCTCGCGCCGGCGGGCCGGCTCGTACTGATCGAATACAAGGGTGAGGATCCGACAATCCCGATCCTGCCTTCACACAAGATGACCGTGGCGCAGGCAAAGCTGGAAGTGGAGCACGAAGGATTCGTGTTGACGACAGCGAACTCGAGCCTACCGCGTCAACACGTCCTGATCTTTGCGAAGCAGTAGTCAAATGCCAGGCGGACGAGGCTGGGCCGTGCGCTCACCGCCGCTGCTGCCGCCCGAGTACCCCGACGACGAGACGCCGCTGGAGGAGCCGCCAGTGCCTGCGGACGTGCCGCTCCATCCGCTGGCCGAGTTTCCGCGTCCATCGAGGGGGTCAGGCTCGCTGCGACGCACGCGGGTGTAACCGTGCCCATCCACGACGCGTCCCTGGCCGCTCGGCTGAGGCGACGGATTCGGATTTACCGCCACAAAACCTGGACCCTGGAAATAGAACGGGTCGTAGTAGCCCCAATATCGATAGCCGAAGGGCGCGTAGTACGACGTGTAGAAGTACGGGTCGCTGAAGTACGGCCACATCGAATCAAAACCGCTGGGCCCCCAATAGCCACCTCCGCCCCCGCTTGTGTTGCGTTCCACGACAAAGCGTTTTGGAAATGACAGCGCCACCATCAGATCAACGATACCGTCGGGGACTCCCGCGCGATCGAGCTCGATCAGCTGCTTGCTCTTCAGATCGAAGCCGCGCTTCAGCTCCATGAGGGCAGCTTGCAGAGCCTCAGGTGCAACCTTGCCGTTCGCTTCGATCACATCGGCAATCGACAGCCGCAACCCCAACGGCATCACCCCCGCCTGCCGGGCTGAAGATAAGGGCGGCCCGGCGTGTTTCTGGTTGGCCGCGCGGTTGTAACGCCGCACTCTCAGGCTCTTTCGTCCCTCGCTTTCGATGACCTGAACGTCGATCCACGACGGGCCGGCCATCATCAAGGCCATGCCCGACACTGTGCGCGTCGCCTGGTCCGCGCAGGCGATCTCGGCCTCTGCGAAGAGTCGCGCGCCCAGCTTCGACCATTCCGCGCGCTGCCACCCGCGGCAGTCGGGTTCGGTGAGCGGTCTCCGGCTGCCATCCGCAACGACCGTCTCCGTCAACACGGGCCTGTCGTTGACGAGCGTCGTCATCGTCGCTCCATTGTCCTCGGAGGGCGTCACACACACCAGCGCGCTGGCGTTTGCCCGACTGCGTCCGAGAGCGGCAATCGCGTCAGCGAGGGTTTCCGGATCCTGAACCGTTTCGGTGACAAGCTGCCAGCAGCCAAGCCAGGGGGACCAGCGAGGATCGCCGGACGAAGTGGGGGAAGGTTGCTGGGCTGACGCCGGCACTACCGACACGAAAAACGCCATCGCAACCATCAGCGTGCCGATTCGCGATGTGAGGCTCATCATGCTTGTCTCCATTGCCGCGTTCGGATCAAAACAACAGGTTGACTCCTGCCGACATCTTGAATCCAGAGAGATCGATCGGATCGAAATCGATGAAGTCGCGTCCGAGTTTGGCCGAGGCTTTAGTGTAGCGTCCCTCGATGGTCGCGTACAGCCCTCGGTACACCCGAAGGTCTACGCCGCCAAACGCGTGCGCGCTTGGGGCCCAGCCTTTCGATCGAAAGACATCGGGGAAGACCGACAAATCGACAAAGTCCACGAAGTCACCCGATTGGTGGAAGTCGTAGTAGACTGCGCCTCCGCCGGCGCCCACGAAGGGCACAATGCGCCGGGGTACCCATGCGAACCGGCTGACGTCGTAGCCACGGGCAGTCAGTGCGTAGCGCACCCCGGCATTGAGGTGTGCAACCTTTAGTGATGTCGTCTGGTTGATCGGGAGGAAGTTGTTGTCGACGAGGTCTCGATATTCAGACCCCATACTGACCTTGTTCCATTCGAACCCGAACTGCGCATCCAGCCGCCGCGTAAGGGCGTAAGACACATCGCCGCTGACGCCCGCGGAGTTGAAATCGTTCGTGTCGATGGTGAGCTCGCGGGTGACGAAGTCGAACAAATCGCTTCCCGCACGGGCAAATCTCCAATTACCCCGGAACGCAACCGACCCTTGAGGTGCGCCAAAGAGAAAGTCAGGTTTGCGATCCGGTTCCTGAGGCTGGCCCGGGGAGGAAACTGGCGTCTGGTCAGCGACCGCGGCCGCAGGCAGGACACCGACAATGGCAAGCAGCGCGGCGAGAATCAGACCTGGCAGCCGACGCGCGGAACACCACTGATCCATCGCAGCCCCCGCGTGAGAATAGCAAAGCTTGGACCTCATAGGCGATCGTGACACGAAACTCATCAATTCAGGCCAAGAAACGTGCGTTTCTTAACAAGCGATGGTAACCTGCCGACGTAGGTTTCGACGATCGGACTCTGTGAACTTTCAGCGGCCCCAAGCGAACGGCGCACTCTCGACGCATTCCAGCCTTTATTGGGCTCTGAACGGGCCCGGTCACGCGGTGCATTTCTATAACGACGATCAGTCCTTGCAACGCACCGTCGTCGATTTTTTTGGCCGACGGATTGGTCGTTGGACAACCCGTTCTCTCCATTGCCGCACAACCGCATTCAGAGTTGTTTGCGGCCGGGTTGATCGAGCGCGGTTTCGACGTGACCAAGTTGCGGGCGTCCCGTGATCTCATGCTGATTGACGCGCACCACCTGCTGAACGAGGTCATGGCCGCTCGCATCCCGGATGCCGACCGGTTTCGCGTGGTCGTCGGCGGGCTACTCGAACGCGCGGGCGCCCGTCGTCGCGTCGTGCGTGCATATGGCGAGATGGTCGATGTCCTTTGGAAGGACGGCAACACCGCGGCCGCGCTTCACGTCGAGAAGGGGTGGAACGGGCTGACCCGCGCGTTTCATTTTGCCTTGCTGTGCGGGTACTCGATTGGCAACGTCATGAGCGGCCAGCAGATTGCCGCGTTCGAGGACGTGTGCGGCGCGCACCATCACGTGATACCGACGGATCGCCACGTCGCGCGAAGCGTCGGACGGTAAGCATAGCCGGCGCCGCGGCAGCCGCAGCGTTGCTCTTCGGAACGGTCACCAGCGCGCGACTTCCTGACCAGAACGCGGCGGCCACACCGGGGCCGGTTTTCGTCTTCGACCATCCCTTCTGGCTCAATCTCCATCACTTTCTATATGTGCTCGGGCGAGCCGAGGCGAAGATGCCCGACAGTCAGCGCCGCGCGGTGTCCGATGCACCGCGCGATCAAGCGGAGGGGCTCAGCGGCCTGACGGAAGGAGAGCGGCGCCTCTGGCAGGCCGCCGTGAGCTTTTATGCGCAAGGACCCAGCAGGAAGGACGTGCTCTTCGACGGCGAGATGGTGGCATTCGGCCAACAGTTGGTCGCTGCCGGCGATCGCCCTGCCATCGATACCGCTGGCTCGGTCGATTCCCAAGTCGTCGATACGCTGCGGCGCGCCGCGCCGCTCTATCGAAAAGGCTGGTGGGCTCGCCACGATCACGCAAACCTCGCCCTGATCAATCGACTGAGTGTGCTCGTCGGCCAGCATGGCGAGGCGGTGCGCGCCTTTATCACGCGCGCTTATCGTGAGCCATGGCCCCGCGGCGGTTTTCCCGTGCACGTCGCAGCGTACGCCAACTGGGCGGGCGCATTTTCAACGAGTGCAGGCGTCTTAGTCGTATCGAGCCAGGATCCGGCGGTTGACGGATTAAGGGGCCTCGAAATCATCTTTCACGAGGCCATGCATCAGTGGGACGACGCGATCTATAACGCGCTGTCGAAACAAGCGCGCGCGACAGGGGTCGTGGTCCCTGACACGCTGTCTCACGCGATGATTTTTTTCACGGCTGGCCAAGCGGTACGCAGCGTCAGCGCTGCGCACGTCCCATACGCAGACACAGAAGGCGTGTGGGCTCGCGGGTTGGGCGCGTTCAAGCCCGCGCTTGAAGCTGCCTGGCAGCCCTATCTCGATGGCCGCGGCACGCGGGATGAGGCGATCGCGGCCCTGCTTAAAGCTGTGCGATAGGGATTCCCTCGTCTGGGCGGAACCCTCGGACCAGGCAGGCCGTAAATCTCTAGATGGAACGCCTCCTTCAAGATCTCCGTTTCGCAACCCGTTTGTTGTGGAAGGACCGCGGGTTCACGGCCACGACCATCGCTACGCTTGCCTTGTGCGTCGCAGCGAACACGGCGATCTTTGCCATCGTTCACTCGGTCCTGCTCAAGCCCCTCCCGTTCCCCGAAGCCGAACGGATGGCGACGATCTTCAACTCGTACCCTGGCGCCGGTGCGCTGCGCGCGTCCAATGGCGTGCCGGACTATTACGACCGCCTGGCGCAAGTGACCGCGTTCGAAGAGATCGCAATGTATCGAACCAGCGGCGTCACGATTGGCGGACAGGGGCTCGGCGAGGTCGAACGCATGCCGAGCATGCCCGTCACACCGTCCTTCTTCCGAGTGCTCAAAGCCCAACCTTATCGCGGGCAGCTCTTTACTGAGAAGGAAGCCGAGGTCGGTCAGGACAAGAAAGTGGTCCTCAGTTACGGGTTGTGGCAGCGGCTGTTTGGCGGGCGTGACGACGCGCTCGGGCGCGATGTCCGGATCAACGGCGTGCTCTACAACGTGGTCGGTGTCATGCCTGAGACCTTCCGCTTCATCGATCCGGAAATCCAACTATGGACACCGGTCGCGTTTACGCCTGAAGACAGATCCGATGATCGACGCCACAGCAACAACTGGCAGCAGATGGGACGGCTTCGGGCGGGCAGCACGATTCAGCAGGCCCAGAGCCAAATCGACGCCATCAACGCTGCAAACCTCGAACGCTTCCCGCAACTGAAGTCTATTCTCATCAACGCAGGTTTTCATACCCAAACGCGACCATTTCAGGCTGACCTGGTTGAAGGCACGAGTCGGACACTGTATCTGCTTTGGGGCGGTGTGCTGTGCGTGTTGCTGATTGGATGCGTCAATGTCGCGAACCTGGTGTCGATTCGGGCCAGTGCTCGGGCGCGCGAGTTGGCAACGCGCCACGCGCTTGGGGCAAGCATTCAGCGCCTCTCGCGGCAGATCCTGACCGAGACGGTCCTCATCGCCGTCGTGGGTGGCCTCCTCGGAATCGCAGTGGGATGGTGGGCACTGAACGCGGCCGAACTGCTGGGCCTCAGTCAATTGCCTCGCGGCGATGAAATCGGCCTCGACGCGCGGTCGCTGGCGTTCACGCTCGGGCTCGTGCTCGTCGTTGGCCTGCTCGTCGGCCTCTTCCCCGTGCTCGCGCTCCGTCGCGCCAATCTTGGTCAGATCGTGCGCGAGGAAGGGCGGTCGGGCACGGCATCCCGGCGCACGCGTCTGGTGAGGCGAGCGCTGGTGACCAGCCAGGTTGCCTTTGCCCTCATGCTCCTGGTCGGGGCCGGCCTGTTGCTCGCCAGCTTTCAGCGTGTGCTGGCCGTCGACCCCGGCTTCGAAGCCGACCGCCTGCTGACGGGCAGTCTGAGTTTTCCTGCACCTCGGTACAAAGATGAAGTTGCCGTCCGCTCCGCCACCGCGCGGATTCTCGAGCAGGTGCGCTCAGCGCCCGGAGTCGAGGCTGCGGGCTTTACAACGACGCTCCCGATCTCTGGGGATCACAACGATTCCGTGATCATTGCCGAGGGTTACCAGATGGCGCCAGGGGAGTCTCTGATTTCGCCAAGCCAAGTCCGCGTGAGTCCCGGATACTTCGAAGCGATGCGCACGGAGCTGCGCAGCGGAAGGTTCTTCGACGCGCGCGACGGCGCCGATGCACAACAGGTAATCATCGTTGACCAGCAGCTCGCCCAAAAGTTCTGGCCCGGTCAGGATCCGCTAGGACGACGGATGTATTTCCCCGGCAACGCCACGGACTTCCTGGCGCCGCCTCCGGTGAACGAGTGGCTGACCGTAGTGGGGGTCGTCGAAAACGTGCGGCTGGACGGCCTCGTTGACGGGCCAGGTTTTCGTACCGTGGGTGCGTACTACATGCCCCTCGACCAATCATCCGTCCGCACATTGACGCTGGCCGTGCGCACATCGCAGGAACCGACGGCAGTGACGAGCGCCATCCGCCGCGAAGTTGCGGCGGTCGATCCCGAGTTGCCATTCTACGGCGTGCGGACGATGGAGGAACGTGTGAGTGTGTCGTTGGTGGATCGGCGGACGCCGATGGTCCTGGCGACCGGTTTTGCGATGGCAGCCCTCTTCCTGGCCGCGATTGGGATCTATGGCGTGCTCGCGTATCAAGTCAGCCAACGGACTCGTGAGATCGGCATTCGCATTGCGCTGGGGGCCGCGACGACCAGCATTTTCGGGATGGTGTTGCGTGAGGGCATCGCGATTGTCGTAATTGGCGTGGCACTGGGTTTGACGGGCGCGTTTTTGCTTCGCCAGACGCTGCAATCACAGCTGTACGAGATCGGGGCGATGGATCCGTTAGTCATCGTGAGCGTTGGCGGAATTCTCCTGGCTGTCGCACTTACCGCCTGCCTGTTGCCGGCACGAAAGGCCGCACGCACCGATCCGGTCATGGCACTGACCCAATAGTCATGCGGGGGAGAGTGCTCGTGGGGTCCCTGACGCTGACCTTCATCATGATGCGTGTGTACTTGCACGCATCTCCAAACACGGACTTGAATATCGCAGGCTACAACATCCACCACCTCTTTACGGGGCTCGTGCTCGTCACGCTCGGTGGAGTGCCGGCGGCGCTCCTGCCGCATGCGCATCGCTGGTCGCTGTCGGCCGTCGCGGTATTCGGCGTTGGTCTCGCGCTCGCACTGGACGAGTGGGTGTATCTCATCGTGACCGATGGTACCAACGCCTCGTATGTGCTGCCTGTCTCGCTCTGGGGCGGCGCCGCCGCCGTTTCCGCGGCGGTTGTGTATGCGCTAATCGTGTCGCGCCAGGCGATGAGTCGGAAATGAACTCCAGGAGACATCCGCGGAAGGGCGGAACGGCGGAATCAAAGTGCCTGGGCGTTGCCTCGCCAAGCCTCAGGTGCGTGCCACCGAGTCGTTTCCGCGTTTCCGCGGATAGCTTTTGTTGACGCGCTTACCGGCGTTGGTCCGCTGGCTCCGCGGGGATGACAACCACGCGCCGCGGGGCGCCCCGGCGCAAAAGCCGCAACGGCACCGGCTGACCGATGCGATCGCCCTTCAGCTCCCGATGCAATGCGTCGATAGTGGCGACCGGCGTTCCACCAAAGTCAATGACGACATCACCAGGGATCAGACCGGCAATGTCTGCAGGAGAACCTGGCTGCACTTCCGCAATGACCACGCCACGGTCGTTGGGCAGAGAGTGGTCGTGCACGATCCGGCGCGCAATGGGCGCCGTATGAGCCGATATGCCGAGCACTGCACGCCGGACACGGCCCTCGCGAATGAGCGCCGAGATCACGTCGCGAGCCGTGTTCACCGGCACCGCAAAGGCAATCCCCTGGCCGCCGCGGATGACGGCTGTGTTGATGCCAACAACCAGTGCGGCACTGGTGACGAGCGGGCCGCCTGAATTGCCTGGATTGAGGGCCGCATCCGTCTGTATGAGATTTTCCATGAGCCGGCCCGTGCGCGATCGCAGACCGCGACCGAGCGCGCTCACGACGCCGGCCGTGACCGAGTGCTGAAACCCGAACGGATTGCCGATCGCAATGACCAGTTGGCCGGGGACGAGGGATGACGAGTCGCCCAGTGGCGCAGGGCTGAGATCGCTGGCCGTGACGCGCAGCACTGCGAGGTCGGTGTCTGGGTCGTCACCAAGGACGTCCGCGTGCAGCCGGCGCCCATCGAGCAGAGAAACCCAAGCGCTCGCCGCACCGGCAATCACATGGCTGTTGGTCAGGATCAAGCCGTCGGGGGTGAACACAAAACCCGAGCCGGCGGCCCCTGTCGCTTCGACGTTCACGACGGCCCGAGCAACCTGTGCAGCCGCGCCCGTCACCGCACGTGAGTACGCGTCGAGCAGTTCGTGTTCTTGCAGATCCGTCGTTCGCATCAGATCTCCACCAGACCGAGTTGCAGACCGCGTCGCACGGCTTCGGTTCTGGACGAGGCGCCCAGCTTGCCAAACACCGACGCAAGATGGAATTTCACGGTGTGTTCGCTGATGTCGAGGGCCGACGCAATCTCGCGATTGGACAGACCATCAGCCGCGAGGGCCAGAACCTCGCGCTCACGCGGCGTGAGCGGCTCGACCAATCCTGGCATGGTCTCGGCCACGACCGGCGCCCCTGCTACGCGAGCCCACGCCCGAGGTGTCATCAACACCGCATTCACCGTTGGCGGTACGTGCACGATGCCATTGTCGACGTCGCCAAGTGATGCGACACCGGCCACGACGAACGCGTCGGTATCGATGCGTCCATCGAGCGATGCCGCATCGTCCCTCGTCTCTCCCACGATGAAGACCTGCAATCGATCGCTCACGCGATCAGCTTAAGTCACAAGGAGAATGGGGAGGTCGGGGAGACGGAGAACAATTGCTCCCCGATCTCCCGGTCTCCCCGATCTGCCGGTGAATGCTCAATCCAGTGACTTCCGCATTACCGCCGTTGGCGCCCACTTCCTCGATCCCGCCGCGGCCGTTCGCCTACCGTAACAGCAAGGTCCCGCAGTTCCGCACCTCGAAGAACTGTCAGCGGGGCTGATTTGCCAACTCGATCGCCCCTCAACAGCGTTACCAGTGCCTCAGGTTCCTGCACCGCTTGCCCATCAAATGCCACGATGATGTCGCCGACCAGCAAACCCGCAGACTCCGCCGGGCTCTGGTCCACGATTGCGTTGACGAGCAGCCCGTACTCCTGCGACCGTCCGGCCCGCTGACGCGCTGGCAGCGCGACGGCTGACGAACTGATTCCGACGAAGCCCTGACGAGTCCCGCCTTGCCGAACCACCTGTTCTGCCAGCGGCCACGCGAGGCTGGCCGGGATGACGATGGTCGTCCCGCGGATCGCCGAGCCGGTGATAAGGCCGAGTCCACGGCCTTCGCCGTCGATAAGGGCCCCGCCGGTAAGGGCCCCGTGAGGTTCCTGGGTCACGCGAATGACGCGATCGAGTTGCGACGCGCGACTCGTGCGCAAGGGTCCGCCCACGACGGCGACATTGGTCACCGTGGCCATCACGCCGCCGCTCCAGGTACGGCCGACGGCGATGGCGAGATGACCGACGCGTGGCTCTTCAGTCGGCGTGAGGGGTGGAGCAGCAAGGTTCGGGACCCGCACCACGGCAAGCCCGGCCGCCAGCGCGTGTCCAAGCACTTCGCCCTCAATCGTGGTGCCGTCTGGCAGACGAACGCTGGCCCGGTCATCGGCGAGCGCGCGGGCCGGCGCGACGATGAGATGCTCGGCGAAAACGACGCCCGCCACGGGGCGATGATGACCGTGCACCTGAACGATCGAGGGGGCAGCGCGCTCGACGGCTGAGGCGACCTCCGTCGAAAACTGAGAGAAATGGTTGCTCATACACACACACTGTAAGCAGCGTCTCCTACGGGCGGATCAGTCAAACGGCTAGGGAAGAGGCGATCCACGTAAAATGCTGAGAAAGCGATGCGAGATTCTATGGACGCGGCGACGGACCTGGTGCCGGAGCCGTTGACGCTCAGCGAGGCCGCCGAGCTGGCCGGTGGGCTGCAACGTGAATTGAGCCGCGTGATCATCGGGCAGCAGCAGGTGATCGCCGAAATCCTCACGGCGTTTCTCGCGGGCGGACATTGCCTCCTGCGTGGTGTTCCTGGACTGGCGAAGACGCTGCTGATCAAAACGCTCGCGCAGGCTGTTCATCTCAAATTCAGTCGCATTCAATTCACACCGGACCTGATGCCCGCCGATATTCTCGGCACAGAAGTGATCGAGGAGGATCGCGCAACCGGCTCACGGTCGATCCGATTCATACCCGGTCCGATATTCGCCAACATCATCCTCGCAGACGAGATTAACCGCACGCCGCCGAAAACCCAGTCGGCACTACTCGAGGCGATGCAGGAGTATCAGGTCACCGTCGGTGGTATTCGGCATCAGCTCGACCGTCCATTGTTCGTGCTGGCTACGCAGAACCCGATTGAACAGGAGGGGACCTATCCGCTGCCAGAAGCGCAGCTCGATCGGTTCATGTTGAACGTCGTGATCGACTATCCGACCGCTTCTGAGGAGCGCAGTATTCTGGCGCAGACGACAACCGGCGACGAGCCACGGGTGTCCGCCGTCGCTACCGGTGATGAGATCGAGCGTGGCCGAATGCTCGTGCGGGAAATCCCGGCCGCCGAGAACGTCATCGACTATGCGGCTCGACTCGTCCGCGCCAGCCGTCCTCATGATGCCGAAGCCGACTTCGTGCGCCAGTGGGTCCGTTGGGGCGCTGGTCCACGCGCTGGGCAGGCGCTGCTGCTGGCGGGAAAGGCGCGGGCCGTGCTGCATGGTCGCCCAGCCGTCTCGCTGGAAGACATTCGCGCCGTCGCCGCACCCGTTTTACGGCATCGCCTGCTCGTCAACTTCCAGGCAGAGGCCGAGGGGATCGACGCCGAGTCGATCGTGGCGCGCCTGCTCGACACGGTCCGTCCTTAGTCGTTGTACGTTCTTTGTTGAGTTCCTTGTTCCCGATTCCCTGTTGACGTTCTTCGTTCGTAGTTCTTCGTTCTTAGTTCTCTAATTGCCATGTCCCGTCCACACGTCGTTGCGCCATCGGAACTGTCTGCGCTTCGCGATCTGGAACTGCTGACCCGTACGACCGTTGAAGGACTCAGGCAAGGGCTGCATCGCAGTCCGTTTCACGGCTACAGCGCCGAGTTCAGTCAGTACCGCCATTACCGTCCCGGTGACGATCTGAAGTACGTGGACTGGAAAGCCTTCGGCCGCACGGATCGGTTGTATTCGCGTCAGTTTCGCGAAACCACCAACATGGCAGCGCTCTTCGTTGTCGATGCGAGCCGCTCGATGGCGTTTCCCGCAGAACGGGCATCGAAGTTCGAGCTCGCTCGAGCGGCTGCGGCGGTTCTCGCGGCCCTGGTGATCGATCAGGGTGATGCTGCGGGCCTGCTGGCGATGACTGGTGAGGGCCGAAGCGGAACACATTACGTACCGCCGCGGACAGGTCGGCACCATCTGCACGTTCAGCTGAGTGCTCTCGCCCGACTGACCTGTGAAGGCGACGAACCGATCGCCACTGCGCTGCGGCGTGTTAGCACTCTGCTCAGGCGTCGCGGACTGGTGGTCCTGATCAGTGACCTATATGAGGAAGAGGTTGCGCTTGCCGAGATCAAGCGCCTTGCGCGCATGGGCCACGATGTCGTCACGATTCATGTGATCGCGCGCGAGGAATTGACGCTGCCCCGCGGCGGCGCGACGGAATTCGTCGACCTCGAGACGGGCAAGGCGCTCACGGCGAGCCCGGACGCGATTGCCGGCCAGTATCGAGCGGCGTTCCAGAATTTTCTGACGCGGACCAGGCAGAGCATCGAGCGCGAAGGCCTGGACTATTTACAGCTCACGACCGGCGAGCCGCTGGAGCCGGCGCTGCGCCGATTTCTGGTCGGCCGCCGGAGGGGCGCGTAGTGTCGCGCCCGGAGTCCTAGATGTCGGCCTTCTGGTTGCAGCCGGCTGCGTGGTGGGGGCTGTTGTCGCTCGTTATTCCCGTCCTGATTCATCTCCTGGCCCGGGATCAGAGCCGGCGCCTGCTGTTCCCCTCACTGAAGTTCCTTCGCACGACCCGCCTCGCAGCCTTGCGACGGCGGATCATCTCCGATTGGCCCCTGCTGGTGGTTCGAGTACTCATTCTCGCTCTTGCTGCCGGCGCGCTCGCGGCGCCGGTGTTTGTCTCAGCTGCTCGCCGTCAGGCGTGGAACATGCGTATCGCGCGCGCCATCGTGATGGTTCCTGAATCAATCGGCAGCCAATCGACCAATCAAGAGGTGGCGCGCATTACGGCTGACGAGCGTAACGCGGCATTTGTCAGTGCGGTGTTTACGCCCTCGGGGACCCTTGGCGATGGTCTGCGTGATGCTGCCATGTGGTTGGAGGGGCAGCCTCCCGCCGCGCGTGAGGTTGTCGTGATCGGTGACCTGCGGTATGGCTCGCTCGCCGGTGCTGACCTCGACCTCGTCCCACGTAACATGGGTCTCAGGTTTCTGCCGGTGGCATCCGCGCGAGCCGACCGCAGCAGCCGCCTCCGTGCCTTCGCGGACGCGGAAGGGGCCACGCGACCTCACGATTTGCATTTGTCGCTCGACGATCGTCGGACAAGCGTAGAGCACCAGCTGATTGACTCCCTGGAGCAAGTGCCGGTCGACGTGCGCGCTGCGCCGGAGGACCAGCCACGCACTGAGGCCGCCATGCGCGTGGTCCTCGCAGAGGGCCTCGTCTTGCACCGCGATCGGGACCGACGCGTGACCATCGAGTTTGACGGTGCACCGAATCCTGATCGCCGTGCCGTCGTGCAGCCTGCGCGACAGGCGTGGATGCGCCGCGTCCTCGAACAGATGCCAGATGTCAGAGGAGGAGAAGCGGAAGGACGCTTGATCGTCCGAATTGGGATGCGGGGAGCTGATCCACGCGCGCTGCATGCAATCGCGCGTGTCACGCGGACCGCGTTTGCCGACGACCTGCGCGATCTGGAGCCGAGCGTCATTCCGCCGTCCACGCTTGCGGGATGGTCGCGGCCGACTGGTCCCGTCGCGGATGACCTGCGGCCTGGCGACGAAGGCGATCGTCGCTACATCTGGCTGATGGTGCTAATCCTGCTGGGTGTCGAACACTGGATTCGGCGATCGGGTCGAGTGTCACAGGACTCGGGATCGGGCCGCGATGCGGAGGCTCGCGTTGCCTGACCGCCTGCGCTTTGCTTCGGCACTGGCCGCCCATCAGCGACAACTGCGAACGCTCGTGTGCGGGTCTGCGATCTCCGTGGCTGCCGTGACGGCGTCGATGATCTGCGTCTTACTGAGTCTTTCGCGAATCCCGGTGCTGACCGTTCGCGTGGCGTCCCTGGCACTCCTCATGGTGCTCATGGTCCTGCTGGGAATGTGGTTGTGGAGACGGTGCACACCGCAGCGGGTCGCGAGCCTCGTCGAGTCACGTAGCAAGGGTCTCGACAACCTGATCGTCACGGCGGAAGAAGTGCTGCGCACAAAAAATGAGGTCATGCATCCTATCGTGGGGAACGCGCTGTTTCAGCAGGCCGCTGACAGGCTGCAGTCCATCCATCCGGGGTCGGTACAGCCGCTTCGCAACGTCTTGTCGCTTGCGCTTCTGGCATTGGCGACATCGGGCATTGTCATTGTCGCAGTTCCACAGCCTTCCGTCGCAGGGCTTGGCACTGCGACCGATTTGCGAGGCCCCGCTCCCGACAGAGTCGAGGCTGGAGATATTCGAGTTGTCGTCACGCCTCCCACGTACACAGGGCGAGCACAGACGGCCTCGATCAATCCTTTAGTGATTGAGGCCATTGAAGGCAGCCACATCAGGGTGGAAGCTGCGAGAAATACCCATCAGGTGCAGCTCGTTGAAGCTGGCCGCAACTCTGCGGGTTTTGTCTTCGACCGTGACCGCTGGGTGTACGAATTCAGGGCCGATCGGTCTCGGGTGCTCTTGATTCAGCTATCTGGTCTCGCGGGCGGCGAAGGGATCGATCGGTTGCTTCAGCTGCGTGTCGATCCCGATCGTCGTCCGCTGGTTCGTATCCGCGTGCCGGCCAAAGACCTCATCTTCGGCGCGCCTCGAGGACAAGTGCCTATCGAGATCGAAGCTCGAGACGACCTCGCCCTCGCCGCTCTGGCCCTGCGCTACACGCGAGTCGCCGGATCCGGCGAAACGTTTACGTTTGAAGAGGGCACCGTCCCTGTTCAGGTCCAACAGGCCAGTGACAGCGAATGGCGCGGACATGCAACTCTAGCCCTGGATGCGATGAAGCTCGAAGAGGGCGACACGCTCGTGTATCGCGCAACGGCGACCGACCGTAAGCCGGGTGCCGATCCATCCGCCTCCGAAGCGTTTCTGATCGAAATCGGACGACTCGCCGGTGCGGCCTCGACAGGTTTCGCGATCCCCGAGGAACGGGATCGACAGGCCATCAGCCAGCAGATGGTGATCATCAAAACCGAACGGCTGCATGGCCAGCGGGCGTCGTTCGGCCGCGAAGCGTTCGAGGAGCAGTCCCGGCTTCTGGCCGTCGAACAGCGGATGGTCAAAGCCGAGTTCGTATTCATGACCGGCGGCGAGGTGGCCGACGAGGTCGAGGAGGCCGCACACGCGCATGAACTGGCAGAGGGCCGCTTCGAGAACGCCGCGCAAGTGGAGCTGCTCGCAGCCATCCGTGAGATGTCGCGGGCCGAGGCGCGGCTGAATGCCGCTGACACGGCTCAGGCGTTGACATTCGAGCGGGCTGCCCTGAGAGCGCTGCAGCGCGCGTTCGACCGTCGTCGATATCTGCTGCGCACGCTTCCCGAACGGACGCGCATCGACTTGGCCAGACGGCTGTCAGGCGATCGATCCACAGCGCAACCGCCAACCCGTCACTTGCCGGAGCCGCCCCTCGATCCCGCCATAGCAAGCGCCAGGCAGGCGATGCGCGAACTGAGTGTCGCGATTGTTCAACTGAGCGGGCTGAATGCTGGACTGGCGTCGCGGGTCGTCGAAGTGGATCCAACGTCCGACGTCCTGCAGAAGGCCGCGATCGCGCTCGCATCCGCTGGTGGCACTGGGGCCAGGGTCGCCGCGGCGCGAACAGCGCAACTGCAGCTCGCGGCATTCATCCGGGCCCGACTGCCTGCCGGACCGCGCGTAGGGATCGCCGATGATCCTTTGGTTGGCCGATTCGCGGATGACGCGGCTCGAGGGCGTGGGAAGCCGTGAGCGTCGCGGGTGCATTGCGGATTGCTGCTGTCGTAATTGCTGTAGCGGCGATCGCGGATCCGGTCGTGTCGCGTGAACGTGCGGTGCCGCGCCCACTTGCCGTTGTCACGATCGAACCCGCGACGGTGGAGAGAACGGCGCTGGTCTCAGCCGAGCGACTGCGCGCAAACCTGGCCTCCGACTATGCCGTTACGCTTCGATCACATTCGCGAAGTGCAGACGCGAGTGCGTGTCCAGCTGAGGGGGGCTGCATTCTGATTTCTCGCGGGACGATTCCCGCACGTCTGACGTCGGGCGCCGAGGTCATCGGCGCCGTTCGAGTTCGTGGAGGGAGCAGTTCCGAGGTTGTCATCACGGAGGTCGAGCGGTCGAAAAGGGTCAGCTTGTTTGGTGCGTCGTCGCTCAACGTGCGCCTGCGAACGGCGGTGCCTCGTGATGCTCTGCAGGTCCAGGTTTTCGACGACGATGTCCTGGTAGGTAGTCAGGATGGCGGAGCTCCAGCCCCACCGCCGACCGCGGACCGAGCGGCCGTCGACGAATTGAGTATTCGTGTCGACTGGGTGCCTCTCGCCGCCGGACCGCGCGCGCTGCGCGTCACCGCCAACGCCCGGAACAATGCCACGCATATCGCCGAGGCTCATGTTGGTGTCGAGGTCGTCGAGGATTCGACACCGGTGCTGATGTACGAGCCGGAGGCGACATGGCTGGGCACGTTCGTCCGTCGTGCAATAGCAGGCGACCCTCGTTTCCGCCTGGATGCAAGAACCCGCCTCGGGCCAAGCCTCACGGCTGCAAGCGAATCGAGTTTTGCCCTGGCTGTCGCTGCCTTGACCAGGACCGGCACCGCGATCGTTGCCGCGCCTGAATCGTTGAGCGCCAACGAAGTCGATTCACTCGAGCAATTTCTCCGGGTTCGTGGCGGCTCAGTCATTCTCCTTCCCGATCGCCGGCCGTCAGGCCCGATTACACGACTGATTCCTCCCATCACTTCGGAGCGACGGGAAGCCGATGCACACCAGGTTGGCTTGTTGCGGGCGTCCGAACTGGTGACGTTCGATGCATCGGCTGCCGGCGTAACCGTGCTGGAAGCCGTGGAGGGTCGGCCCGTCGTCTTGTCGAGCGCGCGAGGACGAGGACGAATGGTCATTTCAGGCGCGCTCGATGCGTGGCGCTACCGAGACGGAACCGGACAATTCAATCGGTTCTTCACGGCCCTGGTAGCGGCCGCAGCAGAGGCAGCTGGGCAATCCCTTCAGGTCACGTTGGATGATGGCGTAATCGGGCCTGGACAGCGTACGAGCGTCGAAGTCGAGTGGCGAGCGATCGAGGAGATTCCATCGGCGGTCGTGGCAGCCGCCGAGTTGCGATGCGATAACGGCTCCGTAGCGCCGGTCCGATTGTGGCCAGGAGCTCGGCGCGGCGTATTTATGGGAACGGTCCACGCCATGTCGCTTGGGTCGTGTACGGTCGAAGCATCAATCGTTCAACCATCGCAGCTGTCAGCCTCCGCGGCGCTTCTTGTTACGGAACACCGGTTCCGTCCACTCGGTAATCCCAGCGCTCTGGACGGCGCGATCGCCGCGCACGGCGGCGTGATCGTCGACGAGGGGAGCGAGGCCGCGATCGTTGCGCGTGTGCGCGAACGGCTGCCAGCTCAACGCGAATTGCGAGACGGTAGGCCGATGCGCTCACCTTGGTGGATCGTGCCGTTTGCGGTCTGCCTTGGCGGGGAGTGGTGGCTGAGACGACGGAGTGGCAAGCGGTAGGGTGAATCGCGTGTCGCGGGTGCCGCAAGTGCCAGGGTGGGCGACACCCGGTGTTAAAGTAACTTCTTATGCAGACGCGGCGTGAATTCACACGGGCAATGGGGCTGGGCACCATTGGCCTGGGGCTGGCGCCCTCCATCCTTTACGCTCGACAAAGCACGACACCGTTTCCGCCCGTCAAGGACCCCAAGTATCGCAATTGGTCGGAGGAAGCCCTGCGCGAGGCCAAGCGACTCGGCTGCTCCTACGCCGACATCCGCTTCACGCTGAACCGGTCGAACGGCATTGCGGTCCGTAATGGCCGGCTCACGTCGGAGGGCAATATCGGCTTCGGCCAGTTTGGCGATGAGGACACCTACGGCTTTGGCGTCAGGGTGATCCATAGCGGCGTGTGGGGCTTCTCGAGCAGTCCGATCGTCACCCCCGACGAGATCAAGCGTGTCGTTGGCATCGCCACGGACGTGGCCAAGGCGAGCGCGATGTCGAAGAAATTCGACGTGCGACTCGCTCCGGTGAAGGCGTACGACACGTTCTGGCAAACGGAGATCAAAACCGATCCCTGGAGCTTCCCGCTCGAAGACAAGATTGCGCTGCTCGTGGATGCGACAGTTCAAATGCAGAAAAACGCGGATGTGGCCTTCGCGAACGCTGCCGCCAACTTCAATTACGAATGGAAGTTTCTTGCCTCGTCGGAAGGCTCGTTCATCGAACAGGTCGTCTACTACACCGCGTGCAGCATGAGCGCAACCGCGCGTAAGAACGGTGTTGTCAAGACACGGACGTACAACCCAGGCACTCAGACGCGCGGCTGGGAGTTCGTCGTCGAGAAGGACCTGCCAGGCAATGCCGAACGAGTGGCCGCTGAGGCCGTCGAGCATGCAATGGCCAAGCCGGTCGGCAACGGGTTGAAGGATCTCGTGCTGATGCCGTCGCACTCGGCGCTCACCATCCACGAGATCATTGCGCACCCAACCGAGCTCGATCGCATCGTGGGTTATGAAGCCAACTACGCCGGGACGAGCTTTATCACGCTCAAGGATCTCGGAAAGCTGAAATACGGATCGACGCTGCTCAACATCACAGCCGATCGCACCCATCCGGGGGGCGCGTCCACGGTTGGTTATGACGATGACGGGGTCGAGGCGCAGAAGTGGCCGATCGTGCGCGACGGCGTTCTGGTCGGCCTGCAGACCAACCGCGAGACTGCGCATTACATTGGCGAGACGTTCTCGCGCGGCTGCACGTTTGCGAATCATTGGCGCAACTATCCGTTTCTGCGCATGCCCAACATCCAGATGGAAGCAGGCCCCGCCGGCTCGCCAACCGTCGAACAGATGGTTGGCGACATCAAGGATGGCGTGCTCGTCGAAGGGCAGGGCAGCTTCAGCATCGACCAGCAGCGGTACAACGGACAATTTGGCGGCGACGCGTACTGGGAAATCAAGAACGGCAAGAAGACTCGCATGGTGACCGACTTCACCTATAACGCCATCACCACCGATTTCTGGGCGAACCTCGATGCGGTCGGCCCGCAGAGCACGTGGGAACATCACGGAATGGGCGGCGATGCGAAGGGGCAGCCTGTTCAGTCCAACCGCCCGTCACATGGCTCGTCGCCGATCCTGATTCGGCGCGTGATGGTAGGAGCCGCGTTCTCCTAAACCGCAGGCCACAGGATTCACCGATGAGTTACTCACGCGACGAAGTCAAGCAGATCACCGACAAGGTGCTGAACATGTGTAAGGCCGACGCCGTGGACGTCCGGTTCTCGGGCGGCGAACGGTCGGCTACACGGTTTGCCAACTCCAGCATCACCGCGAACCTGATTGAAAAGGATCAGGAAGTCAGCATCACGGTGCAGTACGGGCAAAAAACCGCAACAGCGACAACCCACCAGTTCGATGATGCGTCGCTCAAGCGCACAATCGAACAAGTGCAGGAGCTCGCCAAGCGCAAACCCGAGAACCCGGAGTTGATGCCGCCGGTGAAGCCGCCACAGAACTATGTGGAGGTGAACGCCGTGTTGCCGGAAACGGAGAATTTTGGCCCGGCCGAACGCGCGAAGATGGTGAAGGCCAGCACCGACATTTGCGAGAAGAAGGGCGTGCTGGGCGCCGGCTATATCCCGAAGCTGCACTGGACCGATGCGATCGCCAACTCCGAAGGCCTCTTCGGATATTTTCGCTACGCCGAGGCGAGCTTCATCCTCACGTGCCGAACACCGGATCAGACGGGATCGGGATGGGCGGGTACGACGGGCGTCAAGGACGTCCGCAACATCAATGCCGTCCAGTTGACCGAGATCGCGGCAGACAAAGGCCTCAAGTCGCGTAAGCCCCGAGCGATTGAACCAGGCAACTACACGGTGATTCTCGAACCACGGCCCGCCGCGCGCTTCCTGTCGCTCATGCTCGGGTCGCTCAATGCACGCGCTGCAGAAGAGGGCAGAAGCTTCATGAGCGGCAAGGAGCCTGGCATGACTCGGGTGGGCGAGAAGGTATTTGGCGACAACTTCACGCTCCGCAGTGACATCGGCAATGACATTCTCCGACAGACGCCGATTGGCCAGGACGGCCTGGCTGCGCAGAGCCTGACGTGGGTCGAAAAGGGCGTTGTGAAGAACATTTTCTACGACCGGTACTGGGCGAGTCGTCAGAAGAAAGCGGCCACCGGGACGCAGCCGGGAATGAGTCTCGTCATGGACGGCGGCACCGCGACCGTCGACGAAATGATCAAGTCCACCAAACGTGGCCTGCTCGTCAGCTTCTTCTGGTACATCCGCGGCGTTGACAATCAGACCCTGCTCAACACGGGCATGACGCGCGATGGCTTGTTTCTGATCGAAAACGGCGAAATCGTCGCACCGGTGCAGAACTTCCGCTGGAACGAATCCCCGGCCGTCGGCTTCAACAATATTTCCATGCTGGGCCGCCCGGTGCCGATGCACACAGGCGAGGCGTATGACAACCCGGGCACGGCGCTCGTGCCTGCGATGAAGATCGAGGATTTCACGATGACCTCGATTTCGCCGGCAGTCTGACCACGCACGTTGCGCAGAAGCACAGAAGCACGGAAATAAACATTCCCGGAAAAGAACATTCTGTGTTTCCGCGCTTCTGTGCATCGTCCGTAACCGAGGCTCTATGAAACGTCGAGACTTTGTCAAAACCCTGGGTGCGACCGGCGCGGCGCTCTATGCGAGCGATCTGGTGGGTGACTTGCTCGCGCAATCGCCGAAGGGCCGTGTGCTCGAATCGCGTTTCAAAGGCCTCTCGGACATCGCCCTGGGCGAAGCAAAGCGACTCGGCTGCTCGTACGCCGACGTCCGTTTCACGCGCAATATCAGCGACAGCATTGGCGTGCGCGACCGGATTGTCACCGGCGGGGGCGGCTTTGGCGGCGATGGCCGCGAGGAGAGCGCCGGCTTCGGCGTGCGGGTGATTCATAGCGGTGTGTGGGGTTTCGCCAGCAGCCCGTTCGTCACAGAAGAAGAAATCAAGCGAATCACTGCGCAGGCCACCGAGATTGCGAAGGCCAGCGCGGTCAGCAAGCGTTTTGAAGTGACGCTCGCACCAACTCCCAGCTACGTCGATTACTGGGCTGTTCCCGTCAAAATCAACCCTGACTCCGTGTCGCTCGACGACAAGATTACGTTCCTCGTCACACTCAACGAGGCCGCGCTCAAACAGCCCGATGTGATGCGGGTGCAATCGCAAATCGCAGTCGATTTCGAGTGGAAATACCTCGCCACCTCCGAGGGCTCGTTCATCGAGCAGGAACTCTGGCGGACGTTCCCCAGCTTCAGCGTGACCGCACGCAAGAACAATCAGGTGAAGCAGCGTACGTTCACTGTTCCGCCCCGCACTGGGGGCTACGAGATTGCGCTCGAAGGCAAGATGCTCGAGAACGTCGAGCGAATCGCGGCGGAGGCGGCCGAGCACTGCACGGCGCCGCCAGTGGGCGTCGGCCTGAAAGACCTCATCATGTCGCCGTCGCACGCCATGCTCACCATTCACGAAATCGTCGCGCACGCCACCGAGCTCGATCGTATCGTCGGCTACGAGGCCAATTACGCGGGCACCAGCTTCGTCAAACTGAGCGATCTGGGCAAGTTGAAGTACGGATCGAAACTGTTCAACGTCACAGCCGATCGCACGATCGGCGGCGGTATGTGTACTGTCGGGTATGACGACGACGGCGTCAAGACGCAGGAGTGGCCTCTGATTCGCGACGGCGTGCTGGTTGGACTGCAAACCAATCGTGAAACGGCGCACTACATCGGCGAAAAGGAATCCCGCGGGTGCACGTTCGCGACATCGTGGCGGAACTATCCGTTCCTGCGCATGCCCAACGTGCATGTCGATGCCGGACCCGCCGGCTCGCCCACGCCCGAGGAGATCATCGCGGACACCAAAGATGGCGTGCTCATCGACGGCCGCGGCAGCTACTCGATCGATCAGCAGCGCTACAACGGCCAGTTTGGTGGCAATGCCTTCTGGGAAGTGAAGAACGGCAAGAAGACGCGGATGGTGAGCGACGTGACCTACAACGCCATCACGACCGACTTCTGGGCGAACCTCGATGCTGTGTCGGGCAAGGAATCATGGGAGATGTTCGGCACGACCGGTGACGCGAAGGGTCAGCCAGTACAGATCAATCACCCCTCCCATGGATCGCCGTGGCTGAGGATTCGCCGGATGATGGTGGGTACCGCGTATAGTTGAAAACGGATCGAAGGCGTCGAAGGAACGCGATCCTCCGTCGCCTTCGACTTTGCCGAGCGGCGTTAGCCGCGCGGCCGGACCTGGATGTTGTTCACGATCTTGTACCCCTCCGCGTGACCTTTCGCGATGACTTCTGCCATGTCGCGCTCGGTGTTCGTCGGCACGTAGCCGCCAAGCGTCACCGTGCGTGTCCGATAGTCCGTATCGACATCGATGCGCGTGGCATCGACTGACGGATCCGCCATCAGCGCGGTCTTCACGTCCACGGTCTCCTTGATCGCGCTTGCGCGCTCGGCGATCTCTTCGCCTGCTTGCGCGGCGGAATCCGCGACTCGCCCCGCCGCCTTCACGGCATCGTCGCCGATGTCCTTGACGGCCTCTTTGGCTTGCGCGCGCTCGTCACGCGTCTCCGCTTCGGCCTGCGCAGCGTCTTGCTTGACGCCTTGAGCGGTCTTGTCACACGCCGATGCACCGGCAACGGCCAGGGCAGCGATGCAGCCGAGAATGAATGCGTGAATACTGCAGTATGTTCGTGCCACGATCGTTCCCCCCTTGGCCTAGACCTATCAAGGCCCGTGCCAGCGGTCAGCGGCTCAGGGATTAGTGATCAGTGGTCATGTAAGCTGGAGCGCAGAAGCTGGAACTGCAAAGCAGAGGTGGGTACTGACCGAAAACACTACATCACTGGCAACTGATCCCCTTGCCACCAAGCACAGGCCACTCATTTAGCTCGTCATCGCATACACAACGACATTCACGGCAAAGCGCGTATTGTCCTCACGCTGAAAACGCTTGTTCCGCCAGTCGTAGTCCCACTCGCACCCGTAGTCCTTGTTGGAATACAGCACACCGATACGTCCATCGTGCTCGACGGCACGGAGGTAATCGTGGACGAGGTCGTCACCCCACCCATTCAATTCGTGTGCAGTCTGGGGCGGGCCATCAGGGAACTGGAAGAAGGCGCGGTAGAGCGCGTGTGAATGAGGCAGTTTGTCGAGCACCCCGGGCGGCGGAAAAATTGTCCGCATTTCCTGCTCGAACGACACGGCGTACAACCCGGCGACATCATGGTTACAGTCGTCCGAGAAGAGCAGGCCTCCTTGCTCGACGTAGTTGCGCAGCCGTTCGCGTTCCTTCGCGCTGAATCGAACGAGCTTGTGGCCTGTCATGAAGAGAAACGGGAAGGCGCCGAGCTCGTCGGAGTCTGCCGTGATCACGACTTCTTCCGGATACACCCGGATGCTCGTGTATTCGACGATCGAGTTGAGAACGTTGGCGGCAACTTTCGGGTTGTAGTCCCAGTCACCCGAGTCGTAACGTAGACGTGCGAAGGTGAATTCCGAGCCGCGCGGTCGCGCGGCTGGCCGCTGCGACAAATCGACCGAACCCATCGAAGCCAGTATATCTGGCGGTCGACAGGTTCGATCGGCGGGGGTCACCACGCTATTAGCGCGGCTTCACCACTAGCTGATTCTCGATTTTGTATCCTTCTGCTTCGCGCGCCGCGATCCGGCCGGCCTCGGCCTTCTGAGCGGCCGTGGCCACTGAGCCCTTCAACACGACTGTTTTGGTTTCATGGAAGGTATCAACGTTGATGTCGCTTGCGTCGACGGACGCCTCGGCCATCAAGGCCGTTTTCACGTCGATCGTCTCTGTCGCCGCATCGATCGCTGCGCCAGCCTGGCCGGCCGCGCGCTTGGCGTCGCCCGCGGCTTCGCGGCCCTCAGCCTTCGCGTCGGCCGCTTCGTCCTTGGCCTCGGCCTTTGCGTCTGCCGTGGCTTCCTTCGCGTCGCGCTTGGCTTCGGCGGCATCCTGTTCCACGCCGCGCGCCGTGTTCTGGCACGCCGCACTCGTCAAGGCAAATGCCACCGCCGCCGTCAGTGCCAGTAGTCCATTGTGCCGTCTCACAATAAGGCCTCCTTCAATGCCCGCCTCAGCGGCGGAACTTATACGCGTCCGGGGAGTCTTCAAGCGGCGTGCCACTCGCGCAGATGAGACCTGAGGTCTAAAAAAGGCCTGATAATCCTCCGTTCTTGGAAGGGATGAGAAGGGCTGCACCATGAATGAGGAATCTCTTGCAGCCTCATCCGATCCAAGCCCTGCCGTTGATAGAATGGACGAGCATGGACTCACCGGGCCATCGTGTCCTGCTCGTTGACGACAACGCGGATTCCATCGAGCCTCTGAGCCTACTTCTTCAGGCAAAGGGGCACGAGACACGCATTGCCACGGGTGGGGCCGAGGCCATCTCGCTCGCAGGCGAATTCCGTCCTCACTGTGTGTTACTCGATCTCGGGTTGCCGGTGATGGACGGGTATGAAGTCGCCCGGCGCTTGCGCCAGCAACCGGCCGGGGGCAACGTCGTGTTAGTAGCGCTGACAGGGTGGGCCGGACGGGACGTGCGAACCAAAGCGGCCGAAGCTGGCTTCGACTACCACCTTGTCAAACCGGTGAATTGGGACGAGCTGGAAAAAATCATCCAGACCGCGTCGCGTCCGACTGTCCTTTAATTCGTCAGTCGCTTCGCCTGCAGATAGCGGGAGGGAAGCGGATGGTCCAACGCGTCTTCGATGGCCCTCGACGCGTCCATCACCCGATCCAGAACCACGCCCGTCTCGATGCCCAGCCCATCCAGCATGTAGATCAGGTCTTCAGTCGCGAGGTTACCAGTCGCCCCAGGCGCATAGGGACAGCCACCAAGCCCACCAGCGGCGCTGTCGAACGTTGTGATCCCGGAACGAAGCGCTGTGAGCACATTGGCGAGTGCGGTCCCGCGGGTGTCGTGAAAGTGCAATGCGAGCGCCGTCAGCGGGACGCGGGCCAGGAGTGCATCCAGGACGGCGGCGACCTGACCAGGGTGGGCAATGCCAATGGTGTCGCTGACGGCGACCTCGAATGCACCGAGCTGAACCAACCGATCCGTCAAATCGACGACGCGACCGGTGTCGACGCGACCCTCGAAGGGGCACCCAAAGCTCGTGGAGAGATAGGCGCGAACACGCAAGCCGGCGCTGAGTGCAGCGTCCGTCACGTAGCGGTACGTGACAAACGACTCGTCGATGGACTGGTTGATGTTGCGTCGGCTGAATGTTTCGGAGGAGGCCGCAAAGATCGCTATCTCCTGGACGCCGGCGGCGAGTGCGCGATCGAGGCCCTCTCGGTTCGGGACAAGTGCGCTGTAACGAACTCCCGGCTTCTGGGCGATGCCCGCAAACACCTCAGAGGCATCGCCCATCTGAGGAACCCACTTGGGCGACACGAATGCGGTCACCTCGATGGCCGAGTGTCCTGCGGCGGTAAGCCGATCGACAAGGTCGATCTTCCGGTCGGTCGGGACGACGGCTTTCTCGTTTTGTAAACCGTCGCGAGGCCCCACCTCCACAACGGTCACCCGTTTCGGAAAGTTGCTCATTCGAGCTCCAGCAACCGAACGCCCGGCGGTACGAGCTCGCCTTCCTGACAGTGAACCGTACGAACGACGCCATCACGTGGCGCTCGTATCGGCAATTCCATCTTCATGGCCTCCAGCACAATCAGTGTCGCACCGCGAGCAACCGTCGCGCCGGGCTCGACCAGGACGCGCAAAACGGTCGCAGGCATGGGCGACACGAGGTCATCAGCGAAATGGTGATCGCGGCGGCTCGCGCCCTTCTGCTGGATAGGCGAGGGCAAGCCAATTCCAACTCGGGCGACTCGTCCGTCCACAAAGAGCCAGCGATCCTCAGCGGGACCCGCGACTGCTACCGTCCATTGTCTGGATCCATCGCTGACGCGATACACGCCGCGACCGACCGCTATAACCGTGAACGACTGGTCGTCGAACCGAGCGCTGTCGCCGTCAATGGTCACCACCGCTGTGCGATCGCCAATTCTGATTTCAACGGGTCTCATGATCGCCACCCGCCCAACGTATCGAAGGGGTCGATCGGACGCCGCGAGCCGACCGCGTGGCTTGCGCCATCGGTGTGAAACGCTGCGGCGACGAGTCCGGCGGGCGGTACATCGCCGGCGTCAGCCGCAGCCCGCAAACTGGCACCTTCGGTTTCGAGAAAGCCGGTGTCGATGTCGCCCGTGACAAAGCGCGGATGTTGAAGGATGGCGAGGAGAAACGCAATGTTCGTGCGCAGGCCGAGCACGATGTACTGCTTCAGCGCAGAGGTGGCGCGCGCGATTGCGTCACGCCGCGTTTCGTCGCTCACGACGAGCTTCGCGAGCATTGGATCGTAATACACCGAGACGTCACTGTTTTCGACGACACCGGCATCGACGCGAATGCCCGGGCCTTGCGGCTCTCGATACATCAACAGCCGTCCGGCCTGCGGCAGAAAATCCTGAGCAGGGTCTTCCGCGTAGATACGGCACTCGATAGCGTGTCCCCGCTGCGCCAGCGACGGCTGACGCCAGGGCAGCGGCTCCCCGCTCGCTACGAGCAACTGCGCACGCACGAGATCGACACCCGTGACAGCTTCAGTGACTGGATGTTCCACCTGCAAGCGTGTATTCATCTCGAGAAAGAAGAAGCGCGCCTGTTCTCCCTGACCCTCGAGAAGAAACTCGACCGTTCCGGCATTGACATAGTCAGCAGCGCGCGCAGCTGCAATCGCGGCATCCCCCATGCGCTGGCGCACCGAAGCCGCGAGCGCGGTGCAAGGGCTCTCTTCGACCGTTTTCTGATGCCGTCGCTGAATTGAGCACTCGCGCTCAAACAGGTGCACGACGTTGCCGTGCGCGTCAGCGATGACCTGGATCTCGACGTGCCTCGGGCGCTCCACCAGACGCTCCACGTACAGCGTCCCGTCGCCGAATGCGGCGAGGGCCTCGCGACGGGCCCGTTGGATGGCATCGAGTGCTTCGTCTGGGGCGCGGACAGTCTTCATTCCGATGCCTCCGCCGCCGGCGGAGGGCTTGACGAGGGCCGGGAATCCAATTCTCCGCACCGACGCGAGCAGCGCTCTATCATCTTGATCGACGGGTGTCTCGCCCGGCACGACCGGAATACCGGCGTCGTGCATCAGACGCTTGGCGCCGATCTTCGATCCCATGCGCTCGAGCGCGCTTGCCGGAGGACCGACGAACAGCAGCCCCGCGTCGCTGCAGGCGCGGGCAAACGTCGCACGCTCGGAGAGGAACCCGTACCCTGGATGCAACGCGTCCGCGCCCGTGCGTCGCGCAGCGTCGAGGAGCGCCGTAGCGTTGAGATAACTCTCAGCCGCCGGTGACCCCCCAATGTGTTCGGCGTGATCGGCGGCGAGTGCGTGTGGGGCTTGTCGGTCGGCGTCAGAGTAGACCGCAACGCTCTCGATCCCCATTTCGCGACAGGCGCGGATGATCCGCATTGCGATCTCTCCGCGGTTGGCGATGAGCAACCGGCGAATCACGCGTCGAGCACCCAGCGCGCCTTGCGCTTCTCCAGGAAGGCCCTGAGACCATCCTGGCCTTCGGGCGACACGCGCTGGGCGGCAATCGCCTCGGCCGTGAGCGTCATCGCCTCGGCCGGCGAGCGTCCCCACACCCGGGGAATCAGGACTTTCGTGGCGGCGATTCCCGTTGGCGATGCCCCCAGCAATTCGTCGACATACCACTGCACGGCAGCATCAAGTTCGCTCGAGGTGACGACCTGATGAACCAGACCAATGTCTCTGGCTCTCGCGGCCGAAAACCGCATGCCGGTCAGAAACAACTCTCTGGCCGCCGACGGCCCTATCTTCGGGAGAACGTACGGTGAGATCACGGCGGGCAAGATGCCAAGCTTCGTCTCGGTAAAACCAAAGATCGCATCATCGGCAGCCACAGCGATATCGCAGATAGCCGCAAGACCTGCGCCGCCGCCGAGAGCAGCACCGTGAATGCGGCCGACGACCGCGGCTGGCAACGTATCGAGCGCGAGAAACATCTCGGCCATGCGCGTGGCGTCCGCGACGTTGTCCGCGCGGGAGTAGTCCACCATCCGAGCCATCCACTGCGCGTCAGCCCCGGCGCTGAAGACTTTTCCCGCGCCGCTGAGCACAACCACGCGAAGGGAGGCATCCTGCGAGACGGCACGCGCCCACCCCGTCAGCTCGGCAATCACGGCATCGTTGAATGCGTTACGGACTTCAGGACGGTTCAGCGTGAGATGTTCGACAGGACCTTCGCGTCTTCTCTGGAGGAAGCGGAAATTCATGATGATCACATGCGGAACACGCCGAATTTTGGGGGCGGGATGGGCGCGTTGTATGCCACGGACAGGCCGAGCGCCAACACTGACCGCGTGTCCACAGGATCCAGGATGCCGTCGTCCCACACGCGCGCCGTGGAGTAATAGGGGGACCCCTCGGTCTCGTACTTCTCCAGAATAGGATCGCGAATCGCCGCTTCCTCTTCTGGCGAGAACGGTTTGCCGGCCCTGGCGAGCTGATCTCTCTTCACCGTTGTGAGTACACCTGCCGCCTGTTCACCGCCCATCACCGAAATCCGGGCGTTGGGCCACATCCACAACAGTCGAGGCTCGTAGGCGCGGCCGCACATGCCGTAGTTGCCTGCGCCAAACGAGCCGCCGATGATGACGGTGAACTTCGGGACAACCGAGTTGGCGACGGCGTGGACCATCTTTGCGCCGTCCTTTGCGATGCCGCCACGCTCGTACTGACGGCCAACCATGAAGCCGGTGATGTTCTGTAGAAAAATCAACGGCACGCCCCGCAGATTGCACAGCTCGATGAAGTGCGTCGCCTTCAGCGCGGACTCGGAAAAGAGCACGCCGTTATTGGCGATGATACCCACGAGAAACCCATGTAGGCGCGCGAACGTGCAAACGATGGTGGTGGCATATCGCTCTTTGAATTCGTCCACGCGTGATCCGTCGACGAGACGTGCGATGATCTCGCGGACGTCGTAGGCCTTGCGGCTGTCGGCAGTCACGACCCCGTAGATCTCCCCGGGGTCGTAGGCGGGCTCTTCGGGGGGCGACATGTCGTCCGGCAGCCGCTTGCCGCCGTGCAGTGTGCTCACGATCGTGCGCGCCTGCCGGAGCGCATGCTCATCGTCCTCGGCAAAATAGTCGGCGACTCCCGAGAACCTTGTGTGGACATCCGCGCCGCCTAGTTCTTCGGCGGTAACTTCCTCACCGGTGGCCGCCTTCACCAGTGGCGGACCGCCGAGGAAAATGGTTCCGGTATTGCGCACGATGATCGTTTCGTCCGACATCGCGGGGACATAGGCTCCGCCAGCGGTGCACGACCCCATGACAACGGCGACTTGCGGGATGCCCTCGGCGGACATGCGCGCCTGGTTGAAGAAGATTCGGCCAAAGTGGTCGCGGTCCGGGAAGACTTCGGCTTGCAGTGGCAGGAAAGCGCCACCCGAATCGACGAGGTACACACACGGCAAGCGGTTGTGAAGAGCAATCTCCTGGGCGCGGACGTGCTTCTTGACCGTGATCGGATAGTAGGTGCCGCCCTTGACTGTCGCGTCGTTGGCGACAATCAGGACCTCGCGACCAGAAACCCGGCCAATCCCCGTCACGACGCCTGCAGCCGGTGCTTCGTCGTCATACATACCCCACGCCGCCAGCGCGGACAGTTCCAGAAACGGGGAACCGGGGTCCACCAGTTTCTGAATCCGTTCGCGCACGGGGAGTTTGCCTTGCTCGCGGTGACGTTCCACGTATTTCGATCCGCCTCCCTCACGCACGAGGGCGAGGCGATCGCGGTATGCGCCGACCAGCGCCGCCATCCGCGCGCGGTTGGCCAGGAACTCGTCGCTCGACGTGTTGATGTGACTCTCGAAGGTGTCCATCACCATCCACAGCAGTCGGTCTTGTAGCGGCAAACAGGGCAGCGCCACACGGCATGAATCCGATACATCTCGGCGTCGCAGCGTTCGCAGAACGTTTTCTCTTGAGTGGGAACGTGAGGTGGTCTGCCAATTGCGGAAACGACAGGTGTAATGACCGGCTTTCGAGGCGGCTCAGGCACGCACTGCATTGTAACGGTTGAAGCCCGGACTCCTGACCGAACTTATCGAGGCGGGGCACTGCCGGACGACAAATCGCCCAGCAGTGCGCGAGGTGGGTTAAGAGCGCAGATCGAAACAGGTAAAAGGACGTTTGCTTCTACCGATCGCTGTGCGATCGACTGTCAAACTCCAATTGCCTTAGAGCAACCTGCGTGCCAGGGTTTTTCAGTGGAAATCGACCGCGGCGACCCGACGTCCGAGCCAACCAGGACATCTGGCTACCCAACCGTGGAAATCAGAAGCTCAACTGCGTTGAGCAGCGACTTCAGACTTGCTGCTCGCTGATCCCGCACTCCTTCATCTTGTTCAACAGGGTCTTGTAGCTCACGCCGAGTGCGTCGGCAGCCTTCCGTCGATTCCAGCGGAATCGGTCGAGCGCCTGCTGGATGGCGGCACGCTCCGCACGCATCGCGGCTTCGCGTGCGAGTTCAGGCAAGCTGATCGGAGTGTCTGTGACTGCTGGTTCTGGCAGTGACACCTCCGGTGCTTGGCGTTCGACAGGCTCGGGAGGCGCGGCTGCCGCTGCAGGAGCGGAAGCAACGGCTGGCGGCGGAGAGGTCCAGGCCGGCGGCGCTACGGAAGCTGGGGCCGGCGCAGCCGGAGCAGGCACCCGAGGGGGAATGCTCGACTCGGCGTTCGCGCGCGCGCGTTTCAACTCGGCCAGCACCAAGTCTTCGTCCTGCAGAATGACGAATCGCTTGATGACGTTTTCCAGCTCGCGGACGTTTCCGGGCCACGAATAGTTCAAGAGCGTCTCGCGCAGCGCGTCCGAGGGCCGTCTCAAGGGTCTGCCGTAGCGTTCGGAGTACTTCACGAGGAAGAATTCGATCAATTGCGGAATCTCTTCACGTCGATCACGCAACGGCGGCACGAACAGCTCGATCACCTGCAGGCGGTAGTACAAATCCTCGCGAAATGATCCGGCCCGCATCATCGCCTCGAGGTCGCGATTTGTTGCCGCAATGATACGGACGTCGATTGTCACTGCGCGATTGCTGCCGAGCTTCGTGAATTCGCTGTCCTGCAGCACATGCAGGAGCTTGGCCTGCAAGCCAGCCGGCATCTCGCCGATCTCGTCGAGCATGAGCGTGCCGTGGTTGGCAAACTCGAATTTACCGACTCGCGCGGTTTGGGCACCCGTGAATGCGCCGCGCTCGTGGCCAAACAGCTCGCTTTCGAGCAGCTCGGACGGCAGCGCCGCGGCGTTGACCTTGACGAAGGGCTTCGAACGCCGACCTGACCGTCGATGCAGTTCGCGTGCGATGACCTCTTTGCCAACGCCACTCTCGCCCCGCAGCAACACGCCGACGTCGCTATCCGCGACGCGCTCGACCATAGCCATCACGTGGCGCATGGCGCTACTGGGACCCCAGAACGGCGCACCTTCCGGATCCTGTCCGACCTGCGTCCGCAGCCGCGCCACCTCGCTGCTGAGCACAGTTTTTTCCACTGCATTGCGGATCGCGGCCTCGAGAGCAGCTTCGCCGAGACCTTCCGGATCATCCGGTTTGACGACGTAGTCGAATGCGCCCTGGCGCATGGCGTCGACGACGGTCGCGGTCGCCTTGCCGCCAGACAGCATCACCACCTGCACGTGTGGATGGGCCACGCGAATTGCCTTCAAAGTCTCCAGACCGTCCATGCCTGGCATGGACACGTCGAGCAGGACGACGTCGGGTGGTGCATCACTGTGGAGCGTCTGCAGCAGGTCGGTGCCGCTCGTGAACGGCTGCACGTCGTAACCACGTGACTTGAGCAACGTCTCGAGGTACTCGACAAACTGCTGGTCGTCATCAACCAGCGCGAGTCTTGCAGGTGTCACGGATGCGGCTCCTCCAACGGAAGGCGAATGCCGGCGGTTTGTCTCGAGCCGTTGACGGCCCAGCGTTGGGCGCCATGCGCATCGAGAACGACGGCAGCCTGCACGAGCGCGAGCCCCAGTCCCCCTCGTTCGAGCGCCAACGGCCCGGCGTCCGGCGCACCGGGTCCGGCACCGAGTGCCGCAAGTTTGTCAGATGGACCCACCAACAGTTCCAGCCCCTCATCACGCACGCGAGCCGAAACCGAACATGCTTGCCCGCGTATTTCCCGCGCTGTCGCACGGACCACGTCAATCAGGGCGTTGCCAAGCACGTGGACATCAGAAGTACGAACCATGACAGACTCGGAAATCGGGGCGGCGTCCACGCTCACAGGCGACTGATACTCGGCAGCGGAAACAGACTCGATGAGCGCGCGCGCCGCGGCTCGGCCACCGTCCGGTCGAGTGTCGTGCTCGAACCACGATGCGAGGGTTGTGGTCTCCTGGCTGAGTGCGCTGAGCCGCGCGAGCGCTTTCTGCATTTGCTCGAGTGCCCGAGTGCGATCGGGTTCTTCAGAAATTCGATCCTCTAGAAGCAGTCGAACGTAACCGTGGGCGATGCCAACCGGAGTTCGCAGCTCGTGCGCGAGCACATGCAGGATGTCGCTGATTTCAACCGGCATGCCAAGCCGAGCCTACCACATTGATACTGTCTGTTCCCCGACCGAGCATGCCGCGAGACAGTGTCAGGGCGCTTGTTACGCCAGAGGTAGACTGCGAATATCGGAAGGAGATTTTGAGCCGTGCGCTCGATGCGGATTTTCGTCGACGATTTTTCCGCTGGATCATTTCCCGATGCGCTATATGTCTGCAAGGCGACCTGCGCTCACTGGACTGCACGACGTCAGTGATTCGGGGAGGCGTACTGCTGAGATAGACCGCGGATCGTGGTGCACTACCCGCGCGGAAGAGCTTTTAGGAAGCCGCGTAGCCAGAGTTTGCAACCATATGGACAGTTGAGCCTTAGGCTCGAGGGTACGAACCGTGCATTGCACGGCCATGGCTGCTGCGGATGGGAGATGGCTGGAAGGTCGTTGGCAGTTAACGGAGGGAGCGGACCATGTATCGAGAGGATCAGTCGGGAGCCAGCTTCGTGCTGGGCATGATGACAGGCGCCTTTATCGGCGCTGGTGTCGCGCTCTTGTTTACCCCGAAGAGCGGGACAGAGATGCGGCAGCGGTTGGGTGAGCAGTACCGCGGTCTCGCCGAGCGGGTAGGCGAGCGGACACAGCATCTTCGCGAAAACGCACAGCATCTTCGCGAGCAGGGTCGCGAACGTGTCCAGCAGCTGACGAGCCAGCTCTCGGACCGGGTGTCGTCAACGACAGAGCGTCAGACCCCTGCGGCTGACCGTTTCCCCTCGTCCGCACCTAGCGTGTAGCGGACATCGGCAACTAACCAGGAGCATCACATGCTGACTACGATTCTCGTGCTGCTTATCGTCCTTTGGTTACTTGGGATGGTGAGCTCGTATACGCTCGGCGGTTTCATCCACATCCTGCTGATCATCGCGATCGCCATCGTGCTGATCCGCGTGATCCAGGGCCGCCGGCCTGTTTGACGTCGTCGCAGATCCCCCGGTTGACGAGGAAACCGCTGCAGACGAACTCCTATTCGAATCCGCCCGCCGACCTCGTTTCGCGCGGGCGGATGATTTAGACTGTATTGGAACCGAACACATCAGGGCCGCCAGAGCCTGACCGACAGGCCGGCGGTCGAGTCGGGTCAACGATCCGTGGATTCCCAAGACCTGGGGCGTGGTCCCCGCAAACGCGTCCTCGTTGTAGACGACGAGGCGATGGTCACCGAGTGGCTCAAGATGGTCATCGAGCAGGCACCCGGCGAGCCTGGCTACGAGGTCCGCACAGCCAGTCACGGCGCCCGCGGGGAGGAGTTGTATCAGTCCTGGCGGCCCGCCGTCGTGCTTCTGGACCTTTTACTGCCGGACACCGACGGCATCGAGCTGCTACGCCGGATGAAAGAGCTCGACCCGGGGCCAGAGTTCATCGTCATCAGCGGGCAAGGCACGATCAAGCGTGCGCTCGAAGCGGGCCAAGCGGGCGCCTTTTACTTCATCGAGAAATCAGATCTCGATCCAGCCGGCATCACAACCATTCTGGCGCGCGCGCTGGCGCTCAATGACGAGCGCCAGGAACACGAGCATCTCAAGAAACAGGTTCGGAGCCAGTATTCGTTCTCGAACATCATCGGCAAGAGCAAGAAGATGCGCGAGCTGTTCGAGCTCGTCGAGGCGGTGGCGGCCAGCGACGCCAACATCCTGATACAGGGCGAGAACGGCACCGGCAAGGAACTCATCGCCAACGCCCTCCATCAGCGCAGTCTGCGAGCCAAAGGGCCGTTCATCAAAATCAATTGCGCGGCCATTCCCAAAGACCTGATCGAATCGGAGTTGTTCGGCTACAAAAAAGGCGCCTTCACCGGCGCGTTGCAAGACAAGGTCGGGCTGCTGGAGCTCGCCAGCGGCGGCTCCCTGATGCTGGATGAGATTGGCGAGATGCCGTCGTTCCTGCAGACCAAGCTGCTGCGGGTCCTGCAAGAGCGCGAATATCGGCCAGTGGGAAGCGAGCGCATCGTCAAGGTGGATTTTCGATTGATCTGCGCGACAAACATCGATCTGGACACTGCGCTCCGCGAGGGGCGGCTGCGGGAAGACTTGTACTTCCGCATCAATACGATTACCGTGCGCGTGGCACCGTTGCGTGAGCGTACGGAGGACATCCCGTTGCTGTGCACGCACTTTGTGCAGAAGTTCAACGAGCGGTATCGAAAAAACGTCAAGTCCATTTCAGCGGCTGCCTATCATCTCTTGATTCGTAATCGGTGGCCCGGCAACATCCGCGAGCTTGAAAATGCAATCGAGCGCGCCGTGCTGGTAGCCAAGGGGCCTGAGGTGCAGCCCGGCGACTTGCCAGAACCCGTGCGCGACGAGGCGAGCACGAACCCGGAGTTCTCGGTGCCTCCACACCACACTCTGGCTGAAATCGAGCGCATGGCGATTCTGCAGACGCTGCAGCGAACGAATTGGAACAAGCAGGAAGCGGCGCACATCCTCGGGCTGTATCGGCCGACGCTGTACAGCAAGATGCGCAAGCACAACATCGAAGACCCGGGCCGTGCGGCGCGCGCGGCGCGTGATGCCCGGGAAGCGAACGAGTTGGTATCGCGCGGAGCGGAGGGATCGTGAGCGATCGCAATATTCTCATTGCCGGCGGCATTGTCGGCGCGCTCGCCGGCGTGGTGGCGAGCTACATGTTCTTCACGGAAGACGGTCAGCGCTGGCGCGTTCAGGCGGAGGGCAATTTGAGCACGTTCATGCAGGAAGCCGAGCGGCTCCTCTCGGCGGCAGATCAGGTGCGGCAGAGCGTCGCCGATCTCAAGGGCGGAACACAGTCAGGATATCCCCGTCCGGCGTGACGTGATCAGCCTTCGCGTGCCGCCTTCATTGAGGCTCCGGCGGGCGGCCGACCAGCCTTCACCAAGGCTAGCGCGGTCTGCCATCGCTTCGGCGCCGGCGGAAGCCCCGGGGGAGGAAGTCGTCGAGTATCCAGCCCGGGTGCTCGGCGGCATTCGCCTGATAGGGCTCGCTGCTTGGCGCGGTGTGGGTGAGCTATACAACAGCGAAGGCCTGACACACGCCGCATCGATCGCCTATTACGCGCTGCTTTCCCTGTTCCCCTTTCTCCTCCTGGTATTGTCGATCGTTGGATCCCTCACGGCTGACCCCGCTGACCGCGATGCCGTCGTCGGTTTCTTCTTCCGGTACTTTCCCCGCCAGTTCGATTTCATGACCGGTCAACTCGACGCCTTTCGGGGCCAGACGTTTCGCCTGGGCGTCGGCGGTCTGCTCGCACTGACGTGGGCAGCGCTGGGTGTGTTTACGGCGATCTCGTCGGCGATCGATCACGCGTGGGGTGTCGAGCGCCGGCGCAGTTTCCTCATGCACCGGTTCGTGTCGTTCGTGATGATGCTGTCGGCCGGCGGCATCTTCATCCTGGCCATCGTCCTGGCGAGCGTGTCGCGTCTTGCGCCGACGAATTTTCTCTGGGCATACATCGACCGATCACCGTGGTTGGTCTGGCTGAGTCATGTGACGGCGGACTATGGTGCTACGGTGCTGCTCATCGGCTGTGTCGCCCTCCTGTTTTATTTCATTCCCAATACTGAGATGCGGTTCCGCTGGGTGTGGCCGGGGGCGATTCTGACGGGATTGCTATGGCGAGGAGCTTTGTCGGCTTTCTCGTGGTATGCCCGCGACATGGCCGCATGGAACGCCGTCCACGGGTCGATCGCCACGGTGGTCGTTTTCTTGTTCTGGGTCTATATCTCTGCCGTCATTCTTTTGTACGGCGTTGAAATGACCGCGGCATATGCCCGCCTGCGGGCTGCCGCCGCAAAACATCCGCAGCTTGCCGGGCATTAATCCCAGCGCCTCAGGGGACGCCGCATTAGAGGGAGATTAGGGGTTCAGGGAAGTATTGCCCTTAGAATCATCGGATGCCCAAGCGCGTGGCTATCCTCGTCGAAGAACATTACGAAGATTCCGAGCTCACCAGCCCGCGCGACGCCTTGGACGCCGCGGGGGTGCAGGTGACCATCGTCGGGCCGGTGGCAGGCCACCGTTACAACGGCAAGAAGGGCGGCAGCATCGTGGCCGACGTCGCGGCCGACGCGGTGACGCCGGCGGACTTTGACGCCGTCGTGGTGCCTGGTGGCTACGCGCCGGACAAGATGCGGATGCGTCACGCGATGGTCGATCTGGTTCGCGAGGTGTTCGCGGACGGGAAGCCCGTCGCCGCAATCTGTCATGGCCCGCAACTCCTGATCAATGCCAACATCCTGAAGGGACGCACTGTGACCTGTGCGCCGTCGATTAGCGTTGACGTCAAAAACGCCGGCGGCCACTACGTGGATCGTCCAGTTGTCGAAGACGGCCACTTGATTACTTCGCGCAAACCCGACGATCTCCCGCAGTTCAACGACGCCCTCTTGCGCCAGCTGGCTTCGCGCCAATGAATCGCCTCGCGGCTGAGCAGAGTCCGTATCTTCTTCAGCACGCCGCCAATCCCGTCGACTGGTACGCGTGGAACGACGAGGCTTTCACGCGCGCGCGCGTGGACGACAAGCCAATTTTTCTTTCGATCGGATATTCGACGTGCCACTGGTGTCACGTCATGGAGCACGAGTCGTTTGAAAGCCAGGAGATTGCGGAAGTCCTCAACCGCGACTTTGTATCGATAAAGGTCGACCGCGAGGAGCGTCCTGATGTCGATCGCGTGTACATGGCATTCGTTCAAGCCACCACGGGCTCAGGCGGGTGGCCGATGAGTGTGTGGCTGACGCCGGATCTCAAGCCGTTTTACGGCGGCACCTATTTCCCGCCGCAAACGCAGTGGGGACGGCCGGGGTTCCGCGACGTGCTGGTGGAGATCGCGCGTGCCTGGCGCGACGAGCGTCCGCAGCTGCTGGCATCGGCGAATCAGATCACCGAACGACTCACTGAGATTGCGTCTCTCGGCGAAGCGGGTGAGGGTGCAACACGCTCGTCGCCCGGCGACGAAGCGTTAGCCCTGACGGTCCGGCAGTTCAAGGGCACCTTTGACGCCCGCCGAGGAGGCTTTGGCGACGCACCCAAGTTTCCGCGTCCAAGCGAGCTGTTCTTCTTACTGCGCGAGTATCGTCGGACCGGTGATGAGGCTGCGCGCGACATGGTGCTGGCCACACTGCGTGCGATGGCCCTGGGTGGCATGCGCGACCACCTCGGGGGTGGGTTTCATCGCTACTCGGTAGACGGGAATTGGCGTGTGCCGCACTTCGAAAAGATGCTGTACGACCAGGCGCAGCTCGTCCTGGCGTATCTCGAAGCCGCACAAGCGTCCTCCGATCCGTTTTTTGCGCAGATCGCAGAAGACACGCTGCAATACGTGCATCGTGAGATGAGAGATTCCGGAGGCGGTTTCTATTCGGCGGAGGACGCTGACAGCGTGCCGCCCGAAAAAGTTGACCAGGCGCACCCGCGAAAGATGGAGGGCGCATTCTACGTCTGGTCATTGGCCGAAGTGCGTGAATTGCTCGCGAACGACAGTGCGGCATTCGAGCGGCGCTACGGCTTGTTGCCGGACGGCAACGCGCCGTTCGATCCGCAAAACGAATTCATTGGCAAGAATCTGCTCTACACGGCGCAGGGGATCGGCGAAATCGCAACCGCGTTGGATCGCGCGCCGGAAGAGGTGGCCGAATCTTTGACACGCGCTCGCGTCACTCTTTTCAATGCACGAGCGAAACGTCCTCGCCCGCACCGCGATGACAAGATACTGACCGGGTGGAATGGCCTGATGATTGCGGCGTTCGCGCGCGCGGGGCGGGTGCTGGCAGGCGGCCTCCCGCTCGGACAAGCGACTGACGACGACCCCGGACAGCGGCACCTCGAGACAGCGCGCAGAGCCGCCGCGTTCCTGCGTCTAACAATGTGGGACGATGAAAGCCGGTTGCTCAAACGTCGCTTTCGCGGCGAGCAAGCGGCAATCGATGCGTACGCGGAAGATTACGCGTTTCTTATTTTTGGACTGCTCGAGCTGTTTCAAGCCGGCGGTGATCCGCTGTGGCTCGAGTGGGCTGTCGCGCTGCAGAGCAGAATGGACGAACTCTTCTGGGATCCGGTTCATGGTGGCTGGTTCAGCACGACCGGCCACGACGCATCGGTCCTGGTGCGGATGAAGGAGGAGTACGACGGAGCTGAACCATCTGCTAGTGGGGTCGGCGCATGGAACCTTCTGATTCTCGCGCACCTCACGGGTGACAGGTCCCTCGAACAGCGCGCCGCCGAAGTGTTCGCGGCATTTTCCGCGCGGTTGTCATCACAGGGCCGTGCACTTCCAATGATGGCGGCCGCACTCTCCATGTCTCACGCACCCGCGGAGCAGCTTGTTGTCGTTGGCGCCAAGAGCGCCGCCGAAACCACGGCACTGTGGCACGCCGCACAACGCGGTTATCGACCGTTTACGACGATGCTCCCAATCGAGCCGGGCGATCCTCAACAGCGCATCAGCCGATTGATGCCTTGGGTCGCTGCGATGTCTCCGCGGGACGCTCACGCCGCGGCCTATGTGTGCCGGAATTTCGTCTGCGCGGCGCCTGTCACGCGCCCGGAGGATTTGAGATGAGCAATGTTGTGGACGTCGATATCTGGGTCCGGGGCACTCACCACGCGACGACGCACAGGATTACGTCACTGCCTCGAGCCGCGATCGCTTGGACCGACGACGATGTTCGCCGCCTGTTGTCTGAGATGTTGCTGGCCTTGGACCGGGAGAAAAATCCGGGCGGCGAAGCGTCACCGGTAACGCTGCGCGGCTTCAGCTGGATCGTCAGTGCCTACGAGGCGGGCGGCGTGCTGCTACACCTCGACATGCAGACCGGAACTGCCAGTGCGGGGCCTTTCGCTATCGACGAGCAGCGCCTGACGGAGATGATTTCGCGCGTCATGGAGAAAACTCACGTGGCCGAGCGCATTCACTAGTTGCGCTCCCGCGGCCTACTCGGTTAGAATGCCTCGCACCTTAGGACTTAATCCCATGAAACGGCAGACCCCACTCTTCGCGCCGTGCACGCCGACCACCTCAGTCGGCATCGGGATTATTTGGCGCGGTTTTAGTTTCCCGCGTCTCCCGTTCTGATTTCCACGTAACCGCCACTCTCGTCATCCCTGGGCCGGATTGAGAGCCGGCACCAGGAGAGGGCCCATTTCGGGCGGGTAGGGCTGGCCGGGCAGGTCGGGCCGGTTGGTAATGCCGCAGATTTCATCTGCGACATTCCAACTGCCTTACCGGCCCCACTGGCCCCATCGGCCCCGTGAGTCACGCAATGGACGTTACACAAGACGCATTAGTTCGTCCCCGTCCGATCAGGCAGGGATGGAGCCTGCTGCGCGAGGGCCTGCGCGGATCGAGTCGCGACTTTACCGAGGGCCACGTCGGCCACGCCGTGATCGTGCTCGCCATCCCGATGGTGATGGAGATGTGCATGGAGTCGCTGTTTGCCGTGGTCGACGTCTTTTTCGTCTCGCAACTCGGGGCGGATGCCGTGGCTACGGTCGGCTTGACCGAGTCGATGCTCGCCATCGTGTATTCAGTGGCGATCGGCCTCTGCATCGGCGCCACTGCCATTGTCGCGCGTCGAATCGGCGAAAAAGATCCGGACGGTGCCGCTGTCGCCGCCGTTCAGGTTATCGTCGTTGGACTCGTCGTGTCGCTGGCGATCGGTCTTGCCGGCGCGCTGAACGCTCGACGACTTCTTTCGCTGATGGGCGCCAGCGAGGGTGTGCTCGGCGAGTCGGCGAGATTCACGATGATCATGCTGGGCGGCAACGTCGTGATCGTGCTGCTCTTCCTGATCAACGCAATCTTTCGCGCCGCTGGCGACGCGACAATCGCGATGCGAGTGCTGTGGATTGCCAACGGGATCAATCTCGTACTGGATCCGCTCTTCATCTTCGGCATTGGTCCATTCCCGGAGCTGGGCGTCGTCGGTGCGGCAGTTGCGACGACGACGGGGCGCGGGGTTGCGGTGTGCATCCAGCTGACGCTTCTGTTCTCCGGTTACGGGCGGATCGCGGTCGCCCGGCGTCACGTGAAGCTCGTGCCGAAGGTGATGTGGAGTGTCTGCCGCATGTCGGGTACCGGCCTTGTGCAGATTCTCATCCAGACGACGGCCTGGATCGGCCTGGTGCGCGTCATCGCCTCGTTTGGCAGCGGTGCCCTCGCCGGGTACACAATCGGGATCCGTACAATCCTCTTTGCAATACTCCCGTCGTGGGGGCTGGCGAATGCCGCAGCGACGATGGTGGGGCAAGGGCTGGGAGCGGGGAAGCCTGAGCGCGCCGAGCAGGCAGTCTGGACGGCGTGTTTCTACAACCTGGTATTCCTCGGTATCGTCGGGCTCGTTTTTGTCGTCTTTACGCCCGCGATCGTAGGCATCTACACCAGCGATCCGGAGATCGCCCAGCACGCGATCAATTGTTTGCGCATCGTGAGTCTTGGGTTCGTGTTCTATGCCTATGGAATGGTACTGACGCAATCGTTCAACGGCGCGGGTGATACCTGGACGCCGACGTGGATCAACCTCGGCTGCTTCTGGTTTTGGGAGATCCCGCTGGCCGGCGTCCTGGCACTCCATTTCGGCTTCGGGCCACCTGGGGTGTATCTCGCTATCATGATCGCGTTTTCGACGTTGGCAGTCGTCAGTGCGATCATCTTCAAGCGTGGGCGGTGGAAGCTGAAACGGGTGTAGAAAAGCACGCCACGAAGAGCACGAAGCCAGTGACTTCGTGGCTAGCTCTTGTCGCGTATGACTCAGTTACTGCTCGAAGCACTGGACGAAGCATTCGATCGCCGCTCATGGCACGGGACGAACCTGAAGGGATCGATTCGGGGCATGGCTCGTGCTGTGGCGGCATGGCGACCTGCTCCGGATCGTCACAACATCTGGGAGTTGGTGGTGCATGCCGCGTACTGGAAGTACGCCGTGCGGCGCCGACTCACTGGCGAAAAGCGCGGGAGCTTTCCGCTCCAAGGCAGTAACTGGTGGAACCGGCCGATCGAGGACACTGATGCCGAATGGAAACGCGACGTGGGGTTACTCGCCCAGGAACACCAGGCACTGAGACGCGCGGTGACGAAATTCTCGGCAAAGAAACTGACGCGCACTGCGCCAGGTAGCCCGTTCAGCTACGCTGCGCTGATCCGTGGGGCAGCGGCGCATGACTTGTATCATGCGGGTCAAATTCAACTTCTGAAGCGGCTGGCCGGGGCCGAGGCGTAATACTTCGGGTGCGGGGTGCGTCAGGTGCAGGGGTGCAGGAGTGCATGGTGCAGCACATGGAGACCATTCACTTAAGCACGTACAATTGTTGCCAGCCGGGGTGGCGGAACTGGCAGACGCATGGGACTTAAAATCCCAAGTCCGCAAGGACGTGCGGGTTCGATTCCCGCCCCCGGCACCAAATTTTCTCACGGGCGTTTCCCGCGCGACGGATTCGGAGCCGCGCGCGCAAACGGACTTACTGGCTAGCGCTGGGTAGCGTCGGACCTCCGGCGGCAGCGGACCCGCGACCTGCAGCGTTAGGCTCATTGGCGATTTGATGGCAAGACAGGCGAGACGTTGGCGGGCGGGTGAGCAGATCTAGTGAACACGATCTCGGCTACACGGTCGCGTCGTATGAATCGCGATCGCCGGTCGTTGTGCGCGACGTAGAATCCGAGGCTATTTTCTTCTATAAGGAGCGCTTCGACGTATCAAATCCGATACAGGAGTAGGTCAAGTAGTGCGACGACCTTTGTTGAGCGACACCATGCTCACGGGTTCAGGCTGTGGTTCCGAACGTCGTGACATCATAGATACGTGCTCGCTCCCATGCCATTGCTGCGCGTCCCGCAGCCATTCGACCATCATCACTTCATTTACGCGTGGAACTCGACGGCTTTCGGGCGCTCGGCCTGGTCGAGCACGGGCGGTGCCGCCTGGTGAGCCGTAATGTCCACGAGTTCAAGCAGTGGCCGGACGGCGCGTCGGTCAACCGGAAGCGAGCACTCCAATGAGCCTTCGCAGACGATGGGTCTATGGCCTCGGAGGGTTCGCGTTGCTGGCGGCCCTTACCGCGAGTGGTATTACTGCGCTGGTATATGAAAAGCCGTTCTATAGCTGGCCGAACTACCGGGGTGCCGGTCCAGTATTCGCGCCAGTGGCACTCGTGATTGTGGTCATCATCGTGGGACTGTTCCGCAATTGGTTGAAACCAAAGCGAAAGGAAGGACAGCGCATCCCCCGCGTGTTTCGGTCGTTTCGGCGGAATACCTAATTGGGTTTGTGGAAGACATAATTACGGCGCGGCATAGAGCTTTTCGAGCTGGCCGGCCAGACCGATCTTGAAGGTGTCGTCGCGAAGTGGGCGCATGGCACTTACCAGACAGAGAGTAGTACGTCCTGGTTGAAAATTAAGAATCCGACGTATTCGCAAATGGAAGGCCGACACGAGCTCTTCGAGACCGGCCGCGCGAATCGTCCGCTGGCCCCGCGCAAACCGCCGGCCCTCGTCTTGGCGTGATGATGGCGAGCAGATGAGCGGTCGGTATTCGAGATGTGACGGCCGGCGGCGTCCCGCCGGCCCCGGTAGCCAAGTTTTGACGATTTTTACGAAGCGCCAGGAATCACCGACACCTGAGAGTTGATCCCGCTGTATATGTTGTTGACGCCCGTCCCGACCGAGCGGATCATTGTTACTGCCACGAGGGAAATGAACCCTGCGAGCAACGCGTACTCGATCAAATCCTGGCCCTCATCGTCCAGAACAAAGCGAACTAACAGATTTCGCATCCCCATCTCCTTTTTGTTATGTATGAGCTTCTCTTCGGTCTCTGTGCATTAGCCTTGCCAACCCAGCTGTAGCGGCCGGTGTTGCCGTAAATCTCTCCCTGTCAACGTTTACCACCCTTCCGCCAACATCCCCAGCACCCCGCTTGGGTGAGGCGAAAATGTCGAGGCTTCCGCCAAAGCTGTAATCGAGGGAGGACGTGAATGTCGAGATCGGGCGCTTTCTCAAGATCAGCCGCCGCACCTGATCCTCCCACGCGATCGTGAGTGGAAACTCTGAGAACGGCAGCGCCTCAAGCTGGCGCCGTGTCCGCGCCCGCCATTTCGGCATCGTCAATGCACCACCGCATCCTCAGCCATCACAAGGTCTTTCAGTTCCCAGTAGTGCTGCTCGATCGCTTCCTCTGGATCACCAGGCCATTCCACGCGGCGCAAGGGCGGCGAGATGAAGAGCTGATCGTCGTCAATGAACGCACGACAGCCGGCTCGATGTAACACGCATAGAAACACGGCCGCAGCCGAGAGTTTTGGATCGAGTGGGCTCATACGGCCCCTCCACTCTTGACCGCGAACACTTCAAGTGTCTCTACGTTTGGCCACTGCATAATCGGCGATGAATCCGCCTTGTAGAATTCAAGTTCATATACTTTGCCGTCAACGACGTGCAGCAGGGCGTGAAGAGGGATTCCATCGACATCAAGGCCTTCAGCCTCAACCGGCACTCTGTAGACTACGTCGGCGGAACGTGTGGTGGTATCCGCGAATCTAATGCTCCCCTCTGCGTCAATAGTCCGCACACGGGCGCTCGTGATCTGTTCCTCCAACTCGGTTCTTCCCGGGAAGTCCACGCTTAGTAGCTTTCCAATGATTGTTTTCTCAAATGGCGTGAGGCTCCTGAACTCTTCCATAAGGGTCATACGGCGCCTCCACTCTTGACTATGAGCCGCCAATGCGATCCCGTTGCGCCCGGTGTCGTGGTCGTTGTCGAGAGGGCCAACCAGAGCGCGCCGGAGCGGGTCACGAGATGGCCTTCGTAATAGGCCGCGCCCGCATTATGGACCCCTCGATACGTCACGGCCGGTCGCGCCTCGAGGGCCGCGATGCGTTGCTCGAGCTTCGCCAATTCTTCCTTGAATACTGGGGTAATGCCCTAAGGTGGAATGTGAATAGATTAGAAGAACGGCTCGAATCGTCGGATGGCCTCTGCAACGCATCGCGGATCTTGTCGAGCGCGTCACACGGGTTCATAGGCGCGATCGATTGCCATCTCCATACGTTTGCGGCCAAAAAAGTTGGCGCTATGCACCACCGGCTTGGTTTGCGGCCAGTGCCCGGTTGCTTCCATCCAACACACCAGATCGTAGCCGGTGCCGAAGTGCGAGCAGTTGGGCATCGCTTCATACGCGCGCTCTGCACTCCACTCCTCGGCCGTCAAACCATGCATGCACGTCATGCACGCCCCTAGATCGTGATCCAGTGAGACGGCCTCGAATGGCTCGCCCTCCCGGATCGCGTGCAAGATGAGTTCACGCGCCTCGGTCACCGTCTTCGCCCACCACCAGCCTTTCGGCGGCAGCCGGTAGTCGTCAAGAAAAAGCTTCATCACGTGCCCAATGCCCTGGCGATCGACCTAAACGCAAATCAGCTCAGGAATAGCCAAGCACCAACGGAGAGTAATGCGAAAAATGAAAACATGAGCGCCAACTCGGGTGTTGATGAATCGCTCCCCCGGGCCATAGCCAACACGATGTCACGACAACACCAGATTTGTCTGTTCTGGTTCAGACAGATCTGTCGCGAATCTGGTGTCTGCGGGCATCAAGCTTGCTCTCCTTGCTGGACGGGAGAGAAGGAAGAATGCCAGACAAGAACTCATCATCAAACAAGCGCGAGCGTGACTGTAGGCGGGATTCTTGATCTTGAGCCAGCTCGTTACTGCGATCTTCCAGATATGTGCCGCGCGCGTACTTCGCGACGATGCCCTCGAGATCGTTCTGACAGGCCAAATCAAAAAGCTCGATGCCGCGCTCGTGGACGTAATCGACGTAGCGCACGCGCGACTCGATTCTCGGCATCACGTCAAATAGTCGGCGCTTACGTTCCAGCTGTGGCAGGCCGCGCAAGTCTTCACCGTTGATGTCGAGCGCGTCGAATGTGCAAAAGAACAGCGCGCGGCGATTGAACAGTAACGCGCGGAAATTACTGCGGCCATCGGCGGCATCCAAGCAAACGATCTCGCCGTCAAGGATTGCGGAGCGACACCGGACCGATTGTGCAATCTCGCTCTTGAGCGGTTCCCATCGGCTGAACCCGTGACCGTTGCGGGAGATGAGGCGGCAGCGGCGACCCTCGACAAACGCCAGCGCAGGGAACCGTCAAGCTTCAGCTCGTAGACAAAATCAGGATTGTCGAACGGCTGCGGGATTCGCAGCAAGCGCATCGGTGCGAACACGTCAAGCGATCTTTCCACATCCGGAGCCGGGTTTGCGCGAATGGCCCTAAAGTTTCACCAGCCGCCACGACGCCCGAGCGACATTCGCGAGCTTGCGCGACGATCGAGTTCGTGCCGACGTTCAACAGTTGTGCCCTCGAATGACGCGGCAAGAAGTTTATTTTGCAGGCCAGTCAGAAAGTGCTGAGAGCTTGCCTCATCTTCGAAAGCGTAAACGGCCCTCGTAGTGCCAGGCCCATACACGCTCAGAACGATGATGTCTTGACCCGTCTGAACGACGCGGACTGATTCATCCCCCCGCACGAAAAGCCAACACTTCGATGAAATCGATGAAATCATGCCGGGCATATCGTGGACCTTACGGATATCGCTAGCTGCACTGGCACGCCGATGGCCGTCGCACAGCAAGAGATGTTTCAGGCCGTCTGCCGCTGACGAAGTTGGATCAGTAATGGATCGCCCATCGCGCGCCCTCGGTTGTCCAGCACCTGCTGAAAGACCTGGCCTGTTGTGTAGGACGGAGCGACTGCTATTGCGACGGCAAACGAGTCATACGGACCAGCGAGATGCTCGAAGGACTGAGCATCCACTATCTCGAAAGCTTCGTTCATGGTGTTGCGAATGACGACATCGTTCGACGTCATGAAACCTTCAGTGTGTGCCGAAACGCCAGCGCCGGTCGGTACGGTTCCTTACAATTGGGGGTTACCAGTCGGGTAATTCCGAGGCGGGCAGGTACGGCAATTGACCCCGTAGGACGCCAGTCGCTGAGAGGCCCGCCAACGTCTCGCGCGAGTGCTGAAGGTATCCAGAGCGCGCGCCAGAGCGCCAATCGTTGAAAGGGTGGATAGTCTCAGGGTGAGACGAAAAGTCGCGCCACAAGGCCGAAGCTAATCGAGATCGGGCAGTCGAAACGGATCGCCCAGCGGGCGTCCGCGATCATCGATAGTTTGCTGCCAGATGGCCCGGACGTTTCGTGATCGAGCGTGTTCCACCGCAACCGCGAGGGATTCGAACGGACCCGCCACGTGCTCCAAGGTGAGGACGTCGACCAAGCTAACTTGATTGCCGTTCAGAGTCCGGATGAGGACGTCGCCAGCTTGCGGAATGGGCATTGGAGTTCTCCACCCTGAAGTGAGGAACCCCGGTGGGTGAAGCTCAGAAGGTAAAGAAGTGTACTACGCTAGATAAAACACCGGTGTTCAAAATCAGACAGTGCTCTCCATGGCCGTCCAACCAAGGCGCTCGAAGTCTTGGCGCTTCTCGACGGCTCGCGCGGTCAGCTCGCTGCGGTCGCCGCGAAACACCTGGCTCCAGCGAAGCACATTATCCGCAATGAATCGCAGCTCGCAGCCGTGCGGCATTTCGCGAACGCGAGCCTCAGCGATGCGCTCGCCTTTCCTGAGACGCCACAGAAGCCGTTCTGTCGGCGGGGGAGATTGGGGAACGGCGACGGGCATACCAGTCATAGAAATCTTTACTCCACCCACCCGTGCGCCAACCATTCCGCTTTCGCCTCCTCGGCCACGTCGCCAACGTTGCGGCCATCGCGCACGACTTCGCTGCGCAAGCAAGTGCCGTTGTGGTAGATGCGCAGCTCAGGGCCAGCCGGCACCATCCTTGTGTGGGCCTCGACTTTCCTTCCGTCCTTCCAGAGCGTCCAGAGATGATGCTCCGGAATCCGATCACGGTTGCGAGGTCTGGAGAATGCCACTGTCCTGAAATCACGGGCAAACTGAGCAGTATGCGTGCCTGGGGAAGCGCTGCCATGATCGGCGCCACAGTGCTCGGTTTTTCTCAACGGAAGGTTGACGTTAGGCCGCCTAATGCCTGCCTCCACGCAAACTTGATTGCCTTCCTTCAAGCGAGCAAGAGCGCCGTACCGCAGGGGTGTTGGCCAGGTGGATCGACGTCAACCGCGATCGGAGCGTAAGGTCAGAACGCGACCGACAGGAGTCGCCCCTAATCGCCTATCCTCGGCGTCGATTGCTCGGATTAGACCCTTCTAGGCAAGCGTTCCCGTTATCAGTTGCAAAGAGGTGACCCCATGCGAAGTCTGATTTTCTGCTCCTGTGTCTTCTTGGCCGCGGGTAGCTCACCGTCTTCGAGTTCACCGACGGCGCCGTCGAGTTCCACGGACGCGGCCCTCACGCAAGCGCAGACGCAAGCCAACAGCAGCACCGCAAGTCTCGATGTCGCCTTCACGAAATGGGCATCATCCCGGAGGGCGCCATGGCAGGCGTGACGTCTTTGGCAGGTGTCGACGGTCTGTACACCGGTCAAGTGACCGGCATCAACCAGATCAACGACGGTCTTGGTCAGATCCAGGCGACATATAGCGTGAACGTCGGCGGCGTTGTGTTCTCTGCGGACATCGACGGCAAGCAAAACCAGACGGGAAGGGGCGTTTTGAACGGGGTCATCACGACGGGCTCATACGCCGGAGCGCGAATACACGTCGAATACCAGCAAACGGCTACCGGGTGCCCGACAAATGGAATTGACGGATTCTGTTACATCGGGACTGTACAGGTTATGACGGGGTCTGCAGACTAATCGCCGCCCGATCGGCATGTCGCGCGGAGCTTGCTCGCTTTCTGCGCGCTGTAACGAATTCCTTGGAGATGGTCGTACAAACAAACGGGCCGAAGTTTCGATATTTTCGGCCCGGTTCACTTGGTTGCTGGTCGGCTCCGAGCGCTCACTGGTAGGCCTCGAACTGGCGCACGTGGTGGTCGAACGGACGATAACAGAACACGCCCCACTGCCGACCCACTGAGGCGATCTATTTCATCATCCGTATCCCGCACCTGGGTTACAACCGCTCCGCCGAGCGCAATTCGAGTTCACCCAATGAACATTGAGCTGGCGATCGTCCACAAAATCTATACCGAGGCATCAACCGCATTTTCTACGCAATTGAATTGCCCGCCATGAGACGGTCATCACGGCACTATAGCTCACCACCCCCAGGCGGTTCAGCCATCCGTTCCACGAGCCGGGACCAAACAGCCGCCGCTTGATATGACCGTGATCAGACAGACCAACATCGTTGGCAGGTAGCGGATGGGGGTGAGTTCAGTCGCGAACTTACCGCGATCGGCTAGCGTCTGCCCTGGAGGAGCGTCGTCCAGTTCGTGACGATGGTCAGCGATTCAAGTGGTGCGTCTGCCAATGGTTCCATGACGATGAACTGTTGACCATCGGCCGACACCACGTATTGATCCACGTTGCCTACGGGGTTGAGCCTGGTCTTGAACAACGGCTGGGGCGTGCCAATATCAGGGTTGGCGCCAGCAGGCACATCCACCGACATCATTGTGCCGTCGTACGACAGGTAGAAGAGCTCCCTGGAGTCCGCGCGCCACTTGGCCTGGACGCCGCCGCGCGAGGAGACAGTCACACGCTCGCCAGGACCTGGAAAGGGCTGCAGATAGATCTGGAAATTGCCAGACGTGGCGGAGTTGTACGAGATCCAACGACCATTCGGCGACATTTGTGATTCGTCCGATTCGTCGGCTGACCCGGGTGGAACCGCGACGACTGGTTGCCCACCGCCTGTCACTGGCACGGCGAGAATGGCGCCCGACGCCTGGCCCATCACGAGGTAGCGTCCGTCACGCGACCAGTCCTCGAGTCGCTCATTTGGAATGCCGGTCCACGCCGCCGCGCTGCCACCCGCGAGCGGCTTGCGGAACACCTCGTTCAGCACACGGCGGTTGTTACGGAAGATGAGCTCGCTGCCGTCAGGCGACCACACCGGCCCGTTGTTCCCGCCCTCCACCGTGAACTTCGACGACACCGATCGGCCGAGATCGAACAGCCAGATGTCGCTCGCCGCGGTGCGATCGCGTTGCACGGCAAGCTGCCGGCCGTTCGGCGAGGCTGCCATTTGGACCCATGGCCCGGGCTCGCCAATTGCCGCACCCCTGCGACCCAGCCGATCAATCCGAGACATCTGGAAGATCTCGGCTGTCAACGTGCGATATGACAGCAGGCCAGACGCCGAAGCGGTGAATGCCGCACTGCCGTCTCTCTGGCTGCGGAGCACATTGGCAACGAGGCCGATTGCGGGAGAGCCAAGCTGCAGGCGGGCGGGATCGAACGGTTGTGCCGTCAGCGTCGTACCATCGAGGTAGAGCACATGGCCGGCCGAGTACTCCCCCTTCGACATTGACGCGAGGAGTCGCGTTGAAGGCCCGCCTTCGAGTGAGGCGGCCATGATCGTACCGCCCTGATCCGTTTGGCTCCAGTAGAGGAACCGGTGACTGTCGGGCAAGAAGAATGGGAATCGGTGACTGCGTTCTTCGGGGCTGGGCGTCGTGGCTACCGTTGGCGAGCCGCCTTTGGCCGAGATTCGCATGATTCCGGAATTCGCCGACGAAGCAAACAGAATCACATCCGTGGCGTTCCAACTCCCGCCGCGCCCGCCCGGTGCATCACAGATCTCGCCGAGACGCGATCCGTCCCTGGAGATCACCTTCAACTTGTTGCCCGAAAAGAACGCAACCGACGCAGAGTCGGCGGACCAGAAGGGGTAGGTCGCTCCATCGGTGCCTTCGAGCGGCCTGGCATCCACCGCATCGAACGAGCGCACCCAGAGGACGGTGTCGCCACCTCTGACTCGGCCCGCCACGAACGCGACGTGTCTGCCATCTGGCGAAAGCGCGGGATCCGGCACAGACAGCGCGATGGCATTGGGCGTTGCCAGGACGGTGGGCAGAGTCTGGCTGAAGTGAATTGCGACCTGATCGACGCGCGCAGGACGTGGTCGCAGCGCAGCCGCGGCGAGACCGACGACGACACCGACGCCGAGCGCTCCCGCGGCGACCCATGCGGTGCGACTCCACCGCCGCATCGCGGGAAGGCCGGCCATGGCCGATGTCGTGCTGGCGGTCGTGGATGACGTCGATGACGTCGCGTCGAGTGCGAAGGCCAAATCGCTTGCCGACTGGAACCGTTGATCTGGCAACTTCTCGAGACAGCGATGCAGCACACGTTCGAGCGCGGGTGGAATCGCCCGTTCACCGATCTGCAGGTCAGCAGGCTCGACGTTCAGAATCGCGGACTGCGTGTCGGGCGCCGTCTCGCCTTTGAAGGGCCTCGCGCCCGACAACATCTCGTAGAGGATGACGCCTAGACTGAAGAGATCGGATCGATGGTCGACCGCTCGTCCTCGCACCTGCTCAGGTGACATGTACGAGACGGTGCCCAGCACCCGGCCAGACTGGGTGAGGTGTGTCACGGTGATCGAGTCGGGCGGGGGTGCCGGCTCCTGCAGCTTGGCCAGACCAAAGTCGAGAATCTTCACTCGACCATCGGAGGTGATCATGACGTTCTCGGGCTTGAGGTCGCGGTGAACGATCCCCTTGGCGTGGGCGGCGGCCAGGCCCTGCGCGATCGCGCGTGCGTATTCGACGGCCTTGCGTGGAGGGAGCGGGCCGCGCTGCAGCGGCTCGCGAAGCGTCGTGCCATCGAGAAGCTCCTCGACTAGATACAGCATGTCGCCGTACGTGCCGACGTCGTAAATGGCGAGGATGTTTGGGTGATTCAGCGCGCCGGTGGTACGGGCTTCCAGCTCGAAGCGCTGCCGGCGTTCGAGGTCGGTTGCCGCGCCGGCCACAATCTTGATCGCCACGTCGCGCGCCAGTTCGGGGCGCGTATCCCGCGCGCGATACACCTCGCCCATGCCGCCGGCGCCGAGCGACGAGAGGATCTCATACGGGCCGAGTCGGGTTCCTGGCTCGAGGGCCACGGCACCGCGGATTATATAGGCGACACACTGGATCCCGAATCGTCGTGCCGCGGCATCATATCGTCTGAATCGCCCGGAGTAGCTCCAGGGATCGTGGGTTGTCTCGAAACAGCCTGGCCACGTCACGAGGCCGCCGTCGCAGCAGCGCCTTTGCCTCGGCCTGCAGGTAGGGAAGTCCCCAATATTCCTTCTGTGCGCGCGATTGCTTCGACAGGTCACCAATTTTTCTGATGACGCGCTGGGTGATCAGATCAACCAGATCGAGCCGCCGTTCGGGCGGCGCCGTAAGCGCCCAGAGCGGCGTGTGTTGGGTCCAGCGCATGAGAGTCCGGAGATAGCTTGGCAGCATCACGAAGAAGCTGCCGACGCCAAGGTAGCGCTCCAGCGTGATGACCTTGTGCGTCAGGTGTCCTGGGAGGAACAGTGTTTGACCCGGTCTGACGACAAACCATCGTGCACTGGGCACCGTGAGGAAATGGGAGATGCTGAACGCGGCTTGATCGCCGTACACATCGCAGCGCTCGACGTCTTCGAGCCCGCGTGCGATCCCCTCGAAGGTGTCCCAGACCAGCCACAGTTTTTGTCCGGCAAAGCAGTGATTACTGCCATCCGGATCGTCGGTGTGCGAGTCGCTCAGCGCGCCCGCCGAGCTCACCACCATCGTCAGAATCTCCTCCGTCCCGATGGGAGCGGGTGCGCGGGCCAGCAGATTGAAGCTGCTCAACACCGAGGTATCGATTCTCGTCATGATTCCGCTGTCGCGAATGTGAAAGTCCGTGACGTTCACGATGGTGCGATCGTCCGCCCAACGCGTCAGCAGGTGATCGACCGTCAAGTACTTCGGCGTCCGACTTGGCCCACATCGGACGCGTAACCTCTCTGACGGGGAAAAGCCATCCTTGAGCGCCCGCACAACGGCTTCGCGCGTACCCAGTGTGCGCGCTCGGCGAACATTGACGGGCACGTCGTTGAACAACACAGGGCAGCCGCGCGCCATCGAGGCGAAGAGGACATCTCGTGAAAACGACAGCGGCGACAACTGCCGCCGCTGAAGCGCGCGCCTCTGCTGGCTGGAGGCGCGAACGGTCGGGTCAATGTCCTGGGCACGGTCCCAGGTGGTCGCGTCGTTGGATCCGTTAATCATCCGAGCCCTCTCATCGGCGTGTGCTGAACTGTCGGAGAATGCCGTCAGGATACACAGGGCGGCCGAGCCGAGGAAATTTCCTCACAGTTGCCTCACCTCGTCGGTCGCCCGTCGAACCTCTGGAAGTACACGCAGTCGAGTGGCACAATCTCGGCGTCGCACTGAGTGGGCAACGCGGAAATCTTGTGATTGGTCGATCGGGTGATTTAGAGATTGGGTGATTTGATTTCGTGAACGCAGCCGACGCAGTCGCACTCGTCAGAAAACACGGCATTATCGTGGAATCGGGAAGCCGGCATCGCCCGGTCTTCACTGAGGAAATCGCTGGCAGCCCGATACGCGGAAGTTGGTGGGGGCACAGGCGAGCGCAGGAGATTTTCGCTGCAACTCGCAGCGTCCGGCGGTCGCCAGACGTTCTCGTCTGCAGGCTTGTGGATCGAAAAGTCACCTACGTCCATAAGCGCCTTTGGCCAGCGGTCTTTCGACTCAGACGCGAGCTCGGCACAGAGCGTCTCGCCCTCATCAAAGAAGAGCACACGCAATCTGGAGCTCACCGCGTCCGTGAAATTCCCTTGAACCAATGGGCATCCGATGACTTACAGCAGCAGGCGGGCAGACTGTCACAGGCCGAGGCGCTGAGTTTTCTCCCGGCGCACATCAAAGCCGCACTAGGCCTTGATGAAAGGCAGCGAAACTAGGATCGGTGTCCTCGGAATCTCAAACCAGCAACAAGACTGCCCCCATGCTGCCGATGATCAGCGCCATGGCAGCAAAGATACGCATGTTTCGTCCGACTCGCTCGTCGTGGCGCGCCCCTTGTTCTACCCAGCGTGCCCACCGCTGGTCAGAGGTAAGGGCGTTCGCCAATGTTGTGGATTCACTCATATGCTGTCATCTCCCTCACGGTCGAAACGTCTGTTTGTTCAGTCGCCTGGCCTCGACTTGCTTGCCGCGGTCGCCTTCAGTCTGCATCCGCTGACGTTCTAGTTCTTTTTGAGGAGCCTCTTGCTTGTCCAGCAGGATGGCTGCGGCGGTCGCGACCTGGGCTAAAACATCGAGACGTTTTGAAAGTAGCACCAGTCCAAACGTGGACAGGTAAGAAGAACTGAATAGGTTGACGGAGTGCTGTGAGTCTTCCCACTGCGCCACAATCTTGTTCGTGCCGTTCGACGCAGGGGCCAAGAGGGGTATTTCGTTGGCACGCAAAAGGGAAAGCCCGTACTGCGTCGAAATCGCCTCAACCAGGTCTTCACCAGTCAGCCCCGATGTCCTCTCTCGGTCATACGTGACGACCATTCGGAAAAGCTGGTCGTTGTAAAAGCTAAAGAGGACTTTACCCACAGACTCCCGTTGCGGCACGGAAGCGGAAACACGCGGGGGCTGCCACATCAGCTCTTGAATAAGCTCTGGACGTCGATGCAGAACATGCGGCTCTGGCATGATGCCAGCCTGTCGTGCGACCGTGAGCACACTCATGCCTAACTCGAACTCACGGTACTTGGACAAATCCTGGGCAGAACTCACAGACGATGAAATCACGACCCAGGCAAGGGACATGGCGAGAATGCGAACGCTGGTCATATGAATCTCTCTCGGAAACACAATGGAGGTCGAGCCGTCCGAAGCGTTATGCCTGTCTCTTGCCTGACCCTTCAGCGTGATGCAGCACTGCGGCGACCGTGGGGGGCGCATCCTTCCACAGCATGAAAGTGATCACCGGAACCGTGAACCCGACAATGAGCAGGAGCATGGTCATGGCAACCGGCATCGGCCACGCTGACCACGCGAACAGCGCGAACACGACGAGCCATACCGGAATGATTGCGGTGTGGCTGAATATCATCGACATGGTGGTTAGACCTTTCTTGTTTTCTAGTCCGCTTGAGACGGGCGAGAGGCGGCGATTCGTCCTCCCCCGTCTCGAGTGCAGTGCATTAGGCGGCTACTTCGACCTTGATATGCGTCGGTTTGGCTTCCTCGCGCAGTGGCAACCGGACCGTCAGGATCCCAGCGTTGTACGCGGCGGTTACTTTGCCAGCATCGACGGTCGGCGGCAGGCCGAAGGATCGCGAGAACGAGCCAAAACTGCGCTCGATGCGATGGAATTTCTCCTTGGTCACTGCCGTGTCGAGCTTCCTCTCGCCGTGCAGCGTGAGGGTGTTGCCTTCAACCGTCAGTTCGATTTCATCCTGCTTCATGTCCGGTAGTTCAGCCTTCAGCACCAGCTCGCGATCTCCGGTGCTATAGATGTCGACTGCCGGCACCCACGAACCTTGGGCGAGTTCCTCCTGCGGACGGCCGTAGAAGCCCTCGAGCATCCGGCCCGTCCACTCCAGCTCCGGGGCGATGTCACGCAACGAATCCCAACGAACAATATTCATGATCATTCTCCACTCCTGATACTTCGGGGCGCGCATGGCGGATTGGCTCCGCCCTACGCGGAACCGTCATGCCGACGCGCTGGCCTTGTCGGTCGAGGCAGTCGCGTGCTCAACAATCTTGTGAAAGGTCGAGTTCGCCACTTCGTACGTCTGCACGTGGGGGGTCCCCTCGATCACCTGCGCCAGCGACTTGAGCACACCCTGATACGCGCCGCGGGCATACGTCTCAGCGTCTTCTTTGAGATTCCACACGCTGATGCCAAGCGCGTTTACTCCTGAGACGAGCGCGATCTCGTCCTGGAAACCTTTCTGCTTACGGAGCACGGGAATGACGTCCTTGTCGAGTAGCTGCGTGAACTCCGCCGCGCGGCCCGGCTTCAGATGGAACGAAACACTGCGAGCAAACATTTCAACCTCCTGGGTTGGAGTGGCTAATAGGAGAGGGCGGGCTAGGTAACCTAGTTTAGTTCAGCTACCTACAGTTCGTGGGACTTACCGCGAATATGTTAACCATAATAAGTTAATTAACTGTAGATGTCAAGGCAGATGTGCAACAATTGTTGGGTTACTCTGGATTGATTTATCAAGATTAGTTAAGCGAGGGTGCAACGTCCATGGATTTCCCGCTTTTCATCCGACAGCGGCTTAGAGAACTTGGGACCGAGCAGAGAGATCTGGCGGCGGCTGCCCAGGTGACGGAGTCCTACATTTCTCAGCTGCTGACGGGAAAAAAAGCGCCACCAGCTCCCGACCGAACCGATATTTACGACAAGATGGAAGCGTTTTTGAAGCTTCCGCAAGGGAAGTTAGCGTCTTTGGCGGAGCTCCTGCGAAGGGACGCGTTGAAGCGAACGCTGGCGGATCCGCCCGCGCCGCTCTTTAAGGAAGTTCGTGAGCTGATTCTCCGGAAATGCGAAGCTGGGAAAACACAACCCATTCGCGCGATGTTCGAGCGGGAGCCATTCGGAGCCCTCGAGCGCCTCGTGACCCAAAAGCTCCTGGACGTCGTCCAGCGAGTCACGAAAGAGGAGTTGGGCGATGAAAAGTGGCTTCGCCTGCTGGCCCGACTCACCGACCGAAGCTATCAACAGATGCGAGTCATCGTGCTCGACTTCCTGGAGACGGATGTCTTCAACGTCTCGGTCGAACACTGCGTCACGTTTCTTGACCCGCTGATTGAATCGTGGGACATCGACCTCGCGACGTTCGGAATGGAGATTGTACCTGAACCGACGCCTGGCGCCCGGTCATCCCAAGCGATTCGAGTTCGTCGAACGGCACCCCGTTCCACCGGTCGACGAAGAGCCTGGCCTACGGGCCTTCCTCCAGGATCCCTCGCTGCGGGGCGACGCGACGACGGATGAAATCGAGTTTCTCAAGAAGCTGCAATTCACGCGACAACGGCCGACGCCCCTTTACTATTACCGGGAGCTGCAGAACCTGCGCGACCCGCTCCACTTTCGCCGCAACGCGACTGATTTATCACTTGATGAGGAGTCATAGACGGCAGACCGCAGCTCAAGTTGGCACCTACGGGTGCGACGCTCGGTACTCGGCGAGCCACTGATCGCTCATCCAGCCGAGCGTGGCGACGTTCATACCTGCTCTCACTCTGGAGAGAATTATCACTACGGTCAATGAAATGAGAGCGCCGATCATCAGCAGCATGTCTTCCCCACCAGAGGCACAGGGCATGGCGTTGAACGATCCTGTCAGGTTTGCCGGTGCGTGTCTGTGCAATTGCGGACATGGCGCCTCGTGCCTGGGGACCCCGTGTGCTGAGTTGAACAGACGGGGTGATTGGGGTGCAGTACGCTCATGGGGAGGTTCACTATGCTACGTGTCTGTGTACTGACGTTGGCGTGCGCGGTGTCGTTCGTGCTTCCCGCCTCGTCCGCTGAGTCTGTTCTGTCCAATTATCGCGGCGTTACTTTAGGTGATTCGGTGCAAGTCGTCGTCGACAGGCTGGGGCTCGTCGCCTCTGACGTCAAGGTCGTGCACGATCGTCCAACGGTCGTGCAAGAAGTGACTTGGCGGCCACGCCGGTTCGTCAGCGGCAGCAGTATCGAGCCCGACGCGTTGGCTGAGATGGTTCTTACGTTCCAGGCCGGCCAACTCGCTCGAATCGCCGTGGCCTACGACCGCGAGCGAACCCAAGGCATGACGGATGCGGACCTGCACGAGGCGATGGGCAACGTATACGGCGCGTCGATGCTGGTCGTCTCACCAACGCAACTGACCATCACTGCGTCGTCTGATCGTCAGACTATTGGACGTTGGGAGGATGCCGAGACGCTGCTGCTTCTCTGGCGCGAGCATTACCCGAACCGCGTGGGACTCACCCTCACGTCAATCGCAGGCGACGCGGCCCTTCAGAAGGCTATCAGCGATGGCGTCCGACTTTATGACGCCGAGGCGCCAGGAAGGAATCTCGCGCGTCGCACTGCCGAACTGGCGGCCAATCAGGCACAAGTCGAAAAAGTCCGACAGGACAACAAAGTCAAGTTCAAGCCGTAGTCGTTGGTCTCTGCAGACTGTGCAATTGAGCACAGATGTCGAGAGCCGGCCGTTCGGACAGCGAACGTTGCATGGGAGAGCCTTTGATCCGCACTGAGAAGCCAGTAGTCAGCGGTGGACAACTAACGGAAGACCCGACAAGCGAACGGGTGATCGAAGACTTGCGCGAGCTCATATTCGCTCTCGACCGGCGTGTACCACGCTTGGAGCGCACGGGTGAAGTCGACATCGCCCGCAATGCCGAAGCGTTGCGTCACGAGGCGCTGGAACGCATCGCGCAACTCGAGAGCCAGGCTCGTGACGGCGGATCGAGCGTGAAGAGCAGCGAACCAAGCGGTCCATCTCGAACTGACCTTTGGTGAAGTGCCTCGTTCGAAGAGTTCCAGCGATTCGCAATGCTTAAGCTGCGGACCGAGCGTATGCGGTCGCGGTTACGAGATGCCTGGCACTCCACCTCTGACCGCACCGGGTGCACCTCCACGTAGCGCCTGCGGCGAGCGCGTCACCCGTAATAGTGTGGTCCAGCGTGTGACACAGCGGACATGTTGGCGACGGTATCAGCTCAGCGTCCTGCTGTGGTTCCTCTGCAATCGGGTATGCCATCTCACTACCTTCTTGTGCTGCTGTCGGTCAATGCGTTCCATCATCGTGGCAGCCTGCAACCTTGGCGTCTGTACTGTTATGGACAGATCAACGTCCGGCACTGCAGAGTCTGGTCATTTTTTTGGTGATTTGGCGATTTGGTGATTTAGTGCGCATGAGATTTGCTTAGAAGTCGACGGAGGGACCGCCATGCGCTGGGAATCAGGGCGACGGAGTACCAACATCGAGGACCGTCGCGGGATGAGCGGCGGGGCAATGATTGGCGGCGGGGGGATCGGGATGATCATCCTGGTCCTGATCATCTCGTTCATCACCGGCACGAATCCGCTCGAGCTCATGCAGCAAGTGGACACCGGCGCGCCGGCGGGCACTGAAGGGGTTCCCACTGGGACGCCACCGGCCGACGATCCGGAGGCGCAATTCGTCGCCGTGGTACTCGGCGACACCGAAGACACCTGGCGCCGTGTGTTTTCCCAAGGCGGCGGCACCTATGAAGATCCGGTTCTCGTCTTGTTCGAGGGATCCGTGCGCTCCGCTTGCGGAATGGCTTCCTCGGCTGTTGGCCCCTTCTACTGCCCTGCAGACCACAAGCTCTATCTCGATCTGTCCTTCTTCCGGGAACTGACCCAGCGCTTCGGCGCGCCCGGCGAATTCGCCAGAGCCTATGTCGTCGCCCACGAAGTCGGGCACCACATCCAGACGCTTCTCGGCATCTCGTCGCAAGTGCAACAAGGCCGGGCACGGTCGTCCGAAGCGCAAGCCAACGAGCTCTCGGTGCGGCAGGAACTGCAGGCGGACTGCTACGCGGGCGTGTGGGGACATCACGCCGGGCGCCGCAACCTTCTCGAGCAAGGCGACGTCGAAGATGGGCTGCGCGCCGCGGCCGCCATCGGCGACGATCAACTCCAGAAGCAAAGCCAGGGCTACGTGGTCCCCGAAAGCTTCACTCATGGCTCCGCGGAACAGCGACAGCGCTGGCTGCTGCGCGGCCTGCAGACGGGCGACATCAATCAGTGCGACACGTTCAACGCGGGATCTTTGTGAGTTTTCAGTTTTAGTTGCCAGTTCAACGAGAGGGCTGTGGCCCGACAAGTCCTTGTACTGGCCACTGGAAACTGATGCGACTCACCAGATCTTCGCTCTCTCACCGAGCGGCAAAAACATCTGGTCGCCTTCCTTGACGTCGAAGGTCGCGTAGAACTCCTGAACGTTGCGCAGTGGACCGTTAGCTCGGTACATATCGGGTGAGTGTGGATTCGTGAGCACCTGCTGTCGCAATGCGTCATCGCGCTGCTTCGCGCGCCACGCCTGAGCCCAGCCAAAGAAAAAACGCTGATCGCCGGTGAAACCGTCCAGCACGGGCGCGGCTTGGTTATTGAGCGACAACTGATATGCGCGATGCGAGATCACGACCCCGGTCAGATCGCCGATGTTCTCGCCAAGTGTCAGCTCGCCATTGACGTGCAGCCCCGGTAGCGGCTCGAACGTGTAGTACTGGTCCACCAGCAGTTTCGCGCGCTTCATGTATTCCTCGGCGTCTTTGGGGGCCCACCAGTCGCGCAACACCCCGCGGGAATCAAAGCGCCGGCCCTGGTCGTCGAAGCCATGCCCCATCTCGTGACCGATGACGCCGCCAATAGCACCGTAGTTGACTGCGTCATCAGCCCCGAGATCGAAAAACGGCGGCTGCAGGATGGCGGCGGGGAACACGATCTCGTTACGGACGGGATTGTAGTACGCGTTGACGGTCTGCGGCGTCATGCCCCATTCCTCCGGGTCAATGGGCTTGCCGACTTTACGGAGCTGATATTCGTTCTCGGCGATGAACGCGCGCGTCACATTGCCTACCAAATCGTCTTTGACAATTTGGACGCGCGAGTAATCGCGCCATTTGCCCGGATAACAACCTTTGGTCGGAACTTTGCTAGCTTCTCCTGCGCTTCCTTTTTTGTTTCAGGGCTCATCCACTCGAGGCCGTCGATGCCTTCGCGGAATGCACGTCGGAGGTTTTCGACGAGCTGTTGCATGCGGGTTTTGGCTTCGGGCGTGAAATGGCGCTCGACATAGAGCTTGCCGAGCATCTCGCCAAGGTTGCCGTTGATCGTGTTCACCGCGCGCTTCCATCGCGCTTCGTTTTCCTCGACGCCGCGCAGCGTCTGCCCGTAAAAACCAAATTCCGTGTCGGCGAACGCCTTAGTGAGATACGGTGCAAAGCCATTCAAAACCGACGCACGCAGGTAGGGCTTCCACCGGTCTACACCAAGCTCGTTGAACGCGGCGGCAAAAGCCTTCACGTAACTTGGCTGCGAGATGACGACGGCGGGTGCCTGGGCGATGCCGAGCTCGGTTGTCCACGCCGTCCAGTCAAATCCCGGAAATTCTTTCGGAAGGTCAGCCAGCGAGCGCTTGTTGTAGGTCTTCACGGCGTCGCGGCTCTCGACGTTGGTCCAATGAGCACGGGCCAGCCGGGTTTCGATACTGAAAATGTCGCGGGCGGCAGCCTCGGGGGCGGTCTGATTGGCTAGCTTCAAGAGGCTGCCGAGAAACGCGACATACTTCTCACGGTATTCGCGCAGCTTCGGTTCGTCCTGCAGGTAATAGTCACGATCGGGAAGGCCCAGGCCGCCCTGATTGACGTACAGGATCTCGCGATCGGGTTGCTGCGCATCGCCGTCAACGAAACCGACCAGCGGGTTGATCAGATTCAGCTTGAACATTCGCCCGAAGTACCGTGCGAGATCAGCCTTGGTGTTCAGCGCGGCAATCGACGCGAATTCCTGCTCGAGCGGAGTAAGTCCCAGTTGTTCGACTCGAGACTCGTTCATGAAGCTTTCGTAGAAGTCCCCGATCTTCTGTGCATCGGAGCCGGGAGGCTTGTTTGCGGCTTTGGCAGCCTCCTCGACGATAGCGCGCAAATCGGCCTGAGACTTGTCTACGAGCATGTCGAACGCGCCGTACGACGACTTGTCCGCGGGGATTTCCGTCTTCGCGAGCCATGCGCCGTTGACGTGCTTGAACATATCGTCTTGAGGCCGAACCAATCGATCAAATGCCGAGGCGTCGATGCCCGACACACGCGGTTTGGCAGTCGCTGGTGTCGATTCCGGCGCTCGCGCGCAGGCGCTGATCGAAACGGACCAGAGGACAGCGAGTGCGAACGCGCATACACGAACCATCAGGAACTCCTTACAAGCGGACAGAATCGTAACCAGTGGAACAGGATCGTACCTCAGCGGCCGCTCTGTGAAACCAGCCCGACCGTATGTGGAGTGACGAACGATGTGGCGAAACCTTTGCAACCGAGCACGACAGTAATCACAAACGTCCTGTTCATGTGCCAAGGGGTGACAGCCATGGATAACTTGAAGATTCTGCTGTTGATCGCGTCGATCGGCGCAGCGGGATGCCGCGTGAGCGCCTATGCGCCAGAGGCAGCAAGTTCAGGCCTTGACTCGCTCCCGACTCCAGCAATCAGTCACGCGTCGGCTCACGCGACGTCCGGCGCGGAAGCGGCTACCGAGGAGGAAATCCGCGAGATCACGATTCCCGCGGGAACGCGATTGGCTCTGCGACTGGGCTCTAGCGTGTCGTCGAGTTCCAGCAGCCTGGAAGATTCCGTTCAGGCCACCGTCCGTACTCCAATCGTGATCGACGGGGTGACCGTGGTGCCCGCTGGCGCGGCGGTGAGTGGGTATGTCACCGAAGCGCGGCGGTCGGGACGGGTCAAGGGCCGCGCGAGTATCGGCGTTCGCTTCACCACGCTGAGTGTCGGAGGAACGCGCTACAACCTTCGGACCGCGTCAATCGCGCGTGAGGCGCCCGGCACGAAGAAGGCCGATGCGACGAAGATCGGAATCGGTGCCGGTGCCGGCGCTATTACCGGAGCCATCGCGGGAGGCAAGAAGGGTGCGGCGATCGGCACGGCTGTGGGCGGTGGTGCGGGGACCGGCCTGGTGCTCGCCACGCGCGGTCGCGAGGTGTCGTTGCCGCGTGGCACTGCCGTCACAACCCGCTTGACCGCGCCGCTGACGATTCGCATCCGATAGCGCGCGGCGCCGATCGACTCCACGGGGGGTGGTTGATTTTCAATCGCCTCCGTGGTTCCGTTACAACGTGCACCTCGAACTCGCGCGCAGTGTGATTCGTGAATGGTCGTTCGCCGACCTCACCTCACTCGTTCACCACGCCAACAACCGCAACGTCTCGATCCATCTCAGAGACCGGTTTCCGTATCCCTATCTCGAGGAACACGGCCGTGATTTCCTCGAGCACGTCACAACCAGCATTCCCGTGACGAGCTGGGCGATCGACGTCGAAGGGCAAGCGGTCGGCGGCATCGGGATCATGCTACAGACCGACGTGGAGCGTGTGTCGGCTGAAATCGGTTATTGGTTGGGAGAACCGTTCTGGGGCCGCGGGATCATCACCGAGGCCTTACAGGCGGTCACCGCTGAAATATTCAATCAGTTCGATCTGACGCGCATCTTTGCCCTGCCATTCGCCGACAACCAAGGCTCGATCAGAGTGCTCGAAAAGGCTGGTTACGTGCACGAAGGCACTATGCCCAGGAGCACCATCAAGAACGGCATCATCCGCGACCAATTGATGTACGGGGCATATCGTTCGGGCGGGTAGGGCGCTACACTTTCAAGATGCGCAAGTTTCTGATTCTGCTCGTCTTGGGAGTCGTCGGCGTCGCTTTGTCGGCGGAGCAGGCTGCAGTACCGGCTCGGTTTGCCCTCACAGTGGACAGCATCATGCGCGGGCCGGCACTGGTCGGCTATCCGCCATCGAATCTGCGCTGGTCGGGTAATTCGAAGGAGCTCTATTTCGAATGGCGAATGCCAGGCGAGGACGAAGCCGCGACCTGGGTAATCGGCCGCGAGGGCGGACAACCGCGACGGCTCTCGGACGATGAGCGACGCAGCGCGCCGCTGACCAACGGTCAGTGGGATGCCACACGGCGGCGGATTCTCGGCACCGACCGCGGCGACATCGTCGTCATCGACACAGTCAGCCGGGCCCGCCGCGACGTGACACGCACCACCGGCAACGAGACGAACGCGCGATGGGCCCGCGGTGGCACACACGTCACGTTCGTGCGCGACAATAATCTCTTCGTCGTTCCGGTTGATGAGCCGTCCAGTGGCACACTGGTTCAATTGACAGACGTGGCCGCGGGCCGCAACGAACAGCAGCCGACTGACAGCCAGCGAACCGTACGCGACGAAGAGCAGAAACTGCTGGACTGGGTGGAGCAGGAAGCGGCCCGCCGGAAGAGGCGTGAAGCGCGTGAGCGCGCGCGAGCGTTGCCGAAATTCGAGTTGGCTGAGCGACAGGCCGTTGTGGATGCCGCACTCTCGTCGGACGAGACGCACGCGTTTCTCGTGGTCGCCGATCGCCCGCAGGCTCGCACGGCACAAGTCCCGCGATTCGTCAGCGAGTCGGCCTACACCGAAGAGATTCCGACGCGAATCAAAGTCGGCGACGTTCAGGAGCGACGGCGGCTGGCGATTCTCAACCTGAAGACCGGTGAGGGCGTCTGGGCAGGGCTCGAAGGGATCAGTGAGCCTGTCGCCATTCCCAAGCCCGTGGATGATGACGATCGACCTGCCAACCAGACGGCTGCGGCGCCTACTGCGCCGCCAGCCCCGGCAACTCCAGCGATATCAAAGCCGGACGTCCGCTGGGGCTCACTCCTCCTCTCGCCCGATGGACGCGCCGCGGTGTCGTCCGTGCGCTCGGTGGACAATACCAACCGCTGGTTGGTCATCGTGGATCCCGCGACCGGCAGGACGCGGGTGCTCGATGCGCTGCGGGACGAGTCGTGGGTGCGCGAGATCGGTCCATCGGACAACGTGAGTGGTGGACTGGGCTGGCTGCCCGACAATCGCCGAATCTGGTTCCTCGCCGAACACGACGGCTGGATGCATCTTTACACGGTAGATGTCACGGCCGCGAAACTCGAGCGACGACAACTGACGAGCGGCCGTTTCGAGATCGACACGGTGCAACTCTCCCCCGATGGCTCGAGGTTTTACATCCAGACAACCGAACACCATCCAGGCGAGCGCCACCTGTACGCGGTGACCGTTGACGGCGGTGCACGGACAAAGCTCACGACGGCTACGGGAGCGTTTTCAGGTGAGGTGTCGCCGGACGACTCGACGTTTGGCGTGATCTTCTCGAGCGTAACAAGACCGCCCGAAGTGTTTGTCATGCCGAACAAAGCCAATGCGGAGGCCCGGCAAGTGACGACGAGCGCATCGGCGGATTGGCGTTCGTTCAAGTGGGTGGAGCCGCAGCTGGTGACCTACAAGGCGCGCGATGGCCAAGAAGTCTCTGCAAGGCTGTACACGCCTGAAATGGTTGGCGCCAGGCGCCACCCATCCAGTCCCGCCGTCGTGTTCGTCCATGGCGCGGGGTACTTGCAGAATGCGCATCGTTACTGGTCGTCGTATTACCGCGAGTACATGTTTCATCATTTGCTCGCGTCCCGCGGGTATGTCGTACTGGATCCGGACTACCGCGCCAGCGCCGGGTATGGCCGAGACTGGCGGACGGCGGTCTACCGGTGGATGGGAGGGAAGGACCTCGAGGATGTCGTCGACGGCGCGAAGTTCCTCACCGACGTCCAAAGGGTCCACCCGAAGCGCATCGGCGTATATGGCGGCAGCTACGGTGGATTCATCACGTTGATGGCCATGTTCACGACGCCCGATGTGTTTGCCGCTGGGGCTGCGCTTCGGCCCGTGACCGACTGGGCGCATTACAATCATCCGTATACGTCGAACATCCTCAACGAGCCACAGACTGACATCGAGGCGTACCGCAAGAGCTCGCCGATCTATTTTGCCGAGGGTCTCAAGGGTGCTCTGCTGATCTGCCACGGCATGGTGGACGTCAATGTGCACTTCCAGGATTCAGTCCGCCTGGCGCAGCGTCTGATCGAACTTCGAAAAGAAAATTGGGAGCTTGCCGTGTATCCGGTCGAGGATCATGGCTTCGTCGAGGAGACGAGCTGGGCCGACGAATACAAGCGCATCCTCAAACTGTTCGATGACACACTCAAAGGAAATGGCAATGTGCGAAGGACTAACTGATCTGGTCGCGCGGCTCGAATCGGCCGTCGCCGCGAGTACCCCGGAAGCCATCACTGCACGCGTCAAGGCCGATCTGGAGGATGTCCTCGGACGGTCTGCGCTCGTCGTCCCCGACCGGTTTCGGGTGCCGCGACCGGATTGCTACGCACGCCGGCTGCTGTACAAAGATCCCGCCGATCGTTTCACGGCCGTCGTCATGACGTGGGGCCCGGGACAGGGGACACCCGTTCACGACCACGGCGGCTTATGGTGCGTGGAGGGCGTCGTCGAAGGCGAGATGGCGGTCACCCAGTACGATGTGCGGGCCGTGGGCGATCGATTTCGCGTGACGCCGGTCGGGCAGCCCTTGTCGGCGGGTGTTGGGACAGCTGGCCGGCTGATTCCTCCCACCGATTACCATGTCCTCGCGAATGCACTGCCCGACAACACCTCTGTCACGCTTCACATCTACGGCGGGAATCTCGACGGCTGCCGTATTTTTCAGCCGGCAGAAGACGGGCTTTACCAGCAAAGTGTTCGGGCGCTCTCGTACCACGAGTGAACCATCGGGCACATGACGTTTCTCGATCTCAACTTTCAGGGTCTCAGGCGCGTGATCGGGACGGCCGTCCTGCACGGTCCGTCTGGTCTTACCCTGGTGGATCCCGGCCCGACGTCATCCCTCCCCGCCCTCGAGAGCGGGTTGGCCAACCTCGGTCATCGACTCGACGAAGTGGGAACGCTGCTCCTGACCCACATTCATCTCGACCATGCGGGCGCGACCGGCACGTTGCTGGAGCGACTGCCCAAGGCAGTCGCGTACGTGCATGAGCGCGGCGCCCCACACATGATTGATCCTGCAAAACTCCTGGCAAGCGCGACCCGACTTTACGGCGCGAACATGGATCGACTGTGGGGCGACTTTCGGCCCGTGCCAGCGGGTCGCCTCAGGGTACTGACCGGAGGCGAGCGAATCGATGTCGCTGGACGTACCCTCGAGGTTGCTTACACCCCCGGCCACGCATCACACCATGTGAGCTTCTTCGATCTCACTACGGGAACGGCGTATGTCGGGGATACCGGTGGAATTCGAATCGCTGAGGGTTATATCAAGGCGCCGACACCACCGCCGGACATTGATCTCGAAGCCTGGGAAAACAGCCTTCAGAAGATCGAAGCGTGGCGGCCGACGTCGCTGGTCCTGACGCACTTCGGCGTGGTCCAGAACGTCGCTGACCACCTTCGTCAGTTCCGCATCGTCCTCGCGCGAAGCGCGGCTCTGGTGCGAGAAACGCTCGCGTCAGAAGGCACCGACGATGACCGGATTCGGCGATACGTCGAGGAAATGCGCGCGGACGCGCGGCGCGTGCTGTCTGCGCAGGATGCTGAATCAACAGAGGCGGCGGCAGCCTTCGATCAACTGTGGCAAGGCCTGGCTCGCTACTGGCGTAAACGGCCGGCCTGACGCCCAAACCTTCGCGTCCTTCGGTGCCTTCTGTCCCGTGAAGACTCAGCTTGCGACGGCCATTCGCGCGTCGGACGACTGGGCAACCGACTCGTGGGGATCGACGAGGAATCGCAGGGCGTAGCCCGACGGCGTTCCCGTAGATTTTTGACACGGCGCCACACGCCACACTGCCGACAGGACGCGTCCTTCGCGCAGGCGCGCTGGGATGCCTTCGATTTCGCGGGCAGCCCGTTCCAGCTGCACGTGGACGATCCGATACAGCGGGATGGCGGCGGCGCCGTTCGCGTCCACGAAGATGCCCGCCTCGCTGACGTCGCGGGTGACCACAGAGGTAAAGCGCACGGCCCCCGTCGCATCTTTCCACGTCAATCGAGCAGGCAGCGCGACCTGGCGCCGGGCTGACCGTTGCTGTGTTTTGTGAACAGGCGAAATGCGCGTCGTAGCCACGTGGGACCCCCGGGTTGATCGGGTGGCGCGGGTGCCACCGGCCAATCCCTTAACCAAGTTCCGGGCCGGAATCATATAGGGTGCTAAATCGTGGCTGGTTGATGACTCAAAACGCCATTCAGACGACTTTATAGGACATTTTTAAGACATATTCAGCGGAGCGGCTGTATATCAGCTATCCACACATGCTGGATACTGACTACTGGGTAGTCAATCCAGCGTTGCCTTCGAGGCCCAATCGTCGCAGTTTGAGATAGAGACCGCGTCGGGTCAACCCGAGCGAGCGTGCGCTCTCAGAAATATTTCCTCGGTGTCTGGCGAGCATCTCGCGAATCAGATCACGCTCAATGTCGTCCACGACCGACGCAAGCGTTTGGCCACCGCGCAAGGTCATAGGGGCTGGCCCGCCGGCAGGGGGCGGGGAAGCCTGGGGAGCAGTCAAGTCTGCGGACAGGTGTTCGGGCCCCACAGTGCCCCCGGGGGCCGCCATGGCCACCGCCCGCTGCACTTCGTTCCGCAGCTGACGAACGTTGCCAGGCCACCAGTAGTGCGAGAACAGGTCGAGCACCTGCGAGCTCAGTTGCACATCAGGTTTGCCGAGCCGTTCGGATGCCTCGCGCAGGAAATACGTGCTCAGGTGAGGAATCTCCTCCGTCCGCTGACGCAGCGGGGGAACATGAATGCGGATCACGCTCAAGCGGTAGTACAAGTCCTCGCGGAACTTGCCCTCGGCCACACGCTGTTCGAGGTCCGCATTGGTCGCGGTGATCACGCGCACATCGACGCGCAAGGGCCGTGTCTCGCCGATGGGCATGATCTCACCTTGTTCGAGAAAGCGCAGAAGTTTGGGCTGAACATCCAGCGCGAGATCGCCGACCTCATCGAGGAACAGCGTGCCGCCGGCAGCCGTGCGGAGAAGACCGGGCTGGTCGGAGACAGCCCCCGTGAACGCTCCTCGGCGATGCCCGAACAATTGACTATCTGCCAGCTCACGCGTCGTCGTCGTGCAGTTGTAGGGAATGAAGACCGCTGCGCTGCGGGGTGAGCCGAGATGGATCGCCCGGGAGACGAGCTCCTTGCCCGTACCGCTTTCGCCCGTAATCAGCACCGTCAGGTCATTCCCCTGGAGGCGGTGGATCTGATCCGCGACCCGGTGCATCGCCGCGCTCGCGCACACGAATCCCGGCACGAGCGGTTCGAGCGGCCGCTCTGTTGTGGCATCCACATGTCGCGTCGGCCGGTCGCGGGCGCCGCATAGATCGAACCCTTGTTTGGCCACGGCGGTCATCATGCGCAACCGTCTCAAGAGATGGTGCCCGAGCGCGCGACTCGAGCCGACGGCGACGGCGCGTGGGCCATCAGGTTCACGACCGATGTTTTCGACAATCAGGCTGCCCGTCCCATAGGCCGCGCCTTGGATACCGAGTCGAGCGACCGACCGTGCGCCGTCAGCATCGGCGCCGGCATGGGCGATCAGGCGGAGGTCGCCGCCAGGCAGCACGACGAACAGGACCGCGACATCTGCCGAGATGGCCTCGATCAGCGCAGAGGTGAGCTCACGCGCGAGCAGCTCAGGCAACACCGCGGCATCAATCAGCCGGCGCACGATCGCGTCGTCCGCGTCGGCCGGCGACCCGACGTACTCGCCGGTGCCGACCTGTTGTCCGCTCGCCATGGCGTCGCGGGCTTCATCCAGATCTCGCGTCGCGCCGAGTGACTCGAAGACTTGTGCGGCTTGCTGAAAGTGCCTGTCCGCTGTCGACCGCGCGCCCGCACGCGACGCGAGGCGTCCGAGCGTCAGTTGACTCATGGCCGCCTGATACCGTTCCCCCACCAGATCAAAGACGCTCGAGCTTTGCGCGATGTCGTGGTAGGCCTCGGTCGTCCGCGCCTGTCGTGTCCGAAGCTGACCGCGCAAGCGCAGGAATTCGCCCCAGGCGCCCGGCGTCGACCGGGGATCGATACGGCCTTCCACTTGCACAAGGCGCTGCTCGGCTTCGTCGATGCGGTCGGCAGCCAACAGCGCTTCGATGCCGATGAGCTCACCTTCTCGCGCTTCGGCTGGTGGCGCCCCCGGCGCTCGCGCAATCTCGTCAGCGACACGGAGAGCTTCGTCGGGGGTACCTCGACGGATGGCTAATCGCGCGGTGATGACGCGGATCGACCACTCGTACCAGCGGCTGGTCTGACGACCATACGCCCCATAAGCGTCGGCGGCGCGCTGCAGATACTCGGCGGCGTTCTCGTAGTCGCCGCGCATGAGCGACATCTGTGCAAGCGAGTCGTACACGGCGCCGGTCGTCTCGTGGAACTGCACTGAGCTGCGAACTTCGAGTGCTCGATGCAGCACGGCCTCGGCGCGTGTGAGATTGCCGACACGAACGCAAATCTGGCCTAACGTCGCAAGTGCGACGGCCAGCCCTGGTCTTTGTCCCAGACCCTCGTGCAATTTGACCGATCGCTCGGCGAGCGCCAGCGCCTGGTCGTAGCGGTGTCGGATGAGGGCAACGTTTGCCTGATTGATGCAGATTGTGGCAAGCGCATCCTCGGCGCCCAGTGCAGTGACTTGACGCTCGGCGAGATGAAACGCTGCCGAGGCCTCGTCGTAGCGGCCGGCTTGCGCGAGGATCATGCCCGAGACCGAATGCACGAGGGCGAGGTATCGACGATCGCCGGCGGCATGCAGGGCTGCAGCCGCTTCGGTGATGTGCTCACGAACGATCGCGTGATCTCCGACTTTCCGGTAACAAAGCGCCAACTCATAGTGAGCCAGGCCGATGGCCCGCGAGTCGTGTGCGGTCTGCGCCTGTTTGAGCGCCCGCCCGTGGAGCGCGATGGCTCGCGATTGTTCTCCTCGGGCGTAGGCGATTCGGCCGTGCAGACGCCACAAGGTGGCAAGCAGAACCGGGGGGATGGAATCGCGAAGCGCATCTGGTTGACGCCCGAGGGTCGCGCTCGCCTGCGTGACATCGCCCTGTTGAAGAAACGCCTCGGCGATCGCGGCGCGGATGGCCAAGTCATCCGTACGTTTGAGGGACGTCTGGAGGAGCGGCGTCAGCAAAGCCGTGGCGGCTGATGCCTGCCCACGCTCGATGTGCGCAGCGGCGCGAGCCATGACCGGCTGCAACGGGGTGCTCACCACGGGCGGGAGTATACCAAGTATACGGGTGCGATGGGTGCGTATACGGGTGCGATGGGTGCGACAGGTGCGCTGGGTGCGGTGCCGTGCCTAGTGCTCAGGTGCTGAGCTAGCGCAGATTGCACACTTTGGCACTAGACCCGTGCCCTAAGCAACCCGGCACCCCTGCACCTCTGCAACCCCTGCACCCCTGCACCCCTGCACTCCTGCACCCGTCGCACCCAGCGCACCCGCCGCACCCCTCGCACCTATACAATCATCCCTCGCATGCACCTGACCGCCGCCGCGCGTTCCGAAGCCGGGCCGCGATCTTCAAACCAGGACGCCCACTTTGTTGACCTCGAGCTTGGACTCTTCGTGGTGGCCGACGGCATGGGGGGACACAACGCCGGCGAGGTGGCATCGAAACTCGCCGTCGACACCGTGGTCGAGTTCATCCGTGCAACGCATAACAGCCGCGAGATGACCTGGCCCTTCCCGTTCAATCCCAATCAGTCGTTGGCCGCGAACCGCCTGGCGGTCGCACTCAAGATGGCCAACCGCAACGTTTACGATCAGAGCGCGCGCGTACCCGCGCAGGCGGGCATGGGCACGACCATTGTCGCGGTGCTGGTGGACGGCAATCGAATCATCGTGGGACATGTCGGAGACAGTCGCGCGTACTGTCTTCGCGACGGACACCTCCGACAGATGACCGAGGACGACACGTGGCTGAATGCGATGCTTGGGTCGGGCGCGTCGAAAGCGGCGGATCATCCCATGCGCCACGTGCTGACGAGTGGCATTGGGATGCGTTTCGACGTCGAGCCATCTCTGATCGAAGAAGAACTGCGTCGCGGCGAACAGTGGTTGATGTCCACGGACGGCGTACACGGCTACGTGGACGAGCCGGTCCTCGAACGTGCGCTGCACGAGAGTTCCGCAGCGAAGGCCGCGAATGCAGCCGTCGAATCTGCGCTGGCGGCCGGAACGTCCGACAACGCAACCGCTGTCGTGTTGTGTGTGGAGTAGCGCTCGCGCCCGGGCGCGGAACCGGCCTGCGACGGGGCCACGTATAATAAAGTGAGTGAGTCTTCGCGCACTTTCACTGATTTTGTTCGCGGTTTCGTTGCTGGTTTCCGCGTGTGGCGGGCAGGCGGCTGACGTCGATCGAACCCGTGCGCCGCGGGCTGCTGAGCCGTCCCCGCCCATCCCACCACCGGCCCCCGAACAACCTCGCAAGTCCGGTGGCCCGCGCATCATCTTTCTCGGCGACAGCCTGACCGCCGGGCTGGGCCTCGACGTCGCCGACAGCTTTCCGTCGTTGATTCAACAGAAGCTCGAAGCTGCTGGATACGACTACGAAGTGGTCAACGCCGGAGTATCGGGCGACACGTCGGCAGGCGGATTGAGGCGCCTCGATTGGGCGATGAGCGAGGGTGACCCGAAGATGCTCATCGTGGCGCTTGGCGGCAACGACGGTTTACGCGGGTTGCAGCCCGAGCAACTCGAGCAGAACCTCTCGGCGATCATCGAGCACGGAAAGAAGCGTGGGCTGGCTATCATTCTGGCTGGCATGGAAGCACCGCCGAATTTTGGTCCTGACTACACGACACGATTTCGTGCTGTGTATTCCTCGCTGGCTGAACGGCACAACGTGCGCCTGATTCCATTTCTTCTCGAGGGCGTCGCCGGCAACGCCGAGCTCAACCAACCCGACGGGATTCACCCGAACGCTCGCGGCGCCGAGATCGTCGCCGACCTCGTCTGGCGCGCGATATCGCCGGAACTGGCTCGATGATCGAGCTTCGCGGTGTCAGCAAGACCGTGCAGAGCGGTGATCATCCGCTCACGATTCTGCATCCGCTGCATCTGACGGTTCCCGACGGCCAGTGCCTCGCGATTGTCGGCCCGTCCGGCAGCGGAAAGTCCACGTTGCTCGGTCTCATCGCGGGACTCGACGCTCCGTCGGGCGGGCAGATCTTCATCGACGGTGTGGACATCACGGCGCTGGATGAGGACACGCTTGCCCGTTTGCGCGGCGAAAAGATTGGCTTCGTTTTCCAGTTTTTCCATCTGGTCCCGTCGCTGACCGCGCTCGAAAACATTCTCGTCCCCATGGAAATCGCCGGGCGACGCGATGGCCGACGACGTGCGCAGAAGTTGCTGGACGAAGTGGGGTTGCACGATCGCGGGCACCATTACCCCTCGCAGTTGTCCGGTGGTGAGCAGCAGCGGATCGCCATCGCGCGGGCGCTGGCCAATGATCCGCCACTCATCCTGGCGGACGAGCCAACGGGCAATCTCGACAGCGCCAACGGGGCATCGATTCTCGAACTGCTGGTCGCGATCCGCAAGGCGCGCGGCGTGACCCTGGTACTCGTGACGCACGACCCAACGGTCGCCGCGATCGCCGATGCGCAGCTCACGCTGCTGGACGGCCGGCCGGTCCAACCAGCCAGTGCGCCGCAGGCTGTCGGAGCGACACCGTGACGTTTGTCGTGGCAATGACGCTTCGCGAAATGCGGGCATCGTGGCGGCGATTGCTGTTCTTCTTCATCTGCCTGTCGATCGGGGTCGGCGCCATCGTGGCGATTCGATCGGTCATTCAGAGCGTACGCGGCGTGTTCGCGGGCGAAGCGCGGGCGCTCATCAGCGCGGACGCCATTATCACGAGCAATCGGCCGTTCGATGACAAGGTGCGCGCCATCGTCGACAAACGGCTCGACGTTCCCGACGCATCGAGTCACATGTCGGTGGAAGTCGCCACAATGGTCCGCGGCGCCGATGGCTCGAGCAAGGCCTCACGCATGGTGGAGTTGCGCGCGGTGGAACCAGGCTTTCCCCATTACGGCGAGCTCCGGCTGGCAGGCGAGCAGCGGTACAGTCATGCGCTGCTCGAAAACTTTGGGGTGCTGGCGCGCCCCGAACTGCTCGCACAACTCGACCTGTCGGTCGGCGATGGTCTGTTGATTGGGACGCATCGTTTCACGATCCGCGGCGTGATCGTCGCCGAGCCGGGACGCAGGCTCGGGGCGTTCAGCCTGGGGCCTCGTGTCTTCGTCAGCTACGACGACCTCCAGAAGACTGGCTTGCTGACGCTTGGCAGCCGGGCATCGTATCAACGGCTGGTCAGGTTGCCAGATGCCGAGCTCGACCGGGTCGTCGCCGGATTGCGGAGCGACCTGGCGAATACGTTTGCGCGCGTGCGGTCATACAAGGCGACGGAAAACGATGTCGGTGAGGATTTCGAGCGCGCCGAGAATTATCTGAGCCTGGTGGGCCTGGTCATCGTCATTCTCGGTGGCATCGGCGTGTCGAGCGTCACGCGTGTCTTCGTGCAACAGAAGCTCCGCACCATCGCTATTCTGAAGTGCCTGGGCGGACGATCGAGTCAGCTGCTCACGATCTACATGGCGCAGGTTATTGCGCTCGGGCTTGCCGGCAGCGCGTTCGGGGTGCTCATTGCGGGTCTCGCCATCGAGGCCATTCCATCCACGCTTGCTGCGGCCGCGACGCCCGGGATTGACGTCAACTACTCACTGACCGTTCCAGCCGTTGTGCAAGGCTTTGGAATCGGACTGCTGGTGGCGATTCTGTTCTCGCTTGTGCCGCTTCTCGAAGTGCGACACATCAAGCCGTCGCTCCTGTTGCGCGCAGAGGGAGGCGGCCGCCGGGTCGATATCACTCAGGTCGTCGTGACCTCCGCGGTTGTCACCGGGCTCGTCCTGTTGACCATCTGGCAGGCGGGCTCACTCCGCATCGGGTCGGTGGTCGCAGTGGGGTTTGCGGCTGCTGCAGTCGTGTTGCATCTCGCGGGGATTGCGTTGATACGACTGATCAAGCCGCTAGCGTCAACCTCCTGGTTCCCGTTGCGCCACGCGGTGCTGCAACTCAGTCGTCCTGGAAGCCAGGCTCGAATCGTGCTCCTCGCCATCGGCCTCGGCAGTTTCTTCATCGTCGGCGTAAGGTCGCTGCAGGAGAACCTCGTCCGAGAGTTCACCGTCAACCTGTCACCCGACCTGCCGGATATGTTCCTCCTGGATGTCCAGCATGATCAGGTGGCTGGGATGACCGCGCTGCTGAAGGACTGGCAGCAACCAGGGACTCCGACGCCCGCATTGTTGCCGGTGCTGCGCGCGCGCGTCACGGGTGTTCAGGGGCAGGAAGTCTCGCTTGAAAACTACGAAGACGTGCGAGGGCGCGGCTCGTTGGCCCGCGAATACACTGTCACGTATCGCCCAGTACTCCAGCGAAATGAATCCGTGATCGCCGGCACCTTCTGGGACCAGACCCCGGCCTCACAAGGCGAGGTGTCCATCGAGGAGAGCCTGCGCGAACGGTTTCGTATCAACGTCGGCGACACCATGCGTTTCGATATCGTCGGACGGACGGTCGAAGCGCGGGTGACCAGCGTCCGGCGGGTCGAATGGAGCGATAGCCGCGCCGGTGGGTTCATGTTCGTGTTTCGCCCAGGTTTGCTCGATCAGGCGCCCCACGGCTTCATCTCGTTCTTTCGCGGTCCGCAGGACACAACCGCGCGCGCCCGTCTTCAGGGTGAGGTAGTAAGCAGGTATCCCAATGTCTCGGTCATCGACGGGCAGGAGATGCTGACGGCCGTGCGGACGGTCATTGAGAATGTGACGCTCGCCGTCACGGTGGTCGGAAGCCTCGTGGTGCTGAGCGGGCTCTTGATTCTGGTTGGCGCGGTGGCAATGACCAAATTCCGACGGATGTACGAGGCTGCGATATTCAAGACACTGGGCGCGACCCGGCGCACCATCGCGAGCATCCTGTTGCTTGAATACGGGGTGCTGGGTGCACTCGCCGGGACGATTGGTTCGGTTGGTGCGATCGGGCTGACGTGGGGCATCAGTCGCTTCGCGCTCGAGATCCCCTGGACCCCGCTGCCGGCCGTCACTGCCACCGGCATCCTCGTCAGCGCGATTCTCGTGGCCGTCGTCGGCGTGGTCGCGTCGTGGGAGGTGCTGCAACGCAAGCCCCTGGCCACGCTCCGCGCCGAATAGGCTATGATGATCTCTTAGCCTGGCGCGATTGGGCCTGGCTGTGGGAGCAAGTCATGAACGTGTTGACCTACCGGGATGCGCTCATTCAAAAGCGCTCCGAACTTGAACAAACCGCAGGCCTACGCCCCATCCAGACGTCCATTGAACACAACAACGGGCGGCAGGGCGATATGGCCGACCAGGCCTCAGGCAACAACGAGGTGCACATTCATCTGCGTCTGAAGCAGACCGACGCGAAGATCCTGCAGGCCATCGACGAGGCGCTCGTCAGGATCGAGAAGGGCACATTTGGACTGTGCCGGGATTGCGGTGAACCCATCGCCGAGGCACGGCTGAATGCCATTCCCTGGACCCGCGTCTGTATTACCTGTAAGGAAAAGCAAAAGGCGTGAACCCCACCGAGTTGCAGGAACTCATCCGCGAGTTCTACCTCGAACGGTTGGCGCTGCTGATGCGGCACGAGTCCGCCGCGCGGTTCGTGACTGATTACGACGTGAACAATGCGTACCAGTACGTGATCAGCCGCGAGGAGACTCACATTTCGTGGCTCCAGCAAGCGCTGCTGGCCATGGGCGCGCAAATCCCTGCCGATCCAGCGGTCCCCGATGTCCGGCCGACGCGCAAAGGCAACGATGCCGTCCTGGAGCTGTCAGCCAACGATGGCCGAGCCAACGCCGCGTTCGTCGCGAAATGGCAAGGTCGGATCGATGCGGTCACCAACGCGCGCCACAAGGGAATGCTCGACGTCATCCTCGGAGAAATGCTCGAGCACCAGCGCCTGTTCGAGCAGGCCTCGGAAGGTCGGACCGACATCATCGGCACGGCGCTCCCGATCAATGAGCGCCGCGGAATAGTCATAGACCGTCGCTGGATCGAGTAGGGGAGCCCGGCGTGTCCGGACTCTCACCCATCCCGGTTGCCATTGCCCTTGGCAGCAACCTTGGCGATCGGCAATCCCATCTGGCATTCGCCGTCCGCCGATTGAGTTCCATGCTGACCAACGTCCGCGTCTCTTCGTGGCGCGAAACGGCTCCTGTCGGCGTGCAGCCTCAACCGTCATTCCTGAACGGCGTTGTCACCGGCCTGGTGTCGCAACCCTCGCCTCGCGTGCTGTTGACGACGTTGCTCGACATCGAGCGGGAGCGCGGGCGAGAGCGGCCGAACATCGGCGCGCCGCGTACGCTGGACCTGGACCTGGTTCTGTTCGGGGATGAGGTAGTGGACGAACCGGGGCTGCGCGTACCCCATCCTCGGTTTCGCGAGCGACTCTTCGTGCTCGAGCCCTTGGCGGAGGTGGCGCGGGACTGGGTCGATCCGGAAACGGGCCGGAAGGTGGGGGAGTTGTTGGACGAACTGAGAACCAAGAGCTAGGAACGAGGAACGAGGAACAGAAGTAAGAACGTCATTCTTCGTTCGTTCAGTGCGCCTCCTCCGCCCCGCGGTGGAACATCCCCCTCCACCCCTCTTCGAACAGCGTATACATCGCGGGCACGAAAACCAGCGTGATGAGCGTCGAGGTCAGCAAACCGCCGATCACAACGCGCGCCAGCGGGACCTGGAGCTCAGAACCCTCGCCGATGCCGAGAGACATCGGGACGAGGCCCAGCATCGTGCAGACGGACGTCATCAGAATCGGCCGCAGGCGGTGTCGCCCAGCCAGCTCGATGGCGGGCCGCAGCTGCATCTTGTCCCGGTGCCGCAGTGTATTGGCGTAGTCCACCAGCAGGATGGCGTTACTGACCACGATGCCGGCGAGCATGATGATGCCGATGTATGCCTGCATGCTGAACGGCGTGTCAGTGATGAGAAGCGCGGTGACCACACCGATTGCGGCCAGCGGAATCGAGAACATGATGATGAACGGATCGCGCAGCGATTCGTACTGCGATGCCATCACCGTATACACGAGCAGGATGGCGAGAATGAGCACGAGCTGGAGCTCACGGAACGACTTGGCTTGTTCCTCCACCTCATTGCCGAAGCCAACGGAGAAGCCCTGAGGCACCTGGATCTCTGGCAGTCGCGCCTGCACGGCCTCGACGCCCTCGCTCAACGTCGTTTCGACCTCGGCATTGACCCGCTGAATGCGCTCCTGATTCTTCCGTTCGATCTGTACTGGACCCTGCTCGCGAGCCGTCACCATGACGTTCTTGGCCGGCAGCACGACACCTTGCGGTGTGCTGAGCAGGACGTCGCCGACTGAAGAGATTTCGTTCCGGTCTTCCTGTCGCAGGCGCACGACAATCGGATATTCATTGCCCGCGTCGCGGAACATCGCAGCTTGGGTTCCGGCGAGGTTCGTGCGAATCGTCTCGGCAACTCCCGTGACCGACAGACCCAGAATCGCAGCCTTGTCGCGATCGACCCGCACGGCAATCTCCGGTCGTCCCTCCTCGCGTCCCACGCGCGAATCGGCGATGCCAGGCGTTGAATCCAGCAGCGTCTTGACGTCCTGCGCGAGTCTCTTGGAGGTCTCGAGGTCATGGCCCCTCACTTCAACAGAGAAGCGACTGCCATCGCCGCCCTGGTTCCCACCGGGCATACCCCGCATCTGCTGGCCTCCGGACGGACGCGCGCGCACGATGACGCCAGGAACCCCGGAAAGCTCGCGCCGCAGACTCATGGCGATCTGCTCACTGCTGCGGACACGGTCGTCTTTCGGAACGAGCCGGACATTGACGTTGCCCCGATGGCCGGAGCCTCCACCCATCATTCCGCCGCCGCCACCCGCCGACGTGATAATCATCGTCGCCTCAGGCACGGCGGCTTTGATGGCTTCCTCGAGTCGAAGCAGGACAGCCTCGGTGACCTCCACCCGCGTGCCCACCGCGAGCTCCGCGTCCACGGTGACTTCGCCTTCGTCGGTCGTGGGTTGCAACTCGACGCCAACGAACTGACCCAGATATATCGCGATCACGAACAGGGCGATGCCCGTGCCGAACACCGTCGGCCGGTGCTGAAGGGCAACGTGCAACGCGCGCGCATACACGGCGTCGAGTTTGTTGAACGCGCGATCGCTCATGCGATAAAGCGCGCCGAGCACGCCCGTGCGCGACTCGCCGTGATCCGGTTTTTCGAGAAAGCGCGAGCACAGCACCGGAACGATGGTGACCGCGACGAACAAGGACATCGCGAGCGAGAACGACACGACGGCGGCCAGTGAACCAAACGTGATGCTGGCGACGCCCGTGAGAAACAGCATCGGCACGAACACAGCGATGTGCGTCAGTGTGGATGCCAGGATGGCCGACCAGACCTCCTCGCTGCCGTCGATGGCTGCGGTCAGACGGTCCTTGCCCATCTCGAGATGCCGGTACGTGTTCTCGAGGACGACGATCGCCGCATCCACGATCATGCCGACGCCAAGCGCCAGGCCACCAAACGTCAGCGTGTTCAGCGTGTAGCCCCCGAAGTAGAGCAGCGCAAACGTGCCGATGACCGAAATCGGAATCGACGTGCAAATGATGAGGGTCGAGCGGATGCTGCGCAGGAACACGAAGATGATCAGCACGACGAGCGCGCTTCCAATCAGTGCATGCTCCTGCACGCTGCTGATGGAACGCTCGATGAACTTCGACTGATCGTCCAGTACCGCCAGGCGAACACCGGGCACTTCGCGATTGATGCGCTCGATTTCCGCCCGCACCCCTTCTGCCACCTGCACCGTGTTCTTGCCGGACTGCTTGGTCACGCGCATGCGGATTCCGGGGCTGCTATTGATCCGCATGATTTGACGGCGGTCCTCGGTTGCATCCGTGACCTCGGCGATGTCCTTCAAGTACACAGGCACGCCTTCTCGCGTCATGATGATCAGGTTGCGAACATCCTCGATGCTCGTGAACTGACCAGGGCTGCGCAGCAGGAATCGGCGATCGGCGTCGTCAATTTCTCCAAGTGGAATGTTCTGGTTTTCGTTTCGCAGCACCTGCGTGATGCGGTCCACCGAGAGATTGAGGCCCGTAATCTTCTCTCGGCTCAAATCGACGTGAATCTGCCGCCGGAGGCCGCCGTCAATCGTGACCGCCGCGACGCCTTCGACGCGCTCGAGGCGCGGCGACAGATCGTTGGTCGCCAGCTCGCGGAGCGTGACGGGGTCGGTGTCGCCTTCGACACCGACCCCCATGATCGGAAACGAGTTCGAGTCGAACTTGAAAACTGTCGGCGGATCCGCGTCTTCGGGCATCCGGCCGCGAACGCGGTCGACGCGCGTACGGACTTCATCAGCCGCCTCGTTGAGGTCGGTGCCCCAGGCGAATTGGAGGCGGACCTGACTCGACCCCTCGTTGGAGGTCGAGTTGACCTGCTCGAGTCCCGCGATCGCCGATACGGCCTGCTCGATCGGTCGCGTGACGAGCTCTTCGATCTCGAGCGGACCGACGCCGGCATAATTCACCCGGACGGTGATGCTCGGGAATTCGCTCTCCGGCATCAGATCGACGGGTAGTCTGGTCAGCGAAATGGCACCCAGCAGGATCACCACAAAGCTGATCATGAACATCGTCACGGGACGATGAATGGCAAGACGCGGAATGCTCATCGGGGCTCCGGAAATGACGTCTTCTAGTTACAAGTTACCAGTTACAAGTGCCACGTGCCCGGATTGCGGGCGTCCTCACTACGCGACTGGCCGCTGCTGCGACTGCCCTTGACTCTGTGGCCGACGTCCAGGCTGGCCGCTTGGACTCTGGCTGTCAGGCCGCTGACCGCCCTGGCCGCCCTGCTGCCCGCCGCGCGGGCGACTGCCCATGCCTGGTCCGCTATTGCCGCCTGGGCGAGCCCCACCACTTGAGGGGCCATCCTGTCCGGCAACGACAAGTTGATCGTTACGGCGCAGGGCACCAGCCCCAACCGAGACGATGGTCTCGCCCTCGCTGAGGCCTTCGAGAATCTCCGCCCGCTCGCCGTCCTCGATGCCCACCTTGACCGCTTTGAAGGCGGCCTTGCTCTCTTCGCTCGCCTGGTAAACACCGCGCTGCCCCTCAGAATCGACGAGCGCTATCTTTGGAATCAACAACACGTTTTCGCGGTTCTCGATTTCGAGATTCACCTTGGCGTACATACCCGGCTTCAGCCGGAACTCCCGATTGGGAATCTCGACTTCCATTGGCGCCGTTCGCGTCGCTGGATCGAGAATCGGCGCCACGCGGGCGATGCGACCGTTGAATCGCTCTCCGGGGAACGCATCGACTTCCACCATGGCCGGATCGCCGACGGTGACCATTCGCAGGTCCTTCTCGACGACATTGGCGACCAGGCGCAGAGACGAGATGTCGACGACGGACACGAGCGGCACTTGCTGGGACACCCATGCGCCCGGATCGACATTGCGCTTGGCGATGAATCCGTCGACCGGCGACACGACATTTGTATTGGCGAGATTGATCCGCAACTCCTGAAGGCGCGAGGCCGACTGTGCGAGCTGGGCGCGTGCCAAGTCAACCTGCGCGACTGCGGACGTGTAGCGAGCTTCGGCGTCATCCAGGGTCTGCTTGGGCAGCAGTTGGCGGCCATACAAATTGCGCGAGCGTTCGACGTTGGTCAGGGCGAGATTGAGGTCCGCTTCGCGCTGCCGGATCGTCGCTTCGCCAACGGTGTGCGACGCCTCAGCCTGCCGCACTTGCTCGACGATTTCACGGTCTTCGACCTTGCCGATGATTTGTCCGCGGCGCACGCGATCGCCAAGCTTCACCGACATGGTGGTGAGTCGGCCGCCAGTTTTGGGGGCAACGTCTACCGTGGCTTCGCCAATCAGGTTGCCTACTACGCTCAAATGGGCAGAAATCTTTCCTCGACCGACCTTGATCACTTCCACGGTCATGGGCGGGCGGAAGCCGCCACCCGGCCCGCCGAAGCCGCCCGGGCCGCCACCCGGGCCGCCGCGCTGACCTTGACCCGCGACTTGTCCTTCTCCAGCTGCTGCCGCCGGCTGTTCGCGCTTGATGACGCCGAAATAAGCAGCGACTCCCGCAACAGCAACCAGGAGTCCTATGATGAGAGATTTGCGCATAAAAGCCTGAAACTAAACGTCCTAGGGTACCCGATAACTACTGCTGTCCGCTGGTGATGCTAGTGGCGCCAATCGCGAGGCCGCCGCCGCCGGCGCCGCCGCCGCCCGCAGGCGCTTCCTGGACGCGCTCGAAGACGACCAGCGATTTCCGGTAATCAGCCAGCGCCCGCAGTTCCGCATTCTGTGCATCACGCAAGTCACGCTGGGCCTGCACGACAAAGAAGTTCGTGGACATGCCGACTTCGAACTTGCTCTGCTCGGCTTCGAGACGCTTTTCCGCAAGCTCCCGCGCAGCCACCGCTGCTTCGACGCGCTTCAAGTTGCTTTGCACCGAAAGCGCAGCGTTGGTGACCTCGGTTGCCACCTGCAGTTCAAGCGCGCGCAGACGCGCCTGCGATTGGTTTTTCTGCACACGCGCTCTTGCATATTGGGCTTCGGCTGCGCTGCCCCAGAGGTTGTATGACATGTTGAACTGAAGGTTCCAGCTCGGATAGTCGCGATTGGTCAACAGGCGCAATGCGTCCCGGTAGCCACCGGGGATTGTTTCAAGAATGGTGTCCGAGCCCAGCCCCGCCCGTCTGATACTGGTGCCGCCAATGCCCTGGCTTCCATAGCTCGCCAGCAAGTCGAGCTCGGGCAACGTTTCGTTGCGGAAGTAGCGCAGGGAGATATCCGAACTCTGCAGGCTCTTGCGCGAGTTCACCAGATCGGTGCGACGCTCGAGGCTGCGACGAACGGCGCCCTCGATGTCCGTCGGTGCGGGTTCAAGTGACGGAAGATCGACCGGCTGCAGTTCTTGGCGCCATAACGGGTCTTCGGTGCCGCTTACGATGTACCGCTTGAGCGCGAGCTCCGCCGTCTGGAGCGTTGCTTCAGCGACCGCCACTGCCTGACGTCGGTTGGCTGATTCGGCCTCGGCCTGGACGATGTCGAGGGGCGCGAGCGTGCCGACCTCGACCCGCGCCTTGTTGTCTTCCACGAGTTTGTCGGCCAGCTGCAGAGCGCGTTGTGCGACATCCACCGCGCTGCGGGCAAAAACCAGATCCCAGTACGCATTGCGGACGTTGGCGAGCGTCTGCGTGACGGTGGCCCGCAAGGTTTCCTCGGCGATCTCGCGGTTGATTTGCGTGATCGCCAGCTGCTGACGCGTCTGGTCGATGAACAAGCCCCGCAAGAGCGGTTGCGTGTAAGTTGCGGTCAGGCCTGTCGTGAACGTCGGGTTGAATGTGTTGAACGTGCTGGAGGAGTCCTGTTTATTGTTGTTCCAGGTGAGAGCAAAGTTGCCGCCGTATTTCGGGATGTTCTGCGTGAGACCGGCGTTATACGTCGTGGTCGCGATCGAGACGCGCTGACCGCCCTGCAACTGATCGCGAGGGAGCTGCGTGTTGTCTCGCTGGCCGATGCTGGACGTCGCAATCGGCAGGTACGAGTTTCTGAGCCCTGCAATCTGCAAGTCGACGGACTGCGGGTTGAGCCGCTCGACCGCGATATCCAGATTCTTTTCCAGCGCAAGCTGGACGACATCTGTCAGCCGAATATCGCGCACGGGCCGTCCGGCTTGTGCCGATTCGGCCAGCGGCGGAGCCGGTTGACCGCTTTGAATGGCGTCAAGCCCAGCCTGATACCGGGCGAGTGCGTCGCGAACGAGATCGTCCTGGCTCTGCGCCTCGGCCGTTGGCTGCTGGGCGGCGGGCGCCTGGGCGAACGCTGAGACAGTTGACGCGAGAAGGGCCGCCGTAGCGACCAGACACCGAAATTCCATCTTCATGATCGTGATCCGGTAGGGAAAAACCCTGCTACTGCTGACCGCGATTTTTGCCGCGGCGCTCCTTTTCCATCTGATCGAACAGTTGATCGAGCTTGACGTTTTGCTCGGCTGACAGAATGCGGTGCATTCGGAACAGCATCAACGTGCGGGTCTTGCTCAGGTCGGCGCGGGCGGCTTCGACGCGGACGACGAACTCTTCAAGCTCCCGTTCCTCGACGCGGGCCTCGCGGACCATGACCGACAGCTCGTCCTCCAGCTTGTCGAACGCCCGCTTCTGCGCCCGAAGCGTCGGCAGCGTCCTCTGGAAGACATCCTCAAGCTTCGTAATCTGTTCCGGGGAGAGGGCAAGGCCCTTCTGAAACCGTTCGTGTTGCCACCACTTGAAACCCTGTGCCTGCAGGGGAGCCGCCCACGTCAGGGTCACCAGAGACAACATGAGACAAACAAACAACTTACGGGACATTTCCATGGTGCTATGAAAGGGTTACGACAGGGGAGTGGCCGCTGTTTACGGTTGGGATTGCGGGTTGACCGGCTTGTCGCCGGATTACGAGGAAAGAATCGTCCCGGTGGCGGTATAGCCCTCCAACTTGCGGACGACGACTTCCACAAGATTATCGGGGGTTGAGGCGCCAGAGGTGAGCCCCAGCCGCACCGAGCCTTCTGCAGGCAGCCAGCCTTGGGTAACGACCTCTCGCTTCTCGCCGATCGAGCGATGTCGAATTTCCTGGGCCGACAGCATGCCGTCCGGGTTGGCGATGTGGTACGTCGGCACCTTCGCACCACAAATCCGGGCGAGGTTGCAGGTGTTACTGCTGTTATATCCGCCAATTACCAGCATCAGGTCGAGGGTCTCTTCCGCCAGCAACTGGACGACGGCATCCTGGCGGTCCTGCGTGGCGCTGCAGATCGTGTCGAAGGCCCGGAAACGCTGCGCGATCTCAACCTCGCCATATCGCTCACGCATCGCCTGCCTGAACATCTCGCCCACCTCCACCGACTCGGTGCTGAGCATCGTGGTCTGATTCGCGCACCCGATGCGTGACAGATCGACATCTGGATCGAATCCCGGTGAGATGGCGTTGCCGAAGCGCTGGAGAAATGCCGCCCGGCGAGCGGGATCGGCCGCGTAGGACTCGCGAATATAGTCACACGCGACCTGGGCCTCGCCCCGGTCGAGTACCACGAGGTAGTGACCGCCCGGCGTCTGGAGCGCCTGGGACGCGGTGGCGCGCGTCTCCTCATGCCAGTACTTTCCGTGAATGACCGACGTGAACCCTTCGCGCGCGTAGCGGGACACGTTTTTCCAGACGTTGAGCACTGACCCGCACGTGGTGTCTACCAACGTGCAGCCGGCGGTGCTCAGGCGAGTCAACTCTTCGACCGTGACGCCAAACGCAGGCAGAATGACGACATCGCTGGCGCCAACCGAAGCTGGATCTTCGTCCGGATCGCTCAGGAAGCGGATCCCTTGCGCGCGCAACTGGTCGTTGACGTGGGGATTGTGGATGATTTCGCCGGTCAGAAAGACGTTGCGCTCGGGAAACCGGCGGCGCGCCTGGTATGCATAGTCGACGGCACGGTCCACGCCATAGCAGAAGCCGAACTCGCGCGCGAGGAAGATGTGGAGCCGCCCGCTGACATGCTGATAGCCGGAGGCCTTGATCTGCTCGACGAGTTGACTGTGGTAGCTGTCGGCAAGGACGCCCGCGACCTCGTGTTTGAGGTCGAGTCCGCGCCGGAAAATGACAGGCGAAGTGGTCACCAGACTAGCTTAGCAGGCTGCTCTCCTCAGCGTTGTCCGACAGGGAAATCACGGAAGTCGCCGGCCGTCGGTGTCAATGCATCGAGCGCGCGCAACGAGTGTGCTCGGCGGAGTTGGACGGCGGCCTCGATCTCATCGAGGAACTGATCGTCGGTCACGGAGGGCCCTAAGGCTGCGGGGATCCGGATTGGACTGTTTGGGCGGGTCGGCGCCTGCAGCGTGACTGTGCCCTCCCGACGGGCGGCATCGGAGGGCAAAAAGTGCAGCAGCTGACCGGCCACGAGGCCAATGATGAGCCCTGCGGCCGCGGCGACGCTGATCCATCGGCGGCTGCCCGTCGAAACCGGCATTGCCACCTCACGGCTGTGAAGCGGGAAACGCAGGACGCGGGCGACGTGCCCCAGATTCGCCAACCGGTCGAGAATGCGGCTTCGCTGCGCCTCGAGCATCTCATCGTCGAAGATGGCGTCGGCCCGGGCAAAGGCCGCGTCTCGCAGGCTGTCAGCTTCGGCCGTCAACCGGCCCAGTTCCGCAGCGCATTGATGGCACCGCGAAACGTGGGCGATCACGTGCTGGTCCGGTTCGGTGTCGGTCGTTCGCGCGACGAACGCCAGCGCCGTTAATTGCTCGATCGGCACATGATTGGTTCGCACACTCATCGCTGGTCTCCCAAAACCGCCCGCAACTTGCGAATGGCCCGGAACAGGTGCACGCGTACCGTGGCCGGACTCATCCCTGTGGCCTCACTGATCTCCGCGGCCGTGCGCTCATCAAGATGCGACAGCGTGAAGACGAGTCGCTGCCTGTTGGGCAACGTCGCCACTGCGTCGAGCACCTGGTCCCACCGCTCGCGCACCAACAACTGGTGCTCAGCCGAAGGCGCGGAGCCCGCGGCCTGTTCTACGGGTCGGCCTTCGTGATTCTGGTCCGCCGGGCTCGCGAGCCAGCGGTGTTGCCGCGTTCGGCTCTTCAACCGATCCAGACAGGCGTTCACCAGAATCCGCATGAACCACACATCGAACGACAGATCCTCGCGGTACTGCTCGATGTGAAGGAACACCTTCACGAATGCGTCCTGCACCGCCTCGTCCGCGTCGGCCGCGTCACGCAGATAGTGATAGGCAATCCGGAGGCCGCGGCGTTGAAGGAGCGCGACGAGGCTGCCAAACCTGTCTCGCGCCGCCTCACGCTCGCCCGCCAGGATTAACGCCTTGATCTCGCCGGCGACGACCGACGCGGCTGTCGCCGCTGCGTCCGTCGCCCGCCCTGAGGCGTGCTGATCGACTTCGATCGGGCGTCCTGACATGTGTTACGGGGTCTGAAGGGGAGACGTTTACAGCGATTGTAGCAGCACCGGCCCAAATCCGCGTGGCGTATTGACTTAGCCGGATTTGAGCCGGTACGATCATGGATTCTAAGGTGCCTCGGGTGCCTTAGGTGCCTGACGTGCCCAATGTGACTAGAGTACCGTTACGCTCGGCGCCTTCGGCACCTTAGGCACCTTAGGCACTTCTTTCTGGAGACCTTAATGGCAACCACTCAGGCGGGGCCGGCGCGCGGGCTGGAAGAGCAGGGCGTGCGGACCTCCCGCCCGATACATTGGAATTTGTCGACGGCTGCGCTCTACGAGCATGCGATTCGCCGGGAAGAAGGGGCGCTGGCGGCAGAAGGTCCGCTGGTGTGCCGGACCGGCGCGCATACCGGCCGCTCTCCCAACGACAAGTTCCTCGTGAAGGAGCCCTCGAGCGAGAGTCAAATCGCGTGGGGCAAAGTCAACAAGCCGCTGGATCCCGCACACTTCGACGCCCTGAAGCAGGACATGCTCGCGCACCTGGCCGATCGCGAGCTTTACGTGCAGGACCTCTACGCCGGAGCGGATCCGCAGTACCGGCTCTCGGTCCGGTTCATCCAGGAACTGGCCTGGCAGAACCTCTTTGTCCGCAATCTGTTCATCATCCCCGCGCCAGGCGACCTGGCTGCGTTCACCTCGCAGTTCACCGTGATCACGGCGCCGAGCTTTCTCGCACAGCCCGAGCGGCACGGCGTTCGCTCCGAGGTCGCTGTGGTCGTCAACATGGGGACTCGTGAAGTGCTCATTGCAGGCACGAGCTACGCCGGAGAAAACAAGAAATCGATCTTCACCGTGCTCAATTATCTGCTGCCGCTCAAAGGGGTGCTGTCGATGCACTGCTCGGCGAACATCGGGAAGGGCGGTGACACGGCGCTCTTTTTCGGCCTTTCAGGGACAGGCAAGACCACCCTGTCCTCCGATCCGGAGCGTCGCTTGATTGGCGATGACGAGCACGGGTGGAGCGACTCGGGAGTTTTCAACTTCGAAGGCGGCTGCTACGCGAAGATGATCCGGCTCTCGGCCGAAGCGGAACCGCAGATCTTCGAAACGACGCGCCGATTTGGCACCGTGCTCGAGAATGTGGTGTTCAATCCGGACAGCCGCGGCCTCGACCTGGACGATGCGTCGCTGACCGAGAACACGCGCGGCGCGTACCCCATCGAGTTCATTGACAACGCCGTGCCGTCCGGCATGGGCGGGCATCCTTCCAATATCGTGATGCTCACGGCCGACGCGTTCGGCGTGCTGCCGCCCATCGCGCGACTCTCAGCGGAAGGTGCGATGTACCACTTTCTGTCGGGCTACACCGCAAAGGTGGCCGGCACTGAGAAAGGGGTGAAGGATCCCAGCGCCACGTTCAGCACCTGCTTTGGCGCACCCTTCCTTCCCCTCAGCCCGAACGTCTATGCCCGCGGCCTTGGTGAGCGGATCGCGCGACACCAGGTCAGAGTCTGGCTCGTAAATACCGGTTGGACCGGCGGCGCGTTTGGCGTCGGGGCCCGGATGAAGATCGGCCATACGCGCGCGATGATCGCGGCGGCCCTGTCGGGGGCGCTTGAAAAAGTTTCGCATCAGCGTCATCCGATTTTCAATCTGGAGATGCCGACGAGCTGTCCGCACGTGCCGGCTGAGGTGCTCGACCCGAGGAGCACCTGGTCGGACAAAGCCGCCTACGATGCGCAGGCGACAAAACTCGCGACGATGTTCGTGGATAACTTCAAGGCGTTCGAAGGGGATGTTGATTCCGCGGTCGTGAACGCGGGGCCGCGGGTCTGACATGACCGAATGAGTTCCTTTGAACCCGTCATCGGCCTCGAGATCCACGCACAGCTGCTGACGAAGACGAAGATTTTCTGCGGGTGCCCCACGACGTTCGGTGCGCCCCCGAACACGCACGTGTGTCCAGTGTGCCTGGGATTTCCCGGAGCGTTGCCGGTGCTCAACCGGGCTGCGGTCGATTACGCCGTGCGTGCCGCGCTGGCGCTGGGCTGCGACATCCGCGAACGCTCGGTGTTTGCCAGGAAGAACTACTTTTATCCTGACCTCCCCAAGGGCTATCAGATCTCACAGTACCGAGTTGCCGCTCGCACTCGGCGGCGGCCTCGATATCGAGGTCAAAGGATCGACCCGGCACATCCGCCTCACACGGATCCACATGGAGGAGGATGCAGGGAAGTCGCTGCACGAAGGCTTTCCGGATTCCGATCGTCGTACGTATCTCGACTACAACCGCGCCGGCGTGCCGCTCATCGAGATCGTCAGCGAGCCCGATTTGCGTTCGTCGGCCGAGGCGGCGCTCTTCTTCGAGAAGCTCCGTCAGATTCTCGTCTGGCTGGGGGTGAACGACGGAAACATGGACGAAGGCAGCCTGAGGTGCGACGCCAACGTTTCAATCCGGCGGGTGGGTGAGGCCACGCTGGGCACGAAGGCGGAAGTGAAGAACGTCAATTCGTTCCGCTATCTTCAGAAGGCCCTCGACTACGAAATCGAACGGCAGATCGATGTCGTCGAGCACGGCGGTCGGGTCGTCCAGGAGACACGGCTGTTCGACTCCGCACAGGGCCGCACGTACTCCATGCGTAGCAAAGAAGAGGCGCACGACTACAGGTACTTTCCCGAGCCCGATCTGCCTCCACTCGTCGTTGACGAGCAGAGACGCGCGCTAATTGCAAGCACGTTGCCAGAGTTGCCCGAAGCGCGCATGATACGGATCGTTCGCGAGTACGGCGTGCCGGCCTACGACGCCGACCTTCTGACACAGACGCGCCGGCTGGCCGACTATTTCGAGGAAACGGCCAAGGCGTCGGGCAATCCAAAGGCAGCCAGCAACTGGATCATGGGTGAGCTGCTGCGGACGATGAAGGAACGAGGTGTATCGATCGAGCAAGTACCGCTCACGCCGGCAGCGCTCGCCGAGCTCATTCAGATCGTCGACCAGGGCGTGATCAGCAGCACCGTGGCAAAAGACGTCTTCGCAAAGATGTACGACTCCGGGCAGGCGGCGAGCGAGATCGTCCAGGCGGAGGGGTTGGCGCAAATTGGCGATGTGGACGCGCTGACCGGCATCGTGCGGGAAGCCGTCAGGTCGAACCCGGATGCGATCGATCAGATTCGCAAGGGCCGCAACAACGCGTTCGGGTTCCTCGTCGGCTATGTCATGAAAGCATCCAAAGGCAAGGCCAACCCGAAGGTGGTCAACGAGCTGCTGAAGAAGGAGTTGGGCGTGTAAGCTGTGGCTCCAGTGAATTGGCGCCACGCTGCTCGCACGCTGGCGGTCTATGTGGCTGCGGCGCTCGTCCTCACTTGGCCGCTTGCGATCGGTCTTACCTCACGGCTCGGCGCCCTCCAAGCCGCCGGCGATCCGTACCTGAACCTGTGGATTCTTGGCTGGGGCTTGCACGCGTGGACGAGCGACCCCGTCGCCGTCTTGAGCGGCCAGGTCTTCAACGCGAATATTTTCTTCCCTGCGGAAGGAACACTCGCCTACTCGGACCACTTCCTCCTCCAAGCGTTGGCACTGTCCCCTGTGTATGCGATTAGTGGCAATCCCGTTCTCTGTTACAACCTGCTCGTGATTGGATCCATCGCCGCCAGCGGGCTGGCGATGCACGCCCTCGCGCGTGGCGTTACAGGTTCGACCCCGGGGGCGTACGTGGCCGGCCTGGCATGGGCGTGTTGGCCGTACCGCACGGCACACCTGCTTCATATCCAGCTCCAAGCCCTGTACTTCATGCCGCTGGCGCTGTTGTGTCTTCACCGGGTGGTGGCGGGAAGACGATGGCGTGATGCGGTGGCGCTCGGTTTCGCCGCAAGCCTGCAGACGATTGCAAGCATGTATTACGGCCTCATGACGGCGATCATGCTCGTCTCCTCGAGCGTTGTGCTGGCCGTGGCAACGGGGCAGTGGCGCGCGCGCCGTCTGTGGTCGCGTCTGATCGGCGCGGCGGTTCTGGCTATCGCTCTGTCCATCCCCGCACAAGTGCCTTACCTTCGCGTGCAGCAGGAAGAGGGGTTTGGCCGGACACTCTTCGAAGCGGCCAATCATTCCGCCTCCATCCAGAGCTTCACACAGGTCCCGCCGGACAACTTGCTGTACGGGCGAACCCGTCTGCTCGCCCCGCGCGAGCCGACCCCAGGTGACCGCGACCGTCGAAGCGTCGAGCATCAATTGTTCCCGGGGCTCGTGCTGCTTGTCCTTGCCCTATTGGGCGTTCTGTTCAACATCCGACGCGACGCGCAGCCCGTCGTGTTGAGCACGCTGGCGCTCGTCGTCGTAGGGACGATTCTGTCGCTCGGACCTGAAGGCCTGCGCACGGTGTACGCCGCCCTCCATGACAACGTGTTCGGCTTTCAGGCGATCCGCGCACCTGCGAGATTCGTCGTGGTTGCGTTCATCGGCCTTGCTCTGTTGGCGGCATTGGGAATGCGGCAGGTGCTCGGCCGGGCGAAAGGCCAGACAATCCCGCTAGCGATCGTGATCAGTCTCCTCAGTCTCGAGTATCTCAACGCCCCGCTTCCGCTGGTCGCCGCTCCGACTCGCCAGACGGCAGTTGGCCAGTGGCTTGCCCACGAACCGACGCCCGGCGCCGTGCTGCACGTGCCGCTTGGCGACGACATCGACAACACACCTGTCATGGTGCAATCGCTGGAGCACTTCCGCCCGATTGTGAACGGCTACAGCGGTCAGCGTCCCGTGTTCTTCTCGTCGCTCGTCGAGGGTCTCGCGGACTTCCCCTCGCCCAATGCGCTGGCAGTGGTGCGTGAGCTTGACGTGCGGTTCGTGGTTGCTCCTGCGCCCGTGGCGGGCGCGGGGAACTCTCGCTCACCGCTCATCGAGCGTGCTCGCTTCGACAAAGGCGTCATTTACGAAGTGCGTTGGACCCCAGAGGCGATTGCGGTGTTAGGCGCGCTGAGTGGGCCACCGCCGCCTCCGGCGGGCGTGGCGCCGTTTGGTGCCGGGGAGTTGGCGGTGTACACGGTCCATTGGGATGGCGGTCCTGTCGATTTGCCCGCCGGAACCGCGGCCCTCAACGTGATTGACGGAGGCCCGGGCAGGAGATGGACCTTCGAAGCGCGCGCCGATACGGCACGTTGGGTCTCGAGTTTTTTTCAGGCACAGGATCGCTTCACGACCATCGCCGACCAGGGACTGTACCCGCTGGAGCACCGTCGTGAGATTCGCGAGGGTCGGCGGGAGGTGAATCGGACTTATGTGTACGACCGCCGCGCTGGTCACGTCAGAGTTGGTGCGTCCAGGGAAGCGGCGCTTGCCGCGGAGGCACTGACCTTGCCGCTGGCTGACGAAGCGCGTGATGCCCTGACCGCGCTGTACTACGTGCGCACCCTCCCGTTAGCCGCGGGGACGATCGTCAGCGTGCCCGTCAACGAGGCCGGGTCGAGTCTCGTGCTGCAGGTCGCAGCAGCCGAACAGGAAATGATCGAGCATCGTGGTCGGCAGACCGCGGTTATTCGCGTCGAACCGCGCTTGATGCGGCGTATCGAGCGACGTCGGCCCATCTCGATGACGATCTGGATGAGTATTGACGACAGACGTATGCCGCTGCGAGTCATCCTCGAAGCAGGGTTCGGCCGGGTTCGAGCGGAGCTCACCGAATATCGCTCGGGGGATCGATAATTGAACGATCGTTGAATAAACGCGCGCCCCCTTTTCGGCCCGGAAAGCCGATTTCACGGGCTTTTCCGTTGACAGCGGTACGGCCGGACTCTACACTGGTTGAGTTCTCGCTTTTTCCGAAGGGGCCCCTGGAACCGTATGCAACGATTCCTGATCGATCGTCCAGGTCCGTCACCCACGTCCCCTCTCACCGAGTTCTATCGCGAAGAATTCCTCAAACACCATCGCTGTCTCCAAGAGCAGCGTGAGTACTATTCTTCGCAGGCCATTGACAGCGTGGAGACGGCGCTCGTGCGGGTCATTTCACAGGTCGACACACTCTCGACAAAGGCCGACGCCGATCAGGTGGTGGCCAAGCTTCTGCGCGAGTTCGATGTGGTGACCCGACTGTCGGCCTGGTCCGATCCTCACAAAGCCCACTGACTCGCCAGCGAGGCAGGCTCAGAGACGATCTGCTGGCCATCGCCCGCGCGGGCATTGATGCCGCCAGCGCAGGTCGTGCCGTCACACGCGCGTTGAGCGTGCCTCACCTTCAAGTCCCGTTATTGAATCCGATTCACGTAGTCGCTGCTGGCAAGGCCGCGAGCAGCATGATCGCGAGCCTTGTGACCGATTCGCGTCTGCTGCTGCGCACGCTGTATGCGGTGGCGACGCACGTCGCGGACGACATGCCGTCGGTCGTCGAGTGTCATTTGGCTGGCCATCCACTCCCGGATGAGCGCAGCGTCGCCGCCGGCCACCGCACGCTGGGCTTGGCAACCAGCGTTCAGCCAGACGAGACGCTCCTCTTGTTGCTGTCTGGTGGCGCCTCATCTTTGCTGGCACTGCCAGCTGACGGGATCACGCTCGATGACAAACGGCGCACGATCGAAGTGATGATGCGTGCCGGTGCAGACATCGGTCCGCTGAATACCGTCCGCAAACACCTTTCGGCGCTCAAGGGGGGACAGCTTGCCATGCGGTGCGCTGGCTCGACGCTCACGCTCGCGGTTTCGGATGTCATTGGCGACGATGTGTCGGTGATTGGATCCGGCCCAGGCGTGGCGGATGAAACAACATGGACCGACGCGGCTGCGGCGCTCGACCGTTTCGGTGACACGCGGCATCCGCGTAGAGTCCGTGACCGCATTGCGAGCGGGCTTGCAGGACAACTGGCAGACACGCCGAAGGCTCGACACCTCGGCCGGGCCGATGGCCGCGTGATCGCCAGTCGACAAGACGCGCTGAACGGTGCACGTCAGAAGGCGGAGGGCCTGGGGTACCGCGTCGTCGTTTTGACGAACCCGGTGGTTGGTGAAGCAAAACGATCTGCGAACGACTGGTTGGCGGAGGTGCAACGGTCGATTGCGGCGCTAGTCCGTCGCGTGTGCGTGATCTCCGCTGGTGAGACGACAGTGCGAGTAATCGGGACGGGGAAGGGTGGGCGCAATCTCGAGTTTGCTCTCGCGATGGCTACGGAACTTCGGATGTTGGCTCGCGATGCCGTCGCTTCCAGTCTGGGCACCGATGGGATTGACGGACCTACGGATGTGGCTGGTGCGTTTGTCGATCGGACGACGATCGAGCGCGCGGCGCAACTCGGTGTCGGGGAACCGGCCGCCTATCTCGACAACAACGATTCCCTGTCATTTTTCGAACCCCTTGGCGATCTGATTCGTATTGGCCGGACTGATACAAACGTCGGCGACCTTCAGATCTACTTGCAGGGTGACGGCCCGTGACACGACCTCACCGTCTTCAGGGAGGAAGTGTTCTTCGTGCCGCTGGCAACGACACGCGAACCAGCACTGGTTTGTACGGTAATTGCTGAAGCCCTCGGCGCCTGCACGCGGCGCAGTTCAACCTGATTCATGAGCTCCTCGACGCGATTACTATAGCCCCGCTGCCATTCCCCGCCGCGGCGCCCGCGGCACCTGCGGCACCTGAGAACCCGCTGCACGACTAAAATCACCCGATGCTCTCCCGCGATCAACTCTTACGGCAGATGCGCGAACGAGTGCACCACCCGGCCACGGCACTCGAGCTCATACGCGTGTTGAGGATCCCGCGCGACGAACGAGCCACCCTCAAGCGGCACCTGACATCACTGGTGTCCGATGGCGCGCTGGTGCTCGTTCGCGGCAATCGGTACGGCTTGGCCGATCGAATGGACCTGGTCGTAGGTCGACTGGAGGCACATCCGTCCGGCTTTGGCTTCGTGACGCCCGAGCGACCGCTGGAGGGGGTGCAGGGCGATGTCTTTGTCGCGGCGCCCAATCTGAAGGAATCGCTGCACGGAGACCGCGTGGTCGTCCGGATTGAGCGTCGGCGTGCGGATGGACGTGTCGAGGGGCGCGTCGTGCAAATTCTGGAACGGCGCGCTCAGACGATCGTCGGCCGCTTCGACATCGATGCGGCGGGACTGGGATTTGTCGTCCCGTTCGACCGCCGACTGCTCGCCGACGTGCATATCCCAAAGGGCGATACCAGGGACGCCGAGCCCGGCGAGATGGTCACGGTCGAGGTGACGCGCTGGCCCATGCCCACGCGTGGCCCCATGGGGCGCATCATCGAAGTGCTTGGCGGAATCGACGAACCGGGTGTTGACACCGAAATCGTCCTCCGAAAGTACGGCATTCCCGACGAGCATTCCGCCGAAGCCACAGAGGAAGCCGAGCGGCTTGGAGCCGATGTCAAGGAGCACGACCTCGAGGATCGAACGGATTTTCGCGACCGGATCGTCGTAACCATCGACGGCGAAGATGCTCGTGATTTTGACGACGCGATCTCGATCGAACGCCTGAAGAACGGGAATATCTGGCTTGGCGTCCACATTGCGGATGTGGCTCACTACGTCGCCGAGGGGGGTCCGCTCGATGCCGAAGCGTACGAACGAAGCACGTCCGTTTATTTTCCGGAGCGCGCCGTGCATATGTTCCCTGAGGCGCTCGCGACCGGCCTGTGCAGCCTTCGCCCGCACGTGAATCGATTGGTCCAGTCCTGTCTGATGGAAGTGAATGCGCGCGGTGATGTCGTGCGCTACGAGCTCCACGACGGAGTGATTCGCAGCACCGAACGAATGACCTACACAGCAGTCAATGCGATTTTGACTGAAGCGGACAAGGCCAGCATCGCCCGCTATGCAACGCTCGTCCCCACCTTCGAGCTGATGCGCGAGTTGTTCGATATTCTGAACGCCCGTCGCCGGCGCCGCGGCTCGATTGACTTCGACCTGCCCGAACCCAAGGTCGTTCTTGATGAAGAGGGGTTGGTCCAGAACATCGTGGCGCACGAACGCAATGTCGCCCATCGTCTGATCGAAGAGTTCATGCTCCTCGCGAACGAGACGGTGGCGCAACATCTCGAGAAGAATCGGATGCCGGCGCTCTACCGCATCCACGAGCCGCCTGACCCACTCAAGGTGCTGGAGTTCGACGAGTTCGTCACCTCGCTGGGTTTCAGCCTCGGCGCGCAAGGTGGAACGCTCCGTCCTTCGCACTTCCAGCATCTGGTCGACAAGATTCGTGGAACGCCTGAAGAGCGGCCCATTGCATTTCTGATGCTGCGGACAATGCAGAAGGCGCGATATGAGTCGATAAACGTCGGCCACTTTGGTCTCGCGGCCGAGACCTACACGCATTTCACGTCGCCCATCCGTCGCTATCCGGATCTCGTGGTCCATCGCCTGCTTCGTGAACAGCGAAAGACGCGCCTCACCGACGAGCGGCGTGAGGAGCTCGACGAGGACCTCCCGGAGATTGGGCGCCACACCTCCGAGATGGAGAGGCGGGCCAACGAGGCCGAACGCGAACTCGTCCAGTGGAAGAAGGTGCGATTCATGGCTGACAAGGTGGGCGACTCCTTCACCGGGTACATCACCGGCGTCGCGGCATTCGGCTTGTTCGTGGAGCTGGGTGAGCACTACGTTGAAGGTCTCGTGCACGTGTCCACGATGGCAGATGATTACTATCGCTACAGCGAGCAGAACCACACACTGTTCGGCGAAAACACGAAAAAGAGCTATCGGTTGGGCGACAAGGTGATGGTACAGGTCGTGCGAGTTGATCTCGAACGACGGCAGATTGATCTGGGGCTGGAAGAGGTCCTCGAAGCAGTTCGCGCGGATGAACGGCGTCGAGGTCCAGCGCGCAGCCACACGCGCCGCAAGCAGGAACAACGTAAGGGAACCCCGGAGGAAAGGCGGAAGATCAAGGCCGCCAAACGCGGCCGCAAGCAGCGGCCCGGCAAAAAGGAGCGCTCCGCGCGCGGGCGACGGTAGGACGCTTCTCCAACATGTCACACATCGTTGTCGGAACGGCCGGTCACATCGATCACGGGAAGAGCGCGTTGGTGCAGGCGCTCACCGGAATCGATCCGGATCGCCTGAAGGAGGAAAAAGAGCGCGGCATCACGATCGAGCTGGGGTTTGCGCACGCGGTGATTGATGACCTTACCGTGGCCTTTGTTGACGTCCCCGGGCATGAGCGCTTCGTGAAGACCATGCTGGCAGGCGTTGGCGGCCTGGACTGCGTGATGCTGATCATTGCCGGCGACGAAGGCGTCATGCCGCAGACGCGCGAGCATTTCGACATCTGCCGCCTGTTGCATGTCGAGCGGGGCCTGGTCGTGATCACCAAGGCCGATCTGGTTGACGAGGACACCCTCGAAATCGTCCGGCTCGAGACCCGCGAGCTCGTTGAAGGATCGTTTCTCGAGAAGGCGCCGATTGTGACGGTGTCGGCTCGGACAGGTGCGGGGCTGGACGCTTTGCGAGCCGCGCTCGTCAGCCTCGCGTCCAGTGTCACGCGTCGGCCGCAGGAGGGTGCAACGCGTCTGCCGATCGATCGGGCATTCTCCATGCAAGGGTTCGGCACGGTCGTGACTGGCACGTTGATCTCTGGAAGGGTGCGCCCAGACGACGAACTTGTGCTGGTGCCCGGCGATCGGCGTGTCCGTGTCCGCGGCGTGCAGGTGCACGGCCGGCGTCGCGATTATGCCGAGCCCGGACAGCGCACTGCGGTCAACCTTGGCGGGATTGAAGTCGCGGACATTCAGCGGGGACAGTCGCTTGTTTCGCCGGGGGCACTCACAATCACACGACGTGCCGACGCCGTGATCGATCTGCTTCCCTCGGCGAAGCCGCTCAAACATGGTTCTCGGATCCATTTTCATCAGGGCACGATGGAGGTACTTGGCCGCGTGACGGTCGCCGATGCAGGGCCGACAGAGATCGGTCCGGGCGAGCGCGCCCCCGTGCGCATCCGGCTCGAGAGTCCTGCGGCGCTCGTACGCGGTGATCGGTTCATTCTGCGTGCCTACTCGCCAACGGTGACCATCGGCGGCGGACAAGTGCTGGACCCCGAGCCTCCGCGCGCTGGGATCCGCACCAAAGCCTCGGAGGGACGCTTTGTCGCCCTCGAGATGAACGGGTCGGCCGATCGCGACCGCGCTGCGCTGACACGGATGATCGCGGATGCAGGGCCTCCTGGAATGACCGCCTCCAGTTTGACCTCGCGTGCCGGGGTGGCGCCGGGACGATTGCCCGACGTGGTGGCGGCACTTGATCGTGGAGGCCATGCCCGGATCGCGGGCGAGCGACTAGTCTCGCCGGCCATCATCGCCACCCTTTCGGCGCGCTTGCTGTCCGTTGTCACCGACTTCCACAAGGCCCAGCCGCTTGCAGAGGGCATTCCGCGAGAGGAGGCGCGCGAGCGCGTGTTTGCGCGATCGCATTCAGCGGTGTTCGAGCTCGTGGTCAGCGATCTGACGTCATCGAATCAGCTCACGGGGCGCGACCGCCTGGCTCTCCCCAGTCATCGTCTCGAGCTGACGCCAGAGGAGAGTCGCGTACGCGAGGCCATCGAGCGCTCCTACCGGAGCGGCGGACTCAAGCCGCTGGATTCGGCAACAGTCGCGGCAGAAGCCAAAGCCTCAGCGGCGCTCGTGGAAAAGATGACGGCATTGTTGTTACGACAGAAAGTGCTTGTGCGTGTGGACACCCTGGTTTTCCATGCCGACGCGCTCCGGCAACTCAAAGAAGAGGTGCAGGCGCTCAAGGCAGCCTCTGTTGCCGGGCGCGCGACGGTGGACGTCCCGACGTTCAAAGAGCGTTACGGGGTGACTCGGAAGTTCGCGATTCCGCTGCTCGAGTGGTTGGACCGCGAGCGGGTGACCAGACGGGTGGGCGAGACGCGGGTCGTCCTGTAACGAGGCGTTCAGGAGTTCTTCGGTGTACCCCCGTCGACGGGGTCTTTCACAGACGACTTGAAATTCTTGATGCCCGCACCGATCCCCTTGCCGATTTCCGGCAGGCGGCTTGCACCGAAAATCAGGATGATGATCACCAGGATGATCAGCATCTCCGGCAGACCGATCGGCCCGAAGAGCGCAATCAAACTCATTGGAAAACTCATGGGTGACTCCGTCCGGCCGCGTGCTGCGGCGATCCTAGTGATTCTAGCACTAACCTCAGCGGCCTCCGGCGCCGAGCATGCGCCGGCCCAGCAACCCACCTTCTCGACGAGTGTCACACAGGTTGAAGTGTACGCCACGGTGACAAGCGGAGACGGTCGAGCCATCAAAGGGCTGACGCAGAGCGATTTCACCGTGCTCGAGGATGATGTGCCGCAGAGGATCACGACGTTCGTGGGAGGCGAGTTCCCCGCCGCCGTTGCTCTGGCCATCGATCGCAGCTTCAGCATGAAGGGCACGCCTTTGACCGTGGCTCGAACCGCCGGACGTGCTTTTGTCGCATCGCTCAAACCCGACGATCGCGCTGCGCTCATCAGTATCAGTGGAGATGTTGAGGTGTTGGCGCCGCTCGACACGGATAAGGCCCCGCTGCTCAAGGCGCTGGACGCGCTCGACCCCTGGAGCACGACATCGCTCCACGACGCGTTGATTCGTTGCCTCGACCTTCTCGACGAGGAGGCGGGCCGCCGCGCGATTGTCGTCCTCTCTGACGGCGTGGACCGCTACAGCAAAGCCAGTGCGGCTGACGTCGTGGCGCGCGCCCGACGTTCCGACGTCCTCATGTATCCCATCGCCATTGGGCGGGTGCGGCCAGCGCTCTTCCCGGAACTTGCCACCGTGACGGGCGGGCAATCTTTTCACCTGCGAGATGCACGGACACTGCAGCCCACGTTGCAGGCGATTGCGGAGGATCTACGGTCTCAGTACTTGATCGGGTACGAGCCGGCCAGGCCACCCTCGACGGAGGGTACCGAGTGGCGGAGTATTTCGCTCAAGGTCAGCCACCCGGGCGCACGTGTCCGTGCGCGCAGCGGCTATTCCACTCAATAGGACGTCTAAACAGACTACAGCCGAAACTGCCGGTGGAGGCGGGTTTAGCCCGTCGTAGCTTGTGAGCGAACTTCCCAGCGAAGGCGGCTGGCCTGTCTTTTGCTCTTGTCAGCCCACATCTAAAGCCTGAGAATGGAAGCGGACGCGAGTTATTTGCGCATGCAGGACACGCCAGACGCCAAAACCCCGGGTTCCGGGACGCCCGCGCCCGAGCCGCGCCATGTGCTCCACGTACGCCCCGATGTGCCGGTCGAGGTGTCGTTTTCGTTCGAGCATCCACAGTCCCGTGTGGGCATCAGCGCGTCCGTGCTCTCGCACATCGCAATGGCCATCATCGGGTTTCTGGTCATGCGCTATCAGCCCGAAGCGCAAACGCTTGACATCGCCCGCGACGACACGCCGAATGACATCGTCTGGCTGAACGAGCCTGGTCCCGGCGGTGGTGGTGGCGGCGGCGGCAACAAGGCGCCTGAGCCCCCCAAGAAGATCGAACTGCCTGGCAAGGAAAAGATCTCCGTTCCGGTCGTCAAGACCCCCGAACCCAAACTGCAGCCTCCTGAGGAGGTCAAGCCCCTCGAGGAATTGAACATCCCGGCAAAGTCGATGGCCGCGGCTGATCAGCCTCTGCCGGGCGCGATTACCCGCGAGAATCCGGTAACGACCTCGCAAGGCTCTGGCGAAGGTGGCGGGGCTGGGACGGGCAAGGGCACGGGCAGCGGGTCGGGTACCGGTTCAGGTCTTGGAGAAGGCGCAGGGGGCGGGACCGGGGGCGGATTTTATCGGCCTGGAAGCGGCGTCAGCATCCCGCGCGTGCTCCAGGAGGTCAAACCGAATTACACCGCCGACGCCATGCGCGCGAAGGTCCAAGGCTCGGTGTGGCTCGAGTGCATCGTGATGCCTGATGGCAGTGTTGGCAACATCAGAGTCATTCGATCCCTCGATTCGGTATTTGGTCTCGATCAGGAAGCCATCAAAGCCGCACGGCAGTGGAAGTTTGTCCCGGGGATGAAAGAGGGACAGCCTGTTCCGGTGCTGATCACGATCGAACTGACATTCACACTCCGCTGAGGTCTCGAGTTCCCGCATGACTCAGATCTGGCTGGCGGCGCTGTGGCTCGCGGCGACGGCCGTCCAGTCAAGCGCGCAAAGCTATCCCACGCCCGTCGAGCGCGATTTCATCGTCCGGAATTTCTCGTTTCAAAGCGGCGAGTCGCTCCCCGAATTGAAACTGCACTACCGGATAGTCGGTCAACCTCGGAAAGACGCGGACGGCGTCGTGCGAAACGGCATCCTCATCCTGCACGGCACTGGCGGCACGGGTCGTCAGTTCGTGAGCGATTCGTTCGGCGGTCGGCTATTTGGCAAGGGCCAGCTGTACGACGCCGAACGCTACTTCATTATCCTGCCCGACAACATCGGGCAGGGTCAGTCAAGCAAGCCGAGTGATGGCCTGAGGATGAAGTTTCCGCGCTACGGGTACACCGACATGGTGCGGCTCCAGCACCGCCTTGTGACCGAAGGACTGGGCCTCTCGCACCTGCACGTCGTGACCGGCACATCGATGGGCGGCATGCACACGTGGATGTGGGGATACCTCTATCCAGAGTTCATGGATGCCCTCGTGCCACTGGCGAGCAATCCCGTCGAAATCGCCGGTCGCAATCGTGTTTGGCGCCGTCTGCTCGTCGACGCCATCATCACGGATCCCACGTGGCAGAACGGCAACTACGTCGAGCAGCCGCGGGGGCTTGCCAGCGCGCTTGGTTTTCTGCTGATGGCCACGAGCGTCCCACTGCAGTGGCAAAAACAATTCTCGACCGCCAAGGCGGCGGACGCCTGGCTGGCCGATCAGATCGCATCCCGCACCAAGACCAGTGACGCCAACGACATGCTCTATCACTTCCGCGCGTCGGAGGATTACGATCCTTCGCTGCATCTCGAACATATTTCGGCGCCGCTCCTGGCGATCAACTCGGCTGATGACTTTGTAAATCCGCCTGAGCTGCCGATGATGGAAGCGTTGATCAAGAAAGTCAGGCACGGCAGATTCGTGCTGCTTCCAATCACCGACCAGACGCGTGGACACGGTACGCACTCACAGCCAGCCGTGTGGGGAAGTGAGCTTGCGTCATTTCTCGAGACGGTCCGCCGGTGAAATCCCTCAGACTTTCTCGCGTGGGGTTGTTGTCTGCCTGCGCTGTGTTATGTGTGGGGCTCCTCACCGTGACCTTTGGCGAGACCCAACGCGAGTCTGCTGCGGCGACTGAACGCTTGCGTGTGCAGGTGGTGCGGACTTATCCGCACGATCGAGCTGCGTTCACGCAGGGCCTGGTATTGCATGGTGGAAAGCTGTACGAAAGCACCGGGTTGGTGGGGCAGTCGAGTCTGCGCGAAGTCGAAGTGGAAACCGGGCGCGTCATCAGACGAACCATCGTGCCCCCGCCCATATTTGCCGAGGGTCTGGCCCTGGTCGACGATCGGCTGATTCAGTTGACGTGGCAAAACGGTCGCGCGCTGATCTACGACCGCCAAACATTCACCAGACAGAGCGAGCTTTCGTATCGCGGCGAGGGCTGGGGCCTCTGCGCCCTGGGGGGGCAGCTCGTGATGAGCGACGGGTCGTCGAGCCTCACTGTTCGTCGTCCCTCTGACTTCACCGTGACCCGAACGATCAACGTGGCTATGGATGGCCAGCCGGTGTCGCAGTTGAACGAGCTGGAGTGTGCGGAGGGTGCGATCTACGCCAATGTGTGGATGCGCGATCTCATCGTGCGGATCGATCCAGCCAGCGGACGCGTGACACAACGAATCGAAGCCCCGAATCTGCTGTCTCCCCTCGAACGCCAGGGTGTGGACGTCCTGAACGGCATCGCCTATGACCCGGCAGATAAGACGTTTCTGATTACGGGGAAGTTGTGGCCGAAGCTGTTCAGGGTGAGGTTTGTGAAGTAGGGCAGGTGGGGCAGGTAGGGGATTGCGCGCAGATCCGTACCGCCTTCAAATCCGTGTAATTGCTTACCCGCCCTATGTGCCCGTCCTCGTTCTTTCCACGCTCAACCCGAACATCGGGCGCAGCATCGTCCCGATCGCGCTTCCGGCGAATCCTGCAGGAAGCCAGAGCCACCCGTGCAGACTGCCTGAAGCGATCCCGCTGAAATAAGCGCCGATGTTGCAGCCGAATGCGACGCGGGCGCCATAGCCAAGCAGCAGGCCGCCGACGATGGCGGCCGCCAGCGATCGTGCCGGGACACGCCAGACGGGAGCGAACCGTCCGGCAAGTAACGCCGCCAGCAACGCGCCCATAATGATCCCGAAGTTCATCACGGAGGTCACGTCGTTCACGACGCTTGCCTCGAGCGCGGCCTTCTGGGCCGGGGCAGTCCAGTACGGCCACGTGTGCACTGGTATCCCCAGGGCGGCCGCCGCTTTCGCGCCCCATAACGCGAAGGCCGATGTGACGCCCCACGGGCGACCCGCCACGACCAGCGTCGCGATGTTCACGACGGACAGACCGATGGCGCCTGCGGCGAGCGGCCAGGGTCCGCGTAGCCAACGGGATGTTGAATCCGTCTCGACCAGCCGCCCATGCCGCCGTTTCTCGAGGACGACCGTCCCGGAAGCAATGGCCGCGAAGGCAGCAAGGCTGATCGCCAGTCCTCCTACCGGACCGTAGAGCGTTACGAGAGACGTCGGCGCCCACGACGGCTGCGCCGCCCACCACGGTGCGTGAGCCGTGCCCACCAGAGATCCGACAATGAACATCAGGAGTACGAGGAGCATCCGCACGCTGCCGCCGCCCGCGGTGTACAGCGTCCCGGAGGCACAGCCACCACCCAGCTGCATGCCCAGGCCGAAGATGAACGCGCCGGCGATGACCGGAATGCCGGCGGGCGACACCGACCCGCGGAGAGGTTGGCCGAACAGATTGCCCGACGCGAGGAGCGGAAAGAACACCAGGCACGTCGCGGCCAGCATCAGCATTTGTGCGCGCAGCCCGGCGCCACGGCGATCGCTGATGAACACGCGCCACGAGGACGTGAAGCCAAAGGCCGCATGGTAGAGCACGATGCCGGCGAAGACGCCAATCAGAAAAAGCAGGGACTGACGCCAGCTCACTACGCTCTGAAAGTAAATGGCCCCGGCAGTGATGCCGAGCGCAGCCAGCCACAAGACTGCGTCGAACCGTAGGCGGCCGACGCCGAGACCAGCGTCTCTCGAAAGCGCCCCAGGCGTTGCCATCGACAGGAGCTTAGTCCAAACTCTCTCGAAATGGCTCGAGGGAAACGTCCGTTGAAGTGGATTGCCCTGGCGGCCCTGTTACTCATCGTGTTTGTCGCCGGCTGGCTGACGGCAAGGACGGGCATGGGGTCGGCCATGGACCCATCGACGCTGCCCGCCGTTGAACGGGCGTTCATCGAAAAGATGCGGGGCGCCGCGCTGGTGGGACGTTTCACGGTCCGAGGCCAAGAAGATCGCCAGACGTCGCCCGACCGGTACGATATCTACAGCGTGGACAAAGTGGGTGACGACCTCTGGCGCTTCAACGCGAGAATCGGTGAGTCTGGCGTCACCATGCCCATCGTTGTGGCCATGCGTTTTGTCGACGACACCCCGCTCATCATGATGACCGACGCGACGATTCCCGGCATGGGGACCTTCAACGTTCGCGTCTTTTTCTACGGCGATGAGTACGCGGGCACATGGGAACATGTCGGCCGCGCGGGCGGACATATGTTTGGCCGCGTGGAACGAGGGGCGGCCGGGGGAACGAAGAACTAAGAACTAAAGAACGAAGAACGCAACGAAGAACGGGCAACCGCGCAACGGAACCACGAACCGTACTCGACTCCGTTTGTTCGTCAACGACACCATCAGAACGTCAGCCCTCCGCTAACCCCGAACGTCCGCGGGCGTCCGCTTTCGCCGATGAACCCTGACGGAGCAAAGCCTGGATAGGCAAAAGCGATCGGAATGTAACGTGTGTTGAAAGCATTCTTGATCCACGCTTCCGCGAACAACCTGCGCCCGCGCGCGCCCGCGCGGAAATTCGTCAGCGAGTATGCCTCTTGAGATGCAAGGTTCAGTTCGTCGTAGTGAAAGGCTCCATACGAGGTGACCTCACCACGGCCATACAGGGTGATGACGGCGGTCAATTCGCGCGAGACCTGCGCGCCGAGAGTGAACGTGTAGCCCGGCGTGTTCGGCAGTTCGTTGTCCGACACATCAACGCCGCTCAATGTCGTCCCGTCGTCGAAGCGGGCACGTGTGTACCCGAACGACGAGAACACGTCGATGCCCTGTACGGGTCTCGCGTTGAGCTCGAGCTCGACGCCGCGGCTGGTGGCGCCGCCGACATTCGCGATGTAGAACTGCGCAGGCACCATTGGGTTGCGAAGGTTCAGCTGCAGGTCCGTCCAGTCGACAAAAAACACGGCCGCATTCGCGATCACGCGGCCTGCTGCCCAGCTCGACTTGAGCCCGCCTTCGACGTTCGTCGTGTGCTCTTCACCGTATCCCTCGCTGCCCGGAGGCGAGGCTGGGTTGAACCCTCCCGCTTTGAAACCTCGCGCCACCGACGCATACGCCATGACCGCGGGCTCGAATCGATAGGCAATCACAGCCTGCGGGGACATGTTCGAGAAGCTGTCTTCGGCGTCAACCAGGGAGGACGGCGCGACGGCCGGCGAGAGCAACGTCTCCAACCGTGCCTGTTTTGATTCGTAATCCAGCCGGGCGCCCAGCGTGACATCAAGTGATTGATTGAACGTAAGCGTGCCGTGACCGTAGAGGCCGACACCACGGTCCTTCAGGTCGGCACGGGGCGAGATCTGGTCGATATTGAAGGGCAGCAGTGGCGACAGCACGAAAGGCGCGAGGTGATTCACGGCATTCTGGTCGTAGTTCTGACTGAAAAAAAACGCGCCTGCCTGCCACTTGAGCGACGCCGTCGACGACAGCGAGACGGGGGCAGCTGCGGCCGACGCCACCCGGACTTCCTGAGTGAACTGGAAGGCCTCTTCGTTATTGCTGCGCGTAGCCGCAGGAACTGGCGAGTAGTCCAGATCCGTTTCGTCCTCCGTCTGCCATTTCACAAACCCCGTTGTCGTTGACAACGTCACTCGCGATCCCTCACGACGGGACGTTACCGTCGTGTTGAAGATGTCTCGATGGGTATGGCCCTCGAAATCACGGGCCGCGTGCAACGGATTGCTGCGCAGGCTGTCGAGGTCGTTCAAGGCATAGTCGCCGTCTCGCGCGCGCTCGCCGGAAACGATCACACGCGCCTGCCAGATTGGCGCAGGCGTCCAAAGTAGCTGCGCCTTGCCAAACGTGGCCGACCGCGAGTCGAGATCGTTACCGGTGATGTCGTTGACGGTAAAGCCGCTTCTCGCCGAGTGTCCTGCCGACACGCCGAGGGCGAGGGTGTCGCCTACTGGACCGGAGGCGGCGCCGCGAAACTCTCGCGTATCGAAATTACCGAAGGGGACGTGCAGCGTGCCAGCCCAGTCCGAGAGCGAAGGAAGCTCGCTCGCGATGTTCACCACGCCACCGAGGGCGTTGCGGCCAAACAGCGCACTCTGAGGGCCACGTACGAATTCGACTTGTTCGATTCCGGTGAATTCAATGGTCGACGAGTTCGCATGCAGTTGCGGCACGCCGTCGATATAGGTCGTGACGCCTGGATTGCCCGGACTGGATCCGACGCCGCGCATGAAAGCATTGCTTAGCTTGCGCGCGCTGAATTCGTTGAACCACGTATTCGGGGCATAAATGGCGGCTTCGCTCACGAAGCTGATTTTGGCGTCCCACAACGTGTCACCCGGGATCGCGGTCACGCTGACTGGCACCGCCTGTCGGTCGGCCGGTTCCTTTTGCGCGGTGACTGTGACCGTGGGGAGCGTCAGCCGAGGAGGTGACTGGGCGGTAGTCTGCGCCTGTGCAAGAGCTGGAGTGAGAACGGCAACGAGCAACAGAATCAAGTAGCGAGAACGCATCACCAGATTATCTACGAGCGCGTGACGAGATTGTTTCAGCCGTGACGAGCCCTGTGATGAGCGAAGAAAAAAGGCCCGGCAGGAAAGTCCCGCCGGGCCCCGATCATCAGATCAAGAGATCGTCAGATCACCAGATTCGTGCGTTAGTACATTCCGCCCATGCCGCCGCCCGGCATCGCTGGGGCGTCCTTCTTCTCCTCGGGAATCTCGGAGACCAGGGCTTCGGTGGTGAGCAGCAGGGACGCAATCGACGCAGCGTTCTGCAGCGCACTCCGCACGACTTTCGTGGGATCGATGACGCCGGCCTTCACGAGGTCCTCGTAGGTGTCATTGGCGGCGTTGAAGCCTTCATCCACTGACTTGGCGTCCTTCACACGTGCTACCACGATGGAGCCCTCGGCACCCGCATTGCTGGCGATCCAGCGCATGGGTTCTTCGAGCGCACGCCTGATAATCGCCACGCCGACCCGCTGATCGCCTTCGAGCTTCAGTGAGTCGAGCACCTTGCCGGCTCGTAGCAGCGCCACACCGCCGCCCGGAACGATGCCTTCCTCGACGGCTGCTTTGGTGGCGTGCATGGCGTCCTCGACGCGCGCCTTCTTTTCCTTCATCTCGGTCTCGGTGGCCGCACCGACCTTGATGACCGCCACACCGCCGACCAGCTTCGCCAGCCGCTCCTGCAGCTTCTCACGGTCGTAATCGGAGGTGGTCTCATCGACCTGCACGCGAATCTGCTTCACGCGCCCTTCGATGTCCTTGCTGTTTCCGCCGCCTTCGACGATCGTCGTGTTGTCCTTGTCGATGGTGACCTTCTTCGCCTTGCCAAGGTCTTCCATCTTGATGTTCTCGAGCTTGATGCCGAGGTCTTCGGTGATTGCCCGGCCGCCGGAGAGGATCGCGATGTCCTCCAGCATGGCCTTGCGGCGATCGCCGAAGCCTGGGGCCTTGACAGCCGCGGCCTGCAGCGTGCCACGGAGCTTGTTCACCACGAGCGTCGCGAGCGCTTCGCCCTCGACATCCTCCGCGATGATGAGCAGGGGGCGGCCCATTCGCGCTACCTGTTCGAGGACCGGCAGCAGATCCTTCATCGAGCTGACTTTCTTCTCGTGGATCAGGATAACGGGGTTCTCGAGCACGACTTCCATGCGCTCCGGGTCTGTCACGAAGTACGGCGACAGGTAGCCGCGGTCGAACTGCATGCCCTCGACCACTTCGAGCGTCGTGTCCAGCGTCTTCGCCTCTTCAACGGTGATGACGCCGTCCTTGCCGACCTTTTCCATCGCCTGGGCGATGATTGTGCCGATTTCAGCGTCGCCGTTTGCCGAGATGGTGCCGACCTGGGCAATCATGTTGCCCTTGACATCGCGCTTCATCTTGGTGAGTTCTTCGACGATGGCGGTCACGGCCTTCTCGATACCGCGCTTCAACTCCATCGGGTTCGCGCCGGCCACGACGTTCTTGGCGCCCTCACGATAGATCGCCTGAGCGAGAACAGTCGCGGTCGTCGTGCCGTCGCCGGCCGTGTCCGATGTCTTGCTCGCGACTTCGCGCACCATCTGCGCGCCCATGTTCTCGAGCGGATCCTTCAGGTCGATCTCCTTGGCGACGGTGACGCCATCCTTGGTGATCGTGGGCGAACCGAACTTCTTGTCGAGGACGACGTTGCGGCCCTTGGGGCCGAGCGTAACCTTCACAGCGTCTGCCAGCTGATTGACGCCACGAAGGATCGCCTGGCGAGACTGCTCGCCGTAAATGATCTGCTTCGCCATTGCTGTTATGTCTCCAGAATTCGTTGACCGTGGGGCAGTGCCCCGTTATTTCGTTACAACGGCGAGAACTTCGTCCTCGCGCATGATCAGGTATTCGTTGCCGTCGACTTTGATTTCTTGCCCGGAATACTTGCCGAACAGGATCGTGTCGCCGTCCTTGACGTCCAGGGGGATGCGCTTGCCATCCTTGTCGGCCTTGCCAGCGCCAACGGCAATCACCTTGCCCTGCTGCGGCTTTTCTTTCGCGGAATCGGGGATGATGATGCCCCCGACTTTCTGCTCTTCTTCCTCGAGGCGTTCCACGAGGATACGGTCATGCAGCGGTCTCAGTGCCATGTTTGTTGCACTCCAGGTCGCTCTCAGATTGAGAAACGGATACGGGTTAAACGGGAGAATTCCAGCCAAAACCCTGCGATTCGCCCCCCGGTTGGGGGTCCCGGCCCGGGCCAGCGCTAGCAGTCAGACCCTCTGTCAGCTAGCACTCGGTGTGGGCGACTGCTAATTCTATGACCCCTGGCCTTCGCCGTCAAGAGCCATCGTGTTGGGTGATTCATCGGACTCGCGCCTACGGCGCTCGTGAGACTCATCGCTCCGCAGCTCAGCAGCTCAGCGAAGCGAGTCGCACGAGGCGGCAAAGCCGCCGTGTCCTTCTAGCGCAGCCCCCGAATCTTGAGCTCCTGAATCTTCCGGGTGAGCGTATTGCGGTGGACGCCCAGGGCAGACGCTGCCTTCCCAAGATTGCCGTCGCAATTGATGACGACGCGCGTGATGAAGTGCGTTTCGAATTCGCGCTGCGCGTCCTGGTAGCGGATGCCCTTGTCAACCATCTCGCGGACAAGCTGCTCGAGCCGATCACGCATGAGCCGTCTCCAGCTCGTGACCAGTCAGCCGGCGATGGGCCTCGAGATACTTGGCGCGCGTCCGGTTAACGACCTCGTCAGGCAGGGTCGGGACCGGCGGCTGCTTGTTCCAGCGAATCGACTCGAGATAATCCCGGACGAACTGCTTGTCGAAGCTGGGCTGCGCGCCGCCTGGACGATACGCGTCCTTGGGCCAATAGCGCGATGAGTCCGGCGTCATGACCTCGTCAATCAACAGCAGCTCACCCGCGTCAGTCATTCCAAACTCGAACTTGGTATCTGCGAGGATGATGCCGCATGCGCCCGCGTGTTTGACGCCGTGAGAATAGAGGGCCAGCGTCAAGCGCTTCAAACGGTCGAGCAAGTCGTTACCTACTAACCGCCCGGCCTCGACCTCTGAAATATTCAGGTCGTGTCCACTGTCGGCCTTTGTGGCGGGCGTGAAAATCGGTTCGGGTAGGCGATCGGACTCGACCAGTCCGGACGGCAGCGGGATCCCACAAACCTCACCGGTGGCCTGGTAGTCTTTCCATCCCGATCCCGACAGATATCCGCGGGCCACACATTCGATCGGTAGAGGCATCGTCCGGCGGACATGCATGGCTCGACCGGCAAGCGTTGCCGCGTGTTTGGCAGCGGGCGCGGGAAAGCGATGCGCGTCAGTGCCGAGCACGTGGTTGTCCACGATGTCACGCGTCCGATCGAACCAGAATGCCGACAGTTGAGTCAGCACACGGCCTTTGTCAGGAATGCCGGACCCGAGCACGTAGTCAAATGCAGAAATTCGATCCGTGGCCACAATGATGAGGGCTTCGTCGCAGGCGTAGAGGTCGCGGACCTTACCACGGCGTACGAGCGGCAGGCCATCCAATGCAGTTTCGAGCAGCGGCGATGTCACAGGAGGGGAAACAGATTACCTCATGTAGACTGGTTCGGATTTGCGGGCAATTCTTCGAACCGTCCTCGTGACCGCGCTCGCGGTCGGGTTGCTGGCGCTCTTCCTTCGAAATGCCGACTTGACGCGCGTCTGGGCAGAGATGCAGGCGGCCCGTGCGGACCTGCTGTTGGTCGGTGTGTTGCTGACCGGTCTCATGTATATCGTTCGCGCGGAACGGTGGCAATACCTGCTCGAGCCGCTGGGTCATACGCGCTTCTGGGTCGCGTTCCGCACGACTGTCATCGGCTTTGCCGCGTCGTTTGTCCTACCCGCGCGCGCGGGTGAAGTAATCCGTCCATATCTGTTGGCGAGGCAGGAGCGGCTCCCGGCGACCGCGGCGTTTGCCACGATCATTGTCGAACGCATGCTCGATTTGGTGGCCGTGCTCATCTTGCTCGGCGCGTTTTTTGTCGGATTGTCTGCTGACGAAGCGGAGAGGGCGCCAGGGCTGTTTCGCGCCGTCGCCCTCGGCGGGTTGGCGCTCGCGCCCGTCGGCTTCGGCGTGTTGGCCACAATGTTCGTCATGGCCGGGCATCCCGAGCGGCTGCACGCGCTCGTGCTCAAGGCCGAACGGCTCTTGCCGACGCGCATCGCACACACGGTGGCCAGCTTTGCCAAAACGTTTGCAGAGGGGTTGGCGGTCGTCCGTCGGCCTAGGCGCCTGCTCATCGCGATGGGTTGGTCGCTCGTCCTGTGGCTCTGCATTGCCGCGCAGGTCTACGTGCTCACACGCTCGTTTGGCATCAACATGTCGGTGGGCGGATCGTTCGTGCTGACGGCGATGCTCGTCGTTGGCGTATCGATTCCCACGCCAGGCGGCGTCGGTGGCACGCACGAGGCGCTCAGGCTTGGACTGACCTCGTTCTACGGCGTTGACAACGACGTCGCGGTCGGCTCGGCGATTGTTCAGCATGCGATGAATTTCGTGCCGGTCACGCTGCTCGGCTTGTGGTTCATCGCCCGCGACGGGCTCAGCTTGGGGCGTTTGCGTGAAATGTCCGCCACCGCTCGTGCGGAACCTCGCGACGGCACCGGGGAGACAACTGCGCGCCGTTCGACAAACAACGACGATCCTCAGCAGGTGACGCCGTGAAGTGTCCCTATTGTGGACATCTCGGCGACAAGGTCGTCGATTCGCGGGAGAGCAAGGAAGGGGATGTCATCCGGCGGCGGCGGCAGTGTCTGAACGAGGATTGTCACAAGAGGTTTACGAGCTACGAACGCATCGACGAAATCCCGTACATGGTCGTGAAGAAGGACGGCACGCGCGAGCGGTTCGAGCGCCAGAAGCTCGTCGCCGGTCTGCTCAAGGCGTGCGAGAAGCGTCCCGTGAGCGTGGCGTCGATCGAAGATGTCGCCGATCGTGTCGAGCTCATGCTCCAGGAACGGCCAGAGAAGGAAATCGGGACGGCCGAAGTCGGCGCGTTCGTGATGCAGGAGCTCAAACGCCTCGACAAGGTTGCCTACGTCCGTTTCGCGTCGGTCTACCGGCATTTCCGCGACATCGGGGAGTTCATGACGGAACTGAAGGACCTGCTGAATGCGAAAGATTGAGGAGGGACAAAGGCAAAAGGCACAAGGCGGAAGGCAAAAACACTCCCGGTGCGCCCCGCAGTTTTTTGTCTTTTGCCTTTTGCCTTTTTCCTTTATCAATCCATAGTGGACACAGCGCGTCCCGCAACGGCGCAGCCGACTCTCCCGGGCGCCCCACCGGCGGCCCCAGCTCGGCGCCCGTTCCGTGACAATCCACGCCTGATCCTTGCGGGCATCGCCATTCTCGTCGGCGTGCTCGTCGCCGTCCTCGTCGTCGCGGAACGCACGTCGCGACTGTCACCAGACTTTCTCACCGAGGTCGTGCTTTACGCGCTTTCCGCGACCAACTTGATGATGCTGCTCGGCCTCGTTTTCGTCCTGGCCCGCAACATCATCAAGCTGCTCGTTGAACGTCGTCGCGCCGTCCCATTCGTCCGCTTTCGCGCCAAGCTCGTGTTCATCCTGCTGGGGATGACGCTCATTCCGGCCGTGCTCGTGTTGATCGTTGGCAGCAATGTCGTGATCCGGGCCGTCGATCAGTGGTTCAACGAGCCGGTTGACGAAATCCTGTCGTCGGCCAATCAGATTGCCGGCGACTACTACCGCGAGCGCCAGCAAGTCGTCACCGACCAGGCATCGCGGATCGCGGGACTGCTGACGTCGGCGGATCTGGGTTCCGACCTGCGCGGCGTGCGCGCACAACTGACACGGGACGTCAACGAGCGGCGCGTCGCAATCGTGCAGGTCTACCGCGCCTCGACTCGACCGGACGGGCAGCTCGACGTCGTACCTGTCGTGGACGTTGCGGCGCCAAACATGCCGCAGGGGTGGCGCCGAGAATCGGCTGACGGGCTGGCGGCACGCGTCGCGTCAGGCGTTCAAACAGAGCCGCGGCTGGCAGAAGAAATCGATGGCGGCGGCAACCTGCTCCGTGCGGCGAGCGTTATCCGCAACCCTAATCGTCAGGTTACTGGCGTCGTCGTCGCAAGCGACTTTCTGTCGGGCGACCTCGCCGATCGATCGCGGCGCATGACAAAGGCGTACGAGAACTATACGCAGCTGCGGGTGCTCCGGCAGCCGCTCGCCGGCGTCTACCTGTCATTTTTCCTCATGGTGACGCTGCTGATTCTCGTCAGCTCCACTTGGATGGGGTTGTATCTCGCCAAGCGGATCACGCGACCGGTGCAGTTGCTGTCGGTTGCTGCTCGCGAGATTGGTCAGGGACGCTACGACCAGCGCATCGAGCATCAGGCGACCGACGAATTCGGGTCGATGATCGAGGCATTCAATACGATGGCCGCCGAGCTTGCGTCGAGCCGTCGACGACTGGAGCGCGCCGCGATCGATCTCGAACGCACGAATCAGGAAGTCGACGGACGGCGTCGGTACATCGAGACGATTCTCGAACGCGTGGCCACGGGCGTGGTGTCGATCGATCCCGCCGGCCGCATTGGTACGGTCAACTCTGCGGCGATGCGCCTGCTGGAAGTCGGCGCGGAGATCGTTGGTCAACCCGCCGTGGACGTCTTCCGGCGCAGCGATCTGCAGGGCATCAACGGCGTCCTGGACCAGGCCGCACGCGCCCGGTCCGATGCGTTTGCGCAGGAAGTCGCGATCGTCCGCGAGGGCCGGGAGCTCCACGTTGCGGCGGCGGCGACGCGGCTCACCAGCGCCAGCGGCGATTATGAAGGGACGGTGCTGGTGCTGGACGACGTGACTCCGCTCATTCGCGCGCAGAAGGTAGCCGCGTGGCGTGAGGTCGCGCGGCGGCTCGCGCACGAGATCAAAAACCCGTTGACGCCGATCCAGCTTTCCGCTGAGCGCATGCGACGTAAGCTGTCGACGCTCGATCCGGCGCAGACCGATCTCGTGGACGAATGCACGAACACGATCATCGGCGAAGTCGAATCGCTCAAAAATCTCGTCGACGAGTTCTCGCAGTTCGCGCGCATGCCCGCGCCGCGGGCGGTTCCGACCAACCTCCATCAGCTGCTCACTGACGCCCTGACGTTGTATCAGGGCTTGTTCACGGATTTGCGCATCGAGCGCCGCTTTGAGGATGGCCTGCCGCACGTGCGCGTCGACCCCGAACAACTGAGACGCGTGATCATCAATCTGGTCGACAATGCCATCGAGGCAACGGACCGGCGCGGCACGATCGTGCTCGAAACCGAATATGACCAGAAGAACAGCCTCGTGCGGATCACCGTCGCGGACGATGGTGCGGGCATCCCGCCAGAGGAGCGCGAAAAGCTGTTCCTGCCGTACTACTCGACCAAGGGGCGCGGCAGCGGCCTTGGCCTCGCCATTGTTCGTCGCATCGTGGCGGAGCATGGCGGCAATATCGACGTGTCCGACAACGTGCCCCGTGGGACTAGATTTACTATCGAACTTCCGGTGTGACGGACATTGCACGGAAGCACGGAAGCGCGGAAACGGGTATGAAATGCGGAGAACTATGATTCCGTGCTTCGGCGCTTCCGTGGATCGTACGTGAACCATGCCATCGATCCTGATCGTTGACGACGAACCGGGCGTCCGCTCGTCGCTGAGCGGGGTGCTGCGCGACGAGGGCTTCGATGTGGAAGCTGCCGCAAGTGGGGAAGAATGTCTCGAGCGCGCCGCTCGCTCCTCGTTCGATGTGGTCGTTCTCGACGTCTGGCTCCCCGGGATCGACGGACTTGTTACGCTGCAGCGGCTGCGTGAGCGCAAGGTAGACGCGCAGGTCGTGATGATCTCCGGTCACGGCAACATCGAATCCGCGGTGCGGGCGATCAAAATGGGCGCGTTCGATTTCGTCGAGAAGCCCCTGTCGCTCGAGAAAACCGTCCTTGTCGTGCGTAACGCCATGCGCCAGCGCGACCTCGAGGCCGAAAACCGCGTGCTGCGGGCACGCGTTGATCGCCAGCACGTGATGGTGGGCGAGAGCTTCGCGATGCGGCAGCTGCGCGACCAGGTGGAGATGGCCGCGCCGACCAACGGCCGCGTGCTGATTTACGGTGAGAACGGGACGGGGAAAGAGCTCGTCGCGCGAACCGTGCACCAGCTCAGTCGCCGCCGAAATGGCCCGTTCGTGGAGGTCAACTGCGCTGCCATTCCCGAGGAGCTGATCGAGTCGGAGCTTTTCGGACACGTCAAAGGCGCATTCACGGGCGCCGTCGCCGAAAAACCGGGGCGTTTCGAGCAGGCCAATACCGGGACCATCTTTCTCGACGAAATCGGCGACATGAGCCTGAAGACGCAGGCCAAAGTCCTGCGTGTGCTGCAGGAGCAAGTGATGGAACGCGTTGGCGGCACGCAGAGCATCCGCGTGGATGTACGCGTGCTGGCGGCAACCAATAAGGAGCTGGCCGCGGAGATTCGTGAGGGACGCTTTCGCGAGGATTTGTATTTCCGATTGAATGTCATCCCCATCTTCGTGCCGCCGCTCCGAGAGAGGCAGGACGATATTCCGCTGCTGGCCGATCACTTCATGGCGTTAATGGCAGCCGAGTACGGCCGGCGCCCCAAGCGCATGGCCTCGGAGGCCGTCGCGCGGCTACAGCACTACGCCTGGCCCGGCAACGTGCGGGAGTTGCGGAACGTGATCGAGCGGCTGATGATCATGGTGCCAGGCGATACCATCACCGCGCAGGACCTGGCATTTCTCGGGCACGACGGAATGCGGCAGCCAACCGTGCACGAGGGCGACTCGCTTCCGCTCGCGGATGCGCGTGAGCGCTTCGAGCGCGATTACATTCTGCAGGCACTTGCGGCGCAGCACGGCAACATCTCCAAGACCGCGGAGGCGCTGGGGGTCGAACGCAGCAATCTCTACAAGAAGATGAAGGCGTTTGGCATCGCCCCGACGCGGGAGTGACAACTGGGGTCGCCGGGCACCGGGCACCGGTCGCCGGTTCTTCGTGTCTTCGTGGCTTCGTGTCTTCGTGGCGACTCGTGCCTATTTTCCCGAGCGCAACCGGGCCTCCAGCACTTGGTCGGTTTTGAATCCCTCCAGTTGAAGATAGAACTCTGCGGCCTGTGCCAATGCCGCCGATGGGACGAGCCCCACGATCTCGCTCTCGAGCACGCTGACGCCGTAGCGGGCAGCTTCACGCTTGACGACTTCGAAGACGCGGAAGATGGGCGTTTTTTCGTAGTTGGTCAGGTTCATCGAGACCTGCACGATGCCACGGTCTTCCAGAGCGATGCCCATCGCCTTGACGAAACGGAAGCCGCCGCTGCTCATGCGAATAGCCGCGGCAATCTTTTTGGCGACGTCCAAGCGATCCGTCGCGAGGTTGATGTTGTAAGCGATGAGCGGCATGCGCGCGCCGATGACCGTTGCGCCCCCGGACGCGTGGGGCACCGTCGGACCGAAGTCCGGCTTCCATTCGGGCGTGGAGATCTTCGCAGCCAGCCCCTCGAACTCGCCACGCCGAATGTCTTCCAGATTGCGGCGTGACGGTGTTGATGCAGCTTCTTCATAGAGGTACACCGGCACTTGGAACCGGTCGGCGACGGCAGCGCCCACTTCCCGCGCCAACTCGACGCATTCGGCCATGGTCACCGACTCGATGGGAACGAACGGGCAGACATCAACTGCGCCCAGCCGGGGATGCTCGCCCTTGTGTGACCGCAGGTCAATCGCGGCCAGCGCCTCCGCATACAGCAGCAGAACGGCTTCCTTCATGGGCGCGCGATCACCCGCCAGCGTCAGCACCGAGCGGTGGTGGGCCGCGTCAGACTGCACGTCAAGAACTCGCACGCCCGCAACCGCGCCGAGCGCGCTTGCAATGTGCGACACGACGTCCGGTCGTCGCCCTTCAGAAATGTTCGGAACGCACTCGATGATGGACATTATTCAGGGTGCCTAGGAGTGCCTAAGGTGCCAGGGCGTGCCTATAGTGCCTGAGTGCGCCGCGTCGCACCTAATGCAGCCTAGGCTCTGGGCACTCTAGGCACCCCAGGCACCCTAGGCACCCTAATCGCGACCACTTCATTGAACCGTAGTTCAAAATTCGAAAATTTGAATAAGCAGTCAAAACCCAGCAGTCAAATCTCGTTAAAACCGCGCAAACTCGGGCAGTGCGTCGGGTAATTCTTGGGGTGGGCGATGGTACTGGATTTGTTCTGTTGGGACGAGATCTGCTGCATCCGTGACGAAACGCTCGGTAAATCGGATACGGTGAATGATTGCGGAATTGCGATGTTGACTGACAGGGGCCTTCCCTCTGTTGTGAAGGAGAGAGGAACTACACATGTTTAGGACTTTGAGCCGATTTGCGCTGGTCATGGCGCTAGTGGCTTTTGCGGTGCCGGCGTCGGCGCAGCCGGCGCAGACCGGAACGATTAGCGGCACGATTCAAGACGGGACCGGCGCCGCAATCGCGGGCGTCACCGTGACGATTACCAGCCAGGATCGCGGCTTCTCGCGTTCCACGGTGTCGGACGACAGTGGCCGGTACGTGTTCCCCGCCGTGCCGATCGGACCGTACACGATCGTGGCCACGCTGCAGGGTTTTGAGACCGCGCAGGCGACCGACAACCTTGTTGAAACCGACAAGACTACCCACGTTCCATTCGCCATGAAGGTTGGCGCCCTCACCGACACAGTGACGGTTCTGGGCGAGACGCCCATCGTCGATGCGACCAACGTCACGGCGACTACGCGTGTCCGCCGCGAGGAGTTCGAAAAGCTCCCGGTCGGGCGCAGCTATCAGGCCCTGATCGGCGCTGCACCTGGTGTGGTCGGCACGGGCAACGTGAACGCCATGGGAGCGCTGACTAGCAACAACCTGTTCATCATCGACGCAGTCGATACGACCGACCCGACGACCGGAACCTTTGGCACAAACCTCAACTTCGAGTCGATTCAGGAAGTTGGCGTGTTGACGTCAGCGGTTGGCGCGGAATACGGGCGTGCCCAGGGTGCCATCGTCAACGTCGTGACCAAGTCGGGCACTAACCGGTTCGAGGGCTCGGCAAAGTACATCTTCCTGAACGACAACTGGGATGCACAGAACACTACGGTCAGCGAGGTTGGCGGCGCATCCCTCGCGCGTGTGAAGTTCGACCAGGTGAACCCCACGTATACCTTCACCGGTGGTGGACCGCTTTGGCGGGATCGGGCGTGGTTCTTCGGCGCGTATGAGTACGCGGAGAATACGACGCCGCAGCGTCAGACAGTTGGTCCGGTTCCCGAGGATTATCAGCAGACAACCGAAAACAAGTTCCTCAACGTGCGAGGCACGGTTCAGCTCGCCGAGGGTCACACTGCGTGGGTCAAGTATTACCGCTCCCCAACCGATGGATTTGTCATCGACTACTGGGGCACTGCCTCCGCCCCCTTGGTCGGTGAGCGCGAAGCGCTGACCAGCCAGAATCAGACCGCCAAGAACTATGCCGCACAGTGGAGCGGCGTGCTGCGCGACAACTGGTCGATGGAGGCGGCGTTCGCCGACTACAGCTCGCAGCTGTTCGTCGGGACGTTCGAGCAAAGCAACCGCCTGGCCAACGCGCCGATCTTCAACGAAGCCGACGGCAAGTACTACAACGGCGCGACGTTCGATGGGTTCACCGATCGGCCGCGGCAGCAGTTCAACATCGCCAGCAACTGGTTCCTGACGCCTGGCGGCAGAAGCCACGACATCAAGGCCGGTCTGGATTTCCAGAACATGGAGTCGGGAGCGGAATTCAAGTTCCCCAACGCACAGCTTTACGACGATGAGTCCTACAATCAGGCGACCGGAGCCCGTGTTCCCCTCTATCGGCTCGATTACGAGACTGGTCCCTCGATTTCGACCGGCAAGCTGATTGCGCTGTATGCTCGTGACAAATTCCAGGTCGGCGATCGCGTGAGCATCGAAGCCGGCGTTCGTTGGGAGAAGCAGACGGGCGACAGCGACATTGGTACCGACACCGTCAGCACCAGCGTCATCGCTCCTCGTCTCTCTGGCAGCATCGATCTGGCCGGCGATGGCAAAACGCTGCTGACCGGCAGTTATGGCCGCTATTACGCCAGCATCATTCAGGGCTTCTCCGACTCGTTCGCAAACATTCCGCAACAGGAGAACTACGATCTGTTTACGTGGAATGGCACTGATTACGAATTCACTGAGTCGGTTCGCGTTGGCGGTTCGGACTTTGCACCGAATCCCGATCTGAAGCCCTATCACATGGACGAGTTCACCGTTGGGTTCCAGCGCCAATTCGGACGCAACATGGCGGCCGGTGGCCGCTTCATCAGCCGCACGTGGGGGAACCTCATCGACGACATCCGCACGTTCCGGCCGCTGAATCCGGATGGTTCGAGCGGGGGGATCGATCGCGTTGTCGTGAACTACGATGAAGCCGAGCGTAAGTACCGCGGTGTTCAGTTCACGCTCGAGAAGCGGTTCTCGAACAACTGGAACGCGCAGGGCAGCTACACGTATTCGCGCACGGAAGGGAACCACTTCCTCGACAACTTCAGCTCACTGGGTGACTATCTTGACGCTCAGTGCAGAACCACCACGGACCTGACGATAGGCACCAACGGTGTGATCCCCTGTTCAGAAGTGAACAACGGTGCGAACAAGACTGGGCGGCCGGTCTACGATCGCCCGCACAATATCAAGCTCAATGCGGCGTACTTGCGACCGATCGGTCCGGTCAACCTGACCGTCGGCGCGCTGGCAGAATTCATCTCGAAGCGGCGCTACGAGCGGCAGCGTCCGGTCAATGTGCTGGTGCCTGGAACGACGCGCGATTCGGGGTTTACGGGAAACACCTACTTTTACGAGGAGCGGGGCTCTTTCGAGCAGCCAGGCCTTGAAGGTTTCCTCGATTTCTCGAGCGAGTTGACCTGGCGCATTGCCAACACGCATCAGGCTGGTTTCAAGGCTGAAATTTTCAACCTGACCGATAACCAGGAGAAGGTCATCGTGAACAACGTGGCCTGGTGCGGAAGCAGCAGCACGGCTGCGTGCACGACTGCAGTCAATAACTTCGGCACGGCCTCTGCACGCGGGTCGTTCCTGTTGCCGCGTCGGTATCGCTTCTCGTTGATCTATCGCTTCTAGAACACGGAAGCGCGGAAGCAGCACGGAAGCACGGAAGGGAAGGCCGGGAGCGAACGCGTCCCGGCCTTTTTCTTTTGCCGCGAGGAAAGAATGGAGGGGCTGACGAAAGCGTAAGTGCTATAATCCCTGTTACTTACCAATGGATCCGTTGCGGTCTGAGATGCGCGCGGCTGAGGCGCTCAGTGGCGCCGAGCGCGACGCCCGAATCGAGCAGTTACTGCTGGCGGGCCTTGACCTTTACTTCGCCAATCAGTACGAACCAGCCATCAATCTGTGGACTCGTGTTCTGTTTCTCGATCGCAATCACGGGCGCGCTCGCGCGTACATCGAACGGGCTCGCAGTGCGCAAGCCGAGCGGCTGCGCGAATCAGAAGCCGTGCTGCACCAGGGCATCGAGGCCTTTCACGATGGCGATGTCGCGCGCGCACGTCGCCTGTTGGCGGACGCACTAGATCGCGGCGCGTCGCCGGACGATGCGCAAGGGATGCTCGAGCGGATTGAGCGGCTGGGGGCAGGGCAAGTGGCACCGCGGCCCAAGAGCGGCTTGCTGCCCCGTGTGGTCAAGGACGACCAGCCAGCGGAGTCAACCGCCGTTCATTCGCGTCGCAGTCAGGGGTGGACCGCGGCGCTGCTGCTCATGGCTGCCGCTGTCGGCGTGCTTGTCGTCGGCGCGTGGGGTGTAGCGATTCCCGAACCAACCACGTGGCCGATCTTCAATTCGGCCGCACGCAACGAAGCGCGCGTGGTCGTGCCGATGGCTTCTGAACCGCTGCCGGTGCCGGGGGCGAGCGAAACCTTCCTGTCACGAAGTCGCCTGCTGACCGCGCGGGGTCAATTGTACGACGCGCTGAACGAGCTCGACCGAATCCCGCTCGGCGATCGCCTGCGGCCGGATGCCGATCGCCTCCGCGCCGAAATTCAGCGCCATCTTCTGCGCCTTGCCGCGGCCGAAGGCGCCAGTGCACTGCGCGAATGAAGTGTCCCAAATGCGGATACCTCGGCTTCGAGACGGTCGATCGGTGTCGCAACTGCGGGTACGACTTCTCTCTGTCGGCGCACAGTGAACCCTCGGCAGAATTGCCGCTGAATCAGCGCGACGGCGCAGGGGCGCCACTCGCGGATTTCGATCTGGGCCTGCCCGATGTCGCCCGCGACGAGAGCATCGATCTCGATCGATTGATTGGGACAAGTTCGCCGGCGAATGAGTCCGCACCGCCAGTGATCGACGAGCCCGCTGACGCCGTGGTGCCTCAGGCCAGGTCCCGGCCGGCCGCCGCCAAATCAGCTCCGGGCGGCCGCAAAGGGTTGCCGTTGTTTTCGCCGTCTTCCGGTGAGACGAATAACGCCAATCTCAACACCTCGCCGCGCCCGGTTCGGCCCCCGTTGTCAGTGCGCCGTTCGACACCTGACATCGCACGCGTCCGGCCGCGCCCGAGCCGGCCGCGGCTCGATGATGCCGAGCTGAATTTTCAGATTGACTCTGCATTCGAGCCGGACTCGGAAGACCTACCTGGTGTGCCAGCGCCCGCTCCGGTTCGAGACGGTGCCAGTCGCGTTGCACGCCTGGCGGCAATGTTGTTCGACCTGTTGCTCCTTGGGAGCATCGACGCCGCGGTCATCTATCTGACTTTGGCCATCGCGGGTCTCACACTGACGCGCGCCAACGTCGCTGAACTTCCAATCGTTCCAACCGCGGCATTTCTGTTGCTGTTGAACGGAGGCTATCTCGTGGCCTTCACCACCGCGGGTGGCCAGACCATCGGAAAGATGCTCACGGGCATTCGCGTGATGACAGAAGAGGGCACGCGGGTCGATCTGGGCCGCGCCGTCCTTCGTGCGAGTGGTTGCCTGGTGTCTCTGCTCACTGCCGGTCTCGCATATCTCCCTGCGCTTTTCTCGACCGATTCACGCGCACTGCATGACCGGCTTGCCGGGACGCGTGTCGTGCGGGCTTCCTGACAGCGGGTCTGAGACCCGCGATGAACCGCTTCGCGTTGTTTCTTGCCACTGCGGGTTACGCTGGGTTCTCGCCGATTGCGCCCGGAACGGCGGGCTCGGTTGTAGGTCTTGCGTTGTTCGTGCTACTTCGCTGGATCGACAGCGCGCTTGTCGAAGCCTCAACTATCACGTTGGTGCTGGTCGTCGGGATCTGGACGGCGGGCATCGTCGAACAGCAGCTTGGCAAGGATCCGGCACCCGTGGTCATCGACGAGGTGCTGGGCATGCTTGTCACGCTCGCATTCCTCGATCTAACCCCCATCGGCGCGTTTGTGGGGTTCGTGCTCTTTCGCCTCTATGACGTGATCAAGCCTTATCCTGCGGGACGGCTCGAAGATCTCCACGGCGGGCCAGGGATCATGCTGGACGATCTGATGGCAGGGCTGTACGGACAACTGACCATGCGGATCCTCATTGCCGTGTTTCCAGGTGCGCTCGCATGAGCGCGGCCATTCGCCGCGCCGCCATTCTGGCGATTGGCAGCGAGCTGCTGACCTCGTCGCGGGTCGACACCAATTCGCTCTTCATCACGGATGCCCTGAACGGGATCGGAATCGAAGTCCTCTTCAAGTCCGTGGTTGGCGATGATCGGGCGGAGCTTGCGGCGCAGTTTGGACATGCTCTTCAACGCGTCGATCTCGTCGTGCTCACGGGCGGACTGGGGCCCACGGAGGACGACCTGACCCGCGAGGTCGTCGCGGAGCATCTTCGGCTGCCGCTCCAGGAAGATCCCGCGATCACCGATGCCCTGCGGCGCCGCTTTGCAGGGCGCGGTTGGAAAATGCCCGAGATCAACCGGCGCCAGGCGATGGTCCCCCGCGGCGCCGTGGTGCTCGCCAACGCAAACGGGACCGCACCAGGCTTGTGGATCGAGGTGGCTGACAAAGCGATTGCGCTACTCCCTGGCCCTCCACGTGAAATGAAGCCGATGGTGGAGCTCATTGTCCGCGAACGTTTGCAGCCTCGCTCTGGCGGCATGAGGCTGTTGCGCCGCGTGCTCAAAATTGCCGGGCGCAGCGAGTCGCGCGTCGAGGAGCTCACGCAACCTGTGTACAGTCGCTGGCGCGATGCAGTGACGCCCATCGATACGACGATTCTTGCCACGCCGGGGCAGATCGAGCTGCACTTGTCTACTCGGGGCAACAACGAAAGCGAGTTGACGGCCGCGCTCGATCATGCGGTCGAGGAAATCGCCGCTGTGCTTCCCAACGATCTTTTCAGCCGGGATGGGCGCTCACTCGAACAAGTAGTCGGCGATCTCTTGCGGGCGCGCCATTGGCGGATCGCACTCGCTGAGTCCTGCACGGGAGGGCTCGCGACGTCGCGGTTGACGGACGTGCCAGGCTCTTCGGATTACCTCGATCGCAGCATGGTTGCCTACAGCAACACGTCGAAGAGCGAACTGCTTGACGTCCCCGAATCGCTGATTGCGGAGCATGGGGCGGTGAGCGAGCCAGTCGCGGAAGCGATGGCCCGTGGCGTGCGCGAGCGCGCACATGTCGACGTCGGAGTTGGTATCACGGGGATCGCCGGCCCGACAGGTGGATCTGAAGCGAAGCCTGTCGGCACCGTGAGCATCGCTGTGGTGACCAGCACCGCACAGGTCAGGACCTTTCGATTCCCAGGCAATCGAGAGCTGGTAAAGACGTTTGCCGCATTTACGGCCATCGACATGGTGCGTCGCCTGCTGGTCAATGCGTCGCCCAATGCCGACTGGGACAAAAAGTAGATGCGGTTGTTTGTGGCCGCGGATCTGGGCAAGGACACGCAAGCGCAAATTCGATCTGTCCGCGAACAGCTGGAACCACTGCTTCGCACACGACGGCCACCGCGGGTGATGTGGGTGAAGGACGAGATGGCGCACGTGACGCTGCGGTTTATCGGTGACGTGCGAGACGAAAGTGCCGTCGCAATCGAATCGGCGTTGAATTTGGAGCTCGCGCTCACCCCGTTCGACGTGGCGTGGGACCGACTCGGCACGTTCCCTGGCGGCCGCTCGCCCCGTGTCGTTTGGATTGGTGCGTCAACCGACGTGGATGCCCTTTCGCATCTGGCGAGCATGGTCAACCTGCGTCTGGATCCGATCATCGGTCCGGCAGACGCTCGACCCTTCAAAGCGCACGTCACCATCGGGCGCGTGCGAGATCCTGGCAGAGTGGACTGGCGTCTCGCCCTCACGCGCGTCGAGCTCGATCCCACGGTCACGCACGTTGATCACGTGACGCTGTATCGCAGCCACCTCTCGCCGAAAGGACCAACTTACAGTGAAGTCGTACGGACCATGCTGGTGTAAGTTTCCAGTGATCAGTTTCCAGTTCCGGGACAGGTTTAAGACCTGTCCCCGGTGCCACGGACAATGAACACGTTTTCCCCCCTCCTCATTGGTTACATCATCGGCTCGCTGCCGCTCGGCTACTTTGTGGCGCGCCGGCTGAAGGGGATCGATCTGCGCCGTGTGGGGAGCGGCAATGTCGGAGCCGCAAACGTATACCGCACCGCGGGTCTCGCGATAGCCGTTCTCGTCGTGGTGATTGACGTCGCCAAGGGCGCGAGCAGCGTCGTGCTTGCGGCGCGTGTCACGACCGGGTCAGCGGGTCCTGTTGCAGCGGGCGTAGCGGCAATCATCGGACATGTGTATCCCGTGTGGCTGCGATTTCAAGGCGGGAAAGGTGTGGCAACTGCTTGCGGCGTGTTCTGGACGCTGGCTCCGGTCGCCACGGCGATTGCTGCGAGTGTGTTCCTCTTGGTCGTATGGATGACCCGGTATGTGTCACTTGGCTCCGTGATCGCGACCGCGGTCCTGCCGCCGATCGCCTGGATCACCAATGAGCCGATCCCCGTGATTGCGGGGAGCGTTCTGGCGGCGCTGCTGATCATTCAGCGACACCGTGGGAATCTGGCACGCCTCCAACAGGGTACCGAACGGAGACTGGGACAGAAACAAGCACTTTAGAGCGGAGCGACCCATTCAAACTGTTGCAGTCATCGGGGCAGGAAGCTGGGGGACGGCCCTCGCCATTCACCTGGCGCGGCTAGGACACGACGTCCGCCTCTGGGGACGGGATGCAGCGCTTGTCGCGGACATGCAGACCCGCCGGGCAAATGCGGTTTATCTCGCCGATGTCAACTTCCCCGAACCGCTGCTGCCGACCGGCTCGCTCTCTGAAGCGCTGACTGGGTCGCGGACCGTGGTTCTCGCGGTACCGTCACACGGCCTCCGGCACATCCTCCGCGAGGCAGCTCAATCGATCTCCTCTAACGCGCTTGTTGTGAGCGCAACTAAGGGACTCGAGGAGCAGACGATGCTTCGGATGTCCGAGGTGACGGCGCTGGAGCTGCCGCGAGTCGCCGAGATTGCCGTGCTGTCAGGCCCCAGTTTCGCCGTGGAGCTTGCACGGGAGTTGCCCACGGCAATCGTCGTCGCGTCGTCGACCAACGGCGCGGTCGAGCACGTGCAGCAGGAATTTCGGTCGGGCGCTCTCCGGCTATACGGCAGCGCTGACGTGGTCGGAGTTGAGATTGGCGGCGCCCTCAAGAACGTCATCGCGATTGCCGCTGGGGTCGTCGAAGGATTGGGCCTCGGCCACAACGCACTCGCAGCGCTGATCACGCGAGGCCTCGCCGAGATTACCCGGCTTGCAGTTGCCCTGGGCGCGCAGCGCGACACGCTCGCAGGGCTCGCGGGTCTCGGCGATCTGGTGCTGACCTGCACAGGGCAATTGAGCCGTAATCGCCGCGTCGGCACCGAGTTGGCCCACGGTCGCAGCCTCGCAGAAATTCTCGCCAGCACGAAAATGGTGGCAGAAGGCGTCCGCACCACACGTGCCGCACTGGAACTGGGCGCACGTCACGGCATCGAACTGCCGATCGCCGCCCAGATGGCCACCGTGCTCGAAGGCCGTCGCGATCCCAAGAGCGCCGTCTACGAACTCATGGGCAGGCGACAGCGGCAGGAGTAGGACTGCTCGTGAATCTGCTGATCTTGCGATCTGGTGATCTGGCGATCTCGTGATCGGGTAATCGACTGCGCTACCATGGGACTACGCACAGATCACGAGATCGCCAGATCATCAGATCACGAGATCATCAGATCACCAGATGCAATATGGGCTTATTTGACAAGCTGAAAGCCGGTCTCGCGCGGACGGCGCAGCAGTTTTCGGATCGTTTCGACGCGCTCGTCGAACGGGCCGACACGCCCGCTCAGCGTACGCGCCCCCTGGACGTCGAGACGCTCGAAGCGCTCGAAGAGCTCCTCATCATGGCGGACGTCGGTATGGCGGCCACCGACGACATCGTCGAAGCTGTGCGCAGCCGTGCCCGGCGCGGCGAGAGTCTGCGTGAGCTTGTGAAGCAGGAGATTCTCCGCATCTTCAACGAAGTGCAGAAGCCCGGCATCAACGGTGCGAATCCACACGTCACACTGGTTGTGGGAGTGAACGGGACTGGAAAGACCACGACGGTAGGGAAGCTGGCCAACCAGCTCAAGTCAGATGGGAAGAAGCCGCTGATTTGTGCCGCTGATACGTTCCGCGCCGCAGCCGTCGATCAGTTGCAGATCTGGGCGGATCGAGCCGGTGTGGACATGGTGAGAGCGCGTGAAGGGTCCGATCCCGCAGCCGTGGTGTTCGACGCTCTTGCCGCGAGCAAAGCGCGAGGACGGGACACGGTGCTCGTTGACACCGCGGGGCGGCTCCACACACGCACCAACTTGATGAACGAGCTGGACAAGATTCGTCGCATCGCCGAGCGCGAAGTTGCAGGCGCGCCGCATGAAGTGCTGCTCGTGCTCGATGCGACTGTTGGACAAAACGGGCTGGCCCAGGCCCGAGAGTTCACCAGCGTCGCCGGTGTGAATGGGATTGTGCTCACCAAACTCGACGGAACGGCCAAAGGCGGCGTCGCCGTTGCAATCGCCCACGATCTCAAGCTTCCTATCCGTTATGTTGGCGTGGGGGAAGGCATCGACGATCTTTTGCCGTTCTCGCCCAGCGATTACGTCGATGCGCTCTTCCAGGAGAAGTGGTAGGCCGGCCGATGGACAGTGAGCGGGCCGCAACGAAGGATGCGAAGGATCTCTTCGACATCGCAATGATGAGGCGCGCGCTATTTCACGCAGCGCGTGGGCAGGGACGAACGACCCCGAACCCGATGGTAGGGGCGATCGTGGTTTCGCCGGACGGCGTGGTGCTTGGACACGGCTGGCACGAGCGAGCCGGTGAGCCGCACGCGGAAGTACACGCCCTCAACGAAGCAGGCAAAGACGCCCGCGGCGGCACCCTCTACGTCAACTTGGAGCCGTGCTGTCATGTGGGTCGCACCGGACCCTGCACTCGTCGCGTCATCGAGTCCGGCATCAGCCGCGTTGTCGTGGCCATGAAAGATCCCGATCCGCGAGTGAGCGGCCAGGGTTTTACCGAGCTTCGCGCGCATGGCATCGTCGTGGACGAGGCGGTGTGTGAGGCAGAAGCACACCGCCTGAATGCCGCTTATGTGTTGGTGAAAACTTGTGGTCGGCCACTTGTGGTTCTCAAGACCGCGACCAGCCTCGACGCCAAAGTGGCGGCGGCGCCAGGTGTGCGAACGCAATTGACGTCTCACCCGGCGAATCGTAAGACGCAGGTGTTGCGTGCCTCGGTCGACGCAATTGCCGTGGGGTCCGAAACCATCCTGGTTGACGATCCGTTGCTGACGGTTCGTGAGGTCGCGCGTGTACGGCCCCTCGTCCGCGTGATATTTGACAGGCGACTGCGCACCCCTCCGACGGCGCGGCTTTTCTCGACGCTTTCGGACGGGCCAGTCATAATATTGACAGCGTCCAGAAGCGGCCCCTCCACAGAGCTGGCTGCGAGACTCGAGGCGGGGGGAGCCATTGTCCTCGAGAGTTCCACGATTGCGGACAGCCTGCAGGCGCTCGTCCGGTGGGACGTGTCGACGCTGCTCGTCGAAGGTGGACCGCGGTTGCACGCCGAATTTTGTCAGGCACGCCTGGTCGATCGGGTACATCTAATCATTGCCCCCCGGATGCTGGGATCCGCGGGTGTGTCCTGGGTAGATCCGGAGATTTTCAGCCTGCGGTCAGTCTCACGGCTCGTGGCAGAAACCCGCGGCCCCGACACCTGGATTGAGGCCGATGTTCACGGGCATTGTTGAAGCAGTAGGCACGCTCGCGGAGCTCACGCCGGTGGCCGAGGGCTTTCGCGTCCGCATCAAGACGACGCTTGCCTCGGAGCTGACACCCGGCGACAGCCTTTCGGTAAACGGCGTGTGCCTCACCGTGACGGCTGCTCAGCGCGGCGAGGTGCACGCGGACGTCGGGCCGGAAACAGCTCGGATCACGACGTTCGGTGCGCTTCAGCAAGACGGCGCCGTGAATCTCGAACGGCCCATGCGTCTGGAAGGACGGCTGGGTGGACACTTGGTGCTGGGCCACGTGGACGGCATTGGGGTGGTAAACGAGGTTCGCCACGAGGCGGACTCGCACTGGCTGACCATCGGATATCCGGCTGCGCTTGCGCAGTACTTCATCCGAAAAGGATCAGTAGCCGTGGACGGTGTCAGCCTTACGATCGCAGGACTGGGAGATACACAGTTCGACGTCCAGATCGTGCCGTTTACATGGACTGCGACGACGCTGAGTTCGCTCGTCGCCGGCGCGAAAGTCAATCTGGAATGCGACATGATAGGGAAATACGTAGTTCGAGCGATGGAACTCAGGTGACGAGATGGCCGCGAAATTGAAGATTGCCAAAGGCGCCCGCTCGCCGTTCGCTCCCATCGACGACGCCATCGATGCGATCCGGCGAGGAGAAATGGTCATCGTCGTGGATGACGAGGATCGTGAGAACGAAGGCGATCTGACGATCGCCGCGGAAAAGGTCACACCCGAGGCCATCAACTTCATGGCGACGCACGGCCGCGGGATGATCTGTCTGCCGATGACAGGGGAGCGGCTGGACGAGCTCGACATTCCCCTCATGGTGGACAAGAACACGGCGACGCTGAACACGGCATTTACCGTGTCGATCGAAGGCCGCAAGGGCGTCAGCACCGGTATTTCCGCACACGACCGTGCGAAGACGGTGTCGATCGCGATCCATCCCAAAACCAAGCCGAGCGATCTTGCACGTCCCGGCCACATGCATCCATTGCGCGCGCGGGAAGGCGGCGTGCTCGTGCGAGCCGGTCAGACCGAAGCTGCCGTTGACCTCGCACGCATTGCCGATCTGTATCCGGCCGGTGTTATTTGCGAGATCATGAGCAAGGACGGCACGATGGCGCGCGTCCCCGAGCTGTCACGGTTCGCGAAAAAGCACAAGCTGCTGATGATCACCATCGCCGACTTGATCCGCTATCGAATGCGGACCGAGGGGCTGGTGAGGAAAGTCGCGGTTGCCAACCTGCCGACCGACTTCGGCAACTTCCGGATCCACTGCTTCGAGAGCCTGATCGACCGGGAAACCCACGTTGCGCTCGTGTATGGAGACATCGCCGACGGCGAACGCGTGATGGTCCGGGTGCACTCGAAGTGCCTCACGGGCGATGTCTTTCACTCGGCGCGCTGCGAGTGCGGCATCCAGCTTCATACCGCCATGCAGCGCGTCGTCGCTGAGGGCCGTGGGGTGCTCCTGTATCTCAATCAGGAGGGTCGCGGCATCGGCCTCGCCAACAAGTTGCGAGCCTACGAGCTGCAGGACCAGGGGCTCGACACCGTCGAGGCCAACGAAAAGCTCGGGTTCAAGCCTGACCAGCGGGACTACGGCATCGGCGTCCAGATTCTCCGCGCCCTCGGCGTTCGTTCGATGCGTCTTTTGAGCAACAATCCGCGGAAAATGGTGGCGGTCGAGGGCTATGGGCTTTCTGTCCTGGAATGGTTGCCGCTCGAGGTCCCTGCCTCCGAACACACGAGAAAATACCTGAAAACCAAGAAAGACAAGCTGGGTCATCGGCTCGATTCGGTTTGACGAATCCCCACAAATACCAATAAGATAAGGGTTTGCCCTGCGGAGGTAGGGTGGCGCATGCGCCGCCCGTCCCGTGATTGGCGACCCATGTTCGACGCGCTCAGCACCCGCCTCCAGGACGTCTTTCAATCTCTGAAAGGCGAGACCCGTCTCACTGAGGCGACGGTCGAGGCTGCGCTCCGGGAAATCCGGATGGCGCTGCTCGAGGCGGACGTCAACTTCAAGGTCGTCAAGGCGTTCATCGATCGCGTACGTGATCGCGCGATGGACCAGGCGGTGCTCAAAAGCCTGACGCCGAGTCAGCAGGTCCTCAAGATTGTTCGCGACGAGCTGATCGCCCTGTTTGGGGATGCCAAGGGCGGGCTGCAGGACACCGCGCAGCGGCCGCGCGTGATTCTGATGCTCGGCCTGCAGGGGTCGGGCAAGACCACCACGTCGGCCAAGCTCGGAAAGTGGCTCCAGAAACAGGGCCGCCACCCGGTGCTGGTCTCGACCGACGTGCGGCGTCCGGCGGCGATCGAGCAGCTCTCGGTCATGGGCGCGAAAGCGGGCGTGCGCGTGCACGACCCCGCCGGGGAGATGGACCCGGTTGCTCGTGCCCGCAGCGCGATGACCGCGGCCCGCAACGTCGGCAACGACGTGGTCATCGTGGACACGGCGGGGCGGCTTCATATCGACGACGAGCTGATGAACGAGCTCGTCGCGATCAAAGGAGCGGTGCAGCCGGCGGATCTGCTCTACGTTGCGGATGCGATGACGGGGCAGGACGCCATCAAGAGCGCCGGTGAGTTCAACCGGCAAGTCGGTGTCACCGGGGTCGTGCTAACCAAGATCGACGGCGACGCGCGCGGTGGGGCGGCCCTGTCGGTGGTCTCGGTCGTTGGCGTGCCGATTGCGTTTGTCGGCGCCGGTGAGCGCATCGAGGACATCGAGGCGTTTCACGCCGACCGCTTCGTTTCGCGACTGCTCGGCATGGGCGATGTGCTGTCGCTCATCGAGAAGGCCGAAGAGGCGATCGACGAGGCCGATGCAGAAAAGCTCGAGGAGAAAATTCGCAAGGGCGGGTTTTCACTGGATGACTTTCGCGACCAGTTGAAGACGCTGCGCAAGATGGGTCCGCTCGAACACATCATCGGGATGCTGCCGGGCATGGGCAATCTCAAGCAGTTGGCGGACCAGAAGCCAGACGAACGCCAGCTTCGTCGCGTGGAGGCCATTATTGGTTCGATGACGCCCGAAGAACGCAAGCATGCCGATGTCATCGACGGCAGCCGGCGGAAGCGTATCGCGCGAGGCAGCGGCACGGCTGTCGAGGACGTGAACCGGCTGCTGAAGCAGTTCAATGAAATGCAGCGAATGCTGAAGATGGTCGGGCAGGCGACGGGTCAGACGATTGCGGCGCCACCGAAGAAGAAGAAGAAAAAGGGACCATTTAGTCTGATGAAGTAACGCGTCAGTTGACTTGAGGGTAAACGAGATGTTGTCGATACGAATGCGGCGGGTTGGCTCGAAGAAGCGGGCGTACTACCGCCTGGTGGTCACCGAAGGACGAAACCCTCGCGAGGGGAGCTTCCTCGAGATTCTCGGCACGTACAATCCACGGACCAAGCCGGCGACCGTGGAGGTCGATCGTGATCGCGTGAACCACTGGATCAAACAGGGTGCGCGGCCGTCCGACTCGGTGCGCACGTTGATGGCGCGTCACTTGACGAAGGATCGGGGCGCGGCGGCTTCAGCCGCGGCGGCCGCTCCTGCCACGCAGGCGTAGGACGCATCGTGGCTGATCTCAAAGGGCTGGTCGAAGCAATCGCGCGCGCGCTGGCCGACGAGCCCGACGCAGTGCGGGTCGGCGAGAGCGAACGGCGCGGGATGACCGTGATCGAGCTGCAGGTGGCGCCGGGCGACCTCGGCCGCGTCATCGGCCGACAGGGACGCACAGCGGCCGCCGTGCGGACGCTCTTGGCAACTGCGGCCGAAGCAGAAGGTAAGCGCGCGACGCTAGACATTAGAGATGCCACAGGTCGATGACGCGACCTGGGACGAGATGGTCCTTGTGGGGTTTGTCGCCCGGACGCACGGTAATCGCGGCCAGGTGATTCTCAAGTCGGAAACTGACTTCCCGGAGGAACGCTTTCGCGTTGGCGCGACGCTGCATGGACGTCTCGGCACCGGGCCGGTCGAAGCATTGGAAGTCACGGCGGTAAGATTTCAGCAAGGTCGGCCGATTATTGGACTCGCGGGATTCAGCTCCATCAGCGAGGCCGAGCGGCTGGCAGGTTATGAGTTGCGGGTGCCGGCGAGCGCGCAAATACCGCTGCCCAAGGGCACCTACTACCATCACGAATTAATCGGTTGTGAGGTGGTGACGCGGCAAGGGGACGCCGTCGGACGCGTCGCGGACGTGCAGGGAGATGGTCAGGCGACTCGACTCGTAGTCCGAAGCGTTCGCGGCGAAGTGCTCATCCCGCTCGCGCAGGAGATTTGTGAGATCGATATCGCGGCAAAGCGGATCGTCGTCGACCCGCCCGAGGGGCTGCTCGAGGTGAATGGGGATTGGCGATAAGCAGTGGCCAGTTACCAGTTATCAGTTCAAAGGGGACTGGCGTCAGGTTTGAGACCTTTCCCCAACTGGAAACTGGAAACTCGGAACTGACGTGCAGATAGACGTTGTAACGATCTTCCCCGAAATGGTGGAGTCGGGGTTGGCTGCCGGCGTCATCGGACGCGCGCGGCAAACCGGGTTGCTGGACATCGTCGTCCACAACCTCCGCGATTTCACTACGGACCGCCATCACGTTGTGGACGATGTGCCGTTTGGTGGCGGACCGGGAATGGTGATGAAGCCCGAGCCGCTGTTTACGGCCGTGGAGGGGATTCGGTCGAGTCGCGGGCCGGCTGAGGCGGTGTTGTTGATGTCGCCGGCAGGCAAGGTGTTGACGCAGGCCGACGCGCGGCGATTGGCGGGGTTGACGCATATCGTCGTGCTCTGTGGCCGATACGAGGGTGTAGACGAGCGCGTCCGAGAGCAGGTTGTGACCGAGGAAGTGTCCATCGGCGATTACGTGTTGTCGGGCGGGGAGCTGCCGGCGCTGGTCGTGATCGATGCGGTGGGGAGACTCGTGCCAGGAGTGGTTGGCGACGAACAGTCGGTGCAGGCCGACTCGTTTACGCGGGGTCTACTGGACCATCCGCACTACACGCGGCCGGCGGAGTTTCGCGGGCAGCGCGTCCCGGAAGTGCTGGTGTCCGGGCATCACGGCGAGATCCGGCGCTGGCGGCAGCGCGAGGCGCTTCGGCGCACAGCAGAGCGGCGACCTGAGCTGCTCGAGACAGCGCCGCTCACTGCCGAGGAACGAACAATCTTGCGCGAGCTGGAAGGCTCGCGCTTGCGAGACGGGAAGAAAGGGAGCGAGTGATCATGGGCGCCATGGAGTTGATAGAAAAAAGTCAGTTGATGGAACGGCCGCGGATGAAAGCCGGGGATACGGTCCGCGTGCACGTCCGCGTCAAGGAAGGCGACAAGGAGCGCATCCAGATCTTCGAAGGCGTGATCATCAACCTGCGTCGCGGCGGCATCCGTGCATCGTTCACGGTGCGCAAGGTGTCGTTCGGTCAGGGGGTGGAACGCATCTTCCCGATGCATTCGCCGATTATTCAGAAAGTTGACGTCATCCGGTCCGCCAAGGTGCGTCGCGCCAAGCTCTACTTCCTACGCGACCTCAAGGGCAAGGCCGCCCGCATGAAAGAAGTCAAACGCACGTAGAGTGCCTGAAGTGCCTAGGGTGCCAAAGGGTGCCTAAAGTGCTCGAGGTGCTGTGAAGAAGGTTGGTGCGAGGCGGACGATCGAGAATGCGTTACGACGCTACGGGTTTGTCTGCGTCGCCGGGGTGGACGAGGTGGGACGCGGGTGCCTGGCCGGGCCGGTGATGGCCGGGGCAGTCGTCCTCGATCCCGGGCGACACATTCCGGGTCTCGCGGATTCGAAGGCGCTCACTTCTCAGGGCCGCGACCGCCTCTACGAGGCCATCGTGTCGCGCGCCGTGTCATGGGCGGTTGCGGCGGCCGAGCCGTCGGAGATCGACGAAATCAACATCCACCAGGCGACGCTGAAGGCGATGCACCGCGCAGTACTGGCGCTGACACCAATCCCGGATGCTGTCCTGGTCGATGCCTTTCGTATTCCGTTACTCCCAATGGCACAGCGTGGAGTCGTGAAGGGCGACCGACAATGCGCGGCCATCGCCGCAGCGTCGATCGTGGCGAAGGTGACGCGCGATCGACTGATGGATCGTCTTCACCTCGACGACCCACGGTACGGCTTCGATCGTCACAAAGGCTACGCGACGGCCGCGCACCTGTCCGCCGTGGCTCGACACGGCTACTCTCTCGCCCATCGGCGATCGTTCCGCCCGCCGACCTTGTTCGACGTCCTCGAAAGCGAGCCTTGCTGATGGCTCGGTTCGACAGGCAAACAGAGAGGGCTGTTTCCCCTGTTTAGACGTCTCCTCTTCGTCGCCCTGCTCCTTGAAGCAGGTTTGCTGCTCATCCTGATCCCGTGGTCCACCTTCTGGGAGCGCAACTACTTCGCTGCGGTGATTCCCGGACTCGAGGCCGTTCTCGGGAATCCATTTGTGCGAGGCGCCGTCTCGGGGCTCGGCCTCGTGAACGTCCTGGCGGCACTCGGCGAGCTTCTTGACCTCATCGGCGCCCGTCGGTCGGCGGAGCGTCAGCTTCCCGAGGATCCGGGCCGGGTCGGTGATCACCATGCGCCCTGAGTGGCAACGCTCCACTCTGTGCTTGATTACAGACCGCCGGCGGTTGGCGGCAGCGGTCGGCGCCTCTGTAAGCGACTGGCAGACTCTCCTTCTGGACCAAATCGAGGGTGCGGTCCGTGGCGGCGTCGATGTTGTCCAAGTCCGGGAGCGAGATCTGGACGCCGGTGTCCTTGCGGCATTCGTGCGGCGATGTGTCGCGGCAATTGACGGAACATCGGTGCACCTCGTCGTCAACGATCGTGTCGATATCCTGATGACGACAGGCGCTCACGGCGTTCACTTGCGCGAGGACAGCGTACCGACGATGGCCGCGAGGGCCTTACTGGGCAACGCCGCTGTGATCGGACGATCTGTGCACAGGTGTGAAGATGCGGGCAGTGCTGGCCCCGTGGACTATCTGATCGCAGGCAGCGTGTTCGAGAGCGCCTCGAAGCCGGGAGCTCCTATGCATCTTGGCGTCGATGGCTTGCGATCGGTCGTCGAACGAGCGGCACCACGACCAGTCTGGGCGATCGGCGGCATCACTGCCGACCGACTTTCAGCTGTGAGCCACGCCGGTGCGCGAGGGATGGCTGCCATCGGCGCCTTCATCCCTTCATGCGAGGCGTCCGTCCTTGCGACTACTGTGCAGAAACGGACTGCCGAACTACGCTTTTGTTTTGACAGGGTGCAGGACGTTTCCTAACATGGGCTTACGGACTGTAAATACGGCGGTTCTGGCAGCTAACCAAACAAGTGACAATCGAAGTTGGGCGCGCGCCCGAGTCTTCGGGCAAGGATATCGGGACGTGGCTGCGCGGCAAGCGCGAGCGCTCCGGCTTGACCCTCAGGCAGATCGCCGACACGACAAAGCTCTCCGTCCACACGTTCGAGTCGCTCGAGCGTAACCGCGTCGACCAGCTCCCTGGTGGGATCTATCGCCGCGCAATCGTCCGAGCCTACGCGGCCGAGATTGGCCTCGATCCTGAAGAAACCCTGCGAGCGTTTCTCGCGCAGCACCCTCAAGAAGAGAATACGCTGCCACCGGAGAAAGTGGTCGTTGCAGCGCCGGCGCAGCCGCGATTCTTCCGCAGCGTTGTCGGTCTGATCGGGACGCTCATTCCGGTGTTCGCTGGCGTGTTCTACTTCACGCTCGCGCCTGCGGATCGAGTGCATCGCAAGCGGTAACCCGTGACGTGCGGGACTCCGCATCTACTTCTCACTCCGCCCGCCGAACTTCGCCGCTCCTTTCTTCTGCCACTCCCTTTTCATTTCGGCCAGCCCCTGCATGAAGACGGTCGCGCGCTCGCGCTCCGCTTCGGTGGGCATGGCTTTGAGCAGCTCGATCGCACGGTCGAAGTCTCTGGCGATTGTCACGCGAGTGGCGCTGTAGTACAGCCGCCGGATCTCTTCGAGCTCGGCGCTCATGCGGCGCGGCTGCGGTTGCGGCGCAGCGCCCGACGAAAGTCGTCATACGGCAGGGTGTTGAGCACGTCACTCTTCGCCGCCCACGCCCGTCGCGCGACGACGACGCCCCATCGCTTCAGGGCCAGCGCGCCACGCGAGTGGGCGTCACTCGAAATCACGAGCTTCACGCCGTGCTCGCGCGCGAATCGCGCATTCACGTCCGAGAGATCCAGCCGGTCGATTTGGCAGTTGATTTCCAACGCCACACCATGCGCTGCGGCGGCGCGCACGATCTGCTCGATGTTGACGCGCGACGGTTCGCGACGCAGCAGCGCACGGTTGGTGGGATGGGCCACGATATCCACCCAGGGATGTTCGATGGCACGGATGACGCGTGCAGTAATCTCGGCTTCCTCCTGACGGATGGCGGAATGCACCGATGCGATCACGAGATCGAGCGCGGCAAGGCAGTCAGCGGCCAGGTCCATCGAGCCGTCCGGCAGGATGTCGCACTCGATTCCTGCCAGCACGCGGATACCCTCAATGCGCCGATCGAGCTCGCGGATTCTGGCAGCGTAGGCAAGCGCGCGTGTTTCATCGAGGCCGTTGGCCATGGCGAGCGCCTTGCTGTGCTCAGTGATGGCGATGTACTCGAGGCCGGCCTCGCGGGCGGCGTGGACCATGCCTTCGAGGTCCTCCTTGCCGTCCGTCTCCGTGGTGTGCATGTGCAAATCGCCGCGCAGGTGCCCGAGCTCGATGAGCTCGGGCACTCGTCCTTCGGCGGCGGCCGCCAGCTCGCCGCGGTGTTCGCGTAACTCTGGCGGCACCCAGGCGAACCCGAGGGCCTCGTAGATGCTCTCTTCGGTCTCTCCCGCAAGACGCGTGTCATCCGCCGCGCGGAACAAGCCGTATTCATTGAGTTTCAGCCCGCGCTCCAAGGCAATGTCGCGCAGTGCGATGTTGTGCGGCTTTGATCCGGTGAAGTACTGCAAGGCGGCGCCGCGGCTTTCAGCCGCCACCAGGCGGAGATCTGCCTGATAGCCTCCGCGGATGAGAACGCTCGACTTGGTTTCGCCCTGGCCTAACACGCGATCGACGAGGGGATACGAGGTGAAAGTCGTCATGACCTCCGGGCCCGCGCCGGTGGCGAGGACATCAATGTCTCCGCAGGTCTCCGTTCCTCGTCGCAGGCTGCCAACGACGTCGAACCTGGCCGTCGGCAGCGCGGTTTGCAGGTGTGCAACGAGGGCGGTCGCGACCTCCGAGGCATCGGCCAGCAAGTGGCGATTTGCATGCTGCCGCCGTTCCTCGAGCGCGCGCAGGACCAGCTGCTCCTTCTTGGCGCCCATCCCCTTGAGCTCGCGGAGTCTGCCTGACTTGGCGGCCAGCTCCAGATCGTCGAGCGACGCGATGCCGAGCGCGCCGTACAGCAACGCCACGGTCTTCGGGCCCACTCCCTGAAGCCGCAGAAGGTCGAGCAGCGTCGCGGGGAAGTGCGCCACGAGCTCCTGATGAATTGCGCAAGTGCCGCTGCCGCAGATCTCCAGAATGCGCAGCGAAAGATCCTTGCCGATACCGGGCCACTCACGCAGTCGGTCCGCATCCAGGCCGGCGACCGGCTCGGGATTGTTTCCCACGATGTCTGCGGCGTTGCGGTATGCCCGAATCTTGAAGGGGTTTTCGCCTCTGAGCTCGAGCAGGTCGCCGATCTCGCCGAGAACGCGGGCGATGGACAGGTTGTCTAAGGCCATGTGTCGACGCGCAGCCCTTGCGATTCGATGGTGAAGTCGAGCAGTCTCGCGCCGCCTGTGGCCAGGGCTTCACCGACTGCCCCTGCGTGTTCTGGTGGTGTGAGACAGAACAGGCAGCCGCCACCGCCAGCCCCGCAGACCTTGGCGGCGTAACCGCCGGCCGCGACCGCACGAGCAATCAAATCGTCGATCTGCGGCGTGCTCACACCCGGTGCGAGCCGCTTTCGATTGCCCCATTCCTCAGCGAGGTGCCGTCCGGTTGCCGCCCAATCGCCGCGCTCCAGTGCGGTGCGCATCGACGCGGCCGTGTCACGAATGCGCTCGAAGCAGTCGAACACGTGCTGGTCGCCATCGATGTGACGCTTCATGATTTCCCAGTTGTTCGTCCCCGAATTGCGCGGCGCGCCGGTGTAGCAGAGGACGATCCTCTGCTCGAGCTCGGAGAAATCAATCTGCAGAGGCACGCGCTTCAACCCGCGTTCGCCGAGCTCGAGTGCCGCAATCCCGCCGTACATGGCCGGTCGGTAGTCCTGCAGGCCGGTCGGGACCCTGATGGCCTGCGCTTCGACGTTCATCGCGGTTGCCAGCAGTCCTTCAGGGTCATCCGACCAATGCGCCCACCGCGCCATCGCGCCGCAAACTGCCACGTTCAGCGCCGAGGATCCCGCAATGCCAGCGCCGGCAGGCGATTCAGAACGGGTCCGCATGGTCACCCCGCTGGCGTTGAATGCCGAGGCCAGACGCCCCAATAGCGGGAGTGTCTCATTGTCCCGCAGGGCCTGCGCCGAGCCGGTGACGCGTCCCCCGGTGTCCTCCGACACGATCTCGACCTCTTCATCAGCCCGTGGCTCGAGGTACACATGGGCGCGAATGCTGATTGCGGCGTTCAGGGTTTGCGCCCCGTGATGAAAGAGATAGAGCGGCCAGATATCGATCGTGCCGCCAGCCAGATCGATTCGTGTCGGCGCAGAAGCCGTAATGTGCACGCGCACATTATAATTTTGAGCGCGATGCCCACCGCTTCCAACCGTGAGATTGGCCAGCTTCTGATTGGTAGCTTTCCGGGTCTGACGGTCCCGGCCGAGTTGCAATCGCTTGCCCGAGAGTTCGATCTCGGCGGCACGATTCTCTTCAGTCGCAACGTCGAAGCACCGGAGCAGGTGGCCGAGCTTGCCGCCGATCTCGAAGCGCTCGGCCAGGCGAGGCCAGCCTGGGTGAGCATCGATCAGGAGGGTGGCCGCGTCGCGCGCCTCAAGGAGCCGTTCACGCGATGGCCCCCGATGGCGGTCCTCGGCCGTGCCGGCTCTGAGGGGCTCGCCGAACGATTCAGCCGAGCGCTGGCCCGTGAACTGTCAGCCGTCGGCATCACGCTGGACTATGCGCCGGTTCTCGATATCCATACCAACCCAAAGAACCCCGTGATTGGCGACCGTGCGCTCGCCGAGCGCGCGGACGAAGTCGCGCGACTGGCAACCGTGATCATCCGGACGTTGCAATCCGAGGGTGTTGCGGCGTGTGGCAAACATTTTCCCGGCCATGGTGATACGAGCACCGATTCGCACGTCGAGCTCCCGGTAGTCGAGCATCCGCCAGACCGTTTGCGTGCCGTGGAATTCGAGCCGTTTCGTGCCGCCATCGAGCAGCAGGTGGCGTTCATCATGACCGCGCACGTCCTGGTACCAGCGCTGGACGAGGAGCGGCCTGCAACGCTGTCGCCGGCGATTGTTCAAGGCATACTGCGCGAAGAGCTCGGTTATGAAGGCGTCATCCTGAGCGACGATCTCGAGATGAAGGCAGTCAGCGCACGTACGGCTGTTCCGATGGCTGCCGTCCAGGCCATTCGCGCGGGATGCGACGGTCTGCTCGTTTGCAGCGGCAACGTCGAACTGCAGGCAGTGACGCTCGAGGCGCTCGTGAAGGCCGTGGAGTCAGGGGAAATCAGCCCAACGCGGATTGCGGCTGCGCTGAAGCGATTGAGGCACGCCAAGGAGCGGTTCCTGGCATCCGAACGCCCGAAGACCGCGGCGCGGCTTCGCGAGCTGCGATCGGTCATCGGCCGCGAGGAGCATCAGGCCATTGCGGCGGAGATGGCCTCGTTCCTGTGACCTTGTCATCTGAGCGCCACTGGATTAAGCCGCGCCGGTTGCAACCGGGCGATCGCATTGCGCTGGTGGCGCCGGCCAGCTCGTTCAAGCGTGACGAGCTCGACGCGGGTGTCGTTGAGCTGCGCACACTGGGTTACGAAGCGGTCTACGACGAGCGAGTCTTCGCCCGCGATCGGTTTGTGGCGGGTGAGGCAGCACTCCGAGCCGCATCCGTGCACGACGCGTGGCGCGATCCCTCCATCGCCGCAATCATCGCAGTGCGCGGCGGCTACGGCAGCGCGCAGATGCTGCCGCTGCTCGACGTCGAGTTGATGCGCACGGCCCGCAAGATTCTTGTCGGGTACAGCGACGTCACGGCGCTCCTCTGGTTTCATCTCCAACATGGCGTGGTCTGCTTTCATGGGCCAATGGTTGAACGGCGACTCGCCGCAGGGGAGGCCGGCTATGACCGGCTCTCGTTCCTGCGCGCCGTCAGCACGCCCGAGCCAGTTGGAGAACTGTGCCCACCGGGGCTGGACGTGCTCCGCACCGGAGAGGCGCACGGCACCCTGGTGGGGGGAACCTTGACCCAGCTCACGGCTTCCCTCGGGACGCCGTGGGCGTTCAACCCGCCCGACGGTTGCGTTCTCTTCATTGAGGAAGTCGCGGAGCGCCCGTACCGCATCAATCGCATGCTCACTCAAATGTCGCAGGCGGGCATCCTCGGCCGCGCGGGTGCCCTGGTCTTTGGCGAGTTCCCGTCCTGCGACGAGCCCGGCGGGGACCACGCCATTCGCGACGTGCTGCAGGACTTTGTGCGCAAGTTCGCCGGTCCCGTGCTCTTCGGGTTCCCCTCGGGACATACCACCGGCCCGACGTGGACCTTGCCGCTTGGCGTGCGTGCGAGGGTCGTCACGTCCCCGGCGGCCGTCGTGATTGAAGAAGCTGCTGTGACGTGAAGCCGCAGATGGAATGCACGGTGATGACACTGATGAATACCGCCGCAGATAACACAGATGAATTACAGCCGCAGATAACACAGATGACACAGATAGGGGCGAGTAACACGGATTTAGAGTTCTGCGATTCGCGCGAGCCCACCGCCGGTCGTAGACCGGCGGTGGCCGGCTTTCAGCCGCTGGGCTCGCTGAACATCTGCGAAATCTGCGGCTGCCTCTTTGATCGTCGGCAGACGACCTCATTGCAATGACACGCGTTCATCTGATTGGAATCTGCGGCACGGCGATGGGCACGCTCGCCGCGCTGCTCAAGCATCGCGGCTTCGACGTGCGCGGCTCCGACGAGAAAGTGTACCCGCCCATGAGTGACTTTCTCGCGGCGGAAGGCATCCCCATCCTCGAGGGGTACCGCGCGGAGCATATCGACGACACGTTGGATGTTGTCGTCATCGGCAACGCCATCTCACGCGGTAACGTCGAGCTCGAAGCCGTGCTCGATCGAAAATTGCGGCATGTGTCGCTGCCCGAAGCGCTCAGGGAGCACTTTCTGTGGCGCGCACGGTCGATCGTGATCGCCGGCACACACGGAAAGACCACGACTTCGTCCATGGCAGGGTGGCTGCTCACGCATGGCGGCGCCGACCCGACCGTCTTCATCGGAGGCATTGCACGGAATTTCGGCGACAACGGATCAAGTTACCGCATCGGCGCCGAGAACGGCCCCTTTGTCATCGAAGGCGACGAGTATGACAGCGCCTTTTTCGACAAGACGGCCAAGTTTCTCAAATACCTGCCCGACATTGCGGTCATCAACAACATCGAGTTCGATCACGCCGACATTTACCAAGACCTCGACGAGGTTCGCCTCGCATTTCGCCGCCTGGTGAATCTGGTCCCGCGCCGGGGCCTGACGGTGATTGGCGCTGATAGTTCTGATGCGGCCGCGCTCGCGTCGCGCGCAATGAGCCGCGTCCAAACCTTCGGAACCGCCGAGGGTACCGACTGGCGCGCTGTGGACATTGCACCGACGGGTGAGGCAACGACATTCAGAATCTGGGAGCATGGAGAAGACCGTGGGCAATTCGAAGTGCCGCTGGCCGGGACGCACAACGTTAGAAACGCGCTTGCGGCTGTTGCCGTCGGGCGTGAATGCGGCCTGCCGATCGAAACAATGCGAGAAGGCCTGAAAGCATTCCGAGGCGTGAAGCGGCGCCTCGAGGTCGTGGGCACAGTGCGGGATGTGATCGTATACGACGACTTTGCACACCATCCGACAGCGGTCGCCGAAACAATCGCGGCCCTCAAGGCCGCACAACCCCAGCGTCGAATCTGGGCCGTCTTCGAACCACGGTCGGCCTCATCATGCCGTCGCATCTTTCAGGCAGATTTCGCCCGAGCCTTTGCTGGCGCCGATCAGGTGGTTATCGCCTCGGTCTTCCGATCGAGTCTGCCACCGGACGAGCGACTGTCTGAAGACAGGCTCGTCAACGACCTTCGTGAGCGCGGCGTCGGGGCGCGCCACCTGCCGAACGTCGACACGATCGTGCGAGAGGTGTCGACGGAGGCGCGACCCGGCGATCTGGTCGTTATCATGTCAAATGGCGGCTTCGGCGGAATTCACCGAAAGCTCGTCGAGGCGCTCGCGTGAAGATCCGGCTCTCCGGCGACACCATGCTGCTTGTCGAGTGGGAGCAGTCGATCGATCCGACGATCAACCAGGACGTGATCGCTCTCGCCGAACGTCTCCAAGCACGCCTTCAACATGTGGTTCGCGACATCGTCCCGGCTTATTGCACCTTGGGGATTCACTTCGATCCGCTCTCAACCGATCTCGCAGCACTCGAACGCCTCGTCCAGGAGGAAGCAAGCCGTCTTCGCGACGCGGGCGTCGAGACCACGCGGCCGCCGATTGAGATCGAGGTCCAGTACGGGGGCGAGGCGGGACCGGATCTCGAGGCGGTGGCCGAATGGGCTGGGTGCAGCATCGAAAGCGTCATCAAACGACACGTCGCGCCGACGTATCGCGTCTACATGCTCGGGTTCGTGCCGGGCTTCTCGTATATGGGCCGTGTGGACCACAGCATTGCGGTGCCGAGACGACGAGTGCCGCGGGAGCGGGTGCCCGCCGGATCGGTCGGCATTGCCGGGGAGCAAACTGGCATCTATCCCATCGCCTCGCCCGGCGGGTGGCAATTGATTGGACGCACGGACGAGGTCATGTTTGATGCTGCCCGCACTGAACCCAGCCTGTTGCACCCTGGCGATCTCGTGCGCTTCCGCCCTGTGCCAGCGATCTGATGACCGAAGGGGCGATTCACGTAGTGCGGCCCGGGTTACTGACGACCGTTCAGGACATCGGGCGATGGGGCTATCAAGCCTCCGGTGTTCCGGTGGCTGGCCCGATGGACACGTACTCGCACCGGCTTGCCAACATCCTTGTCGGCAATGCCGCCGGCGCGGCCACGCTCGAGATCACGCTTCTTGGACCGGAGCTTGAATTCGATGTCTCCGCCATGATCGCAGTGTGCGGAGCCGAATTCGCCGTAGCTTGCAATGGACAGCCGCTGGCCATGTCGGCAGCGGCGCTGATCCCTTGCGGCGCGCGGCTCCAGTTCGGGCGGCGCTCTGCCGGCGCCCGCGCCTATCTCGCCGTGCGCGGAGGGGTGCGCACGCTGCCAGTTCTCGGCAGTCGGGCGACGCACCTCGTGTGCGCCATGGGAGGGGTGAACGGTCGGGCGCTGGTGGTAGGAGATCGCCTGCCGATCACGGAGACTCCGCCGACGGTCGCCGTCAGGCGCGCCAGTGGCATTCCGCTGCACGACAAGGGCCGGGCTCGGCTTCGTATTGTTCCGGGGCCTCAGGCCGACTGGTTTCCCCCTGAGGCCACATCGACTCTGACGAAAGTCAGCTTCAGGGTTTCGCCGCGCTCGAATCGGATGGGCTATCGTCTCGAAGGTCCGCCTCTCACACGCCACCGGCTCGACGAGCCGATATCCGAGCCACTGGCGTTTGGCGCGATTCAAGTCCCCGCGGCGGGGGAGCCCATACTGTTGATGGCAGATCGCCAGACGGCGGGCGGATATCCGAAGATTGCGTCCGTAATTGCCGCCGACTTGCCGATCGCCGGTCAGCTGGCCCCCGGCGACTTCATCGAGTTCTCGTCCTGTTCTCGGCAAGACGCGGCTGCCGCGCTCATCGCGCGCGAGCGATCCCTGTTGCGCATTGCCGATCAAACACACCGCGCATGAATATTCAGTCAGACGTTGCGCTCGCAGCGTGGTGCACGCTTGGCGTCGGTGGCCCTGCGCGCTGGTTCTGTCACGCGAGCGAACAGCAGGACATCATGGATGCTCTCGCATGGGCTGAGACGCGTCGCGTCGCGCTGCATGTGCTGGGCGGCGGCAGCAACGTCGTGATCGCAGATCAAGGATTCGACGGGCTGGTCATTCACGTTGATATTCGCGGGGTTGACCGCACTGCGCGAGAGGGCCGCGAGACATTCAGCGCCGGCGCCGGCGAGCCGTGGGATGCATTCGTCGCGACGACAGTGAAGCACGAGTGCGCTGGTCTCGAGTGCCTTTCGGGCATCCCTGGTCTCGTGGGCGGAACACCTGTTCAGAATGTTGGTGCATACGGTCAGGATGTTTCCGGCTCGATCACGCACGTCCACGCCGTCGATCGTAAGACGCGCAGCCCTGTGGTATTGGCCGCCGACGAATGTGGATTCGAGTATCGCAGCAGCCGCTTCAAGCATCATGATCGGTTCATTGTGTCGCGCGTGGATTTTGCGTTGACCCCACAAGGGCCACCAACACAGGCATACGCGGATGTCATCGCGTTTTTCGCGCACTCAGGCAATCCATCGCCGTCGCTTGCAGAGTTGCGCGACGCCATTCTGCAGATTCGGCGTCGAAAGGGAATGGTTATCGAGAACGGCAATCCAGCGAATCGCAGCGTCGGATCCTTTTTCGTCAACCCGGTCATCAGCCGCAAAGCCTTCAACGCAATGAGCGAGCGCAGTCAGTGCAGCGAGGAAGAAATCCCCCATTACCCGATTGGCACGGACTACGTGAAAGTGCCTGCCGCGTGGTTGATTGAGCGAGCGGGCTTTCGCAAGGGATTTACGCGCGGTCCGATTGGAGTGTCGCCGTTTCAGTCCCAGGCCATTGTCAATCACGGCGGCGCCCGCGCGAGCGACGTGTTGCGGTTGGCCGCCGACATCAAGCACGCTGTTTGGGATGCGTTCGACATCGCGATTGTCCCGGAGCCGGTATTCGTAGGCTTTCCTCCGAGCTCCGATCTCGAGTGGTTGCTCGGTTTTGGCCGTACGCCGTAGGCCGTAGACTAAATCAACAGAGAGCTGACTCATGTCCACACTCGTCATCGAAGGCGGCCATCGTCTTCGCGGCCGCCTTGACGTCGAAGGCAACAAGAACGCCGCGCTCCCGTTGATTGCCGCGTGTCTGCTCACCCAGGACGAATGCGTTCTGCACAACGTGCCCCGGATCGCTGATGTCGAAGTCATGTGTCGTTTGCTGCTCGACCTCGGCGCTGAGGTCGAAGGCATCGGCACCACGACGCTTCGCATTCGGTGTGCGGAGATCACAAAAGACGAGCCAGCGCCATCGTTGGTGGGCCGGTTGCGCGGCTCGGTATTGCTGATGGGTCCGTTACTCGCCCGACGTGGCCGCGCGCTCGTGGCCCCGCCGGGCGGCGACTTCCCGACACGGCGATCGATTCGCACGCATCTCGAGGCGCTCGGGCACATGGGGGTGCGCGTATCCGACGGGCCGGGACATGCGCTCGAGACGCCTGATGGCCTCAAGCCGGCGTCGTATTACTTGGAAGAGGCCTCGGTCACCGGAACGGAGACTGCCTTGCTCGCGGCGGCTGCCGCGCCCGGACGCTCTGAGATTCGTCATGCGGCGTGCGAGCCTCACGTCGTTGAGCTCTGCGAATTCCTGCAGAGCATGGGCGCCGGAATCGAGGGGGCGGGGAGCGCGACGATTCGTGTGGATGGTGCATCGCGGCTGGCTGGCGCGACCAAGACGCTTTGGGGCGACTACATCGAGGCCGGCAGTTGGGCCGTCGTCGCCGCCATCACCGCGGGCGCCGTTGAAGTCGGCGGAACCCGATGGGAGGACATGGAGGTGGTCTCGTCCGTCTTGAAGAAGATGAACGTCCACTGCGAGCATGATGGGACGACATTCAGGGCGGAGCCCCGAACTCTTATCAACGCTGGCCGCATCACGACGGGGTTGTGGCCTGGTTTCCCGAGTGACCTCGTCAGCCTGGTCACCGCTCTTGCGACACAAGCGGCGGGAGCCACTCTCGTGCACGACTGGCTCTACGAGCTGCGCCTTTACTCACTCGAGCAGGTGAGCGGCATGGGCGCCGACTTATTCCTTTGCGATCCTCATCGCGTCATCGTCACGGGTCCTCGGCAATTGCGTGGCAAGCAGCTCGATAGCCGCGACATTCGATCGGGAATGGCTCTCATCGCTGCCGCGCTTGCGGCAAAAGGACAGAGCAGAGTCGATCAGTTGGAAGTGGTTGAACGCGGCTACGCGCGTCTCGTCGAGCGCTTGGAAGGACTCGGCGGACACGTCGCCCGCGTGGGCTAGCCGCGCGCGGCGCAGAAATTTCAAACTTACCAAACCACGAAATCAAATCGGCAATCACGCAATCACGCAGTGAAATCACCAATTCACCAAATCAAATCCCCTAATCACCTGGGTGGCGGAGGTGGCGGTTTTGGCGGCTTCACCGGTACGGCCGGCTGTGGTACAGGCAGGATTGGTGTTGCAGGCGAAGTGGGTTGACCTGGTGGGACAACTGTCGTGCCCTCGGGGATGTCGCCTGGTGGAGGCTTGGGGGCCGGTGGAATCGGCGCTGGCAGCGGGATGTCGATGAGCGGCGCCCCGCTGTCGCGTCCCACGCGGAACGGGACCAGGTCTGCCGCGTTCAGATCGAGCACGCGCACGATGCGCGGTGTCAGCGTCAGGATGATGTCAGTCTCCTGCGTCTCTCGCCGGTTGTGAGCGAACAGCCGGCCAACGACGGGGATATCGCTGAGGCCCGGAATCCCTGACAAAACCACCCGCTCGTCGTCGCGGATCAGTCCGGCAAGCATGTTCGTCTCGCCGTCTTTCAGCCGAATGACTGTGCTGATTGCGCGATTGCCGAACGTGGGCAGGCCACCAAAGCCGGTGCCGGAAATGCTGCTCACTTCAATTTTCACCGCCAGCGACACATCGTCATCGTGATGCGTGCGCGGAGTGAGGTCGATGTTGACGCCAATGTTTTCGTAGTTGAACGACGTGATCGGCTGCGTCTGCACGCCGCCGGCCGCGATGGGTGCAAATATCGTCACTGGCACAGGCACGCGTTCGCCGAAACGCGCCTGCGCAGGAATCCCTTCCGAGGTTCGCAGCTGCGGATTCGCCAGGACGCGCGTGGCGCTGTCGCTCTTCAGCAGCCGATAGAACAGCCCAGGTAAATTGGTCAGGAAGACATCCGACTGCGTGAGATTGCGGAGGTCGCGCAGCGTGAACTCTTCACGGTTGACGTCCGCCTGGCCCGAAATGCCAATCTGCGGCGTCGAAGGCGACACAATCTGCAGGCCGTATTCTTTCATCCGCGTCCGATCGACCTCCAGCAGCTCCACGTCGATGATCACTTCTGGACGGGCTTTGTCGATGGCGCTGATGATGCGTCCGGCGGCGCCGATTCGTTCGGGAGTGTCCTTGATCGTGATGGCGTTGGTCGCGGACATCTGTGCGATCCGACGGGCATCCACCACAATCCGAAGAATGTCGATCGTTTCCTTGAGGTCGGCATTGCTCAAATAGAACGTGCGCACGACCTCGTCCTCGGTACTCACGTCGTTTGGCCGGTGTGTCCGGAACGATGGTGATAGTGCGCTGGCCGTTCGCCTTCCAGAAGCTGCGCGTGGCTGCCGTCACTGACGACAGCGCTTCGGCCAGCTCCACTTTGCGCAAGTCGATCGTGATGGGCTGATCGCGAAACGTCGGATCGAAGACCACGCTCAGGTTTGCGAACTTGGCGATAGCGGTAAACACTTCGCGGGCGCTGGCTTCGCGGAAGATCAGCGTGTCGGGGAGTGAGATGTCCTCAGGCAGATCGGAGCCCGGGAGCGGAGCCTCGAGGCTCTGTTGAATCAACGTCTCGAGGCGCGTCTTGCCTTCCGCGTTCACGGCGATCTTGGCCCGCAGCTGCGCGCGTGCCGTGCGCATCTCGTCCTGGATGGTCTGATTCGTCGGGTTGAGCTCAGCCGCTAGCTGATACTCGACGAGCGATTCCTCGAGTTTGCCAACCGACGCCATGCGCCGGGCGCGCGAGAAGTGATCTTGTGCCGCCCGAAGCTTGGCCTGCTCGAGCGACGCGCGGGCCATGCGATCGTTGGGCCGCGCCCGCACGACCTTGGTGTATTCGATCACCGCGCGGTCGTAGTCCTGCTGGCTTTCGGCAAGTCGGGCAGCGCGAACGGCGCTGCTCGTGGCACAGCCGCTGACGCCGGCTGCGAGGCACAAAAGGAGAGTGAGATCTCGGATCAAGGGGTTAACGCGCCTCCGAGCTTACTTCGCCGGAACGCCGTTGGTAATCACGTCCACGCCCCGCGGGGCCTGGAACTCGAAGAGTTTATCGGACAAGTTCCGGTTTTCCTTCAGATTGTTGAAGGTAAACGACGACCGACCGCCCTGCCGATCAGCGGCCACAAGCTGCCGGATTTGCAGCGTTTTTGCGTCCACTCCCAGTATCAGCCACTCGATTTCAGGGTCATGCTTCCTGGGGACAAGCTTGAGGCCGACGACGCCGGGCTGAGCGTCTGGAATCTCGGCAAACGTCGCGGTGAAGTCGCGGACGAGATGGCCGCGACCCGTGAGAAACAGGGCAGGCGTCGTCTGGTCGGACGCCGGCATCGGGCTCACGATGACTTGCTTGTCCGCGGGGAGATACGAGTAGATGCGCTCGCCGTTCGAGACAAATTCCTTGCGCTCCGGCTTGGTGTAGATCCAGCGCATGCGCCCAGGGCGCTTGATCGCGACAGTCCCCTGCTCAGTCGTCTTGGTTCGGAGCAGGCCACCCTGATACGTCTGGACGAAACCCGCTTCGAAATCGCGAATCGTGTCGTAGCGCTGTTGAATACGCGCGGCGAGCTCTTCGGGGGTGCCTTGGCGGGCGACGACTGGAAAGGTGACGGAAACGGCCAGAGCGAGCACGACGAAAAGCTTCCCCATGTTCATTTGGACGTCTGAAACGGCAGGAAAGTTAAGTATATCGTTAGTCTGCACGCAGCCTCGGGCGGACACCTAAATCTGATAACTCAGATCGTCTGCCATAATCGCTTGGTGGGCAGATGACACGCGAGAAACTTCTCGCCAAGGTCGACGCTGAGATTGAGGCAGGGCAGCAGTGGAGAGCGAAGGAGATTCTGCGCGGCTCGATTCAGGCGGTAGCCGCCGATCCAGTTCTCCTTGAACGTTACGGGCAGCTCTTGGAGACGCTGGGGGACCGACTCGAAGCCGGCAAGTACTACTTTCTCTCCGGTGTTCGTGCGCCCACCTATCTTGCCGCCATCGAGCTTTTTCTCCATCGTTACTCACGCAGCGGACCACAACAGCTCCTGCGGCAATTTCCAAGCGCCGTGCGGCAGGTCGGTTTCGCGCGACTCAGTGAGACGACACAACGAGATCTACGCCGTCTCGGTCTCGAGCCGAAGGACTTCGACCCGCGCCGTCGCGCACCGGCAGCGGCGAACGCCAACGGTTGGGCACGCTCAATTCCAGCGATCGTTGTGCTCGGTCTCCTTCTGATCGGTGTCGGGGTAGGCATCCGAACAGTGTGGGGGTGGGCCAGTCGCCTGTTCGATTAGCGTAAGTATCTGGTTGCGAACCTTAACGATGAACGTGTTCGGCATCAACGGTCGCTACGGGCTCAGCGCGAAAGAGCCTGTGCAAGTGTCCGCTTGCCCAAAGAGCAAATCCCAAGGCACCGGACTGGCACGCCGCGTGGAGTCAAACCTCGACGCTCAGGAGGAAGCCGTGATGGTCACATCGAGCAGCGTGTTTCTTTCCTCGGTCTGTATGTTCTGCATCGTGGCGGTGACATCGTGCTCTCTCCCAACCAAAGGCGAACGCGGATCCTCGGTCGGTTTAGATCGTCCACAGCCACCGTACTTTGGCCAGCAGACTCCCGGGACCACGCCGGTGCTCTTCGCACCAGGTGCGGTCAGCACTGACGCTATCGAGCTCAATGCCGTGTTCACTCCCGATGGTCGCGAGTTCTTCTTCACTCGCATCGTCGACGGCGTCTTCACCATGTATCGCTCGGTGTTCGGGGCCAGCGGATGGAGTGCCCCAAGCCCGCTGATGGTGTTCCCGAACGGCGACAAGGCGACGGCCGTCGACATGGCCGTCTCGCCCGACGGCACAGCGCTCTACTTCCTCGGCGAATACCCGCACGAGCACGCAACCGGGAAGCCGGGATCTGACATCTGGGTCAGTCGGCGCGTGAACGGCGAGCTGACGACCGCACAGGTCGTGCCTCCGCCGGTCAGCACAGCTGCCAGTGAGGTGTACCCCGTCGTCGTGGCCGACGGCAGCCTCTATTTCTCTTCGAATCGGCCTGGCAGCCTCGGCGGCGGCGACGTCTACCGCGCCCAGCGTCTGCCCGACGGGCGTTTCGCCGAGCCGGTGAATCTCGGGCCACCCATCAGCGGTGACTCTCAGGACGGTGACACGTTCGTCGCGCCCGACGAGAGCTACATGATTCTCACATCCCGTCGGGCAGGAACCTTGGGCCAGGCGGACCTTTACGTCTCGTTCCGAAAAAAGGATGGTGCGTGGACCGAACCAGTGAACCTCGGTCCGACGATCAATACGGACACGATCGAGTACTGTCCGATGGTCACGCCCGACGGAAAGTATCTTTTCTTTTCCCGGCGTATAGGGGCGACGTGGGAGACGACCACGGGCGGTGACGTCTACTGGGTGGATGCGAAAATCATCGAGCAGTTCCGGCCGTAGGAACTGCCTTGAGTTCGCTGCGTCAGCGAGTCGGGTTACGGCACTTGCGAGAACCGGAAGATCATGTTCTGGCGGTCATCTACGGCTTTGCAGTTTGGCTACCGGTGTTTTTGCCCTTAACGGCACTTCTCATCGCAGCGATGCCCCTGCGTACAACTGTGGAGTTGGTTGCACAGAGCCAGCAGGTCGACAGGTCGGCCACCGAAAACCCCCTCATCTCGTCGGTCCGGGGAGTCCTTCAACAAGCAAATCCAGCTATCGATCATGTGGCGGTGATGGAGGTGCGGACGCCATATGCAGGCGGTCCGTATGTGCTGATCGGTTGGGGGATTAGGGCCGACAGACAGTTTCGTGGCAACTTCCGAGACGAGCTGTTCGGCATATTCGTCGTCAATCCCGTATTGACACGCATCGAGCGCACGCTCGAGATCATCCCGACGCCTCGCTGGCTTGATTACGAGTTTCACATCCAAGCCATCTCAGCGGAGAAGGTCGAGATAGTGGGGCACGGATCAACCTATGGCGACGGGCCGATGCGGCGGACCTACATCTTCGCGAAATGATCCAGCCAATTCCGTTCCGGGTAGAATCGCCCCTTCGCACAGGCTGTCACGACCGAACACGAAGACTGCTAGGCGGCATCTCGGAGACCACGGAGGACACGTCATGGCTGGAGCAAAAGTCATTGTCTTGTACCCAACACCTCGGGACGTGAGCGCGTTCGAAAAGGCCTACACGCAGGACCACGCCCCGATGGTGACCCCTCAGACCTTTCAGGGAATGACGAAGTTCGTGGCCTCGAAGGTCTTAGGTACACCCGATGGAAGTCCACCGCCTTTCTATCGAATCGCGGAGCTTCACTTTCCGTCGATGGAGGCACTCCAAGCGGCTGCGGCATCGCCCTCGGCGCAGCCGGCGATCGCGCACGCAGTCTCGATTTCAAGTGGTGGCAAGCCCATCTTCCTGGTTGGCGAAGAAGACGTTCGAAATTTCTGACGGTGCCGCTAGACAGCCGATTTGCGTTTTGGAGATCGGCAAAGAGAAAGAACGGTGCGCATGAAATACGCTCTGATCCTTGGGCTCACCGCGCTATTTCTTGTCTTGGGTCGGGATCGGGAGGTCGACGCGTCAGTTCAACAGCCGCAAGCTCCTCAAGTGACGCCGACCAGTCCCGAATTGGAGCGACGAGACCAGCCAGTCACGAATGACGATCTGCTCATTCTTCTCAGGACGGACGAACTCCTCAAAGACGAATCGGTGTGGAACCGTAAGGACGACCGGGAGTGCGACGACGACGAAGCGTCAGGCAAGAGGAGCCTGTTCTGCGCCTTGCAGAAAGCGTGCATCGACGTATTGGGAGCGTACGATCATCGACGAGTCGCCTTGCAGGAGGTTCGATTCGCAGTGGAGGATGCCACCCGGGGTCAGGGCTTCGAGCACCGACTCAGAGATTTCAACAACCTGGCGACCACCCGGCTCGTCGATATCAAGAGGGTCCTGCGATTGGCGACCGACAGAGTGAAATCGCGACTGAAGAACAAGTAGCAGGCTGCCTAACCGCAGTTAGAGCAAATGCCAGCAGAAATTGGCGTCATTCCCCGGTCGGACGTACTTAGGTTCGCTTACAAAGTCGTTGGCGTCCTTGGCCTAACTGCCTTCCTTTATCGGGCGGCGTATGTATGGTCAGTCTTGCCATTCGGATCGCGACTGTTCTCGGGATTGGACTTCTTCCTTCCCGTTGTGAGTCTTGTGGCAGTGGGTGGAGTGATTGCCGAGATCGTCGGCTTTTTCAAGGCAGGTTTTCGGAGCCGGACCTATCGAATACTCGCGGTGTGGTTTGCCATCGTGGCGGGAACGGTTGCCGGCATGTGGTTGGGTCCTATCCACAGAATGCAGAGAATCAGGCATGTCGCTGCGGCCGCGATGCCGCTGCTGCAGGCAATCGAAGCCTTCGAACGCGACGAGCATCGTCCTCCTCGAGATCTCGCTGAGATTCTTCCTCGGTATCTGGCGGCCATTCCATCAACAGGAATGGGCGGCTATCCAGAGTGGGACTACATCCATGCCACAGATGCTCACGCCTATGGGGAGAACTCATGGGTTCTGCTTGTCCACACTCCTGGGCCCGGGATCAATTTTGACCAGCTAGTGTACTTTCCGAATCAGCGATATCCGCAATTCGGGCATGGCGGAAGTTTAGAGCGTCTGGGCACATGGGCGTATGTCCATGAGTGAAGAGCGCTGTGGACCTATCGCGCTAATCATTCGGTGCTTCCCTCGCGCGTATCACGATGGGGCACGAGCGAAGGACAAGGCACGCACGAAGGGCGGCGCGGGATGAAGGGCGCGTCGTTTTAGTCGCTTCCGACCTGAGCTATCGGAGCGGCGGGACTACAACCGGATCGCCGGTCGGCAGACCACGGTCGTCGAACGCCTGTTGCCAAACAGCCCCACCTTTCGATTCTATAAGGGCGCGAAAATGTGCCGCGACGAACGACTCGAAAGGGCCCGCTACGTGATGGCCGTCGGCATCGACGATTTCGAAGCGCTCATTCAGCGTGTTGCGAATGAGTAGGTCGCCCGGTTGGGGACTGGTCAGCATCGTAGGCGAAGCTTACTTCAACAGTGAGCCGCGCGACCCATGGGCCTGGCTCGGAAGTCGGTAGTGGGCTACTTTAAACCTGACGATACATGACTACCGACTGCATTTTGTGCCATTGGACCGACGACCCAGACTACAAAGTTGGTTGCCGGAACGAAACAGTCGTCTTCCTCCAAAACGAGAGATATCAGGGAGCCTTGTTTGGCTCAGGAATTATCGTTCCGTTCAGACATGCAGAAACTGTCTTTGACCTCACGCCAGACGAAACGCTCGCGACGTTCGCCCTCCTTGCAGAGGTAAGGGCGTGGATGGAACAACACTACCAGCCGGATGGATACAACGTGGGCTGGAATTGTGGGCCGGTCGGTGGTCAGGAAGTCATGCACGCTCACCTGCACGTTATTCCGAGGTTCAAGCAGGAACCGTATGCGGGGCGCGGGATACGATATTGGCTCAAGCAGAAGGAGAATCAGTGGCGGGCCCGGTCATGACCTGAGGGGTGAGGGCCGCCGGGCCGGGATCACCACCCGGCCCCCCGTCGGCCTTCTACTGGTTCGTGTTCCCCTTCCCATCCTTTCGCAGCGGTGGCGCGCTCGGCGGCGAGTGGCGCCGGCGAGTCGCCTGCTCGAACGAATACGCGAGTCTGATCAAGGTCGGCTCCTCGAACGCCGATCCGGAAAAGCTGATGCCGAACGGCTGTGGCAGCGGATTGAAGTCCGCTGGCAGCCCCGCCGGTGTGTTCGGAATGAAACCGAACGGCACGACGACGGTGGGATAGCCGGGACGCGCGGCTAGGCCGGCGCTGGTGGCGCCACCGAACAACAGGGCGTCGAGATTCTGAGCGGTCATCACTTCGTCGATGCCATGTGTGGCGGTGAGAAAAACGTCCATCGCACCATCGTTGGCGAAGGGCGCCGCGTCGGTGACGAGATTCATCTCCTCTGAGATGTCCAGCCGCGCCTGTTCGCAGCGGATGGCGTTTTGTGCCGCGTGCGCCAGATTGAACTGGATCAGTTCGGTCAGCGTGTCGATGTCCGAGGCATTGCCGAGCGAGTTGAGCCACTGATTGAAGTCGCGTTTGAACCCGAACTTCAGCACGACCGAGCAGGTCGCGTCGTTCCCCTTTCTGCGAGGCAATCGCGCACACACCCCAGGCGGGCAGCGTGCCTATCGGGCAGCTCATCAATGCCGATTGGACGACGCGCCGACAGCGCGGGTTTTGAACTGCTGCAGCAGGTGGCGAGCGTGGAATTCAGTGCCGAGCATCGAGCGCTTCTCAACGGCGGTCGCGATGCTGATCTTTCAACGATTTTGCGACAGATACCGCAACCTCAGCACAATTAGCGTTCTCTCCTGCGTGCCGGGGAACAAATTGCGTCATCGTCATTAGAAACTCCAGGTGGGTCGTGGACATCTTGGCCTGCCGCAGCTCGCGAACTGAGCGGAACGCCATGTCTGCGATGCTCTGTTGCTCACCCAACTCCCCTCGGCGTTGCCAGCACTTGCGCTCCAAGGCAGCGAAAGAGTCATCGATCTGCCGCACCCACCCAATCGGCACAGGGTGGTCGCCTGCGTCAAGCCGCGCCAGATGCTGGCCGACGATTGAGCCCTTGTAAGTTGGGCTCGATCGTGAAGGCTGGCTGTCGCGAGATGACGACTCTTGAGTAGGCGCAACCAGAAGAGCCAGCCAGAGTGCAATCGTGCCATTCATGGTTTGTGCTACCGACGTTGCAACACAAACCGGACGTTCACGGGGTTGCCGGGTGGCGCGAGCCCGCAATTGCCGGTGAATCCTGGGCTCGACCAATTCAGCGTGGCACTCGATGCGGGGCCAGAGAAAGATGCCGAACAGGTGGGCCCATTGCCTATCGTGAATGTAATGGTGCCTGTGAACGCTGTCCGGTCCACCGTGCCCGTAATGTTTCCCGTTTCGCGGTCTCCAGGGCTGGTCTTGACCCATGTTCCCGTGACGGAACCGGTTACTTGGTTCAAATCGACCGCTATCGATTCCGCCGCATAATTCAGCGCTTCGAACGTGCCGCTCCAGGCGCCCGCGATCTGGGCGGGTGGTGGTGGCGATGGGCTGACCGGCGTGGCGTTTCCCCCTCCGCAACCGACCAAGGCGAGTGCCGCAACGACGAATAAGCCCCTGCGGAGGGTTTTCTTCATCTGTAGTCATGTGTCTCGGTCTTCTGAAGGTGTTTGTGAAGGTAGTCTCGAAAAGTTTCGAGACGGCCCGTGCAGATTCGCAAACCTTGAACTCACGGGTCTCGCGGTTTCGCGAAGTCGACGCTCATGGACGTTGCCCTGCGATCGTGAGAAGGCCGTTCGCCTGAACGGTTCCCACGCGAAACTCGCGGCCATCTTCAAGTTGCAGCGTGAACGTGTCGCCGGAGACGCTTTCGGCCGTCCAACGGCGTCCGTCCAGCGCCAAGAGAAAGCCATTGGTCGGGGGCGACCCAGGCGTTGCGGGATCGCTGATGAAGTGGCAGGTGACGGCGCGTTCCTCACCTGTGTGGTCGTTTCGCACGACGCCGTTAACTGAATCCGGAATGATCGGCTTGACGGTTTGGGAGACACACTCAACGCGCATTGCGCTCTGAGGCGACTCAGGATCGATCGTGGCCGTGTCGTTCAGTGACCGCGACCAGTGCGCATCGCAGGTCGTGCAGTGCCAGTCGCCCGCCTTATCCCGCTGCACAGCCAGATGCCCATTCGGGCAACGCGCGTGCAATAGTAAGCATCCGTTTTTGTCGACGATGAAATCGTTCACGGATCTACTGCCCGGAATTCACGACACCTTGGCTCGAACGAATGTGCATAGGCGATCAAAAAGTCCGAGCGGCGTGCTTCCTTGGAGCCGGGGGGGAGACCAATCAACCCCGTCGGTGACGTCTCTATGAACGCCGCCAAACGCCGCACGGACATGCGTTCCTGCGCTACGCAAACTGTGCGCCGACAACGAAATCTGTAAGGTCGTTCCTCGAAGTGCACACACTCACGCGTGGCGGCGATTCGCGCGAAGGGTACGTCGCTTCCCTGGTGCGTGGCGCAACGACACGGATCACGAGGCTTGAGGCGATTTCGCCCTGGGGCAGAGCGATTGGACCGACGTGTCGTTAATGTGTGCGGTTCTCTTGTGGCGCAACCGCAAACTCACCAGAGCCGACGACGCGCGGGCGACGCACAGGGCGGAGAGCATTGCCCTGGTGGAAGGTAGCGACGGAAGGCAACCAAATTGCCATCCCGTCGCAGACGCAAATTCGGCGTGGTAAAGCCGACGCTGGCCGGGTCATACCTTTTGCCAGCATCAGACCGCTTCTACGCGTTCAGCCGATCAGATCCCCCCACTTTCACTAACTTGTTATAAACACCAAACAAAAGGAAAGGCGCTGCCCACTGGCCGATGAAGAGGCTCTCGTCTTTTCTGCCAGACATTTGCAGCAAGAGGGCGATGCTCATTGACCCAAGCGCCGCCCAGAGAAAGGTATCGGATGGCAATTTCGCGGTCTGCTCTTCGATGGTTCGAGCAACTTTGCCTTCTGCGTGTTCAAACGCTTCGGTCGAGGAGGCACGCGGTCGTGTAGCCGTGTCAAAAGTGGTCGTCATAGAAAAATCCTTCCGAATATGTGGAGGTTAGGGAGAGGCCTGAGGGCAAATAGACCCAAAGCAACTCTCAATCGCTTACAGGGCTATATGATGCAAGAAGGCCTCCACCGGTGTGCGTCGGAAGCAGACGTAGTAGTCCCGAGCATGGAGCGAGACTGATGGTACCTAGCATGAAATTGACACTTGCCCCTTACCTCATGTCGCGCAGGTCTGGCGAACCGGTGGCGTACCAAGTGCGCGGTCTCCCCGAGGGCCTCACCATCTTGGTCGCGAAATTCGGCCAGTGGTGGCAAATCATCGTCCAGACGTCAGAAACCTCTGGCGAGTGGTTGGGGAAGTACGTCAGCCCCGAAGACGCCCTGAACGCGCTGCAGAGAACGTGACGAAGCACCGGCGCCCATCCGCCACTACCTGCCCGAGGATGATGGTCCGCCGCCGACGCGCGATGTCCGAAACGTCGATGACGTGGCTGAGGAAGCGAAATCGCAATGACTGGCGAGAGGATGGGTGGCCGAGTGACACGCGGTCGGGTTAGAAACCGCTCGGCTCGAATGCTTCGCGCCGACGATGAATGGGCACCTTGGAGCATTGAAAGACGGCGATGAAATCATATTCCCCGGTGGATTCCCCGGCAGCGCCAATACGCGGCTCCTTCAGCGTATCAACGTGCGTCATTAGTCGATTGCCTTCCGGATTGCAGTCGAAGCATTCCTGGTCCGGCAATTGTGGTCTTGGCGGCATACAGCCCGAGTCTAGCACCGTGAGACACACCAAGGAAGCCGCACCACTCGCGACAAACTCAGTCGCCCTTCGTGCGAAGCTCATCATCAACTCTGCTAGGGCAGGCGCGCGCGGAGCCAGCGGATCTGTCCGCGATGATTGATCTCGTCTTCGGCGACGTGGAACCACGCCCAGTGGGCATTCAGAGCGGGCGCAATTCGCAGCGGTGCCTCGAGCCACGCGTCGTCGCGCGCCGCCAGCGTCTCGAGCGTCGCCTCACGTGTCCGCCGAAGCTCGTCGACATAGAACTGCAGTTCGTGACCACGGATCTCACGGCGCCCCTTGTCGCCAAGCGTCAAGGCCGCGGACCACGCGTCGTTTTCCGCCGCTGTCGGCTCGCGCTCCTCGAACGTCACGAGCTGATAACCGCGCTCCACCGCAGCCACGTGCGCGAGCAGAGCGCCAATGCTGTTGCTTCGCTCATCGTGCACGTGATCCAGTTGCTCGGGTGTCAACCCCTCCACGGCGTCGAGCGTCTTTTGGCGCGCGTAGGAAAGCATCGCCACGAGCCGGCCGATGGTTGGCGTGTAGCCAGACAGCGGCAGGATGCGATATCGCGGCAAGTGTGTCCTCATTCAGACCAGGACCGGGGCAGGCGGTTTGATGCGAGTCGCCGCGATCTCTATCTTGATCGGTTCCCATCGTCCAAACTCGTGGCGCTTGCGGGAGATCAGGCGGCAGCGTTGGCTATCGATCTGGGCGAGCGCGGAGGCAGCGTAGAGCTGCCTCTTTGCTAAGGGTTTGGCTCGCCAGCCGCAGCTCGAAATCTACGGCAAGCCTTCGCGTGGACTCCCGAGCGAAGGCTGGTGGACGGCAGGAGGCTCGAACTCCCGACCTCCGCGTTGCGAACGCGGCGCTCTCCCAACTGAGCTAGCCGCCCAATCGACAAACTCTGATTATAGCTGACCCCCTCAATCCAGCCAACGATGCAGCGTGTACTCAGCCCGCACGTAATGTGCGCCGACGGCCTCGTAGATGCGGATGACAGGGAAGTTGTAGTTCTGCGTCTGACACTCCGCGACGCCATCCCGATCGTGCGCCCAGATCGTTCCGGCCCGTATCAATCCCGCATAGGCCCCCGGCGCGTCGGCACGACACGCGCCAAGGCCGCCGCCAAAGACCGGCACGCCGCCAACCGATGAGACCGGCTCTCGGCGACGAAATGCCAGAAAGCCAAGCAGTTGTCCGTCCGCGCTCTCCGATACCAGCATCATGTCCGCCATGCTGGCGCCGACACATTGCTTCGCCCACTCCGTGTACAACGCATCGGCGCGATCGTCACGAATGTGGGGGTCGAGATGGAAGCGCCCGCGGAATCCTCGATACGCTTCGGCCGCGATCTCCAGCAGGGCAGGACCGTCTTCGAGTCGAAACGGTCGAATCGTCCCGACCTCTCGTACGTCGCGGGGCGGTTCCTTGCGCGGCCGCGTGATGTAGGTGACGAGCGAATCCATCAGGCGAAAGCCGTTGACTTCGAACACCGACATCGACTCGACATCCGCAACGTCAACACGTGCGGTAATGTGACGGACCCCCCGCACCCGCAGCGCCTCGACGACGCTTTCCAGAGCAGGCAGCACGAGTGTGCGATCTGATGCAGCCACGTACTCGATGCGTCCCATCGGCACGCCGAAGAACCGAGAGTCCCAGTCCAGGACGCGCCCCACCGCGAGCGCGTCAGCGCCCGCATCCTGTAGATGACAGACGATGCCGTCCCGATGCTCGAGCGTATTGGTGATTTCAGCGAGCATGACCGCGTGCTGCGCCTTCCGTGGCAGCACCCGATAGTTGCGATACGGCTTGAAGGGATACGCCTGCACCAGCGGCGCCACGACCGAAAGCTCACCAGCGGCGAGCGTCCGTGCGATCACACGCGAGCCCCGGGGCTTTGCAGGGCCCCGGCCACAGGATCCAGCGACTCGTGGACGCGGCGCACAAGATAGAACGGACGGCCGGAACTTTGACGATAGATGCGCTGGACGTAATCGCCGGCGAGGCTGAGGAGCGCGACGAGCATGGCTGTAACAGTCAGGGCAGCCGAGATGAGGGGAACAGCTGGCGAGACTGACCCGACCGCGGCGCCTGCTGCCGCGCCAATCGTGACGAGCAACAAAACACCCGCCAGCGCGCTTGCCACGAGAAAGACCCACGCAAACACGTCGCCCAGCGCGTTGACGAAGAAATCCATGAAGAGGCGGACCAGGCCGGTTGCCGAATAGGATGACGCGCGCCGCATGCCCTGCCTGGGCCGATGCTGCACCTCGACCTCGGTCACCTTGCGGGCGACACGGACGGCCAGCGGCTTCAAGAATCGACGGAGCTCGCCAAACGCCGCCAGGCTTCGAGCCACATCATCCGTAAACGCATTGAGCGGACAACCAATGTCATGAAGCGGTACGCCAGCCAGACGGGTGACCAGAGCCGTGGTAAGTCGAGAAAAGAACTGGCGCGTAGGCGGATCCTGACGACTCAGCCGAATGCCGCTGACCAGATCGTACCCACGCGTGAGCGGCTCGATGAGTCGCGGAATATCGGCGGGATCACATTGCAGGTCCACGTCGAGGGTGACCAGATACCGGCCCTTCGCGTGGTCGAAGCCCGCGGTAAACGCTGCATGCTGGCCGAAATTGGCGGCCAACTCGACGACCCGGATGCGCGGATCGGTCAGTTGGATGGCGCGCAGTGCATCGGCTGTTGCATCCGATGAGCCGTCATCGACATAAATGACCTCCACGCCGCCAGCCATCTGATCCATCACCGTCGACAGCGCCGCGTGACACGCTGACACGAGGTCCGCGCCGTTGTAGACCGGCACGATGACTGACACCAAAGGACGATGGGGTGCGGCAGTACGGGGGTGCAGAGGTGCAGAGGTGCTGGATGTCATTGTGTGGATTCGGACATGATGCGAATCCGCGAGACGGCAACCGGCCATGCCCGGCTGCCCGGACGGTTGCCAATGTGCCCAGGCTCACCGCGATCTCCATCGTCCGCGCGATGCACTCCGTAGCTCACCACAGTGAGCCGATTGTAGCCCGCACGAAAGATCCGTCCAACGGCAGCGGCGGGAACGGTCATAGTGACCTCCGCTGGTCGAGCGGAGGGCGCCACGAAACGGCCAATCTCATGGCCGTTGACTTCAAGGCCCAGATCAGCATCGACGGCCGGCTCTTCGAGTCGGGCACGCGAGGTGACTGACACCAGAATCGGGCGGTCGTCCTGGAGATCGAGTGGAAGCACAATCGTCGCGCGCCGCTCGCGGATCCAATGCACGGGCCCGGTGGCGTCGGGCCCTGGTGCATCCCAGCCGTCCAGCAGAAACCGATCCGCCTGTCGATCCATCACCAGGTCGATCGACTGCCGCCGTGGCTCGGGCGCCAGCACCTCATAACGCTCGGCTGGGACGCCCTCGCGCCACGCGAACCAGACATTCGCGGGGAACGCAAAGAGATAGACGTACGGAGGGCGTGTATGCACGGCAGCCTGCTGCCGTACCATATCGACAAAGCTGACGGGCGCGTCCTTGGGCAGCATGCCGGTTGTGTATTGCACCATCAGCCAGTAGTTCCACAAGAGAGCAACGACGATGAGTGGAGTAACAGCAAGCATTGGTCGGGCGCGCGCACGATCAATCAGAAAGGCAAGACCCGGCGCCAGGATCGCCAGCGCCGCGGTCAGGCCATGACCGCTCGGGCCGTCAAGCGGCGCGCCGACGGGCTCGAGCGTGTTGATCGCGATCATTGAAGCAAACAGCGCGAGCGAACAGAACGCTGAGAAACAATGCCGTCGGAGCGAAGCAATCGTCCCGACAAGCGCGAAGAATGCCACGGGTGTCAGCGAAAGGAACCCGCGCGACGATGAGAACAGCTGAGACGTCCAATCAGCAGGTGCTGCCAGTGTGCTCGTCGCCGCCACGCCTGTGAAATGTCGCAGCGCGATCGGAGTTGCGGCAATCAAGACGCACATCACGACCTGACCCATCCGCAGCCGCGCGGAGAGAAATGCCAGCGCCGCAACCAGTCCAAACGCTGCCGACTCGACGAACGACGTGGCACGTGTCATCGACCAGAACAGCGACGTCCCTCCAAAGACGAGCAGTGTCGCAATGAGCGCGCTGCCACGAGGAAACTCGCGGCGCAGGCGTTCGTGAACCGCGATCAACCCCGCGCCGCCCGCGAGATAGCTTTCCAGAGAGGATTCAGAAGCAGATTGAGCGGGAACAATCACCCCGGCCAGCAGGGCGACGACAAGCAGAAGCCGGTCCACGTCTTGTCTAACTAGGACCGTCCATTGAGGCATGTGAATCAGAGCGTAACCGCAAGGTGGCCTCGACCGCCAATCTGCGCACTCAAGCATAACGCTCGTCTCAGGCTCTCGGCAGCCCTCCGCGCACGACAGTCAGGTTCGAACTGGGGTTCTTGCTCTTCAACCTTCCTCGCGGATCACCGGTCAAACGACCAGAAGCAATCAGACGGTGCCTGCGAATTGGAGGCTCACGCCATGTTGAAACGTGTGCGCACGACTGTACTCGCGATTGTTACTCTTGCACTCTTCAGCGGTTCGGCGCTCGCAGCGCTCCCGCGACCGGCCACGGTGTTCATCGTGCACGGAGTTCCTGGAGAGCACGACGTGCCCATCGATGTGCTCGTGCGCGGCCCGTTCGGCCTCCGGGGATGTCTCCCGCGGTTGACGTTCCCGCGCGTGGTCGGTCCCTTCAGGGTGCCGCCTGCCGACTATGAACTGGCCATATTTCGACACACGCCGGGGGAGCCGTGCAGCGGCGATCCGCTCTTCGGACCACGGCCGCTCGGTCTCGAGCCTGGCGAGGACACCGCGCTTGCGCTCTACTTGACCGCGGATGCCAAGCCGACGCTGGGCAAGTTCGACGTCAACTTGCGGCCCGGCGGTCTCAATCATGCCCGTGTGAACGTGTTCCACCTTGCGGCGGCACCGGAGGTCGACATCCTAATCTCACGCGGCTCGTTTGATCGCTGCGACCCGACACCGTTCCTCACGATTCCTGAAGTCGGCAACGGTGACTTCGGATCGGTCAGCGTCCGTCCCGGCGATTACAAGGTCGCCATCACGCCTGCCGGGGAACCGTCGCCGGTAATAGGCCCCGTCTCAGTGACGTTCCTCCCGAATGTTGCCTATCTGCTCTTCGCGGTTGGCTCACGGGCGGACGGAACCTTGACGTTGGCGCGGGGACATACCCTCGTGCAACCGAGATAACGTAGCGACACGTACCCTTGCTGTCGAGTGTCGGTGTTCAGCGATCAGCTCACGGGCGCCGCGGGCGTAGCCCGCGGCCTTTTCCCCCGCCTAATGCACCGTGATGATCCGCTCGTTCGAGGGGCCGCTCGTGCCGCACGGATTCCGCGCCCGGAGGCGTACGAAATAGGTGCCTGGAGGCACCGCCGTCACTCCGCCCGGGGTCGCGCTACCGGTTGGACCGTTGTAAAGGTTGGACAACCCCGAGGCCGATCCGGCCTCGACGATGTAGCCAGTGACCGGGCTACCGCTCGCCGGCGCCAACCAGTTCAGCGTGACGATGCGGCCGCTCACGGAAAACGTAAAGCCATGCGGTGCACTTGGAGGCGTACAGCCGCCTACCGTGAAGTGCGCTTCGGAGGACGGGGCGCTCTTGCCACCGCTGTTGGACGCGATAACTCTCCAGAAATACTGACCTGGGGGCACGTTGCCAGAAATCGTCGTCGTGTTCCCTAGTGGCGCATTGAAGAGGTCCGACGCCCCCGAGACGCTGCCAACTTGTACGATGTATGACGCCGCGTTAGCGGAGGGATCCCAGGCAGCAACGGCGAGACTTCCAAAAACCTGAGTACGCAACCGGGTCGGTGCGGCGGGCGGCGCCAAAACGCCGCCTTGTCTCCACTTTGCAACCGTTGGCGCGGCGTTGTTGATGGAGGCGGCATTGTTTTGAGCCGCCGTTCCTGTTGGCCCACCGTTATGAACCCTTGAAGGATTCGAAAAATTCGGAATGCGTGGACAGCTCACGCCACCGGAACAGGCGTACGCCATCACAGTACGGAAGCCGCGTGCAGGATCCTTGAAGCCGTACCAGTACGGAAACAGCGCCCCTGACGCGCCGTCTTCAGGCGCATGATGGGAGCCCATGTTGTGACCCATTTCGTGCGTCGGCGTGAATTGCGCGACGCACGTGACATCAGCCACGCTGTAAGCATTGAAGTTGCTCGAGAGTGATGAGAGCAGGGCGCCGATACCGCATGTGTTTGGATCAGGACTGCTTACAAGAAGTTGGACGACATCGGCATGCGTCGAGTCGCGAAGGGCCTGTGCGGTGGCGGAGTTCCTCAAGGCGGACAGATCAACGGACATCGGAATCTCTTCCACGAGCGCAAATTCCGTTGTGCCCACGAGCCGGAGCCGTGGGACGATCCCGCTGCGGCTGAAAATGGTGTTGCTGTCGCTGATAACCTGCGACGCGAGCGCCTGAATCTGCGCGGTCCCGCCGACGCCCTTCCGCGCCGCTGGCGTGTAGAGCATGAGCACATCGATCGTGCTCCCATCGTCTTCCTCCAACACGCCAGGGAGGCTGACTGCGGCCGGGTTGTCAAAGCTCGGAATCGGATCGCCCTCGGATCGGAACGCCGCAGGATCAAGCTGCTCGAGCACGTATGAGCCCGCACTCACACTGCGAAGCTGATAGATGGTTGAAACCGCGTTGATGAGACCCGAAACAATGCCCTCGCGCTCAGTAAACACGACATGGCTGTACTCCACCCCTTCGAGCGCGCCGACCCATGAGCGAAAGCCTGAAGTGTCGTGGTCGATCCGCTCGAATCGTGCAACCCATCGGTGTGGGTCCACTGTGAGTTGCACGCGTGCTGCCGGACCGTCCCCCGTACCAAATAATCGATCCAGCCGCATTCCCACAGCAACGCGGTCAACGACGGCCCCGGCCATTGGGCCCGCCAGAGTTTGTGCCAACGTTCCCGGTCGGCCGAGATCGACGAACAGCACTTCCGGGAGAGGCTGCGCCCCCGCCGGAGCGGCAAGCAGGCAGAGAAGAAGTAAAAAACGAAAACGGCTCAAGAAGCCTACCTCTGAGTGTTTTATGGCAGCACTACAGTCACTTCATTCGAGCCAGTGCTGACCCCGCACGATCCGCTGCTCTTCACCCGCACGTAATACGTTCCGGCAGGGCCGCTGCCGCTCACTGCCGTCAGCAAACCAACATTGACAACAGCAAGATTCTCGAGACTTGGTGCGCTGCCAATGGAAACGATGTAACTCGTCGGTGCAGCCCCGGAAGCGGGCGCGATCCACGTGAAGGTGACCTGGCTACCGGACTTGCTGAATTGAAGGTTCGTCGGCGGTTGTGGAATCGGGCACGTCGACGACACCTGCACTTCGTTCGATGGGGTGCTGGTACCGGAGATGTTCTGTGCCCGCACGCGGACGTAATAGGTCCCGACTGGGACGCCGGCAAAGCCCGCGGACGTCTGCGTACTGTTTGTCGGGATGATCGCGAGGTTGGCAAGCCCCGGTGCGGAGCCCGCTTCGATCACATAGGAGCTGACCGGGTCGCCGGTTGCCGGCGCAGACCAGTTCAGGACGATCGTCATGCCATTCGCGCTCGCGGACAATCCAACGGGAGGGCCCGGTGGAGTGCCCGAGGTCAGCACGATTTCGTTCGACGGGGCGCTTGTGCCAACCCCGTTCCGGGCGCGCACGCGGACGTAGTAAAGCCCTGGCGGAACGCCGCTGAACCCAATGGACGTTTGCGTGCTGTTGGTTGGCACGTTCGCAAGGTTCGCCAAGCCCGGCGCGGACCCGGCCTCGATCACGTATGTGGTGACGGCGCCGCCCGTGGCCGGAGCTGACCAGGTCAAGTTCACGGTGGTTCCGGTGACACTGGCCGCCAGCCCAGTAGGCGGCCCCGGCAAGGTGCCCGTGCCGCCGCTTGGATAAATCGTTCGAATGCCGGTTAGATCATCGCTCGCCAGCGCTGAGGGATTCGAGTTGCATCCGGGCTGTGGGTCGGGCCACATGATGGCGTTCGTCACGGTGGAGTGGCCAAGGCCCAGGGTATGGCCAATGTTGTGGGTCAGTGCGTCCTGGAAACAGCCACGCTTCGAGAGGAACGTGAAGGCGCCAGCGCTGTTGTTGAGAACGACCACCCCCTGAATAATCTTCTGGAATGTAATGCCGCTTGCCACACGAAGCACGGGCGTCATGTAAGCACCGCCAAGCCCCACGATTGATCCGCTGTCGCTGATCTCCCCGCACGGGTCGTTGAACGCAACCGAGATGCGACCATCGCCCTCGAAACTGGCCAGGCACCGCGGGCTGCGCGACACCCCGCGCTGAATCTGAAGGGTCATGCCGGAGGCGTCCCACAACGCAATCGCCGCATCGAGCTCGCTCAACCCACCGCCGAGGCCCGAGGGAAAGGGCTCATAGTCGACCGAAACCAACGTCGCAAAGTCCGCTTCGTGCCAGCGGCCCGGTGGGCCATCGGACGGCAGAAACGTGTACGGCTGAGCGTTGACGTCGAATTCCTGCGGGACCGCCACAAACGACTGGCCCGTCGGGCGTGATCTCTGGACCGTCGCCCGCAACGCATCGACAGAGGACCGGTCACGCACCATCCCACCGGGCTCGGAGCGTTCGGCGAGCGCCGCAGCGTCCTCGCCCGAGATTTTCCAGACGCCTTGCCAGAGGCCCGTGGGATACAACGTCTGATCACGCGGTCGCACCTCGAGCCACAGCACCGCCTCGTCGTCTGCGGCGAGTTGAGCCTGGCCGGCAACGTGAAGCTCGAGGTCGTCGACACGACCACCGAGCATCTTGACGACAATCTGCCGCTCCGAGAGCGGGCCCTTCCACGTTTCAGACACCGCGATAGTCGCGTACGTGTACAGGCCGTTCACAGCAGGATCCCATTGACTGGAAACCGACAGTACACGGCCTCGAACCACTAAGGTCGAAAACGCGCTGAGTTCTTCAATCGACCAGGACAGAGCGAACTCTGCCGACAGCGGGCTGCCGAGAGTGGCGAGAGTGACGAGAATCAGTGCGAGCAGAAAACGAGACATTCGATCGGTTGTACACGGACGGCGCGGAAAAGGGAAGGCCAACACTAGTTGTGTGTATGTGCATTGCGTGATTGAGCGAGTTGTGAATTTGGTGATTTCATCGCGCGATTTGGTGATTGAGTGATTGGTGGCCGCTGACAAACTCCTCGACTCCGCGCCGGCACCAAATCACGTAATCATGCAATCACTCAATCAAATCGCCAATCACCAACTCACTCAATCAAATCGCCAAATCATCAAATCACCAAATCACCAAATCACGAAATACTCTTACTGTCGCGGATCCCCAGGGAAACCAGCTCTCAGATACGGTTGCAGCGTCCAGCGACCGATCGCGCCGCCGTTGAGTGTGGCCTGCGTCTGATCGAGCCAGTTCCAACTGGGATTGCCTCCACAATGTCCGGTGATCACATCCATGATGTAGACATTGGTGGTGTCTTCATCGGTGCCGGGCCCGTAGTTGTAGTCGACGATGTCCTGGGACATGTCACCTCGATTGCCGCGCTTCCAGTTGAGGCCCCAGCGGCTGTCGCGTTGACGAAGGGCCTGCACGACGCGAAACAGCCACACATTGTTGCCGCCATGTTCGACGCAGGAGTTGCGAAGCTCGCCTGGATACGCCCGCGCAACTGCTTCGACGACGCTCGCGCCGTATGAGGGGAGCGGCAGCTTCTGCCCCGGCGGTGGGTCCGGCGTCCGTGGTCCGCTGCCACCGATGTTGACAATCGTAAAGGCGACCTCATTGCCGGCGGCGCTGCCGCAGGCGTTGCCAGAAACCACTCGCGCGTAGAACGTGCCCAGCATGCCGACGAACTGCGTGAATGACGTCGTGGTGTTGGTAACGTTGTGCGCGAGTTCGGTGATTCCCGGGGTGCGGCTGAACTCCACACGATACGCATCTACATTCGCGACGGGGCCCCAATTGATCGTGACGCTCGGCCCGCTGACCGTGAAGGACGCAGTCGGACCGGCCGGTGGAGTGCAGCCGCCGGCGGCGTTCACGGTCACGCTGGCTTCGTTGGAGAACGGTCCGGTCAGCGAACCCGCAATCGCGCGCACCCGCAGGAAATAGGTGCCGTCCGGCGCCTTCACGACGATGCGCGTGACAACGGCGGGGAGGTTCAGCGACGCGATGTTCGAGGCGCCAGCCGCCGTACCCACCTGAATGTTGTAGCCGAGAGCCTCGACAATCGGCGTCCACTGAATGATGACTGTCGATCCATTCGCCGTGACGGTCAGAAACGGTTGATACTGCGCCTGTGCTGCGGCTTCGCCCACGTTGAGTGCGAGGAGTGAACACACAGCAGTCGCGAAGCTGGTGGCCTTCATCAAGGTCATAAGTACGGTCCTTCTCTTACACGCTCGGACGCTTCGAGCAAGGCAGCGATCTTTCGTTCCGAGGGCTGGGGAACCTCGACTGGCGGAGGCCGCAGTGTAGCACAGCCAATCGCGCCAAAACCCAGCCCTGTGGCCGAATCTGATCAACGACTGATCACCCATTGCGCGATCCGTCTGGTCGTTTCGTGACAACTCTCGCCCGATTTATCGGCGCATTGGCCGACACCCTGCACGGTCACAACGCCTTCTGGGTTGAAGGAAAAACAGACGAAGGACAAATACCGACATTCAGAGGTCAACCAACGGAACAAGTATCAGCGGCAGGCAATCAATGATGGGAACCTGGCCAATTAAAGGGGCGACAGGTGATTCAACCGGCCGCCCCTTCCTGTGGTCGCCATGTCCCGGTGCTTGCGATTAGCGAGGCCAGGGCACGTTCAGGTACGCCTGCATACTCTTGATGAAGTTCCACTCCACGGTACTCAACGGTGTCGTGGTGGACCAGTAAAAGAATGCCTGCGTGTGAAAGCACCATGCAGCCGCTCCGGCGCTTTTCGCCCTTTGCACGGCTAGCAACCACTTATCAGCTTGCCATGACGATGGGGCGTGTGATTGTGGGTATGGCTCACTGAAGTAGATCGGCCAGGCGTCCGCGGTCTCGCTCCGCAGCAAAGCGACACGATCGTCCGTTTGCTCGGACCAGTCTGGCGTCCGGGCATCGTGAAAGCCGACAATGTTGGCATTAATGAACTCGTGGTTCGCAGCTGCTGCCTGTGGCGAAATGTTCCCAGCCATCGATGCGGTGACCAATCGGTTGGGATCGATGGCTCTTACCTCGTCAACCAGCACTTGCACGAGCAAATCGAGAAGAGCAACCTTGCACCCGCCTGCTCCACTCACGTTGTACTCGTTCTGAAGGTCGATAAATACGTAGCGATATCCGAGGGGGCCTCCTGTCGGACCGTAGTCCCGCAGTCCGGTAGCGAGACCCTGCAGACCTGCCTTGAAGCCATTGAACGAGAGTCCTTGAACGGGCTCCTGTGCCATCGCAAGTTCGACCAGTAGACCCTCCTGATAAGCGATGTCGAGGAACACTTGAAGCTGACCCGCGACGACTGGATCGATCGAACCATTGCTACGTATCAACGGGTTCGGGTCATACTTGGCACCCGCGCATGGGCCACCCACGTTGTCCGCCCACCAATTAGGAAACACTCGGACGCCATCGAATCCGTACGATTTGGCGTTTCGGAGAATACTTCGTTGTTGGGTAGGGCTATCACGTTTTGCGCCGAAGTATGACAAGAACGTCAGGAACTTCTTTTGTCCGTTGACGGTAAAGACGCCATCCTGCTTCCACAAGGTCGGCGCTTGCGCGGTCGCAATCGAAGGCAATGTGAGCAACATTGCCGTGCAGACCAATCCAGAGATCGACCGACGAATCATGCGAGCCTCATGGGGAACGCATGGGCCGAAGCAAGTACAGCGCCATGGCACACAGTAATTTGCCGCAATGGCCGCCCTTCGATTTCGCTGATCGGCTTTCTCATTCCTGGTTGGTACGACGCATCTGCTCGAGCAAGAGCGGGACCTGACTCCAGTCTCGGAGAGTCAGACTGGGTGGAGAACGATGATTGCCCCGCTTGGCAACCACGTTGGCTGCCTCTTCCGTTCTAGTGTCCGTGATGGCGAGCCAGCGTTCATTTAGGTACGCTAAGGACCGGCGTGGCAACCGAGATCGAAGAGCCGGTACCTCGGATGAACGTAAGGCAGATCAATTTCCCGGAAGGTCTCAGTGATATATCTCCCGGTGTCGGGCTCGATCTGCTCGATCAGGTGCCAACCGCTGGTCGCGAAAAAGCACGCGCCCTTGCGGTCGCGAAGATACTCGATGACCATCGGCCGGATAGCGGAGGCATCAAAGCTCCACCCTCGCCGGTGGGAGTAGTAGAGCAGCATCGGCGAGTTGTTCCCCCATTGGGCGTATTCCACCACAACTAACAGAGAGCCTTTCGGCGTTGCGTCTTCGATCGCCCGGGCACCGTCGATCAGCGCGGTGTTGAGGTTATTGGGGCGATACATCAAAAAAACGGGACTCAGAAGAAAGCTCACACCAGCAGCAGTTACCGAACCCACAAATATCGCCGTGGCGGCAACTGCACCGAGTCGTCGGCGCCGTGTCGTTAGATTCCACTGCTCCCAGTTAAGGAGCGGCTGCATGCCGAGCCCGAAGTACAACGCGAGCGGAGGAAAGAACGGCAACTGATGAAACTCATGGTAAAACTGTCCGGTCAGCGAGACGCCGGCCAGCGCAAGGACGGCAAGAAGCCAAACATCAATCACGGTGCGGCGCGGCGTCCGATACCTGAACAATCCGAGCGCCACGACTGCGACTCCAAGGGGCGTCAGGTGGAGGCGCCAGAAACGGGCTAGGAGGCCACTGACCTTCAAGCCGTTCTGCGGATCGCCCCAGTCGGTCCAGTGAGAAACGGTCGCGAAGATTCCCGAATACGCTGCTATATCACGTGGGTACGTGCCGGAAGGGCGAAACACGGACTGAGTTAAGCCCGTGTCCAGGTAGACCTGGTCGGCGTGCAGGTACCAGAGTCCGATCACCCCAAGGGCGGCGATGATTCCCACGACGAACCATGAGTCGCCGGCGAGCCGCCATCGCCGTGTCAGCCACCCCAGCCAAACGACAGGTCCCAGAATCAAGATTGCTGGGAGCTTTACCAAACCCGCCAAGGCAAACCAGACGGCGCCGAGTATCGCGTCCCGTCTTCGTTCCGTCTCGAAGTACGCGGCGTACGCTAGCACCGCCGCGATGGAGAACGTGATCATCGGGACGTCTGACAGCAGCGTACGTCCGAAATACACAGAGGATGGCGAGAACGCCAGGAGCAATGCGGCCCCCCGGCCCACAGCGACACCGAACAACCGCCGACCGAGCAAGTAGATCAACCAGACTGACGCAACTGAGAACCCAACAGAGACCAACCGGCCGACAGCCTCGGACACTCCCACCACACGCCAGACAAGAGCCGTGATTATGTGGAGAAGGGGGAACTCCAGGCCGACATAGCCGTCGCGACCTCCCCAACTTACCTGCGGGAAAAAAGGGTTGATTGGAATTTCGGTCCAGATGCGGGCAATGTCGGCGTTCGTGACTTGACGCCAGCTGTGGGAATCGATAAAAGGAACGTCAATGTGATACAGGCGAAGGCCAAAAGCAAAGAGCAGCGTGCCCCAAAGGATTAGGTCGAATCGGGCGTTGACAGCGGTGCGGGGCACTACGTCCTGTAGCACGACTTTGAATGGGCTCGGTTCCAAGGCAGGCGACTATCTTATTCCGGAGCGTGCCTGCGCGAGCACACCTCGACCGCCGACGTGCGTGGGACACAATAAAAGAGATCCGATCGATTGTGGCTCGGAGGCCGCCTCGAAAGAAAGGGTCTCAGCCGCAGGAGACGCGGACGCCCTGAGGCTGAGACCAGCAGATGTTGGCTATGGCTGGTATCCTGCAGCGATGTACGGCTTCAGTGTCCACATGGCGCCTGCACCATTGGGGTCCGTGATGTTCTCGAATTTTGCGCCGGGATTGTCACCGCAATGACCCAAAATGACATCAAACGAATACACGTTGGTTGTGCCTTCATCGGTGCCAGCGCCGAAGTTGTAGTTCACAATGTCATGGGACATTGAACCGACGACTTTACGCTTCCAATTAAGGCCCCATCGGCTATCGCGCTTGCGCAGCTCTCGAACGAGTTTGAACAACCAGGTGTCGTTGCCACACGAGTTCAGGAGATCGCCGCGATAGGCATTGCCGACCGCCCTCGCCACATCCTCTCCATAATTGGGCACAGGCAACATCTGTCCCGGAGGAGGATCCGGCGTACGCGGTCCGCTGCCATTGAGGTCCGTAATCGTGAAAGCCACCTCGTTCGACACTGACATCCCGCACCCGTTACCCGCGAGGACCCGCGCGTAAAAAGTGCCGAGCAGGGGCACGTATTGCGTGAAGGATGTCGTGCCACCGCTCACGACATGCGCAAGCTCGGTGATGCCAGGAGCCCGGCCGAAGTCCACGCGATATCCACCCGCTCCCACCGATCCCCAATTGACCGTGACGTTCGGGCCAGTCACCGTGTGAGCAACGACCGGCGCCACCGGCGGCGTGCTGCAGCCGCCCACTGTCACGCTGGCGACGCTCGACCACGGCCCCTCGACCAATCCCGCAAACGCGCGCACGCGTAGGTAGTAGGTGCCCTCGGGAACCGAAACCACGCCTTTCGTAATCGCGGCAGGGACGCTGATAGTACCAATGTTGGCAGATGTCGGACTGGTTCCAGCCTGAATGGTGTATCCCAGTGCGCCGGCAATAGGGGTCCACCTCAATGGTGACGTTGGAGCCGTTTGCCGTTAGCGTCAGCGTCGGGGTGTATTGGGCCTCGGCGGTTCCGGCGCTGAGCGCCAGCATTGAAAGGGCAACCGCCACGAGGCCGGTCGTCTTGATCCACTTCATCGGTACAGTCCTTTTCTTACACGTTGGCCGCTCTTAGCCAAGCGGCATGGTTTTTAATTTTTACGAGGGCTGGGAAGAACCTCGTCGGGGCGGCCGGCGCAGTATAGCACAGCTTCCGAGCGCGTCAAGACCGGGTGATATATTCCGAATCGATGTCTTTTGTGAGGCGAATCGGCATTCTCACCGGCGGCGGCGACGCGCCGGGTCTCAATGCGGTGATCCGAGCGGTTGTGAAAGCCGCCGTCAACTCTGGTATGGAGGTGATCGGTCTCGAGGACAGTTTTGACGGTCTGTTAGACCCATCGCGCACGCGACAGCTGACGCCCAAGGACGTCACCGGCATCTTGCGGCTTGGTGGCACGATTCTGGGGACGACCAATCGCGGCAACCCGTTCGAAAACGCGGTGGGCGTTCCCGGCGAGCAAATTGATTATTCAGAGAAGGTGATCGAGACGTTCACCAAGATGAAGCTCGATGCGCTGGTGGTCATCGGCGGCGACGGAACGCTACAGATCGCCCACCAGTTTTATTTGAAGGGCATTCCCCTGGTAGGGGTACCGAAGACGATCGACAACGATATCTGGGGCACAACGAGTTGCTTTGGGTTCGATACGGCCGTCGCATTCGCGGCGGAAGCCATCGATCGGTTGCACACCACCGCGGAGGCCCATCGTCGGATCATGGTGGTCGAGGTCATGGGCCGGTATGCCGGCTGGATCGCCCTGCACGCGGGCGTGGCCGGTGGCGCGGACGTCATCCTGATCCCAGAGATTCCCTATGACCTCGATAAGGTCGTTGCCCGTCTGCGAGAGCGGGAGAATTTTGGGGCCCGCTTCAGCATTGTCGTCGTCGCCGAGGGCGCTCGAACCGTGGACGGCACCTTTACGGTCGTCGAAGCGGCGCGCGGCGGACACGTCGAACGGCTCGGGGGGATCGGCGGGGTGGTGGCGAAGGAACTCCAGGAAAAAACGGGCAAAGAGTCTCGACACGTCGTGCTCGGACACCTTCAGCGCGGGGGAGCACCAACGGCGTTCGACCGTGTTCTCGCAACTCGCTTCGGCGGCAAAGCGGTGGAGCTGCTCAAATACGGCGTCTTCGGACAGATGGTCGCGAACAACCCACCCGATATCGTGCCCATTCCTCTCGCTGATGTCGTGGGCAAGACCAAGACGGTGCCACTCGATTACGATCTCCTGACGACCGCCCGGGCGATAGGTGTCGGCTTTGGCGACTGAACGTACGTGGCACGGATGCACAGAAGCACGGAACTCGCCTCGAGATCTGAAATTCTGTGCTTCCGCGCTTCTGTGCATCGTGCCGATTCGCGCTTCAATCAGCGGACAAGACGTCCAGGTACTTCAAGGCACCTCCGGTATTGAACAGGACGACAGTTTCGCTGCGACCGATTCGTTTGTCGGCGACCAGACGTCTGATTGCGCTCAGGGCCGCACCACCCTCAGGGGCAGCGGACACACCCTCCTGACTGCCAATCGCGATCATGTCGTCGATCATCTGATGATCGGAAACGGCGAGCGCGGTCCCTCCGCTGTCGCGCACGGCTTGCAGGATGAGAAAATCACCAATCGCACGCGGGACCCGTAGTCCGTCTGCGGCGGTGTGAGCGTGTTCCCACGCAGCTGCGGTCGGTGTACCCTGTTCGAAGGCCCGCACAATCGGCGCACAGCCCTCTGCCTGCACCGACACCATCTTCGGCCGTTGTCCCTCGGCGATCCATCCAATGGCTTCGAGCTCCGCGAAGGCCTTCCACATACCGACGAGCCCGGTGCCGCCGCCGGTGGGATAAATGATCCAATTGGGCAGCACCCAGTCGAACTGTTCCGCCAGCTCGTAACCCATCGTTTTCTTGCCTTCGACGCGGTAAGGCTCCTTCAGCGTCGAGACGTCATACCAGCCCAAAGGTTTGCCGGTTTCGGCAGCGATGCGCCCGGCGTCGGTGATGAGGCCATCAACCAACGTCACTTCAGCACCGTATAGGCGACATTCGTCAATGAAGGGTTTCTTGGCATCCTTCGGGATAAAAACCTGGCATGCAAGACCGGCCGCCGCCGCATATGCGGCAGCCGCATTGCCCGCGTTGCCGGCGGTTGGCAAGGCAATCGTGCGCGCTCCGAGCGCCCTTGCACGCGTGATAGCCGCTGACTGCCCGCGCGCCTTGAAGGAGTTCGTGGGATTGAGGGACTCGTCTTTGATGAAAAGCCGGTCCAGGCCCAGCTGAGCCCCGAGACGCCTGGCGTGCAGCAGGGGAGTGAACCCTTCGCCCAGCGTCACCGGTTCATCGCCAGGCAGGAGCGGCATCAGCTCGCGATACCGCCACATGTTCGGCGTGCGCGCTTGCAGCGAGTCACGCGTCCACGCACGCGCCGCGGTCAGGTCATACCGGGCGAGCAGGGGCAGCGAGCAGGAGGGGCAGAGGAAGTAGCGCTCGCGCGGATCGAACGGGCCGGCACCGCAGTTCGACGCGCACTCCAGGTGCGTGAAGTAGCTCACCAGATCACCAGATCACTAGATCACCAGATCACTAGATCAAAAGATCACTAGATCATCAGATTCTACTTGCCCAACAGCTCCTGATCCTTCTTCTGCTGCATGTCATCAATTATCTTGACGTGCTGATCCGTGATCTTCTGCACTTCGTCCAGCGCCCGCTTCTCGTCGTCTTCGGAGATTTGATGCGCTTTGAGCATCTTCTTCAGCTTGTCGTTGGCGTCGCGACGGACGACGCGGACGTGGTTGCGGCCTTCTTCGGCCATTTTGTGTACGTGCCGTGAGAGCTCGCGGCGCCGCTCGTCGGTCAGTGCGGGAATCGGAATGCGGATGATCTTCCCGTCGTTAGCCGGGTTGAGTCCGAGGTCAGCAGCACGAATGGCTTTTTCTATCGTCCCCATGAGAGACGGATCAAATGGCTGCGCCACGATCATCGCCGGCTCTGGAATCGACAGCGTCGCCACCTGATTGAGCGGCATCTTCGCACCATACGCCTCGACGTGCACGCTCTCCAGGAGCCCCGTCGACGCTCGTCCCGTGCGGACGCCTGCGAGCTCTTTACGGACGAACTCCAACTGCCCGTCCATGCGCTTCTTCACTTCGCCAAAAAGGCCCTTGAGATCGGAAACATCCATACGTACGAGTCCTTGTCAGTTGTCAGTCGCCAGGTTCCAGTCCAAAAGGCGCTCCACTGGAAGCTGGAAACTCATGCCGTTACCACCGTCCCTACCGCTTCTCCCATGATGACCCGGCGAATATTGCCCGGTGTTCTGAGATTGAAGACGACGATCGGCAGCCTGTTATCCATGCACAGTGAAATGGCCGTGGCATCCATGACCTGCAGGCGTTCCTGCAACACCTGGAGGTACGACACCCGGTCGTAGCGGGTCGCATCGGGCTGTTTGACTGGGTCGGCGGTGTAGATGCCGTCAACCTTGGTCCCCTTCAGGATGACCTCGGCTTTGATTTCCATCGCCCGGAGGGCGGCGGCCGTATCGGTCGTGAAGTACGGATTGCCCGTGCCCGCGGCAAACACGACGACACGCCCTTTTTCGAGGTGACGAATGGCGCGGCGCCGAATGAAGGGCTCGGCCACTGATCGCATCTCGATGGCCGTGAGCACGCGTGTGGGCACGCCTTGCTTTTCAATCGCGTCCTGCAGCGCCAGCGCGTTGATCACCGTGGCGAGCATGCCCATGTAATCGGCCGTAGATCGATCCATCCCGCGGGTACTCGCGGCCAGGCCACGGAAGATGTTACCCCCGCCAATCACGACCGCGGCCTGAACACCGAGGCTCTGCAGCTCGGCGATGTCCTCGGCAATCCGGGTCGCAACGACCGGATCGACGCCGTAGGCCTGATCGCCCATCAATGCTTCGCCGGAAAGTTTGAGGAGAATGCGGCGGTAGGTTGGCTCGGGCAGGGCGGACACGGAAGGGAATTATAGCGCCTACGGTCGACGGCCTACGGTCGACGGCCAACGGCCCATGGTCTACAGCCCACAGATCGAATCCGCGTAATTAACCGTAGGCCGGAGACCGTGGACCGAAGGCCGATGGGCCGGAGACCGTCAGGTCGACGCCGTTTCGCCCAACTTGAAGCGAACGAAGCGAGTCACCGTCACGTTCTCTCCGGTTTTGGCGGAACCATCAGCGATCATCTGCTTGACGCTCACGTTGGGGTCGCGAATCGAAGGCTGCTCGAGGAGGCAGACCTGTGCGTAGTAGCTCTCCAGCTTGCCCTCGGCAATCTTGTCGATGACGTTTGCGGGCTTGCCTGAATCGGCAAACTGCGCCCGATAGATCTCCTTTTCCTTCTCGAGCACCTCGGCGGGAACGTCTTCGCGCTTGACGAACTTTGGATCGGCGGCGGCAATGTGCATCGCCAGCTCCTTCGCGAGCCGCTGAAAGTCCTCGGTGCGCGCGACGAAATCGGTTTCGCAATTGACCTCGACGAGGACACCCACCTTGCCGCCCATGTGGATGTAATGGCCGATGACGCCGTCCTTCGTGGCTCGCCCCGCGCGCTTGGCCGCCGACGCGAGTCCTTTCTTGCGCAGCAGCTCGACGGCCTTGTCAATGTCGCCGCCCGTTTCGGTCAGCGCCGTCTTGCAATCCATCATGCCCGCGCCAGTCTTCTCACGAAGCTGCTTCACCTGATCTGCTGTAATTGCCATCGTTGCCATTTCCGTCGCTCCGTACGTGAAAAATGCCGGCCGAGTGCCCCAGCCGGCAAAGATTTTACGGGGACTGTCCCGCGATGACAGGGACTGTCCCCTGATGACAGGGACTGTCCCCCTTTACGCCTGGGGCACGGGGGTTTCGCTGGGCCGCTGCGGACGTCGCAAGTTCGCCGGGCGCACCGTGCGACTGGCTTCCTCGGCGGCCGCGGCCTCCGCGTCTGCCGTCGCTTGATCGGCCATCGCCGATTCGCGCTCGCCGCGTCCGTCGAGCACGGCGTCTGCGACGCGTGCCGCAAAAAGCCGGATCGATCTCAGAGCATCGTCGTTGCCGGGAATGGCGAAGTCCACTTCTTCCGGGTCGCAGTTGGTATCGACCACGCCGACGACAGGAATCTTGAGCTTGCGGGCTTCGTCCACCGCGATCTTTTCTTTCCGCGTATCCACGACGAACAGCGCGTCCGGCAGACGTCCCATGTTGCGGATGCCTTCGAGATTCTTCTGCAGCTTGCGCTTTTCCTTTTCCGCGCGAGCGATTTCCTTCTTCGGCATGAACTCGTAGCGGCCGTCAGTGGCCATCGCCTCGAGATCGCGGAGCCGCGCGATGCTGCGCTGGATGGTCGTGAAGTTCGTCAGTAGCCCGCCGAGCCACCGCTCGTTGACGTAATACATCCCCGAACGTGCCGCTTCTTCTGCGATGACGTCCTGTGCTTGCCGCTTGGTCCCGACAAACAAAACTGTCTTGCCCTCGGTCGCCAGCTGGCGGACGAAATCCTCCGCCTCCTTGAACAGCTTGACGGTCTTGCCCAAGTCAATGATGTAGATCCCGGAACGCTCACCGAAGATGAACGGCTTCATCTTGGGGTTCCAACGTTTGGTCTGGTGGCCGAAGTGGACGCCTGCTTCGAGCAGGTCTTTCATCGCGAGCGGGGTCAAGCTACCTCCATGAAATTCGTGCTATCTCTTGCTGAACTGGAACCGCTTCCGGGCGCCAGCCATTCCGTACTTCTTGCGCTCTTTCGCGCGTGCATCGCGCGTGAGCAACCCTTCCTTCTTGAGGCGCGGCCGATTCTCGGCGCTGAGTTCGACGAGCGCTCGGGCAATGCCGAGACGAATCGCTCCCGCTTGTCCCGTGATGCCGCCGCCCGCCACCGTGCAGAGCACGTCGAATTTGTCGGCGTTCTCGGTCAGCTGCAGGGGCTGGACGACCTGCACGCGCACGGCCTCGGACGGGAAATAGTTGACAAACTCCCGCTGGTTGACAGTGATCGTGCCCGACCCGGGTCTTAGGAACACGCGTGCCGTCGATTCCTTACGGCGCCCGGTAGCGTAAAACTGCGTTGCAGCCAAGTTATGCGACCTCGTACGAAGTGGGTTGTTGAGCGGCATGTGGATGATCTTTGCCGCTGTAAACCTTGAGTTTTCGGAACATCGCGTCGCCAAGTTTGGTCTTGGGCAACATGCCCCGAACCGCTTCCTCGACGAGCCGCTGGGGCTGGCGTTGGCGCACGACTCGCGCTCGCTCTTCACGCAAGCCACCGGAGTAGCCGCTGTGATGGCGGTAAACCTTCTGATCTTCCTTGCGCCCCGTGAGCTTCACCACGGCGGCATTGACGATCACCACGTGATCGCCCGTGTCGATGAACGGGGTGTAGGTGGCTTTGTGCTTGCCCTGAAGCAGCTTGGCCGCCAGCGTTGCCACCCGACCCAGGGCCTTACCCTCGGCATCGATGACGTGCCAGCGGCTCACGATGGTCTTCGGGGTCGCGACGTACGTACGCATGCGAATAGATCCTTGCGCCTCTCTTACTGATGACGGCAAACCCAAAGGATACACCGATTTCCGGCGGATCGTCAAGGCAACGGAGCCCCAAAAGGACTCGACAGCTAACGCCGGCTCGTGAGGGTCGCCTCACTTTTGGCTCGCTCCTGGGAGTCGCGGTTTCGCCGCTCGTGAGGGCTCGGCCGTTCGGCCTCGGGCCCCAAGTTTACTCGGAAGAACGGAAAGCGCCGCCGCACGGCGGCGCTCCCTACGAGGCGGCGGAGGCGCCGAGTCCTACGATGGGAACGAAGTTGAGCGAGTCCGACGAGGCCGACCAAGGCGGCAAGTCCCTTTCCTCACAACATTAGTCGCGCGAGCTCTGTAGCGACTCTCGCTGAAGCCGATAAACCATTGCAGCACAACAAGTTATGGCTATCAATGCTCGCAAATTTTGCACACTGTATTCACTATTTTGCAGTCCGGCGTCGAGGGTGACCTCAGGAAACCGGCCGAGTGGCAAAAACCGCACGACTTCGTCCGTACCGTGGAGATCAATTCGTGTTGTTTCGTCGCAATAAATGTCTCGTCGGGTTGGACATCGGATCCAGCGCAGTCAAAGCGATCGAGTTGAAGAGAAGCCGCAGTGGCTACTCGGTGGCCGCGATCGGCGTCGAGCCTGTTCCGCACGACAGCATCGTCGATGGTGCGGTCATCGACTTTGTAGCGGTGACAGCCGCGGTTCGGCGCGTGCTCGACAACAAACGGTTCACCAGCCGCGAGGTTGCAGCAGCTCTCTCCGGGAATTCCGTCATCGTCAAGAGCATCAGCCTGCCTCATTTGAAGGAGCCCGCTTTGTCCGATTCGATTTACTGGGGAGCCGAGGAGTACATCCCTTTCGACGTCCACGACGTCAACCTCGATTACGAAGTCAGCGACTGCGAAGACGGACAGGCTGGCCTGCGCGTGCTTCTGGTGGCGGCAAAGAAAGACAAGCTCGCGGACTACACGACTGTGATCGCACAGGCAGGACGGTTCCCTGCGGTGGTGGATGTCGACGCCTTTGCCCTCCAGAACGCGTACGAGACGAACTACGGCCTCGACGCCGGACGAGTCGTGGTGCTGCTGAACGCGGGCGCGAGCGTCATCAACGTCAACATCGTTGCCGGCCAGCAGTCGGTTTTCACGCGCGACATTTCAATCGGCGGTAACACCTTCACCGACGCGATCCAAAAGGAATTGAACGTGCCGTTCGAGACTGCCGAACGGTTGAAGAAGCGTCAGCACCTCGATACGACTCTTGGGGCGGAAGTCGTGCCCGTGCTGAGAGCAATGACGGACACCGCGCTTCTCGAAGTCGAGAAGACGTTCGACTTCTTCAAGGCGGCCGCCAACGTCGACCACATCGATCGGATCGTGCTGAGCGGGGGAGCGTCACTCATTGACGGGTTTGCTGATGCCTTGCACAAACGGTTTGGCACGACCGTGGAACGTTTCAATCCATTCCGCCGGGTGACCTTCGACAGCACCCGGCTTGGCGTCAGCGCCGACGAGGTGAGGCCCGTGGCGGCAGTTGCACTCGGGCTCGCGCTCAGGCGTGCGTGGGACCGATGATCCGCATCAACCTCGCTGGCAGTGAACGTCCCGAAAGCAAATCTTCCGGACGTGTGCGGCAGATTGGCCAGAAGGTCACCCTTGCCGGCACGCTCATTCTGATCGTGACCTCGCTCATGGTCGGGTGGCGTCACCGAACCATTGGCCAGACAGAATCACAGCTCGCGTCAGACGGTAATGCCGCTCGTCGCGACGAAGCGCAGCTCGCCGCAGTGTTGAAGCAGGTGTCGGAGTTCGAGGCCCGGCGCACGCAATTGCAACAGCGAGCGACGCTGATCGACGAGTGGCGCCGCGGACAGCTGGCGCCGGTACAAATCATCGATCAGATCAGCCGTTCGCTGCCCTCGCTGACGTGGCTTACGAAAATCAAGCAGGACGGCTATCAGGTCGCGATTGAAGGCGAGTGTACGTCTCTGACGGCGTTATCGGACTTCGTCGGAAACCTCGAAACGACGCGCCATTTTCGGCGCCCGGTGGAGATTGTGGCGAGCGAGGCCGCGAGTGGGCAGGGCGCCGCCCCGGATCTTATTCGGTTTACCATCAGAGCAACGTTCCAGGCGGCGGGCAGTCGTGACTAACCTTTCGCTGTCGCACCTGCCGTCGCACCTGCAGCTGTTGGTATTCGGAGTGCTGTCGCTCAGCGCCACCGCTGCCTACTGCCACTTCATTGACACTCCGGCGCGCGTCAGGATCGCGGAACGCACGCGTGAGACGGCGACTCTGCGTGCGCGGCTCGACAAGGGTGTCGCGACGGCGCGCAAGCTCCCAGAGGTCCAGCGGGAGATCGCCGATCTCCAGACGCGCCTCGACAGCCTCGGCCGGAGCCTGCCTCATGAAAAGGACGCTGCAGACTTGCTTCGCAGCGTCCACGCATTTGCAGCGCACTCGAACGTAGCAATTCTCGCCTTTCGACCACAAGCGACCCTGACGCGTCAACTGCACGCAGAGTGGCCGATCGGCCTCGAGCTCGAGGGCACATACCACAATCTTGGCCTCTTCCTGGATCGAGTTAGCAGGCATCCGCGGATCCTCAACGTGACCGACCTGGTGATACTGCGCAAGCAGCAGCCACACCCACAGGCGACGGTGGACGTCACTTGCACCGTGAGGACATTTGTATTGATCGGCGAGCCGCCGCCCGCCGTCATGACCGCGGATCGACCGCGCCCAGTGAGCTTGCCACCGCCGTTATCAAATTTTAGTTACTCGTCGGACGGCCGACGCGACCCGTTCGTAAGGCTCGTCAACCAAAATCCCGACCCGGCAACCGCGCTACCGGCACGGCAAAGACCCGAGGGTGTCGCTGGACTGGCCGTGGATGAAGTCGTGGTGCGCGGGATCGTGCGAAGTCGTGGCGGCTGGATCGCCATCGTCAGTGCGCCCAACGGCCGCGCGCATTTCATTCGTCCGGGCGACACTCTGATGGACGGAAGGGTTCAGTTCATTACTGACGAGGCCGTGGTGCTCCTGCAAGCGCTCAACGATCCTCTGTCGCGCCAAAAGGAACGCGAGGTGCGGAAGCATCTCCGCAGCGAGAGTCAGTGATGCGGTCCCAACGATCGTCGTGGCTGCTAATCATGGCTCTGGTAGTGGGGGCGACAGTTGGTGTCCGTGCGATTCAGGCGGAGCAGCCCTCGTCGGCGGGACGGTTCACGGGTCATACCATCACGCTTGACTTCCAGGGTGCCGACCTCCGGTCGGTGCTTCGCACCTTCGCTGACATCAGCAGTCTCAACATCGTGATCGATCCGACGATCTCTGGCACGGTGGACGTGTCGCTCAAGGACGTGCCCTGGGACCAGGCGCTGGACATCATTCTCAAGTCGAACAAGCTGGGATACACCGTTGATGGGACCGTCGTCCGCATTGCACCACTGGCAGTCCTCTCACAGGAGGAGCAGGAGCGTCGCAAGCTCGCCGAGGCGCAGGCACTGGCAGGCGAGTTGCGAATCCTCACCGTCGCGTTGAGTTATGCAAAGGCTCCCGAGCTCGTCCCAATTCTCACGCGCAGCGCGCTGTCGGCGCGTGGTGAAGTCCAGGTCGACACACGAACCAACACGTTGATCGTCCGCGATTTGCCCGACCGGCTCACCGCAGTGGCGGACCTGGTGAAGACACTTGACCGACCACAGCCCCAGGTGGAGATCGAAGCCCGCATTGTGCAGACGACGCGCGATTTTGCGCGAGCAATCGGCGTTGAATGGGGATTCTCCGGTCGCATCGATCCAGCGTTGGGCAACACGACCAACCTCGCATTTCCAAACGCCGGCAGTCTCAGCGGGCGTCTCAGTGGATCACAGGGTGCGGCTGGCGGATCGCCGACTGAAACCGGCGTGAACCTACGCGCACCGGCCGCGACAAGCGCAGTAGGCATCGCCATGGGTGCCGTGAACGGCGCGCTCAATCTCGACCTGATCCTCTCCCAACTCGAGTCGAGCGGCCGGGGACGACTGCTCTCGACGCCTCGTGTCTCGACGCAAAACAACGTCGAAGCCGAAATGACGCAAGGAGTGGAGATTCCGATTCAGACCGTGGCGAACAACACGGTCACCGTCACATTCAAGCCGGCGGCGTTGACGTTGCGCGTGACCCCGCAAATCACGGCGTCGAACACCGTCATCCTGCGCGTATTTCTGGAGAACGCGTCGCCAGACTTCAGTCGAGCGATCAATGGCATTCCACCGATCGACACACAGCGGGCCGCGACCAGCGTCCTGGTTGCGGACGGCGAGACCACGGTCATCGCGGGCATCTACCTGAGCCTCGAACAATCGTCCAGCGACCGCGTGCCGCTGCTGCACAGGATTCCGCTTCTCGGATGGCTCTTCAAACGCCATTCGTTGAGTGACGAAAGTCGCGAGCTATTGATCTTCATTACGCCGCGGATCACGAAGGGGTAATAGGGCGGATGGGGCAGGTGGGGGATTCGCAGATTGGGACTGATATGGGACGCATTCGTGCTGCGGTGGTTCTTCCGATTGTGCTCATCGTGTCCGGGGCGTGCGGCGAGATGGCGCGCACAGGTCGCGCTCCAGTCGTGCTCGTCGTCGATTCACTCGAAGGCGCGTCTGGTGCTCGCCCTGATGCGTTCAGCAGCATTCTGAATTCGGACGTCGAGACATTCGTGGAGGGTGAGGTCGACGGTCAGACTGTCCGTGTTCCAACTGTCTTCGGCGACTCAGGTCGCGCAACGCTGCATCTCGTGTTGAAAAATCCGGGCTCCGCCTCGTCGCCTGTGGGCCCGTCATCGCTCAACGAAGTGACGCTCACGCGATATCGCGTCACGTTTCGCCGCGCCGATGGCCGCAACACACCGGGTGTTGATGTTCCGCATGCGTTCGACGGCGCGGTCACCGTCACAATTCCCGCGACTGGGTCGGTGACCACGGTGTTCGCGGTTGTCAGGCAGCAGGCGAAGCTGGAGTCGCCACTGCGCAGCCTGCGACGAGGTGGGGCCGCCAACATTCTCAGCACGATTGCTGAGGTCACCTTATTCGGACGCGATCAAGCCGGCAACGAAGTGAGCGTCACAGGTTTGCTGTCAGTGAATTTTGGCGACTTTGGCGATCCAGGCTAGGGGAGCATATGAGTTCAGGGATCAGCCGGCCCGGAGGCCGGCCGCTACTGGTGTTATTGGTGGTTGGTGCGGCGTGCACGGTCAGCGACAGCCCTGCGCCTCCGTTTAGCGGGCCCTCGGAATTGGCACTTCGTCTGAGCCTTCAGGCAATTCCCGACAGCATTCTTCAGGACGGCGTATCGCAAGCGGTGATCCAAGTTGAGGCCACCGGCATGGACAGCCGCCCAGTGAGGGCGCTGCCTTTGCGCGTGGACGTCGTCTTTGGAGGAACGATCCAGGACTTCGGAACTCTGTCCACCAAGACCGTGGTCACGGACTACGACGGCCGCGCGCGTCTGATTTATACTGCGCCGCCTCGTCCGAGCCAGCCGGTAGAACTGTCGAATGTAGTGACCATTAGCGTCACGCCAATAGGAGTGGACTTCCGTGGTGAGACGGCGCGCACCGTAGACGTTCGATTGATCGCACCAGGCGTCATTCTGCCGCCGAATGCGCCGCCAGTGGCAGCGTTTACGTTTACGCCCACAACCCCGCGAGCGTTGACAAGCGTTGTCTTCGACGCCTCGACGTCGTCTGACGAGGGCGTCCAGTGCGGGTCGGCGTGCACGTATGCCTGGGATTTTGGCGACGGCTCAACGAGTGTCGGCGTGTTTGCGTCGCACCAGTTCCGGACGCCAGGGACGTTTCAGATCACTCTGACTGTCACTGATGCGCGGGGCGCGTCTGGGTCAATAGCGAAGGCAGTTACCGTGGAGCCAGGCGCCGAACCAATCGCTCGGTTCACGTTCTCGCCTGCAAATCCGCAAGCGGCGCAAACCGTGTTTTTCACAGGCGAAGCGTCTCGAGCCGCCCCGGGGCGTCATCTAGTCGGCTATCAATGGAACTTCGGGTCCGGTCGATCGGCAAGCGGTGTCACGACGAGCACGTCATATGGGACGGCCGGGACATTTACCGTCACGCTGACAGTGACAGACGACGCGGGGCTCCAAGGAACTCTGTCGCAAAGTGTGCCTGTGCGGCCGTAGGGGGACGAATTCACAGGCAGGTCGCGGAGATCCGCGAGGAAATTCCTCTCCCTGAGCTCCCTGTGATACTCCACTCAGGCAGTGTCCGATGCGAAACGAACGACGGGCCTGTTCGTTGCGCTGCGGGGTGTACTCTGTAGGCGTGCCAGCAGACCCTGTCGACTTCGACGCCTTGCTCGAAGCGCTGGGCGCGGCCAACGCCGAGCCGCCGCCTCTCATGAAGAAACTCCTTGCGGAGTCACATCCAGTCTCGACCGATTCGTCGATTGAGGAGACCGCTGTGGTCGCGGAACTCGAAGCCTGGCTTGCTGTGTTACGAAATGAGACTCGCTCCTCCTGACACGCTGGCCGCGAGGGTGCGCCGTCTCACCGACCAATTGTCGGCGCAACAGCTCGATGCGCTCGTGATCACTAGCCTCCCTAACGTGGCGTATTTCACCGGGTTTTTTGCGTCGGCCGCCGCGCTGATCGCGGGCCCTGAGGCACTCCATCTGTTGAGCGACGCACGATACGCGACGGCTCTCGATAGCAGGTGGCGGGATTTTCCACTGATCCAGCCCGTTCACCTGCCAACGGGCGAGAGTTACGACGAGGCGATCGTCGACGTGCTGGAACCACTCCGGGGATTACGCATAGGATTCGAGGCCTCAAATCTGACAGTTCGCCGCTTCAGATTCCTCACCGGGAGCCTGGCCGCGCGAGGATGGGACACCCCGATACAGGAAACCGACGGCCTGGTCGAGCAGATGCGCAGCTGCAAGGACGAGTGGGAGATTGGCGCCCTGCGGGACGGCGCCGAAAGACTTTCAACTGCCGCTAAGTGTATACTTTCAAAAGCCTTAGCGGGACGAACCGAATCTGACGTGGCGTCAGAAATCGAAGCGGCGCTCCGGCACGTGGGGTTTGAGCGGCCATCGTTTGATACCATCGTCGCCGCCGGGCCGAACGCTGCCCTCCCACACGCCCGCGCGAGCAGCCGGCGGATAGAGGTGGGCGATCTCGTCGTGCTGGACTTCGGCGGGGTGTTGGACGGCTATTGCACGGACTTGACGCGGACGGTCACGGCTGGTCCGCAACGGGATCGCGAACGACGGCTGATCGAGCAGGTCGTTGAGGCACAAGCCGCGGCGTTTGATGTGGTTGGCCCCGGTCGGGCGCCCGAATCCGTAGACGCGGCGGCGCGCGATAGACTGGGCCGCTTCGGACTCGCCGAGGCGTTCAGCCATGGCACGGGTCACGGGTTGGGACTCGAGGTTCATGAGGCCCCACGCGTTTCACGTGCCCGAGCGGGCCATGCCGAGCCCCTTTTGGCGCAGGGCATGGTGATGACGCTCGAGCCCGGTGTTTACTTCCGCGACTGGGGCGGTGTGCGTATTGAGGACGACGTGCTGGTGACTGAGGGCGGCGCGGAATGGCTGACCAACGTTCCCCGTGTGCAGTGACGGTCGATGGGCAGGAGCCAGGCGCGGCACTTAACGATTTTGAGATTTGCGATTGGGCGATTGAATTCAGCGATTTGATGATGGGGTGATTGGTCGGTACAGCAACTGGTTGGCCACGCGGGCGATCTAGACGCCGAACCTAGGCAACTAATCGCCTATTGATCAATCACCAAAAATGAAATCAGCAATCGCTCAAATCTACGAATCATGAAAATGTCATCCTCGGGTAAGCGGGGCGATAACGCATGACCCTGGACGAGATTAAGCGTCTCATCGAATTTATTCGCGAGCAGGACCTCTCTGAATTCGAGCTGGAACACGACGGCATGAAGCTCCGCGTCAAGAGCGGAAGCGTCACGCATGCGTCCGTGCCCGTGATACCTGCCGTGTCCGTCATCGCGGCGCCGCCCATGGCGGCTCCGGCCGCGGTGAACACCACCCCCGCCCCTGCGTCCGCGCCAACGTCGGACGCCATGCCCGAAGAAGGTACGGAGCTGGCGATCGTCAAGTCGCCGATCGTTGGGACGTTCTATCGTGCCCCGGAGCCAACGGCGGCCAATTTCGTCGAAGTCGGCGACACCGTGAAGAAGGGCCAGGTCCTGTGCATCATCGAAGCGATGAAGCTGATGAACGAGATCGACTCGGAGTATGACGGCGAGATCGTCAACATCTATGTCGAGAACGGCCAGGCCGTGCAGTATGGGGAACGGCTTTTTGCGATTCGGCTGAGATCATGAGGTCTCCGGCCACCGGTCTCCGGTTCCCGGTCTCCACAGGAGACGTTATAGCGCGGGACTTCCGCTTTCGCGTAACGCTTCGGCGGACCGCCAGAGCCTTGGCGGCGGCGGTTACTCCCGCGGGTGCCCATGTTTAAAAAAATCCTCGTCGCCAATCGCGGTGAAATCGCGTTGCGCGTGATCTTTGCCTGCCGCGAGCTGGGCATCAAGACGGTTGCGGTGTATTCGGAAGCCGACGAAAACTCGCTCCACGTGCGATTCGCCGATGAGGACATCTGCATCGGACCGGCGCGGAGCGCGGAGAGCTACTTGAATGTTCCCGCGATCATCAGCGCGGCCGAAATCACCGGGGCGGATGCGATTCATCCTGGCTACGGTTTTCTCTCTGAGAGCGCGTATCTCGCCGAAGTCTGCGAAGCGTGCCACATCCGTTTCATCGGGCCCGATCCCAACGTCATCCGACTGCTTGGGGACAAGGCCAAGGCCCGCCGGGCGATGAAAAAAGCCGGCGTGCCAATGCTGCCTGGCAGCGATGGTCCAATCGAGAGCGAGGAACGAGCGCTCAAGACGGCGAAAGACCTCGGCTATCCGCTCATCATCAAGGCGGTCGCCGGCGGCGGCGGGCGCGGCATGCGCGTCGTCAAGAATCCGGGAGAGCTGCCGCACGCGTTCAAGACGGCTCAGCGCGAAGCCGAAGCCGCATTTGGCCTGGGCGACGTCTACATCGAGAAGTATCTGGAGGCGCCACGCCATATTGAGTTTCAGGTGCTGGGCGATCATCACGGCAACGTGATTCACCTGGGCGAGCGTGAGTGCTCGATTCAGCGGCGGCATCAAAAGCTGTTGGAGGAGGCCCCGTCGGTCGCCGTGTCAGACAAGGTTCGCCGGCGAATGGGCAGTGTCGTGGCCGATGCGGCGCGTGCGGTGCAGTACACCAACGCAGGCACCTTCGAGTTCCTGATGGACGACAAGGGCAACTTCTATTTCATGGAAGTGAACACGCGGATTCAGGTCGAACACCCAGTCACCGAGATGGTCACCGGCATAGACATCGTCAAGGAGCAGTTGCGCATTGCGGCGGGCGAGCGCCTGTCATTCAAGCAAAGCGAAGTGACCTTCACGGGGCATGCGATCGAATGTCGCGTCAACGCTGAAGATCCCGAGACGTTCGTTCCGTCCCCCGGCGTCATTCATGCGTTCAGTCTGCCGGGCGGGCCTGGCGTCCGAATCGACACGGCGGCGCATGCGGACTGCACCATTTCGCCTTACTACGACTCGATGATTGCCAAGGTCATCACTCACGGCCGCGATCGGCAGGAAGCGATCGCCCGCATGAAACGCACGCTGGAAATGTCGGTCATCCAGGGCATCCGCACATCCATTCCACTGCATCTCAAGATTCTCAACGATCCCGACTTCCTCGCCGGTCGCCTCAGCACTCACTTCATGGAACGCTATCAGCCGCGCCCTAAGGCGGCCCAGCTGGCAGAGAGCGCCTGACGCTCCCTCGCCTGTACGCGATCGTTGACACGGATGTTGCTCAGCGCGCGGGCTGGCCGCCGCTGGATCTTGCGCGTGCGTATTTGAATGGCGGCGCGCGCCTGCTCCAGCTCCGCGCCAAGGCCTTGGGCGGCGGGGCGTTTCTCGAGTTGGCCTCTGCGCTGGTAGAGGAGGCACGCGCCGTCCAGGCGATCGTCATCGTCAACGACCGAGCCGACCTGGCCGTACTCGCCGGCGCGCCTGGCGTCCACGTTGGCCAAGACGACCTCACGCCTGCCGACGTCCGACGCGTCATGGGCTCGGACGCAATCGTGGGGCTGTCGACGCACAGCTCTCGACAAGTCACTGCGGCTCTTGACGACCCGATCTCCTATCTCGCAATCGGGCCCGTGTTTGGGACCGCGACCAAGGCCACGGGGTATGAAGCAGTCGGTTATGACGCGGTTCGGGAGGCCGCGCGGCTGGCTCACCAGCGCGAGCTGCCCGTCATCGCGATTGGGGGCATCACGCTCGCGACGGCCCCCAAAGTGATCGACGCTGGGGCAGCATCGGTAGCAATCATCGGGGATCTGCTGGTCGATGATCCCGAATCGCGGGTCCGGCAGTATTTATCAGCCCTTGCCTGAGTTGCCTCTATAATCAGCCGGTTTGCACAGCGGACCGTTTCCTGGAGGGGGAATGGATTCAAATCTCTTCAAGGTCAAATCGATCGAACAGCTGGTCAGCGACGCGGAGCACGGGGGTAAGTCGCTCAAGCGAAGCCTGAGTGCTTGGGATCTGACACTGCTGGGCATCGGGGCCATCATCGGCACCGGCATCTTCGTGCTCACCGGAACGGCTGCCGCGAATCAGGCCGGTCCGGCGATCACGATGTCGTACCTGGCTGCAGGGTTGGCTTGCGCCTTTGCCGCGCTCTGCTACGCGGAGTTCGCGTCGATGATTCCGGTGGCAGGCAGCGCCTACACGTATGCCTACGCCACGCTCGGCGAGCTGGTCGCATGGATGATCGGCTGGGACCTGATCCTCGAGTATGCCGTGGGCTCGATGACGGTGGCCATTGGCTGGAGCGGCTATATGCAACGCCTGCTGTCGGGCGTCGGCATCGTGCTGCCCACAGCGCTTTCCGCGGCGCCGCCGGTCGGCATCATCAACCTGCTTGCCGTGGTGATCGTGCTCGTGATCATGGTGCTGCTCGTGATCGGTGTGCGCGAATCGGCGCGCGCCAACGCGATTATGGTGGCTGTGAAACTGGTGGCCGTCGTGTTTTTTCTTGGCGCGGGCGCGACCTATGTCCGCCCGGAGAATTGGTCGCCTTTTGCGCCGTACGGATGGTCAGGCATCATGGCGGCGGCGGCGGTTGTCTTCTTCGCGTACATCGGCTTTGATGCCGTCTCGACTACGGCGGAAGAGGCCAAGAATCCGAAGCGAGACCTGCCGATTGGCATCATCGCATCGCTGGTCGTCTGCACGGCGTTGTATCTCGCCGTCGCCGCGGTGCTGTCGGGCATCATCCCCGTGGCTCAGTTCCGCTCCTCGGCGGATGCGCTGCCCGGCGTCGCCGTGGTGCCTCCAGAAGAATCGGTACGCTTTCTGAACGCCCCTGTCGCCTACGCGCTCAGCGTCATCGGACAGGACTGGGCGTCCTATCTCGTGTCTGCCGGCGCGGTCGCGGGTATTACGTCCGTGCTGCTCGTCATGCTCATGAGTCAGCCACGCATCTTTTTCGCGATGAGCCGCGATGGCCTGCTCCCTCAGGGCGTCAGCAAGGTCCACCCGAAGTTCAGGACGCCTTACATCACGACCATCATCACCTGCGTCATCGTCGCGCTGGTGGCGGGCGTCACCCAGATTCAGGTCGTCGGCGAGATGACGAGCATCGGCACGCTCTTCGCCTTCGTCGTCGTGTGCGCCGCGGTGCTGATGCTTCGCTTCAAACGGCCCGACGCGCATCGGCCGTTCCGCGTGCCCGCGGGGCCGCTTTTCCCGGTGCTGGGGATCGCGTCGTGCTCCTATCTGATGCTCAGCCTCCCGGTGATCACCTGGGTGCGTTTCCTGGTGTGGCTCGACATCGGTCTGGTGATTTACTGGTTCTACGGACGCACGCACAGTCCCCTGCACGACGCCGAAGAAACTCGTCGACGGACTCCGCTCCAGAAGTTTGCGAACTTCGTTACCGCGTTCGGGTTGCTCGCGCTGTTCAACGGTATCTGCATGTTCCTCCTCGGTCTGCTGACGGAGCTGGGTGTGACGACCGAGACCCTGGCGAAGTGGCATGAGTTCGATGAGCTCACATCGCGGTACTTCGGGATCCACGTGACGGCGGAAACCGCGGATACGTTTGGGCTTCAGGTTCTTGCCGTAAGCGCCGGTGTCTATGTCCTCGGCTGGATTCTCCAGAAAGTATCGGGCGAGAGAAAATAGTCCACGTGAGAGGGAAAAGATAAAACGCGAAGCGCTCGAGGCATGGCGGCGCGAAAACTTGACGGCGCGGCTCTGGCGGCGCGGATTCGCAGCGAACTGGCGCCACGTGTTGCTGCGGTGGCAGCCGCCCGAGGCCAGCCTCCCGCACTCGGAATCGTCCTGGCGGGGCGACGCCCGGAGTCCGAGCTGTATGTGCGCAACAAGCTGAAGGCCGTGAGCGACGCGGGCTGCCGCACGCAACTCGTGCGCGTCGATGAGCAAGCCAGCCTTCAGGACGCACTCGACACCGTCGCGGGTCTGAACGCGGACGACAGCATCGATGCGATTCTTGTGCAGTCACCGCTGCCGGCCGGCATGGGCGCGGACGCCGAACAACGAGTGTTCGACGCGCTCGATCCAGCCAAGGACGTCGATGGGTTTCATCCGATCAACGTGGGCCGTCTCGTGCAAAAACGCCCAACTCTGGTCGCGTGCACCCCGCTCGGCTGCATCGAGCTGCTCGAACGCGAGCGCATCCCGATGGCAGGCCGCCACGCGGTTGTGATCGGCCGCAGCGACATCGTGGGGAAACCCATGGCGCTGCTTCTGCTGCATCGTGACGCCACCGTTACGGTTTGCCACTCGCGGACCGTGGATCTGCCGAGCATCGCGGCAACCGCGGACATCGTGGTCGTCGCTGTGGGGCGACCTGGGTTTGTCACGCGCGAGTTCGTCAAGCCCGGGGCGACAGTGATTGACGTCGGCATCAACGTCCTGACCAACGATGCCGATGTGTGTCGATTCTTTGCCGAAGGGACGCCGAAGCGTCGGAGCTTTGCCGAGAAAGGCAGCGTGCTCATCGGCGATGTGCACCCGGAGGTCGCCGAGGTGGCCGGTGCGCTGACACCGGTCCCAGGCGGTGTGGGGCCATTGACGATTGCCATGGTCTTGCGCAATACGATTAGTGCAGCCGAACAGCGTCTGGCCGTCCGCTAAGGCGCTTGCGGCACACGCGGCACTAGCGGCACCCGCAACATATGCTGAAGATCGCACTGACTGGCGGTATCGCGACTGGCAAGAGCCATGTCGCCAGTCGTATGCGTGAAGCGGACGTGCCGGTCGTCGACGCCGACGTCATTGCCCGGGAGGTGGTGAAGACGGGCCAGCCCGGCCTGGCCGCGATCGTGGCGCGCTTCGGCCCATCGATTCTGACATCTGAAGGCGAGCTCGATCGCCCGAGTCTCGGCAAAATCGTGTTTCGCGATCCCGCGGCGCGGCGTGACCTCGAAGCCATCGTCCACCCGCCGGTCCGGGCAGCCATCGACGACTTTTTTGCACGCCTGCCTCGCGATACCCCGTTTGCCGTCGCCGACATCCCACTGCTGTACGAAACCGGCCGCCATGCACGATTCGATCGGGTCATCGTCGTGGCCTGCACCCGGGACCACCAGCTCGAACGTGTGATGGCCCGCGACGGGTTGACCCTGGAGGACGCCGAACAACGGGTGGCCAGCCAGTGGCCGATCGAGGCCAAAGTGAGGAAAGGTGATTACGTCATTCATACCGACGGCACCCACGCCGACACGGATGCGCAGGTGACCGCTGTGTTGGATCGCATCCGCATGGAACTGGGTCGCGCAGCCACCTGAGACGGTGCTGACATTGCGCTACATTCACTCCGTCGCTCTGGGCGCGATGCTGCAGATTGCCGGCCAGCATCAATCAGCGGCCGTGGTCAACGGGCCGCTACAACGTTCACGGCGAATGGGGGAGCGGATGGCCGAAGACAACTGGTTCTTCACAAAGATGTACGTGCGCCGCGACGGCCAGTGGCAAGTTGTCTCGTGGCAGGCCTTCGATGTGCGCTGCTGACGGCCTCACCTCCCCAAACGCCCGCACCGATCTCCTTATCATCGGCGCCGGGCCGTTCGGCCTCGCGATTGCTGCTCATGCCAAGCACCTCGGCATCGATCACATGGTTGTCGGCAAACCGATGGAGTTCTGGAAACGGCACATGCCAGCGAACATGTACCTGCGATCCGGGGTCCATTGGCACCTTGACGCAAGCGGCCTGTTGACGATCGAGCGGTTCCTCAGCACCCGCGGTTTGACTGCGTCTGACGTCGACCCGTTCCCGTTGGACGTCTATTTGAGCTACTGCGAATGGTTTGAACGCCAAATGCAATTGGAGATCACGTCGGACTGTGTCGTGCGGCTGGATCGCGTCACCAACCAACGACACGCGTTTCGTGCTGCCCTTAGCGACGGCCGCGAGATTCAGGCGAGCCATGTCGTGGTGGCCGTCGGTTTTGAGTACTTCGCACACATTCCCGCGGATCTCACTCGAGGTTTATCGCCCGGTCGCTTCGAGCACACATGCACTGCAGTTCACATGGAGCAACTGTCGGCCGAGCGATGCCTGATCGTCGGCGGGCGCCAAAGCGCTTTCGAGTGGGCGGCACTGGCGGCAGAGGCCGGCGCGGCGTCCGTCGATCTCTCGTACCGTCACGATACGCCCCGCTTCGTTCAGTCAGAGTGGCTATGGGTGGACGAGCTAGTCCAGAGCTTCATACACGAACCTGGATGGTATCGGCGACTTCCGCAAGAAGAGCGCGAGGCGCTCGTGTTTCGATTCTGGCAGGAGGGGCGATTGAAGCTCGAACCCTGGCTCGAGCCCCGGATTCGGGCGGGCGGCGTCCGATTGTGGCCGGGCAGCCGGATCGTCGCAGCCTCCGAGACCAGCGGGGGGGCCATGCTGATTCGACTGGATTCGGGCAACTCGATCGAGGTCGATCGCATCATTTTCGCGACTGGTTACAAACCCGACCTCACGCGAGTCCCATTTCTATCGGCCGGAAATCTCCTGGCCGACATCGATTCGACGAACGGCTGTCCGGCGTTGGACGACGTGATGCAGTCGAGCGTACCGTCCCTGTACTTCACCAGCATGCTCGCGACCAGGGACTTCGGTCCGTTCTTCGCCTTCACGGTCTCGGCACGTACAGCGGCGCGCCTGGTGGGCCGCGGGCTGCAAGCTGAATCCCGGCTGGCCTGACCCACGCCTCACATCTCGACGGTTTCTTTGGCCGGCGCGATGCGCTCTTCCACGAACGTATTCCACTCGTGGCAGTGCGGGCATTGCCACAACAGTTCAGTCGAGCGGTAGTGGCACTTCACGCATACGTGCGGATCGAGGAAGAAGACCGCATCACGAGCAGCTTCGACATAGCGTTGCACGAGCGCACGGCTCAGACCCACCTGCATCAAGACGCCCCAGATCGCCTGATGGACCGTCAGGCCGTGCGGGTTGTGCGCGAGCGCTTCGAGCAGCAAATCGAACGCGCTCGTGAGCTCACCGCGCGCCGCCAGGTGCCGGCCGAGCATCAAGCGCGCCCGCCAGTCCAGCGGGTTGACGGCAATGAGCTGTCGACAGCGTTCCTCGAATTTATACGGTGTCCCGCTGGCGGAGTGTGCCCGCTCGAGTCGATCGAAGGCAAGATACGCGCGCTCGGGTGACGAGGCGAGCAGCCGTTCCCAGGACGCCATGGCGCCGGTCCTGTCGCCCTGCTTGAGGCGCACATCCCCAAGATTCAGATATGCCGGAGCGGTTGTGCTGTCCAGATCGATAGCCGACTCGAATCGCTGTGCCGCATCATCCAAGCGCCCCTCCTTGAGGGACTCGAGACCGCGTTCGTTTTCGATGAACGCCAGGATGGATTGACTACGTTGGTGCGTATCCGGCCCGCTCAGATCGACGAGTTGCTGGCGAATCCGGTACGCGTCTTCCCATTGATGCTGCTCTTCGTGCAGTTTCTGCAGATACAGAAGTGCGTACTGATTCTTCGGATCCAGACGCAAGACTTCGCTGAACGCCTCCAACGCGCGATCGACAAAGCCGCCGCGCTTGAAGTCCAGCCCGAGGCACAGAAGTACGTAGGCATGCTCGGTTTTTGTGAGCTTCTGTCGCTGCAGCAAGGCCTGGTGAATCTGGATGGCCCGTGCAACCTGACCCCGTTCGCGATAGACATTGCCGAGAATCAGATGTATTTCGAGCGCGTCGCTGTCGACGCGGGCCGCCTGGCTCAGCTCTTCGATCGCGATGTCGATCTGATTGGCAACCAGGAAGTTGAGGCCGAGCACGTAATGATGTGACTCACGCGCGCGACGGCGGTCGATCCATTTGCCGTCGCGCAGCTTGTAGCGCTCCCACGCCTTGCCGATGGCGAGACCGGCGAGCAGGGCGAGAAGTCCAACGATGAGGGGAGCCGACTCCATTGCGTGAGTTGGTGATTTGGTGAATGGCTGATTTGATTTTGCGATTGGGTGATTTGGTGATTGGGGAATGAGTGATGTGGTGATTTCGCGATTGGGGATGCACGACATCCCGATCGACTCAATCGAACGAGTGCGGGGTCGTGACCGCGGCGCGCCCAATCACCAGATCACGAAATCACGCAAATGCAAATCACCAAGTCATCCAAGCATCCAAGCATCCAAGCATCCTTGAAATTCCTCAGTCGCCAAATTACCAAATCACCACGTGAACGTTACACCATCCCCGTGCGCCACAGATCGTGGAGATGGACGACTCCCTCGACGCGGCGTTCGGCGTCAATGACAACGATCGACGTGATCTTACGCTGTTCGAGAATATTCAGCGCCTGCGCGGCCAGGGTTGATCGATCGATCACAACCGGATGCGGAGTCATGACGTCGGCGGCCGCCAGCTCGAGCACGTTCCTGGCAGCGGCCATCTTCCGGCGAATGTCACCGTCCGTAATGATCCCCAGGAGCGCACGATCGCCGTCCACCACGCACGTCATCCCGAGACCTTTGCGCGACATCTCGTAGAGGACGTCGGGCATGGCGGTGTCTCTGCTGACAAGCGGCACTTGCTCACCCTGGACCATCAATTGCTCGACACGCATGAGTTTTTTGCCCAGCTCGCCGCCTGGGTGGAGGTTCGCGAAGTCCTCGGGCTGAAAGCCCTTTTCGACAAGCACCGTCATGGCCAACGCATCGCCGAGCGCCAGCATGGCGGTGGTGCTTGCCGTTGGCACGAGATTCATCGGACAGGCCTCTTCGGACACCTGACAGTCGAGCGCAACGTCGGCCGCCTGGCCGAGCGTCGATCCACTGTTGCTGGTCACGGCAATCAAGGACGCGCCGAGGCGCTTGAGCGTCTCGAGGATGCGGACCAGTTCCTCGTTCTCGCCACTGTAAGACAGCGCAATCACAACATCCTCGTTCCGAATGACACCGAGGTCTCCATGGAGGGCGTCGGCAGGGTGCAGAAAAAACGCCGGAGTGCCGGTGCTGGAAAAAGTCGCGGCAATTTTCCGGCAGATAATCCCCGATTTGCCCATGCCCGTCAGAATCACGCGACCCTTGCACTCGACCACGAGCCGGACAGCTTTCGCAAAGCGTTCATCGAGACGATCGGCCAGGGCCAGGACGGCCGCGGCCTCTGTTTGCAGGACCTTCCGTGCCAATCTCAGGTCAAGCATGCGCCTTCACGATCCTATCAAGCTCGACAAGGCGCTGCAGCAGCGACTCGAGACGGTCAAGTTTCAGAGCGTTCGCCCCGTCACTCTTGGCCTTGGCAGGAGCTTCGTGGACTTCCATGAAGACGGCATCGACGCCTGCCGCCACACCGGCTTGTGCCAACGGCTCGATGTATTCCGCCAGGCCGCCCGTCATGCCGTCACCGGCACCTGGCAACTGCAGGCTATGCGTGACATCGAAGACGACGGGATGACCGAGCGCTCGCAGCATCGGGAGAGCACGCATGTCCACAACGAGGTTGTTGTACCCGAACGTCGAACCGCGCTCGGTCAAGAGAATGCCACGCGCCCCCGATCCCTCCAGCTTGTTGATGACGTGACGCATGTCGTTGGGTGCAAGGAACTGGCCTTTCTTCACATTGACCGGCCGCCCGGTTCTCGCCGCGGCGACAAGAAGATCGGTCTGCCGACAGAGAAACGCCGGAATCTGGAGCACGTCAGCAACTTCTGCCGCGACCGCCGCATGCGATGGCTCGTGAATATCGGTGAGGACTGGCAACGCGCTCCGATCCTTCACCGCCGCCAGAGTTCGCAGCCCGGCTTCGAGCCCGGGGCCCCTAAACGAGGACAACGATGTGCGATTGGCTTTGTCGTACGACGCTTTGAAGACGATCGGCAGGTCGAGTCGTCCTCCGATCTCGGCGAGCGCCAGCGCAGTTTCGATCGCGTGCGCGTCGCTTTCGATGACGCACGGCCCCACGATAAAGGCCAGCGGATGCCCGGTCCCAATCGTAACCGTGCCGGCTGAAACGGGAACGACCGGCTGCATCACGCCAGCGATGTGGCGTCGAGCGTGTTGCCCTCGGCAGCAACCTTCTGCTGATAGGCGGCGCCGACAAAGCTTGCAAAGAGCGGATGCGGTTTGAGCGGTCGCGATTGGAACTCGGGATGAAACTGCACGGCGAGGAACCAGGGATGGCTTGGCAACTCGGCAATCTCGACGAATTTACCGTCCGGCGATCGCCCGGAGATCCGCATTCCCTTTTCCTTGAGCGTCGGCTCGTACAGACAGTTGAACTCAAATCGATGCCGGTGCCGCTCCGAAATCCTGTCCACGCCGTAAATCGTATGCGCCAGCGAGCCTGGGGTGAGGTCGCACTCATAGCGCCCCAGCCTCATCGTCCCGCCAAGGTCATCCACGCCAAGCAAGTCCCGAAGTTTGTAGATCACTTTGTGCGGCGCAGCTTCGTCGACTTCGGTCGAGTCGGCGCCGTCGAGCATACAGACATTTCGCGCGAATTCTACCGTCGCCCATTGGAAGCCATAGCAAATGCCGAAGAAGGGAACCGACTGCTGGCGTGCATATTCCGCCGCCCGCATCATGCCCCTCGTCCCGCGTGACCCGAAACCGCCCGGGACGAGAATGCCGTGCGATCCCTCGAGCAGGCGAAAGCCACCCTCCTGTTCAAGCGCTTCGGATTCCACCCACTGAATGTTGATCCGCAGCCGATTTGCAAACCCCCCGTGAATCAACGCTTCGTTCAGAGACTTGTACGAATCCTCATATCCGGTGTATTTGCCCACGACATGAATCGTGATCTCGTCTTCAGGATGCTGGATGCGCTCGACCAGTTCCTCCCACAGCTCCATGTGGGCTTCAGTGAGCGGCAGTCCCAGCAGGTTGAGGATGACGGTATCGAGACCCTCTGCCCTGAGGACCAGTGGCACCTCGTAGATCGTCGAGACGTCCTTGGCAGTGATGACGGCTTCCTCGTTGACGTCGCAGAACAGTCCAATCTTCTGCTTGAGATCGCGGGGGAGCAGCCGATCCGTCCGGCAAAGCAGGATGTCCGGTTGAATACCGATTGAGCGCAGGTCACGAACGCTGTGTTGCGTCGGTTTGGTCTTCAGCTCCCCGGCCGATGAAATGTACGGAACGAGCGTCAGGTGGATGTAAATCGTGTTCTCGCGGCCCACGTCCTGCCGGAACTGGCGGATCGCTTCGAGAAACGGCAAGCTTTCGATGTCGCCAACCGTGCCGCCAATCTCGACCAGCACGACATCCACATCGCGGCCGACGGCGCGGATGCAATCTTTGATTTCGTTGGTGATGTGAGGAATCACTTGAACGGTTCGGCCCAGGTAATCGCCGCGACGTTCTTTCTGGATGACCGACATATAGATCTTGCCGGTCGTCCAATTGCTGTTGCGTGAGGTTTGGGCGCTTGTGAACCGCTCGTAATGCCCCAGATCGAGGTCCGTTTCAGCGCCGTCGTCGGTCACATAGACTTCGCCGTGCTGGTAGGGACTCATCGTGCCCGGATCAACGTTGATATACGGGTCGAATTTCTGCAGCGTCACTTTGTAGCCGTGCCCCTCGAGCAACGCGCCGATGGAGGCGGCAGCCAGGCCCTTGCCAAGCGACGAAACCACACCGCCGGTAACGAAGATGTATTTGGTTGGACGTTTCTCAGCCATGTTCATTCATGCACGCCCGCCAGCATGCGCTGGCGAGCCCGATCGAGATCTTCCGCAGTATCGACGCCAAGCGATTCGTAATTCGTGCGCACAACTTTGATGCGAACGCCGTGCTCGAGCGCTCGCAATTGCTCGAGTACTTCCGCCCGCTCCAGAGGGCCCGGTTCAAGCGCAGCCAGCCGCAATAGCGTGTCCCGGCGATACACATATAGGCCGATATGGACGCACGCCTCGGGCGTAGCCGACCCGTCACGGCCGTACGGAATGGGAGCGCGAGAAAAATAGAGAGCCATACCTTCGACGTCACACACGACCTTGACGACGCTCGGGCTCGCAAGCTCGTCGAGCCCCTTGATGAGACGCGCCGCGGTGCCCATGCGGATCGCCGCATCGGCTTCGAGCGGCGCAACCGCTTCGTCGATGACGGCGGGATCCAAAAGGGGTTCGTCGCCTTGAACGCCAACGACCAGGCCACACGGCACATCGGCGGCGATTTCAGCAAGCCGGTCTGTGCCCGTTGCGTGGCTTGGTGAGGTCATGCACGCGACGCCGCCAAACCCTTCCACGACACGCACGATACGTTCGTCGTCGGTCGCGACGAGCACAGCGTCCACAGATTGTGCCGCTGAGGCACGCCGATAAACGTGTTCGATCATGGGCCGGCCAGCGATATCGAGGAGAAGCTTCCCGGGAAGGCGAGTCGAATGGTACCGCGCGGGGATGACTGCGAGAACCGACGTTTCAGTCAGCGCAAAAGGCAATCGCCTGACCGGAACAGCAGGCACGGACAATTCTACCACAGTGATTGCCGCTGCCGCGGATTGCGCAGACGAAGACACCAAGCCGCAGATAAGGCAGATGTGCACGGATGTGTGTGAGCCCACCGCCGGTCGCAGACCGGCGCCACGCAGGCGGCCTTTCGGCCGCTGGGCTCACCACTGCACGCCGTGCGAATACGGCGCGACAGCAATCTGCAACGAGGGGGCATCTGAAAAATCTGTGGAATCTGCGGCTGGATTTCAAGTCCCTGGTCTGAGAAGAAACAAAATCGGCGTAATCTGCGTTATCTGCGGTCAATGTTTTCCGTGTAATCCGTCGCAATCCGCGTAATAAAATAGTGTCGACTCAAAGCCATGCCGCCTAGAACCGTCGCGCTTCTCGGCGCGGTTTGTCTGACAATCGGCTGGTTGCTGGCATCGATGCTGGCGCCTCCCGTCGCGCAGGTGCAGGTGCTGCCGGAGCGCATCCCGGCCCGCCCAGAAACCGACGCGCAATCGCGGCCGCCTTCTGTCGAACAGGTCCATCTCAGACTGAGACAGACACCGCAGCCTCCGACCCCGCGGCGAAACCCGTTTGAGTTCGGAACACGTCAGCGCGTGCCGGAGGCGGCCCAGTCGTACGTCGCGCCTCCGCCGGTGCAAGTCGCACTCCCACCGCCAATCGTCGGCCCGATGTTTTCGCTGTCGGGCATTGGCGTGAGCGAAACATCCGCCGGTCTCATTTATACGGCGGTGCTGTCGGATGGCAACACCGTTCACCTCGTGAAGGCGGGGGACGCAATTGGCGGGTACACGGCCGTCGACGTGAACGACAGTTCGGTCACGCTCGCCGACGCTTCGGGCTCACGCTACTTGCTGCGGCTGAAAAACTGACAGCATCCTGCGTCCGCCGGCACGGAAACAGCCCTGGACCGCAGACCCTCGGCGCGAGGCCTCGTCTGCGATCAGACACGAACGGCCCACGCCTGCTTGATGGCCGGCACGCGTCTGATCTCCTCGAGCATTGCTTTCGATACCGCCTGGCCGTCGGCATCATCGACGGTGACAACCCCGACGGCGCCACCCTCGCCGCGCCCCAGCGCAAAGTTCGCGATGTTCACGTTATGCCGGCCCAGGATCGTGCCGACGGCGCCAATCACACCGGGTTTATCGTTGTTCATCAACAACAGCATCGTGCCGTCGAGTGGTGCTTCCACCTGCACGCCGTTGAGCAGTACCAGCCGTGGCTGGCCGAACACCACGGTCCCTTCGACCCATTGATCGCCGTAGTTCGTGTCGAGCCGCACTGACAAGAGGCTCGTATAACTCCGCGGCCGCGTGCTATGCGACTCGGTCACCTCGATACCACGTTCGGCGGCAACGGTCCGCGCGTTTACCGGCGTCACCGGTACCGACAAGATCGCGCCAAGCAAGCCCTCCAGCACCGAGCTGACGATCAGGGGATTGGATGACCCCGCCAGCGCGCCGTAGTAGCGAACGCTCAGACCCTCGATGCGCACGGCGCCCATTTGTCCAAGGAGCGAGCCAAGCCGCCGCGCCACCTGCGCGAACGGTTGAAGCTTCTGGAACTCGTCGGCACCCAGCGACGGAAAATTGACAGCGTTACGAATCACTCCGGTTTTCAAGAAGTCCCGGAGCGCTGACGCCGTTTCGACGCCAACCAGCTCCTGTCCTTCGCGCGTTGACGCGGCTATGTGCGGGGTCGCGACCACCTGGGGCAGCGTTTGCAAACGATGATCCGTCGTCGGCTCGCGTTGAAACACATCAAGCGCCGCGCCGCCGACCTGACCCGATTCGATCGCGTCGGCGAGCGCGGTTTCATCGATCAGGTCGCCGCGCGCGGTGTTGATGATCCGCAAGCCTCTTTTGGCGGACGCAAATCGCTCGGCGTTGAAGATGTGTCGTGTTTCCGGCGTGGCAGGCATATGGAGCGACAGGAAGTCCGCGCGTGCGCATAGCTGGTCAAGCGTGACCAGCTCGATGCGTAGATCGCGGGCAATCTGGGCGCTGAGGAATGGGTCGTGCGCGATAACCTGCATCTCAAACGCCCGCGCTCGTCGCGCCACCTCCTGACCGATCCGGCCGAGACCAGCCAGTCCCATCGTTTTCCCGCGGACTTCTTCGCCGAGAAAGCTCTTCTTGTCCCACTTGCCCTGCTTCATCGATGCGTCAGCCTGCGGAATTTTTCGGGCAAGTGCCAGCACGAGCGCCATCGTCAATTCCGCAACACTGATGCTGTTGGCACCTGGAGCATTCATGACCACCACACCACGCGCGCTGGCGGCCTCCACGTCGACGTTGTCTACTCCAGTGCCCGCACGCGCGATCGCTCGAAGCCGTGGGGCCGCGGCAATGAGCTCCGCGGTGACCTTCGTCGCGCTCCGCACGACGATTGCATCGGCGTCGGCAAGGTCGCTTGCCAATTCGGCGGGTGTACGGCCGCTACGTGCGTCGACGTCCCAACCCTCCGCGCTGAGAATCTCGACCGCCGATCCTGGAAGGTCGTCCGCCACGACGATTTTCATCACGGTGTATGATTCCATACTTGTGCCGCCGGACGGATGCGCGGCAACAAGACGACGCACCATCACTGGTGCAAGTCGCACAATTCGGCCAGAACCTGTAGCGTTACACCACGTTCACACGATCTTTTCCACAAGGTTTTCCACAGAAAGTGTGGACCGCGTGCGGACCTGCATGGCGATCTGACCTAACTGTCAGTGGCAAGTGATCGGTGGACAGTATGTAGCGCGGGACTTAGTCCCGCGATGGATGTCCAAGAACGAACAGAGGGCAGACCGCATGAATCGAAAAGTAACGGTCGTCGGCGGCGCGGGCAATGTTGGTGCCACGGTTGCGAGATCGATCGCTCAAAAAGAACTCGCAGATGTCGTCGTCGTCGACATCGCCGACACCAAAGCGGCGGGCGTCGCGCTGGACATTTATCAATCGTGTCCGATTGAAGGCTCGGCGTCGCGCGTGGTCGGCGTCGGCACGAAAGACTTCGCGGAGAGCGCCAACTCCGATGTCGTCGTCATCACTTCCGGGGTGCCTCGTAAGCCGGGCATGAGCCGTGACGACCTGCTGTCAGTCAACTACAAGATCATGCAGGATGTAACGGCTGAGATTGTCAGGCACTCTCCCAACTGCATCATCGTTCCTGTCGCCAACCCGCTTGATGCCATGTCGCAGGCCGTCTATCGCCTGAGCAAGTTTCCGCGCGAACGCGTGATTGGCATGGCCGGGGTACTGGATTCGGCGCGGATGCGAACGTTCATCGCGATGGAATTGAACGTGTCGGTCGAGAACGTGTCGGCTTTCGTGCTCGGTGGCCACGGCGACACGATGGTGCCGCTTCCGCGTTTTTCGACGGTGGCTGGCATCCCAATTACAGAATTGCTGCCTGCGGACCGGATCGCAGCCATCTGCGATCGAACCGCGAACGGCGGCGCCGAGATCACGAAGTTGGTCGGCACAAGCGCATGGTATGCCCCGGGCGCCTCCGCGTCGCAAATGGTGGAAGCGATCCTCAAAGATCAAAAGAAGATCATGCCGTGCTCTGTGTTCCTCCAGGGTGAGTACGGCATCACTGATCTGTTCGTGGGCGTGCCCGTCAAGCTTGGTGCTCGTGGCGTTGAGCAGATCATCGAGATCAAGCTGACCGATGACGAGCGAACCGCCCTTCACAAGTCGGCCGGGGCCGTGAAAGAGCTCGTCGACGTGATCAAGGTATGAAAATTCACGAGTACCAAGGCAAGGCGATCCTCGCGCGGTATGGCGTTCCGGTCCCGCGGGGCGAGGTGGCGTTTTCGGCGCAGGAGGCGGGCACGATTGCCCGCCGTCTCGGCGGTGGAACCGTCGTAGTGAAAGCCCAGATTCATGCGGGTGGTCGCGGAAAGGCCGGCGGCGTCAAAGTCGTGAATGGCCCAGAGGCCGCCGAGCGAGCAGCCGCCGAACTACTCGGAAAAACGCTCGTCACCCATCAGACCGGTCCCATCGGACAGGTTGTGGGGCGCCTCCTCATCGAAGAAGGTCTGGAAATCGACCGCGAATTGTATCTCAGCATGGTCGTCGATCGTGCGACCCAGAGAGTCGTGATGATGGTCAGCGCCGAAGGCGGCGTTGAGATCGAAGAAGTCGCAGCCAGGACACCGGAAAAGATCCACAAGGAATTCATCGACCCAGCGGTTGATCTTCAGCCCTATCAGACGCGCAAGCTTGCCTTTGCCGTGAACCTCGTAGACGGGCAAGTTGGCAAAGCAACCAAGATGATGCTCGCGCTCTACGGGGCCTTCATGGCCACTGACGCATCCCTTCTCGAGATCAATCCGCTAATCACGACGAAGAGCGGCGATTTGCTGGCGCTCGACGCCAAAATGAATTTCGACGACAACGCGCTCTATCGCCAGCCCGACATTCGCGAGCTCCGCGACCTGTCTGAGGAAGATCCGCTCGAAGTCGAAGCCTCGAAATTCTCGCTCAACTACATCCGGCTGGACGGCAACATCGGCTGCATGGTCAACGGAGCCGGGTTGGCGATGGCAACGATGGACATCATCAAGCTGGCTGGCGGGATGCCTGCGAACTTTCTTGATGTGGGGGGCGGCGCCAACGCCGAGCAAATTCGCAACGCGTTCAAGATTCTGATGTCTGATCAGAACGTCAAAGCGGTCCTCATCAATATCTTTGGCGGCATTTTACGGTGCGATGTTCTCGCCGCCGGTGTCATTGCTGCGGTGCGGGAGCTTGGCGTCCGTGTGCCCATCGTCATTCGAATGAAGGGCACCAACGTTGAGGAAGGAAAGAGGTTGCTGGCTGAGAGCGGCTTGAACTTCGCCACTGCCGACACCATGAACGAGGCGGCCGACAAGGTCGTCGCGCTCACAGGAGACCCGTAATGGCGGTGCTCCTCGACAAGAACACCCGCCTGCTGGTTCAAGGGCTCACGGGACGTGAGGGCACGTTTCACGCCAAGGCTGCCGCCTCTTATCACACGACGGTTGTCGGCGGCGTGACGCCCGGCAAGGGCGGCACGACTCACGAGGGATGGCCCGTGTTCAATACCGTTGCCGAAGCAATCGCCAACACTGGCGCTAACGCGTCGGTGATCTTCGTGCCGCCCCAATTTGCGGCCGATGCGATCATGGAAGCGACTGATGCTGGCATTGCCCTCGTCGTGTGCATCACTGAGGGTATTCCCGTGGTGGACATGCTGCGTGTCATGACATTTCTCAAGGAGCGTCCGACCACGCGACTCATCGGTCCAAATTGTCCAGGCATCATCTCGCCGGGCCAGGGCAAGGCCGGTATCATCCCCGCCAACATCTGCCGCGAAGGCCGCATCGGGATCGTGTCGAAAAGCGGAACCCTCACGTACGAAGCGATCGACCAAGTCACGCGCCTGGGTCTTGGTCAGTCGACCTGCATTGGGATTGGGGGAGATCCGCTGATTGGGACCATGTACATCGACGCGTTGAAGTTGTTTGCGGCCGATGGCGGAACCGATGCTGTGATCATGATTGGGGAAATCGGCGGCTCGGCTGAAGAGGATGCGGCCGTCTGGATCAAAGAGCACTTCAGGAAGCCCCTGGTCGGATTCATCGCCGGGCAAACGGCGCCCCCAGGACGTCGAATGGGGCACGCCGGCGCCATCATCGCCGGGGGGAAGGGCACGGCCGCTGAAAAAATGGCGGCATTGACCGAGGCGGGTGTGCGTGTGGTAAAAAGTCCTGCGGACATGGGAAACGCAGTCAAGGCATTGATTGGATAGGGCAGGTAACGTAGGCAGGGAAGGCCTGGGGATTTCGCAGATCATGAGCTTCTCGCGGCGGATGTTTACCTCGTTTACCAACGGCGGCTTTCGGGCCGCCAGGGGAGCGGTATAAGTCCGAGCGCACGTAAACAGCGAACGCAATCAAACGGACCGAGGCCGCCGCCCCAGTTGACATGCTGGGGCGGCGGTTTCTTTTTGGGAGAACGACAAATGAGCCAGGAAAACCTCGCCGATCTGCGTAAGAGCCTCGACGATATCGATGCCGTTATTGTCTCGGCGCTCGGCGAACGCGCGCGCCTGTCGCGAGAGATTGCCGTTGTCAAGGCGGATGCGGAGGGACAAGTCCGCGACGTGGACCGGGAGGCGGCGTTACTCCAGCACCGTTCGGTCTACGGAGCACGCGTGGGCCTCGACCCGGCATTTGTCCGACGGATTTTCCGCGAGATTCTCGATGACTCGGTTCGTCGACAGCACGATGCGCTGCAAACCGCGCGGGATGAAGTTCAGCAGGAGATGCGGGTCGCGTATCAAGGCACCGAGGGTGCTTACGGGCACCTGGCCGCGTGTCAGCATTTCGGCGTCTCCAGCCGGCCAGTCACGCTGAAGCCGTATCCGACGTTTCGAAAGATGCTCGAGGCCGTTCTCGAGAGTCATGCCGACCGCGGCGTCTTGCCAATCGAGAACACGACGGCAGGCTCGGTCTTCGAGGCTTACGATTTGCTGCTGCGCCTCAATCTGTCGATCGTTGGTGAGGAGATCGTCGATGTTCGACACTGCCTGCTGGGAGTTGCGGATGTGCCGCTCGAATCGATTCGCCGCATTCATTCTCACCCACAGGCGCTGGCGCAGTGCAGCGAGTTCCTCAGTGCCTTGACCGTTGAGGAGGTGCCCGCCGCCAATACCGCGCTCGCGGCCGAGCGGATCGGCGATCTCAAGGACCCCGCGGAAGCGGCTATCGCCAGCGAAGAAGCTGGCGCACACTTCGGGCTGCGTGTCCTCCGGCGCGATATCGCGGATCAGCCGGTCAACTACACACGATTTGTTGTCGTTGCGGCCGCTCCCGTCGAATGCGATCCCCGCATCGCTGCCAAAGTGTCCGTCGGTACTCGCGACGCGCCACGAACACGGCGCACTGGTGCGTTGTTTAAACGTACTGGCCGACGAAGGGCTCAATCTCACGAAGCTCGAGTCGCGTCCCCGGCCTGGCGTTCCCTGGGAGTACGTCTTTTATCTCGACATCGAGGGACACCTCACCGAGCCTCGAATGCAGGCAGCGCTAACGGCATTAGCCGCGCGCACGTTGTTTGTGAAGATTCTGGGGTGTTACGCGGTCAGGGACAAATAGAGACAGCGTCGGTTCAGAGGTTCAGAGGTTCAGAGGTTCAGAGGTTCAGAGGGTTCAGAGGTTCAGAGGTTCAGAGGTTCAGAGGTTCTCGAGTGGAGTGCCGCGCCAAGACAGCTGTTTGCAAGCGAACGCCAGATTGGCCGAACCAGCCGGGCTATAATCGATCGCTTAAATGGAACGCACATTTGCCATCATCAAGCCCGACGCCGTGAAGAATGGCTTCGCGGGCCGAATCCTGGCGCGGATTGAGGAGGCGGGTTTTGCCGTTCGTGCCCTCCGCATGATCTCGATGTCCAAACGCGAGGCAGAGGGATTTTATGCCGTGCATCGTGCACGGCCGTTCTTCGGCGGGTTGACTGACTTCATGTCCTCGGGCCCCTGCATCGTGATGTGCCTCGAGGCGCCGGATGCTATTCGCAAGTGGCGCGATCTGATGGGCGCGACCGATCCGGCCAAGGCAGAGACCGGTACGCTCCGCAAGGAGTTCGGCGCCTCGATCGACAACAACGCTACTCATGGATCCGATGCCCCGGAAACGGCAGCCTTCGAACTTGGTTATTTCTTCCGCGGAATGGAACTGGGCTCATAAGCGAGTGCCTCAGGTGCCACGGGTGCCGCAGGTGCCGCAGGTGGACGGAGCCGGAGAGCATGGGGCAATTACTGGTCGTCGTCGGGCTGATCATTGCCGCGATCGGCGCGCTCATCTGGCTTGGCGTGCCGCTTGGGAGACTGCCGGGTGACTTCGTGATTCGACGCGAGGGGTTCACGATCTACCTGCCGATTACGACCTCGATTCTCGTCAGTCTCGTGCTGACGGTCTTGGGCATGTTGCTGAGGAGATAGGCGACTCGATGGCAATCAAGAGTGATCGCTGGATTCGGGCGATGGCGCGGGAGCACGGAATGATCGAGCCGTTCGCGGATCGCCAGGTGCGGGAAGGCGTCGTGTCGTACGGGCTCTCGTCGTATGGATATGACACGCGCGTTGCGGACGAATTCAAGGTCTTTACCAACGTCTACAACACCGTCGTTGACCCGAAGAAGTTCGATCCGCAGTCATTCGTCGATATCAAGGCCGACTGCTGTATCGTCCCCCCAAATTCGTTTGCCCTGGCCCGGACGATCGAATACTTCCGCATCCCGCGCGATGTCCTGACCGTTTGCCTCGGCAAGTCCACCTATGCGCGCTGCGGCATCATCGTCAACGTGACGCCGTTCGAACCCGAGTGGGAAGGTCATGTGACGATCGAGATCTCGAATACAACGCCTCTGCCAGCGAAGATCTACGCCAACGAAGGGATCGCACAAGTGCTCTTCTTCCAGAGCGACGAGCCGTGCGAGGTGTCCTACAAGGACAAGGCAGGGAAGTACCAGAAGCAGCGGGGCGTGACGCTGCCGAAAATCTAGTTCGCGGGACTAAAGTCCCGCGCTACATGATGGCAAACACTCAGCCACCGCGCGGGATGCGCGACTTTCTTCCGGCCGATGTACGGCGCCGCGAGTATGTGATCGGCGTCATAGCCGACGTGTATCGGCGCTATGGATTCGAGCCGCTTGAAACGCCGGCGGTGGAGAACATCGAAACGTTGCTGGGGAAGTACGGGGAGGAAGGCGACCGCCTGATCTTTCGCATCCTGAAGCGTGGGGAGGAAGCCAAAACTGGCGAGGCTGACCTGGCGCTGCGATACGACCTCACGGTTCCCCTCGCACGGGTGGTCGCGGAGTACCGCGCCGAGTTGCCGAAGTTCTTCAAGCGTTATCAGGTGCAGCCCGTCTGGCGTGCCGATCGACCTCAGAAAGGCCGTTTCCGCGAGTTCTATCAGTGCGACGTGGACGCGATTGGCTCGACATCCATGCTCGTCGAGACCGAGCTCCTCGCGGCGGCCGGCGACGTGCTCAGCGGTCTGGGCTTTTCGAACTTCATCATCAGGTTGAACCATCGCCAACTGCTCGTTGGCATGCTGGATTCGGTCGCCGTGCCAGTCGCGGCTCATGGTGATGCGCTTGTCGCCCTCGACAAGCTCGACAAGATCGGGCGGGAGGGAGTGGCTGGAGAGCTCGAAGCACGTGGGGTGCCCGAGCCCGCAGCGACGAGGTTGCTGGAGCTGTTTACGTCGATTGCGCAAGCCGCCGCGACCGCGCACGAGAATTCGATCGGCTTCAATGCCGAGGTGCTCGCACGGCTCAGCGGCCTAGTCGAGGGACATAGTCTCGGCATGCGAGCGGTCGCCGATCTGCGGGAAATTGTGTCCCTTTCGGCGGCGCGTCGCGGAGCCGATCGTCTGAGGATCGATCCCAGCCTGGCGCGAGGGCTCTCCTATTACACGGGAGCGATTTTTGAGATTTCGGTCCCTGATCTCCCTGGAAGTCTTGCAGGCGGCGGTCGGTACGATGAGCTCATCGGCATGTTCCTGGGCCAGAGTGTCCCCGCGTGCGGAATCTCGCTGGGGCTCGAGCGCATTCTTGTCGTCATGGCCGAGCGCAACATGTTCCCTGAATCAGTTGTCGCGAGCCCGGCCGATGTCATGGTCACCGTGTGGAATGCTGCGACGGCCGATGATGCGATACGACTTGCCGGAGAGTTGCGTGCGGCGGGACTCCGCGCCGATCTGTACCCCGACGTTGACAAGATCGGCAAGCAATTCAAGTACGCAGACTCTCGCCGCATCCGGTTCGTGACCATCGTAGGAGACGAGGAAGCAGAACGCAGCGAAGTAGCCGTTAAAAACCTGGCGACCGGTGTACAGGACGTCGTTCCCCGTAGCACCGTGGCCGATTACATACATAGCAAGCTTCTTTCGAAGTGATGACCTGATTCATGGCCGAGCAACTCGGGAATCTCGCGCGCACGCACACCTGCGGCGCTCTTCGGGCGTCCGACGTCGGGTCGGATGTCGTCCTGTTGGGATGGGTGCACAGGGTTCGGGACCTCGGCTCGCTGATGTTTCTCGACGTCCGCGACCGGGCCGGCCACACCCAGGTCATCGTCGAGGGAGACGAAGCCCTGCTCGAGCGCGCCAAGAAGCTCCGTGCTGAGTTCGTTGTCGGGATCCTTGGCCGTGTCGAGCGTCGATCGGATGCCACGATCAATGCCGGCGTGCCGACCGGCGAGGTCGAAGTCCGCGCTCGCGAGCTGCGAATCCTCAACGAGGCGAAGACGCCGCCGTTCCCGATCTCCGAGGACGCGAACGTTGCCGAGGACACCCGACTCAAATATCGCTATCTTGATCTGCGCCGGCCGCGACTACAGGGCAACATGGGGCTGCGCCACGCCATCACACTGGCGCTCCGGAACTATTTCAACGAGCAAGGCTTCTGGGAAATCGAAACGCCGATCCTCACGAAGTCCACGCCCGAAGGCGCGCGCGATTTTCTGGTGCCAAGCCGTGTTCATCCAGGAAAGTTCTTCGCTCTGCCCCAGTCACCGCAGATCTTCAAGCAGATCCTGATGATTTCGGGCGCAGACCGCTACGTCCAGTTTGCGCGGTGCTTTCGCGACGAAGATCAGCGCGCGGACCGACAACTCGAGTTCACGCAGGTGGACCTCGAAATGTCGTTTGCGACACCGGACCTGGTCTACACCGTCGTCGAGGGTGCGCTCGCTGCGGCTTTCAGGGTGATTGGCGTGGATGTGCCGCGACCGTTCAAGCGCATGCCTTACGCCAACGCGATCGCGAAATACGGCGTTGACAAGCCAGACCTCCGGTTCGGTCTCGAGATTCAAGACTTCGGGCCGTCCTTCGTTACATCGCCCTTTGGCATTTTTCGTGAGGCCGTCGAGCACGGTGGGACGATTCGAGGCTTCGTGATCCCGGGCGGCGCGAAATTCTCGCGGCGCGAAGTGGACGAGCTCGTCGAGCAGGCCAAGCAGTTCGGCGCCGCTGGTCTGGTGTGGGCGCGGCACGCCGCGGACGGTGTGCAATCCTCTGCCAAAGCGATTGGTGAAGAGGGGCTGCGACACGTGTTGAGTGCGTCGGGCGCAAAGCACGAGGACCTTCTCGTGCTGGGCTCGGGCGCCGGGGAGGCCATCTCGAAAGTACTCGGGCAGCTGAGGCTCCACGTCGCGAAGAAGATGAACCTCATACCGGACGATCGCTGGGAGTTGCTGTGGCTCACTGATTTCCCGTTGTTCGACTGGAACGCGGACCAGCAGCGATGGGACTCGGTGAATCATCCCTTTACGGCGCCGCGCGAGGAAGATCTCGCGTTGCTTGAGTCGGATCCCGCCAAGGTGCAGGCAAAGGCGTACGACGTCATCCTCAACGGCTGGGAGCTTGGCGGCGGCAGCATTCGTATTCACGACCGCGAAACGCAAGCCAGGGTGTTTCGATTGCTCGGGATGTCCGACGATGAAGCCAAGGATCGATTTGGCTTTTTTTTGGAAGCCCTGGAGTACGGAACTCCCCCTCACGGCGGTCTTGCGCTTGGGCTCGACCGGATCTGCGCTCTGCTCGCCGGCGAATCGTCGATCCGGGAGGTCATCGCTTTCCCGAAGACCACAGCCGCGGTGGACTTGATGGCGGACGCTCCGTCGAACGTCGATCCGCGCCAGCTGCGGGAACTGCGGATCAGGAGCTTATCTTGACGGGTAAGGTGTCGTTTGCTACGATCGCGTCTGGTAAGTAACTGTAATACAAGGAGATACGCGAATCCCCACTGTTCCGCTGCGCAAGATCTCGGTCCCCGAGGCCGCCATCGAGACCCTCTTCGGGTCTCAGGACGAAAACCTCCGCCACCTCGAAACGCTCCTCAACGTCGACATCAAGACGCAGGGGAATGATCTGATTGTCGAAGGCCAGCCTGAAGACACCGCGCGCGTCGCCCAGCTCGTCGCGCAGCTGGGAGCTCTCGTAGGGGAGGGCCACGCAATCTCCGCCCGCGACGTGAAGACGGCGACCCAGCTTCTGGCTGAGGACGCGACCGTTGATCTGCGGGAGCACTTTCTCAAGGGCGGTCAGTTGCGCCAGGCGGGCAAGCGCCGGATAACGGCCAAGTCTGCCAATCAGCGCCGCTACCTCGATGCCATCGAGGAGTACGACATTGTGTTCGGTATCGGGCCTGCGGGTACCGGCAAGACTTATCTGGCCATGGCGCAGGCGGTGAACTACCTCCTGGCCAAGAAGGTGAGCCGCATCATCCTGGCGCGGCCGGCGGTCGAGGCGGGCGAGAAGCTCGGATTTCTTCCTGGCGATCTTCAGGAAAAGGTCAACCCGTACCTCCGTCCGCTTTATGACGCGCTCTACGACATGATGGATCTCGAAAAGGCGGAGCGGATGCTCGAGCGAGGCACGATCGAGGTAGCACCGATCGCGTTCATGCGCGGCCGCACGCTGAACGATGCATTTGTCATCCTGGACGAGGCTCAGAACACCACGAGCGAGCAAATGAAGATGTTCCTCACGCGGCTGGGCTTTGGCTCGAAAGCCGTCGTGACCGGTGACATCACGCAGGTGGATCTGCCATCGGGCCGCACGTCCGGTCTGATCGAGGCCATGCACGTGGTGGGAAAAGTCGAGGGGATCGAGTTCATTTATTTCGACGAGCGTGATGTCGTCCGCCATAAGCTCGTTCAGGCCATCGTCAAGGCCTACGAGAAGTACGGCGATGGTGCCCACAGTCCGCAGAACAGCCGCCGGCCGGCCTGATCACAACCCATATGGGAAGCGCACTACCTCGTCGCCGGACATCCGGCCACGGGCGGGTCGTTGTTACCGTTGCCGCTCCTGACGGCGTCGACCCCGGCGCCCGTGGTCTTGGGGGCTGGCTGGAAAAATGCGCACCGGCGAGCGCCAGCGGTGAAGTTACGGTCGCCCTGGTCAGCGACGGCCGTATGCGTGCGCTCAATCGGACGTTCCGTGGAAAGGATTACGCCACGGACGTGTTGTCGTTCCCAGTGATCGACCAACCGGGCCTGCTCGGCGACATTGTCATCGCCACCGGTGTGGCAGCCAGACAGGCGGACGATGCCGGGCACTCGGTGGCCACGGAGCTGCGGATCCTGGCGTTGCACGGCCTGTTGCATCTGCTCGGCTACGATCACGACTCTGACGACGGCCGCATGGCGCGTGCCGAGGCGCGACTGCGCAAGAAGGGCGGCCTGAAGGAAGGACTGCTCGAGCGGTCCCGATGACGCCGTTACTTCTGTTTCTTCTGGGGCTCGCGGCTGTGTACGTGAGCACCGTCACGACGGCCTTCAGCGCGTTGATGCGGCTGTCGCTTCGCTTGCTCGCCGAAGGCGGCGGCCGGAATGACGCCCTTGGCCGTTACCTCGACGAACCGCTCCGCCTGTTCATCCCCGCCAGGTTCCTGCTCGCGGTTGTCACCGTGATTGCGGCGAGTTTGATCGCGCGTGTCACGGGCGTCGATGCGGCGCGTGGACTTCCACTCCTGATCCTTGCGACGGTTTTGTTCGTGCTGATTTGCGAGCACATCATCCCGCTCGTCATCGTCCGCCGCGACCCCGAGCGCGTGCTGGAACTGCTGCTGCCATCCTTTGAAGCGCTGGCAAGGATTCTCATACCGCTGACCATCGCGCTGCACCGGCTGGCCCTTGGTCGTCGCGATCGGCCCGGCACGACGGTCCACGCCGCGGAACCCGAAACGCCCGAAACGGACACTTCGCAGCCGCCGGCTGACTCTGACGACCTGCAACAGGGGCAGGCTCGCGAGCTGCTGCGGTCGCTCGTTGAGTTCCGGGAGACGATGGTCCGCGAGGTCATGACGCCGCGGCCGGACATTGTCGCCATCGAGGCGTCGGCAACGCTCAATGAGCTCAAGACTCTGGTGCGAGAGCAGCAGTATTCACGCTTGCCTGTTTACAAGGAATCCCTCGACAACATCGTGGGCTTTATCTCCATCAAGGACCTCATCCTCGTGGATCCGGCCGATCCTTCACAGGAGCTGACGCCGCTCATCCGGCCGGCCCACTTCGTGCCCGAGACCAAGCGGGTGCCGGAGCTGTTGAAGGAACTGCAGCGGCAGCGCGTTCAGGCCGCTGTCGTCGTTGACGAATACGGCGGCACGGCCGGTATCGTGACTATCGAGGACTTGCTGGAAGAAATCGTCGGAGAAATTCGCGACGAGTACGACGTCGAGGTCGAGCCGATTCTCGAAGAGGCTGACGGTAGCTTCGTGTTCAGCGGGCGCACGCATGTCCGCGAGCTCGCCGACCGTTTGAAGATCGACGTCGAAGGCGAAGGCTACGAGACCGTCGGTGGGTATCTGCTGGCGCACGTTGGCCGGGTGCCCCACGTGGGCGAGACGTTTGACATCGACGGCTTGTCAGTCGAGGTGCTCGAGGCCGAGAGACGACGAATCACACGGGTCCGTGTCCGGCGCCTCGAAGAGCAGCCCGCCGTCGCCGGGGAGCCCACGGAGTGAAAAGCGGATTTGTCGGCCTCGTTGGCCGTCCGAACGCGGGCAAGTCCACTCTCATGAATCGCCTGGTCGGTCAGAAGGTTGCCATCGTCTCCGACAAACCGCAGACCACACGCAATCGCATCACGGGCGTTCGAAACTATCCGGAAGGCCAGGTCGTATTCGTCGATACGCCAGGCGTCCATCGGCCGCTGCATCGCCTCAACGTGCGTATGGTCGATGCGGCGTTGCGTGCGGCCCGCGAAGTGGAGGTCGTGTTGGCAATCGTCGACGCGAGCGAGCCCGGCGGTGGAGGCGATCGGTTCGTGATGGACGCCATCCGCAGACTGCACTCACCGCGGGTCCTCGCGCTCAACAAGGTCGATCTCATCGCCAAGGAAGCGCTGCTGCCGCTCATCGAACGCTACGACCGGGACGTCGGTTTCGCTGATATCGTGCCCATCTCTGCGCTCACAGGTACCAACGTTGATCGCCTGGAGCAGGTCCTCCTGTCACTCTTGCCAGAAGGCGAGCCGCTCTATCCCGACGACTATCTGACAGACCAGCCTGAGCGATTCTTCGTCGCCGAGCTCGTACGCGAACAAGTCCTTCAACACACGCACGCCGAACTTCCATTTGCCTCCGCGGTGATGGTGGATCGGTTCGAGGAGCCAGACGCAAAGGGCCTGCTGCGCCTCTATTGCACGATCCTGGTCGAGCGCGAATCGCAGAAACCAATCGTGGTGGGGAAGGGGGGATCGATGATCAAGTCGATTGGCACCGCCGCCCGGCACGAGCTCGAGCGTTTCTTCGACACCCGCGTCTTTCTGGATCTCCGCGTCAAGGTCCGATCCGAATGGCGCGAGGACGAACGCATGCTGGACGAGTTGGGCCTACCTCGCACTCGCCGCACTTAGCGCACCTGTCCTGTGCTACATTTCCTCGGTTGTAGAGCAACAAATCGAGGCAATCTGAATGGGTCCGCAGCGCAGAATTGATGTCGTCCTCGACTCCGTCAAACGCCTTCTGCGCATTGGTGCGACTGCCAACCTGCTGAATCTCCTTCAGAAGCAGCATCCCGCAGACCTCGCGCAGATCTTCAAGACACTGCTCGATACCGAGCGACAGGCCGTCTTCAACATCCTCATCGACCGCAACGGACGCCTCGCGATGGAGACGGTCAGCGAGATGGGGCCGGAAAGCGGCGCAAAGCTGCTCACCGGCCGTCCGGCGGATGAAATTGCCAAGCTGTTACAAGAAATCCCGTCAGATGACGCGGCGGCACTGATTGATCACCTTCCCGACGAGCTGTCGTCCGAAGTGCTGGAGCTGATGCGACGACGTGAGTCGGGACAGGTCGAAAGCCTGCTCGAGTACGGGGAGCAGACAGCCGGTCGCATCATGAACCCCAGCGTCTTTGCGCTGGGCGAAGACCTGACGGTCGGCGAAGCGATCACCGCGCTGCAAACCTCTCGTGACGTCGAGATGGTCTTTTATCTCTATGTCGTCGACGCGCGGCGCCACCTTGTTGGCGTGACATCGCTGCGTCGGCTGCTGCTGGTCTCACCGGAGACGCCGCTGAAGCGGATCATGACGCCCGAACTGATCAGCGTGCGCGTCGATACCGACCAGGAAGAAGTTGCGCGGTTGGTCGCCTTGTACAACCTGCTTGCGGTACCGGTCGTTGACGAGGAAAACAAGCTCGTCGGGGTCATTACCGTTGACGACGTCATCGACGTCATCAAGGACGAGGCAACCGAAGACCTCTATCGCCTGGCAGGTGTGTCCGGCGACGAACGCGTCGCGACGCCGGCCTTCGAGGCCCTCCGAAAGCGTCTGCCGTGGCTTGGCGTGAATCTGGTGACCGCGTTCGTCGCCGCGTCGGTCGTTGCGCTGTTCGAAGGCACGATCATGCGGGTCACCGCGTTGGCGGTTTTCATGCCCATCGTCGCGGGCATGGGTGGAAACGCCGCCACACAGACACTTACCGTGATTGTCCGCGGACTCGCGTTGGGCGAACTGTCGTGGGGGAATGCGCGTAAGGCGTTGTTCAAGGAGAGCACCATCGGACTTGGCAGCGGGATCACCCTTGGAATCGCCGCGGCCGGGGTGGCGTGGGCCACCAAAGGTGATCCGATGCTGGGGCTCCTGCTCGGCATGGCTATGGTCTGCAACATGCTCGTAGCGACCGTTGCCGGCACACTGGTGCCGTTGGGCTTGAAGGCGCTGCGTATCGATCCTGCTCTGGCCTCATCGGTGTTCATAACAACGTTCACCGACGTCGTGGGCTTTGCGTCGTTTCTGGGGCTGGCCACCGTCTTCGTGCGCTACCTGGCGCCCTGATTCCGCGGTCCAAGTCAGATGATGGGCAAGATCGCGGCGAATGCGACGAAAGACCGACTGTAGAATTAAGGCTGCCGATGCCGCTTTACACGACTGAAGCGCTCATCCTTCGGACCTACAAGCTTGCCGAAGCCGACCGCATCGTGGTTTTTTTGACGCGGGATCGCGGAAAGAAGCGCGGTGTGGCCGCGCACGCGCGGCGTCCGAAGTCGCGCTTCGCGGGCGCGCTGGAGCCGCTCACTGAGGTTCGCGTGGCATATTTCGAGCGCGAGCGGCGGGAGCTGGTCAATCTGAATTACGCCGAATCGGTGCGGTCGCCGCTTTCGTCAGCGAATCCCGAGAGCCTGGCCTACAGCCACTATTTTGCCGAGTTGATCGATGCCTGCGCGGCAGACGCCGACGCCGACGAACGACTGTTCAGACTGGGCTGCTCGGTGCTCGACGCCCTGTCCACAGGCACCGCGGGCGATGCGCTGGCGCGCTATTTCGAATGCTGGCTCTTGCGGCTCCAGGGGGTGTATCCACCGAATCTCTCGCTTTCCCGCGGCGCGCTCGCCTTTGTCGACGCGACGCGTCAAGTGATGCCCGCCGCAGCCGGAAGCCTCGGTGCCTCAGCCCGCGTCTTGCGAGAGCTCGAACTCAAACACCAGGCGCTCATCACGTCGCATCTCGAAAAGGAGCTGAAGTCGATACGCGTGATGAATGAGCTGCGCCGACTCCCAGAGCAGTGACCCTCCAAGACCTTATTCTCAAACTCTCCGCATTCTGGGCGTCGCGCGGGTGCTTGATTCAACAGCCGCTCGATCTCGAGGTCGGAGCTGGCACCTCTCATCCGGAAACGCTGTTCCGAGTTTTGGGCCCGCGTCCGTGGAATGTCGCGTACGTGCAGCCGACTCGCCGCCCCGACGATGGCCGCTTTGGTCAGAATCCACACCGGTTGTTCAAGCACCTGCAGATGCAGGTGATTTTGAAGCCGGCGCCGGATGAAGTGCAGCAGATGTATCTGGACAGTCTCGAGGCCTGCGGTATCAACCCGCGCCAGCACGACATTCGTTTCGAAGAGGACAATTGGGAATCGCCGACGCTGGGCGCCTGGGGGATCGGCTGGCAGGTCATGCTCGACGGCCAGGAGATCACGCAGTTTACGTACTTCCAGCAGGTTGGCGGCCTCGATCTGGCCCCGGTTTCAGCCGAGATCACTTACGGCCTCGAGCGCATCGCAATGTTCCTGCAAAAGGTGGACAACGTGTTCGACCTCGAGTGGGGCGCAGGCGTCCGGTATCGCGACGTGCGTATGCGGGAGGAAGTAGAGCAGTCCCGCTACGCGTTCAACCAGGACACCTCAGTTGACGCGCAAACATTCGCCACGTTCCATCGGGACATGTTCGACAGCAACTACGAGTTCGGCGAACGGCTGCTCAAAGGTGGACTGCTGTTGCCGGCGCTGGAACACTGTCTCAAGTGTTCGCACTACTTCAACATCCTCGATTCGAGCGGCAGCATTGGCGTCACCGAGCGAACCGCGTACGTGTTGCGCGTCCGGCAGCTGGCCGTAGCCATCTGCAAGCAATACGCTCTCGAAGAAGAAGCTGCTGTGGCCGCTGAACGCGTCAACGAAGAAGAGAGCTAATTGGATAGAGAACTTCTAATCGAGATTGGTCTCGAAGAGATTCCGGCAAGCTGGCTTCCGGACCTGACGGCGCAGATGGCTGCACGCCTTGCCGCGCGGCTGGACGAGCTGCGGCTCCCACCCGCGGCGCCCATCGAAAGCTTCAGCACGCCACGACGACTGGCAGTCAGGGTCGCGAAACTTGCGGAGCGGCAATCGGATTTCGAGGAAGTTCTTTCGGGGCCGCCTGTTTCGGCCGCGTTTGATGCTGCCGGCCAACCTACTCCTGCCGCAGAGGGTTTTGCCAGGAAACAGGGCGTTGAGGTCATCGCACTCGAGCGCCTTGACACGCCCAAGGGAACCTACCTCGCGTTTCGCAAACAGCACCGAGGCAAAGCCGCTGTCGATGTCTTACCCGATGTGCTTTCAGGCCTGCTTCGCCAGCTGACGTTCCCCAAAGCGATGCGGTGGGACGCTTCGCTCGATGATGGCAAGGGCGAGTTGCCGTTTGGCAGACCGATTCGTTGGATCCTGTTTCTGTACGGCGGACGCGTCGTGCCGTTTTCAATTTACCGCACGCCGCTCGCGCAGGGCCCGCTGGTCCAGGAAATTCGCTCGAGTGCGGTGACTTTCGGCCATCGCTTTTTGACCACGAGCGGCCGCGCCGGCCGGGCGATCAAAGTCAAAGGCTTTGACGACTATCAGAAACGGCTTGCCGAGCATTTCGTGGTGCTCGAGCGCACCGAGCGTCAGGAGCGCGTCGCGCGCGAGCTGGACGGCGAAGCCCGGCGACGCGGCGGCCGCGTCTCCCGCCTGGCTGGGGGACAGGCGCTGCTCCAGGAGGTCCCGGATCTCGTCGAGTATCCCAAGGTAATCTCGGGGGTCTTCTCCGACGAATTCCTGACGTTGCCTGAAGAAGTGCTGACGACAACGATGATTCATCATCAGCACTTTTTCCCGGTCGTCAACGATCAGGGAAAGCTGCAGCCCGTGTTTCTTGCGGTCCTGAACATGGAGAGCGACCGCCCCGAGCTCATCTCGCGAAACCTCGAGCGCGTGCTGACTGCGCGCCTGCGCGACGCGCGATTTTTCTGGGACGCCGACCGTAAACAGCCGCTCGAGGCACGCGTCGAGCGTCTGAACTCGTTGCAGTTCCATAAGAAGCTTGGAAGTTATGCGGAAAAGGCGGAGCGCCTCAGCCAGATCGCTGGCGAGTTGGCCCGCCAGGTCCTGAAGGCGCCGGGGGCCGCGGAGTCAGCCCGGCTCGCTGCGCGGTTGGCGAAGGCAGACCTCGCCACTGACATGGTTCGCGAGATGACCGAGTTGCAGGGAGCCATGGGTGGCATCTACGCCCGCGAGGACGGGTTGCCCGAAGACGTCTGGAAGGCCATCTACTACCACTACCTTCCGACCGGTGTTGAAGCCGATGCGCCGCCCAGCAGGGACCAGTTGGGCGGTGCCGCAGCAACATGGGCAGCCGTCTCGCTGGCTGACAAGCTCGATACGGTTGTCGGAATGTTTACGGCCGGCGAACGTCCGAAAGGATCTCGGGATCCTTATGGTCTGCGGCGCGCTGCCCAGGGGCTGGTGCGCACGCTGGTGGACCTTCCAGATCTGACCGCGCTGGACGTGCGTCCCGCGTTAGGCGAGTTGGTCGAGTTGACGCAGTCTGCGTTCCCACAGGTGGAGTCTGGATGGCAGGACAGCCTGTTCGAGTTTCTATTGGAGCGCGTCCGCTACGTCCTCGAGCAACGCGGCTTCGATGTGCGCAACGTGCGCGCCGTCACGGCCGGCGCCGCAGCCGACCTCAGTCCGTTACAGGCCCGCCGTAAGCTGGAGGTGCTGCCCGAGTTCACTGAATCAGCCGACTTCAGGCAGCTTGCATTGCTCTTCAAGCGAGTGCGCAACATCGCCAGGAATCTCCCCCCATCGTCAGCAGCGCCAGCTCTCGACAGTGATCGCTCGCTGCTGTCCGAGCCCGCTGAAGTCGCCCTGATGGCGGAAATCGAGCAGCGGCAGCCGGTTATCGACTCTGCGGTGGCGTCGGGTCAGGGCTTCAGCCAGGCTTTTGCCGAGGCTGCCAAGCTCGGGCCGACAGTCGCGACCTTTTTCGATGATGTAATGGTCATGGCCGATGACGTCCAACTACGCGATGCGCGACTGCGTCTGATGAAGCGCCTCGAAACTCTCATCCTCCAACTCGCGGACATCTCTGAAATCGTTCCGGAAGAATCCAAATAGACATGACTCAGACAGTGAAGAAGACCCGGAAGGCACGCACGAAAAAATACGTGTACTTTTTCGGCAATGGCAAAGCTGACGGCGATCGCACGATGAAGGACACGCTGGGCGGCAAAGGCGCTGGCCTGGCCGAGATGACCAGGGCCGGGTTGCCAGTGCCTCCGGGGTTCACGATTTCGACCGACGCGTGCAACCTGTATTACCAACGTGGGCAAAAGCTCACGCCTGCGATCGAGAGCGAGATTTCTGCCAACGTGAAAAAGCTCGAACGGGCGTCTGGGGCTCGCTTGGGATCGCCCACCAATCCGTTGCTCGTGTCAGTCCGGTCGGGCGCCAAGTTTTCGATGCCGGGAATGATGGACACGATTCTCAACCTCGGCCTCAACGACACGACGGTCGAGGCTCTCAAAAAGCGAACCTCGAACGGGCGGTTCGCTTTCGATAGCTACCGTCGTTTCATCCAGATGTTCGGTAGTGTCGTCCTGGAAATACCCAAGGCAGCGTTCGAGCACGAGTTCGAAGCGGTGAAGGCCGAGCGACACGCGACGCTCGATACCGATCTCGACGAAGACGGGTTGCGCGAGGTCGTCGCGCGCTACAAGAAGATCGTTCGTGACCAGACCAGGCGTCACTTTCCGCAAGACCCCTCGGAACAGTTGCGTGGCGCGCGCAACGCCGTGTTTCGGTCCTGGAACAATCCTCGCGCGAAGGAGTATCGCCGGATCTACGACATCCCTGATTCGATCGGCACGGCGGTCAACGTTCAAATGATGGTGTTCGGCAACACCGGGGACCGTTCAGGCACCGGTGTGGGTTTCACCCGTAACCCGGCGACAGGTGCGAAGGAATTCTACGGAGAGTTTTTGATCAACGCACAGGGGGAGGATGTCGTCGCCGGTATCCGGACACCACAGCCGATCCGCGAGCTCGAAAGGGTGATGCCGAAAGCGTACAAGCAGCTGCGTGACATCACCACTCGACTCGAGAAGAACTATCGAGACGTCCAGGATTTCGAGTTCACTATTCAGGACGAGCGCCTCTTCATGTTGCAGACGCGCAACGCCAAACGCACTGGCTATGCAGCCGTGGTGATCGCGACCGACATGGTGAAGGAACGCTTGATCACGCCGAGGGAGGCGGTGCTGCAGGTCGATCCCGAATCGTTGTCGCAGCTTCTGGCGCCCGGATTCGACCCCAAGGAGTGGGCGCGGATTCCCGCCGCCACCAGAGGCTTGCCCGCCTCGCCAGGCGCCGCGTCTGGCCACGTCGTCTTCACCGCGGATGAGGCTGTGAAATGGGCCGATCGCGGGCAGCCCGTGATTCTGGTCCGGCGTGAGACGGTACCCGACGACATTCACGGGATGTGGGTCGCACAGGGTGTGCTGACGGCAACGGGAGGCATGACATCGCATGCCGCGGTTGTCGGGCGCCAGATGGGAAAGCCCTCCGTCGTGGGCGCGGGCGAGCTTGCCATCGACGAGCACGCCCGCACGTTGCGTATCAACAATCAAACCATCCGCGAGGGCGACTTTCTGTCGTTTGATGGCCTCAGCGGTGAAGTCAAGGTCGCCAAGGTGGCGTCGCAACCGAGCGAAATCCTGCAGGTGCTGGCGAACAAGCTCAAACCCAAAGACTCCCCGATCTTCGAGCGCTTCAATCAGCTGCTCGCGTGGTCGGACAAATTTCGCCGGATGGGCGTCCGCGCCAACGCGGATCTTCCGGATCAGGCGGAACTTGCGTACGCGTTTGGGGCACGCGGGATCGGGCTCTGCCGGACCGAGCACATGTTTTTCGGCGAAGGCCGAATTCCAATTGTGCAGCGCATGATCCTCGCCGACAACGAAGCGGACCGCCGGAAGGCGCTCGGCGAGCTTCTCCCGTTGCAGCGCGAGGATTTCTACGGTGTGTTCAAGGCCATGCGCGGCGAGGCAGTCACCATTCGCACGATCGATCCGCCGCTTCACGAGTTCCTGCCCAAGCGCGAGGAGCTCATGGTGGAGGTCGCAAAACTCGAAGCGACGGGTGGATCAGCGGCGGTGATTGCCGAACGCAAGAGGTTGCTCGCGCGTGTGGAGCAACTGCACGAATTCAACCCGATGCTGGGCCATCGTGGCGTGAGACTGGGAATCACCTATCCCGAGATCACTGAAATGCAGACGCGCGCCATCATCGAAGCCGCGTGCCAGTTGAACAAGGAAGGCCTGAAGGTTGTCCCGGAAATCATGATTCCGCTGGTCGGGCACGTGAAGGAGCTGCGCGATCAAGCCGCAGTGGTCAACCGCGTCGCACATGAAGTGATGGCCGAGCAGGGCGTGAAGGTCAAATATCTGGTGGGCACGATGATCGAGGTGCCGCGCGGCGCGCTGACCGCCGACCAGATTGCCGCAGACGCGCAGTTCTTTTCCTTTGGCACCAATGACCTCACGCAAATGGCATTCGGCTTCTCACGCGACGACATCGGCAAGTTCTTGCGTGTCTATCAGGACAAGAAGATCCTGGACAAGGATCCGTTTGCGACGATCGACACGGAGGGTGTCGGCGGCCTGGTCCGCATCGGCGTCGAGCGCGGCCGGAAGACCCGGCCAGATCTGAAAATCGGCATCTGCGGCGAGCATGGCGGGGACCCGGCGTCGGTGCATTTCTTCGAATCGGCGAACCTCGATTACGTGAGCGCCTCGCCGTACCGCATTCCCGTCGCCCGCCTCGCCGCCGCCCAGGCCGCGATGCACGTCAAAGTGGGAGACTAAAACATGCGCCTGTCGGTTCAGAGGTTCAGAGGTTCAGAGGTTCAGAAGTTCAGAGGTTCTGAACCCGTGAACCCCTGAACCCCTGAACCCCTGAACCCCTGAACCTCTGCACCATGAGTCCATGATCAAGTATCAGGTTCATCAGGCCGGCACGACGCGTGAGGCGGATGGCGTCGATCCTGCGTGGCTGGTCCCTGACAGCGGCGTCACCGTGTGGGCCGACGTTCGCGAACCCACACCTGAAGACGCCGAAGTGCTTCGAACCGTCTTCGGGTTTCACCCGCTCTCCATCGAGGACGCGCTGCAGCAATCACATTTCCCCAAAGTCGAGTCCTACGGCTCGTATCTTTACGTGATTCTGCATGGCATCGACTTCAAGCAGTCCGAGCACGCATTTGTCACGCTCGATGTCGATTTTTTTCTCGGCCGCACCTATCTCGTCACGGTTCACGATGGCGGCAGGCGCAGCGTCGCAGAGGTGTCGGATCTCTGCGATCGCTCGGACGTGCCCATGCGCGAAGGACCGGTCGCGTTGATGCACCGGATCGTGGACAGGATGGTCGACCACTACCGGCCTGAAGTGGACGAGCTCGAGAAGTGGCTTGACGAGATTGAAGGGCGTGTACTCCGGGAAAGCCGACCGGAGCTCACCAGCGAGATTTTGGCCGTCAAGCGTGACATTTCCTCGATGCGCCGCGTCGTGGTTCCTCAACGCGACGTCGTGGCGCGGCTTGCGCGCCGGGAATTCGACCTCATCAGCCAGGAACACGCGTATCGGTTTCGGGATGTGTATGACCACCTCGTGCGGCTTGCCGACGACACGATGATTTTTCAGGATCGGGTCACCGGCATTCTCGACGCGCACCTCGCGTCGATTTCCAACCAGCTCGCTCTCGTTTCCAAGGTGCTCACTGGCATCGCAGTCATCTTCGGGCCCCTGACCGTCGTTACGGGCCTGTTCGGGATGAACGTGGCCCTGCCGACTTTTCCGGGCGGCGAAACGATGCAGTTCTGGTGGATCACCGGGGCCATGGCAACGATTACCGCTGGCATTTACTACTTGTTCCGACGCCGGGACTGGCTCTAATGGGGCGAATCACACGTTTGTCGGAAGATCTCGCCAATCAGATCGCGGCAGGTGAAGTCATCGAACGCCCCGCGTCGGTCGTCAAGGAGCTCGTTGAAAACGCGATCGACGCCGGCGCCACGCGCGTCGCCATCGTCGTTGAGTATGGCGGCAAGAAACTCATTCGCGTCGAAGACAACGGCTCCGGGATGGATCCCGATGATGCGCGGCTGTGCCTCGAGCGGCATGCGACCAGCAAGATACGCCGCTCGGACGATCTCGGCGCGATTTCAACGCTCGGGTTTCGTGGCGAGGCTCTGCCGAGCATTGCCTCGGTATCTCATTTCCGGCTTCGCACGCGTTGGCGAGGAGCGCCGACCGGGACTGAGATCCGCGTCAACGGTGGCGCGATCGAATCCGTGATCGAGGCCGGGGGCCCCGAAGGCACGCTCATCGACGTGGCTGACATCTTCTACAACCTGCCTGCGCGACGGAAGTTTCTCAAGTCTGACTCAGCCGAATCGGCGCAAGTCTCGAAGATGGTCACCCAGTTGGCGCTTTGTTATCCGGAGGTGGGCTTCACGTTGACCAGCGCCGGGCGCAAGTCGCTGCAGTGCCCCCCGGTCGCGAACATCGCAGATCGTCTGTACCAGATCTACGGCGACCGGCCGGATCTGATCGAGGTCAGGCGTGAAGGCGGCAGCTTGCTTGTACGTGGCTTCGTTGCGGCGCTTGCGGAGACTGGCCCGACGAGAGGACCGCAAAACGTCTTCGTGAATCGTCGTGTGGTCAAAGACCGGACAATCGCACACGCGATCCTGGATGCGTACAGCGTGGCCTCCAATCGAGAGCGGAGCCCGGAGGTGCACCTCTTTCTGGAAATGCCTCCCGATCGTGTGGACGTCAACGTGCATCCGACGAAGGCCGAAGTCCGGTTCCGCGAGCAGTCGCTGGTGCACGAAGTCGTCAAACGCGCGGTCGCGGATGCACTGGGCCGGGGTGTGGTGCCGGAGCTCCAGCTGCGACCATCTGACCTCGTGCCTGGCCGGCCGCTGACGCCGGCCATCCCGGGCGTTTTGTCAGGAGGAATTTACACATCAGGTGCGACGGGTGCGCTAGGTGCGACGGGTGCGGTGGGTGCGGTGGGTGCGGTGGGTGCGGTGGGTGCGGTGGGGGGGGCGGCAGGCGCAGTGGCGATGCGTCCGCTCATTCCCTTGGGCCAGTTCCGTGACACCTTTATCGTCGCGATCGACGATGAAGGCATCTGCATCATCGATCAGCACGTCGCGCACGAGCGCGTGCTGTTCGAGCGGATCATGGAACGGCTCACGAGTGGGGTGCTCGAAAGCCAGCGGCTCCTGGTTCCGATGGTCCTCGAGTTGGCGCCGGCCGAGCGCGATGCCTTGTTGCTGCGCGCGAAAGAGCTCGTAGCCTTCGGCTTCGAGGTGGAGGAGTTCGGCGGGGACACTACGGTCAAGCTGACAGCAGTACCAGCGCTGCTGCCGAGGGATGCATGTGAGACCGCGCTGCGTGCGCTCGCGCAAGACCTCGAAGGGCTCGATCGAGGTCTCGATCTGCACGAGGCACTCAAGCGCATCGCCGCAACCACGGCGTGCCATGCGGCGGTAAAAGCCAACTACCCGCTGACCACCGAAAAGATGCGGCACATTCTGGAAGAACTGCGTGCGACCTCGTATTCGACTGTCTGCCCGCACGGTCGTCCGGTAATGCTTCGGATCACGAGGCGCGAGGTCGAAAAAAACTTCGAGCGGATCTGAGCGGCGGCGCAGGTTCTCGCCGGGCGCCGCGCAAGACGAGCACCTCGCGTCTCGTATTTACAGGCGCGCCCAGACCACGTAGCATCCGGGAACGTCGCGAATGGAGCCACTCTTCAACCCTGCGCCGGCTGAGTGAGAACTCAGCAAGCACTCTGAAGTAGAAGCGAGTCAATGACTGACGCGGCAGACAAGGTGATTGCCGCCGTCGACGCGGCGGCAGACGAGATCGTGGCCTTCACGACCTCCCTCATTCGCGTTCCGACGATCAACCCGCCGGGGGAAGCGTACGAGGATTGTGCCCGCCTGATTGGGAATCAGTTGACCTCGTGCGGCTTCGTCGTGGACTTCATTCCTGCGATTGGTCGCCCGGAACACACCCATCATCACCCTCGGATCAACGTCGTCGGGCTACGCCGGGGACACACCGATCGTCCGTTAGTCCATTTGAATGGCCACTACGATGTCGTGCCTCCCGGCTCTGGCTGGACGATCGACCCGTTCGGCGGCGACGTTCGCGATGGGCGCATCTACGGTCGGGGGGCATGCGACATGAAGGCCGGCATTGCCGCGGCGGTGTACGCGGCCGAGGCAATCCGGCGCGCCGGGATCAACCTGGCAGGATCGATTGAAGTCAGCGCGACGCCGGACGAAGAGAGCGGCGGATTTGCGGGTGTGGCTTATCTTGCAAAACAGGGCCGCCTTACCTCGAGCCGTGTGGATCACGCGATCATCCCCGAGCCGCTCAACGTAGATCGGGTGTGTATCGGCCATCGTGGTGTCTATTGGTTCGAGATCGAGACGCGAGGACGTATCGGCCATGGCAGTATGCCCTTTCTAGGCGTGAACGCCATCGAACACATGGGCGTGGTCCTCGACCGCATTCGGCGCGCGCTGATGCCGACTCTTTCAGCCAGAACCACGTCCGTTCCAGTCGTCCCGGCGGGCGCCCGGCACGCGACAATCAACATCAACGGCATCAGCGGCGGCCAGCCGGTTGACGGCATACAGACTCCCTGCGTGGCAGACATCTGCCGAGCGGTTTTCGATCGCCGGTTTCTGATCGAGGAGCCATTCGACATCGTCAAGGGCGAGATCGAAGCGCTCCTGGCGGGGATTGCTCGCGAGCACGCTTCGTTTGACTACACGCTTCGCGACCTCATGGTGGTGCACCCGGTGCGGACGCCTGATGGTTCTCCTCTCGTCGACTCGCTCGAACGTCATATCCGCGCGGTGCTCGGTCGTACGCCCGTTCAGGTCGCGAGCCCCGGCACTTATGATCACAAGCATTTCGACCGTCTCGGCGGCATTCAGCACTGTGTGGCGTACGGTCCGGGAATTCTCGATCTCGCTCATCAGCCTGACGAGTGGTGCGCCATCGAGGACCTGATCAATGCCACCAAGGTACTGGCCTTGACAGTCCTCGAACTTGCGGGGGCGATGTGATAAGGATGCTCATTCGTCGGCGGATAGATTCGCATAACGGGGGAATCGCGTGATGCGCAACGTCATTTCGTTTGGGATCGCAGTTTGGCTGGTGAGCGTTGGCACCGTCACTGGAGCCCTGATACAGGCCACCGGTGCCATTACGGGCATCGTCAGCGACGAGTCCGGGGCGTCGATCCCTGGTGTGACCATCGAGGTGACCAACGTCGGCACCAATCAGATTCGCGCGACGATCAGCGACGAATCAGGGACCTACACGGTTGTGCAGTTGCCACCTGGCCGATATGCCGTCAAGGCCACGCTCCCAGGCTTCAAAGTCGGTGTGCGCGACGGTATCACCGTCACGGTCGAAACAACCTCTCGGGTGGACATGCGCCTCAGCGTTGGCGGGCTCGAAGAATCGGTGACGGTGACAGCGGACTCGCCCCTCGTCGAGACGCGAAGCGCGACCCTTGGCACGGTCATCGAAGAAAGGAAGATTGCGGAGCTTCCTCTCAACGGACGCAACTTTACGCAGCTGGGAACCCTGATGCCGGGCGTCGTTGCGCCACCAGCCGCGCTCGGCGGCGCTGCCGGAGAAGCGACACCGGGAGGATTCGGCGCCGTCACGTCGGGGTTCAGCGTCAACGGCATGCGAAATCAGTCGAACAACTTCCTGTTGGACGGCGCCAGCAATAACGACACGTTCAATACGGGGTTCGTGCTGCGGCCGCCGCCCGATGCGATCCAGGAATTCAAAATCCTCACACATTCGTACGCCGCCGAATACGGTCGCAGTGCCGGCTCCGTCGTCAACGTCGTCACCAAGAGCGGGACCAACGACGTGCATGGCGCCTTGTGGGAATTCAATCGTGACGACGCGCTCCAGGCGCGAAACTTCTTCGCGCCGCAGAATCAGGAGAAACCAAAGCTCAAGCAAAACCAGTTTGGCGGCGCCCTGGGCGGCCCGATCTTACGGGATCGGATGTTCGGCTTTGGATTTTACGAGGGGCACCGCAATACGAGCGGCGTGACCCAGAACTTTGTCGTGCTGACCGATGCACAGCGCGAAGGGCGGTTCGGCACGACCGCGATACGCGATCCGCGGACCGGGCTTCCGTTTCCCAATAACGAGATTCCAGCGGATCGGATCGATCCGGCCGCCCGGCAATTGATCACAGACTTCGTCCCGCGCGCGAACGCCGGCGCCAACAGCTACATCGTGTCTCCCGATGTCCAGGACGATCGCGATCAAATGGGTGTCCGGTTGGATTATCAGGTCACGGGCAACAGTGCGCTGCTCGGTCGCTATATTCGGAGCGAGACCGAGCGCATCGAGCCGCCAACCACGCGACCGATTGGCACCACGTCGGTCGCGACACTGCAGGACGTCATGCTGTCTAACACCCATGTGTTCAGCAACACGGCTATCAACGTCGCGCGGGTGTCGTACAACCGCATCGCGGCCAATCCCGCATTGACCAGCGGACTGGAGAACGGTGCATACGGCATCAATGTGCCGCACAACGTCCCCACGTCACAAGGTCTGGCCAACATCACCATTAACGGATTCTTCAACCTGGGTGACGCGCAGCAGCCGTTCGTCGAGCGGCTCAATGAAGTCGTGCAGTTCACGAACGACTTCACCTGGGTGCGAAGCGGGCATCAGCTAAAATTCGGCGTCGATGTGCGGCGCGAACACATGTTCATCGCCTTCGTCAATCGACCGAACGGCGATTTCACGTTCAATGGTATTCATACCGACAACGCAGCCGCCGACTTCCTGTTGGGACTCCCGAGCCAGTTTCGGAGGACGACGCAGAACAGCCCCCAGGATGGATATGGCTGGCTGTATGCCGGGTACGTGCAGGACGAGTTTCGACCGCGGCCCAATCTCACGCTGAACGCGGGCGTGCGATACGAAGTGGCCTTGCCGTTCGTTGACGTCAACGATGCTCTGAATGCTTTCCGCCCTGGCCAGCAGTCGCAGCGCTTTCCGCAGGCGCCGCTCGGCCTCGTCTATCCGGGTGACTCGGGTGTTCCCCGCGGCACCTACGCGACCGACACCAATAACATCGCACCGCGTCTCGGACTGGCCTGGGACCCTCGGGGAGACGGGCGCGCGAGCTTACGCGCGGCGTGGGGCATGTTTTATGACGCACTCGCTGGGCAAGGCGACTTTTTCCAGAACGGTGTGCTGGCCCCACCCTTCACGCCGCTGATCGAGGTGAACGCACCTCCCGCACCCATCACGCTGCGTAATCCGCTCGATGCGATCGCGGGTGGCCCGAACAACTTCCCAGCCGGCCTGACGTTCATCGGGTGGGGTGAGGATTTCAAACAGCCGTCCGCCCAGCATTTCAACGTGAGCTGGCAGCAGGAACTCGGTCGCGATGCCGGCATCGAAGTTGGGTACGTCGGATCACGCGGGACGAACCTGCCCATCTTCATCGAGGTCAATCCTGGTGTGTATGCACCGGGACAGACGACAGGCGGAGCGCGGATCTTCCCGGCATTCGCCCTTGTAAGACCGACCTTTTCCGTCGCAGAGTCGTGGTACGACTCTTTGCAGACGAGCGTTCGTCTGCGTGCATTCAGAGGTTCGAACGTGCTGGTCTCCTACACGCTGAGCCAGACGCAGGATCACGTCTCGGGGTTGAACATTGGCGGGGAGAGCCGACCGGTGCTGCCCGTCACGATCGGCGACGAAGCGTCGGTGGAGCGGGCGTTGACGTTTGAGAAAGGCGATGCCCTGTTCGACGCACGGCATCGTTTCGTGGTCAGCTTCAACGCCGAACTGCCCGCCGCCGAACCACTTGGCACACTCGGCTCGGCCGTGCTTGGTGGATGGCAGCTGAACGGCATCATTCAGGCGCAAACCGGATTCCCGCTGACGGCGATTGATAACGTACTGAGCATTCGTTATCTGACGAACCGGCCCAATCAAACGTGCGACCCCAACGACGGCGCGCCCCAGACGGTCGCTCAGTGGTTCAACACGGCGTGCTTTGAGCGGCGGGCAGTGCCGAACACCGCGGAACCGGGGTCGACCCCGCGGAACAGCATCCGCGGTCCGGGATTTGCCCGGACCGACTTGTCGCTGTTCAAGAACATCCGGCTCACCAACACGCATCGCATTCAGTTGCGCATTGAAGCATTCAATGCGTTCAATCAGAATCGATTCGGGCAGCCGGGCAACCAGATTGGCACGGTGAACTTCGGCCGGATTACCAGCGCCGAGGATGGCCGCATCCTCCAGCTTGCCGTGAAGTACAGTTTCTAGCGCGGGTGCCGCAGGTGCTGAGAGTTGGTGAGGGCGTCATGACCAGAACAACGCTGTCGGTAGTGGGCTGTGCGCTTGCAGCCTGTGTGGCGAGCCCCGCAAGTCAGGAACGTCCCGCGACGGCCGCACTTGTCGCGGAAGCACTCACGCCCACGGGTGGGCGCGGCCTCACCGAGGTTCATGGGCTCCGAGTGGGTCATCACACGCTCACCGAGCGGCCAACCGGGTGCACCGTCATCCTCGTTGACGGCGAGGGCTCCGTGGGCGGAGTGTCTCAGCGCGGCGGAGCGCCAGGCACGAGAGAAACCGACCTGCTGAATCCGATGAACATGGTCGACAAGGTCAACGCGGTCGTCCTGTCTGGCGGTAGCGCATACGGCCTTGACGCCGCGCAGGGCGTCGTACGATTTCTCGAAGAGCGCAACATCGGATGGAAAGTTGGTACCTCCGGTGTCGTCCCGATCGTCCCTGCGGCGATCCTCTTCGATCTCCCATTCGGGGGGAACCCGAAGATCCGGCCGACAGCTGATTGTGGATATCGCGCGGCGGGGTCCGCGACAGCGGAACCTGTCCCGGAGGGCAACGTGGGCGCCGGCGCTGGTGCGACAGTCGGCAAGATGGGGATGGGTCGGTCGATGAAAGGCGGACTGGGGTCCGCCGCGATTGCGCTGCCGAATGGGCTCGTTGTGGCCGCCATCGTCGCGGTCAATGCGGTGGGAGACATTGTCGATCCAACCAGCGGTCAGATCGTGGCCGGTGTCCGATCGGAGGATGGCAAATCGATCGCCGACGCGCGGAAGTTGCTGCGGAGCGGCGTCTTGTTGCGACGGCCTGCGCCACGTCCTGGCGAGAACACGACCATTGGACTCGTGGCAACCAACGCACGGCTGACGAAAACCGAAGTCAATCGGCTTGCACTGATGGCCGACGACGGCTTTGCCAAGGCTATCGTTCCGTCGCACACCGTCGGTGATGGCGACACGGTGTTTGCGTTAGCGACCGGCCGCTGGACAGGCGAGGCCAACCTGACGTTGCTGGGCGCAATGGCCGCCGAAGCCATGGCGGAGGCCATCGTCCGGGCCGCGTCAAAAGCCGAGAGCCTGCATGGCATCCCGTCCGCCCGCGAGTTGGGCACCGTGCCAGCGCGTCTGCGGTGACGCGGTGCCGCAACGTGCGTGAGAAGCGCGGCCGCAGGGCCGCGCTCCCCGAGAGCGGCGAAGCCGCGCGTCCCACGAGTGCCGAAGGCGCGAGTTTCACGAGCGAAGCGAGTCCTCGTCTGTGAAGCGTCGAACGTTTCTCCGACAATCCCTCACCGCTGGACTGAGCGCGCTCGCAGGGCCGGCAATCGTTCGGGCTCGAGGGTCGGTGCCGGTTTTGCCGGAAGGCGTCGCCGCTGGCGACGCCGGCAGCGGGCGCATTGTCATCTGGAGCCGCTGCGATCGCGCGGCGCGGATGTCGGTCGAATACGCCACATCGGAACAGTTCACCAATGCTCGCACCGTGCGGGGTCCGACTGCTGTCGATGCGAGCGACTTCACCGCGCGCGTGATTCTGCCTGATCTTCCAGCAGCTCAACGCATCTTCTATCGCGTGCGATTCCAGGACCTTGCCGGTCTGCGTGACTGGAGCGAGCCGGTCTCGGGCCGCTTCAGCACGGCTCCCTGGAGCGGGGCTCGCGATGTGACGCTGGCCTGGTCGGCGGACTCGGTGGGACAGGGCTGGGGCATCAATCCCGACTTCGGAGGCATGCGTCTTTACGAAACGATGCTGGAGCTCGAGCCCGATCTGTTCATCCACTGCGGCGACACGATTTATGCCGATGGGCCGCTCCAGCCTGAAGTCAAGCTGGACGATGGGAGCGTGTGGCAGAACGTTGTGACGCCGGCCAAATCGAAGGTCGCGGAGTCTCTCGAAGACTTCCGCGGGTGCTTCAAGTACAACCTCATGGACGCTCACATGCGGCGCTTCAACGCGAACGTGGTGCAAGCAGTGCTGTGGGACGATCACGAAGTTCGCGACAATTGGTATCCAACACGGGACCTGTCGAGCGATCCTCGGTACACGACAAAAAGTGCTGCGGTGCTGTCGGCACGAGCGCGGCAGGCCTTTCTCGAGTACAACCCCCTGCCTATTCGCACTGATCGCGAACGCATTTATCGGACGGTCTCGTCAGGACCGCTCGTGGAAGTCTTCGCACTCGATTTGCGGAGCTATCGCGGTCCCAACAGCGCGAACCAGCAACCCAAGCTTGGGGACGACAGCCGCATCATGGGTGCGGCACAGGTGTCATGGTTGACCACGAGGCTCGCAGCGAGTCGCGCGACGTGGAAGGTCATCGCGAATGATATGCCGATTGGCCTCGTTGTTCGCGACGGCCCCGAACACTTCGAAGCGGTTGCCAACGCGCACGATGGCCCGCCCCTGGGGCGCGAGCTCGAGATTGCCGAGATTCTGCGCGTCATCCGCGCCCGAAAGATCCGGAATGTAGTCTGGGTCACGGGCGACGTTCATTACTGTGCCGCACACCGGTATGACCCCACGAAGGCTCGCTTCAACGACTTCGATCCCTTCTGGGAATTCGTCGCCGGTCCCCTTCATGCGGGCACGTTCGCGGCGGGCCCGCTTGACGCCACATTCGGGCCGCAGGTCGTGTTCAGAGGGGTACCTGACGATCTGCAACCCAACCGTCCGCCGAGCGCCGGCCATCAGTTTTTTGGTGCGATGCGAATCGACGCGCGCACGCGCGCGATGACTGTCAGCTTGCACGATCTGTCTGGCCGCGCGATTTATCGCGTCGAGCTCGAGGCGGCTGGGTGAACATTCACCTCGGTCTCCTCATCGTCTACTCCGTTGGAATTGTCGCTTTCGGGTTATGGACGGCGCGTTTCGTACGACACAGCAGTGATTTCTTCGTCGCAGGCCGGTCGCTGGGTCCGGGGTTGATTCTTGCCTCGATGCTTGCGGCGAACATCGGAGCCGGGTCCACGGTCGGTGTCGCCGGGCTCGCTTATCGAGACGGAATCAGCGCGTGGTGGTGGTCTGGTGCTGCTGGACTTGCCTCCTTGGCGCTGGCATTTTGGGTTGGTCCCAGGCTATGGCAATTGGCCAAGCAGCACGATTTTTACACGACTGGCGACTTCCTCGAGTTTCGGTATGGTCCGGCGGTGCGCAGTGTAACGGCCGTGATCACGTGTCTCGGGGCGCTGGCGATTCTCGCAGGCCAACTGATCGCTGGCGCGGCCATCCTCAACGTGATCATCGGGGTTCCCAGATGGGCGGGCGCGCTCATCGGCGCAACAATCATGACAATCTATTTCACGGCGGGCGGCCTGCTCGGAACCGCCTGGGTCAACAGCCTCCAATTGATCGTCATGCTCGTCGGCTTCCTTATTGCACTGCCGGTCGCCCTGAGCAATGTCGGCGGAGTGAGCGCGTTGACGACGGCGCCCGCCCCCGAGTGGTTCGGCGACTTCATGTACTCGGCTGGACCGTTTTCAGGATGGACCTTGTTGTTTCTCACATTTCCTGCGTTTGTCATTTCACCGGGACTAATTCAGAAATCGTTTGGCGCGGCCAGCGAGCGGGCGCTGACCAGAGGGGTTGCGCTCAATGCCGTGGGTCTCATGCTGTTTGCGTTTGTGCCCACACTGTTTGGAATGGCGGCTCGCGTCGCACATCCCGGCATTACCGACGCCAACCTGGTGCTGCCGACTGTGCTTCTCGAGCAGCTGCCCGTGTGGCTCGGTGCGCTGGCACTCTCGGCCGTATTTTCGACCGAAGTGGACACCTGCGACGCGGTGCTGTTCATGGTCTCGACAACGCTGTCAAAGGACGTTTACAAACGGCACCTCAATCCCGAGGCCAGTGATCAACAACTGTTGTTGGTTGCTCGTCTGACGGCCGTTGCCGCGGGCGCTCTGGGCGTCATTCTGTCGATTTTTCTGGGCACCGTGACACAAGCGCTCACGATCTTTTACGCGCTGCTCGGCGTCACGTTCTTCGTCCCTGTCCTGGGCGGCCTGTTCCTTCCACGTGCAGGCAGTGCCGAGGCCCTCGGCGCGATCCTGGTTGGCGTGATCACGCTCCTCGTCGTGGGCTTTGGACTGCCAATGCGTCCACGCTGGCTCGACCCGACATTGACCGGTATTGTTCTGGCCGCGTGTGTTTACCTTGGTGTGCTGGCGCTCAGGAGAACTCCTTCACATGTCTGATTTATTTCGTCTCGACGGAAAGGTCGTCGGTGTTATCGGTGCAGGTTCAGGGATCGGTCGGGCTGTGGCCATCGGCGCGGCACGACAGGGGGCACAGGTGGCGTGCCTGGACATCAACGCTGCGGCAGCCGAGCAGGTGGCGCAGGAGATTCGAGAAGAGAAGGGCAGCGCCAATGCCGCAGCCCTCGACATCGTCGATGCCGAAGAGACCGACCGCGCGCTCGGCCGCATTGCCACCGAGACGGGACGCCTCGATGGCCTCATCTGCACGCCGAGCATCAACGTCCGCAAAAAGCTTCTGGACTATGCCGAAGACGAATTCGATCGCGTGGTACGGATCAACTTGAAGGGCAGCTTCAATGTCGTGCGAGCCGCCGGTCGGGTGATGACCGCGCAGCGGTCCGGCAGCATCGTAATCTTTTCGTCGATTCGCTCTCTGGTCGTCGAGCCGGGTCAAGCGATCTATTCGATGACCAAGGCTGGCATCCTCCAGCTGGTCCGCGGTGCGGCCTGCGAATTTGGAACCGCCGGCGTCCGAGTCAATGCGGTCGGCCCCGGCGTGATTGAAACGCCGCTTACTGCCCCAATCAAAGCCCAGCCCGCGTGGTATCAGGCCTATGCCGAGAAGAACATCTTCAAGCGATGGGCGAAGGCGGAGGAGATGGTTGGACCGACGCTGTTTCTAATCTCGGATGCGGCCAGCTATGTGACCGGCACGATTCTGTACGCCGACGGTGGCTGGCTGGCTGTCGACGGCCGGTTCACGCCGCCGGGGATGTGACGTCATTCGGGTTTTCGGCGCCGCTGGTCCTTGATTTCCCGCCAGCCCTCCAGCCGCCGCTTGATCTCTTTTTCGAAGCCGCGGTCGGTTGGCCGGTAGAATTGCCGTCCCTTCAGGTTCTCAGGCAGACAGTCCATGTCGGCAACCGCCTCGGTTTCGTCATGCGCGTAGCGGTAACCCTTGCCGTAGTCGAGTTGTTTCATCAGCCTGGTCGGCGCGTTGCGGAGGTGGAGCGGCACGGGTGAAGCGACATCCGTTTGTGCCGCTTCCGCGGCGCCGGTATAGGCCATGTAAACCGCGTTACTTTTCGGCGCCGTCGCGAGATAGATGGCCGCCTGCGCCAGCGCGGTATTGCCCTCCGGCATGCCGATGAAGTGAACCGCGTCCTTTGCGGCAACTGCGACCGTCAAGGCTTGCGGATCGGCGTTGCCAATGTCCTCAGAGGCAAAACGCACCAGGCGGCGTGCGATGTACATGGGGTCTTCACCGGCCTCCACCATTCGCGCGAGCCAGTACACGGCCGCATCCGGATCCGAGTTGCGCATCGACTTGTGAAGGGCGGAAATGATGTTGTAGTGCTCTTCGCCGTCTTTGTCGTACAGCAGCGCCTTTTTTTGAATCGTGCGTTCCAGCAGCGGCACATCAATCTGCGGTCGACCGGCCGGCTGCGGAGCAGTGGCCACGACCATCTGCAGCAAATTCAGGGCTACACGCGCATCGCCGTTGGCGTAGCGTGCGATGGCGGCAAGTGCTTCGGGACTCGCTTCCGGCTCCTCGCGACCAAGTCCACGATCGACATCTGACATTGCGCGGCGCAGGATCCGCGTCACGGCCTCGTCGTCGAGCGGCTTCAGCACGAACACCTTGGATCGTGACAGCAGCGCGGCATTGACTTCGAACGATGGATTCTCAGTCGTCGCGCCAACGAGCACGATGTCCCCGGCTTCGACGCGCGGAAGAAAGGCATCCTGTTGCGCTTTGTTGAAGCGATGAATTTCGTCGATGAACACGATGGTGCGCCGGCCGAGACGCCGGCGCCGATCCTGGGCGATCGCCATGACGTCCTTGACTTCCTTGATACCCGCGAGCACCGCGCTGAAGGCAATGAACTCCGCCTCCGTCAGGTCGGCAATCAGGCGTGCGAGGGTCGTCTTGCCCGTACCGGGTGGTCCCCAGAAGATGATGGATTGAAGCAGGTCTCGTTCGATGGCCTCACGCAGGGGACGACCGGGGCCGATCAGCTCCTCCTGACCCTCGACCTCGTCGAGCGTGCGCGGACGCATACGCTCGGCAAGCGGAATGGTACGAGGGTCTGGTGGATTGTCGGGCTCATCGAACAGGGATGCCATCGTCAGGGAGATGGCAGGTTACACGACACGCGCGCCAAAGTCCCGCCGCCATCTCTTCGCACGCAAACTCGACAGCAGCAGCTCAAGAGCGCTGGCGCTGACGTCTTGCTTCGTAAATCAGCACGCCGGTCGCGACGGCGACATTCAGCGACTCAACGGGCCGTTGCATCGGAATGGTGACGAGGCGATCGATCACCTCGAGAATCGGCGACGACAACCCGCCGCCTTCTCCGCCAAATACCAAGGCCGTCTGGCCGCACAGATCCGCGTCGTACATCGGTAGGCCGTCGTGTGGCATGGTGCCGATCAGGCAGACGCCGTGGCTGCGGAGGGCCGCGCACACGGCACTTGCGTCGCGCTGCTGATGAACCGGCAGCCGGAGCGTGCTGCCCATGCTGGCGCGTAGCGCCTTCCAACCCCACGCGTCGGCTGATTCGCCCGCAAGCACGACGCCGGTTGCGCCACCCGCCTCTGCAGCGCGAATGATCGCACCAGCATTGCCAGGGTCCTGAACATCGATCGCAACGACCACAAGAGGGGGAGTGGGCGACAACAGCTGCGACCATTCGATCAACGGCCGCTTGATGAGAGCGACAACTCCGGTCGGGGTCCGCACAGGCGACAACGCGTTCATTACCGCTGGCGAAACAGAAGCCACGCTAACGGCCGGCTGTCGAGCCATGTGCTCGATGAGTGCCGCATCGGCGCTGTCCTGCGGTGCGTCAGAAACGGCAATCGTCTCGATCGCGATTCCGGCAGCCACAGCATCGTGTAAGAGATGCCACCCGTCGAGCAGCGCGCGTGCCTCGTCACCACGTGCGACCGCCCGGAATGCCTTGACGATGGGATGCTGGCGGCTCGTGATGATGGGCACGCCGTATGGTACACTCCAGAGTTTGGGACGATGAAAGAGAGACTACTCAAGCGGTTCGAAGAAGAAGTTGCCCTGCTCGAGCGCGAGCTCAAGACCGAGCTTCCGAAAGAGATTCAGCGCGCTCGTGAGCTCGGAGATCTGCGTGAAAACGCCGAATACCAGGCCGCTAAGGAGCGGCAGACCTACGTCCAGGCCCGCATTGCCATGCTCAAGCGGCGTATGAACGAGATCGCTCTGATGAACATGGACCGTATCCCGCATGGCAAGGCAGGGTTTGGCTCGACGGTGACGTTGCGCGAACAGGGCCACGAGCTCGTCTATCAGCTCGTCATGCCAGAAGACGCCGATGCGGAAAAAGGTCTCATCTCAACCTCGTCTCCGATCGGTAAAGCCATTCTCAACAAAGAAGAGGGCGACGACGTGGTGGTCACCACGCCGGCCGGCACGCGCCGGTTCGAGATTCTGAAGTTGGTCACGATTCACGAATAACGTGCTGCACTTCCAGCGCCTCGTACTCCGCACCGCATTCAGCACACGGCATCCGAGGTATGAGCGACCAGTATTCCCCTGAACGGCGAACGGCGCTGGTGCTGACTGGCACTGGAGCCGACGGCGCTTACCAGGCGGGCGTACTTCGCGCCTTGCACGAGGCGGGTGTGAAAATCGACCTCGTCTGTGGGCGTGGGATTGGCGCGGTCAGCGCAACGCTCGTTGCGGTCGACGGCGCCAGCCGGCTGTGGGATCAAAAAGGGTTGTGGCGCGCCCGGTCGGTCGCGCACCTGTATCGATGGCGCTGGCCCATCCGCGTCTTGTTCGGCTTGCTCGCCGCCCTGGCCGGTGTCCTCGCGAGCCCTCTCGTATTTCTCGCCCTCGCAGTTGTGGCGTACCCACTCGGGTTGCTGTTTGGCATGGCTGGCCTCGACAGGGGTGCAGCCGTGGCGGGCCGCTACATCGAGCTTCTCGGTGGTGCGTTCGCGCCCGGTGCGTTGCCGACCTGGCTGCCGCGGCTGATCACCGTGATTGTGATTGCAGCGCTCCTCACGCTCGTCGTCGGAAGCGTGCTGACGTGGCGCCGGGCGCCGTTTCGGCGCCGGTCGCGGGGACCACTGGCCTGGGCCATTCTGGGCGCACCGTTGGAAGGCACGCCAGCCGCTGAGCATTTCACGACAGGGCTCTGGGATTTGCTGCGTGGCGGCACGACTCTGAAGACGCCGCAGGCCGAGGATCTGAGCCGTCGATTCTCCGAGTTGCTGAACGAAAATCTTGGGCAACCGGGGTTCAGCGAGCTCTTGCTGGCGGTTCACGATCTGGATGCTCGCAGCGATCTTGTCTTTGGCCTCGTTCGCGAACCGTACCGGCGCACACTGTTTCCGGCTCAGGGAGGGACAAGCGTTCGTCGGGCCGAGGCCTTCGACCTCGCGGGCCTAGCTCGCGATCACCTCATTGACGTGATTCGAGCGGCCGTCAGTGTTGCGGGCTTGACAGAGCCCGCCCTCGCGCGGTTTGCTTCGGACTCGTATTGGCGGGGCGAGGTTCACCGATTGATCGACCGACCGGCGAGCCTGAGCCGGTTGCTCGAAGAAGCCGCAGCGGCCGGCGCCGAGCAGCTCATTCTGGTCTCCGCATCCCCCGAGCCGCCAGGCCCGCACGAACTTTCCCGTCCTCGTCTCGATCCGCTCGGACGCATGAGCGAACACGCCTCCTCCATGGAATCGGCCGCCGTGCGCGACGCGGTGCGGCACGTGCAGCACCGCTTCCGCGCGGTCTACCAGATTCGCCCGTCGTACAACCCGGTTGGCGCTTTTGATCTCGACGGCGCGTACGACGAGCGGTCAGATCGCCGCCATCCGCTGTCCGAGCTCATGGAACGCGGCTACGAAGACGCCTACCGCGATTTCATCGAGCCCGTTGTCGCCGCTTCAGGCGAGAACCTGAGGAGCGCCGCGCAGGAAGGGAGCTGATGCGTCACAGCCTTGGCGGCGCCAGAAGCCCGTAGTACGCGAAGAGCGCCGCCAACGCGAGATGGAGCAGGTTGTCAGGGATATTGAGATGCATCATGCCGAATAAGTTACCGGCCGTGAAGCCCGCAATCGCCACGATGAGGTAAAGCAGCCCAAGTACTTTCGCCCAGGTACGCATTGCGCCGATTCCTTGAAGCGCAGCCAGCAGCGTTAGCGCGCCCGACGCGAGGTGCACGATGTTGTGGAGCAGGTTCACGGCGAACAGGCCAAGCACCGGGTTCTGAAAGAACCCGAGCGCGCCCACGCCGACGAGCGTGACGCCGACAGCGCGGAAGACACGTCTCATGTCACGACTTCGAAATCACGTCGCGAATCAACCGATCGCGGATGGCGTTGTCCACGTCACGCGTGATTTCGGGTTTCCCCTTCGCCTTCGAGGACACCTCGGTGTTGAAACCAACGATGTAAGCCGTGCGGGACGGGAGGTGGAGATACAAGTGCGACAGAAACCCGTTCTGGTTGCCGCTGTGGCCGACCAGTTCGACCCCGCCGTGGCGTTCAACGAAAAACGACAATCCGATGCGCACGTCAGCGCCACTGCCTCCCTCGCCGTCAGCAGCCGCGAGCGCCGGTTTCCACATTTCCTCGAGCGAAGACCGGCGTAACACTCGGTCGTAGTCGGCGGAGCGCTGCGCGTCGCCGATGAGAAAGGCGAGATAGCGGGCCATGTCGCCGAGCGGCGCATTCAAGCCGCCGTTGGCCACCGTGATTCCTGTGTCGAAATCGAACCGGCCTTCGCGCAGGCCGGCGTCGGTCCTGAAATAACTGTGCGAGCGGTGCGCGACGAGATGGTATGGAGCGCGGTCGAAAAACGCTTTGTGCATCCCGAGCGGCATGAGGATGTTCTTTGTGACGTACATCTCGTAGTCGTCGCCGCTCAATTCCTGGATAATCCGGCCCAGGAAGAGGATGCCTGGGTTCGAGTAGCTGTATTTGGATCCTGGCTTGAACTGGATCTGCGTGTAGGGAAGCATCGCGACGAGCTGTTCCCAGAGGGTTGGCTCGAAAGGATGCCAGGGCTGGTCACCGCCCCAAGGCCATGTACCGGCCCGTAGTCCGGCACTGTGGCTCATCAGGGTCCGAATCGTGATTTGGGACGCGTCGCCAAACGGGTTGTGCACCCGCCGGATCTCCGGGACGTACTTGACCACTGGATCGTCGAGGCCAAGCAGGCCGCGATCGCGCAACTGCATGATGGCGATGGATGTGAACGTCTTGGTAATCGAGGCCCAGTGATAGATGGTTTCGCGATCGACAGGACGCTTGGCATCGAGATCTTGGAAGCCCACATGCTCCTCGGCCACCACACCGCCATTCTGGACGACCACGAGGCTGCTGCCCACGATCCCGCTGTCCGAAATTTGCTGGCGATAGAACGCTGCCGTCGGGGCCCAGGCATCAGTGGAGAGAGCCTTCGGTTGTCGGGCGTGGAGCCCGAAGCCAAGCGCTATCACTATCGCGATCGTCGCGCACATCCGGCGCGTCGCAAATCGTCCCGTCAGAATCATCCCGACACCTCGCGCATATTGTAGGTCTACGGGCCTGTGACGCCGAGCGGTGGTGATCGAGCTGCCGGACCTCGCGGGAGTAAGATGCCTCGTGCGCTTGCAACGCGGTCGCGTCATCCTCGTGGCGTTGCTGATTCTCATTGGCAGCAGTTTCGTCTTCATGGCGCGGTGGAGGAACGACGATCCCCGGACTACGCGGTTCGAGTGGGTTGCCAACGCCCATCAACTCGGCCCTGTCGGCTATCGGGACCCTGTCGGCGCTACTTCGCCGGATGGACGGTTAATCGCGTACAGCGAGGGTCGCTTCCTGCGCGTGCGCCCACTTGGCGGCGGACCGGCCGTCGATCTGCCGCCAGTCGACGGGCAGATTCGGCACCTCGCGTGGCATCCTGACAATCGCACTCTGCTCGTCAACGGCGACACTCCAGGAGTGGGGTGGGCGATCTACGACCACGTTACGCGTGAACGTCGTCCACTCTTCGATGGCCGCCGAGAACTGGAGGCCGATCTTCAGGCGAGCGGCACGCGGATCAAGACCGCTGTCCGCGCCCTGCGCCAGCTTGCCTGGTCGGCTGACGGCCACTTTCTCGCTGGCCTGGTCGACAGTCGCGATGGACCGGAATTGTGGCGCGTCTCCGCTGACGGCGCCAGCGCGTCGGCTACTCGGCTGAAGCAGCCGGCGAGCTTTCCGGCATGGACACTCAGCGGGCAGATCGCGTGCGTTTCGACGATCGCGGGCAGGTTTCGCGTCACGATTCCATGTGATGGGACAGCGATCCGTCCCAGTCCTGATCTCGACGCCTATGGGCCACTCGCATTCTCGCCCGACGGCGAGACGGTTTACGCAGGAATGCCCACGAGTGGCGAGACCCTCGACGTATGGGCGCTCCCCATGAACGGTGGCGCCGCTCGTCGCATGACCGCGTTCTCTCATGACAGTTACGCGCCGAGCGTCGATCGCGAAGGCACGCTGCTGTTCAAGGTACAGAGCTATCGGACCGTCGTGTCCGCGGCGCCGGCTGACGGTGGCCCGACCGAACCGCTCGTCACTTTTCGAAGTGAGACTCCCTCCTGGGATCCGACCGGGCATTGGATTGGCATCACGTATGGCACGTGGCGGCGCGTCGTGGACGATGCCAAGTATCCCGACATCGCCCAGGAGGCGGGGATCATCGAAGTGAACACGTCGCGACCAGCGACCTCGCCAGCTCGGATCGTCGATGCCTCAGCATCCGAGGACCAGTCGCTCTGCTGGTCGCCGAACGGAAAGTGGATCGCCTACCATTCGCACAAAGAACAATCGGACGATATCTGGCTTCGGGCAGCGCAGGATGAGGCGCCAACTCGGCGGATCAGCTTTCTGGGTCGTGGCGCCGAAACGGGCTGGCCGCGTTGGTCACCTGACGGTCGTTGGCTACTCTTCGACGGGGCGTCGCCGAAAACCGGTCGCTCGATGTTGTTCGTGACCGGCGTGGACCAGGACAGTGGAATGATCACGACCGAACCACGCGAGATCGCGGTCAGTGGTATCGACGCTGAAATCAGTCACGGCGAATGGTTGTCTGACAGCGCACGGGTAGTCGTGGTCGCGAAGGAAGCCCCCGGCCGGCACATGATTTTTCTGGTACCCCGCGATGGGGGTGAGGCACGGGTCATCCATCGTTTTGCAACGGAACACGACACGGCGGGACTGGCGGTGTCACCCGATGGGCTCGATGTGGCGTTCATCGCCCCGGCGCCGGATGGCTTCTTCCAAGTGTTTCGGATGCCGCTTGCCGGTGGTCCACCACGGCAGGTGACCAGTGACCGCTCGCACAAAACACAACCCGCCTGGTCCCCGGACGGAAAAGTCATCGCTTTCACCGTCTGGAGTTACGAGGTGCAGTTCTGGCGGATACCAGCGGGGCTGGCACGCTGACTCGATGTTGCTTGACAAAGGCACACGATGCCGAGGATCTGTCGGAAGCTGTCGATGCGAGGCAGCACTAATGTGTAGCGCGTTGGCCGATTTGGGCTGCTCGCGCGTGGAGGGACTGTATGTCTGAGATCACACCCGCTGGGCCATTCGGCCTCGTCGAGGGCCATGACGGCATCTTCGTCATCCGCGGTGGCGGCAACGTCCGCGGTTGGAATGGCATTCAGTACAAGTCAGGTTTGTCCGGCAAAAACGTTGGCGCCAAGCAGCTCTCCATGAACGTGGCGACGATTCCGCCGGGAGGCGTCGCCTACGCACACATCCACGTCGGCTTCGAGGTCATGTTGTACATCCTCGAGGGTCGCGTCCGGCATGAGTTCGGTCCCGCGCTGGAATTCACGATCGAGAATCAGGCGGGGGATTTCATCTTCATCGAGCCCGGGGTGCCGCACGAAGTCTTCAACATGAGCGATCTCGAGCCGGTGGTGGCGATCGTCGCACGGTCCGACGCCAGTGAATGGGAGCACATCATCCCGTACAAACGCCCCGCCGCTTCGTGAGCCCGATGAAGCTGCAACCATTTCTCCTCGATCGATGGCTTCAGGATCACGAGGACCCGCCCGTCGAGTTCAATCTGGGAGGGAGCACGGGCCCTCGTTGGACGTTGGGAGAAGTATTGGATCTGGAGGCGGAAAGTCGGGAGCGCCTCTTTGCCAGCTCGCTCGTCTACGCGCCCAGTGCGGGAAGGAGGGAGCTGCGCGCGGCGCTCGCGACCATGCTGGGAGTCGACAGCGAGCACGTGCTGGTTGTCGCAGGCGCGTCTGAAGCCCTCCTCCACATCTTCTTCCTGGCGGCAGAACCCAACGCCAACGTCGTCGTGCCGTTTCCAGGATTTCCTCCGTATACGGCAATTCCTGAGGCGCTCGGTTTAGACGTGCGGCACTATCAGCTGCGGCCAGAGAACAACTACCGGCTCGACGTCGACGACGTGGAACGACTGATCGATGCCAAGACCGCACTCCTGCTGGTGAACTCGCCGCATAACCCGACTGGCGCAACGCTCGGTGACGAGGAGATGCGACAACTGCACGACCTGGCGGCGGAGAGAGGCACCCAATTCGTGGTGGACGAAGTGTTTCACCCCATCTATCACGAAAGACCGACGGCCTCCGCGGTCGATCTCCCGCACGTGACCGTCCTCGGAGACTTGTCCAAAGCGTTCTCGCTGGCCGGTCTACGACTAGGCTGGATCGTCGAGCCCAACGCCGGTCGACGGGCGCGGTATCTGAACGGACGTCAGTACTTCACAATCTCCAACACGATCGCCGGCGAGCTCGCCGCGGCGATCGCCGTTCGGCATCGAAAAACGATCTTAGGTCGGACACAAACTGTGGCCCAGGCCAACCTCCAATACCTGGATGGCATGTTCGAGGAACAGCGTGGTGTGCTCGACTGGGTGCGCCCTGCAGGCGGCATGACGTGTTTCCCGCGGCTCGTGTCAGAGGTCGATACACGGGCCTTCTGCCAAGCGGCAGCCGGGCAGGGCATACTGCTCGTTCCCGGCGATTGCTTCGGGGTCCCCGATCGCTTCCGCCTGGGTTTTGGCGTCAGCGCTGAAACATTTCCGGCAGCTCTGAAACGACTCGCAGCATTTTTGCACGGTTGGAGTAGCGGCTCTCCCCGGGTTCCTCATTTGGGTGGGGTTCGATAAAAGGCTTCGGTGAACTCGTATAGCGACCGTTCCTTGTAACCGCCGTCGCGCATGTGTGCGAGCAAGCCCTGACGGTCGCCCTCGCTGCGCTCCTGACCGAGCTTGAACTTGCCTTCGATGGACTCGATTTCCATCTCAAACGGGCTGATCCCCTGCATCATTCGCGTTACGTACTCTTCCGGCAGTGCCGCGAAGTCATACGAAGTGGATCCAACAACGCCTTCGTTCTTTTTGATCAAGGCAGCCAGCAACGCGTGGGTGCGCGCTCTATCTGTGATTGCTTTCGGCCGTCCCGAGACATGAACCACGCCAAAGTTCCACGTAGGGACCACGTTGCCTTTATTTGAATACCAACTCGGCGAGATGTAGCCATGCGGGCCGCGAAATACGACGATCGCCGTTTGGGTGCCATCGAATGTAGTGCGCTGCGGGTTCTGCGCGGAGATGTGACCAAGCACCGTTCCCAGACGTCCTTTCGCTCGATCGAGCACTGACGGAATGTGCGTGATTCGCAGAGTGGGCGTTGACGTCACGAGATCGACGAAGGAGAACTCCTCCATGAAGTCGTGCAGGAATTTGCGTTCCTCGACGACATGCGCTTTCGGAATGTAGAGCGAAGGATCGGGTCGGGCCGCCGAGTCCTGCGCTAGGAGCGCGTCGTGACCCAGGATGGTGGACCCCGCCAAAAGGCTTTTTAGGAGAGTCCGTCGATCTGTTTTCATAATCGTCCCTTTCGCGGTCACGATGTTGAGCGCTTCATGGTTCCGACAGCTCGCCGGCCTGCAACTGCGTTTATCGGGTCCAGCGCACACGCCAGACACGGTTCCCCGCGTCGTCTGCGACGAGCAGTGAGCCGTCGGCGAGTTCCGCCACACCGACTGGTCGTCCGCGAACAGTCGTTGGCGACGCAATAAAGCCCGTCAGAAAATCCTGCGGCGGCCCCGACGGACGTCCGCCACGAAACTGGACGTGAATCACTTTATAACCGGAAAAGGATGAGCGATTCCAAGACCCATGCTGGCCAATGAACGCGCCCCGCCACGCCTCCGGAAATGTGCGGCCACGATAAAACCGCAGGCCGAGGGACGCCGTGTGCGACCCCAGCGCGTAGTCGGGCGCCACTGCCTTTGCAACCAGATCGGGGCGCGCTCCTTTGTGCCGCGGATCTTCGTGCTGGCCGTAGTACGAGTAGGGCCACCCGTAGAACGCTCCCTCGCGCACGCTGGTCAGGTAATCCGGAACCAGGTTGTCGCCGAGGAGGTCGCGCTCATTGACGACCGTCCAAAGGGTCGTCGTGCCCGGCGCCCAATCCATGCCATTCGGATTTCGGAGCCCGGTCGCGAAGATCCGCATGCCGGAGCCATCCGCGTTGGCTTCGAGAATCGCTGCTCGACGTGGCTCTTTCGCATCGAGACCCTCCTCATCGACGTTGGTCTGCGATCCGACGGAGACATAAATCTTCGAGCCGTCGGAGCGAGCCACGATGTTGCGCGTCCAGTGGTTGTTGTAGCCACCAGCGGGGAGTTCGAGGATCTTCTCGGCGGGGCCCGAGACTTTCAGGTCGCCAGTGCGGTAGGGGAAGCGCACGACCGCGTCGGTGTTGGCGATATAAATCCAGTTGCCGATTAGCGTCATCCCGAACGGCAGGTTCAGGCCCGCTGCAAACGTCTCACGCGTCTCGGCCCGGCCATCACGGTCGGCGTCGCGAAGCAGCGTGATCCGATTCGCCGACGGGCCGAGCAGCCCCGCCCGCTTGAGACCTTCGAGCAAGGGGGGCGGGATCTCTCCACCGACCTTCTCGGTGCGCGCTTCGGCTACCAACACGTCGCCATTTGGCAGGACGTGTAGCCACCGAGGGTTGTCGAGAGCGTCAGCAAACACCGACACAGTGAACCCCGCGGGCGCCTGTGGCTTCTCGCTCGCCTGCCACCCAACCACTGTTGCGAAGTTGACGCTGGGCGCCTCCCCCGCCTTTGGTGGCAGCAGCTTGGGAGACGCCCCGTAAGTGGAAGCGGGAGGCTCGCTTGGTTTCGACTGAGAGCTCGTGCTCGCAGCCAGCAACGCGACAAGGCCGGTAGATGCTACTCCAATAGCTACGCTCGAGGTCGTTGAGCGCTTCACACCAAGAACAGTCCGCCGAGTCATCATTCCTCCCCCTAAGCAAGATCCACCAGATTCCCGGGTAGTATTCCAATGCGGTCCGGGCCACCCAACCGACCCGGCTTTCGTGTTTGAGGAGGTCCTTCGATGACGACGCTCATTCGCATTGCTCTTGTCCTGACCCTGTCACTGAGCGCGACGACTATCTGGATCGTTGCACAGAACAGCTTCGGGACACCGAAGACGATCATCCACGTGTCCGTGATCCAATGGAAGGAAGGCGTCTCGGCCGCCGACAAGCAGAAGGTCCTCGACGGTGTAAAAGAGATGGCCGCGAAGATCCCCGGCATGAAGAATGTCTGGACCAAGGCGATCCGCGTGCAGCCGGAAGGCTATCACGACGCCTTCGTGATCGAGTTCGAGAATCAGGCTGCCGCGGATCGCTACGCAAAAGATCCGGTGCACGACGCGTGGACGGAGGAGCTGGCCAAAATACGTGAAGCGAGCCTCTCACCTCAGATCACGAACGATTGATGGCCCCGCCGCTTGAAGCGCTGAGTCTGGCCACCGGCCCATAGGACGAATCCAGCCGCCACGAGGGCGATGAGAATCCAGGCCTGGGCCACGGTGCGTGTGCTCAGAAGCCACGCGCAGAATGCCGTGCCCAGGACGGCCACCGGAGGACCGGCCGGCAGGACGAAGCCCGGAGGTCTCGTCGATCGCTTGCGAAATACGATCAAGGCGATGCACGTGAGGCCGAAGATCGTGAGGCGGGGTATAGCTGCCAGGGTCGCCGCGGCTATGAAGCTGCCGTACAGCCCCAGAGCCAGGGCAATGGAGGAGTTCACCAGAATCGCGACATGCGGCGTGCGGTACCGTGCATGCACCGAGCCGAAGGCCGATGGCAACTCGCGCCGCTCGGCCATCGCAAAGAGGATTCGGGGAGTCATCTGGGCAAAGCCCATGAGCCAGCCGCCGACCGAGATCAAAGCGGCCAGGCTTGCAAGCACGATTCCTGCGGCACCGAGCAGCTCACCGAGAGCCGACGCCACGGGCGCTGCGCTTTGCGCCGCCAGGGGGACAACGCCGACGATAACCAGTTGGACCAGTCCATACACGACCGTCACGATCGCCATCGCGGCGATGAGCGCAAACGCGGTATCACCTCGCGGGTTGCGTGTCTCGCTGGCGCACGTGACGGCGGATTCGAAGCCGCCGTACGCGAATACGAGCAGCAGCACGGCCTCGATCCAGTTGGGAGACACGACCCTCTGCGTCGCCATCACTTCCGGACGCAGGCTGACCATTCCGAGAGCGATCAACAGGACGAGCGGCAGAAGCTTCGCGATGGTGAGGACGTTCACGGTCCACGATGCCTGCCGCACCCCCACGATGTTGAGGCCCGTTACCACCGTCATAGCCGCGGTCATCGCGATGGCCCGGCCCCGGGGTGTTACTGCGACTGGTAGCAACAGGCCGAGGTAGGCAACGAAGACGTTGAGAACGGCGGCGCACGAGAGCAGGCGGATCCACAGGTGCAGCCAGCCGACTTGGAACCCAATCGCCGGACCGAAGGCCTCGCGCGTGTAAAGATACGGTCCGCCGGCCTCTTCGAATCGACTGCCGACTTCAGCGAAGCACAGGACGACAAGGAAGATGCCGGCGCCGGCCAGGAGAACAGCCAAGGGGCTCGCCGCGCCCGCGAGGCCTGCGACGGCGCCTGGCATGACGAAAATGCTGCTCCCAACGACGCCGTTGACAATGGCGGCGGTCAGGCTCCAACGGCCAATCGCACGAATGAGTGTTGGCGGCGGGGGAGGATGCGGCTCCACGGTCATCGCATGACGTATGTTGGCCCTTCGATAGTAAGCGGGCTAAGCTCGTGGTTATCCGGGAGAAATTCAATGAAAATTATCACGGTTGTTGGCCTGCTGCTTGTCGTGTTGGGCGTGTTCGCCCTCATCTATGGCGGCATCAGCTACACCTCGCGCGAAAAGATCATCGACATCGGACCCATTGAAGCGACTTCCGAAACTCGCGAAATGATCCCGTTGCCACCTCTCCTCGGCGGTCTTGCTCTTGCTGGGGGCGTCGCGCTGCTGATGATGGGCGCGCGTCGTCGACGCTGACTCAACCCAGTCGCGCCTTAACACACGGGCGGCTTCCAGGCGTGATCGTCATCCCATCACAATCGCGACGAGTGAATCTCGATGCAGATTTCGATGTTGACACGTCGCGGTGATCTTTCAATACTGGCGGCTCCAAACGAACGATCTCGTCCGTGAGGGCTGTACGCGCCCAGCGAGCGCAGGCACGTCATCGGACACGAGGGAAGCGAGCCCGACGCGTGAACTGCAGCTTTTTTGTCGGTGAGAAGGAGAGAACGATATGCCAGTCAGAAGCGTGATCCGGTTCGTCGGTCGACTGATGATCGGCCTCCTTCTGGCCATCCCTGCGACGGCGAATGCTCAGACCGACACCGGCGCGATTGTAGGGACCGTGCGAGACGGCTCCGGAGGCATCCTGCCAGGCGTGACCGTCACCGCCACACTCGAAGAGGCCGGAGTCGTGTCGACGGTGACAACCAACAGCGCCGGGGAGTACGTCTTTCCGTCGCTCCGCATCGGGCGTTATGTCGTTGCCGCCGAGCTCCAAGGATTCAAGCGAGCCACCCAGACCGATGTGCAGTTGCGGGTTCAGGACCGAGACGAGGTGAACTTTACGCTCGCGGTTGGTGCGATCAGCGAAGAAGTGACTGTCAGCGGGCGGGCGGAGGTGCTGCAGACTCAGTCGGCCGATAGCGGCACCGTCGTCGACGCGCGGCAAGTGCGCGATCTACCGCTGCTCGGACGCCGATATTCCGAGTTGGCGTTTCTGGTGCCGGGAGTCGTCCAGGCGCCGGCCGGTCTTACCAGTCGCGGTGAAGACACCTTCTTCAATGCCAACGGGAATTACGCCACGTGGAACAACTACACGCTCGATGGCGCCGACAACAACTCGTTCTCGACCAATCTGCAAGAGCGGAGCCCTCAAGTCGTCCAACCGCCGGTCGATGCGCTGGAGGAATTCAAGGTCCAGACGAGGACGTATTCGGCCGAATTCGGGAAGGCCGCTGGCGCGGTGATCAACGCGTCGATCAAGCAGGGCGCCAACCAGATTCGCGGCAGCGGATACGAATTCTTCCGCGACGAGGCGTTCAACGCCAACACTTGGGACAACAACCGGGCGAATCGCCCGAAGGGAAAGTTCAACCAGCACATTGCGGGCTTTACTCTCGGTGGCCCCATCGTCCGGAACAAAACGTTCTTTTTTGGTGATTACCAGGCGACGCGGACCGAGCGTGCGCTCTCGCTGACGGCCACCGTGCCGACGGCCCAGATGCGTCGGGGTGATCTGAGCGAGCTGGCGGGGGCCATGACCGCCAGCAACCCGTTCGTCCCGGCGGGCTGCGTCAACGCTGCGACCAAGCAGATCAGCCCCGCGTGCATCGATCCCGTCGCGGCGCGTATGGCGGCCTTCTACCCGTTGCCCAACGTCCCCGGCACCGGATTCTTCGGCAACAACTTCATCTCGAACGGCGTGCTCAACAGCGATGTCGACCAATTCGACGCCCGTGTCGATCACTCGCTCTCCGGCAACGATAGGCTCTTTGCACGCTACAGCTTTCAGCAAACCGACCGCCGTGAGCCGCCGGTTCTGGAAGATCCTGTTGCTTCGGGCGACTTTGCCAGCGATATCTTCATCCGCGGGCAGAACGCGGTCGGCGGCTGGTCGCGGGTCTTTGGCAATGCCGTGTTCAGCGAGTTTCGAATCGGCTACAACCGTGTGCGCTCCGACTCGATACACCCGGCCTTCGGTATCGACGCCAACAGTCAAGTGGGTCTACGCGGAGTTCCGAACGATCCGCGCTTCTCCGGCGGATTGCCCAACACGACGATCGCCCGAGTAGCGCGCATCGGCGGCCCGTTTTTCCGCCCGCAGTTCCAGACCTCGCAGGTATACCAGTTCTCGGAGAATTTAACGTGGACCAAGAGCCGCCACACCTTCAAGTTCGGCTTCGAGAAACGGCGCGACCTTGTTCATTACATCGATCTCCGGTCTCTCAATGGTGAGTTGAGCTTCCCGGATGGACGCTACACAGGCTTCGGATTCGCAGACTTCCTCCTGGGGCTCGGGAGCAATCAGCGACTCACTCTGTTCCACGAGCCGGACCTGTACACGGACGGATGGCAGGCGTACGCGCAGGACTCGTGGCGGCTCCGCGACAATCTGACGCTCAACGTCGGCTTGCGCTACGAGTACTTCACGCCGCTCCTGGATCGCAACAACCTGTTGACGAACATTGAACCCGCGACAGGCCAGATCATCACGGCGCAGGAGTCAGGCAGCGTGCGGGAGCGCGCGCTCATCGACCCCGATCGAAACGACTTCGCGCCGCGCGTCGGCGCCGCTTGGAGCGTCACCCCGAGGATCGTGCTGCGAGGCGGGTACGGCATCTTCTACCAGCAGACCGATCGGTACGGCTCGGAGAGTCAGCTTGGCCTCAACCTGCCTCAGCTGGTCGACTCGGATATCAACGCAAATTCGGGGGCGGATCCGCCTGCGTTCACCTTCAGCCAGGGCTTCGTGCCGCTCAATCCGAACAATGTCGATCGCGCACGCGTGCAATGGCGCATCCAGGATCCCGACCAGCAGACGCCCATCGTCCACCAGTTCAGCATCGGTCCCGAATTCCAGCTAGGGGCGAACATGGTGGCTGCAATCGAGTACGTCGGCAACCGCGTTCGCAATGGACGACGTCTCCGCAACCTCAACGAGGGCATCATTCAGACGCCGGGCGTCGGTCCCGTCGTGTTCCCGTACGCGCGATTCGGGTTCGGCAACGCGTTTCTCGAGCAGATCGTGACTACCGGCCGCGCCGACTACAACGCCTTGCAAACGCGCATGCAGCGGCGCATGAGCGACGGCCTCGCCTTTACGGTCGCCTATACCTACAGCCGTGCCAAGGGTGACTTCATCGATCACCTGACGGCCGGCGGCGGGGCATCGGGCAACTTCCCGAATACCGCCTACGCGATGGAGAACGACTACGGACCGCTGCCTTTTGACATCCCCAATCGTCTCGTCACCAGTTTCATCTACGAGCTGCCGTTCGGAGCCTCGCGGACGTTCAAACCGTCCGGACCTCTGGGCGTCATCGTGAACGACTGGTCGGTAAACGGCATCCTGACACTGAGCGACGGCCGGCCGTTCTCGGTGGGGTCGGCCGATCTCACCCGCGCCGGGGCGGGTCGGAATGGGCGTGCCAACTGCAGCGGCGACGCAGTGCCCGACGGTTTCGATCAGACGCTCGGTCGATGGTTCGATACGTCGACATTCTCCCAACCGGCCGATTTCACGCACGGCACCTGCGGATACAACACCGTCCGAGGGCCGTCGTTCAAGTCGATGAACTTGTCGCTCTTCCGCGGCGTCCCGCTCGGAAACGAGCGGCGCCTGGAGTTCCGCCTGGAGATATTCAACCTGCTCAACTGGGTGAACTTCAATTTCCCGGCCGCGAACGTGTCTAATTTAAACACCTTCGGCCAGATCACGAGCTCGCTCGGCGATCCTCGTGAAATGCAGCTCGCGGTGAAGTTCTACTTTTAACGGTTGCCGGTCGCCAGTTTCAGATGCTGACTCGATTCACCGCGACCCTCAGTTCGCCGCTATCGTTCGTCGCTGTTGCTGCGGTTCTCGTAGGTGGCGCAACGCTCCAATCGCAGCAGACGGCACAGGACGTTGGAGCAGCAGGCACGTGGCAGAAGCTGCTGAAGCTGCAGACCACGGCAAGCGCGATGCACACGACCGCGCATCCGGATGACGAGCATGGAGGCGTGCTGGCAATGCTGAGTCGCCGCGACGGCGCGCGACTCGCGCTGCTCACGCTCAATCGCGGCGAGTCGGGTGACAACGCCATCGGGTCTCAGCTGTTCGACGCTCTGGGTCTGATCCGCACAGAGGAACTCGCGGTGGCAGACCGGTACTACGGAGTGGACGACCAGTACTTCACGACTGTCATCGACTACGGGTTCTCGAAGCGTCTCGAGGAAGCGTTCGAGAAATGGGGGCGCGACCAAGTGCTACGTGACGTCGTGCGGATCATTCGCATGAACCGGCCGTATGTCCTGGTCTCGCGCTTTCAAGGCAACCAGCGAGACGGTCATGGTAACCATCAGACGGCTGGTCTCATCACCCAGTTAGCGTTCAAGGCCGCAGGCGATCCCACGATGTTTCCCGATCAGATCCGCGAGGGCCTGCGGCCCTGGCAGCCGCTCAAGGTCTACATCGGTGGCGTGCGCGAGGACGAGGACTGGTCCGTTCGTGTCGATCCGGGCGAGTTCAGTCCGTGGATCGGTGACTCGTACTCCACGTTTGCCCGGTTGGGACTGAGCTTTCAGCGATCGCAGACGGGTGGGCGATTCAACCCGCAAGCCGGCCCGGCGCCCAGCTACTACAAGCGCGTCGGGTCGACGGTCGTGACGGGCGCCAAGGAAGACGGCTTTTTCGACGGGATCGACACGTCGATCCCGGGCATTTTTAAAGCGCTGGGCAAGCCGGAACCTGCCGCAGCCCCATCCCTCCTGGCAACGATCGACCGAGCAATCAAGAAGGCGGTCGCCGCGTTCTCGATGCAGGATCCCTCGGCGACAGTTCCGGCGCTGGCCGAAGGGCTGACGGCGACGCGAGACGCGCTGGCCGCGCTGGCGGACGCCGACCCCGATGTCCGGTCCATCCTGCAGGTGAAGGAGCGCCAGTTCGAGAACGCGATCAACGCGGCGCTCGCCTTGGATCTCACGGCACTGGCGCAACCGGCCGGCCTTCCGGAGCCCACCGGCCCGTTCGCACAGTTCGCGGCGCCCCCTACGATGGCCGCGCCGGTGCCCGGGCAGACCTTCGAGGTCCGCGCGCGTGTGACAAACCGAGGCACCCTGCCGATCACCCCGACCGATATCGCGCTTCTCACAAACAAGGGATGGAGCGTCAAGAAGGAAGCCGCGGCGCTGAGAACACTCGAGCGCAACGACCCGGCCAGCCAGCGCTTCACGGTGACGCTGGCGCCTGACGTCCCACTCAGCTCGCGGCCGTATTTCAGTCGGCAATCCATTCAAGACGCCCGCTATACGTTGGCGGATCCTTCGCAGTTCGGTCGTCCAGCGGCGACGCCGCCGGCCACCGCGGTAGTGCGATACACCGTGGTGGGCGTGCCGGTGGAGAAGCATCAAGTCGTGCAGCGTCGCGAGTCGAAGCTGCCCTATGGCGATGCGCTGCGCGAGCTCCACGTTGTCCCTGCGCTGTCAGTGCGCATCGCACCCGCGCATGCCGTGGTCCCGCTCCAGGCCCCGACCAAGCAGGTCGCCCTCACCGTGGATCTGCTGAACAATCACGAGGGGGCAATCAGCGGGCAGCTGGCGCTGACAGTGCCATCAGGCTGGCGCGCCGAGCCGGACACGCACGCGTTTGCCTTCGAACGCGCGGGCGAACGTCGCACCTATCCCTTCACCGTTTCGATGCCCGCCCTCGAGAATCGCGAGTATGCGATCACTGCTGTCGCGACGGCCAATCGTAGCCGGTACGCGGAAGGCTACGAGCTCATCGACGAGCGCGATCTCGAACTGCGGTACCTGTATCAGCCATCCACCGTGCAGGTGCGCGGCGTGGACGTGACGGTCCTGCCGAATCTGACGGTCGGCTACGTAATGGGAGTGGGCGATCAGGTGCCGGCCGGCATCGCGCAGCTCGGCTATCCGGTTACGCTGCTGGGCGAGGCCGACCTGGCCACGGGCGACCTCACGCGGTTCGACACGATAGTGACGGGCACACGCGCGTATGCGGTGCGCGAGGATCTCAAGACTTATCATCAGCGGCTGCTCGACTATGTGCGGCAGGGCGGCAACCTGGTGGTGCTGTACAACACGCAGGAACTGATCCCCGCCCGCTTTGCGCCATTTCCGGGCGAGCACGGCCCTCGGGCCGAGGAAGTGTCGGAAGAAGATGCGGCGGTCCGGATCCTCGCGCCGACCGCACAGGTCCTGACGTGGCCCAATCGCATCACGGCGGCGGACTTCGATGGCTGGGTGGAGCAGCGCGGCTCGAAATTCTGGTCCGCGTGGGACTCGGCATATACCGCGCTGATCGAGACTGCCGATCAAGGCCAGGCACCACAGCGCGGCGGCTGGTTGCAGGCGACATACGGCAAGGGAACCTACACGTACTTCGCCTACGCCTTCCACCGCCAGTTGCCTTACGGCGTCCCCGGTGCCTATCGCCTTCTCGCCAATGTCCTCGCCCTCGGGCAGACCCCTCCACGCGGACGCTGAACGAGTCTCAAGGGCGCGATGACGCAGCAGCCGGCGGGTTGAGCCGTTGGAAGACGAGGTAGGCGATCACCGATACCGCCAGGAAGACGAACGCGAACACGATCCCTTCGAACGGGCCGGTGACGAATAAGTAGAGCCAGAGCATCAGTGACACGATGGCGGGAATCGGATAGAGCCACATCTTGAACGGCTGCGGGATGTCCTTCCGATATTCGTAGAGGAGGATGACGGCCGCCGCCTGCCACACGAATCGCAACAGAATCTGCACCTGCATGAGCCAGCTCACGAGCTGACCGAGTGTGAAAAAACAGAACGGCAGCGAGATGAACCCGATAGCCAGCAGTGACACGTGCGGGAAGTGCTTGGTCGGATGGACCTTCGCGAACACACGAAAGAAATCACCGTCCCGAGCCGCCGCAAACGGCACCCGCGAGTACCCGAGAATCACGGCGTAGAGCGATGAGGCGGCGACAAATAGAATCAATCCCGTCATCACGTTGCCGGCCACCCGCGCCTGGGCCGGGTCGCTGAACGTGCTGGCGATGAAGTTCGAGGCGACTGTCCTCGATCGCGCGGCCTCCTGCCAGGGGATCATACCGAGAATGGCCGTCGTCATCAGCATGTAAAGGGCCGCGACGACCGCAATCGACAGGACGATGGAGCGAGGGATAGTGCGCGTCGGATCCCGAATCTCCTCGCCGATGTTGCACACCTGGTTGTACCCCCCGTAGCTGTACATCGCGAGCACCGACGCCGCGCCAAGCCCCGTGATGAACGGGCCGTCGAACGTAAAGGCCTGCGGTGGGAAGTCGAACGCCTGCGAGAGCGACGAGGTGAAGAGACCCGCGACGATGACCCATCCGACCGTGATCAGGACGACGACCAGCATGATCACGGTGAGGCGCCCGATCGATTCGATGTCGCGATAGAGAAGCGCTGTCATCGCGACGCACACGCCTGCCGCCAGCAGGTGATGCTGCCAGGCAGGCATTATCGCGAAGAACTGCAGATAGTCCGCAAAGCCGACGGCTCCGCCGGCAATCGAGAGTGGTGCGACCAGGATCGTCTGAAAAATGAAGATGAACGCCATCAGGCGGCCGAGCCCGAACGGTTTGTACGCTTCGCGCAGATACAAGTACGACCCTCCGCTCCCGGGCAATGCGGCGCCAAGGTGCGCGTAAACGAGCCCGTCGGCCAGCGAGAGGATGGCGCCGACAACCCACGCGTAAATGATATGAGGGCCGTTCATCGCGGCAATCATGAACGGGATCGTCAGGAACGGTCCCACGCCGACCATGCTGATCACATTGGTGGCGGTCGCTTGAAGCAGGCCCATCCGGCGCTCCAACGAACCGGTTCCGGTTGGAGCTGGCGCAGTGTTCATGCGGGCGTCAGAGCGTCCACGAGTGTTTCAGCCTGGGCGAGAGATTCAATCAGCGGATTGCACGCGAGTGCATCCACGGCGTCTGCCCGATTCTGGGTAAGTCCGGCCTTGACAGTGCGACGCTCGTAGTCTTTCACGCGGACCAGGAGTTCGCGAACCGCCTCCGGCGCCGATCCGACGTGGAGCGCCAGCGCGCCATTTGCGTTGACCACGCATGGTGCTTCGATCACATCACGTGAGTGCAACTCGGGCACATTACCGTGATTCTCGACGTTCAGGGGCACGATCGTGCCGAGATTGAAATGAATGCTTCGCACCGTCTGCAGCGCGATCTTGTCGTAGCCGGTGAGCTCGGCCCACGGTGAGCGCGCCAGGGGCGCAGGCGCACCTGATTCAATCTGCATATAGCCCGCATGGCGAGTGGCGAGATACTGCTCGTAGGTCGCCACCGCGTCGCGGCCCGTGTCTTGCAGATCCTGGAATAACTGCGTGTTGAGGCGCTCGATCGCCTTGCCGCGAGTCACGCCCGCGCGGGCGATGTTTCGGAACGCGTGATCGGCGCGGTAGTAGTAGTAGACGTACTCGGTCGGCAACAGCCGCAGCGCCTGCAGACGCTCGATCTCGAACAGGGGAGCGCGATACACCTCTTGAAGCAGCTCGGGCCGATCCCAGAGCCGCGTCATCTGCGGCACGCCGCGATGATAGACCTCACGCACCCACCCCAGATGATTGAGGCCGACGTAATCGAAATAGCATTCGGCCGACGGCACCTCGAGCGCGTGCGCCACCTCCTCGAAGAGCTCCGTCGGCGTGTCACAGATGCCAATGATGCGGGCGCCGGTGGCTTGTCGTACTGCTTGCGTAATGATGCCAACTGGATTCGTGAAGTTGATGATCCAGGCGGCGGGGGCATAGTGCACGATTGCCTTCGCGTATGCCACCATGGCGGGGATGGTTCGTATGGCCATCGCGAACCCACCGGGCCCGATCGTTTCCTGTGCGATCAGCCCATGCTCGATCGCGATGGCCTCGTCCCGCGCACGAGCGCGAATGCCTCCGACGCGGATACTGATGAACACGAAGTCGGCACGCTCCAGTGCAGGTGCGAGTTCAGTCGACACGCTGAGCTGTGCAGCACCCGCGAATCGTGCGGCCAGCTCGCCGATGATGCGCTGCCGTTCGACATCCACATCGAAGAGTGCAATCTCGGTGATGGGCAGCTCCGATTGCACGAGGCCGTTGACAAGCAACGGTACTCGCACGCCGGCCCCACCGATGATGGCGATTTTCATCAGGGTCGATGATCCGGGCGCGAGGTGGATCCTGGCGGTGATGTGATGGTCACGGCCGCGGCCTGATCTGTGCGAAGGCAGCAGGAAGCTCGTCGAGTGATGGCAGGCCATCGAGTCCGCCCGCTCGGCGGGTCGACGCGGTGCCGGCATGGTTGCCCAATCGAAGACTCAGGCGCGGAGTGAGATCGCGGAGCCGGCCCGCAAGAAATCCGCCGTTGAACGCATCGCCTGCACCGGTCGTGTCTACGACACGCGCCCGGCGCGCGGACGCGTGCAGATCGGTGTCACACCCAACCCACTGGCTTCCGCGAGCGCCCAGTTTGATAATCACGTGCATCGGACTGCGGCGCCACGTGGCAAGCGCTGCGGAAAGGGTCCGCCGACGCGAATAGAGCATCGCCTCCTGAGCGTTGAAGAGCACGTAGTCAAGTGCCCGAAGAAGCATCGGAAATTGGTCATCGTCGAGCAACGCTTCATTCCAGCCGAAATCCCACGACGTCGTGACGCCGGCCTCACGGAGGCGGCGCACGACCCGTTCCCAACGTACACAGGATCGTGGATAAAACGCGAAATGCACGTGGCGAGCCCGTTCCTCGTCAAGCGCCGGTAACAAACGATCCTCGAGGACGTCGTTAACCCCGTTGAACGTGACAAAGCTGCGGTTCGTCGGGGTCGACAGCGCTGCGGAGATCGCGTGGGGCTCGCCAGGAAGGCGCAGATTGCGGACCGCGATTCCCTGGACTCGAAGATAGGTGACAGCCCGATCGCTCATCGCGCTCACAATGCGGCACCTCACGCCCAGCCGGCGAGCGGCGACGGCGCTGATGATGGCGCCGCCACCGATACTGGCGACAAACTCGTTCGTCTTCACCTCTTCGCCGGGACCGGGAATGCGTGGCAGGTTCAGAAAGATCAGATCCTCGAACGCCTCGCCGACCGTCAATAATTCGGTGATGGCCACCGTCGCGACACGATAGCATAGGGAAATCGCTGATCTAAGCGCTTCGCCGAGGAGAAGCGACGCCAGACCAGCCGTAACTCTCCGAACCTCGCGGACGCAGTAAAGTAGAGGCAGTCAATCCTCTGCGAATTTTGACGGATGCGTGGAACCGCCTTCCTCTTACTCGCTAGCCTACTCACTGTTGGCGCAGTGCCTGCCCAGGTACTGGCCCAGGGTCGTCCGCGCGCCACCGTGACTGCCTTTGTAGAGACGGCCGCGGTTCGACCGAGCAAGCCCACACGCGTGGCCCTCACCGTGACGCTTCCCAAGGGCTTGCACGTTCAATCGGATCAGCCGCGCGATCCGACGCTGATTCCGACCGTGCTGACGATTCAAGCCCCGGCGGGCGTCCGGATCAGCCAGCTCGTGTACCCGCATCCCACCGATTTCAAACAGGAAGGCCAGCCCGAGCCGCTCGCCGTGTTCGAGCATGAATTCGTCGTCGGGGCAGAAGTCGAGATTGCCGGTGATGTGCCGGTGGGCGACCTCGTGATCCCGGCGCGTCTTCGATACCAAGCGTGCGACGACAAGGTGTGCTTTCAACCGACGATCGCGACTACCGAGTGGACCTTGCGCGTAGTCCCTGCCGGCACGGCATTGACACCCACGGCTCCCGACGTGTTCGCACGGCTGTCTTCCGGCCGCCGCACGGGCCCGCCTCAGGCGGCCATTCCGCTGCCCGGCTCGTCGGCGACGCCGCGTCCAGCAGACGATGTCAGCGTTCTGCAGCAATTCGAGAACTTCTCGGTCCTCGCCACGACAGGCGGCTACATCGGCAGTGAAGACTTCCTCCAGTTCATTCGAGATGCGGAACAGGGCATCGCCTCGAAGGGTCTGTTCGACGGACGCGGGCCAATCGCAATCCTGCTGATTATTCTGATTGGCGGGCTGGCCCTCAATCTCACCCCGTGCGTACTCCCGATGATCCCCATCAACCTCGCAATCATCGGAGCGGGCGCGCAGGCCGGCACCCGTCGTCGCGGGTTCCTTCTGGGCTCCACCTACGGCGCCGCGATGGCGTTCGTCTACGGCGTGCTCGGGCTTGTGGTGATTCTCACAGCGAGCACCTTCGGTACGATCAATGCTTCGCCGTGGTTCAACGCGGGGATAGCCGTGCTCTTTGTCGTGCTCGGCCTCGCGATGTTCGACGTCATCAGTATCGACTTCTCGCGTTACGCGAGTGGGATGCAGAACCCCGCCAAGCGTGGCACTTTTGCGGTCGCGTTCACGATGGGAGCCGTGGCTGCGCTGCTTGCAGGCGCGTGCGTGGCCCCGGTCGTCATTCAAGTCGTACTGTTCTCGAGCAGCTTGTACGCGGGCGGCACGACGGTCGCCCTCGCACTGCCATTTTGTCTTGGTGTCGGAATGGCCCTGCCGTGGCCGATTGCCGGAGCCGGTCTCGCGGCGTTGCCGAAGCCTGGTGTGTGGATGGTCCGCGTCAAACAAGTGTTGGGCGTCCTGATTCTCGGCACGGCCCTCTATTACGGATATCTGTCCTACACGCTGTTCGAGAACCGCTGGGTGGATGCTTCCGCAGTCAGCGGCAGCGTGCAGGAAAAGCTCGCGGCGGGATGGACCAACTCGCTTGCGGCCGGCCTCGAGCGCGCACAGCGCGAACAGAAGCCCGTGCTCGTCGACTTCTGGGCCACGTGGTGCAAGAACTGTCTGACGATGGATAAGACGACGTTGGAGGATGCGGCGGTGACGACTGCATTGGCCGACTACGTGAAGGTCAAATTCCAGGCCGAAGACCCTGACGCGGAACCTGCGAAGTCGGTGATGGCGCGATTCAAGGCCATCGGCCTGCCAACCTACGTGATATTGCGGCCAAAAAATGTCGACGGTTTACGGCCTGTGGTTGACGGCTTCGGGTCCACAGCACAGGCCGCACCTTCGCTTCTGCCATAGGCCAAGATGCCGAAGATCGTGGACCGCTATTCGTTTGGAGGTAACCGGTGAGACGCTTCATCGCAATGGTGTTGTTGACAGCTGTGACGGCAACGGTGGGGCCGTCGGCGCAGGCGGCTTCGATTGTGAAAGAGGTACGGTCCGCGATTGCGGCGAACGATTTCGCGCTCGCCGGCCGGACGCTGGCGGCCTATCGCGCCGCTAACGGGATCACTCCTGAGATGCTCGAAGCACTGTCGTGGATGGGCCGCGGGGCGCTAGCCGCGAAAGACCTCGACAGCGCGGAGAGATATGCGCGCGAGACGTACCAGCTTGCAACCGCCCAGTTGCAGTCTCGTCCGCTGGATCAGGAGCCGCGACTTCCCATTGCGCTTGGAGCCGCGATCGAAGTGCTCGGGCATGCCGATGCCGAGCGAGGCGCCCGTACCGAGGCCGTCGCGTTTTTGCGTAAGGAGTTGGGCACCTACAAGGGCACGTCGATCGAGAAGCGGATTCAAAAGAACATCAATTTGCTCAGCCTCGAAGGCCAGCCCGTGCCGGTGATCGACGTCGCAGAATACCTCGGGCCCAAGCCGCCTGCGATGGCGGCACTGAAGGGCAAGGTTGTTCTGATGTTCTTTTGGGCCCACTGGTGCGGTGACTGCAAGCAGCAAGCGCCTATCCTGGCCGAGCTCGCGAACAAGTACCGCGATCAAGGGCTCGTCATCTTCGCGCCGACACAACGGTTTGGCTATGTTGCCGGTGGCAAGCCGGCATCGGCCGAGGAAGAACTGCGGTACATCGATCAAGTGCGCCAAGCCTCCTACCCGGTGTTGACCGGACAACCCGTGCCCGTCAGCGAAGCCAATCACGTGCGATTCGGCGTTAGCACAACGCCGACGCTTGTACTGGTCGACCGTGCGGGCATCATCCGTCTGTATCATCCTGGACGGATGCCGTTGGAGCAATTGGACCCGCGCGTCCGCGCGCTTCTCAACGCGTCGCCCACGTCATCGCTGAGGAACGAGCAATAGGGGTTGTCAGCACTACGGCGTCAGGTCGGGACGATAGTCGCCGATGAAGTTCATGATCGCAGACGCCTCCACCATGTCCTTCGCACGGTAGCGGATCGAATGTGAGTCGGTGCGCTCGAACAACGGGAGATACGCGAGTACTTCGGCCGGAAGGTAGTTCTTGAAGCTGACATCGACGGTGACCGGAGTCTGGACCTTGAGGGGCTTGAACTCCGTCAGCCGCCCCAGGGCCGCCCGCACGCGTTGCCGGATCAGATCTGACGACGCCTGTGGCGTGAGCGTGATGGCGGAGTGAAATCCGAGGCTGCGTTTTGTTTCGGCCGCTTCGATATTCCCCACGGCCTTGCGGACCTCCGCGATCGCTGCCTCGTCTCCGGACATCATGACGATGGGCACGCTGAACTGACCCGCAATAGCGGCGTTCCAGGAGCCCTCGGTCACGTTGGTGCCGTTCAACGCGACCCGCGTCAGGGTGCCGCTCGAAAACGTGTGCGCACGGACGCCGGCCTGGTTATTGGTGCCGGCGTGATAGCCGATGAAAATGGCCGCATCGACCTTGTCGTCGATGCCCGCCACCATGCCGAGCCGCCGCGGCCACGAGCGGATCACGCGCACGTCGGGCGGAAACTGCTCGATGAGCAAGTTCTCGCCATTGCCATGAGCATCGGCGACGACGATCTCGGTGGCGCCCGCGGCGCGCGCGCCCTCGACGGCCGCGAGTGCCTCGCGCGTCATGAACTCGCGAAAGCGCCCGTACTCGAAACCGGCCGGACTCAGTTGATCGCCTGTCACCGCTCCGGCGACACCTTCCATGTCGACGGAGATGTGGACCTTCAGCGCCCGGGGTTGGGCGGCCAATGGCTGACGGGCGCTGTTAGTCAGTCCGGCGAGAGCCAGCACGCCAACGGCAACGATTGCTGGACGCATGTGACCTCCTCTGAATGTGCGGAGCGCGATCCGAAATGATTTGCGCAGCCGCACCGATCCTCGCACAGCAAGGGCCCACACCGATTTCGAGGTTCAGCCCGAGCGGGTATGCAACTGTATGCGGCTGGCACGCATGCCTGGTTTGTGGTGCGGGCGTCGAGTATCAGGCGTGCGATGAGAAGGGGTGTTACACGACGTTCGTATCTCGTCGTGGTAGACCCGAGCCGCGAAGGTTACCCCGCGCGGCCCGGTCGTACGTCGAACGTCTTACGGTCCCGACTATGGGCAGGTTGCCGATACCATCTTGATGGCCGTCAACTTCATGTAATGGTCGCCCTTCGCCGGCTTCATCTTCATGCTCTCGGCCTCGGCAGGTGGCACCGCTGTGCCCGTGATGTCGATTTTGTGGCCGAGGTGCGGCGCCAGATTGTCTTTCGATTCGACGATCGAAATCGTCTTCGGTCCCTTCTCAGCAGTGTTCATCACAACGAAAGTATCTGCCGTGGCGCCTTTCTGCAGGCACCCGGTCATGGTGTGCTCCTTCGCCGCCGGCTTGTCCTGCGCCGCGGGCTTCTCCTGACGCGCCTGTACTCCGATGGTGAAAGCCAACGCGCATCCGACAACCAACGTTCCGACGATCGGCGTTCTCATCGCTCCTCCTGACTGATGATCATCACTGCCGATGCTACTACTGGACGGACGCTTTTTGTGCAACGCAGTCGCGCACCTCAACAGTAATGGCGATCTCGGGACAACCTCTTGCGCCGGTCTGAACGCAGCGTTTGAGCTCCGATGGTCTCGTGGATCACGGTGTAAGCTCTTCCAATCATGGGCACCCACACCGACCTGATCCACCGCGGCGAGCGACCGGCTCCAGGTGGCTCGACCGCGCTGACGACACCGATCTACGAGACCGCAACCTTTGTCTTCGATTCGGCCCGCGACGTCGAGCGTTATCAGGAGGGCAGTCTTCCCGCGTATCTGTACTCGCGCTATGAAAATCCGACGATTGTTGCAGTCGAGGAGAAGCTGGCCGCCGTCGATGGCGCGGAGGCATCCCTCGTGTTCAGCTCGGGTATGGCAGCGACTTCAACGGCGATGCTCTCCCTGCTCGAATCCGGCGACGAAGTTGTCTGCGCGTCGGCGATCTACGGAGGGACGTTCCATCTGATTGAACATTTGTTGTCGCGCGTGGGTATCGGGCGGCGGTTCGTATCGCTGGAGGAACTCGCGTCACCCGCCTCAGTGATTGGTCCACGCACCAAGCTCGTGTGGTTTGAGTCTCCGATCAATCCCACGCTGCGATGCGTTGACATTCGCCTGGTGGCGGCGGCGTGTCACAAGGCCGGGGTGCTGTCGGGAATCGACAACACGTTTGCAAGCCCGATCAATCAGCAGCCTCTCGCTCTCGGCGTCCATTTGTCGATGCAGAGTGCGACGAAGTATCTGAATGGCCATAGTGATGTCACCGGTGGGGTCCTCTCCGGCTCGCGGGCCCTGCTCGCGCCAATTGCCAAAACGCGGCGGCTGCTCGGCGGCATCATGGACCCGCAACCGGCATACGCCCTCAGCCGTGGCCTCAAAACGCTCCCCTTGCGCGTGGCGCGCCACAACGCAAACGCGCGAGCCATTGCGGAGTTTCTCGACGGCCACCCTGCGGTTGAGCAGGTCTACTACCCGGGCCTGGCGTCGCATCCCGACCACGTGATTGCTGCACGTCAGATGACTGGATTTGGCGGGATGGTCTGTGTTGACGTCAAAGGCGGCCAGGAAGCGGCGTACCGTGCGTTCGATCGGCTCAAGATCATCAAGCGGGCCGCAAGCCTCGGCGGCGTTGAAAGCCTCTGCAGCTTGCCGATTCTGACGTCGCAGTACGGCCTGACGGACGACGAGCTGAAGAAAGCCGGCGTGACCCGCGGGATGATGCGCCTGTCGATTGGATTGGAAGACCCGGACGACCTCATCGACGATCTGCGCCAGGCGCTGGCGTAGAAGAGGATGGCGGGCCTAAAAGGCCCGTCGCTACTTCGTGACAGGTTCCTTGGTGTCCTTCGGCTCCTTCGTCTCCTTCGCGTCCTTCGTCTCTTTCATCTCCTTCGAGTGCCCGTTCTTGTCGTATTCGTGGAGGAAAGCGAGTACGAGCTCCAGCATCCGCTGGTTGATGCGACTGCCTTCGTACGCTCCGAACTTTCGTTGAAAAGCTTCGAGCGGGACAACGGCCTTGGCCATGGTCCGGTGACCGCCGGCGCTGCCGATGTCGCTGAACCACCGCCGGACGAAGTCGCCGGCGTTTCTCGAGTATCCGAGGTTCCGAACCGAGACGACGAACGTGTCGTTGACGACGCCTGAAATGACCGACCACTGTACGTTCTCGAGCTGCAGATAGAAATCCGCGACGTACGGCATGAAGTCGTCGCGCGACGGCTCGCCCAGGAACGCGCAGAACACGTGCTCGACCATGCGGCCGTGTTGCCACGCCTTGATCACGAAATCCAGACGCTCGGCCGTGATTTCCGCGCCCTCCATCTTGCGGATCATCGTGGCGTCAGAGAGCGGGTAGAGATACGAGAAGGCGTCGAGGTCGGCGCGGTTTGCCTGCCGGTTGAAAAAGAGCGTGTCCGACTTGATGGCGTAGAGCATGGCCGTCGCGGTGCGCTCGGAAATGTCGATATCCACCGCGCGCAGATGCTCGGTCAGTATCGTGGACGTCGAGCCATAGTCCGCGCGAATGTCCTTGAAGACCGCGTTGTAGCCGTGCTGTTCGGGGTGGTGGTCGATCACCAGATCGACTTGAGGGAGCAGCCCCGCGAAGTAGTGCGGTTGGACATCTACCAGCGCGATGCGATCGAAATTCTTGATCTGTTCAGCGGTCAATACCTCGACCTGGAGATCGAGCAGCTTGAGCATTCGCAGATTCTCTGGCCGGCTGACGCCGTACATGCAACCGATGATGGCCGTCTGGCGCGTGCGGCGCAGCAGGTTGCGCAGGGCCAATCCACTGGCCAGCGCATCGGGATCGGGATCGTTGTGAAGCAGAATCAGGACGCGATCGGCGTCCGACAGATAGCGTTGGTATTGTTGGACCTTCTGGCGCGTGACCGACCGTCCCAACTCGATTTGCAGCGGCGGACCTGTCAGCTCGGCGAGCGTGAGACTTATGAGTTCGGGAAAGGACTGTCGGAGATCGTCGGCGCGCTCGGCGTCCTCGGGACCCGTGCCCAGCACCCAGATCAGCGTGCCGCCGGCCGCGCGGACGGCCTGCAACACTTTTCGGAGGGAGCGGCGCCCGTTGTCTTCGATGATGACGCACGTGCCAGGCGTGACATCGGCACGGACAAAGGTATCGACACGTTTAGCGTCGCCAACACTGACGCCGAACTGGGCTTCGTCGAAACGCCGGGCCAGCGCCGGGCTCTCGACCAGCACGTCGAACTCGCAGTTGGGGGTCAGGACTGCGTCGAGTAACCGGACCACCAACTCCGTGTGACAGACCGCCAGGCACCTCATTCAGAGGTGCCCCGGCGCCCCGTCTCGGGGGTTCTCATAACGGACGACCACTTAGTATACGCCTCGCTGCAGGGTCTGTGTTACTTTGCGTCGTACGCGCTATGCGAGGGTCCGTTTCGTCCCTGCGTTTCTTTGTGCTGGCCGCAGTCCTGCTATTAGTTGTGACGACGGTCGAGGGTGTATGGTTCGGCCCTTCGACGTTACTGAGGGCACGCCCCTCGACTGCGCTCGGGGCAGGCCAGCAGGTCTTTCGGACCGCTGTCGATCTGGTCACCTTCGGGGTGACCGCGGTTGACCGCCGCGGCAATCTCGTCACGGATATGACACAGGCCGATTTCGAGATCGTCGAGGACGGCCGCCCGCAGACCATCGAGTATTTCGCACGCGGAGATGGCGAAGGGACCGCCGCCGCCACGCACCTCGGACTGATGCTCGACACCAGCGGCAGCATGGAGGCGGACCTCAAGCTGGCGCGTAGCGCCGCGATCAAGTTTCTCAACCTCCTGCCGGACGCCCGGGACATCACCCTCGTCGATTTCGATACCGAAGTGCGTGTAACGCGATATCCGCAGCGCGATTTCGCGCGGCTGGTCGAACGCATCCGGATGCGCAAGTCGGACGGCTGGACGGCGCTCTACGACGCGATCGGCGTTTACCTCGATGGCGCTGACACGCAGGACGGACGCACGATACTGGTGATGTACACCGACGGGGCGGATTCGCGATCCGAGCTGAGCCTGGGTGAGATCATGGAAATGCTGCGCGCCTCCCAGGTGACCGTGTACGCCGTGGGCCTCGTCGAGAACACCGGCTCGTCGCGCCACACGCTGCAGATGCGGATGCAGCAGATGGTCGAAGCAACTGGCGGTCAGGCTTTCTTTCCGGTCTCGCTCAAGGATCTCGATGCGTCGTACGAGAAGGTCCTGGCCGAGATCAAGGCGCAGTATCACCTCGGCTACGCCTCCAAGAATCTCGCGCGGGATGGCGCCTGGCGCAAAGTCGAAATCAAGACCAAGCGGCCCGATATCAAACTGCGCACGCGCAAAGGCTACTTCGCGCCGTACAAAGAGGGTGGCTAGGGTGCCTACGGTGCCTACCGTGCCTACGGTGCTTGAAGTCTCTGGTGCGTTGCGCGCACTTTCGGCACTCCGGGCACTCGAGGCACCCTAGGCACGCTAGGTACTCCAGGCACCTTAATGGCCGTGTGGTACCCTTGTGAATTCCACGCTCGCCAATGCCTTCCGTCTACGACCGCTTCACCCTCGTCTCAGACTTCGAGCTTCGCGGGGACCAGACCCATGCGGTGCCGGAGCTCGTCGAGGGGCTGAACCGTGGCGACAAGCACCAGGTGCTGCTCGGCGTCACCGGTTCGGGCAAGACGTTCACGATGGCGCAGGTCATTGCCACCGTGAACCGGCCCACGCTGGTCATGGCGCACAACAAGACGCTCGCGGCGCAGCTGTTCCAGGAGTTCCGGCGCTTCTTTCCGCAGAACTCGGTCGAGTACTTCGTCAGCTATTACGACTACTACCAGCCCGAGGCCTACGTCCCGGCCAGCGACACGTACATCGAGAAGGAATCGACGATCAACGATGAGATCGACCGGATGCGGCTGTCGGCGACACGATCGCTTTTCGAGCGCCGTGACGTCGTGATTGTGGCCAGCGTCTCGTGCATCTATGGCCTCGGTTCGCCGGAGGCGTACTACGGCATGCTGCTGCCGCTCGAGCGGGGCCAGCGCATGGACCGCGACCAGATTTTGCGCAAGCTCGTCGAAATCCAGTACGAGCGCAATGATCACGAGTTTGGTCGCGGCACGTTTCGCGTCCGCGGAGACATCATCGAGGTCTACCCGTCCTACGAGGAAATCGCCCTGCGCATCGGCCTCTTCGGCGACGAAGTTGACGAGCTTGTAACGTTCGATCCGCTGACGGGCAAGTCGTTCAAGAAGCATGACCGCGTCGCGGTGTACCCGAAATCGCACTTCGTCACGTCGCGGGCGCGATTGCGTGACGCCGTCGAAACGATCAAGACGGAGCTCGTCGAACGTCGCGGACAACTGGAGAGCGAGGGGAAGTTGCTCGAAGCGCAGCGGCTTCATCAACGCACCATGTTCGACCTCGAAATGATTCGCGAGATTGGCTACTGCCACGGGATTGAGAACTACTCGCGGCACCTCACGGGACGCTCTCCAGGGGAGCCGCCGCCCACGCTCCTCGACTACCTGCCCGCCGACGCGCTGGTGATTGTGGACGAAAGCCATCAGACCGTTCCCCAGGTCCGCGGGATGTACCACGGCGATCGGTCGCGGAAGGAAGTCCTGGTCGACTATGGATTCCGCCTGCCGTCTGCGCTCGACAACCGGCCACTGAACTTTGAAGAGTGGGAAGCGCGAGTGCCACAGCTCGTCTATGTCTCAGCCACGCCCGGCCCTTACGAACTGCACAAAGCTGGCGGCGTCGTGGTGGAACAGGTGATCCGGCCGACAGGCCTGATGGATCCCCCCATTGAAGTCCGACCCGTCAAAGGTCAGGTCGACGACCTGCTTCAGGAAATTCGCGAACGCGCTGAACGGCGAGAGCGCGTACTGGTGACGACCCTGACCAAGCGCATGGCGGAGGACTTGACGACCTACTATCAGGAGCTCGGCGTAAAGGTACGCTACCTGCACTCCGATATCGACACGCTGGAGCGCGTGGAAATCCTGCGCGATCTCCGCCGCGGGGTGTTCGACGTGCTGGTGGGCATCAATCTCCTGCGCGAGGGGTTGGATCTTCCCGAAGTGTCGCTTGTGGCGATTCTGGATGCTGACAAAGAAGGGTTTCTCCGTTCAGGCGGCGCGTTGATTCAAACATCTGGCCGCGCGGCGCGAAACATCAACGGGCGCGTGATCATGTATGCCGACGTCATGACCGCGTCCATGCGTGCTGCTATCAACGAGACCGACCGCCGTCGTTGCCGGCAACAGGAATACAACCAGGAGCACGGCATCACACCGACGAGCATCGTCAAGGCGATAGACGACGTGCTGTCGAGCGTCTACGAACGCGACTATGGGTCCATCCCGTTGGTCAAGGAGGAGCGGCCGGCGTTCCGGACGCAGGCCGAGCTCGACGCACACATCGCGGACCTCGAAAAACAAATGAAGGCGGCCGCCGCGAACCTCGATTTCGAGCGCGCGGCCGGGCTGCGTGATCGGGTCCGCGCGTTGAAGACCCGCGAGCTGGGGCTCGTCGCGGGGGGACGGTAACCCGCGCGTGTTCCGCCTGTTCATCGAGTGGGCCAAAGCTGCGGCGTTCGAGGTGCAGGAATACGTTCGCCTGTGCGCTGCCGCAATCCGCGGCACGGTCACCCGGCCGTTCTACCGCCACGACGTCATCGAACAGTTCGAAGCCATCGGCATCGGGTCACTGACAGTGGTCATCCTCACGGGCTTCTTCACAGGTGCCGTGCTCGCGCTCAACACCGGCATCACGCTGGACCAATTCGGCGCGCGCGACTTTGTGGGCCGCTTGATCAGCGCTTCGATGATCAAGGAGCTGGGGCCCGTGCTGACAGGCTTGATGCTAGCCGGCCGCGTGGGGTCGGGCATCGCCGCCGAGATCGGGTCGATGGTGGTGACCGATCAGATCAACGCCTTACGGGCATTGGGAACGGACCCGGTCAGGAAGCTGGTCGTGCCTCGTCTGCTCGCGGGCTTCTTTATGACGCCCGTCCTGACGATCATCGCCAACGCGGTCGGCATCTTCGGCGGGTGGATCATCGCCGTCAGTCAGCTGCGAGTCGCTTCGAGCTTGTACTGGTCGTCGATCATCGACGGTCTGTATCTCGAAGATGCGTGGATGGGCCTCATCAAGCCCTTTTTTCTCGGCTTCGTGATCGTGACGATTGGATGTCATGTCGGCCTGCGCGCCCGAGGCGGCACGCAGGGGGTCGGGCGCGCGACCACCAACGCCGTCGTCGCTGCTTCAGTGTCGGTCATTGCAGTGGACTTCTTCATTACGCGGTTGTTGATTACCTTGATGTACTGATGCGAACTGCACCTCAGCGATCCGCGGAACTCGAAGAGGCGCTCGGCGGCCCCGGGGCGCCGATTGTCGTTTTCGACCGGGTGTCGCTGGCCTTCGACGACAAGGTGATTCTTCGAGACGTCAGCTTCACGCTGTTGACGGGTCACACGAAGATCTTTCTCGGCGCCAGCGGGGCGGGGAAGTCCACGATCCTGAAGTTGATCCTCGGGCTTCTGAGACCGGATAGTGGCGTAATCTGGGTCAACGGGGAACAAATCGATAGGATGAGCGAGGTGGAGTTGATGAATGTCCGCGCCGACCTGGGCATGGTTTTCCAGGAAGGGGCGCTTTTCGATTCGCTCACCGTTGCCGAAAACGTCGGCTATAAGCTCTACGAAGAAACGGACATGCCACTGGATGATGTGCGGCGGCGCGTGGAGGAGGTCGTGGGGTTTGTCGGGCTCAGCGAACACATCGACAAGATGCCCTCCGATCTGTCCGGCGGTCAGCGCCGGCGCGTTGCGATTGCCCGGGCTATGTCGTTCAAGCCGCGCATTCTCCTATACGACGAGCCCACGACGGGACTCGACCCGATCACCGCTGACACCATCGACGACGAGATCATCAAGCTGCGAGACTTGGAGGACGTGAGCTCCATCGTCGTCACGCACCAACTGCGTGATGCGTTCCGGATCGCCACGCACGAAGCGACTCGCGAGAACGGGGAAATTCGGATTGAGCCGGCAGACGAAAAGAAGGCCGAGGAAGCCGAATTCATCATGCTGCGAGAAGGACACATTCACTTCGAAGGTCATGCCGCCGAACTGCGGAGCTCGACGGATCCGTATCTCAGAGCGTTTTTGTCTTAAGAGGAACAAGCATGCCGCGCACGCGTTCACTGGCCTGGTCGGAACTCAAGATCGGCATCGTCTCGATTGTCGCCGTCATTTTGGCGGCGACGCTCATATTCCTGCTGAGCGGTGAGGGCGGCTTCTTCTGGCAGCAGTATTCGGTGAAGGCCGTTTTCACCAACATTGCCGGCCTGAAGTCTGGCGCGCCGGTCCGGGTCGCTGGCATGGAAGTGGGCTCGGTCAGCGACGTCGACTTCCTCGGCGATCAAGTGGAAGTGACGATGCAGATCCAGGAGGAGCATCAGCCGCGAATTACCACCGGATCCAGAGCAGTGCTTGGATCGGTGTCTCTGCTTGGTGAGGGCGCGGTGGACATTTCACCGTCCAGCGAAGGCACACCCATCCCCGAATGGGGCTACATCCCGACTGGACCAACGGCGCCCACGATCGCCGAAGTTGGGGCGCTGGCGTCCCAGGGCATTGAGGAGGCAACACTGCTCCTCAAGGACATTCGGCAGGGCCGGGGCACGGTTGGCAGGCTTTTCACGGACGAAGGGGTCTACCGCGATCTGAACGCTCTGGTGCAATCGGCCGATCGCGTGGCGAGCCAGATCGCGAGCGGCCGCGGCACGCTGGGACGTCTGACCAACGATCCCCAGCTTTATAACTCGCTGTCAGCGTCGGTCCAGGACCTCAACGCCATTACAATGCGCATCCGCAACGGCGAGGGCAGTCTGGGAAAACTCCTCAACGACCCTGCGATGGCGAATTCATTGGCCACGACGAGCCAAAACATCGAGTCGCTGACTGGCCGACTCAACCGTGGGGAGGGCACCGCGGGAAAGCTGATAACCGACACGGCGCTTTACGATCGGTTTAACGGCGTGGCCCAGCGGCTCGACACGCTGACCGCGAACCTCAATGCTGGCGAAGGCACCGCCGGCCAACTACTGCGGGACAAGCAGTTATATGAGAACATGAATCGAACGGTCGGCGAGCTCCGCGGACTGATTGCGGAGATCAGAAAAGATCCGAAGAAATACCTCAACGTCAAAGTCAGTATCTTCTGAGGAAACTCACATGGCACACGACAATAACGGTGGAACCGTCATGCTCGCCTTCCTTATGGGCGCGATGACGGGGGCGGCCGCGGCGCTGCTGTTTGCGCCCGCGTCGGGCGAGGAAACGCGCGAGTATCTCGGTCAGAAGGCGCGGGAAAGCCGTGCGCGCGCACGCGACGCCGTGCAGCAGGGACGCGAGATCTACCAGGAGAAGCGCGAGCAATTGACAAGCGCCGTCGAGCGGGGCCGCGAGGCCTTCCAGCAGGCGAGGGAGCGAGGGGAGCACCAGGCGTGAGCGACACCGCGGAGCTGCTGCTGGGCATCATCGCGGTGGCCGTCGCGGTGATGGCATTGGTGCAGGTGGGGGCGATTGTGGTCGGTCTTCGACTCGCGCGGCGCGTCGAGCAGATCGCGCACGAGATCGAATCCGGCGTGAAGCCCGTGCTGTCCAACCTCAATACGCTCAGTGCCGAAGCGACTCGCGCCGCGACCGTCGCGGCGGGGCAAGTGGAGCGATTCGATCGTGCATTTTCGGACCTGACGGCGCGTCTCGACCAGACGCTGGGGGCTGCACAACGGGTTGTCGCGGGGCCCGCACGGGACGGAATGGCCATCGTGGCCGGCGTGCGGGCAGCCGTGAGCGCCCTCCAGGGGATGCGCGAGGCAACCCGCCGTCGGTCTGCTGCGCGGGCGGCCTCGTTCGAGGAGGAAGAAGAGTCGTTGTTTATCGGATGAGCCCTTGTGTGATACAGAAGAGCTTCACGCCAGGGGGATGACCATGAAGAAGCACTCGGAGCACCTATCGGCACTCGTCATCGTCGCGATGCTCGGGGCATCAGGGCTGGCGTCCCCAGTCATCGCGCAAGAGAAGTCAGCGGCGCTCGCCAAGGAGCTCACCGGCCTGCTGCAGGAGCGAAAACTCGATAGCATCGCGGCGCGGCACCCCGCGGCCGCCGACCAGTTCGTCGCGGCGCTGTACTTCCCCGGCCAGCTGCTCGTCGTCTGGGCGCGGACGTCCGCACCGGCCGTGGTCAACGAGAAACTGATTCGGCGCGAATTTCGCGATGTCTACATCGATCTCAACAGCGCCTCGATCCCGGAAAGCCGCGTGATGATCAGCGACGGCGGCGCCGACGGCCTGCGCGCGACGCGCGTAGCCAATCAAGCGTTCGACACGCACGATGCCAATGGCAAGGGCGTGCGCTTCGATGGAAACTGGCGCGAGGACCGGATGTCCGAACAGGACTACATGAAGTTGTACACGCAGGCGGACGCGGCGTACATCACGGCGCTCGAAGCGCTGCTCAATGAGCTGAAGAAGACTTCCTGAGCGCGAGCGCCTTTACCACTTTGCCCACTTCCGCTGGTTCGACCGGTTTGGCAAGATAGGCATCGAATCCGGCGGCCAGAACACGATCTTGTGCTTGTTGCGTCCCGTACGCGGTGAGGGCCAGGATCGGGAGCGCCTGGAACTGGGGATCGGCGTGGTGACGGCAGTAGTCCAGCAACCCAAACCCGTCCTCGACTGGCATCGCAAGATCTGTAATCAGGACGTCGGGCAATTCGCGGGCGAGGGCGTGGCGCGCCTCGTGCACTGAGTCTGCCGTCGACACACGAGCACCGTGCGCTTCGAGGATCGCTCGAAGCACATTGCGTGAGTCTTCGTTGTCGTCTACCACCAGAACGGTCCGTCCTTCGAGCGCCGTCCATCGGTACGCCATATCGGACACCATGGAAATATAGCTCAGCTCGATGCTGATGCTGAATCATTCACCTTGTCGCGGAGGTCCTCCTTGAGGCTGACATCAATGCGCTCGCTCTTGATGCCGATGCGGATACGGCCAAAAAGACTCATGTAGTGATTGGCCACCCACACCAGCGAAAATCCGCTGATCAAATATCCCCGCCAGTCCTCGTAGAGCAGCCGGAACCCTGTCAGCAAGAGAACACCGATCGTGACGTAGTGGCTGAAGCAGTACTCGCACGTAAGAATGTAAAAGGCTTTTCGCGTCAACAGCCGAGACGCCTCTTCACTCCTGCGAAGGCAGTACTCGCGAGGTTCTTTGAACACCTCTTCGTGAGTCACAGTCCAGGCGATAGTCGCAATCGGCATCGCCAGGACCAGGAGCACGAGGAGACCCTCTGGAAGCGGAGTCATGCGGCCTCAGCCAGCCGCTCGGCCCAACCCTGGCGGGTCTCCAACAGCGAAAGCACCGCAGATTCATCGGCCGACAATCCAGGTCGCGTACGGCGCTTGGTCGAGAAGTGGCGTGCCAGGCTTCCGTCGCCGTGGGCGGCGAGAATCACCGGATGGATGTAGCACGCGCGACAGACAGCGGGGGTATTTCCGAGATGATTCGCGACGATCTCAACAACCTTCCTGAGCGTGGTGCCAGTCGAACGAATTGCGCGCACTTGCCGGATGGCGATTGCCGCCCGCAGCGTGCCCGCCCAGGTTCGAAAATCCTTCGCGGTGAAATCGGCGCCGGCGACGTCGCGAAGATACGCATTCACGTCCGATGACGTCACCAAACGGCGATGACCGATTTCATCCAGATACTGAAAGAGCGCCTGCCCCGGGAGGTCCTGGCAGCGCTTCACGATTCGAGCAAGCGTGGCGTCCGAGAGCATCACTGATTGTTTGACGCCGCTCTTTCCCGTAAACGCGAACCGCAGGTCTCGGCCGCGAATCCGAACGTGCCCGTCTCGGAGTGTCGTCAAGCCAAACGATCGATTCGCTCGCACGTATTCAACATTCCCGATGCGAATCAGAGTCTTCTCGAGCAATTGAACGACGGCGGCTACGACCTTCGTCTTGGTGAGCGATGGCTGTCTCAGGTCGCTGCGGACACGACGTCGAATCCGCGCCAGCGCCCGCGCAAAGGGTACCATCCGGTCGTACTTAGTCTGTTCTCGCACCTCTCGCCACCGCCGGTGATAGCGATATTGTTTCCGGCCGCGCGCGTCCCGCCCCGTGGCTTGCAAGTGCGACCGAGGATCGGGCGAGATCCAAACATCCCTCCACGCAGGCGGTATCACCAAAGCTTTGATGCGTTTGAGCGTGTCGGCGTTGGTCACAGCCTTCCCGGAGGGGCCGACGTAGCGAAAGCTCTTGCCCGAGCGCCGCCGCGCGATGCCCCGCTGCTCATCGGCTCGGTACCGGAGACCGGCCGCCCGCGCTGATCCTGGTAGCGCCGCTACCGTGCGGTTGATGTTTCGGTCCCGACTCATGCACCGCGCCTCGTCCACCCCAGCCAATGCAAGCCAGGTACCGCCGCCGGAATGAAGAATCTCATTGCTCTGACGACCGGTTGGCAGGTAGCTTGCGGATGGCGAACGTTTTGGGAGGTGTCATGAGAGACGAGCTGAATCAGCTCTACGCAGTGGTCCCGTCCATCCACTTGGCGCATTGCGTCAACACAACCGCCACCGAAGGTGCCCTCAGTCTGATTGACGAAGGCGACGAGGAGGACCTGGTTGATGATGACGACGACATCGACGATGACGATGACGATGACGATGACGACGATGAGGACGAAGTCGGAGACGACGAAATCGGAGACGACGACTTCGCGGATGAAGACGGGGACGACGACGAGGACGAGGACGAGGAGGAGATCGAAGAGGAATGATTGCTGATTCTGGCCACGTCATGGCGGCGGATTCGCTATCGGCACGTCGAGCACTCGGAGGGGCTGTTCGGGGTTGCTGGCGATCAGGAGCGGCAATGACACGTTGTAGACCGGTGTACCGTTGATCGTCTGACCTTCGGCCACCCCATGGTGTGCGTGACCGTGAAAAACGGCGGTGACTTCATACCGCACGAGCGGCTCTTCGAGGCGGCTGCAACCTAGCCACGGGTAGATCTCGCGTGGCTCGCCTTCAACGGTTCCTGCAATGGGTGCATAGTGCAGGATCGCGACGCGCGTCGGGGTGCGAAGCCGCGCGAGCGCTGTCTCGAGCTTCAGCGCTTCGCCTACTGCTTCCTGTACGAAGCGTTTGATGACTTCCTCACCCCACGGCCCCAGTACGCCGCGGCCAAACCCGCCGGCAAATCCCTTGACGCCCGCAAACCCGATACCCAACACTTCGACCGTCTCGCCGTCGAGCACTGTCATTCCCGCTTCGGTCAGGAGCCGGGTGATCTCAACTGATGCCCCCGACTCGTAGTCGTGGTTGCCGAGCACACCAACCATCGGGATCTTGATCCCGCTGGCAAGCTCCCGGGCAAGCTCCGCGGCCTCCTCGGGCAGACCATAATCGGTGAGGTCGCCGCACAAGATCAAAACGTCGGCTTCCAGACGGGTCACCGCGGCAAACAGGGTCTGCAATGAGCCGCGCGAGGCTTTCCCGTAGTGGAGGTCGCCGACAGCCGCCAGTCGCACAAATGGCTTCTGGGTCTGCATCAGTGAGCCCCAGCCCTGAACCCTGGAAACCGAGGAATACTCGTACTTTTGCCGTTTGGAACGCGCTTTGCGTGACGCGCCCTATGGGCCAAGCCACGCTTCACGCGCCAGATGACACCCGCGCGGCGGAGATGTATCGGTCGGTGCTGTGGCATCTCCGCGAGGCAGGCATTCCTTACCTGGTGGGTGGGACTTACGCGCTCGAGCATCATGCTGGGTTGGTGCGCGACACCAAGGACCTCGATCTCTTCGTCCGTCGCGCCGACTGGTCGCGCGTCGAGGAGACCCTCGCGCGGCAGGGAATCAGGTGCGAGTTGGTGTTCACGCACTGGCTCGGCAAGGCGCGCGACGGCCATCACTTTGTGGATCTGATTTTTTCTGGCGGCAACGGCATGGTCGAAGTCGATGACGATTGGCTCCGGCATGGCGTGCCCTCGGTGATTCTCGAAGTGCCCGTGCACTTGGTGGGCGCCGAAGAGATGATCTGGTCCAAGTCGTATGTGATGGAACGCGAGCGCTACGATGGCGCGGACATCGCACACATCCTGCGTCAATCCGGCGCCACGATCGATTGGGTGCGGCTGATCCAACGGTTCGGGACACACGCCGCAGTTCTGTTGTCGCACATCCTGTTGTTTCAATTTGTGTATCCCGCTCATCGCGAGACGATCCCAGACTGGGTTATGGATGAGCTTTGGCAGCGGGCTCGAATGGCAGAACCGGTGCCTGCACGCCTGTGTCGCGGAACCCTATTGTCTCGCGAGCAATATTTGCCCGATATCACGGACTGGGGATACCTGGATGCACGGGAGATGCCGCTGGGCCGCATGACACCTCAGCAGATTCAGGACTGGAGCGCGGCCATAGCCGGCGACAAATGAGCGGCTCAGTTCCATCTTTGGGTAGAGTCAGACCCTGCGGCCAACTCTACCCTGACGCCGCGACGTGCTCCGCGCCCGTTTCCTGAAGGATGCGCTGGGCGCGATCCGCCCAGTCGGGGCCCTCGCACTGCACTGACAGCAGCAGCGCGCCTTGTTTCAGACGTTTTTCGAAACGCTCGAGAAGACATTCGGGAATACCGAGGCCACGCAGCGCCGTGAGAAGGCCCGCCCCCGCCCCGGCCAGCGTCGCGAGGATAGGTCCCGCCGCCATGAAGAGCCCGTCGCTGGGCATCGCCACGGCGCCGACGCCTGAGAGCGCGCTCAAGACGCCGCCCAACGACTCTGACTCGTCGTCGGCGACGTCGGCTTCTTCGAGATCGGCCGACTCGCGAAGCTGCAGCGCCTGCACTCCGTCGGAATACATCACCGAGATATCGGTCTGACGGAATCGGGCCGCACGCAGGGCTTCGGCGCCGAAATGAAGCGCCTTGGTTGAGTGATACATGCCAAACGCGGCGGGGCTGTGTGACATCGTTTTCGCTCTCCGGCTGCCAACGTCGGACGTATCAGCAAGCGTGATGCCAGAATCGCGCGTCGGCATCGTCTCCCCGACCTTCGTGTGGAGATCAACGGTAAAGGTCCGATGCTCAACTCGTTTTTATCGTGGTTCGATGATGCGACGACTGGCATTTGCCGATCGCTCACCGAGCGGCCTCACCATCGAGCAGATGCGCAAATGGCTACCGAAAATAACCAGCTAAGGAATCAAGCTTGACGACAAACGATACTTGGTGTTGGTGCGACCGAACGTCCCTGCCACTTTGACGTGGACCGCCTGACCGGCATTCACATTGACAGTCACCGACTCGTTGGCGTTGTTGCCTTGCAGGTCCTGGTCCGATCGATCCGTTGGCTTGCTGAAATCGCCGTCGGCATAAACCTCGAGCACGAGGTCCGAATCGCCGTCGCCGAGCCGCCGCGTGACAATCGCCAGCGTGCCGGCCTGGGCGGGTTTGAGCACGAACCAGTCCCAACTATCACCCGCTTCGGAATTCAACGAATCCTCATGCGCCTTACCCACGACGATCGCGCGCGCCTGTCGCGGCCGACGGTCGGGGTCTGAACTTGCGCGTGCAAATGGCGGGAACGCCAGCCATGAGCCGCCGATGGTGAATGTCGATGCCGAGCCGCCCTGCACGCGAACACGAACTTTATAGGTGCCGGGTTCTGGGATGAGCAGCGACACCATCTCGGTGCCTTCCGATCCATTCAGATCGCGATCGACGTTGCCATCGGGCAGCGTCTGCCCATCCTCATCCGCCACGGAGAAGGCCAGATCACCATCACCCTGCAGGGCAACGCCGAGCAGTCCGGCGGTCTTGGCCACGACTGTGTATTCCACGGGGCTTTCCGATGACACCTTGCCTTGCTGCGGTGTGCCAAGCGGCAGTGCAGTTTGCGCGGCGCCGACAGGCAAGCCGATGACCACCAACGGGACGAGCAAAAAACGGGAGTTCGTGAGTGCCATGCGTTGAGTCTCCGGGGAAGCTCAGCGGACAGCACTATAACGTGTGAGCAGCTCTGCGTGATGCGGGAATGGAAGGATGTCGGGGCAGGGGCGTGTCGCCGATAAGGTCCAGCAGACCGTGTAAGATGCCTGAGCCTTCGGCCTTGGAGCATATGTACATCATGAATTCGCGTAGTGAAGAAGCCGTGTCCTTGATACGGCGCGCCATTCTGAGCATTTTTGTTCTCGCAGTTGGGTTTTTCACGGCCCAGACGACGTATGCACAAGAGCCAACGATTTCAGGCGCGCGCGCGCAGCAATCCGCGTCGCTGACGACGGACGCGCCCGTGTACCTTCTCGCAGACGACACTCGAAAGCCGCTGCGTGTGTTGCCCGCAGGCACCAGCCTCAGCGTCCTCCGCATCGAGGGAGATTGGGTCCAGGTAACGTTCCAGGATGCGCAGTTCGGACGGAGAACTGGCTGGATTCAGCGGGAGTTCGTGAAACTCGGCAGCGTACAACCTCTGCCGCCTGAAGGCGCCCCTCCAACGCCAGAGCAACAGACGCGCCAGACACCGCCACCGTCGTCAACCGCGGCACCCCGTGAAGGACTGGGGTTCCGCGGATTTGGCACGGTTACGTTCGACAAGATGACGGCGTCAGAAAGCTTCAAGGCCATCACGGAAAAGGATACGGCGACGTTTTTCGGCGGCGGAGTACAGGTGACCAATCTCGTGCAGGGCCTGTTCGTGGAGCTGGGCGTCGAGCGCAGCTCGCTTGACGGCGAGCGCGTGTTCATTGGTCCTAACGACGAAGTGTTTCGACTTGGCATCCCGTTGAAGATCACGATGACGCCGATCGATGTGGTTGCTGGTTGGCGATCGACGCCCGTGGCACGATCCTCGGCGTACGCGGCGGCCGGCATCTCCTTCCTCAAGTACGAAGAGACCTCGGACTTTGCAGGCGCTGATGAGAACGTCAGCGAGCAGTACAAGGGTCTGGTCGTCCTGGGCGGCATCGAGTACAGCGCCATGCGTTTCGTCCACATCCGCGGTGAGGTCCGGTACCGCCGCTTCGGCGACACTCTTGGTGCCGGTGGCGTCTCGGCGGTGTTTGAGGAGACGGATCTGGGCAGTTTCGGCGCGGCACTGAAAATTGCAGTCGGGCGGTAGTCCTCGACATGCCACGAACAGGGCGCATCGCGAGGCCGCCGATCAAATAGATGATGTGATCCGAACCGCGATCGTCTGAGGCAACTTCGCGTGCCACGCGCACGATGAGTTTTACCCAGGCCGGGCAACCACATGCTCATCGCCCTGACTGTCACGTTGCTCATTCTTCCAACTCAGTCCACAGCGCCGGTGTCTTCGGTGAGTGATCGTTATGTCAGCGCCGCAGTGGATCCTGCCGGAGATCTACGGGTCGCCACTGGCTCCGGCAAAACGGTCGTTCTTCGGAAGCAGGCCGAACAGGTTGGCTTCGATCAGATCATCATTGCCGAAGATCGGGCGTCGATCGGTTGGGTGGTGCTCCAGACGAATTGCTGCACGTCGTATCCCATTCCGTCGCGACTCGTGATTCTCTTCGCGGGCCGGCAACGGACGTTCGAGGGAAATGGGCTTCCAATCTGGCATTGGCGCTTTTTCGATAACGGTGCGCGATTCGCCTTTCGGCAGGAAACCGTCCACGGCGGCTTGGGCATTCACTACGAGCTGCGTGATGTACTCAGTGGCCGCCTCATTGCCGAGTACAGCCCCGAAATAGGTCCCGACAACCAGCCGCTGCCGAATCAGACCGTTCCGTCGTGGGTCGCCGAACTGGACGCGACGTACTAAGGGGGTCATGAAACCCCGCGCCAAGGCTGCCCTCGTCCTCCTCACTTACGTTGTCGGATTGAATCTGTTCTTCCTGCCGGCTCAAGAGGGCATGTTGATTTCGATCGACGGTCTCGACGTGCTCATAATGCTTGGTCTGGTCCTGCCATTTCTGGCTGCTCGATGGTTGTCGCCCTCACAAGTAGACGCGACACGCATCGCGTGGTACCTGACTGCTGTCATGGCGCTCGATATCATCTTTTTTGCGGTCATGGCGTTCGCACCGACCAGCGGACATCCTACGTACGAGTCCCTGGGAGCGTTGGTCATGGGCCTGCTAAAAGTTCTACTGGCGCCAGCTGCACTGGTGGCCTTGAGCATCGCGATCGCAAACGGCGAGAGAGCCTGGATCACAGCCCTTGGCCTGATCTGTGTGATTGCCGAAAGCGTGTTCACGCTGACCGTTCCGTACCATCCCTTCCATTTCCTGCTGGTTCGCCTTTGGAGGGAGGGCGTTTTCTGAGGAGCGCAAAGGAAGTGACGCGTGCCTGGCTTGTCGTCGGGGCAATGATCGTGAGCGTACTTGTGCCCTCTGGGGAGGCGGCCCGCCGACGCCGGCCTCTGGAAGTCAAAACCTGAAGGTCGACACGAAAGGTGTGACCGTCGAGCCACATTCATGGCCTTTACGAAGGACCAACTTGTTATCTTCGCTGCGAGATCCGGCAACCTTGCCCTGTTGCGTGAGCGAGTGAGTGCCGGCGGGGACGTCAACTATTTCGATTCCCACCATGGGTCTGCGTTGATGGCGGCGATTCGGGCAGTGAACCTCCCCACAGTGGAGTGGCTCATCGCGAACGGTGCGGACGTCAATGCCGAATACCGAGACGGCATTGGGCCTTTGGAGATTGCTCTTTATCACCCTGTGCCGGAGATAGTCGGTCTCCTGCTACAGGCGGGAGCGCGCCTGCGTAAGAAGGCGCGTCCGTACTACGCGCAGCGGCTCACGAAATGCCTCAAGTTGCTGGCGTCAACGAAAACACCGGACAATGGGTTACACGGAGACGAATAAACAACCGTGCGATTCATCGAGACCAACGAGATCTGGGAATGGTGCAAGGAGCGCGGCGTCGCTCTGAGCGAGAATGGCACACTCCTGGAGGATCACACACTCTCGCACCGGAAGCGCGCAAAGTACGCCATGGGCAATCGTTCTGGGCGAGAGGCGGCTGTGGCCGCGGCGTGCGTTCGTGCCATAGGCCGCTGGGACGAGTGTCTGCTGTGGATACAGACTTGGGGCGTGTGGCCCTCAGGAGAGGATTGGCCAGCATACTACGCGCTGCGCGGCGACCAAGGAGAGCGACGCTCGCTCGATACCGCCCCCGGCCACCTGTTCGAGACTGGTGAGCACGCGTTGTTCTCACACTTCGTTACACTCGTGATGGAGAACGCCTGGGATGCCGACATCATCGTCGTTCCCAAAATCATGCGCATTCATATTGATCACGATGAGTTGGTCGAGCTTCGAAGCAATATGGCAATCGAATTTGCGCCGCCCACTTTTTAACAAACGCGGAGGCTTGCGCGAGTTCGGCTCGAGTGATCCCTATTCAGAGCCGCATTGCACGACTCTCTATGACACACGCTCAATGGAACAGCAAACTGAAGCGCGCTCTCAGGCTCGCAGACCGCAAGCCGACAGACGCTTTGCAAACGCTCCGCACGCTAGCTCGCGAGCTTGAGGCTCAACTGCCAAACGGCATCCACGATTGGCACCTGGCGCAATCGCTGCAAGTCATGAGCGTCGTGCAATCCAAGGTCAGTGATCACCGTGCGTCAGCCACCACGCTGCTTCGTGTCGCGGAGCAGCACGAGCATGAATTGCTGTACCAAACAAGAGGGTTCGTCTCTGCGTGTGCGGCAGCAGCCGTGCAACTGGCACAAGCTGGAGATCGATCTGGCGCAGCGCGCGTGTTGCGCAAGGCCGCGCCGTGGGCAGCTTCGTTACGACCAAAAGACCGACTGCTTGCGCACGCGCAGAAGGCCGTTCGAGCACTCTCACGGCACGACCGCAAGCGGAAGGCGGCCGGCTAACAAGCGACGGCACCTCACGTTCGTGTGGTGCTTCCGATCAATTGCCCAGGACTTGCCAGATAACAGCAGACACGAGCAACGCGACGAATAACAGCATCAGACCCTTTTCCTGCTCGTCGTGATGCATGGTTCTCTGCCAACCAGCCGGCTCTCTCGCCGTTTGCTGGTGAATCGACCGTCGATCGCCCTCAGCGGGGGCTGGGTTTATCCCGCTGGTGGGAAGTGTCAATAGCAGAAGTGTGAATAGCAGAAGAAGACCTCACCGGGCAAGCTCAACCGTAATGATTTCGGTAGCGACACACATACTGATGGCAGGACAAGCGGACAGTTCCAGGAATCAGTATCGTTGCGCGGCTGGACATGGGTCCTATGACGAAGTGTGGTCGCAGCTGCCACCTACGCCGATGAAGGCAGTCGGGCGCCGCGCCGCTCGACGGGAACGGTGAATCACGTTTCATCGGCCAGCGCCGCTGCTGCACGCTCGGGCCCAACGCCAGCATCTTCAACAGAGAGTCTCATCGTCACGCATCGTGACCCGCGACGGTCAACCATTGGGAATGTTAGCGTCGCGGTGCGCAGCTCCGGCCCAGGTCGTTTCAAGTCGCTTTCAGCGTTTTTAAAAGTTTTTCAACCTGTCCTTCAAGACTCTGCCACGGAAAACGCGCATCATCGTCCCTCTCTTCGCAAGAGGCGACGGTGAAACGAATGGCGACGGGCGCGCCTCCGATCAGCCTCACGCCTCCACCTACGTGCCCCACCTGCACACCTTCAGCTTCGAAGGGGGTGGCGTATGGAGGAGCGCGAGGATGACGACAACATCGAGGAGGTACTTACGAAGTCTCGATGATCGCGACACCCGGGTATCGCTGCAGCTTGATGCCCAGGCCAGTATCAAGTCGCTCGCGGGAGGAGAGTATGGGTTTCGCTACGGCATTGGGGAACGTTGCAAACACGGTTGCCTCCGCGATCGCGAGGGTGATCATCGGCGAGCCAATCTTGTTCTACAAGGCCGGATTCGCTGATGCCGAGATGAATCCCGAGAACGACCTTTTCGGCCTTGGACGGCTCGAGGTGACTCCAACGATAAACATCGCGAACTACCCCACGGCGTGGACGAAAGTTATGGTCATGGTCCCACCTGGGGTACTTGGAGGGGGTTTTTTACCTGGGAAACCTGGCGTACGGCTCACGCTCACCAGACCTGCGCTTCCAGCCGGTGATCCTGTTGTCGGCCTCGCTGCGGTTCAGGCAGCCGTGCGGAAGTTCCCGGACACCACCTACTTCAGGGTCGAAGCCACCTACGCGCTGCCGGTTGGGCCACATGGGCCTGGGAACAGGTGGTCGGTCACATTGACCGCCAGGAAGGGCAGCACGACGCCGCCCGTGGACGACGTGCCGCCAGGGCAACGGATTGCCGCGACCCTCCAGTCCTCTTTCGATTCTCAGCCTGTTGCAAGATTGAATACGGTTGCCCCCGCAGTGCTATTGACTCCCGATCGTGGCGGGCTTCCCGATCCCGGCGTCCTTCCCCAGAACGTATTCGACACGCTGTTCGATCCGTCGCTGCCGAGCGCTGACCTGCCCGTATTCACCATGCGGCTTTCCGTCGACCGCCTGAGCTACGGAACTGCGCGCCTGTGGACCAGCGGCTACTCCGCCACGCACCACTTCGCACATGTCTACATTCCCGTGTCCAACCGCCTTGGCGCCGCGGGGGCAGGCGTGGCCATCGGCACCGACGGCGGAAATGGCCCCGTGGCGGTTACGTTGCTGAATTTTCAAATCTGGGGCGTACGGCGTTCTTTTGTCTCGCCGACGGTGAATGCGCTGACGGACACGATCGGCGAAGTGCTGATGCGCTTGCCCCCATTTCGCGCCGTACGGAGGTTCTTGATCGACGCGGCGTTCAGGCGTCTACCGTCACACTGAGAATGGCCAGGCGAGCCCGCCGCGGTCTACGTGCCGTCAGACCGCCCGTACAGCGGCCTCGCCGAGCTCGATTACCCGTTCCACGATCGGGCCAGCACGGTGACTGCGGGCGCATTTACTTCAAACGACGCAAGGTCAATCTGAGCCAGGTCTTCGCGGGACAACAAGGTGGGCGTGCGGCAGGTCGACGAGCACATTTGGTCGTCACCTTCATGAAGTACGATCTGGGCTACTTCGACGACGAGACGTGCCGGCTGGAGCCGATCGCCAATCCCTTCGGCCCGAAAGTGTTACCTATGTCCTCGGAATGAACTGTCACCCATGTGACCGGAATAGGACCCGTTTGGTCTGGTGCGCGCTGGTGGATTCGAACCACCGACCCCCGCCGTGTGAAGCGCGGTGGTATCTCATCAGTGCGCACCAGACGACGGTAAAATCGTTCAGATTCGTTACGGCGGTCACGGTCTGAATCAATTAAACACCGATCCAAACCGGTTTTCGTTGCACAGCGGTTGCACAGATGCTCAAACACCCGTCGAATCCGTCCGGAGGTCGCTCGTGCGCGAGAGGGTGAGCCGGCTACTGCGTAATTGCAGCCAGGGCCTCGACCAGCAGCGGGTAGAGCTGCTCCTGCGCCGCACAGATCGTGATCCAATCGCGGCCGGGCCCATTTCCGTCGGCTGCCCCTTGCAGCGCACAGCCGTCAGTCCGCGAAATGGCGTGCTGCAACTGCTGCCGCGCTCCGGACAGATTGTCGTTCTGCAGCGCGACTACAGTGCTGCTCAGGAGCTGCACCAACGCGTTCTGATTGCCGTCACCGGTCACGGCGTGCGCAGGTAGGTCGATTACCTGCGTAGCGGCAGTCTGTAATCGGATCTCCGCGTACTCCGTAACAGTCGCCACCGTGATCGTCGCACTCGCGGATGTACCAGGTCCCACGAAATCGCTCGGTGTAAGCGTGGCCACATAGACGCCAGGCAGATCCGGTGTGAATGTTGTGTTGACCGAGTTGGGCTGTGCGAATTGGGCGTTACTGCCCGTTGGCTGGTCAGTGAAGGACCAGCTGTACGTGATGAAGTCGCCGTCTAAGTCAATGGCGGAACCATTCAGCGCGACCGGCTGACTTACAATCACCAACTGGTCAGGTCCGGCGCTCGCAGTGGGCGGCAAATTCTCGCCGATCGTTACGTGCGAGGGGACACTCGACAACCCATCTTCGTCTGTCACGACGAGTTGGGCGACATAATTCCCTGGCACGTCGGGAATGAAGCTGGGCGTCATCGTGTTCGCACCCATCAACATCGTCACAGCGCTCCCGTCCGGCACTGACAGGAAGCTCCACGTGGTACTGAAGCAGGCGTGTTTCTGTGTTGTCGTCGAACGACCCGCTGCCGTCCAAATTTACCGTCGTTCCTAGACGGACTTTCTGGCCGCTCCCGGCGTTGGCCGTCGGCGCACTTGACGAAGCCACGAACGTGCGGAAAGCCTGATCCTGCGACCCTGCCGGGGCCCAAAGGTTGGTGGTCGTTCGATAGGCTTGTCCCAGGGGGTAACCGCCTCCGTTAAAACCAGCCCAGTAGTATTCCGAACTCGAACCGGTAGAAACAACGATGGCGAGCACATCGCCAGCCGTCACGGGCAACATGAACGCTGCGCTGAGGTACGCATAGCTTTCAAATGCCGCAGGGTGGGAGACGACTGGAATGCTGCCAGCCGAAATGTGAAACGGTGGCGTGATGGGCACATTCGGCGCCCCACCCAAGGTGCTAAAGATCGTGACGTCAAGGTCCTCCGGCTGCACGATCAACAATTGCGCAACAAGCACGTCGACACGCGTCAGCGTTCCGGTGACACCGACTGTGACCGTTTGGGCCCACCGGAATTCTCTGAAGATGGTGGGGAGGGTGTTGGGAGTCGCTGGCTCGAACGCCTGATCTTTGCCCAGTGACGCATCGCTCGGCAAAGCAGCAACTAGCGCGATTGTCAGTGCACACACTGGCACAAGCCGCCGTGACGTCAACCTCATCCGGCGACTCTATAACAACTCAGCGGCCAACGGTAGAGCTGTTAATACGGGCTGTTCTCCTTAAGACGCAAGAAACAGAGCGTGCGCAAGCGGCAATCGCTCGATTGCGAGCGAAGCGATCCAGCTTGATGGCGCTGTCGCTACGGGACTGCGATGGAGATCTCATTCGATGCTGGACCAGCGCCAATTTCGTTGACCGCGCGGATTCTCGCGACGTAGACGCGGGCTGGTACACCAACGAAGGCCGCGCTCATTACGGCATCCAAACCGGTTTTCGTTGCACAGCGGTTGCACAGACGCTCAAGCGCCCATCGAAATCCGTTAGGTGGTTGCTCGTGCGCCAGAGGCTGGCTCCCTTAAACGGATTCCACGCCCAATGGACCCAACCCGTCCGGCTATGCCGATGCGCTGAAGGCACCGAAGGTGGCCAAGAGAGACCTTAATGTTGTTACTTTGTGGGTAGCGGTAAGCTCTCTATTCTGCTGTCGCCTTCGTCTTTTCGTCTACGTCTTCAAGGTTGAGCGGGGAAAGAGACTGTTTGTGGAGGCCTCCCTAGCCGATGGCCGCGATCAGCTCCGGTGCCGATTCTTCACCGGCTATGGGGAGGTCAGCCTTCTCGTACCGACCAAGGTCATGGTGTCGAACAACAGCGACGTTCCCCCCCTGTGACAGTGTGACAACAGTGACATTCGTGACATCTAGGCGAGGTGCCACCGAACGTAGCATCCAGGAACCAAGACAAACGCGACTATGCCAACCAGCGCCAGAACCGGGAAAAGGATTTGCCACCAAGCTGCAGGCCGGGGCGAGAAGCGGAATCTCATCGCAGGTTCCTATCCTAGCAGCCCCTGGTGAAACCAGTTTTTGCCGCGCCGATATGGACGAGGGCCGTCGTTTGCCCATCGCCATCCGCGACAGTGTAGTACGCTCGATCGATCGATCAATCGTGTCGATCCCTAATTGAGAGTTGACGAGTGCTAAATGCTCTGGACGGTGTCGACGAGAGATCCGTACGGACCCATGTACCACAGAACTCCGTTTTGGAGTTCCGTTACCAGGCCAAACATCCCCTGTGTGGCGTCGTACACAACCCTTGAGGAGGCGTCGCTGTCGCCAATGTGATCGGTCACAAGCCACAGTCGAACCTTGCGGGTGCCCTCAGGGTCGGAAGAGGCACTGAGTTCTCGCGGGAACGTTCGGTGCGCTTCAAGCCAAGTTCGGAGATGTTCGGCGAGCAGTGGCAACTCAGACTGCACCCGATTGGTGAGTTCCGTCAGAATTTCGGGGTCAGGCCGATTCGTCGGATAGTCATCGGTTGCCATAATGTGGTCGAGGGCTGTGGCTCGTGCAACAGTACCTCTTTACCACATGGTCGACGATCAAGTGGGGTTCAGAGCAGCAACCAACCTTGGGGTGGCAGTCGCGTTGCGACGGACTTTCACCACGGGCTGCTAAACGCTGAGCGCAGCGCACGTCTCAATGCCGCTCATGATAGCCCCGGGCGAGAACGCGGTTCCGTAGTGCCGACCGGGGGGTGGAAAAGTGTTTACCAAGAGAGGGCCGCCACCAGCGCGTCCCTCCGAAGTTTCGGCGCGCCGGAATTCAAAAGATCTGGTCACAGAACAGCGAGGGGTTCTCCTGCTGTCAACCTGGCTCGAACGGCAGCGACCGCCATTCAGCCCGCGCACAGTCGCATCGATACTGCTGTTACGCTCCTCGGTTTTCTTACGGATTAAGAATCCAACCGCGCGGATGGGCGCCTGCCAACAGCCCAGCCACGCACGCCAGCGATGAAAGCGGGCATCGTGGATCATGGGTTGGAGATTGAGAAAATCGTGGCGCTACTCGATGAGAGTGATGATTGCGATGCCCGACAGGATGTTGTCATGCAAAACTGGAATTCTCACTGTTGGCGCATAGTCTTTTAGTAGAGTCGCCCGTCCTCGTCGAATCGAATTCGGCCGGATTCTTGACCGTTTGTGAATACCTGTATCCGTCGCAACCGCTGCCCGTTGATATAAAGCCGGGTCGCCACGGCCGTCGTTCCGACGGCAAGATCGTTCACCGAGATCAAGCACTCCTGACGAACGTCGCACGACCAAGCCAGCGTTCCCGAGTACTCGAATCTCTGAAGGGCGACCGGTTCCAGTAAACAGGCGCTTAAGAACCTTCGACGATATGGGTCGCTGAGGTCTGGGGCACCACTGAACTGTACCGTCAAACGATCCGTCACTGCAGGATCGAACGGGCGTTCGCGCTCTGACCGGCCAAGCCAGCCAGCGCATAACCGTCCGACGTCAGTAATTTGGCGTACAGCGCCGCAATCGGTTTAATTCAATCGACCTTGCGATTTGGTGGAGCGGAACGGAAGCCGACGGCATTGCTGCATAAGTGAGGCATGGGCCGGCGACTACGGCAACTCGTCTGGATTCGGTGGTCTTACGTAGTCTTTGCGCTTCAGGCTGGACGCGCCAAAGTCCCGATAATTCAACCGTGCCTGGGTCAGGCTCAAGGAGCCATTCGGTCCGCCCCACACTTCGTCGGCACGTTCATCGTCCTGTCCGTCATCCTGCCAAAAGCACACCGGACAAATATCGTCGCTGGCTGGTTCCTCCAGCGTGAGACATCCACAGCAAGGGCACGCGATCATTTTTCTGAGACGGTAGGCAAAAACTTTAATGCCCGAAGATGATGTAAAGAAACCCGTACAGGAAAAGACCGACGCCGATTATCAAGGCGAGACGTGTCGACCGACGCCAACTAGGCTCCGAGGATTGGCTTCCAAAGCCTTGACCGAGAATGCCGCCCGACGACATCCACGGTAGTGTCGCACACTGGCGGCTAGGGCTGTCGGCCCACGACGGCCAGCGCGGCTCGGGTCGTCGCGTTCGGCCCTCTCCGCTGGTCGAGAGAATCCGCGCACGCTAGCAGCGCCCAGTCGTAAGGCAGGGGTTCCATAGTTGGGAAGGACTGCTCCGATAGTTCGAAGCGACCGCTCGACACTATAACGCATGGGCCTTGTCTGCTGGTGATTGGCTCACTGCTGACAGGGCTTATGTGCTCCGATAAGTTCGATTCCGAGGATTTGGCCTTCTGAATCGTAGTCGGCGATCAGCGACTCCCCCCGAGCGGTTGTTCCGATGTCGTCGCTGCGGTCAATCTTCCCGTCTTTGAACCGCACATAACAAGCTTCGCGCGGGACTAGAACAGCCCGACATCGGATGGTGGTCGGCAAGTGTGGTGACGTCATGTCTTCGATATTAAATCCGCGAACCCATTGACCACACAAGCGCGACGCTCTCGCTGTATTGGTTGTCTTAAGCTCCGGCTTGGCTGTGAAAGGTGTGATTTGCAAGAATTTTTAGGCGGTCTTCAGCACGTGAAACACGAGCTGTGACGACCACTCACGCCCTTAACGATTACGGTGGCCCTCACTGCGTGCTGGGCAACGGCGGCGAGTGGCGCCGACTTCAGCAGCGTCGGCCCAGTCGTAAGGCAGGTGCGTGTAACGCTAGGTACGAACTTCAGCGCACACTACTAAATAGCGATGGTCTGCGGAATGCAGAGCTTTTTCGGCGAGCCCTCGGTGGATACGTGAAAGGCGGCCATTAACCGACAGCTGAAACCGGACAATTCGGTCGTGGCGACCGAGACCGGTTTCGTTATCCAGCCATGTTGCTAAGGAGCAGGTGAATGCACCAGGCCCGATGGTCGTCCGACGGGTGGTTTGGTCATCCGCGTCGTGCTCACCGCGTTGGTGTTCAGTGGCGGTCGTGGCACCGGCATCGCCATCGCAGCCGCCTCCGGTTCGTGATCATCGGGTGCAGCCCGATAGTGAGCTTCTGCAATGGCTGCAAGCCTCTCTGCCTTCGCCGTCCGTCCCTTCAAGCGGTGGTAGTCAGCCAGATCCGAGTACCGGTCGAAGAAAAACAGGTGGGAGTCGAGGAGTTCTCCGTTCTGGCCAAGTATCCACACTAATAGCTTCATCGACCAAATATCGACCAAAAGGCGAGCGTGCGCCCACATCACGGCCATCGTCTTCATGATTATCGCACCCAGGCCGGGTTCACGTTATCCTGCGAGCGTCGCGGCTCGGCCGAGACACGCCGGTCGACCTACCACCAGTTAGGCCTCTATGTGCCACTTCATTACGGCGGTTCTGCCTGGCTCTTCCGATCACACGCTATTGGCCAGCGTCGCGGAAAAGCACGGGCGAAATCTGAAGCCGCAGAGGAATCCCAGTATTGAAGAGCAGTTGAATGCCGGCGAGCGCTATTTTCTGACTACGCGCGGTCATTGCGACTGTGGAACTGACCTTGGGGTGTTGAGGCGCCAAGAGAAAAGCCTTGAGCGACGCGAAACGCAAGCGAAAGGCCAGGAAGAGAAGCTGCGCCGTGAGGGTTGGAGCGAAGCGAAGATTGCACGATGGAGTGAACAAAAAGCTCAGCATCTCGCCAAACCGCTCACCGCTCCTGCAGCCACCGACTGGGACGAGTTATTGAAGGAGATGCTGAAGTCCGGTCGGACTCCGTTCGTCGCCCTTCTGCTGCACTGGTATGACGGGCCACTTGAGGGGCGCATTCAACTCAAGGGGCGCGAAGCCGTCAAAGCAGACGACCTTACGCCTGAGATTCTTGGCCGAATGAAAGAGGATGTGCTGTATGAATTTCAAAGAGAGGCCTACGGCGTACACTCGAGGGCAAAGCGGGGGCGCAGCATGGACTGGGCGACGATTTGGAGCGCTGTGGCAGCCGTCTCAGCGGTGGGTGCGGGAGTCGTAGCTTGGCGGGCAATCGTGCCTGCACGCCGTGGTATCGAAGTCGCCGTTGAGTCGCTCGGCGAGGCCCGCAATGCGCGGCGCGTCGCGGTCGTCCTCGATCTGTCGGACAAGTACAGCAGCGAGGACATGCACAGAGCGCTCACTCCCTCGGGCGCCGTCGGGAGGCGTACGATCGGCTGCTCGTAAGTTTGGCGGGGATCGCTACGGAACTCAACTCCCAGGCCCAGACAAGCACTCGCCAAGCATTCAGCTTAAGAAACCTTTGGCGAGCACCATTTGGGTCGAGGTGATGGCTACTCGCATCAAGATGGTCGGACCTCCTGGCGTAACGCGAATGCATCGCCCATCAAATGCTCTAGATTCACGAGACCCACCTTAACGTGTCCGAGGGTATGTGCCTCCTCGTGCTAGTCAGTCGCGGGATCTGCCTTGCGCTCCTCAAGCCTCCACGTCATCTTGTTCCGCATCTTTGGTCCTTCACTGAAGTGTGTGATTCGGCACCGTTTATCTGCCGGATCTTCGACGAGTGCCACGTGATCCATTGACGAGAATTCACGGAGAATGCAATAGCAGAGACGGCCCATATAGGCTCGGCCCGCGATGTGGTCGCACTCCTCGTAGTCGTGGCCGCAGATCGAACACTCCCGCCAGGCGACTGTACCGCCAATGCTATTGAACATCTGCGGTGGGAAGATGAACCGTTCTATGAAATCGAACTTTCGTTGAAGATTTTCAAGAGTCAAGGTGTGAATGCCCAATTGACGACGGACAGCAATGGCACTTCTTAGTGAGGTCTGCGCATTTATCAAATCGTTCCACGCACTCTCCGGGTCATCCCGCTTTAGTCGAAGCCACATGGTTAGTTCTGACCTCACTGTCGCGAGTGATAGTTCCATCCCAAGAATCGCGTTGGCGTCAAATTCTTCTCTCTGCTCCTGCGCAATGGCCTTTTGCTTCTCAAGCAATTCCAGAAACGTATCGACGTCTCGAATGGCCTCCTCTTGGAGCTCGGATGCTCTGGCTGGAAACGTGAGCGTTTGGGCCCTATGTGCGACCTGTTCGAATTCCTCTATTAGCAACTCAATGCTTTCCTTCATGCACGTCCTTGAGTATTTTCGGCAAACCCCGGAGCCCTTCGACTGGTCCCTCATATTCACACTTCGTAAACCTGTTCCCATTCTTCTCTTCAACGATGAGCGTCAGTTTTACAGTTGGTGTGGAAAGGCCCCTTAGCGCATCCGTCAGGTAGGAACCCAGTACCTCCAGAGCTAACTGAAGAGCTATCGGATTCTGCGAGAAGAGTAGGCTTCCGACGAAGATCGTCGGCGCAATCCAATCAGCCGAGCGCTGGACGACTGTTGGCAGTTTGCCGTGCGGCGGCTGGAGCTGATGAACCGTCACATGCTCCTGTTGCCAGAGTTTTCTTAGACTGGCTGCGTTTGCTTCGTGAGACAGCTCATCGACCGATGCCGCAGTGGCAAAGCCTCTAGGCAATATGGCCAATGACATTGGGGCAGCGAGGCCCAGGGCACTGGCGCGAGCATAGACGTCAACGTAGTCGCTGACGTTAAACTGCGTCGTGGACTCGTCTGCCACGGTACTCGTTCCTCCTTCACGGGGCACAGCTAGCGACCGCCATAAAGATCGAATCATGATCGGTATAGTCACCGCAACTGTTGGAGAGCCAATTGTGAAAGCCGCGTACCATGCGATTGCATGAGATCAGGAGGCGCACCGCCGTGGCTGGAGCACGAAAGCAGTCATGTTACCTGTAAAGCGCGGATTTACGGTTCGACAGGTTGCGAAGTTAGCCGGCGTGTGCGAGCGCACGGTGTGGAACGACATCGCCGCCGGTCGGCTCAAGGTGAAGCGATTGCCGAACGGGTGGCCGCGAATTTCGGCATCCGCGCTAAAGCGGTATCGTGGCGGCCCGGGCCGCGACAAGCTCACGCTTGCACAAGTCCGCGATTGGTTGTGGGGTCAGTTTGAGGTGCGAAAGTCTCAGCGGACGCTGCGCCGAATGATCGCGACGGGAAAACTGAAAGCGGTCCGAGTTAATCCGCACCGGCTGCGTATTCGTCGCCGTGACGTTTTTGATTGGCTACCCTGGCTCCGCGTGTTACTCGCCATGCAGCGCCAAGATCGCCGGCGCGCCGCTAAACGAGCCGCCTCTCGCCCCGTTCAACCACCACACCCCCATGACGACCGCCTTCCCAAGGGTGTGTCGATGTTTAGCGTTCATGAAGTCGCGGCGCTGTCCGGTCGGACAGTCAGGCAGGTGTATCACGACGTGGAGAAGGGCGCGCTAGAGGTCCGACGCTACTATCCGGGCGCTCGACGAATCCTCATTCATCGGCGCACCCTGTCGGCCTATCTAGACAAATAAGTTCTGCAAGAAGCGGCCAAGCGGTTCCCCGTGAGGCAACACCTCCGCGTGGGCGGTTGTGTGCGCATAGTGACGTGCTTAATCTGGAGGGACCGACGAAATTATCACGGAGACACGACAAGATGATTCAGGAAGGCATCGAAATCGCGCATAGCTACACGGCGGCTGAAGTGGCGGGGCTGCTGCGTTGTAGCAAGGGGTTCGTCTACACGGAGATTCGTACGGGCAAGCTGCGCGCGGCAAAACTGAATGACCGCGGGGATCTTCGGGTGCTCGGGGCCTGGGTGATCCAGTACCTCGAAGCCCTTGCACAGCGCGAGGTGGCCTAAGAAGGCGACCTTCGATGCGAGCGCCAGCGCATCGTCCAGCCGACCAGAAACGGATGCACAGAGGCCAAATCGTATCGCTGGTACAGGTTTCCCGCCACGTCGATCAACACCCGTTCGATCGCGTGGTGGACGCCCTGCGTGCTCGCGGATGCCTGCATGGGCGTGGCTGCACCCAGCACCGCCACAAGGTGCGCGTGGTCTGTCCGCTGCATCGCGACGTGAGACCGTCCCTCGTCGTCACACGGATCGACGCACCCGCACAGATCGCAATACTCAAATGTTTCGCCGGCTCCTCGACACCGGACCTCGTGACGGCCCTCGGCCTGACCATGAGGGACCTGGGATGCGTGCGGACATCCGACCAACTATGGGGCCGGATCGTGGCGACCTACGACTACGTGAGCGAGGAGGGGGAGTTGCTCGCACAGAAGTGCCGATTCGATCCGAAGTCCTTTCGATGGCGCACGCCCGACCCGATCGCAAAAGACGGATGGCGCTGGTCATTGCGGAATGGCCTGCCGGGACTGTACCGGCTGCCCGACCTAGCGGGCGCGGGGCAGGTAGTCATGGTCGAGGGCGAGAAGGCCGTTGAACTGCTGTGGACCCATCAGGTGCCCACAGTGTGCCCGCCGGCCGGCTCGAGCACCTGGTTGCCAGTCTGGACCGAGGCGCTGTGGTCCGCTGGTTGTCGTGAGCTGACAATCCTGCCTGACAACGATCCATCGGGCATCAGGCACGCCGAGCGCGTCGCGTCATCCTGCTACGCCCGTGGGTTGCAGGTGAAGGTGATCACCCTCCCCGGCCTACCACGTGGCGGCGACGTCAACGATTGGCTGCGCGGCGACCGAAGGGGCAATGACCTCGCCGTCGTCATTTCAGAGGCCGCGTGGTGGTTCCCTGGGGTTGTCGAACAACGACGCGCCGAGCGGCGGCGCGAACTCACCCGCGAACGTGTACGCAAATATCGCTGTCGGAAAAACGGTAACGAAGTGAAAGCAGAAGCTGTGTAACGCACGTAACGCGGTAACGCATGTGAACGTTCTTCTATCTACATTACATAGGGATCTGATGGTACACATCCCTTTCACAGCGTCACAGGGTGGAGACCGTACGGAGAAGAGGGCGAACCACAGGTTGACCGCGAGCAAAGGTTGAGAGGACCAGGAAGATTGAAATCTTTGATTTTTTTGCAAGGCCGACCGCGATTGGGCCGCAAAGAATGAAAACGGCTCGGTGGATACTCGGCCAAGCAAGGCGAGGCGCTATGCAGCAAACATGAACGAATTGAGCACTTCTCAGCAGCGCAGCAGCTTTTGTGCAACGTCCGGTGCAACCGTCTGCGAAATCACGCGCAGGCCCGCTCGAATCGAGAAATCGCTTGCTGCGCTCGAAACGGCTGCGTGAATATTTGGAGCGGAGAGCCCCGGCTGCTGTGCATTTAGGATGACGCAAGAACCAACACCGGTCGATCTCTTGAAGCAACTAGCAAACCAGCACCGTCGCCGGCTGGGCAGCTGCAACCACCACGATCCGAACGTGTGCACGAGCACCCTTGACTGGCGAGACGTCGTGGAACGTCGACCTCCTCCGCCGGACCGCTTCCGCCACAAGCTGAAGTTCAAACATCGCGGCCGTCGGGTGGAGCTGAGATCGAACGATCAGTTCGTTGCCATCGAGATACGCGGCGATTTCGACGTCGATACCAGGTTTTCGATTAACAGGCCAGATTGGGTCGTGATGGCGATGAGCTCGCCACGGCTCTCGAAGCGACTGAAGTTCGAAAAATGGCCGCTATTCGTCAATCCGCCGACGCAAACGCCCTCGCTGCTGAGAGACGTTCACATTCGACGCGCCATCGAGGCTCTTGAATTGGGTCCGGATGAAAGCCTCCACGTTTATGCGAACCAGTTGACCATCTATTCTCGACCTGCGTCTGAGGAACGCCTGTCTGACCTCCTAGAGTGCTCAGTGGCATTGGCAGACCGCCTCCCAACTGCGAAGAAGAGCGTCCCAAGCTTTGCGGATCTTCCGACCGAGTTCCAGTCTTTGGTCCCTCTAATTCGGAAATGGGCCGAGAGCGATGACAGCGAGAGGCTGGAACGGCTCGAACGGGCGTCGAACGCTCAAATAGTCGACCTTGTTCAGCGGCTCGTACCGTTGTTTCCCGCAATCAACCGATATCTTGATGGATTTGGGGGCGCGCCGCCAGAGTCCGCAGTAGCCCTAGGTACGCTGGCCGAATGCGCGACGGAGGCGCAATTCCTTCTTCAGAAACGTCGGCACACCGCAGAGAGGCGCGGAGAGACCTTCCACACGAAGCCAGGCGGAGCGTCAAAGAAGCAAATCGCCCGCTCAAGAACTAAGCGCAAGCCGTAGCCGAATTCCGCTAATGCTCATTGGAAGGCGTTCTACTGAAATCGAAATCGTGGTCGTGGCTGAAGCCAAGGGTCTCTCCCGGCCTCCGCTCAGTCCAGCAGACTCTCGAGGGACTACGGTTTTCTAATCGTTGTTTTCGGTACCCCAAAGGCGATTTTCAATGAGTTTTTCGCGACGCGGCGGGTTTAGACCCAACTGGATTCTGCAGTACGGCGCACGTGTTTCATGTTCCGGCCGACGAGGGCGGCGCCGAGTACGCGTGTCGCAGTGCTATGCCTTGCGGGTTGAAGACGTGTACACGGAACTGGTGCGACAGGGAGTCGATCTCGATCCCGGATGGTGTCGGAAGGTTCGGATAACTCTCGGATCGCGAGTTTTTAAAATACCGCTTGAATGTCGAGCGAATCGAATCTGGCGCATCGGTCGCCCTTTCTTCCAATGCCCGCGATGTCAGTACCGATGCACGCGGCTGTACATGCCCGATGTAGAGGACGTGGGCCTTGAGTGCCGCCGTTGCTGGGGCTTGAGTTATCAAAGTCAGCAAAGAAACTACAAGGATCGAGTGCCGAGAGGGTTGCTTGCTGAAGGGTTTGAAATCACACATAGGATGTGGGCCTACATGGACGCCGACAATGTGCGTGACGAACGACGCGCTCAAAGTCGCGAACGGCAGGGCCGGGCGTCGTCGACTGTACGAGGCGCACCAATCGCGCAGCCAACGCCGTAGTTGCTGCCGGGGGGCAGTGAATGGAAGGCGAGGGAAAGATCTCAGAGCAACGCGCCTCAGACGAGCAACAGACTACCAGCCTGAACAACGCGAGCCTGGCGATTCGAGGTTGAATCATCATCATGCTAGCGGTGATTGGAGCGACCGGCCAGAAATCATGCAGAGATGAGCGTAAGGTCTCGACCAACCCACTCGCCTCTGTTGTCAGGCCGGTTTGGCAAAACGGATTGATCCGCACTTGCTGTCAGTCCTGAAGCCCCGGGATGCTAGCTCGAGCCAGTGAGGCCTTGCCCGCATTGTTCTTGACTGTTTTTCTCAATGTGAAGGGTTCCGATCGGTACCGCCATACGGAAAGGCAAGGCAGAGAGGGATGCAGGCCAGTGAGGATTAAACGCAACACGCTCACGCTTTTTATGCTGCTGACATTGTTTGTGTCTGCGTGCGCGAAACAGCTCTCTCATCCCGCCGGCGAGCGGCATGCTGCCTCCGTACTTCTGAACGAGTTCGAGACAGTTTTCCGTGCGGACAGCGGCCTAATCGAAGGCTCCGTGGGCGATCAGCAGCTCAATGCCCAAGAAGCGGCATATCTTCGCATGCCGTTCGTGCACTTGTTTCGGGGCTTAGACGCTTGGAAGTCGGATGGCCGAACGCGGCTGATCGCGCCGAGCGACATCGTTCTTGTGGGGGCGAAGGACTTCCAACCGCCTGTCTGGTCAAGACCAGGGACCGGCCTTGGCATGGTGCACGCGAGGACGTGTCACATCATGGTTTTCGAAAGCCACGTAGCGCCGGACTTGCGCGGTTACTTCCCCGACGCGGCCATCGATAAAGTGTCTGAGCAGCCGATCTGGCGCTGGACGTCACCACCAGTCGAAGGGCATCCTGAACGGTATGTGTACCACATCGTGCAGCTAGAGACAAAGTATCTGGTCGTTTGCAATGAGCTGAGTGACTTGAAGCGCGTTGCCAATAGTCTGCAGTCCAGAGCGAACGAAACCGCAACTTCCACCGACCTTGAATCGTCTGGTTTGATGTCTCGGACGTATTGGGGACACCGGCGGTATCGTCATGGCGCAAATGTAACCAGCGCGCGAGCCTCGGCGCAGGATTTGGTGACGCCCACTGCCGAAACCTTAACGCTCTTTGTCGATGTTGATCGAAAGAGTGGCGTTCTCGGCCTATCCGCATCTGATGCTAGTGCCGCCGAGAAACTGAATGCCGAGCTGCGCAGTCAAGCTGGGCTGGGGCCGTTAGTCCTGACCATCGGCAAGAATTGGGAAGCGCCTTTTGTTTTCGATGGTTCTGACGTGTCTCTCGAGCGCATGTTCATAGTCATGGGATTGTTCGGGTTTGGCGTGTATCTCTAAAAGAGCATGGACCCAAGTGGACTGGCAAAGCCTAAGCCAGCCGACCAGAGGGAGTGGAAAGAGGAAGGTTGCTAACGTCACTTGCGACCGCGCTCCTGCGGGCGCCAAGCTGCGTTCGGGCTACCGCGCGCTCGAAACAGTAATAGCGATCTATCTAAACTCGCTTCCCGCAACAGAGCGCAGGGCGATTGAACGAAGGGCGCGCGAAATCCGTACAAAACGATTCCACGACGTCCCTTAAATGTCGAAAGGAGAGAAATGGAGAAACGACACCGCAACGACGGGCTCCGCAAGGTCTGCGGATGCTCACGACGACATTGGGCCAAATGTGAGCACAGTTGGCGCTTCAATTTCCGGTACCGGAAGGGCAAGCACCATCGGATCTCACTCGACCATCACGCTGGCAAACACCTATCGAAGGCGGAAGCCAAGACACTGGCAAACGATTTGAGGGCCGCGATTCAGAACGGTGATTATCCTCCGGCTGCGCCCACTCCGGCGGCGACACCCATGGAGATTACGTTCGCCAAGCTCGGGACTCTCTGGATGGAGCGCGAGCGCGAAGAACGAATCGCAGATTGGAAGTCCGACCGCTCACGGTTGGCAGGGTTGGGAAAGCTCACCCTAGAAGAAGGCTCCACGCTCGGCGATCGCCTGATCGGGCGCATCACCGCGGACGATCTCGAAGTCGCTTTCCGCCAGCTCGAAACCAATGGCATCAGCCCACAGACGCTGAACAAGTACCTGCAAACGTGCTTGCACTTGCAACGGTGGGGGGTGAGAAAGGGTTATCTGCTCCGTCCGTGGTTCGATGCCGAGAACCGCCCCGTGCAACGCAGCAAGCCTGTGAAGCGGGCCAGGAGGCTTGAGGCTGACGCTCTGGACCCAAAGGGAAAGCTACTCAAGGCCGGTGAGGAAAAGCGCTTGCTGGAGGCGGCAAACCCTTGGATGCAACGGCTGATCATCGCGGCGCTCGAGACCGGAATGAGGCGCGGGGAATTACTCAAGCTACAATGGCGTCACGTGGACCTAACCCGCGGACATATCAACATTCCGGCGGAGATCACCAAGACGGCTGAGGGCCGAAAGGTGATGATCTCGGCGCGGCTGCGCCCGGTACTGGAGATGGTGCGCACCAACCCGATGACCGGTGAAGACCACAAGGCGATCGCCTTCGTGTTTGGCGATTCGGAGGGCAACGCCGTTGGAAGCCCCAAGAAAGCCTGGGAAACGCTCGTGCTGCGAGCGCACGGCATCAAGCCTATCTGGGACAAGGTGAAGAAACGGCTCGCTCCTGAGGCCCGTCAGCAGCTCGCAGCTATCGACCTGCACTGGCATGACCTTCGCCACGAGGCCGGCTCACGCTGGATCGAGGCAGGCTGGCCGATTCATCACGGGCAACAACTGCTCGGCCATGCTGACCTGAAGCAGACGAGCACCTATCTAAATACCACCGTCAAGGGACTGGAGGATTCGATGCGGAAGTATGACGAGCAACGTGGGTTGTTGCACTCCGTTGCACCCGAAACGGAAACCGCGCCTCGCCCTGAATGCAACGATGATCAACCGATCGCCGCTAACGTATTGGTGAATTGATGTTTGGTCTGGTGCGCGCTGGTGGATTCGAACCACCGACCCCCGCCGTGTGAAGGCGGTGCTCTACCGCTGAGCCAAGCGCGCGTCTCGAGGGTGTGCCGGTTTCCTTCGACGTTTAGTGTAATCCAGTCCCGTACAAGCGATCCCCAAAATCCCCGAGACCGGGCACGATGAACTTCAGATCGTTCAAGCGCTCGTCGATTGCCGGCGTAAAAATCGGCACCTCGGGATAGGCCTTTTCCACGGCGGCAATCCCTTCGGGCGCTGCGACGATACAGACCAGACGAATCGTGCGGGCGCCGGCTCGCGTCAACATGTCCAGCGCCGCGACGGCGCTGCCACCTGTGGCCAGCATGGGATCGATCATCAGCACGTAGCTGTCTTCGAGCCGTGACGGAAGCTTCGCGTAATACTGCGACGCGACAGCGGTCCGCTCATCACGTTGCAGTCCGATATGGCCGACGCGCGCGCCCGGAACAAGCTCCAACATGCCAGGCAGCATGCCGAGGCCTGCACGAAGCACCGGCACCAGGACGACGTCGGTATGCACACGGCGGCCGCGCGCGGGGCCGAGCGGTGTGGCGACCGTGGCTGCAACGGCGGGGACGTCTCGTAATGCCTCGGCCGCCAATAAGACACTAATCCGCCCCGCAAGCTGCCGAAACTGCTCCGGTGTCGTCTCCACACTGCGGAGTTTCAAGAGGATGTCCTGGACAAGAGGATGATCGATGACGTGAACCACGGCGCAAAGCTTATCAGCGTGCCGCGATTCCCGCAGAGTACAATTTCGCGAATGTTCAACTTCGATCGACTGCCGCATCTGTGCGCGGCGATCGCGCTCGGCGCCCTTGGCGCAGGCGCTGGCCCTATCCTTGCCGGTCAGGCCCAGTCCCCTCGTGCAGTAGACCTGATCGTCGCCAACGGCATCGTCGTGACGATGGACGCCGAGCGCCGCTTGATCACACCGGGGTCGGTAGCCATCCAGGGCCCATCAATCGTCGGCGTCGGTCCGGCGGACGCCATCGCCCGAGAGTTTAGAAGCCGTAACACCATCGATGCGAAGGGCCGTGTGGTGATGCCTGGCCTGATCAACACACACACGCATGCGCCAATGGTCCTCTACCGCGGGCTCGGCGACGACCTCGCGCTGATGGATTGGCTTCAGAAATACATCTTTCCGGCCGAGGCGAAGACCGTGTCGCCATCGTTTGTCCGCACGGGCACTCAACTCGCTGCGCTCGAGATGATTCGCTCGGGCACCACGACTTTCGTGGACATGTACTATTTCGAGGAGGAGATTGCCCGCACGGCGAAAGCAGCGGGGCTGAGGGGCATTCTTGGGCAGTCGATCATCGAATTCCCGGTGCCCGACGCGAAGACTCCGGCCGATGGCCTCGCGCGAACCGAGGCGTTCATCCGCGAATTTCAGAAAGACGAACTCATCGTGCCCGCCGTGGCGCCCCACTCCGTCTATACGCTCGACGCTGCCACGCTGTCGAAATCACGGGAGCTGGCTGCAAAGTACAACATCCCGATCCTGATCCACCTCGCGGAAACCGAGGCGGAGAACAGCTTGTCGCAGAAGCGCCACAACGCACGCCCAGTGGCCGCCCTGACCGCCCTGGGCTTCTGGGGACCGAAGGTCATCGCCGCACACGGCGTGTGGATTCAGCCAGAGGAGATCGCCGTGCTGCGCCAACATCAGGTCGGTGTCTCGCACAATCCTGAGAGCAACATGAAGCTCGCCAGCGGCACCGCGCCAGTGGTCGAGTATCTGAAGGCGGGTGTCGCGCTCGGACTGGGCACCGACGGCGCAGCCAGCAATAACGATCTCGACATGTTCGAAGCCATGCGGCAGGCGGCGTTTCTCCACAAGCACGCCGCCCGCGATCCCAGCGTCGTCAGCGCGCGGACGGCGCTCGAAATGGCTACTATCGGCGGCGCGCGAGTGATCGGCAAGGAACAGCACTTGGGATCCCTCGAAGCAGGAAAGCTCGCAGACCTCATCGTGGTGCGCATGGATCAGCCACGGCAGACGCCGATGTATGACCCGATCTCCCATGTCGTCTACACGACTCGCGGCGACGATGTCGACACGACGATTGTGAATGGCAGGGTATTGATGCGCGGCGGAAAGGTGTTGACGCTGAACGAATCGCAGGTGCTGGAAGCGGCGCGTGTGGCGGCCGGCAGTGTCAGGGCTGCCGTGCAGTAACTGCATCCATGGGGTTTAACCCCCCATGCGGTTGCGTGTCGTCAATGGAGGACGCCGATATATGGCAGGTTGCGATACTGTTCGGAATAATCCAACCCGTAGCCGACGACAAACCGGTCTTCGATGGTGAAGCCGATATAGTCCACCTTCACCTCGATCTTTCGGCGCGACGGCTTGCTGAGCAGGCATGCCGTCTTGAGCGACTTCGGATTGCGCGCGCGAAGAATTTCCTGCAGATAATGCAGCGTCAGCCCAGTGTCGACGATGTCCTCCACGATGATGACGTTCCGGCCCTCAAGTCCGTAATCGAGGTCTTTGATCAACCGGACCTCGCCAGATGAAGTCGTGCCCGCGTAACTCGAGAGCGCCATGAAATCCATGGTGACGCCACCGTTCATAGCGCGTACAAGATCCGCCAGAAACATGACAGCGCCCTTGAGGACGCACACGAGGTGAAGATCTTCATTCGGCACATCCCCCCGGATTTCGTGGGCGAGCTCCGTGACACGATTGCGGAGTGTTTCGGCGTCAATAAATGGTGGGAGCGCAGCCGGCGACATGGCGACCGAGGGTAGCATAGAAGGGTTCGCATGCAGCGATACGACATCATCACCGAGGCCGAGGCTCGCGTCATCGATATCGGCGCGACCGTCGCGCTCAACCGGGGCGGGCACATAACCCCCCTGGCGCAGGACACGCTTCGCGCCCGGCGCATCACCATCGTGAGTGACCTTCCCGAGCCAGACCTCATCGCTCTGGCGCCGGTCGCGGACGTCCGCCGAATCGCCATCGGCAGCGATCACTCTGGTGTGGCGCTCAAGACGGCACTGCGAGAGGCGCTTCGGAGTCAGGGCCTTGCCGTCGAGGACGTCGGCACCCACGGCACCGATCCCGTTGACTATCCGGACATTGCGGCACGCGTGAGCGTGCTCGTCGCCCGAAGGGAAGTCGATGCGGGGATCGTCATTGACGGCGCAGGCCTCGGGTCGGTGATTGCTGCCAACAAGATCGACGGAATCCGCGCCGCAATGTGCACCGATCGAACGCTCGCCCGGTATGCCAGGGAGCACAACGGCGCCAACGTCCTGGCGCTCGGCGCGACGCTCGTGTCGATCGACGAGGCAAAGTCGATCGTGCAGACGTGGTTGGCGACGCCCATGCGCGAGGCTCGCTATATTCGACGGCTCGCAAAGATACGTCACCTGGAGCGCACGCGATAGAATCGGGCAAGCCCCCACGAGTCCTCAGTGTCAGATATCAAGCGCGTCATCGACATCATCCTCCAGGAACTTGCTGCCGCCGGTGCGGTGGCACCTGCGCGCTGTGCCTGCCATGGCTTTGCCTTCGAATGCTGCCCGCAGCAGGTCCGAGGGGTTGTCGCCGCGGGAGCCGAACGGCTCGGATTGCATGCGGCAGGCGGCGGTGACAGGGAGGTCGCCAGCCTGATCGATCACACGCTGCTCAAGCCGGATGCGACCGCTGCGGATATCGAGAAGCTGTGCCGCGAGGCTACAGAATTCCACTTTGCGACTGTCTGTGTGAATCCAACCTGGGTGGCGTTTTCCTCCCGCCTGCTCCGAGGCACGGGTGTTGGTGTGTGCTCCGTTGTGGGCTTTCCGCTGGGCGCCACGACGCCAGACGTCAAACAGTACCAGACGCGACGGGCCATCTTCGACGGCGCTGCCGAGATCGACATGGTCATCAATGTCGGCGCACTGAAATCCGGTGACTTGAATCTCGTGGAGCAGGACATCGAAGGCGTGACACGCGCCTGCCGCGACGCCGGCGTCGTCAGCAAAGTCATCATCGAGGCAGCGTTATTGACGGACGAAGAGAAGATCGCGGCGTCAACGCTCACGAAAGCGGCTGGCGCCGACTTCGTAAAGACGTCCACCGGATTTGGTCCCGGCGGCGCCACCATCGGCGACGTCATGCTCATGCGCCGCGTTGTCGGCGATTCGATTGGCGTCAAAGCAGCCGGCGGCGTGCGCGACCTCGAGCAGGTCAAAGCCATGGTGGCTGCCGGCGCCACACGGGTGGGCGCCAGCGCCGGCGTCCGGATCGTCAAAGAGTCGCGCGGTGAGTCGCCAAGCGCCGTGAAGAGGTCAGGGTACTGAAAAGGGGGATGATGATCGTCCACGCGCTCGCGGCTGTCATCGCCGTGCTGGCAGCCGCAAGTCCCAGCTTCGCTCAGGCGAAGGAACCCATCGGACGATTCGTCCTCGATCTGCGCGCCGCTTCGGTCGCACTTCCAGGAGCAGAAGGCTGGACCCCGACTGTTCCTGTCGGAACAGAGGTGCCGGCCAGGAGTCTTGGCTTGGAAGCCGGCGCCAATGTCTACATCCTGAGGACTCGGCTCGTCGCCATCGGGGTCGGCGCCACCTTTCTGGTGGGACGTGGCAAAACGTCACCGCCTGCGCCGGCCGAGGGCGGGCAAGCCCCGCCGCCGACCATTCCCGAGGTAACGACGCGCCTCACCAGCGTCGTGCCGCAGTTGTCGCTGAATTTCGGACATGCGCTTGGCTGGAGTTATCTCAGTGCTGGTCTTGGCCGGACCAAAGTGGAAAGCGAAGCCATCGCACCAGCAGGGAGCCTGGTGGTCTTTACGCCGCGGACGTCAGATTGGACCAAAACGCTCAATTACGGTGGCGGCGCCCGGTGGTTCATCAACGACCACGTGGGCGTGGGCTTCGACATTCGCTGGCACAAGCTGAGTATCGTGCCGATGTCTGCAAGACATCCTGGGGCTCCCCGCGCGTCACTTCTTACAGCCGGCGCGGGTATCGTCTTGAAGTAGCGCGGGACTTCAGCGTGACCGCTGGACACGCTACAATGAACGCTCACTGAGCGGGAGTAACTCAGTGGTAGAGTCACAGCTTCCCAAGCTGTTGGTCGCGGGTTCGATCCCCGTCTCCCGCTCCAACCTTCGATCACGCTTGCGACGAGAGCGCGTGAGCTTCAACTTCGAATAATCCCCAGCACTTCGTCCCGGCGGCGCTCCATGATCTCCGGCGTCAACCCCTCCAGGTTCAGACGCAGAAGTGGCTCGGTGTTCGATAGGCGCACATTGAAATGCCAGTCATCAAACTCCGCCGACACGCCGTCAATCTGATACACGTTGCCCTGCTTGTACTCACGCGCCAGTGTTTCAATCTTGGCGGCCGCGACCTCCATGCTGGCGACCTTTGTGTTGATCTCGCCAGAGATGAAGTACTTCTCGCGGAGCGGCTTTAGGAGATCGCGAAGCGACTGTCCTTTCTTCGACATCAGCTCGAGGATCAGCAACGCGGGAATGAAACCGTTGTCGGCGTAAAAATTGTCACGGAAGTAATAGTGTCCTGTGACCTCCCCACCAAAAATCGCATCCTCTTCACGCATGCGGCGCTTGATGAACGCATGGCCGACACGGTTCATGAGAGCCCTGCCGCCATATCGCGCGACAATGTCTTTCACCGCATAGCTGGCCCGAACGTCGTAAATGATGGTCGAACCCGGGTGCCTCATCAGAAAGGCTTCAGCCAGCAATGCCGTGATGAAGTCACCCGCAATGAACTCGCCGGTCCCGTCGAGGAAAAAGCAGCGGTCCGCATCCCCGTCCCAGGCGATGCCAACATCGGCGCTATCCTGCACCACCTGCGCGGTGATGTCGCGCCGATTCTCCTCAATCAACGGGTTCGCTTCGTGATTGGGAAAGGTGCCGTCCACTTCGAAACACAGGCGCGTCGTCTTGCAGGGCAGTCGATCGAAGAGCAACGGCGCGACGATCCCGGCAACGCCGCTGCCCGCATCGAGCACGACCTTGAACGGCTTGATGATCTCCTCTTCGATGAACGACATGACGTGCCCGACGTAGCGCCCAAGCATGTCGCCACGCTCGCGGCTGCCCGGCGTCCCCGCTGTGGGCGGCAACGCGCCGCTCAGGATCATCTCTTTCATTTCCTTGATGCCCGACTCTCCGCTGAGCGGAAACGCGTCGCGTTTGACGAGCTTGCAGCCGTTGTACTGCTTCGGATTGTGGGAGGCCGTGATTTGCGCACCGCCGTCGAGGCCGTCAGCGGCGACGGCGAAATACATCTGGTCGGTCCCGGCGAGGCCGTAATCGATGACGTCGCCGCCTTGCGCGTTGACGCCCTCGATAAAGGCCTCAGTCAACGACGGCGAAGACAGCCGCATGTCCCGGGTCACCGCAAAACGGCCGGGGCCCAGATGCGCAACAAACGCCCGCCCGAGCTGTCGAAAAAGCGCTTCCGTAATTTCTTCGGGATACAGCCCGCGCACGTCGTAGGCCTTGAACACGTCCGGATCGATTTGAGAGGTCATAGGAACAATGAAAATCCGCGTAATCCGCCGGTTAGATTTTGGTGAACTCCGTCAGCGCCGTCTTGTCGCCCAGCACTGCGGCGCCAGTCACCACGACGTTGCGGCCCACGTGGCAGTTGCGCGCCAGGATGGCGCCCTCGACGCTGGCGTGCTGGCCGATTCGCGTGTTGGGCCAGATGATGCTCGCATTGACGTGCGCTTCCTCCTCGACCACGACGCCGCGTCCAATGACCGAGTAAGGGCCGATCACCGCGCCCTCTTTGATCTGAGCCCCGGCGTCGACAAAACACGGTGCCTCGAGCTTGACACCCGCTTCGATGCGCGCGTCCGGTGACACGATCGGCTGATGGCGATCGGCGGTGGCAAAAAGGCCGCCGGTGTAGCGGCCGTCGAACATGTCACGATGCACCTGCGCATATTTCTCGGCGGTCCCGATGTCGATCCAATAGCCGCGATCGATGTACGCAACGAAGGTTTCTCCTCGCTCCACGAGAGAAGGAAAGTAGGCGCGTTCGATTGAGTACGACACATCCTTCGGAATGCGGTCGAAGCAGTCCGGCTCCAGCACATAAATCCCGGCATTGATCGTGTCGCAGGTGATCTCGTCGGCGCCGGGCTTTTCGAGGAATTGCTTCACCGAGCCGTCGGGCCGCGTCTCGACGAGCCCATAAGCTGACGGGTTGTCGACCGGCGTCAGGACGATGGTGGCTTTGGCACGACGCTCGCGGTGCAGCGCCACCACGCGGTTGACGTCGACCGCCGTCATCACGTCGCCGTTGAAGACCACGAGCGTGTCGGTAATACCCTGGGCGGCGAATCGCACGGCGCCGCCCGTGCCCAGCGGGGCAGGCTCGACGACGTAACGAAGCCGCACGCCGGTACCGGCGCCCTCACCGAAGATCTCTTCAATGCGCCGCGGCTGGTAGTTGAGGCTGAGAATGACCTCGTCAATCTCAGGCACCTGCTTGAGCAAGTCGATCTGATAGTGGAGAAACGCTCGATCGAAGATGGGAACGATGGGCTTGGGCGTATGAATTGTCAGCGGCCGTAACCGTGTGCCCTTGCCTCCTGCAAGGAGAATTGCCTTCATGTGAACCGAACGATCTTACCGCAGACCCTCATGTAAAATGGGGCAGTCGCGTGAACCTGCCGAATTCTCTGACCGTCGCGCGCATCTTCCTGGTGCCGGTCCTCGTGTCGGTTTTGCTGACCAAATTCGAGGGACGCCTTGTCCTCGGCCTGCCCGTGGAGCTGGTGGGCGCAGCCATCTTCGGCCTGGCATCGCTCACCGACTGGCTCGACGGTTACCTCGCACGACGCCGGGGACAAGTGACGTGGGTGGGTCAGGTACTCGATCCGATTGCGGACAAGCTCCTCATCTCGGCCACCCTGATCTCACTCGTGCAACTCGATCTGGCGCCAGCGTGGATGGTGGCCGTGATCATCGGCCGCGAATTCGCGATCACAGGCCTTCGCAGCGTCGCCTACGCGCGAGGCCTGGCGATGCCCGCCTCGCCGCTGGGCAAACTGAAGATGGTGTCGCAGGTGGTCGCTATCCTGCTGTTGATTCTCGGATGGGAGCGAATGCCGCTCCTGCTGCTGGCGGGCCAGGGCGCACTCTGGGTGGTGCTGGCAACGGCCCTCATTTCGGCGTTCGACTACTACCGCCGGTTCAACCGTGCCATGAGTGCGGTCACTCGTGTCGCGGACTTCTCCGCCGCCAAAGCGCGCGCCGAAGAGCGCAAGCGTGCGGGGTGAGAGGGTGCCTAGGGTGCCTAAGGTGCCTAAGGTGCAAGGGTGGAGGTCAGGGAGAGGTTGATCTCCCTGTGATTCCCCCTACTGCGTTTTGAGCTCGGCAATCCGTTTCCGTGCATCCTCGAGATATTCGCTTTGCTCGAACTCCTTGATCAGCCGCTCGTAATAGGGAAGGGCCTCGGCCGTCTGCTTGGAGAGACGTAGTGACTCGGCGAGATGGAAGTAGACGGCGTCCCGGTTCGTGAACTCGGGGTCGTCCTTGAGGACTTCGCGAAAGCGGTCGATTGCGCCTAGATAGTGGCGCATGCGGTAATACGTCCGGCCCACCCGGAAGCTCGCTTCGCTGAGATTGTCCTTGGCGCGGCGCGTCAATTTCTGGGCCTCCGGCATCAGCGTGCTGTTGGGGTAGCGGTCGACGAATGCCTGCAGTTCCTTGACAGCGTCGCGCGTTGCCGTCTGGTCGCGATCGGGGGCCAGCATCTGTTCCGTGTATGCAGAGGCGAGGCGAAACTGCGCGTAGTCGGCCCGTGGATTCGTCGGGTAAAACGTCAGGAATTCACGAAACTCGTTGATCGCCAGCAACAGCGATTCGGTCGTGTCCTCGCCAATAAAGGTGTCGCCGACCGCGAGTTTCGCGTCGGGACGAAAGGTGCTCTGCGGATAGTTGTCAACGATTTGACGGAAGTACTCGCGGGCATTGAGCCAGCGTTCCTCCTTCAGCTCTTCCTGACCGCGCGTGAACAGGAATTGGTCCGCGTCCGCGGTGCCCGGAGGAACCTGCGATCGATTGGCACCACAACCTGCAAGGTCAAGGGCTGATGCAACCAGCAACACGAACAATACGCAACGTCTCGTCATTTCCGAATCGCTTCCATCCAACCAAACATTTCGCGCAGGCCATTTTCGAGGCTCGTCGCCGGCGCGAACGCCAAATCAGCCCTCGCGCACGACGTATCCGCATAGGTGTCGCGCATGTCGCCTTTCTGGTCGGGCCGCACGTCAATCTGCAGTTTCCGATCGGACACACGGGCGATCATGGCAAACACATCGCGTAGCGAGACGCGGGACCCCCCGCCAATATTGTAGACGCCACCCGGCGTCCCACGGACTGCTGCGGCAGCGGTCGCGGCCACTGCGTCGGCCACGAACGTGAAATCGCGAGTCTGAAGCCCGTCCCCGAATTGGACGAGTGGCCGGCCGTCGAGCACGGCACTGAAAAAACGGTGAAAGCCCATGTCTGGACGCTGACGAGGGCCATAGACGGTGAAGTATCGCAGCGACACAGCCGGGACCCGATGATTGACGAAATACAGATGGCAGAGGTGTTCTGCCGCAAGCTTCGTCACGCCATAAGGCGACACTGGCCGTGGCGTCGCATCCTCACGCATGGGCAGCGCAACCTCGTCGCCATAAACCGAGGAGCTCGACGCATACACCAGGCGTTCGAGACGGCGGCCGACACACGCTTCTAGCAGCAGCTGCGTCGCGTCCACGTTGAGAGTTGTATACGTGCCGAAATCACGGCCCCAGCTCTTGCGGACGCCCGCCTGTGCGGCCAGGTGGTAGACGTGGGTAACACCGTCGAGGAGCCGCCCGAGGTCGACATTGCCAATCGCGTCCTCGACGAACGTGAAATGCGGATGCTTCAGCGACGCCGACAGGTTCCGCTCCTTGATGTCGCGGGCGTAATAGTCCGTAAAACAATCGATCGCGACGACGTCGGCGCCGTCGGTCAACAACCGCTCGCTCAAATGCGATCCGATGAACCCCGCCGCTCCCGTCACCAACGCCTTCATGCCAGCAGTTCCTTTACCCGTGCTGGCAGTCGTACCGGGCGTCCCGAGCGGTCCACCGTCGCGTGCACCGTGTACCCGGTCGCGATCAGCTGCCGATCCGCGCGCCTGACGATCTCGTAGTCGAACGCCAGTCGGACCGCCGACACCAGTCGCGCTGTCGTTTGAATCTCCAGGTCGTCGTCATACCGCGCGCCAGCCTTGTATTCGCAGCGTACTTCGATGACAGGGAGTCCGAGTCCCTCATCTTCCATGGCGCGATACGTCCAGCCCGTGTCTCGCAGCCACTCGGTCCGGCCAATTTCAAACCACACGAGGTAGTGGGCGTAGTAGACGACGCCCATTTTGTCCGTTTCGGCATATCGGACACGAACGACAGACGTGGACGTCCGCGCGGCAGCGTGTGACTGCGGATTGGCGTTGGCCATTCAGGAACGAGAACTGGAATGCAGGGCGCTCACCGCGGCGTCCTTCAAAGCACGAGCGGCCTGTTCTGGTTGCCGTCCGCCAAAGATCGCGTGACCGGCCACGAGTATCGCAGCGCCGGCCTGAACAACCTGCGCAACCGTCGTCAGATCGACGCCACCGTCCACCTCAATCGGCGCGGGATTTCCGGCGCCTTCCAACACGCGGCGCACGGCTCGAATCTTCTCGACGCTCCGAGGGATGAACGTCTGTCCGCCAAACCCCGGGTTTACCGACATCACCAGCACGAAATCGACGTCGCCGGCCACCTCTTCGATCATCACTACAGGCGTCGACGGGTTCAGGACCACGCCTGCTTTCGCGCCACGTTTCTTGATAGCGGCAATGGTGCGGTGGAGATGCGGAAGCACTTCGACATGCACAGATAGCATCGAGGCGCCGGCGTCCACGAAGTCGTCGAGGTACCGATCGGGCTCCTGGATCATCAGATGAACGTCGAGCGGGACGGTCGCCACACGCTTGATCGCCCGCACGACAGGAGGACCGATCGTGATGTTGGGCACGAAATGGCCATCCATAACGTCCACGTGAATCAGATCCGCGCCACCGCGCTCGGCAGCCGAGATTTCGTGTCCAAGCTGTGCGAAGTCCGCAGACAGGATCGAGGGCGCGAGCCGGATCATTGACTCACCTCGAGCGAAATCGCGTCGCCGGGATGTACCTGATACCCGCCAGCCGGTGTCTGCCGAATGACGACGCCCGGCGGGATGCCGGGCGCTGATTGCTGACCAACCATCGAGACGCGGAAACCTCGGCTTCGCAGCAAGTCCGCCGCGCGATCGCCACTGACCCCAATCAGGTCTGGCATGACGTAGCTGGCGCGATCTTCGCCGCGGTTCACCAGCAGGCGGACCTCTGATGTCCTCGTGTCAGGGGGGGGATCTTGAGCCACCACGACGTCCGGCGGGTAGGCTGCATCCCGGATCTGCGCCACGGTCGCCGTGGCGACGCCCTCCTGCGTCAGACGGATTTGCGCGGCGCGTTCCGATTCGCCCACGAGCTTGGGGGCGACCACAATGCGCGGTCCCGAGCTCATCCAGATGCGCACGCCGCGCTGCCGTCGCGTGGTGGTCCCCGGCTGTGGTTCCTGGCCCAAGACATGGCCGGCAGGAACTTTGGAATCAGGCCGCCTTGCCTCGTCGACGCGCAGCACCAGTCCATGGTCGGCGGCGGCGATCCGCGCCTCTTCCAACTGGCGTCCCGTCAACTGCGGCACCTGCACCTCGCGTGCGCGGACAGCTACCCGCATGGCAATGGCGGCAAAAATGAAGAAGGTCGCCAGCAGCGCGCCCGCGAGGACGAACAGCTTGCCGGCTCCCCAGACTCTCGGCCCGAGTGACATCCGCAACATGTAATCGTACACCAGGCCTCAGGCCCCAGTCGTGAGGCAACAGACGTTTAGGCCACAGGCCTCAGGCGGGACGCTTCTCCAGTACGGCGCCAAAGAAGGCTTCAAGGCCGTCGACTGGTGTGGTTCGCAGAAAGCCCCTGGAGGTGGCCATCCTCAGAATCCGCTCGCTCAAGGTAGTCAAGCGCGGCACAGGAAGAACGGAGAATTCAGATGCCCGAGCCAGAAAGGCCGTGACGACATCTTCGTTTTCTTCGGGCTCACTTGAACACGTGCTGTAAACGAGCCGACCTCCCGGCGCCAGAAGGGGAGCGACTCGCTCGAGAAGCTCACACTGTGCCTCTGCCAGGACGGGAAGATCATCCGCGTGGCGCCGCCAGCGGATGTCCGGGTCGCGACGGACGGTTCCTAGCCCGGAGCACGGCGCATCGACAAGAGCAACCTGAAAGGAGCCGGGTCGAAAGGGAAGAGCGCCTGCGAGTGGGACGTGCACGATGCGCACTGCCGACATACGACAGCGGCGCGCGGTTTCCTTCAACAGCGCCACCCGTCGATGTCGCACATCCGCGGCCACGACGACACCAGACGGCCCACACTGCACAGAGAGGGCGAGCGTCTTCCCGCCAGGCGAGGCGCAGGCATCGAAGATCCAGTCGCCTGCAGTTGCGGCGGCAAGCTCCGGGATAATCTGCGACGCCTCATCCTGAATCACACAGGCGCCGTCCCGAAACGCGGCAGACGACAGCACATTCCCTGCGACAACCGTCAATCCGTGAGGCGCGATTGTCGTTGGCGTCGCCTCCACACCTTCAGCTCGAAGCTGTACCTGAAGTTGGTCCCGACTGCCGCGCAGCCGGTTGGGCGCCACTGTAATGGCGGGCGCACGGTTGTTGAATGAGAGCCATGCCTCGGCGTCAGCCGCGCCGTATCGGTCAACCCACCGCTCGACGAGCCACGCAGGATGCGAATGCACGACGGACAGGTAGTCGATCAGTGCAGCACGGTCATCTCCGGAGACAGGCGAAGGCCGCGCGGGCCACGACAAGCTCTCGCGTTCACGCGACAGGCGGCGGAGGACAGCGTTCACGAATCCCGTTGCGCTGCGGAATCGGGATGCTTTCACCAACGCCACGGCATCATTCACAATCGCGCTGACAGGAACTCGCTCGAGATACAGGATCTGGTACGCACCGAGCCGCAGCGCGTCGAGCACATCTGAATCCAATCGTTCCAGACTCTTGGCGCTGCGTCGCTGTAGTTGATAGTCGAGTGCGGCACGCCAGCGGAGGGTGCCGATGACGAGATCCGTCGCAAGTGCGCGGTCGCGAACATCAATCAGAGGGTCGCGCGCCCGACTGAGGGCGTCGCCAAGATCGGCGCGGTCGGCCGATAGCGCCCGAAGCGCTTGGAATGCGGCCACGCGTGCCGGTGAGGGCATGGCACCCCGTACGCTACCCAAACCGTTGGCCCGTCAGTCGGCCGTGTCCCGCCTGAAACTCACGAGCCGACATCACGCGGCGTCCTTCTGGCTGGAGTTGGAGCACGTCAATCGCGAGCCGGTCTCCCGCCGCAATCGTGATCCCTGTTCCTTCTGCGCTCACACAGGTGCCCGGTTCCGCGTCGTGCGGACTTTTTGTGGACAATCTGGCGTGATGAAACACGAGGCGCGCGCCATTCAAAAATGTGTACGCCGTCGGCCAGGGACGAAGCCCGCGAATCATGTTGTGAATCTCGAGCGCCGGCCGCTGAAAGTCCAATCGGCCCTCTTCCTTGGTCAGCCGCGGCGCATAGGTGGCCTCAGCATCGTTTTGCGGGACCTCAGGAATGCGCCCACCCGCAAGATCGTCAAGCAGATCGGCGAGCACGCGAGCACCGAGCGCCGCCAAGTCGCGTTCCACAACATCACTCGTGTCATCCAAGGCAATGGGTCGCACAGCTCGTTTCAGCATCGGGCCCGCGTCGAGCGCCTTGACAACCCGCATGATCGTGACGCCCGTTTCGACTTCGCCGGCGAGGATCGCCCGATGGACCGGCGCCGCACCCCGATACTTCGGCAGCAATGACGCATGCACGTTGATCATGCCGAGGCGTGGCGCGTCCAGCAGCCATCCCGGGAGAATTCTGCCGTACGCAGCCACAACCCCGAGCTCGGCGCCGAGTGTCGCGAAGGCATCACCGAACACCTCCCGGGACAATCGATCGGGCTGCAGCACAGATACTCCTCGTTCCACAGCCAGCGCTTTCACCGGCGCATCGGACACCCGCTGGCCGCGTCCGCGCGGGCGATCGGGCTGCGTCACGACACCGACGACCTGATGCCGCGACGCCAGGAGCGCGCTGAGCGTCGGCACCGCAAACGCCGGCGTGCCAAAAAAGACGATACGCAGCCTTCCGGCGTCCATGGTCACCACTGACCTGCACGCGCGAGCTTGCGAATCTTCCGGACGATGAGGTCGCGTTTGATGCCACGCAAACGGTCGACGAACAGCCGCCCGTCGAGATGATCCATTTCGTGCTGAAATGCGCGCGCCAGCAGGCCCGTCCCTTCGACCTGCTGCTCGGCCTCGTCACGATTCAGCCCTCGGACAACGGCGCGCTGAGGGCGAGCCACTGTCGCATTGAAGCCGGGGAGGCTGAGGCACCCCTCTTCCTCGAGCTGCATCCCATCGCGCTCGACGAAGACCGGGTTGATGAACGTGATCAGGCCTGCAGGGTCGCGTCCGACGGACAAGTCGATGACAAAGATCCTCAGCCCGACGCCGATCTGCGGGGCCGCGAGCCCAATGCCCGGCGCGGCGTACATCGTCTCCACCATGTCGTCGAGGAGCGCGGTGATCTCGGGTGTGACACGCTCGACATCATGCGCGGGTTCCTGCAGGACACGGTCGCCATACCGCACGATCGGACGAATCATCAGGGCGTCGCGCGCGCCGGCGCCCGCCTCGACACTCGGCCGCGCGTGTGCGTCGTCGTCTCCCGGAAGTGCGCCTGCAACTGCCGCATGGAATCTCCACCAAAACGCTCGAGAACCGAATCCGCAAGGACGAGGCAGACAACGGCCTCCCCGACGACGGCGGCAGCCGGGACTGCACAGACGTCACTACGCTCGATGGCGGCTGGGGCCTCTTCGAGCGTCGTGAGGTCTACCGAGCGAAGGGGCTTCATCAGCGTGGAGATCGGTTTCATGAAGCCCGATGCGCGGACCTCTTCGCCGTTGGTGACGCCGCCCTCGAGGCCCCCGGCGCGATTCGTTGGACGAGCAATGACGGACTCATGTGCCTCGCTGCCGGGACGGGCCACGATTTCATCGTGTACACGCGAGCCGGGGCGCCGCGCCCCTTCAACACCCAGGCCAATGGCAACGGCTTTGATCGCAGGAATGGACATCAGCGCTTGAGCCAGCCGTCCATCGAGTTTGCGGTCCCATTGGACGTACGAGCCAAGGCCGGCCGGAACGCCGTGAGCGATTACTTCGAAGCTGCCACCGAGCGTGTCACCCGCTTCCCGGGCACGGTCGATCGCCGCAATCATGGCGACCTCGGTCGCCGCCTCAGCGCAGCGAAGTGGGGAGTCGTCAGGGATGGCCCGCGCGACGTCGAATGTTACGACGTGGTCTGACGGGAGCAGCACGTCGCCAATGCCTGTCACGTGACTGACGACCTCGATGTCCAGGCTTCGCAGAATTTGCCGGGCTACGGCGCCGGCTGCGACGCGGGCAGCAGTTTCCCGCGCGCTCGCGCGCTCGAGCACATCGCGGAGATCGTCGTGTTCGTACTTCAGGCCGCCGGCAAGATCTGCGTGTCCCGGCCTTGGTCGGACGACCGCGGCGCGCCGCGCACCTGTTGCGCCGTCGGGGGCCTCGGGCCCGACGTGCATGGTGAGCTGCCAGTTCTTCCAATCGCGATTCGCAATGAGTAGCGCGATCGGCGCGCCCGTTGTACGGCCGCGACGCACGCCCGACATGACCTCCGCGCGATCGGACTCGATCGCCATGCGCTGCCCGCGCCCGTAGCCGCCCTGCCGGCGACGCAGATCCTGCGTAATGCGATCGAAATCGATGACGAGGCCAGCGGGAACGCCTTCGAGAATCGTGACCAATCCCTGTCCATGTGATTCGCCGGCCGTCAGAAACCGCAACATCGGGCAGGCATTGTACTCAGAACTTCCTGCGATACATGGCCTCGTGGTGGCGCGATTGGCCGCTGTTTATCTCGTGGTTTGACCCGGCGAGCCGTTTGCACTGACACGATGTCATGCTGCGTTTCGATCGGTACCTCGCCGCACCTTCACGCTCGCACACCATCGATCTCGCGACTGGAAGATTCGTTGATCTGGAACACTCGGTTGCTTCGTCCTCACACACCCTCTTCCAGACGCGCTTGGGCCGCATGCTGATTGATATCGAGCTCGTTGGCGATCGTCGGATGGAAGTGTGGGAGCGATGGGGCAGTCGCCGACGCCCCGAAGGACTCGAAGCCGAGTTGCAGAATTTCACGGAGATGCTCGAGTGCGCGCGGCACGGTGCGCCCCGCGCGTTTGATCTCAGCGGCCGGCCTCCTCGGGATCACGACTACTTCACGCGCATGTTTGCGCGAGAAGCGAGAGTGCGTGGGTGGGTGCCCATTGCCGTCGAACTGCTTGGCGCCGTGTCGCGGTTGGGGAAAGGTGGGACGCCAAGCTGGCTTGCAGATCGCTCGCTGGTGATCTTTGCGCAGACTCCGCTGGCATCCGGCGCTGCCGTGCCGGCTCTTGTGCGACTGGCGCGTCGAGATGCGCGGCCGCATGTGATCGTCAGAACGTTCACCCGTGGACCAGATCCACCGTCCTGGCTCACAAAGGTCGCCAACCGAGACCGTGTGGTCCTGCATGAATCGGTGGTGCCGTTCGGAGCTAGGCCTGCGCACGTGGTCTCGAATGCAGACCCCGAAGCTGAATCCGCGGCGCGCTGGGCCTGGATCATTGCAGGGGTGACGAATGGATCTGACCACTCACAGCGGGCGATAGAGCTCGCCGACGTACTGGTCGCGCGCGAACAGCCCTTCGAAGCACGCGCCGTGCTCGCGACCGTGCCGGCGGGACACCCAGAGCTTGCGGCCCGGCAGGCGGAGGTGTTGGCCGGCATTCACCAACGGGCCGTGGACCGTGCGATCGGGCGGCTCGGCGGCGGCGAACCAGCATGTGATCGCGCAAGGGGGTACGAAATGGTCGATGACTTCGTCGACGTGCTGCGGATCTGCCAGGACATCGAGGACGAGCACACGGCCCTCGCCCGAGTGGGCGCCTTCTTGCGTGATCGCCTTCAGGCAGCAAGCGTCGCGTTTGTGGCGCGCGAGGGTTCATCGCCACGAGTGCTCGCACGCGTGGGTTCGGAGGCGGCCGGCCTGGGCATGGCAGTACGATCGATTGAGACCGGCGTGCCCATCAGCCCTGCAGCGGAACAGGGGCCGGTCGAGTCCGCATGGCCGGTGCGTCATGCCGCCGAAGTGATCGGCGCCGTGTGGTGTCGATGGAGCGCAGGCACGCCTGTCGCCAAGCAGCATGCGTCCACACTCCTCGGCATTGCCGCCGCCGCAGCGGCGCCGAGCGTGCGGCTGGCTATCGCGCGGGCCCAACCGCTTGCAGACAGAACCAATCCCGTGCCCGAGCTCGTCGGCGAGAGTCCCGCAATGGTTGCCGTGCGCGAGGCCATCGTGCGCGCAGCGGCCTCTCCCTTCCCTGTGGTCATCGAGGGCGAAAGCGGATCGGGCAAGGAGCTGGCGGCTCGGGCCATCCATGCGCGAAGCGCCCGGCGCGATCGCCGCTTTTGTGCCATCAACTGCGCGGCACTGGTCGATGATCTGGTCGAGGCGGAGCTGTTTGGTCACGTGCGCGGCGCTTTCACGGGGGCAGCAAGCGATCGAGCCGGCATGTTCGAGGACGCCAACGCAGGCACGCTGTTTCTTGACGAAGTCGCGGAGCTTGGAAGCCGTGTGCAGGCCAAGCTCTTGCGGACCCTGCAGGACGGCGAAATCCGCCGTCTGGGTGAGAACGTCATTCGCAAGGTTGATGTCAGGATTCTCGCAGCCACCAATCGGCCCCTCGCTGGGGCGGTTGCGGTAGGCACGTTTCGGGCTGACCTCTGGTATCGCCTCGACGTGATCCGCATTCTCATGCCGCCGCTTCGTGAGCGCGTCGAGGACATCCCGCTGCTCGTCAATCATCTGTGGCGCGCGTTGGCCGCACGAACGGGGAGTCGTGCGGCCCCCTCGACGCCCACTGTAGCAGCGTTCGCAGCATATGGCTGGCCGGGGAACATCCGTGAGCTGCAGAACGTCCTCGCGTCGATGTTGGTGTCCGCACCCCGCAACGGATGGATCGGGCCGTCGGCGCTACCGGTGCACATCGCGCGCGTGGCGGCGCTCGAGCGCGGCGCGACGTTGGCCGATGCACGGCGACAGTTCGAGGAGCGTTACGTACGTGCCGCACTCGCGAAAGCCGGGGGCCGGACTGTCGCCGCCGCGCGTGAGCTCGGGTTGAGTCGTCAGGGACTGTCGAAGTTGATGGGGCGGCTCGGAATTGCCGACGTCCGTGACGAAGCCGCTTCGCGCACGAATGTACAATGACGCAGTGGTCCGCTATCTGATCCGCCGGATTCTACTGACGATTCCGGTGCTGCTTGGCGTTGCCACGCTGGTGTTCTCACTCATTCATCTCGTGCCTGGCGACCCGGCCCAGGCGATGCTCGGAGACGGCGCATCGGCCACCGATGTCGCAGACCTTCGGACGCGACTGGGCCTCGATCGGCCACTCCTCGAACAGTACGGCCGCTTCATGAGTGGGTTGGTCCGAGGCGACCTCGGAACGTCGTTTCGTACGAGCCAGCCGGTCGCGACCGCTATCGCCGAACGCATTCCCGCCACTGTGGAGCTCGCGCTCGCCTCGATGCTCGTTGCCGTCCTCGTCGCACTTCCGCTGGGAATCATTGCGGCGGTTCGCCGAGCCACCTTCGCGGATTACACCGCGATGACGATCGCCCTGGCGGGGATTTCGATTCCGAACTTCTGGCTGGGCCCTATGCTGGCGATCGTGTTCGCCGTACAGCTTGGATGGCTGCCCGTTTCCGGACGTGGCGGATGGCAAAGCCTGATTCTGCCCGCCATCTCGCTGGGCGCGGCGCTCGCCGCGATTCTCGCGCGTATGACGCGGGCCAGCCTCCTCGAGGAATTGCGTGAGCTCTACGTGCGGGCGGCTCGCGCACGTGGCGTGTCGTCCAGCCGCGCGATCCTGGGCCATGCCCTACGTAACAGCTTGATTCCTCTCGTCACGATCCTGGGGCTGCAATTTGGCGCGGTGCTGACCGGCGCTGTGATTACTGAAACGATCTTCGCGTGGCCAGGCGTCGGAAGATTGCTGATTCAGTCGATCAGTTTCCGCGACTATCCCTTGGTGCAAGGCTGCATTCTGCTCATCGCGATCACCTATGTCTCGGTCAATCTCGTCACGGATCTCGTTTATGGGGCTCTCGATCCGAGGATTCGGTATGAGTAGGGCGCCGAGGGTGCAGAAGGTGCCTGGGGTGGCTAGCGTGCTCATCCTGGGCGCTGCAGGCACCACGAGCACTATTAGCACTCTACGCACACGAGGCACGTTAGGCACCCCAGGCACCCTACAACGATGATGCGCGTCGGTGCGGCTGTCGTGATTCTGATCGTCGGTGCGGCCATCGTCGCTCCGTGGCTCGTCGCGTACGATCCCGCGTCGCAGGAGCTCGCGCTGCGGCTCGAAGGTCCGAGCGAGCGGCACTGGTTTGGCCTGGACGAGCTCGGGCGCGACATCTTGTCACGCGTGCTCATCGGAGCGCGAGTCTCGCTCTTCGTTGGTTTCGTGGTGGTTGGGGTCTCGGCGATCATCGGACTCGCGATGGGATCGATCGCGGGGTATTACGGCGGCCGTGTCGATCAAGTCATCAGTCGCGTCATGGACATCCTGCTCGCGTTTCCAGGATTGCTGCTCGCGATCGCCCTCGTGGCGGTGCTCGGGCCCAGTCTCGGCAACGTGGTCCTCGCGCTGACGGTGATCGGGTGGGTGGGTTATGCGCGCTTGGTACGGGGTCAGGTCTTGCGGGCGCGCGAATTTGAGTATGTCGTGGCTGCGCGTGCGCTCGGCGCAGGCACGTGGCGGGCGCTGACCAGGCATGTCCTGCCAACGGCGCTTCCCGCCGTGACCGTCCAAGCGACACTCGGCATGGCAGCAGCAATCTTGTCGGAGGCTGCGCTCAGTTTTCTCGGGCTAGGTGTTCAGCCGCCAACACCGAGCTGGGGGACGATGATCAACGGTGGTCGATCGCACCTGCTCGACGCCCCGCACTTGACGATCTTTCCTGGTCTCTTCCTGGCGCTGGTCGTGCTGGGTTTCAACTTCCTCGGTGATGGGCTTCGCGATCGCCTCGATCCACGGACTGAGCTCAAGCGGTAGTTACTGCATCAGGTTGGTTCTTGCCTGCATGGCCTGCGCGCGCCGACGAAGCGCCGCCAACGCCGGCGTCGTGCCCGCATCGTCGACGGCTCTCTCGATCCAGCGCAACGCGACACGGTGATCACCGAGCCTGATCGAGTCGCTTGCAATCTGCGTCGCGAGCGGCACGATGGGTTCTCGATCGCCGACGAGCGCAGCGTATTGAATGAGCGCATCGCGTGCTTCCAGAATCCGGTTTGCACGGCGGGCCAGCGTGGACAGGTGAACAAAGGCGTCTGGATCGATCGGTAGGCGGTCGACGGCCTGGCGCAGCGCGCGATCGGCGGCTGCCGTGTTGCCGGCCATCATCTGCGCACGGCCCAGATCGCTGAGGGCAGCGCTCGTGACCTCGACGTAGCCAGCGGCCGTCGATAAGGCTTCGATCGCCTTCTTGAGCGCCACACTGTCGTCGCGGACTTCGGCGGCGTCGAGCCAGACGCTCCCCAACGCAGCATAGACCTGCGGTTCATCAGGAAAACGCTCGACAGCCCGGCTCAGGATCAGGACAGCCGCCTCGAACCGGCGTGACCGCGCGTGCGCGAGGCCCAAGGCGACGAGGCGATCGGGCTGTGTATAGTCGAGTGCGGCGAGCGCTTCGAGCTGATCGATCCCTCGCGCGGGCTCGCCGCCGGCGCGGTAGAGGCCGGCGAGCGCCTCTCGCGGGCCGGTCAGACCTGGCGCAAGGCGCGCAGCGGTTTCGAGTGATGTGCGAGCGGCCGCGATCCTTTTGCGATCCCGCTGACACAGGCCGAGCAGATAATGTGCCTCGGCCATCGTCTTGTCCAGTGCGACGGCTTTCTGCAGGGGGGCGATCGCTGCCTCGAGACGACCGGCGCGATAGCGGGCGAGGCCGAGCTTGTACCACACTCGAGGGGTGCGATCGTCGAGACTCAGGTAGGTCTCATATCGCGCGGCCGCCTGATCGAACCGCTCCAGAGAGAAGTGCGTATCGCCGGCGAGCTCCGCCGGCCGGGTCGCCGTGGGGTCGAGCTCCGCCGCGCGACGCAGGTCTGCCAGTGCCTGCGTCAGCTCGCCGCGCGACCGGTAAATAATCCCTCGCTTGAGGTGCGCCAGCATCGAATCGGGACGCAGCGCAATGGCAGCACTGTACGCCTCGATCGCATGCAAGGACCGGTCGGCGCTTTGAGCTTCATCGCCCGCTGTGATCAGGCGCGAATACTCGCGGTCGCTGGCATAGACGGCATAGACCGCGGCGCCCGCCACCGCGGCGGTCGCAAGCACAAGGCAGCCAATGACGTATCGCCGCACCCGGGGAGGATAGCACTTGAAGGACTCGAGGGAACTTTTTGCCCGAGTCGGGATCTAATGCCCTAGATACATCACGTGTCGGCCATAGCCGGCCGCATGCGGAGTTGATAGACTGGATGGAGTCACGACTCATCGCCGAGCAACTGGTGAAAAACGCAGGAGCCATCGGGTGGTCTGAGGTTGGAAGCGGCGAGGCTGCGCTGATACAGCGCTGCGCCGCCGGCGAGCAGGCGGCCTGTGCCGAGCTGGTCGCCAGCCACGAACGGATGGTCTTCCAGCTGGCGCTTCACCTGATGGGCGATCGTGACGAAGCCCTCGACTTGTCGCAGGAAGTGTTCCTGCGGGTCTTCCGCACGTTGCACGCGTTTCGGGGTCAGTCAGCGCTCCGCACGTGGATCTATCGCATTGCCATCAACCAGGCGCGCAATCGCCAGCGTTGGTGGCGGCGGCGCCGCCGATCGGATCAAGTGCAGCTCGAACAGCACGTGCTGGATCACGGTGAGTTGCGGCAGCCGGGTGACAGTGATGCTCCTGACCGCGCGTTTGCGCGGCGGGAGATGGCCGTCCGACTGTGGGCGGCGCTCGACGCGCTACCGTTCGATCAACGAACGGTCATCGTCCTCCGGGAGATTGACGGATTGAGTTACGACGAAATCGCAGACTCGTTGAACGTCGCCATCGGGACGGTCAAGTCGCGGCTGACCCGTGCGCGTCAGACGCTCCGCCGGCAACTGCAGGAGGTGCGCCCATGATGCACGTCCTGGCGTGCCACCAGGTGCGTGAAGATCTGACGGCCTATCACGACGGCGAGCTCTCCGTCGATGAGCAGGTGCGTGTGCAGGCGCACCTGCAGGAGTGCATAGCGTGCCGTCTCGAGGCGGCCTCCATTGCCGAACTTGGCGAAGCGTTACGCATGATGGCGGGCTCGGTGCCTGGACGCGCCGCCGCCGACAACGGGCGCCTGACCGGCGCCGTGCTCGAACGTGTTCGCGTCGAACGGCAGTTCTCCTTCGCCGCCCAGGTGCGAGATCTCTTCCAGGACATGCACCTTGTGTGGGCGGGGTTGGGCGCGACAGTCGCAATGGTGATTTGCATTTTCGCGTCCGCTGGCGTACTGCAGGCGGCTAGTCAGGAGAAGCCAGAATCACTGGCCGGCATCATCAGCACGTTGGCCAATCAGGGCACCAACGACAACCCGCTCCGCCTGGCTGGGACAATGCTCGCGCCCCGGGCATTGCTTGATACGCCGATGCCAACCGCCGGGGAAGATCTGGAGTGGGCACTCTCGGCCGTCGTGACTCGTGAAGGCCGCATTCAGAACCTGGAACTGCTGGTTGCCGAACAGGCGCGTGCGCTGCAAGTGAAGCCCGAGGTCGTGCTCGGAATGATCGAAGCAGCCTCACGCGCACGTTTCGAGCCAGCCATTTCAGGCGGCCTGCCGGTCGCCGTGAACGTCGTCTGGCTCGTGACCTCGACGACCGTCAAGGGTAGGCCTGATTACGACCTTTATCTCGTCAGCCCTCCGCGATCAACGGAGCCGACTCAGGGCCCCGCGCAGCCCAAAAAGCGTCCCGCTTCCGTGAAAGTGCCAGCGGCGGGCGACGACGGACTGGCGGCCGCATAAGCGGACGAGCTCGCTTCGCTCGAAGCGCCGGGTCCTATTTGAGCACCACTTCACCCGATCCGACGTTACTCATCGCGTCCGTGGCTCGCACAACGAGCGTGCGTCCTGCCATCGCCACGTCGAATCGCAGCGCAAATTGCTCATTGCGGCCATCGAGAATGCCGTCCTGCGGAAAAGCGCTCTGCCACCGCTGAGCGTCGAGAGAGTATTCAACGCGCGACACGGCAGAATCGCTGTCCTTAATCGCGACGGGAACGACAATCATGCCCCCCTCACGCCGGACCGCGCCAAGCGTGACGGCGGGTGGCGAGTTGTCGACATCGAAGCTATTGCTTTCGCGTTCGCCTTTGAGCGTCGTCTCCTTGGAATTCGATCGCTGATCTGACGCCACGACTTTCATCACGTACGAACCGTTGGGCGCGGAGGCGGTGTCCCATACCAGGATGGAATCCGTCAAGCCGCCTTTGAGCAGCTTCCACGACGTTTCACCTTCGCGGCGATAGAGCACGTCAAAGCTCAATTCGTCGCCATTCTCGTCGCTGGCTTTCCAGACAAAAGTCTGCAACCCCTTCTCGTAGGTCCGCCGCCCGAGCGACGGCGCACCACCCGGAGCGCCAGCGTTTGTTGACGCCGCCAAACGGCGATCGTTCGGTTCCGCGTCGAAGCCCGCGATTTCGGCCTCTCCGGTCGAGAACGGCTTCTGAAAGACGACGCCGGGAGGGTGGACGGTGACCGATTCAACCTCCGGACGCACGTTGCGTTGAAGAAAGGCAGCGGTTACCGACGTCAACATCGGCGACTCGCCCTTACCAGAGAGTACCGCACGCCACTGGAGATAGCGGGCCTTGGGGCTTGCGATGAGGGAGCCCGTCGAATCCGTATACGGCTCCGACCATGGGCTCCATGCCTCATCAGGCGTGCGGGTATTACCTGACCGCGTGCGAACTTCGACTTTCGTGCCAGAAGGGCTCGTGGCGCGCCAGGCGATGGTGCCCCACGTCGCGACCATCCGCGCGTCCTTTACGTCGGAGTCGTACGTCCCGCGGTCCGCGCGTCCGGCTGAAACGGAGAGCAGTCGTCCCGGGTTTGCGGTGGCAATCAAAGTCTGCGTTGGGGTGCGATGGATGATCGTTGCCTGTTGTGCGGCAACTGTTGTCAACAGCGTCGGGCGCATGGGATCACCCGAAAGCCGGAAGATCTTGCCGTCAGCACCAGTTGCGACGAGCAACGCGCCATCGGCTTCGAAGGCGATGTCGTACGGCGTGTCGTCGCGCGATTCCCACAACTGATCCCACAGCCCGTCGGGCAACACCCGATACACTGCGCCCGTCGGCCCGCGCGAGTCTGCGCGACCGCTCGTGGGAGTGGCAGGCTGCGGTGTCACAGGGACGTCGATGAGTGCGATGGCCGTAATCTCGGTCGAAACCTGCGGGACTGGCGTCGGCTGAGGCGGTTCGCTTGGTGGAACAAAGGGACTGGGCTCGGCACCCTGGGCCGGCCGTCCGCTTTGTGCAGCAACGTATACAGCGCCCTTCGCATCCAATCGCAGGGACTTGATCTCCTGAAACGTCGTGTCGAGCAGAAGGAAAGCCTTGCCGTCAGGATCCACGCGAAACACGCGACCTGGGGAGCCCGTGCCCACGAGCAACTGCCCCGTGGACTCGAGAGCCAACGAGATGGCGTGCGTCGTTTTTGTCGTAAAGAACGGCGCGCCTTTGCCATCCGCCGTGATGCGGTAGACGACACCCTTGTCGCCTGTGGCCGCGTAGACGACGCCCTTCGCGTCAACCGTCAATGCCCAGATGTACTTGTCGTCCGGATCAAAGAAGGGAGCGGCCTGGCCACGTGCGTCCACTTTGTAGATGCGCCCATCCGGCGAGGTCCCGACATACAGCCCGCCGTTCGGCGCCGGCGCCAGCGCGTGCACCTCCATCTCACCGCTGTCGTAAAACACGCTTCCGTTGCCGCTGCGATCCACCCGCACGACTTTGCCTTCGTTGCCCGTTCCCAGAAAGATGGACTCGTCGGGGCCCGGGAGCATCGTCCAGACAAATGGCACACCGACGTCGTGTACGCGCCGGACTTCGGGTCCCAGCATCAAGCGGCCGTGTTCATCGATCGAGAGATCCTCGACGTCCCCGCGCAGAAAATCGGCCTGCGTCGCCGCCTGCCAGAAGCCTGGGGTGGCCTGCAGAGACAAAGTACTCAGCAGAACGACAGCGCCGGCAAGCGTGAGGCCTTGAAAGGGCGCAATACGCATCAAAACCACGATTCCTTCGAAGTAATCCCAAAGTTCACTCGTGTTACCGACTTTCACAGGGAGGTCATGGAGACCCGGGAGACGACTTTCTCCCTGAACTCCCAAATCTCCCTGTGCATTGGACTCGAGTGCTCTTAGGAATTAAGGTTGGTCGAGCGTGATGGAAAGTTGTCGCGAACCGGTAACCGCCAGTTCGACGGGCACCTCCCACTCACCGCGCGTCGCGCTGCGAAGCGGGCTGTAGGTGCCGCTATTTCGGTCGGATTCCAGCACTGCCAACACTGACGGCGGCAGCGCGGTCATCGGCTCGCCGTTGACGATAGCGCCTTCGTCGGAGGCGGAGAGCCGGACATAGAGCCGGTTACTGCGGCGTGCCTTGTTGAACGAGCGAATCAATTGCGCGACTTGTTGCGTTTCGGGTCCGCGGGTTAGTCGACGATCTTCGGCGGTCAAGCGATTGGCATCGGCGACGAGCAATTGCAAAGTCCCCGTCGCATCGACCGGGATCTGAATCGCCACAGACTTGACGAGCTCCTCACCCTTGTTCGTTCGGAGCAGTACCTTGACAGAAGCCTCTCTGCCGGCGCGCGGCCGATCAGTGTCAAGCCACACGCGCTCGATGCGTGCACTGCGCGACTGCTCGGTCGCGTCAATCGTCAACGTCAGTTTCTCGACGTCAACTGGCTCGGACGCGTTCTTCAGCAGAAATGTGAGCGGTCCCGCGACATAGGCTGAAGCCGCACCCGCCGGCTGTTCACCCGTGAAGATGTCTTCGAACGCGATATCGCCGTGCTCGCGAATGCTCGCGGTCCCGCGGACCGTAAACGAGGCTGGCCCGGCGCCTCGTTCGTACCCCGTAAGCACGCTCGCCACCGTCACATAGGTCAACAGTGGTGTGAACGTGTGATCCTTCACGACCGTGAAATTGAACGTGCGGCTCGGAACGCGATCCGAATTGAGCGTGATGCTCATCGGAATCATCCTCGGACCAGCGCCGAGACGGCCTGCAACCGCCGTCGCGCGATCTTGCTGGACGACGCCAAGCACCTCACCAAAGCTCGCGAGCTTGACCGACGTCAACAGACTCGGCAACACGACGTGTACGTTAGCCTGCATCAATGGAAACTGGGTGGGGCCGAGGTTGTACATCGGGTGGCCAAAACCGTAAATTCGGTCGCCCTCGAGATGTGTCACGGTTCCGGTGGCCCCAAGCATGAAGTCGCCAGTGAGCAAGGCGACCCCCATCGAATCGCCAGGCCGAAGCGGCCGAGGCTTCGATGTGCTGGCGGGACGTGACTGCGTTGCCGCAGAGACCGGCAGGAAACCGCGATCGGTCAGCGCTGGCACTAACGGCGACAGCACATCGGCCGCCAAGCCGGCGGTCACCAGGGGAACCGCAATGGGTCGCAGCATTGTGGCCATCCGCGGTGACAAAGCCTGGTCGCCGGTCAGCAGTGTCTGCGACGCGTCCTCGGCGAATGGGTGTGAACGGCCAAGGTCACGACTCCAGATGGCGAGGAGATCCTGTGGCGCGGGCCGCCAATTGATCGCCACCGGCCGCGTACCTTGAGTCACCGGTCCAAGCGCGGTCGCATCGGTCATCTCGCCGATGGGCGTGATGCCCGCGATGGCGTCTTTGGAAAACTGGCCAAGCTGGTACGAGACGGCGCCTAGCATCCGGCCGTCGATGTAGACCGGGCTGCCGCTCATGCCCGCAATGACACCGGTTTTTTCGAGCGGTCCGCCCTCGAGCCGCGCCAGGACGAGATTCCGGCGCGGTCCGACCACATTTTTGAGCACGCCGAGGATATGGACTTTGAATTCCTCGATTGTGTCGCCCTCGAAGACGGTGCGACCGACGCCGACCATACCGGGTCGGACTTCATCGATGGGAATAATCGAGGTTTGCGCCCCGGGGGTGGCAATCACCAGCCCGGCGACGACAGCGAGCGCGGCCAGAGTTCGACAGATCATTGCAAATGCTTGGAAAGGGTGGACTTGCTCAATTATAAACGGCTTTCGGGCTCGAGGAGCATTTGACACCTTTAGACGCCTCTAGTACCGTTTCGGCCCGTGACGCTTCGCGCGCGAGTCCCGTTCGCCCTCAGACAGCCCTCCCGCAACTCTCGGGGGAGCGTCGGCGCGTACGCCTGGTGGTGGTATTGGCAGTCCGCAGAAGGGGCCTAGGCACCGAGCAGCGATCCATCACTACCGACTCGACCCAAGCGCCTCTTCAGTGAACCCTGAAGAGGCGCTTTTTGTTTATGCAGCAACCCAGAATTTGCGTAACCGTGACGGGCGAGACCATGGCGGAGCTGAGAGCGCGACGCGATCGCGTAATTGGCGCCGACCTGGTAGAGCTGCGCGTTGACACGGTTCGCGATCCCAGCGCGGCCGGCGCGCTGGCTGGGCGGCGCCTGCCGGCAATTTTCACCTGCCGTCCGACCTGGGAAGGCGGACAGTTCGGTGGGTCGGAAGAAGAACGACAACGTCTCTTGCGCGACGCCCAGCAACTCGGCGCTGAGTACGTCGACGTCGAGGGCCGAGCCGGCTTCGACGACCTGATCGTCGCGCGAGGCGGGCAGGGCATAGTCCTGTCGGTTCATGACTTCGACGGCGTCCCAGCCGATCTCGAGGTGCGTGCCGCAGCGATGCGATCAACGGGCGCCGAAGTCATCAAGCTCTCGGCGATGGCAAACCGGCTGACCGACTGCCTGCCGTTTGCCACCGTCGGGCGAGAGTCCAGATCACCTGTTGCCTTGGTCGCCATGGGTGAATCGGGCACTCCAACACGGGTCCTCGCGGCGCGGTTCGGATCCTGCTGGACATATGCCGGTGATGCGGTCGCGCCGGGGCAAATGACCGCGTGCAGGCTCCAGGACGAATTCCACTTCCGCAGCATCACCGATCGCACCTCCTTGTATGGAGTCGTCGGCCGGCCCGTGGCGCATTCCATTTCGCCAGCCATGCACAACGCGGCCTTCAAGGAAGCGGGGCTCGATGCCGTGTATCTGCCCCTTGCGGCTGCCGACTTCACGGACTTCCTGAACTTTGCAGACGCGATGGGAATCGAAGGCGCCAGCGTCACCGCTCCGTTCAAGGAGGACGCGTTCGCCGCCGCAGCAGAGTCCGACCCCGTGAGCAGGCGTATCCGCGCCGTGAACACGTTGCGCCGCGTCAACGGCCGGTGGGCCGCTTACAACTCCGATGTTGCCGGGTTCTTGAAACCCCTGCTCGCCAGAATGTCCGTCGAAGGTCGTCGGACGACAATCATGGGTGCCGGCGGCGCTGCGCGAGCGGCGGCTGAGGCGCTGCATGCCGCGGGTGCTCGCGTCTCGATCGTGGCCCGCGACCGCGAACGCGCCAAGGAAGCGGCGCGCCTCACGGGCGCGGCGTCCGCCGACTGGCCGCCCCTTCCGGGATCGTGGGACGTGCTCGTCAACGCAACACCCGTCGGCACTGCGCCGGATGTTGACGCGTCGCCGTTGCCTGAGGGGCCGTTGACAGGCGAGCTCGTCTACGACCTCGTCTACAACCCGCCTCAAACCCAGTTGCTGAAGGACGCGCGCGCCTCCGGCTGTCAGACGCTGGGCGGGCTCGAGATGCTCGTGGCCCAGGCGGAGCTCCAGTTCGAATGGTGGACGGGGCAGAAACCGACCGATCACGTGATGCGTAATGCCGCACTGGCGGCGTTACAGCCAGAAGGCACTCTATGAAGCTCACCACCTTCGACGAGTTCGTAGACCTCGCGAAGCGCGGCACGTTCGTGCCCGTCTGCAAGGAGATCGTCGCCGACCTGCTCACGCCGGTCTCGGCGTTCTTGAAGATTGCGGAACATTCCGACTACGCCTTCCTGCTCGAGAGCGTCGAAGGCGGCGAACATGTGGGGCGCTACTCGTTTCTCGGCAAGGATCCGTTTCTCATCCTGCGTGGCCGGGGCGATCGGACACTCGTCGAGCGCGCTGGCGTCACGACCGCGTCGGAACGATCGTTTATCGACACTCTCCGCGATCTGATGAACCGCTTTCAGTCACCGTTTGTCCCGGGTCTGCCGCGCTTCACCGGTGGTGCCGTCGGCTACCTCGGATACGGGACGGCGGGCTGGTTCGAGCCCGCGGCCGCCCGCCCGCCCGCCGACACCAGTGACGATGCGGGATTCATGCTATTCGATACCGTGCTGGCGTTCGATCACGTCCAGCACAGAATTTTGTTGATTGCGAATGCGCGAATTTCAGGCGAGGACGACCTGCGCGCCCTCTACCAGTTCGCGTGCGCCAAGATCGAGTTTCTCGAACGCGAACTCGAACGCGCATTGTCGTTGACGCGGGGCGCGTCGGCCGATTCGCTCTTGCTCGAATCGAATCTCACGCAACCCCAGTTCGAATCCATCGTGCGGCAAGCCAAGGAACACATCGCAGCGGGCGATATTTATCAGGTCGTGCTGTCACAACGCTTTTCGGCGCAGGTGGGCGTCGATCCGTTCACCGTGTACCGCGCGCTGCGTCATGTGAATCCCTCACCCTACATGTTTTTCATTCGCATGGGGGGGCGCTCCATCGTCGGGTCGTCACCCGAGATGCTGGTGCGCGTGGAAGGCCGGCGCGCCGAGACGCACCCGATCGCGGGCACACGTCCGCGCGGGCGCTCGGAGGAAGAGGATCAGCGCCTCGGCGATGAACTGAAGCGAAATGAGAAAGAACGAGCGGAGCACGTGATGCTCGTGGACCTGGGCCGCAACGATCTCGGCCGTGTGTGCAGCTATGGCAGCGTCCGTGTCCCGACGTTCATGACGCTCGAACGCTATTCCCATGTCATGCATCTGGTCTCGGTTGTGGAAGGGCAGTTGGCCGACGATCGGGATCGGCTCGATGCACTCGTCGCATGTTTTCCGGCCGGCACGGTATCCGGGGCGCCGAAAGTGCGTGCGATGCAGATCATCAACGACCTCGAGTCCAGCCCGCGAGGCATTTATGCAGGCGCCGTGGGTTATCTCGACTTTGCGGGCAATCTCGACTTCTGCATCACGATCCGATCGATTGTGCTCGAGAACGGTCAGGCGTCGGTGCAGGCTGGTGCTGGAATCGTCGCAGACTCGAATCCAACGGCGGAGTACGAAGAAACGCGCGATAAGGCACGCGCAATGGTGCGAGCGTTGGAACTCGCGATGTCGGGTCTTTAGAGGTGCCGGCAGGTCCAAAGACCCCGGCGCTACCGTGAACTTGATATGGTTCTCGTCATCGACAACTACGACTCGTTCACATACAACCTCGTGCAGTACCTCGGCGAGCTCGGAGCCGAAGTAACGGTGCGACGGAATGACGAGACGACGATCGACGATATCGCCGCGCTCGCACCCGCACGCATCTTGATTTCACCGGGTCCCGGGCGGCCCGAGTCAGCCGGCGTCACGCTCGCCACGATTCAGGCGTTTGGCCATCGGCTTCCGATGCTTGGCGTCTGTCTCGGACATCAGGCCATGGGCCTCGCGTTTGGTGGGGACGTCGTCCGTGCTCCATTGCCGATGCACGGCAAAACCTCAACGGTCGAGCACGACGGACGCGGCATCTTTTCCGGCATCACATCGGCATTCCAGGCGTCGCGATACCACTCGCTCGTCGTGGCAGAGACCGGCTGGCCTGCCGCGCTGGAGATCACCGCGCGTTCAACAGACGATGGCCTCGTAATGGGCTTGCGACATCGTGAATGGCCCCTTCATGGCGTGCAGTTTCATCCAGAGTCGATTCTGACGCACGAGGGCCGGCGCATCTTGCGAAACTTTCTCGAGCAGTGACGATGTTCAGCGAACTCATCGAGAAGCTCGGCCGCCGCGACGACCTGACGACGGATGAAGCGGCCCAGGCGATGGCCGTGATCATGCGCGGGGAGGCTACGCCGGCGCAGATTGCAGGCCTGTTGATCGGATTGTCGATGAAAGGCGAGCGGCCCTCGGAACTGGTCGGCTTTGCACAGACGATGCGGACAGAGGCCGTGCCATTGGCTGCGCCTGCGGGCGAGGTGTTCGACACATGCGGAACCGGCGGCGACCGATCGGGCAGTTTCAACATTTCTACGGCCGCCGCGCTGGTCATCGCCGCTTGCGGAGTGCGCGTTGCCAAGCACGGCAACCGCTCGGTGTCGAGCCTCTGCGGCAGCGCCGACGTGCTGGAAGCTCTGGGCGTCAAGGTTGCTGCGCCGCCTCAAGTCGTCGAGCGGTGCCTGGTGGAGGTGGGGATGGCTTTTTTCTTTGCGCCCACCTTTCATCCCGCCATGCGACATGCCGCGCCAGCTCGCAAGGATCTCGGCGTGCGAACGGCCTTCAACCTGCTCGGTCCGCTGACGAACCCGGCGCGCCCCGCTCGGCAAATTGTCGGCGTTCCCCGACCCGAGCTGACCGAGCTGATCGCGCGGGCATTGATGCTTCTTGGTTCGAACCGGGCGTGGGTCGTGCACGGCGCCGATGGCCTCGACGAGCTTTCAACGACTGGCTACACGAAAGTGTCAGAGTGTCGCAACGGTGCGGTGCAGACGTTTTACGTTCACCCAGCGGACTACGGCCTTGCGAAGAGCAGCGTGGACGCGCTCAAGGGTGGTGACGCCGCTCAAAATGGCCAGCGCATTCGCGAAGTTCTCGACGGCAACCCTGGTCCCGCTCGCAACGTCGTTCTGCTGAACGCCGGCGCTGCGCTCTTCGTTGCCGGCCACTCGGACTCTATTCGTGCGGGGGTCTCACAGGCTGCCGAGGCTCTCGATAGCGGAAAAGCGAAAGCAGTGCTGTCACGCCTGGCTGATGTTTCTCAATCAGTGGGAGGCGTCGCGTCATGACCGAAGCCCCACGCCCGGATTTGCTCGAAGCCATCGTTGCTGGAACGCGGCGTAGCGTCGCCCTGCGGCAGGCGCGCGATTCACGTGCCACGCTCGAGGCTCGCGCGGCGAAACGGTCGCCTCGGGGGAACCAATTTCGCGTGGCGCTGTCCGTGCCAGAACGAATCAACATCATTGCCGAATGCAAGCGCCGTTCGCCATCCCGCGGCGTGCTCCGGCGAGAGTACGACCCTGTCGCCGTCGCACGATCTTATGAAGCGGCTGGCGCTGTGGCGCTGTCGATTCTGACCGAGCCGACATTCTTTGACGGCGCCCTGCATCACTTGAGCGCCGTGCGCGAGGCAGTGGGTTTGCCGCTCATTCGCAAGGATTTCATCGTCGATGAATATCAGCTGATCGAGGCGCGCGCGCATGGCGCGGATGCCGTTCTGCTCATCGTTGCCGCGCTGACTGACACCCAGCTGTGCGAGCTGCACCAACAGGCGCAGGATCTAGCCCTGGCGTCGCTCGTCGAGGTCCATGACGTTGCCGAGCTCGAGCGCGCACTTGCCGCCGGAGCGGAAATCATCGGCGTCAACAATCGCAACTTGCGGACGCTCGAGGTACATACGCAAGCCTCCGACGCCCTCGCATCGAGATTGCCGGCCGGAGTCATTGCTGTGAGCGAAAGCGGCCTTCGTACGCGCGAGGATCTCAGGCGGTTGCGTGATCTTGGGTACCACGCGTTCCTGGTCGGCGAACGATTCATGACCTGTCCCGATCCTGGAGACGCGCTTCGCGGACTGTTGGCAGAACGATGACATTCATCAAGCTGTGCGGCATGACGCGCGAATTAGATGTGGCGGTTGCGATTGAAACAGGCGTTGACGCAGTCGGCTTCGTGCTGTGGCCTGGAAGTCCCCGACGCGTGAATGTCGCACGGACAATGGCGCTCGTCCGAGAACTGCCGCCCGAGGTCACGCCAGTCGGCGTGTTCGTGCAGCCCGATCGTGATGAGATCACCAGAGCAGTTGAACAGGCCGGCATTCGCGTCGCTCAGGTACACGGCGTTGGCGACACCACCTTGGCGGCCGACCTTCACTGTGAGGTGTGGTTTGCGGCCTCACTCGCGGGGGATGGCATTGCTCCAAGTGTGACCGGCGATTACACGGTGCTCCTGGACGCGCATGACACCGAGCGATACGGTGGCACCGGCTGCACGATCGACTGGACCCGCGCTGCTCGGGTGGCAGCACGGCGCCGCGTGCTGCTAGCCGGCGGCCTCACACCTGACAACGTCGCTGAGGCCGTCCGTCACGTACGGCCGTACGGTGTCGATGTCGCATCAGGCATCGAGACGAGTCCCGGGGTGAAAGATGCGGACGCGATGCGAGCGTTCGTCGCGGCGGTGCGCGAGGTACATCAATGATCAAATCGAGTGTGCCAGCGACGCAGTGGTTCGGCCGGCGGGACCCGGACGCGCGCGGGTACTTCGGCGCCTTTGGCGGACGCTTTGTGCCGGAAACGCTTGTCGCGCCGATCCAGGCGCTCGAGAAGGAATATCTGCGTGCGCGCCAGGATCCTGGATTTGCTACCGAGCTGACGCGGCTTCTGACGCATTACGCCGGACGTCCAACGCCGCTGTGGGATGCAAAGGGCCTGCGGCAGCAGTGCGGCGGCGCGCGTCTCCTGCTCAAGCGCGAAGATCTCACGCACACCGGGGCGCACAAGATCAACAACGCGCTCGGCCAAGCCTTGCTGGCCGCGCGCATGGGGAAAAAACGCATTGTTGCGGAGACAGGCGCGGGGCAACACGGCGTCGCCAGCGCCACAGTGGCAGCGCTGTTGGGGCTCGAGTGCGTCGTGTACATGGGGGCCGAAGACATGAAGCGGCAGGCCCTGAATGTCTTTCGCATGCATCTCCTGGGAGCCGAGGTGCGCTGTGTTGATGCCGGCAGCCGGACTCTCAAGGATGCGATCAACGAAGCGATGCGCGACTGGGTGGCCAGTCCGGGTGACACCCACTACCTGCTGGGCTCGGCCCTTGGCCCGCATCCGTATCCGCTAATGGTCCGTGAGTTTCAGTCCGTCATCGGACGGGAAGCTCGCGCGCAGTGTCTCGAACTGATGGGCGCCCTGCCCGATGTGGTGGTCGCGTGTGTCGGCGGAGGGAGCAACGCGATCGGAATTTTCGACGCCTTCATCGACGACCCCGGCGTGCGCCTCATCGGCATCGAAGCCGGCGGCGAGTCCATCACGCCCGGGCGGCATGCCGCTCGCTTTGCCGGTGGATCGGCCGGCGTGCTGCAAGGCACGCGCACATTCGTGCTCCAGGACGAGGCGGGCAACATCGAGCCAACGCATTCGGTGTCCGCAGGCCTCGACTACGCGGCCGTTGGTCCTGAGCACGCCTGGCTCCACGATCAGGGCCGCGCAGAATATCACCACGCGTCGGACGATGAGGCGCTTGAAGGCTTCCAGATGCTCGCGCGCACGGAGGGGATTATTCCGGCCTTGGAGTCGTCGCATGCGATCGCCTACGTGATGAAAACCGCACGCGCCTTTGGTCGCGACGCCGTCATGCTCGTCAACGTGTCCGGACGTGGCGACAAGGACGTGCAGAGCGTCCAGCAACGATTGAAGGGTGACGTCGATGTCGCGCATTGACGCCGCGTTTCGCGACTTACGGACGCAGGGCCGAACGGGCCTCGTCACGTATGTGACGGCGGGCGATCCAGACCTGGAGCGCAGCCGCGATATCCTCGTGCGGCTGGATCGCGCGGGCGCGGATGTCCTCGAAGTGGGGGTGCCGTTCTCCGACCCGCTGGCGGATGGTCCTGTAATTCAGCGGGCGACCGAGCGCGCAATCGCATCCGGTACGACGCTCGACAAGGTGTTGCGCATGATCGCAGATGTCCGCTCCCTGCTGAATGCGCCCGTTGTAGTCTTCAGCTATGCCAACCCGATCTTGCGCATGGGTCTCGATCGATTCATCGAACGCGCGAAGACTGCGGGCGTGGACGGGGTCCTGACGCTCGACGTGCCTCCCGAGGAATGCGAGCCCTTACGTGCCGCCTTTTCGCGCGCCCGGATTGATACAATTTTTCTATTGAGTCCGACGACCGGCGTCGAGCGGATCCGCAGGGCGGCGGCGCTTGGGACCGGCTTTCTGTATGGCATCTCCCGCCTGGGCGTGACCGGGGCGCGTGACGCGATCGAGGGCTCGGCCCGCGAGCTGGCAGACCGCGTTCGCGCGGAAACGGCGATGCCCCTGGCGCTTGGGTTTGGATTGTCGCGTCCCGAACATGTGCGCGCCGTCGGTCAGTACGCCGACGCCGCAGTGGTGGGGAGTGCGCTGGTCAATGTCATCGCCGAACACGGCCGGTCACCGGCCCTTCTCGACGAGGTTGAGCGGTATGTGCGATGGCTGAGGGACTGAGCCTGGAGGCGCTTCGCGACGAGATTGACAAGATTGACGAGGTGATCGTGCGCCTGCTCGATCGCCGGGCGCGGTGCGCCTATGCGATCGGCCGGTTGAAGAAGGAGGCGGGGCTCGGAATTTATGAGCCCCAGCGCGAAGCCGAAGTCATCGCACGAGTGAAGGACTTGAACATCAAGCTCGGCGGCCCGCTTGATGAGCACGCTATTGCGCGATTGTATGAGCGCATCATGGATGAAGCGAGGCGGATTCAGCGGATCGAAGCAAAACTCGAGCCCGAACCACCGCCCGAGCCGGACGATCTGATCGAAAGAGAATGAGGCTCACTGTCCACGGTCCACGGAACTGCTTCGGGACTTGTTGACTGAGTTGCCGTAGGCCGGAGACCGGAAACCGGAGACCGAAGCCTTGAGAAGTAGCGCGGGACTTTCGTCCCGCGAATTAGGAGCGTTATGGTTGTCGTCATGAAGGAACGCGCGAGCGACGCCCAGGTGGAGAAAGTCATTGCCCACCTCGTCGAGCTCGGCATGGACGTGCATCGGTCAACGGGCGCCTCGCGCACCGTGCTGGGAGTCGTCGGCAGCGGCAAAGTTGATCCAGGACTCATCGAGATGCTCGACGGCGTCCATGAGGTTCTGCGAATCAGCGAGCCCTACAAACTGGCGAGCCGCACCTTCAAGCCCGACGACACGGTTTTCTCCAGTGGGGAAGTGCGCATCGGCGGCGATGAGGTCATCGTCATGGCGGGTCCGTGCTCAGCCGAAACCGAAACGCAGGTGCACACCACTGCGGCCGCTGTGAAGCGGGCGGGGGCCAAAGTGTTACGCGGCGGCGCGTTCAAACCCCGGAGCTCACCGTACAGTTTCCAGGGCCTGGGGGAAGAAGGCCTGCAGATGCTCCGCGCCGGAGCGAACGCGCACGACTTGAAGCTCATCACCGAAGTGATGGACATCAGCCAGCTAGAGGTGATCGACAAGTACACGGACTTCTATCAGGTAGGCGCGCGCAACATGCAGAACTTCACGCTGTTGCGTGAGTTGGGGCATACGCGCAAGCCCATCATGCTCAAGCGGGGCATCTCGGCCACGATTGAAGAGTGGCTGTTGTCCGCGGAGTACATTCTCTCGGGCGGCAATAGTCAGGTCATCCTCTGCGAGCGCGGTATTCGGACGTTTGAAAGCGCGACGCGCAACACGCTCGACATCTCGGCGATTCCAGTCGTCAAGCAACTCAGTCATCTTCCGGTATTCGTCGATCCCAGTCATGGCACGGGCCGACGCGACAAGGTGGGCGCGATGGCGCGCGCGGCGGTGGCAGCCGGCGCGGATGGACTCATCATCGAGGTCCACTGCGATCCCGACCACGCGCTGAGCGATGGTGCGCAGTCGATGTTTCCTGGTCAGTTCGATCGCTTGATGGCCGAGTTGCGGATTATCGCGCCGGCCATCGGACGCAGCATTTGTCTCGAGCCAGTGGCACGACGGGGGTGGGCGCGTTAGAGGGTGCAGGGGCGCAGGGGTGCTGGGGTGCAGAGGTGCAGGGGTGCTGAGGTGCTGGGTGGCGAGGTGGGAGAGTGAGCCCACGGCACGTCGCCATTGTCGGCCCGGGTCTCATCGGCACATCGGTCGCCCTCGCGGCGCGCCGGGCGTGGCCTGAAGTCGCGATCGCACAATTCGATCGCGACGAGTCGCTGGCCGCGGCGGCGGCCGCCGACATCGTCGTTCTCGCCGCACCAATCGACGCGATCATCGACATCCTCGCACGCGACGGCAACCGTTTCCAGGACACGCTCGTGCTCGATACGGGAAGCACCAAGCGAGCGATCCTCAGCGTGGCGCGCGAGACCGTGCCCCATACGTTTGTGGGTGGACATCCAATGGCAGGCGCTGCCTCGTCAGGGCCGGGGGAGGCCCGTGCCGATTTGTTCGACGGCAAGCCCTGGTTTCTAATCCCGGTTGACGGGGCGAGTCCTGCAGGCGCGCGTGCGGAGACCTTCGTCGCGGCGCTCGGTGCGGTTCCAGTCGTGATGAGAGACGACGGTACGGAGCACGATCGTGTGATGGCAGCAGTGAGCCATTTGCCGCAAGTGGTGGCGTCGATTCTGATGAAGGTTGTCGGAGATAGCGTTGGAGATGCTGGCCTCCGCTGGGCTGGTGGGGGCCTGCGCGACACCACCCGCCTGGCGTCGAGCTCATCGTCCGTCTGGGAGAGCGTTCTCTCGACCAACGCCTCTGAGCTTCGCCCACTCTTGTTGGCTGTCGTTGGCGAGATCATGAGCATGGCCGACCGCCTGGACGAGCCGGCAGCAGTGCGCTCGCTCTTCGCGGCTGCTAGCGGTTTCCGCGACCGGCTGAACTGACCTCACCACTCGACGCAAGTCGCCGCACGTCAGTGGCCCTCGAGCCGCATGGGTATAATTCTGGCGATGAACAAAGTCCTCCGGGACGCGGAGGAAGCCGCTGCGCTCGTTCCCGACGGCGCGACGATCATGATGGGCGGCTTCGGCCTGTGCGGCATTCCTGAGAATCTGGTGACGGCGCTTCAACGACGCGGCACCAAAGACCTGACAATCATCAGCAACAACGCCGGCACCGACGACTCGGGGATTGGCTTGCTCCTCAGGGCCCGCCAGGTGCGCAAGATGATTTCGACATACGTCGGTGAAAACAAAGAATTCGAGCGACAGTTTCTGCAGAAGGAAATCGAGGTCGAACTCGTGCCGCAAGGCACGTTCTCAGAGCGAATCCGGGCAGCAGGTGCCGGTATTCCCGCCTTTTTCACGCCCACTGGGTACGGCACCCTGATCGCCGAGGGCAAGGAAGCAGCGGTGTTCGACGGCCGGCACTTTATCCTGGAGCGCGCACTGCATGCGGACTTCGCGTTCGTGAGGGCCTGGAAGGGGGACTCGCTTGGCAACCTTGTCTACCGGCGAACGGCGAGGAACTTCAATCCAGTTATGGCCAGCGCGGCGCGGTTCACGATTGCCGAGGTGGAACACCTTGTCGAGCCTGGCGCCCTCGATCCGGATCTGGTGCACACACCCGGCATTTTCGTGAAGCGCATCATCCAGGGCCATGACTACAGCAAGCGCATCGAAAAGCGGACGGTACGCAGTGGATAAGCGCGAGCGCATCATTCGCCGGGTCGCGCAGGAGCTGCACGACGGGGATTACGTCAATCTGGGCATAGGCATGCCGACGATGGTGGCGAATTTCGTGCCCCCGACGATTCACATTACGCTGCATTCGGAAAATGGGATGCTGGGCGTGGGTCCCTATCCGCTTCCCGGCGAGGAAGATCCCGATTTGATCAATGCCGGCAAGGAAACGGTGACCGAGCTTCCTGGATCCTCTTACTTCAGCAGCGCGGATTCGTTTGCGATGGTCCGCGGGGGTCACATCGACTTGACCGTGCTCGGCGCCCTGGAAGTCGATGCGGAAGGCAATCTCGCCAACTGGATGATCCCCGGCAAGATGGTCAAAGGCATGGGCGGAGCGATGGATCTCGTCGCGGGCGCCAAGAAGGTCATCGTGACCATGGAACACACGACGAAAGAGGGCGGGCACAAGATTCTCGAAAAGTGCACGCTACCCCTGACTGGCCTGAAGGTCGTTCATCAGATCATCACCGAGCTGGCCGTCATCGACGTCACACCCAACGGGTTGGTGCTGCGTGAAATCGCGACCGACACGACGCTCGAGCACGTGAGATCCGCAACTGGCGCTCCGCTGCACGTGGACGGGGCGATCGGGTCCTTCTGAAATGTCGTCACCTCCTCTTGCCGTCATCCTGAGCGCCTGCCGCACGCCGATCGCGAACTTTGGCGGTACCTTGAAGGATCTGACTGCTCCAGACCTTGGCGCCGTCGTCATCAGGGAAGCCATCGTGCGATCCGGGCTGTCGGCGAACGATGTCGGTGAGGTGATCCTTGGATGTGTTCTTCAGGGGGCCGCCGGAATGAACGTGGCGCGTCAGGCGTCCATCAAGGCCGGTGTCCCGGTCAGTGTTCCGGCCGAGACCGTCAACCGTGTTTGCGGATCGGGCCTGCAAGCGGTCGTGCACGCCGTTGAAGGCGTCCGCATGGGATTTGTCGACTGCATCGTGGCAGGGGGAACCGAGTCGATGTCCAACGCCCCGTATGCGCTGAAGGGTGCGCGCTGGGGTTATCGCATGGGTCACTCGGAGACTGTTGACACGATGATTCTGGATGGTCTGACCGACGCGATGCACCTGTGTCACATGGGCCTCACCGCTGAGGAGGTCGCGGCTCGGTATCAAATTTCTCGCGAGGAGCAGGACCGATTTGCGGCGGAGAGTCAACGCCGCGCCGCAGAGGCCATCGCGTCCGGAGCCTTCAGAGATGAGATCGTTGCCGTACCGGTGCCACAGAAGAAAGGCGATCCGCTTTCGTTCGACACCGACGAGTATCCGCGGGCGGGTACGACCGCCGACAAGCTCGCGGCTCTCCGGGCCGCGTTCAAGAAGGAAGGCGGCGTGACGGCAGGCAATGCGTCGGGCATCAACGACGGCGCTGCTGCATTGATCGTAACGTCACTCGCGAGATCAGACTCGCTTGGTGGAGCCGGACTTGCGCGCATTCTCTCGTATGCAATCACGGCGGTTGAGCCAATGGTGATGGGCATTGGCCCGGTGTCAGCAGTTCGAAAGGCCCTCGAGCGCGCCGGTCTCGACTCGGCTGCCGTCGACCTGTTCGAGCTCAACGAAGCTTTCGCCGCGCAGTCGCTCGCCGTCGTGCGCGAGCTGGGTCTTGACCCACGGAAAGTCAACGTGCACGGCGGCGCGATTGCGCTCGGCCACCCAATTGGGGCGAGTGGGGCCCGCGTGTTGACAACTTTGATCTACGCGTTGAAGAAGCGTGGCGGCGGCCGCGGCGTCGCCAGTTTGTGCATCGGCGGCGGTATGGGCATCGCAATGGTGATTGAAGTGTGAGGTTGCCAACAGACGTCGAGGCGGCCATCATCGCGCACGCCCGGCAGGACCACCCGGCAGAATGCTGCGGCCTGCTGCTAGGCAATGAGCTGGAGATTCTCGAAGCCGTCCCGACGCCGAATGCCGCCGAAAGCCCTCAGCGGCGCTATCTCGTAGACCCGAACGCATACTTCGACATCATCCGACGTGCGCGACGGAGGTCGCTCCAGGTCATCGGTGTCTACCACTCGCATCCGCACTCGTCGGCCACACCCTCCGCGACGGACGCGGCCGAAGGCTTCACCCACTTCATCTTTCTCATCGTCGGGCTCGCAACCGAGCCTCCAGAGATCTCTGCTTGGACATGGGCGGACGGGAACTTCGCCGCGCTGCCTCTCGTCCGTGTCACATAAGGGCAAGCAAGCCGGGCATAGGGTACAAGGCAGAAGGCAGAAGGCAGAAGGCAAAACCTAAAGCGTCGGCCCTGTCGCGAGCGTTGAATTTTGCCTTTCGTCTTCTGCCTTTGCCTTCAGGTTTGGGAGGGATTGTGCGCACTGTATCGAGCAGGTCGGGCCTATACGTCAGTGCGCTTGCGCTTCTAGTCGCTGCCGCAATCCCCAACGCTCAGGCGCAAAGCACGACGAGCCCTACGAGCCAGCCCCCGGAGCAGCCTCGGGTCTATCGCACCACCGGGTCGCGGGTGGCGATTGGGCGCAGCATTCAGATCTCGCGCGACGAAGAGGTAACTGACGCCGTTGTTGTCATTGGCGGTTCGCTGCGCGTTGATGGACGCGTGCGTGATGGCGTGGTCGTGGTGGGCGGCAACGTGGAGCTTGGCCCTGAATCCGACGTGCGCGGCGACGTGGTCCTGGTCGGCGGCCGCCTTTCGCGCGCTGACGGAGCGCAATTGCGCGGGAGCGTCAGCGATGTCAGTTTCGGAGATTGGGGGTCGTGGTCCTGGGGTGGCTTCTACCTCCCAGTGGTGGACTTCGGTGACTTCAGCCGATGGATCAGCCTGTTCGGCGCGTTGTTCCGTATTTCGCTGCTGGCCATTCTGATGGCATTGGTCCTCATCGTCGCCCGCGCTCCGGTCGCGCGTGTGGGGAGGGCCGCGGCTGCCGAACCAGGGCGCGCCTTTCTTCTGGGACTGGCCACCGAAATCCTCTTTCTTCCGGCCCTCATCATCGCCAGCATTGGTCTCATCGTGACCATCATCGGCATTCCGCTGGTCGCGCTTCTCGTGCCGGTGGCGTTTCTGACCATCTTTGCGGCGCTGATCCTGGGATTCACGGGCATCGCGTGCCGTCTCGGCGAATGGGTTGAGGACCGCCTTGGATGGCGCGGCCACAGCGCATTTCTTGCCACCGCCATTGGTCTGATGCTCGTCATTGGGCCGACCTTTGCGTCACGCTTGATTGGTCTCGCGCCGGATCCATTGCGATTTGGCGCGTGGGCGGTGCTGCTTACGGGCGCCCTGATCGAATTCATCGTGTGGACGATCGGTCTGGGCGCGACGTTGATGACAGGCTTCGGGCGTTGGTCCACGTCGCCCCCGCCGGTCCCCCCCGTCCCTCAGACGGGAATTGTCCAAGTGGCCGGTTAGGCTTCAGGACACCGTCTTTCCCCTGCTACACTTAATCGTTTGGCCGTCGCGCGCTCGCGCGAGCGGCCGTTGCTACCTTTGCTCCAGCGGGGAGAGATGCATCCGGCGTACGAGATTCCTCAATTCACCACGAGCCGCGTCGCGGCGACACAGATCGATGCCGATCTGGTTGCGATCGCAGTTCCACAGGACCATAACGGCGAGTTCGGCTGGCTCAACGATGCGACGGGCGGGGAGCTCAATTCTGCCTTTCAACGCGGGGAGTTCAACGGCAAGGTATGCGAGATCTGGATCGCCTCCGTCGTTGGCGGGAACGGACGTCGCCGGTTTCTCGCCGTGGGCATGGGACCTCGCGCCGAAGTCACAATCGAGCGGATCCGGCGCGCGGGCGCCTGCGTCGGCCTCGCGGCGCGCCAGCATCGCCACGCGCGGATCGCGTTTGCGTTGGACAAGTCGTGGTCCGGCCCGTGGATTGAAGCGCTGGTCGAGGGCGTCACGCTCGCGAATTACGACAACGGGCATTACAAGACCCGCGACGATCCCCGGTTCTTCGTGAGCGCCGTGGAAGTCTCGACTCCTGCTGCGGACGCGGGCACGACGGTCCACCGAGGTGGGCGAGTGGGCGAAGCAATCAATGCCGCCCGCGTCCTCATCAACGAGCCGGGCAATCGGCTCACGCCACGCGAGTTTGCCGATCGCGGCCAGTCTCTGCTCGCAGTACCAGGTGTCACGACAGAAGTCCTCGACGAACACCGGATGGAGGAGCTCGGAATGGGGCTGCTCCTGGGCGTCGCGCGTGGGAGCGACGAGCCGCCGAGGCTGCTCGTCGCCCGCTACGAGCCTGTGGGCGCCCCCGTCGCTCCTGTGCTCGGCCTCATCGGGAAAGGCATCACGTTCGACACCGGAGGCATTTCGCTCAAGCCGGCCGATGGCATGGAGCGAATGAAGGACGACATGGCCGGCGGTGCCACGGTGATGGCCGCATTGCGCGCCATCGCCCTCGAACGTCTTCCGATTCGCGCCATGGCGATCGTGCCGTCGACCGAGAACATGCCGGGCGGTCGTGCGATCAAGCCGGGGGATGTCCTTCGCGGCGCCTCCGGACTAACCGTTGAAGTCAATAACACCGACGCCGAGGGACGGCTGATTCTCGGCGACGCTCTCTGGTACGCACAACATCTTGGTGCGACGCATATGGTTGACGTCGCCACACTCACCGGAGCCTGTGTGGTGGCCCTCGGCAAGGTCGCAACAGGTCTGTTTGGGAGCGATGCATGGGTCGAGATCGTTCGCGCGGCCGCGGATCGCGCTGGTGAGCGCGTCTGGCCCATGCCCCTGTTCGACGATTACAAGGAATCGTTGAAAAGCGAGATCGCGGACATGCTGAACAGTCCTGGCCGCCCTGCGGGCGCGATTACGGCAGCGATGTTCCTCAAGGAGTTCGTGGGGACGACGCCGTGGGCGCATCTGGACATTGCCGGGACCGCGTGGGCCGACGAGGCACGGCCGTGGACACCCAAGGGCGCCACGGGGGTGATGATTCGAACGCTTGTCGAAGTTGCGAGGACTGCGGGTAAGAACTGGCCGTAATGCAGAATGCCACCCCCGCGCAGCCGATCACCATCATCGAGGTGGTCAAGGAACCGGCGTCCAGTATCGATATGATTCAGGTGGCCGTCGCCGCGTTCGGCCTGACGGGCGTCATCATGGCCGCGGCCATCATCGCCGGCTTTGCCGCCGGCGCGATCTTCATCTGGTACCGCCGCCGGCGTCCCGCCACGACGATCGAAGCCCGTGGCGGCGAACACAATCTCTTCAGAGCCAAGTAGCTGACGCCGTCAATGGGCCGCTATCGTGCCTTGTCCCTTCAGCGACCGCCGGTAGCGCATCACCGCGGCATGTAGCGCTTCGGCAATGCGTTGCTTGTAGCTCGTGCTCTTGAGCAGCTGCAACTCCTGCTTGTTCGTCAGGAACGACACTTCGGCCAGGACACTGGGCATGCCGGCGCCGATGAGCACCACGAAAGGCGCTTTCTTGACGCCCAGGCTCCTCACGTTCTTATTCGATCGCCGAAGCCGGGTCACGAGCGCTTCCTGGACCATCCCGGCAAGGTCCCTCGACTCATCGAGTTTCGTATTGAGTGCGATGGCCTTGATAATGTCTGGCAGCTTGTGCATTTCACCTGCGTGTGCAGAGTTCTCGCGTGCTGCGACAGCCTCGGCTTCGGGCGTCGCAGCAAAGCTCAGGAAGTAAGTCTCAACCCCACGGGCCGACGCGTTGCGGCTGGCGTTGGCATGAATCGACAAGAACAAATCGGCCCCTTCGCGATTGGCGATGGCGGTCCGTTCTTCGAGCGGAATGTAGACGTTGGTCCGACGTGTCAACACCACCTCAACCCCCGGCTCGTTCTGCAGCAGTGTTTCGAGTCGAAGTGCGACGTCCAGAGTCAGATCCGCTTCATCGAGCCCCTTCACTTGGGCACCGGGATCATGTCCGCCATGCCCCGGATCGATGACGATGCGTGAAACGCCGAGGCCAAGTTGACGAGCAAGCGAAAATCCTCCCGCGCTGTTGGCGTTTGCGCCCTCGGGCGGAGGTGACGCGGCACCGACAGGTGTCGTCGGTCGTGCCTCGACCGGCGAGGCGGGCGGCGGATTGTCTCGCGGAGCTGGTCGCGGGGCTTCGCGCTCGGGCTCACGCCGAACGGCCCGCTCGACAAGCGGAGCAACCGGCAGTGGTGCGATCGCTTTCTCGACGGGAGCGACCGTGGGTTGTGGCGCGACTGCTCTCGCGACAGAAGCGACCGCCGGTTCGCAGTCAATGACGACGCGGAAAGGGTTGTAGAGGGCGTACGCGCTATGGCGCGTCACACCCTCGAGATCGAGCACCACGCGCACCGTGCTGTTCGGATGGCGTCCCACCCGAATCTGGCGCACGGCATCCGACGGGTAGCGAAGGACGGCATCGACCAGATCCGGCGCGGCCTCGACACCCTTCAAATCGAAGAACACACGCGCGGGGCCCGACAACGTTTCCTCGCGGTAAGCCACTTCGCGATCGAGTGCCAGCGTGATCCGTACGGCGTCGGGCAGAACTGTGCGCTCGATCGCCGTCAGCCGCGCCCGTGAGGATGAGGCCGGTGGCGCGGGAGGATTCGACGGCTCCGCCGCGCGTAGTCGCGCAAGCACCGGCGCGGTCCGCGTGAGCACCGAGCTCGCGGGATACTCGGCGGCGAGCCTCTCATAGAACCTGATCGCCGTCTCGCGATCGTCGGGCTCGCCAAACCGTTCGTGCAACAACGCGGCAAGGTCCGCCGCATTGGCCAGCGCGTTGTCCGAATACCCGCTGATTGGGTAGCGGCGCACGAGCGCGTCGTAGGCGGCAATCACCCCACGAACGTCCTTTCGAATTTGCGCCCGCGTTTCCGCGTCCGCAGAGGCGCCGTCAAGCAATGCGCGCGCCTTCTGGTCGCGTTCCTGCGCCGATTCATAGCGCGTACGCGCGGTCTGCGCGTGCGCCGCGGCGGGGATCAGCGCTCCGAGCACCGCACCGAGCGCTGTCACGCCGGCAAGCCGAGTCAATCTCGCGGTCATCATTCGTGCTCCGCTATCGCAGCTGCGCGTCCACTTCTTCGAAATACTCGCGGCCAACCAGCACCTCGCGCGGCTTGCCGCCCACGGCCGGGGACACCAGGCCCTCGGCTTCCATCATGTCGACGAGCCGCGCGGCCCGACTGAAACCAATCCGCATCTTTCGCTGTAAGTACGAGATCGAGACCTGCCCACTCTCGACCACGATACGAGCCGCCTCATCGTAGAGATCGTCCTTCTCGAGCTCGATGCCTTCAGGTCCGCTCGCCTTATCCTCGGCGGTGATTGTCTCGTCGTAAACCGGCCTTCCTTGTTTGCGCAAGAAGCTCGCAAGACGCGCCGATTCCTGTTCAGAGATGTACGGACCATGGAGACGCAGCTTCTGTGAGGAGGCCGGCGGGAGAAAGAGCATGTCGCCCTTGCCTAGCAGCTGCTCGGCGCCGTTGCCGTCGAGGATGGTGCGCGAGTCGATCTTCGACGACACGCGGAACGAGATGCGCGCCGGGAAATTGGCTTTGATCAATCCCGTGATCACATCCACCGACGGCCGCTGTGTGGCGAGAATGAGGTGAATGCCAACGGCGCGGGCCATTTGCGCCAGCCGCGCAATCGATTCCTCGACCTCGTTGCCGGCCACCATCATCAAGTCGGCAAGCTCGTCGACCACAACTACGATGAACGCCAGGGGACGAGGGGGCTCCGCGCCCTCGGGCACCTCTTTGCTCTCGATGATCTGCCGGATGTTGCGGTTGTACTGCTCGATATTGCGGACGCCAAACGCCGCGAGCGTCTTGTACCGCTCCTCCATCTCGCGAACGGCCCAGCGAAGCGCGTTCGAGGCCTTTTTCGGATCGACAACGACCGGCGTCATCAAGTGTGGAATGTCGTCGTACATCCCGAGCTCCAGGCGCTTCGGATCGATCAGGATCAGCCGCACATCGTCGGGCGTTGCGCGAAACAGAATGCTCGTCAGCATGGCATTCAGGCCGACGGACTTGCCCGTGCCGGTCGAGCCCGCGATCAACAGGTGGGGCATCGTCGCCAGGTCTGCCATGAAGGGCTCGCCGTGGATTGTCTTGCCCAGCGCGACGGTGAGCTTGGATGGCGTCCGCTGATAAATGTCCGATTCGAGCAGCTCGCGGAGCGAAATGGCTTCGCGATTGGGATTCGGGATCTGGATGCCCACTGTGGACTTGCCAGGGATGCGCTCGATCAGCACCGACTCGGCTTGCATCGCCAGGCACAAATCGTCGGCGAGGCTGGTGACCTTGCTGTACTTCACCCCGGCATCGGGTTTGAACTCGAAGGTCGTGACAACGGGTCCAGGATGAATCTGAACGACCGCTCCCTCGACGGCAAACTCGCGGCATTTTTCTTCGAGCAACCGCGCCGCCTCCATGAGCTCGCGCTCGTCGACCTTGCGCTCCGCTCTCGGCGGATCGAGCAGTGCCGCAGGTGGCAACGTGTAGCCGCTCAGTCGTCGTTCGGCGGGTCCTCGGCTGATAGGCTCGGGATCGGTGAGGGGCAACGGCGAAGCGACCGGTGCTTTGGCTCGCTTCTGAACGACCGGCGGCGTTATTCGCGCAGCGGCAGTACCGGCGCGCGGAGCAGCCTCGTCCTCGTCACCCTCAGCCACTCGCGGCGATACCTTTGCACGCACAGGCGGCTCCGGACGCGCGGCGCGTTCCACAGCCGCCTTCAACAGTTCCGGCGGCGCGGTCCCCTTCCTCACATGCTTGGCGATCACGTCGAGCCGCTGCTGCGTCTTGCGGCGCTCTTCGGCGCGCTGACGAAAGTCGACCCACGCGGACTGCACGGCGCCGGCCACGAGGCGGAAGACCGAGCTGAAAAACCGTCCGAATGAGAACTGCGTCGCGAGAATGACGGCGACGAACAGGAGCGTGAGGATGACGATCAGCGATCCCGTGCGGCTCAAATAGTCGGCCGTGAAACCGGCAATGAACTCACCTGCATAGCCCCCGGCGCGAAGCTGTCGATCGCCAAGGTCGACACTGCCAAGCGCCAGGCTCAGAAACGCGCTCGTGCACGCCAGGACGAGCACAGCACCCGTGATCTTGGTGTAAACCGCCTCCATCCGGCGGCACCAGAAATATTGCCAGCCCGCCACAGCAATCACGCCTGGCAGGAGGTAGGAGCCGTACCCGAGCACCTGAAACGACAGCTCGGCGAGAAACGCGCCTACGCGACCGACGAAGTTGGCCGGCGCACCTGCCTCGGTGCTGAAAAACCATACCGGGTCCCTCGGCTCGTAACTCGCCAGGGCGATGAGCCAGATCAAAGCGGCTGCAAAGAGCGCAACGCCGACCACTTCGCTCAGTCGTCGCGACAGGGCTGATCCCGCTGCACCCATGTGTCAGATCTCCATCACAACCGGCAAGACCATCGGCCGCCGGCCAGTCCGTTTGCGGATGAACCGCCGCAATTCGGTTCGAATCTTTTCGTGGATGAGGCCGGGGTCCGTGCGCTCTTCGACAGAGGCCTCGGCGATGACCTGAGAAATGTGACGCGCACCTTCTGCCAGCAGGGCGTCCGAGTCGTCGTCGGTGACGAATCCGCGCGCGATGATCTCCGGGACCGTATCGATCGCGCCCGTCTGCCGGTTGATCGCGACCACCGGTACCATGACGCCGTCCGCGGCCAAATGACGCCGATCTCGAAGCACTTCGTCGCCCACTTCCCCTACGCGGGTTCCATCGATGAGCACTCGGCCCGTCGGCGCCTTGTCGGCGATGCGGGCACCGTCGTGATCGACGCGAATCACATCGCCGTTCTCAGCCGTAATGACGTCCACTGAGGTTGGCAATCCTCCGAGCACCAGCTCGGCTACACGGGCATGCCGCGCCAGCTGCCGATACTCGCCGTGAATCGGTACAAAGTATTTCGGTCGCACGAGCGCGAGCAGGAGCTTCAGCTCTTCTTCGGCGCCGTGCCCCGACACATGGACGTGCTTGGTCGCCTCGGTCACGACGTCCACGCCGCGGCGGGCGACGTGATTCATCACGCGGCCGATCGCCTTCTCATTGCCGGGGATCGCGCGCGCGGAGATGACCACGCGATCCAGGGGCGCAAGCTTGACGAACCGATGATCGTCAATCGCAATTCGCGAGAGCGCGGCATTGGCCTCGCCCTGCGAACCGGTGACGAGGCACAGCACGTCTTGAGACGGATGGCTCGGCACGTCGCTGTCACGAATCAGCGTACCCGCCGGCACTCGTAGGTGCCCGAGCTTCTGTGCGATCTGGGAGTTCTCGTTCATGCCGCGCCCAACGAACGCGACCTTCCGATCGAATTGAACCGCCAGATTCGTCAGGATCTGCAGCCGATAGAGGCTCGACGCAAACGTCGCGACCACCAGCTTTCCCTCAGTGCTCGTAAAGATCTCTTCGAAGGCCGGTTCGACGTCGAGCTCTGAGCCCGTATATCCGCGGCGATCGATGTTCGTGCTGTCCCCGAACATCACGGCTACGCCTTCCGCTCCCAGCTGCGCAAAGCGGTGGAGGTCGAATGGCTCCCCGGCGAGCGGCGTCTGATCGATTTTGAAATCGCCCGTGTGGAGCAGCACCCCGTGCGGGGTGCGTACGACGACAGCGACGCAGTCGGGCATGCTGTGGGTGACGCGAATGAATTCGATTTGAAAGGGCCCGATGTCGAGCACATCGCCTGGCTTGACGGCCTTGATGCCATGCGGCGTCCGAACGCCATGCTCTTCCAGCTTCGGTTCGACGAGCGCCAGCGCCAGCGGAGTGCCGTAGAGCGGGCCATCGACGATCGGCAGCAGATAAGGCACGCCGCCAATGTGGTCCTCGTGCCCGTGCGTCAGGATGAGCGCTTTGACCTGGCCGCGACGCGCTTCGAGGTACGTCAGGTCGGGAACGATGAGATCCACGCCAGGCAGGTCCGGCTCGGGAAACATCGAGCCGGCGTCGATGACGACAGTGGTATCTCCACACGAGATGGCCATCGAATTGAGGCCGAACTCGCCTAAACCGCCCAGCGGCACCACATCCACGGCGGAAGCGCCGGGCGAAGCCGCGGCGTCCATCGACACACTCATCGCAAGTCCCAGCCAGGCGACATGCCTGGACCGAAAAACCAGCGTCAGCGCCCTGCGGACAGACCTCGAGCGTCAAATGAAACTGGCTGCTTCAGGCTGCTGGGAAAGCCTGGAAAAAACGGGGCGGGTTGGCCCGAAACTATAGCATGGCCAAGCGTTTAGCGTGCAAACACATCAGCCAGACGCGCGACCTCGGATAGCTCGAGCGTTTCCGGGCGTCGGCGGGAATCCAGCCCAGCCCGGTCCAGCGCCTCCTGAGCCGTAGTCCCCCGACGAGTCGCAAGCGGCGCCAACGCATTCGACAACATCTTCCGCCGCTGGGTAAAGATGCTCCTCACGATCTCAATGACGAGTTGGGGGTGGTGAACATCCGCGGGCGCTGGCCGGAACGAGAGCCCAACGACAGCGGAGCGAACCTTGGGCGGCGGGCGGAACGCGCCGGGCGGTAATTCGAGCAGTCGTTTCACGTCTGCGCCCAACGCCGTCATCAGCGTCAGCACGCCGTACTCGCGCGTCGAGGGCCGCGCCAGGAGTCGGTCCGCAACCTCTTTCTGCAGCATGAGCGTCGCATCCCGCAGGAGGCCGGTGGTAGCGGCATCGAGCAGGCGGAAGAGAATCGGCGATGAGATGTTGTAGGGGAGATTGCCCGCGACACGGACTGTACTCTCAGATGTCGCGTCCAATTCGCGTCTCACGAGTTCGCCGAGGTCCGCGTCGAGCACATCGGCCTCAATGACTGTCACATTGGGAAGGGCGCGTCGTTGGAGGGCCGTTGCCAGATCGCGATCGACTTCCACCGCGAGCAGTTTGGCGACCCTCTCAGCCAGAGGACCGGTAATTGCTCCATGGCCTGGGCCAATCTCGAGAAAGCGGTCAGTGGGCGAAGGGGCGATTGCGGCGACAAGCTTGGCGACCCACATGGGTTCGAGAAAGTGCTGGCCGAAGCGCTTCCGCGGCTTCACGAGGACGGCTCGCCTTCGAATGCGTCGCCGCGCCAGTATCGCTCTTCGATGTCCATGATCTCTTCTTCGCTCAAGCCAAAGTAGTGGCCCAGCTCGTGGATCAACGTTTCCCCGACGGCCGCGACAATTTCCTCGTCGTCGTCCTCGCAATCCTCTTCAATCTCGCGCTGAAACAAAGTGATGCGGTCGGGCAGCTGCGTTGCCGTGCCCCCAAGGCCTCTCTGTCAGAGGCACACCTTGATAAAGCCCGAGCAGGATTTCGTCGGGTCCCATCTCCATGTCGGCGAGGAGTTCAGGCGACGGCCGATCTTCGATCACGATTGCGACATTGCGAATCTCGCGGGCAAAGCGTCGCGGAATGGTGTCGATGGCTTGCTGGACCAACTCCCTGAACCGCTCTCGCGTCATCGCTTGCTGGGCCTCTTGCCTGGTGCCTTCTGCCTCGTGGTTTGTGCCTTCTGCCTTGTGCCTGCCTTCTGCCTTGTACCTTGTGCCTTTCCAGTTCCTGCCCGGACCACCATTCCTCCGCGCAGATAGAAGTCACAATCCTTCCGCGCGTTACATCGCTCGCAAAGCGGGGTCGGACGACAAATGCGGCGTCCGTGAAGGATCAGCGTGTCGGAGGCTTTCGTCCAACGCTCTGGCGACAAGTACGCGCATAGCGCCGATTCGACTTTCTCGGGGTCTTCACTGTGGACCAGCCCGAGACGATTGGTCACGCGCAAGACGTGCCGATCGACCGGAAAGCCGGGAACACCGAGCGCATGACCCAGGACGACGTTGGCTGTTTTTCGTCCAACTCCAGGCAGCTTGACGAGCGCGTCCATGTCCGCGGGCACCTGTCCCGCGTGATGCTCGACGAGAGCCGCTGCCATCCCCACGAGGGAGCGCGACTTCTGACGAAAGAAGCCGGTGGACATGATGATCGGCTCCAGATCTTCGGGATTGGCACACGCCATTCGATCGGCATCGGGGTAACGCGCGAACAAATCAGGTGTCACGAGATTCACGCGCTGATCCGTGGACTGGGCCGACAAGATCGTGGCTACCAGCAACTCGAACGGCGTGCGGTAATTCAGCTCGGTGTCGGCGTCTGGATAATGCCGCTCGAGCGCGGCGAAAACGCGGCGCGCGACCTGACGCGACTTCACGATTCCCTTAGACATCTTCTAAGGTCATAGTAGTGACAATTAAAGCAAGTTTTCGCCGGGCCTTAGAAGATGTCTCGCCCCGCGGAGCGGGGCAAAACAACACTGGATGAGCGAAGCGGAGCCTTGGGTCGGCGGTTCGGGGCGGAGCTTCGCTAGTGAACGGGGCCTTTGCCGGGGGCCGGCGCTTGCTGCGGTGCGTGGGATTCCGAAAAAATCCGCAGGTTTTCCTGCAACGCCGCCACGAGGGTGGGCACGAACTGGACGGGCATCACGATGCGTGCTTTCACGGGCGCGCGGACCGTGTGGTCTGCTTCGGCCTCGCGAATCTCCTTTTCGGAGAGCGGCATGACCTCGCAGAAGGTCAGCGTAAAGTCGAACGGCGTGTGGGCGACACCGCAGAAGTTGGCGTACACCCGTTCCGGGCCCGACCCATTGTCATCGGGCACGATAGTGAAGTTGATTTGCTTGCGCTCTGACATGACGCAAGTGTACGTCAGTACTTGCGCATCACTCCGACGACGACTCCTTGTATCTGCACGTTGTCCAGGTCCGCGAAGATTGGCTGCATCGCCGGATTGGCGGGTTGCAATCGAATGCGGCCATTCTCCTTGTAAAACTTTTTGAGCGTGGCGTCCTGCCCGCCAACCAGCGCAATCACCATCTCGCCGTTGTCGGCCGACTTCCGGTCTTCCACCACGACCCAGTCACCATCCCGGATTTGCTCGTCAATCATCGAATCGCCCCGAACGCGGAGCACATAGGTATCGCGCTTGCCGCTCAGAAGCGATTCAGGAATCGCGATGCTCTCCGTACCTGCGACGGCTTCGATCGGCATGCCGGCTGCGACGTAGCCAAGCAGTGGGACTTCGACCGCACGTCCGGCGGCACGGCTAGGCAGCAGTTCCACCGAGCGGCTCCGATTCCAAGCCCGGCGAATGAAACCCTTCTCTTGCAGGTTGGTGAGGTGCTTGTGAACCGTGGCAAGAGACGACAGCGTGAACTTGCGGCCAATCTCTTCCAGACTGGGTGCGTAGCCGTGCTGCTGGATGAACTCGTTGAGGTAGTCGAGAATCTCGCGTTGACGTTTGGTGAGCGGCTGCACGGCTCCTCCTTCGAAAGACCGTTTTAACGTCGAGCTTCCTGGGCGAAGAAACCTCAAAGCCACAGGTCAGCCGGAGAGTAAACAAACAAAAGGCGAAAGTCAACAATTCTCTGCTACTAATACAACCTTGCTCGCGGAGAGAGGTCTAATTCAACGAAGAGTCGCCGCGACATGGCAGATGGATCCGCAGTTGGCACCTGGTCTCTGGCGATCGCAGGACCTCGAAGGTGGACGGTAAGAGTGGTCGAGCCTGACGCGCGGGCCGCCGCATCTTCCGCGCCTGACCGCCGGAGCCTTGGCCAGGGCGGGTCGTTCGACGATCTTGACGACGCCTCGCTCGTCGCCGCGTGTCTGGAGGGCGAGAGGGCGGCGTTTGATGTGATCGTGGCGCGTCATCGACGCACGGTTTATCAGGTCTGTTATCGCTTTGCCGGCAACCACGAAGACGCCAGCGACTTGTCGCAAGAGGCGTTTGTCAGGGCGTGGCGAGGTCTGAAAACCTTTAAAGGGGAGTCGGCCCTGGCCACGTGGCTGTACCGGATCACGGTCAACGCGTGCCTCAACCGTGCGAACGTGAAAAGGCCAGAGATGGAGCCGCTCGAGGCAGATCGCTTGGTCGATCAATATGCCGAAGCGCCGGGCGCGGACTTGATTCGGGGCGAGCGCGCGCTGGCGGTGCGTCGCGCGATTGCGGAACTTCCCGAGAGGCAGCGGGCAACACTGATTTTGCGCGTGTATCAGGAGTTGTCGCATAAGCAGATCGCGGAGATCCTCGGTAGTTCGGTTGGCGCCGTGAAGGCCAACTTTTTTCACGCATTGAAGAATTTGAAGAAGACCCTTGGGAGCGAGCCGTGAGGCATCTCACGCCTGATCAGATCCTCAACGTCGTCGAGCAAACATCGCTCACGGAGACCGAACGTGCGCACCTGGGATCGTGCGCGGAGTGTCGCGCCACGGCCGCGCAGCTCACGGCTGCGTTGAGCATCGCGCGGCAGGCCGAGGTGCCCGAGCCGTCCCCGCTATTCTGGGACCGGCTCTCGGATCGTGTCCGGGAAGCGGTCGCTGCCGACCAGAGAGAGTCGTGGCGCGGGATTCGAGGGTGGCGATGGCCCGTGCTCGTGCCGTTTACCGGTCTTGCCGTCCTCGTGCTCGCACTGGTGTCCGCAGTCCTGCCACAGGACTCCGGTGACGAGGCCGCCGTCACTCAGATTGCATTGGAAGGGGCGCCGGATTCTGCATGGGCATTTCTTTCTGATCTCGTCGGACCACTTGATGTCGAGACAGCGCAGCAGGCCGGCATCGCCGCCTCTCCCGGGGCTGCCGAAGAAGCGGTACTGCTGATGACTGCCTCCGAGCGGGAGGAGCTTGTGCGCCTGTTGCGTCAAGAGCTGCAGCAACCAGGCGGATAGAATGGCCTCGATGACGTCGCGTCTTCTGCTCGTGGCCGTGCTGGTCTCCGTGCACTCCGGCGCGGTTGCCCAGCCCTCCGCCCAAGGTCTGCCGGACCAGCCCGTGGACATGAGGCCCGGCCAGGTTCAGCAACTATTCGACGCGATGCTGGTGATGCAAGCGCAGGAAGCCCTGTCGCTCACTGAGCAGCAATATGCGCGATTCCTGACTCGGCTACGCGTGCTTCAGGACACGCGGCGACGTAATCTCCAAGAGCGGAATCGACTGATCGCCGAGCTCCAGCGGCTGACCAATCCCCGAGTCGTTCGCCCAAATGTGCCGGACAGCGACCTCAAGGAGCGTCTCGTCGCGTTGCAGGAACTCGAAGCTCGGTCAGCCGCCGAACTGCGGCGGGCCTACGAGGGAATCGACGAAGTCCTCGACGTGCGTCAGCAGGCGCGCTTTCGTGTGTTCGAGGAGCAGATCGAGCGCCGCAAGCTCGAGCTCATCGGGCGGGCACGGCAGGCCAACCCGAATCGCCAAAACTCACCTCGCAAACCGCCAGGGGGCTGATCCTCGTCTTAAGATAGAAGGATGAAAGCCCTCGCACTGTATCTGTCGGGAGTCGTGGTCATGGGCGCCGCTCCCACGAACGTTTCCCAGCAGCAGGCCGACGCCTTCCAGCAAAAACTCACCCAGATCGTCCGGCACGCCGAATCGACAAGCGATCGCGAGCGGCAGACCATTCTCACCGAGGGCGAGGTGAATTCCTATCTTCGCTTCAGAGCAGGCTCGCAGCTACCGGTAGGCGTCACTGACCCTTCCATCGGGATCCAGGGACAGGGCCGGCTCAATGGACGCGCGGTTGTCGATCTCGATGTCATCCGCGAGAAAAAGAGCAGCGGCGGCTGGTTCGATCCCACGAGCTATCTCACAGGCCGTCTGCCGGTGACGGCGAGCGGCGTCTTGCACACCAAGGACGGCCAGGGCCGTTTCGTCCTCGAAACTGCTGAAGTCAGCGGCATTCCCATTCCCAAGACCTTCTTGCAGGAGATCGTCTCGTTCTACACGCGCACGGATGACAATCCGCGTGGGATCAATATCGACGACCCCTTCGCACTCCCCGCTGAGATCCGGAGCATTGCCGTCGACAAGGGACGAGCGATCGTTGTTCAGTAAGCGGCTCAGTTGAAGCTGTTGCGGCTGGTCTTGGCACAAGCGATCACTCTAGTTAAGGTGAGAATCGTCTGGCGAGATGAATAATCAGCCGGGCAATACCTGAAAGCACGTAGAACGCCACGGTGAAGAGCGGAGCGGCGCTAAGACCGTAAGCCAGCAGTAGGGTGTCGCAACCAAAGCGCCCCCTAACCTCACAGTCGCATCCTATCGCGATGGAGTACTCGAGAACCTTTTGGGCCTCCTGGATCCGCTCCGGCCAACCCTCGACCATCTCGGCGCCGTTGTAGACAACTCGCGTGGTCATAGGGAGCCTTTGGCAGGCCGAACTCACTTTGTAAGCCGCTCTTTTCCCGGCGGCACCCTGACGGAACCCCTGAACTACTGAACCTCTGAACTGCTGAACCTCTGAACCTATTTTGGTGCAGTAACATCGCTGTGTGGACGATGACGTCCTGCAACTCCCGCTGCAGTTTTTAAAGGGCGTCGGCCCGCGCAAGGCCATGGATTTGAAGAAGGCGGGCCTTGTAACGGTCGAAGATCTGCTCTTTCGATTTCCACTTCGCTATGAAGACCGCAGCCGGCTGCAGCCGATCGTTTCGATCCGGCCGGGCCAAACCGTCGCCGTCAGTGGGGAAGTGCTGCATGCAAGCCTGCAGACGACCCGGCGCGCGGGGTTTCGCCTCTTCACAGCGCTGCTGCAGGACCCAAGCGGCCAGATCCAAGCGGTGTGGCCCAATCAGGCCTTTTTGAAAGATGTGATTCGCCCACACCAGCACGTCGTGTTGTACGGCAAGGCTGAACACTGGGGATCACGAGGCTTGCAGCTGACGGACCCGGAATTCGAGATCATCCGAGACACCGAAAACGATGAGCCTTCGACCCTGCACACGGGACGCATCGTACCCGTCTACGAGCGGACGGGCAGTGTCACGACGAACATGCAGCGGCGCTTCGTGTGGCAAGCGCTCGAACAACTTCCGGAGGTCCTCTTCGATCCCGTCCCCGCTGATGTGCGGGAGCGAGAGCGATGGCCGGCACGTCGCGAGGCGCTCGTGCAAGCGCATTTTCCTGATGCCAGCACCTCGGTGGAGGCACTCAATGCTTTCCGCACTCTCGCCCAGCGGCGGTTGATTTTCGAGGACTTCTTCGTTTTTCAAACGGGGCTGGCCCTCCGTCGTCAGCAGAACGCCGAGGTGCGCAAGGCGCTGGTGTGCTCGGTTGACGACCGGGTGCGGCAGGCGGCGCGGGCAGTGCTTCCGTTCAAGCTGACGGAAGGACAACGACAGGCGCTCGCCGAAATCGTCGCCGACATGCAGAAGCCGTGGCCGATGCAGCGACTCCTGCAAGGCGACGTCGGTGCCGGTAAGACCATCGTTGCCTTGCTGGCGGCGATTGTCGCCATGGAGAACGGATTTCAGGTGGCGTTCATGGCGCCGACGGAAATTCTCGCCGAACAACATCTGGCAACGCTTTCAACCTGGCTGGCCGCCACACGTTACCGTGTCGCGCTGCTGACCGGCAGAATCACGCCAGCAGAACGGCGGACGCTGTTGCCGGCTATTGAACGCGGCGACGTTCATCTCGTCGTCGGCACCCACGCACTCGTGCAGGAGCACGTCAAATTCCGCGCGCTCGCCCTGGCGGTTGTCGACGAGCAGCATCGTTTCGGGGTTCTGCAACGCGCGACTCTTGCGGGGAAGGGCCTCAACCCTGACGTCCTGGTCATGACAGCGACCCCGATTCCGCGGACGCTGGCGTTAACGGAATGCGGTGACATGGAAATCTCAGTCATTCGCGGGCTGCCTCCGGGGCGAAGGCCCGTACGCACGCTCGTCAAGCCCGACTCGCGTCGAGAGGATGTTTACGATCTGGTGCGACAGGAGATTCGGTCGGGTCGGCAGGCGTATGTGGTCTATCCGCTCGTCGAAGAGTCCGAAAAAGTCGACCTCAAGGCCGCAACTGCGATGGCTGAACACCTCGCGCGCGACGTCTTTCCGGAGCTGACAGTGGCACTCGTACACGGTCGCATGAAGGCCGACGACAAGACCTCGGTGATGCGCGAGTTTTCGGCAGGCAGGCTGGACATCCTGGTCGCCACGACCGTGGTTGAGGTCGGTGTTGACGTACCAAACGCCACGATCATGGTTGTCGAACATGCCGAGCGATTTGGCCTGTCGCAGCTTCATCAGCTGCGCGGGCGGGTCGGGCGAGGCAGCAGCGAATCGGTCTGTGTGCTGCTGTATCAGGCGCCCTGGTCCGAAGAGGCGCGCGAGCGGCTCAAGGCCATGGCTGACACCAACGACGGATTTGTGATTGCGGAACGCGACCTGCAACTTCGAGGTCCCGGGGATTTTTTTGGCACCCGCCAGCATGGACTACCGCAGCTGCGTGCGGGCGACCTGACCCGCGATGTGGAGCTGCTCGAGTTGGCTTTCAACGAGGCGCGCAAACGCGTGGATGCGCGCACGCTCACCGATGCCGAGCAGCGTTACGTCCAGAATGTGTGGCAGCGGCAATTTGGCCTGATTACCGTTGGATGAGGTCTCCGGTCTCCGGTCTCCGGTCGGACTCCGTCTCCGATTTACGGCTCAGCAAACGTCTCGCGAACGCCGGACTTTAGTCCCGCGAACACTCGATGCGAATTATCGCCGGTTCGAACAAAGGACGACGATTGAAGGCGCCCACATGGGATGGACTGCGGCCGACGTCGGATAAGCTGCGTGAGACGCTCTTCAATATCATCGCCACACGCGTGGCGGACGCGCGTGTCCTTGACGTGTTCGCTGGCTCGGGCGCACTGGGTCTCGAGGCACTCAGCCGCGGCGCGGCCCGCGCCGTCTTCATCGAGCAGGATCGCCGCGCGGTCGCGCTGATCGAGGAGAACGCCGTCGCCTGCGGCGTGCGCGACCGCTGTGCTATCATCCGCGACGCCGCGGGCCATGCGCTTCAGAAAGAAATCGACGGCGACCCATTTCACTTGGTCATGCTCGATCCGCCGTACGAGCTCGCTGCACTCGCGGACATCCTTGACGCTGCAGCCGCGCATCTCGCGGCTGGAGGCCTCTTGATTCTGGAGCATGCGTCGCGCCGGACTCCGCCGAGCGTGAATCGCACGCATGCGATCCGAACCGTCCGCTCGGGCGACAGCGCCCTCACGATGTTCGAGGCACGATGAGCAGCCCGATTACCAACGCGTCCCACGTTGCTGTGTGCCCGGGATCGTTCGATCCGCTGACCAACGGACACGTCGACATCATCGAGCGTGGCTGCGCGATTTTTGATCACGTGGTGATAGCTGTCCTCGTCAACGCCGACAAGACACCCCTCTTCACCGTTGACGAGCGCGTCTCGATGCTTCGCGACGTCTTCCGCGACCGGCCCAACGTGGAGATCGATACCTTCCACGGTCTGCTGGTCGAGTACGCCCGTCGTAAGCGTGCGCATGCCATCATTCGAGGGCTGCGGGCGATCTCGGATTTCGAGTATGAGTTCCAGATGGCTCTCATGAACCGCCGGCTGAATCATGAGCTGGAGACGGTCTTTCTGATGCCGGCGGAGCAGTACACCTATACGAGCTCTCGGTTGATCAAGGAAGTGTTCCGGCTGGGTGGCGAAGTCGGCGGCCTCGTCCCCCCTGTCGTCGAGCAACGGTTGCGTCAGAAACAGGCCAGTTTGCAGGGCCGGCCGCCCCGCGATCGGAAAGCATGATGTTCAGTACTCGGATGTCTCGCGTCGCGCCCTCGCCAACTCTCCGCGTCACGGCAGAAGCAGATCGACTTCGCCGGCAGGGCGTCGATGTCGTCGATCTTGGCGCCGGAGAGCCCGACTTTCCAACGCCGGAGCACATCAAGGCAGCTGCGCGCGCGGCCATCGACGCCAATTTCACAAAGTACACGCCTTCGGCAGGCATCATGGAGCTCCGCGAGGCGGTGTGCAGTCGCTACCGGCAGGATTACGGCGTCGAGTATCGACCTGACGAAGTCATCATCACGGCCGGCGCCAAGCAGGCTCTGTACAACGCCGCGATGGTGCTGTTCGACGACGGCGACGAGGTAATCACGCACGCACCTTACTGGCCGACGATCCCTGAGCAAATCAAACTTGCCGGCGCTACGCCCGTGATCGTGCAGACACATGCCGAGGACGGCTTTGCGATTCACGCGGAGCCCATCGTGAATGCCATCACCGCGCGGACGAAAGGCATTGTCATCAACTCGCCCTGCAATCCAACCGGTGCCCTGATTTCGGAAGAAGCGCTTGCGGCAATCGCCGATGCGGCTGCCACGCGCGGTCTCTGGATCGTGGCCGATGTCACTTACGAGAAACTGCTCTACGATCCGGTTGCGCACAATCTCGTCCGGGTGCTGGCGGAACGATTGCGCGATCGTACGGTCATTTGCAGCGCGGCGTCCAAGGCGTACGCCATGACCGGGTGGCGGTGTGGCTGGGCGATCGCGCCTGCGAAAGCAACCGCCGCATTCAACGCGATCCAGGGGCACACGACCTCGAACGTCACGTCGATCACGCAAAAGGCTGCGGTTGCAGCGCTCACAGGTCCTCAGGAAAGCGTCCAAACCATGCTCGACGAGTACCGCACGCGCCGGGATCGCGTCTGGGAATGGCTGACCGAGGACGATCGGTTCACCTGCGTCAAGCCTCGAGGAGCCTTCTACCTGTTCCCGTACGCGGTCGATGCCCTCGAGCCCGCCGGCGTTCGGACGACGGCGGAGTTTGCCGAAGCGCTCCTCGAGAACGCTCACGTCGCCGTGACGGCAGGCGAAGGGTTCGACGCCCCTGGATTCTTTCGGATCTCCTACGCGACTTCACTCGACCAATTGCGGGAGGGGGTCAGTCGTATTCACGAATTCGTGCATCGACGAGAGCGGGGCGGCGTCGCCGTCTGAACCGTCGGTTTGCGGACCGCCCACCCTGCCGACCAGACGTTTGTGACGCCAGACCTTGTTCGCGCGTTTATCTCCATTGTTGGGCCCGCACACGTCCTGACTGACGCCGAGGCGCTCACCGACTACGGGCGCGACGCGCTTCAGATCGGTCATGCGGCCGACCTCGTGCTGCGTCCCGCACGCACGACCGAAATTGCGGACATCGCCCGTACGTGCAACGAGCATCGCGTGCCACTCGTCGTTCGCGGCGCAGGTACCGGCTACACGGGCGGAGCGGTCCCCGTTCGAGGCGGAGTCGTGCTCTCCATGGAACGGCTCGACCGCATCATCGAAATCGATGACGAGAACCTGCTCGTCGTTACACAGCCGAATGTCATCACCGGAGACTTGCAAGACGCTGTCGAGCGCCGGGGCCTGTTCTATCCGCCAGACCCCGCAAGCCTGCGCCAGTCATCGATCGGCGGCAACGTCGCGGAATGCGCCGGCGGACCACGCGCGGTGAAGTACGGCACGACCAAGCGGTACGTCCTGGCGCTCGAAGCGGTACTTCCGACGGGAGAGATCGTCCGGACGGGATCGAAGGCGGTGAAGAACGTCGTCGGCTATGACCTCACGCAGCTGCTCGTCGGTTCGGAAGGAACGCTGGCAATCATCACGGAAATTACCCTGCGGCTGGTGCCCAAGCCCCTGGTTCAGTCGACCATGCAGGCGACATTTGCCGATGTGGGTGGAGCCGTCGCGGCCGTTTCACTGTTGTTGGCAGCACGTGTGCTGCCCGCCACCATCGAGCTCGTTGACCGCGAATCGCTGTCCGCGGTCGAGAAGCACATCGGCCGAATCCTCGCTCCCAGGGAGACCGGCGCTTTGCTCATCGTCGAGGTCGATGGCAACGCCGGTGGCGTCGAGGACGAGTCGGCGCATGTGCTCAGCGCTTGTCGGCACGCCGGCGCTCTCACCGTTCAGCGGGCAAACACGGGAGCCGAGCGTGACGCCATCTGGGAGGCGCGCCGCGAGCTCTCCTTCGCGCTGCGTGCGCTGGCTCCGCGCAAAATCAACCACGACGTGGTCGTCCCGCGCGGGCGCGTCCCGCAGTTGTTCGATCTGGTCGATCGACTCCGCCGCGAATACCGTCTGCTGATTCCGTGCTTCGGCCACGCTGGAGACGGCAACATTCACGTCAACGTGATGTGCGATCCCGCAAACGCCGACGAAATGCGGCGTGCGAAGGCCGCGGAGCACGCGCTCTTCGCAGGGGTCGTCGCGCTGGAGGGATCCATCAGCGGCGAACACGGGATTGGCTTCGCAAAAGCCCCGTACCTGGGGCTCGAGCTCTCGCCCGATGTGATCGCGTTGATGAAGCGCGTCAAGCTTGCCTTCGATCCGAACCAGATTCTGAATCCCGGCAAGCTCTGGGATTACCGGCAGGCCTGAGGTTCAGAGGTTCAGGGGTTCAGAGGTTCAGAGGTTCAGGAGGTTCAGAAGGTTCAGGAGGCTCGACAGAGATCCTCGAACTTTGGCATTCGAACCGAACCCCTGAACCTCTGAACCTCTGAACTACTGAACCCGTAAGGCTCTTACCAATGCGACCCGTTGCAGATCGCGCTGCGGATCTGGCCAGAGCAGCATCCGCGGGCGAATTCCGCCGTCGTCAAAGTACAGCCGCTCTGCCACGCGATCCAGTTTGAGGCCGTGGTCGCGTTCAAGGCGTTCGGCCTCGGAGGTCGGCAACACGATCAGCGCGCGTGGATTCTTGCCCAGCCAATCCAGGATGTGCTCGTCGTGAATCAGATCGGTGTGCTTGGTGCGGGTGTAGAACACCAGATTGCGAACAAAGACTTTGTAAGTGCCAATCGCCTCGCCGCCGGTTCGCGCATCGCGGACCAGACGCGCCATCTCGGAGACGGCAGAAACGTGTGCGGCTGGTAAGGTGCCGTACGGCAGCGCGGCAAAGGTCACCGCCGCTCCGAGCGCGAGCACGGCGGGCGCCGCACGCCACGCACTCGTCAAGCTGACCGCGACTACGGCAGTGCCCGCCCCTGCAGTGAGAATGACGACGATGAGGGTGGCTAATTCAGGAACGTTCAAGAAGAGCGGCTTCGCGCGGTACAGCATTACGGCCAGTGCGATTAGGAACAGTCCTGCAAGCACACAGCCCGCTACCACGGTGAGATTGGGGCGCGGCCTGACGCGCATGCCGCCCCGGCTATGCCACTCACTGGTCCGGGCAATGATGGCGCTCGCGAGCAGCAACGCCATCGGCGGGAGCACCGGCAGCACGTAGCGCGGCTGTTTGCCAACCGACAACGTGAAGAAGACGAGCGGAAGCACCGTCCAGAGCAGCAACCTGAGTTCGACAGTTCCCACATCACGTCGCCGCTTTAGGAAATCCGACACGGGTCTGACCCAGACGAGCGCAACCGGCGTCCATGGCAGCAGTCCGCCAGCCAGCACCGGCAGGTAGAACCACCAGGGGCGCGGATCGTTGAAGCGTGACGTCGCGAACCGCTCGAAGTTGTCGCCGACGAAGAAGCCCTGGAGATAATCGCTTCCGTGCCGCAGCCACATGGCGATGTACCAGGGTGACGCCACCGAGAGAAACACAATCGCGGCCACCAGAACGTCGACAGGTTTGATGTTGAAGGAGCGCCGCTCGATCAACAGGATCGGCAGGACGACCAGTGCGGGGATGACGATTGCGAGCGGGCCTTTCATCAGAAAGCCCAGCGCCGCGGCCGCCGCCGCCAGCAGCAGCCATCGCCGGGGATGGCGCTCACGTTCGAGTGCCGCGACAAACGCGGCCCAAATCGCGAGCGTGATGCAGAACGCCAGTGGCAGGTCGGGCAGCGACATGCGCGCAAGCGCGAAGTAGCCAAAACCTGTGGCAGTAATCGCGCCTGCGACCAGACCCGCTGATTCGTCAAGCCATCGTCGGCCAACCGCCGCCGTGATGATCACAAGCCCCACACCGGCCAGACCCGACCACAGACGCGCACCAAACTCACTCGGTCCGGTCACGACGTAGACCGCAGCGGTCAGCCAGTAGTAGAGCGCCGGCTTTTGGAACCTCGGTTCGTAATTGAACTGAGGCGTGAGCCAGTCACCAGACTCGACCATTTCACGGGCCGACTCCGCATAGAACGCTTCGTCGGTGTCGGCGATAGCACCACGGCCGAGCCCGGTCAGGAAGGAGAGCGCGGCGAGCAGTACTACAGGGATGGTCGAACGACGCACAGACGACGATTGTACCGTGCCGCAGAACTTCGCTGGCCGGCACGGGATTCGGTCCACGGTCTACGGCCTACGGATACAACGCCAGGATCTGCGTGATGAATCGTGGACCGTGGGCCGTGGGCTGGTCGATCACGCCATATACTCAGCTCAATGAAGACCGTTGCAGTCATTGGCGCCTCCACCGATCGGCGAAAGTTTGGGAACAAGGCGCTGCGCGCGTTCACCGAAGCGGGCTATCAGACGATTCCGATCACGCCGACGCACGACGAGGTTGAAGGACAGCGGGCGTACCCAACTGTGCTGGATTTCCCGGGAGTGATCGACTTGGCAACTGTCTATGTCCCCCCCGAAATTGGTGAACAACTGCTCGAGGGGCTGGCGGCCAAGGGCATCATCGAGGTGTGGTTCAATCCGGGAGCGGCATCCCCGGCACTCATCGAACGGGCTGAGGCGCTCGGGCTGCGGCCTGTTCAGGCATGCAGCATCGTGGGAATTGGGATGAGCCCATCGAGATTTTGAGCTATACTGCCAAAAACACATCAGCCTCCCTGGTCATTCAGCGCGGACCGATCATCCCGGTCCCGATTGTCCGAACATCACGGTTCGAACGTTAAATCCCCAGAGTCACAATCTTCGATAGGTCAGCACCCATGCCGAATTCCCACAAGCGTCAAGGTTCCGGACGTGGCGGTCACCAGGCCCCCCAGGCCGACGTAGCACAAGAAACCGAAACGGCCGTCGCCACTGCCGAAGGCCGCCGCGCAGGGCTCAATATCGGCGAACTGAAGGAGATGAGCATTCAGAAGCTCACCCAGGTCGCCAAAGAGCTCAACGTGCCCGGCGCCACCGGAATGCGCAAACAAGAGCTCATTTTCCAGATCCTGAAGGCTCAGACTGAGCAGAGCGGGTTCATTTTCTCGGAGGGTGTGCTCGAGGTGCTGCCCGACGGCTTCGGCTTTCTCCGCGCTCCCGACTACAACTACCTGCCCGGCCCGGACGACATCTACGTGTCACCGTCACAGATTCGCAAGTTCGATCTGCAGACTGGCGATACCGTCTCCGGACAAATCCGACCGCCGAAGGAAGGCGAGCGTTACTTCGCGCTGATCAAGGTCGAGGCCGTCAACTTCGAGGCGCCCGAACAAGCGCGCGACAAGCTGTTCTTTGAGAACCTGACGCCGCTCTATCCGCAAGAGCGAATCAAGCTCGAAACCGAGACGGAAAATCTTTCGGCGCGCGTCATGGACCTGATGACGCCAATCGGCAAGGGCCAGCGGGGGCTCATCGTCGCACCGCCGCGCACGGGCAAAACGATGCTGCTGCAGAACATCGCGCAGTCAGTCGCGAGGAACCACCCCGAAGTCTATTTGATCGTGTTGCTCATCGACGAGCGGCCCGAAGAGGTCACCGACATGCAGCGGTCGGTCGACGGTGAGGTCATCTCGTCCACATTCGACGAACCGGCTCAGCGCCATGTTCAGGTTGCTGAGATGGTCATCGAAAAAGCCAAGCGTCTGGTCGAGCACAAAAAAGATGTGCTCATCCTCCTCGATTCGGTGACGCGTCTCGCGCGAGCCTATAACACCGTCATTCCGCCGTCCGGCAAAGTCCTTTCGGGAGGTCTCGACAGCAACGCGCTGCAGAAGCCAAAGCGATTCTTTGGCGCCGCCCGCAACATCGAAGAAGGCGGCTCCCTGACGATCATCGCAACCGCGCTGGTCGATACCGGCTCGCGAATGGACGACGTGATCTTCGAGGAGTTCAAGGGCACCGGCAATATGGAGATTCATCTCGACCGGAAGCTGACTGACAAGCGCGTCTTCCCGTCGATCGACATGCTGAAGAGTGGCACGCGTAAAGAGGAGCTCCTGATTCCGCGCGAAGATCTCAATCGCATCTGGGTACTCCGCAAAGTGCTCAACCCGCTCTCGCCCGTCGAGGCGATGGAGCTGCTGCTCGACAAGATGGGCAAGACGAAGAACAACGCAGAGTTCCTGTCGGCGATGCAGAAGATGTCCTAAGCAGTGGAGAACCAACCGTGGCGACAATCAAGGTGCGACAAAACGGCTCGTATCTCGTCGATGGCGACGACGTGAAACTGATCGACTGGAACGGGAACGAGTACGCGATTCCCAAGCGTCCTTTTGCACTCTGTCGTTGCGGACACTCGACGACCAAGCCCTTTTGCGACGGAACGCATTCGAAGATTGGATTCCAGGCGGCTGAAGCAGCGCTCGGGCCGGACGCAAAGGATCGCGCGGCTGATCAGACATAGGTTCCTGACGAGGGGTGAACTGATGTAAGGAACCCAATGTCAGGGCGATGCGCGTGTTCATTCCGCGCGCAGCGCGATCGTCGGATCCAGCCCCGCCGTCCGACGCGCAGGGATATAAGTGGCCAGCACGGAGACGGCTGCGATCAGGACGACAAGCATTGCAAGCTGCCAGGCGCTCGTCGCGACGATCCCGTACAAGATCGACTCCATCAACCGGCCCAGTCCAACCGCCGCCGCGCCCCCCACAATCAACCCGGCGATGGTGATCCGCAGGCCCTGACGCGTCGTCAGACCTATGATTTGCCACCGCGTCGCGCCCAGCGCCAGCCGGACTCCAAACTCCTGCGTGCGGCGGCTCACCATGAAGGCCATCAGGCTGTAGAGGCCCATCACTGCCAACAGAAGCGCGATCAGAGCCATGACGCTGAGGGATCTCGCGATGAAGGTCAGACCGGCTGTCCGTTCGACGATCAAGCTTTCCATGCTCTCGAGCGTCAGGATCGGCTGGTCGGCATCCACGGCGGCCACCGCCCGACGCAAATCGCCGGCAACGCTCATGGGATCTCCGATTGTTCGTATCACGTACGCATGCCCGAACGGCGCCTCCTGTGCCAGCGGACGGTAGACGGTGGGAGCGCGGCGTTGCTGGAACCAGTCGTGCAGAACATCGTCAACCATACCGACCACGGTAATCGGGGCGCCGTCCTGCGTAAGCCGAAACTGCCGGCCGATCGGATCCTCGTTGTTCCAGTAGCGCGTCACGACACTCCTGCTCACCACGGCCACCGCCTGCGTATCCAGACGGTCGCCGTCGTTCAGCGTGCGTCCCGCGAGAAGTGGAATCCGCATGGTCCCGAAATACTCGGGTGTGATCCGGCGGTAGTCCACACGGCGGACCTCGCCGGGCTGCAGGGTCATCCCATCGATCCAGAACTCGCGTGACGCATTGCCCCCGCTATATGGCAGATTGCTGACCATCGACGCGCTCTCCACGGCCGGAATCGTGCGCACGCGATCGAGCACGCCATTGATGAACGCGCGACGACGCTCGTCATCAGTGTACGGACGCTCCGGAAGCGTCAGTCGCGCAACGAGCACGTTGCGCTTGTCGAAGCCAAAGGCGCCGTCGACGGCGCCAGATGCCGCGGTCAGCATCAACCCGGACCCGAACAGGAGCGCGAGTGTAATGGCCACTTGCGCAGCAGCCAGCGAATTGCGCAACCAGTGACGTTGCCGCGGCGCCGTCGTCGACCGTGAACCTTGCCGGAGTGATTCAGTGACGTCTGTGCGAACGGTCTGCCACGCCGGAATGAGCGCAAACACAATCGTCGCCACGACCCCAAGAACGGCTGCCGACCAGAAGACGGCCGGCGAGATGTCAAGGTACCGCCACCCCGGAATGAAACGGATTACCGATGCAGGAATAGATGCGCGAGTGAGCCCCAACCCCACCCACGTCAGAGGAATCGCCAGCACGATTGCGATCCCTGAGAGGAGGGCTGCTTCGAGCATCAGCTGGAAGCCGAGTCGGGCCCGACTCGCCCCGAGGGCTAGTCGCATCGCAAATTCCTGGGTGCGCTCGCCGCCCCGCGCCAGAAGGAGATTTGCGATGTTGGCGCACGCGATGAGGAGCAGCAGGATGCTGGCCGCCTGCAGTGTTCCCACGAAGGGCTCCCCACCCGGATCGCGCATGCCCGTGAGGAATGGCACAACACCATTCGGCAGCGCGGCGTTGGTTTCGGCGTAGTCACGGCGCTGGCGTTCGGCCAGCCCACCCAGCTCCGCGCGTGCATCCGCAATCGAGGCTCCGTCGGCGAGCCGTGCGATCACCTGCAAATAGTGATTGCGCCGATCGGTCCATCCCTCAGGGGAGTAGGCGAGGGGCGACCAGACCTGGGCGCCGTCGGGAATTGCAAAGTCGGGAGGGGCGACACCCACGACCTCGTATGGCTCCCCATCCAACCGCACCGTCTTTCCCACGACGGAAGGGTCGCCACCGTAGAGCCGCGACCACAGCGCATGCCCGAGAATCGCGCGGCGGTGATTTCCTGGGGTCTCTTCCTCGATCACAAATGGGCGTCCGATCACCGGCCTGGCGCCGAGTGCATCGAAAAAGTCGGCCGTGACCTTGAACCCTGCCACTTGCTCGGGGTTTTCGATTCCCGAGAGATTGGCATCCCACCATTCGGCAGCAGACACGTGTGTCAGGGTCCGCGCCTCACGCCGCCAGTCACGATAATCGCCGGCGGACACCGACTCGCGATCGAGCAAGCCCTGTCGAGGATCGCTCGACACGATCATGACGAGGCGGTCGACCTGAGGGAAGCGGAAGGGTCGCAGGACGAGCGCGTCGAGAATCGCGTAGCTCGTGCTGTTGGTTGCCAGGGCCAGCGCGAGCGTTGCGATGATGACGGCGCTGGTGCCTGGCCGGCGAACCACCGTGCGCCAGGCATGTCGAAGGTCGCGCGAGAAGCCTGTGCGCCAGCCGCTGCCAGTTTCAAGCTCGGCACTCCGAAGCAGTCCGCCAGGCGACCGGCGCGCGCCGACGCGGGCGAGCACGCCGCGAGCCCCAATGGCAAAGGCCTGGGACCAGTACCAGCGCCGAGCCTTGCTGGGGCCGTGATGCCTCCGCGTCACGATGTACTCCTCTCGCAAATCGCCGAGAATGCTGTCGCGCCACGCCTCGTCTCGCACGCTGGCGGCAAGGAGACGCTCCGCAATGCGTGGCGGCCTCATGTGGCGGCCTGCCCCGAGCGAGCGACCGCACAGACGCGAGTCGAATGGGTCATGGCTGGTCGAGAATCGTTTCGAGCCCGCGCGTCAGGTTCGCGAACGCGCCGTGGGTTGCCTTCAGCGCGCGAAGCCCGGCGGCAGTCACGGTGAAGTAGCGTCGTGGTTTGCCGCCGCGCTCGTTGGTTGGATCTCCCATGCGCGATCGCAGACAGCCTTTAGTTTCCAGGCGCTCGAGCGCGGTGTACAAGGCACCACGGGCCACGGCCCGGCCGGTCCGCTCCTCCAGCAGGGCGCGAATCGGAACCGCATAGGCGTCCTGCAGCTGGAGAATGGCCAGCAAGACGCCGTACTCGAACTCGCCGAGATATACGACTCTCATATATTCCGGGGCAAACACTTCAACCTCAGTAATTCCATGCTCGAGCGACGAATGTCTACAATGCAGTCATTCTATGTCTACATTGCAGGCACTGTCAAACACGACTCGAAGCTATGCAATCGGGGTTCCGCGGTCACGCCAGAGCTCGCCAGCGTGTCAGCCTCGTGACACTCGTGCGACGCGCAAGCGACGTCGCACCGGCGTCGCTAACGCTCGTGATGCGAGATGCTACGTACAAAGTTCACGCTTGCTCGCTGAATCCCGTGGGCCCCTGCCGTTAACTCCCACACTCGCGGCTCGGTTGTTTGGTACGTGCGTTGCGACTCGTTGCCACTTCGTGTTTCCCAACATCCAACAAGGAGGTCTAATGGGAACGACATTTGGCATCGGATCATTCGGCCAGTATCCTGGCTCAAACGCTCCGTGGGGAATCTCGCCCTTTAGCAGTCACGGCATCGGGGCCTATCCGCAGGGGCCGCTCGCATCCCCGCAACAGCTGCAGCAGATCATTCAGACGCTGCAGTTCGTTCCATACCAGCTGCAGCAGCTGCAACAGCTTGGATCGGTTCAGCAGCAGCAAGTCCATCAGTTGCTCCAACTCGTTCCGTACCAGCTCCAGCAGCTTCAGCAGATCCTTCAGGTCATCCCACAACAGCTGCACCAGCTGCAGCAAATCCAGCAGCAATTGCAGACCCACCAGCCATTCGCGGGCGCCTCACCCGCCGGGACGGGTGCGATCATGTCACAGCCGTTCGGCGCACCCTTCTTGACCAACACACCCCTCAGTACTCCATACACGGGCCAGCAGGCTAGCGTGATGTAAACCTCGTCCGGATCGGCGGCTTGCGGCCGATCATCGACCGTTTGCCGCCGATCTGCGGAGCCGTGTAGAGCAAGAACGCACTTTTTGGAAGGAGTTTCAGATGATCGAACCTCTCTATGGATCTGCTTCGCCCACGTGGCCTGGGCCGCCAATGTCGGTTTGGCCGCAGGCAGCTGTCCCTATCCCTCAGTGGACGGTCGGTGCCAGCGGCACACCCTTCAATGGGCCTCAGTTCGCTGCTCCTGCGGCGGCTGGTCTCACGGCCTCCCAGGCGCCTCAGCCCATTGGGACGGCGGAGCCATTTGGTTTCACCAACCCCGTCGGTTTCGCTGGTGCGCTTCACGGATTCGTCACGCCCGAAACCACGGCCGGATGGACGCATCGGACCCTGCTGGCAGCGGTCGCGATACGCCGCGGTCAACCAATGGGCCCGACCAACGATCAGGAGTGCGAAGACTTCGTCTACGATGCGCTCGATCTGCTCTCGGGTACCGGCGATGTCGAAGTCAAGTGCGAGGGCAGTCGCATCACTCTGTCCGGCAGCGTGTCGCAGAAGTGGCTGAAGCGTGACATCGGCGAGATCGCGTGGGCCATCCCAACGGTCAATGACGTGCAGAATAACGTCACGCTGACTGCGCGCCGACGGTCGCGCTCGGCGCAGCGTGAAGCGGAGCCAGCACCCGTCCGAAAGGGCGCCTGAGCGAAGGGCGCTCTCGACTAGTGACGACGGCCTGGTGCGGGTGCGGCCGTGGGGTGTTCCTCCGACCACGCCTGCACCGGGTCGATCACGTACCACCCGTGCTCGTCGTCGTAGCGGACGAAGCCCCGCAGGAGAATCTGTGTACCAACACGGGGCGGGCGCAGTGGATTCGAGGGACGAATTTCGGCGGCGGCTAGCGCACCACCGGTGTCGGTGAGGCGGACGCGCCAGCCGCCATCGTCGCGAGGGCGCACCCGCACAACGCGTCCAGCAAGCGTGAACTCTCGTCGACCGTCGGTCATCGCGCTGAAGTCGGATGAGCTTAGCACGCTCGCGGTGGAGTTACGCCAGGATGTCGTGAATCACGTTCCCGGAGACATCGGTCAGGCGAAAATCGCGACCGCTGTAACGGTAGGTGAGCTTCGTGTGATCGATCCCGAGGAGGTGCAGGATCGTTGCATGCAGATCGTGCACGTGAACCGGCTTGTCGACCGCTTTGAAGCCGAAGTCGTCGGTCGCGCCGTGAATGGTGCCACCCTTGATGCCGCCGCCGGCGAGCCACATCGTGAAGCCAAAAGGATTGTGGTCGCGGCCGTTCTGCACGGTGCCGGCTCCGCCGCCAATTTCACATACCGGCGTGCGGCCAAACTCCGAGCCGCATACGACAAGGGTTTCGTTCAAGAGCCCGCGCGACTTCAGATCCTTGATCACAGCTGCGTAGGGCTGATCCGAATCCTTCGCGTTCTTGCGGTGTGCCTGAATATCCGCGTGAGCGTCCCATGGATCGCCCTTGGCGTAGTAGACCTGCACCATCCGCACGCCGCGCTGGACGAGACGTACAGGCCATCAAACATCCGCGCGCCGTGCTGCCAGGGCCGTATAACTTCAGCGTCGCCTCGCTCTCCTTGCGAATATCGAACACCTCGGGCGCCTCGGTCTGCATCCGATACGCGACTTCCATCGATTGAATGGCGGCGTCCAGCTGCGGATCCTGGATCTGCTCACGCTCGACGCGCAGCTTGTCCAACTGCGCCAGCAAATCCAGCTCCCGCCGCTGCTCGGGCAGCGTGAACTTCTCGTTGTGGATGAACGACACGAGCTTTTTCGGATCGAAGTCCTTGCCGACAATTTGATCGGGCTTTTCAACCTTGTCCGAAATAAATGTGCCCTGGTGGACGCCTGGAAGAAACGCGCTGTTCCACAGCGGAGGTCCAACCGTCGTCGGCAGGTCCGGACACAGGACGACGTAGCCGGGGAGGTTCTTGTTATCGGTGCCGAGCCCGTAAGTCAGCCACGCACCCAGCGAGGGACGCCCCACCTGGCTGTGCCCCGTATTCATCATCAGTATGGAGGGCTCGTGGTTCGGGATGTCGGTATAGACCGAGCGCACGAAGCAGATGTCATCCGCGCACTCGCCAATGTGCGGGAAGAGATCGCTGACGTCCATCCCCGACTTGCCGTATTTCTTGAACGAGAACGGCGAGCGCATCAGCGACCCCGTTTTACGTTCGGTGGCAATGCTGCCGCCGGGCAGCGGCTGGCCGTGGTACTTCTCGAGCGCGGGCTTGGGGTCGAAACTGTCCACCTGCGAAAGACCGCCGTTCATGAACAGAAAGATGACGTGCTTGGCCCGCGCCGGGTGATGCAGCCCGCCGGTTGCGCGCACCTTCGGATCCTGAGCCGCAAACAGGCTCGCCGTCGTCAGCGACTCGCTAACCAGGCCGGCAAACGCGAGCATGCCAAAGCCGTTGCCGATGCGGCACAGCGCATCGCGTCGCGTGACGGGCTGTGGTGATTTGTGGCTCATATCGGTCGCCAGTCTCCAGTCCCCGGTCTCCGGTTGCCGGTCAGTTCACGAACAAGAACTCGTTCGAGCTCAAGAGCACCTTGACGTATCGGCCGAAGGCGGTCACCGGCAATAGCTTTTTGGTCTCGCCAGCCTTCTTGTCGCCTGGACCGAGCACACCGGCCATCATGCCGTCCATCATGGCGGGATCAGGTTTCGGTGTAGGACCGTCTGACGTCTGAGGGCTGCCTGAGGCCTGGGGTTTCATCCCCGGAGCCTTCTTTTCGTCCTCGAGCTGCTTCTTCGCGGCTTCGGCCTTTCGTTCCTCGTATGAACGCAGAGGTTCCTGCGTGACGTACTGGAGTCCCGCGCTGAGCTCGGCGTCGTTCGGCGCGCGGCCAAAGATCACTGAATAAAGCTTGCGAATGCGCGCGCGTGTGTCCGGCTCCGACTCCACGCGTCGCGCGATCAGCTCGCTTTGCTGCTGCATGAAATCACTGTTCATCAAGAACAGGCGCTGCAACGGCACGTTGGTCGCAAATCGCTGCTCGGCCGAAATCGTCGGCGCCGGGAAGTCGAACAGCTGCAGGAAAGGATCGATGCGATACCGGCTGACTTTGCCGTACAGCGTCCGGCGATTGTAGAACGGTGTCAGGGTCTCAGCCGGGCCACCCATCTTGGCTTCGAGCGCTCCTGAGACCGACAGAATCGAATCGCGAAGCTGCTCGGCGGTCATGCGTCGACGGCTCGCACGCCAATACAGACGGTTCCCGGAGTCCTTGGCGGCATTTGTGGCGATGCTCTCCGCGCTCAGCTGATAGACCTGGCTCAGCATGATCTCGCGATGCAGTTTCTTGATGGACATCCCATTCGCGACAAACGAGCTGGCCAGATATTCGAGCAATTCCGGATGTGTGGGTCGCTCACCATTGAAGCCAAAGTTGCTGGGCGTGTCCACGATGCCCGTCCCGAAATGTCCCTTCCAGACGCGATTGACGATGACGCGCGCGGCCAAAGGATGGCGGGCGATCGTTTCAGCCAGCTCGAGGCGGCCGCTGCCTTTCTCGAACGGCGATGGCGCCGCAGCGCTCAGCACGCTGAGGAACCGCCGGGGCACTTCTTCCCCAAGACGAGTGGGGTTGCCCCGGACATTCACTTGCATCACCGCCGGCTTGTCGGCATCCCGTACGCCGTGCACATACGCATACTTGGCCGGCAAGTCGCTTTGCAGCTTCTTGATGTCGTTTCGAAGCGCCTCGACGTGCGCACGACGATCGCCGCTCAACTGCCGCTCGAGACCCCAACCGCGGAAATTGAGGACACCGGGTTTGATGTAGTCGAAGGCAAAGGCCGGGTCGAAGCCGTCCGCCAGGTCACGGCGAAACACGTCGGTCCACAACTGCATCTGATCGGTTTCCAGGCTCTTGAGCTCGAGCCCGCAGCCAGGACAGAAGTCGTCGTTGGTGATGAACTCGCTCGGCAGATTGGCCGGCTTCTTTTTCTTCGTGCCGGGCAGGGCCTTCGCGCGGATGATCTCGTTTTCCTCGTCAATCTCCTTCTTGGCAAACATCACCTCGAGGAGCAGCGTCTGGAAAGCGTCGGCCAGCTTCTTGGCTTCGTCCGCAGTGCCGCCGCGCTTGATCATCTCCTGCCAGTCCTTGAGGTACGGGTAGAAGCGTGGAGGCTTGGCGAGAAAGGCGACCCAGCGATCGAACAGCTCGTAGTCCAGCTTCTCCTGGTCTGCAACGCGGCCCATCGGATCTTTCGGCTCACCCGTCACTCGCCATGCAGCCTGCAAATACTTCGCAGTGTGCAAGGCGAGCGTCTCGCCGAGCTGCCGGCTTTCGACTTCGAGAAATTCGTTCAGCAGTTTCTGTTTCTGCTCGATCTTCTTCTCGAGGCCTTTGAACTCGTCCACCTCCGACTTCGGCGCAAGCGGGTATTCGTGATAGGTCGTGTTGAGGAACACGCCGGCAAGCGAGTAGTAGTCCTTGGTCGGGATGGGGTCGTACTTGTGATCGTGGCAACGCGCGCAGGCGACGGTCAGCCCCAGGAACCCGCGTGACACGACGTCCACGCGATCGTGCCGCTCGTCGGCTTTCGTGATTTCGATGGCGCCGTTGTCGTAGTACCACGGGCCGAGACCCAGCAGGCCGAGGGCGGGCAAGGTCCGGGCACGCGTCTGCTCGTCGAGCAGGTCGCCCGCAATCTGTGCCTTGACGAACTGCTCGTACGGCAGGTCGTCGTTGAATGCCTTGACGATCCAGTCGCGATACAAATACGCGTTCGGATACGGGGCATAGCCACGGCCCATCGGGTCGAGACTGCGGGGATCGTCCTCCGCATAGCGAGCGACGTCGAGCCACATGCGGCCCCAGGCTTCACCGTATTGCGGCGACGCGAGCAGGCGATCGACGACCTTTTCAAACGCGTCGGGAGACGTGTCCTTCTCGAATGCCTCGATCTCGTCTGGCGTCGGTGGCAGACCGGTGAGGTCGAGTGTTGCGCGGCGAATGAGCGTCAGCTTGTCGGCCGCCCGCGCGGGCGTGAGTCCGTCCTTTTCGAGTCGGGCCAGGATGAATCGGTCGATGGAGGACGTCGCCCAATCGGCCCGGCTGACGGCGGGGGCCTCGACTTTCCGCAGCGGCTGAAACGACCAGAACGCGCGCTGCTCGTCGGTGATCACCTTCTCGCGAGATGTCGCCATCGCAGGCGCGGCGGCGCCCGCTGCAGCCGGCCACGGCGCGCCATCGCGAATCCACTGTGTCAACGCCCCGATTTGTGCGTCCGAGAGCTTCGCCCCATTTTTGGGCATCTTCGGAGCATTGGGCGCATGCCGAATGGCCTGCAGCAGGTAGCTCTCGTCGGGATTGCCGGGGACAACAGCCGGACCCGAGTTGCCGCCTTTCAGCAGCGCCTCCCGCGAATCGACGCGCAGCCCGCCCGCTTCCGACTTCGTGTGACACATGAAACACGACTCGACGAAAACGGGGCGCACATTCGCTTCGAAGAATTCAATCGCCTTGGCCGAAGGTGGCTCGATGGGCTGCGGAGAACTGGCCGGGGCCTGCGTCTCACGCGCGGCCCACATCGTTGTCGTCATCAGGAGCGCAGCCGCGCCGGCAAGGAGTGTTCGCGCGTGTATAGCTGCTCGCATATTTGCCAGAGAACCTCGTTACCGGCGACCGGCGACCGGCCGACCGGCGACCGACGTATTATGCCACCGTGCGTAACAGGAGCCAGCGACCAGCCATCAGGGACCGAAGCCGGAGTTTCCTCATTTTTCTCGCGATTTGCACGCCGTTGCTCGCCCATCAGGAGCCACCGGCACGGCCCAAGCGACCAGGTGTCGCTGAAGCGGCCCTGCGAATTCCAATGACCCGGCTCAAGCCTGATCAGGTCTTCGAGATTCCCGGTGTGCCGGATTGGATTGCCATCGACGATCACGTCTGGGTGTCGAACTCCCCCAAGCACAGCGTGACGCGCATCGATCCGAAGGCCAACAAAATCGTAGAGACCATCGGCGTCGGCAAGAACCCGTGCTCGGGACTCACCACCGGTTTTGGCAGTTTGTGGGTCCCGAACTGCGGCGATCCCAGCGTGTCTCGCGTTGACCTCAAGACCGGCAAGGTCGTCGAAACCCTACCCGTCACCATTGGCAACAGCGAAGGCGGCCTGGCGACTGGCGCCGGCAGCATCTGGATGATGACCGATGCCAAGGGCACGCTCGCGCGGATCGATCCGGCAACCAACAAAGTCGTGGCGGAGATCTACGTTGCGCCTGGATCGTTTGCTGTGGCGTTCGGTGAAGGCGCCGTGTGGGTCAGCGGGACCGAGAACGGGATCCTCACGCGCGTCAATCCGCATAACAACGTGATCGAAGAGACGATTACGGTTGGTCCGCGCCCGCGATTCCTCGCAGTGGGCGAGGGGTCGGTGTGGACTGTCAACCAGGGGGACGGCACGATCTCGCGGGTGGACGCGAAGACCAACAAGGTTGTCGCGACAATCGCCGCCGGCATCCCGGGGCCGGGCGGAGAGATCTCAGTTGGCGAGGGCTCGGTCTGGGTGACGTCCTTCGAATACCCGATCACACGCATCGATCCAGCAACCAACAAGGTGGCCCAGCAGTTCCACGGTGAGGGCGGCGACGCGATTCGTGTCGGACATGGATCGGTCTGGCTGTCGAACTTACGCCAGGCCAACGTCTGGCGACTGGATCCGAAACGGATCATGGCCACGCTGCCCGACTGAAACAGGTCGATCGAAGAAATCGTGGCCCTTCGGAGATTGGGGGCGCTCTATTGCTGCGGTGGCTGCCGTTCCTCAAACGCCTTGAGGTCTGCTTCGACCATTCGACGCGCGGCCGCCTCCTGGCGTCGTCGATTCGCAGCGGCGAGCCCGCGAGCAACGCGTGACACATACTCACCGACGGGCAGAGAGAGGCGGATTATCTCTCCCCTAAGCTGGGGAGCTCCCAGCGTGAACGGCCCGAGCTTCGCAGCGCCTGGTAGCGGCTCGAAGATCGACACGCCGAGCGCCTGTAGCGTCGAGGCTCGGAGTACCTCTTGACGGTCGGCACCACTTGGTACTGGAGGCGGCTGCTGAAGCGCGAGGCCGATCCGTTCCAGGGAGCGATTGCGCTCTTGTGCCGATAGCTGGAACGAGAGCGCTGACACGACGACAAGGCTAGCCGCGAGTCGTCTCATGGTCTTCACGTAAGACGCACAGCCTTGACTGCTGGTCTGAACCCGTGGAACCCGTGGAACCCCTGAACCCCTGAACCCCTGAACCTCTGCACCTCTGAACCTCTGCACCTCTGAACCTCTGCACCTCTGAACCTCTGCACCTCTGAACCTCTGCACCTCTGAACCTCTGAACCTCTGAACCCGTTTCCTGCACATTATCTGTCGTGGCCATGTGGGGCATCGTGGCGGGCGTGTATGGGCTGGTACTGGCGGGAGCTGCGATCAGCCTTTCGATTCCAAGGCGGCACGTCGCAGCGGCCGCGTGCGCGGCCTACTCGCTCATCGCCTTCGGCGCCGGCACGCTGACTTCCTGGTTCTGGATTCAACTCCTGGTGCCAGGTGCACTTCTGCTCTGTGGCTACTGGCTCTCCGGCTTCTTCTTTCGCACCCCACAGCCATGGCTCGAACGGTTTCTGATCGACTCCGATGCGCGGGTGATCGATGCGCTTGGGATCAATCCTGCGCTCCGGCGTGCGCCGATGTGGGTCCTCGAAGTGCTGGAGGCGAGCTACGCCGCCGATTACGTCGTCGTCGGCGCAGGCGCCATCATTGCCGGGTTCGCGGGTCTGGAGCCCGTAACGCACTACTGGGGGCTGGTGCTGGCCGCGGAGCTTGCCTGTTACGCGGCGCTGCCCTGGCTTCGCTCGCGACCGCCTCGCGCACTCGAAGCCGCGGGCGTCATCGCGGACCGCGCGCCGCAACTGCGGCGACTGAATGTCGCGATCCTCGATCGCGCCAGTGTTCAAGCCAACACGCTCCCGAGCGGCCACGTTGCCGGTGCAGTTGCGGCCGCGCTGGCGGTCTGGCCGGTGAACGCGACCGCCGGGGCGGTTCTTCTGATAATGGCCGTGCTGATTGCGATTGCCGCTGCAGTGTGCCGCTACCACTACGTGGTCGATTGCGTGACCGGCGCTGCGGTCGCGGTGGTGGCGTGGGTTATTGCGGGGTAGTGCCGGTCGGCTGCAAGCCCTCTTCAGCCCCTTTGTGGTCCGCCGCGAGAATCGCCCGGAGCTCGTCGCCCTCCATCACTTCCTTCTCGAGCAGCCGTCGCGTCACCTCTTCGAGCAGGTCCCGCTTGTCGAGAAGAATTCGGCGCGCGTCGTTGTGCGCCTCGCTGATGAGCATCTTCACTTCCTCGTCGATCGCCCTGGCCGTTTCTTCGCTATACGCACCCCGTTCTGGCCCCTGCGAAGCATCGAGGAAGCGATTGCGGCGTCCCGCATCATGATTCACGGCGCCGAGCCGCTCGCTCATGCCCCACTCGGTGACCATCGCGCGCGCGATGTCAGTCGTCCGCTGCAGGTCGTTCTGTGCCCCTGTTGAGATTTCGCCAAGCGCGATCTCCTCGGCCGAGCGGCCCCCCAGCAGTACGGTCAGCTGGTTCATCAGATCCCGCCGCTGCATCAAATACCGATCTTCGAGCGGAAGCTGCATCGTGTAGCCGAGCGCCCCGAAGCCGCGCGCGACGATTGAAATCTTGTGGACCGGATCGGTGCCGGGCAGCGTCGTGGCCACGATGGCGTGGCCGGACTCGTGATACGCGATGATCTCGCGTTCCTTTTGACTCATCACACGCTTCTTCTCGAGGCCTGCGATCAGCCGATCGATCGCCTCGTCGAAATCGAGCATGTCCACAAGCGTCTTGTCCCGCCGCGCGGCCAGGAGCGCCGCTTCGTTCACCAGGTTCGCCAGATCTGCGCCGGCGAAGCCAGCCGTGCGAGCGGCCACTTTTTTCAGATCGACATCGGGCGACAGCTTGACGTTGCGGACATGAATTCGCAGGACCGCTTCGCGCCCTTTGATGTCGGGCTTGTCCACGAGTACCTGGCGATCGAAGCGCCCCGGACGGAGCAGCGCAGGGTCCAGCACTTCGGGCCGATTCGTGGCACCCATGATGATGATGGCTTTGCGGGCGTCGAAACCGTCCATCTCGGCCAGCAACTGGTTCAGCGTCTGTTCGCGTTCTTCGTGGCTCCCCATCGGGCTCTGGACCCGCACTTTGCCAAGCGCATCCAACTCGTCGATGAACACGATGCACGGCGCCTTGGCTTCGGCCTGCGCAAATAGATCGCGTACGCGCGCCGCGCCGACGCCGACGAACATCTCCACGAACTCCGAACCGCTCAGGCTGAAGAAAGGAACCTTGGCCTCGCCCGCGACAGCTCGCGCGAGCAGCGTCTTGCCGGTTCCGGGAGGCCCGACGAGCAGGACGCCTTTGGGAATCCTGCCCCCGAGGCTCGTGTACTTCTTGGGTGTTTTCAGGAACTCGACGATCTCGCGCAGCTCCTGCGCCGCTTCGTCGACCCCGGCGACATCAGCGAAGCTCACCTTGACGTCGTCTTCCGCATAGATTTTGGCTTTGCTGCGGGCGAACGACATGACGCCGCCCTCGGCGCCGCCGATGCGACGGAAGAAAAATGACCACAGCGCGACGAGCAGTAGGACGGGCACCAGCCAACTGAGAACCTCCGGCAGCCACCGGCTCACGACCTCGCCGGAGTATTTCACGCCGTGCTGATCCAGCTCCTCTACCAGTTTGGCATCATCGATCCGGGTTGTCGTAAACGCAGTCGGGCCGTCTGCTTTTTTCAGCTCACCGCGAATGGTCGTGTCGCCAACGACAACTTCTGCGACCTGCCCCGAGCGCACCAGTCCTTTGAATTCGCTGTAAGAAACGGGTCGGCCTGTCGGGGAAAGCAGGTACGCCTGTCCAACAGCCAGAATGACCAGAGCGCCGAGGACCCACCAGATGGCGGTGGGGCGTCCCGGCACGGTTCGTTTGTTCGGCCCAGAAGGGGACAGCGGATTAGGCAACAGAACCTCGTTAAGGCAGTCACGCGGGACCACGTCCTGCGTTCAAATTTACGCTACACAGCGACGACGTCCTTCGCAAACGTCAGCCCCTGAGGACCCACGTCGACGACGACGCGATCGCCTTCGGCGAATTCACCCTCCAACACGCGCATGGCGAGCGGATCGAGCACACGCCGCTGAATCGCCCGCTTCAGCGGACGGGCCCCATAGGTCGGATCATACCCTTCCTGCACGAGGAATTCCTTGGCTCGCTCCGTCAGCTCAACCTTGATCTTGCGATCCGCGAGACGCTTCATGAGCCCGCGCAGCTGAATGTCGATGATCTGCTTGATGTGCTCACGGGTGAGCGCATGGAAGAAAATGACCTCGTCAACCCGATTGAGAAACTCCGGCCTGAAATGCTGTCGGAGCGCCTCAGTGACCTGCCGGCGGACGCCCTCCGCGATCTCCTCGTTCGACGTCATCGCGGCTTCCGCGATGAACTGACTGCCAATATTGGACGTCATGATGACCACGGTGTTCTTGAAGTCCACCGTACGGCCCTTTCCATCGGTCAGGCGCCCGTCGTCCAGCAACTGCAGCATCACGTTGAGCACTTCAGGGTGCGCCTTCTCGATCTCGTCGAAGAGCACGACAGAGTAGGGCCGGCGCCGGACTGCCTCCGTCAACTGGCCGGCTTCCTCGTACCCGACATAGCCGGGAGGCGCGCCGATCATCCGCGACACCGTGTGCTTGTCCTGGTATTCCGACATATCGATTCGCACCATCGCGTGATCGTCGTCGAACAGGAACTCGGCCAGCGCGCGTGCGAGCTCCGTTTTGCCGACGCCTGTCGGTCCCAGGAAGATGAACGACCCCATCGGTCGATTTGGATCCTGGAGCCCTGCGCGAGCGCGCCGGATGGCATTGGCCACGGCGGCGATGGCCTCGTCTTGTCCTATCACCCGTTCGTGTAGCCGCGCCTCCATGCGGAGCAGTTTCTGGATTTCGCCCTCCATCAGCCGGCTGACAGGGATGCCGGTCCAGCGGCCGACGACCTCGGCAATGTCTTCTTCGTCCACTTCCTCCTTCAGCATTCGCTGCGTCTTCTGCAGTTCGGCAAGGCGCTCTTCCTGCTTCTTGATCTCCGCTTCAAGTGCTGGCACGCGACCGTACTGCAGTTCGGATGCCTTGGCATAGTCGCCGGCCCGCTGTGCGCGCTCGACTTCGAGCTTGACCTGCTCGAGCTCCTCTTTGAGCGTGCGCCCCTTCTGGATCGCTTCCTTTTCCTGCTCCCAGTGTGCGCGCAATTGAGACTGCTGCTCCTTGAGATCCGCCAGCTCTTTTTCGAGCTTTGCGAGACGCTCCTTGGACGGCTTGTCCTTTTCCTTCCTCAACGCCTCGCGCTCGATCTCGAGCTGCATGATCCGACGCTGGACTTCGTCGAGCTCCGCCGGCATCGAATCGATTTCCATGCGCAGGCGCGAGGCCGCCTCGTCGACCAAATCGATGGCCTTGTCGGGCAAGAACCGGTCGGCGATATAGCGGTCGGAGAGCACCGCCGCTGCCACAAGGGCCGCGTCCTTCAGTTTCACGCCGTGGTGGATCTCGTAGCGTTCGCGCAGGCCGCGCAGGATGCTGATCGTGTCCTCGACCGTGGGTTCACCAACCATGACGGGCTGGAAGCGCCGTTCGAGAGCCGCGTCCTTCTCGATGTGCTTGCGATACTCGTCGAGTGTGGTGGCGCCAATCGTGTGCAGCTCGCCACGCGCGAGCATGGGCTTCAACATGTTCGACGCGTCGAGCGACCCTTCGGCTGCGCCCGCGCCCACCACTGTGTGGAGCTCGTCGATGAAGAGAACGACCTGGCCTTGAGCTTCGACAATTTCTTTGAGGACGGCCTTGAGGCGTTCTTCGAATTCACCGCGATACTTGGCTCCGGCCACCAGGGCACCCATATCGAGGCCGACGATTTTTTTGTTCTTCAGCCCTTCGGGGACGTCTCCGCGCACGATCCGTTGCGCGAGCCCCTCGACAATCGCGGTCTTACCAACCCCTGGCTCGCCGATGAGTACGGGGTTGTTCTTCGTCCGCCGGGACAGCACCTGAATGACGCGCCGCACTTCTTCGTCGCGTCCAATGACCGGGTCGAGCTTGCCGCGCCTCGCCAGCTCGGTGAGGTCACGACCGTACCGCTCGAGGGCCTGATATTTGTTTTCCGGATTCTGATCGGTGACGCGCTGATTGCCGCGGATGGACGTCAGCGCCTCCAGCACTTTGTCGCGAGTGACGCCGCGCTGCGTCAGAGCCTCGACCGAGGCCGCACGACCAGGCTCGGACAGCACTCCCAGCAGCAAGTGTTCGGTGCTGACGTACTCGTCCTGCATGGTGCGGGCTTCGGCCTGTGCCGCGTCGAGGACGACGCGCAAACGCGGTGAAAGGTGTGGCTCCGCGCCACCGTAAGCTTTTGGCTGCCGGCCGAGCCCATCGCGCAGGCTTCGCGCGACAGCGGCTGGGTCGGCGTTGAGTTTCTGCAGCACCGTCGGCACCACACCCTCCGGCTGCTCGAGCAGCGTCACGAGCAGGTGTTCGGGTTCGACCTGCGCGTGATTCAGCTCCGTGGCGAGCTGCGGGGAGGCGAGAACTGCTTCCTGGGCCTTTTCGGTGAATTTGTTGAGATTCATGAACTTTCGCCTTTTGCCTTGTGCCTTGTGCCTTGTGCCTTTGGCCTTTTGCCTTACTCCCCGCTCTTTTGTAGCGTCGCGAGCGCCTCGAAGTGCATCCGCTCTTCATCCGACAACGACTGTGGGAGTGCAATGTCTACAGTGGCATACAAATCTCCGGCCGTGCCGTCCTTCCCGGTCGTCGGCAGCCCATGACCGCGTAGTCGGAAGACCTGGCCGTTTTGTGTCAACGGCGGAACCTTGAGACGCAGTGATTTGCCGGAGAGGGTTTGTACCTCGACCTCACCGCCAAGAACGGCAGTCGTCACTGGCACGCGAACTTTGGTGTACAGATCCCGGCCTTTGCGCTCGAAGCGGGGATGAGGTCGGAGCTTGATCCGCAGGTACAGGTCGCCGCTTGGCGCACCGGTGCCGCGTTCGCCTTCGCCAGCGACCCGGACGCGAGAACCGTCGATCACACCGGCTGGAATACGCACTTCGACATTGCGCACATCGCCGTCATGTTGGATGCCCAGCCGCTGCACCGATCCGTGAAGAGCGTTCGCGAGGTCCAGCTCGATTTCGTGTTCGATGTCACGGCCCTTGCGATTGCGTGGGGGGCGCGTGCGTGTCCGACGCCCGCGCGAAGGTTCTGCATCACCGCCAAAAAACGTGCGGAAGAAATCCGAGAACGGACTGTCGCCCCCGCCAAACATCTCGGACATGTCGTCCTCGGTCATCGGCCGGAACCCGCCCCCGCCAGGCGCGTACGTCCATTGACCGCCGAAGGGACTGCCTGGGCGGCCGCCTTGCGCTTGCGCTTGTTCGTACATGCGCCAGTTCGCGCCGAGCTCGTCGTATTTCTTGCGCTTCTCGGGATCTCCGAGCACCTCGTTGGCTTCGTTGATGTCCTTGAAGCGAGCCTCAGCGGATTTGTCTCCCGGATTCACATCCGGGTGATACTTGCGCGCAAGTTTGCGATACGCCTGCTTGATTTCCTTGTCGGAGGCCGTCTTCGCGACGCCAAGCGTGGCGTAATAATCCTTGAAGTCCATTCTGCGTTGTGCGTTGGCCTGCCCGCCGGCCCTACCAGGCCGCCCGAACAATGGCAGCACCTAGATGCCCAATAGTTGATTCAACTTCCCGATTTCGCGTGCGAGCCGTCGACGCGTTTCGTTGCGCCTCAACTGATCGTCTCGGAGAAGCGGCTGGATCCGGCGCATGACCTCGGCGATATCCAGCAGCTGCTGCACACCCGCGAGATTGATCCCCATGTCGTCCACGAGCCGCTTGATGAACCTCAACCGCTCGATCTCGTCGCGCGAGTAGAGGCGCATGCTGCCGATCGTGCGCGACGGCTGCACCAGCCCGAGGCGCTCGTATTTTCTGAGCGTCTGCGGGTGCATGCCCAGCATCCTGGCCGCCGTCGAAATAAAAATCAGCTCTTCCGGCATACCTGGGCCCAGCATTGATACGGATCAAGTATTGGGCTTGATACGATTCATGTCAATATGCGGATACGGCTCAGGTTAAGTTTGGAAATGGTTGCGCGTGCCAGACTGTTGAAGGAGCTTGGCCACCAGCGCAGTCCATCCGGTTTGGTGACTCGCGCCGACGCCCGTCCCCGTGTCCCCGTGGAAGTATTCATGGAAGGCCACCAGATCACGCCAGTGGTCGTCCGTCTGAAACACTCGGTTCCCGCCCTGCACAGGCCGGCGTCCATCGCCGTCGCGCAGAAAGATGTTGGAGAGCCGCAGCGACAGCAGGGTCGCGACCTCGGCCAGCGAGGCCGTGTGGCCAGACCCTGTCGGGCACTCGACGCGAAAGTCGTCGCCCAGGTAGTGATGAAACTTCTGTAAGGATTCGATCAGCAGGAAGTTGACCGGAAACCAGATCGGACCGCGCCAGTTCGAGTTGCCGCCGAAGAGGCCGCTCGACGATTCGGCCGGTTCATAGGTCACCCGATGATCGTGGCCATTGACCGACAGGACATAGGGCTCATGCTCGTGGCGCTTCGACAGCGCACGAATGCCATACGGCGAGAGGAATTCTGTTTCATCCAGCATCGTGCGAAGGACCTGTCGGAGACGATCGGGCCAGACCACAGCGAGCAGCCGCCGCTCGCCGCTGCCCGGTGTGCGCATGCACGCGACGTGCTGCGTCAGGTCCGGGCGGTTGACGATAAACCACTCGAGCCGGCGCTTGAAATCCGGCAGTTGATCGAGCAGATCGGGTTCCAGTGTTTCCACGGCAAACAGGGGAATGAGCCCGACCATCGACCGCACTTTGAGCGGGTGGCGCGAGCCGTCAGGCAAATGAAGCAGGTCGTAGTAAAACCCGTCTCCCTCGTCCCACAGGCTGCTGCCATCGTCGCCACCCGTGTTCATTGCATGTGCGATGTAGAGGAAATGCTCCCAGAATTTGCTGGCGAGATCCTCATACGCGGTGTTCTCGCGGGCCAGCTCCATCGCGATGGCGAGCATGTTGAGGCAATACATGGCCATCCAGCTGGTGCCGTCTGACTGCTCGAGGCGTCCGCCAGTCGGCAGTTCCGCCGAGCGATCGAAGACGCCGATGTTGTCGAGCCCGAGGAAGCCGCCCTGGAAGACGTTGTTGCCCTCGGCATCCTTGCGGTTGATCCACCACGTGAAATTCAGCAGAAGTTTCTGAAACACCCGTTCCAGGAACACGCGATCGCCAACGCCGGTCCGCTTCTTGTCAATCTTGTAGACGCGCCAGGCTGCCCAGGCGTGCACTGGAGGGTTCACATCGCCAAACGCCCATTCGTACGCAGGCAACTGCCCGTTCGGATGCATGTACCACTCGCGCAGCATCAGCACGAGCTGGTGCTTGGCAAACTCCGCATCGACGAGGGCCAGGGGCACGCAGTGGAATGCCAGGTCCCATGCCGCATACCAGGGGTACTCCCACTTGTCTGGCATCGAGATGACATCCGCGTTGTAGAGGTGACCCCACTCGTGGTTTCGTCCATTTCTGCGTTCGGGTGGCGGCACCGGCTGGGCCGGGTCGCCCGACAGCCAGTCTCGAACGATGTAGTGGTAGTACTGCTTGGACCAGAGGACGCCTGCGAACGCCTGCCGCATCACCAGCTGCGCATCGGGTCCCAGCGTGCCGGGAATCACCGTTTGATAGAACTCGTCGGCTTCGGCACGGCGGTCGACGAACACCGCGTCAAACACGGCGTCGAACGGTCCGTCGAGAAATGATGACGGCGACCGGTGGGTGAGTCTCAGACGGAAAGTGACAGTCTCGCCCGAGTCGATTTCAGCGAGATACCTTGCGGCGACTTTGGTGCCGCGCCCATCAGTCGATACGGCGCTCGAGTGCCCGTTCACAACGGCATCGTTGATACCGTCCTTGAAGAAGCCACGCGTCTCGGCGCCGAAAAGCCGTCGGGTGTTGGTGTCGTTCTCGGTGAACAACAATTCGGGCAGGCCATCACAGTAGAGCCACATGCGGCCGTACTTCGGTTCGTCGAGCGCAACAACAGACGCGCCCGCAACCGGTTCGTGCCGTTCCAGTGACGGGCGCTCGACAGTGTCATTCCAGGACCACCTATTGCGGAACCAGACGGTTGGTAACAACTGTAGGCGCGCTGCATCGGGCCCGCGATTGATGACGGTAACCTTGATTGTGATGTCGTCCGGGTCGGCTTTCGCGTATTCAGCGAAGACATCGAAGTAGCGGTTCTCGGCAAAGACGCCTGTGTCGAACAGCTCATACTCCGGCGACTGCCGTCCTCGACGACGGTTCTCGTTCACCAGATCGGCATACGGGAAAGGAGCGTGTGGATACTTATAGAGCCACCGCATGTACGAGTGCGTCGGCGTTGAATCCAGATAAAAGTAGTATTCCTTGACGTCTTCCCCGTGGTTGCCCTCGCTGCCCGTCAGACCAAACAGCCGCTCCTTGATGATCGCATCTCGTTCGTTCCACATCGCCAGGGCAAAGCAAATGCGCTGATGCCGGTCGCAGATGCCGGCCAAGCCATCCTCGTTCCATCGATAGGCTCGAGACCGGGCATGGTCATGGGGGAAGTAGTCCCACGCCGTACCATACGGGCTGTAATCCTCGCGGACAGTGCCCCACGCACGTTCGCTGAGATACGGCCCCCAGCGTTTCCAGTGTCGCTGGCGGTCCCGGTCCTCATCGAGTCGTCGCCCCTCTGCCGTCGCGTCCAAGTGTCTCCTCCGGTTGTGGCCTCTGATGCACGAGCCCGCCGAAACGGTTTCGCGGAACGGGCGTTCAGCGCCGCCATCGAAAGGCGGGGAACGGAGGGATGATGCGTCGCTGGACAAGGGATTGCTAGTCGTGATTTGTCCTGGCCGTGGGCTGACGCGGCCCGGCTAAGGGATCAATCCGGCCCAACGAAAGGTTCACTCGTGTTCTCTGACATGACAGCAGAATGGCTCGAAGCCGATGGGACGGGAGGGTTCGCGTCGGGAACGGTGAACACCATCCGGACGCGTCGCTATCACGGTTTGTTGCTCGTGGCGACGACGCCACCGACGGGCCGCGTGATGCTCGTGAATGGCCATGACGGCTGGCTTGAAACGCCTGACGGCCGAATCGACCTCACTGCACAGCGCTATGACGGGAATGTCATTTACCCCGAGGGACATCGCGTAATCTCGGCGTTCGTCAGGGAGCCATGGCCGACGTGGACATACGCCTTGCCTGATGGCAATGCGCTGACGCTCGAAGTCCTGGCAACGCCACCGGCGCAGCGAACTATCCTCCGGTGGACCCTTGCCCGACGTCAGGCCGGTATCACGCTGCACGTGCGTCCTCTCATCTCGGGCCGCGACTACCACTCGCTTCAACACGAGAACGCCGCCTGCAACCTCTCGACTTGGCGTAGAAATGGCGGGCTCCAGTGGCATCCGTACCCAGATTTACCCGTGATCTGTAATGCGACCAACGCCGAATGGGTGGACGACCCGCGCTGGTATCGCAATTTCCATTACACGCTCGAGCGGGCGCGCGGGCTCGACGATCGCGAAGATCTTGTGAGCCCAGGAAAGATGCGGTGGGACCTCAGCAGCGATCAAGCGGTTTGGATAGTGGGGACCGAGCCTGCGGTCTCTTCACTCGCTGCTTCAACCGACCTTCTTGGGGAGGCTGAGACCATCGTTCGCGGCGAGCGCAGTCGACGCGGTAAGTTCGCTGATCCGCTGGCGCGCGGGGCCGATGCGTATCTCGTCCAGCGTGGCGTCGGCAAAACAATCGTGGCTGGCTATCCATGGTTCACGGACTGGGGCCGCGACACGTTCATCGCGTTACGCGGTCTCTGCTTGACCACACGCCGATGGAGGGAGGCGGGTGACATCTTGCTCGAGTGGGCCAGCACCGTTTCGGAAGGGATGTTGCCGAATCGGTTTCCCGACGGTGCCGATCCTCCTGAGTACAACGCGGTCGATGCGTCGCTCTGGTACATCATTGCGTCGAGCGAACTGCTCGCGTTGACCGCGTCGGGCGACATCCTCTCGGCACACGACCGCCAGCGGCTCGAATCCGTCATGCTCAGCGTGCTCGAAGGCCTTGCCCGCGGCACGCGCTATGGCATTCGGTGTGACACGGATGGACTGCTGGCGTGTGGCGTAGCCGGGGTCCAACTCACGTGGATGGACGCGCGTGTCGGCGATCGCGTCATCACGCCGCGGATCGGGAAACCCGTGGAAATCCAGGCATTGTGGATCAACGCGCTCGCCGTTGGCGCCCGGTTGTCGTCGCGTTGGCCGCCGATCCTGGAACATGCCAGGCAATCGTTCAACGAGCGCTTCTGGAATGAAGCAACCGGATGTTTGTTGGACGTGATCGACGTGGATCACCTCGCAGGCGCCACTGATGACAGCATCAGGCCAAATCAAATCTTCGCGGTTGGGGGATTGCCGATTCCCGTACTCGACGGCATCCGCGCGCGCCGTGTCGTTGACGCCGTCGAGTCGCACCTGTTGACGCCGCTCGGGCTTCGGACGCTTTCGCCGCAATCGTCGGCGTACATCGGCCGCTATGAAGGCAATCCCTCGAGTCGAGATGCCGCCTACCATCAGGGGACGGCCTGGCCATGGCTGATGGGCGCATTCGTTGACGCCTGGATCCGAACGCATGGCGATGAGCCGGGCCTCATCGAGGAGGCGCGGACGCGGTTTCTCGGACCGCTCATCGCCCATCTCGAGGACGCAGGACTGGGGCATGTTTCTGAAATCGTGGATGGGGACCCGCCCCATGCGCCGCGCGGGTGTCCGTTTCAAGCGTGGTCGCTTGGCGAGCTGATGCGCATCCGGCAAGCGCTCACCGGCGTCGAACGCGCGTGAGGACAGCGTCCGAGGTCAGCTCGCGAAGGGCGTCTCGGCCAACCCATCGCGCCGCGGCGGCAGGCGAGGCCGCCAGGCGGCGCGCGACGGGCACAGCAGCACGATGCAGCCGTCGATTGCGCTTGCCAATCTGGCGCAGCGCCCAGTTCACCGCCTTCTTCACGAAGTTGCGATCGTCAGTTGCGCTCCGTTCGATGAGCGGCAGCATCGCCCTGAACTCGTCGTCTGTCGCCGTGCGATGGTGAACAGCGAGGCCGGCAAGAGTCGCAAACGCCGCGCGGCGCGTGAATTCCGGCTTGCGCTGGCTCCATGCCCGGACTTTCTTCCACGCATGCGGCGTACGATCGAACAGGTGAAAGCACATACTGTCGCAGACGGCCCAGTTGTCGAACGCCGCGGCCCACGCGTCCATTTGTGCTGACGTGACTTTCTCGGGCTCGTCCACCAACGCAGCCAGGACACGTGCCTCGAGCCACCCGGTCTTCCACAGTGCCAGCGCGAGGTCGTGATCGCGCCCGAGTCGGCGCACGAGCGGACGCATTGTCGCCATCGACACGCCGAATGCTTTCGGTGAGCGGATGCCGAAGCGCGCCATCCCGTCGCGATTTCGGCGAGAGCCGCGGCGGGCCAGCCAGGTGAGCACCGCATCGGGGCTCATGGGTGAAGGATATACTTGAACGACGTGCTCGACGTTCACGCGACAGATTTTCTCACCATCGCCTTGCTCGTCGCCCTCGAGGGCCTGCTGAGTGCGGACAACGCGATGGTGCTGGCAGTCCTCGTCCTCGGCCTCCCACGTCATCAGCAGCAAAAGGCACTGCGCTACGGCATCCTTGGCGCGTTCGCGTTCCGGATCACAGCGACGGTGTTTGCGGCGTACATGATCCAGGTTGCCTGGGTGAAGCTCGTTGGTGCGCTCTACTTGCTGTACTTGTCGTATCAGCATTTCTGGGGTCACGAGGACGTAGAACAGCGACGCAGTTTCAAACCAGCGCGGCCCTGGCTGGGCCTCTCCGCGTTCTGGGGCACCGTGGCGAAAGTCGAACTCACGGATATCGTTTTTGCGGTGGATTCGATCCTCGTAGCGGTCGCCATGTCGAACAAGTTGTGGGTGATCATCACCGGAGGTGTGCTCGGGATCATTGCGATGCGGCTGGTAATTGGCCAGCTGCTCGCTCTGGTCATGCGCTATCCGTCGCTGGTGGACGGAGCATTCGTCATCATTGCGTGGGTAGGCGTGAAGCTCCTGATCGAGTATCTCCACACGATCGGTCTGGTGCCCTTCGAGATCCCGAAGTGGCTGTCCCTGGGTCTGATCGCGGTGATATTTGGCATTGCGTACTGGTATGCGCGACGCCTTGGCCCGAGGCCCCCACAAGAGACCGACGATGCGGCAACGGAACTCCTGAAAGACCAGCCTCCCCGCTAAACCACAAAAGCGACTACACTTACGGCGTGCGTGTTCACCTCATCAATCCGAGTCATCTCGCGTTTGGCGTTGCGGTCATTACTCCACGGTGGTTGTATGTGCTCGCGGCGGCCACCCCCCCCGAGTACGGCGATCCGACCATCGTCGACGAGACGCTCGTCCAACTGGATCCCGAATCCATCTCCCCGGGCGATGTCGTCGGCATCGGCATTCACAGCGGAAATGCTCTGAGGGGATACGAGGTTGGCCGCGTCGCGCGGGAGCGGGGCGCCAAGGTGATCTTCGGCGGCATCCACGCAACGTTGTACCCGGAGGAGGCGCTGGAGCTCGGTGAAGCCCATACCGTCGTCAAAGGCGACGGCGATCGCATCTGGCCACTTACGATCAAGGCGTGTCTCGATGGCAACCCGGAGCGCATCTACGAAGGCGGCCGCGTCGAGGGTGGATCCTTGCTGAAGGCCCGCTGGGATCTGCTGCCACCCGAGCGTTACATGTGGGCATCGGTCCAAACGGTCCGGGGCTGTCCCAAGCATTGCTCGTTCTGCTCGGTGTGGCGTACCGATGGCCAGAAGCCGCGCGTCCGGTCGAGTGACGCGGTCATCGAGGAGATCGTCGAACTGCGTCGCAAGGGCTTCCGATTCATCGCGCTCGCGGACGACAATTTTTATCCCGTCGCCCTCAACGATCTGCGCATGGCGGATCGCCGTGAGGACAAGACGACGCTCAACAACCTGAAGCAGATTCGCGACGAACGCTTCGAGCTCATGGAACGGCTCGCCAGACTGCCGAGAGACATGGTGTTCTTCACGCAGATCACCATGGAAGCGGCCGAAGACCCGCAGTTTCTCGAGGCGATGAAGAAGGCCAACATCAAAGGCGCCCTTGTCGGCGTGGAATCCGTGACGCCGGAAGGCCTGAAGGATGTCTACAAGGACTTCAACTTCGCCGGCGAGGAACTCGTCGAGCGGCTTCAGGAGTTCCGAAAGCACGGTGTCCACGTGCTCGGTTCTTTCATTTTCGGATTGCCATCGGACCGTCCGGAAACGTTTGAGGCAACGGCTGCTTTGGCGCAGCGCGCCGATGTGACTTTCGCGCAGTTCGTCATGCTCACCCCCTTCCCTGGGACCGTCGACTTCGATCGATGGGAAGAGCACATGTCGAAAGAGGAAAAATACATTGCGGGCATCCCGATAACGCGACACTGGCTCATCCCTCAGGCTCAACGCCCCAAGGTGTACTCACCCCATCCCGTCATGACGCCTGACGAGATCCGTAATCGGACACAGGCTGTGTGGGACCAGTTCTACAGCCTGCCGAATATCTGGAAGAGATCCAGCTGTACGCCGTCGCTGAAGTCTCGATTGGCGTTCGTGTTCATTTCCAAGCTCTATCGTCAGATGTACGCCAACACGGGCATCGCGACCGACAGTGCGCGCGTCTCGCGCGCGGAGAAATGGGCTCGCCTGCTCGCACCGCCAACGCGTCGGCTGTTTGCCGCGCCGCCAATGCCGGATTTGCAGATTCCGAACTGAGCGGCCGCGTCCCGGACGGTCAAGCGGACAGGGGAGTATCCGCGGATCCGACCTCAGGAACGCCGTCGAAAAAGTCAACGACCCCAGTCTCGAGGGAATACTCGGCGCCCACCACGAGGAGTCCGTCGCTGTGGATCAAGTGCTCGAGGACTCCCGACCCGTGTCGCAGATGGTTTGCCGAAACGCGCACGTTGCTGCGAACGGCATGCCGCACGAGAGCCTCCGAGTCGTGCCTGAGTTCGGTCGAGAGCAAGGCCTCGACTGACGGTCGAATGCGGTCCACGATCGACCGGAGATTCCTCGACTGACCCTCCCGCGGGCGCATGAGCTCTTCCAGTGTGGCCAGAACAGCCCCACATCGAGAGTGACCCAGCACCACAACCAGCGGCGTGCCGAACCGCTCTGCCGCAAACTCAACGCTGCCGATTTGGGAGGACGCGACGATGTTGCCGGCAACGCGAATGACAAACAGATCGCCCAGTCCCTGGTCGAAGACAATCTCCGCGGGCACCCGTGAGTCGGAACACCCGAGAACGATGGCGAAAGGCTCCTGGCCGCCCGTTAACTCGCTGCGTCTGGCGTGGCTCGCGAACATCTCGCTCCTCCGAACGCCAGACACGAAGCGACGATTCCCTTCTCGCAATCGTTCGAGTGCCTCTCGCGCTGGAATCATCCCCGCTTCCACCCTTCGGCTCACCTGAAAAACTCGTTTCGACCCAAGATAAAATCGACATCATCCGCGAAATCGGCGGAGAATCGGTTTCCACGTAATCTTAATGGTGAGGTCGTAGCAATGGTCAAGCTATCCCTGTCGCTCTGCGCCCTTGGGCTGATGTCGGGCGTCGCGTTGTTTGGCGATACCCCGCGTCCTGGCATCGATTGGCCATCGTTTCGCGGACCCTCCGCACGCGGCGTGGCAGAGGGGCCTCCCACGGCGACGACGTGGAACGTCCCGAGCAACAAGAATCTGAAGTGGCGTGTGCCAGTGCCCGGACTTGCGCATTCGAGCCCTATCGTCTGGGGAAACCGCGTGTGTACGGCCAGTTCGGTCAGCGAACAACCCGATCCCCAGTTGAAAGTCGGCCTCTACGGCGACATTGCATCGGTGATCGACGGCACGGCGCATCGCTGGCTCGTGATGTGTTACGACAAGAACACCGGCAAGCAGCTGTGGGAGCGGACCGCACACACTGGCGTTCCAAAAGTGAAACGCCACGCCAAGTCAACACATGCGAGCTCGACACTCGCGACTGACGGTCGCTATATCCTCGCGTTTTTTGGATCCGAAGGCCTCTACGCCTATGACATGAACGGTAAGGAAGTGTGGAAGAAAGACCTCGGCCTTCTGGACTCGGGCTTTTTCATGGTGCCTGACGCGCAGTGGGGATTTGCCAGTTCACCCGTGATTCACGGGGATCGCGCCATCATTCAGGTCGATGTCCAAAAAGGATCGTTCGTGGCCGCGTTCGACGTGGCCACGGGCCGCGAAGTGTGGCGGACTCCGCGTAACGATGTCCCCACGTGGAGCACACCGGCGGTTCATGTCGCAGACGGACGGGCTCAGGTCGTCGTCAACGGGTGGAAGCACATCGGCGGCTACGATCTCGCCACCGGGAAGGAACTCTGGCGGATGACGGGTGGTGGTGACATTCCAGTCCCGACGCCAATCGCCGCGCATGGGTTGATCTACATCACCAATGCGCACGGCAAGATGTCGCCGATCTACGCCGTGCGACCGACGGCCACAGGCGACATCACCTTGAAGGAAGGAGAAACCTCCAACGCGCACATTGCCTGGAGCTATGCGCGAGATGGCGGCTACATGCAAACGCCACTCGTGTATGGCGATGAGCTGTACGTGTGCCGTGACAACGGCATCCTCAGTGTTTACGACGCGAAGACGGGACAGCGGCACTATCAGAGCCGGCTGGCGGATGGGCGGACCGGCTTCAGCGCTTCACCCGTTGCGTCGAACGGCCGTATTTATTTCACGAGCGAAGAAGGCGATGTCTACGTCGTGAAGGCGGGCACCGCATTCGAGCAGCTGGCGGTGAATCCGCTTGGTGAAGTGGCGATGGCGACGCCAGCGATCTCGGAAGGCGTGATGTTTTTCCGTACCCGCGGGCACCTCGTAGCGATTCAGTAGACCGGATGAATCGAAACTGAATCGCGGGACTTTAGTCCCGCGATTCGTGGCGGCGCGCCGCAAGAATCGCGCGGACCAACTCCTCCGGAAAGTCCTCAATTGCATCGTCGTCGAACGCGGCTTTCCCCGCTTCGATGGTCGCTCGATACTGCTCTACGTAGGTCACGCAGTTCGGGCAGAGCGTCAGATGCCGCTCGAAAGTGGCACGGACCTCCGGGGCCAGCTCGCTGGAGCAGTAGTCGACCAAAAACTCGGCGCACTCGCGACAGTTCACAGTTCACCCTTGGCAAAATGAGGCGCCAAAAGGGTCCTCAGCGCCTGCCGTGCGCGATGTAGGCGAATCTTTACCGCATTCGGTGTCGTTTCAAGCAAGCGGGCAGTTTCCTCGGTGCTCAATCCTTCGATGTCACGGAGAACCAAAACGGTACGAAAGGCTTCCGGCAGCTCCTGGATGTGCTGGCGGACGGCAGTTCGCGTCTCCTTGCGCGCCAGCGCCTGATCGGCCCGCTCGGTCCACGCAGTGAACCGTTCCGCATGATGGCCATCTGCCAGGAAGGCCGGCAGGAGCGGCTCAATCGATTCCTCTGGCTTTCGCCGCCGTGTGCGCAGCTTCATGAGCGCGGTGTTCACGACGATGCGATGCAGCCAGGTCGACAGCCGGGCGTCGCCGGCAAAGCGGCCGATGCTGCGGAAGGCCGAGAGAAACGCGTCCTGGATGACGTCGCGGGCATCCTCTTCGTTGCCCACGATGCGGCGCGCGACGATGAGCAGACGCGACGTATAGGTGCGAACCAGCGTCTCGAACGCGGCCTCGTCGCCCGCGCGCAGGCGCGCCAGCAAAGCTCGATCGTCGGAGAGCGAGTCAGAACGATCACCCTGACCCTCCGGGGCCGTGTCGGGAATCGTGGAACCCTCGTTAGGAACCGTCGTAAGAAACCCCCGTGACGAACTCTAGCTTACTTGCTTGGCCGTTTCACTGGCGCGACGCCTACCGGCATTGCGGAGACCAGGGGCCAGTCGCGGTCGTCGCCTTCGTAAAACACTCGCTCGAGAAACAGCCCCGAGGCGGGAGCCGTCAGCCGCGCAGGAGTCGCGGATGGCTTGCGGAGAAAATCCTCGACCGCGGAAACGGGCAGACCCCCGCGTCCGATCTCGACGATCACGCCGACCATGCGTCGGACCATCTTCCACAGAAAGTGCGACCCGGTGACGCGAATCAGAATCAGATCGCCCTCTTCGGCGAGAGCCACCTGCTCGACAAGGACTGCCGTCGATTTGTCGTCCGGATCGTCGTCGCTGAACGATCGGAAGTCGTGCATGCCGGAGAACCGGGCGGCGGCCTCCGTCATCAGCGCGAGGTCGAGCGGCTCTTTGACCCACCAGACGAAGGGCTTTGCGAACGCCGTCCGGCGTCGTGAAACCTGATAGAGATAGCTCCGCCCGACGGCGGCGTGCCGGGCGTGAAATCGGTGTACCGCTTTCGTGATGGCGAGGACATGGATGTCCGAGGGCAGCTCGTCGTTGATCTGCCGACGCAGCTTTTCCAGCGGCATGGTCAAGTGCACCTCGAGGTGGGCCACCTGCATCAGTGCATGGACCCCTGCGTCGGTTCGGCCCGAGCCCTGACACTCGAAATCGCCATGGCCGACGGTTGCGGCAATCGCGCGCTCGACTTCACCCTGAACCGTCCGCGCATTGGTCTGCTTCTGCCAGCCGCTGTAACGGCCACCGGCATACTCGAGCGTGATCTTGAACCGCGCCACGGGGGGCATCATAACGAACTAAGAACGAAGAACTAAGAACGAAGAACGAATGAACGGAACGGACATCGCCGAACCAACCAACGCGTTTGCGGCAGTTCCGTTCCCTGTTCCTCGTTCCCGGTTCGCGTTCTTCGTTTTTCGTTCTTAGTTCTACAATCTCACCATGACTCATCGACCTGTTCACGCTGCCAACCTTCCCAAGCCCGTCGGACCATACTCCCCGGGCGTCGCATTCGATCGGCTCGTCTTCGTTTCCGGGCAGGGGGCAACCGATCCCGCCACCGGTCAGCTGGCTGGAGCAAGCGTCGCGGCGCAGACCGAGCAATGCCTGCGGAACGTCGAGGCAATTCTCGAAGCCGCGGGATCGAGTCTGCAGCACGTGCTGCGGTGCGGCGTGTTCCTCCTCGACTTGCGTGAGTTTCAGGAAATGAACGCTGTGTACTCGCGCATGTTTGGCGAACACCGTCCGGCGCGGACGACGATTCAGGCGGCTGGGCTGCCGGGAGAAGGCCTCAAAATCGAGATTGACTGTATTGCATACGTGCCGTGATAACGCGGCCGCATGACGGTCTCAGTACGCTCCGGCTACAATCGAATCATGAAGCACGTCGTTCGGTGCGGGAGCCGGGCCTCGATTGTTCTCCTTGCACTTGTTGCTTCAATCCCGATCGCGGTCCAGGCGGACGAGGGGTTCTGGCTGTTCAATCGCATTCCGAAGGCGGCGATCAAGCAGGCCTATGGTGTCGAGCTGACGGATGCGTGGTTGCAGCGCGTGCAGCAGGCATCGGTGCGCTTTCCGGGCGGGTCGGGCTCGTTTGTCTCCGCTGACGGGCTCGTACTCACCAACCACCATGTTGTGCAGGATATCGTCCAGAAGTTGAGCACAGCCGGTCGCGACTATGTGACGACTGGATTCGTCGCCAGAGATCGCGCACAGGAGCTGAAGGCGCCGGACCTCGAGCTCGTCGTGCTGCAAACAATTGCGGATGTGACGTCGCAGGTGAACGCGGCAGTTCGGCCGGCGATGTCATCGGCCGATGCGCTCGCGGCTCGTCGTGCATCAATTGCGGCAATCGAAGAGGGGTCAGAGGCGAAGACCGGCCTGCAAAGCGACGTGGTAACGCTGTATCAAGGTGCGCAGTATCACCTCTATCAATACAAGAAATTCACCGACGTCAGGCTGGTGTTCGTGCCCGAGTTCGATATCGCGTTCTACGGTGGCGACCCTGACAATTTCACGTTCCCCCGCTACGCACTCGACATGGCGCTGTTCCGGGTGTATGAAAACGGCAAGCCACTTGCGGTGAAGCATTTCCTTCCGTGGTCGACCGCCGGAACCAAAGACGGCGAAGTCGTGTTCACCTCAGGTCACCCAGCCGTTACGCAGCGGCTCAACACCGTCGCGCATCTGGAGCAGCTTCGCGGTCACTCGCTGCCGCTCAATATCGAAATGTATATGCGTATTCGCAACGCCCTCGAGGCGTACAGCAAGCGGGGCGCGGAGCAGGCACGCGAAGCCCAGGATCTGTTTTTTGGCCTCGAGAATTCCTTGAAGTCGTGGAAAGGCCAACTGCAAGGTTTGAAAGACCCCGCCATCATGAACAAGAAGGTCGCGACGGAGACTGCGCTGCGCGCGGCGGTCATGGCGAATCCCGACCTCAAGGCCCGCTTCGCCGACGCATGGGATGCCGTCGCCAACGCGCGGCGACAACTCCCGTCCTACAACCTGGAGCGGGTGATGATCGAGGGCGGGCTTGCTCTCTATTCCGACTACTTCACGATGGCGCGCACGCTCGTCCGCTGGGCGGCCGAGAGCCAGCGACCCAACGGCGAGCGCCTGCCCGAATACACCGACGCGCGCAAGCCCGCGATCGAACGGCAGATTGGTTCGGTGGCGTCCATTCCTCCCGGTCTCGAACACGCAAAGCTGACCGAGTCGTTGGCTCTCATGCGCGACAAATTGGGCGTGGACCATGCCATCGTGAAGCTGATTCTTGCGGGGAAGACCGCGGCTGTGCGTGCCAGCGAGCTCGTGGAGAAAACCAAGCTGGGCGATCAGGCGGTTCGGAAGCAGCTCTTCGCGGGTGGCGCGCGGGCGATACAGACGTCAACCGATCCATTCATCGAGATCGCTCGGGCGATCGAGCCGCGCGCGCGGGAACTGCGCGCCAAGTACGACAACGAGCTGATCGCTGTCGAGCGCGAGGCGTACGCGAAGATCGCGCAAGCGGTGTTTGCGACGAAAGGCGAGTCCGCGTATCCAGATGGGACATTCACGCTGCGGCTCTCGTATGGCGCGGTGAAAGGGTATCAGGAGGACGGCAGGACGATTCCGTCCTCCACAGAGTTCCGTGGGTTGTATGTTCGTGCCGATCAGCATGCGAACAAGCCACCCTACAAATATCCGGCGAGCTGGGCCAAAGCGCGCAGCACGCTCGCACTGAACACACCATACAACTTCGTGAGCACCAACGACATCGTTGGCGGCAACAGCGGTTCGCCGGTGATCAACGCGCGCGGGGAACTGGTCGGGTTGATCTTCGACGGCAATATCCAATCGCTACCGGCGTATTTCGTCTACGACGCGACTGTCAATCGCGCGGTGTCCGTGGACGTGCGTGGGATGGTCGAAGCGCTGCGCAAGGTCTACGGCGCGGAGGCGCTGGTGAGCGAGCTTCTCTCTGCTGTAACAGCGCCAACGGCGAGTAGGTGACCGCGCCGGCCCCTCTGCCACGGCCGGTCAAGCTCCTCGGTTGGACAAGCCTCTTCACCGATGCAGCCACCGAGGCGATCTATCCACTCATTCCCATCTTCGTCACGCGGGTTCTGGGTGGCACGGCCGTGTCGCTCGGCATCATCGAAGGGGCAGCCGAGGCCGTCAGCAGCGTCCTGAAGATCGCCGCCGGAGCGGCCTCCGATCGAACCGGACGACGAAAACCGTTCGTCCTTGCCGGTTACACCATCGCGTGGCTCGTGCGTCCGCTCGTGGCGTTAGCAGCGAACTGGCAACACGTTTTTGTCGTCCGGTTGGCCGATCGAGTGGGAAAGGGCCTGCGAGGCGCGCCGCGGGATGCGATGCTTGGCGCCCTCGCGCCCGCAAACGCGCGCGGCCGTGTGTTTGGCTTTCACCGCGCGATGGATCACACCGGTGCAGTTATCGGCCCCTTGGCGGCAGCACTGTTTCTGTGGTTCTTCCCAGAGCAGTACCGAACGCTCTTCGCTCTGACGTTCATTCCAGGTGCGCTTGCCGTCGGGATGGTGTTGTTGGTGCCGGAAGTTGGGGCGTCGACTCACCCGCCCTACCCGGCCCACCAGCCCTACCAGCGCCACCTGCCCCAGCCCCTCAAGCGCTTCCTCGGCATCCTCACCGTCTTCACGCTGGGTAACTCGACGGATGTGTTTCTCCTGCTGCGCCTTTCAGACGCCGGTCTCACAACAATCTATTTGCCGCTCGTGTGGGCGGGCCTGCATGTGGTCAAAGCGGCGCTCTCGACAGCCGGCGGAACCTTGTCTGATCGGTTTGGTAGACGACGGCTGATTGTCAGCGGCTGGGTTGTCTACTCGGTCGTCTATGCAGGCTTTGCCTTGAGCGAGACATTGGCGCCGCTGCTTGCCTGGTTCTTCGCGTACGGGATCTACTTTGCGCTCGTCGAGGGCAGCGAGAAGGCTCTGGTGGCAGACCTGACGCCCGCAGCCGCACAGGGCACCGCGTTTGGTTGGTACAACGCGGTGCTGGGCTTTGGCGCACTCGCCGCGAGCCTGGTGTTTGGCGCGCTCTGGGACGCGTTTGGACCGGCTGCGGCGTTTCTCACCGGCGCCGGCCTTGCGATTACGGCCGCGGGCTTGCTGGCTTCTGACCGATCACCTGCATTGCAGTCGTGATCATCGAGGCCACATCGGCGACGTTCGCGGGCAGGATGATCGTATCGGCGTTGTTGATCACCCGACCAAATTCGCCGATGTACTGCTCGGCGACGCGCAACTGGACGGCCTCGGTTCCCCCGGGCACGGTGGTGGCCTCCGCAACCCGGCGTAGACCTTCCGCGGTTGCCGTCGCCACGGCCAGGATCGCGGCTGCCTGACCCTCGGCTTCGTTGATCTGCTGCTGCCGGCGCGCTTCGGATGCTTTGATCGTTTCCTGCTTCGTGCCTTCCGCCGTGTTGATGGCCGCGTCGCGTTGACCTTCCGATGTGAGAATGACCGCGCGCTTCTCACGCTCGGCGCGCATCTGCTTTTCCATCGCCGCGAGGATGTCGTGCGGAGGCGTGATGTTCTTGATCTCGTACCGCAGCACTTTCACCCCCCACGGCTCGGACGCCTTGTCGAGCTCGGCCACGACCGAGGTGTTGATGTTCGTGCGCTCCTCGAACGTGCGGTCCAAATCGATCTTGCCCACCTCACTGCGCAGCGTCGTCTGTGCCAACTGGGAGATCGCAAAGAGGTAATCCGAAATGCCGTACGAGGCGCGCTCGGGGTTCAGCACTTTGAGATACAAGACGCCGTCCACCTGCACCTGCACGTTGTCGCGCGTGATGCAGACCTGTGCTGGAATGTCCACCGCGGTTTCTTTGAGCGAATGCCGGTAGCGGATGACATCGAAGAACGGGATGAGGATGTGGAATCCCGCGCCCAGGGTGCCGGAATAGCGGCCTAGCCTTTCAATGACATATGCGCTCTGCTGCGGCACCACGACCGCGGTCTTCCAGATCACGATCAAGACGATGATCGCGAGCAACACGAGGACGAACAGTCCACCTTCCATGCACCCTCACTCTGGCTGAACGTAAACGAGAAGACCGTCGACACGCGTCACGCGACAGCGTTGTCCGGCGTCAATCACCGTTGCGGACTCGTTGCGGGCGTTCCACAGCGCACCCCGCAGGTCGGCGCGTCCGATTGCCCCTGGTTCGATCCGCTCGCGTGGCGTGGCGGTTTCGCCGATCAACGTATCCACGTTGGCCGGCGGGTGGTCCATGCTCTTCTGCAAGCGGCCTCGGAAGAACAGCAAGTAGGCGACGGAGGTGACCGTGAAAATCAACCACTGAGCCCAGGCCGCCTCTGCGAGACCCAACCGTGCAAGGACGCCAACGGTCAGTGCCCCCAGCCCGAAGAACATTACGAAAAAGCCGCTGGGGGTCGCCAATTCGATGACCAGCAGGACGAGTCCTCCTGCGAGCCACATCCACCATTCCATGCGCGCGAATTATAGTCCTGCTGGTTTGGGACAGGTGGGGCGGGTGGGGCGGGTGGGCCGCGTTGGTCGCGAATTGGGCGGGTGAGCAGGGGCGTGGGTCGGGTCGGTAGGGCAGTTTGTTATGATGATTGGTTCCAATGCCCCAAATCCTTGTAACTAATGATGATGGCGTCCATTCCGACGGGATTCGGGCGCTGGCCGCCGTGCTCAAGCAGCTTGGCGACGTCACGGTCGTCGCCCCTTTTCAAGAATCCAGCGCGATTGGCCATGCACTCACTCTTCGGAGACCGCTGCGGATTGAGACAGTGAGCGAGGGCTTTTACGCGGTCGACGGTACACCCACCGATTGCGTGAACCTTGGCGTCGCCATCATCCTCAAAGGGGGACTGCCGGACATCGTCGTTTCTGGCATCAATACGGGCTGGAATTTGGGTGATGACGTGACGTACTCGGGGACCGTGGCAGGGGCTCTCGAAGCGGCGTTGCTCGGAATTCCCGCGATTGCCGTGTCGTTGCGGCGCACCCGCGACTATCGATTTGACTTTGGTCCGTCGGCCGAGGCTGCGGCCCTGCTGACCGATCTGGTGCTGAAGAATCCGCTCCCCGAGCGAACGTTCCTGAATGTCAATGTTCCCAAAGGGACGCCGAAAGGGTTCCGGCGGACTGTCCAGGGGAAGCGGAATCACATCACCAAGATAACGCAGCGACTCGATCCACGAGGCAAACCCTACTACTGGATCGAAGAGGGCATTGACGAATGGGCGTCGCATGACCGCAGCGACTATCACGCCGTCAAGGAAGGCTACGTTTCCGTCTCCTTGCTGCACCCGGATCTTACGGCCCATTCTGCGATCGACGAACTGGAACAGTTCCCGCTCCCCGCTGAGAGTGAAGCGCGCTGACGGCTGAATATGGACACCGCGGAGGCGCGCGAGATCATCACGACCAACCTGGCTCCTGACCGTGCCATTTCATTGCTGGTTAGGCCAGCCCGTCGTTTCGGGTTACACTTGGATTTCCGTCGGGGCGTGGCTCAGCTTGGTAGAGCGCTCGGTTCGGGACCGAGAAGTCGTAGGTTCAAATCCTATCGCCCCGACCACCTTTCCTTCGGGTTTTCTTAGGCCCGTATCGGCACCTTCAGCTGCTGACCGAACTCTGAGCATTGTTTGAAGGAAGCCCCGCCCTCAGGGCGGGGCTTTTTTTACGTCCGAGAAACCCCCCGGCTGCTAGCTCCCGTCCCGGGGGAGGCACACTTGTCGCACCCTCCTCCGAGCACAACTACGGGACGATCCCCGAGACGTTGACAATGATCGTCGCGTCCGGATCAATTGAGTATGGCGTGCTGCTCACAAGCGCGCCGCTGGCATCGCGCAGCTTGACGACGATGTTCAGCGCGCTGGTGTGCGTGTTGGTAAGCAGCATCGTCGTGTCGAGCCTGCGGTTCAGAAATGGCCTCGGTCTCGGCCCATCAGCCTTGTCGCCATCCACGAACACTGGCAGCGTAAAGCTTGGAATCTGCTGCGAGATCGTCTTCTCCAGCCCGGGGTTTCCGATAACGGCAACGCCCACCAGTTTGCCAGTGAGGTCGCTCGCGTCGGCGGCTTCGATCTTCACGCTGCCAAGCATCGTGACAGGGCCAGCGGCGATAGTGGTGGGTAGTACAACCACGCCCACGAAAGCCGCTATCAGAGCGAGTCGGTTCATTCTCATCCTTACCTCCAGAGACACGGGTGTTGTTAATGAAGCGTGCCGAAAACGAGTCGTCTCGGGGAGCCGAGTGGGGGGAGGCCAGCAATCAAGCGTTATCGGGTTGCCAGCGGGAAGAGTTTACTTTACCGCGGCATCCGGTCGATTGTGATTCGCAAGGTGGTCGCTTTTTCCCTCAACTGCACGTGTTCGGCGGCAACGTCCACGTGGTTGAGGGCCGATGACTTCTGCCCAAGCCGCACGAAGCATTGCGCGGCATTGAACGCAGCCTGTGCCTTGCGATGCTCCGAGGTTTCGAGACGCTTTTCGGCCGCCGCAATCCGACGTGCCTTCACACCTTCTCCATAATTGGCGATCTGGGCAGCCTCGATGTCGGCTCGGGCTTGAGCGGCGGCCGCTGTGAAACAACTCATCGCCGTCGAAAACTTCGGCGCAGCTGGCGCCCACGCTTCCTTTTCGACATGCACAAGACCCTCCGTCCACACGGCCTCGCAATTGGTTTTGTCGAGCGCAAAGGCGCGATCGAAGCGATCGATAGCAATCTCGAGCTCCTTCCGGGCAAAGGCGATGAATCCGGCCAGCGTGTAGACGCTCGTGTTCAATAGCAACTTGGTCCCTTCTTCGACGTCGGCCCACGCGGATTCGAGCGCGTAGATGTGATACCGGTTCCATGCGCGCCAGTAATAGGCATCGCCGACATGCCACGTGCCCAGCTCGATCATGCGTGTGGCCGTCGCGACGGCCTCAGTATGACGATTGAGAAAACTGAGGCTCATCACGCGCCCGAGTAGCGCGTCGCGATGCATGTGGTCGATGCTCAGAACAGCGTCGTAGTTCACCAGCGCGGCATCATACTCACCGAGTGCATTCTGCGCCGACGCAAGCGCCAGGGTGATCGCCAACGATGTCGGGAATTCCGCACGAGCGGCTCCGAAGAGCCCCGCAGCCTTCACAACATCCGCGACGGGCTGCGCCGCCATCTCTCGCCGACCCTCGAAGAACATTGTGTCGACCCATCGTCCATCTGCTTCGCGAAGGGACGTTAAATACGATGTCTCAAATCCGCAGCTCGCGAGCTTGAAGCGAATGATCGGAGCGTCGCCGTGACGGGCCCGGATGGCGGCCGGGTCGATCTCCGAGCGGGTCACGGCTTCGCAGTCAATCGCGAGCGCGAGATACGCGGCGAGGAGATCCGTCGGGGGCGCCGCGCTCAAGGCGCGCCGAACCGGGGCAACGGCTCCGGCATCGACGCCTGGCCTTGGCCGACGCAGGCGCTGCTGGCGCACCTCAGGATCAAAGCCTGACAGTTCGCCAAGGACATACTCGACGGCATCAAGATAGACCGCGTATTCAAGGGCCGGAAAAGACGAAGCTGGTGAGTCCGCTGCCAGCACGCGAGCGCGCGTCAGGTGTGGTGCGCCATCGAGGCCAAGCTCCTTTGCGCGAGCCGCGAGCAACACGGCGGCTTCGAATGCACTGCGCCGCCAACGCGAAGGCGCACCGGGCGCCGCCCCAAGCCGCTCGAAGGTCGCAAGCGCTTGCTCGATGCATCGATAGCAGCCTTCACGCAACGCGGCATTTGCGACGCCGGCTTCGGCGATGAGAGCTGGAGACGGTCCACGCGCTGCGCATGAGCTCGCGAAAAAGGCGACGACTCCGATCAAAAGGTATGGACGAGGGATCAAAGCCCAACTGTCTGCAGCCGTTAGACACCGCGCGATAGCAAACAGATTAGCCATGTCGGGCTCTGACGAAGCTGTGGACGGCGGTTCTGCGGTCGTCAACGACATCCTGGCCTCTGGAGGGGTCAGCCCGGCCCGTTTCTCGAGAGCGCCCCGAAAACATCCCGTATTTTGTAGCGGTTTCGCGCAAGGTTCGCTGGCACGCCCCTTGATTTGTTGACCTCATCATGCGGAAGAAAATGTTCGGGACCTTCGCCCTGACACTCTGGGCGTCGACCGCGATTGGCGCCCTCAACCTGATCTCGGTCAGAGACGAAGTTGCGATCGGTCGTAAGGCGCAGCAGCAGGTTCGGCAGCAAGTGCCGGAGCTGCGAGACGCGACCGTGAACAACTACATCGAGACCCTTGGGCGGCGAATCGCCGCACGGGCGGACGGTCCGAGGTATCCGTACAGTTTCGACGTCGCGAATTATCGCGAGGTGAACGCCTTCGCGTTGCCGGGCGGACCCATTTGGATCCATCGCGGCACGATTGACGTCGCGCGCAGTGAATCGCAACTGGTGGGCGTCATCGCGCACGAGGTTGCCCACATTGCTAACCGCCACGCGGCCGAACAAATTTCCAAGGGCACCATCGCTAACGTGGGCCTTGGCTTGCTCGGCGCATTGCTCGGCAATGGCACCGGGTCCCAGATCGCGCAGCTGGGTGCAGGGTTTGCCGCGCAAGCGACGATGATGAAGTTCAGTCGCGATGACGAACGGGAAGCGGACATGAAGGCCCTGCGCTACATGAAGGGTGCGGGCTACGATCCGCGTGGCATGGTCGAATTCCTGCAGGTCCTGCGTGCGCAGCAAGGCCGCGACCCAGGGTCCGTCCAGACGTTTTTCTCCTCGCATCCCGCGCCAGGCGAGCGCGTGCGACGCCTCCAGGAGGAAGCCAATCGTCTCGCCGGTGGGCGGCGCGACTCGCAGAGCTTCCAGAACATCCAGAGCCGGCTCGATCGCCTTGGTCCAGCGGCGTCGATGCGCTCGCGATAGGACCACGGTTCGCGCGTGGGCCTCTACATCGGGTATAACAGCATCGGCACCCCCCGCCACCATCATTGGGTGATCGGATGATTTGGTGATTGCGTGATTGAGATTGGTGATTGAGTGATTGGCGATTGATCGGAGTGCTCGTCAACGGCACCCAATCGAAAATCGTCAAATCGCCCAATAAAATTTCAAATCGCCAAATTACGAAATCGCGCAATGGTAGAAGGGGAACTGCCGTGTTCGGACTCTCGCTTGCGGATCATCTGCGCCTGACGTTCGGTCACGTCATCTACAGTCATAGAGTGCATGCCATGACCGCCGCGCGCCATGCGCGGTGGGACCGATGGTTGAAGGCCGCCGAGGCGTTACTGTTGTTGCTGACCGCGGTCGCGGCCGCGGCCCTGGTTTTTACACCGGATCCCAGACTAGCCATCGCTGCTGCATCTACGGCCGGACTCGGTATGGCCGTGCTCATCGTCCGCCTTGCGTTCGACTTCGAGCGGACGTCGCTGGCACATCGCACGTGCAGCACACGGCTCTGGCACGTGCGCGAGCAATACCGCGCGGTGTTGGCCGACCTGAAGGATGGAGCCCTGACGATCGAGGCCGCGCGCGATCGACGAGATGCGTTGATGGCGACACTGCAGCGCGTCTATGAGCATGCTCCGGCGGCCGATCGTGAGAAGTATCAAACGGCCCGGCTCTCGCTCGCGACCCTGGATGAAGCGAGACTGACGGATGAAGAGATCGATCGCTTCCTGCCACCGTCGTTGCAGAAGACAGGATCCTCCAGCCGACCCGACAAACTGGGAGGGTCCACCGAAGCCCGCGCACCGTCAGGCTCCGGCGGTTAGAATCAGCGCGGACTGTGAATCGATCCGCCCTGCCCGAGCAGCGCACTCGTTCGAAGACCATCCTCAACATCACGCTCGCCGTCATAGGCGTGGTATTGCTCCTTGTGACAGTGCGGCGTGTCGGCTGGCGCGAGGTCCAGAGCGGTCTTACGCAGGTTGGAGGGTGGTTTCTGCTCGTCCTCGCCCTGGGCCTTCTGCGGTTCACGGCTCGAGCTCGGGCGTGGCTGGCCGCCGCCGACTCCTTGCAGCACCGCACTCCCCACGACACTCGGGACGCCGCACGCAGCAGTCCTCCGAACTCTGCACCCCGAACCCCGCACTTTTTGGGCGCCGTCCTCGCCGCTGACGCGCTAGGGAACTTGACGCCGCTTGGGTTGCTCGCCAGCGAGCCCGCCAAGATCCTCTTCGTTCGCGATCGCCTGCCAGCCGTTGTGGCCATTGCATCCGTCGCGATCGAGAACGCGTTCTACATCGCATCGGTGATCGTGATGCTGGCCGCAGGAGCGGCCGTATTCATCAACCTGACCAACCTGCCGACCCAGCTGCGCGTCGGTGTTCAGGTGGTTCTGGCAGGTGCCGCAGTGAGCGCGATCGTCGCGGTGATCATCGCGCGTCACAAGCCTGCGGTGCTCTCGAGGCTCGCGCGCTGGATGTCAGCTTTGACTGGGCGAGCCAATGCGACAGCCGGGCGCCTGGAAGAGATCGAGGCCCAGTTTTACGGGATGCTGACGTGGCCCGCCCGTCGAGTCGCGCAGCTCTTGGCCTGGGAAGCGCTGTTCCATGTGGCTGCCGTGGCGGAGGTCTATCTTGTCCTCCGGCTGCTCCCGGCAGGGAGCACGACGTCGCTGGCTGATGCCTTCGTGCTCGAGACGACGGGCCGACTGATTGCTGTTGCATTCAAATTTGTGCCGTACCGGCTCGGCGTAGACGAAGCGGGCACAGCGATTGTCGCCACCGCGTTGGCAATCGATCCGACCGCCGGCGTCACGTTGGCGCTCATCCGTCGCATTCGGATCCTCGTGTTGAACGCGGTTGGGCTAATCGTGCTCGCGCGGCGCAAATAACTGGGCCAGGACGCGGCACTGACCAGCCTCCGCCAAGGCATTGCGTTATGCTTTGCCATCACAACCTCATATGTCATATCCACCAGTTGCCCAACACGTGAAACTCTCGGCCATCGCGGCAGCGGCGCTGTTCGCCGCGTCATTCGTCTCAGGGTCGCTGAGCGAACGCGTACACGCGCAACCGGCCGCCACCAAAGCGCAGCCACCGGCCCAGGCCACCGTCGATCCAAGCCTGTATTCGGGCATGCGATGGCGAAGCATCGGTCCCAGCCGCGGTGGTCGTTCGATCGCGGTTGCCGGGAGCGATGCGCGTCCCAATGAATATTTTTTTGGCGCGGTTGGAGGCGGCGTCTGGAAGACCACTGACTATGGCGTGACGTGGGCGCCGGTTACCGACACACACCTCCGCACGTCATCAGTCGGCGCAGTGGCCGTCGCACCTTCGAACCCGGATGTCGTCTACGTTGGAATGGGGGAGTCCTGCTTCCGGGGCAACATCATTCAGGGTGACGGTGTGTACAAGTCCACCGACGCGGGAAAGACATGGACGCATGCGGGCCTGGGCAGCACAGAAGTCGTCAGCAAAATCCGTGTGCACCCGAAAAATCCAGATCTCGTGTATGCCGCAGTGCTCGGCCACTCGTACGATCGCCATCCCGATCGTGGAGTCTATCGGTCCAGGGACGGCGCGAAGACCTGGGAGAAGGTCTTGTTTCGAGACGATCGCAGCGGTGCGATCGACCTCTCGATGGACCCGAAGAATCCCGACACGCTGTATGCCGCGCTCTGGCAGGTCTACCGCACGCCATGGTCGATGGAGAGCGGCGGCCCCGGCAGCGGCCTTTTCAAGTCCGTCGACGGTGGCACGACGTGGACCGAGATCACGAAGAACAGCGGGCTGCCGAGCGGTCTCTGGGGCCGCGTTGGCGTGTCCGTCTCCGGCGCCGACAGCAATCGCGTCTACGCGATCATCGAAAACGACGACGGAGGCGTCTTCGCGTCCGACGACGCGGGTGCGACGTGGAGGAAGACCAACGATGATCGCAATCTCCGACAGCGCGCGTTTTACTACACACACATCACCGCGGATACGGTCGACAAGGACACGGTGTACGTCCTGAATGTGCAGTTCTTCAAATCCATCGATGGCGGCAAGACGTTCCCTAATCAGAATCAGATTCGCGTGCCGCATGGCGACAATCACGACCTCTGGATTTCGCCCACTGACAACAAGCGGATGGTTCAGGCGAACGACGGGGGAGGCAACGTTTCCGTCAACGGCGGGCAAACGTGGTCGGGCCAGGGATATCCCACGGGGCAGTTCTACAACGTGTTCACCACCCGTCACGTGCCCTACCACGTGTGTGGGGCGCAGCAGGACAACAGCACTGCCTGTGTAGGCAGCCAGAACAACCCCGGCGCGGGCGAGGGCAGCTTGCCGCCGATCTTTTACGCCGTGGGCGGTGGCGAGAGCGGATACATCGCTCCAGATCCCGCCGATACTGCAGTCTTCTATGCCGGCAGCTATGGCGGCTATCTGAGCCGGCTCGATCGCGACACCGGGCAGCAGCGGTCAATCAATATTTATCCCAACAATCCCATGGGCTGGTCGTCGGTGGACATCAAGGAACGCTTCCAATGGACGTTCCCCATCGTGTTCTCACCAACCGACCAGAAAACCTTGTATGCCTCCTCGCAGCACTTGTGGCGCACGACGACCGGCGGCCAGCGTTGGGAAAAGATCAGTCCGAATCTGACGCGGTCGGATCCGAAGACCATGCAGGCATCTGGTGGACCGATTACCAAGGATCAGACCGGCGTGGAAACCTACGCTGTGATCTTCACAGTGGCGCCTTCACGTCAGGAGAGCAACACCATCTGGACCGGCTCTGACGACGGCTGGGTGCACGTGACCCGGGATGGCGGGAAGACGTGGGACAAGGTTACGCCGCCAGACCTGCCGGACTTTACGCGCATCAGTTTGATCGAGGCGTCGCCGCATCAGAACGGCGTCGCGTATCTGGCCGGCAATCGCTATCAGCAGGGCGATCGTCGCCCGTACTTCTACAAGACGACCGACTTTGGCAAGACGTGGCAGCGGATCGTGACCGGTATTCCCGACACCGATTTCGCGCGAACGATCCGCGAAGATCCCAAGCGCCGTGGCCTTCTTTATGCCGGGACCGAAACCGGCGTTTACATCTCATTCAATGACGGCGCCTCCTGGCAGTCTCTTCGGCTGAATCTGCCCGTCACGCCGATCCACGGCATCGTCGTCGAGGAGCGCGATCTGGTGATTGGTACGCACGGTCGCGGCTTCTACATTCTGGACGACATCAACGTGCTGCGTCAGGCCGCAGGCGATATCACGAGTGCGACACTGCACATCTTTCAGCCGACCGATCCGCTGCGCGGCCTCGATCGTAATATCGCCATCGACTACTACCTCGCGAAAGATGCAGAGGAGGTAAAAGTCGAGTTCCTTGACGGTGCTGGGAAAGTGCTTCGCAGCTTTACCGGCACACCGAAGGACCCCGAGCCGCAGCCGGGCGGCGGCGGCGGCTTCTTCGGCCCTGCGCCTCCCCCGCGCGTTGGCACGCGCAAAGGGATGAACCGCTTCACCTGGGATCTCCGGCAGGAAGGCGCCGTGGTATTTCCCGGCATGATCATGTGGGCCGCACAGCCACAGCGTGGTCCGGCCTCGCCGCCTGGAAAATATGCCGTACGCATCGCCGCAAATGGCGAAACCAAGTCGCGGAGCTTCGCCATAGGCATTGACCAGCGCCTGGTGGCAGACGGCATCACCGAGGCGTACCTGCAGGAGCAGTTCAAGTTGTCGTCAGAAGTGCGCGATCGCGTGACGACGGCCAATACGGCTGTGATCAAGATTCGGGCGCTCCGGGATCAGGTGAACGATCGCTTGAAGAAGGTCCCGGATCGCCGGCGGGCAGAAATCCAGAAGATCGCTGACGGCCTGTTGAAACCGCTCGCGACGGTGGAGGAGGAAGTCTACCAGGTGCGCAATCGCAGTGGACAGGATCCACTCAACTACCCAATCAAGTTGAACAACAAGATTGCGGCGCTGATGGGCATCATCGAAAGCGCCGATCACCGTCCGACGGATCAGACCTACGAAGTATTCAAGGAATTGTCGGCCGAGCTCGAAAAGCAACTGCAGCAGATGAACGCCACGCTCAAGGCCGAAGTGCCAAGACTCAACGCCGCGTTGCGACGAGAGAAGGTGGACGCGGTCGACCCCGACGCAAAGCCGGCGCCCACACCCCCGGCTGCAAAATCACCGCAATAACAGTCTAGAGGCCGCCCTTTAGGGCGGCCGATCACGACACCCGCGCGAGGACAGCCAGTGCGCCCACGGCCGCGGCGAGCTGCAGGGTGAGCGACGCACGATCGCGGAGAAACAGGACGCCAAGACCGAGGAACACGGCCGCCATCAGGAGCGCTGACCAGTACAGATCGCGCGTCGTTTCTTCGACATCTCCCGCCTCCGCCCGCCGGCGCGTGGCATCGATGATGGCATTGGCAATCTCTCGATCGGTCTCGCGGTCGAGCTCGAAATACCGACCTCCACCCGCGTTGGCGATCACTCCGAGCGAGGACCGATCGAGTGATGAGGACACGATCCCGTGCCCGGGCTGGCGGTTCGGGTCGGGAATGATCCCCCCGGCAGTCGTGCCGACCCCAACCACGAACAATGGGATGCGGCGCTCTTGCGCGAGGGCGATCGACCTCGCCACCGAACCGCTCCACGCCTGGCCGTCGGAAATGAGAACGAACGCTTTTGGATTGCTGGAGCGTTGACCCGCCGGGGATCCGGCTCCGCGAGCGTCAGTCGGGGAGCTGGCCGTTGGCGGGCGCGGCACCGCCGATCCGCGGCGCATTTCCGCGTCTCGATCGATCAGACGCATTCCCCAATAGATGCCGCGCTCGATATTCGTGTCCCACGTGGTGTCGTCTTCGAGACGGAACGGCGGTTCATCTTCGAGGTGATCGAGGAAGAAAAAGAAGGTGTTGGGATCGCGGGTCAGCCGGATCTGCGGAGTGGCAATCGTGGCGAACAAGGCCAACGCCACCCGGTCGTCCTGCCACTCGAGCGACTCACCCAAGGTGCGCAAGAAAGTCATCGACCGCCGCCAGCGATCGCCGCGAACATCCCTCACACGCATAGACGCCGAGCCGTCCTGCAGCACGACGAGATCGATGCCACTCGTGCGAATCATCGACGCAATCCCAACGGGTCGCGCGACGGCCACCACCACGCTGCTGAGGGCCAGAATCAGGCAGAGCCAGAAAGCAAGCTCCCCGATGACGGGCAATCGTTCCGTTGCTGCACGGTGAGGTAACTGTCGATGGCGACGCATTTGAGCGACATCGCCGCGTCGTCGCCACGCCTGCCACCCCCACACCACGAGCAGCAGGGCAGGAACCCACAGGAGTGGCAGATACGCAGGCGCCGCGAAACGCAGACCGGAGAGATCGATGCTCGTGGGCACGTGCCGCTCAGCCCTTTCGAACCTTTTGTCCCGAGCGTCCCGCCTCCTCAGCCTCCTGACGCTCGTCAGGCAGCATCGGGACGATCATGCGGAACTTCTTGGCGTCGCTGTCCTGCGGCGGCGCGCCGACCTGCCCGTGCACCGTGAGCGCGTCGAACGCCGAATCTCCGGCGACCAGCGGCTGCTTGCCTTTGAGCACGCCGGCACGCATGCGAAGGACGAACTCGTAGTTGTAGGCGGCTTCCTCGCTGTCAGGCTGCGTGCGCAGCACGTCGGCGTAGCGTTTAGCGATGGAGTCGAGCCGGCTGACGACTGTCTGCCACGGCCCGCCGGTGCGGCGAAGCGCGCGGTACTCGGCGTTGGCGGCGAGCAACTTCAAAGACGGGTTGTCAGTTTTGGCCAGTGGCTCGTACTCACCGGTCCAGTACCTGGCGACGGCGCGCTCGTCATCTGCCCCGGGGCTGAGTCGCCTGAGGATGGGATCGAGGAGGCTGGCGCTTGCCGCCGCGTCGAGCTCCTCGACGGCGCGCTCATAACGCAGCGTGACGAACGTGTATTCGGCCGCAGCCCGCCGCCGATCGACGTCACTGGCGAACCAGAGCAGGGTGCCCGCGGCGGCCAGCAGGATGGCGGTGACCAGTAGCGCAGCAAGTGATTTCATTCAGACCTCCGTCCTCTCGGGCGACCTCCGTTCCTCACGGAAATGTCTGGAACCAAGGCACGGTGAGCCGCATCAGCAATGCGAGACTCCACAGTCCAGCAGCCACAATGGCAAACGGCGCATACCGCGGTTGTTCCGTGGTGTAACGCTTCATCTCGACGCGGCCGGCAGCAGCCCGATCGATCTCCTGCACGGCGCGGATCACGGCGGTTTCGTCGGTGCCACTGAAGAATTTGCCCCCGGTTCGTGCGACCGCTGACGCCCACGCTTCGTCCGATACGCCGGGCGGAAGTCGTCCAGGAACGCCGGTCCGGATGAAGAAGACCGGAATATTTGCGCGGGTGGCGTCTCGAAGCACGTCGTATGCGCTCTGGCCATCCTCGGTGACCTCGGCGTCGATGCCGTCGGAGAAAATCACCATGGCGTTGCCGGCTGCGTCGAGCACATCGAAGGCCCGAAAGAGGCCCACGCTTTGATCAATGGCGTTTGCGATGACCGTCCCCTGATCCGGGAATGTCATGAATTCGGTCCAGTCGCCGATGAGCGACATGCTGAACAGAATGTTTTCGTAGTCCGTCGTAAACGGCGTGATGACGTACGCCTGATCGCCAAATTCGACGAGCGCAAGCAGGTCGCGATACTTGCCCTTCATCCGCAGCTCGACGAAGTAGCGCGCCGCACCCACCGTGGTGAAGAACATCGCGTCGTTGGGCGCGTCCTTCGCCAGGCGGTTTGACGGCATCGACGAGAGCATGCTGGACGACGCGTCAATCATCAGGCTGATACGGCGCCCGGGGTACGAGGTCTCTTCACGTGTCAGCGCCGTCTTGGGATCCGCGAATGCCAGCGCAAAGAACGGAATCCCCGCGAGCGCCACCATCAACGCGCCGTGCCGCAGCAACGACCCGCGCCGTGGCCGCGCCCACTCGATCAGCGACGGCAACGCGAGGCGCCCACGCCCGACCGATCGGTGGGTCAGGATACGGAGTAACAACACGCACACGGCAAGGCCTACGAGAAGGACAGCGGCCAGCCGAGCCGGACCTTCCGCGCCAAAGTACAGGTCCTGCAGGTTCAGGGCCCGCGCCTCGACCAACAGCGCCGCGAGCTGATCCTGCAGCTCGGTCAGCGTGCCCACGCTCGTGGTCTCCAGCCTCGCAGCGACTGCCTCAGCGAGTCGATGGCCTCGGCAAGCCAGGTATGGTGCGCCGCGACGCGGTCCCCCGCGCGCAGTACCGTGTCCAGTGCATCGGTCAGCGCCAACGAGTCGAGCTCCTGCGATCGGCCGTACCGCGCCACGGTCAGCCGCTCGAGGGCCGAGTCGAGATTGCTCGCCGTGAGGGCCGCACTCGCAACGTCCTCCGTCGGCGCCGTCGTCGTCGCTGATACCGCCACGCGTCGTCGCGACAACCAACCACGCGTCATCAGCAGCTCGCCGTCTCCGGCCGATTGATCAACTGGCCGCTGAACGACAGGACGCTTGGTCAGATAACTGGCTACGATGCGGGCCGCCGCGAGCGCACGGGCGACGGTTTCGGCTGACCATCCCGCTCCTCGCGCCTCGTCCTGAATGACCCGCAGCTCCCGGCGCACACCGGCGAGCACCGCACGATTGGGCAGTAGGGGGCGTGCCGCCTGAAGCGTCTGGTGTCGATTCTGGCGAACCCAGCGGACGAGCGCGACGGCTAGAGTGAGCGCAGCGACGCCAAACAGGATGAGCGCGACCACTCTGAACATGCGTGCGCGGAATTCGCGGGCGGCGATGGCGCCGAATGTCGGAACGCCGGATTCGCGAATGCTCCTCGCCGTCTCGGGAACGAGAGACGCAACGCGCATCGGAATCGGGGGCAGCTCGTAAGACTGCTCGCGGCCCTGCACGGAGGAGTCCTGCTGTACGCGGCTTTCGATGCGGTACGAAACATCCATGCCGGTGATCGGGACGTCGAGCCCGAAGGCGTCCTCGCTGACCAGCCGGAGAGAATACTCGGTACTGTATGAAGCGCCGACCGGCAGTGACATAGTCAGGGCTCTGCGAGCCCCCGAGCACCTCGTACGGTGGAAACTGAACCGCTGCGGATCCGAGACGCGACCGGTCGACAACCGCCCGGACCGCGTCCGTTTCGAGGACTGAGCACGTCAGCACGACGGAGAACGGCTGACCGACACGCACCGACGTCACATCGGTGCGCCACCAACAGGTGACTGGATCGACCTCGACGGTCTGCACTGTCTGCGTCAATGCCGGCGTGGGTAGTACCACTAACGCAGCGAGCATCAGTATTCGGCCAGTTTTTTCCCTTTTGCTTTTTACCTTTTGCATTGTCATCGTCACCGTCGGCGGAGCCGACGCTCGGCCACCCACTCGAGCAATGCCACGTCGAATTTCGTTGGATCAGACTCGAGGCGCAGGGCATCGAGTCCGGACTGTTTCGCTGTCTGCGCAACCTCGTCCTGCCACCCTCGTACGCGGCCCGCCATCGCGCTGAGCTCGCGGCGGGACATGACGCGCGACCGGCCGCTTTCGACATCGAACGCCTCGACCCATCCAGCCGACACACCTGGCAGCTCAAAGGCAAACGACGCGTCAACGATACCGAGAAACACGTCGTGCAGCGAATTGAGGTGCCCGAGCTCGCGCATCAGCCCATCGACGTCCTCGAACAGAAAGTCGGAGATGATGGGCACCATCGACGTCTTGCGCATGAAGCCGGCCAGCGATGCCGCGAGGTCGCCCGTGTGACGCAGTTCCTGAAGACCCTCACCATGCTGATACGCGTCGAGGCAGTGGATCACCTGGCCCTTGCCGATACGCGGTCGCAGGCCCTGCAGTTTCGAAAACTCGTGATCGAAGGTCACCAACCCGATCGAATCCTGAAAAAATACGGCTGACATACCGATCGTCGCCAGCGTGCGGGCAATGGTGACCGCGATCGCCACGCCATCGATCCCGCATCGGGTGGACAGCGATCGGTCGGCGACCATGACGACGCTCGATGTGCTTGGTTGCTCGAATTCGCGAATGATGAGCGGGCTGAAGTTGGTGAGCGAGGACTGCGGCCAGTCGATCGATTCGAAGCGATCGCCGGCCTGCCATTCGCGCAAGCCCACCAGGTCGAACCCGGACCCGTGAAAGCGGCTGGCGTGCTCGCCAATCGTGAACTCGCGCATCCGTTTCAGGATGAGCAGCTCGACCTCGGTGATATCGGACAGGCTGATCAGCGGTTCGACATCACGATGCCGATCATCGTGCGGCCACGTCGTCGGCCTGGTTCTCACGGGATTGCCACTCGCTCCACGAGATCGCCGATGACGGCTTCAGTCGTCAGGCCATGGCTTGCGGCGTGCGGTCCCAACCAGATGCGATGGCCGAGGACGTAGGGCGCGAGATCCTGAATGTCCTCGGGATAGACTTCGTCGCGTCGGCGGACCAGTAACGCCCAGGTCTTCGCGAGACGTCCCCAGCAGATGATCGCGCGCGGCGAGGCGCCGAGGTCAACGCCCCGCTCGACGAGCTCGGAAGGCGAGTGCGTGCGCCAGTCGATGTCAGGGTTGTAAGGCCGCGACGCTGCCACGAGCTTCTGAATGTAGTCGCCGAGGACCTCGTGAAGAAAGACGTGCTGATTGATCGCCGAGCGCAGCTCGATGATGCGTTCTTTCGCCATCAGCTTTTCGAGCTTGATGTGCTTGAAATCAAAGTTCACGAGCTTGCGTTCTTCTTCGGGCGGCAGATACCCGATGTTCACCATGATGGCGAAGCGATCAGTCGCCGCTTCGGACAAAGGGAACGTTCCCTGGCCGAGTTCCACGGGGTTCATCGTCGCGATAGCGAAGCTGAAGGCCGGCAGTTCATACGTGATCTTGCCAACCGTCACGGTTCGGTCCTGAAGCCCCTCGAGAAACGCGCTCTGTGATTTGAGCGGGATGCGATTGATCTCGTCGAGCAGGATGATTTCGGCTTCGGCCAGCGGCCCGAACTCGGTCACGAGCTCACCGGTCGCTGGATTGATCATCTGGAAGCCCACGACTTCGGTCGGCTGCAAATCGGCGCGGCCTTGAATGCGCGCAAATTTCGCGTTGCTGATGCCGGCGAGGATGACGCCGAAAAACGTCTTGCCCACCCCGGGCACGCCGCGCAACAGCAGGTTGCCGGAGCTCACCTGTCGTTGTTCTTTCTTGTCGTAGGTGGTCGGGATCTCGGAGAGGAGGACGACGTTGGCGAGCTGTTTCGGCCGGTTGTAGCCGACAAGCGCCTTGCCGCCTTCCGCGAGAACCGCCTCGTGGAAGGCGAGGGCCTCTTCAAGGTCGGGATGCACTGGCTGAATCTTACATGGGTTCGCCAGGGGAGTTCCTTGCAGGGGTTCCTCTCGAGGGTGGACGGGGTCGATACGGGGTTCGACACGCGGCTCGTCACAGGCGTTCAGGTAGAATGGTCCTAATGCGGGTAGCTCGCCGTTTTGTGGTGAGCGGCCGGGTGCAGGGAGTCGGGTTCCGGTTCTTTACCCAGGACATCGCGCGGCGGGAAGGGCTGAGGGGCGTCGTGCGCAATCTCCCTGACGGCCGCGTGGAAGTGGTAGCGGAAGGCGATGAAGACTCGCTCACGCGTCTCGAGGCCGCGATGTGGCGGGGACCCTCGCACGCCCGCGTCGAGCAGGTCGAGGTCGATTCAGTGCCCTCGACTGGCTACGTTGGATTCACGGTGAGCTGAAAGCGTTCATGGATCATCTGAAGACGAAAATCCGCCACGTTCCCGATTTTCCGAAGCCGGGCATTCTTTTTTACGACATCACGACGCTTCTCAATGATCCGCAGGGGTTCCGCGACATGATTGGCGCGCTGGCCGCGCCGTACACGCAGAAGGGCATCGCGCAGGTCGTCGGCATCGAAAGCCGCGGGTTCATTCTCGGAGCGGCGGTCGCCCATGCGCTGGAGGCTGGTTTCGTCCCGATTCGCAAGCCGGGGAAGCTGCCGTCGAAGACGCATCGCGAAGATTACGCGCTCGAGTACGGAACCGACGGACTCGAGATTCACGAGGACGCCGTGCGCGAAGGACAACGCGTGCTGATCGTGGACGATGTCCTGGCGACCGGCGGTACGGCCAAAGCTGCTGCGGGGCTGGTGCGCCGGATTGGCGGCGAGCTAGTCGGCCTGTCGTTTTTGATCGAGCTGAAGTTTCTCAACGGCCGCGACAAGTTGAGCGGCGAGGATGTCTATTCTGTGCTCCAGGTACCTGACACCTCCACGTCCGCGATCACGACGGCCAGCATCTTCTTGGACGTCAATTCCGGCAATTCGGTACGACATCGGCATCCCCTGACCGGAGCGGAGCACGTGCCACCACTGCGTTATTCAGGGTCTCAGGCTCTCGTCGTTTCATGGCGTTTCGCGAGCTGCCCGGGCCGCCCTTCGCCGCACCACGTGGCATCAAAGGCTTCATTCCTCTCAGCGCACAGGCACGCGCGCTTTCAGCTCTTCATGCCAGTTGAGCACCACTCTCAGCTCGCGGACCTCCGACTGAACTGCACTCTCGACGAACAGGAATCGCTTGCCATCGGGAAACACTGCGTAGGTACGTCCCCACTGCCCACTGTCGATCGCGGATGACGAAGGCGTTCTTTCAAATAACATCCGCGGCTTGGTCGCCTGCAGTCCTGATTTCGTGTTCACATCAACGCTCATGAAGCGATTCCCATTCACGTAGTACAACTGTCGGCCGCCCGGTGCCCACAACGGCTGGTCCCCGCCATCGACCGAGATCTGGCGCCTGACGGCCGCCCCAGGGAACTGGGCGACATAGACCTCCATCCTCCCCGACTCGTTCGAGCGATAGGCGAGCCAGCGGCCATCGGGCGAAAAGAGCGGCAGATCCTCGTCAAAACGTGTGCGCAAAAACGGCTCCGGCTGGCGTGGCGAACGATCGTCGAGCCGCACCGTCCAGATGTCCATCCCGCTTTGTGGATGAACTTCGGTGTACGCGAGTAACTCGCCACCCGGCGAGAAGGACGACGGACGATGGGGGTGTTGAGGCGTGAGGATCTGCTCCGGTGTCCCGTTCCCGTCCGCCGTCTTCCAGTACATCGCGGGCGTGCCGCCGCGTTGCGATCGATAGGCCACGCGACTGCCGTCGGGCGTCCAGACAGGGTTTTGCTCGTCGCCGCCCTCGGAGGTGAAGCGCGTCAACGAACCGCGTGGAATGTCGAAGACATGGATGTCGTCGTTGGCTTTCGCTGACCGAAGCGCGACCCGCTGCCCGTCCGACGACAAGCTCATCTCCCCAAGATAGTGAGGCAGCGCCTCAGTCAATGGCTGTGCGCGCCCGTCCATGTCCACGACGACGAGGCGACTTGTGGGCGCCGGGTCACCAATAGGGGCATAGGCCAGCGTTCCCGACTCGGAGATCGCCGCCTGCACCGCTCCCGTGTGCGGCGCGACAGACACGCCGTCGACCACCGGCACGGCCGGCCCGGTGATGCGCTTTTGGCGCAGATCGAATGGGGCGACCCGCACCGATCCGCCGCTAAAAAAAACCAGATGCCCTGATGGCGAATAGAGGGGAAAGGAACCCTGCACGTCCAGGATCTGACGCGATTCCTTGGTTCCCAGGGTCTCGACCGCAATTCGCGCCTCGTTGAACGACGCGATGTTGTCGGGATTGATCACGAAGAGCACGTCGGTCCCGCCCGGCAGCCGCGTTGGCCAGAGATAGCTGCTTTCTCCCTTGCCAGGGTCCGGGACCATGACCGTCTGAGCGGCCCCACCGGCAGCGGACACGCGTGACACGCCAAGGGTAAAGCCGCGTGTGAAAAGGATGGTTCCATCCGGCGCCCACTCCATCCCAAGGCTTTCGGGATTGCCGTCGTTGATCACAGTAGGCGATCCGCCGAGGACCGGCACCTTCTTCAATTTGCCATCCGCGATAAACGCGATCCACGCGCCATCGGGGGAGAAGACCGGGCCTGTGGCGCCCTCCGTTCCCGCCAGCGGTCTCACGTCGATCTGGTCCATCGTGCGAACGTAAACCCTAGAGGTGCCGTCCTTGGCCCCGACATATGCCAGGGTCCCGCCGTCTCGAGAAAGCGCCACGTTCGCCGTCTCGTAACGCCGCACCAGGGGAACCGGCAGCGAAACCGACAGCCGGGTCACAACAGGCGAAGGCATCCTGGCGCGGGCGAGCAGCCACCCCGTCGCGAGAGCCGCCACCAGCACCAGCACAGCGGCGCCCCATCGCAGGAGGCGCGTCGATGCTGACGCCGTTGAACCGCTCCGGACGGCCGTGACAGTCTGACCCACCGAGTCGTTGGGCGAATCAAGGGCAATCCGCGCTTCCCCGATCGCCTGCAGCCGCTGCTTCACGTCGCGATGGAGACAACGTGCAAGTAGGCGCCGCACTCGATCCGGCGTGCCGGCGGGCAGCGCCGTCCAGTCGGGCTCGTCACGCGTGATCGTCGCGAGCGTGTCGGTGATGGACTCGCGTGCGAACACGGCCCGGCCGGTGAGCATCTCATACAGCACGCACCCGAATGCCCAGATGTCGGCGCGGCGGTCCACGTTGCCACCCCGCGCCTGCTCGGGACTCATGTACGCGGCCGTGCCGAGGATGATTCCCGCCTGCGTCGCATGCATCGTCGGCGAACTCATCGCGTTCGCGCCCGGCGCGCCCGTGTGCTCCATCGCCTTTGCGAGTCCGAAGTCCAGCACCTTGACCGTTCCGTCCGGCCGCACCTTGATGTTCGCGGGCTTCAGATCGCGATGGATGATCCCCTGCTCGTGCGCCGCCTCGAGGGCCTCGGCGATCTGCTTCGCGATCGGCAACGCTTCAGCGAGCAGGAGCGGACCGCTCGCAATGCGGTCCGCCAGCGTCGGCCCCTCCACGAGTTCCATCACCAGCGCAAGAACACCGTCCGACTTCTCCAGGCCGTGGATGTGCGCGATGTTCGGATGGTTCAGGACTGCGAGGACTTCGGCTTCGCGCTGGAACCGGGCGAGGCGTTCGGGATCACCGCCGACGCTCTGGGGCAGGACCTTGATCGCGACCTGGCGCTTCAGGTTGGTGTCCGTCGCACGATATACCTCGCCCATGCCGCCAGCGCCGAGCGCGGAGACGATTTCGTACGGGCCAAGACGGGTGCCGGGAGCGAGGGCCACAGGGGTTGCTGCGGATTATACGGGCAGGACTTGCGAACGCGAGCCGGCGCCGGTCGGTCCCGATTACTCTGTCAACTGCCGAACGGCGATCATCTGAAAGGCCGGGGCGAGCGAACCCGATGTGCCTCACCCGTCGCGCCACAAGGCCGAAGCTAATCGAGATCGGGCAGTCGACACGGATCGCCGAGCGGGCGTCCGCGATCATCGACACTTTGCTGCCAGATCGCTCTGGGTTTTTTGGCACGGGCGGCCGCGACCGCTGTTGCGAAGTCCTCGAAAGGCCCGGCGAGGCGTTTTAACGTGACGACTTCATGCAATTCGAAGGCGTCATTGCCGTTGGTGCGTCGGATCAGGATGTCGCCAGTTTGCGGCGTAGGCATGGGTTCCCCTTTAAGGGAGAAATCCGCCTTGTTGGGTGAAGCTCAGGAAAAGTAATGGCAGCGTACTACGAAACCCCACTGTACAAAAGCACAGCGGCTCACGTGGTCGACACGCGAGTGTTCGCGCGGACCGTTGAACGACTCCGGGAATGACCAACTTGACGTGAGCTGGCAACGTATATACACTGGCGCACTCAATGACGCCACGAAAGCGGTATTCGTTCTGGATCGATGACGAGCAGGCCGAAGGATTGAAAGTCGTCAAGGAAAGAGACGGCGTGCTCGAAAGCGAACAAATCCGCAGGGCCATAAACGAATGGCTCGAAAAGAAGCGCGTGAAGTCGGAGCGTAGACGGGCGAGCACCCGTAAACGCTCCTAGAAGGACCATCGACCATGACAGGTCCAAAGCGGCGTCGGATGACTCGTAGAGAAATTTGGTCGTTCATCGGCGTGGCTGCGGCTGGTTGGGTAATCGTGCTCGCACTGACGCGCCTGTGGTGGACTATTTACCGTGCGGTGGACCAATGACGACTCCCAACGACGGCGACGGTAGTGGGATTGCTCGCCGCAGCGGAGGCTCGCGGGTCTTGTGGCGGGCACACTGAAGGCGACGGTGGCGGCCTGGGAGCGCGGGCGAGGATGGCCCGTCAACGACTGGCCCGCGATCGGGCGAGAGGAGCGGGGCGAGTGAGCGTCGGATTCTCGAAACCGCGTAACCGCGAACACATCGCAAAGCATTCTCTATGGCTGCTCCGGAAGGGCGACAAGACCCCCGAGGCACGCACGCGGATGGTGCCGGCCGGTCCAGAACTACGCATCTACTACAACGGCACATTCGTGCGACGTGAAGTCGTCGGCGATGGCCGCAATGTGGGCGGCGTGGCCGAAGAAGCAAAAGCAGAATAGGTGGCGCGTGGATGGAGCGAGACTGATGGCACGTAGGACGAAATTGACACTTGCCCCTTTCGTCATGTCGCGCAGATCTGGCGAACCGGTGGCATACCAAGTGCTCGGTCTCCCCGACAGCCTCACCATCATGGTCGCGAAATTCGGCCAGTGGTGGCAAGTCATTGTCCAGACGTCAGAGAGCTCGGGCGAGTGGGTGGGGAAGTACGTCAGCCCCGAAGACGCCCTGAACGCGCTGCAGAGAACGTGATGAAGTACCAGGAGCCCATCCGCCAATACCTGCCCAAGGATGATGGTCCATCGCCGAGGCGCGATGACCGCAACGTGGGCGACGTTCAATCCAAAAGATACACGCGCTGACCACCTGGTGTGGATTGCGTTTGGCGACTGGTTCGAGAACCGGGATGTAACTCATATCGCGATCTTCACCCTCGACGATGTGCAGTCGCACTTTCCTTCAGCCAGGAAGATCAGGTTAGGCAATTTCGACCACGCGGGCAGCGTCTACGCGTTTCGGAGGACTCGACGCTCAGGGCCGCGAAGCCGGGGCAGCGGGCGCGACGGCTCTCACTCGACGAAGAAACAAAGCTGCTCAAAGCGGCTGGGAATGTCACCCGCGGCGTCGGCTTTCGGCTCCACGGGCTAATTGTCGTGGCGCTCAGACCGGCTGCAGGCGTGGGGAATTGCTCGGGCTACAATGGGCGGATGTGGACTTGGACCGGAAGGAACTCTTGATCCGGGCCGAGAACGCGAAGGGCGAGGAGTCAAGGCGGCTCCCAATTTCGACCCGGCTGGCGACGGTGCTGGAGCTGGCGAAGACCAACCCGGCAGGGAAGGAATACAAGCCCGAGCGGGAGATGCTCGGGCACGCCAGCATCGAAACGGCCGATCGGTATCTAAACGCGGGGCGAAATGGGGCTTCACGACTCGATGAAACGTCATGAAACTCCCGCCGGTTGCAATCCGATTGCAAACGAGACGGACAAAGAGAACCGGCCGGTTAGCAACGAACGGACGACAGAAACGGCTAACACGCCAGTACACTAGAGGTTAGGAACCATCTGCGCCTGTAGCTCAGTTGGATAGAGCATCGGTTTCCTAAACCGGGGGTCACAGGTTCAAGTCCTGTCAGGCGCGCCAGTGTTGGCAAAGGAATCCGTGCAGTCTTGCACGGTAAATCGGCGTAACTCTCCATATGCGCACATCTGAACGTCACCACCTGAAGGAAAACGAGCTTGCGTTGGCCGTTGCCCGCGCGAATGTGTGGGCCGGGCGCAATCAGCGCACCCTGACGATGACCGTCGGTGCCGTTGCGCTGGTCGCCGCCGGCGCGCTCGGGTTCATGGCCTGGCGCAACAGCGTCGATGCGAGAGCCCACACCATGCTTGCCGAGGCCATGGTCATCCAGGAAGCCCGCGTCGTGCCGGCTACACCGACCCCAGACGCCACCACACCGCCGCCGGCGCCTCAGCCGGGCACGTACCCAACAGAGAAAGCCAAGCTGGAGGCGGCGCTGCCGAAGTTACTTGCCGCCGCCGACGCGTATCCGTCAACGGAGGCGGGCCAAACCGCCCGGTATCAAGCGGCGGCCACGCTGGTTGGATTGGGGCGTTTCGACGAAGCACTGCAGCAGTATGACCGCGTGATCAGCGAAGGATCTGGTTTGCTGCCGCAGATGGCGCGGCTCGGGAAAGCGGAAGCGCAGCTCCGTGCCGCCAAACACGACGCCGCAATTGCCAGTTTCAAGGAGCTCTCCGAGCGCACGGACCTCAACGTGCCCAAAGAAGCGTTGCTGCTCGAATTGGCCCGCGCCTACAAGGTGGCCGGGAAGAACGAAGACGCTCGCAAGACGCTGACGCAGATTGTCGAACAGCACGCCGAATCGCCGTTTGCGGCGGAAGCGAAGACCGAACTGGAGAAGATCAAGAGCTAGCGAATGATCCGCTAGGGCAACGGCCCTCCATATCGCAGCGTGACCACGGTTGCCGCCCTTTGCCTCGGGATGGTCATAATCACGAGTCGATCGAACTCGTCATCCCTGATTGGCGCGATCATCCCACCAAGCTTTTCCACGATCGTTGGCACCGTGTTGCTGTGATGCACGACGAGAACCGCGCCGCCGCCCACGGCTTTGATCTGCTCGACAACCGCATCGAGCCTGTCCGCCGGGAGCGCTTCAGGAGTGATCTTTTGCTGCTGCGCAAGCGGATCAGCCGTTTGCTTCGTGCGAATCATCTGCGACGTGATGATCGCGCGAATGTCGGCGTCGCGAAGCAGGTGTGCGAGCACCTGAGCGCGCGCACGTCCCGCGGCGCTCAGCGGCACGTCGCCCTCGCCCGGCGCGCGTTCTGCGTGCCGAACCAGAATAACCGTCGTCGTCGCATCCGTCGCACCGGGCTGCGCAGCCGCGGGCGGGGGACACGAGCCGCCGAGAGCAAGACACAATGAAAGTGCAGCCAGGACGAGACGCATCGACAGAGGTTACTTCAGAGTGGATCCGGTGAGAGTAGAGTAGTGCGGACCAGCATGCGACGCGCCGGGTCGGTTCCGTGCTTCCGTAGCCCGTCTCGACACGTCCTTGAGAAACGTAAATGCCGCCAGCGGTGTCAGGCGGATGCCAGTGAGATCATGCTGCGCAACCGCAACGTTGGTCTTGTACCAAAGGCTGATGTAAGGCGCATCTTCCGCCACTCGCCGCTGCACCTCCTGATACAACCGCTTGCGCGCTTCGTCGTCTGTCGCCGCTGATGCCTCGTCGATCAGGCGATCCACTTCAGTGTTGCTGTAAAAACCGCGATTGAATCCTGAGGGCGGCATCTGCTTGGAGTGGAACACACGGCGCAGCATATCCGGGTCGGAGATGCCGACCCACTGCAGCGTCACGAGCTGGAAATTGCCGCTCGCCACATCCTTGGAAAGCGTCGCGAACTCGTAGCTGCGCACGTCGAGTTCAATCCCGGCCGCGCGCAGATCCTGCTGAATAACCGCCGCTTGCAAACGGTAGAACTCGTTAGTGGACACCTTCAGCGTCAAACGCATGCGCGGCTCCGGCCCATCGCCGTCCGGGTCGCGGTACCCGGCCTCGTCGAGCAACGTGCGCGCCCGTGCCGGATCGTGCGTGAACTGGAACGCGTCCGACGCAAACGCCCAGGAGGATGGCGGGACCACGCTGACGGCTGGCTGCGCCAGTCCGCGCCGCAGATGCTTGACGATCGCGGTGCGATCGATCGCATAGCCAATCGCCTGTCGCACGCGCCTGTCCGCCAACACCGGATCGCGCAGGTTGATGCCGACGTACGCGTAATCGGTCCCAGGCGACGCCGCAATCTGCATCGATCCGTCGTCACGAAACTTCTCGACCGTGTCCGGGCTGATGTCGTTGACGACGACATCCACGGTGCCCTTCTGCAGTTCGAGGCTGCGCATGATCTCGTCGGGCACGATCTTCAAGACGACACCGGCGTTTTGCGGCGCCCCGCGAAAATAGTCGGGGAACGCGGCGAGATCGAGTCGATCATCGACGGCGTACTGCGCAAAACGGTAGGGACCGGTGCCGATCGGCCGCGTGCGGAGCTCTGCGCCCGCGCCGGCTGGAATGATCGGCATCACCAGCTGAATCAGAAACGAGCTGGATGGTTCCTTGAGAACAAATCGCACCGTGTGCGAATCGACGGCCTCCACGCGATCGAGGGCAGCGTAGGCGCCCCGTCGCGCTGACACGAACTTGGGATCGATGAGGCTGTTGAAGGTGTGCGCCACATCAGCGGACGTCAGCTCATGGCCATCGTGGAACCGTACGCCCCGGCGGAGGTGGAGGACGAACGTGCGATCGTCAGGTTGCTCCCAATGAGTCGCCAGGCCGGGTGCCACGCGCAACTGTTCGTCGAGGTCGAGCAGGTTGTCGAAGACCAGTTGGTAGACCTTTTGCGACACCTCGTCGGTGCCCACGCGCGGATCGAAGTTGTTGGGTGAGGCGAAGACGGCGAGAGTGATGACGTTGGGATCTGTGGCCCGCGCTTGGCCGCACGACCAACTCAAAACGCAGACGCCGATCACGAACGATACACGGAAGCGCGGAAGCACGGAGCCAGAATAACTCCCGTGATTCCGTGCTTCCGCGCAACGTACGTCGTTCCTCATTCGATCTCCCGCTTCAAGTCCGACAGAATCTGCAGCGCCTCCAACGGCGTCGTGCGATTCAAATCCAGCTCGCGCACTCGCTCGCGCAACTTGTCCGCAGCAGGGTCCGCCACAGTCTGAAACAGCCCGAGCTGATGCTGCGAAACAGGCGGCGCTCCGCTCAGCGCCGGACGGCCGCCGCGCGTCAGCTCGTCCTGTTCGAGCGAGCTGAGGATGTCCCGGGCGCGCGCGATCACCGTGGGTGGCAAGCCCGCGAGACGTGCCACCTGAATACCGTAACTTCGATCGGAGCGGCCGGGAAGAATCTTGTGCAGGAAAACAATCTCATCCTTCCATTCCCGTGCCGTCACGTGCGCGTTGACGACGCCGGGCAGCGCATCGGCAAGGTCGGTCAGCTCGTGATAGTGCGTCGCGAAGAGCGTTTTGGGACGTGCACGCGAATTCTTCGCCAGGTGCTCAGCCACGGCCCAGGCAATGCTCAAGCCGTCGAAGGTTGCCGTGCCCCGTCCAATCTCGTCGAGCACGACCAGGCTGCGTGAGCTGGCGCCATTCAGGATCTGCGCGGTCTCCTGCATTTCGACCATGAATGTGGACTGGCCCCGCGCGATGTTGTCCGAGGCGCCAACTCGCGCGTAGATGCGATCCACGATCCCGACCTTTGCCTCGCGAGCAGGAACAAACGATCCGGATTGCGCGAGGAGGCAGAGCAGGGCGACCTGCCGGAGGTACGTCGACTTGCCACCCATGTTGGGTCCGGTCAGGATCACGAGCTGATGGGTGACGCCATTGAGAGTGACGTCGTTGGGCACAAATGCACCGCCGGCCAGCCGTTCGACGACAGGGTGGCGTAGATCTATGGCCACCAGCGCATCGCCGTCGTCAATGTGCGGTTTGGTGTAATTGCAAACCGTTGCAGTTTCAGCGAGGCCTGTCAGCACGTCGAGTGTGGCAAGGGCACGCGCCGTGTCGAGAATCCGCGACGCCTCGGCGGACACGCGCTGCCGCAGCGCTTCAAACAGCTCGAGCTCGCGTTCTAGAATGCGCTCGTCTGCGCCGAGGACCCGCTCCTCGTAGTCCTTGAGGGCCGGCGTGACGAACCGTTCGCCGCCCGCAATAGTCTGCTTGCGCTGATAGTCGCTCGGCACGGCATGCAGATTCGACTTCGACACCTCGATGTAGTAGCCAAAAACGCGATTGAATCGCACCTTGAGCGACTGGATGCCCGTCCGCGCACGCTCCTGTTCTTCGAGCTCGGCGATGACCTGCTTGCCCGACCGTGAGACGTGGCGCAAGCTGTCGAGCTCTGTATCCACACCATCGCGCACGCATCCGCCATCGCGCGCCAGCGCCGGCGGTTCGTCCTGAATCGTCTCTTCGATCCAGCCGCGGACGTCGGCCAGGTCGTCGAGTTCGCCGACGAGGCTCATGACAAGCGGCGCGCGGCATTCGGCGAGCAGTGCCCGCACGCGTGGGACTGCCGCAAGCGACTGACGCAAGCCAACGAGATCGCGAGGACCAGCGGTTGACAGCGCCACGCGCGCGGTGAGCCTTTCAAGATCGTAAACGGTCCTGAGCGTTTCGCGGACCTTTCCACGGTCCGTTGTGCGATAGGCGAGTTCCTCGACAGCATCAAGACGGTTGCGAATGGGCTCGAGTGAAACCAGCGGACGCAGCAGCCACGATCGAATCAAGCGACCACCCATGGGCGTGATCGTCCGATCGACTTCATGGAGCAACGACCCCTCCCGCCCGCCCTTCGTAGCGGACACAACTTCGAGATGCTCGAGTGTCGTCGGGTCGATGAGCAGGCCGTCGGCAGTCTCCCTGAGCCGGACCGTGCGCACGTGGGCCAGGTCGGCCTTTTGCGTGTCTCGAAGATGCCGCAGCAGCGCCCCGGCTGCGCAGACAGCGGCCTGGCGACGCTCGAGCCCGAAGCCTTCGAGGCTGCGCACCCTCAGTTGCTCCAGCAGCGTCTGTCGAGCCGTCTCCAGCTCGAAGTGCCAGCCTTCCACTTCCGTGATCGGGACGCCTCGCTGCGTGGCTTCTGGGACGAGCGCGCCGATATCGTGGCCGGCAGGCGTAACAATCTCGCGGGGCTGCAGCACCGCGATCTCGTCGCGTAACGCTTGAAGGCCGTCGGGCCCGGCGTATTCTGCGGCGTCAAACTGGCCGGTCGACAAATCAATCAGTCCGACACCGTAAGTCGCCCCACGGCCCGCCGCATCGGCCGTTGCGACAATCGACATCAAAAACGCCGGCTCGCGCGCGTCCAGGTAGGACGCGTCAGTCAACGTTCCGGGGGACACCACACGCACGACCTCGCGACGGACCACGCCCTTCGCCTTCCGCGGATCCTCGACCTGCTCGCAAATGGCAACGCGATACCCCTTTTTTACGAGCCGCGTGATGTACGTGTCGGCCGCGTGATAGGGAACCCCACACATCGGCACCGCGGTGCCGGACGCATCTTTCGAGCGGGAGGTCAGGGTGAGCTCGAGGGCTCTCGCCGCCACCAGTGCATCCTCGTAGAACATCTCGTAGAAATCGCCCATCCGGAAGAAGACGAGAGCGCTGCGATACTGACGCTTCGCTTCGAAGTACTGGCGCATCGCGGGTGTCAGCGTTGCGGACGCTGGCGTCGCGGCGGGAGAGTCGGATGGGTGGGACACGTCGGCCTTTTGCCTTCTGCCTTCTGCCTTCTGCCTTTTGCCTTACGATCTTACTCCGTGCTGATCCTGGCGCTCGATACGACAACCCGCGACGGCAGCGTCGCGGTGAGCCGCGACGATACTCTGATGGCCGTAGTCCACGGGGACGGATCCCGCACGCACGGCGAGCGATTGCCGGGAGAGATTGAACGCGCGCTGGCAATTGCGGGAATTTCGGTCGGCGAGCTCGAACTGCTCGCGGTGGCAAGCGGTCCTGGCGCATTCACCGGCTTACGCATCGGACTGGCGGCCATGCAAGGCCTGGCCATGGTTCTTGGCGTGCCTGTCGTTGGAGTCTCTGCGCTCGATGCACTCGCGTGCGCGACATGGCCTGGACTCGACGGGCCGCGTGACGCTCGACTTGTGACGTGGATGGACGCTCAGCGGGACGAGGTCTTCAGTGCGGAATATGTGGCGGCCACAGACGCGACAGGTTTTCCGTGGCGCGCACACGAAGCGCCCATCGTCGGTACGCCGAACTCGATCCTCACGGGGTTGGAAGGCGCGCGCCGTTCTCCGCTGGTCTTCGCTGGCAATGGGGCGCGAAGGTACTCTGCCGCGATCGAGAGTTGGTCGGAGGGACGCGCCCGCGTCATGGATCCGCCTCAGGCGCTGGCGCCGGTCGTCGCCATTGTCGGCCGACGGCTGGCCGCCCGGGGAATGGCCGGCCCTCCACATGCGCTCCAACCCCTTTACGTGCGCCGGCCCGATGCCGAGCTCGAACGTTTGCGGCGCACCGCCCCATGAACATCATCGAGCGTCTTCAGTCCGGAGAGGATCTCGATGCAGTCGTCGAAGTCGAGGCGGCCTCGTTCAACAACCCGACGACGCGAACCTGGTACGAAAACGAGCTCCAACGGCCGGACGTGTGCTTCGTCTACGTGATTCGCACCCATGACTGCCCGGTCGCGGGCTTCTGTGCGTTCTGGAAGGTCCTCGATCAGATTCACATCAACAACCTTGCGATCAGGCCCGATTATCGCCGTCGGGGTCTGGCCCGCGAGTTGCTGGCGCGTGTGATGGAGGAGGCGATGCGACTGGGCGCGCCCACCGCGACGCTGGAAGTGCGCCGCTCAAACGACGCCGCTCGCGAGTTGTATCAAAGCGCTGGGTTCAAACTGGCCGGAGTTCGGACGAGCTACTACACAAATCCCATTGAAGACGCTTTGATTCTGACGCGTGCACAGACGTGACGTTACGACCTTGAAACACCTCCGGTTGGGTGTTAGAGTGCGCCCTAGGAGCGGGGTTGCATCCCGCACCCGACTCCGGAAGGGAGGCGGCACACGATGGCAGAGGCTCAGGATTTAAAGCACCTGCTCCTCGCGACCAACGAGGAATACCGCCAGTTGGCCACGAAGCACCACGAGCTCGACGATCGTTTACATGAGCTCTCCTCGAAGCACTACCTGTCAGATTCCGAGCAGATCGAAGAAACCACCCTGAAGAAACAAAAGCTCCGGCTCAAGGACCGTATGGAGGACATCGCGCGCGCGCAGCGAAGCCACACGCCGTCGGGTACCTCGATCTCCATGTGAGTTGACTGGTCACACCAGTCCCGATCTCGAGCACATCAGGGCCGGGTCCGCGAGGGACCCGGCACCACCTGAGCCCGCGACAGCCCGGATTCCCGTATCATCGAATCAGAATGGGGATTGATCGTGCGGGCTGGCCGTTTATCATCATCGCCATCGTGCTCGCGGTGGGCGCCGCGTGGTGGCTCGGCCGCCTGTGGGCGCTGCCGTTTGTCGTTCTTGCGGCGTTCTTTTTGTTCTTCTTTCGCGATCCTGACCGGCAAGTCCCTGGCGACCCCAACCTCGTCGTTTCGCCGGCGGACGGCCGGGTGATGATCGTCGGTGACCCGCCGGGCCCAGGCGCGCCGCCAGGCGAATGGCATCAAATCAGCATCTTCCTGTCGCCGATGGACGTGCACGTCAATAGGGCGCCTGTGGATGGACGGGTCACACGCGTCGAGTACCACGCGGGTAGTTTTCTGCCCGCGTATCGCGAGGAGGCGGGCACCCACAACGAATGGACCGAGGTGTGGTTCGATCGTGGGGGCACTATCGTCGTCTGCCGGCAGATTGTCGGCATCCTCGCGCGGCGGATCGTCACGCGCCTGACTGTGGGCCAGCAGGTCACGAGAGGGGAGCGTTTCGGCATCATGAAGTTTGGCTCGCGCATCGATCTCTTTTTGCCCCGATCGGCCCGCGTGATCGTGAAAGTGGGCGATCAGGTTGTGGGTGGCGAGACGCGATTGGCGACGCTGCCCGATCCTGGTCCGGCCTCCGGCACCGGCGTGTCGCAAGGACGTTGATGTGACGACGACACCTCACCATCCACGCGGAATCCGACGCGGTGTGTCGCTGCTCCCGAGCCTCTTCACGCTCGCGAACCTGTTTTGCGGCTGGTCGTGCGTCGTCTATGCGATGCGGGGCGAGCTCGAGACGGCGGCGCCGTTCATTGGCGTGGCGATGCTGCTCGACATGCTCGATGGCCGTATCGCGCGCATGACCGGGACTGCCAGTGAGTTTGGTGTCCAACTCGACTCGCTGGCTGACATCATTTCGTTCGGGATGGCGCCCGCTGTGCTGGCTTACGCTTGGGGGCTGCAGCCGCTCGGACGACTCGGGTGGGCCGCGGGGTTCCTTTTCGTGACCGGCGCGGCGCTGCGGCTCGCACGGTTCAACATCCAGAAGAACACGGACAAGCGATATTTCGTCGGGCTCGCGAGTCCCGCGGCAGCGGCGATCATCGCGTCTACGGTCTTCTACTATCCGTTCGGACTTCGGTCGCGCCCTGAGGCGTTTCTCGGTGTGGCCCTGGTCGTCATCCCAGCCTTGCTGATGGTGAGCACCATTCGCTTCCGCAGCTTCAAGACGATCGACTTGGGCGAACGCCGACGCTACCAGATTCTGATTCCCCTCGCGGCGGTGCTGGCCCTCATCGTCACCTTTCCGCACGAGGTGCTCCTGATCATGGCGTACAGCTACCTTGCTTCAGGATTCGTCGATCTGGCGCTTCACAAATTCCGGCGACGGGAGCCGGACAGTGAGCCGTTACCGACCACCATCGACGATGCCTCGTACGATCGTTAGTTGTGAATATCGCGGGACTTTAGTCCCGCGAGTTTGACTGGTCCGCCTCATGCGTCACGGTCGCCACAGCCACCGGCAACGTGATCCGTACGGTCGTCCCTTTGCCACGCGCGCTCTCAACCTGAATCGTGCCGCCATTGAGCTCGACATTCCGTTTGGCAATGGTCAGTCCGAGACCTGTGCCGCTGCCGCGCGTCGAAAAGTACGGTTCGAAAATGCGGTCGAGCGACGCGCGATCCATGCCCACTCCGGTATCAACGATCGACAATTGGACGGAATCCGCGGTCTGTGACGCCTCGAGCCGCAGCGTGCCGCCGCCCGGCATCGCGTGAAGCGCATTTTCGATGATGTTTGTCAACGCTCGCGCCAGGACGCCTTTGTCGATCATCAGCAACGGCAGTGTGTCGGGCACATCCGTCACGATCGACACCCTGTCGACAAGGCCGGTGCGATACGGCTCGACAACTTCGTCGATCAAGTCATGAAGCGAGCTCGGTGACCGGCGCGCGGTGGGTGAGGAGGCAAAGCTCGAGAACTCACCGGCAATCTGACGCAGCAGCCGCACCTGCGCCAGGATGTTATGCACGCACTCGTCGAGCACGTCGCCCAGCGGGCCGCCTCGATCCTCGTGGACGCGTAGCAGGTGTTCGGCATTCAGCTGGATCGGCGTGAGCGGGTTCTTGATGTCGTGTGCCACCTGGCGCGCCATGTCGGCCCATGCCGCAAGGCGGTTGGTACGTTCGAGCTCGACGCGCTGGCGCTGGAGGTCCGCAGCCATGCGGTTGAAGGCTTCGACGAGTCGCCGGAATTCGTCGGACGAGGTCGCGAGGATGCGCGCATCGAGATCGCCGCGCGCGATACGGCCGGTCGCCTTCATCAGCCGGTTGACGGGATCGGCAATGCGCTCGGCCATTGAATAGCCGATGATCGCGCCAAGCATGATGAACAGCATTGCGGCGAGCAGCACCCGGCGATCGAGCTCGTCGATCTGAGTCTCGATTTCCTGCTGGCGCAGTGTCAACGGCACGGTGAGTACCGCGTCGCGATTTTGCACCCGCACCGGTGCGGCGGCCACAAGGTATTCAGACGACCCGACGGTCTCGCGGCCAACATATGAAGGCCGCCCGTCGAGGATGATATTGCGGTACACGTCACCCTGCGTGCGAGTCGGCAACAGCCCTGAGGCAAACAAATTGCGCTCGCTCGACGCCAGCAGCCCGGACCCGTCGAAAATATTCACATCCTGAGCGATGACGCGGCTGAGCCAGACCACGAGGTCATCATCGACGACACCTTGCGCCGCGCCTTCGATCGTATCCAGTGTGCCGACGTCTTCAACGACGCGGCTTGCCGAAGCTGCCGTGCGCGCCGCCTCCATCTCGAGGTCGGCCTGCATCAACGTAGCGATGTATTGGCGCGTCACAAACGCCAGCACGAGGACAGGCACGACGGCTGCCGCGACAAACGCGATGAAGAGCTTGCGGTAGAAGCTCGCGCGAACCTCACGCAGCAGTGCGCGCCCTGACGTGGGCGTGCGCGCGGCAATGAGTCCGTAGACGAACCCGGCTGCCAGCAGCAGGAGATAGGTCGCGCTGGCCAGGGCGACGAGCTCCGCAAGACTGATCAAATGGCCGAAAGCGCTCGCGCGCGGATAGCCGAGCGCGTAAATGGCGCCCCGATCGTTGAGGAAGTAGACCTCGTACTGTTGATCACCGCGAACAACCGTTGCCCAGAATGGTTCGCGTGATGCGAACACACGTGCGAACACCCCTTCGGTCAACGGCCACGCGTCGCGCCCCGACATATAAAGCGGCCGGCGGCTCCAGCCGTACACCGTAAACTCGACGGCCTCTCGAGGGGCCTGTTCCACGCGTTGCTCCCCAGGTCCCCGAAGCAGCTCCACATACGGGCTTTGCGCCGAGATGAACGACAGGTTGCTGTAGTCGAGCATCACGTGCACAACGATCGATCCCACGATCGTCTGCCGGTCGCCGTTGACACAGATCGCCCGGCCTGCGTGGAGCAAGCGCCGCTCTTCGGCAAAGAACGGCGACACTTCTTCGAAGATTTCCCAGCCACAGGAGGCTTCCTGCACAGGCTGTCGCGGCCCCGCCATCTCAGGGAGCTTCAGTGCAAAGCGGCTGACCAGCGTTCCCGCTGCGTCATGAAGCTCGACCGACGTGGATCGCTGATTCGCCAGCACAGTGCGAGACCACACCAGATACGCGGCATCTGTTGAAGGCGGGCCGGTGACGGGTGGTTCACTGGCCCCAATGAAATCCGCCAGATTCGCTTCTGCGTCGATTTGCGCGAGGGCTTGGTCGAGCTGTAACTGCAGATTGCGACGCTGGTTGATGACTTCGGGCGCATACCGTGTTTCCATCAACTGACGACGTGCGCGGCCCGCGGCATCGACGACCGACGGGTAGAAGACGAGTGACGGGACCGCCAGCGCGACGAAGAACGCCGCCAGCCGTGCGGCCTGAGAGGCGTGCTCCAGCCGAGCTCGGTATCTCCGAAGCCGCCAGGCAGCGGCGATAGCGACGATCACGACGAACACGGCCTGCAGGACAGGCGGCCGCTCCCACTCGCGCATCGCGAGCGAGAGCGCCGCAATGGCCGGCGCGGCCCAGAGCATCGGAATGGAGCCGCGAATCCAGCGATACTCGCCGGCGATCACCCAGGGCGAAATCGCCATTCTGAAGATCAGAACGGCCAACGCCATGAGCGCCCCGTGAAACACGACAATGCCGGCTGCCACACCGAGCCGCGACGGGTCCCACGGGTGCAACGAGAAGTGTGCGATATCGATCGGCATCACGGCGAGCGTCGTCCGCAGGAACTCTTCGTAGCCAAGTAGCAGGCCACCAACCAGCGCACCCGCCAGAAGCTGGGTCGCCACAAACAGCACGATCTCGACGGCCCCGCGATCGGGCACCACGCGCACCCGAATACGCCGGCTCTGACGCCATTGCTCGAAGCTCGAGGCCGTGAGCGCGACGATCCCACCCGCGGCAAACATCGTCAGGACGAAATCGATGGGAGACGCAAGCACCAGCCACTGCCAACTCACGAGCTGCGGCAACCCTAGCGCCGGGGCGTCGAGCCCTCCGAGGCGCACGGCCAGCCACGCCACGGCTCGCGCGGCCGTCAGCAACATCAAGATTGCAATCGTCAGAGAAACATGGCCTCTGATGCTGCGAAGCAGTCGGCGCCAGTCAAGCAGCGGCCCGCTCAAGAGCAGAAGCACCGCACACACCACACCACCTTCAGCCGCCAGCACCCTCGTCCGCCACTTGACCCGCGCGTATTCGAGCTCGCTGACCGGAACCTCGATCGCCGCAAGGGGCTCGCCCCCCGTAGCCGCGCGAACCACGATGGCATCAGGTGAGGCATCCGCCGCGCCTTCAAAACCTGCGCGCAATGGCACCGGCACTACGGAGGTTGCCACCACGAGCTCGTTGGGCGCATGCCGTGCGCCCGCTGTCCGTGGGAGCGCAGCCTCGGCGACCACTGTGGCGATACGTCGTTCCGGCGTAGCGGGATCGGTGACAGGAGCGACACGGGTCAGACGCAGGCCTAACGAACTGGGCGCGAGAAACAGCGCTTCTGGTCCGGTAATACGGCCGATTGGGAGAGCAGCGGGACGGCCGGTCCAGGCAATCGGCCTCGCCTCCGGGCCGTACACCGTGACCGCGAGACCAGGGAGGTCCAGTACTGCCGCAACCTCCGCGAGGTGGTCGAACAACTCACGGATGCTCGCCGGCTGGCGGTCGCTCGCGGCGGATAGCACGGTTCGGTCGCTCCGCACTCGAGTAACGGCCGTTTCAAGCTGACTGCTGAGCGTCCCGAACTGACGCCGGACGTCGTTTTCGATCCGCTGTCGGGCGGCGGGTAAATCCGCACCAAACCGAACGCGTTCGCCGACGATGCCGGCCAGGGCGACAGCGACGGCGCAGATGGCTCCGCCGACGAGGACACGGAGCGTCGCGCGGCGGACGAAATTGGGCACGTGCTTCAACTTCTGCCATTGTCGCGTACGCTACGATGGTCGGTCGCCGGTCTCCGAATCCGTGGTCGCCGGCTTGTGCTTCCTGTCTCAGACGCATTCGCACACGTTGTGTCGCTGAAAGATTGTCTCAAGCGCGGTGCACTGGTCGTCGCCGCTAATTGGCACGTTGTCGTCGTCCAGTTCGTGGCAGACGCCGTGTTCAAGACGCTGCTGGCCGTGCCTATCGTCGGCGGTGTGTTCCTTGCTGTACTCCTCATTGGTGGCGATCCATTCGAATTGCTCGAGCTGCCGGTGTCAGAGATCGTGCCGACCCTGGGCTCGGTCCTGCTCGCCCAACCGACCGCCCTCGTAGCATTCGTGTTTGCCGTCTCCGTCGTCATGTTCGGTGGGTCGATGCTGATGTTTCTGGTGAAAGGCGGCACTGTGACCGTGCTGATCGCCGGGGAACGTGCGGCCGGCGCTATCGAACATCCGCCGCTCCGGTTGCCGGCGTTTCGTCGCGCGACGCAGTTCTCGCTCGAGCGTTTCACGCGCGGCGCCTCGGACCTGTTTCGGCGGTATCTGAGTCTGGGCATTGGGCTGATGCTGATTTATCTCGTCACGACGGTCGTGTCGCTCTCGCTGGTCTTCGACCCCGAAGCCAGCGACAACTGGAAGGTGGCGGCCGCCAGTGCGTCGATTGCCCTCGTCGCGTGGATAACCATCGTCAACCTCTTTTACCTGCTGTTTCAGATCATCATCGCCGCCGACGACGTGAGCGTGCGCGAGGCCGCGGGACGGGTCCTGCGCTTGATCCGTGCGGACCCGCGCAAAGTCGTGTTGATCTTCGGCGCGACGCTGGGACTCGTCGTGCTGACGATGGTCGCGTCGATTCTGGCGATCGCGGCTCTCGGACTGATCGCGTTTGTTCCCCTCGTGGCTTTCGCCGCCTTGCCTCTGCAACTGATTGCCTGGATCGTGCGGGGCACTGTTTTTCAATTCATCGGCCTCACCTCGCTCGTCGCGTATTTGCGCGTCTATCGCAATACACGCGAAGGGCATCAGACAGGCGCGTCGCCTGACAGCACGGTGCAGCGGATTGGGAGGACCGCGTAGCAATTGCTGCGAGCCGGAGAAGGTGAGGTGCTCGCAGAAATTTGCGATTTGGTGATTTGGCGATTGTGGGATTTTATTTTTGGATTTCGTAATTTGGTGATTGGTCGGTAGTTAGCGGCGCTGGCGACGGAGTAATGCGGAGTTCGCAGCCAAGATTTGCATCACTGTCGAAGAAGCCGACGAGGCTCAAGGCTGGCTCGACACGCTTATCAAGAGCAAGAAGGCATCGGGGGACCAAGCGCAGCGTCTCTTGCAAGAGTCCACTGAGCTTCTGAAGATCTTTGCAGCGTCGAAGCGCACTATCATGCGACGCCTCGACGCCGCCTCAAAGGCCGCCGCGCAAGCGGCACCAATCACCAAATCGCTAAATCACCAAATCCAAATCACCAAATCAATTCACTAATTCCACCAATCAACAAACTCACCAAGTGTCCGATTCACTGTCCCCCCTTGACTGCAACCCCCGGCAACTCACCGAGCGGAGCGAGAGGCGGTTCGAATCTCGCGGCGAACCCCTGGAGCGCGCCTTCCCGGCTCATGGCGACCAGCCGCGGGGCAGTGGGGCGTGGATCCTGGCGAAGAAATGGGACACCTCCGAGCTCGCCAACCGCACGAATCGTGAAAGCGGGCGCGCCGGTCGCCGCGTCGAAGGCACCGATGTCAGTCGTGACGAGCGGAACGAGGACGACGTTGTCTGCCCGCAGTGGACCACCTGTTGGTCGGGAAGGGAGCCCGCGCAGCCATTGCAGGTTGCCGTTGTTGCGATCCAAGGCGCGGATCACGTTGTCGAGCGCCGTAAAGTAAATACGCTCCTCGTCGGCCAACGGCATTCCAGCGATGTCCGCGCCCGCACGCTGCCGCCAGCGAACCCGGCCGCGCGTCAGCGACAGACTGTGGAGGCGATCGCTGCGCGTGCCGACGAGCAATTGGTCATCGAGCGCCAATATTCCAGTAACCGGCTCCTTGAGATCGGCGCTCCAGACCAGAGCGCCGCTGTCGAGGTCGAGCGCGACGATCCGCCCGTCCTGCAAAGCCCCGTAGACCCGGTCTTCCGACGTCGTCGGAGATACGGCCAGAGGCGATTGCAGAGAGGAACGCCAGACGACGCGTCCGTCCTGGCCATGCAGGGCGATAAGGTCCCCACCTTTTGTCGAAGCCAACAGCCAGCCCGCGTCCCAATGGAGAGGCGCGACGACTGGACCGTCAAGCGGCGTACGCCATTGTGTCTGACCTGTGCGCTGGTCAAGGGCCTGCACCAGCGACTCGCTCGCTGCGAAGACGAGACCGTCACCAGTCGCGGGCGTGAAGGCAGTCACGAGCGGCACCTTCCATTTCACGTCGCCTTGATTCAGATCGATGGCGATGATGTCCCCGCCCTTGACGGGGACATAGCCCATCTCCTGATCGAAGCCTGCGGGTGCAGTCGGCGCGGTATCGAACGACACGGTCCAGCGCGGGTCGAGCGCGATGATGCGTTCGACAAATTCGTTTTCCGGCCGCGGAGCCTGTGTCGCGCCGGGCGCGACGAGCGTGAGACTCAAGAGCGTGGCGGTCGCGACCATAGGTCGAATGCCCCTATATGTTGTGGTGCGATCGCGGAGCATACGCTTATAATAGCGGTTCCGAACTCTCGGTGATTCCGTGCATCAAACCATTCTCGTTCTCGATTTTGGCTCGCAGTTCACGCAGTTGATTGCGCGTCGCTTGCGCGAGCTTTCGGTGTACTCCGAAATCTTGCCGTTCAACACGTCGGTCGAAGCCATCCGCTCCAGGAATCCAGTCGGGTTGATTCTTTCTGGGGGCCCAAAGAGTGTTTCTGAAAGCGACGCGCCGAAATGCGACCCGCGTGTTCTCGAGATGGGCCTGCCGACGCTGGGCATCTGCTACGGCATGCAGTTGATGACGGATATGCTGGGTGGACAAGTAGCGCCGTCGCCTCATCGCGAGTTTGGATTTGCGGCTGTGACGGTGCGAGACGGCGCGACCCCGCGGTTGTTTCGCGAGTTGCCTGCCGACCTCCGCGTGTGGGCGAGCCATGGCGATTTGGTGGCGGCCGCGCCACCCGGGTTTGCGGTCGTGGCGACCAGCGCAAACGCGCCTGTCGCCGCGATGGAAGCGCCGGACCGCGGCTACTACGCATTGCTCTTTCATCCCGAAGTCGCGCACACCGAGCGAGGAAAGGAAATCCTCAGGAATTTCGCGTTTGACGTGTGTAATTGCACGGGTGACTGGACGATTGCCTCCTTCATTGACGAATCGATCGGCCGCATCCGCCAGCAGGTGGGGGAGAACCGAGTGGTGTGCGCCCTCTCGGGCGGCGTGGATTCGACTGTTGCCGCGACGCTGATCCATCGGGCCATCGGCGATCGTCTCCAGTGTATTTTCGTGGACAACGGGCTGCTGCGACTGAATGAGGCCTCCCAGGTCGTCGTGCGCTACAAGAAGCTGCAGCTGCCGGTCCATTTCGTCGATGCGGCCGATGTGTTTCTGACACGCCTGGCCGACGTCGTCGATCCCGAGCAGAAGCGAAAAATCATCGGTGCGACGTTCATCGATGTGTTCGAGAGCGAAGCGCACAAGCTTGGGAACTTTGACTTCCTGGCCCAAGGCACGCTGTATCCGGATGTAATCGAGTCGGTGTCGGTTCGCGGACCATCGGCCACAATCAAAAGTCATCACAATGTCGGCGGGCTTCCCGAGCGCATGAGATTCACGCTCGTAGAACCCCTTCGCGAGCTGTTCAAGGACGAAGTGCGGGCCGTTGGACGTGACCTCGGCATCGATCGCGAGTTCCTCATTCGCCAGCCGTTCCCCGGCCCTGGTCTCGCCGTACGCGTCATCGGTGCTGTCACACGTGAGCGGCTTTTGCTGCTCCAGCGCGCTGACGCCATCGTGGCCGAGGAAATGCGGCGCAGCGGGTGGTATGAGCGACTCTGGCAGAGTTTTGCCGTGCTGCTGCCGGTGCAAAGTGTGGGCGTCATGGGCGACGCGCGCACCTACGAGTTCACAATCGCGATCCGTGCGGTCGAAAGTCTTGACGGCATGACCGCCGACTGGGCCAGGCTCCCGCACGACCTGCTGGCAGCCGTCTCATCGCGCATCGTCAATGAAGTCAAAGGCATCAATCGAGTCGTCTACGACATCTCGTCCAAGCCGCCGTCTACGATTGAGTGGGAATGATGATGAGAGTTTCCAACTGACGGTGTAAGGAATGAACGACTTCGTCCATCTCCACCTGCACACCGAGTATTCGTTGCTCGATGGCGCGTGTCGCATCGAGGAATTGCTCGACCAAGCCGCGCGGATGAGCATGCCCGCGCTGGCCGTCACCGAGCACGGCAACATGTTTTCGGCCGTCGTGTTTCACGATGCGGCGCGCAAAAGGGGCATCAAGCCGATTCTCGGGTGCGAGGTCTATGTCGCGCCGAGCAGCCGGCTGGACAAGAGCGGGACGATTGGTGAAACCGCAAATCATCTGGTGCTCCTCGCGGAAACCGATGAGGGCTTCAAGAACCTGATCAAACTGGTCTCAGCCGGGTATACCGAAGGCTTCTACTACAAGCCACGAATCGACAAACAGCTGCTCGCCGCGCATAGCAAGGGTCTGATTGGCTTGAGCAGTTGCCTCAAAGGTGAGGTTGCGACCGAGATTCGAGGAGAGCAGGCCAAACGCGCGATGGCCGCCGCGGCGAGCTATCGCGACATTCTCGGCTCGGGCAATTTCTATCTCGAGATGCAGTTCCAGGGCATCGACGAGCAGCGCCTCGTCAACACGGGTCTCGTGCCGATTGCGCGCGACCTCGGGCTGCCGCTGGTCTGCACCAACGATGTGCACTATCTGAAGCAGGACGATCACAAGCCGCACGACATCCTCTTGTGCATTGGCACGGGTAAGTCGGTCCACGACGAACAGCGGCTGCGCTATCACGGCGATCAGTTCTTCCTCAAGAGCGCCGCCGAGATGGCGGAGATTTTCAAGGACTACCCCGAGGCCCTCAAGAACACGCTCCGGATTGCCGAACGCGTGAACGTCGAGATTCCCGGCGGACAAAATCACCTGCCGAAGTTCGATGTGCCGCCTGGCTTCACGCTCGATGAATATTTCGAGCACACTACGCGCGTGGGGTTTGACGAGCGAGTGACTCGTCTACGCACACTGGCCGATGGGGGAAAGCTCCGGCACTCGATCGCTGACTACGAGCAGCGGCTCGCGTACGAGATCGAGATGATCCAGCGGATGGGCTATCCCGGCTACTTCCTGATCGTCTGGGACTTCATCCGCTACGCCCGCGAGCAGGGCATTCCCGTTGGACCGGGCCGCGGCTCCGCCGCCGGGAGCCTCGTGGCATGGGCGCTTCGGATCACAGATGTCGATCCCCTCCACTACGACCTGATTTTCGAGCGGTTTCTCAATCCCGAGCGCGTCTCGCTGCCGGATATCGACGTGGACTTCTGTGAGCGGCGCCGCGGAGAAGTGATCGAGTACGTCACGCGGAGATATGGTCGCGCAAACGTGTCGCAGATCATCACCTTTGGCACGATGAAGGCCAAAGCGGTCGTGCGCGATGTCGGCCGCGCGATGGACCTGCCATACGCGGACGTGGACCGCATTGCGAAACAGATTCCGCCGGCGCTCGACATGACGCTCGACAAGGCAGTCGCCGAGAACCCGGCGCTGCGCCAGATGCAGGAACAGGATCCGCGCGTAAAGGATCTGCTGGCAATGGGCAAGCGTCTCGAAGGCATGTCACGAAACGCGGGCGTCCATGCCGCCGGCGTGGTCATCGCTCCTGGCCCGATCACCGACTACGCGCCGCTCTTCAAGAGCAACCGCGACGAAATCACGACCCAATGGGCCATGAAGGAGGTCGAACGTGTCGGCCTCTTGAAGATGGATTTTCTGGGTCTGAGCACACTCACCCTGATTCGTGACGCCCTGACCGAAATCAGGCGGACTGACGGAATCGACCTCGACATCGACGCCATCCCGCTCGACGACGCGAAGACGTATCAGTTGTTCGTGGATGGGCAGACCTACGGCATCTTCCAGTTCGAAAGCTCGGGGATGCGCGAGATCCTGCGGAAAGCAAGGCCGCAACGCCTCGACGATCTCATCGCGATGAACGCGCTGTATCGGCCTGGCCCGCTCAAGTCGGGCATGGTGGACGATTACATCGCCCGCAAGGCCGGGCGCAGCGAGGTGAAGTACGAACTGCCGCAGCTCGAACCTATCCTCCGCGATACCTACGGGGTCATTGCCTACCAGGAACAGGTCATGCGCATCGCGCGGGACGTTGCTGGCTTCAGCCTTGGCGAAGCGGACATCCTCCGCAAAGCCATGGGGAAAAAGAATGCTGCGGTGATGCAGGCGCAGCGGCAGCGCTTCGTGCAGGGCGCGGTCGCACACCAGATCAGCGAGAAAAAAGCAACGAAGCTGTTCGAACTGGTCGAGCATTTCGCCGGGTACGGCTTTCCAAAGGCGCATTCCACGACTTACGCACTGCTCGCCTATCAAACGGCCTACCTCAAGGCGAACTACCCGCGCCATTTTGCCGCGGCGCTGCTGACAATCGAGGCCGCCAATACCGACAAGCTGGCGCTGTACATTGGCGAGTGCCGGGAACGCGGGATTGCGATCCTGCCACCTGACATCAACGAAAGCCATCTTCACTTCACTGTGGTTCCCGACGGCGTGCGGTTCGGGCTCACGGCAATCAAGGGTTTGGGAGAGGGCGCGGTTCGCTCCGTGCTCGAGGTACGTGGGCAGACTGGCCCCATCACGTCCCTCCATCAGCTCTGCGAAGAGCTCGACCTGCGCCTGGTCAACAAGCGGGTGCTTGAAGCGCTGGTCAAGTCGGGGGCCTGCGATCGGCTCGTGCCGTCCGGTGTGCCTCTGACGTTGGGCCGCGCGCGCTTGTTTGCTGCTGTCGACAGCGCGATCGAGCATGGCGGACGCCGGCAGCGCGACCGCGACCAGGGACAGGCCGATCTGTTTGGCGGCAGCGAGGACGAGGGGCTGACGCTGATTCGCCTGCCAGACGTCGCGCCGTGGAGCGAGATAGAGCTGCTGGGCCACGAGAAAGACGCGCTCGGGCTGTATCTCAGCGGCCACCCACTCGATCGATTTGCCGATGCGCTGCGTGCCTTCGGCGCGCGGACCGTCGGCGATCTCGTGCTGGCCGAGTTGCCGGTCTCTGCTGAGGGCACCTTCGGCCGTATCGCCCTCGAAGACGTGCACGTGGGCGGCATCGTGGCGGGATTCAGGCCGCTCAAAACCAAAAAGGGCGACCGCATGGGCGTCTTCATGCTGGAGGATGCCCGTGGGGCGGTCGAAGTCGTGGCGTTCCCTGAAACGTATGCGCGGTTTGCGCAGCTGATTGAAAATGGCACGCTCGTGGCCGTACGCGGCAAGTTCGAACGCGACGACGAATCCGCCAGAATGCAGGCCACCGAGCTCTTCCCGCTCGAGAGTCTGCGGGAGCGGTTATCGAAAGCGGTCCGCATTCGCCTGAACGGCGATTGCACACGCCAAAAGCTCGAAGCGCTGTGGGACCTGCTCTCGGCGAACCAGGGCGATCGGCCGGTCGCGATTGAGCTTGAGATCAACGGCAGCGGCAAAAAACTGCGCGTCAGTGCAGACGTGATGCCTCAGATCCGCGTCAAACCCAGCGAGCAGTTGCTCACGGCGGTCGAGCAACTCTGCGGCGCCGGATCGGTCACACTGCGATGATCACGTGCGTGGCACAGAAGGACGGAAACACGAAATTGGCTTGGACATCTGGCCTTCGTGCTTCCGTGTAACGTCCGTCTCCATGACATGCCTGAATTATTAGAATTCGAAGAACCAATCGGCGTCCTGCAAAAGGAGATCGAGGCAATCTCGATGTTGCCCGAAACCGCGCAGCGCCGGCAGGACATCGCGAGGCTCGAACAGCGAATCACGGCGATTCGAAAGGATCTGTACGAGCAACTCACTCCATGGCAGTGCGTGCTGGTGGCGCGCCACCCCTCGCGACCGACGACGCTCGACTACATCGAGCAGCTGTTCACCGAGTTTGTCGAGATTCGCGGCGACCGCCGGTATGCGGACGACCACGCTATCGTGTGCGGCATGGCGCGCTACAAGGACGAGGAAGTGCTCGTCGTCGGGCACCAGAAGGGCAGCGATACCAAACAGAAGATTTACCGCAATTTCGGCTACGCGCGCCCCGAAGGCTATCGCAAGGCCCTCCGCGCAATGCAGCTGGCGCAGAAATTCAACCGACCAATCATCTGCTTTGTGGACACGCCTGCCGCCTATCCCGGCATTGAATCCGAGGAACGCGGCGTCGCAGAAGCGATTGCCGTGAACTTGCGCGAGATGGCGATGCTTACGGTGCCGATCGTCATCGTGATTCACGGCGAAGGCGGCAGTGGCGGGGCGCTAGGCATCGCTGTCGGCGACCGCATCCTCATGCACGAGTTCGCTATCTACAGCGTGATTCCACCTGAGGGTTGTGCCGCCATTTTGTGGCGCGATTCGGGTCGCAAGATCGAAGCGGCCGAGGCCCTCAAGCTGACGGCGCCCGATCTACTGGCCCACGGCGTGATCGACGAGATCGTGAAGGAGCCCATCGGCGGCGCGCAGACGAGTCCCATGGAAGCGATGCAGCTCCTTGACACGCCTTTGAGCCGCGCGCTGGCCGAGTCCGCCGCCCTGGGCGTCGACGCGCGCCTCGAGCAGCGCTATCAGAAGTTCCGCAAGATGGGATCGGTGGGGACAGTGGAAGAGAGTCCGTCATGAAAGTTTCCAGTTGCCAGTTTTCAGTTCAAAGAGGTCATCGGCTAATTCGACACGGCCTGGCCTTCGAACTAACCACTCAAGCCTTGAACTGACCACTGAAAACTGGCCAGTGACAGCGAAATAGCCCTATGCGTGCTCCTCTAATCTGGCAGTCTCACCCCTGCGACGACGCGCGGGCTCAAGCGTTCGCGCGTGAGCTGGGGCTGTCGCCCGTCATCGCGCGGCTGCTTGCGATCCGCGGCTTTGCGGACGTCGACGCGGCCTCGCGATTCCTGAAACCATCCCTCGAACATCTGCTCGACCCGATGGGACTGACCGACATGGCTCGGGCCGTCGACCGGTTGCTTCGAGCCATCGCACAGGGCGAGCGCATTGCGGTCCACGGCGACTACGACGTGGACGGCATCACCTCCACGGTGATCCTGCGTCGCGCTCTGGAACTGCTGGGGGGTGATGTCATTCACTTCATCCCCGAACGCCTCCGGGATGGCTATGGGCTCCAGCCAGCGGCCATCGAACGGCTGCATGCGGATGGGGTACACGTCATCGTGTCGGTGGACTGCGGCATTCGCGGCGCTGACGCCGCGCGGCGCGCGCGCGAGCTGGGGGTGGACCTCATCATCACCGATCACCACGAGCCCGACCACGAGTTGCCGCAAGCCTGTGCCGTGGTCAACCCCAAGCGCCATGACTGCGGCTACGCCGACAAGGACCTGGCCGGCGTAGGCGTCGCCCTCAAGCTTGTGCAGGCACTCTGCCACCGATCCGGGAAATCGGCCTGGCTCCCAGCCTTTGTGAAGATCGCCGCGATTGGCACTCTGGCCGACGTCGTGCCGTTAGTCGGTGAAAACAGGGTGATTGCCAAGCTCGGTTTGCAGCTGCTCTCGAAGGGCCCGCACAAGGTAGGCCTGCGCGCGTTGCTCGAAGTGTCAGGGCTGACGGGAAAACAAATCGACAGTTATCACATTGCCTTTATGCTCGCGCCGCGCGTGAACGCCGCGGGCCGCATGAGTACGCCCGATATCGCGACGCGGCTGCTGCTGGCCTCCAACGACGAGATGGCCGACGAAGCCAAAGGTCTGGCCGAACAGCTCGAGACCGAGAATACTCGGCGTCGCCAGGAGGAGCAGGACATTGTCGCGAAGGCACGCAAGGCGATCGAGAGCGATCCGGAAGTCGGGTCGCGATCGGTACTCGTGGTCGCCGGCGAGGGCTGGCACCGAGGTGTCATCGGGATTGTCGCGTCGAAGATCGTCGATGCGTTTTACCGTCCGACGATCGTGCTGTCGATCGAGGATGGCATCGCACACGGGTCGTGTCGCAGCATTCCCGGCTTCGACATGCTGGCAGCGCTCGAGTCGTGCGCCCCGATCATGTTGCGTTTCGGCGGTCACAAGCAGGCGGCGGGGCTGCAGCTCGAGGCCGCCCGCATCAAGGAGTTCCGCCACGCGATCAATGTCTGGGGCGAGGCACGGTTGTCACCCGACGATCTGCGCCCGCGCCTGTGGCTCGACGGGCCGCTGACGTTCGGTCATATCAACAGCCAGGTTGCTGAGGAGCTCGGCACGCTCGCACCGTTTGGCGCCGGCAATCCCAAACCCGTCTTTCACACTTCCGCAGTCCAAATCGTGGACGGTCCACGCAAGCTCAAAGAACGTCATCTGAAGATGTCCTTCAGGCAGGACCAGCGGACGTTCCGGGCCATTGCCTGGAATGCCGCCGAGCGCGAAGCCCTCCTCGCGGAAAAGAAAGAGGGAGTCGAGCTCGCATTCTCGCTCGAGACGAACGAGTTCCAGGGCGAGTCCTATCTGGAGCTCCGCGTCGAAGACTTCCGATAAGCGGGCCGAGCGGGGCGCGGCTGGTACAATCAGCGAGTGGCGCGCTGGCAGAAGCAGCTCCGACTCGGCCTTGGCGTTTTTGCCGTGGCATTCGCCGCGGTGCTCTGGCTGATCATCGGCGAACGGCAGTCGCCCCCCCCCATCCAGACCGTAGAGCGGCTCGATTCAAAATCAGCCTCCGAGATCCGCGGCGGCGACGCCATCCAGCTGAAAGGCGCCAAACGCGACGTTCGTGTCGAGTTCGCCAGCCAGATTCTCTATACGGATGGCCGCACGAAATACACGGCGTTCAAAGCGTTCGTTGACGATCGCGGCGGGCGATCGTTCGTCGTCTCGGGCAACGAAGCGTGGGTTGGCAAGGACCTGACCACCTATGACGTGACCGGCGAGGTCGCACTCAAGACGTCGGATGGCCTCACGATGACGACGCCCCATGCATCGTTCGTCGAGGCCGAAGGCGTCTTGAAAGGCGAAGGGCCGGTGCAATTTCAGCGAGGTCGCGTTGTTGGGTCAGGGGTGGGCTTCACCTACGACCGCGCGCTGGATCGACTGTGGCTGCTCAACAAAGCCGTCATCAAGGTTGCGCCGGGCAACAACTCAGGCGGCATGCAGGTCACCTCGGGCTCAGCGGGTCACTCGAGAGCCGAACGATATGTCCGCTTGGAGCGCGGCATGCGGCTGGAGCGTGACGGGCAAGTGATGGAAGCGGATACCGGGACGATCTTCCTGCTCAAAGATCGTGACGAGCCCGAGACCGTGGAGTTACGCGGCAACTCCAAGATCACGGGCGCCACGGGCGTCGGTTCGCTTCAGAGCATGCAAGCCGGCGACATCAACCTGCGATACGCACCCGACGGTCGTACGCTGCAGCAGGCGATCCTCATGCGGCAGGCAAGCATCCAGTTGGCACGGCCGGACGGAACACCCGGACAGCTGCTCAATGGCGAGTTCATCGACACGCTACTCGCACCGGACGGCGCTGTGACGAGCCTCAACGCCCGCGATAACGTACGCGCGTCCATTCCGGCGACGGCAGACTCAGCCGCTCGTATCGTGACAGCGCCCATCCTCAACGCGACCGGCGAGCCCGGTCGTGGCCTCACTTTGATGACCTTCGAGAATGGCGTCGAGTATCGCGAAGTGGCGGCCACCGGCTCGGTCGGGCGTGTCGCGCGCGCGCGCACGCTCAAAGCGGGCATGTCAGCGGCGGCGACAATCGAGCAGGCGGATTTCAGCGACGATTTTCGGTTCGAAGACGGCAAGCTCGTGGCGACAAGCGCGAGCGCCGCGTATCAAGTGATCAAAGGCACCCTGGCGTTGAAGGGATCGACCGGCGGGAAGCCTCCACACATCTCCGACGAGCGCATGACGCTCGACGCGCAGGCCATCGACGTCACGCTCGTGCCTCGCCACGTGACCGCCGCCGGAAGGGTTTCGGCGCAGTTCACGCCGGGCCGTCGAGAAGGTGAACAGGGGACCACGCTCCTGAGCGAAAAGGAGCCGGTACTCGTCACGGCAGAGAAGTTCGCGTTTGACGAGCCGTCCGGCAGCGGCGCCTACTCGGGCAAAGCGCTGCTGTTCCAGGCCAAGAGCGGCACGCAGATCAAAGGCGACTCGATCACCGTCAACGAAAAGATCGGCACCCTGGCGGCGCTTGGCAACGTCGTGACGACCTTGCCGATTGCTGGCAAAAAGGATGAACGCGGCGCGGGCATGTCGTTGGCGCGGGCGGGTGAATTTCAGTTCGACGACGCGAAACGGCGTGCGGTGTTCATCAAGCAAGCGCAACTCGATGGTGTTCAGGGGAACCTTCGCGCGGATCGCATCGAGTTGTTTCTCGCGCCACGCGACAACGCGCTCGAACGCCTCGAGGGTGACGGTGCGGTCACGGCGTTGGTGGAGAAGCGGACTGCTACCGGACAAAAGCTGACGTACCATCCCACGGAGGAAAAGTATGTGCTGGCCGGCACGCCTGTTCGGCTCGTGCAGGGGTGTCAAGAATCGACCGGCCGCACTTTGACCTTCTATCGATCGTCCGATAGGATTCTGGTCGACGGCAACCAGGAGATTCGCGTCCAGACGAAAGGTGGAGACTGTTCAGGATCGGGAGATCTGATGATCTGGTGATCGAGTGATCTTGTGATCTGGTGATCTTTTGATCTGGTGATCTTGTGATCGTCCCACCAACCACTGATGTCGACTCTCCGAACCGAAGATCTCACCAAGTCATACAGTGGCCGTACGGTCGTGCGCGGCGTGAGCCTCGACGTCTCCTCTGGCGAAGTCGTCGGTCTGCTCGGACCCAACGGCGCCGGCAAGACGACCACGTTCTACATGACCGTCGGGCTGACTTCGCCCGACCGCGGGCGGGTCATCCTCGACGATCACGACGTGACCGACGATGCAATGTATGTACGTGCACGCAAGGGGATCGGATATCTGCCACAGGAACCGTCGATTTTTCGTGGTCTGACTGTTGAACAGAACATCCTTGCCATTCTCGAAACGCTGGATCTGACGGGGCCCGCCCGTAGACAGCGCGCGCGCGATCTGTTGGCAGAGCTCAATCTGACCTCGCTGGCGGCGGCCCCTGCCTACACGCTATCTGGCGGCGAGCGGCGGCGCGCCGAGATCACACGCGCGCTAGTGATGTCACCGCGGTTCATTCTTCTCGACGAACCGTTTGCAGGCATCGACCCGATTGCCGTCACCGATATCCAAAAGATCATTTTTCATCTCAAGGAGCGCGGCATCGGCGTCCTGGTCACCGACCACAACGTCCGTGAAACTCTGCGCATCACCGACCGCGCGTACATCGTCAACGACGGCGTGATTTTTCGCAACGGTACGCCGGACCAGCTGGCCGCGGACGAGGATGTGCGGCGAATTTATCTGGGGACCGACTTCCGTCTGGACTAAGATGGAGTTGGCACGGCTCATGCGCTGATAGGAACCGTACGAGCCCTTTTATACGACTTAAACGACGGAAATGGCGATACAGCAGAAGCTGCAAACACGACTGGCGCAAAAGCTGATCCTGACGCCATCGCTGCAGCAGGCAATCAAACTGCTCCCGATGTCCACGCTGGAGCTGGCAGATCTCCTCAATCAGGAAGTCGTCGAAAACCCGCTCCTCGAAGAGGTGCCGACCGAAGACCTGCAAGCCACCGAGCCACAAGCGGCGGAAAAGGACGAGCCGCCGGTACAGCAGAAAAACGACACTTGGGACGATCAGGACTACGAGTATTTCTTCGGCGAGTACCTGGACGACGGCTACCGCCCGCGGGCCCCTCAGGAAATCAAGGAACTTCCGCCGATCGAGAACACGCTCTCCACGAGCGCGTCGCTCGGGGATCATCTCAGCTGGCAGTTGTCGACCAAGACCGATGACGACGAGCTGATGCGCGAGATTGGCGAGGCCATCATCGGCAATCTCGACGATGACGGATACCTCGTCGCATCGGTCGACGAGATCGCGGCGATGGGCCCGTGGCCCATCGAGGAGGTCGAACGGGCGCTGAAGTTGATGCAGGGGTTCGATCCGATTGGCGTGTGCGCGCGCGACTTGCAGGAATGCCTGACGCTGCAGCTGCGTCACATCGGGCTGGAAGGAACGGCCACCGAGAAAATCGTCACCGAGCATCTCCGCCTGCTTCAGAATCACCAGATTCCCGAGCTCGCCAAAAAGCTCGGCGTGACGATCGACGAGCTGAAACAGCACATCGAAATCATCAAGCATCTGGATCCCAAGCCGGGCAGCCGCTACAACCCGAAGCAATCGCAGTACGTCATTCCCGACGTGTACATCGTCAAGGTCGAGGATCAGTACGTCGCTGTCCTGAACGAAGAGGGCCTGCCGCAGCTTCGCATCAGCCCGACTTATCGGCGGCTCCTCGACAAGGGCGCCGAGAACAGCGATGAAACGCGTGCGTATGTGAAAGACAAGTTTCGATCGGCGCTGTGGCTGATCAAGTCGGTGGAGCAGCGCCAGAAAACCATCCACAAGGTCGCCACGAGCATCATCAATTTTCAGCGCGACTTCCTGGATCACGGGATCGAGCACCTCCGTCCGCTGGTGCTCCGTGATGTCGCCAACGACATCGGCATGCACGAGTCAACCGTCAGCCGCGTCGTGACCAACAAGTACATGCACACGCCCCAGGGCGTGTTCGAGATGAAGTATTTCTTCCACAGCGGTATCAGCAGCTCGTACGGCGACGCGGTGTCGTCGGTCACGATCAAGCAGCGCATCCGGAAGATCATCGAAGCGGAGGATCCGAAGAAACCCTTGTCGGACTCGAAAATCGTGAATATTCTCCAGCGCGAAGGATTGATGCTCGCGCGACGCACGATTGCGAAGTACCGCGAGGAGCTGAAGATTCCAACCTCCAATCAGCGAAAGGTGCTGTTTTAGGACGCGCCCTCAGGGCACGCGACACGTAGAATGCGCATCGAACTGACGGGCCGTCGTATTCCTATCTCCCCAGGTCTCAGAACTCTCGTCGATCGCAAACTCGCCAAAGTGCGGCGCGTGCTGAACGACGCCGGCGTGTCGGCGGCGGTGGTCGTCACCAGGGAAAAGATCAACAACGTAGTCGAAATCACGTTGCACGCGCGAGGCGAGCAATTTCTCCACGCGGTGGCCAAGGCCACAAGCTGGGAAACCGCCATGACCAATGTGGTCGCCAAAGTGATGCACCAGACAGAGAAGGTGAAAGGGAAGTGGCAGGAGCGCAAGCGCCGCGGTGAGGCGGCGCGCTCGGTCAAGACGCCGCGCGCCGCGCGCAAGGCCGTCTCGCGCAAAGCCGCGCCCGTCACCGGAGGGGTTCCGGCCAGTGAACGGCGTGCCGTCGAACGCAAAGCGGTCCCGACGGGCGCGCGCGCGGCCACTGCTGCCCATCGTCGCGCGGCCCGCGCGACACGGTAAACTGGCCGCCGCACAATGTCGACTCTTCCGGCTGTGACCGTCGGCGGTCTGCTGGAGTCGCGTCCCGAATCCGTCGGCCTCCCCGTCGATCTGCTCGCGGGACGCCGCGGCCTGCAGCGACGGATCACCAATCCCTACATTCAGAAGACCGGCCTGGCCCTGGCGGGATTTCACGAGTACCTGCAACCCGGACGCGTATTGATTTACGGCGAGAGCGAGGTGCGGTATCTCGAGGGCCTGGCGCCCGAGGCACGGAAGCAAGCCCTGGGGCAATCCTTTGCGACCGAGGTTCCGTGCGTGCTCATCACCGGTGGCCTCGAGGCGCCGCCTGACCTGCTGGCGGAAGCCGAAAAGGCCGGCGTGCCGCTGCTGACGACGCGCGTCGGCACGGCGACAGCCATCGGGAAACTCACGGCGCTGCTCGAGGATCGCCTCGCGATCCGCGAGGTCATCCACGGAGTGCTCATCGACATCCTCGGCCTGGGCGTGCTGATGATTGGCGAAAGCGGCATCGGCAAGAGCGAATGCGCCCTCGACCTGGTCGTGCGCGGGCACCGGCTCGTGGCGGACGACACGGTCGAGGTCAGGCGCCGCGCAGGGTCGATCATCGTCGGCAGCTGTCCCGAGCTCACGCGCCATCACATGGAGGTGCGCGGGATTGGCGTGATCAACCTGCGGGATCTGTTCGGCGTCGCGTCCACGCGTACGTCCAAACGCGTGGAACTGATCGTTCAACTCGAGCGATGGGATTCGCACAGAGAGTACGACCGTCTCGGAATCGACGATGCGTTCTTCGACCTCTTGGGATTTCGCGTGCCGCTGATTCGCATGCCGGTTGCGCCAGGCCGCAATCTGGCGATTCTCGTGGAGGTCGCAGCACGGAACCAGTTGCTGCGCACGCGCGGGATCAATGCAGCGCGTGAGCTGGCGGCCAGACTCGACGCCCGTCTACGCGATGAACCGACGCCGGCGCCCGACGATCCTGACGACGACCTCGACCACGGGGGAACGCAGTGAGCCCGTCGCGTCCACGACGAGGCTCTCGGCAAGCCCTTCGACGACGGTCAGGACCGGGCGCGAAAGCGAATTTCCTGGTGGTCACCGGTCTGTCCGGCGCCGGCAAGTCGCATGCGATCCGCGCGCTCGAAGATCTCGGGTATTACTGCGTGGACAACTTGCCGACGCCGCTCATTCCCGTGCTGGCGGATCTCTCGCGGCGTGACGATGCCGACAACCCCAAGGTCGCGGTCGTCGTGGATGTCAGGGAGCGGCGGTTCGTCCGAGAGTTCCCGCCGATCTGGCGACGTCTGCTCTCGGCGACGGGCCTGCATCCGATGTTGATTTTTCTCGAGGCGAGCGACGCGGCGTTGCTGCGTCGCTTCAGCGAAACACGCCGGCCTCATCCGCTGGCGCCGATCCGACCCATTGCCGACGTCATCAAAGACGAACGCAAAATGCTCGAGCCGATTCGGGCGATGGCGGACAAGATTGTGGACACGTCGGATCTGACGGTGCACGAACTGCGTCAGCTCTTTCACGGGATCGTGCGGGCACGCGGTCAGCGCGCCTCACTGATGCTCACCCTCGAGAGCTTCGGCTTCAAGCACGGAGTGCCGCTCGATGCGGACCTCGTCTTCGATTGTCGCTTTTTGCCTAACCCGCATTTCGTGGCTGGTCTACGATCCAAGACAGGCCGCGACAAGGCGGTCGCCACCTACATGCGACGGTATCCTGCAACGCGGGAGTTCACCCAGCGACTCGCCGGCTTTCTGCGCTACGTCGTGCCGCACTACGTGTCGGAAGGAAAAGCGTACCTGACTGTGGCGATCGGCTGCACGGGCGGACGCCACCGATCCGTGTATCTGGCCGAGGTGCTCAAGAAGGAGTTGGGGACACTCAAGGGGGTGTCGACACGGGCCCGGCATCGGGATCTTGCGAGGGATTCCGCATGACCAGACAAAAGACGGCATGCGGAGCGCAAAAGGATACCGCCGAGAGACAAGGGGCAGCCATGATTGGCGTGGTGGTCGTCACGCACGGACAGTTGGCAATCGAGTTGGTGAACGCCGCCGAGACGATCGTGGGCGACCTGCCGACGTTCACTGCGGTTTCGATCGGGTGGCACGAGGACGTTCAGGACGCGCGCGACGAGATCGCGGCCGCCATTGGGCGGGTCCAAGGGACGGAGGGCGTGCTCATCGCGACCGACATGTTTGGTGGGACGCCTGCCAATCTTGGCATCACGTTCCTCGAGCCCGACAAGGTGGAGGTCGTCACTGGCGTCAACCTGCCGATGCTGATCAAGGCGGCCAACCTTCGCGAGCGGCAGGATCTGACAGGGGTGGCCCGATCGCTTCGCGAACACGGTCGTAACGCAATCTGGGTGGCGTCCGATCTGCTGAAAGGGTCGACGCCCCCCTAGGCGCCGCAGGACTCAGGCCGTGACGAGCTGCGAGGTGACGATTCGGAACCGTCTGGGGCTGCACGCGCGGGCCGCGGCAAAGTTTGTGCATCTGGCCACGCGCTTTCGCGCGCACGTTCGCGTGACGCGCGACGGCCGCGTGATGGACGGCAAGAGCATTATGGGGATCCTGCTTCTGGCAGCCGCGTGTGGCACGACGATTACGATCGCCGCTGATGGCCCTGATGAAGAGGAGGCCCTCGCCGCGCTGTGCCGTTTGGTGGACGGCGGGTTTGGAGAAGACACGTGGAACGCATGACCGGCATCGGCGTCTCGCCAGGTGTCGCCGTTGGTCGCGCCGTCATTCTGACGCTCCGGACCGAAGCGATCCGATTTCCCATCCCCCCCGATCGAGTCGATCGCGAGGTCGCCGCACTTCACGGCGCGCGAGATCAGTCCCGTCAGCAACTGCAGGACATCCGCGATCGCATGCTGCAGGCGCGCGGCGCAGAGCTCGCGGCGATCTTCGATGCGCAGATCCTGATGCTCGACGACGCGCTCTTCATGGGACGGGCCGAGCAAGTCATCCGCGAAGAGCGCGTCAACGCGGCGTGGGCGGTGCACCGCGCATATGAGGAACTGGGCGCCGTATTCGCGAGCGTCGAGGACGAATACCTTCGTGAGCGTGAGAACGACGTCGCTGACGTGGCCGGCCGCGTCCGCATGAACCTGCGCCACGGCGCCAGAGGTGCACGCGATCTATTGGCCGAACTCGACGGTCCGTCGGTCCTCATCGCCGACGAATTGACGGCATCGCTGGCCGCGCAACTCGATTGGACTCGTATTCAGGGTTTCGCCGTCGACGCAGGGAGCCGGACGTACCACACCGCGATCCTCGCGCGGTCGCTGAAGCTGCCCGCGGTGGTTGGGCTCCACGATGCGTCGGCCAGAATCGCCGCGGGAACTCCTGTCATCCTTGACGGCTCGACCGGGGAGCTGCGAGCCAGTCCATCGGTCCAGGAGATCGAGGAGGCGCGCCGTCACGCCGCCCGCCCGCGTCGCCGCACGACGGCCGAACAGCGTGGAGACGATATCAGGGGCCCGGTGACAACCGCCGACGGCGTCACGATTCGCCTGCAGGCAAACGTGGAACTGCTCGAAGACCTCCAGTTGCTGCGCGAGCATGGCGCGGAGGGCGTCGGCCTGTATCGCTCTGAGTTCATGCTGTCCGGCCAATCGCTGGCGGGCGCCACCGAGGACGCGCAATACGCGCTCTACCGCAACCTGATTGAACAGGTGGCGCCGGAATCCGTGACCGTTCGCACCTTCGATCTCGACGAACGCCAACTGGCCTTCACCGGGCCCGAACGGCGACGCGGGCGGCCTGGCCTGCGTGGTCTACGCCTGGGCCTTGCGCGCCCGGACATTCTCTCGACCCAGTTGCGCGCGCTGGTCAGAGCCGGAGCACACGGGCGTCTGCGCGTCATGTTTCCTTTTGTGACCGGCGTCGAGGAAGTCCGCGAGGCCAAAGCCATGCTGGTGGCGATCGCGAGCGGCCTGGGACTCCCCGCGCCGGCAGTCGGCGCGATGGTCGAGGTGCCGGCTGCCGCATTGGCCGTTGATCTGCTGGCGCCAGAGGTGGACTTCCTCACGATCGGGACCAACGATTTGATTCAGTATTGCCTTGCCGTCGATCGCACAGACGATCGCGTCTCGGAGTTTTACGAGCCGCTGCATCCCGCCGTGCTTCGACTCATCCGGCTGGTCCGCCGGGCCGCCACCCGACACCGGATTCCGGTCTCGCTGTGCGGGGAAATGGCCTCCGATCCGGGGCTGCTTGGCTTGCTGGTGGGTCTTGGACTCACTGACTTCAGCATGACGCCAGCGGCCATTCCCACCGCACGCGAGGCCATTCGTGACCTCGACGCGCGCCGCGCGCGCACGCTCGCAAGTCACGCGCTGACGCTTGCGACCGCAGACGAAATCGAACGCTACCTGTTCGAGACGCTCGCGGTGCCCATCTCACCCGATGCGGATTCGTAGACCAGAGATCAGGTGGAGTCGAGCTTCACAAGGGAGATCAAGGAGTTCAGGGAGAGGAATTTTTCTCCCGATCTACCTGTACGATGGCTGGCCTTCGCGAACCGCGTCCGCCGGCAAGAGGAATCTATCTATGCAGCGAGTCGAAAAACCGTGGGGCTATGAATTGTGGTGGGCGCGGACCGACCGGTACGTCGGCAAACTGATCCACGTGAACAAGGGTCACGCGCTCAGCTTGCAGTACCACGAGAAGAAGGACGAAACCATTTTCGTGTGGAGAGGCCGCATCCTGTTCGAAACGCGCGATACCGCTGGTCAGCTTCACAGCCGCGAAATGGGAGAGGGCGAGGCCGTTCACGTCACTCCGCCTACCATCCATCGCATGACGGCGATCGAAGACACGGATATTTTCGAGGTGTCAACGCCGGAAGTGGAGGATGTCGTTCGGCTGGAAGACAGATATGGCAGACAGGGAACGTGATCAGTTTCCAGTGATCAGTGACCAGTTCAAAGAACACCAACATCCTTTGAACTGGCAACCGAAACTGGGCTACTGACGTCGGTTAGAACGGAATATCGTCGTCCGTGATTGGTGCGGCTTCCTTCATCGGATCGGCGTAACTGGTCTCGCCGCGATCCGCGGAGCGCTCGCCGCCGCGTCCGCCGCCGCCGAGCAGCACAATGCGATCCGCCTTGACTTCCGTCGTGTAGTGCTTCTGGCCGTCCTTCTCCCAATTGCGCGTCTGGAGACGGCCTTCGACATAGATTTGTTTGCCCTTGGTGAGATACGGCTGAAGCGATTCGGCGCTTTTTCCCCAGAGCACGATGCGATGCCACTCGGTCTGCTCGTGCTTCTCGCCGTCCTTTGATGTCCAGTTTTCAGTCGTCGCAATGCTGAAGCTGGCAACCGGCGCACCGCCTGGTGTGTACCGCACTTCCGCATCTCGTCCGAGATTGCCGACCAGAATCACCTTGTTCACGCTACCCATGGCTCGACGCTACCTTTCTTGACCTCTGGTTGACATCATTCTAACGAACGTCCGCAACGAACCGTCGTTGTCTTATCCCTGAGGCTTCCCTCGATTGAGTCGATCAAGGTTCTGTTTCGCGAGGCGGGCCGCGTCGCTCTCTGGAAAATTCTTCATCACTTGCTCGAAAGACTCGCGCGCTCGATCGAGTTGCCCGAGACGTTCGAACGCAAGCCCACGCTTGTAGTACGCCGGGGCCACGGATTGGCCGCGCGGATAGCTGGCGATCACCTGGTTGTAGGCCTGCGCTGCTTCCTGATGTTTGCCGTCGGAGTAGTGGCACTCGCCAATATAGAACTGCGCTTCATCGGCCAACTCACTGCGGGGAAACGTTCGCAAGTAGGTCTCGAACCCACTGATGCAGAGGGCCCACTGACCCGATGTGTAATCCGCCCACGCAGTGTCGTACAGACGCTGCGGTGACATTCCCGGGCCGAGCGGCGTCGGCGCAGGAGCAGTCGGCGCAGGAGCGTTCGGCGGAATCGCAGGCGTTCCCGGTGAGGTCGGCTCGGTTGGCGCGGCCCCCGGATTGAGTGGGTCAACGGCTCCGGGCGTGCCCGGCTGATACTGCGGAATCGAGAGCCGCAAGGCTTCAACCTCCTGCGAGAGCGACGCAATGCGGACGTTGGTCTCGTCGACGCGCTCACGCACGACGCGCAGATCCGTGCCGAACTGATCGACCTTGAGATTCTGATCTGCGAAACCCTTGCGGTTGGCGTTGGCTTGCTCGTCGAGCCGCGTATTCAAAGTCTTGAGCGTGTCGCCGAGCTGCGCGAGCGCGACCTGCAGCTGCTGGTTCTGTTCCTGCAGCATGCGGATGTCGGCCATCATCTGCATCTCGCGTCGATTCTGCGCGCTCGCGGGCGCGGCCACCAACGCCGCGGTCATGCCGGCGAACATGATCAGCTTTCTCATAGCAGCATTATCCTTCCAGGACGCACGGGACGGCCCTAGAGGGCCGCCGCTACTTAGCGGTGATGACAAAGTGGGCGCGGCGGTTCTTGCTCCAAGCGCCTTCCTCATGCGCCGGGTCGAATGGAAACTCTTTGCCGTAGCTGACCGTCCGCACGCGGTTGGCGCCGATGCCCAGTGAAACGAGGTAGTCGCGAGCCGCCAGCGCCCGCCGTTCGCCGAGGGCGAGGTTGTACTCTGCCGTGCCGCGCTCGTCACAGTGACCTTCGATCGTGATTTGCCATGTGCCGTATTGCTTCAGCACGCCTGCGTTCTGCTGCAGCGTGGCCTGTCCGACACTGCTCAACTCAGCGCTGTCAAGCTCGAAGAAGACGGGTTTGAGCGGAGAGTCGCGGTTGAGATCGTCCAACGATTTCGATCCCACGGCGTCCTCGGCAATGGGCTCTGGTGGAACCGGCACAGGCTCATCCACCGGACGTGGCGGTTGCGGCGGTGGGGGAGCGCCTCCCACAGTGGGTGGTGGCATGGGCTTGGCCACCGGGGGCACTTTCTTCCCACACGCGCCGGCTGTCAGCGCCACCACGAACGCCGCCATCATCAGGAGCATTGCTCTGCGTCTCATCTGTAGTGTCCCCTTGATGTTCATCCGAGACCTTTAATCATTCGTGTCCTTCGTAATCGTCGCGTCCTTCGGGGCGCGAGCGAGCCCTTATTGCGACCAATGCGGCTGCTGGTTGTTCCCGTCGCGCGTGAGTTGACGGATGTTGCGGCCGTCTCGATCGACCGTGAAGATCTGCGTCCGCCCCGCGCGCGTCGATGTGAACGCGAGATGGCGTCCGTTGGCCGACCACGCCGGGCTCTCGTTGCTCCCTTCGCCAAACGTAATCTGCCGGGTCTCACTCGCCGCGATGTTCAGAACCTTGATGTCGTAGCCGGGTCCGGTACGCGCGGCAAAAGCGATTTCGTTGTGCGGGGCCGGCGACCAGGTCGCACGATCGGAGTGCTCGAACGTCACCCGACGTAACCCGAGGCCATCCGCGTCGACGACCCAGATTGACGGCGATCCGGATCGCTCGGATGTAAAGGCAATCTGAGTGCCCGTCGGAGACCAGGTCGGCGTCACATCGATCGCCGGATGATTCGTCAGACGACGCAGGCCGCTGCCGTCGAGATTCATCACGTAGATCTCGGGATTGCCATCCCGATTCGACGTAAAAGCGAGCTTGGTCCCATCCGGCGAGTACATGGGCAGGTAGTTCTGTGCCGCCGCCGTGCCCCTGGTCGGTGTCAACATCGTCCCGTCGAAAATGCGCGAGATGTAAATGTCCAGAAACCCCGTGCGCCACGAGGTGTAGGCGATCGCGCGGCCATCGGGCGACCACGTGGGGGAGTTGTTCAACTGGCGGCCCACCGTGATGCGGCGCTGGTTCGCACCGTCGTAGTCCGACACGTAGACTTCCTTGACGTCACGATTCTCGACGGTCCCGGTCACGCGCTCGCGATTGCGGTCGGACACGAAGGTCAGCTTGGTGCGCGCGACTCCGCGCAGCGATCGCTGTGACTCATGGATTTCGTCCGAGATGGTGTGGGCGTACACCCGCGGGTTTGCCGCCGAGCCAGTGTATTCCCGCGCGTAGATCTGCTGGCGCGACGTAACGCGGTAGAGGCGCATTTCAACGGTGACCGAGTTGCCTTTTTTCGAGACCGAACCCATGACCAGCCCGTCAGCGCCGAGCTCACGCCAGCGATCGAGCGGCGGATCGGCGATCGATGTCGCCACGGGAATGGACTTGTACGTGTCGCGCGGAATCATGTAGAACTCGCGCTCGTAGTCGAGATCGTTCCAGAGCACCTCACCAATCGTGCGCGCGATCTCCTGGGTTTCTCGATCGCTCGACAGCGCCAGAAAATCAGGTACCGCCAATCGAGGAGGCGTACCCGGATCACCGGTCAGCCTCAACTCGACGCTCGAGGGCTGTTGCGGCGGGGGCGACTGGTTACCGCCAGGCGGTGGTGTGGGCTGTTGAGCCAGCGTGACAGCAAGTGACGTCACGACGGGCAGCAGGAACAACAGAAAGCGGCGAAAAGTCATCAGCGCTGATACTCAAATACGAGATGGATCGTCAACGACGACTCGGTGAACGCCGCGGGGAGAGGCGGCAATTGTCGATTCAACAACACGGCGCGTGTTGCCAGCCCGTCGAGGGCTGGATAGCCGCTCGACTTTTCGACGAGCACGCCACTCAACGTGCCATCGCGGTGAATCACGAACTTGACCACCGTCGTGCCGACGGCCTGCTGCTTGGAGTCCCAGTTCCGAAGAATCAGATCGAGCAACGTCGAGAGGTACTCGGGGCAGCAAAAGTTCGCGACGTCGAGATAACCGCCGGTTCCGCCCCCGCCACGCGAGAGCCCGAATCCCTGGCCGCGCCCGCCGGTCTCGGCCACGGCACTGCCTTTTTGCACCTCTTCGCCGCGTGTCGGAGTGCGGCCGCGTGGGTCTTTCGCGTCCTCCCGAACCTTTGTTTCAGCCTTTTTGGGAGCGGTCTTTTTTGGCTCGATCATCTCGGGCTCGCGTGCGGCTGGCGGCCGGATCGGCTCGATCGCGGGCTTCGCCTCGACAGGCACGGCCTGTTGAATCGGGCGGCCACCCATCATCGTCAATCCGCCGTCGCGCGGACCCGGCGCGCCCCCCAGGCTGATGATCATCACATTCTCGGGCTCGATCACCGGTTGCATCCCAAACCACGAAGCCGGCGCAAGCGCCACAACGGCGATAAGGCCCACGTGCGCGAGCACCGAAAACCCCAGCATGCGATCCATGCCGCCGCGTTCGCGACTCCGGACGGAGACGATCTGTGTGACTACGTCCACCTAGGAGGGCCCCCGTGGGAGCGCGACAATGCCCACGCGCTCGATACCGCCTTCCTTGAGACGGTCCATTACGTCGAGCACGTCCTGCATCTGCACCGAACCGTCAGGGCGCAAGAACACCTCGCGCTGCTCTTTGCTCACCATCGCTTGACGTATCCGTTCGGCCAGAAAGTCGAGCGACACGCCCTCGTCGTCGAGGAAGACGCGACGGTCCTTGCGAAAGCTGAGCGGAACAGTGACGTAGAGCCGCTCCTGCGTCATCTTCTGCGTCTGGCGCGCGACAGGTAAATTCACCTCGACGCCGCGCTGCAGCATGGGCGCGGCCACCATGAAAATGATGAGCAGGACCAGCATCACGTCGACGAGCGGGATCACGTTGATCTCGGAGAGCGTGGTCGAGACACGCCGGCCGTGGCGTCCTCGTCCCCCCACGACTTCCGGTATCGGCATTACTTTCGGCATGGCAGTTAACCGGCCCGGCGTTCGGGCAACGCCTGATTAGGTGAAGTTCCTCTCGGCAATGTTGAGGAACTCGAGCGCGAAGTCATCCATCTCGGACGCGTACGATTTCACCTTCGTCGTGAAGTGATTGTAGAAGTACACCGCGGGGATGGCCGCGGCCAGGCCGGCCGCCGTCGCAATGAGCGCTTCGGCAATGCCGGGAGCGACAACGGCAAGATCGGTCGAACCTTGCGAGCCGATGTTGAAAAACGCCGCCATGATGCCCCACACCGTGCCAAACAATCCGATGAACGGCGTAATGCTTGCCGTGGTCGCGAGAAACGGTATGTGCTTTTCCAACTTGTTCACCTCGGCCGAGGAGGCGCGCAGCAGGGCGCGGTCAACGGCCGGCACGCTTCTCAAAATAGGACGAGCCGCCCCGCCTGCCGGACTGTTGGCCGCCGGTTGTCGCAACTGCAGATTGAGCTCGGCGTAGCCGGCCTGGAACATCCCGACTAGCGGGCTGCTCTCGAGTGACTTGCAGACGGCCTGCACCTCGGAAAACTTTGTGCTCTGCCTGAATACGTTGAGGAAGGTGGCCGACTGTCGCTCGATCCGGCGGAAACCAATGGCCTTGTATAAGACGATGGCCCACGAGACGATGGAGAACAGAACCAGGATCACCAGCACGACCTGCGAGACCGCACTGGCGTCACGAATAAGATCGACTACATTTCCCGTGGTTTGATTCGTGGGCGCAGCACTGCCTTGCAGTTGCAGTGCCAGGACTACCGATCCAGGCGTCGGCAACAAAGCCTCCGGTCTCGTTCAGTTTACAGGTGGGCGCTGCTGGGATAGCGCGGGTTCGTGCAACGGTAACATACGGCGTGAAATACTGTCAAACCTTTGATACGATGGACTTTCCGCGTTTCAGGCACATCCGGCTCAGGAGTGCAGGTCCCCGGTGATCCGGTATCTGTCGATCAAGAACTTGGCGGTCATCGAATCGGTCGCTGTCGAGTTTGAACCATCGTTCAACATCCTCACCGGTGAAACCGGCGCCGGCAAATCCATCCTCGTCGAAGCCGTCGGGTTGCTGCTGGGCGGCCGAGCATCGCAGGACCTGGTCCGCACTGGGGAGGACATGGCAGTCGTCGAGGCGGTCTTCGAGGTGCAGGACCCACGGGACGGATCCGTCGCTCTCCGGGAAATCGTGGTACGACGCGAGATCACCGCGCAGGGCAGAAGCCGCGCTTTCATTTCCGGCGCGCTTGCAACGGCCGCCGCACTACGCGACCTTGCCAATCGTCTCGTCGAACTCCATGGGCAGCACGAACATCAGCAATTGCTCGATCCTGGTCAGCATCTTGGGATCCTGGACTCGTGGGCGGGCCTCACGGATCAGCAAGCCGATGTTGCGCGCGCGTACGAATCGATCCGCACGTTGCGAGAGCAGCTCGATCGACTCCGTATGGATGGCCGAGAGCGGGCGGCAAGATTGGAACTCGTCGAGTTTCAACTGTCGGAACTGCAGAAGGCGGCTCTCAAATCCGGAGAAGATGAAGCGCTCGCCTCACTCCGACAGGTCCTGAGAAGCGCCGACACCATCCAGCGGCTGTGCGGAGAGAGCTACGCCGAGCTGTACGAAGCGGAGGACTCGGCATTGACGGCTCTCGGCCACGTCTGGAAAAGGGTAGGGGAGCTGGCTGCGATCGATCCGCGCTTCGTGCCTCACCTGGAGCAGCGTGAAGGAATCAAAGCGCAGCTCGAAGACCTCGCCTTCGCGCTTCGCGATTTTGCCGCCAGCATCGATGCGTCGCCCGGCCGGCTCGGCGACGTCGAGGATCGCCTTGCATTGCTCGAACGGCTCAAGCGCAAACATGGTCCGACTCTGGACGATGTGATCCAGCGTCGCGACACCCTCGCGGGCGAGCATGAAGCACTGATTGGCGGAGGATCGACCGTCGCGGCCGTCGAGGAACAATTGGCCACGGCGTCGGCGACCTTCCTCGATGTAGCCCGAAGCCTTTCACGCGCGCGCAGGGCGGCGGCCACTCGGTTCGCCCGTGCGCTCGAGGCGGAGCTCACTGACCTGGCGATGGAGCGTTCACGATTTGACGTGCGGATGACAACGACCGAGGAACCCGAGCAGTGGTCGGATCGGGGTATCGACAGCGGAGAATTCTACCTGTCGGCCAACCTCGGTGAAGACCTCCGCCCGCTTGCGCGCATCGTGTCGGGAGGGGAGCTCTCCCGGGTGATGCTCGCGCTCAAGACGCTGGCCTCGGCCGACCAGCCGGGGAAGACCTTGATCTTCGACGAGGTCGATGCCGGCATCGGCGGTCGCGTCGCGACGGTGGTGGGGGAGAAGCTCCGCGATCTGGGACAGCGATTTCAGGTACTCTGCATCAGCCACCTGCCGCAAATCGCCGCAGCGGGCTCGACGCACTTCTCCATCGAGAAGGCGCGACGCGGCACCCGCACGGTCACATCGGTCACCCGGCTTGGAGAGCGGGAGCGTGTGGACGAGATCGCGCGGATGATTGGGGGCGCGGTCGTCGGTCAACAGGCGCGTGCCAGTGCCAGGGAACTGCTCGCCGCCGCGCAGGCGGCAGGCGCGAGCCCGCCGAAAGCGAAAGGCGAAAGTCCGCCCGGGCGAAAGCGAAGGTAAGATGGATTCGGGCGGCGATGAGCGTTATACGGCCCCCGCATAAGTATTCACGCCATGAAGTACTTCATCGAAACTTACGGCTGCCAGATGAACGTCCACGATTCCGAGCGGATGGCGGGGTTGCTGGAAGCGTCCGGCTACGAGCCCGCCGAGGCCGATATCGATGCGGATCTGGTTGTCATCAACACGTGCAGCGTTCGCGAAAAAGCGGAGGAGAAGCTGTACACGCGCCTCGGGGATCTCAAGGGTCTGGGCCGTGCCACCGGACACTCGCCGCTGATCGCGGTGGCCGGATGCGTGGCGCAACAGGAAGGTGTGCGGCTGCTCGAGCGATCGAGTCTGATCGACGTGGTGGTCGGCACGCAGCGCGTGAAGGTGCTGCCGATGCTGATCGAGCAGGCGCGTGCGGCACGGCCGCGGCCGCACGGGGGAGACGGGCTGGCGGCGATCGTCGATGTCGCCACGCCCTACGATGAGCCGTCATTTCCGCTCGGGCTGACGCGGCACGCCGACCCTGTCAAGGCCTACGTCACCATCATCGAAGGCTGTAACGACTTCTGTGCCTTTTGCGTGGTCCCGTATACGCGTGGGCACGAACGCATGCGCTCAAAGTCTGAAATCCTTGCAGATGTGCGCGCCGCCGTCGCCAGCGGGCGGAGCGAGATTCACCTGCTGGGCCAGATCGTCAACCATTACCACGCGCCAGACGACCCGGCGTGCGACTTCGCGGTGTTGCTGGAGGCGGTCAATGCCGTCCCTGGCGTCTGCCGTATCCGCTTTGCGAGCCCGCATCCCAGGCATGCGTCGGACCGGTTGATCGCCGCCGTGCGCGATCTCCCCACGGTCTGCAAGCACTTCCACCTGCCCGTGCAGTCCGGATCATCCTCGGTGCTGCAGCGCATGCGGCGGCGCCACACGCGCGAGCAATACCTCGATCTGGTCGGCCGCATTCGGGCCGCTATCCCGAAGGTCCAGTTATCGACCGATATGATCGTTGGCTTCCCTGGGGAGACCGACGCGGAGTTCGAGGAGACGCTGTCGCTGATCGAGGCCGTGCGGTACCACAGCATTTTCTCGTTCAAGTACTCCGAGCGGCCCAACACACTGGCCTCGAGGAAGCTGCCAGACGATGTGCCAGAGGATGTGAAGACGCGACGGATTCGTGGCCTGCAGACGCTGCAGCGGCGCATTCAGCTCGAGCTTCATGAAGCGGCGGTCGGCACCCGGGTCGAGGTCCTGGTCGACTCGCGCAGCAGGCGCCGCGACTGGGAGTTGTCGGGGCGCACGACGGGGAACACGGTCGTGAACTTCCCGGGACCGTTGGAGTGGGTGGGTCGATTCGTCGAGGTCGAGATCCGGAGGGCGGGCCCCTATAGTCTGTGGGGCGAGCCCTTGGGCGCCTAGACACACGCGAAGGGGTGGGTCGTGGAGTCACCAGTCGAGTCGGGAGCGGGCGGCGTCGTGTTGATCGAGATGACCATCAAGGGGCTGATGGTCGATCCGATCACCAACATGCCCATCATCATCTTGCGCGACCGCGACGGCCAGAAGGTGCTGCCGATCTGGGTGGGCGTGTTCGAAGCCAATGCCATTGCGCTGCAGATTGAAAACATCCAGACCCCGCGCCCGATGACTCACGACCTGCTGCGGAATGTGATCCAGGATCTGCAGGCAGCGGTAGAGAAGATCGTCGTATGCGATCTCAAGGACAATACCTTTTACGCCCTGATTCATCTTCAAACGCCGGCCGGCCCGGTCGCCATCGACGCGCGGCCCAGTGACGCCATCGCGCTGGCGCTGCGCACGCGCGCCCCCATCCTCGTCGAGGAGCGGGTCATCGACAACGCCAAGACCGTGGACTTCACAAACGAGAAACAAGACTCGGATCGCCTCCAACAGTGGCTCGAGTCGCTGGACCCGGACGAGCTCGGCAAATACAAAATGTGAGGTCGGCCGGCCGACATTTTCCTTAACTACTCCGTTTACAGTCACTTACCGGTTGTCGGCCGGGATAATTTGCCGGGAACTGCACACCTTTTCTTGACCTCCACGCTCTCAGCCCCTAGAATCCCAACATTCCTCCTCGTCGAATGATCCTCGCCATTGCCAACCAAAAGGGCGGCGTCGGCAAGACGACGACGGCGATCAATCTGTCTGCCGCCCTGGCGATGCGAAAGCGCAAGACGCTCCTCATCGATCTCGACCCCCAGGCCAACAGCAGCATGTCGTTCGTCGACCTCCGCGCCGTGTCCCGGAGCATGTACGACGTGTTCGTCGATCCCACAGTCAGACTCAAGGACGTCATCGTCCCGACGACGCTCGAACATCTCTCCGTCGCCCCCGCCCGCATCGCGCTCGCAAAGCTCGAGGCGCGGATGACGGGGGAGCTCGATGCGCCCTTCAAGCTCAAGGACCAGCTGACGGAGGTCAGTGACCAGTACCAAGTGGTCGTCGTCGACTGCCCGCCGGCCCTCGGGCTGTTGACCGTCAACGCGCTGGTCGCCGCGACGCACCTCCTGATCCCGATCCAATCGTCGTACTTCGCCCTGGAAGGCACCGACGACCTGCTCGAAACAATCGAGAAGGTCCGCCAGCGCCCCAACCCCGAACTCCGCATCCTGGGGGTCGTCATCACGATGCACGACAAGCGGACCGCGCTCGGCCGCGACATCCGGACCCAGATCCGGAAGGTGTTCGGCGACAAGGTCTTCAAGACGGTCATCAGCAAAAGCGTGCGTTTGGAGGAGAGTCCGGCGTATCGTGAATCGATCTTCACGTTCGCGCCGGAGTCGAGCGGCGCCAGCGAGTACTACAGCCTGTGTGAGGAGGTCATGGACCGTGTCTAAACGAGGGTTGCCCGAGACACTGCGCATGCGCCACGACGCGCACTACGTCGAAACCCTGGCCGCCTCGGCGGGCACGCCCGTCGGGCGGATGGTGCCGATCGACCTGATCGACCCCAATCCGGACCAGCCCCGCCAGGCGATGGGGGACTTGTCCGAGCTCATCGCGTCCGTTACCGAAAAAGGCATCATCGAGCCGCTGGTGGTGCGGCAGCGGGGACCACGCTATCAAATCATCGCCGGGGAACGCCGGTACCACGCCGCCGTCCAATCAGGCCTCCACGAGCTGCCAGTGGTCGTCCGCGACGTGGACGAAACCGAAATGCTCGAGCTGGCGCTCGTGGAGAACATCCAGCGCAAAGACCTGACGCCCTTCGAAGAATCGGAAGCCCTCCAGAGCCTGGCGCAACGCTGCGGCTACACGCACGAAGACCTAGCCAAACGGCTGGGGAAGTCCCGCACGTCGATCACCGAGTCGCTGGCGTTGCACGGGATGCCGGCGGAAGTCCGCAAGGTCTGCCGCCTGGCCGGCATTCACAACAAGTCCGTCCTGCTGCAGATCGTCCGGCAGGGCGACCCGCAGAAGATGCTGGCGCTGCTCGAAAAGATCGCGAGCCAGGGCGGCGTCACCCGCGAGCAAGTCCGCAAGGACACGGCAAAGGCCAAGCCGGGCCGGCCCAAGGCCTATACCTTCAACTACCGACCCCAAAACAAGGCGTTCAACCTGCGCCTGAGCTTCAACAAAAAGAGCGCCTCAAAGGACGACATCATCGCCGCGCTCGAAAACATCCTCGCCGAACTCAGAAAGTCATAGGACGTCGACCCGGCGCGAGACCTGGCGCTGGGACCCTCGGACAGTGCAGTTCGGAAGTCAAAGCCCCCGCCAAGCGAGACTTGACCGTGGCCAAGACTCACGAATGGCGTCGGAGGCCAGCAGTCCAGAAACGCCGGCCGGGAGTTGCGGCATCCTGCTCGCGATTCTTCCGCATTAGTTAACATAATATGTATTATCAGACTCAACAGAAATACCCCGCAAATGGGCCCTGTGGATGCTTCGAGGATGGTCTGGGCGGGTAAACGCCCTAACGTGTGGCTACGGGTTGACCCGCGACCTACGGTGACGCAGAGCCTTCACACCCGCCAGTAGACGGCGTCAAGGTGTCGCGTCGGGACGTCGAACTCGATCGGTTGATGGGCGGGATGCTGCTCGACCACATGACCATCGGGATCGGTAATCAGGACCGAGAGGCTGAGACGGTCGCCAGGCTGGGCTCCCAGGTCAGCAAATGGCAAAGCCAGCTCAACAATCTTGTCGGCCACCCATCCGAGGCCCCCAGGCCTGAGCCCCCGCGGCAGCTTGACCCGTCTCGGAGTCGGACGTCCGACCAGAATCGCGAGGTCGAACGCACCGGCAGTGAGCCCCGCGACGAGGTCGTGGCCATCCAGCCGCAGGAATACCGACGTTCGGTTCACCGCGAGATACAACTCGCTGACCATCACCCCCGCCACCCGATGCATCGTCCCGCCACCGGCACCCATCGGGATATGGACCGCACCTGCCCACTCACCGAACCCCGAGCAGTTCCCATCGAGGGATGGGGTTGTCGAAGTCTGTGGACGTGCCACGCCCCCGTGATCCCCTGTCGTGATGTTGGAGACATGAAGGTCGTCCGGCGCGGGCCGATCGAGCGCCTGATAGGCGTTGCGCAGATGCCGACGGAACAGATCGTCGAATTCGCGATCGTGCTCCGAGGAATGATCATCTCCGTACCACCAGAACCAATCGCTGCCCTCGGCAATCAGCAGCTCTTCCCAGGCGCGGCTCCGCCCGTCGGAACTTGCAGCCGACGCGTGCTCGTCAAACGCCCTGCGCGCGGCTGCCAGCTGTCCCCACGCGCGATGGTCGTCGGCATGTCCTGCCCAGATGTAGAAATCGGCGTTGATCCAAGAGCCTGGGAAGAGGGATTCCAGACGAGCGGCCGGACCGGCCGCGGCTTCGGCCAGCGTGATCGTTTCAATGTCGATGGCTGCCTCGAGCCGCCTGTAGAGGGCGCGCAGAAACGGCCGCCCGCCGCCGGCGTAGTGCTCCCAGGCGTTCTCGCCGTCCAGGATCACGGTGACCACCGCAACTTCCCCGCTGGTGGCATTGTCCGATCCGGTCTGGTCATCCCGCCCCGCGGTAAATCGCCGACCGGCGTCGCGAACCTTGCTGACGAAGTCGTCGGCCGCCGCTTCCGCATCCCAGGACTGATATGTAAACCCAATCAGGTCTGACAGCGCGTGATCTCTGAACAGGCAACGCACAGTGCGATCGCCCGCGCCGACCTCGTACGGGCGATACAGCACATCGGCGCTCGTCGGCCTGTGGACGGTACGCCGCAGAACCTCCTCGTCGGTCGCGGTCCATCGACAGCCGCTCTCCGCGAGCAGCGCGATCACCTCATCGGACAGCGACCCCTCCGACGGCCAGATCCCTGGCGGCTTGGACCCGAACAGCGATGCGTGGAACTCGACAGCGCGCTCGAGCTGAGTCGCTGCGTCGCCCGGGTGCGCAAACAACCCTCGCGGGAGCGCTGAATAGGGATGCGACCGGAAATGGATGTCCGAATCGCAAAGCAGCGGCAGAATCGGATGATGCAGCGGCGAGGTCGACAGCTCGACGCGACCGGTTGCGGCAAGCTCCCTGTAGAGCGGAATGATTGCATTGAGGATCTCGAGCTCCACCAGTCGCAGCACGCCCTTGTCGTCTTCGGTGTACTGCCGACGCTTCGCTACGAGCTTCTGCAAACGTGCGTCTCGCGTCAGCAGGTCGGGATCCATCCACACCAACTTGTGCAGGACCTGCAGGTCCCGAAGATCGTCGGCGGTAAATGTGTCGGGAGCGTCCCGCCTTGCGTGCAGCTCCGCGTATCGCGGATGGGGCTTGATCATCCGCTCCACGGGCGCATGAAATCCGTTGGCGACCAGAAATCGGCGTTCTGACTCGTCGAGTTGCAGTGCTGGCTTGAGACCGACGGCCAGGTGGCGGTCCTTGGCGCGCTCGGCAGCAAACGCCTGGATTTGCATCAACAGTGAGGGCACCAGGTTGAATGTCAGGCGCACTTCTGGAAATTCCCGCAGCAGGGCGGCCATGCCCCAGTAGTCCTTGGTGGCATGAAGACGCACCCACGGCAGGATGTGTTCCCCCGTTGCGAGGTCCTCGTAGTATGGCTGGTGCATGTGCCACAGAATGGCAAGGCGAGTCATCGTCGGTGATAATCAATTAGTTCCCAGTTTCCAGTTGTCGCTGGGGAAAGGTTTTAAACCTGTCCCCGCTACACGACCGTTTGACCTGGAAACTGACAACTGGCCACTGACACGTCCATGCGTATTCTCGACCGCTACATCATCCGCGAGATCATCCTGCCCTTCGTGATCGCGCTCGTGGTGTTCACGTTCGTCCTCATTATCCCGTTCATTCTCGACCTCGCGGAGGAGTTGATCGAGAAAGGCGTCGCGTGGCCGGTGATCCTGCAGCTGATGGCCACGCTCATGCCGGCGACACTGGGCCTGACGATTCCGATGGCTCTGCTGCTGGGCATCCTTGTGGCCTTCGGGCGACTCTCGGGGGACCGGGAGATCGTCGTGCTGATGGCTTGCGGTGTCAGCCCGTATCGTCTCCTCCGTCCCGTGATGCTGCTGTCGGCGATCGCCACAGCAGTCACCTTCTACGTAATGGTGCAGGCGATACCTGACGCGAATCAGCTGAACCGCGAAATCACGCTGCGGGTCGTCGCCGATCGGGCCGAGGGCCAGGTGCGCCCACGCGAGTTCTTCGAGGATTTTCCCAACACGGTGCTCTATGTGCGGGAGATTCCTCAGGAAGGCGGTTGGCACGATGTCTTTGCCGCGGACATGAAAAACGCGGCGCAGCCGCTGATTTACGTGGCGCGCAGAGGCCGCATGCTGATCAACCGTGAGGCGCGCACGATTGAAATGGTGCTCGAGGACGGTGCGCAGCACTCGACGAAAGCCGCCGACCCGGCCACGTATGAGATGGTCCGCTTCAAGCAGCTCGTCGTGTCGCTCGATCCGGAGAGCGTGTTTCAAAGCACCTTGCCGCGCGGAGAGCGCGAGATGACCATCCCGGAACTCCGCGCCCGCATCGGTGAGCTCCAGGCCAACAACCTGCCGTTTCACAACCCGGTGATGGAGATTCACAAGAAGTTCTCCATTCCGGTGGCCTGTCTGGTGTTCGGTCTCATGGGGGTTGGGCTCGGCGTGAGCAATCGCAAGGACGGCAAGCTGGCGAGCTTCGTCCTGGGTGTCGGTGTGATCTTCGCCTACTACGTGATCATGTTCACGTCGGAGGCGATGACGAAGGGCTCACTCATCCCGGCCTGGCTGGCCATGTGGGTCCCGAACATTCTGATGGGCGCCGCCGGCCTCGCGCTGCTGGTCTCGCGATCGCGCGGCGTCGATCAGGCGTTTCGCCTTCGCTTACCCTCCTGGCCGTGGGCGCGCGCGTCAGCGGCCGATGACGCCCCAACGGCGCCGACGCCGAACTCGGGTTACCGGCGGACGAGCGGAGCCGTCGTGGTGATTCGGATTCCGCAGTTCGAGCTTCCCCGCCCGACGCTGATCGATGTCTACATCGCGCGGATGTACGTGCGAACCCTCTTGCTTTCGATCGTCGGCATCATGGGGTTGTTCTACATTTCCACGTTCATCGACAAATCCGACAAACTCTTCAAGGGTCAGGTCACGCTGCAAATGATTCTGGCGTTTCTCTGGTGGGAAACACCCCAGTTTCTCTACTACATCATTGCGATTGCGGTGCTGCTCTCCGCGATTGTGACAATCGGGCTGCTCACGAAGAACAGTGAACTCGTCGTGATGCGGGCGTGCGGTATCAGCCTTTATCGCACGGCGCTCCCCTTAATCGTGTTTGCGGTCGCCGCCAGTGCGGTCCTGTTTGCGTTCGAGGAACGCGTCCTGGCGTTTTCGAACCGGCGGGCGGACTTTCTGAACCACGTCATCAAGGGTGGCGATCCCCAGACCTTCGACGTGCTCAATCGCAAGTGGATGGCTGGACGGAGCGGCGAGATTTATCACTATCAGTTCTTCAATCCGCGCAGCAATGAGCTCAACGGCGTGTCGGTCTTTCGGTTCGATCCGGGAACACATACGCTGACTCAGCGCGCCTATGCGACACGCGCGCAATATGCGCCCCGAGCGCCGAGCGATAACGCCGCGTGGGAAGCGCGCGGCGGCTGGGTGCGTGACTTCTCGGGACCCGAGGTGTCGCGGTACACACCGTTCGAAACAGTGCGCGCGCCGCTCGAGCCGGCCGAGTACTTCAGCACTGAGGAGCCGGCGCCTGAGCGGATGGATTTTCAGCAACTTCGTCGATACATCGACGAGCTGAAGTCTAGCGGTTACACGGTGCTGAAACATGAGGTGGCGCTCTATCGCAAGTTCGCCTTCCCCTTGGTCACCTTGGTCATGACGCTGATTGCGGTCCCGTTTGCCGTCACAACGGGCAAGCGCGGTGCCTTGTACGGCATCGGCGTAGGCATCGTCCTCGCCCTTGTGTACTGGACAGCCGGCAGCGTGTTCGGGGCCTTCGGCGCGGGCGGCCTGATGCCACCGCTTCTCGCGGCCTGGGCGCCCAACCTGTTGTTTGGGGCCGCGGCGGCCTATCTCCTGCTGACCGTCCGCACCTGATGGCCTCCCCTGCCCCGCCGACGAAATCCGGCGCGTCGGGCGGCCGCGGATCCTCACTTCGCCTGCTGACGGGCATGGTGCTGTTTGTCGTTGCGTTGGCGATCGCCGCTTTCGGCTTCGCAACGCTCGTTCGTGTATTGGATTCGGGTGGTTACGGCACGCCGGCGATGCGCCAGGCTCTGCTGATCATGGGAATTGCAGGCGCGTGCCTGGCCGGGGCTGTAGCCACGATCATCTGGGATATCTCCAAACGCTACGAGCGCTAGACGCCTTCCTCCACTTTGTGCCTCAGCGAGCGAGCCACAAGTCTGAGATGCTGAGAGTGCCTGACGAGCCCGGCAGAGAGTTGACCGTGTCGACAACCAACAGCAAAGAATCGATGCGGTCGAGCGGCGGACGTTCGCTCGACACGGGTCCCAGCGGACGAAAGTCTGCGAACTGCAGTTCGACCGGTTGCAACGTCTCGTCCACGTAAAAGGTGGATCCCCAGCGTTCTCCTCCGCGCGGGCTGGGCGCACGGAGCTGTGCCCACAGCCGACGCGGGGCGTCTGCTCGTAGCCGCAACTGCAATCGATCCTGCGAGGCCAGCCCGCCGTCTACGGGAAAGCGCATTGCTGCGAACTGACTGCCGTGTGCCCCTTCTCGTAATGTGAATTTCCATTCGAGTACTGGCGTTCCGTCGGTCAAGGCGGTGGGAGTCAACACGCTGGTTGATCCCTCGCTGGCTTCCGCGCGCCACGCGACAGTCGCAATCGGCGCCCGCGAAGTGGCTGGCGCGGCTCCCGAGGCTGATAAAGCGGCCTGGCGATGGGCGTCCCGCAATCCCACGTAGATTGGATTTGCGACTACCCAGGGCACCGACGCCGATCCCCGTAAGGCGGACGGGAGATGAGCTTCTACACGATACGCGCCGGGCAGGGTCCCGATGTCGAGTCGCAGCGTATCGGAAGCGACTTCGTACAGCACTTTTCCATCTCGACGCACGACCAGCGTCGTGTCAGGAGGCGCAGCGATCTGCGCGGTGATCAGGATCGGGCCCTGCACATCCAGATAGTCACCAATTGCCGTCGAGGCGGAGCCGCTTGTCGCCTTTGCTTCAAACCTGCTCAACCTCGCGAGACCGTCTACGGATGTGAAGAGGCGGCCCTCCCGGATTGCCGACAGCACCAGCGTGGCGTCTCGGGCCGGATCGCCGTTCAGTGGCTGGTCGAGCAGCACATGATTCACAAACGCGCGGAATGACACTTCGTACCCCGGGACCTTCGCCATGATTTGGTCTTCGTACGGGTCGCCGCCCCTCCCCATCCCGAGCCGCGCGTGTGCGTCCGCCCCTGCAATTGCTGGCACCCGCCGCACGCGCGTCAGCCGATCCCACTGCGTGAGCACCGTCTCCGGTCGATCGAGAACCGCCGCGAGCGTTTCGGTAGGGCGAAAAGCGTAGGTCAGGAGCACACGGCCCAGCGAGCTCCAGACCTCGTCGCGCCATTCGCTGTCGGCATTGAGCCACTCGAGCCCGTCGAAGCGGGCATCCCAGTCGTCCCACCGCAGCGCGGCTTTTGGCGAGCCAGGGTGCGCCGCAATCCCAAATCCCCCGAGTCGACGAACATCTTCGATGACGTCGCGCGGAGGACCTCCCAAGGGGTACGGCGCTCGAGCGAGACCCAGCGCGATGTAGTGTCCCGCCTGCGTGCTGATCTCGACGCCGTCGATACAGAGCACTCCCGAGCGGTACGACGGAGCTTCAGGCGCGCGAGTGCCATTGCCGTGATCGGTCACGATGACAAACTTCAGACCCGCGGCGGCAGCCGCCGATGCGATCTCATCCAGCGTTCCGGTTCCGTCAGAACGCCGGGAATGCACGTGATAGGCGCCGCGCGCGACCGGCCAGGTGGACTGAAACGCTGGCGCGACCGGCGGCCTTGCGACGGGCGGCAAGAGAACCACGGCAACTGCCGCAAGGACGCCCGCGAGGAGGACCACACCGATGGCGAGGCGACCGAGCACGAATCTACGCACGAGGGTGGAAGCGATCGTAGATGACCCGCATGCGCGCGTCGAGAATGTGCGTGTAGATTTGCGTGGTGGACAGATCGGCGTGGCCCAGCATCATTTGAATGGCTCGTAGATCCGCACCGCGCTCGAGCAAATGTGTGGCAAACGAATGACGTAAGACATGCGGACTGAGTTGACGCCCGATGCCGAGGCGGGTCCCGTAACCCTTGAGGATCTTCCAAAAGCCCACGCGTGTGATGCCTGGCCCCCCGCCGCGCGCGTTGACGAACAGCCTGGGTGAGGATCGCTTGCCAAGGAGCTGTGGGCGCCCCTCCTGCAGGTATCGTGTGACCCATTGCGCCGCTTCGTCGCCCACAGGAATCAACCGTTGCTTGCGTCCCTTCCCTGTCGTTGTGAGATAGCCCGCGTCGAGGTGGAGATCGGTCGGACGCAATTGGACCAGCTCTGACACTCGCAATCCGGTCGCATAGAGAATCTCGATCACTGCGCGATCACGAAGTCCGCGTGGCGTTGATACATCTGGCGCGTTAATCAGGCGATCGACCTCCTCGACCGAGAGAAACTTCGGCAGGATCTGCCACGCCTTGGGCGGCTGTAAATCGACGGATGGATTGGCAGCGATGTGACCATGCACGGTTAGAAACCGATAGAAGCCGCGTACAGAGGCCACGATCCGCGCGACTGAACGGGGCGAGCGGCCCTCGCCCATCAGCGCTCGGACAAATGTCTCGAGATCGACGCGCGACAGGTGCTCGATCGGGCGTCGCTGTCCGGCGGCAAACCGTCCCAGCCCCGTCAAGTCACGGCCGTAGCTTTCCAGCGTGTGATCCGACACGCGTCGTTCGAACTGTAAGTGGGACAAATACTCGTCGAGCCGGGCGCTCACTTCGTCAGCTTACAACGGTGGCTCGTGCTAAGATCACGGTTTGCCCTAGTGTCCTTGGAGCGACCGGCCAGATGCCCACACGTTCGAAGTGGCAATCCCTTCCGACCGAGGCGATTAATCCCGCCACTCTCGCAATCGATAAGCTTCCAGCCAGCGGTATTGTCGATTTGATGATTGCCGAAGATCGAAAAATGCTGACCGCAGTGCAGCGCGAGCGTGACCGCATCGCGCTGGGTGCGGATATGCTCGCCAAGGCACTGCGAAAAGGCGGACGGATCGTGTTCGTCGGCGCGGGCACGAGCGGGCGACTCGGCATTCTCGAGTCGGCCGAAATGCCACCGACGTTCGGAACCGAGACCGACATCGTCCAGGCGATCATGGCCGGCGGTAAAGGCGCCATCCTCAAGGCCAGGGAGGGTTCTGAGGACAATTACGAGGAGGGAGCCCGCCAGATCAACCGGATGCAGCCCACACGGCGGGATGTGGTGATCGGCGTCTCCGCAAGCGGGATGACGTCGTTCGTGCGTGGCGCGCTGACGCGCGCGCGGGAGGCCGGCGCACGGATCATCTTTGTCACGTGCGATCCACGGACGGAGCTGCAGACCTTCGTAGACCTGACGATTGCTCCTGCAGTCGGACCCGAGATCATTGCCGGCTCAACCCGTCTGAAAGCCGGTACCGCCACAAAGCTGGTGCTGAACATGCTCACGACCGGCGCAATGATTCTGACTGGCAAGACCTACGGCAACCTGATGGTCGATGTGCAGATCAATTCCGACAAGCTTCGGGATCGCGCGCGGCGCATCGTGCATATGGTGACCGGCCTCGAAGGCGACGAGATCGACAAGCTTCTGAAAAAGGCGAGCTGGAACGTCAAGGCCGCCATCGTCATGCAGAAAACCGGGTTGTCGCACGCCAAGGCGCTGGCCCGCCTGCGCAAGGCCAAGGATCAGCTGCGGGAAGCGATCGGCGAGGATATTGAGCCTCGCTTGCGGCAATTGATCGGAGAGTAGGGGGCGTTCAAGTCGCCGCCACATCGAGAACCGCCCGCGCATCGCGAACCACGCCTATCAAACGAATTCGTCCACCATCACCGTCACTTGCGGATGCAGTTGCAGAAACGACGCCGGCACTCGAGTCGTTACGCCGCCTTCGAGCATCGCGTTGACGGCATCGGTCTTCGCTTCTCCGGTCGCGATCAAAATAATCGTCCGCGCGCCGAGGATGGTCGCCATGCCCATCGTCAATGCCTCACGCGGCACGCGATCGAGAGCGCCCCCAAACCATAAGGCGTTGCCCGCGCGCGTTGCTTCATCCAGGACCGCACGATGAGTGCGGGCAGCCAAGGCCGCCGCTGGCTCGTTGAAGCCGATGTGACCATTGGCGCCGATACCGAGAATCATCAGGTCGATGCCTCCGGCTGCGGTGATGGCAGTCTCGTAACGGGCGCATTCAGCGGCGAGATCGACGGCACGTCCGTCAAGAAACCCGATGTGGTCGGGAGGAATGTTGACATGCCGGAAGAACCGCTGGTCCATGAAGGAGCGGTAACTTCCGGGATCACCGTTGCCCAGACCGACGAATTCGTCGAGGTTGAATGTGTGAATCGTGGACCAGTCAACGCCGTCGGACGCGCTGAGCCCCACCAGCTCCGCATACAGCGCCAGAGGGGTTCGGCCAGTCGGTAGGCCCAGAACAAGACCTGGCTGCTGTCGGATGGATCGAATCAGCCGACGTGCCAGGTCGGCCGCGAGGGCCCATTCCGATGAAAACCTCTCGAGAATCACGCCGTGGTCGTGCTCGTGGAGTCGATGTAGGGCGGGACGCGTGCTCCGCCACGCGCTTCGCGCAACGCGAGGCGGACGGCGCCAACAGCCGGCTCGACTTCGAGCCGCGTGACGGCCGCGCGCGGAGCGACCTCTGCCAGCCGCGCGCCGACGTTGTCGGCTAACCACGGGATGACGCGAAACATGCCGCCTGCGAGCACGATCCGAAATGTTTCGCCACGCATTTGGAGACGCGCGATCACCGATCCGGCCGCTTTGGACAGTTCTTCGCCGGCCATGTTCAGGATTTCAGACGCGACGACATCCCCTTCTGCGCGGGCGCGGTCCACGATAAGGCCAAGAGCCGCGACCGACTGCCGGCGAAGGCCGCGATCGTAGACCTCACGGACCAGGCCATCTGTGCGCGGGAGACGAAAGTGATCGAGGATCAGCGGGGTGAGAAGTGTCCTCGACCCACGACCGTCGGTCTGACGGACTACGGCGGTGAGGGCCTGCCTCCCGATCCAGTAACCCGAGCCTTCGTCGCCCAGAACGTAGCCCCAGCCCCCTGCCCGAGCGGCAAACCCGCTCTCGTTGACACCATACGCAATCGAGCCGGTTCCGGCGATCAGGACCACGCCAGGTTCATCATCGGCGCCTGCGACCAGCGCCACCAGCGCGTCGTTCACGACAAGCGCGTGTGTGCGAAAGCCGAGCCGCCGCATGATCCCGCGCACGATACGATCGTCTTCTTCTCGATCGACTCCGGCGACTCCCAGACAGACAGCAACAGGCAGGACGGCTCGATTCTCGATGGCCTCTTCGATAACCGCGTGGAGGACTTTCTCCACCTCGAGTTCGCCATGTGCCTGAAGATTGGCGCCCCCGCCCCGGCCCTCGCCGACGATCTGGCCCTCGGCGTTGGCGAGGTAGCACACCGTCTTCGTGCCTCCGGCATCGATGCCGAGGACATGCATGGTTCAAGCTTATGTTAGATTGCCCTGTTTGTGATGTTCCGCGCTCGCGTCGCCATTGCGTGTGTCTTCACTGTGTGTCTCACCGCCATCGCGCAACTCGAGCCGGCTCCTCAAGTACGCGCGCTATGGGTGACGCGGAGCGCGATGACGTCGCCTGGCGCAGTCGCCCGGATGGTGAGCGCCGCGCAAAGAGCCGGCTTCAATACGCTCGTCGTACAGGTCCGAGGGCGTGGCGATGCGTATTACAAAAGCAGCTTTGAACCGCGGGCGACCGAGCTTGACTCGCAGCCTGGATTCGATCCGCTGGCAGAAACGCTTGCGCTCGCCCGCCCCGCGGGCCTCGAGGTTCATGCCTGGGTGGCCGTCAATCTTGTCGCAAGCGCGGCAGATCTGCCGACGTCTCGTCAGCACGTGATCTATCGGCAACCCGAGTGGCTCATGGTGCCGCGTGCGCTCGCCATAGAGCTTCGTGCGGTCGATGCGCGCAGCCCGCAGTACGTTGGGCGTCTGGTCCGGTGGACGCGCGCTCATGCAGACGAGGTCGAAGGGCTCTACATGTCGCCCATTCACTCATGGGCGGCAACACACCTCACCAGCGTGATCACCGAGCTGGTCACGAAGTACGACGTCGACGGCGTTCATCTCGACTACGTGCGCTACCCAAACGCGGAGTTCGACTATAGTCGCGCGGCGCTTCAGCAGTTCAAGCTGGCCGTGCGCCCCGAGCTCGCCGATGCCGATCGCCGCCTGGCAGACGCCCGGGAGAGAAGCGATCCGTTGGCCTACCCCGATCTGTTTCCGGAGCGATGGCTCTCGTTCAGGCACTCGCGTTTGACAACGCTCGTGGCACGCATTCGAACCGCAGTGAAAGCGGCGCGGCCCGGCGCCGTGATCAGCGTCGCGGTCGTGCCAGACGCGGCCCAGGCCGCAAGCTCCAAGCTTCAAGACTGGGGAACGTGGCTCGAGCGGTCCTTGATCGACGTTGTCTGCCCCATGGCCTACACGCAAGACCTCACGCTATTCGAGCGGCAGATCAAGGAGGCTCGAGGCTTCGCAGCGGATCGAGTCGTGTGGGCTGGGATCGGTGCATTCCACCTCACACCCGCGGCCACGGTCAGACACATCGAGGCCGCCCATCGACAGAACGCTGCGGGCATCATCCTCTTCTCGTACGACTCCCTCGTCGCCCCGCCCAATAGTGCCAGGTCACTGGCCGAGCTCGGCCGTGCCGCGTTCGGGACGGGTTCGCACTAACCTTCCAGCAGATGCAACTGTCCTGGGCGGACTATCTCGTAATCGGCGGCTACCTTGCTGCCATTACCGCCTTCGGCTCGTGGTTCGCGCGCTTCCAGAAGACGACGCGCGATTATTTTCTGACCGACCGCAGCGTGCCCTGGTGGGCGGTGTGCTTCACGATCGTGGCCACCGAAACCAGCACCCTGACATTCATCGGAATTCCGGCGGCCGCCTATGCCGGCAACATGACGTTTCTCCAGCTTGCGCTGGGGTATGTCATCGGCCGCCTGATTGTCAGCCTGTTGTTCATCCCGGCGTACTTTCGCGGGGATCTCTTCACGTCCTACGAGCTCCTGCAACGGCGATTCGGCACCAGGGTGAAGATGTTGTCTGCCGGCATTTTTCTCCTCACTCGATCGCTGGCCGATGGCATCCGGTTGTTTGCGACAGCGTTGGTCATTGCCGTGGTGACCGGCGTTCCGGTGCCCTGGGTGGTGATCGTGCTGGGCGCCGCCATGATCCTCTACACGGTTCGCGGTGGCGTCTCCGCGGTCATCTGGACGGATGTGGTCCAGATGTTCGTGTACATCGCCGGTGCCGCGGCGGTCGCGATCTCGCTCGTCACCCGCATTTCAGGGGGATGGGCAACCGTCGTGGAGGCCGGTCGTGCCGCAGGCAAGTTCGTGATCTTCGATCTGTCGCTCGACTGGAGTCGGCCGTACACGCTGTGGGCCGGCATCCTGGGAGGCATCGCACTGACGCTCGCCACGCACGGGACCGATCAGTTTCTGGTGCAGCGTTTGCTGTCCGCCCGCAGCGCTCGTGAGGCGGCTCGTGGCCTGGTGCTCAGCGGCTTCATCGTCTTCGCCCAGTTCATCGTGTTTCTGCTGATCGGCGTAATGTTGTTCGTCTACTACGAGCAAACACCGCTGCCGCAGGTCTTGTCGCGCAACGATGAGATTCTGCCGCTGTTTGTCGTGAACGAGTTGACCCATGGTCTTGCGGGATTCATCGTGGCCGCGATCGTGGCCGCCGCGCTGTCACCATCACTCAACGCGATGGCCGCGACGACGGTGAACGACTTTTATCTTCGCTACGTGCAGCCCGATGCCGACCAACCAACACAGATGCGCATCTCGCGTCAGGCCACAATCGGATGGGGTGTCGTGCAGCTGGCCGTGGCGCTCGGCGCACAATGGATGGACCGTTCTGTGCTGGACGCCGGTCTTGCCGTCCTGTCCTTTGCATCCGGCGCGGTGCTCGGCGCTTTTCTGCTCGGCACGTTGGTGCCTGATGTCGATGAGTCGAGCGCTTTCATCGGCATGCTCGTTGGGCTGATCACCATGACGATCGTGTGGGGCTGGACGACGATCGCGTTTACTTGGTACGTCTTCATCGGCGCGGCCACGACGTGCGCCGTCGCGTGGGTGCTGTCGCGATTCTCACGCGGCGCACAGGACCGGTTGGCGTGACCAGATTCGCGCGCACGAGACGTGTGCTGGATCGAGCGCTCGAAGATCGCGCCTTTTCAGCAGTGTCCGCTGAAGTTGGCGGCGTCGAGGGCGCCAGCTGGACTTTCGCGAACGGTCGGCTCTCGTTGGACGATGGTGCGGCTCTGGTGAGCGAACGCACGATTTTCGATCTCGCGTCGCTCACCAAGGTGCTCGTAGCCGCGTCACTAGGCGTGCGACTCGTCACCGCCGGGCGGCTCGACCTCGATCGTCGTGTCGCAACCCTGCTTCCGGCTTGGACCGGCGTCGATCGCACCGATGTCAGCGTCCGGGATCTCTTTGAACACAGCTCGGGCTTGCCGGCGCACCGTCCGTACTTCGAGACCCTGTCGGGTCGCGCCGCATACGAAAAGGCAATCGCCGGAGAGCGTCTGGATTACGCACCAAAAAGCACGGCGGTGTACAGCGACCTCGGATTCATCCTCCTCGGATTCATTCTCGAAGACATTGGCGGAGCCGCGCTTGACGTGCAGTTCCGCGACTGGCGTCGGGCGGAGGGCTTCGCCGAGGCGCTCGACTTCGTGCCGCCCGCTGGTTGGCGTCCCCTGACGGCCTCAACGGGTCACGATCCCTGGCGGAACCGAGTCGTTCAAGGTGAAGTGCACGACGGCAACGCCGCCGCTCTGGGCGGCGTGGCGGCACACGCAGGGCTGTTTGGGACGGTCGCAGCGGTCAGTGAAATTGCCCGCTGGTGGTTGGACGCACTTACTCATTCCAGACCCGGGCCCGCAACACTATTCGCCCGCCGATCGCGCGTCCCCGGTAGCTCGCGCGCCCTGGGCTGGGACACGATGCTGCCGTCCTCGTCGTGCGGCACGCGACTGTCGAGCCGAGCAATCGGTCACACGGGCTTTACCGGCACCTCGTTGTGGATTGATCCACAGCGGAATCTATATGCCATCCTGCTCTCGAACTATGTGGAGACGGCGCGTGAACGAGAAACGATTCGCACGATCCGGCAAGCATTTCACGAGGCGATAAGCGAGGATCTGGACGGTAATCACCCATGACGTTGACAACCCTCGACTGGAGCCTTATCGCGGTTTACTTCGTGATCTCGGCTGCCATCGGCGTCTGGTACGCGCAGCGTGGCGGCAAGAGCGTGAACGAGTTCTTCCTGACCGGCCGCAGCCTGCCGTGGTGGCTGGCCGGAACGTCCATGGTCGCCACGACGTTTGCCGCGGACACGCCGCTAGCAGTCGCGGGCCTCGTCGCGCGCGATGGGATCGCCGGAAACTGGATCTGGTGGAGCGCGGCGTTTGGCAGCATGCTCACAGTTTTTTTCTTCGCGCGACTGTGGCGGCGCGCCGGCATCCTGACCGATGTGGAGTTTGCAGAGCTGCGATACACGGGCCGCCCCGCTGCGATTCTTCGCGGCTTTCGCGCGCTGTACCTGGGCCTGCCGATCAACTGCGTGATCATGGGGTGGGTCAACCTGGCCATGGCCAAGATCCTCTCGATCATGCTCGGGTGGGACCAGCTGACCGCTGTTTTCGTCAGCCTCGCCATCACCGGAATCTACAGTGCCCTCTCCGGTCTGTGGGGCGTCGTCGTCACCGATTTCTTCCAGTTCATCTTCGCGATGACTGGGTCGATCGTGTTGGCGTGGTTCGCCCTTCAGTTACCCGCGATTGGCGGGCTGAGCGGCCTCATCGAGAAGGTGCCTGACGGCACGCTGCAGTTTGTTCCGTCATTCAGCGCCAGCGATCCGGGAGCCGTGGCAACGTTCGTAGGTTTGCCGCTCGCCACGTTTCTCACGTATGTGTGCGTGCAGTGGTGGGCGAGTTGGTACCCGGGACAGGAGCCAGGCGGCGGGGGTTATGTCGCCCAGCGGATGATGTCGGCAAAGGACGAGCGCCACTCGTTCCTCGCCACACTCTGGTTTTCCGTCGCGCACTACTGCGTACGCCCGTGGCCCTGGATCATCGTGGGCCTCGTCTCGCTGGTGCTGTACCCCGGCCTTACCGACAAAGAATCCGGGTATGTGCTTGTCATGCGCGATCACTTGCCGCCGGGCTGGCGGGGCTTTCTCCTCGCGGCGTTTTTCGCGGCCTACATGTCCACGATCTCGACGCAGCTCAATTGGGGCACCTCGTACATCGTGAACGATTTCTACCGGCGCTTTCTGAGACAGGAGGCGAGCGACGAACACTACGTGTGGATCTCGCGACTCATCACACTAGCGCTGATGATGCTGAGCGCGATCGTCACCTTCTATCTCGACAGCATTCGGCAGGCTTGGGAGTTCGTCTTGGAGTCCGGCGCGGGGATTGGACTGGTGTTGATCCTGCGCTGGTACTGGTGGCGAGTGAACGCGTGGTCCGAGATTGCCGCGATGGTTGGCTCGGCGGTTGGTTACACTGCGCTGAAGCTTTTTACGACGCTGGTGTTTCCGTACACCCTGCTCGCCGTCGTGGGTTGGACGACGATCTGCTGGCTCGTCGTGACGATGCTCACGCCTCCCGAGCCTGAAGCACATCTCATCGCGTTTTACCGCCGCACACGTCCGGACGGTCCCGGTTGGCGGCATATTGCCGCACGAGCGGGCGGTCCGGCGTCAGCGCCGCTTGGTGGACTCGTCATCGATTGGATCGCTGGCGTCTTGCTCATCTACGCCATCCTGTTCGGCGTCGGATCGGCGCTTCTGGGCAATCCGCTGGTCGCGCTGCTCTACTTCGCGGGCGCCGCAGCGGCCATCACAGTAATTTCTCGAGATCTGTCCCGCCGCGGCTGGAAGTCCATTATCGACTGACCACTCTCGCCGCTCAGGGTAGCGGCGGGCGCTGAGGCTGGCCGAAAGGCGAATTCGGAACGGGAGGGCGTTGTGGAGGTTGGCCGAACGGCGAATTCGGTTCGGGCGGCCGCTGCGGTACACCGCCCGGGATGCCCGGCCCGAATGGCGATTGCCCCGGCCGCTGTTGTCCAGGTCCCCCCGGCGGCTGTACACCGCCTGGGCGAATGCCCTGGCTTGTCGCAAGGTAGACAAACGTCCACTCGTTGTACTTGCTGCGGCCGTTGAAGATCTTGATGGATGATTCGCTACTCTTGGACACGACCCCCTGGATGCCAATCGATGGCGCGGTGGGTTGTCGGCCCGTTTGCATTGCGCTGCCGGCCAGCCCTCCGGGACCTTGAGGGTTTTGTGAAGGGTTCGTTTGGGGCTGCCCCATCTGGCCCGGCGGCCGGCTGCCAGCGCCGATGGGTTGATTCGGTACATTCCCCCCGGCCGGAATCGGCTGAAAGTCGTCTTTTGTGATCGGGTCCTTGTATTTCTTGCGGAGGAATTTCTGCTCTACCAGGACGTCGACGTTAGGCGGAAACGTATTGGCGAACTTGCGCTGGAAGAGTCCAATCGCCCGGGCGTACTGCTGCCCGCGCCAAATCAGCTCTTCTTCCTTTTCGCGCTTGGCGAAGTGCGACCACACAGGCATCGCCATGGTCATCAGTACCGCCATCACGCTGAGGCCAACCAGCAATGCAGCCATCGCATAGCCGCGCTCGCCTTGACCTAACCTCATGCGTCTACTATACTTAGAGGCTCCTGCTGTGTCACGTCCCAGGCTTTGGTACGCCTCGTTTTTCGCCATTTTCCTCGCCGCAGCTTGTGACAAAGTTCCCTTGCTCGCGCCGACCGACTCGGTCGTCACCCTGTCTATCGATTCGACGACGGTCGGCCTGAATGGGACGGCGGAGCTCATTGCGACAGTCATCGAACCATCGGGAACCCCTGTTCACAACGGCACGACGGTTACCTTCACCACCTCGATGGGCGTCGTGGAACCGCGCGAGGCACGCACGGAGGGAGGCGTCGCGCGTGCGATCTTCCGCTCCGGCACGCAATCGGGAACAGCCACCATCACCGCCTTTTCGGGAGCGGCACGCTCGGAACCAATCGAAATCCTCCTGGGTGGGGCCGCAGCCGAACGGATTACGGTCCGGACCGAACCTGCGTCCGTACCCACCAGCGGCGGCTCCGTAGAGGTCATTGCCGTCGTCGTCGACGCTGCCGGAAATCCTCTGCCGGGCGCTCCGGTGGTCTTTTCCGCGGATGCCGGCACGCTGTCGTCCAATTCAGGGGTCAGTGACGGCAATGGCCAGGTGCGAGTCACGCTCACGACGAATCGCGAGACGATCGTACGTGCATCGGTGGCCAGCAAAGAAGCCACCACGACGGTGCGAGCCGTCAACGTCCCAATTGTGACGATGACGACGAGCGCAAATCCCGTTGTCGGCAAGGCCGTCGTGTTCACGATCGCGGCGGCTGGCGGGGCGACGGCGAACCCAATCACGAATGTGACAGTGGACTTCGGCGATGGCGGCACATCAGGACCGCTCGGTCCCGTCCCGCCGAGTGGGTCGATCGCGACATCTCACATCTACTCGCGCGCCGACGCCTACACGGTGCGTGCCACAGCCACTGACAACACTGGTCTGCAGGGAACTTCCTCGACTGCAGTCGTGGTGGATCGGTCAGTGCCGCAACTGTCGATCACGGTCTCCCCGTCGAGTCCGACGATTAACACTGCGGTAACCGTATCCGTGACGATTACAAATCCCCAAAGCATCCGAGTGCAGTCAGTCACGGTATTTTTTGGCAACGGGAGCCAGTCGTCGCTGGGCTCGCCTCAGAGTGGCACACATCAGACGAGCACCTTCTACACGGTCCCGAACACCTACACGGTCCGAGCCGAGCTGGTCGATATCAACGGAGATGTGAGCAGCGTCAGCACACAGATTGTCGTGCGGGCAGGTTTCTGAGGCGCCTTTTGACGGATGTGCGCCAGCCACTTCGTGAATTCGTGACTTCGCGATTGGGTGATTTCATTTCGCCATTGACGATTGGTGATTGGTGACTGGTGACTGGCCAATCGCGCATCGGAATCACCTAATACAATCTCGCATTCACGCAATCACCAATTCCGTCCAACGTCACCAGTCCGAATACTTCGATCCGTCCAGTGGCGACACGCCTTCAGCTCCGCTTTTGACGTCGAAGATGCCAACCGCGGCGGCGGGGTTGCTGACATCGTGTTCCGCCTGAATCGCGTTCCACGTGTCCGCGGAATCCGTGATCGGATCTTTTGGGACTTCCCGGAGGTAGCCTTCAGTGACCAGATCCTGTAGTGACTGAGGGTACGAGTTCTTGTCCGCGTAAAACTGATCGATTGCATCGCGCATGCGGAACAGATCTTCACGCAGGACGGCTTCGCGCGCACGTTGTACGGCGTTCGAGTAGGTCGCCATGCCGATGCTCGCCAGGATCACGACCAGCGTCACGACAATCAGCACCTCGATCAGCGTAAACCCGCGTTCAGAAAATCTGCGCAATTTCATACCCGCCCTACCTGCCCTATTCGCCCTACCTGCCTTACTTCGCCTACCAGTCCCTGTATTTCGACCCGTCCAGTGCGGTTCCTCCTGACTGACTGTAGACGTCGTAGACGTTTTGCCCACCCCAGGTCGTGCTATCTGGCTTGTCTTGATAAGCGCGCATGCCCCACTCATCGGAGCCTGTCATGGGATCGATGGGAACGCGCCTGAGAAATCTCAGCTTCCGGCCCGAGGCGTCATTGGCAACGCTGACGCCAGCCACCAGAATCTCGAGGGTCGGCGGATAGCCCTCGCTGCCCAACTCCAACTCCGTCGGCGGAATCAGCTGCGCATCAGCCGCATCCTTGAACTTGTCGATCGCCGTCCGCATTTCGCGCAGGACGCGTCGAAGCTCAGCTTCCTTTTGCCGCGTAATAGCAACCTTTGCAAGCGGCTGCACTGCGGACGCGAGGATCAGGATGATCGTCATCACGATCAGCAGCTCGATAAACGAGTAACCCTTGGCGCTCGCAAGACGTACGGGCCACCGAGACACAGAGACAGGGAGAACACGATTTCTCCTCGGTGCCTCTGTGCCTCGGCGGGATGTGCGTGCGTCGTTGATCATTGACTTATTTCACAATCACGGCGGAGGGTGCGAACTGCAACACGGCGGAACCGCCGCCGACAACAGTCCCGACGCCGGTCGCCGTCAGCGCCGTCTGGCCGGGAGCAATGGGTTCGAACATGATGGCTGCCAGGAGTCCCGTCCCCTGGGCGCCCGTTTGATCGCCGGGCCGAGTGATCGCGATGTCGATGCGGCCGCCCGTGGCATCAACCTGTTGAGTAAACGCTGGCGTGATGCCACCTTGCCGCATGAACGTGCCCTCCTGCACGCTTCGCACGCGAAGCACGGCGGGATTGAACGAAATCGATACTGAAATCGTTGAGAGGCGCGAGGCGCCACTGATGGAAATCGGCACGGTGTAGGGCCCTCCGCCGACGCGCATCTCCGGAGGTGCGGTGAGCGTGACCCGCCCTCCACCGCCCGCGGCTGGAGGCGGCTGCACGGCCGGCGTTGGTGGCGCAGGCGGTGGTGGAGGTTCCACGACCGGTGGTGGCGCCGGTTCTGGAGTCGGAGCCGGCGTCGGTGGTGCCGCCGGTGGAGGAACAGTGGTGAACCCCGGAATGGGCGAGCTTCCTGGCGGAACCACCAGTGTCCCGGGTGCTGGCGCCGGCGCCGCTGGTGCCGCCGGCTCCACAGCGGGCGGATTGATGAGTGGCGGCGGGCCGCCGCCGAGCGACAGATTGCTCTGCGGGCCAATGTAAATCGGCGCGAGATCGGTAGCGGTCAGCTCGTGCGACCGCACGATGCGCGGTGTGAGCAACATCACGATATCGGTTTGTTTGATGGTTGTATCGTTGTTGCCGAAGAGCTGTTGGATTACCGGCGCTCGGAGAAGGCCCGGGAATCCTTGCAGGGAGCGGCGCTCATCCTCGCGCAGCAGCCCCGCGAGCAGGTTCGACTCGCCGTCGCGCAGGCGCAGCCTCGTCGTCACCTTGCGGGAGAGGAACGCCGGCAAGTTCTGCCCCGCGATGTTCACGTCCGCCCCGCGGGCGCTGTTCTCCAGCGTGAGGTCGAGGACGATATCGCCCTCATACGTGACGCGTGGCGTCATGTCGACGTTGATGCCGATCTGCCTGTACCCGAACGACGTCAGGGGGCTCGTCGCGGCGCCCCCCACAGCCAGCGGCGTGAAGGTCGTCGTCGGGATCGGGATGTCGTCGCCCAGATTCAAGGAGACCTTCTGTCCCTCGCTCCCTCTGAGCTGTGGCTTGGCGAGCACTTTCGTTCGCGAGTCGCTTTCCAGGAATCGTATTAACGCGGTAGGCACTGACAGGTAGAAATCGGCGGTGCTGATCCCCTGCGAGATCGTGTTCAAGTTGAACGGAGGTGCAGCACCTGTGGCGGGCGGCGCCACTTCCGGTGAAAAAATCCCGCCAATCGAGTACGCACTCAGGTTCAGTCCGTACTGTTTCGCGCGTTCCCGGCTGATCTCGAGAATCTGCACGTCGATGATCACTTCCGCGCGAGGCTTGTCGTTGTTTTCGAGCATGCGCTCGATGATGCCCATCACGGCCGTGGACGCACGCACGGTCAGCGTGTTGGCTGTCTTGTTGGGCGAAAACTGCGGCTGGACCGGCATCCCTGGAATGCGGATGACCGCCGTCAACAACTGCGACATCTCGGTGGCGTCGGCATGGGAGAGGAAAAACGTGCGAACCACCTGCTCTTCGAACTGCGTGCGCTTGGCCGTCGTGTCGTTGATGACCAGAATGGTGCGGTCGTTCAGCACCTTGTAGAACATCTGGTTGGTCACCATGATTTGCTGCAGCGCTTCTTCGAGCGTGACACCCTCGACATCGATCGTGATTGGGCGATCCACGAAATCCCGATCGAAGATCACGTTGATGCCTGTCGACTCGCCGATGAAATTCAGCACATCGCGCGCATTCGCCTGAGAGAACCGTACGGGACCGAGCGGCGATGTGGGCGTCAGCAGCGGCTCTGGAGATACGCGGCGCGCCTCTTCACGCAGCTTTTCGATTTGCGGACGCGGCCGCGCGGCTTCAATACGTTCGCGGATTGTCCGTTCCAGCTCGCCGGCTTTGGCCGCCACCTGACGATTGCTCGGATCGAGCTCGGCGGCACGCCGATACTCGCGGAGGGCTTCATCGAGTTGGCCGGCTTCCTCTGCCTTGCGGGCGCGGTCGGAATGAGAAGCCGCCGCCGCGAATGTCGCGCGCTCGAGGGCAATCTTGTATTCCGCGCGATCGGGGTCATCCTGCACGGCTTGGCGGTAGTACTCGACGGCCGCGTCCCAGTCGCCGGCGCGCGACGCCACTTCGCCTCTGGTAAACGCCCGACTCACCGCGCACGCAGTCAGGGCTGCCGCGAGCATGACGATCACGGAGATTCTGAGCACTTGTCGTTGCAATGGAATCACCCAATCACTCAATCGCCAACATCAATCACCCAATTTCCAATCCCCAAATAACATCGGCCACCCCTAAATCACCCAATCATCAAATCGTGTCACTGACCCGTCAAGCGAATCGTCTGTCGGCCACGCCCGTCGAGGTAGACCATCTCGATTGATTCATCTCCGATCTTGACGATTCGATAACGACCATCGATGTCCTGTCCTTCGACGCCCGAGTGCGGCCGGCGGCCGTCGCTCAGGACAGCAATTTTCGTCCCGTCGGCCTTTTCGACGAGCCCAATGAACTTCAGGGGAATGGGCGGCGGCGGCGGCGGGCCTGTGGGCACCATCGGCATCTGCGGCGCGGCTTCCGGGGGCAGTCGCGCGACTGCGGGCGCCGGTGGCGGCGGTTTCGGCTGAAAGCGGAACGGATTGCGGCCCTCGGTCGCCGGCTCGCCGCGCGCGCGCGTCAACGCCTCGAGATTGACATCGGCCGCACCCTGCAGCGCAAGCGTCTGTCGGGCGGTGTTCGCGGCCTGAGCCCCCTGCGCCACCGGTTGCCGCACCGCCGTTGCGGTGCTGGTGTCGTCGGTCGACCGGAGCACTATCGCGGCAACGAGCGCAACGAGTAGGGCGCCCCCGAGCCAGAGCTGGCGCCGATTAACGGCCACTGGACCTCGTGTTGGCCGCACGGGCCCGAGACGTCCGATAGTAGGTCGAAAGCTCGAGCGAGAGCGACAACGGCGCGTTGACGCCGGAACCTTCTGCGATGCCGACGTTGTCGATCACGACGAAGTCAGGCGACGTTTCGAGCGTATAGATGAACGCCCTGAGGTCGTCGTAATCGCCAGACAATGTCATCGCCACGGTCTGCCGCTCGAGCACGGAATCATCGATCTCTTCTTCTTCCGTCTGGCCGCGCTCATAGCGCACGTTGTGCTCACGCGCGCGTTGCTGCGGCTTGACATGCGTGATGCGACGCGCCATCGCGGCATCTGCCGGCAGTACCTGCTTGTAAAACGTGTCCAGGTCGGCGCTTGCCTTGGTCTTGCCGTCGCGTACGGCTTCTGCCTGCTTGAACTCGACCGCGGCCGCGGCCTGAGCCCGTGCTCCAGCCTGTGCCCGCGCCTCGCTCGACACGACGCGTTGTGACAGCGGCAGTACAACCGCGACGAGCACGATCAAATTGATCGCCAGGACGATGCCCAGCGGCAACAGAGCCCGTCGGTGCTCCCGCAGCACCCGTGAGAGGGGCACCTGCTGGCCCACGCTGAAGATCGCTCTCATCGCGGCGCCTCCGTCGCGGGTCGCCCGAGGGTCACATTGCTTGGGTCTCCCGGGCTCGGCACGGCAGCAGACGCGGGCACCGCCACGGCCACCGCTTGGGATTTGTAGTAACCCTGGATGACGGACCGCAGCGTGCCGTCCTCCTCGAGATCGTCCTGTCGCGACAGCACGCCGCTGAACGCCCGCGTCCGATGCAGCTGCTCGATAAAGTCGTCGAGGTCTTCGATTCGCCGGGAATACACCGTGGCCACGACGAGCATACGCCCCTCGGTATCCACTTGGGGCTGCACCGACGCGACTCGCACATCGCTCGGCAGCGTTTCCTCGAAGCGGTTGAAGAGATCGGTCCAGGAAAACGCCCGCCGCTCGATCAGCAGGTTCGCCTCGCTGGCCGCCGCCTGAAGCAAGCCGACGTCGTCGGCATTCAGGGTCTGCCGGATCTGGGCGGCCTGCTCGCGAAGTGCGCCGGCACGCGATTCAGCAGCCTGTGCTTGGGCCACCAGCTCGGCGTTCCGACTATTGAGTGTCACGATCCGCGCCACGTTGAAGGCGGTGAGCGCCGCGACGAGAACGACGCCGACGCCGATGCCAAAACGCACCGCGCGGTCGTTGTAAAAGGGCCGGGTCGCAAGGTTGGCCCGTAACATTGCTTACGCCACCCTCCGCTCGCGAAGAAGAATCCCGACCACGGGCGCGAGCGCGTCAAGCACGCCCGGCGCGGCGCTGATACGATCCAGCAGAGCGGCCGACGACCGTGGATCGACTGCCTCCACCTCGATGCCGAGACGCTCTTCGAGACTGCGCCGCAAAGCATCCGCACCGCCTGGGACGGCCGACCCGCCGGCAAGCAGCACGCGGGTAAAACCGCCGCCCTTCAGGCGATCCTCGTAGTACATCGCCGTTTGGTGAACGACATCAGCCAGGGTCCCTTCCGTCTCCTCGTCGCGATTGCGGAAAAAGATCAAATCTCGATCGCGCATCACCGTCAGCGTCGTGTACGTGGGAGTCGCGTGCACGAGGAGCCAGTCGCCCGGCGGCGGCGTGGTGCTGGCAAGCACACCATTGAGAATGCTGAATGTCGCCAGGTCGACGAGCCCGGCGTGTAAGCCAGCGCGGGTGCAGGCGTCCTCGTATTCCGTGATCACATCGGTGCGAGCGACGCTCACCACGAATTCCTGACCACCCTCCGTAGGCCTACTGCCGGGTGTGAAACTCACGAGCGCCTGTTCGATCGGGAACGGAGCCGTTTTCCGAATCTGCCACCGAATCAACTCGATGAGATCCGCGGGCTTGGCCGGCACATTGTCGAACCGTATGAGCGACACTTTCGCGACAGTATCCGGGATCACCAGGGCGGCTCGGCCGGCGCGCCCGCCAAGGCGACTCACGGCTTGGGTGATGGCGCGCCCCACCAGCGACACATCAGTGATATTCGACGCAGCCAAGGCCGGGATGACCACGCCGTCGGGAAGCGGCTCGATGGTGTGCGCCGCGATCGTCGCTTCATTGCCTCGCCAGGTCAGGCGGGCAGCGGCGATGTGGTCCGCGTCAATCTCGATCGCGACATCGGGCGGCGCCGAACGGAAGAGTCCAGAGTTACTCATTCAACGAAGGTGACCTTGTTCACCTCGCGCAAGGTCGTCGTTCCCTCGAGGACACGTTCGACCGCCGACTCGCGCAGAAAACGCATGCCTTGATCTTTGGCGGCGCGCTTGACCTCTGAAATCGGGCGCTTGTCGAGAATCAGTTCGCGGATGTGATCCGTCAGGTCCAGCAGTTCGCAGATCGCCATGCGGCCTTTGTACCCCGTGCCGCTGCATTCGATGCAGCCGCCACCCTCGTAAAACGTGTGAGTGCGTTCGAGTCCGGGATCCATTGCAGACTCGATGAGCTGCTCCACTGTCACGTGAGCGGGCCGCTTGCATGCCTCGCAGATCCGCCGAACCAGCCGCTGCGCCATGACGCAGTTGAGCGCCGAGATGAACTGATACGGCTCGACGCCCATGTTCAGAAAGCGCCCCAGCACGTCGAACACGTTGTTCGCGTGAACGGTCGTGAACACGAGGTGCCCCGTCAACGCAGACTGAATCGCGATCTGTGCCGTTTCGGGGTCGCGAATCTCCCCGACCATGATCTTGTCCGGGTCGTGACGGAGAATCGACCGCAGTCCGCGCGCAAAGGTCAGCCCCTTTTTCTCGTTGATCGGAATCTGGGTGATGCCCTTCAACTGATACTCGACGGGATCCTCAATCGTGACGATCTTGTCTTCGATCGACTTAATTTCCGCCAGCGCCGCGTACAACGTGGTCGTCTTGCCGCTCCCCGTGGGGCCGGTGACGAGCACCATCCCGTATGGCTCGCGAATGTACTTCCGAAACCGGCGCAGCTCGAGATCCGGGAATCCAAGAATCTCCAGTCTGAGTTCGGTGAACTGCTCGCTGATGGACTGCTTGTCCAGAATCCGGATGACCGAGTCTTCTCCGTGCGCGCTTGGCATCACGGAGACGCGAAAGTCGATCGTTTTGCCAGGCACGCGCAACTTGAAGCGTCCATCCTGCGGCACGCGCTTCTCCGCGATGTCCAGCTCCGCCATCACTTTGATGCGCGAGATGATCGAGCTGTGAAACCGTTTCGCGATCGGGCGCATCGCCGGCTGAAGCACACCATCGATTCGGTATTTCACGTACACACCATCGTCCTGCGTCTCGACGTGGATGTCGCTCGCGCGGCGCTGAATGGCGGTATAGATTGTCGAGTCGACCAGGCGGATGATCGGGCTGATGTCGCTTGTGAGCCGTTCGACGGTGAGATTGTCTTCGCCAGTCTCGTCTTCCTTCAGCAGTTGGATCTGAAATTCCTCGGTCGCCTCGTCGAGCACACGCTGCGAGCTTTCACTCTTCTTCAGGATCGACTCGATCGCGGTCCGCGCGCCCACCATCACGCGCACCGGGGTGCCCAGCAGCACCCGCAGCTCGTCGATCATGGGCAGGTCCGTTGGATCCGAAACAACAATGACAATCGCCTTGCCATCGCGCCGATAGGGCACGAAGCCGTAGCGCAGCATCAGATCCGCAGGAATCGACCGGAACAGTTCCTGGTCGATCCGGAAGTGGTTCATGTCGAGAAACTCAATCCGGTACCGTTCCGCAAGACGGCGCGCTTGGGCCTCTTCGGCCCCGCGCTCTTCGGGCGAGACTTCGGGGTGCGGCGCTTCGGCGAGCACAGTCGGGTCGAGCGTTTCCTCTGGCGTGTGTGGCTCAGGCATTACGTTCCAATCACGTTGGTCAGTTCGAACAGCGGCAGATAGAGCGCCAGCACAATCACGGCAATGACGATACCCATGATGATGAGGAGTGCTGGCTCGACCAGGGTCACGAATCGGGCCACCTCAGTCTCGATCTCTTCGTCGTAAAAATCCGCGAGGCTGTTCAACATTTCCTGCAGGGCACCCGTTGACTCCCCCACTTCAATCATCTTGATTGCGACGTCCGGCACGAGCTTACGTTCGAGCAGAGCGGCGGCAAACCCATGGCCCTCACGGACCCGCTGGGCCACGATGGCCATCTCACGGCCCATGTGACGGTTGCCGGTTGAGCGCGACGCGATCTCGAGCGCGTTGACCAGCGGAATGCCGCCGCCCAGCAGCGTCGCGAGCGTGCGTGCAATCTGCGAGGTCGCAAACTTGTGAGCCGCATTGCCGACAACCGGGACCTTGAGCAGCGCGCGATCGAACCGCGCCCCCTGTCCTGGCTGATGAATCCACGTGTAGAACGCGCCACCAACCGCCACCACCCCGACAAGAAGCAGCAGCAGGTTGCCGCGCACGAAGTCGGACACCGCGACGATGGCGCGAGTGGACGCCGGCAGCTGGGCATCGAAACTGCCGTAGAACTCGGCAAAGGTCGGCACGACTTTGATCGTGATGATCGCCACGAGCGCGACGGCGAGACTGATCAGAATGGCCGGGTAGACCATGGCCGAGATCGTGCGCTTGCGGACCGTATCGATCACCTTCGCGTACGCGACGAAGCGGCGCAGGACGGCATCGAGGTTGCCGGCGCGTTCGCCGGCCATCAGCGAAGCGGTGTACACGCTGGGGAAGAGGTCCCCGTGTTCCTGGAATGCGTCCGAAAGCGCCGTGCCGGCGCGGACCTTTTCATGCACATCATCCAGGACGGCCTTGAAGACCGGGTTCGCCAGACGTGTGCGAAGGATATCCAGCGACTGCACAAGCGGCATGCCCGCCTTGAGCAGAGTCGCAAGTTCCTGGTTGAAGACAAGAAATTCGTGGCGGGCAATCTTGGCGCGACGCTGTCCGAAGGACACGCCCCCCAATCCGAGGCTGCCTCGCGGTCGGAGAGCAAGGACATGCAGTCCTTTTTCCTCGAGCTCCCGGCGGAGGTGTGCTTCGCTTTGCGCGATGTACACACCCTCCACGATCTCGCCGGATATGGTGCCGAGGCGGCAGCGGAACTCCATCTAACAGCTTGTCCTACAGGACATTATCGGTCGCCCGATTATACCGGTGAGCGGGCGCTGACGCCCGGCCCTTCCCCAAAAATCGACCCAATCACTCTGAGATTAGACCGTGCTTCGCCGCGAACGGCCGCACCTACCGCCGGAAGTTTTCGAGGACCTTCCTGACGTAATTCTGGGTCTCGGGGAACGGCGGTATTCCTCGGTACTTTCTGACGTTCGCAGGCCCGGCGTTGTACGCCGCGATGGCCTGCTTCAGGTTGAACCGGGCAAGAAGAAACTTGAGGTACTGAACCCCTGCTTCGAGATTCGCTTGCGGATCGTACAGATTGCGGACGCCAAAATCCGCGGCCGTTCGGGGCATGACCTGCATCAACCCGCGCGCGCCGTCCTGCGATTTCGCCGTCGCACGGTAATTCGATTCCGCCTGAACGACGGCATGCACGAGATCTGGATCCACACCGTGCTTGAGGGCCACGGTTTCAATCAGCTCGGCAAACGGACGGGCGTCGATGATCGGAGGACGTGCGTGCGTCCGTTCCGCCGCCGCGATCACGCTTTCATCCAGGTGCGGAACCTCGTCGGCCACGATACGCGCGACGATGGCCTTGTCGAACCTGGCTTCCCCGCCGCGACGCAGCGTCACGGTGATGATGTCGCCCGCGATGTGGTAGTCCTTGACCGACATCGAGCGACCGTTCGTGAAAATGATCCTCTCTGCATTCACGTGACTCGCTGATCCCAGCACAATGGCCGACATCAAAAGGCTGAAGACAATCCTTTTGGTCCGTGCCTGTCTCATTTCCACCCCCTAAAATCTGTCCCCCGCAGGCTGCACGAACGCGTGAAAAACTCGGACACCGAGCTCACGCGTGTCGCCGCTCTTGGTTCCCGCTTCGAGCGCCGGCACAAACGTTCGGTTAGCGACGAGCCTCACTTCGACCATGTCGGCCGACCCGAGTTGGGCGGCCGTCAGCGTGAATTTCCGCACCGGTGCGTCCTCTGACGCAACCGGCACCGTGGCGATCGTCTGATCGCCGAGTCGCAGTTCCACCTCGCTCGCGGCCCCAGCGGCGCGGCTTGGGTTGTCCATCTGCAGGATAAACGTGGCGTCCCGTTTGGGATTGCGAAAGGCCACGGTCGCTTCCTTCCTCGTCCACTTCCACTCGACCGAAGGGTTTTCCGGCGCGACTTCTGCCGGATGCCAGCCATCCTTGTAAATCAAATAGACATTTTCAGTTTGGGGCAGCAGTTCGAACTCCGCGACTTGGTACGACCGATCACCGCGATCGGTGTTGCCCAGCTTCAGTCGCTGATTCGACGACGTTTCATAAAGCCCGATGATGACTTTGGCCGATCCGACGTAGGGATACATCGGGACAAACATCGTGCGGCTGTATTCAACGGTCTGGCCCGGCGTCCACCCGGTAGTGGCCGTCGGCGGTTCATGGTCATCGGTCCACATCAACTCCTCATCCGCGTCGACGACGTGCACGAACACGCGGTGAGGGGACGAAGGGGGTTCCGCGATTCGGAAGCGGTACGTCATGTCGACGGGGCTTCCCTGGGCGATCCGACTACGTTCGAGAGCGACCTCGGCGGTGGCGACGGCCGGGCTGGTATCCTCGGCCTGACCACACGAAGTGGCCGCACACACCGCCATCGCCAGGCTGAGGCTGACAACCAGCCCGCCATTAGTGACGGTTCGTTGCATGTTTGAGAGAAGCCATAATATCATCCCGGTCAACGAGATGGAAGCTCAGCGGGATGCGCTCGGCATGGTCGAGACACGCGGATTCATCGGTTCGGTCGAGGCGGCCGACGCCATGGTCAAAGCCGCCAACGTCGTACTCATCGGCTCGGAATACATCGGCGCCGGCTACGTCACGGTCCTGGTGCGTGGCGACGTCGGCGCTGTCAAGGCGGCGACCGACGCCGGGGCCGCAGCCGCTCGACGGGTGGGCGAACTGATTTCGGTTCACGTCATTCCCCGCCCGCACGGCGAGGTCGAGCGGGTTCTTCCAAAGTCGTAAGCTCGGTCCGTGGCCACAACTGCCTCTGCGCAAACCGACCGCGATCTCGCCTCGATCAGCGAAGCCAGAAGCCTTGCGCGCCGTGCCAAACAGGCGCAACTCCTGCTGGCGGAGTTTTCTCAACAACAGATAGACGCCGTCGTGGACGCGATGGCCGCCGCTGTCACCCCGTTTGCCGAACCGCTCGCCCGCCTGGCAGTCGAAGAAACGACGTTCGGCGTCGTAGCGGACAAGATTCAAAAGAATTTGTTTAGCTCGAAGGATGTGTACGAGTTCATCCGACCCTTGAAGACCGTGGGCGTCATCGGTCGCGACGACGTCAAAAGAGTTGTCGAGATCGCCGAGCCCTTCGGTGTGGTGGCGGCGATTGTGCCCTCTACCAATCCCACCTCAACAGCTATCTACAAGATTCTCATCAGCATCAAAGCGCGCTGCGCAATCGTGATCAGTCCACACCCATCGGCGGCTCGCTGCATCACGCGAACAGCGGAGGTCATGTACGACGCCGCACGCAAAGCCGGGCTTCCGGAAGGGGGAATCGGGTGGCTCACCACGGTCACGCTGGAAGGCACGCAGGAATTGATGAAGCAACGCGAGGTATCCGTCATCCTCGCAACGGGCGGTATGGGTCTAGTACGTGCGGCGTACAGTGCGGGCAAGCCGGCCTACGGCGTCGGTCCCGGGAATGCACCCTGCTACATCGAGCAGTCGGCGGACCTCGCCAAAGCAGCAGAAGACATCATCACGGGCAAGGCCTTCGACAACGGCGTCCTCTGTTCGTCGCCGAACTCAGTCGTCGTCGATCAGGCAATCGAGCAGGAAACTCGCCGGCAGTTCCTCGCGCGCGGCGGATACTTCCTGACGCCTGCGGAGGCGGATGCCCTGGGAAAGGCCCTCGTCACCCCGCAGCGCCTTCCCAACCCGTCCCTCGTCGGCAAGTCTGCCACCTTCATCGCTGAGAAAGTCGGCATCAGCGTGCCGCCGGGGACACGTGCGCTCGTTGCGGAACTCAAGGGGGTTGGCCGCGACTATCCCCTCTCGATTGAAAAGCTGTGCCCCGTGCTCTCGTATTACATCGTCAAGGACTGGCGCGAGGGCTGCGAACGCTGCAAGGAGATTCTGCGGTATGGCGGCATGGGGCACACCATGTCGATTCACTCGCGCAACGAACAGGTCATCCTCGAGTTCGGGTTACACAAGCCGGCCTATCGCATCGTCGTCAACACCCCGACGACGCATGGTTCGATTGGGCTCAGCACGGGCCTCGATCCGGCGATGACACTTGGCTGCGGCGGCTTCGGTGGCAACATCACGTCCGACAACATCTCGCCAAAGCACTTGCTGAACATCAAGCGTCTCGCATACGAACTTCGCCCGGTAACAAAGCCGGGTGCGATAGGTGCGATAGGTGCGATGGGTGCGACGGGTGCGGTGCGGTCCGCGGGTGCGGCAGGTGCGTTGCCGCAAGCGCCACCTAAGCCGAGCCCTGAGCCAATTGCAGCCGACGCCCTGACTAAACGCATCGACGCATTCCTCGCGTCGCGCGGGATCGCCGGCTCACCTACCACCGCGCCTCCCGCACCGCCCGCACCCATCGCACCCGAGCACCACACCGCACCCGTCGCACCCGGCGCACCTGCCCCACGTGTCGCACCTGCCTTACCTGCCCCGTTCGTTTGCGAGGAAGACGTGCGCAACGCTGTGAAGGCCGGACTGAAAATTCTCGTCGGCGAAAAATCAATCATCACCCCCGCCGCGCGCGACGCTGGCGAGGCGGCCCGCGTTTTTACGTGGCAATCCTATCCGTCGTGAGTAATTGCACAAAGTCGTAAGCAATTGCACAAAATCGTTAGGCGACTTTCCGCTAACCGATTCAGAATCAAGCAATTGACGCTCAGGGAGGCGCATGCTACTCTCCTTCGGCGCCTCCACGCGACGATGCCAAAATATTTTCGTTTCTCAATCGTGGTCGCGGCGGCGTTGTGTGTGAGCGCCGCGTGTTCTTTTGGCCGGGGGCGTGCCGCGGTGAAACCACCCGCGCCACCAGTTGTGCAAACTCCTGCGCCTCCGCCAGCCGCTCCGCCGGTCGATCCCGTACACACGCTTTTGGCATCGGCGGATCGCCACTTCGAGGACGGCCGACGAGAGTTGTCGTTGGGCCACCTCGCACGCGCGAAAGTCAGCTTCAACAAGGCTCTTGAAGTCCTGCTCGAATCGCCGCAGGGCGCCCGCGGTGAGGCACGTGTGCGCGATCACTTCGAGCGACTGGTCGATCGCATTGCTGCCCTGGAGCTCACGGCGCTGGCCACAGGCGATGGATTCACCGAACAGGTTGCCGAGCCAGCCTCGATCGACGAGCTCCTCACGCTCGACACCACCGCGCCCACTGCTGCCACTGCGAAAAACGTCGAAGCCGACCTTCAGCAAACTGCCCACGACATCCCCATCCCACTCAACGAAAGGGTGTTGCGGTATGTCGAGCTCTTTCAGGGGCGACTGCGTGAGTACCTGGAAGCCGGCTTGTCACGCGGCACGCAGTACCTCCCTATGATCCAGAACGTATTTCGGGCAGAAGGGCTGCCGCTCGATCTCGCGTATGTGCCCTTGATTGAGAGTGCATTCAAGCCCACAGCGCTCTCGCGAGCGAAGGCCAAAGGCGTCTGGCAGTTCATGCCCGCCACGGGTACCGAAAACGGTCTGAAGCAGGACTGGTACATCGATGAGCGGTCTGATCCGGAAAAGGCAACGCTCGCGGCAGCGAAGTACTTCAAAGCTCTGTTCAACATCTTCGATGACTGGCATCTCGCGATGGCGTCGTATAACGGCGGTCCGGGCAGGGTGCAGCGCGCAATCAATCGCAGCAGGCGCGACGACTTCTGGAGCCTGACCTCGACATCCAGGTATTTGCCGAGAGAAACACGCGATTACGTGCCGATGATTCTCGCGGCAGTCATCATCGCGAAAAACCCGACCAAGTACGGATTCAACGTCGTGCCGACCGAAGCCAGCCTCACCGAAACCGTGCTGATCCCACCAGCTGTCGATCTCCGACGCATTGCGGAATGGGCAGGCATCTCGGCGGACGAACTGCAGAGACTCAATCCTGAGTTGCGACGCTGGACGACGCCAATTCGGGGCGCGGGCTATGAGCTGGAGGTACCGGCCGGGACGGCGGAAACGATAAGGGAACGGCTAAAGGCCGCGAATCCGAACGAGCTCAACGCGCTGCAGTGGCACGTCGTCAGGCGCGGCGAAACGCTCTCGACGATCGCCCGCAAGTTGCGAGTGAATCGTAACGACCTCGCGGCTGCGAACTATCTGAGAACCAAGTCGAAGGTTATCGCCGGACAGAAACTGTTGATACCGCGCATGCCGTCGGCGGCAGTGCTGGCGCGCGGCGGTGCCGGAGCCTCGACCCAGTCTGCCGCTGCAGATGCCGATCTGGCTCCCTTGGAGGATGACGCCGATGAAGTCACACGCATCGTGCATCGGGTCAGAGCGGGCGAAACGCTCTCCTCCATCGCCCGGAAGTACAACACCACGATCCAGAACCTGCGATCCGTAAACAACCTCCGCAGCTCGACACTCAGGGTCGGGGCACGACTCGTCATCCAGAGCGGTCGGACATCGGCGAACCAGCAGTAGACATCGAAGAAACTGCCGCCCGATCGCACGTCGGCTGTTGAAGATATTGCCGGTTCTGTGCCCCTGCATAAATCCAACGCGGTGTAAATAAACAACTTAGCTTCGATCGGCTGGCAGTGACGCCTTTTGCATCGTCGGTGTCATGCTTGCCCGACTCGAGAGCGCGGCGGTGCTGGGCGTGGATGCCTATCCCGTTCACGTCGAGGTCGACGTCGGCCTTGGTCTGCCCTTTTTCCGAATGGTGGGGTTACCAGACGCCAGCGTCCGCGAGAGTCGCGACCGCGTGCGGGCCGCTATCCGCAACTCGGGTTACGAGTTTCCTTCTCATCGCATCACGATCAACCTGGCTCCGGCTGATGTCCGCAAGGCGGGCTCGTCGTTTGACTTGCCTATCGCGCTCGGTATTCTCGCCGCCGAAGGCGTCCTCCAATCGCCGGAGCTGCAGAACATCGTCCTGGTTGGTGAGCTCTCGCTCGACGGCTCGATCCACAGCGCGCGAGGAGTCCTGCCGATCGCCGCGGCGGCACGAAAGAAAGGCGCGTCAGCCTTGCTGCTGCCCGCGCCAAATGCAGCCGAGGCCGCAGTCGTGGGCGGCCTGCGGCTGCTCCCCGTACGAACGTTGAGCGAAGCCGTTGACGTGTTGAATCGACCCCGCGCGAATTGGCCGGTGTCGCCGGAGATGGCAGACACGGCGACTACACGAGCGTCCGCCGTTGCTGCGCTGGATCTGAGAGATCTGAGAGGGCAACTGTTCGCGAGACGGGCGCTGGAAGTCGCGGCCGCCGGTGGACACAACCTGCTGATGATTGGGCCGCCCGGCGCGGGGAAGACAATGCTCGCTCGCCGGCTGCCGGGCATCATGCCGTCCCTCTCGTTCGATGAAGCGTTGGACTGCACGGCGATTCATTCGGTCGCGGGCACCTTGCCGCCAGGAGTCGGGCTGCTGTTCGAACGGCCGTTTCGGGCGCCACATCACACGATTTCTGATGTCGCGCTCGTGGGCGGCGGCGCCAATCCACGCCCTGGTGAAATCAGTCTCGCGCACCACGGCGTCTTGTTTCTGGATGAAATGCCAGAATTCAGCCGCCACGTGCTCGACGTCTTGCGGCAGCCGCTCGAGGAGGGTCGCATTACCGTGGCGCGCGCGGCTCGAACGGTGAGCTTCCCCGCGCGATTCGTCTTGGTGGCGGCGATGAATCCGTGTCCGTGCGGGTATCGAGGCGATCCCAAGCGCGCATGTCGATGCACGCCTCAGCAAGTTGCTAAATATCGTGGGCGATTGTCAGGGCCGCTGCTCGATCGGATCGATCTAATCGTCGAGGTGCAGCCCGTCGCCATTGCCGACCTGACCGGCGACGCCAACGGTGAAACGTCAACGGCTGTGCGCTCACGTGTGCTGGCCGCGCGTGAACGGCAACTGTCACGTCCCGGGCGCGCCGCACGGCTCAACGCCGCGTTGCAGGGACGGGCTTTCGATCGCACATGCGCACTGGACGCGGCCGGCCGGCGACTCCTCGAACGTTCCGCAGACCGTCTTCATTTGTCGGCGCGGGGCTTCCATCGCGTCCTCAAGGTCGCGCGGACGATCGCCGACCTTGCCGGCGCCTCCAGCATTGCAACGGAACATCTCGCCGAAGCGCTACAGGTACCGGATGGTGGACTAGAGTGAAAAGGTCGGGAACTAAGAACGAACTTCTTTCGTTTTTCGTTCTTCGTTCCGTCAAAATCCCACCTTCACCGCCAACTGCACCTGCCGTGGTGGCCCTGCCTGTGTGAACTGTTCGAAACCCGGCAAGGGACTGGTCGGGTAGGCGCCTGGTCCCCAGATGAACGCCGGGCTCAAGTTGTTGGTCTCGATGAAGTTGGTCCGATCCCACAGGTTGAACACTTCGAAAATTCCGTCGACGTAGACTCGGGGGCCAAGCTGGAATCGGCGGCTCGCCCGAAGATCAACGGTTGCTTGGTACGGCATCGTTCCTGAATTCCGCCCGACGCTCGATAACGGGTTCGTTGGGTCCTGTCTCGCGCGATCAGGCGGGAACGCACCACCGTTCCCGTCACCGTTGAGATCCTGACCCGCCAGGATCGTGTAGGGGCGCCCGGAGCCCACTGTGATGATGGTCGAGAGCTGTACATCAGCCCACGTCATGTAGGCGCCGCTGGCGACAAACCGGTGGCGCTGATCCTGGGTCGATGGACCCCGCTCGCTGTCCGGGTCAAAACCCACCGGCAAACCGTTGACATCCCCAGGGTCGCGCCCGATTCCGTTCCGTTCCGGAATGAACGCGCTTTGAAAGTCCGTCGAATTGTCCTCGGCCTTGGAGAGGGTGTAGCTAATCAGGAACTGATAGTTGTTGCTGTAGCGCTTGTTGAGCGACACGGTCATACCGTTGTACCAAGTCTCGCCGAACTTCGTGTACTGGAGAATCGAGGCTGACGTTCCGGCCACCCCGTTGACATCCTGCGGACGACGCCCGGCGCCGAGCGCTGGCACGACAGGGTTGTAGTCGATGGTGCCCAGCTGATTGAAGCCGCGCGCGTGAACGTAGTTGACTGACACGGCCATATTGCCAGCCAGTTCACGATCGACGCCGATTGAGCCATGGTGCGCGTACGGCGACTCGAGACCAGGGTCGATCAAAAACTTCAGCGTAGGGAACGACCCCGCGGCCGCTTCCGTAAGCCGGTGGCCCGGCGCGTTCCATGCCGGCAAGGAGTTCGGGAACGTGCGGACGAGCGTGCGGACATGGTCGTCGCCATCGAGCAGATCCGTAATCCCGGCGACGCCGGTAATGTGATTCTCGAAAAACAAACCGTACGCGCCGTGGACGGCCGTCTTGCGATCGCCAGTGGCGTCCCAGGAGACCGCGACGCGCGGTGCAATGTTGTTGCTGTCTTTCGGGAAGCCGTATGTGCCCGGATAGCCAGGGCCGCTATACGTCAAGTCGGGCCAGAACTGGTTCTGGTAACGCACACCGTATTTCAAGGTCACTCGCGGGCCGGCACGCCAGTCGTCCTGAACGAACAGCGAAATCGCCCGCGTGTCGTACTGATCGGTGTCGACGCCGTAACCCTGCACGTAAGCCGCCGGCAACCCGAGCGCGACCGCTTGAATCGGTGATACGGCGGCCGGCAGCAGGCCGGGAATCATGGGGAGTGCCTGGAAGATGTAGCGGCCGCCAAAGTGCAGCGGCAGTGAAGGTCCGACCGTGCGGTCGTCGCCAAAGTTCACGTCGATCCCTGCCTTCACCAGGTGCGATCCGACGGACAGGCTTGCCGTGTCCACGAACTGAATCAGCGCATTGGTCCTCGTCTGCGGTGTGAATCGCTGGCGTCCTACACTCGCGACTCCCGTCACCTCCAGCGTCGGTCCCCCCTGGTCCGACTGCAGGCATGGACCATTGCAGTTCGGATCGAGCGAGCGCACGAGCTGATCGCGATACGCGTACTGGAAGCGGAACTCGTTCACCCATCGCGAAGAAAAGATGGACGTCAGCGACGTCCCAAAAATGTAGTCGGTCGCATCCAAGGCCGCCGCGCGGCTCTTTGCGGTGATGCCGCCGAAGGGCTCGGTGTTCTCGTTGAGGCTGTCGCTCGTGTTGAACCGCAGCACGAGCCCGTGGTTTGGATGAACCTGATGATCGACCTTGCCGAGAAACTGCGTGGATCTGACGTTATAGCCAACGTTGCCAGTCTCGATAGGAAAACCCGCCGCACGCAGAATCTGCGCTGGCGTCCCGAGCGGGGTGCCCAAGAACGGATGGTTGATTACCGTCCGATCGTTAATCGTCACCAGATTGCTGGCTGCCACGTCGAGCCGCTCGGCTGACACGAAGAAAAACGTCCGGTCCCGGCGAATCGGGCCTCCGAGGGTGGCGCCAAACTGTTCCTGGCTGAAGGGCGCTTTCTCGAGATCTACCGCATTCCCCAACGGATCGACCTTCTCGAAGTGACCTTTCGCATTGAGTTTGTCGTCCCGTACGAAGGCGAACCCGTTGCCGCTGACGCGGTTGGTGCCGCTCCTCGTGACGATATTCAGGACGCCGCCCGTGGCGTTGCCGAACTCGGCTGAATAGGAATTCGTGAGCACCTGAAACTCGCGCACAGCTTCTTGACTGAATGTCGCACGCACGCTGCCGAGGACGTTGTCGTTGTTGTTGAGGCCGTCGACGGTGATGTTGTTCGAGCGGGCGCGCTGCCCGGCGAAGGTCAGGCCTGAGGTTGCTGAGGCTCCCTGCTGGGGCGTGCGATCGGTGCTGACACCCGGCGTGATCACGGCGAAAGAGATGAAGTTCCGCCCGTCAATGGGGAGACTCTCTATCTGCTGCTGCGACACAACGCTCGCGACAGCGGTCTTTTGTGAGTCAACCATCGGAGATTCTGCGGTGATGGTGATGGACTCGGCGGTGCCGGCCACCTTGAGCGCGACGTCCAATTCAACCAGCGAACCCAGGGCGAGTGTGAGACTCGGGCGCGTTTCGGTGACAAAGCCGGACATCGCGATCTCGACGCGGTAAGTGCCGGGTGACAAGGCGGGTAGCGCGTAACGGCCGTCACCCTCGCTCATTGTGGAGCGCGCGACATTGGTGGCGGTATTGGTCGCGGTGATCGTGGCGCCAGGCAGGACGGCGCCAGATTGATCTCTGACCACTCCGGTGAGATCGGCAGCCGTCGCGCGTGTCTGCGCCTGCGCTGCTGTTGCCGAACTGACCAGCGCCGCGAAAATCAGTGCAACTGACGTTAGGCGTGCGTTCGTTGACATCACTACCTCCGTCGAACAGGCCCAGTGGCATCTTGCCGATTCGGCCAGCAAACCAAGACCGTCGGGTCCAACATCAGCACTTTAGACGGATCTGGCATCGTACGGCGACTGACTGCGCGAGATTACGAAGATAGGGCGAAGATCGGCGGCCCTCCGTCACCCTCCTGTAAACCCCCGTGGTATAGTTTCTGTTCCCCGCGGACGACATATTCCTTAGAGACTAGTGATTTGAGGCGATACACGATTGTTCTGGCCGACCGTCGCACCGGAGTGGTCAGGCGTTTTACTGTCCCATTCTGGCCAGCCGTCACCACCGTCGCCAGCGTGCTGGCATTGCCGGTTCTCATCGGCACCGGCGCGGCGTTGAAAGCTCGAACCGAAGTCTCTCAGCTCTATGTGACGGCGTCAGCGCTCGAAGTCGAAAACGCCAACTACCGGATCGCCACCGAAGCACTGTCGGGACAGATTCAGGGCCTGCAATCCGCGATTAGCGAGCTTGGCGCCAAAGCCGCAATGGACCCGTCGCTGCAGGCGGCGATGGACAAACTCCCGGCGGTTGTGAAGAACCGGGCAATGGGTGGCGCATCAACGCCGACTCCTCCCGTCAGCTCGCTGCCGGCGCTGCAGTCACCCGAGAACACCTTCGGATTGCTGAGGGATCTGCTGCAAGGTCTCGAGAGTCGTTTGAGCTCGGTTCGCTCGAATGTCGACAAGCGCAATGCATTGGCGGCGGCAACGCCATCGATCTGGCCAGCTCATGGGTGGCTGTCCTCGCGTGTCGGGTCGCGCGAAGACCCCATCACCGGCGGTCGCGACTACCACCAGGGCCTCGACATTTCGGCCGATAACGGGACGCCCGTTTACGCGACGGCCGACGGCATCGTCCGAACCACGGGCCGCGAAGGTAGCTACGGCAACCTCGTGGTGATTGATCACGAATACGGTCTCGAAACGCGTTACGGACACCTGTCGCGGTACGTCGTCAGGCCAGGCGCCAAGGTCAAGCGTGGCGACGTCATTGGCCTTGTTGGATCGACTGGCCGCTCGACCGGTGCGCACCTGCATTACGAAGTCCGTGTCAACGGACGCCTCCTCAACCCCCTGCAGCTCCTCCTGAATTACCGCCGCTGAGATCGCGGATCGCGGATTGTGGTCGCGGGGCTAAGGCCCGCGCTACATGGGATGCGGCACCGTTTTCTCGCATGTAGCGCGGGACTTAGTCCCGCGAATCCGTAATGCGCGGCTGAATTCAGCGCGTCCCTTATAATGGTTAGTTAATCCATAGGCGGTAGCCCTCTCCATGCTAGGTCAGCTCCTCGCCAAGGTCATTGGCACACAGAACGATCGCGAACTGAAGCGGCTGATGCCGCTCGTGTCCCAGATCAACGATCTCGAGACTGGCATCGAAGCCCTCTCGGATAGCGCACTGCGTGACAAAACTGCCGAATTCAAGCAGCGCGTGGCGAATGGCGAGTCGGTGGACGACCTGTTGCCCGAAGCGTTTGCTGTCGTGCGCGAGGCCGGTCGCCGGGTTCTGAACATGCGCCACTATGATGTGCAGCTCATTGGCGGCATGGTGCTGCACACCGGCAAGATTGCAGAGATGAAGACGGGCGAAGGCAAGACACTCGTCGCCACACTTCCCGCATACCTCAACGCGCTCGAAGGGAAAGGCGTTCACGTCGTCACGGTCAACGACTACCTCGCGCGCCGCGACTCGGAATGGATGGGGCGCGTTTACCGCTTTCTCGGAATGTCGGTCGGCGTCATTCAGCACGAGTTGACTGACGCGCAGCGCCAGGTGGCCTACGGTGCTGACATCACGTACGGAACGAATAACGAATTCGGCTTCGACTACCTTCGCGACAATATGAAGTTCGAGCTGGCGAGCATGGTGCAGCGTGGGCATCAGTTCGCCATCGTGGACGAGGTGGACTCGATTCTCATCGACGAAGCGCGCACACCCCTCATCATCTCGGGTCCCGCAGAAGTGTCCACAGACCTCTATTACGAGGTCGACAAAATCATCCCGAAGCTGAAGAAGGGCGAGGTTCATCAAGGTCAAGTCAAGGCCGAGGACCGCGACCGGCTCGAAGCGTCCGGCGACTACACGGTGGACGAGAAACACAAGACCGTGACGCTCACCGAAGCCGGCATGGCCAAGGCAGAACAGCTCCTGGCCCATCGTCTGGAGGCCGGTGGACTCTACGACCCGGCAAACATGCCTCTGCTCCACCACATTCAGCAGGCGTTGCGCGCCCACGTCCACTACAAGCTCGATGTCGAATACATGATCAAGGACGGCCAGGTCGTGATCGTGGACGAATTCACCGGCCGTCTGATGCCTGGCCGCCGTTGGAGCGATGGCCTCCACCAAGCTGTAGAGGCGAAGGAAGGCGTCAAGATCGAGCGCGAGAATCAGACGCTTGCCACGATTACCTTCCAGAACTACTTCCGCAAGTACAAGAAGCTTGCGGGCATGACGGGCACGGCGGAGACCGAGGCGCCGGAGTTCGGGAAGATTTACAACCTCGACGTCAACGTCATCCCAACCAACCGAACGCTCCGCCGAGTCGAGGAGCCCGATCTCGTGTACCGGACCGAGGTCGAGAAGTGGACGGCGATTGTCGAGGACATCATTACCAAGCAGGAAGCCCAGCGGCCGGTCCTCGTTGGCACGGTCTCAATCGAAAAGTCCGAGCGGCTGTCGGGGATGCTCAAGCGCAAGGGCATCAGGCACATCGTCCTCAACGCCAAGTACCACGCGCAAGAAGCGGAAATCGTCGCGCAGGCCGGCCGTAAAGGCGCCATCACCATCGCGACGAACATGGCCGGCCGCGGCACCGACATTTTGCTGGGCGGTAACGCCGAGCACATGGCACGCCAGCAGGCGTTGAACGAGGGGGTCGCCGAAAAGCTTCCCCGCGGCGAAGAGAAGTTCGTGGATGACGAAGAATTTGTCTACTTCTTCATGGTGGACACCTTCTACCGAGTCAAGCGCGGAGACTGGGACCGGATTTACGATCACTTCAAGGCCCAGTGCGCTGCTGAACACGAGGAAGTCGTCGCGCTTGGCGGCCTTCACATTCTCGGCACCGAACGACACGAAGCCCGGCGTATCGATCACCAGCTACGCGGCCGCGCAGGCCGCCAGGGTGACCCGGGATCGTCGCGTTTTTACCTCTCGCTCCAAGACGACCTGATGCGAATCTTTGGGTCTGACCGCATCTCTGGGCTGATGCAACGGCTCGGGATGGAGGAGAACGTTCCCATCGAGCACGGGATGGTCACGCGGGCCATCGAGCGCGCGCAGAAACAGGTCGAAGCGCAGAACTTTTCCGTCCGCAAACACCTGCTCGAATACGACGATGTGATGAACAAGCAGCGTGAGAGTGTGTACACGCTGCGGCGCGAGATTCTCGAGGGCAAGATTCATCTGAGCGAGGAGGAACTGAGCGACACACGCGGTTATGTCATGGCGACCGCCGAGGAAATCCTCGAGGACAAGATCGATCAGTTTGCCGGGAAGGATCTCGACGAAGACGAATGGGACTTCGAGGCGCTCAAACGGGACTTGACGCAGATCTTTGGCCTGACCGAGACCGATTACGTCGAAGTCGGACTTCAGAACAAGAGTACTGAAGAGCTCCAGGAGATGCTCTGGGAGCGCATCAAGTCGAAATACGACGACAAGGAAAAGATCGTCCCTGCCGATCTCATGCGTCGCGTCGAGCGTGACCTGATGCTGCAGATCGTGGACGCGCAGTGGAAGGACCACCTCTACTCCCTGGATCATCTGAAAGAAGGCATCGGCCTTCGCGGGTATGGCCAGCGCGATCCGCTGGTCGAGTACAAAAAAGAAAGCTTTGAGCTCTTCAAGGACATGCGTCGCCGGATGGAGGAAGAAGTGGTCCGCTATCTGTGGCTGCTCCGCCCCATCGAAGGTGAGGGCGACGACCGGGCAGCGCCAGTGCGTGCACGACAGGCCGCACCGCGACCGCAGCAGCTGCGCTACAACGACCCGAGCGCGACCCGTGCGCCGGCGTGGGTGGGCGAGGGCGCTGCGGCAACGGCTGGGGGCGGTTTCCCGGGCGGGAGCGATCCGCGGCCACCGCGCGTCGGTGGCGACGATGCGCCAGTGAAGACGGTGCGCCGTGAGGAACCAAAGATCGGCAGGAACGACCCGTGTTGGTGCGGAAGCGGGAAGAAATTCAAGAAGTGCCATGGTGCGTAGCTCGGCCTCCGGTCCCCGGTCTCCGGCAGAACCCCGTTGTTGAACCTGTCAACCGTAGGCCCGTAGACCGTCGGCCTTATAATCAGCGATGGCCCAGACCAAATTCGAGATCCCCACACAGACCTCTCTCGCGGCCGGCCTGCGAACGGCTTTGACTTTCGACGACATTCTGCTGGTGCCCCGGCATTCGACGGTGTTGCCCGCACAGGTGGACGTCAGCACACGGCTGACGCGCAACATCGCGTTGAACGTGCCGCTGCTCAGCGCCGCGATGGATACGGTGACCGAGTCGGAGATGGCCATCGCCATGGCCCAGCATGGCGGCCTGGGCGTGATTCACAAGAACTTGTCCATCGACGAGCAGGCCTCTGAGGTCGATCGCGTAAAGCGTTCGGAGAGCGGGATGATCGTCAATCCGATCACGCTCTCCCCCACTCGCCGAATCCGCGAGGCGCTCGATCTGATGAGCAAGTATCGAATCTCCGGCGTCCCAATCACCGACGACGGCAGCAAGGAGGGCCGGCTCGTTGGGATTCTAACCAACCGTGATCTGCGCTTCGAGACCAACGTCGATCGGCCAGTCTCCGACGTGATGACCAAACACAATCTCATTACCGTGCCGGTAGGCACCACGCTCGACGAGGCGCGCGAGATTCTGCATCAGAAGAAGGTCGAGAAGCTGCTCGTCGTCGATCGCGACTTCCGGTTGAAGGGCCTCATCACGGTCAAAGACATTCAAAAGGCCATCAAGTATCCAAGCGCGTGCAAGGATTCGTTGGGCCGGCTTCGCGTAGGCGCCGCAGTTGGCATCGCCAGGGACACGCTCGAGCGGGCGCACGCCCTGGTGGGCGCACATGTTGACGTCCTCGTCGTCGACACGGCTCACGGGCACTCGCAAGGCGTGCTCGACATGGTGCAGGGGTTGAGGCGGGCGTTCAAGGACGTCGAGATCGTCGCGGGAAACGTTGCCACCGCCGAGGCCACCGAAGCGCTCATCGATCGCGGCGTCGACGCCGTGAAGGTTGGCATCGGCGCCGGCTCCATTTGCACGACACGCGTTGTCGCAGGCATCGGCGTGCCGATGATTTCCGCAATCCACGAATGCGCTGCGGCCGCCGCACGGCATGAAGTGCCAGTGATCGCCGACGGCGGCATTCGCTACTCAGGCGACGTCGTCAAGGCTCTGGCCGTCGGCGCCAGCTCAGTGATGATCGGCAATCTCTTTGCCGGCACCGACGAGAGCCCGGGCGAGTTGATCCTGTATCAGGGCCGAACCTTCAAGGAGTATCGCGGCATGGGATCGATTGGCGCGATGCGCAAGGGCAGCCGCGATCGGTACTTTCAGGATGATTTCGAGCTCGAAAGCGGCACTAGTGCAGCCGGAAGGGGCGTCGCCGAGAAGCTGGTGCCCGAAGGCATCGAAGGCCGCGTGCAACACAAAGGCAGCATAGCCATGGTGATCCATCAGATGGTCGGGGGGCTTCGCGCGGGTATGGGCTATTGCGGGGCTGCCACGATCCCCGGCCTGCAGCGTGACGCGCAGATGATTCGCATCACGCAGGCAGGCTTCCGCGAAAGTCACGTCCACGACGTGACAATTACGAAGGAAGCGCCGAATTATCGATCTGAATAAACCCCGTCAGGCTCCAGTTATCAGTTGTCAGTTCAAAGGGTCGTGCTTTGAACTGGAAACTGGCCACTGGAACCTATCTCAATAACTCTCCCGTCCCCTCCTGTGTCCTCGATCATGATTCGCAGAGCACCGGGAGGCCATCGCTCCAGTCGCTCGGCCCACTCGATCGCCAGCACCCCCTGGGTCGCGAGATCAGCATCCAGTCCAATCTCATCGAGATCCGCGCGGTCAAGCCGGTACAGATCCACGTGCACCAGGGGCAGCCGTCCGCCGCGGTATTCGTGGACGAGGGTGAAAGTGGGACTGGTGACCTGCGCCGGGTCAATCCTCAGACCTTCGGCCAGCCCGCGGACGAAGGCGGTCTTGCCAGCCCCGAGATCGCCACAAAGGAGAACGATGGTGTTGGCCGGCAGGTCGGCGGCAAGGTCGCTGGCCACCTGACGTGTTTGTTCTTCTGATGTTGTGGTGAATTGAGGCGACATGATTCGCGGGTCTGAGACCCGCGCTACTGTTGTTCCTTCTGGACGACCCGACGCCGGGCAGTGAGCTCGAGCACGGCATCGCCGATGTGACTAGCGAGATCGCCGGCGGTCATCGAGACCTCGCCCTCATCCGCGTCCGCCAGTTCGCCGGCTGCGCCGTGGAGATATACCGCCAGTCGGCAGGCCGCCTCAGCGTCCAGGATCTGCGCGAGCCAGGCAGCCAGCATGCCAGCTAGCACATCACCGGTGCCGCCAGTTGCCATCCCCGGGCTTCCGGTTGGATTCACGAACACCCTGCCGTCGGGTGTCGCGATGAGCGATCGATAGCCTTTGAGGACGACGTACACCCGGTGGGCTTTCGCGAAATCAACTGCGATGCCCAGGCGGTCGGCTTGCACGTCGTCCACGGTGCAGCCCACCAGCCGCGCCATCTCGCCGGGATGCGGCGTGATGATGACGTCGCGGCCCTCGCGCCCGAGAAGCGCCGACGGCTCGTCCGCGAACGCGTTGAGCGCATCGGCGTCCAGCACGAGTGGAACCTCGCTCTTGTCGAGCAGCTCACGAACGAAAGTCGTGACGGCCTCCCCGCGTCCGAGCCCCGGGCCGACGGCCATGACGTCGGCGTCCAGCGCGAGAACGTAATCGGCGGCCGCAAAGTCGATCGTCCCGTCCACGGTTTCCTCGAGCGACTCGGTCATGTATTCCGGCGAATGGGCTGCCACAATTGGTATGCAGCAGCGCGGCGATGCCACGGTGACCAGGCCCGCGCCGGATCGCAGCGCGCCTTCGGCGGCCAGCACGGCAGCCCCGGTTTTTCCACGCGATCCCGCGACGATCAACACGCGGCCAAAATCTCCCTTGTGGGCGTCGGATGCGCGCGGGGTGATCAGCGTCCGAATCTGATCGCGGGTCATCAACTCGACGTGAGGGCCCTCGAGCGCGTCGAGCACTCCGCCTGGAATGCCAATGTCGGCGATGACCACTTCACCCGACTTCTCCTCGGCGGGTGGCAGGACCAGGGGCAGCTTTGGTGCGCCGAGCGTGACGGTCACTGTCGCATCGACGCAGTCGCCGATCAGATCGGGTGTATCGGCCGACATGCCGGAAGGCAGATCGATCGCAACAATCGGAATCGCGGAAGCATTGAGATCAGCAACGATCGTTTCGTAGATACCGGAGAGAGCGGACTTGAGTCCCGTACCGAACAGCGCATCTACGATCAGGTCGTGGCCGGAGATTTCGGAGAAGTGCAGCTCCCATTGACCTTCGTCGGTGACCTCCACGACCGTGATGCCCAGCCGGCCGAGAATCTCCAGATTGATGCGCGCGTCGCCCTTGATCTCCGCAACCTGCCCGACGACAAAGACCGACACGTCCACATCACGTTGGTACAATGTGCGAGCGACGACGAACCCGTCGCCGCCATTGTTGCCCTTGCCGCCGATGATGGCCACGCGCCGCTCGGCGAGATCCTGAAAGAACGATTCCATGGCCGCGACCACCTGACGGCCTGCATTTTCCATGAGCACGAGCGAGGGGATGCCAATGTCCTCAATGGTGCGGCGATCGGCCTCCCGCATCTGGTCAGCGGTCAGGATTCTCATTGAGGAATCGGCGAGGATCAAATGGCGCAAGGCACAATGTACAACTCCGCGGTCACTCGATCACAGACGTCTCACGGAAGCGCCGAAGCACAGAACTTCGTTCGGATCTCGAGATCCCTAGATCCAAAGTCTTTTCCGCGCTTTTGTGCTTCCGTGCAACGTGCGTGGACAGGTTGCAGCGAGTCTAGCACACGGGTTACGCTGCCTGGATATGCGCGTGTTCGTCAACGTCAACGGCCGGATCACCGACGGTGCGCGTGCGTCGATCTCGGTGTTCGATCACGGCTTCCTGTACGGTGAAGGTGTCTACGAAGTCGCCCGCACCTACAACGGCGAACCGTTTCTATTCGATCGGCACATGCAGCGCCTGCGTGCGTCGGCAGCGATGATCGCGCTTGACGTGCCGCTCCGCGATCATGAGTTTCGGCAGCGCGCGATTGAGACGATGAGCGCGGCGGGGTTGGGTCGAGCCTCCGACAACAGTTTCGCCGAAGCGTACATCCGTATCCTGGTGACGCGCGGCATCGGCGACCTGACCTACGATCCGGCCGCCACACCGCATCCTTCGGTCATCGTCATCGCCAAGCCCGCGCCTGTGGTGCCCGAGGATCATTACACGCGAGGCGTCAAGGTGTGCATCGTGGACGTCATCCGAAATCACCCGCGCTCAGTGAACCCGCTCATCAAGAGCAACAACCTGTTGAACAATGCCCTCGGCATGCAGGAAGCTATCCGCAAAGGCGGAGCGGAGGGGGTGTTTCGCAACTATCGCGGCGAGTTGTCCGAGTGCTCGCAGTCAAACCTGTTCATCGTCAAACACGGCCTCGCGCGCACGCCGTCCCTCGATGCCGGCTTGCTCGCCGGCATCACACGCGCGTTTGTCTTCGAGCTGGGCACGGCCGCTGGCGTGAAGGTTGATGAAGCAGGACTGAAGGACGAAGATTTGTTCACCGCCGATGAGGCGTTCTTTACGAGCACGACCAAAGAGCTCGTTCCCATCGTGCAGGTCGATGACTACACCATCGGCTCCGGCAAACCTGGCCCCGTGACCAAGAAGCTCCTCGCGGCATATCGGCGCCGGGCTGATGAATTGACGGGGGCCACGGTGCGGTGAGGCCGGTCTACGGTCCACGGCCTACGGTCGTCGATCTTCGGTCGCCGGTCTCCGGTCGCCGGACTCCGGACTAAGGGTGAACGACAATGGCCAACACTGCAATCTGCAGTAATCAACCGTGGGCCGCGGCCCGTGAACCGTGGGCCTACGCGTAAGTCTCAACCGGCGGACAAACACACATCAAGTTGCGATCCCCGTAGGGGTTGTCGATTCGTCCGACCGGGGGCCAGAACTTGTGGGTCCGCACCCAGAGCAACGGGAACGCCGCCTGTTCGCGTGAGTAAGGGTGTGACCAGTCATTGGCCATCACCGCCGCAGCCGTATGCGGCGCGTTCTTGAGGACGTTATCTTTCGCATCGGCCTTGCCCGTTACCACATCCTCGATTTCCTGCCGAATCGCGATGAGGGCGTCGCAGAAGCGATCGAGCTCCGCCTTCGATTCACTCTCAGTAGGCTCGACCATCAGGGTGCCCGGGACCGGAAATGACACCGTCGGTGCATGGAAGCCGTAGTCCATCAGCCGCTTTGCAACGTCGCCTTCCTCAATGCCCTTTGATTTGAACTTGCGGAGATCGAAGATCATCTCGTGCGCGACGCGGCCATTTTTTCGCGTGTACAGGACGTCGTACTGCTTCTCGAGCCGCGACTTGATGTAGTTGGCGTTCAGGATGGCGTATCGGGTCGCATCGGTGACGCCTGCCGCGCCAAGCATCCGGATGTAGCCGTACGAGATCAGCAGGATGCTTGCACTGCCCCACGGCGCCGCCGAAATCGGCGGAATCGCCTGCGCGCCGCCCACCGCAGCGTTGGGGTGACCGGGCAGGAAGGCCGCAAGGTGTTTGGCCACCCCAATCGGTCCCATGCCGGGCCCACCGCCCCCGTGCGGAATGGCAAACGTCTTGTGCAGATTCAAGTGGCAGACATCAGCGCCAATCGTCGCGGGACTGGTCAGCCCGACCTGCGCGTTCATGTTCGCGCCGTCCATGTACACCTGCCCGCCATGCTCGTGGACGGTCGCGCAAATCTCCTGAATCGCGTCCTCGAACACCCCATGCGTCGAGGGATATGTGATCATCAGCGCCGCCAGCCTGGCGCGATGTTCGGAAGCCTTTGCCTTGAGATCGGCCACATCGACATTGCCGTGCGTGTCCGTGGCAACAACGACGACTCGATACCCCGCCATGATGGCGCTGGCTGGGTTTGTTCCGTGCGCTGACGCCGGTATCAACACGACGTCGCGATGCGCCTCGCCGCGCGTGCGGTGATAGGCGCGAATCACGGCCAGGCCGGCAAACTCGCCCTGCGCGCCCGAGTTCGGCTGCAGCGATACGGCATCGAAGCCTGTGATCGCACACAGCGCGGCTTCGAGCTCGCGGCACACTTGCTGGTAGCCCACGGTCTGCTCGGCCGGCGCAAACGGGTGCATGCGCGAGAATTCTTCCCACGTAACCGGATACATTTCGCTGGCCGCGTTCAGCTTCATCGTGCACGAGCCGAGCGGAATCATCGACGTGTCGAGCCCGATGTCCTTGCGCTCGAGGCTCTTCATGTAGCGCATCATCTCGGTCTCGGAGTGGTGGGTGTTGAAGACCGGGTGCGTGAGATATTCGGACGTCCGGCGGAGCGATGGCGGAATGACTTCCCGCGCACCGTCCGCGAGAGTGTCGAGTCGATCCGGCGCACGCTTCCCCGCTGCTCCGGCGAAAATCCGCGCAATGGTCTGGAGATCGTCAACCGTCGTGGTCTCGTCGAGCGCAATCCCTGCGGACTCGGAGTCCGGGTAGCGGAAGTTGAAGTCGACTTCTTCAGCCGCTGACCGAATCTTGGCCATCGCTTCCGGCGAGGCGGACACACGCAGCGTGTCGAAGAATGCTTCGTTGTGCTGGCGGTAACCCAAGGTGCGAAGGGTAACGTCGAGCGCGCGTGTAAGGTCGTGCACGCGTCTTGCGATCGCACGGATCACTTTCGGCCCGTGATACACGGCGTACATCGCCGCCATGTTGGCGAGCAGGGCCTGCGCCGTGCAAATGTTCGAGGTCGCCTTGTCGCGCCGAATATGTTGCTCGCGTGTTTGGAGCGCCATTCGATACGCCGAGTGGCCCTGGGCGTCGATCGAGACGCCAATGATGCGGCCGGGCATGTGCCGCACGTACGCTTCTTTCACCGCAAAGAACGCCGCGTGCGGGCCACCAAAGCCGAGAGGCACGCCAAACCGCTGGGAGTTGCCCAGCACGATGTCGGCCCCCATCTCGCCCGGCGGGGTCACCAGGGCGAGCGCCAGCAAATCGGTTGCAACAGCAACCAATGCGTTCGCTGCATGCGCGCGGGTGATGAAGGGTTTCAGGTCGTCGAGCTTCCCCGCTTCGTCAGGGTATTGCAGCAGCACGCCGAAAGTCTGCGCGTCGAAAACCATCTCGGCTGCTGGGCCTATGCGCAACTCGATACCCAGTGGCTCGGCCCGACTCCGCAGCACTGCAATCGAGTGAGGAAAGCACCGATCGGATACCAGGAATACCCCCCCTTCGTCTCTCAGCTTCTTGGCCTGGACGCGGTGGAGCAGCGTCATCGCCTCGCCTGCGGCCGTGGCCTCATCCAGCAACGACGCGTTTGCGACCTCCATTCCAGTCAAATCAGTGACCATCGTCTGGAAATTGAGGAGTGATTCGAGTCGGCCCTGGGCGATCTCGGCTTGATACGGCGTGTACGGTGTGTACCAACTGGGGTTCTCGAAGAGGCAGCGACGGATGGGGCTTGGAATGAGGGTGTCCGAGTAGCCCAGGCCGATAAAGCTGCGCGCCACTTTGTTTTTGCGCGCGATGGTCTTGAGCCGCGCGAGATATTGCGACTCGCTTTCGGCGTCAGGCAGATCGAGCGGCTGTTTCAGCCGGATGCTGGTCGGGATGGCTTCGTCGATGAGCGCATCGAGTGAGGCCGCACGTACCTCCTCGAGCATTGCCTTGGTTTCTTCAGGCGACGGGCCGATATGACGCGGAGCGAAGTAATCGATCGGTTTCAGGTTCATTCGCCGGTCAGCGATTGATAGGCTGACGAATCCAGCAGGCCACTTGCCTCACCCGGATTCGAAAGCCGGACTTTGATCATCCATGCCTCATGCGGCGTGGAGTTGACCTGTTCGGGCTTATCCTTCAAGTCCGCGTTTATCTCGACGACTTCTCCGCTGACTGGTGCATACAACTCGGACACGGCTTTGACCGACTCAATGGTGCCGAACGTCTGGCCAGCCGACAGCTTCGTGCCCACTTCGGGCAAATCTACGTAAACCACGTCGCCCAGCTGCTGCTGCGCAAAGTTCGTAATACCGACGACACCCGTTTCGCCGTCAACGCGCACCCATTCGTGGTCTTTCGTATATTTCAATTCGGCGGGATACATGTCGCTCTCCGGTTTAAGTGGTCTTGGGACGCTTGTAGAACGGCAAGCCCACGACAATCGCTTTCGCGCGCCGGCCGCGAATGTCGATCTCGAGCTCGGTGCCGAGCTCGGTCATGTGTGTCGGCACGTATGCCATGCCAATGGCCTTCTTGAGAAACGGCGTCTGCGTACCGCTCGTGACGTACCCAACTTGATCGTCGCCGTTCATCACGGCATGACCATGCCGGGCGATCGCGCGATCGATCATGGCAAAGCCGACCAGCTTGCGGGTAATACCGGTAGCCTTCTGTTGCCGCAGCGCATCGTGACCGATGAATTCCGTCTTGCCCCATCCGACGATCCAGTTCAGATCGGCTTCGAGCACGGTCGTCGTGTCGTCGATGTCGTTGCCGTACAGCCGCATGGCCGCTTCGAGGCGCAGCGTGTCGCGAGCGCCTAGCCCGCAGGGGATGAGGCCATCGCTCTTGCCTGCCGTCAACACCGCGTCCCACAGACGCGGCGCCATCGCGGGCGACACGAATACCTCGAAGCCGTCTTCGCCGGTATATCCAGTTCGCGAAACCGTACCGCGAATACCAGCAATTTCACCGTGCCCGAACCAGTAGGTACTTCATCGACGAAAGGTCGATGGCCGTAAGGCTCTGCAGAATGTGTCGCGCTTTGGGTCCCTGAATGGCAATAAGCGCGTAGCGATCGCTGGAATTGACGATCGCGACGTCGCCGGCTTCCTTCGCTCGGTCGGCGACCCACGCATAGTCTTTGTCGACGTTGCTGCCATTGACCACCAGGAGAAAGTGCGCGGGCGCGAAGCGGTAGACGAGCATGTCATCCACGAACGTGCCGTCGGGCGTCGTGAGGGCGGCATAATGCGCTTGCCCTACTTGCAGTCGCGACGCGTCATTGCTCGAGATGTGCTGGACCGCGGCGAGCGCTTCCTTGCCGGCCAGTTCGATCTCGCCCATGTGCGAGACGTCGAAGAGGCCGGCTGCCGATCGCACGGCCATGTGCTCAGCGGTGATGCCGGAATATTCGACGGGCATGTCCCAGCCACCAAACGGCACCATGCGCGCGCCAAGTGCAGTGTGGGTGCCGTGGAGCGGGGTCTTCTTCAGGGGGACGCCAGCAGGCTCGGTCATCGAAGATGCGTGCCTGCTCCGCCGGTGAGGCGTACAGACGCCTCACGGTACTATGGCGCGTCGAAGCGGTCAAGACTGCGGGCTCACTCTCGTCCCCACACGTGGTCGCGATCGGGCACGAAGGTGATCCCACGCGGTGTACCGAGTACGAAAGTAGTGGTCATCACCAACCAGCCGCCTTCCACGCGTGCTCGCCAGACGAGTTGACCGAGCCCAAGCCTTCCACTGAGTCGTTCCCATCGCAGCATCATGTGTGACCTCCAGAACCAAAGACCGGCACTTGACTCGACTCCTCGTCTCGTGACCGGCAGACGGGGAGAGCCCAGCCCTCCCCGTCTGAGAAGAGCGTCGCTATCCGATTGGGAAGCCGCCTGAGCAAGCAATCACCCGAAACAGCGCAAGTTCCGCGACCATCGCAAACTCGAGACCGCAGGCATACTGCACCGGCTGATTCCACCAGTAGTCGCGCAGGCATCGGTTGTACCGCTCGTGGTTCCGGTACAACGTGCCTTCGTACTCGGACCAGCAGGCGTCAACAGTCGCGTCGCCAGCGCGCGTTTGCTGTTTGACGTTCAGCAGCCCACCGCCGCGGCGCGGGTCCGTCTGTTGCGCGAGGAGCGCGTTCCCTGCGGGATCGCCGTGGAGCGCTCGCACGAGAGCAAAGCTAGCCAGCACGGACATCGCCTCAGGCCGCCGGCTGCCTTGCAGCCTCAGCGCCATGCGCTCGAGGCCCGCGAGGGCCGAGGACCCGTTTGTGAGTGCTTTCACACTGGTTTCGAAGTCTGACAAGGCACTGTCGGGCCTGACATTCACCACCTTCCCCTGCCGTTCGATCGTGACGGTTCCATTGAGGCCCGCTGCAATCTCCACGACATCCTCCGCCGACGCGATGTGGATTCTGAGACCTTGCCGATTGAGCTGCTTGCGGAGAACGATCCCGCCGATGCTGGCTTTCAGTTGCGAGCCGTCCGGCGTCGCGGATGCATGGAACGTGACATCGCAATCCACGCAATTTGCTTTCGTGGCGTGCTGTGCGGCTGCAACACCACCTGACGAGACGATGAGCACCGCGATCGCTATTCCTGCAACATGATTCACCCTGGTCATGACATGCCCCCGCCGCTGCTCCTCGTGAGCAGCGATCGAGCGGCGTGTGACCTCGGGACCTCGGCCCCGCCTCGCCGCGTATTCCAGCCGGAGGCACCCGGCTCATGGACCACGGCCTGTCCGTGGCGCATTTCTTCTAGCTCATCGCAGCACCTCGCCCGTCTCTGGTATGGGCCCGAGCGCAGCCTCCGGCACCATCCCTTCGGACGCAGGCGGCCGCCGCTCGCGCGGCCGGTAGTTCAGGTATGCGTTGAGTGTGTGATACGAGATATCGAGCACATCGCACGCCTGGCGTTTGTTGCGCTCGGATTTTTCGAGAATCAGCCGGGCGTACCGACTTCCCCAGGCACGCATTGTGTCGCCCGCCTGTACCGACGGCATCAGGACCTCGCCGTACGCCCCGCGCAGCGCAATCGGCAGGTCGTCGAGCGTGATCTGATGGGATTCGCAGGTGGCGATTGCCCCCTCGATCATGCGCTCGAGCTCGCGGACGTTCCCTGGCCACTCGTACGTCAACAGCGCATCAGATGCGGCGGGGCTGATAGCGAGTCGGCCGCGCCCTCCATGACGTGCCAGAAAGTAATGGGCGAGCTCGAGGATGTCTTCCTTCCGCTGACGCAGCGCCGGCACGCGCACATCGACGCCGCTCAAGCGATAGTACAGGTCCGCACGAAACAAGCCACGCTCAGCGATGGTTGCCAGCGGACGATTGGTCGCGGCCACGATCCTGGTATCCACCCGCTTGCTCCCAGTGCCGCCGACACGCTCGACCATCAGGTCCTGAATCGCACGCAGCAACTTGGCTTGGGCTGCCATCGACAGCTCGGACACTTCGTCGAGAAACAGCGTGCCACCATCAGCGTGCTCAAACTTGCCCCGGCGCCCCTTGACGCCTGTTGCGGTCCGTTCCTCGATCCCAAACAGCTCCGCTTCAATCAGTGTTTCGACGAGAGCCGCGCAGTTGATCGCGACAAACGGCCCCTGGCGGCGGCGGCTGAACTCGTGAATCTGACGTGCGACCAGTTCTTTGCCGGTGCCGCTTTCGCCTTCGATGAGGACGGTAAAGTCCGTCGTGGCGACACGCTCGACACGCTCGCGAAGACCCTGCATGACGAGGCTCGATCCAATCAGCGGCGCAGCGCCGTCACCCGCCCCGTTGCTCGCTTGTTCCTGGCCGCGCGCCAGGCGATCGGCCTCGAGCAACAGGCCTGCGAGGCTGGCGGCAGCCTCGAGCAGCTGGCAGTTCCAGTCGTCGAGCCCGCGCTCGCCCGGGAATGATGCCTCGAGCACGAGCTTGCGCGCGGAGTCCACGATCGGCACTGCAAATGCCACATAGTCGCGCGCACGCACGGGTTGACCCAGGCGAATAGATGAATTTCCCGGCAGCTCATTGAACCGGACTGTCTTGGCAGCGACCACCTGCCGGAGACGGCTGGCGAGCATGGCTTTGACATCGGGTTCGCCGCTCTGCGTGATCCACGCAGTCGTGACTTCGCGCACGAGATCGGGCAGGCCTGCCCGACGGTCGGATTTGCGTCGCGACTGATACGTCTTGTCGGTTGTCAGAGCGATCGAGGGTGCGTCCATTTCTTCTCCCGCGGTTGTCCGGAGTCGCCATAACAAGCCAGATGCCAAGTCGTGCCGAGACGAGAACGACCGCTGGAGGGCTCACGCGTGGGTAACGAGTTCCCACACTGCGCTCCAAACCCGCGATGGGGTGGGAACGTGCTACTCACTACCCAAGGCGTCAAGCGGCTGCTCAAAGAGGATCGCCGCCTCGTACTGCATGGGTTCGAGGCCTATGACCCGGCATCGCGCGATGCGGCCGCGCACGATCGTTCGCGCTGCACCAGGACGCTGCAGGTCGGCACGGGCGCCTGGCTTCAAACTGATTGGCGATTCAACGAGCGCTCCGCCCGCCGACAGATTGACGATGAGGATGTCCTGATCAGGACGCAGGCGCGCAGCACGGGGCCATGACATCTCTTCCGGCGCGACACGTGCCACACCGCGGCGTTCGACCGGGGTGGTTATTCCTCGCGCCACTGTTGGCTCGCCAGGTCGAACCACAGCACCCGCATCCGTCCGGTCGCGCCCATGACACGCACAGCCATTTGCGGCCCATTGGCGGCCGCGAGGTAAATCGTGCCGCTCGTGGCGCTGCCGATGGGGCTGAAGGAAAGAAAGGTAGATGCACCAATACGCAGCGGATCGGACCCGCTGGTCAGGGTCCCGGCGCCATCAGGATCTGGAACATCGCGTGGAATGCGGAACGTGACGCTGTCGAAGACGTCGGTCAGCAACCCTTCAGCCGACAACGCCTGATCCACGCCATCGTCTACATCGGCCTGTCGCACGCCGTCCGCGTCGCCGTCCATATACGGACCGAAACGTCCGATCGCGACCGGATCGAACCGCATCGCAACGGTAACGTTGCGCCTGAGCGCTTCGAGCCGAACGACCTGAAGGCGGTTGGCCAGATAGCGGGCCGCCATGCGGGCAGCGTCGCGGTCGCGCGTTGCGTGCACTGCTGGAACAGCGATCGCAGCGATCGCGGCAGCGACGCCGCACGTGAAGAGAAGGTCAACGAGCGCGGCACCACGGGAGCCGCCCATAGCCAGGCGTGAGGAAGCGCCGCCCGGTTCAGCCAGGCGGCCCTCCCGCTACCGGTCCCCTGCCGGCTTGTCGGCCTTCGCCGGCACGCTGACGAGTGGCTTCAGTTTCAGGAAGCTCTTTTCGCCAATGCCTTTGACGTTCATGAGCTCCTCGATTTTTTTGAACCCGCCGCTCTTCTGCCTGTACTCGAGAATTCGCTGAGCCGTCGCACGGCCGATGCCTGGCAACTCTTCGAGTTGATCAAGGGTCGCGGTATTCAGATTCAACGCGGGCTTGGCGACCGCGGCGGCAGGCTTGTCGCTCTGCGCAGTCACGATCGACACGGGCAATACCACGAGGGCCGCTGCCAGCACGGCTCGGATGAAGGTACGCATGGGAGTCTCCTTGTTTGTGAACAAGGCCGCACGCAAGCGACTAAGCCGTTGACTGAGGTCAAGAGCCACCGGCGCCGTCGTGCGTGCGGCCGCGGAGGCTTGAGCAAGCGGCACGCCCGAGTCGCCCGAGTTGTAACGCACCGTTTTGTTCGGGAAACAGCGAATGTGACACGGCGAATCAGCGGCTGCCGTCACCGAGTGGAAACGGCGGTTGCGGATCCCCGAGGCATCACCTGAGAACGCTCGAAAATTCTCGACGTCAGGGACGCAACCACAGTTGCGGGGGCGCGCCGCTCGTTACCAGGCGGCGTCTTGCGCGAGGTTTATGCAGATACCCGCTTGAGATAGCCTCGCGGATTGAATGTCATCAGGAACTTCTGCCACCGTTGATCAACCACAAATGCCCTGTGCTCAGAAAGAAACTCGTCGAGCGCCTCCATCGGGCCAGGGCCATGCTCGCGATTGACCGGATGACCATTCACGTTCGTGTCTTCGACGATTAGATAACTGCCCAACGTGACTAGACCGGAAAGGGCTCGCAGTTCCTCCAAGACATGCTGCTTGGCATGGTCCGAATCGAGAATGACAATGACGGTCCTCTCCAGGCGGGCAGACGCTGTGAGCTCAGCGACGATCTCCGGCGCAATCGAGGACCCGGTCAAATACGTGATTCGGGGGTGGACCGGCCGATTTGCTCGCGGTTCGATATCGACGGTGATTACCCGGCCGTGGTCGAGCAGGTCGCACAACTGCGCGAGAACGAGTGCGCTGCCGCCATAGCAGGTGCCTGTTTCGATAATGAGATCCGGGCGGACCTCGTGAAGAATCTCCTGATAGTGCCAGATGTCGAAGGGGCACTTCAGGATCCGATGCCCCATCCAGAAGGTGTTCTGCCAGGTCTGGTGCGGCAGAACTTCGTAATACAGTCGATGATACGCGTCGAGAATCTCGGCTTCCTGCGCGGGCGAATGAGCCAGCCGTCGGTTGACTTTCCCACGAATACTTCTGAGTTCCTGAAAGACTCGCTGGCGAAAACTCGAAACGTTCATTGGTTCTTCAGCGTCGTCGAATGAGCGACACACGGGAATCATACTCTCTGCATCGAGACGACTGGCGGCGCTGGCGCAAGACAACGAGCCTCGAGATCGAGACTTGGCTCAACTCGAGGCCCCGAACATTCCTAGATGCGGGCTTGCGCCGCGTGCAGTTCCGCGACGGTCGACGCAGTGTCGAGGTACTCCTGGAATCGCACAACCTTCCCGTTTTTGACTGTAAAGGTGTGGACCCAATCTTCGTCAATCACCTTGTCAGTCGCCTTGATGCGGGCGGTATCCTCACCGAGCACCACTACGAGATCGTCCTGCGCGAGAAACGTCTTCGGCTCGAAACGCTGAATGTCATAGACTTCGTCCAGGGCGTTGAAGAACTCGCGCACCTGGGCATGGCCACGACGGGTGCCGGCGGTCGCAAGGTCGGAGGGCCCTGGAGTGATCCACTCCACGTTCTCATCGAACTCCTTTAGCAAGGCGTCGATGTCACCCCGACCAAAAGCCTCGTACCCGCGCCGAATGACCTCGATGTTTTGCTGTGCGCTCATGGTTCACCTCCCAGGTGGGATGCAGATTATAGAGCGGCACGCCGCATTCTTGGCGACCGAAATACCGACTAAGCTACTAATATGCTCCGCGCGATCAGTCCCCTCGCCCTCGTCGTGCTCGTCGGCCTGCTCGCCCGGCTGCCCCTCCAGGCCGCGCAGAATCCGGCTCGTCTCGTCGCGATAGGCGACATTCACGGCTCGTATGACGGCCTGACGACGATTCTCCGGCGCACGGGACTCGTCGACGAACAGCTGAAATGGTCTGGCGGACGGACGGTATTGGTACAGACCGGTGACTACACCGATCGTGGGACCGATGTTCGCAAGGTCATGGACCTGCTGATGCGACTCGAGACAGAGGCCAAGTCCGCAGGGGGCCAGGTCATCGCGCTGGCCGGGAACCACGAAATCATGAATGCCATGGGCGACCTGCGCGATGTCACACCCGAGATCTGCGCGACTTTTGCGACCGCGAAGTCAGAGACCACCCGCGAAGAGGCCTGGAAGGAATACGAGCGGCTGGCGCAGGCACGCGCTGGCGTGATGACGCCACCACCGGCCGTCTACACCCTGACTCGCGAAGCGTTCATGCAGGCATACCCTCCCGGATGCCTCGAATATCGCCACGCGATGGGACCAAACGGCAATTACGGCAAATGGATACGCGGCAAAGACATCGCGGTCATCGTTGCCGACACGCTGTTCATGCATGCGGGGATCAACCCGTCCCGACCCGCGCCGAAGTCGATCGCGGAAGTCAACGATCTCGTCCGCTCGGAGGTACGCCGTCTCGACGCGTACCGCAAACGTCTGACCGACCGCCGGCTGGCGCTCGCGTTTTTTGGCCTGCAGGAGGTCATCGATGTCTCGGTTGTCGAATTGACGGTCGCGACGCGCGCCCTCGAGGTCGCTAAGGCCACGGCCGCTGAGCGGCCGGTATTCGACGTGCCCACGTTAACCGAAGCACAAGCGATGCTGGAGATCGGCAAGTGGAGCCTGATCGATCCTGAAGGCCCGCTGTGGTTTCGCGGATACGCGACCTGGCCCGAAGACACCACGGCGGCGCAGGTGACGACGTTCCTGGATCAGATGAAGCTCGCCCGCATCGTCGTCGCACACACACCGACCACGGAGAGGCGGATTGTGTCTCGCTACGGTGGCCGCGTCGTCACGATCGATACCGGCATGCTCGCGTCGTTCTACAAGGGTGTGCCGTCGGCGCTCGAAATCGTGGGCGCGCGGATGAAGGCGATCTACCCAGACGGCGAAGTAGAGCTCACGCTACCCAAGACCGCACGGATGTCCGTGCCGCGTGCAACACCTTCGAGCGCGCGTGCGAGCAGGCCGGATGCATTGGCTACTGAAAAGCTCAAGCCCCTCAGATTGCGCTCCGGCGCCACACCGGGGATCGGCCGCGGATAACCACTCGCCCGCATCGTGACGCGCCCGTCGTGCGCAATTGTCACGTCACAGATGTCGCGTGGCAGTGTCATATCGAGTTCCACCGCAACGGCACCCGCCAGACTACCGGGCAACCAGCGCGTGCCGCCCTGCTCTCCTGCTGCCACGACGATGCCGCCTGCCGACAGTAACGCATCGACCTCCCACGCGAGCGCGGCTTCGTGCGAGACGTTCGACGTGCCAAGGCTCAGATTCACGATACGTGAGTCGTGAAGTCGAGCCCAGCGCAGGGCCGCCACGAGGGCGTCGCCGGTGGTGTTGAGATCGCGGTCGAAAATCTTGACGGCAAGGATCTCCGCAGCCGGCGCCTTCTCGCGGAGCACTGCCGCCACGGCCGTTCCATGTCCGAGGCGGTCAACGTAGTCATCGTGCTCGCGGCCCATCTCGTCGACACCGACCCCGCCAACTACGCCTTGCACGTGCGGGTGGGCCGCGTGTACGCCACTGTCGATAACCGCAACTCGCACGCCCCGGCCGGTGAACGAACTGAGTGCAGAGAGGCGGAGTATGAAGCGCACCGCGCTACTTTAGTTTCGCTCCTGCGAGTTGCGCCACGGCGCTCAGCGTTGTTTGCGCGGCATTCAGGCCAAGACGGAAATCTTTGTCCGAAAACGTCGCGTAGACATCGATCGGCTGATGCCACGTGGGATTCCATCCGGCACCGGTATGCATGCCGCGCTCGTTCTCACGCAAGCTGATGGCGGGGACGATATCCATGAACGGTGTGGAATCGGTGTTGGTCATGTGCGGGCCAACCGCGGCTGGATAATCGGTCGCATATTTCTCGTTGGCGTCGCGAAAAAAAAACGCCAGCTTCATCGCTTCGTCGACGCGCTTGGCCGTGGACTGAAATTCAATGTTCACATCGGCTTCGGGCCGCTGTTCGGGATTCCAGGTGCCGTCGGCGCGCGGCATGCCGTGGTCCCACATCATCATGTCGTGCTGGATCATCCCCACCCACTTGGGCTCCGGATACTTGCCAGATCCAGGCGGATCTTCTTTCCCCTGCAGCGGGGCGCGCTGCTCCACATACGCGCGGGCACCATTGAGGCCCGTCTCCTCGTTGTTCCACAGCGCGAAGCGAATCGTGCGCTCGGTTTGCACGTCGGGCATGCTGAAAATACGCGCCAGTTCCATCACGAGCGCAGTGCCTGACCCGTTGTCGTTGGCGGCTTCGCCCCACCCGTGACCATCCATGTGGGCGCCGATGATGTACATCTCGTCTGGTCTCGTCGTACCAACTTTTGTGCAGTAGACCTGTTCGCGGGGACCTGGGGTCGTTGGCTCGCGATTGAGCTCGCGCAGCTTGACGTCCGGCTGTGCATCCGGATCGTTGTTGACGCCGGTCCGCCGCGTGATGCCGCGATAGCGTGACCCGCCGGGGCCGCTGCGCACCTCGCCACTCGCAATCACCGGATTGGCTGGTGACTGATTGCCGCCTCGTCCGCCGCCACCTCCGCCACTGGGGGGCGCAGGGTTGAACACATACTTCAGGCGCTCGGTCGCGCACCCGTAGCTCTTGAGCTGCGCTTCAATCCAATCAACGGCCTTGCGGTTGCGCTCAGTGCCCTGACGCCGATCGCCAAACTGCGTCAGGCCCTTGACCGTGGCCCTGTAGCGCTCGAGATCGAGCCGGCTGACCAGCGTTCGTACTGGGTCGTCGGGCTTTGGCGTGGCAGCGGCGGCAGCCGACTGTCCACCCTGTCGACCGCCATCGATCCACGCTGACACGGATGTCGCACAGAAACCCACGAACGCGAAGATCATCCAGTTCGTCCGCATCAGCCATCCTCCGGGAGAAAGTCTAGCAAAAAGGGGTCGGGTGAAACTGCAGACGCGGGTGTGGCATCTGATGCACGATCGGCGTGTCTTTCAGGAGGCTAAGCATGAAAGTTCTCGTCATCGGTGGGACTGGTTTGGTCGGCTCGCAGGTCGTCCGCGAATTGTCGTTGAGAGGCGCCGAGGTCCAGGTGCTCACGCGCGACCTCGCCAAAGCGAAGAACGCGCCGGCCGGCGTTGCGACGATTGAGGGCAATCTGTTGTCACCCGCCTCGGTGCGACAAATATTCAAAGGCGCCGAGGCCGTCTTTCTGCTGAACGCGTTGAGCCCAACAGAAGCGCATGAGGGACTTCAGGCCATCTGTGGAATGAAATTATCCGATGTAAAACGGATCGTATATCTGTCAGTGCATCAAGTAGATCTGGCGCCTCATCTACCCCACTTCGGTGCAAAGATCGCGGTGGAAAACGCCCTGCGACACTGCGGCATCCCATTTACGATTCTGAGACCCAATCATTTCTTTCAGAATGACTATCTCTCCAAAGATGCTCTCCTGCAGGCCAACCTGTACACGCAGCCCCTGGGAAATGTCGGGATGTCGCGAGTTGACGTGCGCGACATTGCCGAGGCGGCCGCCATCGCACTGCTGACGACGGGTCACGAAGGGAAGACCTACGATCTGGTCGGGCCGGAGATCCTGACCGGCAACACGGTCGCCCAAATCTGGAGTCGCGCCCTCGGACGCGAGATTCGGTACGTCGGCGATGACATGGATGCCTGGGAGAAACAGGCACTGCAGTACCTACCCGACTGGCTCGCATTCGATGTGCGCCTGATGTTCGAGTTCTTCCACAAACATGGGCTCCAGGCTTCTCCGGAAGCGGTTGCCCGTCTGACCGAGTTGCTCGGCCACGCCCCTCGATCGTTCGAGCCATTCGCCAAGGAAACGGCGACGATGTGGGCGGGTGCCGCAGGTACCGCGGGTGCCGCGGGCGCCTAGCGTGCCTCGACCGCGGCGGGGAGATTGAACAGTCGCGCAAACGCGCCGCCGCGCGTCGACAGTTCCTGTGGCGTGCCGAACTCGGCGACGCGGGCGCCGTCGAGGACGACAACCACATCCGCCTGCATCGCCAGTTCACGACGGTGCGAGATGAGGATTGTCGTCCGTCCGCGCATCACGGATTGATACCCCTCGGTCACGTGACGCTCGGACACAGGGTCAAGTGCGGCTGTCGGCTCGTCGAGCACGAGCACCGTCGGATTCGCCAGAAACGCGCGCGCCAGCGCCACGCGCTGCCGCTCGCCTGCCGACAACGCCAGGCCGCGCTCCCCCACAACCGTGTCGTACGCCTGCGGCAGCGCCTCGATGAACTCTCCGATGCCTGCAGATTCAGCGGCCGCGCGGACATCGTCGAAGTGCGCGTCGGGCCGGATGTATCGAATGTTCTCCGCAATCGTCGCATGCATCAGCACCGGCTCCTGCTCCACCAATACGACATGGCGCCGCACGTCCTCCAGCATCAGCGTCCGGAGGTCGTGGCCGTCGAGACGCACCACGCCACTGTCGGGATCGAGCATGCGTGTGACCAGAAATGCGATCGTTGACTTGCCGCTGCCGCTCGCGCCGACGAGCGCGACGGACTGGCCGGCACACACCGAGAAGCTCACCTCATCGAGGATGCGAAGGCCGCGATCCATGCTCACGGTGACCGCGTCAAACGCAACGTCCCCGCGCGGCGCGTTCAACCGTTTCGCGCGAGGCGCCTCACTGACCTCGATCGGCGCGTCGAGAATTTCCAGAACACGTCGCCAGGACACGCGCGCCGTCGCAAGGCTCGCATAGAGGCCCATCAGCGCCTGGGCCGGAGCAAACACGCGCATCTGGTAGGCGAGAAATGCGCCAAACGTCCCGAGCGTCAACGTGCCAGCAACCACGCGTGAACCCCCGTACAGGAAGACCACTGCGGATCCAATCGACAGCAACACGCCGGGCAGGCCGCCGGCGAAATAGGTGATGCGCTGCATGCCCATCACCGCTCCCACGAAGGCGTCGTTGAGCCGTCGGAAACGCGACACTTCGCGCGCCTGCGCATTCGACGCCACGATCAGTGGATTTGCTTGAAGGGTTTCGATCAAAAAACTGCCGATGTCCGCGCTGCGCTGCCGCAGCTCGGCGACTTGTCCCTCCAGCCGACGACGGTAGTGAACGAGCGCCCAGAGGCTGATCGGCATCAAGGCCAGCGCCACGAGCGACAGGCGCCAGTCCAGCCACACCATCATGACGAGGCTTCCCGCGAGAAACAGGACGTTCCCCACCCAGGCCAACGCAGCTTCGGCGGCCACTCGCTGAATCTCGCCGATGTCGCCGTTGATGCGCGCGATGACATCGCCCAGCCGAGTCCGCGCGTAGAAGCGGGGTGACAAGCGCTGCAGATGCCGATAGAGCGCCAGCCGCATGTCGAACAAAATGTCGGCCGACACGCGCGTGTAGCGCAGACCGCTCGAAACGTTCAAAACGAAGCCAAGAACGCCTAGCGCCGCGAACCAAAGAACGATTCGGCGCAGCGCGCCCAGATCGCGGCCGATGAGGGCGGTGTCAATGAGATCTTTCGACAGGTACGGGATGGCGAGCGTCGTCGCCGTGCTGACCAGGCTGATCGCAAAAACGAGCGACAAACGACGCCAGTACGGCGTCAGGTACGCAAACGCCCGGCCGAGCTCAGGATCCCGCACCGGGGCATTGTATGCGGGCGCGAGAAACTAACGGTCTCCGGTCGCTGTCACAGTCTCCGGCAAGACCTTCGGGACCGTAGACCGTGGACCGCGCACGGCCGGCCTTAAGGCCGGCCGCTACTGGTGGCCGCGCGGAGCTCCATTTCCTTTTGTCCGCGGTAGATGGAACACCATTCTTTGTGATCCGCAACCGGCATGCCGCATTCGACGCACACACGGGTCCGCTGGATCGGTTCGCCGGATTTGCCGCCAAAAAGTCGTTTCAACAAGGACACGCAGAACCTCCCGTCTGACGTTGATTAGATATCGATACGTTAGACGGGCCGAATTAGTTCGCGGTTGGCGTGGCCGGCTTGGGGAGGACGAATAAATTCGTGGTCTGGTCGGCGGTCATCTCGATCGTCCGCAGGTACTTGAACGTGGCGGCTTCATACACGTCAATTGTCGCGCCTGCCTGGTAGACGTAGAGCAGTTTGCCGTTGGACGAGACCCGTAGCGCCATCCGGGGACGGCCTTCGAACGGGGTTCGATTGACCAGCTTCTTCTGCTCGAGGTCAAACGTCCAGAACTCGTACCGTCCGATCTGCTGCAGTAGTCCATAGCCGCGCTTGCGATCCGGGGCCATCGCGAATCCCACGAATTCGGATGGGCCAATCGGATGGAACTCGACCGTCTTGCCGACGAGGTTGACACGACCGATGCCCATGATGCGGCGGTGATGCACGGGATCCTGAACGGTAAAAAGGCCCGTGAAAAACCCCGGATCATCGTTCATTGCGTCGACCGACCCGAAGCTGACGCGGCCCAGGCCCTGCTCAATCGGGCGACTCAGCGCCCAGGTGTCGACCTCGGTGAATTTCTCGGTCTCGAGAATGAGGACGTCATCCCCAAAGAAGTACAGGAGCTTGCCGTCGGGGGAGAACTGCAGATTGATGAATTCCCGCGACTCACCACCCGGCCAGGGAATCGTTCGCGTGACCTTCTTCTCGCGCAAGTCATAGAGCTCCAGCGCGATGTCACTGATCTCCCAGCGATCGACGAGCTTGGTGGCGCTTCGCGTCAGCAGGATCATGAACCGATCGAGGGGATCGACCTGCATGCTGCGGATGCGGGTCCGCTTGTTGCCGGAGCTCAATGTGAATGTACTGAGGGTGTTGCGCGACGCAATGTCCACGATCTCGATCTTCTCGAGCGTGGAATCGAGCACGTAAAACTTCGTTTTGTTGAAGGAGAGAATCAGCGAGCGCGGAATGCCGGTCTGCAGCTTGATCTCGCCAATCTGCTTTTCCGTGGTTTCATCGAAGATCTGGACATTGCCCGCATAGGTGCCGATGTACAGCAACTGGTTGCCGCCGGTCACCGATAGCCGCCCCGGTCGCTGTGCGTCGGCCGCGGTGCCTACTGCGATCAGCCCAACTAGTGTCGCGAATACGATGCGTCGCATCTTCCTATCCTTCGTGTCCTTCGTTACGTTCGCGCCCGTTCGTGCCTGATCTTCCTCACTTTTTATCCGGGAAGATCAGATCAATCTTGCGCCAGTCCTTTTGCGCTGCCGCGCACTTTGCCGTCCAGTCGGGCGCGTGGTTCAACTGATCCGGGACCTGCGCCGGCCAGAAGCAGCCCATGTGACAGTCAAAGAGGTCGCGCTCGACAGGCTGGCACAGGCCGGCCGTGCCGCCATTGCGATCCGCTTCCCAGCCGGGAGAAAACACCAGCGAGCAGCCAATGGGAATGTGCGGAGGCTCTGGTTGTTGTGGCGGACCACCTTGTTGAAGAGCCACGACGTCCCTGGTGACGTCCTCCATGCGAGCGGCTTTGCGGTTGATGGCGGTAATGTGCTTCATACAACTGCCTCAAAATCCAGCCACGAAGAACACGAAGACACGAGTGCGGGGACAGGTTTCAAACCTGTCCCCGCTGTCCTTCGTGGCCTTCGTGCCTTCGTGGCGATCTTTGTCTTCACGACACTTTCTCCGGCACCTCATCCTCGAACTGGCGCAAAAACTCCGGATTCTTCACCGCAATCTCACCGTAGATCTCCAGGCACGCGTGCGTCCAGCCGCGAATCCATTCGCAGTAGTGCAGATTCGGATGGTTGGTCGCGCCGTACCGTGTATTGGCCTCGTGATAACACCCGCCCGCACAAATCGGGCGCGCCCAGCACGTCCGGCAGTCGGTCTTTTCGGAAATGTGATGCATCTCGAGAAAGGCCTGCTGGCGGTCCCAACTCACACCGCTGCGGACATCGCCAAGCCGGTGATCGTCAGAGCCTGCAAAGCGATGGCAGAGCGCCACGTCACCGTCGGTCGCGACGCCCATCAGGCCGATCCCCGCGCCGCAGGGGTACGCCTTCGCATGTCCCTGATGAATTTCCTGAAGGGTTTCGCGGACGTTCGAAAAGCCATGATGCCGATTCTCGAGCGCGGCGTCGCGATACTCGAGCGCGAGCGCCTTGAACTGTGCCAGGAGGTCGTCGAACCCTCCGTCGCCGATTGCGTAGTCGCGTTTCGGCGCGGTCGTCACCGGCGCAAACCCCACCTCCCAGAAGCCCATTTCCTCGGTGAGGTGTTTGTAAATGCGGCTCACATCAAGCGTCTGGCGGGTCAGCGTGACACGGGCGCCGACGGGCCGCGAGCGATGACGCGCCAGCAGCGCCTTGATCTTCGGCGCCGCCACGTCGTAGCTGCCCATCCCGTTCTTGAAGACACGGAACTTGTTCTGCATCTCCTCAGGGCCATCGATGGAGATCGTCACGCCCACGCGGTTCTCCGCCAGGAACTCAATCACGTCCGGCCGAAGCAACGTGGCATTGGTCGTTAGACTGAAGTCGACCTCTTTGCCCACCTCGGCGGCTCGCCGGCGCGCGTACTCGATCGTGGACTTGAGGACCGGAAAGTTGAGCAGCGTCTCACCGCCAAAAAACGTCATGTGCGCGGTGGGATTGTCGCGCGCCTCGCGCAGCATGAACTCGACGCTCTCGCGCGCCGTTTCCTCGCTCATGAACTTCGGCTGCTTGCCGTTCTCGGTATCGACGATCTTGTCCTCGCCGTACTCGTAGCAATACGTGCACGCCAGATTGCATTGATTGGTGACATTGACCACCAGAGTCTGCAGCGGCACGGGTTTGAGGGGGACAATTTTCGGCGTCGGTGGCTGGGGCGCCGATTCGGCGATCGCGCGGACGCGCCTCAGCTCGGCAATCGTCTCCGCAATCGCGCTGGCCTCGAAGCGCGAGCCGAGCTCGCGCGAGAGTGTCTCAGCATCTCGGGCGCCGGCCTGCAACTCGTCGATGACCGCCTGCGAACAGTCGTCGAGCGCAAACACCGCCGCGCTCGGCACGAGATAGAGAAACTGCTGCCCCGCGGCCTCGAACGTATGGAATTCTTGCGTTTGAAGCACGCTCATCTCCTGCGCCACCTGCCCTCCCTGCCTCACCTGCCCGAGCTCGGTTCGAACCGCATGTACAGCGGCACCGTCACGAGGAGGTGACCGCGCGCACGCAGCGTTTTGGCTGGCTTTCCGCCCTCGGCTTCAGGAGTGTAGACCGCGACCGCGTACACGTCGCCGATATTGTTGCGACTCCCCCGTCGCGCGGTGTTGGGACCATCGATATTGGGCGTGAACAGCCCGGTCTTCGCGTCGATTACCCCCACGAACTTCACATCGTCGTCATCGTAAATCGCCGCAAACTCTTCGAGGCTCCATGTCGCCGGGACAAGTCCGAGGTCGATGTCGTCGGCGGTATCGGGCTTGTTGTCAGCGCCGTTATCGAACGCACGCGCCTCGAACTGGGCCAGCGCCTTGGGAAACACGCCGCCACCCACCCGAGCCATTGCCCATGTCGGTGTCACGCGAAGCGCATCGACGCTGTCGAACACCGCCAGCGCCCGTGGTCGCGACGCGCCGGCGACAAACAGATCGCGCGCGCCTGGGGCGGCGGCCGCCGTGACGTCAACCGTGATGGTGGCGTCATCGGCCGTGGCATTTGAAACGGAAGTCACCGTGATTCCCGGACCAAGATCAATGTCGGCCGGCCGGACACCCGTCGGAATGTTGGCGCCGAAGATCTTGATCGACTGGCTGGTTGAGCCCACTCGCAGCGAAGTGCGATCGGTCCCGAGTATTCGCGTCTCAGCGCCCAGGCGCTCGAGCTTCACATCGAGCCCCAGTTCGTCGTACCCACCCGTGAACCATCGGCCCTCGATCGTCCGCCAGTCGCGGTCGACGAACATCACCTCGCGCAACGCCGTGGCGTCTTTACCGGCCTGCGACGATCGTCCGCGCCACTGGTAGCCGGTGTAGACGAGGGCCTGTCCTGTGCGCGTGACGCGCTCTCCCGTGCGCGGATAGATTAACGTGACGTCGGTCGTGAACTCGTCCGGGCTCGACGCGACCGGCTTGATGACCACGCGGCCATAAACCGACCCCTTTCCAAGTTCTGTGGCACTCACAGCCCACGTACCCTCGAGGCGCGCGGGCCTCATGGTGGCGGCCCACGCCGTCCACTCCGGGGTCTTCAAGGAGAAGGCACCCGCGAGATGTTCGACGGCCTTCTCCACCGGATGTCGAGTGTCGGGCGGTCGGCCATCGGGTGCAGGATCTCGCGGCGCCGGACCTCCGCGGCGGAAGGCCTGAAAGTCGACGAGCGGGTACCATCCTCGATGCATCGTAATCAGGAGGTTCCACTCCTCGCGGGTTCGGCGCTGTGAGATGACGCGACCCATCGAGTGACAGGCGTTACACACCCCTTCGGTGTCAGGACTAGCCGTGTACTTGTAATCAATCAACCGGCGCTCGACTTCGAAGGCGGCCGGCTTGGCCTCTTCCGGCGCGAGCCCCAGAGTGTTCGACAAGGAGCGAACGACCTGTCGTGCGGTGTCGGCATCAATCTTCAACCCGTTGAGCGCCGCCATGCGCTGGATGGTGCTCTGCCATCCCTCAGGCGTGTTCCGTTGGAAGGAGATGCGCGACAGTTGCTGTTTTTCGTCAGACTTGTGACATCCGCTACAAGCCTTGATGACCACCGGGTCGGTGATCGGAATACCTTCCTCGGGTTTTGCAACAGGCGAGGCCGATGATTGGTTGCCGGCCGTCTGGGCCACCGCAACAGGCTCTGCGACGAATAATGACGTGATGCCGGCGGCCGCAAGCCAGATGACGACGGCCGAGCAGATCGAACGCGATACGGACCGCATAATCCCCCGTGACGCTACGTTGTAACACACTACGTGACAGTCACGACCACCCGCAGCGTGGCGGACAACTCTGAATCTGATGCCGACAGTTCGAGTTCGTAGGTTCCAGTCGTCGTGAACGAAGCCTTCGTACGCGCCGCCGAGGCATTGGAGAAGCTGACCGTCCCAGGGCCCTTGAGGACCTTCCAGCCCACGATTAGGTCGCGGCCACGAGGTAGTCCCTCATCGGCGACGCTCCCGAACAGATGCAACTCTTCTCGCGTTGTCGCGTCAATCGAGACTTCGCCTTTGCGAGCGGTCTTCCCAAGGAGTCTGATCGTCGGCGCCCGGTTCAGACACACGCCCCGCGTGACGGTTTTGAAGTCGATTCGGGACAGATCGGGGGCGCCTTCCACCAGGTTCCAATTCGACTGCAACATCCGTTCGCTCGTCCCAGTGGCCGTCCCCGCAAAGTTCAGGGTCCATGTGAGCTTGCCATCGAATTCCGGGCCAACCACCATGACGCATTGGAAGCGCCAGTGCCCGGGCTTGAACACCGTGGGCTGCTGCCGATCGATGGGGTCGGGTGCGAACGAGTTGTTCGGCCCGGCATCGACGGTGACGACCTCCGCGTTGTGGCTGAAATAGGCAAACGACAACGTATAGCTCCCATCGGGATTCTTCAGGTAGCCGTCGTACGCGGGGTAGATGGGCTGGTTGCGTTGAGCGTGCAGTGGCATGCTCGGCGGACCAAGAACGAAGAGTGAAGAACTAAGAACGACAACAGGGATCGGCCAATGCAGCACAGAACGGGCTTTTCTTCGTTCCGTTCCTCGTTCTTCGTTGTTGTTTCTTCGTTCTCTCCCGACCATGACAGGTGTAAAGTATCCCCGTACAGTTACCACGCGCAACAACAGGAGGCCGCATGGTCCCCGTCGCGAAGGCTACTGGGTTTTCGGGGTTGGCGATCGCCGCAGGGCTTCTGCTGCTGGCCGGCACAGTCACGCAGGCGCAGAGCGGCAATCCGGCGTCCACCGGTCAGCCAACCCCCACCTTTACGAAAGACGTACTCCCGATTCTTCAGCGGTCGTGCCAGCAGTGTCACCGGCCGGGCACCTCCGCGCCCATGTCGCTCATCACCTATCAGGATGCGCGACCGTGGGCGCGTTCGATCCGCCAGAAGGTTACACGCCGCGAGATGCCGCCGTGGCACATCGACCGCAGCATCGGCGAATACGTCGGCGATCCCTCGCTGTCAGATCAGGAGATTGTGACGATCGCGTCGTGGGTTGACGGCGGGAGTCCCGAGGGGCGGGCGGCGGATGCACCACCCCCCCGCCGGTTTGCTTCGACCTCTGAATGGACCTACGGAGAGCCGGATCTCATTGTCCGCATGGAAAAGGGCTTCAAGATCCCTGCTGAAGGCCCTGATTTCATCCCTGAGGAAATCGTCGATCCGAAGCTGACCGAAGATCGCTACGTCAAGTGGGTTCAGATCATCCCCGATGCCACGCGAGCGGTCCACCATTCGCACGTCTATGTCGATCTCCCTGAGGGCACCGATCGGGAGGGACTGGGACTCGGCATGGGGTCGAATGTCGGCAACAGCATGGACCTGATCGAATACGGCGCCGGCAACGATGCGGACATCTTCCCCGATGGCACAACCAAGATTCTCAAGAAGGGATCGCTCTTCCGCTTCGAGTCTCACTACCATCCTTACGGCGAAGAGACGTTTGATCGGCAGCGCGTCGGCATCAAGTTCTACCCCAAGGACGTCACTCCGAAGTACGTCGTCACCTCGCATCGCATCCGCACCGGCGTCGGGAACGACTGGGTCTTGAACCGCGAGCGTATCGAAGATCTACTCTTGCGTGCCGGCCACAAGCTGTCGATCGACGAACCGTCGATGCCTGCGGGCGCACTGATCGCTGAAAACCCGCTGCACGCCGCGGCGTTTCTCAGCATTCCACCCAACACGGTGGCGCGGCACGAGCGCTTCTGGCCGTTGCCCGCGCCCGCGCTCATCGTCAGCTTCCAGCCGCACATGCACTTCCGCGGCTCGCGGATGCTGCTCGAAGCGATCCACCCGGACGGCCGCCGCGAGGTGCTGACCGACGCGACGCATTACGAGCAAAACTGGCAGGTCACGTACAAATACAAAACGCCGCACCTCTTCCCTGCCGGCACCATTCTTCACACGGTGTCGTGGCACGACAACACCGCCAATAACAAGCACAATCCCGATCCCACGGCGTGGATTGGCTGGGGCAGCCGCACCATGGACGAAATGGGGCATGGCTGGACCGACGTTGCGTTCCTGACCGACGAGCAGTACCGCGACGAAGTGGATCGACGGAAAACGCTCACCCGAATAACAACGAATCAGCAGCGTTGAAAGTCGCGTTGAACATCGCCGTCATGCCGTAGCCGGAAACCGTGGACCGTAGGCCCCCTCGACAGGCGCAAGTTGCCGTCGCGCTGCTCATCGCATGCGCGACTACTGCCGCTGCCCAGCGCGGCGCCACTAGCGGCGAGTGGCGGACGTGGGCCGGCGATTTGGGCGCAACGCGCTACGCGCCGCTCGACCAGATCAACGCGTCAAACTTCAGCAAGCTTCAGATCGCCTGGCGCTTCAAGACCGAGAACCTTGGCAAGCGTCCGGACTTCAATCTCCAAACCACGCCTCTGATGGTGAACGGTGTGTTGTACGCGACAGCCGGCGAGCATCGCAATGCTGTTGCGATCAATGCCGCCACCGGTGAGTTGTTGTGGATGCATCGGCTCGAGGAAGGCAAACGCGCTGAGGCATCGGTTCGGCGGCTGTCAGGACGCGGCGTCGGCTATTGGAGCGATGGACAGGGCGACGAGCGCGTGTTCTACGTCACGATCGGGTATCAACTCGTTGGCCTCGATGCCAAGACCGGCCAACCGCTGGCAGACTTTGGTGAGCGCGGCGTCGTAGATCTGAAAAAGGATGCGGACCAGGATCTCGATCCGATCAGCGGAGAAATCGCGTGGAACGGCGCCCCCATCGTCGCAAAAAACGTGGTGATCGTTGGGGCGGCCCATCGTGCGGGCACGGCGCCGAAGAGCCGGAACAACGCCAAGGGCTACGTTCGCGCATACGACGTCACGACGGGCAAGCGCATTTGGATATTCCACACCATCCCCGGACCCGGCGAGTTCGGCAATGAGACCTGGCTCGAAAACTCGTGGTCATATACCGGGAATACAGGTGTCTGGACGCAGATGACCGTCGACGAGGAGTTAGGGATCGCCTACCTGCCGGTCGAGATACCAACCGGCGACTACTACGGCGGTCATCGTCCCGGCAACAATCTGTTCGCCGAGAGTCTCGTCGCGGTTGATCTGCAGACAGGCCGGCGCATCTGGCACTACCAGTTCGTTCACCATCCGATCTGGGACTACGACGTGCCGTGCGCGCCAATCCTCGCGGACATCACCGTTGGCGGCAAGCCTATCAAGGCGGTCGCCCAGCCCACCAAACAAGGCTGGGTTTTCCTCTTCGATCGCCAAACCGGCGAGCCGGTATTCCCGATCGAAGAACGACCTGTTGAAAAGGGGACCGTCCCCCGGGAGTGGTACGCACCAACACAGCCTTTCCCTCTCAAACCGCCGCCTTTTGAGCGTCAGGGGTTTCTCGAGTCAGACGTCATCGATCTGACCCCGGAGCTGAAGGCCGAGGCGTTGAAGATCGTGGCGCAGTACAAGGTCGGCCCGATTTACACGCCACCTATCACGCGCGGACACGACGGCAAGTTGGGACTGCTGTACGTGCCCAACGGAGCCAACTGGCCCGGAGGCTCTCTCGATCCCGAGACTGGCGTGCTCTATCTCTATTCGCACACACTGTTACGCGTGCTGTCGATGGTGAACGACCCCAAGCGTTCGGACATGAACTACATCAGCGCCGGCAGCGCCAGTGAGGATGGCGGTGGCGGCTTGAACGTGCAAGGATTGCCGCTCGTGAAGCCACCCTGGGGTCGGATCACCGCGATTGATCTCAACAAGGGTGAAATCGTGTGGCAGATCGCACACGGCGATACGCCAGACGCCGTCAAGAATCACCCGGCGCTCAAAGGCGTCACGATTCCGAGAACAGGACGGCCTGGTGGCGCCGGCGGGAGCTCGGGCGGCATCGGCACGCTGGTGACCAAGACACTCGTGATTTCAGGCGAAGGCGGCACGGTCACAACACCTTCGGGCCAGCGCGGCGCGATGCTGCGAGCGTACGACAAGGCGACCGGCATGGAGCACGGCGCGGTTTACATGCCTGGCGCGCAAACCGGGTCGCCGATGACCTACATGTTGGACGGCAAGCAGTACATCGTCGTCGGCGTGAGCAGCTCGACGATGCCTGGGGAGCTGATTGCGTATGCGCTGCCGTAGAACAGGTGCGACAGGTGCGACACGTGCGGTGCGGTGCACGGGTGCACTGGGTGCGACGCGCGTGATGGCCTGGTGCGTGCGAGCGCTGCTGGTTTTGCTCGGTGTGGCTGGCCTGCAGGCAGACCGGTACGGCGACATCGAGATCACGCCGATCATTCATTCCAGCGTTCAACTGGAACACGGCGGCAGGGTGATCCATGTCGATCCGTGGAGTCTCGGCGACTACTCGCGCGCGAAGCCGGCTGACCTGATTCTCATCACAGATGATGTCGGACATCATCTCGACGAGAAAGCACTCGTCAAGGTGCGCAAGGCTGGCGCGCCGATTGTCATCGCTCGAAACGGCAAGTCGCGCGTGCAGGATGGCATCGTGCTCGCCAATGGTGAAAGCGCCAGTGTTGCCGGCTTTCATGTCGAGGCCGTTCCCGCGTACGACATCACCCCTGGCGATCCTTATCACCCGAAGGGAGAAGCCAACGGGTACATCGTCACGATCGGCGGAACGCGCATCTATTTTGCCGGGGTCACCGAGTGTGTCCCGGAGATTCGCGCGCTCAAGAACATCGACGTGGCCTTTTTTCCAATGAACGTCCCGCTCGCACGAATGGAGCCGGCGGCGGCAGCCGACTGTATCCGCGCGTTCAAACCCAAGGTCGTTTATCCCTATCACTACGATCAGGACTGGGTGACACGTGTCGGGCGACGCGAGCCGCGTCCCAAACCAACGACGCGTGGCCTCGAGGAGCTCAAAACCGCACTCGGCAGGGACAGTATCGAGGTCCGCTTTGCGGACTGGTACCCCGTCGCCGGCCCTATCGGCACGCACACTGAGCTCGGGCTTCAGGGATCGGCGAAAGTGCTGTGCTCCGCCGTCTTCGTCTCGGGTCGCGATCCTGAAGAGGCCGCCCGCAACGGCGGGTTTTGGTTCATGCCGGCAGCTGAAGCGGAGCAGGTGACGTGGACAGTCGATCGCGCGCAGAAAGCCGTGACCACAACCTTCGGGGCCATCTCACGGACCGCCCGCTTCTACGGCGACCAGGGCTGCATCATCGACCGAGCGGGCAAGGCCGGTGTCGAGTTCACGCCGGTGCCGGTAAGGAGCGTCCTGCCGGACGCCATGTCTCAGGATTGGCCGATGGGCGACCGCGTGCCGACCCAGGCCGCAGGATCGAAATCCAGCGTGACGAGTGAGATCGATCGGGCAAAGGTCGAGGCGGCGCTCGACACCGCCTTTGGAGATCCGGCAGCACGAACCGCCGGGATGGTCGTGGTCCACAAAGGTCGGTTGATCGCCGAGCGCTACATGCCCGGCATCACCAAGGATACGCAGCTCGAGAGCTGGTCGATGGGCAAGAGCATCACGTCAACGCTCTTCGCGTTGCTCGTGAAAGACGGGACATACACCCTGGAGCAGCGCGCACCAGTGGCCGAATGGCAGCGTCCTGGCGACCCACGCAGCGCTATTCGCAACATCGATCTGCTGCGCATGAGCAGCGGCCTGCGATTCATTGCGACGCAGGACCCCGACTATACGGCGGACAAGGGTTACCCGGATCACTTCTATATCTATACCGGCGCCGTCAACGCGTTCGAATACTCCATCAGCGTGCCCCTGCAATTCCCGGTGAATACCGAGGGCCGCTACCGCAATTCGGATCCGCTCACGATTGGCTTGCTGATCAAGCAGGCGATCCTGAAACGCGGCGAGGAATATCTGACCTGGCCGCAACGCGCGCTGTTCGACAAGATTGGCATCCGACGGCAGATCCTCGAGACGGATCCGTACGGCAACTTCCTGCTCACCGGGTACGACTACGGCACACCGCGCAACTGGGCGCGACTTGGCATGCTGTATCTCCAGGACGGCATGTGGCAAGGCACACGCCTGCTTCCGGAAGGCTGGACCAAGTTTGTCAGCTCACCAGCACCCGCGTGGAAAACACCGACGTACGGCGGGCTCTTCTGGATCAACGGCACGGGCCAATGGAACCTGCCGAAGGACGCCTATTTCATGGCCGGCGCCGGCGGCCAGTGGACCTTCATCGTGCCCTCCCATCAGCTTGTCGTCGTCCGCATGGGCCACTATCGCGGCGCGGCCGCCGGCCAACGCGCGCTCAATATGGCATTCAAGCAATTGCTGAACGCCATCCCTGTGGAATCGAGCGTCGCGCGATAGCGCCTCGACATCCCGCGAGCGAACAGGAGTCAGCGTGCCGAAACCAATGGGCAACATCACCCGGCGCAGCGCCATCAAAGCCCTGGGCGCCGCCACGGGTGCGGTGACACTGCTGCCATGGCTGTCCGAACACGGATTGCAGGCGTACGCCCACCTCCAGGACTCACAAGCAGCCGCCGCTCCCAAGGTTCTCTCACGCCCACAATTCGAGACTCTCGAAGCGCTGGTTGAGTCCATCATCCCCACCGACGATCGATCGCCCGGCGCGAGGGAAGCGAGGGTCGCCGACTACATCGATCTGCTGCTCAGCGAGTCGGACGATGACCTCAATCTGCAGTGGATTGGAGGACTGGCGGCGCTCGACGACGCCGCGATGTCACGGTTCGCGCGTCCATTCGTGCGGTTGACCGCGAGCCAGGCCGAAGGCCTGCTCACGTCGATCAGCGCCAACGAGAAAGCGCCACAGACACCGCTCGAAGCGTTTTTCGTGATGACCAAGCAGGCGACCATTCAGGGCTACTACACCTCTGAGATTGGCATTCACCGCGAGCTCCGCTACAAGGGCAACCAATTGCTCAAAGAATTCGTTGGCTGCAAGACAGAGGACGGACAGGACTGCCCGCACTGCGGCCAGACCAAGAGGTAAACCATGCAGGCCGACACGACGCTCACGCTCGATCTCACTCGGGTTACCGAAGAGTCCAGGAAGCTCGCGGCATCCATTACTCCGGGCAGCGCACGCTGGGATGTCATCGTCGTCGGCAGCGGCGCCGCCGGCGGCATGGCTGCATTTCAACTGGCGACTGCTGGGATCAAGGTACTCCTGCTCGAAGCGGGCCGCATGATTGATACGCGCACCGAGTACCGAACGATGGAATGGCCGTACGCGTCAATGCGCCGTAGCCGATTGCCTCCCGGCGAGCGCCCGATCGCTGTTGCCGAGTACAGCTTTCTCGATCGGCCCTACGGCGCCAACACCGCTCTGGAGAAACACGCGCGCGTCACGTCGTACGCTGCCAACACCTTCACGCGCAACTGGGTCGTCAACGAGCGAGAGCATCCGACGACAGGCACGCCGTACGCCTACGTCCGATCGCGCGTCCTTGGAGGGCGGACGAATTTCTGGGGTCGCGGTGCGCTCCGATACGGTCCGCTGCAGTTCAAGGCGGCCAGCCTCGATGGATTCGACGTCGATTGGCCCATCTCTTACGACGATGTGAAGCCGTATTACGACAAGGTTGACGTCCTGCTTGGCTGCTCGGGAACAGTTGAAGGGCTCGTGCAGGTCCCTGACGGAGTTTTTCAGCGGTCCTCCAAGCTCAATTGCGTCGAGGTCGCCTTCAGACGCGCAATCGAGAAGATGGGGCGCAGCTACATCCCGGGGCGCGCTGGTGTCACCACTGACGGCGTGATGAACAGGTACCGCTCAGCCTGTCGTGGGCGCGGGCGCTGCGGCCGGGGCTGCAATCTGCAGTCGTCATTTCACTCCCCTACCGCACTCATCTATCCTGCGCGTGATACGGGCAATCTGACGGTACGCCCCTATTCCATTGTCTCGGAGGTTCTCTCCGACGAGACGAGCGATCGCGCACGGGGCGTACGCGTGATCGACGCGAACACACGAGAGGTCATGGAATTCGAGGCGCGCGCGGTAATTCTCGGCGCCGGTTGCCTCGAAAGCACCCGCATTCTCCTCAACTCGCGGTCGCGCAGCCATCCCAATGGCCTTGGCAACTCCTCGGGTGTACTCGGTTGTTACCTCAGCGAGCACATCATGGGCATCCGCGGGAGCGGCTTCATCCCGCAGCGTATCGGCACCGAGTCGACGCTCGACGATGGGCGGCCCGTGGCGCCCTACATTCCACGGTTTCGCAACGTGACCGACAAGCACCCGGACTTCATTCGCGGCTATCACTTCCAGGGAGGGGGCGGTTGCTCCGAGTTCCCCGGCATGGCCTCCGATCTGCCTGGGTTTGGTAAGGCATTCAAATCGTCGGTCCGCAAATACTATCCGGCGATGATCAGCTTCGGAGGGTTCGGCGAGGTCCTCCCGCGCAAGGAAAACCGCATCACCCTTGACCCCGAGATCAAGGATGCGTGGGGTATTCCGGCGCCGCGCTTTGATTATCGCTTCACCGATAACGAGTTGAAGATGTCCACGGACATGGCCGACTCGATCGAGGAAATGCTCAAGGCCGCCGGCGCCGAGGACATTCGCATCGGACGCGATCCCTTGCCGCCCGGCTGGTCGATCCACGAGATCGGAACTGCACGGATGGGCACCGATCCCAAGACGTCCGTGACCGATCAATTCTGCCGACTGCACGATGCGAAAAACGTGTACCTGGCTGATGCTGCGCCCTTCGTCAGCGGCGGCACACAGAACACAACGTGGTCGATCCTCGCGATGTGCTGGCGCACTATGGATTATCTGAAGGAACGCATGCGAGCCGGCGATGTCTGATAAGCCGTCGGCATCAGGCGCTTAGGTCACCTCGCAAATTCTGATATTTCGGTAGGCGACACGGTCACCGTGTCCTGCAATCCGATGCGACCACGCCGGGCGCAGCCGAAGGCCGGGTACTCGTTGAACTTACTGGCCTTGACTCGCGCCGTTGGCGGTAACCGCGCCAGCCCGCAGTGGTCTTGCCGTCGAAGAGCGAACGCCACTCGCCCGCCGACTGGTGCGCTTCGCCCGCCACGATCCTGGTCGCAAGCTCCGCAGCCAACGAGGTACCAGACAAGAACGGATGAAAGCCTTGCATCACTCGTCTCCTCCTGCCACAAGCGGCAGTCCCACCGGTGTGCCCCGTTCCTCGGCCGACCGATCGGCTGCAAGACACACCTCCATCGTCTTCTGAGCTTCAAACACGTCGATCGACGTGTCACGCTTCTCGAGCACGCAGGTCACCAGTTCATCGATCTCCTGCTGAAACGGATGGTGGCTCACATCAGCAGAGTCAGGCATCGGACCTCGAACCCGAATGAACGGCCGGCCGGCCGCATCGATTGCGGGCTCCAACGTCACCTCGGCAATCGGATTTGCGGCGACAAGCTCCGTCCCATCGATCGACGAGTCGAGCCACTGAATTGTGTCGTAGCGGAGCGTCGCACGGTCGCCCATCAGCTCCACGATAAATGCGTACGGCATTTTGAAATCCGTGGAGCTGGTGACATGGCCAAGCGCGCCTGATTGCAGCTTCATGTTCACGAGAATCGACGTCGGCCACTCGTAGCCGGCAGTGAAGTGCGTGTGAAAGGCACTGACCTCGGTCGGCTCCTGACCCGAACACCAGCGCAGCGCGTCCACTGCATGACAGCCGGCCGCAAGCAAATGGCTGCGTCCGGCCTGGCGTGTGCGCACCCAGTCCCACCCGCTGTACCAGTCGCTCACATGTGAAAGGTACTGCACGCGTACAAAGCGCAGGGTTCCGAGCCACCCTGACGTCCGCAGCCAGTGGGCGAACCTCAAGAACGGGTTGTAGCGCAGCTCGAACGAGACAATGGTTCGTACACCAGAGGCCCGGACGGCGGCGCCTATTCGGAGCAGCTCGCCTATGTCGAGCCCCGTCGGTTTTTCGAGCACGATGTGCTTGCCGGCGCGTGCCGCCGCCTCGGCTTGGTCGGCATGCAGGTGATTGGGCGTCGTGATGGACACAATGTCGACGTCGGGCGCCGCGAGCAGCTCGTCGTAGCTGGTGGTGATGCGCACGTGCGGCACGTCAACGCCATACCGCGCAAGATTGGCTTTCGTTCGCGCGACATCGCGGCCGTGAAGCCAGGTCACCTTTGTTAGCCGATTGCGCTGGAATGCGGCGATGTGCTGCGAAGCGCACCAGCCGATGCCCGATAGTCCGACGCCAAGCTGTCCGTCATGTGTGGGCATGTTCAGGAACCGCAACAGACGTTAGACTAGCGCCGTCATGAACGCAAACCGACGTTTCGCCGCTCTAACCCTCGTCGCCCTTCTGCTGATCGCGACGCCGAGCCCCGGGCAGGACGGATTCATGCCGCTGTTCAACGGCCGTGATCTCGCGGGCTGGAAAGTGCCCGTCGGTGACAACGGGCACTGGCGTGTCATCGACGGGGTCATCGACTACGACGCCGAAAGCGAGGCGAAGGATGAGAAGAGCCTGTGGACGGAGCGCGAGTTCGGTGATTTCGTTCTGAGAGTCGAATGGCGTTTGAAGAGCACTCCGTACGTCAATCCGTCAGTGCCGATCATTCGATGGGATGGAACCCACAAGAAAGATGCCCAGGGCCAGGAGATACGGATCGCCGTTCCAGACTCCGATTCAGGCATCTACCTGCGCGGCTCCAGCAAATCACAGGTCAATATCTGGAGCTGGCCAATCGGCTCCGGTGAAGTCTATGGCTACCGTACCGACGCGGCGATGACCCCCGCCGTGCGCGCCGGCGTGACGCCCACGCGAAATGCCGATCGCGATATTGGGCAGTGGAACACGTTCGAGATCACCATGCGCGGAGACCGGCTCACGGTTGTGCTGAACGGCCAGACCGTCATCAACAACGCCCAACTGCCAGACGTGCCCGTTCGCGGGCCGATCGCCTTGCAACACCATGGAGAGAAGAAAGGCGGCGTCTGGGTCGCCCCGCCCAGTCTCGTGCAGTTTCGGAGTATCGCGCTCAAGCCGCTCTAGAAAGCTACTTCCGTGGCTTGGGCACGTGCTGATCGATCAGGATCGGGTTCCCGTCGGGATCCGTCAGCACCATGCTTGCGGGGCCCGTAGAAGACTCATCGGCCGCCGTGGTCGGCACGAGGCCTCGACCCTTGAGTGTCCGCTGAATATCGCGCACATCGTCAAAGTCTGGCAGGGTGTTGCCGGTTCGGTCCCACCCGGGATTGAACGTCAGCATGTTCCTGGTGTACTGCGGCCCTTGAAAGAGCCCGATGGTGCTGGTCGAGTTCTGAAGGATCAACCAGTTCTGTGCCTGGTCGCCGGCGATCTGCTTGAAGCCGAGTTTTTCGTAGAACGCCCGGGAGGCAGCAATGTCCTTCACGGCGAGACTGACTGAGAAGTTGCCGAGTTGCATCTGACCATCTCCTGAAGCAGGGCCGGTGGTGGCGAGCGGAGTTTGAGGGATCGCCGGGGCGAGCTGGGAACCGTATCCGCCGAGGAAACACAGGAAAACGAATATGATGAATCGCGTCATGGGCAGCTCCGATTCCGAGTAAGTCGTCCCTGCACGTCCAGGTCCGGAACAGTCATCATACAAATCGTGGCGTGGAGAGCTTGCCAAATCTTGCGAACAGGTGTGAAACCCGCACCACAACCCTGATAGCGTACGCCGAACGGGTCAACCTCGCCATCGATCACGTGGTGGGTCATCTCGGGGAGGCGTTACGGCTCGCGGACGTTGCGCGTGCCGCGCGGCTGTCGCCGTTCCACTTCCACCGTGTGTTCCAGGTCCTGGTGGGAGAGACGCTCGCCGAGTTCGTGAAACGGTTGAGGCTTGAACGGGCGCTCGTCATGATGGCCCACTCGCCGCGGTCCTCGCTCACGACGATCGCGTTGACGTGCGGGTTTTCGTCTTCGTCCGACTTCTCACGGTGCTTCAAGCAGCGCTACGGAACGGCCCCCAGCGCGTTCGACATCAAGGGGTGGCGCGGGGCGCACGGCTCCGAGCTGCAAGCGATGGTTCCCGCGCCGGCCGGTCGGTTTCATCTGGGCCGATTGCCCGCCGCGCACAATCCCGACGGATTCAGAGTGAGGATCCGCGATCTACCTGCGCGCACGGTGGCGTACATCCGAGTCCTCGATCCCTATCGGGGCGACGCCGTCGCCAAAGCGACCCAGCGCCTCATCACGTGGGCGGAGCGAAACTCATTGGCCGACGGCCAGTGGCTCGGGTACCAATGGGACAATCCCGAGATCACGTCCCTGGGAGATTGCCAGTATCACGTTGCCGTCGAAGCCGAGCGATTCGTCCCCAGGGGAGAGATCGGCCGGTTCAGGTTTCCGCCGATGATCGTTGCCCAAGTCGAAGTCCGCGGCGGGATCGACCTCGAACTCCGCGCCCTCCAGTGGCTGTACGGGACGTGGCTTCCGAGAAGCCGCTACGTGCCCGATGATCAGCCAGGCTTCGAGGCGTGGATCGGAAGACCGTTCGCCCACGGCACGGAGCACTTTGAGCTTTACGCCCAGCTGCCGATCAAACGAGCGTGAGCGTCAGTTAGGCGTCCTGCACCAGCCACCCGTTCGCCACCACCGTCGACAGCGCAGAAAGAAAGTCGGGCAGCGAGACCGGTGGATGCCGGCGGTTGTATGCCTCGAACAGGTCCGGCACCTGTGAATGCTCCGGCGCCATGTCGATCAGCGCCACCACATCGACGTCGAAAAGATACCGGACACCTGCGGGCTGGCTGGCCGAGACAACGCGCGCTTCCGTGACGACTTCGCAGCCAGCGATGGCCGGCCGCTCATCCACTCGCAACCCGGGTGCGCGCTGCACCTGAAATGACCGAGCGGCGCGGATGCGGTCGAAGGCCGCCTTGACCGCGGCCGCATCCTGATTGCCGCCATGAACTTCGTGCTCGGTGCGATCGGTCCAGAAAGCATGGGCGTGAGCGGCCGCGGCCTCCGCGAGGTAAAGGGTGGTCATGGAGCGAAATGCGGAGTAGATCTCGGCCTCGCGCGCAGCGAAGAATTCGAGTGCGGTCTGTCGCATGGCCGGACGGATGATTGCGGTATGAGTAACTATCGCGGCAAGCCACCCCGATGCCAGCGCCTTCTTCACGCCGATCGAGGACAGTGGATCGATGAAGGAACCGGCATCGCCCACCAAGAGCACATCGTCAGCAGCGTAGGTCGTCGATCGATACATCGAGGCGTCCCAGCCGGTGGGCTGTCTTGTCAGAGCGGCTGTGCGAACGATGGCAGCCAGGTGGGTCGTCTTCCCGATCTCGGCGAGGTACACCTCGCGTGCCCGGCGATCATGTGACAAGTCGGACGTGCGTGGGTCGACCATGACCGCGACGTAGCGGGTGCCGCTCGATCCGGGCACGGACCAGGCCCACCCATTCGCGTAGGACTCGATGAGCGTGTGGGTCTGGTCTGGCACGTCGAATGCTCGATTCGCTTGCCAGTGCCCAACCAGAGCGACTGTCCGATGCGCGGGCTCGAGTACTCGCCAACCTCGTGCCCGCGCGATCAGCCCGCTCCGGCCTGTACAATCCAACACAAATGCTGCTCCGCAGGCCGACGCTCCCTCGACCGTGAGTCGGCCGTGCTCGATGTGCACACCGGCGTCGAGAGCAGCTTGCTGGAGAATTGGTTCGAGGCGGTCGGCCGTGACCTGCCAACCCAAAGCTCCCTCGGCAAATGTCTCGACGCGTCGTGTTTCGGCACCCCACCAGACGGTGTTGCCGGTCGATCGCGTAAATCCCGCTCGATCGATCGCGTCTCGAATCCCCAGGAGATCGAACAGTTTGCCCGCGGAGGGCGGGATGGATTCCGCAAGCTGTGACGAGGGCGACGGCGGTTTGACGACCAGCTCCACGTCGTGGCCCCATCGGGTCAGCAGAAGTGCGGCAGCGCAACCAGCGGGGCCCCCACCCACGACCAGGACTTCAGATCGCGCAGGTGACACGCGGAGATTCTATCGGGGGGGCGGCTGGCTCGTGCGCAGCCAGTTCAGCGTCTGCCGCAACCCATCTTCGAGATTGATCTGAGGCCGATATCCGAGAAGGCGCTCGGCTTTCGAGATATCCGCCTGGGAATCGCGGACATCGCCAGCGCGGACGGGACCATACGCAGGCGATATGCTGCTGCCGATCAATCGCTGCAGGACGGCAAAGAGCTCGTTCAACGAGATACGGGTGCCAGTTGCTACATTGATCACTTCACCCGATGCGTCAGGAGCGTCGACGGCCCGTAGCACACCGTCTACGACATTAGCCACAAACGTGAAATCGCGCGTCTGCTCGCCATCGCCGTGGATGGTGGGTGCCCGCCCCTCGATGAGCTCACGAAGGAACAGCGAGATGACACCCGAGTAGGGCGACCCCGGGTCTTGTCGCGGTCCGAAGACATTGAAGTACCGGATCGTCACGGTCTGCAACCCGTAGAGTCGCGTAAAAAGCTGCAGGTACTGCTCACCCACCAGCTTCTGCAACGCATACGGCGACTGCGGGTTGGGAGCCATGTCCTCGTGCTTCGGCAGCGTCGGTGTGTCTCCGTACACGGACGACGAGCCGGCGTAGACGACGCGCTTCACTCCTGTACCGCGGGCCGCGACGAGCAGGTTGACCGTGGAATCAACATTCGCGCGGTGGGAGGTGAGTGGATCTTCGACAGACCGCGGCACTGAGGGGATCGCGGCTTGATGCAGGACGTACTCGATGCCCTCCACCGCCTGTCGTGCGACCGCTGGGTCTGCAAGATCTCCGCTGACGAATTCGAAGGAGCCTGGAGGTCCGCCTGCCGAAGCGGCGTCGATGTTCTCGCGCTTGCCTGTGATGAAGCTGTCAACGGCGCGGACGCGGTGGCCTCGCCTGAGCAGTTCCTCAACGAGGTGAGAGCCGATGAATCCGGCGCCGCCGGTGACAAGGTAGAGGGCCAAAGAGTGTTGCAGTCAGCCTGTAAGCCGAATTCTGTTCTCGAACTCACACCCAAGCGCGGGACTGAAGTCCCGCGCTACGGCCGCTCGCTCGTGAGATAACCATTCCTCTAGCCCCGGCATCGCTGACGGGGTCCAGCAACCTACCCGGAGACTTCAGGCGGGCAGCCCTCGAGCGTCTCCCTATTTGGTCTTGCTCCGTGCGGGGTTTTGCCTGCCACTTCTGTTGCCAGAAGCGCGGTGCGCTCTTACCGCACCTTTTCACCCTTACCCCCGAAAAAAGGGGACTGACCCCTTTTTCCCGATTGTCTTGAAAAGGGGTCTGTCCCCTTTTTCGGGTGGCGGTATGTTTTCTGTGCCACTAGTCCGTCGGGTTGCCCCGCCCGGGAATTACCCGGCGCACTGCCCTGTGGAGTTCGGACTTTCCTCTCCCGTGAACACTTCGCCCTCTCGACGGCGAGACACAAGTCACGCCTGCGCGATGGCGGTTACACACGGCAGCGGTTATCCGGCCAACTGCAACAGGCCATTATCTCATGAGGAACGCAGAACGCCCTACCCGTCGCTCTCCTGCGAGATCTGGTACTGCTCGAGTTTCTTGTACAGGTTGCTGCGAGGGGTGTCGATGACTTCCGCTGTCTTCGAGATATTCCAACTGTTCTCCCGGAGCTTGTTGACCAGGAACGCGCGCTCCGACGTGGACTTGAATTCCTGCAGCGTGGGCGCACGCATCCAGTCGACTTCGGCGGGGGCGACTGCCGCGGCGCTCGGGGCCGACGTCATCGCCGGCAAGGGCAGCAGCTCTCCGGGACGCCCACCAGTGAAATCGGGCAAATCCTTGACGTCAATCTGATCCGCCGGACTCATGATGATGAGCCGCTCGACGAAGTTCCTCAGCTCGCGGATGTTGCCTCGCCAATGATGCTGCTTGAGGCGGTCCATGGCCGGCGCCGTAAACGTCTTCCGCCTGAAATTGTTTTCCCGTGTGAACAGGTCGGCAAAATGACGCACGAGGGCAGCGAGATCGTCCTTCCGCTCGCGGAGCGGCGGCACGTGGATCGGGATCACGTTGAGGCGATAGAACAGGTCTTCGCGGAACGTGCCGCGAATGATTTCCTCTTCGAGATTCTTGTTCGTCGCCGCAATCACCCGAACATCCACCTTGATGATGCGGTTGCTGCCAAGACGCTCGAGCTCCTGCTCCTGCAGCACCCGAAGCACCTTCGCCTGCGTCTTCAGGCTCATGTCCCCGATCTCGTCGAGGAAAATCGTGCCCTTGTCTGCCTGCTCGAACTTGCCAATCTGTCGATCGGTGGCGCCGGTAAAAGAGCCCTTTTCATGACCGAAAAGCTCCGACTCGATCAGCTCGTCGGGAATGGCCGCGCAGTTGACCTGCACGAAGGGTCCGTCGCGTCGCAACGACTCGCGGTGAATCGCGCGCGCGACCAGTTCTTTCCCAACCCCGCTTTCGCCCCAGATCAAGACCGTCGCATTGGTAGGAGCGGCTTTCCCAATGGCCTCACGCACGCGCGTGAGAAGGGGTGAATCGCCCACAATCTGATAGCGCTTTTCGGCGTCGCGCTTGAACGAGCGATTCTCGGTTCGCAGCCTGCGCGAATCGACCGCATTGCGTACGGTCACGAGCACGCGCTCGCGTTCGAGCGGCTTCTCGATGAAATCAAATGCCCCAAGCTTGGTGGCTTCGACCGCCGTCGACACCGTGCCGTGACCAGAGACGACGACGATGGGGGTGACTTCAACGAGATGGCGGAGGCGCTGGAGAACTTCGAGGCCATCCATCCCGGGCATTTTTACGTCGAGAAACACCAGGTCCGGTGCCTCACGCTCGGTCTGGGCGATGCCCTCCTCGCCGGTGGGCGCCGTCAGGACTTCGTAACCCTCGTACTCGAGGATCATCTTCAACGAGTCCCGGATCGCCGCTTCGTCATCGATTACGAGAATGCGTGGCTTCATGGCGCGACGGTGATGGTCTCCGGTCTCCAGTCTACGGTTTCCGGCAAAACTGCGCTCGCAAGGAGCCGGCAGCCAGGCACCGGAACGTGGGAGACCGGCGACCGGCGACCGGTGACCGAGGGCATCAGGCCTACCTCGGATCCATGCGCACGGTGCGGATGTTCTTCTGGTCGATTTCCGGAATGTAGATGAAGACAGCCATCGCCTCGCCGGGGCGGACGCTGCTGAGGATGCTGCGGAGGCCCGCCACCGAATCGACTGGCTGACGGTTGATCTCGAGAATGACCTGCCCGCGCTCGATGAGCGCGTCGTGCGCGGGACTCATCGGTTCGACGCGCTGCACGAGCAGGCCGGTCATGCCGCGCGGTACGTCGAAGCGATGTGCGTTGCCCGCATCAATCTCGATGACCGTCAATCCCAGCGCTCCCGGACCCATGTCCTGAATCGTGCGATCCAGACGCGGCGTATTGGGAACGGCTCGCCCCGCGACGCTGCGGACTGGCGACCGCTCCGCAAGCTTGACGATCATCTCCCGGACCCGCCCGTCACGCACGACCTCGAGCCGTGTCGTCGAACCCGGCTCGCGTGCTGCAATCTCCCGAATCAGGCCGTTGTTGGTGGCGACGTCGCGCTGGTCCACTGCAGTAATGAGGTCATACGGCTTGAGACCGGCGCGCTCGGCAGGCGACCCCGCCGTGACATCCTGAACGAGCGCGCCAACCGCGCTGGGCAGCTTGAGCGACGCTTGCAGATCAGGGTCGACATCCCGCAAGGCAACGCCAATATACCCACGAGAGACGACGCCTTTGTCCTTGAGCTGCGGCAGGATGAGCTTCGCCTGATTGATCGGCACCGCGAACCCGATGCTGCTCGCCTGCCGGCTGATGGCCGAGTTGATCCCGATGACTTCCCCCCGTGCGTTGATCAACGGACCGCCGCTGTTGCCGAAGTTGATCGCGGCATCGGTCTGGATGTAGTCGTCAAGGCTCATGTCGAACAGCTTGCGGCCCATGAAGCTGACCACGCCGACGGTCACCGTGTGCTCATATGCGAGGGGATTCCCAATGGCACACACCCATTCGCCCACCCGAAGGTCGTCCGAATCGCCGAGCACGGCGTGCGGCAGCTTCGATTCAGTGCGGACCCTGATGAGCGCAATGTCCGTCTCCGCGTCAAAGCCAATCACATCGGCCCTGAGATTCCGGCCGTCGGACAGTTTGACCGTGATGCGATCGGCGCCCTCAATCACGTGATGATTCGTGAGGATGTGTCCCTCCTCGTCGATGATGAAGCCGGTGCCCGCGCCCCGGCGCGGCGTGTCGCCGCGCCGACGCTCATCCAGCGGGTCGTCCGACGGATTGGGGCGCTGCGGACCCCGGTTCGGCAATTGGCGGCCGGGCCGGCGCGATCGGCTACTCGCGTCGATGTTGACCACTGCCGGGTTCATCCGCTCGGCCACATCGGCAAAGTTCACCACACCCGCGATGCCGGGGACCACCGGCCGATCGTCGCGCAGCGCGCGCGTCGCCGAGACCGCGGGCCCGGAGCTCGCTGTGCTAGGCGTCATGGAGCCGGTCACGACCATGCCAACCATGAATGACACGCACGCCGTGAGTCCCACGGTGAACGCCACGAACCGCCTGGTCATTTCTCCCACATTATAAGCTTCAGGAACGCCGGCTCATCCAGAGTTTCGACGGCAAGTGCCCGAGCTTTCTCGAGCTTGCTCCCGGCGTCGGCCCCAGTGACCAGATAGGTGGTCTTCTTGCTGACCGAGCCGGTCACTTTTCCACCGAGCGCCTCGATGTGGCGTTGGGCCTCGTCGCGCGACATCGCCTCGAGTGTCCCCGTGATGACGAACGTCTGCCCATCCAACGGTTGCGGACCTTGTGCCCGCGCACGTTGAGGTGAGCTCACGCGCACGCCTGCTGCGGCTAGACGTGCCAGCAGTGTGCGATTAGCAGGCTCGTCACACCACTGTCGGACCGAAGCCGCAAGCACCGGCCCAACTTCGCGCACTTGCTGCAATTCGCCCAACGATGCCGCGACCATCGCGTCAAGGGAGCCGAAGTGGTCGGCCAATACTTGCGCACCCCGCTCGCCGACGTGTCGAATCCCGAGGCCGTTCAGGAGTCGCCACAAATCGTTGGACTTGGAGCCTTCGATCTGTTCGAGCAGCTTCGCTGCCGATTTCTTGCCCATCCGTTCGAGGCCTTCGAGCGTGGCCGCGTCCAGATCGTAAAGGTCAGCCACGTCCTTCACGACGTCTCGCTCGACCATCTGGTCGATCAGCGATTCGCCGAGTCCCTCGATGTTCATGGCATATCGCGAAGCAAAGTGTTCGATGCTGCGCTTGAGCTTGGCGGGACACGAGGCGTTCTCGCAGCGCCAGACCACTTCGTCTTCGGGCTTGATGAGGGTGGAACCACACACCGGGCACGCCGCCGGCATCACCCACGGTTTCGAATCGGCCGGCCGCCTGGTCAGCACGGGGCCGACAACGCGTGGGATCACGTCACCAGCCTTTTCGACAATGACGGTGTCGCCGGCCCGAATGTCCTTACGGCCGATGTCTTCCGGATTGTGCAGCGTCGCCATCGAGACCGTTGAGCCACCAACAAACACCGGCTCGAGAATCGCGAACGGCGTTGCCGCGCCCGTGCGGCCAATGTTCACAGCAATTTCCCGGAGCAGCGTGGTCGCCTGTTGCGCCGGGAACTTGAGCGCGGTCGCCCATCGGGGGAACTTGGAGGTCGCGCCCAGCTGCTCGCGCAGCGCGAGCCGATCCAGTTTCACCACTACACCATCCGTTTCGAACTGCAGCTTGTGGCGCTCGTCCTTCCACTTCTCACAAAACGTCCACACCGTCTCGATGCCCTCGCACCGCTGCCAGTGGGGCTCGACAGGCAATCCCCACTCACGCAGCCGATCGAGCATGGCCGCGTGTGTGGGAGCCGCCTCCGCGCGCGTCCGGGTCACGATCTGATACGTCCAGGCCGACAGACCGCGCCGCGCGACGAGCGCGGGGTCGAGGTTGCGCATTGCCCCTGCCGCTGCGTTGCGGGGATTGGCAAACACTGGCTCGCCACTCTCACGCCGTTCGTCGTTGATCCGCTGGAACCTCGTGCGGGGGAGGAATACTTCACCGCGGATCTCAATTCGTCCTGCAGGTGCGTCACGAAGCGACAATGGCAAGGCGCGAATCGTGCGCACGTTGGCGGTGACATCTTCCCCGCGCACGCCGTCCCCGCGGGTGGCACCGCGGATCAAGTGCCCGTCCTCGTAGGTGAGTGCGATGCTGAGGCCGTCGATCTTCAGCTCGGCAACATACACAGGCAGGCCCGTGGTATCGAGACCTCGACGCACCCGTTCGTCGAACGCACGCAGCTCCTCCTCGTTGTAAGCATTATCGAGCGACAGCATCGGCACCATGTGCACGACGGTCGCAAATCCCTCGACGGGGCGACCACCGACCCGCTGTGTGGGCGAATCCGCTGTGAGCAGATCGGGAAAGCTGGCTTCGAGCTCCTGCAGCTCGCGCATGAGCGCGTCGAACTCGGCGTCGGAGATTTCGGGATTGGCGTGAACGTAATAGAGCTCTTCGTGCCGGCGAATCTCGTCGCGAAGCGCCCTGGCGCGGTCAGCCGGCTTCATGGATCACAAACAAGCCACAGAGGCACGGAGACACAGACCAAATTCAGGAAAGAAGGCGTGTCTCGCTGTCGTCAACCCAAAAGACAAGTCTTCTCCGTGTCTCGGTGTCTCTGTGGCCTGTACGTGTTATCGGTCCCTTACGAGCACATAGTCCGCCAGCCCCATCAGCGCGTCGCGTTCCTGGCTGTCCGGAAACAGACGCAGGTGCCGCTTGGCGCTTTCACCAAACTCGACGGCACGTGCGTACGCGTAGTCGATCGAGCGGTGCTCGTGCAGCAGCGTGCCGATGCGTGTCCAGTCATCCGTCGTGACGTGGCGGTTCTTGACGACGTCGCGAATCAAGGCGCCCGCTTGGGGTCCGCCGTGCCGGAGCAGATGAATGATCGGCAGCGTGATTTTGCCCTCGCGCAAGTCGCCGCCGATTGGTTTCCCAAGCGCCGCGGATTCACCAGTGAAATCCAGCAAATCGTCCACGAGCTGAAACATGATCCCCAGGTTGAAGCCGTACTCCCGCAAGGCGAGCTCGCGTTCTTCACCGATCTCGCCGAGCATGCCGCCAATCTGCGCGCAGCCTCCAAACAGATACGCGGTCTTACGTCGGATGATGTCGAAGTGCTCGTCTTCTGAGATGTCCACGACGCCGTTCTTGGTGAGCTGATACAGCTCGCCCTCAATCATCCGCAGCGTGACGTCACATAGCAGACGCACGACGTCGAGCGTGTCCTGCGTCAGAGCCATCGCCATCGACTTGATGTAGAGAAAGTCGCCAGCGAGCACCGTGACGTCGTTGCCCCAACGCGAATGTACGGCCTTCTGCCCTCTCCGCACCTCTGCATCGTCAATGATATCGTCGTGAACGAGCGTCGCCGTGTGAATGAACTCGACGACAGTAGCGTTCAGGATGGCGCGCGGACCCGAGTAACCACACAAACGCGCGGCCATCAGCAGGACTGCTGGGCGTACGCGCTTCCCGCCGCTCTTCTGAATGTATTTCCCGATCTCGGGAATCACATCGACTTTGGATTGAACCTGCCGCTCGAACTCTCGTTCGACCGCGTCGAGGTCAGCGCGGACCGGTTCGAACATCTGAACCAGATCGACACGAGCTTTCGAGGCGGTGTTGGTCAAGCTCGTCAATCTGACCATATCGTTGCGGGAAGTGTCAACGCGCGAGGTCGCATAACTCTTGCGGATGCTGAGCTTTACGGACAATCACCCCGAACGTTCGAAACGAGTGTCCCCCGAACCCGTTCTTCAGGAGGGTTCGAATAACCGATCGAAGTTTTCGACAAGCGCAGCGCCGAGCATCGCCCGACTGATCCCGCGCAGTTCCGCGAGGGCATCGAGGACGTGAAGAATGTATGCGGGTTCGTTGCGCTTGCCGCGATGCGGTACGGGCGCAAGGTAGGGACTGTCGGTTTCGATCAGCAGTCGGTCTTCGGGGACCTGCCGGGCAGCGTTGCGCAGCTCCGCAGCCTTCGGAAACGTCGCAATCCCTGGAATGGACAGATAAAATCCCGATTCGAGCGCTCGATGCGCGGCTCTGGCATCTCCCGAGAAGCAATGAAAGACACCAGTGAGGCGTCCCTGGGACTCCTCGTCGATGATCCGCAGCGTATCCTCTTCAGCTTCGCGCGTGTGAATTACGACCGGCAAACCTCGTGAGTGCGCGAGGCGCAACTGCGCGCGGAAGACCGCGTGCTGCACGTCGCGCGGTGAGAAGTCGTAGTGGTAGTCGAGGCCAATTTCTCCAATCGCGCGCGAGGCCGGAGTCGTGTCCAGTCGTTCTGCGGTCAGCTGTGCAGCGCCCTCGGGATTCTCCGCAAATTTGTGCGCATGATGCGGATGCACGCCGATCGCAAATCGAACCTCGCCCCAGGCCTCGATCACGCGTCCGGCTCGTGCGTGCTCCTCGTCGTCTTCGGCGGCGAGGACGACGAGGCAACGCACGAGCCCGGCCTCGCGGGCACGCGTGATGACGGCGTCGAGATCCCGTGCGAATTCGGCGCCCGCAAGGTGGCAATGCGAATCGATCACGATGTGCTGTGGCGACGCTGTCGAGCGCTAGCGAACCCGCGTGCCCGGCGTCGCAGGCTCGGCGTTAATCACGATGGGCGCGCCACCGTCCGGGCTTGCAGCCAGGACCATGCCGTTCGACTCGATCCCCATCAGCTTCGCGGGCTTCAGATTCGCGACAATCACGACGGTCTTTCCAATCAGGGCCTCAGGTTCATAAGCCTCGGCAATGCCCGCGACGATCGTCCGTCGTTCGGCGCCGCCGGCATCAATTGACATCTTCACCAGCTTCTTCGACTTGGGCACGCGTTCGGCTTCGACGATCTTCGCAACGCGCAACTCCACCTTCATGAAGTCTTCGATGGAGATCCGATCGTCGGCAGGCGCCGGAGCGGCGGCTTGAGTCAGGCCGGGTGCCACAGGTGCCGCGGGTGCCGCAGGTGCGCCGGGCTCTCCGGACGCGGGCTCTTTTGCAGGATCGGTCACGATTGATGCTCCTGATTCTCGGCGGGGCCACAGCGGCCCTTCATTCAGAATGTGCTTCTCACCGCTGCTCCGCCACTCCGCGTCAGTCACGCGGACGTCGCTCGGAGTTCGGCGGTCGCCCATGCGCCGAAGGATTTCAGCGGCGGACGAAGGCATGATCGGCAGCAGAAGGACGGCAGCCACACGAACAGCCTCGGCTGCCTCCGCCAACACTCCACTCAGCCGGTCCGCCTGCGCCTCGTCTTTGGCCAATGACCACGGCTGCGTTTCCGCTATGAAAAGGTTCGCCGCATCGATGATACGAAACGCCGCCGCTGCGCCCTCATGCAGCGCCAAACGGTCCATTGCGGATCGGTAGTCAGCGACGGCCTGGGTCGCCACCGCGGTCAGGCGATCCGATCCGCTGCGGGCGGATGACAGCGTCCCGTTGCGGTAACGCACGGTCATCGCGGACACCCGACTGACAAGGTTACCCAAATTGTTCGCGAGATCCGCGTTGTACTTCTCGCCCAGGCGTCCCCACGTGAAGTCACCGTCCCCCCCATACGGCACTTCCTTGACGAGATAGAGGCGCAAGGGATCGGTTCCGAATCGATCGGCAGCGTCAAGGGGATCCACGACATTGCCAAGCGATTTGCTCATGCGCTGATTGCCAACCGAGATCCAGCCGTGTCCAAACACTTGTTCGGGGAGTGGGAGCTTCGCACTCATCAACATGGCCGGCCAGATCACGCAGTGGAACCGCGTGATGTCCTTGCCGATGATGTGCAGGTCTGCTGGCCACCATTTCTTACAGAGCTCTGGGTTCCAGCCGTACCCAACGGCGGCGGCATAGTTGATGAGGGCATCGAACCACACATACACGACGCCGTCGGGATCAAAGGGCAGCGGAATCCCCCACGCCTGACCTGCCCGACTGACCGAGATGTCCTCGAGGCCGGCTTCGACGAGGCGGAGAATCTCGTTGCGCCGGATCTCCGGCTCGATGAATGAGGGCCGTGCCGCGTAGTGATCCAGCAGCGGCTGTTGATACTTCGACAACCGGAAGAACCAGTTTTTCTCCCGAATCCATTCCGGCTTGATCGTCGGATGAATTGGACAGCACCCGTTGACGAGATCCTTTTCCTGTTTGAAGGCTTCACAACTGACACAGTACCAACCTTCATACACCCCTTCATAGATGTCGCCAGCGTCGTAACACGCTTGCACCATGCGCTGCACCGCAGGTTTGTGGCGGCGCGCATCGGTGGTGCGGATGAAATCATCGTAGGACACGTCCAGTCGCTTCCAGACATCCGTGAAGACACGCTCCATCTCATCGCAATAGGCGAGCGGGTCCTGTCCCAGCTCCTGAGCACGGCGAAACACGTTCTGGGAGTGCTCGTCGTTGCCCATGAGAAATCGCGTGTCAAAGCCTCCCAGGCGCTTGTAGCGGGCGATCACGTCGGCCGTGATCTTTTCGTAGGCCGTACCGAGATGCGGGCGGCTGTTGACGAAGTCGATCGCCGTCGTGAGAAAGAATTTCATCGCTCCAACCATGCCTTGGCAGCCAGCGCCTGAACTTCCTTGATCGGTCTGGATTGCTCGCGCGCCAAACGAGCCACATCGTCAAACTCAGGTTGTGCGTTCAGGACTTGGCCGGACCGGCGTGCGACCTTGAATCGCACATCGCCGAGCGGTGTTGTCACGGTAACCGTCTCCCGCTCCAGGCACTCTCGTGTCATCTCGCTGAATCGCACGCCAATCGTCGTGGTTTCACGAAACACCAGATCGACGAGTTGTTGGCGGCTGCCTGGTCTCGCCACGATCGTCATCAATGTTCCCGGTCGGTTCTTTTTCATTTGGACGGACGCATAAAACACATCGAGCGCTCCAGCCTCGTAGAGCCGATCCATGAGAGCGCCAAAGATCTGAGGATTCATGTCATCGATTTCACACTCGATGACGACAACGCGCGATGCCTCCGTGCCGTTGAGCTCGTCGCCGACAACGACGCGCAAAACGTTGGGCGTTCCCTCGAGGTCGGCGTCACCAGCGCCGTAGCCAACCCCATCGACCCGCATGAGCGGCATGGAGCCAAATGCATGGGCGTAATCGCTCAGGAGCAGCGCCCCGGTGGGCGTCAGTAGCTCTTTGGCGATCGTGCTGCCGTACACAGGAGCCGTTCCAAGCAGACGAAGCGTCGCCGGAGCTGGTACCGGATACACACCGTGCGCCGTCTTCACTGTGCCGCCTCCGACGTTGAGTGGTGACACCACGATTCGGTCGGCCGCATGCCATTCCAGTGCGAAGACAGTGCCGACGATGTCGACGATCGAGTCGAGCGCGCCGACTTCGTGGAGATGCACTTTTTCGACCGGCATGTTGTGCACGCTTGCCTCAGTTTCCGCGAGTCGATCGAACAGGGCCTTCGCACGTGCTTTACCCGCGTCGGACAGTGCGGACTGATCGATCCGCTTCTTTATGCCACTCAGGTGGTAGTGCCGATGCCCCCCGTCGGCCGGAGGCCGCGACCCGTGCGCTGAATGCACATGTTCGTGGACACGAAACTTCGTCGCGGTAATGCCGCATTTCATGACTCGCTCGGCGGAGATCTCCCAATCCTCGACGCCGAGGCTCCCGAGCGCACGTCTCAGTTCACTGATCGGAAGACCCGCATCGATCAGCGCCCCGAGAATCATGTCGCCAGCGGCGCCGGAGAAACAGTCGAAGTACAACAGCTTCACAGCAGGCTCGCGTCTCTGAAACTGAACCAGCGCCCATCGCCCAGGATGATGTGATCGACGACCTCGATGTCCATGACCTGCCCGGCCTGCACGAGACGTCTCGTCAGAAGCAGATCATCCGGGCTCGGCAGCGGATCTCCGGACGGGTGGTTGTGGAACACTGCAATCGTTGAAGCCGACGCGACGGTTGCCGCGCGGAACACCTCGCGCGGATGGGCAATGCTGGCGTCGAGTGATCCGACAGACAGCGTTTCGGTTCGAATCAGGCGGCTTTTCGAGTCGAGCATCACGACGCCAAATCGCTCCTCACGATACCCACCATACAGCGGCAGCAAATACCGGCCGACCTCGGCTGGCGTCGTCAGCCGCGGCCGCTCGCCGGCCTCACCCGCCAAGGTCCGTCGGCCAAGTTCCGCCGCGGCAAGCAACCGAGACGCTCGGGAAACCCCGACCCCGGGCACACGTTGCAGCTCGTCAACCGTCATGCGCGCCAGTCCGCGAACGCCTCCCGTCGCGCCGAGAACATCCTGCGCCAGGGCGAGCGCATTTCGCGCCCGAACGCCGGTGCCCAACAGCAACGCCACCAGTTCGTTATCGCCGAGCGCCTCGACACCTGCGCGCGCCAGCTTCTCGCGTGGACGATCCTGCGGCGCCAGCGCTTTCACAGCCTTTGCTCCCGCCGTCGCAGGCGGCGCGAGCCAACTCGATCGATCATGCTACCTCACTCAGGTTCCCGGCATCCGCGTTCTATACTCAGTCTCGTGCTGCGCCTGGTTTCCGCCGTGATCATCGCCACGCTGTCAATCGCGTGCGCTGAGCCTCCGAGTAAAGAGATGAACCAGGCCCAAGGCGCCATCGATGCCGCGCGCGCCGCCGGAGCGGAACAGTTTGCCTCCACCGAGCTGACGGCGGCCATCGATGCGCTGCGCCGATCGGAAGAGGCCGTCACCCAACGCGACTTCCGGCTCGCGTTGAGCCTGGCGATTGACAGCCGGGACCGCGCGCAAACCGCGGCGAAAACTGCCGTCGAGGCCCGCGCCAAGGCTCGCGGTGACGCCGAGCGGGCCGTCGCCGAAGTCAACACCCTCGTCACGCACGCACGGGCCCGGCTCAAAGACCCGACGCTGGCCCGCCTGCCTCGCGCCGCGCTCCGGGCGCCGCGGGCAACAATCGACCGGGCCGAAAAGTCGATGCAAGAAGCTCGCGCAGCCTTGAAGGCAGACGATTATGGGCGCGCGATTCAGCTCACTACGGGTCTGGCCCAGCGAGTTCAGGCCGCTTTGACTGCGATCGACGAGGCTGACGCCTCGACGCGTCCGCGCCAGCGTCGTTAGGGCTTGCGCCCGCAGTACGCAGTGGCTGCTGACGTGGCGGTCTCCCAGTCGCGCACTTTCTGCGTTGCCGATAGAACCGTTGTCAGAAGATACGTGGCGCGAGCGTCAACACCACCGTCACGATCACGACGAACCCGATAACGTCTAGCACGAGGCCGTTGCGAACCATCTGACCAATCGGGACATGTCCTGAGCTGTAGACGATCGCGTTGGGCGGCGACGAGATGGGCATGCTGAATCCCATGCTGGCGCCAAGCGTTGCGCCCAGGGCCGGCTCGAGCGCACTGACCCCAGCCGCTTGCGAGACAGCGATGGCGATCGGCACAATCATGTTCGCCGAAGCCGTGTTCGACGCGGTCTCGGACAACATGATTGCCGCCGCCGTGAAGACCAGTGTCAGCGCCAGCGTCGTTTGCGATGGCAACCACGACGTCACCGCCTCTCCCATGGCCGTGGCGAGCCCCGTTGCAAACGCCAGTTCTCCCAGCGCGAGACCGCCGCCGTAAAGGAGCACGATGCCCCAATCGATCCGTGCCGCCTCGTCCCAGGTGAGGGTGAAGCGTCGCGCACGCCAATCGATCGGTAGCACGAACAACAGGAGCGCGCCGAGAATCGCCGCCACGCTTTCGGGGATCGCCGCCGCGTACCCCCGCGCGAAAGCCGTTTGATCCGCGCCGACAATGGCGAAGACGCCAGGTGCAATCCACAGCAACACCGTCGTGCCAAACGCAATCAACACATTGCGTTCGCCTGGTTGCATGGCTCCCAGGCGCGAGAGTTCCTGACGCACCAGTTCGGTGCTTCCCTCCGCAATCGAGAGCCCCCGGACCGACTTGGTGTAGAACCGCGCAACGACCGCGCCAAACATCAGGGCCACCACAGGAATCCCAATCGCCATCCATTGAAAAAAAGACACCTGGATGCCCGCCACCTTGCCCAGCATGCCAATGCCAATAAGGTTTGGTGGGGTGCCCACAGGCGTCCCCATGCCTCCAATCGATGCCCCGAACGCCGTCGTCAGCATCATGGCCATTGCAAAGCTGCGGATCTGGGATGGGGGCGCCGCGGCGTTCCGAGAGAGATGCGCGATGATGCTCAGGCCGATTGGAAACATCATCGCCGTGGTCGCGGTGTTGCTGATCCACATCGACAAACCGGTGCAGACGGCGCCGTACACCACCAGGATGCGCATGGCGCTCGAGCACACGGCTGGCAACGAGAGCGCCGTATACGCGATGCGACGGTCCACACCGTGCACGAACATCGCTTGCGCGAGGATGAACCCGCCGATGAAGAGAAAGATGATCGGATCGGCAAACGGCGCGAGGGCCTCCCGCACTGGCGCAATCCCGAGCGCGACCGCGAGGGCCGGCCCGAGCAGCGCAGTCGCGGCAAGCGGCAACGCCTCGGTCAGCCACAGGACGACGACAAGGCCGAGGATGGCCGCGAGGCGATGGGCAGCCACCGGGAGGCTCAGTGGCAGCAGCCACAGTAACGCAAACGCCGCGGGCGCGACAACGAGTCCGATAGTGCGACGTCGCCGGTCGAACGCCGCTTCTGCGGGCGTGTAGCTTTCAGCGGCGTCGTGGGCCTGGGGGAAGGTTGGCATCCAGAGATCCAGTGGCCTTCGAACATGACTTCCGCCCACCCCGTGAGATAGACGCCATCGTCCCGCCACTCGACACGCTGTGTGCCTCCGGGCGAGGTGACTTCCAAGTCACGCGCGGCACCTCCGTGTGCTATCGCCGCGACCGCCGACGCGCACGCGCCGGTGCCCGAGGCCGTCGTCGGGCCGACGCCGCGCTCCCAAATGAGAATCCGTACGCGGCCTGCAGACTCGATTTGCGCAAACTCCACGTTGGTGCCGGCCGCGAACCGCGGGTGCGTCGCCAGGGCAGGGCCCAGCCGATTGAAACGAGCCTCGTCGGGCAACGCGCTCACGAGCATTACGCATTGAGGATTTCCCATCTCGAGAGTCGTCACGCGCAGTCGTTCGCCGTCGACGTCGATCGTCTCTTCCTGCACGTTGGTCGGCGGTCCCATGGCGGCACGAAAGCTGAAGCGACCCTGACTGTGACCGACGAGCGCCAGGGTCTTCCAGCCCGCGTCTGTGTCGACTTTGATCTCGGTCAGGGGGGCTTCACCACTGCGTCGTGAACGCAGGTGCAGCACAAGTGCAGCAAGACATCGCAGACCGTTGCCCGAGAGTTCTGAGGGGCTGCCGTCGGCGTTGTACAGCGTCATGCGTGCCGTGCCATCCGGCGCCAGCGTGTAGAGAATCAACCCATCGCCGCCGACGCCAGTATGCCGCGCACAAGTCGCCTGAGCCAGCGCGTGCGGGTCGAGCCCTTCGGCCTGCTCGTGTGGAATGAAAAGAAAATCGTTTCCGTAGGCGTGTGCCTTGGCGAGCGAGAGCATGGTGAAGGCTTTACGGCACGCGGAACGCGTCGAGGACCCACGTGAAGCCCGCGGTCGCTCCAATTTTTGGATCGCGCGAGGTCAGGCCGAGCATGACGCCAACGTCAACGCGGACGGCCCCCCTGGTGTAGCGCCCGCCCAGCCGCACGGCCGCTCGGCTTTCTGCGCCCGGGTCGGGATCGTCAGCGGCGTTGAACCGTCCGTTGATTTCTCCCACAACCTCTGCCGACGAGGTCAGGGCGCGCGCAACGGACAAGCCATAGGTCATGAGATCGTTTTGTTCAGGCACGCTCGCCGTGGGATCCCCAAGGATGGCGACTCCGCCGTTGCCGACGATGCGGATCGACTGGACCGTCTTGGCGACGAGCAGCGAGGCGAAGAAGTCCGTCATATCGTGACCAAGGCCGGACTCGTTGCTGGCGTTGGGCAGCTTCGTCGCAAACCTGAGCCCTAGAGCCGGCCGACTGGCGGCCTCGGTGAACAGCCGGATCTTGGTCGCCAGCACGAAGTCTTCGATGTCGCTCGTTTGATCGCCATCGAAGTCCAGCAGGTCCGACAGCGGCGCAGGCTGCTGCTCGGTCACGGACAGCCGCTGATAGAGTCCGCCGTCGATCTGGAACTCCGCGATCGAACTCAGGCCGATGCTGATGCCAAAGGTTGGGAAAGACAGTCGATTTCCCGAGAGACCACTAACGGGATAAACGGCGTCGCGCTCGAGATCAATGCCGGCCTCGATCAGGAGTCGTCCGGCGCCAATCGTTTCGGGATCTTCCGTGATCAGGGGGCGTTGCTGTGCAAAGGCCGTTGTCGCAAAAAGCAAAACAGCGATGGTGCGCCCCGCCAGGACGCTGAGTCTTGCGATCACGAGCCTGGGCCCTGGGGCCTGAGAACTGTTGTCTGATGTTCGTATCACTCGGTATGTGCTCCTCGACGAATGTATTCCAACGCCAGAATGTCGTACACCCCGTGCGCAACGATTGGCGCAATCAGCCCTCCGGTCGCGATCGCAAGACCACCCATCACCAGTCCCATCACCGACGCCCAGACACCAAATGGCAACATCTTGAGTCCGCCGACGTGCGCCAGACCAAAAACAGCGCTGGCTGCGAGAAGCCCGATCACAGGCTGCAAGACTCCGCGGAAGAGCCATTCCTCTCCCAGGCCTGCGGCCGCGCCCAATACGATGATGCTCAGACGGCCGAGCCCGGAGAACAGCGGTACGAGCACCTCATCGTAAACCGCGCGCACGCCGTTCACGATCCAGTTCGCCGGTGCCTGCTTGAGCAGAAGGTAATTGACCATCGCAAGCACGAGCGCCGCCACGAGTCCGATCGCGGTGTCTTTGACGGGATCGCCCCACGGCGCCGTCATCTTCGTCACGCGAGAGATCGACCACGCGGCGAGGATCAGCAAGCTCTGCGTTCCGAGTGCGAGTCCGAAGATGCGCCGCGGGCTCATCGGCTAGAGCCTACGACGGCTGTCGATCAAAATCGTCACGGGCCCGTCATTCTCGAGTTGCACGCGCATCATCGCCTGGAACTCTCCCGTCGCAACCATCAGTCCAGACATCCGCAAGGCTTGGACGACGTCCTCGTACAGCGCACGCGCGAGGTCAGGCGCCGCGGCATTGTCGAAGGAAGGGCGTCGACCACGACGAAGGTCGCCGACGAGGGTGAATTGCGAGACCACAAGCACGCTGCCCCCAATATCTGTCACTGAACGGTTCATGCGCTTGCGTCCAGCACCATCTCCCTCGTCCTCGAAGATTCGCATGTCACGGATCTTGCTGGCAATGTACTCGACGTCCGCCGCCCCATCACCTTTCTCAACACCGACAAACGCGAGGAGGCCCGCGCCGATCTCACCCGTGACGCGATCGTCCACGGTCACACGCGCGCTGGTCACTCGTTGAACGACGGCTTTCATGATGGAAGAAGCCGCGGCGCGAGACCGCGAAGTGGCTAGAGATGACCGCGACTTGTCAGGAGGGGAATGAGTGGCTGATCGCCAGGTATCGCCCCGAGTCGATCGATCTCGGCGCCTATGTGATCGTGCAGCGCCCGCGGGGGAGTCAACCGGCGATCCAGCAGGTGACGCGGCATCACATTGCCGAGGGCTTTCAGCATCGACGCTTTGACGTTCGGATGTTCGCGCTCGAGCTCCATTATGAGGCGTTTGACGCGCTGCCTCTGCAGGCTCAAATCGCCGCAGGCCGGGCAGCAGCACCCAATCACAGGCAAGTCATTCTCGCGGGCGTAGGCACGGGCTTCAGCCTCCGTGACATACACGAGCGGGCGGATCACGACATGCGCCTGGTTGTCGGAGACCAGGCGCGCAGGCATCGCCTTGAGCGCGCCGGCGAAGAAGAGGTTCAGCAGCAGGGTTTCGACAAAGTCGTCAAGGTGATGGCCGAGCGCGATCTTGGTGGCGCCGACCGTTGTGGCCCATCGGTACAGCACACCTCGCCGGAGTCGCGCGCACAGCGAGCAGGGCGTCGCGTCGGGGTCGAGCTTGTCGTCGATGACCGCGCCGATGGAGGTGTGCTGGCTGTGAAACTCCCAGCCGCGGGCGGCACAGGCGGCTGCGAGCGCCTGGTGCTGATAGCCCTCGTAGCCCGAGTCGACGTTGACGGCGACGAGCGAGAAATGAATGGGCGCGCGCTGGCGGAGGATGTCGAGGATTTGGAGGAGCGCCCAGCTGTCCTTGCCGCCGGACAGACCGACCATGACGCGATCGCCGTCTTCGATGAGGTTGAAGTCGACGATGGCTTTGGTCGTCTTCTTGGCGAGACGGGTTTCGAGAGGGGTGCGGTAGGACACACCTTAGGTTACCTGAGGAGACGGCCGGGCCCAACGATCTCCTCTCTGCGAGGTGCCCGGTCCACGGAGTGGCGGGCTCCGTCCGGGCGGGGCGACCTTCGTCGGCGCAACCTCCGTCCTCAGGCGCGACCTCCGTCCTTGGGCGCAACCTCCGTCCGGGCGACCTCCGTCCTTGGGCGCAACCTCCGTCCGGGCGGGCGACCTCCGTCCTCAGGCGCAACCTCCGTCCCGGCGGCAACCTCCGTCTCGACCGGTAACCTCCGTCCCTGCAGCGGGTCCCCGGTGCGCCCCCACGCCCGGAGCGCGACGCGCTGATCGCAATGTCACCGGCGATCTAACTGACGATGAGCGGCGAGCGCGCTTTCCCCTCGAATTGTCGTGGAAGCGATGATGGCATCGGCTGCAGCGGGTACCAAAGCACGGGGCCGGCGTTATTCACGATCGTTGCCCAATCGTGCGGCAGCTCCCACGGGCCATCCTCGATGATTCGGGTTCGTCCCGACACTCGCTCACTAAGACTCGACCATCGCCAATGTTCGGCGCGCTTCACCAGGCCGGCACTGAGCGGGTTCGCTTCGATGTATCGGATGAGCGTGAAGTACTGGAGCACGTTGCGTACGGGTCGCGACTTATACCGATCTTGGTAGACGTGCCCCTGACCTCGAGTGCCTGAGGCGATCCGGAAACGAATCGCGTGAGTCGTTCCCAACCAACGCAAGTAACGACCTACGGAAGTCGAGTCATGCGCCCACAGCGCGAGGTGATAGTGGGTATCCATCAGACAATACCCGCAGTGCCTCACTTCGTAGCGACGGCGGCCTTCTTCCATCAACAAGAGGAACTTGTCGAAATCGCCAGCAGACGGAAAGAGGCACTGTCGATCGGTCCGACGGTTGAAGATGTGATAGACGACATTTGCTTCGATTGTGCGTGGTTTGCTAGGCACTCGAGATCCTTCTGGTGCCTCCTGACCTCAGTCGCGAACGCTGCAGCAAGCGGCTTGCCAAATCGCCCTCATGCACCTGACAACATGTTCAGTTCGCAGATTCTGCGCGGTCACATTGATTCCAGACGCTCCTTCGCAAGAAGGTGACCGCGTAGTTCGTGAAGGGAGGTTACCCGCGAGGACGGAGATCACCCGCGAGGACGGAGGTCACCCGCAAGGACGGAGGTCATCCGCAAGGACGGAGGTCACCCGCGAGAACGGAGGTCACCCGCGAGGACGGAGGTCACCCGCGAGGACGGAGGTCACCCGCGAGGACGGCTTCCAAAGGCGTGCAGCGATGGACGAGCGGGGACTCCTCACAACACCAACTTTTCCACGGCCCCCGCCCATGTCATCCTCGCCACGTCGGCCGCTCCAGCCTCGCCCAGGCGAATCGCCACGGTGCGATCGGCCATTACCGCCCTCATCGCTCCCGCCAGCGCCTCACTCGTTGAATCAACCACATACCCGTTCTGTCCATCTCGCACGAGCTCGGCGGGGCCCCCGCTATCGCGGCAGGTGACGACCGCCTTACCGGACGCAAACGCCTCAACCGTCACGAACCCGTAGTCTTCGTTGAACGTCGGGAACACCACGGCCCGGCACTGTGCCAGATGCGTCAACAACACGGGCTCGTCGATCCGCCCCACGAACTCGACGCGATCGCCGAGATCCAGCTGGCGCCGTAAACGCAACAAGCCGTCGCGCTCACTGCCATCCCCAGCAATCACACATCGAATCCCGGCCGCGGCCGGCTCAGCCAGCGCGCGCAGCAACAAGTCAAACCGCTTCAGCGGTGTCAGTCGCGACACCGCGAAGAGATAGTCGCCGTATCCATCAGTGCGATACGGCCGCACCGGTGGCGGCGGGTACAACACGTCCGAGCGCAGGCCGCCCCACTTCTGGAGCCGCGACTGGACTGTTGCGGAGATCACGAACAGACGCTGGATTCGCCGGGTCAGGAGGTACCGATCGACACGGTGGATCAGCGCCCGGCGCGCACGCTCTTTGATGGACGCACGGAACGAGAGCGTGGTCGAAAACTGTTCCCAGAGATCGTAGTACTCGCGCATTCGATGGTTGAGCCATACGACATGTCGATCGTGCTGCACCGCGTATGCTGGATAGCGCAACGAGATGACCTGATCGACGCGCCGCTCCTCGTGCGCCACTGACACCTCGGTGCACCACGCCGCCAGATAAGCGCTGCCCTGCTGTCCGAAGCGATTCTGGGGCGTGACCAGCAGCGTCGCAGTGTGTCCGCACTCCTCCAAGGCGCGCACGAGCTCGCGCGCCATCACCAGATGCCCACCCTCTGCAAACGGCGGGCTTGCGGTGGCAACAATGATGCTCGACATTACTCGGTACTGCGGCACCAGGCGCACGAAAACGCCGAGGAATCGGACATCGCCACCGCCCCCCTGGAACATCGGGATGAATCCCGATTCACTCGCGATGGACAGCAGATAGACGTAGTTGGTCGGGAGCCACGGGTCGCGCCGATACGGCAGGCCCTCTGGCATTCGCACGACGACCGAGCGGCGATCGCGCGGCGGAATCTCGACGACTTGCTCGTCGGCACCGGTGTCGATCGTGACACGATTCGCCAGCGGCCCGGTCTCGAGCTGAACTTCCATGCGCGCGACCCGCAGCGGCCGGGCCGCCTCCTGCCCGTCGCGCATCTCGCTGGCAATCGGCGCCCGCAGCAGGACCTCCGTCCGTGATTTACCACGAACCCAGAACGCATCCGTCTCGCGAAGATACGCGTTGTCGTCGAGGAAATACGCCATGATCGGCGGCGTGCCGCCAAGCGGCTGGCGCGACTTCGAAGGCGTCACATTGACCGGCAAGTCGTTCACGAGCGTCAGCTCCACCGGCAGCCAGCGATACGGATATTCCTTGGGATGCTCGGCTGGATGCACGGACACATAGAACGGACTGAAGGTCAGGTTTGCCGTGAAGAGCGCGCTGATGCCGGCCGCGACGACGGAGCTGACAGCGCGCGTCAGGGGCGGTGTGAGAAACAGAAAGACCGGATACACGGCCAGGTAATAGCGATTGCCGACCGGGCCGCCGCCCCCTGAATAGGTAAACGGCATGTAGAGAATCAGGAACAACGCCGCGCCGAGACCGCCGGCCAGCGTCAGCCACTGCCACCCGCGCCGCCCTTTGCGGGCCAGGAGGAACAACACGATTGCGACAGCGGCCGGGAAAAAGTACGGCACGAACCCGTGGTGGCGCCCGAAGAAAAAATACAGAAGGTTGTTGCGAAACACATGGATGAACGCGTCCCGTGTCGTCAGTACTTCGATGGGCACGCGATCGGTCGCGCGCTCCTCACCAACAGTGTCGAAGGTCGCGCGGTCGTTCATGAACGGAAAGCCGCCGTAGATGCCGTAGAACGTCTTCCGATCTCCCCCCTGATAATTCCACTCACCGGTAATGGCGACGTTCCAGGCGAAGAGCGCCACGACCACCGCCGTAAATACGCTCCCGACGAGGAGACCGCGGAGCCATTGCCGGCGCAGCGCGAACAGCGCGAGGACCGGTGCCACAAGAGGGATGAGTGTGGGTTTCGAGAACGTGGTGATCCCAAGGAGTACGGCCGCGACGACATCCGAGCGCGTCCCCATCAGCCATTTTCTGCGCCACGGACCCAGACAGACCGTCGTGGATTCGACGACAACCTCCTTGTACAACCAGAAAAAATATGCAAAGAGCACGAATGCCAGATTGAAGAAATCCGGCGTGAGCCAGACCATGTACACCGGTGCGACCGACACAAAGAGAAACACCGTGGCAAACAGCAGCGCCGGGATCGGGCTGCTCCTGGCGACCAGAAACGCGTAGGCGCACGAAAAGCACAGCGTCATCAGCAACGCGTGAAGAACGAGAAACCCATTGGTCCCGAAGAGCCACACGAACGGCGCTGCGAAAAGCGGATAGATGAACGACTTGGCGTAATAGAGCCGAGTGGTGTCCCAGTCGATCGGGCCGTCAACCTGAATGAACGGGAGCGCAGTGGTGAAACTCAGTCCCTGCACGTCGCGCCCACGCTTTAGAAAAATCCCCTCAGGGCCACTGGGAAACTCTCGCCACACGCGCACGACGTCTTCGTGCCGATACTCGAAATCGAAATCCTCTGCCAGGCTGTGTGTGAGACTGTAATACGTGGACGCGTCGCCAAAGAACGCGCCAGCGGCGCTGGGGAAGTCGACAGTCAGCGCCCAGGCCACCAGAACGACGCCGAGCGTCGCCGTCGCAGCGCGACCGAGGCGCCACGGAAGATCATCAACCGGAACCGACGCGGGGGACGTCATCCTTTCGCCGTCAGAAACTCGAGATCGGCTTGGAGCACTCCGGCGCGGCCGGTCACACGCGACGTCTGATGCAGGATCTCGTAAAGGCGCTCCATCTTTCTGACGAACATCGCAATATCGTACTTCGCTCCAGTACGCTGCGCTTCCTGCCCGAGCGCCGCGGCGCGCGCCGGGTTCTCAATCAGTTCGGTGATTGCCCGCGCCAGCGCTCCTGGATCTCGCTTCGGCACGACCAGAGCGTCCTTGCCAGGCGTCAGGATATCAAGCAGGCCATCGGCATCGGTCGCCACGATCGGCTTGCCCGCCGCAAGCGCTTCGAATGCGGTCAGCGGCGTACCCTCCCACAACGACGGGAAAACCACGAAGTCGAGAGCAGTAAGGACTTCCGCCACGTCGCGTCTAAAGCCGGCGAACACGAGTCGGTCACCCAGGCCCAGCGCCAGCGCTTGTGCCTGAAGCTCCGCCTGAAGCTCGCCCTCACCGACGATGTAGACGCGCGCACGCGGCTGCTGACGGACGATCTCCGGAACCGCGTCCACCAGGTATTGGTTGCCCTTCGACGGCATGAGCCGGGTGACGGTCCCAATCGCGATCGTCTCAGGGCTGATCCCCATCGCCACACGCGCTGCCGCGACTTCCTCGGCGGAACGCGACCGGGCAAATTCGTCGAGTGGCGACCCCAGATACACGACTTTGGTGCGTTCAGAGGGAATCAGTCGTGCGCGCGTCGTGAATTCCGCGGTGGATTCAGAAACCGCGATCGCGAGGTCGGTCTGTGGCGCCAACGCCCAGTCGGCGATCTTCTGAAACCACGGCGTATCCGTGTGGTTCGCGTGTTCGTGCAGAATCGCCGGGATGCCCAACCTCCACCCACACAGACGTCCGAACGTCGTCGCCCCGTACCCATGCATGTGAAGGAGGTCGGCACGCTTGTTCTTCATCACGCGGAGGAGATCCAGATACGTCCGCGGATCGAACTTGTGCCGGCCCAGATACGTTACGTCGACGCCAAACTGCTCGAGCGTATCCTCCGAGAGATCTTTCCGTCGCAAACTGACCAGCGACACGTTGAACCGATCGCGATCGAACCGCGGAATCATCCATGCGAAGAGCCGCTTCACGCCGTGCATCCGCGAGCCTTCCCACCCGAGGTGGTCGCAGATGTGGACAATGTTTAGACGAGACATGTCATTTGGGTGAAACGTGTCAGTACCGGAAACTGACATGTATCACAACAGTCCCTGCTCCCTGTACCAGTCCGCGGTGCGACGGATGCCTTCCGCCAGGTCGACTGCGGGCGCGAAACCAAGCTCCGTCTGTGCGCGGGTCGTATCGAAGGCCCGGCTTTTCGTATAGAAGTCTACGCGCCGTCGGTAGAGCGGCGGCTCGATGCCCAGCGGAATGCAGACGGCTTCACACACCAACCCGGCGGTCCAGAACGGCCACACCGGCAAATGAAATCGTGGCGGCTTCACCTTCAATTCCTGAGCAATCATCGCCACCAGATCCCTGAGCGTCGTGTAACGCGGTCCGGCAAGCAGATAGGTTCGCCCCGCGGCCGCAGGCACTTCGCCGCATAACCGGAAACCTTCCACCAAGTCATCGATGTAGGTCAGGTGATAAAACACGTCGCCGGACCCGAGCATCGGGAATCTTCCGCGCGCAAGCCCGCGGAACATTTTCAGAAACCGCGTGTCGCCAGGACCGTAAATTCCAATCGGACGGGCAACCACGACCTCGAGCGTGTGGGCCTGCGCATACTCACTCGCCAAGCGCTCGCCTTCGAGCTTGGTTGCCTGATACACATCACCAGGATTGCAGGGGGCGTCCTCGTTCGCCGGCGGATGCGTAATGTGCCCGTGCACGCCGCCAGTGCTGCAGTGGACTACCCGAGCGACACCCGCCCGTTCGGCGCTCTCGAGCACGTGCCGCGTACCGTCAACATTGATCGCGTGATAGGCGGACTGCGGTTGCCCAGCCTCGCGATAGGTGGCCGCTATGTGGTACACCACCGCGACCCCTTGCGCCGCACGCTCGACCGCGCCCGGATCCGCGAGATCCCCCTCGAAGGCTTCGACACCGAGCCCCGCAGCCACCGACGTCCTGAAGCGATCAAGACTCCGCGATCGCACAAGCGCACGAACGTGGTGACCTCGTCGAGCCAAAGCCGCCGCGAGGTGGCCGCCGGTGAAACCGGTGGCACCCGTTACCAACACGTTCACCGCGGAATCCAATCGGGGCCGGTGGGGCCGGTAGGGCTAGTAGGGGATTCCACGGATTTTTTTTCATCTACGGAATGCCGGCCAGCCCCACCCGCCCCATCTGCCCGACCTGCCCCACCCGCCCTACCAACCCCAACAAGCCGCTCATAAGCGTGTGCGGTCCGTTGCACATACGCGGAGCGGCTGTATTTCGCGGCAGCCAGCGCCATCGCAGCCCCGGACAGGCGCGCCCGCTCCGCGGGGCGATCGATCAGGTCGGCCAACGCTGCCGCAAGGGCCTCGGGCTCGGCAGCCACGAGCCGCGCCACTTCCTTCGACAACACTTGGGTGTGTGTCAACAAGTCGGTGGCGACGATGGGCTTGCCCGACCGCAGATACGAGTAGATCTTGAGCGGTGTATTGGTGCCCCGAATACGCGGAGACACCAGGATGTCGCAGGCCTCAACGAAGGCGGGGATCTCGCGGGCAGGCTGCTGGCCGGTAAAGACCATGGTGCTTGACGCGCCAGCAGCGTCGGCCTGCGTCCGAGCGGCCTCGACCTGGTCGGGCTCACCACCCACGACCAACACTCGCGCATGCGGATGGGACTGCGCGAGGCGTGCGCTTGCGCGCGTCAGCAATTCAACGCCCTGGTACGCTTCGAACGTTCCTGTGTACAGCACGAGTGGCGCGTCTGGGGGAACCTTCCAGTGCTTCCTGACCTCCGCCGGACTCATCGACGTAGCTTCTTCGACCTCGCCGCCCATGACGTTTTCGATCAATAGCGCGCGATCGCCTACGCCCATGTGATCCACGGTGTCCTGCAGTTCCTGGCAGATGGTGATGACGACGTCTGATCCGTGGACCATCTGACCCTCGGACCAGACGAACATGCGATGCAACCACGACGACCGGCTGTATTTGAAGTTGCTCAATTGCTGCGGCAGGCTCGAGTGCATGTCGTAGAGATGCGGGATCCGCAGCAGCCGCGCCAACCAGACTCCCACCAGGCCCATTTCCTCGTGCGAATGGATGGCGTCGTACCTGGTCGTCAGCGCACGGCGCATGATGGTGGGCAGCATCAGGCAATCGAGAAGAACCTTGGTCCATGAGGGACCAATTGGCACCTTCTCGACGAATGGCGGGCGTAGCGAACGGAAGATTTGAAGGTTGGGCAACGCGACATCGCGCCCGATCGGATAGGTCACCAGGTCTACCTGGTGACCTAGCTCACCCAGTGCCTTGATGCGGTGGTACTCGCTGAAAGGGGTTCCCCGGGGTTCGAAGAAGGGCTCCGGCGCCAGCATGAGGACGCGGAGCGGCCGGTGATCGCTGGTCACATCAACAGATCATTATATCTTGCTGACCTACAGGAAGTTACGCCTATGTGGGCAGCCCCGTAAAGCTACGCGCAGTCGAAGCCGATATCTGATCTACCGGTATGACCTTGAAACGAACGACAAGTCTTCTAGTCGTCCTCTTTACCGTCACAGCCCTCTCGGCCTGTGAGCGCGCCAAGAGCGCAAATCCTCTCAGTCCTAGCGTGGCAGGGCCGATTCCAGGCGTCGAGATCACGGCGCCCGCTGCTCTGGAGCCCATCGTCGGCTCGAAGGTCGTCACGGACAACAGTCCGCAGAGTCTCCTGTTCGGCAATGCGACCACGTCCGGGGTACGCGAGCTCTGGATGCAGCTCGATGTTGCGTCCGACACCGCTTTTCAACAGATCGTCCATCAGGCAGACCGCGTCGCATTGGGCCCGAATGGTCGGACGTCCTATCGCTTGCCCAATGCCCTTGCGCCAGGACAGACGTACTACTGGCGCGCCCGGGGGCTCGATGGCGCGAACACAGGTCCGTACTCCTCGGTCGCGCATTTCAGCGTCGTCGAACCTGTCGTCATCGATGCGCCAGCACCGATCGAGCCCAATGGCGTCCTGTCCACGAACCGTCCCGAATTTCGCGCACGCAATGGACGCATCTCCGGAACGACCAACGTCATTTACCGTTTTGAGATTGCAACCGCACCCGATCCATCAGCGACAGTCGCGGTTGTAACCGCGACGCCAGGTGCTGGGGGCATAACGACAATGTCGTTGGGCGAACTCCCGTGGGACAAGATGTTCTATTGGCGGGTATATGGCACTGATGGGGAAACCGCGAGCCCGTATTCGGCGATGCTGGCGTTCAAAACTCCGGCAGCGCCTGGCGGTGGTGGGGGTGGTGGTGGTGGCGGCGGCGGCGGCGGTGGAGGTGGGGGCGGCGGAGGAGGTGGAGGTGGAGGCGGCGGACGAACCCCAGATCCGGCTCCCGGTCAACGACTGCCGTTGCCTAACATGTCGCACGTCGTCCAGCAAATCGCGGCAGCCCGGCCCGATCTCCTCCGTGGTTCGTGCCAGGAACATGGGGGAAACTGGGGATTCATGGATGCCGTCGTCGATGCTCTGAGACAGCACGACACGCGGTGGGGCTACAACTGGAAGCGCGGCAACGTGGGGGATCCCTCGAAGGACGCCATCGACTATCACTGGGGGCGCGGCCCCGACGAAGGATCGACCGAGGTCTACATCATCGACGTGATCGGCGGCCATTGCGGATCCAATCCGTCACCCGCATGGGGCGACGTGACCGACGTCACCTACAACAATGGCGGCGTGGGACGCTGGACGGGACGCGGACGATTCTGAACCTTTCAGAGGTTCAGAGGTTCAGAGGTTCAGAGGTTCAGTGGTTCAGTGGTTCCGAACTCCTGAACTCCTGAACCCCTGAACCCTGAACCCCTGAACCCTGAACCCCTGAACCTGATTTGCGATCAGAAGCGTAGTCGTCCCCCAAATCCGATCTGCAATCCGCCGACATCTGAATCGACGACGTTGTTGAGGATCTGGATCTTTCCAGACGCACCGGCATAACGCAGGAACGCGCCGGCCCCGAGCTTCATCGTCGGCGTCTCATACAGCTTGTAGGTCGCATCCAGGCCGATGTTGAATCCGGTCGCCGAATCGGTGCGCTCGCTGACCACGGGTGTGGCAGTCACCGTCGTAAACGGGAAGGCTCCCTCTGTGTAAGTGGCGTCGCTTACGACCTCCTGCTTCAACCGAAAGAAGGAGGGCCCCAACGTAAAGTGAACACTGAGCTCTTCGTTGACCGGCAACATATAGCCGAACAGCAGATGCCACGCGTGTTCGGTGCGATCGAGATCACTGATCGATATAGCCACGTTACGAGGGCGATCGGTCAGAAATGGATTCGGGACAGACGCTTCCAAGGCGCCTTCTCCGCTGGTCGAGCCCCGGTGAAATCCAAGGCCAACCGACACGTTCTCCCACACACGCCAACCCGCCCCAAAGTCGATGAACGCACCTGAATCGACGTTGCTCGAAACGGCGAGGGTCCCGTTTTCAGTATCGTTCGGCCGGCGGAATGTCGTGGCGTCGGTGAGTGTGCCCGACGAAGTCTCGAAACCGATATTGAGATGCGCGTATCCGCGGTCGGTCCACGGCTGGCCGATTTGGCCGGAGGCTTCGCGGACGCTTGCGGCCAAGAGTAGACAGAGGACGGTCAGAGCCTTTCGGTACATTGCGATGTTCGACTCCACGGAATGTCCAGATACCGAAATGGGTCTGGCAGGCCCGCACCTCAACGTCGTGCGTAGGGCCGAAAAATCTTAGCATGGGCGAGATTCAGCTGCGCTATCATGCTGGGCGTTCGCGGGCCGCGGCCGTGTCGCCCAGTGTTTCGATTGGCAATGAGGAGAACTTGTTCGATGCAAAGAAAGACAATGCTGGCCTGGTCAGCGGTGTGCGCGCTGGCCATCGGGTCGTGTTCAGAGACTCCACGGACTTCCCTCTCCCCCAGCGCGTTAGAGCCATCTACAACCTTTGTGAACCCCGACGGATCGACGATGAAGGTCATGGCTCCGCAAGGCCTCGGCCCCAATGGAGGTCCCGTTGATAGTCAACGACCCACGCTGACGTTCACTAACGCGATCGGCCTGCTGGTGCCGGTCAGCATTGCTCATGAGGTTGAAATCCAGGATGCCAGCGGAACGGTCATCTACAATCGCCTGACAGGCGAAACTGCCAGCGCCGTCAGTCACGCTGTCGAGATCGACCTTCCGTATGCAGCCACGCTGTGGTGGCGTGCGCGCGGGCGTTTCGGCGAAGCATTCGGGCCGTGGTCCATCTTTGCGCAATTCACGACACCGAATCCGCCAGCAGCTGGAGGCGGCGGCCCCGGCGGTACGCTACCGTTCCCGGTCCCTGCCGAATGTGGTCCATTCGGACCGGACAATCGATTTGGCTGCGCCGCCGCAGTCGCTTCTCAATCTGCCGAATGGCGGACCTGTGCGGGAGGGCGGGATGTAGGCTGCCATCGGTTCACGCGTCAAGTTGCCTACGCCCTGGCCCAGTCTGACCCGAACTGGAAATTGATCGTCGCCGCTCCTGGTGGGCATGCCTGCAATTGCAGCGGTTGCGGCGGAAGCGATGGCAGCATGTTCCGAGAGGACGCCGTGGTGTACGACGGTAGCCGTGTCTACGATCTCGTCGTCGGCGCCGGCGGGCCATCGCCATCCCTGCAATGGAGCCGTGTGCCGGGCCCCCGGTCCACTGACCGACCGGGCGACGCTCCGCTCTGTGAACCGTGATTCAATAGCCGTGCGAAGGTCTTGCAAAGGGCAGGAAGGCATACCGCCTCCTGCCCTTCGCGTTTGGCGGGTTTCTCAGTGGCCGAGCGGTCCAACTTCTACAAGTCGTTTTCTGAAAAGAAGCTGACCACTTACGGCAGCTCTCGGCGCGGCAAGATCGAACGGCATCGCCTCGCGCTGCTGCACAAGTACCAGCCACCTCCCGGCGAGATGTTCGAGATCGGACCTGGGCACGGCACCCTTGCCGAACAGGCCGTTGAGGCGGGTTGGAGCTATACGGCGATCGAAGCGAGCCCGATCCTCATCGATGTTCTGCGGAAGAAAGGATTGAGGGTCATCGAATCCTGGACGCCGCCCATTCCTATTCCCGACAACAGCGCGGATGTCGTTTATGCCGACCAGGTGCTCGAACATATGAGCGGCATCGATGCGGCCCGGCAATTCACCGCCGAGGGGTTTCGCGCGCTGCGGCCTGGCGGGGTGTTCTTTGTCGTCGTTCCTGACTACCTGAAGGAGCGCACGTTCTTCTGGGACGTGGACTATACGCACAACTTCGTGACAACTGAGCGTCGGGTCAGACAGCTCTTCAACGACAACGGGTTCGACATCCTGCACGTCGAGCGCAGCATTGGCGTCGCGACGGGTGTGGCGCGAGATGCGCTCGCGGCAGGCGCGCTGCTGGTCAATCTGCCGGGCCTCAATACGCTCTCTCGCCGCACGCGCACGGAAGATTTACTCTTCAAGGTTCGCAAGAACCTTTTCGAGACGCTGACATTCGTCGTCCGCAAACCTGGCGGGGAACAGGTTGGAGGACAGTTTTAAAACCCTCACGCGCGCCGTCGGCTCGTGGTGGGTTCGACTGATGCTCTCGGTGAGCATCCTTGCCTACCTCGCCTCGCGGATTGACATGGCCGCCGCGGCCCGGGCGGTCGCGGCCATCAACCCGTGGTACTTGATTGGCGTTCTTGCCCTCGTTGCTCTGGACCGCGCGGTCATGATCTGGCGATGGGTGCTCTTGCTTCGCGCGAGCCGCGCTCCTATCAGCGCCGGGCGAGCCGCGCGGATTTTCCTGACGAGCTCGTTCATCGGCAGCTTTCTGCCTGCAGGTCTTGGCGGCGATGCGGCGCGGGCCTATGGGCTGTCACGTGTCACGGATGCCGGTGACGAAGCTGTGGCCTCTGTCGTGGTCGATCGACTCCTCGGCATCTTGTCGCTCATCGCAATGGGTGTGTTCGGGTTAATTGTCTGGACACCTGAGTCCGGCTTCGACTGGCGTGCCGGTGTCGCGGTGGGGTTCGTGGCCGCCGTCTGCCTGAGCGCATTCTGGGCAGATCGGCTGCTGCCCATCCTGACTCCGCGAGCGAGCGCTCCCGGAGGTCGCGGCTACATCCGCAAAGTCGGGGCCGCAGTGAGCCGATATCGTGGCCATGGGGGCGTGCTCGCCCACGTCATGGCTTGGTCAGTGGTGGTCCAATTGCTGCGCATCACTCAGGCGTACCTCCTCGGGCTCGGGCTGGGAATCGCGGTCTCATTCCGCTATTACCTCCTAATCATGCCGATTGGGCTGCTGATGCTGTTGCTTCCTATCTCGGTGAGCGGCTTTGGCCTTCCACAGGGAGTCATTGTGTGGCTCCTTCGGCCGATGGCCGTTCCCGACGAACGGTCGTTTGCGCTCTCGACGCTGATCGTGCTGACCGGGCTCGCCGGCAACCTGCCTGGTCTGGTGCTTTGGTTGCGGAAACGCCGAGAAATCCTGTAGAATCTTAGGGTTACATGGCACAAGTTTATGCGGCGAAGTACCTCGCCAAGGCGGCGCTCAGCGCGCCGCGCGACTTGGTCAGGGCTGCCGTCGCTAGGTACACCCCGCTCCACCCCACGGTCCTGATCTTTCACTGCACCTTCGTCTGCGATGCCCAGTGTGAGATGTGCAGCAACTGGACGCGGGGCGACCGCAAGTCGGACTTGACCCTCGAGCAGATCGAACAGGCCTTCAGTTCGCCACTCTGGAAGAACATCGAAAATGCGTCGTTGTCCGGGGGTGAGCCGACCACGCGGAACGACATGGTCGAGATATGCCGCGTGATGGTCGACAAGTTCCCCAAACTGCGGAAACTAACGATCAACACGACCGGCCTGACGCCACATCGCGCCATCCCGATGCTGACCAAAGTGGTCGAGATGTGCAACGAGCGCAACGTGATTTTCTCGACGCGGGTGTCCATTGATGGCGTCAACGAGATGCACGGGCAAGTGCGCAACGTCAAGCGCGCGTTCGAGAAGGCCAGCAAAACGATCGCCGCGATGCAGGAGCTGCAGAAGAAATACAGGTTCAACTTCGGCATTTCTTCGACCATCTTCTCGATGAACCTTGACGACGCAGACAACATCCTGGCATGGGCGAAAAAGGAGAAGCTGGACATCGTCTTCAACATGGTCCGCTTCACGGATGCCATGCTCGGCAATAGTGATCTGGAGGGCGACCTCCGGCCGATGGGTGTCGAAGAACAGCGCATGCGGAAGTTTTTTCTCGACCGCGTGCGGCAGGATCCTCTGCTCGACGGGCAGAACTACATCTACATGCACTATGCGGACATGATTTCCAATGGCTATCACCGCCTGGCGCCATGTCCGTTCCAGACGCAGGGCGTGATGCTCAACCCGAACGGCGATGTGTTCTTTTGCGAGAACAGCGACGTCATGGGGAACACGAAGGACGAGGACCCCGAGGCAATCTACTTCCGTGCGACGTCGCAGGCCCACCGCGACATGATTCGTGACGAGAAGTGCCCGACCTGCCTGAGCCCCTGCCAGATGAACGTCGCCGCTATCAAGCAGGTCGTTCCGTACGCCAAATTCCTCGTGCGCGCGTCGATGGAGAAACGCCGCGGCAGCGCCGACCTGCCTGCCGCAACGCCACCGGCGGCTCAAGGGGCCGCGTAATAGTTAGTTACAAGTACCAGTTACAAGTTCAAATCTCGTGACCATCTGGATGCTAAAAGGCACCTGGGCGTTCTGACTGGCTAGTTGCTGAACAAGCGTTCGAACTGGTAACTCGTAACTTGTAACTTTCCTTTTGATGCCCCATCACACCCTCAGCGTCCTCGTCCCCGTCTACAACGAACGCGCGACCATCGAACGCCTGTTGACCGAGGTGGTGTCGGTCAATACGGGGCTCACGCTCGAAGTCCTCGTGGGCGACGACGGCTCCAGTGACGGGACACGAGACATCTTGTCGAGACTCACGCTCCCAGGGGTCAAGATCATCTTCATGCCCGACAACGTTGGCCGGGGCGGCGTGCTCAAACATCTCTGGACGCTTGCCAGCGGCGACATTTACGTGCACCAGGATGCCGACCTCGAGTATGACCCGCGCGATTACATCCCGCTCCTGCAGCCCCTTCTCGAGGGGACGGCCGACGTCGTGTACGGCAGCCGCTTCAAGGGGTCCATCGAGGGCATGCGGTTCGTCAACCGTGTCGGTAACCTGTTCATGAGCGCCGCAGCGCGGGCTCTCTACGGCGCGCAGGTATCGGACCTCATGACGTGCTACAAAATGTATCGCGCGTCGTTCATTCGAGGTATCCAGATTCAGGCCAACGGTTTCGACTTCGAGGCAGAGTTCACGGCGCGACTGGCGCAGCGTGGCGCGCGCTTCGCCGAGGTCCCGGTGAGCTTTCGCGGCCGGACATTCGAGGAAGGCAAGAAGATCCGCGCTTTCGACGCGGTGCGCGTCATGCGCGAGTTGGTTCGCTGCAAGGTCTCAGGAGAGCCGATTGGGTGATTTGAGCGGACGCATGGCGGGCGTCATCCTCGCCGCGGGCAAGGGCGCGCGAATGTACCCGTTCTCCGAGCGAAGCCCGAAACCGATCCTGCCGATTCTCAACCGTCCCCTACTCACCCACCAGATTGAGGTGATGCGTGACTGCGGCATCGCCGACATCCACATTGTGGTCGGTCATCTCGGCTATCAGGTGGCAAGCCGGTTCGGCGACGGCTCGCAGTTCGGGGTCCGGATTCATTTCGTCGAGCAGGAGAGCACGCTTGGTCTCGCACATGCCGTGGGGGCCCTTGAAAGCCAGGTGCAGCTTCCGTTTCTGTTGATGCTCGGCGACATCTACTTCCACCTCAATGCCCCGCTGCGCCCGTTGATCGATGAAGTACTGGCCGGCAGAGTGAATGCCAATCTCGTGAGCATGTACGAACCCGACCCGGCCATGGTGCGCCGCAATTTCGTCATCCAGGCAGACGAGACCAGCCGCGTGCAGCGCGTCATCGAAAAGCCTCGCTATGTGGACAGTCAGCTCAAAGGGTGTGGGCTGTACGTCTTCGATCAGCACATCTTCGACTCGATCCGGCGCACGCCACGCACCGCCATGCGCGATGAGTACGAAATCACCGACAGCATCCAGATTCTCATCAACGACGGATACCATGTTCGTCATCATCCGATCGTCGAGCGCGATCTCAACCTGACGAAACCAGAAGACCTGCTGGCCATCAACCTGATCGAGCTCGAGCGCAAGGGCTTGTCTCAGCTTGTCGGTGAGCGTGTCGAGTCGCCGGCCGGCACGCGGATCGAACGCAGCGTCATTGGCGACGGCGTCGTGATTCGCCATCCGATACGCATCTCCAACTCGGTGATCATGCCCAGCGTGACCGTGGACGCCAAACACGACCTCGATGCGGTGGTCATGGACGGTGAGCACTCTGTCTACTGCCCCGGACTGGCCGCCGCCAGTGCACGATGAACTATTCGCACGCCCTGGTTACCGGAGGCGCCGGGTTCATCGGATCACACTTGACGCGCGCACTGCTTGCTCAGGGACGCCGCGTCACCGTCCTGGATAACTTGTCTGTCGGCCGGCGTGAGGTCGTTGCGGAGGCGGCGCGCTTCGTGCACGGCGATATTCGCGACGAAGCGGCGGTCAGCAACGCGTTGTCCGGGGTCGACTGCGTCTTTCATCTGGCGGCTCAAGTCACCATCCGCGGCAGCTTCGATCGCTTTTACGAAGACCTCGACACCAATGTCATGGGCACGGCGCGGTTGTTGCGCGCGGTGGATCCCAAGGCGATCAAGTGGTTCGTCCTGGCCTCGTCGATGGCCGTCTATGCAGATGCTTCGTCACCCGCCCCCATCGGCGAGCGCCACCCGACCGAGCCAGTGTCGCCCTACGGGATTGGCAAGCTGGCAGCTGAAGGTGTCGCGCGCCAGATTCTCGGTGCACGAGGCATTCCCTTTACCGCGATGCGGTATTTCAATACCTTCGGGCCGGGCCAGACGTATACGCCTTACGTCGGCGTCATCACCATCTTCGTCACACGTCTGCTCCGCGGCGAGGTCCCGGTGATTTTCGGCGATGGCGAGCAGCAGCGTGATTTCGTACACGTGCAGGACATTGCCGCCGGCACCATGGCTGGGCCAGGGCACACGCCTGGCACCTACAATCTCGGCACCGGACGTGGTACATCGTTGAATGCACTGGCGGCGATGCTCACCGCGCGACTGGCGCCGCAATTAGCACCCGCGCACGCACCCGCACAAACCGGCGAACTGCGCTATTCGATTGCCAATATCGATGCAGCGCGGCGTGCTCTCGCGTACGCACCGACGCGATCGCTCGAACACGACGTCGACGCGGTCATCGAGGACATTCGCGGCCGTCGATGACGACAACGTGGCTCAGGTCATTGTCGACTCCCGACGAAGTTCCTGACGGGAAACAAACAATTGGTCAGGTATAGTGAAACCGCTTATGCATCAAGTACTTCGCATCATCCGAACAAGACTCGCAGTCACGTTGGCCGTGGTAGCCATGGCAGGGCTTGGTGGAGCGCGCGCGCAACAAAGCGCGGGGACGTTGGCGTTCACCGACATCAGCGCCTCGGGTGGAATCGACGATGAAACCGGCTCGCATGGCGCGATGTGGGCAGACATTACCGGTGACGGGCTACCAGACCTGTACATGACCTACAACAACGTCAGAGACCTGGCCAACCCGTATCGAAGCAATCAGTTCTACCGCAACCTTGGTGGCGGACGATTCGTCGAGGAAGCCAACGCCCGCAACATCGGCATCTTCGGCGGTGGCACGCATGGTGCGACGTGGACGGACCTCGACAACGACGGCGACTACGATCTGACCGTCGCGCTCACCTACAAAACGGTGAGCGAACCGTTCTTTGCCGAACCGAATCGTATCTATCGAAACGACGGCGGCGTGTTCGTGGATGTGACGCCCACGGAGATGAGCAGCTACGCCGACTACACCCGCAGCATCCTGAGCTTTGACATGGATCGGGACGGCGATCTCGACATCTTCGCAGTCAATGGCGATCAAGGCAGTAACGAGCCGTTGGCCGACCGCAACGAGGTCTATCGCAACGACGGCGGCTTTCAGTTCGCTTCCATCACGAGCGGCATCCTGGTCACCGCGCCTTCCGGACAGGGTGCAACGGACACGGATTACGATGGCGATGGAGACCTCGATCTCCTGGTGTGCAACCGGAACGGCGACATCAACATCCTCAGGAACGACAACGGCGTATTCACTGCGGTCAGTCCGTCGGACGCTGGCATCTACAGCGGACCCTTCCCTCCGGAGCCGGGGATCTACTACCGGGCGTATTCAGGAATCTCGACGGGTGACCTCGACAACGATGGCGATCTGGATTTGGTCTTCATTGAGCAGAGCCTGTCGGGCACGGCCGCACGCGTCGCGCATGTTTATCACAACGTCGGCGGCGGTGTATTCGCATACCGTCAGATGATCCAAGGCTTCAGCGGCCTGACTGCCGGCCTCGCCGATCTCGACAACGACACGGATCTCGATCTCGTGCTGCCTGGCCTTCCAATCGTTGCCCTCAACGATGGCACGGGGGTATTTGTCCCCGGCCCGGCATTTCCGGGACCGGCGAGCGGCTTCCCCGTTCCCGACGTGCGGAGCACCGCATTTGCGGATATCGATCTCGATGGCGACGTCGATTTCGCGATCACGGCAAAGTTCGGTCGGCCGTATCTGGTGCGGAACGACTTCGACGCGGGTGAGTGGCTGAAGGTGCGTCTATTTGCGGCGAATGGGCAGGCGGGGGCGTTCGGCGCGAAGATCAAAGTGTTCGCAGCCGGCACCGGCACGCAGCTTGGGTTGCGAGAAGTCAAGAGCAGCACCGGATACCTCGCACAGGATGATCCCGTCGTGCACTTCGGGCTTGGCGCAGCAACGGTGGTGGATGTGCGGGTCACCTATCTAAACGGGACGACGGTCACCATTCCCAATGTCAATTCGAAGCGAACGCTGATCCTGACCGGGACAACCGTACTCCAGGCGCCAGCCGCTCCACAGGGCTTGTCGGTTGGAGTCGTTGGATCGAATGTGACCTTGAATTGGACCCCTCCAGGTGGCGGAGGCCCGGTCGGTCAATACGTTCTTGAGGCAGGCACCGGACCCGGGCTGAGTAACGTGGTGGTTCTGCCAGTAGGTACGGCCACAAGCTTCAGCACAGCAGCTCCGGCAGGGGTCTATTACGTGCGGGTGCGCGCGCAGAATCTTGCGGGTCTCAGCGCTCCGTCGAATGAAGTGGTGGTTCGTATCGGCGTGGGGTGTGCCGGACCGCCGGCGGCCCCCACGGCATTCAGCGCCTCTGTCAGTGGATTGAATGTGACATTCAATTGGGTAGGCACGCCGTCGCCCGAACCCACCGCGGAGTACGTGCTCGAAGCTGGGAGCGGGCCAGGGCTGGCCAATCTCGCGGCGTTTCCGACAGTGCAAACGAGCCTGTCAGCCGCGGGCCCGCCGGGCACGTACTACACGCGCGTTCGGGCGAGGAATGTGTGCGGCGCCAGCCCGCCGTCGAACGAAGTTGTCGTGCAACTGGGCTGCCAAGGCCCGCCTGGCGCACCCTCTGGACTTTCGGCTTCGGTGAACGGTTCGGCTGTGATCCTCACTTGGATCGCGAGTGGTGGCCAGGCGCCGGACACATATCTGCTCGAAGTCGGGCTTAGTCCGGGCGTGACCAACCTGGTATACAACACGGGCAGCGCCGCCACATCGTTATCTGCGTCGGCACCGCCGGGGACGTATTACGTCCGCGTGCGCGGTCACAATTCGTGTGGCCCGAGTGGGGTCTCCAACGAGATCGCGGTCGTTGTGAATTAGGTGCGTCAGGTGCGCTAGGTGCGCGGGGTGCGACGGGTGCGGTGCGGTGCGGTGCGCAGGTGCGCAAGTGGGCCAGGTGCGGTCCGGCACCTTCGGTCGTGCACCGGTGCACCGCACCGCACCTGTCGCACCCAACGCACCCAACGCACCTATCGCACCCGGTAAATCGTGAGCGCCTCGTTGCGGAACACTTCGGCGAACAGATCCGGGCGCTCGCTCAGTCGCGCGATGCCATCGGAGTAGGCCAAGCGTTCGGGTCTACCCACCACGAGATAGGCGACGCCGAGAAACGTCGCGGTTGCGTACGCGTCGTCGCCCGTGCGCGCCCTGAAAATCCCTGAGCGCACGTGCTCGGACGCTCTCACGGTATGGCTGGAGCGGAATCATCGAGATGGGCAGACCGCCTGCCATCCTCCGCTCCGCAAAAGCCGGGACGTACGCCCAGGTCCCGGCGTCTCGGACGTAAGGCTCTACCTGAACCAGTGCGTCGGCAGGTGTATTCGCGCGAAGCCAGTCGAGCCCTTCGCGTTCCTCGCTGGTAATCACGAGCGTCCAGGGGAACCCCGGACCCTGTTCGCGGTTGCTGATGTCCTGGGCGTTGAAGACGTCGATCGCCACGGTTGGCAGGGCCGGGACGATGGCAGCAACCATGGCCAGCACGAGTGCGGGCCGCAGCGCGCGTCGCCGCCAGGCCGCGCCCACCGCGGCAGCGCCGATGATCGAAAACCCGATGAGCAGCAGGTGTCCGCTGCGCCAGCCCACCCAGACCCCACCCATGTCGGGCACATCGGCGGTGAAGTAAAAGACGATCGCGGTGAGCACCAACGCGGCAGCTGCTGTGCCTTCCCGGGCAACCCATTTCCATCGCGACAGACCGGCAACACCCACGAACAGCAGCGGACCAAAACTCAGAAGCATTACGTAGGGCCAGCGTCGAAGGGCGACCGAATTGACACCGAACCGGATGAGAAGGCCTTCTTTTGGATCCGTGTACCCCAGGACGGCACTGACGCCAATGGCCAGGATCACCGGCGCGCCGCCAAGAATTGCGCACTGGAGGATGGATTTCAGCGCATGTTGCTGAACCAGACGGACCAAATAGAGGATGCCTACTGCTCCACCGACGATAATTGCCGTGAAGGTGCTGAAGAGAAACGCCAGGCCGAGGAGGATGCCGGCCCAGAGCGCAATCGAGATCGCGGTGACGTCTTCGGCCAGGGCGATCAGCCAAAGGGCAGACAGCGCAAGCACATAGCCCGTCAGGTGGTGCGGCTGGTACAGGAGGAGACGCTGCAAGCCGTCTACCGGCATCCCTTGATAGAACCACCGCGTGACCGCGTCGATGTTCAGGATGCGGAGGGCATCGAGAGGCGCTTGGCCACGAAAGACGAGCCACAACCGGTCGAGCCCTTCGTAGCTGTTCGCCAAAAAGCCGACGGCGACCGCCACCGTCGCGACGACGGGTCCGCCCCCCGAGGCGCGTGCCAACCAATACAGGAATGTGACGAACGCAACACTGAACGCAAGACCGTTGACAAGGACGACTTGCTCCGCAGACACGCCCTGGTCTCGCACGTTGCGGTACACGGCGCCAGACAGCAGGTGCGACATCCAGTAGTAGCGCATCGGCTGTGTTGACAAGAACGGATTGGCCGGTGGCACGTCACCCTTGGCCAGCTCGGAGGTCACTGCCATCGCCCACACGAAGTCCGCGGTGAAATATGCGCGATAGGCATCGCCGTCCGCAGTCTTCTCGGCGACATGATCGTATGGCGCGAACGTGACCAGCGGCACCACGAGAAGAGCCGCGGCCACAGCGGCGACATCGCGTTGATCGAGCAGTGGCAGACGCAGAGCGGCGCCCCCGAAGCGACGAGCAATCACCGCAAGCAGCCAGGTCAGAAGCGGTGCGAGCACCACACCGAGCCAGGTCTGAACGCCAGCGGCCCACCACAACAGCAATCCGAAGACGCTGAACCCGAAGCCCAACGCAGGTCCAATGAACCACGCGGTCATTCGCGCCTGAGGCGTGCCGCCCAACGCGCGCCACACGAAGACAACGCCCGGCAACGCCATCCATGCGGCCGCGGCAACCAGTGCGACTACTTGTGCCAACGGCGCGATCACGAGTAGCTCGACGCTGAGAATGAGCCCGAGCAGCGTCGTCGCCGCTCTCGGGAACCAGGAAGGCACGCGGTATGATAGCGCGCGACTCGTGATCGCTTACACTCCGGCGCTCGATGGCCTTCGCGGTATCGCCATCATTCTTGTTCTGTTCCACCACTTCACGATTCTGAAGCCGGTCTCCGCGGTCGATCGGTGGATTGCGGATGCGGCTCTCATCGGATGGTCGGGCGTTGATTTGTTCTTCGTCCTCTCGGGATTTCTGATCACCGGGATCTTGATCGACGCGCGTGGCAGCGACCGTTACTTCAGCAGCTTTTATGCGCGACGCACACTACGCATCTTCCCCCTGTACTACCTCATTGTGTTTCTGTCGCTCGTAGTGTTACCGCGCCTGCCTGCGTGGTTCGATCTCCTGGCCGGTGCCGGTGCACCGCGCGAGCAGTGGCCGTATTGGCTGTACCTCACAAACTTCGCCGTGGCGTCGCGCAATGCGTTCCTGCACGGTGTGCTCGACGTGACCTGGTCGCTCGCGATCGAGGAGCAGTTTTACGTGATCTGGGCAGTGGTGGTATGGCTCTGTCCGCCCCGCGTACTGGGTGGTCTCTGTGGCCTGACGATACTGGCCGCGCCAATCGCGCGCATTGTCGCGCTCAATCAGGGAGTCGAGCCGATCGATGTCTATGTACTGACCCAGTACCGGGCGGACGCGCTCGCCACGGGCGCACTGCTCGCATGGCTCCTGCGTCGCGGCTGGCTGCAAGGGCAAGCAGGTACCGGACTAGTGGTCGCCGCAACGGCGCTTGGCGGTGTGATGGCTGTCTGTTGGATAGACGACGGAGGCTGGTGGGCCAACCTCTGGATGCAACGCACTGGTTATTCACTGCTGGCATTGACCGGCGCCGGCATGCTGGTTGCCGCAGTCGTCCAACCTCAGACCGCGGTGTGGCCCCGGATGTTGTCGGTCGGCTGGCTACGTGCCTTTGGCAAATACAGCTACTGTCTCTACCTGATTCATCTCCCCGTTATGCGAGTCATACGCGCCTTCGTGCTCCCGCCCGCCGATTTTGCGACGATGGGATCAGTGTGGGCCGGTCAGCTCGTGTTCTATGTCATTGCAACCACGGCTGCCTTTGCGGTCGCCTGGATCTCGTGGCGTGTGTTCGAAGCCCCGATTCTCTCGCTCAAAGCACGATTTCCATATTGAGGAGCTCGCGGGACTAAAGTCCCGCGTTGTCCAACCGAACGCCGGACCGTGGACCCGGGACCGGAGACCGGCGACCGATGCTACTTCCCCGGCCGCCAATCCGGGACGCGGTCGTTGCCCGCGCCCGCTGTCAGCCGCGTGAACTGCCCCGGCTTCTGCAGGTCCATGATGGCGAGATCCCAGTCCTCGCCCTGATGGTGTTCGGGGCTGACGGAGAACGCTATGAAACGGCCGTCGGGCGAATAGTCCGGGTAATAGCTCCATAGCCGAGGATCTTCGAGCAGAATCCGGCCTCCGCCTTCGCGCACGGCCTCGAGGCGAGACGGCTCCCTGTCAATTCGGACGAATGCGACTTCCTTGCTGTCGGGCGAAAACGACGGCCGGCAGGCGCCGCCGCCTGAGGTCAGCTGCGTACGACTGCCATTGATCAGATCGATCAAGTGCAGCTGAAAGTTCATGATCGTTTGCGCCGCATACGCGAGATAGCGTCCGTTGGGTGAAGTCGCCGGCATGATCGCGCGATTGATGCCGTTCGTGATGCGATCGACCCGTTTGTCTGCCAGCCAGACTCGATAGATCTCGCCGCGTCCATCCCTCTCGCCTGTGAAAAACAAGCTCTTGCCATCGGCGGCCCACACTGGTCCCTGCTCAGGCGACGGATGGTCGGTCAGCCGGGTGACGGTCGACCCATCGGCGTTCATGACGAAGATATCGATGTTGCCTTTCTGTCCCCGCGTGGATCCGAATGCAATCTGCCGCCCATCGGGCGACCAGCGCGGTTCCTCGTCAAACCAGTCGCCTGCCGAGCCGACACGTCGCACCGACGCGGTCGCCAAGTCCAGTACGTACAGTCGCGTCGGCCCGTCGCGATCCGATTGAAAGACCAGCTCGCCGCGGAAGCCCTTCGGGAACGGTTGAATGGTTTGCGGAACCGTGTTCTGCGGAACCGCGCCGGTAAAACCTGCCAGTGCAACAATGACGAACAGCCACATCGACTAATTATGACGAGCGGCCGTCTCGAGTGGCTTCCGGCAGAAGGCCAGAAGGTGCCACCCGAGACGTCGCACGAATGATCGCGGCAAGGCGTTGAACGCTCCAACGAACATAGTGTTGTACGCGACAGCCTTCCACCCCTTATGGAGGCGGGACTTCACCGGGAAGCGTTCGGGGATGATGCGAACCTCGCTGAACGGCGCCAGAAGCTGGGCGAACTCTCCAATCGAATACTTCCGGAGGATGGGGGCGTCTGCGTGCTCGAGCGGCACCTTCATGACCTTCGAGAGCCAGTTGAGCCAAGACCGGCGGTTGTAGACCATGAAGATCGCCTCGCCACCTGGTCGCAGCACGCGATGGCACTCACGAATGAGCCGCGTCGGATCAGCCGTGTACTGAATGACACCGTGGCCATACACGACATCGAACGACTCATCGGGATACGGCAGCGCCTCGGCGTTGGCAACCCGCAAGTCGAGCGCGGGCACTCCTCGCAAATGGAAGTTCTTTCGCGCCAGGTCAATGGCCGTTTCAGAAAGATCAACCCCCGTGACGATGGCGCCTCCTCGAGCGAAGCGGACCAGGTCGATACCGATCCCGCAGCCCACTTCGAGTAGCTTCCGATCCCGATAGCTGTCGAAGCCAACGAGCAAAGGCAGGTAGCGCAGCTTGTCGAAGCGGTAGTCGTGCAGCTCGTCGAAGAATTCCAGGGAACCGACCGGCTGGTCGGTCATTTCGAGGTCGTGGATCCGCGCGTTCCAGTAGCGTTCAATCGCGTCAATCACGGACCCCTATCGTACAATGCGATCTCATCAGGATGGTGCGCGATCTCCGCCGCCTGGCGGACACTCGCTTCGACCTCGTCGTGATCGGGGGTGGGTTCTACGGCGCAATTGCGGCATGGGACGCGACGCTGCGCGGCCTGTCCGTGGCCCTGATCGATCAGGCCGATTTTGGCAGTGGCACCTCGTTCAACAATCTCAAAACGTTGCACGGCGGCCTGCGGTCGCTGCAAGCGATGAATCTGCCGCAAATGCGGTTGTTCATTCGCGAGCGTCGCGCGCTGGCACGCATCGCTCCCCATCTGGTGCGGCCGATGCCGTTCGTGGTACCCACCTACCGGCATCACAAACGATCTGCGCTCCTCATGCGAGCCGCCTTGATGATCAATGAGGTCGTGTCGCGCGATCGGCATGCAGGGCTCACCGATCCGAGCCTGCAGTTGCCGCCTGGCGAACTGATTTCGAGGGACGAGTGCCTCCAATTCAATCCTGTCATTGCGCCCGAGGGGGTCACCGGGGGAGCGCTCTGGCACGACTACCAGGTGCACAGCACCGATCGCATGACATTTTCATTCGTCCTTTCCGCGGCCGAACGCGGCGCGGCAACGGCCAACTATCTCAAGTGCGTGGAGTTGCTCCGGAACGACGAGCGGATTGTTGGCGTGCGCGTCCAGGATCAACTCACTTCGGAGCAATTCGACATTCGCGGCCACGCCGTTTTGAACGCGGCTGGTCCGTGGGCCACGCCCTTGTTGCAGGAGCTCGCGCCGCGCACGACTTCACCAGCGCCGCTGCTTTCCCGCGCCATGAATGTCGTGACGCGGCGCGTGGTCACGTCACACGCGTGTGGTGGCCTTGTGCGCGATCGTTTTCTCTTCCTCGTCCCGTGGCGTGACGTCTCGATTCTCGGAACGAGTCACGACGCGCATGTTGGTCGACCTGAGGCGCTCAAGGTTACGCGCGCGGACCTCGACGCGTTTCTCACGGAGGGTCGCAAAGCATTTCCACACGCCAATCTCACCTCCGCTGACGTCCGCCTGGTGCACCGCGGGCTGCTGCCGATGATTTCCGGTAACGCAGCACACGTGAAGCTGTTGAGGGAGAGTGCCGTCGTGGATCACGCTCGGGAAGGGGCCGCAGGTCTGATTTCGATGTTTGGGGTTCGCTACACCACGGCCCGCGATACTGCCTCGCGAGCCATCGACGCCGTCTTCCGTGATCGAGGAGTCTCACGGATCCCGAAAAGCCGCACGGCGGAAACGCCAGTCACCGGGGGCGCCATCGAGGACAAGGAGCGCTTCGTCCGGGCGGCCGTGCTCCGAGATGGTGCCGGCGTCCCTCAGGAATTCTTGCGACGGCTCGCGCTGACGTACGGTTCGACGTTCACCGCAGTGCTCGATTTGGTCAGGCAGCAGCCGGACCTTGCGAGACCGCTGGGTGAGCAGTGCGCGGTGAGCGTTGCGGAAATCGTCCACGCGGTGAGGAACGAGTCGGCGGTCAAAGTGACTGATGCCCTGATCCGGCGGACGGAAGCCGGCTCCGCCGGGTATCCTGGCCACGAAACCATCGAGAGCGTCGCCACGACGATGGCGCATGAACTCGGGTGGGATGCCCGACGCGTCGGCGACGAAATTGCGGAGGCAGAGGCGTTTTACAGGCTGCCGACTGCAGACTGACGCCCACTAAGGAGCCACGTTCAGCGCTGCCCCGCTCCCGCCGTCGTCGTGACCGCTGCATCCTCGACCGTGTATCGCGTCACCATCCCGGCTCGCAGATGCGGCCCGGTGTGGCAGTGGAACAGCCAGGTGCCGGGGTTGTCCGGCTGCATGTCTGCCACAACCATGTCCATCGGTAAGAGCGTTGTCACATCCGTTCGCATGTGGCGCGCCACAACGGTGTTGCCGTGCCAGTGCGGAGCGTGAATCTCGAAATTCGTCGTCGCAAAGAGATACCACCGCACGCGCTCGCCCTTCTTCATGACCAGGGGTGGCGTGTTGCCGTAGAAAAAGCCGTTGATGCTCTCTTTCAGGTTGGCGATGTAAATGGGATCCGCGAAGTTGTCCATGAACTTCACCTTCGTCCCCTTGACGCCATACGCACGGATGTTGTCCTCGAAGTGCCAGCTGTTGTTCTCGTCGAACTCCATGAAGGCCGCGACAATCTCGCGATCGACGTCCTTTGGTGAGCCATCGGGTTTGGCCTGGCCGCGGGCCGTGACGAGCAGCGGTCCAACCAGTCCGGCGTTCACATCCATTTCTTCCTCGATGTGCGAGTGATACATCCACACGATCGAGCTCCCCTCCCCGTGTGACGGCCCCGCGCGTTCGGGCACAGGCCAGATATAGGTACGCGTCGCGCCAGGCGCCACCGCAAACTTGTTGCCGCTGCCATCGTCGTATTCCGCGCCTTCTGAGGCCTTCTCGTAGAACACCCCGTGCGGATGCATGCTGTGTGGATGCTTTGCGTTGTTCTTGAAGACGACCTTGATGGTGTCGCCTACCTGAGCTCGAATCATCGGCCCGAGAATGCCGAGATGCTGCCACTCGGGCGCCGGCGGTTTCAGGGTCGTAAATGTGCCGTCGGTATACTCGCGAAAAACGGTCTTCTTGTAGACACGACCGAGCGTCATGGGCGTGGGCGTGGCGACGTACAGCTCAAAGCCCTCGAACGGCTTACCCGTAATCCGGTTCGACCCGCTCGGCGCGTAGTCCCAGACCACGTCATCGGCAGCCACATAGTACGTGCGTGTCTGGGGTTCGGGCTGAGGTTGTGCGGCCGATTCCGCAGGGCGCGAGCCACACGCGGCGAACCCAACCGAGACAATCGCGACAACCACTGCGACGACGCGTGTCATGACGCCTCCTCAGATCGACTAAATTGACGCACCTACGAACGAAGATGTTCCTCGCACCAACGCTCGAAGACCATCAGCGGGAAGAGGGTGTGCGCGTGGTTTTCGCGGCCAGCGACGTGATCGTCGATCAGCCGGGTCACTTCGTCCGGCGCAAACACGCCGCGAGCGGCCATCCGTGCCGGTGACAACAATGTGCGCATCAGGGGCTCGAGCTCGCGCCGAAGCCAGTTCTTCATCGGGATGCTGAAGCCTTCCTTCTTCCTCGTCAGAATCCGTTCCGGCAGCACACCGACCATGGCCCGCTTCAGGATCCACTTGCGCTCGCCGTTGCGAATCTTCAGATTGCCTGGCATCGAGAACGCCAGCTCCATGACGTCTGCATCAAGAAACGGCGCGCGCGTCTCAAGTGAGGTTGCCATGCTCATGCGATCGACCTTGACGAGGATGTCGTCCGCAAGATACAGCGACAGGTCCGTATACAGCTGCCGGTTCAGCAGATCATCGGTGCCGTAGCGAGCGAGTGCGGCACGCACTGGAGCGTAAACATCCGACCGCGTGAGCGCGTTGGCCAACGCCGGCGTGTACAGGCGGCGTTTCGCGCGCGGGCTCAGGTAGACCATCCATCGATAGTGGCCGAGATCCTCCGGAGCCTGAGTCGCACCCAGAGTGAAGCGCTTGAACTTGTTGACCAGGCCCTTCTTTTTTTCCGTGGGCGGCAGGGCGGCCGCGACAGCCGCAACCGCCGGCAGGAGCGTGTCCCCCATCCACGAGAATCGTGCGGCCAGGTCCTGCGCCTGATAGGCGTCATACCCACCGAAGAGCTCGTCGCCGCCGTCGCCCGACAGCGCCACAGTGACATGTTCACGCGCAAGCTGCGAGACGAGGTACGTCGGAAACAACGACACGTCCGCAAAGGGCTCGTCGAGGTGAACGATCAGCCTCTCAAAGAGTTCCTCCAACTTCGGCGAGACCGTTCGCTCGCGGTGATTGGTCTTGAAGTGAGCAGCCACTTCCCGCGCGTATGGCAGCTCGTTGTACGTGCCGTCCTCGAAGCCGATACTGAAGCTGTTGATCGGCTGCATCGACGACTCGCTCATGAACGCGACGATGCTGCTCGAGTCGATCCCACCCGACAGAAACGCGCCCAGGGGTACGTCGGCCATCATCTGGCTGACCGTGGCTCGGCACAGAGCCTCGCGCAGCGCCTCTGCGGCCTCCCCGTCTTCCCAGGGCCGTATACGCGTGGCGGCCGCATCCCAGTAACGCTGGATCGAGACCACGCCGTCGCGATATGTGAGGAAGTGCCCAGCGGCCAGCTTGTGCACGCCTTTGAGAATGCTGCGGGGCGCCAGGACGTACTCGTAGGTCAGAAACTGGTCGATGGCTTCGGGATCGAGCTCGCGGGTGACGTCCGGCCGGACGAGCAACGCCTTCACTTCGGACGCCAGCAGCAGTCCCCGTGGCGTCTGAGTCCAGTAAAGGGGCTTTTCGCCGGCGCGGTCACGCGCGGCCAGCAACGTTCGCGTCCGGGCATCCCACAGGGCCAGCGCGAACATCCCTCGAAGGCGTGTGAGGAAGTCGGTGCCCCACTCTTCGTACGCGTGAACGAGCACCTCGATGTCCGATCGACTCCGGAACGTGTGGCCGCGTGACTCGAGCTCCTGCCGAACTTGTGGAAAGTTGTAGATCTCGCCGTTCGCCACGAGCTGAATGCTCTCGGTCTCATTGCTGAAGGGCTGCTGGCCCCCGGCCAAATCGACGATCGAGAGGCGGCGCATGCCGAGGCCGACGCCGGCCAGCGTGACGCTGCCTTCCTCGTCGGGTCCACGATGGACCAGCATCCGCACCATCCGATTGAGCTCCTCAGGATGGACGGGGCGATTGAGATCCGATTCGACGATGCCGACGATGCCGCACATTGGTGCTTGCTAGGTCTCCGGTCCACGGTCCACAGCCCACGGCTCGCGGTTGACAATCACGACGATCTTCGATCCCGAATCACTTTCGCCGGAATCCCGGCCGCGATTGCAAACTGGGGTATTTCTCCGACGACGACAGCGCCAGCGCCGATAATCGCGTCACGGCCGATGTTCGACCCGTCTGTGACGACGACGTGCGTGCCGAGCCAGACGTTGTCATCCACCTCTATCCCGCGAGCGGTGCGGCCCTGCTGCAGCACCGGAACGTCGACACGATCGTACAAATGATCCCCACCGACCAGATAGGTGTACGCCGCCATCAGAATGTTCTTGCCGATACGCACGCGTGACGCCGAAAACACTTCGCAGTTGAACCCGAGGTTCGCGTGATCGTCGATGACGATATCGCCATTCTTGCAGCTGAGGATGGTATTGCGCCCAACGAACACGCCGCTGCCAATGACAATCCCGGTGTTGTCGATGCCCTTGGCGTCGAGACAGCAGTTGTCATCGATCACGACATTGTCGCCAATCGTAATCTTGTGGGGATGTCGGACTGTGACGTTTGCTCCAAAAACGACATTGCGCCCGACCGACCCGAGCACCAGCGGGTAGAGCTTCGAGCGCAGAAACAACCCGAGTGCGCCGGGAACCCAAGAGCTCAGGAGGGTGACTAGCTCGTACGCGATCAACGGACCGACGCCGGGCCGGCCAATCACGAGATCGCGATACTTTTGTACCTTCGACTTCCGCTCGTCGAACAGCTCCTGTTGAATGACGGTGATACGCGGATCGTGGTCCCGTGCCTTCGCGGGACTGAAGTCCCGCGCGACGGTCGGACCAGAGTTCGACTCTCCCTCGTTGCTCATGGCTCGATCGAGGCGAGCTCAGGCGTCTGCCGAATCTCCCGAATGACGTAGACCGGCTTGTTCTGGGACTCGTAATACGTCCGCGTCAACAGCTCCGCCAGCAAGCCAAACGTCAACAACTGTACCCCGATGAACAGGAGCATCATGCCAAGGAGTAAGAGCGGGCGATCGGCGATGCCTTGCCGTGCGATCAGCCGCACGTAGCCGAGATATCCCGTGATCACCAACCCAAGCGCACCTGCCCCAAGTCCGATCAAGCCGAAGATCTGGAGCGGCTTGGTCGAGTAGCTGAGGAGAAACTTGACGGTCAGCAGGTCGAGAACGACTCGGATCGTACGCGATAAGCCATATTTTGAGGTGCCGGCGGTCCGCGGGCGATGGTTCACCACGACTTCCTGGATCCGCACCCCCATCTCGCTGGCTATGGCGGGAAGGAAGCGATGCATCTCACCGTACAACCGCAATGGCTTGACGACCTCGGCTCGGAACACCTTCAATGAGCAGCCGTAGTCATGGAGCTCCACACCCGTAGCCCACGAGATCAGTTTGTTGGCGAGGAGTGAGGGAATCCGACGCGTGATGAATCTGTCTTTTCGGTCCTTGCGCCAGCCGCATACGATGTCGTAGCCGTGATCGATCTCGGCCACCATGCGCGGGATGTCCGCGGGATCGTTCTGACGGTCGCCGTCAGCGGTGATCACCAGCCGGCCGCGCGCGAACGAAAACCCTGCCGCAAACGCCGCCGTCTGCCCGAAGTTGCGGCGGAATCTGATCACGCGTAAGTGCGGATCACGCGACTGCAGCGACGCCAGCTGCTCGAACGTGTCATCCGTGCTGCCGTCGTCGATGACGATGATCTCGTAGGACCGCCCGCTCCTCACGAGTGTCGTCGTCAACTCGTCATAGAGAAGCTTGATGTTGGGCGACTCGTTCCGGACCGGAATGACGATAGAAAGCTCGGGAGTCATCGAGCGGGAATCAAGCCATTATATATCGGTGATTCGTGAACTGTGGAAGCTTGCAACGCGCAAGCTGTGGAACCCCGGCCCGCTGCCGACGCTGCTGGGACGCTTGGCCGCAGTGCTCGGTCTCGTCGCCGTGTATTGGTTCGCGAGCCTGGACCTCACTCTGGCACATTACGATGCGAAGGCGCACCTCGTTGTGTCGCGTCGCATACTCGACAGCCTCACCCCGGGCTGGGAGCAGATTGGCGCGGTGTGGCTGCCCTTGCCCCACCTGCTCAATATGTTGCCTGCGCAAGTCGATCATCTTTACCGCTCCGGTGGATTCGCGATTGCGATGTCGCTGCTGTTCAACGCTCTCGCAACCGCGTCGATTGCGGCGACCGTGATGCTGCTCACATCGTCACGAGCCGGGGCCACGCTGGCGGCGGCCCTGTATGCCACCAATCCCAATGTGCTGTACCTGCAAAGCACGCCAATGACCGAATCCATGCTCTTCGGCCTCACCTCTCTTCAGGTCTATCTGTTTACCAAGTGGATTCTCGACGGGCCCCATTCACAGCGCGACACACGGATGGGATCGGCTCGGCAGATCGGATGGGTCACGGTGCTCGCATGTCTGACGCGCTACGAAGCATGGCCCATCACGGGAGCGCTGCTGGTACTGTCGTCATTTGCCTGGTGGCGTCGCGGCAACGCGCTGGGGCAAGTGTTGCGCATGCACGGACGAGTCGCTCTGTTCGCCGTGGTCACCGTTCTCGCCTTCATGGCCTTCAGCCGCATCACGGTTGGAGAGTGGTTCGTCAGCGGCGGCTTCTTCGTGCCGGATGACTCCCTCAAGGGGCAGCTTGACGTCGTCTTCGAAAAGATTTCGGAAGGGGCGACCACCCTCGGTGGCGATCGGCTCGTCCGCATCGCCCAACTCGCCACCATCGTCGTGACCTTGGTGGGTCTCGCATCAGCGGGCCGCGCGGCTATGCTCGTACCGCTAGCCCTGGTCGCAGCCGCAGCCCTGCCAGTGACCGCCTACTACTCTGGGCATCCATTCCGCATCCGCTATGAGATGCCCTTAATCGTGGCATCAGCCATGACAACGGGCCTTGCCGTGGGACTGGTACGCGGCTGGGGGCGGGTCCTGGCGATGCTCATCTTTGTCGCCGTGATTGCCGAGCGACCGCCCGGAGATGTTCGCGCGGCCATGGTGGTCGAGGCGCAACTCGATCGGAATGTCGTTGAGCGCCGCAACGTGACCGCTTGCCTGAAGGCCCGTTATCGAAACGGCGCCATCATGGCGAGCATGGGCGCGCTCGGCCATTACATGCATGAACTCTCCGCCGCAGGATTCTCTATTCGTGATTTCCTGCACGAGGGAAACGGTCCGATCTGGGACAGCGCGTTCACACGAGGGCCGGCGCCGCTCGTCGACTGGGTGCTCGTCGAAGAAGCGGCGGAAGGGGGCGACGCGATCATCCAGCGAGAGCGTCAGATTCCGCAGCTGCTGGAGGATTTCGAGAAAGTCTGCGCGGGCGGAGGTGTCGCCGCTTATCAGAAGAAGGGACACGGGGGTTCTTCACGATAGTTCCTCAGAATCGAATGCCAAACGTCGCTGAGTAGTGAAAGCCTCCGAGATCGAGCTTCGGCCCCAGAAAATCGATTTCGTCCAGGTCGCCTTCGGCCTTCTGGTATCGAATCTCACCGCCGAAGGTCGCGTTGCTGCCCACAGGAAACCGAGCGCCGAAGACCGCCACTGGACCAATGGCCGTGCCCGTGGCCACAAAACTCTCGCGGAAGATCGGGTTGCCAACACGGGTGAAGTCGATGAAGTCTCCCGTTTCGCTGTAGCGCCAGTTGTAAATCCCGATGCCCCCTCCGATGTAAGGCTGGAACGCCGCGTGCCGACCAAGCGGGAGGACGCGAACCGTACCAGTGATGGGGACGATGCGAAGCTTCAATTGCTGTTCGATTTCTGATTCGTCCGGCCTCACGAATTCCTCGTAGATGGTGTCAACCCCGCGGCTGCTGAAACCAATGCCCCCTCCCACCTCTACGTAATCGCCAAGGGGCGCAAGCCATTCCGCGCCCAACGAGACGCTGTTGAAGTCGCTGAAGTCGAACAAGTACAACTCGCGATTGGCGACGAGCGCATCGCCGTCGACACGAGCGTCTTCACCGCGCACGGTGAAGTAGCCGAGGGAAAAGTTCAGGCTCTGTTGCGCGAATGCGGGATCGGCGGTGAAAAGACTGATGACGACAACGGCCGCGGCCGCCCAGGCAAGTCGGTAACGCATTTGACCTCCGAGGTCATGCAGGCGAGGCATGCCCCGAAGGAAGCAGAGCTTGTGCCATCATCGCAGACGCACGGAAAGACGCGGCCGATCGACGGAAGCGCGGAAAGATCGCGGCTTTTGGCCACGTTCCTCAGCTATTCTCCGGTTTCCTCCGTGATTCCACCGATTGCTGCCCACCGTTCCGTGTTTCCGTGTCTTGAATAACGGCCACCATCGCCTCGTGAATGTGTCCGTTGGAGGCCAATACGCGACCGCCGTGAGGGTTCCACCGGCCTCCGTCGAGCGCGCTGACACGTCCTCCGGCTTCCTGCACCATCAGCGCCCCAGCCATCGTGTCCCACGCCTGAAGACCCTGTTCCCAGAAGCCATCCAGACGGCCGGCCGCAACCCAGCAGAGGTCGATTGCGGCTGATCCCAGACGACGGACGGCGCGTGCTTCGTGGAGGAAGCTGGCGAACAGTGTCAGGACCTCGTCCATGCGAGTCCGAATGTCATAGGGGAAACCGGTGACGAGGAGTGAGTCGTTCAGCGTCGCCGACGAAGAAACCCGCAGCGGTTGCCCATTCATCCACGCGCCAACGCCGCGCTCGGCCGTGAACAGCTCGCGTCGATTGGGATCGAAAACCGCGCCCACTGCAGGGTGTCCATCAATCTCGAGCGCGAGTGTCGAGCAGAAGATAGGCACGCCATGGGCATAATTGGTGGTGCCGTCGAGCGGGTCGAACACCCATCGGTGTGTCGCGCCGGTGCGAGTCTGCCCCATCTCCTCTGCGAGCACGTCGTGATCGGGGAACCGCTGCTCGATGAGCGCGCGCAACATGGTTTCGACTTCCACATCGACCTCGGTCACCAGATCGATCGCGCCTTTCTTGTCGACGCGGAGAGCCGATCCAAATCGCGCCATCTGCATTTCGCCCGCGCGGACAACCGCTTCGATGGCAGTGGCCAGGAAGGAGGGATCTAACGACACCACGAACACTTATGCCGTCGCGCCCGTGCGGGGCACTTTCTTCACCATGCGAATCTGCATGCCGCGCTTCTGTCCGCGCTGCAGTTCGACTTCATCCATGAAGCTGCGAATCAAGAAAATGCCGCGCCCGCTGGACTTGAGAATGTTTTCGGGCGCTAGTGGATCGGCCAGTTCCTCGGGATCAAACCCTTCCCCTTCGTCTTCAACCCGTATGACCAGCTCCTCCGGATTGTGCGGCGGCACCGGGGTGAATTCGACGACGACCCGCTTGGATTCGTCGCCCTGGTTGCCATGCTTGATGGCATTCACCACAGATTCCCGGACAGCGACGCCGACCCAGTGCAATTGGTCCTCATCGAGACCGGCCACCCGACCGATGTAATCGCTGACGACCTGGACAAAATCCAGCATGTCGAATGCGCTGGCGAATTCAAGTCTGATTGAGTGGGAGGGTTTCATCAGGGGTTTGGGGGTCAGGGGCAGTGATCACGGGGCGGTGATCAGGAATCGGAGATCAGGACGGCACTGGGTTTGGGTCACTGGCCGCGGGCACTGGCCACTGGGCCTGGGTGTAGGAGGGCGTCGGTTCGCGCACTGAGCATCGGCGGTTTAAGTAGCATAGCCTTTTCGAGCCGGTCAAGCGATCTCGGAGCGCGGACGCCCGCCGGGCGAGCGCGATATAGTGAGCGATTGTGCGCATCGCCGATCAGGTCACCGTCCGCCCCGCAACGCGCGTCAGCGGCACTCTTCGTGTTCCCGGCGACAAGTCGATTTCGCATCGCTATGCCCTGTTGGCGTCGCTGGCAGAAGGCCGCACTTCGATTGCCAACTACGCACCTGGCAGCGACTGCGCCTCCACGCTTGGGTGTCTGGCCGCCTTGGGAGTTGCGATCGAGAGAAGGCCCTCGCACGCTGGTGAGGTGCCTGTGATCCTTATTACCGGTCGCGGAAGCCGCGGCTTGCAGGCCCCCATCGACGCGCTCGACTGCGGCAATTCGGGGAGCACGATGCGCCTGCTGTCCGGTGTCGTCGCCGCTCATCGCTTCGTCTCCACCCTCATCGGCGATCGTTCGTTGTCCCGGCGTCCCATGCGGCGCATCATCGGCCCTTTGTCGCTCATGGGAGCCCGCCTTGAAGCGGCTCCCGGCGATCGACCCCCGCTGACCATTCACGGTAGCGACCTCGAGGGCATCGATTTCGTGCCCGATGTCCCCAGTGCACAAGTCAAAAGCGCGGTATTGTTGGCGGGCCTGCAAGCAGCGGGCCGAACCTCAGTCAGGGAGGCAACGCCCACACGGGATCATACGGAACTGGCGCTGACGGCGTTCGGAGCGACCGTGGTCCGCGAGCCAAACCGTGTGGCCGTCGACGGCGGCCAGCAACTGCGCGGAATCGAGGCCCGAGTGCCAGGTGATATCTCGTCGGCTGCATTCCCCGCCGTTGCGGCAGCCGCAATCGCCGGATCGGAGGTGACGATTGAGGGTGTCGGGCTCAACCCGTCGCGTACGGGCCTGCTGGATGTGCTCCGCCGGTTTGGCGTACGCGTCGAGACCGACCAGACAGACACGTGGCAGTCAGAACCCGTTGGGCGCATTCACATCGCAAGCAACGAACTCGGCACGCTGGAGCTGGGGCGTGACGACGTGCCAGCAGTCATCGACGAACTGCCGGTCCTAGCGGTACTGGCGACCGCAGGAGGCGCCCTGCGGGTGACCGGTGCGTCTGAGCTTCGGGTCAAAGAAAGCGACCGCATTACGGCGCTCGTCGCCGGACTTCGCGCTCTTGGTGCAGACGCCGACGAATTGCCTGACGGGTTCCACGTGCGCGCGCGGGGGCGTCTGACGGGCGGCCGAGTGCAGGCGCATGGAGACCATCGTCTCGCGATGGCTTTCGCCGTCGCTGGTTTGACTGCCGACGCCCCGGTAACGATCGAAGGGGCTGATGCCGCTGCGGTGTCATATCCCTCGTTCTTCGACGATCTCGAGCGGCTGCGGATCTCCTAAATGAAGGCGGACAAGATTTACCTGGTGGGTTTCATGGGCGCCGGCAAAACCACCGTAGCGCGCGCGCTCGCGCGCCGACTTGACTGGAAAATCGAGGACATCGACGAGCGAATCGAGCAACGCGAGCGCCGGGATATTCCGACCATTTTTCGGCAGGAAGGCGAACCGTACTTCCGGAGCATCGAGCGGCAGGAGCTGATTGCCCTGCTACCCATGCGCGGCGCGGTCGTGGCAACCGGCGGAGGGACGATCGTGGACCCGGTAACGCGCGAGTTGATGCTACGGGACGGCGGCGTTGTCTGGCTCGACGCGCCGTTTGCGACCGTCCTCGAGCGGGTGCCGCTCGACGGACGGCGGCCGCTGGCCGCGGACCGTATTGAGATGGAAAGACTCTATAATCAGCGGCTCATGGCGTACGGCGCGGCTCACCTCAGACTCGATGCGGGTAAAGGTTCGGTCGAGGAGCTCGTCGATCAGATTGTCGAGTGGCTGGGAGCTTGAGGGGCTGATGCGCTATCTCGTGCTCAGCGACATTCACGCCAACCTGGAGGCGTTCGAGGCAGTGCTCATCGCCGCTGGGCCTCTCACCTACGAGCGCGTGCTCGTTCTCGGCGACCTCGTGGGATACGGCGCGGATCCAAACGCGGTCGTCCAGAGAGTGCGTGAACTGAAGCCCCATGCGTTGATTCGCGGCAATCATGACAAAGTCGGATCGGGACTCGAAAGCCCTGAAGGCTTCAACGCAGTGGCCCGAAACGCCATCCGTTGGACCTACGACGCGCTGACGCCTGCCAATCGCGACTGGCTCGCCGCACTGCCGGCCGGCCCTGTCGTCGTGGATGAACTCATCGAGATTTGCCATGGCACACCCTTCGATGAAGACGCATACGTCTTCGACGATCTCGATGCCCTCCGCTCGCTCCACGCCGCCGAACGCGACGTCTGCCTCTTTGGGCACACGCACGTTCAGGTGGGGTACGCGTTGACTGGCGATCAGTTCACCCTGACGACGATCGACGAGACGCGCCCTCTGAAAATCGAGTTGCCCGATGGCGGCCGCCATCTCGTGAATCCCGGTTCCGTCGGGCAGCCCCGGGACGGCGATCCGCGCGCCGCTTTCGCAATCGCCGACACCGACCGGCGCGAGGTCGTCATCCATCGGGCGTCCTACGACATCGAAAAGGCACGGGCCCGCATCATGGAGGAGGGACTCCCGGAAATTCTCGCGCAGCGGCTGGCGCTGGGGAGATAACGACTGAGGGGAATGAAAGCCACTTCCGGCTTACGGCTCGATCGCGCGTCAAAACTGAAAAACATACGATCACAAAAAAAGGCCACGGAGGCACGGCGACACGGAGAAACCAAAACACGTCTTCTCCGCATCTCGGTGTCTCCGTGGCTTGTACGTCGTTCTTAGCTCTTTGATTCTGGTCCTTTGTTATTGGCTCGCGCGGCACGTTCCTCCCGCCGGGCCAATTCGGCCATGTAGGCATCCCGCGCAGCCCGGCCCCCCAAAATCCAGCCGAATACCACGCCGATCAGAATGCAGACCGGGATATAGATGAAGTGCGCGGCGTTCATTTCGGTCATCAGCCGCGGCCTCGCTCCAGGCGCCGTACATCCTCCTCGACCTTGCGGACGCGTTTGACGAGCGTGAAGATATACGCGATGAAGGCGACCCAGATGAACGCATACGCCGCGACCACCATGGGCGCCGCTGGCATTTGCGCTTCAGGGGGGAGCTGATCGATTGGCACGAATTCGTCCTGCTGCTGCGGGGGTTGCTGAGGTGTCTGCGCAACAACTACCGTAAGTCCACCGCACACCATCAGAACGACGAACGCACAAACGAACATCTTTGACATCATTCCTCGTCGGCAGCGAGATAGAGGGCTTCGACCCTTGCCCGCTGTTCCTCCAACTGCACGCGCAACATGAACATGACCATGGACAGCAACGCGAACGCAGCCATACAAAACCACATCGGGCCAGCCATGGGTGGCACCAGCGACGGAATGACCGTGGTCTTGGGGTGAAGCGTTCGCCAGTAGTTGACCGACACGTAAACGAAGGGGGCATTCGCCAAGCCGAAGAGCGCTATCCCCGCGGCGAGCCTGTCTGATCCCGGCCCACCAAACCGCCGCAGCAGCAAGTATGCGAGAAAGATCATCCACAGCATGAGGGCGGAAGTCGTTCGCGCATCCCAGTCCCACCAGACCCCCCACGCCTTGCGTCCCCACAGCGGACCCGTCACGAAGGTCATTGCGCCAAACAGAACGACCTGTTCCGCCGCGGCCAGACTCCAGTGATCCGCCCACGCCGCCTTCTTGAACAGATAGATGCCGCTCGTCACCCCCGCGACAATCGCCAGGAGGAGCATCAGAATGGCGCCCGGCACGTGGTAGTAGAAAATCTTCTGCACCAACCCCATCGTCGATTCATACGGCGCCCAATGAATCAACGCGGGCGCGACCGCGAACATCACGAGCGCGATGGTCAGAAGTGTGTTGCTGTGTTTACGCATTGATGATCGGGATAGCCTACAGCCCACGGCCTACAGGCCCACGGTCCACGGTCTACGGTCCACGGCCTGAACGGCTCCCGGTCTACGGTCTAATCTGCGCAATCTACCGTGGGCCGCGGACCGTAGGCCGTAGGCGGTTTTCATTCTGTCATCAACTCCTCGAACGTCCACAGTGCCAGGGTGAGGAAGACGACGTCGAAAAACATCAGTATCGCAAGCCAGAAACGCGCGAGTGGTTCGTCCGGGGCTGCCTGAAACAGCGCAGCGGTGCCGCGCACGCTGGCAATCATCACTGGAACAGTCATCGGATACAACAGGATCGGCAGCATGACGTCGCGACTCCGCGCGCGAACGAGCATCGCCGCGAACAGGGTGCCAACGGCAGCGTAGCCCAGCGTGCCCGCGACCAGCAGCGCAGCGAGCAGAAATGGGCTCGCCGTGATGGGCGCCTGAAAAAACAATCCGATGAGCGGCACCAGCACCGCTTCGGTCAGTCCCATCAGGCACAGGATGCCGAGCAGTTTCCCCACATATAAGGCGGGTCTGTCGGCAGGGGCCAGCATCAGGGCCCTCAGGGTTTCGGTCTGGCGTTCGCGTTCGAAGGTGCGACCGAGAGCGAGGGTCCCGGAAAACGCGATGGCAATCCACAAGATGCCAGCTGCGACGTCGCTGACCGCGCGGCCTTCCACGACGAACGCAAAGGCAAAGACCAACACGCAGGACACAGCGAAAAACATCGTCGTGGCGACGAGCTCCCAGCTGCGGACCTCGATCGCCAAATCCTTGCGCAGGACAAGCCACGCGACTCGAAAAAAGGGCGTCATGACCGGTTCATCACAGCGCGATACCGTTCGCGCAGCGGTCCACTGGCGGTATCCTCCGAGAGCATCCGACCGTTGCGCAAATAGAGCACGCGTGACAGCAATCCTTCGGCCACATCGAGGTCGTGAGTCGCAAGCACAATCAGGCAGCCGTCGTTTCGTAGCGACTTGAGACGCGCGACGAGCGCCGCCGCGGACGCCTGGTCCAGCCCGGTGAACGGTTCGTCGAGGAGCAACAACCGCGGCATGTGAATGAGCGCCCGTTCGAGCGCCAGGCGTTGCCGCATGCCTCGCGAAAACCCGAGGACCTGGTCATCGCCACGATCGGTCAGGCTCGCTGCAGCAAGGCCCGCCTCGGCTCGCGCCGTCTCATCGACCAGTCCATACAAGCGCGCAAAAAACAACAGGTTCTCCCGCGCGGTCAACTCAGGATACAGATAGAGATCGTGTCCCAGCAGTCCCAGGCGCGCGCGTAGATCCGCGCCAGCATTCCTCGCAGAGTGACCGCCGTATGCCACGCGTCCCGTTGACGGCGCGAGCAGTGTCGCAAGAATCGCGAGCAAGGTCGATTTTCCGGCGCCGTTCGGCCCCAGCAACCCGACGATCTCGCCGGCGTGACAGTCGAAGGAGACTTGTGAAAGCGCCTTACGGCGTCCGAAATGCCGCCCGAGATCCGTGACCGTAAGCTCGGTAAAGTCCAGGCTCACGCGGCCATGCCTGGCGTGCGGTCGAGCTCGCTCATCACTCGTTCGAGTTGCGAAACGAGTGATTGACGGCGCGACGTGTAGCGGCGATCGTCGATCTGGCCCTGGCGATGCTGGTCTTCGAGCGCGACCAATGCCGAAAACAGCTTCTCGCGTCGTGCCACGAGCTCCGCAGTGTGGTCAGTGCCCGAGGTCCGGCCGCTCACTCCAGCCCAAAGGCCGAGGGCCAAGACAAGTAAGCCAACCGCCAACCCGATGTCGCGCACCAGCGTACTGTGATGCGGCAACCCAGTCAGATGGAGTGTCAGGACGTCGCCCGCGTTCACACGCCCGCCGGTCGCCATCACAAAGGGAGCGCCGCCGGCCGTCGCCTCCTGCTGCCGAGTAAGCTGCGGCGAGGCCAGCTGCAGCGTTCCGACTTTCTCCGCAGCGACGAAAAGCTGCTCGATGGCGGCAGGCCAGCGCTGCGTCAACGTGGCGCGATCGCCGCTATACGGCAACCGGTAACCGACCTGCACTTGAGTAGTGCCCGGCGGAAACGGTCCGTTGATGCGGATGCGGTCGCCCTGTACCATCGCCAACGTCGAGGAACCCTCCATCGCCCCTGCGCCAACGGCGCCGTCGGGCAACTGGATCAGTATCGGGTCGCCGATGTCGATGGGGGTTCGAGCACTGTTGACGATATCAAGCAGGTAGAACACCCGCAGGTTGTCGTCCTGAAACTCGAGGATGATCCGCGTCTCTCCCCCGAACACGACGACTCCCGGGCGCGCCGGCTGCTTCGCAGCCTCCTCGGCGGCGACACGTTCGCGCGCGGCAGCCGCTTCGAGCCCCGCAATCAACGCGACCCGGACCCCTCCGCTCGCGGGCACGGCAAATTCCTGTGACCGTAACGTTTCGCCCTCGACAACGGCTTGCACGCTGACCCTGGTCCCGGGAGGAACGTCAGCGAACTGTGCCCGTCCCTGCGAGTCGGTGCGGCCCTTCAGCTGTCGATCCGCAGCCAGAAGCAAAATCGGGTGGTCGACGATGTTGTTGCCCATCCGCTCGCGAACGAGGCGGACCGACACCGTGCCCGTCGTCAGCTCGGGTGCCGGCAGCGGACGACCAGCCATTTGCGCAGGATCCGGCATCTGCTGACCAGCGGCCGCGACCGGAACGAGCATCAGAATTGTGAACAGGAAACGGACCGCGCGCATGTCAGGCCACAGAAAGTTTGGTGCCGCAATGCTTGCAAAACCGCGCGTCGGCGTCGTTGGCTACGCCGCAGTCGCAGGTCGTCGGCGGGTTCGCGGAGTTCGCGGGACTAAAGTCCCGCGCTACAGGGGGTTCAGTGTCGATCTTCGTAGCGCGGGACTTCAGTCCCGCGATCCGCTGCTCGACCTCCTGCTCGATGGTGTGTTTGTATCCCCCACTCGCATCGAGCTGCCGCATCAACCCGATTGCACGCGCGCGAAGCTTGCCGCTCATCTCGTCGAAGTCGCTCTTCGAGATTTTGCCCATCGCAGAGTCGAACTCGAGCTCCTTGATCGATCGCAGCACGAGCGTTTTCTCCCGCTCGAGGGCCGCACGCGCACTGCCAACTGTCACGGGTCGCGGCAACTCGCTTTCGGGTACGACCAGGGGCGCCAGCGCGCGATAGGCGCCGATGGCCACCAGGCTCGCGGCAACAACGGTCAGACTCAAGAGGATGATCGACGCCGGCGACTGGCCCGTGGCGACGATGACCACGCCGGTCGCAGACACCATGCCCGCGAGCAGAAAGAACTGCCAGGGATGAAACGCGGCATCCGTCCGCTCCGTGCCTGCCCCAGCCTCCCGTGACCCGCCGGTCGGAGGACCCGTCCTGAGCTCGCGCGAACCACCGCTAGAAGGCTCAATCGAGGTCGCGGAGCTCATCGTCCAGTCTCGATCGAAGCGCCGCATCGTCGGACCGTCCGGCGCTCAAGGCCGACCGATCGTTCGCGCCTGCACGCCGCGACCACCGCGCCGCGACGACACCAGCCATCAGCAAGCCGCTCATGCCCGCCAGATACGGCACGAGCCACGAGAGCCGGCCGACTCCGGTGTTTGGCGGCTCCGATAGCACATGCATGCCGCCTTCCTTCGCCACGTAATGCTGGAGAACCTCGGCCTCGGACTTGCCGCTGGCGAGCATCGCGCTGACTTCCTGACGAATCGGTGCGCAATGCCCGCACGCGCAGGTGCCGACGGGGAGCCGAGGGCAACCCCCACACCAGCAAGCGAGCTTGCTCGTCGCCGCCTTCTCGGCCGGCGACCGCAGCACGAGTCCGCCGGTCGTCGGCGACTCGACGTGCTGAGCAAACGCCACTCCGGGCAACAGCAGCAATCCGAGCAGCAGGAGTGTCGCCGTCGCCGCCTCTGCCGGCAGTCGCGCCAGCGCAAAGCTGAAGGCGCTTTCCGGCAACAGGGCGATGATGGTACCGATAGCCAGCACCCCAAAGCCCACCCAGATCCAATTCACGAGCGGATTGATGTGGACTTCGACGCTCGCGGTTTGCTCCTGGAACTCGTATCCAGGCATAACGATGTACAAATCCTCGGCAAACGATCGCCGAATTGCGACCTCAGTGGTCGGCTCGTCCTCGTGTTTGCGGAAGAACCATTTCGCCGGATACATCTTGCCGAGCTCACGACCGTCCGCGCCTTTCACCGTGATATGGCCGGTGATCATCTGCTTCTGGCCATCATCGGTCACGCGTATCGCATCCAGACGAAGCGTGTAGTCGCCAACCGTCGCTTCCTGGCCGGGCTTCAGCAAGAGCTGTTCATCACGGCTCAGGCCTTCGCCGGCAAATCCGAGAAACATCAACACGATGCCGACATGCACGATGTAGCCGCCGTAGCGACGCTTGTTGCGTCCGACCAGGCCTATCATTGCCGTCAGCAAATCGGCTCCCGACGTGGCCTTCCGAACGTTTGCGCCACGGAGGTATTCCTGCGAGATGGTGCCGAACACAAAACCGCACAACGCGAAGCAGATCCCAGAACTCCACACGCGCACGCCAAGTACCACGACGAGACCGCCGACGACCAGCGCCGAGATGGTCGGCCACAGGAACTGCTGCGCCATGTTGACAGCCGACGTCTTGCGCCACGCCAACAGCGGCCCGACGCCGGTGAGGAACAGCAGCACCAGGCCAACCGGCGTCATCCACTTGTTGAAGAACGGTGGGCCTACCGTGAGACGCTCCCCAGAGATCGCTTCGGTGATCGTCGGAAACATCGTCGCAAAGAGAATAAAGAACGCGCTGAACAACAGAATCCAGTTGTTGGCGAGGAAGGCACCCTCGCGGGAAGCCCACGATTCGAGCTCATTACGTGCCTTGAGCATCGGCAGTCGATAGATCACCCAGCCGAAGCTCACCACGGCAATCGTGATCATGAAGGCGATGAACATGCGCCCAAGCTCGGGATCCTCGCCGAAGGCGTGAACCGACTGAACGATGCCCGATCGCGTCATGAACGTCTGAAAAATGGTGAGGAGGAACGTGATGATGACAAGCGTCACATTCCAGACCCGCAGCATGCCGCGCCGCTCCTGTACCATCACCGAGTGCAGGAAGGCTGTAGCCGTGAACCACGGTAAGGCGCCAGCGTTTTCGACGGGATCCCAGCCCCAGAACCCGCCCCAGCCAAGCTCTTCGTACGCCCAGATCATCCCGAGCGTGAGACCAAACGACAGGAAAAACCACGAGAACATCGTCCAGCGTCGTACGGCCCGCAGCCACGAGTCGTCGAGATGCCCCGTGATGAGGGCGGACATTCCAAACGCAAATGGAATCGTGAGACCGACAAAGCCCAGATACATCAAGGGCGGATGAATCGCCATGTAGAAGTTCTGCAGCAGCGGGTTGAGCCCCGCACCTTCGGTCGGCGACTCCGTCAGGTAGGTCTCAAAAGGATTGTTGTGCACCACCATGAGGAAGAGAAAGAACATCTCCACCATGGCTGTGATCGCGACCACATAGGGAATCAGCTCGCGATGACGCTCGCGATTGACCCGAACGGCCACCGTTCCAAAGATCGACAGCAGGAAGACCCAGAACATGATCGAGCCGTCGAGCCCGCCCCAATACGACGTGATCTTGTAGAACAGCGGCTGCACACTGTCGGAATAGCGTTGGACGTACTTGATTGAATAGTCGCCCGCGACAAACGCGTAGACGATGAGCCCTGACGCGACGGTCATCAGGGCGGCAACGGTATAGAACGCGCCGATGCCGCTTTCAATCAGCCGATTGTTACGCCGGCGTGCGCCAGCGATACTGGCGGCGGCCGCGTAGGCCGCGGTGACGAACGTGAGAATGAGGATGAACGCGCCAAGTGAGGCCATAAAACGGCGCGGGACCTATCCCGCAGGTAGCGCGGGGCTTCAACCCGCAACGTAGCGCGGGACTCTAGTCCCGCGGAATTCAACCACGAGTCCCGTGAATCAATACGTGCCCGGCGCGCCGGTCTTGGAAGGTTCGTACTTCGACGGACACTTCGCCATGACCCCATTGGGCGCAACGCTGAATCCTTCCGGCGAGAGCGTCCCCTTCAGCACAACTTCCGCGTCATTCTTGAACGTATCGGGCACAACGCCTTTGTAGGTGGCTGTCACAACCTGCCCGTTGCTCTCGACTTGGAATCGCCACTCCAGGCTGTTCGGCTTCCGCGCAACCGACTTGGCAAAGCCATGAAGCTGGAGGTTCTTGCCGTACCACGCGTCGGGTTGCGTCATGACCTCGTCCACGTGCTTGTAGTATTCCGTCGCTTCGCCGAGCGTTGAAAACAACAGCCCGCCAAAGGCCAGCGCAAGAACGAGACTCGTGAGGCCGACTTTGACCGCTTTGTGCTTCATAGGTAAGGACTTCCGGGCAATCTGCTACTTGTCAGGATAGCCCTTCAGCAGCCGGTACACAAGCGCGACCGGCAGGCCGACTACATTCGAATAACTCCCCTGAATCCGGTCGATGAAGCGCGAACCGAGCCCTTGAATGGCATAGGCGCCCGCCTTGTCCAACGGCTCGCCGCTGGCCACATAATCGGCGATTTCGGCCTCGGTCAACGGGTTGAACCACACCTTGGTCCGGGCGACCTCGACGACCGTCCGGTGCTGAGACACGAGCGCCAGGCCCGTCAGCACTTCGTGCTCGCGCCCCGACAGCATGCGCAACATATAGGTTGCATCCTCGTGATCCCGCGGCTTGCCCATCATCTCTCCGCCGATGAGGACAATCGTGTCGGCTCCAAGCACGAGCGCCGTCGGGTGTTTCGCAAAGATGGCTTGCGCCTTGGCGAGTGCGAGGCGGCGCACGTGATCGCCCGGCGGCTCGAGCTTGAGGAATGACTCATCGATCTCCACCGCGGCGGCTTCAAACGGAATACCCGCGGCGGTCAGTAATTCGCCGCGCCTCGGAGACTGGGAGGCCAGAATCAGCATCTTTGGTGTTCGGGGGGATTGGCTGATTGTAGATTGCAAACGCCCGAACCCCGGCTAAGCTGGAGGGGTGATTCGCGCCGACAGACTCATCCCGGGCGTGCTGGCCGAGGTCATCCGAAAAGCGCCGCTCTGCCCGGAAAAAGTGGCGTTTGCCTGGCGTTCAGCGGTGGGCCCAGCCCTGCAGAGGGTCACGACCGTGCACCTCGACGATGACGGGATCCTTCACGTGACTGCAATAAATGCGCACTGGGGACGCGAGGTGAAACGTTCCGCGAGGCTCATCCTCGCCCGGCTCGAAACGATGCTGGGCGCCGGAACAGTCTCGCGGATTAAGGTTTGAGGACTACTTCAGCCTGAAACGCGTCTCGATCGTGACCTCCATGCGCCGAAGGTCGCCCGGCGGGCCCTGTACAATTCAGTCATGCACGAAGCTGTCATTGTGAGCGCGGTACGGCTGCCGACTGGCAAATTTCTCGGTTCTTTGAAGGATCTCCAGGCGCCCGAGCTGGGTGCGATGGTCGTGCGCGAAGCGGTGCGCCGGGCCGGCATCGATCCCGCAGCTGTGGACGAGTGCATCATGGGCAACGTCGTGTCAGCAGGTGTGGGCCAGGCGCCCGCCCGCCAGGCCGCGCTCAGAGGCGGACTCGCGGACCATGTCGCGGCTCTCACCATCAACAAGGTGTGCGGATCCGGCCTGAAGGCAGTGATGCTGGCCCATCAAGGTATTCGAACGGGCGACATCGACATCGCCGTGGCGGGCGGAATGGAGTCGATGAGCAACTGTCCCTATCTGCTGCCCCGCGTCCGCGAGGGTCTCAGGATGGGCCACGGCAACATCGTGGACTCGATGATTCAGGACGGCCTTTGGTGTCCGTTTGAAGGATGGCATATGGGCAACGCCGGCGAGTGCGTGGCAGCCACCTACAAGGTCACTCGCGATCAGCAAGATACCTACGCTGCAGAGAGTCACCGACGCGCGGCAGCAGCGCACACCGCTGGAAAGTTCAAGGACGAATTGCTGCCGGTTTCAATCGCGCAGAAAAAAGGTGACCCGGTCGTCTTCGACCGCGACGAAGCCGTGCGGCCGGAAACTACGGCTGAAACGCTGCGGGCGCTGAAACCGGCCTTCAAGAAGGACGGCACGGTGACGGCCGGCAATGCTCCGCCGGTCAATGACGGCGCCGCTGCGCTGGTCGTGATGGCGGAGGCGCGCGCACGTGAGCTCGGCGTAAAACCCATGGCTCGCATCATGGCGCAGGCGACGAGCGGCCTTCAGCCGAAGATGTTGCTGATGACACCAGTCGAAGCCACGCGCAAGGTGTTGAAGAAGGCGAACTGGAAGATCGACGATGTGGATCTCTTCGAGCTCAACGAAGCGTTTGCAGTGCAGGCGGTCGCCGTCGGTCACGAGCTGGGGATCGACATGAGCAAGGTCAATGTGCACGGCGGCGCGGTGGCTCTCGGTCACGCGATCGGTGCATCCGGCGCTCGCGTACTCACCACGCTTCTCTACGCGCTGAAGGACCGCGGTGGCAAACGGGGCATCGCGACGCTGTGCCTGGGTGGTGGGAACGGGGTTGCGTTGGCGGTCGAGATGGTCACCTAAGACAAACAAAGCCAGCGGGGTTCCCTACCCGCCCTTGAGCGGCGTGACCTTGTCGGGATCGACCCGAATCATCAGGTACGTGATGTGGTCGTCAATCTTCGTGAACCAGTGGCCGGTGCCTGCTGGAATGATGACGACGTCACCGGCCTTCAGCTGATGACTCACGCCGTTTCGAATCGATGCGGCGTTGTGCCCCGGACCGTTCAGCAGCCGCACGTTGACATTGGTCGCCGGGCGGCGTTTCGCATCGACGAGATCGGGACCGAGCACCAGCGTCGCTGAGCCGCTGATGATGTGATAGACCTCGCTCACGAGATCGTGCTCCGCAACCTCGCCTGGCGTCGTCAACTGCGTCCGATGCACGAGCCCAATGGCGACGTTGGACTTGCCGACATCGACCGATCGGACCTGCTGATCGATAATCTTCTCGACCATCGCCCGTTTGAGATACTCCTCGATCTCCTCATTGCCAATGTAGGTCCCGGGACAGTTCTTACAACTTGGTTGAGGATCTTGCGCAGCCGCAGACGAGATCGCCAACATCGACAGCGCCAACCCGATCAACATCCTCGTCATGAGCATCTCCGTGTCACGGCACTGACCACCCGGCACCCGAGGCGCCTGCGGCACCCGCTTATTTGACCTTCGCCCCACCCGTGCGGTTGTCGATCACAAACCGATCGCGCGCCGGCATGATCACTTTCGGCAGCGTCGTTCGATCCATCACCGCATCGTCCGGCACGATCTTGTTGAGAGAGAGCAGGTAAGCAACAAGGCCGTACACTTCGTTGGCCGACAGCGTCCCCGGCTGCGCAAACGGCATCGATCGAGCGGTGTAGTCGAAGAGTGTCGTGGCGTACGGCCAGTAATTCCCGATCGTTCTCACCAGCCGTGCGTCTGTTGCGAAAGCAAAACCGTTGCCTGCCTCGCGGCCCACCAGCGGATCGAACGGCTTGCCTTCGCCGGCCTTTCCGTGACACGACGCGCATTTGGCGGCGTACGTGGCGGCGCCCTCAGCGACGGTGCCCCGGCCGTCGGGTAACCCGGTGCCGTTTGGCATGACGTCGATATCGAGCACGCGAATCTCGTCGGGCGTGGCTGGGCGCCCTATCCCGAGCCGCTGCGGCTTCTGGCTCTGCGCGGATGTGGACGACACCAGCGCGCACATGAGCGCGAGCGCCGCCAGCCACATAGACCGCCTCATGCAGCGTCTCCAGCAAAGGTGACCTCGCCGTCGGCGCCGACGCGCCAGGCTCGAATGTTGTTGAAGTGATACTGCGTGGACGGTCCTCGCGCCGCCATGAGCACGTCGAGCGTCGGCTGTACGTAACCCGTTTCGTCTGTGGCTCGGCTCATGATCACGGCTTCGCCGCCGCGCCAGTTCCACGCATGCCGGAAGCGCGTGTGGCACTTCGGCAATACGGGCTCATCCAGCTTCGCCGCGCTCCAGGTCTTTCCGCCATCAACACTGACGTCGACGCGCGTGATGCGTCCGCGACCGGTCCATGCGAGTCCGCGAATCTCCCACCATCCGGGCCCGGACAAACGATCGGGGAATGCAGGCTCCGTGATGATCGACTTGGCGTCCATGACGAGGCTGAACATCCGAGCGGTGTTGTCGGGCAACGGATCTGTGTACTTCGACGTTTCCTCGCGTGTCATGAACGGCTCGGTTGCGAGTTCAATGCGTCGCAGCCACTTGACGCTTGACGATCCCTCATACCCGGGTAGAAAGAGCCGCGCCGGATATCCCTGCTCCGGCCGCAGCGCTTCGCCGTTCTGCGCGTAGACAATCAGCGCATCGTCCAGCGCCTTCTCCATCGGGATGCTGCGTGTCAGCACGGCGGCGTCCATGGCCTCGGCCAGAAACCATTTGGCTTTCGGCGACGACCCAGCCTCTCTGAAAAGCGTCGTCAGCGGCACGCCGGTCCATTCGCTCGTGCTGGTCAGGCCATCGATCTGCTGGGGCGTCAGCTTCGGGCTGATCGACTCGCGCCGATAGGCACGGCCGCCATTGCCGGAGCACTCCAGAAAACGAATAACCGACCGCGCCGGAAAGCGCTTGAGATCGTCCAGGCTGAACACGAGCGGCCGCTCGACCATCCCGTGAACGAGCAGCGAGTAGCGCGCCGGATCGATCGCGGGAACGCCGCCGTGGTGCCGCTCGAAATGCAGATCTGCAGGCGTAATGATGCCCTCGAGATCCTGCAGCGGCGTTTGCGACGAGGTCCGGCGTTCGTTGAGCGACATGCGTCGCGGTTGTTCGAAGGGTGAGCGGGCGCCGATGTCGCTCGCGCTCGACCCCTGCACTTTGGTTGGATCGGCGGGCACGTGCGGACGGGCCGCCTGATCTGCGCGTTGTCCGGCAACGGTGACCGCAGCCCCCATGGCGCCCGCGGTGCCGGCGATGAGAGCCCGGCGAGTGAGTCGATGTGAATCGGACATGCCGGGAGCAGCTTAGCGCGAGTCGGGGCAGGGCGGGTAGCTCTTCGCTGAGTACGGTAGTTTCCTCATTCGCGTGATCGTCTTTGACGCCTCAGCCACCACGCCGCCGCTACGATCGGCAACAGAATCGCGATCTCGCGCGCGACGGCCAATAGATTGAAAGTGACAAAGTTTGGGAGCCAGTACCTCCGGGAGATCGCCTGGAAGACACGGGCATCTGAAAAGTAGTAGTCGTTGCTGAAGGGCCACAACGCCATGACGCCAAGCGGCGGCGTTGTATCGGATCCCAGCCAATCGAACAGTACGTGGGTGGCGACTCCGAGCGCGCAGGCGATCGCGAGCCGTGCCGAACGCCACCAGCCGAAGACCCCGAGCCCAACCAGCACCGCAAATCCGAGGCTGTGCGTCTCCATGTTGTGCCGGCCCCACAAGAAATCGAGGTCCGGCAAACACGCGGCGATCATGCATAACGCGAGGAAGCGCGTATCGACCGTGTAGGGCGCAGCCCTCCTCGCCCCACCTGCCCTACCCGCTCCAACCGCCCGATCGGCGCCCCACAATCCAACAATGAGCCCTCCGAGGGCGTGACCTATAGGCGACGGCATCCTCGCCACCGTACGGAAAATCTGCGCGTTTGGTCAAACTCAATTCCGGCAACTTCTGCGATCTGCCCTAACTAGAGGCGAAAGTCACCAATCTCTGCAAGTTGTTGTAAATACGGGGTAGATTGCGATCTCGATGCCCACATTTGCGCTTGACTTTCGCCTGGACCGTTTCTAGTATGAGATGCCGGTCGGGGCATTTCGCCCATCACACCTCGAAAGGGATGCAGCACATGCCAGCGGACGAACGTCAGGAACGAATCAAAGCGCTCGAGGTCGCCGTCGGTCAGATCGAGAAGCAGTTTGGCAAAGGCTCGATCATGCGACTCGGCCAGCGGAACGCGATCGCCCCGACCGAAGCGATCTCGACCGGTTCGATCAGCATCGACTATGCCCTCGGTATCGGCGGGCTCCCCCGCGGCCGAGTCACGGAAATCTACGGGCCTGAAGCCTCAGGCAAGACGACGCTTGCGCTGCAAGTCATTGCCGAGGCGCAGCGGATGGGCGGCATGGCCGCGTTCGTCGATGCCGAGCACGCCCTCGACGCCGAGTACGCGAAAAAACTCGGGGTTGAGATCGACAACCTTCTCGTCTCCCAACCTGACAACGGCGAGCAGGCCCTCGAGATCGTGGAGGTCTTGGTCCGCTCCGGCAGCGTTGACGTTGTCGTCGTGGACTCTGTCGCCGCGCTCGTGCCGCGCGCCGAGATCGAAGGCGAGATGGGTGAAGCGCAGATGGGCCTGCAGGCCCGTCTCATGTCGCAGGCGCTGCGGAAGCTCACCGGCAGTATTTCGAAATCGAAAACTGTCCTCATCTTCATCAACCAGCTGCGCGAAAAGATCGGGGTGATGTTCGGGAACCCCGAGACGACCACAGGCGGCCGGGCGTTGAAGTTCTACGCGTCAATCCGCATCGACATTCGCCGTATCGCAGCCATCAAGGATGGCGACGTCGCCGTGGGCGGGCGCACTCGGGTGAAGGTCGTCAAGAACAAGATGGCTCCGCCATTCCGAGAGGCCGAGTTCGACATCATGTACGGCGAAGGCATCTCGCGCGAGGGCGACCTGTTGGATCTGGCGGTCGATCGGAAGATCGTCGAAAAGAGCGGTGCATGGTTCGCGTATGGCGGCGAACGACTGGGTCAAGGCCGCGAAAACGTGAAGAGCTTTCTGAAGGAACATCCCGACGTCCGTGCAAACATCGAGGAGCGCCTGCGGCGTGAACTCGGTCTGGTGCGAGAGCCCGAACCACTGCCCGTGTAGACGATCGTAGCGCGGGACTTCAGTCACACGATGGCCGGTGGTCGGCCATCGTGCGGCACCAAAGTGCCGCGCTACGAATCGGATCTCGTTAGGGCGTCTGCGACGGATCGCGCTGACGCGTGCGCGTAACGCCCATCGCGATGCCCATACCGATGAGCACCAGGACGCCTACGGCAATCCATTGCGGCGCCAGCCCAGCGAGATTCGCCCCATACGCCAGCCCAGCCACGAGAATCACGAAGCCGATGATGAAGATGGTTAGTGACGACACACGGAGAGTGGTGCAAATCAACTGCCATACGCATGAGTGAAGCTCTGCAGACATTCGATCTGACTTTGCTTCGCTGGCTGACGCCGGTGCACACCCCGTGGCTTGATGCCGTGATGGTCAAGTTGAGCGCCGCCGGAGGCGGGGGCGCGCTGTGGATCGTTCTCGGAGTGGCGGCGTTCATGACGCCGAAGTACCGCGCCGCGGCCTGGCGCGTATTTCTGACAGTGGCGCTTGCGTATGCGATGGTCGATGGCGTCCTGAAGCCGTTGGTCGCGCGAGAGCGGCCGTCGATAATAGCCACCGCGCCTCCTCGCGACTTGCCTCCGCTGCCACGCAGCTTCTCGTTTCCATCAGGTCATGCCGCTTCAACATTCGGCGCGGCCGTCGCGGTGTCCCGCATGTGGCCACGCTGGCGTGCGATCTGGTGGATCGCGGCCCTCCTCGTCGGCTACTCGCGCATTTATCTCGCGCATCACTACCCCTTTGACGTCCTGGGCGGTGCGCTGCTTGGAATCGCTATAGCGTTCTGGGTATCAGGCGGACGTAGTCGCGCGACTTATGGGAGTACGCTGCCAACACCGCTCCCACCCGGCGTCGTTGTCCGACCGTAGCTCTTGATATACTCTGGTGTTTTCCTGCCGGCCGGGTAGCTCAGTTGGTAGAGCATACGACTGAAAATCGTAGTGTCGACAGTTCGATTCTGTCCCCGGCCACCAAGCCTTGACCCCTTACTAGCAGCGGTAAAAGAGTCGCGCACACCAGGAGTACTGATGGACCCCGATGCAAACCTCAGAGAACAGCGCGAGCTGGTCCGCGCCATCACGGCGATCTTCGACGCGGCCAACGCGGTCACGGGGGAGTACACGCCCCTGCAGGCGATCACTGTGCGGGGGTACGCAACGCGGCTCGCCGAACTCGTCGAAGCCCTGGACAGGTGGATCACAGCCGGGGGCCTTTTGCCGAAGCCCTGGCAGCCGCGCGTCCCTGAAGCATCCGGTGAGTCGCGTAAGCCGCGCTGAGCCGCGCAGTTTCTTTGTTATGCGACTTCGGCGCGGTCGATCAAGCAAACGCGCAAGACACGCGGCCAGTAGTTTTTTCTCGAGGGCCGATTTGTGGGAATCCGCGACGCGATAGAAGCCCGGACTGCGGCTTCTATTACTGTCCGAGCCGAACCAGTGCGGTCATGGTCTGAGTGCCCATGCCACAACTGACATCCACGACGAGGTTCGCAGGCCCTTTGGTAAACGCGCCATTCGAGGGCTGGACGACCGCGACTTTCAACGAAAAGACCTGAGCCCCGCCTGTGGATGACAGGCCGAGATCGCCGGTTCCAGTCACGTCGGTCTTGCCCTGGCGCTGGGTCACCACGGCGGACACCGACGCGCCGCTGACTCCCGTGCAACTGAACTCCCCTGAAACGAGCGCAGTCTTCTCGTTGATGAGCTGGGCGCTATTGGCCAAGGCCACCGAAAAGACTTCGTTTCGCAGAGAGCCCGAAGCAACAAACAGCAGTGCCAGCACGATGCCGACATTTGCCGACCACAATGGGAACCGCATGATGCACCCCTGCCCGATACACCGCGATCGGACAGCGCCTTACCTATCTAGGAGGGATTGCCATATTTATCGGGTGGATCGCCCTGGCTCTGCAGTATCCCGCCAGTTCTGCACGCCCCTGCGCATTCCTGCGCGTGCAGCAGGACTCAGAAATCGACGAGGCGGGTGTACTTGACGATGAAGGAGCGTCCGACGGTTTCGTAGGGGTTGAAACTGGTGGTATCCCGACGGTCGTTGTATACGACAAACAGGCCCGTCCCGCTGCGATTGAGCAAGGCCACGCGGATGTTCGACGAGAACTGCGACGACTGACTGTTGTACTGCAGGAGCGCCTGAACACTGGCCAGTGTGGTGAACGCGTAGCTGGCCTTGACCGGAACGAGGTCTGTCGAAAACTTGCCGTACGCCAGATCCACATTCTGCCGCGTCCATCCGAGGCTGCCAAGAAATCGCGAGCCCGCACGAACGCTGCCCGTCAACTCAATCGAGTTGTAGTCCCCATCGTAGAACCCGCCGACACGGTGGCGAATCGATCCGGAGAGGACCGCGCTCGGGTCGTGGAGGTACTCGTTGACCAATTGATTCCACGTGTACTTCCCGACCGGAATCACGACGCGCCGCCCGCCCGTGTTGAACACCGTGAACGGCAGGAGCGGATTGTCTCTCGTCACATCCACAAACGTGCCAAACCGTCCTCCGCGCGCGGGTTGGATTTCGAAGAAGTGCAGATGGGCCATCGAGCTCTGCAGGTCGCCATTGAGATCGTGGAAGGCGTTGTAATTCGCGTGAGGCGAAATTCGTCTGATCCACGGCCATCGCTTGGGTTGCGGCTGATAGAAGACGCGAAACTCTGGCCGACGATACCCGCGTCGCGGCAGGAAACCCACCTCGGGGTTGAACCGCTCGCCGACCTGTGCATAGCCGCCGGACACCTGCCAGAGATCGTTTCGGAAGTCGTAAAACACGCGGCCCGAGTAGTCGGTGCCCACGGCACCGGGCGACGTCGTGCCCGCCATGAACGCAAAAACCCGCGAGTTGGACGTGAGCTGGACGTTGGCATCGAGGCCGTAGGCACGATTCCAATTGTCGGACCCCGCACGCGAACCGGTCGCCTGGCGGTTTACATACATGCCGCCTACGCTAGACCTCCCGATTTCTCGCTGCATTCGAACGACGCCAAAATTGTTTGCCGGCGACAGCAGGCGTCCCGCGCCGTCTTCGGCGGCGTCGGTCTGAATATCGAGCAAGCCGACATTCCACGCGCCCACTTTGCCGCTCAACCGAGTACCCGCAATGATGTCGATGGGCTGTCCCGAGGACCCGAGGCCGGAGAGGCCGATGCGGCGTGAGAAGAACAGATCGATCTGTTGCGGTTGGCCCAACTGAAATGTGGAAGCGTTCTCGAGAAAGAACGGACGCTTTTCAGGAAAGAACAAATCGAATCGCGTGAGGTTGACCTGCTCCTCATCGGCTTCGACCTGTGCGAAGTCTGTGTTCACGGTGAAATCCAGCGTGAGGTTCGGACGAACCCCCCACTTCAGATCCACACCCACATCGCCGTTTTTGTCGACTTGATCCGAGGACAGCGTGTAGTCCTTGTTGACAGATCCCAACACGTAGGGAATGAGTTTGAGGTCGCGGCGCGCAGGCAAGTCAAGACCGGTCAGCTTGGCGGCCATCGACACGCGATAGATATCGAACCCACGCGGAATCGGCGCCAGGTAGACCTGCTCGTTCTTGCGCCGGATGTTGCGCATCACGTTGAAGCCCCAAGTCCGATCCGAGCCCGTCTCATAGCGAAGCGTCTTGAGCGGGATCGCCAGTTCTGCTTCCCAGCCCCGCTCCGTGATGGCGGCGCGGACCGTCCAGTCGCCGTCCCAATTCGCATTGAACGCACTGATCCCGCCGCGCTGTGATCCGCTCTGTCCGCCCCGAAAGCTCAGGCCTCCGGTTTGCCCTTCTCCGGCGACCTGGCCGTCGTACTCGATGCCAAGAGGATTGGTGCCGAACACGAACCCGTTTTGCGAATCGTTGAAGGTGTCAAACACCAGGATCACGGAATCGGTGTCGGTCAACGCGGCGTCGCGCCGCGCCTGCGACACGATGATGCGCGACGGGTCGCTGTCAAAACAGATGATCCCGACATAAAGATAGCCGCGGCCGACCAGCAGGCGCACTTCGGTCTTCTCAGTGGCCGGCTCGCCTTCATCGGGATCCTGCTGCACGAATGTGGTCTGCGGCTCGACGCTCTGCCAGATGGCCTCGTCGACGCGGCCGTCGATCGTCGGCAACGTGGATTCCGGGCTCAATCGCCCAGCGACGACGCTCGGAACGGATGGAGGGGCGGCGTGCTCTGCTTCGGCCGCGATCGGCAGGGCGAGAGCACACAGGATCAGCGTTGAGACATGTTTGATCACAGAAGCACAACGAGTTTACGGCAGAGATTCTCCGCGGTGCAATGAAAGCCTGAGATGTCTGCGGATGTAACTGTCGCCCGCAGAAGGCCGCAGATGCAAGAAGCCACAGATGCCGCAGATAACACAGATAAGTAATAAGTGATCTGAGAGTTAAAGAGACGAGGAGGTTACGGCAAAGCCAGCGAGCCCCAGCGGCCAAAGCCGCTTGGCGTGGTCTGAAACGGGGCATGAACAAGAGCCATCAGGAGCAACGGCTTTTGTTCACGCCCCGTTTCGGACCACGCTTACCGCCGGTCTTTGACCGGCGGTGGGCTCGCACATACCGACGCGATCTGCGTCATCTGCGTCATCTGCGGCGCCCCCTAGTCACACTTCCAATAATTGCCGGTAATGGCGGTACCACGTGCTCTGGAAGCGCTCTTCCGGATCGTGCAGGCGTTTGAGCGCAAGGAACTCTCCCATCTGCGGATAGCAGCGCTCCACCTGATCTCGCCGCGCCCACCGGTGGTAAGTCAGGTAGTAGCTACCGCCGCGCGCCGCGCCAAGATCGATCAAGGCGCGGGATGGCGGACACATTCGGCAACCCCACCGTAACGCAGGTGCCAGGCATCCAGCCGCGGGCAGGGCGAGTGGCCTGACCACGCTCGATACAAACGCTCGCCTCGTCATTCCGGCACGTCGTCTCCGGCTGTTATTGCCCATGCCTTCTGCCTTCTGCCTTCTGCCTTGTGTTGTGACGACCGCCAGAATGCCGTGCCCTCGGTTCGAAAGTCATGAGCCGTCCGCTGAGAAAGTGTGAGATCTTGGGGCAGCGTGAAATCCCTGTTCCGATCCTGGTTGGGTGTAGACCTACGCCCCTCGGACGAGCCGCACGGCGCGCTGCGTGAACTGCTCGACGCCCTCGACAGGCTAGAGCCCGCCCGCGCTCGCTATCTGGCGCAGTTTGCGTATCTGCTGGGACGCGTGGCCCACGCGGATCAACACGTCAGCGCAGAGGAATCCCGGGCGATGGAGAACCTGGTTCAACGGGAGGGCGAGCTTTCCACCGACCAGGCGATGCTGGTCGTGGGCCTGGCCAAAACGAGCAACCGGATGTTTGGGGGGACCGACAACTTTCTCGTCGCGCGTGAATTCGCCGCTAACGCGACGCGCGAGCAGAAGCTCGCGCTACTCCGGTGTCTCTTTGCGGTGTCTGCGGCGGAGAGCAACATCTCGATTGCGGAGGAACGTGAAATACAGCGCATCGCGCGCGAACTCCGGCTCGAGCAGGCCGACCTCGTGACGCTCCGTCTCGAGTACCGGCAGCACTTGCCGGGTCTGGCAAACCGATCGAAGGAGTGACGTGTTGCGCTACCTCGCGATGCTGGTCGTCAGTGCAGCGCTCATGAGCGATCTGTCGGCTGATGCCGGGCAAGTAAGTGTCGTCCTTCAAGGCGACGATCGGCTCAAAGGCATTACCGCCGTGGACGTCGTCATCGACCCTTTGCGAGACGAGGCCAGTCGATGCGGAGTCCGCCGGGACGCCCTCCACGAGGTGGTCATCCAGACGTTGCGGCCGACAGGCCTCAAGGCAACCATCAGCGAGAAGTCCAGCAGCTCGCACTACACCATCTATGTCACGGTCTCGACCGTGATCTCTGACGGACATTGCGCCTCCGGGATAGTCACCGAACTGATGGCGCACGTCGAAGGCGTTCCAGTCGCCGATAAGCAGAGGCCTCCGACCGAATGGAGTTCGCTGCTCGTCGGGCAACTGACGCTAATCCGTCACAACGGAATTGTGAGCTCGAGACGGTCGGCGCACGCCGTTGACGTGCGCTCCATCGTGACTGAGCATCTGCTCGCAATCGGCACCCGAGTGATGGCAGCGAACCAACCGAGCAAATAGGGGACTTACCATGACAGGCCTCAACCGGATCGGCGTCGTCGCGATCGCGCTGGTGATGGCTCAGCCTCTCAGCGCGCAACAACAGCCGCCTGTGCCGAATTTGACGCGCGCGCAGCGGAGCGCTCTTCAGTCTCTGATCGCGGCCGTGGATACGCCTGCGCACGGACCTGACACCCCTGGGATCGAGTGGTCCACGCATGTGTTGCGGGCCTCGGATGGATCGCACTATGTCGCCTTCTCGCTCGTGACGCCGCCTGGCCTGATGGTCAACCGGCCCGTTGTTTTATACGTGCGGCTGTCCACACGTCGAGACGAGGGAGCCACGTCGGTAGTGGAACGCTCTGCCGTTGCAGAGTGGCTTGCCGGCCAGCGTAGCACTCCTTTGCGAGCCGAACGCGGCATCGCATTTGGTGAGATGCCCATCTATGGCGCCGGCGCGATCGCGAGCCGCGGAGCTACGACGGTGTCGCAAAGTCTCGCGCTGCTCGAGATGGAGCGCGAACGTGCCCGCGAACGGCGCGAGGAACGCGAGCGCGAGCGGAAGGCTGCGTTGGAAGGAGAGGGGATGCGCGCCTCGCGTCCGCTGTTGCCGTTTGAAGACTTCGATGTCAACGCCGTTGCCATCGCTGACGCTGGGGCGGCCATCATTCGTCGGAGCCTGACGGCAGGGCCGGGCGATTACGTCTTGACGATCGGCTGGAGCGACCCGGCGGCAAAGGACCCCGCCAGTACCGTCCAGGTGTTTCGGCGCTCGCTCAGCCTCCCGATTGCCTCGACCTCGGAGTTCAGATTGAGCAGCGTGATTCTTGCAGACAGGGTGGGCATGCGCGAGACGGCGCTCCGCGCCGACGAGCAGTCACGTCAACCTTACTCGATTGGGACGACGGAGATCGTCCCGTCGCGCGATACGGTGCTCACGACCGATGAGCAGCTGGCCTTGGTTGTCCAGGTGATTAACGCGCGGCCTGCACCGAACGGCAAGCCCGACGTTGCAGTCGGATTCCGTCTGTCGAGAACGACCGCGAACGGAGAGGAACATGTCGGGATCCTCAACCCGCAGATCTACAACCAGGTAACCTTGCCGCCCGACTTCGATGTGATCAAGGGCCATCCGATTTTCGCGGCTGTCGAGGTTCCGCTTCGGACGTTCAAACGTGGGACCTATCGCCTGCGGATTGGGGCCGACGATCGGCTTGCTGGCGTGAGCGCGACAACAGATGCGACGTTCTCCGTCGTGAGCACGCCCGCTTCCTTGCTGCATGAAGCACCTCCGCTCGTCCCACCATTCCGACGCGATGCACTGCTTGCGGCGAACGTCGTCGAAGCCATCGTCGGCAGCTTGCGGCCGACGCAGCCGTCGGTGGGGTTGACGCGGGCGCTCGAGGCCGCCCGCCAGGGGCGCTTTGTCGCCCTCGTCGCGGAGGACGATATTCCGCCAGATGAGCAAGGCGTTCGTGCGGTTCTGCGAGCCCTCGCGCTTTATGCGCTCGGGGATTCCTCGACGGCCATTGCGGTCCCCTTGCGCCGGGCTCAGCAGTTGTCGGCGCCAGCTGGCGCTATCAACGTCCTGCTTGGCGCCTCGCGCGCACTCGAGGCCAACGATCGCGACGCCGTGGCGTCCTGGCAAAGTGCGATCGAGGCAGGCGTGGACGAGCGAGCGTTGCGCCCGCTCCTCCTCGATGCGTATCTTCGCCAGGGCGACGGTCGTCGGGCGACTGATTTGGGAGCCGCCGCGCTCGCGGCATCTCCCGCCGACGCGACGCTGATCGGTCGCGTGGCCGCCGCGCATCTCGCCGCTGGTCAGGCGCCCGCGGCGCTCGCCTTGCTCGATCCACGCCTACAGGAACACCCTGAGGATTCGGAGGCGCTGTGGCTCGCGCTGCATGCGCTGTTCACCGGGTTCGTCAAGGGTGATGGGCCTGGCGCTGATCCTGCAGGTCGAGAGCGCCTCAAGTCGATCGCCAGGCAGTACGTCGCGGCAAAAGGCCGCCATGCGGCCCTGGCGGCTGAATGGGCCAGCGTCGTACCCTAAAGGTTCCACGGTTCCATGGTTCACGGTTCGGTAATCATGAACCGCGGCCCTGTGGAACGTCCGAACCTTATTTCTGGGTTTTGAGCGAATACGCCCGGCGTGCGGCGACGGTAACACCTGGCCGATTGACCTTGACCTCGAGCGTGCGGACGCGTTTGGTGGGATCGGCGTTGGTCGAGTCAGTACCCCAGCACGTAGTAATCGCTCGTTTCCGCGTCGATGCGTTTGAGGGCGCTCTCGAAATCGTTGTCATTCACGACGGCCATCCCACCAGTCTCTTCGGCAAGATAGCGCAGGGAGCTTTGCGTTTTCTGGATGAACTCGCGCCACTGGCTCTGATCGAGCTGCTGTCCGGCGTCTACGATCCCGGCGACACCCCGCGGATCAATCGTGAAGATCGACGCGTTGGCGCGATTCGCCGAGAGCGTCAGCTCCCGCATGTAAGAGTGCAGGTCGATGTCGGCCGTGACACCGGGCAGCCGGAAGTACGGATTGTCTTCGTCGAGTATCCGCCGTGTCGGTTCCGAAAAGCGGCCGCCCTGGATACGGTCGCGTCCCTTGCGCGAATCGGCAAAGGGGTCGAAGTCGTACCCGGTGCTGATGTAGAGGATCGCCTTCCGCCTGTTGTGGACCTGTTCGAGCTCGCCGAGGACACCGTAGGCGGCTGAGAAGGCGATCTGCGCCCGCTGTCGCACGTCGCCGGGACCCTGTGACGTCTCCAGCAGCTTGAACATCTCGCCCGCGGTCATGGCCGATCCGCGGATCTTCGAGACACTCGCGGCAATCAGCTTACGATCGTAGGTCAGGCCGATTTCAATCGACGAGGGCCCGCTGGAAAACATCGCGACGAGATCGCCCTCGTGGAGGATGGTGTTCGCGATAGTCGTCACGAGCCTCCGCACGTGGGGCGAGTACTCCGGCTCGAAGTGAAGGTCGTCGACGAAAATCAGGAGCACACGGCCGGTGGAATCGCCGACCTGACGCCGGGGTGCCGTCGGCAGAACGATCCCCTCAGGCGCGGGCGCCGCCGGAGCTTCGATTGTGTTGAACGTCCGGCCACCGTGCACGAGCGCGAACGAATCGATCGCTTGAGGCACGCCGTCTTCGAGAATGGTGAAGCTGTCTTTCGTCAGATCGGGGATGAAGCGCCCTTTGTCGTCTCGCGGAATCACGTCGGTCGTGACGTGCGTGACCGCCGCCCTGAAGGTCGGCTGTTGCGCCGGAGGATTCTGCGCGTTCGGGGCCACGGATCCGATCGCCAGCAGTGCGGCGCACACCACGGCCAGCACTCGGCTGTACTCGATCTGATGCATTCTGAAATTATAGAGGATACTCGACAGGTGCAATCGCGGTTGACGCGCCGGGCGGTCGTCCGCGCAGGTCTGTCGTGGGGTGGCGTGGCGTTCTTGGGCCACACCGGTGCGCTTCTCGAGCGGCTGTCCGCACAACCGCTTTGCGAACCTGCGGCACCGCTTGGCGAGCTCCTCGGCCTCGTGCCCCTTCACGGTGATCGTCCTCGCATCACGCCCTTCGGCGAAATGATCGGTGGGCCGGGGCTCGATGCGCGACGCTTTACCGATCTCGCCACACTACAGCCCGATCGACTCGTCACACCCACCGCGAACATGTTCGTGCGTACGGCCGCGCCGCCAGCCGTGAAGACGACGCCGACGTCATGGTCGATTGCGGCGCGCGGCGACGGCGGCCCCGACCGTTCGATCTCAATCGAAAGTCTGCGTCACGACGCACGCCCCATGGGCGCTCACTTGATTGAATGCTCGGGTAACGTCGATCCTGACAACTTCGGCCTGATGAGCGTCACGACATGGGATGGCGTGCCGCTCGGTGATGCGGTCGCCGGCCTGAAGCCCGGTCGCTCTCCCGCGACTGCCGTGCTGGTCAGTGGCCTCGACGACACCACCCAGGACTCGCGGAGTTCGGCACCCGGCGCGAGCTGGATCTTCCCGATCGCCGCACTCAATCAGCTCGGCGCGTTTCTCGCTGTGGCCATGAACGGGGAGCCCCTGACTCCGGATCACGGCGCGCCCGTTCGGCTCGTGGTGCCGGGCTGGTACGGCTGTTCCTGGATCAAATGGGTCAACGAACTCCGATTGGTCGGGGCCGACGAGCCGACAACAAGTCAGATGATCGAATTTTCCAGGCGTACGCATCAAGAAGGCATTCCACGGCTGGCGCGCGAGTACCAGCCGCCGGTCATCGACCTGGCGGCGACCCCGATCCGGGTCGAGAAGCGTCGCCTGAATGGGCAAATCCAGTATCGGATCATCGGGATCGTCTGGGGCGGGGATCGACCTGTCGATCGCTTGCTGATCCGATTCAACGCGGGCGAACAGCCCCGGCCCTTCACGATTTGCCCGGCGCCCACCACCCACCGCACCTGGTGGTTGTGGGAGTATCGCTGGCGCCCTGACGGCCTTGGCGTTTACAACATCGGGTTGCGAGCCGCTGATTCTTCAATCCGAACCCGCCGGCTCGATGTCTGGTACTACGTCAGACGTGTGGTGATCGACGAGGTGTGACAATTCGGGTGCGACGGGTGCGACGGGTGCGCAGGGTGCGGTGCGGGTGCGAGAGGTGCGGTGCGAGTGCGGTGCGACAGGGCGACAAGTGTAATGGTGCACTGGATGCAGCTGTCGCACCGCACCTGTCGCACCCAGCGCACCCGTCGCACCCGTCGCTAATCCAACCCCATGCGATGAGGCTGCCACTCGAGGCCGAGCGCCATGATGCGCTCGAGGAGCCGCGAATACGACATCTGCGCGCGCTTCGCGGACTGCGCAAAATCTTCTTCCTGGGCCAGTTGGGGGTTGGCATTGGCCTCGATCACGTACGCTTTTCCGCTGGCGTCCATTCTGAAGTCGATACGCGCGTAACCGGACAAATCCAGCGCGCGGTAGGTGCGTCGTGCGAGATGCTGGATCTTTGGCGCGAGTCCGTTGGGCAACTGCGCCTCCGCCGTATCGATGCCGTGACGCTTCTGGTACTTGACGCTCCACTTCACGCGCTCGGTGGCAATGTGCCAATTCGTATCCGGCATTTTCGCGAATGACATTTCCCACACGGGGAACACTCTCAGCCGATGGTTTCCGAGCACGCCCACATACAGCTCACGGCCATCGATGAACTGCTCGACGATCGCGGCCGTGAGAATCGTGTCGTGAATATATTTGACGCGCTTGACGAGCTGTTCCTCATTGGCCACCACCGACGCCTGCGAAATGCCGATGGATGATTCGTAGGTCAACGACTTCACGATCATCGGGTACTTCAGCTTCTTGGACAGCACCGGCTTGCGGTTGAGCGGAACCACGCTGAAGTCCGGCGCCGGAATCCGGTGATAGGCCAGCAGCTTTCTCGAAAGAGCCTTGTCGCGCGACAGCGTCAGGCCCCGTGGATTACAGCCGGTATACGGCATCCGCAGCAATTCGAGATAGCTGACCACGTTTTGATCGAAGACGCCGATGTCGGCGAAGGCATCCATCATGTTGAAGACGATGGTCGGCTTGAAGTCCTCGATCGTCTGACGGATTGGCGTCAGATCGTCATGCACGCCAATGACGCGAAGCTCGTGGCCGCGCTTGCGAAGTGTGGTTACGACGTCCCACTCCATCCGCCACTCCGGATTGACCTCGGTGACCGGGACGTCCTCCTTGGGGACGAGATCCTTGTGAACAAGGGCGAGGACGCGATACTTCTTCACAACGCCACCCGATGTCGGCCGCTGTGCAGGTAGTTCATGGTCTGGACGGTCAGCAGCACCGTGAACTCATTACGGGCCTGTTCCTCGGGCACGGCGAGCCGCAGCTTGAGCTCGCGACAGCGCGTGATCATGTCCTCGAGTACTTTGTCGATCGTGTACTGATAGATCCCGGTCCAGCTCGCAACGACGCGCCGAACCGGTTGCCGAATGCGGCCGAGAAACTGCGCAGCCGTCATGTTGGCGGCATACTCCGGCGCGTCAGAGAACAGGCGGCGGAGCTCGCGATCGTAAAACTTCGGGTGCTCGATCCCATGATGGCGACGCTTGCGACGGTAATGCCGGCGTAGAGTATGCCGCAGTCTGCGGATCGGATCGATCTCGTCGAGGCTCTCGACCACTGGCTTCCTGCCGCGTAATGACCTCATCAGCGTGTCCATGTATTCGAGCTTCTTGAGCGCCTGCCACCCCGCGTAGCGTTGTTGCCAGTTCGCGTCGGGCGTCAGCCAGACGGCAAACGTTTCGGCAAAGTCCTCGTCAGGATGACTTTGCGCGTACCAGGGATCGATGTGCTGGACGAAGATCTTGCTGTACGGCTTGGGGTCGTAGAACTCGGGGTAGGGTTGCGTGGAGCTGCCGAATAGGGCGCGACGCTGACGACGCAGGCGCAGCTTGAAGGCGTTGTCGATCACGTGGCCCGCCTCATGCCGCAGGATGCGCATGCACCAGTCGTGCTCGCCGCCTTCCACCTCCAGCATCTGCGCTTTCTCGAGCCGCTCGAGCCGCGGGTGCGTCAGGTAAAACGGAATCGCCATCGACAAAGTGCCATCGGGCGTGAACCACTCGTCCGACACGTAGAAGTGGATGGGGAGACGAAGCTCGCGCGCCTCGAGCTCCGATTGCAGCTGTGCAAGACGTCCTTCGACAACCGTGGCTTCGACCTTGAGGGGAAGGTCGGCGAGGCGCAAATTCAGGAGCTGTTCGTCGGGTAACTCGGCCCAATTGGCAGGAACGTCCGATCGCGCCATCGCGCTCATGATATGTCAGTGGCCAGGCGCCGATGCCAGCGATCAGGGGCTAGCGATCAGAAGCGACACGTGTGCTGATCCCCGATCCCTGATCCCTGACCCCTGACGCCTGATCACTGCCGAATGACCTGAAGGTCCAGCGAGATCTTGAGCTCGTCGCCCACCAGCACGCCACCCGTCTCGAGCGCCTGGTTCCACGTCAGGCCAAAATCGCTGCGTTTGATCTTCGTCGTCGCGTCAAAGGCCGCTCGGTCGCCGCCCCATGGATCCGTTGCACGCCCCTCGGACGTGACGTCCAGCACGACTTCGCGCGAGACCCCTCGGATGATCAGGTCGCCGATCACTTTGAAGCTGTCGCCGGCCACATCGGAGATTCGGCGGCTCTTGAACGTAATGGTCGGAAACGTCTCCACAGCGAGGAAGTCCGCCGAGCGCAAGTGCGCGTCGCGCTGTTCTTCGCGGGTATCGATCGAGGAGGCGTCGATGGTCACTTCGACTTCACTGCCGGCCAGATCCTCCTCATCGATCGTCACAGTCCCCTTCACACCCGCGAAGCGCCCCTTCACGGTAGTAATCATTAGGTGCTTGACCGAGAACTCGACGCTCGTGTGCGCCGGATCGATGGTCCAGGTAGTGCGTGTGCGCTCAGTGACAGTGGTCATTGCGTGATTCCCCCTGAGATTCGCGGGACTCGAGTCCCGCAGCATGAGTAATTCGCGCGAGCTGACGGCCGCGCATAACTAACAATGAATACAATTACTATATTTTAGTAAGTAACTTGTGTCAAGTCATCCGTCTGATAAAATGAGGAAATGGCAGCGCCCAAGATCGGACCCGCGCTTTGCGCCCGGTTCCACCAGGCCGTCGAGCTCATTGGCGCCCGATGGACGGGCGCTATCTTGCAAATCTTGATGCGCGGGCCCGTCCGCTATGCGGATTTGCGTGACGCCGTTCCCGACATCAGCGACCGCATGCTGTGCGAGCGACTCCGCGAGCTCGAGGAGGCCGAGATTGTCGTGAGGAGCGTCAGCGTCGACCCGCCCGTGCGGGTTGACTACCGGCTCAGTGAGAAGGGCAAGGCCTTGGAGCCCGCCCTAAATGCGATTGGCCGCTGGGCCGAGCAGTGGGTGGAAATTCCCAAGGCAAGCAACCAAAGGACGCGTCGCGCATCCGCTCCGACATCAAGGAGGTGATCGGCTCGCTCAGCGTAGTCAGTCCTTCGGTATAATTTCCCATGCTTCCCAGGCCGAGGTGTTTTTCCGTCACAGCGGTCCTGCTCGCCGGCCTCATCGCGACGTCGCTGGAGCCGCATGCGGCCACGGCTCCTGAGCAGACGCAACCCACGTTTCGAGTCGACGTCAACCTCGTCACACTCGACGTGATTCCACGCGCGGGCAACGGCCAGTTCGTGGCCGACCTCGGCAAGGATGATTTCGAAGTCTTCGATGACGGAACCCGCCAGGAGATTGCTTCCCTTGTTCTGGTGCATGGCGGCCGCGTCTTTAACGTGCTTCAGCCGGCTACTGCGGCCGCGCCCGCGCCCGAGGGCATCATCCTGCCCGGCGTGACGCGCGCCGATCCTACGGCGGGGCGCGTTTTCGTGGTGCTGATCGACGACCTCCATTTCACCGCAACCGACACGCCGCTCGTGCGAGCCCTCCTGAAAAAGGTCGTGGCGAACCTCATACACCCTGGCGACATGTTCGCGGCTTTCTCCACCGGGCCATCCTCCATTGAGATCCCGATGAACTACGACCGCGAACGTCTCACCAGCGCCATCAGCGCTGTGTCAGGTCATGGGATGGGCTACCGCGACATCATGGATTCGCGAGACGGCGCCCAGGGGCCACAGGGACTTCGGCACAACGCCCATGTGGCATTCCGCACGGCCTATCAGCTCATCGGAGGTCTCGAGCGCGTGCGAGACCGGCGCAAGGCGGTCATCCTGATCAGCAACGGTTATGACTTCGATCCGTTCCCCCAGGGTCGCACCGGCACTGATCAAGTGTTTGGCGGACGATACGGCTCGCCATGGGTCGACCCCGAGCGCGGCGACGGATTTCTCGCGATGGAGCAGCAGCACAACAGGTTTGCCGATGCGGACCTCTCGTCGGAGCTGGCGGCGCTCGCCGGCGCTGCAAACCGCGTGAACGCCGCTTTCTACACGATCGATCCACGGGGTCTGGTCAATATCACGACCGTGGCGGATCAGGTTGACCCTACAGAAATGCGCACCCACATTGGCAAGACCACAAGCAGCCTCAGGCTCCTGGCCGAAGCGACGGGCGGCCTTGCAGTGGTGAACGACAACGATTTCGACGGTGCGTTGAAGCGGATCGACGCAGAGACCAGCGACTATTACATCCTCGGGTACTACTTGTCCGCGCCAGATCCCAAGCTGCGGACCCGATCGGTTGACGTGAAGGTGCGACGACCCGGTGTCGGCGTGCGGTCGCGGGGTTGGTATCGCGTCAAGGCACCACCAGCCCCGCCATCGCCGAAGCGATGACCGATCAGTGCGCGACAGGGCACGTTCGATCGCGAGCTGCGCGATGGATGGCCGTCGTCCCACTTCTCCTTGCGGTGGGCGTGCATCTGGCCGGCCAGTCTCCTGGTTCCCGCCGCATCACATTTCCGACTTCTGGATCGGAGGCCGCGCAACGCGAATTCCTTCGTGGCGTAGCCGCGCTTCACAGCTTCGAGTATGAGGAGGCAAACGAAGCATTCCTGAAGGCCCAGCAGATCGACTCTGCGTTCGCCATGGCCTACTGGGGCGAAGCGATGACGTACCACCAGACGCTGTGGCGGAAGGAGGACGTCGTCGCCGCGCGCCGCGTCTTGGCCCGTCTGGGTCCGACTCCGTCGGCCCGCGCGGCGAGGGCTCCAACCGCCAGAGAGCAGGCCTTCCTCGGGGCCGTAGAGGTGCTATTCGGCTCAGACGATGCGAACGCCCGACGCGCTCAGTATGCGTTGGCAATGGAGCAGATGTACACACGGGCGCCCGACGACCCGGAAGTTGCGACGTTCTATGCCCTGGCTCTGCTCGGGACCGTGTCGCGCGGTCTCGTCGGGTCCATGGACGCGCACGAAGGCCACACCAACCCGTTGGCCGGCAGCAAAACGCAAACGCGTGTCAGATCTATCCTCGAGAAAGTGCTTCAGTCGCATCCGGATCACCCCGGCGCGGTGCACTATCTGTTGCACAACGACGACGATCCGGAGCATGCGCGGTTAGCGCTCGCCGCTGCACGAACATACGCCAAGGTTGCCCCCGAATCGAGCCACGCCAGGCACATGCCGGCTCACATTTTTCTCCAGCTGGGGATGTGGAGCGAGGCAGCGCAGTCGGATCGCGCGGCCTATTCGGCGTCGGAGGCCTGGGTGAAGAGAAAAGGGTTGTCTCCGGCCTTGCGAAGTTACCACGCGCTTTCGTGGCTCGAATATGAGCTGCTCCAACTGGGACGGTTCAAAGAGGCGTCGAACACCATCGACGAGATGGTCACCGTGGTCAAGGCGACCAGACAGCTGAATCTTCTGAGCGACCTCGCATCAATGCGTGCGCGCTTCGTCATCGAGACACGCCGGTGGGACATCCTCGCCCAAGAGAAAAACTTCGGCAACGTGAACGAGTTGTTCGCGATCGGCGTCAGCGCCGCGCGCTCGAAGAATCCCGTGCTCGCAGAACTGGCTCGCAAGGGGCTCGCAGACCGCGCGCAGTCGGAGCAGGAGGGGGATCTGCGCCCGGCCATTGCGATCATGGAGCGCGAACTCGCAGCCTTGATCGAGCTGGCAGCAGGTCGCCGCGAGGAGGCGATCGAGATTCTGCGCCGGGCGGCGGAGGCCGAGCAGCGGCTGCCGCAACCGGTCGGCCTGCCCAACCCTGTCAAGCCTGCCCCGGAGCTTTTTGCCGAAGTGTTGTTGGAGCTCGGCCGGCCTCGTGATGCGCTCCAGCCGTTCCGGCAGGCACTTCAACGCAACGCCAACCGAACTCTGTCAGTGCTTGGACTAGCCCGAGCCGCCGCGGCCCTCGGTGACGTCGAAACGGCTCGCGCGCAGTATCGCGGCGTGCTGGCCAACTACGATCGGGCAGACGCGGATCTCCCCGACCTGAACGAGGCACGCGCGGCGCTTCGACGCTGAAAAAAGGGCGGGCCCTGGTGAGACCCGCCCCTTCGGAGCACGTTGCGAGATTGAAGCCCCGCTAGAGGACAGGCTTTAAACCTGTCCCCTAAACCTGCCTAGACGATATGGAAAGACCGACCTCGGCTTGCAGAGATACGCGGGTTAGTCTGCTGGCTGGTGAAGGCTCACAGAGCAGAGCCGCATACAAGGAGGTCGGTCATGTTGGAGTCTACTCCTATCGTGGCATTCGATCAGCACGCGGCCTCGGTCGTGGCGGCGGTGTTGTTGCCGGGTCAGCGGACGCCGGCGATGCATGCGCTGGCGTCCGATCTCCCGACGATTCGACGGTTCCTGGAGCGGTTGGCGCTGCCGACCGTACGATGCTGCTACGAAGCCGGACCGTGTGGCTTTGAGTTGCAGCGTTCGTTACAGGCGCAGGGCATTGAATGTGAGGTCATCGCGCCGGCGCTGATTCCGCGGCGAGCGGGGAGCCGCGTGAAAACGGATCGGCGGGATGCCGCGCAGCTTGCGGTGCTATACCGCGCGGGCGCGCTGACACCGATTCACATTCCCAGCGAGCAGGAAGAAGCCGTACGCGATCTCCTGCGCTGCCGCGAGGACATCTGCACCGATCTGCTGCGTGCCAAACATCGGCTCTCGAAATTCTTGTTGCGGCATGGGCGCCGCTGTCCGGACGGGCGCGCGTGGTCGAAACGCTACTTCGCGTGGCTGGCGATCCAACGCTGGTCGCTCGCCGCGCTCGAGCAGACGTTCGCGTCGTATCGACGGGCGATTGACGACATCGTGACCCGGCTGCGCGCAGTTGACGCCGATCTGCAGGCCGCACTCACCGTTGAGCCGCTCGCGCCCCGCGTCGCCCGCCTGCGCTGTTTCCGCGGGATCGATGATCTCACCGCGCTGACGATCGCCGTGGAGCTCGGCGACGCGTCACGCTTTTCCGCCGCGCGGCACGTCATGGGGTTCAGCGGCTTGGTCCCCTCCGAGTATTCGAGCGGCGCGACGCAGAAACGGGGCGGGATCACTAAAACGGGCAATGCGCACCGCCGGCGGGTGCTGGTCGAAGCCGCCTGGCATTATCGGCATCGGCCGGCGATCGGTCTTCGGCTGCGGGCCCGCCAGGCTGCCGCGCCGCCCGCAGCGATTCGCTGTGCCTGGAACGCGCAGCATCGGCTGCACGCCCGCTATCGACGCCTGCTCGCGCGCGGCAAGTCACCACAGCTCGCGATCACGGCGGTCGCGCGCGAATTGTCAGCCTTCGTCTGGGCGGCGTTGACGTCGTGATCGGATCGGCCGAGTCGTACGGGAGAATCCTCGAACGTTCTATGCGATAGACGACTTCGGTCTCGAATTCGCGCTTCTAGAGTGAGGCAGCTCCTGGCGACTCACCGTCATGCGGTACCCAACCCGCGTATATCAGAGTGATCGATCGTCGCTGCCGCTCGGCTGATCCGATGACCGCGTCAACAACAAGGCCCGCTCCTCACGACGAGGAGCGGGCCCGGAGAACACGAACGAAGAACGAATCTACCCGCTCATTGACACCGGTCTTTCCATATCAGAACGTGTAGCGGAAACTGAGTTGCCAGATCCGCATGAACCCAGCTTGCTGCGTGATGCGGCCGAAAGCTCCCGCGTCGATGGCGTTACTGTCAATCCCCCTGAACTTCGCGGTGTTCGTGAGATTGAGGATCTCGAAGCGAACCTGCCCCGTTTGGTTACCGAACTTCGTATCCTTCGCGATGACCAGGTCGAGGTTCTTTCGGAACTGATACCGCGCATCGCCGATCGTGCGTGGCGCGTTGCCGAACGCTCCTCGGCCGGGGCTGACAAACGCGTCAGAATCGAAATAGCGTGCGTCGTCCTGGCCCGAGGTAGCCACTCGATCGCCATCGCTGCCAGACGTATTTGGGTCACCAACGAGGTTTGGTCGCTGCCGGCCACCGAAGAGTCCAAGGTTGGCGTCCGACGCCCCCGCACTGAGCACCGCATTCAACGGCGCGCCGCTTACAAGCTCGACGACGGCTGAGAGGTTCCAGCCGCTCGCGAGTACCCTGGTCGCGCGGCTGCTGCTCGTCGAATCCGGGAATCGAATGATCGGTGCCAGGACGATGCGGTGCGGCTGATCGAAGTGGCTCAGTCCGTATTCAGCATCCAGATCGTAGTTGTTCTGTGCCCTGTCCGTGCGTGTCTGGTACGTGACGTCCTGCCCAAACTGGCTGTCTTTCAGCTGGCTGTACGTATAGCTATAGCGGCCACCCCACCATCCGGTCGTGCGTTTCTCGAGCACGATTGTCGCCGCGTGATACTGTCTGCGCCCGCCGTCGGTACGCTCGAACATGTTGACGTCGCCGAACTGAGGGAAGGGCCGCAGGAGCTGACCCGCCGGAATGGTTGCGCGCGTGCCAAACTCGCCGGTTCCGGGGACTCCGAAAAATGGATTCGCAACGTCGGCAAGCAGCCCTGCCGGATTCCACGTGCCATTCGGCCCTGGGAACCTTTGTCGCGCGACGTCCGGGTCGATCTGGTTGATGTTGATGAACGTGCTGACAGTGCCTCCGAAGCCGACGTCGCGTCCGGTCGCGCCAACGTAGCCAACTGTGACAGCCATGTTCCCCGGCAGCTCGCGCTGGACGTCAAGTGAATACTGATGAACCTTGGGGTCCCCCTTGGTCTGATCGACGAAGTCGATCGTGCCACCAGTGCCCGTGAGCAGGCCCAGTGAGCTCCCAATAGGCTGCTGCAGTCCCGTTGGGAAGGGGTTCTCCAGCGTTGTGATCGGCACCCCAAGACTCGCCGACTGATTGAATGAGGTCCTTCTGGAGAAACCGATCTGGCCGTGCTGTGTAGTGTCGTAATTCCACGGCGCGTAGAACAACCCGTACCCACCGCGTAGGACGGTTTGATTGTTGAAGGCGTAGCTGAAGCCACCACGAGGGGCGACCTTGATCGCCGCGGGATCGCCCTGATAATCGGGGGCGCCGTCCACGCCGGCGAAGATCAAACCACCCTGAATCGTCCGCCCCGCCAGGAGTCCGGTCTTTGGAACAAGCGCGTTCAGGGGGCTGACCACGCTCTGGTCGAACCCGACCGACTGTCGGTTGTCGACCTCCCGCAGGCCGTCCTCGTGCTCAAACCGTACGCCGTAGTTCACCGATAGGCGCTGGTTCACGCGCCAGTCGTCCTGGATGTAGGCGCCGTAGTAGTTCGTATACCACTCGCCGAAGCCGCGGTCGAAGGGGACAAACGATTCTGAGGACGAGGTCGGCAATCCCAGTAACACGCTCGCCAGTTCGTGGCCGCCGACGCCCGCATTACTGGTGAAGAGCCGGTCGAAGGTAAATTGCCCGCCCATGACGCTTTCCGTTGCCAACTCGACGGCCATGCGACGCACGTCGGCGCCGGCTTTGAGGCTGTGGGTGCCCATCAGCTTGGACAGCGTGCCGTTGATCGAGTAGGGACTATTCCACCGTACTGGTCCGCCGCCCCACCCGCCGACATCTGCGACCTCATCGAACCGCAAGCGCGGGAAGATGTCAGTCTCCGTGAGGGCATTGGTGTAATTCGAGCTGAACCCGAGGCTTCCAATCCCGGCGCTGAAGGGCTGCGGATCACAGGAGTCCTGCCAGGTCGAGAAGCCGTAGCGCAGCGTCAGAACCGTTGAATCGTTGATGATGTTCGTGTTGTTGACGACTGCCACGTGTGGGCGCCGGCGCAACGGACCGAAGAAGTTCTCCTCGCTGGCGATGTACCATTCCTCTGGTCTCATGATCGTGCTGCCAGGCTCGTCGGTCTTGTTGTAAATGTAGAGTCCGCTCATCGACCACTTGTCGGAAAACCGGTGTTCTGCCTTGACGGTGAACATGTCGGCGGAGTCGACGATGGGCCCTGTCGCCTCGGCGTTGGGCTCGTTGTTCTCATTGGTGCCGATCGGCCCGGCGATGGTCTGTGTCGGCCACGCGCCAAGCAGACCAAAGCCCGCCGGGTTCCTCGCCGGATGGTTTGCCGGAATGATCGCATTGGTGAACTCTCCACCCGTGGCGAGTGACCCGCTTCCGGTCGATGGACACCTGGTGCTGGCGACCCCGGATCGGCAGAATGGGTTGAAGATGCGGACCGGTTGCCCGTTGACGGTGGAGGTCGAGAAGTCGCCGAGCCGCTGCTTCGCGCTTGGCCAGATCTGCCGCTCGTTCCGTGTGGTGTTGGACCGATAACCCTCAGTCGCAGTCCAGAAGAACGTCCGGTTTTTCCAGATTGGTCCTCCGACTGCACCGCCGTACAACCGATAATAGGTATCGGACAGCCCACTCTCCTCTTTGGTCAGACCCTGAGCCGCCACGAAGAAGTTTTCGTTCACGCCCCAGACCGGCCGCGTCTGGTAGAACGCTGAGCCGTGGTACTCGTTGGTTCCTGACTTGGCCGTGACGTTGAAAACACCGCCCCCGGTCCGACCCATCTCGGCGTCGTAGGTATGCACCTGAACCTTGATCTCTTCAACCGCCTCGATCGTCGGATTGAGTACCGCGCGCCCGCGCAGCTCGCTAATCGGCACGCCGTCGAGCAGATAGTTGTTCGCGCGAACGCCGCCTCCTCCCATAGAGACCCGCGAAGCGTTGGTTTGATCCTGCTGCCGGTTGAATTGCGGGTCGCCACTCGGCATCACGGTTGGGACCGTGACCCCGATCAGAAAGGCATTTCGACCCGGGGCTGGGAGCACCTCGAGCACCTGGCGGTCGAGCACGCCGCCAGTCGATGCGGTCGAGGTGTCGATGAGCGGCGATTCTCCCGTCACCGTGACGGTTTCTTGAATCGTTCCGACTTCCAGGGCGATGTCAAGCTGAACGAACTGCTGCGTCGCCACCCGCAACCCGGCTCGCTCAAAGGATTTGTAACCCGTGAGCTGAGTCTTGATTGAGTAGGTCCCAGGGGCGACTGCGGGGAAGTTGTACTGACCGGCCTCGTTCGACACAGTATCGCGAGCGACGTTGGTCCCTTCATTTGTCAGCGTCACGGTCACGCCGGGAATGATGCCGTTCGCATCGCTGACCACACCGCGAACGCCACCAGTAAACGTCTGAGCAGCTGCCGCGCTGGGCACCACTATCGCCAGCGCGATGATACCGAACAACCGCAAAGGTCTCATGGACTTCGCTCTCGTCATACTCGCTCCTCCACAACAAACCGGCTGGGAATACGGCCCCTCGGACCTTGATTACCGATGCGGAATAATGGCCGCCGACGTTTATACCGAGGTGAACGAGCTCACGACTGGGACACTGCAGATGTTCGCGCGGAGTCTACGGCAGGGCCGTCGTAAACACAAGATGACAAAGAACAGGGATTAGTTCTTCGTCCCTCCCAGCGCCCGCCTGGCCTCCTGGAGCTCTGGGAGCCCCGAGTCCGCCAGCCGCCAGTTGGCCAGGAACTGTTGATAGGCACGGCGGCTCTTCGCGGTTTCGCCAGCCTTCGCCGCGGCACGTGCGAGACCGATCACGGCGCGACTGCGATTCGGTGTGCGTGCGAGAGCGCGCTCGAACCACTCGACCGCGTCTTTCGGCCGGTCGGCCTGCATCAGGATCTCGCCATAGAGCTCGTCGGCGCCTTTCACCGGATACGGCCGTCCGATCGGTTTGGGCATGCGCGCCTGCAATGTCGTCGCGGCATCGATGGCGGCAAACGCCTCCTGGGGACGGCCCTGCGCGAGCGCGATCAACGCCTCGAGCTCGCGGATCATGATTGCAGCCTGCTCGCGCAGTCCGGCGTCCTGACCGGGAGCGTTGGCTTTGTGAAGCAACCCAAGCGCCGTTGATGCTTTCTGAAGGTCACCCAGTTTCACGGCGCTCATACCCAGTGCAAACAGCTCGTCGATGTTGTCGAAGGACTTCTGCGCCTTCATGTCCACCCAGCGTTCGCTTTCAATGACGTGGCGCGCTCGCATCGATCCGTGGTCGTTGCGCAGGGCCATCAGCCCGCTGCCGCGCCCGATTTCGCTGTCCGCGTAATGATGCCCGCCGACCGCCCCACCCGACGCGACGATCTTCAACGCCTCGCTGACCTGCACCAAGGCGCCGATCGACTTGTCGAAGCGACCCTGCTGTGTCCACTCGTACTGGAGCCAGGAGAGGCTATGAAAGTCGCGCATCGACACCGACACCTTCTTCCGCGCGGCCCACGCGATTGACGCCTCCCATGACGCTTCGTCGGTCGCGGCCGCCTCGTCCCAGAGGCCCAGTTGCACGAACGCGTGAGCGGGCATGTGCAGTGCGTGGCTCGAGGCCGGCGCAATCTTCGCGTACGCGCGAGCAGCGGGAAGTGCCCGTGCGGCCAACTGGGCGTGATCGTACGCGTGCAGGATGTAGTGTGGCGCGCCGGGGTGTTTGGGATTGCGTTTGAAGACGCCCTCCGCAATCGCACCCGCCCGTTCGCGTAAGGGAAGCGCCTGATCTCCGCGTGGTAGTGTCGACAGGATCGCAAGCGCATGAAACGCTTGCGCCTCGTCATCCTTCGGAAACTTCGTACTGAGCGTAGCCATCGCGTCCGCATAGGCGCGATAGCGCGTCTGCGTGTCACCGGCGGCATAGAGGGCTTCCACGGCGCTCAAGTACATCGCCTCGCGAGGCGTTTTTGCCTGAGCGGCACGCGCCGATGGCGTGGGCGCCAACCTCGCAAGGGCCGCTCGCGCCTTATCGGGCTCCTCACCAAACCACAGCGGCTGGTTGAAGGACATGGCCTCGCCCCAGTAGGCCATCACGAACTTCGGATCGATGCTCTGCGCCGCGCGGAACGCGTCGATTGCTTCCTCGTACTCGAAACTATGCAGCCACAACACCCCACGGATGAAGTGACCGTGCGCCTTGGGATCGCCGGACGCGGGGAATGAGATCGTGCCAAGAGGCGCTCGAGCATCCGCCGGTGCCTGTCGAGGAGCTTGGGCTGCAACAAGCGAAACGCAAAGGATGAAACCAGCGATGGAACCGGACACGCGTTGCGAGAACGACATCTCGGTGAGTGTACAAAACAACGGGCGGCCTGAATCAGGCCGCCCGTCCTTCCGTGCTTCCGTGGGAAATGGCGGGACCGAAGTCCCGCCCCCCAGATTCCGTGCTTCCGTGATTAGAAGGTCATGCGGAACATGAGCTGCGTCAGCCGCATGAACCCGGACTGCGTGGTGATCTGGCCGAAGGTCGTCGCGCCGACGTGCGTGATTGGTCCGCGCACCTTGACGGTGTTTGTCAGGTTGAGAACCTCGAGTTTGATCTGGCCACGGCGCCCGCCGCCCATTCGGATGTCCTTGCTCGCGACGAAGTCCCAGTTGTTCCGGTGTGGTGTGCGCACATCGCCAAGCGTGCGCGGCACCGTCCCGAGAGTGAATTGGGGCGGCGTGATAAAGGCCGCCGAGTTGAGCCATGGGGCGACCGGCTGCATGCGATCCTCGCGGCCGCCGTCCGTCTCGATTGGCCCGCTGCCGGGATTCGGACGCTGATGCCGGGTAAATAGCTGCGTAGTGTTGGTGGTCGTCGTCAGCGAGATCGGGAATCCACTTTCGATCGAGATGATTGACGAGATCACCCAGTCGCCGAGGATCGCCGCCGCCACGCCGCTGTTCGCCCACCTCTTACCTTCGCCGAACGGCAACTCGACGATCGGTGCCATCGTGAATTTGTGAGGCACGTCGAGAATACCGAGCGCGTATTCGGCGTCGATGTCGTACGCGTTCAACGCTTCAGTTCCCTGATTGGCGGTGGTCCCGATGTTCGAGAAGAAGTTGGTCTCGCCGAACTGATTGTCCTTGAGTTGGCTGTACGTATAGTTGAACCGTCCGCCCCAGCCATTGCTCACACGTTTCTCGAACTTCAGGATGCCTGCGTGGTACTGGCTCTTCCCGAGCGTCGATTGCCGCATGAGGATGTCTTGGAACTGCGGGAAGGGCCGCAGTAACTGCCGGCGCTGCACCTGGGCGCTCGTGACGTTGAACCCCTGCCCGGCAGGCAACCCGAAGAACGGGTTGGGCACGTTTTCGAGCAACGCCGCGCCCAATGCAAGATGCGCGGGGTCCAACTGGTTGATGTTGATGATGCCATCGTTCGAGCCACCCAAGCCCAAGTCGCGGCCGGTGGAACCCGAGTACTCGAAGCCGACGGCCATGTTACCTGGCAGCTCGCGATTCACATCGACCGAATACTGCTGCACCCAAGGCGCCTTCTTGCCCTGGTCGATGAACTCGATCTCACCGCCGACCCCGGCCAGCGGCCCAAGCGAGTTCCCCACGGGCTGCAAAATGCCGCCTGGAAATGGATTCGTGAGCGAAAGCGTCGGGCGGAATTGACCCTGCGTGGTCGTGAACGTGTTCCGGCTGTAGCCAATCTGTCCATAGTTGGCCGAGCCGACACCCTGATAGTTCCACGGCGCCCAGTACACTCCATACCCGGCGCGCAGCACCGTCTTCGGATTGAAGGAGTGCACCAATCCAAGCCGCGGCGACACCTTCAGTGCCGGCGGATCGCCTTGATACTCGTTCGCACCGTTGATGCCAGCGTAAACCAAGCCGCCCACTATTCGCTGCCCGGTTTGCGGATTGACAACATTCCCGAGCGCGCCCCCCGGATTGAGCGCCCGGTCGAAGGCGACGGTGAAGCTGTCGTTCTTCTCCATCAAGCCGGTCTCATGTTCGAGGCGGACGCCGAAGTTCAACGTCGTCTGCGCGTTGATGCGGAAGTCGTCCTGCGCGTACGCCCCGTAGTAATGGAGAAACGCGTTGAACGGATTGGAGACTCCCACACGACTCAGATTTGTGGGATCGCCTGTGACGTCACCCATGAGGAAGCTGGCATAGGCATTGCCCGTCGGGGTCGTTCCGCCTGTTCCATTTGAGAGTGGGTTGGACGAAGTGTAGAAACGGTCGAATCGGAAGTCGCCAGCGCCAGCGGCAAACGATTGCGTTTTGATTCCGATCGTGCGCCAGTCTGCGCCGAACTTCATTGTGTGCCGGCCAAGCAGGCGCGAGATCGTACCGTTGGTGCTCCACGAATACCAGTTGCGCGGCGTCGGGTCGATGGCACCAAACGCGTAGTAGTCCTGGATCGACACGCGCGGGAATTTATCGACCTGAATCTGGTCCAGAAACGATTGGTTGAAGTTGAGGTCTGCCGGATCGAAATCGATCGACAGCGTGTCGTCGTCGATGAACCGCGTCCAACCGTACCGCAAGGTCAGCACAGTGTTGTTACCCGGCAGCCACGTGTTGTTGAGCGCCAGCACGTTGACGCGACGAAGCAACAAGTAGTCCGCGCGATCGATAAAGCGGTTGGGATCGCTCAGCCCCGGGTAGACGGTATTCGCGCAAGGCTCGTCGGTCTTGTTGTACAGGTAAAAGCCGGTAAGCGACACCGAGTCGCTGAACCGATGATCGACTTTGCCTGTATACATGACCGCGCGGTCGTGAATCTCCGCGGTGCTGAAGAAGTTGTTGCTGCCATTGCTGATGTTGTTGGTGGGCAGCGGGAGGTACGACTGCATCGCGCGAGCGACCGGGTTGATCAGCTCGGCCGGGACTCTATTGCCCTCAAAGGGCAGGCGGTTGTTTCCGTTGGCATCACCGGTTCGTGGGTCGTAGATGATCACTTGTCGGCCGGCGCTATCGAACGACTGCGAAAAGTCGCCGTTGCGCTCGAGGGCCGTGGGCAAACGCTGCGCGCCATTGCGGGTCGTGTTGGAGCCGTAGCCTTCGACACTGGCCCAGAAGAACGTGCGGTTCCGAACGATCGGTCCGCCGATGGCCCCTCCACCAAGATGGAAGTACGTCTTCGGGAGCGGAACGACTGGCGTCGCGCGATTGGAGAAGAAATTGTTCGCCATGCCCCAGCGCGGACGCGTCTGATAGAAGCCGCTGCCATGCCAGTTGTTGCCGCCGGACTTTGCCGCGGAGTTGAAGATGCCACCGCCCGTGCGGCCAGTCTCCGCATCATAGGTGTGGACTTGAACAGCGACGTCCTCGAGCGCTTCAATCGACGGGTTCGCCGACGCGCGGTTGCGCATGTCGGTGATTGGCACGCCGTCCACCAGATAGTTGTTTCCACGCCGCGTACCGCCGCCGAGCGACAGCAGTGAGGCGTTGGTCTGATCCTGTTGGCGGTTGAACTGCGCATCGCCCGACGCGATAACGGTCGGGACGGTCACCGCGAAGAGAAAGGCCGAGCGGCCGCCGCTCGGGAGCGTCTCGAGCTGGCGCGAGTCGATAATCCCCCCCGTCGAGGCGTTCGAGGTATCGATCAGAGGCGCCTGACCGGTCACTGTGATCGTCTCCTGGAGTTGCCCGACCTCGAGCGCGATGTCGAGCGTGATGAACTGCTGCGCGCCAATCCGCACGTTCTGATTCTCGTAGGTCCGGAATCCGGTCAAGGTTGCTTTGACCGTGTAATCGCCGGGGGGAACCGCGGCGAAGCTGTACTCACCCTGGTCGTTGGCGACCGCCTCGCGGGTCTGGTTGGTGGCCTCGTTGACCAACTGTACCGTCACGCCAGGAATAACGCCGTTCACATCCCTCACAGCACCCCGGAGACCGCCGGTAAAGGTCTGCGCCGCGGCGCTGCTGGCCATCGCCGTCGCCAAGGCGATCACCCCGAGCATCGTGACGACTAGTCTGGACTTCGGACTCCTCATACTCGCTCCCTCCACTACAAACCGGCGGAAAAAGGGCGCCTCGTGCCTTCGTCGCCGCCGGAATACACTTCCGCTAACTCGAACCAAGCCAAACAAGCTCAAAGGCTACAAACGCAAGGTTTTGCGGAGTTTACGGCAGAGACGCCTCAAGCGCAAGGTGGCAAAGGTGCACAGGGTGCCCAGGGTGCCAAAAGAGCTGGTGCGAACGGCGGCCAGGCTCCCGAAAGGGCACCCCCAGGCACCCCAGGCGCTCCAGGCACCGTAAATACATAGGCACCCCTAGGCACTTTAGGCACTTTCAGTGAAAGCGTAGCTCTGCTAACATTCGCCCGATTCGGGAGGGTTCAATGGTCGACCAGGGGATGGAAGGCGGTCACTCGCGCCGCACCTTTATCAAGGGTGTCATCGCAGCGGGCGCCACTGTATCAACGTCCGCGTACCTATTCCGTACGACAATTCTGGGCCAGAACGACCCGTCGCTCCCGGGCTCGGTCGAACGCCTCATCACACTCGACGTCAACGGCCAGCAGCGCCGTGTCGATGTGCTGAAGCAGGAGACGCTCGCGATGACGCTTCGGTACAAGCTCGGTCTGACCGGCACCAAGCTCGGGTGCGATCGATCGGAGTGCGGAGCGTGCACCGTACTCATCGACGATGTGCCCCACTATTCGTGCTCAATCCTCACGCATAGCGTGCGCGGCCGGAAGGTGCAGACCATCGAAGGCCTCGCGGCCCCGGATGGCAAGCTGAATCCAGTGCAGCAGGCCGTCTACGACGGTCAAGGGTTCCAGTGCGCATTCTGCATGAGCGGATTCATCATGGCGACGACCGGGTTCCTGAAAATGAACCCGAACCCGACCCGTGCAGAACTGGCACACGGCATTTCCGGCAATTTGTGCCGGTGCGCTGACTACAACAAGATCCTCGACTGCATGATGAACGCAGCGGAGCTGGCGAGGAGGGCGTGATGGCTGAACAGACACCGACCGCTCCCGCCACCCCTAACACCGCACCTGCGGCGCCTGCACAAGGGGCGCCCGCAGCACCTGCGGCACCTGCGGCACCAGTGCTTCCACCTGTTGATCCGTCCAAGTTCAAGCTGATCGGGCACGACTACCCGACGCAGGACCTGCTTGCGAAAGTGACCGGCCAGGCGAAATACGCCGAGGACTTCCGGGCCGAAGGGATGTTGTTCTGCAAGTTGATGCTCAGCCCGCGCCCTCACGCGCGCGTGGTGAGCATCGATGCGAGTCGGGCCTTGGCCATGCCCGGCGTGCACGCTGTTCTCACGGCGGATGATCTGCCGCCGCCTCCTGCGCCGCCAACTCCACCGGCCGCGGGTGCCGCAGCTGCTGCGCGTGCTCCCGGTGCTGCGGCCAACGCGCCACCAACCGGGCCCGGTGCCGCGGGTGCGCCCGGCACGCCGCCCTCAGCGGCCGCGCTGCCCCCTGCGCAACAGACACCGCAGACCCCGCCGATTCCAGCAGAGTTCTGTCTCGCGAAAGAAGCGATGTACGAGGGCGAGCCGATTCTCGCTGTGGCGGCAGACAGCGAAGAACTCGCAGCGGCGGCGATTGAAGCGATCAATGTCACGTTCGAGCCGCTGCCGTTCGTGATTGACCCGCTCGATGGTCTTCGTCCGGGCAGCCCGAACGGTCGCACTGAAGGCAACGTGTTCGTCGGCGGCGAGATTAAGACGATTAAGTGGAATCAGGCGCACTTTGATCAACTTGCCGCCGGCAAGTGGCCCACTGACGCGGAAGCTGGCGAGACCACGGTGTGGGGCGACGTCGAAGCCGGCTTCAAGGAAGCCGACCTGATTGTCGAAGACATCTCGTACCAGCAAGACACGGTGCATCAGCCGCTCGAGACGCGAACGGCGATGGCGTACTGGCAGAACGGCAAGCTGTTCCTGCATGGCTCCACGCAAAGCGTGTCGCGCACCGTGGCGACCGTCGCAGGCTGGGTCGGTGTCCCACAGCGCGACGTGGTGATCATCAGCGAGTTCACCGGCGGCGGCTTCGGCAGCAAGATTCCAGGCGTGCAGACGATGGCGATTCCGGCGCTGCTGTCGAAGAAGCTCAATGGCCGGCCGGTAATGATGCGCATCTCGCGCGAGGAAGAAACCTACATCGGCCGGAAGCGCCCGGGTTTCCAGGCGTGGGCGAAGATGGGGTTCAAGAAAGATGGCCGAGTCACCGCAGTTGACGCGTACATCATCGAGAGCAGCGGACCCTATCGTCGTCAAGGCGATCACGGTCAGGCAGCCAACCTCGCGACGCTGCTCTATCAGGCGCCGAATGCGCGCTTCCGCGGCATCTCTGTCGCGACGAACACGCCTCCAGGCGTGTCGCAGCGCGCGCCAGGCGGGCTGCAGAGTTCGATTCTGTTCGAGCCGCTGGTGGCACGGGCAGCCAAAGAACTCGGCGTCGACCAGGTCGAGATCCGCAAAATCAACGCCCCGGTCAATGGCTCGCAGTTCGGGCTGAACCCGCCGGCGCAGGCCAATCGACCGCGAGGGAAGATCACAAGCTCGTACCTTAAAGAAGCCTTGGATCGGGGCTCCGAGCTCTTCAACTGGGAAGAGCGGAAAAAGCGCAGCGGTCAGCGCCGCGGCTCGAAGGTGACGGGCGTCGCCGTGTGCACGAGCACATTTGTTGGCGGGTCCATCGGAGTTGATGGACTGTTGACGATTCGGCCCGACGGCAAGTTGTACATCCACCAGGGCGTCGGCAACCTTGGCACGCACTCGGTGATCGACACCGCTCGCGTCTCTGCCGAAGTCCTCGACTTCCCGTGGGAGAACGTCGTGGTGCAGTGGGGCAACACGGGCAACCACGTGGCGTGGAGCTCCATCCAGGCCGGGAGCCAAACGACGCATGCGCACACCCGCGCAAACTACGCGTCAGGTGCTGACGCGAAGCGAAAACTGCAGGAGCTCGCAGCACTCGAGCTCGGTGGCAACCCGGATGGGTATCGCGTGGGCGGTCAAGGCGTCGCCGGACCTGGCGGTCGCTTGACATGGGCGCAGGCCGCTGAGCGTGCGATCAAGCGCGGGGGCAAGTTCGATGGTCATGAACTCCCCGGTGACATCAACGCGATGACCAAGACATCTGGTGCGGCGTTGGCTGGCCTTGGGCTGATGGGCGTGGCGCGGGATAACTACCCACGCGATGGTTCGACCTATTCGTTCGTCGCCGGCTTTGCAGAGGTCGAGGTGGACGTCGAGACGGGGGTGTACACGATCGTGGACTACCTGGCCGTCGCCGACGTCGGCACCGTCCTGCATCCGCGGAGCTTGGGCGGTCAGATCCTTGGCGGTGCTATCCAGGGCATGTCACATACACGCAGCCAGAAGCTGGTGTACGACACGCATTACGGCGTAGCCATTGGCAAACGGATGTATCAGAACAGGCCGCCAACCATGCTCGACATTGCGATCGACGCCAAGTGGGAGGCACTCAACATCCCCGATCCGGGCAATCCCGTTGTAGGGGCGAAGGGTATTGGCGAGCCCTCCGTTGGCGTCGGTGGTGCTTCCGTCCTGTGTGCACTGGCCGACGCGGTCGGGTTTGATGTTGTGCGGCGGACGCCCGTACAACCGGAGCAGGTGATGGCAGCGGTAACCAAGGACCCGCGGTTCAGAGTCGAACCGCTCACGGCGTACATCTAATGGGAGGTATCAACATCATGCGTGGAATGACCGCCCATCTGCTGAACAAGACTCACCGCGCCGCGAGAACGGAGCGGCCCGCGGCGATCGCCCTAGCTGGGCTCCATTGAAAGAGGGGACGACAATGCCTGTCATTCGCGATGTAATGCCGGCGTTCGAGTTGTTCCAGCCAACCTCGATCGCCGATACCGTGGGGCTGCTCCAACGACACGAGAACTCGTGGCTGATGGCGGGTGGTCTCGACAGCTTTGACTGGCTGAAGGACCGCATCAAACGTCCGGAAGTCGTGATCGACCTGGGCGGTGTTGCCGAGTTGCGCGGGATCAAGGAAGCGGACGGCGGCGTCGAGATCGGCGCCAACACCAGCCTGACCGAAATTTCGCGACATCCCGTCGTCCGTGAAAAGTTCGGCCTGTTGGCCCAGGCGGCAGGAATCGTCGCCTCGCCGCAGATCCGCAATCAGGGATCGATCGGCGGCAACGTGAGCCAGGATACCCGGTGCCACTATTACCGCGCGGGCTGGCCGTGCTATCGCGCGGGCGGCAACATTTGCTACGCCGACACACCGACCGCCGTCAATCGCGAGCATGCGATTCTCGAAGCCGACCGCTGCGTTGCGGTCAGCCCGTCGGACACCGCGCCGGCGCTCATCGCGCTCGATGCACAGATGGTCGTGCGCAACGCCGACGGCGAACGCGTGATTGCCGCGCGTGACTTTTTCATCGGGCCCGAGCTCGACATCACGCGCATGACGGCGCTCGAACACGGCGACGTGCTGGTGTCGATTCGCATTCCAGGCACCTTCGCTGGCAAGACGTTCTACTTCGAGAAGGTGCGCGACCGGCAGGTCTGGGACTTCGCGCTGGTCAACGTCGCGTCGGCGTTGTCGACTAGCGGCACCACGATCGAGGACTCCCGCCTCGTGGTCGGCGGCGTCGCGGCGCGGCCGTTGCGCCTGATCGAAGCCGAGGCTGCGATTCGGGGGCGCGCGCGGAACGAAGAGACGGCGAGAATCGCTGCCGAGATTGCCACTCGCGGCGCCGTCCCTTTGCGACACAACGCGTTCAAGATTCCGCTCATGCAGAACCTCGTGAAGCGGGCGATTCGAGGAGAGGGTGAATGGACTTCGTAACCTGGGCGCGCAGCCCCTGGGGTGAGGAGGTGCTCACCCACATCTCGTGGAGTCTGTTCTGGGCGTCGCTGGTCGGCGGACTCCTGTTTCTCCTCGCGCATGGCGGGTACATGCTCTTCTCGCGACATCTCAAGCGGCCCGCCGCTGAAGTCGATCGCTTGGAGGCGGAGCGCAAGGGTCTGCCGGCGAAGATCCCGCGGCACAACTTCGTGGCTCGCATGTTCCATTGGATCATGGCGGCGTCCATGCTGGTGCTCGTGGTCACCGCGTTCTTCCCGGTGATTGGCATTCAGTTCGCCTGGGTCGAATGGCACTGGATGGCGGGGATCCTGCTCACCGGATCGATCATCTTCCACATCGTGCACTCGACCTTCTTCCTCGACTTCTGGTCGATCTGGGTCGGCCCGAAAGACATTCCTGAGCTGAAGGCCGAACTGCTGCGCGAGCTTGGCGAGCTGCCCGAGGGGACAGCCGGCAAGTACCCGCTCGGCAACCGCCTCTATCACCTCATCGTGATGATCGCGGGCCTGGCTGTCATCGCCACTGGGTTGCTGATGATGGTGCGCATTCGCAACCCTCTCATCGGCCGCGATCCGTATCTGATGAGCGATCCGGCCTGGGGCTTCACCTATGTGCTGCACGGTCTGGCGGGCGTGGGCTTTGTCGGATTGATCATCGCGCACATCTATTTCGCGCTGCGGCCCGAGAAGCTGTGGATCACCAAGTCGATGATCTTTGGCTACATCACACGGCGCCAGTACCTCGAACACCACGACCCCGATCGCTGGAAGGTCGCGCCTCCCGGGGCGTCGCAACCGACCGGGCCGCATGTCGCCTGACCCGTCGACAGGCTCAGGGTCAGAGATTCGTGAAGAGCTGGAGCGCCGCGTAGACGCCATCGAGGCCGGCTATGAGCTGATGCTGGCCTACGCGGCGCAGGGCCTGCCGTCCGATACGACAGCCGCGAGTGGCGCTCAGCTGCGCGAGTTCCTCCAGCGTTTCGATGCGGCATTAACGGGACTGGCGGATCTCTATCGTGATTTGATTGCCGCAGATGATCGCGCGGCGGTCGAATCGTACGAGGGATTTCTCGGCGTTCTCGCGCAGGATGCGAAAGCGGCTCAGGCGGGTTTGCGCGTCGTGATGGCGCAGCCGAGCATCAGCTCGCAGCTGGTGGACAACCTCAACGCCTCGATTCACGTCCGCGCACTGCTTACGGACGTCTTTCTGATCGACGAGCTACTCAAGCACCGCCCTTGACTCGTCTTGATCGAGAGACGAAGGCAGCCGCAGATGGCGCAGATGCCGCAGATGTTTCAGCCCTAACCGAACGCCCGGCGAGCGCGGCGTAGCCGCGCTTGTGGAGCAAGAACAAGTCGAAAAACAAGCGCGACTTGTGACGGCTGCGCTCTTGTTTTTCGGCTTGTTTTTGCTCCACTCGTCGGCCGCTTCGCGGCCGGTCGCCGGGCTTGCTCTGAGGTTGTCGCGGCTGGCGTTATCTGTGTTATCTGTGAAATCTGTGGCTAAGTGTTCTGCAATCTGCGGCGATGTTGTCTGCGCGACTCTGCGGCTGCATGTATCGACGTTATCCACGGTTATCCCCGCCCCTAACAGGACACACACTTGTTATTGTTCTTCGCCCCGAGTTTGACGAGCAGATCGCGGGCTTCGGGATAGGGCTCAACCCGCTGCACCGGGCCGTTCGCCATGTCTGCGGTGCTCTGCCCTTCGCGGTTCACCTTGGTCGGATCGGCGCCCTTCGAGACAAGGTACAGGATCATTTCGACATCGCCACGCGCAGCGGCATGATGCAGCGCCGTGTTTCCGTCGTGATCCTCGGCATTGACGTCAGCGCCGAGCTCTTCGACGAGGTACTTGACGGCTGTGAGCATACCGGAGGGCGCAAACCGGTGCGCGTTGCCGGCAAACCCTTCGCCATAGCCGGACCCCGCGGCCGCTTGCAGCGGCGGCACGCCTGGTCCGCCGACCGGCACCGGCGGCTTGCCGGATTTGTCCTCGATCGGGGTCTGTTGCCCAGCGTCCCCGCGCGTGGTTCGACCCGCCGGTTTGGTAGTCGGCAGATGGGGATCGGCGCCGCTGGCGACCAGCAATCGCATGGCATCGACATCGCTGGCATACGCCGCGCGCCAGAAGGGCGTCGCGCCGACTTCGTCCACGCGCAACACGTCGAAGTTGTAGGAGCTGTACCAGATCTTTCGCTTGAGCCGCACGTTGGGGTCCGCGCCTTTGCTCAGGAGCGTCTTCATCAGCTCGATGTATGACGTGCGCTGTTGCAGGTAGGCCCGCGGCTGTGGATAGAACGCCTTCGGCGCCCACTGCACGTTGAGCGCGGCGTACAGCGGCGTGGCACCCGCGTCACTGGCCAGCGTGACAGATGCACCGCGCTCGATCATCGTCATCGCGAGATCGAAGTGGCCGTTGATGATCGCGATCAGCAGAGGACTGGTGCGATCGGCAGGACTCACCTGATTGATGTCTGCACCGCCGTCGAGGAGCGCGAGGGTTGTGTCCGACGCCCCCTGGCGTGCGGCAAACAGCAGCGCGGTCAACCCACCCTGGCGACCGACCAACTCGTTGTAGCGGAACGGCCGCGTCACGCCGGCAATGTCGGGGGCTCGAGCCGCAGGGGCTGGAGCCGTGGTAGCTGCGGAAGCAGTCGAACCTCCGGCGGGTCTGCGTTGCGCCTGCTGCAGCGCTTCCTCTCCTGGCGCCGCCGTCAGCGACTCGAGGTCGATCACTTTCGTCGCCACCGCCACTTTGGCCCCGCTCTTGATCAGCGCGCGTACGACGTCCACCCGATCCAAGGCGGCGGCAAACATGAGGGCTGTTTGTCCCTGAGCAGACTCCGTCCCATTCACGTCGGCCCCGTGCGCGAGCAGCCGCTGTACGGCGTCGGAACTGCCCGAGGACGCCGCGAGCATCAGCGAGGTCGCACCCGTCGCTGTCGAAAGTCCGACGTCCGCGCCGCTCGCGAGGAGCCGTTCGATCACCGCGGACGCCCCGGACTCGGCTGCGAGGTGCAGCGGCGAATAGCCGCCCAGCCGCGTCATCGCGCGCACGTTCGCGCCGGCATAGAGAAGCATCGACGCCAGATCCGCATCGCCGTGCATGGCCGCCCAATGCAAAGCGGTCATGCCATCGCCTTGCGCAGCGTTGACATCACCGCCTTCTTTGAGCAGTGCGCGCACGGCCGCCAGATCCCGGGCCTGCGCAGCATCCGCCACGGTTGCCGTCTCTGGGGCGGCTGTCCCACGGATCTCCGCCGTCAGAACGATGCCAACCGTCGCTATCGCGCACGCGACAAGAGCAACACGATGGCGTGTTCGCATTGGTGACCTCAGGCCGTCGTGACGGTGACGGCGTTTAGATCCATCGCCCGGGTGCTGTCGCCGAACTGCTCCACTTCCAGGCCGACCATCTGCAGCACGGAAAGCATGGCGTTGGCCATGGGCGTACTGTCCGCCGTCTTGATGTGCAGGTTGCCTTTGAGCTTGCCGCCGGCATGTCCGGCCACCAGCAGTGGACATCGTTTGTGGTTGTGGACGTTGGAGTTGCCCATTGGCGAGCCGTAGATGATCACCGAGCCTTCGAGAAGGTTGCTGTCGCCATCGGCGGTCGATTTCAACCGTTCGAAGAAATACGGCAGCAGGCTCACGTGATACTTGTTGATCTTCGCGAACTCGAGGATGCGCTCGTCGCGATCCTGATGATGGGACGCGATGTGGAAACCTGTCGTCACGCCGGCGTCGCGGTAGACGCGGTTCGAGACGTCGCGACTCATCTTGAACGCAGACACGCGCGTGATGTCCGACGCGAAGGCGATCGCCTGCAGGTCGAACATGAGCTTCACGTGCTCTTCGTAGGAATCCGGCACGCCGATCGGCGCACCAGGCAATTCCCGCTCTTCGCCGCTGCTGTTGAAGGCTTCGACTTTCTGGATGCGTCGCTCGACCTCGCGCACATCGTCCAGGTACTCCGCGAGCCGCGCGCGATCCCCGGCGCCCAGTGTGTTGTTCAAACGCCCGACCGAGTCGGCGACCCAGTCGAGGATGCTGCGGTCCTTTTTTCGCCGCGCCGCCCGTTGTTCCGGCGTCGCGCCAACGCCAAATAGCTGGTCGAACACCAGCCGCGGGTCGCGAACCATCGGGAGCGGCTCGCTGGGCGACGCCCAACTGATCGAATCGGTGTAGGCGCACGAGTACCCGTAGAAGCATCCTCCCGCCTGATCCACGTTTTCGATGCAGAGCTGCATCGACGGGATGGGCGTCTCTTGACCGAACGCCTGAGCCACGAGCTGATCGAGTGACGTTCCCGCCCTCAAATCCGATCCCTGAGTCTGGTGCGGATGCGCCTGAGTCAAAAAAACCGCGGCGGATCGGAAGTGATCACCGCCGATTTCAGGCGCGGTGAACGCTTCCGCGTTGCGGACGTCCGTGTTGCTGACGATTGTCAGGTACTGCCGGTAGGGCTCCAGCGGACTCAGGACACTGGACGTGAGGTCGAACTTCGCCCCAGTCTCCGCCGGCGACCAGAGGTTCTTCTCAAGACCGAACGCCGTCGCGCCGGCCGAGCCGTGCACCATTTCAATCGCGACCAGTCGCGGTTTGGCAGCGCGCGCCACGTGAGCGGCCACGCGTCGCGCCGGCACCATGGCCTCCAACAGCGGCAGCGCCACGGTGACGCCCATGCCCTTGAGAACGGCTCGACGAGAGAGTGGTTGCCTCTTGATGAACATGTCTACTCCGCGGGTGCGCCAGCACTCGTGGACTGGAATGCGGCGCTGTCAACGATCCCGAGAATGAACGACGAGAATCGATATCCCTGACGAGCCGCGTTTCGGACGATCGACCTGACCGCCGGCATGTCGGTGGGTTCAAGTCGGCGCCCTAACGCGTAGGTCAGCAACCGTTCGGTGAAACTGTGGAGCACCGCGTCCTGGCGCTTCAACAGCGCGTCGCGCAATCCGGCTGGCCCTATCATCTTCGTGCCGTCGTACAGATCCCCCGTCGCATCGATCGGGACTTCGTTGTCTTTGATGCGCCACTTTCCGGTAACGTCGAAATTGTCGAGCGCGAGGCCGAGCGGATCGATGACTCTGTGGCACGACATGCACGCGGGATTGCGGCGATGTTCCTCCATGCGCTCGCGCACGGAGAGACGTTTCCCGCCCACCGCGGCCTTCGTTTCTTCGAACGCCGGTACGTCAGCGGGCGGCGGCGGTGGCGGCGATCCGAGCAGGACTTCCATCACCCATTTGCCACGCATGACTGGCGAAGTCCGGTCGGCGACGGAGGTCAACGTCAACACGCTTCCGTGGCCCAGAATGCCGCGGCGATAGTCCGGCACTGTCACTCGTCGAAACCGGGGTCCCGTCACGTTCGGAATCCCGTAATGGCGCGCCACCCGTTCGTTGGCAAACGTGTAATCGGCTGTCAGCAGGTCGAGCACGTTGCGGTCTTCCCGAACGATACTGTCGAAAAACAATTCGGTTTCACGCTTGAACGCTTCGCCCAACGAGTGATCGTAATAGGGATAGAGCAGCGCATCGGGCAGCATCTGATCGACGTCGTTGAGCCGCAACCACTGCGACGCAAACCGAGTCGAGAGCGCCTCAGAGCGCGGGTCCGCCAGCATGCGACGTACGTGCTTTTCCAGGCCGGCCGGGGCCCGCAGGCGGCCTGCTGCCGCACTCGTCAACAGTTCCTCGTCCGGCGCCGCACCCCAGAGAAAGAACGATAGGCGCGATGCCAACTCCCGATCGCCCAGCCGGTAACTCCGCGCACCGGCCGTGACCGCCCGTGCCGGCTCCATGCGGAAGAGAAACTGTGGGCTGGCAAGAATCGCTTCGAGTGCCGACCCGACCCCGGCCTCGAACCCGCCATCGTCTTCGTAAAAACGCATGAGCGCCGCAAAGTCACTTTCGCCGACTGGGCCACGAAACGCCTGCGTCGCCAGGCGCCTGATGATCTGTCGTGCACACGGCAGTTCTTCTGACGGGTCGGTCGGCCGGCAGGTAAAAATCCGTCGCCGGCTCACGGTTTCCGACACGCCGGTTGGCCGATAGGGGCCGACGATGCTCAAGTCCTTCAAGTGCGGCAGCGTGGTAATGCCGAACGCGACGCCGATTTGCGTGTCTGCGAGCGTGTGCTCAATGGGCGCGAGCAAATCGATGACCGGCCCTTCGAACTGTTGGACGAACGCCGCCGCGACGCGCTTCGCGCCAGCCGCGATGTGCACGGCGGGTGTCTTGAGTGTCACGCCGGTTGTGGCTTCGGTCATTCTGGGATCGATGTCGATCAGCGCCACGCGCGCGCCATCGACCGAGACCTCCAGCTTTTCACCGGTGGCGGTACCACCAAACAGCACACCACAGGCGTTGCCATGCAGGTCCATCCGGAATACGTAGTCACCGTCGGCCGGGAACGTGTGACGAACCGCGAGGCCCCCGCGGGTGCCGAGCGGTGCGCCGTCAACGCGGCGGAGCTGCGATGCGGTCTTGGGGACCTTGTAGTTCGTTTCGCTGGCTGCCGCCTCGGGATCGCCCAATGCAAGCGTCGTGACGCGGCCCGCGGCGCGCAGGTAGGCCGCCAGCAACGTGGGCGAAAATGTTTGAGCGTCGGCGATGTTGTCGAATCCGTCGCTGATGGTGTCGGCGGGTAGAAACGCCGTCACATCGATATCAACAGCCAGCAGATCCTTGATCGCGCGTGCATACTCCGCCCGGTTGAGTCGCTGGAAAGGCCGCCAGCCGGGGTTCGGGTTGTGCGTTGCCGCGCGATCCATCCTGGTTTCCAGCGCCTCGGCCAACACATTCAGCTGGACCGGGTCAGGTCGTTTCGCTCCGGGTGGCGGCATCATTCCAAGTCGCAGCTTGCGGATCATCTTCTCGGTCACCGCGGGATGCTCCTGCGCCTTGGCAACATCAAAGGTGGCGAGCGACAGACCTCCGGCCCGGCCTCGTTCGCTATGACACGGCGCGCAGTACCTGCTTCACAAGCGCGGATTGGGAGTCGGAAGTAGCCCGGTGCGCGACCGCCATGGAAGGGGCCGGCGAAACCGCGCGGCTCTGCGCCTGGCCGGTCGTGGAAGCCGTAACGAGCGGCACGATCGCGGCGCCCAGCATCGCAATGGTGACTCGTCTCATAGTCGGCAACAATGGGCTGAGCTGATGACCCTGAAAGTATAGCCCTCTCCTTGGGGATGGTGGGGCAGGTCCGGCAGGTAAGGCTGGCCTACTCCTACCCGCCTACCGTCTACCCCCCTGCCTACGCGCCCAACCCGCCCTGATAGGATCGCGAGTGAGATGACTGCGCGGAGAATTCTCCAGACACTTCCTGTCGGCGACCGAGTCGGCATTGCGTTTTCAGGTGGGCTGGATACCAGCGCCGCGCTGCACTGGATGCGGCGCAAGGGTGCGCTGCCCTACGCCTACACGGCAAACCTGGGGCAGCCAGACGAGCCCGATTACGACGAAATTCCACGCAAGGCACTCGAATATGGGGCAGAGAAGGCGCGGTTGATCGACTGCCGTCGTCAGCTCGTCGCAGAAGGAATCGCCGCCCTGCAATGCGGGGCCTTTCATGTGTCCACGGCGGGTGTGCCTTATTTCAACACGACGCCCATTGGGCGCGCTGTGACGGGCACGATGCTGGTCGTCGCCATGAAAGAAGACAACGTCCACATCTGGGGCGACGGCAGCACGTTCAAGGGCAACGATATCGAGCGGTTCTATCGTTACGGGCTGCTCGCGAATCCCGACCTTCGCATTTACAAACCGTGGCTCGATCAGGCGTTCATCGACGAGCTCGGTGGTCGCAAGGAAATGTCCGAATACATGCGCGAGGCGGGCCTGCCCTACAAGATGAGCGCCGAGAAGGCGTACTCGACCGACTCGAACCTGCTCGGCGCAACCCACGAAGCGAAAGACCTCGAGCATCTCAACACGGGCATCAAGATCGTCGCCCCCATCATGGGCGTGGCGTTCTGGCGAGACGACGTCAAGGTCAAGGCGGAAACGGTGACCGTCCGCTTCGACGACGGCCATCCCGTGGCCTTGAACGGCCACTCCTATGACTCGGAGCTGGATCTGATGCTCGAAGCCAACACCATCGGCGGACGACATGGCCTCGGTATGAGCGATCAAATCGAGAATCGCATCATCGAGGCTAAGAGCCGCGGTATCTACGAGGCGCCGGGCATGGCGCTCCTCTTCATCGCCTACGAACGGCTCGTCACCGGCATTCACAATGAGGACACCATCGAGCAGTACCGCGACATGGGCCGTCGGCTCGGGCGACTGTTGTATCAGGGACGCTGGTTCGACCCGCAGGCGATCATGCTGCGTGAGATGGCACAGCGCTGGGTCGCGCGCGCCGTGAGCGGAGAGGTCGTTATCGAGCTACGCCGTGGGAATGATTATTCGCTGCTCGACACGACCAGCCCAAACCTCACCTACAAGCCGGAGCGGCTCACGATGGAAAAGGGCGACTCCGCCTTCTCACCGCAGGACCGCATCGGTCAACTCACGATGAGAAACCTCGACATCGCTGACACGCGAGAGAAGCTCCTGCTCTACGCGAGCAAGGGACTGCTGTCCGACTCCGAAGCCTCGCCAATGCCGCTGCTCTCGGGCCTGGGGCCTGACGACGAGGAATAAGGTCCGCGGCCGTGGACCGTAGACCGTGAACCGTGGACCTCTCAATCACTATCGGTGACCGCCCCCTTGCTCGCGCTCGAAACTTCGCGGGCGTATTTGGCCAGGACACCGCGCTTGTAGCGAGGCTTTGGCTGTCTCCATTGCTTCAGACGCGCTTTGATTTCCTTCGATGAGACGGCAAGCCTCAGTGTGCGGGCACGTGCGTCGATGGTGATGGGGTCGCCGTTCTTGATAATCGCGATCGGCCCACCAACAAATGCCTCCGGCGTGATGTGGCCAACGACGAATCCGTGTGTGCCACCGCTAAAGCGCCCGTCGGTGATGAGCGCCACGTCGGCACCGAGGCCGCGGCCCATGATTGCGCTGGTTGGCGACAACATCTCGCGCATGCCGGGACCACCGCGCGGACCTTCGTACCGAATGACGATGACGTGGCCCTTCTTCACGCGCCCACGAAGAATTGCGTCGAGCGCCGCCTCCTCGCGGTTGAACACCAGAGCCTTGCCGGTGAAGCGCTCCCCTTCCTTGCCGCTGATCTTCGCCACGGCGCCGTCAGGCGCCAGGTTGCCGTAAAGAATAACGAGGTGGCTGTCGCGTTTGACCGGCGTGTCGAACGCGCGGATCACCTCCTGCCCTGCCGGGTATCCGTTGGCATCGCGAAGATTCTCCGCCATCGTCTGGCCCGTCACCGTGAGCGCATCACCGTGCAGCAGTTTCTTGTCGAGCAGCATCTTGAGCAGCGGTTTCAGGCCACCGATTCGCACGAGCTCGGCCATCTGATACCGGCCGCTCGGCTTCAGATCGGCAAGCACCGGAACTCGACGTCCCAAACGATTGAAGTCGTCGATCCCCAGCTTGACCCCCGCAGCGTGTGCGATCGCGAGAAGGTGCAGCACGGCGTTGGTCGATCCACCGAGTGCGATGACGGTCGTGATGGCGTTTTCAAAGGCCTGGCGCGTGAGGATATCGCGGGGTCGAGTGCCTCGCTCGAGTAGCCCGACGACGGCCGCACCCGCGCGCGCGCAATCGTCCCGCTTGTCGTTGGAAATGGCCGCCTGCGCCGAACTGTTCGGAAGACTGAGACCGAGCGCCTCGATCGCCGAGGCCATCGTGTTCGCGGTGTACATTCCGCCGCACGAACCTGCCCCTGGACATGCGTGCGCTTCGAGGTCCGCGAGGTCCGCGTCGCCGAGCTTGCCGGCCGCATGCTGTCCGACGGCTTCGAACACCGACACGATGTCGACTGGCTGGTCCCGCCAGACGCCGGGCATGATCGTGCCGCCGTACACGAATACAGCCGGACGGTTCATCCGCGCCATGGCCATCACACAGCCGGGCATGTTCTTGTCGCAACCGCCGATTGCCACGAAGCCGTCGAACCCTTCGGCGCCGATGACCGTTTCGATCGAGTCCGCGATGACCTCGCGCGACACGAGCGAGTACTTCATGCCCTCGGTCCCCATCGAGATGCCGTCAGAGATGGTGATGGTATTGAAGATCACCGCCTTACCGCCCGCACTGTTCGCACCCGTCGCGGCATGACGCGCGAGCTCGTCGATGTGGACGTTGCACGGCGTGACCTGGCTCCACGTCGAACAAATGCCGATTTGCGGCTTGGCAAAGTCCTCGCGCGTGAACCCCACGGCGTGCAACATGGCGCGTCCGGGTGCACGTGTCGGACCGTCGAGGACTTCAGAGGAATGGGGACGCTTGTTGATCATGTTGTGAATCCGGATCCGTTTCGCAACCAGTCGCGCGGGACTGAGTCCCGCGAGATAATCATGATTCTGGCGCCATCTGCGGGACTCAATCCCGCGCTACAGCTTATGCCCGAAAGCGTTCGCCTCGACGTCTGGCTCGACGTCGCATGCCTCTTCAAAACCCGGTCTGAGGCGCAACGGGCGTGTAAAGTTGGCCGTGTCAGCGTGAATGGCACCGTTGCCAAGCCGCACCGCGAGTTGCGCCCGGGTGATGAGATCGTGATCAGCCGCCCCGCGGGCCGTCGTCAGACAATTACCGTGCAAACGCTCGCGGACAAGCATGTGTCGAAAGCCGAGGCTCGTCACCTGTACCGCGATCGGACGCCCCTGCCAACCGCTGCAGAAGTGGAGATGAGACGACTCGAGCGTCTTTTCAAGGCAAGCACGGGAACCACACGCCTCGACCGCAAGGGCCGACGCGACGTCGCCAGGCGCAAGTGGACGACATGACGGCGGTAAGATACAGACGTGGCCCCGAGAACGATTGTCATCATCGCGCTCGCCCTTGTTTTCTTCGTCCTGCCGTCGACGACGACGTTCCTGGTTGATTGGCTGTGGTTTGGCGAAGTCGGGTACCAGCCGATTTTCACGACGGCGCTGTGGGCGCGCGGCGCCATCGCACTTGGCGTATTCATCCTCGCGTTTCTGTGGTTGGCCGTCCACCTGCGCCAGGCGCTCAACGCTGCGGGCCGTGCACCTTCATCGTTCACGACACGAGAGGGCTTCACGATCGTGCTCCCGACGCGCGACCAGCTGCGGCCACTCGCGCTGCTTGCTGCCGCAGGCGTGGCGGTCCTCATTGCGATCTTCGCCTCATCCGAGTGGCTGACGCTCTTGTCGTGGTGGCATCAGACGCCGTTTGGCGTCCAAGACCCGATTCTCGGACGTGATGCCGCCTTTTATATCTTCACGTTGCCGCTCCTCGAACTGATTCGCGGGCTCGGTCTCGCGCTCGTGATTCTCGCGGCGATAGGCGCGGCTGCGCTGTACGTGCTTGCGGGGGAACTCGCACTGACGCCGTTCGGCGTCCGGATGTCGCCGAGCGTGCGGCGTCACGCCGCCATGCTCGCGGCTGCTCTGTTCGTCGTTCTTGCCCTCGGCGCCTGGCTCGATCAGCCACGGGCGCTCGTGACCGTGTCGGGGATCATTCAAGGTGCGAGCTACACGGATGTGCATGCGCGCATGCCGGCGGCCATTGCTTTGTCCGTCGCGGCCGCGATCGGCGCCGTTCTTGCGGTGATCCGCGCGACCGACCGCGCTCCCTGGGCGCTGGCCGCGGGCGCCGGGCTCTACGCCGTCGTGCTGATCGGGGGCAATCTCTATGGCTGGTTCGTCCAGCGTTTCGTGGTCACGCCCAACGAGCAAGCGCGCGAGGCACCCTACATCCTCCACAACATCGCGGCAACGCGCCAGGGCTTTGCCCTCGACCGGATCGAGGAGCGCGAGGTCACCGGCGATGCCGAGCTGACCCGCCCTGACATCGAACGCAACCGCGAGACACTCGACAACGTGCGGCTCTGGGATCATCAGCCGCTCCTCGAGACGTTTGGGCAGATTCAGGAGATACGCACCTACTACGACTTCATCTCCGTCGACAACGATCGATACGACATCAACGGCCGCACGCGTCAGGTGATGTTGTCCGTACGCGAGCTGAATCCGGCGACCCTGCCCAATCGTACGTGGATCAACGAGCGCCTCGTCTTTACTCATGGCCATGGGCTGACACTTGGCCCCGTCAACCAGGTAACGGCCGAGGGGCTGCCTGTTCTTTTCATTCGAGACCTTCCGCCGGCATCGTCGATCAACATGCAGGTGACTCAGCCGAGCATCTACTTTGGTGAGCTGTCCAACGACTACGTCATCGCGCGGACCAGGGCGCGCGAGTTTCACTACCCGAAGGGCGAAGACAACGTCTACGCCGACTACGACGGCCAGGGCGGCATCCCGATTTCATCCCTACTGCGAAAACTGTTGTTCGCAGCTCACTTCCGCCATTACCAGATTCTGCTCAGCGACGACATCTCCAATGAGAGCCGCCTGATCTTCGATCGGCAGATCCGTGTGCGCGTTGACAAGATCGCGCCGTTTCTCACCTATGACGACGATCCCTACCCCGTAATAGACGATGGCCGGATCTTCTGGATTCAGGACGCGTATACGACCTCCAATCGGTATCCGTATTCCACCGCCAGCGGCGGCAACGTCAACTACATCCGCAACGCCGTCAAGATCGTCATCGATGCGTATCAGGGCGCCGTGACGTTTTATCTTGCCGAACCGAATGACCCCATCGCACAGACCATCACGAAGATCTTTCCGACATTGTTTCGCCCGCTCGGCGAGATGCCCGCAGGCCTTCGGCAGCACGTCCGCTATCCCGAAGGCATCTTCAACATGCAGGCGTCGGTGTATTCCACGTATCACATGACCAACCCTGCCGTGTTCTACAACAAAGAGGACCAGTGGGAGGTGCCCGCCATCGATCGTGGCGGCGAGACCGTACGGATGGAGCCGTACTACACGATCATGAGGCTCCCGCGAGAAAGCTCCGCCGAGTTCATTCAGATGCTTCCGTTCACGCCGCGCCGGCGTGACAACCTGGCGTCGTGGATGGTGGCGCGCAGCGATGGCGCGCACTACGGGCAACTGCTCGTGTTCCAGTTTCCGAAGCAGAAACTCGTATTCGGTCCGCGACAGGTGGTCGCGCGCATCAACCAGGATCAAGTGATTGCGCCGCAGATCACGCTCTGGAACCAGCAAGGCTCCGAAGTGATCCAAGGCACGCTCATGGTAATCCCCGTCGAGGAGTCGCTGATTTACGTGCGTCCTCTGTATCTTCGCGCGCAAGCGGGCCGCATCCCGGAACTGACCCGCGTCATCGTCGCGTACCAACAATCAAATCGTGATGGAGAGGACGCTCGAGGCAGGCCTCGCGCGATTGTTCGGCCTGCCCCTTCCACCCGCGCCCGCTGAGACAGAAGGCGTGGCCGTGGGGCAACCGGGTGCACCCGCCGCACCGGGCGCACCCCCCGCACCTGGCGCACCTGGTGACCGCACCGCACCCGGCGCACCCAGCGCACCCGATCTGGCCCTCCAGGCTCACGAGGCGTACGAACGAGCACTCGCCGCCCAACGCGCCGGCGACTGGGCGAAGTACGGAGAGGAAATCAAGCGCCTGGGCGAGATTCTCGATCGGATGCGCCGTCGCCAGTAACCGGCGTGTCCAGCATCGCAGTCGTTGGCGCGGGTGTGTTTGGCGCATGGACAGCGTTGCGCCTCGCCGAGGCGGGCCATCGCGTCACGCTGATTGACGCGTACGGGCCGGCGAACCCGCGCGCGAGCTCCTCAGATCATTCCCGCGTCATTCGAGCCGGCTATGGCGCCGATGTCGTCTACTCCCAATGGGCGAGCGCATCGCGCCGCGACTGGGAATGGCTCTCCGCGGAATGCGGCCAAACCCTCTTGACGACGACCGGCGCGCTGTTCATGGGCGAGCCCGCCAACGCGTATGTGCACACCAGTCGCGACACGCTGGCCGCGTTGGGCCTGGCTGCGGAATGGCTCGAGCCAGCTGAGATCGCCGCTCGATTTCCCGCGATCGCGACCGACGGCCTTGGCCCTGCGCTGTTCGAGTGCGACGCAGGTGTTCTCCGCGCGCGTCTTGGAGTGCAGGCGGTCGTGGACATCGCGACACGTCGAGCCGGCGTCGTGTACCGCACAGGATTCATCAAGCCCCTCGACGAAGCGCGGGCCACACCGGTCGTGAACATGATGGACGGAGCTGCCCTTGGCAGCGACCTCTATGTGATGGCCGGCGGTCCCTGGCTGCCTCAGCTCCTGCCCCAGGCGATTGGTGATCGCATCCGTTCCACTCGCCAGGAGGTCCTGTATTTTGGTGTGCCCCCCGGTGATGTGCGCTACTCCGTTCCACACTTGCCGGTCTGGATCGATTTCGCTGCCGGTGTGTACGGAATTCCCGACATCGACGCGCGCGGTTTCAAGATTGGCATCGATCGACACGGTACGCCCATCGACCCGAATACGGCGGACCGCGTGGTGGATGCTGCGCTGGTCGAGACCACGCGGCAGTTCCTCGCGCGCCGCTTTCCTGGCCTCAGGACAGCTCCGCTGGTCGACGCACGCGTCTGCCAGTACCAAAACACATCGACGGGGGACTTCATCGTCGACCAACATCCCGCCTGGCCGAACGTGTGGATCGCCGGCGGCGGGTCGGGACATGGCTTTAAGCACGGTCCCGCAATCGCACGCCACGTTGTCGATTTGATTGAGGGGCGCGTGAGACCAGACCCTCGCTTTTCGCTGGCGTCGAAAACGACCACGCCGCAGCGAGCCGTCTTTTAGCAAGTCTCGGCCTCGCAGAAACTGCGGCCCGGAAAGGACCACTATGTACGCGCTTGGCGGAATCTCACGCGCGAGTGAACAGACATCCTCATGAATTCGCCCGGAGATGGAGACACGAGGGATCGTCACGAAGGCACGAAGGCACGAAGGCACGAAACGCGAGAGAAACCTAAGAAGTCCTTCGTGATTTCGTGCACTTCGTGGCTTGCTTTTTCCTCTCTGTGGCTCCGTGTCTCTGTGGCCTGTACGTGGTCAGCGAAGACGGCGAGACATCACGCGCGTCAAAATGAGAATCGCCATCCCAACTCGACGCGTCTCGCAGCCTGCGCAGAGGTGGGCTGCCCGAACAGAGGTGACGTCCGCACGCCCACCCACGAGCTGCGGTTGACACGATTGAATACGTTCTGAACGAACAGATACATCTCGAATCGTCGCTCCTGTCCGCGAGCGCCGGGACCTCGCGGACCGCCGCCGGGGCCACGTTGGGCGTTGAAACTCGCGCTGCCGTTCGAGCGGACCTGCGGCACGGACCACGCCAGCCTCACGTCGGTTAGCGTCGTCAGATCGCCGCGCAGACTGTTTCGGGGCGTGCCTGCGGGTCGATCGTTGAACAGCGCGTCACTGTTGTCGTCGAAGCCCGTGGTCAGGTTGTACGGAGCGCCTGAATTGAGGCGGCCGTTCATCGATGCGGTCACGCCCCAGAAGATCGGACCACCGATGTTCCAATTGAGTCGATGACGCATATCACCACGCGACGGCCCCCATTCGGTAGCGAACGTGCCCTGCGGCGGCGGTGTGAGCGCATCCTCACCGTCCGTGAACGTCCGCGAGTATCCGTAGCGCACGCTGCTGAACATCCGTTGACGCGGTGCGAACGACAGGTCCACATTGAAGCCGCTGCGGGTCGATCGCCCGATCGACTGCACGAGCAGCATACGGCCAGATGATGGATCCGGGCGCTCGCCATTGACGGGCGCGTTGAGGTCAATCGATCGGAAGTCGTTGCTGGTGTGCTCGTAGTAGGTGTCGAGATTGAAGCGCAGCCCTTGCCGAATCTCGTGGTTGAAACCAAGCGAGGTCCGCTGCCACCGCGGGAGTTCGGCGGACTCTGCCAGCAGGAGTCGCGTTGGCGGGTCGCGCCGGGTGGTCACCGTCCCGGTGCCGAACGGATCTGGATATGCTGGATCCCGAATGATGACCTCTTCTTCCGCGGATCCTTGCGACAGACGGATGGTTTCCTCCTCGATGCGAGCCGGCATCCAGCCGTAAAACCATCCGTAGCCGGCGCGAAGGTTCGTCCGATTGGTGCGCCCGAACTGTCGTGAAATCCCCACACGGGGGGCAATGGCCGCGCGGTCGTCGATGCCCGACTGCCATTCGTAGCGTGCCCCTAGACCGAGGTTCCACTTGCGGCGCGTGAAGTCGGCCTGGACGAACACCGCACCTTGCGCGACCGCAAACGCCAACGGGCGAGCGCCCACGCGTTGCGTGAAAGTAGAGGGCCGCCCGCGTTGAAGGTATCGATATCGGTGAACGTGAAGCTCCCGAGCGTGTTGCGCAATTGTCCCTGCTCGTTACGATCCCATGTCACGAGCGAACCGACTCAGAGCGTGAAGGGATGCGCCTTGAGCGTGAACATGGTGTCGGCCACGGCACTCCGATCGCGATCTTCACCGCTCGTTGATGCTCCGCCAGATCGAAGGCGTTCTGCACGACGATGGCCGGCGCAATCGTGTCGGGGATCGCGGCGCCAGTAGATTGGTCCATTTGCAGCCGCAGATGGTAAATACGCCGCTGGCCGCCCTCGAC
>CAWJVW010000001.1:0-59949 GCA_963846425.1 uncultured Acidobacteriota bacterium | reverse complement strand
CGTACGGGTTTGCCGAATGCGCGTTCGAAGTCGAAGCCAACCCATCCGGAATCCGAGATTACCGGGTTCGGCACTTGGGCCCTTGGCGTCGACCGCGCCAGGGATGCCGAGATAAATGACCTCGTACATCCCAATCCTGTGTCTCTTCACGCACGCGCTCGACCAGCCGTTCGGGCGTCATCTCAGGGTCCGAATCGAACCGCCTGGGCTCCGGCGCAGTCGTAGCCGCCACCTTTATGTACGAGCCGCCCACATCTATGACAAGAACGTTCATCGCTTCCGGCCATGCGCTCTAGCTGCAAAGACCGAGCCTGCTCTTCCCTCGAGCTGAGAGCTGAAAGCTGAAACCTGCTAGCATCTCTGTTGGATGCACGAGACCACACGCGAGCGCTTTCAGCAGCTGCTCTTCTACGCGCTGATTGCTCTGATCGGATACCTCACCTACATGGTGATCAGTCCCTTTCTGGCGTCGCTCGCCTGGGCGGCCGTCTTCGCCATGATGTTTCACGCGATGCACATGGAACTGACGCCGAAGATCGGCGCCAATCGCTCCGCGCTCGTGACGACGTTGAGCGCGGCGGTGTTGATCGTGGCGCCAGCGGTGATGATCGTCTCGGTGATCGCGCGCGAGGTGCCGCAGGTTGTCGACTACCTGCAGCAGGTGTCGCTGAACGAGCCGGGCCGCATCGATCGCATCTGGGAAGCGGTGCGCGGCCGCAGTCCGATCCAGTTGCCCGAGGATCCCACGGCGCTGTTGCGCGAAGGCGTACAGCGAGTGCTGTGTTTCTCGCGCCGCGCGCCGGTGCGGTTGTCGCCGACCTCTTCGCGACGCTCGGCAGCTTGTTCGTGACGCTCTTCTCGATGTTCTTCCTGCTGCGTGACGGCCATCTCCTCGGACGTCGATCAGAGATCTCCTGCCGCTCCCTGAGGCCGATCGCGAGCGCTTGATGCGCGACACGCGTGACCTCGTGATCGCGAGCGTGGGCGCAGGGCTGCTCGTGGCGGCGGCTCAAGGGGCGATCGGTGGTTTGGCGTTCTGGCTGCTCGGGATCAGCGGACCGGTGATCTGGGGCGTGGTGATGGCGTTGTGCTGGTTGATTCCACTCGTCGGCGCTGCGCTTGTGTGGGTGCCAACGGCGCTGTGGTTGCTGCTCTCCGGAGAGATCGTGCGCGGCATCATTCCGTCGTGGTTGGCGTCCTCGGCATCAGCATGGCCGACAACATTCTGCGTCCGCTCCTGCTGGCGGGGCGTACGTGAGCCAGTGGTCTCGTTGTGTTTCTGGGCTTGCTGGGCGGCGCGGGCGCCTTTGGGTTCATCGGCCTGGTGCTGGGACCGATCATCCTCGTCACGGCAGGCAGTCTGTTGACGGTGTTCTCGAAGCCGACGTTGTTTGCCAGCAATCAGAAGCCGCTGGTCACCGAGGTGTCGAAGACGCCATGACACCGGAAGCCGCGATGCGGCTTGCGCTCGAGCAAGCGGAGCGCGCGCGGGATGCGGGTGAAGTACCAGTCGGCGCGATATTGTTCTTGACGATGCGGTTGTGGGATCCGGTTTCAATCAGCCGATCTCGTCAGTCCATCCCACCGCGCATGCGGAGATCGTCGCGCTGCGGATGGCCGCTCGCGCGCTCGGCAACTATCGGCTGACCGGCGCGACGATGTACGTCACCGTCGAACCCTGCATGATGTGTGTCGGCGCGTTGATTCACGCGCGTATCAAAGAGGTGGTCTTCGGCGCCACCGAGCCACGCGCGGGCGCCCTCGTCTCCGCACTTCGTGCGCATGAGACGCCGACACTGAATCACCGGCTCACGGTCTCGTCCGGTGTCCTCGAAGAAGAGTGCCGGCGAACGATTCAGAGTTTCTTCGAGGCTCGCCGCTAAACGAATCAGTCCCGCAGTACGACGCTCAAGAGAGAGTTGTTGACCTTCAAGCCGCCGTTGTACTGGATGAATCCCAGTTTGCGGAACTTGTTCATGAAGTAGTTGACGCGCGAGCGCGTCGTTCCCACCATCTCGGCCAGCGTTTCCTGCGACACGCGTGGCAAGGTGCGATGCGAGGCCTCGGGTTCACCGTAGCGGGCGAGGAGCAGAAGCGTTCGCGCCAGCCGTTTCTCGCTGGAGTTGAACAACTGGTCGATCAGATCCTCTTCGATCCGGATGTTGCGCGTCAGCATGTGCGTGAGGAATTGATCGGCAAACGGCGGGTGCGCGTGGAGCTGCCGCGCCATCTCCGGCTTCTCGACGACCACGATCGTGGAGGCGGCCATCGCCGACGCCGTCGCCAATCGGAGCGGCTGTCCGACGAGACAGCTCTCGCCGAAAAAGTGGTGGTCGTTCAACACCGCGATGACCGCTTCCTTTCCGGCATGCGACAGCACTGACAGGCGCACGGTGCCGTGCGCCACGTACATCACGCTGTCCGCCGGCTCCCCTTGGGCGAAGATCGTCGTGCCCGCCTCGTATTCGATGCGTTGCACGGGGATGTCGGTCCAATCGATCGGAGCTGCCTGAGGAGGGGGTGCGGCGGGTTTTGACTTGCTCATCGTCACGCAGAGCGTGACACGATTACTCGATCATCGCAATTCTGCCGTCCCACCCGCGCGCTAGAGGGCTCCGGCGATCCACAGCACGAATCGGATGGCCAACGCGAACGGCGCTCCGATCGCGACGATCACGATGGGGATGCACAGAGCGATACCCGCCAGGGCCAGCAGGTCGCCGATGGCGACCCCAGCTTGCGTGAATCGGCGAGGAACCTCGCGTCGCGGGACCGCGTGACGCGCAATCGCGAGGGGCATGCCTCCCAAGGTCGTTTCTCGGGGGCCGGTGGTCTCGAGTCTCACGTTGTGCCACACGTCTGTTCTGGCGACCGCATCACATAGGTGCCCGGCACGGCGGTTGGATTGATCGATGTCCGGCGTCTCGCGCGCCTGGAACGACGGACGTGAACGGCGACGCGTGCCGTGTGAAACCGTGGCACCCCATCCGGCCACATCCAGATGGTCATCGTGATTCCGGCGAGCGCTATCGCAAGTAGCGCGATGAGTAGGATTGGTAACACCGCCATCCTGGACCTCCGGTCCGTCGCCGTGAGCATTTCCCAGCGAAATACGATGGTGGCACGTCTGGAGACGGCTGTCTGTGCGCTTGTGCACAGGCCGGCGCTGTTACCGCTGTGCACTCGGGGACAGCGCGATTGCGCGGCACGGCGTACGCTGTATGGCGTATGCAACTCAACTCCATGAAAGCCATCGGAGCCGCCGTCTGGATATTGGTAATAGCTGTCATTGGGCTTGCGAGCAATCCGACATCACTCACGAGCTGGATCCTGCTCGCCGCGCTGGCGATTCTGCCGCCACTCGTCGTGATGCGGCGATGGACTCCACCGCGTGACACCATGTCCGAGATCATCCGGGAGGGACGCCGATGACAACGTTGGTGGCCATCGTCCCCGATGTCGAGGCGGAGATTCGCTGGCGCAAATGGGAAGCCCGCGGTGCTGAACATGACCGCCGCCTTGCCCAGAACACACGCCGGTTCATGTTTCTCCTCCTGCTCGTTGCCGTAGGCGTGCTCGGGTGGTTCTCCGTTCGCCTCGGATAGGGTGTTCCTAGGGCAACACCAGGTCAGTACGATTCCCGCCTCAGTTGCCATCTTGATCGCACGTGCGATCGTCGTTCGACCATCGCGAACCCAACCGTCCACCCGACGCTCGTCGGTGCGACATGGCGGTCCTGCCTTGCAACACGATCGAAAACACAGCCGCGGCATTCTCACCTCGGCCTTTTCGTATCTGTGCAACTGGTACGCTGCTGGCAGCGTTGCATCCCGTCATGCTGGCAGCCGGTTTCGAAAGCGTCGAAATCAGCCTCCATCAGCGGGTGGCCGCGGGCGGGGCGCCCCGCGTCGCGCCGCAGGCGCCTCACCCGTGACACTGCTTTTGGCGCCGAGCACGACGGGGGGCTGACCGCGGACGGGTCCCGCCTCCTCAGCTGATTGTGAGAACGCACAAACCGTGAACGGCGTCGAAGGTGGATCCGGCGCTTGCATTCGATTTCTTTGATGCCGCACTCAAGATTCGAGCGATTCGTCGAACGCAAGACGCGCGAAGCCGAGTCAGCCGCGATTCATCCGCTGCTGACCGAAGGGGAAGGTGTCATCGCCGCGTCGCTTGCGACCATTGGCAACGATTGGACCGAGCATGCCTACGACGGTCGCTTTCATCTCTTCGATCCGTCCGCGACGTTGCCGAGCATCAACCTGGTGTTCGTGCAGTCTCGTGATGGCAACACCGTCTCCGCGAATCCCGCGACGCTCGGAGGCGGTCCGACGGACCTGCACATGATCTATGAAGGGGTGTCGCGCGTGGCCGCCGATGCCGTGCTCGCAGGCGCGGGCAGTGTGGGGAAGGAGGCGTTCTTCTCCGTCTGGCACCCCGAGATCGTGGCGCTGAGGCACACGCTCTCGTTGCCACGTCATCCCGCGCAGATCGTTGTGTCGGCTGCCGGACGCATCGATCTGGATCGCAGTCTGCTCTTCAACGTTCCCGAGGTGCCGGTATTCGTCGTCGCCGGAGAGCGGTGCCGCGATCGGTGCGCTGCGGGCTTTGCCTCGCGTCCGTGGATCACGCTCCTTCACCTCGAGCCAGGTCTACCCGCGGCGCTCGGGCGTTTGCGATCCGAGTACGGGATCCGGCGCATCTCCGCCATCGGTGGTCGCATGACGGCGTCGAGCTTGATCGATGCCGGCCTCGTTCACGATCTCTGTTTGACGACGACGTCGGAGGATGGTGGTGAACCGCACACGCCGTTCTATGCCGGTGAGTGTCGTCCGGCGCTGGATCTGATCGTGCGAAAGATCGGCACCGATCCGGCGCATCCGTTCGTGTTCGAGCATGTGGCGTTTCACGAGCGCGGCCTTCCGGCGTAGAGCCATTCAAAAGCGCGGCCCTTCCACGTGTGCTCGAATGATCCGAGCGCATTGAACCGATCATCGCGCCGGTCGCGTTCGAGCGGTGGTCGAGCATCGATGTCGGCTGGAGGTGTCGGTCGGTCGTCGCGGTCATGCTGACTTCAGGTCGGCACCGTATAATTCAGGCGTCTGCATGACGTTCGCGCCAGGCACTCGCGTCGGCCCGTATGAGCTCCTGAGTGTCCTCGGAGAAGGAGGCATGGGCACGGTGTACCGTGCTCACGATCCTCGGCTGCTGCGCGATGTCGCCGTGAAGGTGCTGCGCTCCGAGGTCATGGGCGATCACGATCGTCAGACTCGGTTCCTGCACGAAGCCCGCGCTGTCTCCGCGCTCAAGCATCCCAACATTGTCACCGTCTACGATGTCGGCACCGAGGGTGATGTCGCCTACATGGTGCTGGAGTTGGTCGAGGGCCGGTCGCTCGACCAGGCGATTCCACGTGGCGGGATGCCGGTGGCCGACGTGCTCAAGATCGGCGTGCAGATCGCGGAGGCGTTTGCCAGCGCGCATGCGGCGCAGGTCATCCATCGCGATCTCAAGCCGGCGAACGTGATGCTGCAGCAGGACGGTCGCGTCAAGGTCCTCGACTTCGGCCTGGCGAAGCTCGTCGATCGATCGGATGCGGGTGCGGCGAAGACGGCGACGCAGACAGCGGCCGGCATGATCATGGGCAGCGCGGCCTACATGTCGCCCGAGCAGGCGGAAGGGAAGCCGCTCGACGCGCGCACCGACATCTTCTCGTTCGGCGCGCTCCTCTACGAGCTGTGCACGGGCACGCGGGCGTTTCGCGGCGACTCGCAGGTGTCGGTGCTGTCAGAGGTGTTGCGGCACGACCCGCCGCCGGTGACGACGGCGCGGCCCGACCTTCCGCCGGAGCTTGCGCGACTCGTTGCACGGTGCCTACGGAAGGATCCCGCGCGGCGCGTGCAGTCGATGGCGGACTTGAAGGTCGCGCTCGACGACTTGCGTGAGGAGAGCGATTCAGGGCGCCTCACGATCGCGTCACCAGCACGCGTCGTGACGCGAGGGTTGCCGCAGTTTGCGTGGTTGATGGCTGCCGCCGCCATCGCCGTGCTCGCGATCACGATGACGATCATGTGGCGGCGCAACGCGCCGACCCCCTCGCCATCTGACGCACCGGGGGAGCCGGTGCCGCTGACGAGTTATCCGGGTCGAGAGAGCACCCCGGCGTTTTCCCCCGACGGATCACAGATCGCCTTTTCCTGGGATGGCGAGCGTGAGGACAACGTCGACGTCTACGTCAAGTCGATTGGCGGTGGACCGCCGCTTCGGCTGACCACGGATCCGCGAATCGACCACCGCGCGAAGTGGTCACCCGACGGGCGTCAGCTCGCCTTCATCCGCTTGCTCGATCGCGAGACGTTCGCGGTGATCCTCGTGCCGCCGCTCGGCGGACCCGAGAAGAAGCTTGGCCAGTTCTTCACACGCTACACACTCGTGCTGCCGTTGGCGTCGATCGCGTGGACGACCGATTCGAAGTTCTTGTTCGTCAGCGGCGGGTTGAAGGCTGGCGACACCAATCACATTCAGCGCGTCTCGATCGAGACCGGCGAGGTGCAGCCGTTTGCCTCCGCGCCCGCCGGTGCGAATGGTTTCATGAGTCTGGCGGTTGCGCCGGATGGCCAGACGCTCGCGGCCGTGCTCGTCGGCGGTGTGGGTTCGCCGACGGTCTCGCTCCTGTCGCTCTCGCCGACGTGGGAGTTACGGGAGACCCGGCCGCTGGCCCTGGGCGCACCGGTCGACACGGTGACCTTTACGGCGGACTCGCGCGATCTGCTCGTGAGGATTGCCGTCAACGTACCGCTGCCGTTGCACCGGATCGCGGTCAGCGGTGGCAGTTTGGTGGCGATGGCGTGGGTCGGTCCCGACGCCCACGGGCCAACCGTGTCCGCGACGGGACGTTGTCTGGCGTTTGCCCGCACCTATCGCGACACGAACATCTGGCGTATCGCGTTGGATGGCTCTGCCAGTTCGACACCGGCCATGCGTCAGATCACGCGATCATCATTTCGCGAGGTAGCGCCGCACTATTCCCGCGACGGCACGCGTCTCGCGTTCCACTCGAACCGGAGCGGGTCGGTGCAGGTCTGGACCTCGGACGCCGACGGCGGGCATCCGGCTCAGCTCACGAACATGGATCAGTTCGCGACGACTGGCTCGCCGCGCTGGTCGCCCGATGGTCAGAAGATCGTGTTCGACTCGAACGCCACCGGGAGCTACCACATTTATCAGATTGGCATCGACGGCGGCCGGCCCACCGCGCTCACCACCGGTTCGTCGAGCAACTTCATCGCCACGTATGCACCCGACGGCGCCTGGGTGTACTTCACCTCCGACCGCAGCGGCCAATCGAACATCTGGCGCGTGCCCGCGACCGGTGGCGAACCCGAGCAAGTGACGCGTGGCGGTGGCCAGGCGCCAGTGATTTCGAACGATCACGTCTGGCTGTTCTTCACGAAACAGGACGGCGCCGGCGGCCTCTGGCGACGGCGCGTCGGCGGCGGCGACGAGCAGCGCCTGATCGACAGTATTCACCGCCACAACTACGCGGTGACCCCGGCCGGGGTCTATTTCGCCGCGCCAGTCGCGGCCGACGGCACGTCGTCTGTGCGGTTCTTCGATTTCGCCACCGGGTCGCTGAAGGATGTCGTTGCGATCGACAAGCCCGCGGACCTGGGCCTCGCGGTGTCGCCGGATAACCGGTCGTTGCTGTTCACCAAGATCGACTACGCCGGGACGGATTTGATGCTGGTGGAGAACTTCCGCTGACGGAGTCTTGGAATCGTTGCGAGTTGCGCTAAAATAAGGGGTTCGCGGTTTTCGTCCTGCCTCTGCGGAGAGGTACCGAAGTGGTCGTAACGGGGGCGCCTCGAAAGCGTCTTGTCCGAAAGGGCACGTGGGTTCGAATCCCACCCTCTCCGCCATCCATAACTCCAACATAATAAAGGATTACGTGTTCTCGGCGTGTTTGCGTCATCCAGTTTTAGTCCAGATTCGATGCTCTCGTATAAATACGGATCCTGGAACGCATGGCGCGAGAGCGCACAAATGTGGCTGCTCAGTCTTGATCCAGCGCCCGTGGAGTCGCCGTCTCCTCGACTAGACGCGAGGCGGTTCGGGCGGCACCGCTGACGAAGCTCCAGAACACTCCTCGGACAACAACACACCGTAGCGAGCACCGCCGATCGTTCCCAACACAAGGCATGACGGTATCCGTTCACAATAGATGAAACAACTCTGCACGTAGCTCACGCGAATTCTCAGGGAGAAGACTTGCCACCAGCGATCATCCAACCGCCGTGGCGCGGGTTCATAATCAAACTGCTTTGAGAACCAAGCGTCGCGCGGCAGTCTGTGTGAGACTCGGCACGCAAAAGAGTTCACAAACTCGGCCGGCAATGCCAGGTACGGCGACTCGATGAACTCAGCGTCGGTTCCGCGTTTTGTGGTTAGCTCAATCGCGTGCAGGATCGTGCCGGAGTTCTGTTTTCGGTAGTGGAGGTTCAGGTCAAGGTGTGGTGTGGTCATCGAAACACACTATCGGTAGCAGAACATGACGCTCATTGCCGGAGCCGTACTCGCCTGACGGTGCCATCTTGGCTGCCGATTGCAGAGTCACGTGGACGCTGAGCGGCAATCCGATGGCCACCGACTTTGCAATGAAACTCATTAGACTGAGTGACTCGAACCTGCTTGGTTTCGCCGGGGATGTGCAGACCGTTCAGTACTTCATTCCGTATATCTTTCGGCACCTCTCCCGTCGTCGCACCGATGCGGTCAGCATCAGTCGATGGCTTCCAAGGTTCTTCCGTCGAACGTACCGCGCGCTGGCCTGTCAATATCCGATTGGCCAGGTTGAGTTCATGGTTGCGAGCAGCATCCGTGGGCGGCCAACCATTGTGCATCCAGGGCTGATTAGAACCTCCCTCGAATGTATGCGCGTCCTCGGATCACCGAATTGGCTTGCGTTACGCTGCCTCAAACAGCTTGACAGCCCGCTGGATGAGATCGCGATACCAGACAGCAATCTCGGCATGTTGTACGTCATGCGATCGCCCGACTTCACGCCACTCCACTGTCCACCGATGAGTGTAATGGCGATCGGAAGTGGTCAGGCGGCGATTGAAGACCTTGAACGCCACTCACCGTTTATCATGTGCGGCCGTCCAGACAGGGCGCCGGAACGATTTCTGGACGCACTCTCGACGTATTCTTCCGCAGTGGAGACACGACCGTTGGCGGCATTCTCGTCATGGGGCACGCCGTCGATGGTCGGGTGCACTCACTGCCATTCAAGCAACTTGGGCAAGATGGACAGCATGTTGAAATCGCCAGGGAAGGACACGGATTCGTGCTACGGAATAGCCGCACAGGTCAGTGGTGTCTCTCCGCTATCCGTCACAAGTTCTTTCAGAACGGCCGCGAGCGCCAATCGTATTTGACGGCTTCACGAAGGATCTTCAAAATTACTCAGACGCCATCCTGCAACGTGATCGGGAGATCGGCGCAAAGATGGATGCTTTCTATAAGTCACTTGATCAAACTGGCGATTCGACCGATTGAGCAGACAACGGAGCGGGAACGCTAAAGCGAATCAACGATCTCGTTGAACCGATCATCGAGCGTGAGTGTCGCGCTCGAGCCAACAGGCACGCTTCTCTACGAAGCGATGAGCCTCGACGAGACTCCTTTGGCTGACCTCGTCGAGATTCGGCGGGGGATGTTGAGTGCGCAACAATGACTGAAGTGACAACGCGAAGAAGTCTTTCGCCTCTGCTCCAGTGTCACCGATCCCAAGGCAGATTTGACATCGACTTTCAGCTGACCATGGATGTCCAGAAAAGCGACCAGTGAAGGTCCACCTCGATTTCCTAGTGATCGATACATTTGCGCGAATCGCGGCTGTCCGCGCGTATTTGCGTCTCCTCGAGAAGGCCATTCCCGTCATCGAGCGGGAGGAGCGCGACCACCTGTCGCAAACGGCGCGGAACCAGAACTGGGAATACGCCGACTACGACGTTGAACGGCAAAGTCTCGATGCACAGTCCGAGCATTGGATTCCGAGATTCGCTGCGTACTCAGCGGTTACGTTGCTGCACACCGTGGTCGAGACTCAACTCGTCGAATGCGCCGAGCAGATCAGCCAGATCACGGCGTCGAGGTTCACGCTCAAGGATCTGAAGGGACAACCGATAGATGCGGCGGCGTTGCTAATCGCGAGGCTCACCGGTCACAAGATAAAAAAAGATCCAGGGTGGCAAGAGTTGCACGATCTCCGACAGCTCAGAAACCTGGTCGTGCATCGTGGAGTAGATCCGCAAAGACTCAGATCACCTCAGGGAGGCCGAACGGCTAATGGCACGATACGCGGGTCAGATTAAATTCCCAGACCGGTCACGATGGTGGAGTGCGGAAGGTCGCGTATCACTCGCGGTGTGTCGACAGTTCACCGACGCCGCAGAGGGATTCTTGCGCGACTCTTCGAGACCACCGCCATTGCGACGAAAGGCTGAAACGTAGCTCAGCCCCGCCCCGCCCGCCATGGCATCCAGCTGATGGCCCTTCGACAACCGATAGCTGACCCCTACACCCACGGCATCTTTTCGGTCTCGCCATTCCATTCGGCCGTGATCCTGTTGCGGTATTCTCCTCGGTGATCCAGGAGACAAAGAAGCGCGAGTGACCTGCCCCCAAAATCCGCTACACGGATAGTGTGAGGTCCTCGGGTTTTACGGTCTTCGTTCAGGGCGAGCCGGCGTCAGCCGGCGAGCCCCCTCAGTGATCGCTGGCAAACTGCTCCGGCGTGGCGCCCGTCCAGCGAGCTGTGGGGACGCACGGTGTTGTAGTCGATCCGCCAGGCTTCGATCGCGGCCTTCGCATCGGCCAGGCTGACAAACCAGTGCTCGTTCAGGCACTCGTCGCGAAACTTGCCGTTGAAGCTTTCGACGTAGGCGTTCTCGATCGGCTTGCCCGGTCGAATGAAGCGCAGCGTGACGCCGCGCGCGTAGGCCCACGCATCGAGCGTGCGACCGGCAAACTCCGGCCCGTTGTCGACGACGATCGTCTGCGGCAGCCCGATCGTGGCGTGCAGCCGGTCGAGCACCCGCGCCACGCGCAGCCCGGGCAGCGAGCGATCCACTTCGATGGCCACGCACTCGCGCGTGAAATCGTCCACGATGTTCAGCGTGCGGAAGCCGCGGCCGTCGGCCAGCGTGTCGACCGTGAAATCCATCGACCAGCGCTCGCGCCGCTGGCTCGGCGTCGGCAGCGGCACGCGCTCCGCCCGCGTCAGCCGCTTGCGTCGGCGGCGACGCACCTGGAGGCCGGCCGCGCGATAGAGGCGATGCACCCGCTTGTGATTCACGACGAGCCCTCGCGCTCGAGCAGGATGTGCAGCCGCCGATAGCCGAAGCGGGCCCGCACCGCCGCGTGCGCCTGCAGCCGCGCCAGCACCGCGACGATTCGTCGCGTTGGTGCGGCGCTGATACCGCCACGTCGCGGTGCTCAGCCCGATCGACCGACAGGCCCGGCGCAGACTCGTGCCGCGCGTCTGCAGCCACCCCACCGCCTCGCGCCGAGCGATGGGGCCTACCACTTTTTTGCGACGACCGCCTTGAGCGCCTGGATATCGAGCGTCTGCTCGGCCACGATCTGCTTCAGGCGGCGGTTCTCGTCCTCGAGCTGCTTCAGCCGCTGCATCTCGCTGAGCTCCATGCCGCCGTACTTCGCCTTCCAGCGGTAGTACGTCTGCTCGGTGATCCCGTGCGTGCGGCACAGGTCCGCGACCTTCCGGCCGGCTTCGCCTTCCTTGACGATCGCCAGGATCTGCTCGTCGGTGAACTTGCTCCGTTTCATCGGTCCTCCTCGGAACGGAGGACCTCATTCTACGCGTGGCGGATTACAGGGGGCAGGTCAGGCTCCTGATACCAGAGCGACAGTTGCCACGCCCCAAAAAGCGCGAGATTCGGCGCGGACATACAGTTTTCCGCCGTTTCAGGTTTGAGTGCACAAAGCCGTGGCGCATCTCAGCCAGCGCGTGCGCCGCGTTCTTCCACGAATTTGCTGACGCAAACGAGGCGAGATCGCCGAGCTTCCCGTGCGCAGGAACGCCATGCGGTACCTGCATCGCATCGAGAAGCGCCTCGAGTTTGAAACGTGCGCTGAGTGCATGGTACTTTGCCGCCGACATGGTCCCGGTTCGGTCCACGAGCAGAAGAGCGCCAAGGAGATCGAGAGCGGTCAGGCTCAGAATGATGGCACCTTCCATCCCGCCCGCCCGCGTGTTGCAGCGCAGATACCAGTGAAGGGCGAGACCGAAGGCCTCGCCAAGATCAGCGTTTGCCTTCAGTTGCGCGAAAGCGCTAAAGAGCTCTGACAGCAGATTGCCGTGTTGCTCGTCGAACCACGTATCACGTCCCTTCCATGGGATCCACGGGAGAAGACGACCATTGCTCCCACACGATGCCGCCATCGCGGTCGGTGCCCCAAATGATCGGCAGGCTGCACAAAGCGCCGTGCGCGAACGACAGGAACAGCCGCAGCGGGTTGAGAATGTCGCGCGCCTCGGCCACCGGGAAGAGGGAACCATCGGCACGTTCGATACGGCCGAGATGTGTAAAGGCGTAGCCGCCGCTCTCTTTCAGGCTCTTGAAAACTTCCGTGTCCTTCGGCACCGCGGTCAGTAAATCCGCCAACCCGCGTGCCGGAGCGTCGCGACATGCGGTGGGTATCCGTATACCGGTGTGGTGTACACGCCGGGCGTCATAAAGTCCGCGAAGTTCACGACCTGGAAGCCGACGTTCCGCACCTTCGCACCGTAGCCTTTCTCGAAAGAGCTGATGGGGCCGCTCAGCGTAGTGCTCGATTCAGGGCCCATACGAAGGCGTTTCCGCGTCACGAGAATCTCTGCAGTGTGGCCCATGATGTCCGCGTTGAGACGCTCGCCCGCTGGGTGGACATTAAGGCCGCGGAATTCGACGTCGAGCGTGAGCTGCGGCGACGGCAGCATTCGCATCACGAGCGCGCCGGTTCCCGCCGCGCCGTCGATTGTGACCGGACCGTCGTAGAGCGGGACGGCCGCGTTCGCCGTCGCATGCGGATGCAGATAGGCCGGTTCGATGTCTTCGGGAAAGCGCATCATCGCGTTGCTGCAAAAAGACGACGAAGGGCATCTCGGTGACACTGCTGGAATGACCTGCCCCCTCTAATCCACCACGCGTAGAATGAGGTCCTCCGTTCCCGAGGAGGACCGATGAAACGGAGCAAGTTCAGCGATGAGCAGATCCTGGCGATCGTCCGGGAAGGTGAAGCCGGTCGGAAGGTCGCGGACCTGTGTCGCACGCACGGGATCACCGAGCAGACGTACTACCGCTGGAAGGCCAAGTTCGGCGGGATGGAGCTCAGTGACATGCAGCGTTTGAAGCAGGTGGAGGACAGAACCGGCGCCTGAAACAGATCGTGGCCGAGCAGACGCTCGATATTCAGGCGCTCAAGGCGGTCGTCGCAAAAAAGTGGTAGGCCCTATCGCTCGGCGCGAGGCGGTGGGGTGGCTCCAGACGCGCGGGACGAGTCTGCGGCGTGCCTGCCGCGTCATCGGCCTGAGTACGCGACGTGGCGCTATCAACGGCGCACGAGCGCCACGAATCTCACGGTGCTGGAACGGCTCCACGCGCACGCGGCGGTGCGGGCCCGCTTCGGGTATCGACGCCTGCACATCCTGCTCGAGCGCGAGGGTCTCACGGTCAATCACAAGCGCGTCCATCGGATCTACCAGGCCGCTGGTCTCCAGGTCCGTCGGCGCCGACGAAAGCGCCTGACGCGGGCAGACGGGTGCCGTTGCCGCACCCCTAGCAACCTCGCGAGCGCTGGTCGATGGATTTCACGACGGACACACTCGCCGACGGGCGCAGATTTCCGGACGCTGAATATCGTGGACGACTTACGCGCGAGTGCGTCGCCATCGAAGTGGATCGCTCGCTGCCGGGGCTGCGAGTTACGCGTGTGCTCGATCGACTGCGCGCCACGATCGGGCTGCCGCACACGATCGTCATGGACAACGGGCCGGAGTTTGCTGGTCGCACGCTCGACGCGTGGGCCTACGCGCACGGCGTCGACGCTCCGCTTCATCCGGCCGGGCAAGCCGATCGAGAACGCCTACGTCGAGAGCTTCAACGGAAAGTTTCGGGACGAGTGCCTGAACGAGCACTGGTTTGTCAGCCTGGTCGATGCCAAGGCGACGATCGAAGCCTGGCGGATCGACTACAACATGGTGCGGCCCCACAGCTCGCTGGCCGGGCGGACGCCGACGCAGTTTGCCACGATGACGGATGGGGCACGCCGACTCCCGTCGGCTCCCCCTGAACGCGACCCTAAACCCGAGGACCTCACACTATCCGTGTAGCGGATTTTGGGGGCAGGTCAGAGGATTATCACAGGCTGGCGGGCGAAGCCTCTATGTAGTGCCAAGCACACAGGCTGTACTAAAAACTTCCGGCCAGTGCGGCCGCTCACGTCTAGGGACGCCGCTGCACTTCATAGCAGAGTGACCGAGGTGGAGACAGCTGCACCGCTAGTCACATTCTCTGTTGTTGCAGCCGCATGCGGTAAATTAGCTGTCGTTCGAGTCGTAGGAGTGCTGCCTGTGAATGAGCTGGTCGATTCCCTGCGTCTTGTCGCTGGGCGGTTTGTCGCCGACCTTGATCAGTCAAATCGACACCAGGTTGCCGTCGTTGGTCATCAGATCGCAGAGCAGTTTCGTTGCGCGATGGCAGAAGGGCAAGTTGCCATCAACGGGCGGCTTGTCCGGATCATAGGGCAGTTGGCTCCAAAAGGACAAATGCTTCTTGGCGATTTTGATGGTTCTGTTCTGATGCCACTGAGCAGTGCCGAGGTGTTTCAGCCAGAAGGGGCCATTTCTCATCGCATCATCTTGCTTCTGATTAAACCCGGTCACGACGTTGAGAACGTGAGGGTTAAGGTCGATCTCGCGTTGCGGGCGCTGCGAAACGACGTTTCTGGAGGCCGCGTAGATTATGAGGTGGTTGCACAGTCGGATCTTGTCCGGAATGTTCAGCGAATTAGGTCTTTAGGCGTTATGAGCGCCATCGCTCTCGCGAGTGTCGGGTTGGTCATCGCTGTGATTGGACTCGCGAATTCGATATTTGCGAGTGTTGTGCAAAGAACGACCGAAATTGGTCTTCGTCGGTGTGTGGGCGCCAGACGGCGCGACATACGGCGAATGTTCGTCGCCGAAAGCTTTATCGTTCTGTTACTTGGTGTTGTCGCAGGTGTGACGGTTGCAATTGGAGCGACCTATTGGTTGTTGCCGCTGGCCGGTATTAATCCAGTCGTTAGTATGTTCAACGTCGTCTTTCCGGTGGGCTTCTCGTCTGCGTTCGGTCTTTTGGCTGCAGTGGGACCAGCGGATTACGCTGCCCGGTTGGATCCTGTGGTTGCGCTTCAGCGAGACTGAGGCGTCGGTCCTGTTTCTCTCATGCGAACAAAGCGATGATGGTGTCGGGCGCAGATCGCAAGACCGTCAGCGGGGAAGTTCCTGAGCAGTCGTCCCCGCGCTCGCTTGACATTCGTCCGAGCGTCCCACGCGAGGAAGCCCGCGGCTGCGAACACCTATCGGAACATCAAAGTAGCGAGTTTCCAAATAGCTACGGCGAGAGCGATCCAGACGATCGGTACCCACGCCTTCTCAGGTGAACCGCGCAGTTGGGGCGGCAATCTCTCGGGCTTCATCAGCGCCTCTTCCGTATCCTCTTCCCCATCGCCGTTCCCGCCCCCGTTGATCGCTCCGTGGTCTTTGTCCTGACTGTGTGTTTCTCCTTCGTGTTCGGCGAAGGGGCGGGTGGTGGGTCAGTGTGATGTGTTTCGTCGGTTGCTCTCTGGTTGGTTGGACGCAGTAGCGAAGTGAATGATAGCAGCCCCTACGAAAAGCGCGGCCCAAAACAGAGTCCACTTGCCTCTGGTAGTGAATCTCGCGCTCGACCGCGTCGCCTGAAGCCGCGTCCGTCTCGGTGCGCTTCAGGCTGTTCGCGAAGACGACCGGAGAGCGTTTCTCACCCTTGCGAACGTGGGCGCCAAGCTCCATCGCCTGGCGAAACGTCATCCAGATGGGTGCGGCGAAGCCTTGCACGCTCGCCGACGCCCACAGCGACAGGGTGTTGATGCCGGAGTACGGCTGGCCGTTGTGGCGCAGAGGTCGCGTGTTGCGGCCCGCCGCGTGACCCGCGCTCCACGGGCGCGTTTAGGGGCGCACGCCCTTTTCGAGGTCGGCGACGATCGCCGAAGTGATACGCGTGTAGATGTCCTGCCGTCTTGCTTGCTGTCGTTCATGTCTGTCCTTCCTTTGGTTCGGGTTTCTCAACCAAGCGGAGGCAAGAACAGCCGGGCGTACAAGCCGGTCTATCACCGAGCGCAAAGCGCGAGGAAAGGGCCCGCGCCTTGACGGGCCGGCGCGCCCGGCTACAAGACCGAAGCGTTAGAGTTGAGAAACGAACCTGCGACGTGAGGACAGAGCTCGCGCAGCGATGACACATGGCAGGAGACGGCGAAACGCCGGCGCTATACTGCGGTCATGAGCGACCTCGCGCCGAGCGGTCAGGTTTACACATTGGCGGCGAGAGTCGCAGCGTTTCTGGCGCTGACGCACCCCGTCAACGCGGCCGTCGCGCCAATCCTGATCAACGTCATCACGCAGGTAATTCCCCACCGGAAGATGGACCGCATGGAGGGCATTCTCGAGAGGGTCGTAAAACGGCTCGACCGTCTTGACCCGCCGATTGGAGGCGAGCGGCCGTTCGATCCGGTTTTTCCAGAACTGCTCGAGGATGGATTTATGCACGCCGGGCGGGCCGCGTCCCCCGAACGGCTCGACTACATCGCCGCGATGATCGTGAACGGCATCTCCGGCGGGACGGCGCGGCGCCTCGATCACCGTCATTTGATGCAGCTGCTCGGCGAGATGAACGACGTCGAGGTGCTTCTTCTCATCCACGCCGGCCAGAGCGGAGAAGACGCAGACCGCTTCTGGCGACGGCACGAGCAGGCCCTCTCGGTGCCGATCGACGGCCCGGCCGCCACACCGGAGGAGCGTGAGCGCGCGGCGGTCTTCGAGAGCTACCTCCATCATCTCGAGCGGCTCGGGGTCGTACAGCTCGTGCCGTTTGCGGGATGGGACAAGGACTATTCGGGAACGCGAGAAGACGGCTACATCAGCACCGCCGCGCTCCGCGTCACGACGCTCGGAGAAGTTCTGCTGCGGTCAATGAGTCAGGCGCCGACGACTCTGTTGGCGCAGCGTATTCATGCAAAGCTGCCCGAAGCACGCCTGCGGGCTATCTGGGAGGAACTGACGCCGCTGCTGCGAGAGGTGATTGCGGCTGCGCAATCGACAGCGAGTTCGAAGAACGTGCTGTTGCAGTCATCGTTCCAGGATATCCATGTCGTAGTCACCTGCGAAGGCCGCGATGGTCGCAAGGCGCGCCTGCAAGGGTTCATTCATCCACTCGATAATGCGGGAGACGACCAGCTGCGCTGCTGGGCATTGTTCCTCAGCAATGCGAGATGCTGATGCCGCGTGCTCAATACGTGTTCACACCTGGGTGTTTGAGCGGATCCCGCGGATCCTGAGGAAGGCAAATCCCGTTAAGTTCTTTGTTTTCAACACCCAGCAGTGGTGCGAATCCCACCCTCTCCGCCAATCATCCGATCATTTATTTTCAGCAATTTAACCGAGGCCGCGGGCACTGGCGGACAACGCCGCCGATTCTTGCGTCGAAATCGGCTCCGAGACTCGCAGAAAACAGGCGCAATACGGCCACGTGGGTTCTTGATAAGGCCACGCGGGTGGCGCGGAGCACCCACGTCCCGCTGAAGGTCGAGGGCCCGGGGCGCCTGGCAGTCAGAAGCATTCCTAGCAAGGCTGTTGTTCGGTTCGTTCGCCGCAAGCGTTCTATCCATATAAGTGTCAGTGTTTCTAGGCTCCATAAACACGATGTAAATTGTTGCATACACACGATTTAGCGTTGACTTTTGTGCACTGGTCCCATCAGAATCCCAGCTCATCAGTGCACACATGCAATCCATCACTTTTTCTCCCTTTGCAACCAAGGCCTGTCTTTCGGCCGTCCTGACCGTCGTCCTCGTTGCGTCTCACGCGAACGCCCAGTCGCCGTTCGGTGCGGGCGGAGCCAAGGGCAATCGAGGGTTGGACTCGGCGGTTCCTAGCGAAGCCGTCGACCCGATGTCTGGGACGCTGTCGGTGGTCGCCACGGACCTGACGCTGCCTGGCAACGCCGGCTTCAATCTGACCGTTCAGCGAATTTACAGCTCTGGCATCTATCCGAACTATCCCGGCGATCTCACGATCGAAGAGGACTCGTGGGCAGGCATTGGATGGAAGCTGCACTTTGGCCGCGTGATCAAGCCGGACGCGACGGGTGGTGGTGAGACGCAGATTGAAATGGGGGATGGTGGCCGCCAGGCCTTGTATTCCACGGCCCTCTCGCCGGGATGGATCACGAAGAGCTTCTGGCTCTATGACAAGAGCACGCACACGCTCAAGTTGCCCAACGGCGTCGTTTACTCGTTCGGCCACCAGGCCTACCTCGGCACGCCGCTCGGATGGGTGCGGTACGTCACCGAGATTCGCGATTCCTTCAACAATCGCGTCGAGTTCAGCTACTTCGGTGCCCCCGGACCCGTCGATGGCGTGTCACAAATTCGCCAGTACCTCGGCGGCGGCCAGATTCGCGAGATTAACTTCACGTACGACGCGACGCTGAAGGGTCTCGCGACGATGACCTACGGCACCAAGACGTGGACCTACACGCAGGAGGCCGCCGGCCCGCCCGGATTCAACGTGCTCCGCACCGCGCAGCCACCGGTGGGTGTGCCAACGCAGTACGACTACAGCGGCAGTGCGCCTGGGCACGAGTTGACGGTGGTGCACGCGCCCGGTGGCGGCACGATTACATACGCCTACACCAACGTCGCGCAGGTGTCTGGATCAGTGACCACGACAGGCCGCGGCGTCGCCACCAAGACACTCGGTGGGTCGGTACGTCACGCCGGGCACGTGGACCTACAGTTACGGCACCGGTACGAATCACGACACGACCCGTATCGTGTGCCCGTGCGGCACGACGACCTACCGCTTCAACGGGATTGGCAATGCGGGCAACTTCACGGGCTGGCTGGCCGGCACCATCGCCGAGCAAACGGTCGAAGACGCGAGCGGCGTCCTCGAACGGGAGGAGTTCACCTGGATTCAGTCTGAGGCGATTTCGACCGACCCCACGACGGGGAGCGGTGGCGTCTGGTCCGACGCTGACGTCTTCAAACCGTTGTTGCAAGCCCACACCACGAGACGCGGCACCTACGCGTGGACCACCACATTCGAGCATCACACCGGCCTCGGCAACTTCAACGACTACGGTCGGCCCTGGCGCATCGTCCAGGACGGCGAACTGGATCGCACCGTCACGCGCACGTTTCTCTATGGCTTTACGCCGTACATCGTCGATCGCGTGTCACGCGAGGAAGTGACGACGGGCGCGCAGTCGTTCGAGCGCAACTGGGTCTACAACCTCTCCACCGGATTTCTCGAGAAAGAGGCGCTCGGGCACATCAACCTCGGGACGGTCACCACGTACACGGCGACCCTCTCCGGCGACGGCAACGTCGCCTCCGTGAGTGATCCGCTCGGGAACGTCACGAGTTTTGCCTACACGTGGGGACAGGTCCAACAGGTCACGACGCCGCACCTGACAAAATCCTCCGCCATCAATGCTGACGGGACGATCGCGTCGGACACCGTCGGCGGTCTGACCACGACCTATGAGTACGACAACGGCTTTCGCCTCCTGCGCGTGAAGCCGCCGAACACACCGAGTGGCTGACGTACCAGGTACGACAACCTGTTCAGCGGCTACGTGACCGAGCAGCGCCTGCCCGCCTGGACGACGACGCGCTTCGATGGATTTGGCCGCGTGCGCAATACGCAGGACCAGACCGGCGTCAAGGCACGGGTCGAGCGCGACGCGTGCGGCCTGTACCACGTACGCGAGCCTGCCCTACACGGCGGGTGCGGGCAATGTCGGCACGGTGACGGCTTACGACGCGCTCAATCGCCCGCTGACGGCGACGCTCGGTTCGGCGGTGACGAGCTATTCGTATCCGGGCGCCAGCGTCATCGTGACGACGCCAGAGAATCGGCAGACGCACTACGAGTACAAGGCGTTCGGCAGTCCGTCCGATCGCGTGCCCAGTGTCGTGAAGGATGCCGACAACAAGTTCACGTCGTACACCTATGACGTGTTCGGCAATCTGACACGCGTCAATGGGCCCAATGCGACGGGGACACCTGGCTCGCTGCCCGAGCGGACCTGGGCGTATGACGAACGCAATCGGCTGGTGAGCGATACGCAGCCGGAGCGCGGTACGACGCAGTACACCTACGACCACGCGGGCAACCTGAAGACAACCACGGACGCCAACGGCCTGACGACGACGCTGACCTATGACGGTAACCACCGGCTGAAGAAACGCGAGGCGCCCGGGGGCTTCGACAACGTCGAGATCTCCTACAAGCCAGAAGGCATGGTGGACACGATGGCCAGTCCGACGCTAGCTGCGCCGAACACGCGGACGGTGTTTGCCTACGACGCCGCCGGGCGGGTCAGTAGTCGCATCGATCTTGTCAGTGCCCAGACATTTGTCTCTCAGTATCGGTACCTGGTCAACGATACGCTCGACGAAATCACCTATCCGTCGAATCGGGTCGTCAGAGTACACCTACGACGCTGCGGGCCGTCTCGCCACGGTGAAGAACAACGGGGCGACGTTCGCGGACCAGTTCACCTACGAAGATGCGGGCCGCCTCGCGAGCTACCGCACAGGTGCCGTGACCCACGCGATCACCTACGATGCGCGTCAGCGCGTGTCGACGATGACGTCCGGCGGCGCGTCGGATCTCGCGTTGACCTACTCCTACGACGACGCGAATCAGATCCGGCAGATCGGCGATCCCCGCCCCGGCATGGGGCAGGTGTTCGAGTACGACAAGGTCGGCCGGTTGACAGCAGCGGATGGACCGTGGGGGAACCTGCGGTGGGCGTACGACGCGGCGGGCAATCGGCTCTCCGAGACGCTTGGCAGCATCACCAGTTACACCTACGACGCGGCCACGCAGCGTCTCACCTCTGTCGGCGGCGGTCTGACGGAGTCGTTCACCTACGACGGTGCGGGGCGGCTGACGAGCGACGGCCGAGGCACCTATGGCTACAACCATCGGGGCCTCTTGATGAATGTCTGGAGTCCCGGCGGCATGACGCCGCTCGCGAGCTACGGCTACGACGCCGCGGGACTGCAGACAACCCGCTGGGTCAACGGCGACACGACTTACACGATTCGCGGCGTCGGCGGTGACGTGTTGAGTGAGTACCGCGCCCCGTGCGGTCCCGCCGTGTGGAATCGTGACGTCATCTATGCTGGTGGCCGCCCGCTCGGGGCGGTGCGCAGTACCGCGAGCCAACCCCAAGTCGCGGTGACGGCGGCGACGGCCACCGCGAACGAGCACCAAGGCACGGTCGCCGTCGGCGTGCGCGTCACGGTGCCTGGCGGCGGCACGCTGAGTTGTCCGGTGACCGTGGCCTACGAAACCACGCCAGGGACCGCCTCGCGTGGATTGGACTACACGGCCGTGGGCGGCACGCTCACCTTCCCAGCCGGGACCCCCTCCGGCACGATCCTCACGATCGCCATCCCGATCGTGTCGGACGCGCTCAACGAACTCACACAGGAAACATTCACGCTGCGGCTCTCGACGACGACGGGGGCCGAAGTCATGGCCCCGGCAGGGCAGACAGTGACCATTCTCGACGACGAGCTCGCGCCGGTCATGTGGATCGAGACACCCGCGGAGGGGGCGACGGTCAAGACGCCCTTCGCCATGTCGGGCTGGGCGATCGATGAGAACGCCCCGACCGGGACAGGCGTCGACATGATCCACGTCCACGCCCAGCCGGTCAGCGGTGGCGGCGGCGTGTTCCTCGGCGCGGCGACCTACGGCGATCCGCGACAGTGACATTGCCGACTTTTTTGGGTCCCGGTTCCTGAATGCCGGCTGGGTGTTCACAGCCCAGCTCACACCGGGGACCTACATTGTCAGCGTTTACGCGCACAGCACGGCCTCGGGGACCTGGAATCAATCGCAGTCCCGCACGATCACCGTCATGGCGTCCTATCCGCTGACGGTGGTCGAGCAACCGGCGCCGAACGCCGTGTTGCCACAGCCCTTCCTGCTCTCCGGATGGGCGGTGGACTTCAATTCGGGCAGTGGATCGGGTGTGGATCGCGTCGAGATCCTGGCGTATCCCAACCCTGGATCCGGGGCGCCAGCGATCTCGCTGGGCGACGCGATCTACGGGATCGCGCGCACGGATGTCGCGGCGGTGCACGGCGCGCAATTCACGAACAGCGGCTATCACATGCAGATTCGTGGCTTGGCGCCCGGCGTCTATCGGTTGGCTCCCAAGGCGCGGAGCCTCGTCACGCAGACGTTCAATGAAGCCGCAGGCGTGACCGTCACGGTGCAGGCGAATCCGCACATGAACATCGATGTGCCGTCGCCGAACAGCGCCGTCAACCAGAACTTCACGTTCGGGGGGTGGGCGATCGACGAGGCGGCCAGCAGCGGCACCGGCGTGAACACGCTGCACGTCTGGGCGTACCCGAATCCGGGATCCGGCCAGGCGCCGATCTTCCTCGGGGTGCCGACGTTCGGCGCGCGTCCCGATGTCGCGGCGCTGTATGGCAGCCAGTTCCTCAATTCCGGATGGTCGCTGACGGCGAGCCTGTCGCCGGGCACCTACTACCTCTATGTCGCCGCGTGGAGCACCGTCACGAACAGCTTCAATCAAGCGCAGGGGTTGACGTTCACGGTCGCAACCTCGAACCCGGTGCTGGCGATTGACCTGCCCACTCCCTCCAGTACCGGTGTCGCAGCCGTTTGCCATCACCGGCTGGGCGATCGATCTTGGGGCGCCGAGCGGCAGCGGCACCGGCGTCGGCGCGGTCGACGTGCATGTAGCCTCGAACGGTGGCGCCGGGAGTTGGACCTACATCGGCCGCGCGACGTTCGGACAGCGGCCGGACGTCGCCGCCTACTACGGCAGTCAGTACTTGAACAGCGGGTGGGGCATCACGGCGTCAGGCCTCGCGCCAGGCTACTACCAGATGAACGTGTACATGCTCAGCACGGTGTCGGGGCAATGGACGTGGCAAATCCTCTGGGTGACGGTGCAATGACGGCGCGCATCAACGGACGCGAGACAACGATGATCACGACGATGGAATCGATGACGACACGCCTGGCGCTGATGCTTGCCATCAGTGCCTCGCTCCTGCCTGCGTCAGTGCGGGCACAGGAGCCACCGGTGCGCGAAGCCGCCGGAGTAGAGGACGTGCGGCAACTTCTAATCGCGGCCTATCCAGAAGTGCGCGAGGGCCGGGTGAACTGGCGGGTGACGACAACAGCAGCCGGACTCCTCGTCGAGGCGCATCGTATCGAGTCGCCATTCACACCGTTGCCACCGGCAACCGACGCGCTGGTCTCGGGTACAGCCGTCGTCGATCAGAGCGGACACATCGAGTCGCTGACGGCGGGCGGCACCGTGCTCAGCGCCCTCCGTACCAAAGCGGCTGCGTTGCTGACGCGACGGCCACGCGATGTGGGTGACGCGCTCGCGGGGGAAGGTGCGAAGTACCCACCCGGTGATGGCGCGAAGGTGTCATCGCTCGTGCCAGTGGGCGTGCAGACTGTGCTCAAAACATCGGTGGCTCGGGCGCAGACCTTTCGCGCCGATCCGCCGCCGAACAAGGGGAGCGAGGCGTTGACGTGGCAGCTCGAGGTCGAAGGTGCCGACGCGGCGGCGAGCGCGTTCACGCTCGTGTTCGAGCCGATCGAAGGCCGTCTAATGTCAGTGGTGCGTCGATGAGGACGATATGTTCGTCGCGGAGATGGGTCGGCGGGTGCGCTCTCTTGATGTCGCTTGTGTTTCCGAGTGTCGCCTCGGCCCAAAACGAGACCGTCGAGTACCTACGGACTCGATGCCATCGGATCGATCCGTATCGTCTTCGCTCCAAGTGGAGCTGTCACCTCGCGAGTCGATTACAGTCCATTCGGCGAGCAGATCAGGTACATCCACGATGGTGCCGAAGGCGTATGCGCAACTGTTCCGAGACGGCGAAGCGGGCGTCGATTACGCAGAAGCGCGCATGTACCAGTTTCGAACAGGTCGGTTCACGGCGCCGGATCCTGTGCCGGGAAGCCTTGAGAATCCTCAGTCCTGGAATCATTACGTCTACGGGCTGAACAGCCCGCTAGCGTTCGTCGATCCGACAGGCCTCACCGCCGAACATTGTGACTGGATCGAAGGATGGGTTGACACTGGAAACGGCGAAGGGTACTTGGGGAGTCAGCTGAACTGCACCGACCAGAAGGATCCTGGTGGCAGCGGATTCGGTTCTCAGGCGTGGCGAGAATTCACCGACTGGATGACCAGCGCTTGGGGACCGTCCATTGCCACATCCGGCGGCGAGAGTGCGGATCAGTCCTCGTCTGGCGGATTCGGGTGGCCGGCGCCGCCACTTTTGCCCGCCGGCTGCAACAATCTCGGATGCGCGGACCTCAGCAACGTAGAAGTGTCGATGGCGGGGGTCCCGAGTCCTGGCGTCATGGGCGCGGCGATTGTTGCTATCGGGGCTCGTGGCGAGCAACTGGTTAGAAGCGCCTTTTCAATCGGCGACAAAGCCGCCGTCATGGTCAATAGTCGAATGCGGATTCCAGACGGCCTGTCTCGAAACGTCGTAACTGAGATCAAGAACGTCGCCTATCAGGCGAACACCCTTCAGCTCAGAGACTTGGCCACCGCCGCCCTTCAATCCGGCCGCCGGCTTGACTTGTGGGTCAGAACGAATACAGTCATTTCAGGTCCTTTGCAGCAAGCGGTGGGCAACAGCAACGGCACCATACGCATTCTCCCGATTCTGCCACCTCGATGAGATACAAGAAGAAGACGGCCGCTGAGTTCGTTGCCGAGCAGCGCGCGAATCCCGGCTACGTTGAGCAAAGTCGGCGACTACGGGAAGAGACTGCCGAACGCTTCATGGCGCATCAAGCCGAAGAGCGTCCGGTCATTGAGGCGATCCACCAAGCAGGCGTGCCGTGGGTGAGTACTGTTTGGGACACGGGCGGCGTTGCAGCGACGCATCCGTACATCCTCGAGATTCTGATCGACCATCTGCAACGTCAGCACCCAGAGAAGGTGCGAGAGGGGATTGCGCGGGCCATTGCCGTCCCACAAGCTCGGCGCTTTTGGGACACGCTACTGACGCTGTTTGTCAGTCATCCAGATGGCTCGGTTACAAATCGAACGAAATGGGCGATCGGTTGCGCTTTGGCCGCCAGTGCTGATGCCAGCGTCGTGGACGACGTGATCGCCCTCATGCGGGAGCCGACGCACGGAGCGAACCGAGCCGCGTTCCTGGAGTTCTTGTCACGGTCTCCCTCTCCGGACGCCCAGGTGGTCTTCGAGGAAGCGAGTCGCGATCCTCAACTCGCGAAGGAAGTTCGGTTTTTGAAGCGGATCAGACAGCGCACGTGGCGTAAACGGCCTGGGAAAACACAGAAACCGTAGTGCTACACTGCTGGACGCGAACTCCGCGGTAGTTCGCATGTGGCGTCTGCCACTCACGTTCGAGCCGTTCGAAGGCCGTCTGATGTCGGTCGTCCGGCGTTCCGTCTTTTCGCGTCATAAGGATGCAAGCTATTCAGATCTTTGATCCGCGAGCCAACGAGGATTACACGTTGGAGTTCCCACGAGATGTTCGCACTAGGACACTTGAGCACAACTTTTGGGTGCTTGCCGCACGTAAGATCAACTGGCGCCCATACGTTGACGTGATCGATTCCCTTCTAAAGCTCACACCAACCTTCAATGAGCACGTCTTTGGAACCTTCCTTCCGTGGGGACCCGGAACCAGAGATCCGAAAGTACGTTTTCGGGAAATGTGGCGTGAGTATCGTGAATTCGGGAATGGAACGATCCTTTGTGGACGAGGCCCACGCGAGCCGGTGGACTGTGCAGACAGCATGGTGCGCGGCATTGCCACTGGGGTCTTGGGTGCCGGCGTGTGGTCCCTGGGTGCGGTAGATCGTTTCGACCGGCTGACGCAGTTGTTGTCGTAGATTCACCGAGCTTCCTTGCCGCCGCTCTTCTGCCACGTGCAACGCCCATTTTGGCGATTGACGATGGCGTCGACTACCTGCTCGTGCAGATCTCGCCTGATTCGAGTCCTTTGATTGAAAAGCTTGCCGAGCGCGTCAAAAACGTCAGCCACGGTGCTGATCGATGAAACTGAGACCCTAGCCTCGTTGACTGCCGGACGCCACGCGTTCTAACGAAACGTTACCGCTCGTGCGCAAACGGTCTACGCTTGGCGCAAGCATTTCGGCGTCTCGAGTCGACAGACGTGAAGCACCTGCAGCAACTCGAGTAAGAGAATCAACCGTTAATGAAGATGGTCGCGGACCTGATCTGCTCGGCGATTCTCGGACCAGCGGAAGCCTGAGAGAAATTGCGCTTGAGGGGACCAGGCCTCGGCGACTGTTTGAAACCGTCAGAGGTAAGGCCAAGATCAACAGGAACAAGCACCTGAAGACGAGTTGGCTGGTGAGCTAAAGTTGACCATGGCCCGCCGACCGACAACGTCACGAACGCTCGTCAAAGCGCACGACATCAGCGGAGAGGACGATGGCCTTTTAGCGTTCCGGTCTTGAAGCTTGACCTCGCTCCAAATGCAAAAGTGACGCGTGTATCGACACGATGCGAGGTCCAGCCTCCGTCGCATGAGCGACGATCAGACTCATCTTCCCATCCGCTGTGTCTCGAGAGGGTCAAGCAAGTCTCTTCGCCCTTGTGGGCACTGCCTTCGTTGTGTCCGAAGAGCACGACTGCGATGCTAGCCCAGAAGGCGCGAACCCATTCTCAAGAGCTGGTCCGCTCGGCGAAGCCAGCGCGGGCACGGATCCTCGCGCCACCGGGCACGCAATCAGGCCAGTGCCAGTGCCTGTAGGCTTGCCCCTGAGTATGTTTGTACTCATGCCCTGGTCGAGTTGTCGATGTTGCTCGAGCAAGTGCCCCTTAAGGACCTTCAGAGCCGTAGACGCTCATGTCGTCAGCCCCACTCTAAGAGTACTGCCGGATGCGTTGTCAACGCCGGCTTTCAAACTGGGCAGGAGCCAGAAGGAGATCGCAATCTGCCAGAATTGGTGCATGCCTACTGAACTCTGAATTCGATCTCGTTAGACATTCGGCCGTCTTTATTCCGAATTCGGACGGTGTACCGCCCTGGAGTAGCGGTCGACATCGACTGACGCACTACGATGCGACTAGCCGTTCGAGAAATGATCATTCCGTTACCGACGAAACGCCCGTCAAAATAGACTTGATCGATCGCTTCAGCGTCAAAGCCGCCTCCATCGATGGTCATCTCGAACGTGCTCCTCGCTACTGCCGCTGGAAATACCGAATCTACTCTCGGTGTGATCCTGAAGCTCAGCGGCGCCGAGAGTCCGCCGTCACCGTTCCGGATCCTGACCTCATAGACTCCACCCAACGCGGTCGACATCCTTTGCCTAGATACCAATCGGGTTCTCGTCCGCGAAGTGATCTCGCCGTTTCCAACGAGCCTGCCGTCGAAATGGACTTGGTCTATCGCCCCGGCCGTGTCAAATCCGTCTCCGTCAAGTGTTATTTCAAATACACCTGCGACCGTCTCGATCGGCGCTACGCTGGTGAGGCGTGGCAGAATTCTGAACTGAATGATGTTTGATACGCTGCCATCGCTTCGGCGAAGTCTGATGTCATAGGTCCCGCCGTCAGCAGTGACTAGATTCTGTCGTACCACGATCCGATTGTTGGCCCGCGATACAATCGACCCACTGCCAACTAGACGCCCTCCATACGACACTTGATCGATGGTTGTATCGTCGAATCCATCACCATCCAGCGTCATGTCGACCACGCCTGCGAACATCTCTGTCGGCGAAATCGACAGCAACCGCAGGCCGGCAAGTGGAGGCGGGGCTGGTGCGGTCTCGATATTGAGTGTGAAGTCTCTATCGCTGTACGAGGCGGTTGCGTCGGCGAGGCGAAGGCGAAAGGAGTAGGATCCGGAAACTCGCGCTATTCCTGAAAGCCGTCCATCATTCGTGAGCCCGAGGTCCGCAGGCCAATTCCCGGAAACCTTTGACCAGCTATATGGTGGCTGCCCACCATTTGCCTCAAAGCGTACCCTGTACAATGCGTTTACCCGACCTGATGGCAACTGACTGGCTGTCACGATCATTGGCGGAGCCGCGGGCGGTGCCGGCGGCGTTGGGGGCACGGGCGGTGTTGGGGGCACGGGCGGTGTTGGAGGCGTGGGCGGTGGTGTTGGTGGCGTCGGCGGGGCCGGCGGTGTCGGAGTTGATGCCCGTTTTGACACGGTCAGCGTGATATCAACATGCCGCTTGAAGGCTTTGCCGTCGGTCATTCCAACAGTAAAGCGATACACACCCTCGGTGACGGGTACACCGTTCAGGGTTCCCGAAGGATCCAGTTGAAGACCAGCGGGAAGTGTCCCACCGACAAGGTTCCACTTGTAGGGCGGAGTGCCCTCGATCGCTGAAAATTGAAGGTTGAATGCCGCGCCCTCTGTTCCCTGCTGGGCGGCGGCTGTCTCGATTGCTGGAGCGTTAACTAAGTGATACTCACCAAAAAGACTCCAAAACACGTCGGCACCCAGAGTCAAAATCTTCTTGAGGCTCGACAGACCGATTTTGGTTGCGATAAACCCTACGGCTTGTTTGAAGGGCGACTTGCCGGCTTGAGCGCCGGAAACGTCCGCGCCGGTTACGGTTCCACACCAGTCACCAGAAGCCTCGGATCCTGTGAAGTAGACGCCGACGTGAAGCAGTTTTCCTTCCGCCCACATCACGAAGTAGGCATCTATTAGCCAGTCCGCGGAGGTGAACCATTTGAGCCGGACATTCAGAGAGACCAGAACCTTGCCATCGATACAGCCGCTTAGCGGCATTTCTACCCAACGGACAACGACATTGAACGGAGAGACAAGGCTCGGAATGGGCAGACCCCCAATCGCGGAGGAAACCTGTTCAGGTGTGCCTTCTCCCAGTTCCATGTCGACTCTGCCACTTGAGGCCAATAGGGCAATCGCGAACCTTCTCCACTCCTCAAGCGTTTTGAGTCGCTCGCCAGCTCGTGTGGACGCCGCGAACAGCTCTCCATCCGATACCATCATCCGAATATCGGACGCGCCTTGTGTCGGCGTTTGACCGGACGGTGGTTCGCTGCGAGTGGGTGCGGATGGTGACTCTGCCCGGCAGGCAGCCAGGAGCAGTAGCAACAGCGCAGCGATATGGGCGAGTGTGTGCCTGGGCATTGAGCTCTCCCGATTTTGCGATGGGTCTAGGGTGATGCCTCCGGGCGCCATCGACGAGGCGCTGACTGACTGTGGCTGCCTCGCGGGACGAACACCTCTTCTGCTTTGCGCAGTCTCTCCCAGTCAAATGATGCAGTCAACCGATAAAAACTGATATTTATGTGCAAAAATTCCGATTAAATGAACAAACTCTCTGTCGCCGATGTGAGGGCTTTCTTGGCGATTGTCGATCTCGGAACGTTTTCTGCTGCAGCCGCGCACATCGGTGTCGCGCAGGCCACCGTTTCGGCGTCAATTCGACGACTTGAGGACGTTGCCGCTGCTGGCGAACGGCTGTTCGTGAAAGAGCGTCGTGGCCGAGAGCGTCCACAGCTGACACGTTTTGGACGCTGGTTTGAGCAAGCTGTACGTGTCCCATCCGACGACTGGGCGAAATTGGAGGGCACGATATCAGGCGCAGAGACCATGGCGCCCACTGGTGTACTGCACATCGCTGCCTATCCGTCGGTGCTGCATCTGTTGCCAAGGTTTATCCGAGACTTCGTCGACGAATACCGAGGAGTCACCGTTACTCTCTCCGCTCAGGATTTTTCGGAGAGCGTTCGGGCCCTGCGCGAGCACCGGATTGATCTCGCTTTTCGTCCAGGTTCGACGCCGACCATTCCAAAGAACTTAGAGTTCACGGAGCTTTCTGCCGTTGCGCGTGTAGTCATTGCGAGGAAGGGATACCTAAAGACAGGGGACCTCACACCGGCGAAGCTGGCGAAAGCCGCGTGGATTCTGCCGCCCCGATCCGATCGGGCGCCGATACGCCGTCAAGTCGAGAGTAAACTGCCGGGCCTTCACGTTCGAGTCGAGTGTTCCGATTTGATGCTTACTAAACTACTGGTTCGCGAAGGGCTGGGAGTATCCGTTGTGCCCGAGCTATGTCTTGAACGATCCGACCTTCGGGAACTGAACGTGCGATCGGCAAGGGATCTGTTTGACGATGACGTTTACGGAATTCTGTCTCTGCGTCCTCGGCCAGCGACGCCAGCGGCTCGAGCCTTTAAGGACTTCTTTGTGAAGCGATGGGCTGAGGCACCGCCTTTGGTTCGCGCTTCACGAAAGCGCTTCAGGCGAATGTGAACCCGAGGGACCAACTGGAAGACTTGGCTGCAGATTGTTCGACCGGCGAAGGTGATGCTCGACCTCATGGATGATTGCATCGTGCGCTGGGGAATGGTGCACAGCGTCAGACGACATAGGGTCATTTCATCGAGCGATCGGAGGGCAGGATGATGAAGCACCTCGCAATATTGAAGCTCATCGCCTCCCGCTGCGAATCGGGCAGAGTGATGAAGCGAAACTGGTCGCGTGTGCGAAGTTGCTCGATGTCGCAGCGCTGGATGCGAGACCGAAAAGCAGTCACTTGAGAACTGGATCAAGAGCCTCCACGTGACGGCAGGTGAGCTGGCGTGGCGAGAGACTGATTGTGGCTTCAAGCCCAATCCGGAACGGCCGACGGATCCCCTTCAACCGTGCGCTGAATTAGTTGTGTGACCCGTGGCGACGCTCAGATCGTCGCCAGGATTGTGGTCGGCACGCTCCAGAAGGGCATCAGTGGCGTCCCTCGATTGGACGGCATGTACCTGAGTCAGGGACCGGTCATGCCCCCCCCACGTCGAGAGCGCTGAGAAGTTGTCCGAGTTACCGCGGCTGATCGAACACGCGCGCTCGTGTTCGAAGTAAAACCGCCTCTTCGTGTTCGTCCGCTGGTCACTTCAATCGGCGTGCAACAGCGTGCAAGGCGCCACGGCAATGCTGGCATTCGCGGCAATCACGGCATTCTGGAATCTGTAAGTTACAGATTCCACATGGTGTTGTGGGGTTCGAATCCCACCCTCTCCGCCAATCATCCGATCGTTTGTTCTCACGAGGCTAGCGTCGGCCATGTGGTCCCTGCGGCGCTAACGCGCTACGCCTTCGAGTTTCGCCGAAACCTTCGCTACCGACACCCATCAAAAACGCCCGCAACAAGGCGAGGGCGCGCCAAAGACGAACCGATTTCTATGGAGGCGGCCGTTGCGCTGCACCTCAAGGTCCGTCGGCAAGCAGACCATCTGGTAACGCGGCCAGGAGTTGCCGGCGTACACGCTCTTTCTTGCGATGTACTTCCAAATTGAGAATGTCATTGGACCTGGATGTGACGCGCCACGTTGACAAGTGCAGACTGATTAGCATATTTACTGTTCACTCGGAATCGACCAAACATCTGCAGAGAAGTGTCGCAGCTGCTGCGTACCAGCTGATCGCCACGTCTGATGCTCCTGCAACCATGAGTGAACGAACGGTTTTCATTTCGTATCGACGTGACGAGGTCGGGCCAGCCCGCGCTGGCAGGCTCTCGGACGCACTGCGGTCCAACGGATTCGACGCATTTCTTGACGTTGATAGCGCGAGTTCTGGGCACTGGATGCAGAACATCGTTCACCAGGTGTCTTCCAGAGCGCATTTCATCTTGCTTCTGACACCCGGTTGTCTGGACAGGTGTACTGACGAGAACGACGTTGTCAGGCGCGAGTATGAGCTGGCCCTGCAGACACAACGCAACATCGTACCTGTCGCCCAGAATGCTGAGGAGCTCATACGAATTCGAGACAGCGCGCCGAGTTCGATGGAGTCGGTTTTCGACTTACAGGTCGCCTTCGTCGCGGATGCCTCGTTCGGGTCGGACGTGCTGCGGCTGACCAAAGACTTTATACCTCGGCATAGGGCCCCGCTCCCGTTGCAGGCGCTGAATGTTGCAACGCCGCAGGTTGTAGTTGACGCCGACGTGCTGAAGGCGAGATCGCCAGGGTTCCTTCACCCGACTCTTCCGTACTTACATCTCATCCTTCCTATGTTGCTCATAGGCTCGCTCATACTAGCCCTTACAGTAGGAGGGGCTACTGCCATCTCCATTCCGATTACAGGCTCTCTGCACATCATCTGGGTTCTTTCACAAATGCCTGCCCATGAGCGGGCCGTGGGCATGATCGGTCTCGTGATAGCGGTTCTCGGACTCACGATTTTGATCAAGCTGCTCGGCGAACGAGGAGAATCGGCACAATCGACGTGGCCGCGTGCAGAATGGACGACCGCCCTCTTTGCCCTGGGCTTCTCGGGCGGTATCGCATTCGCCATATTGGCTCGCGGTAAGCGAGCAGGCTAGAGGCCTACGAGCTAACGCCAGGCGAAGTTGAGGAAGTGGCCCAAAACGAGACCGTCGAGTACTACGGACTCGATGCCATCGGATCGATCCGTATCGTGTTCGCTCCAAGTGGAGCTGTCACCTCGCGAGTCGATTACAGTCCATTCGGCGAGCAGATCAGTACATCCACGACGGTGCCGAAGGCGTATGCGCAACTGTTCCGAGACGGCGAGGCTGGACAGGACTACGCAGAAGCCCGGATGTATCAGGTTCGTACTGGACGCTTGACCAGACCGGACCCGGCCTTCGGCGACACCCGCAATCCGCAGCGGTTGAATCGGTATGCATACGCTCTGAACAGTCCCCTCAATTTCGTGGATCCCACGGGACTGACAGCCGAATGCAATCCTCCTGATCCAAACCGCTTCTGCAGTGGCACTGAAGAGGACGGGCCACGTTCGCACCCCCCAGGCAGCGACGGCGTTGCTGAACCAGATCGCGGCGGTGACACTGGTGGCGAAGGTGGTGGCGGCGGAGAGTCCCCTCCGCAGACCCCTGCTCCGACGCCAACGCCAACGCCAACGCCGACACCGATTCCGGCACCCACACCGAATCCCGGGCCGAATCCGAATCCCGGTCCAAATCCGCCCATTCCTCCCCCGGTGACTCCTGGTCTTGGAGGATATCTGACCAACGCGATCCAGCGTTGGATAGGCCATCCATGCGGCGGTGGTGGCTTTGGCTTTTATGGTGCCGAGGGACACCTAGGAAAGTTCCACTTCGAGGCACTCGGAATCCTTCAAGGTGATTCGCGAGATGGCGCTGCGGGCGGTATACTGGTTGGTGGGGGCGCGGGCACAATTACTGTCGGTGGCGAGTACATGCGGGACTCGTCTGGTTGGCATGCTTCGCCGATTGTGCTTGGCGACTTATCACGCCGGATACCAGCGAGAGTCGCACCTTCAGTGAAGAACAAGTTTGTTGGCTGGATCTTTCAGCCTGGTGAAGTAAGCAGTTTTGGTGCGTACGCTGGTGTGATGGGATCGAAGGGGCGCCTCGGTGGAGGCGGCGGAGGCTATTTCAACTGGGGCTGGGGAGGCAATTGTTAGGGCGAATATTCACATGCTTCATAGCCTAATCGCACCAATACTGTTCGGCGCTGTTCTGATTTTCTTAGCTTTTGCTATGACAGGTGTCGCTCCTCCGCTGACCTATGGCAGAGTGCCACCGCGTCCAGTTCCGGTGGCGATGCGCTTGGTATTCTTGTTGGTCGGTGCGGCACTAGTAGTCGGTGCGTTGCTTGGCGTGTTCAAAGGTTAACAAGGTGCCGGTAGTCTTGACTAGGTACCGCCAGTAGCTGCCACGAGTATTCTGGTTGAACGAGACGATCCGCCATCGGGTTTCAGTTTCTCAGCCATCGTCGCCACGAATATCGTGACGATGAGGGATCTGCTGACATATGTTGGCCAAATTGAGGCTGTGTTAAGACGGCACACTGCGTTTAATCCGACACCGCTGCATGTGTGATGGGGACTGTCCGGAATTTCGTGTGTGAGGCGGTAATAGTTTACGGGCCGTTCTTCTCTCTCCATCAAACAGTGGGGCGTGTGGGCGCTGTGGGAAACCGGCGTTCTGGGCGGTTTTCCAAGTCCCTGTGGACGCGTTCTGTGCGTCCGCAGGGACGGCAGCGTTCACGCGCGGCATTTTACGTGTTCGGCAGCGGAAAGCGATCTTCGTAGAGGATCGCGAATTGATTCATCGCCGCGCGCCAGGAGTAGGCAATCCGCTCCCATGTGCTGGTGATGTTGCGCAGCGCCAGCCAGATCAGTTTGGTGGCGGCCTCGTCATTCGGGAAATGTCCCCGCGTCTTGATGATCTTGCGGAGCTGCGCGTGGACGCTCTCGAGCGAGTTCGTCGTGTAGATCAGCCGGCGGACCTCGGGCGGGAAGGCGAAGAACGGAATGACGTGGGTCCAGGCGCGCCGCCACGCCGCCACGACCGTCGGGAATTTCACGCCCCACGGGTTCCGCTCGAACGCGTCGAGCGCGGCGGCGGCCGCGTCAGCGCTCGGCGCCGTGTAGATCGGGCGGAGCGCCGCTGCCAGGTGCTTCCGCTCTTTCCAATTGCCGAATTCCAGGCTGTTGCGAATCAAATGGACGATGCAGGTCTGCAGCGTCGTGGCCGGAAAGACGGCCGCCAGCGCCTCGCTCATGCCTTTGAGACCGTCGGTGACGGCGATCAGGATGTCCTGGCACCCGCGTGCTTTCAAGTCGGCGAAGACCTTCATCCAAAACTTGGCGCCCTCGGTCTGCTCGATCCAAAGGCCGAGGATGTCGCGCGTGCCGTCGGGCAGCACGGCGAGTGCGAGATAGATCGCCTTGCTCCGGACCGTGGCCTCGTCGCGAATCTTCACGCGGAGCGCATCGAAGAAGACGACAGGATAGACGCGCTCCAGTGGGCGGGTCTGCCAGGCGGTGACCTCCTCGACGATGCCATCGGTCACCGTGCTGATCAAATCGGGCGAGACGTCCACGGCGTAGCGCTCGGCGAGGAAGCCGCGGATTTCGCGCACGGTCATCCCCCGCGCATACAGCGCGAGGATCGTGTCGTCGAAGCCGGTGAAACGTCGCTCATGCTTCGGAATCAGCTGGGGCTCGAAGGTCCCCGCCCGGTCGCGCGGGACCTCGATCGGGACCGGGCCGTCATCGGTCAGCACGCTCTTGGCGCCCGTCCCGTTGCGATGATTGGTCGCGTCGGCCGGCTTGGTCCCGCCCGGCGGATACCCCAAATGGTGCGTCAGCTCGCCGCCCAGCGCCCGCTCGATCAGCGCTTTCTTGAATCGTCGGACGGCGGCCTCGAGCTCCTCGGCCGTCAGCGGACCCTGGCGAACGAACTGGTCAAGAATCTCCTCGGGCACAGGCGCCGGCACGTCCGCCGGCGCGCGTTTCGATTTGCGGGCCATAGACACTCCTCATGCTATGCCCCACACACGAAATTTCTGACACCCTCGTGTGATGCCGCACTTGCGCGACCGCTCGTTCGCCTAGCGTCGATGCTCTTCCAATCTACATCGCTCGGACTTATCACAAGCAGATACAAGGCACTGTGCGGGATGCTCTCAATCTCGGGTGACGGGAATCGACCAGGACTTTCATCCCAAAGCGCACTTGCCCTGAGGGCCTCAACCGCCCATTCTCTCAGGCTTCCACTGGTCCGAAAATCGCCCGGCAGATCAAAACACTCATCCCAAACCGGCCGTTGAAGGATTCCATCGCCGCATTGTCGGTCGGCTTGCCCCGTTGGTTGAAATCGAGAATCACGTGGTTCGTGTACGCCCATACGATCCGACATCAGGACGTTTTGTAAACCACACCGCACCACTTTGGAGGGCACCGTCGCAGTTTGTTGTCGGCCTAACGGAGGGCTTCACGGCCGGACTCTCAGGTACGCCATCACCCCCAGCCACGACAAACGCCAGAACTTGGGGACAATCATTTGGACAAGCTCTAACCTCATTCCTTTCAGGGTGGTAGCGCCTCAAGCGGCAAGAATGCTGATGGTGGTACCATTTTGAACGGTGGGTTCCCGCCAATGTTTTGGATGGCAGCACTCGTCGTTGTTCTCCTAGGAAGCCTCGCACTGGCGACGATTCGCATTCAGCGGCAACGGCTGAGGGAGTGGAACAGCCTCGATCAAGAGGGCGTCGAGCGAGGTCTGCGACTCTTGCTCAAGCGCGGATACGATGGCGCCTTTGCGATTGTGACAGAGCCGACAACGCAACGGTTCATTCAGTTTCGCAAGTTCATCGGCCCTTCGGGAACGATGGGAATACAAATGCATTTTCCTCGAGCGCCCTGGTCAGAACCGTTCTACTCCGATATTTCAGAATTGGTACAACGACGTGGCGTCCCGGCACAGAGGACCGTCGTTCAAGGTACTCCCGTTGCGGAGTTTCTCGAGGCGGATTTCGGTGTAGACGTAGCGCTCGCCGCGGCCGTTGTCGATGATGTCCTCACGCACATCTTTAAAACTCCTAAGGCCCCTCTCCAGTTTCGAGCGGACGACATCTGTCCCCACGACGTGACGGTGGACCGGAATGACTACCCGAGGCCATCGGTGAACCTCGGGCGTGTGCCGCGCGGTCCGCGTCCATCGTGAAGCTAGATTGCCAGTAACGGAGGAGTGCAGGGAAGAGGAAGCAGGTCGCGATTCCCTAGTGTTCCTCCCACTGGCGAGCTTCGGTCCGGGCCTTCCCTTGGATCCTTGGGTACAGCCATGACGAAATGTTACGTGCGCGACGGCAGCGGCGGCATTCGTGGCAATCGCGGCAATGTGGTTTCTGTAAGTTACGGATTCTCAAGGGGCTGAGCGAGTTCGAATCCCACCCTCTCCGCCAAACTCTGTTTCTCTAGAATCAACGATGTGGCGCGATCGCCTGGTTGCCGGGTGCAACGCGTCGAAATTTCGCTTCGATCTTCGCCTCAAGAACGAGCGAAAGCACGTGTGTTTCGGCCACACGGGTTCTTGATGGTGCCACGTGGGTTCTTCGGCCGCCCACGTGGGTACCCAACTCCACCCGCGACTTCAGACTCGGAGGGTCAGTCACCAGCGCCTGCAGCACTGGTGACTGGTGACGACGGCTTCGGTAGTAGAGGAAGTACCCACCCGCGGTCTCGCGCACGCGCTCGTTGGCGCGCGCGGTCGGCAACGTCGTGACATTCACCACCGCCAGCAGAGAATCAGGGCGGCGGCGTTGAGCGCGGCGACGACGAGGGTCCGCCCTCGCCGATCTGCGCGTTACGCAGCCGGCGAGCAAAAGTAGCTTTTCACGCCTGCTCGTCCGCAGCGGCTAAGGAATGTCGGGGGGCAGGTTCAGTGTCGCCCGCACCGCCGGCCAGCGCCGCGTGGCGAGCAGCAGGGGACGGGCGCTGCCTGCGAACAGGAGCCAGACGCCGGGATCGCGTTCGGCAACGGCGTCCGCCAGGTAATCCATCGCGACATCGGCCCGGGCGCAGGCCAGGGCAGCTTCGGCGCGGGCGCGCGGCAGGCTCCAGGCGCGCTCGTGGCCGTGTGCTTCGAGGATCGATCGGGCCCGATCGCGATCGCCCGTGCGTTCGAGGATGCCGGCCAGCATGCCGGCCGCGTTCGGGTGGTGCGGCACCGACGCGTACGCCCGCTCGGCAAACGTTCGCGCCTCGTCGAGCCGGCCGGCGAGGGCGTACTCGCGCGCGAGATAGCCGACGGCGGGCGCGAACTGCGGATCGACACGACACACCAGCTCGAACTCGGCCAGCCCTTCATCCACCCGGCCGACGGCGCAACAGTCCGGTCGCTCGCACGACCCGGCCGAGGAGATACAGCGGCTCCGCGGCCAGCGCGGGTTCGAGGTTGGCCAGCGATTCGGCGTAGCGGCCCAGCGGCTCGAGGAAGAACGGCGAGTAGTGGAACCGCACCATCGCCGGCACGGGCTCCCGCGCGAAGGCAAGACACCAGCGGCGCTCGGCCTCGACCCAGTTGCGATCGTAGAGGGCGGCGACGACCGCCAGCATCGCCTGCGCCTCGGCCCGATCCGGATCGAGCTGCAGCGCCCGGCCAGCAGCGCCGCGCGCCGCCGGCAGGCCCTCGTCGGGCGGCATCAGGCCGACCATCGTCAGCGTGAAGAAGTAGACCGCCAAGTCGGCGTGGCCCGGCGCCGAATCGGGATCGACCCGCAGGTCATGCGACAGGAAGGGGCGGACGCGCGGGCGGGCGGCGGGCACCGCCGGATCGGCGCGGACGGCCCCTCGCCCATCGGCGGTGGCGACGGCCTGCGAGGCCGGCCCGTCGCCATTGAGCGATCGGCGCTGCCACCACGCGTCGAGTTCGGATCGAAAGGCGTACACCGCCCCGCCGTCGCCGGCGACGCGTCGCACCGGCAGCCCGGCATCGCGCTCCCAGCGCTGCGCCGTCCGCAGGCCCCGCCGCAGGTAGCTGGCGATCTCCTTCCACGAGTCCAGGCGATCGGCATCCGTCCATCTTCGCTTCTCGGCGCCAGTGACTATGGCACGAGATGGCGTCCGTTGGCGCGCCTTGGCGCGGCGACGCTGCCTGGCCGCGCTGATAGCGTGACGCCGTGGCAGCAACGCGCTTCTACCGCTCGATGGGCCTCGCCGCGGCAGTCGTCGCGATCGTCGGGTTCATGCCGGGCCTCTTGCGCTCGAACCGTCTCGGGCCGATCACCCCGCTGGTCGCATGGCACGGCGTGCTCGGCGCAGCGTGGCTCGTCCTCTACCTGGTGCAGACGACGCTGATCGGCCGCGGCTCGCGCGAGCAACACCGGCGCCTTGGGTTCGTCGGCGTGGGCCTGGCGATCGCATTCGTCATCACCGGGTACGCCGTCGCCATCGCCCAGACGCGGCGTGGTTTCGATCTGAGCGGCGATTTGCACATCGCCGACGATCCGCTGGCCGCGCTGGTGTTCCCGCTCGGCGATTTGTTGTCGTTCTCGGTCCTCGTGGGGCTGGCGACGCTATGGCGCCGCCGTCCCGATCGCCACAAGCGGCTGATCCTGCTGGCGACCGTCTCGCTCATGGGGGCGCCGCTGGCCCACGTCGTCGGCCAAGTGCCGGCCCTGCACGCGTACCCGCCGGTGATCCTGCTGCCGCTGGCGGCGTTCTACTTCGCGGCAGCCATCCACGACCGCTGGACCGACGGCCGCGTCCACTCGATCTCCCTGTGGGGCGCGATCGCGCTGCTGGTCTGGGCCCAGGGGCGGGCCGCCCTGGTCGGGCCGAGCGAGGCCTGGCATCGCTTCGCCGCGTGGCTGATCGCCTAACCGATCGACGACGTAGTCTGCAGCGCGTGGCGGCGGTGCGGGCAAACGAACTCGAAGGGACGGGCGGGTCGATAGTCGAAATCTGGCGCGTCCATGCTCGTGAGGGCTCTCAGGAGTGTTCCCGAGACGCGTTGCGACGCCTTCCAATAGCCGGCCCAGGGATCTGTCCTGAGCCGACCAAGGCGGCCCGGCACGCTGAGAAGTGTCCACCGCTCTGGACCGTACCTCAGATCCTTCCAGTCCAGAGCATAGATACGACGGCACTAGGACGCGGCGGTCGAGTTCCGCGTGTCGATCTCGACGATCCCCATCTGGGCCAGCGCGACGACAGCGTGCCGATGTTCTGTTGACGCCTTCTCCTTGACAGGCTAGGAGAAGCTGACGACAATCCTAGTCAAACTAGGAGAGAATAACCTGGCCCAAACAGCCGATCTGCTTCCCGGCACGCTCGACATGTTGATTCTCAAGGCCGTGTCCCTGAGACCGCTCCATGGCTACGGTGTGCTGCTGCGCATTCGCCAAATCTCCGGCGAGGCGCTCGACATCCCTCAAGGGTCGCTATATCCGGCGCTCTATCGCCTGGAACATCAGGGCTTGATTACTGCCGAGTGGGGCCAGAGCGAGAACGGCCGCCGCGCCAAGTACTACACGGTCACGCCCGCCGGTCGCCGACGCCTGCGCGAGGAGACGGCTGGCTGGAATCGCCTCGCGTCAGCGATTGCTGCGGCGCTGAACACATCGCCGGACGAGGTGTGACCATGTATCGACTCACACGGATGTTTCGCGTGCTGTTTGGCCGCCGACGGTTCGAAGATCACATGTCGGACGAGTTGGCATCACACCTCGATCACTACGTGGATGATCTCGAAAAGGCGGGCGTTCCTCGGAACGAAGCGATGCGCCGAGCGCGCATCGAGTTCGGTAACGTCGACAACGTGAGGGCTGATTGCCGCGAGGCGCGCCGCGTGCGATGGATCGACGATGCCGCCCACGACCTGCGCTATGCCGCGCGACTATTCGCGCGTAACCCGGGACTGGCCGTCGTCACCGTTCTGACGCTTGCCGCCGCGTTCGGGGCCAACCACGCGATCTTCCGTGCCGTGGAAACCATACTGTCGAGACCGTTGCCGTACCGCGACGCGGGACGGCTGGCCGTACTGTGGAAGGCGCCGCCTCAGTCGAGCGGCGTCCGTCAACTCGTGAGGATTCCGGAGTTCGACGAATGGCGCCGTGCGAATCGTTCGTTCGAGGATCTCGCGTTTGCGACTCCGTCCGGCAATGCGTTCATGCAAGTCATCGGGGAGTCCGCGGCACCGGCGGAAGAGATCGCTGGACACCTGGGCCTTCGTCGGACGTCGCGGAAGAGGCCATCAAGGACATCATCGATTTGATGGAGAGCGTAGATTCCTCGGTCCGTACTTCAAGAACAGTCGATGCCTAGCTACTCCAACAATGAGATTGTTGCGAGACGAGAGCAGGTCTTCTGGTGTCTATCGATCATCCTTGCGCCTGACGCTTACGATGAATCACGCCTCCAACCCAGACGCAGGGAAAACCCGTGATCGCCAAGGCAATCGGGTACCAGTTCGGGCCGAGCTCCGCCATCGTGATTGCGGCGATCGCACCCGCAGTGCCGACGACAGATCCGACGATGCCGAGGATGACGAGGTGACGCATGGGCGAGTGCGGTGCTAAGGCAGCAGTAAATATAGTCGCCGAGGACGGTGTAGACGATCCGGTACGACAGTGGACCTCTCGCGGCAACGGTCGCGTGAACGTCGCTCCTCAGAGCTAAGCCTTCTGATTGCCGGAGGTTGGCATCGTTCCCAGCGCTTCGAATCCCACCAGAGCCTCTACCGTGCTCCGAGACACAGAACTCGTAAAGTGTCGATTCGAACACGCGCGACGGCGTCGCCGCAGTACAGTGGTCGTCGTCCGACACCGGACCGTTTTCAGGAGGAAGAGTAAAGCATGCAGCTTCGCGTCGGCTACGAACTGATCTACGACTGCCCGCAGCCGACACCCATGATGCTGATGTTGAACATCCACCACAGCCGGGCGAGCGACATCGTCGTACCCGACTACCTGATGACGAAACCCGCCGTGCCACTGACGTTCTATCGCGACGCCTACGGCAACTGGTGCACGCGACTCGTGGCGCCGATGGGACAAACGACGGTGTCGGCGACGGCGATCGTCAACGACTCTGGCCTGCCGGAGCATGTCGCGCTCTCGGACCGCCAGCACGCGGTACCCGATCTGCCCGAAGAATGCCTGCTGTTCCTGCTCGGCAGTCGCTACTGCGAAACCGACCGGCTCTCGGATGTGGCCTGGTCGCTGTTCGGGCGATCGCGCGGCGGCGCCCTTCGCGTCCAGGCAATCTGCGACTTCGTGCATCGCCACATCGCCTTCGGCTACCAGAGCGCGCGTTCGACACGAACGGCGTGGGAAGTCTTCTCCGAAAAGAAGGGCGTGTGCCGCGACTACGCACATCTGGCGATCGCCTTCTGCCGCTGTCTGAACATTCCCGCGCGCTACTGCACCGGGTATCTGGGCGACATGGGTATGCCGCCGCCCTATGGCCCGATGGACTTTGCCGCATGGTTCGAGGCGTACGTGGACGGCCGCTGGCAGACGTTTGATGCCCGAAACAATGTGCCCAGGATCGGGCGCGTCCTCATCGCCCGCGGTCGCGATGCGACGGACGTTGCGATCAGCAACGCCTTCGGGCCCAACAAGCTGGTCAGCTTCAAAGTGTGGACGGACGAAATTGTCGGGCAGGACATCGCGTGAGCACCGGCATCCGACTCCTCACAGTGCGCCACGTCACGGTCTATCGCTATGCCGAGCCGGTCCGACTCGGCGAGCATCGGATGATGTTTCGTCCGCGCGAAAGCCACGACCTTCGACTCGTGCAGACAAAGCTCGAGATTCTGCCATCACCCGCCGGCTTACGCTGGCTTCACGACGTCTTCGACAATTCGGTCGCCATCGCGACGTTCGACGAGGCGAGAACACTCGAACTGCGTTTCGACAGCACGGTGACGCTGGAGCATCTCGAGACGGCGTTGCCCGACTACGCGCTGGCACGGGACGCGCACACCTATCCGTTCGGCTATGCCGCTGAGGACGAGCCCGACCTCGTGACCGCGCGCGCCCGCCACTATCGGGGCGATGAGGTCAGACACTGGGCCGAGCGTTTTCTGTCGCCCACCGGCTCGACCGACACGATGCGGCTGCTCCAAGCCATGACCTTCGGCATCAAGAACGAATTCGCCTATTCACGTCGAACCCAAAAAGGCGTGCAGACTCCCGAAGAGACGTTGCAGCTTCGGTCCGGGAGCTGTCGCGACTTCGCGCTCTTCATGATGGAAGCGGTCCGTTCGCTCGGGCTCGCGGCCCGCTTCGTCAGCGGCTACATCTTCGTGCCGAACGAAACCCAAAGGGCCACCGTCGGTGACGGCGCGACGCACGCCTGGATGCAGGTGTATCTACCGGGAGCCGGTTGGGTCGATTTCGATCCCACCAACAGCATCGTCGGCAACCGCAATCTGATCCGAGTCGCCGTTGCGTGGGATCACGGGCAGGCGTTGCCGTTGTGGGGGAGCTTCACCGGCGCGGCCTCGGCGTTCATCGGCATGGACGTGCAGGTCAACGTGTCCGAAACCGATCGAAGCCTGCCGCTCGACGCGATCGCCTAAGCTCCCGCGACTATCCCAGCACCACGAGCCTAGCTGGTGGGTCGCGCGCCGGCGTATCATCCAGCGAGATTGCGAAGGACAATTGGCACGCTCGATCGAGAAACCTAACCGTCGGATCTGTTGGAATGTGCGGCGGTGGCTCCTGTTCTTGAAGAGTGTGCAGAAGTCGGCCGTGTATCAAATTGGGCGGCACGATCGTTCGTGCGGAAGAGACGATTCAGCCCCGCGCCGATGTGGCGTCATCCGAGCGATCGCCCTGGCGGGCGCTCCGAGGAACGCGTAGCGAAAGTGCAGACGCGGTACGGCGCGGCACGCTGCGTATGCGAAAGCCGTGCGCTGCACCGACTACACTGAGGACACCGATATGCTCCCGACCCATCGTGCGCCAAGGCACCCCGGTGAAATGCTCCTGAGGGAGTTCCTCGCCGCCGCTTTGTGGTTGGCCATCTGCGCCCCCGCCTCGGGACAGTCGAACGCCGTCCAGCTCGAAAACGCCAAGCCGGGGTCGACTGACTGGCTTCTGACGAAGGTCGTTCGGCACGACGACGAGATCTACGAGCTCGGGTGGCATCGTCGGAGGGGCATCGAGGCCTACACCTCACACACGAGCGTCAAGGGGGGCGACACGCTCAACGTGCACGTCAGCACGTACCCCGCGAACCAGTATTCCGTCAGCATCTATCGAATGGGGTACTACGGCGGCGCCGGCGCGCGGCTGATGCGCACGATCGGACCGCTGCAAGGGACTGCCGAACCCACACCGAAAGACGGCGACCGCAATCTGATCGAGTGCAACTGGAAAGTGGGGTTCAGCCTCGAGATCCCCAAGGATTGGCTGAGCGGCGTCTATCTGGGAAAGCTCTCCACCATTCCTTCACCGACGGGGCAGTTCCTCGATCTCGAGATGACGAGCGAGAGCTACGTCATCTTCATCATCCGTGACGATCGCAAGGCCGACCTGCTGTTCCAGGCGTCCGACCTCACGTGGCTGTCGTACAACCGGTGGCCGCAGTGGCGTTCGCTGTACGACCTGGGCACTGCGCCGTGGGGCGCGTCGAACGGCACGGTCGGCTACGACGTTAGCTTCGACAAGCCGTACGCGCTCTTCTGGAACGGGTTCCCAGCGGGATTTCACCCGCTGACCAACGGGTCAGGCGAGTTCCTGATGACCGAGTTCCCGCTGGCGTTCTGGCTCGAGAAGGAAGGATATGACGTCACCTACATCTCCAACGTGGACACGCACGCCGACGGCAACGGGCTGCTGCGGGGGAAGGTGTTCCTGTCGGTGGGCCACGACGAGGTACTGGACCCAGCGGATGTTCGAGAACGTCACGAAGGCCCGCGACGCCGGCGTCAGCCTCGCGTTCCTGTCAGGCAACTCGATCTCCGGCGTCGTCGAGCTGCGGCCGAGCAGCGACGGCCGTCCCAATCGCGTAATGCGGCGCGCGGGTGGCGGATTCAAGGCCGAGCAGGAATTGATGGGTGCCACGTCCTATGGCGTCGGGTTCGCCGACTGGACCAGCGACGCACCCGATCACTGGGCGTTCGAGGGGACGAATATGAAGAAGGGGGATCGCGTCGCGCAGCTCGTGGGATGGGAATACCACGGTCCTCCGCTCGCGAAGCATCCCGGGCTCGTCGTGATCTCCGAAGGTCCCGTCTACGCCAACAATGGAGAACGGCGCACCGGCACGTACGCGACGACCTTGTATGCCGCTCGCAAGGGCAATCTCGTGTTCAATGCCGGCACCTGCTGGTGGAATCTCGTCCTGTCGTCCCCGCCGGGATTTCAGAATCCGCCGCGCAAGGACTTCCGCCGCAACGATCCGCGCATCCAGCGCATCACGAAGAACATCCTCGATCGGATGCTCAGTACGAAACTGAGCGAGTGATGGCAGTGGTGAGGTAGCGTGCCGAGTCGGCGGGGAACTGCTCCCATCGCCTACTGAATCCGCTTGCGCCCCTTGGAGCACATCCTGAGCACCCACCCCGACGTGTGTTTTGTGAGTCCGCGTACTGCCTGATGACCTATGTGCGCCTTCGCGGACGGGCCGGAGGTGAGCCGCATTGGCTCAGCAAACGGCCCAGACGCGCAGGAAGCGCGCCTGGGTATCTGCGCTGCGCCGCCGTACCGGCGGCATGGCGACGCCGCAACGCGTTGCGGGCCGCCAGTCATCGTCACCACGAGCGCGACCAGCTGCGGGTCCGGCCGCCGCGCCCTGTGTGCGTGTGGGAACTTCCGTCGCGCGTGTAGACGCCTTGGCGCGTCGCAGTGCGTCCGGCTGCGCCGGTCCAGCGCGCGTCGTGCACGATGGTGCCATTCTGCGCGCTGGTCGTCGCTGACGCGGTCCGGCCGCGCGATCCAGTTGCGGCTCTCGACAGCGTGTGTGTGTCCCTGTTCCACGTCTTCGAGCCTGTCGCCGTTCGTCCGTTCGCCGTCGTGACGGCGGTCTGCTTCGAAGCCTGGTGATCGTCGTTCGCGCGCGTGGTCGTGACGGAGCCGCCGCGGGCGGTGTTCACGATCGTGGTCGTCGAGGTCTGGGCGGATGCCACCGTCGCCGTCAGCAGCGTCGCGCCGAACAGCAGCAGGGCAGATGTGGCGATGTGATGTGTGCGCATGATGTGTACTCCTGTGTCGTGTGCGTGACTAGCGACCCGCGCGATCGCGCAGCTGCTCGCGGCGCTCCTCGCGGATCTTTTTCAACTCGTTCATCTGTTCCTTCGAGAGCACCTTCTTCAGTTGGTCATCGGTCCGGTCCTGGATCGCGCGGAGTTCCCGCGCCAGCTTGAGGCGCGCCCGCCGGCTCTGGCCGCTGTCGCCCGCCTTCTCCCGCAGCGCTTTCAACTGCTGCGCTTCCTCGACGAGCACGGGACGCACGCGCTCGACCTGCTCGGGCGTCAGCTTCAGACGCTCCTTGAACTGCTCGAGCCGCTCCATCGCCCGGTCGGCCTGCGCCTGACCGGTCTTGGGCGGCACCGGCGTCTGCTCCTGAGCGGCCGCGAGCGTCGGCGACGCGTAGATCGTAAGCACCGCGACCGCGACAATCAGGTTCATCATCGTGTTGTCCTCCACTCCGTTTCGTAGCGACTGACCTCGCATGCCTACTTTGACGGCGAACAGGCCCACGGGAACGTCGGGATTTGTCGCGAATCGTCGGCGACAAAACTCGACAAAACTTGTATGGACGACGTGCTCGGAGATGTCACAGTGGGAGTCACGAGAGGGCTACGGGATGCGCTCGAGGATGAGGAAGTTGGGATGGGCGATGGCGGTGTTGGCTGTGGCCGTGTGGGGCGGCGTGCTGCTCGCGACCGAGCGACGCGAGCGGCCGCTCGAGGCGTCTGAGCAGACCGTGACGTTCGCCGAGCACGTGGCGCCCATCATCTTCAAGAACTGTACGTCGTGCCACCGGCCGGGCGAGGCCGCGCCGTTTCCACTTCAGACCTACGATCAGATCGCGAAACGAGCCAGCCTCATCGCCGAGGTCGTCCATGACCGCTACATGCCGCCGTGGCAGGCGGAGCCGAGTTCGTATCACTTCAAGGACGAGCGCCGTCTCGCGGCGAAGGACATCGCGATCATCGAGCGCTGGATAGACGCGGGCATGCCGAAGGGGGATTTGCGGAAGGCTCCACCGCTGCCCACGTTCACCCCCGGTTGGCAGTTGGGAGAGCCGGATCTGGTGCTGGAGATGCCGGCCGCCTTCAACGTCCCGGCCGATGGTCCCGATGTCTATCGCAGCTTCGTCGTGCCCCTCGGCCTCGCCGACGAGAAGTGGATCCGTGCGATAGAGCTCCGGCCGTCGTCGCGCTCCGTCGTCCATCACGTGCTGTTCTTCGCGGACGCATCCGGCGCGGCACGGGAGGCCGATGCGGCCGACGCCTCGCCGGGTTTCACCGGCATGCGTCGCGGCGTACTGCGCAACACGCCGCTCGGCGGTTGGGCACTCGGCCAGCAGCCGCACCTACTTCCCGACGGCATCGCGATGTCGTTGCCGGCGCAATCAGACCTCGTGCTCCAGTTCCACTTCCATCCGACTGGCAAGGCGCAGACGGAGCGATCGGTGATCGGCCTGCACTTCGCCGATCGTGCTCCGGAGCGACAACTGTCGGCGATTCAACTCCCCGTGCTGTTTGGGTTCTTCGCGGGGATCGACATCCCGGCCGGTGAGCGGCGCTTCAGCGTCGAGGATTCATTCGTGCTGCCGATCGACGTTGAAGGCGTGGCGATCGGGGCGCACGCGCACTATTTGGGCCGTGAGCTCGGCATGACGGCGGTGCTCCCGGACGGCTCGACCAGGACGCTGCTGTCGATCGTGGATTGGGACTTCGCCTGGCAGGATCGCTACGTGTTCGACCAGCTCGTGCCACTCCCGAAGGGCACTCGCCTCACGGCCAGGATCCTGTGGGACAACTCCGCCGCCAATCCGCACAATCCGTCTCATCCTCCGGTTCGCGTGACGTGGGGAGAGCAATCGTCGGACGAGATGGGCAGCGTGACGCTCCAGGTTGTGCCGCGGCTGCAACGTGACCTGCCACTGTTGCAGCAGTCGTATCGGCAGCATGTCCTCCGTACGGCCATAGGAGGCCGCCGATGAGAACGCTGCTGACGCCCGTTGCGTTCGTGATGGCACTGACGGTTGGCAGCTCAGCACAGGTGCTGCGTGACATCGACGGTGCGCGTCACGACCCGCTGCGGCCACCAGCTGGAGGCCTCGCGCTGCTGTTCTTCGTCCTGCCCGATTGTCCGATCTCGAACCGGTATGCGCCGGAGATCCGTCGCATCTGCGAGATCTACGGACGCCGCGGCGTCGCCTGCAGTCTCGTCTACGCCGATCCCACGTTGACCGACGCCGGCGCACGCGCGCACGCGCGCGAGTACGCACATGGTCCGTATCCGCGGTTCATCGATCACGATCGGACGCTCGTGCGTGCCACAGGGGCCACAGTTGCGCCCGAGGCCGTCGTGATCGACGCGTCGGGCACGGTCGCGTATCGCGGTCGTATCGACGATCTGTACGCCGAACTGGGCCAGACGCGCCGCGTGGTGCGCGACCACACCTTGCGCGACGTGCTCGATGCGCTGCTGGGCGGCCGGCCCGTGGCACACCCCCGCCTGCCGTCGATCGGTTGCTATTTGGAGCGCATAGCAGCGGCCGACCGATGAGCGCCTGTCCGGATCGCGTTGTCCAGTCACCGACCGAGTGGTGCGACAATGGCCGCGTCGACATCGCTGGCGGAGCCGCCCTCTCGCACATGCCACGCATTCTCATCATCGACGATGACCGCGATCTCGCCGCCATGCTGGCCGACTACTTGCGGCCCGAGGGCTTCGTCGTCGAGGTCGCGCACGACGGCGAGGAGGGGCTGCAGCAGGCGCTGGCGATCGACTACGGCCTTGTCATCCTCGACGTCATGCTGCCTCGCGTGAACGGCTTCGACGTGCTGCGTCGCCTGCGGGCGCAGTCGCAGTGCCCTGTGATCATGCTCACCGCCCGGGGCGAGGAGATCGATCGCATCGTTGGGCTCGAGATCGGAGCCGACGACTATCTGGCGAAGCCGTTCAGCGCGCGGGAACTGCTCGCCCGCATGAACGCCATCCTGCGCCGTGCCCGTGCCGACACGTACGCCGCACCCGACGATGTCCTGACAATAGGAGATGTCGTGCTGGACGCGCGCGCCCGCACGGTTCGGCACGCGGGGCGGCTGGTCGATCTCACATCACTGGAATTCGACGTGCTGAAGGCGCTGCTCGCCGCCGCCGGTCAGGTTGTCTCGCGTGAGGCGCTGTTCCGGACCGTGCTCCAGCGCGAGTACTCAGTGTTCGATCGCAGCATCGACAATCACGTGAGCGCGCTGCGCCGCAAGCTGGGCGCGCAGGTCGGGGGGACCGAGCGCATCAAGTCAGTGCGCAACGCCGGCTACGTCTACGCGCGCACACCGCTCGACAGGAATGAAGGCTGACGTGAGCCGCTTGTTCCTGCGGGTGTTCCTGTGGTTCTGGCTCGGGTCGTTCACCTTGTTGTTGGTACTGGCGGTGAGCGTGACCATCGCCCAACCGGAGGCGCTCACGCGCTGGCGTTCGATAGGCCAGGCGGCGATGCCGTACCTCGGCGCGCATATCGCGAACGTCTACGAGAAGGATGGGGCAACAGCGGCGACTGCGGTCATCTCGGATATCGGCCGCGAAGGGCGCTTTCGCGCGTGGCTCTACACCGCGGATAGCCGCATGGTCGCCGGCGTGGCGCCCGCCGCTGGCGCAGAAGGGGCGATCCATCGGGCACTGACGACGAGCGACAACGCCGCCAGACGGTTCGATCGCGATGCGTCGTTGCTTGCGACACGGATCGAGAGCGGATCGCGCACACCCTACGTCGTGCTCTGGGAGAGCCCGCGGCCGCTGCGCTGGTACGCGCAAGCGTCGCTGCCAGTGTTCGCCTCGCGAGTGGCGGCCCTGCTGCTTGCCAGCGGTATCGTGTGCTGGCTGTTGACGTGGCAGATCACGAAGCCGATCGGGACACTGCGCGCCGCCGCTCGCCGATTTGCCGACGGCGATCTGGCGGTGCGCGTCGGACTCAGGCGAGAGCTACGCCGCGGTGATGAGCTCACGGATCTCGCTCGCGAGTTCGACCGCATGGCCGCGCGTATCCAGGAGCTGATCACCGCTCAGCAGCAGTTGCTCGCGGACATTTCGCACGAAGTGCGCTCGCCCCTCGCGCGCCTCTCGCTCGCACTCGATCTCGCGCGCCGGCGGCTGGGCGACGGGGTGCCCGAGCACCAGCGCATGGCGCAGGAAATCGAGCGCATCGACAGCTTGATCGGCCAGTTGTTGACGCTGGCGCGCTTGCGTGCGGACGCGCATCAACCACAGTTCGAACCGCTCAATCTTCGGGAGCTCGTTCGCGAAGTCGCGCAGGACTCACGTTTCGAAGCCGACGGTGCTGGACGGACTGTGACGCTCGACCGCGAGATTGACGCCCGGATGCGGGGTGACCGCGGCATGCTCCGAAGCGCGATCGAGAACGTTGTGCGCAACGCCATTCGCTACACGCCGGAGGGGACGGCCGTCTCGATCAAAATGGAGCCGGTCGTCGACGTGCGCGGACAGCGTACCGCCATTGTGATTCGCGACCGTGGACCGGGTGTTCCCCCGGACATGCTGGCGCGTCTGTTCGATCCGTTCTTCCGCGCCGACGACGCCCGGACGCCAACGAGTGGTGGGGCGGGGCTTGGACTGGCCATTACGCGCCAGGCGATGCTCGCGCACGGCGGGTCGGCAACAGTAGAGAACGCGCCGGACGGAGGACTGCTCGTGCGGCTCGAGTTGCCTACGGAGCGCCAATAGCACCGACGCAGATGAAGGAATCGTCGCAAAGCATGTGAAATGGAGAATCGCTCGTGCGCATTGAGCTCCTCGTGTTGCCGCTGTTGGCAGTAGCCGTCACGATTCGCGCAGATTCTGCGGCGCTCGATCCCCAGGGGCGCCTGAGCGGCCGCGCCGCGCCCGGCCGTCAGTCCGTCCAGAGCGAGAAGCCGCTCACCATCACGATTGGTACGCGGCAACGCAGCTATCTGGTTCACGACTTCTCGCGCGCGCGTCAGACGCCAGTAGTCATCGTCCTGCACGGTGGCGGCGGCAATGCCGAGAACGCCGTCAGGATGACGGGGTTCGACCGCATCGGTCAGAAAGAAGGGCTGATCGTCGTCTATCCGAACGGTACGGCAGCGCGGGAACGCGTGCCGCTGCTCACCTGGAATGCTGGTCATTGCTGCGCCTCGGCGATGAAGACTGGCGTGGACGATGTCGCGTTCATCAGCGGCGTGATCGACGTGTTGGTGCAAGACGGACGCGCCGATCCCTCTCGTGTGTATGTGACGGGGATGTCGAACGGCGCGATGATGGCGCATCGCCTCGGGCGCGAGTTGTCGACGAAGATCGCAGCCATCGCGCCCGTTGTTGGCGCGGTGTTCGGTGACGAGCGGCCGCCCGTCGCACCGGTCCCGGCCTTCATCATCGTCGGGGCCGACGACACCATTGTGCCGGGCGCGGGAGGCTCACTCCAAGTACGTGCGCTAACTGGCGGTGCGAGCGCCGCGAACCACGATGTTGCTCCGGCGATCGAGCAGGCCACGTACTGGGCCAAGGCCAACGGCTGCGGCGAGCCAGCGACTATACGGGATCGAGCGTCAACAGTCGTGGAGTGGCGCAACTGTTCGTCCGGGGCACCTGTCGTCTTCCACACCGTCGCCCGCAATGGTCATGCTTGGCCGGGTGGCGCGCCCGGTCGTACCGGCGCGGCCGTTCCGACGCAGGACTTCGACGCCAGTGCTCGAATGTGGATCTTCTTCGCCGCACAGAGGCGCGCGCGCTAGAAAAGAGCGAGCTGACGACGCCACAGTGTTGCTAGCGGCGGAAATTCCGGCAACGATGGACATGACCGGCGAAAAGCAATCTATATATAAAGGAACAGGTGAACGCTGAGCCGACACGAAGAGACCGGGAGAGTCTCGCAAGATTGGGCTCAACGAGGGTCCTGCATGGGGCGTAGCAGTGGCCATGATCGGACGATGAGATCTCCGGGTGCAACCAAGCATTGGCGTTCTCACCGGGCCGATCGTCGCAGAACCATCAAGGTTTCGTCATCCGCCGCCGGCGCACCGCGTCGGAACGCGTCGACCAGGCCGAGCAGCGTCGCTCCAGCCGCCATCGGCGATTCGAGCGAGAGTCCGCGCGCGAGTTCGAGTAGCCCGTCGACGGCCAACGCAACACCGGTGTCGTCGGTCGCATCAGAGATGCCATCGGTGTAGCAGATCAAGAGATCGTCGGCGCCAAAGGTCACGACCACGTCCTCGTACGACGTGGGGAACTCCAGGCCGATTGGCATGCCAACCGGTCGTCCAGGTCCGGACGAATCCGGCTTCGGGAGGAGCTCCCACTGACGTTCAGCTGCGCGGTACCACAGCGGCGGCGGATGGCCGGCGTTGGTAAGTGTCAGTTCGCTACAGGTTGAATCGAAGCCGACCACTAGAGCCGTGGCATACGTCGCTCCGCCGTTCGCTTCCACACTCGAGAGCGACGCACTCAGGTCCAAGAGGAGCGCTGACTGTTCGAGGCGATTCATGTGCGCCCGCACAAGTCGTAGCAACTCTTCTGCGACCGCAGCAATCGACCGGCCGTGACCGCTGACGTTGGCGAGTACCACACGCGAGAGCACACCATAGTCACAGGCTGACAGGTAATGGATGTCGCCGCCATCGTAACCAAGCTCCAGGGGCGCCGAGTATATCCATCCTTGCAGGCCGGGAAGCTCCACGGTGTGGGCGACGTTCCGATTCGACGCCCACACCTCGCGACAGGTGAGCGTGTGATGCGAAACGGCGTAGTCTCGTGTGGCTGAAGTCGGCATGATTCTGATTGTCCGAGCGTTGCGTCGTATGAAGCCGTGCGAATCGACGGTCTACTTGCCGGCGAGATCGCGAGCTACCATCACCTCGACATCGACGTTCAGCACGCCAGGCACAGTGCGCGCGCGGGTCGACGCCAGCGTCCGATCGAGTTCGGTATCCACGGAGCCGAGCAACGTTGTTCGCAAGTTCTTCACGATGATGTGAATCGGGTACATGCCGACTGGTTGCATGTTCGGGAACCGTGTCAACAGGTCGAAGTCGTAGCGGACGGTGACGGGACCGCCAGAAATGTAGCGCGAGAAGTGATCGTCACCGTACACGCTGGCGAACGTCGCGAGGCGAATCGACTCGTCCTGCGGCGACGAGGGAAGGAACTCGATCCGATCGACCACGTCGTCCACGCCACGAACACGCTTGACGGCCTGCACGGCTTCGGTTTTGAGGCTGCCGCGGTACGCGTAACCGAAGAGCGTGACCGTTCCACGATTGACCTGGAAGGCGAGGAAGTCGAAGACGCCGTAGTACGGCAGCCGCTCGAACGCCCTCTGCACTCGTCCAACCGTCTCTCGCTCCGCGGCCGACGTTCGGGCGCCGAGCGTCGCGGTCGACCACGCTGAAAGCGTCACTCCCAACACGGCTACGCACACGATCTGCTGTACCACGCGCATCGGACTCCTCCTATCGATCCTCCTACCGGATCGCCTGTCGAATTCGATGCACCGGGCTGTCCTTGGTTACAGCCCTCCGATAGAATCAGCATGGTCCGGCTCACAATCGCATCGTTGTTCATGAACGCAGAAGGCTTCGATTTCGTCGGAGAGCTTCTCCGTACCCCGCGCCACGTCGTGTCGCGTGCGGTCCGGCGACCTGACGGCACTCGTGTGCTGTTGAAGGAGTCTGCGGCACTGCCTGGCAGTGCTCAGGGCGGTCTGCAACGCGAATTGGAGTTGATTCAGCGCTTGCCGCTGAAGGGTGTCCCCCGGGCCCTCGCCGTGGCCAGGCATTCAGGGCGAGAAGTTCTTGTCCTGGAGGACGCCGGCCTGTGTCCCCTGTCTGGCCGTCTCGAATCAGGCTCTCCGCTCCTTGAAGAGTTCTTCGCGATTGCGTTCGGCCTCTGCGACACGCTGGCTGAACTGCACGGCCGCGATCTCGTCCTCGGCACGCTGAGCCCGATGTCCATCTGGGTGGGCGATCGGGTCGGCGACGTGCAGCTCCTTGACTTCTCGTTGGCGCAGCGTGTGCCGGTTGACGTTCATGCAATGGCCGCGTCACTGCTCGCACCGGCCACCGCGGCGTACATCGCGCCAGAGCAGACCGGGCGCATCGGCCGCGCCGTCGATCATCGTGCCGATCTCTACGCTCTTGGCGCAACGCTTTACGAAATGCTCGCGGGTCGCCCACCGTTCGACACTCAGGATGCGCTCGAACTCGTGCACGCGCACATCGCGCGAACGCCGCGGGCGCCAGCCGCGACCACACCTTCCGCTCCCGAGCAGCTGTCGGCCATTGTCATGAAGCTGCTCGCGAAGGCTGCCGAGGATCGATATCAGAGCGCCCACGGACTCCGCCACGATCTCGACAGATGTTGCCAAGAGTGGCGCGACAGTGCCTCGATGTCGGCGTTCGATCTCGGGACGCATGATTTCGCCGATCGCCTCTTGATCCCGCAGCGGTTGTACGGGCGTGAAGTGGAGCTGAGGCAGTTGGCGGGCGCGTTCGAAGAGACCCTCGAAGGTCGACCCGCGCTTCTGTTGATAGGTGGCTATTCGGGCGTCGGGAAGACGGCGTTCGTCAACGAATTGTTCAGACCGGTCGTTCGTGAGCGCGGCTATTTCATCAGCGGCAAGTTCGACCAGGTCGCACGCAACGTCCCGTACAGTGCGTTGATACAGGCGTTTCGGAGCCTGATCTGGCAAGTGCTTGCGGAGAACGAGGAACGCCTCGCCGGCTGGCGTGCCGCCCTGAGCGAGGCCCTTGGCCCAAACGGTGGGGTCGTAGCGGCCGTCATTCCGGAGATCGAATTCATCATCGGCAAACAGTCGCCGCCCGTTCCTCTGGAGGCCATCGAGTCGCAGAACCGGTTTCGCTACGTGTTCCGAAGCTTCGTTGGGACGTTTGCTCGGACCGAGCATCCACTCGTCATCTTTCTCGACGACTTGCAGTGGGCCGATGCGGCAACGCTCGAACTGCTGCACCCAATGCTCACGGATGCCGATCCGCGATCGCTCCTCGTCATCGGCGCCTACCGCGACAACGAGGTCACCCCCGACCACGCACTCTCGACGGCGATCGATCGCTTGCAACGCGAGAATGCTCGCGTGCGACGTCTCACGCTGGATTCACTTGACCAGACAAGTCTCGTGACGTTCCTCGCGGACACTCTTCATGCGGACCAGTCGGCCGTCACGGGGCTGGCGGCTCTGATTCGCGAAAAGACGGATGGCAACCCGTTCTTCGTCATTCAATTCTTGGAAACACTGCAACACGACGGCCTGTTGTCGCTCGATCGTGCGCGCGGTCAATGGATGTTTCGCGTTGAGGCGATTGCCGCCGCGGCAACGACAGACAACGTCGTCACGCTGATGACACAGCGGATCCAGCGCCTGTCATTGGACGGTCAACACGTGCTCCGGCTCGCCGCGTGTATCGGCAACCCCTTTGAATGGGCAACCTTCCTTACCGCGACAAGCCTTCCAGTTGACCAGGCAGAGGCCGGGCTCGAGGAAGCACAGAGTGCCGGACTGATACGGCCGGCCGACGGTCAGTACGCATCCGATCCCGCTGGTTCAGCCGGCCGCGGCGTCTACGGATTCATCCATGACCGGGTCCAACAGGCTGCGTACGCGCTGATTCCAGAAGATCAACGGGTCGCGGTTCATCTCGGTGTCGGCCGGCAGCTGCTTGCGGAATGCGCTGCCATCGTGCCCGAGGATCGGCTGTTCGAGATCGTCAATCACTTGAACATTGGGAGCGCCCTCGTCGAGCATCCTGACGAGCGCTCTGCGCTTGCACGTCTGAATCTCGCGGCTGGACGTAGGGCGAAATCGTCGGCCGCGTACGAAGCCGCGCTCCGTTACCTGGCGGCGGGCATCGAATCGTGCCACGAGGCATGGGGGACGAGCGACCACGCTGTTGTGTTCGCGCTTCACTTCGAGCGGGCAGAGTGCTTGTACCTCGCGGGACAGTTCGATGCGGCGGAACGTGCACACACACATCTGCTGTCCCACGCAACATCGAAGCTCGACGAGACGGCCGTTCACGAGTTGCGTGTGACCTTCTACGAGAACCGCTCGCGCTACGCGGAGGCGATTGCCAGCGGTCGCGAGGGATTGTCTCTGTGTGGTATCGCACTCCCCGATCACGACGCAGCGGTAGGCGGTGCGCTGGAAGAGGAGCTCGCGAGCATCGATCGACTGTTGGGAGATCGCTCGATTGCGTCCCTGGTCGATCTGCCGCAGATGGACAACGTCGAAATCCGCACGGCAATGCGCATCCTGACGTTCATGTGGGCGCCTGTCTATATTGCTGGCAACCAACCGCTCACCAGCCTCATCTCCGCGACCATGGTGCGCCTCTCGCTGGCGTTCGGCAACACTGAAGACTCGGCGTACGGCTATGTGACGCACGCGATTACCGTTGGCCCCGTGCGGCGTCAATTCGACGCCGCATACAAATGGGGCGAATTGGCGATTGCCGTCAACGAACGTTTCGGCGATGTGAAGCGGCGGGCGAAGATTCATCAACAACTCCACGCGCACGTGAAGCTGTGGCGGCAACCGTTCGAAGCGTGTGTTCCGCATGCCCGGGAGGCGGCGCGTGTCGGGCTCGAGGCCGGTGACTTTGCGTATGCGGGTTACGGTGCTGCAACAGAGAGCTGGCCGGCATTTCTCGCCAGCCGAGACTTGACCCAATTCGTCCGCGACTACACTCCGGCGCTTGCGTTCCTTGCTCGGGTCAATATGAGCGGGTTTCGTGACGCGTTACGCGTCATGCTCAACTGGGCGCTGGCGCTACAGGGACGCACGTCAGGGACCGTCTCGCTGTCGAACGAGTATCTGAGCGAAGAGGATTTCATCGCACGATACGCAACAACAGCGCCGCTGTTCATGACCATTCTGCGGTGCGCGAAGCTCCACCTGTGCGTCATTTTCGACGAGACGGCATTGGGCGTCGAGGCGGTCGAACGGGCCCGTCAGGTCACGATTCCCGGCACGATGTGGCCGGTGCTGGAGGATTTCTGGGGCGCACTCGCGCTGGCCGCGGCGTATGAGACTGCCGATCCCGAGGACCGTGCACGTTACCAGTCACGCATCGACGCCGTGGCAGGTTCGCTGAAAGAGCTTGCCGAAAGCTGCCCCGAGAACTTCCGGTGCTTTTCTTTGCTCGTTGCGGCAGAACGAGCGCGTATTTCTCGGAAGCGACCACGCGCACGCGCTCCCGCTGTACGAGCAGGCCGTGGCCTATGCAGCGGAGACCGGGAACGTCCAACAGCAGGCACTGGCCAGCGACCTCTGCGGCCGCATGCTACTGAAGCGGGGCGACACGTCCGCCGCGGCAGCCCATTTCTCGCGTGCGTATCGCGCCTACGGCGCATGGGGTGCGCTCGCCAAGGTGCGCCAGATGCGCCGACGTCTCGATCAGCTACTTCCAGCTGGCGATGACGCGTTCGATCGTACAGAGACCGTCGCGCATGACGATGCGCCGGCCCTCACGGCTCTGGACGTCAAGTCGGTTCTAAAGGTTGCGCGGGCGATCGCGGGCGAGCTGGAGCTCGATGGGCTGCTGCGGACGCTGCTGACGATTGCGATCGAGAACGCCGGCGCAGAGCGTGGCGTCTTTCTCCAGGTCCGCGATGATGAGGTCGTACCCGTGATCGAGGCGGCCGCGGAGAACGACAGAGTCGAGGTCCGACGCGCTGATGGTCAGAGCAATCCGCGTCTGTTTGCGCAAGGCGTCGTGCGATATGTCAGGCGCACGCGGCAGGACGTGGTCATCGCGGACACATCCATTGATGAACGTTTCGCATCTCACGCACTCGATTCTGGCGGCGTTCGATCGATTCTGTGTGTCCCTGTCGCACATCAGGGACGTCTGAGCGGGATTCTCTACTTGGAGCACGCACTCAGCGGTGCCTTCACGACTGCGAGAACCGAAATTGTGCGCGTGCTGGCGACACAGGCGGCGATTGCGTTCGAGAATGCTCGGCTGTACGACGAGATGAAGCAGGAGGCGGCCCAACGGCAGCGGGCCGAGGAGATGCTGCGCGCCGTCACCGAGGGAACGGCGTCGGCAACAGGGAGAGAGTTCTTCGAGCTTCTGGTTCGTCACCTGGCTTCGGCTCTCGAGGTGCGATATGCCTTCGTCGCGGAATGCAGAGACAAGTCCAGAACGCGTGCCAAGTCGCTCGCGTTCTGGAAGGGAGAGGGGTTCGGGGAGAACTTTGAGTATGACCTCGCAGAGACGCCCTGCATGAAGGTGGTGGACGGGAGCGTCTGCCACTACAGCGAGAATGTGCAGGAGCGCTTCCCCAACGATCGAGACCTTGTGGGCCTGGGCGTTGAGAGTTATCTCGGGGCCCCGATGCTCGATGCGTCGGGTCATGTCATTGGACACTTGGCGGTGCTCCATAGCCGGCCGATGCCGGAAGACCAGTGGCGCACGGCCGTGCTGAAGATCTTTGCCGCACGCGCTGGAGCCGAACTGCAGCGTCTTCGGGTCGAAGAAGATCTGCGGCGAGCGATGACCGAAGTCGAGACTCTGAAGAATCGGCTCCAAGCCGAGAACGTGTATTTGCAAGAGGAGATCGGCACTCAACACAACTTCAACGAGATCATCGGGAACAGCCCCGTGTTGCTCGATGCACTTCGCAGAATCGAGCGCGTCGCTCCAACCGATTCGACCGTACTCATCCTCGGCGAGACCGGATCGGGAAAGGAACTCTTTGCGCGCGCCTTGCATAACCGCAGCAAACGGCACGAGCGGCCGCTCGTGAAGGTCAATTGTGGTGCGATTGCCCCGGGTCTGGTCGAAAGCGAGTTGTTCGGACACGTGAAAGGTGCGTTCACTGGAGCTATCGACAAACGGGTCGGCCGTTTCGAATTGGCCAACGGCGGCACGATCTTTCTTGATGAGATCGGCGAGCTGCCCCTCGAGGCTCAAGTCAAGCTGCTTCGCGTGCTGCAAGAGCAAGAGTTCGAGCCAGTTGGTAGCAGCCGAACGGTTCGAGTCAGCGTCCGCGTCATCGCGGCCACGAATCGAAACCTCGAACATGCAGTGCGCGAAGGGAAGTTTCGGGCGGATCTCCTCTACCGTCTGAACGTGTTCCCAATAGAGATCCCTCCGCTCCGCGAACGCACGTCCGATATCTCGCTGCTGGTCAGCTTCTTCCTGAGCAGGATTGCGCGCACGCTCGGCAAACCGCTGCAGGGTGTGACCACGCGCAGCATGGAGCAGGTCCAGACCTACTCATGGCCTGGCAACGTGAGAGAGTTGCAGAACGTCCTCGAACGCGCCGCAATTCTCGCCGAGGGACCAATCGTCAGCCTCGAGGAAGCGCTGATCGGTCGCGGGCCGACGAACGTGTTGGAAGTGCGAGCGCAGGAGAAAGCCGGTGCCAATCTCGATGACGTTCAACGTGACCACATCCTGAGTGTGCTGGCGTCGACCGGCGGCATCGTCGAAGGTTCGAGAGGAGCGGCCGTCATTCTCGGTGTCCACCCGAATACTTTGCGAAGTCGCATGAAGAAGCTGGGCATTCGCCCAGGCAACAGAACCTCCTAGTTCGCCTCGCGCGGTGCCGTGTGCGATCTCGCCATCGACGGCGTGAGAAGTTTGAGGAGCGCCTGCCTGGCGCGGTGAAGCCTGATCTTCACCGTATTCGAAGTCACTCCCAACGCCTGCGCCGTCTCCTCGGTACTCAGCTCCTCGATGTCTCGGAGGAGGAGCACTGTTCTGTACGAGTCTGGCAGCCGATCGATCGCCGCCCGCACGCGCGTTCGTGTTTGATGACGCACCATCCTAGCATCCGCCGGCAGTGACCATTCGCTGAACTGCTCCACGTGGTGCCCGTCGTCCTGAAAGTTCGGCAGCAATTCCTCGATGCTCTCCTCCGGTCGTCGTCCCCGCGTGCGTAGCTTCATCAGTGCCGCGTTCGTGACGATGCGATGCAACCAGGTCGTGAGGCGGCTCTGTCCGTTGAATGCGGGTAGCGCTCGAAAGGCGGATAGAAAGGCTTGCTGCACGGCGTCCTGCGCATCCTCGTCATTGCGGAGCAGTCGCCGAGCGACCGCGAGCAAATGCGGCATTTCCTTGCGCACCAGTTCTTCGTAGGCCGAGTCGTCTCC